>OZ244987.1:0-5880000 GCA_965223105.1 Saprospiraceae bacterium | reverse complement strand
AGGCGCTCGAGTGATTCGTGGTTAAGGAACTAGGCAAAATGGTCTCGTAACTTCGGGAGAAGAGACGCTCTGTATTCATATGGAGCCGCAGTGAAGAGGCCCAGGCGACTGTTTAGCAAAAACACAGGACTCTGCAAACTCGAAAGATGAAGTATAGGGTCTGACACCTGCCCGGTGCTGGAAGGTTAAGGAAGGGGGTTAGTACTTCGGTGCGAAGCTCTTAACTGAAGCCCCAGTAAACGGCGGCCGTAACTATAACGGTCCTAAGGTAGCGAAATTCCTTGTCGGGTAAGTTCCGACCTGCACGAATGGTGTAACGATCTGGGCACTGTCTCAACCACGAGCTCGGTGAAATTGAAGTATCGGTGAAGATGCCGATTACCCGCAACGGGACGGAAAGACCCCGTGAACCTTTACTACAGCTTCACATTGTGCTTGAATACAGGATGTGTAGGATAGGTGGGAGACTACGAAGCTGGCACGCTAGTGCTGGTGGAGTCGCCCTTGAAATACCACCCTTCCTGTATTTAGGTTCTAACCCCGAACCCTCGGGGGACAGTGTGTGGTGGGTAGTTTGACTGGGGTGGTCGCCTCCTAAAGAGTAACGGAGGCTCGCAAAGGTACCCTCAGTACCGTTGGTAATGGTACGTAGAGCGTATAAGTATAAGGGTGCTTGACTGAGAGAGAGACATCTCGACCAGGTAGGAAACTAGGCTTAAGTGATCCGGTGGTTCCGCATGGAAGGGCCATCGCTCAAAGGATAAAAGGTACTCCGGGGATAACAGGCTTATCTCCCCCAAGAGCTCATATCGACGGGGAGGTTTGGCACCTCGATGTCGGCTCGTCACATCCTGGGGCTGAAGAAGGTCCCAAGGGTTGGGCTGTTCGCCCATTAAAGTGGCACGCGAGCTGGGTTCAGAACGTCGCAAGACAGTTCGGTCCCTATCTGTTGTGGGCGCAGGAATATTGAAGAGATCTGACTCTAGTACGAGAGGACCGAGTTGGACGAACCTCTAGTGTACCAGTTGTACCGCCAGGTGCACCGCTGGGTAGCTACGTTCGGAATGGATAAGCGCTGAAAGCATCTAAGCGCGAAGCCAGCTCTAAGATGAGTATTCCATTCCCTCCGATTTATCGGAGGGTAAAAGGGTTGTGGTAGACGACCACGTTGATAGGCTACAGGTGGAAGTGCAGTGATGTATGGAGCCGAGTAGTACTAATTACCCAAATGCTTCCTTTTTTTTTCAAATTCACCGCATTGCTAGACTTCTCTAAAGTCTCACTCCCAGTGCTTAATATCTTCCCACACTATTCTTTTAAATTATCGCTGAAAGCAGCAATAATCAAGAAACACAGAGTCTCAGACTCTAAAATTTTATGGTGGTTATAGCGGGGGGGTTCCCACCTCTTACCATTCCGAACAGAGAAGTTAAGCCCCTTAGCGCTGATGGTACTGTCCAAAATGGGCGGGAGAGTAGGTCGCTGCCATTTTCTTTTTTTCCTGACATAGTCAGGATTGTTCACAATAAGCCTGATAAGTAACCAATCTTATCAGGCTTTTTTGCTTCTGAGACTGTAGAAAAAAATACTAAGCACTGGCTACAATTCAACCTGATGTCCGTCAAGAAGCTTGACATCTTCATCTTTGCTGTCAGAAAGAGAGAGTCACTTGCCAAATAAAGTGGCTCAAGGGCGCTGTAACCGTATTCGAATTACAGCTCCAAAATCCTAGTCAAGTTCATCGAAGTCAAAATCTGCTCCGCACTTTCGTTGGTGCTGCTTTTACGCTTACCCTGTTTCCTAAAATGGAAGTATTGCAAAACAAAACCACCAGCAACAAAAAGCATTAATGATAGGCAGTACTTCCAAAAAGGATAGATATACGGATCCCATATATAACCCAAAATTTCATACAGTACGAAAGCGCCAATACCTCACTTTAGAGCACTGTGATTTTTATTGATAAATTCGGGAAGCGTATTATTCATGATACACGTTTAACAATGAATTTCCAAACCACTCACATACGATGTTTGCAATAGTCGAAATGAATGGACAGCAATTTAAAGTGACCAAATGTTGATGGGGCTAGTGTGAAGGCAACCGTTGTAGAACACCGGAAGGGAGATAAAGTCAATTGTCTTTCAAAAGAAGAGGCGAAAGGGTTACAGGGTCAAGAATGGTTATCAACAGCACTTTACTAAGATTAAAGTCGATTCAATCATAGCTTAGATACAAGCTAGCCATGGCACATAAGAAAGGAGTAGGAAGTTCAGACGACGGCAGAGACAGCAAAAGTAAGCGACTGGGGTACAACTAGACAGCGATGTGTTGTCCTGACTGATGTACCCACCTCCAGTCGATGAGTCAAAGACCTTAAGGCGCAAGTGAAAATCATTTATTTGCCGCGGGCAAAGCCCTTGTATTCCTTAGATAATAGTCTATCTTTGCAATCCTAAATTTTGAAGACGATGTTTGCAATAGTCGAAATGAATGGACAGCAATTTAAAGTGACCGAAGGTCAGGAGGTTTTTGTTCATCAATTGGACATAGAAGAAGGCAAATCTGTAGACTTTGACAATGTTTTACTGGTTGCCAAAGACGACGACACCCTGATCGGTGCACCAAATGTTGATGGGGCTAGTGTGAAGGCAACCGTTATAGAACACAGGAAGGGAGATAAAGTCATTGTCTTTAAAAAGAAGAGGCGAAAGGGTTACAGGGTCAAGAATGGTCATCGACAGCTCTTTACTAAGATTAAAGTCGATTCAATCATAGCATAAACACAAGCTAGCCATGGCACATAAGAAAGGAGTAGGAAGTTCAGACAACGGCAGAGACAGCAAGAGTAAGCGGCTGGGGGTAAAACTATTTGGTGGAGAAGGCGCTAAAGCCGGTAACATCATTGTTCGCCAACGCGGTACTAAGTTTCATCCAGGCAAATTTGTGGGTATAGGTAAAGACCATACAATCTATGCCCTGGTGGATGGAACAGTGACTTTTTCTAAGGGCCGAAAGGATCGGACGTTCATCTCCATCCTTCCTTTTGAAGAAGTCGATGAAACTGTGGCCAGATTGGAGAAGCGAGCAGCTAAGCAAGCCGCTAAAGGGAAGTCTGCTAAGGCTGAACCTCAGGAATCTCCTAAGCGTGAACAGATTAAAGGCAAGGCTAAGGGTGAGGAGCAAAAGGAATCTACCGAAGTCAAGAAAGAGGAGGTTGCACCAGTACCTGTTGCTGGGCAGGATCAATCAGTGGTAGAAGAGGACCGAGCGGTAGAGAGCGAACAAGTAGAGATTTCTGCAGAAGTTGAAACCGAGGAGGCAGAAGCCGTAGAACCTAAGCAGGAAGAACCTACGCAGGAAGAACCTACGCAGGAAGAACCTGTAGAAGTGGAGGAGAAGGCAGCTGCACCTTCTAAACCTGCAAAGAAAGTCAAACCTGATGACTTAAAGATCATCGAAGGTGTAGGACCCAAATTAGAATCCATATTGAAAGAAGGTGGCATCACCGATCTTAAGGTACTTTCTGAAACGCCGGTAGACCGATTGCGGGAAATCCTGGAAGAAGCAGGCAACCGCTACAAGATGTTCAATCCTACAACCTGGCCAAAACAGGCGGAGCTTGCTGCTGCTGAGAAATGGGAGGAACTGAAAGCGTACCAGGATGGTCTCGATGGTGGAGTTGAGAAGTGATGACCAGGTTTTGTGCTTTGAGAGGAATCGTCTTAAGATCTTCTAGCTACCCGGATTCAGAGGCCTGACTTTGTCAGCTAGGATCCAACCTTCAGTACCATCGGCCAGATCGATCCGATACCATGGCCCAACCGTCTCCATCCTTCTAAGTTTATGACCGCCGAGGAGATCGGCTACCACCTCGCTAAACTCATCTGGCTTTGCATAGATCGCTGTTTTTGCCTCTGATAAGATTAACATTCGGTCATGAAAAGCGTAGTAGGTCTTATCGAAAAACAGAAATACACCAGCAACCAAGAAAAGCAGTGCAGTAATCCATATGAGCACCTGCCAAAGCAATCTGCTTGAAACGACAAACATGTAAATTGAGGCCAATAAGATCGTGGTAAAGAATAGGAAGCAAACGGCGATGAAGTTGCCACCGAGATAGGCATGTATCCATTCGATCGCAGGAAAGAGTGGATAAAGTGGAAATTGATAAGGGTCATCTACATGTTCTTTTACATATCCAAGGTTTTGCAGCACGGCGGCTTCTTTAGGATTGATCATTCGAGCCTTTTCCAGGAAGTATCTTGCCTCGATCCAGTCCTCTTTCTTCGCATAGGCCGTTCCTAAATTGTGGTACAGTGCTACAGATTCATATCCATTGTCTGCAATAGCCCGATAAAGCTGGATCGCATCGTTGACTTGCCCATTTCTTATTGCTTCATTAGCCAGGCGAAACGTGTCACTTGGTGTACTGGCAAACAGCGCGCTGAAACACAGGAACAGGAGTGGAGTAATTAGGTAGCGTTTCATGGTAATGCCCATTTCTTAGTCAAGTCAAGTACGGATTTCGGTCTTTCGCCATCTCTCCAGAGAAATCCTTCTAATTTAAGCTGTTCGGGATTAATATCCTGGATGGGGTGAAAGATCGCTTTTGGATTATCATAGAATACGATTTCTCTTACACCACTATTGCCAAAACGGAGCAGCATACTACTACATTGTGTCTCATTAACGCCAATATAAGCCATAGCATCATCGAGCACATAATAAATAGACGTGGCGTTGCCCTTGATCAGCATCCGATGAATTTCACCATCCTTAAATGTTGCAGTAATTTCTTTGCCTTTCATCTGATTGAATAAGATCTCATCTGAAGAATTGATAATAAAGGCATTCTGTTTGAGTAAGATTTGATCAATTTGATCCTCTTTCAACTTGATGTCCAGGCTATCAGCTTCAAACTGTGAAGTGTCTGACCAGATAATTGGGTCGCGATAGAGGTGAAATGTCGAATCGGCTGATGAGTAACTAAGAGAATCACAAATGGCCTGCAAATCAGATTTGAAGATCTTTACTTCATGAAAAGCGAGAAAATACCTGATGGTATCTGGATCTTGATTTTTCTGGAAACTCACCAAAGTATCGGCTGCCAGGAAGAATGAATCATCTTCCATCAGATTGATAAATAGTGGCCTTCCTCCGTATGCCTTTAGGTAACTGATCGAATCGACATATTCAGCACGATCACTGTATATGGTGTAACCAGAGCTGGTGTCTCTCCAGACGATGTCTCCTGAAGCCCAGCCCAGCCCTGTTGTATTGTCAAAATCGATGCTATCGGCCTCAAGAAACTGTGGAGGATTGACCATTGATGAGCGCGTAGGACTGGAAACTTTATCACCTTCCATATCATAGATGATTTCTTGAGATGCCAAGGTGCGCAGCGAATCTTCAAAAAAGGCATCACCCAAGAGTTGCAATACCTCTAAGTCTTCATAATATATGATCCGGTGCGCAGTGGCCACTTTACCCGGTTCTGATAGCGAGGCATTACCGGTGATTGTGATCTGGCTTGAATCACCCAGATAAAAAATAGAATCTCCTTGAGCATGTTGATCGTCCTTGACATATTGTGCATTCTGAGTAAAAAGTGCCTGGCTGTTTGTCATGTTAAAAAAACCGCCCTCACAATAGATTTTGCTGCCATTTTCAAGATCAATTCTTGTCGGTCCTAGAAAATAAGCTATTTGGGATTTGGTGTTGAATTTTAAGGTGTCGGCATAAAGTTCAAATTCATCACTACGGATGTAAATGCTGTCCTTAAAATATACGTCTTCACTTTCGACGAAATAGGTGCCTCTAGTGCTGTATAGAAAGGTAGTATCATCAGTAATTGTGGCACCCTCTTCATAAATGGCCACCTTGGTACCAGTGTTGTAGTGGAGCTTATTGGTATACAGCTTTTGTTTGTCGTTTTGCAGCACTACCTCACCTCTGAGATAAGCATCTTTTGTATTTCCAAAATAGTCTAATGTGTCAGCAAATACATTGATCGAATCCCATTGTTGGAGGATGATATTGCCTCTTGCCACTAAAGTGTTGTTTTCTTTTCTCGCTGTATCGCAATACATAAGTAGACTATCCTGATGCATCTCTACCTGACCTGTCAAGAGTAAAATATTTTGATCACCTGCTATTTTTTCGATCTTATCGGCCTTATCAATAATTACAAGGCTGGCTCGTGTGGTGTCACCACTTATCCGCTGGGCATTCGCTGTCAAAAACACTGCACAGAAAAAAATACCGCAGAAGAATCGAAGTAGGTCATTTCTTTGCATAGATAAGGAGTGAACGCTATCAAGTAGTCATTCGAGCAGCACCAAATATAAGGTTAACGTGAAATTAACTGGCTTGAGATTTCGCGAGCTGCCTTTTCAGCAACAGCTGCTCCAATAGAGATGCCCATGCCGCCCATCCTGCAGGCTAGAAAGATACCCGGTGAATGCCAATGTAGGAGAGGTTGCTTTGAACTGCCAGTGCCGATAATACCGCTCCACTGATATTCAATGGCGCAGCTTTGATCGACCAGAATGTACTCACGCATGAAATTCAGCAAATATTGAATGACCTTTTCACTTGTGCCAAATTGATCGGTGGTTTCCTCAGTCATAAAATGATTGCGACCTCCTCCAAGGAGAAGACGATCTTCGATGTCCCTGAAATACAGGAAACCTTGATCGCAATGGAATGTCCCGTTTATCTTGAGATTTCGAATCGGGGTGGTAACGATCACCTGGTTTCTAGCCGGTATGAGGTCCAGACCTTCCACTAGTCTACTTGCAAATGCATTGGTGGCTACTACGGTCTTTACTGCACGGATCCACTGACCATTGTCTAATGTCAGTTCTACCTGCTTACCCCTATCGTGGATTTGGGTCACCCCCACGCCAGTCAGCAATTGCACATTCTTTTTTCCAGCCATTGAAGAAAGTGTGCGAATCAGTTTGCCTGGATTAAGTGCACCTTCCCTGTGGCAACAGATAAGGTGTTTAAAGGCACTTAAGCCTAATCTGGCACGATCACCTTCCGTACCAAGTGAGAAACTAGGATTGTCATCGAAGCTAGTTGCTTCATTTATCTGATCAAGAGAATGCAGGCATTCCTCAAAGATCTCTTCATCATCGGCCCGATATACTTCGTAGCCTCCAGGTGCCTCAAAATCAATTTTCCGACCATTCACCAACTTCTTTAGTTTCTCAAGTCCTTGCCAACGCATCTTAACCAGTTCAAAAGTGGTATCCCAGCCCATTTTCTTGCTATCTGCAACCAGTTCTGATGGGCTACCAAAACAAGCGAAACCGGCATTCCTGGTGCTTGCCCCCAAGGGAATAGAATTTTTCTCGATGAGCAGAATTGAACAATCCGGGCACCTGTCCTTCAACATCAGGGCAGTGCATAGACCGACCAGCCCACCTCCAATGATCACTACATCTCGGTCGTGTAGAAAGCTTGTTTTTTCCCAGTAGCTGATTCCTTTTAAGGTAGAAGAGCTCATTTCATTTATTTAGTATTTTCGCTCACCTTAGAGATTTCAAAGATTTTTGTGATGATACAAAGAATTCAGAGCATTTTTCTACTACTTGCTGCTGCCTGCATGTCCTTGCTCTTTACTGAGCCTATGTCTTTTGTCACCATATTTGGAGACGCCACAGCGCTTAAAGCAGCCGATCAATCGATGCTGGATGACGGTGTATTTGAAGTGACTGATCACACGATACTTTTGTTCTTGGTAGCCGCGTGCATCATACTGCCCTTGGTTATTTTGCTATTGTTTAAAAATAGAACACTGCAGCTAAAGCTAGGTAGGATAACCATTACTCTAGTGGTTGTGCTCTTTGCACTGACCGTCATATTGTTTTGGCAAGACTACAACTTGATGGTGGAGGGAACTGAGATCAGTATTGAGTATGGATACTTGCTGCCCATTGCTAGTGTCGTTCTCATGGCTTTGGCCATGCGTTATATCAAGAAGGATGAGCGGTTGGTTCGCTCCTCTGATCGGCTGCGATAAAAAAACCCGAATTACTGGGGAAGCAGTTCGGGTCTTCGCGAGAAATAACTCAACTTTCGTAAAATCCTAATCTAAACGCGGTCTCGCTGAATAATTTACCTTCAATTGGCCAGATTTTCTTAAGATGGTTTTTACATCTGTTACGATACCCATGGTGACATCGCCATCAACCTTAAGTGAGCTTGTGATACGCGGTCTCTGTGCCTCCGGAACCTTGATCTTATGTTGCTCAAGAAACAAGGGTATATCGTTTTCGGTGGCAAACTTGTCACCGAGTTGGATTCGAGGCTTAGTTCCATAGAGGCTTTGGTATTTCTCAACAGGACGACCAATCCAAATGTGATTAACCAGTGATTTTTGCTCCAACTTTTGCAATTCAGTCGCTTGAGGTACGACAACTTGTACTTTTCGTTCTCCATCTCTAAGTACCGTCACAACCATGAAAAAGAAAAGCAGCATGAAGATGATATCGGGCAAGGAAGCGGTTGAAATTGCTGGTGAAGCTTTACCTCTTTTCTTCTGAAAATGTGCCATAATTTACTTTTTAACCTTCTTCTCCAAAATTTGTAGGCTCTGCCTCTGAAAGCACCATTGGAATTTTATCCTTGATTGCTCTGCGATAGGCAACGGGCAGATCTTCGCTGTATGGAATGCCGTACAATCGCTTGCACTCTTCATCCCACAACTCGTTGTACGCAGCTTTCAGTTCATTGTAGACCTCCAAATAAGTCTTGTAGTTGGTGCCGCGATCGTTTTTCAATGAAATAATTGCATTCTTTGGATCGGTTGAAAGATCTTCCCTTTTCTGAGGGTTAGAAATAAATTCCTTGGCCCTCTCCCTCAATTCATCAATATTTGCCAACTCTCCCCTGACCAGCAATTGATTCTGGGCATTTACCAAAACCGAAAAGACATTCCGAGTTTTCAACTTTTGAATTTCCGGTGGTTCATCTGACCAAGGTGGTAACTTAACCGTTATTCCTTTGTCGACATCGATCGTAGTAGTTACCAAGAAAAAGATGAGAAGAAGGAAAGCAATATCAGCCATCGACCCTGCATTGATTTCATTCTTCATTCGTTCACGACTGCTCTTTCTAGCCATCTTTTTGTTTTATTTAAAAAAGTTTCTAATTTCTGAAACCACGAACGCCAAAGCTGCCAGGCCGCCTAAGATTAGGGTTGATTTGATCCCCGCACTTATGATCTTACTTTCACTATCTGAGACATTGAATTTTTCTACAGCTCTCCCAACAGGACCGCTGGTCTCGGCAGGTGACATCGAGTAAAGTGCTGCGAAGATCACTCCCAATACCACGAGCCCAATGATGCCTTTAATCGCACCTTTCGGGTTGGTAACCATTTGATAGATTCCAAAAAGTACGGCTGCCACTGCACAGAGTATCAAAAGGGCAATGGTCAGATAAAGTCCCGTATCAAATATCGTTGTAGTTCCTTTATCTTCCTTAGTCAATGCATTAAATCCATCGAGACCGCCAAAAACGCCTAGGAAAAAAGCGACGATTACAATAAGCCCGATAGCAAATGCGATTAACTGCCCATGTTTAGTTAATATGTTATACATGCTATTTCTTTATGAGCTTAAAATTATTTAAAAACATTATTCCTAGCCAGTAAGTCAACCAAGCCAACCGAAGCATCTTCCATTCTATTGACAATACCGTCGATTTTTGACACGATATAGTTGTAAAAAATCTGCAAAATAATAGCCACGATTAGACCGAAGACAGTGGTTAAGAGAGCCACTTTAATACCTCCTGCAACCACTGATGGTGACAAGTCACCGACCGCCTCAATCCTGTCAAAAGCTTGGATCATACCAATCACCGTTCCCATGAAACCGAGCATTGGTGCAATCGCTATAAATAGTGATATCCAAACCAATCCCTTTTCTAAAAGGCCCATCTGGACACTTCCATAAGAGGTGATGGCTTTTTCCACGGCATCGGGGCCATTGTGGGCATTGCGAATGCCTTCGTACAACACGCTTGCCGTTGGCCCTGGAGTAGATTTGCACACTTCCATCGCTCCTTCTACATCGCCTTCAGCTAATCTCTCATCGATACGACTCATCAGTCGATCTGTGTTGGTAGTAGCCAGGTTTAAGGTGATGATTCGCTCAATACAGAAGGCAAGACCCAGAATCAAACAAACGAGTACGAGACTCATGAAACGCCAGTCACCTTCTATAAATTTCTCTTTCAATACTTGGAACCCAGATGCAGAATCAGCTTGAGCCATCACATCAATGGCACCAATCGTTGCAACAATTCCAAAAACAAGCATAAATGCTAGTACTTTTCGCATAACGGTTAGGATTTTCGTTTACTAAATGAGTTACAAATGGACAGTTAAATTAAAAAATAATCTCTTAGTTCAGTGCGTTCCGGGATTTATTTTTCCCAGCAGCTGCTCCACCCTCCCACCAGGTTTTTCACGGGGATCTGTCCTCTTTTACGCCGATTTATTGGGCCGGGAAGACCATCTTTCATGAAAATCATGCCCCAACTACTTAAACATCCGATGGATGTCGACTTGTTCTTCAAGGTCTACGGTCCTTGGCCCAAATCATTAGACTACCACAATATGCATTTAATCACTGCAGTTTTCTGAACAAATCAATGTTAGCCCTTTTGGTGAAGCGAGGGATTTATTGAGGTTTGCCATTAACCATCCTGACCTTTGTTTTGGAGAGGGGGGATTTCCAAAGCTACAGACACTGTCCCAGTGTCGATCGTGGGAAGATACAGACGGTAGATGCCACTGACACTATAGTCAGCTCTTAGTGCTTATTCCACTCCTCCTTGTTGACGTTGCGGAGAGAGAGGGATTCGAACCCTCGATACCCTTTTGGGGTATACACGCTTTCCAGGCGTGCCTCTTCAGCCACTCGAGCACCTCTCCTATGTGATAACATCAGAACTTATCGGCAGCACTGCCTTTTATTCCAATATCATCGAGGTACAAAAGTATCCATTTTTTTCAAAGAGCTTACTTTGCTTTAATTAAGATGCGGGTCAGTTTGAGAAGGTTGGTCGGTGCCTTATAATTGAAAAAGAGCAAGCGACGTCTCGCTGGTCATTTGGCCAATTTCTTTGACCGGCATGTCATAAATTTGGGCTAGAGCTTGGGCAATTAATGAAACATGGGCGCTCTCATTCCTTCTTCCCCGATAGGGATGAGGGGTCAAGTAGGGAGCATCTGTTTCCAAGACCACATGTTTTGGATCAACTTTGGAAAGTGTACTAGCCAGGTCACTATTTTTGAAAGTCACCACTCCACCAATTCCGATTAAGAAACCCAGATCAATGATTCGCCTTGCCTGTTCAATCGTACCAGTAAAGCAATGAAAGATGCCACTCAACTCTGGGATTGCCATCTTTTCCAATAGATCAATCAAAAGATCTAACGATTTACGAGAGTGAATCACAATGGGCAATTCACCATGTCTTGCCCATTGACATTGTATCTTGAAAGCTTCTTTCTGCTGCTCTAAGAAAGTCTGATCCCAGTGTAGATCTATTCCAATCTCGCCGATGGCAGCATATCTCCGACGGGCAATGTGCGCTTTGACAATCTCCAGCTCCTCATCAAATGTTTCATTAACACTGCAAGGATGCAAACCCATCATTGCATGGCAGAGATCGGACTCAACTTCCAATTGGTGTAGTGTGTCAATCGTACTCACATCAATGTTAGGTAAAAAGACATGAGTAACACCTTGTTGCTTCGCCCTCTCAAGCACTTCCTCCCGGTCTTCTTGGAAGGCATCTAAGTATAAGTGAGCATGACTGTCGACAAACATTTGTCGCTAAGATATTGAATAGCAAAAAAAGCAGGTTCATGGGATTGGTGGAGTCATTCCAGTTTTTCATTAAATGCTACCTTCGAACTTGTGAAGGGACAACTGTCACTCTGGTTTGGCTTATTTTTAAGCTTATGGGTCGTGGATGCATCAGCACAATGGAACGCGATTGCAGGATATGATGTCATGCATCCAGACATCACGCAGTTTAATCATCTAATGCGTCGATTTAACGAGAAGTATCCGCAGACTGAAAAAGCCCTTGGCAAAATCAACTTTCTGCATGGCATGATTGTCGGATTGAGATACCAGTATGACCTGGGAGCAGTAGAGCTGGCCTATCGTCGCAGTATGACCAGAAACCGCAGCGAACGAATTCTCGGATATAGGTCTCAAGGTCGGACCCTCAAAGTAGACGAGCTTAGTTTAAACTATGACCTGGCGGCTTGGTCATTCACCTTTGAGTGGGGCAGAAGCTTTATTGCAGGGATCAGTCTTGACTACTTCACCTTCAAGCAGAAAATCAAATACGATGGGGACGGAGATGTACTTCGGAATTACAAAGACAGCCAGCACACCTGGGGCCACCGGATATTTGTCGGAGCCCATCTAGCCAATACCCAGCATATTTCGTTCAGTGTTCGGCCCTACTATCAGTGGTACTGGTCTGCGACAAATCTAAACAATCTTTATACAGAGATTCTTAGTGAAGAATGCATATCCTGTCTTGAGCAGCCCCATAGCTTTGGCGTTTCTATCATTATCAACAATGGTCCTCAGCGATAACCTCAACTTATTGGAAAGCACGTTGGATGATCTCCCTTTGTTCGACTTCATGAACCTTATGATGACCGGTTGCTGGTGAAGCACTGGATTTTCGAGAGATCAATTGAATGTCGGTATTTTGATAGAAAGACCAGAAATATTGCCAGGCGCCCATGTTTGATGGCTCCTCCTGGACCCAAAATGACTCGGCTTTCTCGTATTGATGAGTAAGTTTTTCCATCTGCTGCAGAGGGAATGGATACAGCTGCTCAAGACGTACAATGGCGACGTCATCGCGTTTGTTTTCTTTTTTGGCTTCCAGCAGATCATAGTAGACCTTACCCGTGCAATACAGGACCCGTTTCACCTTCTCCGGTTGTTTGCTTGCCTCAGGATCATCGTACACTTCCTCAAATGCTCGATGGGTTGTAAAGGCTTTGACATCAGAAAGACAGAGAGGATGTCGCAGTAGAGATTTTGGTGACATGACGATGAGCGGTTTGCGGAAAGGTCGAGCCAGTTGTCTCCTAAGCACATGAAAAAAATTTGCCGGAGTAGTGAGATTGGCTACGGTAATGTTGAATTCGGCACTGGCCTGTAGGAATCTCTCCATTCTAGCACTAGAGTGTTCGGGTCCTTGACCTTCGTACCCATGCGGTAGGAGCATAACCAGTCCACTCATCCGTTGCCATTTACTTTCTGCGGCCGTGATATACTGATCGACAATCACTTGTGCCCCATTGTAAAAATCGCCAAACTGGGCTTCCCAAATCACCAGTTCATCGGGGGTGGCTAGTGAATAACCATATTCAAAACCTAGAACTCCAAACTCGCTTAGTAGAGAGTTATAAATCAAGAATTCTCCCTGGTTTTCATCAATAGAATTGAGTCGATTGTATTCCTCATATGTCTCGGCATCATAGAAAGTAGCATGGCGGTGTGAGAAGGTGCCTCTCTTCACATCCTGACCACTCATACGCACATTTTGATTTTCCAATAAAATTGATCCATAGGCCATAAGCTCCGCCATGGCCCAATCCAGTTGCTGATTTTCCCAAAGCTTCTTCTTGCTGGCAAGCAACCTTTTTACCCCTCGTAGTACGCTAAAGTCATCTGGAGTTTGCAACAGGTGCTTGACAATTTTTTCAATGGTCTTTCTGGGAATCCCTGTCTTAGGTGAAGTAATAAAGTCTTCTGCGGCTGCCTGTCTCTTTAATTTTCGCCAGGCCTGTTCAGGATCCTGATATTCGTAGGGAAGAGGCTTTGCTTTGACAGTTTCTAGCCGGTCCTGCAGTTCATCCCAAAACTTCTTCTCCATTTCCTCGGCCAAAACCCGGTCTACCTCACCTCGTTCGGAAAGTTTTTTAGCATAGATTTCTCTTGGATCCGGATGTTCCTTAATGATTTCATACATTTTGGGCTGAGTAAACATGGGATTGTCGCCCTCGTTGTGACCATGTCTACGGTAACAGACCATATCGATAAATACATCATTGTTAAATTTCTGACGGTATTCCATGGCTAGCTCGGCAACAAAAATCACTGCTTCAGGATCGTCTCCATTGACATGAAAGATCGGCGCTTGAATCATATTGCCTACCCCTGTACAATAAGTCGATGATCGAGCATCATCAAAATCGGTTGTAAAGCCAATTTGATTGTTGATCACAAAGTGAATTGTTCCGCCGGTATAGTAACCATCCAATTGACTCATTTGGGCGGTTTCGTAAACGATTCCTTGGCCGGCAATCGCAGCGTCTCCATGGACTAAGATCGGTAGGATTCGGTCGTAGTTGTGGTCATAGAGTATGTCTGCTTTCGCTCGTGCAAAACCTTGAACAACTGGATTGACCGATTCTAAGTGTGAGGGATTGGGGACAAGCTTAAGGTGAATTTTTTGACCACCGGTGGTTTCTACCTGGCTCGAAAAACCCAGATGATATTTTACATCTCCATCTCCAAAGGCTAGATTCGGTACATAGGTTCCTTCAAACTCGTTAAAGATCTGTTCATAGGTTTTACCCATGATGTTAGCCAACACGTTAAGCCGGCCTCGATGAGCCATGCCAATAATGACCTCCTCAACTCCGCCACCTGCGCCCTTGTTGATGATGGCGTCTAGAGCGGCGATCGTTGTTTCACCACCCTCAAGTGAAAATCTCTTTTGAGCTAAATACTTGGTATGTAAAAACTCTTCAAAGAGCACGGCTCCATTAAGTTTCTCAAGAATTCTCTTCTTCTTTTCAGTCGGAAGCCCATAATCCTCTGCAGGTGGTCGTTCTTCGATCCGCTTTCTTAACCACATTCTCTTCTCCTTATGCTCGATATGGGCATACTCAAATCCAATGTGACCTGTGTACGCAAAGTGCATCTTATCGAGGATGTCTTGTAAGGTGCCATTTTCAATGCCCACCTCTTTGCCAGCAACAAATCTCTTGTTAAGATCTTCTTCAGATAAATGGTAATCAGAAAGTGATAAATGTGGTTTACGATCTCTTCGGGTTCGTATGGGATTTGTACGTGATAGTAAATGACCCCGGGTGCGGAAGCCATGAATTATTGACAAGACACCAAATTCCTTGTTGATCTCGCCATCTGCCGCTGGTAGCGTCTGAGTCGCACCGTTGCCAGCGAATTCGAAACCTTCAAAAAAGGTGCGCCAACCAGCGTCCACTGATTCTGGATGAGCTTTAAACTGGTTATAAAGTTGTTCTATATATGACGGGTGGGCGTTGAAAACATGCGAATAGTCATTCATCCTGGCATGGTTTTTTTGGTAAAAGGTGATAACGCAAATATCTGGGTTTTTGTGCACCTTTTGGGACAGATATTCCTCTTGTGAGAGGATTATCGGATTCAGGTATTGATTTTATTGAGAAATTGACGAATTTAAAGAGATGAAAAAGTGGATCACTCCCATGTTTCTGGTCTTCCTCTTGGGTATAGGTTTGGGTTTACCCAGCTGTGCCAAAAGTGGATGTCCCGCAGAAATTCAAGCCAAGAAAGTCAAGAAAAAGAGGACGTTAAAGAAAAAGTCTAAAATCAACCTATTTCCTAAAAATATGCGGAAGCACACTCGAAATCCAAAGTTCTGAGTGGGTTTTCTCATTTGAACGACTCTGTAGCAACCTAGAGATGCTGTAACTTGCGGCGAAGTGTTTCTCCAATATGGTTGAGTACAAGAACTAGAATTAGGATAGCTAGCCCAGGAAAGACGGCGAGCCACCAAGCGGACAGATTTTGTCGGGCCTGTCCCAAGATAGAGCCCCAAGTATTCTCTTCCATAGGCACACCTATCCCCAAAAAACTAAGCGTTGATTCGAGCAATATGGTGGAGGCAACACCAAAAGTAAAGACAACGACTACTGGTGGAAGGCTTTCTGGAATTATGATTTTCCATAGCACTGATCGTTCTGTAAATCCCCCAATGCGTGCGGCTAGTACGTAGTCCCTTGCCGCAATCTTCTGCACCTCCGAACGGACAAATAATGCAAATCGGTCCCATCGCAATAAGCCGATGAGTAGTGCGAGTACCCATAATGTGGGCGTAACCACCACCGAGCTAAGCGCCATTAATACCAGCAGCGGGGGCACAGCCGAGAAAATTTCTATGGTCCTCATCGTGATGTTATCTAAAGGCAACGTAGCATGTTTACGGTTACGGGTCATAAACGAAAACACTCCCAATGCTCCGCACAGCAGAATACCGGCTAATGATCTGGGAATCAAATGGTAGTAGGCGAGATAGATAAGGTAAAAAATGACCACGAGAAGAATAATTAGGTCCAGGAACCGGAACCCAAGGCGCTCATTGCCAAAAAAACCTGCTCCCGAGCCCACAATAATGCCAACTATTGCAGCAACCAGCATAGATATGAAACCAATCAATAGGGATTTCCTGCAGCCATGAATCATGCCGGCAGCGACATCTCGACCAAGTCGATCAGTGCCCAACCAGTGGACAAAGGTTGTCTCTCCTACGATTGATTTGCTGAAAGGCGGTAGGTATCTGGCTTTGATATCAGTACGGTTTGGATCAAAGGCTACCGGAGGATATACCACCTGGAGGGCGGGTTTCAATTTCCAGTCTACATTAGACGTCTTGTCAGTTAAAACAGGCCAGGACCTGCCTTCATCATTTCGAAAGAAGATGGGCTGATCGCTGGCTAGGAAATCTGCAGCAACGGCAATGAAAATGTAGCTTACAAATACGAGCCATACGATGAATGATCCCCAATTTCCTGATCTCATGTCCTGGACATTGAGGTTTCTCGCAGCCTGGGATCAGCTGCCCGGTAGAGAAGGTCAGAAATAAGAAGTCCACTCATAGTAAGTAAACCGAATAGGAAAGTAGCACCGAGCACCACCGGCCAATCCTGGTTGAAAATGGCATCATAGAGTAAGCGACCCATTCCCGGAATATTACAGATAATTTCTACAACCAATGCGCCTGCTACCGAGGCTGGCAATACAGAGGCCAACATTGTGATAAGCGGAAAGCTTGCATTTCTAAAGACGTGTCGCCAAATGATGCGGTGTGTACTTATGCCTTTGAGCTTCGCGTATGTGACATACGCTTTATTCTTCTCCTCAATGATGCTGCTCCGCACTTGCCGGGTAATATAGGCCAGCATTGCAGTGCTCAGGGTGATGATCGGAATCGCCAATTGGCCAATATTGCTAAGTAGTATCTCGATGAACGAATCACCCATATTTGATTGCCAGATGCCGGCTGCTGGGAAAATATTGGTCCAATTTCCATATTCGGAGGTTGAAAAGAAGACGATCAAAATGGTGGCAAACCAGAATACGGGTGTAGCATACAGTAGGGCAAGTGTAAAATTGGTGACCTTGTCAAGGGTGGAGTTCTCATACCATCCTGAATAGACCCCCAGGGGTAGAGCCAAAAGGTAGGCAATAACAATCGAAGTCAGATTGATGCTTAAGGTCCAGCGGACAGCGTGGATCAACTTCCTAGTTACTGATTGGCCATCTTGTCTCGAGGTGCCGAAATCAGCGGTGAAAGCAGACATAAACCATTTGTGTAATTGATTGTCGAGACCATGCCAATAAAGTTTTGGGATGAATTTCCCCGGGACATGATTGCTATTTGGTACAATCAAAGCCTCAGCGATTGTCTCAAAACTATCGGGGAGCGTTGTAGCCGAACTGTCGCCAATAAGGCTTCTGATTTCTGTGGCTAAATTCGATGCATTTTTAGTTAGGAGAAGCTCGGCCAGTCGTGACCTAAAGGCCATGCTGCCTCGATGATCATTGATTAGGTTGTGAATCACGGCCAAGGGTTCTTGAATGTCTTGCCATTGGAATCCGTCCATAAGGAGCTGATGAGCAAGTCGCTGCACCGATACAGGTGAGGAAAAGAATGATTTATCCACATGATATGGTCGAAGGCTGAAATAAAATTGTGGCTGATCAAGACCCAGGACATGGGCAGACTGCTGGTATTGCATGTATTTCTGCCAAGATTCGATGGGTTCTGAAGCACTTCGCTCATTGTAAAATAGAATCGGATCTCCAGGGACAAGCTTTGAGATCAAAAAGGCGGCTGCAATTATGAAAATTAAGGTGGGAAAAAACCAAAGAATTCTACTGAGGAAAAAGCGTCTCATTCGGGGTTTGGTTGGATCAGATTTGCAAAGTATCCTGGTCTTGATGCAGACGTTTGGATCTTTAGCCCTTTGACCGCAGCAATGGCCTTTCTGGGAGCTACCAAAAATAAAGCGGGTTGCTGCTCATAAATAATGGATTGAAAGTCTTTGTACAACTCAGTGAGTTTTTGTTCATCTAAGGTTACCCTGATCTCCTCTATGACATGATCACAGGCGGTATTTCGAAACTTGCAAAGGTTGCTGCCGGTCAAGGTTGCATTGGAAGAATGCCAGCTGCTGAAAGGATCATCAAAACCAAGAGATTGCGTTGAAGCCAGGCAGGCAAGGTCAAAATCGCCCCTTTTAACTTGCTCAGTCAACACCCGAAAGTCCAAGGAAATAATCTGCAGTTCTACTCCGATTCTGGCAGCGTTTTCCTTCATAATAACTGCCAGGTCTTGTGATAATGGGGATCGACTAGTGAGTATATTCAGCCTGAGCTCTTGCCTGTTTCCACCGTCGGCCCGGTATCTGACTGAACCTTCATCTTCCTGCAGCCATCCCGCAGCTTGTAATTGATTGCTGGCAAGGGTTAAGTCCAGTTCGAGAGGCTTAAGTCCAGTGTGGTAGTACGGCTTTGAGGGGTGGATGGGCCCGACTGTTCGGGAGGCAAGTCCAGAAAACAGTTCATCAATGATGGTTTCCACATCAATTGTATGAGAGAGGGCAGATCTTACCAATCGGTCGCCCAAGAGCGGATGATCGTTATTGTAGGCCACGAAATAGTATTGAAGTATGGGAGCTGACTCCAATGTAAGTTGAGATTGCTGGTCCCTATCAGCTTTTAATCCCTCAAATTGTTGAGGAGAGATATCAGACATCAAGTGTATTTTATGATCCTTAAGGTTGGTTATGGCCGTTTGTTCTTCAGGGATAAAGTAGTATTCTATGCGTTTTGGATAAGCCTTTAGATTGGGATGCACGGTTGAATCTCCCTCCGCCCAATGGTTGGCTTTCTTTTCGAGTATGATGTGGCGACCAGCTTGCCATTCAACCAATTTATACCGGCCACAGCCTTGTACTTTCTCTCGATTATAGCGGTCACTATTGAAGGCGTCAGCCCATTCTCTTAGTAAACGATCGTGCTCCGGTGAAAGGGGTCGTTTGAGGTCATCGAAGCTGAGTGTCCGGTAAATCAAGGACGAGTCATATACCGTCTCGGGGTACAGGTTGAAGCCACAGATGGCTCCCTCGCTCAAGATATAGGGGTGATCCATAATGACTTCTATTTGTTTTGGATCCGTGCTGTCAATGGTTATGGAGGTGAACTGCCTTACATAGGCTGCCCATGAATTGTTACTAACATACGGATTGAGAGCAGCCTTCATGGAAAAGAGATAATCGTAACCAGTCACCGGATGGCCGTCATCCCAGGTGGCTTCGTCCCTGATTTCCATTAAGAATCTCATCCCACCTTTCCATTTTCCGGATTCTATAGGTATGGCTTGGGCTCTTTTCTTGAGCAAAACGGGCTCAAGTTGGAGTGTGAAAGGATGAAAATCTTCCAATGGACAGAAAATAAATCGTTCAATTTCTGAGGCTGATGCCTGGCGAGATAGCATGGGATTGAGGCGATCAGGCTCAGTCGCCAATCTGATCTTCAGGCGATCATCAAGATGCTGTGCTGACCTCTCGGATTCGCATCCAAATGCAGTCAATATCGCGAGTGTACCCATCAAAAGGTAGTTGAATCTCATCAATTTTCTTTATTGTGTGTTTTAGAAGTCGCATCCAGAAGCAAATTGCAATCGTGCTCAACTTCAATAAAAGAGGCTGGCTAATGATTTTTCACTGTGCTTCTAGTGTACCAAGATTTGAGAGTATTCACCGGGCAATTACAAATTAAATAATTTCAGCGCATGTCAAGAAAAAAAACAGTACTGATTGCTGGAGGATCGGGTTTTCTAGGTCAGTCCCTGGCCCATCAGCTGACTATGCTGGGGTATCAGGTAAATATTTTAACGCGGAATCTATCAAATCAGCCCATTTACCAAGAGTTTACATGGGATCTACGAGAGATGAGCATCGATCGCGCCGCACTGCAAAATGTTGATGTGGTGATAAATCTTGCTGGAGCTTCGATAGCTGGATCGCTTTGGACCAAAAGACGTAAGCAAATTTTATTGAGAAGTCGAGTAAAGGCCAATGAACTATTGGCCAGGGAGATAAAGGCTATGCAGCAGGAGTTGTCGACGTTCATTGGTGCATCCGGTGTGCATTACTATGGTGACCGGGGGCTCGAGGTAGTTACTGAAGATGCATCACCAGGCCGGGGATTCCTATCTGATCTCTGCGAAAAATGGGAGGATTCCCAAGAACAGTTTTCCACTTTCACCAATCAGCTTATAAAGCTCAGGATGGGGATGGTTTTGGGCAGAAAGGGTGGCGCCTTCCCGCTCTTGAGCAGGACAGTGATTGGAGGTATAGGTACCTACCTTGGTGATGGACGGCAATACTTGCCCTGGATTCATGTGCAAGATGTAGTACAATTGATAGCTTATTTCATCGATCATCCATCAGTGGATGGTGCCATCAATGTCGTTGCTCCAGATCCTGTCACCAACCAGGAGTTTATGCGACATATTGTCAATATAAAGGGAGGTCTAAATATCATGATCGGAATTCCTTCTCCGGTCTTAAGGTTGGCTTTAGGTGAGATGGCTGCGATTGTTTTAGACGGCGCCAGAGTCGTACCGTCGAAAGTGGTGAATGAAACAGACTATAAGTTTACTTTCGGCGATTTACCATCAGCGCTAAAAGACCTGCTTACTTGAACACTTCGATTTCCTTGGTTTTAATAACCAAGTCTGTAAACTGGCCCTTAAAGCGCGTGGCTCGTACAATGTGGTTGTCGATCCAATGATAGTTACCTCCTCTTGGCTTGTTCATCAGCAAACCATGGTATTTGAAGTTGTGCTCACGAAGCCACTCCTCAGTCATCTGTCGATGTTCTTCAGTGCGTGATGTAAAGAAAGTGATTACGTGACCTTCGTCATACCACTTGTTAATCATTTCCTGGGCATCGGGGTAGGGCAAGCAGGTTTTCATCCTTTCAGGCTCCTCATTGGGAATGTCATCGCAAATGGTACCATCAATGTCGATCAAAAAGTTCTTGACCTCTTCGGGCAGAATAGGACTGAGCAAGTGCCCATCCTCATCCTTGATCTCCTTTAACTTTGTTCTGTTTTCTTCGTTCATTGGGCGCAAAGATATATTTTTTCGCAAAAGATAAAGGGCTGGAAGCGGCAGTGCAGCAACGAATTAACCCATCAGAAGTTGATGTATTTGGTTGGGTCTACGGGTCGTCCGTCCAGCCAGAGTTCAAAGTGTAAATGAGGACCACTCGATAGTGTTCCCGTGTTTCCAATAATCGCTACGGCTTCTCCTGCTTGAACAAAACTGCCGGTCTTTTTCAATAAGGCAGAATTGTGCTTGTAAAATGAGATGATGTCATTGTCGTGTTGTATACCAATTGTATTTCCCGTTTCCAGTGTCCAGCCAGCGTAGATGATGTGACCGGCTAGCACAGACTTAACGGGTGTATGAGCAGGGGCATTGATATCAATGCCAAAGTGTTCTTTCTGAGCGTCAAAGTCCAAACTGATCGAGCCACTCACGGGTGGTATTAGGTACAGTTGCTCAACCGACCTACTGGCAGATGCATCAGAAATCTCTCTCGAGATCGCGGTAAGTTGTTCTTCAAGATCAAATGCATTTCGTAAGGCTTCATCTTCAGCAATCCTATCTACTGGATGTACGGTATCTTCATATCTGGTTGAAACCGCAAGAGCAGTATCGGTGATCACCTCGCCACTGAGAAGTTGCCTCAAATTATTGATGTATAAGGTCTGAGCGTCTGACTGATCTTCCAAATCATTGATCTTCTCTCGTAAGGCGATGAGTTCATCCGGTGCCACATAGCCAGTAGATTTGTAAATGAAGGTACGGATCGGATCAAGAGTCAATAAGCCAAGCAAGAAAGCAGAGGTAGCAACCACTACCAGGGCTACTGAAAGCCAAATATACCACATCCTAAAATGAAATGACCGCACTTCCTCGAAAGTGCTTTCACTAAAGAGTACGAGACGATAATGCTTTTCCTTGGCCGTTTTCTTCTGCAATTAATCCATTTCTTATACGCAATAAGAACAAAAATCTTAAAAAAGCAGAGAACAAAATAATTTTTAAACCTTTCCAGTTATATCTTGGATCTGAGCGTATTAACAGATAAAATATTTCGTTATTTGTATTCCAATGCGACACTTGAAGCGACTTTTGCCAGGCCTCTTGATTTTATTAGTTGTAGTAGGATGTACAACTACGAGAAAACGGGGAGAAAGCTCGAAACTCGGCAAAGTCTACCATGACATCACCTCCAAATACAATAGAAATTTTAATGCAAATGTCTTAATCGATGAGACACTCGCATCGCTTGAGATGCAACATCGAGATGACTACTCGCAAATTTTACCCCTGTATCCGCTTAATAATGTTGCTGATCCCACTCAGCTCTATGAGCCGATGGATCAGGCTATCGAAAAGGTATCCGTAGCTATTTCAATACACCGACCTAGTCATTGGACGGATGACAATTATTTGATCATTGGTAAGGCGCAATATCTAAAACAAGACTATGAATCTGCTGAGGCCACCTTTAGGTATTTGATAAAGCACTACGACCCTCAAAACATGATCAGTGCCTCTTCCCAGCGACAGCGTGATGCCGACCAGAAGTTGAATGAACGCGAAGAGCGAATTGAAGAAAAACAAGCTGAAAAGGAGAGAAAAGAGAAGATTAAGGAAAGAAAAAAGGAGATTGCAGATCGCAAAAAGCAAAAGAAGGCCAATAAAAGAAGGAAGAAAGCACACAAGCGCAAAGTTCAAGAACGTAGAGCCCAGATTAAAGCTCGTGAAAAGTCAGACAGGAAGAAGCCTGTTCCTCAGGAGGTGAAGCCGGATGTTGCTAAGGAAGAAAAGGGTGATCGGAAGGATCGAAAAAAGCCTTTTTCAGACAATCCAAAACTTCCAAAGATTAAAGGAGACCCGGCAAGTTATTTCCTAAAGCACAAGCCAGCGATTCAGTCTGCCAAATTGTGGTTGGCTAGAACTTTGATCGAACGCGATCGATACGGAGAGGCAGAAAACATATTGAGAGCGCTGGAAGCTGACACGCGCACCTTTGACGAAATTAGAGATGAGATTTATGTGCTGCAAGCATATAGCTCTCTGGATCGTGGACAGACCGCCGCAGCAGTTGATCCCTTGCGCAAAGCGATCGATCGAGCCAAACGTAGTGAACATAAAGCTCGTTATGCGTTCATCTTGGCCCAAATACTTGAGCAGACCGGCCAATATACCTCTGCACTAGAGGCTTACGATAATGTGATAAAGATGCGACCAGCATATGAGATGCATTTTAATGCTCAGTTGAGTAAAATTAAAATGCAGTGGAATAGCGGGAAGATCGACGATAGAAAGTTTGCTAATCTCCTAGAACGAATGATCAAGGATGACAAGAACAATGAATATCAAGATCAACTGTACTTCGCCCTGGCTGAGAGAGACTTAAAGGCTGGTGACATCTCTGCCGCCTTGGCTAATCTTTCCAAGGCCGTAAGAAACAGCGCCGGCAATCAGATTCAACAGACCGAGTCATACTACAAAATGGCTAACCTCTTTTACAATGCAGAAGACTACGTAAGAGCAAAGTATTATTTTGACAGTACGTTGATGGTCATGAATGAAGAAGACATCCGTTATGAGGAGGTGAGCTCATTCGTAAAAAATCTCAGTCAAATTGCAGCAAACTTAGAAATCATCAACTTACAAGACAGTTTATTGAGATTGAGCCGGTTAACGGAGAAGGAGCTCAAAGCTATGGCCGCTGAGATGAAAAAGAAAAAGTTGGCAGCTCAATTTGCCGCTCAAAATTCATCATCGAGATCTGTTTCCGACAACCGCACTGCAACCATAACGCAAGTAGCACGCACAGGCTCAGTGGCATCCGCGACAGGTAGTATATTTTTTGCCTACGACGACCGCACCTTGAAAAAGGGACAGAGGGATTTTACCCGCACTTGGGGTGACATTCCCTTAGCAGACAATTGGCGACGATCAAGTGGACTGTTTGGTGTTGCTTCAAGTGGTGATCAGATCGATGATGAAGGTTTGGTAAGTGGCCCAATCAGTGAAACAGAAATTGACGAAATATTTAAAGATGTTCCAAAGACCGAGACTGAGAGGGAAATTTTAGAAACCAAGATTGAGGATGCTTTATTTGAATTGGGAAGACTTTACCGGTCAGAGATTGAGAATAATGAAAAAAGCATTGAAGCCTTGGAAAGGCTTCTCGATTTAAACCCGGCAACTGAGCATTTACTTGACGCCTATTACCTCCTTTACGTCTCACACACAGAAGAGGGTCACATCGATCAAGCGAACCTATATCGCGACAAGATCCTCACTGAATTCGAAGATTCAGAGTATGCTAAATATATAAATGATCCCTCATATTTACGAGATGCCGTAACAGAAGAAGAAAAGGTTGAACAATATTATCAGGAGGTCCACCGATTGTATGATGCCGGTCAATTTAAAGATGCATATAGCCGACTTCGTGAAGCGCCTGATCGAATTGGCACCAGTCATATGCTGCTGTCAAAATTTTCGCTACTAAGTGCTATGTGCATTGGTCATTTACAAGGCCGAGAACAATACGTAAATGCCCTTAAGGATCTGATCGCCAAATACCCCAATACTGAAGAAGAACAAAAAGCCAAAGAAATTATCCGCTTGTTGGGGATTAGATTTACGGAAACGAATCAAGGCATTGAGGAGATCAATCCAGATACTTACTTCGAACTTGGACCTAGTGATAACCTCCATATGATCCTGGTGGCTTTGAAGGAGTCGGATGGTGCAACACAAAACAATGCGCGAATTCGGATTTCTGATTTCAATAAGAAGTACCATAAACTAGATCGGCTAAATGTGGCAACAATCGTGTTGAGTGGAGAAACCCAGATACCCATTGTTGTCATTCGTCGATTTGATGATCGAGAAGGTGCCATGAAATATTATGACAGTGTGCAAAAAAACATCAATGACTTTGTTGAAGACCCTACTTCCTATGAGATTTTTGCGGCTAGTCAGCGAAATTACCGGAAAATCATTCAGCTCAAATCCATTGACCTATACCGAGAGTACTTTGTAAAAGAGTATCTATCCAAATAGGCTACGTGGTCAACTTATTGGCCTTTGTCACGACATACACCTCGAAAATTGTATAGATGATATAGTAGGTCAGGAAGGGTATGATAAAATAGCGACTTTCTGGTCGATAGATTCGATCATATCCTACAATCAGCAACAGGCAGGTAGCCATCTTCACAAAAACTACGATCATCACGAATTGCGTCAGTAAGTTCTTATTGGAACTTTGTGCTGCTCGTTTGGCCACATGATGAATCACAATCGACAACAATGCAAAGAAGGCGATACTGATCAATGAGATCTCACAACTAGGTCTTAATGCAACAACTAGGTCAAAGATCCAGATTAAGGTCAATGAAAGCAGAGTAATTGCCAGTAGTGACAGGTAGAACTTCGAATCAAGCATGCAGTTATTATGGTGATCAAGAAAGCCTGAGAGTCCTCTACTTCTTGTTCAGATCAATCACCAATTTAATAAAATAGGCAATCAGAAAAGTAATGGCCAGCGCTGCTGTAAAATAGGGGCGTGAAGTCTCAAAGTATTTGTCAAGCTGCTTGCCTATAAGGATGCCAACTACAATATAAGCCACCATCTGGAAGGCCATTCCAGAATACTTCATGTAGGCCCTGGAGGCCTTCTTATCTAAGAACTTTTTTCGATCGTCAGTCGATTTGACCATTCTCTATTTGGGAAAGAATAGCTTCTTCACTAGTCTCGCTGGATTGCTCAGGCTCTTGACGCTCTCCCATGCTACAATTGACATCAAAGACGGATCCTGATTGCACTACCAATTTATTTGTATGTACGTTACCTTCGATAATGGCACCTTCTCGTACTTCGAGTATTTCTGCAATATGCAATTTGCCGTCAAATTTACCCTCTACGATAGCATTTTGGCACTCGACTTCTCCTTTAAACTCGCCTGAGGGGCCGATAATTACCCTGGCTGTACATTTGAGATTGCCAACGAAAATTCCATCGATTCTGAAATCGTTGTCTGAATGTACGTTGCCCTCTAGTCGTGAGCCCTGCACCAGGCTATTGTGCAAAAGAGAGTTGGTAGTCTTGGTTGGTGTCATTTGTGTTTCAGTTTTTTTACCAAACATAATGGGTTGTTTATAAATCCTAACAAAATACCAGCCTCGAGTGGTGCGCACCGAAAGTTAAGAAAAATAGGTTGTGATGAGATGAGAATCAATGATCAATTCAGCGACTGCTCAAAAGCTGGGGCAATAAACTCCACGATTTTCATCTCCACATATGGTGTAAACTAATGAAAATTCAAAGGCACCATTGCCATTACTGGCGGCTCGGAGATCCGATACATTCCAATCGTATGAAAACCCTATGCCAAAATTGTTGTATTCAAATCTTGTTGAAAATATTACGGCATCAGCCCCCAATGAACTGTTGTTCACTGCAGGACCACCTCCATCGCCATTGGCAAAAACAAAATTGTTTACTAATCGAAGCCACAGACCCACCTGAAATGAGTTCGTAGTATAATTGTCTTGTGCTAAAGTAAAACGAACAGAAGTACCCAGGTTAAGCAAAAATGAAGGTCCTTGCTTAAATGCAACCACCCCCGGTACAAGTCCCAAATTATCTGCAAAGCCAAATTCACCGCCTGCATGAAAAGTGTAACGGGTGAAAATGGAAACGATGGAATCCTGTAAAAAGGAAACATCTGGACTATTCAGATGATGAGCCGCTGCACCAGCGTAAAAATTATTGGTCTTATTCAATATCGAGAACCAAAGTAAACCAGCAGAGACATCAGCAAAAAGAAAATTATCTCGAGCCAAATTTTCTCCATGGGGAGCATCAGGATCAAAACCACCTTGACCATCGTG
Source organism: Saprospiraceae bacterium (assembly GCA_965223105.1). GTDB lineage: Bacteria > Bacteroidota > Bacteroidia > Chitinophagales > Saprospiraceae > JABDMH01. The sequence continues at coordinate 5,852,645 of OZ244987.1, read as the reverse complement.
CTGATTGCCAAATCGGAGCTTTAAAAAGTCAAGTGAGCGCTGCGCAATGCCTGCATCTGCTCCAAAGACAAGGTAGTGTGCCATGTCTCGGTCTCCTCCCATACGACGACTGTAAGATCCGGATAGTCGAGCCTGCAACGTTTGAAAATCTGCTTCTCCAGCCACATCACCCCACAGTGTTCCACCTACCCCAAAATAATCGTATCGCCCAACTGGTATCCTTTTGTCAAAAGAGGCTGAGTAGGTATTAAAGGCATTTGCTCTCAACACACTTGCCCACTGATTGCGATAATTAGCAATGAAACGGGTGTTGCAGTTCATGACTCCAGTCAGTGCGGGATTCAGATTGAGTGGAGACATGTAAAATTGTGAGAAGTGGATATCCTGGCCCCTAACCTGCTGAGTCAGGCATATCATGGCGACTATGCAACTAAGTAAGAGGTTCTGTTTCATATGCAAGGTGTATGCGTATCAGGAGTAAAACTAATCAAATGGTTTAAGGACATCATCACAGAATCATTAACGCTTTTTTCCGATCTTCATTACTTATGAGGAGTTAGGATGTTTCCTCACTTGATCTCCATCTGGCTCCTAACTTCTCGACCAAGATGTTATCATAATGATCCGACTTCTCAAATAAACGTTTCATAAGATAAGCACCCGTCTCAACATTGAGGTAACGATCATAGATTATTAACGAAAGTATAATATCTTTTCCTCGCACACTGAAGGAGAGATTCTCTAGGTGATGATTTTCACGCAACAAAAACTCATAAATCGCTCCGATCTCTGTATTGGGTAGCTGGGCAAGAAATGAATCTCCAATAATCAAGCCACTTTCCTCATGGTAAGTAATCGAGACTTTGGCACTTCCCTCAAGGATTTCCCACTGGTGTGGCCCGATTCGGGTTAGGTTAATATTATGGCCAAGACTGATTAAGGCCTCTTCGATTGTCTTATGGATTCCTATGGGTTCGTAAACCTCCACGTCTTGAGGTAAAGTGATCTTTGTGCCACAATGGGGACAGTATGGCTTCTCGATTTCATGGTCAAAGACGATGTTTCCACAAGAATAGCACCTGGCACCGGTATCTCCGCCAGCAGCGACGAATTCATCCAAAGTATCGGCCAGATAGGATGCTGGCAAGGAAAATCCAATATTCTGACCTTCTCTTATGATGAAGGTGTTGATTCCCACCACCTGGCCACTTTGCCCTACCAAAGGACCGCCACTATTTCCGGGATTCAATGCCGCATCGTGCTGGATGTATCGTATGTCATTGAGCATGTGGCGGGTGTTTGATATGATACCATTTGTGGCGCTAAATTTGAGTCCAAATGGATGCCCTATGGCCGTGACTGGAGTTCCTTCAGCGATCTGTTGCCGATGCAGGGCGACCTGTGGTATTGTGGCCTCTGGTGCCTCCAGAAAGGCCAAATCAAATTTGGGATCGAGAAACAAGACCTTTGCCAAGTGCCTTTCAAAGCCATCACCATTGATCACGACTTCACGATTCCCCCTCACCACATGTTCGTTAGTCACAATCAGTCCATAACCAGCTAAGTAGAAGCCCGTCCCCGTGCTATAAGGTGTTGCGATCTGCACCAGTATTTGACGGTATGTGTCGATGATGTGAGCTAGTGAATTCATCAATCAAGGATTTTTTCTAAGATCCAGTCCGGCGATCATCCGAAGGTAGGACTTTGCAAATGATAGGCGATCAGCAAAAGACAGTGCTTTAAGGTTTGCCATGAGATAGGGATGGACATCCCGGTACTTTGCTATTATTTGCGAGATCTTTGCTCGGATTCTTCCTTTATTGAGTGATCCATCCGCAGAGACAAAAGAATTCTGAAAGCCCAGATTTGAGAAGAAGGAGGGTTCCATGATTTGATAGTAGAGCAGAAACAATTCCCTGTCAGCCTCAGGTAGGCTGTAGTAGAAGAGCGCATGACCGACTATGTATCCTGGTATGGCCAAAGCTACTTCTTCATAGTGGTTCTCTTCATACCAATCCATATTATGTAGCTCACCTTCTACGATCTCTCGAAATTTCTGATGCTGTGTAGCACTAATAATTCCAAAAGTAGCGGTGGTACGGTACAATTCGCCTTCAAGTTTTTCCAATGGACGCTGACAGACTTTTTGCAGTTCTCGGATTAAGAAGTGGTTTTTTTGATTCTGAGAAAAGCCATCGGCAGCAAAATAGGAACGGTGCATACGTTCGAAAGCCTCCATGGTATAACCTTCTGGTCGGGTAAGAAAATCAAGTTTGTAGATGGTATCAAGCAGTAAATAGGTAATTCCGCCAGGATACTGATTGGCATCAAGTCTACCCTCATGCACCTCTTTTAACACTTCGTGGATGGTATGGCTAATGAAGGCAGCCTTTAGTTTCCTTTCAGCTACGGGTATCTGATCAATATGGCCATCGTTTACAGGTGAAAGCTGTTCAAACTCCTCCAGAAGAAGATCATCTTGCTTATCTGCAGCTAGCGCAATCTCTTTCAGACCGTAGTAGAGCTTGTATGGAGAAGCATCAACAGTGAGGGAATCGAAGACGATTGAAATGTCTCCTTCGTCATCCAGACTATATCTTCCAAACTTGAGATTGTAATTGTCGGCAATCAGTTGCCTGAGCAGTCCGATATCTTTGGCCTGTGCCTTTACAATCTTGGCACTCGCCCGTATCATTTGGTCATTTGCTGAGCCGATAATTTTCTTTGATCCCTGAAGTAGCTCAAATTCCAATTGTTTATCAGATAGGAATGTCGTTACATTTTCCTGGTCGTCATCACTAAGATATTCGAAGAAGGCTTTCCAGGCACTATGGTATTCTCTGGCTTCATAGTGCGCTACAGACCGATCCCAGGCATCATATTTATGTGCGGGTTTATAGGCATCCGAGTATCTTCCAAAATGGATATCGGGGTTGTCTTGGTGTGCCGATCTCGCACCAAATATCTTAGAAAAGATGCTCATAATCAGGAGAATTGGTAAAGTTTGGTCTGCAGGAAAATTAATACATTTACTCGAATCCGTTCGCTCAGGAGAATGCGCTTCCGATCAGAACTTAAAATGCCCTCCTATCCCTTTAGGATTGAGCCAAATCACCAGATATTGGCCATTGGTTCCTGTTTTGCTCAAGAGATAGGTGACCGCCTCCAAGAGCATAAGTTTTTTGTCGATCTAAATCCTTTTGGCATTCAGTTTAATCCTTCAAGCGTTGCTTTTTGCCTTGAGATGCTGAGATCGACTGCGGCTTTTGAGGAGAAATGTTTGATTTCAGATGGAGACTTGTGGTATAGCTGGATGCATCACGGTTCCTTTGCAGCGCTGTCGAAGCAGGAGTTGTTGGCACACATTGATGCACGCCTTCAGCACAGTAGGGCTCTCCTGAAACGAACAGATTTATTGATCATAACCCTGGGATCTGCCCATGCCTATATACACAATCCCACTGGAAAGCTCGTAGCAAACTGTCATAAACAGCCTGATAAATGGTTTACAAAACTACTCCTGCCATTGAAGGAAATGACGGCTGCTTGGATGGACTTGATTGCTAAGCTCGTCCAAGGGTTGCCAAATCTTCAGATTCTCATCAGTGTTAGTCCGGTGAGATATTGGAGAGATGGAGCAGTACGAAATCAACAAAGCAAGGCCAGATTACTTCTCTTGGCTGAACGGTTGGTTAAAGCATTTTCTCAGTGTCATTATTTCCCAGCCTACGAATGGGTTATAGATGATCTGCGAGACTACCGTTTTTTCGCAGAAGACATGGCACATCCTAATCCTATTGCCATCAATTATGTTTGGGAGAAATTCCAAAGCTCATTGATGGACCCACAATCTATCCAGCAGATCACAGATCTTCAGACTCTTCACAAAATGTTAAGTCACCGCTCAATACATCCCACCTCAGCTGCCACTGCTTTATTTAAAGATAGGCTACGTGAAACTCTTTCCACTTTAGAGCATAAGTACCCTCATCTTGATTTCAGCAATGAAGCGCAAAAGGTAAATTTATACCCTAGACAATCTTTGTAGATCGGCTCTCAGTTGTCAATTTCCCTTGATGGTTTAAGGTCACGTGATTAAGACCTGGCCTTTTGCCAACATCGATAAGACCTAGTTGATTTCCTAGTCCCAAAGCGTGAGCACCATTTATACTACTCCAACGAACCAGTGCTTCTAGAGGTACATAGGATTGATATTTGGCAATAGTTTTCATTTCCTCAAAAATCGACAGTGTCCAATTTGAACTCAAACTGTCAGTGCCAAGGCATACGTTTGTATTCGTGTCAAGGAAGGTTCGATAGTTGGGTAGACGATTTTCAATGTATAAATTGGCATTGGGACAAGTGACGAAAAAAGTCTCATCGTTGTATTGTAGGGCGAGTCTAATGTCCTCCTCCTCGATTAGTGTGTTATGAACCAGCAAGGTACGGTGTCGATGGTCGAGGTGATTCATTAGTTGCTGTGTGGCCGATTTAGGTAGATCTGCACCAATTTGCATTTCCTGGCCAAATGAATGGAAAAGATCCACAAAAGCACTCTGTCTTAACCTGAATAGATTTATCTCAGCTTCTGTTTCCATATGGTGGATGCTGACACTGCCGGGATCCTCATTCAGCGTATTGATTTTTTCATAAAGGTCCTTGCTCACGCTGTAAGGCGCATGAGGTACAGCACTTACCTGGTGTCGGTCGGTTTGGATAGCCATATCGAAGACCTGTTTGTACTGATCAAAGACTTGTTGTGTTACTTGGCTGTTCATGAAATCAAACATTTCTACGAAGCTGTAATAGCGCAAATCGCTCTCCTCCTTACAAGCCAGCGAATCTGTTGTATTACAGATATCGCCAACTGCCACAATACCATTTTCGCACATCAGCTGATCGGCCTCATAGATTGCTTGCTCAATGATTGCAGGATCATGATCTCTGTCACTTACTACCGCTTTAATAAAGGAGACCAGTCCAGTTCCGGATGGAATCCGATCAAGCATATGCGAGAGTTCCAGATGGCAATGAGCGTTTACGTAGCCCGGTACGATAGCACCCTGATACCATTTCACAGAGCTGGGATCATGATCGTCCTTGTGATCGATCGCCACGATTTTGTCCTGGGAATCAAGTACGATGACACCAGATTCCAATGCACCTGCACGGTTTGTAAAAATCAAATCTGCCCCAACTTTTTGCATACTCATAGATTGAATATAGAAATGTACCAGAACAAGATAGATTTAATACTCTTCCCAAGGGCTTGAGAGTGGCCGAAGAAGAGCCCCGACTTTAATCTTCTTGACTCCATCCACTATACACGGTGGCCTTAAAGCGCGAAGGTGATGTTGTCAACCTAGATGCCAATTATCCTTTCCTTTAATGTAACCCATTACCTATTGGCGACAAATGAATACGTCACTAGTCCTGTAGGTAATCGCGGTTGAAACCAGGTAGATTTTGGAGGCAACATGATCTGGGATTTGGCACAGGTTCGAAAATCCCGTTTATTGATCGGAGCCAGGTAGAATCCGACGCTACCAGGTTGCTCCAGAACCGTATTTCTCAGGCTTAAAATACTATGCCGTCCCTCGATATATTGAATGTCATCATTACTCCTGATGTCTGAGAATCCGAAAATCTTTTTCATCACAAAAAAATTGAGAAGATAACTATCGATGCTGATGGGCAGCTTTTCATGAGCGTACTTTAGCGCCGTCTTCCTCCATTTGTAGTGTTGAATTCCATCAGCTGTGATGACTAAAAAATGGTACTTGGTGGGAGCCGATAGGAAAGGGGTATTAAGCCTTTTGGCATACCTTGATATCCTCGTTAAGAATTTTGGAACCATTTCCAAACCTGTCTTGACCAAGCGATGATAGGCTAGAATGTCAACTTGATCAAAATCAAAATAGGCACTGAAGACATACTGATGAGCGTGGGCATCACTTTGCCATTTGCGCATGGCTGCGGCTCTATGGTGACCATCGGCTAAGTAAGCCCTCCGTACAGTACTTGCTGCCTTGACCAATAGATCGATGACCGCTGGATCACCAATCTTCCAAATGAGATGGCGTGTACCAGTAGGTTTTTCTTGGAAAGTAGACCAGGGTTCATGGTCCAGCATCCATTGCTCAAGAATGTTCTTGATCATCGGATGAGATCGATAAACCATCAAGATGGGTTTCTGGATAAGCTGGTTATCGATGATCCTGTGCATAGTCTTGCTTTCTTTATGCTGGAGAGTAGCCTCATGGGGAAGGATCTTGTCCTCTAATAAATCAGAAATGGCGGTGCGGGAAACAAAACCGGTGTAACTACGCATAGAAGTTTGCACGTGCTGGATCAATATGACCGGATTTGAATTGAGCAAAGAATCCCTTCTTGTCCTGGATTCAAGCCAAGAGATGTTCAGATCTTCGCCAGCATGGGAATTTTCTAAGGGCGCAAATGTCGGTATGAAGGGTTCAATTTTCATGCCTCAGGACTCACACACTCTGAAGCGGCTCAACGGATCATGCGCAGAAAACTTCCTATAAACCAATCCGGATTTGTGTCGAGCAATGTGTCCAAGGTCGTGTCAGCTTTGCTGGAAAAATACCGGATATCTTTTACAACCTTACAGAAAGCACTAGATTCTGGACAAATTTCCTCTACATCAGCATATTGTTCCATCATCTGGATCAAAGGTTCTAATTCTTCTCTTTTCCGGTGAATGACAATTTGCTTGAATATTTTCAGCATATCCTTTTCCGCATGAAAGTATTCCTTTCGGCAACCGTAATTACAGTCCTTATAGATTAAGCCCCAGTCAAGCAGCGCCTTGAGATTCATGCATACACTTCCCCTAGAAATAGAGAGGGCATTCATAATCTCATCAGAACAATGGGGTGTTGCCGAAGTAAGCAAGTAAGCGTGTATTTGACCCATTGTCCGATTACTGCCCCATTTTATGGCCAGTTCTCCCCACTGCTTGATAAAGGTAGATCTCGCTTCTCCGTAGTCCATGTTCAATCTTTGACGAAGGGTAATTTTGTGACCCTATTCTTAAGTTTTTTCGATCCGGCCAGAACATAAATGCTCGATCCGGCTTCATTGTACTTGAGGTCTACATAACCCATACCAATTGGTTTTTCCAATGATGGTGAAAATGTACCAGAAGTAACTTCACCAATTTTTTTCCCGGTATCATCTACTACATCATAACCCGGTCTAGGTACTCTTCGACCCTCTCCAATGAAACCAATTAGTTTTTTAACAACTCCCTCTCGTTTTTGTTTGATCAAAGTTTCTTTTCCCACAAAGTCAGGTTTCTGGAGCTTGGTGATCCAACCTAAACCAGCTTCAAAAGGCGAGGTAGATTCATGAATGTCATTTCCATAAAGGCAATAACCCTTCTCAAGTCTAAGGGTATCTCGAGCAGCGAGACCTATTGGCATAGGTGCTTGATCTCCGGTCATCAGCGCATCCCAAATTTTAACAATCGAAGGATTGCTCGCATAGATTTCAAACCCTCCTGCACCGGTATAACCCGTAGCTGACACCAGTACATTATCACAGTCAGCAACCTTTCCTTTTCTAAAGCCATAGTAGGGAATGCTTGCCAGTTCCAATTCTGTCAAAGGCTGTAAGACTCTGGCGGCCTGTGGTCCTTGCAGGGCCAAGAGTCCGGTTTGATCAGAAATATCGATTACCCGAGTTTCGAAACTGTTGTGCGCATGGATCCAGGCAAGATCTTTAGCAATGTTTGCCGCATTAACGACCAACATAAACGCCTTTTCTCCTTCACTACACTGCTCCTCATCTAATCGATAGACAAGAAGATCATCAACTATACCTCCATGATCATTGGGTAAGTATGCATATTGAGCCTGGCCAATTTCGAGCCGGGACGCGTCATTGGAGATCACGTGTTGAACCAGATCAAGCGCTTCCTTACCTTTTATAATGAATTCTCCCATGTGCGAGACATCGAACAGGCCAACCTGATTTCGCACCTCCAGATGCTCTTCACTAACCGTGCTATATACCAGCGGCATTTGATACCCAGCAAAATCTGTCATTTTTGCACCCAAAGCCACATGCCTGGGCGTCAATGGTAGTTCCTTCATCATAGATAGTGTCTTCGTGATCAGTAAATCGAAATCTGTTCGATATGGTCTCCAATTTCTATACGGTGCACTACTTCCATGCCGCTTATTACTTCAGCAAAGATCGTGTAGCGCCCATCCAGATGCGGTGTAGCCCGATGGGTAATAAACCATTGAGCACTTTCGGTATGATTACCAGCAGAAGCCATCCCCAAGTATCCGGCTTTGTCATAGTACACTTGATTCAGTTCTGATCGAATATTGTAGTCGAGGCTTCCATAACCATCACCGCGGTTACAACCACCTTGTATCACAAAAACTGGGACCACACGGTGAAATGGTTTACCTGCATAATAGTTGAGATTCACCAAGTCAACGAAATTAGCAACCGTAGCGGGTGCCAAACCAGGCATTAACCTGACCTGAATATCCCCCTGATTGGTTCGAATCAAAACTTTCGTGGTGTCGGAAATCTGTTCCAAAAGACTCCAATCGATCTGGTGAGTGAGGATAATATCGTTTTCGGGATCGTAGTCAGTACCCAGCAATTTGCCCTTTTGCTGTTGTAAAGCTATATGTGCCTCAATGTCTGCTGGTAACTTTAGTTTCTTCGTGGATTCGTTTATCAGCATCACCAGATCTGGGTATCCATAGGAGGTCAGATCAATCCCATCGATGGAAAATATTTGACTCGCTATCGAGACTCTACCTACGTCTCCACTTTGGACAGCAACAATCAACTCAGCGATAACTTCCCGTCGGAGTGACTGGCGATAACGAGGGAAGCGCGAGTCTTGCGCAATCTTCATCAGTGCTTCAGTGCAGGCAGTTTTAACCAACATACTGGATTCCTGATGGCTTAGCTGAATAATGTATCGATACCAATTGGCATTTTCTGCCAGGGCAAGAATTGCAGCAGCTCTTTCATACTCATTTTTTGTATTTCGAACTCGTTGCTGCAGCTTTTGGTCATTGATCTCCCTAAACATATTATTACCTGCTGGAATGAATTTGTTGACTGCATGCAATAATTTTATTTTGACTGGCCAGGGAAAATCATCCAGCGACAGGTTCATGTATTCTCGCCAAAATGCACTACTGCCATGGGATACAATCGATTCGGCGGCTATCAGTGCAAGGGCTGGTGTAGGATCATATAGGTGTCTATGGATATCCTTACGGTACAATCGGTAGTTTGAGGCTGCCATAGCCCTGATCACATTACATTTGATGCGATAATCGGTTTCCACCGATCTCAAGCTCGCCCTTAGTAATGAAGGAGCATCTTGGCTATTGGATTTCACTAAAACTTGAGGTAAGATGAGTAAGATCTCGGCATCCTGTTCATTGGAGTAGATTAACGAGATAATTTCCGCATATTCGGTTAGATCTATGGCACTTCTCGCTAAGTAATCTGCAGCCAGTAATCTAACATCTTGCCTAATGGATGTTTCAGAAAGGAGGTTAATCATGTGCTGGGTGCCGTTCTTATGAACGACTCCACGCTGCATAAAACGATAGATGGCACGGGCCTGGCCCCTTATCAATTGATCATCATGGATCTGGTAAGTGGTTACCTGACTCAACTGCTCCAAGCTCTTAGACGATCCGCATTTACCGATGGCTTCCAATATCGTTGCGTTTAGGGTCGTATTTACGTCTAAGGTGTCGTGATTTTGAAACGCGTCGATGAGAGGTGCTTCTGCATCTGCACTGCCGGTTTGGCCCAGAGCATAGGCAGCTGCTTGCCTTACTCTAGCTACGGGGTCGCTGAGTAGACCAATTAGGGTATCTAGATGGTGTGGTGACTGCAGGGATGCGAAGGCACGACTTGCTAAATACCGATAGGTGGGATCACGATAACGGAAATATGGAAGGAGGCTATCAGTAGCTAGGCGATCTTGATGTTCGATGATCTTTCGAACAAGAGGATCTTCAAAATCTACATTGATCTCGGTCAGTATTTCGTCGGCATGATTTGGAGACTCCTGCCGACAACCGAACAGGGTCGCAACAATACTCACGATTATCAAAGGTCTCATGCTGCAACATTTGAACATATCCTTGAGTATCAGCTACAGGTCTTTTGTCTTAATGAAAGACTACGAAGCCCTGGACTTCCTTGCTTTGATGAAGCTTTGAATATACGAGGTCAAAGCAAGTAGGCAAACCAGGATCATGATCAGTACTCGAATGATACCCATGGTATCTTCGCGAGCCAATACGCCACTAAGTGGTTTATAAAGTGAGATGAGCAGAATAAATGTCAATACAACGATAATATGCGCAACCACTTTATTTTCATTTTTTAATGGGTTAGTGAGAGCCAGGAATACTACTCCAAAAAAACCGGGTATCAGTGCAGTGATGGACGGTGTTTCTGAAGTAAGATAAGCCCAGGCACTCATGATGATAAGGACAATACCAGCAAGTAAATTGGCTGTATATGGTTTCATATGAAGATCTCTTTTGTCATTAGCGACAAAGATAGTATTCTGGTATTTATGATCCGTTTGTTTGGATCCCGATGGTGAAACCAGGAAAACCTACCAACTAGAAAAAAATCTCTTTTTGGTCCTCTTCAACTTCGAAGCCCTCTGCTTGATTTAGTGGATTGAGTTTTTCGTATTCTTCACAATCAATAGTAATGCTGAGCTTACCAGGGGGTTTGATGAATGTTGCCTTCGGATCGTAATCTGCTTCAGGATCGTTTTCCAACCTTTGGATGAGGTCAATAAAAATAGGTCTCGCCATTACAGAACCTTGACCGAGAGTCAGGTCCCTGAAGCGAATCCAACGATCCTCTCCACCCACCCAGGTGCCCACCACTAAATTGGGTGTAATACCCATAAACCAACCATCAGAGTGATTTTGGGTGGTGCCAGTTTTACCTCCAACCTCTGACTTGAGCGCATAGGCACCTCCCCTTCCTCCGAGGGCATATTTCAGCATATCTACCATGACATAATTTGCGTCGCGTTGCAGCACACGTTCTTCATTCTGTAGCGATTTGTAGATGAGTTTGCCGTTCTTATCCTCAATCTGTTTGATAAATGTAGGTTTGATATGTACTCCATCATTGGCAAAAGCAGCATACGCACCGGTCATTTCGTAGAGAGAGATGTCTGCAGAGCCCAAACAAATGGATGGGACTGGAGGCAACTTTTCCCGGTCGATACCCAAATTCGAGGCGAGATTTAAGACTGGATTTACATCTCCAATCTGCTTCATTAAAAAGACAGATATTGTGTTTTTAGACTCCCTCAATCCGTCATAAAGTGTGATGGGGATGCCTTCATATTCTCCGTCAGAATTCTTTGGTGACCAATCTTGTGGGATGTTGAAATTCCCCTCACCCATGTTGATCGTATGCTGAACATCATAGACCTTCATGCATGGTGATATGCCTTGAAAGGCGATTGCCGTGGAATAAACAAAAGGTTTGAAAGTAGACCCAACCTGTCGATTGGTGTGAATGTGATCCTGTTGAAAGCGCTTGAGGTTTATGCCACCTACCCAAACTTTGATATAGCCGGTCTGTGGCTCTATGGCCAATATGCCAGTTTGCAAGTGCTTTCGGTGATACTTGATGCTATCCAAAGGAGACATGGTGGTATCCTTTTCGAATTGATCGTTTTCGTAGGTGAAGACGCGCATCTTAACTTTGGTATCAAAGGCTTTCTTGACTTCTTTTTGAAAACTAGTCCAATGCTCGAGTAGCGTTGACCAGTGCTCGCTTCCTATAATCTTGCGGTAAAGGTCTCTCTGTTTTTTGGTGATGACTTTGTTACCATAAAGCCTGGGCAGTTCGCTCTTATTCGTCGCAGCATCCTCCATGCGCAGCATATCGGCATCAGTGAAAAGCAGATCAAAACGTTCCGCCAATTCTTTGATGCTTGGTTCGAAAATTGCGGCTCGCATCACCTTGTATCGATCTGAGCGCCGGACCTGAGCTTCCAGATTTTGCATCTTAATTTCGACATTCGAATCATCCTTATCATAGGTCCACGGATCAGGAATGATTGCATTCCAATGCCTAAAGAATTGTCCTTGCAACTTTTCCATATGCTTAATCATCGCTTGCTCTGCGTGCTGTTGCATTCGCGTGTCGATGGTGGTATAAATTCTTAAACCATCCTGATCGATGCGATAGGGTGTTCCATCTGGTTTAAAATTCTCCTTTTGGGCAAGGATGCGCTTAAGCTCTTTTCGCATTTCCATCCTGAAATACGGTGCTATTCCCCGGTTATGTGATGATCTTTGGAAGTTGGACATGTCAATGGGAAGGACCTTCAACGAATCATAAGTTTCTTCATTGATATAGTCGCTGTTTTCCATCTGCTTAAGAACCACCATTCTTCGCTGGGCTACCAGTTCGGGCCTTCTCACAGGATTATATAACCAGGGATTCTTGAGCATGCCTATTAAGGTTGCCGCTTCCTCAATATTTAGATGTGATTGGTTCTTGCCAAAGTAGGTCTCCGCTGCGGCTTGAATACCATATGAATCGTACAGAAAATCGAAATGATTGAGATACATGGCAATGATCTCTTCTTTGGTGTAACTGCGTTCGAGTTTAGTAGCAGTCATCCATTCCTTAAATTTGGTAAACATGAGCGTCAGTGATCTCTTCAATGTAGAACCCGACAAATCAGGTCGATCATACAATAACTTAGCCAGCTGCTGACTAATGGTACTACCACCCCCAGCACCTTCTTTTCTCAAGATCACCGATTTGATGGCCACCCTGCCTAGAGCTTTAAAATCAATGCCAGAATGATTGAAATATCGTTCATCCTCCGTGGCAATCAACGCATGAACCAGATGGGGAGAGATGTTTTCATATTCAATCGGCACGCGGTTTTCGACATAGTATCTCCCCAACACAGACATATCATTAGCATACACCTCAGAGGCGACATTCTCTCTAGGGTTTTCCAACATATCAAAAGTGGGCAAGTCTTGAAAAGAAAGTATCACGAACAAAAGAACGATGGTGGCAAGGCCGGCGAAGGTCAGTCGCCACATCCACTTCACAATCAATTTTTGGGTGCTTTCAGAAATGTTCATATTGATTTGCTTTGAACATGATATACTTAAAGGTCTGTCAAACAGCTATTTGCAAATCTTGATAATAATTTAGACTTTCAAGAATATCGGTCGGATTTACTTCGTAGTTGATTTGGGCTTGACCAATTCCAGTTAAGAGGGTAAAGTTGATCTTGCCTTTCTCGTTTTTCTTGTCCAATTGCATTCGATCCATGACTTCTTCATGTAATACCATATCTATGGGGAGCTTGCCATAGATGTTTAGGATGTATTGTCCAATGTTTTCCAAATGTCGTGGAGTCAGTCCAGCCAACTTGTTAGACAGATAAGATTCTGCAATCATACCAATTGCGATAGCTTCACCGTGCAACAGAGTTTGTTCACTGTTCAACATAACGCTTTCCAGCGCATGACCTATTGTATGTCCAAAATTTAAAATCTTTCGCAATCCCTTCTCATGAGGATCTTGCCTGACAATATCACGCTTGATTTTGAGTGAGGAAGTAATGATGGAGTCCCAATCCTGATGTTTCAGATCTGATATATCCTTAATGTAAGACCATTGATTGCCATCGGCGATTAGGGCATGCTTGATCACTTCAGCATAACCACTCCGCAATTCTCTGGAAGAGAGCGTTTTTAGGAAATGAGAATCAATAAATACAGCGTATGGATTGGCAAAGCAGCCTATCAGGTTTTTTAGCTCTAGATGATCGATAGCTACTTTTCCTCCAATTGAGGCATCGACCTGCGCCAAAAGAGTGGTGGGAATCTGTACGAAGGGGATGCCTCGCATATAGGTGCTTGCACAGAACCCGCCCATATCTCCGATCACACCGCCTCCGAGGTTAATCACTAGTGATCGCCGATCGGCACCGATGGAAGCCAGTTTATCCCAAATCTGCTGGGATGTGGTCAAACTTTTGTGAGTCTCACCCGGCGGAATGATCAAGATTTCAGTTCTCGAATCTTGCCACTTAGTCTCTAGGAACGGCAAGCAGTGTGACCTGGTGTTTTCATCCACAAGTATAAGTATGGTCGTCGGATCTAATGTGTCAACAACATCCTTCACCTTTGCCAGCTGGTCGCCAATATATATAGAGTAACCATCCAGCTGTAGCTCTTGCTCTTTCACGATCATAGTCATGATTTGGTAATTGGAATATCGATTTGTCTCAGATTTTGGACCACAGGGGGATTAGCAAACCAAGGTTTTATTTTGGACCAGGTCGAGCTAAATACTTCCGATTGTCGATATCTTTCCAAATGGTCCTTGCTCCGCCAGAGACTTAATGTCAAGAAGACGTTTGGTTGGTCCAGATCGTTGATCAGTATAACTGAATGAAAGCCAGCTTGTTTCACGAGCAAATCATGGTGAGATTTATATAATTCAAGAAAACTTTCAATGAAATCGTGTTTGAAAGTAAGCCTCACCAATCTGATCAACGTCTCATCTCCGGCCATTCGAGGAACTTTCCATGATGAATTCAGGTTTTTACCCTTACTTTTGCGCCCTCAAAGGTAATAAACCGTGTTTCAAAGTATTCGTTGGTATTTTATAAATCAAAGGTATTGAGTGAAATTGTTTTGACAGTGGATGGAGTGGATCCCTTTGAACTTTTTGGGGAGAATAATGTACGACTGAATCTTCTGAAGAACGCCTTCCCAGAGGTAAAGATTACCTCTCGAGGTAACCAGCTCAAGTTGGCCGGTGAAAAAAAGCCTACTCAGCGTGCCAAGAGGAAGTTTGAGCTGATGGTAAGGTTGCTTAAAGAACAGAAGGAACTGAGTACACAAACTGTAACCGATCTGCTGAATGGCGATGAGCCCTATTATCAAAACTTGTTTTCTGATCAGACCACTATTGTCCATGGCCGGCGTGGTAAAGCCATCAAGGCACGTACGCGAAACCAAAAGCGCATGGTGGAATCTATCGAGCACAACGATATCCTCTTTGCTGTAGGACCGGCAGGCACTGGGAAGACTTACACTGCTGTGGCACTGGCAGTCAGAGCCCTCAAACACCGGTTAGTAAAGAAAATTATTCTTACACGACCGGCAGTCGAAGCAGGAGAGAGCCTGGGATTCCTACCGGGAGATATGAAAGACAAAGTCGATCCCTATCTAAGGCCACTGTATGATGCCCTGGATGATATGATTCCGGTTGATAAACTCAATCAGTTGATGACAAATCGAGTCATCGAAGTAGCACCACTGGCATTCATGAGAGGACGTACTCTGGATCATTCCTTTATTATCCTTGATGAGGCTCAAAATGCTACGACGATCCAGTTGAAGATGTTTCTTACCAGATTAGGGCCTTCGGCAAAATGTATTGTAACTGGCGATCTCTCACAAATTGATCTTCCATATCGACAACGGTCTGGTCTCCGTCACACGATCGACATCTTACAGAACCTCCGGGGAATTGCAACCATCTATTTGGATCGGGATGATGTCGTTCGTCACCGACTAGTTAAGGAAATCATTGATGCTTATGACCAAGCGCAATCCGTTGATGATCAAGAGGAATAACTTCTCGTTATGATATTTAGCCTGAATAAGGAAAGTCCTGTTGTTGAAGGTCAGATTCATTTGGATGGTTCCAAGAGCATTAGTAATCGTGCCTTGATGATCAAAGCATTGTCTAAGAAAGACTTTCCAATACGCAATCTTTCGACCTCTGAAGATACCGTGGCCATGGAGAGGCTCCTAAGATCTCAGGAAGGAGTTTTGGATACTGGCCCAGCAGGCACCACTTTCAGATTTTTGACAGCTTATCTTGCAACCCAACCGGGAGAGCAGATCCTGACGGGCTCTGAACGCATGAAGCAGCGACCCATCGGTCCCCTGGTCGACGCATTGAATAAGTTGGGAGCCAATATCTCCTATGTTGAACAGGAAGGATTTCCGCCCTTACGCATCGAATCACCCATTGATCTAGGAAGGACTGACCATTTGGTAATGCCGGGCGATATCAGTAGCCAGTTCATATCTGCTCTGGTAATGATCGGACCAGTTATGCCAAAGGGATTGCGTATTGAAATTAAAGGGGATCTAGTGTCGGCTTCTTACCTGCAGATGACACTGTCCATGCTCCAAGATTTCGGAGTAAGTACCCGATTTCATAACAATGTTATTCATATTCCTCCTCAATTATACCAGGGAAAACAATATATGGTCGAATCTGACTGGTCAGCAGCTTCATATCACTATGCTATTGCTGCACTGGCACAAGAAGTCAGTTTGACATTAACGGGACTAAAGCAAGAAAGTATGCAAGGTGATTCGGCGACCACTGGGCTGTTTGCTGGCTTAGGGGTGCAAAGCAGTTGGTCCAATGGATCTTTGGAATTATGGAAATCTGATTCTAAAACTAAGCTTTTTGAGCATGATTTTATCAGGTGCCCCGATGTGGCTCAGACCATCGCGGTGACCCTGGCAGGCTTGGGGATTCCAGGTGTATTGAAGGGATTGAAAACATTGAGTATTAAGGAGACTGACCGTATTGCAGCCCTTCGAACGGAGCTTGCCAAGGTCAATGTGTCTTTTGATCAGGCTGATCAGAACATCCAAGGCAAGGGAAGTGAGAAATTTATGGTGAAGGGAAAGGCTTCGTGGTCTGATCCCCCACTCTTCGCGAGTTATCATGATCATCGCATGGCTATGGCTTTTGCTCCACTAGGGTTATTAGGCACAGTGAGAATTGAAGATCCAAAAGTTGTTGGCAAATCCTATCCAGATTTTTGGAAAGATCTAACGTCTCTGGGGTTCGCCATTCAATTGGAAGATTAGGAGACGACCATGACCAATGTTATCCATTGGTGCTCAGAATCTTGATCTCAACCCGTTGATTCTTACTGCGACCCTCCCGGGTATTGTTGCTGGCAATGGGGCGGGTAGGACCATATCCTACAAATTGTATTCTTCTGGGTGCAATACCCTTACTTACCAGATAGTTAGCCACCGTACGGGCCCTTTTGCGACTGAGTTCTTTGCTGAATCTGGCATCAATCTGCAAGTTGCCAGCACCACCACTAGTATGCCCGCCTACTTCGATGGTAACTCTTGGATTCTCCTTGAGAAATCTAAAGAGCTCATCCAGAACCTGATATGATGAATCTCTACTGAGATTAGAGCTGTCGGCTTCGAAATACAATCGATCAACACGGATGATCTGCCCGGCATGTACGGTTGGCTCATTCAGTTTCTTTAGTATTTTATATTCCTTTTCACCGGGCGGCTCTACAGTTTTAGGAGGATCAGGGACAGATGCCACTTCCTCCTCCTGACGCTCACCTCTAACAATATAGACACTAGTTTCGTCCTGTGCCTCCCCTGCTTCATTGATGGCTTGCAACTTAATATTGTTCTTGCCCTCTCGCAGCATAAGAACAGTAGTGAAGTGCTCGGTATGTGGATCAAATTCAAAGACTTTGATCGCTGTACCATTTACAAAAAAATTGATTTGTTCCTTGCGGAAAATATTGCTTACCGTGGCATTGACTCTCACGCTATTGAGCCGGCGATTTAACTTCTCGATGGGTTGCAAAATCTTGACGGCTGGAGCCCTTACGATGTCACTATCCTGGCCACAAGGTACTACAGTAAAATCGGAAGCGTGGTCAAGCAGGAGATTGCCGTTATAGGGAAAAAGGGTAGGGGTCTTATAAAATGCCTCTAAGACCACATGCGTCCAGTCACGATTTGGTTCCAGTTTGAAGGTGTATTTTTCCCACTGATTATTGGTCACGGTCTTGCTTTCTGCCAACAATTGATTTTTGTCGCAATAGCTGTTGCCTCCCCAGATTCGAAGTTTAATGGGCTTGTTGAAATTCTTTTCGGGCAGCGTAGCTGCAGCATCTCGGTTTTTTATCGAATCTGGTACAACTGCACTCCAGTATTCACTAGACATACACAGATAGATACCGAAAGAATAGCAGCGATCTTTGAGCAGTGGAGAGCTAAGGCGCTGCCCTACGGATTCCCAGGTATCATTTTCCCGTGTTACCATACCTAGATAGGTATATCCGTGGTAAGCCGGTCGATAGACTTCCCATGCTCCGGAAGGTTGAACATCAGGCGCAGATTCATTCGGGAATCCACAGTCGATCCATCCGCGCGGTGGTAAACTGGCTCGAGCAATGTCTTCGAAAGAAGGATTTGAAAAAGAAGGTCCTGTAGCGGTAGTGCGTTGTGCAGGGGGAATCACCTGAGCCCAGAGGGCGCTGGTTGAGAGTAAGAATATTGCTGTAAGCCAGGATTTCATGAGACTATATATATCCTAGAAAGCAAAAATTAAGAAAAAATGATTTTTTTGTTGTAAACCTTTAATAAGAAATTAACGCAAATCGACCGAGATTGGTGTGGCATAGATCAATCACCTTTCACGAGGTGTAGTTCATCAATTTGTTTTGAAGCCTGCAGATCGAGGATCTCAAGGGAAGAGCCAATATTAGGAAAAAGCATTCAGTCCGGTGATATCATGACCGGTGATGAGCAGGTGGATATCATGGGTGCCTTCATAGGTCAGCACCGTTTCTAAATTCATCATATGGCGCATGATCGGGTATTCGTTGGTGATACCCATGCCCCCATGGATCTGTCGTGCTTCTCGAGCGATTTGCAAAGCCATCATCACGTTGTTGCGCTTAGCCATGGAAATTTGGGCCGGTGTGGCTCGCTTCTCGTTGGCTAATGTACCGAGTCTCCAGGCCAGCAGTTGGGCCTTGGTGATTTCCGTTATCATCTCAGCGAGTTTCTTTTGCGTCAATTGGAAACCTGCGATCGCTCTGCCAAATTGTGACCTTTCTTGAGAATAGCGAAGTGCAGAATCATAGCAATCCAAAGCAGCCCCGATGGCGCCCCATGCAATACCATAGCGGGCTTTAGATAAGCAGGATAGTGGTCCTTTAAGACCTTGGGCCTCTTGCAGAAGTTGGGATTTTGGTACACGTACATCCTCAAAAACCAGCTCGCCAGTGATCGAAGCTCGCAGGGACCATTTTCCATGGATTTCCGGTGCCGAAAAACCAGCTAAATCGCGTTCGACGATCAAGCCTCTCACTATCGAGTCTTCATCTTTGGCCCAAACCACCGCTATATCTGCTAGTGGTGAATTGGTTATCCACATTTTGGAGCCATTGAGTACATAAGCATCGCCGTCGTCCACGATCCGCGTTTCCATGCTTCCCGGATCTGAGCCATGATCAGGTTCTGTTAGACCAAAACAACCAATGATTTCTCCCTTACCCAGTTTGGGGAGATACTTTGTCCTTTGCTCCTCACTTCCATATCTGTAGATGGGATACATCACCAAAGATCCCTGAACAGAAGCCATTGATCTGACGCCTGAATCACCCCGTTCTAATTCTTGCATGATGATGCCATAGGCAATTTCATCCATACCTCCTCCGCCGTACTCTGAGGGCAAGCTTGGGCCATAGGCACCAATTTCTCCTAATTCCTTAAAGAGATGCGTCGGACATTCAGCCCGGTTGGTATAATCCTCTATAATGGGAGTGACAGACTGCTTGACCCAGTCTCGGACTGCTGAGCGTGCCAATAAGTGGCTGTCTTCAAGAAGATTGTCGACCTCAAAGTAGTCGTGGGCTTGGTATCGGTCCATGATTGAATCATTTATTTCGAGGCAAAAATATTATTATTGACGCGACATTAACATCAAAATTCTCCTGATCGAATGGCCAAGATAGCCCTTACCGGCATGCAATTTCATAGCTTCCATGGCTACTACACCGAAGAACAGTCCGTCGGCAATCAATACCTATTGGATGTTGAAGTTGATTTGGATCTACCCCCTGGTGATTTGGCAGATAGTTTAGATAATACCATAAACTATGAAGATATTTATCGCGTCTGTGAAAGTCAGATGGGAGTACCACAGAGACTGATTGAGACCGTTGGATACAATATTCTAGCTCAGCTAAAAGCAGATGTGCACCCGGATGCAAGATTTGTCGTTACCATTCGCAAGCTCAATCCATTGCTGGGTGGTATCGTCGAAAATGCCCTGATCCAGGTCTCAGGTTGAGGAATTTGCAGATGACTTGCTTCTTCTGGAAGGTTTTTTAAAACTATTTTCACAATTCAATAACGATTTTAGATGTTGACTGCCCGTCTACTTGTAAATAAATAAACTCATTATGAATAAGGTTATCCTTTGTCTTTTTTTGCTCGCTGCTGCTTCTTGTGATGTGCTGAAGGAAGTTCAAAGTTCAGTGTTAAGTGAACCGAGTAGTGCGGAGATCGCTGCGGGCCTAAAAGAGGCCTTAACCATTGGTATTTCCAAGGGTTCAGATCTGTTGTCGAAAGAAGATGGTTATTATCTGAGTCCCTATAAGATTCTTTTGCCTGCTGAGGCCAGAAAGGTCACTGATAAACTTCAGGGAATTCCAGGGTTTAGGGATGTTGAGGAAGTTATTGTCAAAAGACTAAATCGAGCAGCTGAAGATGCAGCCCAAAAAGCAAAACCAATTTTCGTCGATGCGATCAAGAAGATTACTTTCCAGGATGCTCTCGCCATACTAATGGGGGATGACGATGCGGCTACCTCCTACCTTCGGGAGGCTACTTTTGAGCCATTGTATGATGCGTTTTTGCCCGAGATTGTGAAATCGCTCGATAAAATGGATGCCTTAACCTACTGGGAGAAAGCAGTGACTGCCTACAATAGGCTGCCTTTTGTGGATGAAGTCAACCCGCGACTTGATGATTATGTTACCAGAGAGGCTTTAGATGGATTGTTTATCATGGTTGGGAAAGAAGAAAAGGCCATTAGGCAGGATCCTGCCAAACGGGTCAGTGACTTGCTTCGCAAAGTGTTTGCTAAGCAAGATACCCCTTAGTCTCCCGGGCAGCACAGTGATGGTTATGACGATCGCTTGAGGTGTTGAGCCTGGTTGTTTGCTATTCATCAGTATCTAGTCTTTGCAGGAATGCGATATTTCTCTTTAGACCAGAATATTTGGTACGCTTTACTGCCGACTTTGCAAATAGCCGGTTAAAAACCTCTTCGGTGAGCTCAATCCAATCTGATTTGGGTTTTGCGAGAAGTTCGTTGGATGGTTCAAATTCCGGTTCATTATGCTCCTGAGCAAATCGATTCCAAGGGCATACTTGCTGACAAATGTCGCAGCCAAACATCCAGTTCTCCATCTTTCCGCCAAATTCAGTGGGTATCTGATCCTTAAGCTCAATGGTGAGATAAGATATGCATTTAGAACCATCAAGAAGATATCCTTCAGGAGAAATGGCTTCGGTTGGGCAGGCTTCAATACATCTTCGGCAAGTGCCGCAGTGATCCTTGATGGGCCTGTCTGGAACGGTTTCGAGATCTACGATAAGTTCAGCTAGGAAAAAATATGATCCGGCTCTCGGGTGAATAAGCAGGGTGTGCTTTCCGACCCAACCCAGACCGCTTCGCTTTGCCCAGTCACGTTCCAAGACAGGTGCCGAGTCTACAAAACAACGTCCCTCTATATTTCCAATTTTCTCCCTAATATCGGCGATCAACCATTTTAACTTTTTCTTGAGGACCAGGTGATAATCGGTTCCATAAGCATAGGTACTGATTTTAGGAGCGGCGGGATCTTGCTGTGATCTCTTTGAATGATAATTGTAAAGTAGGCTGATTACTGATTTGGAACCAGGCACCAACTTGGTTGGATCAATTCTCTTCTCAAAATGGTTTTCCAGGTAGCCCATCTTTCCTTGATATCCCATATTTAGCCAAGTCTCTAGTCGGCGGGCTTCCTGATCCAAACGCTCAGCCCGGGCAAATCCTATATAAGAGAATCCATGCTGACCAGCAAGTTGACGAATAAGCTTGGTATGGTGGGCAGCTCGTGCCATGAGCTCATCTTCTACTCCAAAATCTGCAGTTTGGCAAATTTCAACATAATTCGGCGCTGGGGATTCTCCACATTTTGAAAGAATATGGTCGCTACCTTAGCATCGTTATAGCCGTCAATATTTAAAACTTTACCCTCACCGAATCTAAGGTGTTTTACTTTCATGCCAGTGCTGATCTCATGGGGAGAAGCCGCAACAAAGTCTGATGGTACCACAGCGGCTTCTCGACGTGGCACTCTGGGCTTCACGTTAAAATTACCTTTGATCCGCGCTCTTTGTGACGTGTCGACCTCGGAGCGTGTGGTAAAATTCATATCCATTAATTTCTCCGGAATCTCCTTCAGGAACCTGCTTGGTGCGTTATACACAATTTTACCAAATCGATAGCGGGAGTTGGCAAAACTAAGTGTGAGAAATTTTCGTGCACGGGTGATGGCTACATAAAACAACCTGCGTTCTTCATCGATGTCTTCTCCATTTTCCATGGCTAAGAATGAGGGAAAAATCTTCTCCTCCAGTCCTACTACAAAGACAGCATCAAATTCAAGACCCTTTGCTGCATGTACGGACATTAGGGTCACATAGTCTTGTTCATTGCTCTCCTCATCTAGATCTGTGACCAGGGCAATATTCTGTAAATACGAAGCCAAAGATTTGTCTGTAGTCAGCAGATCGCCATCAGCTTCATCATACTCACTAAATTCCTTGATGCCATCAAGTAAGGCCGTGAGGTTTTCCAACCTGCCCAGACCTTCTAATGAGTTGTCTGATTTAAGGGCATCCACAATACCAGAATGATGGGCAATATGACTCGCTGCCTCAAAGGCATTGAGTTGAGATGCTTTGGCTCTAAATTTCTGGATCTGCCGGACAAATTGGTCAATTTGCTTTCGTACCCGTGAAGTTGACTTATATTGACTGAGGCTCTCCCATAAGGACATGGAATGCTCACTGGCGTATTCACTGAATTGCTCAATTGTGCGCTGACCGATACCGCGCTTGGGATAATTGATGATTCTTCTTAAGGCTTCCTCATCACGGTGGTTAACTACCAACCGCAAGTAAGCGATCAAATCCTTGACTTCCTTTCTCTGATAAAATGAAAGACCTCCAAAAATGCGATAGGAGATATTATACCGGCGCAAGTATTCTTCAAAGACTCTAGACTGAGCATTGGTGCGATATAGGATCGCTATCTCTCGATTGGAAACATGATATCTATTCTTGTATTCGACAATGAGATCTGCCACTCTTTTCCCCTCTTCATTATCAGCCATCGTTCTGACCAGCTTGATCTTGGCACCTTCAAGTTTGTCAGTCCATATCTGTTTCTGTATTTGTTTCCTGTTTTGAGAGATTACTCGGTTTGCAGCCTCTACAATAAAATGAGTCGACCGGTAGTTTTGCTCTAATTTGAAGACTTGCAGCTTGGGAAAGTCGTGTTGAAAGCTCAGGATATTATCAATGGTGGCTCCCCTGAATGAATAGATACTCTGTGCATCATCGCCAACAATGCAGACATTTTCATTGCTACCTGGATACTTGACCAATTTCTTGATGATTGCATATTGTAGAAAGTTAGTATCCTGGAATTCATCTACCAGCAAATAAGAAAATCTTCTTTGGTACTTTTCGACTACATCATCTGGATTTTTTTGCAGAAGTTCATACATGCGGTAGAGTAGGTCATCAAAATCCATCGCCCCAGCTTTCTTACACTGAGACACATAGTTATTATAGACAGCGTATAACATTGGGCGCCGATTAAAGCGGTCAACTCCCATGAGTTCTTGATCCCGACTGTAGAGCTTAGGTGTGATCAGATTACTCTTTGCAGATGAAATTCGGGCCCTGACAGTGTTTACAGGATAATTATTCTTATCGAGGTGCATTTCTTTGATGATCCGAGTTAGTACACTCTTACTGTCTTCAGTATCGTATATGCTGAAATTAGAAGGGTAATCCAAGTGGGGTGCTTCCACTCTCAGGATCCTGGCAAAGATTGAATGAAATGTACCTGCCCAAACTCCCCTAGCTCTGTCACCTACCACACCTTCAATCCGTTCCTTCATCTCCCGGGCAGCCTTGTTGGTAAAGGTCAATGCCAATATTTGCTCTGGATAGACGCCACTTTCGATCAGATGTGCTATACGATACGTAAGAACTCTGGTCTTACCAGATCCTGGCCCGGCAATGACCATGACCGGTCCTTCAGTAGTCTGTACCGCCTGACGCTGAACATCGTTGAGTTCGTTTAAGTAGTCCAATGCTTAGTTCTAATGCGAAATGGCTAAGGTAGGTTTAAATTGCAAAAATATGTAATATCCAAAGCAGGTAGATGCTGCACTCAATGAGGTTATTTGAGCGCCTAAGCTACTCAGCATACAGTCGGGTGTCAAGGGTCATTTATGCTCCTTTCCAAAGATTTTGATCAATTTTTACTTTTTCTCTTGGAGTGGGACTAGGGCTACTTATGGCCCCAAATTAAGCTCCTCGAATCATTAGCTACTGTAGAAGCAACATACATTCAATGAGATAAGCTTATGGGTACGGATTTGGCAAGATGCCTCCTATTCATCACATACCTGCATGTCTGGAGATTAGAGATGCTAAGTTATCTCCTAATGGATTAAGTTTGGAGTGCATCCCAATACTCAATCGCCCTTCGGGTATGAGGTATGCAAATCGATCCGCCAACCATATTGGCAACAGCAAAGACTTCCATAATTTCTTCTGTGGTAATACCTAACCCATGACACTTACCAAGGTGGTATCGGATACAATCATCACAGCGCAAAACCATTGAGGCAACTAATCCGAGTAATTCTTTGGTCTTCGCGGGCAATGCACCCCCTTGATAAGTTTGATGATCCAGACTGAAGAAACGTTTTAGAACTTTGTTGTCAGCTGATAAAATTCTGTCGTTCATCTTTTGACGATAATTGTTAAATGACTCTACCATTGATATCATGCGAACATTTTATAATTGAGAAATCTGATGCATCGTAATATTTCATGAATAGGGCCTGCAAAATAATTAGATGATTCGGAAACAGACCATTTTTCATCGCTTTGGTACCAGCTTTGCTGGCCAACTAAGATTGTATTGCCCAACCCTAGTAGTACTATTACTTACGAGCCCTTGTGGGATACGTCGACATTAGGAACCTCATGGTTCACCATGAGCCGATTTGTTCCTGACATCGACTTTCCATTGCAGAATCCAGGATAGTCAATTTGCCTAATGCATGTGGGACTCACCCTTCATCATGATGCTGTTTCTTGACATATGATTCCGGCAATATTCGAATTTTAGACTTTACCGATAAAAGCAAACCTGTCGAGATTGGTCGATTTATTAAATGGTGATGTATTGCCTAAACAGCAAGCGTATAATAATGTACTTGTAAAAGACCTTTTACTCAATGCTTCCACAGATTATTGTGGCCTGGAGATACTGGATGCATCTGATCCCAACGGAATACCATTGGAAAGATGGTGGAATTCCCGGGACTGTTATCTGATCGGTAATCTTGGTTTAACAGTCCAGTCCATAACAACCAGCTGTGCCTCGTCGAAGAATTGGAGATGGTAGTTCTGTCTGCGGGCGGAAGTCAGTTTGTTTGCCGTAGCTGTTTCTGATCCAAGACAACCCAGAAGTTTACCGTCGTTGGTATACCGGAAAAGAGGGAAACAGTCTGGGGACTAGGTATTCAATCAAATGCAATCAATCCTGCTGACCTACATCGGAGCAATCGTGCCTTTTCTCAGTGAATTTTCGGGACTCCGAATGATTAAGTGGCAAACTGTAACCGGGACCACACAGAATCAAAATTCTCAACCAAATGTTTTGTCAAATCCTGCAGTAAACTGAACTGAAATTGATGTGAAAGAAAGTCAGGAATCGGTACAAATCAACTTACTGCACATTCGTGATATTTTACATCAAAATTTACCAGTTGAGACAATAAATCTCAATAAAATTCGAGGGAATACTGCGAAGATTATGTCAGGGAATCTACTTCGTTCAGCTCGTGTTTTCAAATGGAGAAGCATCTCTTGCAAGGTTCATGAAGATGGAAAATAGCTGGCCATTTTTTTTGTCTTCTATCGCTGCTCATTCATCTAGTGATAGGGCTTTTTTATCGTTAAACTCTATTGGTCTTGCAACTTTCTTACTGGTCTCACCGTCATTATCACTGAAAAGCAGTTGCAAGAGCTCTATTCTTAACGACGAATAGATTTACTAACCTAAAAGAATAAACTATGAAAACAGTTAAGTCTGCCAGTTTGCTCCTTGCCATTTTTGCTTTTGCAATGACTGCAACACCCTCTTTTGCCGACAATGGAGATGAGCCTAAGCAAATCACCGAATTAAGAAATCAGGTTAAGAAACTTGTAAAGTCTCCCCAGCTTGAAGCGTATGGGATCGATAGCGACACGAAGGTACATATTCGTTTCATGCTGAACAATGATAATGAAATCGTAGTACTGTCAACGGATACTGATAATGCCTATCTCGATTCCTTTATTAAGGATCGATTAAACTACAAGATGGTCAAGATTGCACCCCTTAAAGACAAATATTATAATGTAAGTATTGTCTTTAAAAACACTTAAGAATTAGTTGAGGTAGAGCTTTTTCATACGGCAGCAGGATAAAAGTATTCTGCTGCTTTTTTTTATGATACAATGTGAATGGGTTGACGATTTTCGGTTCAATTGTCCCCAGGTTTATCTCATGCTTTGGCTACACTAGAACAACTATTCCGCTCCTCTGTTTCGCACACGCCATATCGAGGCAATCATTTTAAAGGGAAACAGAACAGCTGCCACGACGCTACCCACACCAAACAATAACATCTCGCTCCGAATGTAAATCTGCATCTTTGATCTTGCATCGCTGTCTAAATGACCAAGAAATCCGTCAAAAGATTTTTCGTCAATGTATGTAATAAAATAATTGAGATTGCTGATCAGGTGAAAGATGAAGGG
This sequence comes from Saprospiraceae bacterium, assembly GCA_965223105.1. Classification (GTDB taxonomy): domain Bacteria; phylum Bacteroidota; class Bacteroidia; order Chitinophagales; family Saprospiraceae; genus JABDMH01. Next base: position 5,825,634 of record OZ244987.1, on the reverse strand, counting down.
AATGCTTAGAAAAATAATGGTGATCTTTAGGAGTTGCCTTCTGGCAATAAAGCTATAGCGGAGAAAAAAGAGATAGCGAAATAGGGTAATAAAGGTTACGATGAACAGCAGATTCATCCAAAAGAAGGGATAGAGGTCTGTCATCTTTTGTATGGGTGCAATGATCAAATAGCTGATGATCGCCGTTATGATCCACCAGATAACTTCGAGAAGGATCTTGTGGATTATGATGGAGGACTGGCTGACCTTAGTTGGCATTCCTAAATGAGTGATCGCAGTCTAAATTTCATTTTTAAACGCTCTCCTTCACGGGTTACAGTAATTTTGATCTTTTTATTTTCCCGGGACGATAATAGAGAGTTTATGGCAGTCAGGCTATAAAATGTAGATGGAATTCCCTGAATTTTCCTGAGAGCATCGCCAGGTTCAAATCCGGCTTCTTCTGCTGGTGATCCAGGTACGATCCTCTGTACTATAAAATCTCTGAGATTATGACCGGTAGCCACAATGATCAAACCACTCTTATCATAATTAAACTTGCGTTTAAATTTCCGCAGTGGCTTCATATACATTTCCTCCCGGTAGTAGTCAATATAGTAGTTAAATCTCGAGAGTAGTGAGTTGCCAATAATTCCATTTCGGTTAAGGGCTAACGGGGTTGTACTGTCGATCTCAATTTCTTGAAAGCTCGTAATCAAATTGGCAAAGTCATAGTTGCTAAAGGAGAAATGATCAATCCGGCCAATGTACCCCAGCAGGCTACCACCAAGACCCATACCCAAATGACCAGGTATGGTTTTGTCTGGCAGTTTCAGGTCCGAATGTGAATTGCTGTAGAGCAATAAGGGTAAGCCGGCTCCTGTGTCCAGGAGAAGGTGCAATTCTACATCGCCACTGGATATTTTGGCATTGGCCTGAATATAAGGTTTGTTCTTGTATATCCTTATCGGCACCTTGTTGTACTTTTTGGGAGGGGTGAATTTGTTTGGGTTGATTAGGTGAATCCTACCTTTCCTGGCATTGACAAAATTTATGAAGTATCGGAATACGTTTGCTCCAATGATCCCGTCAATATTAATACCCGTAAACTCCTCCAAGCGCATATAATCCTCTTCTAAAACCAATATATCCGTCAAGGCAACTGCCACCCCTTCGATGTTTAATGATATGCCACGAGCTATATAACCATAGATCTCCTGAGACAGGTCAGAACCCATTAGTGGAATCCTCTTTTGATATTCGATTCCGAGCAGATCGGCAAACTCCTTTTTAAACAATATGGTATGTTCAGAACCCGTATCATAGATGAATTTAAGCGGTAGCACATTTTTGAAACGGACGTCAAGAATCATGAAGTCACCGGTTGTCTCGTAAGGAATCTGCACTTGATCAGTGATTTCTCGAAGACGCAGAGTTTGTGCTAGACTCACCCTAGGAGTCAAGATCCAGAACAACACGATTGCAACAACCACTCTTGGCATATATCCTTAGAACGTTTTCTCAGCCAATATGTTAAGACTAAGTCGTATCTATAATACACATTTTGTCCATTTCAAATTCCCTGCTCTGCTACGCAAATCTTGCATTGGGATTCCGAGTGAGGTAATTAAGTAGAATAGAATCAGTGCTATCCGGCCGATCAGGTGAATGCTTTTGGGAATTTTTGGTAAGAGCAGAAACCTGAGCCATCGAAGACATTTGACCCATAGGAGGCGGCCACGGCTCGTTTTGCACTGGCCACAGTTGTTGAGCTACTATCTCCTCTTAGAATCTAAATCAGCCGAAGTATTTGCATCGCATCCGGAGAACCACTAGCAGGCAAAAGGAGGTACATAATATTGAGGGCAATGAGTAACTCCTTGATATTCCTGTGTTGGGATTGGGTAAAAGTAGGGCCGGCACTTCGTAAGAGGGCACCGAAAAGGGTGCAATCATGGGAATGCACCCTCCGTCTTTGGATGTTGAAAGACAAATTAGTTCTTCGTGACAACCAATTCGACCCGCTGATTGGTTGCCCTGCCACCTGGGGTATTGTTGTCGGCAATGGGCATCTGCCCTCCTAAACCAGCAGAAGATAATTTTTCAATAGAAACACCAAGGCTGTTTAGTTCCCTCTTGACAGCAAGAGCCCGTTGTTCGGACAGTGTCATCTTACTATTTGCATTGCCAGTATTGTCTGTATGAGCCTCGACCCTGACATGTATATTTGGAAAAGCATCAACCAGGGTAGCTGTATTTTGAATCTGGATCATGGATTCCTGCGTCATCGTTGAAGTTTCGTTGGTAAAGGATACTTTGTCTAACAGAAATCTTTTGCCTTCCTTGTTGGGATTACCGGTAAGGTAAGTGTATAGTTGGTCAACAAGGGAACCCGCTTCAACTTCCAATACTTTTCCGTCGGGCAATGCGAGAGTGGCCATGCCATCAATCACCGATCGTGAGGTTTGTCCCTGGGCCCTAAATTCGTTGGCCTTGCTGGTAGGTTCCTGCCCCGGAGGATCTGTAGAAGTAGAGGTTCCTGTTTGCTCCACTGCTGGGGGTTTGGTGGATTGCCCTTGGTTGGTGGCCTCATTCACTACCTCGGGAGGCTGACCCCCGCAGGTATGCATGCCATACCAAAGAACCAGTGCTACCGTAGCCAGAATGATCCAAGGTATGATTCTGCTTAGGAGTGTTGATTTGCTAGAGGAGGCAATGGCTTCTTCTTCATCATCTAAATCTGTTTTTTTGACTGGTTTGTCTTCAACTTGGTCACTCGTCAACTTCTCCAATCCAAGATCCAGTCTATCCAACAATCCGGGTGGGGCAGTTTGTTGAACAAATGCTACCTGTTGGCTGAGTAATTTGCTAAGCCCTTTGTTGTCGATCGACTGCGATTGAATATGGTTTTTAAGAACAGCCATCGTTATTGGTCCAGCAACCTTCAACAGTGAGCTTGTTGAACTTCGACCAATGCCAGCTACATCACTAACGATGTCGAGGATACTACCCACCGTACTGCTGCTTTTTCCAAAGATAAAATTGACATGCCGGGTACCGTTTTCAATGAGATTATTGACTTGTTGTGCATCGTCAAACAATGTATTCGTCTCCTCGATGATCTTTTCATTGACATCATGAGTCTTTATGAAGTCCAAGATACTGTCAGCTCCCTGTTCATCACGGCCCTTCTTGATCAAGCCACCAATCAATGCCGGTAAAATGGTCGATATTGCGGAGCTGGTACCATCAACAGATTCTCCCAAGAAATTACTTGATTGGTTCACAAATTCGTGACCCATCATCTCCTTACACAATGCCACTAGGTTAACTGCCATCGGTTTATGTCTTTAAGTTATTTTGAAGTGTATGATCAGAATGAACATCGATCAAGTTAGAATTTCCTGTGCTAATGAGTACTAGAATACGATTCTTCTGTTGCGAATTGTGACCAGTAATTGGAAAGTAGGAAACCAGAGATGATATCCCAGACCCCCCACCAGGCGGCTACCAAGGCCATGCCACCCAGACCTGCAAAGTAGTTAAAAATCAGGATTAGTCCCAGGCCAGAATTCTGAATACCTGTTTCTATAGCTATGGCCCTGGCATCCTTTTGATCTAGTCGATTCCATCGGGCGAACTGGTATCCCAATACATATGCAAACCCATTGTGTAGGAGAACCAAGAAAAAAACAGCTCCCAAATGTGACCGAATAATTTCGGTGTTCCCCATCAGAGCCACAACGATGATTCCAATCAATAAGCACAAGGAAAACCATTTTACCGGGGCAAGAATGATTTGTCTCAAACGAGGCAAATAGTGATTCAGTAGCAGGCCTATAGTCAATGGTAGGACAATCAATTGCAAAATGATGCTAACCATGGCAACGAGATCAACAGCAATGTCTGTACTGAATGCTGTAGGAGCCGTCAAGACCCTTGTCCACAGAAAAAAACTCAAAGGGGTAATCATTACTGCAGCTAAGGTGACAATCGAAGTCATGGTGATTGACAAAGCTGTATTTCCTGCGGCACGATGTACCATATAGTTTGAAATATTTCCTCCCGGGCATGATGCCACCAATAACATACCTAATTGTATCGTGAATGGTGGATCTAAAATAAATATGAGCAAAAGAGTCAATAGGGGCAACAAGAGTAACTGTGATATCAAACCGACAAAGACTGGTTTCGGAGCCACCAGGATCCTCCTAAAGTCGTGGAAATTCAGATCCAATGAAACACCAAACATCAAAAATCCAAGGCATATGTTAAGTAGAAGCAGCTGGCCTTCATCAAAATTTATAATGATGCTGTCGATATCGCTCATAGGGGCCATAAATTTAATATTTGAAGCTTATCTTTCTGGTGTGCGAGTATTAATCACACCAGATAGTTTCAAGGATGCAGCTTCCAGCGCTGAAATCGCCAGCGCTGTTTGTGATGGAGTGAAATGGGTGGATCCGGGAATAATCTGTGATCTTTTGCCCATCGCTGATGGTGGGGAGGGCAGTCTTGAATCACTATATACATGTATTGGGGGTGAATGGGTGACCTGCTCAACCAGAGATCCCTGGGATAATGCCATCGAAGCACGCTTCTTGATGAATGGAAAGACCGCTTATATTGAGCTTGCCGAAGCCTCCGGCCTGCAACGCCTGGATATACTTCAACGAAATCCAGGTCTAACAAGCACACATGGTACTGGCGTTATTATTCGAGAAGCACTGGAAAGGGACATTGAGGAGGTCGTATTGTTTATTGGCGGTAGTGCGACCAATGATGCCGGGCTAGGAATAGCTCATGCGCTTGGCATTCAGTTCCTTGATTCTGAGGGCCGTCCTTTTTTACCTACCGGTTTTACATTGAAAGATGTCAAAACGATCGTAAGGCCACAAAGGTTGCCCTACCGTAACATTGACTTTAAAATTCTTTGTGACGTGCGTAATCCCTTCACGGGCCCCAGGGGGGCCGTGTTTACATTTGCAGCACAGAAAGGAGCTCAGGGAGATGAGTTGAATCTCTTGGAACAGGGGATGAAGCACATTGGCGATCTGCTGAGCACTTTTAAAGGTGAGCGGATTTTTTCTTTAGCCGGGGCGGGCGCAGCAGGTGGTGTGGGAGGAGGACTATATGCTTTACTTGACGCAAAATTGGTTGAAGGCTTCTCATGGCTTGCCGAAAAAGCCGGTTTATCGCAAAGGGTAGGGTCTGCCGATTTAGTAATTACGGGAGAAGGTAAACTCGATAATCAAACCGGTCATGGTAAGGTGATTAGTGGAGTCATAAAGCTTGCCAGGGAAATGAAGGTACCCGTGGTGGCCGTATGTGGGGCAGTTCACCTGTCAAGAGAAGAAATATCTGGCATGGGGTTATTGGCGGCACTCGCCATCCAACCAGGGCCCATGAGCTTGGAAGAGGCCAGAGAAAAAACCATTGTCCACATCAAGGAATGCACCAGCCAAATTATGCGATTGTTCCTAAGTAAGGTTGCCCATGAGACATGATGAAGTGGGCCAACTTTTTATTCGATCCCTCCATAAGATCATATTACGGAAGGGTGATTTGATCAACAAGGTGGACGCCCAAATGGATCTGCTGATAGATATCTGCAAGGCAGCAGTGCAGGATACAGGGATTCACTTTCACACACTATTCTCACTGATTGCCTTTACCGGTCATCGCCATAATTTCCCTCGCCGATTAATCTATAACATACACCGTTTTCGTAAGCAGATTCCAGTTTTTAAAGCACAAAAGGCTGCAGACACCGACTGGCAAGCGTTATCTGCCCTAGGCACCCGAGTTGCCAGTGACATGATTCGGATCGTTTTTAATGCCAATCTCCCTCCTTCAATCCACAATTTAATACCTGACGATGGAGTGTTGCATTATCCGACTGATGATGTCGTTCAATTTAAGAAGAAACAACGTGTACTGGTGATTGAGAAAAGAGAGGCTGAAGAGGTGTTGATTGCCATTGATCAGGCAAGGGCTGATCTAGCCATCAAAATAAAATATAATCTCCCTGACCGAAATGAAGATTTCACGGATTCGATTCAGCATATCGGCAGCAGCTTCCCTTTGCCCCTTGAGCTTAATCTGATTGACGTCGAAATCGATAGGGAAGGGCTCTATTTTCCCAAGGCTTTTATTATTGAGCCAGATTACTTGGTTGACGTAACCTCCATAGCTGAGGCTTCCAAGGAACGTACAAGTGCTGGAGCTCCCTATCTACTGAAAAAATTCTTACCAGTCGTCCCCAATAAGTATCTGATGTTGGGGCATATTGCCAATTTTTTTCTCGATGAATTGATGGCAAATTCAGATCTCGAATTCCGCGATTTGATCCATCGAGTTTTTGCATTAAACCCCATTGCTTTTTGTCTTTTTGATGATTCCACTGCTCGAGAGATTGTCCAGTCAGCTCAAAGGCACTTTGTGAATTTGCGAATGGTGATTAAGCAAACACTTCCCAAGCACGGGATTAAGGTAGTTAACTGTTTCTTGGAACCCACGTTTTACAGCGAGCAATATGGATTGCAAGGCCGACTCGACGTCCTGCACGACGATCCTAACATTGCTGATGATGCCGCCATCATTGAGCTAAAGTCCGGTCGACCTTTTCGTCCCAATGTATACGGTTTGAGTCACAATCACTACATACAGACCCTACTCTATGATCTTCTCATCAAGTCTGTTTCCGAGGACAAGTTGAGACCTACGAACTACATTTTATATTCCGGCATGGACAAAGATCATCTGCGCTTTGCTCCAGCGGTCCGTTCACAGCAGTATCATGCCCTTGCCGTACGAAATCAACTGGTAGCAGTCGACCACTGGCTCGCTGAATCGAATGAACATCTGAGAGATCCAGAAAAATTCCTCTCGATTTTTGATCACGCGGCCAGGACAGCTGGTGGTTTTTTACATCGGGACATCGAGCTATTTAGAAAGACCTATCGGGACCTGACTCGGGTCGAGCAGAAGTATTTCATCTCAATGGTAGGCCTGATTGCGCGCGAACATCACCTGGCAAAAGTAGGTGTGGAAGGTGAAAGTAGAAACAGGGGACAGGCAGCTCTTTGGTTAAACACGCTTGATAGCAAGGAATCAGATTTTGATATCATCAGCCACCTGAATATCGAAAGAAATGATACCCAGGAGCAAGAACCCATCATCACTTTGCAACGGACGGAGTTAACCAACCCTTTGGCCAATTTCCGCAAGGGTGACTTAGCTATACTTTATCCTCTTGTCAAAGACAGATCTCCCTTAAGTACCCAATTGTTTAAAGGTACCATCATCCATATTGATCAACACCGGGTACAAGTTAGACTTCGAGCTAAGCAGTTTAATGATCAGATTTTTAAAGCTCACAATCTGTGGAATATCGAGCATGATTCACTGGATAGCTCCTTCATTAGTCAACATCGAGCACTATTTTCTTTCTGCTCATTTGATCGGGTAAGGAGGCATAAGTTTCTCACTATAAAGCCACCATCTCCACCACAAAATCTGAACTGGAAACCGATAGCATCCATGACCAGTGAACAAAATGCAGTGATGCAGAAAATCATTTCTGCCCCGGATTACTTCTTGCTATGGGGACCACCGGGCACTGGCAAGACAAGCATCATGCTGAAGCATTTGGTTGCCTACTTAATGGAGAATTCTGAGGAGAGGATATTATTGATCGCCTATACCAATCGTGCGGTAGATGAAATATGTCATGCTCTTGAAGAGATCAGCGATATCAGAAAACATTACTTGCGTATAGGATCCCGGTACTCCACGGATCCTGCATTTTGTGACCAGCTACTCTTTGTCAAGATGAGTGAGGTTCAAACCCGTGAGGCCCTCAGATCTTTGCTAGAAAGTCATCGTATCGTTGTGGGTACTGCTTCTTCGATTGTAGGGAAGTCCGAATTATTTGACTTGATTTCATTTGATCGAATCATTGTCGACGAAGCCACCCAGATGCTGGAACCTATGATGGCTGGCCTATTGCCCAGATTTAATAAAGTAGTATTGATTGGTGATCACCGACAACTCGCTGCAGTAGTCGTTCAATCTCGAAACGAGCGCTACGTCAATGATGCGGACCTGAGAGCTATCGGGATCGCAGACCTGGGTGATTCTTATTTTGAAAGAGCGTATCGACGTTGCCGGTCTGAGGGCTGGGATTGGGCCTTTTCTAAGTTGACCTATCAGGGAAGAATGCACCAAGATATTATGGAGTTTCCAAGGGATGTATTTTACGAAGGTACCCTCAAGACTTTGCCTTCAGACAATGGCAAATCACAGCAGGAAGCACTGTCATTGGTGCCTGGCGACGATTCATCATTAAGCAGGCTTCTGAGTTGCCAAAGAGTGATCTTTGTACCGGTATCATCCAGAGAGCTTTACAGTAGTAAGACCAATGCGGCTGAAGCCCAATGGGTTGTTCGGATCATTGAATCACTCACAGATATTTACCGGCGGTCTAAAAGAGATTTTTCACTGTCTGATCTGGGGGTGATCACACCTTTCCGAGCACAAATAGCAAAAATCAGAGATGAGCTTTCGCGAACAGGTCTTAATGTAGAGCAAATGACCATTGATACAGTTGAACGGTTTCAGGGGGGTGCCCGCAAGATCATCATCATTTCCCTATGTGTAAACTCTCCGAATCAATTAAATACTCTGCTCTCAATTTCTTCTGATGGTGTAGACCGGAGATTAAATGTTGCACTGACTCGTGCCAAAGAGCAACTCATACTCATCGGCGATCCTGAAGTTTTATCATCAAATGAAATCTACCGGAGTTATATTGAGAAATATCGAGTTCAGGTCACCTAAGACCCAGATATTTATGGGTTTGAAGGCTTAGGCGCCACTGTGGATTTTGCAGGCAGTACTCGATTGTAGCTTGGGTGTTTGCATCCCATTGGTCATTTTCCATCGGTTGCAACAAGAAGTAATCAAAATCCCAATGGCTGACCATATGAGGCATTAAATCTGGCTGAGGATAAATCAGTTTCAATTCATCACCCTTTTTGAGCACCACCCTCGAATGCGGCTTCGGACTAACGCAAATCCAGTCTAGTCCCGGTGGCGGTTCGTAAGTGCCATTGGTTTCAACTCCGACTTCAAATCCTCGATCGTGAAAGGCCTCGATCAAGATTTTATCCATTTGAAGCAAGGGCTCACCACCAGTACATACTACATAAGGTACAGTATCCGCTAACCAAAGGCTGGCAACTTTTTCGACCAACTCATGGCAATGGTAACTGCCGCCATTCTCTCCATCGGTACCTACAAAGTCAGTGTCACAGAAATCACAGATAGCTCTTGACCGATCTTCCTCTCTCCCTGACCACAAATTGCAACCGGTAAATCGGCAAAAAACAGCTGGCCGGCCAGATTGCATGCCTTCACCCTGAAGGGTGTAATAGATTTCTTTCACTTTGTACTTCTTCATAGCGTCACAAAACTGTTCATGAATTTTGGACAGTTTTTCGGGTTTTATTTATCAACACAGGAAACACCGTATTTAGATAATATTCCACAGTCGTATCCTATGGCACCAATGCACTTCGATATTTCCTTATTTTGTAGAAACACCATCTCAATGGAAGAATTCTCCCTTTCAATACCAAAGATAACCACAACTACCCATGGCTAAGGAAGGGGCTGTAGATCGGCAAAGGAAAATCTTCATTGGGGCTCTGCAGGGACGTAAGCCTGCGAGTGCCTTTGATTACAATGCATTACGCGCAGAAGCCAAGCGTAAGCTGACGCCGGAAGCCTTTGACTATATCGAAGGGGGTGCCGGCCGTGAAAGTACAATGATCGCTAATTGTACCGCCTTTCAAGATCGACAGATTTTACCTCACATGATGCATGATGTGAGTCAGCGATCCTGCGAAGTGGAGATTTTTGGCAAGAGATATCGAAGTCCGTTCTTCCTCTGTCCAATTGGTGTCCTGTCGTTGGCACACCCTGAAGCGGATTTGGCAGTTGCAAAAGCGGCCTCAGACCTGCAAATACCTTTCATCTTTAGTAGCCAGGCCAGTGTTCGTATGGAAGAGACCACTGCTATTATGAAGCAGTCTCCACGGATGTTTCAACTGTATTGGAGCAAATCCGACGAATTAGTGCAGAGTTTTATTAATCGGGCAAGCGAGTGTGGGTGTGATGCGATTATAGTGACCGTAGATACCACACTACTTGGTTGGCGTTATCGGGACCTTCAGCACGGCTTCTTACCGTTTTTGTATGCACTTGGGATGGCGCAGTACACCAGTGATCCAGTATTCATCAAATTGGTTTCCCAGTTCGTATCCACCAGTGATGGAACCGATACTCGGCCGTCACTGGCTCTGATCAAAGCCCTGTGGAAGATGTCAAGAAATTTCCCTGGCAATACCTGGTCCAATTTTCGGTACCGAAGACCATTAGCCGCAGTACACACATTTATTGATGTTTTTATGAGACCTTGGCTCGAGTGGTCTGATATCAAGAGACTTAAATCAATGACCAAACTTCCGGTTGTGATCAAGGGAATTCAATCTGTCAGGGATGCAACAATGGCAATTGAGGCAGGTGCAGATGGCATCCTGGTTTCAAATCATGGCGGTAGACAGATCGATGGTGCAGTGGGTAGTCTGGACGCACTTTCACAAATTTCCAGGGAGGTAGGAGATCAGGTGCCTTTATGGTTTGATAGTGGAATCCGTACGGGGTCGGATGCTTTTAAAGCCATAGCTCTGGGTGCAAAGGCTGTGGGTATTGGAAGACCGTACGTCTATGCCCTGGCAGCCAAGGGCACCAGTGGAGTTAAAGATTTTCTCAGAAATTTCCTGGCTGAGTTTGAACTCACCATGGCATTGGCAGGTTGTGCTTCGCCCGCCGAGATTACTCGTGATTATATCGTTGAGTAATGTCATCGGCACAATCCCCTCCTGATGCCTAGTCAAAACTTGTGAAGCATCAATCGATAGAAGGCCATGAGTGAATCACATGTCCAATCTGGAATGGGTGCATCGCTTTCCCATTCAGAAGAGGTATTGTTTATGAAGACGGTCGTCATTTTAAGTCGGTGTCCCATCTCAATATCACTGGAAAAGTCGCCAACCATGAGGGCATTGGTAAAATCGATTTCCGGATAGTCTCGCTTGGCTTGAAGCGCCATACCTGGATTTGGCTTCCGACAATTTGGGTTATATAGTCTATGTGTGGGACAGAAGTAAATGTGGTCAATCCTACCTCCGATAGAGCAGATATGGTGTTGCAAACAATAGTGGAGATGCTCAACTTCGAAGACGGTAGTCACTCCTTTGTCAATGCCTTGTTGGTTAGTGACGACAATAATTCGCTTAAAAATGTCTGCCAAGCCAACCAGGGCCTGATCTGCATCGTCAATAAAATGAAAATCTTCCCATCGAGACAGGTATCCGTCTATTTTTCTAACATTGATAACCCCGTCCCTATCGAGAAATAGTGTAGTATTTGGGTCAATGGCGATTTGATTTTTTTTCATTTCAGGATGTCTTCAATCGATAAGCTTATAGCCTTGATAGAGCAAAAATTCATATGGTGAGTTGATTACCGAGCAAATAGACTTTGCTCAATTAAATCACAGAGGGTATGTCCGATAAGAATATGCATTTCTTGGATCCGTGGGGTGAGGTCACTTGGGATTCTGATGCAGATATCTGAAAGGTTTCTCATCTCACCACCCTTAGATCCAGTGAGTGAGATGGTTTTTAAATCCATGCTTCGGGCCTGCTCCAAGGCAAGAAGGATATTTTTAGATCTGCCAGATGTTGACAACGCAATGAGCACATCACCTTTATGACCTTTGGCTTGTACCGCGCGTTGGTACACCTTCTGAAAGTCGTAATCATTCGCAACTGCAGTAAGGTAGGAGGTGTTCACATGCAGTGCCTCCGCATACAAGGGTGCCCGCTCGATAAGGTATCTACCACTCAGTTCTGCTGCCAGGTGCTGGGCATCAGCAGCACTGCCGCCATTTCCACAAAATAGAATTTTACCACCGTGACGCAAGGAATTGATGCAGAGGGTTCCACTCTCCTTGATCGTAGTTAAGAGACCCGAGTCGGCCAGTAACTGATCAACCAACTCCCGGTGGCCCTTGAGTGCGTTTTTGATAATATCTTTCACCGCCAGCTAAGCATCGCTCATTTGCTCGGACAAAAGTACTGTTTCTTTGAGGCCGATAAAATCACTGACCTGGTAATGATTTCGTGTGGCTGAATTCCGTACAATCAATTCCGCCAGAAAACCAGACAAGAACAATTGACTCCCGATGATCAATGCCAGGATTCCAAAGTAGAACAACGGCCGTTCAGCAATACCACCTTGCTCCCAAAGGATTTTTGATATAGATAGGTACGCTAGGATGATAAAACCAAAGAAAAAAGTCACCGTACCAATGGCTCCAAAAAAATGCATCGGCCGCTTTGTAAATTTACCCACCAGCATTATGGATAAGAGATCAAGAGGGCCATTCATAAATCTTGACAGGCCAAACTTGCTGCTGCCATATTTTCGAGCTTGATGACTGACAACCTTCTCACCAATTTTCGAAAAGCCCGCCCATTTGGCAATCACCGGGATGTACCGATGCATCTCGCCATAAACCTCAATATTTTTCACCACCTCTCTTTTATAGGCCTTTAGCCCGCAGTTGAAGTCATGCAATCGAATTCCACTCATGATCCGCAAGACCGCATTATACAGTTTGGTTGGAATCGTCTTGCTCAGTGGATCGAAGCGTTTTTGCTTCCACCCAGAAACCAAATCGAAACCTTCTCTGGTTATCATTTGGTAAAGTGCCGGGATCTCGTCAGGGCTGTCTTGAAGGTCTGCATCCATGGTAATCACGACTGAACCACTGCTTAATTCAAAGGCTTTGTTAAGGGCGGCTGACTTGCCATAATTTCGTTGAAACCTAACCCCCTTCACCTGAGGAGATTTGCTGGCTAGTTGTTGAATAACTTGCCATGAGTCATCTGTGCTGCCATCATCGACAAATAATATCTCATAGGTGTAGCTATTTTCCTCCATGACTCTTGCAATCCAGTCCTGAAGTTCACCCAACGATTCCGACTCGTTGAGCAAAGGAATAACCAAAGAAATATCCAGAAGCTTCATGCAGTGGCCGGATTCCGATCCTTTAGAACGGCGGCGATAATTGCAGCGGCAATAAATCCAGGAAAGATAAGCCCCCAACCATAAGTAAGTGCTGCAGTGCCTAATCCAAAGCGAAAATCTCTCTTCTCAATTTCATCCATTGCTGTTTCCAGTGTATCTTCCCCTAAAAAAGATCCCAGTTTTTCCATGGCTTCAACAGCGATTTCCCGCTGCAGTTCGACCAACCCTGGATCGATGAAATTTAGCAATACATAATAAAAGATGACATATACGAGATTGCCAATGACATAGGTCAAAAACCCCGGCTTAAGCGCATCGGCAAAGGACATAAATTCCAATCCAGATTTTACTTCTTTCACTGACCGTACCATGAGGATAATGAAGAGTATGGTGGTCAACCAGCCAGAAAGGCTAAAGACCATGCGTTCATTTACGAGGTAGAGCAAAAGAGTAATCGCTGAGGCTCCAATGCCAGCAATGATACCATTTCTAACTGAGGGATTTTCAAAATCCATTGCAGGTGCTTTGCTTATCAGATCAATCTCAAGCCGCAAAGTTAGGCTTTTAACCCGAATAAGTGGTGGCCACTATGCCTTGCTCTATTAGTGATTGAAAAACGCTTAGTGAGTCCCTTGGGTTTCAGCTAGTTCTATTTGCCCTTTGGATACAATACCTAGAACGCGGCCAGGAAGTTCCCGACCTAGAAAGGGGTTGTTCTTACTGAGAGATTTTAGGCTGGTGAAATGTGTGTTTGTATCCGGGTTAAAGAGGGTCATTTCGGCTTCCTGTCCTCTTTCGATCGATGGTATGGGAAGCCCCAAAATATTCCGTGGCCTGATGGCCATAATTTCAACCAGTCTTGATACTGAAGTACGCTTGCCCAAGGCCCGTAGCATCGTCGAAAATGTGGTTTCCAAGCTTGAGATGCCAAATTCAGCATAGGCAAATTCCAGCTGTTTCCGCTCTGGTTCAACAGGTCGGTGATTGGAGGTGACCAAATCAATGGTGCCATCCCGTACACCTTTTAACAGAGCTTTTCGGTCATCTTCCGAGCGCAGAGGAGGGATGACCTTGTAGTTGGCATCAAATCGCAGCAACTCTTCATCGGTACAAAGTAGATTGAGGGCAGCGACTGATGCTGAGATTCTCAGTCCTTCTTCTTTGGCCTGACGAATCAGTTCCACAGCTTTTGCTGTGCTGATGTTCAAAAAATGTAAACGTGATTTACTGTATCGCACCAAATCAATATCACGCTTAATCATCAGCTCTTCACTGATCGCTGGAAATCCTCGCAAACCCAGAGATACACTGACTGGACCTTCGTGCATCAAGCCTTCAGACACGATTCCGGCAGTGCTGGGATGATTGAGTATCAAGCCCCCAAAAATCTTAACGTACTCCAATGCTCGAAGTAGAAGGCCGGGATTCTGAACACTCTGGAGACCATCAGTTGTAGCTACCGCACCATTTTTATGCAAATCAATCAACTCAGCGAGTTCAATGCCCTTGCATCCACGGCTTAAGGCTCCCATCGGTAAAATGTGTGTCACTAATCTGGTTTGCTTGGCCCTGATGTATTCAATACCAGACTTTGTGTCTATCACCGGCAAGGTATTGGGGAGCATCACCAATGTAGTATAACCACCTCTGCTACCGGCGTAAGAAGCTGACTCCAATGTTTCCACTTGTTCCATACCGGGATCTCCAATGTAGGTTCCCACGTCAATCCAGCCGGGGGAAATGCACGCGCCCGGGTAATGATAAGACTTGACTGATTCGGAAATTCGGTTGCGAATGGCCTCAATTCGACCATTCTTGATCAGTATGTCCTTAATCTGACCATGGAGTGAAGAGGTGGGATCTACAATTTTAACCTGCTTAAGCAGTATCTGCATAAAGGCGCTTTCTTTACACCGACCAGAATCGGATAATCAGCGTCTCCAAAGCTAAGAAAAACAGTGCTAAAACCAGACAGTACTTCCATAGAATAATCCCCCTGTCCTTCTCTTGAATAAACTGCGACAGACTTGCCAATTGTGCCTGTCCTACGACATTGGCTATTTCACCAAATCGCTGTGATACCTGATCATATGTGAGGCAAATCGGATCGCTTTCTAACCGGCTACTGTTAAAGGCAAATGTTGAAATAATTTCATTTTCCTTTAGGTATACATCATAAAACCCAGCCTCCTTGATCTGATGATGAAGATTGAGAATCACTCTCTTGCCCAGTGTCTGCTGGCCTGGTATGAAAGATGTTTTCCCATCGATTCGATAAACAACCTCGATATCAGTAGAACGGTTTTCTATTTCGAGCAAATTATCTCGACCAATGGTATAGGCTATCTTTCCCGATTCAGAGGTTGACAACGCCATTTTATAAAGCATAGGAATAAAGACTTCGGCCTGGTTTACCAGATTGTTGAACTGTAAGTCCAGCGGTGCGGCGCACAAGTACAAGTGACCTTTGTCTCGACGATACTTCAAGATATATGGATCACCATTGCGATATCCGAGGAGCCTTTCAAAGCCACTGCTCTGTCTCTTGATCAAAAAGTTTCCCTGTGTGGTGGGAAGTCGAATCTGTCGTCTTGTCGATTCAAATACATCAGAGAAGATAAATTCCTGAGTATTCACATAATTGACTGTTCGGCTGGTTGTGTCCCACCTTTCCAACGGCCCGGCATTGAGTAAGGATAGAAAGCCATTATAACTCGCTAAATCTGCTTGAGGAGAAGGGAAGATAAGTACACTTCCTCCATTGAGAATATGGTTTTGCAGGGCTGCGGCCAGACCAGAAGAGATGGTCTGAAGTTCGTTTAATAATATCAATTGATATTGATTAAAGCTTCCGTAATCCAAGTTGCCAACCGGTTGATTGGTGGCTTCAAAGTATTGCTCACTGGCAAAGGCACTGGTCAGATAACGACTGGGATTGCCCTGATTTACGATCAGACTTTGGATCTGCTGTTTTACCTCAAAAGCCAGAAAATAAGTATCATCAAATTGAACTGGAAAATCTGTAATCTTTAGTTCGATTTTCTGAAAACCAGGCCTTAAGACGGAGATCAGCACGGTGTCGATCACAAAACTGTTCGCGGGAATATCTAGAGAACCCACGGGCTTGATTGCCCCATCTTGTCGCAAGCTTAACTGTATATTTTCGGCTGGCTGATTTGACCAATTCTGTATTTTGACATAAAGGGTATTGGGTCGGTTTATCATCTGTACTGGAGCGTCAAACCAGGCTGAATCAATGCTTACATTTTGCTCCACTACCGCTTTAAGTGGTATCAAATTATATTCATAGGTCGTGTCTGACAACTCCAGATCTACAATGTTTTGCTGAAAATCTGAAATGTAGTAGACAATCTTGTTAGGATGATCAGATTGGTCCAACAATTGCTTCTGTCTAAGCCATACTCGCGACAGAGGATTGACTTCGGCAGTAAGCTCTATTTCGTCGACGAGCGATATGGCCTGCTCTTGGCCGATCAAACGCTGTTGACGAGCTGTCATGTCGTGAGATAGGATCTGAAACTCATCTTCAATGTCATATGCATTGATGATATCCTCTGCTTTGCGCTTAGCTTCATCCAGTAATGGTGCATCACTACTCAGTGAAGCCATGCTGTAAGAGTTGTCAATGAAGATGCTGATCGCTTTTCTACCCTTCTTGATCTCACTATCCTTTTTGAGAAAGGGCTGGGCAAAACCAAGTACGAGAAACAAGACCGCCAATAGCCTGCATAGCAGGGTTAATAAATTCTTGAGTCGAGAACGAATACTGGATTCTTCCTTAATCTCGCGCAAAAACCGCACATTGGTAAAATATACCTTCTTATAACGTCGAAAGTAAAAGAGGTGAATGATGATGGGTATAGCCAACAGCGCCAGGGCACCTAGAAAAAGTGGAAAAAGAAATTGCATATTACATTACGTCCTATGTCTTGATCAGTTGATCTCTTTCAATAAATAAATCGATGCTAAGGTAAAGAAGTTGCAAAGCTGCCTGCACAAACAACGATTACAACGCTATTTTTGCGATTTTCTTTCGCGTAATCGCTTGTAAATTAGGGTCATCAAAAGAAGTAAGATGACAATTCCGACCAAAATGAGTAAAATCCAACCAATGGAAAGCTGCCCACGAAATACAGCCAATAACACAATAAAGATCAAAAACACCGTGGGTACCTCATTATATAATCGAAATTGCAGTGGAGTCATTGGCGTTTCTCCCTTGTCCAATTTCTTGATGATCCGGTTACAACCCTCACTGTAGCCTGCCAATAAGAGCACCAGCAAGAGTTTTACATGCATCCAGCCTTGCTGCAGATAGGCCGTGTTTAGAATGAGCATGGCAATCCCCCCTATAAAGGTTATTAGCATGGCTGGCCTCATAATGATGTTGAGTAACCGCCGCTCCATGATAAGGTATTGTGCGGTCAGTATCTCACGCTGGTCCAATGGTTTTTCGAGTGCTTCGGCATGATAGACGAATAATCTCACCAGATAAAATATTCCGGCAAACCATGCTACGAAACCAATAATGTGAACAGCTTTTAACGCAAGTATATCCATGGATTAGATCAGAGCCTACATCTTCTTAATGTGGTGCCGCAGGGGGGAGTCGAACCCCCACATTCGTAAGAATACACGCCCCTGAAACGTGCGCGTCTACCAATTCCGCCACTGCGGCACAATATCCAATTGATTCTTTTCCTTTCCTGCTTTTCTTCGTAAAAAAGCAGCACAAATGTAATAAACATCCTGCTGTTCAGTGCACTCACAAAGAGATGGCATAGCCAAATGAGAAACTGCAAATTTCATAAGAGAACTGGCCTTCCCAATTAGTTTTTGATGATCTTGAATGCTGCATGGGATTGGGCGGATACAAAATGTATAATGTAAATGCCGGGATTTAGGCCCTGGAGATCGACAGTTCCTTGTCTCACTTTGCTCAGACCTTTCCAAAGAAGCCGACCACTTAAGTCTCGTAAGGTTACATTCACTGGTATGTTCACTTGCTCATCGATCCGGAAATGCGCCTCAGACGAAGCTGGCGAGGGAAAGATATCAATCAGCGGTTGCAGTGTATTAGTTCGAATCGACAGAGCGGAAGCATCTGGAATTAACTCAACTGGTACAGCCAAATGAGTAATGAAATTATCAACAAAAGGATCAGTAGTAACCTCGTCAAAAGTATGACCAGGAAAAAAATCCTGCTGATAAGTTAGGTGCAGGGTATCGTCAAATTGTGCATGAACGGAAGGATAAACTGCTTCTACAAACTCATACAATTCGTCGTCCACCAGATCGGGATTGATCAAGTCGTATGGTGGCCCCCAACTGGCACCGTTGTCTAAGGACTTGATGGCGACCAGATGCCGGTAATGCTCCTCATCCTGCTCATTAAAAAACGCTTCCGCCAAAGCCGAATAAACGATGATCAGCTCGCCTTTGCCATTGTGGGATATATTGGCCATTGAAGTTATGGTATGACTGGAGTACCGAGGAATCGCCCCTTCAAAAGGTTGGAGATCGATGGTGTCGTTTTCATTGTAATCGATCACCCCACCCACAGTCAATGGGATTTCCTGCATTTCATTCCAATAGGAAATACCAATCCAGCCGGGGAAGAAGCTGCTCAGGCTGTCATTAGTTTCAAGATCTAGGACATAACCGTTAGAGAAAGTTGCGTGAACCATCCCATTGGCATCTATCAAGAGATCTCCAGACCCATCAGTGGTTGCAATAGCCAAGGGTTGAGGTGCATTGGGGTCAAAGCGAATATCTTCTTCACTATAGCCATCATCAATCTGGTACCTGTCAAGCGGAAAATCGTTGATTAAAATTTCTTGCCAAGTCATGCCATAATCTTGAGATTTGAACAACACTGCATCTCCCCAGACACCAAATACCACCACCGCTACCACACTGTCGCGGGCCTCAATGGCGTAAGTATCGGCGCTGATAAATGCATAACGAGAGCTGTCAAGACCAGGTATTATTATGTCGGTTTGATCCCAATTAACTCCACCATCAGAAGATCGATAATACAGTAAATGGCCATCGACTCCAAAGTAGGGAGCTCCATCCAGACCACTGGGTGCCGTCAGGGCAATAATATGGAGATAGCCGCCAGAAGCTGCAGATCTTGGCCAAAGAAGGCCAGGTAGAGCCTGGTGGGGTACAAATCCCTCCGAAACATTAGATCCATCCAGATTCATTGTAATGGTACTGAGGGTATTGGTAGCTGTATGGCTCACAATGTGAAGCTGAGTTTCACTAATCTGCGACAGCGAAGGCCATCCGGTACGGGTACTGGACTCTAATCTGCTTTCGGGGATTTCTTGCCATCCTGATCCAGGGTTGTGGTTAAACCCCGTACCCCGGTCAGCATAAATAGTATTTCGTTCCACCGATTGCATCCAAACCGCCGCTTTTTGTCCTACTGAGGTGACCAGGAAGCGCGTGGAAAGGGCAGCATTGCTCTGCAGATCATAGGTAGTATTGCCTACTACGGTCTCTTGGTTAAGAAAGTTTATCGATCGTGGTGTACCAATCTGAGGTTGATCCTTATGTACACCTGCTGGAGCTCCGTGTGCTATGGGAGGTGCCAAGGGTTGGGGAGCAAGTAGGTGAGCAGGTAAGGTGAGCTTACCTTGTGCAAATAAAATAGTACTGCTAAAAATAAATGACAGTAATTTGAGATAGCGCATTTAATGAAGGACTTTGTTCTGTAAAATATGCAATTCCAAGGATCCAATCTGGTCGGGTACAGGTCAGGGCCTGCAAAAAATGATCCATTCAATGGGAAGAATGCTGAGGTTCACTTTTTCCTAGCTCTGTATTATATGCGATTTGCCTTTCTAAGTGCTAATGATCGTATCTTTAAATCTTCAGAAGCGGCATTTCATGATCCGAAATAGTATCTCAATCGTTCTCGCCGGCTGTTTGGCCATGGTATTTATCACTTGTCAGACGGCTCAGGATGTGGATTATGCTTCTGATATTAAGCCCCTGCTCAACAAGAAGTGTTTATCATGCCATGGTGGGGTTAAACAAAATGCGGGATTTAGTTTACTCACGCGTGAGAGGGCCTTGGCCGATACGGATGAAGGCAGACCTGCCATTATCCCCGGCAACGCCTCTGGCAGCGAGATGATTCGACGCCTGTACGCTATAGATCCGGAAGTGAGGATGCCACTAGATGCCGAACCACTAACTACTGCAGAGATTGAGATGTTGACTCAGTGGATAGATCAGGGGGTGGCCTGGGAAAGACATTGGTCGTACCGTCCGGTAACCTTACCAGAAACTCCTGGTCAGTCGATTATGTTGGGTAATATGGGTGGATCGGAATCCATGCATCCGATTGACCAATTCGTCAACAGCAAGCTGGTGGACTTGGGGCTGAAGGGCTTATCGGTACGAGCGGATCGCGCTATCCTTTTACGCCGAATCGCACTAGACGTGATTGGAATGCCGGCTGCCAAGGTGCTCGTTGAAGACTTTGAAAAGAGTGATGATCCAAATGTCATCCAACAATGGATTGACACATTGCTGGCATCTCCTCAATTCGGTGAGGCTTGGGCATCAATTTGGTTGGATCTTGCCAGATATGCTGATTCAAAGGGTTACGAAAGAGATCCTCATAGGAATATTTGGCAGTACCGAGATTGGCTGATCCGTTCCTTGAATCGAGACCTGCCCTATGATCAATTCTTGATAGAGCAATTGGCAGGCGATATGTTGCCAGATCCGACCGATGATCAATTACTGGCCACAGCATTTCATCGCAATACCACCACCAATGATGAAGGTGGAACGGATAATGAAGAATTTCGGACCTATGCCGTCATGGATCGAGTCAATACAACCTGGGAAGCACTGATGGGTACCACTTTTGGATGTGTGCAATGCCACAGTCATCCCTATGATCCGATCATGCACAAAGAGTACTACAGATTTCTTGCTTTTTTCAACAACAGTCGAGACAGTGACACTGCCCGAGATTATCCTCTATTGAGACATTTTGATTCGAATGATAGCAGCAGGTTGGTCGAATTGATCGAGTGGACCGGTCTTCATCTAAAGGACCAGGAGATAGCGCAATTGGAGCGGTTTCTTAAGACTTGGCAGCCGGCCTGGCACTCGATAGAAACGGATTCCTTTACTAACGCTGCCCTTTACGACACCAAGTATTTGGGACTGCGCCAGGAAGGGATTAGCCGGTTGCCCAAAATTGACCTAACAGGCAAAAGGCAACTTTTCGTGAGATACCGTACCAAGAGGTCTGATGGAAAGTGGTCTATTAGAATGGATAATCGAGGCGGGCCGTTGGTCTTACAACAGAATATGCCCAACACAAATGGCCAATGGGAAATCATCCAAATTGACATGCCGGATGGGCTATCCGGTGTTCATGACTTGTTTTTCCATTATGTCAGCCCTAGTGTATCTGCTGGTGACGACAACCCGCAGATTACTTTTGACTGGTTTCGATTTGACCATATCCCCTTGCCCTGGAATCAACCGGGAGGAACAGACGCCGAAGAGATTTTCTGGAAATTGTTGAGAGCTGAGACTAGTGGATCTCCGGTGATGATTGAAAATCCGCCAGACATGCGGCGAAAAACTCAGGTTTTTGATCGTGGGAATTGGCTGGTGAAGGGAGAGGAAGTGAGTGCAGGAGTTCCTGAGGCTCTGGGCAATTGGTCCGATAGCCTGTCGATGGATCGCTTGGGATTGGCCAAATGGATGACCAATGAGGATCATCCGCTGACAGCACGTGTTTGGGTCAATCGAGTATGGTCAAGGCTCTTTGGAAGAGGATTAGTGGAAACGGCTGAAGATTTTGGTTCACAGGGGCAGGCACCATCACATCCCCAATTGCTGGATTGGTTGGCCTGGCAGTTTATGCACAAGTTTGATTGGAGTACAAAGCGACTGATTAAAGAAATCATGCAATCAGCTACCTATCAGCAGCAAAGTTATGCCACACCTGATCTTCTGGAAAAAGATCCATACAATATCTTCTTAAGTCGTGGCCCCAGAGTACGACTTACCGCTGAACAAGTGCGCGATCAAGCCTTAATGGTATCGGAGTTGCTAAATCCAGAAATGTACGGACCGAGTGTCATGCCCTATCAACCGGTACAATGGAATATCCCTTATTCTAATGAGCAGTGGAAGATAGCTACGGATGGACAACAATACCGCCGGGCTGTATATACCTACTGGAAGCGCACCAGTCCCTATCCAGCGATGATGATTTATGATGCTGCGGCACGCGAGGTCTGCTCGGCCCGTCGGATTCAGACCAATACACCATTGCATGCCCTGGTCACACTCAATGATCCCGTTTATGTTGAGGCGGCTGCTCATTTTGGTGAGCTGATGTTTAACCAGCCCGCTCCACTTCAATCCCGGTTAGCATGGGGATATCAACGGCTACTTGGGAAAGAGATAAGTAGCCAGGCACTAGACATATGGCTCGAATTTTACGATGATGCAAGATCATCGTTTGTTCAAGGAGAATCAGATGAACACGATCTTCTCTCATATCTTGACAGGCGCAATGATCCAGACTTGGGAGCCATGATAATGGTGGCCAATGCCATGATGAATATAGATGAGTTCATAATGAAGAATTGATGGGAGTCAGGATAAATATCAGAGATGAAGCTAGGCTTGCTGAGGCCAAGTTAAACAGCCGGAGATTGTTTTTAAGGGATAGTATGCTTAGCTTGGGAGCAATGACGATGGGTCTTGGTATGCCGGGTGTTGCAGCAGCTTTGCCATTAGCGGACTCAAAGAAGGGAAATGACCCAGGGAGATCATTTCCGATGTTCCCAGCCAAAGCCAAACGCATCATTTACATGCACATGGCGGGAGCGCCATCCCAATTGGAGCTGTTTGATCACAAACCGGCCTTGGCCAAGTTAGACGGCAAACCTTGTCCGGCCTCATTCCTGGAAGGGAAGCGTTTCGCCTTTATTCGTGGAGTACCCACTATGCTGGGTCCCTTAGGCAATTTCAAACAACATGGCCAATCAGGTGCCATGATCTCCCATTTTTTACCGCATCTTGCCAGGCATGCCGATGAACTAACCATCGTTAAATCGATGCATACCGATCAATTCAACCATGCGCCAGCCCAATTGCTAATGCAAACAGGGAGTGCACAGCTCGGCCGCCCTAGTATGGGATCTTGGGTGACCTATGGACTCGGGTCGGAAAATGAAAATCTACCGGGTTTCATGGTTTTGACTTCGGGCAACAGCAACCCCGATGGAGGGAAAGCACTCTGGGGTAGTGGGTTCTTGCCTTCAGTCCATCAAGGGGTGCAGTGCCGATCGGAGGGTGACCCTGTTCTATTCCTAAGCAACCCGGAAGGAGTCAGCACACAGCTGCGTAAATCGTCGATTGAGGCCATCAACCAAGTGAACCAGTTGACGCACCAAACCTTTGGTGATCCGGAGATTGTGACGCGAATAGAACAATATGAGATGGCCTATCGCATGCAAATTGAAGTCCCTGGTGTACTTACCATTGACAACGAGCCAGACTATATCCATAAAATGTATGGTACCAATCCCGGTCGAACTTCTTTTGCCAATAACGTCTTGCTGGCCCGTAAAATGATCGAAAATGGAGTTCGCTTTGTTCAGCTTTATGATTGGGGATGGGATGCCCACGGTACCAATGCAGAATTTGCTCTTGATGCCGGTTTTTCTGATAAGTGTAGAAGCATAGACCAACCCATTGCTGCATTACTCACGGATCTTAAGCAACGGGGTCTGCTGGAAGAAACACTAGTCATCTGGGGAGGTGAGTTTGGGCGTACTCCCATGCAGGAAAACAGGAATGGAGTAGACTTACCCTTCAAAGGACGGGACCATCATCCTTATGCCTTTACCATTTGGTTGGCCGGAGGTGGCATGAAGCCTGGTCTCACTTACGGGGAGACAGATGAGATTGGTTATTATCCCATCGAAAATCCCGTATCTGTCTATGATCTACAAGCAACCATTTTACACCAGTTGGGTATTGATCACGAGCAATTTACTTATGCATTCCAGGGCCGTGATTTTCGACTCACGGATGTGCATGGTCATGTCGTGAAGGATCTGATTGCTTAAAGGGTATTTAGAGGTATTCTAAAACTAGGACAGTACAGGTCCTGGTAGCTACCATCAAAACCACATCTGAAATGGTCAATGTTGCAATTGCCAGTCCAGATTTTTCTAGTCAGTGTTTTTCCTCTACGTCTGCTACGAATCTTAGCCTTCTGACATGATGAATTCTTGACTTAACTGAAGTAAAGATCGCACCGCTATCCAGCAGATCTGTGATTAGGTTCCGGGGCAGGCAAGTGATTTCAAGGCCAGTATTTAGGCCTTTGCATTGAGCTGCCTTCGAGATGCCGGAGACAATCACAGCAAGCCAATTGGGGATTCTGAACTGGAAATTGCAGCGTGCCGCAGAGAGGGCCTTTACGATCTTCGGCGGGTAGGTGATCATACTGCACAAAGAGCAATTCCCTCCTTTCATCATAGGCGCTGAAGAATCCCAATACCGGTTCATCAGGATCACTGGTGCAATCGAAATTACCGGGAACTGCCGAAGGCGGCGCATCAAATATGGATCCTACATTGCTTACTACCTTTTCAATATTTTGCCAATAGTGAAATGATTCACTAGTCAATGATTTTTGTGAAACAAAGAAAGATGCAATGTTGCTGAAGGCAAAGTCTATCTGACGCCGAAAGATCATTTTTTTAAAGGTTTTCCCGGCATGAATTCTATTTCCATCCAGAATTTGTATTTGATCTTTATTTCGCTTGTCATTTACATAGCATAATTCGCCCCGTCCATTGCAAACCGCGGGGAAGAGATAGACAAATTCTACATCCCATTTTAAGTGAGAAGATTTTTCGGAGTCGAGGGTAGTTGTAATATAGAGGTCAAAATATCTTTTTTCTAAAAGGCGGGTTTCGTCAACCAGAGAGTTTTCGAGTGATGTGACGAAATATATAGAGTCAATTTGAGGAACTGGCATGATCATTTCTGGCTTAGAGAGGTAGGATCGGCCATCAGAAGTTTCTATGGTCACATGGTAAGATTTTCCTACACGAATTTCAATCTCATCAGGTCGCAGGCAATAAATGCCATGTCTCGCACTCAGCTGCTCGTAAGAGGCAAAATTACCTTCCTCATCATAAATTGTGACTCTGGCATCACGCTCTGGTGTGAAAACCCTTTTTCCCACTGGGCCTGACCTGCTTAGATATAACAAGTTGCTGTCGGCAAGAGTGCTTAGTGTCCCATCAACCACAAGGATGCCAAGTTCTTGATGAGGAGGGATAAAATTGATAACTTCCACACAGGCGGTAAAAATGATGAAAATGATGAGAGACAGTAGAAAAGGGTATTCGTTACCACTGTTAGGTGAAGGACCAGTGGTAAATTCAATAGTCTTGATAGCAATAATGATTTATTTTATCCATAATTCGATCAATCTCCGCAACATCCTATCTCCCAATACTAGTTGCTCTTTACTGATAAATTCATTTGCTCGGTGTGCTTGCTGAATATCACCTGGACCACAGATGACGGAGTCAAAACCAGTGGCGGCAAATTGACCAGCTTCACTCGCGTAGGACACCGCACCAGTATCTTTTCGTCCCGAAATTTGTTGTGCAAGTTGGACGGCTTCACTATCGTCTGCTGTGTCTAGTGGTGGTACTTCCGGGTGCAGGGCTTTGGTATCAATTCGAAAATCAGCAAACCGAGTCCTTAGCTTAATTTCTCGATCCAGGCAATATTGATTAAAATCTCTTTTGATCTCAGCCACGTGGTCTCGTGGTATGGTACGCAAATCCCAGGAGAAAGTGGCCGATTCGGAGATTACATTGGGAGCGATGCCACTCCGATCAAAAAATCCACAGTGGATTGAAGTATGAGGCGGGTCAAACCTGTTATCGAGATGTTGATCCGAGATGAGTTGATTCATCTTATTTTCCAGCCAAAGAATTAACCGGCTTGCTTCGTGAATTGCACTTACTTCTTGTTTGATACGGCTGCTGTGGCCAGCCGAGCCATTGACCGTCGTTTGATAAATGACCATGCCTTTTTGCCCGGTGACTGGCTGAAGGAGGGTCGGTTCACCAATAATGGCATAACGAATATTTTCCGTGTAGAAATTTTTGATCTCTTCTGCCAAGATTTGACCTGCCAGACATCCCACTTCTTCATCGTAGGAAAAAGCCAGATAAATGGGCCTTTTTAGTGGAGCCCTCAACATTTCAGGCAAAAGAGCCAGGCAGCAGGCAAGGAAGCCTTTCATGTCGCAAGTGCCCCGGCCATACCACCGATCTTCACCCCGGTCTGTCAAGACAAAAGGATCACTATCCCACGGTTGTCCATCCACCGGAACCACATCCATATGGCCTGATAGTATTATACCTCCATCTATCGGCGGACCTATTCGACAATGGATTGCCCTTTTCCTTCCATCTTCACTAGTTAAACTACCATAATTTACTCCCTGGGCTACCAGATAATTTTCAATCCATTTGGCAATCGACAAATTACTTTGACCCCCCAAAACTGGAAATGACACGAGCTTGGATAAAATCTCAACGGTGTTCATCTGATTCACATTGATAGTGTTTTACCATATCACATCACCCATCTCGCGTTGTAATTCCATTCGAAACCGTTGAACCCACTTTTCTGAATAAATATTGGCTGTTCTTTGTAACGGCATTTTTAGGTTGTCGTAGGCATTGGGAGGATATTCAATTTCCAGGAAATCAAGCACTTGCCTTAGTGTCTGCCCTAAATCCTGCACGAAATCCTCGTAAACCAAGGTAAGTGGTAGAATTTCGCGTTGAGAAAAGTATTCCTGCATTACGCATTCTCGCAGATTGGCTTCTTTAAATAAATGAAGAATTGCTGCAAAATCGTAATTCTGCTCGAAGAAATCTTCAACAGGTATATGCTGTTCATGGGTTTGCAAATGCCAGATATTATCCTTGATAGCTTTCCACCAGGAAACTGCCTGTCGAATTTTATTTCTACGAGTCAAATAAATGTGTTTACATCTTGGAAATATCGCATCAAGCAAAGAGTAGGGACTTTCATTTTTACTGTTCGAGCCTTTCAGACGATCTAGTTCAGCAATAATTCTGTCAAATCTAGTGGTGTGCATAGAGTGCTTCATACCAAATACCCCATTATTTGTCGTTCCAAGCTTCCATAATTGGTCTCTCAAATCGGTGTAAGAGTTCACACCATACTTTTTTGCGAGAGATTCAAATTCCATGACATTCAGGTATTCGCCAGGTAGTCCGGCAATACCCGTCTGTTCTAAAGCCTTGCAAAGAACAGTACTGCCGTTACGTTGACTGAACCATATCCTGTATGATTTTGATGGCTTCATGCTTATTAATCTATGAGGGTGCGAAAGTAAGGGTTCGATACGATAGCAGACAACTCTAATTCCTTGAACTTTGTATGTTACGAAATATTTATCACATCAAATCGCCCAAAAAACAGAATTTGTGCCAGACCATAAGTGATTACTTGATTAGAGGTACCCTAGATGCAAAACATTGTAGTCTACATTTGATTAGCTCGAAAGGATGGTGGTAATGTGGAGGTAGCATAGAATAGGGGAATTAGTAATCCTTTGTGGAGAGTTATATTCGTGCCCTTAAAATTAGCGTCAATTTTTTAATGAAGTATGGAGAATAAGAGGGAAGAATTTGATTTACCCGAGCACGAAATCTATTTAAACTGTGCGTATAAAGCTCCTCAGCCCCGGACAGTACGGGAGGCCGGGATACAGGCTATAGAAAGTCAATCTAATCCAGCAGAAATCTACAGTGAAGATTTTTTCAACACTGCCAGGGCCATTCGCAATAAATTTTCTGCATTGATTCGATGCCATGATCCCGATCGCATTGCGATTATACCATCCGTATCATATGGCATCGCAAATGTTGCCAATAATATCCAGCTCAAGGCCAAGCAGAAGATCATTGTTTTGCATGAGCAATTTCCCAGCAATGTCTATCCCTGGCTGTCTCTCGCAAGAAAATGCGATGGTACGGTGGAGTTTATTAAGGCTCCGGAAACCTCCTTGCAACCTTGGACAAAATGGAATGCAGAGTTACTTGACGCTATTGACTCTTCGACGGCTGTTGTAGCCATCGAGTCTGTGCACTGGACTTCTGGTGCCATTTTCGACCTTCAATCCATTAGGCGAAAGACCAATGAATATGGAGCGCTTCTAATTATTGATGGTTCACAATCCATCGGTGCCATACCTTTCGATGTAGAAAAGTTAAATCCTGATGCAGTTGTTTGTGCAGGATATAAATGGCTTCTCTCTCCTTATGGCATTTGCCTTGCTTATTACGGCCCATATTTTGATCACGGTCGATCAATCGATGAATATTGGATCAATAAGAGAAACAGTGAAAATTTTGAAAAATTGGTTCACTATGAAACAATTGATCGTCCCATGGCCCAGAGATATAATGTGGGTGAACATGCACATTTCATCTTGGGTCCTATGATGGCCGCAGGCCTCGATACCTTGTTAAAGTGGGGTCGAGAGGATGTTAAGCTCTATACAGATATACTTAGCCGACCCCTATTGCAGTTACTTCGTGAGAAGTGCCTGATGTCCATAGAGAATACCTTTCAAGCCAGCCATTTGTTTGGATTCAATCTAACCAGCAAATATGATTTCGCAACTTTGAAAAAAGCATTGATCCAACGGAAGATCTCTATATCTATCCGTGAAGGTTTCATCCGTATCTCTCCCAACGTCTACAATACATCCGATGATCTTTTGGCCCTGCAACAAGCCATTGATATCGCTGCAAAGTAGAAAGGCTTGTCATATAGTGACCTTACAGGATCGCTACTCACCATCTGTTAAAATTATGTGGGGAAATTCAGAGGGCAAACCTCTAGGATTGTTTTTTCGGAATATGGGAACGGCGACCTCGTTACTCGTCCCATATCTTTCTTCGAAATAGCCCTGCCGGTTTTGCCAGCGCTTACCATCTGATTTGTCAATGGTAAATTTCCCTACTGTGTAAAAACCACGATTACGATTTTCTGGAGTGATGATCACTTCTTCTAAAGGTCGATTTCTTTTGGTTTGCCATAAGTGCTCACCTTGCGGTCGCATTTCTATTTCCTTGAGTTCACATTCGATTTTATCGACGTATACTTTGGCTACCAGATAATTGGTTCGCGTGTTATAGCCAATGAGGCCACCATGAGCCACTTGCATAATGCTATCCTTGCCTGTGCAGGTGATCGCATGCACCTCACCACAGAGATAAAGATCTACCTGATTGTCCTTCATGACTTGCCAAAATGCTGATTCCCTTCCCTCCTCAATCAGTAATCCACTGGAGCTCCACTTTCTTACCGGTCCAAGGACCGGCGTATGACCCATGACAATTTTATGGTCTGCATCATGGTTCTGTTGCAAGACAACCCTTAGCCATGACAATTGCTCTCCAGTAACTCCAGCCCTGATCAAGCCCTGCTTCCCTGGACCTTCTTCGAAGACGTCAACAGAAATAAATAAAACGTTCTTATGCCTCCACCAAAATGCGGTGCCAACCATATGGGCAGGTCCGTTGTCTGGCATTTGCAAATGTTTTGAGAAAGCTTCTTTATAATTTCTAACAGCTGTCAATTTCTTTTCGTCTCTCCAGGGGTTGTCACCGACTTCATGATCTCCAATAGCAGTATAATATTGCAAACCATGGTTTGCCATTCTGGCCTTCCATGCCCCATAGTACTTGGCAGCGTATTTAAATATGGTATCTTGATCGTTTTCTCCCAGCCCATCCCAATGACCCATAACCAAGTCTCCGGCGACCATTAAAAAATCTGGGTCTTCACTTTTTATGGCCTGTAGAATATAGGAAAGCGACTCTTCCCACCCTCTTTGAGGATACGCACAATCGACGTTGAGGAAATCCGGCATGCTGACAAAAACCCAGGGTTTGGCAGGTGCCACTTCAAATAAATTACAGGCACTCATTGAGCAGACCCAAACCAAAACTAAAATGGAATGGTGTATACCATGCTTTGATTTCACATTCATGGAATGATCATTGGTTTTCCTGCAGTATATTCATTTAAAATTGTGACAAATGGGTCCGTGATTCATGTCTAATTGATTCAAATTTTTCTCGCAACTGCTGCAGTACCTCGAGATGCCCAGGATCATCAGCCACATTTTGATGTTCCTCCGGGTCACTCATATGGTCGTAGAGTTCTTCCTGGCCTGGTAAGAATTCTTCACCCCACCGAGTATACCTCCATCTCGAGGTCCGAATGCTCGCTCCCTTGCCAGCATATGAGATGGTATATGCTGTCGTTGCCGGTAACTCCTTTTCTTTCTCTTTAACTAATGGGGCCAGGCTCTTGCCCTGCAGGATTCCAGGTTGGTTTTCTTTTAAGTTGCAAAGGTCGGTCAGGGTAGGATAAAGATCAATGAGTTCGGATATGACTTGGGCAGCTGTGCCATGGCGTCCTGGAAATCCAGGGTGTGAAATGATCATTGGCACCCTCACACCTCCTTCCCACAATGCACTTTTTGACCAGCAATCGTGTTCACCCAAATTGTAGCCGTGATCAGAGATAAAAACGACAATGGTGTTTTGCCGAAGTTTAAGTCGATCCAAGGCATCCAAGAGGCGTCCTACCTGCTGATCCATAAACCTCACACTGGCCATATAGGCTCTGATCACCTCCTTTTTCTGAGTACTGTCCATATCCCAGGTTGATTTGTTGTTTTGAGTCTTCAATGCTTCTTGAGGCACATTTTCTCCAATGACCACTTCAGGCAAAGTGACCATGGAATCTGGATAGGTATCAAAGCACTCCTTAGGAGCGATCAAGGGGACATGAGGCCTTACCAATCCCACTCCCAGAAAGAAAGGTGCTTCCGGCTTCAGTTTTTGAAGGTTTGTACCATTTTTAGCTACTTGAGCTGCCCGATTTTCCAGAATGGCAATGGCCTGACTGGTGGCCAGGTAATCGGTTTGTGTGCTGGCCAAATCATCCGGAAGAATCATCCGGGAAAAATTGGAGCCATAGTGTAAATTGCCCGGTGACAATAGCTCCAGAATTCCATCACTCAGTGTTTCCGGACCCATGATATTCGAGGTGAAATCCCAGGAATCTGGATCGTCACCACCAGGTGCTCCACGTTCGATGCCACCAGGCACACCCATATGATAAATCTTAGATACCCGCGCAGTATAATAACCTTGTTCTCTGAAGAATCCGGCCATGGAGGGATGCTTTGCCAACCTGGGATTAACAGACCGGTAGCTTCCAAGCACATGACTATTGCCTATGACCCCATTGGTCTCTGGATAAAGACCACTCATCAGGGATGCTCTTGATGGTCCGCATAACGGGTACTGGCAATAAGTTCGGGTAAAGCGTACCCCTTCGTTGGCCAGTCTATCAAGGTTGGGCGTATGTTTATCAATCTCCAGATAGGGTCCGATGCGTGTATTTAGATCATCGGATATGATGAGAAGAATGTTGGGTTGTTGGCTGTATGAAGGAATTACCCCTAAAAGGATTGCCGCAAAAAGGAATATGGGATTTCGCCGAATCATAGAAGTGAATTATTGCTACATATGTAATGAACAAGGTAGGAGGTTTTTCTTGGAATGTGATCCACTGGTTTTGAGAACGGAGTTTTTTTGATGCTGCCAAGAATTTGATTACTTTTTTATCCCATTGAATATCTATACATGAAGAACCTTTTGCAGATTCTTGTGCTGCTGCTGGTGGGTTGCACTTCTACAAGTCAGTCATCAGAACACCAGGCGCCCAATATCCTGCTGGTCATTTCTGACGATCAGTCTTATCCCCACACCTCTGCCTACGGATATCCGGCGATATCAACCCCTGGTTTTGATCGGGTAGCCAGGGAAGGCGTACTCTTCACACAGGCTTTTGCTGCTTCACCTGGGTGTAGTCCATCTAGGGCTTCTTTACTTACAGGCAGACACTGCTGGCAGTTGGAACATGCGGGGACCCATGCCAGTTCATTTGCGACCAAATATGTTACCTATCCGGAGATGTTGGAGCGCCACGGATATCACACCGGATGTACCGGTAAAGGTTGGGGTCCTGGAAATTATCAAGTGGGTGGTAGAAAACATAATCCCGCTGGTCGTCCATGGCAACAGCGGACTTTGGATGCTCCAGAAGGCATTTCAGAGAGGGACTATGCTGGAAACTTTGCTGACTTCCTAGATGCTCTAGCACCTGGTCAACCCTTTTGCTTTTGGATGGGTGGTCATGAACCACATCGTACTTTTAAGAAGGGTATTGGCTTGGAGCACGGATTGGATTCTGCAAAGGTAGTGACGCCCAAATTCTTACCTGATCAGCCAGAGATTCGCAGCGATATCCTGGATTACTGTTATGAAATTCAATGGTTTGACCAGCATCTCCTACAAGCCCTACAGCTACTGGAAGAGAGAAATTTGTTAGACAATACATTGATCATTGTAACTGCGGATAATGGAATGGCCTTTCCACGAGCTAAGGCCAATGTCTACGAATATGGCATCCATGTTCCGTTAGCCATCCGGTGGGGAGATAAAATCATGGGTGGAAGGATTGTCGACGATTTGGTTGGGTTTGTCGATCTGGCACCCACCATACTTGAAGTTAGCCAGGTACCCTTTCCCACCGACCTTCCGATGTCAGGTCGCAGCTTGGTATCCATTCTCACCTCTGAAGACTCTGGTATTGTCGAGGAGGATCGTACAGCAGTGTATTCCTCAAGGGAGCGACACTCATCATCTCGATATCATTCTCTGGGATATCCTCAGCGTGCTCTCCGCGGCCATGATTATTTGTACATCCGAAATTTTAAGCCCGAGCGATGGCCAGCCGGGGCTCCCCAGAAGTATGGTGCTGCCAATTACTCAAGCCTCCAGGAGCTCGACACTGCCGCACTGGGTCCTATGCATGGTGGGTATCATGACATCGATGCCTGTCCCAGTCTTGACTTTATGGTAAAACATGCTGCTGATCCCCAATATGGAAAGTTTCTGCAATGGTCCGTTGCCAAGAGACCTGAGGAGGAGCTTTTTGATATCAAAGCAGATCCAGCATGTTTACACAATTTGGCGACTGATCCAAATTATCACGAAGTGAAACAGCAGCTTTCCGCTCAATTGATGGAGGTGTTGGAGCAAACCGGGGATCCCAGAGTAACAGGACAAGGTGACATATGGGAGACTTATCCCCGCTATTCACGCTTACGTAAGTTCCCAGAACCTGATTGGGTTCGTGAGTACCCAGAATCCGTGCCAAGGCAGGATTGGCTGAAAGAGCACTGGAAAGAAAACTGATGATGAGAAAGATTCATAAGGTATTTTCTCAGCTAGAGGATGCAGTCCTACTTCCATTAGCATTCAGCGTAAGCTAATACATACTGGGGGAACGGAAATAGGCCCAAGGCTGATTTGCAGATCGTCTGGCGAGAATTTCTTAGGTGTATTGTCAGATGAGAACCACCGAGATACAATAGCAGCTCAAGAATATCGATTTGGGTAGGCTTGAAGAGCATAGCTTTTGAAGGGTCATGATGTACCATTGACCGAGCTTTAGGCTCACTAGAAGATGTCTGGATGTCTGAATAGCCTGGGATCCAGGTAGGTAAACTCATCAGTCCCTGAAATGTTCTTTACATCAGGTTTTCGATGATGACGTAAGCCCCGTATCCAATGCAAAGTAGGGAAGATAAGATCACCAGGATGGTTTGCAAACGTTGGTTGCTGTTGATTTTTCGGGTAAAGGGAAGATTAAATAGGCCTGCAGCCACCAGCATCCCGATCACCGATCCTAATCCGAAAATAATCAGATAAGAAATCCCTAGGAGACTACTTTGAATCTCAGTCATCACTAAGAGAATCAGCGCCCCACTGCCAGCCAAGCCATGCACCAGACCCACACCATAGGCCAGGTGATGATTGTCTTTGTGATCGAAGTCACTGATGGCAAGGCTCATTGCACCGAAGTATTGATAGAGTCTGAAGATGCCCAGTAAGACCAGCATGACTCCTACTACGGCCTCCAAATAACCGAAATAACCATTGAGGAAGGTGGTTTTGGCGACGATCATTAGAATGCCAATGATCAGGATGGTCGAAGTGTGTCCTAGACCCCAATAAATGCCATCCTTGATGGCCAGGGATAACCGGTTTCTTTTGGTCACAATATTGCTTACAGCGACCAGATGATCAGCTTCGAAGGCATGCGTAAAACCAACAACCGCCGCAAATAGCAAGGGAAAAGATGCTTCCATTGATTCGAAGTTAAGAATAATCCTGGGTTTGTGACTCAGTAGTCTGACACATAAATCATCACCAGGTGACTCTGGTTACTTCTGGTACTAAGCTACATTATCAGACCTCAATGTAGATAGGACCATGTCTGACTTTGAGACATTCACCGAATCTAAAGAAAGTATGCAGGACTTTCGGTGAACGTGGTCTCAGAGCCTATCATTCAACACTATTTTTACTTTGGTAAGTCATTGATGAATGGTTGTAACTCTCTTACCAGTTTCACCATGGTCATACCGTGTTTCAATTGCAGAATTCGAAGCGATTTGTGCTCGATCTTGTATTTCTTTTCTCCAGAAGGTGCGATAACCTCTTTGACACTTACTTTACCATAGGGTGTGTCCAATTCAATGTTTTTGCGTTTGAGTATCTGGCGTTTGACGGCGTAGTATCTCACCCCAATGGAGGTTGTGTGTTCCAAGAGATGCTCACAAATCTTATCCAAATCGGTTTCGTCTACCAACACTGATAGTTTTAGACCTGGTCTTCCCTTCTTCATTTGCACGGGAGTCAGGAAAAAATCGATAGCTCCTTTGGTGAACAAATCCTCTTGAAAGTTTTGCCCCAGCCACTCCGGAGGACAATCATCCAGATTTGTTTCCACCATTATTAGACCTTGTTCAGGAGAGGTCTTTTTTTTTTCTCCTAAGAGAGAGAGTCTCACCACATTGGGACTGATGAAATCCTTCTTACCGGGGCCATAGGCTATCCGGTCTCTTCGAATCTCTTCGATCGAAAAAATAGGTTGGAGGTATCTTAGAATAGCTGCTCCGGTAGGTGTGACCTTTTCTCCTTCTTCTCGACCAGGATAAGTGGGCATTTCCATCAAAATATCTGCTGTTGCTGGCGCAGGTATAGGTAATAAGCCATGTTGGGTCTGCACCATGCCAAAACCCGTGCAAATGGGATCGCAAAAGGTGGTCCTAATCTCCAGTTTATCGATCAGGACAGCACAGCCCACAATATCCAGGATGGAGTCAACGGCGCTAACTTCGTGGAAATGAATTTTGTCGAGATCCATATTGTGCACCTTGGCCTCCGATTTGCCAATGATCATGAAGATTTCTTTGGCGATTTCCTTTGCCTTGGGGCCTATATCTCCGGCATCGATAAGAGAGAGGATGTCCTGTAGGTGACGATGGTGATGATGGTGGTGATGTTTTTTACCATGATCATGATTAGGAGATTGATTCAGATCGATAATTCGCACATGCTTACAGACAATACCGTTTTTGTTTACGATATCGACTTTTACCTCTCCATCAGTCAAATTAAGCTGCTTAGGCAGCTCGGAGATCTGGTCAAAATAGTCAGCCAGGTCACACAAGGCACTCAGCAACATATCTCCTGAAAGACCACAGAACGGTTCGATATAGAGATCTCTCATAGGGTTAGGTTGAATGGGTTTTTTGTATGGTATTTAAAATGCGGGCGGCAGCCAGAGCTGCTCCATATCCGTTGTCGATATTCACCACTGTGATTCCATTGGCACAGCTTGACAGCATTGTTTGCAAAGCCGCTGTCCCTCCTTGTGAGACACCGTACCCCACACTCGTTGGTACCGCAATGATAGGTTGTGGCAAGAGGCCACCGGTTACTGTGGGAAGTGCACCTTCGAATCCAGCTACGACAATCAACACCAAGAATTTCTGGAGAGATTCCAATCTACTCAACAAGCGATGAAGACCTGCAACACCGATGTCTTGCACACAAGTTGCTCGATGGCCTAAGTGTTCCAGGGTATAGAAGGCTTCTTTGACTACAAATTCATCTGCTGAGCCTCCGGACAAAATTGCAATTTCCTCTTCGCGTAGATTTTCGGTTGATCTTTGAGCTGAGAAAATTCCACACACCGGATCATAAAAAGCTTCGGGATAGCGCTGTGTCAATTGTTGTGCCTTGTCTGCTTGTAATTTGGTGATAAGGGCCTTTTCGCCGATCGTCTCATAATGTCTGAGGATTTCCATCAAAACCTCAGTAGATTTTGAGGCTCCATAGATCACCTCTGGAAATCCCAACCGGCTTCTGCGGCTGGCGTCAATATTAAAGTTCTTCATGCTCCGTTGCCCACATTACCCAAGGCCCTGTTCAATTTACCTGAAACGAGACCCTCTTCGTCAATCCGGCATGATTCGAATCCGATTTTATGAAATGCTCCTTCAAATTCACTCCTTACTTGAAGCAGCCGGTCTAGGTCGGCTAGGGGAACTTCGATTTTCGCTTCAGTACCGTAATGTCGCACCCGCACTTCATGAAAGCCATGTTGGTTAAGAATGGATTCCGCATCTTCGATTTGTTTGAGCTTATGTGGAGTAATGAACTCACCGTACGGAATGCGCGAACTTAGGCAGGGGCTGGCTGGTTTGGCCCAGTTAGGGAGACCAAGTGACTTTGCCAGCCGGCGTACATCTTCTTTGTGCAAGCCACAATCAGCAAGCGGAGTGCGGATCTGGTGCTCTTTGGCGGCTTGAAGCCCTGGTCGATAATCTTGATAATCATCCTTATTGGTGCCATTGGTAAGGATGTAACCCGGATATTTCTTGAGCAGCACAGTCAGGTCCGTATACAAATGGGACTTGCAGTGGTAGCAGCGGTTTGAAGGATTAGACAGGTAATTTTTGTCTTCGATCTCACGAGTTTCAATGATCTCCAAATGAATATTGTATCTCTTGCTGAATGCCAAGGCTTCCCCGTAATCCTTCCGCTTCAAACTGGGTGAGATGGATATGCATCCTATGCCATTTTGGCCTAAGAATCGGTTTGATAGATATAAAACCAGTGCAGAGTCGATGCCTCCTGAGAAAGCAGTAATGGTGCCCTCATACGAGCTGAACCATGCCTCCAATGCGCCTAAATGATTGGTTGTCATGCTAATCTAATCTATACTATTGATCACAAAATAGTCAATATGACAGAGGTTTACTTAAAAGTAAGGACTTTTAGCATAGAACGCCCAAAGACCAAGTGTCAGTCGACATACACTGCGTCTCATTCCAAGGAATATTCACTTCGGTTCTAGCCACAGTAATTTGTCCAACCGGCCAAGACAATCGAATGGCAACGCCAAACGACTGAACATCATGCGGACCCCTCAACCATCAATAGAGCGAGACTTTTGCTCGTGGAATTTCAGCCCTTCACGCTGATTTTTTATATTTCCACGGTGAGCCTGTAGTCAAAATAAAACTCGACACCTAAACGAAACATCTTTGAATTTTTGCATTCAGGCTGCTACAACTTCCTCAATCAATTCCGGCATCCGGTCTGAGAGAGATGTGATCATGTCAGTTGCAAGACATGATATGCCAATTTACCAACCCTATTTAATCATTCGATTTTGTCTGGGGTTTCAAATGACAACCTGTCTGAAATAAATGGAGTAATGAAAATTCAAGCTGGAGAAAAGATAAGGCCGATTCATTTGCCCGCCATTGATGGTTCTACCTTTGATTTATCGAATTTGGCTGGAAGGCCCTTCATGCTTTCATTCTTTAGGTTTGCCAGCTGCCCTTTTTGCAATATGCGCATCCACTATTTAGTGAAACATTTTGAGGAATTTGGTGATGACTTTGCTGTTGTGGCGATTTTTGACTCATCCCTTGATAATCTCAGAAAATACACTGCCGGGCATAAGGCACCGTTTCCTATTTTGGCGGATGAGCAGAACACTTATTATCGCGCCTATGGCATTGAACATTCGGTTGCCGGCATGCTGAAGGGGATGGTCACCCGTATGCCGATTCTTTTAAGGGGCTTATTGAGGGGTCATATCCCGTGGACCATCAAAGGTAGTATGACGACTATGCCCGCTGATTTCCTTGTTGGTCCTGATGGGGTGGTTGCAATTGCACACTATGGGCAGGATGATGGTGATCATCTACCCATTGGCCAGGTCAAGCAGTTCGCAAGAAGTCACCAAGGATTGTCTTTTCATAAACCTTGACCTGATCGACTGGTGCTCGGGATGAGTTTGCGAGCAATTACACCGCTCGACGATGTTCCGAATAATATGATGGTAAGTGAGCTTGCTGGCATGAGAATAGCTGCGATAATGGGGGAGAGGAGGCCTTGCACGGCAAAACTTAACCCAATAAAGTTGTATAAAATTGCAAATAGATAGGAAGCATAAACCAGTTTTTTACTCGATCTGGCCAATGCCAAATATTGTGGCAATTTTTCAAAATGGCTGGCATCCAAAATGGCGTCACATGCCGGAGTAAAGTTGTTTTTTTCATCACTAATCACAATGCCTACATCACTATGTTTCAGGGCTCCAGCATCATTTAAACCATCACCTATCATCATAACCTTTTGGTTTTTCGTTTGAAGATTTTTGACGTGATCCAGTTTTTGGTTTGGACTTTGCCGGAATAGTAAAGCAGAATCTTCTCCGAAAATTGCTTCTAGCCGGGATTGATCTTGGGCGTTGTCTCCAGTAATCACACTGACAAAATATCTCTTTTTGAGTTGCTGAACCACCTGTTTGAGGCCTGTACGGTAAATACCTTTAATCGTGAATGATCCTTTGACTTGACCATCTATCCATATATGTACTTGGTAGGGAGATTGAACCTTCTTCCGATCTGCAGGCTCCAATAGATTTGATGAACCGATCATCAATTTCCGCCCATTTACCGTTCCTAAAATGCCAGAACCGATCGTTTCTGAAAAAGAAGATACCTCTTCAACGGGTAAGTTACCTAGCCATTTATCGATCCTTTGGCTGATTGGATGAGATGAATTCCTGACCAGTGATTTTATCCAGATGCGCTCACTCCCGGATAACTCTGCACCATGGTAAACCAATTTACTGAGACCAGTTTCAGTGATGGTGCCCGTCTTATCAAAAAGTACGTGATTGATTTGAGATATTTTTTCAATTACGGAGACATTTTTCACGTAAAACTTATCCCTTCCTAAGATCCGGATCACATTTCCAAAGATAAACGGGATGGATAAGGCCACTGCACAGGGGCAGGCCACAATGAGTACCGCCGTAAATGATTGCCAGGCCGTAGCAGTATCCCGTGACCACCAGAAGGCCAATGTGGCTACTGCAATCGTGAGAATAAAACCGGTAAAATAGATAGCTACTTTATCGGCAATCTCACTTGCTCGCGAGGTTGATTTTTCTTTAGAAAAAGCGTCATCATTCCAAAGTTGTGTTAAATAACTGTGCTTGACTTTTTTTGTGACCTCCACTTCAATCGCTCCTCCCATTTGCCTTCCACCAGCATATAATTGTTCCCCGGACACCCTGGATACACCAACCGATTCGCCAGTAACAAAGCTGTAATCTATCCATGCTTCGCCTTTAATTAGAATTCCATCGGCTGGTATCAATTCGCCATGTCGTATGCTGATGCGGTCATTTATCGCCAGGTCTCGGAGGGATTTTGTTTGTTCCACTCCCTCCACAATCACTGTGGCTGCAATAGGGAAATACGATCGGTAATCACGATCAAAGGAAAACTTGTGGTGAGTTTTTTGCTGAAACCACTTACCAATGAGCAGGAAAAAGACCAGGCCTGCCATCGAGTCAAGGTATCCTGCACCATTTTGGGAAATAATTTCATAAGCACTGCGAATAAACAATGCCCATATGCCTAGACTGATTGGTACATTGAGATCTAGATGCCTTTGTTTGAGTCCTCGCCATGCCGTCTGCCAGTATTCCTGAGCCGAATATCCGATAACTGGGATGGCCAAAGCCAGATTTAGATAACCAAAATAATTGGCAAAATCTCGATAGGTAGAGGGATCCATTCCCAAATACTCAGGAAAACTCAGTAGCATGATATTGCCAAAAGCAAACCCAGCTAAACCTAGACGATAATACAATGTCTTATCCGCTGAATTGGATTGCACATCATTCAATTTGTCCAGTTGAATGACTGGCGAATAACCTAGATCAGCTAGGAGTTCCACAATTTTGCGCAGAGTTATTTCTCCAGTAAAGAATTGTATATGGATTGTTCGTCTTAGGAAATCGACTCGTGATCTCGCAATACCCGGCTGTAGACGGTTGAGATTTTCAAGCAGCCAAATACATGATGAACAATGTATTTGCGGTAGTTCAAAATGCACCTTACTGATATTGTCATCACGATAATCCAAGATCTGATGGCTTATCGTTGCATTGTCTAAATACCGATATTGTGATGATTCCCTTTCCTTTAATCTAATTCCTGACGAGGGATTCAATCGGTAGTATTCACACAATCCATTGCTTTCTAGAATGTGATACACCGATTTGCATCCAGCACAGCAAAAAATCTTATCGTCAGAAATGATCTGATGGTCGGCAATTTCACCACAGTGATAGCAGGTGGTGGGTGTCCTATCATTCGTTTGCTGAGTTTGCGCTGGTGCTATGGTACTCTTCACTATCTGCAGAATTAATCGATATGAATCTTTTGGTCGACTAGTTCTTCAAAAAAATGATGGAGTGCGAGTGTTTGGTCCGTGCCAAGCTTTTGACCGATCTGGCCGACAAAGTAGAGGAATACTGCAAAACCCAAAAGAACTGGTATCCCCCACAAGATCTTCGCTGAAAGACCAAGTCCTAACCTCGATATTCCAAACATTGAGATAAAAAATAGGAGAATGATTATTGCCAAATAGAGCAGGGTAAACAGTGTCCACACATTGTGGTGGGGCCCATAACGTCCTCGAATCTTGCTGCCCTCTTCATAGGATTCTAAGGTAACTTCTAGCTCCGGTGACCAATAATGTTGATCTTCTTTCTTAACCCTCATTCTGAAATGATCCTGGTAAAACACGAAATCAAACTTAGAGACATTTGATGAATCACCTACTTTTTCCTTTATTAGTTGGAGCAGGTCTTCTTTTGTTAAGGTCGATGTTAGCTCAAATTTCGGTCGGAGGCGGAAACTGATCATGGCTCATGAATGCAGTAAAGATTATCATTCAGTCAGGATCTGAATGTGAGTTTCGTCACCCCGAATCATGACTTCCATCACTTTTTACCCTGGCATCCCTCAGATCTTCTGATCAATTTTGCTCATTCTCCTCCTTATTGTCCATAAGGTCGCGATTCATACTTCCCTTGATCCTTCAGCACAACAAGTGTTTGCAAGACCGAAACTAAGGCAATGACAACAGTGGCGCCCACAATAGTCAAAGCGCTAGGGAAAAGACCCGCCAAAAGCACCATACCTACCAAGAGAATGAAGAAAAAAATTAGTATATAAATCAGTCGATTCACTTGTATTATTGATTTGAGATACTTAAAAATAAGGACAATTTGGTATGATCGCAATTGGAGCTCGGCATTCCTCATAACTTTGACATTCGCCGGGTTATCTTCGGCAATCATTCAGTGATGCTCTCAACCACGTCCCACGAATGGCATTTGACTAGCCATTAAGTCCATAAACAATACGTTGATGTCTAGTGGCAATTCGGCTATGTAAACCAATGCCTTGGTCACGTGTTTCAGTTCCATAGTTGGCTCAGTCTGGATGCTTCCATCTGCTTGCAATACTCCTGTATTCATTTTCTCGGCCATCGGGGTCGCGGCATTGCCAATATCGATCTGACTGCAAATGATGTTGTATCTCTTGCCATCCAGATTTGTGGATTTTGTCAGACCAGATACGGCATGTTTGCTGGCCGTATATGGCGCTGAAAGTGGTCTAGGTACTTGAGCCGACAATGAGCCATTGTTGATAATTCTCCCTCCTTGCGGTTCTTGTCGTTTCATCATCCGAAACGCCTGTTGGGTACAGAGGAAAGTGCCCGTGAGGTTGGTATCAATCACAACTCGCCACTGGTCATAGGAGACATCGTCCATTTCGAGTGCAGGGATGTTTGTACCTGCATTATTGAACAACAAATCAAGGCGTTCAAAATGGGCTTCATGGAAATCAAATAATGCTTTAACGTTATCTGGATTGCTGATGTCTGCTGGAAAAATTCGACAATGAGATCTTAGATCACCTGCCCGCGTTGCGGTATCATTCAGCTTATCTAAACTACGTCCGGTCAAAGTAAGTGACCATCCTTTTCTTAACATGGATAGAGCGAAGTCCCGACCAATGCCTGAGCCAGCACCTGTGATGATGGCCACTTTACTTCTTGATTTCAATTTGGTTTGATTTTTAATCTAGTTCATTATCTATATACGATTGGACAATTTGATCAAAGTGCTGATCAGCATAGAATCCCAATTGGAGTGCCCTTTCTACCTCAAAACTTGCCGGCCAGGTGCTTACGATGTTTTCTATAAAGGTATTCGGTTGCCATTTAATCATTTCTCTCAAATGACTCCCGCCTACTGATGCTAAACTTGACACCATATCCTCGACTGAAACTGTGATCCCTGGGAGGCTAAGGATCCGGTTATCCCCCCATTCATGCTGTGAACGTTGTGCGGCAAATATTAGATTTTGTACCACGGTCTCGGGTGACGAAATCCAGAGCTTGGTATTTTTCGAAACTGGACAAATGGCCATTTTCCCATTGAGTGGTTCACGGATAATCCCACTGGCAAAGGAAGAAGTGGCGGCATTGGGTTTACCCGGTCTGACTACAACTGTAGGTAGTCTCAAAGCACACCCACTGATAAATTGACGACGGCTATAGTCATTGATCAGTAGCTCTATCACGGCCTTTTGCGTTCCATACGAACTTTGGGGTGTGACTGCAATCCGATCATTGACCACTTCAGGCAGATTTCCGCCGAAGACTGCACAACTACTAGAGAAAATGACCCTTGGCGTATGGCTTGCTTTTCGACAAGCCTCAAGTAAATGATAACTAGCCAGAAAATTGATGCGCATGCCTAAATTGAAATCCTTTTCTGCTTCTCCACTGACGATCGCTGCCAAGTGAAAAATGAGGTCTGGCTTTTCTCCGATCAATGACTCAATTTCTGATAAGTTGGCCAGGTCACCTGTACAAATTTTAACTCGATTGTCGCCTGACAGGCCTTTGGCAGGGATTCGGTCAAAAATTAAAATCCTCTCGATGGGAGGATGGTGAGCGTCTAAACTGTTTTTTTCAAGTAGTTTGAGCGTCAATTTTTTCCCCAAAAACCCAGCACCACCTAAGATCAAGATTTTCATGACACGCTTTATTAAATGACTGGACTCATTTGAGTGGTAAAATCCAGGCCACCAGCATCACCTGTGCCAATCCTACGACCGATATCACGGCCAAGGTTACTGTCCAGGTCTGCAAAGCCTCTTTTTCCGTAAAACCACTCATTTTGGCCACTACCCAGAAACCACTATCGTTCATCCACGAAATGAAGGTTGATCCAAAACCAATGGCTAACAATATATAAATGGGATGGTAGGGAAGATCAGTTCCGGTGCCAATCAAGGCAAACATGATGCTTGAGGAGGTAATCATGGATACGGTCCCTGAGCCCTGTGCTGTTTTCATCACTGCGGCGATTATCCAAGCCAACAGGAGGTGGTGAATGTGAAAACTTTCCGTGGCTAAAGCGATCGCATCGCCAATTCCGCTGTGTTTGATCATTGCTCCAAAGGCTCCCCCTGCACTGGTGATCAAGATGATGATTCCAGCAATTTCCAAAGGGCTTCCAGTGGCGTTCCAAAGTTCACCTGCTTTCAACTGTCGTTGTCTAGCCCAGAGCCAAAGTGCAATCACCGCTCCAACGGTCATGGCCACATTTTTGTTTCCCCAAAAGGCGATCCATCCCGGCAAGCTGCCGCTCAAAACTTCCACTATTGATGCCAAGCTTATCAAGAAAATGGGCAATAGGACCGGAAGGACAGAAAGCAATAAGGGAGGAGCATCTTGAAGAATTGCTGT
Organism: Saprospiraceae bacterium; assembly: GCA_965223105.1. Classification (GTDB taxonomy): domain Bacteria; phylum Bacteroidota; class Bacteroidia; order Chitinophagales; family Saprospiraceae; genus JABDMH01. Next base: position 5,781,259 of record OZ244987.1, on the reverse strand, counting down.
TTGCGTTTGTGCAACTCTAACCGGAATGTCCAGACGTTGATTGATCCTTTTTCCCATAGTAAGAGCTGCCATGGCCGGTATCAAACCTGCCGCCAAACCAGCAATTATGGTGATACCTAAATCAATTTGTAGATTTTCCGCCATGATCAATGGACCAGGAGTGGGGGGTACTAGTGAATGTGTAATGGCCGCTCCTCCGGCCATTGCCATCACATATAGTACGTAGTTTTGCTTCGTTTTTAATGCCAAGGCGATCGCCAGAGGGATCAAAAGAAAGAAAACCGTATCGAAAAAAACAGGAATGGAAAGAATGAAACCACTAATCAGAAGTGCGAGAGCAGCACGGGATTCACCCAGGGCGCTCAATAGCCAATTGACAATTCTTTCAGCTGCACCGCTTTCCATCATTGCCGTACCAATCATTGCTGCCAGAGCAATTACCCAGGCAATTTTGCCGGCAACACTACCAAACTCTAGCATGGGCAGCTCAACAGCTGTAACGAGGGGATGCTGATTACCAGTTACGGGTAAGTCTGCAGAGATCAATCCAACAAAAATCGAGGCCAGAATTAGTGCAACGAAAGGATGAAATCTCAAATACGAAATCATGACGATCACCGCCACTATGCCGAGAAATAGCACCGCAAATGGCCAGTAAGGGGACGTAATTAAAGCACTCATGAAGTCAAGGTTATTGGTCTAGATCTGAATCGGTTTGGCTCTGCCACTCAATATAATAAATATCTAGGGCAGCGAATTTAGCTGGTGATCAAGTTTCCTACCTGATGAATCAGGCCTATAAAAACTGGTCATTTTCGGATTGAATTTAGTCACCCAGTAAGTTGCGCTATTCTAAAAGGTCATTTTATATGTTGATGAAGGTCATTGTAAGTACGACGGATTCTTAGTTACTTAATCTCCTAATTATAGAGTAAAGTGTGACTTTCTCTCAAACATATTTATTCTCAAATCGAAATTGAGTTACCAATGAAAAGAATATTGTTTCCTACAGATTTTTCCAAGCAAGCAAATCGTGCGATTTCATACGGTTTGCAGATTTTGGAAAGAGAACTGCGCTATCATCCAGTGGAGTGTTTGTTTATGCATGTACACGTCCCGGCCAACGTAGTCACACCTCAGGCTGGCGCTTATGTTGCTTCGGCAGCCATTGCCGTGGGGGAGGATCTAAAAGTGAAGCAAAAGGAAATGAATCAAATTATTGAGAAGTGGAGTCATAAATATCCGGGGATCAAATATCGGGAATTGATCGTCAATGGCGCCATTATTCCTGCAGTCCGAGAAGTTGTGCAGGAGGAGAAAATTGACATGATTGTGCTCGGATCAAAGGGTACAGGTGGGCTGGAACAAGCGATCCTCGGATCAACGGCCAACGGGTTGGCACAAAGGGCTCCGTGCCCGGTGATGATCATTCCAGAAGATTCAACCCTACATTTGCCACAGAAGGTCGTGTTTGCTACTGATTTTAAGAATCTGGTGGATATGAATATGTTGGCCCCCTTAAAGGATGTGATTTCTAGTTTTGATGCCGAGATCATGCTTCTTAACATCTATGTGAAAGAAGATTTCGGCAGTAGTGCTGGTGAAGACTTGGTAGGCGACATAGCAGATTATCTGGATACGGATAAGTTTGACTTCTTTTTCCTTGAGGAAAGTGATACGGTCAAGGGGATTGAGGATTTTGTGACAGGCTATCATGCCGATATGCTTGTACTGGTGGCTCAGGAACGCAAATTTTTCGAAAGATTATTTCATCGCAGTGTAACTAAGCGGCTATTGTATCACAGCAAAGTTCCTTTACTGGTTTTGCATCCGATCTTTTGGGGTGAAGATGAAGACGACGAAGAGACCTTCAGAGATAAAGTGAAATTGCAGATTGAAAATTGGCAGATGGAACTTGATCGGATGAAGGTACAGGCACATCTAGGGAGCAAGGAAGCATCGGAGCAGATGGAAAAAGGAAAGGATGCAGCCATGGAAAAAATCGCGGAGATTAAAGATCAACTTGATAAGGCTGGAAGTATTGCACAGGATAAGTGGAAACACTTCCAAAAAGAAATGGCTGAAGCCTTTACTCACGTAAAAAAGGCCATCACTGGGTAGGCTATATACGGATAAACTACAACGGCTTTTGGAGAACTAAGCGATTTCTGGCCCGGTTTATCCAAATGAATGCTTTTTTGTGGTCTTTACGTTCCTAGTGTAAAATTAGAAGTCAGGCGTGAGAAGAACCAGCACGTCAGCTAGGTACAATCAGATAGGTTACAGTAATGTTTCGCAACCACATGAGGATTTGAACAACTCTTGAATATCATTTAAGGAAATGAAGTGGTCGCTCTACATAGGAAGGGTCAGTGGTATCGGCATCTTCATTCACTGGACTTTTGTCTTCTTGTTACTGTATGTGTCTTTTGCCTATTATCAGGTCGAACAGAGCTTGACTTATGTAGCACTTGCCATGCTTTTTACCTTGGCGCTTTTTGTTTGTGTTACTCTTCATGAATTGGGTCATGCGCTTACCGCCCAAAGATTTCAAATATCCACACGCCGTATCACCCTGCTTCCTATTGGAGGCCTGGCATTGATGGAGAAAATTCCGGAAAAACCAAGTGAGGAACTACAAGTAGCGATCGCAGGTCCCCTAGTCAATCTTGTTATCGCGGTTCTGCTTTTCTTTATTCTGGCGGCAATTAATTACCTACCTGATTTTACCGCAGTAGATCAATGGTCAGAATTACGGGGTGCTGGTTTTTGGTTTAATCTGTTCCTGGCTAATGTGATGCTCTTTGTATTTAACCTAATACCCGCATTCCCGATGGATGGTGGCAGAATTTTTCGAAGTCTACTGGCCTTTAAATTTAGTCGGGATAAAGCGACTAGAATTGCTGCCCGCTTAGGCCAGTTCATTGCCGTCTGGTTTATTTTTGTCGGATTTTTTGGCAATTTTTGGTTGGTTTTTATCGGTCTGTTCATTTATTTGGGCGCTACTACCGAATCTGCCTTTGCATCTACCAAACACCATTTAGAAGGTCATTTTGTCCGCGAAGCGATGTTGACCCAATACGAGTTTATTTCTCCTTCTGCAACCTTCGAGGATGCAATGACCAGGTTTTTAAATGGCCAAGATGAATTATTGGTAGTCCAAGAAATGAACCGAATCATTGGTGTTTTGCAGCGCACAAAATTGATCAGGGCCCTCCCAAACCAGGGGAGAGATACCCCCATTATGGAGATCGTTGACACAAGTTTACTGGAGCTTTCACCCACTGCGGAATTGCCAGATGCTTATCAGAACTTACTTTCTCAAAATCCTCCAATCGCTCTGGTGAAAGAGAATGATCAACTGATTGGATTGATTGACCAGCGACGTATTGCCGAGTGGAGCACTTTATTAAAAAAGAAGGAGAGAGATGAGAGTAGGCATATTTAGGGACTGAGAACCCAAATTCGATTCGATCCCGCAGCGCATGGAGTATTGCACAAAAGCAGGAGTGATTAGGCAACCACTCCTGGCAGACTTTCCATTTGCGATGGTGTAAAGTCTCGGTAATCATTTGAGTGACAAGGGCTCTGTGCTGCAATTACCATTAAGGACTTAAGGAGCAAATGGTAAGTGGATCAATAGCTCTAGCGCCAGATCTACTGGATAGCAATCTTTTTCTTAGGGGGCTCCTCGCTCACCCGTTTGCTCAATCTAAGTCTAAGTACTCCATCATGGTACGTGGCATCAATTTCATCGACATCTACTGAATCTGGTAAAGAAAAGTTTCTTTCAAAAGAGGAATAGTTAAATTCCCGTCTAGTGAAGGACTCTTGGGTCTCTTCTTTTTCTTCGCTTTTCTCACATGATATACTTAAGACTCCATTTTCGATGACGATGTCAAAGTCGTCTTTCGTAAGACCTGGAGCAGCCACTTCAATTTCAAAATTGTCGTCATTTTCCCTGATGTTTACCGCTGGTATATGGGCCCGGTGAAGGGGCCATTCACCTTCAAAAAATCGATCTGCTCCCCAAAAGTCGTCCAACAGATTACGAAATCTAGGCATGACCTTCCAACCGTTTCCCTTTTTCGTTAATTTCATGGCTCTACATTTGATGTTAACAAAGGATACTTTTTTCTCAAGCAATGCAATACTTCAATGTACCGGTGGGAATCGGTTTTAGAAATGATACAGTACAAAAATTGCAATGATATTGGTCACAATTTGTGCCAATAGCTTCATGGACTTACTGGGATACCGGTCCAGTTGAAACCAGGGTGGTCCAACCTGCATACGGACTGGTAACACCGGCACCATTTTGTCAGAAATCGGTGTGTTCTGCAAAGTGCAAAACCAGGAGTATTTCCTTTCCATTCTTTTCGGCAGGATGAACAATCATTCGGCTTGCTCTGGATCATGCCCTCCAACCAGTACTCGGTGCACTAAAATATTAGCAAGAATTTAGTAACGAAGCTGTTGTAGTTTTTTCAGATCATGGATGACAATCTCATTGCCGTCGATTTCTATAAGCCCTTCCTCCTTAAAATCGGTCAGGGTGCGAATCACGGTCTCCTTAGCTGTACCAGCCAGGCTTGCCAGATCTTCACGAAGAATTGAAATATGTGCTTCTCCATCTTTGCTGTACTTATCAAAGAGAGAAATTAACGACTTTGCCACCTTTTGCCGTACCGAGTCATAGGCCAGGTTGATTAGGTTTTCCTCAACTTCGCTCACCTGATTAGCCAGCATCTTGATGAATTGCATGCTGAAACCTCGATTATTATATAACAGCAGATCAAAATCTTTTTTGGGAATGAGATGGATCACCGCATCTTCCAGGACCATGGCCGATTCTTCATAGGGTTCATCCCTTAGCAATGGGAGGAAACCGAAGAAATCACCCTCTCCATAGACATGGGTGATGAGTTCCTTTCCATAGTCATTGGTCTTGTAGCACTTGACTTTACCTTTACTGAGAAAGAATAACCAATTGGCCCGCTTGCCCTCTTCAAACACCATGCTTCTTCGCGGCATCCTTCTCTCCTCACGATCTTCAGATAGCTTGGTCAATTCGGCTTCGGCACGGGCAAGATCAAAAAATTGATTCAAGCCATCTTCTGTCCTTTGAAACGAATTCTTCAGATGCTGACTTTTCGCCAGACGAATCTCTATGGCATTGAGCAGATCAACATCATCAAAGGGCTTTGTGATATAATCATCTGCTCCCAATCCCATACCCTTGCGAAAGTCGGTCTGTTCAGCCTTGGCGGTAAGAAAAATGAAAGGTGTATCCAACATATCAGTGTTCTTACTGAGAATTCTCAAAACTCCGAATCCATCCAATTCAGGCATCATTACATCACACAAAATGAGATCTGGTTTCATTTCGTAAGCCTTGGCAACACCGACCTTACCATTTTCCGCTGTTGCCACTTCGTAATTTGATAATTCTAGGATCTCAGCAATATTCTCCCTGACTTCCTCATTGTCTTCGATAACCAGAATCTTATGCATGTTTCCTTCCATGATTTACTTAGACCGACCACTTGCTTTCATAAATATAGAATTATCTAGGAAGGATCTAGACCTGATCGACTTAGAAGGTAAATCCGAACAGGGGGTACCTTGAAGATTAAATCCCGGAGAAAGGGGCCTCGCCGTTCCATTCTTGAGTTTTTGAACGTCTCGAGAGTGAACTGTTGAGTGATTTGAAGGGTTATAAAGCTAAAAATGATCGCTATGTCTGAACGAGGCACTTTTAATAGAATCATTAATGATACCAAACCGGTTTTTATTGATTTTTATGCCACATGGTGTGGTCCTTGCAAAGCTATGGAGCCAGTCGTCAAGCAACTGAAATCAGAGATGAGGGATCAACTTAGGGTAATCAAAATAGACATTGATAAAAATCCTGCGATAGCAAGACAGTTGAATATCCGTGGAGTACCTACTTTTGCTCTTTACCAATCTGGAAGGCAACTGTGGAAGCATGCAGGAATGGTAACTCTTGAGCATCTTATACAAGCGATTGAACCCCATTTGTCCAACCAGTCAGCCAGGGCTTAATAACTTAGATCAGTGACTTAGATCATGGAGTCAGCTAATCTACATCATGAGCTGCCGGCAGAGACAACACTACTTTCAATACAGAATGTTAGGTTTACGGGATAACCTTGGAAAAATTGATCTAAAATCGAATCATCATGAGAACCGAAGTACCAGTGAGAGAAATCATGACCGCAAAAGTCATTACAGTGCAAACTACAGATACAGTGACTAAGGTGGAGGATCTCTGGAGTACCAATCCTATTCATCATTTGGTGGTCCTTGACGATGGAAAAGTAATTGGAATAGTCAGTAAGAGTGATCTAATGAAAGCCTATGGCCCTAATGGTGCTGGCATTGACAATCCCGATAAAGCACTACGAGTGGAAGATATTATGGTCAGTAATCCCATGGTGGTGGAACCAGACGACACCATTGGCTTAGTAGCAGATATTATGTTGGCCAATAAGTTTCACTCATTGCCAGTTGTAGAGGATGGTGAACTCAAAGGCATTGTCACCAATCATGACTTGATCAAATTTTTCGTTCGATGAATCCCTTGGATATCTCGTTGTCAGAGCTGATGGTGAAGGATGTGATCACCCTACGGCCAGAAGATTCTCTGCAATCAGCCCGGGAAATTTTTGAGCGTTCAAAGTTTCATCATCTGCCGGTCATTAATCGTGAGAACATTGTTGTAGGTATCTTGAGCAATACCGACTTGGACCGGGCATCCTATGGAGCTAGTCTATTTAAGATACAGGACAAAAAGCAGCACAATCAAGCATTGTTTCGCAGTCTTTTGGTGCAAGATGTCATGACTTCTTCGGTTTTCTGTATGTCGCCCCAAGATACCTTCAAGAAAGCCTACACTCGTTTCAAGGATGGAGACTTTCGAGCAATTCCCATCGTCGAAGATGGTGAACTGAAGGGAATTGTGACCCCGCTTGATCTTATCGAGAAGCTGATTTCATCGATAGATTGATCTTGTACCCTATCCACAGTTGGCTGATGTTTACCCGTCAAGTGGTATACTGAAAATATTGCTGACTCTAGTTGGTCAGTAGTAGTTAATCTTCTATGCGTTTCGCGGTAGAGCTGTCCCAGGTGTAGGAAACTGTCCAATCAGCCTTCCACTTCCCTCTTACAAAACTATACCCACGGGCTTTTCAAGTTTACCGGGTAAAAATTATTACAAACTATTTTGATAGTATTACTATTAATTTTATTACTTTTGCCACCTAAATGCGAGATTTACTACCAAAAGTAGCGTTCAGGGTTAATGAAAACACCTACATCAAGGATCCGGAATCCAGCGAGTTGGGTAGGAAGATCCTGCGGGGCAGCATTGATCTGATTTATAACGATGGCCTGGAAGCTTTTACTTTTAGAAAGTTGGCCCATGCCATTGACTCTACTGAGGCATCGGTATACCGCTACTTTGAGAGTAAGCATAAATTACTCCTGTACCTCACTGCCTGGTATTGGGGCTGGTTGGAATATCGACTGGTTTTCGCTACGGCAAATATTGAATCAGGGGAAGAGCGACTGGAGCGGGCTTTGCGATTGTTGACCGAGCCTGTTAGAGAGGATGCTTGTTTCAGTCATATCAATGAGATGAAGTTGGATCAAATTGTTATTGCAGAATCTTCGAAAGCGTATATGACCAAGGCTGTTGACCAAGAGAATAGGGAGGGAGTGTTTTCTGGTTACAAGAAGCTGGTGGAGCGGATTAGTACGATTATTTTGGAATTAAATCCAAGTTACAAATATCCACACATGTTAATTTCAACGGTGATTGAGGGCGCTCATCACGAGCGTTTTTTTGCCCAGCATTTACCCCGGTTAACCGATGTTGTGAAGGGCGAAGATTCTATAACAAGTTTTTATTGTGACTTGGTTTTTCGGGCCATAAAGTAGAAGGTTTGATCGTGGGGACAGATTTCATTTCATAAGATTAAAGTTATTGAACGTATCAGAAACTAAATGAACATGTTAAAAAAACTAGGTTTAGATTTTTCACATTTCAGAGGTGACTTATTTGGAGGCATTACAGCCGGTATTGTAGCACTTCCATTGGCGCTGGCCTTCGGTTTGCAATCTGGCCTTGGGGCTGCAGCTGGTCTGTATGGTGCCATATTTATTGGATTTTTTGCCGCCTTATTCGGTGGTACCAACACTCAGATTTCAGGACCTACGGCTCCGATGACTGCCGTCAGCATGGTAATCATTGCGGGGATCATTGCTGCCAATGAAGGCGATGTCGAGAGAGCGATTCCCGCTATTCTCATGGTATTCTTACTGTCTGGGTTGCTGCAAGTAGCGCTGGGATTCTTGAAAGTTGGTCAATACATACGGTATATTCCATATCCGGTCGTGTCAGGCTTTATGACTGGCATTGGAGTAATCATCATCATTACTCAATTGCTGCCGATGTTGGGCTATTATCCTAAAGAGGATATGGAATTTGTGCAAAGTTTTAAACCCGAGGCCGAAGAGGTATTGTTGGAGAGGATTCTAAGGGAAGAAGCTCAGGAAGATATCCTTGTATTAGAAGATTTCAAAGAAACTGTTCGAAGAGCTGGTCAGATATCGATAGAGGAAATTGATAGAGAGGCTCAGGTGCTGGCGGGAAACGAAGCTTCAGGGGTGATTGGTTCGCTCAAGGTTTTCGGCCGTGCTCTACAGAATGTCAATACTATTGATCTGATCTTGGCCTTGCTCACCATATTTATTATTTATGGATTTAAAAGAATCACTACAGCAATACCCAGTACTTTGGTTGCTCTCCTTGTGGTTTCCATTGGTGCCGTAATTTTATTACCTGAGTATCGAACCATCGGCTTGATTCCCAGTGGTTTTCCAGAGTTAAAACTGAGTATTTTTGGCAGTTTTAGTTTAGGGCAGATCGCTCCTTATATTTTGACTGCAGCCTCGTTGGCGGCTTTAGGGGCGATAGATTCTCTGCTTACTTCCATTGTTGCAGACAATATGACCAAGACCAAGCACAATCCGAACAAAGAGTTGGTTGGACAAGGAATCGGCAATTCGATCGCTGCTCTATTTGGAGGAATTCCCGGTGCTGGAGCTACCATTCGAACAGTGGTGAATATCAAGAGTGGTGGGAAAACCCGGTTGAGTGGCATGATTGCCGGCCTTCTTTTGTTGGTCATCTTGTTGTCCTTGGGGCCACTTGCTTCAAGGATACCAGCTGCGGTATTAGCCGGGATTCTGATAACGGTGGGCATTGGTGTGATGGATTATAAGGGTCTGAAGCATCTGGGACAGCTGCCTTCAACCGAAATTATCGTGATGCTGATGGTACTGGTACTCACAGTTTTTGTTGGGCTGATCGAAGCAGTCGTCCTGGGCTTGGTGCTTTCGAGTGTATTGTTTATGAAAAAGATTGCAGATGTTGTAGATCATCGCACTGTTACAGCACCCTTGCGCAATTTTTCACGTGAAATGCCCTGGTTGGACGAGGGTGATATGATCGATCGGTTTGGTGACAATGTTTATATAAAGCACCTTGATGGTCCATTGTTCTTCGGTTTTGCATCCAGGTTTCAAGATATGATTCAAGCCCTTCCAGACCTAGAGGTGGTGGTGATCAGGATGGACAAGGTTCCTTATGTTGACCAGTCAGGTATTTATGCGATGGAAGATGCCCTAGACAATCTGTTTGCTCAAAATATTCATGTGGCTTTCGTAGATCTTCATGGTCAGCCACGTGATCTTTTCGAACGATTTAACATTGTACCGGGGTTGGTGGAAGAGAAATATTGTTTTGCTAATTTCCAGGAGTGTGCTGAATGGTTGGAGACGCACCTGAAAGAAAAGGAGCAAATTCCGATCGCCTAGTAACTGGCTATTAAATTGTTGCTCATATTTTAGTAGACAGAGTAGAGTGTGTTAGCCATCCAAATGACTCAGCAGGGACAACATATCAATGTTGAGTAGACTTGTTTTCACTGGTCCGCTGATTCTAGTGAGATGCTGAATATTTTGGTTTGTGGCGCCGGTGTTGCATTTGAAGGTACCGCAATCTCCCTCTAGGTCTGTACAACAGTGCGACTGCAACCACCAATAGGATAGAAAACAGAAAGATCAACATATGATATCCGGGCAGAAAACCCCTGGCCATCCAAAGGGAAAGTCCCTGAAGAAAGAGCAATCCTTCAGTCAGGATGACACCGGCCACGAATAATGCTCCGCCATATTTGGCTGTCCAGTGGTTTCCTTGGATCCACTTTTTTTCGCATGCGATTCCTATCAGGAAAGGTGTAATCATCCCTAGAAGGAACAAGTGAATAAAGCCGATTACAAAATTGCGGATGGTATAAGCCACTACGGCTATCGCTGGTATAATCACTGCCGTCTGGATCAAAATCTTTAGAATGAAGGCAATGGCTGCACATGAGAACAAAACTCTAGTGATGGGGGCCAATTGTTGTGACCACTTGCGATCAAATCTTAAAAGCATCTGACCAAATAATACCAAAGCGAAGAATTGAAGAAGTACCCCGAAGCTATTGATCCAAAATATATAGGGCTTGGGCTGTGTCCAGGTTACCGCCAAAGCGTAGGTAAGCACAGTAGAAATGGCCAGGAGCCAATAAAATTTCCTGACCAATGAATCGGGTAGAGAAACCTGAGATTGAAACATTTTTAAAAACAGAGCCAAACAGGAAAAAATGAGCCACCCATTGAATTGAAAGTGCAGAAAGAATTGCACCGCCATGTGATAGGCTGATGAATGCCTCTCTCCCATAGCAATGATGAAAGGTAGAATCCAAATGCCTAGAGTCGATAGAATTTGAAACAGAAATGATGCCTTGAGAAATCGATCATGGGCCGGGGCCTTGCCTCCCAATCTTCGGCTTTGGTTTAAGAAAAAATAAATAAATAAGTAAGAACAGATCAGATGAACGGAAGTAAAGAAGATGGGGATTCCGGAGTATCCAAATAGCGGAAAAGTCAAGTACATTCCCAGCACGGCAATCTCACTGATCAAGAACAGATATTCGAAAATTCTCGGCTTTGACAGCTGACTTCTCCAATTGGTTAGAATCAATGCCCAGATGGCCAGATGACCCCACCCCAACAGTGCCACATGGGAGTGTGCATGCTGTAGGTTTCTATATTCAACCCATGGAAGTTCTACGATAAAAGCTAGTCTCAATACAACACCAGCAAGAGCTGCCAGCAAAAGATTGAGCATGGCAATGGCAAACCAGAAACCAGGAGTCTTCTGATTCCTTACTTCTCCCTCGGTAGATGTCAAGTGCAATTATTATTTGCCCGCTTGATCCAGATCGTTTTGATACATAAACTCCAGGACATCTCTGGCATCCCCAATCGAAAGATTTTGGTTGGGCATCCTGGTCAGACATTCCTTAAGGAGCTCCCGTGCCACGGGATCTTTTTCCAACATAACTTCTACGTTGGTGATCATATTCATGATCCACTCGGGTTTGCGCTTACTGGTTAGACCAGCCCATCCTGGTCCGACTACTCGCTGTGACGTAAATCGATGGCAGGCAGCGCACTTCATTTCAGATATGGCTTTACCTCTCTTAACCATGTCCTGATCTAGAGGGTCGTTGAGCTTAACCTCCGTGATCTCGCCGATACCTTTCCCTTCAGAGATGCTCTTGGGCACTTCTTCCGAAGCATTGGCAGAAGCAGATCCAGCATCACCAGGATTTTCTCCACCACCGGCACACCCTATGGTCATGGCTGCAACGGCGATATAAATAAGAACCTTGTTCATTCCAATTATGATTTTAAGCACAAGTTATGATTTTGGGTGCAAGTTTTTCAATCCTGGTGAGCAGATACATGAGCGAGATCATGATTGACCCTGATGGTGGTCATCGACTGACAGCGATCAAAATTCTTTGTTTGTGCCATTAATTTCCAACAAAATTATGTCTAAACTATTGATCATGATAACAACGAATCCAATCCAGAAATTATACTTTTTGGCCTGCTGCATCGGAGGTCTTGTGCTGATGCCCTCCTGTCAGATCGGTCCTCCTGCGGGGTCAGATCAAGCCGGAGGCGCATTGAGTAGTAGTGCGGCTGAGCAGGTCTACGTCGCTCCTGGTGAACACGATGAATTTTACGCGTTTATGTCTGGAGGTTTTAGTGGCCAGGTCACTGTCCATGGATTGCCATCCGGTCGCTTGCTAAAGACCATACCAGTTTTTTCTGTTGATGGTGAAAAGGGCTACGGTTTTAATGAAGAGACCAAACCTCTCTTGAATACTTCCCTGGGATTTGTGCCCTGGGACGATGCTCACCATCCCGAGCTTTCACAAACCAACGGTGAGACCGATGGTCGCTGGCTATTTATCAATGGTAACAATACTCCCCGTGTGGCTCGAATTGATCTGACAACCTTTGAGACTGCCGAGATCATTGAGATTCCGAATAGTGGGGGTAATCACAGCAGTCCCTTTACGACTGAAAACACAGAGTATGTAGTGGCTGGCACCCGGTTTGGTGTACCTTATCCTGTTCGGGATGTAGCTATTGACAGTTATGCTGAAACCTTTAAAGGCATGCTGAGCTTTATCAGTGTTGATGATGAAGGTCATATGGACATTGCCTTTCAAGTACTACTTCCTGCCTTCGATTATGACTTGGCCCATTCGGGTAAGGGCGATTCCCACGGATGGACTTTCTTTACCACGTATAATACGGAGCAAAAGGCTACACTTTTGGAAGTTACGGCTTCACAAAATGACAAAGATTTTATCGCTGCCGTCAACTGGAAAAAAGCCGAAGAGTATATCGAGGCTGGCAAGTATCAGGAGGTCTCAGCCGACTGGGCCCACAATATCTATCATGAAGATACCCATATGGCCGAATCTACCATGAAGAAAACGGTTAAGGTGCTGACTCCTGATGAATGTCCTGATATGGTGTATTTCTTGCCTACACCTAAGTCACCACACGGAGTTGATGTCGATCCCACCGGGGAATATATCATAGGAAACGGAAAGTTGTCGGCTAATTTGACAGTGCATTCTTTTTCCAAAATGCTAACTGCCATTGAAAACAAGTCATTTGAAACTACGATTGAAGGAGTTCCTGTACTGAAATTTGAGGAGGTAGTTGCAGGATCGGTTGTCGATGCCGGACTCGGGCCACTACACACCGAGTTTGATGGCAAGGGCTTTGGATACACGACGTTCTTTATTTCATCTGAGGTGGTTAAATGGAAGGTCGGTACCTGGGAAGTGGTCGATAGAGTGCCGACATATTACTCGGTCGGTCACCTAATGATTCCGGGTGGTGATAGTAAAAACCCTGAAGGCAAATATCTGGTAGCCTTAAATAAGATTACCAAAGATCGATACCTGCCCACTGGACCTGAGTTGTGTCACTCAGCCCAGCTATATGATATTTCGGGCGATAAGATGAAACTATTGCTGGATTTTCCGACAATGGGAGAACCTCACTATGCTCAAGGGATTTCGGCTGGTCGCATTGTGCCCAACATCAAGAAATTCTATGCGCTGGAAGAGAATCAGCATCCCTATCGTGCACTTGGTGAAAAAGAAACCAAAGTTGTACGTGAAGGAAACAATGTGCACGTATACATGACAACCATTAGAAGCCACTTTTCTCCGGACAATATTGAGGGTGTAAAAGTGGGAGATAATGTTTATTTCCATGTCACCAATCTGGAGCAAGATTGGGATGTACCCCATGGTTTTGCAGTTATGGGAGCCAACACTGCCGAGCTACTGATCATGCCGGGCCAAACAGAAACTCTGCTTTGGCAACCAGGTAAAATTGGTGTTTATCCTTTTTATTGCACTGACTTCTGCAGCGCTCTCCATCAGGAAATGCAAGGATATATTCGTGTAAGTCCTCGCAATTCGGGCGTTGCCCTGAAATGGAGCCTGGGAGAAGAAGAGGAGGGACCGTCTAGTTAGACGCTCACAAGAGATACTGCAGGCAAATCCTTTATGGTTTGCCTGCAGCTCACCGTGTGTAAAAATTTTAAAATTGACTTCAATGAAATATCTACTTCCGCGATTTTTCATGGTAGTAGCAGCACTGGCCATTGCCAGTTTATTTATCTTCCCGATGTGGCAGATTATTCTGTTTGCTCCTCAGTATCCCGATGGAGTGGCTATGCACATTTTTATCGATAAGCTGGGAGGTACCACACCTGGAACCTTACAGAACGTCAATATTTTGAATCACTATGTGGGTATGGCACCCATCGAACCAGACGCGATTCCCGAGCTAAGGTATTTCCCTTACATTATTGGAGCATTGATAATCTTGGCACTATTTGCCGCCATTATGGATAGACCTGGCTACTATTTAGGCTGGTGCTTATTGTTGGTATTTATTTCCATTTTGGGGTTTTATGATTTCTATTTATGGGAATACGAATACGGGCACAATCTGGCTCCTAATGCCCCGATAAAAATTCCTGGGGCTTCTTTTCAACCCCCATTGATCGGCAAAAAGATGATCTTGAATTTTACGGCCTATTCCCTGCCTCACATTGGGGGATGGATGGCTGGGGTAGCTATGGTCAGTAGCTTGATTGCCTATTTCCTTAAACGTCGATTCAAAAAAAAGAAGATTTCATTTCAGCCTGGTAAGAAAAGTGTAAAAGATGAAACCTTGCAACTCATACAAGATTAAGTTTTGTCTATGCCGGTGGGCTCAGATGTCTGCAGTCTGTGGCCTGTTGGTGATTCTCTTAGCGGGTTGCAATCCTGAAATAAGACCCATCCAATACGGCAGGGACCTATGTACTTATTGCAAAATGACCATCATGGATCCAAAATTTGGAGCTGAGATGGTGACTGAAAAAGGTAAGATATACATGTTTGATGCCATCGAATGTATGGTCAACTTCAGTAGACAAACAGATCAGGCCATTCGCTATTACGCAGTCAATACGATGGATCAACCCACAGCTCTATATGAAGTAGAAAAATGTGTTTTTATTGTGAATCCTGCCATACCCAGCCCAATGGGTGCAAATCTTTCCGCCTATCTTGATCGTCAAAGTCAGCATTGCATCCAGGCAGCTGCTGGTGGAACGGTATACGATTGGTCTGAGCTGCCTGAAGCTTTGCATCAAGAGCCCGGTAAGTCAAGTACAAGCAAATGAAGAAATGTCTAAGTGTGGTGTTCTGGTGGGGTTTACTTACATCGTTAGGTCTGCCTTTATATTTGATAAGTAGTGTTTCTGCTCAAACCTTGACCGTATGTGAAAACTGTGAGCTTCAGAACTTGCAATCTGCGATAGATATTGCTGACCATGGAGATACCATCCTTTTGAAAGGTGGGCAGTATACTGAATCGAATATCATTGTTGATAAATCAATTTATCTGCTTGGTGAAAATTTTCCAATGATCAATGGTGGTGGTAGTGCAGAGATTATGATTGTTAGCGCCGACGATGTCACTATTGAGGGAATACAATTCCAGAATGTTAAACCGAGCTACATCAAAGATCTTGCTGCTCTACGGTTGAGAAAAGTATCTAGAGCAACGATTAAGAATAACCGTTTTTATGATACCTTCTTCGGAATTTACCTCGAGCATTGCAAAAAAAGTAAAATTCTTGGCAATGAATTGAAGGGAGAGGCAAAGCTAGAAATGTCATCAGGCAATGCCGTTCATTTGTGGTATTGCACCGATATTGTCATCGATGGCAATTATGTGACTGGCCATCGTGATGGGATTTATCTAGAATTCGTTGAAAATAGTAGCGTGACCAATAATGTGAGCAGAGACAATGTGCGATACGGACTCCACTTTATGTTTTCAAATCATGACAACTATAGCAATAACGTCTTTGAAAGAAATGGAGCTGGAGTTGCGGTTATGTTTTCCAAGTTTATCCATATGGAAAAAAATCGCTTCTTGACTAATTGGGGAGAATCTTCGTACGGCCTGCTGCTCAAAGAAATCTATGATGCTGAAATCATCAATAATATCTTCGATCAGAACTGTATAGCGATTTTCGTTGAGGGATCGTCACGGATCAATTACCTTCGTAATCAGTTCAGAAATAATGGATGGGCATTAAAGATCAGCGGAGGATGCTTGGATAACAAAATCTATGAGAACACCTTCGTTGCAAATTCCTTTGACGTTTCATATAATGGTGGGAAAAATCAAAATTCATTTGATGGCAACTATTGGGCCGATTACAGTGGTTATGACCTGGATAGAGACAACATTGGAGATGTGCCATATCGTCCGGTCAAACTATTCAATTATATTGTGAACCAAACACCGGAATCGGTCGTCCTTTTGCGTAGTCTTTTTGTGGATTTGGTAAATTTTGCTGAAAAAGTAAATCCATTATATACACCCAAGAATGTGGTAGATAACCAGCCTTTGATGAAGAGTATTCATGATTAGTATAGCGGGATTATATAAGCGATTTAAGCGAAACGAGGTGCTTAAGGGTGTAACTGTTGAGTTTGAGCCAGGTATCACGGCCATCTTAGGACCCAACGGCTCTGGCAAAACTACCTTGATTAAGTGCATCATGGGGATGGTCATCCCGGATCGTGGTGTAGTGAAGGTTGGTGGACGGGTCATCGATCGGAAGGGTGCTTACCGGTCTAAGATATCTTATCTGCCCCAGATTGCTAGGTTTCCAGAAAACTTGAAAGTCAGGGAGGTGATTGCTTTGGTGTCAGATATTAGGGGTTTAAGTGGAGGTCACAATACCTTGGCAACCTACTTTGACTTGGATATTTACTGGGATCAGCCGCTGAGTTCATTGTCTGGTGGTACCCTACAGAAAGTAAATTTGGTCATGGCCCTGATGAGTGACAACGATACGATTTTGTTGGATGAACCGACATCAGGATTAGATCCAGTCTCAATGCAACGCCTCCGCAGTTATATTAGCAACCAGAAAGAGCAAGGGAAAACACTTTTGCTTACCACTCATATCATGAGTTTTGCCGAAGAAATGGCAGACCGGATCATCTATCTTCTTGATGGGGTGGTATTTTTTGACGGCCTCATTGCCGATCTCAAGCAGCAATATGGTAAGCCGACATTGGAAGGAGCGATTGCCGAAGTATTGAAAGCAAGGAAGGTTCATTCCAATGGTCAATTGAAACTGCCTTTGATTCCGGAAAAGAAGACAGTGCCATGAAAAAGGTTTTAAAGTATAGCGTGTATGATCTGATAAGAAGTTTATGGGTACTCACCTATTTGTTGTTTTATCTTCTGCTATCTTCGGCATTGCTGCTGCTCACTCGCGATCATACCCAGGCAATAACCACATTGTTAAACATTGTGGTGGTTCTTACCCCGCTTTTGTCTATCCTTTTTGGCATTATTTTTTTCTATTCGTCCCGAGAATTTACCAATTTGCTCCTTGCGCAACCACTGAGTCGGAGTTCAATATTTCTAGGGCAATATTTAGGGGTGGCAACAATGCAAGCTGCTTGCATCTTAGTAGGTCTTATCGTGCCGTTTACAATTTTTGGAGTCTGGTCTTCTCCCAGTCTCCTGAGCTTTGTGAATTTATTGGGTGTGGCAGTTTTCCTGACGCTAATTTTTACAGCTCTGGCTTATTTTATTGGTCTGAAATACGAAAATAGGGTAAAAGGTGTAGGAGTTGCAATCTTTACTTGGCTGTTCTTAGCCGTGGTTTATGATGGCATATTTCTCCTTCTACTTGCTATGTTTCGTGACTATCCTTTGGAAAATGTAGCATTGATGGGTGTCCTTATGAACCCTATAGATTTATCCAGGGTATTGGTCATGATCAACTTGGATATTGCAGCACTGATGGGCTTTACTGGTGCTGTCTTTAAACAAGTGTTGGGTGACTACAGGGGATTTATCGTTGCATGTATCGTACTTTCCTTCTGGGTGATTCTGCCTTTGGCAGGCTTTCTTCATACAGCCAATCACCGTGATTTTTAAACGTTGCAATCGATCCCGGAAAGGGATGCAACGAAGAGTTGTGCAGGCCCAATAATGAAAGGGTAAGTAATAATTAATGAGTTGGTTCTAGACTCTTAGCTTGAGAATTGCTACTATCTCTATAGAAGGGAGATATGAAGTACATTGTTAAGTGCATGAGCCGTTCCTCTTTGATTGCTATCATATTGGTGGATGATTCCCGTCATCTAAAGGAAGCAATTGCGGGAATATATTGTGGAGTACTGATAAATAAATCTGAATGGTAAATAAGTAACTATGGCACTAGATATTAGAGATAAAGTATCTTCAATAATGACCACGAAACTGGTCACCTTGCATCCTAAGGATACATTGATGGACGTAAAGAAGGTTTTTGAGTCCCACAGTCTTCATCATATTCCCATCGTTGAGTACAGGAAGCTCGTCGGTATAGTCAGCAAAGGTGATCTGGAGTACTATGAACGGCATTACGACAATGTACCTTATGGTGATATCTTGGAGAAAGGTAGGCTTAATGCCTATGACGTAGGTGAAGTAATGACTAAGGGTTTGGCAACATTAGGTCCAGAGGCATCGATAGCAGAAGCTTTGGAATTACTCAAGGAGAATGTATTTCATGCAATTCCCATAATCGAAGATGATGAGTTGGTTGGTATCGTGACCACCCATGACATCATATGTGCTTTGGCAGAAGCAGGTTAAACCTTTTCTTATGAAGAAAATTATCGTGCCTACCGACTTTTCTGATACGGCAAAAAATGCCGCAGATTATGCCCTTGATTTGGCTAGAAACATGAAGGTGGAGATCCAATTGCTTCATGCTTTTTATCCGGCAATGCAGCTTAATACTGGATACATGATTGATCCCAGTATCGAAGACGAACGGAAAAGTCAACTGGATGAACTTAGACAAAGTTATGAAGACAAAGCGCAAGAGAACGATGGCGAAACCGTGTCCGTAGATGCAAAGTTTGTCGTAGGCTTTCCCATCGAAGAAATAGTGTCGGCCTCGCAAGAGGAAGATACCGTCATTGTAATGGGCGCAACTGGAGATTCGGGTGTAATGGGTAGATTGTTTGGCAGTGTTTCATCAAATGTCGCAAAGCAAGCGCATTGCCCGGTTTTTCTGATCCCCAGAGAAGCTAAGTTTCATCATTTTACCCAGATGATGTGCGCTTCAGACGAACCTATTATGCGTAAAGAGGTAGAAGATATCATAGTTCCGATG
This sequence comes from Saprospiraceae bacterium, assembly GCA_965223105.1. Taxonomy (GTDB): domain Bacteria; phylum Bacteroidota; class Bacteroidia; order Chitinophagales; family Saprospiraceae; genus JABDMH01. The sequence continues at coordinate 5,762,043 of OZ244987.1, read as the reverse complement.
GTCAAGCGCTTTGATGCACAACTACATGCTGTGCATGTGGGTAGGGATGGTGACCGGGTTCAAGATCGTCGAGAACAGATCGAGCATCCTTCAGGAGCAATAAATGTTGTCAACGTCTTTCTAGACCGGGTCGATATTGTATCTGCACTGAATGAGTATGCCGAACAACATCATATTGATCTACTAATTCTCTCGGCACATCATCGATCGTTTTGGAATCGACTAGTCCATGTCAGCATCACACATGAAATGGCACTTCAGCCCAAAGTGCCGCTACTTATTCTTCACGACAAAGATCGCAATCCGATCTGAAGGCTCCATATTTGATGATTGGTGAACTTCGGCTGTTGATCCCGTCAGTAGCATATGGAGATTGCGACCACAACCCATTGCTCAAATTATGCTGGAACAAAGGGGATTAGATCCCTGTGGAGATCTTTATTAAATTGTCAGTCCATCAACTGCAATCTCCATGAGTTCATACCTCTCCCTGCCGGATAGATTTCTCTTCCTTATAGTAGTAGCGTTGGTTTTCGTTCACTGTAATGTGACCAAACCGCTGCCCTCAGCAGACGAATTTGCAGCGGATGAATGGCTGAACCTATTCAACGGTCACAATCTAGAAGGGTGGACTACAAAAATTCATCATTACCAGGTCGGAGAAAACTATGGCCAGACCTTTCGGGCAGAAGAAGGTCTAATCAAGGTAAGGTATGATAATTATGAAGGTGAATTTAACGACCGATTCGGACATTTGTATTACAACCAACCCTTTAGTCATTTCCATTTGTCTTTAGAATATCGATTTATAGGTGAACTGCATCCCGGGGCTCCCAGCTATACGATTTTAAACAGTGGAGTCATGTTTCACTCTCAGGATCCCCATACCATGCCGGTTGAGCAAAATTGGCCGATCTCGGTAGAGATGCAATTTCTGGGTGGATTGAAAAGTGGTGAGTCTAGGCCGACCGGCAACATGTGCTCTCCCGGAACAGATGTGGTGTACCAAGGTCGCGTTGATCCCAGGCATTGTATTAGCTCCAGCTCTGATACTTATTTTGGTGATGAGTGGGTTACGGCCGAGCTCATTGTTTTGGGAGATTCCTTGATTACGCATCTCATCAATGGAGATACAGTGTTGCAATATAGCTTACCTCAAATTGGTGGAGGCGTGGTTGAAGGATATGATCCAGCCTATAAAAGGGATGGAACTCCCTTGACCAATGGCTTTATTGCTTTGCAGAGTGAAGGTCAGCCGATCGATTTTAGGAATATTCGGATAAGGAATCTGAGATAATGCAGAATAATGTTCAATCCCTTCATCTCCTTTGGACAGGATCACGGTACTGATGAACTGTGGTGTCAGCACAAGTCGCCATAGCTCACTAACTACCCACCTGCAAGCGGTTTCGTCACTCAAATGATCTCCCAGATCTTGGTTCTCCCCTGGCAGGAATCGCTCTTCAATTCGCCAAAGTGCTTGCTGACTTTGTATAAATGCGCCTCGTAACAAATCCTATTGCATTATTTGGGTGAAAGATGATGAGCAGATCGAAGGCATACGATATTGGACCCTTTTGCCCCATTACTTGTTTTTGAAAAATTAATTCAGCGATATTTCATATCGCAAAAGGTGGGGCCATTTCTCCTTGTCGCCATAAAACATCGAAATTCCCCAGGAAGTTCCTTCAGTTTGATTTGAAACGTTTTTGAAATCATCGACTCGGAAAGAACCCGGAGCTTTAGGATAGTCAGATCCAAAAGAGGCTATCTTCTTAAAATGAATCCCATCGGCTGCGTATTGGAGTGTTCGTCCTTCAGGTCCATGTTCTGACAGCAGGGATATTATCCCTCCTTGATACGGCCAGACCAAGACTTCATGTCCACTTCCGATGATGGGGTTTTCTTGATATTTCTGATATGGTCCTTCCGGGTACCGAGATATCGCCACACCGAGTTTTGTAAATTTGGGGCCCTCATTCCCATATTTTCTACTCCTGCCTTTATAGTACAACCAGTACTTGTTGTCCTTATGAATGAGACATGCGTCATCCACCCTATAGCTGTCAAAATCATCAATGTGGTCGCTAACTTTTAATATGGGATCTGGGAATGACCGTACAAAAGGACCTGTGGGATGATCTGCCTCGGCCAGACCGATGGCGGTGAAATCATTTTCCGAATTATTTTCAAACCTGCCCTGGAGATTACCAGGGGTGGGTTGGACACCGGTATAGAATAGGTAGTATTTTCCTGATGCTTTCAAGATATTTGGAGTAAATACACTGTAAGCATCCCATGCACCGGGCTCACCTCTGGCTAGTGCTTCACCAATTTCCTCCCAGGTTTTACTATCATTAGAAATTGCATACCAAATCGAAGCATCATAACCACTATAGTGTTTTTCTGTTTTTGTATACCATAAGTAAAAGGTATCATTCACCTTAATAACATCTGAAGGATCTCTTCGGGTTACGCCTGTTTCTGGTTCTAGACCATGCAGAAGAGAATAACTAAAGGACACTTCATCTATTTTGGGTTGTTCAGGATCTTGCTGACTGCAACTTCGGGTGAATAAGGCCAAAATGATGATCAGGAGGTTTAGTTTCATGAAGACTCATTCAAGTGATAGCTACCTCTATAGGTCGTATGAACGAAATTATTGAAATCAAGTCATTTTAGAATGCATCGATCATTCTATTGAGATAATAACCACAAAATGCGATCGTAGGATGCCACATAGTGAAGCAATACAACGATTCCAAATATCAGGCTCACCTTGCTCCATCCGATATCGGAAAGTGACCATGCTGCAAAGGCAAAAAATCCCAGTTCGATTGCCAGGCGGATAACTCCCGAAGTGACGATGGGTGCTGAGCCTGATCGGCTTGGGTCATTGGGCACGGCAAATGTGCCCCAAATTATGGCAAGGATTATTGGGAACCCGGCAGCAAGAAAATACCGAAGCCATCCATCGCCATGTTTCCAGCCCCATATGGCCACCGACATAAGTGCAATAATTTCCAACAGAAATCTAATCAAATAATTTACAGGTTGTATTGCCATTAAGATCGCTTATACATTGCCCATTTGGTTGAGCTAAGTCTGCCTCCAGGCTTGGTGTTTAAATCCTTTGATGGGAGGAAGATACGACATTATGCTTTTCTGGAAGAACATTTTCACTGCGGTTTTGACGACCTTTCTCATCTTGGCATTTTTAGCCTTTTAGGGCTAATTCAAAGTTATTTAGCTTCATTTCACCTTCACTTCTTTTGAGCAACTTATGAAGATCTGCCTTGTAAAGACTGACAAATTGATGCTTTTGTTTTTTCTCTAAACCTTTAAGAATAATATTTTTTGACTTATATGAATGCCTAATAAATTTCTCTATCTCGAGTTTCTCGGTATCGATGATATATTGAAAAATACTTCTATTCCTTGTATGATGTAATTCTGACAAATAGTTTCCTAGCTGTCAAAGCTATGCTATGTTTTGTTCTTAGATCATGAATCTTTTTCTCAATGCATTTACCTTTAACTTTTGGTACATGAATATTGGATATTCTCCATCTACTCCCTTAATAAACGTGGGGCAGAAGTTTTTTCAAAGTAGCATTAGCATTTGCAACGTTTATAAACTTGATTTCATTCTGAATTTTGATTCTATTTTTTTCATTTTTGGGAATTTTTACAATTATTTCCTTATCAATTTCAAATACCCAGTTTTCATTCCCTTCATTGATTCTCTTGACTAGAGAATCTTTAAATTCAGGTAGTAGTCGCTTAATATATTCTCTATCCATCTAATCTTACTAAAATATTCTAGGAGATGATGACCAATTTTAGTGCTGACGATGAGGTCCCTCTAAATTTTAGGATTTAAGATGACGGGTTCAATCCCTAAGATTGATTTGCTGCCTAGGGTGTAGAAGACCTTGATCATATTTTGAAGTTGCTTTATGGGCACTACTTCATTGCAGATTTTCCTCTGACTAACGTGGGTAGACGGTCCATGGGGGTTATGTCATCATTGCGGTAAGGTGTTTGCCATGTAGGCCCTGTTACTCGATCACTACCTTCACATCCTTGAACATGAAAGGATTATCGCTAAGCCTCAAGTCCTTGCCGCTGACAGTGGTTACATTTCTCAGAATGACTTCCTCGGTTTTAACGTAGGGAAATTTCTCCCGGTAGGAATCGTTGGTCATTTCTGGGTTGAAATTTGCAAAAATGGCGGGACCCTGGTAATCTTCTGGATGATTGGAGTCCTCGATGTGAAGGTTCTCAATGATGATCCGCTGTGGCATATAGCAGGTGTACCCGAAATCATGCTGCCCGGAATTAGAACCACCGATCAGGCTGGCAGTGGCAGGTCTTCCTCCGGAGGGAACGAAAATGCAGTTGCGGAAGATGAACTCTCCCTGCCAAGTACTGCCGTAGTCACGGCGCAGGTTGATGAGGTTCCTCCCACGGATGGTGGTATTCTCCACGACAAAGGTCCCGCTTCCGATGGCATTGATACCCATGTGCCCCAGACTAGAGTTTCTGATGGCGGCATTGGCTACCCCCATATGGGCATCAAACCGGGAGAGGGTACAACTGTCGTAAAGAAGATTCTTACAGTAGTTTGAACCTAAGATTCCCCAGTAGGTGCGGTCATTGATATCGTTGGTCTGGTTGCAATTAATGAATGATACATTGATGGCACGATTGACCGAGATGTCGTAGGAGCCCATGGAGACAGGCTTCCCTGCCGAGCCAATGGTACGGTAGGTTTTGTGACCAGTAAGGGTGGTGTTCTTGACGGTGACATAAGCACAGTCTCGGATATTGATAAACCCACCGTAGGGTGCGCCATGGTCACCTTCTCCCGTGATGCGATGTTCCAGCCCCTCTACCACCACATTGGAACGCCTGATCGCAATGTTTCGACTATAATATGTATACTTCGATTCAGCTCTATTGGCCATTGTGGTGAACCTTCCACCGGTGATTGTCAGCGTTTTCTCGTCTATAGGTATGGCAATGATATCTGTAATCTTGTCGAAGTCCCAGATGATTGGAGCATCCATATCCACATACCCACTTTTATCAACGACGAAGATATCGGTTTGAGCGGACCCATTGTTCTGGTTTAACCCAAATCGGATGTAACGCTTTAGATGGGAGTTGGTGATGGTAACCAGGCAAGTGCCGGGCAAAGAGACGTCGATTTTCTGCTGATCCTTTGATATAGAGGTTATCCCCTTGGGCTTGAACGATTGCTGGCTGGAACTGACCATAAAAATAGATGCATTACGGTTCTGGACTTCGGTGTCGTCAATGATGAAGGCCGCCTGTCCAAAATCGGTGTCGGTTTGAATAACTGCCATGCGTTCCTTACCTCCAATATAGTATGTCGCCCCCTCGTCGGCCTTGACAAAAAGGCCATGCTGGTTGGCGAAAGCGTGGGTCGCTGCAATAGCATCCATATCATCGGTCTTACCGTCTCCCTTGGCACCGAAGTTACTGTAGTATACCAATCCATTGGCTTCAAACTTTTTGACATCCTTGGGCGATACGTTGATTTGTAGTTCCCCCTTATCATTAGTAATGACCTGGGTTTTTTTCCCATGTGAGGTTATCATGACATTTTCATGTGGACTTTGAACCTGCCCTTGCATCAGCAATGCAAAGAACAAGAATGAATATAAGAGTATGTATTTCATCAAGAGGGTATTTTACTGATAAGACATTTCACAAAAGGTGATCCCATTGTTGGATACCAAGTACACTTGTTAAGCTCCTCCATATTGACCTAAGCTGGGATCAATTCCCTCAGCTCACGACTGTTACTTGTGAAGATACGATGTTATGAGCTTTAGAGATCAACAGCCATAACATCCAAGGATAGACTGCTTGAAAAATTCTTGGGAAACTGACCTTGAAACTTAGCCGTGCTTGGGGCTTTTCAAATTTTTCGAGAACATTAGCCAATGAAGATGGACTGTTGTTGACATTATTTTTCTGGCTAGTGGGTTGAGCGATGATCAGGGAGCAAAAGAGCAATTTGATGACACATTCTTGGCTCCAATTTAAGGCGTACAAAAACCACTCCTCCTGACGCCTCATTTCGTCATCTAAGAAGCGAACATACGCTTCAGAAGAACGGGCACTACTCTACTACCGTTTCTACGGTTGCTACCGCACTGGTTGCAAACCATCCTTTAGCCCCATTTGACAAATTGGTGGGGACATCAGCTGGAATATATCCAAACGGTCCCAGCCCCTTCCAATCAGTCTCTGAGAGCACGGCACGAATAAAATCGTAATGTTTTGGTGTGATCGAAAGGAATTTTTCCGTGATTATTGAGCCGTAGGTAAAACCTGCATAGGTACTCTCTCCATAGGCAAAGAGAGCCGGTGGCTCAATACTGGCGTGCAAATAATAGCTACTGTCGATCAGGACATGATCACCAGACGCCAGGCGTCGCTCTACCCAACTTGGCATTTCCCATTGTGGAGGATAGAATTCCCTTACATTTTCGGGCATTTCCAGGTGGATGGAGTAGTTGTAGGGAGTAGGTACCCCAAAATTGGAACGGTAAGTAAATTCGAAGTACTGAATGCCTTCTGGATTGGATGGATCTCCGGCCCAAGGTCTGAATTCGATGGCACTAAGGGGGTCCACTGCCGGCATCTTCGAAGTCGCTGTATAGACTTCATTATCAATTTCAATTCTGAGGGTGTAGGTCTTGCCAACCTGACCGCTGAACTCGGCATCTGTTTCATAGATGCCTGGTGCAGCTTCCCTAAGGTCATACTCGGTTGATCCGTCAGCTATAGTAACAATGGCTCCACTTACTCCCTGTCCTGGCCCATCCACGATGACCGGTTGCGTGCGGCTGAGTCTTACTGTGTGAGGTCCGGATTCATCCGTGATCAACCCCTCTACGATAATTGTCCCGGTAGGCTGAATTTCATCGTCCCATTCCAGTGCTTCGATGCAAGATGTGAAGTGGAGTATGCATATGGCTGTGGCTAGATTTAAAAACCATTTCATTTCCGTCAAAATTTGAAATTGTAGGTTACACTGGGAATGATCCCAAAAATGTAAAGTTTATGATAGACCGACTGATTGGCATTTTTTACAAGGTCAATATCCTCCAATTCGGCACTGACAAATGCAGTAGCAGCGTTGTGCCGGTCATAGACATTGTAGAAGCTAAAAGTCCAATAACTGTCGTTCTTTGGATTGACCTTTTTTCGATAAAGGTTTGCGGAGAGATCGAGTCGGTGATAATCCGGAAGGCGTTGGCTATTTTTGGTACCGTAAATGGGCACTATGTGACCATCGTACCAAAAGCTTTCCACCGGTAGAGTGATGGGTCGCCCGGTGGAATAAACAAAATTTGCCGAAAGGCTCCACCGCCGATGAAGTCGGTAGGAGGCTGAGAAATTAACTACGTTGGGTTGGTCATACGATGTTGGATATTCCTTCCCCCCATTTACACTGTTGATATCCAAGAAAGAACGGCTCCAAGTATATCCCAGCCAGCCTTTCAATTTACCTCGTTGTTTTCGTACCATAAATTCTATACCATAAGCTCTGCCCTTGCCAATCAAAAGTTCGCCTTCCAAATGAGGATTTAGAATGAGTGAGGAATGGTCTCGAAAATCTATTTGCCTTTCCAACCATTTGTAATATCCCTCGATAGAGAGAGCGTAATTGGATGTTTGACCTTGATGGAAAATACCCAAGGACAGTTGATCAGAGCGTTGGGGTTTCACATGAAGACTACTCGGTATCCAAATATCGAATACGTTAAATCCAAGGGATAGGTTGGACAACATGTTCAAATACTGATAATTTCGACCATAACCGAATTTCAGCGACCATTGATCGGTCAAGCTGTATCGGCTTGTAATTCTGGGCTCTATTCCTAGGTAAGTTTTATATATTTCACCTTTTGAATAAATCTCCGTACTTGTAATTTGGCCCAAATCGTCGTAACGATACACGGGATTACCCCCAAGCAGTTGAAATGCCGAAACCCGAATCCCATAGTTCAGAGCAATTTGGCTTGATAGCTGGTGATCTGCAGTAATGTAAAGTCCGTGCTCCAAGGACTCTGCGCTTGGTACCCCCTCCTCAGGACGGAGATCTGATTCACCTGGTCGAATGTGGTGGTGAGTGGACTGTAGCCCGAAATCTAACCTAAGCCCTGGTTTTACATAATGTGAAAAATCATACTTCAAACTTAGATCTCTGATTCTGGCTTTCCAGTCAAAAGGAGAACTGGACTGTGGTATGTCGATTAGATAATCGTAGTTACTGGCAACAAGTGATAGATTGGAAAATAGATTTTTGCCAAATATATGGTTCCATCGCAGAGTGCCGGTGGCATTGCCCCAATCTATTGCATATTGCAGTGACCGGATTTTATTGAGGTCACGCCCAAAATACCCCGAGAGATAAATGCGGTTGCGATGATTTATTTTGTAGTTAATCTTGGTATTCAAGTCATAAAAATAGAGCGAGGTCTGTCGGGTATATTCATCGGATGAAAGTTTGAGAAAGAGATCCCCATAGGTGCGCCGTGCTGAGATCAACATCGAGCTGCGATCTCGGACCAGTGGACCTTCGATGGTGAGCCTGGCGGCGGCAGTGCCCAACCCTCCGGAGACCGACCAATTATGAATATTCCCCTCTTTCATGTGAACTTCCATCACTGAGGACAGGCGGCCCCCATATTTGGCTGGGAAGCTGCCCTTGTAAAAGTCAATACTTCGCAGAGCATCTTGATTAAACACAGAGAAAAAGCCCATTAAGTGAGATGGGTTATAGACCGGAGCTTCATCAAGTAAGATGAGATTCTGATCTGCAGCACCACCCCTGACATAAAAATTGGTTGAACCTTCACCCTGGTTTTGAACCCCGGGTAACATCTGTACAGATTTAATGGGATCTACTTCACCCATAAACGGTGGCAATGATTGTAGTTCCTTAATGTGCAGGTGAGATTTTCCGATCGTTGAAGACTTCAATAGGTCGTCAATTATTTCTTCCGAGTTCTCCACAACAATAATTTCCTGAAGATTTTGCTGGCGGCTTTGCAAGGAAATATTAATGGTTGTATCCTGCGCTAAATTCAGTAAAATCTGTTGGCTACTGTATCCCAAGTAGGAGAACTCAGCCTTGACGCTCACTGCAGATGACCTAATCGAGTAGAAGCCATAGGCATTGGTTGAGGTGCCAGTGATATGGTCCTTTGTCACAGGATCTGATAAGATCAGCGTTGCCCCCACCAGGGCTTCTCCCGTTTCGAGATCTCGCAAATATCCACTGATGGTGAATTCGGGAGGGACTTGACTATGATTGGGTGTAATGATTATTTTATTCTTCCGGTAAGACAACGTGAAATCATCCTCAGGGAACAGTGAGTTTAATATCTGGCTTAAAGTGCCCGGATTTACTTTTACCTCACGTTTGGTATCGATCAAGTCAGGGCTATAAGAAAAAGTAAAGCCGGTCTCAGCCTGAAGAGTTGATACCACGTGCTCAATATCACCCTCTAGGGGTGTATGGATAACTTGCTCCTGACTAAACACAGATCTTCCAGCATTTGAAAGCACGAACAGAAAGGTGAAATAGACGGTTGTTTTTCTGATCATTATTTGCAACTGTTTCCATTGATTACAACTGTATCACCATCTTTGGCAACCTCAAGGTTAAAGAGGTGTTGCAGTTCGTCTAGAATTTCGTCGAGGCTTGGTTTGATAAATGAAGTGTTGACCCGGCAATTTCCCAAACCGGGATTTTTTAGCCGGATATTCTTATCAAATAAATGGTTGAGCTCAGTGATAATTTCAGATAGTTTGTTATTGGTAAAGGTCAATTTACCCGTAGCCCAAAAATCAAAAGCGATAGGAGTAGTTGATTTTTGAGATAACTGGTCACTTATTGGATCAAAGTATCCCGTCTCCCCTTTTTCTAAAATGATCTGCCTAGCAGAATTACTGGAGGCCAACGCGACCGATCCGCTTCTTACACTCACACTGGTCTCCATCGAATCGCTACTTACCTCAAACTCGGTTCCGAGCACTTCGACAGTGCTTGCAATGGTATTTACGACAAACGGTCTATTTGCATCATGTTCGACCTGAAAAAAGGCCTTACCCTTCAGGCTTACTCTTCTTTTCGTACTGCGAAAATTTCTGGCGTAGCTTACTTCAGATCCCTTGCCAAGTACTAAGTTTGAACCATCGGGCAATTGAATACGATGTACGCGATGCTCTGCTTGAACGATGATTACAGAATGTGCATAGTAATCATAACCAGTAAAAGCCAATACCATAAGAAGAAAGACTGCGGCCACCTTTATCATGATGTTCATTTGCCTTCTTCGGTGGTTGACTGATGGATGAACTTTTTCCTTTCCTTCAGCAGCAATTCTTGATTTCACGTGCTGGAATGCTGCTTCTGCATTGATCTCCAGTTTCAGTGATGCCAATGTTGATGAATGCCAGATCTTGGAGACCCGGTCCACCTCCGCAGCAAATTTGGGATCGTCTTCAAGTCGTTTCTCGAACCGCTGCAAAACTGGCTGGTCAAGAGAATGCTCAAAGAACTTCACCATTATTGCATAGTCTTCTTCCGTAAATTGCTGAGACGGATTCATGCTATGATTTTATTCCCTTCTAAGACACTTGAAAAATCAAGTACCCCCACAGGAAGCAAAAAAATTAGGAGATTTTTTCACGGAGTAGCTTCAAGGCTTTCCCGAGTTGATTCTCGATGGTTTTGGGGGATAGATCCAGATAGTTGGCGATCTCCTTAGTCGTGAGGCCCTCATATCGGTGCAACATGAAAATTAATCGGCATTTTTCTGGAAGGGCCTGAATGGCCTCTTTTAGTTTGACAAGTCTCTCATCAGATACGTCGCTTGTGGAATCTCGATCAACACTCTCGGGAGTTTCGGCATATAGCTTGGTTCGTTGTTCATCGCGAAGCCAGTTTAGAGAGCGGTTAATGGTGGCTCTTTTTAGGTAGGACTCTATCGACCCGGATATGCGCAAGGACAGGGAATTTTTCCATAAATAGACGAAAAGGTCCTGCACAATGTCTTCGGAGGCTGGTCTGTGAGAGGTTATTCGATAAGAAGTGAGCACCAGGTCCTGGTAGTGCCGCTTAAACAAAGCTTCGAAATCGTCCCTTAGCGAATTTTTCTCCATTACACCAGCAAAAGTAGGCAGTCTTCGTGGTTGGAAAACCTTTTGTGTGAGGATAAGCTGGAAGAAACTATTCGAATTTGAAATCTAAGACTTTCAAAGCGGTTCGTTCATGGGGATAGGCAGGGGCATCTTGAACCAGTATTGAGAGAATTTCCTCATCATACCAGAGATAGGGATCAGCAAGCATTTCATTGACAAATGGGCCAATTTGCCGGTGAATGATTTCCCAGTCAATCCAGTCTTTTTCAGCTGACGCAAAGACGATATTCAGATTACTTTGTTGTGAGTGCTGATTGCGATCGCCATAAATCAGATAAAGATTATCCTGTACATCTGCAAAGATCTTGGGTCGACTGCCAGCCAACATCGGCAACTGAGTATGGTTCCAATGGCCATCCTGACTCCTCCAATAATGATGGTAATAACGGGCTTCCGGTGGACCCCACCTTTCTTTACCTGGTGTACTCCCCACAGCCTTTAGGGATTCATCAGTACAATGCCACATAACCACATGAATTCGTCCTTTAGAGTCTATTGTTTGACCGTGCGTATTCATCAATCCGTAATTGCGGCCGATTTCAACTGCAATGATGCCGGGCGATTGCACATGTGGTATACCAGGAAGTTTCTGATCCAGATTATTAAACCAGGTATTTCCCTGATCCTCGCTGTAGACGTAAATAAGATCGTGATTGGCTCCTTGACTGCTCTCTCTCCACACCCATGTTGTGTGCAATTTTCCGTTTGGACCAAACTGATAACCATTGGGATAAGAACATCTGGAGCTACTCTGACCCAGCGCATCTCGAAATATTCCTTTTCCGGAATCGATTTGTCTGGTATTCTTCCATATACCAAGTTCGGGATCATAGTCCACTAACATTCGATCACCATTTCCCGAGCCACCCCGCCGGTAACCAAATTGTAAATGACCATCTGGCGTCTGCCAAAACCGAGGATAGGTTATGACCAGAACCTGGTTGTCTTGCAGATGGGACCTAATGGGACTAAAGATCGATTCATGCCATTCGATTGATTCGGGCTGATTTGCAACATTTTTTTGAGAAACCCGGTAATGTAACGTGTCTCCGTGGTGATCAAAGGCGATGTGGATCGTCCCATCCACCGGACATATGCCAAGCGATATGGTATTATGAGCATCATTGCTTTGAAAGTCATAATCCGAGAAGCGTATGATGTCCCAGTGACCGTTGGGTAATTTGCGCCTACCTATGCACACTTGGCGCTGGTGGTCGTAAAATCCGATGTATTGATAGGCCTTGTGGGTCACGAGGGCATCTTGCTGAAATGACTTTCCATTGATGGCCTGGCCAAAGTTGCCATCGATGGTCAGGGCACTGTTGTCAACCACTGATTGGTTGACTAAGATGGCAGTTGGCAAACCAGGTTGTGACAAGCAAAGATCAACTGTGGTAAGGAGTCCCAGTAATAGCAAAGAAACCCACGGCCTTTTCATTTGTCACTAAAGATAATATTCGTTGAACACAGGTTGGCGTGGAGCAGCCATGAATGTGCTTCTGGCGGTTCGGGAGAGTAATTTTACATCAATAGCTATGGGGGAAGAGAATATGAAATAAAGATATGATTTGGTTTCGGGTTATGCAGTGGAAGGAAACGCCGAAAGATCATCCCACTGGTAGGAGGATGCTCGAAAACAGGGGTTAAATCAGTACGGGTTTATTGAAGATGATCCAAGTTTCCAACCGGTGCCTAGTCATCGGAATACCAACTAGTGAGGCTGCTCCGAAAAGGTTGCCAAATCAAAAATGGCTCCTTTGGCGATCTTTCCATTTTTCTCAATCGGCTGATACTCAGACATCACCCAATCTCGAAAAAGTGAAAATCTCATCCAAAATAGGCTCATTTTATGAAGATGGCACTTTCCGGAGCAGCCTCACTAGTCCTTACTCGTATGAGAAGTTATAAGCGTCAAATGCGGAATCACGCAAAGATCTGGGCCAAGCAATTGAACAGTAATCGTATGTGGCGCACTGCTGCAGGGTGGCAGTCACGATAGATACAGATTAGGAAATCAAGATCCGGTGCGGTATCGCTTTGCGTCAATCCTCTTTCTTCCAGGCAACTGATCTACACGTAGAAACTTCACCTCCTCCTTATAGGGGATAATAAATGCTTCAAATCCAGGATAGATTGATGCAGTGGTCTTATTAATTGTCCCGGCCATTAAATTTTCCACCCTTAAAGGGGATTGCGCGCAAAGTGATTGTTCACGACTTTTAATCATTGCCAGCAATACTCCAGTAAATAGATGAATACTTTAATTATTGGTCCTGCTTTGCAGATCTTTTTTGACATAATAAATAAGTACAATGAATAGGATTGATCAAGTCGTCATTCTTAATTTGTCTTTCCCTATTAGACGGACCTTCGCTGATGAAACCTTAGATCGAATCCTTCATTCGGCACGGAAGATAATGGACAGAGAATCGCAGCGCAAACTAGATAAACGAAAACTAATGTATCTCAATCGGTGAAGATTAAGCCACTTGTAATCCTTGGAATGGAGGCTCATAGCTTGTAAAAGAAGCAATACATGGCTACATGACCCAAAGCAATAACACCATGAAAACTCAATCATCACTAAACCAAATCGTAATGCTGGTCCTGATATCCACTACTTTCTTGGTATCTCAAGAACCCATGGATCAGGGCCCCTCCGATATACTTATAGAAACAGGACGAATCCATTTCCTAAACCCGGGAGAGTCAGTATTTGTTGGCGATGGATCCGGAATGAATATCGATTGGAAGTCCATCAAGTGTAACACCGGAGTAGGCCATCATGCCCTTTTTAAGACCACTAGGGGGTCATTCAATACTGCTCTGGGAGGATACGCACTTTCTTCCAACGTAAATGGCAGCTATAACACTGCCTTGGGGTGCAGAGCTGCCTTAACTTCTGATGAATTTTTTAATACTCTGCTGGGATATGCAGTTTTCGGAGAGGTCAGCTTCAGGAACATGAGGAATACGGCTATTGGATACAGAGCTTTCTTTGGCGACCATGGTGACCAGGCCAGAGTTTATGTGACTAATACTGTAATTGGAAACGAGGCTATGCACGGTACAAGGCCTCCGCACGGTGGGAGTAGTAGTATCTCTGACAATACTGCTATTGGTAAGCAAGCTTCCTATGCTTGTCTTGCTGGTTCGAATACCAGCATCGGTAAGCAAGCTCTGTTTTATGCGGAGAATTCACCAAGCAACACGGCAATTGGAAGAGCAGCTCTATTAGGCATTAACACTACCGGTGACCCTAATATTTTGTACCATATTGGAACAGGTGTGGGCCAAAATACTTTGACAGAAAGTGAAAATTCGACCGGAGTGGGTGATTCATCCCTCATGAAAAGCATAGATGGCTCAGCATTTGGCTTCAAAGCATTGAGTCATAAAAAGATTCAAAGTGGCACAGCTGCTGGGCATCAAGCATTGTCGAAAGAAGATACATCCAGTTCATCAGCACGCTCTCATGGTCTAACTGCTCTGGGATTGTTCGCTGGAAACAACCTGGAAGACATCGTGGATAATGCCACCGCAATCGGTGCTTTGGCCGGCTTAACGGCTGATGATCAAGTTCGAATTGGGAATGTTGCGGTTTCTTCCATAGGTGGCCCAGTAGCTTGGACAGCCTTCAGTGATGCACAATTCAAAAAAGATATCCAGGAGGATGTGGTGGGGTTGAGTTTCATAAATGCCTTACGTCCTGTGACATATTTGGTAGATCGGGGGGAACTTAAGAGTTGGTGGAAAAAGAATTATCCCAATTATCCTATTGAGATTCTTGATCAACTATACGATACGACCGAAGTACGCTTCACTGGCTTTATTGCGCAGGAAGTGGAGGCCGCAGCACAGAATGTGGGCTACGAATTTAGTGGTGTGGATGCGCCAAAGAATGGGAAAGACTATTACGGTCTACGCTATGGCACCTTTACAGTGCCTTTGATTCAAGCAGTCCAGGAAATTGCTGAACAGAATCAAATTTTGGAAGACCGAAAAGAAGAGCTTATCCAAGAAATCAAGCGTTTGAAATCTGAAAATGAGCGTCTAGGCCAACAAAGTCTGCCACGTTTTGCAGAAAATGAGTCACTTCAAGTAAAACTGGAGGAAATTGAGCAAAACTTTGTGAAGGCAACAACCAAAACGCAAAGAGTCAAGGGCAAATTGGAGATATCTAGACCCAAAAAATGAGCTGATGCTTTGAGCGTACTTTTCAGTCACAAACAACAATCATGAAAACAAATTGGTATTTCATTCTCCTTTTTTGTACGACCTACCTGTCGAATATCGATCCTAGTTTTTCTCAGGCTCCTGACTTGATTATTGAGGATGGCCGGATTCAATTTATTAATCCAGGCGGATCGGTTTATGTCGGCGAGGGCTCAGGTATGAATATCATCGACTGGCTATCGATCAAGTGCAATACCGGTGTGGGCCATCGATCACTATTCAATAACTCAATCGGCTCGAACAACACGGCAATTGGCGGGCAAGCAATGCTCTTTAACGAAGATGGTAATCTAAATACAGCTATCGGCTGCAAATCACTGTATTCTAATATTTCAGGTAATTCCAATGTAGCAGTTGGTTATGAAGCGCTCAACTTAAATCAAAGCCTCAGTGCCAACACCGCAGTTGGGTTTCGCGCACTATCTCAGCACTTTATCGAAGAAGACGTGGCAAACCCAGAGACATATAATACAGCTGTTGGATACGAGGCCATGTATGGCATTGAAACTGCGCTTGAAAAACCCGCACGTGAGAATACGGCTATTGGGAATCATGCCCTTTTCAAGAATGGGGGAAATGGAAATTCTGCTGTTGGAAGCAGTGCCCTTGGTTCATGTCAAGAGGGGAATTTTAATACAGCTGCAGGTACAAGAGCACTAGTTGGTAATACAGATGGAAATTACAATACTGGAATAGGATACCATGTCTTATCTCAGAATACCACGGGCAGCTTTAATACTGCTGTGGGACATTCGGCTGTTAGAAGGAGTACAGGAGATCATAATACAGCCCTAGGTTCTCATGCGGGAAAGGATAGGAATGGAAGCTATAATACTTTTTTCGGAAATCAGCTGCAAACGACTACTGACGATACCGCGGGGACACATAACTCATGGTTTGGAGCATTTGCAAGTACCTTTGGTGATGCAACCTACAACACAATTTTGATTGGAGTTGGAAGTCGTACTCGTGTGAGCCACAGGGCTAAAATCGGCAATCCGACTGTTACGAGCATTGGTGGTCCCGTAGATTGGTCAGTGGTAAGCGATGCACAGTTTAAAAAGGAGGTATTGGAAGATGTTCCTGGTGTCGATTTTATCACTGCATTACGACCAGTAACCTATTTGGTAGATCACCAGGCCATTGCTAAATGGTGGCAAACCAATTACCCGGAAGATCCGTTAGATACGCTTGACCTTCTCCCCGACACATCATTCATTCGCTACAGTGGACTACTGGCGCAAGAGGTTGAGACAGTAGCTCAAAATTTGAAGTATGAATTTAGTGGCGTAGATGCTCCAGGAAGCGATACTGAAACTTATGGACTAAGGTATGCAACGCTGACCGTTCCCCTGGTGAAAGCAGTTCAGGAAATTGCCAACTCTTTCCAGGAGTTTCAAGAAGCAACTGTTGAAGTGACGATGGAAATAGGGCATATTAGTCTTGAGAATAAGCGCTTGCTTGATCAAAAGAAGCAGCAGTGGATTACCGGCGAGGCCCAATTGAAGAGAGCGAATAATCTTACCTCGATGATGGAGGAGATCAGGGGGGAAAGCCAGAGAACAACTATTAGAGATTCTAAAATTGGAGGCAATGACTAAGTCGTTTTTCACGATACTACTTTTGATTGTATTGAGCGATCAATCAGCTGAAATTCAGGCCCAAGAGCCGATGATTGATCCTGGTCCTTCTGATTTGATGATCGAAGAAGGCCGAATTCGGATGATGAATGCTGGAGAATCAGTCTTCATCGGGGAAGGATCCGGAATAAATATACCCAGTTGGGAAGCAATAGAATGCAATACAGGTGTCGGTCATCGGAGCTTATTTAATAATTTACAAGGATCCAAAAATACTGCATTCGGAGGTGAGTCTATGTTTCTGAATAAAAGCGGTGATGAAAATTCAGCGGTAGGTTGTAGAAGTTTATATTCTAATGTCAGTGGTCACAGAAATCTGGCTGTGGGGTATGAAGCCTTGTCAAGCAGCAGGAACTCAAATGATAATATTGCAATTGGTTATCGGGCTATGGCCCTTTATGAGGTACCGGGTCCTGATACAGGCACTGTTGAAACTTCAAACATTGCTGTAGGCTTTGAAGCCCTTTTAAGCAGTGATATTGATGAAAGCGCTGGAATGGACAACATTGCGATAGGAGCTAAAGCCATCTATTCAAATGGGTCGGGCAGCAATAATATTGCACTCGGATATAGAGCTCTGTGGTCCAATCAATCGGGAAACGACAACATTGCTCTGGGATATCAGACGCTGGCAGGCAATGTGATTGGTGCCAATAATATTGCCGCTGGAGCCCATTGTATGTTCAGTAATGTGGCTGGAATGGAGAATACAGCAACGGGAGTGGAGGCATTGTATTCCAACGTGAATGGTTTGGCAAATAGTGCCTTAGGATACCGGGCTCTTTATCTTAATGAAGCCGACGCAAATACGGCCATAGGAAGTCAATCACTGGCTTCCAATAGTCAAGGCTCGTTTAATTCGGCACTGGGCTTCAATGCTGGCAATAATTTTGATGATGAATTTTCGAATTCTGTTGCTTTAGGTGCAAACACTGGGATTACCGCAAGCAATCAGGTCAGAATTGGCAATGGACTGGTAACGAGTATCGGTGGGGAAGTTGACTGGTCGGTAGTCAGTGACTCACGATTCAAGAAGGAAGTTTTGGAAGATGTACCTGGTCTTTCATTTATTACTGCTTTGCGACCTGTGACTTATAAGTCAGATCAACAGGCATTGCAAGATTGGTGGAGTCAAAACTTCCAGGGCTTTGAGTACAATAGTTTAAATGGTATGGTGGATACTACTGAGGTGCGTCGCACTGGTTTTATTGCCCAGGAGGTAGAATCAGCAGCACAGCAATTGACTTATGACTTTAGTGGTATCGATGCACCAAAGAATACAAAGGACTACTATAGCTTGCGCTACGGGACTTTCGTGGTACCTCTGGTGAAAGCCATTCAGGAGCTAACAGTCGTTAATCAGTCTATAGAGCGAGATGTCCAAAACTTGTTAGTTCAAATTGAAGCCCTCACCCTGGAGCAGCAGCAGTTGGAGGAGCTGGATCGAGATCTGATTGAGCAAAATGAGAAAATCTCTTCGAAACTCAGCGATCTGGAATCTGCAGTTAAGGAATTGGCTGAAATGCCACATTAGATCCTAACAATTAGGATCAATAATGCAAGTGTTATCTGATGGCATTGCGTCAAAGGTTACGATTACCTTAAGCATAACTCCATTTCTCGTGGGTAAGAAACATTGATATCTAAATATTTAGTAGAGAATAGTGACTACCAATCGCCAATGACATTTATGTGCAAATTTACGCCCAAATAACGTTCAGTCATGCGTGCCCTCATGGGTTGCCGAGTAGTGGCAAGCCGGAAATTCAAGGGCAAGCAGACGGATATGACAATGCTTCCCATCAGCCTTCGCGGTTCTCACCGACTCTCTTAAATTACATTCCGACAACAAATGAATTAGGTACCATGGCTGAAGAATTAATACAGAGCAGCACCTCAAATTCTTGCTCAGAAGCTAATCCCAATGTTACAGGAATATTTATTTTCTCAGAAGAATTGTTCCGAATGTATCAATTGCGGGCCTATGTCAATGATTAGACTGAAGGCATGGTGAAAATTATTGCAACTTACCGCCACGGCACTTGAATAGTGATGGTTGTACCCGAGTGATTGCTCATATTTATTTGTCCTCCAATTTTTTGTGCTCTTTGCTGCATATTATTCAAGCCCATTCCAGTAGATGCCTCATTAGCATGCAATCCTTTCCCATCGTCTGCAATCGACAGAGAATATTGACCAGAAGATTGCTCTGCCACAATTTCCACTTTACTGGCTTCAGCATGTTTTGCAATATTATTAATGGCCTCTTTGAAGATATACAGTATGTTCTGGCGGCTTTCTAATCCAATGTGCTTAGATGGGTTAATCCCTTTGCGGCGAAAGTAAACCTGAACATCCAGTGGTTCGAGCATTTCCAGGGCGTAAGCTTTCATGCGTTCCTCCAGATCTTCATAGGTATCCCGACTGGAGTCTACGGCCCAAATCACATCTCTGAGTTTTAGGGCCACACTCCTGCTTCCTTCTGCAATATGAAGGAGCTTCTTTTGGATTAATCCCGATGTTTCTTCTGCCAGCAGGTCCATCTGCATGGCCAGTCCGGACAAGACACCACCGACTTCATCGTGCAAGTCTCTGGATATTTGATTGCGCAATTGGGCCAACTTCAGGCGCTGCCGGTATTGCCAGGTAATTAAGCCAAATATCAGGCCTGAGATTGATATGGTTAATAGTACCGCAAACCAGATGGTCTTATAAAACGCCTCATGAACAATAACCGGTATTTTCAGCTCTTCCTGACTCCAGCCTGTACGTTCACTGCCACCTTTGACCCGCAGCGTATATTTGCCAGATGGAAGATTAAAATAATTCATTTCGTGGTTGGTAGAAGGTGCCGACCATTTTTCTTCTAAGCCCTCCATCCAAAAGGAGAATACGTTGTCTTCCGGATGGGTAAAATCTGCTAAAGCTACATCCAAACTCAATATTTTGGCTTGTGGGGGGACGCTGATCTCCCTTACCAGATCTGCCTTGGCAGTACCTATTATACGATTTTCTTGTCCATCGAAAAAGCTGATTTTCCTTACTAATAAAGGCAGGTAATTTTCAGAATTCAGTCCTTGTAATATATCCTCAGGTCTAAACCTGGTGATTCCATTTATTCCACCCATATAATAGTCTCCAGAAGATGTGATCAGAGTAGAATTGGTATTAAATTCATTGTGCGCAATACCGTCTTCGGTGTGAAAAGTGGCCATAGTCGAATGTTTCAAATCAAATCTACAAAGTCCTCCTCCCGTGCCCAACCATAAAGCGGAATCACCTTCAGGCAAGATTGAATATACAGTTTCATTAGGTAGCCCTTCAGCCAGACCAAATGTACTCCAGTCGCCGGTCGTTACATTAAAATGGATTAATCCCTCAGAAGTTGCCAGCCATACTTGCTGTTGGTTTTCAAAATTAAAATCATATACTATTTTGCACGGTAATGGATGTCCAATGATCTTTTCAAATCCGTCGCTTTCCTTGATCACAGGTTTGGAGGAAGGGAAGTAATACAGTAGAGGAGGATCAAATGTGACTTGTATCAAACCATTGGCTCCGCATATCCACAGGCGGTTCCAGAGATCCTCTTTGATCTTTCTGGTTTCACCGGCAAAAAAGCGGTTGAGCATATCCCCCTGCACCCTATCGTATAAGGTGCAAAAATAATAGCCACAGCCAAATAGACTACCGGTAGAATCTACCCAGGCATGCCGATCGGTGGATTTGACCTGACTATTTACTATCTGTTGAGCATTGACATCATAGATCAATTGAGAGCCGGTTATCAGTTGTTGATCAGATTTAACCATTTGGTGAAAATGACCGTGCGCTGTCTGGGTAATATCCGAAAGGTTTTCAATTGATCCAGTCTTCGGATCCAGTCTCAGAAAGGGAATCCCGTCTGTACTAAAATAGATATCATTGTCTACTTCTATCATCGATCGCAAACCTTTCCCTATGTCATGACCGACATCCGGCAATTCTAGGTGATAGGTTTGAAACATACTGGATTTTTCATTCACAACAATCGCCCCAATTTCGGTAGCCAGCCAATAATTTCCCGATTTGTCTGACGTGATCTGGTTAATCCTGCTCTGGTCGGGGTAATTGGAAATGTCGAGATCAATGCTTTTGTAGGTATCCGTCGAGGATGAATATAATATCACCTCATTAACGTGGACACCGTGCATGAAATGGACCATATTATGGGTATGGACAATGTTGGACAAATCAAGAGGTATATCGAATCTCCTTATCACCGAATCTTTAACCACTTCATGTATCCCTGTTTCTGAAGAAATGAGTACCCGATCATCAATCGAGAATATTTTTGTGGCGATGTCTTCAGTATTCTTTAGATCAATACCTAATTTGGCGGTGATTTCACCATTTCTATTCATCACCACAATTGAATCTGTTCCGTGCAACGCATAATATAGATCATTCTGTTGTACCACCATTTGTCGCCCAAAATTTCCCACGTACAAAGGGAATACGCTAAGATCCTGTTTCCACAGCAGGCTCCAGTTTTCATCATAACAAAAGATTTGATCGGAGGCGGTATGCATCACTAGAATATGGCCTTTGTCGTCCACATATACATCCACTACTGAGTTCACAATGGAATCCCTTTGCAGGTCTATCTGCGTAAATGTTTCGGACTCAAAAACAAACATTTGGCCCTGGGCATCCAATAAGAACAATCGATCAGAGACGGCATCCAATGACCAAATTTCCAGATACATATTGTCTGGTAGTCCAAAGTTGGTAATATCATATCCATCATACCGACAGATGCCCTGATTGCTAGCCATCCAGATGTAGGCTTGGTCATCCTGGGCAATGGCGGTCACATTTCTTCCGGGTAAACCGGCATCAATGGATATCAATCGAGAATAAAAATCCTGAGAAGTAATGATATTAAGGCATAGTAAAGAGCTGATCCAAGTGATCAAGAGCTTATAGACAATCGAATCATGCATGCATGAATGTAAAAAGAATCAAAGTTAAAGTTCACCTTTTAATCCTTTGGAGAGCAGTTCGCCCTTACTATGTACATGCAATTTACTGTAAATGGCTTTCACATGATCACTTACCGTATTTACCGAAATGTGCAGTTTTTCACCGATCATCTTGTAGCTATAGCCTTGTTTGAGTGCCTCTAAGATCTCGTTTTGTCTCGGTGTAAGCGATTCCAAGTTCCGACTCTTCTTGACGGGGGTAAAATGTTGGATGACTTTACGAGCAATGTAGGGAGACATAAAAGAGCCCCCGGCCAACACTGTGTGCACGGCTTTCACAATATCCGCCGTCGAACTGCGCTTGGATAAATAGGCAGAAGCACCATTGCACAGGGCTTGGAAGATCACCTCTTCATCTTCATAAGTAGTGAGTATTACGATCTCGGCTTGGGGCATGGCCTTTTTTAAGGCGCTCATACCATCCAAGCCACTGATGCCAGGCAGATTGATATCCAGTAAGAGCACCTGTATATCCTCGATGCCATGATTGGCTAAAAAAGAATGTACATCACCTGCTTGACTATGAATGCAAAGGTCTCCCTGTTTACTAAATAGGGATATTAGGCTTTCTCTCACAAAGGCCTCGTCTTCAATAATTCCAACGTTGATTTTCTTCACCTCAATTTTTATTCTAGTAGGTATGGACAAAAGTAAATATTATTGGCGCCAACAACAATCCCCTATTTAGGTGGTAGAAAAGAGGCGATTCCACCTGAATTGGGGATTTCAAAAAGTAATCATGTAAAGTATCTTCGAAAGGTGAAAATATGCATTCGCTGGCAGTCCTATTTTGTCCATTGCCTTCGGTAGCATGTTTATTTCTAAATCTTGGACCCTCGACCTTTTGACCCCGCAAATCAGATAACAAAATGAAGAGCAATCCCTTATTCAACTTACTACCTTCAATGATAATCGTACTCTCGTGCTTAAATTATGATATTTATGGACAGGGAGCGGGCGGCCATATATGTTTATTTAATATAAGTGGTTGCGACTATACTGGTGAGCCAGAACCACCACCGGAAGAAGATATTTTTGATTTTGGCACTTTCTCTGTTTCCCGACAGATAGATCCTTCGGCATCCAATGAAGATATTGCTAATGTGTTTCGGGAAGCACTGGACAGTCTACTGAGAGGTGGCACTGATTGCGATAACGTACGTATTGTAAGAAGAGGTACAGGATCAAACAGCGGGGCCGAAGTCTATGTAGCGGAGAGAGAAGGAGAGACATTCTTATATGACTATGGATACAATGTGAATCCTGATTCTCCCAATCCCGGTTTTATTGAGCTGCCCAGAAGATGTGGCGGAAGAGTAGTGTATGATCTAGTGTTGGAGGGAGACTGTGATGGAGATCACTTGCTCTCTAGTGGCTCCATCGAATTAGAAGTTATTCCGCTCAAGGATTTTAGCCATCCGGCTTCCATAGAAATCTCACCATGCAACGGGATTGACTCCACCATCACCGCGAAATTTGAGAGCTGGAAATCCAAATTTAAATTTGATGCCTTATCACAGCTCCTAGCATTTACAGGAAAAATACAAAAATATAAGGGTCGAAACCTCTCATGGTCTGTACGAATTTTGGATTATGCCACAAATACGCAACAGGACTTTAGCTTTTCGTTGATCTCTACGGATGATGGTGCCATGGCGCTCAGCGCATTACACAACAAATTAGATGAACTTTTCACTCCCGATCGAATCCAAAATGGAGCCCGTTTTTTTGTACAACTGAAAAAAGGGCTTCCCAGTGGTAGTCCCGATTGTACTATTCCTTTTATTGGAGGAAGCCATTTTGACATCCTTCCACCTTTGCAAAGGTGCCCGGAGGATATGACGGTTTATGTTAGCAGTGCTGAAAAGGGGGTCACTGTTCATTGGACAATCGCAGATACCTGTTCGGGTCAACCCATTAGTACACCTCGATCGGGCAGTTATTTTCTTATCGGAGAGCATGTAGTCGATGTCAATTCTTTTAACCTGCCAGGATGGTCGTGTTCATTCAAGATTACGGTCCTTGATACAGTGAAGCCTAAAATTATCTGTCCTCCAGACATCACACTCCCTTGTTTCTACGACCAACCACCCCCAAAGAGTTTTGAAGGAGGTCTAATCACTGATAATTCAGACAGTGCTTTTCACTTCTGGACCCAAGATTCCATCTCCGGCCAAAAGCTATATAGAGAATTCACAGCCATAGACACTTCATTAAATTCGGCTACCTGTGTTCAAGAAATAACGCTTGCTCCCGCAGGAGCCGTGGATTGTCCTATTCATGTAAAACAGGGAAGTACCGGGGATGGATCCTCCTGGGCCAACGCATTTGGGAGCTTACAGGATGCTCTTGACGTTGCCGGTGAGGGTGACCAAATTTGGGTGGCACAAGGTATATACAAACCGGAAGCTGCTTACAATGGAATATCAGATCGGCACAAGACATTTCATATTGATGACGATATTAGGCTATATGGAGGTTTTGTAGGCACTGAGCTATCATTATCTCAGCGAGAATGGTTCGAAAATCCTACCATCCTCAGCGGTCAGATCGGGAATCAAGGCATCCAGGAGGACAATGCCTACCACGTTTTATACATCGATGGAGGTGTCACATCGGAGATGCTAATCGATGGATTTACCATTGAAGATGGCTTTGGCTTACAGGATGGAGCAGGGAGTGTCGATGGCCAGGGGGCTGGTATATATATGAATTCGGCATCTCCCACGATTCAGCATTGCAACTTCAATTACAACACTTCAGCCAATGGAGGTGCTATTTTCGCCACCAATAATTCGGATGTGGTCATCGCGAATTGCATCTTTCAACGCAATGGCGCTGTTTTAGCTGCTAGTGCTAAGGGGGGAGCCATCTATTTTCACAGTAATTCCGACGGCAAGGTGTATAACAGCACGTTCTTTCTCAATGATGCAGAGCAATACGGTGATATGATCTATGTTTATTCATCCAATGTCGAGATCTGGAATAGTATATTTTGGGATCAAGAGAATGGGCAGCAAGAGGAAATCGAAAAAGATGCATCCTTTGGCTCCTACACCTTCCACAATCTGCTATTTGACAGTCCTGACTTTGCCGATGGCAATTATAGATTATTACCCAGCTCTCCCGCCCTGGAGGGAGGTTCAAATAATATTCCAACAGCCTTTTTACAGAGTGATTTCGAAAACAAACCGAGAGTCATCAATACCAATATTGATATCGGTGCTTTTGAAAGCACTTGTACCGGTAGCAGCCAGATTTTTGTGGATCAAAATGCTACCGGAAAGAGGCTAGGTATCAGTTGGGAACATGCCTTTGCTGATCTGCAGGACGCTATTGACCAGGCCTGCGATTGCCCCAATGCCGACATACCATCTATATGGGTTGCCGGTGGCACCTATTATCCTAGGGACAAATTTGGAGGCACCAACGAAAGAAATAAAACTTTTTATATCAAAAAAGATGTAAAGATTTATGGTGGTTTTACGGGGTATTCAGGAAACTCGGAGACTCAACTGAATCAACGTGATTGGCAGCGAAATACCACCGTACTTTCAGGTGATTTAGGTAATCTTTTTCAATTTGCTGATAATGCTTACCACGTGATGTATTTGGATGGAACGCAGGATTCTATGATTACACGGGAGTGCCGGATTGATGGATTTACCATTTCTCGGGGAAACGCCGATGGTGGAGGTGTGCACAATAGGGGTGGAGGTATATACAACCATGGTGACGGAGAGGGAAATGCCTGTAGTCCAACCATTGCCAACTGCAGGTTGCTGAATAATAACGCGGGTACTGGAGGCGGTCTACACAATTCTGGGTACCTTGGCGAAAGTTCACCACTCATTATGAATACCTATTTCAAGGAAATTATGCAGATCAAGGAGGTGCTGTTTTTAATAATGCGAATAGTGGGATATCATTACCGGAATTTCTCAATGTAACCATTACAAATAATTCTTCGACTTTTGGAGGCACATCCGGCGTGCATAATCTTGCACCTGGCTGCCAGGCAAGTTTTATCAATACCATCTTTTGGGACAATGGTATCGAGCTATCTGATGATGGCGGAGCACAATCTGCTCTATCAAATTGTATTTTTGATGATGGCACACCGGATTTAATGTTACCGGCCTATCTGCAGGGTAAAGGAAATTTAGATCATAATCCTCTTTTTATCTCTTCGGTAGATTTACGTCTACAAGCTAATTCACCAGCTATTGATATGGGCTCATTGGATGGTTCTATACTGAACATGCTACCTAGCCGTGATCTGCAAAACGGCAAAAGATTTGTTTCCAGAATTGATATCGGGGCATTGGAATTCCAAACCTTTAACTGTGTAAACAATAAGAATTTGACTGGTCTAATTTTGGGTAGCCATGTGGCAAATCAATCCATCTCTATAGGCAATGCTGTTATTCCTACCGGATTTCATATGGAGGCAAGTTCACAGACCGTGACACTGGGACCCAACACCGTCATTCAGGCTGGAGCTGTTTTTAGTATTGATAATCGAATTTGTACAGAGATTAATTAACCTTTGTCAATCCACAAATCAAATGAGTCGGTGGAAAATATAATTAGCAAATATTCATTTAGCAAGGCCATCAGGCGATTGCAACAGTTTACAATGGAATAGGAACTACTAACCATTGACACTCCTGAGCCCGGGGAAAAATGATTTTGCAAAAATTCCCATAATAATGCCATCGCTGGAAAATCGCTTAAGGTTCTTAGGACTGCCATCAGAGGTGGAGAAATTCGAAATGGGGAGTTACTTATAAACATAGCCTATAAGGTCTAAAAGTTACCCACAATGCCAACTGCTATAAAACCTTACTCTTGGGTCAGGAAGGAATCCAAACACCACCCTTATTGACGCCTGCATGCTGCTGGTGTCACTTTTACCGTATGCGGGCACCCGTTAAAGCATAAGAGAATTATGCCAGAGGTGGTAAACAGCAAGGTTAAAATAGCCACATCCATCCTCTCTACGGTCACTTCACATCAGCAGCAGGGCTATGAGCTATTGTGATTTTGAGGTTAGTTCATCGACTTAATTCAATGCCGACTTTATAAGCATTCGTAAGGCAGCACAAATATCATAATACATTGAGAGGTACTACGACAGGGCGAAACATTCACCATTAAAATAGACCCTGAGAATTCGTAGAGCTGAGTGCGCAACTCCGCGACGAGCCTCTTTCATCAAGGTAACTGACCGACCCAGAAAATCTTCATCTCACCCTTATGGGGGATCATCAATGCCATCTAGGTAGGGTATGGTGATGAAAATGGACTTACGAATTGTTATTGGGACTAAATTTTCACCGGTATAGGGGATTGTGTGTCGATTAATTATTCATGAAATTTAATTAACTGAATAATTCATTTAAATAGCAAATTATCTTAGTAGGAATAATCTTTAGAATGTACAAAAGGTTTCTTCAATTTCGTATGCTAACAAGGGCCAGCGCTCACCCCTGACCCCTGCTTCGCTGTGGCGAATCCGAGGAACCCACCCACGGGCTTTAGCATACTGCCCATGGATCTCTTGAATATTGTGCGTGAGGGGTCTCCCCGGTTTGGTCGGAGTCAGAGCGGAGACAAACAGGGGGAAAGAGGGTGCGGGAGGATGACAAACCACATATACCTGGATAGGTGAGCTTCGTAAATTGTGGCACTCCCATGCCATTTTGACATTGTCTCTATGCTTGATCTCTTGGAAGATTGTGATTTACAGTAAACCAAGTGCATTATGCAGTTAAATCCAATTGATCAACCATAAAATGGCTGAATGATCGGTATCGCTTTTGATTCTGATTTGAAGAAACGTCTAGTAAATGAGTAATAATGTTTAAAAATTGTTTATTCGTAATCCTGTCAATCAATTCTTTGATTTATTATCAAAGTATAAACGCTCAAAATAATCTTGGCCTTCATGTCGAAGCAGGGAAAACTGTTTTATTTGGTGCAGATACAACTGGGACAGGAGCCAGGGCATTCTGGATGCCGAGTAAAGCGGCATTCAGAGCTGGTGAAGCCTTCGGTTCTGAATGGGATTATGAGAAAATAGGAATAGGATCGTTCGCCACAGGTAGAGCTACGGCATCAGGATTCAGTTCAAGCGCAATGAGTGGTGCTACCGCCAGTGGGTCATTCTCCACAGCAATGAGTAGAGGTACCGCAAGCGGGACTGAGTCTACAGCCCTTGGTGTTGGAACCTTTGCAAATTCAAGAAACGAACTGGTTATTGGAAGATATAATGTTACCCTTGAGTCAGCTAATCCAAATATTTGGCAGGAGGACGATTATCTATTTGTGGTAGGAAGGGGCAGCTCATTTTTGAATCGAACCAATGCGCTGACCTTACTTAAGAACGGAAAGATGAGTCTGGGGAACTTTTATCCTGAGAATGCCAAACTCCTCATCTTACAGAATTCAAGTCCGGGAACTAATGGGACAGTTCACCTATCCCTTCTAGAAGATGAGCAGACCGACTGGGCACGCTTACGCTTTCAAAATCGTGGCATAGCTAACCGTCATTGGACCATCGCTGGTCGTAGCGATGCGGGCAACTCCAAACTCAATTTCTTTTTTGAAGATGGCAGCGGCAATAACGTCGTCGTCATGGATGGAGATAATGACCGGGTCGGAATCAACCGTACGCCGACGACCTACACCCTGGAAGTAGGTGGAAATGCCTCTAAATCCACGCCGGGAGATTGGGAGTCCAATTCAGACCGGCGGATTAAAACAGACATTCGCGATCTCAAAGAGGCTCAATCCACCTTAATGAAATTAAGACCGGTGTCCTACCGCTACAAACCGTCATGGATCAAAACTCATCCCGACATTCAGGATCAGGTATATTACCATTTTATTGCTCAAGAATATGCGGAAGTTTTCCCAGAATTTGTCAGGGAAAGTAAAGAATATTTAAGGGGTGAGGACCAAGGTATTTTACAAATTGACAGCCATCCAGCGCAAATGATTCATTTAGCCGCTACGCAAGAATTAATACTAGAAAATGAGCAAATAAAAAAGGAAAACAGAGACCTAAAAAAGCGACTAGTAGACCTCGAGATTACAATTGATTTTCTAAAATCAGAGCTAGCGAAACTAACACAATCAATAACTTAATATGAAGGGTATTTATCGTCTCATTTTTTCCATTTTTGTTATCGCGCAATTAAGCCTGGCGAATGCCCAAAATAATCTTGGCCTTCATGTAACGGAAGGAAAAACTGTCTTATTTGGTAGAGATACCACGTTTCCCGGAATCAAGGCATTCTGGTTGCCGAGTAAAGCGGCATTTAGAGCAGGTATTGATTTCGTTGGTGAAGACTGGACTTACGAGAATATAGGTTTTGGATCGTTCGCCACAGGTAACTCTGGCAGAGCATCAGGACGATACTCGACCGTAATCGGTAGCGGCACAGCCACCGGGTTTGCGTCTACCGCAATGAGTGGCGGCGTAACCAGCGGGGATATGTCCACTGCAATGAGTGGCGGCTTCACCACCGGGATTTCGTCCACAGCTATAGGTCGTGATGCCGTGGCTAGCGGCGATTATTCCACCGCCATAGGTGGCCGAGTTAGCACAGGTGATCAACAGGGATCCTTGATCCTGGGAGACTCTGATCCATTAGATCATGGCCGCACCGTACAGAGTACACCTAATGAAATGGTCTGCCGCTTCTAGAATGGATACTTTTTCATCACTGGAGGTAACAGAGAGCCACGCACAGGCATCAAGGCAGCTCATGGTGCCAACGCCTGGAGTTCCATCTGCGATCAAAGCAAAAAAGAAAATTTCCAAATCTTAGATGATGAAGTAGTACTGCAAAAATTAGCATCGGTAGACTATACCAGTTGGAATTATAAGGGCCAGGATGCCGGTTCCTTTCGGCATTATGGAATTATGGCCCAGGAATTTCATGCATTGTTTGGGCAGGATGATTTCGGGACCATAGGAAATGATACGCTAGTCAATGCCATTGATATGATGGGGATAGCGATGAGTGCCATAAAAGGTGCCAAGTTAAGGACAGATGCTTTGCAAAAGGAGAATGAAACGATCAAAAAAGTATTGCTGGAACTTCAGAATATCATTGATATCCAAAGGTCGGATATTCAAGACCTAAAAGAGAAAATCAATGATATTCATGTAAAAAGTTTACCAGGACATAACCTGCCAAATTTAGACGGAGCTGAGTCTCACGCAAAAATTCAAATAGTACGGCAAGACGTTTTGACCAAAAAGGTCCTGGAAAAATGAACCAATTTAATTACCCATTTTCAGGAATAAACAGATGGTTTTAGCTCCACAAACAGGATGTTCCTTGACATTAAATTTGTTGTCCAGCATGATGCATTGCTTGCTTCGAACCTATAAGGACCTTGCATTAAACGTATCCCCCTGGTTTAAATCACCTGAGATAAATCCTTTTTTGAACCATCTGACTCTTTGTTCGGAGGTGCCGTGGGTAAAACTTTCCGGAGCCACATAGCCTTGTGTCTTCTTCTGGATATTATCGTCTCCAATGGCGCTGGCAGCACGCAGGGCTTCTTCGATATCTCCCTCCTCTAGGATGTTGTTCATCTTTTGTGCGTGATGTGCCCACACACCGGCATAAAAATCTGCCTGCAGCTCTAATCGAACCGATAGCTCATTATACTCCTCTTGGCCTACCCTTCCCCTGGCTTGTTGAACCTGAGTTGAGGTACCGGTCAAATTTTGAATATGGTGTCCAATTTCATGAGCGATTACATAGGCCATGGCAAAATCCCCTGGCGCACCAAATCTTCGACTTAGTTCTTCGTAGAAATTCAAATCTATATACGCCGAAAAGTCTGCGGGACAATAGAATGGTCCAGTAGCACTACTGGCAAAACCACAAGCAGACTGAATACTGCGATTAAAGACAACCAGCGTTGGTTCTCGATAGGTGGTTCCCTGATCACGAAACAATTTTCGCCATACATCTTCGGTATCCGCCATCACCACTTTTACAAACTGATACAATTCATCTTCTTCATCTTTAGGTTCGGACTTTGACTGACTGGCGGAAATGCCGGCAGAAGGACTAAAAAGATCCAATGGATTGCCGATGATAAAGATGGCACCTAAGATGATCGCTGCTATTACCAATTTCGTCTTGGTGATCCCTCCCCGAAAAAACAGCATTAGCAGATTCATAATCATTCCTGAACTCATATTCCTGCCACTCCTGCTTCTACCACGAGCGTCTTGCACATTGTCACTTTGCCTTCTTCCTTGCCATTTCATAGCTAATTTTTTTAAGGTTTTACAATCCAGATGTTTTGAGAAAGTCAAAAATTGGGTCGGTTTGGCACTTACCCGATAAGGACAGAACAGATTCGCTTATTGTTCGGCCAATATACCGTCAATATGAAGATAGGTCTTGATGGCGCTGCATTGCAGGTTTGAAGTATCTATGTGCCAGGTCACATGAATTTTTTTTGACCGGGTTTTTAATCCGAATACTAGATTCAATACCTCCGATTTTTGAAGGGCCGTTCATATTACTCCAGATGAAAGCTTTTCAAACTGAGCCAAATTCACCTGTCCTTAAGTGTATAGGAATAGACCCCCCAAGACAGGATCAATATCCTACCTGTAGAATACCTATGGTCCTAAAGCAAGCTAATAGTTTCTAGTAGCAGTAGCACTTGTCTTCATCTTAGCTTGAAAGTCTCCAACTTGTGATTGGCTGGAAATTAATAAGTGAATTGCATGGGCCGAGGAGGGGTGTGCCATGTGAGTCGTACTATCAAATCTTCGGTAGTCAGACCTAGAATTGTTGACTTGTTTGGGGTGGCCTCAGACCAAGACAATGACTAAAATGGGTACTCCTACCTAATCACATCAAAGAGCCGGGAATATTTGATGGTTATTCCTGAGTGATTGAAAAAATCGATGGCATTGGCATGGTTAAATACCAGAAATAATCCCGTATTCGCCTGTTGCAACCAGCCAAACCTGACATTGGCCGACCAAATTTCCGAAGCAGTATTGTATTGAAACAGACTCTGAAGATATATTCGTGGAGTGAACGAGTAAGAAATTCGCGTACGGAAAATATTGCTGTTGAATTTACCACTTGGTAAACGGATGTCATTCAGAATGAAGTTGGCTTCGGTATTGAATTTATCGCCCAAACGAAGGCCGAGTGTAGCACTGTTGGCATACCTTTCACCACCAAAGAATCCGCCCAGGATGTGCCTGGTACTGATGTAGAAGGGCTTGCTCGGATTGGTTCTAAAGACCAATTGTGCTTCATTGTGGCGATAGGAGCCTTCGGGTACAAAGACACCTTCTGATATTTCAAAAGTTCTCTTTACACCTTCCACGGTGTAATTGATGCCGGTATGAATTTCAAGTCCGCTGACCCATTCCCAGTGATTGTCGATGTGAAGGAAACTGGTTTCGAGAAATCCGTTAAAGTCCCAATAGCTGCGGTAAGATACGTGGGGCCGGAGTTCTAATAAGCCGATGATGTCTTTTTTAGGGCGAAGGTGATACAAGATCCTGAATTCTGGTTTGCGGAAAGCTTCCCTCAATAAAAATCCCACCTCCGGATTAAAGCCAGCACCTACTTCGGTATAGGCAGAACTAATTTCCCAATTGTTCCAACGATAGTCGGCTTGTAACTTAAAAGAATGGTCGTCGTTTTCAATTTCCGGAGTATTGCTCATAGCCAGGAAGCCCGTAATCCTTGCCTTATCTCCCAGACCCCACTTTCCATCGACTGCGATGGTTTGATTTTGATCGCCTTCGATATGATCCATTCCAAAGCGGCCAATATATGCTGCGCCCAGCGCCGAACGACCCCCGAATTCATGGTTTACCCGTGCTACGCTAAAATTGTTTTGAGAAATTTGGTTATCTGGGATGCCTTCAGTAAACATACTTAAGACGCCAATGGACGTCTTGTTTATTCGGCCAGATAGCCTGGTGCCTCCGATAATGGGCACCTGTTGACCCCCGCTTCCAATTCCTATTCGACGGCTGAAAAAAAGATCGATTTCGCCGGGACTGCCAACACCAAATAATCCAGCATTTTCGAGAAAAAATGGTCTTTTTTCCGGGAAAAATAAATTGAAACGATCCAGGTTGACTTGTTCCTCATCGACCTCCACCTGTGCAAAATCTGTATTGTAGGTGAGATCCAGGGTCACACTCGGACTCACACTGTATTTCAGATCGGTTCCAATTTCAAATTTGGTATCGATCTTATCTACATTACTATTTTTAATTCCCTGGGACAAGACATAAGGTATCAGCTTTAAATTACCAGGACTGCGTAAAGAAAGGTCTACCAGATCACCTGCCAGCGAAAGCCGATTTAACGTAAATCCCACTGGGATGGGTGCCCAGTAGTCGATTTCATTGGACTTTCGAATGTTGCGCCGGAAGTTAAGGCCCCAGGTAACGTTATCGCCAGTTTTATAGCGAAGGGTGCGAAAAGGGATGGCAAATTCGGCAACCCAGCCATAGTCCGTGATTTGGGTTTCCACTTGCCAGGAGGCATCCCAATTGATATTGAATCCTCCGATGGTACCACCTACTTGCCGGTTGGAATTAAAGTTACCCTGGCCTTCGTTATCCACCTGTGCATCGTATTCGATCCCGATTGGGTTGGTGCCAAAGACAAAGCCATTTTGAAGGTCGTGGTAGGTGTCCAGAATAAACATAAAGGCATCAGTATTGGTAAGGTCGGCATCACGCCTAGCATCAGAGACAACCAGCTTTTCTGGCTCATTATCATAACAGATCACCCCGAGATAGAAGTGATTATTGGTGTAGGCGATGCGGATGCTGGTTTTCTCTGTAGCTTCTTGACCCAGATTGGGTTGGGTCTGCCACAATTCTTCCAAGGCTGGGATCTCAGACCAGACCTCATCTTGCATTACTTCTCCATCGATGATCGGTGGCTCATCGATCAGGACGGCACTGGCAACCGGTGGTAATTTTGGAACGTTAGATTCCGGATCCTGAGTTTGTGACCAGGAAAAAACTGGCACGAGCATCAATAATTGTATCCACTCATACATTGGTCAGAAGAGCTTTGTAAACCAAAAATCTGGGCCCAGAATCTAAGATATGGATTTGTGATAGATCAGGTGGCTAATGCATGATCAAATGATATGTCAACACCTTGAGATTTTCCTTGGCGGTGGAAAAGCCGTGAGCCAAGGTTATACCTATCGATGATGCTGTTGTAGATCAAATCTTGGTATTTGCAAATTTCATTAGAGATGTCAATCTGTCGCAGTGCTATGGTTGTTCAAAAATCATAGAGGATGGATTTCATGGTTGATATACTTCATTCTGTAGGTTTTTCCCTGCACAGCAAAACTTATCTCGAACGTTGATGGGAGTGCTTTTTCATTGGTGGGGAACCACGTATCCTTTGCTTTGTCAATGCATATGAAAAGCCCCTTCTCGTCTCCAATGGCACAGAAGGCCTTAAAGCTGCCATCAAATATTTCTATACCGGTCCAGCGTTGGAGCTTTTCATAAGTGCGTTGTATGTTTGTGACCAGCATCCCAATCTCTGATATTTCTTGAAATTGCCAGCTGGAAAATAATTTATCGGATTTATACTGCAAATCCCTTCTGGCAATTAATTCAACAATGTTTTGATCGGCATCGTGGAAATAGATCGATCTAGCATTCCAGTTTTGAAAATTGATAATTTCCTTGCCTTCCCATGGCAATATCTCAACTCTTGATTTCAACCATATAAGCGCTTCTGTTTCTTTGTAGCTGGGAATATTTATGGCGAAATGGTATGGTGAAGCCTCAGCGCGGCCTACAAAGGTCAACTGCGTATTCCCTATTTTCACAGTAAATTCTTTATCATTTTGATCCAATAGGGGGAGACCCAATATGCTTTTGTAAAAATCCAGTTGCTCTTTCAGACGGCAAGAGTAAATTCTTAATTCCAAAATTCCCATTACCCTTTTCGCTTTACCTTAGATTTACCGGAAAGAAAAAATTCTAACGGATTTTGATCACAACATTTCCTCGCTTCCGTCCCTGATCCACGTAACGATGAGCATTCACGATATCGTTCAGGTTAAATATCCTGTCGATGACTGGTTTTAATGCTCCAGTTTCCATCAAGTGACTAATATATTCTAAATCTTTAAATCTTTCTGAGGCAACACCTCCGATGACCTTCTTGGACGTACTTATGGATGTCCATAGACCTTTGATCAGCGATGGTAAGGACAAGTGAACTGCTCTCAGGTACTTGCCATTTTTTTTCAAGTGTTTTACACTTTCAAAAAAGGGACTCTTTCCTATCGTGTCAAAGATAATGTCGTATTGTACCCCATAATTGGTGAGATCTTTTCTGGTATAATCAATAAACTCATCAGCGCCGAGAGATTTGACCAAAGCTTCATTACCGCCGCTGGCCAGACCGAAAACTTTGGCTCCGAAATGTTTGGCCAGTTGAATCGCAGCGGTTCCCAAGCTCCCGGAGGCACCGTAGATTAGCACTTTGTCTCCAGGTCGAATGTTGCCCTTTTGCAGAAAATGCAAGGCTGCGCTCGCACCGAAGGGAATCGCTGCTGCTTCCTCATAGGAAAAGCCTTTTGGAATGGTGGTAAGCATGGCTTTTTCAGAGACACAGGCAAACTCAGCGTGAGCGCCAAGGCGAAGTCCCGTGCCGCCAAAAATGCGGTCGCCAGGCTTAAAACGTGTTACTTTGGGACCTACCGATTCTACATCTCCTGCGATGTCGAAGCCCAGAATGGGAATTTTCCTAGGCTTCGTTAAGCCATTCATGAACCTTATAACAAAGGGATCTGCCCTTCTGAGCCTGGCATCACCGGAAGAGACGGTACTGGCTACCACCTTGATAGATACTTCATGTTCAGCAGGTGCTGGCTTTGGTACATCTTCGATCTGCACCACCTCTGGTGGCCCGTACTGGTGGTAAACAGCAGCTTTCATCTGGTGGTTATTTAGATGCTAAAGGTAGGTCGATCATATGAGAAGATGGTTTCTATTCTTCGAAGTGATCGAAACTAATATTCTTGAAGAACCCTGGAGAAAAGATGCTTTGCTCCTTAGGACTTTGGTTGATTCGGATCGAGATTATCCGGGATCAAAAGCCCGACCACAGTGAGGAAAAACTTGGACTTATCTACTAACTAGACTAATTGTCTGTGGCCTCACTTGCAGCCCTAAGATCCATGCCAATCCCAAAGACTAAAGCTACATGTATGTTGTATAAAGTAGCAGAACCTTGACGAATGGGGATGTTAGAAACCGAGGGATTGCATTTGATCTCACCACTCAAGAAGAAGCTTTTTGACAGATAATATCTTTTCGCCAAAGCCATGTTTAGTACCGGTCCGGTCAGATAGTAGCCAGTATTCGCCAGTCCTCCATCTCCCGACAGTACCAGGGACCGCACCTCGGTTTCAGGATGTGACAACACCCAACCCAGACCAAACCTCAAGACCATCCGTTGAATGCCCAGGATGGATTTCCGGAAAGCTCGATTGATTAATAGTATGTTATAGCCATGGGAGATGGCAAACCATTGTACCTCGTCAGGAGGATTTTCAAGGAATAGCTTGTGGTGCACAGCTTCAAATTCCCAAGCGCAGTTGTTGTTCCATCGGGCGATTCTCCAGACCCAATAATATGGTGACCGAAAGGGTTCGGATCGATACCTGGCCGACAAGCGCAGGGTAGGATGGTCCATCTGGCGAATGGACAATGGCAATGGAAGGTTAAAGGGTGCGCCTCCATACAATGTAAATGACCATCGTGATGACTGACCATACGTGCTTAAAGCCGTCATAAGAATGACTGTCCATAACAATGATTGTTTCTTGGATGTTTGGAATGAATTCAGGCCAGTAAGTCTTTAACAACATGACCATGAACATCGGTCAAGCGATACCGGCGACCCTGGTGTTTAAAAGTTAGTCGTTCGTGATCGATACCAAGAAGGTGCAATAGGGTAGCCTGAAAGTCATGTACATGGACGCCGTTTTCAGCGATGTTGTAGCTAAAATCGTCCGTCTTGCCATAGTTAATGCCCGGCTTAATACCGCCGCCGGCCATCCAAATGCTGAAACATCTGGGATGGTGATCACGACCATAATTGTCCCGGGTCAGTCGACCCTGTGAAAAACTGGTTCTGCCAAATTCCCCTCCCCATATCACCAACGTATCGTTGAGCAGGCCCCGTTGTTTCAAATCGATGACCAGGGCTGCCGAGGCCTGGTCAGCAGATCTTGCCATCACTGGCAAATCGTGTGGTAGGTTGCCATGCTGATCCCATCCCAGGTGATAAAGTTGAATGAAAGGTACATCACGCTCTGCCAGACGCCGTGCCAGCAGGCAATTGGCTGCATAAGTACCTGGTATGCGAGCGTCTTCTCCATAGAGATCAAAGGTAGACTGTGGCTCATCAGAAAGGTCCGTCACTTCGGGAACACTGGCCTGCATGCGATAGGCCATCTCATATTGGCTGATTTTGGAGTCGATTTCCGGATCTCCCCACGCTTTTTTCTGCTCGGCTTCCAACTGCTGAAGGTAATCCAATTCGCGACGGCGGCTTACGCGGTCGATGCCTGCGGGATTGGACAGATACAACACAGGATCGAAGCCACTTCTAAATCGAACCCCCTGATGATGGGAGGGTAAAAATCCGTTGCCCCAGGCTTGTAAATTGAGGTTTTGTGTATCGGGTCTGCCTTTTGAGAGCAGTACGATAAAGGCAGGTAAATTCTTATTTGGGCTCCCCAAGCCATAGCTCATCCAAGAGCCTATGCTCGGCCGGCCAACTTGCTGCGATCCCGTTTGCAAGAAAATAATCGCCGGCTCGTGATTGATCGCTTCAGTAAACATCGAATTAACTACACATATATCTTCGGCGATTCCTGCAATGTGTGGAATTAGGCTACTGAAGTAGCCACCAGTCTTGGGATGTTGTTCAAAGGGAAATTTTGTGCCAACCAGTGGAAAGCTGGATTGTGCAGCCAACATGCCTGTCAGTCGCTGTTTGCCACGAACACTGTCGGGTATCTCTTCTCCCCATAATTTGTTCAAGGTGGGCTTATAGTCCAAGAGCTCAATTTGGCTCGGTGCACCACTTTGGAAAAGATAGA
The DNA here is from genome assembly GCA_965223105.1 of Saprospiraceae bacterium. Lineage (GTDB taxonomy): Bacteria > Bacteroidota > Bacteroidia > Chitinophagales > Saprospiraceae > JABDMH01. Next base: position 5,723,714 of record OZ244987.1, on the reverse strand, counting down.
TCACCCGCTTGGCCTTAGGCGCATGATGAAATCCGTCTAGTATTCCACCAGTACGGTCAATGGTCGTTGCCGAAGATTGCCCCTGAAGTAACGAAGGAGAGAGCAATGAAGCCAAACCCAAGGTGCCAAGTCCTTTGGTTGTAGTCCTTAAGAATGCACGCCGGGTCTTCAAATAGGTGGCTTGCTGGATGTCTCTGTTGACTTTCTTCATGGCAATCAGTTCTTGTAGTATGCTTCTGTTGTATTGAGGATGGTGTTGGTGACTCTACTCAGGGCAGCGATGATAGAAGGGGGCAGATCTTCTCTAGATCGGTGTCCAATGTCTAAGTATGTCAGGGCACTAGACGGTTGAGCCTCAAAGTAGGTATGCTCCTCCTCAAATTGGGCCTGGAGAATGCTTTGCTCTTCTGGTGATGGTAGTCGGCTGGTAAGTGTAAGGAATATGTCTTGGGTAGCTTCCGGGATCTTGCCGTCATTTTGGAGGTACATTTTTTCTGCCAGGGCGCGGCAGCCTTCGATCATTTGAGGATCATTGAGCAACACCAGTGCCTGCAGTGGCGTATTACTGCGTTGCCGTCGCACTTGGCACTCAGCTCGAGATGAAGCATCAAAGATCAACATTGAAGGAGGAGGCATATTTCGCTTCCAAAAGGTATAGATACTGCGGCGGTAGAGCCCGTTTTTATAATCAACCTCATACTCAGGGAAGAATGAGTGGGTCATCACTTCTTTCCATAAGCCAGGTGGTTGATAGGGAAAGGTGGATGGACCACCGATCTTATTATTGAGTAGACCACTGGCAGCCAGAATGTTGTCTCTTACCATCTCCGCTGAACGCCTATAGCGTGGACCCCGCGCTAAATATTTGTTTTGGGGATCAATATCTTGTAGTTCTGGCCTTACTTTGGATGACTGCCGGTAGGTAGCCGACATGACCACTTGCCGGACCAGTCTTTTGAAGTCCCAGTTGTTTTCTCGAAAATCTACCGCCAGCCAATCCAATAGAGCAGGATGTGAGGGCAGCGCACCTTGATTTCCGAAATCTTCTACGGTCTCGACAATGCCTCGGCCAAAAAGCAAATACCACAGTTGATTGACAACTACCCGGGCAGTCAGTGGATGATCTGGGTGGGTAAGCCAACGACCCAAACCATACCGGTTTTTGGGAAGATCGACAGGCCACGGCAATATGGATTGGGGCACACTAGGATCAACCCTCTTGCCATGCGCATCGTAAATGCCCCGCTCCAGGACAAAGGTTGGCCGGTCATTTTCCCAATCACCCATGATCATGATTTCTTGAACGGTATCGATCGTTTCAATTTCTCTTGCCTGCACCGACTGTAAAGCTCTTCTAGCCTGGTGGATCCGCCGATCGATGAGCAGGTCGTAAAAATGGGCCAGTTGTTCTGGCTCTTCATTGATGCCATGGGCAAATGCCTTTTTGCCATCATCTTCATTGTAGAGGAAAAGTGCAGTCAAGTGATCAACCTGCTGGTTTAAAATGCGAATCTCATCTATGAGTCCACCCGTAAAATCCTGGTCGTAATGCCTGTTGCCAATCACCAGTCCCTTATAGGGTTTGTAAACGGTGGCAGGATCATACAGATAGGGTTTTGTGGAGCGATAAAGATAATTACGGTGGACTATGGGTTGAATTGGTTTGCCGTTTTGAAACAGTTGCATGCCTGCTGCATCGCTTGAGCCATCGTAAGTCCAGGTAAAGTGTGTCCACTCATCAATATTCAAGGCTGTCTCTGTAGCAATATCGATGCTTTGATAGGGATGGGCATGATTAAGCCGGAAATGTACCCGGTTGCTATCGAGCATGATGTCCCAACCGCGGTAGCCCTGGATCCGGTCGTTTCCATTGTACAGGACATGGGCTTCTTCGAAAAGATTGGGCACTTTGATCCAAAAACTAATCGTAAAGGGTTGGTTACGTTCAAATAAGGATGGCTTACCATCAGCCACCAACTGACCATGTGCATTGCTCATCACTGCCTTCCCCCGGTAACCTGGCACCGCTTTGATGCTGCCACCATACTTGGCCTTGTGGTTGCCCGGCCCCAGATCGCTGGTCACTCCACCGGCCATATCATCGAAAGTTAAGTGTGTCACTGTAGCATTCTTGACCGCAGAGACTAAAGCAGATGAGCTTTTCTGGCTAGCCATCCATTGCCTGAATGTATCGCTATTGCTATCTTCCAATGTACGGATCGCATCTTGTTTAGCAATGATTTCCTGCAACAGGTAGCGGCGAATCTGGGCGACCTCCTCATTGGGTAATGCCAGTACCGGGCCGGCATTCATCGAGTATTTATTGGGCACTCGATCTCCTTTTTCAATGGCATTAAGGCTAAAGATGCCATCCCCACGCTCGATGGTAGAATTGAAAAAAGCAAAGAGTTGGTAGTATTGCTCCTGGCTGATTGGATCGTATTTGTGATCGTGGCAACGAGCACAACCCAGGGTCAGCCCCATAAATGCGGCACCCACTGTATTGGTGCGATCGGCCACGTAGTCTACCCTGAATTCTTCCGGTATGATCCCGCCTTCAGAATTTTGTTTGTGGTGGCGATTGAAAGCAGTGGCCAGCTTTTGCTCGGTATTGGCATTCGGGATTTGATCACCGCCCACCTGCCATAGAATGAATTGATCGTAAGGCAGATTCTCATTGAAAGCCTGGATAACCCAATCTCGCCAGGGCCAAAAGGTATGGTGAAAATCGTCGAGATAGCCTTCAGAATCGGCAAATCGGGCTACATCGAGCCAATGGGCAGCCATCCGTTCACCATAGGCAGGTTGGTTGAGGAGATGATCTACCAGATCGGAATAGTAGTGGGTGTCGGCCATCATCCAGTGATTGAGTGCTTCGAGCGATGGAGGCAGGCCAGTTAAGTCAAAGTACAGCCTTCGTATGAGTTGAGCTCGATTGGCCCGGGGTGCTGGTTCAATATCGATCTCTTCTAGTTTTCCTAATATGAATTGATCAACTTCATTAACTGGCCAGTGTTCACCAGCGACAATTGGAACTTCTGCTTTAGCCGGTTTTGTAAACGCCCAATGGGGTTTATACTCCGCGCCCTGGTCGATCCATTTGACCAGCATTGCCTTTTCAGTGGGAGTAAGCTGCAAGTTGGACTCCGGAGGTGGCATCTGCAATTCCGGATCGTTGGAAAGAATACGGTCGACCAGGATGCTCTTGTGGACATCATGCGGCACAATGGCTTTTCCCACTCCACTTTCTAACTTGGCGAGAGCACTTTCCGGTTGGTCCAGTCGAAGATTGGCTTGTCTTTTTTCAGCGTCAGGGCCATGGCAGGCAAAGCATCGGTCGGAGATTATCGGTTTGACATGGAAGTTGTAATCTACTTGGTCTGGAAGGTGTATTAGAGCTTCTCTCACCTCCGGTGCCATACCGCTGTCGCAGGCACTCATACTGATGAAAATCAAGATACCCAAGCAGAAAAATGGTGTTCTAGATTGCATTACTTTAAAGATAGGCAAGTTCTCAAATAACTTTCCACCGTGAAGTATCCAAAGATATCTTGTGTGGTGGCCTTAATTTTTTACCATAATGGGCATTGATAAGTTAATGAGAGAATACTTACATTTGTCAAGTTGGCCGGCTATCCATATAGATGGTCCGGAGCATGATGAAATACTCACGAGATGTGGGTTTACTTAGCGCCAAGGGGGAGGAATGAATTTTCCTGAGATTTTCGGGAAAAGGAGGGTTCGAACGGGCGCGATTAGGACCCATTGAATCTGAGAATTACCCCATGAAGTTGGGGGACAAAATAAGAAGCCGAAGTGGCGGAATTGGTAGACGCGCTGGATTCAAAATCCAGTGTCCGCAAGGACGTGTGGGTTCGAGTCCCACCTTCGGTACAGTTAAATACTGGATAAATCCCTGTAAGACAATACCTTATGGGGATTTTTAATGTCAACAGGTGGCATAGGGCATCCTAATAAGTAATGTCCAAAAAATTCACTTTTTTGGACATTGAAAGTCTCTTATGTCCAAAAATAGTCGTTTTTTGGACATAAGAAATAACCTTCCTATGATGTACGATATGCCATCACTACCCTTGGAAAAAGCAGTAGAAAGTATAGCTCTGCTTAAAAAACTACCTAACGTCCGGGCTGCCTTGGCGGAATTGAAAGGGATCGCAGCTACCATTCCCAATATTGCGATTTTAGTCAATACATTAGCTCTACAGGAAGCGAAGAATAGCTCCGCTATAGAGAATATTGTGACCAGTCATGATGAGTTATTCAAGGCTACTTTGCAGGTGCGGCGTTTTCAAAGTCTGGCCTCTAAAGAAGTACAGCACTATGTATCAGCATTACACAAAGGCTTTCAATTAGTCCAGAAAAACAAAGTGATCACTAACAACATAATTCTGGACATTCAACAGGAACTGGAACAAAACTCAGGCGGTTATCGAAAAGTGCCCGGCACCCAATTGATCAATGATAAGACAGGAGAAATCGTTTACACACCACCACAACATATAGAAGAAATAGTGCTTCATATGGATGTCTTACTTCGCTATATCAATGACGACGAACTGGAAGACGTTGATCCGTTGATCAAGATGGCTATCATCCATCACCAGTTTGAAAGCATCCATCCATTTTACGATGGCAACGGCCGAACCGGTCGTATTATCAATATTCTTTATCTTGTAGCGAAAGGATTATTGGATTATCCCATTTTATACCTTAGCCGTTACATCAACCAAAACAAGGAGGAATACTACCGATTACTGCAAGCAGTGCGGAAAAATGGAAATTGGGAACCGTGGATAGTTTTTATGGTCAGTGGAGTAGAGACTATTTCCCGGCAAAGTGTTGCATTGATCATGGAGATTAAACGCATTATGCAATTCTACAAAGTACATATCCGAAGTACCTACTCCTATTATAGCCAAGACCTGCTGAACAATCTTTTCCGGCATCCTTATACCAGGATTGAGTTTTTAGCAAATGATCTACAGATCAACCGGAAAACGGCGGCTAAATACCTAAATGAAATGGCTGATGATCCAAAGAATATTATTTCTAAGTACAAGATCGGAAAGTTAAACTACTACGTTAATAATGAATTGGTTAACTTATTAGTCCAGGAAACCTAAGCCTATGCCTCAGATCCACATGTTTTGATTGACCGGATGGATCAAAACCAGGTGCTATTCCCCAAGGTAATGGATGATGATAAGATGGCTTCAATAGTTGAAAGTCTGCTTTTGGATAAGGTGTTTAGGCGATTGAATGATCAACTTTGATAAACTGTTGAAAATGTTCTGTGGTCGTACTCATTATCCTAAAGCGGTTATTGGTGAATTAAACATTTTATTTTTTACTCAAAATGACGTGGGTTGCCATTTCTCCATTGGTCACTTGCAAATTCGTAAATCCAAGCTTAGGCAAATCGATTCCTGAGAATAGGTGTTCTCCGGCACCAAGAAAGACAGGGGATATGGCCAAATGCATTTCATGTATCAAACCCGCATTTAAAAATTGACGAATGGTCGATGTCCCACCTCCGATGCGTATATCCTTGCCTTTTGCCACTTTTTTTGCTTTTTCCAAGGCAGACTGAATGCCATCGGTCACAAAATGGAACGTAGTTCCGCCTTTCATCTCAATTGGGTTCCTTTCGTGGTGTGTCAGGACATATACCGGAACATGATATGGTGGGTTCTCGCCCCACCATCCTTTCCATTCATCATCCGGCCATGGACCACGAATGGGCCCAAACATATTGCGGCCCATAATCCACGCTCCAATATTTTCCATTGATTTTTCTGCAAATTCATTGTCAACCCCTCTGGTTCCACCCCCCTTTCCCATCATTTTCTGAAACATTCTGGTCGGGTACATCCACTGGTGAAGTTCTTCCCCCTTTGTGCCTAGGGGATTCTTCAAGTCCTGTTTAGGTCCAGCCCCAAATCCATCGAGGGAAACCGAAAATGCTGCTACTTTGACTTTTCCCATACTTGTTGTTGTTTTCTTTATCCCACAGTACCTGTTTCAACTTCCCCGGCACGCCCATAATTGGCAATGATCACTCCTTCTGTGGTGACCGCCGTTTCATGCAATGTGAATGCTGCCGGAATGGCACCTTTGTCGAACAATTTTTTTCCTGCCCCTAGTGTTATTGGGTGAATCTTGAGCCAGAGCTCATCTACCAGATCATACCTAAGCAGCAGCTGAGTGAGTTCGCCGCTGCCGTGAACTTGAATATCAGCACCTTCTGACCTTTTGAGGTCTTCAATATCTGTCAGACTTCTGAGGAAAACTGAGTTTTCCCACGCTGACTTTTTCATGGTGATTGACATGACGTATTTTGTAACATCATTGATACCTGGCCATTGATTTTCACGTTCTGGCCAGTAGGCTGCAAAAATTTCAAAAGTTTTCCTGCCCAGAAGAAGATCTGCAGGATTCAGCTGCTTTTGCATAATGTTAGCATATGATTCATCAAAATAAGGCGCTACCCAACCGCCGTATTTGAAACCTTCAGATGTATCTTCCTCAGGGGCGCCCGGTGCTTGCATTACACCATCTAATGTTATGAATGACAAGACAATTATTTTTTCTCATGTATTTCTTGTAATTTTAATTCTCGTGTCTCATGGTGTCTCATGTCTGAAGTCTCATGTCTGAAGTCTCATGTTAATTAGTATTCTTTTTTTGTCGGCTCATAATAAAGTACGACTGCACCACCACCAAAGGTTTTCGTACTTATGAGTTTAAAAATAATCCGATCGTTTAGTTCTTCAAATAATGACAAACCATTCCCTTCGACCATCGGGTAAACGCAAAGTTGAAATTCATCAATCAAATCAAGTTTCAGTAACTGAATGATTAAACTACGGCTACCCACCAAAATATGTTTACTTGATTTTTTCTTGAGCTCCAATACCTTATCTTTTAAGTCACGTTTCGCCACTGTAGCAGTTTTCCAATCTACATTTCTAAGCGTATTCGAGAATACAATTTTTGGAATACTATCAATAGCTTTGGCAAAGTCGTTCATTGATTTTTCTTCCGAGGGATTTTTGAGAAAAGGACGCCAAAACTCCATAAGTTCATATGTAATCCTTCCATACAGGATTGCATCTCCCTGACCCAATAATTCGGTATAATGTTGATGAATTTCCTCGTCCGGTAATCCAGCGGTATGATCGCAAATTCCGTCGAGTGTCATATTGAATGCTGCAATTATTTTGCCCATAGTATCTTTTTTAAGGTTGTTGGTGGCAGGTCAATTAAAGCTCAAGGTTATTCAATTCAATCGTTCCCTTAAGTGCACCGTAATTTCATCACCTGCTTCTTTGCCGATTGCCTGTCGGATTTCTTTTTTAACCGGTAATTTGTGGTTGCCGTCACCCAAGGCCATAAACGAGCTTTGAAAGGGATGTCCGTCCATCGTTCCCTTGACCTTTCCCAATCCTCTCGTTCCAAAAAAGGCAACAGATTCTGGCCAAATAACATACGTGTGGCCCCCCTTTGCAGGGCTCTTCTGAAGTTTTGCCTTGAATTTTTTGTCTAATTTCATCCTATTTTAAATTCAGTTGCCAGGACACGCCAAATCGGTCAACGACCCATCCGAACTTTTGGCTGAAACCATAATTGTCCAAGGGCATTGGCACCTCTCCTTTTTCGGATAGTTTTGAAAACAGCATATCAATTTCTTCTTCATCCTCACATTCCACATAATTTGAGACGGCTGGCGTAAAATCCCAGTTGTGTACCGGCGGGCTGTCGCTACACATAAATTGTTGCCCGTTCAACTCGAAGGTGGCGTGCATAATGGTTCCTTCTTTTCCTGGGCCTTCCTCACCCCATCGTTTAAGGTCGATGATTTTGGAATTGTCGAACAATTCTATATAAAAGTTCATTGCCTGTTCTGCATCATTCTTTTGGAATGTCAAGAAAGGTGTAATCTTTTGTTCCAAAGAAGTTTCATTTTCAGCGACAATTTGTATTAGGCTGTTAACTTCTGACTTCAGCATTTCTGATTCGGCAATAAGTTTTTGGTCTGGTTTTAAATCGGCGCAACTCATTGCAAGCAAACTCAATAAGAGTATTAGTGTTGTTTTTTTCATTGTTAATAATTTTTATTTGGTTTTTAGGTTATTTTTCTAATTTAATAAATCCTTCCAAATTTTAAGGTGTTTTCTCTTGTACTTTGGATCTTCTTCCAGCTCGATTAGCTCTATTGCCTTCTTAAAAATGTAATCCTCATTGCTGTTATCGTATATCTTTCGCAGTACAACACAAATGTCATATCGTACGAGTGTACCATTTTTTTCTACAGTACATTCCTTATACCTATTGTCGAGTTCGTCTATGAGTTTTTTTCTAATTGCTGAAGTGCCCAAACCGACACGCCAAAGATTTTGTAGAGTGTGCCTTGCCGTCACGAATTTCTCGTCTTTGGTACCCTGGACGAGTTTGTTCAAATCTTTTTCCATCCGGTTTTCTGAATCGCTTTTGGTCAGGTTTGCCAATAGCTGGGCCGCTATGGAACGTTGATGATTGTCGCCATTTTTTAACAGGTCGAGCAGATCATCCCAAACTTCGTAAGTCCAATCCACTTCTTCATTGGTTACTTTCATTAAGTCCATATAGGCATTGGCTCGTGCCTTTTTGTCCTTAGACTTGATTATTTCGAATTTTTCTGCAATCTCGGTTTTCATAATACTTCCACGGTTTGAATGTTATTGCCACAAGTGTCATCGAACACAGCCATTTTTGCCGCACCCATTACCGTGGGTTTCATACTGAACTTCACTCCAATCTTCGTCAACCGCTCATATTCCTTTTGGACGTCTTGCACATTGAATTGGGTGTAGGGGATGCCGTTGTCATATAAGGCTTTTTGATGGACTTTGGCAGGCTCAAATGAATTTGGTGATGGTTCAAGTAATAATTCAGGGCCATCCTGCTCCTCTTTGGGCACAACCGTTAACCATCTGCCATTTTCGCCCAGTGGAATATCTCGCTTTTTTACAAAGCCTAGTTTCTTGGTATAGAACGCCAATGCTTTTTCTTGGTTCTCTACCGCCATACCCATAACTCTAATTTTCATAGTCCGTCTTTTAAAATTTATGGTAAGGAAAGGTACATACTCAAAATTCTACTCGCTTATTGAGAATTGCTCTTGTTGGAATTCGGTTGGTGTATATCCTGTCTTATTTTTGAACAAATTACTGAATGTGCTGGGGCTTTCAAAACCTATCTCAAAACAGGTTTCCATTGCAGAATTTCCATTTTTTAGAAATTTCTTGGATTATTTAATTCGCTTATCGGTAAGATATTGAATGGGTGTTTGTCCGTAGTATTTTTTGAACAATCGTATTAAATGAAATTTTGAAGTATAACAATGGTTGTATCCATATGAAATCTTTGGTTAATCCACAATCCAAGCAGATTTTCCGGAGTAACCTCATTTCATCGTTACGTTTTTTGGCCCTCTCCAAGAACCAGTCTATTGCTTTTGGGTTTATGTGGACTTATTTTTGTTGAACGCTAGTTTACGCTCCGCCGGTCTCAAATACCAAGACACCATGATAAGGAGCAAAAGCAATATAGGGCCGAACAATGTTGAGACCTCGTCCCCAACAGCCAAATGGGAGATAACCGCACCCGACATCGCAAAGAAAAAACCGGCATAGGCCCATTCTTTTAGCAATGGGACCTTAGGGATTAGAATGGCTATGACGCCCAAAAGTTTCCATATACCGAGTAGGGTCATTAGATGAAGTGGGTACCCCAAATTTGTGAAATTGGTGGTTTCCTCTTCCATTTTTAGCAATTGTACGATTCCGGTGGATGCCATGCCCAATGCCAACCAGATGGTGGCAATCCAGTAGATGATTGTGTTTCTTTTCTTCATACCATAAAAAACTATTTTGATTTACCACTGCAAGGTTATTCACAATTTTCCATTGCTCATCCGTGTCCAAGAAGGGAATTGTAAGAAATAAAGTTGTTCTCTGAGCTTTCAATCCGCACTTTTACCGAGGCAATCGTTCCGCTTTCGTCCACAGCTTCGATTTTTATTGTTCTGGGCACTCCGCCAAAGACACCATTTTTTATCCTTTCCAGATACCCTTTTTTATCGATGACCGTAACCCCTAATCTTCCCATAAAACTGTTGTTCGTTACTCTAAAGTCATTGTGAAGTACTTTATCAAGCAATGCCACGTCGCTATTGTCGCCCCCTTTTACAAAATCGATTATTGCTTATTCTATGCAATATTTTGTCTTATTTTTTGTCGGGAATGCAATAGGAAAGGATGTTTTCCAATTTATTGTCGTCGTTGAATTCATATACATCACAGGCCAAGATATAGTTGAGCCGCTTTCCATCCCTACTAAATTCAACTGAGCCTCTTACAACAATTTTGGCATCCGATTCAATGATATCATCAGTCTTAAATTCAGTTTGCACGGTTTTGAAGTATTCGGACGTTTGCTTGCAATTGGCCATTACTTCCGATTTCCCTTGAAAAAGGATTTCCCCAATCACATGCCAAGTGATGTTTTCGGATAGGTAAGGAAATGTAGTTTCAAAATTTCCGTTCGAAAAAGATACCGCTATTTCTTTTTTCTGACATTCAACTTTTTTCATTGTTCCGGCTTTTTAAGCGGTTTCCGATTTCCTGCAACCTATTATGCGCCATATTAAGACCTTGGGCAAAAGGTTTTTTCAGCAACTCGTTTCTTATTTCAACCGATTTGAAAACTATTTGCATTTTAAGTTCGCTGGTCTTCCCAGTGAGCTTTTCGAACTCCAAAAATTCAAGTTGTGCGGGCATTGCGAACACATCTATTTCAAAGGTTCGCACAATCGATTTATTTGGTATGATTGCGTGAAACGTGCCTTTGCCACTAAAGATTATATCACCGTTTGGATTGCGTTTTTCAAAATGATACTTGCCGTATTGCTTGAATTCAAACTCAATAAGGTCGCTGCCCATCCATTGTTTAAATAAATCCTTATCCTCAAAAGCATCATAAAGCAACTCTACGGGCAAATCAAATTCCCTAGTTATTTGTATTTCCTGTTTACCGTCTTCGGCATGGACTTTTGTCTTTAATTCCATATTCGGTTATATTTTGATTGATATTTTTACCCGTTTGTTGATTGTTTTTATTTTTTGCGTTGATGAATCTTCGATTTCATTACCGATTCGAGCTTATTGAAGCGATTGTCCCATAACTTTCTGAACGGCTCGATAAAATCCGCTATTTCTTTCATTCCATTTGGGTTCAGCTGATAGTAAATCTCCCTGCCGTTTTGTTCTTGCTCCAATATATTGCACTCGGTAAGGATTTGTATGTGCTTTGAAATCGTTTGTCGAGCGACATCAAAGTTTTCTGCAATGGCACTTGGCGTCATTGCGTGAAACGCAACCATGGCGATTATCGCTCTGCGGGTTGGGTCGGCTATGGCTTGAAAAACGTCTCTTCTCAATTTCATTTCGCAGTTATTTGACTGCAAATATAAGTGCAGCTATTTAACTGCGCAAGTTTTTCGCACACTTTTTCCTTGGGAAACTAGAAGACAGGCTTAATATCAACTACAGGAGTGCCGTCAACAACTTCCAATCGAGATACCTCGATTGTAGTGTTTTCTGAAATGGAGAGTATTTTTGTGGTATGAATGCCGATGGGATTGGGTCGGTCTGGCGAACGAGTGGAAAATATTCCTGTCAATGGTGCGTTTTCATCATTTCTCGGTTTGCAACTGAGTATTGTTCTATTCGCTTTATGTAACCAAGTGAACACCAATATTTCATCGCCAGCTTTTAAATCTTTGGTGGCTTCTAGAAATTCAGGAAGAACTTCTATGATTGCTTTAGGGGCATTTTCACTTTCCTGCAAGGGGCACTCCTCGATGGATTGCAGGTTTGAACGTACCGTACCTATGTAGTTGATGGTTTGATTCATTTACTCCATATATTTGAAAGGGTACCTCTTTCTTCAGCCATCTTGCCATCGTTTTCCATTATGGAGTTGCACAACATCCTGACCTCATTCAAAGGGTTGCCGTCTTTTCCTTCCTTGCCCCTCATGACATGAGTGGCCACAGCGCTGCCAAGCCAAGCGGTAAGCAATACAGCTCCGATAACATTCGTCTTGGGGACGGCATAAAGTACCGTACTGATAAGCAATACAAGCCCCAGGTATAGTACCGAGGATTCCGGATAGCCCATTTCCATGGCTCCTGTAACGGCAGTTTCGGATTGTATCAAATTTTGTGCGGCACCCATTAGGAAAATTAGGACAACTATACCTTGCAGGATATAGGAAGTCCATAAAGCGGGTTTTGAGGTTTTTTGATTGTTGCATTTTTGTTCTATTTAGGGGCAATTATTGTCAATAGTAATATTACCTCAAGTTTAGATAATGCTGCCTTTTGGATTTATCCAATCTTTCAATGGCATACCGCAATGTAATACGTGGCATATTGGCAGCGTGTTTGTCAAGAAATTGCGTAAGCATTTCTTCGTCTCTTTTACCTGCTTCCCTTATCCAGCTTCCAACGGCTTTGTTTATCAGCTCGTGTTCATCCTTAATGAGTATTTCAGCAATCTTAAAAGTATCGTCCAGTTCGCCTTTTTTGATAAAAGCATAGGTGCCTACAATGGCCGTTCTACGTTCCCAAACATCTTCCGACTTGGCCAGGGCGTACAAAATGTCCCTTGGTTTATCCACAAGGAAATCACCAACAATACTGTAGGCTCCCCTGTCCACAAAGTCCCAGTTGTTCAATCGGTCGTGGCGGTCAAGATATAGTTCAAAAAGTTCCTTTCTTATTTCAGGTGTGGTTTTTTTGTTCTTTGCCTGAAAGTCCATAATGCTAACCGCACCCATCCGTACTTCGTAGAAACCGCTATCCAACAATTTGTCGACTTCTGTCAATGGCATATCCGTGAATTGCTTTGCCAGTTTAAAAACCTCACCGAACTTTATCCCAAGAGCCTTGGTTTTCCCATCGTTCCCCTTGAAGAAATTTGATAGTTTTTCCCGTTCCTTTTCGGATTGATGGGTTTTTAATTGAGCTATAAAGTTGGATGCTGTTAAGGTTTCCTCCATAAATATCAATCGGTTAATATAGCATGGTTTTGTCTTTTTAAATTGTACATTGCGGCTATTGGAATCCCTACAAAAACAATCAATATCAATGCCGCTGCCACATCTTGTATTATGGTTTTTTCAAGGTTGGGTGTATTGCTCAAGGCTAGTACTACTTTGTTCATTGCCAACCAAATTAGATGCCATAAGCCGTTCCCACCAAATACTTGTTTAGAGGCTTTTTTATGATTTTAGGATACAGCAGAAAAAACAAAATGACCCAAACCAAGGCTATTATGTAATGGAACACTACGCCGTAAAGTGCCATTGTCGTCCCACCGCTGAATGCCGCATTGCCAAAAACACCGCTGGCAATAAACTGGAATACTTTTGAAATATCACTACCACCGTTTATTAAATATTGGACAACAGCCGACAATCCGTCAAGGGTGCCGACGAGTAATGCTGCGATTAAGATGGGTCTAGTTTTATTCATTAGATTAATGGTTGATCCATACTTTATTTGGCCAATGGAACATATCTTTCTTTAATGATGTTAAAATGATGTATTTGGTGAGCTGTTATTGTCAATCCAATGGTGTAAAGTGGCATTTCGTATTCAAAAAAGACGCAATTTGTTTCAAGGATTTTTTTATTAAAAGACTCAAACATCATTATTGTTGATTGGCGTACAATTCGGAGCTCGTTTACCAACTGTTCTATCGAGAGTTCATCAGCATTAGAATTTTTACCCATTATTTCCTGATCTTGTCCCTCTGGTATAGTTCCTTCTCTTCGGGCAAAAGTTATAGCACGATAGCACCAAATTCTTTCCCAATCTATGAGATGCTGCAATATTTTGTGGACTGTCCATTTACCTTTTTCATACGTTTTTAAACCAATTCTATTTAATTGGCGAATATCCAAATCATTAATTCTTTCTAAACTTAATTCAAAAGCTTCTTTGAGTTCAATATCTCCATTCAGTTTTAAAACATACTCTAAAAAAAAATCATGATTCTTTTTAGTCTCTTGTTTTTTCATTACTTTTTATTATTTACAGAGGCCTGCACCAACTGATCTATATCAAACTTTTACATATCTATAAAGGCCTGTGCCGTTTTTTCGGCAGTGTTGGGGTCGCTCATCAGTTTACCTAAAATAGTGGGGATAACTTGCCACGATACACCAAATTTATCCTTGAGCCATCCACATCTGCTTTCTTGCCCGCCTTCCATAAGTTTGTCCCAATAATAGTCAATCTCCACTTGGGTTTCACAGTGTATCCTGAATGACACGCCTTCACTGAAATTGAAATCGTGCGGTTGGGCACTATCCATTACCATAAACTTTTGCCCGTTCAATGCAAATTGTGCGTGTTTCACCATTCCTTCCTTGTCCGGGGAATCATCGCTTCCATAACGCATTATACCATCGAGTTTCGGATTTTTAAAGATGGACGAATAATGGTCTATCGCTTCCTCGGCCCGTCCGTATTGGTCACCAACGAACATCAGGCAAGGCGTAGTTTTTTGCCCTACTTCTTCAATTTTGCCCAAGGAAAATTGCCAAGAAAATCCGTATGGGTCGTTTACCCTTGCTCCAAGGATAGTTGTCCAATGGCATTAGCACAGTACCTCCTTTGGTAAATTCCTTCAGATAACATCTATTTCTTCTTCTGTTTCGCAGATGTGGAAAAATGAAATGGAAGCGTTGGGCCGATACTGTGGCCCACCGTCCAAACAATTAAACCGTTGCCCTGAAACCTCAAATTCAATAACAATCGGTGATTGTGCCGTTATCTTTGTATCCTTAAAATTTGAGCAATAAAGTGCTGCCGCTTCTTGTGCCTTTCCGTTAAACCAAAGGCAAGGGGTTATCAATTCTTTCATACTATTATTGTTTTTTGCTTCGTGCCGGAAGTTATCTTAATGCCTTAGCTATGTTTTTTAATCCACGTCTATAGACTTCATCGGCATCCTCTAACCTTACAAAAACACTACTGTTGTAAGTAGACCAGTCCTCGTTGGTGCCGAAGAAATGGAACATAACGAAGCTCAAAAGTACAATGGGAAAGTAGGGAGTAAGTAGTATAGATTAAGGGTGTAAAAACGGCCATTAGAGGGGTTGATTCCGCCAAATCGTTTACTTAAATTTGCTGGTGGTCAAGCGACCACAATTTTACCAGAAGCCTCATTGGATGAAAAACATAGCCATATTGGTCCCTGAAACCGCTGTAGCCGAGGGTGTCACAGGCCCCCGTTATCTCTTTACTACAGCCAACCAGTTTTTGCAGGCGGCCGGCAAAGCACCATTATTCAAAGTACAATTAGTGGGCAGTCAAGAGAATGTAAAAGTACAGGATGGGGTCTATTCCGTTGCCACGGACGTACTTCTGCAAGAGGCCGGTCAAGCCGACCTAGTGATCATACCGCCGTTATTTGGAGACCTGCAGCAAGCGGTAAAACTGAACAAAGCTATGCTCCCCTGGATCGTGCATCAATACAAGAACGGTGCAGAAGTTGCCTCCCTATGTGTAGGTGCATTTTTGTTGGCCTCCACGGATTTGTTAAATGGTAGAAGATGCTCAACCCATTGGGCGTTCTACAATGAGTTCAAGGAGAGGTTTCCCGAGGTAAAGATCGTAGATGGCGGGGTCATTACCGAAGAGAACGGCATCTATTCTAGTGGTGGGGCCAACTCATTTTGGAACTTGTTGCTTTACATTCTGGAGAAATATACGGACAGGGACATCACAATATTGGCCGCCAAGTATTTTGCCATTGATATAGACCGGGAAAGTCAGGCAGCATTTATGATGTTCACTGGCCAGAAAGACCATCAAGATGAGGAGGTGAAACATGCCCAGGAGTATATCGAGGAAAATTATCAGGAAAAGATAATCGTGGAAGACTTAGCTAAGATGATGGCAGTGAGTCGTAGAAGTTTTGAAAGGCGCTTCAAAAAGGCCACCAATAACACGGTTATCGAATATTTACAACGGGTTAAAATAGAGGCTGCCAAACGAAGTTTTGAGAGTACGAGAAAGAATATTTCGGAGGTGATGTATGATGTGGGCTATTCAGATGCCAAGGCTTTTCGCAACGTGTTCAAAAAAATTACAGGATTGACGCCGGTTGAATATAGAAACAAATACAACAAAGATGATTATGTGACAGTCAAAGAAAATGGATCTGTATTGTAGTTACTTGATGGCTACTTGTAAGCCCACATTTGGTTTAGTAAAGGCTGGCAATTTGGTCTTTCCTTTGAGAGAAGTAAATCAGCATCGATCTTTTCATATAATCAATGTATTGGGTAAAAACAGTTCAGAGGTCTTATTTGAGAAGTTCACAACTCGATATTGCCCGGTTACTACAGGGTTTGTATCACTTGCATATTCCCTCATTAGCATCGGACGTCATATCAAGTTGTGATTTGATCTAGCGTGATTTTTTCAAGTCGTGCTGCCAGCTGGATCTGGTTTGATTTTAAAGACACAGCTGATCTACTGTTTAACAAAGCGTGCAAGGAAGGAAGCCAATACCCCATACTTTTTAAGTAGGGGTATAGCTTCTTGCTAGGGGCCGTAATTAGAGATGAGATGACCCCATCCTTGATTCGCTTAGTAGGTGATGGTACCTACAACATTAACTTCGAAAGGCATTGATGGACCTCCTAAGACGATATTATCACCAGAGGCTTGCCATTGACCAGTTGCACCCGAAAACCGACCTGTTCCACCAATGATAGCTTGTGGATAATCGATTCTGAAGGTGCCCGGAGTCCCTGTAGGTATTAGGGTCCCCATACCTTCAGCGGTAATCATGTCTCCATTTGCTGCATTTAAGGTGAGGCTAACAAAATAATTAAGAGAATTGGGAAATGGACACAAATAACTTGAGCCCGTAACCTGTCCCAAATGAGAAACATTTCCCCAAACGCTTTGAATTACTGTCCTAGGACCTAGCTCGGAGTCAGCACATATACCTCCATCAGATGAGGACACATCAAGTACAGTCAAGGTTCCTTCGATAGGCCTCGTTTGAGCTGTTCCATTGGTAAACATATTTTGGTTTGTGAAAGGTGTGGATTCATCAATCATCCTCACCTGTCTCTCATGAATGTCTAGAATGGAGGTACGGTCTGGATTTTCATTGGAAATCTGGAGAATTTCATCCTGAAGGGTGCTGTCTTTCGAGCAGCCAAACAGGATCAGAAGGCCAAGAAGTAGAAAGTTTAGATTTTTCATGATAGTGGTTTTTAATTAGTTCAAGGGCATACTATCATTCTTTACGATCACTTGCTTTGCCTATATGTCTCAAAGATTTGCATTTTTGTATCAAACGACGATTCTGGCCCAAGACAATCTAGGCACGTCTCACAGTTCACTGGGATTGATACCAAATTCCTTTCGAAATGAACGGCTGAAATGAGCGATGTCTTTATATCCCGTGCGGTAGGCAACCTCCGAAATAGTTAAGTTTGAGGTCAGAAGGAGATCTCTTGCTTTCAAAAGACGAAAAGAACGGATGTAAGTAGCGACAGGCTTTCCCGTTAGTGCGCTCACTTTTCTGTATAGCTGTGCCCGGCTCATTTGCAGGGCCTGACAGATGTCAGCAATTCCAAAGTTCTCCTCACCAAATCGTTCCTCTAAAAGCTTCTGTAGTTTTTCGATAAAGAGGTCCTCTACTCGCAATGCCTCATCGTCAGTCGGACTCAAAGGCTCGAGAGAGCTATATCGTGCCCGTAACTTTCTTCTTAATTCAATCAGATTTTGTAACCTGACAAGCAACTCCTTTTGACTGAAAGGTTTGGTTAAATAAGCATCGGCCCCTCTTGAGAATCCTTCAATTCTAGACGCAATATCAGTCTTGGCTGTAAGCAAGACTATGGGGATATGACTGGTCTTCTCATCGACCTTCAGCTCTTGGCACACAGCAAAACCATCCATTTCAGGCATCATAATATCGCTGATGATCAGATCAGGCACCAGGTCCACCGCTTTCTGTACACCAGTCTTACCATCCAAAGCAACTTCAATTTGATACTGATTTGACAAGCAGGATCTTAGATATTTGATCACATCCACATTATCTTCGATGATTAACAGTACGTCATCATGATCAGATTTCTTCTCGGGTTCAAGGTTTTCTACCTGCTGAATTGATCTGACATCATATTGAGAGATCAGTTCTTTGACTTGCTCAATTCCCGGTGATCCTTCGGGCGCTTCGTGTGTTATCGGTAAAATGACGATAAATCTGGCTCCTCCCCCTGCAACGTTTTCCACCGAAATCTTACCGTTTAGGAGATCTACCAATTCCCGGGTTAATGCCAATCCAATACCTGTACCCTTGTGGCCATTTAGCGAATTGTTTTCAATCCGGTAAAATCGATTGAAAATGTGGGGTAATTGGTGTGGTGAGATACCAGGACCTGTATCACTAACCGAAAACACCACACTGCCTGAGCTTAATGTTTTCTGATCATTATTATCCATTAAGTCGGTGTGATGTACCATAATTTCAATTTCTCCCCCTTCAGGTGTAAACCTAATGGCATTAGACAATAAGTTCGAAAGAATGTGCAATATGATTCTTGGGTCATAATCCATATGCAACTCATTCAGGTCAGTTTTCTGTTTCAGAGATATTGATTTGCTTTCTGCCAAGGAGTGAAATGACTCGGCAACATACCGGATATAGGAGAGAATATCTCCATGGATTGGATGAATGGGCATTGCTCCGAATTCTAGCTTGGCCAGGTCAAGCAACTGGTTCACAAAATGTAGGAGGATCTTGCCATTTCGCTGGATCATTTGCATACCCTCCTCATACCATTGCCTGGGATTGTTCTTAATCTGTTCCACCATGCCCAGTATGATCGTCAAAGGGGTACGAAATTCATGGGTAATATTGGTATATACTTTGGTTTTAATAAGGTCTAACTCTTTTAGTCGCAGAGCTTCCGATTCCTGATTGAGAAGATATTTAAATAATTGGGCGAGACCGAAAGAGAAAAGAATCAGCTGAATCAGACGCCCAACGGTTATCCAGTTCCAATGAGCAATTTGGGGAAGTACCTGAATAACATTCAGAACATTTAAGATCATGCCAAGTAAAAAGGCTGCACTAGCGAATAGATACAATTTGGCGGGCTGATATCCATTTCTTAGACACTGTATGGCAGTGAGAAAGATCGTCAAAGCCAACAACATCTGTACATTTTGTCCCAGCCGCAACAGGATTGTGCCCAAAGGAGAATCCGTGAAGTACAAAACTATTCCATGGGATCCTATGAATAGGATTAGTAAACCAAGAACTATCCAGAGAATCTTATTCCAGGATGGTGCGTAATTGGTGGTTCGAAGGTAAGATCGGGTAAAAAGAACGAGAAAAAGGTTCATTCCAATTAACCCAGGGCTTCTAAAGAAGAAATAATGCCCTGTTGGCGATTCAGGCCAGAGATACTGAATAGCATAGCCGCTTAATGTCAGCATGCCAAAGGTACTTGCAAAACAGTATAAGGCGAACCAGAGGTAGCTGATTTCCCGGATATAAAAGAAAATGATGAAGTAGTAAATGCCTACCGCCAGGTAGAAGCCCACATTCAGGGCCATGATGGTGCCGTCTTGATGACGATAATGACTAGCAAAGGAAGGGGATAGCATTGAGAAATCCAATTCAACTCCAAAATCAGTCTCTACTACCAGGTTCTTATTCTTTATCTTAAAATAATAGGTTTGATATCCATTTTCCGGGATGGCTAATGGGAGAAACGGCAAATGTCCATATTTAAAGCTAAAATGGCGCTGACTTAGGGGAACCAGCATTCCGGAATGATTTCGTATTTCATTGCCGTTTGTGGTAAGGGCATATGACTCAACATCGGCCATCATGAGGTTGATCAACCAGGTTTCCGGCTGAATTAGATCCGATTGAATCGTTAAGCGAAGCCAATACTCCTGACGGCCTTGTGGTATTCGCTGAAGGTTATTTAGTGGAATAAAAGCTCCGGCCAGGTCAGCCGAGGAAACTTCGGAAAAATCACGAATTTCAATACTGTCGGGAAGATAATACAGGTACTCCCATAGATCGTAGATGCCTTCTTTATAACTCTGGTCATCGATGGCTATTCTCAGAATATGGGAATCAGGAGCTAGAGAAGATGTCGACCGCTGGCTTTTGCCAGCTTTGACTGCACATAGCAGCATCAGAACCACCATGCTTTTTAAATATGTCGTTCGGTAAGTATTCACCTCATTGTAAAGCTAAACACAATTGAATTCTGCATTATAATATAAGGGTTACCTCCAAAAACCCCGTTCATGGATCGGAAACAATGGCTTCGCCATTTGTTTTGAATCTTTTGAATTTATACTTCGTTGAATTTCAATCGCGTAGCTATGGCGATGCTCACTCAATTCGCTGTAGGAAAACTCATTAATTTTACGTAAGAATTTCAATATTGGGTTCGCCAGATTGAGGCGGCAGGAGTGAAGCAGGGCGGGTTCCCTGCAAGCGACGACAACGAATAGATGGCAAAGCCAATGAAGAAACTGTAGATAATAATTAATGCGTTTGCCTATTAGTACTCTGTCAAGCCAAAAATTGTCAAGAATTTTAATCCCTTTTTGCGGCATGCCCACCCGCTGGACGCGGTCATCTCCCTTGATGATCCACTGGATCATCATTTCGGCCACCTGGCCGAGAATCGGTCGATGATGTCGCAAAGCCTCGCCATAGCTGCGGCTATGCCTACGTTTTGCGTCTCGAACTCCAACAAAAATCATATTCACTAACATCTTTAATTTGACAGAGTACTGGTCTAAATCCAAAATATTTCAAAACCGATCTCATTCAGAGGTTATTAGAGGTACCCATAATCGATTCACAAATAAGCGGCAAGCTGTCACGATTCGGAGATTGTAGGTGTATATGGCCAAATAATTGTTTAAAAATCATAGGTGATTTTGGCAATGACCATTCGACCAACTTTGGGCAGTCCAGGGAAAGGCCGGTATTTTCTGTTCAGGAGATTGTTAGCCGTTAAATCAATTCGTAATCCCGCTGGAAACACATAACCTAAACGGGCATCGACCAAAGTGACCGATGGCAAATCACCGGAAAAATCTGAATCTTCATCGCCATTAAGCACCTCAAAGCCCTCCTGATATCGCAACAACACACCCGCTCGATAAAATCTTTCCGGGAGAAAATCGAACCCTAGCTTAACTTGATTCCGGGGATTGTTCAATGCATATGCTAACCCGGTACCATCTTCTCCGAGATCAACCTGGTCAAAATATTGCTGACTGATCCAGCTGTAGTTAGCATAGGCTGACAAGGAATTAGTAACAAAATACTTCAAGGCAATTTCAGCTCCCCAGTAACTAATTTTCCCAAAATTCAGAAAGGTTAATATCCGATCAGGCCGACCATTTATTTTCGCCAGATCTGGTTCAATCAGACCCACTTCTTTTCCCAGTATCTTACCCTGTTCGGAGAAAACGGCAGCAATTTCCGATGGGGAATAGGACAAAGGCAATTGATCAGAATCGATGGCCTCAAAGACAGTTTCAAAAAGATCATCTTCCAGCGTCGGAACAGTTACAAAGGGATTGGCAGGCTGTAACGAAAAAAAGTTTTTTCTTCGTGTGTGATATACGGCAACATCAATTGCTAGCTGTTCCACCAGGATACCCTTGTAACCCAGCTCAAATTGCTCAGTCCGAGTCGTTTTGGCTGCTTCGGTTCTGGTAAACAATTGAGGGAATGATCCATGAGAAAATCCTTGAATTTTTGGGGAGATACTCATCAAATAATTGATCAATTCCTGTGGCAGACGATTTGAACCATTCAGGTTATCCAGCGCCAATTGATACGCCAGGGAATGAGACATGCCCGGAGGCCCATCATATTGCGGCCCATAGAAACTGGTCATCTCCGGATCGGGCGAATATTCCAATAGCATAGCACTTCCCCAAAACCGAATATCAAAAAACGGAGTCGCTCCAGCTTTAAAATCGAAAAAATTCTCCATGGCCCCATATAAGCCGAAAGCACGATTATAGGTAAACCGAATTGCCTGAGTACTTCGAGGTTGGTAAACAATACCCAGGCGCGGTGAAAAGGTCGTTTGCTTTACAGCAGAAAAATGATCTGCGCGGCCAGCGGCAATCACCCGAAACGGTTGTAAAGGGGTCCATTCGACCTGTGCATATCCTCCGAAAATGCTGTAGTCATCATTATCTTCGTTACGACCCGTTAATGTTCTTTTTGAGTCAACATAAGTTACTCTGTAGTCTGAACCAATAGTTGCTCTCAAATTATGGAGGAACAATGGCTCAACATGGTATTGAATTTGTGCTTCCAATTGATCCGTGCTGAAATAACTCGTAAACCCTGAGTAGTAAGCGAATGAATTCTCATGGTCCGATACATTTCTGAAATAGACCTGGGCAAATAAGTTGTTCGTATGAAAACGCAGTTGACCAAAATAGTTGGGCAAATTCAGATATTTAAGATAGCCTATACTGGTCACCTTTCGACCGGTTTGCTGACCATATCCAGCGGTAGCGACAAGATGTGTTTCCTTGTTGAATTGGTATTGTAATGTAGCACTGAAGTTCATATTCTCCACTTCGGTGTCATCTAAATCAACATCAACATCCTGTCTAGTCAGCACACTTCTGATATTCTTTGGAAACCCATTAAGGATTCCCGCATCTGTTTCATTCTGAGCATCAAATGCCCAATTCTCCGCACTGCGGTAAAACCCCAAAATTTTATAGCCGATATTTTTATTCAATAAACCAGCATGGCGCACTGATGTACCAAAAAAAGATCTTTCGCCACCAGAAATACTGATCGTTGTTCCGGGGTAATTGAAGGGGTCTTTGGACAGGAAATGAATTAAACCTCCATCTACTCCAGGGCCGTAAAGTGCTGAAGCTGGCCCACGAACCACTTCTACCCGGGCCAAATCAATGGCATCGACAGCACTTGATGCAAAAGGAGCAAATAGCAGTCCCGGAATATTCAATTGCCGGTAGTCCACCAGCACAAAGGTTTCTCCTCCTTCAACAATAGAGGTCCTACCACGCAACCCGATTTGATATGTACCTATACCCTGCTCTTGGATACTGAGGCCCTGAAGCCCCCTTAAACTCATTATGGGGTGAGAAACCGCTTCAGATTCCAGTTGGTCTTTCTCGACTATCGAGACTGATGAAGGTACACCAGTTTCCTTTTCTCTTTTTCGAGATGCCGAAACCACGATCTGCTCAAAGCTCGAAATACTGCGAACCATTAATATATCCAATACTTGATCAGCTCCATCTACCTTGATTTCGGCAGTGGCATATCCAATGTGACTGACTTCCAGAATAAGTGGTAAAGGTTTATTAGTCGTAACTTGGAAGTTACCATCGACATCAGTATTCGTTCCAGATCGTGTGTCCTGAAGAACAATTGTGACACCAACCATGGGTCTATTGGTCAGGGAATCCCTGACAGATCCGGTTAAGGTGAACTGGCCCAGAAGACTATTCATAATGAAGCAAAAAGAGAGAATGAGTGAAAACCAAAGTCGAAAAGATTTTCGAATGATCGGACTTTGTAATCTGGATGCAGATATTTTATTGAATATCTTTCGTGAATTCAACAGGATTGGAGTAAGTACAAAAATGAAAAGAATAGAGGTGATACTCACCGATATGAAATCGGAATTTTGTGCCATATCGATTTGATTTGGGAAGATGGGCCTGTCACCGAAGATGGTTGAAATAATATTATTGGCTACTAATCTTTCTCATATCCTTAGTGCTATAATTCTCAAAATACCTTCTAGAATAATCCTGGAAGTTGACCTCCCTTTATAATGAGATAATCCCCAGCCAAAAGTTCCTGTTATCTTTCGTTCCGTATCCGCTCAAGCTGTACATTTGAGCTCCTTGATACTCTTTCTATTGCATCTCTGATTTTTGATTCCACTTTGGAGAAACTTACTCCACCGATGGTTATTATGCCCGATGTCCAGGTAATACCTTTTATCACCATTTGCCATAACCGGTGGCGGAGCTTAACACCCAGTGAATCAAGGTAATGTGATAGTCTTGTTGGGTGGTGAAATCTCTTAGAAGATACGATAAATTTGCAACAGATGAAAGAGTGAAGGCAGAAAAAAGTTACCTAAACATGTCCTGAGGTAATTACCTTTCTCTCGTAATATTGCTAATAGGCTGATTATCAGCATTTATCACCCTTTTTTATGGCTTTAAGATGTACTTCAGAAGGCAATGTAAGATCCCGCCTCGGTACAATAACACTAGGTAAATCCCTGTAAGAGAAGGTTTTGTATGATTTTTTACATTGCGAAGAACATTATTTTCGGTTTACACCCTAGGAGCATCTGGCCAACGATTAGGACCAGAACACTTTTAAACCTGGAGAGAGGTGCAACCAGCAAATGATTTCAGTTTCAAATACGGTCAAATCCGTCGGCAAATCAAAAGATATGATCGCCATGTGAAGCACTGATGTTATAAAATCTTCCCTAAACAGGGAAGCTATTCGGTCTCTTTGCGGAGGCAGTACTATTTCCTTGACAAACCAAGTCAGCTATATAATAAACCGGTCCACATGGGTACATATAAAATATGACCCACATCTCAATTGCCCAATTCCTAGAGACCTTTCACAAAAACACCAAGCAACAGCAGAATGAACCCTGCTAAAAGAAACCAATCCCCATTGTCAGCCAGGGTAGGGGAGATCAGGGATCCAAAGAATCCCAACAACACCAAAATAACACTAATTAGGACCGTTGATTGCTTCGGAGCTTGTGTAGTAAGTTGACTCATGTTTCAGTTTTATTGATTTGGCAATGGCAAAATATAGGAAATTCTCACGGGTTTAACAGGTAAGGAATAGTTTCTTTCATGACTTCACGAATGAGGAGTCATTTATCAAGAAAAAGCAGAGAAGGTGCATTCAATCCAGTTTTGAGTAAAAAGGAGGGAAAAAGCAAACCAAGGGCCATCTGATCCAATGTATTGATCATACGGGATAAAAAATTATTTTGTAGAGCAGCAAGGTAGATATCGGGCTGATGGAAGTTGTTGGAATAATTATCTGTAGGCAGTCAAGGTGGTCTAACGAGAGATTGGTACCATGGTACCGATTTGTAGAGAAGTATAATTCCGATAGGAAAAGTACCTAGGTGGGGTGTAAGAAGAGTTGATGTGAATTATTTCTTCACTACAGGTAAAGAAATGTACAGTTGTGTACCAGTCCCCTTTAGACTTTCTGCGTGAATTTTTCCTCCATGGGATTTAATTATATCCCAACTAACAGACAGGCCTAGACCAGTACTCTGCCCAGCAGCTTTTGTAGTAAAAAAGGGTTGAAATATTTTATCTTTGATGCCCTCTGGTATTCCAGAGCCATTATCGGAGATAATAATTTCGATAGTATTTTCTTCATTAGGAGAATAACTGAGCTTGGTTTGTACTTTCACTCTAGGTTCATAATCCTGGCTACTGCTTCTTTTCCTTTCGGCTATAGCAAAGAAAGCATTGTTATATACGTTTAGCAATACCCTGCTGAGATCCTGTCGGGAAACAACCGTTTGGGGTAACTGTGGATCGAAGTCAGTTTCTAATGTCGCATCAAGTGTTTTGTCCTTAGCTTTAAAGGCATGATATGCCAATTGGAGATGTTCGTCTGTAAGGAGATTAATATTCGTTAGTTCTCTTTCAGCGCTACCCGTTTGTGCATGCAACAACATATTCTTTACTATGTTGTCAGCACGCTTACCATGGTGCAGTATTTTCCCCTGATTTGAGATAAGGTCTGATGCCAGTTCCCTGATGATGCCGATGTCTCCTGCTTGAGCGGCTTCAATTAGTTCTTGTGTCAACTCACTATTGAGTTCTGAAAAGTTATTGACGAAGTTTAAGGGATTTTGAATTTCATGAGCCACACCTGCGGTAAGTTCACCCAGTGACGCCATTTTCTCAGCGTGAATCAATTGAGCTTGTGTGGACTGCAGCTTTGTATAAGCTTGCTCAATCTCCTTTGCTTGTGCCAGCTCACGAGCGATGGTTTTTTCTCTTTCCTTGGCAATTAATCTTTTTCTCTGAAACCGGTCTACCAAATATGCACCGCCAATAAGAAGTACCACATATAATAAATAGGCCCACCAGGATCTCCACCAGGGAGGTTGAATATGAACAGTTAAAGATCTTTCTTCGCTCCACACACCCTCACTACTGGCAGCCATTACTTTGAAAATATAGTTTCCAGGGCGGAGATTGGTGTAACGAGCCTGACGACTGGTACCGGCCAACGTCCATTGATCATCAAAATTCTCTAAGATAAACCGATACTGATTTTGGGAAGGATTGGTATAGTGCAAACCCACATATTCGAAAGTTAGGTTATTCTCATCATAGGGAAACTTAATGCTTGATGTGGGCTGATGCGGTAGGGGATAAGATTGTTGCGAAGTACGAATCTCAGTGATCTGGATTTGTGGTGCAGTTCTAAAATGATCAGTTACCTGACTAGAAATCATAGTAATTCCTTTAACACCCCCGAAATAAACATTTCCATCAAGGTCCTCGGTTACAGCATCACTTGAGAAACTTGTAAAATTATTTAGAATGCCATTCCCGGCATCAAAATTTTGGAAGCTGCGTTGCTCCCGGTTGAAGAGGATGATTTTTCTATTGGTTGTCATCCAAAGACTTCCATGTTTATCCTCAGTGATGGTGAAAATCGAATTTGCCGCCAGACCATCCTCTTTGGTGAATTTTTCCAATGATCCGGTTTCTGGATGATAATGCCAAAGTCCGGAACCCGTCGTTCCGATCCACAAATCGCCACTGGGTGAGCAATATATTGCGTTGACATGGACCTTCAATTCTTGCACCCAGCGATTAGCACCTTCAGAAAATCGAAATAGACCATTACTACCACCTAGCCACATTTGACCATGTTGGTCTTCGACCAGCGCCTGGGCCCAATTGATATACTCACCAGCACAGAGAATGGGAACTCCCTCTGCTGGATCCAATGTATAAATGCCATGGCTCTGGGTCGCGATCCATATTATGTTTGAGCTACTCAGATGCAGATTCAGCACATTTGGCGAAATGGAGTCTCCTTGAAAGGGAATCTTATTCAGCTCTTTATTTTTCCGATTGTAGTGATTTAGTCCATTGCCACTACCTATCCACAGGATTTCTGAACCTTGCTGCTGAACATCATAAACATAAGCTGATATCGATATAAATTGCTCGATAGCCCCAGTGGAAGCATCAAATAGATGTACTCCTAGGCTAGAACACAGCCAAAACAATTCGCCCTCTTCATAAACTATGCCGCTCACATATTCCACCTCACCATTAGACTGATTGCCTGCGATGGAAAGGTGCTCCCTAAATCTACTGGGATTCAAGTTGAATTTGAACAATCCAATGGCACTGCCGTTTCCCAACCAAATATTACCCTGTCGATCGGGATACATCTCCCAAGGATTCAGCGGTATATTCCCATCATTAGTGTGTGTAAATCGAATTGTACTTTTTTGTATTGGATTATACCGTACCAGTCCTCCGTAACCGCCGAACCACAATCGGTCTAAAAAATCTTCGTAAATCCAATATACCGAAGTAAATCCGCCTGGATTGAAACTGAGCTTATGGGGTATCGACGAATCGTAAGGAAAGTGCTCAAATTCACCAATGCTGCGATCCATGCGGTGGATACCATCTCCTCCCGTTCCGACCCAAAAATCACCACGACTGTCTTCAAAAGCCGCCATAACTGCGTGATTTCTCAATGCTGCCGGTACATCAGGGTTATAAGTGAACCGAGTAAAGGTCTCTGAATCCGGATGATATTGATTTAGTCCTCCATGATGGTCAACCGACCATGGTGTCCCCGTGCCGAGCCACAAATCCCCTCGCAGATCTTCATAAATCAAAAATATACCGCCACCTGTAATCGTGTTAACATCATTCGCATCATGGTGAAAATGCTTAAAGGTGTTGGTCTTGGGATTGTATCGATCTACTGCGTTGCCACAACCAAACCATAGATGACCGTCCTGGGTCTCAGCAATACTTTGCACACAATTCAGCTGGGTGGAATTGATACCTGAATCAGCCCGATAGCGAGTGAAGCCATCCAATTGTGGATCGTACCGAGAAATACCAATATCTGTGAACAGGTTGCCAACCCACAAATTACCTCGGCTATCGACAAACAGCTCTTCCACATAATTCCCGGGAAGAGAATGGGAATCCAGTGGGTCATGACGATAAATAGTGAATTGATATCCATCATAGCGATTTAATCCATCATGGGTACCAAACCACATAAACCCTTGACTATCCTGAACAATGGCAGTCACCCGCAGATCGGATATGCCACTTTCAATGGGAATAGATTCAAATACGATATCTTCCGATTGGGAAATCAATACACTGGAATAGCAGCTGACTAGAAGATAAGTCAATAAGAAAATGCGACAGAATTTCATTTCTACGGATGCAAAACCGACCAAGATCAATCAAGGTATGAATTTCAGAAGACAACCCTGCATGACAGCAGGTGTTTCGTTTAGCATTTGCTAGTTCTGATTGCGCTCGAGATTTTCAATTCTCTTCGTGAGTGCTTTGATAATTTCCTGCTGCTCTTGAATTGCTTTTATTGCCACTACAGCAAATTTGCTGTAAGTCAAAGCAAGCATTCCATTTTTTTCATCGATCATATTGGGGAACATCTCCTGCACTTCCTGAGCAATGAAACCTACCGTACGCTTGCTGTCAGCGGCATTTTTCATGTGAAAAGAAACAGGTTTCAATTGATTCAATTTTTGCAGCACACGGTCTAGGGGCTGCACTTCAGTCTTTAGCTTTTGATCCGAAACGTTGAAGTAATCTCCATCGGTTTCTCTTATATAAGCTCGTTGAATATTTAAGAGACCGGAACCGAATGCAAAATTCAGATCATTGGATCCATCTACATACATCAATGCCGCTGAATTGTCCGGAGCTTCGATCATCAGACCGGAGGGATTGGATACTAGCGCATCTGCATTAGCATCAGCAGCTTGACGCTGATGCACTACCAGATCCACGGCAGGAAGTTGAGTGTGAATACCGATATCACCATCAGTGTCTATCGTCAACTTTGGCGTGGTCCTGAGCGTCAGATGTAGCTTTCCGGTGATATTCGTCAAACTGGTCCCAAGGTCTACATCCTCCGCTGCTCCAGAAAAGGAACCCCAATAACCTCTACGGATTGTACCTTCACTTATGGCTATGAATGCACTGTGGGCTGCTTGAAAGTTGGCAATGTAGTTAGAATTACTTTCAAAGACATTGGTCTGAGCCGATGTATGGTTACCTTGCAAAATAAAAATGATGGCAGAAACAACGATACAAATGGTGTTCAAAAACGCTATCCTCTTTTTCATTGCGTTTGATTTAGTGTTAATCACATATGAATTTTGTCGTCAATTTACCCATGATGGAACTGGGAAAACTGCACAACTAAGTGTCTCAATAAGTTAATTTATTCTTGAGATAGATACCGAACTAAATGCTTAGCATGCTGATCGGAATATACGGAGTCATGATGCTCCATCTAAAACATTGAGTCAACTCTCCGGTCTGGGTTGATGTTTATGCACCACATGATCCCAGATGTACTGGAGCGGTCTGGATGCAGTGCTGACTAATGTCATCGATACCGGGTTTGATTGCTATGATCCGCTGAAAGGGGTTCCAAAAATACCGACCGCCAGTTCTGCCCAAATGAGAAGAAATACGGCTGCCAGCGCCACACAAAGAGTGATTCTGTACTCAAGTTTATTCACCTTTCTCCATATCATTTCGCAAGTGAGCCCGGTAATAAGGAGGAGGATTCCCATCACCACAAAATCAAATAAAGTCCAACTGACTTCGTCGGTAAATTGCATCGCCATGAACGGAACGAGCAATAGCAGCAAGACTGCAGATAGAATGTATGAAAATCTCTTTTTTTGCATGTTTCTTTATTTTGTAGCTAAATGAATTTATCGATCATCTATTTATTGAAAGTGGAATACTTTAACTAGGTTTTTCTCAGAATCTCCATTGCCTGGTTTGCTCAATCTTAACCAAGTCCAATATGAAAGTAAGTCAGTCATTGAATCCATCATTTTTGAGAAGTTTTTCGATCGCCTGGATATGCTTATTGAAGGCTTCCTTGCCCTGGCTGGTGGCAAAGTACTTGGTATGCGGCTTCCGATTTAGGAATTCTTTCTCGAATTTGATGTAGTTGCTTTTTTCAAGGGATTTTAAGTGGCTGGCCAAGTTTCCATCGGTTACGCCTAGAAGATCTTTCAATGAATTAAAATCCAAATAATCGTTGACCACTAGAGCCGACATCGCACACAGTCGAATTCTGTTTTCAAAGGCTTTATCCAGATCTTCCAGTAGTTTCTTCACGATTCGTATTTCCAGTAGACCATGAAACCATAAACAATATGAAGGACACCAAATCCCAGCGCCCACAGCGCCAGGCCAAGATGGATAAACTGCACGGCAATTAACCCCAGTATGATCTCGGCAATTCCCAAGCTTCTTATCTCATCAAGTGTATATCGGCTGCTATTCACCAATGCCAGTCCGTAAAAGATCAGCGTTAGAGGAACTGCCAATCCGACATATCCTTTGAGCAAAAGCAGTAAGCAGACCAGTCCACCCGGAACCAGTGAGAATGACAAACTCGTAACCAATCTCTTGGATTGGTGATCCCATATGCGTTGGTTTCGCTTTCGAGCTTCTCTGGTGGTAAAGAAGATGGCCGCTGCTGCTGCTAAAATCAATGTACCAATGGCAGTAATCAGTAAAGATGTTAGTACGCTGATGGGCAGTTCAACAGCTTGGTTAACAAGATAATCTTGACCTTCGAAAATAATCTTGTAGGCCAGGTAGGCAGCTGTTAGGGCTATAAGGCCTGTCGCCATGCCGGAAAGACCACTTAGTGAAATGAACCGGGTGGATCGATGCATGATGTCCCTGATCTCTTTCAGATCTTCGATGTATTGTTCTTTCATAGAAAGTACTTTGAAATACAAAGTAAATAAATCTAGGAAACAATAGCAAACGGTATCAAACCCAAAGGAAGGCCAAAGTATGAATTGTTGAATGTAATATTGAGCTGCTCGCATGAAGCTTCTGAAAGCCCAAGCAGCATTGTGCCAGCTCGAAAACGGCTTTTTGGAGTGAATGAATGCTAGAGGCCCTTCACAAAAACACCGAGCAACAGTAGAATGAATCCTACCAGTAGGAACCAATCTCCATTATCAGCAAGGGTTGGTGAAATCAGAGATCCAAAAAACCCCAGCAGTACCAGAATGACACTAATCAGGACCGTAGATTGTTTGGGAGCTTGTGTTTTTAGTTGACTCATCGCTTTTTATTTTAATGGTTAGAGTGCAGAAGATATGAAAGACCAACGTGCTGGCAATGTAAGGGCTGAGTTATTTTCCATATCGTAGATAGGAGATCATTAAATAGGCTTGAGTTTTATCAGGTTTCATTAGTGTTGGTCAATGTTGCCAGAAATCCCCCGGGAGTCATCACCATCGGAGCTCTTCTCTCCATCAACCTTTTTACTACTTTTATCCTGACCAGGAGAGGATTGCACTTTATTGATTCAAATGAATATGGAAATAAAATCTCTACTCGTCAGAATGATTCTACTGCTGCAGCTGTTGCTGTTGATTCCATTTTCGCCGATGTTAGCTCAGGTTCAAGTGGGCAACGACTTGCTGGGTAGTGAAGCCGGTGAGCAAATGGGAATGAGTGTAACCCTTTCTGGTGATGGTTCACTGGTGGCTATGGGTGGTCCTTTTAAAGGCAGTAGTCAAGGATCTGTTTTGGTTTTTGCTGATGCCATCGACGATTGGTCTTTTCAATGGAGTATAGAGGGAATCATTGGTGGTTCCTCCGGATTCTCCATTGACATATCTGATGATGGGAAGACCTTGGCTATTACTTCACCTACCACTTTGGAAGGGCAGTTTAACGTCTTCACCAGATCCGGTGCTGATTATGTTCCATTGGGAATGCCAGTAGGCGGACCGGGCGATCCCGAAACGTTGTTTGGATTTAAGGTCACCCTTTCTGGTGATGGAAAGAGATTGGCTGCGGGAGCCATATCATTTGACGGATCAGAACCTGATGTGGGCTTTGTCCAGGCTTTCGAGTTGATTGAGGGTGAATGGCAGCCTTTAGGAACTCCCTTATCAGGCACAACACCATTTGGGCAATTAGGCCGGGGACTGGACCTGTCCTTTGATGGGTCTATCATGGCGGTAGGCATCCCCACAGCATTGGATAATCCGGGCACAGGAGAGGTGAGGGTTTACACCATCGACGGGGATGATTGGGAAATGCTGGGAGAACCCATCTTCGGGGGGCAGGATTTAACCGGCTATTCGGTGGCACTATCAGCCGATGGGACCCACCTGGCGGTTGGAGCACCACTTGGCGATGGCAAAGTGAGCATTTACGAGTATCAAGGTGCACAGTGGATGCAGCTGGGACAGAACCTTAGCATTGAGAGTAGTGCCTCTTCAGGTGCGGATGTGGATATTTCAGGAGATGGGAATCGCGTCATTGTGGGAGCTTTGGGCTCTGATAATCCACCTAGGCCAGGGACTGTTGCGGTTTATGACTACGATGGAAAGGATTGGCAGCCAGTATTTGATGAGGTGAAAGGAGCGGTTGGAGAATCCTTTGGATGGTCTGTAGACTTATCTGCTGAAGGACAGACTTTTGCAGTCGGCATTCCCGGGAGTGATGTAGGGGATAGCAATCAAGGTCGTGTCGAGGTGTACGCCATCGATCCAATACAGACCAATGTGCGTAACCTCACCAACGAAGATATTCAAGTCTTTCCAAATCCTACCACCGGTCCGGTTGAAATTACTGGAAAAGATGTCAACTACCATCGCGTAGT
This sequence comes from Saprospiraceae bacterium, assembly GCA_965223105.1. GTDB lineage: Bacteria > Bacteroidota > Bacteroidia > Chitinophagales > Saprospiraceae > JABDMH01. Next base: position 5,690,583 of record OZ244987.1, on the reverse strand, counting down.
GAGAGTGGTCGATATTACCGGTCGCCACATCCAGGAATCTTTCATCAGACAGGGAATGATAAGTATTGGAGCATTGCCCAGTGGTTTGTATTTCCTGCATATTCCCACAGGTCAGTCAGATTTTGTATCGATTAAGTTTGCCAAATAAGTATTTTGAACGACTGCTGACCGCCATTTCCAATTGCATGATTTTTTTTTGCAACGGTCTCCAATCAATAAGGTTCCTCCTGGCAGCCTATTCACAACTTTACCTAGTCTGATTTTTCCGAGCGACATTACAGCGATGCACTTGTTCGATTTGTTAAGATGATGCGTGAGTACAGGTATCTGATACATGTGAATATGGCTACAAAACAACCAAGAAAGATCGTTGAGCTAATTATTGAAAGTTTCTAAAACAGACAGGTAAGGGCATGAAGAGATTCTTGGAAGTATCCTTTGTACCGGCACCTTGGAAGGTGGCGACGGACTTTGGTTATCTCCCAATTTCCGGGCGACTAATGAAACCTCCTTTTCGGCACATTCCTCAGGCACTCGACTACCTAATGGCTCATTTGATTTCTTTGGTTCGTCGAGCTTACTTTTGGAAGAAGTATGAAGTTTCAACGGGCGACTTTGCCGATTACTTCACTTTGCAACACAATAGCGGCAATTTTCATGATGCGGGCCTCATCGACCGAAATTATGGCGCATGTATCCGTTGTATGAGGTATCGATGATCTCATTCAATTTCATATTCCTTGCACTATCATTTAATGAATTGAGGTGATGAATGTTGTGGAGAGCAGTGAAATTTTGGTTTGCCTTCTTAGGATTTTTGGTTTAAATCAGATAATAATTTCCACCTACCGCGATCCCGGTACAATCTTAATTTCCATCTTCTCACCATCTCTCAGAATGACCATTTTTACCTCCTTACCAACTTCTAGTTCACCCAGAATATAGGTATAGTCATAGATGTTTTGAATTTCTTTTCCAGCCAGCTCGATAAGAATATCTCTAGCTTGCAGGCCGGCCCCGTCTGCCGGGCCACCTGGCCGGACACCACTGAGTTGAACTCCTGTCACCTCAGCAGCATAATCCGGTATAGTCCCCAGATATACATTGAAACCGCGGATGTTGGCCTGCGAAGCGGACATTTCGGCCTTTTGATAAGTAATATCTTGCTTCATAAGCTCCATCAACAGGTCGGCTGAAAATCGGGTGATTCTTGATAGCCCGGTGTAATTTATTTTATCGGCGTCGTCTGATGGCCGATGATAATCATCATGCAAGCCGGTAAAAAAACTAAGGATGGGTATGCCATTTTTATAGAATGATGTTGCATCTGTAGGCAGAAAAGGATCTTCCTGTAAGACCAGTTGAAAACCATGGACAATGTTTTTCTTTTCAACCAGTTTTTTCCACTCTGCTCCTGAACCAAGACCTTGTAAAATCAACCGATTTTCTTTCATCCGTCCTACCATATCGTAATTGAGATAAGCCTTGACTTTGTCTAATGGTATGGGTACCTGATCGCAGAAAGCTGAAGAACCGATCAGACCAAGTTCCTCACCACTCCATAGGGCAAACAGGATATGGTGCGTGAATAGCGATGGGTTTTCTTCCCTAAGAGATGCCAAGTACTCAGCAAGCTCTAAAATAAGGGCAGTCCCTGACGCATTGTCATCGGCACCATTGTGAATTTGATCATGCTGGTTATCCGCAAGTAAAGATCCGGTCTCACCCATGCCAAGGTGATCGTAATGAGCACCTAAAACAATGTATGAATCTGAGGGTGTTGCTGCGGGGAGATGGGCCACCACATTTCGTCCAATGGCCCTTTCCTTCACTAAACCGATCGATAACTGCACGGGAGAAGTAAAATGAAAAGATGAGGCAACGTGGGGATTAAAATCAGAAAGAGTCGTGCCAATGGAATCTAGATCTTTACCTTCACTGGAGAACCACTGCGCAGCTTTTTGCAACGTGATACTGGCTGCCACTATACCACCACTGGCTGCCATTGTACTGGGCTTTTGATCAGAAGGCTCTCCGACGACAATGATGCCGATGGCTCCTGCTTCCCTTGCTAACATAGCTCGATAACGCAGTGCTCCATAACGACTAACCAGCTTATCAAGTTCAGGATCTCCCGAATTTGCGATTTCCTTTAAAATCATGACGATTTTGCCTTTGACATTCAGGCCGAGATAACTGTTGTATCCATTTTCATCAGGTATGTTTAGACCATATCCTGCAAAAACCAATTCTCCTTGAACTTCTCCAGCCTCAGAAAAATGCAGTGTGTGATAGTCGGTACCAAGGGTAAAGTTTTGCCCGGCATATTGAAGGAAGGTCGATGCAGAATCAACACGAGTCCTTGCCGAGAAGTCAAAAGGCATTTTGAAGTTGTACGATGGTAAGGGTTTAGCTCCAGACCGCGAAAATAGATCCACCGCATAGGCTGCTGCCTTTGCTGCTCCTTCGGATCCAGTCATACGGCCATGCAGCTCATCTGCCGCCAGATAGTAGATCTTCTCTTCCAGATCCTTTTCGGTTACCTCTGCACTGAAGGTGTGACCCTGAGTCCGGTTAGGGGCTTTGGTAAGTGCTTCGAGGGCTGCTCCATGGTCCCAGTTGGCAATGAAAAGCTGGGCTGCTCCATCAGATGTGCGGTTGCTGGTCCATACCAGCTGATTGCCATTCGGAGAAAAAACCGGCAATCCATCAAATCCCTCGGTATACGTAATTTGGATAGGTTCCTTTTGACCTTCCGCATCTACCAGGTAAAGCTCAAAATTGGCAAAGCCTAATTTATTGCTGGCAAATATTACATAAGAACCACTGGGATGATAAAATGGGGCCCAACTCATGCATTTGAAATCGGTGAGTTGACATACGTCTGATCCGTCGATTGCCATCGTGTAAATATCCGCGATGTCGCCTTTAGTATTAAATCGCCGCCAAATAATGCGCTGTCCATCAGGAGAAAAGAATGGCCCACCGTCATATCCATGGTGATGTGTAAGACGTCGAACTTCTGATCCATCGGAGTGCATGAGGTATATTTCATTGTACACAGAGGGATCAATAGCCAGCTTTTTGCGTATCTCCTCAGAGGCATCTTCAGTGAAAGCATGGCGATTGCTAGTGAAAGCGATGTATTTTCCATCAGGAGAAAAGGAGGCCTCTGCATCATACCCAGGTGCGGAAGTTAGGTTTTTCAAGTCCTCCTTCTCTCGATCAAGTAGGAATACATCCATTTCTGGTTCGTAGTCCCAGGAATACCTCCGGGATTGCCCTGATGCCCGAAAATCGAGTTCTGCCTTTTGTTTTTCTACAGCCTCTGGATCATGGTGACTCGATGAGAAGAGGAGTTGGTTTTCATCAGCCCAATTAAAATAACCGCAAGTGGTTTTACCGATACCGGGAGATACAAGGTCAATATCACCGGTCTCGAAATCCAAGACATACATCTGATAGAAGGGATTACTAGGTTCCCTCTCGCTCTGAAAGATCAGATACCGCCCGGATTTTGAGAAGTATCCTTCTCCGGATCTCTTACCCTCATAGATTAACTGACGTACACCACTGAGAAATGTTCCTTCACCTTGTGCCCATAACCATGGTGTAAAAACCGTCAACAACAGGAAACTTAGGCCATATCGGTACTTGTGCTTAAGCATACTTACTTGCATTAAATAGGATCATCTTGTGAATAGAGACAAATGTAGAAAAGGCTTTTGCATCCATAGGTCAACATTATTTGTGCTCCTTAAGTTTGCACATTAATTTCTATTTTCGGTGGATGATTGAACAAGCAACCCACTTGATCAAAGAAAAATGATTAAATATGAAATACTTATTGAGTGCTTTACTCTTTATTGGCATGACCTCTGCCCAGGTTACCATAGCTCAGACCGGAGATAATGATCCAGAAGCCAGACTGAAGAAGATGGGAATTACCTTACCGCAGGTTTCCGCTCCAGTGGCAAACTATGTCAATGCCGTTAGAACGGGCAACCTCATCTTTTTGGCAGGTAAAGGCCCCAGGAAAGAAAATGGAGAGTACATTACAGGCAAAGTAGGAGATGACCTGACCGTGGAACAGGGATATGAAGCCGCCAAATTGACGGCCATCAATCAACTGGCTGTGCTTAAAGCAGAATTGGGTGACCTGAGTAAGGTCAAACGCATTGTAAAGGTACTGGGTATGGTAAATGCGGCACCCGACTTCGGCAATCACCCCGAAGTCATCAATGGCTTTTCTGATCTGATGGTTGAGGTTTTTGGTGAAAATGGCAAACACGCCCGAGCTGCAGTGGGAATGGGTTCACTACCGCGGAACATTGCGGTAGAAATTGAGGCTATCGTTGAAGTAGAATAGATTTTTTTACTCTGGCTTTCGGTGATTAAGCCTAATTGATCAAACCAGGTGATCAGTGGGTTTGTCCTACCTTTGTTTCTCGAGAGCGAATTAAGCACCTGATTGGTCAATAAAACGGCAATACCTAACTTACGCCTATGGGTCTATTACTATTCTTTTTCATTTTCTCCATCGCCTTTTCTTTTTTGTGCTCGGTACTTGAAGCGGTGTTGTTGAGTATCACCCCTTCCTATGTGAGAGGACGGCTCATGGAGGGTAGCGCATTGGGTCATCAATTATCGGAATTTAAGAAGGACATTGACCGGCCATTATCAGCGATCCTTACGCTCAATACCATAGCACATACAGTAGGTGCTATAGGAGTGGGTGCTCAAGCTGGAAAACTGTACGGAAGCAACTACTTTGATCTCTTTGGATTACATCTGAGCTATGAGTCAGTGGTGGCTGGATTAATGACCCTGGCGATACTGATTTTGTCGGAAATCATTCCCAAGACCTTGGGTGCTAATTTTTGGAAGACCCTTACACCCTTTACAGTTTTTACGTTACGTATTCTGATTTTTATTCTTTATCCACTGGTTTGGATCAGTCAACTCATCACCAGGAATTTGAAGCGGGACAAATCCAAGAGTATATTGAGCCGGGCAGATTTTACGGCTATGGCAGATGTAGGAGCAGAGAGTGGTGCCCTTGATCAAAGTGAATCTAAGATCATTCGCAATCTGCTAAGATTGAAGGACTTAACAGTGCGCGACATCATGACCCCACGCACTGTGATTGTGTCGGCAGAAGAATCCCAGACATGCAAGGAATTTCATGAATCTCACCCCGAACTTCGATTTTCTCGAATACCCATTTATCAAAACACTTCCGATAATGTTACGGGATTGGTGCTTAAGGATGAGGTTTTAGAGCAGCTTGCAGAAGATCGCTATGAAGTTATGCTGAGAGACATTAAACGTCCCATCCACGTTGTGGATGACCAGATGCATCTTCAACTCCTTTTTGAGCACTTGACCAAAAACCGGGCACACATTGCTTTGGTAGTGGATAATTTTGGCTCAGTAGCCGGTCTGGTCACTATGGAAGACCTGTTGGAGACATTATTGGGTATGGAGATCATGGATGAAACAGATGCAGTGGAAGATCTTCAAAAGGTGGCTCGAAAGATATGGAAGAATCGGGCTAAGAATCTAGGTCTTATTGAATAGTTGATTCCGGAGGCTGTTGAATGGCTCGATTTGAATCGCGATTTTATTTTGATTGTTGACGAGCTAAAGCACAGAAAATAGCCCTGCTATATGGAGGATTTTGGTCAATCGTGTGGGTGGGGTGCTTTGTAGCTTCGGCAGACAGGCAAGAAGAATCAGCGAGCGGATCAGCGTTAGGCCTTCTCCTTCGAAAAGAGAGCTAATGCCAGTCGTATTTTGAAGAGAGGCTGCTCATGGGGCAGATATTGACTGATCTGGGTCAGCTGGTCAGAATATTCAGCTTTTTCCCAGGCGATCTTTATTTCTTCTATTTCACTGGTTGTCAGATACTGGGCAAGATCAACTGCTTCACCACCTTCATACATTTTTGCCAGATGAGTATAGACTGTCTGTGGCTGAATGTTTCTTTGCTCAGCGATCTCCTCTGGAGTATGACCTTCCCGCCAGAGCTGTAGAGACTGGAGCGGTGATTTGCCCTTAACGGACTTGAGGATCTCTTGGCTGAGAATAAAGCTTTGAATATTTTCAATGAGAATGCGACCATATTTCCTCCATTTATGTTCACCAAAGCCAGGTATTTCCAAGAGGTCATCCACAGTCACTGGCTTATTCTCAAATATTTCCTCCAAGACCTTATCAGATAGCAACATATAAGGCGGCACTCCTTCTCGTTCGGCGATTTGCTTTCTTAACTGTGTAAGCGTTTGTAAATAGGCTTTTCGAAATCTTTCTTTGGCAGAGACCTTGACCGCATAGTTTTTTGACTGAGGTTGGTTTCTCCTTGTTAAGTGGACAAGGCCTTCTCCATGTAAAACACTTTGTGATAGGGAGGTTAGTTTCAAGGTTGACTTTTGCGTATAATCGATTTCTAGCAGACCTTGATTGATCAGCTGGATAATGATATTTTGCCAATCCATTCTTGGTAGATCTCTTCCGATACCATAAGTTTTCAACTGATGCAGGTTTTCGTAAAAGATTTCCTTGCGACCTGATGCCCGTAATACATCAATTAGTAAATGAAGACCAAGTTTTTCACCGGCATCATGACACACCATAAGTGCTTTCTTGGCCAGCTCTGTACCATCAAAACTCTGCGGAGGATCAAGACAATTGTCACAGTGACCACAACCTTCTTGGCGGTATTCTCCAAAGTAGTTCAGGACAAGGTTGGTTCGGCAATTGCTGGCCTGAGTAAATTCCCAGATCCGGTCTAATTTCGCATGTTGAACGGTTTGGAATGTCGCAATGGCGTCACTTTCATCAATAAAACGTCGGAAAATACTCACATCGCGATAGCTAAAGAATAGCAGAGCATCAGCTCTGGCCCCGTCGCGACCTGCTCGTCCGATTTCTTGATAGTAGCTTTCGATATTTTTGGGCATATTATAGTGGATGATCCACCGGATATTGGATTTGTCGATACCCATACCAAAGGCAATGGTGGCACAGATGATCTGAATCTCGTCATTCTGAAAGGCATGCTGAACTCTTTTTTTCTCTTCACGTGGAATTTCCGCATGATAATGAGCAGCCTGGTAACCAGCGGATCGAAGCTTAGTGGCCAAATCTTCGGTGCTCTTACGACTGAGGCAATAGATGATTCCTGCCCTTCCGTATTGTGAACTGAGAAAGTCATAAATCTGCTTCAACCGGGATTGTCCCGGCAAAACTTGTACATAGATATTCTTACGCTCAAAACTGGAGATGAATTTTCTCGGTTGTCGCAAGCCCAACTGTGTGCTGATGTCAGTCTGGGTGGCTTTGTCAGCTGTTGCCGTTAATGCCATAATGGGCACATCCGGCAATTTGCTGATCAATTTTGAGAGCCGGGCATATTCCGGTCGAAAATCGTTGCCCCAAATCGAAACACAATGGGCTTCATCAATGGCGATCAGGTTGATTTCCTTTTGGCTAATGTAGTTGAGAAAGGCCGGGCTCAAAGCTTTTTCTGGCGAGATGTAGAGGAGCTGTAGCTGCCCGGCTTCCATCTTTTCAAAAACTGCTCTCTTGGCCGTAGAGTCCATAGTACTATTGACAAATTCTGCTTCAATACCGTTTGTTTTCAAAGCTTGCACCTGGTCTGCCATCAGGGCTATGAGAGGAGAAATCACCAAGGTCAGTCCATTCTGAACCAAAGCCGGAATCTGGTAACAAAGGGATTTGCCTCCTCCGGTGGGCATGATAACTAACGTATCTTGTTTGTCCAAAGCACATTGGATGACCTCCCTTTGATCATCACGAAACTCCTTGTAGCCAAAAGTAGACTCAAGGACCCCTTGGATCAAGTCGATCCCACTGGTTGACATCTGACTCATAGGCTATTTGTTGGTCTTAGGATCCCGGTGGTAGATCATTTCTTCCTCAGCAAGCCTCAGTGCCTCAGGGCCAAGGGGTTCATCCTTTAGCGTTTCATATACGCGGTCGGCAAGCCACAGGGTTGATAGTACATCTACATTGACTTGAAATAATTGTGCGATGGTTGGCAGTTTATCTCTTTTCAAAGTACGTTGACCTCTTTCAATCTTGCTTAGCAGGGGAGTATCAAGCCCCAAATGGGATGCGACTTCACGGAGCAGCAGGCCCCTTCTTCTCCGTTGTTCCCTAAGATAGCTGCCCAGTTTTTTCATTTGGCATAAGTTGACTTGTCAAATTCTGTCAAATATAACTTTTTCTAATGAATACTTGTAGTCAAGATTTATATTCTTTTGCATTGAAGAAAGAAAATTCCAGGTATACACCATTTATCAGAGGAGTCCAGGTTTACCCTGGGTGCCCTTGGATAATATCTGTGTAAGAACCTTCCTGCTGCCATTGACTCAATTCCTTTGCTCGCGCTATGGCCCAACTATTGCGGCCCAGCAGGTAACTGATCACTTTGTCGTAGGTGCCTTCTTTACCCCGATCATAATGCTCGACTTGTTCCTCAAAGGAGACGCTCTTAAAATTGGACCATTGCGATGGAGGCCAGCCAGCAAGTTTGCCGAAAAAAATCAGGCAGGTGTTTGGATCCTGGCAGGCCAACATACCTCCCCGGTCAGCGGTGAGTTCCGACATTCTGTCCCAATGGTGTAAGGCATACCTGAGGCCTGTAGAGACCAAAGAGCTGATTCCCAATGTGACTACTGAAAATGCCTCAATTAAATCGGGGAAGATCAACCCAATCTCTTTATAGAGCGTATGTTGATGGGCGAGGTGGCCCACCTCCCGTCCCAGTACAAATAAGAGTTCTTGTTGATTTAAAGTATCTACGGCATGGGAAGAGATAATGATCATTGGCGTTTCCGTACCAATGCTTAACCCCTCGAGTTGATCCGAACGCTCAATGTACAACTCCACAACTTGCCGAAATTGTAATATATCCATGGCCTTTTCCAGAAGATAGATCAAATGGGTGAAATTTCGGTCTGTTGCTTTGATGCTGTTTGACCGATATTGCCATTGCATATTGTGTTCAAGGCCGATTTCGTGAAATTTACTGACCAGCAGGGACAAGCCTTTTGTTTTTTGCAATCTATCCAGTGCTTTTTGCTCGAGTGGATGGAGGTAAGTATCTGGCTGGAGACCATGCAATGATCGTGGATTCATGGTGTGAAGTTACTCGTTCGATCCCTAAGTTACCATGATCTGGTCATTTGAGAAATCATGGAATGAATGCTAAGATCCGGCCGAATCAATGTTGGCTCCCCTCTCAAGCTTACATTTATATAACTGAAAGAACATTCCTGCCTCTTCATGCTGTTTGCCACAATTGACATCTGTAACGCTTTCTACAGGCGTGCGTCTAATTGATGATTGATTCGACATCAAAAGATCAAGTAGTGAGTCAAGGGGAATCACCAAGTTTTCAGCGAATTAAAGATTATTACCGGCATTTTGATGAATGGTCAAGGTTGGATTCTGCCGCCGGTTATTTAGAGAAAGAGATGATTGTCAATCTGGTGGCTTCTACAGTTCAGGCACCAGGTCACATGCTGGATCTGGGCTCGGGACCAGGGCGATATGCTAAGGAGTTTCTACAGCTTGGCCATCGAGTGACGTTGGTAGATATCTCCCAATCACTCATCGACACGGCCAAGGATAAATTGTCAGATTTTTATCGCAAGGACCTCTTGGAAGTCTATGTTGGAAACGCCATCAATCTCCATGATTTTCCTTCCAGCACTTTTGATTCTGTATTTTGTAATGGTCCTTTTTACCATTTGATTCATGAAGAAGACAGATTGAAAGCTGGTCAAGAGATTTTCCGGACATGTAAAATCGGTGGAACGATTTTTATTGGTTTCATTCCATATTTTTCAGCACTTTCAGGGATCATTCATCGAGCGGCGAAAGCCCCATCGCAGGTCGATGCAGCCTGTTTTGAACAGGTCGTTTCTAAGGGGGTTTTTCGTAATTGCTCTTCTTCGGGCTTTCAAGAGGGTTATTTTCCCCGGGTTGAGGATTTTACCTCCTTTTGGAGAGATTTAGGGATGAAGGAGATCCAATTGTATTCTACCCGATCATTTATGCATCAAAGGGAGGAAGATGTATTGGAGATAAAGCAAAGTGATCCTGACTTGTTTAAAGAAATTATGAGAACCAGTATTCATCTCGCTACGCAAAGTGTGTCTATTGCAGCTGGGGGACATGCACTCATTGTAGGTAAAAAGTAATCCCAGCCTAGTGTTTGGTACCTAGAGCGACCTACGATACCATGGATACAAATAAAATGCTGACCTTAGAGGGGTGGAACCAATCCAGTTCATCAGCATTGATTGGGGCACCTCGCGATTCAGGATGCATCTTGTTGAGCGTGAGGAGTTGAAAGTCCTGCACAGTTATTCCTCTGATGACGGCATAAAAAATTTGTACACCCAATGGCAGCAAGTCAAGGCGTTACGGGAGAATTTCTTTCTGGCTTTTCTGCAGAAAAAGATCTATGAATCCCTTCCATCTTTGCCAGTTGGGTCACCGATTTTGATTTCGGGTATGGCCTCATCAAGCATTGGCTTAAAGACCTTACCCTATGCTACGTTGCCGTTTTCATGCAGTGGTAAAGATCTTCATATCGAGAGAATATCCACTGAGTTGTTTCGATCTCCAGTTTTTCTCATTTCGGGGGTTTCATCCGGCACAGATGTTATTCGTGGTGAGGAGACGCAAATGATTGGACTGTATGATGCTTTGTATGATAAAAGTAAAGTGATTTACATCTTACCCGGGACCCATAGCAAACATGTGATTTGTGACCAAGGCAAGGTGACCCAATTCGCAACTTTTATGACTGGAGAATTATTTGATGTCATTAGGGGGCACACCGTTTTGAAGAATTCAGTGGGGAGGGGTAAATGGGATAAATCAGCGGAACAAAAATATTGCCGGGGGGTTTTGGATTCACAGTCTAGTAAACTTTTGCACCACCTTTTTCGAATTAGAGCTGCCGATGTACTGAATAAACAGTCACAGACGGATAGTTATTATTATTTAAGCGGTCTATTGATTGGACAGGAATTAATGAATGCGAGGTTATATCGAGCAGATAAGATTCTCATTGGTGGTGTGGAGCCGTTGTCAAAACTATATATGTTAGCTGCTAAGGTTCATAAAATCAAAGCAGAGAGAATTGAGAAAGAAGACGTACAGACTGCTGTGGTTAAGGGCCATGCAACCATATTGAAAACTTTGAATGTAGATGTTTGATTCTGTACAATTCCAGAAAGTACCAGTTATTGGTATTCTTCGAAATTATTCTCCCAAAGAAATTTCAGGATTGGTAGCCAACTATTATCAAGTGGGATTTCGCACTATCGAGGTCACTTTAAATACGGAGGGTGCTCTCTCTGTGATAAAGGATCTGGTAAATAGCTACCCAGAGATGAATGTCGGTGCTGGTACGGTTTGCCAAGTCAATCAGATCAAGCCGGTAATCGATGTGGGAGCTTCTTTTATTGTATCCCCAATATGTGATGAGTCGATGATAATAGAAGCCCGGGATGCCGGGCTGGCTGTTTTCCCCGGTGCCTTTTCACCAACAGAGATTTATCGAGCCTGGCATGCGGGTGCTACCGCCGTAAAATTATTCCCGGCTAACGAATTGGGCCCATCTTATCTGAAGAGTATTCTGGGGCCCTTATCCGATGTGAAAATAATAGCGGTAGGAGGTGTCCATTCGGAAAATATGTTGTCCTTCATTGATGCGGGAGCGATCGCTCTTGGGATGGGAAGCAGCTTATTCCCTAGAAATATCCTGGACTCCGATGACCGGAATTTACTCGTTAAGCATCTCACTGGGATATATGATCTCATTGCGGAGAGTGACAATTGAGTCTCTTAATTCCAGGAGATTTTCTGATGGAAAGATAATTTTATTAACGTCTGGTTTTTCTGTTGGATTAGTGGTACCCTAGAATTATTCGACCATACTGTAGACCAATATCTTTTTTCCATTCATTTTAGAATATTAGCCCTTCATTGGTTTGATCCAGTTCATTCTTTTTGGAAATTTGGTAGTAAATAATTAAGGTGATGAGTCCTTATATTGTTGTATTGGATCCCTGGGGTAAGGTTAAATGGTATTGCTCATTGTTGAGTCTCATAAATTTTCATACGGCTGCTGGTTTGGACCGTCATAGGAATTCCAAGGGCAAGTTCATGCCCCGAAAAGGTTTGTGAGCGACCTTGATCCACAAAGTGTATTTCGTATTCCTTGTTTTCTTCAACAGTGTACCATTCCGGAAATTGGTTGATGCGGGGCCAGTCGTAAGGCATACCCATATTCTTTTTGTGCCTAGGAATATCAAATGTAATCCTTCCAATCCATGGGCTGTCACTCTGTACGGAGAGCCAAAGAGTATCTGCTTCCATCTCTCCTCCAATCTGCAAGTCACTTCTCCAGTGGGTGGCCGTTACTCCTTTGCTTTTCCATAGGCAGTACATGATTGTGGTACGGGCAAAATTGCCATCTCCATGCCAACCTTCGATGACCCCATCGGGTTGCTGTTTGTTCCACATGACTTGCGTTTCAGTATTGATCCAATCGGCGGTACCCGCCAACGGATCTCGGTTGTATAAATTTAGGGCACCTTCAATGGCATCGGCATAGCCATCAGACGATTCACCTTCCCATTTATAGTTTCGATATCCCATTGCCAGAGCCTCCAGAGCAAGTAAAGTAGCTTCTCTGTAAGCGGGCACGGAGTCAATTTGGTAAACAGAATAAAATCCATTTAAGGTATAACCAAAATTATCAGCTACACGGTTATTAATGATTTTGCCATTCTGCGGATCGACCACATCGTAAAATAAGCCATCCTCATTGCGTCCGACTTGAAGTACCCTTTCCAGCATCTGATGTATGGGTGCACTGTAGGTTTGCTTCTTTTGTGGTCTGGCAAAATGAAGTGTAGTATACAGTTCGCAAAGGCCGGAGACTATTTCACAGCCATGGTCGCGGAGGCGAAGAGATTTGAAATCTTTGGTAGGATGGTTATTTCCCAATAAATAGAAATCACCCAGCCGAATCGCCCAATCCAAGTATTTGTTGTCTTTAGTCATCCAATAAACACGAGACAGCACCTGCAACATTTCTCCATTAACCTCTACGTTTTTGGAGGGTATGTGTCCAAAGGGTGTTTCTAATTGTGCATGTAGCCAGATGTCATCCAGCATGGCGATCATCCGAATGGACCAAGGGCTTTGCCCTAACCATTCGGTCAAGGGCAGCAAACCATCTTTAATATATTCGGATGCCCCAAAAATGATTGCTGGAAGATCGAGAGAATCGCTTTCGAAACCTCTCCTACGAAAAGAATAGGTGTCGGGAAGGTGATCGAGCCTTGAGGTAAGATGCTCTTCAGTTTTAAGCATAGTGAGCATGCGACCGTTAAATAAAGCACTGTCTGTCAGTGCGGCAGTCAACACCATAAAGGGATAATTATCAGCTGCTGCATCTTTCGCGTTCCAAATGTCTGCACTCTCCCGAAGGTTTCTTGGAATCAAACCCGTCAAGGAATCGGCATGGGCTAGCCAGCCGTCAACAAATTTTCGGCAGCGCTCTAAGCCTTCGTTGAATAGTACTCCATTCTTCATCGTTTGGCCAAATTTATCCACATCAATTTGGGACAATTTTTGGCCATGACAGTAGGAGGTTATTAAAAGCACCAAAAGGATACAATATCCTGGAGTGGAGGGATTTTTCTGTAGAATTAGCATAATTGTGAAGGTACGAATCTGAATGATTTCATTTTAGACAGCAGATGGATCAAGGATTGACGGCGCGTTGGAACTCCTTCATTCTTGAAGATCATTTTATTTATTGCACAATTATCCACTTCTTTTCAGGCCATTGACCCATTTGAGGAATGAAATCAATATTTTCCTAACTTGTTGAGACCGTGTTCTACCAGATCTGATTAGAAATGAAAGTTCAAGTAATGGATTTTGCTATAAAGAGTTGGATGTACCTGGTTCTACCTCTTTTTTATTGTCATAGTCATGCACAAAACCAAACCCCTTCCAAAGAAGAAGTCCTAACTGCTTTGGATAGAGGCATACAATTTTTTCATTCCCTAAACATCGAAGGTGGATATGTCTATCACTATACCTTGGATCTCAGTGAAAAATGGGGAGAAGGAAAAACCGACGACCACACCATTGAGGTGCAGCCACCAGGCACACCTGCAGTGGGCATGTCTTTTCTCAAAGCTTACCAGACCACAAAGAATCCAGCACATTTGGAGGCCGCGCGAGATGCAGCAAGTGCTTTAATAAAGGGTCAGAATCGCCTGGGAGGATGGGAGCATAAGATCCATTTCAACCGACCGATGGGTCGGCGAGTAAGTTTCGATGACGATCAAACCCAGAGTGCCATTCGCTTTCTGATGGCATTGGACCAGGAGGTAGATGATCATGCCTTGACAAAAGCCATTGAAGCAGCCCTTCAGATGATGCTTGATGCTCAATTGGATCACGGAGGCTGGCCACACATGTATCCCAAGCAAGATAACTATCATGATTTCGCCACCTTTAATGATGGAGGCATCAACGATTGTATTCAAGTCATGCTGATGGCTCATCAGCTGTACCGAAGGCCCGATTGTAAAATGAGCTTAGAGAAAGCAGGCCGTTTCATGTTGATTTCTCAGTTGCCTCCTCCCCAGCCAGGTTGGGCTCAACAATACAATGATTATTTACAACCAGCCTGGGCTCGATCTTTTGAACCTCCTTCAGTCTGCCCGGCAGCCAGTATAAAGAACCTTCAAACCTTAATGGATCTGTATGCTTATCTTGGTGAGCGGGCTTACTTGGAAGCCATTCCTGATTGCCTTCGTTGGCTCGAAGAATCCCAATTACCAAATGGTCTTTGGGGTCGTTTTTTGGAGCTGGGTACAAATAAACCTCTATATTATGACCGGGGCCGCATTCGGGTAAATTCGATGGAGGAATTATCGCTGGAGCGAAGGACCGGATATGGTTACGAGAATGACCTGACACGGTCTCTCCAGGATGCCAAACAAAGATTTGAGCAATTGGGAAATTTATCAATGAAGAAATTTCCTATTTACCCCGATCCCACATCATATAGAAACCAGGATCGTGTCAAAGTGCTAATTCCTGAGGTTACAGAGATCCTTGCCACACAAGATGATCAAGGAAGGTGGATCGTCAAGAATGATCGATTTAGAAGAATAATTCCTGGAGAACCATGGGATGGGACATATCGTGAAGAAGACCGTATTTCCAGTGCATTGTTTAATCGGAATATTGACATATTATGTGAATATTTGTCGATGTTGGGCAATTGATGGGGGATCTATGGAAGTGCAAGGATTAACCGGGCTAATCATTGATCATCTGAAATGAAAGATATAGGTAGCCAGAAAATAATGCCCTTAGTCCATCACACTTTTTTCTCTTCTCATAGCCACTTCTTCAGGCAATACGTCATGAGCTCCTTCACCAAAGCGATTACGGACATAAGACAAAATGGATGCGAGTTGATCATCACTTAAAAATGCGTGTGGAGGCATTACTGAATTGTAACTCTCGCCGTCCACTTCTAGCGATCCACTCATTCCCCTTAGTGTTACTTCAATGAGTTTTTCCTTGTCTAACACCCAATCGGTCCTTACTAAAGGTGGAAATCGACCTTTTACCCCTTGGCCATCACGCTGATGACATGTACCGCAGAAAGTATTGTAGAGTCGAGCGGATTCTTCAAGGTGCTTCTCCAGATGATCATTGTCCGGGTGTGGCGTACGGATGTGGGGGAGTTTTTTGCGAGCCTCCATTTCAGCAAGATCGTCAGCACCAAATTCTTGCCGATTGCCGGTGAACTGAATGCGCCAAATCCTGCCTTGATTAGATTCAATAATGTACAAAGAACCGTCGGCGCCTTCAGCCAAGCCCATCGGCCGAGAGGCTGCGTCACTGGTATTGACAATCGTATCAACTCCTGCAAAACCATCGGCAAATACTTCCACTGGTCCCAAAGGTCGTCCATCCCGCATGGGAACAAAGCCCACGAAATAACCAGCTTGTGGGTAGGGACTGCGATTGGTTGAGCCGTGAAATGCAATAAAAGCACCATTGCGGTACCGTTCTGGAAACTGGTCTCCTTCATAAAATAAGAGATCGTTGGGTGCCCAGTGACCAGGAAACCCCATGATGGGTTTTGCCATATCAGCACATCGGCCTATTTTTTCCCCATCACCCCCGTATTCGGGAGCCAGAACTTTTTCCTCCTTCATCTGATCATAATAGCAATAGGGCCAACCATAATCAGCACCTTCCTCAATCCGAATAAATTCTTCCGCAGGCAGGACGGCACTCTCCCAGGGGGTATACCGATCGGGGTAAAGGCTGTAAAGATTGTCTCGACCGTGCATCACGATGTAAAGATGATTGTCGTCCTTATGCCAGTCCATTGCCACTACACTTCGAATCCCGGTGGCAATTCGCACCCCATCTGATTGTCTTAGATTGATTTCATCAGCGGGAAAACGCCAGATACCTCCATGCAGGACTAATTCCGGGCATGGGTCCAGGCCGACTCCACCCATTGCCCCATTAGGCGTGCCATCCAAGTCTTGACAGGCATTGGATGGTGTTCCGAAGGGAATATACATGTAGCCCTTTTCATCAAATGAGACGGGTTTGGTGATGTGCCAATGAGTGCCATGGTCGTGATCATCCTCCAAAACGATTTCTAATGGAGATGAGGGGACCAATGCTGAGGTGAGTTTGTATCGAAACACTCTGGTAGCTGAGCTGAAGTACAGGTAATCATTATGGATGATCATGCCTGCGCCATAGTTGCGGCTTTCACCCTCCAAGCCACCAAAACGTTCGATTTGATCGGCACGTCCATCGCCATCATGATCTCTTAAACCTACTACACTACCACGCACCTTGTTGGAGCCATTCAGTTTGACATAGATGTCTCCATTGTCTCTCACGGTAAGGTGTCGGGCACGCCCCACACTGTCTGCCACAACCAAAACAGCAAATCCTTTGGGAACAGAGAGACCACCTTGATCGAAATCACCCTCTATCAATGAATTATCCGAAGTTGTACAGGTCATGAGGATGAGGGCTGTCGCTACAACGATCGAGATTTTCAAGGGATAACACTTATTTTCTGACGAAAGGGGTGGCTGAGAGGCCATTGAGATCCCAAACAATTTTACCCGCCCGTATGGTCAATTCAGCCTCCAGTCTTTGACTACCTGCCAGGACGTAACCAGCAGCATCCACATAGCCAAACTCACCTTCTCTGACGCTGATCACAGCCAGGTCTGCTACTAAACCCTCAGCTAATTGGCCTAGATCTGGTCTACCAATAGAACGAGCGGGATGCCAGGTAGCTCGTGCAAACACATCCCTGATCGGCATTCCGATGGCGAGGTATTTAGACATTACATTGAGCATATCCTTCATTCCTGCATTCATGCTGAAACGATGTAAATCGGTACCAAAACTATTGGGCCACAATCCTTGCTCAAAAGCAGGTACCGCCTGACTAAACCAAAAACCTGCTCCGCCATGACCTACATCAAAGAGAATTCCTCTTTTTTGGGCCTCGATCACAAAATCACGCACTTTGCCGAGGGAATCGACCAGCGGTTTTCGGTCGGAGACATTTTCAAATGCATGTGTGATGATGTCGCCGGGTCTCATGCTATTTAACTGATCCTCCAAGGAATATTCGGGTAGATGACACTCTACGAAAAGGGGAAGTTTCGTTTCCTCACACACCTGCAGGGCTCGGTTGAAGGGTTCCCAGCTGGGTTGCTCATAGTGACCTATCTTCACTCCAACGATCCTTTCTGGATTTTTCTCAATCAGTTCAATCACCTTTTGGGTTCTCATTTCCTCCAGACTTTCTTCGAAAGGCTTACCTACCATGCCAGGACCGGCAATGTTTATCCAGGAAAGTACCCTTGTTTTTGATTGATCAATGACTTGTGATTTGAACAGTTCAAAATTCTTCCATCCTGCTGTGCCTGCATCAACGACGGTAGTCACGCCGGCGCGGAAAGTGAAATTGTCAGGTGATAAACTATTTATCCCATCAGCAAATTGATGAGAATTAGATCCCACAAAAACGTGGGTGTGAATGTCTAGAAAGCCGGGACATACCCAAAGGCCGTCTACCAGTAGTACTTTCTTGGCTTCGGTAGGGGGAATATCTTTATCAATCTTGGCGATTTGGTCACCAGTAATCGCTATGTCGATGATGTCATCCAGCTGGTTTTTGGCATCATAGACGTGCCCGCCTTTTAACAACAGATCATAGGTTTGTGCTTGGCTGATCCAAGGTGGTAACCAGACCAACAGGAACAATATGTAGGCTTTAATCATGTGTAAAGGGTTTCTTTGATATTCCATTAAGATCCCAAACGATTTCCCCTGCCCTAATGGTCAATTCTGTTTCCAATTTCTGCTGACCGAGAAACTTTTTATCACGAACATCGATAAAGCCAAAATTGCCAGTCCTCAACCGTAGTACAGCTACATCGGCCGGAGCTCCTATATCAAGATTTCCAAGATCATGTCTGCGAATTACTTGTGCTGGTTTCCAGGTAACTCGCTCCACCACTTCTTGAAGACTTACACCCATGGCCATAAACTTTGACATGACGTTGCACAGATCTTTCATGGCATCATTCATACTTTGGGTATGTAGATCTGTGCTGATTACATCAGCAAGAAAGCCCTGTTCGATTGCTGGCAAGGCTTGTCTCCAGCTGAACGATCCTCCACCATGTCCAACATCAAACACAATACCTCGCTCCTGCGCAGTCAATACAAAGTCTTTCACCTGGCCTTCCTCGTCCACTACGGGTTCCCTGTGCCGAGGAACATAGGCGTAAGTGTGGGTGAAGATGTCTCCAGGCCGGAGGTGTTTGTGAAACAGAGACTCGATCGAATTTGGTGGATCGTGCTCGCCAAAATCAACCATGACTGGTACACCAGCCAATTCTCCTGCTTCTACTGCCAAGTCCACCTGAGTGAAATCCCCCCAGTAATGGGCACTCTTGATACCAACCAAAATGTCAGGGTACAACTTGTCGATCATATGAGCCGTCATGATGGGGTTCATGTCGGCCACATTTTGTTCCTCAAACCTTCCGAGCATGCCCACTCCAACAATATTTAGAAAGGCCAGTACCCGCGTCTTTGATTGGTCAATGGTTTGTTCTTTAAATTGCCGGAAATTTTTCCAACCCGAAGATCCAGCATCTACTACAGTAGTCACCCCTGATCGAAAGGTAAATCCATCCGGTGGCACACTGGTTGGACCATCAGCAATGTAGGATCCCGGTGTATGGCCGTTAAATACATGAACGTGCATATCAACCAGCCCGGGAGTCACGTATAAATCTTCTACATTAATCACCTCCCTGGCTAGCACTGAGTCAATCGTCTCCTCAATTGCGGCAATTTTTCCCTCCTGAATGGCAACGTCAAATGCTCCATCCCGGCCATTTTTTGGATCGATAACATGCCCTCCCTGGAGTATATAGTCGTAAAGCTGGGCCTGGACCAATCCACCACAAATTAGCATGGAAAAAAGAAAAACCGAAACCCTGTATTTTGGCTTCTTGGCAATAATTTTATCGCCAGATCTGGCTAAATTGTATATAAGCATCTCAGTAATTTAGGACCGTATTTAGGTGGCCAATGGAGGACCTCCGGGTATCAGGATAGGTTCTTTTTTGTTTTTCATCTTATTTTTTGAACCCTTGAATTTGGCAGTTAAATATTCCCCTAAGAATATCGATCCCTGGATTTCATTATTTTTTGCTTTTCCAGAAAACATATACACCAGGTGATTTCCAGGTTTTGAAAAACTGCTCTTCATTTTAATTTCATCGCCTTCGACCATTCCCACCAGATCCATACGTTCGAAATCAGACTGGTGAATACCTTCTATCCAATTGCCCTCTTGCTGTAAGAATAAGTGGTGGTCACTTTGGCTGTTTAAGAATGCAATCTTGAGATGCCAATGGCCTGTTAGGTCAACCGATGCTGATCGCAAATCAGCTGGAGGTTCATATTTTTTTGATAGTACATCGAATAGTCGTGCCGCAACAGCTTCGGCTTCACCCTCCTGCATTTGGTTGGGTGTAATATTAATGGAAGTCAGTTGACCTCGTTCCCGATTCCCTACGGCAATCCTCGGTTTATTACGGCCTACTTCTTCGGCAACATCATAGCCAGTCAAATGAAACTTGTTGGCATCCCACATGATGTGAAGTACCGGTGCATGATTGGAAAGGCCAGTTGGGTCAGTAACCTCTGTCGATATGCCTTCGATTGTCTCGAGTTTTTTTGCGATGGTATCAAGCCATTGTAGCCAGCGGTTCCACTCAGCTTGGTGGTCACGTGCGATCCAGGCTTCAACCGCAGCCAGCATTCCAAACATTTCTTCCTTGCCTACCTTGTTATCTCTACCGGGACCATGATGTGGTGAACTGGCTTGCCATGCTGCCATTAGCAGATCTTTATCACCTAGTACCAGCCCGGCACATTGCGGACCTCGGATGGCTTTGCCTCCGCTATAAGCTACAACAGTTGCACCCCGTTCCAGATGTATTGGGGGAATGGTTAGATCTTCAGCAGCAGCATCGGCGAGGATGGGAATATCCCAAGGCTTTGCGATTTCGGCCACATTCTCCACGGAAAAAGGTTCTCCTTTTTCTGTGTGTCTTCCCAAAAGAAGGTATATCATTGCCGTTTTTTCATGGATCGCCTTGCGCATTTCTTCCAGGCTATCTACTGTGATCATTTTTACCCCCACATTACGTACTGCATGATCATAAACGTTGCGGGAAGTACGGGGAGCAATGACCTCTCTCTTCTCAAAGCCGGTGAGATCAGGTATGCGAATGAGTTTCTCAGGATTCCCTCCCGTGACACAAGCTGCTGTGACGTGTTTCAATCCTGCGGCACACCCAGCTGTAACGATACCCCATTCCGTCTTGGTAAGTTCGGCCAGACGCATACCAATGCCGTTCGCCAATTCATCATACTGTGCAAAATTCCCCGATGCAGCTTCAATGGCTTGAATAACTTCTGGTAATTCGATCGACCCTCCCAAAATGGTGAAGGTGCCTCGGCAGTTGATGATGGTATCGACACCGACACTCTCGTAGATATTATCTGGAGTTGCTTGCAGAATACTCCGCGTATCTGGGCTAACAATCTTTTTTGAGGTATAACCTACGGCACTTACCATTGGGATGGCAGCCAGCTGTTTGATAATGTCTCTGCGATTCATCTCATTATTTTTTTTTGCACTATGTTTCTAATTTACTGAAATTCTCTAGGATCTCACTGGTCACAAAAGATGAGAGAAAAATCTCTTGAGTGCGCTTGTACTAGCGGTCTAATTTGTACCAGAAATTTAGGTCAAGATCATTTCTTCTTGCCGTGTTTTTCAATGTATGCTGATAACTGGGATGCTCTGGGTCCAACATAATGGAAGCACTCTGCCCATCCCAGGCCAAACTCTTCGCCTATGGCCCGGTCTGATGGAATACCTCGTAGATGGTGAGAGTCGATATCGAGCACGAAGTGACGGATATAATTGCGGTTGGATGTGGAATCGTCTTCACCCAAAATCGAGAGGCTTTTTCCCTCTTTTGACAGCCGGGACTTTAAAGCAGATCCGCTTTGCCCAGCTGGTCCTTGAGTCACATTGGCCAAATTGGCCTCAATCTTCACCTCCAGGTGTTTTGTGATGTCTACAATGCGATTGACCAACTGAGGGCCTCTTGCGAAGTAATATTTTTCCTTGACGACGTGTGGTTTCAGACCTGAATCAAAATGTTCGGGGAAATCCAATCGTCCCCCTGCCATCCAACAGGCGGCCTCAATGGCTTTGGCGGTGACATAATGGTCGGGATTTTCCTCATAGTGGCCCCATGGATCGTAAGATATGATGGTATCAATTTTTAAGAGACGGATAAGGAAGATAAGTCGGGCACGCAATTCCACGACACTGATATTATCCATGCGGTGGTTGCGGTAACCCAAGTCATAGTTTTTCTTCATTCCGAGTGCTTCAGCCACCTTCTCATTGTCACGTTCATTGTTCAGTACAACCTCACCTGGTGTTGCTCCTTTCCCAGCATGATCATCATTCGTTGTTCGAATTAAATAGCCAGTATATCCCTCAGCCAATAACTTGGCAACTGTACCAGCGGCAAACAACGGTATGTCATCAGAATGGGGTTGAATCGCTGCCAATACCTTGCCCTGATGAGGCCTTCCCGATTCTGATCTTTCAATGACGAGCTCCTCCTCGGATACAAAAGTTCGTTGCTGTAGCGAAGTGGGTATGAAGGGTAGGGCAATGCTGCTTTCTATAAAAGTACGACGATGCATAGAATAATAAATTGTCTAGTGAATGAGCTTTTGTAAATTACAATTTTCAAGTTTACTTATTCACACCGTAAATGCTGGAGTGAATCGATGTTTTTTCCACATAAAGAGTCTATAAGGAGATAAATCCAGGAACATGTTCTCAATGAAAGCTGGCGATTTTCTGGCCATGATGTGTTTAATGGGTTCCTTGTGTCTTCTTGGGTGCGGCGGTCAATCTGCACATTCTCAGCATGGCAAGACATCATTTCCTGATAGCTTGCAGTTTCTCAGTCGACAGCAAATTTCTCATGACAATGATTGGCAAGAAATTGAAAAGCTAACGAGTTGGAGACCTGCAGAAACCGCCATCATCATCTGCGACATGTGGGATCGCCACTGGTGCGATAGTGCAACCGCCAGAGTAGCGGCTATGGCACCTAAGGTCAATTATGCCATCGAAGTTGCCAGGAAGAGGGGTGTCAAAATTATTCATGCACCTAGTTCAACCATGGAATTTTATCAAGATCACCCGGCAAGAAACAAAGCTATTCATCTACCCAGGCATGAACCGCCTATCCCACTAGCTTATTGGTTTCATCTGGACAGCACCAGGGAAGATGCCCTCCCAATTGATGATTCTGATGAGGGTTGTGATTCTGCTGGAGATAAACCTGAAAGTGTCTGGACCAGACAAATCGAAACCATCGACATTTACGATGAAGATCTCATTTCTGACAGTGGCCAGGAAATCTTTAATTATTGTGAGGAAGAGGGCATTGTTAACATTGCACTGTGTGGCGTACATACCAACATGTGTGTCTTGGGTCGGACTTTTGGCATTCGCGGTCAGGTTAAGGTGGGAAAGAATGTGGTTTTGCTACGTGATCTCACTGATGCTATGTATAATCCAGCGATGCCACCTTATGTATCCCATGTGCAGGGAGTGGATTTGGTAATTAATCATATTGAGAAATATTGGGCGCCCAGTACATCCTCTGATGACTTCATCGATTGACAAATATTAATTATTTGTCAACTACGGTAATAATGTCCCGATCAATTTTCGATCAGCAAAAGAATCATGAATTAATTTATGGGTTGGTGCGCTTGTACTTGCGCCAGAGCTGTTTAAAAGCTTTGGCCATTCGCTGAGCCGTCTCACTGTTGTATTTGATGACATCCCGGTTGTCTTCCATGCCTGGAGCTGTACATGCAATACAATCTGTGGACGCATCATAAATGGCACATTCAGTAATGAATGGGTTAAATTCAGAATCAGGTAAAATGAGAAAATTCTGTCTGATCTCCTCCTCCGTAACACCGTAGATCTTCTTGTAGGCCTTGATATTTTTTTCAATTTGTCTGGTGGCTGGTACGATATAGCGGTATTTGGTCTTTTCTCCCAAATTGACGCTCACCAATTCGGAGAATTCTTCATTTTCGGTGTCATAGTGTAACCCAGGACTGATTACCCAAACCTCCTTTGCTTTGTCTTCTAATTTTATCAGTTGTTTTATAGTCATTGTTTAATGTTGTGTTAAAAAATAGGCCATCAATATATGTAAATTCTCTGCCCTTGAACTATTCATGTCTATGAATGTTGGATGAAAGGTTACTGATAAAGGTGACCTGATGAAGACATTCCTGCCAATTTTTTTCGGTCGTTAAAACATAATCATCTCAGGAACCGTCCCAATGATTGACTTCTATGATACCAAAAGATGATCAGCTCGCTTTGCCATTTGTCTTAAGTACTATTTTCTTCGTCTTATCAACGATGCACTGCAAATTGCCAGAGAAAACGACAGAGGAGCTAAAGTTGGAAAAATTGGAAAGGAAGGCTGAAGATGTGTTTATTACTGGGTACGAAGTTCTTCTGAATGGGGACAAGTCTGCCGCATTGGTGCGAAAATCTGTGCAGATTAATCCAAATCATACTCCTCCGACCATCTATTTTTTCGTCTTTGATTTAGCTTCTGAGGAGATTGTCTTTGAGCAGATCTTGCCGAAGGGATCGGTCCGATGGATGAATAATCACGAAATCCTTTGTGAAGCAATACCGGGTATGGTGAAAGAGGGGGAGGGGAAGAGACAGTACGTTTTTGATGTCCGTACCCAGAAGACTAAACCATATCCCAGATTATGAAGAACCTAAACCATGCTGCATTTTTTCTCACATTAAATCTTCTCTTTGCGTGCTGGCAAGGGGAGCGCATCTCCGACCTCGCCGATCATGACGGTCATAGCATTGGTTCCATTCACAAAATGGATGGGCCAGAAAGATTTCTTGCCTACCATAGAGCCATTCGCACTGCCGAGGGAGATGGCGGACCCCAATATTTACCTGGATATAAGCAGCGGGCTTTACATCAAGCCTATGCAAAAAGATCGAAAGCTCGTTCGGCACCCTTGCCATGGATCTCCAGGGGACCAGCCAACGTAGGAGGTCGTACCCGTGGCTTGTGGCATGATCGAAGCGATACGACAGCTATGACACTTTACGCTGGAGCGGCTTCAGGAGGAGTATGGAAAACAGAGGATGGGGGCCAAACGTGGCGGAACTTGACTGCCGATTTTCCAAACCTTGCTACCGCAACTCTTGCCGGTAGTTTACATAATCCAAAAGTGCTTTATGCGGGCACGGGTGAAGGATTTGGAGCGAGCAGGCGCGTCTTGGGCAACGGCATTTGGAAGTCCATTGATGGAGGAGAATCCTGGACTCCACTTGCATCTACCATCCTGCCTGACCAATTATCGGTGATCTATCGAATTATTGTAGATCCGAATGATGAGGATCATCTGGTGTTTTCTGCCTTGACAAACCCAAGACAACCCAATCAAGCCACAACCAGTAATATCTACCGCAGTGTGGATGGTGGCCTCAGCATAGAGTCGATCTATTCCTCAGCCGATGCAATTCAACAGGTGGTATCCGATCCAACTGATTTCGAGGTACTTTATGCCACGATTTATGGAAGTGGTATAATCAAGAGCAGCGATGGAGGTGATCATTGGCGGTTGGTGTATGAAGCCGACCGAGATTTTTGTCGCTTAGAAATGGCTGTTTCACCAACTGCCCCCTCGTATCTATATCTTTCAGCGCAGCGTAATCCTTCATCCGAAGATCAAGACCAAAGCACCTCAAAGTTGTTGATGTCTGATGACGGTGGTGAGACCTGGTTTGATGTAGAGCCTGTCAATGCTGCAAATGCCTTTGGCAACTGGATGGGTGACCAGGGTTGGTACAACAATACGTTGGCGGTGCATCCCTATGATTCCTCTACAGTTTTTGTAGGAGGTGCGGGTCCCATATTGAAAATCACCATTGAAGAATTTGACGATCGGGCAGACCAATACTTGGCCATCATGGAACCCGTGGTAGATACCTATAGAGAATACATAAACCGCTATCCGGAAGCCCGAGGAAAGGGGGTACACGTAGACCACCATCACCTTCTCCTGATTCCTAGGGACAGTGTGGAAAAGCAGTTTTTTATAATTTCCGGCAACGATGGAGGAGTGGCTTTTTCTCAGGATGGGGGAGAAAGTTTTCTACAGACTGGAGCCACTTTTGATTCCGAATGTGAGGATATTTTTTGTAACAATATTCTGCATTATGAGACTGCTGACGGATTCATCACAGCACAGTTTTATGGTGTTGATAAACAAAATGGTGCAGATCGGTATGTAGGAGGTACCCAAGATAATGGAAGTTGGATATCACCATCGGATCCTGATGCTGAGTCGGATTGGGACGCAACACCTGGCGGTGATGGATTTGAGCCGGTATGGCACTTTGAAAAGACCAATCAGGTCATAGAAACTTCGCAGTTTAACAATGCATTTCGGAGCGATAATGGTGGTCGCAGTTGGAGGAGGTTGGAATTACCTGGAGAGGGTCCTTTTCTGACCAGGATGGCAGGATCGCAACAAGATCCGGATTTGCTTTTTAGTGTGAGCGACCAAGGTGTTCTTAAGTCCACTGACTTTGGCGACTCCTGGCAAGTGATCACTATGCCTGAGGGTTGGCGTTTTCAGGGGTTGGCCACGCCGGTGCGTATATCCATAGCCAATCCCTCGATTGTTTGGTCGGGCGCTGCACTTCGCGAAAATTCTGAAATGACTGTATCCAGTGACGGAGGAACAACTTTTCAGATGGCCACCCGTTATCAAGGCGCTTCGTTAGGCCTAATAACCAACATTGCCACCCATCCGCTTGCAGATAGTACGGCTTATTTTTTGTTTTCCCAGGCTGATGGACCTAAAGTTATCCGGACTACCGATCTGGGTGAGACACTCGAAGACATCAGCGGTTTTGTAACCAACCGACCAGAAAGTAGTAATGGATTTCCTGATGTAGCGACTTATGATTTACTGGTAATGCCCCATAATCCTGACATATTGTGGGCCGGTACTGAAATCGGATTATTTGAGAGTACCAATAGTGGCGACAGCTGGCACCTGGCCGATAATGGTTTGCCCAATGTTTCGATATGGCAATTGAAAGTGGTCAATGATGAGGTGGTGGTTGCAACTCACGGTAGGGGCATTTGGACGGTAGCCCTACCAGAGCTGGAGGCCTACCAACCGAAGCCAGTTGCAGCCCTCGCTCCTCGACTAGATCTTGATGATGACATTTTTGCCAGTAGGGTTTCAGGCACAGTGAGACTCCGGTCAAATGCCGACAGTGTGAGACTTATTCTACAGATGCATGTCGAGGGAGATACCACTGTAGAGATTCGAAAGTTGGACATGAAGGATGCAGGCGTTTTCTCTTTCACTGAATTTGCAACCCAGATTGAAGGAGATCAATTCCATGATGTCATTGCCAAGGTTGAGGCTTTTCATGATGGTGTTGTATTGAGGGATCTTGCTGCCGGCAAAATCCATGCCGTAGATTATATTCCTATTGCCCAATACTTTTCAGATTTTTCTGATGATCAGAAGGATTTTGCTTTGCTGGATTGGATGATTGAGAACCCAGAGATTTTACCTGGACGTTCTTTAAACAGTCCACATCCCTATCCCAATTTATCTCTTTCTATGGCTGTTTTCCAAAAACCGATTTTGATCGACGCCGTGACAACCCCAGTGTCATTTGATGAGGTTGTTCTTGTGGAACCGGGAGAGACGGACGATTTTCCTTCTCAGGACTTTTTTGATTTTTGCTTGATAGAAGCAACTGCAGATTTTGGTCGATCATTTTCCACGATCGCAGCCTACGATTCGAGGGCTGAAGAGGACTGGCTTGCCGCCTATGACCGGGACCCTTTCACTCCCAGTGAGTCTCTATTCAAGACTCGGGCTTTTGATCTGGCTCAATTTTTTCAACCCGGCGATTCTGTATACCTGCGGTTTAAATTGTTTTCTGATCCCCGTCTTGAGGGTTGGGGATGGACCATCGATAATTTTAGTGTGGGCGAAGATCCGACGCCAGTCATCGACCATGAGACCGGAATTCTAGAGTATCAGGTTTTGTCGAATCCTGCTAGGGATCAGCTACGAATATCTTGGTCTACCCATTCCAACCTAAGGCTTCATGTGTCGCTCACCTCCCTTCAGAGGCAAACTTTTTGGAGGGGAAATAAGGTGGAGATCTATGACGGATTCATCTCAAACTGGGATGTAAGCCATTTGCCACCTGGAATGTATTTCCTTCGCCTTCAGGGCGATGGGGTAGATGCAACCATAAAATGGTTGAAGATTTAATCCCGATATAGGTAGATTGCCCATTGTTTTTCGCTATACTTTTTTACCTAAATTATGGATGCCCGCCTGCTGGTAGCTCTTGCATCAGTACTCAGCAAGTTTCTTAACGCCGATTTCTATAATACCGGTGCTTTTTCACCCCATACGTTTGCTAAGTTCGAAAAATGGTTACTCCTTAAAGCAAATTTGCATCTTTTTTAACCTTGGGCCTGTAATCAATTACAGTTCCAACCTAAATGCATTCTTCAGATTATTTTAATTAAATTGAGCCTATGCAAAACAGTTTGGTCCTAATTTCCCGACAGGGTACCTCTATTATAAGGGTACCTTTAATAACCTCTGAGTTAGATTGGGCTTGAAATATTTTGGATTTTGACAAGACGAATTGAGTGAGTATAAATTTTATGGATTCAAAAACAAATGGCGAAACCATTGTGTCCGATCCATGAACAGGGTGGTGCCCAACAGTAATTGATAAATCGCATAATAATGAAAGCAAAAACCATATTACTCTTATTGCTGATTCCCACGATCAGCCTGGAGGCTCAACAAGGCGGTGAGCAGAAAATGGTTCGTCAGGAAATTGCTCAGGAAATGCGTGAGTTCTTACAAAATTATGTCGTCGATCCCTGGTACCCCAAAATTTTAGATACGGTACATGGAGGTTTTCTGAGTGATTTTGATGCGCTCTGGCAACCCTTTGGGGATCAGAAGAAAATGATTGTGACACAATCCCGGCATGTATGGTCACCTTCGAGACTTTCTCTTTTTCATGACAGTGATAAATACGTTTACGTAGCTGATCATGGGGCGGCATTTCTCGAGTATAAAATGTGGGATCCAGACTTCGGAGGTTTCTTTCAATTGGTAACCCGTGAGGGAAGGCCAGTGGATCCGGATCCAAAGTTGGGTTTTATCAAGACTGCTTACGGGAACGCATTCGCTATCTATGGTTTATCGGCTCATTACGAAGCTACTGGAGATCATGCCAGTTTGAGATTGGCGAAATTAGGATTCGAATGGCTGGAAAAGCACAGCCATGATCCCGAGTATGGAGGTTATTTTCAATTTTTACAACAGGATGGTACACCGATGAAGGGAGGGCATACTGCGCCTCCAAAGGATCAGAACAGCTCTATTCACTTGCTGGAGGCATTTTCCGAGTTGTACAAAGTGTGGCCAGATTCCCTGGTCAAAGCACGGGTAGAAGAATTGCTGGTCATCATTCGCGATACCATCACGACCGATAAGGGCTACATGAATTTGTTTTTTCAACAGGATTGGACACCCGTGATATTTCGAGATTCGTCAGAGGAAGTCAGGGAACGGAATCACCATCTGGATCATGTGTCATTTGGACATGATATTGAAACCGCCTACCTCTTACGAGAAGCTGCGGAAGTGATCTATCACGAGGTCGATGAGACGACAGCCATTAAGTCAAAGAAGATGGTGGATCATACCATTAAGCACGCCTGGGACGAAGAACCGGGAGGCTTCCTTGACCGGGGTTATTACTACGAGGAAGAAGGGGATTTAGAGATTATCGAAGATGCTAAGGTGTGGTGGGCCCAGGTGGAGGCAATGAATACCCTTTTGATCATGACGGACTTGTATCCAGACGATGATATAGCCTATTTTGACTTCTTTATCAAACAATGGAATTACATTAAGCATTACCTTTTTGACCAGGAGCATATGGGTATCTACAGTGCTGGTTTGGATACCAGGCCCAGCAGCAAGGAAGGTCGTAAGGCTTCCATTTGGAAAGGAAATTATCACACCTTGCGCTCATTGGTTAATTGCATTGAACGGTTAGAGAAATAGTGCATGCAGTGTTGCTTCAGTCTCTGCATTCATTAAACTGAACCTTGTTGATGGTGTATCACTGCAAGACCAGTTCCCATCAATTGAGAATAGTCAGAAGTCAGTTGCCGCTGCATCTGCTGTAATAGGCCTAGTGCCGAGGATTCGACATAGATTTTGATCTCCCGCAAGCCCACGAGTATCTGAAGATTCCATGCCAACAGAACTCTTTGGTTTTGATTACCTTTCAGATTCAATATTGAATTTATAGTTTATGCTAGAAGTTAAAATGAGTCATTCGCGAAGAAGAACATTTAAACAGGTGGGAGCTCTCCTTGCCGGATCCGTATTTTTACCAGAATGGGCCTATAAGCAAGCGCGGTCGGAAAGTGCTTCAGCTGCCATTGAGGCAAACATTGGAGCTAAACCTAGCCTTGATGAATTCGGAATTCAACTATACACGCTGAGAGATCAGATGCCTGATGATCCGAAGGGAATCCTCAGACAGTTGTCTACATTTGGGTTTACACAGATTGAAGGTTTTGAGGGAGATCAAGGCATGTTCTGGAATATGCCTCACATGGACTTTAAGAAATATATTAATGATCTGGGTATGCAGATGATATCCAGTCACTGTAATATTTTCGAGAATTTTGAGGAAAAAGCGGGCCAAGCAGCTGAAGTGGGAATGGCATATTTGATCTGCCCCTATATTGGTCCACAGAAAAGTGTTGAAGATTGGAAAAAAGTTACCGAGCAATTTAATGATTGTGGTCGTATCTGTAAGGAAAATGGAATTCGCTTCGCTTATCACAACCACGAGTATACCTTTAAGGCATTTTCCGGAATGATCCCGCAGGATTTTCTCATGGAGAACACCGATCCTGAAT
Organism: Saprospiraceae bacterium; assembly: GCA_965223105.1. GTDB lineage: Bacteria > Bacteroidota > Bacteroidia > Chitinophagales > Saprospiraceae > JABDMH01. The sequence continues at coordinate 5,659,747 of OZ244987.1, read as the reverse complement.
TGGTGGATCATCAAATGGATATCTATTGGGTGGTCACAGGTGGAGCCGATCCAATTCATTACCTAAAAAAATATCCCAATCGATTTAGATTATGCCATGTAAAGGATCGGATGAAAGGTGTACCATTGGATGAAAGGAGTGCATCTTGTGACCTGGGTACGGGATCTATTGATTTTCCCAGAATTCTGGGGCAAGCTGATAAGCTGGGAATGAAATATTATATCCTCGAGCAAGAACGGTATGATCATTCTACACCTTTACAAAGTGCCAAACGAGGGGCCGAATATCTCAGTAAGCTGGTTTTTGCATAGTCCGCTAAAAATCCGGCAGCACGGCAACAATTAACAATGGATGGTCTATCGATAAAGGTATTGGACACACCCTTATTTTCTTGCCACACTTGATCGTCCCCACGGAGACAGATATATAGAAATTACAGGTTAATATCTCTCGTATTCAATGATCAGATTTTTCTCACTGCTATTGATTCTATTCCACACAGTGATGGATGCTCAAGAAGGTATTTGGATCGAGGCTGAGAATGGTCGTTTAGTGGGTGTGGATACTTCTTCAGCAGTTCCGGGTTTTTCAGGTGATGGCTACGTCGCAGGCCTGGATTCGGTGGGAGATTATCTGGAACTAGATTTTTCCTTGACTTCTTCCGGAATATTTAAAGCGGAGCTAAATTACCGGTGTACCTCCCGACCCAATAGCGTAACCGATCTATATATTGATGGACAGTTCCTAAGTATGGTTTATAGTGCTCAGACCGCGGTTTTTCAATCGGTAAATATTGGCACTTTGGAATTAGGCGAAGGAAATCATACGCTTAGACTTTTGTTTCGTGATGCTCAGTTAGAGCCAGATTTTGTCAGGTTGATTCCGATCGATGACTTATTGCCAGTTGTACTTGGTCAGACAATCCAGAGAATTGAAGCTGAAGATGGAATATTGTTTGGAACCCGGGTGGAGTTTGCCAGAACGGGCTTTTCAGGTAATGGCTATGTCACTAATTTTGATTTGCCCGAAGACGATAGGATAGAGATCCGGGTTATTACCGAAGAATCAGCACCATATAATATGGTCATCGGCTTCTCTTCACCTTTTGGCTACAAAGAAAATTACTTGCGAATTAATGGTGGTGATCTTCGAGCCATCGCCTTTGAGGAAAACATCCAGTTTGTCGAAGTCGATGTCGGTCAGATTGCGCTCCCGGCGGGCCAGAGCACTATTGAGATCATACATTTTTGGGGTTATTTTGATCTTGACTATATCCAGTTTAAAAGAATTGTAGGCCAACCACCTCAATCAGTCAGCTCCGGAAATATCTTAATGCACGATCTCAATGGAGATGGACGAGAGCTTGTAGCCCTTGACGGTAGCCTGAGTTTTGACCCCGATGGAGACATCGTAGAGACCGCTTGGTATGCCTCAGATACACTATTGACTACCGGAGCAAAATCGGAGATTGAATTGGCAGTGGGAACACATTTTATTGACTTGAGAGTTACCGATGATGACGGCAATCACGATCGATCTGAAGTGGTGGTCATTATTACTGAACAGGGGAATATTGATCATGACCGGATTAGTATTCGAAATGGACAAGCGGATCTTTTTATGAGCGGAATTAACGTGGCTTGGTCAGCCAGTAGTAATTATGCCGGTGACCTAAACAATTACCAACAGTCCAGATGGATTAAGATCTTTGACGATATCCAGGCATCAGGTGGCAATGCTGTCAGGTGGTGGTTGCACACCAATGGCATCCAAAGTCCTGAATTTGGCAGCGACGGAAGAGTTTCGGGTTTGGCTCCAGAAACTATCCCAATCATGCATAGTGTCCTCGATCTTGCCCTGGCAAGGGGCATTATGGTCAGTTTGTGCCTCTGGTCTTTTGACATGCTTCAGGAACAGGGTCAAGATCTGGCAGTCACTAGAGCAGTTCTTGAAGATAGCTTGTCAACAGCGGCATACCTGGAGAATGCCTTGATTCCAATGGTGGAAAGCCTTATTGATCATCCTGCCATCATGACTTGGGAGATCTTTAATGAAGCGGAAGGTATGACTTGGGAATTTGGCTGGTCTGACGAACGGACATCGATGTTGGCTGTGCAGCGTTTTGTCAATCGATGTGCGGGAGCCATTCACCGTACTGGAACACATGTCCCCGTTTCTACAGGGATCTGGACCTTGCGCCAGGCGTCAGACAGCTGTAGCTTTTTCAACTATTATCGCGACGACAGGCTGATATCAGCCGGAGGAGATCCCGATGGAACCCTTGATCTGGTGCAAATTCATTACTATGATCCGGTCCGACCAGATGCATCTCCATTTCATTACCCAACCTCTAAATGGGGCATTGGGAAGCCAATCATCATCGGTGAATTTCCCGCCAACGGTATTGAGGGTTTTACAGTAAAAGAATGTTATGATTTTGCTTACCATTTAGGGTATGCGGGAGCCATGAGCTGGTCATATTCTGACCGAACGTTTGGGGGATTACCAGCTTCAGTTCCGGGTATAAGCCACTTGTTTCATTCCTATCCTGAGGATATTTTGGTGCCAGATACATCAGTTTTGGTATGGATGAGCAACGCAAACGATTTTCTCGAGGTAAGTGTATATCCCAATCCTGCGATGGATCACATTTGGATTGAGTTTGAGGGCAATTGGGCACAGGCCTTCTATTCCTTTGAATTATTCAGTATCGATGGTAGCAAAGTCAAAGAGGGCCTAATATTCAGCGATCAACAAAACATATTATCTACAAACATACTTTCACCTGGTACCTATATTCTTCACATTCACACTAATAAATTCACTTTCAATAAGCTCTTGACTAAGCTGTAGTGATGCGCTGGGGGGAACAGGAATCTAAAGTAAGAACAGTCCAAATCTTTTTCTTAGGAGGAATCAAACCTTAGGGAATAAAATGTGTGATCAGCAACCCGGAGTTTGCAGTACTTAATCTGGCTTAAGCAGTACTTTAATTCCCTTCTTTTTTTCGCTTAATTCAAAACCTCTTTTCCAATCTGCAAGTGATAATTCATGGGTTATCAAATCGTCAATTTTTAAACCCTGAGCCAATATCTTCATGGTTTGGTCCCAGGTCTGGTGATTGTAGCCTACGGATCCATGGATCCGTAGTTGCTTAAATGCTATGTGGTCCCAGGGCACTTTTAACGTGTGGCCGAAGTGTCCTACCTGTACGAACTGTGCTAAGGGGCGGACAGCTTGCAGACACTGGGCAACAGAGGCTTCAGCTCCAGCACATTCAAAGGCCAGATCAACTCCCTGCCCGGATGTGAGTTCGTTAATTTTTTCAAGATAAGGCTGCCTATCAACCATTATCGTTGCGGCAACGCCCCATTTCCTGGCCAATTGTAGCCGGTCTTGATCTTGGCTTGTTCCCAGTACAATCACCTTGATGGATTGATCCAACAACAGTTTGATGCACAATAAACCTATGGGTCCGGGACCTGATACTAATACGGTATCTCCCAGTTTGAAGTCAGCCACATCACATACCGCATGAACAGCTGCAGCCAAGGGCTCGACTAGGGCAGCTTCTCTCATACTCACCCCTGGTGGAAGCTTATACAACTGGTCCGGTCTGGCCACTGCAAAGGGGGCAAAGGCACCATGTACTCCATGTCCCATTCCTCGGCGTACCTGGCAAAACATAAATTCTCCTTGCCTACAGTATCGGCATTGCCCACAGGTGACCGCTGTAGCACCCAGGACGGAGAAACGATCTCCTTTTGAAACACCTTCTACCCGGGAACCGGTTTCAATGACCTCACCGGAAAATTCATGACCCATAATTACGGGTGGATAATTCTTAAAACTATCATGATACACATGGATATCCGTGCCGCAAATGCCACAGCAATTCACTTTAAGGATCACTTGCTCGGGCTGGCAGATTGGATCGGGCATGGATTGAAGTGCTACATTTCCTTCACCTTTTTTATATTTTACCACAGCTTTCATGGGCACTTAATTTCTTAGAATTTGTTTGGCTGCCATGAAAATATTTTGAGCTCGCAGTCCATATTTATCAAGTAATTCCTGAGCTTGCCCTGATTCTCCAAAGCAGTCTAAGAGACCGATTCTTAGGACCGGGCATGGAGCATGCTGGCTTACTATTCCCGCCACGGCTTCCCCTAAACCGCCAATAATCGAATGCTCTTCAGCAGTGACAATACCCTGCGTTTCTCGAGCAGCATTGATGATCACATCTTGATCTAACGGCTTTACTGTAGGATGATGAATGACTCGTACCGACACTTGCTCCTGATTCAGCAGATCGGCAGCTTCCAGTACTTCACTGACCATGATTCCGGTTGACATCAGGGTAATATCACCTCCTTCCCGCAGTATCTTTGCCTTGCCAATTACCAAACCGTCATGAATCTCTGGAACTTGAGGATAGGCATCGCGACCAAATCTAAGGTATACAGGTCCTTCAAAATGGGCTGCAGCCATTGTAGCCGCTTTAGCCTCTTCGTAGTCTCCCGGAACCAAGATCGTCATATTGGGTATCGATCGGACGATGGCAATATCTTCATTGGCTTGATGTGAAGCTCCATCTCCTCCTGTTGTAATGCCACAATGTGTTGCGCCGATCTTGACATTGAGTTTAGGATATGCAATGGAGTTTCTCAACTGATCACCAGCGCGACAGGTGGCAAAAACACCAAAAGTGGAAGCGAAAGGAACAAATCCCTCCAGACAGAGACCTGCCGCCACAGAGAGCATATTTTGTTCTTGAACGCCGCAATTGAAAAATCGATCTGGATATAAATCTGCAAACTCATAGGTCTGTGTTGCTTTAGCTACATCTGCATCCAAAACTACCAATTCTGGTATCTCTTGAGCCAAGGCAATAAGACCAGCCACATATCCTTCCCTGGTTTTTTTGAACGTCATGGACCTGTCTTGATTTTTGGTTGAGATGCTGAGAGCCCATTTAATTCTCTCAGGGCACGCTCATAGGATGGTTCATCCGGTGGCATACCGTGCCATTCTACTTTGTTCTCCATAAATGATACTCCTTTTCCTTTGATGGTGTTGGCGATAATCATCACTGGTTTTTTAATGGCTTTAGCTTCTTCTACGGTGCAGATGATCTCTTGAAAATTGTGACCATCGATGGAAAATACTTTCCAACCAAAGCTTTCCCATTTGTCAGCTAATGGGTCCAAGGGCATAATATCTTCGGAGTATCCATCAGTCTGCAGATAATTACGGTCTACAAATCCAATCACGTGATCCAATTGATATTTATGAGCAAACATAGCCGCTTCCCACACCTGTCCCTCTTGGATTTCACCATCTCCGCACAAAATATAGTAGTACTGGTTTTGGTTCTTGAGCTTGGCACCGAGTGCCATTCCAACACCGGTTGAGATGCCGAGACCGAGTGTACCGGTGGAGGCTTCAATTCCGGGGGTTTTAGGTTGGTAGGGATGCCCTTGGAGATGAGAACCAGGTCTCCTGAAGGTCTCGAGATCGGATCTCGGAAAATAGCCACAATCGGCCAGGACAGCATAAATTACCGGTGTGCAATGGCCCTTTGACAAGATAAATCTATCGCGATTTTCCCAATTTGGGTTTTTCGGATCATGCTGCATCAAGTGATAGTAGAGTGCCACTACCAAATCTGTTGCTCCCAGGCTTCCACCCACATGTCCGGACTGTGCTCGATAGACCATCCGGATAATTTCGCATCGAATTGCTCTTGCTTTCTCCTCGAGAAATTCTATTTCGACTTGTTTTTCCTGCATTTCAAGTCTGGTTAATTTTTAATTTCCAGGGCTTTCACCCAGTGAAGCGTTACGTCCGAATTATGGGGTACTAAGCACAGAGCACCAGAAGGATAATCATCTTCTTCAATGCCCTCAATATCCCAAGATTTGGGTTCATTCTTCCCAGCCTTCCATTGTTTAAATCGGTACCTAGTTCGTCCATCAGACAACGAATTGACTTGAGCCAGGACAAACATCTTGGTATTGATATCCAAGCCATTCCTTTGAGTAGTGTAAGTCTGATTTTTCTTTCCTCCGCCATCATGCAGAATTCTCCAATGGCAGCTGTCATAATTGGTTTTCAATAAGAACTCTCCCTGAGCACCCAGTGGAAACCATTTTCTGCTGGGTTGTTTACCATCTGCATGGTGCCCCCTCCAGCGCAAGGCAACTCCAAAGTGGCTGACATTGTAGGTGGGAGGACCTGGCTGAGAGGGGGTCCAACCATGAACGGTCAATGAAACCAAAGCCTCAAAATCTTTCCAGCTGGTGTCACCCATAGTAAGTACGCGGTCGTAGTATGGCTCACTGGTCCGCACTCCATCGCTTTCCAGCGCCCAAAGTCCATCTACGATCTGCACTACATTTTGAAGATTCGTGACCGTATCAAATTGAACATTGTAAGGAATTGGCCATCGATTGCCCTTTTCAACCCAAAGCATTACCTCCTCAGTGGCCTGGCCACCATTATGGTTGGCAGTGATCGTAAGAAGGTTTTTTCCTACTTGTAAAGAATCCCAGGATAACTCCACATTAAAGTCGCCGGGTTTCGCCAAGCGATGTAGATCGCTTCCCATAGACAAAGGTGTATCCGCAGAATGATTGAGACGATACACTAAATTCAGCACATTTTCATATCCTCTTACTTTACCCAGGATGTTTACCCAACGTTGTGGTTGTCCCAAGTGCCCAAATCGCTGTTGATGACCATACCATATTTCAATCTTAACAGTCTCCTCTTTGGGGACATACCAGGCACCGCCAAAAATAATGGTCAATCCGATCAAAAAAGAGAACCTGGCCACCCAAGGGAAATTCTTGCGTACCAAGGGCAATCTTGGCATCGCGATGAGAAATAACACCTCCTTCAAAATCTTATATTTGGGCCCATGTCCATGCTCGAGGAAAATAAGAAAATCGAACGATACGCGGATTGGCTGGATACAAAATTTCGCCTTCCAGGTACCAACATCACCTTTGGACTTGATTTTATCATTGGCTTGTTGCCCGGAGTAGGAGATATTTTTAGCTTGGGTCTGTCTGGTGGACTCCTGATGCTGATGGTGAAGAATGGGGCTAGTGGAAGGGCTTTAAGCCTGATGATCCTGAATATTGCTTTGGACGCCACTTTGGGTTCTCTTCCACTTTTTGGTGATATTTTTGACTTGTTTTTTAAGGCCAACAAACGGAATCTAAATCTATATCAAGATCATTTTGAGGGTGGTGAACATCAGGGGAGTGCCTGGCCAGTAATTCTTATGGTAGCGGCTTTATTGATTTTGGTACTTGCGTTGCTTTCCTGGTTACTGTTTAAATTATTAATCTGGATAGTAACATAGAGGGATGTTACTAAGCTTGATTTTGAATAAATCGATGATCCCAATTGGGTAGTGCGTCTTAATATTCGATAAGTGAAAAATTACAAAGAGCAATGAAAGTGTTCCGACTTAGCATTTATGCCATAATTTTCGCTTTTGCATGTCAAAAGCCTGAGGAAGTAAAAAGACCAAATATTCTTTTCGCTATAGCTGACGATGCTTCTTATCCACATATGAGTGCTTACGGCACAAAATGGGTGCGTACTCCAGCCTTCGACTACGTAGCACAAAATGGACTGCTCTTCAACCGGGCGTATACTACCAATGCCAAGTGTGCGCCATCACGAGCCACCATACTTACGGGTAGAAACAGTTGGCAACTCGAAGAGGCTTGCAACCATTGGCCTCGTTTTCCGGAGAAATTCAAAACTTTTCCCGAAGCCATGTCAGAAGCTGATTATTTCGTTGGTCATACTGCCAAGGGATGGGCTCCCGGTATTGCTGAAAAAAATGGTATAAAGCGCAATCTCATTGGCCCTGCTTTCAATGAACATCAATTGGAGCCACCAGCAAGATTTATATCTAGCAATGATTATTCGAAGAATTTCGCATCCTTCCTCGATCAAGTACCTGAGGGTAAGCCCTGGTTTTTTTGGTATGGAGCCATCGAACCCCACCGAGCTTATGAATATGGAGTAGGAGCGAGATTGGGAGGAAAGTCAGTGGAGGATATTGACCATGTGCCTCCTTATTGGCCGGATACTGATTCCGTTCGCATGGATATGCTTGATTATGCCTATGAAATCGAATATTTTGACAGCCACCTACAGAAGATGCTTGATCTTCTAAGGGAAAAGGATTTACTTGATCAAACGCTTATCGTGGTCACAGCCGACAATGGAATGCCGTTTCCCCGGGTAAAAGGCCAGGTCTACGAAAGGGATAATCACTTACCCCTGGCGATCATGTGGCCAGAAGGGATAGCAGATCCTGGCAGATCAATTGAAGATTTCGTGAGTTTTTCCGACTTCGCACCGACCTTCCTGGAGGTGGCAGGTATTGATGGACAAATTTCCGGTATGCAAGAGATATCCGGCTACAGCATCTTAGACCTCTTTGCAAATCAACCAAACAAAAACATCGTCCGTGATCATATCCTGGTCGGGAAAGAACGTCATGATATTGGAAGACCCAATGATGTAGGATATCCGGTGCGAGGTATTATTAAGGATGGTTATATGTTTACCATTAATTTTAAACCCGATCGCTGGCCAGCCGGAAATCCAGAAACCGGTTATCTCAACTGCGATGGAAGTCCAACCAAAACAGTGATCTTGGACTTACCGAGAGATAGAGATCAAGAGATCTTCTGGCAAATGAGTTTTGGAAAGAGACCAGCCGAAGAGCTTTACCAAATATCAGAAGATCCGTACTGCATAAATAATCTTGCTATGAACGCTGATCATCAAAAGAGGAAAGAAGAATTGAAAGCTCAACTGCTTCGAGAACTCGAGCAGCAGGGTGATCCACGAGTTTTAGGAAATGGTGATGTTTTTGACCAATATCAATATGCCGATACCAAAACAGCCAATTTCTATAACCGGTGGCAGCAAGGGGATTCCTTAAGAGCCGGTTGGGTCAATCCCTCAGATTTTGAAAATGTTCGTGAGGTTGCTCAGTAGCGAGGCGTTGTGATCGGTTGATGCCAGCCGGCAAAGCGCTATCTTTGTATACACTGATGAGTTTTTATTGTCTTAAATACTCGATTGCCGTGCGTCTGTTTCCCGCCCTACTTATTTTCTTGATATCCTTAACAGCCTGTAAAGAGGACGATCCTGCTCCAGAAATTGAACGACAGGAGATCACCAATCTTCGCCTTTTGTTGATGAGTTCAGGAATGGCTGAACCGATAATGCTTACCTATGAAGATCTCGATGGACCGGGTGGAGATCCACCGGTCATTGAAGGTGGATCAATAGCAGCCAATACCATCTACTTTGGCTCATTGGAAGTTGAAAACCAAAATACTCAACCCGCAGAAAATATTGTGACGCAAATTCAGCAGAATCCCATTGAGTATCAGGTTTTTTATCGTGCATTGGGCTTGGATATTGAATTTATCTATGCAGATCAGGATGGCAATGGATTTCCTTTGGGACTATTTGTTGCTGTCAACTCAGGGACTGCCGGCAGCGGGGAGGTAAACATTTCCTTAGTCCGTTCACCAAATAAAGCAGCCATGGGAGTGGAAGATGGGATCATTGACAATGCCGGTGGTCAAATTCAGGTGCAGGCAACCTTTCCTTTGGAGATAAAGTGATGCACTTTTGGTATACTAAACAATTTGATGCGACTAAAACGTAAGTGAAAAAATTGCTAAGGTTAAGTTCTTAGAAACCAGTTTAACATCCATTTTAACACTCATCCCAAACGGATTTTAGACTTTATTCTATTGATGATAGGCCCGGATGTCTTTATTATTGATTCATTAAATCGGCTAAAATTTCCTGTGATACCTGAAAAACAGTACCATGTCTGGTACCGTTTGGGAAATGGATCTCATCAGAAATATCCGTCCAATCTTCGAGGTTGTCCGAAGTGATGGCTCCCATTTTCTGTAACCGGTATTGATCAAAATAGACTGTCCAACCGCGGCCAGTCTGGGTAATCGTTGGTCCCTCAACCCAGCGGTCTCCGGTTATGGGCTCAGAGGCGGCGGAATATGGTCCCAGTAAACGATCGCTTTTGGCAATCCGCAACTTCTTTTGGGCCTTGGGATATCGTGTTTCATCTTTCAAAAACATGAAATAAATATGATTAATTTTTTTGATCGTTGCATCGATCACATTAAATCCTGGGTCGTAAAGTAATTTTGTATCACCAAATATATCGAAGTCCTGAGTCGTAGTGTAGTACATCCGGTGGTTATATCCATCATCTCCGGTGCTGTCGGTTTCTGAAAACCTGTTTGGGATAGTGGTGGCCCAATAAATCAAATATTCTTGATTTGCATCATCATAATACAATTCCGGTGCCCAGCAATTTCTAGCATTGGGTTCGTGCTCCATGACTGGTATATAGATTTGTTCAGACCAGCGAATCAAATCTGGGGAATTGGAATAACCGATCCCTTTCTCGTTCCAACTCACTGTCCACACCATATGAAAATTTCCATCGCCGCCCTTAATAATGCAGGGATCTCGCATTAGTTTGTCCCCACCGGCGGTTGGAGTAAGAAATGACCGATTATCATTTAGCGCAGTCCAGCGCAGTCCGTCTCGACTGTAGGCAAGATGTACCCCATCTTCTCCATTGCCAGTAAAATAAGAGAAAAGATATGCATCTTGTCCAAACACAACGCCGCCTAGCATTATGACAAGAGCTATAGCGATTACGTTTTTATATTCTTTAGGAGCAGAGCGGTTCATCATCAACGATCTTAAATTGCCAAAGGTAGGTATTATGTCATTTCGCTTGCTCATTTGCTGCTTTACGCTCTGAAGTCCCGATCATGAAAAGACCGATGAAGTAGGAAAGTTACTGGAATGGAATGGGGTCAATATTTCCAAATTCAATGGTTGCGAATTCTATGATTTGCTGGAGATGAAAGTATCTTGTTCTATCTATTGTGATAAATTGTCTATATGCTTGAACTGATCGAGAGAGCTAAATCCTTTTCTTCGAGGCTGGCCATTAAAAGTGAAGGGCGAGATTATCAATATCAGGATTTGTTGAATGCTTCCTACAAAATTGGCCTATCGCTGCTGAGTGGACGTAACGACTTGCAAGGAGCACGGATCGCCTTCATTGTAACCCCGGGTTTTGACTATGCCAGTGTTCAATGGGGTATTTGGCGTGCTGGAGGGATTGCCGTTCCGCTTTGCACCAAGCATCCTTACGCTTCTATTAAGTATGTCATTGAAGATACAGGTGCTGCTGCAGTCATTTTCTCAGAGGAGTATCGTGAGCTTGTCGGTCCCTTGTTCACAACGTTTAAAATAGGAGCCTTACCAGTAGGGCAATCGGTAGAACAAGAGGGTATTTTGCCCAATATCCAGCCTGATCGAAGGGCAATGATCTTATATACCAGTGGGACGACGGGCAGACCTAAAGGAGTGGTGGCTACACATCAAAATATTGAAGCCCAGATCCGGGCACTGGTCACCTCTTGGGAGTGGCAAAAAGATGACCATATCCTCAATATTTTGCCTTTGCATCATGTGCATGGCATTGTCAATGTATTATGTTGTGCATTGTGGAGCGGGGCTTGTTGTGAATTTCTTCCGAGGTTTGATCCAGAGCAAATATTTGCGGTGTTTCTGAAAAGGCAAGTTAATGTTTTCATGGCTGTGCCGACCATTTATTACAAATTGATCCATTTTTGGCATCAGCTTGACAATGGTCAGCAAGAGTTGATAAAGGATGTACTGCAGAATTTCCGTCTCATGGTCTCGGGTTCTGCAGCTTTGCCCATTTCCACCTTAGAAAAGTGGAGAGACATCAGTGGGCACACACTCTTGGAGCGCTATGGTATGACAGAGATCGGGATGGCTATTAGTAACCCTTACCGCGGAGAACGGAGACCAGGCTATATCGGCCAGCCATTACCTGGTGTGATCCTGCGTATAGTCGATGAGACTCATCAAGAAGTACCGGCAGGGCAAGCCGGTGAAATCCAAGTCAAAGGACCAAATGTTTTCAAAGAGTATTGGGGTAGACCAGAAGCGACCCAAGAAGCCTTTGTAGACGGATGGTTTAAGACAGGAGACATTGCTGTGTATGAGCAGGGTAGTTACCGAATACTGGGCAGAAATTCGGTGGATATTATTAAATCGGGTGGATATAAGATTTCCGCACTGGAAATTGAAGAGGTATTGCGTCAGCATCCTGACATTAAGGACTGTGGGGTAGTCGGTATACCTGATGAGGAGTGGGGAGAATTAGTCGCCGCCAGTCTGATCTTACAAGATGGTGCTGAAAACCCACTTGTGGAGTTAGGCGGTTGGCTTCGCGAGCGACTACCAAACTACAAGTGTCCACGCAAATATATCATCCAAACTGATCTGCCGCGCAACGTAATGGGAAAGGTCACCAAAAAGGAACTACAGAAAATATTGGCTAAATCATGATCATTTATGGCGTTGCTCTGCTGGCTTTCTGCTTTATAACTGGAAAATATTTGGGCAGTCTCTTGGGTGAGATGATCGGCATTGATGGTGATGTTGGGGGTGTTGGGTTTGCCATGATTTTGTTAATGATCATCAATCTTTTTCTTAAAAGAAAGGGATGGCTGAAGATGGAAACCAGCCGAGGTATTTTATTCTGGACATCCATGTATATTCCAATCATTGTTGCAATGGCTGCAACACAGAATGTCCATGCTGCCGTTTCGGGAGGTCCAGTAGCAATTATAGTCGGAGTCGTTGCAACAGTTATTGGATTTCTGTTGGTACCTATCATTTCTAAAATAGGTCGAAAGGACCCACTAGGCTGATGGAATTATTTGAGAAAATCGTTGATAAAAATGGGCTGGTATTCGCCTTTTTGGTGATTGGCATCATCATGTGGTTTTCTTTTTGGGTGTCTAAGTATCTGTTTCGTGGCAAAATTCCGGGAGTGGCTATTGCGGTCATGGTGGGTTTATCTCTGGCACTCTTGGGAAATACGAAAGGACTGGCGGATATTCCTTTGTTTGGCGGATTGGCGTTGATGGGTGGATCTATGTTTAGGGATTTTTCAGTGGTAGCCACCGCCATGGGGGCTGATTTGGATAAGATCAGGCAAGCAGGGTTAGCCGGGAGCGTAGCGCTAATATTGGGTGTGGTTATTAGTTTTATGGTCGGCGTTATTATTGCGATGACTATGGGATACAGTGATGCCGTTAGCTTGACAACAATTGGAGCTGGAGCCTGTACGTATATTGTCGGACCGGTAACTGGTGGTGCTTTGGGAGCCAGCTCAGAGGTCATTGCCATAAGTATTGCAACTGGGGTGGTGAAGACATTGGTAGCCACTATTGGTACGCCGCTGATTGCCAAGGCCATTCATTTGGATAATCCCCACTCAGCAGTAGTTTTTGGTGGTTTAATTGGTACCACCAGTGGTGTCACAGCCGGATTGGCAGCTACCGATCCCAAGTTGGTACCCTATGGTGCACTTACCGCTACCTTTTATACTGGTTTGGGATGTCTGCTCTGTCCATCTATTCTTTACTTTTCATTGAGAATGATGGTTTAGGAAATGTGCTGTGAAAGATTCAAGAAACAAATGACGAGGGCATGGTGTTCGATCCATGAACGGGTTTTTAAAGGTGCCCCTGTGAATATTACTGCCCTATCTGACACGCCATTTTTTTGGGAGATGAGATGCAGTGGCCCGAAAGTGTACTGGTTATTATTTACTTGCTTGAATTTATAGAGCTTTTCTGTTGATTTTAGATCATCTAGGAGTCAAATTGATTTTCATCCCAAACTTCATCAGCTGGAAATAATTCTGGCAGTCGCTCTTGCATCTTTGCGGCAATTAATGCACTGTTTCCACCTTGACGTTCTAGTTGTGCAATAATATTTCGATAGCTTTTTTCATCCCGATTTTGACTCAACTTAAAAGTGTGATCTATGTGATCGGCTTTGAGTTCAAAGCCAACAATGGCGGGCATCATTTTATCTAGAAAATGATCTGGCAGGTTATCATAGTAAGTAGGCGATTGATTATTGCCTTCCTCAAACCTCAATGTCAGCTTTCTCATAAATTCAACCAAGTCGGCATCAGACATAAATTTTATTTTTCCACTTACATGTACACTCATATAATTCCATGTTGATCCCATTTTAGGATTAGAATACAAGGAAGCACTAACGTAGGTATGGGGACCAGTAAATACAATTAACGCTTGGGAGTTTTCAGAAAAAGCCTTGTGATGATCGGTGTTCCTCATGATATGTCCCTGAAAAAATAATTCTCCCAGCCGTTCCTCCACCAAAATTGGAATTTGCGTTGCCACCTGGGTGCCTGATAAGTTACTTCCAGTCAAGAAAGCAAAGGGATGATCTCTTATGAAGGCAAGTATTTTGCTTTGGTCTTTTTCCTTAAAATATGGGAAGCTATACATATCGGTGGTTACTCTATTTGTTTGATGGTCAAGGTAATAATTCTATTTTTAATCGTGTTAGTGGCATGATCACATGATACTTTTCACAAGTTATCCTCAAGCAAAACGAACAAGTATTGAAGAAATGAATATCGAACAAGGATTAACGATTTTTGATTTTGGAGGTAGAACTGCAGAATGAATAAAATCAAAAATCAAACATAATTCTAAAGTCGTTAATCAGTGTTCCTTGTTCTTAAATTCAAGTACCGGCCAGAAGATAACACGAGATATGAAGCCATACTTCCTATCGGTCGTACAGGCTCATATCCAAACCGAAGTACCTGCTGTTGACAATATGGACGAAAGGTAGGTGTTGTTCAATTGCGATCTAGTCATTAAATACCTGTGATAAGATCAGATCATGGATCTCAGTTGGTTTCAACGGATGGTGCAGGGGCATAGAAGTGATGAAAATGGGCTTATCATGATCATCGAGATCAACCTGACCATGCGACCCCTTCACCAAAGAAGCATCCAAAGGGATAAAATTCATCAAGGTGCGAAATCCCAATTTTTTCATCAAGAGCTTCCAAATAATTCGGGGCATCAAGAGTTTCTTTTTGGGATCGAAAAACATTTCCACCGGGTCATAACCGGGTTTTCGATGGATATCTACAGTACGAGCGAAATCTGGCGCCCGTGAGTCCTGCAACCAATAGTAATAGGTAAACCAATGATCCGGACTGGCGACCGCGATCAATTCACCCGATCTGGAATGATCCAAATGAAATGTCTTTTTCTCCTGATCCAATACATAGGCAATACCGGGTGTTTTTTCTAAGATTTTTTTGACCTTTTGCTTTTGTGAATGGTCGTTGATATAGATCTGCGCCACCTGATGATCGGCCAGGGCAAATACTTTTGATTGCCCAGCATCCAGGAGCTCCAACCCATTTTCTTCACGGATGGCCAGCCATTGGTGCTTCCGAAAAATGCGGTTGAGATGAATGGGTTGAGTTACATCGGTGATGCCGTACTCAGAAATGAGGTTTACGACAATTTCCCTGTGCTCCAACTCCGAAATTAAGTGGGATAGTACTTGATCAATTTCCCTTAAGTCACTGACCACCTTATCATGATTATTTCCAAATTTTTGCAGGCAGTAATCGAGGTGTGGCAGGTAGACCAGTAATAATGTCGGTTTGTGCCAATCCCAAACTTTCAAAGATGCTTCAGCAATCCATCGACTGGATTTGATGCTGGTAGTAGGACCCCAGAAATGGAATAAAGGGAAGGTACCCAAATCCGCTTGCAGGCGATCACGTAGCGTCGTGGGATGCGAATAACAATCAGGGATTTTTAGCCCGTTGGCTCGATACTGGGGCCTGGGTGTCACTGAGTAGTCTACCGTGGAGTACATGTTGTACCACCAAAACATATTTGCGCAGGTGAATTTGGGATCTTTCTGCCGTGCATGGTCCCAAATACTGGTTGCTTGGACCAACTTATTGGATTGCCGCCAAAATTTTACTTCACATTCATCCCGAAAATACCAACCATTTCCTACAATACCATGGTCTTGCGGCCAGACACCAGTGAGATAAGTGGTCTGTACCGAACAAGTGACTGCCGGCAGCATTGGTTCAATCTGAGACAAATTTCTGGTTTGTATCCAGGACTGCAGGAAGGGCATCTCATCTCCAATCAAACGCTGAGTCAGGCCGACGACGTTGATGAGTGCCAAGTGCGTCATGCCGTCAGCTGGCTTTTTACCCAGTTCAATTCACGTGTGACCGATTGAACGATGTTCATCCGCATATCTTCCGGAAGGACATCCCAGGTATAGGTTTCCACCTCCAAGTGTTGAGTGAATTTTCGGTGTTGCCAGATTTTCAGCACCTCGACAATATCTTGCTGCGTCGAATAAAGACCACCATATTCCTCCAAAAAGACCGGCACGTGAAAGTGAGTCCTGATTTCAGTAGGCACTTCGTTCCAATGATCTAAGGCTGGCTTTAGATCGGGATATCGCAGCAGCTGCTGAGATTCTGTCCTAACCACAGCCTGATGTAGATAGACTGGTTCGTCGAATCGAGCCAACGCCGCTCGCCGGCTGGTAAGCTCCTCCGGTGACCTTACCACTCCCGAGGAAAGTGCTGCACTAATTTGAATTCGTCCGATTTTGATGCCCTCCTTCTGAAAGTTGTCAATGGATGTTTTTGACTCTTCAAATCCCACTGCAAAATGGCAGATATCATAACACAGCTGGATATGTGTTCGGATCATTGCTTTGGCCTGAGATGAGGTACAACCAAGCCGTTTTACGATTTGCTTTGTACCATCGTTCAACAGATAATCATTGTAGAAATCGATGAATTCTTTTCCCGTTTCAACGAGTCCGTCGGGTTCTGGTTCTATATCCAGGTGCAGGATTTTCCCAGTTTCATGCTTAATTTTTTCCAAGTGAATGACCACCTCCACCAGTTTGCTGACAGCGGTTGTTAGCACCTTTTCTTTGGCATGATCATCTTGGTGCCAATGCTTGTAAGAAATGGGTGAAGTTGAAACACCTCCATCCAATCCTTCTGGCAGCAATTGTGCCAGTATATCAAAAAGACGGATGGTGTAGTCTAGTCGATCTTTGGTGGTCCAGTCGGGATGATGTACTTGGTCTTTGACCACCTGGTGATGAAAACCGCCGAAAGGGAATCCATTGACGGTAAACACAAAAAGGTTTTCATTTTGCAGCCACCTGATAAATTTGCTTAGTTCATCTTTTTGAACCAGCGTTTTAGATGCCTGATCAGAAAGTCTTAGTCCAATCCCAAATGTAGAGACCTCCATGTCCCTCATGACTTTGCACACATACTTCTTCACATTGCTGAATACTTCTGACCAGGATTCGCCGGGATGAATATTACTACAGTAGGTAAGTAGTGAGTCATCAGGGAGATACATGCTTGTATTCTTTTTTTTGCAGGTATAGAGCAGCTTGCGACAGCAATTCAGCATTCATTTGATGTACATCAAATTTTTTACCTATCCCGGAAATCATGGGAATTGTCAGCTGACCTCCCAGATGTTCTCTGAATTCTTCCAATCCATTGAGCAGGTGATTGCTGACTCTGGTTTCCGATTCATTCAATATCAAGGGGTGAAACAAACGGAAACCAAATTGAAGCAGTACCCCCAATATTCGGTCAGCCGTCGTCCGTGAGATAAATTTGGCCTCTGCAGCATAAGCCACATCCAAAGCGATGCCGATGGCAACGGCCTCGCCATGTTTGATGTCATATTGGCTCAATTGTTCAATTTTATGGGCAGCCCAATGTCCGAAATCTAAGGGTCGTGAAGATCCACTTTCGAAAGGGTCATTGTTTTGTGAGATATGATGAGCGTGAAGTTCTGCGCAGCGGACGATAAGTTGCTCCATCAATGCCATATTGCGATCGGCAATTTCCCCTGCACAATTTTCCAACCACTCAAAAAAATGGGAGTCCTTGATTAAAGCCACTTTGACTGCCTCTGCAGCGCCGGCCCTCCAGTCGCGATCCTCCAGCGTTTCCAAAAATAGAAAGTCATTAATTACGGCATAAGGTACAGTAAATGTTCCGAGGAAATTTTTCTTACCGAAATAATTAATCCCGTTTTTGACTCCAACGCCTGAGTCGTTTTGCGACAGTGTAGTCGTGGGCACTCGTATCAGTCGTATACCCCGGTGGGCAATAGAGGCTGCAAAACCCACCATATCCAGAACAGCTCCTCCTCCCACAACAATGACAAAAGAATGGCGGTCCAGGTGGGCGTCGTCCATATGCTGGAGGGTATCCAGTAGTGAGGTAAAATTATTCTTTACCTCTTCACCTCCAGGTACGATTAGTGGTGAGCTGTTTAATGTCAGCAAGTGCCAGTGGTCAAAATATTGGCCGATTTTATCCAGTAATTGTGGATGGGTTTCAACAACCCCCGAATCGACATAGCATGTAGCCCTAACATTATTTTCTTTCTCAGCCTCAAGGATACCAATGAGTGCTTTATTATCCCGATCAAAAAGATCTTTTGTAAAAATGATTTTATAGGAATAGTCAACTGAAAATCGCTGATTGATGGTCATAGTGTCTTTCAAGTAACTGCAAATTTTCTAGCAAGTAAAATGGCCAAAGGCAATAACAACAATACGGCTATGGCGAGGATCCAATCACCAAACCCCGCCACATAGATGGCATTCAGTGGGATCAGAGAAATCACTCCGATTTTTACCGCATTCATGATTTGCAAAGATTCATTTTTTACAATGGCCCTGATTTTGGCATTTAGATTCATCCCTAACCATAACAAAACAAATGGAAAAATGACCCAAAAGTCAACTATTTTTTTCCATGACAAGGTGAGAAGGATAACGGCCAACAGGATATCCAGGGTTAGCCCAATGATGATGGAGCCTCGATTATTTCCCGAGACCTCACCCTGGCTGGTTAAGGTTACTGCGGCGATAAATATCAAAGGTAGAAGCCCCAGCCAATAGAGATTGCCCAGAGATCCCAGGGTCACGATACTCATACCCAGAATGAGATTGAGACCCCTGCAGATACCCATATTTATTGGGCCCAAAATCTTGTGGTGCTTCCCAAATCGGTCATAGACCAGGGCACATATGGCAATGACCAGGGCTATCAATGCACTTCCCTTACTGGCCAGCATGGCAAGAGCGATACCGGAAAGGAGCAGTATGCTCCCAAAAATGCTGGCTTCAAATGGCGAGATCAGTCCGCTAGGCAAAGGGCGGTTGGGCCTCTCCCGTCGGTCGAGATCCAGATCAAACAAATCGTTGAAGACAATACCACCGGCATATAGGCAACATGTTGAGAAGATCAACCATAACTTCACTGGCCACTGCGTGTCGGCATTTTCCAGAGTCATGGTGCCCGCAATGGCCAGGCCCGCAACCACATCGGTAATGGCTGTAACGATATTGGCAGGACGCACCAACACCAAAAATTGGTACCATCGCATGGTGCTAATTCTCCACGATCTTGGAGGATGACTTTTTCGGTACTTGGCCACCGCGTAATACACTGTTTCCGCTATAGAGAGCTGACTGATCGAATTCAACCCCTTCGATCCAGTCAGATTCCTTCATGACGCCACTCTGGCCGTAGGCTGATAATGCATTTTGATAGCAGGCGATCTTGATCTGATCTTCCTCAATGCCTTGAGCCCTCATGAGATCAGCCGTTTTGGGGACTGCCAAGGGATCACTAACTCCCCAGTCTGCCGCACTGTCTATGATGATTCTTTCTGTTCCATATTCCCTCACGATCTCCACCATCCGCTGGCTGCCCATCTTGGTGTACGGATAAATAGTAAAAGCTGCCCAATAACCTCGCTCCAGCACTTCCCTTACTGTCTCTTCGTTATTGTGGTCGATCACCACAGCTGTTGGAGATACTTCATGCTCTTCAAGTACATCCATACTACGAATGGTGCCATTCTTCTTATCTCTATGCGGGGTATGAATCATGATGGGAAGATCCAATTCTTTGGCCAGTTCAATTTGCAAGCGAAAATATTTGTCTTCAGCAGCGGTCTGATCGTCGTATCCAATTTCACCGATAGCCACTACATTCTCTTTCAAAGCAAAAAGGGGCAGGAGATCCATGACCTGCTCCGCAAGAGCTTCGTTGTTGGCTTCTTTAGAATTGAGGCCAATGGTGCTGTAATGTTTGATGCCAAATTGAGATGCCCTAAATTGTTCCCAGCCAACCAAACTGCTAAAATAATCTTTAAAAGACCCTACTTCGGTGCGTGGTTGACCGAGCCAAAATGCCGGTTCGATAATGGCTACTATTCCTGCGTCGTGCATGGCTTGGTAGTCATCAGTTGTTCGAGAGGTCATATGTATATGCGGATCAATATACTTCATGATCTTACAATTTTTTGTCCGATTTCAGTCCATGAATAATTAGATGCATTTAATTGATTATTATGTAACCATTCCAATGCGTCTTGATTATTCGATTCTTCAATGGCTTTGATTGCGGCCTGTGCAGCTAAGGGAACATCATTGTTGATCACATGTTGCAAATCGGCAAGTACCTCTTGGTCGATATATTTTCGCACCAGTCGCCAAAGTTCTGGAGTTACATCTCTACCAGCCGACCATCGCTCATGCGCAAAATCTCTCAAAATACCGGTTAGTTTGGCACTACAACGCTCATCCACTCCAACAATACGATAGATGGGCCGTTGCATAAAAATTGCCTTCAACACCATCTGGTTCCAGGCGTCGTCAGGAAAGTACTTGAGGGGATATCCACTATCCAGGGCAATGGCATCAAAGACGTCAGTCATGTTGGTTCTCAATCCATCGATTGCCAGGCTTACGAAATCAGGGGCGTTGGGCAGAAGCGGCAATGCACGGAAGATGACCACTTGCTCTCGCATATCTGCAGCTCCCACCAATGAGGTCAAAAATTGCCGGTTGGTTTTTACATCCAGCGACAACAATAGAGTCAATCTACAAAAGTCATCCAGGGTCCAGCGATTGGGGTCGAACCCTGGATTAACCATCTTTAGTTGCGTTTCCAATTCCTGATCAATCGCTAAAGACTCTCGGGGTACTTTTCTGGGTATCAAACCAAAGGCGATCACAAAAGATCTTTGGTTCTCTATCTCTGATACCTTGTGCTCGAGCCATGCTGCTGTGTCCTCATCAAGCTGTACTTTGCATACCCTCAATAAGTCCTGCCAGCGAACCCTCTCTGATATGGAGTGACTGTCATTCATTGCATCATCTTGCTGCCTCAAACTTACATAAGTTTGACCTTATTGTACAGACTCCGAATAAGGATTTGGTTGGTAACGTCAGCTTAGGTCAATGACCTTCTCCAATTCTCTCCCAGATAGAAAAATTAAGTGATGTGAGCCCAGGGGGAGTAATTTTCGTATTTTTTATTCGAATGTTTATTTAGTTATCCAACATCAATAAGCGTAGCGATGAACGTGATCAGAAAAACTCTTGTGCCTATTATTTTATTTAGTTGCTTTGCTCCATATACCACAGCTTGGGTGGTCAATGATGACTTTGCTGTCGTCAAACAACGCGTTGTGGCGGAATTAATGAAAGGTGAGATTGATCCGGAAAGGGTTGAAGATATTCTCAGCAGAATGCAGGACGATGGCAGTTTTTCCGATATCAACTACGACGACCTGAGCAGGAGAGCTGGTTTCCCTCATCGGCATCATACCTACGATTTGGTCTATTTGGCAAGGGCCTATCAGAAAAGTTCTTCTCCTCATCATCTGGATAAGCAGTTGAAACAACGGATTGTGACTTCCCTACAGCATTGGGTAGAGCATGATTATTTTGGCGACAATTGGCACAACAATCAAATCTCGACACCAACGAATTTGGTGAATCTGATGCTGATTATTGGTGACGAGCTACCTGATGAGTTGGTTGATCTTGCTCAGCCCATCATTGGCAGGGCACATATGAATGCTTCTGGTGCCCGGCCTAGTGGTGATCGGATTGTCATTGCTGGGATTCTGGCTAAAAACCTGCTCTTCACTGGTGATGAGAAGCAATTTGATGAAATCATACGGTTAATTGAAGGTGAGGTGAAATTCAGCACCGGCAAAAGAGGCATGCAACATGATTACAGCTTTCATCATCGTCATGACCGGGTCAATAATACCACATCGTATGGGTATGGTAAATATGCCAATGCTTTCGGGGAATGGGCCTACTATGTATCCGGCACTAAATATGCTTTTTCTGAGAATAAGATCAATCACTTGGTAGATTATTATTTGGAGGGGATTTGTAAACAACTGGTCTATGGTATTTATACGGACATCAGTGTAAAGAATCGGAGCATTTCCCATAAAGCTACTTTCGAACCACGCGGTACTTTGGAGATTGAGCGACTATTGCATTGTACAGACCATCGTAAAGAAGAACTGGAACATATTTTACAGTTGAGAATGGGGGCAGTCCAGCCAAGCCAGTCATTTGCCAAGTTTTTTTGGCAGACTGAACATTTTGTTTTTCAGAGGCCGAATTTTTATACAACGGTGCGGATGTACTCCACCCGAAATATGAATATGGAAGTACCATACAATGGTCCAGGTAAAACCACTCACCATCGAGCTGATGGAACGAATTATCTTCAATTGACTGGAAGGGAGTATCACAATATTTGGCCGGTGTATGATTGGCAAAGAATATCTGGTACGACGGTTTTACAAAAGCCTAGATACCATCCGATTGAAATCATTAGAGTTGAAGGTCTTACCGATTTTGTTGGTGCGGTGACTGATGGTTTGTATGGAGCTGTAGCCTATGATTTTCGTAGCACACACGACCTGGTCAGGGCCAAAAAATCGTGGTTCTTTTTTGACGATGAATATGTTTGTCTGGGCGCTGGAATTCACTCCAATAAAGACTTGCCACTGTATACCACAATAGACCAGGTCTTGATGAAGGATGATGTGTATATCAATCAGAATAATGAGATTTCGAAATTATCACGAGGCAGCCACGTGTTGCGTGATATCAATTGGGTTCATCACAATAAGGTGGCTTATTTACTTCCCGAACAAGGGGATATTGGTGTTTCCAATCAGGAGGAACAAGGACGTTGGTCAGACATTACTGACCAAAAAAATATATCTGATGAATTGATTAGCGAGGATGTTTTTGCCATGTGGTTTGACCATGGGGAAGATCCCGATAGTGCAGGATATGCTTACATTGTAGTACCTGGGATCAATCGCCATGAATTGTCTCAGTCAGGAAATGACCGAGGGATAGAGATCTTGTCCAACACAGTGGATCTGCAAGCTGTGACAAACCACAAGTTAAATATGAGCCAGTTAGCTTTTTACCGGGCGGGAGAAATCGAAGTGGATCAAGGCACTTCTGTCAAAATAGAAAGTCAGGGAATGGCGATGATTGAAATGGAAAATGGCCAGATTACCAAATTAACAGTTGCCGATCCATCGAGGAGACTCAACAAGATGGTCTTGAGTATTTCTGGACTTTATGAGAAAGTGGAAGAAGGGCCTTATGAGCTGGTTTCCAGTGACGGAAGTAATACCACCACCTTCATAATCCAAATGCCACAGGGGGTGTATTTGGGTAAAAGTGTGGTTATTGAGCTAGAGCTAAATAATTGATCAATTAATATTTTCCATAAACACAATCGTTTAGGATAAAATAGTGAAATCAAGAAAATTCTTTTGTGCAATCACCCCAAATGCAGCATCTGAATAATCATCTTTCCAGGCACGCCCTGATCTCGAGTTTTTCTTTATTCCATTTCAACTCGTATCCCCACACGTTTCCGTCCTTGGTCTCCAAGAAATCAATTTCTGTCCCTGAGTATTTACGCCAGAAATACTGCATAGCATGATCTTCATCGTAGTCAAGTTTTTTGGTGCGTTCCATATAAAGAAAGTTTTCCCAGAGAGCTCCAGTATCATTTCGCAAAGCTATTGGATTGAAATCATTGAGTACGGCATTCCGAATGCCAATATCCACAAAATGGTTCTTATTCATTTTTGCGATTTCTTTCGATGGATTTTTACTGTACCCAGATAGGACCCAAACCACAAAAGTTTTTTCTAGCATTTCGATATAACTTCTAACGGTATCAAAGCTGATATCGAGTGCGCTTGAAAGTTTTTGCAGAGATACGAGACTACCGAGTTGCAATGCCAACAGTTTGAGAAGCTTATGCAGGATCGAAGTTTGCTTTATGGAAGTGAGTTGCAATATGTCTTTGTAGAGATAGGCTTCTGAGAGCTCAGCTTGAATTATTCGAATGAACTTGAATAATAGATCTATAGATTAGAGTCAAGGTTGGTACATTAACCTGAAGAGTCTTTCACAATTCGCTCTTTTTTAAGGCCTTGATCGCATAGTCGCAGGCTCTGGCGGTCAAAGCCATGTATGTAAGTGAGGTACTGACGTTGCCAGAGGATACCATGCATGATCCGTCGGTCACAAACAAGTTGGGTACATCATGACATTGGTTGTAGGCATTCAGTACGGAGGTTCTGGGATCACGACCCATTCGTGCAGTACCCATCTCATGGATGGTGTCGCCAAAGACAGGCTCAGAGGCATGAACAGAGATGTCTTTCAAACCTGCTACATCCAGCATTTCAGTAATTTGCTGCTCAATGTCTTCGCGCATCAACTCTTCGTTTTCACCATAGGAAGCTGAGATCTTTATCATCGGCATACCCCATTGATCGAGATTATCCTCGTCAATTTCCATTTTGTTCTCATAGTAGGGCAGGGTTTCAGCTTGACATCCTAAGGACATTACCCAGGGACCATAGTGCAACAGTTTCTGTTTGAAATCGGCACCAATACCTACCTGGGTAGGGTCCATCTTTTTGCGGTAGGCACCACCCCAAATTCCATAGCCACGAAGAAAATCTGCATCTTGACTGCGCACATTTCTAAATCGCGGTATGGCCACCATTGCTGGACGAGAACCTTTATAAATCCAGTCCTCATAACCTTCAAGGATACCATAGCCACTGAGGCCTGAGTGATGATCCATTAAGTAGTGTCCAAGTACGCCGCTGCTGTTGGCAAGCCCGTCTGGGAAGCGGGATGTTTTGCTGTTCAGTAAGATGGCGGTGGAAGGCAGGGTGGAAGCACAAAGAAAGATCATCCGCGAATAATATTCGGTGGTCTCTTTAGTTTGAGTGTTGATCACCCGCACACCAGTGGCTCGGTCCTGTTGCTCGTCGTATATGACTGAATGAACCAGTGCATGGGAGATCATGGTCAAATTACCGGTTTCCGCTGCAGCAGGCAAAGTCGAGCTGTTGCTTGAAAAGTAGGCCCCATATGGGCAGCCCCGATGACACATGTTTCTGGCCTGGCAGGGATATCTCCCTTTAAACTGTCCTGGCCTAGCCTCGGTGATATGCGCCACCCGGTTGGGAATCAGCTTTCGATCGGGATAGTGGGATTCAATGCGCTGCTTAACGATTTTCTCAGCATGGTTGAGTTCAAATGGTGGCAAAAACTGTCCATCAGGAAATTGCCAGATGTTTTCTATCGATCCAGCGACACCGATAAATTTTTCCACATAATCATACCAAGGGGCAATATCTTTATATCGAATGGGCCAGTCCGTCCCCACGCCATCTTTGGCATTGGCTTCAAACTCAAGATCACTAAACCGATATGCACCTCTGCCCCACAACAAAGATCTGCCTCCAGTCTGATAGCCTCGAAACCACCAAAATGGTTTTTCCTGATGGTAGGGATGCTCCTTATCGTTGACGAAAAAATGCTTGCTGCTGGCGTCGAAATTGTATTTCTTACTTTGAATATGATAATCTTCTTTTTCCTTTCTTGTTAGAAAACCACGATGTTTAAACTGCCAGGGTGCCTTCATCGCCGTGGGATAGTCTTCGACGTGTTTTATTTCTCTTCCTCGTTCCAGGACCAACGTTTTTAATCCTCTTTCGGTGAGTTCCTTGGCGGCCCAACCGCCACTTATTCCCGATCCCACTACTATGGCATCGTATACGTGATTATTTTCCATGCACTACATTTCGTTGCCTACTTCTATTTTCTCGCCTGGCTCCAACCTGACATCACCTTGATAGCCTCCGGGGATAGGATTGTAATTCAGGTTTTGTTTAATTCCTTGCTCGGTGGTAAAATAGATATCGATGCAAAGTTTCTTGAAGGAATAGTAGAAAGGTAGCTCGGTATCGTACGTTTCGCTCATCACTTCCTGATCTACCGCAACCAGATATTCGGTCCTTGCCTCCGGTTTCAAATCAACAAATGGTTTTCCCGTCTGCTTTTGACAATCATCGTTAAAATTGGCCAGTCCCTGCAAGAATTGCTGAACCACCTTACTAGAAAATACATCGTGCAACAACAAATCGATGACTTCTGGTACACCTACCTCAGATGCTGAGGCCGACGTTGTTTTTGGAAGAATACAATCCCCCAGGACTTTCAGCAACTGATATTGATTATCATTCAGTACCCTCAGTGGCTTGGTGTATTGCTCACTGGAGGTGCAGCTTTGTATGGCAGTGATCACCGTGGGCCCAAATATGGCCGTCTTTAAAATCCACCCGGTCTTCGAAATTGCTTGTCTTCTTTTCAAATGCAACTAATTGTTGATCTTAAGGATGAAAGTTAGTAAAATCCTCCTGTCGAATCTTTGCTTATGTTGATTTTGCCTTTATGCCCTGTATTATAAGGTGTACAATGATTCTCAGGTCATTTCTGTGATGGGACAAGGTGCCGGATTAGGGGTAAGCTACGACAGCTATCATCTGCGTGTTTGTGTTGCGGTGCGATCACTGCGAGATGAATGGACGGTGCTCGCAATGCTGTATAGCGCAAAAACTGGTCAGAAATAATCTGCTGGTCAGAAACAAAGCTTAACCTATAACTCGATTTTAATAAATTGAAGATGGCAATTTGGGCTTCAGAAAGCCAGTGCTAGATCATTGATGGGGTTTAGTCAAATTGAGGAATTGCCATAGACTCACCATCTTTCAACGCCGACTCATGAGCAATAACTCCCGGCATCGTGTAGGCAAGTGCCTCATAGATATCTACAGTTGGTTTTTCTTCTCTAAGACAGGCCATGACAAATTCATTGGTGATGAAAGTATGAGAACCATGATGTCCACTATTATGGCGCAAGGGCTCCGGCAACATATCGGTTTCCCACCAATGAGTTTGCTCGTATGGAATGGGTTTTGCCTTGGTTTGAACAAATCCTGCATCATCTTGTCCCATAACCTCGGTACTCTTTACAATTGTGGGCTCCATACCCAGTCGATTTGACGAATAAAAGCTCATTTTACTACCAATCCACTGGGCCCTTTCACATCCCATGTGTGCTCCTTTCCACCAGACGTTGACCCTGAAAGCTTTTCCACTCTTGGTGGTAAACATAGCCGATTCATTCCAAAAGGGATTGCGATACACATTATCCTTTAAAATCGGGTCATCGTCTCCCCATCCGTGACAGGTGACTTGAGTGAGGCGGTCACCGGTTACACCAACTAAATGCGCTGTACAATGCGTCGGGTAATGCATTGGTGCGACACCATATCTCCAGGTTCGCTTGCCATTTTCATAATAGAGCTGCTCTAGTCCATCATGCTGGTATTCTGATTCACAGTAGAACAGATCTCCAAACTTGCCTTCTTGGTAAAATTTCCGGGCTGAGATCGTGAATTGTTGATAATAACTCGTCTCTGCCATCATGTAGATCAGGCCTGATTCTTTGACTGCTTCATATAATACATATCCTTCCTCTACTGAGCCCCAAAAGGCGGGAACGGCACAAAGAACATGCTTATCGTGCTTTAAGCATTCGAGGACATGCTTCACATGTTTGGGCCCTTCTGTATAGATGGCTACCGCATCGATCTTTTCGTCCTTCACCAGTTCTTCTAGGGAATGATAGGATTTATCACATTGATAGGTTTGCATCAATCTTTGACGTCGTTCGGAACGCAGGTCACTCACTGCTTCTACAATACAATCCGGATGTTCATGAAATTGAAAGGAACACCCAAATCTGCCTCCAACTATACCGATTCTTAGTTTCTTTGATGGCCAAATCATATCCTTGGGCAATCTTAAAGGAAGTGTCATGCTCGCTGCAACAGCAGTCCCTTGCTTTACGAAGTCTCTGCGAGATTGGGTGTTGTTGTTTTCTGAGATTTTTGATGCTCTCATGGTATGTAATATTTACTTGGTATGCCTACAGATCAGGACCCATCCTGGATCGCCTACCATCTAAGATATAGGTAAAGCACAAGAAATTTTACAGAAAATTGGACGGTATGAACGGGCTACCGGTGGTAAGCCCCACAGCATCCAGATTGTCTATGAAGGGCTTGAATGAACATTTTGGTGCTAGATATTCTACCTTTTATTGATTTGATCAGAGAGCGCTCGATTGAATAAGTGGTGTACACTGATTAGTCAATTCAGGATTGGACATGGTTTCAGATGTTGAGTTTTGAGATTGTTCTAGGGTAAGGTTACTATTCTTGACTATCTTTATGGGATGTCAATCTAGTACTCTGTCAAGTTAGTTATGTTAAATCATTTTAATATGATTTTTGATGAAGTTCGAGGAATGAACGACCGATCTCGAAGAGTTAAGTGCGACAGCACGTAAAGGGAGAGAACCGCGAAAGCGGATGGGTAGCCGCAATTGTAGCCGGAGCTACAGTGAGGATCTGCGACGACGAAATTTCTTAAAATAAACGACAATAATTGGATTTACAGAGTACTAGCTTTCTCAGCTTTGAATTGAAGTATGATGAATTCAATTAAGGCTTTCCTGGGGTAGCTTTTTTTTCTCCAAAACAATGTAGGTTTGTTAGACAAATTATTTCAACCAACATAACTTAAGAAATGAGCTTAAAACTGAAAGAAGATTTTACCTATTCTCTGGTGGTTCCCACGAGCATGGGTGTCCGGATAACACCTCTTAATGGCCAGCCAGTACATTGTAGTAAGACCTATCAAATGCAGGCAACCAGCGCTGAAACCAATGTAGGAAGTGTTTCATCTTATCTGGGTCTTCCTGTTAGGGTGTTGACCACCTTCGTGAAAGGAAGTCCGATTGCGGGATTTATAAAAAGTGATCTTCTTTCCCGCGGTATGACCTATGAAGGTCCCGAGGTGGATCAAGGTGGTCCCTGGGGATATCGCCACCAGTTTAACATCGCCGATTGTGGATTTGGTTCGAGGGGTCCACGGGTGCACAATGATCGTGCCGGTGAGGTTGGTCGATTACTCAATGTGAAGGATTTTGATCTTGACCGGTTGTTTGGAAAGGAGGGTGTGCAGATTGTGCATTTGTCGGGATTGATTGCCGCGCTGTCTCCTGAAAGCAGCAAATTTTGCCTGGAAATAGCCAGAGCTGCCAAGCAGTACGGCACATTAATCTCATTCGATTTGAATTTCCGGGCATCCTTCTGGAAGGGTCGGCAGGAAGAGTTGAGCAAGAATTTTAGTGAGATCGCTGCTGTGGCTGATATTCTGATCGGTAACGAAGAGGACTTTCAGCTGTGTCTGGGGATTGAAGGTCCAGAAGCGGGAGGTAAGGGATTACAGGCCAAAATCGAAGGTTTCAAAGAAATGATATATCGGGTAAAAGCAACTTATCCGGGAGCTTCTACATTCGCAACCACGCTGAGGCAGGTGATCAGTGCCAATGAACACTTGTGGGGTGCCATTATGCTGGAAGGAGATGACAATTGGCAAGTTATCGAACCTCGTAAAATCAATGTTTTTGACCGAATCGGCGGAGGTGATGCTTTCGTAGGAGGACTACTCTATGGTATCCTTCGCGGATGGGATCCTGAAAAATGGCCTCAGTTTGGCTGGGCTACAGGTGCCATGGCTACCACATTTCTGACCGATTATGCCCAGCCCGCAGATGAAGAAATGGTATGGAGTATTTGGGAAGGTAACGCAAGGGTACGGCGATAGAAACGGAAGTGCAGAAAGAGTGCAAGGCTTTGTCCTCTGTGGGTTAAGGAATTATTCCAGAATCTATAACAGCAGCAATTCATTTAGATGATTTATTACGAGGTAGGATCTTCATCAACATCTTTATCGCCTGACGACCTTAGGGAGGCTTTATTTGAAGCTTTTGCCAAAATGGGAAAAAAGCAGAAAGTTCTTGCCGTGCCCCCAGACTTCACACGATTTCATTCCAGGGCGGGAGAGCTTACTGAATTTACTTGGCAATATTTTGGAGACAAACTCACTGATGTGCTTCCGGCATTGGGTACACATACGCCAATGACTGATGAGCAGATCAGTCTGATGTTTGGGACTACTCCCCACAACATCTTTCTCGAGCATGATTGGAGAAACGATGTCGTCACCTTGGGAGAAGTACCAGCGGAGTATGTCAAAGAAGTGTCGGGCGGAAAGCTTGATTTCTCCTGGCCAGCTCAGGTCAATAAGATCTTGGTAGAAGGTAATTACGACTTGATCTTATCTATCGGTCAAGTGGTACCGCACGAGGTTGTCGGAATGGCCAATTACAATAAGAATATTTTTGTCGGTACTGGAGGAGCAGAAGGCATTCATAAAAGTCATTTTATCGGTGCGGTATATGGAATGGAAAATATGATGGGCAGAGCGGATACTCCGGTCCGCAAACTTTTCAATTATGCTTCAGAGAAATTTTCTTCACATTTGCCCCTTGTATACGTCCTGACGGTTGTCGGAATTAATCAAGAGGGTGAATTGCAGACTTTTGGACTTTTTGTCGGCGACGATTTTGAGGTTTTTGATAAAGCAGCAAAATTATCTCTGGAAGTGAACTTTCTGATGGTTGATGAACCACTAGATAAAGTGGTGGTTTGGTTGGATCCTTCAGAATTTAAAAGTACCTGGCTCGGGAACAAAAGTATTTATCGAACTCGCATGGCCCTGGCCGATGGAGGTGAATTGATTGTGTTGGCACCAGGCCTGGTCGAATTTGGCGAAGATCAAAAGATCGACCAACTGATTCGAAAGTACGGCTACTTTGGTACGGACAAGACGCTGAGGTCGACCAAGGAGAACCGGGATCTCCAAGAAAACCTGAGCGCTGCAGCTCATCTGATTCACAGTTCCTCAGAAGGAAGATTCCAAATAACTTATTGTCCGGGAAAGAATCCCAAAAATCTTACCCAGGAAGAAATTGAAAGCGTCGGATTTAAGTATGCCGATTTTGATGAGACCATCGCAAGATATGACCCCGAAAAATTAAAAGATGGATTCAATACGCTGGCTGACGGTGAAGAGATATTTTTTATCTCGAATCCCGCCTTGGGCCTGTGGGCGTATCGTGAAAGATTTCACTACTAAGGGATGAAGATCGTTGTCGATGATAAGATCCCCTATATTGAAGGAGTTTTAGAACCCTTCGCTGACGTGATCTATCTTCCCGGAAGTGAGACCACTCCTGAGGTGGTAAAAGATGCCGATGCTTTGATCACCCGGACTAGGACCATTTGCGATGCGGTATTGTTGGAAGGTTCTACAGTGAAGTTTATTGCCAGTGCTACTATAGGTTTTGATCATATTGATACCGCATATTGTCAGAAGGCCGGTATTCAGTGGGCAAATGCGCCAGGGTGTAATGCTGAGAGTGTTAAGCAGTATTTGGCGGCCGCTATATTGACCTATGCCAAAAGAAAGAAGATCAATCTCCATGAGAAAACCGTTGGGATTGTAGGAGTGGGCAATGTGGGCTCAAGAGTTGGACGGTTTTGCCAAATTATGGGTATGACTACATTGAAGAATGACCCTCCGCGCCAGCGAAGAGAAAGAGGCGGAGAATTTGTAAGCCTGGAGGAAATCAAACGGGAAGCAGATATCATTTCTTTCCACGTCCCATTGAATCGAGATGGAGTAGATAAGACTTTCCATATGGTTGATAGGGAATTTTTGAGCGATCTGCCAAAGAAACCCCTGCTGATCAATACCTGCCGGGGCGAAGTTTTTAATTCTTCGGCCCTCTTGTTGGCGCTAGAAAGTAAAATGATTTCCGGTTTGATATTGGATTGCTGGGAAAATGAGCCCGATATCAACTTACAGCTCTTAGAGTTGGTAGATTTGGGTACCTGTCACATTGCCGGGTATTCTCAGGATGGGAAAGCGAATGGTACCATAAGCAGTGTACGGCAGATCAGTCGCTTTTTTCATTTGGGCCTGGATGATTGGAAGCCTGAAAATATAGCGGAACCCGATCTTTCCAGGATTCAAATTGATGGGTACAATAAAAGTGATCAGGACATTATTGGTGAGGCCGTAGATGCTACCTACAGGATTGAAAAAGACGATCAAGCGTTGAGAAATGCGCCCAATCAATTTGAAAAATTACGGGGAGCATATCCACTAAGACGCGAATTTTCTTATTATACAATATTTGCGAAGAACATTTCTCAGGATACGTTGGAGAAATTGAGAAGTATGGGATTTATGACCAGAACGTAGCCTTTTGAGTCAACTTAGTTGACATCGGATTAATTTAATGGGTACCCCTAATAACCTGAGATCAGTTTTGAGAGGTATCCTAAATTTATTTTTTTGGTCACTTTTTTACTAAAGGGAAATTAAAAATCAAAAACACTTATAGTCAAATGAAGAAACTAGCTGACATCGGATTAATTGGGTTAGCCGTAATGGGTGAAAACCTGGTGTTAAATATGGAGAGTAAGGGTTTTACTGTGGCGGTTTATAATCGCACTACTGAGAAGGTTGACAAGTTTATAGCGGGTCGCGGTGCAGGAAAAAATTTTATAGGGACTCACTCTATTGAAGAATTTTGTGCTTCACTGGAACGGCCTCGAAAGGTTATGCTTCTGGTTAAAGCGGGCAAACCGGTAGATGATTTTATTGATAAAGTCATACCTTATTTAGATTCCGGAGATATCATTATTGATGGAGGCAACTCCCATTTTGAAGATACCGCTCGGCGAAGGCAGTATGTAGAAGATAAGGGTTTCCTATACATTGGAACTGGTGTTTCCGGTGGTGAAGAAGGGGCTCTATTGGGCCCTTCCATTATGCCTGGAGGTTCACCAGAAGCATGGCCACATGTAAAACAAATTTTTCAGGCTATTGCGGCAAAGGTTGAAGATGGTACTCCATGTTGTGACTGGGTCGGTGAAGGTGGTGCAGGTCATTTTGTCAAGATGGTGCATAACGGGATTGAATATGGTGACATGCAAATCATTACGGAGGCTTACCACTTGATGAAACTTCTGCTTGGGATGAACAACACCGAAATGCATGAAGTTTTTAAGAATTGGAATGAAGGTGCACTTGACAGTTACCTGATCGAGATTACCAGAGATATTTTGGGATATCAGGACGAAAATGGTGAAGAAACCCTTGAAATGATTTTGGACGCTGCAGGACAAAAGGGTACCGGCAAATGGACTGGAATCGCGGCTCTTGATTTGGGCATACCCTTGACACTCATTGGAGAAGCTGTTTTTGCTCGCTGTCTGTCTGCCCAAAAAGATTTACGCGTTGTGGCATCTAAAGAATTGCGGGGGCCAACAGTTAACTTCATTGGAGATAGAGCACAATTTATCGTTGATTTAGAAAAAGCATTGCTGGGTGCCAAGATCGTATCTTATGCTCAGGGCTATAATTTGATGATGGAGGCCGCTAAAGAATACGGATGGAAATTGAATTATGGTGGCATTGCTCTGCTATGGAGAGGTGGCTGCATCATCAGATCCGTCTTTTTGGGAGATATCAAAAAAGCTTTTGATGATAACCCGGACTTGGCAAACTTGATGCTGGCTCCTTTTTTCAAAGCAAAGCTAGAAGAAGCACAGGATGGCTGGCGGAATGTCTGTTCAGTAGCCCTTTCCAATGGTGTGCCCATTCCAGCGCTCACATCTGCCCTTTGTTATTTCGATGGTTTCCGTAGTGCTCGCTTGCCCGCCAACCTACTACAGGCTCAACGGGATTACTTTGGAGCACATACCTATGAAAGAATAGATCGGCCCCGGGGTGAATTTTTCCACACCAATTGGACCGGTCGTGGCGGTGATACGGCATCTTCGACTTACAATGTTTAATGGCGTCAAGGTGAGACCTACCGATGATCAGAGATTGCCGGCCATCCTACTTGACGACTGCAGGTCGGCGCAAGAGTAATGAGAAACTAAGTTCTTAGGCTTAGACGCTTTTTGATGCTCCCGTTTCAAAGCAGCAAATAGACTGTGGAGCGAATGCTATAGTGATCGTTTGACACATAGTGCACGTGTATCAAAGGATTTGACTTGTGGCGCATTAATTGATGTTGGCCTCGTAAATTGGGTTTTGTAGCTTACAATCAGAACACATCTGTGATTTCATTTCCGTACTGGCTTTGGCCTTCACCAAAATGTCCTCCCACTTTGGTTCATCATCTGGCTTGAGTTTACTGACCTCATCTCGGATAGAGCCAATCAGACTATTGGTGAAAAACCCACCCATGTTATTCGAACCCCACGAGGATTGGCCTTCCTGGGCTCCAGCAGCAATAATACTCCCTGATGACTCGAGGAACAGAGCTTGCAGTTTGGGAATGCTCGCATTTACGGCAGATCGCGCAGCAAGAAAACCACTTCCCATTTGTTTAGGAACTCCAATATCATTATTACAACAATCACCAATGATTAGGTTGAGTCTTGCTCCCTTGCTCAAGATAGCATCGTACACTTCCTTTAGGTTGAGACAGGACTGTGGTCCGAATTCCTGGTATTCATTATAGCGCAAATCCAGTTGTGGATATATTTCCCCTTGATCTGAAAACCGGAAACCATGACCCGAATACATCACCACAACGACATCATTTGGAGCGGGTTGAAATGCATTTAATGTAGCGGTCACTTGATCTTTCGAAAAATTTTTGTCCGAAACCAATGTCTTTGTAAATCCCATGGATAGCGCACTGGCAATTCCCTCAAATTCGTTAGATGCATTGTGCAGGTCAAGATTGGTTGAGGGTCCGATATCAGGTATCAGCGTATTGGCTATCATCAAGAAATGCAAAGTGGGTACCTCTCCGGCGTATGTAGGTGTTTCTGTGTTGGGCTGACTGGCTGACAGCAGGGTGTAATAGTCAGGATCACTGGGTAAATAGAACCACTGCAAATATTCCTCAGTTAATTTCATCGGATCCAATTCGATCATGGCAACCTCAACTACTGCGTCAAAGTTATCTTGCTCTAAATTGTACGCATCAATGGCCAAAGGTCCGAACCAACTCGCATCTTCATCATCCCAAGCCCAGAAAAAATGGAACGGTTGGTAGGAACCATCAGTAGTTTGTTGTACGTATTGTGTCTCTAATCCTTCAAATAGGGTTACACCATCTTGTTGATAATCTACGGTGTATTGATACTCACTGTGCACCAAGTTGTAGCCGTTTCCATATTGATATCCAACCCGCATATAAATGTCCTCCTCATTAAAGTAAATCATGAATCCGGCATAGTCAATCCCATTAAGGTTCCAGCGGATATCATAGAGTGTCTGGGTTTGAGCGCTTATGGCGACGATTATCCAAGTGGCTATGAGTAAGCACTTGCGGATCAAGCTTTTGGTTTTCAGTGAGGTTTGCATAGTTGCAGTTTCAAGTGTTTGATTTTAAAAGGGCCTTCCAATTTCGTTGATTATTTTGGATTTTGTTATTTTTTTTACCATTCAGAGTGATGCGATGTTTAGGATGTCGTCCCATGTTTGAAGTGAATTGTCTAGGTCAGTAAATCCAGTTATGGGATGTAGCCGATGAGTTTACAGAGAAATTATTGATAATTTACAGGCATGGAAGATAGTGCTTGGACGTGGTTATGGCTCCTAGGGGGTCGGTTGCATATACTGATTGTCCATTTTCCTATTGGGTTGTTGGTGGCAGCACTCTTCCTTGAAATGTTGACACTGAAGCGGAAGAGAGCTGGCTTAAGAGAGGGAATCAGGTGGATGGTGAATCTGGGAGCTCTGTCAGCTATTGTGGCAACCGGACTTGGGTGGTTATTATACACGTACGATGATTATTCTGGTGAATTGGTTCAATGGCACCAGAACTTGGGTATTGCTACAGCCTTGCTGTCGCTGCTGACAGCCATACTCTTACAGAGAACGGTGATGGGGAGATTGTCAAATTATTTGGCCTACAGGTTTGCACTCTTCTTTACCGTATGTTCCTTGACGTTCACGAGTCATTTGGGGGCGAGTTTAACGCATGGCGAAGACTTCCTTTTCAGCGCACTATCCGGCCAGAAAGCGTACGACGACTCAAAGGCCACCTCCATTTTGTCACAGCTCAGTCCTTTAGATTCGTTGTCAGAATCACAGCAAGACCAGTTGAATTTGGAGGTGCGTGCAATTTTTGCACACAACTGTTACCAATGTCACAGTGAAAACAAGCAGAAGGGGGAATTGGTGCTGGAAAATAAGAGGGGTGTATTTAGAGGAGGAGAATCGGGCAAAGTGATTGTCGCTGGAAATCCCCAGCAAAGTGAACTCTATAGAAGAATTAGTCTTGCCCCTGATGATGACGAAGTGATGCCAAAGAAGGGAAAAGTATTAAAGGAGCATGAAATAGCACTCATCAAATTATGGATTGAAAAAGGAGCCCATTGGTCTGATCGACCGTTAAAAGTTTTTCGAGAAGCACCTTTAGCTTTATCAAATCCAGTGCTGCCCCTAGAGAGCCAGGAGCAGCATCCAATTGATAAATTTGTCGACGTATACTT
The DNA here is from genome assembly GCA_965223105.1 of Saprospiraceae bacterium. Taxonomy (GTDB): domain Bacteria; phylum Bacteroidota; class Bacteroidia; order Chitinophagales; family Saprospiraceae; genus JABDMH01. The sequence continues at coordinate 5,623,013 of OZ244987.1, read as the reverse complement.
TAACCGGCATGGGTTGGACTGGCCAGATATTGTTGATGACAGAACCTTCATTCGAAGGGCCTATTTGGATATTTTGGGTTTATTGCCCAACCCTACAGATATTACGGCCTTTGAGAAAATCACGAGTCCCGAGAAACGTGAAAAACTTATTGATGATCTGTTAGATGACAATCACAATTACGCTCAGCATTGGCTTAGCTTTTGGAACGACTTGCTGAGAAATGATTATTCAGGGACAGGCTTTATTACTGGAGGAAGAAAGCAAATAACCCATTGGCTCTACCAAGGGCTACTGGCAAATAAACCTTACCACTTGATGGTAAGAGAATTGGTCAATCCCTCGCCGGCATCCGAAGGTTTTATCAAAGGAATTAAATGGAGGGGGGTAGTTAACGCCAGTCAGCGTACTGAAATGCAAGCCGCACAAAACATCGGGCAATCGCTGCTTGGAGTTAACGTTAAATGCGCTTCCTGTCACAACAGTTTCGTTAGTAATTTAACTCTAGAACAAGCCTATGGCTTTGCCTCGATTTTTGCTGATTCTTTGCTGGAATTAAATCGGTGTGATAAACCTCTGGGTAGATTGGCCAACGTCAGCTTCCTTTATCCAGAATTGGGTTCTGTAGCATCTGACAGCTTGAAAGATCGCTTGAAGAAGTTATCAGAAATCATAGTAAAACCTGAAAATGGTAGGCTGTATCGAACCATTTGCAACCGAATTTGGCAATGCTTAATGGGTCGCGGAATTGTGGAACCAGTCGATGAAATGGACAACATTCCCTGGGATTCCACCTTGTTGGATTGGTTGGCCGGAAATTTTATTGAGTCTGGTTATGATCTCAAACGGTTGCTTCGGATCATCATGACATCAAAAACCTACCAGCTTCCGGCGGTACGCTTTGACAGGTCTGAAGAAGTAAAATCCGAAAAATTTGTTTTCCATGGTCCCGTAATCAGGCGAATGAGCGCAGAACAATTTTCTGATGCGGTCAGTCAGACGATTGCTCCAATGTATTATGCGGCAGCCTACGATCCCTCAGATAGGGACTTATCTTTTGACCGGGTGTGGTTTAGAGAACGCAAATTCGACCGTGACGTGTTGCCTGATCCTGGAGAAAGGTATTTTAGATACGTGTTCACGTTACCTCAAGCAGTGGAGGAAGCTCAGGTATTGATTTCTGTCGATCATTCCTATGTATTATACCTCAATGGAAGAACCCAGGCCAATGGATCAGATTGGAGAAAAGCAGATAAAATTACAGTAACCGATGTGTTAAATAAGGGGAAGAATGTGATTGCTATTTCCGGCATCAATGAGGGAAGTATAGCCAATCCGGCCGGAATATTATTTGCCATGAAAATTACCCTTGTGGATGGGGAAGAAGTTTTGGTCCAATCTAATACGGATTGGAAGAGCGCTGATATTAAACCCGAAGGTGACTGGACATCGTTGGAATTCGATGATGAGAGATGGGAAAAAGTAAGAAATTATGGCTCCAGACATTGGGATAAATTGTTGAATTTCACCTTCGAAGAATCGGAATCCTCTTTTGTAAGGGCTAGTCTGGTCAGGCAACACCCGTTTATGAAAGCATTGGGACGTCCATCCAGAGAAAATGTGACTACCTCAAGGGATGATCAAGCGACCTTGTTGCAGGCCTTGGAATTGACCAATGGAGAATATTTTAACAAAGTTTTGGCGGAAGGTGCCGGGGCTTGGCTCGCTGAGTTTAATGGCAACGTTGAGGAAATCGCCGATAATCTCTATCTAACGACTTTGGGTCGTGAACCAACGAATAGAGAGAAAAAGATCATTATGAATGTGCTAGGAGAAACACCTAACCAAGAAAGTGTCCAAGACTTTTTTTGGGCCACACTTCTTTTGCCCGAGTTTCAGTTCATTTATTGAGAGAATTATGGAAACACATATAGTCAATACCCGTAGGGATTTCCTTAAGAAAATGAGTGCAGCGAGTCTAGCAGCAGTAGCCTCAACCATTCCTACGGCCAGCTTTTTAAGCTCCTGCCAAGCTGTTTCCAATGCTGTTTCTAAAGCAGATACGGTTATCCTGCTGTGGATGGCTGGTGGTATGGCACATACCGAAACTTTTGATCCGAAGAGCTATGTGCCATTTGAAAAAGGGATTGAAAGCAAAAGGGTCTTGAGCACTTTTCCAAAAATCCCTACCGCTGTAGACGGCTTGTATTTCTCAGAGGGGTTAGAGTCAGTCGGTAGCGTGATGGACAAGGGAGCGATCATCCGCTCCTATAAATCAGCCGATCTTGGTCACATTTTGCATACGCGACATCAATACCATTGGCACACCTGCTATGAACCTCCCCAGTCTGTGCAGCCACCACATATCGGGGCCTGGATTGCCAAAGAGCTTGGTCCCCTAAATCCAGTGATCCCTCCTTTTATCGCCATAGGCCAGCGCTTTACCGTGGGTGAAGGTGAAGAACTAAAAGCGTTTCACTCTGCGGGTTTTTTAGGAAGCGAATATGGTCCTTTCCTGATTCCTGATCCTTCGAGTGGAATGGAGAGTGTCCGGCCTCCACGAGGAATGTCGCTGCAAAGATTTGAAGCAAGAAACAAGCTATACAAGGAGCTCGTCGACAACAGCAATTTCATGAAAAGGGCGAGCGACTATCAGAAAGAATCCTTAATGCGATCGATGGAGCAATCCTATCGGTTACTAAATTCACCAGAATCTCAGGTCTTTGACTTATCGCAAGAACCTAAAAACAGCTACGACATTTACAACACAGGGCGCTTTGGCTTGGGCTGTCTGATGGCAAAACGTCTGGCGATGAATGGAGCAAGGTTCATTAGCGTTTCGACTGAATACGAGCCATTTCTGGGTTGGGATACGCATGAAAACGGACATACGCGCTTGATTAAGATGAAAGCACTGATCGATCGGCCTATTGCCCAACTGATTTTAGACCTTGATAAAACCGGACATTTAGATCGGACCCTTATTCTGCTGGCAAGCGAATTTAGCAGGGATGCGATTTTGGAAGGTCGACCGGGCAAGAAAGTTAGGGATCAGGTGAGACAACCCGATGTCATTGAGGAAGAAAAATTTTATGGGATGCACCGTCATTTTACCGACGGCAGTTCCATCCTCATGTGGGGAGGTGGAATTAAGAAAGGTCTGGTCTATGGCAAGACGGCGGAGGAAAGACCTTGTTCGTCTATAGAAAATACCGTGGTTATTGATCAGGTTCATCAGACGATTTATCATGCACTGGGCATCCATCCAGAGACCAATTACACGATTGAGGGTCGTCCATTTTATACGACCCCTGATGGACATGGCAAACCCATTTTGGAATTGTTTGCGTAATCCACCGGCAATATGATGAGGTCTTCAAGTTGAGATATCTTCCATTAGAGAGGGATGTACGGTTCCAGGGAGAAGTTGCACTGAGCAGTTTTTTGGGTAGGGCGATCAGCTTTAAACAGTACTGTGCCATGATGTCCTCAGTAGGTGAGAAAAACAACGAAGCAGGAATCGGGCTGAGACTGTTTTACTTTGACGAGCGAACAACTACCGGAAACCGAAATGAACATATGCAAAAATGCCGACTGCAACTTTCAGCTATTAAATATGAAAAAAGTCACAAAAACCACAAGCTCCTATTTTGTAAGATATTTCGCGGGAGGGATTTTATTTTTCATTGGATGTACTCCGCTAACGCAAAGCAACGGACCTTATTTTGGCAACGGTTTTCGCAATGGCTGGGCAGATCAACATTCTATTTCGATTTGGACTCGATTGACCTCCATACCAGATTTAAATGAAAGTGGTATTCATTTCAAAGATCTGAGTCAGAAAGAGCATCAGGAGCTTCGTAAAGAGACAGATATTGACCGATTGCATGCTGCCCAAATTCCGGAAGGATACAGGTTGGCTGAACTGAATGCATCCTGTCCAGGTGCCTATGGAGAAGTAAAACTGATATATCATCCCCTTGACGACCCCGTGCAAAAGAGTGAAACTGAATGGTCGGCGGTAGATTCAACTAGAAATTATTCCAAACAATGGAAATTAATTGATCTCTCACCAAATACCATCTACCAAGTCAACATTTTCGCCCGCGAGAATGAATCTGTCCAACCCTCAGACACTATTATGGGCCAATTCAGAACCCCACCAGATGCCAATAGCCTCGACGAAATAAATTTCAGCGTGGTAACCGGACATGATTACAATCGAAGAGATAATCAGGAGGGTGGACATCAAATATATCACAGTATGCTGGACGATAGCCTTGATTTCTATGTGCATACCGGAGATATTGAGTACTATGATAAGCCCAATCCATGGGCTCTGACCGAGCCTCTGATGTATTTTAAATGGGACCGGCTTTTTGCTCTTCCTTTTCAACGCAACTTTTACCGCCAGACCACCAGTTATTTTATCAAGGATGATCACGATGCTTTGTCAAACGACTGCTATCCCGGCATGACCTATGGTGCTGTTTCTTTTGATCGGGGCTTGGAAATATTTGACCAGGAACAATTTCCCACTCGTGACACCACCTACAAAACCATACGATGGGGCAAGGATCTCCAGATTTGGATCATGGAAGGTAGAAAATACCGAAGTAAAAACAGTGATCCGGATGGACCGGATAAAACGATTTGGGGAAAGACTCAGAAAGAGTGGTTGTACCACACCATCAAGAATTCTGATGCAGCCATCAAAGTAATCATTTCTGCTACACCGGTATTGGGACCTGATCGAGGCAATAAAAATGATAACCATGCCAATCAAGGATTTACCTATGAGGGAAATGAAATCAGAAATTTTGTCAACCAATTTGACAACGTCTTTTTCTGTGTCGGAGACCGGCATTGGCAATACGTAAGTCATATCGAGCATACGAATCTGTGGGAATTCAGCTGTGGCCCGGGATCGGATCAACATGCAGGTGGCTGGAATCAGAAAAACGTACTACCAGAACATCAATTCTTGAGGGTAAAAGGAGGCTATTTACATGCCTCAGTATACCGTGAGAAGAATATACCCTCAATCAAATTTCAACATAGAAATGTAGACGGCATAACGGTAAATGAAAAAGTCTTTACTTTTTAGAGGTACCGCTACCTTGCACTGTTCAAGTGGAAGATTTTCAAAGTCCGATGAGGCCTTGGGAATAAGTTAAAGGAAATTGTCATTATCACCAATTGAAGAATGATCCTTTATGCTACATAAATCGAAGATTTTATCTTTATATGCCATATGCCTACAGACAGCTGCTGATGATTTGAAAACACAGTGGCTGATACCTAAAGGATGTTTGTTGTAGTAAACAGAAACAATGGGTACTATAGAAGCATGAAAGTAGTTTTTTGGATGGCCACCCTGGTGCTTGGGCTTGCTTCTTGCGCTGACAAAAGAAAGAAACCCAATATGGTCATCATCTATGCCGATGACCTTGGCTATGGCGACCTGCAGTGTTACAATCCTGATCATGGGGGCATTTCCACACCCAATATCGATCGTCTTGCAGCCGAGGGAATGCGCTTCACCGATGCACATTCATCATCTGCCGTTTGTTCTCCATCGCGTTACACTCTCCTTACCGGTCGTTATCATTGGCGTTCTAGATTACAGCGGGGAATTGTCGGTGTTTTTTCTGCTCCATTGATCACACCTGATCGCCTGACTCTGGCTGGAGTTGCCCAAAAAAATGGATATCAGACCGCTTGTATTGGCAAATGGCACCTGGGCTGGGACTGGCCGATTTCTCCTGAAAAAAGGGATTTGTTCACATCAAAAGAAAAAAAGGTTAAACCGACCACCGCACATCGCTCCGCTTGGCAGGAAGTCTTCTCGCAGTCCATTCCCGGAGGACCAACTGCAGTGGGCTTTGACGAATACTTTGGTACTGATGTGCCCAATTGGCCACCCTATTGTTTTATCGAGAATGATCATACCGTTGGCATTCCCACCGAATTTGGATCAGGAAGGTTGTTCGGCAAGAATCAGGCAAGCCTGCAAGGCCCATCCCTAAGCGATTGGAAATTGGAGACTGTGCTGCCGACGCTGGGTGACAAGTGCGTAGAATTTATTGAACGTATGGGGTCTTCGCCCAATCCATTTCTTCTCTATCTTCCTTTGACCTCGCCGCATACACCTTTGTCAGTGAATAAGCCTTGGAAGGGTCGGAGTGGTCTTGGTCTTTATGCTGATTTGGTTATGGAAACCGATGCGATTGTGGGCCAGGTACTCAGTGCATTGGAAAAAAACGGACTTGCTGAGCATACCATCGTGATTTTTACCAGCGATAATGGATGTGCGCCATATGTAGGCAATACTACCATCGAGGAAGCGAGAGACACTACCTTTAAGAGCTGGCCGTGGCAGCGGGATCAAGTCGAAAATATGCCCATCGCCACCCTTGAGCAAAAAGGTCATCATCCAAGTGGTCCTTTGCGTGGTTACAAGTCTGATGTGTGGGAAGGAGGACATCGAGTGCCTTTTATCGTACGCTGGCCCGGAAAGGTAAGACCAGGCAGCTCCTCTTCACACCTGATTCACCAGGCGGATCTTTTGGCCACGCTGGCCGATGTCCTCGATATGTCGTTGCCGACGAATGCTGGTGAAGATAGTTTCAGCATGTTGCCACTCCTCATGGGCGGCGATCATCCGATTCGTGTAAATGCCGTGAGTACTTCTATTCGGGGTGTTCCTTCGCTGCGAATGGATTCGTGGAAAATCATCCTCGCACCAGGCTCCGGTGGTTGGTCTCCGGGAGGCGACACTAATCAGATTCAGCTCTACGACCTGGCAAGCGATCTCTCAGAAAGCAGGAATCTAGCCAATGAGCAGCCTGATCGCGTCACAGCGATGAGAAACATGATGGAGAAGCTTATTGCTGATGGAAGGAGCACCCCAGGGCCCATACAGAAGAATGATGTTGAGGTTGATAGGTATCCGCAATAGGAATACAAAACTTGGCGGTGTGGAATGCTATAGTTGTTTAGATCTATTACCCCATATCAGTTGTAAGGATCTATGCATTCAACTATTTGGTGCTATGGTACCGATTGACCATTCTGAAATTATGAAGAAATGGGCTAGTAGAGTATTCGTTGATACACACTACCTTCCTCTATGATTATTGCCATTTGGACCACACTCGTAATTTTATTCATTTGTTTTGTATATGTATTGAGCCGAGATGTTATCAAGCATCAGAGCATCTTAGAAAATGTAAGTGCTACAAAAACCGCCGTCATCGGATTTGTGGTAAATTTTTTTGATGTACTTGGTATTGGAGCCTTTGCACCACAGACGGCCTTGCTGAAATTTACGAAACAGACTGAAGACCGGGTTTTGCCCGGAACACTGAATGTCGCTAATACAATACCTGTCCTGATTCAAGCATTGATCTTTATCCGGATCGTCGAAGTAGAGCCCATCACCTTATTGACGATGTTGTTGTCCGCTGCAGCGGGCGCAGTACTTGGGGCAGGAATTGTGTCGAAACTGGCGGTCACCAAAATTCAATTGACGATGGGTTTTGCCTTGCTGGTGACTGCATTCTTTATGCTCTCCGGACAAATGCAGTGGATACCAGGTGGAGGAGAAGCCATCGGATTGACCGGTTGGAAATTAGCCGTGGCTATTGGAGCCAACTTCATTCTGGGTGCCCTGATGACAGTAGGAATCGGACTGTATGCACCTTGCATGGCTTTGATTTATTCTTTGGGTATGTCCCCCTTAGTTGCTTTTCCCATTATGATGGGATCTTGCGCATTTCTAATGCCTCCGGCATCAGTAAAATTTATCAGAGAGGGAGCATATAATCGGAAAGCTGCCGTATCTATGGCTATTCCAGGTGCGGTAGCCGTCCTAATTGCCGCATTTGTGATCAAATCGTTGCCATTGGATACCCTCCGGTGGGTAGTGATTATAGTCATACTATATACTTCAGTGGTTATGTTTCGATCGGGAATATATGGTTCAAGTTGATTGATTCTGGCAACTCCCTAAGCTGGCCTTTAGTCCTGGCAGTTGATATTGATGGCTTAGCCACCTAGGTCAGAAAAATCTTTGGTGGGGCCAACGTTAATTCCCGTATTTTCTACAGCTGAATGAACATGCCATCGGGATCTGGTTTCAATGAGATTTTTCGTTTCCGTTCCATCAATGCGAATCAATTATAGACATGATCACGAATGCTGGATTGGGTTTACCACAAAGGCAAAAGTCTGATTTATCTCATCAAAAGTTCATAACTTTAGATACCTGGCCATTCTCTTGGAGTGTGACAAAATTTAAGCAGAAGTTGACCATTTCCGATCGGATTGATAGACAAAACATGGGTTTATTGGTTTCGCGCATGGTACAGGGAGACCGTGCTGCCTTCTGCTGCATTTACAGATTCTACTATAATCACCTTCTGCGATATGGCTTGATCATTGTCTCCAATCAAAATGTGGTGGAAGATCGGATTCAAGATCTTTTTGTCTGGGTTCTGGAGCATCCTCGGGAAGTAAAAGAAGTCAAGAATTTTGAAATCTATCTATTTCAGTCCCTAAAGAGAAACCTGAGACAACATGTCAAAAAGGAGATACGCTCGAGAGATATTTTGCAAAACTATACCCATACCAACCGATCACCGGTTCATCCTTCTGTCGAGACGCGAAGTATAGAGAGGGAAGATTTGGCTTTCACGACCGCCTGGGTTCACCAAAAGCTGGAATCACTACCAGCCAGGCAGAAGGAGATTATTTTCCTGCGTTATTATCGAGGCATGAGTTATGATGAAATAAGCAGCATCACCTCGGTGAGTAATCAGGTCGCCCGCAATCTTGTGTTTCGAGGTTTGAAGCATATTCGTAAGCTGGGTAATGTTGAGAAGTTCTTACCATCGCTTTTCTTTTTTTGCACCCTATGAGTCACTGGTACCATCTACGGCAATAACTTTTGCCGAAATTTATAATTATTTGCATTTAGGGTCGTAAGCAGATGATCACCACCTATATGCAAAGAGATGGCTGATGACATTTATTGCTGTCTTAAGCAGTTTTTATTCTTCTCTTGAACTCCCTTGGCTTTTGTCAACCAAGTAGAGTGGCTCGGAGATCTTGAATCACAAAATGCTAGGTAAGTTCCCCTGGATGGATATTGGCTGATTTCATAGACAGAGTAAAAATTTTTCTTTTTTCTGGGTTACAAAAGCCATTCTCACCTATCTGGTTGAAATTGGCCTGTAATTAGGCAGGTTCGATGACGATCATTCATTAGTTGTAAGAAGCAGTAATTTTACATGGTAGACTACCTGGTTGCTGTTTCGTGAAGTCAAGAAAAATCGAGGAATGGCAAAAATGGAGGCTTACGAGCGGTTCGAATTCGAACAGTTTATCGAAGATCCCCAATTTAGACATTGGGTGTTCTCTCCTACAGAAGAAGAGCAAATATTTTGGCAAAACTTCCTGACTATATATCCCCATAAGCAAGTTGTGGTCCAGGAAGCCAGAACCTTTCTGCAAGGAACAATTGAATTCTTTGATAGACAAAAAGCCAATGAGCAACAATTTCAGGAACGGCTGGAGAATGTTTTAGAGCGGGTTGATGGTTCACGAGTGAAATCAGACCAAATCATAGATGAAGCTGTAACTCCAGGAGATCCTCGCTTGGTAAGGAAACAGCAAAGATTTCAAGCATCCCGCATAGCCATTGCAGCTTCTATTGTCCTTTTGCTAGCTTTTGGTGGCTGGTTTTTCACGATTTATCTCGGCTCTACAGTTTACACGACAAATTTTGGCGAATGGAAAACGATTGAGCTTCCTGACGGGACGACGGTGCAGCTCAATGCCAATTCTAGGTTAAGCCGAAAGAAGAACTGGGAAGAGGGTGACGACCGCGTAGTGTATCTAAAGGGAGAAGCATTTTTTACCGTAATGAAGAAACCCGAGACTGGCGCCAGCTTTACGGTGATCACCCCGGATTTGGAAGTTGAAGTATTGGGCACTGCCTTTAATATACATACCCGGGGAGAATCAACTGAGGTATACCTGCAGGAAGGGAAAGTAAGATTGGATTATGGTGAAGACGAGACGTTAATGGAACCTGGTGATTTTGTCGCTTACTCGGCCGAGAAGGATAAAATCACGGCCCGGCACACGCATGATCAAGAAGAAGTCATCCGCCCGGATTCGTGGAAGGATGGAGTACTCATGTTTAGAAAGGAGTACGCTTTTCCAATCCTGGAAAAAATCGAGGAGATTTATGGAGTGGAGATAGAAGTAAAAGACGCCTCTATATATACAAAGAAATACAACGTCGCTGTACCTATGAAAGATCTTTCCATTGTCATTCCTACACTGGAAAAATCTATGAATGTAATCGTGAACAAGCAAAACAACCTGTTGATTCTAGAATAAAAAATACCGGAACGACATGGCAGTGTCATTCCGGCAATGGAAATAATCTACATAAAAGTAAACACGCGAAGATATGAACAAGATGAAGTTTTACGAAACCCCAAAGCTTATTCTTATACTTATCATCTGTTTCGGCTCTGTCATGAATGTAAATCAGGCGAAAACACCTGATGGACTTGTGGGAGTAGCTCAACTGAGGCCACTCATTGATGTCCTTGATGAGTTTGGTGAGAGATACCAGGTTTTCTTTTCCTACGAAGCCACCCTTCTGGAGAAGATTAGTGTTGAATTCGAATTCAAGGTAAAAGAGCCTTTGGATGAAGCCATCGATCGATTGATGGCTAAAACCAATCTGCAATACGATTCTTTTAATGAAAAGTACTTTGTCATCTACGAAAAGACAAAAAGGGCAAAGAAGGACTCAAGGAGGGTTATTAAGAAATTTAAGCAGATTGAAAAATTGCAGCAGAGCGGCAATTTTTCATTAAAGCAAAAGGGTGATGTGCCCCTTCAACAGTTGTCTGCTATTGTGGATGCTGTCGTGCAATTAAAGACTGAGAAAACCGTAACCGGTCTTGTCAGTGATACGGAGGGAAACCCACTTATTGGTGCGACCGTCTTGGTGAAAGGTTCCAACATTGGGACTACAACGGATTTCGATGGTAGTTTTTCTCTGTCTGTTCCGGATGATGCGAATGTTTTGGTGTTTTCATATACGGGCTATGAAACTATTGAAGTCCAAATTGGAGCCCAAACAAATATCAATGTTCAGTTAAGTATCGAAACAAGTCAATTGCAAGAAGTTGTAGTCACGGCCTTTGGTATCGAGAGGGAGAAAAAGGCTTTAAGTTACGCTGTTCAAGAAGTAGAAGGCAAGGAACTAGCAGCGGTAGGGAATACAAATGTTATAAACAGTTTGCAAGGAAAAGTGGCCGGTTTGGTTGTCAAGCAGAGAGGTGGAGCTCCTGGAAGTCGCTCCCGGATCAATATAAGGGGAAGTCGCTCTTTCACCGGAAATAACGAACCTCTGTATGTAGTGGATGGGATGCCTGTCAGTAGTGGAGATCGTGCGATTGATATAAACCCGAGTGACATAAAGTCGGTGAATATTCTTAAGGGACCTACTGCAGCAGCTCTGTATGGCTTGAGGGCATCTAACGGTGTGATTCTAATCGAGACTAACAAAGGAGAAGGAATTACGGGTGATCGACCATCTGTTTCATTAGAAGCAAGCTATAACTTCGATCGTATATCGATGTTCCCTGAGACTCAGACGACATACGGCCAGGGCACCGGAGAGCAGTTCGAGCCTTTTTCGGCTTTTTCTTGGGGGCAAAGGATCGATGAAATGGGCACGTATGTCAATCAGCTAGGTGAATCTGAAGTTGCCGCTGTATACGACAACGATGCAGATCTGTTTGAAACCGGGGGTACTTTAAATACAAATTTAACTATTGCCAATGCCTTCGACCGTGGAAATTACGCTATCAATTTGGGACTGGCGGACCAGCAAGGGATATTAAACAATTCGGCGATGCAACGTATGAATGTAAAACTTGCTGGTGGATATGATCTTTCGAATAAACTAAGAGTTAATACTTCCATTAATTATACGAATAATAAAGTTGATATTGTTGATTTGCCTTGGTGGGCTACCTTTTCAGTTCCACCATCTTATGATCTAAAGGGCAAACCAACGCACGTTCCCGGTAATCCCTTTCAACAAATTAATTTTAGGGGACAACACGATAATCTTTATTGGGCAATGGAAAACAATACATGGGTAGAAAAAACTTCAAGAACGTATGGTAATATTGGGTTAGACTACCGACCGTTGAATTGGCTTTCGATCAATTATCGGCTTGGATTGGACGAATATACCAATAACGAAAATAGAGTGAATGAACTAGGGTCCCAAGCAACAGGAGGTAGAACCGATCCTCCCAGCGGGGGGAGAATTATTGGTAGCATCGGAGAGTTCAGGCAAGTAAACTCCAATTTTAATGTTACCCTCAATAAGGATTTTAGTCCAGATATTAACCTCGAATTTTTGGTAGGAAACGAGTTTTATGATATTCGATCGACAACCCTGTCAAATCAGGGTAGTGATATTGTGATTGGTGGATTTCATCATATATCCAATACAGCAGTTCAGACAACTACCAGTAATGAATTCAGGAGACGTGTAGTAGGTTTTTTCGGTAATCTTTCTTTCGTATGGAGGAATACAGTTTATCTCACCGCTACTGGAAGAAATGATATCGTATCAAACATGCCAACCAACAATCGCTCATTTTTTTATCCGTCTGTTGGTGCCAGTGTCGTGTTTACTGAATTTTTATCTTTTGCTCCAAAGTTTTTCACTTTTGGGAAGATTAGGGCTAGTGTAGCTGAAGTCGGTCAGGCAGGTCCTGCTCATGCCGTGGCGACTGTCTTTAGGCCTGGGGTAGCAAACGGCAGTTTTACTTGGCCCTACCAGGGTTTGAGTGCATTTACTCAAAGCAGTCAGATCAATAGTTCCGATTTGGCACCCGAGAATACAAGAACTTTTGAAATCGGTTTCGATCTGCGTTTTCTTGGAAATCGACTAGGTCTTGACTACACCTATTATGATGCCACCGCTGAAGGGCAGATTTACAACGTGCCTATAGCTGGATCTACCGGGTTCTCAAATGAGCTAAGGAATGCTGGAGAAATGAGTATTACTGGCCACGAGATAACTCTTGATGCTCAACCAATCAAGAAAACCAATATGCTCTGGAGCACGACCATCAATTTCACAGCATACAAGAACAAGGTAATTTCTCTTGCAGAGGGGATCGATCAACTGGATTTGGGTGGCGGATTCAGGGTAAGAGCAATTGCCAGAGAGGGGGAAGAGTATCCTTCTTTATTTGGCTTGGGCTATGCAAGAGATCCAGCCTCAGGAGAGATCGTTGTAGATAGTCGACCAACGCTTCCAAATGGGGATATTAATCCGAGATATGGAATGCCCCTGCGGTCCACTGAATCTATAATCCTAGGCACTGCTCAACCTGACTTTGAAGTGGGCGTCATTAATAAATTCTCATTTAAGGACTTCACTTTGTCTGCCCAGATCGATTGGCGGCAAGGAGGTAAATTATCCGGTGGTTACAACCGATTGGGGAGGTTGTATGGGGTCTTGAGTGAGACAGGAGACCGAGAAGCTGATTACGTATTTCCCGGTATGAAAGGATTTTTTGATGATAACGGGAATATCGTAGTTGACGGTACAAACGATATCGTGATAAAGCGTGGGTTTGAATTTTATCGCAGAAACCAGGATCCTATTCGCGAATCGAACATCTATGACGCTACCTTCATACGACTGCGCGAATTGAAGGTATCTTACGAATTGCCGAAATCTCTTTTGGCAAATATCTTTATCAGATCCGCATCTGTTTATCTTGTTGGAAGAAATTTATGGCTGGATTCAAAATTGCCACATTTTGATCCGGAGATGTTTAATCGAACTGAAGCAGAATCTTATAATCCCTATCCTCAGACGAAAAGTTACGGTGGAGGAATTTTGCTGAATTTTTAATCCTAAATTCAAGTGCTTTATGAAAAAAATGAATTTTAATAAATATATATTATTAGGCTTGGTGATTTTAATTGCGATTTCTTGCAGCGATGAAATTCTGGATGAGATCAATCAAAATCCTAATGCACCCACAGATGTACCTATTTCTTTACTTTTACCACAAACCACCATCAGCACTATCGAAGGGATTGCTGGTCTTCCTGTAGGTGAATATTCCGGCTTTTTTGTCGAACACACCACCAATGTTCATCTCAATCCTCGAATTCCCTCCGATATCAGTGGAGTGTTTAACAATGTTTATTCATTGTTAAACGATTTGCAAGTAATCATTGATAAGGGATCAGATGGAGGGAAGGAAGCTGGACAATATCATGCTGTCGGAATTGCAAAGATCTTATATGCGTACACCCTGAATATTGGAACCGACCTTTTCGGGGAAATGCCGCATTCTGAAGCGCTTAAGGGCAGTATTGTAAGGCAGCCAGTTTTTGATACACAGGAGACTATCTATACCTTTTTACAGCAAATACTTGATGAGGCGATAGAAGACCTGGATAGAAACTCGATCGTTAGTATTGGAGGAATAGACTTGATCTTTCAAGGAGATACAGATATGTGGAAGAAAACGGCCTATGCATTAAAGGCCCGCTTGTTCAATCGTCTTAGCAATATCGATCCGCAAGGTTCCGCTCAGAATGCATTAGATGCCATCGCCAAAGCCTATGCTTCAGAGGATGAAGGATTCATTTTTGAGGGATACTTGGCCGGATCATCGAATGACAATCCATGGACTGCCCGTCAAGAATCCCAGCAGGGATTTGCCGTAAGCACTACTTTTATCGATTTGATGAAGGGCATGAATGATCCCGGTTTTGCTGATCCACGAGCAGAGAAGTGGTTCACAAAAATCGAAGGAGAGTTTGTGGGTGCGCCACCTGGAGAAGCGCAGGCAGATTTGTCGCATACCGTTTATTCCACTCCGTCACCCTTAGAAGTTCTCTATGATGAGGCACCCCAACCTATACTGACCTATGATGAGATGAAGTTTATAGAGGCTGAAGCCAATTTACGGCTTGGTGGACATCTTGAGGCTGTAAATGCGGCATACGAAACTGCCGTGGTGGCTGCAATGCGACGAGCCGGAATTCCGGATGGAGATATTACATCTTATACTAACCAGGGAAATGTTTTTCCCGGGGTTGGAAAGTTGACCCTTGAGCATATCATAATACAAAAAAATATTTCTTTTTGGATGTTTCAGTCTATGGAAGCTTATAATGATTTTAGAAGGACTGGCATTCCAGAAATGAATAATCCGTTTGGCACACCACATCGATTACCATATCCCAATTCGGAAATTGACAGAAATCGAAATACACCTTCTGACATTAATGATGTGACCATTTTTACGAGGCCGCTTTGGTGGCAAAGTCAATAATCAAATTATGCAGTTGATGAGTGATTATTTTCTTATTTCCATTGTATCAATCATTTTGGCTGTGCAATGCTCGCCTGCGAATAAAAGAAGCCAGGTGCATCCGGATCTGCAACCTACTGAAGGCGTATTGCACAACCGGCAAATTGACGGTTATCGTGGAATATGGTATATGAATCAGCCGCTCCAAAATGAGTACAAGTTTAAGTACAGTGGGGGTCTCGCCACATATTGCGCAAAGCATAATCCATTTGCAATATATCAAGATGCAGTCAAAAAGACTTTCTTCTGTTACGGGGGGACGGATAGTAGAAATTCAACCCTGTACCATATGGTGTCCTTTTATGATCACACGACAAGGAAAGTCTCCAAACCAACTTTGGTATTGGATAAACGAACAATCGATGCACACGATAATCCCGTTATGTCCATCGATGATCATGGGTACATATATTTATTTTCTACATCCCATGGTACTGCCCGGCCTTCCTATATTCACAAATCCAAGAAACCCTATGATATCACAGCTTTCGAACCGGTAAATGCCACCAAGGTAGAAGACGGTAAGGAAGTGCCAATCACCAATTTCTCCTACATGCAAAGCTGGTATGTACCGGGAAACGGGTTTGTCAATTTCTTTACCCGATATAATTATCCAGCCGCACGTACGATTTGCTTTATGACCAGTCCTGATGGTGAAAACTGGTCAGAGTGGAAACGTATCGCCTCTATTAAAAAAGGTCATTATCAGATCAGTGCCGCCACAGGTGAAACAATGGGGTCTGCTTTTAATTTTCATCCTGATACGGAAGAGAAAAACGGGCTAAATTGGCGCACCAATCTCTATTATGTCCAATCCCGGGATTTTGGGAAGACATGGCACTCTGCTGATGGTAGTTCTATCGAATTGCCCTTGACAGAAATCCAGAACCCTGCCCTCGTCTACGATTACTACCAGGAAGATCTCAATGTGTATATGAAGGATATCACCTACGATCATGAAGACCGACCGGTTATTCTATACATTACATCGAAGGGATTCGAAGCAGGGCCAAAGAACGATCCAAGGATCTGGCGCACTGCGCATTGGAAAGATGATCAGTGGCATATTCGGGATGTCACTACCTCTAATAGCAATTACGATATGGGTTCTTTATTTATAGAGGAAGATGGAACATGGAGGATCATAGCTCCAACGGAAGATGGTCCTCAACCTTTCAATCCTGGTGGAGAAATGGTCATGTGGGAGAGCCAAGATGAGGGACGATCATGGCAAAATGCTAAACAGCTCACACATAACAGTGAATACAACCATACTTATGCGCGCCGACCAATCAATGCTCATCCGGACTTTTATGCCTTCTGGGCAGATGGCCATGGTCGACAGCCTTCCAAGTCTAGATTGTATTTCAGCACAAAGTCAGGAGTGGTATTTCGCTTACCTGAGCAAATGAAGGAAGATCACATGTTTCCAGAGAGGTTGCAATAATGATTCTTTATCAAATAATTCGATCTTAGAATAGTCGTACGCCTTAATTTGGGCCTAGTCAAATCCTACCTATCACTCTAGGGTGAATGCCCACATCTGGGTGAAGGATCACTGGACGTACAGGTGAGTGAACTATTCATGAAAGTCATAGGATGTATGATCAAAACTATGGCTTAGCGATAAAAATAAGAATTGGAACCTAACGAGCATTTTCAGACTCGATCTAATTCAGTTAATGTAAAGTCGAAGTTGATCACCTACCTTGATGGAAAGCGCCCAAAGAAGCCAGAATTAAGATGATTTCTGATGGAGTTTAAGTAGGATAGAGGAGCCGATGACAGGACTCTTCACTGTCAAAGACTCGTTAGAACACGCTTTAAGTTTCATGACATAGTCGTCAAAGACTGAAATGCATTCCGCACTAAGTCAAAATACCCAGTACCAACCACATCGGCATCTCAGGATGAGTTCTCATGAAGTCTCTCAAGAATTTGGAAGCTTTTGATAAATGTACCCGCACTGTACTTTCCGATATTTTCATCTGCTGGGCTATTCGTCTGTTATCCAGGCCTTCGCGATAATGTAGATTAAACGCAGTGCGTCGCTTGGGAGGAAGTTTTCTCACCGCCTGATCGGTGATGGTCAAATATTCTTCAAGAAGCAGCTCAGTTTCAATAGTTGGTTTAATTGATGAGAGGGTCCTCTCGGTAAACTGTCGGCTCTGATCCTTTATCCTGGAATTTGTTCGCAAATAATTCCAGACGAGATCTTTCGTGATTTTGAATAACAGTGGACTTATAGAATCAGAAGGAATAATTGACGCTCTCTTTTGCCACAGACGCACAAAAACATCCTGAGTGATCTCTTCGGCAATAGGGTAATTGCCACAGATTCTTAAGGAGTAACCGTAGACTTTCCTATGATGACGCTCATAGAGAGATCTGAATGCCTTTCGGTCTCCCAACTTGAGATTATATAGATCCTGGTATTCTGTTTTGCCAGCCATCTGTGGCTCTTACGGTTTAATTGGACAATCACCAAGTTATATAAAAAATTTTTTCTGAAAAAAAGGCAGTGGAGTAAACAAATGACAGCCGCAGATGGGATATAGTGTTAAACTATCAAACGATAGAAGCAATACTGACATGGAAGACCTCAACGATAAACTCCTACGGGGCCAATGTACATCAGCCGAACTGCACCAACTCTTTAATCGCGTGAAAACCCTTCCCCGTAAGGAAGCTGAGACCTTAATGCAACAATTGTGGCAGCATACACAAGATTACCCTGCATTGCAAGCTGAGCTCTCAGAGGAGATGTATGAACACATTGCGATGAAAATAGACCATTCTCACGGCCGGGGTGAAACCAATACAAGGAAAAAATCGGTAGGATCTACAAACAGACAAGTTTTCAGAGCTGCCATTGCGGCCACAGTTTTGTCCTTGATAGGGATCTTTGCGTGGCAGTGGCTGGATGATACCCAAGAAGTGCGTATGACCACTGGGATTGCTGAGCAACAGACGTATATACTTCCCGATGGATCCACGGTGACACTTAATGCCAATTCAAAGCTGACATATCGAGGAGATTGGAAAGGAGAGAAGGATAGAAGGGTAGTTCTTCAAGGTGAGGCCTTCTTCGAAGTGAAGAAAAAAGGGTTGACGGGGCAGAAATTTCTGGTTGCCACCGAAGATCTCACCGTCGAGGTGTTGGGCACTTCCTTTAATGTTAATAGTCATCACAAACGTACTAAGGTTTACTTAGAAGAAGGCAAAATTGCGCTAAAACTCAGGGATCAACCCACCCAAAAGATGATGAAACCGGGTGATTTAATCACGTACTCATCAGAAAGTAAAAAACTGGTTTCGAATCATAAGAAAGTATCACAAAACATTTATACCTCCTGGAAAAATGGGGTTTTGGTCTTTGAAGAGACACCTCTTCGAGAGGTGCTTTTGAAGATAGAAGAAATCTACGGCATAAGCATCCAGACAAAGCAGGAAGTACATCTTAGTCGGAAAATTACCACCGGTCTTCCCGTAGGCGAGTTAAAGATTGTACTCCCAATGTTGGAAAAAGCTATGAATCTTAAAATTGTACTTAGAGATGATCTCTATGTCATTGAATAGGCAGACATGAAAATTAAAAAACTGGAACAACCGGCCAGGGTTATTCCAGCATTTTGAAAATTACGTTATAATAAATCACAAATCTATGAACAATCCAACTGTTCACAAAAGTTCTACTTCAGCTTATCTCTTATTTTTCGTACTCATGATGGGTTTACCATTCATTACGAGAGCTGAAGAAACTGGGAAAATCACAGCAGATCGTCAAATCACGGAAGTATTGAAGGAGATCGCAGAGGTGTATCAGGTCTTTTTTACGTACGATGCAGAGATACTCGCGGACGTTCATGTTGATTTTCAGCTCAACAGCGGAGAATCATTGGAGGATGCGATCGATCGACTGTTAGCCAATACTAGTTTAGGCTATGAGGCTTATGGAGAGAAGTACATGGTCATCTACCAGCGTACTAAACGAGGGCAGAAAAAAGCCAAAAAATTAGGCCGGAAAATTAAACAAATCCAACGCATGGAGCGAGAGGAAGGCTTAAGTGTGCAGCCCCAAAGTACAAATGTGCAGTCACTCATGAGATCGGTGGCAAAGTCAATTCACGAAATAGCCACTGAGAAAACCATCACTGGACGTGTAAGCGACACTGAGGGTAATCCGCTTATCGGCGCGACCGTCTTGGTGAAAGGTTCCAACATTGGGACTACAACGGATTTCGATGGTAGTTTTTCTCTGTCTGTTCCGGATGATGCAAATGTTTTGGTGTTTTCATATACGGGATATGAAACCATAGAGGTGTCACTAAATGGAAGGTCAGAGGTCCAGGTTAGTCTAAGTACTGCAATCTCACAATTGGATGAGGTTGTCGTTGTGGGGTATGGTACAGTGCGAAAAAGAGACTTAACCGGTTCGGTGGGATCACTGGAGGCAGACAAATTCGAAGATGAGGTGATTTCCAATGTTTCTCAAGGGCTGCAAGGAAAGGTCGCCGGCGTAAATGTAACCACAAATGGAGGAGCTCCTGGAGGTGCTATGATCGTGCGAATTCGTGGCAATAATTCGGTGATTGGAGGCAACGATCCATTGTATGTTGTGGATGGATTTCCAGTTACCTCCGGAAACATCGGAGAAACCAATTTATTAGCCACACTCAATCCCGGGGATATTCAATCCATCGAAGTATTAAAGGATGCCTCTGCCACAGCAATTTACGGATCCAGGGGAAGTAATGGAGTGGTTCTAATTACCACCCGGCAGGGCAAAATGGGTGTCAATCGGGTAGACTTTGAAACATCCATTGGGACCAGAAGCGTGGCCAAAACCCTTGACATGATGAACAGCAGTCAGTTTCTTGAAATTGCCAATGAAAGAGCACTGAATGATGGAAATGCACCATTCTTTACACCTGAGGAGGTTTCGAGATTATCGCAGACTAATACAGATTGGCAAGACGAGGTATTTCGATCTGCCCTGGTTCATAATCACACCTTGCGGTTTTCCGGAGGTAACGCGAATACACGCTATCTGGTGTCTGGTAATTATTTCAGTGAAGAAGGCATCATCATCGGTTCTGATTTCAAACGAGGCGCATTGCGATTTAATTTAGACAGGAATTTTGGCGATCGCTTCAAGCTATCGAGCCGGGTGTCTCTGTCTCGTTCTGAAAATAATGAAGTGCCCTCAAGTACAATTATGCTAAGTGCCTTATCAGCACCACCTTTTTTGCAGCCCTACAACGATGACGGTAGCTTCGTCCCTGGTCCTGATCTCAAATCCTTTCCCTTTAGTCCCAGTGCAGGTACAAACCCGGTTGCCGTTGCTTTAGAACAGCTTGACAATCGAACCATCGATCGGGTGTTAGCCAACATATCAGGGAGCTACGAAATTTATAAGGGTTTAACGCTTAAGATTTTGGCTGGTATTGATCAACTAAACAACAATAGGGATTTTTATAATCCCAGAACGTTGGAAGCTGGACTTCCAGCTGGTGCTGGCTCAAAGAGTTTTGGTTCAACCACCTCTTTTCTCAACGAAAACACTTTAAATTACAATACTACTCTACGTACCAACGATCGATTGGACGTTACCCTTGGTCTTACCTGGCAAGAAGAAACCAACGATTTTCTTACGGGTTCGGCAAGCGGGTTTGTCACCGATGATCTGCAAAATGCTGCGTTAGGATCAGGTGAATCCTTTGCAGCGCCCAACACAGGATTCAGTGAGTGGACTTTAGTATCTTTTTTGGGAAGGGCCAATTATAGTCTTAATGACAAGTATTTGTTCACCATTTCCGGAAGGAGAGATGGATCTTCTCGATTCGGAGAGGGAAACAAATGGGGGTTTTTCCCCTCAGCTGCTTTTGCCTGGCGGCTTTTAGAGGAAGATTTTTTCCAAAATACATTTCCTACCAGTATTTCTGATCTGAAGGTGCGGATGAGTTGGGGTATATCCGGTAATCAGGCTATTGCCCCATATCAGTCACTACAACGATTCTCAGCAGTAAGCCTTGCTTTTGGGGGTAACCCCAATACCGGCTTTAGACCGGCAAATTTAGGAAACCCGGATCTCAAATGGGAAACCACCGAGGAATTTAATATCGGATTAGAATTCGGACTTTGGAATCAGCGCTTTAGCCTTAGTGCAGACTACTATGTAAAAAATACTGAAGATCTATTGGCATTGGTCAATTTGCCGCCAACCTCTGGATTTTCTACCACCATTCAAAATATTGGATCGACACGTAACAAGGGCGTGGAAATAAATCTGGGAGCTGTCCTGCTGAGGAGAGATCAGATGCGATGGGATGCCAATTTTAATATTGCCGCAAACCAGAATGAGGTGACCGAAACAGCTACCGGCCAAGACATTGTTGGACCAGGCATTGAAATTGTGGGTCCGGCAAATGTGGTCCGGGAAGGAGAGCCATTATCTGCCTTCTTTGGTTTGGAGATCGATGGTTTGACTGAAACTGGTTTATTCAATTTTGTCGATCAAGACGGAGATGGAAATATCAATGATGCAGACCGAGTAATTCTCGGCAGTCCATATCCAGATTTTTTCTACGGATTTTCTACGGATTTTTCCCTGGGTAATTTTTCCATTCGGATGAACTTGCAGGGCGAGTTAGGCAAACAACTTTGGTTTATGGACATTTATCGCTATGGTGCATCGATGCACCGGGGAGGCAACTCATTTGCTGAGGTTGCTACCCAACGGTGGAGACCTGATAATCCAGATTCCAATGCAAAATATCCCAGGGCAAGCCAAACCCTCAATCAGCAGCCATCAGAATTCTATCTTGAGGATGCAGATTATCTGAGATTGCAAAACCTCCGGGTGAGCTATCAACTCCCGGTTGAAGCCTGGAATTTGTCAGGTATTAAAAGTGCATTTATTTATTTGAGTGGTCAAAATTTATTCACAATAACTCCTTATTCTGGTTATACACCCGATATTGATACTTTTAGCAGTGGTGACCTACGGATCGGTGTTGACTTTCGCAGCTATCCCATATCGAGGTCATTTCTCTTTGGTCTGAAATTGGGTTTATGACGACTTTATTGACTGGAATGAGATGCTTTATTCAATGTTTAAAATTACCATGCTATGAAAAATAATCATATAAATAAAATAATTTTTGGATTTGTTTTACTGCTTTTTACGGCAGGTTGTGAAGACGTTCTTATTGAAGAACCTAGAACATTTCTCTCTCAGGAAACTGTTTTTTCTTCAAGGGCTGGTGTAGTATCGGCAACCATGGGTATTTATGAACCATTTCGTGAAAACAATCTGTACGGGTGGTGGTTATTGGGAAATTTGGAATTTTGGTCTGACTATATCTTTGGCCGTGGCAGCCAGGCCAATGCCAGTCTCTATCAGCTAGCTTCACGTGGCATTGGTCGGGTCGGAAATATCTGGAGGGGGGCTTATGACGTCATCAACCGCGCCAATATTGTCATTGAACAATTGGAGGATAAAGAGATTCCTGGCGTTGATCCGACGACCAAAAACGAACTGCTTGGAGAAGCGCGTTTTTTACGAGGGTTTGCCTATTTTCATTTGGTTAGGCTTTTCGGTGCCTGTCCTCTTCGAACCGTATCCGTAACGGATCAAGCAAATTTGGCTATTCCTCGATCACCAGAAGACCAAGTTTATTCCCAGATTCTTTCGGACCTTGATTTTGCTGAGCAAAATCTTCCTGATGTTCACTATAATGACGGTCGCGCTACGCGTTGGTCGGCAAGTGGTCTACTGGCCATCGTCTATCTCACTCGTTCTCAATGGAGCGAAGCTGCAGCCAAGGCCAAACAGATTATGGATAGTAATTTATTCAGTTTGGTCGAAGTAGAGCAGCCTGAAGATTTTCAGAAAATTTTCGGCCCTGACGTTGTTACACATTCCGAGGAAATTTTCTCCCTGAAGCATGCCCGGATTCAGGGCCTTGAATTTGAACCCCTGTGGTTAATGCATCGTTCTGGTTCGGGGTATTCACTTGGTGGAAATGCCTTTGCATGGTACGGCAATCCTGACTCCTGGTTGGGTGAGTGGATGGCTGAAATCGGAGGTCCCGATCTGAGGACAACCGACTGGATGTATAACGGCCCGGAAGACGAACAGTTTCTCAGCGATGAAATTCCCATGCTGTTCAAGAAATTTAGAGATACAGAATCAGAACTTCCAGGCAACGATTTTCCCATTGTACGTTACACCGAGATTCTGCTGATTTTTGCCGAGGCAACCAGCCAAGCCAATGGAGGGCCCACTGCGGAAGCTTATGAAGCCGCTAACAGAGTACGGAGAAGGGCCTATGGACTTCCACTTGATCTGACTAGTCCAGAAGCTGATCTTCCCTCGGGATTAAGTGCCACCGAGTTTCAAGATGAGATCCTGCTGGAGAGAGCCAAGGAGTTCGTAATGGAGGGGAAGCGTTGGTATGATCTACTTCGTACTGGAAAGACTTTAGAGGTGATCCGGGCAGCCGGCCCCAAGAAAGCCGCCATTGAGGAGAAACATTTGAAATGGCCAATTCCCAGTGAAGAGATTGACAACAATGAAGCGATGACTCAAGCTGATCAAAATCCTGGATGGTGAGTTGACATGGTCATTTGGAAAAATATTGCGTTTATTCAGTTTCTTAGCGTGATTCAGAGATCCAATGGTTTAAGGGATGTGAAAGTGAAGGTATCAGTAATACTTGCTGTGCTATCTATTGGCTTGAGTGCTTTGGCACAAGAGTCAAAACATCCCAACATCCTCATCATCCTGGCCGATGATCTTGGTTATGGAGACTTGCTTTCCTACAATCCAAACTCAATGGTACCTACCCCAAATCTCGACCGACTGGCTTCGGAGGGGATACGCCTTACCCGCGCATACTGCCCGGTAGCGGTCTGCTCACCATCGCGATACGCCTTAATGACCGGGCGGTATCCATTCCGGAGTTGGCGTAAGACGGGAGTGATGAGAAATTATGAAAGGTCCATGATTGATTCTTCAATCTTAACCCTTCCGGAAATGTTGCAGCAGGTTGGTTATGTTACGGCGGGTTTTGGCAAATGGCATCTCGGGACTACTTTTACGACGCTGGATGGGGAATTGCCGGCCGGATATGGACAGTTTCGGGCCGATGACAATGGCGCTAATCTCGATCTGACCAGACCAGTTACGGATGGACCCCAGGATCATGGTTTTGATCATTGGTTCGGCTTTAGTTGTGCAAGCGAATGCTGGGTAATGGATGAAGCTTCGGTTGTAGCGGCCATAGGGCATGATTTATATACTATTGAGGCCACACCGAATAAAGATCACATTGAGGTCATTCCTTTGGAAGAATACCTTCCCTTTATTACCGACAGAGCTTCGCAGTTTTTAGATTCTGCAGCCAACAACAATGACCGGCCATTCTTCCTGTATTTTGCGCCATACGTACCTCACATTCCACTGTCAGTAAAACAGGAGTTTCGCGGTAAAACAAAAGCAGGACTTTATGGAGACTATGTGCATGAATTGGATCATTATCTCGGAATGCTGCTGAGAAAGTTGGATACTCTGGGATTGACCGATAACACTGTAGTGCTTTTTGCCAGTGATAATGGTTCGCAATTTACCATGGCAAACAATCAAATGGATCTTTCAAAAGCTACAAATCAGCCATCATCTCCAGTCCAAGCATCTGGAACTGACCGAATGCATCATCCTAACTGGCCTTTGCGAGGCACCAAGTGGAGTATTTATGAGGGTGGTGTACGAACTCCATTCATCGCCAGGTGGCCTGGTCGTTTTCCAGCTGGTGAGACAAGACACCAACTATTCGGCTTAAATGATGTGATGGCCACCTTGGCTGAGATCATTAATTTTAGCAGAATCCAGACGGACCAGCTAGATAGCTATAATCTATTACCAGTGCTTGATGGTTCAGGAGCAGGAAGCAGGGAAGAAATCGTGGTTCAGTCCAGTGGTAAGGTATATGCCTTGATCCGGGGCAAATGGAAGTATATCTTTAAAGGTTGGGACAATGCCTGGTCAGATGGAGATCCAGTGGATGAGCTGTATGACTTGTCAACCGATGAATCAGAAGAAAAAGATCTTCGCGAAAACCATCCGGATATTGCTCGATATATGAAGGAAAGACTTGAAGAAATACTCAGAAACCATGTCAATTTGCAAAAGTAAATCCGGGTGAAAAGATTAAGCACAGATCAAAATAAGTATCGGCTCTTTCGACGTGATTTTCTTCGAAATATGTCTATGGCCATTCCGGCATCCCTATTTTGTTCATATGCAGCCGGAGAAGCAGATCCATGTAACAGCAAATGCACAGCGATGAATACTGCTTCGTCCAATCCATCCAATCAGCCATGGCATTTTGATGTATTGGTGTACGGGGCCACAAGTGCAGGTGTCATCGCAGCTTATACAGCAAGCAGGTATGGTCTACGTGTTCTGCTGATAGAACCGGGTCGACATTTGGGGGGGATGAGTTCCGGTGGCCTAGGTGCTACCGATACTGGTGGGCAGGATAGCTATATCACTGGTCTCTCACAAGAATTTTACCTAAGGGTTGGGCACTACTACGGTCAAGATGGACCGGCTTATCGGTTTGAACCACATGTGGCGGAACTGGTTTTCAAGCAATACCTCGATGAAGCAGGGGTTGAGGTCATGTTTTCCCGGAGACTAAAAAAGGTCCACCTAAGAGATGGAAAGATCCAATCAATCGACCTGGAGTATGCCAGGTTGGAGGTCGATCAAGACCTTGCAGTCAGTGCGCAACAATTTATCGATGCCACTTATGAAGGTGATTTGATGGCTGCATCTGGAGTTTCGTGCACGACTGGACGGGAGAGTAATGACACTTACCAGGAAAAATACAACGGTGTTATTCCCGGCCGGGAAGCCGGTCCCTATGGTCAGACCAAAAGAACTCGCGAATGGGCGGTGGATGTGGATCCCTATATGGTACCGGGAAAACCCTCTAGTGGCCTTCTACCTGAAGTCAATGGGGTTGGTCATGAACCCATGGGGAGTGGAGATGACAAAATTCAAGCGTATTGTTTCCGGCTGTGCCTTACTCAGGATCGCAAGAATTTTATTCCACTTAGTGAGCCGGATGGCTATAATCCAGATCGATATGAACTGATGGCACGGTTGCAAAAATTAAAACCCTGGAAGAGTTTGAAAAATGGGTTTAATATTTCAATGATGCCTAATGGAAAGACAGATATTAATAATTATGGTTTAGTAGGGTTTTCTTCCAATTATGTGGGTGGGAATTATGCGTATCCCGATGGAGATTATTCAACGCGGGCCAAAATTTGGCAGGCTCATAAGGAATATCAGCAAGGCCTGCTTTGGTTCTTGGCAACTGATGAGCGGATACCATCCCATATCCGTGCGGAGATGCAAAGTTGGGGTTACTGTTTTGACGAATTTCGTGATACAGATGGATGGCCACATCAATTGTATATCCGGGAGGCCCGCAGGATGGTAAGCGATTTTGTTATGACCGAACATGAATGTATTGGAGTAAGGCCGGTAGGAGATGGTATTGCCAAGGGTGGATACGCCCTGGATTCGCATGTGGTGCAAAGGGTGGTTATTGATGGGCACGTCGAAAATGAAGGCAATATATCCGTGCATGGTTTTGATCCTTATCTCATTTCCTACCGATCCATCATACCAAAGAGAGGAGAAATTGGCAATTTATACGTTCCCGTGTGTGTCTCATCTTCGCATGCTGCCTATGGTTCATTGCGTATGGAACCTGTTTTCATGGCCCTTGGTCAAGCGGCTGGAATCGCAGCTTGGTTGGCTGAAGAAAAATCTCAACTTGCTCAAGATATTTCTGTGTCTCTGATTCAGAAAGAACTACGTGATAATGCCTTGGCCAACCGAAAAATTCCGGCTGAATTCAAAGACATTTTACCTTTCCAAATACATTAACCTGTTGATGAAAAAGAATCAGATGAAAGTAGATTTAAGATCGTATATACACATTGTCATAGGTCTGGTGAGCTTTGTTCTCACAGTGTCAGGACAAAATACTCAGGAGTATGAAGCAGACATCATCATTTATGGAGGCACCTCTGCTGCCATCACTGCAGCTGTTCAAAGTAGTCGAATGGATAAGTCGGTGATTGTAGTTAGTCCCGATACCCATTTGGGCGGCCTTTCGGCAGGAGGTCTTGGGTATACCGACACGGGAGACAAGAGTGTGATTGGTGGCCTCTCCAGGGAATTCTATCAAAAAGTGTATAACCATTACCAGAACCCGGAGGCCTGGCGGTGGCAGGATGCATCTGAATACGGCAATAAGGGGCAGGGTACACCTGCCATTGATGGAGCACTCCGTACTATGTGGATTTTCGAACCACATGTAGCAGAAGAGGCCTTTGAAGCTTTCATTACTGAGCATGACATTTCGGTACATCGCGATGAATGGCTTGACCGGGAGAACGGGGTCCAGGTGGTCGATGGACGGATCATTTTCATTCAAACACTCAGCGGCAATTTGTACAGGGGTCAGATGTTTATTGATGCGACTTATGAAGGCGATCTTATGGCTGCAGCAGGCATTGACTATCATGTGGGTAGGGAGGCGAATCGTATCTATGGAGAAGAATGGAACGGAGTACAAGTAGGCGTACTTCACCATCATCACTGGTTTGAAGAAGATATTGATCCCTATGTCGTACCTGGCAATCCTGGTAGTGGTCTTTTACCACGGATTTCAGGTGAGGATCCCGGGGAAAAGGGTGAGGGAGATAAAAAAATCCAGGCTTATTGCTTTCGCATGTGTCTGAGTAATCATCCGGAGAACCGATTGGCTTTTCCCAAACCGGTAAATTATGACGCCAAACAATATGAATTATTGGCTCGAGTGCATGAAAAAGGATGGGATGGTACATTTAACAAATTTGACCCTATCCCCAATCGTAAGACAGATACCAACAATCATGGCCCTTTCAGTACCGACAATATCGGTATGAATTACGATTACCCTGAGGCTTCTTATGAGCGAAGAAAGGAAATCATTGCCGAGCACGAAGATTATCAGAAAGGGCTGATGTATTTCATTGCCAATGATCCCAGCATTCCGGAAGATGTACAAAAGGCCATGAATGAATGGGGCCTGGCCAAAGACGAATTTGTAGATAACGGACATTGGCCACATCAGATCTATGTGCGGGAGGCCAGGCGAATGATCGGGGAATTTGTCATGACCGAACACGAGGTGCTGGGTAAAAAACCCGTGCCGCAGCCGGTGGGGATGGGTTCCTATACCATGGATTCTCATAACGTACAACGATATATTAAACCGGACGGATTTGTGCAAAATGAGGGAGATATCGGTGTGAAGGTGCCTCAACCATATCAAATCGATTACCGGTCTTTGATCCCTAAGAAAGCGCAGTGCGAAAATCTGTTGGTGCCGGTTTGTGTATCTTCTTCCCATATCGCCTTTGGGTCGATACGGATGGAGCCAGTGTTTATGATTTTGGGCCAAAGTGCCGCTACTGCCGCTGCAATGGCCATTGACCAAAACCTGGCTGTACAAGACCTGTCGTACCAACAACTCAAGGATCAACTGTTGGAAGATGGTCAAATTTTACAAAATGAGGCAAAATAATGTTGATTGTATTGTCTGGAAGGTTAGTATTATCAGGGTACCTCTAAGAACCCCGTTCGTGGATCGGGCACAATGGCCTCGCCATTTGTGTTTTGAATCTTATGAATTAATACTTCGTTGAATTACTCATGAATGCCGAAACCTTCAGGATTCCTCGTATAAAGATTTCCAAATGAAAATTATCCTACCACGTAACGCATCCCGGGACCGAAGAATAAATGGCTTTGCTTCATGGGTTTTATCTGCCTCCATCTTGTATTTATTTCTTAGCTGCGGAGGGGCGGATCGGGAGACTGCTTCCGTTTATGACATCGTCATTTATGGTGCGACTTCGGGAGGGATCGCTGCAGCTGTACAGGGAAAGCGGCAAGGAAATACGGTGGTGCTGATTGAACCAAGCGCCAGGATTGGTGGCCTTACTACCGGAGGTCTTGGTCAAACCGATATTGGTAATAAGCAGGCGATTGGAGGTTTTTCCAGAGAGTTTTATGAAGGCATAAAAAAGTACTATGATGACTCTGACCATTGGACATTTCAGACTCGCGAGGAATATCAAGACGGAGGTCAGACCCGTACCGAGAGAGGGGAATCAGCGATGTGGACCTTTGAGCCATCGGTAGCCTTGGCCGTATATCAAAATTTTATCGCCGAAGAGGATGTTGAGTTACATACCAGTCAGAAGTTGGATCGTGAGAACGGTGTGGAATTATCAGAAGCTGGTATCGTGTCGATCACGATGCTGTCAGGTGAAAAATATTCAGGAAGAATATTTATCGATGCCACCTATGAAGGAGATCTTATGGCTGCAGCAGGCGTATCCTATACGATTGGCCGAGAGTCAAATGACACTTATAAAGAAACCCTGAATGGTGTACATACGAGGCTGACCGATACGACCATGAGCGGGTATCCAGCCCGTAATCAGATCAACCACAATTTTGTCGACGGCGTGGATCCATATGTTGTAAAAGGGGACCCCAGTAGTGGATTACTGCCTTTCATCGATCCTGATGGTCCAGGTGAGTTTGGGGCGGGTGATCACCGGGTTCAGGCCTATTGTTTCAGGATGTGCCTCACCGATCACCCGGAAAACAGAATTCCCTTTGAAAAACCGGCGAATTACAATGAACAGGATTATGAGCTGTTACTACGCAATTACGAAGCCGGTGAAGAAGGCTTTCCCTGGATCAATTCCAAGATGCCCAATCGCAAAACCGACACCAACAACCGTACTGGTTATTCAACTGATTTCATCGGTCAAAACTACGACTATCCCGATGCGAGTTATGAGGAGCGCGACCAAATCAGGGAACGACATCGAAACTACCAAAAAGGCCTGATGTGGACTTTGGCTTACCACCCTCGAATGTCGGCACATATTCGCGATGAAGTATCCCGGTGGGGTACCTGCAAGGATGAGTTTGCCCGCGAAGATGGTTGGCAGGAGCAATTGTATGTTCGTGAAGCTCGACGCATGATCGGTGAGTACGTCATGACCCAGTACAATTGTGAAGGATTGGAAGTAGCAGTAGATGCTATTGGGATGGGGGCTTATGGCATGGATTCGCATAATACCCAACGCTACGTGACCGATGATGGCTTTGTAAAAAATGAAGGGAACGTAGAAGCCCGGGTACAGGCACCTTATCCGATCAGCTATCGATCGATTACTCCCAAGCAAAGTGAATGCACCAATTTACTGGTACCCGTATGTCTCAGTGCCTCACATATTGCCTTTGGGTCCATTCGGATGGAGCCTGTTTTTATGGTGCTAGGTCAATCAGCAGCAATGGCCGCCAGCCTGGCCCTAAAGGCGGATTTGCCGGTCCAAGAGGTGGCTTATGAAGATTTGAGGCCGTTATTGCTGGAAGGGGATCAAGTCCTAAAGAACTAAGAGGTACTCTAAATAGAAGCTTGAGTCCAACGATCGATTTTCTACCACTTTATAGTGACCATCCTTCACGATAGTCGATATGCAGTAGGTCGTTTGCTGCTTCGTTATTCTCGAATTTGAGATCTGCAGCATTCCATTGCAATCTCTGGTCTTTGGCTTGTATGGCCACCATGCCGAGTAAAGCTACCTCTGTCAGTGGTCCGCCGTAATCAAAGGAAGCACTGGCAGGCTTGCCATCCTTACAAGCACGAATCCAATCTTGTTCATGGCTTCCTTCCACCCGGGGGATTGTTTTAGGGGGCGGATCATAGGAAGTCATTTTCTCTTCGGGGAGTACCTGTAAATCCCTGGCACCATGTGAACCGTGAATGATGATGCCTTCCTCACCGATGAGCATAGCGCCACTGGGCATGAATTTTTGCCCAGGTTTAAATTCCGGAGGTACAGGAGGCAAAATGCGACCATCCGACCAGGTTAATTTGACTGGGGGTCGGCTCCCAAGAGCGGGGAAGTCCATACGCACAATAGAAGCCCGGGGAAAAGTCTGTGATTCGATTTCCGGCTCCCAATGGGTAGATGTAGCCTGTATATGGGTCGGAGCGCCTAACTCCAAAGCCCAGTAAGCCGGATCAATGATGTGACAACCCATATCACCCATCGCTCCCGTGCCGAAATCCAGCCATGCTCGCCATTTGCTGGGATGATAATCAGGGTGATAAGGCCGGTATGGAGCCGGACCCAACCAAAGATCCCAATCCAGTGTTTCGGGAACTGTGGGTGTATCTTTTGGTTGGCTTTGGACGGCAAAATTTGACCAAGGCCGGCCTCCCACAGGCCGATCGGTCCAGGCATAGACTTCAAGCACATCGCCGATCACCCCATCAGTCAACCATTCTTTGAGTTGTCGTATTTCTTCGGAGGAATGGCCTTGATTGCCCATTTGGGTTTGTACTTTGTGCCGTTGAGCTGCTTCCGTAATCATACGGGCCTCATAGACGGTATGCGTAAGCGGTTTTTGACAGAATACATGTTTGCCCATTTCTATCGCCATCATGGTGATGACAGCGTGAGTGTGATCGGGAGTGGCAATCACTACAGCATCAATGTCTTTTTGCTCTTCCAGCATAATCCGGTAATCCTTGTAGACTTTGGCATTCGGATAATTTTGGAAGGTCTTTGCTGCGTATTGACTGTCGACATCACAAAGGGCCACAATATTCTCGTTTTCGCATTGTTTCAGGTTAGCTGCACCCATACCACCTACGCCAATTCCGGCAATATTCAATCTATTGCTGGGAGCATCTTTCCCAAGAATTCGACTGGGGAAGTAGTGAAAGGCTAAAGCACCTGAGGCAGCATTTTTAATAAATTGACGACGACTGGGCTTACCTGCTTCTTGCATGATTTTCTATTAATGACATCCTCGAAGTGATCCTAATTTATGTCAAAATACAATTCTTATTCTACCCTATTCATGCATTAAGAAATTTAATGGTGATCAAAAGCTACCATAATTGGCAATTGGCATTGTGGATTTGGCAGAGGCATTGCATCGAAAGAAATTCCTAGGTACCGAGAATAATTATGAACACTTTAGTGTAGGGATGAAATTGACTCTACAACCCAAACCGTGTATTGAGATTTCGTAGCGAAACGGAATTGCTTCATTATCAAGCACTTCAAGCCCGGTACTCGGATTTCATTTGCATAAATGCCTCTCGTGACGGAACCCAATGAATGATTTGGGGCTCTAGTCAAAAATTTGAGAAACCATATTTTCGGGCCCGGGAATCTCATTAAGTATAGAAATGATTTTCCATTCGCCATTTATTCTGGCGAGGTGAAAACTGTCTACACCCTCATGAGGAGATTTGCTAACGCCGGGAATTAATGCTGTATATAAGACCAATACATGAGCTATATCACCAAAGACCATGGATTTAGTCTTGACTACTTTTTCTTCAAATCCGGAAGATTTGATGTCGCGATCGTGGATAAAATTGACAAAATCAAGGATCCAGCCATCGAGGCTTAATGTGCGATCCTCCTCTTTGCTGGTTCGCATTGAGATGACTGCATCGGCGATAAACAGCGTTCTGATATGCTGCCAATCCGGAGTGCTGCCCTTTGGGAAGGTGACTTGATCATACAAGTGCTGCACCAATTCTTCCGGATCTTGAAACCTAATGGTAACATCTTCTTGAGCCCCTAGGGCGGATGCTAAAAGGCATAGAGAGATGAATAAATCTAGTGTGATTGGCATGGTTCTGCTGACTTGATCATTTGATAATGAAGACTCCATTAATGAATACAATGAAATTTAGTGTAATTCTGTCAGAAATTTGTGGTGGGCTTTGAGTTTGAACGGAGTTTTTAGAGGTACCCTCTTATCTATGGTTCTTAAGGTCCCTTTGAAATCTTTCTTGCCAAGGTTATTTTAGGTGCCGGGTTATCGAATATCACAAAAAATTATCCTATGCAAAACTTACACTATGTCCACACTCTTATGATGTTAATGTCTATTTTTTCGATGCCGCTCCTTGGTCAAAATTCCTTTCTGCTGCATTATGATCAACCAGCTGAGGTGTGGACCGAAGCTTTGCCTATTGGAAATGGACACCTAGGTGGGATGGTCTTTGGAGGCTATTCTGAGGAACACATCCAACTCAATGAATCTACTTTATACAGTGGTGATCCACACCATAAGTATCAGGATTTTAATATTTCGAAGCACTACCCGGAAATTATCGATTTGGTTCAATCAGGTCATTACTTAGAGGCTCAGCAGATGGTCCAGAAGCATTGGCTGGGAAGGCCACAGGATCTGTATCAACCTATGAGTGATCTTTGGATCGCCTTTGATCATGACGGGCCAGTATCGGACTATCATCGCTCCCTGGACCTGTCTCAAGGGTTGCATTCTGTGCATTATACTGTGGGGCAAACCCATTACACCCGGGAAGTTTTTGCCAGCTATCCTGACCATGTCCTGGTGATCAAAATAAAGGCAGAAGGTAAGGATCGGCTGAATGGCCACATCCGTTTTACAACTCTTCATGAGCCAACCCAGCAAATAGGGGGGCAGGACAACGTATTATTTCTCACCGCGCAGGTACCCGGTTTTGCCTTGCGACGCACCCTTGAACGTGTAGAAGAGTATGGAGATCAACACAAATATCCCGAGATCTATCATCGTGATGGCAGCAGAAGGAAGCATGCAAAGCAGATCCTTTATCATGATGAAGTGAATGGTCTGGGTATGTATTTTCAATCGCGCCTGCAAGTTCATCATCTTGATGGAGAGGTTTCGTATCAGAATGGTAGACTGGAATTTAATGGTGCACAGGAGCTTGTCATTTTATTGACTGCAGCGACAAGTTTCACCCATTTTTCCCAAAGTCCGATAGATAAGAACCTTCCGAAACAACGAACCATTGGCTTCTTACGTGATGTCGAGCACCTTAGCTACCAGGACCTCAAAACCCGACATCTGATTGATTATAAATATTTGTTCGATCGTGTACGACTGCAACTCAATGACCCCGGCGAAAGGTCAACTTGGACGACCGATCAGCGAATTCTTCATTATAAGGAAGGAGGAGATGAAGATCTGGTGGCGCTTTTTTTTCAGTATGGCCGGTATCTGATGATAGCTGGTTCACGGCCCGGCGGTCAACCTTTGAATCTGCAAGGCATTTGGAATGACAAGCTTATTCCACCATGGGCAAGCGCATATACCATCAATATTAATTTGGAAATGAATTATTGGCCTGCCGAATTGACCCATTTGCCAGAATGCCATATGCCATTATTTGATGCCATTAAGGAATGGGCGGTAGATGGCAGTAAGGTCGCCTATAATATGTATGGCAATGACGGATGGACCTTACACCATAATTCATCCATTTGGCGCAATGCCGGTCCGGTGGATATGTGCCCATGTTCTTTTTGGCCCATGGCAGCTGGTTGGTTGGTCAGCCATATGTGGGAACACTACCTCTATAATGGCGACAAGAAGTTCCTTCGGGATGAGCTCTTTCCCCTATTACGGGGTGCCGTGCTTTTTTACAAGGATTGGTTGGTACCTGATCTCCATGGACACTTAGTCACTCCCGTCGGACATTCTCCCGAGCAATCCTATGTTTATGAAGGAGATCAAACCTCTACCATTAGCCCCGGACCAACGATGGATATGGCCATCATCAAGGAGAGTTTTCGGCGCTATCTGCAAGTTATAAGAACACTTGACCTGGAAGATGGCTCACTGCCCAAGGAAATTGAAGAAAAATTGGAGAAATTGCTTCCTTATCAAATTGGCAAATATGGCCAACTTCAGGAGTGGGCATTGGATTTTGAGGATGGTGATATTCATCATCGACATATATCACATTTGTATGGTTTTCATCCGGGCAACCAGATTACACCGACAAAGGACCCAGAGCTTAGTAAAGCTGTGAAGCAAGTCTTACGGCGCAGAGGCGACCAGGCTACCGGGTGGTCAATGGGGTGGAAAGTCAATATGTGGGCTCGGCTATTTGAGGGAGACAAGGCCCTTGAAATTTTGTCCAAACTAATCAATTTAGTTAAGGAGGATGATCCCGATTTTGCCGGCTCGGGTAGTTACCCCAATATGTTTGATGCCCATCCTCCCTTTCAAATTGACGGCAATTTTGGTGCAACAGCGGGCATCGCCGAGCTTTTGTTGCAGTCCCACGATGGCTTCGTTCACCTGTTGCCTGCCTTGCCAAAAAAGTGGGAGGCAGGTGAAGTGTTTGGGTTAAGGGCCAGAGGCGGGTTTCAAGTTGAAATTTCCTGGGAGATGCAAAAACTGGTCCGTTCCACCATTACTTCCTCGTTGGGCGGTATCCTTCCCATCAGAAGTCAAGTACCTCTCTCGATTACAGGGGGCAAATTATTGGATAAAGCATCAGTTAATCACCTTTTGCAGCCCATGGATGCGGGACCCTTTCTCGACCGTAAAGAACAAGCGCTCCCCGACCTAAACATTCCTAAGTATTTCGAATATTATGTCCAAACCATGGTGGGCGATGTCATTGGAATTAGAGCAAAATAAAGAAATTGGGGCCGAATCAGGTTTATTGGTTTAAAGGAAAAATAAGTGAGATCCGATTTCATTCAGAAGCATTGAATGAGATCAACTTCAAAAGATAGTAGGCTATTAAATTTTTTCATGGGGAACAATAAAAAGCATATTTAGAAGTACCATTTACTAATTTGAAACGCTATTCTACATCATCGAAGAATAAAATTTTATCGACATGCATAAAAGAAGGGAATTTATCAAACAAACTTCCTTGATTACTGGGTCCGCATTAGTCGATCCACTTGGTATGACTAAGAAGCGATCAGGTTTTAGGGGCGAAATATTGCGAATCGGTTTAGTAGGGTGTGGTGGAAGAGGGACCGGTGCAGCAGCCCAAGCTTTGATGGCAGATCACAATACTGAGCTAGTGGCAATGGGCGATTTGTTTGATGATCATTTACTAAAGAGTTACGGAGCCTTAAAGGAGATTGACGAAGTGGCCGATCGAGTGAGAGTGCCTGATGAGCATAAGTATATCGGGTTTGATGCATATCAGAGTGTTATTCGTAACTGTGATGTGCTTTTGCTTGCAACGCCACCGGGATTTCGACCAGAACATTTTGCGTATGCCATCGATGAAGGGAAGCATGTGTTTATGGAAAAACCCTTGTCTTGTGATGGTCCTGGCACTAGGAAAATTTTAGCCGCGGGAAAGAAAGCCACTGAAAATAATCTAAAGGTAGTCGTAGGGCTTCAAAACAGATATAATCCCGCCTATCAGGAGATGGTCAAAAAATTGCAAAAGGGGATCATCGGAGATATTGTGTCTTGTTCCTGCTACTATTTGAAAGGAAATTATGCGCTTATACCTCGTAGTGAGGTCGGAAGTGAGCTTGAATATCAAATTAAAAACTGGCATTTCTTTAACTGGATGTGGGCTGGTGCTCCTGGAGGATTGCAGATACACAACACCGATATTGTGCATTGGGTGAAAGGCAGCTACCCAATTAGTGTTCAAGGTTTAGGAGGACGCATCTCTCTCAGCGATCCCGGTACCGGAGACAGCTATGATCATTTCTTTCTCGAATACTCCTATGCGGACGGTACCAAGCTTTACAGCCAAATCCGCACAATTGATCACACTTTTCGTAAGAATGGTGCCTGGTTCACTGGAACTAAAGGAACGGCCAATCTTCGTGAGGGTATTAAGAATTACCGGGGCCAGGTGTTGTGGAAACCTGATGAATCGAGTGCCGGTAATGCCTATCAATTGGAGCACGATCGTTTCTTTGAAGCCATCCGCAGCGATACGCCACATAACGATACTAAATTCGGAGCATTCAGTTCTCATGCTGCAAACATGGGTCGCATGGCAGGAGAGAGTGGGACGGTGATCAATTGGGAAGATGCCTTGCATTCAGACATTCAATTGGCACCCCAAATCACAGGTTGGGATCAAGTACCTCCTATTGTGCCGGATAATCAGGGATATTATCCATTCCCACAGCAGCATGATCCTGTAATCGCATCAACAGGCTAGTGATAAAGATCCCATAAAAGATTACCGCAGATTCCTATAAGCAAACATTCAAAGTTGTTTAAATCAAACCGGTTGTATAAGGCCATATTTCTGATTGAGCTTCACGCACTCATTGCGATCGGTTGTTTACAACCTTCAGTAAGTAAGGATGAAATGGGAAAGCAATGGGCAGAAACCATTTTATTCAATGGGAAAGTTGTCTCTGTTGATTCGAGCTTTGGAATTTATCGCGGGATAGCCATCAAAGATGGATCGATCCTGGCAGTTGGATCTGATGAGCAGGTTTTGGCTCTGGCTGGGAGCAACACTGCAACCATTGACCTTAAGGGTCATGTAGTGATTCCAGGGTTGATCGATAATCATGTTCATTCCGTTGCTGCATCGATAAGCGAGTTGAGCAATAAATTGCCGGATTTAAGATCAATTTCTGATCTACTTCAGTGGATCAGTCAGGAAGCAGCCAAGAAAGATACCGGAGATTGGATCATTCACCCGAAGTTCTTTTTCAGCAGAATGAGAGAGAAACGTTGGCCCACGAAAGAGGAATTGGACGGATTTGCACCCGATAATCCGGTATTTCTAAATGGCAGCTATGGTGGAATGGTGAATTCCAAGGCGATGGAAGTATCTAACTTCAATCAGAGCAATCATCCGGGAATACTGAAAGAGCCAGGGTCAGACCAACCATCTGGTATAATTTTACGTTCCGCCTTTTCCCTCTTGGCATTGGATAAATCTCCGACATTATCAGAGGATAAAAAGCTGCAGGCGTTACAGAAATTGTTTCACGAGTACAATAGTGTTGGCATCACGTCGATTACGGAAGGCAGTGGCAGCACCAGGGATTTGGACTTAATGAAGGCATTGTATGAAAGTGAAGATCTTACAGTAAGAGTTTTTCAAAACATTATGATTCCGTTCGCAACCGGTGATTCACCCGAGCAGATGGAAGAGGCACTTAGTGCACTGCATTACCGGACCGGTGATGGAAATGAATGGGTTAAAGTAGGAGCATTGAAGGCCAGAATTGATGGAGGAATATTGACTGGCACTGCCTTCATGCGAAAGCCATGGGGTGAAAAAGCAGCTGAGATTTATGGTTTTTCTGAGGATGCTTATAGAGGAGAGCTGTATACCAATGTCAGAGAATTAACCCGGATCATCACCATAGCCTATGATCATGAATGGAAATTTACTGCGCATGTCACCGGCGGTGGTGGAGTGGATACCCTATTAAGAGCACTGGAATTGGTTAACAGCTCCAGGCCATTAGCCGGGAGACGTTTTTCGATCATTCATGGTAATTTTTTTGATGCAATCGCCATTCAGAAAATGGAATCGATGGACATCTATGCGGATATGCAACCAATGTGGTTGTACGAAGATGCCGGCCTAATGACCGTTGTGCTGGATCAAGATGTACTTGCTAACTTCCACCCTTATCGTTCGATGATGAATGCAGGAATCACCATCAATGGTGGATCGGATCACATGGTTAAGATCGATCCAAATAAATCCATTAACCCATACAATCCCTTTTTATCTATCTATACTTTAGTATGCCGAAAGTCTGTGGATGGAACCCTACTCCATCCTCAGGAAGCCATCTCGAGAGAAGAAGCACTGAAGGTGTACACCATCAATAATGCATATGCCTCCTTTGAAGAAGCAATGAAGGGTTCTATTGAACCAGGCAAGTGGGCTGATATCGTGGTATTATCTCATGATATTTTAACCTGCGATTTAGAGGACATTCCCTTCATTAGATCAGTATTGACTATGGTGGGTGGCAAGGTAGTTTATGGCAGCGAAGTGCTTCGCTGAGTCTTACAATTAATGAGGTGCTTTTTTTTTTGAATTAGAGGTACCCTTTAGTAACAAAAGGCCATCTTTTGCCCCGCCTATCTCTTATCAATTTACTCAAGTATGTACCTTTCTTGAGTCAAATAGATCACTGCACTAAGTACTTTGCATCAATTTTTCAGTCTCGGAAGCCCGGAAGCGACCGATCAAACGATTGTATATCTTTGCTTGTTTGATCGTTTCAATATCATGAGGGTCCTAATTCAATCACTTATCGTCTTAATGCCGGTGCTTTCCTGGGCACAGATTGAGTTACCCGAGCATTTTATTGATGTAGCACTGCCTGCAGAATTTACCAAGCCGGTGGGTATCGCATTTGATCATCTGGGAGATGGCTATGTCTGGGAAAAAGATGGTATAGTATGGAGGTTGTCAATCGATGGTCAAAAGTCTGATGAGCCGTTGGTCGATATCAGGGAGGAAGTAACCTCCTGGGGCGACCATGGTTTGGTAGGATTCGCGCTTGATCCCAACTTTGCTGCCAACGGCTGGTTCTACTTGTTTTATACCGTAGACCGGCATCACCTGATGGCTTTCGGTACCGAAGCCTACGATGCCACAAAAACCATTTCGTCACAAGCAACGATCGCTCGTATTACTAGATTTACTGCCGATATCAATTCGGGTTTTCGTGCGACATTACCCAACAGCCGGAAGATCATAGTAGGTACAGGGGTTGCAGATGGATTACCGGTGCTGATGGGCTCTCATGCTACTGGCTCCTTGGTTTTTGGGAATGATGGAACTTTGATTTATTCTTTTGGTGATGGGGCGTCTTACAATGAGGTTGATACTGGCAACGCGCAAAACACTTACCATGTGCAGGCTTTGGAAGATGGCATCATCCAGCCCAGTGACAATGTAGGGGCGCTTAAGGCCATGCAAATTGGCACACCCAACGGGAAGCTGTCAAGAATTGATCCTCATACCGGTGAAGGTTTGCCCAGCAATCCCTTTTATGATGCGTCAAGACCGAGCTCGCACCAATCGAGAATTTGGGTATTGGGACTTCGGAATCCTTACAAATTCATTAAGGTGGAAAACACTGGTTCCCATTTGTCCTCGGAGGGCAGACCTGGTGTCTTCATTGTCGGTGATGTTGGGAGTGCACAATGGGAGGAAATCAACGTCGTCACAGATGCGGGAGCATGGTTTGGATGGCCGGTTTTTGAAGGGCATGACTACAAATGGGGCGGTATTTGGACTTCCAATGTACTCAATCCCGAAGCCTTGAATCCTGAAGATTGTAAAGATTATTTTCGCTTTACTGATCTTTGGAAAAACGAAAGTCCTACGGGTACTTACGAATTTATTAATCCCTGCAATGGACTGCCGATTCCATCAGAGATATTGACATTTGTACACCAGAGACCAGCATTGGCCTACAATGCCGATAAGTGGAATCCGCCGGCAAGGACAGTGGTTCCCGGCTTTAATGAAAAAGGCAGGGCAGTTGGTATAAGCGTATTGGAGTCATCCACGGAGAGCCAAATCATTGAAGGGGGATCTTGTATTCCGGGAGCGATCAATTATTTTGATGGCTTTCCCGATGATTACAAGGGCAAACTATTTATGGGTGATTACCGGGGCTTTATTTCGTTGATTAGCTTCAACGATCGATACGAAGTAGTGAAGGTAGAGCCGTTCCAGCGCTATGTGGAGGGACTTACCGATTTGACTTTTCATCCGCAGAGTGGAAACTTATTTTATATCAATATTCTAGAGGGCCAGGTGAGGCGAATTTCGTATGGAGGTAAATTACCCCCAATAATTGAGACGGACATTGACCGTATCTTTGGGCCAAGCCCGCTGGAAGTCACATTTGATAGCGAAAGTTCGAGGGCTTATGATGCCTCTACCCTAGCTTTTCATTGGGATTTCGGCGATGGCACTGAAGCCGAAGGCCCGATTGTGAAACATACGTTCGCCAGTGAGGAACTTAGATCGTTTGATGTAGGGTTAATTGTTAGAGATGCCGAGGGCTTGGAGAGCAGGGAACAATATACAATCTCGGTTAACAATACGCCCCCACAGGTTGATATCAATAGTATTCCCGAAGGAAGCACCTACTCTATTAAGGCCTACAATATCTTTGACCTTGAAGCTGATGTAATTGATGATGAACATGCGGTAG
Source organism: Saprospiraceae bacterium (assembly GCA_965223105.1). Classification (GTDB taxonomy): domain Bacteria; phylum Bacteroidota; class Bacteroidia; order Chitinophagales; family Saprospiraceae; genus JABDMH01. The sequence goes on along the minus strand of OZ244987.1, from coordinate 5,581,433 downwards.
AAGATCTGACTTTTGCCTGGCGTGTCGACCTCTATCATGATGAGCATTTTCACCAAGGGCCGATCGATCCCAATAAGCGCACTATTGCCCATCTGGATCCGATCGGCTGTGAATTGGAAGAGTACTGGTATAGGGTAAATTTGACGGTGACCGACCCAGGCGGTTTATCTAGTACGGATTTTGTAGAAATTTATCCTTACTGTGGTCCCGACATAGCACCTGACATAACGCTAGCGGGAGAGGCTGTTGATGCCGGGGTACAGCTTGAATGGTCAGTTGGAAATGACCATCTGCTGAATGATTTCGAAATCGAAAGAACTGACGAAGTTATTTTCCAATCGATAGCTGAGCAATTGGTCGAAGGTGGAAAGACAAATTATAGCTATATAGATGCAAGTCCGTTCCTAGGAAAAAATATTTACCGAATTAAGGCATTTGACGATAAAGGAAATTACACGTATTCAGGAGCAATTTCGATTGATTTTTATGGCGACAGGGGTTTCCACATCTTTCCTAATCCTGCCCGAGAGACTTTGCGGTTAATCTCACACAATCCAAATCATCATATTCCGGAAATTAAAATTGTGGATGTGACTGGCAAGGTTTTAATCACTAAGAAATTGGCAGTCACTGAAAGCATCGAAGAGGAGATCGATATCCTATCATTAAATACCGGCGTTTATTTCTTTTCCCTGTCGGTAGGGGATAAGGCATCCTGGCGAAAGTTTTTGGTCAAATAGATGTCATTTGCGTGCCAATACACATGATCTTCCCCAACTTTGATCCAAGTTAGCTAACTAAACAAACAAGTGAGCAGGTTTTGAACGTGAGTTCGACCTAATCGGTGTAATCATTAAAATATTGAGGGCGAAAGACGTTTTCCCATATAGTCTTGAGACTTATATCTTTGTTTTCAATGTGTTGAGCGGATCAAAATATCTTAATGATGTATAGCCCCGATTTGAGATTCTTTTTTTTCAGTGGATTCATAGCCCTCGTGAGCTTGTCATGTCATACCCATGATGAAATCGAGGTGGATTACAATGTTCTCTTCATCATTTCCGACGATCTCACTTACACAGCGTTATCTTGCTATGGCAATACGGTATGTCAGACGCCCAACATCGATCGTTTGGCGGCCAGGGGAATGCGGTTTACACGAGCGTATTGTCAGGGGACGTATTGCGGACCATCTCGTGCTTCCTTTATGTCTGGATTTTATCCACATGCCACAGGAGTATTGGGATATAAGAATCCACGCCCGAAGATCAAAGACTTGCCGACCTGGCCCCAACATTTCAGAAACAACGGTTACTACAGCGCACGTGTGAGCAAAATTTTTCACATGGGTGTTCCCGGAGGTATTGAGGAAGGTGGACATGGAGCGGATGATTCACTTTCTTGGACCGAGCGCTTCAATAGCCAGGGTCCGGAATGGAAGGCTCCTGGAGATGGGGAGACACTTGAGGGGAATCCGGATGGTACCAAACCGGTAATGGGTGGCAATACCTTTGTAGTGGTGGAGGCTGATGGTGATGATCTGGTTCATTCAGATGGTAAAACAGCAGCCAAGGCCGTCGAATTGATACAACAACATCGAGACAAACCCTTTTGGTTGGGTGTAGGCTTTGTTCGGCCCCACGTACCTTTTGTAGCACCTCGAAGGTACTATCCTCCCTTTAAGCCTTACGAGAAGATGGTTTTGCCCGAAAAGGTACCCGGTGACTGGGATGATATTCCCGAGGCCGGCATCAACTACAAGACCAGCAGAAATATGGAAATGGATGTCCGCCGGCAGAAAAAAGCAATAGGGGGCTATTATGCCTCTGTCGCTTACATAGATGCTCAGGTAGGAAAGATCTTGGATGCTTTGGAGCAATCTGGACTGAGTGAAAAAACGATCGTGATATTCACCAGTGACCACGGTTATCATTTGGGTGAACATGACTTCTGGGCTAAAGTCAGTTTACTGGATGAGTCTTCTGGTGTCCCCCTGATCATTAGCGTTCCAGGGAAAAAAGCAGGTGTTTGCCATTCTTTGGTAGAGTTGTTGGATCTCTATCCGACCATCTCGAATTTGTGCGGTCTGGAAATCCCCGCTCACGTGCAGGGCAAGAATATTGCACCTCTCTTGGACCGACCTGATCAGGCTGTGCGAGAAGCCGCTTTTAGTGTTGCACCTATGCGGGATGGTTTTTTGTTACGCGATCAGGATTATGCCTATATCCAATATGGTGAGCAAGCTGAAAAGGGCATCGAGTTATATAACATCAAAAGTGATCCTGGCCAATATGTTAATTTGGCATCTGATCTATCACATGAGGATTTGGTGAATAAGTATCAGGAAAATCTGAAGGAAAAACTTCAGATGATAAGAAGCTCCGGTCCCCAGGCTTTCTTCGATTAATATCAAGAGTCGTTTTGAACACTTGTGAGGCCATCTGAGATCTTAGTGAATTGATTGTAGAGGTACCCTTTAGTATTAAGCATAGCAATCTCATTCATGAGACAACTAATAAACTGCGCTTAGTTTCCAAAAACAAATTAGTTAGTATAGTTGGTGAAATTGAGTAATCAATTTTCTGCGATTGTTTTGATCACAGCTTCAGAGACTTTTCTCCGCAATTGTGTCAGTGAATGATATCTGCCATCAGCATTCACGTCCAGATTTTGGCGATTGGTCAGTAAAATAATGCTTGCCCTGTATCGGGGCATAGCCAAAACAAAAGTGCCGGTGAATCCAGTATGGCCGAAAGAACCCTCTGGTAGCTCATCCACAGGTATTGCCGGCGAAGACATAGCCCATCCCAGGCCGTGGCCAAATTGATCTTGATTAAGAAATCGTTCGATCACTTCCTCGCTCAACCACTGCCTCCCTTGCGCCTGGCCTTGGTCGAGCAGTAATTGTAGCAAGGTGTTTAATTCGGCTGCTGTGGAGAAGAGGCCGGCATGACCGGCAATACCCCCATGTGCATAAAATGCATTGCCATCATTGACTTCTCCTATCAGCACGTAATCCCGCCAGCGTTGGAATAAGGTGGGATCTTCGTCGCACAAGAATCCAAAGTCATCGTCGTAGACCATCTTTTTCTCAAACGGATTGCCATGGGACGTAGCCGCAAATGGAGGTCCGTCCCTTGGGGGATTAAACGAGGTGTATTCCAGACCCATGGGTTGGTATAAGTTTGCTTTTAAGAATGCATCTAAGTCCTCTCCAGTGACCTCTTCAATAATGTATCCCAGCAACATAAAACCCAGATCACTATAGTGTCTACCGGTACCGACTGGGTAAGCCAGAGGCAATTCACTGATGTATTCCTTTGCTTCATAGGTATTTTCGGCGTGGTAATATATTGGAGACCACTCTTTGAGCCCTCCACTATGTGTCAGCAGGTGGCGTACGGTTACGCTGTCTTTGGCAGCTCCACGAAACTCAGACAGGTACGTATTGATGGGCACATCGAGATCAATCCGTTGGCGATCGACCAAAAGCATGATACCATAGGTAGTTGCAAAGACTTTGGTTAAGGAGGCCAGGTCAAAACGATGACCGATGGTCATCGGTTGAGGTGAGTTCAATCTCTCCCAGTAGCCAAGCAGCTGAGCGTAACCAAATGCCTTGTGGTATACCGTCGTATCACCAACGCTGACCAGGAGCACTGCCCCAGGGATAAGCTCCTCCTCTATGGCCTCAACTAAAATGCTGTCGATGCTCGAAAAATCAACTGAATCGAGTGCAAGCTCTTTATCTCCGTATGTGATCGAGTGGTATGGAATGAAAAAGAGCTGTGTGCAAGTCAGCAAAATGATGGGAATAATGATAGTGTAAAGGTGCATTTTCAAATAGCTATTAATAAGTGACAATTTCCGGAAACCAAAAGAATCAGCACAACTTTTCTGGATGAATAAGGACAGACTTTTCGTTGTAGGAATGTGTAAATCTCCCCATTATTGGGTGGACAAATGTGTAAAGGAGCACATTTCGTGAAGAAATCCAGCAAAAATGCTACGATCGCAAATAAGACGCACCATTAATATCCAGTATCGATCCCGTCATAAAGTCCGTGCCCTCGGAAGCCAAAAAGAGGACCCCCTTTGCCACCTCTTCTGGCCGGGCGATTCGCCCTAGGGGACTCTGATTTCTAATAGCTTTGCCACTTTCTCCCTGCAAGACATCACGAGCCATATCAGTTTGGACAAATCCGGGTGCTACTGTGGCAATGAATATGTTGTAAGGTGCAAGCTTTTGAGCCAGACTTTGTCCGAAGGCATTCAATGCTGCCTTGCTGGCACCGTAAGCGGGCTGATTGGGTTCCCCCCGGAAAGCACCGCGTGAAGACACATTGACTATGCGTCCACCACCTTGTCTGATCATATGCGCGGTCACCTGGTGAATAAGACGAGCTGGTCCGAGTACGTTCACCTGGAAAATATGATCGATGGTTGTATTCCACTCCTCAAACCCAACTTGATTTACTGAGTGAGGGATTAAAACACCCGCGTTATTCACCAGTACATCCAGCTTGCCAAAATGTGCTATAGTTGTCTCCACGATCTTCTGGCAGTCATTCGATTTACTGATGTCGCCCTGCACCACTATGTGCCCTGAGCCAGGTAAAGATTTCTGTAAAACCGTTGCCTCCAGTTTCGTTTCCCGGAAATGAATCGCCACCTGAGCTCCTGCCTCTGCAAATGCCCTAACAATCTCCTTCCCAATGCCTCGTGAGCCACCGGTTACCAACACCTTCTTATTTGTAAAATTCATGAATGATAGATTAGACTCGACAAAATATTAAAGTACCTACATTATCCAATCCTTACCAAATAAGGGATATGGTTGATGTATTGCTTTCGGCCCTTTAGATTTCATGAGGGGAGAGACTACAAAGACCAAAGACCAATAACCAAAGACCAGAAAAGACTAAAGACCAATAGCCAAAGACCAGAAGCCAAAGACCAATAACAAGAAAAAGTCAGTCTGCCCTTAAAACCTTTGCTGGATCAACCATCGATGTACGCATGGTTTGATATGCAATAGTAGACAGGGCAATAAGCAGGACCGTGGTGAAGGAAGCCGCAAAAACCCACCAGCTTACGTCTATCCGGAATGCGAAGTTTTCCAGCCAGGAGTTTATGATGTACCATGCTGACGGAATAGCAATCAGAGCAGCAACTAGAATTATTGCGATAAATCTTTTGGAAAACAGATACAGTAGTCCGAAAAAATTGGAACCCAGTATTTTTCTGATGCTGATCTCCCTAACCCTTTCATTCAATAATAGAGATATTAAACCAAAAAGTCCAATGATGGCAATGAGTATCGCCATGCCAGTTGAGATTCTGGTGATCGAGACCCATTGTGCTTCAGCCAGGTATTGCTTTTGGATGTCATCACTGAGAAAAAAGAATTCAAAGGGTTTTTCGGGATTAAGTTCTCGCCAAGTTTTTTTAAGTCCATCAAGTGAGTGTTGCAGATCCTCAGTATTTATTTTTAGCAAGATGTGTTGAAACCCTACGTTTGGTCGCATATGCATCATCATGGGGAACACCTCAACCCTCAAATGGTTGAAGTGGAAATTTGCTGTAACTCCAGCTATGGTGTTTCCGGCAAATGCTCCAAATTTTTCTGGTAAAACATAGCCATCGATTTGATCGATTCCATACTTATCTATGAAAGCTCGATTTACGATAATGCGGTTATGGCGGTCCCGTTCAGAATCAGCATGTAGTGCTCGACCATGCTCAAGCGGTATATCTAGCAAATCAAGATAGTTTGGGTCAATCCGGTATTCGTAGACTGTACTGAAGGAACCGTCCTCTTCCTTAATGAATTGTGCACGGTTGCCACGACCAAAAGAATTGGATACACCAGCTGTCCCAAGGATTCCAGGAATATTTTTCACTTCTTGACAATATCTTTGAAACTTTTGCTCAGCCTCCGCTAATTTATTATGGTCAATATGGGTAGGAACCACGATTACCTCATCTTGGTCAAACCCTAGGTCTTTAGACAATAGGAATTGCTGCTGCTGATACATGGTGATGGTGCCACAAAGAAGACCTATGGATACGATAAATTGGAAGGCAAGACTTCCTCTGGTGATCATATTGTCGCCACCATACCTATGGGTTGACTTAAATACTTGAAATGGTCTAAGCTTAGACATCAAGAAGCCTGGATATACTCCGGCTGCCAGACCGGTTACCACCGCTATCAGCACCATCGGAACTAGGAGTCTCAATGACAGTAGGTCCGCATCAATCGCGTGACCAACAAACACAGGTGCCAAGTTAAGCGCCTGATCCAGAAGTATAATTGCGATAAATAATGAAATCAAGCTCAATAGTACTGACTCCACGAGGTATTGTTTCATCAATTGAATATTCTTAGCTCCGAGAATTTGCCTTACACCAATTTCGTTGTGCCTCTGCGAGCCCAGTGCATTGGATAAATTGATGAAATTCAAACAGGCCATCAGCAGGACTATTAATCCTATCAACCCGAAAATGAAAAGGGACTTTCTCGCGACACGCGATTGTAGTGCTGGTAGTGATAGACCTTCGCCCACTCGATAGTTTTTAAAACCATGGATGGTAAAGTCAAACTTTGATCGTTCATTGTATTTATTGCTTGAGTAGTCTGCCAATAGCCGGGTGGCTTCTCCAAGATCGGCGTGTGAACGCAGTTTAAAGAATCCGGTGGTTGGCAAGCTGTGCCAATCTGTTAGTCTTTCTGGCTTATTCCGGTAGTAGAACGAATTGGAGATGAGAAAATCGGGTTGGAAGCTGGAATTTGCTGGGACCTTGGCCATTACCGCGCTGATCTCAAAGGGTTCTTCGGTTCCATCATGAAATATGGACAATGTATGGCCGAGCACATCCGATCGCCCAAAGTATTTGTCGGCCATTTCTTCAGATATCACGACATTATTGAGTTTGGCGAATAGTTTTTTATCGTTTTTGCTTTGAATCGGGAAAGTGAAAAATTCAAAAAAATTGGTATCGACCACCAGTGCTTTCTCTTCAAAAACATTATTGCCGGTCTTGGTAATAATCTGTTGTTCTTCATACCTAAGCACTTCAACGACTCCAGGTAAGTCATCTTTCATCTGCCCAACCAACGGCAGGGGAACAGCCGGAATTTGGATGGCATCGTTTACTGTGCTGGTGATGTAGTAAATGTTATCAATATTTCGGTGAAAATTGTCGAAAGACAATTCAAATTGAATAAAAACATAGGAAAAGCCAGCACAGGCAATTCCCAGCGATAGTCCAATAATATTGATGGCGCTTACTAGTCTGTGTTTATAGATATTTCTCAGCGATATTTTGAAGTAATTTCTCAACATAGAAATTGGATTTGTTGGTCAAGGGTAGAGACCATGGAAGGAATATTTCCGGGCAGCCGAATTTCAACATTTGTCGAATGCATCAAGAGAGAATGTGGTAATAAGATCGAACATTCATGTATACTTTCTTGACCAGGGCTCAAAAAGAAGTACAATTTTAGGAGGACCAACACCGTGCCAGAGCTGTAAGGGGTTGATATCCAGTGTAATACTGAATTTCACGTATTTGTTGACTGTACATTTTCGTACGAAGGTGTACGTAGTCGGACACTACCAAAGACTAAAGACCAATACCCAAAGACCAACAGCTAAAGACCAAAGACCAAAGACTAAAGACCAACAGCTAAAGACCACCCTCTCAATTATCCATCAATTCCTCATACAGCCGATTGGCCCGATAGATATATTTAATGGCAGCAATAATTCCACCGGCATGAACAGAAACGGTACGGTTGTATTCATCATCGAAAATAAAATTACTTGGAAGAGACTGAATATTGCCATCAAAAATTAAACCCACCGCCTCCTTATTTTTATTGATGAGCGGGCTTCCTGAATTTCCCCCGGTAATGTCATTGGTCGATATGAGATTTATCGGGGATTTTAGCAAATCTAGGGATGGATTTTTCCAGCGCTCCGGTAAATCCCATGGGGTGACTCCACCATGGGAGTAATGGCGGTCGTATAATCCGAAGTAAGTCGTGTTTATGGGAGCGATGGTGCCGTTATAGGCATAGGGTTTTACCACTCCGTCAGATATGCGTAACGTGAAAGTTGCATCTGGGGGAAGAGATGAGCCGTACACCTGAAATACAGCATTAGCTACATTTTGTTCCAGGTTTCGAATAAGCTTATTGTATTCATCAAATTTTTGGTTTCCTGTTTTATAGACAGGTATTAGAAGATTGGCCAATTCCATCAGGGGATCTTTGGATCTCTCAACTTGTCGGGGTTTTGATTTTAGGAATTTAGTCAATTTTTTCTCCTGGGTAAGCCCCGATTCGGAGAGGATTTCAGTGGCAGCTGTTTCTGGAGTTCTTCCATCCAATATTTGTCTGATGTACTGATCTTCTGGATCGGCCATCATTTTCAGCTCAGAAAGTACCACTGTGAGGTTGAGAATTTCCTTTTCGGTAGAGAGCGTTTCAAAGGAGTTTCTGAGTTGTTCACGCAAAGAACCTAGCTCCTCCTCGGTGGATCCGTTGCTCAGTGAGCTGCTATAATCATATAGGGTGTGGAGCAACGGAACAATTTGTGCATTTAATGGTGATGGGGTCAGAAAGGTTATTTCCGGATGGAAGGGAGAGATCTCTTCATAAATTTTTTCTATTTCAGTCCAAGAATTCTCTTGCCCGTTGTCTTGGGAAAGATGATTCCGAATATGTTCCTCCATCGCCTTTTTCCTGCCAAAAAGATCGGGGTTTTGCAACCCCTTTAAGATTCCGGCATAGGCTTTTTCGGCATTGGAATAACTAAATATTTGATTTTTTAATTGGGGTGATGGGTTTTCTGCGAGTTCTTTTCGCATCAACTTTAGACGGTCCCTCACCATCATTAAAGTACTTGGAAACCGGTAATCTCGGTCATATTCCAATTGGGCCACTGTACGATATCTTTCGGTGCTGCCAGGATTACCGACACTAAAGACGACCTCGCCTTCTTTTATACCATCAGTATTAAAGGGGAAATAGTTGGCCTGTGTATTGATAGGCTCCCCATTTTCGTAAGCACGCCAAAAGGTTACATCAAGATTGTATCGAGGATAGGTAAAATTGTCCGGATCACCTCCAAAATAACCCAAATCTGATTCCGGATATAAGACCAACCGGATGTCATCATACCGCTTATAACCATAGATGGAAAAGCGACCACCACTGTAGTAGGTGACGGGTTGAAACCACAATCCTTCAAATTCGCTGTTACTGCCGTATTCCTGCACAATTCCATTCAAGATATCTGTTTGCAGTTGTTCCTTGCTCTGTTCATCTCCGGCCGTTTCCATCTCGGCTGTTACCCGCTCTGTGACGTCTTCCACATAGACCAACTGATCGACGTAAAGGCCGGGAACTTGTCTCTCTTCATCTGGTGATTCGGCAGTAAAACCATTGGCGTCAAGATTCTCTCCCTCTTCTTGGATCTGAGGAATGAGGCTTCGTGAACAATGGTGGTTCGTCATGATCAGCCCTTGCGACGAAACAAAGGAAGCTGAACAAAATGTGGAAAAGCGGAGCGCTGCCATCCTGACATCCTCAAACCAACCTTCTTCGGGTTCAAAGTCGTAAGTTTCAGCAAAATGTTGGGTGGGAGGATTTTCGAATGTCCACATTTTGCCAAAGTCAAACTTGGAGGGTGTTTGACCGATGGCAGAGATCCAACAGATGACCAACAATAGCAGGAATAAATTCTTCATAACCAAATAAAGCTTGGAAAGCGCAAAGTTAAGCTTTTGAGGTTAGAGATCCTGCAGAAAGGAGGGCGTGGACACTGGTAGAGCCATCATGATCAAAAGAGATTGTAGGACAGAAGAGCACCAAGGGAACGAAACCCACTCAGGAAATGGTGAACAAGACTGTTCCAGCGAATCCTACTCGGCCTTTATCACACTTCAGCAGAATTTCCAAGATACAATCCACAAGATCCATCAACCATCGGTAGATGCTTTTCGGCCAAAGCATTTCATGAGAGGAGAGGGTCACAAAGATTATGGACCAAAGACCAAGTGCCAATTGCCTTTACAAAAACCCCAAGATACAACCCACAAGATCCGAATTCAATCAGTTGGTGGTTTGCATTATTCTGTCAACGGATTTCATGAGAGGACAGAGTAGAAAGACCAATGCCTAAAGACCAAAGACCAACCAAAGACCAAAATCCTACTATTCAATTACCGCAAAACAATAAAATAACCCATTGCCTCCCGTTGCTTGTAGGTTGGCCTGGCTGCAACCACGTGAACCATGAGCAGAATTCCAAGAAGTGGGGTTTTCTCCTCCACCGGTGCGGTCATGATGACCTACCTGGGCACTGCCATCTTCGGCGTTGCTGGTCCAGTTCATGCAAGTGTGGTCGCCATCACTGGTGAAGGAAGTACCATCAAGCTGTGATCCCGTCAAGATATCGTGCATATTGGGATCGTCACCCCGTCCATTAATCATTTCGCCCTTTTCACTGAGCGAGACTTCTTTGCTCAACTTGCTGTTGTCACTATGCAAGTCATCCACATTTTCAGCGACCATCACCCCTTTGGCATTGTACCAGGGTCCGGTACCGATGCGGTCACGGGCATTTACGGCTTCCATGTCATCGGTGGCACTGGTGCTGAGATAGGCACGCCAGGTAAGGTCTCCTGCTCCTACCGCTTCTGCCAACTGTTGGCAGTGCTGATCGGCCCCTTCCAAACCGCCGAGATTGGCACCGTCTCCCGGTCCTTCACTGGTGATGAAAAAACTCATTTGGTTTTCCTGAGCGGAAATAAGCGATGTGCCAATAAATAAAAACGAAAATAAAGGTAGGTAAAGCTTCAATTTATCCATGATGTGATTTTTAGTGATCCTGACATAAAAGTTAGCACTAATTCCAAATAATGTCAAAAAAAGTGGACTTGGTTTATCAGGCATTTTTCTTGTGATAGGAAATCTAGATTTTAACATCTCATGGGAGGCCATTGATGAGTGGGCCAAGCCCTATCATTTCTAGATCCCAAGGATATCAATAAGGCCCAGACATCATCGATATGCCCATCGACCCGACAATACTGAACAGATAAAAATGGAAATCAGTTGGTGATCTCGAAATCTACTAAGCCCCTTTATCGACTTTCTTCAATTATTCGATCATAGACTTCACGGGCATGATCGTATGCTGCTTGAGCGGCTTGCTTCTCATCATCCCTGATTCGTGATTCTTTCATTTTCCAGCATTGATCCACTGCATGCCTACACCACTGGGCACTTTCTTTTACCCTGATGGGTTTTCCATCGATCTCGACAAAGATGGGATTGGTATGTGCACTACCTGGGATCCTGACTGCCACCCAGCTCGACTGATCCAATTGGTGGCGAAAAGACACATCCTCCCAATCTCCATCCGCAGTAATAGTCTTAGAATCGATAACCTCCCCATTCACCACCAATTCTACATCTGTATCTCGGCTTGTACCTTTCCGGCTTCGCTCGATATGCCAGTACGGCGACTGATACATTTTCGAATTCTGAATGATCGCTCCTACCTCATCCTGCTGGTCTGGTAAGTAGGCTGCTGCCCGAACCTTGACATCTATTTCGGTGGGAGTTGGGAGGATGAGCCGGTTATCGCTATTGCTCAGTGGCTGACCATGCACTGAAAAATTGATCAGATGTGAATGGCCAGTGCCTACATAACTATTGCCATTGACCAGTGCCTCCATATACTCGGAAAAATTCAATCCCTCTTCTAAATGTGCATAGATCCGCGCTCTACCCACCTTTTCGTCAGAGATGCATGGGAAATCAGTCTCTCCGCTAATACGCACCGTAAACCCACAGTTAAGCGTGTGGTACCACATATTTAATTCGAATGGCCATGGGGTATCCCCGGCGGAGTAAAAATCGATGACATCATGAGTGACAGTTACGATATATTCATTGGCACCAATGCCATCCATCTTGGGCAAAACATAGTTAGGTAGTGCTTCAGTCGGTTCTACGGGAGCCAATCCCCAACCCGAGTGGGCATAGCCGGTGATGCCACCCTGGTCCTTTGCCCACTGCAATACTGGTAAGGTCCACGATGGCCATTCTTCGATCAGTGTGGTACCAGGGTAGTCGTCTTCCTGCAAATTGAGCAGTACGACATGTCCGGCGTGAGAAGAAGGGAAGCCGGATACCTCGACGTCATAGCGGAGTATATTTCCATCGTCAGAGAGTTCATGATTTTGTGCGGTGAAATATTGCTTCTGATGATACCAGCTGGGACCCCAGGTCAAATTGTTGCCCATGTTTAAATCCTCTCCCAAGACTTGTCGCCACATGTGCTCTGGCAGTACCCCTTCTTCAGGGCTTTCATAATGGGAGCATCCGGCGGCATGGATGTGGTGGTCGGCGCTGTACCAGCCTTGATCAGCCATATGGATCCAGCGTTCCAATTGAAAGCTGATGGTAGTTTCTTCAACATCAGATGGGATGGATATTTGTTTGACTTTCTCCAAATATTCGGGTCCTCGACCATAGGTGACTTGGTACTGGCCGGGAGGAAGATATACGTGCTCTCCACTACTCCGGTAAATTTGAGGTTGAAAAAAGAAGTCGGGATATTCATCTTTGGCTGCTAACCTTCGGGCGGGTAAGGGAAATATTCCCTGCAATTTGGCATGGGTGGGCACGGAAAAAGTCTTTCGGTCCTGGCCTTCAATCCAGTGGGTGGAGGATGCCTTTACGATCCGGTAGTCCAAATTGCTGGCGTCGGCAAAGCGATCCTTTCCATCCGTGATGACAAATGAGGCCATGGTTGAGGCTCCGTCATCGTCCTTGACATCAAAAATTACCTTCACCGATTTTTCGATTTGAAACAATAAATCGATCGTGTTACGAAAACCAATGTCCTGGGTACCCTGGCCTACATTAAAGCCCAATTTAACTTCGCGAGCACCATTCTCCCGGGTATAAAATTGGATCAGGAAATAATCCAGTTCCAGCCCTGACAACCGATTGGTTAGTGGTCTGCCTTGATAAATGGCCATTTCTAAAAATTGGTTGTCGACCTGACCTGGTGCCAGATAATTTTCCTCTTTCATTCGATGCGCTCCAGTCGATTGATGGAGCAGGGGCAATGCGTTGGGGCTTTCGGCTTTTATTTCTGCAGTAATTTTCGCCTCATTGTGCACCTTAAGCAGGTATGTGGTCCAACCATCTTGAATCAATGTGGGCGTTGCAGGTCCTGCATTGACCTTTACGCGTGATTCGGGATTGATTTGGATAAAAGCCAAACAAAATGGATCGAGAAGCTTTTGCACACTGATCACGGTTTCCTTGTTGTATTCTTGTTGCTGAAGCCTCATGAGTTCACCTACAACCTGGTCAGGTAAAGCATTGCCCACGAACTCTAAAGCTTCGGCAATGCGGATACCCTGAGCAATAACCGGCTGGGGCTCTACATTCTCTACAACAGGTAGGATTGCCTCATCCTGGGATTGTTCGTGATGTTTGTGCTGGCAGTAACCATTGAGGGTGCCGATGGAGATTATCAAAGAAAGTAACCAACGCATAGGAAATAGATTTAAACATATAAGTTAATAAATTAGTATATAAGTAATGCTTTTCCCATGATCAGGATATGTCTGGCGATTCTTGATTGAGTTTGACAGACAGCTGTTTTGGATGTAGACCAGACTTGTCAGAGAGCCTATTCGTGACGAAGTGACTGAAGGGCAATAAGTGTAAATGGAGGAGACTATTTTGGAATGTTCAGAATTCGATCAAGCTAAGAAGTTTGTTTTCGGTGTTCCCTTGACCCAGATGATTTCACCTACCTACAGACCATAATTCCATCATTTATCGAATGTGTAAAAAAAAGACATGGGATGGCAACAAAGTTTGGATGTATTGCCAGGCTTTTTCACAAATGCAAAAAGGTGTCGATACAGCCAGAGAGCGAGACTTATATGATTTGGGGAGCAGGGTGATTCAGGCTTCGAATCTACCGTGAGCTTAGTTGGTATGCCATCCTGGATTTCTTTGGTTGCCAGGGTGTTGAGATTTGGGAATTTGGAGGCTAAAGAGCTTAGAGATATGGTGTGTTTGACAATGAGGAAGGTTGATGAAGATGTTAAAAAGTCGAAATCTAACCAGGCATCCGTAAGATAAAGAGACTTCGGAAAGATAAAAGGAAATTGAGTCATCCAACAAGAAGGCTTGCTTTATCCTAGAGATCGGAAGACCGAAGCTTGGAAAATCGAACAGTTTGAGCTAAGAGTGGAGTGCACCAATGCTTGGGCTCGTAGCGTTGTGCACTCCCTAATAGTATTTTTGCGATGGGTCTTGGATGATCAAAATTGCCTGATGAAGGTCATTTCTTATTTGCCCTTTTCTTTTTCTTCTTCGTTTTCTTGTTTTCAAGGGCTCCAAGTCGATTTTTTAGGTTTTCTATGATTTCCTGTTGTTCCTGCATACCGGCAATCAGCACCGGAATGAGTTCGCTATAGGATATTCCCAGCGTTTGATCTTCACCTTCTTCATTTCCAACGGATGAGACAATTTCTGGCAAGACTTCCTGCACGTCTTGGGCAATCAATCCAAAGCACTCCCGGTTCTGGTCTCTATCTTTAAATTGATACTGGGATGGTTTTAGCATTTGGATAATGGCCAGTTGATTGCGCAGTGGCCGGATGTTTGCTTTTAAACGTCGATCAGATGCTGCCGTGTAGTTACCGGTTGTGGCATCAAAATCACCCCGGAAAGCGGCATTTTTATAAAGTGACAAATCTCCTGACGAGTTATTGACATAGACCTGCCATTGGTTATTGTTTCCACCGGTATTGGCGATTGAAATCCCATTGCCGGGTGCGGAGGCAGGTGTTCCTGAATCATGGTGAATATCGAGAGTGTAATCAGGGCTGGCATCGTTGATTCCCAGGCGATCGTCATCCCCATCAATGGTGACGATATTGTCACCGGTTGTTCCATTGTGATAGTAAAAATTGATTTTGGGGTCATCAACGGTTGATGCCTTGGCAGCAACGTGCCAATATGCATCGATCCCATTTTGTCCAAATTGCAGCCGGGAAAAATCGGTATTGTTGTTTTCCTGGATGAGCAATTGTGCCTCAGGAGTGGTTCCTGCCGAGGAATTATAATTGATTTTCACTCGCGCATTGTCATCTGGTAAGGTGCCAAGTCCAAACCGGGCGCTATTGCTGTTTTCTTTAAACGTAAAACCGGAGTTCTCCAAGCCCGTGCTGAGACTAAGTTTAAAAATTTCGTCACCTCCATCCCAGCCCATGGTGACATCATTGGCATTTCCGTCATCACCAAATTGGATGTAAGCATCGGCATTGGCCCCTGTTGTGGAGACTTCCACCTGACTGGCCAGATTGGTACGTTTAACGATCAGCTTGCCATCTTCTACCTCCAGATCTTGTTGAGCCTGCAAGAGTGGAATGGTCAAAAACATGGCTAGAATCGACAGTAGATTGATTGAAGTTTTGTTGTATTTACATATCATGGTTAAAAGATTTTTCTTCAAGGATTTGAAATAAACTTTTATTGTACAAACCTATCACAGAAGAGGTTGATGCACCTCACCCGTCGGGGTGATATTCTTGGGTCGGTTTATGAGTGGAGCTTGATTGTAGAGTTGCTGGCATAGGTTAGCTTCTACAAAAAGGATCAAACAACAGCCATTGTGTTTGAATGAAAGGCATGACTCCGGCCTCTCAAATTCCAAATGCAGATGAAGATCCCACTTCTGATCACCTTCCCGCAACATGTCAATCTTGTTCAATTCCTCAGAAAAATTCGTAGCGAGGTAATGTGATTTGTCGAATAGACCAGTCTGACAAACGCAATGTGCCCAGATGCAAACATTCAATTTTTTTCACAATGCCTGGATTGAGAAGTTGGGTTGATTATGTGGCCCGTGCCAATGATTTTGGTCCTATGCCTCCACCTCACTGGCTGAATGCATTGCCTGAGCCAAGATTTCAGGAAGTGTATCCTATCACAGTTCTCCGGTAACAAAAAATCCCGAGGAAATGTCCCCGGGATTTTGATAAGCTGGAGTTAACCCTTTCTTAGAGGTTGCCTCTGAGCTCACCTGATGGTATGGCAGTAGTATGTACATTTACGTAGATTCTACCACGCCGGATTCGATCGATAAGGGCATCCAAATCGCCGGCTAGTGGTCCGATGACATCTCCAGCGGTTATTGTACCTTCAGCCAGTACCCCATCGGTCCGGCCGGTCGCGGGACCAGAAAACAAAAACGCCACTACCGGGCCATTTTCATCGGGAGGTGCCATATGAAAATGCGATGCCAAGACATTTTCAATATTAGCCACGATCAGTTTATAGTAAATGAAAGATTCATCTTTACTGATCTTCACCACGGCATTACCAGCTGCAGTGGTCTCTTTGGGGGGTATTTCATTTTGACCCTTCAAAGCAGCTGTAAAATTAAAATTTGAACTCCGACGATCGAAGGTAACCTCGCTGTGATCATCCTTTGCAGTAACCAGAGCCTGATCTTTGCTGCATCCCATCAGTGTAGTCAAGATCAGGGCCCCAAGCAGGGTCTTAAAATTTGAGTAGAATTGCTCATTCATCATGATTCTGTGTTTTAGATAAAAAAATAGCATGCAAATCCATGAGACTATGGATTACACAATACAAATCATAAGAAAAGCGGAATACGATTGGAATCGGTAAGATAAGAAAATTCAGAAATGAACGCAACCATCACTGAGGCCCAATTGGTAAGGCCCTTCGCCAGAGCTTCGAATGTTCAATCAATCTCTGCAATCCATCTCCCAGAATCTTTCCCCACCTTCGCTAAGGCTTAGGACCCAATGATAGAAGGACGATGACCCATTGTTGTCCCTCAGTGTTTTGATAGGTGTGAATCTTTGTAAATCCAACCTTTGCATGGGCTCTTAGCGACCGTTGGTTTTCCGCATTAATTTCTGTAATCACGAAATTGTATTGATGGCGCATTCTCCGGTTCATTTCCTCATATAATCCAGCAAAAACTCCTTTTCCGCGAAAGGCTTTTGAGATACAGACCTGTCCCATAATAAAATAATGTTGGTTTGACAACGGTACTCCTTCATAGCTAAGATTGGACAATCGTGAAAACATTTCCTGCAATGCTGGAATCTCAGGAGCCAAATGTTGTAACATCACCAAGGCATAGGCAATGATTTTGTTGCCCTGACGGGCTACAATATGTGGAAATGGCCGGTTCATTTTTCTGAGGAGTGGCAGATTGTGTTGAACCGTTACAAACCCTTCTGCCTTTAATTCGTCTTGGGTAAGCACCGTAAACAGATTGGCCTTTTGCAATTCCAGAATCTGCAATAAATCCTCATCCGATTGAGCAACGCCATAGGATATTTGCTTTCTAATATTTTTGTAGCTTTTAATTATTACGCTATTTTCTATCCCCTCCTCGGCATAAAGCTTTGGAGGGCAAGCAATCTTTCCAATCTCTCCAATCTCTCCAATCTCTCCAATCTCTCCAATCTCTCCAATCTTTCCAATCTCTCCAATCTCTCCAATCTTTCCAATCTCTCCAATCTTTCCAATCTTTCCAATCTCTCCAATCTCTCCAATCTTTCCAATCTCTCCAATCTCTCCAATCTTTCCAATCTTTCCAATCTCTCAAATCTCTCCAATCTCTCCAATCTTTCAAATCTCTCCAATCTCTCCAATTTCTCTAATCTTTCCAATCTCTCCAATCTCTCCAATCTTTCCAATCTCTATCTATCTCAGATGATCCACGATGGTTTTGGAATCTTCGTGAATTGTACCCAGTATACCACCGAGTTGGTAATTATCGAAGCCACAAAAATAGAGGCCGGCATAGTTTCCTTGTCCTATTGGTGATTTTGGAAAACCATTTTTATCAAGGAGTCCTTCGGTGTCAAATAGGAAATCTTCCAATTGTGATCGATAACCGGTAGCCAATATCACTGTATCGACATTATGTTCTTGGTTATGTCGATCAAGAATGCCCTTCTCAGTAAATGTTTTAATGTCAGGAATTATCTTGATTTTACCCTCCTTAATTTTCTGTATGGTTCCAATATCAATAACCGGAGTTTTGCCGGTTTCTCTGAGTTGTTGAGCCGGATGCATCTTGCTCGGAGTGAGTCCATATTTTCTCAGATTGCCATAATACAATTTTCGTATTTGTGTGCCCAACCAATCACCAATACCCAATGGTAATTTAGCCAACTGCCTGGCTGTTAGCTGGGTTGGCCGTCCATTCATATCACGAGGTACGATATTTACCGGGCTTCGAACACTTAGCAAGACGGGGATATCAGATTCTGCGAGATCAAGGGCAATTTCTGCTCCAGTATTTCCCATTCCAATGACAAGTACTTGCTGCCCATGGTAGGGTGTAGCATTTTTGTATTGGCAGCTGTGAATCAACGTACCCAAGAAACTTCTCTGCCCTGGCCAACTCGGTTTAATAGGGATTCGGTTTGCACCTGTGGCAATGACCACATTTGTTGCAGAAAAATCTTTGAGACTGGTATGCACAATGTAGGATTGATCATTTTTTTTGATGCTTTTTACTTCGTGTCCATAAAGGGGTTTGATGTCAAATCTCGCTGCATAATTCTCGAAATACTGAATCAATTTTTCGCGAGGCACATACCTTGGATAATCTTCAGGAAAGGGTGAATGAGGCAGATGAGAAAGTTCTTTCACTGTATGTAAATGTAGTCGATCATAGTGTCGGTACCAGGATGATGAGATGCGATCTGCCGACTCTAAAATGGTAAAGGAAAGTTTTCGCTTTCGCATGCGAGCTGCTACTGCTAACCCAGCAGGTCCAGCACCAATGATTAATGTTTCCAATGTCTTCACGATGGTCTTTTCTGATTGACGTATATACTTTCGTCTAGTATTATTCTACACTAGTTTCTTACCTGCAATATCAGCCGCGGCAACCCGCCCGGTAATTACACATCCACCCAAGAAAGTACCTTCTAGAGAGCCGAATCCGTGCATACCTCCTCCGCCAAAGCCAGCTGCTTCACCAATGGCATAAAGACCTTCCAGTACTTGTTGTCCGCCCTGCTGGTCTGGCTGGGACAACACCCGGCATCGCAAATCCGTTTGAATACCTCCAAGGCTTTTCCGTGACAAAATGAATGATCTTATGGCAATGAGTGGTTTTGCCTTTGGATCCAGGATCGGCTGGTGTTTACAAGTTCGTACCCGATCACCTCGATATTTTCTTACGTATTCAATTCGCCTGAGTTGTTCATCATTGTAATAACCCCGGTAGATTTGGCCGTCATAATGCGCAATGGCATCTTCCAGATATTTTAGCTTAACATGATTTTCTCCGGTCAAATTATTCATCTTTCCAACCAACTCGGGCAAGGTATCTGCTACGAGAAAATCTTCACAATTGGATGCAATCTTATCGACCAATTTCCGGTTATTTCCTACAAGCGTTTTAAGAATAAACGGCAAGAATTTTTTATCACGCACCAGCTCGTTGTGTTCTGATCCTGAGATGGCGAATTCTTTGAGTGCAATTTTCATATTCAATACCTGCCAGGAATATTTGACAGGCTCTCGACATATCTGTTCTACCACGTATCTAGTGTCATACGGAGACATCAGTGGCATGGGTCCAAATCGCCGACCTTCGTAATTTAGCCATAGTTGAGATTTTCCTGGTACGAGACTTAGGCCATGATCAGGATGGCGTGGTCGGTAATGTCTGATGCCAGCAGCATAATTCCATTGACGGTCGAGATGGGTGATATTGCCATTAATTCTTTGAGTGGCCTCATGAAGATCACCCACTGCAAAGGGGTGGGCACCGTTTAAAATGGTCGTTGGAGGCTCTCCCCAGGGCTTGTACCAATTGGCCTTTACCTTTTCAATGCTTCCGTTGATCCCACCCGTCGCGATAACTACTTTTGGAGCTAAGGCCAGAAAATCTTTGTCTGAATCTTCTCGTCGGCCGGATACGCCCGTGATTTGACCATTGTGGTGCTGGATCTCTTGCACTCTGTGCCTAAAATGGCAACGCAGATTCGCACTGTTTTTATGCCGCCTTATCCTTTCAACCAACTGCATCACCAGACCCCATCCAGTACCCCAAACCATGTGAAATCGGGGTACCGAATTTCCTGGTCTCAATAAACCTCTTTCGACCCAATTGAGCACCGGAAAAAATCCCACACCCTGCTGCTTTAACCATTGGTAGCCGTGAGAGGTACACAGGTGTATATATTGTTCGGCCCAGCGAGGGCCCCAAGTATCTTCTGGTGCAAATTGGGCACAGGACCACCAATCCTGTTGAGCCAACTCTGTGCTATCTTTAATGCCGGCTTTTCGTTGATGTTTACTATCTACGAAAAACATTCCACCAAAGGCCCATTTGGCCAGACCACCAAAATTTTCTTCGCTATCCCGATCAACAATGGTGATTTTCTGATCTGATTCTAAGAGGTCAAGGGCTGCTACGATACCAGCCAGACCACCTCCGACAATGATAACATCTGACTGGTAAGTTTGCTCTGCCATAGATGACCCGTGATCCCGCAAGATAACAACTAATGCAGAGACCAGAGAGCTGCAAAAATGACTCTCCAGCTAGGATGTGAGTGCTCGAATCAGGCTTTCAAGATTAGAGTCTGGTGTTGACTACATTGTTGTAAATGGAACCAAAGGTATACTTAAAACCAAATTGACCATTGATTTGGAAATCGGTGGCAGTTTGTCGTTGAGCCAGCAAGAGTTCTTCCAAAGATATATCACGGGCCGGAAGTGATCGCTGATCATTAATGAGCTCGATTTCGTTTCCAACCGTAATAGAAAGACCTCTGGCGACCCTAAACGACAACCTGCCTTCAAATTCGAGACGGTTTTGAGAAGGGTCATGCAAGAAGTGTGATCCTTCAAGTTGAGCATAGAGGCTTCCCCATGGCTGCTTAAAACGAGCAGCCATAACGATTGCATGATTGAATAGATGCTCGGACAATTCTTGAAAAATGGTCTGTTCGGTGTAGTCGCGATAGAGATGACTGATTCGATAGGAGACGGTTAATTCGCGTCGAAACACCTCATCGTAGGGATAAATATTGTATTCCACCGCAGGCCCAAACCTGGTCGATAGATCTAAGTTAGAAAAGGTACTTCTGGACAAGGAAACAAACATACCCAATGACATGTGGTCACTGAGACTCCGGACTGCACTACTGTAGGCATAATTTCGTTCTCTCGAACTAGTGATCACTTCGTCTCCATTTTCGAAACGACCGGTTTCGACCCGCGCATATAGCAGATTTCTTATACGCCACATTTCAGATACTTTGTCAACCCTTACCCTTCCCCAACTTTCAAATTCAGTCGTATTTGACGAAGCATCTACCGATCCACCGGCTTCTAGTGAAAATATCCAATTCCTCCACGGATCCGGCCCTTCCAAGATTTTCTGAGTGCCTTCTCTTTTTACTCGAGTCACTTGGATCTCCATTTGATCACGAAGACCAGTGTGCATCCAAAATGGTACCAATCCGGTCTGAATGACATTCCCAATCTGCTCTTGTCTCTCCTGGTGAGTGTTGCCTGCGACATCCTGATAAGACAACTCTTGATCGCTGCCATCAAATTGTCGATTCCCGAGAAAACGAAGGGTATAATTGTATCCACTGGCACCGCTTGCTACCCGGCTCACCAAAATATGCACATCCGCAACTTTAGGGTCCCGGACATAGTTGATATAGTCAACCTGCGACCTAAGAATTGTCATATCACAATATGAACAATCTATATAGACATTTAACTGGCCGTTATTTTCACTAAATTCTTGTGCTCTGGTTGAACCAAAATAGATAGAGAAGGTCAATAGCAGGAATACTCTGGGCATGACAACATTTTAGTGTGGACGTAAAAAGGCTGCAAATATCCGAAATTTGGATGGATAATGGGAATTTTGAGCGTTTAAGCAATTCTATCCTTAGCGGAAGAGAGAAAGACATACCCAGCATTTTTCTTTTGATGTTTTTGGATAACTTCGACTGCAAACTTGAGTTTATGATGCATAGACGCGACTTCCTACAGGCTAGTACGGTCATGATTACACCCTTGTCCCTCAAGCTTTCTGACACTGCTGACCAGCTGAATGAAAATGTGGCGCTGGCGGTGGCGACGATTTGTCTTGATGGCTTTGGAAATGAAAAGTTTGACCCGGCCTTTGAGATCATCCCCCAGACAGGTATAAGCAATGTAGAGTTTAATGTATGGTATGGTGGCAATATCACGCCAAGGGGCATTGAAAGCATCCGGCTGAGATGCTATCAGCACGGACTGACGCCGATTTCACTTCAAGGGTCATCTTTTGGAGGTAATGTAACCAAGGATGTAGGACATAAGTTGTGGCTAATGCAACAAGCGAAAAATCTAGGAGCTCGCCGGGTAAAATTTACCGGATCCAAAAGAGGTGAAGCGGGTGGACTTGAAAATGTAATTATTGTCCTGAGAGAACTCGCACCAGCCGCAGAAGAAATGGATGTTATCATTGCTGTAGAAAATCACGCCAACAACAACATTGAAAATATGGACGATTACGACCGAATATTTTCCGCTGTTGATTCCAGTCATGTAGGAATGTGCTTGGATATGGGCCATTTTGATGGTGCCTCAGTGGATAATCTTGAAGTGATTGACAGGTTTCACGATAAAATCAATCATGTAGACATCAAAGATGTTGTAGCTGTTGGAACGTACAAGTCCGTGCCGTATGGCACTGGGGTCACAAAGGGTGAATTGATCGTAGAAACATTACTGCAAAAAGGTTATACTGGATATCTGGTAATCGAACAAGCCCCACCTAAAGAAGGTCTGGATGTTACATCGGAAATGATCCGAATCAGGAAAATCTTCAAAAAATATGAAACCACCTAAGATGACTAACACCGTGTTTCTCCCCTTGGGATGTGCTTTATTGATCTTGCTTTCGGGTTACGGTTGTTTGGACCAGTCTTTGGATGCAGTACCTGTCATTGAAGTTGAAGAGTTTGACCGTCGAGAGCCTTTCACATTTGAGGATAGCGTGCCATTGTTGAATGGACTACTGTATAGAAGATTGACGGAAAATAAATATGAGGACATCTACGGTCTTGCTGAATTTGTGTTTCCCAGCCTTTCTCCTGAAGAAGAACTCGATTTTGGTTTATTTGTGATTTCCTGCCGGCATGGGTTGGAAAAGGTCCGATTACTAACCACAGTGCATCGAAAGTATAAATCAGTTTTAGATATTTTTGCCATTAACCCCCAAGAGATGGCTCTATTACAAGTGTTTCCAGATCCAAACCAGCAGAAGGCACTGGTGGCAGATTTGGTCGTTATTGAAAACGCAGAGCCAAAAATACAACAATTGACCCGACTCGAGATCAGTGCAGATGGAATCATCCAACAGATCAACTGACAAATATCTTATTGAGCATAAAAATTTTCGCTAGCTAGAATGGAATACCGTCTTTTAGGCAAAACTGGTGTAATGGTATCGCCGCTGTGTTTCGGTACCATGTCTTTTGGAGGCATCGCTGACGAGAAAACTTCGAGGGAGATGTTTTCGGCATGTCGGGATGTAGGAATTAATTTTTTTGATTGTGCAGATGTTTATGAGAAGGGCAGGTCAGAGGTCATTCTCGGGAGATTAATAAAGGATTGTCGCAATGAGGTCATCATCACTTCCAAGGTTTTTTTCAAGACCGGTGATGACGTCAACGCCTGTGGAGCTACCCGCTACCACATTGCAAAATCGATTGAAGCCAGTCTTCAACGTTTGAATACCGATCGGATTGATTTGTATTTTATACATCGTTTTGACGATAAGACACCACTGGAGGAGACCTTAGGTGTTCTTAATGATCTGGTCAGACAGGGCAAAGTGCTGTATTTGGGGGCCAGCAACTATGCGGCTTGGCAAGTAGCAAAGGCACTGGGAATCAGCGCTAAGGAAGGTTGGTCAAGATTCGAATGTCTACAACCGATGTACAACCTGGTGAAACGTCAAGCTGAGGTCGAAATATTGCCCTTGGCAGTTTCTGAACAACTGGGGGTCATTTCTTACAGTCCTTTGGGTGGAGGTCTGCTGAGTGGCAAATACCGGGATGGTCATCGACCGGATGAAGGCAGATTGATCGAAAATCAGATGTATAAAGTACGCTACGGTGCTGACTGGGTGTACCAAGTTGCTGATCGATTTTCTGACTTTGCCAGGGATCATGGATATGATCCTGTTTCTTTGGCAGTAGCTTGGGCTGGTAGTCATCCGGCAGTGACTGCACCAATCATTGGTGCGAGAAATACTAAACAGCTGAAGTCTTCCCTTGCAGCTCTTGATGTCAATATGACCTCGGATTTGCGTGCAGAGATTTCGGCCCTCTCTGTTGAACCCCCACCAGCAACCGATCGCAACGAAGAACGAACGGAGTATAATTATGGCCTTAGATAAAAACTGCCCGTTAGGGGGAGGAAGGCCATTGTTTTTCGGTCAGTTTTTGGCCCAATCCGCCTGTATGCGGTCAAAGTAGTTTTTATTTATGGGTGATATTTTAGATGCGGAATATTGGGAAGCCCGCTATACTATGGGTCGACTCGGCTGGGATCTTGGCCATCCTTCACGAGCATTGGTTCATATCATTGATCAACTAAGGCGCAGGGATTTGAAGATTTTGGTGCCTGGAGCGGGCAATGGATATGAGGTGGCCTACTTGTATGAAAAGGGTTTTGATCAGGTGTACATGGTCGACTGGGCTGAAGCCCCAATCAACAATTTTCAGAAGAGGTATCCCAACTTTCCCCGGAATCAATTGATCCAGGCAGATTTTTTTGATTTGTCCGGTAGTTACGACCTCATTTTGGAGCAAACCTTTTTTTGTTCTCTGAATCCCAACCAGCGTCAAGACTATGTGGAGAAAATGTATAATCTACTTGCCAGCGATGGTTTACTAGCTGGAGTTTTGTTTAATGCACCTTTGTACGATAATCGGCCCCCCTTTGGAGGAAACAAAGCATTGTATCTGAAATTATTCAGATCTGATTTTCACATTGAAAAGATGAAGTTGTGTGAACACTCGGATCCTTCCCGGCTAGGAATGGAATTGGAGATCCGGTTGAGACCCCGGATCTGGAAAGGTTCGCAAATAAAAAAGCCCGGTCGCAATAGACCAGGCTGATTAATCGTAACAGGGGGTCCTTTTATTTTACACCCAAGGCAATGGGTACACCGGTTTGTTCCCAAACAAGTTGAATGGAAGCACTTTTGTCTCGCAACTCATTGATGTTGATCAAAAATGTTTCAACGGTGCAATCAATAGCAACTGGTTCAACGGAGACCTTCACTGCCGGCTCCTTATCGGCGTATGCACCGGCACTTCTGTCACCATAAGTATAAAACATGACATCCCAACTGTTTTCTCCGGGTATGGTCATCAACGCATAACTACCGGCTGCCAATTCTTTTCCTTCAACAGTAACGTCATCACTAAAGGTGATTTTAGTAGCATTGTTGGCACCAGTCCGCCAGGGTTTGCCATAGGGTACCAATCCTCCCATGATCTTGCGATCCTTCATTGATGGGCGAGAGTATTCAATGGTGACATCCGTGAGTCCAACCTTCTGTTCTACTTTGCTGAAGGGGGATGGTGCTGGCTTGTCTTGAGCGAGTGCAGAAAAACTCCATAGTCCCATAATCAGGACCAAACCTAAGTTAAATAGCTTCTTCTTCATATTGAGAATTTAATGCAATTATAAAATAGAGGCATAGATAAGGAAAAATTTCATATGAGCCGGTCAAATGGCAACTACCCCACATAAATGACCAGAGATGCTAAGACGTCGGCAACCAGATGTGCCGACGCAGTGATCAGACCTACCTCCAACGGCCTGCCAAAAACTGGTACAACCGCATTAACCATTGTCACTGGACACAAAAACCCCACGCCTACTGCCAGGCCCAGAAATCCGGCCTCCTCAATATGATCTATCCGAATGATTGAATTTATTGTGGCCAGCGTCAAACAAACAAAAAAAAATCCAGTCACAGGAATTGTATAGTAGATCGGCGTTTCTTTCCAACCGTCTGGTCTTTCAAATCCCATGGCAGTGGTCCACTTCTTACCAAAAACAAATGGCCGCTGCCAAAAACCACAAAAGAAGATGTACACAAAAGTGGCCAACAAAACATCTAACCAATCTACACTGATCACGGATAAATCCATTTCATGTTTTTTTTGATCGCATGGCTTTAACTTTTTGCACTGAATCATCAGCCAGGTATTTTTGGTACTCTTTTGTTTCTACCCCATAAATGGCAATTTTACCCTGGTCATCACTGTGCACGCCCCATCCGTATCTCTTGGTTAAAGGAGAAGCCCGGAAACAAGGCTGACCCTTGGAAAAATATTCCTCACGCTCATTCTTCCATTCTCTTTTGGGAATCTCTTTTCGCTCTGCAAATACACTGAAAATAATGTCATCGGATGTGTACCGGTAAGGATTGTCGAAAAGCATATCAAATTGCAGATTGGCAATGGTTTTCTTCTCCCCCTTTAGAGGTGGCATCTCCCCTTTAGTTGCCGGACAATCTTCGGCGATCTCGATGAAGGTGTTGTAGTAGTTTGTGGAATGCATGAAAAAATTTATTTGTCTCAAAGATATACCCCTTCAGTGACAACCCTTTGTCACAGCTTATTTCGAATGCCGTTTCCTCTGCACTTCAACATACTCTTCCAAGGTGGTCTTATGTGGTGAGAAAGTCACTGGTAATGGTTTTAATTTTTTGATCCGGTCTATTCTAAAAGAGCGAAAATCATTTTTTAGCCGGCACCAGGCAATCAAAACCCAATTTTCCGATGTATTGTGATAAATGGCGAAAGGCTCTACATCTCGTGTCGTACTAGAAATGGCATCGGCACTCAGATATTCGATTTCCAACACCTTAAAATTGGTAAGCGCAGATTGAATTTCTGACAGGTATGAACTGGTTCGTTCATCATCCCAATTTTTTCCAATGATGGTGCGCCGAGCCAGAAAGTCTGCCTTGGTTCTTTCACTACTTCTTAAAACGGATTTAATTTTATCGGTAGCTCTTTTGAATTCTGAAATCAGTGACTCGTCTTTCGTTTTTGATATCAGTTTTTCACCAAAGATGATCGCGTTGGCTTCCGATTCAATAAACATAACTGGTGGTACATTATATCCGTCAATCAAGGTATATCCTTTCCCTTCAACAGCCACGACGGGCACCCCAGCTTGAGAGAGCGCATCCAGATCGCGGTAGATCGTTCTTGTGCTGACATGGTGATGTTCAGACAACTCGGTCACAGAAATGAACGAACTGGACTGAAGCTTCAGTAAAATAGAGGTGAGACGTGATAATCTTGAAATATTATCCGTGTAGGCCATGGAATGTCGAACAAATCAGCATTGTCTACCCTCAGACAACCAATTCCCAGCCGGGCTCATAAGTCCGACTCCAAAGTTTTTCGGCCTCTTCATTGTTGATTACGTGGCCATTGTTGGCGTCGATCTGAAGGGTAGACTTGGTACGGTAGGCAATATTGCCCAACTGACAAAGCAAAACACTGATGTGGCCACCTTCTATTTCACTATTGACGGTACCGCCCGTTCTTATGACATCGAGGAAGTTTTCAACGTGGCCAATATCGTAACGCAGGCCAGGCCCCACGGTGTTGGTAGGGTTGGGTTGTGATTCTCTTGATTCTTCGGCCTTCACTTCCTTAATAAGTTTTGGGTTGCGATCATTGTCGTATACCTTGTAAGCATTACCACTTGAGAGCAGGATACTGCCTCCATCACCATGGAAAGTGACACCAGAGCTTTGTTCATATTCCGGTAGGGTATTACAACTGCGACTTTCCCAGACCATAGATTTTTTCCCAGGAAAATCAAGGGCAATGACTTGTGTGTCCGGTGTTTCCCAATCGTCATCAAAGTGGTATCGGCCGCCACTCGAATTGACCAGGGTTGGATAATCGACCTGAAGACCCCAACGCATGAGATCGAGATAATGCGTGCCGTTGTTTAGCGCTTCACCGGTACCCCAATGCCAAAACCAATGCCATTCGTAGGGATGAATGTTGTCGCGATAGGGTTTTCTGGGTGCAGGTCCTTGCCACAGTTCCCAATCGAGCGCTGCAGGTGGTTCCGCCTCTTTCCCCTTACCAATTGAACCCCTGCTATTGGCATACCAAGCTCTGGCATGATATACCCGGCCAATGATGCCTTCATGCATTTCATTCATACACTGTTGCACATTGCTCCAACTGCGCCGCTGATTGCCCATTTGCACAACACGATCGTATTTTTTAGCCGCTTCCACTACCCATTCTCCTTCTAAAGGATTGTGACTACACGGTTTTTCCACATACACATGCTTACCGGCTTGGCATGCCATAATGGTAGCGGGAGCATGCCAATGATCAGGGGCTGCGATGACTACAGCATCCACCGAAGCGTCACCGCAGATTTTACGGATATCTTTCTCCACTTTGGGTTTGACGTCTTGATATTCTGCCACAGCTGAAAGACAATCGGCAACGTATCGGTCGTCAACTTCACAAATGTAGGATACAGTACAATCCTTGGCAGCAGCAAAAGTTCTTGCCAGTGCCTTACCCCGGCTTCTGACACCCATGACTGCCACTGCAATTTGATCACTTTGACGTGCTGAAATTATGTAAGGTGCAGACATTGAAGATAGGGCCAGGCCAGATGCAGCAAAACCAGATGATTTCAGAAATTGTCGACGGCTCTTACTCATGATATGATTCACTTGTTGTAGGTAAAAAAGTAAGAAAAATTTCGATAAAGTGT
Source organism: Saprospiraceae bacterium (assembly GCA_965223105.1). Classification (GTDB taxonomy): domain Bacteria; phylum Bacteroidota; class Bacteroidia; order Chitinophagales; family Saprospiraceae; genus JABDMH01. Next base: position 5,552,515 of record OZ244987.1, on the reverse strand, counting down.
ATATGCTGGAGTTTTGCTATTGGCAATGGTGGCATTTATTCTATGTATATTCAAATCCATCAAACTATCGATGACAAAATTTTTCCCCATGAGATCTCTTCTTATCGTTTTCATCCTTCACATGATGGCCTGCCAAAATGAAACTATACTGCCGGAGGTGGGTCAATGGAATACCTTGGAATTGATGTTGGAATCAAACAAGGTTTATGAGAATCCCTATGTCGATGTGTCGCTTTATGCCGAATTCATATCTGGATCTGATACACTACTCCGGCCTGGTTTCTATGATGGAGACCAACATTGGAAAATTAGGTTTTCTCCTCCCGATACTGGAAATATTTGGAGCTGGAACACCATCTGCGATGACCAAGCCAACCTACAATTGCATGGACAGTCGGGGCGTATTCGCAGCACCCAGTATCAGGGATCCAATAATCTCTTGGCCAGGGGATTGTTGAAAATGTCATCAGGGAAGCGAAATGTGGTGCATCACGACGGGACACCGTTCCTGGTGGTCGGAGATACACCCTGGGCTCTGCCTTTCAGGGCAACCAGAGAACAGGTTGAATGGTATGCCCAAGACAGACAAGCCAAGGGATTCAATACTGCATTATTGATGAGTGTTCAGCCCGATATGGAAGCAGAAGGTCCAGCAGCCCGTAATACTGAGGGAGGGTTTATGCGTGGATTCAAAGATCTGTCAGCCGGTCACCTCAATCAATTGAATTCCAGTTATTTTCAATATTTGGACACGTTGATCGACATTCTCATTGATCATGAAATTGTACCAGTATTTCAACCAGTGTTCCACGGTTATGGCTGGAAAGGAAAGAACGTGTTGGGTAATTATGTGGATCCCGGAGAATACGTACGGTACTGTAAGTACCTATTGGCCCGCTACGGAAGTAAACCGGCTTTTTGGCTACTGGCAGGTGACAATGGAGGAGATGATCCTGGTGTGAAAGAGAGTGGTGAGATGATGGAACTGTGGGATTGCTATCAGCAGCCCACCGGTCTGCACTATAACCCCTGTGATGACTACGTGGCGTCGTGGGCCGTAGACAATCCCATCAAACACTGTATGCATTACAACAAGAGTCATCAAGCAGCGCCCTGGCTTGATTTTCAATGGGCTCAAACCGGACATGGAGGTGAGCATTTGTATCACAAAGTAGAGCGCATGTACGAAAACGAACCCATAAAGGCTTGTGCCAACGGAGAGCCAACCTATGAAGGCATGAATAATGGCAGTAATGGACTGGGGTGGTGGCAGGGAAAGGAAGCATGGATGCAATTGATGTCTGGAGGAACCATGGGGGTGGTCTATGGTGCTGCCTGTGTTTGGCAGTGGAAGGTATCGGCTGATGAGGAGGGATGGCCTGCTTGGACAGATCAGCCCTTGTCCTGGAAGGAGGCATTGAATTTGGAAGGATCACAGTATGTGGGACATGTGGCCAAGGCCTTTGCAGGTTTTGATTTCAGTGACATGGAAAAGCGATCTGACCTTACGACAAGAGGACAGCCCCTCTTAGCCAAGGAACCAAATTTCTATATTTCCTACTTAAACCAGGGAGGCGAAATCGAAATTCCATCACTGCCCAAAGGACAGACGTACCGTTGGTTTGATCCCAAGACCGGGAGATTTGAGGCAGATCAGATCATTGATCAAACCCCTCTCATTGCCCCCGATGAGAAACCATGGGTCTTGATCGTAGGCAAACGATGATTATCAGACTCGTACAGGGAACTTTGCTAGATGGCTATTTTGCTTTTTGCACCATCATGATAAGATGGGTGATTTTTCACCTGTCTGCTTGTGGCTAGGTTAAAAACCTGTGAGATTTTTCTATTGGCTTTTCGCCATATCAATGACCTCTTGCAGAGATACGGCGGCACCATCACGCTTTTTACTTTCTTCCGCTGCCGTCATAAAGGCAAAGATTTCGATTGTTTCTTCTGGCTTTATGGGGGTCTCTCCTGATTCGAAGAATGCCAGGATTTCCCTAACCAAGGGTTCATAACCTTCATATTTGCCCGCTTCGGCGATTCCATCTGTTCCAAAGGCCAGGCCCCCATATCCTTTTTCCCCACTTCTCAAACCCCTGAAGGAACCAATACGACCCTCTGACCATACTCCAGTTACTACATCAACATCGGGCTTAAAGATTCGTCGTACTTCTTCGCAGCCTATACCCATGAGAGTAAACAGCGATTCGACACCATGGATACCATACCAATAGAGATCGGGATGTGTTTTTTCAAGAGTCGCGGGAGAGTAAGTGGTCGCACCCAAAATCTTACCTATTTTGCTTCCACTGGCTATCTCTTGGGTACTTGGAGAATAGCGTAAAGAGGATGCGCTAAATATGGGAACTTGATGTTTTTCAGCTGTAGCAAAAATTGCAATGACATCACGGAGGCTTGCTGCAATGGGTTTGTCAATAAAACAGATTTTACCAGCTTCGAAAACTTGTGTTGCCTGCTCGAGGTGTCTGCGACCATCATTGGTCTCCAATAATATAACTTGGGTCTGGTCGAGTAACTCATCAATGGAGTCCACAATCGATACTCCCAGCTTTTTCATGTCTGCTGTATAGCCTGGAATTCTGCTGACACTGGATTCGATATCCTTGCTACCCTGTGGGTAGGCATGGGTCACCATAAAAGGTGTGGATTCGTAATCGCCCTCACCGTTAATGATTTTAGTGAATGCAATGGAGTGGGAGGTATCCAATCCGATGACACCTACACGGATGGGTTTGGTGGAGGAGTCATGTGATTGAAACCACTGACGGGTAGTTAGTGCCAGACTTGCACCAGCTGCTATTTTGTGAAAGTTTCTTCTTTTCATGGTTTAAATGGTTTACGATATCTGGACCTCCGTAAGTTAAGGCAAAGAATGAAGAAATCTGAATTTCGATACGAGATTGAACAGGGTTTGTTGGTTTGGAAAGATTGCTTTTTATAAATTATCATAGGTTAAGCAAGTATTTATCGATGACGCTAGAAGATTCATTCATTTAGCTCAACACGATTAGTAAGACATAAATCCCGCTAGTCAGCAATGGAGTTGCATATATGATCCGGAATAATTCCAGTCGAGCGTATCCGCATTTCAAAACTTTCTGGACTGGTATTTCCACTAAGCACCAGAAGTGTTCCTAGTCCGAATTTATTCCCGCCTAAAATATCCGTATGCAGGGTATCTCCCACCATGAGAATTTCCGACCGCTGGATATTTCCCGAGTGATTTATTTGCTCATACCCATACATAAACATTTGTGAATCGGGCTTTCCAAAATGAATAAAATCACGACCAAGGATAATTTCAACAAGTTTTGCGATGGCTCCAGTGGCAATCGAAACATCATTTTTTGAGACCGGGTAAATGGAGTCAGAATTGGCGACAATTGCTGGGATATTTCGGTGACGCAATAAATTCAAAGTAAAGTTGATGTCGGTGTTCCAATCAAATCCTTCATCATCGAGAAAAACCATCGCCTGCACAGCGGCAATATTGTCTACAGTAATTTCATTAACGGGAATGATTTCAAGTCCTGCTTCCAAAATATATTCCGCGGCATCTGTTGTGCCCAAATACGCAATCAATCCCGGAGGTTTCTTGAGTTCAAGATATTGCCTGGCCATCATACCGGAGGTAATGATCTCTTCAGGTAGAATATTATCCAAACCCATCCGGTCGAAAGCATCTGCTTGCAATTGTTGTCCCCTTGAAGCATCATTGGTCAGAACCCGCAAAGGCATTCCCCGCTTTCTGATCTCATTTATCACCTCCCGGGCTCCTTCAATTACTCCGCGATGATTTTTTAAGACTCCGTAGGAATCAAGAAAAACTGCTTTGTACTGATCTAATACCGTGATAAAATCCGTCATGTTTAAGGTTTAAGTACCGTCAATAATTTATCTGCAACAAAATCTTGCACTGAAGATAGATACTTCTCAATTGCTTCTTGCTGCAGCCTTGTGGCATAATGTTCTTTGAAAAAATAGTGTCCATCCTTGATGACATAGTTCAGAATAAAAAAACGGTATATTTCCTTAAGGAGAAGGATTTCGATTTCTCGTAATGGGTTAACCTGATGATAGGATTTTAGGAAAAGTAGAAAGCGATCTTCCATGAGTGGATCGATTAAATAGTGAAAAAAGGTACGGTCTCCAACCGAAGAAACAATTCGGCTAAAGAAATAGAAATCGAGCATTCGGGTACTCACCCTAAACCAGTCATAATCCCATCGGGAGTATAATCGTAATGAAGGAGTGGTGGAGAAATTTCCAATGTTCCAATCGACAAATACGGGAATCCGGTCAAGTGCGGCCACCTCTGGGGAATTCATGACACTAAGGAATTCATCGGCATGCTGTAAAATGAGATCGTCTGCTGAACCGAAAATCGGTTGGTCAGAAGACCGGATCTTCAGAATCAATTCAGTGATGTCATATTGCATGGTCTTGGATGATGGGGGCAGGGTATTTCTTATCCGGTGGGAAGCTTCATGAAAACTGGCAAATGATTGACCCAACCGGATGATCTGTGCTTCTTCTAACCGCTTGGGTAATCTTGATCGCACTTTGATTGGGCGATAGAAAATTACCCAGATATCTAAACCGCTTTCCAGATATCGGTACACATAGATTTTGGTCCCTTTCATGAAAGCCCTGGATAGAAAATTTTCATAGGGAAAAGGCAAATTGTTGGAAAGAGAATTAATAATTTGATGATCTTCTACAAAGTGTTCGAATTTGCCATAAAATGAAACTTTAGCGATGACAAACTCGCGCCGTGGTAGGGAGACTTTGTAGACGTGATTGGTAGATACCTGTGCACTGATATCCTGTATGGCAACAATCTCGCGACTAGGATCGTAGTCTTTCCATGCTTCGCTTACGATCTCAAAAAACTTTTGTTCGTCCATGTGCAACTGATATTTGGAGGGAGGCTCACTTTACTTTTATTCGCAGCATTGATACCCTCCCTGGCTTGCCCTATTGTGATTCAATGACTAACTCATATCGATTCACATTATTCATTGAAGCCTCTTGTCCAATAGCTTACCTTGATTCCTTTGATGTGAACCTTACCAGACGTTGGTGTAAAGTTCTTTGCGAGGCAATATCACAAAAAATTGCTTGACTAAGGAACTTTCATTCACTTACCTCTACAGGGTGAAGAAGCATGTGTCACAAACCGGCAAGCTTATGATCGAATTCGACGAGTCCCATGCTCATTGACAATCAGGTCTACCGGTTGGTCGTGATCTTCGGTGGGAAGATTGTGAGTGAGACATTGATGGGCAAACGCTACACCCACCTTGAGGCATGTTGTAGGAAGATTTGCCAATAAAAGGTCGTAATACCCCAAACCATAACCGATTCGATTTCCCCGATGATCAAAGGCCAGCCCAGGTACTAGGATGAGATCGAAATCGCCGGTATATCGATCTGCTGGATGGGGGTATTTGGTTCCAAATTTGCCGATCACCAGCCGGGCTCCCGGTTGCAACGCCAGGTGACGCAGTTTGGGTGGATCTAGCGTCTCGGATACGACAACGCGAAGACCTTTATTCAAGCAGCTTTGGATAACTGGATCGATGTTGACTTCACTGCCCAGGGGTAGAAAGGTATGTATGGTCGATATCTCTTGATCTCCGACCAATTCGTTGAGATTGGTGCAGATCCTTTCGCTCCAGACTGCATGCATTTCTGGATCTAGCTGATTTCGCCAGCTTCTCATTTCATCACGCAAATGGGATTTGCTTTTCATAGTAAGAATGACATCGCAAAGATCACGATTGAGTGTTAAGGTGGCCAAATAAATTTGCCTTAGAATTTTGAAACTCCAACCAAGTACCGAAGGATTTTTTGGGTTGATCGATTCAGTACCGCCAATGGTGTTCTACAGGCCCTGGACATTCGTCTTCCCGCAGGCAATTCAATGACTGGAAATCTGCCCTGGAATTTCCTTAGTTTAGAATCGAATTCAATCGAATGATTTGAAGTCTCTATGGCTAACATTAGTGTATTTGACATTTTCAAGATTGGCATAGGACCGTCCAGCTCACATACTATGGGTCCATGGCGGGCTGCTTTAGATCTGTTAAACCATATCGATCTCTCAGAGATCAAGGAGATAGAAGTAAGATTATTTGGCAGTCTTGCCAAAACGGGTATCGGACATGGCACTGACCTGGCTGTGGTCATGGGATTATCCGGCTACGATCCGATCACGGCTGATACCGCTGAGTTACTTTCTACCTTTGAACGAATTAAAGCAGAAGGTTCCCTCAGGCTGGGTGGTGTGAAAAGCCTTCCTTTTGGCGTTGAAAAACACATCAAATTTGTCAAAAGATTTCTCAAGCGACATCCCAATGGGCTTCGTTTTTTAGTAAAAGGGAAAAATGAGCCCAAGGAGTTTACTTACTATTCGGTCGGCGGAGGATTTATCGAAAGTGATGAACATCCGATAGAGAGTGAAGCCGACAACTACTTTCCTTATCCAATAAATACGGAAGCTGATCTTCGAAAACATCTCAATGCAACAGGATTCTCGATTGCCCAATTGGTATGGAAAAATGAACTTAGTATTCGAACAGAAAATGAAATCAAGAACGGACTGATGGAGATCTGGCAAACCATGAGACAATCTATTTATAATGGGTGTCATACACCAGGCACCTTACCAGGTGGGCTGAAACTGAATCGGCGGGCTTATTCCCTTCATCAAAAGCTGTCGACAGTCAGTCATCAACTCCCATTGGAGGATTGGCTCAAGCTAGTCAGCAGTGTCAAGCCTTCTTTTACCGATACTACTCGATGGGTAAGTTGTTTTGCCCTGGCAGTTAACGAGGAGAATGCGGCCTTTGGAAGGGTAGTCACGGCACCAACCAATGGCGCAGCAGGAGTTATACCGGCCGTCTTGATGTACTACCTGTCATTTTGTGATAGCCATCCTGATGATCTCTTCACTTTTCTTTTGACAGCGGCCGAAATAGGGAGTCTCTACAAGAAGGGTTCAACAATATCCGCGGCAATGGGAGGTTGCCAGGCGGAGATCGGCGTGTCTTCATCGATGGCAGCAGGAGCACTTACAGCTTGTCTGGGGGGGACTCCACACCAAGCACTAGTGGCGGCAGAAATTGCCATGGAACATCATCTGGGACTCACCTGTGATCCGATCAATGGATTGGTTCAGATTCCGTGCATTGAAAGAAATACGATGGGAGCCATCAAGGCAATCACCGCAAGCCAATTGGCTCTATCTGATGATCAGAATACCTCCAAAGTCAGCCTTGATGGTATCATCAAAACGATGTGGGCGACTGCTCAAGATATGCACCGTAAATACAAGGAGACTTCTGAAGGAGGACTGGCCAAGCATATATCAATAATGCTGCCGGAATGCTAGATTGATTGGCCGTTGCTGAATCTCACGCACAGCAAATTTCAACCATGGTAGGGGTGAAAGAGTTGATCTTCCTTACCAGCTTACAGGCAAAATGGGTCCATCAAGGGTACGGTCTTGTCCTTGATTTACTGTGCGGTACATCCTGGTGCTTTGCAAATAAGTCCACTTCCCATAGGGCTTCCTCCCTAATCTCTCACTAGGTGTTGAGTGAGTGAACCTTGATCGCTAAGATCAGGAATGTCGATCTGCAGGGTAAAATCTCCCGGTCGCAGAGGGTCTTCGCCCACGTAGTCAATGACGGTTTGACCAAATTGAAGGGAATCAATGATCACCCCAATCGTGACTTTGTCATACATGGTCTCCACAATGGCATATTGTGACATCTCACCACTGGCAATACTTCCATGAGAAACGGTCCAAACCAAGACTTCATCAAAATCAAATCCACTGACATTTTCCACTCGAAGCCGTGAACTTCCATCGTCAGACTTGGAGCAGGCCAGGATACCTAGGCAAGTCATAGCTAGGACTGGCAACATATTGCACAATATTTGTCTTTTCATCACCAATACTTTTTGGATTATAAGACGTTTAGGAAATGACTTTCGTTGGCGCATAACTCTTTCAACGGATCTAGCCAGGGTTAAAGCTGGTCGAATTTACTGGTGTCTCGATCGATTCAGAGGCAATTTTCATTCCAAGCTCCGTTTTTTGTAGAGGGTCATTACACTACCCAGTCAACTTTGTGGTGTAGATTTGTCTCCTTAAGTGAGTTCAACCTATATGTCACCGTCGGCTAATTTTGGGTCCGAATCTATTGGTAAGCTTCTCCGGCAACAGGCGATTCCTGCCTCTATCGGCATCTTGATCATGTCGATTTATGGCATCGTGGATACAATTTTTGTCGGGAGATGGGTGGGCTCTATGGGGATTGCTGCCATCACCGTTGTAATGCCTATAACCTACCTGATTAGTGCGGTGGGTATGTCGATTGGTATAGGTGGAGCATCGCTCATCAGTCGTTCCCTGGGTGAAGGAAACCAGCAGAAGGCCTACCATGCTTTCGGCAATTCAATGGTATTGACTATTTGCCTAGGTATGCTTTTCTCCTTTGTCTGCGGGTTCTTCATGACTCAGGTGCTGGTAATCTTTGGTGGAAAGGGCGATATTCTCCAACCAGCAGTTGAGTACTTTACCATTACCCTTTACAGCATCCCATTTTTGGCCTGGGCAATGATGTCGAATAACGTGATTCGAGCAGAGGGGTATCCCAAGGTCGCTATGTATACGATGATCGTGCCCGCAGTGGCAAATTTGATTCTCGATCCGATTTTCATCATCTGGTTGGGATGGGGAATCAAGGGAGCGGCTTGGGCTACTGCACTGGGTTATATTGCCAGTGCGACCTATACCATATATTTCTTTGTTTGGGGACAGTCAAATATGAGGTGCGGTAGGAAAGAGCTGGTTTTGCGTTGGTCGATCATCAGGGAGATTACTTCCATCGGTGCGGTTACACTAGCTCGTCAAGGGACGATCAGCATTTTGTTTATTGTACTCAACAATTCGCTATTTCGATATGGTGGAGAGATAAGCATCTCGGTATATGGCATCATTAACCGTCTGATGATGTTCATCAATTTTCCGGTCATTGGCATAATGCAGGGATTCTTACCCATTGCTGGCTTTAACTATGGTGCAACCCAATGGAACCGTGTGATGCAAGTGATCAATGTAGCCTTGAGATGGGGCACTGGCATTGGTGTAACCCTTTTCGCAGTTTTGATGATGTTTACTCCCCAGTTCGTTTCTATTTTTACACTTGATCCAGTTTTGCTAGCGCAAACTCCCGGAGCGATCAGATTGGCTTTTTTGGCAACACCACTGATTGCTATTCAGTTGATAGGTTCTGCTTACTTCCAGGCCATAGGCAAGGCCAGACCAGCTTTGCTACTGGCTTTAAGTAAGCAGGGATTTTTCTTAATTCCATTGATATTGGTTCTTCCCTTGTTTCTCGGACTGAATGGAATTTGGATTTCTTTTCCGTTGGCTGATATCTTGGCAGCTGTGCTGAGTTTTTGGTATCTACGGCGGGCAACACGTAGCTATGGGTCGCTGACGATTATACCTCAATTGAAATCAGCCCCTGATGTTTCCGGGGTTTGATTTTTTGAAATTAGGAAAGATCTACCGTCTTACCGGTCTTAAAAGATTCATCTGCTGCCAACACGATCCGGAGACTATTTACTGCATCCCGAAGGTGCTCGGTAACCTCCTTTTGCCCGCGAATTGCAGCTAGAAAATATTCCTGCTCAAGATGGCAGAGTTCATCATGTGATGGTTCATCGGTAGTGTCAAAAAACTCATCTTTTTTGGCAAATTCTTGATTGGCATCCAGGGCAGCATGATGAAGCAAGATACCTCCAGTCTTGGCATGGCCCTCGATATCCTGCGATCCCTCTGATCTTTCTCCTGATTTATCTATGATACTCACAGATCCCTTGGGACCAATTATATCTTTAACAAAAAAAGCGGTTTCACTCATCATAGGTCCCCAGCCAGCTTCATACCATCCTACTGAACCATCGTCAAAAGTCACTTGAAGGTGGCCGTAATTGTACATATCCTCCTGGATTTCATCCGTCAGCTTGGCTCCAATGGCACTCACTCTGGTGGGTGTTGCGCCTGTCATTAAGCACATGACATCAACGTAATGTACACCACAATCTACGATAGGAGACATGGATCTCATCAACTGCTTGTGTGTATACCACATGTCACCACAACTCTGCTGGTTCAGATTCATCCTCATGACCAGTGGCTTTCCAAGTTCTTTAGCCAACGAGATAAATTTTGTCCAGGCGGGATGCACTCTTAAAATATAGCCGACAACCATTTTCAGATTGCGGTCAGAAGCCAGATCTACTAAAGCCTGAGCATCCTCCACCGTTAAAGCCAATGGCTTTTCAGTAAAAACGTGAGCTCCAGCATGCAGGGCTAACTCGATATATGGCGCATGGGTGTCGGGATAGGTATTGATCGAGACAGCATCAGGTTTCGTGACTTGAAGTGCGGTCTCGTAGTGGTCGAAAGTGGGATAGCCACCTAGTTCTGCGGAAAGTCTCTCGCGGCTGGCCGGAGATCTACTTACCAAGCCAACAATTTTAAAGGCATCCATCTTGTGATATGCTCGAGCGTGGGAGGTGCCCATGTGACCACATCCCGCTACCAATACTTTTATTTGATCACTCATAAAATATTATTAATTCTCTTGATTTCTGTGATGCAGACAATGTAAACAATTTTGCAGGGACGGCGATGGTCTGATCCATCCTTTCTTATGCCCTGTACAATTATTTAATGGGAGAGGTTCCCAGCTACAACCATTAATGATTAGGAAGGAGATAATCTTTCGCCTAAACTTAATGAACCAAAATCAACGTTTGAATATTATCGCACCTTTATTTATCCTTGAGTGCGACTGATATGAGCCGTTGAGTGGAAGATCGCAACAAATGCTGACCACAAACAGGGTAATTGGAGGTGCTACTAATACGCTCAGCTATGAAATTATATCTCTTACCTTTTCTTGTACTTCCCTGGTTAGGTGCCGCCCAGACTGAAACTCAAATTGAGTATCTGGCCTCCTTTGCCAAACTGTACGGTTACATTAAATATTTTCATCCAAGTGATGAAGCTGCAGAAGCTGATTGGGATCAGCTATGTATCCAGGGTGTCGAAAAAATATTGGTTTGTAAAAACCAAATGGCCTTGCGGGATTCATTGACTGCCATTTTTAGTCCCCTGGCGCCGTCAATACAGATCGTTCTAGATAGTACATCTACCTACGATTTGCAACAGATCACTCCCAGGGACACTGCGGATTATGTCACCACATACTGGCAGCATCAAGGTTTAGGATTCGGAATGAGCCAGGGCAGAAGTCCCTACCGGAGTGTGCGTATAAATCGGAAGGAAGTCAAACCAGCACAGGGTTTTGGAAATATTATGCAATCAATTCCTGCTCATGACTTAGCCGGCAGGAAGATCAAGGTGTCAGCCACGGTGAAATTGGCGAAGCACAAAGAAGGTACTGGACATTTGTGGCTACGGGTCGATTTGAAAAATCAAGGTCGTGGGTTTTTTGATAATATGAGCGATCGGCCCATCGTGACAGATCAATGGAAGGAGTATTCGATTGAAGGAGTGGTTGATTCCCAGGCAATAGAGCTAGCCTTTGGATGTTTTTTAATCGGGGATGGCCAGCTGTTTGTGGACAACTACAGGGTAGAATTCTGGGATCGGGGTGATTGGCAGTTGCTCCCCATCTCGAATGGCGACTTTGAAGACTCAGACCAGATCAAAAGCTGGAGTACACCACAGGAGCCGTACCGAGCCACCATAACCAGGGAAGACCCTTACCAGGGGGAGAGATCGGCCTTGATTTATCTCGATGATGACGCCAAAATGCTGGCCAAAAGTATTTTTTCGCTAAAGCCGGAGAAGGGAGAGGTGCTGACCCGCTCCATTGGTAGCGGTCTATATGTTCAATTTCCTCTGGTCCTCTATTGCAATGAGGAGCATACTTTCCCAATGGCAACATCCCCATCTCGGATCACTTACGAAGATAAACCAGAACCTTCCCTGAGTCTCGCAAGCCGCTTATCTGCCATCATTATCACCTGGAATGTATTTCAACACTTCTATCCCTATTTTGATGTTATTGCCTGCGATTGGGAGGAAGCCCTGACAGAAGCCTTGGCGGATTGTTTCAACGAACCGGAAGAGGAGGACTTTAAAGAAACCATTCAACGCCTTACGGCTACATTGGAAGATGGACATATCTGGGTCACAAAGCATGGTGAGGAGATCCACTTCGTTCCACCCATTCATTGGGAATGGATTGAAGATCAATTGGTGTTGACCGGAGTTTACGATGACCAGATGAATCTGCGACGGGGAGATGTGGTTTCACATATCAATACGATTCCTGCCAGGGATTATTTCTCAGATCTAAAGTCTCGAATCTCTGCCGCAACTGAAGGGTATTTGTTAGAGCGAGCCCAGAAAGCTGCGCTGATGGGTCCTAAGGGCTCAACTTTAGAGATCACGGTGAATGGTGTGTCCCATCTATTGCCAAGAACTCTTGAGTACCATCCAGACTTGACCCAATTGATCTCCAGAGGTCAAAGGCCAGCTCATCGGAGAATTGATCATAACACTTATTACCTTAATCTTGATAAGATATCGATGTCAAGCATCGATAGTCTGTTGCCAGATCTAAGGGTGGCCAAGGCCATCATTTGTGATTTGCGCGGTTATCCCAATGGCAACCATGGACTGATCAATCACCTGCTTAATACGCCTGACACTTCGAGCCAGTGGATGCAGATACCACAATTCGTATATCCCGATCAATTGGAACCCAAAGGTTACCAGATGTCTGGATGGAATCTGCAACCAGAGGAGCCACACATTGGAGGTAAGGTTGTCTTCATCACTGATGGCAGTGCCATTAGTTATGCCGAAAGTTTTATGAGTTTTATCGAAGGGTATGATTTGGCCCTAATTGTTGGCCAGCCTACCGCTGGTACCAATGGGAATGTCAATCGTTTTACCTTGCCAGGGGGATATATGATCACCTGGACGGGAATGAGGGTCCTCAAACACGACGGTAGTCGCCTACATGGTGTGGGCATCCTGCCTGATGTTAGGGTAGAAAAGACCCTGCAAGGAGTAAAAAGTGGCGAGGATGAATTTTTGGAAAAGGCTTTGGAGATGGTTAGAAAAGAATAACGTACTTACATTTCAAAGAACGTAGACCAGTCCAAAATTACAGTCCTAGCTTTCTTGATTTACCTGACTGCTCTTCATTTCATGCCTGGCCTATCTGTATCTGGCTCCCTCAACAAAATTCTGCCCTAAAACGATCTGCTGATAAGCTATGGCCATTCATACCTTTGTTTGTTGCTATATTACCTGACATTTAAACCACAACTCATGCAACTTTTGGAATGGCGCTGGTTTTGTACTCTTTTGGCTTCAATGGTGATAATTTCTTTGATCGCACAAGAGCAGAGACCTCACGTGGTCTTTATAGCCATTGATGATCTGCGACCAGAGCTGGGCTGCTACGGAAACCCCATAGTGCAGTCTCCCCATTTAGACCGGTTGGCTGCTCAAGGAATGATGTTTAAGAATCACTTTACTACTGTGCCTACCTGTGGTGCATCTCGCTATAGTTTACTGAGTGGAATGTTGCCCCGCAGCAGGGAAGCCATCACCAATCACGCATTTGTGGATTTATTGGACCGCAAGGCAGAACCTGATACACCCGAGACATTTATTCATCATCTGAGAAGAAATGGATATTATACCGTGGGGATAGGTAAAATCTCTCATTCAGCTGATGGCTTAATCTACGGCTATGAAGAGTCTCCATCAGACCAATTGGAATTGCCCTATAGTTGGGATGAAATGTTGTTTGATGCCGGTCAATGGATAACTGGTTGGAATGCCTTTTTCGGGTACGCAGATGGGAGCAACCGGCAAAGTAAGCAATCACAGGTCTATCCCTACGAAGAAGGTGAAGTAGATGATCTGGGATATCCTGATGGACGAACAACCGAACTTGCTCTGAAAGAGATAGACGATATGCGTGGATCGGCACAACCAGTTTTTCTGGGAGTTGGATTTTTTAAACCACATTTACCATTTAACGCTCCAAAGAAATATTGGGACTTGTACGATCGAGAAAATATCCCTATTTCTAAGAATTCCGGCCTGCCCCAAAATGTGTCGTTGGCCAGCTTGCACCAAAGTAATGAGTTAAACCGATATGCATTGGGTGAAGAAAAAGCATCTCTTGACCAACGGATTTCTGACGAATATGCGCGCAAGTTGATTCATGCTTATTATGCTAGTATCAGCTATATCGATACGCAGGTTGGTAAAATTATTGACAAATTAAAAGATGAAGGGCTCTACGAGCGGTCTCTGATCATTGTTTGGGGCGATCACGGCTGGCACCTTGGGGATCAGCGTGTTTGGGGTAAGCACACTTTATTTGAGCGAGCACTAAAGAGCGCTTTAATAATAAAGCCACCCAATAATGAGCTAGGGTCGATGGAATTGTCAGAAATTGTCAGCACTGTCGACATCTATCCTACCATTATGGATATTTGCAAATTAGAGATGCCTTATTCAGGTGATGGAGAAAGTCTGTCAGGGCTTTGGCAAGGGTCATCGGAGGCCTGGCGTAATACAGCATACGGATATTACCGCCAGGGCATTTCGTTGCGTACTCCTCAGTATCGATTCACCAGGTATTTCAGAGAACAAGAGCCGGATGTGGAATTGTATGATCATCGTCAATCAGATTTGGAACTCATCAATATAGCCGAAGAAACTCCCATAGTCATTGATCAGTTGATGCCGCATTGGGAAATGGGTAATACCGGTATTTTTGGTCAATAATAGGGCTTGGCTATTGATCGATCAGTGGATTTTTTCAATCAGTGATTTGACCGATTCATCAAGAGATAGCTTCCCAACTGCAATCCTACCTTCATCCGACATTTTTCTCCAGGTTTTTTTCAAGATCTCGATCATCTTTCCTTCACTCTTGTCCTGTGCAAAATCTGCAGCGTAATATTGCAAAAACACTAGGCACACAACATCTTCCAAGGTCTGAGACTCCGGATCTCTTTTTAGCGATTTCTTTTGAACCAGAAACCTCACCCGGTCAATCATTGATTGACTATAGCCAACATCCTCAAGTATGCCGGCCACTTCATCAGCATGGAATTTCTTTAGTGTATTTCGCCACTCGTGGTAGCCAGCAAGATCATTGGAATATCGACTCCGTGGAATTTTCCATCTACCGATGTGCTGAGCCCTGGCGGCTATTTGAAGAGCTTCAGTAGCATCAGGATCAAATTCACGCAGAAAGTCAGTCATTCGTTGGCTATACAGAAGTTCTTTCGGTAAATGTTCCCCCTGCCACATTTCTTGATTGGGATCTTGCTTGTTGTATTGGTCGATTAATGTAAGTGCCGATTTCAGTTTCGTCATGGGTTGCTCATTACGTAAAACTTTCTGTGATGAAATTTACAGAATAATGTACTTAGGTTGTAGCTAGGGCTTGGCCCCTCTGCTAAAGCTTCAGCAGCTCGCGAACCGCCCTGCCCGCGTTATGATGTAGGGCCAGATCGCCTACACACCAAAAAGTAGAATCTCACCAACTACAATCATGCGGTGGTTGTCATGCTGTCAAGTTGGTGTTGAAGATTACTTTGCGAATATGTTCGATACTGACCCTTTCAGGTACAGACCCAGATAGTCAAAGATTAGGTTGAGGTGTCATTCTCAAGTACGGTTTGACTTCTTCAAAACCCTTGGGAAATTTGGTCTCAGCCTCCTCGTTGGTTATGGACGGAGAAATGACTACATCTTCACCGTTGTTCCAATCAGCCGGTGTAGCCACGCTGTGGTACATCGTTAGCTGCAGTGAATCGATCACTCGGAGTATCTCCATGAAATTCCTTCCGGTTGATGGAGGGTAGGTCAGGGTCAATTTAACTTTTTTATCAGGCCCGATCACAAAAACCGTTCTTACCGTGGTTTTTTCGGTCATTTCAGGATGAATCATATCATACAACAATGATACTTTGCGATCTTCATCGGCTACGATAGGAAAGTTCATATCGATATGCTGTGTTTCCTCGATATCCTTAATCCAGGTATGATGTGAATCAAGTGGGTCAACACTTACCGCCAGGACTTTGACATTCCGTTTTTCAAATTCCCCTTTCAAGGCCGCAGTACGACCCAATTCAGTCGTGCAAACTGGTGTAAAATCAGCTGGGTGGGAGAAGAGCAATCCCCAGCTGTCACCAAGCCATTCGTGAAAATTGATGGTTCCCTCTGTGGTTTCAGCAGTAAAATCGGGGGCGGTTTCACCTAGTTTAATAGCCATTGGTACTTTGGTTTTAATGATAAAAGTCCTAAAGATACACGATGCTCCGATGAGATGCCATCTCTAATAGAAGTACCGATGACGATTTAGTGGATTCAATCATTCTCTTGGCACTAGTTTGCAGCGAGACTGCCGTATAATCATTACTTTGGGTGTCATTAAATACTAGCTATGGATTTAAATCTTCAAGATAGTGTGGTCATCGTTAGTGGTGGCTCAAAAGGTATAGGTGAAGCGATCACCCGCGGCTTGGTCGAAGAAGGAGCCTTACCGGTCGTTGCTACGCGCTCCGTTGAATCAACATCGGCTTTGGTTGATGAGCTGGCGGAAAAAGGACATTCTCTCCATGTAGTCATTGGTGATCTACAGGATAAGACTAAGTGCCAGGAGGTGATAGCAAGCGCCTTGGCTAAATATGGTCGCATAGATGGGATTGTCAACAATGCCGGTAAGAACGATGGCGCGTCACTGACTTCGGGTCCGGATGCATTCCGAAAATCGATTGCGCTGAATTTATTTCATTATTATGATCTGGTTCATTATGCATTACCTCATCTCAAAAAGAGCAAGGGATCGATTGTCAACATCAGTTCTAAAGTAGCGCTAACTGGCCAGGGGAATACTTCAGGCTATGCCGCTGCCAAGGGAGCCCAATTGGCACTGACCAGGGAATGGGCTGCCGATTTGCTTCCCTATTCCATCAGGGTAAATGCCATTTTACCCGCAGAAGTGATGACACCGCTTTATCGCAACTGGCTAGATAGTAGCTTCGAGGATCCACAAGCTCAGGAAGCCAAGATTACCTCTAAGATACCTTTGGAAAAGAGGATGACAACCAGTCAGGAAATAGCCAATATGGCCCTTTTTCTACTCTCACCTCGATCAGCTCACACTACAGGTCAGTTTATGATTGTTGATGGTGGTTACGTACACCTCGATCGTGCACTCACCTAATCATTGGAACCCTTCTCTTCTAGATATTAATTTATGAACCACCGTACCACACCTTTGATTCCCTTCATACTGGTAACCAGTTTGTTTCTCATGTGGGGACTGGCCAACAATATGACCGACACGTTGTTGGCCGCCTTTAAACGGATCCTTAGTATGTCTGATTTTCAGACGTCCTGGATTCAAGTTGCCTTTTATGGGAGCTATTTTTGCCTGGCGCTTCCAGCGGCCATTTTT
This sequence comes from Saprospiraceae bacterium, assembly GCA_965223105.1. Taxonomy (GTDB): domain Bacteria; phylum Bacteroidota; class Bacteroidia; order Chitinophagales; family Saprospiraceae; genus JABDMH01. The sequence goes on along the minus strand of OZ244987.1, from coordinate 5,534,927 downwards.
ATTAAGAAATTCACTTACAAAGCAGGCATTCTGCTAGGCCTGGGTCTATTTATTGCCGGATCACTATTGTTTTATCCTGCCAGTAAGACTATGGTATATGGACATTTCCTTGCGGCCTTGTTTATATTGGCTGGAGGGTTGTCAATCTTGGAGACCACAGCAAATCCGTATATCATTGCCATGGGTCCGGAACACACTGCCACCCGACGTCTCAATCTGGCACAGTCGTTCAATCCCATTGGGTCGATTACGGGTGTAGTGCTAAGCAAATTTTTTATCCTCTCACATCTCAACCAGGCCAGTGCCACCGAACGTGCATCGATGAGTGCATCAGAGCTCCAGGCAGTGCAAACTGCTGAAATGTCGGCGGTCATGGGCCCATATGTGGGTGTGGCTGGTGTACTGCTAGCTCTGTGGATTGCTGTCGCCTTAGTCAAAATGCCTCGAGCTTCAGATCCTGAAAAAAGGATTGACCTGGGCGCGGCTTTGAGAAGACTATTGGACAATCGTAAGTATGTGTGGGGAGTGACTGCGCAGTTTTTTTATGTAGGTGCGCAGATCTGTGTTTGGTCTTTTACTATCCGTTATGTTATGCAGGAACTGGGTGTCAATGAAGAGCATGCCAGCAGCTACTACATTGCAGCATTGGTTCTTTTTACCATTTCTCGATTTGTTTGTACTGCACTGATGAGATCCATTTCGCCGCAGCGCTTACTGAGTTATTTAGCGATTCTGGCCATGGTTCTTACGACCATAGTCATTACATCGGGAGGTTATATCGGGGTTATGGCTTTGGTCGGCATCTCAGGCTGCATGTCACTGATGTTTCCAACGATTTTTGGATTGGCTTCCGAAGGATTGGGTAAGGACACTAAGATTGGAGGCTCAGGTTTAATCATGGCAATCTTGGGAGGCGCAGTAATCACCATGGTAATGGGCCAGGTGTCTGATGCAACAGGTAGTATTCAGTTGGCTTATATTGTGCCTTTAGTTTGTTTTGGCATTATCACCTATTACGGTCTGGCGGTTAACCGCAAAACAATTACTGAATAATCTTTTCTCAAAAGAAATGTCCAAAAAAGATCTTTTGCTCCGTCATATAGGTAATGATTTATTAACGAGCAAAAATGTAAACAATGAGTAATTTTCTTTATTTATTTAGAGGGGGTGATGCCCGAAGAACCGAACAGTCGCCAGAGGAAATGCAAGCACATATGCAGAAGTGGGGAGCTTGGATGGGTGGCCTTAAGGAACAGGGTAAACTAGTAGATGGATTGCCTTTAGGAAAGGAAGGCAAGGTGGTTGAAAAATCGGGAGAAGTTATTACAAACGGACCATTTGCTGAAGGGTCAGAAATTGTTGGTGGCTACCTTATCGTCACCGCTGATGGACTGGAAGAGGCCGTTGAGATTTCCAAGGGTTGTCCCATTTTTGAGCATGAAGGTACAGTGGAGGTTCGCGAAATCATGTCAATGGACATGTAAAGCTAGGTTCTCGCCTTAAACACGACCGGGCTGGGTAAAGGGTACTTTACCCGGCCTTATTCTCTTTATGACAACGGAATTTGACCACCTATTTCGGCACAGCTACGGCAAGATAGTGGCCTCATTGGTAAATAAATTTGGTTCAGATCATCTGGATAAAATTGAAGATGCTGTTCAAGATGCTTTGCTGAAAGGAATGCAGGTTTGGTCCTACCAATCAATGCCTAGCGACCCGACCGCTTGGCTATTTGTCGTAGCAAAAAATCGTATGTTAGATTTCTTTCGAAGTCCAAAGTCCAGCCATCATCTGATCGCATCAGACCCAGTGATTGCTCCCAAGGAGGCACATCTGGATATTGATATTGTAGATGATCAGTTGCGTATGATGTTTGCCTGTTGTCATCCCAGGTTGTCACAAGAATACCAAATTGTGCTTACACTAAAACTTGTGGCCGGCTTCCACAATCGGGAAGTGGCCAGTGCTCTCCTAAAGAAAGAGGATACGGTGGCCAAGGCTTTTACAAGGGCAAAAGCAAAATTTAGACAAGTCAATCCTACACTTTCCATTCCCATTGAAATCGGACTTCAATCCCGCCTCAATATTGTTTTAAAGATTGTTTATCTCATATTCACTGAGGGATATTCATCTTCCACAGGTCGAAATCTTATCAAGAGGGACTTGTGTTTTGAGGCAATTAGACTGGCCTTACTCTTGACGGAAAACAAGTACTGTAACCGGCCCAATGTATTTGCACTAATCGCTCTGATGTGTTTTCATGCATCCCGGTTTGATGCTCGCACAGACGAAAAAGGTCACCTGATAGATTTAGAGAATCAAAACAGGCAATTATGGGACCAGGAGCTGATTAGCATAGGACGTACTTACCTGAGCAAGGCGACTGCTGGTCCCGAACAACCGACATCCTACCTCTTTGAAGCCTTCATCTCATTTTACCATTGTGATGCTGAGTCCTTTGAGAAGACAGCCTGGGACAAGATCTTGCAGCTGTACGACTTGCAAATGAAATACGCCAGTACACCGATGGTAGAGCTAAACCGCATTGTGGCATTTCATCAGGTGTATGGTGCCCACAAAGCTTTACGGGCTTTAGAAGAATATGCCCAGAAACCCCATGCCATTTTGGGCCCTCTCTTTTATGCTTTTAAGGGGAAGATCCTGCGTGAATTGGACAGGAATGTAGCTGCATTCGATGCTTATCGAAAAGCTATTGAGAGGAGCAACAATGAGGCCGCACGTGCTTTCTGGAGAAAGAAAATGGACGAATTGGGGATAGACAACTAAAGCCAGATCTCCTCTGCAGAAATATTATTCGTTTAATTTAGGCCCTATAATAGTTTGTTATGTCGTCTCTCTCCTCTCTGTCCAAAGTCCCTCTTCTGGTACTTCTAGGTGTTCTTTTTGGGGCCCAAGATCGCTTGCCTGCTGATTTAACTGGTCCCAATATTGTGTTGTTTTTTGTTGATGACCTGGGCTGGCAAGATACTTCCGTGCCTTTCTGGGAAGATACTACAGCATTTAATCGAAGATACCGAACTCCTAATATGGAAAGGCTGGCGGCTGAAGGTACCAAATTTACACAAGCCTATGCCACTCCCGTATGCTCACCCACGCGAGTGAGCCTCATGACTGGAATGAATGCTGCCCGACACAGGGTGACCAATTGGACATTGTATCCAGATCAATTGCAGCCCATGGAAATTAATCACCAGACATTATCTTTTCCGCATTGGAATGTCAATGGAATGACTCCCGATTCCAATGTTCAATGGGCGGCTTATGCCACTACATTTCCTCAAATATTACAAGAGCATGGATATCGCACCATTCATGCTGGCAAAGCCCATCTTGGAGCGATAAGTACACCTGCTGAAGACCCATTAAACATTGGTTTTGAAATAAATATTGCCGGTCATGCCGCCGGAGCTCCTCAAAGCTATTACGGTGTAGATAACTTTGGTAATAATGGGGATAATCCAGACAGCCCCTGGCCAGTACCTGGACTCGAAGAATACCATGGTGAGGATGTCTTCCTTACAGAAGCACTGACGCGCAAAGCCCTTCAAGCCGTAGACCAGGCCATCGCGGAAAATCACCCATTTTTTCTTTACATGTCCCTTTATGCCGTCCATACTCCCATTATGGGTGACCCACGATTTGTTCAGCACTATTATGATCTGGGTTTAGATTCGACCGAAGCTCAGTATGCTTCAATGGTAGAAGCCATGGATAAGAGTCTGGGAGATATCCTGCAGGTGGTGGATGCTGCAGGAATCGCGCAACAGACTGCAGTCCTATTTATGTCAGACAATGGTGGCCTCAGTGCCGTGGCTAGAGGGGGAGAACCACACACGCACAATTTTCCTCTATCCAGTGGTAAAGGGTCCATTCATGAGGGAGGTATTCGTGAGCCCATGATTGTTAAGTGGCCGGGCCAGGTGCAATCGGGTCACACTGACCATCGATATTTGATTATAGAAGACTTCTTTCCAACCATCCTGGACATCGCCGGCATTGATGATTATCAGACGGTACAAACTGTCGATGGCCACAGCTTTCTGGATTATTTGAGACACCCGGGAAGGCAACAGCAAGATCGACCTCTTTTCTGGCACTATCCCAATGAGTGGGGTCCATCAGGTCCCGGAATCGGAGCGTTCAGTGCGGTAAGACAGGGAAAATGGAAATTGATATACTATCATGAAGATGAAAGTTTCGAACTCTTTGATCTTGAAAGAGATATCAGCGAATCAGAAAACCTTTTTTCCCTAAATCCCACTGTTGTTAAGAAGCTCGCCATCTTATTGACTGATCATTTAAAGAAAGTCAATGCTCAGATGCCGAGTCACCGGGTAAGCGGAAATCCCGTTTCGTGGCCGAGTGAAAAAGTGTAAGATTAATTCCCAGGTAAGCCACGATAACGAAGAGATGGCAACCCGAAGAAAGAAATTATCGGTTACAATTATTTAGTATGCCAGGATGTAGCGTAAGGGTTTTTTTGCTTACATTAAACATCAGATATTTTTACCGGATTTTTATAAGAACCAACAAAAATTCTACCACTATAAAGATGCTTAATCTCGGAGTCCAGAAAGCATACTTCCGGGATTTCACATTAGTTTTTCATGCAGCGTAAATTGTAATTAATTTCTGGTATTTATTTTGAATTAAATCGTAATGAGTAGGAGAATCTTTCAGATCTTGATGATCATTTTTCTTCCGTCAGTCATCTTTTCCCAATCATTGCCGATCACTGGATGGCAATATATACAGATTGATTCACAAAAAGGGAAATGGGGAGACCATGCCGAACCGTCATGGTTGCGGTATTTTGGTCTTGACATGGGCGATGTTGATCGAGATGAAGATCTGGACATTGTATCCGGCAGTTATCTGTATCGCAATCCAGGGGGTGATTTACAAAGTCCTTGGCAACGAATTACGCTACCGATTTTTGCCGATGGAATATTGATCTTAGATGTCGATGGAGATCCCTATGCTGACATCATCGCGCAGGCGTTACCTGATGTTTACTGGTTGGAGGCAACCGATGAAAGAGGAGAAAACTGGACTTCTAGAATCATTGGCAGGATTCCTGCGACCAGCCATGTCAATAGTCAGGGTTTTGAAAGAGCGGATCTGGTCTCGGGCGGGAGAGAGGAGTTTGTCATCGCCGGTAATGGCAATATTTATCTCTTTAGTGTTCCGGAAGATCTGACTCGGGAAGATTGGCAGCCGATCTTAATTGCTGAGAACACCTCGGACGAAGGAATCGGAGTGGGGGATATTGACGGAGACGGTGATCTCGATTTGGCTGCCGGTCGCAGACCAGCTTTTGCTAATGAACCCTCATTTGTGGTCTGGTTTGAGAATCCAGGTCACACCCGTTCGGCATGGGTATCCAGACGGATCGGGCATAGTAATCACCCAATAGATCGGGTCGAGGTGGCAGATATAAATGGCGACGGACGGTCCGACATCATTATTGCCGAAGAAAGATATCCCGGCCTTGAACCCGATGGATCACTATTTTGGTTCGAGCAGCCGCAAGGCAAATCGACCAGCTGGTCGCGTCATGTGGTTGTCACTCAACATTCCATGAATAATCTCGATGTCGCTGATATTGATGATGATGGAGATATCGATTTGGTGACCAATGAGCATAAAGGTCCCGTTTTGGAGACGCAAATATGGGTGAACAACGGAGCCGGTGAATTTGTTAAGCGCATCATCGATACCGGCAAAGAAAGTCACCTTGGTACCCAACTGGCAGATCTTGATAATGACGGTGATCTTGACCTGGTGAGTGCGGGCTGGGATCAACATCGCTTCATGCATGTCTGGAGGAATGATCACATAGACAATAGGTATCGTTGGAAGCATCTTAGTTCGGTGCGCGCCGATTTACCACCTACCAATGGTGGAGATCAACAAACCGCATCCTTATTGGCAGATGCCAATGGAGATGGTATTGTCGATATTTTTATTACCGATCGAACGGTTAGTCCTTCGGTGATCTGTATGGTCTACCAATCTTCCGGCTGGGTGAGACATATCATTGAGGATGAACCCCTTCGCATTGAAGCTGGTTCTGCTACACATGATATTGACGGTGATGGAGATTTAGATATCGTCTTTGGCGGTGAAAGCCGCAGTAACGAGATCTGGTGGTGGGAGAATCCCTATCCTAATCTCAATCCTGAAGAGCCTTGGCAGAGGTTCACGATTAAAAAATCAGGGGAAAATAAACATCATGACCAAGCCTTTATTGATTTTGATGGTGATGGCAAAATGGAGTTTGTTTTTTGGAATCAAGGTGCCTCCTGTCTTCTCTATGCCGACATAGCGACAAACCCCAAGACGGTAGATGAATGGGATTATGTACCCATCTATTGTTACACAGCAAGTGGAGAGATGGAACCGCGGAGCACCTATCCAACTTGGAGGAGAATTCATGAACACGAAGGTCTGGATGCCATTGATATGAATGGTGATGGGATAGATGATATCGTGGCCGGCGGGCGGTGGTTTTCTTGGCAAGGTGAAGAATTTGAGGAGCATATTGTCGATGCCTCCTACACTTTTACACGCTCGGCTGCTGGTCAGTTGGTGGAAGGAGGAATGCCGGAGGTTGTCCTGGTGGTTGGTGATGGGATGGGACCCTTAGTGTTGTACGAGTGGGTGGAAGGGGCTTGGAAAAGCAGAACCTTACTTGAGAATTTAGATAATGGGCACACCCTTGAGGTATTGGATTTTGATGATGACGGGCACCTGGATATTTTTGTGGCCGAGATGCGATTTGGTGAGGATAACCCTGATTCGGAAATTCAAATTCTACTTGGAGATGGTCAGGGCCAGTTTTCTAAACATGTGGTTGCCCGTGGCTTCGGGGTACATGAGGGCCGGATTGCTGATCTGGATGGTGATGGCGATAAAGATATTTTGGGAAAACCCTATACTTGGAAAGCTCCAAGATGGGATATTTGGCTGAACGAGAATTCGAAGGCTAGGGAGTGAGTCATTCACACCATCCCACAGGTACTACCTTTCAAGTCATGACCTGTGGGTTAGGTTAGTGGCCCACAATGGGTGTAAAGTCAATCAGAGCACGGGATTAATCTAGATGCATTTTTTTCATGAGGGCTTTATAGCCGGGGTCATCCCAGAAGTCTTTAAAAAGAGGACATCGCATCACCCAAATCATTCCCATGCACGCAACGCTTAGGCGTTTTTCATAGACGCTTTCGAGGAATTCAATTGCCTTCTGGTATTCCCCAATGCCAACATTGGCAACGGCAAGATCCACTTCAACAACTGCACTTCTTTCGCTTTCCAAGCGTTCATACAACCGGTTTAAAAGCTCATTGCATCTCTCAGTATTCCCTAAAAGGTGGTTGGTGATGATCATGCCGAGGAGTCCTTTTTTTGGATCATTGACCTTTTTATGATACAACTGATGCTCAGCCATCGCCTGCTCATGCAGACCTTTACCGGAAAGAGCGATTCCTTTGCCCTGATGTGCAGAGCGAAAATTGGGATCCAGTTCCAGAATCTCATCAGAGATTGCTATGGATTCGTCGTACTGTTCGTTAAAGAGATATAAGGTAGCGAGCATATTCATGACGGGAATAGACAGTGGATCCAGTCTTAGCGCATCCAACATTCGGGGTACTCCATTTTGTGGTTCTCCAATGGCTGCGTAATAGAGACCAAAGGATTGGTGCAGTTGACTTGAATTCAATCCCAACAACTCGGCTTTTTCCAAAGATGCCCGTGCGGCCTCCCAATCCCAGAAGTGGTAGAGCTTAATTTTGGCCATGGCCAGGTGACCCTCGGCCAAATCGGGATTGTTCTCAATCGCGGTCATGGCAAAAGAAAGTGCTTTCGTATAGGCATCCATGGGAGGCAAACTCCCACACGAACCCAGAAACGAGTAGCATTGAGAAAGGGCACACTGAGCCGCAGAGAAATCAGGATCAATACGAAGGGCTTGTTCAAATTTTTCTACAGCTTTCTTGGCATCTTCAGGATTACCCCTTTTCCATAAATATTGACCTTTGAGATGGAGATTATAAGCCTCCATTTGATCAGTGGCCTTCTGTACGATGGTACTTTCTTCCTTGGTCAGATCGAAATTGACTTTTAGTGCTGAAACCACCTTATGAGCAATCTCGTCTTGTACATCAAAGATATCAACAAGTTGACGGTCAAAAGTATCGGCCCAGATCTGAAAACCATCGGCAGTATTGACCAACTGGACCGATACCCGCACGCGATCACCAGCTTGCCTTACGTTGCCTTCCAAAAGATGGGTGACATTGAGTTGTCGGCTCTTCGCCAAATGATCGTCGGCACTGGTAAGGATAGCAGTGCAAGTGTTTCTAGAGATAACCGCCAGACCATCTACTGTCGCCAACCCATTGAAAATTTCCTGGGATACTCCTTCGGCAAAGTAGTCTGATCCATTGGTCCCTCCCAGAGTAGTAAAAGGCATGATCGCAATATTCTTAGTAAGCTTTTGGTGCTTGCCAGCGGTGATATCTGAAGCCTTGGGTACCACAAGGGCCTCATGATCTATGGCAAAGACCTTCATGGGCCTCCGCACATTTTTCAAGACAAATTCTCCTAGACAAGTGCAGCATAGATCGGGCTGATTCGAAACTTCTTGGTACACTCTGTCTGAAACCAAGACCGTACCAGGCAAGGCCATGGATTCGATTCTGGATGCGATATTTACTCCATCACCAAAAATACCGTCCTCGTCATGAACAATATCTCCCAGGTGTATTCCGATCCTAACCGGTACTTCCAAGTCAGCTCGAAACTCTTTCTGAATCTCAATAGCCGCAATTACCGATTGCCTGGCACTCGAAAATATGCATAAGGCTCCATCTCCATAGTACTGAACAATCGTTCCTGAGTGTTTCTGTACCTCTTTTTGCAAGACTTCACGGTGCTTATCCCGTATCCGTCGGGCTCTGCTTTCATCCTCTTGCATCAATGCGGTATACCCTACAATATCAGCAAACATAATGGCTGCCAATTTTCGTGTCGAATCTCCCATATTCATTAACTACGTTGAGCGATACCTGAAAATAAGCAAAAAATAGACTTCATCCTTTTTAAGTGAGACATGGTGAATCAACGGATTTGTCGAATAACTTATAACTTATGTACCACCTGGTGCGACACTTTTTAATTTAGCATATGACATTGCGACTTCTTTTGACAATATCCTTTTATTCTGGTGCATCCGTGCTTTTTTACTTACTCGTGGCGATTCGGTGTCAGGCCGCGGTCAATCAAATAGTACCCGTACACCCAACGGTCGACACGATTACATCAGAGATCTTTATTACCGATACCATGCACCTTGGCCGGGAGCACTTTGTTATCCAAACGCCAAGTGCCTGCTACTATCTAGACAAGGCGGGCGGAGGGTTTTCACGGATGATCGATAGGGAGGGTATAGACTGGATCCAATTTAAGATGGAACCGTGGGGTGAATATCCTGCTTCAGCTGCCTCGGCCTATCGTGGAATTCCAAATTTTGTGCATGGATCTGCAGAGAGTGGAGCCGGTCATCCCGGTCATGATCAGTGTATGAGCTCGGTGGTCAACAGCAATACCATCATGGTAACAAGCCTAAGTCAGTTGTGGCAATGGCGCTGGACTTTCTATCCTGATTATGCAATAGTGCAGATGCTTAAAACCGATCCCGATCACCCCTACTGGTTTTTGTATGAGGGCGTACCTGGAGGAAAATTTGATCCACCCAATCAGTATTTTGGATCTGACAAAGGGGGCCCGATCAGTACAATATTTGACTACTACCATGGAGATAAATATTTTGATAGCTTTCGTTGGGCGTATTTTGGGCATCGACAGATCGATCGTGTTTTGTATGTTGTCCAGGATGCAGAGGACCAGCTGTCTGATACATTTTCATACCTGGGAAATTCAGAAATGGGAATACGATCCCAGGATGGTATGGTGGTTTTTGGTTTTGGCCGTGCCGAAGGTGCCAAGCCACTGATTAAGATCAGGCACAGCTTCAGAATCGGTTTTCTGGAAGGGAAGATCACATCGAAGGCCGATCATGAGGTGGTTGCACAAAAGCTTAATTCTTTATAGGGCCCAATTTAATAACATGGCCTGTGAATGATTCACCTTGTAGATAGTGATTCAATGCTAAATGCTACGTGGTGGAGCAAAGTTGAGGCCAGCACGCGCCCCCAACCCCCGTTCATCTCCGTGCTTCGCACTCTAATGAACCGGGGAGTCCTCGCTCTCCATCGGGAAAAATTAGATCCAATCTCTTCCGTAATTGATGTAATGAAATCCTACAATCCCAAAATTCTACAAATCCTAATTCAGACATTAAATGCGACGTGGTGGAGTAAAGCTGACGGCCAGCCCCGCGCCCCCAACCCCTGTTCATCTCCGTGCTTCGCACTCTAATGAACCGGGGAGTCCTCGCTCACCATCAGGAAAAATCTGCAGAACAGTAGAACCAGAGTCAATGTAAGCTACCTGATACTGACTTACGAATAATTTGCGGGTGGCCCCCCCCAGGTTTGCAAAGCATGATAGAACATATTAGCTCCATCAATCGAGTGCTTGAAGAAATTGTATTTAACCTGCAAGAGCAAACATAAATGGCCCTACTACTGTCTCCTTAAAAAAATTACGATGAATATCAATGATATCAATAATGATGGAGTGGCATTGGATGGCATCGACCCCGTTTCCTACTATGATGGCCAACCACTCCAGGGAAAATCTCATTTACGTTTTGATTTACGAGGAATAGGTTTTCTTTTTGCGAATGAGGGAAACCTTAGAATATTTCAGCAAGATCCAGCCAAATATACGGATCCACTTTTTCAATCGTATACTTCACCCATACATTTGGATATTAAAGCATCACAGCGAATTTCTGAGAAAAGAGGCCTAGCCATGAAGATGGACGAAACAGAGAATAACATTCCTCAAGACCTCAAAGAAGACAGCTCTGTGGAAATGCAGAATTTAAGTGACAGCAATAGCTAGTAAATCACTTTGAGCAAACTATTGTTGGAAAGGGCCAGCTGTTCAGCTGGCCCAATTCGTTTTGTGAGATGCCATTCTTTGATCTACATGCAAGGGTCAATTTCGGTATCTACCTCAATACCCCCAATCACCGTATTGTCTTCACCACAATCTTTCACAGTTTGATCGCTGAAGCTCCAGACTTTGTTTTTGACGGAGGTAGGTGTTAGAAAACCAAAACGTTCTGAGTCACCAACCAGGTCTACATCGTAGGCAGCATTTCCAGAACCTTTATTGGCGAGGAGTACGTTTTTGAAGGCACCATCAATAACTACAATCCCACCATAAAGGTTATTAGATGATTCATTCATGGCCACTAACCAATGATTGCCGGGCGCCTGGGAGCCAAAAATTTCTCCATCTTGACCTAGGATTGCCGGAGGTACCTTACAAACGATTTGACCGTAGAAATTTCCGGTTGTTGTATTTCCCCAACTTAGGCCTCCTTTGTCGCAACACCAAATCCCAAATAGGCTGCCAGATACAATGTTACCCACAATACTTGCAGATCTACCATTAACGATGACGATTCCTCTTGATCCTTGGAGTAGTTCGGGAATTCCCTGTATCAATTCGTTGTTCTTTATGGAAACGTTATTGCCGCTATTAACCAGGATCGAAAATTGAAAATTTGAGAAGGAGTTTTGTGATATGGTGACTCGATCAGATCCATTGATGTAAATTCCTGCTCCTGCACCATTGCCACCATCGAAGTGGATGTTTGAGATGATCGACCTATCAGCACCCCCGATTACGTGAATACCTCCCATAAATTGGAAAGGTGGTTCTGTGATTAGTGGATTTGGCAACCGTATTATCGCACCATTTTCACCTCTAATCTTTATTCTGTGAGGCACTGTGACTAAACCATTTACCGTATGGGTTCCGGCTTTGACAATAACTGTGCCACCGGGTCCTGCCTCGTCTACTGCTGCTTGGAGACCATCAACCGATCCATCTAGCAACTCTACGGTGTTGCCGTTGCCTCTGGGGTAAAATTGTTTATCATGAGCATCGTCCAACATGGATTTTACTCTCTTGATCTCCGTTTCGGTGTAGGTTTCTGGCATTTCTTCACTGAGAAAAGCAAACACTTGTTCGGCTGTCTGCAACTGTTCAATCTGGTTAACTTCGCTAGAATTTGAAAGTGGGTTTTGGATGTCTGCATCCTTCTGGCAGGTGACAAGAAAGATGGCAATGAGGGGGAATATGAATTTTTTGTTCATTGGTTTGAGTTTTTTGTGTTAAGTAATTGAATGTATTAAAGTCTCATGTCGTCCGTGAATGTCTGGTTATGGTTAAATTCTCACTAGCACTATTGTATCGATCTTCTGGATTATTGTTCAAAATGCTTTGATTCCTCCTAAAGTCAGTTGGGCAGACGCCAAAAAGGTCTCTGAAGACCCGGCTGAAGTAATTGGGATCGCGAAATCCAACTTGATATGCCACTACCTTGATGGGCATGTCATCGTACTGAAGTAGCACCCTGGCTTTTTGTAACCGGAAATTGCGGATAAAGTGTGCTGGTGTTTGGGCAAAATACTTACGCACTTTAACATGAAGGGAAGATCGAGACATTTTCATCCGCTGATGCAAGGTGGAAGCCTTTAAAGTTTCATCGGAATAGTGCTGTTCCATCACTTCCAATAGGTTCTGTTGAAAGGAAAGCCGGGTTGACATAAATGCACAGATTGCTTATCCAACCAAGCAAATCAACTGATGTCAGTTTCAATAGCACTATTGTGTAAGTTGTCTGGACTATTGTTTAGATGATGAAGATTCAGGCTGAAGAGAGACGGCAGGAGATGGCCATTCAGCTATTATTTCTACTCGCACTTGGCGCTTCGCCGTACTCTTTTTTGTAGATGCGAGAAAAGTAATTGGGATCCGACATTCCCACTTGATACGCCACTTCGGCAATTGTTAAGCTACTGGATCGGAGCAGCTTACGGGCTTCTGTAAGCCGAATTTTACGAATGAAATGACTAGTCGACATACCGGTGGTGGCTTTAATCTTATTGTGCAGTTGACTGCGGCTGACCAGCATCTTTTGGCAGATTTGCTTAACATCTAGACCCTCATTGGATAAATCCGACAAAATGAGCTCTTGCAGCCGTCTGAGCAGCTTATCTGTGGGCGCTTTGGCTGGGGTCCCATTCATTTGTTGCTGGTATTTTTCTTGAAGCCTGGCTCGCTGATTCAAGAGCATTTTGATCTGAGCCTTCAATTCTCCAGCATGAAAAGGTTTAGAAATATAAGCGTCAGCACCCACGTCATATCCCTGAACAGTAGACTGATGATCGGCTTTTGCGGTGAGGAGGATTATCGGTATGTGGGATGTCAACTCGTTTTGGTGTAATGTCCGGCATACCTGGTAACCATCCTTAAAAGGCATCATGACATCGGAGACGATCAGATCTGGCACCAATTCCAATGCCTTGGCAATGCCTTCTTCACCATGATGGGCTTCGATGATCTGAAAATCATTATCCAACATGGCCCGGAGATACGCAAGCACATCGTGGTGGTCATCGATCAGGAGTAATGTACTTTTAGACTTTGAAGGTATAAGGGGTAAACGGTTGTCAGCAGGGTGAGGCAATGATATGCTGTAACCTGGCAAAATCTTGAGATCTGTAACCAGAGGCGCTTCATGGGTAAGCGGCAAGCATACGGTAAAAGTACTCCCCTGGTTGAGTGTACTGATCACTTCAATCGAACCGTGCATCAGGGTAAGTAGGTCTTTCACCAAAGACAAGCCAATGCCCGTGCCCTCACCCCGACGAGTATGTCCTTGCTCCGATTGATAAAAACGATCAAAGATCCTTTGCGTGGTGGCCTCATCCATTCCAATGCCAGTATCTTTGATGTCCATATAGAAGGCCCCGTTTTGAGTGAACGTGTGCAGGGTTACTTTTCCTTCATCGGTATATTTCAAAGCATTCGAAATTAAATTGGTCACCACCACTTGTAATTTCTCAGGGTCGAAGTCGGTCATTAGAGACTGATTGGTGTGCTGCACCAAAAAATCTAGACCTTTGGCTTTCGCTTGAAATTGAAAAGGCTCTACCAGGTAGTTGATGTAGGCAATTACATCACTCTGAATGAGATTAAGGGACATCTTACCGGCTTCGATCTTCTGCAAGTCCAACATTTGATTGACCATGTAAAGCAACTTGCTGCATTGATCTTCAATGGTACGCACACCCTTGTTCAACCATTTTTTGGGTTGCTGATGTACCAGATCCGCCATTCCCTGAATCACCGTAAGCGGGGTGCGAAATTCATGTGTGATGTTGGTATACAAGTTTGTCTTGAGGGCATCAAGCTCTTTCAATCTCATCGCTTCCCTTTCCTGCATTTGTAGTGCTGTCTTCAATTCCCAGCGTCGCAGCTGATACCTCATGAAAAGATATATTACACCAGCTATCAGTAAAATATACCCTACATACGCCAACCAGGTTGCCCACCAGGGGGGATTGATGGTAATGGCCAACGAAGTGTACGCTTCATTCCAAATGCCATCGGCATTGGTGCATTTTACTTGAAAGGAATATTGTCCCGGGTCCAGGTTGGTATAGGTTGCGCTCCGCTTACTACCTACGTATTGCCAGTCATCGTCAAAACCTTCCATCCGGTAGGCATAGTCGATGTTTTGTGGTCCGGCATAATCCAGGCCGGCATAGGTGATGGTAAAAACTTTATGGTCATAACTTAGCTCCAAATCTGAAGTGTAACTAATGGACTGGGGAAGACTATAGCCTGCCTCATCTTGCTCAGCCCTATTTATTGGAACCGCCTCATTAAACAATTCAAAGCCGGTAAAAACAATAGGGGGGGTAAAGTCACTGGGCCTGATGCTGTCCGGATGGAAAAAGTCAATGCCTTGGTCACCGCCAAAAAATAATTTGCCGCTATAAGGGCTTTTCCCATAAAGGAAGGCATCGTACTTCTTATTAATTAACCCATTCCTATAGGTATAATTTGTCGTATGAAAAGTATAAGGATTAAATTTTGTTAGACCACGATAGCTCATCAACCACAAATTCCCTCCATCATCTGGAAGAAGGCTGAAAACATTATTGCCCAGTAAGCCATCTTCAATGGTAAAGTGCCTAAATTTACCTGTCTGCGGGTTCATCCGATTCAAACCACCGCCATAACTTCCTGTCCAGATAAAACCCAGACTGTCTTCATAAATGCAAAAAGCGGTGTTCTCGCTCATGCTTTCCGGATCGCTGGGATCGTGATGATATCCTCTAAATGTATCGGCCTCGGACACGAATTGATAGAGCCCTTGTCGAGTACCCAACCAGACATTGTCACGGCTATCTTGGTAAAGGGACCGGCAACTTGAGGTATTTGCATATATCTGCTTGCTAATTGTCAGGTCAGATCTGTAAAAAGTTCCAACATCAAAATCGAATTTATAAAGACCATGATCCCAGGTAGCGACCCATAAATTGCCAAGATGATCCTTCAATAGATCACGGATGGAATATTTACGTAAGATTTTAGAATCTGTAAATTTCTTTTCAAGATCGATGAAAACCTTTTTCTTTTTGTCAAACTGGAACAATCCTCCCGAAGTCCCAATCCACAAATAGTGCCCATCTTCTTCAAATGTAGTTGCTCCCGTGTACCACCCTGCCAAATTGTATCCGGGACTATAGGGGAACTCCTTTGTTTGGCCTGTTTTTATCAAGAGATATCGAAGACCATCATTTCCGGGTAAGAGAAGGGTGTCTGGTGCATATTCATGGACCTGAAACAGATTTGCAGCGTTCCTAACAAACGAAAGAAGATCAAGAGAGAGTTGGCGAAATTGCCGCATTCTAAGATCGCCCTGGTATAAAATGCCAGAACCCTTCTCCAACCAGAGTTGATCATTGGATGAGATGTATAGGCATGAGACATTGTTTTTCCTGGCGTTGCCGGGATCCGACTTGTCAATAGGAAGGAGATCAAAAGTAGGTTTCTCCAAATCGAATTTCAGTAATCCTGAGTTAGTCCCAATCAGCAACTGTTTATCAAGACTTAGAAGATGGCCATAAGGGAATCTGGGAGGTTTGCGGTCCTCCAAATTCAATTGGAAATTCCCTAGTATGGTCAACTTGCCGTCCGAGACCCTAAGTTTGAATAGAGTCTTAGTGGTCAGCAACCATAGATTAGCATCGACTCCCAGTTGTAGAGTGAGAAAATAATCATCTCCATTTAGAATTTCAGCCCTATCCAACTTCAATTCAAATTGCTTGCTAATTGTATCTTGTCGGTAAATTCCATTGACTGATGCAACCCATAGATAACCTTTTGAATCTGATAAGAGTGATTGGATTTTCGAGCTATCGTCTATTAAGGGTTTCTCAAAGAAGGTCATGGACTGAAAGTCAGCTTGAAAGAGACCTGAATGGCTACCGATCCAAATATTGCTCCTAGGGGTTTCAAGCAGGCACGTGATAGTACTTTGCCCCATGGGATAAATGCTGATATCATTGAAATTCTGAAAGGTCTCTGTTCGAGGGTCCATTCTAGAAAGTCCCAGCTGAGTGCCTATCCAGAGGTACCCCTGACTATCTTCCAACATTCTCCTAACCTTGTTATCACACATACTTAAGGTATCGTTAGGATTGTGCACAAAATGCTTTAATTCATATCCGTCATAGCGGTAGAGACCATCATAAGAACCCACCCATAGGAAACCCTTGCTGTCTTGATAGATGCACTCAACGGCTGGGAAAGGAGATGCTCCTGGGATCTCCACCGGATCAAAGTGTATCTGACTTGCCTGGCCAATACTCAGGCTAGGTGTTGTCAAACAGAAAGCTCCAAATAGTAGAAATGTATAAGAGATCCCGTCAATTTCCTGCAGATTGATCACTCCTAGCTGAGATTGAGATTTTAAGGTGTGATAACAATATAGTAAAATCGCGAGGGTGAGTAGGCTGTTGGGGCCCATTTTGGACAATAGTCCAGATTTCTTGATGAATTTACCTCGTTATCACTTGATCCATGCTCAGGTTATCAGGCAGTGGGCAAGTCATTTTGATCGATTTGGGCCGTAAACCGTGGATGTGCTGAACGCTCAATGATCATATCAATTCCACCACACCCCATATCCCTGCTTCCTCAGCTTTTCTGCCAGGGTTTTCTCCCACCACTTGGCCCGGTTACGGGTGAGTGGATTGTACTTTCGATAAAGGCTGGGCCGAAGGTAGAGACCATATTTTTCTACAATAGATGAGGAGATCTTGTAACCTTTTCTCGTGCGATAACCCGTCTTGTGTTTCCGGAAGCGTTCAGCCGGTGAATGGGCCGTCATCCCCACATACAAGCAACACTTGATGCCCGTATATTGCGGATTGGCCAAACGAAATTTCTTGACCTCATGCCATACCCGGCGATCCAATTCAACCACGTAGATATGATGAGTCTTCTTCATAGCGTCAGGTCATAACACGGGTTCAAGAATCACACCAATTTCCGTCCATTGCTTGAAGTTTGCAACTTCCCGCCCGTTGTTTGAAGTTTGTAACTTCAAACCCATATCCTCCATCACTACTGAGTATAACTACTCAGCTTTTTGAAGTTTATAACTTCAACCCTATATCCTCTACGCTCTAATTAATTAATAATTGCACTTTAGATCTGACATCTCAACCGACAATTGATCTACCATTTCGTTCGACATAGCCACTACAGAAAAACATTGGCCGTCAGAAATGCGCAAGTAAGTATTCCCCATACCCTCGCTATACACATAGGAACGGTCACCTCTCATCAGCGATCCTTTTGACAAGCGCAACAAACTGTGATGTTCTGACTTTTGATAAAAAGTCTCCATCTGCAACGGCGAACCAGCAGGGAAGTGCTGCAGCAAATTGGTGATATTTACGGGTACTCGGTGCAGCGCAACAGTATCCAGTTGATCGTACAGTTCTGGGATACTCAGTGACGCAGGATCGACACTATGGTCAAGATCTTTGCCGATTTGTGCTGCGCTCTCAGGCAGCTGGACCAACAGCAATAGGCTTACTAGGGGGATAACGGGTCTCATGGGTCCCTAAAGATAAGCAACCAAGTCGATTAGATCTAAGGTGAAAGACTTTCTCATGAAGTATGCCGCTACTCTTCAAAGACTCCAGGGTTTGACTACAAGATTGCCATCACCTTCGCACCTAAAATCATTACCTTTCCAGCTATAAGAAAAGTAGTCATGCCAGCCAAATACCTTTTCCCCCTCCTCATCTGGAGCAATCTATTCGCACAAACCACCTATGAACTCGGCCCAAACTCTTTTGAATATCCCGGTATTCCCAAGGGAAAGGTGACCCAGTATGACTTCCAAAGCAGCATTTATCCCAATACCACAAGGGCATACTTTGTCTACGTTCCAGCTCAATACAATGACTCGATACCAGCGGCTTTGATGGTATTTCAAGATGGACATGCCTATTTGAAAGAGGATGGCCATTTTCGGACTGCCACGGTCTTTGACAATCTCATCGCTCAGCAAAAGATGCCGGTCACCATTGGTTTATTTATAAACCCCGGCCACCATCTTGATCGACCAGAAGCCGAAAATCCATTCAGAGTCAGCAACCGCAGCATTGAATATGACAGTATGTCGGATACCTATGGCCGCTTTCTCCTCGAAGAACTGATTCCAGAATTGGCAAACAACTACAAGATATCAGATGATCCCAGAATGCGAGCCATTGCTGGCTTATCGTCAGGGGGAATCTGTGCTTTTACCACGGCCTGGCACTTCCCCAATCAGTTTCACAAGGTGCTGAGCCATATCGGCAGTTTCACCAATATCCGTGGAGGCCATCATTATCCGGCGCTTATCCGCAAATCGCCAAAGAAGGATATCAAAGTATTTTTGCAAGATGGCAGTCATGATCTCGACAATAGATTTGGCAACTGGTGGTTGGCCAACCTGCAAATGGAAGCTGCATTACGGTTTAAAGGGTATGAGCATAAGTTTGTAGCAGGCGAAGGAGCCCATGATGGCAACCACGGAGGAGCCATACTTCCCCAAACCTTAGAATGGCTTTGGAGCGACCAAGCTCCCGATCAAGTCGAAGCTTCAGTGTATGCCCTGGATGGTACGAGTGACCATCAAATCATGTTCGCCGGTCAGACCCCCCATTTTGACCAGATGAGTTTTGAGTTCTTCAAATTACCTGGCGGTGATCACACCTTGACTGCTGACCATGAAGAACAGCTCTTGATCATACACCAGGGTGAACTGGAGGTAACCCTCGGCAACGACAAGCAAAGGATCGGCCCCACTAGTGTGTTTATGGTTTCGGCAGGTGATGTGGCAAAGATTACCTGTCATTCGCCAGTCAGTCTGCACAAGATGAGCTATCGGTCTAAATCAATAGACACAGATTCTGACGACCGATCTTTCATCATGGATGCTGAAACTTTAGATTTTCGTAAACATTCCCGTGGTGGGGTCAAAAGCTATTTTAACCGGAGTACTCCCATGTGCTCTTATTATGAGATGCATGTCACTACACTAAATCCAGGAATCAAAAGTCATGACCCTCACACCCACGTGGCATCTGAGATCATCCTGATAATCGAAGGTGAAACCGAAGAAGAGATCGGAAACGAAATATACCAAGCCAAGGCAGGAGATGTTTACTTCTTACCTGCCCACGTTCCCCATGCCATCAAAAATATCGGAACTAAGCCCTGCCGGTACTTTGCCTTTCAGTGGTACTGATTAAAGAAATTGCTGAACAATGTTTTCGGTGACCACTTGACCATCCAACATTCGTACGATTCGATTGCCAAACTCCGCACAATATTGTGAGTGCGTTACCATGACAATGGTGGTGCCTTTAGCGTTGAGTTCTGATAGTAAACGCATGACATCGTCACCATTCGCGGTATCTAGATTACCTGTGGGCTCATCGGCGAGAATTAATTTGGGGCGATTGACGATAGCCCGGGCCACGGCTACCCGTTGTTGCTGCCCTCCTGATAACTGCTGAGGAAAATGGTTGCGGCGATGCATCATCTTCATCTCATCCAAGAGTTCTTCAACCCTTTTCTTACGATCTGCTGATGGAACATTGGTATACAGCATAGGTAGTTCAACATTTTCAAAAACAGTCAGCTCATCGATCAAGTTGAAGCTTTGAAAAACGAACCCCAGATTGTGTTTTCGGACATTTGATCTTTTTCTTTCAGGCAAGTGGCCCACCTCCTGCTCCATGAAGTAGTAAGCCCCCCTGGTGGGACTATCGATCATGCCCAGTACATTGAGTAATGTTGACTTTCCACATCCTGAGGGCCCCATCACGGAAACAAATTCTCCTTCTTCAATGGAAAGATTGACTTCGTTGAGGGCAACCGTTTCGACTTCTTCAGTACGGTAAACTTTTACTAGTTGATCGGTGCGTATCATTTGGTTCTTTTGCTCTTTCAGATAGGTTTGACATTAAGAAAGACGGACCACTACTGGAGATAGTTGCAAATTCAATGAACTTTTTAACCAAACAATGCCATAGGATCGGTTACGAGGAGGCATATATGCAAAATCTAGCTGGCACTTTGGCGGAACGAATCGAGCAATTATTCCTGTCAGGGGCCCGACCAAGATCTGGGAGATCTTGGAGCAACGAAACGGCATGCGGATGGGTAATTAGCGAGCTAATGGTCACTTGTGCTGCACTACAGTTTGTCAGTTGGAGCCACTTGGCTAAGAGTGTTTGACAATGCATCGACTCGCCACAAAATTTCTTTTACAGCAAATCGGAAAATCTAGACACCTCCTTTCGGGATTTAATCTGCAGTTTGTTAAATATCTGGTATACATGGCTCTTGATGGTGCTGATCTCTACGTGTAGCAATTGAGCGATTTCCTTATTGGTTTTCCCACTGGCCACTAATCCCGCGACCTTCCTTTCCTGCTGTGAAAGACGGGCGATCTTTCGGCGATTTCTACGGTGTGATAGTTGAGGTGCCAGTAAAGTGGTTGCAATCAACAATAAAACCACAGATAGCGACTTGATGACCCAACTCCCGGAAGATTGTACAACAAAAGGAGTGAGATAGGGGTGTTTATCAAATTTCGATAAAAGTTCTCTCATTTGATCCTGCACCTGTTGCTGGTTGAAACCCATATTGGCCATGTACGCACTGTAGATCGCTGGCAAAACGCGCGAACAGGTATCACTAAGTGCGATCAAGTGATCTGCTATAGCTTGTCCTAGTAACTGACGATCTTCCATTGTGTTGGTAGAAGAGGCACTATCCATCTGCACAATCACCTGATCAATGTAGCGTAGTTGATTATTGGTGGGTTCATTAATCGAAAAGTTGCGAAAGAAGTTGCCCTCCTTCCCAGTAGGCCAAATGTGATAATCTTCCCTTTCCGATAAGGCAAAAAATCCGTGATTTTCATTCTTACCTCCAATGATCAACATTGCTACCGGACCTTCTTTCTTAAAAACGTGTAGTCTGATGAATTCTCCACGAATTTCTGTCGGGAGTTGCACCGTGAACCTCCCACTTGCATCGAGGGTATCACTGGCAATGATCATAGCCTCGGAACAGCGATACATATCGCCAAGAGATGGTATCCGGCTTGCACACACCACCCTTGCCCAGCTGCTGTCTAGTTGCAGTTGGCCACTAACCTCAATCTGCGCATACAGCTGTTGGATTGAACATAAGATCAGGATTGTGGCTCGCAACATTTCCATCAATTCATTCCGGACTTTGTTGCCCCAGATGGATACCCAATGAACCGGTCAATTCCTTTGCCGATATTTTAACGGTCCAGACTCCCGGGATTGGATGCTCAATTTGTTTGTTCATAGATCCACTGGACTTACCTCCTTTCGAATGCACCATAGTATAAGTATGCACACCGTTGTTGCTGTTTTGATTCGAGTTTTGGTTGCTGTTATTGGTTGCACCCTTTTCTACTTGCTCAACCGCTTCTAGTACAAAGCCTCCTTCACCCTTTCCGTTGGGATCAAAAATGTTCATAGTGAGATTGCCTGCTGATATTTTACTTTGAAACATGAAGCTAAGCATACGGGTCTCCTGGTGGACGTCAATAACCACTTGACGGTCTCCGGTTTCACCATCGAAAGTGAATTCTTGAGACAAATGACTTTGTGAGTGGGATGACGACTGAGATGTTTGTGCTGACACACTGACCGACACCGCGACGCATGCGGTGAAAATGATGAATGGTTTCAATTTTAGCATAATCTTTTGGAACAAAGTAAAGGACATCCTTAGTATAAATACGACAAAGCAGAGTTGGAAAAAAGTATGAAATGCAGTAGTGCACAGCATTTTAGAGAAAAATCAGACCTCGTACTTTAGTACAGTCTTGATTGATCATGTGAGGGGATTACCCGAAACATCAAGATTGGCGACGAGGTCACGACCAGCGTGGGTTACATGTTCATCGAGACCTACTTCCTTCAGAAAGGGGTTCGAAAAAACCCTTGCCATCTGTCGTGTCAGAAAGCTGCTGCGGATCGTTTTCCATTTTTTCCCATTTTCACCATACATGTGATCGACCAATCCAGCTCGTCCCCAATCAGCATTCTTCCCCCAATGAAGGGTGTAGGGAATCTGATGATCCTCCAATACCTCAAGCATCCGTTTGGCAAATTTTTCGAGGGAGATGATCTGTGTGGTGCCTTTCCACAAAATGCCATCGATTTCGAGCATACAGGTGATCGGAAAACGGGTGAAAGCCAATAAAGCTTGAGACTGTTTGACAAAGCGCATGGCGTAGATTCCTGGGATGGGCCCCTCGCGCCGAGTTAATTCGGCCAATGCCTCGTATGCTTTGACTGCATCCCGGTGGTCTACTCCTACTGAGCAAGCAAATGCTGGTCCGGCATGCTGGGTATCCCAGAATGTTTCCTTTAGGGTCCCCAGTGTCTGTTGATCTACTTTTGGAAGGATTTTAGAATCACCCTTTGCAAGTTGTTGGATCAAGAGCGGTATAGCCCGGGGAAATCGCTCAACGACCCTGGTAAACAGGGTGATTAAATCACTGTACACCGCGGTCTTTATCCTGGGCAATGGATCAGGATAGTTGGCTTTATAGGGCTTCTTGTAAATGAATTCTGCAACAAAATCCTCTCGGTCATTATAGGGGTTGATAAACAACTTGTAGTGATAGGGTAGGAGGGGCTGGCCAACGGCATCTACTTCATGCGGCAAGATCTGCCTAGCTTCTTCAAAATCCATGGTGCTTGCCATCTTTAGGGCTGAATCTCTCGAAACTTTCTTAACGTATCTCTTGAGCAGAAAAAGGTCTTCGGTTTCGATGACTACTCCGTGAATAAATCCCATGGACCCAAGTCCCACCAAAGCTGCATCAAAAAGATTATCGTTGCGAATTACGGTTGCTTGAAACTGACTGAGAAATCCTTTGGTCAGCGCTGGTTTACTGTGCCTTTCCAGATATACTACGTCTTTGGCATGAATCCCCTTGATGATCTGAATGCCGACAACGAAATCCTGAACTGAGCCGACATTTAAACCGGAACCATGGACCCCTGTCGATATGCATCCTGCAATCGTTTGCCCATTGCTGGCTCCACTGGTTTTCAAAGATTTCCCCTTTTTGTTTACATATTCAGAGATCTGCTTGATGGTATTGCCACACTGAATGAAGAACAAATTGGCCGCGGTATAAGGAGATTGAGGATGCACATCTTGCGGAGAAATTGAAAACCTCAATTTCATGGCTATATTGATATGCATCCTCTGAGGGTGATGGGCAATATGTGAAAGAGACCAGGTTGATCCCAAGGCTCGAAAACCTTCTTTCTGATTTGCTGCCGTTTTTATCAGTTTTTGAATTTCCTTTGTGGCATCGTTGTACCGATCGACTTTGGAAGGAAGGTTAATTCTTTTCTCCAGCTCACTGACCAAAATTTTTTCTGCTGCAAAAGGGCCATTATCGTGGAATGTGGACCAGCTATTGATTTGATGAGTTTTTGTAGTGGCCATGTCTCGTCAGTCATTAAATTGATCATCATCCAACAAGCAGCTATAGATCACCTTAACTTTGCGTTTGCGACCGAGTGTAATCCCTGCCAGTAAGATGTGTCCCAATGTTGTCTTATACTCTAGGCTATGGAAGCCTCCAGACTCACAGGCTTCAATCATAAAAAATTCGCCCTGGATAAGTTTCAGAGAGATTACAGTATCTATGGTGTGGACCTTCTTGTGGCGCCAAAAACCTTCGGTGGTGTTGAGGAGATCTTCCTCCGCCGAACCATGGCGATTGACCAGTCTCACCGAATAGCAAGATGTCATCGAAGTGCTGATCATTATAAGGATCAATATCCCGAAAATACATGCTGATAAGGTTTTGGGTTTTAATGGCATACCAGGTATTTAGTATTAATGGCAGTGACCGAACAAAGGTCACCCGATGGTGTAACTACTAATCGTCGAAATCTCAATTCTCTCCTGCCCTAAAAGAGGTGTTTTTTTCTATGGAACATGCAAGTTGGAAGAACTCGATGGCCCAGTTATTTTCTGTTTTTCTTGATAAATAATGTTTTTCTACTTTTTGGTGGCAAAAAGTAGATCAAAAAGCAACCCTGGATCTTTTTCCTTGAAAAACTACGGTTCGCTTAGCACTCGCACCAAAACTCGCCCTTATGGTTGTTCCTCAGGCATGGCTTTCTCGTCATCTGGGCTTTGAGCTATATTCTCCACCGGCTCGAACAGTTGGTGCTCTTGTCCCGCCCGCGATCTTGTTTTTCTGAGGAAAAATCTCCTAAGGGCATCCTGGGTAGCATAATTTCAATATGACGCCGCCCCTGACGCCGCCCCCTTTGAAGGGGGTAGAGTGCTCCAACCGATAGGTTGGCTAGCACTCTGGTGGATGATATATTGTGGCTAGTATCTTAATGACCACATCTCCATTAGCGAACCTGTGCCTGTTAATGGTTTTTCTACTTTTTGGTGGCAAAAAGTAGAGCAAAAAGCCACCCTGGATCTTTTTCCTTGAAAATCTACGGCTCGCTTGGCGCTCGCACCAAAACTCGCCTTTGATGATATCTTTTTCAAGCATGGGGCTCTCGTCATCTGGGCTCTGAGCAATGTTTACTACTAGCTCGAACAGTTGCTGCTCTTTTCCCACCCGCGACCTTGTTTTTCTAAGGAAAAATCTCCTAAGGGCATCCCGGGTAGTGCAGTCTCAACATAACGCCGCCCCTTTGAAGGAGGTAGAGTGCTCAACCAATAGGCTAGCACTCTGGGGGGTGACATATTGTGGCTAGTATCTTAATGTTATCTTCAAGCAAAACGAACAAGTATTGAAGAAATGAATATCGAATAAGGATTAACGATTTTGAAGGTAAAACGGCAGAATGAATAAGTTTGATTTAGAAGAACGATTAATTAATTTTTCGGTTTTGATAATTGGGATTACTAAGGAAATCCCAAACAATTATGCGGCAAATCACTTGGTGAAACATTTGCTCAGATCTGGAACTTCAGTTTCTCTAGATCATGGTCGAAGCACAAAGTGGTGAATCCCGAAAGCCTGCCTGTCGGCAAGCAGGGATTTTGTTCATATTATAAAATGAAGATAGTATTGAAAGGATTATGGGAAACATACATTTGCTCAAAAAGTCATCGAACGAACTAAATTGTTTAAAAAATTAAACAAGAATTCAGAACGCAAAACTGGAAAACAACGAGCTAATTTCAATTTTTGCAAAAAGCATCGAAAAAACGGCTCAAAAGAATATGAGAACGTGAAAAATCAAAAATCAAACATAATTCTAAAATCGTTAATCAGTGTTCCTTGTTCTTAAATCCAAGTAACGATTTTTCTACTTTTTGGTGGCAAAAAGTAGGGCAAAAAGCCACCCTGGATCTTTTTCCTTGAAAGACTATGGCCCGCCTGGCGCTCGCACCAAAACTCGCCCTCTATGGCTGTTCTTCAGGTATGGCTTTCTCGTCATCTGGGCTTTGAGCTATATTCTCCACTGGCTCGACAGTTGGTGCTCTTTTCCCACTCGCGACCTAGTTTTTCTAAGGAAAAGTCTCCTAAGGGCATCCTGGGTAGCATAATTTCAAGATAACGCCGCCCCCTTTTGAAGGGGGTAGAGTGCTCAACCAATAGGCTAGCACTCTGGGGGGAGACATATTGTGGCTAGTATCTTAATGTTATCTTCAAGCAAAACGAACAAGTATTGAAGAAATGAATATCGAATAAGGATTAACGATTTTGAAGGTAAAACGGCAGAATGAATAAGTTTGATTTAGAAGAACGATTAATTAATTTTTCCGTTTTGGTAATTGAGATTACTAAGGAAATGCCAAACAATTATGCGGCAAATCGCTTGGCGAAACAATTGCTCAGATCCGGAATTTCAGTTTCTCTAAATTATGGCCAAGCACAAAAATTGCCTTATGCCGGTACAGCCTGCAGGTCTTTTAAAGCAATAGGCAGCTTCCTGATCCGCTTTCCGGTAGCCTGGTAAATGGCATTGCAGAGAGCTGGGATAAAGGGAGGTACAGGTGGTTCTCCGACACCCGTAGGTTTTTCGAGGCTATCAACGATGTGCACTGCAGTCTCGTAGGGGGCATCAACCATTCTTGCTACCTCATAGGTGTCAAAATTACTTTCCTGTACAGCACCACCCACGACCGAAATTTGTCCTTTTAGTGCTAGGCTAGCTGCAAATGCAGCTCCACCCTCAAATTGGGCTTTAATGCGCTCAGGATTTACAGGAATGCCACAATCGACAGCATAGTGAACCATGGGTATATTCACTTTACCATTTTCTGAAACATTGACTTCGACTACACAGGCGACGTAGGTTAAAAAGCTACGATGAGCAGCAAATCCCATACCTTGTCCTGCTGGTAATTGTTTACCCCAATCCGATTTTTCTCGGACATGTTGAATTACTCTTTTAAATCTGCCAGTATTCCAGGGAAAATCAGCAATTTCTTCATTGTAATTCCAAAATTCACCGGACAAGGAAGGAAAATCAATATTTCGGTCATCGCCCAACAATTCCAAGAGATTTTCCATTGGATCTTTGCCCCGGGCTTCAGCCACCTCATCCAGTGTACAGCCTACGGCGAAGGCATGGTTGATATTGCCTACCGAACGTAGCCAACCTACCCTGATTTTTGCGCTCGCCTCCACAGTTTCGCAGCAGACATGCTCAATTTTGTAGGGCATATCTACCAATCCCATGCTGACCTCGAAATTGGCCGGCTGTTGAGCATTGGGATCGGCAGTGCCCGCGATCGGTGGAAATGACGATCGATGCAACCAGGCTTTAACTTGTTTATCTTGATCCAATCCGACACTCAAGTGTTGGGCACAGGAAAAATGATAAAAATCGTGTCGGAGATCATCCTCACGGGTCCAAACCAGCTTGATCGGGGTCTTTTGCTTTTGAGAAATCAAGGCGGCCTCCACGACAAAATCGGGTTTTGATTTACGACCAAATGCTCCTCCTAAAAGAGTGACATTTACCCGTACTTTTTCTGGTGGCAATTCCAAAGCATCGGCCACGGCTCGTTGCGTCCACTGTGGATCCTGAACTGGAGCCCAGACCTCGCACCCTGCCTGCGTAGCTGAAGCGACAGCGACAGGTGTTTCCATAGGCGCATGGGCATAGTGAGGAACACTATAGGTGCCTTCGATAACTTGTGCAGATTGCCGCAGGGCTTGGTCAATTTGACCTTGCTCTCTCCTGATTTTCCCTCTTTTTTTCACTCGTGAAAGCATGCTTTCCGTGAAAATCTCGGAATCATAATCCGCATTTTTTCCCTTTTCCCATTCTACCTTGAGGGCATCTCGTGCTTTGAGGGCTGACCAGGTATTTTCGGCTATGATACAAATCCCTCCCAAGGCTTTATCATAGCCGGTAGGGAATCCTGGGTTTTCCAAGGCGAATACATTCAATACACCAGTTATGTCCATAGCAGGTTTGCGGCCATGAGATCGGACACCCGCACCAGCCTCGGGATTTCTCATGATAACGGCTACTTTCAGTCCATCCAGTTGGTAATCCATGCCAAATTTTGCCTGGCCAGTAACAATGTCTTCTAGATCATAAATGGAAGTCTTCTTCGTGATGTAGCGAAAATCCTCAGGAGATTTGAGCGTAATTTCTTCATCAGAAGGAATGGGTTGGTCAGCTGCTTTTTCGGCTAGGTACCCAAAGCCGAAATATTTCCCTGAGGTATGCACTACGCGATGGTCTTCTGCATGACAGGTGGAGGGATCCACCTCCCATTCGGCGGCAGCGGTCCTTTCTAACATCAAGCGAACTCCAGCAGCCATTCGCCGTAATGGATCAAAAAACATCCGGATGCTGTAGGAACCGTCAGTGTTTTGATCCCCGTATTTTTCGTCACCTATGGCCTGGACCAGTTTTACACGGCTCCAATCGGCCTCCAGTTCGTCGGCTATCACCATAGGTAGAGTGGAACGGATGCCTGTACCCATCTCAGAACGGTGAGCAACGATCGTAACATCACCCAAACCATTGATGTCTAGCCAAATATTGGGTTCAAATTTCGCCTCCGGGTTGCCAGCAAGGAATTTATTTGGATCGGTGCAACTGAGGTGGCCACCTACTAAAACCCCACCAGATGCAACTAAACCCGTCTGTAAAAACGTGCGTCTGCTTTGCTGAAAAACTGTTGATTTATTTTCTTCCAGTTTCTTCATGAGTTGAGCTCTTTTGCTGCCCGGCGAATGGCCCGACGGATTCTAACATAAGTTCCACAGCGACAAATATTGCCGTTCATCGCGTTCTCAATTTGCATGTCGGTAGGATCAGGGTGTTGCTTAAGGAGTGCCACGGCCGACATAATTTGGCCCGCCTGGCAAAACCCACACTGGGGCACATCTTCCTCCATCCAGGCTTTCTGAACCACGTGCAGTCCAGTTTGGCCAAGTCCTTCAATGGTGGTGACCTTCTTATCTCCGATGGAGTCAATGGTCAATCCGCAGGAACGAGCTGGGGTGCCATTAATATGCACCGTGCAAGAACCACATAGGGATTTGCCACAGCCATACTTGGTGCCAGTCAATTCTAAATTGTCTCTCAAAACCCACAATAGAGGAGTGTCGGGCTCAGCCTCAATTTGCTGAGACTGTCCATTGACCCGGATTGTAAATGTAGCCATAAGATTGTTTCTGTAATACAACTAGAGGTGTTCTACTAAAGATAGAAAATTCTGCCATTTGAAAACTTTAGTTGTAGGCCTATTGGTGGGATTCTGGTTCAAAGATTTACCTACTATGCTGGGTGACCTTTACCTATTGCTTCCCATTAATTTAAAAAGAGAGCATGCAAGCTATTCGAGAGACTTCGTTCCTTATTGTTTTGGCTTTGTTTTGGATCGGTACCATGGTCCTCGGAGTTGCACTGGATTCCGGCGTGTATTTTCAGAAGTTAGCCAACGAAAATCTTGCCTTTATTGAGAGAGTGTCTGCGCTGATCACAATTATATTCACTTATACATGGAGCAATATTTTTCTGTTATGCTGTCTTGCTGCCCTAATTGGTGAAATAGGACGAGTGGCTAATCTTGGCGAAAACCCCAAGATTAAATTGGCAATTATTCGAGGGTTTTTTATTTTCTTACTGGTGACTGGTGGTCAGTTGATCATCGCAGGAAACATATCTTTACCGGCCAATGTAGCACCTGAAGGTGGAGCAGTTGGACCCATGGTTACTAGTGTTGGACAGTATTTTCGCCTGGCCAGTTTCTGTTCATTGATGGCGTTTCTGGTCGGTTTTACACCATCATGGTTTGACGCACTCCTAGATCGTCTAAAGCGCGTATCTAGTGCAGCTGATCAAGGATGAAGCCAGAAGCAACATTCTATTCCTTATAATCTTAGGGGGAGTTATGCAGAGATTAGCTTTCGTGGCTATTAACTTCTTCAATCACTGCACCCAGATTCTTTTTGGAAATCCACCGTTTAGAAAATGCATGGGCAGCCCCTTCGGCCGCGGTTTTCATCAAAATCACGTTTGGGGGTTTATTCATTTTCATCCAAGCTCGGAAGATTTTTTGTTTTCGACGATGGTCAATATCCTTAATGTAGATTGCTAAAATGCGATTGGGATATTTCTCTTGGATGTAGTGATAAATTTGAGGATCACGGCCCGCGATATCTCCTAGGAGGATAAATCGGAGATCAGGGTAGGTGGTTAATATTCGCTCAATTTCATCTTCTTTATGGCCCAAATAGTTTTCAGGCCGGACAGCACCTTGTCGGCCAAAATCCCTGAGCATTAGTGGACCCTTGGGAAAATGATTGGCATCTAAGAAAATGGTCAGATAATCAAAAATATTTCTGGGGCTTTTTGACACATAGAAAATGGGATTGGATGAATTGGTGTCTTTCTCGTGTAAAGCTCTTACCCATGTGGACATTCCTGTAACCTCCTCTCGCTTAAAAGGGCTTTTCATAAAAGTATTGCGTAGAAGTTTTAATCGAAATAGTACATCCGTCTGTAAAATCGTATCATCAACATCTGTGATTATTCCAAAATCCGCCTCTTGGGAAGGCAAATAAATTTGAGCTGTGCTTTGCAGTTTGTAGGCCCTGCCGTGGTATTTGAAAGAGGAGTCTAAGTCTACAGTTTTCCAGCCTGCCTCGTCGGGCAGTGAAACTGCGTGAGGTTTATCAAAGATAAAGTAACCTTCCTTGTCGGTAATCGCCGTGTAGATTTGGCCATCCACCTTCAGGCGCACCGGTACTCCAGGTATCTCATCTGATTCCCAACGTTTGAAGTTGTCCCTAATGGTATTTAAGAGGCCTTCTTCCCGGTGAGAAATAATGTTTTCATCTTCCAGAATCCGACCGCGGAGGTAGAGCCTAGTTGATGAGGCATAACCACGATAAGGCTGAATAATAACCGGATCTCTTTGCAACAACGGTCTCAGCATAATTGATCAAATCAGTATCCCTAGTACGATGCAAAGACTTGGATTGTTTAACATAAGGGGATATTTGTGATAGAACTATGAGATCTCTTTCTAAAAATCATGTGAGCAGCAATACACCGGAGACACTAGACTGATCATTCATTTGTATCGGATGGGACAAGTATAGATCTCCTGATGATTCTGAGAGAGTGTTAATTTACAAATGTTGTATAAACAACTTGTAAACCCTATAGATCGTTTCTCAAGCTGGTTACAGGATTTGCCCTGGCTGACTTAATGCTTTGGTAACTTACAGTCAGCAGGCAAATGATTGCTGCGGAGGCGCCAGCCACGACAAAAAGCCACCAGGAGATCTCGGTACGGTAGGAGAAATCCTGCAGCCACTGGTTCATAATCAACCATCCCAAGGGGACGGAGACACAGATCGAAATAGCTACCAACTTAAGGAAATCAAAGGACAGTAAATAGGTAATTTGAGGGACACTGGCTCCCAAGATTTTTCTGATGCCTATTTCTCTCACACGTTTCTCAGCACTAAAGGCTACCAGTCCAAACAAACCCAGACAAGCGATCAAAATAGAAACCAAGGTAAAGGTTGTGAAAATTCTAACAAGGTGTTGCTCGGCGCGATAAGTTTCATTAAAGGAATCATCCATAAAGTAGCAGTGAAATGGTTGTCCCGGCACCACAGATCTCCAGATATCTTCGATATGAGCTACTGCTGATGAAAAGTCTTCAGAAACAAGTTTTATCAACATCTTATGGCCATCTCCTCCTAACGTAAGGCTCATGGCATTGATGTCATTTCGCAATGACTCATAATGGAAATCTCTTAGTACACCGATGACCGTATAGAATTTCATGTTTTCTTTGTCTTGACGATGAAAATCATCGGTGAGGCGCAGTCCAATGATTTTCTCTGGTTGCATTCCAATCATTGCAGCAGCGGCCTCATTCAGTACGATTGCATTAGAATCTGTGGCGAACTCTCGATCAAAACCGCGGCCAGCGATGATCTCTAAATCTAACGTCGAAATGTAATCATGGTCGACACGCCATTTCCCAAAAATGGAGGCCTCTCGACTAAACAGCTTTCCCTCAGGAAAAAAAGTCGAACCATTTCTTGCAGAAGGTGTAGGTAGAAAACTGCTCAAGGAGGTGCTCTTAATATCCTTGAGTCGCTCTAATTCAATTTTTAAAGAATTTTTCTGGTGAGGAGATGCATTGATATCATCAATGACTAAAATTTGATCTTTCTCATACCCTAGATCTTTATTTTGGATAAATTTCAATTGTTTGAATACGACTAGAGTACCAATGATCAAGAAAACAGCTACACTGAATTGAAAAACTACGAGTATACTGCGAATTTTTCCCGTCATTTTGCCTCCATGCTCGCCCTGCTTGAGAACCCTCAATGGCGAAAACCTTGACAAGACGAATGCTGGATAAAAACCAGATACAAGAGCAAGGAGCGTAGAGATCCCAATCAAAAGAAACCAAAAAGTGGGATGATTATAGGGAAGGGAAATATCTGTACCAGCCAGTGTATTGAAATGAGGCATCGCAATTTTTGCCATAGTCGTTGCCAATACCATGGCGTAAAAAGCGATCAATCCAGCTTCTAATAAAAATTGTTTAACTAAAGAGCGCCTGTTCGAACCCAAGGTCTTGCGAATACCGACCTCTTTGGCTCTTTTCAAAGATTGTGCTGTAGAAAGATTCACGTAGTTGACACAAGCTAGAGCCAGGATAAATAGACCAATGAGGCTTAATATGTAAATATTTTTAAAATCACTATTCGGTGTGATTTCCCCTTCCCGGTCGTTGGAGTAGAGATGGATATCGGTCAATGGAGTATGGTTAAACCTCATGAAATTTCCGGTTTCCTCATCTGAAGCACGGGCACTTTCTAGCGTCAATCCAGGGATAAAAGTCATTGCCCACGGAATCAAGTAACTTTCCTTTACCAGCCCAAGGAATTCTTGAAAATTGTCGCGATGCTCTACTGATGATAGTTTTACAAAAGTGGGAAAGTTCCAATTGTTCCATGCAGGACTTTTGGCATCGTCAAAGCTCTCTATCGATAAGAAAATATGATGATCACGAAGAAATGAATTGGTCGGAAGGTCAGGTAAAATGCCGGTGACAATATAAGGATCCGTATTGTCCAGTAAGATTGTCTTTCCCACCGCCTCATTGACATCAAAGTGCTTTTCAGCAGCGGTCTTCGTAAGAATAAGGGTATTGGGTTCTTTTAATGCTGATTCACTATCCCCGTACAATAGTGTCAGTCCAAACATTTTTAGGAAGGAGGAGTCAGCTCCTATGACACCATCCTCCTTAACGTTTTCCTGGGAATGGAGTGTGCGTAAGAAAATAGAACCGACGTTGCGGAAACGGCTCACCATCTCAGTGTGAGGGAAATCTTCCTTTAGCACCGCAGCAAGAGGACCAGACACCGCAGCGTATTTGGTCGTTTCACCCCCGATCCTGTTGTCGATGTTTACCCGGACTATGCGATCCGCATCCGGAAACATTTTGTCGAAACTCAATTCGTTGACGACATAGAGAATAATAAATAGGGCACTTGCCATGCCTACTGCTAGACCGATCGTATTCAATGTGGTGAAAAATGGACGATTTCTAATACTTCTCCATGATACTTTCAATGCATGGGAAGTACCATCTATGGGATCCAGCATTCGGTTTCGCAATGACCTTGCAAAGAGAGGCCTACAATATCGAACTATGCTCCCGAGCAGGATAAATTTGGCCTTCGTCGGTGACTTTTGAGAATTCTCCCGATAGATTTCAACGAGGTCTCCTTCGATTTCTTCGAGATAATCTTCGCGGCAAAACCATCGGAGAAAATCAAGTATCCTTTTAGGTGGGTCAGCGTTCATTATTCAAAGGATATTTTGGGAATTTGCTGATAGATTTTCGTTCTCAAGGAATACTGCTCATCTAAAATCCGCTTGCCAAGGCTGGTGATGGTATAATACTTTTTCCGTCGCCCTCCTCTTTCATTGGTTATGCCTCCGTACTCAGAACGTACCAGGCCCTTTTGTTCCATCCTTTTCAGTGCCACATGCACAGCACTGATGTTGTATTTCTTACGAGATTCCTTTTCCAAGTGCTTCAATATGGATACCCCATATGCCTCACCATGAAGGGCGGCTACAGTCAGGAGGGTTAGCTCCTGGAACTCCCCTAGAGAGTAATCGTTCATTGACTTTTATTTACTTACCAAAAGTAAAAGTAATGATTTTATTGATACTTGGTAAGAAAATGGAGAGAAAGAGAATTGGGCTGCGATTAAATCCAAGATGCAAGGCAGTAGAAACACTGGGCTTGGTCCCGGCTAAGGTAGGACTGACAAGATGCATTGGGGATTATACCGATTTGGATGTTATTGCGAAAGCAGGCCAAGAATGTCAATTAAGCTAGATCCGAGGCCTCACAAGGAATATAGAAAGAGAGATAAATGTGAGATACCATGCACAGTGGCTAGATCACGGTTAAGCGGCATCTCACAAGATTTGATGGACCTGGTTGAGTTCAAGGGTACATTTCATAGGCATCATGGTGATTATATAGAGCGGCTAGATTTATGGTATTTGCGGCACCAACCGATCTGCTTGATCTTTCAGTATGATCTGAGATCGATGGTTCTTACCTTCCATGACCAATTTCTTGCAATAGGAATCTAAGGATGTCCAGTTTCTTTCAAGAGTCTTTAACAATTTCTTTTTGATCATCAGATCGAATATCTTCTTTTTAAACCAATTAGGCTTCATGAGAAAGTTGGCGGAAACCCTGGTTAGGTTGGGCCCAATTTTTCTCAATGTAAATACTATGCAATATCCTTCTTTATGATTTGTGTCGGTAAAGTGTATCACATCATTGACCCTCTTAAAATCATGGGTCACGATCTTTTTAACTTTCGGATCTCCGGCTACAATGCATCGATGTGCGATTCCTTCCTGGCTTATTTTGGCTGTTGGCCGGTCACTCACATTGACGTGAGCTTCCCATTCTTGCCTGAAAGAAACATCAGAGAGGACGTTGAAAACCATGTCTAATGGTGCATTGATTACTGATTCAGTGGTCGCGACGATTTGGGTTGCGTTGGGGAGGGCAAAATCTTCGATCTTGGGATCCGGTACGTGGTCTTGTAACGGCGTCAAGGAAAGAAAGCTATAATTTGTCGTGCCATATTCATATGCTGCACTGCCCTTGTCCACATCTGACCAGGCCACGGTGGGCAAATCAATCCAGGTATTGTCTGCCTGGATTAGAGAATCGGTGATCAGGATGTATTCGGGTTGTTCGATGGAATTTTTAAGTAAACGATGTACCACAATTACCTCCTTACCGAACAGTTTTGAATGATCTTTTACTGTTTTTGTGGTAATTTCTCCAAAGTGAGCCACGAATTTTAATGCCAAGCGATTGGCCGAGCTACAAGCACCACATTGACAGATCCTGTGGCTTTCATACTTCCTAAGGTGTGCTTTAAACTTCACGTACATATTCTGTACCTGAGCCAATAGAGCAGCTGCTGTTGGTGCCTGGCCATTTCGATAAAAGAGAATCGCATCACCTTCAATTTCGGATACTTCCAATCCGATCTCATTGGCATCGATGATGATCTCCAACAGCTCTTCTACAATGTGCCTGGCATGATGGATTTCCGTGTTATTGACAAACTCAGTGAATCCTGAAATATCTGGGATAAAAAGAAATGCTGGTTGTGCTTGTACAGCAGTTTCACTCATGACAGCTGATTGGTATATGAAGTTTAAGATATAGGCATAGGCACAAACGTCCAATTCACCTCTCCTCAATATAATACCAATTTCAGGAATTCCAGAAAGTGACTTTCCCAAGATCAGGATTTTTTTTCCAAACAGAAGGTATTGGCCGATTGTGGCTCGATTCCTTAGTTAGATGAACTGTCAAATTGAACAGTGTTGCTTTACGCAGTGTCACTCTAGCAAGCAATGTCAGGATTAAATCGATGCGACTTTGTTTGATGGAATTATCCGCGAAACGGCCAATGAGATAAAAAATGAAAGAAGGGTCTGATCAAATTTCCGTTCGTCACCTTACTCAAGGTAGAACACTTCCGTCAATGGTTTCGATACCGGCGAATTGTCGGGATTCACCTCCATAATATCAGCCATATAATCCCACCATTTTCTAACGAGGGGATGAAGGGCTAGATCCTGAGAACCACTACTTCCCGAGGTTTTCTGGAAAGCGAAAAGAGTATGGGTCTCTTCGTCTAAGAAGATCGAATATTCACTGATGCCTGCCTCTTTGAGCAGTTCACGTAACTCTGGCCAGATCGAATCATGCCTTTCCATGTAAACAGATTTCTGGCCAGGATTAAGTTGCATCTTAAATGCTAGTC
Source organism: Saprospiraceae bacterium (assembly GCA_965223105.1). Lineage (GTDB taxonomy): Bacteria > Bacteroidota > Bacteroidia > Chitinophagales > Saprospiraceae > JABDMH01. The sequence goes on along the minus strand of OZ244987.1, from coordinate 5,498,461 downwards.
TCTGCATCCTCTATTATATTATAGGGTACCTAAAAAATATTTCAAAACTGATCTCATGGGTTATTATAGGTACTCATAAGATCAAAAAGAATTGACGATAAGTGAGATTTCATTCACACCTGGTTCGAGACGGATGGATCCAAAGGCTAGACTTACTTTTTTTCCATTCAGGCGTACCTCTTTTCCTTCTGCTTCTACTACCTCAAATTCTGCCACCATATTGGCCGGCAGCTCAATTTTATATTCCTGCAGTCTGTTATTTACAAATTTGTATTCTGCCTTAATATTTCCTTTAATGGTGGGTACTTCAATGGAACTATGTTTTAGTGTACTCATCTGAGGTTTTATATGGGCCACAGCAAAACCAGGCTTTTTCGGCTGAATACCCCACAAATAACGGGGGATAATATTGGCAGGAGCGGCCCCCCAGGCATGATTCCAGTCGGCATTGGGTTTGTACTTCATGTCCCAGGCTTCCAGTGTGATCGTAGAACCTACCTTGATCATATTATACCAGCTGCGGTCATTTTGGGCCGTCATCAATGCGAGAGCGTAATCCGCTTCATTGGCATTATATAAAGCTTCCAGCAGATATTGCGATCCGTAAACACTGCAAGCCATTCCTCTCGACTTAATGAAATCCACGACGGATGGTATATGTTGTTCGGGTACGATATTAAAAGCAAGCGCCATCATGTTGGCATGGAGTGATGAATGATCTGTGCCTTCACCATCAACATAAGCTCCTATCACAGGGTTAAATAATTTTTCGTTGATAGATTTTTTAGCCTGCAAAGCCATTAACTCAAATTCGATGGCTTCTTCTCCTTTGCCAATGGCAGTTGCAAATTCTGCCATGATTTTCATGTTTTGATAGAAAAGACAGTTGATCACCGTGCTGATCGGTTTAAATACGAATCCGTCTCTTTCACCCATCACTTCGGGATTTCCTTGCCATCCTGACGGAGGCCAATCTACGATATCTCTTAGTTTGATGGATGGATCTTTAAAACCCAGTTTTTTCATAAACTCCGGTGTGACAGCTTCAGAGCTAATCAGCCCGTCATCCCGTCTCAATTCCAGAAGTGTTTTATGCTTGAGCGGCTCATAATATTTTTTGATCAATTCGGTATTGCCCGTATATTGGTAATCGGCATAAAACATCAAAGCCACATGTTGCTGCCACTCAGTGGGCCAGGTAGGGTATTCCATGAAATATTCAATGGTTCGCCGAGCGATGGCATATTCTCTATCTGTCGTATAGTGACTCAATTGATTGAGGTAGGCATCTGCTTCATAAGGGATGCGCTCGCGGTCACCGTCAACATAGTAGCCGGCAAAAGTGGTGGCTTTTATCGAATATCGACAAAGATCCCATACTTGGTCTAAGATATCGTCGGAACTTTCAAAGTGGCTTTGTTGATCATCCCAATAACTGTGATAGGCTAATTGTGTGAGTGATTCTTCCCCAATGTCTTCCTGCGCACCATCGATTTCAGCATATCTGAATGGCAACAAAATGGGGAAGGAATCAGGCATAGTCACGGCGATAGACTTGGTGTTTCGTTCATCAGGAATCAGTGGTAATGTGTATATGCTCTGGTCTGGAGTAACGGGAATTTTGACCTCAGCATATCGAATATGACCTCCAGGTTTCTGGTTAATCTGACCATCTTTAAGTTGTTCTCCAATTCGCACCGTTAGGATGTGCGCATTTTTGGGCTGATAATTAATTTCCATATTGGCAAAAGCGGCTTTACCAAAATCGATGAAATAAGTGCCCTGACCTTTTTTCTCAAGCAGTGCAGGTCGGATTCGATCCACCTGAAAAATGTTGGCGGTGGTGATTGCGGAGTCGTGGGATCCGATTTGAAAACTCTGCGGATCGGAGTAGCTGGATAGGCGATTTACTTCATCAAATATTCGCACTTTCCAATAATACCGGTTTCCAAGTTGAAGAGGTAATCCTTCATATTCAATGTCTGAGGATCTTCCTGATCTCACTTGACCACTGTTCCACATGTCACCAATGTTGTTGTCAATATTTGTATTGGAAGAGGCTACCAGTACTTGATATCCAGATTGAAATACAGCTTCGTCAGGAACGATCCAAGCAAATTCCGGCCTAGAATCTTTTAAGTAGACTGAAGCGGGTCGACGAATATATTCCACAGACAGCTCTAACGGCGGGGCGGAATATTTGTCACTATAGGTGGCTATTAATTCATCGCATTTTTTGCGAAGGACCATGAGGGTAGCTCCATATTTAGGATCAGTCGCCAAGTTATTGGCTTCATGCTCATCTATGCTTAAATCGTATAGTTCTTCTATTGATTTATCATTCACATAGCGGAAATACTTCCAGTCTTTGGTTCTGACTCCCTCACTGGGTTGGATCTTGTCAAATTCCCAGAGATGTTCGATTAAAGCGGTGTCCCTACCCAGGTTGCTGTCTTTCTTTTGCACGATAGGCAGCAGGCTCTTACCTTGCCAGGTATGGGGTGATGGGATGCCTGCCAGGTCAATAATGGTGGAAGGCACATCTACGTTTAAGGCCAATTCGTCGCTATCTTCCTGCGCCTCGATCCTGGGATCATATATGATCAGTGGGACCCGAACAGAATTATCATACATCAGCCATTTTCCCGCCAACTGCCTTTCTCCTAAGAAATAGCCATTGTCTCCCATCAACACAATTACGGTGTTGTGACTTAGACCCCTGGCTTCCAATTTTTTTCGAATTTTCCCGATCTCCAAATCAATACCCGCGATCATGCGATGATAACCCTTGACACTATGTTGATACTTTTCGGGTGTGTCGAATCGCCAGGTCCATCGCAATCGATTGAATCCGGCCTTGATAAAATCCGGTTGGGCTTCAAAATATTCATCGGCACCTAGATTAGGCTCCGGCACGGTGACAGTGCGCAGGAGCTCAGCAGTTTCATCTTGCCAGAAATATTGCTCTTTTGCCGGATCATGTGCATGTGGAGCACTAAAGCTTAAGGAGAGGCAGAAGGGTTGGTTGGGATCGACACCATCAATAAAATCAATGGCTTGTTGTCCGGTGTATCGTGTCAAATGGACCGTGTCGCTTCCAATCGTTTTGTAGTAATAACCACGTCGATCTTTAAAGGAATTGTTGCGATCATAAGTCTCATACTCGTTAAATAACATTTCTTTGCCATCGTACCTGATCCCATACTTTCCATAGAAGGCGGTGACATAACCAGCATCTTTTAATAACCTGGGATAACTCTTGGCCATATATTCCTCCCGTATGTTGCCGGTTTGGAAATTAAATCTATGGGTGCGTTCATACAGACCGGTGAATAGACTGGCCCGGCTCGCTGCACAAATTGGGGTCGTTACCATGGCATTCCAAAAAAAGGTTCCTTCTTCGGCCAATGCATCCATTTCCGGGGTATGGGCCAGGTCATTGCCGGCATAGCCGAGTGCATCAAAACGTTGATCATCCGTAAGTATGAAAATGACGTTGGGTCGATTTTGAGATTGAGCCTCCAGCTGAAGTTTGGGGTGGAATAAAAGCAGTAAAACCAGAAAATGCTTAAAAATTTTCATAAAGATTTTGTTTAGGAGATCATATGCTTTTGGATCGATATTCTATAAAACTTCGGGTTGTCTGATTGGTTTTTTCTATTTATGGCTGTCCATATGACTTGATTTCTCATATTATATGGTGCCTTTCTAATTTCATAGATATCTTCAGTAACCTTACAGCCCTTCAGTCCTTAGTGATTGGTTTAATAAGTTGATATCTTATCAATACATTGATAGTGACAGCTACCTAACAAAAGAAGTGGGCATCCCACCATCGACATTAATCATATTTCCTGTGCTTTTATCTAGAATTGCGGTCAGGGCAAACACGGCATTGGCGATATCTTCGGGATAAATAATTTCATTCATCAGGTTGCGTTTGGCATAAAATGCCGGTAATTCCTCAACCGTGATTTTGTTGGCCTTGGCTCGACCTTCGGCCCAGGCACCTTCCCATATCTTGCTTCCTACAATCACTCCATCCGGGTTCACGGTATTTACCCTGATTTTCTCTGGACCGAGTTCCGCAGAGAGAAGTCGCGTCATATGTTGCTGAGCAGCCTTGGCTGCTCCATAACCGGCATTATTAGGACCGGCAACCAATCCATTTTTGCTGGCGATGTTGATAATGTCGCCTCCCAGCGCCTGCTTACGCAATACCTGGACACCTAGTTTTGACATTAGAAACTGGCCCTTGACCAGGACATTTTGCAGCAGATCCCAATCAGCCTCGGTAGTATCAGCCAAAGATTTGGAGATTGCCAATCCGGCACTATGGACGATGATATCCACCCCTCCAAATTGAAGACAGGCATGCAGGAACGCCTTGTCGATGGATGTACTGCTCGTCACATCACACACTGCAACTGAAGCCGTGTCCTTTCCATAGTCTTTGATAGCCTCACCCAGTCGCTCCTCACTGATGTCAGTCAACACAACATTGGCACCTTCGGCAGCCAATTTATCAGCGATGGCCTTGCCAATTCCTCCGGCCGCTCCCGTAATGAGTGCAACTTTCCGGGACAGTGGCTTTTCCTTTGGCATCCTCTGCAGCTTTGCCTCTTCCAGCAACCAGTACTCGATATCAAAGGCTTCTTGTCTTGGAAGAGCGGTGTATTCAGTGATGGCTTCGGCTCCACGCATTACATTGATGGCATTGATGTAAAACTCCGAGGCGACTCGAGCGGTTTGTTTATTCTTCGCAAAAGTGAACATCCCCAGGCCCGGACAAAGGATCACCACCGGATTGGGGTCTCGCATCGCAGGACTATTTGGTCTTTTGCAAGCTTCATAATATTCCCTATAGTCTTGTCGATATTGCTGAAAAAGGGGAGCGATTGCATTTTTTGCTTCGTCGGGGTCTGCAAGGATTTTTTCTTGGTCGATATTAATCACCAAGGGTTTGATCTTGGTGCGTAAAAAATGATCCGGACAGGAAGTTCCGAGGGGTGCCAGCCTATGAATATCTTCGGAATTAACAAACTGCAGCACCTTTTCGTCATCGGTAAAATGACCGATCATTCTTTGCTCGCTGGAGCTCAATCCCCGTAAAATGGGTGCGAGTTGAGCGGCCACATTTTTTCGTTCTTCTGATGGTAAGCTCTGTGTTTTTATCCCACCAAATACTGGACGTTCTTTTCCTTCACGATCAGCTATGTATTGTGAGGCTGTTTCGATCACCTCTAAACTATTTATATAGCAATCGTATGATGTGTCGCCCCATGTAAAGAGCCCATGTCCTCCCAGTACGATGCCTCTGATGCCTGGATTTTCTTTCAGACATTTTTCCAGTTTCAAGCCCAGATCAAAGCCAGGTCTTTGCCATGGCAGCCATCCCATATTGTCGCCCCAGATTTCTTGGGTTATGGCTTGGCTATCCTTGGCTGCAGCGATGGCGATCAGACTATCCGGGTGCAAGTGATCAATGTGATGGAAGGGTAAAAATCCATGAAGCGCCGTATCGATGGATGGCGCCCTACTGTCAAGGTCATATAGACAACGATAGTATAAATCCACCATTTCGTCTTCGTGATCGAGTCCGCGATAAATCCTTTTGAGGTCATACATGCGATCCATGTAAAGGCCTGCGATGCCTTTGCGATCGAGGGTTCCGATATCACCACCGGATCCCTTGATCCACATGACCTCTACCTCCTCGCCGGTCAGGGGATCTTTTTCCACCGTTTTACAAGAGGTGTTTCCACCTCCAAAATTGGTGATCCGAAGGTCCGCTCCCAAGACATTGGACCGGTATATGAATAGTGCCACCTCATCACCTGCTAGACTCGCGGCTTTGCTTTCGTCCCATAAATAATCAACATGCTTAAAAGCATCAACTTTCATAATTGTTAGTTTAATTTGATTTGAAATGCCGGATAATTACCGGTCTAAACGCTTTTACTTTTTTCTCAAAATCTTTGTTAATAGAATTTCCAAGTCATGATCCATACTAAAATTCCTGATTACGCCATAACTGATCTCTCTTGCCAAAATCGACTAAATAATATGTAAAGAATTCCACAACTCAACCAAGCCGGAAGGGTTAAGAAAGAAAGAAAAACACCTTGCGATAGGGAGATGAAGTAGAATAGGGCGAAACTTATCAGCCATGCCAGCAAGAACGCCATATTAAATTGAATACCTGCTTTTTCGGCGTACTTGGACATTACCCCGAAGTGATCAGCAAGATACTGGTCGAATACGATGATCGCACCCACTGGTGCCAGAATAAAACCATATAGGGCTACAAAATTTAGCAATTTCATGGCAAAGGCTGGAAACAGGCCAGCAATTGTGGCAATTAGCCCTGCACAAATAGTGACCCAAAATGTAGAAGCCTTTGGCATAATGGCCTGGAATGCTAAGCCAGCCCGGTAGATCGTAGGATTTGCGGTGGTCCAGCCTGCAATGATTACGGCAAGAATTCCAAAAATGCCAATGGCATTGTAAGCAAGTGGTCCCGGAGCAACGGGTGGTGCCTCATTATTCGCCAGGAAGGTCATGGCTTCGGGTGACTTTAGGTAAACAGCATATAGTAATGCAGCTGCTATCCAGGCCATGTAGTGGCCAACATACATGCCGGCAGCAGTTGTCCAACCCGAACTTGCCTTTTTAGCGTATCTAAATACTGAGAGGTCAGACATGCCAATGTGCATGGCGGCATTGCAGAACCATGACCATAAAAGGACATGCCAAAAAGTATATTTTATTTGACCAGGAAAGGGATCAGATCCTTGTCCCCAAATGGCCCAAAAATCAGAAAAGCTCGAAACACCTAACTGACCCAATGCCACAATTCCACAGGCTAGAAAAGCAAGGACTAAGAAAGGAGACAACCAATTGGCAGCTCTTGAGACAGTGCTATATCCTTTAGCGGCAATGATCGAAATAACGGCCCCGATGGCCAAAACAATAATTACCCAAGTAATGCTATTAGGAGTTGTGTCGGTTAATTTTGGCATCTCCATGTCAAAGGGAATACCAACAGCGGTTGCTGACACGGTAATCATTGCACCAGCCAGGAAACAGAAAAGCAGACCGTTAGCGATGTTATAGAAGGTGACCAGTTTCTTTCCACAGATCTTCTCCAGCTGAAAATATAGTGTGAGCCGGTTTTTTACCGCTATTTCAGCAGTCAGAAATCGCCAACTCAATACCGCCATTAAATTGCCCAGCAGTAAACCGATAATTAAATCAAAAGCACTAACACCGGTTGTGAGAAAAAGCGGGCCGATTATAAATTCGGTGCCTGCAGCATGTTCACCAGCATACATGCCCAGAAAACTCCGCCACGTCTTCAGATGTGAGGCTGGTACTGGTTCTCTTTCAAATTCTTCAGATTGGACGGACGCTTGCTTTGTTCTCATGGTCGGTTATGGATCAAATGATTTGGTAAATCTTGAATATGGTCACAACACAATTGTTCCATCACTTGAATAAGCTGCCTTTTTAGAATAGAAATAGTGTGATTGCCTCCCTCCTTGCCCAGTGCTGACACACCATACATAAAGGAGCGGCCTAAAAAAGTAAATTCTGCCCCGGAAGCCAGCATGGAGGCGATATCGGGTCCCGTGCGCATTCCACTATCCACCATGATCTTGATTTGATCCTTGTATTTTGCCACAATCGGCCGGAGGGCTTCGATACTGGATTGACCATGGTCCAATTGCCTTCCCCCATGGTTTGATATAATCACTCCATCCAACCCAAGTTTGATCGCTGTTTCGGTATCTTCTACACTTGCTACTCCCTTAAGCACCAACTTCCCTTTCCATTTATCCCGGATCGCACTGATCTTGTCTTCATTTAGTCTACCAGAAAAGGTCTTATTCATAAATAGACCAAGATGCTTCAGGTTTGCTCGCTTCGGAAGGTAAGGAGTTAGTGATTTGAAGGATGGTTGACCGGCAATGAGTGTTTGGACGGCCCAATTAGGGCGTGCCAGTATCTGTAAAATATTTCTCACCGTCATTCGTGGTGGTATAGCCAGGCCATTAATAATTTCCTTTGATCGATAGCCAAAGGTGGGTACATCAGATAAAATGACCAATACGGGGTATTCTGCTTCTTGTAGACGTCGCAATAAGTCATTACGTAATTTGTCCTCCACCGGATTATAGAGCTGAAACCAGGCTTTACCCTCTGTAATTTCACTAATTGTTTCCAGGGAAGCAGTAGCGACGGTACTCAAAATGAAAGGAATATTATGACTGTAGGCAGCTTTAGCTAGAATTTCGGAAGCCCGTGGCCACATTAGTCCCTGCAATCCGATTGGCGAAACACCAAAAGGGGCATCGAATGTTGTACCAAATAAATCCGTTTGAAGTGAGGCAGTACCGTGATCCCTTAAGTAAATAGGTTTCAGTTGCACCTTCCGAATTTCCTCAGTATTTCTTCGAAGGTTCACGCCGCTGTTGCAGCCTCCATCCAAGTATTCGAAGGCGAAACGTGGTATACGCTTTTTAGCTCTTCTTCGCAAATAATCAATGTCTGGATAGTTAGGATTAAATTTGATTTGCATCATGTCTCCTTTTCGCCTTTCGTGATTTTTTTCTTTTCTGCCTTTTTAATTCATAGTGTTTAGTCAGGGAATTTTCAGTCATTTCCTTGTCAGCAATGACAATAGCAGCGCCAAGTGCTGATCCAAGCCCAGATCGGGCTGTCTCGACTTTGTAAGTTGAGAAGTGATCGACCAATAGTTTCACATAGATATCATTATTGATAAATCCACCGTCGATGTAGATTTTTTTCAAAGCTGTCTCGCCAATGGCCATTCTACTACTTCTTACTTGCAACTCAACGAGCTCGAGCATCAGCTGATGATATGCCTCGCCAAAATCCTTGAAATGATCAAGTCCAACTTTTTCCGACACTAGGTGCGATAATTTTATGGAGTCAAAAGTGAATTTTCTTTGGTAGTTGGAGCGCAGTTTATTTATTAATTTCCACCTAATCTTGATGTGGTGATGGTGCTTGGGCTTCTTGTTGAAGTGCCTTAATAACTCTTTGATCTGTAATTTGTATTCATTTCCCAAGAAGAGCCGTGAAGCTCTAACTGGTCTCCCATCGATCTGCATAAAATTTAGGACATCATTCTGCAAATCCTCTTCAGTAAGAGGAGCATCAGAAAATGAATTCATCGAAATACTCCAGGTGCCTGTGGATATGAGCAGAAAGGGAGCTTTGGCAAATCGGAAATAGGGCAGCAGTGCCGATGAGCTATCATGGATGCCTACTCCGAATTTTAGACGTCGGTCCTGATAAGATTTAAGAATCATGGTTCTGGTGTCGACGATCGGTGCCAGCACGCGATCGATTTCTTCGTCGTACACCCATTGGTGGTAATCTTTTTTCGAGTAGTCCCAAAGCATTGTATGGCAGCCGATACTGGTGTAATCACTCACTGGTATTCCAGTGAAGAGGTAGCTCAGATACTGTGGAAAATGAAGTGACCATTTGATCTTTTTAAAGAGATCCGGTTTGGCATATTTAATCCAGTAGGGCTGGAGACCCGAGTTAAGCATGGCCAGGGGAGGGGAGGAGGTTTCTTTCGCCAATTGCCACACATCTCCATGAGTGGCATAAAATTTCGCTAGGATATCAGACGAAATCGGTCTTAAATAACTGTACAGCGGAGCAACCGGGTTTCCAAATTTATCTAAATGAACCATACTTGCTCCGTAGGCCGAAAAATTGACCGCTTGGATAACAAAGGTTTTATGCCGTAGAAATTGGTTGAGGGTGTTTTTCACCCATTGGATAATTTCGGTAAGGTTATCACACGGAAATCCGTCTTCATCTTTGATCTCCTCAATGATGGTATAGGTTCGGTAAACCTCTTTGAGTTTTTTGTCAAAGAGAAAAAACTTCTTGTTTGTTCGGCCAATATCAAATACTGCTGTGACTTTCACTATAATCCAGTCGCGACGGTGTTAAGCCCTCGTTGCTCTCTTAAAATATCTCTCGTGCCAAGACGTCGGTAAATTTCAATGGGATTCAGTGCACCTCCGGACCTTCTTCTGGCTTCCCTGACGAGTGGACGCAGATCTGTGCGATAGGCGTCTTGAAGCAGCTCCTGAGCTACCGTTACATCATTTGCATTTCGTGCTTCCTTCAATTTTTGTTGATCTACGGTGAGTGCTTGTGCCAAAGCCAACCGGATGGCCTCCAGACTCTGCATAAGATCTTCCAGTGGATCTTTGAGATTATGACTAGCGTCAATCATCCATGCCAAGGGTGGATTATTTGACTGATTATTGGCCATACCCTCGACCAGCTCATTAAAAATGAGAAACAATTGATACGGCTTGATCGACCCGACAGTTAAATCATCATCTCCATACTTACTGTCGTTAAAATGGAATCCACCCAACTTGCCTCGCCAAATTAGCGTTGACACTATCTGTTCAATATTTGTATTTGGTAGATGATGGCCCAAATCGACCAGTGAATAGGCCCGGTCTCCACATTCCGTAGCCAGTAGATGGGAGGTACCCCAATCTTGGATCACGGTGCTGTAAAAATTGGGCTCATAGGGTTTGTACTCAATGAATAGTTTCCAATCAGCAGGGAGGTATTGATAGATCTGTTTGAGGCTGTCCAAGGTTCTTTCCAACGCTTCTCGAAAATTTAACTGCCCTGGAAAAGCTGATCCGTCGGCAAGCCAAACAGTGAGGCTTTTAGATCCAAGGGAACGGCCCATGTCGATGACGTTCTTATTATGAGCCACAGCCTGCGCCCGAATGCTGTCATCAGTGTGACAAAGTGATCCGAATTTGTAGCTGAGGGATTGATCCGGTTGATCTTGAAAGGTATTCGAATTTACCGCATCAAACGCAATCCCATAAGAGCTAGCCTGGGCAAGGGTCGCCTCGGCATCTTCCGGAATATCCCATGGTATGTGAAGTGAAATGCTGCCGGCCGATTGGGTCAAAGCATGGATCAGCCCAACATCATGGATTTTTTCTTCTAAATTTCGTGGTTCACCGCCAATGGAGAAACGACCAAATCGAGTCCCACCCGCTCCCAGAGCCCAACTGGGTATGGCCACTTGAAAATCTTGCAACTGCTGAATGATTTCTTCCACCCGAACTCCTTTGTCAGCCAAGCCGAGTTGTAATGCCTGGTATTCGGACTCATGTTTTGATATCTTCCCTCGATTCGCGTCCTCGATCTGTTGTTTTGTTATGGTCATTGGCATTTTTAAACTTAAATCTTTTTACGTTAAAATGAGTTTACTAAACCATTGCAGTGTTCCTTTGCCCATATCTCTACCCAAAAATAGGGTATAGATTTCGGAAAAGTGTTCTGCTCTATACTGGATAAGGGTGAGCTGGTCTACGCCAAAGGGCCATCGGGAGACTGATTCATATCCAGCATAAATCCGCAACCTATTACCTTTGGATTTTTTCAGGGTTATTGAATCTGCAAAACGATACGCCTGTAGTCGACCAGACTTGCTATGTTGTTCTGATCATTGACCTGGAGGATCAGGTGTATTTCATCTCCTCTTGCAGCCTTAGGAACAATGAAGATGAGATGTGAATCATTGGCATTTTCTAGATCAACTGATGGTGGGTAACTTCCTGCCTCCGGATAGATCCACCATTGAAACTGCAGTGTATCACCATCAGGATCGGCTGAGGCAGATGCATCGAATGAAAGTGTTTCACCCGCTTCACAGGGCACCATATGAATTTTCTCCTCTTGGTCTCCATTCAATGCCGCTACAGGTCGGTGGTTGGCATCATCATAAGACAGAACACACCAGTCCATTCGGCATTGAAAATCGTTAAAAAATGCCTGCCGCCATCTCCACACCGGAGCATAAATACTACTGTAGATGGTATTAGAAAGGGGATCGGTCCATTGGTCAGCATCATCTATATATTGATAAAAATCGCCGTATTGCTCTTCATCAACTTTTACACTTTGGTGCTTCGACCATGAATTTTTTACCTTTTGCTTGGTGTATCTACCACTCCACCCACCCCAATGTGGATGGTCGATACTACTCAATCCCTGGTGTACCAAACCAAGCCAGGGAATGGTTCCACCTCCTTCTACAAAAACTATTCTGCCTGCATGTGTTTGCCGGAGAGGGTACACCATGCCCAACCTACCATGGTTGCCTATGATATGGGTTAAAGTCCAATGGTGCTGACCCATGGCTGAATATTCGAACGGCTGCCAACTATGCGGTCCAAGATTCAATTTTCCCCTTTCTTGGTTTGTACTTTTTGATTCCCAACTGGGGCCACCGTAGCTATATGTCTGATCATTGCTCCGAATCCAATGCAAGGTGGGGTATCTTTGACAGATCCAGGCACCAGCATTGTCCTGCGCTCCATTTTCAAATACGCGTAATTTGGTTAATAGAGCAAGCAGATCCTTTTTAGATTGCTCTTTTTCTAGTTCGATTAAAGCCTGTGCCAAGGTATTGGAGCCAGCATTTACCACCACATAAATGGGTCTTGGGTCATTCCTCAATAGAGAGTTTTTGATTAGATCCGATCCTTCCGAGCCTTGTCCATCTCCGGTTCCGGCCATACCGTAATCCGATTGACCCTTTTTTACGATAGGTCTTAAATAATCTGGAGCAGGCCATCCGCTGGCGTGTTTTTTCAGATTGGGCAATACATGCTCATAGCCATCAATAATCTCATAAAATAATTCAGGATGTAATACTCTTCGATAGGGTCTTTCTTGTTGGGGATTTAGAAACTTGCCGGTAACTGCTATCAGACCCTCCAAATCAAACTCGTTGGCATAGAGCAGCAGATGCACCATTTGCTGCACCTCATCGGGTTCATTACCCATGTCAGCCAACACAATGAGTCGATGTTTTGTTGGCTGGCTATACCCCAGGTGAAAGACAAACAGGAGTCTATGAATGGTGCTCTTAATCATCTGCATTCAACAGCTGCATTTTATCCCAATCGAGGCGATTAAGCGTCCAGTTGCCAACCATCAACTGTAGTTTTTCCTTCTTCTGTCATCACCATATTTTACTAGTAACGGTCCCCTCAAGGTCATCTCTGTTTCGTTACAAGGGTATTCTGCTTAAGGGTGAATCTGACAAGCATCGTATACTGCCAATTTCTTATTTATTTTTTCACAAGTGTATTTTCTGTAATAAGCCATTACCGGCACAGGCCAACCTATCGGTTGAGGCACCTACTCTCTTAAAAACGGGGTGGCGTTGTATTGTTTTTTTTGGTGCGAGAGCCGGGCAATTAGTTTTTTCAAGGAAAAAGATCCAGGGTGGCCTTTTGATCTATTTTATTTTTCGCCACCCTAGTCTGCCGTAGCTTCAAGCAAGGCAGGAAAAAGCAGAAAGAGCATTTCTCGATTTGGTCAGCGATCTATTTTTGATTGCGTGATTTTCCATCACTTCTCATTCGGTTAAGCTGTTTCTGGGCTTTTTATGTATATTCCATCCTCATATTTCGTACCTACGGTACGAAGGGATACAGGTGCTATTTTTCTATCTGAAAAAGGACAAGAGCATTTTGATGTTCACAAAAACTCAGGTTCTCAGAAATTTGTCTGAAACAAGTTTAATAATTCATAAAAATGTCAAATGGACTATGTAGTGAGCTCCAAATCCCTTAGGAGATTTTTCCTTTGAAAAACGAGGCTGCAGAGAGCACCAAGTGTTCGAGCCAGCGGTGGACACAGCATGAAGCACAGATGACGAGGAAGCAAGAGCTCGAGAAACTTACGATTTAGGCGAGTTTTGGTGCGAGAGTTGGGCAGGCCGTAGTTTTACAAGGAAAAAGATCCAGGGTGGCTTTTTGCTCTACTTTTTGCCACCAAAAAGTAGAAAATAGCATTTCTGACAAGTAAAGGACCATCTTCAGGCAGCTGAAATTAAGATTTTTTAATCCTCTCATCATTTTGAATTATTGACCAGGGCCTGCTGAAATATTGGGGCCCAACCACATCATTGGAATTGAAACCAAAATGACTTTCTTATTCAGAATGATAGCAGCAATATGTCATCCCCCAGAGTGCTGGCCAACCTAATGGTTCACTCTACCCCTTCAAAGGGAGCAGCGCTGTACTAAAATCGAGCAAATGAGATATTCGAAACTGATCAAATGTCAAATTCTGCAGGTGTGTCACAGGTTCCCCTTAGGAGATTTTTCATTAGAAAAACAAGGCAGAGGGTGGGCAGAGAGCACCAAGTGTTCGTAACAATAGCATTTCTAATAAATAAGGGTGCTTCCTCTAGCAGCTGTAAAATTAAGATCCAATTCAATTATTTTTTTGACTCTTTATTCTGCTATTTCATTTTCAATATTTCGCTTCCAGCAAGCAAAAAGGCTCCGGTACCGAAGTTTTGCCAGCTATCCTTGCTTGCGGGTTTTGGATCAAAACCAATATTTTGTACCCATCCGACCTTCCCACTATCATGTTGACATTTTTCCAATGCCTTCCAGGCTTTTTTTACGGCAGGAGCATATTCTTCCTTCTTCAACAACCCGTTGTTTATTCCCCAGGCAAGGGCAAATGTATAAAACCCGGTTCCGCTTACTTCACCATGATCATAAGATTCAGGAGACAATAAACTGGTGTGCCATAATCCATCCTTAGGTTGTATTTTAAGAATTTTGGCCGCCATTTCCAGGTAGAGTTTTTCGTAAAAAGCCCGATGCTTGTAATCAGCAGGCATGTCCTCAAGTATCAGCGCGAGGCCTCCCAACACCCAGCCATTGCCACGTGACCAGAATATTTTCTTCCCGTTTTCCTCTTTTCGATCGGTGTCCTTTCCGTACCATTTAAATCGGATATCCCTGGCAAATAAATGCTCTTCTTTATCGTACAGGAGGTCATAGGTCTCGAGAAAATATTTGTGCATATGATCTAGATACGATTCGTCTTTCTTAAGTTGTGCATAGACGGTTAATACCGGAGGTGCCATAAACAGCGCGTCGCACCACCACCATAATATTTTCTGATCTCCATCTACTACTCCTTCACGCCACTCATGGGGCTTGTTTAAATGATCATCAATGAAGTCTTCAGTAGGTTGGAGATTTACAGAAGGCTCACCAATGTTATGGAGGTATAGGTAGGAATAGCTGATGACCACATCATCGGCATGGTAAAACCTTTCCCAAGTCTGCCAGTCATTGCGAACGCCCATTTCTTTTAAGGCGGTCAAGAATGCTTGATTTTTTGTTGCCTGATGTGCTCTGACAACACCTACATAATAAGCGCCGTTGGTCCAATCGGTTGGTGCTTTTGAAAAGATTGGATTGGCTTCCTGCCACTGCAAGGCCCTCACCATGGAATCTTCAATTGAAGGTTTGTTGAACTTGTACGTGGTTTTGCAAGATGTCAGTAGAAAGGGCAGTGAAATTAAAAAGAAGACCATTAAGTTTTTCATAATGCTATTGCTCTAGAATTTGAGCCTGATGGCTGATGTTCTGGTTATTTCTGCAAAAGATTGAAGGTCCCTGATATACCTCGGTTGAAGATCTGCCTTTGGATATCTGCTGATCACCGGGTTCCAGGATCTATCCCATCTTAATCCATTGAATGTAAGCATTTACAGTTTTACAGTAAAGAACAGAGCTTATCGGAATAGAAGGACATCCAGCAGTTTAACATGTTACTTCAAACTAGATTACTTGTCGGGATTAAAATAAGCTTTTCCGTTGATACAAGTGTTCTGGGGTGTTCCGGGAAACATGCAAATCAGTGCTGAATTCAGGGCCGCACCTGCTATCAACCACAGTAAATCCCGAAACAGTACTTCAAATACGGCATACCGATTGCTGGGTTGCTTCTTCCCGCAAATAGGTTTCGAAACCAGCTTGTGTCTGGAAGCGCATACGTTTCTAAGTCAAAGGATACTTTTCTCTAAACAGGAACTTATTTTTTCACTGTCCCTAACCTGGCAGAGCGAGGACCATAATGTTCACATTAATAATTGCAGTTCTTGAAGAAACTAAACCTTCTCAACTTTCTCAAATAGGAACTCAACTATCCACTGGTTTTTTGAACCAGTCTTGCCACAAAATTGCTGACTTCACTCTTAAGAGCCCTAAAGGCTGTAAGCACTAGAATTTTCTTTATTTACCTCCGAGTCATGGGATGAGTCATTTAAGACACGTATCACTTTGGAATCATAGTACAATTTTCCTGCTTTCCGCAGTTTACTCATAAAATTACTCACCGTTTGCCTTGAGGTACTGGTCAAATCAGCAATATCCTTATGTGTCAACAGATTTTTTGCTTCCCAATAATCCCATTTTGAAGCACCGAATTCTTTAACATACTCTTTCATGAAGTCGAAAATTCTGGTCTCGGAATCCTTATAAAGCAATTGGTCTAAACGATGGGTTGGCTTTTTAATTCGCAAACCGGAGAGCTTCAAGATTGATTATCACTCTTGCCAGATAAATCTTATATTGACGGCTCAAGGTTACATGTGATAGCCTGGATTTTATATTTTGCACCCCTAGTATGCCCACAGATGCTTAAAACTCTCGCCAAACATCAAATCCAGTCTTTCAGGAGATCCCCGGCATTGAACCAAGAATTGGTAAAAACTTGCTTTTTGGTCATTTTAGGGCTTTACTTCGCCCTAAACTTTTTAGCCCTGGGCTATTTAATGAGTGAATATCTCGATGAAGCTTTTCCAGATGCCGACACGTTCTTAATCGTTGGCAAGGGAATTCTGTATTATTTCATGTTCGAGTTCCTAATGAGATTACTTTTACAAAAATTTCCAGGCCTTGAAATTAAGCCCTATCTCGCCAAACCAATTCGCAAAGGCATATTGGCTCATTATCTGCTCCTTAGATCTCTCGGCAGCTTCTTTAACTACTTGTCACTATTTGCTTTGGCACCCTATTTTATCAAGTCGATCGCCGGGAAGCAGTCCGGTATTGTCAGCCTCAATTTCCTTCTCTTTTATGCTGGCATGATTCTTATGGTGAACTTCCTGAGTTTTCTGGTGGATCGCTTCTTTAAGACGAAAACCTGGGTCGCAATCGTGCTCGCGGGTTCCGTCATGGGTGTGTTGTATCTGGACTTTAGTGGCTATATTGGGCTTGGGAAATATCTTGAGAGTGGCTTTCGGATTTTAATTCACAATACTAGCCTTTCTTTGCTACCCATGGTGCTGGCCAGTGTATTGTATTATCTGCTCTATCGCATGTTTGTAGCTCATACGTATCTGGAGGATACAGGGACAACAAGCTCAGTAGAAGCAACTCCTTTCTCTTTCGGGTTTGCAAAGTGGTTTGGCCAAGCAGGGCAGCTTATGGATCTTGAAACAAAACTCATCTGGCGAAGTAAGAGATCTAGAACGTTCTTATTTATGAGTATTGCAATGCTCGCCTATCCTGCCTTAATCGGGAATGATGACATGCGTTTTGTAGGTTTTCAAATATTCATTGGGTTATTCGCCACCGGTATTTTCGCTTTAAGTTATGGCCAGCTTTTGCTTTCGTGGAATAGCCCTCACTTCGACCTGCTGCTCACCAGAAATCTTGAAATTGCCGATATTTTCAAAGCAAAGTATTACTTATTAGTCGCTTCTTGTGCCATTACACTAATGGCCTTTTCAGCTTACTTTTTTGTTGACAGAGAGCTTTTCTTCACTGGAGTTGTAATGTTTCTTTACAACATTGGTGTGAGTATCTATTTGTACATGTTCCTGGCAGGATACAACTCAAAAAGGATTGACCCCATGAAAGGAGCAATGATGAATTATGAGGGATTCAGCATCGGGCATTTTCTTATCATGATCCCATTGTTCCTCTTGCCATATTTAATTTATCAAATATTTGCCATACTGGGGAATCCAAATATTGGGTTCGCAGCAATTGCCATTTTGGGACTTTTGGGATTTATATTCCATCATACAATTATTGGTTGGGCGAGCCGGTATTTCCTCAAAAACAAATACAAAATTGCAGCTGTATTTAGAAAGAAAAATTAATGGCCGATACATGATCCGACTAGTAGAATTGAAAAAGGCATATCAGCAAGTCATGGTTCTTGATGTTGACCATGTGGAAATTGGCCAGGGAGAGACCGTTGGATTAGTGGGAAATAATGGCGCTGGAAAGACAACTATGCTAAGCCTTATATTGGATCTTATCCGCCCATTATCCGGTGATGCATTTATCAAGGATTCAAATGTTCGAACAACTGAAGAATGGAAACGTTTCACAACAGCATTTCTGGATGAGAGCTTCCTGATTGATTTTCTTACTCCTGATGAATACTTCGAATTCGTGGGGAGCCTATACCATTGGTCACCTTCACGTGTGGCAGAATTCATTGGAATTTATGCAGAATTCTTTAACGATGAGATTATCGGAAAGAAAAAATATATCAGAGATCTCTCAAAAGGAAATCAAAAAAAAGTGGGACTTATTGGCGCACTCATTGGAGATCCGGAAATCATTATCCTCGACGAACCGTTTTCTAATCTTGACCCCACTTCGCAAATCAGATATAAACGCATCATTGAAGAAATTAATGATGAAAAAACAATGATCATTTCCAGTCATGATTTAAATCACCTGACCGACATCTGCAGAAGAATGGTTTTGTTGGACAAAGGTAGAGTTGCAAAAGACGCGGTGAAAGGAAGTGACACCTTAAAAGATTTAGAAGCCTATTTTGCCGTGTAAATATGTCCACTCACAGTGTGTTCCTGATTGCACCGTTTATTCAATACGTACCCAGTTGTGGCCATGTACAATCTAGAATGAAATATTCTCTTCAATTCAACAAACCCGCCCTACTATGGTTAGGGAGTTTGGGTGTGGTGGAGGTATGAGCCTGCCTGTGCCGTGCAGCTGACGAGAGCAGGTGGGGACGTGTAGTGTTTATTCTTGTTGCCCTTCTTGCATAACCACCCTGATGGAGTGGGCATAACCAAGGCCACTATTTTTTCTCTGCTTTTTCTTCAATGCGGCCTACCGATTGCCGGGTGGCTTCTTCCCTCAAATAGGCTTCGAAGCCAGCTTGTGTCTGGAAGCGCTCATCGGATAATTCCCAACCTGCCAGAAAGTAAAAGCTGGCCATACCATTAGTATCTGGTTGGCAAACCATGGCATAAGTCTGAATGATACCTTTTCCTTCCTCCGGGGTCTCATGCCAGGATCGGTAATAGGTATCTGATGCCATTAATGCCATGCCCAGCTTTTCGTCATTAAATGACTGCTCATCGTAGGTATAAAGGATACTCATTTCCCCATTCCTTAGTAAATGAGCTGTTTCACTTTGCATATTGACAATTCCCGAGACTATTTGAATACCAGTTGTTTCTCCCTTAAGAAACACCTGACTCTCATAGCCGTACACCCCGGCGGTAATACTGATTCTGTGTTTTACACCTACTTTTCGGTCGCCCACTTTAAATTCGGTAAAATCCAAATCAAAGATCGACCGAATGTCGCCATTTTTGACCAGTTGATAGCTTGCACCCTGTGGTGCAGTGACTCGATAAAGACTATCCTCATACATCAACGCAATGGCCCCTGATCCCAATGAATTACCTACCTTAAGTATGTCCATTCCCCAATCCTGCAATTCATGGTAGCTGGCGCCAACACCTATTTTGTGCAGAATCATATCAGTTGTAGTTTTTCCAAAGATGTCCATACCGTTCCGTTCATCGAAATAATTTCGAAAGGCAATCCGGTCATTTTCCCATCCAGGGCCCTCGTATTGGAAATATTTTGAAGTGATTTTGGTGTCCGTGCCTTGGATCCTATTCGCATATTCAACCAATTCAAATTTGTCGGGAGTCGAGGTTCTTCGTGCCAACCGAATGTTGGTTCGCGTTGTTTGCTCTATAGGTGTGAGCTCGTCAACTTTCTTAACCGAGATGCTGGTATTTTGTCCGGCGGGTAGATCGACTAAGCTCAGCAATTCGTCCCAAGATCCATCTCCATCCAGATCGTCTAGTTGAAAAGGAAGGCTTTTTTCACCGTGTAAGACCATGATATGCTCACCTGGGATCCCATCCAGATTTTTATCGATGTGAGATTTATTGATGATGACAGGTACATCATTGAGATCGATATCGGAAGAATTGGCAATGGCAATGTCCCAGGCCGAAGTTTGATTACAAGATGCTATCAATAAAACGGTCGCAGACAAAATGATCAGGTGATTCATAAGATGGCAAATCAAAGAAGTCTTCAAGAGAGAAGGATTGACACGCTCAAGCTTTTCTTTCCATCGGTGATCAGAACCACCTTTCCCTATCAGATTAGACAGATTTGTCATGGTCAAGGTGTCTTTATTTTAGGTCTGTGATGGCGGTTATGTCCATATCCCCGTAGTCGAGGTTTTCTCCTGCCATACCCCAGATAAAAGTATAACTGGCGGTTCCAGATCCACAGTGAATCGACCAAGATGGTGAAAATACTGCCTGTTCATTTTGTAGCCATAAGTGACGGGTTTCATCCGGTTTTCCCATAAAGTGGCAAACTGCCTGGTCTTGGGGTAGATCAAAATAGAAGTAAGCTTCCATCCGGCGATTATGGGTGTGGGCTGGCATGGTATTCCACACACTGCCTGGTTTGAGTTCAGTCATACCCATTTGTAACTGGCAGATAGGGAGCACTGAGTTCACCAGTAGTTTATAAATCACCCGGTGGTTAGAATTTTCCAAAGACCCTAACACGACTTTTTCAGCATCGTCTTGGGTTATAAGTTTAGTGGGATGGGATATGTGAGCTGGAGCAGAATTGAGATAGAATTTGGCTGGCTCGTTACCATTTATCGAGTCAAATGTGACCACTTGCGCCCCCCGGCCCACATAAAGTGCGTCCTTCTTTTGCAGCCTATAAGACGTTCCATCAACGGTGACGACGCCCTCCCCTCCAATATTGATAATTCCCAATTCCCTCCTTTCCAGAAAGAAGTCAGCTTTAAGCGAATCAAATGTCTCCAAGGTAAGACCTTGACCTACCGGCATGACCCCACCCACAATGTAGCGATCGTAGAGTGAGTAGTAGAGGTAGATCTGATTGGTTTCGAACAGGGTGCTCACTAGGAATTCTTCACGGATCCGGCTACTATCATACGCCTTAAAATCCAGCGGGTGACATGCGTATCTTTCTTCAACTTTCATACAGTATTTTTATGCGTTTTGTCAAATCTCAAATGAAAGGAAGGTACTAAAATTACCTGGTGATGCGAGTCAATGAAGATGGAGTACCAACGCTGAGTACAGATACTCCCGTCGCCCTTCAAGTATTGGGGTACCTCTAAAAAACCCTGTTTATGGATCGGACACAATGGCTTTGCCATTATTTGAGTACTTCAATCACCTCAATCCCTTTCATTATTGGAGTTACCCGTTCGTGCTTTTTGCTCCACAAAATATGGTTGCAAGGTGTAGGAAGAATGTTTGTCCCAAACTGCATTCTTCTTCGGTAGATATTGTTTTAGCTTTTCTATCTCGTCCTGGTATTCAGAATTGGCCGCCATATTGTTCCACTCATGGGGATCATTCTGGTGATCATACAGCTCCTCTCCCCCATCTTCATATCGGATATATCTGAAGGGATTTGACCTTATGGTATGATTATTCATCCCAAATGTGGTCAATGCATAGAAATTTTCACTTGACTCTTCGTCTAACATTATTGGAACCAGACTCTTCCCTTCATTCCGATCATAAGCGGGAAATCCACACAATTCCAATAGTGTGGGATAAACAGAAAGCATTTCGACGGGTGCATCGATCACCTTTCCCCTCGGTAACTGGGGTGCCACAAACAATAATGGCGCCTTCGTGGCCGGCTCCCACAAGGCATGTTTTGCAAAAGTGCCTTTTTCGCCTAAACGATAGCCATGATCCGACCATAATACAATAAGTGTATTATTCGCATATTGACTTTGCTCAAGTGCTTCCAGTACCCTGCCTACCTGGTGATCCACAAAGCTTATGCAAGCCAAATAAGCTTGAATAATATTTTTCCATTCTCCACTTTCAATGGCCCACTCAGTGGTAGGCATCATGGGCAGGTCATTGATTTTCAGGGCAGCCGGCGGCACATCATTCAAATCGTCTGGTTGATAAGGTGGCACCTCTATCTGCTCCAAAGGATGCATATCAAACCATTTTTGGGGAACATACCAAGGCACGTGGGGACGCAAAAAACCGACGGCCAAAAAAAAAGGTTTATTGTATTTTCGGCTAAGCCGTTCAACCACCCAATCAGCAGACTGATGATCTGGCATCAGGGAATCTGCTTCGGGGTAAGCGCCCCAGTCAGTGCTGGTGCGACCATAGTGTCTCTGGTCAGAGGTCCCTATTCCATCCCAGACAAATCGTTGCTCTGGTACCGGACCAAATCCTCTCACCCGTCCTCCGGATTCCTGGAAAACGTCCTTAGGTGCATGAGTATGAAACAGTTTTCCAATTCCCATGGTGTAGTAGCCCTGGTTTCGAAAATATTCGGGAAGGAAAATAATATCTTCAGTAGCTGGATTCTCCGAGCGAATAGAATCGTCGGGAATCATTCCATAAATTCCCGTGGTTGAGGGACGCAGACCCGTCATTAGCGAAGCTCTGGAAGGGCCGCATAGTGGCGCCTGGCAATGAGCATTGGAAAACAGCACTCCTTGCGAAGCCAGTTTGTCGATATTGGGTGTTTTTGTATTGGAATACCCCCCTAAGCAACCCAGCCAGGTATTTAGATCGTCAATCGCAATAAATAAGACATTAGGGTGGTCTGGTGCGGTTCCCTCAGGTGGATCTTTTTCTGGAGAACCGCATGCTACCAGTATCAATACTACTGCACTTATCGCTATGAAGATTTTATTCACTTGGTGCATTTAAAGAGTTAAAATTTGATGCCTAAATTATCCATTTTTAATTTCATACATATTGAGCAATAGGAATTGATAGTCTAATGAGCGATCAATCTACAGAACTACTGACAAACCACTTCACTAAATGCAGCCATACCCGTGACTTCCGATTCACTTAAAGTCTCCAAAAATAATACGAATTTGTCGATGCCGTGCCCATTTGATCTGGCCGAAATCTGCATCTCATAGGTACTGGCTTCACTGAAGGTCACGTAAATTTCATGGGAATCTCGATCTGACGTTCTTGCCTGCCATTTGAAATCAAGATCGTTACCGCTGCGGTAAATCTTAAACCAACCATCAACAGATGCACCTTCGGGATTGGGCATTTTACCTGTGCCCTTTGGGTAGATTACTTCATTGCCCTTTTTTGCAAAAAAATCATTTGCATCATGAAATCGTAACCAGGTATCGTTATGCTCGGTTCCACTGCTACCAAGTGTAACAGCAGAATACCAAAGAAACTTATAAGTGCCTGGGGTCGAAATTTTCAGATGGTAAGTCACCAAATCATTACTCGGTTTAGAAAAGTAGTTGTCGAGTTGCCAGACCATATAACCTTGGCCTGAGGTCCGGTCATTTCCTGGTATCAACTCCCAACAGGTCCCAAATACAGCATCTTCAAATTCCACTTTGATAATGCCGTCTTTTTTCTAAGAAGACAAATTTAGCGGGGTCATCACAAACAATTGGGTCTGCTGTTACTGCTTCAATGACATCAGAATTTTCTGAAATGGTGCCATCTTGAAATGCTGCCCGTGCTCGGATATAGTAAGTCGTGAACGGATTTAGATCTTCAATAATAATTTCGATTCCTGTCAGCTCCAAGGCATTATAGTTGGGTAGTATTTCCATAAAACCCTTGTCTAGGCGGACGTCAATTTGATAGGCGATTGCCTCTTTTAATTCAGCCCAACCTACCTCAATTTCCGTACTGCGTATTTCAAGTACCTGCAATAGCGGTTTCGGTATTTCCTTGACAGGTTCGGCTTTCTGGTCCTTTGTACAGACTACAGAGAGAATCAGAAAAAGGATGGAAACTCAGAGCAAAGTTAGTTTGCTGTATATGTTGTTAATCATCGGCTTTGCCGATTTGTGGGTTCCAGGGGAATGTATATTGAATAGATATCTCAGGGACAGCATATTAATTCATGTTATAAATAAACTGGTATTCACCGGAGTCTAATTCAATTAGAGCGGACTCATCATAGTATGACATCTCATCTTCATTTAGTGATAGCTCATTCATGGTAATTGTTTGTCCTTTGGCATTTGACAATGCTACTGTGGCACTCGTATTTGCGGGGATTATGACCTCATAGGAGAATTTGCCACCTGCCATTGTTTTTATGATTAAAGAATTAAATTCAACACCATTATTCAGCTTTATTTTAGCATACCTTAACTACCCTCATATGTAATAGCATTCCAAGTTTTTCAATTTTATCGGCGATGTGCCCAAGACCAATGGCACAGTGATGTGCCGGACCATGCTTGGACCAAACGTTTATGAAGTCCCTGGCACCTATTGAAAAGCGATACCGACTGTTGGTATTTCCAATATGTAAGATTGGTCCGGGAACTGACTCGCCTTCAGCAACCAATAGAAAAACATCGTTCTTCCCCTCAACTACTGAAAGTAAAGTTACCGGCCCGTGTTTTACAGTCATTTGTATGGATAGCCCTTTACCGGGTTTGCCATGATAAACTGGAAGCGGCACTAATTGTACTTTGCCCTCGGCAATGGCAAAGTGCGCCGGACCATCGTGACCAAGCATTACAATGTCATCATTAAAATCCAGGGCATAGAACTCCGAAAATGAACCGCCAACGCCAAAGGAGTCCATAATTTTCATAGCTTGTGCATTCTTTACTTCGCACTCTCCGGCAACCGGTACATTTTTACCGGTTAGTAAGGTATTTCCAGCAATTACCGATGTTACAATATTTTCATAATCATTACCCGATTCGCCCTCATAGTAATACGCTAAGGAGCCCAGTTTGTGGGCTTCTATCAATTTATCGAGTGCCACTGATGTATGTGCAGCGCGTATAATTTCTTTCTGTTCGCAAGCATCAACTACCTCAAATGCGTTGTGAAATTCTCTGATCTTATTTTCAATTTCGCCATCTGTAGCTTCATCACGGTGCTTTTTTAGTTCGCACATTTCAAGCAGTTCGATATGCGTGCCAAATGCAGCAGCCTGCTCGGTGAGGTCGGTATAAACATCCAGCATGCCACAGTAATAATGCCCTAAAACACCCAGTCGATTACTTTTCATAACGGAGGCTACCTTAGCAGCATCAATCCAGCCCCGGATATCGTCCCAAACAGCTTGTTCCCCTAAATATCCGGTCACAAACTCATAATTAATTCCAACCCGATTGAAGACATTTGCCATTTCGGGAACCGCACAAGCCTGACAGTGCGCCAGCCATTCACCAGTCATTAGTCCCCGGTCGCCCAACTGATTGAACTTTTCATAATCGATGGCCGCAACCGGTTGTATGTTTAATATGATGATTGGACATTTCAACTTTTGAGCTACCGGCAAAACGGTAGATGATAAGGCATAGGTTGAGACATATAGAAAAACAATACCAACATCGTTCTTCTTCAAATATGCCCCTGCCTCCATTGCTTTTTCGGGAGAGTCGACCAAGCCGGCGTCTATAACTTCGGCTCCAAATTCCTCCATTTTATCGGCAATTTGTGTTTGGTAGCCCTTTAAACGATCCAACAAACCATTAAACTGATCCCAATAGGTGTCGAGCCCGATTCCGAATAATCCAACTTTAGTCATGTTCTTTGTTCTTTACATTGAATTCCCAATCCCCACCAGGAATACAGATAATATAATGACAATAATTCCAATGGTAATTGTCCATTTCGTTTTTGTAGCGACCCCTTTCCATTCTTGACGGTAAATACCCCACATATTAGCCGTTAAGATTATGGTAGACATGTGTAGTATCCAGGAACTGGCGCCATTACCTAATTTGCTTTCTCCCATGCCATAGAAAAAGAATTGTAAAAACCAGGTAGTGCCCGCCAAAGCTGAGAACAGAATATTACTGACTACTGGAGTTGACTTATTGAAAAAATCGTGGTAGGACTTATTCTTTAAACTCAAAATTGTAGTCCAGATGAAATTGGTAGTCAACCCACCCCACAGTATAACAATAAAAGTTACGTTGTTTTGATAAAGCGGGTTATATCCAGCCGCCACCGCAGCATCCGCCAGCGGTTTTCCTGCTTCAATCCCAAAATTAAAAAATGAACTTAGGATGCCTGAGAGTATAGCTATGATCAATCCTTTAACCAGACTAAATTCTTCTATACTCTTTTTTTGCTCCTCTTTAGAGAGCTCTCCTTCTTTCATCATGCCGGCTTTTCCAGATATAGCGATTCCGATCAGACAAACCAGCACACCCAGTAAAACCAATTGCCCTCCTGATGTTGCCAACATATCCGTAAAAGAAACCTTGCCTTTAGTAGGGGTAATATTGTAATATATGGATGGAACGATAGCCCCAAAAGCAGCGCAGAAGCCAAGCACCACTGAATTGCCCAAGGACATTCCAAGATACCGGATGCCTAATCCGTAGGACAATCCACCGACTCCCCATAGCAGCCCCATCATGAATGTAAAAAATAATATATCACGAGAGCTTGCCTCCAAAATTTCTGCAAATCCAGGTACCGTTAGCCATGCCGCCAAGGGTGGAACAATTAACCAGGAAAATAAACCGCCAATGATCCAATAACTCTCCCATGCCCACCCCTTCACCTTGTTAAATGGCATGTAAAAACTTCCTGCTGCTAAACCTCCCAGGGAATGAAATATTACCCCTAATAATGCTTGCATAGCTTAATTGTTATCAATATATAGGTGACCTATTCAGGTTTACTGATTTCAGATTCACTTATCATCGACGGATTTAGCAGCAAGCCAAATATATAATCTACATTTCGAGGCAGATACAGTTTGGAATGGGCCGCTAGAATACGATTCCGCAATGATTTGAATGAATAGGCCTTTACTTTATCTTTATTAACCTCCATGAATCTCTCATAAGACTCAAATAAGTAGAGAAATACATCCCAACCTTCGACCATGATTCGATCTGCACCAATTTGTACTCCATAGTGTATCAAGTAATCATAATGACGTCGGAATGGAACTGATAATCCTTCACTATTTCCCCTTCTCAAGGCATCAAATAGGCTTTTGTCATTCCAATTGTTCATTCTGTGCTCATTGATTGTTTGCCCAAACCACGCCTGCATGATTTTGTAGTCATAGTTTTTGGCAGTAAAATTTCTCGAACTGGTGGTAAGTTAGTCAACGCAAACAAATGAAGTGTTATGCTGCATCCTGGAATTGGAGGTAAAGTGTTCTGGGGTGTTCTGTTGTTAATGCCGGTTGGTGTTTCACACGCAAACTGTAAATCGAGCTGACCGAAGGATTTCACTGTATAGCATGCCGCATTTGTAGCTAAGCAAAGAGAAGGGGAGGTTCCGGCTTTATTAATCCTGGAATGGATGTGGTAATCCAATGATTACCAAAAATTCGAAAAGATTGGGAATATGCCATTCCACTGTCGTAATAGCAGTTAAAAGTGTCGTTTGGATGTCTCTTGGACGTAATTAGAGAGGGATATTTGGCTATATTTATATTGAATGTTCGGTGATTGCCAGATGCTTCCTTATTAATAATAGCAGAAATGCATGAACAAGCTTATTAAGATAAATGAATATTCTAAGACGCCGAAATATCAGCAGATCATTGATTCGGTCCTTTCGGGCATTGAGCGTGGAGAGATTAAGTTGAGCGCCAAGCTTCCATCGGTCAACCGTCTACTGATTGACTTTGATATTTCGCGGGATACCATAGTTAAGGCCTATAGTCGATTGCAAAAGATTGGAGTCGTTGAATCTGTGCCAGGTAAGGGTTATTATGTTAAGAGCACGCAAACCCAAAGGAAGGCTCGCGTATTTTTATTGTTCAATAAACTAAGTACACATAAGAAAATAATTTACGATGCCCTTGCACAGACTTTAGGAAATCAAGCCTCAATTGACTTTTATATTTACAACAACGACTTCCGGCTTTTTAAGAATTATATTCATAGTAATCTAAATAACAATTTTAGTCACTTCGTTATCATCGCCCACTTTCTCGAAGGAGGCGAGGGCGCTGCCGATGTCATCAATCAGATCCCAAAGAACAAACTTTTTTTGCTAGACAAAAAGATACCGGGAATTTCTGGGGATTACGGTGCGGTGTATCAAGAGTTTGCAAAGGATATCTATGAAGCTCTGACACAAGCACTTGACCGGTTGAAAAAATATCAGAGACTGAAGATTATATTTCCTTCCTATAGTTATCATCCAGATGATATCATAACGGGTTTTAAGGATTTTTGCACTGAGTATGCCTTTGACTTTGAGATCGTAGAAGATATCAAGAGCTGCAACATCAGCTGTGGAGATGCTTATATCAACTTAATGGAAGACGATCTGGTAGTGCTGATAAAGCGCGTCAAATCTCAGAAATTGAAGGTTGGTAAAGATATTGGTATCATCTCCTACAACGAAACACCTTTAAAAGAGATTTTACTGGAGGGCCTCACTGTCATTTCCACTGATTTTAAACAACTGGGTACTCAAGTAGGAGAAATGATCATTGAGAATCGAAGAGATAAAGTCGCCAATCCATTTCAGTTAATCCTGAGAAGTTCTTTATAGCAAATTCGCAATAAGCCCTAAATCACCGATTTTCGGAAACAATATCAGGACACTCAAATGGTCGATCAGTGAAGTCAAGATACCAATTATTCCTTTCCTACTTAAGATAGTGTCTAGCTGGATGCGTGCGCTGCTCCTTTATCAAATAGTTTCAAACCAATCGTTAAGATTTAATTCAGGGTACACTGAGAACTTAAAATCGTGTATAAGCAGTTGCTGCATATTTTACTTATTTCTACTTTTCTCCAGCATCTCCATTCGTCTTGTCAGATCCATGATCAGACTTTTAAGCAAGTCGTTTTCGATCTTTAGTGCCTGGATGGCGGCCAATGCAACACCTTCAGCATCCACCGTGGCAATCTTGGTACTGTCCTCTCCTGATCCAAATGTGCTATGGAAATCCTGAGCCATTGGACCAATGTGCCGTGCATCTTCACCTTTGAAACACCACTCGGAGATGGGCAGAGTGGGGTTGCCTGCAAGCGACGACAACGAATAGATGGTAAAGCCAGTGAAGAAATTGTAGATAATAATTAATGTGTTTGCCTACTGATCTAAACCCAAAATATTTCAAAACCGATCTCACTCAGAGGTTATTAGAGGTACCCATTATTTTTTTCTTCGTTTTCGGTTGACACGTACAGGAGACATTTTCAGCATCTCACATCTCAAGGTGGATAAATCACTACGGAGGTTTACAATTTCACTCTTCTGGTTGTCGATTTCCTTTTCTTGGAGTTTTAGCATCTCTACCAGATAGATCACCATTTTATCATAGCGGACATCATCTGGCCTTCCCAAAGAGTCATAGCCTACCATTGTAGTTAGTCCGAGGGAGTCGATTTCTTCGGCTATGTACCCATATTCTAAATAATCTGGGCTTTGAGGTCGAGCATACATAACAGGCCTTGCCTGAAGGATTTTACGCCAATCATCACGAAGTGTTTTGATGCGAATCTTATCCCTTCTAGACGAATTGTCCCAGCCCAATTCACCCGTTGATGAGTTAAACTGCATGTTTTTATGATCCCCGATATTTTGCAAACCGGGCGCTCTAATGGTACCTCCATTATTATTTAAAAAGAGTGTCGATGGAGATCCATTGTTTCGAGCCATAATTTCGTTTTGATCCATTACTATGTTCGCTCCATCAACTTGGCCTATCAAGAAAAGGCCATGATTATTCAAGGAGGCATCATTGGTCCCGCCGATGTGCAATTTTGTTGCCGGCAAAACTGCTCCAATGCCGATGGCATCGCTTGAAGCATCATATTTAAAATACGCTTCCCCAAGCTGATCACCCAATAGAACATCCCCTCCCAATCGGTTAATGCCTAAAAGTTTCGGTGAATTATTTTCAAAAGCCTGAATATGATTATGAGTCATCCTCAGATGAAGCGAATTTTCCTGCCCCACAGTGAGGTCACCCGATTCAACATTCAGTGCACTTTGACCTGTAACTATAGTAGGTATAGACAAAATGAGAACTAAATTTGTCAAGGTTGCATATAAGTTCATAGTATTGGATTATGACAATTTAATAACGAGAGTGCCAATAATTTAGCCAAAAGTTGGCTTTGCTCAAAATGAAAATGACTGATTTCATCGCTTTTTCTTTTACATTCCTGGTGGACAGTACTGCGATGACATTTATGGCACTCAAGAATTCTTTACTCAAAACTATTTTGTCGAGACGCAATCGCGGTTGATATTGTAATAGACACCTGATTTACCGGGTAAGCCACACCCTATTATTGATCCCTGAATAGATTAGTGCCAAACAAATGAAACATAATGCATAACTTATAAGCCACACCTCGTCGATTCGAAATGATCTATCACCAAATTTCTTCGCAATGCATCACTTCTCTTGTTCACTTCATTCATTAAGGCCAATGTGTTCCTGTCATTCAATTTCTCAAAGCTACTTTTATTTTGTCTTGATCCTTCTGTTCATAAGTATAGGTTCCTGCGAGAAATCCAGCGTGGAAGAGAGTTCCGGAGATATCTCAGGTACCATTATTGGTCAACAAGGTCCAGAGGCGGGTGTCTGGGTGATTGCCGAAACCTTTGACCTCCCAACCAGATTTGCTCGAATTGTAGTAACCGATGAAGAGGGTCGGTACTTGATTCCCGATCTACCCGACGCAAATTACTCGGTTTGGGTGCGGGGTTATGGCCTTGTTGACTCTCCTAAGGAAACCACTCGACCGGGTAGCACTCTTGACCTGGAGGCGATAACTGCCCCCGACGCACAGTCTGCCGCATACTATTATCCCGGTGGTTATTGGTTTTCACTCTTGGAGCTGCCAGGTAAAGAGGAATTTCCCGGTACCGGTGAGTCAGGCAACGGAATTTCTCCAGACATGAAGAATCAGGCCAATTTTATCCGTAATATAAAGTCTGGCTATTGCCTGGCTTGCCACCAGCTCGGTGGCATTGGCACCCGCGAATTACACCCGGCTCAAAAGGGTTATGAAAACCATGTCGATGCCTGGGCAAGGAGAATCCGTTCGGGTCAAGCTGGTGGAAGTATGGTCTCCGGATTGGCCAGAATTGGATATCAATATTCTCTCGAAATGTTTGCTGACTGGACCCAGCGGATTGCCGATGGAGAGATTCCACCGACCCCTCCCCGACCCAAAGGTATCGAACGAAACGTAGTGATTTCTCAATGGGATTGGGCTGACCCCAAAGCCTATTTGCATGATGTCGTCTCGACCGATCGTCGCGATCCAACCGTCAACGCCTATGGAAAGCTCTATGGTGCGCTCGAAGCCAGTGCCGACTACCTGCCAGTCCTGGATCCGGTAAAGCACCAAAGTGAAAAAGTA
Organism: Saprospiraceae bacterium; assembly: GCA_965223105.1. Taxonomy (GTDB): domain Bacteria; phylum Bacteroidota; class Bacteroidia; order Chitinophagales; family Saprospiraceae; genus JABDMH01. The sequence continues at coordinate 5,466,952 of OZ244987.1, read as the reverse complement.
CCACTGACCGTGCGTGACCCTTCAACACCTCCTGCATCGGGCCCGGAGATGCCAGACTCATCATATTACTGGGGAGAAGAGCCGATTTGGAATAGCAAAGCCAACGTGCACAATCCCATGATTGATCATAAGGGCAGGGTCTGGATTACAGCTGCCGTCAGGCCGCGTGAAAATCCGACCTTTTGTTTAGAGGGGTCAGATCATCCTTCTGCCCAAGAATTTCCAGTAAAAAGGGCAGGTCGTCATCTGGGAATGTACGATCCTCAGACGGATCAATACCATCACATCAGCACTTGCTTCAGTACGCATCACCTTATGTTTGCAGAGGATGAAGATCACACTCTATGGACCAGTGGCGGAGGCCCGGTCATTGGTTGGCTCAATACGAGACAATATGATGAAACAGGAGATGAAGAAGCTTCGCAGGGATGGACGGCCCTTATTCTCGATGCCAATGGCAATGGACGTAGAGACGAATATGTGGAGCCCGATGAACCCATTGATCCTACGAAAGACAAGAGAATTACGCACGGCTTGTATGCGGTTGCCCCAGCAACTGATGGTTCTGTGTGGGGTTCTACGCTTGGCTATCCGGGCGGCTTAATTCGTCTCGACCCCGGTAGCAATCCAGCCACAACCGCCTTGGTAGAATATTATGAATTGCCTGTAGATGAAAAAGGCGATCCGCTGGAAGGATTCTCTCCACGTGGGATGGATATCGACCGGAATGGCATCGCCTGGGTCGCTCTGGCAAGCGGGCATCTGGCCAGCTTTGATCGCAATAAATGCCAGGGAGCACTTAATGGTCCACAAGCTACCGGCCAACATTGCCCTGAGGGCTGGACTTTCTATACTGAACCCTTGCCACAAATGAAAGGCCTGGACCTGCCAGGTAGTGCTGAGGCCAGCTACTACACCTGGGTCGATCAGTATAGTACTTTAGGCCTGGGTAACAACATTCCAATAAATACGGGCAATGAGTCTGAAGGCTTGCTGGTGCTGAAAGACGGTGAATGGATCGTTTTAAGGGTCCCTTATCCACTGGGATTTTATACAAAATGGATGGATGGCAGGATCGATGATCCCGAAGCTGGATGGAAAGGCAGAGGTATCTGGGCAACAATCAGCAGCAGAACACCCTTTCACATGGAAGGAGGAAAAGGCACCACGAGCAAAGTATTTCACTTCCAAATGCGTCCCGATCCACTATCAGATTGAAGAATTCTTAATGTGAATCCTGATGTTGACCAGGAAGATCCGGTGCCTTGTCGTGTCCAACGCTGTAATTGGTAACATAAGCAAATCAAACACTCCTGTTGATCCACTATTCTATGGTTCAGGACTTCAGCGAATACATTCGGCCTGAGGTATAATTTCCTTTCTAGGGAAGGTACCCAGTAGAATGGTTCTAACCCATGCAAATATCTTATACCCAAACCCTGCCTGAGGATTTCGTAGCTAAGCGAACAATGAGAACAACAAATCCTATTCCCTGAACCGGAAATATTGGCAGGTGGAATCATCGAAACATTTCTTCCCGGAATACATAACTTTAAGCATCATGATGCTTTCCTTTTGCCGGCCTCTTTGCAGATACGCTATTTTCCTCTTGCTCACTTTGACTGGTTGGGTTTCTCTTCAGGCGAATCCCGGGAAGCTCGACTCACTGCAAAATAAATATCAGATTGAGATTAAACGCAGCACTGAAAAAATAAAACTGGACGGGAAGCTCGAAGAGGCAATCTGGAAACAACAAGAGCCTGCGACAGACTTTTGGATGAGCTTTCCGGTGGATGACCGGAAAGTTGCCGAAGACATTCAGACCGAAGTTCGGGTCATTTACGATGAGCATGCGATCTACTTTGGCGTGATCTGTCATGGTACCAATGAATACATCATCCCCACACTAAAACGCGACGCCAGAGAATTTTGGGCAGGAGATGTCTTTGCCGTTTTGATCGATCCGCTAAACAAGGCATCAAATGGGTTTATGTTTGGAGTGAATCCCGCCGGTGTGCAGATGGAATTATTGATTTCAGGTCGTACCGGAACAAGGGCAGAATCGGCTCGTCGATCCGACAATGCCAGCATGAATATTGCCTGGGACAATACCTGGTTTGTCGAAGTGGCCCAAGGTACCGATGCCTGGACCATCGAAATGGCCATACCGTTCAAGACCTTGCGATTTGATCCGGAAAGATCGGTATGGGGGATTAATTTTACCAGAGGGGAGCCCCGGAGTAACAGTTGGCACACGTGGTCTCCAGTACCGGTTCAATTTCTGACGCTCGACCTGGGGTATACTGGTGCAATGCATTGGGACGCACCTCCTGCAAAAAATAGGAGTAATGTCTCGGTTATCCCTTATTCGCTGATCTCCACAGTAAAAGACTTTGAGGAAGGTACAGATCAGGAAGTTCAACTGCGTGCCGGGATGGATGCAAAAATTGCCATTACTTCCAGCCTTAATCTCGACTTAACGATAAATCCCGATTTTTCTCAGGTGGATGTGGATGAGCAGGTAACCAATCTTACCACTTTCAACGTCCGCTTTCCAGAGCGACGACTATTTTTTCTGGAGAACAGCGATCTCTACGCCGATTTTGGCATTCCTCCAATGCGTCCTTTTTTTTCACGCCGGATTGGTTTGGACGAAGATGGTAATACGATTCCCATCCAGTATGGTGCTCGTCTAAGTGGGAATCTCAACAAAGATTTGCGCATCGGTCTGATGAATATGCAGACCCGGTCGGAACAGGCTTATCCCAGTCAAAACTACTCCTCACTGGCCCTTCATCAGCGGGTGCTCGACCGGTCGGTCATTAAAGGATATTTTCACAACCGTCAAATGGTCAATGGCGGTGATGAAAATTTCAGTAATTACAATCGCATTGGCGGTCTGGAGTTCAGCTACTTCTCCCGAGATGCCAAGTGGCGGGGATTTGCCGGATATGGCTTATCGTTTACCGATGGCTTCAACGGCAAGAATGGTTACTATAATGTAGGGATTGGTTATGATGGTCGACATATCAGTGCTTACGGCAATCTCTCAGGTATTGGGGATAACTACTACGCCGATATGGGCTGGATCCCCTTTGCCAAGCATTATGATGCCATGCGCGACACTTGCTTTCACATCGGATTTCAGCATTGGTTTTCCAGGTTTGTCTATACTTTCTATCCCCTTGATCAAAGTAGAGTGAACAGCAAACAGCTTGGCATCAGATACCTCTTGGATTTACGCAACGGAAATCTTGAAACCTTACAAGAGCGAATTGAATTAAATTACATTACCACATTTTCTTCGACAGCTGCACTAACCTTGGAGGCAACCCATCAACTCAACCAATTGCTTTATCCCTTCGACTTCACCGATGCCGAACCACTGCCAGTAGGAAGATACCTTTCCGACTTTGTGGCATGTCGGTACCAGAGTGATTTTCGTCAAAATTTTAGCTATGAATTGGGTCTTCAATACGGCACTTTCTTTGATGGAAGGCGTTTTGAGGCATCCGTTATTTCCCGGTACAGGGTCCAGCCTTGGGGTAATTTTGCGCTGACCTTTGTCTATAACAAAGTGAAATTTGATGACCCCTTTGGTGAGGATAATTTGTTTTTAATCGGACCTAAACTGGAGTTTAATTTTAGCCGAAGCCTGTTCTGGACTACGTTTTTACAGTACAATACCCAAGACGACAATTTTAATATCAACAGCCGGCTGCAATGGAGATTCAAGCCGATGTCTGATCTTTTTGTGGTTTACACGGACAACTATACTATTGAGCACTGGGGGCCCAAAAACCGGGCATTGGTGATGAAAATTAATTACTGGTTTAATATTTGAGTGATCGTCAAATCTGCCTCAAAGAAATTGTGGTTTCAAAGTTGAGCCACCAATATCTAAATATATCGAAACATGCCACCCTTTGAGGGGTACAGGTGGCGTCTCAGCAGAAAAGTTTGGAAGGTTTACATCACATTATTTAAAAGAATTCACGCAATCCTCTACTTGTTGATTGGCTAGCCTGATGATCGCCAAACCGTTCCACATTCACCTCATCATTGCGATCAATAAGGCCACGTTTTCGGACCTTGTTGCGAATGTATGCACCACAAAGATGAGCGGCCGGATTCCTGAAATCCTGAAAACTCAACACATCTACAAAAGGTTTAGCAGCTTGCAACACCTCCATGGCAAACGGGTTGATTGGCCTTATACTGGTCGCCAAAGATCAAATGGTTTGGGTCATAGTGTCGAATAGCCTCATGGGTAACTTGATAATATTGTGTCGCCAATTTTCTTAGTTCTTCCTTGCCACTTGGTGTGTTCAATTTTTCCGCATCAAATAACGGTCCTTTCCATTCGTTCTCTGGCCGGGTGTGGATCCAGGTAGGACAATCGATGTAAAAAAGTATCCCACCAACTTGGGATCTTGTGCCAAGGGAGCGCAGTGTTCTCGAGCTACAAGATCACACCACTCTGCAAACCCTGGTGAATCGAAATCAGGATTTCTTGTTTCTGCCTCCCATTGATGAAAGTCGGCAAACGGTAATTGGTGGAAATAGGGCAGATTGAGCCACTGATATTCCTCATAGGTAAAATGCTGCGAATCCGATGATTGGTTAGGCCACGGGAGATGACTTCCTGGTTCCATCCCAGGCAATTGAAGCCCCAGTTCAGCAAATGAGGTCTGACAGATTCCTTCAACCACCTCTCGATTGAATTGCCATACTTCTCCTCCCGGATATGCCGGTTTTCCGGATATCGCAAACTCGCAGGATCGATATGGTTCAGACCTAGCGAGAAGCTGATGTGACCATCTGGTCTGATCAGCCACCAACGGCCCTTGCGTTGGGCTATTTGATAAAATCCCGTGCTTTCGATAGACTTTTTAAACGGAAAAATCACCAAAGCACTTGCTGTGAAGATTAGGTCTTTTGCGAATGCTCTTCGATCCATTTTTGTTTAGATCAGGTGTGATAGATTAGAAAATGGGCTCGTTCAATTCAACATCCCATTCCTCACCACAACATTACTGAGTCAAGGTGGTCATTGACAAAGCGAGAAAGCAATATATGCTTTTTCTAAGCATGGATCAAGCTAGCAACTAGGTGCTTCTCTCCTTCAATGTTACATGAATCCAAAGAAAGGATACATACCTCCAAGCATGATTCTCCTTCAAACCTCAATTTAGTAACCAACATAACGGACTTACTTCAAAAAACGGATCTGATTTTTGCAACATCGAAAAATACAATCATGATAGAGAACCAATATGATAGCTCAACACCAATTTTACTGCTCAGAGTCATAATCATCTCATTAATCTTGATCATTCCGCTACTACCAGGGGTGCCTCTAATACTGGAACAGTTTCAGCAGTACCTGGCAGATACGATTGTTCTGGGAAAGTCCTGGATAACCAGAGACCTATGTCACTCGATTACTGTCAATTAGGGTCAATATTTAGATCACCAGTACAAAATAGATTTTGAGTCAATAAGATTTCTACGGATTAACTACCTAACAGCGAAAAAATTAAAAACATGCATAAAATTACCTTAATCATTGCATTCTTGCTTAGCATGATGCCAATACTAGCATCCCAGAACTCCATTAAAGACATTGAAGAGAAGCTTGTCAAGGTTAAGAAATTCCTCAAGCAGGAAATGGATACCCGAAAAATACCAGGGCTAGTCTTTGGCATATTCGATGAAGATTCAATAGTAGCAAGTGGGGCTTATGGTCTGGCGAATGTTCAGCTTAAGGTGCCAATGACATTAGGAACAACATTTGGCTTAGCCTCCATCACCAAACAATTTACAGCATCTGCCATCCTCATTCTACAACAAGATGGTAAGTTGAAGGTCTCCGACAAAATTTGTAAATATCTGGAGGAATGCCCGGATGAATGGTCAAACATAAATATACATCAGTTACTGACCCATACCTCCGGACTGCCCGGTATGCGAAAAAAGGACGGCAGTCCAAACATCCTTAAAGAATATTCAGGAGTACACCAAATGGATCCACTTAGAGTTGGCTTAGAAATAAATAACTGGTCGAAGGAATTTCACTTTGACATGGTCAAGACGGATGTGCTGCAAAGTTCGCCGGGAACTGAGATGGATTACAGTAATGTGGGATATTTTCTTTTGGGGATGATTATTGACAACATTTCTGGTAATTACCGGGAATTCTTGAACGAAAGGATTTTCAAACCTTCCGGAATGACCCATACCTACTTCCAGGATTTAGAAGCCCTACATCATGATGAAGCTGATCCTTATACCTTACGAAATAGTAACGTAATAAGAACTAGGGAACTATATCAGGTAGAATTACATTCTGCGGGAGGAGCGTATTCGAATATTGGGGATTTGCAAAAATGGGATGCCATCCTGAACACGGAGCAAATACTTACCAACGAAAGTAAAGCATTGCTATGGACGGAGCATACCTTGGCTAACGGCCATAAAATCCAGGTTAACGTGCCTGGAATGGAACCTTTTGGTAATGGTTATGGTTGGGCGATCCTGCCGGCAGGAGATAAAAAGGTAGTTTGGCATAATGGATCCAGCGGCACCGAATATATGAAATGGTTGGATGACAAGATCAGTATTGTTACCCTAACCAATCTAGGAGCAGGTAATTATGACCGGGTTTTTGTACACGGCATGACCGAAGGAATTGCCCAAATATTGGAGCTCTACTCCAATTAACCTGTAATCCAATGCACTAAGACTGGTTGACTGTAACACTAGCAACCGGTTAAATGAATTGGTTTCCCCGCGCAGATGCGCGGGACAGGCTATTGCACCAGCTCTTCATCTTCAAAGTCTTACATAACAGTGACTATGAGCGTTTTACTTCTTGTCTACAAAAAAAGATATAACTTATCACAATGCCGGCAAGTTTCTATCGTAGCTAGTGGCTAGTCAAAAGCTGTAAAGTTATTATGGCTGACCATTCAATTTAAATCCTGTGTATACTCGAGCAATTTTTTTCGTTTTCCTTTTTTCCCTGATTCAGGGTCTTAATGCTCAGGCTTGGCGACTCCATCACCAATACCCTTTGGAATTGCCAGGCAAGGTACGGTATGCACAGTTCCCTGATTCGCTTCTGAGCTTTTATAAAGCTGAGGGGTCAGTATCACTGGAAGAAGTCAGGGACCAACCACAATTTTTTCAAGCCATACCCGAGTCTATCCGATTGGAGCAAGGTGATGTATACTGGTTAAAAGGAGTCTTTGTCCATAGCGATACGACCGGCAGACCCTTTCTGGTGGAAGCGGATGGTTTTCGGGAAATGAAACATATCGGGGAAGTAATGGAAAAACTTTGGTCGGAGGTTGACGTTTATTTGTTCGTTAAAGACAGTTTGGTACAACATATCTCCTCCGGCAGCAATGTTTCACCGAAAGAACGACTGATCCGGGATGCCCGCAACTTATTTTGGATACGACCAAATTACCAGGGGGAAGTAAGTTTTTTTATTCGACTACAAAGTAAGGTCGACCTCAAACGACCTGGCTTTGGGGTGCGGATTTACGACCAAAAAAGCCTGTACGATTTCGCCGGCTTTACGTTTAAAGGCTTTGATGAAAAACCGGATACGTATCGTTCTCTCTGGCCGGTGAAAAAGGTACTTTCTGTTTGGAATAGCCTGGAGTATGTCATTGACACAATGCAAACTCATACGTTTGCCGACCTTCAGGAATCGTGGGACATGCATGCTCGCTATTTTCTACCGGAATTCGCTGAACTGACGGCCAGAAATGTACTATGGTGCCGGCTCAAGGTGGTGAATGATTGCGATTCCACTCAGCTGTACTGGTTTGATGCTGCTTCGAATGCACCAAAGATTGAAGCCTATATTCCGGATGGGACTGGAGATCACCGGAAAGTATTATCTGGTAAGAAGATCCCGATGATGGACAAGCAGATACCGCATACATTGAGTCTGATCAGCTTTGAACTATCCGCCCGAGACAGTGGGTACATTTACATCAAATATTATAATTCATCAAGAATAAATAACGCTTACCTCATTCCTCTATTCTTTTTAGACCGCAAAGAGGTCTTAACCAAAAGCCGCTCATTAGGACTGTGGAAAGCTTTTATACTTGGGATATTTATCTTTCAAATCATCTACTTCGCCCTGCGTGCCAGCCTGGAGCGCGATCGCCTGGGGGCATATTATCTCCTGTTTATTCTCGGCTTTTTATCTTTCTTTCTTTCAAATGAAAATCGGGTCAATACTTTTATGGCCTGGCAAATTCTCATGGAGCACAGAGATTTGCTCCTCTCTTTTGGATATGGTTTTACCGCGGTGGGGATATTCTTGTTTTCCAATCGCTATTTACAGTTAAAAAGACATTTCCCCCGGTTCCTGAATTTGCTTAAAGTAAACCTTCTCCTGGTCATTATTAGTTTGTTACTCAGTACCATACAAATCAGCTCAGGCGAATATTTCGATTTATCTCCATTCTATTCTCTGCCCTTTACCACATTCATGCTATTTTTCCTGGGGGCCCTCTTTCTGTTATATGTTTTCATCGCTATCTACAAAGTAATCAAAGGTCATGCTCATGCCCTGAGCTATCTGCTCGCTTTTTTCCCATTTTGCCTTGTAGCACTAATGAATTCATTCCAAGGTGCTATTCAGGGCGAACTTCCCATCTGGCGAATTAATTTGCTTTACCTCAGCTATATCATAACTAACATATTATTTGCAATAGTGGTCGCTAAAAGGAATAATGCCGTCAAAATGAAGGAGGTTCAGGCCGCCAACCTGATTGAGTTGAATCGAGCCAAATCCCGGTTTTACGATCATATCACCCACGAATTCCGTACCCCACTAACCGTGATCAGGGGAATGGCCAACATGATCCGTGGGCACGAAGAAGAGAAAGTTGTCATCCAGAAGAACAGTCAGGAAGTATTGAACCTGGTCGATCAGCTAATCGAATTTTCCAAAACCCAGTCTGGCATTAAGCCCTTGAGATTGGTGGAAGATAATATATTGGTTTATCTGGAATATCTAATGGAAGCTCTGCACCCGGTAGCGAGAGAAAAGCATATTAGTCTCCTCCTCCACCATGAGCAAGAAGAGATCATTATTAGCTTTGACCGGGATAAATTCCGGTTGATCTTTAATAATTTGCTCACAAACGCAATTAAATATACCCATGAAGGCGGCGCTATCCAGGTATCGGCTGGAATTAATCGTGATAAGTTCGAATTGGTTGTGGAAGACAACGGGATCGGTATCGATGAAGAAGAGCTCTCCAAAATATTTGACCGCTACTATCAGATCAAAGATCCGTTACAAATGACCGATCATATCGGTGGTATTGGCTTGGTCCTGATCAAAGAAGAGGTAGCACGTTTAGAAGGCAGCATTAATGTGGAAAGCAAAAAAGGTGCAGGCACCGCCTTTACGGTAAAGCTGCCCTTACACCCTGCACCGGATGGACAAGAAAAATCCACTACAGATGCTGCTGAAGCCGCATTTATTTATCCCACGCAGGATGAACGTGTTGTCCTGCTTGTGGAAGACCATCCAGATGTTCGCTACTACCTCGACCGGTTACTCTCGGCCCATTACAAAATAGTGACCACTTCTGATGGAGAAGAAGGTTTCAATAAGGCCACCGAGCTGATCCCTGACATCATTATCAGTGATGTCATGATGCCGAATATGGACGGTTATCATCTAACCGCGAAATTGAAGGAAGACCTACGTACCAGTCACATTCCCATAATCCTGCTGACGGCTAAAAGTAAACACCAGGATCGCCTGCAGGGCTTATCGGGTGGAGCCGATGCCTACCTGATTAAACCCTTTGAAGAAGAGGAACTAAAAATTCGGATCAAAAAGCTCATCGAGAACCGGGAGCACTTGAGTAAAGTATACGCGCAATTCGGTAACCATGATCACAGGCAACAACACTTTGACCCATTCCTGGAAAAGGCCAACCAGGTGCTGGAAGAAAACTTCGACAATGAAGATTTTGGAGCTGCCGAATTGGTCCGTGCCATGGATCTAAGCCGAATGCAAGTGCACCGCAAGCTCAAAGCACTCACCAATCTTTCTAGTTCCCAGTTCATCAACCAGTTCCGCTTGGAGAGGTCCAGAAAGATGTTATTCCAAAATAAGTTGAACATCTCCGAAGTGGCTTACTCGTGCGGTTTTACTGATCCGGCCTATTTCAGTAAACTTTTTTCGAAAGCCTATGGCCAGAGTCCGCTCCAATTTAGAGATGCCTTACAAGCATGATACATAGTTATATTTACTCCTAATAAGGTTACCATTCAACAAGAAGGAGTTTAATTCAAAAAAGGCTTAATGAGCCAATGTCTACTCTATATCAAATCAAGTAATTCAATAAAGGGAAGCCAATTTGGATAGGAAAGATCAGGTACCAGTCGCGCCAAAAAGTGGCTTAATATGCCTTTCCAGCAGATTGTTGGTAACCTTCTGTCCTACGGTTTCCTGGTTTACCTTTAACGCATTCAGATATCGATTACCCATTTGAGCGGCAATTTTAAAGCCCACGTGAAGCAATTGTCTCAGGTGTGGATTATAGCTGGTGTTGCTTTGGTTATGCGTCAGTGCACCTACATATTGAGCACTGGTCCAGCCATTGACTTCGACAGCTGAAGGAAGTTTGGAATCGTCGATATCGATGACGGTGGCGTAGGGCTCACACAGTGCCTCTTTCTTGTCCAGGGCCTTGGCATAGATCTCCTTGGCCAATGCCAGGGCCTCTCCACCAGCCTCGGCCAGTCCGATAACCTCTTCGAGCCAGTTGGTACCTGCCGTCTTGATATGCAACCCAGCACCAGTACGTGCAATGGCCCGTTTGATGGGTTGGTATATCGAAAACTTGTCTGACCCGGAGTGTACGGAGAGCTTTAGGGTCGACGGGAGACCGTACGCCTTAATGGCATGGGCAATCACCGCCAGGTCGTCGTTAAACTCCTTTTCAAATTGTGCTACATCCCCAACATAGTCAACGCCTTTGTTAAACCTTCCGGTAAACTTGGGTGCAATGGTCTGGATGGGAATGCCCTGATCGGCGATGGCTGCAAGGATAACCAGCATCTCCGGTGGCGTCTGGGGATTGTCGGTTTCATCCATAGACACCTCGATAATGAAGTCGTCATGCCCCCCCTTACCATCGAGGATGTGTTGGTAAATCGCTTTGGCCTTTTGTGTAGCCTTGAGGAATTGATGGGCTGTTGTTTCAACATCTTCCCTGGTGATCTCAAATGGTTGATCGATGCCTTCAATACTTATGGTGCCGATCAGTTCGGGATGACGATCGATGAAAGCAGAAACATCTGCCGGGTCAGCAGCGGTGCCGATATCGTCAGCTACATCTAGCGTAAAGAAGTTGCAGGGAGCCATAAATCGATCGACGGTTGCTAGGTTGATGTGGTCAGCGTCGAGCAGATAATCCCCCGTCCACCCCAGATCGCCGACCGCCTTATCGGCAGCATCTCTGGTCTGCTGGGGTTCGGATCCGATGATATTGTGCTCGCGATTGGATTTATTCCAAGTGGGAGTGATGTCTATGCCGAGCTCTCTAGCCGCTATAAAGGCTTTAAGTTGTGCATGCGCACCGTGGGCAAATCGATCACCCACGCCAAAGGTAAATTTAGGACACGGTTTCATGGGACGTGGTTAGTGGTCATGATTTTTAATGCTAAAGCTGCTATATAAACCCTTGAAGCTGGGATTTGAGTAAGGCTAAGGTACTAAAATGTTAGGGAGAGCCCAGTCTGAATTGAAGATCTCACTCTATAGCGAACTTTCCTCAAAAACGACATCATTTTAAAGCTATCAGCTATCCCATAACTTTATCTTACAGCTTTGACATCGGAAAAAGGTTCACAGATCCGAATGGCACCACTGGTAAATACCATGTAAATGCCCATAAATTCATTTTACGGCTTGACCCGGTAATCGATTTACCATTTCGATCACTAATGAAGATTATTGACGCCTCATGGGCATACATCATTTGCGGAGCCTGGTGTGCCCGTATTGTTGACATCATACATTGAAGTACTAAAGCACCAATTTGCCTCCAAGTCATTATCAAACGCATTGAGTAGATCTGGATCGAGACTGGTGCTCAATCCTGCTGCTGAACTACTGTAGCTTACCCTATCAACTTCCTCTCCAGAGCAAGAAAGCACAACTTGATCACCTGAGTTGACCAATGAAAAGTTACTATACTGGTAGGCTACATTGACATTGCCATTGGTCCCGCTATCGATATTATTTCCTAAGATTAGATATCCGCCAGCTGGCACTTCTAGAGGAGTACCGTTGGAGATGGTATGAGCATTGGTTGCGTCATCAGTAAGCGTCCAGCCATTAATATCAATTGGCAATGCTGTTGGGTTAAATAATTCGATCCATTCACCGTCAGCATCGCTGATCACTGCTGGATTAGCCATGAATTCTGTAATTACAATTGATCCTGCTTCGTTACTGCAGGTATCTTCGGAAAAATCATTCGCAGCTCTAATCCCGGGTACGATAATCCAGTTGCTGCCGCTCAAATAAAGTGTGTCACCCGTTGCAGAAACAGAGAATTGTTGAATTTCATTTTCTGGATCACCATCATTTTCCAGAGTCGAAATACCACGAACACCAAGTAGGCCATCACTTCTTAAAAATTACAACACTATCGGCCAGCTGATCTACCGTCAATTCCCCAATTCTAACAGATCCCTCCACCTCTAAATCCTGACCGGCAGTGGTCGCCACAATGCTCATAACAAGGCTGATGAATATGGAAGTCCTAAAAAATCTAAATAGATGTCTGTTGCTGTTAAGGTATCTCATGTTGATCTAGTTTTAAGGTAATGTAGTTTTACTTCACTATGTTATAATGTCTACAATCCAGGAAGGTAACCCTATAATCGTGAACATTTTTTGACCAGTTATGAGAAGCCCCCAGATTAGGACCGTCAATTGAGAGGTGCAGTAAGCATGAAAGCCGAATCAGCGGCGCTCATGTAATAAACCTAGCGCTTCTATTGATCCGACTACAGGAGAAGGCATTGTTTTGCCGATAGTAGAAACATCTACAAGTTGCTCTTTTTATCTTTGCAGCAGATGGATTTCCCCACTTTGGTAGATTTGCTATCTTTGCGTCCGCTTTCTTGCGAGGCACTTTTGCCGAAGCCAAGATCGCTACGGGGTGTAGCGCAGTCCGGTTAGCGCACCTGCTTTGGGAGCAGGGGGTCGCAGGTTCGAATCCTGCCACCCCGACAAATCCTACCAAGGTCACCGACACAGTCGGCGGCCTTTTTTGATTCCGGAATGGGCCAAACTTGTTTGGTCGAATGATGGAAGAAAAAAAGGCAGGCTCTCAGGTGACCTTGGGAGGATTTGAATCACCCACTTTCAGGATCGGCGGAGCCAATCCTGCCACCCCGACAGATCAGCGAAGGTCGTCGACGCATGTCGACGGCCTTTTTGCGTCTTAGGACCTGACTGAGCTAGCTCAAGGAGGGGCCGAGGCGCAAAAAGCGCCGCAAGCCGGACCTTCGCTGATCTGAACACCCCCATATCAGGATCACCGAAGGTAAATCCTGCCACCCCGACTTGATTATCAAGGAGTTATGAGGATGTACTCTTCATAGCTCTTTTTTATTTGCATATGATTTGCATATACTCTGACACCAAGTTGCTTAAAAAGGAGCGAAATCTTAGACTCGACCACTGATCTTATGTCCTTCGATGTATAATTCGGAGCAAACTGAGCCACCCATTTCGGTCAAACTTTTTTTCGATTAGTAATCTAAATGTCGATTACGGTATTGCATCTGGAAGGCTTCGATTCTCGACTGTACCGAGGGCTCGGAGCCCAGTGGACACCGAAAGGAGAGAACCACGAAGTGGGTGGTGGCAAAACGACGCTACCGAGCATTTCGACAGTTGGGCTTGTCCCATGGTAAGGCAAGACAATTCTGTTACTCTCGGAGGGTGGCGTATTGCATGTAGCCCGATCATGAAGACAACGGTCACAGAGCCAAACTCCAACTTCGAGTGGATAATCCGGCGATATTGACCCACCCATTCCAGTGATATTGACCCACCCATTCCGGTCAAGCTGACCCACCCATTCCGGTGATATTGACCCACCCCCGGAAAGAGAGATCTGAGATAGGGAAGCCAAGAGCTAAGTTGCTAAAAAAAGCAGCTTAGAGATGGCAGGAAAAACAAAGACAATGACTCAGATCAGAAAGATTCTATTAGGCCAACAGAAGGGCTGGTCCATTAGGAAAATATCGAAGCGTACAGGTATTGCCAGAAACACGGTACGAACCTACTTGAGACGGGTGGAAGAGCAAGACGGGGATGTTAGCCAATTACTTGAACTGGATGATAGGATGTTGAGCCAGATTGTGCTAAGTCCATTAATTGAAGATGATCCTCGCTATGAAGCATTGGTTGCTCAGATGACTTATTTCGAAGAGCAATTGAGTAAAGTAGGAGTTACCAGAAAACTTCTCTGGGAAGAGTACCGGGAACAGGATCCTAAAGGCTATGGGTACTCACAGTTCTGTGATCATCTCCATCAGTGGCACAAAGCTCATCAAGTAGTAATGCATATGGAACACCAACCCGGTGAAATATTAGAGATTGACTATGCAGGTAAGAAGCTTAGTTATGTGGACGATTCGACGGGTGAAGTTATCGATTGCGAGTCGTTAATCACGGTACTTCCCTACAGCTGTATGATCTATTTGGAGGCTGTACCCAATCAACAACAAGATCATTTAGTAGCAGCATTGGGACGGGCTCTGGAATATTACCGAGGTGTTCCTCAGGCACTTAAAGTAGACAACATGCGTAGTGCAGTGACCAAGGCGGACCGGTATGAACCGACCTTTACTGAGTTGATGGATGAGTTTGCTCAACATTACCAAACTACTGCGATCACCGCGCGGGTGGGTAAACCGAGAGATAAATCCAGTGTAGAGAATAGTGTACGTATTGTCTACCAAGAGATTTATGCCAAATTACGGAACCGAATATTTTTCAGTATTGCCCAGATTAATGAGGCGATCCGGCCTTTGCTAGATCAGCTCAATCAAAAGAAGATGAGCGGTAAGGACTACAGTCGCAGAGATCTTTTCGAACTCCATGAGTACAGTACCCTGAACGATTTGCCATCATCTCGATTTATCGTTCGTAAAACCGCTGAATACAAAGTTCAGAAGAATTATCACATAATGTTAGGCGAGGACCGGCACTTCTACAGTGTCCCCTATCGATTAGTAGGTAAAAAGGTAAAGGTGCGCTACAGCTTTAAGCTGGTTGAGATTTATCATGACCATCTACGAGTAGCTGCTCATGAACGGATCCGTACTAAATATATGTGGTCAACCATCTCAGAGCATATGCCACCCAATCATCAGCACTACCATGAGCAGCTTGGTTGGAAAGCTGAGGATATATTGGCCAAGGCCAGTAAAATTGGGGAGTACACTTTACAAGCGACTCAGCGCATACTGGAGCGTAAGATCTTTGTCCAACAAGCTTTTAGCTCCTGTTTGGGGCTGCAAAGTCTTACCAAAAAATACGGCAAAGATCGGCTGGAGTTGGCTTGTAAAAGAGCATTGTCAAACGGTGCAGTACCCACCTATAAGATCATTAAAAACATTCTTGATCTGCGCCTTGATCAAGCTGAGATCCAAAACAAAATAGATTTTATCACTCCTGAGCACGATAACATTCGTGGCCCTCAAAACTATCAGTAACAGTAATAATTAGTAAAACAAAAATGTGAATATCATGAATACTCAAGCGACACTTGAACAAATGCAGCAGCTGCGCTTAGAAGGAATGGCTAAAAGTTATCAAGCTATTCTTGCTCTACCTTCTCACCAGCACCCTGAGGCACATCAGATGCTGGCACAACTCATTCAACAGGAAAAAGAGTGGAAGATCGTTAAACGAACGCGTATGTACCTTAGGCTTAGTAAGCTCAGATATGCTGCCAGCTTGGAGGAGATTAAATGTTCCAAAAAGCGTAATCTCTCCAAAGATCAACTTGCATTATTTGCCGACTGCTCCTATATCAATCGAGCTGAAAACATTCTGATTACCGGTGCTACCGGTTGTGGTAAATCTTACTTAGCCTGTGCTTTGGGACATCAGGCCTGTTTACTGGGCTATAAGGTTCTGTATTTAAATATGACACGCTTTGTCGAAAAACTCACCTTAGCCAAAATTGATGGATCGGTTATTAAAGTTTACAACCAAATTGAGAAGATTCCTTTGCTCGTTCTTGATGACTTTGGCTTGCAGCCATTGGAACCCTCGGTGAGATTATCGCTGCTACAAATTTTGGAGGATCGATATGGTAAAAGGTCAACCATAATTGCATCTCAGTTACCCATCAACAAATGGCACGAATACATCGCCGATGGTACACTGGCCGATGCTATCCTCGATCGACTAACCGCCAAGTTCCATCGAATTGAACTCAAAGGAGAATCACTCAGAAAGAACAACTAAACGGGATTTAACCAATGGATAGCCAAATGTAGGCCTGTTTTGAGAATCAGTAAAGGGTATATAAACAAACACAGTCGGCCACAAGGCCTCCTTCTGTTTGCCCTTGACTGAATCCCAAAACATACTCATCGGTGGCTTATCCTTTGATCAAATCCAACCGCTGTCAAATCCAATATCATTATGGCAAATCCAAAGATTTTAACGACTTTTAAATCATGAATTTTAAACCCTTGTCTCTCTCATCTTTCTAACCCCACTTAGGGTGGGTCAATATGGCCGGAATGGTGGGTCAGCATCAGCGGAATCTGCATTCGAGGCTATCAATCCTTCTCTAGCTACTATCACCAGGTACGTACTTGAATGACTTGATTGTCTTACGAACCGCCGTATACCTGCCTTCGCCGAAGCGGCTACGCGCAGGCAGGCGAGGTCCGTACGTACGGTGGTGTGAGACTGCGTGCTGACAGAATCGTCAGTAGGGCTGAGGTAGTCATCTACTGGCTACCTCACTCTACTCGATTGTGCTCAGTTATTACTTTTTATGATGCTTATCAAATCCATTAATTGAGAATCCTCATATCCCAAAATTTGTTTTTCCTTTCTTTTTATTAAGATATCAGGTTCTGTTCCATTACCATCTAAGGTCTTGCCGTTTCGCTGAAATGAAAGCATAGTGGATAATCTAACTTCAATCCCAGATTCTGGTAGTTCAAAGATTCTAGAGCGTCCGCTCGAGCCGTCAGTGGTCACGCCCGCTATTCTAACATTAGGCAAACCTTTTAGAGAAGTGGTGAAAACGGAGGCAGCACTAAAACATTCTTCATTCACAAGTACATATATAGGACATTCGATTTGATTTTCTCCTGACTCAAGTAACATAAAAAATGGCTTACTAAATTTTTCTGCAGGGAAATTTACTTCAGGATTGAATTTAGCCATAAAAGAATCTATAGCTCTTTGGTCGTCGTTTGAAAATTGACTTGAATAATAGGAATACAAAAATCTATTAGTCATAGATTCTAAGTCCTCATTTAATCCTTGATCATTTCTAACATAAGCGATATTGGCCACCCAAGGAGAATGATCCTTTGGGACTATAAACGGAGCTATGGTGTTTAGTATATGTCTGGTGCCCCCTCCATTTCCTCTCAGATCAAAGATCAAAGCTGATGCAGATTTAAATTTTTGAATTGCATTCAAAAGGTATGGTTCGAAGTAAGGATGGTCTCTATAGCTCAGCATATCCGTTATTCGAAAATATCCAATTGAATCGGTCAGCCATTTATCCAACCTTCTATACTCAGCTTCATTCCAAACCTCTTGTGATATCTTTGATGTTCGTGGGTTTGAAGACCCAATATCAGCCCAGTAATTAGGATGGCTAGTGTAAGATGTAGTGAATATTGAGTCTGATACGCCGTCTGTTAAAGTGATGGTTAATGAATCATTAATTATCCTGTGTTCAAGAAATAGGTGCTTTGATATATGTTCAAGATACTGCGAACCTCTCATTAAGCGAGAGAGTTCAGGAGCTTTTAATGCCCGATGTGGATAGGTGTTAATCAAGCTGTCAACTTCAATACCTTGAATCACTTTCAAAAATGGATAATTTTTGCTGAGATATTTATAGTGAGTAAGGCTGTCATGTTCTGCTAATGAGACAATATTGTTCTTAAATGGAGCAACAATAAATGGCAAGTATTTTTTGGAATAGCTGTGTTGACTGGGTACATTTTTCGGCGGGTAAACCCTTGAATGACGATCTCCTAACTTTGCAATTACCTTGCTGATTTCATGATATAAATAGAGTATTTGAACTGAATCGCTGGATGAAAACTTAGAATGGATAATGGCAATTTCATAATCCAAATCGACATCTGATATCTGGAAGTAAGAAGAATGTGTATACAGTATGGTCTTTAAACTCTCTAGGTCATGGCTAAGATTTGTGGGGGAAATAGACTGACTAAAGCCTAGAATCGGGCACAATGCGAGTATTAAATATATTAGATGTTTATTCATATTGTTGATTGAGCACAACGGATTGGGCACATGCTCCGGCCCGCCCTTTTCAAAAATTTTATTCTTAATATTACAAAATGACTTAATTCATCTAACTCTTTTCGATCTTTCTATGTCTAAGGCGGGATGGTGTCATGGTGCCCTGTTATAGGTCGGCACATCTATCCTGTCTTCAATTTCTGCTCGATTGCTTCCTTGACAAACTGATTCAAGGTCTTTCCTTCCAGTATGGCATGTTCAAATGCCTTAGAATGTAGTTCTGGGTTCAACCTAACATTAAAGGTTCCTTTGAATGATCTGAACACTTCTTTACCAGTTTCTTTACAAAGTTCCAGGTAGTCTTCTACCGATTCCCTAAATGCCTTCTTCAATTTCTTCACCGTTGATCCTTCAAAAGTGACCAAATCATTTATTCCTTCGATTCGCCCGTAGAAGACCTCGTCTTCCGAAGAGAAATGCACTGATCCGATGAATTCCTTAAATTTTAATTTGTCAGTCATATCAATTCTTGTTTCTTAAGTTCAGCAATAATATAGTTCTTCGCATATCTCTTCAGTTCGTTCCCCGGATGTGGTTTGTGCAGTCGAATGATGTGCTTCGAGTTGAGGTTTATGTAAGCTCTCCTAGATCCTGAAGTTTTGCCTGTTCTCTTTTCCTTGTATCCCAGTTTCCCAAGTAAGTATTCAAGTTCTTGGAATGTGATTGTAGTTCTTGGATCTAGCAATCGCTCAAGCACCTTGGACAGCCTACTCATTATGCAAAGATAAGCTCTCTAAAGGAACAATGCAACTATTATTCAGTTGCAGATTACAATTATTGCTGACCTACGGATCGGCTGCATGCGTCTGTATTGGCTAGCAATCTTAAGCCTTCAAACACAATGCTGGCACTTTCAATTTAACAAGCTTAATACAATTCCCTAGATTCTGATCTGCGTTAGCCAATATGACGTCATCGCAGTCTGTTATAGCCAGTTAACATTTCGCATTTTTTATATTAAGGGCTAGTGGTTCGCATTTCAAATTAATTTCAAACCGAAGCTACCTCTTTACATTTTTCAGGATTTAGTCCAACGTCAAATCTCCAACTATAATTGCTGACTTTATTTTCCAATTAGAACTATTTAGAATAAGTGTATAAATAACATCGTTCGTACTAATTATTTGGTCATTTTTATTAAATCTCGAAAAATTTATATGTACTTGTGATGAATATTTATCTTCATAAAGTATTTTAGAAGAGTTTATTTTAGAATATCCCCACCCCGTTTTCTTAATTGCGTCGAAGTCTACCGCTTCGCTATAGGTATTGTTAATAGAAATCTTGTCACCAACAAGAAATATGAACGGGCTTGAAGTTAACTCATCAAGTTTCTTTAAATCAGTTTTATTAAAGGCTTCAAAAAGTGATTGAATTAAATCCTCTGGCTTTGTTGTTTGTGCCGTCAAGGTATTAGATCCTATTAGGAGAAATGAAATTAGTATTCCTATTCTTTTCATTTTATTTGGTTTTGCTTATACCTGAAGATAATGGTTCTTCCTGATATTTCTAGTCTTTCACATTTTATTGGCTATAACTCAAAGGAATGTCTGCGTCTATCTTCGAAAAGTCCGTAGGTGCTGGTCCATCAGAAACATTATGAGGTGGACGCAGACATTTCAGCCTGCCCCGTTGGATCGCGATCCTACGGGGTAAAAACGAACCCGTCTTAGGGAAACTCGTTAACCCCTTCTAATCGGTAAGGTATGATTTTGGGCTCTTTTGAGAGGTGTATGTTAGAGTATCTTATATTGGATGAGCAGATTGTATAGATATGGACAGGGAGACTGCTGTCATTTGTCTGTATCCAGCCTCTTTTGACTGTTTTGGCACAGAACTGCAGTTGTACACTCTTAATATTATCATCGTATTTGTCTTCGTCATGGCTTTGGGTTTAGCAATGGAGGTGCCCTTCCTTTGGGTGCACTCAGGATGAGATCTATATAGCTTCGATCCGAAATGACTGGAATCTGGATCAAATCCTCTTGTTGGCATTTAGCACATCCCAAAGGAGTGAGTCCGAGCAAGTCTCTTAGGATCTGAAACACTGTCCTAATGGTTTGGCCTACATTTCTTAGCAGCTGAGGGATTTGATTACTGACTTTAGCAAATATCGACGTGGAATGCAGACCATAATAGCGGCATTTTTGAAAATAGGGTGGTAGTAAATGTTGTAGCATTTGATGTATGGCTACTAGAGGAGATGATGTCTTTATCCCCTTAGGTGCCGCCTGATTCTCTTTTTGTTTCCGATAATCGCCTGCCCTGTAGGATTCGTCCAACAGGGTTGTAGATGATTTGTACTTGTTTTTCTCTTTCCAGGTACCTTAGCTGGTTTCCAGTGTTGCGTGTTGAAAATAAGTGTAATATAAAACGCAGTTATTTTGTGCCAAGACAAAGAGGCAGAGACGCACATAGCCACAGCTTCGTAAGGATTCTGCCGATGAAGTATTGGTGCAAAAGAACAAGTTAGATGCTGTACTTATTTGCAATTCGCAACACTCTTAATGGCTACACGATTAATGTATCGTCCCAAGTAATTTTCGATTAATCCTGTTTGCATCGTGGGATAGCTATTTCTTACATTCCAACGACGATTCGATATCTCAGATCGCGATAACTCATAGTTTGGTACTTGTATGTTACCTCGAAGTATCAAATTGTCAAGACCCCACAGAAACGTTTCCCTAAATACTCGACACATCTCACGATAGGATCCAATCTTCTTTTTTCTCTTTGGCCAAATCCATTTGTTTGCTTTTATACCTCCAAAGGTGATCAGACTATTTACCCCGTCGGATATGCATCCCACCGGGTGCACATGGATATGCTCTCCCATCCACTTCGTGGTTGATTCCCTTGAAGATCCACTGGATCTTCATCCGGCTAAAAGGCCGGAATCGGTCATCAATATATCAGATCCGAATGTATCTAATATACTTACCATGCCTGGTAGGGCCCCTACATTGTTCGGATCTGCACACACTTGTTTGACCGTCTGCCATGCACTGCGTAGTAATAAATTGTAGACCGCCTTCGGATACCGCTTAGCGATCTTATTTAGTTGATGTGGCAAGGTTTACCCCGTTGGATTGCATCCTACGGGGTGAAAACTGTATGCGTATAGGGTACCGCTAACAATTTACTGCCCAATTTATCCTGCCATTGTGCCCGTTTGATCCCGAGGGATCTTGATCCTAAGGGACAGGTACTCTGACAAAGTGGACACTGAGAATGTCCACAAGAGTGATAAATAAATAACTCATCTCCGCATTTGTTGCACACAAATTTGTAGCCACCCAATGCAGGTGTCTTGCACAACCGTACAGCACGGATGAATTTTACCTTGTGTACATCTGGTTTATAAGTGGATATATATCTCTCTCCGTAATGTCGAAATAAATCCCCTATCGATCGGTCTCGCGATAATTGATCGACATGCTGCTGATCAGATGGTTGATTTGACTCGAATTCGAGTGTTCATTTTGACTTTGTAAAGCTGCGCAGATTCTTGACCTGTATCATATTCATATTTTCGATATGCAATCTCACCCCGTTGTTTTGAAGTCCTCTTTTTGACGACGGTCATTCTCCTGGCGATACGATGCGCCTTTCTGAATGGCAAGAGTAGCAAAGGTATGCCGAGCCCAATAGGTTGAAATCTGTTCTGGGAGATCAGCTGATGCCGCTAACTATTTTAGATACTGACAAACATATCGAGTGAAGTTCTTATTGGCTGCCTGCTGTTGTGTTGGTGGCATGCTATCATTGACAATCTCGAAAATCAGGCCAGCTTCTCTCTCAGGCCCTTGACCATATTTTTTTATTTCCACTCTGATAAAATCATTTGGATAGACAGTGATAGGGATGGTTTGATCTCTTCTTGTACTAGTTTTAGCTCTGCGAAAATGTATGCGATCATCCTTAATAAACTCATATCGCAATAGCAGATATCCTTTATATTCATACCATTGCAGGCATAGGAGAAGAACCAAAGCTCAAAGGTTCCGGCCGTACTCACCTACCCTCGGCTCCTCAGCTTGCTAATCGCATGTCGTTTACAAACTTCTCTTCCTTAATATATTCAAATAATTGATTGAAAACTCTGCAGAGCCTAGGCCTCTTAGATGCTAGTCCAATTCATTGAGCAACGACTTGGACTGCATGAGCAGGTCCTCAACAACGCCTGCAAAGAACCGTGCGTAGTTCAGCTCGGCACGAGCCTCTTTCATCCCTGTTGCTCCCAAGAGGTAGCCTGCCAGTGCTTCTCGATCGATTTGAATAGCCACAGACGAGGATGGAGCATCAAAGTATATGTCGGACCTGTAGGCTTCGGGAGGGAGCAGTGCGTATACCGTGCCGGGAAAATGCGATCTTCTCGCTTCGACCCGATCAGCGTTGAACTGCCAACTCTCATAGTAAGTGACAATGTTGGATCGTAGTTCTGCATCTTTGATCAGTGCCAAGTTGCCGGTGCTCCGAAGATCTTCGAATGTACTTGAAAATCCTCTCAGAACTCCGAAGCCGGCTGTGTGGGCATTCACCAGATGCAAAGCCAACTCCTCACTTTCCATTTGTAAAATTTTGGTCCCGGTCCAAAGTTTGAAGCCACCGTAAAGCTTCAAACTTTTTTTGCAATGCTTGTGATAAATCACTGAGGGATTGTGAGTCGCGAGCAATGTTCTGTACAAGTCGCTGCAGGTACTCATTCTCCAGTCTTCGTTCTATACGATGGTCATTCCACCCGTCAACAAAAAGTGCAATGAGGACGCCCAGAAATACGACGACAAGCTCTAGACCAAGACGACGCCAGCCTTCTTTTCGATTTGAGAAAAAGCCCAGTTTAACTCCTTCCGATGATGTTTTGTCTAACATTCTCTACTAACTAAATCCAGAATGCTTAAAACTATAACGTATTGTGCAGTTAAACAAGACATTTAATGCGGGTCACATCCCTCCTAACAGCGGGTCACATTTTGATATCATCCGGATTTGACGGCTGCATATTGTTTGGAACCAGATCTGCAGCGTAAAAGGGTTGCATAACCAAGACTGGCTGCAAGTTTGGTCTCTTATTTTTCTCTAGATAAACAGAATCGAAGGTGAACACTTCCATTACAGTGCGTGCGATCCTTTAGTCGTAACCTTACTTCTTTTTCTTCGTCAATCAATTGCACGCCACAGACAGTCGCATTGGTGGGGTATAAGCCGTAGGTTACCACCGTCATTGCCAAGAACTATCAACGAAGAAAAGTTGGATTCCACTCGACCAGTCATACCAATCAGACAAATCGTCGTTCGTTTTATTGCAGCTCTATCTCGATTGTCTGCAATAGCCTATCTTGAACCTGTTCCATTTCCTTAAGGCCACTCATCACGAAGCGAATATTGAACAACTGAGTGGCTACAGCATTGGTCATGTCAAGAGATACGCTGATCGTCTGATGATTTGCCAGTTCCTGGGCTGCCTGAAGATTTCCTACCGACCAAGCCACAACATGATCATACAAATGAGCTAGCTGTACACTCTTTTTAAATTCAGGAAGCAGCAGATCATTCACCACTTTTCTAACCGCCAACTCGTCTTGTCTCGTGTCATCAGCAACACTTTGCCAATTTGCAAGTTCGTTCCGAACTTCCTCACTTCGAATCAACTGTATCAATCCGGCAGATGCTGAGGCTTCTAAAGTTGTTTTCACGGGATCAAATGTCGGTGAAGGTAAAACTGCTGCCAGTAAAGAATCAGCCACTGTAATTGGCTCTCCTTCTTCAACGCTACCCATTTGATCCAAAAGGTCTGAAATGGCATTTGCCAACCGACTTTCCAACTTGATGTGCCCTTTAATTCTTCGATCATTCTCTAGAAAATCAGACTTCAATGACCTCAGTAGCTGCTGCTCAGCGTGGCTCTTCTGACGTTCTTCCCACCAAGCATCAACTGCAAGAGCTAGCAATATGCTAACAACAATGGCGATCCCCTCAGATACCAATCTCAACCAATTCGTATTAGATTTCACCTCATTTTTTTTGGGGGATAAAATTATTGGATGAGCAGGCTCCAGCCATCAAAATGAAGACCGCACATTAACGTATTCCATATCCATGGGCTTCAAACCAACGTTAGACATATCTTTGCAAAGCTCAAAGATAATCAAGAGGACTTGACCTGGGGTGTGAATTGCCAATAGTATGTTCAAACGATCACAGTCCAGACAGCTAGATGTGTCGATATTCGGGACAATGGCTTACTCTGAAATCCAAGCAGGTTCCTTACTGACCACCTGTGATATGATTCACCACGTCCAAATATTCTTTCTCGGGGCTAAAGTCCAGGAATTTTGTGTCTACTTCTACCCACGCGGTATGACCAGAAGGAAGGTAGAAGATAGAACCTGCTGAGATTGATTCAATTGTTCCGTCCTCATACCTGATTTTCATTTCTCCCTCCAGAACATAACCCCAATGGGGACATTGGCACATGTCATTTGGTAATCCTTTCAGCATTGGAGTAAAATCTGCTCCTGCAGGCAACTCACCATATGCAGCTGCCATACCATCTAGACCTTTGACCACTCTCCATTGAGTGCCCGGTGCCTCCATTACCAAAGGCATTGATTTTAGATTATATTTCATGGTTTAATGTTTGATTTTGTTATGAATTTGAGATCCCACAAGGTGGAATAATAAATTCAATTCTATCATGATGTCAATCACTGTTCTAAATGATTTACTATCCCTTATGGTTAGCTTTTTCAGATCCAATGGTTACGACCGGATCGAACTTCGTCGCAACAGTAATGATCTTCCCACTCTGCGAATTGTCCGAATGGACATACAAGACTGAAAGTACTAATATGATATGACAGAAAATCATCGTTATTTGTAACACGCAAGGCGTAATCCTACCTCTTGCAGAAGGGTATACTTCCCTTGCAGCCTTTCCTACTAAGAAGTGGCATCATAGGTCGTGATTTTGAGACATTATGGTCCAATTTGACAAGACATGCACTTCGTTTTCAAATCATTCAATAGTAGCGTCAACAGTTGGAATTGCAATTTGAGATAGGAAATTGTTTCTAGATCTAAGTATTAAGTCTTTCTGCCAACCATCCCAAATTTTCACCCCACACTGGACTTGTCCCTAAAAATTTACTTCCTTGAACAGTATATGGTCATCAATCTCATTTTATTCATTGCGTCGGACAATCGGGGGCTGGAGCAAGTGTAAGACAAATCTGACCAAATGAATAGATGGGGTTTTAAATGTCAAATATTATGAGAGACAAACTGAATCAGATCCGGGTCATCTTACGGCAGTTTTGGGAAAAACTCCTAATCATCAGTGGAAATTTCATTGCCTACCTCGGGCGTCAATATGCCAAGATCAAAAAGGTGCTAGACCACATGGCAGGTGAAACACGCAAACATCTGCCGGAGTGGAAAGAAGATGCCCGGGATTACCGGCAAGAGCAGCACAACCGCATCGAGCGCATGAAGAGGTTGCTTACTCTCGAGTGGACGGATTATAAGCGAACCTTTGCTAAGCTAGACGCCTCACCGGAGAAACTACATGAAATGCTCTTCGAAGACAAAACTAAAATTGGTCGTCGATTTGAGGAGTTGCTCATTGTGATTATCATCGCCAGCGTTGTCGTTGTCTTGCTGGATAGTGTTCCGCAAATACATCGCAGATTTGGATTTCTGCTGGGTGCCTTGGAATGGATTTTTACCATTGTTTTTACGATTGAATACCTTTTGAGAATCTACAGCTCTGCCCATCCTATCCGGTACATCACCAGCTTTTATGGGATCATCGATTTAGTGACCGTCTTGCCGACCTATATCGCCATCTTCTTTGCCCAGGCCCATACGTTCTTGATCCTTCGTGTATTGAGGGTGTTTAGAGTATTCCGTTTGCTAAAGCTGGTCAAAATGATGCAAGCTGGGAGGTCTATTGAAACGGCTTTGAGCGCCAGTAAAGCCAAGATCACCGTATTCCTCATCTTCGTCATATTGCTGGTCACCCTGATGGGCTCGATATTGTACATCGTTGAGGCAGGCCAACAATCTGGATTTAGCAGCATACCAAACAGCATTTACTGGGCCATCATTACCCTCACCACCGTGGGATATGGAGATATTACTCCAGTGACCTGGCTGGGGAAAATGATCGCCGCAGGAATTATGCTGGTAGGCTACTCCATCATTGCTGTGCCAACTGGTATTGTATCCGCAGAGTTTTTAAAGGAAGCCAAAGCAAACAAAACTACTCGAGCTACCGATTGCGGACGATGTGGCAAGGAAGAGCACGAGCCGAGCGCGAGGTACTGCAATCGCTGTGGAGAGCGGCTGGCACCACCTACCAGTGATCTGGCAGGAACCATTGTTGCACCAACATGATACATTATATTCCATCAACTGCATGAACTAAAATAGACAGGCTTCAGTAGTGCATCTCCAGATATAGAGGGGCATTTAGATACGACAATTATCCATATCGCTGGCTTGACCATCGGCTTGAACCTCTGCTTATTAAAATGCACTTTTTTATCTGATATGAGTGGTATTTTGATCAGCATCATCCCTGTAAAGGAAGGATCTACTAGATCCTGGCTGAAAGAGGTGGAGAAGGTGGACCAGCAAAATGGTCTTTTTGTTTGAAGTTTTGGCATTAAGGCTTTAAGAATTCATTGTCCTCATGCTGGCTAATTTTCCTTTCATTCAACATTGTTAACCGGTAAAGCCAACTGTATCCCAATCATTACAAGGAAAACCTCTCCAACCGCACACAGCAGGTATTTAGAAGTGCAACTACCATCAAGTAGCCCGTTACTTATTCTGCCAAAAGAATGTGAGCATTCCCCTATGATAGTCAATGGAATGGGACTAGCTGGACTACGGCTATGAACTCGGTGAGGCAGAGTTCCCGCGCAGTTAAGAATCCTTTCTTTTCTCTAACTGCTTCGGGCTACGTTCGTCTCCGTTCACGCCATGTAGAATTCCCAGCTGATGCGGTCAGGATCTTTGAATGCAACGTACTGCTTACCCAGGGTCGGATCTGTCTTGACTCCGGTATTTTCTATATGTGCTTCTTGAAGTGCCTGAGCCACCCGCTGCAGCTCATCTTCACTTTCGCATGCCAGTGCTACATGATCCATGCCCACTCTAAAGGGATTAAATTGATCATTTTCCGGAGTATCCTCATTGGGACCTAGTACTGCGATGGCAGTACCACCGGCCAGGAAAATAAAGAGGTTAGGTTGCTCAAGTATAATCTTGAATCCAAGTGTCTCTGTATAAAATGCCTTGGATCGATCGTGATTGGAGGATCTAAGTGCCAGGTGGTGCACACCTGGAGTGCTGATATTAATTGACATATGATATGCGTTTAATTATTTAATTTCCCATTTACCGGATTTACCTCAACAATTATTGGAGTGGACGACAATGTCAATCTTATAGGACTTGTCTCAAATTTTCCATATGTTTAAGAATTATTTCTCCCCGCTACAGTTCAACAATTCCTTTCTTTTCAAATTCCTTTAGCAATCTCGAAATTACGACCCGAGTGGTACCGAGCTCATTTGCCAACCTCTTATGTGTCAGCAATACGTTTTTATCTCCTTGCCTGTGATGATATTGGATCAAATAGTTGTATAATCGCTCATTAATATTCTTAAAGCTAAGATCATTGATGGTATTTAGTAATTCTGTGTATCGGTCCAAAAATGTCTGAATGATAAATCTATTCCACTTTGGATATTTAATCTGCCATTCTCGCACTTTATCAGTAGGAATCAGCAATAAGTCCGATTTGCGTTCTGTATGAGCATGAACCTGGCTTTGCATATTTGCAAAACTTGCCACCAAAGACATCATGCAAGTCTGTCCTGAGGAAATATAGTACAATAAGATCTCTCTATCTAAGTCATAATCATTTCTATATACCCTTATGGAACCGTCCAATACCAGAGGAATCACTTTCAAGTACTTTCCCGATTCAGCAAGGACGACATTTTTATCGATGGTGATGGTTTGGCAAATACCAAATTCAGTTTTGAGATCGTTTTCAAATGGAAGGTCAGCTATTTTCATAAGATCTTCTACTTAACCATTTCAGTAAGATACTTAAAATCTTCTTGCAGTGAACAGCAAGAATGAAATGGGTGGTTGGGATTATTTCCGCCTGTCTGGTCCGTGTGGCAGATCGAAACAACAAGACCTTGCATAGTCCGTCGGGAGCTTTTGATGATGATACGGGCCGAGGGCTTTGGGGCAGGACCGGTGAGGTGGTGTTGAAACCCATTTATTTCGCCGTTTTGACAGTTGCAGTCCACTAATAAACAAACATACGGTCGTTATTTAATGAAAGTCTTAATAATTCTGCAGGCAGAGCAAATTTCACCTTCTTGCCTTGAAGCTCTTCAATTGTCAACCCTCTTGCCTTGCTGGACATACCTGAAAGATAAATTTGACAGCTAGCCTTTTCCAGTACTTCATAATGGGATTTCAACGATCCAGTCCCCAATCCCATGACATTCTCAATGGCATTGTTTCTCATTAGCTGGACTGCATCTCCAGCTAAAAATAAAGTAATAAGGTGCCCCTCCTCGACGGCAGTTCTTGCAACTAAAAATGCTAGTGCCGCTACCGTAGGATTCTCGGGCCCTTGTGTCAAATGAATTAAAATAGATTCTTTGGGGTCATTTGGTGTTTGACTCTTTAGAGGTTGCAGAAGAACTAAAGCCAGTAGCAATAGGTATATGGGCAAGTGTTTCATAAGTAGTGCTATCTTCTTCTATTCTAATAATAGTGTACCTCTAGAAACCCCGTTCGTAGATCGGACACAAATGGCTTTGCCATTTGTTTTTTGAATCTTTTGAATTTCAATCACGTAGCAACGGCTATGCTCACTCAATTCGCTCGTAGGCGAAAACATTAGTTTTACGTAAGAATTTCGATATTGGGTTTGCCAGATTGAGGCAGCAGGAGTGAAGCAGGGCGGGCTCCCTGCAAGCGACGACAACGAATAGATGGCAAAGCCAATGAAGAAATTGTAGTAATAATTAATGTGTTTGCTTACTGGTCTAAATCCAAAATATTTCAAAACCGATCTCACTCAGAGGTTTTTAGAGGTACCCAATGGTGTAATTAAATCATTTTATAGTCAACTAATATAAAATAGATGTGGCTAGAAAGTCGGTATCTTTTGATACACACTTTTGATTTTTTAAGAAAAGAGTTGGCAATCCAGTTTGAGAGGCTGTTGTAAGCATCTTGGCATGAGCGCATTGCGTGAATAATGATCAGTTCCGGTTTTCAGCATTTTGTTACTCTCCATAGAAATCATAGAGTTTCTCTTTGCTCAATACCAGTGAAGCAAAATCCTCTACCTCTTCAATTGCAATTTAGAAATCACCACTCTAAGAAACTACTGTGACCTATCTGCCTATGTGGTTTAAAAATGATATTACCTGACCACCACTCTTAGCAGCACCTAAAATAGAGCTATGGATTCTCCCTCAGCAGAAGAACCTTCACTACATCTTCACTTTGTTAATCCCCAGCTGTGTTAGGGCATTTTTTACCATTTCTTGGAATCTTGCATTATCGTGCAAAGGCTCCCAGGTGGGATCTCTATTGATAAACCAGGCGTAGGTGACCATATTGTAATCAGAAGTAATATTCTGGAGCGATTCCTCAAGAAGATCCAAAGCGCGATCAAATTGATTTAGACCAACATACTGAACCGCCAGCATAAACGGCGGAACGAAAACAGAATCAGCCTTGCTTAAATTGGCATTTAATATTTGCTCTGCTTTGCTGATGTATCCGGCTCTCGCATAACTGTATCCTAACATCCAATTGTTTTCTCCCATGGTTCGTTGATTGAATACCTCAATGGCTTTTTCGTAATTTTTCATGCCGCTGTAAGCTGAGCCAAGGAGCCAAAGGATATAGTCATTTGGACCAAATTTATTCAGGTGGTCTTCTAAAACCTTGATGATTTCGCTAAATCTCCCTTCCAATAAATAAATGTAACATAGAGAACCCCAATGGCGGGTCGATAATGGATCTCGCTCAAGAATATAGTTCACCATAGCGAACGCCTCAGAAGTTCTATCGTGCAGCAGATAAAGCCAAACCAAACGGCTACAAGCGAGAAGGTATCCGGGGTTAAGTTGAATGGATTTTTCCAGGTGCACTAATGCCTCATCATATCTGAGTTCATAAAGCTCAATGGTCCCTAAGATTCCATAGGCTTCTCCCAGTGTGGGGTCTATCTCCATGGCCTTCCACAAGTTCGCTCTGACTTTGGGAATGACATCGCTTTGTGATGCGCGTTGCCAAAATAAAGTTTCCAAATAGGTGTCTGCCAAGCCAATGTAGGCTAAGGCAAAATTCGGATCAATGCGGATGCATCTGTTGAAGAAATATTCTGCACTGTCCAATGAAACGGCACTTCCCGCCCCATGATTTAAAAGCAGTTGACCTTTTTGGTAGTTGATATACGCATCAGGATTAACGGTGTTGATAGTTTCTAATCTTTTTCGAGTGCTGGTCTTTAATTCGAGTTGCAGTTCTGATGAAATGGCAAGTGCAACATCCCGCTGCACAGTGAGAATATCAGATAATTCGTTGTCAAAATCATTTGCCCAGATAATTTCATCATTATTAAAGGGATCCAATAATTTTACCGACACCCTGACCTTACTGAGATATGCACGAACGCTACCCACTAAAATATTCGATACTCCCAACTCGCTGGCGATATGCTTCAACGGCTTCTCGGAATGTTGATACCTGGAACTGGATTCCCGGCCAATGACCCTTAAGTTCTCAATCTTTGCCAGGTGGGTCTGAATATCCTCGGTGATGCCCCATACCAGGTGATCGCTTTTTTGATCTTGGGTAACATTTACAAAGGGAATAATGGCCAATGATTTCTCCTTGGATCCGTCAAATGGAGATGGTTCTTGAAATCTGTACCAACCCATCAAAACAAGCAATAGAGCAATGACCAGAGAAAGTGACCACATGAACGTCTTGCCTGAAAAAATGCCAAGGCCAGGCTTAAATTGACTGGTCATCATTTTCTTATCAGGCACGTGAAGCACATCATGGGTCAGGGCAAAAACCTCCACTGGATCTTTCACATTCTTCAGTGAGAAAAGACCCAATGATTGCGAAGACAGTTCCTGGTTGTTCCGGATCTTGTCGTACACATTCCGGGAAATGAGCACCGTTTGTCCCTTTCCTAAAGACAAGATTCTGGAGGCAATATTAACACCGTCTCCATACAATTTACCTCCCTGCCAAAAGATCTCACCGATGTGGATGCCTACCTTAAGGGGGACATTTGCCAGTTGCATTTCCTTTTGGATCGCAATCGCACATAAGCAGGCTTCCTTTGCACTGGGAAATGTAACCAAGCACCCATCTCCATAGAACTGATAGACTTCGCCACGATATGCAGGTGCAAGTTTTTCAATACACGATTGATGGTTACCAACCCACTGCAGTGCAAGCTGCTCATTATTTTGCATTTGAGCTGTGTAACCCACAATGTCGGTAAAGAGAATAGCAGCTAAACTTCTTTGAGTGGCGGTATCGTTCATCAATGCATTTCCTCTAAATTTACGAAAAGCGATCGTCCCATAATAGGATGCTTTCTACTCCTGGTTTGAGTGTAAATGGGTACTTTTAGCAGACTTCAAAATTGTTTGATCAGCAAATGCCGATGGCCCTGTCATGATCCGGAAAATCCCGCAGCCAAGACAAGCAGTCATGAGAAGATATTCAGCTCTCAAAAGTAGTTTTGTGAATCATATCTCATAAAATAATCGAATAACACCTGCTAAAGATTGTCAATGACACTGTCTTGAATGACCAATTGAATTTTCAATAATTCCGCTGATAGAATGACAATAAACCGGATGAATGGCTGCACTGGCCTGGTCAGGGTATAAATATTGACATTACTGACCGAAAAATGATGAGATCATGGATATCTCCAAAGTCCAAAAAATCTCTCTAGTCACTTTTGAAGAACACTTCACCAATCCAAAAACACAGCATTGCTAAACAGCAAGAGGCCGTTGTACCAGAAGCCGCGGAAGAGTGGGCTATCCACCATGTAGATGACTTTTCCCTTGCCCTTGTCCTCGGAGGCAAAAACCACTGAGTCCATGAGTTTGGATCTGATTTTTGAACCGGCAAAACCGATGATCTTTGCATCTTTTCCAATATAGCCTACATTTTTCGCACCTGTCATCAACGGATAGGTGAGGCTGCTGTTACGGAGACTGTAATATGTGTCACCCAGGCCTGATCCCAATGGATGTGTGCTATCCATCTGGAGGCTAAAGATGGCTCCTGGCACCATGTTGCTGATGCGCCTTCTTTCTTCGCCCCCGTGGTCTAGGTAACGGGCTTGCAGATTGTCTTCTTTATCGGCCTCCTCGGCCTCTGTTTTTTCTTTATCATCGGTATAGGCCTTCAAAGCATATCCTTTCTTATCCTGAAACAATCGCGTGGCGTTGCCAATAGCAATAACACGGCCGCCTTCATCGATCCAATGGCTGATCTTTTCCAACTTCTTGTCCGACCAACTATATCGGCCGTTCGGTAAGATAAGTGTATTGTAATCATCTATGTCCAGCCGTTCAAAATCTTGTTGATCCACCACCGTCAATGGATAGTCGATGACCTGATCAAAGTACCATCGAACCTGGCCAAAATCATTACTGCTGATGCCTTCCCCTTTCAAGACGACCACTTTGGGCCTTTTGATCAGGTCCATCCGGTTGCTGCCCAGATCTGGTCCTGAATCTACAAATCCGGATTTCAGCAGATCTACAACTGCTGAGCTGGTTTGAGAAACCTCACGGATCGTCATATCGAAATCAGCCATCGACCGATTATCCGCCTTCGTGATGATCACATTGCCTTCTGAATATTGTTTGCCATTGATGGCAAACGGTCTGGAGTTGATCCGGACATCTATTTTTTCCTGGTACAAATGCGAAAGTAGCTTGACGGCTTCCAGATCAGACCAGTTGATGACGTAGGCGTAGGCTTTTTCTTCCTTGAATTGTGAGACTCTGAATTCAGGTCTTTGACCGGAGTCCGTAATCTTATTTGTCATAGCGCATGCCTCCAGCCCATATGCGTAGGGTAAGGACCATGCCGTTATATCGTAAGTCACCGAATCTTCTACAGCGGTTTCCGGATCAAAAAGTACTTGGGTCAGAACGGCTTTAGGTTGATAAGCCGAAATCAGGATATCGCCTTTTTCTGCCGTAAAAGAGCCATTGAGCCTGGAGCGGAAATCAAATCCGGTCATATGCTGAGATCGGGAAATGGCATGGTATCTGATTTGCTGCTTGTCCAAAAAATCCGTGAGTGCTTTCAATCGATTTCCGGTGGAGTCTCTCCTGATGATGTAGGATTTATATTTTCCGGGAGGGTTCTCTTGGGAGACTTGCCAGAACTCACTAAAATTATTGACCAGTGAATCCGCGTGAAGTGAGCTGATCTCAATCGTTGAAAGGGATGCTAGCGTATGGTGTTGGATTCGGTCTTTTAAGGAAAGAATTTCGCCATTTTCGGTCTTTACCGCACGGCCACCACGGCTGCTTCCTCCCTGCTCATAGGTCATGCCGATAGCTCCGTTGAACACCGGATAGGTGTCGCCGTAGCTGGGATACAACAAGTCAAATACCTCTTTGGTGAAATAGAGCCAACCCTTCTCATCAAAATACTTTGCATGATTCTTACCGATGACAGTTTGGAAGTCTCGCTGCCATTGAGTGATGTATTCGTGGTAGGGTTTGGCGGCAGGGGCAAAGTAATACGGACTTTCCTGACCCATTTCATGGAGGTCGATATGGATGTGGGGTAGCCATTCGTTGTAAACACGCATACGCTGCTGGCTTTCGACTTGTGTTTGCCAGGCCCAGTCGCGATTTAGGTCAAACAGGTAGTGGTTGGTGCGTCCACCCGGCCAGGGTTCCTGGTGTTCGATATCGTTAAGATCAGTGTTGACTTTTTCTCCTGCAACATCCCTGATCCAATGGGTATACCGTGAGTAACCATCAGGATTGATGCATGGATCAATGACCACTATTAAGTTTTTCAGCCACTCTTTGGTCCGTGGGTTTTGTGGATTGACAAGTTCCCAAAGAATTTGTGGGGCTGCTTCCGAACCTGCAGCTTCGTTGCCGTGCACAGAACAGCTGATCCAGACGATGGCTGGATGATTGGAGGCCTGAACCACTCCATCGTAAATACCGGTTGTCTTCAGATGGTCCATACGGATATCGTCCAGGTCGGCCATATTTTCCTGTGAAGAAATAAAGGCCAGTAACATCGGACGGTCCTGATTGGTGCGTCCATATTCTTTGACCTGGACCAGCTCACTGTTCTCAGATATATGGTAATAATAATCAACAAGTTGATGATGCGGTGTAAAATGCTCACCCCGGTCATGCCGAAAGAACTCCTCTGGTGACTTCAACTGAGCTGAAACAGTAATCGAAAAGAACAGTAGGAGTGAAATTAGGAAGTTTATTTTCATTTTTGATCGGATTCACATCAAAGTAAAAGTAGGGTTGGGTCATTTCCTTTGCCGGATTATAGGGTATGACGGGAATTTGATAGATTTTAAAGAATTTTGTCACTAATTATCGCCGGAAGCGAACAAAGTCTCCTTCGTACCAATGGATTACGTAAACTCAGGTCACTTCTATGAGATACCACCAATATACTATAGGTTTTCGACATGGTTTCTCACGTGAATAATAGCCCAAGTAATAAATAAGAGTGGGCATACAAGTATGAAGTAAGTCAAAACAAGAAGTTTGTGTCTGATCAATGGATATATTTACAAGACGCCATAAAATGAATCCAAAATGAGATCCTCGTTGGCTTTCTTTTTCCTGTGCCTTACCTGTTCAATCGATGCGCAATTCACCATCATTGTAGACCAGGTGCCTGATGGCACACCTGCACAAGATGATATATACATTGCCGGAGATTTTCAGGGGTGGGATCCGGCAAGTCCCAACCATATTCTTACTAGGGACACTGGCACAATGATTTACCACATAACTTTAGAAACTGACTTAGGGACCATCCAATTCAAGTTTACCAGGGGGAGTTGGCTGACCGTTGAAGCAGATAGTAATGGCAATTTCCGGCCCAATCGAAGTTATGACGTAGTGGAAGGTGATACCATCGTACTGCAAATTTTGGGCTGGGAGGATCTCGACCGAAGCTGCCGGGTAAATCCACCACTATCTTCGGCCAGTACTGCTGCCGACAATGTTGAGATTTTCTCTGATACATTTGCCATGCCCCAATTCGAGCGTTGCCGCCGGATCTGGGTTTATGTACCTCCCGACTACCATGAGTCAAACCGAAGGTACCCA
Organism: Saprospiraceae bacterium; assembly: GCA_965223105.1. GTDB lineage: Bacteria > Bacteroidota > Bacteroidia > Chitinophagales > Saprospiraceae > JABDMH01. Next base: position 5,430,907 of record OZ244987.1, on the reverse strand, counting down.
GTCATGTACATGCATGATGGCCAGAATGTTTTCGATGCGTCTACTTCGTTTGCAGGGGAATGGCGCGTTGATGAAACGATGAATCAGCTCTTCGAAGGAGGGGATTCCGGCATCATCGTCGTAGCGATTGATAATGGGCAGGTATTTCGAGCGGAGGAGTACATACCTTGGCCGTTCCCCGGATTATCAACGGCCAGGGGCCATTTATATGCGGATTTCATCGTCAACACCCTCAAACCGGTTATCGACATGGTTTACCGAACCAAGCCTGATCGTGAAAACACTGCGATCATGGGTAGTTCGTTCGGAGGAGTCATCTCGATGTATACGGGTCTTGAGTTTCAAGAGGTATTCAGCAAGATAGGGTCGTTTTCTCCTTCCTACTGGGTCAGCGAACAAGCCTACCAGCAGGTTCAAACCACTGGCAAACGACAAGACATGCGGATTTATCAGATTATGGGTACACCTGAGGGCCAAGATGCTGTGCGAAATATGCTTCAAATGGAAGAAGAGTTGCATGCCGCCGGGTTTGGGGGCGCTGAAGTACTGTCGGTCGTACATCCCGATGGAGCCCACAATGAGGGTTATTGGGCAAGGGAATTTGCTGCTGCATATCTGTGGTTGTTTGATCAGAGCACCACCGCAACGGGTGCAGCGGTGCTTGAGCCCTCCGTCTACACAATTTATCCCAATCCCTCAGCTGGAATTTTTGAGATTAAAGCAGGACATTACCACGGTACGCTGATGGTTATAGACCAACTTGGAAGGGTTGTGCATCGAGAGAGTCTGAAAAAATCCATTGATTTGGCACATTTAAAAGGTGGACTATATCTAGTGAAGATCGTCGATCCAACGGGGAATCAATTCTCCAAGAATATTGTATTGATTCGTTAAAAACCTGGAGATCGAAAAATGTGTCCTGTAAGTAAATCAGACAGTCCAAAATATCGGACGATTCGCTTTTAAACGAAGATTAGGTCGTTCTCGTGGCTTGCTGGCGGAGTTGGCTCTTTCACTGGATATCGACTATCATCAGTGACCAAGCAAATACTTCATCAATCCCAATCTGCTCTCCACAACACTTGAATTGCTTCTAATAGGATTTGAGATTTCATTCCTCCTCAGAAAAATTTCCCAAGTTAAATTGGACGAAATTGCATTGTTAGTTGTTCCTTATATTAAGGATCTTATAGTAAAAAGAGATTGTACCATGAACAAAATTGATCAACTCATCAGGGAACAGGTGCTCGACTGGTCTATGCGCCAAGCGATAGCCAAGCGGACAAAAGAAACTCCCGAAGTATGGCCCATCATCACGATCTCACGCGAATTTGGAGCGCGTGGGAGATCAGTGGCTAATGAATTAGGCCGGCGAATCGGGTTTAAGGTTTGGGACAAAAACCTGCTTAGCGCTATTGCGGAGGAAGCGGGAGCAGATGAGCGATTCCTGGCATCACTTGATGAACGGCGTCGTAAAATGATCGAAGATACCCTGTATGGCTCATTCATGGGGTCGAAGCATAGCAACACTCATTATTTTCGATCGCTTCTGCGCGTGGTACAAACCATTGCTGCACATGGCAAGAGCATCATTGTTGGTCGAGGAAGCAATTACATCATCAAGTCTCCTACGGTTTTGCGGGTCCGTCTTGTTTGCCCGCTTGAAAAGCGGTTGGCTTTTGTCGCTGAGCATGAAGGCATCTCTGGCAGAGAAGCTGAGAAGCTAATTAAGGCCCGGGATATGCATAGAAACGATTTTATCCGTCATTATTTTAGGAGGGATTCTGCAAATGCACTGGATTATGATCTGGTGCTCAATTCTGGAAACTTCGATGTTGCTCAATTGGTAGACCTGACGTTACTTGCCTACGAGAAGAAGGTTGGAAAAACTGTGCCTATAGTTGTCTAGGAGCCGAAATTACTAGTACTAGCGTAAAGCTAATTAATATGTTTTCTACTTTTTGGTGGCAAAAAGTAGAGCAAAAAGCCACCCTGAATCTTTTTCCTCGAAAAACTACGGCCCGCTTAGCGCTCGCACCAAAACTCGCCCTTAATGGTTGTTCTTTAAGTATATCTTCCTCGTCATCTGGGCTTCAAACGATATTCACTACTGGCTCGAACAGTTGGTGCTCTTTCCTTCCCGCGACCTTGTTTTTCTGAGGAAAAATCTCCTAAGGGCATCCTACTATTCAAACTTATTAACGAAATCAATATCAATTAGTAAACCTAAGCCAACAAGTTTTTTCTACTTTTTGGTGGCAAAAAGTAGAGCAAAAAGCCACCCTGGATCTTTTTCCTTGAAAAACTACGGCCCGCCCGGCGCTCGCACCAAAACTCGCCCTTAATGGTTGTTCTTTAGGTCTAGCTTTCTCGCCATCTGGGCTTCAAACGATATTCACTACTGGCTCGAACAGTTGGTGCTCTTCTCCCGCCCGCGACCTTGTTTTTCTGAGGAAAAATCTCCTAAGGGCATCCTGGGCAGCGCATGCTCAATTTAACGCTGCCCCCTTTGAAGGGGGTAGAGTGCTCCAACCAATAGGTTGGCCAGCACTCTGGGGGATGACATATTTCACCTAGTATCACAATGGCAACATTACTTCATTAGTGAACCTACTCCTGCTAATGTTTTTTCTACTTTTTGGTGGCAAAAAGTAGAGCAAAAAGCCACCCTGGATCTTTTTCCTTGAAAACTACGGCCCGCCCGGCGCTCGCACCAAAACTCGCCCTTAAGGGTTGTTCTTTAAGTATATCTTCCTCGTCATCTGGGCTTCAAACGATATTCACTACCGGCTCGAACAGTTGGTGCTCTTCTCCCGCCCGCGACCTTGTTTTTCTGAGGAAAAATCTCCTAAGGGCATCCTGGGCAGCGCATGCTCAATTTAACGCTGCCCCCTTTGAAGGGGGTAGAGTGCTCCAACCAATAGGTTGGCCAGCACTCTGGGGGATGACATATTTCACCTAGTATCACAATGGCAACATTACTTCATTAGTGAACCTACTCCTGCTAATGTTTTTTCTACTTTTTGGTGGCAAAAAGTAGAGCAAAAAGCCACCCTGGATCTTTTTCCTCGAAAAACTACGGCCCGCTTAGCGCTCTCACCAAAACTCGCCCTTAATGGCTGTTCTTTAAGTATATCTTCCTCGTCATCTGGGCTTCAAACGATATTCACTACTGGCTGCGACCTTGTTTTTCTGAGGAAAAATCTCCTAAGGGCATCCTGGGCAGCGCATGCTCAATTTAACGCTGCCCCCTTTGAAGGGGGTAGAGTGCTCCCACCGAAAGGTTTGCTAGCACGCTGGGGGATGACATATTTCGGTTAGTAACTTTAATGTCATATTTAAGCAGAGCGAACAAGTATTGATGAAATGAATATCGAACAAGGATTAACGATTTTTGATTTTGGAGGTAAAACGGCAGAATGAATAAGTTTGATTTAGAAGAACGATAAATTAATTTTTCGGTTTTGGTAATTGAGATTACTAAGGAAATGCCAAACAATTATGCGGCAAATCACTTGGCGAAACAATTGCTCAGATCCGGAACTTCAGTTTCTCTAAATTATGGCGAAGCACAAAGTGGTGAACCCCGAAAGCCTGCCTGTGGGCAGACAGGGATTCTGTTCATAAAATGAGGAAATTATTGAGAGAACTACGAGAAACATACATTTGCCTAAGAATCATCGAACGAACTAAATTGTTTAAAAATGAAACAAGAATTCAAAACGCAAAACTGGAGAACAACGAGCTGATTTCAGTTTTTGCAAAAAGCATAGAAGCGGCTCAAAAGAATATGAAAACGTGAAAAATCAAACATAATTCTAAGATCGTTAATCAGTGTTCCTTGTTCTTAAATCCAAGTACCGACTGATGAAGCCAGAAGATAACTCGAGATATGAAGTCATACTTCCTAATGGTCGTACAGGCTCATATCCAAACCGACCACATTTCTCCATTAGTAGACCTACTCCTGCTAATGTTTTTTCTACTTTTTGGTGGCAAAAAGTAGAGCAAAAAGCCACCCTGGATCTTTTTCCTTGAAAAACTACGGCCCGCCCGGCGCTCGCACCAAAACTCGCCCTTAATGGTTGTTCTTTAAGTATATCTTCCTCGTCATCTGGGCTTCAAACGATATTCACTACTGGCTCGAACAGTTGGTGCTCTTCTCCCGCCCGCGACCTTGTTTTTCTGAGGAAAAATCTCCTAAGGGCATCCTACTATTCAAACTTATTAACGAAATCAATATCAATTGGTAAACCTAAGCCAACAAGTTTTTTCTACTTTTTGGTGGCAAAAAGTAGAGCAAAAAGCCACCCTGGATCTTTTTCCTTGAAAAACTACGGCCCGCTTAGCGCTCGCACCAAAACTCGCCCTTAATGGTTGTTCTTTAAGTATATCTTCCTCGTCATCTGGGCTTCAAACGATATTCACTACTGGCTCGAACAGTTGGTGCTCTTTCCTTCCCGCGACCTTGTTTTTCTGAGGAAAAATCTCCTAAGGGCATCCTGGGCAGCGCATGCTCAATTTAACGCTGCCCCCTTTGAAGGGGGTAGAGTGCTCCAACCAATAGGTTGGCCAGCACTCTGGGGGATGACATATTTCACCTAGTATCACAATGGCAACATTACTTCATTAGTGAACCTACTCCTGCTAATGTTTTTTCTACTTTTTGATGGCAAAAAGTAGAGCAAAAAAGCCACCCTGGATCTTTTTCCTTCAAAAACTACGGCCCGCCTGGCGCTCGCTCCAAAACTTGTCAAGTTTAGATTCCTCTTTTTGGTTTTGAAAAAGCATGACATATTCACACCAAAGTCATTTCAATAGGAAATATTTTATCTTTTGTTTTATCCATCAAAATTTCTGTATGTCCTCTCTCCAGATCTCATCTTTACCATAACCTACTTTTTCGTTGGGCAGGGTGAGTTTGTACTCCTCGGCATATACATCCCAATCAGCCTTTAATTCCTCGAGCTTTTCTTGTTCACTTGATGCCAGGTTGTTCATTTCAGCAGGATCTTCCTTCAGATTGTATAATTCCCAGGTATCGTTTCCATAAGGTTTGTCGTAATATTCTGCTTTCCAGTCTCCTTTCAGCACGGCCCTACGGCCGTACAGTTCCCAGCAATGTGCTTTCTCCCTATCGTGCACAAATTCCGTATTTCCCTTGAGCCAATCGATCAGGGATGTGCCATCTAAGGGATACACCTTTCGACCTTGGAAGTCCGTTCCCGGATGTGGGATACCCGCAAAATCTAGAATGGTGGGTGCTAGATCTTTTACTGAAATGAAATCATTACTAATTTTCCTGGCATGCGCCGTCCATTGGGGATGACTGATGATCAATGGACTTCTAACGCCCCCTTCGGTGGAGAAACCTTTGTACCATTTGTATGGAAGGGAGCTTACCTGTGCCCAAGAAGGGCCAGTGAAAATATAAGATTTTTGACGGCCCAGGTTTTCAAAACTGTTGTCAAAGTTCTCCGCAACCCATTCTCTGGTATCCGCTATGCTGAGAATAGAATTCCCCTCTGCACCATTGTCAGACATGAAAATGATCAGGGTATTTTCAAATTGATTGATCGCTTTCAGGTGATCGATTACTCGACCTATATTGGCATCAAGTCTCTCAATCATTGCAGCGTAGACCTCCATCGTCCGCGATGATTTCCTCTTTTCTTCGGTGGTAAGTTCATTCCAGGGTAGGACGTTAGGTGTCAGTGTAGGAACGGGTGTATTCTTGGTCAATATGCCCATTTGTTTACCACGCTCGACTCTTTCCCTTGCCAACACCTCATATCCCTGATCGTATCGACCCTTATAGAGATCAATGTATTCATCTGGCACCTGCAATGGCCAGTGGGGCGCAGTATAGGCGATATAGGAGAAAAACGGTTTGTCCTGCCTGGTACTTTCAGATATGTAATCTATGGCTTTCTGCGTATAGAAATCCGAGGAATAAAAGCCTTTAGGCAGTGAATCTATCAGGACACTGTCCTCAATGTAGAGTGATCTTTCATAGAATGAAAACATCGGTTGCATGTCTTCAAAATGACCCGCGCCTCCTTGAAGGATACAAAAGGAACGGTGGAATCCCCGTCTATGCGGCCACAAACTCTCTTCCGCAGCCGGATAAGCCTGATGCCATTTGCCGGCTATAGAAGTATGATACCCGTTTTCGCTAAGCAGTTTAGGAAAAGTGACCACATCAAAGTTGAGATGTCCTTCATAGCCTCTGACTCCCCTTTGATTCTCAGCCCAATCGCCCTCCATGGTACCATAGCCGTTTCGATGATTATCTATACCGGTCAGGAGCATGGCCCGGGTCGGAGAACAGGTAGGGGCTGTGTGAAAGGAGGTACTTCTTAATCCCAATAAGGCCAGATTGTCCAGGTTGGGGGTATGAATTTCACCACCGTAACAGCCTAGATCAGTAAAGCCAAGATCATCGGCCACGATCAGCACGATATTAGGCCGGGGATGTTGACTTGGAGAGAGATACCGGGAAGTGCAACCCGATGACCAAAGGATCAACAAAAATGAATAAGAGGAATAAACTAAACGCTTTTTCATATACTGACAAGTAGATCATCCCTTGATGAAAAGTGGTATCTCATCTTTTATAGTGCATCTTATACTGAGGGATAGAGGAGAACCTCACCTAACGACTCAGAATCTGGCCAATCAGTGCCTTGGTCTGACTTGCTACTTTCAGGCACGCCGTCACTTTTTCAACCGGAAGACAGTAGATCCCATCCTTTGTGCAATCCTCCTTATAGCATACATCAAGATTGCTTAATTCAATTTGTTCGAATCGCGGATCGACTTCCACACATTGCTCCTTTAAGCCCACCAATGATTTGGATTGGTTGGGATCCTTACCTGACATCAAAAGAAATGATGTAAAGTATTGTTGCATGATTTGTCGCGTGGACTGGCAGATCATATGAGTGACTACAGCAGTGCTTGAACGTCTGGCTTCCCGAATTGCTTTCTCCAGCAGTGTATCTGTGTCTCGGATCAATTGTTCTGCGGTTCTAGCTTGCATAATGGCTCTCTATTTTACCACTTGAAACTGTCCGCTAGTCGGAATACGGAACTCGAATTTCGACGAGCACTAGAAAAATAGGACTTTTTTTCCGAATTTGTTAGGATCCTTACCCCGGTCACAAACAAGTTGATTGAGTCTGCTGGGCTACAATAACCGTCTTAATGATATGATATTTAGTGATCCATCATAGTCCAGCTCCGGCAACTTACAAAAACTGGAAAAAATGAAAAATTCTAACAAAACATCAGCTTCATCGCCGAAATATCCCGGCAGGAGAACTACTGCTGATGGAAATACTTTGGTGGCAAAGACCGAGGGTTTGATTTGCGACGCCGGTGTTTTCTATCCGATTACACCATCTACGCAGATGGGTGAGTATTTTCAAAATTTCTACGCTCAGGGGCTTTTGAATGCATTTGGCAAGCCGCTCACTGCCGTCGAGACAGAAGGAGAACACGCTGCTCAAGGAGGAGCCATTGCCATGTCGATAACTGGCAAGCGCACGGTCAACTTTACTTCTGGGCAAGGCATTGTTTATGGTCTGGAACAGTATTATCATGCACCAGGTAAGCTTAGCACCATGACCCTGGAGGTGGGTTCTCGGGCCCTTACCAAGCATGCCCTGAATGTACACTGCGGCCATGATGACATCTATGCTGCGATGGATACCGGTTGGACTATGCTCTTTGCCAAGACTGCGCAACAAGCTGTAGATCAAGCCATCATCATCCGCCGAGTAAACGAGTTGTCACTCAATCCAGGGATGAATATTCAAGATGGGTTTCTAACCACCCACGTTGAGCGTACCTTCCGCATGCCGGAAGCAGCGCTGATCAGAGAGTACCTGGGTGCACCACAGGATGTCATTGAATGCCCAACTGAAGCGCAGCGCATCCTCTTTGGACCCACTCGAAGGCGCGTTCCTCAAGGTATTGATTTAAAGAATCCTGCCCTGCTTGGGCCGGTACAAAACCAGGAGCATTACATGAACGGAGTCGCTGCCCGGCGCAATCATTTCCTGGAAGATGTACTTCCTTTCATAGAGCAAGCCTACCGGGAATACGGAGACCTTACCGGTCGTCATTACAAGCTGATCAGTCCATTCAATTGTGACAAGGCGGATGTAGTATTTTTTGTCATGGGTAGTGCAGCGGAAAATATCGAAGCAGTCTCAGACTATATTCGGGAAACCCGGGGAGAAGAGATTGGCGTGATCCATCTCAATGTACTGCGCCCTTTCCCCGAAGCAGCAGTCATCGAGGCCCTTAGGGGCAAAAAGAAAGTGATTATACTGGAGAGAACCGACGAGCCACTCTCAGGTGACAATCCGCTTACACGTGAGGTGAAAACAGCCCTAAATAAGGCGGTTAGTAATTTTCACCACCATTCATATGAGCACCTAGGTAAGATTGATCCTAACCGGGAGTTACCCGATGTATATTCAGGTGTATACGGCCTGGGGTCCCGTGACTTTAGACCGGAGGCCACCATTGGAGCCTACGATTTCGCTTTGGATCGAATTAGCCGGCAAGATGGAAGAAAGGCATCGGATGGCGAACGTTTCTTCTATCTGGGTATTGATCATCCCTATACCGTCGAGTCAGAAGAGAAACCATCCTGTCTGCCGGAACATTCTATTGCGGTTCGGTTTCATTCTATTGGAGGTTGGGGAATGATTACTACCGGTAAAAACCTGGGTGTCATTCTCGGGGAACTATCCAAGTATGTGGCCAAGCGAGATGATCTGTATACTGAAGATGGAGAACTGCAAGAGATTGTTCACATCAGTGCCAATCCCAAGTATGGCTCAGAGAAAAAGGGATCGCCTACCAATTATTTCCTGGTTGCTGCTCCTGAGCGAGTTCGGGTCAACTGTGACCTGCGACACGTCAATGCCGTTTTATGCTGTGATCCGAAGATCTTTTTACACGGTAATCCGTTGATGGGCCTTCAGGAAGGGGGTGCCTTCGTATGGGAATCAGAAGAAACAGATCCAGCCAGAGCCTGGCAGCGCATTCCCAAACGTTACCGCCAGACCATCATAGATAAAGGGATCAAGATCTATATCCTTAATGGTTTTAGCATTGCCAAGAAAGCCACCGACCGGGAGGACCTACAAACGCGGATGCAAGGAAACTCTTTTTTAGGAGCTTTTTTTAGGGTGTCCAGTTTTCTGAAGCATTACAACATCCCTGATGACGAATTTTTGCAGGCAGTAGAACAGCAATACCAAAGTAAGTTTGGTCGCTTTGGTGATGATGTGGTCGCTTCCAACATGCAAGTCATGCGGCAGGGTTTCCGAAGCGTGATAGAGGTACCCCATGGTGCGGTTCAGGATCCTGATCTTTCCTCGTTCATGGGTCAGGTGATCGAACCTTGCGAAATCAGTCTTCCCGAACTACCATCGAACGGAAATAGTAAGAGCAATGGCGCCAATCGCCGGGCCCCCATGTTCAAGATGGAAACTTTTGATGCAGAGTACCGGGCCGGGTTAGGCTATAACCAGCCGTCCAGTGTTCTTTCATCGGTGGGTATCATGGCTGCTGGTACCGGCGCTACAGCCAGTAAATATGTTGCCCGGCGGGAGATCCCTATTTTCCTGGAGGAGAATTGTACGCAATGCATGGATTGCATTACGGTTTGTCCAGATACTGCCCTGCCAAACACTGCCCAGGATATTTCCACAGTGCTTTCAACAGCCATCCGTCACTACGTATCCGATCCGTTGGACCGGCAGTCGTTGTTAGACCAGATGGAAAGCATTGAAGCCGGTGTACGTGAAGAAATGGTGGCCTTTGCCAACGATAAGACCCGTGAAGGAGACGTGGAGGGAAAAGCCCGGTTTGCCCAGATCGTACTTCGTCAGATTAGATCCCTAGAAGCTCTGAGCGTAAATGAGCAGTCGGTTAAGGAACTGAGTGAGATTATGATGCAACTGCCTTTGGCCTACTTGAGTAGCAACGGCATTTTTAAGAACCGGGAAAAGAAGAATGAAGGCAGTGGTGGTATCTTTTCCATATTCGTTCAGGACTTGTGTAAAGGTTGTGCTGCCTGTGTGGAAGCATGCGGCAGTCACGAGGCACTCAAGATGGTGCCTGAGACCGAAGAAATACATGCCCAGATTCAGACAGCTACCACCTTCATGAATCTTCTGAAGGATACACCGGATAAATATCTTGGCATTTATGACGCCAGCAATCCACAGGAGAGTAAAGCAGCTGCGTTGAAATTCCACCTCATGCAACAGTCGAAATACAATGCCCTTGTTTCTGGCGACGGTGCATGTGCAGGATGTGGAGAAAAATCTGCTCTTCGAGCTTTGGCTACCGTGACTGAAGCTCTGATGCGACCCCTTTTTCACAATAAAGCCAAACGACTGCGAGAAAAAGCTGCACAACTTGATGTAGACGGGGTGGAAAGTCTCGATGCTTTCGAGAGGAATCAGCCGGAAGCTTATCAGGTCTTTCGCAGGACACTACTGCATATAGTGATGGGATATGGATGTGAAGATGTGCGTGCTACCGATACATATATTGAACAACAGTATCGAGGTTCGAATGCTGACCTGTTACGGGCCCTGGCCAAAGCCCTGCGTCACGATGCTGACCAGCACGATAATGTGCAGTATTTTGAAGGATTTGGGAATAACGGCATGTCAGCTATGGCCATGGCTGCCCATACCGGTTGCAACACAGTATACGGATCGACTCCCCCCAATAATCCTCATCCGTACCCGTGGTTGAATTCCCTTTTTCAAGATGGAGCTACCATCGGATGGATGCTGGGTGAAAGTTTCATAAAAGATCATGCCTTCCTATCAGTCATTCCTGAAAGGTTAACGGACCTGGTAATCAGTGAGTTTGATGATGGTTTTACAGAGGAAGATTATTTCCGCTACACCCATTTCTCGGACAGCTACATGACCGATGATGAAATCCTGGAAACCCCAAAAGTCTGGGTCGTAGGAGGTGATGGTGGAATGGGCGACATCGGCTTTCAGAATGTTTCGAAGGTGGTCTTGCAAAATCGTCCAAATGTTAAGATGCTCATGTTGGATACCCAGGTCTATTCCAACACCGGTGGTCAGAATTCTGATTCTTCACCGATGCCTGGTGGTGGTGACTTTAATCAATTTGGGGTCGCTTCACAAGGAAAGATTACCGAAATGAAATCGGTATCGGAATGTTTTATCAACGGCCATGGTTCGCCATATGTGGCCAGAGTAAGTATGGCTAATGCCGGCACGTTTTACAAGGCACTCATTGATGGTCTGTGTTACAGGGGAACGGCATTTTTCCAAACCTATACCACCTGCCAGCCTGAACATGGGGTAGCCGATCATCTATCACAGGTACAAGCGCAATTGGTGCGGGACAGCCGGGGGCTTCCCGAGTTTATCTTTGATCCCCAGCAGGGAGAAACCTATCAGGAGACCTTGAATATTAAAGGCAACCCCAATTACAATCTAGATTGGTTCTCTCGTCGACATCCGGTCACCAAAAACCGTTATCTCTTTTCCGTAGTCCATTGGGCAGTAACGGAACCGAGGTTTCGCAAGCATCACAAAAAGGTGGGCGAAGACAAATTGGAAGGGAAAATCAGGCTGGAAGATATGCTCCAATTGCTGACTATGGATGATATTATCCACCGCAGGTACTTAGATCCAGCACATCACGCATATATCCCCAATTTTGGAGTATTCATTGTTGACTATGACGATGAGGGAAAAGAAGTGTTTCATCTTCTTTCCCGCCAGATGGTGATATTTTGTGTAGAAAGGCGAAAAGCTTGGCGAATGCTGCAGAGTCGGGCCGGCATCGAAAATAAGGACTACCTGGCCCAAAAAGAATTTTTAAAAGAGCTGAAGGCTGGTAATACAAACAGGGAGGACTTTATCAAAAGCAGGATGGTAGGGGTAGAATAGACCTATGGGTCTATTCAATTCAGTCTGAAGGCAGTGATCGAATTATCTGAGGTCCGGCTATGGTTGTGGAGCTGCCAAGATCAATGGTTTCTCTATGGAAGGAAGTGGACTGGCTTTCTGTAAAACCAATCTAGAGCTTCTGCATGATTAAACAGGTGGGTATGCACAGTGCTGTCTGTGCAGTCATGTAGATTAAGATATTTTCTTCTCGTCTTTACAGCTTAGCCGCTAACATTCGTTAAGCTCGATTCGTAAGGTGTCGGTCGCCGGGTCAAATGGATTTTTCAAGAGCTGGTTATATAGGGGTAATGCTGGAATAACTTTGGCCTTGAGTAGCGAATCCAAGTTCTCCCATTGATTCCATCGTTCCACCAGGTATACCGTGTCGGTAGTTCCCGCCTTGAGTCCAAACTCGTAAGAGAGACATTCAAACGACAAGGCATCTGGCTTCCCAAAATTGGCTAGAGCATCCAAACATTGTTGGGCATGCTCATCGTCTTTGCATTGTAAGGTCACTACGTGAATTAACCTACCTTCTTGGTTTTTAACTTGTGCTTTCATAATAAAAGGTTTTATAGATCTCACCATTAAAAAAGACAAATTTAGTGCAGGTATGGTGGATAGAACCTATGGTTTTCACGCAAAACCCTATGATTTTCACGCATAGAGGTGTCGTTACTTTTTCACAACCATCCAAATCATGGTCAACAGTATTCTGTCTACTAAATATTAGCAAGAATATTGATGTCTTTTGCCCCATATTTCATTGCAGAGCTCTATACAAATGGCCAGCCTGACAAGAATGTCATTCCGACACGTCATCTGAGAATAAAATCATATGAAAATTAACTACAATCTTTCACTGGACAATCTACTAGCCCAATTTTGGTGTTGATTCTCCAGTTCTCCTTAGTTCTCCTATCTATTGAATTCAGAGAATTTTTTTCTATAAGCAGATGGTGAAATACCATTCTGCTTAGTGAAGACATTGGTAAAATAAAAGGGATTGGTGTAACCTAATTGATAGGCGATATCGGAAATACTCAGATTTACAGTTCTCAGTAGTTCCTTTGCTTTTTTCATTTTAACATCTATTACATATTCTTTAACGCTTTTGTCAGAAACTGCTTTGAATCTTCTGGAAAATTGTGATGGGCTATAGTTAAATCTGGCAGCCAAAGCACTGGTACTGATTAGCGAGGGATTATTTATATTATTTTCAATGAAATCCTCGACTTCATGAAAGCAGGAGTCTTTTATCAGGACTTGCTGTCCATCTACAGTTTGAACACCTAATTTAACTCTGCGCTTTTTCATTCTCAGTATTTCTGTTAGTAAATCAAAGATAGGAACTCAATATCAGAACCGAACCTCTATACGGCAACTTCATCAAGAGCCACCTCGTGATCAGCATCGATGACCCTCAATGGATCTGCACCAAAGGTTCCGGTCAATTGGTTTACATATTGTTTGCTGCTGACGTCTATTAATTTTTCCTTGGCCAGCTTTAGCTGCTTCTTGATGTCCAGTCTCTCAGCAGCTTCGGCAAAATTTTTCTTCTTTAAGAACAGCTCCAGGTATTGGATATTTTTTGTCCAAAGAGCAATATCGCGTTCCTGCTTGACCAAAAGTCTCTCTTGATACCAGGAGCTCTTAAGGACATGGTCTCTACTGAATAACTTTCTGAAATCCGGATGTGTACGATCAATACCATGGTAAGAGCCCTCGACCATGATTTTGATTAGAGCCTGGAGGGGAGGACAGAGTTGTTCGTAGGTTCCATCGGTAAGGTATCCCTCAGCAACCCTTTTTTGGGTAATACTTAAGTTATCAATGGAGGCGACAAAGGCCTTCAGGTCCTGTTTTTCGGGTGCCAGCATATTGTCATTAATGACATGGTGTGGATTGCTAAAAATCCTTCCAAAAAAATGATGCACGAATTTTCTTGTGATTCGGTATCCGAGTAAGCTGGCTTGAATTTTCCGACCTTCGAATTCGAAATCCTCGACCTTCTCTAAGTATTCTTTGGTAATGAGATATTCCGGATCTCTCTCCTTAACGGACATTCGGCACCACAATTCAGGAATTAAGAGGCTGATGTCATGATCAACCTGATATTTGGGCCCAATGTACCCCGCTGCAGAGGAAAAGCCTGGGTATCCAGTCAAAATGTAGGATAGAAAAGCATTGTTAAGATCTGCGGCGGGCAGCAAGGCATTAAATGGACCCTTGGTAAGCGCACCCTCCGATCCAAAACCGGTGGTGGATGGTGATTTTCCCGTCACACTAGCAATGAAATCGATAAACAACTCGGGTAACTCCTGATAATGAACGGGATTATACACTGCCAGGGGGGGCACATTGTTTTTCTCGTCAGCGGGGTTGTTTCGCCTGCCCGGCAGTATGGCATTCACTGGTAAGTGAACGGCTTGATCCAGCGGTACCTGCCGGTGCAGTCTGGTGCGAAGTTCCGCCAGGTATCGTTGTTCTGGATGGACCAGATCAGGCCTGGTCTGAAGATAACGTGGATTTTTAGTCGGTTTCCCATCCACGATACGAGGCTCAGAGGGAAGGATCAGGTATTTTGGAAAGTCCTTGGCCAGAAAATCACTAATCAATTCCTTAACCGGGGATGTATATCTTTCGAATTCAATAGTATCTTGATAAATAGCGGTAACCTCATTGCGGGTCAGCGGTTCAAAATTAGAGATGAAACTATCGGGACTGGATAGATCGTTTTCAGCTTGATGGTCGTAGCCTTTGTGGATGCAGTCGTCTGGCCTTTGGAAAAGTCGAGCTTCACAGTTCTTGACAAATTTGATGCTGGGTTGCTGAATTTCAGGATTTAGATACTTAATATTTTCGGCATTGAGTACCACAGATGCAGTGATGTCATCTTCAAATTGCACCTTCTGGGCAGCGGCATAGTCGCCTCTGATCTGAAAAATTCGACGGGACTGCGTACTGTCTCGTCCTACGCGTAAGTAATAAGCCTCTAATCTCCGGTCTTGAAATTTTAATTCATTACCTGGTACCCCATTAATTCGATCGACGGAAAAATATTTCCGCCAGTTGCTTCCCCAATCTTCTCTATGATTTCGTTTAATCATGTAGATGAGATCTTTTATGCGCTGAGGAATCGTGTCTAGCCAAGCATTAAATTCATCGGAATATTCTGTAGACGGAGTAAATAGTTTAATAACCGATCCTAAGGAGCGTTCAGTACTTAAAATTTTTCTTGACGGTCTAGGATTGGGGTAGGGGTTTTTCCAGCGGTTGGAATAATCTTTGGAGAAAATTTCATCTACCAAATCAAAATCTTCATGCATGTCGGCCACGATCACCGGGCCGACAATCATGGCATCCTGAATGGATTTACTAATTTCAGACTTTCCTCCACCCGATACGGTGCAGGGTTTATGACAGAGGGTACCTTCTGCAAGGGTTCCAATCAGTCTCCAGTCTGAACCTTGTATATGTTTCTTCATTTCCACCTTAAATCCTCCAGGAAGGATATAGTGATTTCCAGGCAATAACTTGATGACATGATCGCGTCCTCTAGATTGCCAGGTGATGGTTTGGCCATGTAGCTTGAAATAGGCATTCTCTGGAACATAAATAATGTTCGGAAATTTTCGATCTACTCCATATCCTTCGGTTTGTAGATCAATAATATCCCGGTAATCCTTGATCAGCTGATCAAACGTCATATCGCTGGCCCGTAATTCTGGATCACTCTGAAATTCTTCACCCAGATCATAGCTGGGGAAGGCGATGGCACCTCCGGCATGTTCCTCTTCACACAAACCAAAGAGATTGGCTGAGTAACTGATCTGGGTTTTTACCTCTTTTTTACAATAACCAAAATAATTATCGGCTATGATGGTTACCACCACCCCACGTTTATCTCTAGAGGTGACTTTGAAAGCTCCGCCATCGTTGTATTTTTCTGATTTATCTCGCCAGCACATTCCGTCTTTTCGCTGGCGTTCAGTAGCATCATCCCAGTGAGGCAATCCCAGATCTACTTTTCGACAATGGATGAGGTGCGGAGCCAGGACTACACAGCCTGTGTGGCCTGTCCATCCTTCAACATCGAGGGCTGCGTCATTTTCAGGCAAGTGCGGATCTCCGGCATTGCCAAAAATCGATTCCACAAAATCAAGGTTGCTGACCAGACTTCCCGGAGCAAAAAATCTGATCTCCATCGATTTTTCCTTAATGATATCGGGTACTTCAGGAACGACAATGGGTCGAAGCAGAAGTCCGACAAAAAGTCGTGCCTTTTTTTTATGATTCGCCGTAAAGGGCAGTGTCATCAGATCGTCAGGTGGATTAAATGCCCGTCGCAAAAGTTGTGCAAAGGTCTTCACTGGTACAGCCTTCTTATCATGGGGGATAGGCAGCCCTTCTTCACAGACATGAAAGACACCCTTGGTGGTGCGACGGTCGTGCTTGGGATTGTGCAGAATGCCCTGTGGTATGCGGTACGACTTTACAATATCGGTTTCAAAACTGTCGGCATCCGAGGGGAGAGATAAAATGCGTGCCAACCCATGACGGTCTAACAAGAATGGATGTTCTGGCAAGCCGATGTCATCGGTATCATCAATATCTTTGAAGAGATCTTGAAGGTAATCCTGTATTCGGCTCCCGATGGGTGAGAGATTGCTTGACAGCAATCGTGCTTTTTCCTTGTAGTTATTGAGTAGGGGGTCGGCAATCTCCAGAAACTTGGCGGTTTCTCCCTCTGCATATCCCCTATACCCTAGGGCAGCAAGCTTTAAGTAGATGTATTGGAGAAACTTGTTTTGGTCTTGACCATTTTGTGCCTCTATAATGGGGCCAAATGTACGCTTCGGTTGCATTGATTGATGTTTTTAGATCTGAACTACCACCATAGCCCTTATGGTGCGAGTGAACTACACAATTTGATGTTCAGTCAGGATTTAAACAGGAAGAGGGGCTAAAATAAAGGTTATTTGCCAAGCAAGGGTAAATTTTGTTTGAAATCTTAGGAGAGTAAGAGCCTCCAGTCAATCAATAGGCCAAAGTGGATGGTGGATTAGAGAATGTCTAGCTGGCAACTGTCTGTTTGCCTTAGTCGCTCAGCTGAGCGTCTCCAGGGGAGGATTTATTATTCATGGGTAGGTTTCAAGTGTCGGTCTTGAAAGATGGGCCTCACTCGAGTGTCCTTGACGATTCATGAGTTGATGCATATATTTCAAGGCTGGTGCGTCACTTTGGATATCCCGGTACATTTTCACCGAGTATAATGTCCCTTTCCCCCACCCATAAATCACCGTCCTTTCGCAGGGTCACTATGCCATTACTCCCACCTTGTGCACCCAGCTCAGCAAGGTCTTCGGCTGTTAGAAGAGGATCATCGGCAAAAAGGTATTCCTCGATCCAATAGTATCGACCGTTGGGTTCCAGCACGATGGGATGGATATGGGCCGGATTAGAACCACCAGGATAGCTGCCTGGTTTGGAGGTGTAGAAAGTATATTTTCCATCCGCATCGGTCTTGATCCAACCGCGAAAATCACCATGGCGCCTTGCCCATCCCTGCGATCCCTCTGAGTGTGCATAGATACCATCGGCATTGGTGTGGTAAACGTATAAAATAACATCACCAGCAGGTTTACTTCCTCCCGGTTGATATATAGTTCCGGTGATTCGTATCCTGGTTGATCCATTAGCAAATCCCGGAAGAGTATCGACATTGGATAAATTGGGATGATAAGTCTTATATTCAAATATAGCTTCGCATCCTTGACAGGGAACGATAAGGGTCGGTTCAGATTGACTGGGAGCCTCACAGGTGATCAAAAGGCTCAACCCCATCATTGACATAAAGATCTCTAATTTCATAGTTTGCTTAATTAAGAATGTAAGCCTCTACCATCTCAGCAAATGCCTCGGAAAATGTTTTCCGAAATTACTTACGAATATGCTGCTGTGTATCACTAAATGTGCTATGGTGAGTAAATGAGGGGATAAGATGAGTAGTGAGGAGGCAGATCTTTTAGCCCACTTCTATCAAAAAAGGAGAGCTTTTACTGATTTTGCATAGTTACGGCTTAAACGCAATACCACTTCATTTTCCATTATGACGTCATAGTCTCCATTACCTCTTGATCTAAACTCCGAGATTTTATCCATGTTTACAATGGTGGATCTATGTATCCGCTTGAAATTTGGCGGCAGAGTCGTGATAATGCTCTTCAAGGTATCTATGATCAAATATTTTTTAGCTTGGGTATGTACCGAAAGGTAAGGACCGTCAGATTGGATCCAATGGATGGAATTGTTCCTGAGAAGGATTACTTTTCCCCCAGTTCTAATACTCAACGCATCCTTCCCATCCTGTTTGGTCAAAGATGGTCTTTGCAGTGCCTTGAGGTACAGCCAAACAACGACTCCATAGACAGCAATCGACAAGTATAAACGAGTAGAAAATTTCTCTATAATAAGATGGGTAAAGTCCCAGACACTGGTGTGGATAATGTGGGATATTCCAAATAAAATGCTGGCGAACACAATCAAATGAAGGATGCTAACCAAGATCACCACTCCCCCTAAGAGGAATGTCCTCTGTATGTGATTGAACAGAGCTTGCCCTTTTTCAGCACATTTGAGGATCAGCCAGGTGAGGGGTACATAGATCAACCAGAACAACTTATAGGAAAGTGATTCTGTAAGACGGAATTCACGCTCATTGAGCCAGGCTTCCAGGTAGTCCTGCCCAAATTCAAGCAAGGCTATGAATAGCCAAAAGCCGCACATGATAATCCAGACTTTTTTCAAGTTTTTTGCCAAATTGATTTGGAAGATATTACCAGCAAAATCTGGAAGAAAAGAAGTCATCAAAAGAAAAACTTAGTATTATTCATTTACTAATGGGTATAATTGGGTCCCTCTACTAACATTCCGAAGATCCGATCCATGAATTGGGTTTTTATTGGTACCCTAATATAATACATGCTTCGGTGCAAGCCCATATACCTTTCTGGTCTTGTTGAAAACTATTGATCCCAAATTCCACTCGACCACTGGTTGGCTCTGTGCTTCAGATCATGAAATTATGTAACTTAGGAAGACCAGCAATTATCTGCTATGATGTCATCAAAACGCAGACTTTCGGTTGTAATGTACTGCGACATTGAGGGTTATACAGCCGTCATGCAGGTTGACGAGATCAGGGCTGTCCTTAGGCTACTGGCCTACTAAGCTTTTGACGATAGCCAAGAAATAAAATTCCTACAACAGCCATCAAAATTGCCGAGGATAGGAATAGAGGCACCGCCCCGCCTTGTGAGAGAAAGGGTTCTGCCAAAATCGGTGATAAAAACTGGCCCAGAAAATAGCAGCTGGTCAATATGCCAATTACCCGACCTCTGGCATGGGTTTGCACAGTGTCAATTACCCAGAGAGTGGTATTAGAGATCAGCTGGCCAAATCCAAGACCGGCAATAAAAACTCCGGTGAAAAGACCGCCTCTTGTGGGAAAGGTTCCAATAATATAGTGACCCAGAGCCATTACAATAAAGGCAAAGAAATATACCATTGGATAGGATATCATCTGTTTTACTTTGGAGTAAACTATGGATGATAAAACAATGCCAAAGGCATGGGTGGCCAGTACTAGACCAATAAATATTTGCGTACCAAGGCCTAATTCTTGTATGAGAAATGGCAATTGGATGGGAATCAGATACATCAGAATCATTAGTAAGATGGCAGTAAACCAGAGGAGATGAATAATTGACGGTGTGGAAGACGATGCTGAAGCCGCCTGGTGTCCTGCTATGTTTGGTTGGTAGAGATATCGCTTGGTGAGCAATAACAATAGTAGTGAAATCAGGTAGGTTGCAAAAGGCCACCTCCAATGTAGCTCAGCCAAGAAACCACCGATAGTCACGACTACCATACCAACGAATCCAATAAAAGCGGATTGGTATCCAATGAACTGTTGGCGTTCGTGACCCTCAAAGTAATCTCCGGTCAATGTCAATACGGTCGTCATTAAGATGCCGATAGCAATTCCCAGTATTATACGACCGCCTAGGATTAGGTAGATATTATCTAGATAGAGACCACTGCTTCCACTGACTGCATAGAGAACCAATGCGAAATTCAATAGGTTAAGCCGGCCATTCTGATCGAGTAGCCGGCCAGCTAATGGGGCTGTAATGGCAATAGACAATGGAGGTAAGGCTAGTACCATCTTAGACAGTAGGGCAGGATTGAAGGAGTCAGCAAAAGCCATTCCGATCTGAGGCGTTGCGGGAGCGACGATACCAGCGGCCATGATGGTGAGCATACTGATAAGCAACAAAGTGATTTTCAGTAGTGCCCGTTTTTGCCAAAAGATCGAAGTCGATTTAATGATTCCGTTAATCACTAGAGCAATGTGTCATCTCCCGTTCGAAGCCATTCGGCACAATTTGGATCATTCAACTTTTCCACTGCCAATTGTTCATATTTATTTGACTCCTCTTTAGTCAATACATTCTTCCAGCGGCCATTGGTACCCTTGTTGATGAAAGTCTTTGCGCCCCCGTCCCAAAATTTTCCACCAAGGGGAGTCGATGCTGTGGCATGAGCCTTCATATAATCAAATGTGCAGTGTTCGACTATTTTTTCCCAATGATTTTCCTTTATGGGAATTTCAAGAAAATGAGCCAGTTCCCGCATTTTCCCTTCCATGTCATTTTTTAGTGATTGAAAATGTATAAACTTTACGTTGGGCAAATTCCGGATTTCCCACCAAGTATTGACATTATCCCAGAAGGGCCACCAAGGAAAGCCATCTTGTTCCATCCACTGATGAAAATAATCCCGTATCGAATCTACCGGTGGTTCAATTTTCGGACCGATCAACCCGGGAGACTCATTGAGGACTTGATACCATATTTCATTAGCATTGCGATGATGATTATACATACTCCAAACCACGTCTCTGCCATCACGACCGAGGTATATGTATTTTGCCTGTTGGGAAAATACCAGGGCGTCCACGGGTAGATGCGTTTTGATAAACCGGCGGTGCTCCTGGGCTTCTAGAGCTTGTAACTTTACTTCTGCTGGTGGTACTCGCAGATCCACCCATGGCGACATTTCTGCCACAGGTAGCTCTTCCGCTCCGTCAAAAAGCAGTTGGGCAATGATCTGCTGCATCCATGTGGTCCCAGATTTGGCATAGGAAGCAATGATAATATCATCGTCGCGAAAATTAAAATCATTCCAGATGGTGGAATTGAAATGATGATTATGTAATTCTCTCTTTTTTTCTGGGAGCAGTTGTATTTCCATGATAAACTTTATTAAGAATTTGATAAATAATAGAGCGGAAATGTTTAAGGTTTCTCACTGGCAAATACTTCTTGTTGCTCAATTAATGATAGCGCCTCTTTCATATCTGCCATATCAAAACCTTCAGTAAAGGAGTAGTAAAGCTTCTTTAGGCTTTCAAGAGATTCCCTTCCCATACTGGTTGAAGCATTGTATTTGTATATACTAATATTGGCGCGGAGTTGAAGAGCCAGAGATGATTGTTGCACGCTCAGTCTCAGACTCTCAGCAAAACATGCCATTACTTCTTTTTGAGGTTTTTGTTGCTTCGCATACACTTCTCCCTGGAGGCGGTAAATCTCTGGCAGAAGAAACTGGTCTCCTCTCTCGATAGCCAAAGCAAGACATTGCTGGATCTCTTCCTCCGCTTCTTGCAGTTTCCCAATTTCCAGATATGCACTGATCAAAAGATGCCGGTGTAGGTTATTTCCGATACGGGCATTCATTTTCATCCTGTGATTCGACGAACGATGCATTTGTTGAAGTCCCTGTCGATGCTTGCCCTTCTTAAAATTTGCATATCCCACAAATGTTTCAGATTCTTTAAAGAACTCAAATCCATATTTATCACTCAGACTATAGGCCTCTTTGGCGTAAAGCAATGCTTCTTGATACTCACTCATGAAAATGGCCAGGAAGGATCTAATTTCTATTACCATCGCTAACATGTACGGCTGTCCATTTTCTCGTGCCAATTTGAGCGCACGATCAGCCCTCACACGTGCCTGATCTGCCAAGCCTAAGCTCCAAAGTACATGTGAACTTTGAATGAGACAGATGACTTCAGGATGACCACCGATAAAGTTGGAGCTAAAATCATCAGGTAAGGACTTCAACTTCTCCAGTGCCACATTAAAGTTTTCGATACTTTCTCGCAATTTGCCGGTCATAATGAAAGTATGACCGAGCATACGTCTTGCTTCAACGGCAAATTCCTGATCCTCCAGATTTTTGGATATCTCAAGAGCGCTTAGGGCGAATTTCTCTGCTTTTTCAGGATAACCTGAGAAAATTTCGAGAAGATTGATTGTTCTCAGTGCCTTAAAGAGATTGATTTGATCACCCAATTTTTCAGAAAGTTGCTTAAGTCGCATACTGGCAAGCATCGCTTCTTTGGAAGCCCATCCATGCAAAATCACCTGGATAGGACCTTGCAATGCGCGTACCTTTAGCATCAGGTTATCTTTCTCCTTGCCCCGGTCTATCTGATCAATCAACGTAATGGCCTTTTCGAGAGCACTGAGCGCATTTTGATAAACATGATGTCCTTCAGCTATCACGGCGGCCTGAATCCAATACTCAACGGAATGGGCAAATAGGCCTGCTTTTTCAAAATGAAAAGCCAGCACTTCCGGTCTTTTCGCAACGACTTCGGTGAAGTTTTTAAGAAGGGATTCTGCAATGGAAGAGTGGTAACTCCGTTGTTGGCTCTTTAGTAGCGACTGATAGGCTGCATCTCTAAGTAGGGCGTGTCTAAAGCTAAACTCTGCATCGGGTATGATACCACTCTGTGTGAGTAGCTCTGCTTGAACCAATTCATCTAAGGTGTTTTGCAGACTATTTTCATTCATATCGCTGATCGAAGAGATCAGGTCGTAGGAAAATTTTCTGCCGATTACCGCCCCTAATTGAGCTACCTTTTTGGTATGGGTCATCTGATCCAACCTGGCTATGAGAGAATCATGGAGAGTCGACGGGATGGCCAGGGACTCCATGGATCCAGTGAGGTTGAATCTTTCTCCCTCTTCCATTAATAAGTTGGAGGTAAGTATCATTTTCGTAAGCTCCTCCACAAAGAGTGGAATGCCATCAGTCTTGCGGATGATCTGTTCAGTCAGATGATCTGGAAGCGGTTTGCCTCCCGTAAGAGATAGAATGATTTCCCTTGTTGCATGTTCATCCAGGCGGGTAAGTGTCATGGGAACGATATGTGGCTGCAACCGCCATGAAGGCCTAAATTCTGGCCTGTAAGTCAGAATGGCGAGCATTTGTATGGAAGGAGATTGCTGCATCAATTTGTCAAGAACGATCAGTGAGGCATCATCGATCCAGTGCAGATCTTCAAAAAGCATGAGCACGGGTTGTTCTCTCGCCCTTTGAATCATCATCGAGAGTAGTGATTCAGTAATCTTCTTCTTTTGCTGCTCTGGAGAGTACGGAGATGGCCTGTATGATGAATTGGCCAGAGAAATGGATAACCACCCGGCAAATAGAGGGAGTACTTCGTCCAAATTTAGTCCGTATTGTATCAGAAACCCCTCAAGTCGGGCAATGATGTCGGCCTCACTCTCACCTCCTGAAAGCTGCAATGCCCGTGTCTTAATCGTTTTGGCGAATGGATAATAGGCGGTTTTTCGATGATAGGGTGAACACTCATGTGGCAGAAACCAGGCTTCACTATCTTCTGCTACGTGCGCGAGCAGACTTCCAACCAGCTTTGATTTTCCCACACCAGCTTCTCCATTGATTAAAACCACGCTTGAGTGCCCTTGTTTGGCTCTAAACCAACAGTCTTTCAATTTTTCCATCTCATCTTGCCGGCCGATGATAGGAGCTCCCACATTTTCACTCTTGGCATGATCTAAAATGCTCTTGGCCCGGTTTCCATGCAAGACCTTAAAGAGATTAATGGGTGTCTGCAGACCGCGGAGTTCATAATTTCCTAAATCTTCTACAGTAAAATGGCGCTCGATCAGCTTGAGGGTACTTTCACTGATGACTAATGAATCAGGATCTGCGAAGCTTTGAATTCGCGCTGCGATGTTCAATACGGCACCATGGGCTAAAAACTGCTGTCGATCCGTGTCTTGTAATATATTTCCTATGACAATATGCCCGCTATGCACGCCAATTCTCACCGCCAGTTGAATGTTGTGGTAGGAATCGAGTGAGGAATTCAGTTGTTTGATGCCTTCAATAATTGCCAGGGCTGATGTTACGGCACGATGTGCATCATTTTCGTGGGCTTTGGGGTAGCCAAAATATACTAAAATTCCATCTCCAAGATATTGGGCAACATGCCCTTCAAATCGGGCTACTATTTTTCGGCATATACTCTGGTATTGAAGAACAATCTGGCGTAAATCCTCGGGATCAAGCAACTGTGAAAGTTCTGTCGATCCCACCAAATCACAAAACATCACCGTCAGATGTCGCCGCTCTCCTTCCTGGGCTCCCCCAGCGTGCCGCTCAGGTGCTGATTTTTCACTTTCCTGTTCTCCCTCTACTATTTGATGGCCACAATGACCACAAAATTTGAATCCTGGAGGGTTCGCCTGGCCACAGTTTATACAACTCACATGTAAAGGAGATCCGCACTGGCCACAAAATTTCATTCCAGTCGGATTTTCACCCTTACACTCCAGACAGGCGATCGAATTTTCCACTTGGTTTTTTGGTTATTTATACAGGGTTTAAACCTTAACTCTTTTCTTAATCTGCAAATACGATGATTCCCGGTACGCCCAAGGCGCCAGCGGCACTGAAGACTTTATTTCGTTTCATAGAATATATATGTTGTACAAAGTTGTCAGCAGATACCCATTCGCTCATAATATATGCGATATTAGGATTGTTTGATATCGTACCCACTTCATAAGATAGTTCACCGGCTTTTTGTCTTTTTTGGCTTGTGTGATGAAAAAAGGACCTCCAGCGATCAAACGCAGTTACCTGCTGATAAATAAAAGTCCTTACACCATTCTTCTCTTTCAGTGGTGGGCCACGGGTCTGAAGAAGCATACAATGGGGTGGAGCTTTAACCCCTCCGTTTTTCATAGCAATGGCTATGTCAGGTTCAGAGATGTACTTTCTGAAATGATCAAAGGATGGCCATTCGTGAAAAACCAGAACCGACTCCCGATCATTAATTAAAGTACCGGTTTCACTTGAGACCTCACCTGATGCCTTTCGTAGATCTTGGATGCCATCAAACACTGCCCTCCAAAGTTTGTAATCTACCACTTGATAGGCTACAATGGTCTTCACCTTGGTCTGAGCTTCCAGTTTACTAGAAGCTGAGATGATTAGTAAGGAGCACAGTGATGCAATACATGATAGATGTTTGCCCATTCTTGCTGGTTTCCAGTACTATGAAAGTTCGGTCAATAGCAGGAAAACCTCTTGCGTCATTGTCTCAATTTCTTGGCAGATTGTTTTCAGAAGAGTGCTATTGTCTCATAGCGAAGATTCCCTTACAAAACGATAGAGATCGTAGTCTTTGAGCAATTGGATAAATTGTGGATGATGCCTCAGACCTCTACACGAAGGGTGCACCAACACATCACCAGGTATTCGACCCATTTCAGCGGCCTTGGTGAACAAGGAAATGCAGGAATCCACCTCTCCCAATCCCATGAAAACCTGTCCAGCATCGATATAATCATCAGCTGATAGAAAATCAAATGGCACGGGATATACTTGGTCTGGCTTTATCAATCCGAGTTTTGCTTTGCAATATGCTCTTTGTGTTTTGGCCATGTCAAAATCCGGATTCAATTGCAGGCATTGGTCATAGTAAGGAATAGCCAATGTAAATTGTCCTTTACACAGATGCGCAAAACCCTGCACCAATCGATGCAAGAAAGATCCTTCAAAAAGAATCGAACTTTCTGCTATTAAATGATCAGCTTCATCAAAATCATTGGCCAGCAGACAGGTATAAATATAGCCGGCATTAATGACTGGATAAAGTGGATCCAGTTCACAGGCCATACGATGATAATGTTTGGATTCTTCAAGCCTGTTTACTGTACGCAATGTCAACGCATACCAATAGTTGGTTAGCGCGCTATTTGGATTGATATCCAAAGCGATTTGGTAGGTCGTAAGTGCCTGATCCCAACGGTATTGATCGCGATATACATTGGCAAGAAGAGCGTAGGCATAGGCGTTCCTGATGTGTTTACTGATTGCCAGCAGGGCATTTTCCTCAGCCAATTCCAATCTCTGAGCTGCCTTTTGGGGATCATAGTACACATTGTGCAATAAACCGTATGCCGCTGCTTTTTCCGCATAAGCTTCAGAG
This sequence comes from Saprospiraceae bacterium, assembly GCA_965223105.1. Lineage (GTDB taxonomy): Bacteria > Bacteroidota > Bacteroidia > Chitinophagales > Saprospiraceae > JABDMH01. Next base: position 5,404,555 of record OZ244987.1, on the reverse strand, counting down.
TAATTTGGGTCGATCTCAATGGCCTGATCAAAATACTTCCGACTCTCTACAATATTATTCTGTAGTCGGGTTTTTAGCAGATGTTTGCCTTTAAGGAGTGCGTTGTATGCTTCGATATGTTCAGTTGGTACTCGACGCATCTGCTTCTCCACATCCGGAGAAATCTGGTGGCCCAATGCTTCGGCAATTTCCTTTGCAACTGTGCCCTGAATATCGATGACATTGTCGATGGTGCGATCGTAACTTTCTGCCCATAAAGTTTGCCCATCTTTGACATTCACCAAATGTGCATTGATCTTTACTCGATCTTCATGCCTTCGTACATTGCCTTGAAGGATATACGCTACCTTCAGCTGCGAAGATATTTGCTGCAGTGATGGTTTTTTTGGATCAACCGGGTCAGATGAACCACGGTTGATGACTCTTAAATTATCAAACTGCGAAAGCTGCGTCATGATATCTTCTGCGATCCCTGCCGATAAGAAATGATCTTCTTCACCCATAGGTTCAAAAGGAAGTATGGCAATAGCTGGTTTAAAATCATCTGGATCTGACTGTAGAGAACCATTTCCCATCATGATCAAGAATAATGATAACGAGATCCCAAGCACGATGACAAAGGAAGGAGCTGTGAGAAATCTCTTGATCTTTTTTTGTTTGTTGTTACCCTGAAATGTAGAAGTAGGTCTTTTCTCCTCCTCCTTTCGAAATAGGGTGGGGGTTGTCCCGTATTCTGCACTAAAATATTTGCTGAAATTTTGTGGACTGCTGTGTCCCGTTTTATAAGCTATTTCCGAGATGTTCAAATCTGATCGGAGCAGGAGTTGCCTGGCATGCCGCAGACGAACCTTACGGATAAAGTGGGAGGTGGACAGCCCGGTTTCTGATTTTAATTTTCGATGTAAATGTGCTCGACTCACGCCAATTCGGCGACAAAGATCACTTATGGATAATTGACTGTCTTGGAGATTTTCCTCAACAAGCCTTTCAAGTTTATCTGCAATTTTCCCCCTCACAAGTACAAATAGTCTGAGTTAATGTCTATTCTTCTGTAAAACTATAAGAGCTAGTTCACTTAGGGAATTCCTTAACTATTAGATATAGTCGACCTATTTCAAAACTACAAAGAAAAGCTCAATGCTGACAGCGGATCCATCCATTCTGTCTTCACGGATTCAGATTCTAGAGGTCCTATAAAAATTCAATACTCTACAATGGCTTATGCTTTGCAATGTAGTCCGGATCTATGGTAATGCCCAAGCCCGGGCCAGTTGGTACTTTTAATTTACCATCAAGAACCTGTAGTGATGAAGTCTCGCATTCAAACTTTACCTTCGAATTCAAACCCTTGAATTCATGGTGTGGTGCAGCATTGGGCAGGGCTGATACAAAATGCATCATGTAGAGATATCCCAGGCCACCACCAGACATGTGGGGAGTACATTGCTTGTCCGTAGCTTGGGCCATCCGCGCCACTTGCATTGATCTTATCATCCCTCCGAAGTAAAAATTGTCGGGCTGGACAATCTGAACACCGTCATTGGCGATGAGCCATCTAAAACCATGCAGGCTATACTCTTGCTCACCGCCAGCAACTGGCATAGATAGCTGATCTGCTACTTCTTTGGTTTCCTCGTACCAATCGAAATGTACCGGCTCTTCGAAAAAGCCATAATTGTACTTCTGAAGCAGTTCTCCCACCCTGATGGCCTCCTCAACAGAATAAAATCCATTGGCATCCGCATATAAATACATGTCGTCTCCAAATGTTTTACGGATCAATGGAATCATTTCCTCAGTTCGGCCGGGGGGGCCTGCAGCATGTAGATCTTTGGTCATAAACATCAGACCACCAACCTTGATCTTAACGGCTGTAGCATTGTACTCAGCGACATCTTCCTGAATCAAGGCCAGCGACTCCTCAACGGATTTTTCGCGGTATTCGGTGGCTTGATATACTTGGACCTCGGGATGATGAATGTCACCAATCAGCTGACCGATGGATTTTTTTGAGATTTGACCAAGCATATCCAAAATAGCAAACTCTAGTGTGGCCAATGGTATACCTAAGGCCAATCCGCTAAGGCGGAAATTGAATCTGTATACCAGCACTCTTTCCAAAATTAGATCCAAGTCCCTGGCATCTTTACCCACGAAAAAGGGCTTTAAAGCGTGAAGGAAGATTGGATACAACATGTGCATGGTGTTGTGGCTAACAGAAAGACCTTCAGCTCCATCTGTAGACCTTACTCGGCATAGGTAATTGCCATCATAGTGCAACAACTCAATAGAATCAATAATCACAGGATTGACAAAATAGCTGCGTTTCAAGACTGGTTTTCGCATGACTTCATCCAGTAATGCATATTTCGGATCAGTTGGATCGTCATTATTCTTTGAAGCAAATCTGTGATTGCCAAACCAATATGGACTAGTCAAGCCACCGACGAGACCTGATTGGATAAGTTTTCTTCTGCTTAATGACATGATGGATTTCTACTCCTTGTTATATGTTATATAGAAGATAAAAGGTACAAAATTGTACATCGATGCAATCACAATGAAAATTTGACCTTGGAGCGAGAATCAGATGCTCTTTAGGGCAGCATGTCTTGGAAGTCTTCCCATTCTTTCTTGCTCGAATTGAAATTGACATCGCATCCTTTTTCATCTGCTAAGGCATGGATGTCATCAACTCGATCTTCAGGATTGGGATGGGTACTTAGGAATGCTGGAGGTGTTGCAGCCCCTTCAGCAACCAATTTTTCAAAAAAACTTGCCGCAGCATTGGCGGCATAGTTTGTTTCACATAGATAGATGACTGAATATTGATCTGCTTCCGATTCGTCATCACGACTAAACTTGAGGCCAACCAGTGATCCTAAGATCTGGCTAAGGGTTGAAGGATCACCTCCCGATAAGACCCCCAGCAGTAGGCCAATTCCGTATTGTTTGGTCAGTTGCTGGGTAGAGTGTCGTAGATCAGCATGGGCCATTTCATGACCCATTACACCCACAAAGTCATCCTTGTTATCCAAAAATTTAATCAGCCCGGTATAGACAAAAATATATCCACCAGGTGCCGCAAAAGCATTTAGGGTCTCATCCTCATTGATCAAATGGACTTCCCAGGCAAATTCATCGCGATGGGTTACCTGTCCCGACTGCAAGATATCCAGCACGATATCATCCAAGTAATTGTAAGCTGCCGGGTACTGACTGCGTTCCAAAACTTCAAAACTGGTATCGGCAAGGACTTCATCTCTTAGCTGTTTTCCCAAAGCAATGTCATCTTGGGTGGAAAAGATATTTATCCCGTCGTCTCCACAAGAAAGCCCAAGAACAATACACCACAGGATAATGACCGGATAAAGCAATGTGTTTGATTCTCTTCCCATGTCAGATGCTTGATGATGCTTTTTATACATTCTAAGACGCGGAGTTGTGCGTCTGAATTGGCAAGAAAATGTTAAATAAAGGGATTGGGGAAGTCCAAGCGCTGTTTTCATGGGGCATCAGATAATAGTAGGGTGAGGCAATTAGTTTTTTTGACAGATCCAATCTCCATGCCGATCATAAGCGCCGGTAGAAGTAAGACCCCGCCTGAACGACTTCAGCCGGCCAGGTGTTTGGCCTTACCTATATGAGGCTTGTGCCTGTGAAAAGCCTTGCATCAGTCTTCCATGGGTGTCAGCTCAATCCGTCGAAAGGCTACTTCCGCTCCTTCCGCCTGAATGGCGATTTTTCCTTTTGTGGCCGTGCAATCAAAACCGTGATTGACCAGATCCTCATTCACCCAGACTTTGATCTCATCGTCGGTACATTCAATCCGCATGTGGTTCCATTCACCCAAGCTTTTCTCAGAACCATCGGTAAGGTTAAGAATCCGGCGCTTCTTTCCCTCTATTACTCCCCATTCTTCACGATTACCCCTCCTCTCCTCCATGTCAGGAACGGTGATGTCTTCACCGATGCACCAGAAGTCTCCTGCATGTTGGTGATTCATCTGAATTTCTAAGGATTGCGGAAACATATCGTAGAGCATTCTGGGTTTGGAAGCATGGACCAGTACTCCACAATTGCCCGGCTCATTCACAAATCGATATTCAACATCTAATCGATAATTTTGGAAGGTTTTCTCTGTGATGAGGTGTCCTCTCGGGGTCCCTAAGCTTATAAGATTCCCTTCTCTTACGATAAAAGCATCACGAACTGATGGATTGGTATCTCTTTCTGGCACATCCGCATACCATCCGTCGAGATCAGTGCCATTAAAGAGGGCAATGGGTTTTGGCTGAGCACCGAGACATGCCCAAATCGTAAGGTAAATCAAAGTCTTCCAAGCTAATTTCATAAGCTCATCTTTCGAAAGACTTAAATTACGATCTTATTTGGAACTAGTGGGCTAATGAACCCGTAACCTAATGAGGAATAGTTAGAGATTTGAGCAGTTATTCTTTTTTCGTGACCACTAAATTGCCTTGATTTTGCCCATCCCTGATCCCTCAAATCGCTTGATGGCAGGTTCACCTGCGTACCATACGCTACCAATACCTGAGGCATTGACTTCAAGTTCTTCGGTTGCCCAGACCTCCACTCGTCCAATTCCGCTGCTTTCTACTTTCATGGATCTGGTTTTGAGATCGATCGCCTCTAGATTTCCAATGCCTGAATATTCAAGGAAAGCTCGATGAGCATGTCCTCGAAGTGTGGTCCGGCCCACCCCGCTGAACGTTGCATTTAATTGTCCTACTTCAAGATCTATTTCCACCGTTTTAATCCCATTGCAGTTGATTTCAAGCTCAGGAGCTTTGAGCGGTTCTTGGCATTGTATTAGACCTATCCCGTTGAGCTCGATCTCCCTTAGTTGCTTGAAATAGAGAGATATATGCACTTTCCCTCGTCCTTTCAGCTGTTTTTGATGCCGGGGCTTTACCACAACTTTCCCATTTTTATCCAAGATCTCCAATTGATTTAATTGCTTCCTGCTTCCCTCCACAACAATCCTTTCCTCATCTCCCTGAATTAGTAGGAGTTTAAAGTTTCCATTCATGCTGGCAGCATCAAAGCTAGCTAGTGAAAGATCGACCAGACTGTCTGCTGCAGTGCTTGCTCCGATATTGCTTGTCATGGCCAAGACAAGAATGGTTATAGGCCATCTGAAAGAGATGCTCATGAGTTGAAATGACTTATGATTCACTATAGTTATTACGCACAAAAACCCTTTTGGTTACAACCTTTTCATGTTTTTCATCAACTGGAAAAAATTGGCCTTGTTTTTGAATTAGGCAAGGTGATTTCGATCTCCGTGATCAAGGCGACCACCTCCCCCCATGTCAGCCCATAGTTCCTCTGAAGCAATATGATGACCAAGACCATGAGAATATTTGGAACGAAAGGAGTGAAATCCCATGTGAGTACAGGAACCTTTCATTGCCCTTCGTGCCAATCAACGCAGGTATACGCACTTAAACAGATCATCGATTACTATAGTATTCTGGAGCTTCCAATTGTTCCTCAAAGTCGACAGCGACAATTTGTAGAATGCCAGTGCTGCCGAAAAGCTTTCATCACTCGTGTGCTAGATTACGATCCTGTAACCAAAGATCAGGCTTTTGTAGAGCAATACCGTGAGGTATTGACGCAGGTCCTGGCCTTGTTTGTTTTGATTGACGAAGAGAATTCCACTCAAAAGAAGATGGTCATGCTGTCCATGCTGAAGAAATTTTCATCTAAGCCCTTGTACATGGAAGATTTGGAAGAAATTCTTCTTATGACCAGTGTAGACAACTCGGCCTTCGAAAAGCTGCAATTGATCAATCCTAGTTTAAATCGAACCGGACGCGAATTGATCCTTAAATGTGCACTTTCAGTCGCAACAATTGACGGTCTCGTCAATGAATTTGAATTGGTATTGATGACCAAGATCACCGAATGTCTGGGATTAGATAGCCAGTTCTTGATTCGATTGCTTAACAAACACACCTCAATGCACGCAGCATAGAAGCACTGTCTCATAATCGATTGATTATAAAATATCTATAGATGGTTGTTTTCCTTCATGTATGGTATTAGTCGGGATTTCCTTTGATTCTTCGCCTAAAGCATGCTATTTTGTGAGGGAAACCAGCGAGCACAGGTAGTCATTAATGTGTGGCCTCAAAGCTTTTTCAATGCTCATTGTTTGGTAGCTCACCACTCCAATCAGACGAGAAAGAGATTGAAAAATGTATGCTATGAAATGCCAATTCTTATCCCTACTTGTAGGAATTCCCTTATTTCTTGTGGCTCAGCAGCCTACACCCATTCAGACCAGTTTGGCACAGTCTGATAAGACTTTGGTCGGTTCTGATAGAGAATGTATGCAGATGCTTTTGGTTGAAAGTCCAGTGGGAGATACTTATACTTCTCTGCAGGCAGATTCCATTAGTTTTGGTCGTGAGATCTCCATGCGTTTGCGGGGAACTCCAGAGAAAAAAGCCATGATTTCTCTTCTCACCTTTGATTTGGAACATTTAGAGACCTCGGCCATTGAGCGGTGTCTACTTAAAGTGTATACCGTCTCTCGGCAGAAACAACCCAGTTCTCTACAGGTCTATGGGCTTACTGGGACCATCGATGAAGACTCCACGTTCTGGTTTAACCAACCCAATCCGGGAGATCTTCTTGGCTCAAAGAATCTCGATGACCAACCATTTATTGAATATGATGTAACCAAATACGTGAACGAGAATCTCCCATCAGGTCATATTTCATTCTGCCTTCAAAGTGACTGCAAGCGACCGGTCGAGATTTCCACGCGGGAAAGTGGCTTGGGGTCGGAGCTCATCTTGCAGATTTGTAGTCCGGAGGATTATCTTGCCAGGTCTGATCGTGGCGAAGCTGGGGGCTATGGGTTGGAGATCTTGCCAAGCGATCTTGCGGGTAAATTTACCGTCGAGCTCATCGGTGTTCCTGCAGGTGGTTTTGGCGACTTAATGATATTAAACGAACACGGAGATATCATTCGCCAGATTCCCTTGGCAATCCGCAAAGGTGAGATTCTACACCACACCATAGATTACGGCAGACTAATCCCCGGCAATTATTGGGCTGTTTTTAGAAAAGGGCGCATAATGATCAAGGATGAATTTCGCATCAAGCCCAGCCAAAAGGAAGGACTTTTATTGGAGGTGGCTTACGAGGACTCACCCTAAGATGCCGATCTTACCTTGGATCGGCCGATTAGAAATTTGATCCAAAAACAGCGTACGGTAATCTCAAGGATTTTTTACTCACCTTCCATTCTATGGAAATATTCGCTGGTCATCTGTTGGCAAATGCCAGAAAGCAACAACAAGGCCAGGACATTGGGTATGGTGACCAACGAGAGTGTTGTGTCTCCCAGATTCCAGATGATATTTAATCCCGAAATCGCTCCCATGAAGTGAATGAATACATACAGGACTTTATAGGGCAATATACCTCGGTTACCGAAGACATAGTAGATACAGCGATCACCATAATAATACCACGAAATGGAGGTGGAAATGCCAAACAATAAAACACTCAAGATGATAATCCAGCTGCCCCAATGACCCAGTGTTTTGTAGTAGGCCCATTGGGTGAGTGGAGCCCCTGTTTCTACCGCCATACCATATAGAATCTGTGTTTCGGATGTCGCGTCATGTATGGCCAACCTGCTTACCCGGTCTAAAGTACCTGAGAATGCTTGGTCATGGTTTTGATCGAGATACAGTTTGGTTAACGCCACATCATGCCACAGAAGTTGGTAAGACTGATCAGAAGTCACGATCACTCCATCCTCAACTTTCCATAAGGTATCTGGATGTTCTGCAAATTCACTATGTATAAAGACAGCATCTGATGAAGCCAAATTCAATGCCGTTGGGGTTTTTTCTTTCCAAACGCCCGCTGTCAGAATTACGAGGCCAGTTATGCTGCAGATAATTAGGGTGTCAATTAACGGTTCAAGCAGGGCAACTACTCCTTCAGATACGGGCTGGTCTGTTTTGGCTGCAGAATGGGCGATTGGGGCTGAGCCCTGTCCCGCTTCATTGGAGAAAAGACCTCGTCGTATGCCCCACAACATCGTCTGGATAAAGACTCCTGCGCCTGTTCCTGCTATGCCGGCAGTCGGTTGGAAGGCCTCCGTAAAAATACTGAATAAGGCAGGTAATATTTCAGACCGGTTGATCACAAGCACAAGGAGTCCTCCCATGATGTATATCAGCGCCATCCCCGGTGCAATAACGCCAGTCACTTTTCCGATGCGTTTTATGCCACCAAGAATCACTAACCCTACGATTGCGGCGGTACAAACTCCAGAAATCCAGGTTGAGATTGAAAGTTCAGTATGCAGCAGATCTGCAATGGTGTTGGCTTGTATCGCATTTCCGTTAAGCATCGCCGTCAACATGAGAAAGAAGGCAACAAACATAGCCATTGGCTTCCACCGCTTACCTAAGCCTCGTTCGATATAGTACATCGGACCACCAGCGACCATCCCATTGGCCTCGACACTACGATACTTTTGAGCCAAGGTGACCTCAGTAAACTTCGTTGCCATGCCGAGGATCGCGGTTACCCACATCCAAAACAGAGCTCCAGGGCCTCCAAAGTGTATGGCAATGGCTACTCCGGCAATATTGCCAATGCCAACCGTAGCCGAGAGAGCGGTGGTCAGTGCTTGAAAATGGGTGACATCTCCTGGATGATTTGGATCATCATATTGGCCCCTGGCAACGGCGATACCGTGCCACACTCTCCTGAATTGTATAAAACTTAACCGGATCGTTAGAAAAAGACCAGTGCCTATGAGCATGACCAAAAGGACAGGTTGAATGAGGGCATCGACTGACTGTTGAATTCTGTAGATGAATTCCATGAATCTGGGAATTATGGATCGATCAAAGATTTCATAACTCGCCCAGAGGAAATTCATTTGTCAGAATGAAGTTCATGAATGGTCAGCCAAGTTTTTTCAGACATTCTTTTGTCAGTCTCTGACAGGGATAGATATTGCTGCAAAAGGATGTCTGGAGGAGCCTATGCTTTTGAGGTATATAACCGCTAAGCCTTACTGAGATCGATATTTTCCGGGTTTATTCGCAATCGAATTCTGCGCTTTCTGGTTTGGTCAAATAGGAAGGTCTTAAGGTCATTTTTGGTCCAAGTGAAGGGCCTTTCTTTGGGATGGCTTTGGTGATAAATGGCATCGACTAGTCGACTGATTTGCTTATAATCCTTGATATCAAATTTCGGAGATGCAGGAATTGATTTCGGTTGAATCTCAAGCCAGCCGCCATGACTTGGGTCTCCAGCTTTCCTTCTTTGGGCAAATAATTTGAGTAATTCAAAGGGTTTCTCGGTAAGTACAACTCCTTTGGTCTGTATATGGGGAGGAATGGTGAGTATGGCAGTGCATTCAATTCGGGTGTGGCCGGAGTGTTTCCTTATCAATAGGAGATGCATGTCTTTGGGATGGGGAATTACTGTGTGAGAAAGTTCCTCTACCCAACTGAGTGCCAGCGCAAAGAAAAGTACGATGAGTACGGTCTTAAAAACACAGTTGAAGAATATACTCCAGAAGATATCGTCGGCCAGTTTAAGAAATTGCGCTACCAAAGTAAATAAAATGCATACGGCAGATAGGTAAGCCAGCGTTTTTAAGCCCCGGTGTTCGAATGATGACCAAAGGATTATACCAAGAAACGACAATGTAAACATTGCATATAAGAGATCAACGAAGGAAATAAAGTTTGGCTGAGCTGGAATGATTACCTGGAGAAACATTAGGGCGGTGATAAGTGCAGATAGAACGAAGGTCGTCCAGACAGTGAGACGCCATCCTTCCGATCGGACGATGTTTTCGAAATATCGTGGTATGTGCTTAAACTGTGGAAGTGCCAATAAAATGAAAGCACTGTTTACAATGGATAGTACACTGTTGATACCCTGATAATCTACAGCATCTAGCCAGGTGTCATCTGCCTGCAAATCCCGGGCGTGAACGATGTCGATTAATCCAGATAAAGACCAAACCATAATAGCAATGGATAGCCATAGCAATCCCAGATCCTTCTTTCCCTCCCTATGGTTTTTTTCAATGTGTAGATGGATGGAAAGAAGAGCTGCAAAGGCAAAGGCACATACGACGAATTGCCAGTACCCAAAGAATTTGTATAGAATTTGTGCCTCGTCGTGTGTCATGGAAAAAAGTCAATGTACGTTTTTTCCAAGATAGGAATGCCTGGACAAGGACCTCGGAAAAGGAGCTGATTTGGGTTTGATCGTGCTTGAGATTATGCCAGTGCTTCCTTTTGCTACATCTGAACCCAGTCATCGCTACTGGGATGACCGAGACCTTCGCTGATGCTCCAGATTCCCACTGGATGGTGTTTGCTTTCTCGGCAGACATGGCAGACTCACTCACAGATATATGGTGACTTCGAATTTCTTAAAAATTGCTAGAGGGATCACCCGGTTGCTCAGAGCAAAGTGGGAAAAAAGGGTTGTGCAGAATGCAGGCAAAGGAAGAGCCACTAAGCGGACTTGAACCGCTGACCCACGCATTACGAATGCGTTGCTCTACCAACTGAGCTATAGTGGCTGACAGCTGAGGTCAAAGATAAAATATGCCTTGGAAACCAGCTGCATGTGATCAACATTTGCCAAGATTCGCATGGTTGCTAATGGCCTGGATAAGAGAAAGGTGGAGAGTATTCCGGGGTCAGGGGATTTGTTTTCTCCTGGTTTCAAAGTTCAGCTGGTAGGCTACTTTGAAAATAACAGAAGGTTTAACTAGCCAAAATATGATAAATCATTTCATGCATCAGGGCCGGATCGGTAAAATTGGCACGCTCCACACCCTTGGCTTTGAGGTCATAGATACGCAGTAGCTCGATGATTTTTTCAGTCTGCACCTGGTTATAATTTCTTGCTGACCGGCGATAATCTTTTACAAAATAGGTGCTGGAGATACCAAGCGCTTGTTGAATTTCACGATCTGACGCATGGTGCAGAGCGTGCATTTGATAAATCTTGGAAAAGAAACTGAAGAGCCCCCCTACGATGGCAATCAACGGATTGCCCTTGGGGTTGGCTTGAAAATATTTGATGATTCTATAGGTCTTTTCTACATTTCGATTACCTAAAGCATTTTGAAGTTCAAAGATGTTATAATCCTTACTGATGCCAATGTGTGTTTCAATGTCCTCACGTTTGATCAGTTGTCCCTTGGGCAGATTGAGCGCAAGTTTATCCAGTTCGTTGGCGACCTTGCTTAAATCATTACCCAGGTATTCTGCGATCAAAGCTGAATCCCGGCCTTCAATTTTGAATTTCTTTTTTTGTAAATATTGTTCAATCCAAGCAGGCATCTGATTGTCGTACAATTTCTTGGATTCGAAAACCAAGCAATGTTTAAGAATGGTTTTTGCAAACTTCGTTCTCTTATCAAGGCGCGCATGTTTATAGCAAATCACCAGCAGGGTGCTTTCTGCAGGATGCTTTAGATAGGAATCCAAGTTTGACAATTGCTTCATTGCTTGGGCTTCTTTCAATATCACGACCTGATAAGGTGCCATCATGGGGTATCTCCGAGCACTGTCGACCACTACCTTATGATCGACTTCCTTGCCATAAAGTATGGTTAGGTTGAAAGACTTTTCGTTCTCGTCGAGTACCTCATGTTCAAAATGATCACTCAGCTGATCAATGAAATAGGGCTCTGCGCCATGCAGGAAATAAACAGGATGGTATTTCTTGGCTTTAAGTTCCTTAAGGATTTGCTCAAATGTCACTAACCGTAAAATTTGTTCGCTCTTCAATGATTTTTAGAATGCCCTTGATCCATTCCGGATCGTCATTGAGGCTCGGTACGAGGTCAATTTTCTCGCCCCCATAGTTGGTAAATTCTTGCTGGTACTCGTAACCTACTTCAACAGTTGTTTCCAAGCAATCTGCAACGAAAGCAGGACTGAATACCAAAAGACGCTTATCGCCTTCGCGGGCCCTCTCCTTAATCACTTCACTGGTATACGGCTGCGTCCACGGATCGCGCCCTAATCTCGATTGAAAGCAAGTTGTGTATCGCTCAGAGGTCAGTTTCAGTCTCTTGACTAAGGCCTGGGTAGTGGCATAACTTTGGGCTGAATAACAATGCCGGTTGTGCAGGCCCAAATGATCACAACAATCTCCTCTCTTCAGGCAATGTGCTCCCTGATCTGCTTTGATCAATTGTCTTTGCGGCAATCCATGATAACTGAATAAAATGTGGTCATAGCTATCTAAATCAAAGCCTTTACTTCGGTTGATGATCACATCTAGGAAAGCTTGGTGATCATAGTAATCTTCGATAAAGCTCATCGAAGGAATAACTTGTCTTTTGGCTACTTGCCGAAGGACCTCTTCAAATGCAGAACCAGTTGAAGCTGAAGCATAGTGTGGAAAGAGTGGAAAGACAATTAAATGACTAATATGTTGATTCCATAGTTCTTCAAGCGCTAGCTCGATCGATGGGTTTTGATAACGCATACCTAATGCCACGGGCACCTCCGGCCCTACCAGAGATTGGAGGCCATTTCTTACTCTTTCTCCATAGTATTTTAGGGGCGATCCATCCTTAGTCCACAGCCGTTGGTATAAATGGGTCGAATTCGCAGTACGGAAAGGTATGATCAAACCCCTCACCAGTAATTGTCGCCGTAACCAGGGAAGATCCATAACTCGGCCATCGGTTAGGAATTGGACCAGGTATCGCCTGACCGACGACTTACTGGGTTCATCCGGTGTACCTAAATTTATGAGAAGTATTCCAGTCCTTTCAGCGTTTTCCATATTAATGATTAGGTGCAATGATAACAACTCTTTTCTTTTTTGAAAGGTTGATGTTTAGTCCTTTACTGATCCGGAAAGAAAGGATGCCGGATCTTTGATTGGGAAATTTTAGAAGGCTGTGCGCTGAAATGTCCTCCATACCAAGCCGATGCAAAAAATCGTAAGAATAGCGGAAGTAAAAAAGGGTGCACCAGGAAAATAGATGACCGCTGCTTGATTGGTGAAGTAATAAAACAAACTAGTCATCATTACCGGACCAAAAATGGTGGTGACACTGACCAGGCTTGTGAGGCCTCCCTGAAGTTCGCCTTGCTCTTGAGAGGGTACTTGGCTAGACATGATCCCTTGTAGGGTGGGTCCGGCCAATCCTCCGAGGGCACAAGGAATAATGGCCAGGTACATCCAAAGGCCATTGGGTGTAAAAGCAAATAATACAAATGAAATTGTATACAAGCTAAGGCCGGTATACACGGCATTTTTCTGTCCAATTTTGGGAACCACTATCCTAATCAACCCTCCCTGGACTATGGCGATACAGAGACCCACAGCGCCCAAGCTGTAGCCTACTTCAGCTTCATTCCAGGTGAATTTCTCCATGGTATAGAATGACCAGGTCGATTGCAACGAATAACCCGCCATGTGCAAAAAGACCAGGGCGCTGATCAGTCCCGCAATGATAGGATAACGGCGCAATTGAATCAGCGAACCAATGGGATTGGCTCTTTTCCATTGAAACTTTCGACGGTTTTCCGGCGGAAGGGATTCTGGAACGACAAAAAACCCGTAAAGCCAATTGAGAAGAGAAAGCCCGGCTGCTGCGTAAAAAGGAACCCTGGACCCAAACTGACCCAACACTCCACCTATCACTGGGCCAATGATGAATCCCAAACCAAAGGCTGCACCGATAAGGCCAAAGTTTTGTGCCCGTTTCTCTGGTTTGCTGATGTCAGCGACATATGCTGAGGCAGTCGTAAAACTTGCACCGGCAATCCCTGATACAGTCCGCCCGATGAAAAGCCACACAATCGTTGGAGCAGATGCCATAATGAGATAATCAACACCCAATCCAAAGAGCGAAAACAACAAAACCGGTCTGCGACCAAATCGATCACTTAATCCACCAAGTACTGGCGAAAAGACAAACTGCATAATGGCGTAGGAAAACATCAGCCACCCGCCATATGCAGCAGCCTGGCTGATTGAACCACTAATCAACTCTGAAATAAGCGTTGGCAGCACCGGAATGATGATTCCCAGTCCAATGATGTCAATCAAGACGGTGATGAAAATAAATGTAAGCGCTCTGGAACTTTGCTTGGTCACCACGGCTGGTCATTTTGCACATCATCCAAACGATCGATGTCCTTGAGGATATGATCTTGTTTCATTTCGTAGTAGATCACTTTATGATGATGCGACGAGATGATTGATCGAGCACCATGATCTCCCGGTAGCAATTCAGACAATTGATCGCGGTAGTGTCCTCCAAAGATGACTGGATGACCAGTTTGACCTTGATACCTCGGGACCACGATGGCCTTCTTAGATTGCAGATCCCTAAAGCGATCGATCAGCACCTGATATTCGTTGGCAGAAATGTATGGCATATCTCCAAGGCATATCATAAAACCCCCAATTCCGTTGGCACAAGCTTTTATTCCTGCGGCAATCGATGTCGCCATCCCCTGCTGGTGCTGTTCATTATGTATCTGACTTACCCGGGAATCTTTCACACCTAAACGGTTAGAAACCAATGTTGATTGGTAACCGGTCACTGCGATGACTTCTACTACACTGGTCATGAGTATGGCCTCCAGGGTGTGTCTTATCATTGCCTTACCTTCAATCTGGTAAAGCAATTTATTCACCGGCCCCATTCTCGTTGAACTACCGGCAGCCAATAGGACGGCGCTGATTTTCGGCGTATTCATGTCGCCAAAAGAACACTATGAATCGGAGGCAGGTAACCAGTTAGATGAGTCCAATGCACCCCATCGTCCTCAGAGGTAAAAAGATTTCCCGTTGTCGTTCCAAAAACCATGGTATTGCCGCTCCGATCTAAGGCATGCCGGAAAACCAAATCAAAACAGTCTTTCTGCGGCAATCCATGAGTGAGCTGTTGCCAACTTTGGCCACCATCATCGGTATACAATACGACCAGTCTCCTATCTTTGGCAATACGTTGTTCATCACTTTCTGCTGGAATGATCCAGGCACGTTGAGCATTTTCCGGATCAATGGCCAGGCAAAACCCGTAGCGCCCATAGCCATCTTCACTGGTGACATCCTTCCAATGCAATCCTGAGTTGGTAGAACGAAAGACTCCACAGTGGTTTTGTTGCCATACCACACTGGGATCTGCATCACAAATGGAAATTGCATGGGGATCATGACCGTATTTGGCTTCGGGATCTGGCAAATACTCTGCTCTCAAACCGCTATTTATGGCCTTCCATTGGGCTCCGCTGTCTTCCGTTACAAATACTCCTGCACAGCTTACACCGACTAAAAGGCGTTCCTCCTGCCCAGGATCCTGAATAACAGTATGGATGCCTGCTTCATTGCGCCCCCCTCCAAACCAATGGTCGGGGCGGCTTGGATGCTGCCACAAGGCTTGGTTTAGCGTGAATCTGTCGCCATAGTCGTCAGAATAAAACAAGCCACCTGGTTCGGTGCCTAACCAAAGCCGCTTCCGCCCTGGCTGGTAACAGGCGCTCCAAATCAACTTTAGTGTGGCTGGCTGGTCAGATCGCACCATACTTTCTTCAGGAAAACCGGGTACCGCTTTTTCGTCCCATGTTTGACCCAGATCGGATGAACAATGCAACTTTGGTCCCCAATGCTTACTGGCCAATGCAATCCACAGGTTTTGAGTGTCATCCTGATATAGCATCGATACTGGCAAACCGGAGAAATGAACGGCATCTAGGACCCAACTGCGTTTTCGGGGCAGAAAGTGCAGAAGCCCTTTTGTTGTCCCAACAAACAATCTCATAAGAATCTACTTTTGGCCACGCAAGATTGCCAATCCTGCCGCATTTTCCTAGTCTGGTCATGACAAAGATATCTACCCAAGCCCATCACGAGCTTCTCCAATTTAATGACCTGTTGTAGATAAGAAATCTTATTTTGGTGATGAATCTTTACTGAATTTAACTGGTGTCTGCTGACTTATACCATCCAACACTTTTAGCGAGAAGCAAGGATCCCGAACATTTCCGAAAACTGCAAGAAATTACCCTGGAGGCTTACAATCCTCTGTGTGGAGATCAATTTCAAATTTTTCTGGACATTAAGGAAGGACGAGTGGATAAAGTTGGGTTTCAAGGCTATGGTTGCGCCGTTTCAAAAGCTGCCAGCGATGTTATTTTAGACAAGATATTATTGATGGATACAGTACATGCCACTGAATACATCAGAAATTATTTGCAAGCATTTGAAATGGACGTCGTGAATGAATCAGATGCTGATCTTCAGATGCTCCTGGTTGCCAAGAAATTTCCAGCGAGAATTCAATGTGCGATCTTAAGTTCTAAAGCCCTACTAGAATATTTTGAAAACAGATGAAAATACCATGATGACACAAAACCGTCGATCTTTTGTAAGAAATCAGTTGATCTGTACCAGCGTCCTTTTCCTTCCCCAATACTTTTCCATGATTCACCGAAAGAAACCACTTTTTAACCTCTGCCTGAATGGCAGCGCAATTGGTGCATCATATGATCAAATGGCACTATTGGAAGTGGCGCATCAACATGGCTTTGGTGCTATCGTATTCCAACCAGAAGATTTAGCGAGCCGGGATACGGGTGCGTTGCGAGAAATAAAGGAGGCTATGCAAGCTTACCACATTACCTGGGGTTCCGCCGGACTACCAATAGATTTTCGTAAAGATGCCGAAACATTCAAATCAGGTCTGAGAAAGTTACCTGGTGTTGCAGCCATCATGGAATCAGTGAGTGCTAGACGGATGAACACCTGGATAATGCCGACCAATGAATCGCTCACTTACCTGGAGAATTTTAAATCGCACCAACAGCGGTTGAAGGAGATAGCCAATATTTTGGGGCACCACGGCATTCAACTTGGACTGGAATATGTCGGCCCTAAAACATTGCTGACTCGCAGTAAATATTCTTTCATCCGTACCATGGCAGAAGCGAGAGAGCTGATGGATGCGATTGGCGAGCCGAATGTAGGATTTGTGTTGGATAGCTTTCACTGGTACTGTGCTGGTGAGGATAAGTCCGATATCTTATCTCTGTCTAATACAGACATAGTGACCGTTGATCTGAATGATGCACGCACTGGTTTGACGCCCGATACACAGATAGACAATCAAAGAGAATTACCACTGGCTACCGGAGTCATCCCCCTCAAGGAGTTTTTGGAGGGTTTGGTACAAATCGATTACGATGGTCCGGTAAGAGCAGAACCTTTTAATCAAGCCTTACGAGATATGGATGATGAAGCTGCGGTTGAGAAAACTGCTGAGGCGATGAAGAAAGCTTTGGCTTTGGTGTCCTAAGCAAGGTTTAGTAACGCTGGATGATTGGATATTCGTGCATCTGGTATACAGTTACAGACACTCCTTCTCTTATTACGGTTGAAAATTCCTGGATAATGAAAAACTTGTATTGAAGCTTTCAATCTGGTCAGAAATCAATGAAGCTAGAAAACACTATTTTGGTAGGGCAACGATAGGATGATAGAGGATAAATCGGAAGCTCGGAATTAGTCCATTTGTTTTTTAGACGGATTATTTATCAAAATGAAAGGTAGACAGCATCAGTGGTGGGTAAAGCTTTCCCACTGGATTATCGCGGTGAGTTTCTTCTTGCTTGTGTTTACAGGTGTCATTATACTTATGTGCCATCCTCGACTGTACTGGGGTGAAGTCGGTAATGATCTGACACCAGCAATCCTCGAATTACCGATCAGTCGTAACTACCAGCATGGAGGCTGGACTGAACAAGTTAATTTCTTTGATACTGAGGATTCAGTAGTAAGTGCAGGTCGTACTTTTGAAATATTTAATCAAAACGGATGGGGCCGAAGCCTCCATTTTTTATCCGGTTGGATCTTGGTGCTCACCGGTTTGATGTATTTACTCGCGGGTCTCTTTACAGGTCACATAGGAAGGCAGATCATACCCAGGAAAAGCGAATTTAGCTTCCGCCAATTTTGGCGTGATCTGGTCCAGCACATTCGATTGCAAATACCCGAGGCTGTCAGTGGGCATTACAATCTACTTCAAAAAACCAGCTACCTTCTGGTGATATTCTTCCTAATGCCTGTCATGATCATTTCAGGTCTTACAATGTCGCCGAACATCTCGGCTGCATATCCATTTTTGCTGGATATCTTTGGTGGCACCCAATCTGCGCGGACTATTCACTTTTTTATTTCAATCATTTTGATATTATTTTTTATCGTACATGTTTTCATGGTGATTAAATCCGGTTTTAAGAAACAAATAAAGGCAATGAGCTATGGAAACTGATGCAAGGGAAGCTCAAATATTTACGAGAAGAAATGCTTTGATGACTGGTCTTGCTGGACTTGGTAGTCTGCTTCTCCCCAATTGTTCGACCCCTACACCTCCTACGTACGGTAGTCTACTACGCATGGGTGATAATTTGACTTACCTGGCACATCGTGCTTTGCTGCCTAAGCAAGTGATGGCGAAGGAATATGATTTCAGGGACATATCTTCCATGCCTGCCACGGGTACTATAGATCCCGGTGATTCCTCAAACCCAAATTATAGTAAAGTGTACGAAAAACTAAATAGATCGGCATTTACCGAATGGCAACTGACGATCGAAGGGAGAGTGACCAAACCTGGATCTTTTTCATTGATAGATCTTCAAAAACTTCCATCGAGAACACAGATTACCAAGCACTATTGTGAAGAGGGTTGGTCAGCGATAGCTCAATGGACTGGTGTACCGCTGGGACTGATCTTACAGGCTGCCGGGATAATGGAGACTGCCCGATTTGTAAATTTTCACTCTTACGATGGATGGGAAGACAGTGTTGATCTGTATGATGCGTTTCATCCCCAAACAATCCTGGCTTACGGGATGAACGGCAAGCCTCTCATTGTTCCCCATGGAGCTCCCCTTAGACTTAGGGTGGAGACTCAGATTGGTTATAAGAGCATGAAATATTTACACAAGATCGTGGTGACTGATGAATACGTAGATTTGGGAAATTCGGGATGGGCCTGGTATACCGGTATTTGATCGGTAACCGGAAGGCTATAATTTCTCAATTTTGATATCATCTATCCAAAATGTGCCTGGTTTAAGTATGTTTAATTGCAAGCCAAGCCATTTTTTTGCAGGTATTTCCATTTCATACTCAAAAAATTGCCAATCGTCGATCTCATGATTTCCCTCAAGGAGTGTTTTCATTTCTCTTTCCATTAACCCAATAATTCCGGCAGAAATTTCGAATCTTGAGCCATTATTTTTTATCCAAAAACTCAGACGATAACGAGCTGGCCCTTCATATTTGCCAACCTCGGAGAACTCATTGGTAAAACCAGGTGAATGCCAACCACCAGTTGCAGAGCATTCTTTGACTTCAAATCTCAAAGATTGTTTACCTTCCTTATAATTCGTGTTGTCGAGAATGATTTCAAAATCTGATTGAGGAACCGTATTGGGCGTATAGATTAACCAGTTGACTGGCAACCCATGCCTTGTGATCTCAAATCCTCCGTTTAGTCCAGCTGACTGATCGCTTACTTGTTCACTCATCTGATTGCATGCCGCCAGCAACAGAAGAAAAACAACAGTAAAATTGAATGGCTTCTTATTCATGGTCTCTCTAGTCAATTCAGCTCGATTATTTCTTTTATTCGAATCATGAACCAATGATTGTACACCCACTTACTCGTTGATAAATCTAGATGATTTTTTCTTTTTGGCTGAGAAGGTGCCAGGCAATTGGTTGGAATTAAATGGCACGAAATCTCAATGGACAGAAACTGCGTCCAGCTCCTTCCTATTCAAAATAATACAGGTAATCACTTTCCGCAGCGATATAACCGAAAGAATTCCAGGTGGTTCCCTCCAAGATTTTCTCCATTTTCTTCTTGGCGGTGTTAAGATTTCCATTGTATAAATCCCAATTGGCTAGACCATATTTTACTGCATCCCCTGCACTCCCTAGGTCCTGAGATAAAGAATCCATTGGAATGAGTTCTTTGTAAAACCGGCAGAGATCATAGTAACCAAAGTTTTCAATGATATTCATGTTTTGGTTAATGGGTGTCAGCAATTCCGCTGCCAAAGAGTCATTATCCAGTCTTCGTTGGATCATGTAAAGCCAATGGGTGCTGCTCACCAAATTATCGTCATTGGCATGTGCATTGCGACAATTGAGGTAGGCGCGATAGGCATTTTCCAGATCGTGCTTCAGATAGTAGGCAAGCCCCAGATGATACCATATATTGCCATGAAGGGTACTGATTGGGATGCCTTGAGGATTGGGTAATCCATCGGGTTCGATTTGATTTTCTGTGCCCTCAATTAGTTCAGCCGCCCTTTCCAAGTCTGCAACGGCTTTTTCAAATTCACGTATTGAAATATAGCGGTGTCCACGGTGGCGATATAGCCTCGGTTCGTCCGGATACCTTGCTATCCCTTTGGTGTAAATTTCTATGGCTTCCTGATATCGGGGGAGATAAGCAGCTCTTCGGCCATACCAGATGATGTGATCAATGCTCAGTGAATCCTCTATGTAATCCTTTTTAGCTTGCTGATATAAATCATACACTTCTGGTGTTGGAGCTGGAATACTGATGACTTTGCCAAGTTTGGTCGTAAAAGTCTCAGGCTTCCTTGGCCTTTCAGTGTCACCGGACTGATTATCCATACAGGACGACAACACCAAAATCAATAAGGCCAAGATAGTCCGGGATGAATTGATCATTGTAAGCATGGCTTTTACCATCTACGATTATATAATAATATCAAATAATAATGAATGAAAAGAGGTTTGACCTTTGTAAAAAACGACATCGGCGACTGACGTCGCCACCACAATAGCCCAGGAATCAACTAGGCATCCCATATTAATGGTCCATGTCCTAACGCATTGAGAGACTGCTAGCTGCCCAATAATTAGATTGTATACACAACAAAAACCGTTAGCATCAAACCAGCCTCCCATCTGTCCAATTGCTTTTTACTCCAGTAATCATACTAGTAATCAGCATCAAAGAGCCGATATTTTTGAAATCCCCGTCACATATCTTTAGTTTGCAGTCTCAGCTATTTTTTCGATCGACCACTGAGATTAAAATATTGGTCATATTGGGAATCGATTTGAAAAATCGTTACCCCGCATTTCTTTAGATACTCAATATCCCGTTCTGATCCAGTTGAATCATCTTCCATTGAATAGTGACCCACATTGACAGAGGCACATACCTCTATCTGATTTTTCTGACACCATCGAGCGCTTTCGGCGTTGATTCGATTTCCATGATCAAAAAGGTAGAAACGCGTGGAAATATCTTCGCCCTTTTTCAGCCTTTCACGCATTTTGTCTAATTCACTCATTCTAAAGCCAAATTTGCCACCATCAAAATAGGGCTGCACCTCATGACTTATAAAAAAAGATTTGTCAAGTAAATCGTATTTTATCAAAATATCATTCAGTTTCCGATAAAACCAGGGTTGTGCATTCTCCGTTTTTAAATCCAGCATGATTTGGACTTTATTTTGGCATCGCTGGGCAACTTCCTCAAAAGTAAGGGGAGCATAGCCCCCATTCTTGGCTTTTAGTTTTTTTAGCTCCCGAATCGTCAGTTCCGAAGCAAGTTTATTAAGTCCGTAGATGCGTTCTAAGTTATCGTCGTGATGCACAATCAAGACATGATCGGCCGTGGCTTGTACATCTATTTCCAGCATCCAGTAGCCACTATCGATGGCTGCGTCAATTGATCTGGGATCATACTCATCATAAATTCCTTCTACAATGCCACCACGATGAGCAATCAATCGATATTTAGCTAAATTTTTCTGATGTATATTAGGTGACCCGGTTTCCGGTCTAATATCCACATACTTTATCGCTGCGAATGATAGGACCACAACCTGTGCGACGAGAAATATTCTTTTTTTCAAGATCTTAGGACACATTAGTACGAATGTTCCTTCAAAATAAGAACTTTTGACTCAATCAAGAGTCTGTAGTGCTTTTTGATTTATTTGTATGATCGCTCTTCTACTTAATCTCTAATTCGGCAGGGCCTCTTGCCAGTCGAGTACTAGGTGATAAGAAAAGTGGTAATGAGCAGAGTTTATCGCAACAATTGAGAAATTAGCTGTTACAACTCATAACTGGTGAATGGCAAATAGAACGACTTTTTCTTCCTTACCTTTCAAAGGTACCTTACCTAAGTGTTCACTTTTAAACCCTTTATTGTTGATTAATCTCTTTGCCAAAGACTCAGAAATCAACAATTCCCGATTCAATTCATTGCACATATCTTGAATTCTGGCTGCAACATTCATGGTATCACCATGGAAAGCGATTTCTTTTTTGATGCGCCCAACTTCAGCTACAGTCACCAGACCCAAATTCATGCCGGCTTTAAAAACGGGAATTAGATTATAGCGCTCAAGGTAGTATTCAGATCGCTTTTGTAGAAGGTCCTGGTATGCGAAGAAAGCCTTTATGCAATTGCTATCCCTAATACCCCGAGAAACATCCCAGGACAAAACGGTTTCATCACCTACATACTGATAGACTTCGGCCTGGTATTCGCGGACTATTGCCAAATCGCTGAAGCAATCTTGAATCATCTCGCTGTATTTTATATGACCCAGTCGCTCAGCAATTGCGGTAGAGGACCTGAGGTCCATAAACATCAAGATTTTTTCCTCCTGTTGCGGCCGGTGGAATTTTCCAATCAGCATGCGCCAAAGATTACCAGGACCAAATTTGAGATTGACCTCTTTAATAAAACTCACCAAAATACTGGCAACCCCCATATAAACAGTCCAGACCAGTAGATTCAAAACAGAAAAAGAACTTTTCCATTGCTGGAAATCAATATAGCCTTGGCTAATTTGTTGATTCCGAAAACTTAAGAGTACCAATGCTGCTGAAAATAGAAAGGTATGAATGAGACTTTTGGTCAAAATTAATTGTCCATAATTCATTCTTGTGAAAGGTCTCCTTTCAAAGATGGCCTCTAAGAATCCAAAAGATATTGCGAAAAGAATCGATGCCAAGAATCCAATCTGCAATAATAATCTAAAATCTACTGGAATATCAGGATTAATGGGGTTGGTGGCTACCGTGGAGTGACCCATAAAGCGAATGAAAATCAAGAAATTTATCGCCACCAGCCAAAAAGCGAAATACCATAACGTGATTCTCAAATGACTTCTGCCAAATAACTTCATCAATTCAGTGCTATCTAAGTCAAAGGTTGCAGCAACATTCGATCATGAGATCCAATAGTCAGCTAGAAATGGATGTGTCCGCAGGATCTAGTGTCAATTAGATGGTTGATCTGACTAATTGTCAACCCGCAGCCTTCCACTTTTAGATTTTTGACATGAACAGTTTAATTCTCGACAAAATGTGCTTCCCAGGGGCCAATTCCGGTGACTTGGAGGATAGTTGCTGAGTCAGCCCAGACCTTATGAACTACCTCCCTTGCATTCACATAATAATCTCCTGGACCAAATGCTTTGGCGGTTTCACGTGTTGCGTTCTCCCCAAATGCCACATATGCTTTTCCCTGTAGAATGGTTACCCGCTCATCTTTGGGGTGCCAATGAGCCGGCATGACAAAAGCCCCACCAAGTCGGAACCGTGTCGTAAATAGATCCGGTTCGTTGGGACTCCCCTCCAAAATGGCAATCTCACAATCCGAAGGTAAATTTCCAGGACATGGCTTCCATTGGATGTCTTTTGCATGGACTACATGCTGTACTGAGCCTTCCGGAAATTTCATTTCGCCCACATTCACTTGTGTGCATCCCGAAATGCTCAGTAAAAATATCAAAGAAGCGATTCCAAGGTATGGATGTAAACAACGATCTTCCTTTTCCTTGTTCATGATGAACGTAATTTTGAGTTTGTGAAAGAGACAAAATATTTAGCAAATGATGGCTAAATTGATCCATTAAGTCAAGACAGGCTTAAGTGGGCAGACATCGCTTGTCGGTTATCCATTGCCCAAAATCATTGGACCGTTCAGCCGCTTTAATCTACGAAATATTTCCCCAATCTCAGCATTGATCCAGAAATGAAAAATTCTATTATGGAAGCAATATACTGCCTAAAAGCGATCGAAGAATGAATTCGCTCCTTTGCATAATCCAGTCGAAGGCGAGTATAATGGAATAAATCAGTAGATCATCTTAACCAGTCTGGATTTCTGTCTGAAATTTGCTATATTAAGGTCTCCTCCCTTCCACCATTGTTTTTCG
Source organism: Saprospiraceae bacterium (assembly GCA_965223105.1). GTDB lineage: Bacteria > Bacteroidota > Bacteroidia > Chitinophagales > Saprospiraceae > JABDMH01. The sequence continues at coordinate 5,380,250 of OZ244987.1, read as the reverse complement.
TTTCTCGAGCTTAAAATTCAACCAATGAAAGATCTCACCATTTACGCAGCCCTACTTCTCTCTTTAATGGTTCATACACATCAAGGCACAGCCCAGCCTTGTCCTACAGATTGTAACTCCAGCAATTCAATTGTTGGAGTTGATGCTGGGGATAGCATTAGCACCGGATCGTCCAATTCCTTTTTAGGATTTAGAGCGGGTGAGAACAATAAAGATGGTAGTTCGAATTCTTTTTTCGGCAGGTCAGCGGGTGAGAACAATAAAGATGGTAGTTCGAATTCTTTTTTCGGCAGGTCAGCAGGTGAAAGTTCTACGAGTTCGAATAATGCCTTTTTTGGTGCATCCGCAGGCAGAAACACCACGTCTGGCCATTCCAACTCCTTCTTTGGAAGTAGTGCAGGTACTGCCAACACCATAGCCATAAATAACTCTTTTTTTGGCCGGCTTGCAGGTACAAGTACTGGCACAGGCGCTGGCAATGCATTTTTTGGCTCATCAGCTGGAAGAAATAACCTCAACGGCGGATCCAATGCTTTTTTTGGTTATTTGGCGGGCTTTGAAAATACATCCGGATCCAGCAATGCTTTCTTCGGACGATCTGCAGGGAATAATTTACTTGGTAGTCGGAATATTTGTATCGGCAACCAAGCTGGTCCTGAGCCACCCGACAGCAATAGCAGTGATCGGCTATACATCGATGTGGAGACCTCCTCCGATCCACTTATCTATGGTGAGTTTGACAACGATTTTGTCCGTGTCAACGGCACGTTTGAAGTAACCGCCGGCTTGATGAATCCTTCATCCATAGAGTTAAAAACCAATTTTAATCCCGTTGATCACCAAGCCGTTATGGAGAAATTGGCAGCATTACATATTATGGAGTGGACCTATAAAGGTCAACCCGGAGTCGTCCATATCGGTCCAGTAGCAGAAGATTTTCACTCCAGTTTTGCATATGGAACAGAGGCGCAAATTTTTACCATGGATGCCGATGGTATTACTATGGCGGCCGTAAAAGCACTGCACGAGGAAAATTTGCGGCAGCAAGAACAGATAGAGCGGTTAGAAAGCAAGATTGCCGAATTAGAAACGCTACTAAAGAGTGGAGATCACTGAGTATTAAAAAAAACGTAACTACTCAGGTCAAAATTGAGGGATTGAGGGGTGAAATAGGTAGTTGAGGGGTGAAAAATTGAAAAATCGATGAGTTATGAACAATTTGTGAACAAAAAGGGATGAATGGTGGAAAAATGACATGTAATAGGCAAGTAAATAAATGAATACATATACGAAATTTGTATATGTATGGAAGACTTATCGAGAATCAGGAAAGCACTAGAGGAAAAGAGCAAGGAAGAACTCATCGATATTATAATGATGTTGCTTCCCTTGGCAGATAGAGTGAAGGAGTTGGAGGCTGAAATAGAGCGTTTGAAGAATCAAAATAGCAGGAACACTTCATTACCGCCATCACGAGATAAACAAGAGGTAAAAAGGAAGACTCGCAGCCTAAGGAAAAAGAGTAAGCGGAAAACAGGGGGTCAAAAGGGACACGACGGCAGGACCTTAAAGATGTCAGAAAAGGTAGATCATGTGATAGAGTATGCACCCGATCAGTGTGCTCACTGCCAGGATTATATGGTAGGAAAAGGTCAATTAATAGAATGCAAGCAGATATGGGATATTCCACCAGTTAGTTTGGAGGTTACTGAACATAGGAGATATAGAAAGTATTGTAAAGGCTGCTGCAAATGGACCAGTTCGTCTTATGGAGTGAATTTGCAAAAGGGACCTCCGGTACGATACGGAGATTGCCTCCAAAATCAAATTGTGTACTTATCGATCCGACAATTATTGCCATATAGAAGGCTTAGCGAAGCCATAGAAGTTATCTATGGGCATAAGATCAGTGAGGGAACCATCGATAATATGCTGGCCAGTAAGTCAGAACAAGCAAAAGATACTTATGCATCGGTCATCGGTGCGATTGAGAAAAGCAAAGTGGTTGGCGTAGATGAAAGTGGATGTAGTGTTCAAGGACGCAAACATTGGGCCTGGACGTGGGTAACACCAAAATTTTCCCTAATACATATTAGCGACAATCGAGGTCACTTAACCACAAGAGGATTATTTCCGCAAGGATTCAGTAAAGGCATACTAAATAGTGATTGCTGGAGGACTCATTTGAATACTATGGCAAAAGGCCATCAGATTTGTCTAGCTCATTTGAAAAGAGAGTGCCGAGGATTAAAGGAGTTTCATAAATCCAGATGGGCGATCAAACTGGAGAAGGTTCTTCAAGAAATCATGCTGACATGCAGGAAGAAAAGGATTCCAAAAGACAAAAAGAAAGACATTGAAGACAGATTGGATAAGTTATTATCACAAAAATTATCTAAATCCCACAAATCGATTAAATCTCTAAGGAATCGATTACAAAGATTGAGAGATTGTGTTACTGTGTGCCTATACAATCGCAAAGTACCACCGGACAATAATGCCTCAGAAAGAGCAATCCGGATGATCAAATTAAAGAGCAAGATATCAGGTACATTTCGCTCTCAGAAGGGTGCACAAAGATTTGCCATTTTAAGAACGATTATCGATTCGGCAATTAAACAAGGAATTCACCCCTTTAAAGCACTGGAAATGCCTAATATTATTATCAATTAGAGCTGAGTAGTTACAAAAAAACCTATCAAGCAACATGGATTGGCAAGTGATGGCTGATTTTGAAGCCTGTAATTTTTGCTAATAGTTTAGGAGTTTTTTTTAATTAATTAAGATATAGGATTACTTAAATACCAATTGGGACCACAGATATATACAAATTTTTTTTGGCAGGCAATCTTGATTCCGTTCATGGTGTTCTTAAGGAGTCCTAATCAGTTTGGACAAGTATCCGCTGCACCCAATATCATACCAAGTACAACTACCTACAATGCTGTCATCCTTGGTGGTCGTGTGATGGACCCGGAGTCAGGCCTTGATATGATTGCAAATATTGGTATAAGCGAAGGTGTGATCCGGATTATCGATGTTGAACCAATCATCGGTCATGAAGTCATTGAAGCCTCTGGATTGATTGTTGCACCCGGATTTATCGACGTAGTCTGGAATATACCACCGTCATATTCGGAGGTGCAATTGTTAGACGGTGTCACTACATCGCTTGAGTTATGGATCGGGACTGACGATGTAGAGCGTTGGTATGCTGAAAGGGAAGGTAAGATGCTTACGAATTATGGTGTTTCGGTCGGTCACGAGCGAATACGAAGAAGGGTAATGCAGGACCCGGGCCTTCCTGGTTCTCCTGGAGACGCAATGAACCGTGCTGCCAATAACTATGAAATCAAAGAGATCTCATCTGCGATTGATCAAGGCCTGACCGAAGGAGCGTTGGCTGTATCCATGACCAACGTGACACCTGCGGCTTCTGGATTGGAAAGGTTACAAATGTTCAGAGCCGCACAAAAGGCTGGAGCCCCTGTGTGGACACCTCCTCGAGAAACTGGAGACTGGCTCATTGATGATATGCCGATGTATTTTTCAGAATTGATTGGTATGGCGTCAATTACAGGTGCAGCACTTTCCATTGTCCACATCCAAGCCAGTGGAGGTCCATATCTCCCGGAACTTTTGAAAATGCTTGCTGAGGCAAGAACGAATGGGTTGGATGTGATTGCCGAAGTAAACCCATACACTTCTAATCTATCGCACATAAACTTTATCGACTCAGACAATTGGCAGAGTTGGCCAGATGAATGGTTTACGGATATGGAATGGCTGGCTACTGGTGAGCAACTTACTCGAAGAAGCTATGAGCAATACCGAAAGCAGGAAGGACAGGTCATTATTCATAATCGAGAAATGGAGCAAATGGTTACCCAGGCTGTGGTGAATGACCACACAATGATTGTCAGTGGTGCCTATTTGAATGATCAGGGACGTGGCCATCCACGTGCTTCAGGTACACATGCTCGTGTATTGGGAAGGTATGTTCGTGATCAAAAGCAATTATCCGTGATGAAGGCTTTGGAAAAGATGTCGTTGATGATGGCACAACGACTGGAAAGGCGGGCACCTGCCCTCACCAAGAAAGGTCGAATTAGTGTAGGTGCAGATGCCGACATTGTTGTGTTCAATCCTAACCAGATCATCGACCGGTCTACCTTTCAACGACCGACCGAGAAGTCAAGGGGTGTTCAATATTTGCTTATAAATGGAGTGGTGGTAGTTGCGGATGGCCACGTTCAAAAGAATGTTTATTCCGGTAAGTCCATACGGGCTCGATCCGTCGATTGGTAATCTCCAAGATGGCTTCATTAACGATATCCATCCAGATAGAGGTCAGATCTGTGGTGAAATTTCCGATGGCATGTTTTGGGTTAAACTCATCAAATTAAAGGTGGTCGTAAAATGCTCGCCCAATGCACTACTATGGTGTCCTAAGGTGTGGTGAATACCATGTTATATTATAGCACTTCACGGCGAAGTGAGATATGATTAGCCTACCTCTGTCCGTCGTATTTTGATCAGTTGTGCCGCAATACTCAGTGCAATCTCCCTAGGTGTCAGTGCTCCTATCGAAAGACCCACTGGTGCATGAATCCGGGCAATATCAGCTTCAGAAAATCCTCGTTGTGCTAAGCGGGAAATACGTCGTTGATGGGTCTTTCGACTACCCAGGGCTCCAATATACTTAACCTTAGACCTCAAGAGAATATCTAAGGCCGGATCATCGATCTTGGGATCATGGGATAGTGTAACAGCATAGGTGTTTTCATTGAGATCAAGTTCAGCCAGGGCTTCCTCCGGCCAGGATTGTAGAAGAGAAGAAGGAGCTGTCAAGTTTTTAAGACTATCTGTGAAAACACCGCGAGGATCGATCACGGTTGTACTAAAGTCAAGACTGTGGGCCAAATCCACCAGATCAACGCTTAGGTGGGCGGCTCCGATGATGATCAAGTGATTTTTTTCGGGAAATGCTTGAAGAAAGTAGAGGTCATCGTTGACCTCAACCAATGCACTCGAACGCTTTTTCAGACTGGCATGCGCGGCATCTTGCAAGGAACTGTTTATTCCATGAGAGGGTCCCTCGGGGGTGAATAAACCCTTGTCAGCAGATGAATCCAATTTTGTCACTAAAACCACTCCCTCGTTGGTCTCAAACTTACTGGTTAAAGTGGACCAAATTGCTTTCCCCTTATCATCTCCTCTTGGAAGTAGAAATGGTTCAACAAATACCTTAATCTTTCCGCCACAGCTTAAACCGACCCGCCAGGCATCTTCATTTGAAACTCCAAACGTCATTAATTGTGCTTTTCCGGAAGCCATGGTCTCCTGAGCTTGCTGGATCACCGCCCCCTCGATGCAACCTCCACTTACCGAGCCTACAATTTCATGCTGTTCTGAAATAATCATGGCGGATCCCGGCATTCTCGGTGCCGACCTCCAGGTATCCACTACAGTGGCAATCGCAAAGGTCTTACCCGCTTGATTCCACTCCTGGATCTGTGGCAAAATATCTTTCATCCTCCAATTTTGACTAAATTAAGCAATGATTCAGGAATGGCTGAACCCTTCACGGTATGTCATTCTGTAAAATTAACATGTATGATCAATCATCGCAGATCCTTCTTAAAACAAGCGAGCTTTCTCGGTTTGGGAGCTCCACTGATCAAGCCATCCGTAGCTAAGGAAAAACATTCGACACGTCAAAAACTGGCAATATCCTCGTATTCCTACTGGCATTTTCGTCCTCCCAAAGTAAGTATCGATACGGTCATTGAAAAGGCTGCTGCCTTAGGGGTAGAGGGAGTCGATATTTTGCATCGTCAAATGGACTCAGAGGATAATCAATATCTGATGCACCTAAAGCAAAAAGCATTTCAAGAAGGCATTGATCTGGTGAGTCTTTCCATCCACCAAGATTTTGTTTCTCCTGAAGTGGAGGAAAGAAAAGCAGCAGTAAAACATACGAAGCACTGCATCCATCTAGCCTATCAGATGGGTGTGCCTTGTATTCGGTTGAACTCCGGCCGATGGGGAACCATCAAATCTTTTGATGAGTTGATGGCCAATCGTGGTGAAGAGCCGCCTATTGAAGGTTATACTGAGTCGGATGCTTTTGGCTGGTGCATAGATGGGATTAATCAGTGCATACCGATGGCACGTGATATGGGTGTATTGCTCGCACTCGAAAATCATTGGGGTTTAACCCGTACAGTAGATGGTTTACTCCATATTGTCAAGGAGGTCGATTCTCCCTGGCTGGGTGTGCTGATGGACACAGGCAATTTTCTGGAAGATCCATATGAAAAGCTGGAGAAGATCGCTCCCTATACAAAATTCGTTCAAGCTAAGACTTACTTTGGGGGTGGAGAATGGTATACCCTTGACTTGGACTACAATCGCATTGCTAAAATTCTTCAGAAGGTGAATTACCAGGGCTATATTGCCATCGAATTTGAGGGGAAGGCTCCAGCTGACGAGGGAGTCCAGAGAAGTGTAGAGGTGTTGCGAGCTGCCCTTGGCTAATTCTTTTTTCAGGATGCTGAATTTCAACATTTGATCAACCCCTAAAAAGGTAGATTTCGTAGATCCACATTACCACCTGATAAAATTAGGCCAACATTTTTTTTAGCAAAAAGAGATGGATACTCAAGAAGGGCTGCCAGGGGAACGGCACCAGATGGCTCGACAACGATTTTCACACGTTCCCAGATTAATTTCATAGCCTCAATTATGTTAGATTCTGAAACAGTAAGAATTCGATCGGCAAAAGTGCGGATCGTATCGAAAGTTTTTGGACCTAGGTTGGTTCGTAATCCATCAGCGATGGTATCGATGGAATCATTTTTTTCAATCACTCCACTTTGCAGTGAGCGGTAAGCATCATCCACGTTCTTTGGTTCGGCTCCGATCACCAAAATATTTGGATTATGGTATTTGGCGCTCAGTGCAGTTCCGCTGAGTAGTCCTCCGCCACCCACCGGTGCAATGATCACGTCTAAGACTACGTCTGTATCTTCGATCAATTCTTTCGCAGCCGTAGATTGTCCGGCAATGATGTTATAGTCGTTGTAGGGATGAATGAAGGCTGCACCAGTTGTCTTTAGCACCTTTTGCATCATCTGTTCCCGGTCATCGATTTTGGGTCCGGAGGTGTAGATTATCGCGCCATAGTCCTGTACGGCTTCTCTTTTTATCGTTGGTGCATTGTCAGGCATGACAATGTGTGCTGGTATGCCCATAAGTTTGGCGGTCAAGGCGACTGCCTGAGCATGATTTCCTGAAGAATGTGTGGCGATTCCAAGAGCTTTTTCCTCCGAGGTAAGGGACAGAGCAGCACAACTGGCCCCTCTCATTTTAAATGCTCCAACCTTCTGAAAATTTTCACATTTCAGATAAATCTTACAACCGGTCAGCGTATTGAGAGCCTGACATTGTAAGACATCAGTTCGATGAATATAAGGGGCTATGTTTAGGTGGGCTTCCTTAATCTCTGCTCGTGTGGGGATCTTGCTCAGTTTCTTCATGAAGCCTTCAAATGAAGTTTGTCAAAAGTGTAGGATGATGTTTAATAGGAAAGTAAAGTCTTCAAAAGAATGAAACTTAAATTTAGGACAAAAAAAAGAGCTCCCATAAGGAAACTCTCATTCATGTCCTTCCAAGGTTAAGAAGGAATTTTAAGCAAATACAGCTTCTTTCCTAAATTTCTTGACCAAAATGTAGTAGAATACGGCGCGGTATTTATTGCGGTTGGACCGGCCGATCTTATCAATTGCGTGCTCGATACCTTTGTCAAGTTGTTTGTCTTGCAAGCCAAGCTTTTTCTTCATGAAATTTTGTTTGACTCGTTCAAGTTCCTTCTTGTCAGAGGCGGAAACCTTTTCTCCGTCTTTGGTATAAATCGAAGGACCACAAGCTTTGGTCACCTTACGTAGGAGTTGAGCATCTGCTCTCATTCCGATCTTTTTTAGGGCAGCGGTGTAAGTTTCGATCTTGTCGTCAAGTTTGCTCATTGTACTTTTTTAGATAGTTGATGATTAAAATTTGTCACTTCATTTGACATGGGGCTATGATGCCGCATAGATATAAAATTTTTCTTATATATCCACCTAAAACCCCATCACAAGATCTACTTGTCACTTTGTCGAAAACATGCTAATAAAGCCACTTTGTTTTTTCCAATTTCTGAGATGACAAGATATTCAGGCTATAGATTATGGTGCCTCGACTAATTGATTTGATGCTCTAGTTTAGAACGACATCATTGATCCAAGTAGGGCTACGAAAAAGCCGGTTGAGTTCCAACCGGCTTGATCATACTGCAATACCAAATATGTAGTTATTTAGGATGTTCCTTTTTCTTGTACAGACCGTCAAAGACAGATTGCCAATCGGTACTGCCATCAGGAGAACTCTCCCAAAGCTGTCTTACGGTGCCATCGGGATTTGGAGTCCAAGTGATTCGATGATAGACAAGATCTCCTTGACGGTTTTTCATTGGCCCACTCCGCATTACCATATTTCCCTTTTCCAAACCTCCCTCCAATCTTAAGCCTTGTCCCTGGTTGTCAATCCAGGTCTGATGCCATTTTTGATCTTGAGGATCGTAAAAATTGTAAGATGTACCAGAATAGTTTCTATTAGCACTGAGCCAGTTTTCTTGTAATAAGCAACTGTCTTGTAAAAGTACAACGCGGTTGGTTCCAGCCAGACTGTTGTTGGTAAAGGTTTCCCACTCTCCCAGCCAAAAATCAAATTGACGATACTCGCTCTTGGAACAAGGGCACTTATCGGGAGACTGTCCATACCCAACTACCCAGAAAAAAGTGAGGCTGGCTATCACCGAGAATCTATGCATAGTCTTAACATTTGAGGTCACATGATAATTTATTTTGACCTTTTGGGATTGAAGATTTCGGACATTTGATTTTTGATGAAGTGTAACCGGTAGGCTTTCCGAAATCTGAAGTGATAGATATGGACTAATCTAATTTGACAAGTCTCAATTGATCCACTTGCTTCCCCTTTTCGAAAACCTGCAGAAAGTAAAAACCAGAGCGGATTCGATGCAAATTTAGATCAAGTGGTAACTCTTGTCTCGGCATCACTAGAACTCGACGGCCATACATATCGGTCATCAGCAGATCGATTTCACGATTATGGTCCATTGATTCAATTCGAAAATACCCAAATGTGGGGTTGGGATATCCGGTGATGGAAGTCTTGCTGACCTGGTCAGAGATGGATGTCGAGAGGTCAGGTAAAAGAGTAACTTCATCATAGCCCTGCAGACCAAAGGTATCAATTACCGTCAGATTGATTACATATGAATGAGCATCCAGATCAGTACTTCGCAGCGCGGGAAGTGTAAGGGAGGTGGTCATTTGGGTATCTACAAATTCAACATGAAAATGATCATTGTGTTTAAGCTTGATTTCCCACTGAAACCCTAAATCCTCTATTGTTGATTCACGGTCAGTAACATCCGCAGCAAGCGGTACTTCAAACCAGGGTTGCTCTAGGGAATACTTGGCTTCATCATCAATCGATACGATATCGACATGTGGAGGAGTGTTGTTAAGCCACAATGTATGCTGGTCTGTAGATTGTTGGCCCGACTCATCGGTCACGATAAGTTTGATATTTATGTTTTTTGGCCTTTCCTCTTCAACCACAAAAACCAGGGTGCTATCTATGAAAGATAAAGTATCTCCTTCATCAAATACCCATTGGGTGGTGATCTCTTCCTCTTGCGGGTCATAAGATTGATGGGCGGATAACGATACTGAGAGGGGACTATAGCCGTAAGTGGTGTCGAGAGTAGCTATGGCAATTGGTCTGGGATTGGCGGAGTACACAATTCTTCTCAATTGGTAGAGATTGGGACGATCACGGTAGTCTAGTACGACATAATAAAGCGCCTGATCAAAAGGGTTATATCGCACATAAACGACGGAGTTGGCGTTAGCCAAGAACGGTTCGACCTGGTGTAATTCATCACCCTCATGGACATCATAAGTCATCGACATAATCCATCCACTAAAATCACCATGGAAATATACATTTCGGTATTTCTCGGGAAAGAGTTCACCTTGGTAGAAGTCACCGGCTATGCTACTGATTCCGTTAAAGATTGGACCGGATGGAGTACTTGCTTCAGAGATCAGGGTAGGCATAGACCCTCCCTGCTCATTAAACCCAGACAAGTAGGTAAGTTGGGGATTGTTGACCTGATTGCCGTATGATACAGCCGGTTCCTGGTGGACAAAGGTGGCCTGATTAAAACCCAAAGTGGAATCACAAGGGTTTGGCCAGAAATATTGGTGGACCCGGTTTGGTGGGATCAGTAAATCTTCGAAGGTGATTTTTGCCGGGCATCCGATTTGATCGGCCAACGGATTTTTGATGTAAGGATGGTCAATTTCTTGGTCAGTGTATCCGGCATTGAGCAAGTGCCCTTCATAGCTCGGCCATCCAAAATTTCGGCCGGGTTCACTGGCGATATTTAATTCTTCGAATTGATTACTGCCGACATCACCAATGTAGATGGAACCCGGTCGACCATCATCGGCATTCTCACTACCAGATCCTGGTCTTACCCTGATTCGAAACGGACTCCTCAGGCCAAGTGCCCAAATCTTGGACTGGACACCCTCAGGGGCTTCTTCTTGAAAGAATGGATTGCTTTTGATACCCAGGCCTGTCATTGGATCTATCCGAAGGATCTTACCATTGTAACTATTGAGGAGTTGACTCCGGTAGGACCCAACATCATGGGCTTGGCTGATGATTCCGATTGCTTTGCCAAGACTGTCAAATCCAAACTCCTTGTAGTCTGTGCCGCCGGTATGATTTCCAACCCAAGTCGTGCCATCACCAGTTCCAATCAGCAGGGTACCATCAGTACCAAAATCTAAGCCTCCAACGCCGTGTGCTGGTGCCAATACCGGAATGCCATTATCGATCTCTGCTCCAATCAATACTTTTCTTGATCCAGGTACCATTTGCAGGTAATTTGTGGTGTCTACCTGAAATCGGGTAACCCGTCCTATGGTAGCGTTCCAGGCATCCAATTGGTTGGGGTCATAGTCGGGTGTGCCAAAAAAGCGCAAATGATGGGGATCGACAACATACGATACATAGAAGTATCCATTCATCTTGAATTTGGGATCCAGAACAAATCCCAGCATTCCATGATCAGCAGAGCCTTGTACTTCTTCGTTAATATCCAAAAGTGGTTCTGCTCGCCTTTTTTCGTTCTCAAAAACTTGAACCCGGCCATCTTGTTCCCAGAGATAAAAGAGGTGGGTATCCACAAACGTCACGCCCACTGCAGCCACCAAATCGTCGGTAACGATCTCATCTACAAAACCCTCCGGCAGTTGAGCAGTGACTTCATGGTGACAGAGCATCAAGAAAAGCCCAAGATAGAAATACGTTTTTTTTATGGTCATCATCCTTATGAGAAACGAACCTTAAAAGGTATATGTTTCCAAATCATTGGAGATCCAATTTTCCTTTATGGGTTATCAGAGGTACCCTGATGATCATTCAGTACATGAATGATAAAGTTTATTAAATCTGGCAGCTGCATGCCGATGAGTGCGGCACCCTTTCGCACCTCCTCGCGATCAACCTTGGCTGCGAAATTTGCCGTCTTTAGTTTTTTAGTCACCGACTTTGCTTTCATGCCTTCCAGACCAGTAGGTCGTACAAGGCTGGCAGCCACAATAAAGCCTGTCAATTCATCGGCTGCCACTATGCACTTATCCAACATATTGGTCCGGGGTACATTCCAGATGGTATAATGACCAGCTATGGCGTGGGCAATCTTTTCCTCACCCATCTCCCGTAGTTTGGCGACGATAATCCCCGGATGTTGGTCAGGATATTTTTCGTAATCGGCATCATGAAGTAGGCCGGTGATGGCAAATTCTTCTTCGTCTTCACCGTATTTCCTTGCTAGTGCTCGCATTACGGCTGAAACGGTGTGTGCATGCTTGCGCAATGCCTCGGTCTCTGTCATCTCGTAAAGTAATTTTTCGGCTTCGGTGAAAGTCATCTCTTAGTCTTTATTATCTAAGGTGTTAAAGATACACAACATGAGATTTGAGAGATTGGAGAGATTTGAAAGATTTGAGAGATTGGAGAGATTTGAAAGATTGGAGAGATTTGAAAGATTTGAAAGATTGGAGAGATTGGAGAGATTGGAGAGATTGGAGAGATTGGAAAGATTGGAGAGATTGGAGAGATTTGAGAGATTGGAGAGATTGGAGAGATTTGCAAGATTGGAGAGATTGGAGAGATTGGAGAGATTGGAAAGATTGGAAAGATTGGAGAGATTTGAAAGATTGGAGAGATTGGAGAGATTGGAGAGATTTGAAAGATTTGAAAGATTGGAGAGATTGGAGAGATTGGAGAGATTTGAAAGATTGGAGAGATTGGAGAGATTTGAAAGATTGGAGAGATTGGAGAGATTGGAGAGATTGGAGAGATTTGGAAGATTGGAGAGATTGGAGAGATTGGAGAGATTTGAAAGATTGGAGAGATTGGAAAGATTTGAAAGATTGGAGAGATTGGAAAGATTGGAAAGATTGGAAAGATTGGAAAGATTTGAGAGATTGGAGAGATTTGAAAGATTGGAGAGATTGGAAAGATTTGAAAGATTGGAGAGATTGGAGAGATTGGAAAGATTTGAAAGATTGGAGAGATTGGAAAGATTGGAAAGATTGGAGAGATTGGAAAGATTGGAAAGATTGGAGAGATTGGAAAGATTGGAAAGATTGGAAAGATTGGAGAGATTGGAGAGAGAGCTTCAGTCGGGCTGCAAATCTTTCCAATAGCGGAGCGTCTCAAATCTTTCCAATAGCGCCGTGTTGCAAATCTTTCCAATAGCGGAGCGTCTCAAATCTTTCCAATAGCGCCGTGTTGCAAATCTTTCCAATAGCGGAGCGTCTCAAATCTTTCCAATAGCGCAGCGTTGCAATCTTTCCAATAGCGCCGTGTTGCAAATCTTTCCAATAGCGCAGCGTCTCAAATCTTTCGAATAGCGCCGTGTTGCAAATCTCTCCAATAGCGCAGCGTTGCAAATCTTTCCAATAGCGCCGTGTTGCAAATCTTTGGAATAGCGGAGCGTTGCAAATCTTTGGAATAGCGGAGCGTTGCAAATCTTTGGAATAGCGGAGCGTTGCAAATCTTTGGAATAGCGGAGCGTTGCAAATCTTTCCAATAGCGCCGTGTTGCAAATCTTTGGAATAGCGGAGCGTTGCAAATCTTTGGAATAGCGGAGCGTTGCAAATCTTTGGAATAGCGGAGCGTTGCAAATCTTTGGAATAGCGGAGCGTTGCAAATCTTTGGAATAGCGGAGCGTTGCAAATCTTTCCAATAGAGCAGCGTTTGCAAATCTTTCCAAATAGCGCCGTGTTGCAAATCTTTCGAATAGCGGAGCGTCTCAAATCTTTCGAATAGCGCAGCGTTGCAAATCTTTCCAATAGCGTAGCGTTGCAAATCTTTCCAATAGCGGAGCGTTGCAAATCTTTCCAATAGCGCCGTGTTGCAAATCTTTCGAATAGCGGAGCGTTGCAAATCTTTCGAATAGCGCCGCGTTGCAAATCTTTCGAATAGCGGAGCGTCTCAAATCTCTCCAATAGCGAAGCGTTGCAAATCCTTCGAATAGCGGAGCGTCTCAAATCTTTCGAATAGCGGAGCGTCTCAAATCTTTCCAATAGCGCAGCGTTGCAAATCTTTCCAATAGCGCAGCGTTGCAAATCTTTCCAATAGCGCCGTGTTGCAAATCTTTCGAATAGCGCAGCACAAATCTTTCGAATAGCGGAGCGTCTCAAATCTCTCCAATAGCGCCGTGTTTGCAAATCTTTCGAATAGCGGAGCGTTGCAAATCTTTCCAATAGCGGAGCGTTGCAAATCTTTCGAATAGCGCAGCGTTGCAAATCTTTCGAATAGCGGAGCGTCTCAAATCTCTCCAATAGCGAAGCGTCATCAATCTTTTCCAATAGCGCAGCGTCGCAAATCTTTCAAATAGCGGAGCGTCTTATAGAAGTGCATCAAATTTGTCCAAAATCATTCGGAGTGACTGATCATCGAGTAGGCGATTGGGCGGACGAATATGTAGCCATGCTGGATCTTGTCTAGTCGCTGCGAGATATTGCTTTATCACGGGAATAAACGGATTTCCCTCAAAGCACGCACGAAGAGAGGATAATATGCCTTGAAGTTGATCACTTCCTTCTGTTTGCCAATTTCGATACAGTTCTGCCGCTGATCTAATGGTCAGGTTGGCGGTAGCAGAAATACATCCTGCGCCTCCGGCTCTCAAAACATCCAACAAGTATCTTTCTGTACCCGCGTACAGGCGGAAACCCGGCAATTCCTTACATATCAATTTCATGTGATTTACATCTCCACTGCTGTCTTTCATACCCAGGAGATTTTGAGGATATTTAGCCACCAATTTCTTGACCATTTCGAGGCTTAGATTTATCCCACTCATCTTCGGAAAGTGATAGAGGTAGACATGCAGATTGGGGTGGGCCACACCATCAATGATCATGGAAAAATAGTCGATGAGGCCTTGATCATCTACTTGTTTGTAGTAGAAGGGTGGCAGTAAAAGTATATTTGTAAATCCAAGGTCAGCGGCTGTCTTCGTAAGGGATATAGTTTCGGTATAAGCACAACATCCGGTGCCGATCATCACTTTTTTTTTAGGAAGTTTAGATTGAGCTAGCGCATGCAGAAGCTCCTGTCGTTCCAGTACACTGAATGAGTTGGCTTCTCCAGTTGTCCCTAACAATACGACACCATCTGCACCATCCTCAAACAGCCGTTGGCAATGGTCCAGCAGCATCTTGGTATTCGGTTTAAGGCTTCTATCAAGTGGTGTAATAGAGGCAGTACTGACTCCATTTGGAAACATAGTTTCTTTCATGACAACAATTTGAGGAAAGATCGGATTTTAATATCTCTTTGGTAAAATTTGCAAAAAATTGGTGATGGCATCTGTTCATCATCTAAAAATATTCTCTTGTCTACAACAGGCTGGTGGCTCAAGTCTTGAAGTTTCCAAGAACCGAGGGAGCATCACCTGAATATCAGAGACTCTGAACAGTTCAGCAGCTGGTATTGCACGTTCGATCGTATGACGCTCATTTTACCAAACTTAGCTGTGTAAAGTTTTTTTTGACTGACTCGTGGACTTTTTCTGAATTGTCCTTGCAACTTACTGATCTATGCCTGTGCTTTCGAAAGGTCTTTCTGATTGCCATGAAAAGGCTTGTTGCTTCATTCTCATAGAGGTTAGTTGATCGTTAATTTTTTCCTTAATAATCATAGACCTTGCTGCTGGTTGATCGAGCACGAAATCCAGATCTTTTATGATTGTCCCAGATAACTTTTCCTGGTAGAATACATTTGACCAGTGGAGGGCATCTTTTCTTAGGAAGACTTCCTGGAGTACTTTATTTAGGTCATTCCGATTTGTTACGCGATCATCATTAGTTATAAATCTTTTGTCTGTGATCAGGTTGTTAACCCTAAGGGCTTTACATAGATTTTGAAATTGAAAATTACTGCCGATGGCTAGTATCACCCACTTGTTATCGAGGGTGAGATACGTATCACCGTAAGGAGCAATACTGGGATGCTTTGATCCCATTCGTTTGGGCTTGACATTGCCCATTAAGTAATTTGTAGCTGGATTTGCCAGGGCCGACAATATGCTGTCATAAAGAGATACTTGTACCTCTGATCCTTCCCCAGTCTTTTGTTTCCTAAATAATGCACACAGGAGACCTTCCTTTAATTGATGAGCGGCAAGAATATCTACAATGGGAATGGGGACTCTTATGGGGTCATTTCCCTGATGCCCCATCATGCTCATTAAGCCAGACTCTGCTTGCAGAAGAACGTCATAGGCCGGTCGGTTATCCTGAAGACCAAAGCCAGTTATATTGCCCAAGATGATTTCAGAATTAATTCTTCTCAACGCCTGATAGTCCAGGCCATACTTTTCTGCCCGCTCGCTTGTGAAGTTTGTAATAATGAGATCTGCCTCGTGAATCCATTTTACTATTCGTTGATCTGATCTTGCTTTGTTGAGGTCGAAGCTCTGAGTAGGTTTATTTCCATTTGCACAACAATAATAGTAACTCTCCGGTGTTACCTTTGATTCAGAGGGCAGTTTCCATTTACGGCTGACATCACCATGGGGAGGTTCTATTTTGACTACATCAGCTCCCAGTTCCTTAAAAAAGGTGCCCACGAGCGGACCGGCAAGCGCATTAGAAAACTCAACAATGTTTATTCCCGTGAAGATATCATTCATGCTAAATGGAAGGGTGAAGAATAAAGTTGGGATGTCGGAATTTCATACTTGTGAATTCTTAACACCGAAATTGGTTAGCTTTGGTCTGAGAGGAACGATAATGGGCCTCTGTTGTCTCAGTGAATACAATATGGTTTTGCAAATTTTTCGAAAACTCTCCATATCACAAATGAGTTCATGACGAGGGTATTTGTGCGGCTCAAAAGCACCATATTTCTCTTGCAAATCTCCGTATTGTTCCAAACATATATGTCCTGTGCCAACTGCCAAATGTAACAATAAGAAAAACTTCAATTGAGCATTCTTAGAACAGTCTAGTGACTCGAAAAGTCTTACTGTTTTAAAGATTTCTTCATTAAAGCTTTGATGCAGAGTAACAATATCACTAGAACAAGAGGGGATGGTATAGATTTTCTCCTGTAGATCGCGATATAGGTCAAAAATGTCATTGTGTAGCTGCATCAGACCACCCAATTGCCAAATGGCTTTTTCTTCAGATCTCGATATTTTCTTGTTAATAGCAGAGCGATAGAGCAGCAAGGCGTATCCGCCTTTGTTCCAGGTAATTTCCTTCAATTTTGTAATGGGAAGATTATTCGATGATTGGTGCAGACTTTCCTCTTGTGCCAGCAAAGTTTTGTCAAGATACCGGTCGAATTGCCGACCGTCCGGATGAAGTTGCTTGGCTCGGCGGTAGAGGTAACGAGATATTTCTGCATAAGTATGCTCTCGATCACCCGACAATATGGCAGAAATTTGATCATAGGACAAGCTTTCTTCATCAGCCAGATAATCGGCAATTGGGGTGGCGACCGCCAAAAACCATCCAGCCTGTCGATCTCTCTTGGTCAGGGTGTAATTATGTAATATCGAAAACCACTGGGAGGTAAAACTATTGGCTTGCAGATAGTGCCCAATGCGCTTCACTAGTGATGGATCCAGACTGTCAAACAGAGGCATTTCCCTTCTTAGTGTATTCCAGAATTCAAACAGCTCACCCTTCTCCCGGTGAAATTGGAATCCCGAAAGATAGATTTTTAGGAACGGATATGCCACTGAAGCCAGCGACAGGATATTTCGAATAAATTGAAAATTCATTTATAAACCCATTCTTTTTGGAATTACAGTCTACAAGCCTTCTTTCCAGCCAGTTTTTCACAAAGGTAAAGGCCAACATCTATTGATGAAGCTACGGCCTTTCCTGTAATGCAACCCCTATCTTCCGCTACTTGTTTCTTGATCACATCTGCGCCAAAACTGGCCAGTAATTCGTATTCATCAAAGTGAATGGTGGCTTTCTTGTCCTTTGGAAAACCAGCTGCGACCAAGAAAGGTGACTCCATACAGGCCGAGACTTTTAAGGGTACGCTTCGGGCAGTCTGCAACCACGTTAAAAATGGCTGGTCATTCATGATTCCTCTCGTACCACGACCACCGCGAATACACAGGATGTCGTAGCCTGCAAGCTCTGGTTTGAACAGATCGACTGCTAACGAAAATCCATTCGAATCTGATGGAGATGGAGAGTAGCTGCAGAAACACCACCCCAAATCCGGAATAAAGCCTTCGGTATTCAATCGGGCCAATGGATCATAGAATCCGACCAGATCCAAAAGGGTCAAATCCTGGAAAACAATGATTGCAACTTGCACTTATGGGAACTTGCCGTGCCGTGAAGATAGCAATACTCTATCAATACTTGGAGTTTTGAAAAATTACGAGAATCAATGCGTTTTCTAGATATCAAACTTATATCCGATCCCTTTGATCGTCTTAATAAATTGTTGATCGAGCTTATTACGTAATTTGCTGATGTGTACATCAATGGTGCGGTTGCCAACAAGGACATCACTTCTCCAGACTTTTCGATAGATTTCTTCCCTTGAGTAGACCTTGCCCGGTTTTTCCGCAAATAGCCAGAGGATATCAAACTCCTTTCTTGCCAACGAAATCTTCTCTCCCTTGGCCCTTACCTCATATTTCTCTTTGTCCAGCATCAGATCTACCAACTGAATTTGTTTGTTGGTGGGAGCCTCAAAGGAGCGATGTCTTCTCAGGAGTGCTTTAATTCTGCTGTTGAGTACCCTTGGACTGATCGGTTTTTGGATGTAGTCATCTGCCCCAGCTTCGAAGCCAGCAATTTCACTGTATTCCTCTTTGCGGGCGGTAAGAAAGGCAATCATGGTATCATCTTGCTCCACTTCTTTTTTTAGACGATAGCAAGTTGTAACACCATCCATTTCGGGCATCATGATATCCAATAGAATCAAATGTGGACGTACTTTGAGGGCCAGATCAATGGCCTCATACCCATTGGAGGCTCGGGTCACTTGATAACCCTCACATTCTAAATTGTAACCCACAAATTCAAGGATATCTGGTTCATCGTCTACTACTAATATTTTCACATCTCCGGGCGTCATAATGAGAAATCAGGGTAAAACCCAAAACATGCAATAGGAAATTTCACATGTGCCAAGTTTGCCGCAAATTTGGGTGCTAATAGCCTAATATCCAAAGGTTTGCAACTATGAATTATACACATTTGTCGATTTTTCTACTGCATTTTTTTAATGCATTGCATTAGAAAATACATTTTAAATTGAAGAGTTACTTCTATCCTATCAAAAGCATGTGTGAAATTGATTCTACTGCGGCACATTTCTGCTTCATTATCAAGCACTTCAAGCAAAGGTGACTCGTCACCATAGCTCGCTATGCCTCCTCGTCAAAGTGCTTGCTAATTTTGCATAAATGCACCTCGTAACGAATCCTATTGCATGAATTGTGTAAAATTAAATGACAATATTTAATGATATTCCCATTGCCAGAAGATTTAATGGAAACTTAATCCTCGTTTAACAAAGCATTTTGAAACATCTGCAATTTAGTTGGGCGGTTCTGTCTCAATTTTAACCGAGGATTGGCTACTTGAAAATCATCTGGATCATAGTAATACAATGACCATCTCCTGAAACGATATTCTAGCGCTGTGAGATTTTCTACACAATCTCCTGCATTCATATATACAAGGTTTCGCCCTTCGACTGGTCGTATTTGAGGCAAATGTATGTGACCACAGATCAGGTAATCATAACCTTGCTTTGACGCCTGATCGATCGCAATTCCCTCAAAGTCAGGAATATATTTCACTGCGCCTTTTACACTTCTTTTCACTCGATTGGCGAGCGATAATCGATTGTAGCCAAGTCTAACTCGAACATGATTAATAAACCGGTTGAGCTTTATGAGCCAGTTATATCCACGACCGGCAACTTTGGCAATAATGGGCGTGATGGTGACGGCGGAATCAAAAATATCTCCATGAAAAATCCAATATTTCTTCTGGTCGATGTGGAGGACCAGTTTGTCACGCAGATCTATGTTTCCTGCAAGAAAAGGACTAAACTTTCTTAAGACATCATCGTGATTACCCGTAAGATAATACACCTTAGTACCACCAGCAGCCATCTTAAGAATACATTGCAGCACAGCCAAATGGTCTTTGGGGAATGATTTTTTACGAAATTCCCAGATGTCGATAAAATCACCGTTTAGGATCAAGCTCTTGGTTTTTATACTCTGTAAATACTGCAAAAGCTCTTTGGCGTGGCAGGCTAAAGTTCCTAAATGCACGTCAGAAATGATGCTGATATCCAGTTCTCTTTGAGGCATTCGGTTCATAATTTTGATAGATTTCAAATATCCCAACCAAACATTAATTCTCCATTAAGACGATGTGATCTTTGTTTTAAATATTAGCTTTTAATATAATATGTTACTCGGGTAGGATCAGATATTAACATTAACTATCATATCAAGACAATGCCTGCACTCAAGCGATCTGGCTTTTAAGATGTGATCCCTCAGCTCCCAAAACATAATTGAACAATTGATAGGGTAAAGCTTACCGCTAGTATAGAGCCCATGTTGCACTAATATTAAGTTATTGTAAAATTCCCTTTGGATTTGCCTTCGCGCAGTTGATTTAAATTTAAAGAAGCATTCAAAAGGGCTTAATATTCGTCGTCTATCTTCGCCGCTGATTATTAATCGAACATTTAGAAAGAAATGATGAGAAAATTTTACTTAGTTATAGCTTATCTGCTGACTTTGATCACCTATGTAGTGGCTCAGGTCAATGTTGAAGCTGGAGAAACACTGATGCTAACGTATATATGTGTACGATGCTGGAGCCAAACACTGACATTTAACGTCAGATAACGATTACACCCTTGATGGATATGTTTACGTTGAGGATGGAGCCACTTTGACTATTGAACCTGGTACGGTGATTAAATGCAAAGCTACGACCAACGACGGGCGATCCTTCTACGGCTTTGATCATTGCCAGGGGTGGTAGGATAATGGCTGAGGGCACTGTAGATGCCCCGATCATCTTTACCAGTGATGAGGATGACTTGAGTACCACAGATGATCTATCGCCCTTTGATTTTCAAAAGTGGGGAGGCGTGGTGATTTTGGGAAAAGCAATCATTGGAGAAGATGGAGGCACGGATTTCATTGAAGGGATACCCATGGGCGATGAACGCAACCAATATGGAGGCGAGGACAATGCAGACAACTCAGGAGTATTGAAGTATGTATCGATCCGGCATGGAGGAGCGGTTCTGGAGCAAGACAATGAGATCAATGGATTGACCCTGGGAGGAGTTGGATCAGGCACCCAGATCAGTTATGTAGAAGTTTTTTCGGGAAAAGATGATGGGATTGAAGTATTTGGGGGTGCGGTAAATATAGATCATGCGGTGGTGGCCTACGTTGGAGATGATTCGTATGATTTTGATGAGAGTTGGGAAGGATCGATGCAGTATATTTTCTCATTACAGCAGGATCTGGATGCAGAATTTGGTGGCGATCATGCGATCGAGTATGACGGATCCGAAAGAGAAGACAAGGGGCCGAAGACGGTAGGCAGGATTTATAATGCGACTTTTATTGGTGCAGGAACCGGCAGTGCCAATGGAGAGAGTGACGGGATTATTTTGAAGAGCGATGGAGCGGTCGAGATTTGGAACAGCTTGATTTTGATGTCAGGCGGCTATGCCGTAGCAGCTGATGGGACTTCCAAGGAGCGTATAGCAGCAGGAGAGACAGTTTTTGCAAACAACATCATTTTTGGTTACGATCAGTATGTGTTGGAAGACAACGATACCGTATTGTTGGCATTAGAAGCCGGTAATACGGACCAGGATGTGGATCCTATGTTGGGCGGTATTTCGAGGTTGCCTGATGGCGGATTGGATCCTAGACCCAATGCGGGATCTCCGGCACTGAGTGGAGCGGCACAGGATGCCAATGCTCCGAGCTTCATTGAGTCAACTGAATACCGGGGCGCTTTTAACAATTCAGAGAACTGGGCTTTAGGTTGGACGGCGATGGATGCCCATGGCTTTTTTGGTGATCTGACAGTAGTATCTAATCGTGATGTGATCGAAAACGGATGGCAGTTGAATACAATACCCAACCCTATATACAGTGGTTATGCTTGGCTAGAGTTCGATCTCCCGCAAGCCAGTAGCGTAAGAATGACGCTGATGGATGTTGCCGGCAGATTGATTGAAAGCAAGAATCTAGGAATGCGCTTCCGTGGGTTCAACCGTGTCCGTATTGAGGCCGTTAACCTCAACCCAGGCACCTATTTTCTTGCCTTGGAAACGGAAAGCGGAGTAGCCACTCAGAAGGTTATGGTATCACCACATTAGGATCCTAGATTGGCCTAAAAGTCAACTACATCTCACCTCTCGCGAATGTTGTTTTTTTAATACTAATGTAATATTGGCTTCGTCAGCAGGTAAAAGCAGGAAGCTAAGTTTGCCTTCAAGTTGACAAGACTATTTTTACATGAAATACATTCTGATACCTTTAATTTTGCTGTCTGGTGTGCTTTGCCATGCCCAGGGGATCCTTAGCGGGACCTTGCTAGACGAGAATACCGGTGAACCCCTGATGTTTGCCAATGTGGCTATAGCTGGAACCAGTACTGGTACGAGTACAGATATCGATGGAAAATATCAGTTTGAGGCCCCTGCTGGCTTACATTCTATAGTTTATAGTTATGTTGGATATCAAGAGAAAACTGTTTCAGGGGTTGAAGTCAAGGGTGGAGAAGTTACGATTTTGGATGTAACGCTTTCTGACCAGACGGTAGATTTAGAACTAGATATCGTGGTGCAGGCAAAGGCCATCGAACGATCTGAAAACGCTCTGCTTCTCTTGCGTAAAAAATCCGATAAGATTCAAGATGGAATCTCCTCTGAGGAAATGAATAGATATGGTGTGAGCAATGCGGCAGGGGCGATGAAGAAGGTAAGTGGTGCCACAATTAGTGACGGTAAATACGTATATATCCGCGGTCTTGGTGACCGATATTCTTTGTCTCAGTTGAACGGCCTGGTGCTGCCCAGTGCCGATCCCTATCGCAACAGTGCACAGATTGATTTGATTCCAACCAACTTATTGGATAACATCATCACGTCCAAGACCTTTACACCTGATCTTCCCGGCACTTTCACCGGAGGGAGTGTAGATATCCGTACCAAATCTTTTCCAGAGCAATTTAGTTTGACGTTAACCACCTCTGCCGGCTACAATCCACAAAACAACCGTATCAATGATTTTCTGAGTTATGAGGGTGGCAAAAGTGATTATTGGGGATATGATGACGGCAGCCGCTCAAGACCTTTATTATTTGATGATCCTATGGTTCAGGACCTTGGTCTGCTCAATCAATCCCTTTTTCCTCGACCACGTGATGGTGGCGAAGGAGCTGGAGCAGCTGCTGGACTGGTTGATCAATTGATTCGGACTTCGAACAACAACTTTACTCCATCCAATTTGTCAACACCTTTGGATCATGGGTTTACGCTATCCTTGGGAAATCAATATCAAGTTGGCAGGAATCTTCTCGGTCTAATATTGACAGGGTCTTTTAGTCAGAAATATAACCATCTATCAGGTTATGAAAAGGCCAATTGGATCCTGGATGATTTTGCTACAGGCACACTTTTTAATCAAGGCAACTTTCGAGAAACACTTAGTACCCAGACTCCTGCGATGAATGGTATGGTGGGTTTGTCATACAAGCTAGGTCAGTCAAACACCGTGACATTCAATACCATATATAGCCACCAGACTGATAAGAGTGGTAGATCCATCATTGGAGAGCGTCCCGATAACTTGATTTATCCACGAAATCTTGAGGGCTTTTCGCTGGTCTGGGAGGAACGCGAAATGCTGAATTATCAACTGGGCGGTGAGCATGTGATCACTGGATGGAATAACACGCGAATCGAGTGGAAGGGGAGCCTGGCTTCAATCACTCAAGACGAACCCGACACGAGATTTTTTGAATATGTTCGAAATTTGAATACAGATTTTTATAACCTGCCCGCTTCTGATATTCAGTTGCCATTTCACTTCTATCGAAACCTTGAAGATGAACAGATGGATCTTAAACTGGACTTGACAATTCCGCTAGGAGCCAACCGCAGCAATAAGGTCAAACTGGGTGGCTTGTTGAGCCAGAAAGATCGGTCTTTTCATGAATTTCGTTATCAAATACTTCGTGAAAGTCCTTTCTTTTTTCGAAACGAGTTATACGCTGGGCAATCCTTTGCTGATGTAGATGGTGATATTGATGCCTACCTGGGCGAAGACAATATAGGAATCGTTCAGGTATTGGAGGATGCCGGAAGTGAGGAGCCAAGGTATATTATAGGTAATCGTTTATTCGACGTGACGGTACCTAGAAACTCCTATTTAGGTAGTGAAAATATCTATGCGAGTTACGGGATGATTACCTTGGCGTTGTCCGAAAAATTGAAATTTATTGGTGGTGCAAGATGGGAAGCCACTGATATTTCAGTCGAAAGTTTGGATACATTTTTAGATCACTCAGAACGATTTGGGGAAATTGACGTAAGTGATATTTTGCCATCCTTTAACCTGATTTATGCTCTAGGTGAAAACAGCAATATCAGAGGCTCCTATTCCCGTACATTAGCCCGACCTAATCTGAGGGAGATCGCAAACTTTAGTTCATTCGATCCACCCACAAAATTTACCATTGTAGGTAATCCCAATCTGGATCGAACCAATATTTCAAATTATGATCTGCGATGGGAATACTTTATGGATGCCGGTGAATTGGTTTCAGTAAGTGGATACTATAAGAAATTTATCAATCCCATTACGCTTTTTTATTTGAGAACACCCAACCCCACACTGCAATATACCAATGTGCCGGAGGCCACCTTGTACGGTATTGAGTTTGAATTGCGCAAAGGATTAGGTTTTATCAGTGATAAACTGAATAACTTTAAGATCAATACAAATTTTTCATTGATTGAGGCTTCGACCGATGTTCGTGAAGAGAACAATACCACGGAACGCACTGAGCGCCCATTTGAAGGACAAGCGCCTTTCATAATGAATGCTGCCCTGCTTTACACCCAGGACCAGGCTGGTTTTGAAGCAGTAGTGTCACTAAATCGAGTGGGTGATCGCTTGCGTTTATTTGGTCGGGATAACACACCCGATGTATTTGATCGAGGTAGGTCGCAACTTGATTTTAGTATTTCGAAAAGATTCCAAGATTTTACGGCAAAATTTACCGTCCAAAATTTGCTTGATTCACCTTATACCTTGTCCTCAACATATTTGGACAGAGAGTACATCTATGAAAGTTTTCAACGGGGTGTGACTCTTGGTTTAAGCTTGAGTTACACCATACGATAGGCTTTTGCATCAGCAAATCTCAATGGTATCTGTGACTGCGAGATTGATAAGGCCCCCGAGACCAGGTATGCAGATCATGGATCTGAAGGAGTTTACTATTGAGCAGATGAGGGTCTTGATGCTTTGATACAGGGATCCAGACTTCATCATCTTTTTAGCGTAGAGCGGAGTCTGGTATTTGACTTGTTGGGAGCCCCCGAGAATAGCTGCATCAGGAAGATCTAAGGCCGATCCAGCAAAAAAAGTCAATGGGAGCCTGAACTCCGGACTTCTGGTCGATGTGATCTTATCTTTCGTCTAAGGTCGACTTTTAATTTTCTGTTAAATCGCATCCTTCTGTATGACAAATCGTTCTAGAAGTAGTCTTAATAGTAAGACCACAAAAGAAATGTGCCATGAAAAGTATTTTTTTAGCCGAAATAGAGCTAGGCGAGCACTTTCATACTGTCAAAGAAGCCGCCTTCTATCAAATGAATCAGTTGCTTGCAGAAGGAAAAATTCAGACCTATGGCACAGCACAAGACCACTCGAGAGTATGGGTCACACTTATTGCTGAATCAGATTTTGAAGCATGGGAGATCGTTAGTGCACTGCCAGTCAATGGCGTTGTTGAGCCCATTATTACTCCTCTCGCGACCTATAACCAATCTCTGGATCTCCAGTTTCCAGCCATTTCCCTGAACTAAGTGCTTTCTTAGCACTATACATATGTGATAATTTTCATATGTAAAATTCAGTAAATCAATAACATGTATCCATTTACATCGGATACATGCTTTCTGATCAGTGCTTTACAACGACGATAATTTTGGATAATTGGCTATCTTTGCGCGGCCAATAATAGCTTGGATTATGTTGAAGCTTGCTGTCATTGATATGTACAATAATGAGTCGAACCTTGGACTCAAAAGTATCACTGACTTATTGGATTCACGATTTGCCGATATCTCCTACAGTGTTTTTAACCTTCGCGGAGAAATGCAATTGCCAGATCTATCTTTCGATATCTATATTTCTACTGGCGGACCGGGGCATCCTCTGGATGGCGTTGAGGACTGGGGTAGACCGTATTTTGATTTACTGGATGATTTGGTAGCTCATAATAGGTCTTCCTGGAGACAGAAGTTGGTTTTCTTTATCTGTCATTCGTACCAGATTGCTTGTCATCATTTTGGTTTGGGAAAGATAACACGGAGACCCAGAGAGTCGTTTGGCATATTTCCCGTTCGCAAGACGCTTGAGGGGCGGACGGATCACTTGTTCCAATATCTGCCGGATCCATTCTATGCGGCTGATTTCCGTAAGTACCAAGTGACACGCCCAAATTTTGACCGGCTTGGTGATTTGCAGGCAGAGATTCTAGCGATTGAGCATGAAGCCCGCTTACCCCACAGTCCAGCCGCTATTATGGCCTTTAGGTTGGGAACCTCCATTTATGGTACACAATTTCATCCTGAAGCTTATCCAGAGGGAATGTATGAGCACATAATGAAGCCTGATCGACGTACCCAAATTATTGAAGATCACGGAGCCACTGTATACGAAGAAATGCTCTTTCATCTGCGTGATCCGATAAAGCTAAATCTTACCTACCAGAAGATACTTCCTCAATTTCTGCAGTTTGCACGCAAAACACTATATTCCACATCGAGTTTACCAGTGGACTAAGTTGACATGGAAGTAAATGCTCGGAAGCAATTCAATCAATCTTTCTCGCCCGGACGCTATCAGACATTTCTACAAGATGTTTGTGATCATTTTAATCACACCCCAAACTTTCGAATTGCCGAGACACCGGTCTTTATCCCACATGATTTGAAATTGAGGCTTTTTGATGCCTGCCGGGAATTGTGTGAAGTCATTTGTCGGCCGGATTTCAAGGATTTAACAGAGAATGCCCTAGAAAATGATTATCGGGTACCTGCGGAAGATGATCATACCATCTTTTTGCAAATGGATTTTGGAATTACACGCGATACAGAAGGTCGATTGGTGCCAAAATTGATTGAAGTACAGGGCTTCCCATCATTGTATCTCTATCAGGATTTTGTCGCTTCCATGTATCGCAAACATTTCGATTTGCCTGAAGAATGCTCTCATTTGATAGGGATGACATCTGAGGAATATCAAGCATTATTGTGTAGAACAATCTTGGGATCGCACGAACCCAAAAACGTGATTCTACTCGAAATTGAACCCAACCGGCAGACCACTCGTATTGACTTTTTAGTTACTGAAAAGATATGTGGCACAAAAGCTCTTTGTATCAGCGATGTCAGAAAATCCGGTCGAAATTTGTATTATATTAATGAGTCTGGTGAGAAAGTAGATATTCACCGGATTTATAATCGGGTGATTTTTGATGAATTGATTCAACGTCATGATTTGAAAAGAGAGTTTTTATTTACCGATGATCTCGATGTGGAATGGGCCGGACATCCGAATTGGTTTTTTAGAATCAGCAAATACACTTTGCCATTGTTTCAAAGCTCATATGTGCCAAAAACCTGGTTTTTGAAGGATCTTAATGAGATTCCGAGCGATTTGGAAAATTATGTATTAAAGCCCATGTTTTCGTTTAGTGGTGCCGGGGTCATATTTAATGTTAGCCGGGAAGCTATTGAGAAAACCAGCAACCCAACCAATTATATTTTACAAGAAAAGATCAAGTACGAGCCAGTCATCGAAGCTCCCAATGAGCCGGTAAAGTGTGAGGTGCGGATGCTGATGCTCTGGCCTCCGGAAGAAGAGAAACCCATTATTGTCAATAATTTAACTCGTTTATCCAAGGGTGAAATGATTGGTGTAAAATACAATAGGGATAAAGATTGGGTCGGAGGGAGTGTTGGTTTTTTTATGGAGTAATGCTCAATAAACCAACATTGTCTGGTGCCTACAGACTATACAATTTTAGGCGAAATGATAGTACATGGCAAAAGAATCCTCCAGTTGATTAGGGATACGAGGTTTACTCATCTCTCAGAGCCCTGACAGGGGGTACTAGGGCAGCCCTTAGACTTTCTAAACCTACCGTCAAGCTGGCAATACCGAGGGCTAAAACCGCTGCTAGGCCAAAGATCCACCAGTACATGGGAATATGGTAGGCAAAATCTTCAAGCCACTTGGCACTAGTATACCACGCCAATGGAATGGACACTACGATTCCAATGAGAACCAATGTCAGAAAATCCCGTGAAAGTATGGTGACTATATTGAGGCTGCTTGCGCCCAAAATTTTTCGAATACTGATCTCCTTACTTCGTCTCTGGGTAGCATGTGTGGCAAGGCCCAATGCACCTATGCTGGCGATGAAGATGGCAAGTCCAGTTAAAATCCAGAGCAGCGTCTTTAGCTTTGATTCCTCTTCATACATGGCCCGAAAACTTTCATCCACAAATTGATAATCAAGTGGATAACCTGTATCAAATTGTTTCCAGGTTTCTTCAATCGATGCCAAGGTTCCAGAGATATTTCCTGACTCAATGCTTATAGCAGCCTTCCAATAGGCCTCGGGATAGATGTGTAGTACCGCAGTTTCAATGGGGTCGTAAAGGCTGGCATAGTGAAAGTCTTTCACGACACCAATCACTTGTCCTTTCTTCAGTGTGTCCTGATCGCTCCACATTTTCCATTCCAGAGGTTGACCAATGGCCTCCTCCGGAGCGTTTCCCAGGCGTAGATTTTTCACTGCCGTCTCGTTAATGATAAAACCACCATCTGCATCCAGGCCCTTTAATCGATCAAAATCCCTGCCTGCAATGATTTCCATGCCTAAAGTTGAAATATACTGATGATCAACAGCAAAAATCCGGGCTGGAAAAGTCTGACGTGTCGGAGTGGGAACAATGATATCATCTCCAGCTACAATATCACCCGGAAGACCATAGCACGTACTTACGGAAGCTACACCTGGTATCTGTAGAAATGATTGTTTGACTTTTCTGAAGTCGTCAAACATATCTCCCCTCATTGGAAAATGGAGGATTTGTTCTCGTTGAAAACCGAGATCACTTTCACTGAGATAATTTATTTGTTGGTAAATAATGATCACTGAAATGACCAGAAATGTTGAAATGGCAAATTGAATGACCACCAAAGTTTTCCGTAACCCAAGGGATATTCCACTTTGCGTCATTTTGCTGCCTGAAAGTGCCTGTACCACACGAAAATTTGATTGTACAAGCGCCGGATAACCTCCCGATAGCAATGCAATAATAAAAATCAAAGCGAGTAAAGCAAACCACAGCAAAGGTTCTTGAAACCATGGGAAGGCCAAAGTCCGACCGGCGAATTTATTGAGGGGAGCAATCATTAAGGCACTGATTACTATGCCGAGAAAACCTGAAGTGCCTACAAGTAATAGGGCCTCAGTAATAAATTGAGTAATTAGTTGCCATTTACTTGCACCTGTTGTTTTACGTATGCCTACTTCCTTTGCCCTTCCCATTGCCTTGGCTGTAGTTAGGTTGATGAAATTGATGCATGCTATCAACAAAAGGAAAATGCCAGTAAAACCGAGGCCATAGATGTATTTGTAATTGCCCCTTACTGCTACATCGTTTTGTAATTGACTAGAGTATAGATGAATGTCTTTTAGTGGTTGTAAGGTTAGGTGATAATAAAATCCATACTCTTTGGTTTGCGGATGAGCAAATCTTTCACTAAAACGATGCAACTTCTGATTGAACACCTCTTGATTGCTTTGAGGCGATAGTTTGATGTAGTTGTAAAAGTCTTGCCATACCCAACTCCGCATTCTTTCCGGAGGAACCCGGGTCAATAAATTTTCGAAACTTAGTAGATAATTAAATTGAAGGTGTGAGTGGGAGGACATTGTCTCCTTCAAAACACCCACCACTTTTAGCTCATGCTTATTAATCTTTATCGATTTTCCAACCGGATTGGCTTGCCCGAAATATTTCTGGGCCAGTGTTGCCGACAGCACCACATGATCTGGTGTGGTTAGAATATTATCAATGGATCCATATTTCAATGGTAGATCGAAAAACTGAAAGATTGCAGGTTCAGCAAAAAACCCTTTGCTTTCCAAATACTGAGTCCCATTGTGGTTGAAAAGGAGTTTTTGCCGAATTTGATGCAATCGCAGGGTAGATTTAACCTCGGGGAATTCTTTTTGCAGGGCGGGTGAGGTGGCTGGGGATGTGCCAGCCCATTCTCCACTTTGATCTGAACCACCGCGTTTGGCGATCAATCGAAAAGTTTGATCATAGTCCGGATGATGCCGATCGTAGCTGAAACTATCTCTGACCAGTAGAACTGCCAGAATGAACGAAGCAATCCCTATCGTGAAGCCGCCAATGTGAACCAGGGATATTCCCGGATTTCGAAATAGACTCCGTCTGGCAACCCTTAAGTGATTATGAAAAATGTTGCTGTTGAAGAAATCAATAGAAGACTTTTTATTCATGTTTTTAGAACGTTTGAATGTAGTCGGATTTAAGAGCTTAAGCACTTCGATGGTGTATTTGAGTTTGGCGTTTTTAGCTCCATATTTTTCTTCATTACAGCGAAAGGTCTCAATAAGGTCACCTTCAATTTCTTCGATCAACGAAGATGGACAATATAAGTTCAAAAATTTTTGAGCCCATTTAGGCGGAGTTGAAGGATCGTCCATAGTTTATTCAATTGATATCTGGCAACAAGCTCCAAAGATGGTTCCTTAGGTTTCTTACATTTTCCAAAGCAGCTCGACCACTTGTCGTCAATTCATACAACCTTTTTCTTCGTCCACCCCTTTTCGAGGTTGCACCACCTAACTGTGATTTCACAAATCCCTTCTTTTCTAGGCGGTATAGAGCACTGTGTACCGGGCTTAGACTGACCGACCTTCCGGTGCACTTCTCTATCTCCTGGACGATTTTTACCGCGTATGCTGTGGAGTCATGTATACCTACAGTCAACAGCACCAACTCTTCAAATTCGCCGAGGTGCGTTCCTTTCATGAGCTTATTATATACCTAAATGTAAAACAAATTATGGAGGCTCATTGATTTTGACGGTAAATGGATATTTTTAATCCCATCTCTTTTCAATTGATCATAATCATGAAGAACCAGATCCCCTTTTTTGCATGCCTGATCGGAATGATGTGTTATTGTCAGACTGGGTTTGAAACTGACGAACAATTAACTCTATCAAATAACATCCTCAGGCCACCGACTGAACTGGAGATCTTGGCTCCTGATGTTATTTCTACCTCTCTATATGAGCGCGATATAGCCATTAGTGCTGATGGCCAGATGCTGGTATATACTCTGGGTGATTACAAGCAGACCATTAGAAACCTGGTCATGATATCACTGCAAGAAGGTAGCGGGTCTGAGATGACCATGCTTCCTTTCAATAGTTCGCATCACGACATTGAGCCCTTCTTTTCTACCGATGGATCTCGACTTTACTTTGCCTCCAACCGTCCAATCGGTGGAGACACATCTCGTTTCGATTACAACATTTGGTATGTGGAGGTAAACGATGGGGACTGGTCGGTACCGGTTCCAATGCCAGAGGAAATCAACTCTCTGGGTGATGAATTTTATCCGGCTGTAAGCAGCAGCAAGACCATTTACTTTACCGCATCCAGGCCAGATGGTATCGGTCGGGAGGATATTTTCTTAAGTAAATGGATCGAGGGAAATTATCAAGATCCAGAATTGCTTGATTCTATGATCAACACGGAATTTTATGAATTCAATGCCTATATATCGCCGGATGAAGATTTGCTCATCTTTAGTTCATTTGGAAGACCTGACGACATTGGAGGGGGAGACCTGTATATCAGCCAAAGAAATGAGGAGGGCCAGTGGATAGCCGCCAGAAATCTGGGCCAATCAGTCAACTCTCCGGCACTGGACTACTGTCCCTTTGTCGATCTAGAAAGTGGAACCTTTTATTTTACCAGCGAGCGTAGTAATGGGACTGATTTATCTCCCATCAACAGTATTGAGGAGATGAGAAATTATGCTGCACGGATTCAAAATGGATTTGGTAACATCTATTTTGCCCCTATAGAATTTCTTGGTCTCTGAGTTCACACAACCGTTATAGTTTAAAATTCGATTTTATAACTCAGATTTGGCAAAACAAGCGCTTGTGCCACCTTTTGCATACTACGGGTTTGATAATTGAATTCATAGCCCTCAAACTCTGCCGCACCCATAATATTATTGACTTGTAGAGACCAAATGATGGATGCTCTGGGTCGGTTTTTTCTATAATTAAGCGACACATCGACGCGATGCATATTTGGTCCAGCAAGGCTGTACGATAGTGGATCTTGGTAAATTTCATCTTCTGCCGCAATAGAAGCAAGTTCGTCCAGTGGTGTTATCCGCTCACCTCCCATCCCGCTGTAGCGAAAATTAATACCCAAGCGACGATGATTGGAGAGCTCCCACTCTTTACCAGTCAAAACATTAAATACTAGCCTTCGATCATAGCGACTGTTTCTCCAGACTTGGTCTCCAGCCAAATACTTGGATCTAAACCACGATCCTGAGATTAAATAGTACCAGTCATCAGAAAGAAATTTTTCGACGGTTAGGTCAATGCCATAATTCTTACCCTTGCCCGTGTTTTTCAATCCCCGGTCAAATGACCAATCCTGGGAAAAATTGATCATCGAAAAAGCTGAACCAGGCGCCACCGGTACCTTGTCGAGCATTTGGTAGTAGGGCTCTATCTTTAAGCGATGGTTATCCCCAATATTCCAGTCGTAACCAAACACATAATGATGTGCTACAGTCAGATCAAGGTTTTGATTAAGCAAACGTCCGTGATCGTCTAGGATGAAATACAGCCTAAGGGGTTCGAGCTGTGAATGTTTGCCATAGCCACCACTGAAGCTATGTTGGTCTGAAAGGCGATAGCGCAGACTCAATCGGGGCTCAATAGTCACTTCATTTGTCAATTGAAAAAATTGACTATGCAACCCAGCATTGCCGCTCCATTGCTGATTCCAGTACTTCATCTGGTGATATGCTTGCCATCGGCCGGCGAAGCCTTGACTCTTGGCGATTTCCTGTAGCTCAATGTTTGCATTTTGAGCAGACCGGATATCAAATCGATAGCGATGACCGGAATAAACCAATCCCGTCTTTGATGTCACCTGGGTGGACCACTTGCGCCTTAGCGTTGTTGAGACACCAGTGATGCTGGTATTGCTTTTCAATCTTTGGTTGGGTTTAAGTGTGCCTTCTCCATCAAGTATGTCATCCCGGTAAAAGGAGTGATTAAGGGTGTGGTAAACCACCGTTTTGAGTAGAGATCGTTGAGAAAGGTTGATCTGGTGGGAGATGCCTGCTGCTCCCACGTTAAATCCGAAAGTATAGTCGGTAAAGTCATCACTCACTTCCCACTGATTGGAGTCCCGAATGAGGGGTTTGTTCTTTTGGCCAAAGTCATTTCCGCCGATACCCCAAATGGAGAAGTTGCCCAGGTTACTGGGGAAATGGAGTTTGAAAGAAAGATCCTGGTAAGTCAGTTGATTGGCGTCTTCTGGCAGAAGAGGCATTAGCAAACCCAATGTGGAATAGCGATAGTTAAGCAGATAGGTAGATTTTCCTTCCTTGTTGAACGGTCCCTCTGATGCAATATCAATCCCCAGTAGAC
The DNA here is from genome assembly GCA_965223105.1 of Saprospiraceae bacterium. Taxonomy (GTDB): domain Bacteria; phylum Bacteroidota; class Bacteroidia; order Chitinophagales; family Saprospiraceae; genus JABDMH01. The sequence continues at coordinate 5,346,508 of OZ244987.1, read as the reverse complement.
CGGCCTGGAAAGTGTGCTCTCGAGCAGTGGGGTTACCCGTTCTGAAATTCAAATCAAATACACCAGAAAGTGCATTTCCATACTCTGCAGGAAAGGCAGCAGTCAGGAAGTCTGAATTGCCCAGCACGTGATTACTGAGCAAGGTCACAATACCTCCACCGACTATGTCTGCTCCAGCCAAGTGACTGGGATTAGGCACTTCCACACCCTCAATTCTCCACTGAACACCTTTAGGTGCATTGCCACGTACTACGATGGCATTTGCAGCTATTGAAGTACCGGTAACCCCAGCAAAGGCCGTGGCCAACCGTGCTGGGTCATCAAAACCCCCCGCATAGCGTCTGGTTTCGTCAACGGTGAAAGATCGGGCACCTGCAAGAGTCATGTCGTTGTTGGATGATGCTTTAGATCTCGATCCTGATACCACCACTGCATTCATATCCAGGATCGATTCCGTCAGACGCACCCGGAGGTTCAACGCTTTGCCACTGTTGACCTTAACATGGGTCAAGATGGATGTCTCATAGCCCAAATAGGACACCTCTACTGTATAGTTGCCCAGGGGTACTTCATCAATACTGAACTTACCCTCATGATCGGTGCTGGCACCGAGTATTGGTTTGCTTGGTAGTAATCGGACATTTGCTCCCACCAGGGGTACCTCTGTAACCCCATCGATTATTTGACCCTGCACGGTTTGAGAGATCTGCTGTGCCCTCGCATGCGCCGGGATTAATACCATAAAAGTGAAGATGACGGTGATCTGTCTCATGCGTTTGTTTTGGGGCAAAGAACCCGAATCTGAGCTGTGCAATCGTCCAATCCGGCTGACAAAGACCTATTCGGACGAATAAAAATCGGCTTGCCAAACGAGATCTGGCAAGTGGAACAAGTCAGGGCAAGGTGCTGGCTGAAACCGACTGATTCAGCTCTGGGCCGCCAGAGCTGACTTCTGATACTGAGAAGGTGTAAATCCCGTCAATTTCTTAAAAACCGCGTTGAAAGACGATTTGGAGTTGAATCCACAGTCGTAGGCTAGAGCCAAAAGTGTGAGGTGGCTTGTTTCACCATTTTCGAGCTTTTGCTTGAAGGCTTCGACCCGGTATTGATTTACAAAATGGTAGAAATTTTGACCACACTTGTCGTTAATGACTTGCGAAAGATGATGGGGCGGTAGATCCAATTGCGATGCCAGGTTTTGTAGAGATAGTTTGCTTTCCAAATAGGGTCTTTCGCTCTCCATGTGGCTGGTAAGCTTTTGAAAGATCTCTTCCATATTTTCTGCCGAGAGGGACGATCGCTCATATTTTATCCTTGCCTTGCTGAAGAGCTTCGATGGTTGTTCTGCAAAAATCTCCCCTTGGCGAGTACCATAAAAACCTATTGCGAAGACAAACAGCACTACAGCTGTGAATATCAGATCGGTACCGGTAAGGTAGGAGGGCAACCTAGTGCCCATAATATCGATGCCGATAACTACAGTCCAGATAAATGCCATACCTAAAATGATATTGAGCAACCAACTTAAATCGAGGTCATCAGTGTAGGAAAAACGCCCGGCCATTCGTCTCCGATGATGGTACAACAAAACCAGAGACCAGATGACAAAAACTACCCCTGAAACGCTGACAAGAGCATCAAAGAAAATAGCTGCGGGTGGAATATTGTCAGGTAGGATTTCCTCGAAAAATGCTCTGAGATCTTTTGAGGAGCTGAATAGGCTTGGGCTGAGATACAGATAATAAGTCAAAGCCGGTAGGAAAGTAAGGAACAGTAGTCGATCAATGCGTTGCTTAATTAATGTATGGACATATAGGATCAACATAGCACCTTGTACAAGCGGTAAGGGCAGGAGCAATAAATATAAATGTGGATGGCCTTGATATCCCGACCTGGAAATCAAATAGTAGCCTATGAGATGCATGGCAATTATCACCATCCATGACAGCAGAACTTTATCAGCTGCCATTTTACCTTTCTTAACCATCATCAGGGCAGTAAAAAAGAGGGCTTGCACTCCCCCGAGTATAAAGAGAACATCCATTCCATCCTGGTTTTCCTACTGCAAAGATGGTAAAGTTGCTTTGATACCCTTATCCACTTCTCAATAAAATGCTATTTCATTGCTCAGAGCCCTAAAATATTGAGTACACTACTATAGTTTCCAAGTCAAGATGGCCCTATGGCGATCTTTTTAAATATTAATGTGAACTGGAGGGTTATTAGCTGGACCACGTGAGGCTTTGGTCAAAAAAATATCTATTTTCCACCCGTTAGATCTTTCTGGTATTCCTGCAGTTCTTTCCACCTACCTGATGCAGCCAACTCTGCTTGTCTTGGCCAGGTGCCTGGATCGGCCAATTTAAAGCGAGGACCAGCAGCATTCAGGATTTCCTGAAGCTGGTTCACTGGGGTTTCAGCAAGATGTTGCCAGTTTGTAATTCCTGCCTCATGCAGCAGTGCGGCTATTTTAGCCCCGATTCCTTCAATCGCCTTAAGATCATCTTGTTGGTATTTCTTTTGCAATCCCAACTTGATCAACATTTTTTCCAATTTGGATTCTGGAGTTACTTTGGGATCCTGATGACCTGCGGTAAAACCCTTTTGCAACCGTATCAATTCATCCCATTGACCATCTTTAGCCAGGGTTGCCTGTTTCGACCAGGAACTTGGATCTATCATTTGGTACTTATGTCCATAACTGAGCAATATGGAGTTTAGATCTTCTTGGGTCTGATTAGCCAATGCCTGCCAGTTGGAAATTCCATTTTCTTTAAGCACCGATTCCATCTTTGGGCCAATTCCATCAATGATCTGGAGATTGTCTTTAGACAATTCGTGGTAAACTTCAGCCCCAGATGATCTTGCATGGATTTCAGGAGCTTGACCACTGAGTTGGTTCTCATTTTCATCGGATGCTCTTTGTATATCCCGGTCCATATCTCCCTCAACATCTTGGTCATTATGTAGCTTCTCTTCTAGATCGGCCAATTTGCCTCTCGTTTCTACACTCTTTCGCCAACAGTCATCCAGATCTCTTTCCAGATCGGCAATATGGTTTCTCATCCCATCAATCTTAACAAGATTTTCTTCGGTGCGTGCTTTGTATTTAAACCAAATGATCCAACCAAGCAAGAGACCTAAGAGAAATGGCAACAACCAAAGGAGCCACCAAGGAATAGTTGAGAGACTTTGAAGTAAGATCATGACGTGGTATTTTATTTATGAAGTATAGCCCCTAAAGAATCTATTGTGGGTTGTGGTTCTGTGCTATAAAATGATCTGATAAGTGAGATCTAAGAATCCATTTTCTATGTCTATGAACAGCCACGATGGATTTAACCTTGGATCTAAGCCAAAGATTCATCACAGGCACCAAGTAAAAGAAACCGTGATTTTGTACCAATTCTCGCTGTCTGCTAAGGAAAATGTCCATAATAAAATAGTTTCTGGAAAAGGCTTAAAGGGGAAGGCTGCGGGCTGAACCAACTACAATGTAAGCAATAGTTTAAAAAATTCATAATCTTGCGTCTCGTTGGTAAACTTGACGAATTTGATATATCACTTGTCATCTTTACATTTTGCATAAATGCGCCTCGTAACGAATCCTACTGCATTATTTGTGTACAAATAATTTCTCAAAAGTTCAGATTGACTCAATCTAAAAATATTTGATCGATAATATTCTCTGGCACCATTGGAGGGAATCTATGATCCGTGTTGAATGCGACCACTTTAGGGGCCGTTAATGAGATTATCGACTTTCAGTAAGCAGATCTTGTGGATTGATGATTTGGCCATCGAGAACTACCTTTTCAAGATGTCTCAAATTTTTTATATCCAGGAGCGGGTTTTTTTTAACGATGAGAATGTCGGCAAATTTATTTGGTTCTATAGATCCGAGTTGATCTGCGGCATGCATTGCTTTGGCAGCATTAATTGTAGCCGTTTGTAACACTTCAAAAGGCGTTAATCCAGCCATCTGGTAGCAAAGCATCTCAACGTGTAATCCGAAGCCGAAAGGAATGATGGGTCCGTCGGTACCGGCCACAATAAGACCACCTTGTTCATGGACATCTCTTATCATTTTAGTGGCGTTTTTAAACTTCTCCTCCCATTGCGCAAAGTCGGTTTGTACTGCTGCGATTTTACTGAAAGCGGACTGCAGCGTTCTTGGTGGTTCCAACATACGTATCCGGTCATCTTCTAACCATTCCGAATTCGCTGCAAGTGCATAGTCATAACCAACGTAAATACCGATGGTTGGAGTAAAACTTATTCCGGATTTGGCAATGATTTTGATCACGTCATCATAGGTTTGGTATGTTTGACTCATTTTCGGTGAATAGCCCCGACGACTGGTACCCAGAATATGTTCCACACCGTCAATACCAAGAGCAGCAGCGGGAAAAATTTCGTGTGAAGAAACAGGCAATCCCATCAGATGGGCTTTTTCGATGATGCTTTTCTGCCAGGGATCCTGCAACCTGACATAGGTTTTGATCATATCATAGTCAAGGGCACTGGCTCGACCAAATTCCAACTCCATATGCTGTTTATTTTGCAAAGCATAGGTGCCACCATAGTAAATCCGGTTGCCATCAAATGGACTACCGGTAAAAAATATTCTGGGACTAAGAATACGCCCTGCCCACCTTCCTTCCCGCCGATTCAGCGCATCGTATGGATTGGTGGCGGGATCGCGGGTGGTGGTTATACCCCAGGATAGCCACTTGCGACCTAGACTTGATCCAGCTTCACTTCCTTGATGACTGTGAATATCGATAAGTCCCGGTACTAGATAACGACCTGTGGCATCTATCACTGTATCTGCTTGAAATTCGTAGGACCCTGCTTCAATAGATAATATTCGATTGCCACGGATGACGAGATCTCCAATTTTCTGAACAGTACTGTCAATTCCATCGATAAGGTATCCACCCCTTATTACTGTGGTCTTTTTCTTGGGTAGAATTTCGAAAGATAGGTCGGTATTGACGAGCTGCCTTTCTCCGGTGATGAGATCAATGGTCCCCAATCCCTTGGCCGATTGATAAAATAGTTTCCTACCATTTTCAAACCACTTCGGTGAATCTGTAATGGCCTCTGTTTGTTGGTGAGGGATACCTATAAAATCTCCCCTGTCATTAATCTCAACAGTCCATAAAAACCCTTGGGATAAAAACGCGAGGAGGCTGCCTTCTGGTGACCATTGTGGCCCGTCATTACCCCGCATTCCGAAGGACCAATGTGCTGGCTGATTTGGTGATCGTGACTGACCTGAGGCCACATCGAGCAATACAATACGGTTAATGCCCTCCCTATACAATGTTGAGTAGGGCTGCAACACTGAAATGGCGATCGTTTTTTGGTCGTTTGACCAGCATGGAGCACTAATGCTAAATGGTAAAGTGTTTCCAATCTTGGAAGTCTTTCCAGACTGCACTTCGACTACCGCTACATGCCCAGCTCTTGGGCCAAGATTGATGCTGTAAGCAAGATGTTCATCATCTGATGACCATGCAATACCCGTAGGTAAAGCAGGTAAATCGACCAAACGTTGGTGAAGTTGATTTTCTATATTATAGATCCATAGGGATGGCACGCCCCCAGCATCACTGGCATAGGCCAATTTCTGGTTGTCTTCTGACCACGCTGGTGCCAATTGCACCGCGCGATCATTGGTGATTTGAATGGGCTTGTCATCCAGAGATTTGTAGTAGAGATCCGTCAATGCTATAAAGGCAATGTGCTTTCCATCCGGGGAAATTGTCGGTTGATAAATTCCTTTGGCCACATAGTTTCCAGGGGCGCCATAATTTCTATCGTAAGGGACATAATGTGGTCGATCTAATTCGATTTCTGCCTGGAGTGGAATTTCACTGGAAACAGCATCAGCCAGAGTGTGTTTCCAGATTTTTCCAGAACCGCTAAAAAAGATACTATTTTGAAAGAAGGTAGGCCTAAATGGGAATACATCAATTGTGGGATCAGCAATTACTTTTGCTTCCACCGGTGAAGTAGAATCAATTGCCAGGCGATAGAGACCACTTCTAAGCCCGTCCAGCATATTGAAGTAGATGTTTTTTCCTTGAAAGTCCAAAGCCAGTCCAAATATCTTCTTGTCGTCAGTATGAAAGTGGTGGATCTTTTTTTGATCGATCAAGTTTTGCTCGATGATCTCGAATTCGCCCCCAAGCTTTCGAATATAAAATAAGTCGGTGCCAGTATGAGACCAAAAAGGTGCAGATTCATCAAAGGATTGGGTTTGCGTGATTGGCTGTAGTGCATTATCTTCAATATTTAGACTCCATATATCGTAATTTCCAGATCGATCGGAAGAAAACGCCAACTGTTTTCGATCTGATGACCAATGTGGTTCCCTGTGATCGTATTTTCCACTAGTCAATTTTTCAATTTCCCTGCTAAGTGGATCTATAGTGTAAATGTGATAATTTCCGTCCCAGTAGGCTTGAAATGCGATCTTTTCTCCATTCGGCGACCAAGCGGGAAGTCGCGCATCTCCAAATTGATCAGTGATTGGTTCAGCTTTACCACCATCCGCAGGCAAAAGCCAAAGGGTGCCCTGGAGATCCAGGGCTATCTTATCACCAGCCGGTGCAATAGCTGCCGAAACATTGGTTCCTTCTGTTAAAGTAAGATGGATTTTGCGGTCATTGTCAGAATTGGCATTTCCCAGTAAGACAAAGCAACAGTAGAGAAATAAAATGTAAGGTGAGAGAGGCCAAAGAGATAGAGCTTTTGTCATTAAAAGAATACTAATTTAATCTGGGCTTTTCAGGCTAAGATTATTAATTGATTAGTGCCAAAAATGCTATGGAAATACCTTTTTTCGCCATAACCTATCATTTTGATGTTTACAAAACTCGAACTGGTTAGTGGAATTATTCATAAATGCTTCTTTAAAATGGATATGCCTTCTGCAATGGCTTTTCGTCCACTAGATTCTATCCCATACCAGCCTTGGTAACCTGCATCCTGACTAATCTTTATCATTTTGGCTGTCTCAGCTTCTGTTGGTTGATTGCGATAGGATTGGCCGATGGCGAAGGGAATGGTCTTTTTAAGATAATCGACATTATCAAAATCATCTGATGGTTGCCTCCAGTCTGGATAAGTGCCAAACTGCTCGTCGTCAATTTCATTCACTAATTCTACCATCCAATCAGCATTATTACTGACACCTCCGTGATTTTCAATACAAATCTTAATTCCTGATGGTTTGGCATATCCCAGCAGCAGCTGATAAGATTCGTGAGCCCACTTTAGGGCTTCCTTGGGATCGGTATCTTTGGGTGCACGACAGTTGGTTCGAACCGCATGGCATCCCAGATAATAAGCGATATCGACCCATTTTTGATGATTTATCACGAATTGTTTTCTAAGCTCCGGTGTGGGTTCTGCGCCATCACCTTCTGCATCGACCATGATCAGCACCATTTGCACACCGTATTCATCGGCATTCTTTTTTAGTTGATTGAGATAATTTACTGTGGGTACTTCAAAAAGGGTGTTGACAAATTCAATCCCATTTAAATTAAAATCTTCACGAGCAATTCTTGGAAAGTCAAGATTCTTCCATTTTCCATCTCTGATTTCCTGCACCAGAGCCCATTGGGCCAGGGATATATCATCTTTCATAATCGGTGATTTATTTCTATTTGTGTTTGACCAGGTACTAGCTGTAGCTACAGTGCCACTAATGCCAAGCGCACTATTTCTTATAAAATCTCTGCGTTTCATGCTCCAGTTTTATGTGAATTTACAGTTCCCACCCTGAGCGGTAATTCCTGGTAAGATACTGATTGGCATCCTTTATGTTGGTTATTTCCATCAATGCTGAATCATAGTGAATTTTTTTTCCTGTTCTCAGTGCTACAGCTGCCAAGTTAATCGTCTCGGTTATACAGGCAGCCTCCATAAAATTCCCCGGAGGCTGTTCGTCGTTCAGCAAAGCCCTTACCCAGGTTTCGGTTCGCGTAACCTCCTCATCTGCTTCAGTAGGTTCCTTATTCCCCTGGTAAGCCTGCATGGCAGAATTCGGAACAATCCTGGGGGACTCACCCCGAAATCCGCCCAAGATTTTTCCTTGATCTCCCACTATCATCAGACCCTCATCTGCAATGTCGAGATCATCAACTTCGAGTTCATGAGGGGCGAAGGGTTTCATACCTCCATCGTACCAGAATAAATCAAAAGGAGGCAACTGGGCTTGTTGTGGAAAGGACATTTTAATCATGCATGAGTAAGGGAAGGCAACGTCATTCTTCACCCAACGGCATACCTGATCCTCAATTGTTCGATGGGTTGTGCCATAGGATTTCAATGCTACAGGTGCCCTGTCAATCCCGAGAATTTGGAAGAGGGGAAAAAGACTGTAGTGACCCATATCGGCAATGCTTCCTCCTCCGAAGTCGTACCACCCTCTAAAGACATTATGGGTGTAGTTGGGGTGATAAGGACGGGGCTGTTCTGGCCCAAGCCACAGGTCCCAGTTAAAGCCCTCGGGTATGCGATGTTGATCCTCTGGAGAGGAAATCCATTGCGGCCAAACTGGCCGGTATGACCAATTGTGGATCTCTCTCAGATTTCCGATAACACCATCATCAATCCATGATTTGATCAGATGGTACTGAGGGCGTTCGCTCCAGGCAAGTAAATGGGTTATCACACCGGTCTCACGTGCCTTTTCAATGGTGAGCCTTCCCTCCCTCAGGCGATTCGCGATGGGTTTGTGTGTGATTACATGCTTGCCTTTTTCCATAGCAGCAATGGCTATCGTAGCATGAAGGTGATCGGGGGTCATAATTTTAATAGCGTCGATCTCGGATTCCTTTTCCAGCAACTCTCGAAAATCTTCATAGATCCGGCATTTTGATCCATTTCCATTTCTTTCGTAGAAGGTATTTACAATCTGTTCGGTTATCTCCAAACCACCGGGTATCCCCGGTAAATTGCTTCCCCATTTTTGGTCATTCAGTAGATCGCGAACTCGATTTTTTAGACCATGGGGCGACCAGTCGATATATCCTGTAGCATATTTATTGACATCACATAGAGCCCTCACTTGCACTTGAGGGTGCTGTAGCAATTCAGGCAATTCACGAATTCCTTGAGTCCCGCATCCAATATTGGCCACGTTGATCTTATCAGAAGGAGGAATGTGGCCAAAGCCCGAAACTACTCGACTCGGCACAATGGTAATTCCTGCCGCTGTACTCGTTGTCGTAATGAATTCTCTTCTTGAAAGTTGATTTTGCTTACCCACCATCTTATGTTTAGGATAAAGTAAGTTAGCAAAAATATACCTTGGTGCTCTTGTCAAATTTAGGAAGGAATAGAACAATCGGGCTTACTCTGCTTCGCTTGGCACTCAGTATTTGGTTGGAAAACCAATAAGTTTGGCCAGTAAATCGGAGGTTTATTTTCTCAACCTGTTTCAGTGAATCATTTGGCCAGCAATGGTAGTTTGACCGAATGGTTATGGTATCGGATAATTTTTTTCACTATCCTCCAAGATGAGGATCCAATCATTGCCGCGACCCTGGGTAGGTGGAGCATAAGTCTGGGTAGCAAATGTATTTCCAGTATGTATGGGGTGACTGATTCCATAACGGGGATCAAACCAGATCGACTTTAATTTGGATGCTTTGATCACATCTTGATTTACCGTAAAAGGCTTTCCCCGAGGGGAGTAAATGATGGCGAAGGATCGATCTGAAGACACAGCCGCACGAACTTTCGCTCCGGCATCTGCCGATGCTTGAAGCAAAATGGATTGATCGGGAATTAATTTATGAAATGGTCGAACAGTAAATAATTTTCTGAGATGACGCATTTGAAATGCACCTGGATGATCCATGGCTTCATTCCATGGCACGGTTGCTCCGATGATCGGATCCCGGCCTTCACTATACATTTGCCAGATACTGTTGTGGCCGTAGGTGTGCCCACAGGCACCAGCCAAGATGGACCAGTAGGCGGCCTGCCGACAATCATAATCGTCAAATAGGTCCAGTCGATTGGCTCCCCTAAAATAAAATCCCACGGGAATACATTCATACCGAGGTTCTCCGTCTAAGGTGGGTTTTGTGGGCTGCAAGGAATAGTCATGTTCAGCAAAAAGTCCATTGTCGTGATCATGACTCGAATGTGAAGACTGAAACATGTTGAAATCCAGCCATGATGCCTGATGTAAATAGTCTGAAGATCGACCTGGTCCCCGTGGGTGAAAGGTCATAAGATGATGGCCCCCATCTCCTTCATGAATGCCATCAACCATGGCTTCGATTATAGATCGTTCCTTTTCGTTGTTGATATTTTCGTCACCTCCCAATATCCAGATCACGGAATCTTCCCGGTAGCGCTCACCAAGAAATTTCCCAAATAATCTAGCATTCTCGGGAGTAAATATTGGATCGGTATTGTTGGTAGAACTCCAGTAACTACCCCAGGTGGGAAGCATGCCAATGACCAATCCCAGCTTATTTGCCATGCCAATAATGGCATCAACATGCTCAAAATATGCTTCTTCAATTTGGGCGGGATCACGATCTATACAGGGTAGGTCACCATTAGCATTTGGAACGCTGAGGCCACCCAGTTGGGCCAATACAACGGCTTGAATTACAGTGAAGCCTTTGTCGACACGGTTTTCCAGATACCTACTGGCTTCCACCAAGCTAAGGCGATGAAATAATTCCCAGGCGGTATCGCCGAGATAAAAGAAGGGCTTACCCTCAGCATTCTGAAGATATCGATGGTTTGGACTCACTTGTAGATACTGGGCATTGATCGGTAAAATTGCTGCGACAAGGACCAAAACCACCCCTAATCTTAGTAAGCCTGGGCATGTGATAAAGCTATGCATTGAATAAAGGATCAAGTTTTTTGATAGGAAATTTTGCATTTCTGACAGACAATCCCTTCCTTTTCTTCGGTCAGTACAATATCCCCAAGATGTTTTTCGGCATAGTCTACAATCCAGCCTTTTCTTTCATCAGGATGATCGATATTTATGCCTTCGTTTTTTAGGGCCTTGTAAAAATTTCCACCATACTCCTGCATTCCCCAGCAATTGGGACAAAGTCCCTCAGGCGTATTTTGATCTGGATTTTTGCTCTTTTTCCTAAGAAAGGACAGGATGAGATCTCCAATGTGCATCATTAGACTATTGTTGTTTGTGAATATAAATGAATTCTTCGTTGAGCAATTACTCATTAGCATAGTTATCTCAATAGATTGGTTTATGGAGCTATACCATTTCCAATGCCAAGGTCAAGTTGCAACATCATCGATAAGAGGTTGTTGGGTTATTTTTTGATCGATGTGAGCAAGGTGGTCAATTCTCTTACCTTGCCAGGATGTGTTGAAAATAGGTTCTCCATCTCACCAGGATCTCGCCGAAGATTATACAACTGACCTGTCGGTTCACCGGGTTTAGGATCATAACTGCGGGGAGGAGAGAAGCCGCCTGATCCCAGACCATCTATATATTTCCAATCGCCTTTACGGATGGCATAATAACCGCGTGATGAGTGGTGAATTACGGCGGGTTGGGATACCACGTCTTTAGCTGTGCCCAACAAAATTGGCAAGATGCTGTAACTATCTTCGGCATAACCTTTCGGAACCGGGACTTGCAACACTTCGGCTATGGTGGCAAAAAGATGAGTGAGGCTGGTCAATGCCGTACTTTGTGTACCGGCGGCTACCTGACCTGGCCATCGGACAATGTATGGGATCCGGTGACCTCCTTCCCAGGCATCGGCCTTCATACCACGCAGATTTCCCGCTGAACGATGTTGATATTTTTCAATCAATTCCGGCGTCCAAAACGGACCATTGTCACTGGTGAAAATGACCAAAGTCTCATCTTTCTTTCCTGTTCGCTCAAGCGCGGTCAAGATCTGCCCAACGGCATCATCCACCATAGTTACGAAGTCACCGTAGGTTCCCACTTCAGTAGCTGATCTAAACTCCGTGGTTGGTACCCAGGGTGTGTGTGGAGCTGCTAGGGGTAAGTAAAGAAAAAATGGATGATCACCTGAAGCCTGCTCTTCAATAAATTGTACAGCATAGTCACAAAAATTAGGCAGTACTTGGTCAAACTCAAAGCCAGGGGCCTTTTTACCCGCTCTCCAAAAAGCTTCCGTATAACCAGTGTTCAGGTCGTTCCCTGGGGTATAATCCGTTGGTTCCTCGACCAGGACATCATTCTCCAAGTAGCAATATGGGTCCATGTCTAGGGATGCAGGTAGAATATAGGAATACTGGAAACCATGATCCAAAGGACCATCGGTGGGCTTTTTAGAAAAATCAATGTGGATGGGATCCATTTCCTGCACCATACCCAAATCGTTGATCAGCGCTGAGGTATCGGTCAGCGCAGAATCGTGTCCTTCCTTGACTACCCAGTCCAATCCCAAGTGCCATTTACCCACGACACCAGTCACATATCCGTGTGATTGCAGAAATGAGGCTACGGTGGGTCGGTCAACTTCGATCAATGCTCGGCCATAACCACGCAACACGCCTTGTGGAAGACGGCTACGCCAACAGTAGCGACCGGTCAGAATTCCATATCGGGTAGGGGTACACACCGATGAGGGAGAATGGGCATCGGTAAATCTCATACCCTCGGCTGCCAGTTTGTCGATGTTCTTGGTCTGGATCCGAGATTCGGGATTGTAAGCTGAGACATCGCCGTATCCCAGATCATCAGCCAGGATGTAAATGATATTCGGTGTGGACTGACTGAATACTATGACACTGGTCATCATAAGGCAAAGACTCCACGAGATAACCAGGTATTTCGACTTGGAAAGTATTGACATATTAAACTGCTGTATGATGGCACCCAAAATAATGAATATCCTAGTACTCTGTCAAGCCAATTATTGTCGTTTATTTTAATGTCTTTTTGCGAATTTCGTTGTCGCAGATCCTCACTGTAGCTCCGGCTACAATTGCGGTCTGCTCCTTGAACTTCATCAAAAATCATATTAAAATAATTCAACATAACTAACTTGACAGAGTACTAGCTTGATGTATTTTATGAAATTCATATCTGTGGATGAATCATAAGAATCTTACGATAGCAAGACGGCAGGATACAAAACAATTTCTCAAAGGTTTGGATCAGTCAATGACCAATCAACTGGACTACAACTCGACGATTTCGAGGACGGGTGTCAAAATCGATAAAAACGATTTGTTGCCAGGTGCCAAGTAAAAGAATGCCTTCATGAAAGGGACAGACATAGCTGGTCCCTATGAGCAATGATCGGAGGTGGGATGCTCCATTATCATCTCCCCAAGTTTGATTATGCAGATATGATTTTCCATAAGGGGCCAACAGGTTCAGCATTTCCTTGACATCTCTGTTGACTAAGCCTGGTTCGAACTCTATGGTGGTGATGCCGGTTGTTGACCCAATCGCAGAAACGGTTGCCTGACCCTCTTTGAGGCCAGAATTTTCCAGGATCCGCTTGACATTAGGTGTTAGATCGTGGATGTCTGTATGGCCTCCAGTTTTAAATTCAAAAGTGTGGGTTTTAATATTCATAGGTTCACGGTTGTTCTTGATTACCATCTTTATCTAGAATAAAATTTTCCGAAGATGTGAAAATATGTGTTGATTTTAATTTCATGCGATTTTTTGGTTCTACATTTATGGGCAAAGCTCTGCACGTTTGCCATCGAAACAGGGTAGAGAATGATTGGGTGTAATCTTAATTCTTTTGCCAAAGGGTAGACAAATCAATTTCGGAAAGGTGTTCTTCAGCCCGACGTGCTGGCAAAGTAACTAATCCTTAACATCGACTAGAGACCAGGTCTCTCACCATTGACACCCGCTGACCTTTGTCTATTTTTGAGAATCATTCAATAGGGTAGCCGCTTGATGAATACCACATTATATCAGCGTTATTTTTAGTGCAAAAGATATTCTTTGATAAAGTGACAAAGCAACTGGACACCATAACCGGTGGCATTTTTGTCTCTACCTAGCTTTGTGTCACCAAAGGCCATGCCTGCAATGTCTAAGTGTGCCCAGGAAGGATGATCATGAGTGAAAAATTGCAAAAACTTAGCTGCAGTGATGGCACCTGCCATTGGACGTGTAGACAGGTTTTTAATATCTGCAATATCGGATTTCATTTCATCAAAATATTCGTCCCAGATTGGCAAGCTCCATAATTTTTCACCAGTGTCCAAGCCACTGATAAAAAGCTGTTCCTCCAGTTCCTCATCATTGGAAAACAAAGCAGCGCAAGCAGTGCCAAACGTACGGACACTGCTCCCAGTCAACGTGGCCAAGTCAATTAAATGATCGACGTCGTAATTCTTTACCATGTAGGATAATCCATCTGCCAAAATAAGGCGGCCCTCGGCATCAGTATTGATGACTTCTACGGTCTTGCCACTGTAGGTGTCGATGACATCTCCTGGTTTTATGGACTTTGCATCTACGCAATTATCTGTAATGGGAGCGATGGCGATCGCATTGATTGGCCACTTTAATTCGGCAATTGCTGAAATGGTACCCAACACTGCTGCTGCTCCTCCCATGTCACTTTTCATGTAGTGCATATTGTTAGAGCCTTTTATGGATAGACCCCCGGTATCAAAGGTGACACCTTTGCCCACCAAACCAATGGTCTTAACTGCTGGTTTATCGCTCCCGAAGTATTCAGCAATGATGAAAGCAGGGTCCCATTCGCTGCCCCTGTTTACAGCCATTAATCCTGCCAGTTTTTCGCTTTCTATTTGCTTACGAGTAAGTACCTTCACCTTCATGCCAACCTCTTTACCTACACGCCTAATCCATTTGGAAAGGTAAGGAGCATGGACTTTGTTACCCGGCCCATTCACCAAATCCATAGTGGCAATTTGGTGCTTTGTGATCACCACGCTATCCCCTACTACTTTCTTCGCTTCGACTGCAGTATCCTTGGACAAAATCAGGTGCAATTTGTCAATACGATTCACCTCATCAGCATCCTTGGTTTTATAGCGTCCCGTTTGATAAGTACTGAGAATGAATGCCTGCACGATCATTGGAAGAGAGTTCATGACATCGGGATTTCTCAGATCTACTTGCACTTCACCTGATAAATTGGCAAGGAACCCCTTAAGTCTGGCTACCCAATGCCAGGTATTTTTTGTCTTCTCAGCATCGATAAAAATAAAATTGTGGAAGGTATTCCTGGAGCCCGAGACGATGAATGGTGCATCAGGATATTTTGTGATTTTGGATAATGATGGAAACCATTCCATGTACTCCTTGTGAAGATCCTTAGCCGTATTCTTTACATCTTTATCGTAGTAATATGGTATAATCGTTGTTGAAGCCTTTTTTAAAGGCCGCTTGATAATTTTTATTTCCATTTTTTATTGATCTTACTCATAGAATAGCCACTTTAAAGCATGGGGAAATTCTGCGCCCCAATGTTTTTCATGGTGAGTGGCCGTTGGATGAATCGATAATTTATAGTGCAAATGCTGGTTGTCAGCCGATTTTTGTTCAAGTATTTTGGTGAAGGTCACCAGGTCCTCTTCCATCGTCTTGGATTCCCGTTTTCCACCATATATATATACAAAAGTTGGGAGGTGGTTTTCGTGTGCTCTGGTGTTGGCAAAAATTTCGGAAGACAACCAAAGAGAAGGGGAGAAAACCATCCATTTAGAAAAAGTTTTCGGATAGGTAAGTCCGGTGAAAACACTGATTAAGCCTCCCATCGAGCTCCCTCCAATTCCTGTGGAAATGCGGTGTGGTTTGGTTCGAAATTTCTTATCCACATAGGGCTTAAGTGTATCGTGAATGAATGCGGCATAAGCTTTGCCTTCACCTGCGCCAAACTTCTCAGTGTCAAACGGACTATATTCTTTAATCCGATCCTCATCGCCATGCTCGATGGCAATAATTATTACATCTCCAAATCCAAGCTCTGCAAGTACAGCCATTTTTTGATCTATAGCCCAATTGCCGAAGGGTGCTTTCTCATTGAATAAATTTTGAGCATCCTGTAAGTAGAGGACTGGATAATTGGTATTGCATTGGGAATAGCTATAGGGTAACAGAGCCCAAATCCTTCTTCGCTTATCTAGTTGAGGGATTCTAAAATCATCTTCAATAATATATTTCTGAGGTAGGTAAAAGGGATCACAACTCAAACCATTGTGCCGCCACCTCGGTACTACATCTTCGGTTTGGAAGACATTTTTTTTTAGTCGTCTAACAGGAGGTATATTGCCGAGTTGGTCGAGTTCTTCTTGATCGGTATGCCCCTTGTGGTATTTATAGTTAAAAGGATATCTAACAGCAGTCTTGGGTATCGACAGCCGGTAATTTCCGGAAGTTATTTTCTCCAGCTCATATCTTTGATCATTTGGGTCCCAGTGATTGAAGTTGCCCATTAGAAACACCCGGCGATCGTCATCTACCGGGGTATGAAGGTTGAAGGTGATGGCGGGGATGGTATCGGCTTGCATCGATGGTGCGAATCTAATTTTTTTTCCAAAAATAGGGTGAAAAAAGGATCAATATGGTGAACAGCTCCAGTCGACCAAGCAACATCAGAACCAGTAAAATCCACTTGACAGACAAAGGAAGTAGCGAAAAGTTATCGAGTGGCCCTACCTCGCCAATGGCGGGACCGACATTGCCTAGTGATGTTGCAACTGCTCCGGCAGCGGTGTAAAAATCAATGCCAAAAGCGGATAATAATAACAACCCCATAATGAAGACACCCAAATAAAGGAGCAGGAAAACCAGGATATGGGTTAGAATACGGGCAGGAACGATTTCCTTATTGAGTTTGATGCGAATGATGGCTCGAGGATGCATCAGCCGTTTAAATTCTAAAATTGAATTCTTTAAGAAAACAACATGTCTGATTAGTTTAATGCCTCCACTCGTAGATCCAGCGCTGGCGCCGGCAAACAATAGAATGAAGAATAGGACGGTAAGACTATTTTTCCAAGCGGTGTAGTCTGCAGTTACATATCCGGTCGTGGTAACAATGGAAACAACCTGGAAGCTGGCTTCACGAAAACTTTTTTCCAAGCTTTGGTCGGTTGCGAGATAGACCTGAGAGGTTACCCATACAATAAGTAAAGCAACAATAACAAGATAGGCCCTAAATTCCTCACTTGACCATACCTTATCCAGTTTTAGTCGTACCAGGAAAAAGATCACTGTATAGTTAATCCCAGCCAAGAACATGAATAAAGTAATGGTATAGTGAATGGCAGGAGAATGGAAAAAAGCAATGCTTGCATTTTTTGTCGAAAATCCTCCTGTGGCCATGGTTGTCATTGCATGATTGATTGCATCATAGAAGTTCATTCCTTCAAGGGAAAGCAGTATGCAAAGAATGATGGTCAGTGACACATAAATTATCCACAGAGCCCGGGCAGTACCTTTAATTCTTGGATGGATCTTATCTGACACTGGCCCGGGAGCTTCAGCAACGAACAATTCAATACCTCCGATACCCAGGAGAGGAAAGATGGCAATAGCCAAAACAATGATCCCCATACCGCCGATCCACTGGGTCATACTGCGCCAAAACATGATGCCACTTGGTAGCTTTTCTATGTCGTTCACAATTGTAGCCCCGGTAGTCGTCATCCCTGAGACCGACTCAAAGAAGGCATTGGTAAGATCCGGAATTGTCCCACTGATTAAATAGGGCAAAGCTGAGAAAGAAACCATGGCAATCCAGCCCAAGGCAGCAATCAGATATCCCTCCCTTTTATGGACTTCATGATTTCCTCGCAGGGTAAATAGGAACAATCCAAGTCCAAAAGCCGTTGTGAATAAAGCTGAAATGAAAATTGCGGTTCCATCACCACTTTGATAGTACATTGAGAAAGGGATCGGAACAAACATGAGGACACCTACAATTGTAAGCACAGTGCCCACCAAGTGAAAAATCGCATTGAAGTTGACCATGGGTTTAGCGGAATATTTTTTCCACCGCATGGATGGCTTCAGGCATGGCAAAAAGAATGACTTTATCTCCCAACGCCAACTGAAAGTCAGGACTTGGGATCAAGACTTCATCTTTTCTAATGACAGCACCTACCACGGCTTTTGCCGGTAGATGCAACTCATTTATAGGTCTTTTCGTTACGCGATTTGATTTGGTTATTTTGTACTCTATAAGTTCAGCATCTGATCCGTGGATACTTGTTATAGCTTCCACCTGACCCTTGCGCACATAGCGAAAAATATTATTGGCTGCAATTAATTTTTCATTGATAAGGGTATCTACACCGATATTTTTTGATAATCGGATATAGTGGGCATTATTCACATGGGCGATGGTTTTAAAAACACCCATTTCTTCAGCCATCAAGCTGGCAATGATGTTAGATTCTGAGTTGTCAGTCAAGGCAATAAATGCATCCATTTTACCGAGACCTTCTTCGATGAGGTCATTGAGATTGCTGGGATCTGCACAGACAACCAGCGTTTCATGAAGGTGTTCGATCAGCTGCTTGCAACGGGATTTGCTTTGATCTATCAAAGTGACATTATAATCGTGCTCCAGTACTTGGGCAGTCTTTAAACCCATTTCAGATCCACCAACAATCATTATATTTTTAACGGGTTTTTGATTTTTGCCAATGATGCTGGTCAATTTGTCGATGTCTTCATTCTTGGCAAGAAAGTAGAGGTGATCACTTCTACGAAAGATCGTATCCTCTCGGGCAATGTAAGTCTCGTTATTTCGCAGTAGGGCCAAAGGCCTGAAGGAGAATTCTGGATGTTGTTGATTCACCTCTTCAACCGTCATATTGACGATGGGAGCATCGTCGTCCAAGTGGAGGCCAATAAGCGAGATCTTGCCGTTTTCAAACTCAAATACGTCAGTTAGCGAGCACTGCTTGATCAAGCGGAGGACTTCCAGAGAAGCCAGCTGCTGCGGACTAATGATAGAATCGATGCCCAGGTCTGCAAACATGGCCTTTTGATGATTGTCCAGATATTCTACCGTTTTTACTCTTGCCACAGTCTGCCTTGCCCCCATCTTCTTTGCCAGAATTGCTGTGACCAGATTGGTTTTTTCAGAAGTAGTTACTGCCATAAGCAAATCAGCATCACCTGCTTTGGCATCTTTCAGAACGGAGGTATTGCTTGAATCACCCCGGACTGTGAGCACGTCCACATGAGACCTGGCTTCTTGTAGGACATCATCATCAGAGTCGATTAAGCTGATCGAATGATCTTCATGAGCAAGGAGCTTAGCCAGGTGAAATCCAATGTCTCCGGCACCGGCAATAACTATCTTCATGAACAAAGCATTTTTATCATTCGTTGTATGTCATGATGGTCAGACAAAGGTAACCATCCCTATAGGATCATGACCAATCTCCTCAGTTATTCTTTATCTTCGAACGATGAAAATTTTGATGGTATGTCTGGGTAATATTTGTAGATCACCATTGGCTGAGGGAATCTTGCGCCAAAAGATAGCTGAACATGAGCTATCATGGCAGGTTGAAAGTGCGGGCACGGGAGCTTATCACCTTGGAGAGCCTCCAGACCACCGGTCAATTGCCGTGGCTAAGGACAATGATATCGACATCACAACGCAAGTGGCAAGAAAATTAAGACAGCAGGATGTATTTGACTTTGACTATATTTTAGCCATGGATACCCAAAACTATCGAGATGTGAAATCCCTGGCAAACGGAATCACTGGCGCCAAAATTGAACTCATTTTAAATTATTTATATCCAGGAGAGAATCGAGCCGTTCCCGATCCCTATTTTGGTGGACCGGAAGGTTTTGAGAATGTCTATGCATTATTGGATGAAGCTTGCGATGCTTTTATTAAACAAGTAACCAATCAAAAAAATTGATTTATATGCTCTCGAAGAAAATGGAGTCGGCACTTAATCGTCAAATCGAGTTGGAAGCAGAGGCTTCCTTTCTTTACCTGTCAATGGCCTCCTGGTGCGATCAGCAAGGCATGGAAGGTTGTACTCAGTTTTTTTATCGTCAATCCGCTGAAGAAAACGGTCATATGATGCGTATTTTCCGTTACGTGCTGGAAATGGATGGGAAGGCAGTCGTCCCAGCCATTCGAAAACCTCCAATGAGTTTTAAATCGATTCAACAAGTCTTCAACGATGTTTATGCCCATGAACAAAAGGTGACCAGTTCGATTGGGGCCCTGGTTGAATTGTCAAATCAAGAAAGCGATCACATCACGCATAATTTCTTGCAGTGGTACGTCAGTGAACAGCGGGAAGAAGAAGCCCTTATGCGTTCAATTCTGGACAAAGTAAATCTGATTGGTGAAGGACCCCAGAGTTTATATTTTATCGACAAAGAAATTGTAGAAATCAACAGCCAGCTCACCAGCACTGGCACAAGCTTGGAATAAATCTGTAGTGCCTGCCGACTAGACTAGTCTAGTTTGCCAATGGCTTAATGGCAGATTCTCCCAGCATGATTCGCTTCTTGATGGCGGGATTTCCCAGATAGCCGATATCGGTCTCCCCAAATGCTGTGATGGAGAGATGATTGCTGTTCAGCTCGAGATCATTTTCTCCAAAGCTGGTGGTCCTGGTTTCTTCATTGATTACCCGTGAAACTGAAACATCATTTTGGCCATATAGATTAAAAATCTGAGTGTCAATGTTCCCCTCCTTGATGTCCAGCTTGTTTTCACCGTAGAGAGCAGCCCGTAAGAATGAAGTTTCTAGTGAGGCAAGTTGCGCATCGATTTCACCATACAACCTTAGAGTAAATTTGTCACTTTGGATGGGATCATCACATCTGACGCTTTCGGCACCCTTTACCACCAATTTTGAAAGTTGACGGTAGGTGACATAGGCATGTACACTTCCTCCCCGATATACGGAATAGCGGTGATTCCCATCACGATGGACGGGTTCGCGATTCTTGGCACCATCTAGATACAAGTATAGTTTCTTGTTCCGGACCTCCACATTGATTTTCGACGGGTCAATATTTTCAAACTCAAAATGTACGCTCTCTTTTGCACCTTTCTGCAAATGGAGATCGATTCTAGGACTGATCGAGATCTTGTCAAATGGCTTTAATTCTTGGGTTTGCGCACCAGCTGAAAGGATTCCAACCATCAGGAACACAACGAGTATCCATTGTCTTGTTTTCATCTGAATGATCATTAAGGTTTATGTAATGCAAAGACGGATCAATCAACGATTGGTTGCAATTTGGCAAGTTAAATTAAAAAGACACCGGAGTCCTTGCTCATTGCAGGATCCGCTAATGGCAAGTAAAAAGCCGGTAACTCTGTGGATACCGGCCTCAGTCCCATAGACATTCTGAGATTATACAAAGGGTGTCGTTTGGGTTATATCTTAGGGAAAATGGTTACTTGATCACCTTATGGTTTCTATCTAGACGGATGCCATTCCTACAGTCACATACTTTGCCCATATAAAAATCTAATTCTTCCTTGACCTTAACATCTGAGTTGAAGAACTACTCTCCTTGAGTGAGAAGACCTGCATATACGGGTAACAATGGAGGTCCGGAGTTGCAATAAAGGAGGAATTCACGTATTTTCCTTCTGTGAATCCGACGGGTTGTAAGTGATGTATTCAAGGTTGGATACCAAAATAGGGCATATGAGGCTTCTTCGAATCCTGGGTGGAGTTGTTTTAGGCTATGCGATATTGATCATAGGAATCACTTTAGTACAAGAAGTGTGGCTGGAAAGACCCCACTTGGGTGAGACGAAGGTGCTGACCATAATCACAGTAGGCCTGGCCTGTATGTTTGTTTCAGCAGTTGGCGGATTTATGGCCGGTGTAGTCTCAGGCAAGGCTGGAATGGCTCCACAAAAGGTTATGTCTGTTTTGATTCTTATTGAGACTACAGTCCTCGTTTGGAGTGGTCAAGTGGATAATCCCTTCTGGTTTGAGATCCTTGCAGCAGCATCATTGATCTTTTCTATTTTGGCGGGTGGTTGGTGTTACCATAGTCAATGGCGTCACAAGTTAACAGGCCCAGCGTAGACCCAATAGTTTCTATCTTTCTCGTATGGCGATCTGCACATCAATGAGAATTGTTTAAAGTAATGACTTTCACCAATTAGTAACAATCGTTCTCCGGGTGTATCATACGTTGAATCCCTTTATCTACTTGATTTGTACCAGGCTGGATGTTGGTCTTTAGAGACAGTTTGGTATTTAAGAAAGAAATTGTTAAAATAGTGAGAGAATTGTTCTCATCAAAGAACACCCCTTGTTTTGACAATACCAGCGTACCGCTTGACCCGTATTTATGCGTTTGCCATTCACTTGCTGGTTAGCCATTCACTTTTTGGCTATCCAGTTACATCTTACATTTTACCAACCTTTGACAGTACAATGTCGTGCAGTACTGAAGGATACTTGCCAGCCGACATTCAAGACTTGCCAGCCAGCTATTTGGAGAAATTAACCAATTACGGAACAGTGTGTACGGATGTAGAAGAGCAAATTGTTGGAGTAGAGTGGCTTGATAGAACTGAACTAAACATTTCAAAGAATAAAACAGGGCTCGATAATTCAACAAGAATCCTAAGCAAAATCCAGCAAACGGGTAAATTTTTAGACCAATTTGACGGTCAGGAATTACTGAGTGTACCCTTTGGGCTTAGGGATACTTTTGGAGATATTCAATGCTTTTTTGGATTTGACAATTTGCAATTACATCCAGATTATGCTACAGTTGATGTAGTAGCGGCCCTGTACCATCCTATACTTCGTGATACCTTATATTTTTCAGGCACTAAGTTGAAATATAACAACCGGTCGGGGTTTGTCGGCCATGCAACCATAGGCCTACTGCAGGACTTTGAAATAGAAATCAATGCCAATAAATCTGCCTTAGTTTTCCGGGGATTACGTGAAGACAGTTCAGGTACCTTCATAAAGTTTGATTGCCAAGGGGTGAAAGAAATCCAGTTGGGATTTTCGATTGCTTTCCATCCAGATTTATTGGTTCCGGCTCGCACCACCGGCAGACATGTGCAAACCTATACCGAAATTGACTTCCAGCCAAGCCAGGGATTTATGATCAATAATATAAGTCTGCCTCCCTTTTATTTCAAACAATATCGTGATTTCTTGTTCTCGGTCGAGGATATGGCTCTTGATCTGAATGAAGAGATGACTACCGTCGATGAAATCGAGACCTACTTAAGGGAGATGACCCAACACCTGGGGCAGGATCAGAGGGTCACAAAATCTCAATGGACAGGGTTCTATTGCAGATCATTTGATATCGAGTTTACTAATCGGCATATACGTGGTGCGACAGGCCAACCCATAGCGGTTAGCGGCGATCGAATCGTAATCGATGATTTTGGCTTTACCGGGCAGGTGGCTGTAACTGGTGATCTGGTGCCTTTTGGATATGGGAATGCCGGAGGTTGGCCCTTATCCATAGAACGGTTCTATGTTGATATTTTAGCCAACCAATTAAAGGCCTTTGGCTTTGGAGGAATCATACAGATTCCACTGATTGAGGATCGAACCGATACTCTTCCCCAGGCTGCTGCTCCTAATGACGTAAAGGTCATGGGAGAGGAAAATCTAACTGCCGGATTGAATTATGATGCTCTCTATCACCTCGATTCACATTATTTGGCCTTTGAGGTGGCATTAACTGGTGAAAAGGAGCGAACAATACCTGCTTTTCTTGCGGATATTACCATCAAACCTGGCTCTTTCATCCGCGCCAGAGCTGACCAAGATTTTAAGATAGAGGCATTGCTCAATGGGGATATACGTCTCAGGGGTGCCGCGGGAAAGACAGCGTTGGAAAGTCCTGTGGTTGAATTTCACGGGATGCATATTGCTAACCAAGCACCTTATTTCAATGTCCGCGGATTTGGTGTTGCGGACGGGAAGACTGGTGGATCCCTGGGCCTGTTTGGTCTTTCATTTCAGACCATGACCGTGGTCAGTCATGAGCCAGAGAAGTACAGTCATCAACTAAAGAGACTATCGGTCGAAGGTCTTACCCTTGATCTGGGAGATGTTGTGGAAGGAGATGCCATAACAATTGAATCCACATTACACGCCTTTTTTGCTGTCCAACCCGATGGAAATCGTCAAAGATGGGAAAATCGCGGACTGGAAATTGAAAGGTTTGGGTTTAGAGGCAAGCTTCCAGGTATCGAGTACCTGGAAGGTGAGTTGGCATTTTTTTATGATCATCCCCTCTATGGGGAGGCTTTTGCTGGACGAGGTCATATGAAACTGGACATCGTGCCAGCTGAGGTTAATATGGATTGTATGTTCGGCACAAGTGCTGATGGGGATTATCGTTTTGGCTATGTTGATGCTGGCGTTGAATTCAAGGATGGCTTGAAAGATGACAGTGGAGAGGGCCAGGCTTTCAAAATATATTCATTACTTGGTGGATATCACAAGAACATGTACCGCCATGAACTGTCATCCTTCAATGTTGGTGCCCAAACAGGGGATGAGGAATGGGTTCTAGGCGGTAGATTTCATGACAATATATATACGCCTCAAGAAGGTGGATGGGGCTTTAAGGGCGGCATCATCGCCAAGGCTGGAAGAGGTGCCATCATGGGGCTACGCCTTGAATACGAAAGCTATCCGTCGGAAGGCCAGGGGTTTTCGTCCCGTTTTTTCTTGGAAGGGTTGATAGAGATTTTGCCCAAAGAAGATGGGATTGCCAGTCGTGCAACCAGCAGATTGATTGCGTCGGGAGAAGCCGCTGAGACCGGAGGAAAACATATTCAAGACCTGAAACCTCAAGATTTCATGGGCACTGGAGCATTCGGCGGTTATGTGCGCATTAAGGTCATCAAAGATCAAAACGGCAAGACCTTTAATGCTGCCCTAGGTATTCATGGAGTTGTTGGCACATTTGACATCGGTTTTTATGGGGAATATTATAAAAGTCCTCAAGGTTGGCATCTGTTTGTAGGTAGACCTGATCCTGGGCAAAGGGTATCGATTGGTTGGGGAACAGATCTGTTTAGCGGGGCGGCGGAGCTCAAACTGGTCCTCTCCGGATATTTCATGGTTGGGAATTCAGAGGGAATGCCCCATTCCTTACCTGAACCCTATTCCACCACCGGCAAAAATAGAAGCATGTTGCAAGAGGCGTTTCTCATGCTGCAAGAAAATGCTTCACAAGCTGCAGATATTTATAATAGTACCCAAGGCAGAAAGATATTAGGTGCTGGTGATGCCATTGCATTGGGTGCATCATTTGGTGCGAATTTATTCATCGATATTGATGTGCTAGCCATTGATATCGGTGCTGATGTTGGCTTTGATCTACTCATGACCAAGGCAGCCCCTACTTGTCTGCTTTCGAAACAGGGGGATAATGGCATAAACGGCTGGTATCTCAAGGGGCAATTGTATGCAGGTTTATCGGCACGTGTGGGGCTGCTTGTCGGCAAGAAAAATTTCACAATTTTTAATGCTGGTGCTGCAGTTGTAGTACAGGCCGGATTGTTTGATCCTTCGTGGGGTTTAGGGAGCTGGACCATCGACTATCAAGTACTTTGGATTAAAGGCACTACGCATGGTATCTTCAAATTTGGTGAACCCTGCGAGGATATTAATCTCTCCGTTGATCCGGGAAATTTGGTTGAAGCCATCTATCCTACCAGGTTTAGTAAGGGGAGCTCAGATAGCTTGATTGCCATTACCAGTGACTTTAAAGTGGAATTGGCCTTGCCGGCCGGGCAAGTCTTTACCGAAGAAATTTCTGACTTTGAGCAAGGTACTACTGAGGTGATCCGATTAAAAGTGCCCGTGAAAAGTTCATTGAAGACCTATGAGGGCAAATTCATTGAGCATGATCTTATTTATTTAGACGGTGGATTCACTTGTTGGCTAAGACCCAAGGAAATGTTGCCTCCGGGAGAAAAGCTTTTCCTCAATTTGAACCTAGATGTCCAGACCGAGGCAGGGCAACCTTTTGCCTTAGGTGACCAGATGTTTTCGCTTGACACTACGATCACCTATACAGTGCACTCCAAGGGATTGTCAGACCTGAATATCGAAGATGTTGCCTCAAGCTACCCCATAAAAAACCAGCAATACTTTCATTCCAAGGAGTGGGCCCAGATGATTATTGATTTCGGAAAGGAATTGCCAAATACAGAACAGAAGTGGTGGTCAGTAATCTACGAATTGAGGAATGGTCATGAGATAGAGATTGAACGAAATCCCATAGAATTCACCAACGGTAAAATCATTATTGATACCCCAAAATCACTTAAGGATCAACGTGATTACTTGTGGAAAATCGCGGGAATTAAATCTCAAGAAAATGAAACCGTGCTGATCGAGCTACCCTTCCATACCAGTAAATACAGTACGTTCAACCAGAAGATGAAAAACCTCACCATCGAATCACCCAGAAGGTTGGAAGATTTTGCAAGATTTTCAGGTCCTTTACCCCTTCTGGCATCCCACCCGGAAGAACCACTAGAATTCTGGTCCGGAGATGAATTAACATTGTTATTGTCAGATCATTCTCCACGAGGCCCTGCGCTGCCTGTTGGCAAGGAACATCTGAAGCATAAAAAAGATTCGGGGCTAAATCAGACCAAGGGCGCCAACTACTTAACCCGGATTTTAACGGGCTTCCGGGCCAGCAAGAGCTATCCGTACTTTATGGAGATTTTTGAATTCATTCCCTACGATGAGACAGTAACCTTTGAATGCCAAGCCGATGACAGAGATCCCTTTTCTCAAACAAATATGGATCCTGATAGTGGCTATTTTGAAGTAGAGGTTTTTGAAAAGATGCCAGAACTGATTCAAGTCGCAGATGACACTTTACAATATGATATCTACCAAGAGTTCTTGCGGGATCAGCGAGAACTGGAATACTTAAAACCCGAAATTCCCAATCATTATGCCGACTGCAGCGCCCTTCGCATTAAATCCGGTGCGTTGCCGTGGTATACGCCAGGCCAATATTTTCTCACGATGAAATATTTTATTCCAGGGTTTGAAAAATACTCCGGAAGCAGTGCAAGAATTGAATTTACCATTGATCCCTAAAACTATACAGGTCTTCACCATTCTTTTTTTCTTGGTGATATCTATCCAAGTTCTTGGTCAAGATACACTCTTTTTGCGTGGACGTTTTGACGAGGAGTCCCTAAAGCTTAGGTGGTCTTGTACCAGTCTTGAGAAACTCATTGATGGATTTCGGTCTGGCTATATGCTATCGGTTTATCAAATAGATGGAGATCAGAAAATTTTCGTTTCATCTCATCGGATTTTAGCTGGCGACCACGATGTCATTAATCAGTCCATCAATACACAGGCTGATAGTGCAGCTTATGCTGTACTTCAGGAGCTGGTTGATCAAGGAACTTTTTTTGACCATGAGGAGGTGCAAAGGTGGAAATTTCTCACTTTGATTTTTGGCCTGCAAGATAATTTTCTACTGACAAAAGCACTTGGCATGGGTGCTGAGCTGACGAACCTTGATCGTTCTCGTAAGTACCGAATTGAGATTGATCTAATAAAATCTACAGAACAAAGCACCCTGGTGAGGGAGGATCTAGAAACTGTCTTTCCCCATACTGAGTTTTTGCCTGAGCCAGAAACTCTGACTGCCACTTGCACGGATAATCGAGTGACGTTGACTGGTGTCATGACAGCATCTACTCAGTACTACTCATCTTACCGCCTTGAGCGCGATACATTTATCGGGAATAATTTTGTCCTGGTAAATCGAGTACCCTTACTGGTAAATTACGCTTCTGGTGAACCTTTGCTATTCTTCATCGATACCATTATCGAGAGTCGACCGACAAGGTATCGGTTGCAAGGGAAGGATATCTGGGGCAATTGGGGACCCTATTCGGATACATTAGTGGTTGATCCTTGCCACCTTCGCTTGTTGCCTCCGCATCCTTTTTCTGCCGAGGAGACCGAAGAGCGGGGATCCTGTATTTTAAGGTGGGAAGTGCCAGACAGCATACGAGATCGATTGGTGGGATTTGAGGTCTACAGGTCGTCAGAGAAATTTAAGGGCTACCAAAAACTGGTTGATTTGCCGGCACATGTTTTTGAATATCGGGATTCTAATCCGCTGTTGGTCGGATACTACTATGTAGAAGTGATCTACGAAAACAATCACCGCCGGAAATCCTTGAGCGATATTGTTGCACTGATTGATACAAGACCACCACCAGTGCCTGAGAATGTTCAGGTGAATTTTGATACGGTAAACTTGATCACCACAATTCGTTGGGATTCAGTCAAGGCCCTCGATTTAAGTGGCTATCGTATTTTCTACAGCGATCAAGGTAAGGATGGACACAAATTCTTGCTCGATAATTTGGTACGGAAGACAACCACTTACCAGGATACTATTGATCAAAGCCTATTGGCAAAGGATCGCTATTATTGGATTACATCAAGAGATTTTTCCGGTAATGAATCCCTTTTCTCCAATCCCGGATATGTTCGTATTCCGGATCGATTTCCACCAGTGCCAGCAAGAATAACGGATCTACGGCTGGAATGGAATCGCGTTGAGGTTTATTGGGTAGGATCACCCTCACATGATGCTGTTCTTTATTTTTTAGAAAGAAGGCAACAGTCTGCAACAGCCTGGAAATCTCAACAAGTTACCAATGAAAATACCGTAAACCAGTTCATTGATTCTACCCTACTTAAAAACGATACAGTGCATTATCGTATAAGGGTGCTTGACAGCAGTGGCTTATCCGGTGTATCTAATGTCCGGGCTGGTTGGAAGTTGTCCTCTCCTTGGCTTCCGGATCTCCATTTAATCTCTGTGCAGCGGACTGATTCAACGGTAGTCATATTTTTTGATTATCCCGAAAATATCGATGTAAGGCATTTTAGATTGAGGTCCGGGAACTCTCCCGATGGAATGCAGACACGGCAATTTATATTTCCATTAGCTGTCCTGATTCGTACCGGGATTCAAAAGGACGATTTCGAAACGGAATTTAATTTGTACCGGTGTGCGATCATGCTAGATCCAGATCATTACTTTCAGCTGCAAGCGATAGCCCGGGATGGTCGTATTTCCAGGTATTCTGAGCCGGTGCGTTGATGAATTGGTCCTATTCCCAGCTCAACGGCACGCGTACCCGGGTTTGGTCCCACATGAGGTCCATGCCGAGGTCAGGCGCTTCATTAATAGCGATGGTAAATTGCTCGGTGATGGTATTTGTAGTTTGTACAGGAACATCCAGGGTCAGTTGATCGTATTCCTCCTGGCGACTTGCTCCTTTAAAGCCGACGCCCCACCGGTACATCTTATGGTTAAAAATAACGGTCCAATGATTTTCATAGGGAATGGTCCACAATGTATATTTTCCAGCAGGCAGTTTTTGGCGACCGATACTGATGTCGTGAGAGGTGGAAAAGGTGGTGGCTTCGTTGGCACCAGTACGCCACACTTCGCCATAGGGCACCAGGCCACCAAAGATCTCCCTCCCTTTTTTGTAAGGACGACAGTAGAAGACCGATATCGAACGTTGGCCATCTGAATATTCGATGGTGTCTTCGGGACTGGCTTTTTTGGTTTGATTTTCCAGGATTTGAAAGATCACCAGCACGAGAAGGGCGAGAATTGCTCCCCCGATCAAGATGTTGCGAATGGTTTTTTTCTTTGGAGCCATTGATTAAACTTTTCTCAATATTTTGAGTTCACGGTCTTTGGATTCATCTTAGCAATGTCACATCTCCTGCACTCTTCTCACCATCAACATCGATGACGTAAAGATAGACACCCGGAGGAGCATTCTCCCCCTGAATTCTACCATCCCATCCCTGGGCTGCATTTTCCGAAGAAAAAATCAAAGACCCCCAGCGATTAAAAATCTGGATGGATGAATCGCTGGAATCTGACATGCCTTCTATCTTAAATACGTCGTTAATGAGATCACCGTTGGGTGTAAAAGCATTGGGTATATAGAATTTTCCAAGTTCAATGCATTCTTCTACGATGAGTATGGTGTCGCTGGCCTTGCACCCATTCAGAGACAATACACCCCAATATTGGCCCGGTCGGTTGACCATCAATTGAGAGCCAACACTGCTGTCAGACCACATGATTTGGGCGGGAGACTGTGGTAAAATGACCAGACCGGAATCCTGATTGAAACAATGGGTGCGATCCTCACCCAGGTCAAGGTCGGGATCACCTATTTCGACCTCTACCTGTAAAATGTTGCTGCAGCCTTCTATAAAAATTGTATCGTAATAACTACCTGCAGTTCGTATGGTATCCCCTTTGAATAGCGTGAAATCTCCCGCACATAGCATACGCTGCTCCAAGGTGGTGTCGCCACCCAATACCGATAAATTGAGCTCTACGATGCTGTCGCATCCATGGATAGACTGCAGGGATCTTATGAATCGCCCCGTAGAATTTAGGGAATCAGAACCAAAAACATAGAAGTCATCAGCACAAATCGTGTCAAATTCGGTGACCAGAAAATGCGGACGCACGGTGAGTTCTAGTTGAACGATACTGTCACAACCTGATAAGGCGGTTAAGGTGTCGTAGTAGGTGCCGGTACGGTTATAGCGGCTCGATCCGACCTGGTAGAAGGTGCCACTGCAGATGTCTTCCTGCAGCATAGTAAACTGAGGATCACGGACACTGGTAAAGGTAATATCATCAAAATAACTCGATTCCGCCCAGGCTCCCATGGCCACCGTACCGGGTTGCCTGAGGTCATTGTCTACCAGTTCAATCTGAAGCTGATCGTCAATATATATTCTTATGACACCGTCACAGAATCGTTCGACCCGCAGGGAAAACCAAACATTGAGACCAAAGGTAGGATCGATCATGGCCAGTGTTTGTGCAGTACCGTTGACTACTTTATACAGGTGCAGTTCAGGATCATGCGTACCTAAGGGATTACAGGCAATGGCGTAGTAGTTGTTGCCATCGAGATATTGAAGTAGAAATTGGACATCAGACCCGGTCCCATCGGCATAACACTGCATCTCATAGATGCCCCAATTGTCACTGAAGGTATTGTGTAGCGCAAGACTCTGCGCATCGATATTATCTGGATTGAAGAGGCGAGCGGCAAATGAACCTCCAAAGGTGGGTGATCCCACCGTTTCGGCATTGCCTTGAACGACTGTCCAATTGTCTAGATTGCCGGCTTCAAAGGCATCGATGATCGTCTGGGTATAGCAGATACTACACCCTAGAACTAGCGAGACCGTACCAGCAATCGACCGCATAAGGCATAAATATTGTGATATATTATTATGTGTAATAACTTCTATAATAGATTTATAGGTTGTTAAATAGATGTGTGCTGCGACATAAGAAACGATTGAAAATCGACTTCAGTATGCCTTTTGTCATCCAATCTTGGCTACAATACCAAGGATACTTCTTAGTCCGGTCTTGTTCGCTACAAACCATATTTTAAGTCGACATATAGCCGACACATTTCTAGTGGTTTAGGAAAGCGTAACCAATCTCTATCACTCACCAAACCTTTGCTGCAGTCCCTGATAAAAATGTTTTATCTTTTAACGATACAAAATCATACCGGAAAATGAAGCGAAGGGAGTTTGTTTATACTTCAGCCGTACTGGCTGGCCTTCGATATTTGCCTAATAGCAAGGCCACACTCAAACCTACGGTGAAAATCAGTTGTAATTTTTATTCGTTCAATCAACTTATTTCGGAGGGTAGCTGGTCTTTGGAAAAGGCCATCGATTTTTGCTCCGATCTGGGATTTGATGGGGTGGATATTACCGGTTACTATTTTAGTGGATATCCCAAAGTGCCTTCAGATGAGTACATCTACGCCATAAAGAATAGAGTGTTACGACACGGCATGCATGTTAGCGGTACCGGTGTACGGAATGATTTTGCGCAAGGCGATAGAAAGGCTGTTGATGAGGACCTCCAATTGGTGAAGGAATGGATTCAGGTGGCGGCTAAGCTGGGTGCTCCGATGATCAGAGTATTTGCTGGAAGGAAGCTGAGCGAGGCCAGGGTAAGAGAAGAGGCCATTCAGCAAGTGGTAGAGTGTCTCCAAGAATGTATTAGATACGGTGCAAGCAAAGGTGTTATTGTGACATTGCAGAATCATAACGATATCTTTTTTACCGCAGATGAGTTGATCCCGGTACTGGATGAACTGGAGAGTCCTTGGTTTGGAATCAATTTGGACATTGGCAGCTTACGCAGGGGTGATCCCTACGAGGAAATCAAGAAATTGGTACCCTATGCCCGAAATTGGCAGATTAAGGAATATGTGTATCGCCAGGGTGAGAAAGAACCCGTGGACCTGCAAAAATTGGGACGAGTCATTATTGAGGGTGATTATCGTGGTTACTTACCACTAGAGACCCTACCTCCCAGTGATCCAAGATTGGTTTTACCCGAGTTTCTTCGCGGCATGCAAGACGCACTAAATTAATCCGGCATAAATAATGAGCAACAAGATTTTCAAAGCTGCAGCAATCCTAGCTGGAATAGGCTGGGGAATTTCAATTTATGTAACCTTGGTGGATGGTGAGTCGGTTTTTCGATTTCTCAGATATGTCAGTGGTACTGATTTTACGTACCATCCTATGCTTGACTATTGGGGTAAACTTACCGGGATGGCCTTCGCTTTTATTGGACTAGGTTACTTTTTTATCGCTTTCAAGGGCGATCAATATCCGGAGCTTAGATCTTATTTTGGTTGGTTTCAAATCATCTGTTTTCTTGGAGTGCTTATTTCCATATTTCGCATTGAGCTGGATTCGAATATATTTTATTTAGACTTTTTATTTTTTTTGGGAACGGGTATACCGATGGTATTGACAGCGAGTAAAAAGGTACAGAATGACTAATTTTTTAAGGCAATGACCAGAAAGATTGATGCGGACACCGTAAAATGGGGCATTATTGGCGTTGGCGACGTCTGCGAAGTCAAGAGTGCACCAGCAATGCAAAAAATCAAAGATTCAAAGTTGGTAGCAGTGATGCGGAGAAATGGAAGAAAGGCGGAAGACTACGCTCATAGACACGCCGTCAATACTTGGTATGACTCGGCCAAAGATTTGGTTGCCGATCCTGAAGTCAACGCTGTCTATATCGCCACACCACCTAATGTTCATGCAGAGTACACGCTGCTCGCGGCTTCCTATCGAAAACCCGTATATGTAGAGAAACCAATGGCTCGGACCTATCGTGAGTGTGAGGAGATGATTGCTGCTTGCCAGAAATATGGTGTTCCTTTGTATGTAGCTTACTACCGAAGGAAGCTGCCCAACTTTGAGAAAATCATGTCCCTGGTTGAGCAGGGTGCGATAGGGAACGTCAGGACGGTAGATATTCGAATCATCAAACCACTCCAACCAGACCTCATTGCAACCACCACCGAGAATTGGAGAACTGATCCTGAAATTGCTGGTGGTGGGTACTTTTACGATTTGGCCTCTCATCAACTAGATTTTCTGGATCTACTGTTTGGACCCATCGTAAAGGTTAATGGATTTAAGACCAACCAAGCAGGTTTATATCCAGCCGAAGATGTGGTCTCTGCTACCTTTCAGTTTGAAAATGGTGTGATTGGCAATGGGCTTTGGTGCTTTACCGCGGATCCGGTCTCTGAACTGGAAGAAACGGTAATTATCGGTGCCGAAGGGCAAATCCGGTACCAAAATTTCGGAGATAATAAAGTCGTACTTGAGAGAAATGCCGGCAGAGAAGTTTTTGAGTTTGCGATGCCCGAGCATATACAAGAACCGTTGATCCAGACAATAGTTAAAGATTTGTTGGGACTTGGTATCTGCCCTAGCACCGGTATTAGTGCTGCACGCACCAATTGGGTCATGGACCAGTTGCTTAAAGTGTGATTTCCAGACATTTTTTTGGAGAAGTTGTTTATTATCGTGATAAGTGAAAGTCAACGTCAGGCATCAATGCAGAAGCTAACCATCAAGAGAAATCCTTCGGTTGATGAAAAATTTCGAGATTATCCCGCAGCAGTGAGAGATAAATTGTGGCATCTGAGATCCTTGATCATTGAGACTGCAAGGGAAGATCCTTCGATCAATGAACTTGAAGAAACCTTAAAATGGGGAGAACCCAGTTATTTGTCAAAAAAGGGAAGTACAGTTAGGATTAATTGGAAATCCAGTAATCCGGATCAATATGCCATTTATTTCAAATGCACTTCTAAGTTGGTGCCAACTTTCAAGAAAGTCTACGGAGATCTCTTTACTTACGAAAAGAATCGAGCCATCTTGTTCTCCTTGGTTGATAAGATCCCTGAGGCTGAATTAAAGGAATGCATTGGTTTGGCACTAAATTATCAGACAATAAAAAAATTGCCACGATTGGGTATGTAGGCTTCTCCAAGCTTTAGAATAAATACTTTCGAGAATGGTTGTCAAACATACCTGAAAACAAAGAAGAATATTAGGATGAATTTGGACAAGAGGGCCTATCGCCATAGTTGAGTTTTGTGATTTTTATTTTCAATCGTACATCTGGAATATCTGAATGAATTGAGAAAATTTTCATTCATGAAATGCTTTAAATTTCTGTTAATCATATACTATGAACGATGAGTTTTCAAGTACTGCAAGTAAGTCCGACAAAATTTAGACCTCTCATGGCCAAAAGCTTATCGGGATTTTCTACATGGTCGTGGTGATGAGTGTCTGTCTAACGTTGCAGAGATCGGCTTGTATTCTCATCGGGGTAACCATGAAAGAAATTTAATAAAGAGCGATCGAATCAGGATGGTGATCAGAGAATACAAAGAAGGTGATGTTGATGAGATCATCGGCGTTTGGTGGCAAGCTTCTCACCAGGCTCATCATTTTTTAAGTCCTGATTTTCTCAGGTGGGAGGAGGAGAAGATAAGAGAAGTATATCTTCCGAGTGCTGAAACTTTTGTGCTGGTTGATCAAGGCTCTGTGGTAGGTTTTATTTCCATGTTTGAAAATGAAATTGGAGCTCTTTTTATTCATCCTGCAAAACAAGGTCAGGGAAAAGGTAGGGCCCTGTTGGATCATGTACTTTTGCTTCATAAGGAATTAGATGTAGAAGTTTTTGAGAAGAATTTCATTGGAAGGTCATTTTATGATAAGAATGGATTTGTAATCTTGCAACGGTACCTGCATGAACCAACAAATCAAGTACTTCTGCGAATGAGATTGTCAAAATAAATCTTCAAGAATGAATTTGAAAAAGAACAAACAAAACGCTATTGCTTTTTATCGTACCGCCTATGAAGGGGATCCAGCGAAGGCAGTGGAGCTCTACGTGGGCGATCATTATATTCAGCATAATCCAGATGTTGCCGATGGCAAGCAAGGATTTATCGACTATTTCGAGCGAATGCAACTGGAGTATCCAGATAAATCAATTGAATTTGTCAGATCAGTGGCAGAGGGTGATTTGGTTGCCCTTCATACTCACCAGACCTGGCCAGGTGGCGAAGAATATATCACAATGGATTTTTTTCGGTTTGATGATCAGGGAAGGATCGTAGAGCATTGGGATGCCATTCAGAAGATTCCCGAGATATCAGCCCATAATAATGGGATGTTTTAAGAAAGCAGAAAGGTGAAAAGGAAGTGACCGATCCTTCCAAGAGACCATTCTAAGACACGCTTGGCTTTATTTCTCTGAGAAGTAGCCTCCGGTCATTCTATTGACTGATCTTGTAATTGCTCAGCAAGGGCAACCGTGGATTCTTCTACGGGCTGATTCTTCCTACGTGTCAATCCGCATCTTCAAATTCTGGACAATCAATCCGGATGTCGGTAATGTTCAGGGATTTTTGCAGCAATTGACAATAGGGAAGGTTAAGCGATGAATCAAAGAATCTGCAGGCATAACAGGTGCGTTGTACCGTGAGCACTCCGGATTTATTTAAACCAAAGATCAATTTGCTGATGCTTTCAAAGAGGTGAGATTGTGTTTCGGCATCAAGTTTTGCGATCTGGTGACGGATCGGTTTGGCAAAATTTTCGGTTTGGAGTACGAATTTTTCACCCGCTGGTGAAAGTGCAATGGTAAACCTTCTAGAGTCATCCGAATGGTAATCTTTCGAGATTAAGCCCTTTCGATCAAGTACTTTAATCACATCACTCAACGTAGGTTTACTAAGATTGAATTCCTTTGCTAGATGACTGACATTACACAATGCTGATCGGTGGTAAGCGATAAAAATCAGGACCTGCATTTGTAAGGGACTGATCCCAAGGTTCTTAGCCTGCATCCACAGCAGGGCCTTGAAGGCCTCAGAAAGGCGCTCAAGGCCTGCGACAATTTTTGCCGATAGGCTCCGTTGTTGAGACTTTGGGTCAAATGCTGTTCTGCTCATAATTAAATGTAGCTTGCCACTTCTACAATCGAGGTGGCAAGCGAAGTTAGTCATCCAATCTTGGATTAGCTACAATTTTCCATTTCAATGATTGCATACCCCTTACTGTCGATTTCATTTGCAAG
Source organism: Saprospiraceae bacterium (assembly GCA_965223105.1). GTDB lineage: Bacteria > Bacteroidota > Bacteroidia > Chitinophagales > Saprospiraceae > JABDMH01. The sequence goes on along the minus strand of OZ244987.1, from coordinate 5,310,003 downwards.
GGATGCTGAGGCTGTTTCAAAATGACAAAGGCGACATTCTTGAGCAGTGAGTTTTCTATAGGGGAAAGGCTTTTTTCCCAAATATTTCTTACCAAAGGTAATGGCCGTTGATAAGTCGCTTTTATCATGCTCGAGCAATATGTCAAAATGCATGGTGCGGCCATCTAGCCTCTCAACGTAGGTGTCCCAAACGGCAATCTTCATGGCATACTCGTTTTTGATACGGTATAAGGGAGGGACAGATCTCCACTGGCTACACTATAGACTTCATAAACTCCCAGCATGGGGTGGTCTTCTTTACTTGTATTTACCATCATGTAAGCGGCAACACCATCATATTGAAAATCAGTCTGATGATTGATCCGGTAGTCAGGTACGATCACCTGAATGTGTTTAGCATCACTACTTACTTGATACCCAGGTGAATCCATGTACATGGGCATGCCCGGGTTTGTTGGCGGAAGTGTTACTTGATCAGCTTTGTCAAACTGCTTCACTGAAAGTCCGCCTGCTACCCGTGCGTCCTCAACCAAAACCACCCAATGGGGATGCCAAATGATCCCATCATTGTCATATACACGATCATTGTCTTCGTCCCACAGCGGGGTGTCATCAAAGTCAGGATGTGAGGTGACGGCTAGAGCAACAATGCCTTCGGTTTCGCCAAATCCTACATCAGTTGGGATCAGACTGGTGGGAAAGACATAACCAAGTACCGGTGCACCATCTAGCTGACCGGCCGGTGTAGGGGTAGTCTGGCCGGCCACACCAGCTACTTCGATCTTCCACACCGTCACTCCAAGTGTTTGGTAATGGTGCACTTTAACCTGAGTTATTTCAAAATCCTTACCATTATACACCTGCTCTTGCGCAATGAGATGATGGCATGAAAACATGATAAAAATGGACAGAAAAAAGAATAATGATTTCATAATAAAATTTTTATGGTTAGTAATCCTAACATTAATAGGGTTCAAAGATATTTAAAATAGTTAGAAATCCTAACTAATATATTTGATGGTCATATGATATAATTACAAAGAGGTGGCCTTAGGAAAAATCAGTTTCGGCCCGCCAGTGTGCCAATAGTAATGGAGGCAACAGAATGTTTGGAAATGTCGAAACTGAGACGCATGTTGGTATTACACGAAATGTACTCAGTACCGAAACGCCATTGATCAATTAGTGCCTAGGGTCGAGACTGACGTAGGGATCGGATGTCGGCAGGACCGGTACGACAGCATCCGCCAACAATTTTCAGACCTTGACGATACCATTTCTTGGCCAACTCCGTGAAGCTCTCTCCTTGACTGGATTTCGACCAAGTTCTGGTTTCAGGCTGATATTTTTCACCAGAATTTGGGTAGGCCATGGCTGGAACTCCGGGTGCGCTTTCCTGTATGATGTCGATCAGTGGGGAAATAAGCTGTGGTGGGGTGCAATTAATACCAATTCCCGCAACATTTTCCGCATCTGAAAATAGGTTGGCGGCGAAGTATAGGGGATTACCATCAGATAGCAATTGTTCGTCCTTACAGCAGAAGCTGATCCAGAACGGAATGGTCGCATCGTCGATCAACCCTCTGATCACTTCAGCTTCCTGGATATTGGGGATTGTTTCGAAGGCAATAAGGTCCGGCCAAGTCTCAAGGGAGGCATTCAGGCGAGCCCTATGAAAATCAGCGATATCTCCCAATGAGACTTCGTATTTGCCAGTATATTCAGATCCGTTGGCCAGGTAACTGGCATAGGGTCCTAAACCAGCAGCTGCCAGAGGTGCATGGACGGGGTGATAAAGTGCCTCATATCGATCGATTGCTCTCCGGGCTAATCGCATTGCTCGAGAGAAAAATTGCTGAGTTTGTTTGCGTGAGTACCCCTGCCTTGCCGCTCCTGCAAAACTCAATTGATAGGTTGCGGTTGTGATACAGTTCGAACCTGCTTCCAAATAGCTTAAGTGAATTTTTTCTATAGAATTGGGAGCATCGATCAATACTTTGGCTGACCAAAGTGCATGATTGAGATCGTGACCCATTTTTTCCAGCTCGGTGGCGAGACCTCCATCAAGCAATGCGCAGCCATTTGTTTGAATGAAAGGCAGAAAAGGATTCTCCATTTACGTCATTATTCATTGGGCACTCTAGGGAATAAGCATTTCTGGGTTCAACCTTACATACTTTATCGATTTTTGATTCACACCCAAGTGGTAGGAATACGAAATATGGATCAGGCCACTGCTGTCTTCGATCAATGCCGGGTATGAAAACCTGCCTTCACCTCGGTCCACCTTTTCCAAAAATCCCAGGTGATTCCATTGCTCGCCGCCATCTTCAGAGGAGTACAACGACAATTGATAGCGACCGTCTGAGACATCATTGCCCAAGAGAAGCCAAGGACCAGAAGACAATTTTAATATCTCAACGCTGGCCGTATTTGGAAGCTGGCTTTTTCGAGCTGGAGACCAGGTCATACCCTGATCTCTGGACTCCGATATTTGAATTCTACCGGGAGCATCACCAGCATCGCGCATATAAGCGATCAGGTGCTTTTCAGAGATTGCCAATATTGCCGGTTGAATATTACCTTTTCCCACTACCGGCCGGCTTGGATACCAGGTCGCTCCCTCATCATCTGATAGTGCCATCAAAGACATGTTGAATCCATCGGAATACAGGGGCAGCACCAGTTTACCTGATAGCAGTTGTAAAGGTTTGATTCTCGTCATCCAACCGAGGCTTCGTTTCTTAATATCTTGGGCGGCCTCAACAATCATACGGTTGTAGGGTGGGGCATATTCTGCCCATCCATGGCCCGGGTTGACTAGAGAGTCAAGTTTGACCCGTACCTCCTCGGCAAATAGATCAGTAGGCTTTAAGAGGATATTGTCCTGCCAGTCCCATTGTGGTGCTCCCGATGTGTTGTACCTTTGAGAGGTCCGGTATCTGATGATAGACGTCTCCCAGCGGTTGGCTTGTACGGCAATCCAGAAGAGAAATAAAGTCTGATTATTAGAAAGAAACAAGACAGGATTGCAATCCGGCATCCCTCGGGTATCAACCATAAGAAATGGAGGGGACCACTTAGATTGCTCCGCCTGTTTTCTGGCACCCATGATCTTGACATCATCTGCCATTCGTTCACCACTTCCCTCAAACCAACAGGCTAGTATATCTCCACTAGGAAGGGCCACAATGCTGCTTCCGTGCACATGCTTATCTTGCAATGGAAAGATGAGTTCCTGGGATTCAATTCCATGAACTTCGGTCTGACCAGATGAATCGTGGTTAAACCCGAATATGTTGATTACAACTATAATTAACTTGACGGAAAAGGAAAGACGGAGCTCCCAAAATCCCGGGTAAAATGATGATTTTCCATCCATATGAGGCAAAAACTTACATTGATATTAATAACTCAAATGTATGAAGGTTGTATTATCTGTGACCATTTTTTTGACTGTTGGAAGTGTTGCCTTAGCTCAGACTGATCCCATCGTGATCGATGAAAAGTATCAGGATGAAACTAGAAAACTGGTTATCAATGCTCAAGTCAAGGCGGCCTTTGCTCACATTCGCGAACTGGACTCGAAGACCAGGAAGGTGCATGTTGATCTCACAGAAATTGAAGCCCCGCCTTTTCTAGAGGAGCACCGCGCTATTGCCTTTCGCGATTTGCTTCTAGAGGCTGGCATCGACACTGTGTGGATTGATGAGGTAGGTAATGTCATCGGATTACGTCGAGGATTGAAAGCAGAACGTACGGTTGTTTTAGATGCTCATTTGGACACCGTATTTCCTAAAGGTACTGACGTTAAGGTGCGAATAAAAGGAGACACATTAATGGCTCCTGGTATCGGTGATGATACACGAGGCTTGGCCATGCTATACACGGTATTGGAAGCTCTCGTACAAGCAGACATTCGAACGGAAGCAAATTTGCTTTTTGTGGGTACAGTGGGAGAGGAAGGCCTGGGAGATCTCAGAGGAGTTAAGCATCTATTTGGCAGCGGTGCACTTCAGATTGACAGCTGGATCTCTATTGATGGTGGGAGATTGGGTAGGGTGAATAATCAGGCATTGGGATCGTATCGATTTAGAGTTACGTTTCACGGTCCTGGAGGTCATTCTTGGGGTGCTTTTGGCCTTGTGAATCCACATCATGCACTTGGCTCAACCATCGATCATTTTGTACATAATGCTCATGCTCTCACCTCTTCCGGGCCCAGAACCAGTTATAATATTGGAAGAGTTGGAGGGGGTACATCGATAAATTCGATTCCTTTTGAATCCTGGATGGAAGTAGATATTCGATCTGTGCAACCGGAACGAATGGATACTCTGGAGAGCATGTTGAAAGAAGCGGTCTATCGGGCAATAGAAGAACAGCACGGGAAGAAACGCTTGGGAGGCGACCTAACTGTCACGGTTGAAAAAATCGGTGATCGACCGTCTGGGGTAGTGGATCCGTCTACTCCCTTGATCCAGAGAGCGCTGGCAGCAACGGCATTTTTCGGCGCAGTTCCGAAATTGACCCGGGGGTCTACCAATGCCAATATACCGATCTCAAAGGGACTTCCGGCGGTGACTATTGGACGGGGAGGGGTAGGTGCTTATGCTCATTCTCTGGATGAATGGTGGGTGGATCGAGATGGTTACAAAGCCATTCAATCCGCCCTATTGCTGCTGTTGGCCGAGGCAGGTCTTCAATAGGCACAGAATTTGATGGACAAGAGTGAACCTAATTGCAAGATGAATACACAAGATTCACATATGATCGAAAGGCTTGAAAAGCTAGCCAAATCTCTTTATATCAACGGATTTGATCATGTCTACATCTATCGTCGATTGCACCGCATCTCTAGCGACAGTACCTTAAGCAACCAGATTATCGGAGCACTCCATCAAGATCGCGAGGTGCAGGAGGCCAGAGCACAGCATATTTCCCAGCTTGGTCAAACGGTTTCTACGGGGGAACATTATTTTAGTCTGACGATTGGAGTCATGCTGATCACCTTTGGATTTCTGATCCAATCCTTTGTATCTATGGCTGGTTATGCCAGCGGTCTACCCATCTTCATCATGATTCTGGGACTTCTCATCGCCCTAAGGCACTATATTAGGTAATTTCATAGGAGGAGGATAGTATCTGCACAATAGGATTCTCGGTCTAGGGTCTCTACAATGGGGGTGAATATTCCCATTTTTTATGGAAAATTTCAATTGTTCAGATCTTACCAACAGGATTGGATCAGTCGAGAACGGTTATATATTGTGAGCGATTGCTATCTTTCTATCCTAACCCATACTTATTATGAAAAGACGATTTCTGCTTCAATCAATACCTCTTTCTGCTGCCGGTATTGTGATGCCTCAATGGAACAATCAGCGTCGATCCGATAGCAAACATGATTTCTCTTATTGTCTCAATACGAGTACCATAATGGGACAGAAGTTGGGGATAATGGAAGAACTGAGGCTGGCAGGAGGTGCAGGTTATGATGGTATTGAAATCTGGATTCGATCACTCGAAGCACACTTGCAATCTGGTGGGAGTTTGGCGGATGTACGCATGTTGGCAGAGGATGAGGGTTTGCGAATAGAGAATGCCATTGGTTTTGCCCAATGGATCGTTAATGATGAAAATTTAAGAACGGAAGCTCTTGAACAAGCTCGCAGGGAAATGGACATGCTTGCCCAGATTGGCTGTCGCCGCATTGCTGCACCACCGGCTGGAGCCACTGAAGGGAGAAGCCTCGACCTGGATCAGGCAGCTGCCAGATATGCGCAACTTCTGGACCTCGGAGAGGAAATGGGTGTCATTCCCCAACTTGAGGTGTGGGGCTTTTCAAAGAACTTACACAAGCTTTCTCAGGTAATGTATGTAGCTGCTGAATGCGGGCATCCGGAAGCGAGAATTCTACCAGATATTTATCACTTGTATAAAGGCGGTTCGGATTTCGATGCATTAAAGTTGTTGGATGGCCGGTGCATTGAGATTTTTCACGTCAATGATTATCCAGATTCCCCCGACCGCACCGAAATTGGAGATGAACATCGAGTGTACCCTGGCGATGGAATTGCCCCGGTGACTGATGTTTTACAGGCCTTACATAGTAAGGGATCACCCACGGTATTGTCACTGGAATTGTTCAACCGAACGCTTTGGGATCAGGACGCCAAACAGGTGGCAGCCATGGGATTGCAAAAGATGCAGGATGCCGTTGAGGGCGCCCTCAATTGACCAAGGCACTCTCTTACAGGGAAAAACGGTAGTTTAGGATTACTGTAAATAAAGGGATGCTTCGCGCTGGTCAAGCCAAGTCTTGTTCATTGAGTTAGAACGGAAAATGAATAGAGAAACAGCTATATTGATTGAACCCTTAAAAATAAAGCGTTTGACTTTGCAGTTATTTGAACTCATGTCACGATTCACTTCATCTGCACTTGGAGAGAAGACAGATTGGTCAAGAGTTAGAGCTTTGTTAGCCACCCTCATCTTATTGTTTATGCTTGGATATAGTGAGGGTCAGGACCTCAGCGCCCCAAGATTTTTTAACATAAGCATGGCAAATCTTTCTGTTCCACAGCAGTTATTTACACCAGGCAATTCCCATTTAAGAGACCGGAGAGCAGAACCACCAATCATGGTGAAGTCAAACCTTCGCTACCCCATCAGTTTGTATGGCCGGACCAGGATTATTGGTGAAATCGCGTACAAGCGTCAGACCCTGGCAGGCTTTTATGATCCCACCGAGCGTGATGATGCCGATTTAGTTATGCATCAAGCGGCTTTCTCTTTTATGGGATTGCATAGCATCAGTGATCGCTGGAACTGGATCGGCCGGTTATCTTTGAAAAATAATTCCACAAGCCTATTTGATGTACATAGTATGGGATCTGTACTATCCATCAGTCAGGTGTTGGAACGAAAAACAGCCAGTGGTAAAATTGGAGGCGGGATAAGATTTTCATATCGGGACAGGTTATCAATTATTCCCATTTTCCTTTGGCAGAAAACATTGGGTCAACAGTGGGAAATCGATATGCTCCTACCAGCGAAGATTCTTTTTTATCGCAATTTTGGGATCGATTCACGATTTATGATCGGGGTGAAGGGAGATGCAAGCAACTATTATATCCAAGACCACCTGTTTGAGTCTATGTATGACACCAATTATCGTCGCATTGATATCAACACCCTATTGGGATTTGAAAAGCAGGTAAGCTCAATGATTGGATTGAGCTTCGAGGCTGGCGCAACAATACCTGTATTCTCAGGGGTATATTCCCGGCAGTCGAGTTGGTTCCTGGTTCACGATTTCCAAGAACGTGTGACACCTTTCGCTCGATTGGGAGTGTTTTGTTCGATTGACTCCCACTGACAGACTGCACAAATTTGTCTTAAACTGGTCTAACCCGTCATCTTTACACCTTGCAAGTCCCAGGGTAAACAATGAGTTGATCTTTGGAAATACGTTTGGTCGTATATTGCTTGCAATTACCTAGGGATTTTGAAAAATAGACCGACCCGTGGCCTTTCATCCCAGGTGTTATTATTTAAAACTCATCCAGAGAAAACCTTAACCATGGAGACAATTATTGAACCTTTTAGGATTAAAATGACGGAGCCTCTCAGCTTACTTACTCGAGAAGAACGGGTGAGGATGTTGCAAGAAGCCCATTACAATGTATTTCTGCTTCGTGCTCAAGATTGCACCATAGACTTACTTACGGATAGCGGAACGGGTGCGATGTCTACCAAACAGTGGGCAGCATTGTTGCTTGGTGATGAGAGTTATGCAGGCAGCAGATCCTGGTTTACCTTTAGAGATACCGTGAAGAGTATTGCTGGCATGCCTCATATTTTTCCAACCCATCAGGGTAGAGCAGCTGAAAGTATTTTGGCAGAAATTACGTTGAAGCCAGGAAATGTAGTGCCCAATAATAGTCATTTTGATACGACCCGTGCCAATTTTGAATATGCTGGTGCCAAGGCGGTGAATTTGCTATGTAGTAGTGGATATGAACTCCACAAAGACACAATGTTCAAGGGCAATATGGATGTCCAAGCATTGGAAAAATGCATAGAAAGGGAGGGTGCTGATAATATCCCATTTGCCATGATAACGATCACGAATAATGCTGGAGGAGGTCAACCGGTATCAATGGACAATATTCGTCAAGTCAAGGAATTACTAAAAGAATACAATATCCCTTTGGTTTTAGATGCTTGCCGGTTTGCCGAGAATGCATATTTCATTCAGCAATATGAAGAGGGATATGCAAATAAATCCCTCTTTGAAATTGCCAGGGAGACCTTCCTGTACGCAGACGCAGCTACCATGAGTCTTAAAAAGGACGGATTGGCCAATATCGGCGGTTTTTTTGTTTGTCGGGATAATGGATGGGCAGAGGCTTTCCAGAATCTATTGATTCTTCGAGAGGGCTTTCCTACATATGGTGGGTTGGCTGGCAGAGACTTAGAGGTGGCAGCGGTCGGGCTTCAAGAGGTGCTGGAGGAGGATTATCAAAAATATCGACACGCCACGGTGGAATATGTACATAAGCGAATGATAGAAAGGGGTATACCAGTGGTGAGGCCCGCTGGTGGCCACGCCGTTTTTATTGATGCCAAAAGATTTATGCCACATATTGCACCGCGGGAGTTCCCGGGAGTGGCCTTGATCAATGCGCTCTATGAGCTGAGCGGAATTCGTGCAGTTGAATTGGGATCTCTGATGTTTGGTAAAGTCAATGAGCATGGAAAGGAACAAACTGCACCAATGGAATTGGTTCGACTGGCATTTCCACGGAGGGTCTATACCCAAAGTCACTTCGATTTTTTGATTGAGAGTTTGGATAGAGTGTGGGCTAATCGTAGTACCTATCGCGGTTATCAAATTGTATCTCAACCCAAATACCTGAGGCATTTTTCTTGCAGGTTGAGTAGACTTTGATCGTATATGCCAATGGATGACTTACGCAACTTTCTAAGATGAATGAATCTAGGAGACAGGATTATATTCTCTTGTTGTCCAATTATGCGTATTTAGATAATGATCAAATTTAGATGAACTCATCATGGGGAAATTTTTCAATAATGTGTAATTAAAATCACCATTAATTCACACATATGATAGTCTATAAAGGACCAGACGATCTTTGGTCAAATTTGTTAAGAGAATATCCAAGAATATCAAGAGTTGACTTGATAATTTATTGGAGTTTAAAGACATATTATTGGGTTCTTCACTATGGTAGGTGATATTCAGCTGAGCACAAAATATGTTAGCCCACTACCGAGTATTGGTGCCATCGATTCCGAACCCATACGAATCCAGGAATAGAGATCAGATTAATTCCAGCCATGATATACCAAGTTATCTTAAAACCAAATGATTCCACCAGGTTGGTGCCTAAGATAGGCGCCACTATAAAAGTCACCGAAAACATCATGGCAAAAAGCCCCATATACTTTCCCTTTTGCGATTGAGGTGCTCGGGATAAAGCAGCGCTGTTGCCAAAAGGGAAATTGATAATTTCACCAAAGGAGATAAAAGTATTATAGAGAAAAATAATCAATATCCAATGAGTCTGGATATTTAAACAAATATGGCCTATGGCGATGAGTAATGCACCCAGGATCATGCTGGTAAACGGTTGCCATCTCTTTTGTGAGTAGGCTACCAGGGGCATTTCAAACAGGAAGACCAACAGTCCATTGAAAGTAAAAAAGAGGCCAATTTGGCTTTCCGACAGGTTTAGGACCTGCTTGAAAAACAAAGGAGCTGTCGACAGAATTTGCATAAAGGCCATGATATTAATGCCGGCAATAACCAGGAAAATAATGTAAATGTGATCTTTGTAGATTGGAGCTGAGGCGACATCTTTTTGGCCATCACGTGCTGTCATCCCTTCTGGTCGGGTCAGTGTGTTGATTAAGAATACAGCCGCAAGCATACATGTCAGTCCATCCAATATGAACAGCCAAAAATACCCAGCTGTCGATGCCAGAATTCCGGCAACAGCTGGTCCGATTGAAATTCCCAGATTTACCGCCATTCTCACAAGTGAAATACCTCTCGTCTGGTTTTCGGGTTTGCTATAAATGGATATAGCTGCCATCACAGGTGGTCGCGACATGTCGGCGATTGAGCTGGTAATAAAAATGGCCAATGTGAGCGAGTAAAATTGATGAAAAAGCACCAAGGACATCATGCCGATTCCACCGAGGATTAAGCTCCAGACCAGAACCCGATAAAATCCAATTCGGTCGGTTAACCATCCTCCCAACCAGGAACCTAGAAGTGATCCCACACCATAAGCACCTGTAACGAAGCCGGCTTGCACGATATTAAATTGAAGCTGATCCGTGCTGTAAAGTGTCAAAAAAGGTAAGACCATCATTCCACTCCGGTTAATCAGAATGACAACAGCAAGGATCCATACCTCACGGCTGAGGCCACGGAAAGAGTCAATATAGAATTTAGATAATGTGCTCATTTTAGGAAGGGGGCAAACTTACCTTTTTATCAAATGCACTGATGTTGATCGCCCATCGTCATCTTTGTAAGATTTCGGAAACGACGGTCGGCTGAGAACCCCGTAGCGGTTCTGAGAGATCAAGGCAGCGTTTCTTAATCTCTGTAGATCGTCGGGATTATTTGGATCGCGTCTTACCTGGCTTGCCAAAAATTCGCTGGTGTTGCCGGGTAAGATTTTCCACGACCACTTTCCTCCATATTTCAAATAAAGTATCCATTGTGAAGTTTCTTTATCGCTATTCCAATAGAGAAGCAGGGAATCACCTTGGATCTTATGTTTCAGACTAGTTTTTGCGGGTATTTTTCGGGATAAATGCCTCATCGACGGAACGAGGGCAGAACTGCGATAAGGACCCTTACGGAGCTCTTGGGTCAGCGTGTCGTTGCTTAGCAGGGGCGCGATACTCCAATGCACCGTACCTGACAGTGGGAGAAAAGCTCTGCAGATCATGATTTGGTTGATCACTTCATCTGCGGCCGCCGTCGACTTCTTCCTGCCGATGCTTAGCCCGGGCCATAGGGGTCGGCGTTTGGTATTTTCTTGATCCCACCAATTCAGAAGGACGGGGAAGCTCTGTGGAATCTGATTGATTGGCCAATAGAGTTGTGGTGTAAAAAAGTCAATCCAACCTTTGTTAAGCCATAATTTTGCATCTGCATATAGCTCATCGTATTGATCAAAACCTTGGATAGTTTCTGGGTGATTTGGTCGCCAAATACCAAAGGGGCTAATACTGAATTTGACGTATTTCTTTGCTTTTTTTATGCTTGTGTAAACCTCACGAATAAATTGGTTTACGGACTGTCGTCGCCAGTCGTCACGGTCGAGTTTTCCTCCAGCACTTTGATATTGTATCCAACTTACCGAGTCGGGGAAGTCCTCGTGGTTGTTGTAAGACGGATAGGGATAAAAATAATCATCGAAGTGTATGCCATCTAAATCATACCTCTTTACCAGGTCCATCACTACAGCCAGCGCATGTTCTTTCGTACCTGCCTGTCCCGGATCGAACCACCAGTATCCATTTTGTAACTGTACGACAAGGTGTGGATAAGTTCGAACTAAGGAAAGTTCTGAAATAGGCCCACCGGTGGGATGATGAGCTCGAAAAGGGTTTAGCCAGGCATGTAATTCAATCCCACGCTGATGTGCTTGCTCTATCCAAAATTGTAAAGGATCATAGTATGGGATAGGGGCTTTGCCTTGCTCACCCGTCAAAAAGTAGGACCACGGTTCAAGGTCACTGGGGTACAAAGCGTCTGCCTGGGGCCTTACCTGGAGAATAACTGCATTGTAGTTGAGGGAATCTAATAAATCGAGGTACTGGATAGCTTGGTCTTTTTGCTCCGGAACTGTCATATTTCGGTTTGATGGCCAATTGATGTTAGCCACAGATGCGATCCAGACTCCTCTAAATTCTGTGGGTACTGGTGGGAGGAAAGTGTAGGACTTTTCGTATTTCTGATTCAAGGCACATGAACAAATGGTGGTAAGGCCTATGATCGAAACCACGAGGTACTGCAAGGTTGTCCACTTCAGACTATAAAGAGTAGTACGTGAAATCTTTATATTGGCTTCCATTTCTTCAAAGATGATCAAAGTATACCTATGCCAAAGATTTTTTATGTGTTAATGATTGTGATTGGTATCACAAGCAAACTATCCGGCCAAGATTCTAAACCCTTGTCTTTCCAGCCCCTATTTAATGGTGTTGACCTGACCGGGTGGATCGATGTCAATACCTCATCAGAAACTTGGCAAGTCAGGGACTCTATGATTGTATGTTCTGGACATCCGATCGGTGTTATGCGCACCGATCGACAATATGAAAACTTCATTCTTGAAGTGGAATGGCGACATATGGAATCTGGTGGCAACTCAGGAGTATTCATTTGGAGCGAAGGAGAGCAGTTTGCCCCAGATGAGCCCCTCACCAAGGCCATTGAGGTGCAGATGCTGGAGTTGGAATGGGCGTCCATTCACAATCGAACGGATGCCTATGTGCACGGAGAGCTTTTTCCGACCATGGGTATGACGGCCATCCCAGACAATCCCAGGGGTACACGCAGCAAATCTCTTGAAAAGCGCTGCCGGGGTAAAGGTGAATGGAATAAGTACATCGTCGTGGCGGTTGACGGAGTCGTCAAATTATCAGTCAACGGTAAATTCGTGAACGGACTTCGTGCTTCTCAACGTAAGAAGGGATACATCTGTCTTGAAGCGGAGGGTGCAGAAATTCACTTTCGCAATCTCCGAATTTTGGAGTTGCCAGGCGGAGTAATTAGTCCAGAACAGATCGCTCCCCTGGTAGAGGATTGATATTTATCTGGGCAGCCATTAAGAAGCTCGCAAAGGATGATTAAAGGCGCACTTCAAAAGGTCATTCCAAAAATTTGTTATCTCCGCGTCGGATATTTGGCTCCCATTTCGTCTAACTTTTGATGCAACAATGACCTTAATTCTTCGGCTTTTTCAGGCATTGCAGAAGTGAGGTCCGAACTTTCACCCAAATCAACGGAAAGGTCATACAATTCGACCTTGTCCTCCTCATAAAATTCGATCAGTTTGAAATTGCCAGTCCTGATTGCAGAACCTGGTCTCCAGGTAGAACCATGATAATGGGGATAATGCCAAATCAGGGATCGGGTAAGCGTCTCACCGGGATTTTGGATCAGGGGGACTAAGCTGACACCATCAACGTGTTGAGATGGCTGCATTGGCAGACCTGCCAATTCCAGCAGGGTAGGATAGAGATCCATGCTGATTACAGGTACATCAGAGATTAGACCAGCGGTCTGGCTTGAAACGGGCTTGATCATCAACGGAACTCTGACACCCCCCTCATAACACCAACCTTTTCCTGCACGAAGTGGGCGTACTGCTGTTGGACCAGGACGCTTGAGGGTTGAAAGGCCCCCATTGTCTGAGGTAAAGACGATGATTGTGTTATCATATAGGTCTAATTCTCTCAGTCTATCTAAAAGACGGCCTACATTTTCATCCATAGATCGAACCATCGCAGCATACAAGGGGTTGCTCTGATTTGTTCTGGTGATTCCGGAATGTTCATCTGTGGTTACGATTCTGCCACTGTCTGGGAGGGCTGCACTTCGTTGCTGATAGAGGGAATCATATTTCTGACATCCTTGAATCGGGGTGTGAACGGTGTAAAAGGCTAAATACAATAAAAAGGGATCACCAATCGATTTTTCCAGGAACTTGAGGGATTCATTCGTCAGGCGATCGGTTAAATATTCTCCCACTGGACCATCTGGCAGCTGAGGATTGCCGTAGGGCGAATAGTAACCATTAGCATGGTCAGATCTTCGGGGTGCTCCCCAATGATTTCCACCCTGATTTTCATCAAAACCATGCTGTTGAGGCCAGTGACTCTCCGTTTCTCCAAGGTGCCACTTGCCGGCAAAGAAGGTTCGATAATTGCCTTCATGAAATGCTTCGGCCAAAGTATGTTCTGCCAATGGAAGGTTGTGGATATCTTCTGGAGGAACCAAGGTTGCATTTTCCGCTCTTGCCATGGCCATACCTGGAATCCAATCCGTGATGTTGATCCTGGCTGGATGCTTGCCAGTCATAATCGCGGCGCGGGTTGGAGAGCAAACGGGAGAAGCTGCATAGGCATTTGTAAACCTTATAGCGTCTTTTGCAAGACGATCAAGGTTTGGGCTCTCATAGAAAGAACTGCCATAACAGCTCAGATCTTTCCAACCAAGATCATCAACGAGAATAAATACAACGTTTGGTGGATGATTACTTTGAGAGCTGTAACAGCTGAGGCTGAGGCTGATCAGTAGTAAGAACAAACGATTCATTGATTTTGTCTGTTGGAGATCATAAGGTACAATTTTGCCTTTGACGGTGGCAATAAATTAATGGGGACATAAAAGTGGTTGTAGAATGATTGTGCTTAGATTGACGGCACTTTTTCCACCCCAAATTGGTCATGACATTTTTGTAGCGTTTCAATGACCTCTGGATGGAGTTCGACTCCGTCTTGAAGTTGCTTTTCCTTTAGTGCCAGTGCTCGCTCACCGGGTAATCTGACATGCTCAAAACCAGGTCGGGGTTGACTGTCATGGCATCGGTCTACCAGAAATTGCATCTCCTCTAAGAATAGAGTACGGCCACCGAATTGCTCAGGATCGATCAACTGTACCAACACCGACGCTGACCAGCGATTTAGATCTTCTTTGCGCCCTTTTCCTGCAAGCCCACTAGTGAGTGCTTCGACGAGTAATGCATACCCAAATCCCTTGAAGCCCAGATCAAGCCCTCCTACAGGCAGAATGGTAGCGGGTGGATCTTGAAAAAACATTTCCGGATCATTGGTGGCCTGCCCGCCGGGGTCCATCAACCAAGGTCCCGCCAACTTCTCATTTTGAGCATATTTTTGCATGACAACCCCATTGGCCACTGCCGAGGCACTGCTATCAAACAGGATGGGTTTGCCGAAGGTAGGGATTCCAAAAGCCAAGGGATCGGGACTAAAGGCTCCGGTTAACCCACCAAAAGGTGCGACCGTTTGGTTGGTGGGATCCGATGACAACAATATGATCATCAAGCCATCTTTAGTAACCGACTCCAGATAAGCGGCAAGACAAGCGATGTGATGACTGTTGCCAATGGCGATGGTGACCATGGGGTGGTCCGCCAGACGGACTTTAGCCAACCGAATGGCTTCATAGACCAGGTAAGGTCCAGGCAGGAAATTTCCATTCCAGGTAACAGCTGATCCCCGGTCCTGTAGGACTTCAGGCTCTCCCGCCAAGGTCATAAGACCATCTTCTATTTGCTTGGCATAGGGGAGTAAAAGTTGCAGTCCATGGGTAGTGTGGCCCATGAGATCAGATTCGACCAATGTTTCGGCAACCAGTTTTGCCCGGTCTTTGGGGAGGCCGGCTTTATGCAATACTTCAAATGCGAAATTCGTCAAATGATCAGCCTGGAAACGATTCATAATGCGAAAGTTTAATAAGAAAAAACACCAACTGCTGAAAAGTACCAAAATGTCTCAAGTCGAGCGCACAGGCAAAATGGGATCATGAAACAGATGATTTCAATGCAACAAAAATACCCCGATCAAAGCGTTCCCCATAGTGCTGTGGAGCAAGGTCTCCAGTGTAGTCAAATTGTTCAAAAACATGTTTAAATTCAACATCACGCAGCACACGGGTCAGTTCACTTTTGCAAAGCCAAAAAGATTGGTAGTTATTGTAAGATGCCCATCGCCGCTTTTCAATGGTATCCTGACTGGCATCCTGATTCCATTCTTTGTACCACCTGCCCTGATAGCCTTCATTCTCGGACAATTTGGATAGGTGATAATTGTGCCTGAATCGGAACATTTTAACCCGTTTTTCTAAGGGTGGTAGAACGTATTTTGCCAATAACGGAATATCATAAATCAAGTCATTCTTTCTGGAATAATGTGTATTTAGGAGTAAAATCTTTTGGGTATGATTACTGAGATTTTTTAGGAATGCTACTGGATCGTCAAGATGATAAAGGATGCCGAAACAGAAGGCAATATCAAAATTTCCATAGTTGGTCAAATTGCGAACATCATCTTGTGCAAAACGCAGATTTGGCAAGTTGAGTTGAGATTTGACAAATTGACACTTTTCAAAGTTTTCCTTCCGTATTTCGATACCCAGGGTATCAAAGCCCAGGCGAGCAAATTCGACGGCGAAACCTCCATCGTGACAGCCCAGATCAACAACTCGCAGTTTTGAGCGGTCAAATCGATCAGGTGGAAGGAAAAGGTCGATGGTCTTTTGCAACGCAGCCCATAATTTACTTTCTGAGATAAGAGCCTGACTTTTTCCCATGGTTATTTGACTATTGTCTAACAAAATGTTTTGATGATAACTGCATTAGACCTCCCATAAGAGTACTAGAGTATCCTCTAAATGATCCCATGTTCGGCCTTCCAAATTCGGTCCTAAGTACTCCTTCCACAAAATATTAGTAAGAATTTTAATGTCTTTTGCTCCCATATTTCATTGCAGAGTCTTGCCAGCACTACAGCCCTGCCTGCTTTCTGAGGTCTCATCTGAGAACAAAATCGTATCAAAATGCACTACAAAATCTTAACGGACAGAGTACTGAGGTAAGACGAATCAAAGTGCACATCAGCATGCAAGATAGTTGTTCCCGCGTGGCAATAGCCCTTTCTAGATCAAAAAAGCAGTCATTGATAAAGATCTCTTGTGCGGTATTCAACCATTGTATGGCTGCCTGACATACTACTTCTTACCAGGCATTACCCTGCCCGTTGAGGTGTTGCAAGCCCTCAAGTATTGCTTTCATTACTAAAGTGGTGAAAGGGTGCTATCGATTTGCCAAACAGCATTACTTCGCGATCTTTTCATAAGGGCTCCGGGTGGATAATCTTCTAGGCTGCTGACTGATAGTTCTTAATGATGAATTCCACTTGTGTACCATCCTCGCCGCGAATCTCATACTCGGCTTGTAGACGTTCTGAGAAGGCACGAATCAGTCGATACCCAAAACTAGGAGATGAATTCGGTGCTTCATTATAGCCTACGCCATTGTCAGCTACTTTTAAGTGAAGCGTTTTATCAGCTCTTTCATGGAGGGATATCGAAATTTCCCCTTCCCGGCCATCCGGGAAGGCATACTTCAATGAGTTGCTTACCAGCTCATTGATTATTAGTCCGATCGGTATAAGAGAATCAACATCCAGGGCAATATCATCTACGGCCAGTTTCAGATGCACCTTTTCTTGATTAATCCTATAAGATGCCATAAGACTGGAAGTCAACTGATCCAGATAATTCAGTACTTTAATGCTGGTTAAGTTATTTTCGTCTTGATAAAGGTTTTGATGAATTAGCGCCATAGAACGAACGCGGTTTCGACCCTCATTGAGTGCTTGTTGTGCCATCTTATCACTCATACTTCGTGACTGGAGATTTAGTAGGCTGGAAATAACTTGTAGATTATTTTTTACCCGGTGATGGATTTCCTTTAACAGAAATTCTTTCTCTTCCAAAGATTTTGCAATCAGAGACTTTTGAGTTTCTAATTCATCATAAAGCTTCTTAATACTCGATCTACTCCGGTAAATCCACACGAGCAGTGTACTCAGAATCAAGATGCTCAATATGGCAAAAACCAAAATCTCTCTTGATCGTCGAAGCCTTAGTTGCTGGATTTCATTTTGTGCCGATAAGAGGTTCAATTGTTGTTCTCTCTGCACCCTTTCGAAGTCAGTCAGTGCATCAATTCGCAGGGCTTGTTCGCTGATGGTCGAATTGAGGAGACTGTCCTTTATTCGTGCTTGCTTGACGTGGTACAAGTAAGCGTCCTGATATTTACCTTCTTTATTGAATAATTTGGAAAGTGCCAAATACCCTATTTGGAGTTGAGCGATCATTTCAAATTTCTCAGCGATGGCTAGTCCTTCGGTAATACAAGCTCTGGCCTCCTCTACATCTCCCTGTTTAATCAAACTAGAGGCAAGTTGGAAAAGGGTAATTGCCAATGTCTGATTCTGTGATAGATTCCTTCTAATTTCTACACTTTTTCGCAGAGAGATGACGGCATCTGGAATTTGTCCCATCTTTTCATACAGTCGTCCTCGATTTTCATATAGAAACCCCATTCCGCTTAAATCATCTCGAGCTAGGTTGATTTCTTCCTGAAGACTGTAGTAGCGAAGGGCTTGTGAAAAAGAATCCATTTCACTGTAGATATTGCCCAAATTGTTATACACATTGGTTAGCCCACTGGAATCCTGTTCTTCGGCATGAATCTTTAATGCCATCTCATAGGTTGAAATGGATCGATGATAAAGCTTCATTTCTCGATATAGTCCTGCTTTGGCATTCAGTGCCATAGCTACGCTAGGTAGGTTTTTGATATACTGGTAATATCTGATCGTTGTATTAAACCATTCAATGGCCGCTTCGTACTTTTTCATTTCTTTCAGAATCACTGCCATCTGGTAACTGGAATAGGCCATGAAAGCCGTGTCTCTCATCAACTCTGATTGTTTGTAGACGGAATCAATGAAAGAATGTGCTTTCGAATAGTCACCAATATTTTTGTAGGTCACTCCAAAGTAGTACTGCGCCTGACGAATCCATCTTTCGCGATCCGCTGCTTTCGCTATCTTCATCATGTCACGCGATAACCGAAGCGCATAGTCGGTGTCATACTTGGTGTTAGGCCATATCACCTGGGTATAGGCCCAAATCTTAGTACTGTCGGGTACGTTGGCATCCAATAAGTGTTTGAGACTGTCGAGTTGTTGATTCAGCCCACTGACCGGACAGATGCCCACCACGGCAACTAGATTTAGTACAAACCCCAGTTTTAAGCCACAGAAAACCCGGCTGTTTCGTAACACAAGCTATTCATTTCTCTAATTCAAATTACGCATATTAGAAAACCGGGACAAATTTTTTGAGCTGTGATACTTACGCAGAGAAGGTGACAAAAGACTCAAAAAACAAATGGAGAAGCCATTCTGTCTGATCCATGAACGGGGTTTTTAGAGGATCTTCGTATTAAAATTCACTACAAAATCTAATGGACAGAACAGAGGACAATATCCACCTCATTTTTCAATCACTGCGCTGTATGGTAACTGATCATAGTTAATTCAAATCTCTTTTGGCAATATTCTTTGTTACAGAACCCATGATAGCACAAGCTATGCCTGTGTTTCGACGCCATCCTAACACATAAGTGACTGCAGAGTTAATTCTAATAGCTGATACTACAGAGTACTAGGAGCAGAAATCCTATCTTCATGAGCTCGCTTTTTTTTGGCAAAAACTAGTAGTATGCGACTAAGCTTCATTCAATATTATCTGATCTTTTTCGTCTTGACATTCAACCATTGTCAACTGCATACTACAGATGCAGATCAGCTCAACGCCATAATGCTTAGTGATGAGGTGGCTCAAGAGCGTGCTGGTATGATCCGGAGTGAGGTATCTGCCACTGTAGATAGTCTGCTTGAACTTAGTGTATGGGCTTCTGATTCATTGCTGGCAAATCCCGTGGCCTTAGATATCGATGATTATGGTCGCGCATATGTAACACGTACCAACCGTCGGCGGACATCAGAATTTGATATTCGGCGTCATCCGGAATGGGAAACACGCTCCATAGCTTTTAAGACGCTGGAAGATCGAAGGAACTTTTTACATGAACAATTTCCCATCGGCAATGAACAGAAGCTAAAAAAACCAGTAGATTTTAACCAGGATGGTGTCCAGGATTGGCGAGATCTGACTGTGGAGACTGAGGAAATTTATTGGATAGAGGATCAAACTGGTGATGGATTGGCCGATTACACTCAGCGTTTTGCTGATGGTTTCAACACTGAAGTAACGGATGTTGCCGGGGGAGTGATGGCCCATGATAATGATGTTTTTGTTGCAGTGGCTCCCGATCTTTGGCGTCTGCAGGATCGCAACGGTGACGGAGTGGCGGATTACCGTACGTCCATCAGCCATGGCTGGCAGGTTCATATTGGTTTCGGAGGACACAATATGTCAGGAGTCATCATGGGTCCCGACGGTCGAATCTATTGGGGCATCGGCGATATTGGAATGCATGTGGTAGACCAGGAAGGTGCCGAATGGGCTTATCCCAATCAGGGAGTGATCGCCCGCTGTAATCCGGATGGTAGTGATTTTGAAGTATTTGCAGCGGGTCTCCGCAACACCCATGAATTTGTATTTGATATCTATGGAAACCTCATTAGTGTGGACAACGATGGTGATCATCCTGGTGAGAGTGAGCGTCTCGTTTATATCACCAATGGATCTGATAGTGGATGGAGGATCAACTGGCAATTTGGCAAGTATAAAGATCCGGACAATAACAAGTACAAAGTTTGGATGGAAGAGGGGTTACATTTGCCCCGCTTTCCAGAGCAGGCGGCATTTATTACTCCTTGTATCAGAAACTACACCAATGGACCTACCGGCATGGTGTATAATCCCGGGGGTGCCCTTAGCAGTCATTTTGACCACCATTTCTTTCTGGTGGAATTTAATGGTAATCCAGCGCGATCTGGCATTCATACTTTTACGCTGAGACAAAAAGGGGCAACATTTGAATTTGAGCAAGGAAGGAAGATTTTGGGTGGGATCCTGCCTACAGGTTTGGATATGGGACCCGACGGTGCCTTGTATTGTACCGATTGGATCGATGGTTGGGATGGTACGGGTACTGGTCGAATTTGGAAACTCGATACTAAATCTAAGGATCTCAAAGACATACGGAAGGAGACAAAACAGTTGCTTGCCCGGGATTTTGGAGAGGTTGGCTTGGAGAATCTCAGCCAGTGGTTAGGTCATGAAGACATGAGAGTCAGGCAAAAATCTCAGTTTGAGCTGGTGAAAAGAGGGTCAGAAGGTGTGGAGGTTTTTCGAAGTGCCCTTCAGGACAGGACCAACCAATTGAGGCAGATTCATGCGATTTGGGGTATATCTCAATTGGCCAGAAAGGATGACCTATATGCCCAGGACCTCATCGCTTTGCTTAGCAGTGAGGATGTAGAATTGCGAGCACAGGCAGCAAAAATGTTGGGAGATATTCGGTATAAAGGTGCCGCTGATTCTTTGATTCCATTGTTACAAGACCCTGGGGCTAGAGTGCGCTTTTTTGCTGCTGAGGCATTGGGACGGTGTAGAATATCAAATGCACAGGATGGATTGATTCAAATGTTGCTGGAGAATGATGACGAAGATGCTTATTTAAGGCATGCGGGATCTCTGGCATTGGCTCGAATCGGTCAAAGCCAGTATCTGACGGAACTTGCAGATCATCCCAGTGAGGCTGTTCGATTGGCAGCTGTCATCGCACTTCGGCGCATGCGCGATTCTGGAATTGTGGCATTTCTCGAAGATGAGAGCGAGCTCTTGTTGGCAGAAGCAGCACGAGCGATTAACGACGATTGGTCGATTGCGGAAGCCTTACCAGCTCTTGGAGATCTGCTTCTTCGCGCTGGTCTGACTTCTGAGCCTTTGCTCCGTAGAGCTATTAATGCCAATCTGCGAGTAGGATCTCGCCAATCGTTGGAGAATATTGTGGAGTTTGCCAAAGGAGGGACCCATTCAGTGGAGATGAGAGTAGAAGCCATTGCTGTAATCGGTATATGGCCCAATCCATCAGTTTTGGATCGCGTGGATGGTAGATATCGGGGAGATATGTCTAGGGACCCTGGTTTAGTGCTTGATTTGGGAGGACGAGCTTTGGTGGATCTGCTTGGAAGCCCGGTGTCCGAGATTAGAACGGCTGCATTGCATGCGATAAAGAAACTTAGACATTCTTCGGGAGTGCAGAGAATAAAGGAGCTGGTTGGGAATGATCCAGATCCTGCAGTGCGTGCTGAAGCACTTAAGGCATTGGCTACAGTGGCCAATAGCTCGGTTGATGAGGCTATAGAGATAGCTTTCGATGATAGAGACCCGGAAGTACGACGAGCAGCTATTGAAGCCCTGTCAAAGATGGAAATTGATCAGCATAGGAAGGTGGCCTTCCTTCAGCAAATTACATCGAAGGAGCCGATCGAGGTTCAACAGTCAGCTATCCTGGCCCTAGCTGAATTGGACCTTGAGTTTACGCGAGAAACTATCCTTACTTACTTGCAGGACCTGGTAAAGGGTAAGGTCAGTCCCGAAATCCAGCTGGAGCTTATTGTACTAGCGGAGAAATACCAAGTTTCTGAATTTGAAGAACTTATTGACCAATTTCGAGAGAAACATAGCGACAAGGGTATGGTCAGCTTATTTTGGGAATGTCTGGAAGGTGGCTCTGTACAAACTGGAAGAGATGTGCTGGTTCAGAATAATGCTGCGCAGTGTTTAAAATGTCATGCCATCAAGGGATATGGCGGGGTTGCCGGCCCATCCTTGGATGATCTGGGTAGCCGGTCAGATAAGGTGCAAATTCTGAGATCACTGGTCGATCCAAGTGCTGAGCTTGCACCCGGATTTGGGGTGGTAACAGTCGAACTGGAGGACGGAAATTTGATCAGTGGTATTTTGCAAGACGAGAGCGAGAAACATATCCTTATTACCAATAGCGAAGGGAAAGATGTTTCGGTAGCAAAATCTTCTATTAAGGAGAGAATTGATGCTGCTTCAAGTATGCCTGCAATGGGTGAACTCTTAACCAAAAGTGAGATCAGGGACTTGCTGGCTTTTTTGATTACATTAAGAGGAGAGGATCCTCTGCAATAATTTCTGGAAAAACGGATATACTATGAATCGGAGGAATTTCATTAAGAACAGTACTGCTTCAATGGTATTAGCCTCTCTGGGCAGTCGAGGGCTTACTAGCTATTTTCAAGATCCCTTGAGAGTGGGCCTCATTGGTACGGGATGGTATGGAAAGAGCGATATATTTCGACTAATCCAAGTGACACCAGTGGAGGTCGTTAGTCTTTGTGATCCTGATAGACATATGTTGGAGGAAGCTTCATCGCTGATTACGCAGCGTACTGGTGCCACCAAGGAACCCAGGCTATATGGTGATTACAGGGAAATGTTGGCGGAAAAAGACTTGGATGTGGTGATTATTGGATCACCAGATCACTGGCATGCCTTGCAAATGATAGAAGCCGTAAAGGCGGGAGCTCATGTATACGTGCAAAAGCCGATCAGTGTGGATGTGATCGAAGGAGAGGCGATGGTGCAGGCAGCCCGAAAATACAACCGTGTAGTTCAGGTTGGGACTCAGCGTAAGAGCACTCCCCACCTGGTTGAGGCCAAGAAAAATATTGTCGAAGCGGGTTTGTTGGGTAAGATTGCTCATGTTGAAATGTGCTGTTATTACCACATGCGAGCCAACGGTAATCCCCCAGTGGAGAAGGTCCCGGAATTTTTTGATTATGACTTGTGGACTGGGCCAGCACCAATGCGGCCATATGATGGGTTGCCTCATCGCCGATGGTGGCGAACCTTCATGGAGTATGGCAATGGAATCATGGGAGATATGTGTGTGCACATGTTGGACACCGTCCGCTGGATGTTGGGTCTCGGCTGGCCAAAGCGGATCACATCTACTGGCGGCATCTATGTACAGAAAAATGGCAAGTCGAATATCGCCGATACCCAATCAGCGGTCTTTGAATATGACGCTCTAAATTGTGTCTGGCAGCATCGATCCTGGGGTACACCAGCCGATGGAGAATATCCCTGGGCCTTCACAATATATGGGGAAAAAGGTACATTGAAAGGAAGTGTTACCCAGTATGATTTCATTCCACAGGGTGACGGTCAAAGAATTCATAAAGGTTGTATTTACGAACGGGAGAAATATCCTGAAGATGTTTCAGAGAAGGGTATCGAATTACATGCTGCTCCGGCAACTCGAGCCCACATGAGGGACTTCCTTGATGCCATTGAAAAACAAAGTAGGCCAGTGGCGGACATTGAAGAAGGGCATATATCTAGTGCAAGCTGTATATTGGCCAATATCTCCATGCAATTGGGTGGGCGTCCATTGGTGTATGACCATGAGGAAAGAATGATAAAAGGAGACCCCGAAGCCTCTAAATTACTTCGAAGGAATTACCGTGCAGATTGGCAACATCCGGAACCTGATCATATCTGAAATTATAAAAATCATCAAATTTAAATCGTGCAAATATCTCGAGAATCACGGCGGCGATTTCTAAGGGTTTTTTCAACCATGTCCGGATTTGGAATTCTTAATCCAATGCAACGATTAATTCCCAGTATTCCAGGGAAGTGGTCAGGGCAACCTTTGGAGTTTCATATTTTTTCGAAACATCTGCAGTTTCTAAACTATCAAGAGATGGCCGAGGCAGCGGCAGAATTAGGATTTGATGGTGTTGATCTCACTGTCCGACCGAAAGGGCATGTAGAACCGGATCGGGCAGAAGATGATTTGCCAATGGCAGTCGAGGCGATCAAGGCTGCGGGCCTGGTGACGCGGATGATGGCAAGCAATATCGATAATGCTGATGATGCCACCAGTAGAAAAGTATTAAGATCTGCTGCTGATTCCGGGATTGAGCTGTATCGGTTGAAATATTTTTCATTTAGAGATGATCAAAATATTCCGGAGCAGATTAAGCGCTTTAATGTCCAGTTAAAGGAGTTGGCGGCCCTAAACAGAGAAATCGGAATAACCGGGGCGTATCAAAATCATTCGGGTACTCGATTTGGTGCTGAGATCTGGGAGATCTTCCATGCGCTCGACGGAATCAATCCTGAAGATGTAGGGTGCCAATACGACATAAGACATGCTGTGGCTGAAGGTGGTTATTCATGGGAAACTGGTCTCAGATTGATTCACAAGCACATCAATTGCATCGTCCTCAAAGATTTTATCTGGAAGAAGGTTGATGGAAAATGGAAGATCATCAATGTCCCGTTGGGTGAGGGAATGGTGGATTTTGAGAAATATTTCCAGTGGTTAAAAAAATTGGATATTCACGTTCCCGTATCCATACATTATGAATACGATCTGGAGGGAGTAGAGCATGGGGCCAAAGAGCTTGATGTCAGTAAACATGAAAGTGTTTTTCGGGCGATGCGCCGAGATCTACAGTGGGCAAAGGATCAATGGAATGCTGTTTAAAGTAAAGAGGTGCTGATTTCTAAATCGTATCAATTTTGACCTTTTCTTGGAAAGCCAGAATCCTGAGTTTGGTATGCTGTGTAATGGCTACAGGCTGCATGATTGACCATGGGGAGCTGGCCCTCAACTATATGCGTCGATCGATATTGGATGGTCAACCAAGAATGATCACCTTATCGTATGATGATCACTATTATTTGTCTTATGACCTGGCAAGACCATCACTCAGAAAGTTTTGGAGGGGTGGTGTCCTTTGGAATGGAGCAGCTTTTAACAACATAAAGACGATCCAGCCAGAAAGCTGGGGCCATTTTCTTCATGTAAGTGATGAGCAAGAAGACTGGACGATTAGTAAGGGTCCCGATAATATTCGTCTGCATCCTAACTTTATCTATTACGAGATTGAAAGCAGTGGGATACATTTTAAGTATGGACTAGTGGATTCCGTTCATCAAGTTGCTGAGATCATAGAAGCACCAAGACTCCATACCGATGGATCGTTCGTCTACCTAACTAGGAACATTACCCTGGCTCAAAATGCTGGCCTTGAGATTTTCTGGCATGGACAAAAAGTGAAATCAGGTATAAATGTATTGAGAGATACTTTTGCCGTAGTAACTACACCAGAACCACCCCACAAAAGCATTTCGGGTAATAACAGTCAGCATTGGCTCGAACGCAGTGGCTGTATGACTTGCCATGAGACCAATACCAAGACGGTCGGACCAAGTCTCCAACAGATTGCCAACAAGTATCCCAGAGGCGATAGCACGGTAAGATACCTTACAGCGCGAGTCAAAGAGGGGGGAGCTGGAGTCTGGGGAGAAGTGCCAATGATTCCCCATCCGCACCTTGCCGATAAAGATATTCAGGGGATGATAAGGTATATTCTTTCCCTCAGAACAGAGGAATATGAAGACCTCCCATCCGATGTTGGAGAGTCTACATCTGAAATGCATCTTGCAGAGGTAAAACCGGGATTTGGTCATCCACTCGAGGCTGTACATCCCAGTTTTGATTTGATAGAAGTACGACCAAGTGGTTTTACTCCCAGGGTTGGGGGAATGGATTTTACGGAAAATGGAGATTTATTGATTTGTACTTGGGACTCCTTGGGGGCTGTCTATCGCCTACGAAATATTGGAGGCGATACCAGTGATGTTGACATTCTGGAAATCGCCTCCGGTCTTGCCGAGCCATTGGGTTTGAAAGTAGTGGGAGAGAAGATATATGTAGCGCAGAAAAATGAAATCACAGAGTTGGTGGATCTGGATGGTGATGAGATCATTGATCGGTATGTAGCAATCTGTAATGACTTTCAGGTAAGTGCTGATTTCCATGAATATACCTATGGCTTGGAAGCCAAGGATGGTTTTTTATATGCCACGTTAGGGGTGGCGATGCGCTTGATGCAACATGAATTACAGCTTCCAGACCGGGGGACGTTAATCAAGATTGCTCCCGATGGAAGTTTTGAAAGATTGATTGATGGTTTACGGCAACCTAACGGAATTGGTATCGGGCCAGATGGTCAATTATTTATTACGGAAAATCAGGGACGATGGGTGCCATCATGTAAATTTATTCACGCAGTCGAAGGTGATTTTCATGGTTTCTTGGGAGGGAGCGGAGATCGTTTCATGGGTAGAAAAATGGCCTCACCCTCGTTGTGGTTGCCACAGAATGACATCGCCAATTCACCGGGGCAGCCTATTTTAGTCAGTGAAGGTATTTACACGGGCCAAATGCTTTTTGGAGAGGTGACCCATGGTGGTGTTAAGCGCGTGTTTTTAGAAAAAGTTAATGGTAATTATCAAGGGTGTGTATTTCGATTTACCCAGGGATTGGAAGCTGGAATCAATCGACTTGCTTGGGGATCCGATGGAGGCCTTTATGTTGGGGGCGTGGGGATGGTAGGCAATTGGAGCCACCGTGGGAAACAATTTGGTTTACAGAAGTTGGCATACAATGATTCACCCACTTTTGAGCTTTTACGGGTGCAGGCAACGCCAGATGGATTTTGGCTGGAGTTTACTACTCCTTTGAAAGGGATACAAGCGGATGAATTTTTGGACAAAATAAAGGTTGAGCGTTTTTATTATGAACCGACCGCCAACTATGGAGGGCCAAAGATAGATGTGACACCCATTGAAATAAAAAGCATCGCCATTGGAAAAACCCGTAGAAAACTCAGGTTGGAACTTGATGGGCTGGAGGAAAAACATATTTATTATTTCAAATTATCACCTGACCTCAGAGATGATGAGGATCGTCCACTCTGGGCTGGTGATGCATGGTATACGCTAAATGAAATACCAAAAAAAGACTCGTTATCACTATGAAAAGAAGAGATTTTCTTTGTCACTCATCCCTCTCAACGGCGGGATTTTGCATGTCATCACCGGTATTGGCTCCTCTGTTAAATAGAAAAAGCATGGTTAATAAACCTTTACAAATTGCACAAGTAAATTCAAACTTCAATCGAGAACCACTTGCAAGACCTTTTGGATTTAAAGGTGGAGCAATTACCAATGTTTGGCAGATCGTGAGTAAGTTGGTAGGTGCTGACGGAGAGAGTTGTATTGGCTTGGGTACACAAGGTGTGCTTTGGTCTGACAGTCGTGTATCGATCAATCATTCTGAAAATGGGGGAAATGCCTTGATGTATGCCATGACGGAGAGAGCCCTTCAGATGATTAAGGGGCAACAATTTGAGTCACCAGTGCATATGCTTGAGGAAATCCTGGACGAGGTCTTAGATTATGGGAAAAAGGTGACCTCACAACCTGATTTACGCAAGACATTTGCCCTAAATTCTTTAGTAAGCGTTGATAATGCTGCTTGGTTACTTTATGCTAAAGAGAATAATATCGATCAATTCGATGCTATGGTGCCTGAAGAATATAGTCAGGGACTTTCAGCAAGGCATGCTCAAGTGGCTAGTATTCCAGCATTGGGCTATGGGACTGACATCAAGGAAATTAAAAGACTGGCTGATGATGGATTTTTTATCATGAAGATAAAGATCGGTGCACCGGGAGATCAGCAGATGATGCTGGAGAAGGATAAAGCATTCTTAAAAGCCATCCACGAATCCATTGGTCACTATGAGACACCCCATACTCCGAGTGGTAAAATACCATACTATTTTGATGCCAATGGGCGATACGAAAGGCAGGAGACGCTGAAGCGATTTCTGGATTATGCTGAGGAGATTGGCGCTTTAGCGCAGATTGCTGTGGTGGAAGAACCTTTTGGTGAGCACAATCACGAAAGTGTAGACGAACTAACGGCTCGAGGACCAATGGTTGCTGCAGATGAAAGTGCACATACCGATCAGGATACGATCGATAGAATAGAACAAGGGTACAATTGTATTGCCTTAAAATGTATAGCGAAAACCCTTAGTATGACTATGAAAATGGCCCAGGCTGCTTATGAACGGAATGTTCCATGTTTCTGTGCCGATTTGACTGTCAACCCCATTTTGGTAGACTGGAATAAGTCTGTAGCGGCACGTCTTCCTGCTTTTCCTAATCTTAACATCGGGTTACAAGAAACCAATGGATGGCAAAATTATAAGCACTGGGATCAGATGTTGGAGCGGCATCCTATGAAAGACGCTCCCTGGATAAAGAGTAAAAATGGCGTCTACGAAACTGGCTCTAAATTCATGGAAAAGAGTGGTGCTATTTTTCAGGAGTCGGAGTTTTATCGTGCTTTGGTAGATTGAGGGTAGTAAACATCATCCTAGTACTCTGTCAAGCCAATTATTGTCGTTTATTTTAATGTCTTTTTGCGAATTTCGTCGTCGCAGATCCTCACTGTAGCTCCGGCTACAATTGCCGTCTGCTTCTCGAACTTCATCAAAAATCATATTAAAATAGTTCAACATAACTAACTTGACAGAGTACTAACTAGTATTAAATTTTGGAATAACTATTATAGTATAGGCAATAAATGCATTGTTGATTTTTCCCAATTCTCAGAAATAAATATTCTTGCTCGCATTGAATTTGTGAGCGAGAAGAGGAAGTTGCTTGCTTAATTTTGACCAGATTGACCCAGTAAATGATGCGCAGAGTCACGTGGATCTACAATCCAAAGAGGCTGGGCAACCACAAGCTGAGGGCAGGGATGTAGGTAGTCAGCAATAAGGCTACCAACATCGCAATGAAAAGGGGCAATAGTGGTTTGATCACTTTTTGAATTGTCGTGCCAGCAACCCCTACACCAATAAACAGTACTGAGCCAACTGGAGGCGTACAAATTCCAATGCAAAGGTTGAGAACCATGATGATACCAAAGTGTACAGGATCCAAGCCGAGGTCGGTGACCACTGGCAAAAATATCGGAGTGAAAATTAGAACAGCAGGGGTCATGTCCATAAAGACCCCTACGAAGAGAAGGATCAAGTTAATGAGAAGGAGGATGATGACTTTGTTATCGCTGATACCCAACAATAGATCAGTGATGTCCTGTGGTATGTTTTCGTAACTCATCACCCAGCTCATAGCAATGGAAGTTGCGATAAGCAGCATAACAATGGCATTGGTCTTGACTGAATCTAACAAGATGGCAGGCAGATCAGGCCATTTGATTTCCCTATATGCGAAAGCCAGGATCAAGCAGTAGAGGACGGCAACTGCTGAGGCTTCAGTAGCGGTAAAAATTCCTACTACAATCCCACCAATCACTACAATCAGGAGTAGTAGACTAGGGAAAGCACGGACGAAAGAACTACTCATCTGTCTGAAAGAACTTCTTTGGCCCGTTGGGAAACCTTTCCGCTTAGCCCAGACCGCGGCAACGATCATCAAAAAAAGACCGGTTAAGATACCCGGTATATAACCGGCAAGAAATAGTGCTGCTATCGAAGCACCACCGCTGGCCAGTGAATAAACAATCAGGATATTGCTGGGGGGAATCACCAAACCCGTAGTGGAAGAGGCAATATTCACAGCAGCAGAGAACTCTTTGGGATATCCTTCTTCCTCCATGCGAGGTCCCATAAATCCGCCGATAGCTGATGCAGCAGCAGCGGCTGAGCCGGATATCGCACCAAACAACATAGCCGCAATGATATTTACGTGAGACAGTCCACCTGGCAGCGAGCCTACGATCGTCTTAGCAAAATCGATCAAGCGCTTTGCTATACCACCACGATTCATGATCTGACCAGCTAAAATAAAGAATGGGATGGCCAAAAGTGCAAAACTATCCAAACCCGTAGCCATGCGTTGTGCTACGGTAGTCAAGGCCGGCATGGTACTAATGCTTGCCAGCATAGTCAGTAAAGTAGAAATCCCAATGCACCAGGCGATGGGCATACCAATTCCAATCAAAATTACAAAGGTCAGAACAAGGATTAGGACTTCCATAGGGTTGGTTATTATTTCGTGGAGATTGATTTAAGAAGTTGCGAAGATTAATTGGGCTCGTCAGCCGGGTTTTTCAGGTCCATAGTTTTGTAGTAGATAATCAGCATTCCACTGATTGGCACCACACAATAAACTACTGCCAAGGGCAATTGTAAAGCAGCTGAGACCTGGCCTAGCCTCAGGGTAAAATATACCAGATACGAGCCTCCGACGATCAGAACTCCCACGGCAAATAAGATGATCAGCGTATTGATGACTAAGTAAAGCCTGTGTCGTTTTTCTGGTGGTAACGAGGTGGGATACAAGTCGATGGCCAGATGCATGTTTTGACCTGAGGCATAGGCTGCGCCCAATATTCCAATCCAAATCAATAAGAACCTGGCTAATTCCTCAGACCAGGAAGCTTGAGCACCAACTACATAACGCGTGAAGACACCCCACAATACATCAAGGGTCATGATGGTCATTAAAAAGACCAGGAAATATTCAATGTACTTATCGATTATAGCCCTCATGATGCAGCTTGGATTTTTTGAATAAGTTCATAAACTTCTGGCTCGTCCTTGTAGGTTTCGAAAATATCGGAGACTTTTTCGGCAAAGGGCTCTTTCTCAGGATAAATGATTTCTACCCCGGCCTTCTGAACAGCATCGAGCGCTTCTTGATCTGCTTCCTTCCAAAGCCTTCGCTGCTCCGGAACAGAGGCGTCTACCGCAGCTTGCAGCCACTCTTGTTGTTGTGGAGTCAACCTCTTCCAGGAATGGGTACTGATAAATAAAACATCGGGCACCGACGTGTGCTCGTCAATGGAGTAATATTTGCAAACTTCATAATGATGGCTGGTATAAAAGCTGGGGGCATTGTTTTCAGCACCATCAACAACTCCCTGCTGCAGGGCGGTATATAGTTCTCCAAAGGAGATGGGAGTGGGTGCACCACCCATTGCCTTAATCATTTGCATAGCTGTCTGGCTGTTCATGACCCTGATTTTAAGGCCTTTGAGGTCGTCTGGACTGTGCACAGGCCTATCCTTAGTGTAAAAACTTCTGCTGCCGGCATCATAAAAGCACAAACCACGCAACCAATATTTTTCACCGTCCGCCAACAACTCTTTTCCAATAGGGCCATTGAATACATTCCATTGATGCTCTTCATTTCTAAAAATGTAAGGAAGGCCAAGTACCTTCATGTTGGGCACAAAATTTTCAACAGCAGATGCCGATACTTTGGTTATGTCTAGACTGCCGATTTGTAGCAACTCCAAGAGTTGTCTCTCTGATCCGAGCTGTCCACTGGGATATATATCGACACGCATTTTTCCATCAGATATTCTTGCGAGTTCCTGAGCCATAAACACCATACCCTTATGGACAGGATGACTAATGTCTAATCCATGAGCAAGCTTTATGGTTTTTACACTTGTAGTAGCAGCACAGCCCCATAGTGTCATAGCTGCCATGACGACAGTAATCTTTCCAATGGACAATGGATTCATAGATGTTCCTTTAATTCACTAATTAATTCTAAGGTATCCCTAATATTGGACGTCAGTCGATCAAAATCTTCACTTTCTAATATGTCCTTACTAATCAATTTCGAGCCCATACCAACGCAAGTTGCACCAGCACTAAACCAGGAAGAGAGGTTTTCCCTGTTGGGTGAAACGCCACCTGTGGGCATAATATTAGTCCAGGGTTGAGGGCCTCTGATCGCTTTAATAAAGGCAGGACCGTAAGTGCCACCAGGAAAGAGTTTTACGATTTCACAACCCAATTCTTCTGCCTTACCGATTTCGGTCAGAGATCCACAACCTGGGGACCAAAGGATTTTTCTACGATTACATACAGTGGCAACATCCTCCCTAAGCGAAGGGGTAACAATAAAATTGGCACCTAATTGGATGAAAATACTGGCTGTAGGTGCATCCGGAATAGATCCGACTCCAAGCATCAGGCCAGGTAAGTTGTCGATTGCATACTTGTTGAGCGTTGCAAAAACTTCATGGGCAAAATCACCCCTATTGGTAAATTCCACCACTTTAGCACCTCCCATGTGACACGCTTCAAGCACCCGCTTTCCAATACTGGTATCGGGGTGATAAAATAAGGGTACCATCCCAGTGTCTCGCATGGCAAGGGCTACATCTAATCTTGCATATTTGGCCATTTCTTCTTTTTATTTTTTTTAAATCAACCCAGAAAATTTACCGACTTACCCTTCCGCTGGCATCACCTGCCAGTAGCTTTTTCACTTCTTCGATGGTAACGAGATTGGCATCACCATAAATGGTATGTTTTAGGGCTGAGGCAGCCACGGCAAAATTCAAAGCCCTCTGATCGTCATCTGGATACTCAATTAGTCCATAAATGAGTCCACCCATAAAGCTGTCACCTCCACCCACTCGATCCACGATATGTGTAATTTGGTAAGTTGGTGCTTCAAATAGTTTTTGCCCATTGTAAAGCACTCCTGACCAAGTATTGTGTGATGCACTAATGGACCCACGCAAGGTAATGATGGCCTTTGTGCATTTTGGAAACTTTTTCATCAATTGCTCACAGACGGATTGATAGGCCGATGCTTCGATCGAGTCACCGTGTGTCACATCTACACCCTCGGGATGAATGCCGAAATGTTTTTCAGCATCTTCTTCGTTTCCAAGGATAATATCACAATACTTGACGAGTTCGGGCATGATCTCGGCCGATTGCTTGCCATACTTCCACAGTTTATTCCGGAAATTAAGATCAGTAGAGATGGTGATTCCCCTATCACTGGCTACCCTAAGAGCCTCCAGCGTTGCGTCGGCGGCACCCTGTGAGATGGCAGGAGTAATCCCTGTCCAGTGAAACCAGGTGGCCTCACCAAATACATCCTCCCAATCAATCATGCCAGGCTCGATCTCCGAAATGGCGGAATGCGCCCTATCATAAACGACTTTGCTTCCCCGTGATATGGCCCCCATCTCTAAGAAGTAGATACCCAAGCGGTCGCCTCCCCGAATAATTTTATCTGTTCCCACCCCTCTCTTTCTCATTTCCATCAGCGCACAATCTCCCAAATCGTTGTTGGGCAGCCTGGTGACAAAGTCTACTTCTATGCCATAATTTGCCAACGAGACGGCTACATTACTCTCTCCACCACCATAAATGACATCAAACGAATCTGCTTGGGAGAAACGTTTAAAACCCGAAGGTGTCAGTCGGAGCATGATTTCCCCAAAAGTTACCACTCGCGGTACAGCAGTAACTCCTTCTTTGCTGTTCATACTCTTGTTTTGGTTTTTTCTAAAAATTGAAATAGTTTTTGGCATTTCGATAGCAAATGTCTTCTATCAAACCACCAATAAAACGAAAATCTGCTGGCAGCAATCCATGTTCAATATCGCTTCCAAACAGATTGCATAAAATGCGTCGAAAATATTCATGTCTTGGGTAGGAAAGAAAACTTCGACTATCGGTGAGCATGCCAACAAAGCAGCTGATGAGTCCCATGTTTGATAAGGTATTCATTTGTTGTTCCATCCCATCCTTTTGATCTAAATACCACCATCCTGATCCGAATTGCATTTTTCCACGAATGGTCCCGTCATTGAAATTTCCAATCATAGTTGCCAGTACTTCATTGTCACCAGGATTTAGATTGTATAGGATGGTCTTAGAAAGTTCATTCTTGCGATCGAGGATATCCAAGAATTTCGATAGAGTTTGTGCTTGAGGAAAATCTCCAATACTGTCAAAGCCCGTATTTGGGCCTAGGATTTTTTCCATCCGTTCATTGGTGTTGCGGAGGGCACCTAAATGAAATTGTTGTACCCATTCCAGTTGATGATAACCTCGGCAAAGATGCAATAGCACTTCAGTGCGAAACTGGTCTGCCTCAACCGGGGTAGGTGTTGACCCATCCAGGGCTTTAGAAAATACTTTGAATACTTCAGATCTGCTTGCCTGACTGGCGTATAGATGTTCTAGTCCATGATCACTGAGTCTGCAGCCACGATTGTGGAAATAACCCATTCGCTGATCGAGTGCATCGCATAATTGAGAAAATCCTGTAATCTCCTGTCCGGAACATTGAGCCAGTTGATCGACATATCGAGAAAAATCTCCTGGGTTTTCAATGGCCAATATTTTATCTGGTCGAAAAGCAGGCAATACCTTAATGGGAAATCCTGATTCACTTAGGATGGTATGTTCATTAAGATCATCTACTGGGTCATCGGTTGTACAAACTACCTCAACATTGATTTTCTCAAGTAGTCGCTTTACTCTAAATTCATCAGATTGAAGCAACTCAGAACAATGGTCGTAAATAAATTCAGCAGTATCTTCATTCAGAAATTGGTCTACACCGAAATAACGCTGCAGTTCCAGATGACTCCAATGATACAAGGGATTGCGCATAGTATAGGGAACACACTTGGCCCATGCCTTGAATTTTTCCCGATCAGAGGCATCTCCGGTGATGTATTTTTCAGGGATTCCCAAAGTACGCATAGCCCTCCACTTGTAATGGTCGCCATCTAACCAGATGCGGGTCAGGTTTTCAAATTGTCGATTACTCGCAATCTCGTCGGGTGGTAAGTGGCAATGGTAGTCAATGATGGGCAACCCAGATGCATGTTCGTAATAGAGCCTTATGGCTGCGTCTGATTCAAGCAGAAAATTTTCGTCTAGGAATGTCTTTGTATCTATTAATGGCATGATTAATATATGTGATTGGACACGGATATTTCGGCGTCTTCTAAACTATGAAAAAGTCGTGGTTCTCTATGGATCTAGTCCGAATATTTAGGACTAAAGGAGCTGAAGATGGGCCAGGTGATGTCGACCGTGCCAATCGTAGAGTTTGCATACTGCTCCCAAAGTGTATTCCTTGCCATAATCTGGGTGAATGTATGATTTGTCAAAATCCTTTCGAGACATACTTCGCATTAAGATCGTCCAGCGCTGATGTAAAGCTTTTAGGAGATCGATCGACACCGCAATTGGGGTGTCTTTGGTATCTGCCAACTCTGCCCAACGATCTTCAAAATAGGGTTTGATGGTTGGCCTTTCTTCCGTCAAGACCAACTTAAACCGGCTATAGGCTTGCAGATGGCTATCAGATACATGATGAATAACCTGTCGACCAGTCCAGCCCCCAGGGCGGTAAGGACTTGAAAGTTGGGCTGGTGTGAGAGATAAAGCCACCTCTGAGAAATCCATGGGAAAGGTCGAAATTCCTTGAATCCAACCCTCGAGATCGCTTTGAGAAAAGCCTGAAGGATATTCGAATTTGCCTACAGGGTATCTAAGGTTTTGCATGATTTTGTTGTCTTTTTTTGGACACTGATCCCATCAAGAAGGGGTTCCATCAAATCTAGCCATCTTTAATCATCTACTCATGGTGCATATGTGTTTTAATCCTTTAACTGGCTTTTGTCTCTGGCCGCTTTAAATTCTGATCCTTCCTTCCATTCCGGGAAGACGCTCTCATTGGCCAATCGTTGTCCTATGTTGTAATATAGTTGTGCATCCTGTACCAGTCCACGCAGATCCCATTCTTCCGGGACATAATGATCTAACGGTCTATGATACCGATCGCTGGTATACTGATCCTTCATTTCTGTCACATAGTCCTTGCCCTTTTCCACATGTTCTACGTCACCTTCGGCGTATAGTGCAGGAATTCCGACCTTGGCAAAATTAAAGTGATCGGATCGGAAAAAGTAGCCTTTTTCCGGTTCCGGTTCGGGTACGATCTCTCTACCTTGTGCGGCTGCGGCATCGGCAGCATACTGGTCCATTTCCGAATGGCCAAGGCCTGTTACGGTTAGGTATTTCATAGGTCCAAATGGATTCATGCCATCCATATTGAGATTCGCCACCGTAAGCGCTGGATCATAGATGGGATTTTCCGCGTAATATTGTGACCCAAGCAAGCCTTGTTCTTCTGCTGTGACAAATAAAAACATCACAGATCTTTCTGGTGCAGGGCCTTGAGCAAAACCCTCGGCAATGGCCAGTAGGCATGAGACTCCGGTGCCATTATCGACGGCACCATTGTAGATGGAATCCCCATCCATGGCCTGCCCCAAACCCAAGTGATCCCAATGTGCTGAGTAAATGATCACTTCATCCGGTCGACTGTTACCCTTAATCACTCCCAGCACATTGTGAGAATCGTCATAGGCAAAGCGGTTTTCAAGGGAATGGCTCATGGTATAACCTAATGAGAATGGCTTGAACTCCGGCGTCCTGGCTTTCCGAATATGCTCACCGAGATCATAGCCAGCACTTTGAAAAAGTTCTTTGGCGGCGTCCAGGGTGATCCACCCTTGAATGGCTGCCAAGTCTTCGTTATTTCCATCCGGACGAAGGTTCATCTGGCTACCTGACCAGGAGCTTTCCACTACAAACCATGGGTAACCAGCAGAAGTGGTTTCATGAACAATGAGTACTGCTGCAGCACCCTGGCGGGCAGCCTCCTCATATTTGTATGTCCAACGACCGTAATAGGTCATGGTATTCCCTTTAAAAAAAGACTCATCCTCCCCTCCAAAACCCGGGTCATTGACTAAGACAATGATTGTTTTTCCTTGAATATCCTGTCCTGCAAAATCATCCCAGTCGTATTCTGGTGCAGTGATGCCAAATCCACAGAACAAGACCTCGCTATTCTTGACTTCCACGTTTTCTTCTATGTGCTCAGAGTAGCTGACGAAGTCGCTTTTGAGCTCGAGATCAATGGTCTTTCCATGTCCCTCAAAGCTCATCATAGGATCGGGTGATCCAGTAATCTCGACCAAAGGAACTTTTTGAGTGTAGGAATTTCCATTTCCTGGCTGAAGTCCCAAGTCTTCCAGCTGGCTGGTCAGGTAGTTTACTGTCTTTCTCTCTCCCTCAGTAAATGGTTTACGTCCCAAATACTCATCGGATGAGATTTCTTGCAGATGTCTTTCGATCATGTCTGCCTTGACGGTAAAGGATTCTTGCCTTCCAGTCTCACAACAGGTGATCATCATGCCAAGGCAAAGAATCAATGCAGCTTTGTACATATTATACTTATTTAAGGAGGTGGGCAAAGTTAATGTAAAATGTGCTGAGCAGCATATGGACAGGACTTGGTCGATTGACGAAACCCCCGGTATAAAACCAGAATCATCTTCAAATTTCGTTATCTTCTCCTTCCATCAATTGGCCTATTTATGCAGGTTGGATATCCCATGGTAGTTTCAATCCTGCTGGTATTAGCCTGTCAGCAAGGAGAGACCTTTGACATCATCATCGAAAATGGCTTGATTGTCGATGGGAGTGGCCATCCTGCATATGTTGGTGATGTCGCTATTAGAGCTGACACAATTGCCGCTGTGGCCCCTCAGTTGCAGGGAGGAAGTGAGGTTAAGATAGATGCAACGGGTTTAGCTGTTACACCCGGATTTATCAATATGCTTAGCTGGGCAACAGAAAGCCTCATTGAGGACGGAAGGGCGATGAGCGACATCAAGCAAGGGGTAACCCTTGAAGTGATGGGCGAAGGATGGTCGATGGGCCCACTGACGGATTCGATGGCCATTGAAATGGAAAAGAGTCAAGGTGATATATCTTATAATGTAGTCTGGAGAACTCTGGGAGAGTACTTACGATATCTCGAAAAGAAGGGCGTTTCGGCAAATATAGCTTCGTTCATAGGAGCGTCTACGGTTCGTATTCATGAAATCGGCTACCAGAATCGAGCGCCCACCGACGATGAATTGGAGCGCATGAAGAAGCTGGTAGCAGATGCTATGGAAGAAGGTGCGATGGGGGTTTCATCGGCATTGATCTACACACCAGGCTTTTTTGCCAAGACTGAGGAATTGATCCAATTGGCCGGGGTGGCATCAGCGTATGATGGCATGTACATAACACACATGCGAAGTGAGGGCAATAAATTGCTGGAATCTGTAGATGAAGTGATCAGCATTGCCTCAGGTGCCAGATGTCGAGCCGAGATCTATCACCTAAAGGCAGCTGGAAAAAGCAACTGGCCAAAGATGGATGAAGTGATCCGTAAAATCAACAATGCTCAGCAAAGGGGATTAAGCCTAGGGGCTAATATGTACACCTACATTGCCGGCGCTACTGGCCTGGATGCATCGATGCCACCATGGGTGCAGGAGGGAGGATACGATGCCTGGGCAGAGCGTCTTCAAGACCCGAGTATTCGCAAGAGAGTGGTCCGGGAGATGGGTAGTGATGCTCAAGATTGGGAGAATCTATATCATGCCGCAGGGAGTGCAGACAATCTCTTGTTGGTGGGATTTAAGAATGATAATTTGAAGAAGTATACTGGGATGACATTGGCTGAAGTTGCCGAACTGAGAGGTCAGACACCAGAAAGCACGGCCATAGATCTGGTGGTTCAGGATGGAAGCCGTGTAGGAACCGTGTACTTCCTGATGTCAGAAGAGAATATCCGGCAACAGTTGCAATTACCCTACATGACTTTTGGTTCAGATGCGGGAGCTCCATCTGCAGAGGGGGTCTTTCTGAAATCAAGTACCCATCCTCGAGCATATGGCAATTTTGCCCGTCTGCTGGGAAAATATGTTCGCGACGAGCAGGCAATCCCCCTGGAGGAGGCAATCCACAAGTTGACTTTGCTCTCAGCTCAAAAGCTGAAAATTGACAAGAGAGGCTTGCTGGCTTCTGGCTATTACGCGGATATCGTAGTATTTGATCCGGCGGCTATAAGAGACCTTGCCACCTTTGAAGAACCGCATCAATATGCAGTGGGAGTACACCATGTATGGGTAAATGGTGAGCAAGTTTTGAAAGATGGTGAGCACACTGGAGCCACACCGGGCAGATTTATCAAAGGGCCAGGGTATCGAGGGGAATAGTCCAAGGCATGAGCTCACCTGGATTGTTTTGCCTTCCAAACCCACAAGTCAATCTTATCTCAACCAGATAATTTCCTGAGACTTTACTCTATAGACTGCTAGACCTGAGAGGAAGACCCGCAAAAAATGGTCTAACAAGAAACTTCACATGTTGATTGGTTCTCCATTCAGCCGATGAGATGTAGCACAGGGCGTGCTGAAGTTTCCTGATATAAAATTTATCCAATGTCGAACAACTTAGCCTTTAGATTTGTCTCATTTTCGAATTAGGGCATGCTTATTATTTTGGATGATGAAAATAATATCTGAATCTAACAGATTTTTACCCAACCTTACAGCCAAACAGCATAGAGATATCCATAAGTTAATAAGGGATTGAATAATGAGATTTCTAGTAAGTATTTTGCTGCAGGGAGTCGCGGTTTATTTATTGGCTCGCCTCATGGACGGAGTTAGTGTTGGTAATTATACCGACGCTTTGCTGGCAGCCATAGTGTTGGCCATTGCAAATCATTTTGTAAAACCAATTTTGGTATTATTTACATTGCCAATTACTATTCTTACTCTGGGTTTGTTTCTATTGTTGATCAATGGCTTGGTGGTGCTTTTGGTTGATGCTGTTTTGACAGGTTTTTCCGTGCAAAATATTTTTTCTGCAATCATATTCTCCATATTGTTTTCAATTCTTAATTACTTCTTAATGAGTTACAATAAAAAGGTTTTATGAGTGTGAAGCTTACTTGAATCCTTCAAAAAAAAGTTATGAATTGTTTCAAGATTAGGCTACTGGCCGTTATTTTATTTTCTGGATTATGGATTGTTTCGACGAATGCACAACGTGAATACGGTGATGTCGGTATTGGTGCGCAATTGGGTCAGCCGACTGGCCTGTCAATAAAGGTATATCGCGCCAAATCTTCGTTGGATTTCTTGGCAGCCTGGAATTGGGATGATTTCTTCTTTCTAAATTTGCACAGTATTTATGAGGTAAACCTAAACGATGCCCATACAGTGCACTTATTTTATGGACCGGGTGCTTTCATTGGTATAAGGGATCGATCTCCGGCTAAAGATGATGTAGAATTGGGAGTAAGTGGCTCATTGGGGTTAGATTTTCTCATTGAAAAGTTTGAGATTTTTCTACAGGCTACACCGAGATTGGCTTTGGTTCAATCTACAGATTTTGAAATGGGTGGAGGTGTTGGTTTTAGAGTTTACTTCTAGAATCGATTCAATAAAGGGTACCTCTAAATGCCCCGTTCATGGATCGGACACAATCGCTTCGCCATTTGTTTTTGAATCTTTTGAATTTATAGCTATATGGCATGGTACATACTTGATTTGGACAGAATCTCTTCTGATGCTCGACTTGCAGATCTCACGGCTCCTTCCATGGTACCATAAAATGGCAGATAGGTTTCCGCACCTGCCCAATGAATTCTACCGACTGGTCTTAAGGCTAAATCCTGATAAGTTGTCCAACAGCCCAGACCACGAAAGACTGCACGACTACTGCTCCAAAAGTCGTCATCCCAGTATTTGGTCGCCATCCCCAGATGACGCGGAATTTTCCTTCCCAAGGCAACCTGACACTTACTTTCGATGGCGTCCTGCCGGTCCTTGGTCGAGTATTTTGCAATTTCTTCGGCTTCATGACCGCTGATTTGGCCACTGAGAAAAGACCTGTTTTCTTCATCGGAGTGACCGGTCAGTAGCGATATTGACGCGGAGTGCTTAAGCAAAAAGGGATCCTCTAATTTGGGCCAGAACCGTTGCTCAAAAGCCATACTAAATCTTAAGTCTTTTGATGAAAAGGATTGATCCCAGAGTGAATATGTGCTTTTTGATAAGGCAGGACGAAACTTAATCGAGTTTAGAGAATGCATGGGTATGGCCATAATGATATGGCCAGCAACCAAGCGGAAGAAGGCGCCACTAACTTCCACAGCTCGCTGTCGTCTTTCGATGGTATGAACTGGATGCTGAAGTCTTACATCGACTTCTAAGGACAACCTCTTGAGTAATCTATGAAGGCTGCCACTGGGAAGGAGAAAAGTTTTTAGGTCAGATCCATCCCCATTCCATAATTTTTGCACCTTGATTTGAAACATGGCATCCAAAGCACTGATGCAGGCAATATCATATCCGAGCAATTGGTCAAAAATTGATTTTATGCCGTCATGTTTTTTCCCAAACCACTGTAGTCTAATGAGATAGTCCAGGAAAGACATGCGATCAAGGGTGAATGCCTGTTCACCAAGCCAGGGTTGGTGAACATTGAGCTGGCTTGTGTCCACCTTGAGCTGACGGTTTACTCGAGATAAATTAAGCTTTGTAAGGAACCCTGAGATTTTGGGTCTTTTTTGACCAGATTTGACCTTTACGGATAGCGGCTTCACTTCATGACTACTAAGCAATTGCAGGAGGGCGGTGTGCTCGGAATTAAAGACGTTGCCGCCAAGATCAATACTTGTATTGGCAAGCCTTTCATTGTAAATTCTGCCTCCGATTCTTGCTGATGACTCCAGTACCAGGACTTTTTTACCAGCCAACGACAATTGATGGGCTGCACAGAGACCGGCCAAACCGGCTCCAACTACGATGACATCGTAATCCTTTTCAATCACTATGTTGGCATGTTTTCTGGTCAGATCAGGTGCTGGGAATATGTACGATTCGCCACACCCTACCTTTCATCGAATCCACAATATATAAGCTTCCATCGGGTCCCTCAGCAAGACCACAAGGCCGATATTTGGCTTCACCAGGAGCATCTATTGATGATGACCCAATAAATTGATCAGCGAAAATCTCCCAATCACCAGTTGGATTTCCATCTTTCATCGGCACAAACACGACCCGGAAACCATCTTGTGGGTGACCCAGTCGGTTCCACGATCCGTGAAAGGCTATGAAAGCTCCCTTATGGTATTTCTCAGGAAATTGCGAACCCTGGTAAAATAGAATATCATTGGGACCCCAATGTCCTGGAAAGCCGATCAGCGGATCCTTGGCATCCGCACATCGCCCTACCTCCTTCCCATCTCCACCATATTCCGGATTGAGAAATCGCTGGTTTTGTAAATGGTCATAATAACAATAGGGCCAACCGAAATCATCATTCTGTTCGACCCTTATGAATTCCTCAGCCGGTAGTTCCACATTTTGCTCTTCGGTGAATATGTCTGGCCAAAACCGATGCAGATCATCTCTACCATGTTGCAAAGCATAGAGTGATTGGGATGCGGGATCCCAAGTGATGGCAACGGCGTTTCGGATTCCCGTGGCATATCGCATGTCTCTGGTTTGAACTTGCTCTCTTTCACTGTCGTTAAACTTCCAAATGCCAGCCCTGGTCTCAAGCTCGACACAAGGATCGATACCAGGTGATCCTTTGGTTCTCTTTTCCTCCTGACATGCATTGGAAAATGAGCCCACATTTACGTACATATTTCCAGCCTGATCAAAAGTAAATGTCTTCTCAGAATGCCCTCCTTCGGCCCCTTCCAATAGAGCAATGGTATCAATTTGGGGCGCCGGTAGCAATTGTTCTGCCAGGAGAGGTGATCGATAGATCCGGCCCTTGGTGGCAAAATATAAATGGTCTTTATGGATCTTAATACCCGTACCGGGGAAGGGTGCAAACGACTCTTTGATGTCAATTTTTCCATCTCCGGAGGTGTCTCTCATAGCAATGATAGAGTGATCATCCTCAGTCCGGCTTCCCAAATGGACATAAATATCACCATTGTCTCTTACCGCAAGGTGTCTGCCACGACCAAGGGAATCAACGACCACGACCGCTTGAAATCCTGATGGCAGCGTCAAACTATCATCCTCGGGAGCAAACGAAAGGTCTGGTATGATGGGTCCGGAAGTTCCAGGTTCAGAAGTTTGGCAGGAAAAAAATAATGTCAACACCAACAAAATCGAAGAAGTGTAATACATAGGACAAGGTGATTATGGCATGATTAATTTTGTTCTTTTCTCGGCAACCGATCATCACGCATAGCGGTATGAAGGACAAAAGATGCAATGACGGTAGCGGCCTGCTGAAGGTCTTCTTCAACCAAATGATCCCAATGATCCATATTGCTGTGGTGCGTTCGAGTACTGTATGAGATGGGATCTTGAATAAATTGAAAGGCGGGAATACCCACAGCGTCAAATGATAAATGGTCAGTTCC
The DNA here is from genome assembly GCA_965223105.1 of Saprospiraceae bacterium. Lineage (GTDB taxonomy): Bacteria > Bacteroidota > Bacteroidia > Chitinophagales > Saprospiraceae > JABDMH01. The sequence continues at coordinate 5,266,412 of OZ244987.1, read as the reverse complement.
ACCAGTATTGCTTAATGACAGTGTGGTCGCATCCAGGTCATGGAATGGCTCGAGCCAGCGTCTAAATATTTCAGATACCTGCGAATTGCCCTGAAGAAATACACCCCGGACCTTACCGGTTCCATTATCCAGGTTGTAGTAGGCGCTGATCTTTTGCTGGGCAGCACTAAATTCGGTGGGACCATCGAAAGGGTCAACATTTGTGAAATGATCCTGTACATAAGATCTTGATCCTCGCAGACCTTGTTCCTCACCGGTCCATAAGGCCAATCTTAGCGTTCGTCTTGGCTTTACACCCGTCTCTTCAATGGTCTTGAGTAAGATTCGAGCAACCTCCATCATCACCGCCGAACCAGCGGCATTATCTGTGGCGCCTGTAGCCGCATGCCAAGAATCAAGGTGTGCCCCAAACATAACCACCTCATCAGCGAGATCATCTCCTGGAATTTCTGCTATGATGTTGTGCTCCATCTGATCAGGGTTGGTGAATGCTGTTCTTAAGTCTAACTTGATCTTTACAGGGAGGCCTTTCTGCAGTATGCGAAAGATGCGATTGTAGTGTTCAATGCTGACTGTCAATTGAGGTACGACTTTGGCGTCGATATCACGTGGCCCTTTTTCTGATGCTCTGGCACCAGACACAAAAACAGTCCCTAAGTCGCCCTTGTAGCTCCGGTCCAAGACCGCTATTGCACCTTCATCATATAGTAAATCCCATAGAGCTCCACTAAAACTGGCTCCACTGGGAGGAAGTCTTCTTCGACGGTTTGATGAGGCTTGAATCCCCTTGTTGGCCAATGACAATAAATCATCGGCGTCTCGTCTTTCGGCAGGAGGTTTAAACCATTCATTGACCTGACGAATGGTATCGAGAAGGACAAATTTCCCTCTTAATGACCCTTTGTACGTCTTCAACTCCTCTACTGTGCCTGCATCGAGGTAAATGACTTCGCCTTCCACCGGACCTGAGGTCGAAGGTGACCAGGCCTTTGGGTATGCAAGTACACTGAAATAGCTGGGTTCAGCCACATGCATTTCAAAATGTTGCAATTCCCATCCACGGCCAAAGGGCCCCCACTCATCCAAATGCACGTTTGTCATTCCCCATTCCTTGAGTGTTTCTACGGTCCACTCCGTCGCCTTATCCAGCATGGGAGATCCGGTAAGCCGAGGTCCATATACATCAGTAAGCCAGCTGGCAATCTCCATAACTCGACTCTCCTCGATTCCATGCTTCTTGATCATCTTGATCAGATCGTGATCTACTTGATCTTGAGCAATACCCAGCAAATGTAGGGTAACACCAATAATGAACATCAGCAAGAATCTTCCCATAGTGTGTAAGTTGACCGCTGATAAAGGTAAGACGAAAATCTCGATGGCTGATAGATCCCGATACATATTCGTCTGGATAAATTGACCCTAAATGTCGAAATTCGCGCTGAGCGATGGGCGTTGGAGTCTTATCGAAAAATCTCAAACACAAATTATGAGTAATCGGAATGTTCTTAGAGTTTTGGGTTGGGTAGTCCTGATCGGCATCGGTTATATCTTAGGGACCGGTGTTACCCATTTGCCAGAAAAGGAGTCAACTGGAATCGAGGAGCTGGACAATGAAGTGGTTCCTGGATCCTCAGAGCGTGAGGCCCTTCCACGCACTGATCTGACGCAGGAGGAAATGGCTACCATACAATTGTTTGAAGATGCTGCTCCCAGTGTTGCGTTTATCAATACATCTACCTACCAACGCAATTACTGGACTCGCGACATAACTGAGATACCCAGGGGTAGTGGTTCCGGCTTCGTTTGGGATCGGCAGGGACATATCGTGACTAATTTCCATGTCATTGAAGATGCAGACAAGGCCATGGTTACGCTCGCGGATCAGAGCACCTGGGAGGCTGATCTGGTAGGGTATGCTCCGGAAAAAGATCTAGCCATACTCAAGATCGATGCTCCCAAACCACAGTTAAGGCCCATACCACTTGGTACTTCAGAGGACCTGTTGGTTGGTCAGTCTGTCTTTGCCATAGGTAATCCGTTTGGTCTTGATCAAACGCTAACTACTGGAGTGATCAGTGCGCTTGGACGTGAGATCAAATCTAAGACTGGGGTACCGATCCGGGATGTCATCCAAACGGATGCGGCGATTAATCCCGGCAATTCAGGTGGACCTTTGTTGGACACACAAGGCCGGTTGATTGGTGTCAATACAGCCATATTTAGTCCGTCAGGCGCATACGCCGGAATTGGCTTTAGCATACCAGTGGATGAAGTAAATTGGGTGGTGCCAGATCTGATTGAGCATGGAAAGGTGATGCGACCTACCATTGGCGTAAACTTGCTCCGGCAAAGTACAGTGGAAAGGGCAGGTCTCAAAGGTGCAGTGGTTTTCGAGGTTATCCGGGGCAGTGCAGCTGAGAAAGCCGGAGTTGCACCAACCAAAAGAACCTCTAGAGGTGACATTATTTTGGGTGACATTATTGTGGGCTTAGACGACGAAAAAGTGGATAGTCAGTCTGATCTGATCCTGGCACTAGAGAAATATCGACCAGGAGACAAAGTGCTACTTACTGTAAAGCGAGGCGAAGAAGAGCTCAAGTTAGAGGTCATACTGGATGAAGCCAGGTAAGTTTGTTGTTAAAAAGGCAAATCTAAGGGGAGTCCTTTGAAGAAAGAACCATCACACTGCTTGGTAGTTCTTCACCAGAACTATGGCTATTGTTGCCTCCCCCATGTTCGCTGGCTTCGATATCCAGTTGACCTAAACGCCGAACACTCGGTGAGTGCTCTCAAATGTTCTGGAACCTATTATATCGCCAAATCCCATCAAATTTAAGTGTCACTACTGATACGGTACGAAGCGCATATAGAAGTCACCATTGCGGCTTTCATAAGTCAAAGAGCCTCGCTGCCACTTGTACATATTTCCACGATCATCGACAAATCTTTGTCCTCTGCGTCTTTCAAAGGTTACCCATCCAGTCCGAGCTGCTCGAACCTTGATCTTATTTCGTCGTTCCTTAACTACGATCGTTTGTCTGGTACTCTGGTTGATCCACTTGCCTTCTAAACCATGACGATTGGAGTTTCCATAATGATGATTGCGCTCGATATATGTGTCTCGGTTTTTTAAACCAGGATGGTCATCACGGTAAGATGGGTTTAGATTCTTCTGAAATCGAAGCTTTTTGCGGCCATTATAGCTTTGCCATTCCAAGATGCCCTCATCGTTGAGGATATAAGTATTGCCATTCTGATCTCTATACTCACCGCCTCTAAAGGACTCATAATAGATCCAGTCGGCGCGATCTAATCTTTTGACTTTGATTCCATGAGATGTTTTCTCCACTTGGACGGACACACCAGCCCGGCGATTGGTCCATTCGCCTTCGATATCGTGATTTCCTCGAACGACTGACATGGCAAAAATGGACAGCAAACAGATTCCCAAAAAAGTTTTTATTGATCTCATAACTACTTGTGTTTGTATTTCTGATAAGCTGAATGAAAAAGTCAACAACCCAACTTTATATAAAGGACTTGAATTTGCCTGTTAAAGAATCCTAACTTGAGGTTAAGAGGTGGTTAAGGGCGTGTAGATTTTTCCCATGGAAGAGGGAGGACTCCCCGGTTCATTGGAGTGCGAAGCACGGAGATGAGCAGGGGCCGGGGGCGCGCGCTGGCCCTGCTTTGACCCCCGTCCCCCCGCTTTGCTCCGCGCTGTTCCGCAAATCCGGGGAGCCCACCCGCCGTGGTCAAGATCTGCGCCCAGACCCGTTATTAGTGAGCAAGGCTCTGCTTTGACCCCCGGCCCCTGCTTTGCTCCACTTCGTTCCGCAAACCCGGGGAGCCCACCCGCCGCAGTAATGACCGGCGCATTGACCGGTATCCAGCCGGCCTCTGCTTTCACTCCCGTCACTGGCTTTTCTAGTGGGAGCGTGAGGACTCCCCGGTTCATAGAAGTGCGAAGCACGGAGATGAACGGGGGATGGGGGCGCGCGCTGGCCATACTTTGCTCCACTGAGCTGCATTTATGGTCTGAATTGGGATTTGTAGGATTTTGGGATTGTGAGCAAGGCTCTGCTTTGACCCCCGGCCCCTGCTTTGCTCCACTTCGTTCCGCAAATCCGGGGAGCCCACCCGCCGCAGTACTGGCCGGTGCACTGACCGGTAGCCAGCAGGCCTCTGCTTTCACTCCCGTCACCGGCTTTTCTCGTGGGAGCGCGAGGACTCCCCGGTTCATTGGAGTGCGAAGCACGGAGATGAGCAGGGGCCGGGGGCGCGCGCTGGCTCTGCTTTGACCCCCGGCCCCTGCTTTGCTCCACTTCGTTCCGCAAACCCGGGGAGCCCACCCGCCGCAGTAATGACCGGCGCATTGACCGGTATCCAGCCGGCCTCTGCTTTCACTCCCCTCACTGGCTTTTCTATTGGGAGCGTGAGGACTCCCCGGTTCATTGGAGTGCGAAGCACGGAGATGAGCAGGGGCCGGGGGTGCGCGCTGGCCCTGCTTTGACCCCCGGCCCCTGCTTTGCTCCACTTCGTTCCGCAAACCCGGGGAGCCCACCCGCTGCAGTAATGACCGGTGCACTGACCGGTAGCCAGCAGGCCTCTGCTTTGACTCCCTTCACTGTCTTTTCTAGTGGGAGCGTGAGGACTCCCCGGTTCATAGAAGTGCGAAGCACGGAGATGAACAGGGGCCGGGGGCGCGCGCTGGCCATACTTTGCTCCACTGAGTTGCATTTATGGTCTGAATTGGGATTTGTAGGATTTTGGGATTGTGAGCAAGGGCTCTGCTTTGACCCCCGGCCCCTGCTTTGCTCCACTTCGTTCCGCAAACCCGGGGAGCCCACCCGCTGCAGTAATGACCGGTGCACTGACCGGTAGCCAGCAGGCCTCTGCTTTGACTCCCTTCACTGTCTTTTCTAGTGGGAGCGTGAGGACTCCCCGGTTCATAGAAGTGCGAAGCACGGAGATGAACAGGGGCCGGGGGCGCGCGCTGGCCATACTTTGCTCCACTGAGTTGCATTTATGGTCTGAATTGGGATTTGTAGGATTTTGGGATTGTGAGCAAGGCTCTGCTTTGACCCCCGGCCCCTGCTTTGCTCCACTTCGTTCCGTAAACCCGGGGAGCCCACCCGCCGCAGTAATGACCGGCGCATTGACCGGTATCCAGCCGGCCTCTGCTTTCACTCCCGTCACTGGCTTTTCTAGTGGGAGCGTGAGGACTCCCCGGTTCATTGGAGTGCGAAGCACGGAGATGAGCAGGGGCCGGGGGCGCGCGCTGGCCATACTTTGCTCCACTGAGTTGCATTTATGGTCTGAATTGGGATTTGTAGGATTTTGGGATTGTGAGCAAGGCTCTGCTTTGACCCCCGGCCCCTGCTTTGCTCCACTTCGTTCCGCAAACCCGGGGAGCCCACCCGCCGCAGTAATGACCGGCGCATTGACCGGTATCCAGCCGGCCTCTGCTTTCAGCTCCCGTCACTGGCTTTTCTAGTGGGAGCGTGAGGACTCCCCGGTTCATAGAAGTGCGAAGCACGGAGATGAGCAGGGGCCGGGGGCGCGCTGGCCCTGCTTTGCTCTTCTCCGTTGCATTTATGGTCTGAATTGGGATTTGTAGGATTTTGCGATTGTGAGCAAGGCTCTGCTTTGACCCCCGGCCCCGGGTTTGCTCCACTTCGTTCCGCAAACCCGGGGAGCCCACCCGCCGCAGTAATGACCGGCGCATTGACCGGTATCCAGCCGGCCTCTGCTTTCACTCCCGTCACTGGCTTTTCTAGTGGGAGCGTGAGGACTCCCCGGTTCATAGAAGTGCGAAGCACGGAGATGAACGGGGGATGGGGGCGCGCGTTGGCCCTGCTTTGATTCGCCGGGTTGCATATAATGTCTGAATTGGGATTTGTAGGATTTTGCGATTGCAAGATTTCATTACATCAAATGCTGACAAGGTGGAATCTGATGCTTCTGGAGAGAGAGAGGACTCCCCGGTTCATTGGAGTGCGAAGCACGGAGATGAACAGACCGAGGCTGCAAGCTGGCTCCAAAAAAAAAATCTACCAACGAAGCAGCGCTATCGACCAATGAGCTGTTCTAATGACGTAGTATTAAGAAAATCTTAAGATTACATTTGTGTACACTACTTCTACCTCAATTGATGCTCTTCTGCAGTGAAGGGGACAGAATCAGCTGTCGCTAGGGAGAAAAATGATGTGCGAAATTGATCTGTATTAGATTTTTTTAATTTTGCCGTGATTTATTCTTAACAAAATCTTAAAAGTATGAAAAAGCTCTATCTACCACTCTTCCTGGTATTGTTTGTTGTGGGCTTTGTTTCTGCTCAAAGGACTGTATCTGGGTCAGTCACTAACGAGGACGGAGAGCCTCTGATTGGTGCCAGTGTGCTGGTAAAAGGCACAACCGTAGGTACAGTCGCTGACTTTGACGGGAGCTACACGCTCGAAGTACCAGAAGGAAGCAATGAACTTGTCTTTAGCTTTACCGGATATGGTGAGCAAACCGTTGAAATCGGTACCCAAAATGTCATCGATGTTACCTTGGCTGAGGGCGTTGAGCTGGGAGAGGTCGTCGTGACCGGCCTTGGCATCAAACGCGAGAAGAAAGCCCTGGGTTATGGCGTTTCGACCATTGAGTCAGGTACAATTGCAGGGAAACCGGAATCGGATATTGCCAGGATCCTCAGAGGTAAGGCCACTGGGGTTGACATCAATCAGACCTCAGGTTTGGCTGGATCTGGTACCAATGTGATTATCAGAGGATATTCTTCCATCACCGGAAGCAATCAGCCGCTCTTTATTGTGGATGGCGTACCCTTCAACACCAATACCAATACCCAACAAGGATTTACAACCGGTAGTGCTACCGCTTCCAGTCGTTTCCTGGATTTAGATCCTAACAATATTGAGTCGATATCCATCCTTAAAGGGTTGAGTGCTACAGTATTGTACGGAGAGGCAGGAAGAAATGGAGTGATCTTGGTTACCACCAAAAATGGTTCTGACCTATCGGCCAACAAAGGCATGGAAATTTCGGTCACCCAAACAGTCGCCCAGACCGAAATCGCCAATGTGCCAGATTATCAAAACACGTTTGGCAATGGATTTAATGCAGGTTTCGGCTGGTTCTTTTCTAACTGGGGAGCAGCATTTGCTGACCTAAATCCATCGTCTTATGGCAGCGACTACAAAGGAGAACGCGATGGCAAGGTGATCATTACCCATCCCTATGACCAACCTCAATTTCATGGTGACTTCCCTGAGTATATTGGTGCCGAATATTTATATCAACCATATGAAAGCGTAGAGAATTTTTTTGATAAGGGGCTGACCGCCAATACCTCAGTATCTATTGACAGCAGGCTTGGCGAAAATGGTTCGGTGAGCGCAACGTATAGTTACTTATCTGATGAGGGATTTACCCCAAATCTGGATGAATTGCGGGGTGGTGGGCCAAGTAATTATATTAATAAGCACAATTTTGGCTTGGGAGCTCAAACTACGCTACAGAATGGTCTTCGTTTGAGGGGATCATTCAACTTTGTGGATACTGATCGACGTGTACCGATTACCGGGACGGCATTCGGGGGTGACGGCAACGGCGTTTTTGCCGCGTTGTTGTTTACACCACGATCTATGGATTTATTGGGCTTACCCTATCAAAGTCCTATTGATGGGAGAAATGTGTACTACCGAAGGGGTGGCCAGATCCAGAATCCACTATGGATTCTGAATAATGGGGGCGACTTTGAGCGTGTGCAGCGATTCTTTAGTACCATTGAGGCTAGTTACGAACTGACTCCATGGCTGACTGCTTTGTATAGATTAGGTATAGATCAGTATACCCAGGGTACGAGAAGAGAGCTCAACCGAGGTGGAGGCCCTTCAGGTGTACCTGATGGTCAAATGACCACTGCAACACGGTCCAACCGAATTACTGATCAGTTACTCAATTTGTTGTATGAATTTCAACTTTCTGATGACTGGTCACTGGATGGAGTGGTTGGTGCCAATCTGCGAAGAGAAGCTGGCGATGGATTTGTCTCCTTTAGCAGTAATCAGTTTGTGTATAATTTATTTAACAATGGCAATTTTATCGATCACAGTGTATTTTCCGGTGAATTCGAGGAAAACAACATCGGTGTCTATGGTACAGCGACTGTAGGATTCAGGAATTTTGTCTATTTGAATCTGCAGGCCAGAAATGATTGGACTTCTACCTTGGAGCCCGAAAATAGATCCGTTTTCTATCCTTCCGCAAGTTTGTCATTTGTACCTACGGATGCCTTTGTGGGATTGCAAAACAGCACCATATTGAATTATTTGAAACTCCGGGTGGGCTATGGTACCTCTGCAGGCTATCCCAATCCTTACCAGACCAGAAATGTTTTGCAAACCTCTACCAATGAGTTTGTTACTGCAGGAGGATCAGTATTGAATACCAACTCAGTATCTAATCTTCTGGGTAACCCCAACCTGATGAGGGAATTGCACAAGGAAACTGAAGTCGGAGTTGAGGCTCGATTTATCAAGAACCGGATTGGTATAGACTTGTCACTTTACGACAAGACGTCATCAGATCTGATTATTGCGCTGAACCTAGACCCCGCCACCGGTTTCACCAATACCACTGTAAATGCGGCTGAGGTTAACAATAAAGGTATTGAGTTGGGCTTAAACATCACTCCTTTCACGGGCGATTTTCAGTGGGATATTACCCTGAATTATACCAAGAATGTGAGCGAAGTGCTTGCCATCGCTGAGGGTGTCGATCAAATTCAGATTCGAAGTGAGGGTGATCCCCTAACCGGGAGTACGATAGCGGGCTTTACTACCTTGGGTAACTATGCGATTGTGGGTGAGCCCTATGGTGTAATGCAGGGTCAGCCGTTTCAAAGACATGAAAATGGCCAATTGTTGGTTGATGGACAAGGTAACTATATTGGAGATTCAGGTATCGATATCATTGGTGATCCGAATCCTAATTTCACCGCCAACTGGATCAACAATTTCTCTTACAAGGGCCTATCTTTTGGATTCCAGTGGCAGTATATCGATGGGGGAGATATCTATTCATCCACCGTACAAGCTCTGCTGGCTCGTGGAAACACAGTGGACACCGATGTGGACCGTCGAATTCCCTTGATCATGCCAGGTGTTAAGTCAGATGGCACACCCAATGACATTCAGACATATATTGGAGATTCGTTTTTTAGGGCTTATTTCTTTGCCGATGAAGGGGGAGTATTTGATGCCACCACCATTCGATTGCGTGAAGTCTCTTTGTCCTACGTATTACCCAGTAAGTTGCTGGATAGGACTCCTTTTGGCAATATCGGTGTCACACTTTCTGGAGAGAATCTATTTTATAATGCGCCAAACTTCCCGGAAGGCATCAATTTCGATCCCGAAATATTGAGTCTTGGTGTGGGTAATGGTCGCGGTTTCGATTTTCGAACTGCCCCAACTGCTAAGAAGTACGGTGTAACGCTAAATGTAACTTTCTAAGAGATTTATTGCAGATTCTCAAAGTAAAAAATCAAAAAAATGAAATATCTAAATAAGCTATTGTTGATAGCTGTTGCCCTCGTATTTGTGACAGCTTGTGACAATACGGAGCTGGACCTTCAGGAAAACCCCAATGCCGTTGGGCCTGATCAAGCCAGTATCAATGATTTGTACCACAATATTCAGTTGACGTTTGGAGGTATTTTTCAGCAACTGGAACAAACACCTGGTGCAGCAGCAAGGATGTACCATGCCGGTGCATTTAACTATGAGAGTTGGCATGGTCCGACAGATTTTAATGGTTTGTGGTTTAATGCTTACTCTAATCTTTTTCCCGACGTAGATGCTTTGGTCATCTTGGCCGATGAAAGAGGTCTGAAGATTCACTCAGGCTCAGCTAAGATTCTCAAGGCATACACGATGATGGGATTGGTTGATTTGTTTGGCAATGTCCCCTATTCACAAGCTGGTCAAGGTACTGATGTGATCAGTCCTGCTGCAGATCCCGGTGATCAGGTGTACAGCGCGGCCATTTCTTTACTGGATGAAGCCATCGGTGAATTGACCGGTACGAATGCCGCAGCCCCAGCCAATGACCTCTTCTATGGTGGCGATGCAGCGCTTTGGACTAAAGCTGCCAAAACACTAAAGCTTCGAGCGGCTGTTGCAACCAGGTTGGTTGATCCCAGTGGAGCAGCCAGCACAGTGAATGCCCTGGTTTCTGAAGGCGATATTATCGATGAAAATACCGAAGACTTCCAGGGTCATTTTGGAAGTCAACGAACCAATCCAAATTCACGCCACTATAAGTACAATAATCACTACGAGACTGGTGATGGTGATTATTTGTCAAATTACTATATGTGGAAGCTATGCTGTGAGAAACAGGAAGAAGATGGAACCGAAATCAGAGATCCACGAACTAACTACTACTTTTATAGAAAAGTGGAGAAGACGGCCGAGCAGGACTTGACCACTTACTCTTGCCACTTTTCAATATCTCCCGATCAAAGTGCTCAGCCTGCTCACTATGCAACCATTGATCCGAGATTACCTTATTGCATCGCATCGGCAGATGGATATTCGGGTAGGGACCATCTCAATGGAGAAGGTATTCCTCCTGATGGCCCAATTCGTACTTCTTATGGCTTATATCCCGGGGGAGGCCAATTTGATGACGCCACTTTTCAGGATACGAGGCAGCAGGGAACCACTGGCGGCTTAGGAGCAGGGATTATACCCGTCTTGCTGGCATCGTATACAGATTTCTTACGGGCCGAGGCAGCATTAACCATCGGCACCAGTGATGATCCACGAGCACTGCTGGAAAGTGGTATTCGAAAATCTATGGATAAGGTGGAGAGCTTCGAAGACCTTGTATCCTCACTAATGTCTGAGCAAAGAGAAGTTCGAGGAGGTGGTACTGCTTCGGTCAAAGAGATTTTTGGCCTTTCACAAGAAAAGATCGATGCCTATGTAAATTTTGTCTTAGTTCAATATGATGCAGCGGGTAGCGATGATGAACGTCTTGATATCATAATGAACGAGTATTATATTGCTTTGTGGGGCAATGGCCTTGAGGCCTACAATATGTACCGGCGAACTGGTAAACCTAACAATATGGCTCCCGGTCTGGAACCAGCCTTTGGTGAATTTGTAAACACTTTCTTCTTACCGGATGTGCACGTGAATCGCAATGCCAATGCAACCCAGAAGTCATCTTTTGGAGAGCGTGTTTTCTGGGATGATGGTTCTGCAGGTGCATATTGATCTCAAACTACTAAAGCTTAATTAATCATGATAAAATATAAATTATTATATATACTTGGAGCAGTCTTGCTGATCCTGCAGGGATGTAAGGATGAAGAACTGGCTCCCATCGTTACCTTTGATAGTGCTGGGAAAGGTTCCTATCCGAAACTGGTGGAGCGAAGCGGTGGCGATATTAAACTCGATGATTTAGGTGGTTCGGTACATTCATACAACGTTGAATTTATCGATTTAGAGGGCGGATCACTGGTCGCTGAATTTAAACAGGAGGTTTCATTTACCGACTACGATGAGTCTGATGGCAACAGCTCTACGGGGCCGGTTGTTATTCGGACTTTTACCTCTGCCGATTTTTCACCTCAAGGCACTGGAAATTTAGGCGTTGCAGTATCAGAAACTGGTACTGATTTACTGAATGCTTTGGGGCTAACTGCCGATGATTTGAGTGGTGGAGGTCAGTTTGATATTACGAGTACAATTACCACGGTAGATGGTGCTACTTTTAGATCAACAAATTCTTCTGCCACTGTGAATGGAAGTGCTTTTCGCGGCTTCTTTGACTACTCTTTGTTTGTGGTGTGTCCTTCGGATCTCGCCGGTACTTATGCAGTGGCAACTGAAGGTACTTCTACTGACGGTTGTTGCCCAGGTCCTTATTCTGTTGAGGCTGAGGTTACATTGACTGAGACAGCGCCAGGCGAATACGAAATCAGTGACTGGAGTGGTGGACTTTATATTGAATGGTATACCATATATGGAATTTTACCATCCCACATGCCTGGTTCAATAAAAGATGCATGTGGAGTAATCACTCTATTAACCGATGCTGAGCCATTCGGAGAATCACTCAAAGGAGATGGTATTGTAAATGATGATGGAACAATAACCTTGAGTTGGGTTACTGGATATGGTGATAAGGGTACACTGACGATGACCCCAAAATAGGAACGATTTCAATTTCTATTTGAAATTCATTGAATACTTGCCCGATCAGGTTCGCTTGATCGGGCCTTTTAAATTAGGCTTGGTCTGGTAGATTGTCCTTCGAAGGCGGATTGAGTGATTGTCGGGGTATTTCGACTTAGTGTAAAATAACAGTTTCTATATCTGAATAGTGGTTGTTATTAATCACTCGCAGAAAATAGACTCCAGCCGGTTTGCTCAATTGGAACACGCAAACACCTGGTGAACAAGCCCTTCTAAAGATATGATGACCACTGAGACTGTAGATATCCAGCTCTAGAATCCTTGAGGTTAAATTCATAAACTGTATCTGGTTTGTATCAAGATTTTGCAACCAATACCAATCTTTTTGTATCTCTGGTACTAGAGTATTTGTCGAGGGACAAAGCGGAGGACCAGGGTCTATCTCCAGAGGTGGACCGGGTATAAGTTCTTGGCCTTGGAATGCTTCGAAATCTGGTAGGTAAAAGGGAGCATGAAAAAGCTGATTTTGCATAGGTGCGGTCCCCTGTGAAGCCGGTAGCATCCCAAAAATGGGATTGATATACTCCCAGACCAGGTCTCCTTCCGGAGTAAACTCAAATATTCTACCACTCCCACCATCACAGCCTTGAAAGTTTCCATTGGGCAGCTGCTGTGCCGAAGACATTCTTTCTGAAGCGAACATAGGAGCTTCACGACCATCGTAAGTGGTGTGAGCTGTTAAAGGACCAAATGGCTTCCCATTGTCAATTGCATATTGACCGTCAATGGCTAAAGGTGGCGATAGGATTTCAATAGAAGAATAAGCTTCAGGACTCCTCTCAAAACCATTGTTGTAGACTATGATATCTCCTTCAAAAGATCTGCCTGGTTGGATCCATTGGGCATAATGTTGACCAAAGAGTACTTGATCATCTGACTCACCTCTCCCGTAAGACCTGGCATTCCCCCAACGATAAAGTAAATCTCCTCCCTTCTTCGCCCTACCACCAAAGCTCGATTTGGCTTCTTCAGCAGTTGTGCTGTGATCAATGATCCAAATTTCATTGAATTTTCTTGAACTCAGCAAGATTTGATCCAATTCAGGATAATAATCTATTGAATTGAGGTGTAACCAATCCGAAATAGCTAAATCAGATGTCTCCTCACGACCAAAATTGATGTTGATCCGTTCCGGATGATCATTAATACTACCGAAATTTCGCTTGGTCGAATCTAAATCCTGAATGAGATGGTCAGCACAATTCCATTCCCAAACAATTTCTGAGGAGTCGAGACCAACAGGCCGAACTTCGATAATTTTTTCAGTCCAGAGCCCCCGTTCGTTTATGAAATCGGGATTTCGACCATTTTCAATGGCCTCCTCCTCTGACATTCTATACCATGAAATCATCAAGATATTGCCGTTCTCAAGTGGCTCAATGTCATGATGAAGATGAAAAGAATCGGAAACATAGGTAAAATCCCAAATGATTTCTCCGTTCCAATTAAAAATTTGAACATTTCCCCCAACACCACCCGCAAAAAATGAGCCCTGGACTTTTCCAGTTCGATATAATAGCCCATTTGGCATAAGATAGGCACTTTGTCCTGGATTGCGGTCGGATGTCCAGGAATTGATCAACCGTCCACAGTTGTCAATAAGGTAAGTTGTGTGACTACCCACGGGTGATATTAAGGTGTAACCTTCGGTTGATTTGGGATCATAGGTAGTCAATCCGATGGTTGTTTGACCTTGTGTTATTGCGATATACCAACAGAAGAGCAGTAGCTTGATGTACTTCATCTTGATGAAACTTCTAACTGCAAATTAAGTTGACGACATCCGGTATGTCAGTAACTGCTTGATAAGTATGCAATATGTCTAAGAATTTTCGATTCCACAAGCCTTGCCCTAAAGCATTGACAAATACCTAGCACCTCCACTTTGGCACATTTCCTGTAGCATCTTATACAATTTTTTCTGATATTAACTGCGTTCTATCACCGATGTTTGCTAGCGACAAGAACGCCCGTTAGGTAGAGCTTCCGAGATGCAAATGAAAATTGACTCCTTTAAGAACCATTTAGCTTCCGAAAAGCGATTTTCACCGCACACCATTCGGGCATATATTGCCGACATTGACCAATGTTTACAGTATTTGGACAAAACCTATGGATTTACTTATCTTTCTGAGTTGAGTCATACCCATCTGAGATCTTGGGTGGTGCACTTGGTTTCTATGGGTAATCAACCCCGAACCACTAACCGCAAGATTTGCTCGATCCGGTCTTACATGAAATTTTTAATGCGAAGTGGCCTAATCACCAAGAATCCTGCCTGTCGATTACGATCACTTAGGTTACCAAAGCGTTTGCCGGTACATTTGCAGGAACAAGAGACACAGCGCCTCTTGGCTGGAGAAAATGATATGCAATGCGATTATCCATCTTGTCGAGATGCAGTCATCATCCAGACTTTATATTTTACGGGGATGAGAAGAAGTGAACTGATCAATTTGATGATTGAAGATGTCGATCAAGTACAAATGCATTTCCGTGTGACCGGAAAAGGAGGTAAGATGCGACTCATCCCATTCTCAAAAAAATACCTGGTGCAACTCCAGCGGTATCTGGAGATTCGAGAAGACTCATTCGGAGCACTCGAGGGACCACTATTTTTGACAAACCGGGGGACAAAGATCTATCCAAAGATGGTCTACAACCTGGTTAGAAAACGGCTTAGTGTTTTGACCACGTTGACTCAAAAAGGGCCTCACACCCTTCGGCATAGCTTTGCAACACATCTTTCAAATGCCGGAGCAGATCTCAATGCCATTAAGGAACTACTTGGTCATGCCAATCTTAGTGCCACTCAGATTTATACCCACAATTCGATCGAGAAACTGAAAACAGCTTATGCTAAAGCCCATCCTAAATCGGGAGCCTAAAGGAAAAACAACACTTCAACATAAAAATTGATACAGATCTATGCAAGTTAGAATTGAATCTATCCATTTTACCGCAGACAAGAAATTGAGAGATTACATTGAGCTAAAGCTGAAGAAACTAGAACAGATTTACGGCAGGATTATCGATGTCCATGTGATTTTGAAACTAGAAAACAGCGGAAGAGTCAAAGACAAGGTCACCGAGATTAAAATATCGGTACCGGGAGATCTTTTGGTCACCAAGCAGGTCTCCAAGACTTTTGAAGCAGGTGTTGACCTGGCTCTTGACGTATTAAAACGTCAATTGGTAAAGTATAAGGAAAAGGTTAGATCTTATTAAAGGTCATTTGGTTACCACACCAAGGATAATTCCCTGGGAGAACTTGTACTTAAGCTTGAAATACCAAGTGGGAGAGGCTCTTGTGGCTCTATTTTCCTTTTTCATTTTTGGGAAAAAGTAATATCTTTGCAATCGCTTTGAGGAGAAGTGCCTCAAGCTTAGGTGTTTAGATGTGCAAAAAAATCAGGACGATCGCAGATAAATTCCTGGTTATAAGACGTTTACATATGTGGTTCGTCTGCAGATCAACACGGGAACTTTTGAAAGAATAAAAGTCGGACGAAATTAGATTGGTGGCTAGATCAGGTGAGTTTTGGCTGAGGAAGTTTGGTCTTCATTATGCTACTTCATATTTGGCTTTCACAAGCTAGGGTAGTTTTCTTCGCTTGTGGATGGAGCTATGTTCCGCAAATTATAAGCCAATGTAGCTCAGCTGGTAGAGCAGCTGATTTGTAATCAGCCGGCCGGGGGTTCGAGTCCCTCCATTGGCTCTAATGTGGGATAATCAGTAGGCCGGGGGTTCTCCCGCTTCTTGTGAAGCGGGACCGATGAGCTAGGGATTCAGTTTACTTGATGAAGCTATTTTGATTTCTTAGTAGACATGGATGAGGGTTGCCTCTAAGGATTTTACGTTTAGACTATTAGTAGGGGGCGCGCCGGAGTTGGAGAGCCGGGGCAGACTGTAAATCTGTTGTCTACGACTGAGTAGGTTCGAATCCTACCGCCCCCACACTTTTCGGGCAGGTAAGCTAACCTGCGCGTGGAAGTAAATGAATAAGCGGGCGTAGCTCAGTTGGTAGAGCATCAGCCTTCCAAGCTGAGGGTCGTGGGTTCGAGTCTCATCGCCCGCTCCATAGTGTTCTGTTCAAAGGTGATGACCTTTGAGAAGTTTGAAGTAGAAGGGAATGGAAAACCGCCAATGTAGCTCAGGGGTAGAGCACTTCCATGGTAAGGAAGGGGTCGGGGGTTCAAATCCCTTCATTGGCTCAACGCTGGGATCAAAGGATCTCCATGGTTAATTAAGTGACAAAGACAATTTTTTAATCAAATCATTTTAGAATCGTAAAATATCTATCCGATGGCAAAGGAAACTTTTGAAAGGAATAAACCACACCTTAACGTGGGTACAATTGGACACGTAGACCACGGAAAGACTACCTTGACGGCTGCCATCACCTATGTGCTGTCAGACGACGGTCTTGCCCAGAAAATGGATTATGACTCCATTGATGCTGCGCCAGAAGAGAAAGAAAGAGGCATAACAATCAATACAGCGCATGTGGAGTATGAAACGAGTAACCGACACTATGCTCATGTAGATTGCCCCGGTCACGCTGACTATGTCAAAAACATGGTGACTGGTGCTGCCCAAATGGATGGAGCGATTCTGGTTGTTGCAGCTACGGATGGACCCATGCCGCAAACTCGAGAACACATTCTGCTGGCTCGCCAGGTAGGTGTTCCCAATATCGTTGTCTTCATGAATAAGGTTGATCTGGTAGATGATGAAGAAATGCTTGAGTTGGTAGAGATGGAGGTACGAGAATTGTTGGACCAGTACGAATTTGATGGCGACAATGCCAAGGTAATTCAAGGATCAGCACTCAAGGCATTGGAAGGTGATGCTGATGCCCAGCAGTCGATTCGTGAGCTAATGGAAGCTGTAGATACGGAAATTCCAGAGCCAACGCGCTTGGTTGACCAACCATTTTTGATGCCTATTGAAGATGTTTTCTCAATCACAGGTAGAGGTACAGTGGCCACAGGTCGTATTGAGAGAGGTGTCATTGAAACGGGCAACCCAGTGGAGATTATCGGAATGATGAAAGAAGGTGAGAAGCCGCTGACGTCTGTGATTACCGGTGTAGAAATGTTTAGAAAGATCCTATCACGTGGCGAGGCTGGCGACAATGCTGGATTGTTGCTTAGGGGAATCGACAAAGAGGAAATAAAGCGGGGGATGGTCATTTGTGCACCAGGTTCCGTAAATCCACATAAGAAATTTAAGTGTGAAGTATATGTGTTGGGTAAAGATGAAGGAGGACGTCATACTCCTTTCTTTAATGGTTACCGGCCACAATTTTACTTCCGCACCACCGATGTTACTGGAGATGTAACGTTACCTGATGGTGTTGAAATGGTGATGCCAGGAGATAATGTTTCGCTTGAAGTGTCACTGATAAACAGCATTGCCATGGAAAAGGGATTGCGATTTGCTATAAGAGAAGGAGGTCGCACGGTGGGTGCTGGACAGGTAACAGAGATTATCGAGTAGCAGGCAGTATCAGATGAAATAATTGAGCAAATTAAGGATCTCTAAAGGAGGTGCTTAATTTGCTGTTTTATGGTCTAGATATTCAGTACATAGATTTGCAAGGCTACGACGGTAGTCAGAATGGGATGAAGAGATTGAAAATAAGGATCAGGTCTTGGATGATTGAAAGGAGATAAGATGAATGAGCTGGCTAGCATCAAATTTATCCACGGGCATAGCTCAACTGGTAGAGCGACGGTCTCCAAAACCGTAGGCTGGGGGTTCAAGTCCTCCTGCCCGTGCAAAATTTATATTGTAGGTCGGCGCTTCGTTTATAAAACAAAGAGATTTCTGATATGGAGCGATTAATATTGAGTATTAAGGAAAGCTACAATGAGTTGCTCAATAAGGTTTCGTGGCCAAGCTGGCCAGAACTTCAGAGCAGTACGATCCTGGTGTTGATCGCATCCATGATCATTGCCCTATTGGTTTTTTTGATGGACAGCGTGTCACGGCAAGTAGTAGACATTATTTATGGAATCTAATACCGTAACAGAAACAGACGAGGGGCGCAAGTGGTATTCGCTTAGGGTGATTAGTGGTAAAGAGCGTAAACTAAAGGAGCGGATTGAATTAGAGGTCAAGCGTTCTGGTTGGTCTGATGTGATCAGTCAGGTGATTGTCCCTACTGAGAAGGTGTATAAGATCCGCAATGGCAAGAAAGTCATTCAAGAACGCAATATTCTGCCAGGATATATTCTGGTCGAAGCCTTACCAGAGAAATTTACCGGTGAAATGATTCAGGCAATCTCTGGAATGACCAATGTTATCAACTTCCTGGGTGGAAATGCGCCCATTCCAATGAAACAGGCCGAAGCCAACAGAATGCTTGGCAAGGCAGATGAATCACAGGAAGGAGAAGAAATCATGATCGAGCCCTTTATTGAGGGAGAAACGGTCAAGATCATTGATGGACCCTTTAACAATTTCGTGGGAGATATTAAAGAGGTCAATGATGAAAAGAAGAAGCTGAAAGTGATCGTGAAGATATTTGGCCGGGGTACAGAAGTTGAATTGAATTTTATGCAGGTTGAAAAACAGACCTGATCTATAACGCAAGAAAACTATGGCAAAAGTAGTAGAATCACTCATTAAACTCCAGGTCAGAGGAGGTCAAGCCAACCCAGCACCACCGGTTGGACCGGCTCTAGGTGCAAAAGGGGTGAATATTATGGAGTTTTGCAAGCGGTTTAATGCCAAGACGCAGGATATGCAGGGTAAAGTCGTACCGGTGGTCATTACCGTGTTTAAAGATAAATCCTTTGAATTTATTACGAAAACACCACCGGCAGCGGTTCAACTCTTGGAGAACGCCAAGCTCAAGAAGGGATCTCCCGAGTCAAATCGGATTAAGGTAGGGAAGGTAACTTGGGATCAAGTTCGAGAAATTGCTGAGAGTAAGATGGTGGATTTGAACGCCTTCAAAGTTGAGTCAGCCATGAAGATGGTGGCTGGTACTGCCAGGAGTATGGGGGTGACAATATCAGGGACGCCACCCTGGGGAGACGAAGAAGAATAATTTTTGATAATCCAAAAGAGGGAGTCTAAAGACGTCAGGACCTCTATACGCTTATGGGAAAAGTAGCAAAGAGAAGAGCTGCAGCCGAAAAGTTGGTTGATCGTGAACACCATTATGAGCTGCAAGAGGCCATGGCCAAGGTGAAGGAAGTCAATACTACCTCCTTCGATGCATCGGTAGATATTCATGTTCGTACCGGACTGGATCCACGAAAGGCTGATCAAGCCCTACGCGGTACTGTTTCGCTACCTAATGGTACAGGAAAGACCAAAAGAGTGGTAGTGTTTTGCACCGCCGATAAAGAAGCGGAGGCTCTCGAGGCGGGTGCTGATCATGTGGGCTTGGACGAATTGCTTGCCAAAGTGCAAGGAGGCTGGACCGACTTTGATGTAGTGATAGCCGCCCCCAATGTTATGGCCCAGGTCGGCCGGCTGGGACGTATTTTGGGCCCTAGAGGTCTGATGCCTAATCCGAAAACTGGCACTGTGACCAACGATATTGCCAATGCTGTTTCAGAAATAAAAAAGGGTAAGATCTCTTTTCGCTTAGACAAGTATGGGATCATTCACTCATCCATTGGCCGCGTATCTTTTGGTGCTGATAAACTTGCTGAAAATGCCAAAGAATTGCTGGATACACTCACCAGAATGAAACCTGCTTCAGCCAAAGGAACCTATATCAAGTCGATTACAGTAGCGAGTACGATGAGTCCGGGGATAAAAGTCAATCATAAAACGAGTTAGAGGGTTAAAAGAATAAGCAAATGACTAGAACAGAGAAGGAAAAGGTTGTAAAGCGACTGAAGAGAAAATTCAAGAATAACGACTTCTTTTATCTGACCGATTCATCAGCTCTAACGGTTGCCGAGGTAAATGAATTGAGGGGTATATGCTATGAGAAAGGAGTAGAATTAAAAGTTGTCAAGAATACGCTGGCGATCAAGGCCATGCAGTCGATGGCGGTTGAAAGGGGATTTGACAAGCTCTATGATGCGCTCACAGGTCCAACAGCAATCATGTTTACCGAAACGGCCAGCACACCGGCTAAGATTATTAAAGAATTTAGAAAAACACACGATAAACCGGTTTTGAAGGCTGCATATATTGACACCGACATATTCATTGGTGATGAACAGGTAGAAACCCTGGCAGCGTTGAAGTCAAGAGAAGAACTTCTTGGCGAAATCATCAGCCTGTTGGAGTCCCCAATGAGAAGTGTAATTGGTGCACTCGATGCAGGCAATACCATATCCTCACTACTTACTGCACTGGAGAAAAAGGCAGAAGGAGGAGGAGAATAGATTTGGCTTCCAAGTACACACGCATATATTTTGAAAAAATTTTAAACTGAATAAGATGGCAGACGTAAATGCAATAGCAGAACAATTAGTCAATCTCACTGTTAAGGAGGTGAACGAATTAAAAGAGGTACTGAAGGAGGAGTATGGTATCGAACCCGCTGCAGCAGCAGTAGCAGTAGCCGCTGGACCTGCTGGAGGAGGTGGTGAAGCAGCGGCAGCAGAGGAGCAAACTGAATTTGACGTTGTACTCAACTCTGCAGGTGCAGGAAAACTTAAAGTTGTGAAAGAGGTGAAAACTTTACTCGGCATAGGTCTCAAGGACGCCAAAGATCTGGTCGATAGTGCTCCTTCTACCATTAAGGAGGGTGCGTCAAAAGAAGAGGCGGAGAAAATCAAAGCTACATTGGAGGAAGTAGGTGCTGAGGTAGAACTTAAGTAATAACATTACTGAGTAACTGCTGGCAAGAAATCAGACACTTTTACAGGCATATAAAAAGAGTGAATAGAGGCTTAGTTCGAACTCGTGTTTCGAGCTAGGCCTATTGTCGTCTAAACCATGGGGGAAGCCTCAGGTCTTCAATCAAATTTTAAAATAATTTCGAATGGCAACGAAAGTTGTAGAGAAGATTCAAACCAACGGCCGGATAAATTTTGGAAAGATCAACCTGGCATCCGAATATCCTGACTTGTTGGA
This sequence comes from Saprospiraceae bacterium, assembly GCA_965223105.1. Lineage (GTDB taxonomy): Bacteria > Bacteroidota > Bacteroidia > Chitinophagales > Saprospiraceae > JABDMH01. The sequence goes on along the minus strand of OZ244987.1, from coordinate 5,245,076 downwards.
GATTCAGATCAAATCTTTCCAAGAGTTTTTTCAACTGGAGACCACGCCGGATAATCGGGCCAACGAAGGTCTATACCGGGTTTTTCAAGAAAATTTCCCAATCACCGATGCCCGAAACATCTTTGTCTTGGAATTCCTGGATTACTTCATTGACCCACCTCGTTATACCATTGAGGAGTGTATGCAACGTGGTCTGACATACAGTGTTCCACTGAAGGCCAAGCTTCGACTTTCTTGTAATGATGAAGAACATGTTGATTTTCAGACCATTGTGCAAGATGTTTTCCTGGGTAATATCCCATACATGACACCCAAGGGAACTTTTGTCATCAATGGCGCCGAGCGGGTGATCGTCTCGCAATTGCATCGTTCTCCAGGGGTATTCTTTAGCCAGACATTTCACCCCAATGGTACCAAAATCTATTCGGCTCGGGTTATACCCTTCAAAGGTGCCTGGATGGAGTTTGCTACTGACATCAACTCGGTCATGTATGCGTACATCGACCGGAAGAAGAAGTTCCCCGTAACGACTTTATTGAGAGCCATAGGGTATGATTCCGATAAGCAAATCTTAGACCTCTTCGGATTAGCTGAAGAGATCAAAGCAGATAAAAAATCGCTCAAAAAGGCAGTCGGTAGAAAGCTTGCTGCTCGGGTTTTGCGTAAATGGGTGGAAGATTTTGTGGATGAAGATACTGGTGAGGTGGTCTCTATCGAACGGAATGAAATCATTCTGGAGCGAGATGTTGTCCTCGATGAAGAAAATATCGAGCAAATTCTCGAAGCAGATGTGGAGATTGTGATTTTGCAACGAGATGACATTGAGGAGGATTACTCGATCATTTACAATACACTTCAAAAAGACGTTTCTAGTTCCGAATTGGAAGCTGTCCAGCAGATATACCGTCAACTGAGAGGAACGGATCCACCAGATGAAGAGACTGCCAGAGGAATCATTGATAAGCTCTTCTTTTCTGACAAGAGGTACAATTTGGGAGAAGTTGGCCGCTATAAGATCAATAGGAAGCTGGAACTGGATATTGATCCTTCCACCCTGATTCTGACTAAAGAAGACATTATTGAAATCGTCAAGTACTTGGTCAGCTTGACCAATCAGAAAGCTGAGCTGGACGACATCGATCACCTCAGCAACCGAAGGGTCCGTACAGTTGGAGAGCAGTTGTATGCTCAATTTGGTGTGGGCCTGGCAAGAATGGCACGAACCATCAGGGAGAGAATGAATGTGCGAGATAATGAGGTCTTTACACCCATAGATCTGATCAATGCCCGGACCTTGTCTTCAGTGATCAATTCTTTCTTTGGTACCAGTCAGTTATCGCAGTTCCTTGATCAGACCAACCCCCTTTCTGAAATTACGCACAAACGTAGAATTTCAGCGTTAGGCCCTGGTGGTTTGTCGAGAGAAAGGGCCGGTTTCGAGGTGCGAGATGTCCATTATTCGCATTACGGCAGGCTCTGTACTATTGAAACTCCGGAGGGTCCTAATATTGGTTTGATTTCAACACTTTGTGTTCATGCAAAGGTGAATAAAATGGGTTTCCTGGAAACGCCATATCGAAAGGTAAAAGATGGCAAGCTTGACATGAAGTCTACTGCTGAATATCTGTCAGCTGAGGGAGAAGATTTCAAACGAATTGCCCAAGCAAATTCTGCCATTGATGCCAAGGGCTCATTTGTATCTGATCGAATCAAGTGTCGTGAGCATGGTGATTTCCCAGTTCTTAATCCTACCGAGGTAGAATATATGGATGTCGCTCCTAATCAGATCGTGGGAGTATCTGCCTCACTGATCCCATTTTTAGAAAATGACGACGCAAATAGGGCTTTGATGGGATCAAACATGCAAAGGCAGGCTGTTCCTCTATTGAGACCTAAGGCCCCGGTAGTGGGAACTGGGCTGGAAGCGAAAGTTGCCCAGGACTCTCGAATGCTTATCAACGCTGAGGGTGAAGGCGTGGTGGAATATGTGGATGCCGACAGTATTGTGATCAAGTACGATCGTACGGAAGAAGATCAATTGGTTTCATTCGAGGACAACCTCAAGACCTACAATCTCACCAAGTTCATGCGTACCAATCAGGGTACTTGCATCAATTTGAAACCCATTGTTCAGAAGGGTCAAAGGGTTACTAAAGGAATGATTTTGTGCGATGGGTATGCCACAGATAAGGGAGAACTGGCACTGGGTCAAAATTTGCGAGTTGCCTTCATGCCCTGGAAAGGGTACAACTTTGAAGATGCCATTGTTTTATCAGAGCGTGTGGTGAGAGAAGATATTTTTACATCAATTCACATTGAACACTTTGAACTCGATGTACGAGATACCAAACTTGGAGAAGAGGAACTGACCAATGATATACCGAATGTCAGTGAAGACGCTACCAAAGATCTTGATGAAAATGGTATCATTAGAATTGGTGCCTGGGTAGGGGAGAGTGATATACTGATTGGAAAAATTACACCAAAGGGAGAATCTGATCCCACCCCTGAAGAGAAACTGTTGCGGGCCATATTTGGAGATAAAGCTGGAGATGTGAAAGATGCATCTCTAAAGGCTCCTCCTTCGACCCGAGGTGTAATCATCGATAAGCAGTTGTTTGCTCGAGCCAAGAAAGACAAGACCAAGAAAGCGCAGGAAAAAACCTTACTTACCCGCCTGGATGATCAGCATGCCATTGCCCTTAATGAGTTGAAGACATTGCTGGTGGATAAGCTGAATGCTATGGTGTCTCGTCATACTAGTCAGGGCATCAAGAGTATATACAATGAGGTCTTGGTTAAGAAGGGAGTTAAACTCGGAAAGAATGTCCTGAAAAATATCGATTACACGGTCGTTGATTATAGTGGCTGGACGACAAACGACCAGATTAATGGTCTCATAGCCCGCTTACTGCACAACTATAGCATCAAGGTAAACGAAGAAATTGGTCGCTACAAGCGAGAGAAATTCAATATCTCCATTGGTGATGAGTTGCCTGCAGGTGTATTGAAGTTGGCCAAGGTTTACATGGCCAAGAAGCGTAAGCTCAAGGTAGGTGATAAACTGGCTGGACGTCATGGCAATAAGGGAATTGTGTCCCGAATTGTGCGTGTTGAGGACATGCCTTTTCTTGACGACGGTACGCCGGTAGATATTGTTTTAAATCCATTGGGTGTTCCTTCACGAATGAATTTGGGCCAAATCTTTGAGACGGTCTTAGGATGGGCTGGTGAAAAGCTGGATATCAAATTCTCCACTCCCATTTTTGATGGGGCTTCTCTGGATGAAATTGAGGGTTACATTGAGAAATCGGGATTGCCTAGCTTGGGACAGACCTATCTGTTCGATGGGGGCACGGGTGATCGCTTTCACCAGCAAGCCACGGTCGGAGTGATCTACATGCTGAAGCTCTCACATATGGTCGATGACAAGATGCACTCTAGGTCTATTGGACCTTATTCCTTGATTACTCAGCAACCATTAGGGGGTAAAGCTCAATTTGGTGGTCAACGGTTTGGCGAGATGGAAGTTTGGGCTCTAGAAGCCTTTGGAGCTTCGACGATTCTACAAGAGCTCTTGACCATTAAGTCCGATGATATCATTGGCCGGGCGAAGACCTATGAGGCCATCGTCAAAGGTGATAATCTGCCCGAGCCTAATATACCAGAATCATTTAACGTATTGGTTCATGAATTGCGAGGCCTGGCCTTGGACGTAAAATTTGATTAAATAAATAGTCTAACAAAGATCCACATATGTCTTTTAAGAAGTCCCTAAATAAACAAAGAGCTGATTTTGAGGCCATTACCATCAGCTTGTGCTCACCAGACGATATTCTGGAGCGCTCCTATGGTGAAGTGCTTAAGCCAGAAACCATCAACTACCGGTCTTATAAGCCGGAGCGAGATGGATTGTTTTGCGAAAGAATCTTTGGTCCTGTCAAAGACTACGAATGCTATTGCGGTAAGTACAAACGCATCAGATACAAGGGTATCGTTTGTGACCGGTGTGGAGTGGAAGTTACGGAGAAGAAAGTTCGGAGAGAACGCATGGGCCATATCAAGTTGGTGGTGCCGGTGGTGCATATCTGGTTTTTCAAGTCGTTGCCCAATAAGATCGGTTACCTTCTCGGTTTATCATCCAAGAAGTTGGAGTCAATCATCTATTATGAGCGCTATGTGGTTGTACAACCTGGGGTAAAAGAAGCAGAGGGGATTGCCAAAATGGATCTGCTGACGGAGGAGGAGTACTTTGAGATTCTTGAGACCTTACCTCGTGAAAATCAAATGTTGGAAGATGATGATCCCAACAAGTTTATAGCCCTTATGGGTGCTGAGGCGGTTCGTGAGCTGTTAACCCGGCTTAGTCTTGATGATCTGAGCTACGCATTGCGACATCAAGCCGCCACAGAGACTTCACAACAGCGTAAATCTGAAGCGCTTAAGCGTTTGAGGGTGGTTGAGGCTTTTCGTGACGGACAATCCCGAATTGAAAACCGGCCAGAATGGGCAGTAATCCAATACTTACCGGTTGTGCCACCAGAGTTGCGCCCATTGGTACCCCTGGATGGTGGCCGTTTTGCCAGCTCCGATCTCAATGACTTGTATCGCCGGGTGATCATCAGAAATAATCGCCTGAAGAGGCTCCTGGAGATCAAGGCACCAGAAGTGATTTTGCGCAATGAGAAGAGAATGCTCCAGGAAGCGGTGGATTCGCTTTTTGACAATTCGCGAAAGTCTAATGCTGTGAAGGCTGAAGGTGGTAGACCTTTGAAATCACTCAGTGATATCCTTAAAGGGAAGCAAGGCAGATTCCGTCAGAATCTTCTGGGTAAACGTGTTGATTATTCAGGACGATCGGTGATTGTTGTAGGTCCTACGCTCAAGTTGCATGAGTGTGGACTTCCCAAGGGTATGGCAGCGGAACTCTTCAAACCCTTTATCATTCGTAAATTGATTGAAAGGGGAATTGTCAAGACCGTCAAATCAGCCAAAAAATTGGTAGACAAGAAGGATCCGGTGATCTGGGAGATCCTTGAGAATATATTGAAAGGACATCCTATTCTTCTGAATCGGGCTCCTACGCTACACCGGCTTTCTATTCAGGCCTTCCAACCCAAGTTGGTTGAGGGAAAGGCGATTCAGCTGCATCCGCTCGTCTGTGGTGCTTTTAATGCGGACTTTGATGGAGATCAGATGGCCGTCCATCTTCCTTTGAGCCAAGCGGCTATTTTGGAAGCTCAGCTGCTGATGCTATCATCTCACAATATCTTAAACCCACAGGATGGCTCGCCAATAGCTCTACCTTCTCAGGACATGGTCTTGGGCCTATATTACCTCAGTAAGCAAAAATCCCTTGAAAACGGTACCGAAGACCTTAAAACTTTCTACTCGACCGAAGAGGTGCAGATTGCTTTTAATGAGGGACAAGTTGAGCTTCATGCACCAATCAAGGTGCGGGCAGGAGTAGAAGATGAAAGTGGAGAAATCAAGCAACAGCTTATTGAGACCACTGTGGGAAGAGTGTTGTTTAATAATGCAGTGCCTGACAGTGTTCCATTTATCAATGAACTCCTTACAAAGCGTAATCTAAAGACAGTAATCAGCGATATCATCGCTCGTACAAATTTTGAGATTACGGCGGAGTTTTTAGATGAGATTAAGGATTTGGGATTCAATTGGTCTTTCCGGGGTGGTCTATCATTTAACCTGGGAGATTTGATTACTCCCACAGTGAAGAGCAATATTCTAGATGAGGCCCAAAGTGAAGTGGATGAAGTCTGGGAGAATTACAATATGGGCCTGATCACTAATAACGAAAGGTATAACCAGATCATTGACAAGTGGACTTATGCCGACAATACCATCACTGATAATTTGTTGAAGGAACTATCAGAGCACAAGGATGGATTTAATTCGGTCTATATGATGCTACATTCCGGTGCAAGGGGCTCTAAACAACAGATCAAACAGCTCTGTGGTTTGAGAGGTCTCATGGCCAAACCACGTAAGTCCGGAGATACAGGAGGTGCGATTATTGAGAACCCGATTCTCTCCAACTTTCTGGATGGATTGTCGGTTCTTGAATATTTTATTTCAACGCACGGAGCCAGAAAAGGTCTGGCAGATACGGCTCTGAAAACTGCTGATGCCGGTTATCTCACAAGGAGGTTGGTAGATGTATCTCAAGATGTTGTCATCATGGAGGAAGACTGTGGCACTTTACGTGGTATCGAAACACAGGCTCTCAAAGACAATGAGAAAGTCATTGAGGACCTTGCCAGACGAATTGAGGGTAGATTTACTTTGTATGACATTGTTCATCCTGTCACGGATGAAGTGATATTAAAAGAAGATAGTTACATCAACAGCAAGACCGCAGACTTGATCGATGACATCGGAATCGAGACTGTGACGATTCGATCCGTGCTTACCTGCGAGACTAAGCGAGGAGTATGCCGTAAGTGCTATGGCAAGAACCTGGCTACAGGAAGAATCGCCGAGCGAGGAGATGCAGTAGGTATCATTGCTGCTCAATCAATTGGCGAACCAGGTACGCAGCTGACGTTACGTACCTTCCATGTGGGTGGTATTGCTTCAGTAACCAAGGCCGAATCCGAACTGGTATCAAAATTTGACGGTGTGCTGGAGTTTGATGGAGTGAAGACTGCAGAGTTTGCTGAGAATGGCAGTTCAAAAGAAGTCGTACTGTCACGAACTGGTGAAATCAGGATCTTAGATGCTGAAACCAACAAATTATTTACCTCTCTGTACATTCCTTATGGCTCAACCCTTTTTGTAAAGAACAAACAAAAAATCAAACGGGGTGATGTGATATGTGAATGGGACCCATTTAATGCTGTAATCATATCTGAATTTGGCGGCATCGTTGAATTTGAATCTATTGAAGAAGGGGTGACCTACCGCATCGAAAGGGATGATCAGACAGGATATGCTGAGAAAGTGATTATGGAGTCAAAGAAGAAGCGAAAGATACCCACCTTGCGGATCATTGATAAAGATGGAGAAGAGATCAGAACGTACAACCTTCCGGTGGGAGCGTACCTTGCCGTTGATGAAGGAGCAGCCATTACATCTGGTCAGGTTTTGGCAAAGATCCCTCGCAACCTTGGTAAGATTTCAGATATTACTGGTGGTCTGCCTCGAGTAACTGAACTATTTGAAGCGAGAAATCCTTCAAATCCAGCAGTGACTGCTGAGATTGATGGAGTGATTTCCTTCGGGAAAATTAAAAGAGGCAACAGGGAGGTGATCATCACCGCCAAAGATGACCAGGTACGCAAGTATCTGATTGGACTGTCCAAGCATATTCTGGTACAGGAAGGAGATTTTGTCAGAGCGGGTACTCAGCTTTCAGATGGGGCAATAGCCCCTAAGGATATCTTGAGTATCAAAGGACCTTTTGCCGTTCAATCCTATTTGGTGAATGGTGTTCAAGAGGTGTACCGGGCTCAGGGAATCAATATCAATGATAAGCACATTGAGGTGATTGTTAGACAGATGATGCGACGGGTGATCATTGAGGATCCGGGAGATACAAGTTTCCTAGAAGGAGAGGCTGTTGAGAAATATGATTTTCTGGAACAGAATGATTGGATTTTTGATAAGAAATTTATTACTGATCCTGGAGACTCAAACAAATTAAAGGCAGGACAGTTGGTATCCCTACGCCAGATTAGGGAGGAGAATTCCTACCTTAAACGCAATGATCTAAAGACAGTTGAAGCGCGAGATGCTATTGCAGCAACTTCAAGTCCGGTCTTGCAGGGGATTACCAAGTCATCACTGGGCACCCACAGTTGGATCTCAGCGGCCTCTTTCCAAGAGACAACTAAGGTATTGAGTACAGCAGCAATCGGTGCTAAGATGGATGATCTCAAAGGGCTAAAGGAAAATGTGATTGTAGGGAAGAAGATACCCGCAGGAACTGGGTTGAGACAATTCAGATCTTTGCTGGTGACTGGTGAACCTCTGGTTGAGAAAGAAGTTCAAGAGGAAGAAACTCCAGTCATGATGACTTCCTAGAAAGGAAAACAATAACATTTGGTAAGAGCCGCTAGATCATTCTTCTATCGGCTCTTTTTTTATCTGGGTTTTATTTGCCGGGCTTCGATGTGCCGAGCAATGTACTTGCCAATTAGATCGAACTCTATATTGACTTTTACACCGGGGTGGAGCTTATTGAAATTTGTATACTCTAAGGTATATGGAATGATCGCCACTTGAAAGGTATCTGGTGAAGGATCAACAACCGTCAAACTCACTCCATTGACTGCAATAGATCCTTTAGGCACTACGAGGGTTTGAAAGCTTGGATGATTACATTTAAACGTAAAAATGTGACTCCCACCAAGATCTTTTCTGTCCAGACATAGGGCTACCGTATCAACATGTCCTTGCACCAGATGACCATCCAATCGATCGTTAAGAATCATAGCCCTTTCAAGATTAAGGTGATGTCCGATCTGTTTGTCCCGCAAATTACTTTTATCCAGTGTCTCTTTCACAGCTACCACTTTGTGCCATTTGTTATTACATTCAACCACTGTAAGACAAATGCCATCGTGAGCCAAACTTTGGTCGACTTTTAATTGTGCGGCTAATGTGGATTGAATCTGTAAGATGCAATTTGTGCCTTCGAAGTTGATCTTTTCAATCTTTCCCAGCTGTTCAATAATGCCCGTAAACATCTAGCGAATCAACTCAATATAGCCAGTGAGTAATTCACCACTTTCTACTGTTCCCTGAGCCCTTGATTCAAACACCCGGCAGGTATAATGATAGACACCCTGAGACAGGTCATTACCGGCAAAGTTTTGACCATTCCAATTGATCTCAGGATCGGCAGTTTCATACACCACTTGGCCCCATCGATTATAAATGACCATATCAATGCGATCGATAAATTTATAAGGGAAGGGTTTGAAGAGATCGTTGGCACCATCTCCATTTGGAGTAAATGTGTTTGGCAGTGCATAGAAGGGACAATTCTCCACACAGATATTGTTACTGCTGTCACTTTCGTTGGCTAATGAATCCAAGGCCGTAACGTAGTAACAGCCGGCTATGCCAAATTCTGAGCCGTGTTGAAAGGAGGTACTAGTAGGATCATCTATTTGATCAAGTTGTTCAAATTCAGATTCTTTTGTTGGAGCGTAATAGATGCGATAACCTGATACATCACTTGGCTTTTCACAAATGCTGGAGGGTAAGCTCCAGCTCAGGGTGTTAATAAAAGCTGAAGTGGCAGATGCATTATCACTGTCACAAGAATTTTGTACAGTAAGTTCCGGCTTGCATGGTGGATCGGTGTCATTGGGAGTTCCGCAACTTACTTGTGAAAGATTGATTAGAGGTGATCGAATGCCAGAGAAGCCATAGGTGCCTTCAGTTTCTACATAGTAGCAGTAAGACTGGCCATTTTCCAGATTGTTATCGGTAAAACTGGCCGCATCTGATGTTCCAATTTGAACAAACGAACCCTGATCATCTCTGCGATAAATCCGGTAGAAATAATTTTCCCATGGCACACTAAAAGACCAAGTCAGAATGTTCCTTTGATCTGCTCCCTCAACGTTTAGAAATACGGAGGAGGCGATCTCGGATTGGACACTTAGGTTGTTCCCCGCGGTCATGCGTACTTGATACTGGTACCCAGAAGCCAAAGTATTCAGACCACCAACATCTATAAAAGAGGTGTCATTTAATTCGATGAGGCTCGATGCAGAGAAAGTACCCCCGGGTACGGGTGTAAGCCCTCCTGACATGCCAGATTCTCTTCGAAGTAGGGTAAAGGTGAATGGACCGGGAACCGATGCAAATACTTCATCGGTAGGTTTTGTCCATTCCACTGATATAGCTCCATCGGCAGCATCTGTCCCTTCGACAGATACCTCTGTAATAAAAGGTACATCAGATGCAAAACCTGCACAATCTTCATTAGAAGGAAGGCTTTCTACACTATTGTATGCATATCCTCCTACTGGAGAAATTTGCGCAAACCCCGCCGTAACACGGTAGCAAAAGGATTCGCCGACACCCACATCATTGTCTACGTAGAAATATCGGTCATTCTCACGAGACTTTACAGAAAAGGCAACGGCTGTATATCCACGTCCCTGCAAACCGGGACTGCAGGTATCGATCAAAAACTGATTGCTGGTTGGTCGACGCCAGACGATAAATCCTTGAAAGAATTCATTCTCAGTAACTTCACAGGAGTACGGGCTGTCCCATGAAATCCGGTTTGAAGGTTCCAGGTTTTCAACCGTAAGGTTTTCTGGCGGTGGACCCACGACCTTGATCCTTACTGTCTTTAGATCCGCCAATCCGGTGGTATCAAAGAAATTATCGACGGCTTTAAAAACTACGGTGTATGGTTGGTTGGAAATGTGTTCACATTGAGTTTGCCACCTCAAGAAAGCTTCCACTGGCTGCTCTCTAAAGTTGCCATTTATTGAGAATTCTGCAGGACTGACTACCACCTCCAGCGGTCCACCCAGTGCTGTTACAGAAAGCAATTGTCCATTATCCGGATCCGTTGCTCTTACCGGTAACATGACTTCTTCACCAGCGATCACACATAGTTCTTCGATGGTTTCAATTTGAGGTGGTTGATTTTCGCAATCTCTGATCTCGATCTGCATATCTCGGATGATCGAATTGATCAGTACGCCCTGGCGGTACTCATGAATCTTAAAAGCGACATTATACTCCCCTGGTTGCTGCGGAGAATCCCAGATTAAGTCTCCTGTCACCGGATCCAAGCTCAGTTTGTTATTGTCACCTGGTTTGATCTGGTCCAGAAAGCGGTAGTTGGGCACAACCATGTCCTTGTCTTGTAGCGGTACGATTAGTTCGTAGGAAAGACTATCGCCATCCGGATCATAGGCATTGGGGTTGTGAATAAAACGTTGACGTAAACATCCAAAATCAATTGGTGGTTGCAATAGTACAGCTGAGCTGTTCTGACCCTGGAATTGGCTGCTTAAAAAGGTAAATGTGGTTTCAATATAGAACGGTACCTTAATGGAATTGGGCGCATTCACATTTAAGATGCCTCCATTCCTGTTGGGATCCATCATACCCAGGGTATATGTGGCCCGGCCCGGATAAACATGCTCCGCTATGTAAAAATTCCGCTTGATATCGTTGGGGAGCCGATCACCATCGCCGTTGGCCCTGGGAATTACGGTACTGGTTCCATCGCCCCAAAACAATTCCAAGCTATCTCGATCAGCTTGTACACTACTGGTTTGTGTATAGGTCGTGATGGTCACTCTTATAGCTAGCTCTCCTATCTGAACATAGGTGATCTCACCAGCCCGGTTGTGAGTAGCATAGACTCCCTGGATTCCTGCTAGAAATAAGATCGAGACTAAGAGCAGCGCTGTTTTAAAGGGGAATATCTTCACATCTAGTGCCGATTTATAATTAAACGGTATTTCCACTCCTTTCGTTTATCCAGTGTTCCAAACAATCATCCAAACGTTCACGCCAATGCAATACGGGAAGATCAAACTTTCTGCGAAATTTTCCAAGATCCATGACACTATACCTTGGCCTCGGGGCAGCAGTCGGGTAGGCAACACTCCTAATCGGCTTCACGACAGTATCGCTATTGCTTCGCGCAACGACATACTTGGCTATCTCGTACCAATTGGTTTGGCCTGTATTGCAGTAGTTATAGACGCCAGCTATATCAGACCATGTCCTTTTGTCCAAGTACTGGTCTAAAATGTTTGTCACCATGCCAGCGACGTCCTTGGCATAAGTAGGGGCTCCCACTTGGTCTGATACAACTTCAATCTGATCTCGACTGCCAGCCAACCGCAAAATGGTCTTCGGGAAGTTATTCCCGGAGATACCATACAACCATGACACACGAAAAATGAGTGGATGAGGGTGCGACTTTATCAGTTCTTGTTCACCTTGAAATTTAGTGCGTGCATAAACCCCTTTCGGTCGACAGGGGTCAGTTTCTCGTAGAGGTCTACGCAAGTAGTTATGGTACACGTAGTCTGATGAAAAATGGACGATAGGGATGGATTGTTCCGCCAGAAGCAGCCCCATTCTTTGTACAGCCAATACATTGATTTTTTTGGCCATACTCTGCTCGGACTCTGCTCGGTCTACAGCAGTATACGCAGCACAGTTTATCACTATGTCCGGCTCAATCGTTAGAATTTTATGAAACTCTTGAGGTTTACTCAGGTCGAGATCCGCCCGGCACCAGAAAATAAATTTTTTGCCCCGTTCTTTGGAGGCAGCTAGATCCCTGAATGCCTGGCCTAGTTGACCATTGGCGCCAAGTACTAGCCATCTCATGATTCAGTAAATATTCGATGCTCTCGAAATGAGGGAAGATCACTATCCTTGTCGGATATGATCAAGTCCTCTCTTGCAAAGGGCCATTCAATACCGATGTCAGGATCATCCCATTGAATTCCTCCCTCATGATCTCTTTGATAATACTGATCACATTTGTAACAGAAGATTGCCTGATCGCTAAGGGTGACATACCCGTGGGCAAAACCGACAGGAACAAAGAACTGCTTTTTGTTTTCGGCGCTGAGGTAAACTCCCGTATAAGATCCGAAGGTCTTGGATCCCGGTCGGATATCTATCACGACATCCCACACTTCACCATGTACAACACGTACCAGTTTAGCTTGGGCAAAAGGCGGAACTTGATAATGTAGTCCCCTCAAAGCACCCCGTAAGGAAAATGCTTCATTGTCCTGAACAAAGACAGGAGAGATTCCATGGGATTTGTATCGATCCGATTGATAGCTCTCGAAAAAGTACCCTCGCGCGTCTTCAAATACTTTGGGTTCTATAATCAAAGGCCCTTCGATATCGGTTGCTGTGATCCTCATCAAGTCTAATATTTATTTTTTTCTGAACTGGATTGTAATGGGTACCCCAAGAAAATCGAAATGCTTCCGCAATTGATTTTCCAGATAATTCTTATAAGATCTGGCGATGTAATCCGGATAGTTGCAATAAAATGCAAATGAGGGAGTCGTGGATGGGAGCTGTGTTACATATTTTATTTTGATAAATCTTCCCTTACGGGAAGGTGGTGGATGTTTTTCAATCGCTTTTAGCATATAGTCATTGAGCGCTGATGTTTTGATTTTTTGCTTCCGTCGATCATAGACTTCTAAGGCCGTTTCTATAGCTTTGAAAATCCGCTGTTTTGATGTCGCGGAAATGAAAAGTACGGGAACATCGTTAAAGGGAGCTAGTTTTCGTTTAATTTCTTCTTCAAACTCCTTTAGCGTATTGGTCTCTTTCTCGATCAAGTCCCATTTGTTGACCAAAACAACGATCCCCTTCTTTCTTTTAATGGCTAACTGAAAAACCTGGAGATCTTGTGCTTCAATACCGACAGTAGCATCCAGCATGAGGAGACAAACATCAGCTTCCTCCAAGGCACGAATTGCTCGCAAAACTGAATAAAATTCCAGGTCTTCATGTACTTTGGCTTTTTTTCGGAGACCTGCCGTATCGATCAGATAAAAGGACTTTCCAAATTTAGAGTACAGGGAGTGGATAGAATCCCGGGTAGTTCCAGCAATCTCTGTTACGATATTTCTCTCCGTGCCAAGCAAGGCATTGGTAAGAGAAGATTTGCCGACGTTTGGTTGGCCGACAATTGCGAATCGGGGTAGATCATCGGTCAGTTTGCTCTCTTCCCTATCTAATTTCTCAACCAACATATCCAGCATATCTCCTGTACCACTGCCGGTGATTGACGATACAAATACTGTTTCTTCAAATCCAAGGCTCCAAAATTCGTTGGCGTCCAGAAGACGACGATTATTATCAACCTTGTTTACTACCACCATTACAGGTTTTGAGATTCTACGAAGCATGTTGGCAATTTCTTCATCTAAGTCGGTGATGCCAGTAGTTACATCGACCATAAAAATGATGGCATTTGCTTCGTCAATGGCGATCTCCACCTGTCGTCTAATGGCAGATTCAAACACATCATCGGAACCATGAACGAAGCCCCCAGTATCAATGACCGTAAAACTGACGCCATTCCATTCGCTAACACCATAGAGTCTATCTCGGGTTACTCCCGAAATATTGTCGATGATTGCTTCTCTTTCGCCAATAAGTCGGTTATATAAAGTAGACTTTCCCACGTTGGGTCGTCCCACGATGGCTACTACATTACTCATTTGCCTGCCCAGTTTTTAGTACGGGCTCTATCACCGGTCATATCCAAATCTATTGAGCAGCTGTTCATTATTGCGCCAATTTTCCCGGACCTTTACTCTTAAAGACAAAAAGACCTTCTTTTGAAAAAAATCTTCCATTTTCTTTCTTGCCTCGGTACCAAGTTCTTTGATGGCTCTTCCGTCTTTGCCGATCAATATGGGCTTTTGGGATTTTGCATTGACGAAAATAAGGGCTTCGATCCGGATGATATCTGCTTCTTCTTTAAACGATTCAACCGATACATCACAAGAGTAGGGTATTTCTTCACGATATAAAAGTATGATCTGTTCACGGATCATTTCACTCACAAAAAATCGTTCGGTTCTGTCAGTCAAAGGATCTGAAGGATAGTACTTTGGTCCCACCGGGAGGTGGGTTAACAACGATTCATAGAGTTCGTCGATCCCCGTATTGTTTAAGGCCGAAACCTTGTGAATCTTCGTGAAGTCGTGCTGCTTTTGCCATGATGCCATAATTTCGTTCACCAATGCATGGGTGTGCAAATCCACCTTATTTATCACCAAAAATGTTGGGATCGATAATTCCTTTAATCTTCTGAGCAGCACCTTCTCAGCTTGATCTGGAGAAGGTCGATCCACCACCAATAGCATGATGTCTGCGTCCTCAAAACTTCCGTGGATGTAATGATTCATTTTTTCGTGCATCTTATAGGTCGAATGATGGACTAGACCTGGCGTGTCTGAGAAAACCATTTGAAAGTCCTCACCAGTAAGAATGCCTTTGATTCGATGCCTCGTTGTTTGAGGCTTGTAGGTCGTAATGGAAAGATCCGATTGGATCAATGTATTCATTAAGGTAGATTTACCCACATTGGGCCTTCCAATGATGTTGATAAAGCCAGATTTGAATGTCAAAACAGACGAGAGGTTTGTCGATATAGCACCATTTCAACCTGAGTTAGAAGGTTCCGTGGTGTATAAGAGCGCCAATTAGGGATTTGCATACCTTCGTGTAGTCGCACAAAATGGTCGATACAAGTGGATGTCATTTCATCCCTGACGTGATCCAAGGCATTGACAAAGCATATATAGCCTCCGAGATCAGTAACATCTTCTGACCACTCTTCGTAATAGCTATTGTCAGATCCATGAAAATTCAGGACGTGGTCCAACATGACCACATGCTTGTAAATCCCCTCCGAGATTAGAGGATCTATGATATTCTGTTTGAGAAAAAGTACGTCATTGGAGAGGCAATCATTCCATTCACCTATTAGCTCGACAATAGCATAGCCCTCTTCATAATCGACAAATAGAATCTTTGCATACAATGTATTTGAACCAAATTCGTCCCATTGCGGATGAATAAAATAGTTGTAGACTGCATTTGTGAATCGAAATTCATCATATATCCTCCCATAATGGGGGGATCTGCCATCTTCTGATGCAATGTAGCTATCACGCCATAAATGATGAGGTTCAATATCGTGCATTGGTAGTCTGACTTGTTAGTTGTAAAGTCTGTCCATCAACATTTGTAATGTAAAGTCCCAATATGGCACTTAAGTTCTATAACTTCAACAAAGATGCTGAAAATAGTAATTACTGGCCCTGAATGTTGCGGGAAAACCACTTTATCCAGGGCCTTAAGTGATGAGATTGCCGCAGCCTGGGTGCCAGAACTGGCCAGGCCCTATTTATCCATATACTCAGGGAAATACGAATATCAAGATCTCCTCACTTTGGCTCAAGGTCAATTGGCGCTGGAGAATATTGCCCAGGGTCTACAGAAGAAGGCATTGGTTTTAGATACCTCGATCCTCGTTTTGAAGATCTGGTCATGGGTTCAGTTTGGACGAGTTGATGCCCAGATCGAATCCAGGTTTGCACAGAGTAGAGACCTGTATTTTTTATGCAAACCACTGAATCGGTGGGTTCCGGACAGGCTTCGAGAAAATCCTGGTGATCGATGGTCACTGTTTTACCTCTACCACAAGGCATTAGTGGATACACAGAAGGAATTTATCATACTAGAAGGATCCCAGGCTGACCGGCTACAGCAGGCCTTAAAAAAGTTGGCTTTCTACTTACCTAAGTGATATCTTTGCCCGGATAAACTCTATGTGGGGTGCCAACCTATTGTTTTCAATAGCAGGCTGAGATCATACCCATTGCTTGATTTAACAAGCAGGAACCTGCCCGGGTAATGCCGGGAAGGGACATAAAACCCACCATAGCGTATTACTAACAAGGAGAAAAACTGCAGAGGATGTTGTCGATTACTTGGTATCGATTTATTTCAAGCTTATGCTTGGTGGTGTTTGGCGGAATCAGCTATGGGCAGATTTCATACCGGTGTATAGTACTTGATGATGATGGAAGGCCGCTTCCTCAAGTGCACTTGACCTGTCAAAGCCAGATAGCCGTTACTGATAGTACTGGCCAGGCAGTATTCTCAAATCTTGAAGTCGGTCAGACATTCATCGAACTCAGCGCAGTTGGGTATCAAAGCCTTGAAGTTTCAGTTGTCGTTGATGCACTTGATGTCGATACGATCTACATGACGGAAGAGGTTTATCTCTTAGAAGCTATTGAGCTCAATGCATCATGGATCGCAGAGGACCAACCGTTTTCTTACCAAACATTTACCAACGATCAATTGGAGGACAGACAAATGGGTCAGGATGTACCATTTCTCTTGCGATGGTCGCCGTCGGTGGTAGTGACATCTGATGCCGGAACCGGCATTGGATACACGGGTTTACGTATTAGAGGCAGTGATCCAACCAGAATCAATGTGACCATCGATGGAATTCCGGTGAATGATGCAGAATCACAGGGGGTTTTCTGGGTTGATCTCCCTGATCTCGCTTCTTCCACCTCGGCGATACAAATTCAAAGGGGCGTAGGAACTTCAACCAACGGCGCTGGTGCATTTGGTGGCACGATCAATATCAAGTCTCAAAAATTGGAACGCGCTCCCTTTACCGATCTTGATGTAACTGGGGGCTCTTTTGGTACGGTAAGAGTCAACGTCAATTTTGGATCGGGTATTCTGGCAGACCGGTTCGTCCTTGATGGAAGAGTATCTAAAATGAGATCAGATGGCTTCATCGACCGCAGCACAGCTGACTTGTCTGCACTACAGCTCAATGCTAGATATCTTACCGATCGCCGTTCTTTTAGACTAAGTCTCTACGACGGAAAGGAGATAACTTATCAAGCATGGAATGGTGTCCCACAACAATACGTCGACAATCCCGTTTTACGCTCCTTCAACACAGCAGGAATGCGTGCTGATGGCAGCTTCCACCCTGACGAGGTTGATAATTACCGTCAAACACACTGGCATGCAGTATACAAGCAACAAATCAATGAAGAGCTATATGCTAAGGGAGCCCTTCACTATACCAAGGGCAAAGGCTATTTTGAGCAGTATCGAGTAGATGATGATTTATCGGACTATCAGTTACCAATCGTGAGCGTGGGAGATACGATTATAGCCAGCTCCGATATGATCCGGCGAAGGTGGTTGGACAATGATTTTTTTGGAGCTATCCTATCAATTACGGGCAAACCTTCCGGAAGAGCTTTGGAATGGCGACTCGGAGGTGGACACCACACTTATCTAGGCAATCATTTTGGTGAGGTTATCTGGGCACGTTTTGCCAGCAATTCGGAAATTGACCATGAGTATTATCGCAATGATGCCAAGAAGACTGATTTCAACTTTTACGGGCAGCTGACTGGTGATCTCACTCCTCATCTCCTGGGATTCATAGACATGCAGTATCGTGGGGTGAATTATCACTTTCAGGGATTTAACGAAGCGTTGGATATGACTGATCAGGAAGTGGTGCACCATTTCATTAATCCGAAAGCAGGACTGACCTATCGATTTGCACGAACCGAAATTTATCTCTCCTCTGCAGTAGCACATCGCGAACCCAACCGTAACGACTATGTCGATAGTTCACCGAAAAGTAGACCAAAAGCTGAGCGTCTAATCGATCATGAATTGGGGCTCCGGCATCGCAGTGCATCCTTCCGACTTCAGTCCAATCTTTACTGGATGAATTACAAGGATCAACTCATTTTGACCGGTCAAATTAATGATGTGGGTGAATATACACGAATCAATGTACCAAACAGCTACCGGGTAGGTTTTGAATTGGCCGGAAATTGGAATCCATCAGCAAGATGGAATCTTGAAGCCAACGGGACCTGGAGTAAAAACCGTATTAAGGAATATACAGAATTGATAGACAATTGGGATACGGGAAAACAGGAGTCTGTAAAGCACTTCCAATCCCCCATTGCATTTTCTCCCGAGCTAACCGCTATGATGGGCATAAACTTCACCCTGGTCGACAAATCAAAATCATCCTTACGACTTTCCAGCCTACATAAATACATTGGCAGCCAATTTCTAGACAATACTGGCAACAAAGATGCCATGCTCGAGTCATATTACTTTTCTGATTTTCTGATCAATTGGGAATTTCAGCCAAAATGGGCTGATACTATTGGTTTAAGATTGATGCTTCGAAATATTTTTGATCAACACATCATTAGTAATGGATGGCTCTATAGATATAGATCATCATCCTACGATGGTAGACGAGATGATCCCCACACGGCTCTCGAATCTGGAAATACCTATAATTTAAAAGGATTGTATCCTCAGGCAGGTGCAAACATCATGTTTGGGCTTAACCTGAAGTTCTGAGTAATGCCCAGCTAAAAATTATAAGTAAGGCCACCTCTGATGACGAAAGGTACTTCTAAGGTATTGTCGTCTTCGAGGAAATTGTAAAGAATGTAAATTTCAGATGCGATTTTTCCACCCGAATTGTATCCAGCCCCCAGGTAGAAGTTGGTGTCTGTTCTATTGGTGATCTGCGTACTGCCGTTGACCGTCGTCGGATTCTTTTCATTGGCAATCTCATACTCCATATGACCGAAGAACCGTCGCAAAACTTTGGCTCTGCCGAAAAGTGCACCGGAGATTTCCACGGGGTTAAACTTATAGATCCGGTTATCAATACCCACCGTCTTGATGTATCGATAGGAAGCTCCTAATCTTGGACCAATTGATATGGCGTCACTCACTTTATATCCCACCATTGGGAATAGGGCAAAGAGAAACGTGCTCTGGCTACTGAAAGATTGGTAGCCTAAACCTACACTACCTCCATACCAGAGTTGCTGTCTGAAGCCGGTATTCTTTTTGCTTGCTCTTTGACAAAGTGCATCAGAACTAAATGCCAAGGACAACAGGACGATCAAGGATAGTTGAAGTGCACGTAGCATATTTGAAGATTTGTGATAAGACTATCTTAGCGATTTAACGATAAAGATAAGGTGTCTGTATCACTGCCGTTGGAATGTTAAAGGATGTTTAACAACAATTTTGACGGAACTCGTGTCATTATATCAGTGGGCGCACTCCAAACCTAATACCTGATCATGAAGCAAGCACAATTTGCTTTACTTATCATTTTTAGCCTTTTCTCAACTGCAGACTGCCTTTGGGGTCAGTGCAGTTTACCCAGGTCAGTGCCAATACCGGCACAGGGAAATAATCATGGATATATACGAGTGAGTAATGCAATCAACGATGACCTTAGTAGCCCTTCGCAGGGTGTATGTGCCATAAAAGTCCGTTTTAGCCATCAGTCGGTGGGTGATATCCGTCTTATCTTAAGCTCTCCCAATGGAAGCCAATATAGCCTGATTCAGAGCAGAGGTTCTCGAATTACATCTGGTACGATCTGGGACATTACTCTGGTACGCTGTAGTACGCCTGCCAATCCGGATCCAGGACGATTTCTCAAACCAGTATGGGACAGTGACCAGGACTGGGGACAGGACCAAAACTACAGTGGCTCTTACCATGCCCAGACATGTTTGGAAGATATTGCTGCGGGTCCCGTCAATGGTATATGGTCACTCACTGTGACAGATCTTCGGGGTGGGAACAGTGGCATGATCGAGTCGTTTGAGATACAGTTTTGCGATCCATCTGGCATCTCATGTTCACAGTGTGTTAGACTGGGAGGGGTGATTAATAGAGACACCACATTTGCTTGTGGGGGTGATCCAAGTCTGGGTGCCATCCGCATCTTTCCTACGTATAGCGGTGCAGAGCCTGATCCAGCCACCTTTTCATACCTGTTTGTCGTGGTGTCGAAGGGCATGATCATTGACATCACCGATCGTCCAAATCTCGAGAGCCAAAATCGAGGAGATTATGTGATCTATGGGCTCAGCATTGCCAATATTGACTTGCCTGCTATTGATGGATTTATTGGTGGCAGTTTCAGCAATCTGGCAGGAGCACTTAACGCGGGTAGACTAAGAATCTGTGCTGCCTTTTCTAGCGGTTTCAAGGTCTATCGAATACTGTCTGACCTAGATCCCCGAACAATCGAAGAGAGATTCGTTTGCCTCCAATCTCCCATCCACTTTGGAAGCCAAGTTATTACCTCAGCTGGCACTTACGAAGAAACTTTTATCAGCCATACGGGATGTGACAGCATAGTGGAACTGAGAGTAGTGGATTTCAATGTTCTGCAAGGAATTACCAATCCAGGAACGATCAACTGTGCAAATAAGCCATTGACATTGAACTGGACCAACAACTTGTTTAACAGTGATCCCACCTACCAGTGGTTTACTGACGATGGCAGTATCTTGAGTAGAGACGATAGAGCACAAATCTTTGTCGATCTGCCTGGTACCTACCATTTGTCCATCGCCAAAGATGGCTGTGCTGATACCGTCTCGGCAGTGGTCACTTCTGATGGGTCACTCCCTACGCTCCAAATAGATGATATCATTATGGACTGTTCGGCAAACATCGGGCAATTGCGTCCTATTTCGGATGCCAACTCTTTTGCCTGGACGGGACCCAATGGATTTACGGCAACAAATCAAAATATTGATGTCACAGAACCGGGAACGTATACCATTACTGCGACCGGTAACAATTGTGCAGTGAGAAAGAGCATTCAGGTGCTCGCTGATTTTGCCAGGCCTGAAAATGTAAGTGTCGAAGGAGGCACGATAAGATGTGCAAACGATACGGTACAACTGTCGGCCAGTACCAGTACCGCCGGTGTTTCCTACGCCTGGATTGGTCCGGACAGTTTTAGTACTACGGTTCAAAACCCCATTGTCACCAAAGCAGGTATTTATACCGTTCGTATCGGCGCAGTAGGTAGTGGCTGTACCGTAGAGGAGAGTGTAGAGGTATTTAATATCTATCAAGAACCTTCCATCACAATTACTGGTGTTACACTGGATTGTAGGGCCTTAGCAAAGAATATTTCTACTACGGTGAGTGACAACTTAGCCACATTTGATTGGACTGGTCCCAATGGTTTCAGATCTGACGCCAAATCTCCTCGGGTCACAACTCCAGGTACCTACAAGGTTGTTATTACCGATGCTCAGCAATGTACCTACGAGAGCATGGCGGTGGTCACGCTTGATACGGTGAGACCGACAGTAACAACAGCAGACATTGACTTGAATTGTATGCAGACTGACTTCCAGTTAAATGCCAGTTACAGCGTGCTCCATGATGCATCTTTTAGCTGGACTGGGCCGAACGGATTTCGTTCAAATCAACTTGATGCTCCAGCAACCCAAGCAGGTACTTATCGCATTACGGTCAGGGATCAAGTGAATGGTTGCGCTGCAAATTCTACATTACAGGTCATGCGAGACCCAATGCAGCCAGAGTTGCGTACCGAAAATGGCGTAATAAATTGTGCTCAAAGTCGAGATACCCTGGTGGTACAGGCATCCAATTGCAGCGGAGGGTGTACCTATAGTTGGACTGGACCAGAAGGATTCACCTCGAGCAACGACACGATTATTGTTGATCAGGCGGGGCAGTACGACGTAACGGTCACAGCAACCTCTGGCTGTTTCAGTTTGGCAAAGTTTACTGTACGCGCGGATACTACTCCGTTGCGCCGAGATGTCTCAGTCCGCAATGTGGGATGTACTGTAGACGGCTTGATCCAATTACGCAATGAAAACGTTTTTCGTAATTATGAATGGATAGATACCCTTACCGGTAATTCCTTTGTCAACACTGCCTCAATTAGCACTACGAGCCCTACAGTCTTTCGTCTTCACTCAACCGATGTGAGGGGTTGTCAAGACACTCAGGTGTATATTGTTGGGGTAACAGACGATATTCCGATCATCAATATTTTCTCTGATACCCTTAATTGTGCCAACGATCGGGTACCCTTGGGTATTTCCATTGACAACTACAACAATGGTTTTATTAAGTCATACGACTGGACTTTGCCAGATGGAACTAAATCTTCGGCAAACATTCCGACGGTTGAGCAGACTGGTTCAGTGACAGTAAGTCTTGAAATGAGGAATGGATGTAAGGGTACCGCCACTGCCACAGTGACTGAAGACTTTAGTACACCTACCTTGGAAGTAAAGGATGCCGGCTTTAGATGCAGCGACCCAGGTGTGGTCCTTGATTTTAATGCGGATGGGCAACCCATCGCCACATTCTGGTCAGGACCCAATGGATTTCGATCGAATGATCCAAGGCCATTGGCCCCTTACCCAGGAATTTACAATTTGGAAATTATTGGAAGTAATGGTTGTCTTGCAAGCGATACTGCCTTGATATTTATCACTGATCCTTTACCAACGGTGGAGGTTTTTGGAGATACTGTAGACTGCTTGGACACCTTGGCGGATGTAGGTTTTACGACGAATGCTGCAGGATATTCCTTCCATTGGTTAGATCCAGGCGGCAGGGTCCTCAATCAGTCGCTCATTCAGACGGTAGTTCCTGGGCCCTATCTTTTAGAGCTGGTGGACAGTAATGGTTGTAAAATCATTGATGATGTTGAAGTGGTCATTGATACCGTGACTTTTGGTCATCAGATAAGATCAGACAAGATCGATTGTGTGATGCCTACCACTGAGCTCATCCTGGATACAGTATATCCATTCTTGAGCTATTCATGGGTCCTGGATTCCATTTTTGTAACGGATGTTCCCCAACCCAGTGTAGATGTGGGCGGGATGTATATTTTGACGACACAGAATTTAAATGGATGTACCAGGGACATTCGATATCAAGTTCCTGCTGACACTGTTAGACCAGGCTTTAATCTGAAACCAGATACCCTGGACTGCGCCAATACAAGATTGGCATTACAGCTTACCAATAGGCAAGGAGGTTGGGGTTACAACTGGTCAGGGCCCAATGGATTTAACTCAAATCATCCCAGTCCTACCATAGATGAGCCTGGAGCTTATGAACTGGTAGTGACGGGTACTAATGGCTGCCAAACTGAGCGAATGGTGGTTGTCACATCTGACTTCGATGCACCTGCCCTATCGATCAGAGATACGTTTGTTCCTTGTAATCTTGATTCTGCCCAAATTGGAATAACCACGCAAGATAGCCTGCCAGAAATCAATTGGTTTGGACCCGATGGTTTCTATGTCCAAGGTAGTAAGGCATCAACAAGACAGGCGGGAGTCTACTATGTCCTAGCCAAAGGTACTAATGGATGTGAAGTCCTTGATTCACTGATCGTAAGTGCAGATCCCATTCTTGATACGGTTCTCATCGATAGTTTGCATATTAATTGTCGTCATCCGGAAGGATTTTTGGCTGTAAGTAATCCATCGGTTTCCTACCAATATAGGTGGGAGACCAACAACCAGACTACCGTGGACTCGATAGTTTTTTCTACCCAAGCAGGTCAGTATGTTTTTGAGGCTTTACACGTGCCAAGCGACTGTGTGTTGAGAGATACTTTCCAAATCCGTATTGACACCCTCAAACCGGTGGTTTCAATAGTAGAGATGGATTCTATCATTTGTGAACATCGAGAGATTGCCCTTGGATCTTTAACAGACAGACCGGTTAACTACAACTGGTCAACGGTAGATGGGCGTATTTTGGGCCCAAGGGATTTACCTGAGGTTTTCTTAGACCAGCCTGGTACGTATCTGCTGTCAGTGGAGGATAGGGTCAATCATTGCTTTAGTGAGGACCGGATCGAAGTGATTGAGCGTGTCAGTAATCTGGGAGATTTCATGGTTTCGACCCAGTTTGCAGGATGTGACGGCCTAGATGATGGGATGATTATAGTCGATGATGTTGCTGGTGGAACAGCCCCCTTTACTTTTTCACTAGGTGGAGACTTTTTTTCCGATCGCAATGTATACTCCTTTCTGGCTCCTGGGGATTATCTCCTTATGGTTAAGGATGCTAATGGTTGCATAGGTGACAGTCTGATTTCCCTCGAGCGTTATCCCCGATTTACCGTTGATTTAGGCGAAGAATTGACCCTTAATTTGGGGGATTCACTGGCGCTTGAATTGGTGACTTCTCTTCCTGAAGATCAAGTTCAGCAAATTACATGGTATTTGCCAGATAGTGCAGTCTGTAGTGACTGTTTCCAACAGATGGTGCGTCCGTTGCAAAATAGTGTATACTTCGTAGAACTGGTGGCAACCTATGGTTGTGCTATCAGAGATACAGTCAGTGTTCGAGTGTTCGATCCAGGGGGAATATTTGTGCCCAATGGTTTTACGCCCAACGGTGATGATGTGAATGATCATGTTGAGGTGTTTGCCGGCAACAATATTGACCGAATTGTCGCCTTTGAGATTTTTGATCGTTGGGGCAATAATGTCTTTAGTGCATCTAATTATCTCCCTGGAGAACAGATCGGGAGATGGGATGGTCGATATCGTAGTGGAAGCCTTCAGCCAGGTGTGTTTACCTATTTAGTTAAAGCTGTTGATATCAGAGGAAAGCCCAAATTTGTGAGTGGTGATGTTACTTTGATCAGATAGACCCAGGACCAGAGAAGGTAGGTATGATTGGGATCTATTCAATTCGACATCGAGCCAAGGCCAAAACCATTGCCAGCTGTTCCTTCTGGTTGAGATTGGAATTGTCAATGACTATGGCGTCCGCAGTTTTGACCAGAGGGCTGTGCTTCCGTTGGGAATCGATTTGATCCCGTTCCTTAAGGTTGGCGATGACTTGAAGTTCACTGAGTTCAATACCCCGTTGTTTCAGTTCAGCCCTGCGTCGTCTTGATCTGACCTTTAGCTCTGCCTGCAAGAAAATCTTCAACTCAGCATGGGGAAAGATAACCGATCCAATATCTCTGCCGTCCATTACTATGCCTTTCTTATTCCCTATGTTTTGCTGCTGATCCATCACTTTTTGCCTGACCATGGGTAAGGCCGCCACATGACTCACAAGTTGATCTACTTCTCGCGTTCTTAGATTTTCACCTTGCTGCTCACCATTTAGAAGTAGGATTGAATGGTCATTGGCCATATCAAATGTAAGGGTGATCGAGTCAAGATTTTGTGAGAGAAGGTGATTGTCATCAAGATCGATGTCCTTTTTGATCATGTGGGAAGTTATGGCCCGGTACATGGCTCCGGAATCAATGTGGATATAGTCAAGTGCCTCGGCCAAATCCTTTGCTAGCGTGCTCTTGCCGCAAGCAGATAACCCATCAATGGCTATGTTTATTCGCTGGGAGACTGCCAAATTGGTTGATTTAAGGCTTAGATCTAAATGCAAAGGTTGCCACAATTTTGTGACAACCCCTTGAGTTCGTTCATATGGTAGGTTCCAATCTCAATACTCGTCTTCATTGAATAGGAAGTCATCCTTCCTAGGGTAATCTGGCCAGATGTCTTCCATGTTTTCATAAATCTCGCCCTCATCTTCCATCTCCTGGAGGTTTTCTATTACCTCGAGTGGAGCTCCCGATCTGATCGCGTAATCAATGAGTTCATCACGCGTGGCAGGCCATGGTGCATCCTCAAGATGATAAGCTAATTCAAGTGTCCAATACATATATTCAAGCGTTTTGAGCGATAAAAAACGTGGAAGTCACAATACTGAATTTTTGCGCAAATCTATTAAATCCGCTTATATGTGCAAATCTTTTTTCGTGAAGTTCCAAGATACTAGAACCCATCAGTAGATAAAAAGTTCCAGGGCAGCTTAAAAACTTGTAATATATTGATAATCAGTTTTTTACCTAAGTGAAGAATGTGCTTGATTAGATGATCATCATAGCATCTCCATAGCTGAAAAAACGATATTTCTCCTTGATCGCCACTTGATAAGCCTCCATGATCAATTCATATCCACCAAAAGCACAAACCATAATCAGTAAACTTGATTTAGGCAGGTGGAAATTGGTGATCATGGTATCGGCAATGTGAAATTCAAATGGAGGATAAATGAATAAATTGGTCCAGCCTTCAGCTGGCTTGAGCAATGACTCAGCGGAAACCCCACTTTCAATTGTCCGCATGGTCGTCGTACCCACCGCACATACGCGCTTCTCGGCTAACTTTGATTTGTTAACCACATCTACAGCAGGCTGTGGTATGTGGAAATATTCAGCATCCATTTTGTGCTTCGAGAGGTCTTCTACTTCAATGTTTCGAAATGTACCAAGTCCCACATGCAAGGTGACCTCGGCGAAGTCGACCCCTTTGATTTCCATCCTCTTGAGCAACTCCCGGCTGAAATGTAAGCCAGCAGTTGGAGCAGCGACAGCTCCAGTAACCTTTGCATAGACCGTCTGGTACCGCTCTTTATCTAAATCGGTTGATTCCCGGTCTATGTACTTGGGAAGGGGTGTATTGCCAAGGTCATCTAATACGCGTCTGAATTCATCATCAGGTCCGTCGTAGAAAAAACGAATGGTTCTTCCTCTGGAGGTGGTATTATCAACCACCTCAGCTACAAGAACATCTTCATCATCTTGATTTTTAAAATATAGCTTGTTCCCCACCCGGATCTTGCGAGCAGGATCAACCAACACGTCCCAGAGACGGGAATCACTGTTGAGTTCCCGCAGTAAGAATACCTCGATCTTGGCGCCTGTTTTCTCCTTGCGGCCATACAACCGTGCTGGAAAAACTTTTGTGTTATTGTAAATCAGTGCATCTCCATCATTAAAGTACTCCAGGATCTCCTTAAATACTAGGTGTTCTATCTTTCCGGAGTCTTTATGTACCACCATTAGGCGAGATTCATCCCGATTTTCGGCGGGATAAGTGGCGATCAATTCTTTGGGAAGATTAAAACTAAATTGCGAGAGTTTAGACTTCATCAAGATGCCTCGATTTTAAAGAACCACAAAAATAGAAAAACTTATGTCTTGCGAAAGTCTACAGACCTGGTCCTTGTTAGGATTGACTGAAATTACCTGATAGCAGATCACATTTCATAAAGATCAGTCCCGGACCGGCCGATGTTCTGAGTATATTGATCGAATGATTGAGGTGTTTTGATAGCATTAAAATAACTTTGATGTGCATGAAGACCCAGTTTGCTGATTTGGGATGAAGATCATATTAAAGATACTGTGGGAAAGTGTCGATCAGGCAATGCAACAACTACGTGCCAATAGGTTACGGAGTTTTCTTTCACTTTTGGGTATTACCATTGGCATCTTTTGCATCATTGCGGTAATGTCTGCGGTAGATTCCCTCGAAGATAACATCAAAGGCAGTTTTGAGGAGTTAGGTGATGATGTCCTCTATATTTCTAAACTGCCTTGGGCTGAGAATCGAAGGGAAAGCTACTGGAAGTACTTTCAAAGACCTTCTCCAAGTTATGCTGATTATCAGGAGTTGAAATCAAGGGTAAGTAGTGCAGATCTCGTTACCTTATTGGTGCGAATTGGCAGACGTACCATCAAGTATAGGTCTAGCCATGTCGAAGGTGCTTTTGTATTTGCTGCTACCTATGAATATGGAGACATGTTTAATATGGAGTTCGACAAAGGAAGATATTACAGCCCCTACGAGTACAGTAACGCCAGCAACAAGGTAATACTGGGGTACAATATAGCCGAGAAGCTTTTTGGGTCCATTGAGCCAATTGGTAAGCAGGTGAAGTTGATGGGAAAGACCATGCAGGTAATTGGTGTAATTAAGAAATCGGGAAGGGCCCTGGTCAATCCCCTTGATTATGATGACGCCATCTTCCTCTCTTACAATTTGGCAAAACAAGTGGCTGATGTTAAAATGAAAAACAATCCATGGGGTACACAGCTGAACGTTAAAGCCAGATCTTCCTTTGACGTTTCCGAACTTCGCGATGAAGTAACGGGAGTTCTCAGATCTCACCGTAGGTTGAAACCCAGGGAAGGAAATGATTTTGCCATTAATGAGATATCAATCATAACTGGCTTTTTGGACAACATCTTCGGTGTTCTAAACATTGCTGGATTCATCATTGGCATCTTTGCCATTTTTGTCGGAATGTTTAGTGTAGCCAACATAATGTTTGTAACAGTGAAGGAACGCACCAGCATTATCGGGATCAAAAAGGCTTTGGGGGCAAAGCGCTATTTTATTCTGCTGGAGTTTTTGATTGAAGCCATCACACTATGTGTACTGGGTGGATTATTGGGCTTGCTTTTGGTCTTCTTCACCATGAAAGCCCTTAGCTATGGACTTAATTTTGACATGTTCCTATCCTTCAAAAATGTCCTTCTCGGTATATCACTTAGTGTGGTTATTGGTTTGATCGCTGGCTTTATCCCTGCAAACCAAGCTGCACGAATGGATCCCGTCGAAGCTATGAGATACTGAATGTAGACCCTCGGTACGGATTCTATTCCCTAGTCAAGTCTGGTTGAATCTACTTCAGGAAACCCTTAATCCAACTATTTGACGAAGTTGACTACCGCGGCGAAAGTATCAGGGTGATGTACAGCTAGGTCAGCAAGAACTTTCCGACTAAGTCCAACCTTCTTCTCTGTGAGAAGATGCATCAGCTTGGAATAAGAGATTCCATGCTCTCGAGCTGCGGCATTGATTCTGACAATCCAGAGGCGCCGGAACTCTCGCTTCTTGTTTCTACGGTCACGGTAGGCATAAGACCATCCTTTTTCAACAGCATTCTTGGCAACCGTATAGACTTTCGATCGAGCTCCATAGTAACCTTTCGCTTCCTTTAGGATTTTTTTTCTACGTCTTCTCGACGCCACCGAATTAACAGAACGTGACATTTTTTGCTTTGTTTATAGAGTACAGAGATCTGTATTCAGATACTTGTTTCCTGTAGCTCTGATTCCAAAATTTGACTTACATACAGAGCAAGTGCTTCATTCTCTTTTCATCGGCATCGCTCACCAATGCCGATCCCCTTAGCCGTGTCTTAGCCTTTTTACTCTTGTTACGCATCATATGCGATGTATAGGCCTGAAACCGCTTGAGCTTACCTGATCCCGTGCGTTTGAATCGCTTCTTTGCACTGGAATGAGTCTTCATTTTTGGCATATTATCTTGTTTTACCCACTGTTTGGTGGTTTGGGCTGGCAAAGATACAAAAGATGAGATGAACTGAAACCCTTCAGTTTAAAATGAAACTTGAAATTCGAGGAGCTTCAAAAAATTAAGGAAGGCAGTTCGGTCAATTTGTCACTTAAGGCTCTGCAAGCTCAAGCACGATGCTGAATCTACTAACCTTTATTCTGGGCTTAATAAAAGCTAATCTGATATCGCTACTTCTTTTTCTTAGGTGATATGATGACTGACATACGCCTACCTTCTAACCTTGGCAGTTCTTCGGCTGCGCCATGGTCTTCTAATTCCTTTAACAGACGAAGTAGTAGAAGTTCTCCCCGATCCTTGAATACAATCGATCGGCCTCTGAAGTGAACGTAGGCTTTCACCTTGGCTCCATCTTCCAGAAATTTCTTAGCATGCTTCAATTTAAAGTCGAAGTCGTGGTCATCGGTGTTTGGTCCAAACCGCAATTCTTTGATGACTGTTTTCACAGTCTTGGCCTTGATCTCTTTAGCTTTCTTCTTTTTGTCGTAAAGAAACTTTTTGTAATCAATGATTTTGCAGACTGGTGGATCAGCTTTCGGAGAAATTTCTACCAAGTCTAAGCCCATCTCAGCTGCCCATTGCACAGCTACACCTGTGTCGTAGATTCCGGCCTCAACCGGTTGGCCGATCGTTTCACTTAGTTCCTGCAGATTGTCCCCCACGAGTCGGATTTCATGAGCCTTTATGGAAGAGTTGGTTCGATATGAAATGCTGGGTGCACGCTTACTATAGGTCTTTCTTCGTTTTGCCAAATGTTACTTTAGTTTGATGATTAAATGAAGTCGAAAAATATAAAAAGAGTGCTAACAAAACAGGCCTGAGATTTCACCCCAAAGGATGCATCAAGTTTCTAACCCGCTTTCTTAACACTCTTTCAGTTACTTAATATCTGATTTTACCTTCTTATTGATAATGTTTAATTCCTCTTTCTCGCTGTCTAACACAGCTTCAAGCTTACTACCTTCTGCTGGATTTTCATTCAGAATAAATTCAGCCAGGGGATCTTCGATATACTTTTGAATTGCACGATGCAGTGGACGAGCTCCGAACTGTGGATCAAATCCTTTTTCGGCCACAAACTTTTTGGCATCTGGTGATAAAGTAAGCTCGTATCCCATACCTTCTAATCGCTTGTAAAGATCATTTAATGTAATGTCGATGATCTTGAAAATATCTTCCTGGTCAAGACTATTGAAAATGATCACATCATCTATCCGGTTGAGAAATTCAGGTGAAAAAGTGCGTTTCAGGGCATTCTGAATTACACTTTTGGAGTGTGTCTCTGCACTCTCCACTCTTGATTTGGTTGCGAATCCCACACCTTGACCAAAGTCCTTTAACTGCCGTACACCAATATTTGAAGTCATTATGATGAGTGAATTCTTAAAATCCACTTTTCGACCTAGGCCGTCAGTCAACTGTCCATCATCAAGTACCTGAAGTAAGATATTATACACATCGGGGTGTGCTTTTTCAATTTCATCTAGTAGAATAACCGAGTAGGGCTTCCTACGTACTTTTTCTGTGAGTTGACCTCCTTCTTCGTAGCCAACGTACCCGGGAGGCGCGCCGATCAATCTACTAACCGAAAATTTCTCCATGTACTCACTCATATCTAGACGCACTAGTGCCTCTTCTGAGTCAAACATATAGCGGGCCAGAGCCTTGGCCATCTCAGTCTTCCCTACACCGGTGGGGCCCAGGAAGATAAATGATCCTATGGGTCTTGACGGATCCTTTAAACCAATGCGATTTCTCTGAATGGCCTTGGTAACTTTATTTATTGCTTCATTCTGACCAATGATCACATGCCGCAGGTCTTCAGTCATGTTTACCAGCTTCTTGCTTTCGCTTTGGGCCACTCTTTGTACTGGTATTCCGGTCATCATGGCTACCACCTCAGCAATCTCCTCCTCTCCAACGGGAAATCTCTTTGTTTTTGAGTCTTCCTCCCAACTGATCTTGGACTCCTCGAGCTGCCTTACTAGCCTGGATTCCTGATCACGCAGATCTGCAGCTGTCTCGTACTGCTGATTCTTTACGGCTTGATTTTTTTCTTCTTTCAGATTCTCAATCTTTTTCTCAAGCTCTTCTATGTGCTTAGGTACATGAATGTTCTTCAAATGTACCCTTGCTCCAACCTCATCTAGTACATCAATAGCTTTGTCCGGTAAAAACCGGTCAGTGATGTAGCGGTCGCTTAATTTCACACATTGCTTGATCGCTTCATCTGAGTAGTCTACATTGTGAAATTCACCATACTTGGGAGCGATGTTTTTCAAAATATTCATGGCTTCCTCGGTAGTTGGAGGATCGACGATCACCTTTTGAAAGCGTCGATCCAAAGCTCCATCTTTCTCGATATATTGCCGGTATTCGTCAAGCGTAGATGCACCGATACATTGCAACTCTCCCCTGGCAAGTGCTGGTTTAAAAATATTCGAAGCATCTAAAGATCCCGTGGCACCTCCCGCTCCCACGATTGTATGAATTTCATCGATGAACAAGATTACATCCCGAGATTTCTCAAGTTCGTTCATAATCGCCTTCATGCGCTCTTCAAATTGCCCGCGGTACTTTGTTCCCGCCACCAATGCTGCCAAATCCAACATGACAATGCGCTTGCCAAATAGTGTACGTGATACCTTACGCTGGTTGATTCGAATGGCCAATCCTTCTACAATCGCCGTCTTACCTACTCCCGGCTCACCGATGAGAATTGGGTTGTTTTTCTTTCGACGACTCAAGATCTGTGAGACTCTTTCTATCTCGACATCCCTGCCTATGATTGGATCCAGCTTACTCTCGTCAGCAAGCTTGGTAATATCCCGGCCAAAATTGTCAAGTACGGGAGTCTTAGACTTGGAGGAGCCCTTGCGCTGATATCTGCTGGATCCTGGTTCCTCTTCTAAAGGCATATCTGGATCGGAGGTAGATTGCGAATAGATGTCGGCATCATATTCATCACCTTCGTCGGTCATGTAAAATAACTCATTCTTAAAGGTCTCATAGTCGATGTCAAACTGATTGAGAATCTTCGAAGCGCGGTTTTCATTGTGCTTCAGAATGGAAAGCATGAGATGCTCAGGGGTCACTTCATCATTCTTCAATACCTTTGCTTCCAGCAATGACACTTTGAGAACCTTAGCTGCGTGCTTATCTAATCGCTCTTCAGTCAGCTTTCCTTCTCGATCCTTGTCGGGTGCAAAATTGTCTGATTTACTCCTCTTACTTTCAACCGATTTCTCGGTAAAATCCCTAAGTTCCGACAAATCTACTTCTAGCGACTCCAATACTTTATTTACCAGATAATCTTTGCCGTGTAGAATGCCCAGAAGTAGGTGTTCAGTCCCTACTGAATCATTCCCTAACCGCATCGCCTCATTTCTGCTGATCCTTATGATGTCTTTAATCTCCTGTGAAAATTTATTCATTGGGTTCTATTAAACTTCTCTTTATCAACAATAATACTATTAATTACCCTAAGTAACAATATCGTGGCCCTTTGATGTTATCGATGGAAAATCATGCCATTCTAGACTTTACTGGCATTTTGTCTCCAGTCTGCGTTTGGGCCGTACCTTGTTAAACATATCATAGTATTCAAAGGATCAAATTCTAAGTGGTTTAATATATCGATAACACTTGATCATTTGCTTTCAACAGCGAGATTCAACCGTTTCTAGAACTATCAGAAGGGCCGTCAGTATTGACAATTCCTGATAAATTAGCTGATATGCAAGCCTCTTCTTTGGCCTATTCTTTGTACCTTCGGGCCCGCAAAAAATTGCAACATGAAGTATTCCATTGACAAGAAGGATCGGTATGCCATTATGACATTGCATCTTGATAATTTGAATTCCATCGTTGCTCCTGACCTGAAGTCGGAGTTCGTAATCTTTCGAAACGAGGGTATCCCCAATTTTGTCTTGGATCTTTCAGAAGTGCATTATGTCGATTCATCTGGACTTAGCGCTATTCTTACAGGTAATCGCCTATGGAAAGGTATTGGTACTTTTATCGTTACTGGAGTCGAACATACGGCAGTGAAGAAACTCATAGAGATCTCACGCCTCGATACGATTTTACACGTTATTCCTACCGTCAGCGAATCTATTGATTTTCTATACATGGAAGATCTCGAACGAGAAATGGAGGAAGAGTAGATCAGGATGTCCTGGTCACTGATGATCTTAGGTTCTAATGCAGCAGTTCCCGTGCGCAACCGCTTTCCATCGGCGCAGGTTCTTACCACTGATCATTCTTCTTACCTGATCGATTGTGGTGAAGGTACTCAAATGCAGATGATCAAATACAATGTAAGGCCATCTCGGATCTCTCATATATTTATCTCACATCTGCATGGAGATCATATCTTCGGACTCCCTGGATTGATTACATCTTACAGTCTTTATCGCCGAACAAGCACTCTTTATCTTTATGGACCAAAAGGCATTGAAGAGTTCATAGATTCAAGCTTGAAATGTGTTGATTCGACGCTATCATTTCAGCTGAAGATCATGGAACACAATGCAGAGAGTTCGCAGGTCATTTTAAATACAGATCATATTCGAGTAACAACTTTGCCGCTTGACCATCGTGTTCCCACTAGTGGCTTTCTGTTTGAGGAGGTTCTTCCCAAGCGGAGGATGAAAAAAAATGTTGTAGAAGAATATCAAATCCCCTTCGAAGTCATCGATGATCTTAGGAATGGATTGGATTTCTTCACTGCAGATGGTCGGGTCATTCGCAATGAGGTGTTGACGAGACCGGGTAGAAAACCCCATAGTTTTGCTTACTGTTCAGATACCGGTTTCTATCCGGCACTTGTGCCCCGGATTTTGAATGTTGAACTTCTATATCACGAGGCGACTTTTGCCCATGATCTAAGAGATAAGGCCAATGCTCGTAAGCATAGTACTGCCCATCAAGCAGCAAACATCGCTAAGGCAGCCAACGCCGGGTATCTGCTCATTGGCCATTTCAGTTCTCGCTATAAAGAGTTGAGTCCTTTGCTGTCCGAGGCAAGGTCTATCTTCCCCCACTCTATCCTGGCAGTGGAGGGTTTATTCATCTACTTCGATGATCTAGCCAAACATATTTAAAAAATTCTATCTGTTTTCCTTCTCATCAATAAAGTCCTGACAGTTATTCTGGTACATATGTTGTTGTAGCCTCATAACAATGTTTTAACGGATTCTGGCCTAGTCTTTGTCTTCCCACCAACTGAGATAATGATTATGTAATAAATCCTTTGCCACCATGAGATTACTCGTAGTAGTATGCTGCATACTATTGCTTATCCCATCCTATGGCCAGCATTCTTGCGCCTTTGATCAAAAACTTGACCTCCGAATAATCAACCAGCCTGAATTACTTGAAAAGCTTTCCTCTCAGGATCGACTATTGAGTCATCTGCACAAGCGCAGAAGTGCCTTGATCGAAGAAATCACTATTCCTGTAGTGGTTCATGTCGTGCATATTGGGCAGCCAGTCGGGGTGGGGGTCAATATCAGTGACAACCAGATTTTTTCAGCCATTGATCATTTAAATCGTGCCTTCGCGGGTCAGACTCCCTTCGATGGGATCGATTCCAGAATCCAATTTCAATTGGCTGCTAGAACGCCCGATTGCGAAGTTACAGACGGTATTGTAAGAGTGAATGCTTACAACCTATGTGTGGAAGGAGATTGCTATCGTAATGTGGGACTCACGGCTAGAAATGAAAGTGAAATTAAAGCCCTTAGTAGATGGCCATCAACGGACTACCTCAATGTTTGGGTTGTAAGGGAGATTGATGACAATCACAGTGCCATCGGCATCCAGGGCTTTGCAGAATTTCCCGGAGGTGATCCACTTTTGGATGGGGTAGTCATATTATCTCGAGCTTTTGGTGTTGATCCTGAGGGAGTTCATGGTTTTACCCTCAATCACGGAACAAAACGAGGTGCGATTTTCATTCATGAGATCGGTCATTCTCTTGGCCTGTACCACACTTTTGAGGGTGACGATTATAATAGGGATGGATATGGAGACCGTTGTCCTTCTTTTACTGGCTGTGGCCCCTGGAACGGAGACTGCGTTGATGATACACCTCCTCACCGCCGGTCTAATGGTAGTTGCTCATTGACCAAGATCAACGTCTGTGATGGAGGTGGACTATCGGCCTTGCATGTCAAGAACTTCATGGATTACTCAGGCGAACAATGCCAGACGCAATTCAGTGCTGGTCAAGCGACCAGAATGCAGGGAATGCTAAAAACTTTGCGAGTTTCCTGGTCAGGCTCACAAGGCCATATACCTCCACTAGAATCAAAATCGGCAGACGTATCATGCAATGTTCAAACCCGTAACTTAACCAACACCTTCGATCTCGGCATCCAGAGTTTTAAAATGGGAGAGTCTGAACACTTCTCCGGTTCTGCGGTCGAAGATGGTGGCTACAGTGATCATTCCTGCTTTTCGGTAAGGGTCGTGGGTGGACAGGCCTTTCCCATTGAAGTCAATACCGGTGATCGAAACCTACAAAACGTCAAAGTATACTGTGATTTTAATGCTGATGGTGATTTCGATGACAAGGGCGAACTACTTATGACCTCCAACAGGGCTAAAATCCATACCGATATGGGCTACATACCTACTCATGCTCTTCGTAATGAACCCCTCCGTCTAAGAGCAATCAGCACATATGCAGGCTTTAACATAACCAGTGGATGTTTTCGTCCATTTTATGGTCAGGTAGAAGACTACACATTGATTGTTGATGGATCCATTGCCTCTGATATGACCAATAATGATGCGGCACCACTTCACGGAGGTGATATAAATGTGTATACAATCAGACCAAGTCCGCATCTGCAGATATGACGGTCTTTCCAAACCCAACCAAGACCAGCGAGATTAAACCCAACTTGTTGTGAAGAAGATATTTAAGATGTAGGATGTTGCAAGACCAGCGAGATTACCTTAAGATGGCATAGCGGTAAGGGGAAGGACTATAGGGGGCGGCTGCGACTCTTTAGCCAAGACGGTAGATTTCTAAAATCCTTTCAAGAAAAGGCCTATTCAGCCGGAGCAGAAACGAAATTAAATCTTGGCAAACTCCCCGCTGGGGCTTATTATTTGCATGCCATCGTCAATGGTGAGGTCGTTGTGAAGAAGATATTTAAGATGTAGGATGTTGCCACCAGTCTGAGTTGCAACTGGCTGCTCAATTGGACGCCTTGTGGTGAAGAGGCTCACCCAGGCGAAGAGTCACCCCTACTGGCGAAAAGGAGATTGACAGTCACAATACCACATTATTTCGTGAGAACCAGGCACCACTGCAGCTCCACGTCAGTCTGTGAATTCTTGGAAAATCTCAATATCGTGAGTTGTCAAAGTTCATTTTGATTGTATCTTTGCGGTCCTGATCGAGTAGCTCAGTTGGTAGAGCAACGGCGAAGATTAAATGGCCTTTTAAGCCGTGGGTCCTGGGTTCGAGCCCCAGCTCGATCACGATAGTAAAAGTGCATGGAGAATTCTCCATGCACTTTTTTTTGGTGATGCTTCCAGGCTCTCAGCATCCATGGTTCTATTCCAAGTGTATCCCATGGTTTGATTGAAACATGATCAGTTTAAGTACATATGGCGCACTTATGTAAATTTTAACTCAAAGGTTATTAGTATAATATAAATTCAATAAATTTGTAATATATTGTGGTGTTGATTGTCAGATCTGACCATGGTATACAAATTACTTGCAAGTCTAGCACAATGTACCGTATTGATGCTGATGCTTGATGGTCACTTGGCAGCACAATCACAAGACAACCTTACAGCCATACTCCTTGGTGTGGATCATTCCAACGTCAGTGAGGATGTCTCCGTTCGAATTCCGGTCTTAAGAAATGACAGATTTCCTGAGGCTCCTATTGATACCCTATCGTTGCAAGTGGCAACCGGGGGTGGTCCAAAGCATGGAGTTGCACATATAGATATTGATCACGGGATGATGATTTATGAACCTTTAGCAAATTATTATGGACTGGACTCATTTGTCTATAAGGTATGTAGTAAGCAAGGCAACTGTGCCACCGCTTCTGTATCTGTTCAAGTGCATCCTGTAAATGATGGTCCACAAGCTCAAGCAGACATTTTTAGGACGAGAGAAGAACAGGTTGTAATACTTGATCCACTGGCAAACGATCGCGATGAAGATCAAGGGATGATCTCGGAAACACACTCTCTTCACCTGGTTTCTGAGCCTCACCATGGTGAGGTCTTACCGAATGATTGGAATTCTCTCCTGTATCAACCTGATGAAGACTATTATGGAGGTGACTTCTTCTACTACTCAATCTGTGAAGGCGTTTCTTGCGATACAGCGATGATCAGACTTGAAGTCATTCCTGTTAATGATTCTCCCACAATAAACGAGGACACAGTGGTCACCTTTGTCAACCTTTTAGCTGTCATCGATGTCCTGGGAAATGATCATGATGATCCAGATCATGGTACCATTGATCCCCATAGCTTACAGTTGGGTCATCCTTCACACGGTGAAGCCTTCTTAGATACGACCTCATTTCTAATTATTTATGTTCCTGATCCTGACTTTGTCGGAGTTGATTCCTTCTTGTATCGTGTGTGTGATGAAGGACCAGGGGAGCCATCATGTGGTGAAGCAATGGTAACCATCAAAGTACGCGATAAACACTCTGGAGCAATTCGAAACTCCAGACTGCAGTCCATCATGGTGAGTGAAGCAGAATTTAGTACAGCAAGTAAGTCTTTTTCTGATCGTAGATCAGCGGTCAATCGGCAATAGATAAGGCTTCTTACTCAGGTGAGTGCCTGGGAAACGTCATAGATAATATCTTGCACATGTTCCAGACCAACTGAAATTCTGACCATGCCATCACTGATGCCAACTGCGGCACGCTCCTCAGGAGTTAGCTTGGAGTGTGTTGTGGATGCGGGGTGGGTTACTATTGTTCGGCTATCTCCCAGATTTGCAGAAAGAGAGGCCATTTCCAACTTATCAAGAAAATTTTGGGCACCACGCATGCCTCCTTTAAGTACACAAGTGACAATTCCCCCGCCCATTTTCATTTGCTTTTGTGCCAGGCTGTGCTGAGGATGAGAAGCGAGGTGAGGATATCGTACCTGCTCAATCGATGGATGCTCTTCTAAAAACAGGGCCACTTCCTTGGCATTTGAGCAATGCCTTTCCATACGGACAGGCAGTGTTTCTAGGCTCTTGGACAAGATCCAGGCATTAAATGGCGACATAGCTGGACCAGTATGGCGGCAGAAAAAAGTGATTTTCTCCAAAAGCTCAGCTGACCCCAGAACAATCCCACCTAAGACTCGACCTTGACCATCAATGTACTTTGTTCCACTGTGTGTGATTAAATCAGCACCATAGTCTATGGGTCTTTGTCCCAGGGGGGTGGAGAAGCAATTGTCAACATTTAAAATGAGTTGATGGCTCTTGGCAAAATCGGCTGCTCTTACCAGATCGATCAGTTGCAGACCAGGATTTGAAGGAGTTTCGAGCAAGAGCATCTTGGTTTCAGGCAATACATGTTGCTCCCAAAGGTGCGTTTCCATCGGATCAACAAAAGTATGGGTTATTCCAAATGAGGGTAGGATCGTGGTCAATATTTGGTGAGTTGAGCCAAATAGGGCACGACTGGCCAAAATGTGATCACCTTGATTAAGTACTCCGGCGATGCTTGCCCAGACAGCCGCCATCCCAGAAGCCGTGGCAAATCCTTCTTCTGCACCTTCCAGCAGACACATTTTTCCTATGAATTCGGCAGTATTTGGATTGGCATATCTGGAATAGATATCACCTTCTAAATCGCCGGCAAACATATCGGCCATCTGCTTAGCATCACTAAAAGTGAAGCTGGAAGTTAGGAAAAGCGGGTTGCTATGTTCCCTGTACTGCGTTTTGGACAGCTGATCTCTAATCAGCCGAGTTTCTGGATACCTAGGTTTCATCAGAAGATATTATACTGAAATCATATGTAATCTCAGCAGTATGTCTGAGAAGCATCGCTACTGAGCAATACTCCTTGATGCTGAGGTCAATGGCTTTGCGTGCTTTCTCAGGTTTGATCTGACCGTTTAGGGTAAAGTCTAAATGTATTTTTCGATATTCTGAGTATTTTTCCAATTGTTCTCTCTCCGCGGTAATCTCTACTTTGATATCATCAAGTGTTTGTCGCTGTTTTTCCAGTATCAATACCACATCAATCGTACTGCAACTTCCTAAGGCCATCAGTACCAATTCCATGGGACGAGCGCCATGACCTGCTCCTCCTATTGCTGGCGAACCGTCAGTCTCTACTTCCGCCCCATGAGCGTTGGTACTTACCAAGTGAAATTTGCCATGCCCGCGTCTTTGTGAAATCCTTATAGTTTGAATGCTCATACTACACCGATTGAATTAGATCCCGCAAAAGTCTAAAATATTTGTAGTTATGGCCTACAATCGAAGCTAAATCTTAAATACAGCTTCGCTATCTTGCACCCTCAATGCAGAAAATGAAACCTGGGCTTGGATATCTTCTCCCACAATCAAGAGTTTAGATTAGAATCTGGCCAATCACTACCTAAGATTGACCTCGGATTTACAATCTATGGATCCATGAATGATGATCAAAGCAATATCATCTGGATTTGCCATGCACTTACAGCCAATTCCGATCCGGGAGAATGGTGGGAAGGATTGGTCGGTAGGGATAAATTGTATGACCCGGATCGTCATTTTATCGTATGTGCCAATATGTTGGGATCTTGTTATGGTAGTACATGCCCAGATGATATTAATCCATTGACAGGCGAACAATATGGAGCTGACTTTCCGTTGATTACGATTCGAGATATGGTAGAGTCACTTAAACTACTCAGAGATCATTTATCCATTGAACGTATCAATCTTGCCACTGGAGGTTCGATGGGGGGACAACAAGTACTGGAGTGGGCGATTGATGAACCCAATGCGATCGAACATATTTGCGTGATCGGAACCAATGCTCGCCATTCTCCCTGGGGAGTTGCTTTTAATGAAGCTCAGCGTATGGCATTGCGTGCCGATTGTACATTGTATGATAAACATGAGGAAGCAGGTAAACTAGGTCTCGAGGCTGCTCGTGCTGTTGCCATGCTCAGCTATCGTAACTATGAAGCCTATCATCGAACACAGATGGAAAAGGAAGAGAAGATTGACGATTTTCGTGCTTCATCTTACCAGAGGTATCAAGGATTAAAGCTAAGTCGGAGGTTCAGCCCAAGAGCTTATCTGACACTTTCTGAAGCTATGGATAGTCATGATGTAGGGAGAATACGAGGTGGGGTGGAGCAGGCTTTAAAACTAATTCGGGCAAAGACATTGATCTTTGGCATTGAGACTGATTTTTTATTTCCGATCCGGGAGCAGCATCTATTGCATCGATTGATTCCAGGTGCTGAGCTCTGTGTGATTAACTCCCCATTTGGTCACGACGGCTTTTTGATTGAGTTCGACCAGATCACAACGCGAGTGAAGGAATTCATGGGTGATCGCCTATGATCATCCCATTAAGTAAGGAGACATGAGTGAAATACACAAGCGATATAAGAAAATATTGGTGGCCAACCGTGGCGAAATCGCCATCCGAGTCTTTCGGGCGGCTTCAGAACTAAAGCTCAGGACGGTGGCAATTTACACCTACGAAGACCGATATTCTTTGCATAGGTATAAGGCCGACGAATCCTATCAGATTGGTGCTAATCATGAACCCCTGAAGCCTTATCTGGATGTGGATGCGATCATTGATGTAGCCAAGAAACACGGAGTAGATGCGATACACCCAGGCTATGGATTTCTTTCTGAAAGTGTTGATTTTGTCAGGCGTTGCCGGCAAGAAGGAATCATTTTTGTCGGTCCAAGTGCTGAAGCCATGGACAAGCTCGGCGACAAAGTTCGCGCAAAAGAGGTTGCCCGGCAGGTTAAAGTGCCAGTTATAGAGGATAGCCAGGTCAGTCTATCTGATTCCCAGACATTGACAAGAGAAGCAGAAAGGATAGGGTATCCCGTAGTCATTAAAGCAGCTTCAGGTGGAGGAGGCAGGGGAATGAGGGTGGTGCATGATGCAGATCAACTATTAGAAGCCTATCAGGAGGCCAGCGGTGAAGCTAAGACAGCCTTTGGTGATGCCACGGTATTTCTGGAAAAATTCATTGAAAGACCCAGACATATTGAGGTTCAGGTATTAGGCGACAACTACGGCCACCTGGTACATCTCTTCGAAAGGGATTGTAGCGTTCAAAGGAGATTTCAAAAAGTAGTCGAGATTGCCCCATCAATTCGATTGGCTGATCGTACGCGCGAACAGTTGTATGAATATGCAGTAAATATTGCCAGGCATGTTGGATACTCCAATGCTGGTACAGTGGAATTCTTGGTCGATCAAGAGGAAAATCCGTATTTCATTGAAGTAAACCCTCGGATTCAAGTAGAGCACACCATTACTGAGGAGATCACCGGCATTGACATTGTCAGGTCACAGATATTGATCTCTATGGGTTATCCACTTGATCATCCAACGATCTATATTCAAGAGCAGAAGGATGTCCAGTTAAAGGGTCATGCCATTCAGTGCCGTATCACTACCGAAGACCCCGAGAACGATTTCAAACCAGACTATGGTACAATGGTCGCCTATCGTAGTGCCAGTGGCTTTGGCATCCGTCTAGATGCAGGAAGCGCCTACCCAGGATCATCAATCTCTCCGTTCTTTGACAGTCTCCTGGTCAAAGTAACTGCCTGGGGTCGCACCCACAAAGGAGCTGCTGAAAGGCTATATCGTGCTTTGACGGAGTTTCGAATTAGGGGTGTTCAAACGAATATTGGGTTCTTAATGAACCTACTGGAAAACGAAAAATTTCTAAGTGGTGACATTAATGTCAATTTCATTGCTGAAAACCCTAACCTCTTGGTACCACCCCGTCGTAGGGACAGGGGTACCAAACTGCTTAGATACCTTGCAGAGCTTATCGTAAATGGCCATGAGGATGTTAAAAAGGTTGACAAAAGCAGACACTTACGAAAGGCAGTGATTCCCAATACGAGGTCTGACGAGTTGCCCATAGGATCGAAAGATCGATTGACTGATTTGGGCAGAGAAGATTTTCTCCATTGGTTAAAGCAGGAAAAAGCTATTCAGTACACCGACACAACTTTTCGTGATGCCCACCAATCTCTTCTCGCCACCCGTATGCGAACTTTTGATATGATGACTGTCGCCGATTCCTTTGCCCGAGCTCACGGAGGTGATCTATTTTCCATGGAAGTCTGGGGAGGTGCTACATTTGATGTCTCATTACGGTTCTTAAAGGAAGATCCGTGGACCAGGC
Source organism: Saprospiraceae bacterium (assembly GCA_965223105.1). Lineage (GTDB taxonomy): Bacteria > Bacteroidota > Bacteroidia > Chitinophagales > Saprospiraceae > JABDMH01. The sequence goes on along the minus strand of OZ244987.1, from coordinate 5,202,075 downwards.
TAAAATTGATCCGGGCAGCGATCCCTAACATCCTACTTCAAATGCTTTTACGGGGCTCCAATGGAGTGGGCTACAAAGCTTATCCTGATAACTTGATTGCATCATTTATTGTAAAAGCTTGGGAGGAGGGTATTGACGTATTTCGAATTTTTGATTCGTTAAACTGGGATCAAAATCTTGCCACAAGTATTAGAATTGTAAGGGAAGAAACAGAAGCAATAGCCGAAGCCTGCATTTGTTACACGGGAGATGTTAGTGATCCCTCAAGGACCAAATATGATCTACAATACTATCTGGATTTAGCGAGGCGGTTGGAAGATTGTGGAGCACACATGCTGGCCATCAAAGATATGGCTGGTTTACTTAAGCCCAGGGCTGCTGAGCTGCTGATTCCGGCCCTAAAGGAAGTGGTGGATCTTCCAATTCATCTACATACCCATGATACATCCTCAATTCAGGCGGCAACTTACCTAAAAGCAGCTGAAGCTGGAGTGGATGTGATAGACGTGGCAATTAGTTCGATGTCAGGTTTGACCTCTCAGCCTAGTTTTAATGGGATCGTCGCCATGTTACAGGGCCATGAGAGAGATAATCCCATCAATCTATCTTCCTTAAATGCCTTTGCTGATTATTGGGAAACTGTACGCGAGTATTATTATCCTTTTGAAACTGAATTGAGATCTGGCACCGCAAGTGTCTATGAGCACGAAATACCTGGTGGCCAGTACTCCAACCTTCGACCCCAGGCACGGGGCTTGGGATTAGAAGATCGCTTTGAAGAGATTAAGGCCAACTATAAGATAGCTAATCAACTTCTGGGTGACATAGTAAAGGTTACCCCATCCTCAAAGGTGGTCGGCGATATGGCTATGTTTATGACATCCAACAACTTGACCGCTGAAAAAGTGATAGAGCAGGCCAGATCACTATCCTTTCCGGAAAGCGTGAAAAACTTGTTGCGAGGGGATCTAGGTCAAACCTACGGCGGATTCCCGGTCGAATTGCAAACTGCCATACTGGGCGATGAAAAACCCTATACAGAGAGGCCTAACCAGCGTTTAGAACCTATTGATCTCGAAAAAGCCTACAATGCCTTCCATGAAGAATATGGACCTTACGTGCACTACGTAGACTTCCTGTCCAGTCAGTTATACCCTCAGGTCTATGATGACTATCATAATCATTTTGCCGAATTTGGTGTGGTAAGAACATTACCAACGCCCACTTTCTTCTTTGGTATGAACGAGAACCAGGAGATTATGGTGGAGATTGGTGAGGGTAAGAATTTATTGGTACAGTACATAAACAAATCAAAGCCTGATCCAACGGGTGAAGTGATGGTTTACTTCAAGCTAAACGGTCAATCACGAGTGATCCCAGTTCAGGATAAGTCGGTAAAATCTATCAGACCTCAGAGAAAGAAGGCCACAGCTGTTACTGAGATTGGTTCTCCACTGCAGGGAAGTCTTTCCGTCATCATGGTAGAGGAACGACAGCATGTAAACGAGGGTGATTCGCTCTTTATCATTGAAGCGATGAAGATGGAAAGTACCATCTCTGCCCCTATGAGTGGTCATATAAAGCGCATCTACATCCATCCCAAGGCCCTTGTCGAACAGGATGATCTCGTATTGGAGATTGAGCCTGAGGTGGGCCTCCTCTAGGGGGTCAAATGTGTATTGAGATGTTTACCAGTATCCTAAATCTTATTGGAGAAAATATGTAATCAAGTACTAGCATTGTTGAGAGAAAGCGGGTATTTTTACTGACCGGATGAGCCAGGTCTCCCTAGATTGGTGTCATTCGATCCATTGTAATTCCTAAGAACATAGTCTCCTTTCAAAATCCTAATGTACGTAGCGATCGTACTTCACGTTAGTGGCATAAGTTTTGTCATTGGCTAGTGCGTGTAAGCCGTAGTTGATCTCGATCCACACATTCAAATAGTTTGTATGGGTCGACTTTTACCTAGTACTTTCTACATATCGTTCTTCGTCTTCTGCCTAGGTCTTTTTGCTGGGGATGTTGCTGCACAGTGGGACCCAACCTGGTTTACTTGTCCCTCAACTACACCAGTTAATTGTAACTCTGCTACGCTGTCCCTGATGGTCGATCTAACCAGTGACCCAGATGCACGTTGGTATTCTTGCAAGACTCAGAGAGGATCAAGTATAGATACTTGTTGTGGCTATCCTCAGATCAATAATAATGAACGCTGTGTTGAAATCATCGTGCAATTGCATCCAGATGCTCAAGCAGTGGTGTTTGAAAAGCCAGGAGCAAGCGACAACCTGTGGCAGATTGATAGGAATCATCCCAATGCTCCTGCTTCCCCTGGTTCGGGCCCTAGCGGATCGGAGGCTTACCGCATTGATTGTGGTGCTACGACCTACCCACCTGGCCAGATCGCTTGTTTGACTCCGGCCCAAATAGCTGCCGGGCAAGTCACTTTCACCTTTTGCAAACCAGGTAACGACGAACAGGTATATCGAGTCCGTTCGATCCGGGGTAACATTAGTACTGGTAATCTGATCATTCAACAAGGCGCTTGTGGAGGCAGTATCAGTATTAGTCCTACAAATATCGATTTGAACACATTGACTTGGAATTCTACCCAGCAGAGCAGCTACAATAATTTTCTCAGTTCACTGACCGATACCATGGTTACGGTCACTGTGCCAAACGGCGCTGATCTATCGAATGCCCGGTGGGTATCAGGCGTACCTTATTTGGATTATGAGGTCTGTGGCTATCCCAATGGTCATACCCAATGCGGGAGCATCGATTCCGTTTGCGGCATCGCTTCAATCGCCATTATCCAGCCTCCGAGTATTACCGCGACCGATGTTACCGTTTGTCCCGAAGATCCATATTACGTAGAAGTGACACACCCCAGTCGCGAAATCTTTGAATATTGGTGGTATGATGGCCCCAACGGCACCAGTACTGAGCTGACCAGTGGCACAATGGATTGGAATTGGACTTTCACCACCCCTGGAGCAAAATCGGTGGTCTTTAGGGATCCATCCGTTGCTGCCTTGGGGTTGGATCCCAATTGTACGAGGGATACCATAAATTTCAACATCAATCTGTTTCCGGTGCCACCGGCCAGCATCAATGATCCCGGGTTAATCTGTACTGATCTCATAGATGGCAATCAAGATTATGACTTTACAACTCCATCGGTATCGGGAGCCACCTATGCTTGGGAGTTTAGAGAGTATCCTGGGGGGTCACTGATCACAACATCAAGTCAAAGAGAGCCCACCGTCCAATTTTCTACATGTGGGGATAAGCAGGTCTTGTTGACAGTTACATCTGCCGATGGTTGTGATAGCATGGTAATGAGGATACTACAGGCCGACAGCCTTCCTCCTGATCTAACTGGTTGTAACCTCCCAAATCCGACGGTAGAATGTGGGGGTACTGCCCAGAACAACGCCAACATTACTACCTGGCACAATGCCAATCTCACCACACTAGAAGCGGCCAATGGCTGCGTATCAGAAGATTGTGCCTGGGAAGTAACCAGTGATTTTGACCTGGGAAATTTTACTCCCGGTCCTTGTGGTGCAGGGTCAAACTCAGGATCGATTGTAGTTATTTATACCGTAAGTGATGGATGCTTTCAAAGTCAGATTAGTGCAACCTATACGATTGTCGATAGCTCACCACCGGTGGTTAACGATCCTGACCTGGATGACATGAGTTTTGAATGTGTGTTGGAAATTCCTGCGCCAGAAGCAAATATCACCTTGACTGAGGATTGTGGTAATGCGAGTTTTAGCTATCTGGAAGATTCGCCAGCCGGAGATCCTTGTAGTGGCTTTCAAATTGTCCGCAGCTACGAACTGATTGATGCTTGCGACAACCGAGATACGTTTTATCAGACATTTACCCTGGAAGACGACACACCTCCCTCAATCAGTTGTCCGGGAAATATTACCGCTGAGGCTTGTGGTGCAGAGGATTTGGAGACCTTATCAGGACTTCCTTTTAGGGCTAGTGACACACTCATCGATCCGGATGATTTTCGAAACCTTTCACCGGGGAATCCCCAGGTGTCTGACAATTGCGGTATCTTATCACTCACATATTCCGATGTCCAGACCGGCACCTGTCCTGCCTCCTTTGTGCGTACTTTCGTTGTGACCGATAGTTGTGGAAACACTGATCAGTGCTCTCAGACCATCACTGTGACCGACAATACACCTCCAACCGTAGATTGCAACCTCATTGATGATCTCGTACTTGATTGCGATCAAGATTACCTGACCGAGATTCAGGCTTGGGTAAATGGCAATATCAGCACTTTACGCAGTAATACAGTAGATGGCTGTGGTGATACGCTCGATATAACCAGCGATTGGGATGGTAACTCAGTGCCAAACCTGAGTTGTAATTTAAGTTCTGGTCTGCCAGTCACTTTTACTGTTGCCGATTCCTGCGGAAATGCCAGTACTTGTGTCGTGGATATCATTATTCAGGATACCATCCCTCCAGCCATCAATTGTGGCTTACTTCCTGGTGGCACCTTAGAGTGCTATGCAGATCTGATTGCACAGATCGAAGCGGATAGCCTTTTTTTGACAAACGAACTTCTCGGCATCGTTACTGATGATTGTGTGGATGATTTCACTGTAGACGTCACAGGTATTCCACCCCTGGACAACTGTCCGAATCCCAATATTCCCATCACATTCTCGGTGACAGATTTTTGTGGCAATACCAGTCAATGTGTCATCACATATGCCATCAATAATGTGGGGCCCACAGTGACTTGTCCATCTGGCAGTACTTTTGAGTGTTACATTGATCTATTGCAGGAGGTTGCCAATGACAGCCTTGAGTTGTTAAGCTCAGGGGTAGTTACCGCTTGCAATATGAGTTATACTGTATCGGTAGGAACTATTCCAACAATTACTACTTGCCCGTCTGATGTGACTGTCACGTTTACAGTTACTGATAGTTGTGGCAGATCGGACAATTGTACAGTGACCTACTCATTTACACAAATAGCACCTACGATCTCTTGTCCAGCCGACATTACAGTTGAAGCATGCGGATCTGAAGATCTGGGAACAATCACAGGATTAGCCTACAGTACCAGCCCTGTGCTCATTGATTCCTTAACCTATGTCAATCTTGATCCACCAAATTCGACTGTTAGTGACAATTGCGCTATCGACAGCCTATATTACTTTGATCAACAAACCGCAACCTGCCCAGCACAATTTACAAGAACTTTTGTCGTGGTGGACAGCTGCGGAAATAGCGATCAATGCACTCAAAATATCACCATTACCGATACTCAGCCTCCAACAGTTGATTGCGTGGTATCGGATCTTTATCTTGACTGTGCCGACGATCTATTGGCAGAGATTGGCAGTTGGATTACAGCTACAGAAATGGATATCTTAGGCAGCAGCGGTACTACAGATCCATGTGGAGATTCATTAGAAATCACCAATGATTGGAACCCTACCAATCTACCAGTATTCAATAGTTGTGATCCGATGAGCAATGGGATTCAGATAATTTTCACAGTAACCGACTCCTGTGGTAATCCATCCACTTGTTTGGGTCAAGTATTTCTCCAAGACACCGTTGCTCCTACAGTAAATTGTCCATCAGGGAATAGTGGAACTTTTACATGCTATGCCGATCTGATAAGCCAAATACGAAGTGACAGTATTGACCTAACCAGTGAGATCGGTGGTATTGTCGCCGATGACTGTTGGGATAATTTTAACGTCAGTGTCAGTGGAATTCCTGGTCCCAACAATTGTCCACAGCCTGTAATTAATGTGACTTACACCATAACTGATCCCTGCGGCAATAGTGTTGATTGCATTTATACGTATACGATTGATAATGCTGGGCCCACATTCACCTGCCCAATTTCCAGCACTTTCATGTGTTACCTAGACCTAGTTGCGGAAGTAGAGGCAGATAGTCTTGAATTATACAACAGTGTGGTAACTTCTTGTGGAATGCCTTACGTTGTCGTTGTACGACCAATTCCAACAATTACAACATGCCCTTCTGATGTAGCAGTGACTTTGGTGGTCATTGACAGCTGTGGAAGATCGGATAGTTGCACCATTAATTATAATTTTACTGATCAGCCTCCTCAAATTGTATGTCCTGCTGACCTTACCATTGATGGTTGCACTCCCACCGCTATTAATCTTCCTTCGGTCTATGCCTACAGTACCGATAGCGTGTTTATTGACGAGACGGCCTTTGATGCTATCGACATTAATAGCGACGCAAGTGATAATTGTGGAGTGCTGCAGGTAGCTTATTACGATGTAATTACCAATGCCTCCTGTCCCATCATCATTGAGCGTACCTGGACCGTGTTTGATAGTTGTCTTGCAACAAATAGTTGTGTACAAACCCTCACCGTGCAAGACACCATGCTGCCCTTGATTACCTGTCCGCAAGATATCGAAGCAGATGGATGTGGTCTTAGCGAAGTAGCGGGCATCACAGGAGGCTGGGCTTTTAGTACTACCAGTGTAATTATGGATGAGACTGCCTTTGAGAATAACCCGTCTTTTCCTGGAGATGTAAGTGACAATTGCGGTGTGTTGCAAGTGGCTTATACTGACGTCATTACCAATGCTTCCTGTCCAATCGTTATTCAACGAACCTGGACAGCTTATGATACTTGTTTAAATACGCGATCCTGCGTACAGACGATCACAGTTCAGGACACCATGCTGCCTCTGATTACCTGTCCTGTGGATATTGAAGCGGATGGATGTGGTCTTAGCGAAGTAGCGGGCATCACAGGAGGCTGGGCTTTTAGCACCACCAGTGTAATTATGGATGAGACTGCTTTTGAAGGTAATCCATCGTTTCCTGGAGATGTCAGCGACAATTGTGGTGTATTGGAAGTGGCATACTATGATGTAGTCACCAGTACTTCCTGTCCAATTGTCATTGAACGCACCTGGACGGTATTTGATACTTGTTTGAACACTCGATCCTGTGTGCAGACGATTACAGTACAGGACACCATGCTGCCTCTGATTACCTGTCCTGTGGATATTGAAGCGGATGGCTGTGAACTTGGCGATGTAGGCAGCATTACAGGAGGTTGGGCTTACAGTCCCGATAGTGTGTTCATGGATGAGACTGCTTTTGAAAGTAATCCATCGTTTCCTGGAGATGTCAGCGACAATTGTGGTGTATTGCAAGTGGCCTACTATGATGTAGTCACCAGTACTTCCTGTCCAATTGTCATTGAACGCACCTGGACGGTATTTGATACTTGTTTGAACACTCGAACATGTGTTCAAATGATTACTGTACAGGACACCATGCTGCCTCTGATTACCTGTCCTGTGGATATTGAAGCGGATGGCTGTGAACTTGGCGATGTAGGCAGCATTACAGGAGGTTGGGCTTACAGTCCCGATAGTGTGTTCATGGATGAGACTGCTTTTGAAAGTAATCCATCGTTTCCTGGAGATGTCAGCGACAATTGTGGTGTATTGCAAGTGGCCTACTATGATGTAGTCACCAGTACTTCCTGTCCAATTGTCATTGAACGCACCTGGACGGTATTTGATACTTGTTTGAACACTCGAACATGTGTTCAAATGATTACTGTACAGGACACCATGCTGCCTCTGATTACCTGTCCTGTGGATATTGAAGCGGATGGCTGTGAAGTTGGTGATGTAGGCAGCATTACAGGAGGTTGGGCTTATAGTACCGATAGTGTATTTATGGATGAGACTGCTTTTGAAAGTAATCCATCGTTTCCTGGAGATGTCAGCGACAATTGTGGTGTATTGCAAGTGGCCTACTATGATGTAGTCACCAGTACTTCCTGTCCAATTGTCATTGAACGCACCTGGACGGTATTTGATACTTGTTTGAACACTCGATCCTGTGTGCAGACGATTACAGTACAGGACACCATGCTGCCTCTGATTACCTGTCCGGTGGATATTGAAGCGGATGGATGTGAGCTTGGCGATGTAGGCAGCATTACTGGAGGTTGGGCTTACAGTCCCGATAGTGTATTTATGGATGAGACTGCTTTTGAAAGTAATCCATCGTTTCCTGGAGATGTCAGCGACAATTGTGGTGTATTGCAAGTGGCCTACTACGATGTGATCACCAACACCAGTTGTCCAATCGAGATAACGAGAACGTGGACAGTGTTTGATAGCTGCAACAACAGTCAGTTTTGTGAGCAGCTGATCACGATCCAGGATACGATGTTACCAACCATCGTATGTCCTGCGGATGTAGAGGCGGATGGCTGTAGCACCGATGATGTATTGGCAGCCACGGGTTGGGCCTTCAGCACCGACAGTGTATTCACTGATGAGGTGACCTATGATGCCACCGATGCGGTGAGCGATGCTGCGGACAATTGTGGAGTCCTTCGAGTAGCCTACTACGATGTGATCACCAACACCAGTTGTCCAATCGAGATAACGAGAACCTGGACAGTATTTGATAGCTGCAACAACAGTCAGTTTTGTGAGCAGCTGATCACGATCCAGGATACGATGTTACCAACCATCGTATGTCCTGCGGATGTAGAGGCGGATGGCTGTAGCACCGATGATGTATTGGCAGCCACGGGTTGGGCCTTCAGCACCGACAGTGTATTCACTGATGAGGTGACCTATGATGCCACCGATGCGGTGAGCGATGCTGCGGACAATTGTGGAGTCCTTCGAGTAGCCTACTACGATGTGATCACCAACACCAGTTGTCCAATCGAGATAACGAGAACCTGGACAGTGTTTGACAGCTGCAACAACAGTCAGTTTTGTGAGCAGCTGATCACGATCCAGGATACGATGTTGCCGACGATCGTATGTCCTGCGGATGTAGAGGCGGATGGCTGTAGCACTGATGATGTATTGGCAGCCACGGGCTGGGCGTTTAGTACCGACAGTGTCTTCACTGATGAGGTGACCTATGATGCCACCGATGCGGTGAGCGATGCTGCGGATAATTGTGGAGTATTACGAGTAGCCTACTACGATGTGATCACCAACACCAGTTGTCCAATCGAGATAACGAGAACGTGGACAGTATTTGACAGCTGCAACAACAGTCAGTTTTGTGAGCAGCTGATCACGATCCAGGATACGATGTTGCCGACCATAGTATGTCCTGCGGATGTAGAGGCGGATGGCTGTAGCACCGATGATGTATTGGCAGCCACGGGTTGGGCGTTTAGTACCGACAGTGTCTTCACCGATGAGGTGACCTATGATGCCACCGATGCAGTGAGTGATGCTGCGGACAATTGTGGAGTATTACGAGTAGCCTACTACGATGTGATCACCAACACCAGTTGTCCAATCGAGATAACGAGAACCTGGACAGTGTTTGACAGCTGCAACAACAGTCAGTTTTGTGAGCAGCTGATCACGATCCAGGATACGATGTTGCCGACGATCGTATGTCCTGCGGATGTAGAGGCGGATGGCTGTAGCACTGATGATGTATTGGCAGCCACGGGCTGGGCGTTTAGTACCGACAGTGTCTTCACCGATGAGGTGACCTATGATGCCACCGATGCACGGTGAGCGATGCTGCGGACAATTGTGGAGTCTTACGAGTAGCCTACTACGATGTAATCACCAACACCAGTTGTCCAATCGAGATCACGAGAACCTGGACAGTGTTTGACAGCTGCAACAACAGTCAGTTTTGTGAGCAGCTGATCACGATCCAGGATACGATGTTGCCGACGATCGTATGTCCTGCGGATGTAGAGGCGGATGGCTGTAGCACCGATGATGTATTGGCAGCCACGGGTTGGGCGTTCAGTACCGACAGTGTCTTCACCGATGAGGTGACCTATGATGCCACCGATGCGGTGAGCGATGCTGCGGACAATTGTGGAGTCTTACGAGTAGCCTACTACGATGTAATCACCAACACCAGTTGTCCGATCGAGATCACGAGAACCTGGACAGTGTTTGACAGCTGCAACAACAGTCAGTTTTGTGAGCAGCTGATCACGATCCAGGATACGATGCTGCCGACGATCGTATGTCCTGCGGATGTAGAGGCGGATGGCTGTAGCACTGATGATGTATTGGCAGCCACGGGTTGGGCGTTTAGTACCGACAGTGTCTTCACCGATGAGGTGACCTATGATGCCACCGATGCGGTGAGCGATGCTGCGGACAACTGTGGAGTCCTTACGAGTAGCCTACTACGATGTGATCACCAACACCAGTTGTCCAATCGAGATCACGAGAACCTGGACAGTGTTTGACAGTTGCAACAACAGTCAGTTTTGTGAGCAGCTGATCACGATCCAGGATACGATGTTGCCGACGATCGTATGTCCTGCGGATGTAGAGGCGGATGGCTGTAGCACCGATGATGTATTGGCAGCCACGGGCTGGGCGTTCAGTACCGACAGTGTCTTCACCGATGAGGTGACCTATGATGCCACCGATGCGGTGAGCGATGCTGCGGACAATTGTGGAGTCTTACGAGTAGCCTACTACGATGTAATCACCAACACCAGTTGTCCGATCGAGATCACGAGAACCTGGACAGTATTTGACAGCTGCAACAACAGTCAGTTTTGTGAGCAGCTGATCACGATCCAGGATACGATGTTGCCGACGATCGTATGTCCTGCGGATGTAGAGGCGGATGGCTGTAGCACTGATGATGTATTGGCAGCCACGGGCTGGGCGTTTAGTACCGACAGTGTCTTCACCGATGAGGTGACCTATGATGCCACCGATGCGGTCAGTGATGCTGCCGACAATTGTGGGGTCCTTCGAGTAGCCTACTACGATGTGATCACCAACACCAGTTGTCCAATCGAGATAACGAGAACCTGGACAGTGTTTGACAGTTGCAACAACAGTCAGTTTTGTGAGCAGCTGATCACGATCCAGGATACGATGTTGCCGACGATCGTATGTCCTGCGGATGTAGAGGCGGATGGCTGTAGCACTGATGATGTATTGGCAGCCACGGGCTGGGCGTTCAGTACCGACAGTGTCTTCACCGATGAGGTGACCTATGATGCCACCGATGCGGTGAGCGATGCTGCGGACAATTGTGGAGTATTACGAGTACCTACTACGATTGTCCAATCGAGATGAACCTGGACAGTGTTTGACAGTTGCAACAACAGTCAGTTTGTGAGCAGCTGATCACGATCCAGGATACGATGTTGCCGACGATGTATGTCCTGCGGATGTAGAGGCGGATGGCTGTAGCACCGATGATGTATTGGCAGCCACGGGCTGGGCGTTCAGTACCGACAGTGTATTCACCGATGAGGTGACCTATGATGCCACCGATGCGGTGAGCGATGCTGCGGACAATTGTGGAGTATTACGAGTAGCCTACTACGATGTGATCACCAACACCAGTTGTCCGATCGAGATTGGACAGTATTTGACAGTTGCAACAACAGTCAGTTTTGTGAGCAGCTGATCACGATCCAGGATACGATGTTGCCGACGATCGTATGTCCTGCGGATGTAGAGGCGGATGGCTGTAGCACTGATGATGTATTGGCAGCCACGGGCTGGGCGTTTAGTACCGACAGTGTCTTCACCGATGAGGTGACCTATGATGCCACCGATGCGGTGAGCGATGCTGCGGACAATTGTGGAGTATTACGAGTGGAGTATTACGAGTAGCCTACTACGATGTGATCACCAACACCAGTTGTCCAATCGAGATCACGAGAACCTGGACAGTGTTTGACAGCTGCAACAACAGTCAGTTTTGTGAGCAGCTGATCACGATCCAGGATACGATGTTGCCGACGATCGTATGTCCTGCGGATGTAGAGGCGGATGGCTGTAGCACTGATGATGTATTGGCAGCCACGGGCTGGGCGTTTAGTACCGACAGTGTCTTCACCGATGAGGTGACCTATGATGCCACCGATGCGGTGAGCGATGCTGCGGACAATTGTGGAGTCTTACGAGTAGCCTACTACGATGTAATCACCAACACCAGTTGTCCAATCGAGATCACGAGAACCTGGACCGTGTTTGACAGCTGCAACAACAGTCAGTTTTGTGAGCAGCTGATCACGATCCAGGATACGATGTTGCCGACGATCGTATGTCCTGCGGATGTAGAGGCGGATGGCTGTAGCACCGATGATGTATTGGCAGCCACGGGCTGGGCGTTCAGTACCGACAGTGTCTTCACCGATGAGGTGACCTATGATGCCACCGATGCGGTGAGCGATGCTGCGGACAATTGTGGAGTCTTACGAGTAGCCTACTACGATGTAATCACCAACACCAGTTGTCCGATCGAGATCACGAGAACCTGGACAGTATTTGACAGCTGCAACAACAGTCAGTTTTGTGAGCAGCTGATCACGATCCAGGATACGATGTTGCCGACGATCGTATGTCCTGCGGATGTAGAGGCGGATGGCTGTAGCACCGATGATGTATTGGCAGCCACGGGCTGGGCCTTCAGTACCGACAGTGTCTTCACCGATGAGGTGACCTATGATGCCACCGATGCGGTCAGTGATGCCGCCGACAACTGTGGGGTCCTTCGTGTAGCCTACTACGATGTGATCACCAACACCAGTTGTCCAATCGAGATAACGAGAACCTGGACAGTATTTGACAGCTGCAACAACAGTCAGTTTTGTGAGCAGCTGATCACGATCCAGGATACGATGTTGCCGACGATCGTATGTCCTGCGGATGTAGAGGCGGATGGCTGTAGCACCGATGATGTATTGGCAGCCACGGGCTGGGCCTTCAGTACCGACAGTGTCTTCACCGATGAGGTGACCTATGATGCCACCGATGCGGTCAGTGATGCCGCCGACAACTGTGGGGTCCTTCGTGTAGCCTACTACGATGTGATCACCAACACCAGTTGTCCAATCGAGATAACGAGAACCTGGACAGTATTTGACAGCTGCAACAACAGTCAGTTTTGTGAGCAGCTGATCACGATCCAGGATACGATGTTACCAACCATCGTATGTCCTGCGGATGTAGAGGCGGATGGCTGTAGCACCGATGATGTATTGGCAGCCACGGGTTGGGCCTTCAGCACCGACAGTGTCTTCACTGATGAGGTGACCTATGATGCCACCGATGCGGTGAGCGATGCTGCGGACAATTGTGGAGTCCTTCGAGTAGCCTACTACGATGTGATCACCAACACCAGTTGTCCAATCGAGATCACGAGAACCTGGACCGTGTTTGACAGCTGCAACAACAGTCAGTTTTGTGAGCAGCTGATCACGATCCAGGATACGATGCTGCCGACGATCGTATGTCCTGCGGACGTAGAGGCGGATGGCTGTAGCACCGATGATGTATTGGCAGCCACGGGCTGGGCCTTCAGTACCGACAGTGTATTCACCGATGAGGTGACCTATGATGCCACCGATGCGGTCAGTGATGCCGCGGACAATTGTGGAGTATTACGAGTAGCCTACTACGATGTGATCACCAACACCAGTTGTCCAATCGAGATCACGAGAACCTGGACAGTGTTTGACAGCTGCAACAACAGTCAGTTTTGTGAGCAGCTGATCACGATCCAGGATACGATGTTGCCGACGATCGTATGTCCTGCAGATGTAGAGGCGGATGGCTGTAGCACTGATGATGTATTGGCAGCCACGGGCTGGGCGTTTAGTACCGACAGTGTCTTCACCGATGAGGTGACCTATGATGCCACCGATGCGGTGAGCGATGCTGCGGACAATTGTGGAGTCTTACGAGTAGCCTACTACGATGTAATCACCAACACCAGTTGTCCAATCGAGATAACGAGAACTTGGACAGTATTTGACAGCTGCAACAACAGTCAGTTTTGTGAGCAGCTGATCACGATCCAGGATACGATGTTGCCGACGATCGTATGTCCTGCGGATGTAGAGGCGGATGGCTGTAGCACTGATGATGTATTGGCAGCCACGGGCTGGGCGTTTAGTACCGACAGTGTATTCACCGATGAGGTGACCTATGATGCCACCGATGCGGTGAGCGATGCTGCGGACAATTGTGGAGTATTACGAGTAGCCTACTACGATGTGATCACCAACACCAGTTGTCCAATCGAGATCACGAGAACCTGGACAGTATTTGACAGCTGCAACAACAGTCAGTTTTGTGAGCAGCTGATCACGATCCAGGATACGATGTTGCCGACGATCGTATGTCCTGCGGATGTAGAGGCGGATGGCTGTAGCACCGATGATGTATTGGCAGCCACGGGCTGGGCGTTTAGTACCGACAGTGTCTTCACCGATGAGGTGACCTATGATGCCACCGATGCAGTGAGTGATGCTGCGGATAATTGTGGAGTCTTACGAGTAGCCTACTACGATGTAATCACCAACACCAGTTGTCCGATCGAGATAACGAGAACTTGGACCGTGTTTGACAGCTGCAACAACAGTCAGTTTTGTGAGCAGCTGATCACGATCCAGGATACGATGTTGCCGACGATCGTATGTCCTGCGGATGTAGAAGCGGATGGCTGTAGCACTGATGATGTATTGGCAGCCACGGGCTGGGCGTTTAGTACCGACAGTGTCTTCACCGATGAGGTGACCTATGATGCCACCGATGCGGTGAGTGATGCTGCGGATAATTGTGGGGTCCTTCGTGTAGCCTACTACGATGTGATCACCAACACCAGTTGTCCAATCGAGATAACGAGAACCTGGACAGTATTTGACAGCTGCAACAACAGTCAGTTTTGTGAGCAGCTGATCACGATCCAGGATACGATGTTGCCAACGATCGTATGTCCTGCGGATGTAGAGGCGGATGGCTGTAGCACCGATGATGTATTGGCAGCCACGGGCTGGGCGTTCAGTACCGACAGTGTCTTCACCGATGAGGTGACCTATGATGCCACCGATGCGGTGAGCGATGCTGCGGACAATTGTGGAGTATTACGAGTAGCCTACTACGATGTAATCACCAACACCAGTTGTCCAATCGAGATAACGAGAACGTGGACAGTGTTTGACAGCTGCAACAACAGTCAGTTTTGTGAGCAGCTGATCACGATCCAGGATACGATGTTGCCGACGATCGTATGTCCTGCGGATGTAGAGGCGGATGGCTGTAGCACCGATGATGTATTGGCAGCCACGGGCTGGGCGTTTAGTACCGACAGTGTCTTCACCGATGAGGTGACCTATGATGCCACCGATGCGGTGAGCGATGCTGCGGACAATTGTGGAGTATTACGAGTAGCCTACTACGATGTGATCACCAACACCAGTTGTCCGATCGAGATCACGAGAACCTGGACAGTGTTTGACAGTTGCAACAACAGTCAGTTTTGTGAGCAGCTGATCACGATCCAGGATACGATGCTGCCGACGATCGTATGTCCTGCGGATGTAGAGGCGGATGGCTGTAGCACCGATGATGTATTGGCAGCCACGGGCTGGGCGTTTAGTACCGACAGTGTCTTCACCGATGAGGTGACCTATGATGCCACCGATGCGGTGAGTGATGCTGCGGATAATTGTGGAGTCTTACGAGTAGCCTACTACGATGTAATCACCAACACCAGTTGTCCGATCGAGATAACGAGAACTTGGACCGTGTTTGACAGCTGCAACAACAGTCAGTTTTGTGAGCAGCTGATCACGATCCAGGATACGATGCTGCCGACGATCGTATGTCCTGCGGATGTAGAGGCGGATGGCTGTAGCACCGATGATGTATTGGCAGCCACGGGCTGGGCGTTTAGTACCGACAGTGTCTTCACCGATGAGGTGACCTATGATGCCACCGATGCAGTGAGTGATGCCGCCGACAACTGTGGGGTCCTTCGTGTAGCCTACTACGATGTGATCACCAACACCAGTTGTCCAATCGAGATAACGAGAACCTGGACAGTATTTGATAGCTGCAACAACAGTCAGTTTTGTGAGCAGCTGATCACGATCCAGGATACGATGTTGCCAACGATCGTATGTCCTGCGGATGTAGAGGCGGATGGCTGTAGCACTGATGATGTATTGGCAGCCACGGGTTGGGCGTTCAGTACCGACAGTGTCTTCACCGATGAGGTGACCTATGATGCCACCGATGCGGTGAGCGATGCTGCGGACAATTGTGGAGTATTACGAGTAGCCTACTACGATGTGATCACCAACACCAGTTGTCCAATCGAGATAACGAGAACTTGGACAGTATTTGACAGCTGCAACAACAGTCAGTTTTGTGAGCAGCTGATCACGATCCAGGATACGATGTTGCCGACGATCGTATGTCCTGCGGATGTAGAGGCGGATGGCTGTAGCACCGATGATGTATTGGCAGCCACGGGCTGGGCCTTCAGTACCGACAGTGTCTTCACCGATGAGGTGACCTATGATGCCACCGATGCGGTGAGCGATGCTGCGGATAATTGTGGAGTATTACGAGTAGCCTACTACGATGTGATCACCAACACCAGTTGTCCAATCGAGATAACGAGAACTTGGACAGTATTTGACAGCTGCAACAACAGTCAGTTTTGTGAGCAGCTGATCACGATCCAGGATACGATGCTGCCGACGATCGTATGTCCTGCGGATGTAGAGGCGGATGGCTGTAGCACCGATGATGTATTGGCAGCCACGGGCTGGGCGTTTAGTACCGACAGTGTCTTCACTGATGAGGTGACCTATGATGCCACCGATGCAGTGAGTGATGCTGCGGACAATTGTGGGGTCCTTCGAGTAGCCTACTACGATGTAATCACCAACACCAGTTGTCCAATCGAGATAACGAGAACGTGGACAGTGTTTGACAGCTGCAACAACAGTCAGTTTTGTGAGCAGCTGATCACGATCCAGGATACGATGCTGCCGACGATCGTATGTCCTGCGGATGTAGAGGCGGATGGCTGTAGCACCGATGATGTATTGGCAGCCACGGGTTGGGCCTTCAGCACCGACAGTGTATTCACTGATGAGGTGACCTATGATGCCACCGATGCGGTGAGCGATGCTGCGGACAATTGTGGAGTCCTTCGAGTAGCCTACTACGATGTGATCACCAACACCAGTTGTCCAATCGAGATAACGAGAACCTGGACAGTGTTTGACAGCTGCAACAACAGTCAGTTTTGTGAGCAGCTGATCACGATCCAGGATACGATGTTGCCGACGATCGTATGTCCTGCGGATGTAGAGGCGGATGGCTGTAGCACTGATGATGTATTGGCAGCCACGGGCTGGGCGTTTAGTACCGACAGTGTCTTCACCGATGAGGTGACCTATGATGCCACCGATGCGGTGAGCGATGCTGCGGATAATTGTGGAGTATTACGAGTAGCCTACTACGATGTGATCACCAACACCAGTTGTCCAATCGAGATAACGAGAACGTGGACAGTATTTGACAGCTGCAACAACAGTCAGTTTTGTGAGCAGCTGATCACGATCCAGGATACGATGTTGCCGACCATAGTATGTCCTGCGGATGTAGAGGCGGATGGCTGTAGCACTGATGATGTATTGGCAGCCACGGGCTGGGCCTTCAGTACCGACAGTGTATTCACCGATGAGGTGACCTATGATGCCACCGATGCGGTCAGTGATGCCGCCGACAATTGTGGGGTCCTTCGAGTAGCCTACTACGATGTGATCACCAACACCAGTTGTCCAATCGAGATAACGAGAACCTGGACAGTGTTTGACAGCTGCAACAACAGTCAGTTTTGTGAGCAGCTGATCACGATCCAGGATACGATGTTGCCGACGATCGTATGTCCTGCGGATGTAGAGGCGGATGGCTGTAGCACTGATGATGTATTGGCAGCCACGGGCTGGGCGTTTAGTACCGACAGTGTCTTCACCGATGAGGTGACCTATGATGCCACCGATGCGGTGAGCGATGCTGCGGACAATTGTGGAGTCTTACGAGTAGCCTACTACGATGTAATCACCAACACCAGTTGTCCAATCGAGATCACGAGAACCTGGACAGTGTTTGACAGCTGCAACAACAGTCAGTTTTGTGAGCAGCTGATCACGATCCAGGATACGATGTTGCCGACGATCGTATGTCCTGCGGATGTAGAGGCGGATGGCTGTAGCACCGATGATGTATTGGCAGCCACGGGTTGGGCGTTCAGTACCGACAGTGTCTTCACCGATGAGGTGACCTATGATGCCACCGATGCAGTGAGCGATGCTGCGGACAATTGTGGAGTCTTACGAGTAGCCTACTACGATGTAATCACCAACACCAGTTGTCCGATCGAGATCACGAGAACCTGGACCGTATTTGACAGCTGCAACAACAGTCAGTTTTGTGAGCAGCTGATCACGATCCAGGATACGATGCTGCCGACGATCGTATGTCCTGCGGATGTAGAGGCGGATGGCTGTAGCACCGATGATGTATTGGCAGCCACGGGCTGGGCCTTCAGTACCGACAGTGTCTTCACCGATGAGGTGACCTATGATGCCACCGATGCGGTCAGTGATGCCGCCGACAACTGTGGGGTCCTTCGTGTAGCCTACTACGATGTGATCACCAACACCAGTTGTCCAATCGAGATAACGAGAACCTGGACAGTGTTTGACAGCTGCAACAACAGTCAGTTTTGTGAGCAGCTGATCACGATCCAGGATACGATGTTGCCGACGATCGTATGTCCTGCGGATGTAGAGGCGGATGGCTGTAGCACCGATGATGTATTGGCAGCCACGGGTTGGGCGTTCAGTACCGACAGTGTCTTCACTGATGAGGTGACCTATGATGCCACCGATGCAGTGAGTGATGCTGCGGACAATTGTGGAGTATTACGAGTAGCCTACTACGATGTAATCACCAACACCAGTTGTCCGATCGAGATCACGAGAACGTGGACCGTATTTGACAGCTGCAACAACAGTCAGTTTTGTGAGCAGCTGATCACGATCCAGGATACGATGTTGCCGACGATCGTATGTCCTGCGGATGTAGAAGCGGATGGCTGTAGCACTGATGATGTATTGGCAGCCACGGGCTGGGCGTTTAGTACCGACAGTGTATTCACCGATGAGGTGACCTATGATGCCACCGATGCGGTCAGTGATGCTGCCGACAATTGTGGGGTCCTTCGAGTAGCCTACTACGATGTAATCACCAACACCAGTTGTCCAATCGAGATAACGAGAACGTGGACAGTGTTTGACAGCTGCAACAACAGTCAGTTTTGTGAGCAGCTGATCACGATCCAGGATACGATGTTGCCGACGATCGTATGTCCTGCGGATGTAGAGGCGGATGGCTGTAGCACTGATGATGTATTGGCAGCCACGGGTTGGGCGTTCAGTACCGACAGTGTCTTCACCGATGAGGTGACCTATGATGCCACCGATGCGGTGAGCGATGCTGCGGACAATTGTGGAGTATTACGAGTAGCCTACTACGATGTGATCACCAACACCAGTTGTCCAATCGAGATAACGAGAACCTGGACAGTGTTTGACAGTTGCAACAACAGTCAGTTTTGTGAGCAGCTGATCACGATCCAGGATACGATGTTGCCGACGATCGTATGTCCTGCGGATGTAGAGGCGGATGGCTGTAGCACCGATGATGTATTGGCAGCCACGGGCTGGGCGTTCAGTACCGACAGTGTATTCACCGATGAGGTGACCTATGATGCCACCGATGCGGTGAGCGATGCTGCGGACAATTGTGGAGTATTACGAGTAGCCTACTACGATGTGATCACCAACACCAGTTGTCCGATCGAGATCACGAGAACGTGGACAGTGTTTGACAGTTGCAACAACAGTCAGTTTTGTGAGCAGCTGATCACGATCCAGGATACGATGTTGCCGACCATCGTATGTCCTGCGGATGTAGAAGCGGATGGCTGTAGCACTGATGATGTATTGGCAGCCACGGGCTGGGCCTTCAGCACCGACAGTGTCTTCACCGATGAGGTGACCTATGATGCCACCGATGCGGTCAGTGATGCCGCCGACAACTGTGGGGTCCTTCGTGTAGCCTACTACGATGTGATCACCAACACCAGTTGTCCAATCGAGATAACGAGAACCTGGACAGTATTTGATAGCTGCAACAACAGTCAGTTTTGTGAGCAGCTGATCACGATCCAGGATACGATGTTGCCAACGATCGTATGTCCTGCGGATGTAGAGGCAGATGGATGCAGCACCGATGATGTATTGGCAGCCACGGGCTGGGCCTTCAGTACCGACAGTGTCTTCACCGATGAGGTGACCTATGATGCCACCGATGCGGTGAGCGATGCTGCGGATAATTGTGGAGTATTACAAGTGGCCTACTACGATGTGATCACCAACACCAGTTGTCCAATCGAGATCACGAGAACTTGGACAGTATTTGACAGCTGCAACAACAGTCAGTTTTGTGAGCAGCTGATCACGATCCAGGATACGATGCTGCCGACGATCGTATGTCCTGCGGATGTAGAGGCGGATGGCTGTAGCACTGATGATGTATTGGCAGCCACGGGTTGGGCGTTTAGTACCGACAGTGTATTCACCGATGAGGTGACCTATGATGCCACCGATGCGGTGAGCGATGCTGCGGACAATTGTGGAGTATTACGAGTAGCCTACTACGATGTGATCACCAACACCAGTTGTCCGATCGAGATCACGAGAACGTGGACAGTATTTGACAGCTGCAACAACAGTCAGTTTTGTGAGCAGCTGATCACGATCCAGGATACGATGCTGCCGACGATCGTATGTCCTGCGGACGTAGAGGCGGATGGCTGTAGCACCGATGATGTATTGGCAGCCACGGGCTGGGCCTTCAGTACCGACAGTGTATTCACCGATGAGGTGACCTATGATGCCACCGATGCGGTGAGCGATGCTGCGGATAATTGTGGAGTATTACGAGTAGCCTACTACGATGTGATCACCAACACCAGTTGTCCAATCGAGATAACGAGAACCTGGACAGTGTTTGACAGCTGCAACAACAGTCAGTTTTGTGAGCAGCTGATCACGATCCAGGATACGATGTTGCCGACGATCGTATGTCCTGCGGATGTAGAGGCGGATGGCTGTAGCACCGATGATGTATTGGCAGCCACGGGCTGGGCCTTCAGTACCGACAGTGTCTTCACTGATGAGGTGACCTATGATGCCACCGATGCAGTGAGTGATGCTGCGGACAATTGTGGAGTATTACGAGTAGCCTACTACGATGTAATCACCAACACCAGTTGTCCAATCGAGATAACGAGAACGTGGACAGTGTTTGACAGCTGCAACAACAGTCAGTTTTGTGAGCAGCTGATCACGATCCAGGATACGATGTTGCCAACGATCGTATGTCCTGCGGATGTAGAGGCAGATGGCTGTAGCACCGATGATGTATTGGCAGCCACGGGCTGGGCCTTCAGTACCGACAGTGTCTTCACCATGAGGTGACCTATGATGCCACCGATGCAGTGAGTGATGCTGCGGACAATTGTGGAGTCCTTCGAGTAGCCTACTACGATGTATCACCAACACCAGTTGTCCAATCGAGATAACGAGAACCTGGACAGTGTTTGACAGCTGCAACAACAGTCAGTTTTGTGAGCAGCTGATCACGATCCAGGATACGATGTTGCCGACGATCGTATGTCCTGCGGATGTAGAGGCGGATGGCTGTAGCACCGATGATGTATTGGCAGCCACGGGTTGGGCGTTCAGTACCGACAGTGTCTTCACCGATGAGGTGACCTATGATGCCACCGATGCGGTGAGCGATGCTGCGGACAATTGTGGAGTATTACGAGTAGCCTACTACGATGTGATCACCAACACCAGTTGTCCAATCGAGATAACGAGAACGTGGACAGTATTTGACAGCTGCAACAACAGTCAGTTTTGTGAGCAGCTGATCACGATCCAGGATACGATGTTGCCGACGATCGTATGTCCTGCGGATGTAGAGGCGGATGGCTGTAGCACTGATGATGTATTGGCAGCCACGGGTTGGGCGTTTAGTACCGACAGTGTCTTCACCGATGAGGTGACCTATGATGCCACCGATGCGGTGAGCGATGCTGCGGACAATTGTGGAGTATTACGAGTAGCCTACTACGATGTGATCACCAACACCAGTTGTCCAATCGAGATCACGAGAACCTGGACAGTATTTGACAGTTGCAACAACAGTCAGTTTTGTGAGCAGCTGATCACGATCCAGGATACGATGCTGCCGACGATCGTATGTCCTGCGGATGTAGAGGCGGATGGCTGTAGCACCGATGATGTATTGGCAGCCACGGGCTGGGCGTTTAGTACCGACAGTGTATTCACCGATGAGGTGACCTATGATGCCACCGATGCGGTGAGCGATGCTGCGGACAACTGTGGGGTCCTTCGTGTAGCCTACTACGATGTGATCACCAACACCAGTTGTCCAATCGAGATAACGAGAACCTGGACAGTGTTTGACAGCTGCAACAACAGTCAGTTTTGTGAGCAGCTGATCACGATCCAGGATACGATGTTGCCGACGATCGTATGTCCTGCGGATGTAGAGGCGGATGGCTGTAGCACTGATGATGTATTGGCAGCCACGGGTTGGGCGTTTAGTACCGACAGTGTCTTCACTGATGAGGTGACCTATGATGCCACCGATGCAGTGAGTGATGCTGCGGACAATTGTGGAGTATTACGAGTAGCCTACTACGATGTGATCACCAACACCAGTTGTCCAATCGAGATCACGAGAACCTGGACAGTGTTTGACAGTTGCAACAACAGTCAGTTTTGTGAGCAGCTGATCACGATCCAGGATACGATGCTGCCGACGATAGTATGTCCTGCGGATGTAGAGGCGGATGGCTGTAGCACTGATGATGTATTGGCAGCCACGGGTTGGGCGTTTAGTACCGACAGTGTCTTCACCGATGAGGTGACCTATGATGCCACCGATGCGGTGAGCGATGCTGCGGACAATTGTGGAGTATTACGAGTAGCCTACTACGATGTGATCACCAACACCAGTTGTCCAATCGAGATCACGAGAACCTGGACAGTATTTGACAGTTGCAACAACAGTCAGTTTTGTGAGCAGCTGATCACGATCCAGGATACGATGCTGCCGACGATCGTATGTCCTGCGGATGTAGAGGCGGATGGCTGTAGCACCGATGATGTATTGGCAGCCACGGGCTGGGCGTTTAGTACCGACAGTGTATTCACCGATGAGGTGACCTATGATGCCACCGATGCAGTGAGTGATGCTGCGGACAATTGTGGAGTATTACGAGTAGCCTACTACGATGTGATCACCAACACCAGTTGTCCAATCGAGATAACGAGAACCTGGACAGTGTTTGACAGCTGCAACAACAGTCAGTTTTGTGAGCAGCTGATCACGATCCAGGATACGATGCTGCCGACGATCGTATGTCCTGCGGATGTAGAGGCGGATGGCTGTAGCACTGATGATGTATTGGCAGCCACGGGTTGGGCGTTTAGTACCGACAGTGTCTTCACCGATGAGGTGACCTATGATGCCACCGATGCGGTGAGCGATGCTGCGGACAATTGTGGAGTATTACGAGTAGCCTACTACGATGTGATCACCAACACCAGTTGTCCAATCGAGATAACGAGAACCTGGACAGTGTTTGACAGTTGCAACAACAGTCAGTTTTGTGAGCAGCTGATCACGATCCAGGATACGATGCTGCCGACGATCGTATGTCCTGCGGATGTAGAGGCGGATGGCTGTAGCACCGATGATGTATTGGCAGCCACGGGCTGGGCCTTTAGTACCGACAGTGTCTTCACCGATGAGGTGACCTATGATGCCACCGATGCGGTGAGTGATGCTGCGGATAATTGTGGAGTCTTACGAGTAGCCTACTACGATGTAATCACCAACACCAGTTGTCCGATCGAGATCACGAGAACCTGGACAGTGTTTGACAGTTGCAACAACAGTCAGTTTTGTGAGCAGCTGATCACGATCCAGGATACGATGCTGCCGACGATCGTATGTCCTGCGGATGTAGAGGCGGATGGCTGTAGCACTGATGATGTATTGGCAGCCACGGGCTGGGCCTTCAGTACCGACAGTGTCTTCACTGATGAGGTGACCTATGATGCCACCGATGCGGTGAGCGATGCTGCGGACAATTGTGGAGTCTTACGAGTAGCCTACTACGATGTGATCACCAACACCAGTTGTCCGATCGAGATCACGAGAACCTGGACCGTATTTGACAGCTGCAACAACAGTCAGTTTTGTGAGCAGCTGATCACGATCCAGGATACGATGCTGCCGACGATCGTATGTCCTGCGGATGTAGAGGCGGATGGCTGTAGCACCGATGATGTGATAACTGCCTCCAATTTTGCTTTCAGCACCGATACAGTTTTCATGGACGAGTTGATCTTCGAAGGACTGACAACTGGCTCAGTTGATGACAATTGCGGTGTTCAAGAAGTTTACTATGTGGACGTACTTTCACAAACTGCATGTCCCATTATTGTCATGCGTACATGGAGTGTGTTAGATACTTGTGGTAATCTCGATACCTGTATTCAGATCATCAGCATTCAAGATACCATACCGCCTCAATTCATATGTCCATCAGATATTGTCGTGAGTTGCGACGCCCCTACTGATACTTCCGCAACCGGAGTTCCGATGGTAATTGAAAATTGTAATTCATATACTTTAGACTTCACTGATAGTATTGAGTCCAATGATCCATGTGCTGGCAATTATACCATCTACAGGACTTGGAGTGCTGAGGATGGCTGTATGAATGTTTTGGAATGCATCCAAGTCATTACTGTACAAGATACCAGCTTGCCAATTATAAGTTGTCCACCTGATACTACCATAGCATGCGACGCTACAACCGATACTACCAACTTAGGTGTAGCCACTGCGACGGATAATTGTGGACCACCACCATTCATCAATTATCAAGATAGTTTGGTACCGGGTGTATGTGGAGGCAATTCAATCCTGTATAGAATTTGGCAGGCTCAAGACGACTGTGGCAATACGACCAGTTGTATACAAACAATAACCATTGAAGATTTAGCATCACCAATCATCAACAATGTACCTGGGGACACGATTGTGCCGTGTGATGGAGTACCTCCACCTCCCGCCATTGGGATTGAAATTACAGTGGTTGATAATTGCGATACGGTCTCTCTCCTTTTTACTGAAGATACTTTGCCTGGAGTATGTGAAAACGAATATATCTTGCAGAGAGTTTGGGTAGGAATCGATGATTGCTCGAATGAAGCTAGAGATACACAAACTATCACTGTTCAAGGTTGTCAACCTGAAGTCCAAATCAGTATTAACCCAAATCCCATCTGTCTTGACGAAGATGTATTGCTTGATGCTCTGATTACTGGTAACTATCCTAATCCTTCATATCAATGGCAGTTTTTCGATGGTTCATCTTGGAATGATATTCCTGGAGCCAATACGATACCTTTTTCGATCAATGGAGTTACGCTATCCGAGGGAGGCTTTTATAGACTGATTGTTGCCGATAACCCAGCGAACTTAGGTAATCTTCAATGCAGTGCCATTTCAGATTCACTCGAGTTGTTGATAAATCTCCCTGATTCCACCGTTCTTAACCAGCAAATTTGCGAAGGCCAGGCTTATGATTTTAATGGCATGCAAATAGATTCCAGTGGAACTTATATTGATTCCTTATCTACAAGTCAAGGTTGTGATAGCATCTTGATATTAAATCTGGAAGTTTTAGAAGTGCTCTATACCAATTTGAGCGATAGCATTTGCGAGGGTGAAAGTGTAACTTTTGGTGGCCGTGTATTAGACAGCACAGGAATCTACGCAGATACAATTCCCAGCTCGATTGGATGTGACAGCATAATTACATTTGACCTGAGTGTCTTTCCCATCTTTTTAACAATGGTAGGAGATACGATTTGCGAGGGAGAGTCATATGATTTCTTAGGCTTGACTTTAGATAGCACGGGTACCTACGTCGATACGTTGCAAACAGTGAATGGTTGCGATAGTGTGATCACGTTAGATCTACTGGTAAACCCTGTAGTCTCGTATGCCTACGACACGACCATCTGTGACAGTGAGGTTTACAATTTTGGCAATCAGATATTGGACAGTACTGGAACTTATACCGACACTTTATCTAGTGCAACCGGCTGCGACAGCATTGTAACCTTGATCTTGACAGTCTTCCCAACCTATAATGTAACTTTTGATGAGCAGATTTGCGATGGTGGAACATTTGATTTCAATGGTCGAATGTTGAGTAGTGCAGGCACTTACGATACTTTGTTGCAGACCATAGATGGGTGCGACAGTATGGTTACAGTGAATTTGAGTGTCCTGAATATCTTATACACTGATCTTACAGACAGCATATGCGAAGGTGAATCAGTCCTTTTTATGGGACAGGTATTAGACACCACGGGTATTTACCGTGATACACTTCCGAGTTCATTAGGTTGTGATAGCATTATTACGCTTGATCTGACGGTATTTCCCACCTATTCGGTTATGAACACCGATACAATTTGTGCAGGACAGACATATGATTTCTTAGGTGTGTCCCTGGATAGCACAGGCATATATGTGGACACAGTGCAAACAATTGATGGATGTGATAGTGTAGTCACCTTAGAGCTATTGGTAAATCCGGCTGTGACTTTCGCTTTTGATACCTCAATTTGTGATATAGAGACCTATACATTTGGCAATCAGGCACTGGATAGTACCGGAATATATGTGGATACATTAGTCAGTGCTACTGGATGTGACAGCATTGTGACATTAACCTTGACAGTATATCCAACATATAATGTAGAAGTAAACGAGCAGATCTGCGATGGTGGAACAATTGATTTCAACGGTCGAATCCTGAGTAGTGCGGGTACTTATGACACTCTGCTGCAAACCATGAATGGCTGTGATAGTATGGTCACGCTAAATTTGACTGTATTGGATATTTTGTATACAAGTCTGACAGATAGCATTTGCGAAGGAGAGACAGTTCTTTTCATGGGTCAAGTGCTGGACAGTACAGGTTTATACCAGGACACTCTGCAAAGTTCGATCGGATGCGATAGTGTGATCACTTTTGATTTGACTGTGTTCCCAATCTATTCAGTATTGGTCGAGGACACGATATGCGCTGGTGAAACATATGATTTCCTAGGTATGCCTTTGGATAGTTCTGGTACTTATGTAGATACAATACCAACAACAAATGGCTGCGACAGTATAGTGACTTTAGAGTTGTTGGTCAATCCTACAGTCACCCATGCATACGACACATCGATTTGTGATGTGGAGACCTATACATTTGGCGGTCAGGTGTTGGATAGCAGTGGAGTGTATGTGGATACATTGGTTAGTGCTACGGGCTGTGACAGCATATTGACATTGACCTTGACGGTACATCCTACTTATGATGTGACCATAGACGAGCAGATCTGTGATGGCAGCATTTATGACTTCAATGGCCGACCACTGAGTGCAGGCGGCACTTACGATACTTTGTTGCAGACCATGAATGGTTGCGACAGTATGGTGACCTTAAACTTGACGGTACTGGACATCTTGACCACCGACTTGACGGACAGCATATGTGAGGGAGAGAGCATCGTGTTTGATGGACAGACGTTGACCCAGACCGATACGGTAAGCTTTACCACGATCAGTTCGATAGGTTGTGACAGTGTGGTGACGATGTACTTGACGGTATTGCCGATCAATACCGAGATGGTAAGCGATACGATCTGTGAAGGAGAGATCTATGACTTCAATGGAGCGATGTTGACGGTCAGTGGCAGCTATACGGATACGGTAGCTGGTACAAATGGCTGTGACAGCATAGTGACTTTAGAGTTGTTGGTCAATCCTACAGTCACCCATGCATACGATTTGTGACATCGATTTGTGATGTGGAGACCTATATTGACATTTGGCGGTCAGGTGTTGGATAGCAGTGGAGTGTATGTGGATACATTGGTCAGTGCTACTGGCTGTGACAGCATATTGACATTGACCTTGACGATGGTACATCCTACCGATGATGTGACCATAGACGCAGATACATTTGGCGGTCAGGTGTTGGATAGCAGTGTGTATGTGGATACATTGGTTAGTGCTGGTGTGACAGCATATTGACATGACCTTGACGGTACATCCTACTACTGTGATGGCAGCATTTATGACTTCAATGGCCGACCGCTGAGTGCAGGCGGCACTTACGATACATTGTTGCAGACCATGAATGGTTGCGACAGCATGGTGACCTGAGTGCAGGCGGCACTTACGACTTGACGACCATGAATGGTTGCGACAGCATTGACCTTAAACTTGACCCGGACATCTTGACCACCGACTTGACGGACAGCATATGTGAGGGAGAGAGCATCGTGTTTGATGGACAGACGTTGACCCAGACCGATACGGTAAGCTTTACCACGATCAGTTCGATAGGTTGTGACAGTGTGGTGACGATGTACTTGACGGTATTGCCGATCAATACCGAGATGGTAAGCGATACGATCTG
This sequence comes from Saprospiraceae bacterium, assembly GCA_965223105.1. Classification (GTDB taxonomy): domain Bacteria; phylum Bacteroidota; class Bacteroidia; order Chitinophagales; family Saprospiraceae; genus JABDMH01. The sequence goes on along the minus strand of OZ244987.1, from coordinate 5,173,551 downwards.
TGAAGGAGAGATCTATGACTTCAATGGAGCGATGTTGACGGTCAGTGGCAGCTATACGGATACGGTAGCTGGTACAAATGGCTGTGACAGCATAGTGACTTTAGAGTTGTTGGTCAATCCTACAGTCACCCATGCATACGACACATCGATTTGTGATGTGGAGACCTATACATTTGGCGGTCAGGTGTTGGATAGCAGTGGAGTGTATGTGGATACATTGGTCAGTGCTACGGGCTGTGACAGCATATTGACATTGACCTTGACGGTACATCCTACTTATGATGTGACCATAGACGAGCAGATCTGTGATGGCAGCATTTATGACTTCAATGGCCGACCACTGAGTGCAGGCGGCACTTACGATACATTGTTGCAGACCATGAATGGTTGCGACAGCATGGTGACCTTAAACTTGACGGTCCTGGACATCTTGACCACCGACTTGACGGACAGCATATGTGAGGGAGAGAGCATCGTGTTTGATGGACAGACGTTGACCCAGACCGATACGGTAAGCTTTACCACGATCAGTTCGATAGGTTGTGACAGCGTGGTGACGATGTACTTAACGGTATTGCCGATCAATACCGAGATGGTAAGCGATACGATCTGTGAAGGAGAGATCTATGACTTCAATGGAGCGATGTTGACGGTCAGTGGCAGCTATACGGATACGGTAGCTGGTACAAATGGCTGTGACAGCATAGTGACTTTAGAGTTGTTGGTCAATCCTACAGTCACCCATGCATACGACACATCGATTTGTGATGTGGAGACCTATACATTTGGCGGTCAGGTGTTGGATAGCAGTGGAGTGTATGTGGATACATTGGTCAGTGCTACGGGCTGTGACAGCATATTGACATTGACCCTGACGGTACATCCTACCTATGATGTGACCATAGACGAGCAGATCTGTGATGGCAGCATTTATGACTTCAACGGTCGCCCACTGAGTGTAGCTGGTACTTACGATACATTGTTGCAGACCATGAATGGTTGCGACAGCATGGTGACCTTAAACTTGACGGTACTGGACATCTTGATTACCGACTTGACGGACAGCATATGTGAGGGAGAGAGCATCGTGTTTGATGGACAGACGTTGACCCAGACCGATACGGTAAGCTTTACCACGATCAGTTCGATAGGTTGTGACAGTGTGGTGACGATGTACTTGACGGTATTGCCGATCAATACCGAGATGGTTAGCGATACGATCTGTGAAGGAGAGGTCTATGACTTCAATGGAGCGATGTTGACGGTCAGTGGCAGCTATACGGATACGGTAGCTGGTACAAATGGCTGTGACAGCATAGTGACTTTAGAGTTGTTGGTCAATCCTACAGTTACCCATGCATACGACACATCGATTTGTGATGTGGAGACCTATACATTTGGCGGTCAGGTGTTGGATAGCAGTGGAGTGTATGTGGATACATTGGTTAGTGCTACGGGCTGTGACAGCATATTGACATTGACCTTGACGGTACATCCTACTTATGATGTGACCATAGACGAGCAGATCTGTGATGGCAGCATTTATGACTTCAATGGCCGACCGCTGAGTGCAGGCGGCACTTACGATACATTGTTGCAGACCATGAATGGTTGCGACAGCATGGTGACCTTAAACTTGACGGTCCTGGACATCTTGACCACCGACTTGACGGACAGCATATGTGAGGGAGAGAGCATCGTGTTTGATGGACAGACGTTGACCCAGACCGATACGGTAAGCTTTACCACGATCAGTTCGATAGGTTGTGACAGTGTGGTGACGATGTACTTAACGGTATTGCCGATCAATACCGAGATGGTTAGCGATACGATCTGTGAAGGAGAGATCTATGACTTCAATGGAGCGATGTTGACGGTCAGTGGCAGCTATACGGATACGGTAGCTGGTACAAATGGCTGTGACAGCATAGTGACTTTAGAGTTGTTGGTCAATCCTACAGTCACCCATGCATACGACACATCGATTTGTGATGTGGAGACCTATACATTTGGCGGTCAGGTGTTGGATAGCAGTGGAGTGTATGTGGATACATTGGTCAGTGCTACGGGCTGTGACAGCATATTGACATTGACCTTGACGGTACATCCTACCTATGATGTGACCATAGACGAGCAGATCTGTGATGGCAGCATTTATGACTTCAATGGCCGACCGCTGAGTGCAGGCGGCACTTACGATACATTGTTGCAGACCATGAATGGTTGCGACAGCATGGTGACCTTAAACTTGACGGTCCTGGACATCTTGACCACCGACTTGACGGACAGCATATGTGAGGGAGAGAGCATCGTGTTTGATGGACAGACGTTGACCCAGACCGATACGGTAAGCTTTACCACGATCAGTTCGATAGGTTGTGACAGTGTGGTGACGATGTACTTGACGGTATTGCCGATCAATACCGAGATGGTAAGCGATACGATCTGTGAAGGAGAGATCTATGACTTCAATGGAGCGATGTTGACGGTCAGTGGCAGCTATACGGATACGGTAGCTGGTACAAATGGCTGTGACAGCATAGTGACTTTAGAGTTGTTGGTCAATCCTACAGTCACCCATGCATACGACACATCGATTTGTGATGTGGAGACCTATACATTTGGCGGTCAGGTGTTGGATAGCAGTGGAGTGTATGTGGATACATTGGTTAGTGCTACGGGCTGTGACAGCATATTGACATTGACCTTGACGGTACATCCTACTTATGATGTGACCATAGACGAGCAGATCTGTGATGGCAGCATTTATGACTTCAACGGTCGCCCACTGAGTGTAGCTGGTACTTACGATACATTGTTGCAGACCATGAATGGTTGCGACAGCATGGTGACCTTAAACTTGACGGTACTGGACATCTTGATTACCGACTTGACGGACAGCATATGTGAGGGAGAGAGCATCGTGTTTGATGGACAGACGTTGACCCAGACCGATACGGTAAGCTTTACCACGATCAGTTCGATAGGTTGTGACAGTGTGGTGACGATGTACTTGACGGTATTGCCGATCAATACCGAGATGGTTAGCGATACGATCTGTGAAGGAGAGGTCTATGACTTCAATGGAGCGATGTTGACGGTCAGTGGCAGCTATACGGATACGGTAGCTGGTACAAATGGCTGTGACAGCATAGTGACTTTAGAGTTGTTGGTCAATCCTACAGTTACCCATGCATACGACACATCGATTTGTGATGTGGAGACCTATACATTTGGCGGTCAGGTGTTGGATAGCAGTGGAGTGTATGTGGATACATTGGTTAGTGCTACGGGCTGTGACAGCATATTGACATTGACCTTGACGGTACATCCTACTTATGATGTGACCATAGACGAGCAGATCTGTGATGGCAGCATTTATGACTTCAATGGCCGACCACTGAGTGCAGGCGGCACTTACGATACATTGTTGCAGACCATGAATGGTTGCGACAGCATGGTGACCTTAAACTTGACGGTCCTGGACATCTTGACCACCGACTTGACGGACAGCATATGTGAGGGAGAGAGCATCGTGTTTGATGGACAGACGTTGACCCAGACCGATACGGTAAGCTTTACCACGATCAGTTCGATAGGTTGTGACAGTGTGGTGACGATGTACTTAACGGTATTGCCGATCAATACCGAGATGGTAAGCGATACGATCTGTGAAGGAGAGATCTATGACTTCAATGGAGCGATGTTGACGGTCAGTGGCAGTTATACGGATACGGTAGCTGGTACAAATGGCTGCGACAGCATAGTGACTTTAGAGTTGTTGGTCAATCCTACAGTCACCCATGCATATGATACATCGATTTGTGATGTGGAGACCTATACATTTGGCGGTCAGGTGTTGGATAGCAGTGGAGTGTATGTGGATACATTGGTCAGTGCTACGGGCTGTGACAGCATATTGACATTGACCTTGACGGTACATCCTACTTATGATGTGACCATAGACGAGCAGATCTGTGATGGCAGCATTTATGACTTCAATGGCCGACCACTGAGTGCAGGCGGCACTTACGATACATTGTTGCAGACCATGAATGGTTGCGACAGCATGGTGACCTTAAACTTGACGGTCCTGGACATCTTGACCACCGACTTGACGGACAGCATATGTGAGGGAGAGAGCATCGTGTTTGATGGACAGACGTTGACCCAGACCGATACGGTAAGCTTTACCACGATCAGTTCGATAGGTTGTGACAGTGTGGTGACGATGTACTTGACGGTATTGCCGATCAATACCGAGATGGTAAGCGATACGATCTGTGAAGGAGAGATCTATGACTTCAATGGAGCGATGTTGACGGTCAGTGGCAGCTATACGGATACGGTAGCTGGTACAAATGGCTGTGACAGCATAGTGACTTTAGAGTTGTTGGTCAATCCTACAGTCACCCATGCATACGACACATCGATTTGTGATGTGGAGACCTATACATTTGGCGGTCAGGTGTTGGATAGCAGTGGAGTGTATGTGGATACATTGGTTAGTGCTACGGGCTGTGACAGCATATTGACATTGACCTTGACGGTACATCCTACTTATGATGTGACCATAGACGAGCAGATCTGTGATGGCAGCATTTATGACTTCAATGGCCGACCGCTGAGTGCAGGCGGCACTTACGATACATTGTTGCAGACCATGAATGGTTGCGACAGCATGGTGACCTTAAACTTGACGGTACTGGACATCTTGATTACCGACTTGACGGACAGCATATGTGAGGGAGAGAGCATCGTGTTTGATGGACAGACGTTGACCCAGACCGATACGGTAAGCTTTACCACGATCAGTTCGATAGGTTGTGACAGTGTGGTGACGATGTACTTGACGGTATTGCCGATCAATACCGAGATGGTATTTGACACCATCTGTGAAGGAGACCTGTACGACTTCAATGGAAATATCCTTTCGAGTAGCGGCACATATGTGGAGACTGTACCAGGCACCAATGGCTGCGATAGCATAGTGACTTTAGAGTTGTTGGTCAATCCTACAGTTACCCATGCATACGACACATCGATTTGTGATGTGGAGACCTATACTTTCGGCAGCCAGGTGTTGGATAGCAGTGGAGTGTATGTGGATACATTGGTCAGTGCTACGGGCTGTGACAGCATATTGACATTGACCCTGACGGTACATCCTACCTATGATGTGACCATAGACGAGCAGATCTGTGATGGCAGCATTTATGACTTCAATGGCCGACCGCTGAGTGCAGGCGGCACTTACGATACATTGTTGCAGACCATGAATGGTTGCGACAGCATGGTGACCTTAAACTTAACGGTACTGGACATCTTGACCACCGACTTGACGGACAGCATATGTGAGGGAGAGAGCATCTTATTTGATGGACAGACGTTGACCCAGACCGATACGGTGAGCTTTACCACGATCAGTTCGATAGGTTGTGACAGTGTGGTGACGATGTACTTGACGGTATTGCCGATCAATACCGAAACAGTATTTGACACAATCTGTGAGGGAGATCTTTATGACTTCAATGGAAATATCCTTTCGAGCAGCGGCACTTATGTAGAGACTGTACCAGGTACCAATGGTTGCGATAGTATGGTCACGCTCGAACTGCATGTGAATCCAACTGTGATGCATGCATACGACACATCGATCTGTGATGTGGAGACCTATACATTTGGCGGTCAGGTGTTGGATAGCAGTGGAGTGTATGTGGATACATTGGTTAGTGCTACGGGCTGTGACAGCATATTGACATTGACCTTGACGGTACATCCTACTTATGATGTGACCATAGACGAGCAGATCTGTGATGGCAGCATTTATGACTTCAACGGTCGCCCACTGAGTGTAGCTGGTACTTACGATACATTGTTACAGACCATGAATGGTTGCGACAGTATGGTGACCTTAAACTTGACCGTACTGGACATCTTGACCACCGACTTGACCGACAGCATATGCGAGGGTGAAAGTATTGTGTTCGATGGACAGACGTTGACCCAGACCGATACGGTGAGCTTTACCACGATCAGTTCGATAGGTTGTGACAGTGTGGTGACGATGTACTTGACGGTATTGCCGATCAATACCGAAACAGTATTTGACACCATCTGTGAAGGAGACCTGTACGACTTTAATGGCAATATCCTTTCGAGCAGTGGCACTTATGTAGAGACTGTACCAGGTACCAATGGTTGCGATAGTATGGTCACGCTCGAACTGCATGTGAATCCAACTGTGATGCATGCATACGACACATCGATTTGTGATGTGGAGACCTATACATTTGGCGGTCAGGTGTTGGATAGCAGTGGAGTGTATGTGGATACATTGGTTAGTGCTACGGGCTGTGACAGCATATTGACATTGACCTTGACGGTACATCCTACTTATGATGTGACCATAGACGAGCAGATCTGTGATGGTAGCATTTATGACTTCAACGGTCGCCCACTGAGTGTAGCTGGCACTTACGATACATTGTTACAGACCATGAATGGTTGCGACAGTATGGTGACCTTAAACTTGACCGTACTGGACATCTTGACCACCGACTTGACCGACAGCATATGCGAGGGTGAAAGTATTGTGTTCGATGGACAGACGTTGACCCAGACCGATACGGTGAGCTTTACCACGATCAGTTCGATAGGTTGTGACAGCGTGGTGACAATGTACTTGACCGTATTACCGATCAATACCGAAACGGTATTTGACACGATCTGTGAGGGAGACCTGTACGACTTCAATGGCAATATCCTTTCGATTGGCGGGACATATGTGGAGACTGTACCAGGCACCAATGGTTGCGATAGCATAGTGACGCTAGAGCTGCATATGAACCCGATAGTGACGTATGCATATGATACATCGATTTGTGATGTGGAGACCTATACATTTGGCGGTCAGGTGTTGGATAGCAGTGGAGTGTATGTGGATACATTGGTCAGTGCTACGGGATGTGACAGCATAGTTACTTTGACCTTGACAGTACATCCCACCTATGAAGTGATGGTAGATGAAGAGATTTGCGAAGGCACTACCTTCGACTTCAACGGTCGCCCACTGAGTGCAGCTGGCACGTACGATACGTTGTTACGGACCAAGAATGGTTGCGACAGTATGGTGACCTTAAACTTGACAGTACTGGACATCTTAACCACCGACTTGACCGACAGCATATGTGAGGGTGAAAGTATTGTGTTCGATGGACAGATGTTGACCCAGACCGATACGGTGAGCTTTACCACGATCAGTTCGATAGGTTGTGACAGCGTGGTGACGATGTACTTGACGGTATTACCGATCAATACCGAAACGGTATTTGACACGATCTGTGAAGGAGACCTGTACGACTTTAATGGCAATTTCCTTTCGACTGGCGGCACACATGTGGAGACTGTACCAGGCACCAATGGTTGCGATAGCATAGTGACGCTAGAGCTGCATATAAACCCGATCGTGAGGTATGCGTACGATACATCGATCTGTGACGTTGAGACTTATGCTTTTGGCGGTCAAGTTCTGGATAGTACTGGAGTGTATGTGGATACATTGGTCAGTGCTACGGGATGTGACAGCATAGTTACTTTGACCTTAACCGTACATCCTTCCTATGAAGTGATGGTAGATGAGCAGATTTGCGAGGGAACGTCCTTCGACTTCAACGGCCGTCTTCTCAGTCAGACGGGAATCTACGATACATTGCTGCAAACCAAGAACTCTTGTGATAGTCTTGTCATCTTAAACCTAACTGTCATAGAGATCTTAACTTCTGAAATTAGTGATACAATTTGTGAAGGTGAAACAACCGATTTCAACGGTCAGATACTTTCCGAACCTGGCAGCTACATGCACACTGAAATGAGTTCCATAGGGTGTGATAGCATCATCACTCTTGAGCTGGTTGTTCTTTCAAATAGGACATTTGCCTACGCCGACACAATCTGCGAAGGTGATACTTACACCTTCGGTGAGGAGCCCATAACATCTTCTGGTGTTTACATGAATACGGTAGAAGCGGCAAATGGTTGCGACAGTGTAGTAACACTAGATCTTATGGTGTTGCCAGTACAACAGATAGAGATTAGTGCGGCCATTTGTCAAGGAGATACCTTTGACTTCAATGGGGTAATGGTATACGAGGCAGGTTTGTATTCCCAGAGTTTGTTAAGTGGTGCTGGTTGTGATAGTGTCGTAACCCTTGACCTTGTTGTGTTGCCTACCTATGATGAGCAACTCTCAGAAACGATATGTGAAGGCAATAACTACATGTTTAACGGAAGGGCTCTTGACTCTACCGGAATTTATTCTGATACTTTGGTTTCAAAAGATGGTTGTGATAGCATTCTGACACTAGATCTCACTATCCTGCCAGTCCTGAGAGATACGATCTCGGAAGAAATCTGTCAGGGAGCAACATATGACTTTCATGGGTCCACTATCAGTGACCCAGGTTTCTATCAGCATACACTTACCAGCAGTATCGGTTGCGATAGCATCGTATCTCTAAACCTTGTCATTAAAGATGTCACCAGTGGTGCCATACAAGAATCCATTTGCGAGGGAGATACACTCTTATTTAATGGACTAAATCTTACGGGTTCCGGCTTCTATTTAGATACGCTTGTAAATAGTGTAGGGTGCGATAGTATTCTCACACTGGAATTAATTGTACTCGAAAGTGTCTTCACTGAGGTGAGTGCTTCGGTATGCGAGGGCGCTACTGTGCATATTGCAGATCAACCGTATTTCACTGGTGGAGAATATCAAGATACACTGACTACTGTTGACGGATGCGATAGTATCCTATTGATTAATATCGAAATCATTCCAACCGAGCGCGAAACAATCCAAATGTCTATTTGCAGTGATGAACAGTTTGATTTTCATGGACTGATTTTGGATTCAGCTGGTATATACATTGACACATTGCAGACAGCTCAGGGATGTGATAGTATTGTCACATTAGAGTTGACTATCCTAGAGACCAAGGAAACACAATTTGATATCCAGGTTTGCATCGGACAGTCCTATACGTTTGGAGGAGAATTGTTGCTTGAGTCAGGAACTTACACAGATACCTTGATTGCTTCAAATGGATGCGATAGCGTTCTTATCCTGAGTCTTCGTTCTGTGGAGACCATCGAAGTAGATCTATTTGATACGATTTGTGAAAATTCTTTCACCACCATCAACAGTAAAATTTATGATGCTCCAGGAATTTTTGCCGACACACTGACCGCCAAAGCTGGTTGCGACAGTGTCATCCACATTCACATATATGAGGCTCCGATCGAATACCAGTCACTTGACATAACGATTTGTGAAACAGATACCTTTGACTTTCATGGTCAACCAATTAATCTGGCTGGCACCTACTTCGACACGTTGTCGACCAGATTTGGTTGCGACAGCATAATAGAATTGAACCTCAGCACAATACCGACTGTGCATCATGATTTGGCAGCAACTATCTGTGAGGGAGAGAGTCATCAAGTGGGAGACAGTATATTCAATCAACCAGGCAATTACGAGGTCACTTTAGTTGCTTCCTCCGGATGTGATAGCGTGGTACACTTAACACTTGATGTCATACCAACAGTTCGGCATATAGATTCTGTTGAGCTTTGTGAGGAAGAATCCTTTACTTTCAACGGTATTCAGTACGATTCGACGGGTACCTACATAGATACCTTAGTCTCAGCTGCTGGGTGCGACAGTCTTGCCATTTTGGAATTGATCATTCATCCCCTGACCTTCTCCACCGTAATCTACAACCTCTGTGAAGGTGAAATAGCCACTGTAGATGGATTCGATTATAGCTCTGATACCACTTTTTCAAGTATCTATACTGGCGTTCACGGATGCGATAGTACGGTGACATACACAATTTCTGTAATGCCCGAAATCACGATTTCCAGTGAAGATGTTGAAATATGTGAAGGGGAGGAAGTTCAGCTTCAGGCAATTGTGACGGGTAGCGATACTGCGCGGATCACTTGGTTTCCAACCGATGGACTGAGTTGTATAGATTGCTCAGATCCTGTCGTATCCCCGCAATCGACAATTACTTACACAGCTTCTACATTGGATTGTCATGGGGAGATTATTGAGACGTCAATTACCGTAACTGTGGTACCCTTACCAGGACTAACGGTTTCGGAAGATCAAGAGCTTGATCTGGGTCAATCCACTAAGCTTTCGGCCACCAATGAAATACCTACCATACCGATCAGCTGGTACAACGGAGAAACCGGAGACCTAATTTGTATGGATTGTCCAATGATTACGGTACAGCCAGGATCTCCAGGTGTCTACACCTACCGAGCAGCCTCGGTAAATTCCTTGGGTTGTGGTGAAGAAGATACGGTTACAGTGACGGTGGTCGATCCTTGCGAAGTCGAGAAAATTGTAGCCTCCAACGCCTTTACGCCTAATGGCGATGGCTTTAACGATTACTTCGAGATTCGAAATGATGGTATCTCAAATATCACGCGAGTGGAGGTGTACAACCGGTGGGGTGAGCGTGTGTTTGAGACATCCAATAGCAACGACTTCTGGGATGGAACATTCAGGGGTGAACCAGTGAACCCTGGTGTATTTATGTATACCATTCAAGGGGTATGTCAAAACGATTCAGATTTTCTCTTATCTGGCAATGTCACAGTGATAAGATAAAATCATTCATATGATGTGGTGAATAAGTACAGGATGTCGGGAAGAATTTACGTCATCATCGAGTAAATAAATCAAATAGATGCCATTGCCTAAGAATTAAGTTTTGTGCACTCCGAGTGTATTTAAGAATTCCTCCTATGAGGTGTCTATGATTAATCTAGATGCTTATAGAACCGGACGGCTTGATAACATGATCATTCAAACATTTCTTGTGTCGGCCGTCCTTTTTTCACCCTTCAATCAAGCAATAGAATGTACGAGGGATTGTGCTACGGATCCAATGGATTTTGGAAACACCAGTGAAATCATCTTAGATCACTTTTCAGGATTACTACTTGCATTGGAATGAATTATCAATGCCTGGCTTGGAGGTGTGGAACAGGTTTAATTTTGAGACTTACTCTAAGAGAGAGATTAAGTCGGTTAATTAACTTATAGGGAATATGGTATGCAGTAAAGTTGAAGGTGATAAATGTGGAAATAAGTGGCATAAAAGCCTAGTATTATTTCTATGTTCTGGCAAAAGATATAGAGGTCAGAAAGTGATAGAAAAACACAATCTCTAGGTCACACATAACGGAAGTCATTAATAGTTATGTTTTAAATTGATATGGCGGATTCTTAACATATTAAGCACATTATTACCATCTGTCACTTTTTGGCTCGCATTTTGCCGTGAAAAGCATGTAATCTCCTTAGTTCCTGATCAATGCAGCATTTAATGTATTATCGGGATGGATCGTTTTCCCTCAGTAATTTGCATATGGTGTCTTGTCATTCTGTCCATTTTGTTGGGTCAGAATACCCTTTGGAGCCAAGCCGGACCTTCCCAATGGTTTACTTGCGAACATTTGAGCACAACCAATTGTGATGGGACTGTGCCGAGTCTATTTGTAGATTTACGCAATTCTCCAAGTCAGAAATGGTATAGTTGCAAAATACAAAGAGGACAGAAGGACTCAACCTGTTGCAACATCCAAATAGGAAATAATGATCAATGCATTGAGTTTAAAGTGTTGGTACATCCCAATACGCAAGCGCTGATCCTGGAAATCCCCGAAGCCAATGAACCCGAATGGCAGGCTGACCAAAATTGGTATGATGCCCAGGGGAATAATTGCCCTTCTCCTCCAATCGTATGTGATTATCCAGCCCCCGGAAGCCCAGGTGCAAAACCTTCAATCAATACTTATCGAATCAATTGTGGTCCTTTACAAGGTGGTGCCCAAGGGGATGAACCAGCTTGTTTGACCAGTTCAATCATAAATGACACTATTTTCCTGACCTTTTGCCAGACCGGCAATAATCAAAATGTCTATCGTATCAGGACAATTCAGGGCGACATCAATGCAGGTAATCTCATTATCCAACAAGGTGCTTGCGGTGGCAGTATCACCGTAGACGCTCAAGATATTGATATCAGTACCATTACCTGGACTTCCAATGACCACCCCAGCTACAATGCATTCTTGAATACCACCATGGGTGATACAACGGTGATTGTTACCGTACCTAATGGAGATCCCCTAACCTACGCTACCTGGATCTCAGGTGTACCATATTTGTCGTATGAGGTATGTGGTGAGATCATAGGTCACAGCGTGTGTACCAATTTGCAACCGGTTTGTGCCACTGCTCAGATTGCCATTATCCAGCCTCCATCCGTCACCGTCGCGGATGTTTGGGGATGCCCTGGTGCTCCTCCATATCCCGTTGAAGCAGTACATCCAGGCCGTGATAATTTCGAATTTTATTGGTTTGATGGTCCGGATCCCACTACTGCTCCACTACTAAATAATCCCCCAAATCCACTGGGAGACTGGGATTGGGATTACACCAGCTTTGGTACCAAGTCTGTCGTAGTTCGCGATGTGACAGTTGCTGCCTTGGGACTAGATCCAGACTGTACTTTAGATACGGTCCAATTTTCCATTAATCCTTATCCGGTACCACCTGCACAGATCAATGGACCACCGATGATTTGTGTCTTAACAGACTATACTTTTACAGCGGTGAATGCAGGAGCTGGAGCTACCTATGACTGGAATTTTGGCTCCGGGGCAAGCCCAGCAACGTATTCCGGTACGGGAACCAGCGGGCGCAATCCCCCTGATGTCCAGTATACAACCTGTGGCGACAAAACGATAACACTAACCGTCACCAATACACAGGGATGCGACAGTACTACCATGATTACCGTCCCTGGAGATGCGATACCCCCTGATCTGAGTGGCTGTAACCTACCGGAACCTACAGTGGAGTGTGGAGGTACAGCTCAAAATAATGCCAACATCACAGCATGGCACAATAATAACCTTGCTATCCTGCAAAGTTGTGCAGTGGATGTCTGCCCTATCTGGGTCTTCAGCGACTTTGACTTGGGTGACTTTACACCTGATCCTAGCTGTGGTGGAGGAACAACTGCCGGTAGCATCACCGTACAGTACCGTGTTACCGACAGCTGCCAAAGTAGTTTCATCAGTGCGACTTACACTATAGAAGACAATACGCCACCTGTTGTTTCCATCGGTGAGATACCCAATTTGTCCTTTGAATGTGTAGGCCTTATTCCACCTCCGGATACCAATATCATGATCGATGAAGCTTGTGGTAGCGTCACCAGAACTTGGTTGGGAGATTCACCCTCTGGAAACCCATGTAATCTTACAATCGTGAGAAGCTACCGAGTGGAAGATGCTTGTGGCAATGTACTGGACACCAATCAGATCTTCACGATCAATGATGTAACACCTCCGACAATTACTTGCCCTACTGCAGTAAGTTTTGAGGCGTGTGACCCCAGTATATTGGCAAACAGCCCCGCAGTGGGCAATCTGGAGTACAGTGAAAGCAACCGGCTGATCACTCTAGCAGATCTTCAAGGTCTGGGAGGAGATGCCAGCGATAATTGCGGTATAGAAAGCTTGTATTACTTTGACCAGCGATCGGGATCTTGCCCTGTAGTCATTACCCGTACCTTTGTCGTAGTGGATAGCTGTAATTTGTCCGCTTCCTGCACACAACAAATCACCATCGATGATACGACTTTTCCGACGATCACCTGTCCTGGTCCCGAGACTATTGAAGGTTGTGATCTCAGTGTCCTGAGTTCATCCTCCCAGGTTGGAAACTTAGAATTCAGTACCTCGATTCGGTTCATCCTATTGTCTGAACTCACTACTCTGGGTGGGTCAGCCAGTGACAATTGCTTCATCGATAGTTTATACTACATTGATCAACAAACTGGGTCTTGCCCGATCGTGGTTACAAGAACCTTTGTGGTTGTAGACAGTTGCAACAACAGATCAGAATGTACCCAGATCATACAGGTGGATGATACAACTTTCCCGACCATCACTTGTCCTGGACCGCAAACGATTGAGGGATGTAATGAAGGTGTTCTCGCCAACTCAGGTCAGGTGGGAAATCTGCCCTACAGTGAAAGCATAGCATTGATCAGTATTGGCGATCTCACCGGACAAGGGGGAGCAGCCAGTGACAATTGCTTCATCGATAGTTTGTACTATTACGACACCCAGTCGGGTTCCTGCCCCATAGTGATTACTCGAACTTATGCAGTGGTGGATTCTTGTGGAAATCGTACGGAATGTACCCAAACCATTCAAATCAATGATACAACAGATCCGGTGTTGACCTGCCCCGGACCGCAGAATATTGAAGCCTGCGGAGTGTATGATTTGGCTACATTACCTCAAGTCGGCAATTTGGAATACAGCGAATCGATTCGGTTCATAACTGTTGCCGAATTGCAGGCCGCAGGAGGAAACGCGAGTGATCTTTGTGGCATCGACAGTCTCTACTACATTGATATCCAAAATGGATCCTGTCCAATAACCATCACCAGGACCTTTGTAGTAGTTGATTCTTGTAATAACCGAGTGGACTGTCCACAAGTAATTACGATCGACGATACAACATTGCCCACCATCACCTGTCCGGCTGATGATGTGCTCGAGGCTTGTTCGGCCGATGATCTGGCCAACTCACCTCAAGTGGGTAATTTGGAATACAGTGAAATACCGAGAATCATCACTGTGGGAGATATACAGGGCCTGGGAGGCAATGCAGCAGACAATTGCGGAATAGATAGCCTCTATTATGTCGACGCACAGTCGGGAAATTGCCCTATTCTTATTACCAGGACCTTTACCGTAGTGGATAGCTGTGGCAATCGTGCAAATTGCATTCAGCAGATACAAATTGACGATACAACGGATCCGGTACTAACCTGTCCTTCAAATCAGGTGGTTGAGGCCTGTTTGATAGGAGACCTCGACACTTCTTCTTTGGTGGGAAACCTGGGATATAGTCCAAACATCACCTTAATTACTGTAACTCAATTGCAAGGTGCCGGAGGAGATGTCAGTGACAACTGTGGCATTGATAGCCTCTACTACTTTGATAGTCGCACCGGAGCCTGCCCAATTGTCATTACTCGAACCTTTGTGGCAATCGATAGCTGTGGCAACAGAGTACAGTGTACCCAAGAAATCCAAATCGACGATACCACAGATCCAATCATTACTTGTCCTGTCGATCAGGTCGTTGAAGCTTGTGATGTGAGTTTTTTAGCTTCCTCACCGCAAGTAGGAAACCTGGAATACAGTGCGGCCATCCGGCCAATAACATTGGCAGATCTCACCAATCTAGGAGGCGCTGCATCTGATAACTGCGGGATAGATAGTCTATACTATATTGATACCCAGAATGAATCATGCCCTATCATTGTGACTAGGACCTTTGTTGTGGTTGATAGTTGTGGTAATCGGGCAGAATGTGACCAGGAAATTCAAATTGATGATACTACCGATCCCTTGATTACTTGTCCAGCAGATCAAGTCATTGAAGCATGTGGTGTATATGACCTTGTCAATTCCCCACAAGTAGGCAATCTCGAATATAGTTCGTCAATCCGATTCATCACCTTAAGTGACTTGACAGGTCAGGGCGGGAGCGCCAGTGACGAGTGCGGCATCGATAGCCTCTACTATTTTGATACGCAGACTGGAAGCTGTCCGATCATTGTAACTCGTACTTATGTGGTTGTTGACAGCTGTGGGAACCGAGCGGAATGCCCCCAGGAGATCCAAATTGATGATACAACCGATCCAACCATAACCTGTCCAGCGAATGAGGTTTTGGAGGCCTGCGGTGTTTATGACCTGGCTAATTCATCTCAGGTAGGATTCTTAGAGTTCAGTATTGTGCCGAGAACTATTCTACTTTCTGATCTGCAAGGTCTGGGAGGTGATGCAAGTGATTTGTGCGGCATCGATAGTTTATATTATTTCGATGTCCAGGCGGGAAGCTGTCCGATCATTGTAACACGAACTTTCGTGGTAACAGATAGTTGTGGTAATCGAGCAGATTGCACGCAAGAGATTCAGATTGATGATACGACCGATCCTAGTCTTGTTTGTCCAGCAGATGATGTATTGGAAGCATGTGGAGTAGAAGACTTGGGAACCTCACCGCAGGTAGGTAACCTCGAATTTAGTGCCGTGCCCCGGTTTATTCTTCCCAGTGATCTTCAAGGTCTGGGCGGAGATGCTACCGACAATTGTGGGTTGGACAGTTTATACTACTACGATACAAGAGCAGGTTCCTGTCCAATTATCGTAACACGAACTTTTGTTGCTGTTGACAGCTGTGGCAATCAGGTCGATTGTTCTCAGGAGATTGTTATCGATGATACCACTGATCCTTTACTTACCTGTCCTTCTGACGAAATCATCGAGGGGTGCGACGAGTCCATTCTTTCTACCAGTGCCCAAGTCGGTTCGTTGGAATTTAGCACCGATATCCGCCCAATAACTGTGGCTGATCTCCAAAGTCTAGGTGGCGATGCAAGTGACAACTGTAGTATTGATAGCCTTTATTATTTTGATACGCAAACAGGTTTCTGTCCCATTGTCATTACTAGGACCTTTGTAGTTGTTGACAGTTGTGAGAATAGGGTAGAGTGTACCCAAGAAATTCAAATTATCGATACTACGGATCCCCTCATTAGCTGTCCTTCCGATCAGCAGATCGAGGGTTGCGATGTTGGAATACTGGCTACCAGTGCACAGGTTGGGTTCCTTGAATACAGCGCAATTGTGCGACCCATTACCCTGGGTGATATTCAGGGTTTGGGTGGATCCGCCAGCGATGAATGTGGGATCGACAGCCTTTATTATTTTGATGATCAGACCAATGCGTGTCCCATCATTATTACAAGAACCTTTGTTGTGGTTGACAGCTGTGGCAATCGTGCAGAATGTACCCAAGAAATCCAGATCGATGATACCACCGATCCCGTAATCACCTGCCCAGTAGACCAAATTCTCGAAGCTTGTGGTGTCTATGATTTGGCAAACAGTGCACAGGTGGGGAATCTGGAGTATAGTGAAGTACCTCGTTTCATCACTTTGGCCGAACTGCAGGGGATTGGCGGCGATGCATCTGATGAGTGTGGGATCGACAGCCTTTATTACGTGGATCAACAGGCAGGCAGCTGTCCTATCATTGTTACACGGACATTTGTCGTGGTAGACAGTTGTGGAAATAGGGTGGATTGTGATCAAGAAATTCAGATTGATGACACAACAGATCCCGTATTATCCTGCCCCACAGATCAGGTTTTGGAAGCCTGTGGTGTATATGATCTAGCAAATGCTCCCGAGGTTGGAAATCTTGAATACAGCCCCTTACCCAGGATAATAACACTTGCGGATTTACAAGGCTTAGGTGGAAATGCCAGTGACCTTTGTGGTCTGGATAGCTTGTATTATTACGACATTCAGACAGGTTTCTGTCCGATTATTGTTACACGTACCTATGTAGCTACCGACAGCTGCGGGAATCGGGTAGAATGCCCACAAGAGATACAGATTAATGACACTACCGATCCACTCTTGACTTGCCCAGCCGATGATGTTCTGGAAGCGTGCGGTGTCGAAGATCTGGCTACTTCTCCCCAGGTGGGTAACCTCGAATACAGTGAAGTTCCGAGGTTTATTACTACTACTGACCTACAAGGAATTGGAGGAGATGCCAGTGACAACTGTGGCTTAGACAGTCTGTACTACCTGGATTCAAGAAGTGGTTCATGTCCGATTATTGTTACCAGGACTTTCGTTGCAGTAGATAGTTGCGGCAACCGGGTAGAATGCCAACAAGAAATCCAGATCGACGACACAACTTTTCCTGCGATCACTTGCCCAGGCGACGAAGTTGTCGAGGGTTGCGACGAGACCATCTTAGCCTCTTCACCACAGGTTGGTAGCTTAGAATATAGCGAAACGATCAGAGAAATAACTCTTACAGACCTTCAGGGCCTTGGAGGAGATGCGAGCGATAACTGCAATATCGATAGTCTCTATTATTTTGATCAACAAACAGGGTTCTGTCCCTTGATTATTACCCGCACATTTGTGGCTGTGGACAGTTGCGGAAATCGTACAGAATGTCAGCAAGAGATCCAGATTATCGATACGACTGATCCACTAATCTCCTGTCCCACAGATCTACAATTAGAGGCATGTGGTGTAAGTATTCTGGCCAGCACTCCACAGGTTGGCAACCTGGAGTATAGCGAAATCCCTCGATTTATTTCAGTCGCTGATATCACCGGCATTGGTGGTAGTGCTTCCGACGAATGTGGCATTGACAGTCTATATTACATTGATAATCAGGTTCAAACCTGTCCAATTATTATCACGAGAACTTTCGTAGTGGTTGACAGTTGCGGTAATCGAGCCGATTGTACACAAGAGATCCAAATCGACGATACCACAAATCCTACATTAACCTGTCCAGTGGATCAGAATTTAGAAGGGTGTGGTGTGTACGATCTTGCCACCGCCTCCGAAGTCGGAAATCTAGAGTTTAGCACTGCTCCCAGAATCATATCAGTCTTAGATCTTCAGGGACTTGGCGGAGATGCCGCGGACAATTGTGGCATTGATAGTTTGTACTACTTTGATACACAATCTGGCTCATGCCCGATAGTTGTCACTCGCACTTTTGTAGTAACTGATAGCTGTGGAAATCGTCTGGAGTGCCAGCAGGAAATTCAGATCGACGATACTACTGTGCCAACGATTTCTTGTCCGGGTGACGTGGTCTTGGAGGCCTGTAATACTTCAGATCTCGGTTCACGATCTGAGGTCGGAAATCTAGAATTCAGTGCTGGGATTAGAGAGATTACTTTGTCTGACCTCCAAGGGTTGGGAGGATCAGCCAATGACGAATGTGGAATCGATAGCCTGTATTACCGGGATATACAAACCGGCTCCTGTCCTACGATTGTTACGCGAACCTTCGTGGTGGTTGACAGTTGCGGCAATCGTGCTGAATGTGATCAAGAGATCCAGATTGACGATACGACCGATCCTAGCTTGGTATGTCCAGCCGATGTATCAATCGAAGGATGTTCTGTAGCTGATCTTGCCACAGCTTTCCAAGTCGGAAATCTAGAATTTAGTCCGACGATTCGATTCATAACCATTGTAGATCTACAGGGAATTGGAGGCAATGCCAGCGATCTCTGTGGACTTGATAGTCTCTATTACCGGGATGTGCAGGCTGGAAGTTGCCCAACTCAGGTCACCAGAACTTTTGTTGCTATCGATAGTTGCGGCAATCGAGTCGAGTGTGATCAGCTCATTGAGATCGACGATACTACTCTACCGTCCATCATTTGCCCTGCAGATCAGTCTATTGATGGTTGTGATGAAAATGATCTGGCGAGTGCTGCTGCTGTCGGCAATCTGGAATATAGTGAGACGGTAAGGGTGATATCGCTAGCTGATTTACAATCGATCGGTGGAGATGCAAGCGACAACTGTTACATTGATAGTCTATTCTATTATGATATTCAAGCAGGGGATTGTCCACTCACAATTACAAGGACCTTTGTGGTGGTGGATAGTTGCGGAAACCGCATAGATTGCACGCAAGAGATTGAAATCAATAATGTGGTTGATCCAACCATAAGTTGTCCAGCTGATGTGACCATTGAGGCGTGTTCAACCGATGATTTAGTCAACGTGGCTGAAGTCGCCCAGTTCGGATACAGTGAAACGCCAGTGATCATCACTTTGAGTGATCTGATCAGCATGGGTGGAAATGCCGGTGACAATTGCGGGATAGCATTGATAGAATATCAAGATGAATTAATTGATCCGCTTTGTCCCATTATCATTGAACGTACCTTTACAGTGTATGATAGCTGCAACCTTCAGGTGTCATGTACTCAAACCATCACAATAGAAGATACGCAAGATCCGACAATTAGCTGTCCAGGTGGTCTTGCTTTTGCCTGTATTTCTGATGTTCCCCCGCCTTTTGGTGATCTAACATCTTTCGAGAATGGCGGAGGATCGGTCAGCGACAATTGTGCCATTGACCCCCTTTCTTTTGCATGGTTAGGAGACGTCAGCGATGGCAACAAGTGCCCTGAGACCCTCACCCGTACCTATCAGATTTCAGACTGGTGTGGAAATCTGCAAACTTGTACTCAGACCATTCGAATCAACGACAGTATCCCACCTCAGTTTACGGGAGTGCCCGTTGATGAAACGGTGCAATGTGATGCCATACCTGATCCTCCACAAATCGGTTTGCAAATTCAAGCTACCGATAATTGCGGTATCCCAACTATCGAATTTTCGGAAGTAATCATTCCTGGTGAATGTGAAAACACCTATGATATTGTCCGGACATGGTCGGCCACCGATAGCTGTGACAACAGCGAAATCGTCATGCAGCAAATCACCGTTGTCGACTGCCAGCCCAACGTCGAAATCTCAATAAATCCAAATCCCGTTTGCCTTGGTCATGATGTTACACTGACAGCTACAGTGACCAACAACTATACAAATCCGGTATATCGGTGGCAGTTTTTTACTAGTGGCTTTTGGGTAAATGTACCGGGCGGTGATGACCTGATTCATCAGATCAATAATGTCCAGAATTCCAATGCTGGCTTATATCGATTTATCGTTGCCGACAATGTACTAAATCTCACCAATAACGATTGTAACGTAATTTCTGAGGAAATCGAATTGATCATTACTCAGCCTTCTGTTACTGATCTGGTCGAAGAAATCTGTGAAGGAGAGACATATACTGTAGGCACCTCTCAGTACTCGGAATCAGGTTCATACACCGATGTACTGATTGGCCCAAATGGTTGCGACAGCATCGTTAATCTAGACCTTACGGTTAATGTGAACACCTTTGCCACCATCAACCCCATCATCTGCGAAGGCGACAATTTCATCATCGGAAGCTCCGTCTTAAACGAAACCGGAACCTACACCGAGACTATAACCAATGCCAAGGGTTGTGACAGTATCGTTACTATCAATTTGACAGTGATCCAACCCACAACCACGAGCATCGAAGAAACAATATGTGAGGGGTCTACTATTAATGTGGCTGGCCAGGATTTTGATGTTGCTGGTAACTATACTGTGATTCTGACCGATCAGTTTGGTTGTGATAGTATCATAAGTATTCAGATCAACACGATACCTCCGGTTGTTGAGGACCTGGATGTCACCATCTGTCAAGGACAATCATTTGAGGCAGCAGGAAATATTCACACTCGGAGTGGAGGGTGGCAATACATTTTGACTTCGCAACAAACGGGTTGTGATAGTATATTGAACTTGAGGCTGACCGTCACTGAGGACATTGAAGTTACGATCGACGAGACCATCTGTATTGGAGACTCGATCATGGTTGGCAGTAACTACTATAGCGAGAATGGAACATACATAGAAAATCTAGTCGCTTCAGGAGGTTGTGACAGTATTGTAACTTTAAATCTACAGGTAGTTGATACGCTAAAGACATTTCTAACTGAAGTACTCTGTGAGGGTGAATCCTTCTCGATGGGAGGATCTACTTACAACATGACGGGTATCTACTCCGTGCTCCTGCCCTCGAGTGGTGGCTGTGATAGTTTGGTGACGCTGGATTTAACCGTCGATCCACAAAAGGATACTTCTTTTGCTGCCGTGCTTTGTGCTGGAGAATTTATAAATGTGGGTGGAGAGATTCTCAATGAAACAGGATCCTATGATATCACCATACCCTCGGCTGCGGGTTGTGACAGCATGATCCATGTTGACCTGATGGTTTTTGAACAGTACGACACTACTTATATTTTCAATATCTGTGCTGGTGATACTGTTCAGCTAGGCGATTCCAGTTATTTTGAAACTGGAGTCTATACCCAAACACATCAAACAGTTAACGGCTGTGATAGTATCGTTATCGTTGATCTCACTGTTCACCCTGTCTATGACATTCAAATCACCCAGCGCCTTTGTGAAGGTGGAACTTATACTGTAGGTAACAATACTTATTCAGAAACCGGAATCTATAGCGTTACCCTCCAATCAACTGCGGGTTGCGACAGTATAATAACGCTTGACTTGGCTATACTAACCATAATTGAAGACACGATTTCAGTTCAGATTTGTGAAGGAGATTCCTATACGCTGGGTTCTAATAGCTATTCGGTATCTGGTACATATCAAGAGACTTTTGTAAGTGCAGCTGGCTGTGATAGTGTTGTAACCTTGGAGTTGGAGGTGCTCAACCAATTGAGTACAGTCTTAGATGAAGAGATTTGTGAAGGTGAGACCTATGATTTTGATGGAGACATTACTTCTACCTCAGGCACCTACACCAAAACCTACACTTCACAGGCAGGATGCGACAGTGTAGTCACACTCAATCTCAATGTAGTGCCAGCGGTTACGACCAATATTTCTCAAGACATCTGTGAAGGTTCCCAATTCCCCTTTGGAGGGAACAACTTAACCCTTCCAGGAATCTATCGGGACACGCTGATCTCGGATGCCGGATGTGACAGCATAGTTGTCCTTCAATTAGCCGTCATACCCACCGTATTCAATGAATTGGATGTTCAGAGCTGTACCGGAGAATCTTTCACCTTTGGAGGGGAGAATCTAACCAGCTCCGGAGTATATATGGATACCGTTACTTCAACATCTGGATGTGACAGTATTGTGACCCTAAATTTGACCTTCCATGATGTCATTCGAGACACCCTGGATGTCCAGATTTGTGAAGATCAATCCTATACCTTTAATGGAGAAACCTATACAAGTACTGGTGTATACGAAGCATCATTCATCAGCTCTGCCGGCTGCGACAGTGTAGTCACATTGATTCTTGCCGTCAACAATCGATTGGAGACAAACATGGAGGCGGAGATATGTTTCGGAGGTTCGTACTCCTTCTTTACCCAAACCCTGACTGAAGCGGGTACATATGAGCACACCTTAGCATCACAGGCCGGGTGTGACAGTGTCATTATCCTAGACCTGTCAGTCATTGATCAAATTACCGATACGATATCGGCGCAGATTTGCCCTGGTCAATCATACACTTTTAACAATCAGGATCTCACAAGTGATGGTACTTACAATGGCATTTTCCAAAGCACTATGGGTTGTGACAGCGTAGTTACACTTCTATTGGAGGTCAAGGACGTCCTTACTACCGAGCTGATGGAAGATATTTGCCAAGGTAATAGCTATACCTTTGGATCACAACAGCTTGATAGTGCTGGCACCTATGTTGATACCCTGCTCAGTACAATAGGCTGTGATAGTATTGTCACATTGACCCTCCAGGTAAATCAACATAAGTTTGATACAATTAAAACACAAATCTGTGAAGGTCAAACTTATACATTTGCCGGTGAGGTGCTTTCAAGTTCAGGCACCTATGAAGAGCTTTTGAGTACATCCAAGGGATGTGATAGTCTGGTAACACTTATTCTTGAGGTCAATGCCCAGCTCAGTACGACGATTGACACTGCGATTTGCTTTGGAGAATCGATTGATTTCTTCGGTACAGCACTAAACAGCAGCGGTACGTTTGATCATACCCTTGCAAGTACCGCAGGTTGCGACAGTGTTGTCACGTATAATCTCACAGTCTTAGAGGATATTGTCAACGAGTTTGAAGTGCAGCTTTGTAAGGGTCAGTCATTCACCTTTGATGGACAGGAAATTAGTGCCGATGGTACTTATAATGCAACTTATGTTAGCAGTCAGGGATGTGATAGTACGGTGATCGCCAATGTGGTTACCAAAGATATCTTAACCACTGACTTAGAGGTTGATTTGTGTCAAGGAGAAACCTACAACTTCGGACAGTTGGTATTGGATTCAACCGGCATCTACTCGGATACCTTGGTAAGCACATTGGGTTGTGACAGCATAGTGACAGTCGATCTTCAGTTCTTTGATGTCATACGTGACACCATATCAGCACAGATTTGTGAAGGTCAGATCTATTCTTTCAACGGCCAGGATTACACGGTCTCTGGCTCTTATGAAGAAATCTTAAGCAGTTCTGCTGGCTGTGACAGCATCGTCACCCTCTTGCTGCAGGTAAACTCAGTATTGAGTACAGTGATTGACAGCCAACTATGTTTTGGTTCTACCTATTCGTTCTTCGGAAGTGAGCTTACTGAGTCCGGCACTTATGAACATACCCTGACCAGTACTTCAGGTTGTGACAGCGTCATAACGCTGAATTTGATTGTGCTGGAGGAAAATCGAACAACAATCGACCGGGAAATATGTAATGGAACTTCCCTGACTTTTAATGAAAATGATATTTCGACCGCTGGAACTTACTATGACACGCTAGTTTCAAATTCCGGTTGTGACAGCATCATCATCCTTAATCTTTCCCTCGTAGATGCCATCACCGAAGATCTATCTTATACCCTTTGTGAAGGAGATAGCGTCTCGGTCAATGGTACTTTCTATGATGAGGCTGGAAGCTACCTGGATACTCTGATGAGTACTGGGGGCTGTGACAGTATTCTTCAGATTCAGGTCAATATCGTGACTGAGAAGTTTACCGCAGTCGAGCACACTATGTGTGAAAATGAAAGCTATTCTTTCGCCGGACAGAATGTCACTACCAGTGGAATCTACTATGATACTTTGATGACAGGTGGTGGATGTGATAGTATTGTGGAGTTGTCCTTAGAAGTTCTGCCGGTCAAGAACGTGGATGTCAGCGCCAGTATCTGTGAAGGACAATCGTATACGGTTGGTAGCGAGACCTTTAACGCAACGGGTGAATATGATATTCTCCTGACAAGTAGTGATGGATGCGACAGTACGGTCCATTTATCTCTACAAGTCAGTGAGCAGATTGTGACCGAAGAGACCTTTCAAATTTGTGATGGCGACTCAGTGGAGATCTATGGTGTCACGTATAGTATTGCAGGAACCTATCGCGACACCCTGCCTTCCACTGCTGGTTGTGATAGCATTTCCATACTCCACATCGAGTTCACTGACTTTATCGAGCAAACGCTGGACTTTTCTATCTGTGAAGGTGAATTTGTAGATATCGACGGTGAAAGTATAGGTGTCGACACGGTAATTTCCAAGACATACACCAGTGCTTTTGGATGTGACAGCATCGTTACCTACAACATCAGTCTACTACCAGGTATAGAGCTCGAAGCATTTCCGGCAATTGTGTGTGAAGGAGAAACGGTGGAGTTAACCGCGGTTGGCGTGAATTACCAATCGTTACAGTGGTCGCCTTCGCAAGATCTGTCATGTGATGACTGTTTGAATCCAACCGCATCGCCTAGCCAGACTACAACCTATGTACTGACGGGAATTGGTTGTGGAGATCAGGTAGTTACCGATAGTGTAACTGTTGAAGTCGTTCCTCTACCTGGCTTAACTATGCCAGAAGATCAAACCATCTCGACCGGTGAGGTTGTAACCTTAACCGCCCTAGTAGAAAATGCAGGATCTACGATCGATTGGTATAACCTCAATACTGGAGAACTGCTCTGTTCAGACTGTCCCAGCGTTGTGGTGCAACCGACTTCAAATACTACTTATCGTGCAGTAGCTTCCAATGAGTTAGACTGTGATGAGGAAGGAACGGTTGATGTGTTGATTGAGGGTCTTTGCGATGTAGAACGAATCATCGCAGCCAATGCCTTTACGCCTAATGAAGATGGCAGCAATGACTTGTTCGAAATCAGAAATGAAGGCACTGCGGAGGTGGAACTGGTTCAAATTTTTAACCGGTGGGGTGAAATCGTATTTGAAAGCAGCAATCTTGACGATAAATGGGATGGAACTTACCTAAATGAACCAGTTAACCCTGGGGTATACATGTATACAATGACCGTGTTGTGTATTGGTGGAGAGCAGTTTTTCTTAACCGGCAACGTCACAGTGATCAGATAGTGAGAGAAACCTGAGATATGTTTGGATAAAATATTTAACAACGTTTAAAGAGGGCAATTTGAATATACTTCTATAACCTAAAATCTAGACCATGAAGATACTTTACAGTGAAACGTGTGGTCCCCTTCACGCACCAATTCCACTCAGACTCCATTATGAATGGATGAACTTGAGAAATAAAATAAATATCGTTACGTCAGTTAAGCTGATTTGTATCCTAATTATACTCATGGGGTTCAATCGGGTCGATGGACAGGACATTCATCTGTCACACATCCATGCATCTCCGACGTACATCAATCCTGCCATGACCGGCCTTTTCAACGGAGATATGCGATTTATTGGTAACTATCGCAGTCAATGGCAGACGTTTACCAATGGTTTCCAGACTTTTCTGGGATCCGCTGATATGAAGCTCAACCAAGGTTTTGGCTTACAGGACGATGTAGGAGTAGGTCTCCAAGTCAGTTCAGATAAAGCCGGGGACCTCAATTTTCGAACGGTATCAGCAAACCTGACCTTTTCCTATTTGAAGGCCCTAAATGCCTATGGAGATCATTTTGTTTCCGTGGGGGTGTCTAATGGCATTGTTCAAAATCGACTTGATTTAACGGATCTAAGGGTCTTCGACCAAGATCCATATCTCCAAGGTGGAGATTTTAGCAACCAATTGACGTACTACGATCTCAATGCCGGAGCAGCATGGTTCATGCCGCTTCGACGTGAGGATTTTCTCTATGTGGGCGGTTCAATCTACCATCTAAATCAGGCGCTGGTCTCCTTCAGCAAAAACGACCAAGATTACCGAGATGGTACCTCCCTCATTCCAAGATATATTCTTCATGGTGGAGCAAGTATAAAGATGAATCAATTTACCACCCTAAAGCCCAGTTTTATCTTCTTTGACCAGCATCCTCATCGCGAGTTTAATATGGGATCTTTCTTAAAGATTACCCGGGAGACGCGCAGCTATGTGCGACCAGAGTATGCCTTTTATGTTGGTTTTTGGTATCGATGGTCAATAAAGGAAGGTGAGTTCAATCGTGACGCACTCATCGCATCCTTGCGATATGATATTCGCAATACGGTGTTCTCGTTTTCCTTTGATTTAAATATATCGCCATTGCGGAAAGCCAGTCGCGGATTTGGTGGTCCAGAACTCTCTGTGATGCATTTTATCGATTTTATCCGGCCCCAAAGGAAGAGGGTGAAGGTGAAGTGCCCGGAAATCTAATAACTCAACGATTTTCCAAGCATCCAATAACTCAAAACAATTTTTCAACCATGACGTATTTGTTGATCATGTGGATCATCAAGAACAAAAAGAGCATTCGCGATAGATTGTCACGAATGCTCGGAGGTTCTCTGTAGCTGAAACAAAAACCTAATTCAAAAATTCTTCAAAAAAAAAGTCGATGGTACCTGCTGTGCACCATTATAGATAAGATCCATAAGGTGTCCCAGATGTTGCCTCAATCGATTTATTTTAATCTTCCTGCTTCTTTTGCTAAATTTGGCGACTAAGAAGTATGAAGAGCCCATTCTATAAACAGCATCATCGTCATTTGCCTAGGCAGTGATAGGGTGCACTTATGGAGTAACCGATAATGCGGCTTATCACGGCAGATGTGATAAGCCGTTTGCTTTTAGAAATATGAACACAAATGTTAAAGATAGCGATACAAAAATCTGGGAGATTGAGCGACGGGTCTCTTGCCCTCTTGAGAGATTGTGGTTTGAGATTTAATAATGGTAAAAACCAACTCATTACTCCCGCACTCAATTTCCCTGCTCAGATTTTGTTTCTAAGGGATGACGATATCCCTCAATATGTCGAAGATGGAGTAGCTGATGTTGGTATCGTCGGAGAAAATGTAGTTATTGAAAGTCAACGGCAGGTTGACGTTGTAAGAAATCTTGGTTTTTCTAAATGCCGTATATCCCTTGCCATACCTAAATCGTTGCCATATGATGGCATTAGCTATTTTGATGGGAAGCAGATTGCAACCTCATATGTCAATATTTTACAGAAGTATCTCGACGACAATAGTATTTCAGCTGAAGTCCATCCGATTTCGGGTTCGGTGGAAATAGCTCCCGGTATCGGTTTAGCAGACGGTATAATGGATATTGTGAGCACCGGCAGCACCCTCTTAAGCAATGGACTTAAGGAGGTCGAGATCGTCATGAAATCGGAGGCCATGCTGATCAAGGGGTTGAATTTGAACGAGCAAAAACAAGAGCTACTAAACCAGTTAGATTTTCGAATTGCCAGTGTGCTGACTGCTCGAGATTTTAAATATATTTTATTAAATGCCCCAAATGACAAAGTCAAAGATATCGTTAATGTGCTACCAGGAATGAAAAGTCCTACAGTTCTACCTTTGGCCGAGGAAGGATGGAGTTCGATTCATTCGGTAGTAAACGAGCATAAGTTTTGGGAGGTAATAGATAAGCTGCAGGATTTGGGAGCACAAGGAATATTGGTCGTCCCTATTGAAAAAATGATTGTTTGACTCCAAATGTCTATTAGAGATCATATTACAATACATCGTCAACCCCAGCCCGATCAATGGTCCACACTATTGATGCGACCCACGGCTGAACAGCAAGATTTAATCAATACGGTCGATGCCGTTATGCAACAAGTACGTAAACGGGGAGACCAAGCCCTGTTGAGTCTTACTAGAAAATATGATGGCATTGATATCGACAAAGTTCAAGTGCATATTAAATCGATTCCGCCGGTGTCTGAAAATTTCAAGGAGAGCATAGAGAGGGCTTTTTCCAATATCAGAAAATTTCATAAGAGCCAGGAGTTGATGTCTAATCGCATCTTTACGATGCCAGGCGTGAGTTGTTGGCGAGAATCTCGGCCTATAGAGACGGTGGGTCTTTATGTACCAGGAGGGTCAGCACCATTATTTTCCACCGTACTCATGCTGGGTATACCGGCTCAGATAGCTGGCTGTCATCGCATCATCTTGTGCACCCCTCCAGGCAAAGGTGGAAGTATTGCACCAGAAATACAGTTCGCTGCCAAGCTATGTGGCCTAAAGGAACTTTTTTGTGTTGGTGGGGCCCAAGCCATTGCGGCAATGTCATTTGGCACTGAAAGTATTCCCAAAGTTGATAAAATCTTTGGCCCGGGCAATCAATACGTAACTGAAGCTAAGATGCAAGCGCAAAAATATGGTGTGGCTATTGACATGCCCGCTGGACCGTCGGAGGTATTAGTGATAGCTGATGAAAGTGCCGTACCTTCTTATCTCGCAGCTGATCTACTTTCTCAAGCAGAACATGGACCAGATAGTCAGGTCGTCTTCCTCACGACTTCAGAAAGAATCTTGGAAGAAACCATTCTACAATTGGATCGTCAATTATTAAACTTGCCAAGGGCTCGTACCGCTCAGCAAGCCTTGAAGCATAGTCGATTTGTTTATTTCTCTGAGTTATCACAATGCCTGTCTTTCTCTAATCAATATGCTCCCGAGCATCTGATCTTATGTGTACGTGATCCACATAAGTCAACTGACTCGATCCTTTCAGCTGGGTCCGTGTTTCTTGGTAATTTCAGCCCAGAGGCAGTGGGCGATTATGCTTCAGGAACAAACCATACGCTACCCACCAATGGCTGGGCTCGTTCATACAGTGGCGTATCACTAGATTCGTTTGTCAAAAAGATTACCTTCCAAAGTCTTTCCGCGGATGGTCTCAAGAACATTGGTCCTACTGTCGAAACATTGGCTCAAGCTGAATCCCTAGAAGCACATCGTAAGGCAGTGAGCATCAGATTAAAGGATCTTGGATATGGAAATGGATAGTTTGGTTCGATCAAATATACGAAGGTTAAAGCCATATAGTTCTGCACGTCATGAATTTGATGGTCATGCTGAGATATATTTGGATGCCAATGAGAATCCCCACCCATCTGTAGTGAATCGATATCCCGATCCCCTCCAAAAAGTACTCAAGAAGCAAATCTCAACAATCAAGATGGTCCCAGCCGAACAGATTTTCTTGGGTAATGGGAGCGATGAGGCCATTGACTTACTCATTCGAATCTTTTGTGAACCAACAAAAGATTCCATATTGATTCTGCCACCTACCTATGGCATGTATGAAGTCTGTGCCGATATATCAAATGTATTGGTAAAGAAGGTACCACTGTTGGAAGGGTTTCAGCCAGACTTGGATACGATTTTCAAGGAGGCTGATGCAAATTGCAAGCTGCTCTTTTTATGTAATCCGAACAACCCAACCGGTTCCACAATTGAGGAGAATACCTTGATGAGGTTGATCAGTGAATTCCCTGGAATTGTTGTTGTAGATGAGGCCTATCAAGATTTTGCCTCGCAACCAAGCTTAGTGTCTCAAATTCATGTATACCCGAAGCTGGTGGTGATGCAGACATTCTCCAAAGCTTGGGGAATGGCTGGTGTGCGACTCGGGCTCGTGTTTGCTCAAAGAGCGACAATCGACTATCTCAATGCAGTCAAGCCTCCTTACAATATCAATACACTGACACAGAATTATGTCCTTGAAAAGCTCAGTAACATAAACCAGGTCCAATCTCGGATCCAAGGGATTAAAGAAGAGCGCCACCGCATGTACAGTGCACTGAGCCAGTTGCCATGTGTTCATCAAGTATATCCTAGCGAGGGCAATTTTCTTCTGGTTAGATTTGAACAGCCTAAAGTAATATTTGAAGCCCTTAAGCGAAAGGGAATTATCGTGCGCGATCGTTCGTCAGTCCCCTTGTGCGAAGGTTGTCTGAGAATCACGATTGGAACGATCAAAGAAAATGATCATTTATTGGCTACTCTTGAAGAAATACTATGAGGAAGCTACTTTTTATCGACCGGGATGGTACGATCATCACCGAACCTCCCTCTGACTATCAGATTGACCATATCGATAAACTATCTTTCCTGCCTCATGCGATTACGTGTCTTTCTGCCATTGCTCGGGAATTGGACTATGATCTGGTCATGGTAACCAACCAAGATGGCCTAGGAACAGAATCCTATCGAGAAGAGGACTTCTGGCCGCTTCAAAATCTTCTTATTCGCACGTTGGACAGTGTGGGTGTCACTTGGCATGAAATTATTATTGACCGGAGTTTTGCTGCTGATCAATCGGATGACCGAAAGCCCAATCTCGGTCGAGTCCAACACTATCTAAAGGGGAATTATGATCTCTCAGACTCCTTTGTCATAGGAGATCGACTCACGGATATGGTTTTTGCCCACCGACTTGGTGCCCGGGGAATTTTGTTGGGTCGGTCAGAGGATAGTAGTGATGACCATATGGCAGACGGGACTGATCTGAGCCCGACCATCGCTTTGGAAACACAGGAGTGGGAATCAATCTATCGTTATCTAAAAAATTTGCCAAGAGCCGTCAATCATAAAAGGGTCACCAAAGAAACGGAGATTGAGGTCCAGCTAATTCTTGATGGATCTGGTGAGACCAACATTTCGACTGGTCTTTCCTTTTTTGATCACATGCTTGATCAATTGGGTAAACACGGTGGTCTGGATTTGACTTTGAGCACCCGTGGCGACTTGAATGTGGATGAACACCATACCATTGAAGATACAGCGCTGGCTTTGGGCGAGGCTATTGATCAAGCCCTTGGGACGAAAAGAGGCATCGAAAGATATGGATACAGCTTACCTATGGACGATTGTCTTGCCACGGTGTCGCTAGATTTTGGAGGAAGGCCGTGGTTGGTT
The DNA here is from genome assembly GCA_965223105.1 of Saprospiraceae bacterium. Lineage (GTDB taxonomy): Bacteria > Bacteroidota > Bacteroidia > Chitinophagales > Saprospiraceae > JABDMH01. The sequence continues at coordinate 5,141,839 of OZ244987.1, read as the reverse complement.
TGGAATGTGAATTTCACCAGAGAAATGGTAGGGGATATGCCCACTGAAATGTTTCATCACTTTTTTAAATCATTTTCAGATGCTGCCAAGTGTAACCTCAACATCCAAGCGCAAGGCTCTAATGAGCACCATAAGATCGAATCAATCTTTAAAGCTTTTGCTCGAGCGATTCGCCGAGCTGTGAATCGTGATATGCATAAATTTGATCTGCCAACGACCAAAGGTGTTTTATGATGAGAGTAGTTGTAATTGATTACAATGCGGGTAATACAAGATCAATTTACCATGCCATGGTTAGATATGGTGTTGATGCCGAATTTACCAGGCAACACGATCGGATCTCAAGTGCAGACAAAGTGATTTTTCCGGGGGTGGGTGAGGCAAGCAGCACCATGCATTTCATCCGCAAGTATGGTTTGGATAAGGTGTTACCTAACTTAAAGCAACCCTTTTTGGGGATTTGTTTAGGTATGCAGCTCATGTGCCAGTGGTCAGAAGAAAATGATACAGAATGCCTGGGTATCTTTGACGCCAAGGTTAAGAGATTCCGACCTGAGAATGGCGAAAAAGTGCCCCATATGGGTTGGAATACGATTTTCAATAACACGGCTCCACTACTATCCTCCGACTTGGAGAATCAATACGTTTATTTTGTCCACAGTTATTTCATAGAGATAAATGAACATACCATAGGACAGACGAATTATTGCCAAGTATTTTCTTCAGCAATGCAGAAGGATAATTTTTATGCAACTCAATTTCACCCGGAAAAGTCCGGGAAGGTCGGAGCAAAAATATTAGAGAACTTTTTAGCAATTGAATAATGGAAATAGTCCCAGCGATTGATATTATTGGTGGCCAATGTGTCAGATTGGAAAAGGGCAACTACGATACTAAAAAGGTTTATCATGAGGATCCCGTGGAAGTTGCTAAAGGCTTTGAAGCCAACGGCTTAAAAAGAGTGCATGTGGTCGATCTTGATGGTGCAAAGGCAAGTCGGGTAATCAATCATCATGTAGTTGAGAGAATAGCGGCTGAAACCAGTTTAGCTATTGATTTTGGCGGAGGCATCAAAAGTATAGATGATTTGAAGACCATCTTCAGATGTGGAGCGCTTCAGGTTACAGTAGGAAGCATTGCGGCTGAAAAACCAGAGTTATTTTTTGACTGGCTGGCAATCTTCGGACCAAAGAAAATTATTTTGGGAGCCGATCTTAGAAACGGCTACATTGCAACCAGGGGTTGGCTTGAGGCTACTGATTTGCACTGGAAGAAGTTTCTTAAAGAATATATTGAGAAGGGAGTTGAAGAGATTATTTGCACCGACATATCAAAAGATGGTATGATGCAAGGCCCTGCCTTAGAGTTATACAGTTTGATATTGAAGGAATTTCCAGATCTAAAACTCACGGCCAGTGGAGGGGTAAGTAGTATGGATGACGTTAGGGCTTTGAAAGACATCAACTGTCATGCTTGTATCATTGGAAAAGCGATTTATGAAGGAAATATCAAACCCTCAGAACTTAAACGTTTAGCTTAATGCTTGCCAAGAGAATTATTCCTTGTCTGGATGTAAAGGATGGCCGAACGGTAAAGGGTGTCAATTTTGTGGAATTACGTGATGCCGGCGATCCGGTTGCTTTGGGAAAGTTATATAGCGAGCAAGGAGCAGATGAGTTGGTTTTTCTAGACATAACGGCTACCAAGGAGAAGAGAAAGACACTTGCACATTTGGCGGATCAAGTAGCCAAGCATCTCAGTATTCCATTCACAATTGGTGGGGGCATCGCCAGCGTTGAAGATGTAGAGGTCTTGCTTGACAACGGAGCTGATAAGGTTTCTGTTAATTCCGCCGCTGTCAGGAATCCTGATTTGATTGAGCAATTGGCTAATCGGTTTGGGAGCCAATGTATAGTTGTAGCTATCGATGCTAAACTCTCCTCCGGAGATGATTGGATCGTGCATGTTGCCGGGGGATCAGTACCGACATCTCGAGAACTTTTTTCTTGGGCTAAAGAAGTCGAAAACCTCGGAGCGGGTGAGATTCTATTTACCTCTATGAACCACGATGGTACCAAGAAGGGATTTGCCATTCAGGCACTTAACCAATTGTCAGCATCTCTTCAGATTCCAGTAATTGCCAGTGGTGGTGCTGGAGAGATTCACCATTTCATTGATTTATTTACGACCACTGGATCGGATGCTGGACTAGCTGCCAGCATCTTTCATTTTCAGGAAATTTCTATTTCTGAGTTAAAAGCAGCATTGTTGGCCCGGGACATACCCATCAGATTAAATTGATTCCTATGCAATTTCAAACGGACCGTATCGACGAAATTGATTTTTCCAAAGCCGGCGGACTGGTACCCGCCATAGTGCAAGATCATCAAACAGGTGCAGTGTTGATGCTGGGATACATGAATATTCAGGCTTTGAGGCAGACTGTCGAGAGTCGGCGAGTTACATTTTATAGTCGCTCCAAAGAAAGACTATGGATCAAAGGTGAAACATCGGGCAATCATTTGGAGTTAATTGATGTGAGGATGGATTGTGATCGCGACGCATTATTGATCCTGGCTCATCCAACAGGTCCTGTGTGCCATACAGGATCTAAGACTTGCTTTGGTGATCAATCTCCTCCGTTGGGATTTTTGGCTCATTTAGAAGAAGTGATCAGGACAAGACAGGAGAATCCGCAAAAGGGTAGTTATACATCCTCTCTTTTCCAAAGTGGACTTGATAAGATTGCTCAAAAAGTGGGGGAAGAGGCAGTAGAAACTGTAATTGAGGCTAAAAACAATGATCAGGAGAGATTCTTGGACGAGACTGCGGATTTGATTTATCATTTGCTTATCCTACTCCGTGCTAAGGGTACCGATTTAGCAAGTACAGTCAGCGTTCTTGAGCACCGGCACCAGTAGGCTATGTAAAGTCATAGGCGGCTTGCGTCCACTATGTTTCATCCCCTTCTCTTTCAACGGGGAACCGGATCTGTTGCAACGATTGTACCGATCATCAGGTAACAGTATACATTATTTGTTAATTTTGCGGTTCGCTTAAATTTTTTCTAAATGTCAAAGACGTCAGTACGTGGCGAAGGTCTATACGTCCCTGGCTTGGAGAAAGACAGTTGTGGTACAGGTCTGATAGCCAATTTAAATGGTCAGAAGAGTCATCAATTGATTGATGATGCGTTGACCATGTTGCATAATATGGAACATCGCGGTGCTTGCGGATGTGAACCGAATACCGGTGATGGTGCCGGTATTCTGATCCAGACTCCTCACGAGTTCTTTAAAAAGAAATGCCGAGCTGCTGGCTTTGAACTACCGGATTTTGGGGAGTATGGAGTTGGAATGGTATTCTTTCCGAAGAATAAGAATCTGATGTCGCAATGCCGTGTATTGTTCAATGACTACATTGATGAACTGGGATTCGAATTATTGGGGTATCGAAAAGTTCCCACGGATAGTGAAGGTCTGGGTGCATCAGCGCTCTCAGTAGAGCCAAGGATTGAGCAAGTTTTTGTTAGACCTAAGGAACCGTTGAAGTCCAGAATACTGGAGAGGCGATTACATGTCCTGCGTAAGTTCGCCATTCACAACGTGCACAATACTTTCCCCCAGACCGTTGATGATTTCTACTTGTGCTCCTTCTCCTACAAAACCGTAGTCTATAAAGGTCAACTGACCACCGGTCAGCTGCGAACTTACTATCCGGATCTATCTGACGAAGATTGTACATCGGCCATTGCGCTGATTCACTCGCGCTTCTCTACCAACACTGTGCCCAAGTGGAAATTGGCCCAACCTTTTCGCTACGTGGCACACAACGGTGAGATAAACACTATCCAAGGCAACATAAACTGGTGGACATCTAAGGAATTCATGCTTAAATCGCAGCATTTCAACGCATTGGAATTAGAGAAGTTGAAGCCTATCGTAGGCCTTGGTCATTCGGATTCCGGATCATTTGACAATGTTTTGGAATTTTTGGTATTGAGTGGTCGGTCACTGCCGCACGCCCTGATGATGATGATTCCCGAAGCTTGGGAGCACGATGAGTCTATGGAAGACTACAAGCGGTCATTTTATGAATACCATAGCAATCTGATGGAACCTTGGGATGGTCCGGCTTCAATTGTCTTTACCGACGGTATTGTCGTCGGAGCGACACTCGATAGAAATGGCTTGAGGCCATCTCGCTATCTACTTACTAAAGACAATACCCTCATCGTAGCATCTGAAGCTGGAGTGCTCCCTGTAGACCAATCTAATGTTGAGTTAAAGGGAAGGCTTCAACCCGGAAAGATTCTCATTGCAGATATGGATGAGGGTCGAGTGATTGGAGATGATGAAGTAAAACGGAGGATCTGCAAAAATGGACCGTACCAGGAATGGCTAAATGAGTACCGGATTACCTTAAAGAACTTACCTCATCAGATTCCTTCAAATTTAGTATTGGACGATCACATCCTGGTCAAGCAACAGATTCTTCATGGATTTACCAAGGAAGATCTAAAGACGATCATTGCTCAAATGATTCAGGCGAAAAAAGATCCGATCGGTTCTATGGGTATTGACACACCTTTGGCAGTATTGTCTCACCACTCCCAACATTTGTCCAATTACTTCAAGCAACTTTTTGCCCAGGTGACCAATCCACCTATAGATCCAATCCGTGAACGCAGTGTAATGACGTTGTTTTCTCATTTGGGCGGCACCGACAATTTATTGGAGCCGGGCCTCGAGGCAGCTAAATTTATCCATCTGGATCAGCCGGTTCTCTATAAAGATCAATTCCAGAAAATCAAGAATATAAACCATTCCAGTTTTCATGTTGGTGAGCTTGACATGATATTTTTGGCTGATGGACAGAATGGAAGGTTGGTTGCAGCTCTGGATCATATCTGTGCCGTGGCTGAAGATATGGTTCGTAACAACCGCAATGTTTTAATCCTCAGTGATCGCAAGGCCGATGCAAGACATGCCCCGATCCCATCGTTGCTGGCTGTAGGTGCAATTCATCATCACCTGATCAAAGTGGGATTGCGTATGCAAACTTCGCTGGTCGTTGATGCAGGCGATGTTAGAGAGACGCATCACTTCGCCACCCTCATTGGATACGGAGCAAATGCCGTTCATCCGTATTTGGCGTTTGCAACAGTGGCTGAATTAAGTCGAAAAAATGTATTGGCAAATGGAGAGACACTCGAGCAGCTGATTGAAATCTATGTAAAGTCCGTTGGGAAAGGCCTGTTAAAGATAATGTCGAAAATTGGCATTTCTACTTTGCGGTCTTACCAAGGTGCCCAGATATTTGAAATACTTGGACTTCGTATTGATGTGGTCGAGAAATGTTTTCGTGGTACCATCTCCCGTATTCAGGGACTGGGCTTTGATGATCTGGCCAGGGAGATTCTACAAAGGCACAAGCAGGCATTTCCAGATGCAATAGTCGCTGCTTCTGATTTGGAAGAAGGAGGGATTTATCAATGGAAACAGAGAGGCGAAATTCATTTGTTCAATCCACAAACAATACACTTATTACAGCATTCCACCCGTAAGAAAGATTTCTCAATATTTAGAAAGTATTCGAAACTCATAAATGAGCAATCGGAAAAGGCGCTTACTCTACGTGGGCTTCTCACTTTTCGAAAAGGTGCCAGCATTCCAATCGATGAAGTAGAGCCGGTCGAAGATATTCTGCCTCGATTCGCAACCGGTGCCATGTCATTTGGCTCGATCAGCCATGAGGCGCATACTACCTTGGCGATTGCCATGAACCGAATAGGAGGCAAGAGCAATTCTGGTGAAGGAGGCGAAGATGTGGTGAGATTTGATCGTAAAGAAAATGGTGATTTGGAACGATCAGCAATCAAACAGGTTGCTTCTGGTCGTTTCGGCGTCACTTCGTACTATTTAACCAACGCTGATGAGCTTCAGATCAAGATGGCTCAAGGTGCCAAACCGGGTGAGGGAGGCCAGCTGCCTGGTCATAAAGTTGATGAGTGGATTGCCCGGGTGCGCCACTCCACACCGGGAGTTGGTTTAATTTCTCCTCCACCTCATCATGACATTTACTCTATCGAAGATCTGGCTCAATTGATTTTCGACCTAAAGAATGCCAATCGTCATGCCAGGATCAATGTCAAGCTGGTATCTAAAGCGGGAGTAGGTATTATTGCCTCCGGGGTGGCCAAGGCCCATGCTGATGCCATCTTAATTTCTGGTCACGATGGAGGAACGGGTGCCAGTCCGCTGACCTCCATAAGACATGCAGGACTTCCTTGGGAGTTGGGACTAGCTGAATCACATCAGACACTGGTAAAAAACAAGTTACGGGATAGAGTCGTACTGCAGACCGACGGACAAATTCGAACCGGTCGTGATCTGGCCATCGCTACCTTGCTGGGTGCCGAAGAATGGGGCATTGCAACGGCTGCTCTGGTAGTTGAAGGTTGCATCATGATGAGAAAATGCCATATGAACACCTGTCCTGTTGGAATTGCTACACAAAACCCGGAACTCAGAAAGCGATTTGCGGGTGATCCTCAGCACGTCATCAATTTTTTCACTTTCCTTGCTCAGGAATTACGCGAGATTATGGCCGAATTGGGCTTTAGAAAAGTGAACGAAATGGTTGGCAAAGTAGAATTGCTCAAGATGAAAGGCGGAATCGAACATTGGAAGTACCGTACCCTCGATCTCAGTCCGATACTCTACAAAGAACCTGTGGATGAATCGGTAGGACAATACAAGCGGATTGAGCAAGATCACGGTATAGAAAACATTCTAGATCGAAAACTGATTGAACACGCCAGGTATACCTTGGAGTCAGGGAAACCCATTTCTGGAGTTTTCGAAATAAGAAATACTGATCGAGCAGTCGGTACAATGTTTTCCAACGAGGTTTCAAAACAATTTAAGGAGGATGGCTTACCTGATGGAACGGTAGAATTCAGATTCAGAGGTTCGGCTGGTCAAAGTTTTGGAGCCTTTGCAGCACGAGGGCTGCAATTTACATTGGAAGGTGAATCCAATGATTATTTTGGCAAGGGACTTTCAGGTGCTCGTCTTATCGTGACTCCAGACCGTGAGGCAAAGTTTTCGCCAGAAGAAAATATCATCATTGGCAATGTTGCACTTTACGGAGCTACCGGTGGCGAAGCCTACATTCACGGCATGGCTGGTGAAAGGTTTGCTGTGAGGAACTCTGGTGCGAAAGCAGTAGTGGAAGGTGTCGGTGATCATGGTTGTGAATACATGACTGGCGGAACTGTGGTGAATATTGGTGGCTGGGGTAAGAACTTTGCCGCTGGTATGAGCGGTGGAATTGCCTATATCTATGATCCTGGAAAGACCTTTCACAATTCTTGCAATTTAGGTATGGTCGAATTGGAGCAACCTACGCAAGATGATCTTGAACAAGTGAGATCTTTGTTGCGAAACCACTTTCGCTTTACCAGTAGCGATGCAGCATTGAAGCTTTTGACTGAATGGGACCATCATCACCAAGAATTTGTCAAAGTGATGCCTGTTGATTACAAAGCGGTGTTAATCAAAATGAAGGAATCGGCCCAAACACAAGTGGCAGCCAGCTAATTGCATAAACTGAGTAAACTGATATGGGAGACCCAAAAGGATTCTTAAAAGTGACCCGACAACTTCCAGAAGCTCGTCCTGTCGAGGAGCGGATCAATGACTACCGGGAGATATATAAACCATTTGCAACTGAAAAGACAGTTGAACAAGCGGCAAGGTGTATGGATTGCGGCATTCCTTTTTGCCACAATGGATGTCCTTTGGGCAATATCATTCCGGATTTCAATGATGCGGTCTTTAAAGAGGATTGGGCTTTGGCATATGATATTTTGAGCTCGACGAACAATTTCCCTGAATTCACGGGAAGGATTTGCCCGGCTCCATGTGAAACAGCCTGTGTACTCGGCATTAATCAACCGGCGGTAACGATCGAACACATCGAAAAAAGTATTGCCGAAATGGCCTTTGAGAGAGATCTTGTGAAGCCGAATCCTCCAGCACTTCGCACTGGCAAAGAGGTAGCGATCGTAGGGTCAGGCCCTGCAGGATTGGCAGCAGCTGCACAATTGAACAAGGCCGGACATGCGGTCACCGTCTTCGAGCGAAATACAAGGATTGGAGGCCTATTACGGTACGGTATACCAGATTTTAAGCTAGAGAAGTCAGTAGTAGACCGTCGTCTGGCTGTCATGGAAGCTGAAGGGATCCGATTTGAAACCAATGCCAACGTGGGTCAAAATATCGCGGTTAAAGATCTCAAAGAAAAGTTTGATGCTATTGTGTTGTGTGGTGGCTCCACGATTCCCCGGGACCTGAACATTCCGGGGCGGGATTTAGAGGGAATTCACTTTGCCATGGAGTTCCTTGAACAAAATAATAAAAGAGTTGCAGGAGATAGCATCAAACCCGGTACCGAAATAATGGCCACTGATCATCATGTTGTCGTCATTGGAGGAGGTGATACCGGCTCAGATTGTGTCGGAACTTCAAATCGTCATAAAGCCAGATCGGTCACCCAGCTGGAACTATTGGCAAAGCCACCAGATAAAAGAGCGGAGGAAACACCTTGGCCCCTGTGGCCGATGATGTTGAGAACTTCATCTTCACATGAGGAAGGGGCAGACCGACATTGGGCAATATTGACCAAGTCGTTTCAAGGTGACGACAAGGGAAGGGTCAAGTCAATTCAGCTGGTCGATATCGAATGGAAAAAAAACCAGCAAACTGGTCGATATAGCTTTGAGGAAATTCCTGGAACTGAACGTGATATCCCCTGTACCCTCGTTTTACTGGCAATCGGTTATTTACATCCTCAACACAAGGGTCTTCTCGAGCAATTGGGAGTTGACCTTGATGAACGTGGAAATGTACAAACAACCGATTATCAGACCAGTATTGACAACATATTTGCTGCCGGAGACATGAGGCGAGGCCAAAGCTTAGTGGTCTGGGCAATATCAGAAGGAAGAGAAGCTGCTCGCGCTGCCGATAAGTATCTGATGGGCATGACCTCACTTGAGGGTAAAGCCACTGCTAATCTTGAGATTGCCGATTAGGGGCAGTACATCTCCTTATGTTATCCATCTGTCAATAGGTCTTCCGTTTAATCTTAATTTTGACTTGTCATCAACGGAAAGTATTGATCTAGATGGAAGACACACAGGTTTATACTCCCCAAAATCATGTTCGTATTCTCACCGCAGGATCTCTATTTGATGGCCATGACGCGGCGATCAATATCATGCGTAGAATACTGCAAAGCTCTGGTGCTGAGGTCATTCATCTGGGGCATGATCGGTCAGCACGTGAGATAGTGCAGGCAGCAATCCAAGAGGATGTTCAGGGCATTGCCATCACTTCTTATCAAGGGGGGCACCTGGAGTTTTTTAAGTACATCATTGACCTCCTTAAAGGAAATGATTCTGGCCAGATCAAAGTTTTTGGAGGTGGCGGAGGTACGATACTGCCTCACGAGATTGAAGAGTTGCAGCAATATGGTGTGACCCGAATCTATTCACCGGATGATGGCCGAGAAATGGGCCTTCAGGGAATGATAAATGAGGTGTTGCAAAATTGTGACTTCAACGTTCTGAAAGATCTATCAAGCCTGCCGTCTACTTTAAATGCCGCCCCTGTTTCCTTTAGGGATTTGGCTCGACTTATTTCAGCTGCAGACCTACCAGCCTTCGTTGAGGATTTGAAGATGCAGTTGAATCGGGCAGCCAACAGCACTTCCAAGGTACTGGGTGTAACGGGTACAGGTGGATCAGGCAAGTCAAGTTTGGTAGATGAGCTATTGCAAAGGTATCTAGAGACCTTCCCTAATGATCGGGTGGCTGTCGTGTCTGTCGATCCTACCAGGCGGCGAACTGGTGGTGCACTGCTGGGAGATCGTATTCGGATGAATGCCATCGATCCTGATCGTGTATTTATGCGCTCATTGGCTACCAGGCAGCACCACCAAGCTTTGAGTGAAAATATCCAGGTAGTTCTGGACCTTGTGAAAATCAGTGGATTTCAACTTATTATACTCGAGACATCTGGTATTGGTCAGTCGGGATCAGAAGTGGTGGATTTATCAGATGTGTCTCTCTATGTCATGACACCAGAATTCGGGGCAGCTACCCAGTTGGAAAAAATCGACATGCTCGATTTTGCCGATTTTGTGGCCTTGAACAAATTCGATAAACAGGGAGCTAGCGATGCCCTACGTGACGTTAGAAAGCAAGTGCAAAGGAACCGGAAATGGTTTGACCGGGACTTATCTGAGATGCCTGTGTTTGGTACTATGGCTTCACATTTCTATGATAAGGGTGTAAATCAGTTGTATCAATCAGTGATCAGGAAATTATACCCTGATATTGAACCAGGGAAAATCTCATTTCTCGATTCTGAACGGCAACCAATCATACCTCCAGGAAGGGTGAGATACCTCTCCGAAATTAAAGAAGGGATAAAAAACTATAATGACCAAGTTGAGGACGAAGCTCGTAAACTCGGTGATCTTCATGCTTTTCACCGTGTTGAAAAACTGTTGAAAGGAAAAGAGGATAGTACTGCAGTAAAAGAAGCGATAGCAATGAGAAGAGAGGAAATCAAAAATGAGATACCGGCAGAGGCTTTAGAGCAGATCAAAAACTGGTCGAAGAAACAACGGGCCTACCAGCAAGAGTTTTTCTCTTATCAGGTCAGACAAAGTGAAATTGAGGTCCGAAACTTTGTGGACACGCTCTCTGGCAGCAAGATTCCCAAGATCGCTCTTCCAAAATACGAGGGTTGGCAAGATCTATACCGATGGCTAAAGCAAGAGAATGTACCGGGAAAATTCCCATTTACTGCGGGGGTCTTCCCATTCAAAAGAAGGAGTGAAGATCCCACACGGATGTTCGCTGGGGAAGGAGCACCGGAGAGAACGAATAAACGTTTTCACTATCTCTCAGCGAACTTGCCAGCAAAGCGTCTTTCAACCGCTTTTGACTCAGTGACATTATATGGTGAGGATCCCGATCATAGACCCGATATCTATGGGAAGGTTGGAAATTCGGGCGTCAGCATCTGTTCATTGGACGATGCAAAGAAGCTCTATTCAGGATTTGATTTATGTAATCCGGCTACTTCAGTTTCGATGACGATCAATGGACCTGCGGCTATAATTTGTGCTTTCTTTATGAATGCAGCTATTGATCAACGATGTGAAAAGTACATTTTCCAGCATGGACTAGAGAAGCAAGTAGAGCAAAAGCTTAAAGAGCTGTACGACGATCAAGGCTTTCCACGGCCACAATATTGTGGAGAGCTGCCTGACAGTCATGATCGCCTTGGTCTCTGCCTATTAGGGCTCACTGGAGATCAAGTTTTAGAGAAAGCTGTGTATATGCAGTTAAAGGAAGAGGCATTATGCTCGGTGCGAGGTACAGTACAGGCTGATATTCTCAAAGAAGATCAGGCACAAAACACCTGTATCTTCTCTACCGAATTTGCCTTGCGACTTATGGGCGATATGCAGCAATATTTTATTAATCATCGAATTCGCAATTTTTATTCTGTATCGGTAAGTGGTTATCATATTGCTGAAGCGGGTGCGAATCCGATTACGCAATTGGCTTTCACATTAGCTAATGGATTTACTTATATAGAATATTACCTGGCTCGGGGCATGCAAATTGATGATTTTGCTCCTAACCTTTCTTTTTTCTTTTCTAATGGCCTCGATCCCGAATATGCGGTGATCGGAAGAGTAGCGAGGCGTATTTGGGCTAAGACGCTGAAATATAAGTATGGAGCCAACGAGCGCTCTCAAAAACTCAAATATCACATTCAGACTTCCGGTAGATCACTCCATGCTCAAGAAATCGACTTTAATGATATAAGAACGACTTTACAGGCATTGTATGCTATTTATGACAATTGCAATTCATTGCATACCAATGCTTATGATGAAGCCATTACCACACCCACCGAGGAGAGCGTGCGTAGAGCACTGGCCATTCAGATGATTATTAATCAAGAATTGGGTTTGGCAAAGAATGAAAACCCATTGCAAGGCTCGTTTATAATTGAGGAGTTGACAAACCTGGTAGAGGCGGCTGTAATGATGGAATTTGATCGCCTCACAGAACGTGGAGGAGTTTTGGGTGCGATGGAAACGATGTATCAGAGGACTAAGATTCAAGAAGAAGGAATGCATTACGAAATGTTGAAACACCAGGGAGACTTACCCATTGTAGGAGTGAATACTTTTCTCTCTTCCAAGGGGTCTCCGACGATCATACCCTCTGAAGTCATAAGAGCAACACGAGAAGAAAAGGATCGACAGATAGAAAATTTGCGATTACTCAAGAAAACACAGGGAGACAAATCAGCCAGGGCACTAGCCCAACTAAAGACAAGCGCCTTGAAAAGTACCAACTTGTTCGAAGAACTTATGGAAGTATCTAAAGTAGCCTCTCTCGGACAAATTACTGGAGCGATGTATCAAGTTGGGGGAAGATACCGTAGAAATATGTGACATTGTCTTTCTTGCTGTGAGGTGACAGCACTCCATGGGACTCTAGCCATGAGAAATACAAAAAAAATAGGTATACCTTGCACCATCTGCAACAATTGCCTACATTTGATCGAATTTTTAGAAAAGTGAGCATAACAAGCAACCGTTTTTACTTCTTCTTTTTTTATGGAAATCCATAAAAGGGGGACCGGTTTGCTGTAAGAATATTTTAAAATGGGTCCCAAGGGGCCCATTTTTAGTTTGGCCTATGAGTAAAAGAAAAAAGGTAGTCATCCAAGGGTATCCGGGAGCTTTTCATGAAATAGCTGCTCGATTATATTATGACGATCAGCCGATTGAAATCGTGCCTGCTGACACCTTTGATGAGGTAGTCTCCTTGGTAGAAAACAATGCCGGGGCTGACTCAGGTCTGATGGCTATTGAAAATTCCATTGCAGGTAGCTTGCTCTACAATTATAATCTCCTCAATAAGTCTAGTCTTACCATCAGCGGAGAATTATATCTACGGATTAAGCACAATTTGTTGGCCTTACCCGGAGTAGGTCTGGAGGACCTCACCGAGGTGCATTCGCACCATATGGCCATCGCCCAATGTAAAGAGTTCTTTCAGTTTTTCCCAAAGATTAAACTAGTGGAGACGACAGATACGGCGGAAAGTGCCCGAAACATCAGTGACCAGAAACTTCTCCATGTTGGGGCAATTGCTAGTGAGTTGGCCGGACAAATGTATCAGCTCGATGTACTAAAGGAAAGTGTAGAAACCAACAAGCGCAATTATACCAGGTTCATTGTTCTGGATCACTTTATGAATGCGCCTAGTGATCATGATTTTAATAAGGTATCGGTGTCTTTTGCAGTAAGTCATGAAATCGGCAGTCTTTATAGAGCGCTCAAGGTCTTGAGTGATTTGGGTGCTAATCTCACCAAGATTCAATCTACCCCAATACCTGGACGACCCTTTGAATATTTGTTTTTTGTTGATTTCTTACTAGATAATAAGGATCGATTTGGAGAAATTATTCAAGGGTTGAGTGAGACCACAAAGGGGCTAAAGATTTTGGGGAGATACAACGCAGGTAATCATCATGAAAATTAAAGTGGCAGATAGACTTGGAGACGTACAAGAATATTACTTCTCCAAGAAATTGCGTGAGATTGCAGATCTCCGTAATAAAGGGTTTGATGTAATCAATCTAGGTGTGGGTAGCCCCGACCAGATGCCCAGCCCTCGAGTGATTCAGGCATTGCAAACTCAGGCTGCACTTGATGACCAACATGGTTATCAATCTTATACCGGTATCCCTGCCTTGCGCCGGGCTCTGTCCGATTGGTATGAAAGATATTTTGCAGTTTCCCTGGATCCTGATGCGGATGTTCTCCCCCTCATAGGTTCCAAGGAGGGGATCATGCATATTAGTATGACTTATCTCCAATCCGGCGATGCTGTATTAATTCCGGATCCTGGCTACTTAAGCTATGGGGCAACTGCGCAGTTGGCCGGAGCACGTGTTCTATATTATTCTCTTACCTCCGAAAGAGACTGGTATCCGGATCTTGAGGAGCTGGGTCAATTGGATTTAGATGAAGTCAAATTGATGTGGATCAATTATCCCCATATGCCTTCGGGAGCGGCAGCAAATCTGGACCTGTTTGAAGAATTGGTCCAATTCTGCCAGAGCAATAAGATCCTTTTATGTCACGACAATCCCTATGCCTTTATCCTGAATGAGAAACCCTACAGTATTTTCCAGGTTCCGGGTGCAAAAGACGTGGCCATGGAGCTAACATCTTTGAGCAAATCTTACAATATGGCTGGATGGCGCGTGGGGTTCTTAACTGGCCATCCAGATCGGATCAAAGATGTTCTTAGGTTTAAGAGTAATATGGATTCGGGTATGTTCAAACCAGTGCAGATGGCGGCTGTTGAGGCTCTGGCTCAGGATCAGCAGTGGTTTGATCAGCTAAATCAAGTATATCATCAACGACGAAATGTTGCAGAAGAAATTATCCATCAGTTGGGCTGTACATTTGATCCAAAGCAAGTGGGCATGTTCTTGTGGGCGCAAATTCCCGAACGCTATGAAAATGGTTACGAATTCACTGATTTATTGCTGAAGGAATCTCAAGTCTTTATCACGCCAGGCAACATTTTTGGTGAAAATGGAAAGCGTTTTATTCGCTTATCCCTCTGTAGTAGTATCGACCGTCTAAATGAAGCTTTAGCAAGGTGCCGCACCATTGATTATTCAACTGCTGAAGTCAGATGATTGTATCAGTCATAGGCATAGGACTTATTGGAGGCTCTTTGGTCAAATCGTTGCGGCAGAATGGATTTGCATCTGAAGTTTTGGCAGTAGATCAAAACCAAACCCACCTGGAACGGGCCCTCGAAATGGGATTGGTGGACGAGCAGGTTGATCTGACCAACGGAGTCCGGCGCGCCGACGTAGTGATTATTGCAGCGCCAGTAGATTCGATTATTAAGCTGGCACCGCAGGTACTGGATCTGGTGAATAGGCAAGTGGTCATGGACGTAGGATCCACCAAAGGGTTGATTATGAAATCTGTGGCAGGTCATCCCAAAAGGAGAAGATTTGTGGGCACCCATCCTATGGCTGGAACGGAGTATTCTGGTCCCGATGCGGCGATAGATGGACTCTTTGATGGCAAGTGTACTGTCATTGTCGATAGAGATGACTCAGATATAGAGGCTATAAACGTAGTTGAAGATCTGTACAGATCACTCAAAATGCACATCGTGTATCATGATTCTCACGATCATGATATTCATACAGCTTACGTCTCTCATATCTCCCACATCAGTTCTTTTGCCCTGGCTTTAACTGTCTTGGAGAAAGAAAAAGATGAGAAGCGCATCTTCGAATTGGCAGGAGGCGGATTCAGCTCTACGGTCCGACTTGCCAAAAGTAATCCTGATACATGGGTCCCCATATTCGAGCAGAATCGCGACTACGTACTAGATGTACTAGATGAACATATAAATACCATCAGTAAATTTCGAACTTTACTGATCAAAAAAGATTTTACATCCTTCTATAGACTTATAGAGCAGGCCAATCAGATCAAGAAAATTGTTAGTTAACTAGAAAATAGCAACATCATGGAAATGAATATTGAAGCACCCTTGCAGAAGCCAGAGGGTAGACCGATAATCATCACTGGTCCTTGCAGCGCTGAAACTGAAGAGCAAGTGATGAAGACAGCCGAAATGCTGGCTGAACTGGATTTGGAAATAGACCTTTTTCGTGCAGGTATTTGGAAGCCCAGGACCAGACCCAACAACTTTGAAGGTATTGGGTTTGACGGTTTACATTGGCTTAAAAAGGTAAAGGATACTTTCGGCTTTCGAGTAACTACAGAGGTTGCTAACACTCAGCATGTCTTTGAGGCACTCAAGGTAGGCATCGATGTGCTGTGGCTTGGAGCTCGTACAACTGTCAATCCCTTTTCGGTTCAAGAGGTTGCTGATGCGCTTAAAGGTGTCGACATACCCGTATTTATCAAGAATCCCATTAATCCTGACCTTAATCTTTGGCAAGGCGCCATCGAGCGAATCTACAACGCAGGTATCACCAAGATTGGTTTGGTACATCGGGGGTTTTCAAAATTTGGAGACACGATCTATCGCAATGTACCACTATGGCAAATTCCCATCGAGCTAAGACGTAACTTTCCCGATCTCATGATGATTTGCGATGCATCCCATATTTGTGGCAGCCGCAATCATCTCTTTGAAGTTTCACAGACTGCCATGGATTTGAACTACGATGGTGTGATGCTGGAATCACATTGTGACCCCTCTAATGCCTGGAGTGATGCAAAACAGCAGGTGACTCCTTTCGATCTGAAAGAACAGATCTTGTCAAGGTTAAAGGTCCGAAGATCTACAGTTGATGATCAAGAAGTTAGAGAAAACATTGAAGACCTTAGATCACAGATTGATACCATTGACAAGGAGATCATCCAAATGATGGGTAACCGCATGAAAGTTGCCCGGAAAATTGGAGAATATAAGAAGAAGAATAACATTGCTATTTTACAGCAAGCACGATGGAATGAAATCATCGAAAAAACGATGGAGCAAGCCGGCCCTTTGGACCTTAGTGAGCAATTTATTTCTCGACTGCTGAAGGCAGTACATCAAGAGTCAATAAATCACCAGGAAGAAATTATGTTGGGTGATTCTAAGAAAGAACAAATAAATTGAATGGGTGCGCAAATGGTCGTTTAAGACCCAGAGGCTATGGCGAGGTGGGTTGATGTTTTGACTCCTCCCATAATGCATCCATTTCTTCTAAAGTCATCTCCTCCAGGGTTTTGGACGCGTGTCTTTCGATGTATTCAAATCGGGCTTTAAATTTTGCATTTACTTTTGCCAGAGCAGATTCCGCATCAATGCCATGGTATCGACCGGCATTAATCAGTGAAAAAAGAACATCTCCAAATTCTTCTTCGATGGCATCCTTATCTATGGAAGGAGTCATTAGGGCTGCTCGCAGTTCATCAAGTTCCTCAGTGAGCTTGTCCCAAGCACCCTCGGCCAGTTCCCATTCAAAGCCTACTTGCTTGGTTTTCTCTTGCATGCGATAGGCCTTTACCATGGCTGGTAATGAGTTGGGCACACCAGATAGGACGGATTTCTTCCCAGATTTCAGCTTGATCTTTTCCCAATTCTGCTTGACTTCTTCTTCGTCTTTAACCACGATATCGCCATATATGTGAGGATGTCTTTTGACGAGTTTGTCACAGACGGCATTAATGGCATCAGAAACATCAAATGCCCCTTTTTCATCGGCAATTTTTGCGTAGAATACCATATGGAGCATGATGTCTCCGATTTCCTCCTTAATCTCTTGTAAATCCTGATCAGTAATGGCATCTGCGAGCTCATATGTTTCCTCTATGGTGAGATTCCGTAGACTTTCCATCGTCTGTTTTCTATCCCAAGGACATTTGGCCCTCAGGTCATCCATGATCCCAAGAAGTCTTTGAAATGCTTCCAGTTTTTTATCCATCAGACTTACCGATTGTGATTACCTTTGTAAAGGTAACATCTTGAGAGAGGTGATGAAAACTTTTCATCGACCCGCAGTGTTTCTCAAGTGAAAAGTAATGTATGATGGGACAGTTTCTGGCCATGTTGGCGATCGTATTTGTGGTCTTTGCGGTGTCTTTTGCCATGATCAACTTGCGACATATTGTGTCAGGACAAGAATTTCGCGGCACTTGTGCTACGAATAATCCGATGGTGGCCGATAAATTTGGTAATTGTACAGTTTGTGGTAAAACCCCGGAGGAAGATTGTAAAATGCCAGAGGAGACAGTCTAGTCTCAATCGAGTAGGTGACCTAAGATTTTCTTCTTGGCTTTCATATACTCCAAGTTATTTTCTGAAGGTTCAATGATTAAAGGTATTCTTTGGGTTAGCACGATGCTTGAATCCTCAATGGCCTTAATCTTATCCGGATTATTTGTCAGTAGGCGAATGGATTGTATTCCCAAGTCTTCCAAGATTTGGATTCCAAGATCGAAAGATCGCTCATCTGGAGCATGCCCGAGTTCGACATTAGCTTCCACGGTGTTGAGACCCTCATCCTGGAGATTGTAGGCCTTTAATTTCTGAATAATTCCGATGCCTCGACCTTCTTGGCGTAAGTAAATGATGATCCCACCTTCTTTTCCAACTTTGCGAAATGATTGCACCAGTTGAAGACCACATTCACAACGGGTTGACCCGAACAGATCTCCAGTGATACATTCCGAATGGATACGGACCAGCACATCATCTGTGGAGGTAAGATCCTTATGTACCAAAGCAAGGTGTGGCATGGCATCATCAGGACTTGATCCATACGCATAAATAGTGAAGGTTCCCCACTGGGTAGGGATATCCGCTTTGGACATACACTTCATGCTAGACTTGTTCAAACTTACAATCAAAACCTGTTACGGTCGAGAACTACTCTGACCCTATTCATAGGTTAAATGTAAGAAAGGAAAAATAGTTTTGAATTGAGACTCAGTAAATCCTTCTTCGCTCAGACATCAGTTTACTGCCAGAAATAATGGCCGCTCCCAGAATGAAGGAGAAGGAGGTAATACACAAAATCAACATCTCAGTTTTCTTGGTTAGGTATTAAAAAAATTGTGATCCTTGCCGCTAATATGGTGCTTTTCACTCAGAAAAAGAACTATCAGCCGTAAAAAACAATATTTACGATTTAATAATGCGTAAATTCCTTGTGGATAACTGATTATGAGATTAAAAGCATTCTATATAGAGAGAATCTTGATGGGTAAGACGTTGAGAAATAGCTCTCTTTGACCTACCGCTGCGAATGCCTTGAGCTCGGGACCATACTCCAATATTGTGCTAACATTGAATAATCTCTCTTCTATTCTTGCAAGCAAAAGTCACGCCAACTAGCTATTCGCTGGATGCACCTTAGTCCAGGAGCTTCCTCCGCACTGTCATCGACCCTTTCTAGGGATACTTTGGTCGCAATTCTTTTGGGAGATACCGGGAAAATAATTTATATCTTTGCACGCGCTATAACTGATGGTATAATCACTAATGGTAAATTGAAATAGAGTATGTCTGTATACTTAAGTAAAGAAAAGGTCGCCGAGATCTTTAAAGAATACGGTGGATCAGAAAGCAATACGGGATCTGCCAAAGGGCAAATCGCCCTTTTTACCCATCGCATTAAGGGCCTTTCAGAGCACTTACAGAGAAACAAGAAGGACCACTCCTGCCGCCGTACCCTCCTGTCGTTGGTCGGGAAACGCAAGAGATTACTCAAATATGTTGCTGATCGGGACATCAATGAATACAGGGAGCTGATCGAACGATTAGGCCTTAGAAAGTGATCGGAGGTATCAAGTCTGGATCTTCGAGCAATGTTAAGAATGAATGTATGGATCTTGTGGATCTAATCAACCACCACCTCCCGCAAAGGGATGATCATGCATATTTTGCAGTAGAAAGAATGAACAAAAATTATGGGTAAGCAAACACCAATTACGACAACTTTTAATCTCCCGGATGGAAGAGAAATAACCATTGAAACCGGTAAACTGGCCACGCAAGCTGACGGTTCGGTGGTGGTAAGGATGGGACAAACCATGCTCTTTGCCTCAGTGGTATCCAACAAAGAACCTCGAGAAGGAGCAGCATTTTTCCCACTTTCTGTTGATTATCAAGAGAAGTTTGCCTCCGTAGGAAGAATCCCCGGTAACTTCTTTCGAAGGGAGGCCAGATTGTCTGATTATGAGGTTTTGATTTGCCGCTTGGTGGACCGTGCCATTCGACCCCTTTTCCCTGACGGGTACATGAATGAGACGCAAGTGATCATAAATCTAATATCAGCTGACAAGGATGTTATGCCCGATGCATTGGCGGCTCTGGCGGCATCTGCTGCCTTATCCGTGTCGGATATTCCTTGGGCAGGTCCATTGTCTGAGGTACGGGTGGCCCGTTTAGAAGGCAACTTTGTGATTAATCCAGGTCGTGAGGACCTAGACAAAGCCGATATTGATCTCATCATAGCCGCGACGATGGACAATGTCATGATGGTGGAAGGAGAGGCAAATGAATGCTCCGAATCAGACTTGATTGAGGCTATTAAAGTAGGCCATGAAGCGATAAAGGTACAATGTCAGGCCCAACTCGATTTGGCGCAAAAAGTAGGTGAGCATGCTTTGGTAAAGAGAGAGACCGAAGTAGTCGAAGAAGATACAGAGTTGTATGAATGGGTTAAATCACAAGTCGAAAATCAAATTACAGCAATTGCCAAGGCAGCTCATGACAAGAAGACCAGGAAAGAAGCGCTTAACGAGCTTGCTAAAGCACTGGATGAAAAGCTTCTAGAGGAAAAAGGAGAGGAGTTCCATGAGGAATCCGCAGGTACGGTCGGTGACTATTTTGATAAGGTGAAGAAAGAGACCATCCGATCTATTGTTTTGGACGAGGGTATTCGCTTGGACGGTCGTAAGTTCGACGAGATCAGACCGATTTGGTGCGAAGTCGATTACCTTCCCGCTGCTCACGGATCTGCTATTTTTAACCGCGGGGAGACTCAGTCATTGACGACGTTGACGCTGGGTACCAAAGTAGATCAAGGACTGGTTGACACTGCCTTGGACTACTCCTACAACAACTTCATCTTACACTATAACTTCCCCGCCTACTCGGTAGGTGAGGTAAGACCAATGCGAGGACCCGGTCGACGTGAAGTGGGTCATGCCAATCTTGCTGCCAGATCATTGAAGAAAGTACTTCCGCCCGAGCAGCCATATACGATTAGAATTGTTTCTGACATTATGGAATCCAACGGATCATCATCTATGGCCACGGTCTGTGCAGGATCACTTGCATTAATGGATGCCGGTATCCAGATTGAAGAACCCGTTTCCGGAATTGCCATGGGTATGATATCCGAAGGCGATAAATATGCCATCCTTTCTGATATTCTTGGCGATGAAGATGCATTGGGTGATATGGATTTCAAAGTCACAGGTACTAGGAATGGAATTTGTGCCTGTCAAATGGATATTAAGATTGACGGCTTACCTTACGAAACCCTGGAGCAAGCGCTTCAGCAAGCTCGACATGGCCGGCTTCACATACTGGAAAAGATGAATGAAGTCCTTAATGAACCTCGCAGAGACTTAAAACCACATGCTCCACGCTTAGTAGAATTGACCATTGACAAGAGCTTTATCGGTGCTGTGATTGGACCGGGAGGAAAAGTAATTCAAGACATTCAGGAGAGAACCGGGACCGTTATAAGTATAGAGGAGGTAGACAATAAGGGAATTGTTCAAATTTCGAGTGAGAACAAAGAGGGTATTGACCGGGCTTTGGCCATGGTCAATAAAATTACCTTCACTCCAGAGATAGGAGGAGAATATGAGGCGGTCGTCAAGACACTCGTTCCTTACGGGGTATTTGTTGATTTTGGTGGGAAAAGTGGACTGCTGCACATCTCAGAATTTTCACATTCGCGAATTGATAAGGTAGAAGATGTATTCAAAGAGGGTGACCGGGTCAAAGTCAAAGTCATCGGCGTAGATCAGAAGACCGGCAAAATAAGATTGTCGCGGAAAGCGCTCATGCCAAAACCCGAAAAGAAGACAAAGCAGAGGTCTGAAAACTGATTCTCTCAAGTATTTTCACTTAATGCATAGTTTCTGGAAAAATGTTCGACCCGAACCTTTATTCCAAATTGGCCTGTAAATCAGTGGCTCTCAGCTACTAGCACGGCTTCTCGCACTATTTCCACCTTACGACTCCCAACCATGTTGTGAGATTTAGGAAACTTTTCCTGATGAAAGTTTGTCTTTCTAGATAAATAGGCCTACAAAATTTTTGGCAGATTGTCAACCCCTTTGCAACAAACCTTGAAATCAATCATATATGAGGCAACTAAAAATCACGAATAAGATTACCAATCGTGAAAGCCTTGCATTAGACAAATACCTTAACGACATCTCGAAGATACCGCTGCTCAGTGCAGAAGAGGAAACTAAGTTAGCCCGTCGTATTAAAGCTGGCGACACTGAAGCACTCGATACCCTAACTAAATCAAATTTGCGCTTTGTGGTCTCGGTTGCCAAGCAATACCAAAACCAAGGTCTGTCTTTGAGTGATCTTATCAATGAGGGCAATCTAGGTCTAATGAAGGCGGCAAAACGCTTTGATGAGACTAAGGGTTTTAAGTTTATATCATATGCAGTTTGGTGGATTAGACAGTCGATCCTCCAAGCGATCGTAGAGTATTCTAGACTGGTCAGATTGCCTTTGAATAAAGTCGGCCAGTACAATAAAGTCAATGAAGCCATAACTTACTTTAGTCAGGAATTTGAACGCGAACCGTCGGTCGAGGAACTTGCAGATTTATTGGATATGACACCCAATGAGGTATCTACCGTACTAAAGGGCAGTGTAAGACATCTCTCAGTTGATGCTCCAATAAGCGATAACGACGACAATTCAACCTTGCTCGATCTCATCACCATGGATGATACAATGAGTCCTGATCTGCAATTGATGGAGGAGTCCCTAAGGAGAGAAGTCCAAGGTGGTTTATCGATGCTATCTCCCCGTGAGGTGGAAGTTTTGGTCGCCTACTACGGTTTAAACGGATCAAATGCACGTACGTTAGAGGAAATCGGTGAGTTGTATGGCCTTACACGCGAACGGGTACGACAAATCAAGGAGAGAGCACTACGAAGACTGCGTCGATCCTACAACCGAAATGCGTTAAAATCCTATCTCGGGACCTAATGTTCATCTGCTGGATAAGTGCATGATGACTTCATAAATACCCAACACCATAAAGAATAGTTGTTCATCCTGGTCCATTTTTTCATCCAGATCAAATGCCCTGGGGCTGATGACGGGTTTCTCTGTCGGGATAACTACCCTTCCCAAAATCTTCTCACCCAAAATGATCTCTTTAAATTGTGGATGGTTTCTATGGATTGATCCAAGGACTTTCTTTCCCCCATTTCGCCGTAAACTCCCATCTGTAGTCAGCGTTCCGTAAAAATCTTCATTGACAAATATCTGGGTGCCTTTGGCACGAATTCGGTATACAAGTTCATATTGGGCAGTCCGGGCAAACACAATAGCATTCTTGTTGGTGGCTGGATACTCCTTATAAGAGTAGTAAAGCATGGGTTCGTGATAGATTGATTGTACCACGCCTTCATAAGAGCGGCCAAAGCCGCGTTTGGCGACTTGGTTTGTTTGATTAAAGGAAAACAATTCCAATTCTTCATTATTCCATGGCACCAACTCGCCACCATACCCTTGTGCTTTTTCTCGAAATTTGCCGACATCCGAGTTGATGCGGTTTGATCCGGGTTGAAAGCCGATAAACATTTTATTCATCAGGTAAACTGCCATAATAAATACGACAATGCTAATCAGACTGATCATAATGATTTAAACTTCAGATCTCAGCGGAAAGGAATCAAAGATAATATGAAATGTTCACGGCGACGGTGTCAAGAGCAGATGAAGCAACATATCGGGTAAAAGATAAAGTGAATTCCCACATTTTTGTCTAACTTTCGCTTCATGAGTGTTTTAGAAAGGGCCTGCTTTATCATCTATCGATTTGCTGAGAAAGGATTAGAAATTTTCCTGGTCAGCAAACCTGGTGAAGAAAATCCGGTTTGGAGTATCCCGCAAGATGATATACCAAAAGCTCCCGATTCGCTGGTTTCTGAAACCGCCAAGATGATCGAATTGGACTCAATCGAGCTAGAAGAGGGTAGGCGTTGCCGTGCCATTGCGATCGAAGGTGACTATCATGACATTCCATCTATGAGTACTTTGGTGAAACAAGATGTGGTCTATGTAAAAGATAAGGTTAAATCCCTGATCCCCGATATAGAGCAAGGTACATTTGTGGTGCTCAAAGAGGCTTTCAAAAAGGTCTTGCCGCATGAATATGCCTTTTTAAGAGAATTGAAGGAGATACTGACCGATAGAAATACGGTGCAAAATCTGTAGCAGACCCAGTTCAGTCATTATTCTTTCGCCATTACAACTTCCATTTTGTATTTTCCACTGCCGTTCATTTGATTCAAGACATCAAAAGTCAAAGAGATTCTGGAATATTTCTAAAGCAAACCAAACCACATGAACACGGTCACGCGAACCAAGCTCCAAGTGATGATGTTTTTCCAATTTTTTGTATGGGGCGCCTGGTACGTTACCATGAGTACCTACTTACTCGAAATTGGTTTTGAAGGCATCAGTGTTGGAGCTGCCTATAGCACGGTAAATTGGGGTGCCATTGTGGCTCCTTTCATAGTCGGCATGATCGCTGATCGGTTTTTCGCGGCAGAAAAATTGATGGGTATCTTACATGTCGTCGGTGGTTTATTTCTATGGTTTGTTGCAAGCCTTACTTCACCTGGGCCTTTCTTTTGGGTGCTGCTCATTTACGCGCTATGCTATATGCCTACACTAGCTCTGGCCAATGCAATCAGTTTTCACCAAATGGAAAACCCTGGCCAGGAATTTCCCAACATTAGGGTTCTTGGCACCATTGGTTGGATTGTCGCCGGAGTTGTAATAGGAATTCTAGTGCCAGAGATATTTGGTTATAGTATTGAGAATACCGCCATTCCATTTAAAATTGGAGCGGTGACGTCCATATTTCTGGGAATATATTCCTTTTCCTTGCCCAGTACACCTCCGAAGTCTTCCGGTGAGAAAGTTACGGTTCGCGATGTTTTGGGTCTTGATGCATTGGAGCTTATGAAAGATCGCTCTTTTGCCATCTTTATCATTAGTTCCTTGTTAATTTCTATTCCACTGGCATTCTATTACAGCTTTACCAACGGATTTCTCAATGAAATGGGTATGGAAAATACGGCCTTCAAGATGACACTTGGGCAGGCATCAGAGATCGTTTTCATGTTGTTAATCCCCTTCTTCTTTGTGAGACTCGGGGTCAAAAAAATGCTTATCATCGGTATGCTGGCCTGGGCTGTAAGGTATGTGCTTTTTGCCTATGGCAATAATCAGGAGCTGGTATTCATGTATTATCTAGGGATTGTACTGCATGGAGTCTGCTATGATTTCTTTTTTGTGACCGGACAGATTTATGTCGATAATGCCGCTCCGAAGCGAATTCAAGCCAGCGCTCAAGGTTTTATTACCGTGGTGACTTACGGACTGGGTATGCTCATTGGTTCATGGTCTTCTGGCTTGGTCGTAGATCACTACACAGCCACCGATGCCGGAGAGACTATTCATTTATGGAGATCCATTTGGTGGGTGCCAGCCATAATGGCCATTGGAGTGACCATCTTATTTGCCTTACTTTTCCAGGACAAGCCCATCGACCGTCAGGCTGCAGTTAGTCAAATGACGTAGCATTCCTACTTAGTTGATCTGTTTTTATTGAATGAAGACCGGATAAATCCAGTAAATGATTTTTATCACTCCGATCGCCAGTTGACATATTCTGATGCTTTTAATCATTTTTATTATTCTTGTTCAATAGTGCTAAACTCATGTTACCAGCATTGTTTCAGACCGACTTTACTTTTCCTGGACAAACTGAATTTTATAGGGGAAAAGTCCGCGATGTTTACACAGTTGGAGAGCATTTGATCATGGTGGCCAGTGATCGTATCTCAGCTTTCGATCATGTATTACCAAGAGCTATTCCCTTGAAGGGACAGGTCCTCAATCAAACTGCTACTTATTTCCTGGATGCCACCAGAGATATCGTTCCCAATTGGTTAATTGCTACCCCTGATCCCAATGTGGCCGTCGGCATTCATTGTGAACCCATCAAGGTTGAAATGGTAATCAGGGGATATTTGGCCGGTCATGCCTGGCGTGAATATCGAGAAGGCAACAGACTTCTTTGTGGTGAACCTATGCCAGAGGGAATGCGTGAAGCCGATCGATTTGATCGACCCTTGATTACTCCTGCCACGAAAGCAGACCAGGGCCATGATGAAGACATCAGTGCCGAGGAAATTTTAGAGCAGGGCTACGTTTCCGAGTCTCAATGGAGACGATTGTGTGACTACACCCGAGCTCTGTTTCAGCGTGGTACAGAGATGGCTCAGAGCCAAGGTCTGATCTTAGTGGACACCAAGTATGAGTTTGGTCTGAAGGAGGGGGAGATTATCCTGATTGATGAGATCCATACTCCTGATAGCTCGCGTTATTATTATTTGGATGGGTATGAAGATCGCCAGGCAAGAGGAGAATCTCAAAAGCAATTGTCTAAAGAGTTTGTAAGAGAATGGCTCATGGAGCATGGTTTTCAGGGACTCGATGGCCAACAAATGCCTGACATGCCAGATGAATTTGTGCAATCTGTGACTGAAAGATACATTGAACTATATCAAAAGGTGACAGGACGAGCGTTGATCTACACACCGGAAGAGAATATTGCCGAACGAATTGAGCACAGCATCAGAACATTCTATGGCTGGTGAGGTTATCCTCCCCCCTCTAAATAGATCTTCTGAATCCCTGAGACATGTGAAGAGATTGCCTTCCACAAATCTGCTCTTTTGATTAGAACGTTGCTGGAGTGATAGGTTGTTTGATATTGACCTTTGTCATCTTTGCCTTTGATCACTCCCAAACCCGAAACCACGGCGGTCTGATTTTCAAAAATATCCAACCGACTTATGCTGAATTCGAACGTCTCGTAAGAGGGCTTGTTCGTCGATACATACTGCATCTCATCCGATTTCTTAAAGGTGTTTCCACTGGCATCGATCATCTGAAATTCTTCAGCGAGGATGCGATCCAATAGCGCTGTGTCTTGGTTCTTGTATGCCTCTGGCCATAAAACTTCCTTTAAATGCCGCAAAGTCTTTTCATCTTCAGCTTGATCCTGGTTATAAGCTAAGGTGCTGATGCCTAGTAAGAGTGCAGCCAATATTTTGATTTTCATGCTTACTGATTTAGCGTTTGAAGAAGTACCTTGAGTTTAGGCAACTTCTATACGAAAAGTTGTATACGTATTTGTTGGTATCCATAAGTGGTCCAGCTCGAACTAATAACCCGTTTCACGTATAGGAAATTGTTGCCATAGGACAAGATCTTGATATTTTCTTATCTACCTTTTCGGTTCTTTGCGACTGTAAATGAAGGTTCATCTGGGGCTTAAGGGCCATTTTACCGACAATCTTGAAGTTTCTTTCCAACAGAATAGCTACCTGTGCAATCGATCAAATGCTTATTGTTAGTTTGCAGAATGGTCTATAATATTAAGTATGCACCACTACATAACCTTAATTGAATATAGTGCAGAATTCTAAAGTTTGTACCATACAACCAGGAGGCGGTTTGCCTTTGAATTGGTCAGGCGGGGTTAAAGTGTCGAATGATTTGAGAGTTAAGGAGCGAGATTCTTGCTGGATGTCAAAGCAGCTGGTCTCAGTGCCGACAGTCATCATCCTTTTGTTTAGCCTATCGGCGGCATTGCCCCAAACTGTGGCTCAGGACTTCGGTGAAAATCGCAGCAGATTTGTCTTGAAAGCAAAGAAGAAAGTTGATGACATCTCGATCGATGGCATTTTATCTGAATACACCTGGAGAACTGCTGAGATAGCAACGGATTTTTTTCGAGTTCTTCCTATCGATTCGGGTCGGGCGATAGCACAAACCGAAGTGATGGTGGCTTATGATGACCAGAATCTATATATGGCAATCATTTGCCATGACACTTTCCCCGGTAAGCGGCCCGCGGAGTCCCTTCGCAGAGATTTTTCCTTTGGCAAGAATGATAATTTTTTGGCATTCATAGATACCTATAATGATCAAACCAATGGATTTTCTTTCGGAATCTCGGCGGTGGGAGCTCAATGGGATGGTCTTCAAGCCGATGGTGGCTTTGTTGCACTGGACTGGGACTGTAAATGGCTTTCAGAAGTGCAAAACGATCCTGAGAAATGGGTCGCGGAATTTGCTATACCATTTCGGAGCATACGATATCAGAACGGTGTCAAAGAATGGGGTATAAACTTCAGCCGCCTAGATCTGAAGACTGCAGAAAAATCTAGTTGGGCACCAGTGCCCCGGCAGTTTCAAACCGCCAATTTAGCTTTTACTGGAACATTGCAGTTTGAAGAGCCGCCACCTACCCTGGGTACTCGTTTTTCACTAATCCCCTATGCATCAGTGCGCAGCAGTAGTCAATCTCAAGAATCCTCGGCCAGCAATCAGTTTGATATGGGACTGGATGCAAAGGTGACACTCTCAACCTCCCTCAATGTTGACCTGACGGTCAATCCGGATTTTTCCCAGGTAGAGGTAGATAGACAGGTTACCAATTTGGATCGCTTTGAGTTGTTTTTTCCAGAGAGGCGACAGTTCTTCCTGGAGAACAGTGATTTGTTTGCCAGTCTGGGTAGCCAAAATATTCGACCCTTCTTTTCACGTCGAATCGGACTCAATAATCCGGTCTATGCAGGTCTGAGATTGAGTGGGAAACTGGATTCCGACACACGTTTAGGAGTGATGAATGTCCAGACGGGAAGTCTGGAAGATACTCCAGCAGCCAATTTCACTGTAGCAGCCTTGCAAAGGCGGACTTTCGAGCGCTCAAATGTGGGACTTTTCTTTATCAATAAAAATGTCACTGATAAATCATCGAATCCAGTTGCCAATGGATATAATCGAGTGATCGGTATTGATTACAACTTAGCAAGTGCTGATAGCCGATGGACGGGCAAAGCCTTTTATCATCATTCATTTTCTCCCGGGAGCAATGCTCAATCATTGGCTTCTGCAGCTTCGATTGCCTATTCTACACAACGATTGACTTTGAGATTGTTCCAAGAGTTTGTAGGAAAAGGCTTTCAAGCGGAAACAGGCTTTGTACGGCGAAAGGGTTATTACTGGATACAGCCGGTTGTCGAGTACGTCTTTTATCCCCGTAGCAACACCTTAGCCAATCACGGCCCGTGGCTCGAGGTCAGTAATTTCTTCAATACCGGCCTTAGATTGACTGATCTTGAGATCAGTACAGGATACAAGGTTCAGTTTTTAGATCGCAGTTTGGTTTGGCTAGGATTTAGAAATACCTATATAAGATTACTCGAACCCTTTGATCCCACCAATACAGGGGGTGAGAAATTGGACGGCAACGAGTCATTTCAATGGTCTGATGCAACGATATTTTATTCGTCAAATGCCAGATCTCTATTTAACCATGAGTTGTCATTTCAATATGGAAACTACTTCAACGGAGAAAGATTTGCAATGGATGTAGAATTAAATTATCGATTTCAACCCTACGGCAGTATTGGGCTTACAGGTGCCTTTAACAAGATTACCTTACCTGACCCCTTCAACTCAGTAGATTTGGTACTCATTGGACCGAAGCTAGACATCACCTTCAACAAGAACCTGTTCCTCACTACCTTTGTGCAATTCAATAATCAAATTGACAATATTAATGTGAACGTCAGAGCCCAATGGCGATTTGCCCCAGTCTCAGATTTTTTTCTGGTTTACACCAGCAATGCTTTCTCTGAGACATTTACCAATAAAGATCGAGCCGTCGTGGCAAAAATATCCTACTACTTCAATTGATTGATCATACAATCACTTGGCCAAAAAGTGGTAAACCCTAAAATTCACATTAAAGATTTCGGTCTGAGATCAATCTTACAAAATCTAAGGAACTCAGCATACCAACAATCCGTGTCTCCTCAATTACCAACAAGTGATGTACTTTATGATGTAACATGAGCTTAGCAGCATCCTGCGCAGTTGCCTCTGGGTCTACCACATAGACACCATGAGTCATGACCTGTTCGATAGGAACGTTATCGTCAAAAGCACCCATCAAATCATTGTTAGTTACGATACCGCGTATCAGGATCTGCTCCCCTTTAATCTGCACAATAGGCACGGCGCTAAAGCCCCGAAGACGCATTAGATCTCGCACTTTGCCTACGTCCGATTCCAGTACACAAGTCGCTACCGGAGCCTTCATGAAATCTCTTACCAGGACACTCATAGGATACAAAAATGGAGGCTCAATATAGTTATTCTTGATTTATCCCAGAATTTTGGCATATCATTGAGAAACCACTTGCAATATCGGACCATACAATAATTGTAGCTCATCATTGCCAAATGGCTAGCGCACTTTCTGAGTTTTGTTGATCAATGCAATAGAGATCGCGATCAAGACCAAGTGATATTGATTTTAAAATGAATTGTGTATTATTGGAAATCTTGTTCTATGATAAAACTCTTGGGCATACCTTATGATCTCAATTCGAGTTATCTCCGCGGAGCCTCCATGGCACCAGATCGAATGAGAATAATTGATCGAGAGGGTTCAGCAAATCGGTTTAGTGAGTTTGGTACGGGTATTGAACCAGGTGTAACCTATGAAGATTGTGGGAACCTTTCATTGGCTGGTCTAGGTCCGGCTGAAGCTTCTGCACACATTCGTTCCTCTGTGTCAGATCTGATCACTACGAATAATAAGGTCCTCTCGATAGGAGGAGACCACAGCATTACGTACCCGATACTCGACGCTCACCGTCAGTCCTATGAGCCTCTTCATTTGCTACATATAGATGCTCATGGAGATCTTTATCATGATTTTGATCGAAATCCATTCTCTCACGCCAGTCCCATTGCCCGGATTGCTGAGAGAAAGCTTGTTGACAGCATTACCCAAGTCGGCATACGATCGATGACAAAACACCAGCGAGAGCAGGCGAACAAATTTGGGGTGCATACCATCGAAATGAAAGATTTTAACGCTGATTTCGTCAATGATCTCAAAGGACCTTTATACATATCCCTTGATATTGACGCGTTAGATCCTGCTTATGCCCCGGGTGTATCACATCAGGAGCCTGGGGGTCTTAGCACTCGTCAACTTCTCACTATCCTCCACTCTATTTCAGTTGATGTCGTCGGAGCTGATCTTGTAGAATACAATCCCAGCGTTGATGTGCAGCAACGCACTGCCTTGGTTGGGTACAAGCTCATGAAGGAATTGATCTGTTTAATGCTTCGACAAACCGGGAAGTGAAAATCTTAGTAAACTAATTTTTCAGACTTTCCTCAAAATTCCAAGGGCAAATTTTATTTACTTGCTGGATGAGAATCCAATAAATGCATGACTGAAGTCCATATACTTTGAGAGTCATCGGAAGGAACTCCCTAAAATGCCAGGGAGATGATAAAGGGACAAGGTCAAGTTGCGGTTGAAGAATTCCCTGATGACGATATTTGTGGAGGATATGGTATGACTCGATCGTCATTTTGATGACGTGATGAATAACAAGAGAGACATGAGAATAGAATAATACATTGGATTGGCCTCTGTGCTTGTACGCTATATCATTGGGGCCACTTAACTGTAGCTCACCAAAATTATCTGATGCGACCACTTCTTATTATTGCCCTGGTAATTATCCTCCTGTTTGTAGGCAAACAGTATGTCTTCAATCGTGGTTCAGCATCACCCTCAGCTGGCTCATCACAGTCAAGAGTTTCAACTGGAGTTTTGCCCGTCGATATTTTTATCGCCGAACCTGTCTTAATAGAAAACACAGTATATGCCTCAGGGACGGTTACACCTAATGAAGAGGTTTCCATTCAAAGTGAAATCTCTGGCCGTTTAATTAGATTAAACATAAGAGAGGGCAGCTATATCAAGCGTGGAGCCTTAATTGCAAAGATTGATGATAGCGATCTACGGGCCCAGATGAAAAAGCTGAATTATGAGGAAAAGTTGGCTGAGCAAATTGAGGCGCGGCAGAGAAAATTGCTAGATATTGATGCCATCAGCAAGGAAGAATATGACATTGCTGTCAACCGGGTCAATACCTTAAGTGCTGACAAAGAGTTGTTGAAGGTGCAGCTGGCCAAGACTGAGGTACTTGCACCTTTTGATGGTTACATCGGACTAAAAAATATCAGCATAGGCACTTATTTAACTCCCGGTGTCGTGATCGCGGAGTTGGTACAAACCCATCCCCTGAAGATCGACTTCAATATTCCGGAAAAGTACATTGGGCAAGTTGAGATTGGCCAGGAAGTTTCGTTTGTTGTAGATGGTATCGATGATCAGTTTTCAGCCAAGGTGATGGCACTGGATCCAAAGGTTGATGAAGATCTGCGAACGTTAAGACTTAGAGCCATCACACCCAACCCTGATAGACGATTGTTGCCGGGAATGTTTGTTCGTCTTACTGTGCCACTAGGTCATCAGGAATCTATCGTTGTCCCAACCGACTGCATTGTACCTATTCTTAAGGGTAAAATGGTATATGTTAAAGAAAAAGGGGTCGCACGAGGTGTCGAAATAACAACCGGCGTACGTGATGATGAGAACATCCAGGTACTGACTGGTCTTCAGCGGGGAGACTCGGTCATAGTAAGTGCATTGATGTCGATGAAGGATGGCATTTCTATTCAGGCAAAAGAGATTACTCATCAATCACTTGACCAATGATTTAAATATGTCACTACCTACCATTTGTATTAAGAGGCCGGTTCTGGCTATTGTGATGAATTTGATCATCTTACTTTTCGGAGCCATAGCATTTGGTACTCTTGGCGTTAGAGAATACCCATCCATTGATCCACCCATAGTCTCAGTGCGAACATCTTATCCGGGAGCAAACGCAGCCATTGTAGAATCTGAGATTACCGAACCATTGGAAAAGGTAATCAATAGTGTGGAGGGCATCCGCACCATTAGCTCATCCAGTAATTTGGGATCGAGCTCTATCACGATTGAATTTAATCTCAGTACCGAAATGGAGCAAGCCGCCAATGATGTTCGCGACAAGGTTGGTCAAGCAGCCCGTACCTTGCCCAGGGACATCGATGGCTTACCGACTGTGAGAAAGGCTGATGCAGATTCTGAGACCATCATGGCTTTTACTTTGCAAAGTGATCAACGGAATTTGCTGCAATTAAGTGATTATGCCGACAATGTGATAGCACCGCGGTTTGAGACTGTGCCGGATGTCAGTGGTGTGCGAATTTGGGGAATGAAACGCTATTCGATGCGTATTTGGATGGAACCAGACCGTATGGCAGCACAGGACATCACGACACAGGATATTAAGCTCGCCCTCGATCGTGAGAATGTGGAGCTGCCCAGTGGTAAATTGCAAGGTAACACAACAGAACTTACAGTAAAGACCATCGGCCGTTTCAAGACCGAGGAGGACTTTAATAATTTGATCATCAAGACATTGGATGAAAAGATTATCCGCTTAAAGGATGTAGGCTACGCTGTGCTTGGAGCCGAAAACCAGGAGTCTATTCTTAGGGTTAACAATATACCCAGGGTAGGTATTGCCATTCAACCCCAGCCGGGTGCAAATTACCTCGATATTGCCGAGGAGGTGAATAACCGACTTGAAATGATTCGTGCTGACCTGCCAGCAGATATACAGATATTTAGATTTCTAGATTACACCATATTTGTAAGGAAAGCGATCGAAGAAGTTAAGGAAACGATCTTCATCGCCATTGGCTTGGTGATTTTCATCATTTTTTTCTTTTTCCGGGACTGGATCATTGCCATCCGGCCTTTGATCGACATTCCCGTGTCACTGATTGGCACATTTTTCATAATGTATCTATTGGGCTTTTCGATCAATGTACTTACACTATTGGCCATCGTACTTGCTACTGGTTTGGTCGTGGATGATGGCATCGTAGTAACAGAGAATATTTACAAACGAATTGAAGCTGGTAAGAATCCTATAGAGGCGGCAATAAAGGGTGCTAATGAAATTATGTTTGCCGTGATCAGTACCTCGCTGACTTTGGCGGTTGTATTTCTTCCTGTAATCTTTATGGAGGGTTTTGTCGGAAAGTTATTCCAAGAATTTGGAATCGTATTGGCATCCGCTGTATTGATATCGTCTTTTGTATCCCTTACTTTAACCCCAATGCTCAATGCTTACTTGATCCGCAAGAAGACTGGGCACAATCGCTTTTACCACCTGACAGAGCCATTTTTTCAACGGATGGAAACCAGCTATTCCGATGGATTGGCAAAATTCTTAAAGAGGCGATGGCTTGCCATACCTATATTGGTGATTACAGGTGGGATGATCTATTATTTTGGTGGTCAGCTTCAATCGGAACTGGCGCCCTTGGATGACCGGAGTGTATTGCGTGCCAACATGATCACACCAGAAGGATCTTCGTATGAATTTATGGATGCTTATGTCCAGAAGGCTGCCCGGATGATGATGGACTCGATTCCTGAAAATAATGGTGTGATGACCTATACCGCTCCGGGGTTTTCTGGACCCGGTGGAGCCAATACTGCCTTTGCACGGGTTACGTTAGTAGAGCCGCATCTTCGTGAACGCAGCCAGGCAGAATTGACCCAATACCTGAATAGGCAATTTAAGAAGATGCCGGATGCCAGGGCATTTGCCAGTCAACGACAGACGATCGCACTGAATCGCAGGTCTGGCTTGCCTGTGCAGTATGTCATCCAGGCTCCAGATTTGGAAAAACTACGAGAATATATGCCCGAATTTATGGAGCAGGTACAAGCAGATCCCACTTTCACGATTGCTGACATGAACCTAAAATTCAATAAGCCTGAGCTGGAAGTAACCATAGATCGAGCGAAGGCCAAAAGTATGGGAGTTTCGGTACAAGACGTGGCAACTACGATGCAATTGGCTTTTGCCGGTCAACGATTTGGTTATTTCACTATGAATGGAAGACAGTATCCAATTATCGGCCAGTTTGATCGAATCAATCGCGATGATCCCTTAGACCTCAAATCGCTCTATGTCAAGAATAATCAAGGTGAAACCATCCAACTTGATAATATTGTGATCACCAGCGAAGAAAGCAGCCCTCCGCAATTGTATCATTACAATCGCTTCATGAGCGCCACGGTGTCGGCTGGTCTTGCACCAGGCAAGACAATCGCTGACGGCATTGAAGCTATGACGTCTATAAAAGATCGACTCCAGGATCCCTTAATAAGGGCAGAGCTGACGGGCAATTCCCGTGACTATCAAGAGAGTGCCAGCAGCACCCTGTTTTCACTGATTTTAGCCCTAATTCTGGTTTATCTGATCCTAGCCGCTCAGTTCGAGAGTTTTATTGACCCGTTTATAATAATGCTTACAGTACCACTTGCCATTGCGGGTGCAGTTTTTGCTCTTTGGTTCTTCGATCAGACCTTGAATATCTTCAGTCAAATCGGAATCATCATGCTGGTAGGCCTGGTCACTAAGAATGGCATCTTAGTGGTTGAATTTGCCAACCAACTTCGGCAGAGAGGAGCTACCATTATGGAGGCCGCTCAGCAAGCAGCTGGCTTACGGATGAGACCCATCATCATGACTACACTCGCCACCTGCTTAGGAGCATTGCCAATTGCATTGGCCCTTGGGTCAGCAGGGCAAAGCCGAATGTCGATGGGCATAGTGGTTATTGGAGGACTGTTGTTTTCTTTAGGGCTCACATTGTATGTCATTCCTGCCATGTACACCTTCTTGAGTCGCGAGAAGAACTTTGAACGCCGTAAGCAAATTGAATTGATTGCTGAGAATATTTCTTAAAACACCTGACCATATGAGGACAATATCTCTTGTTTGCCTGCTTTTTTTTTATCTGCCATTAACTAGTCAGGCACTCTTAAGCCTTTCTGAAGCTGTTGAAATAGCGATCGAAAACAACTTCAGCATCGAACTTTCTCAAATTGACGAAGCAATGGCTGCCAAGGCAGTTTACCGGGCCAATGCCGGTTATGGCCCGCTAATCGATCTCAATGCCAACGCAACTGGCACGGTTAATAATGTCAATCAAAATTATATTGATGGACGGGAGGTGAAAAGACTGGGGAGAGTGATTTCCCCCAACGCCAATTTGTCAATGAGCTGGACACTCTACGATGGGGGAGGTATGCAAGCAACAATGGAACGCCTGCAGGAGATCAGCGCTGCTGCTTCTGTCGAGACACAACTGCAGATGCAAGGAATTGTTGCTGACGTAATGGCTACCTATTACGAGATAATGCGGCATAAAGGGCGGTTACAATTTCTAAATACCATCATCAAATATTATGAAGAACGATTAGCCATTACTGAGGAGCGATGGCATGTGGGACGAGGATCAAAATTGGATTATTTGCAGTCAAAAACTGATCTCAATGCGCAACTTTCTCAAAGAACCGTCGCTCAAAATCAATTGCGGAATAGTAAGGTGTCTCTCAATGCATTACTCAATCGTGAAGTAGACACCGATTTTGACGTGGAGCCAGAAATAGAAACGAGCAGCAAATACAATCTTGACGACCTGAGAAAATTGGTCGTTGAGCAAAACTGGGATTTAGCCTATTTAGAACACCTTCGCAAAATTAATTTATGGGCTGAGAAGGAGGTGGAAGCCCAAAAGAAACCCAGGGTGGCCTTACGATCTACGCTAGGCTATTCCTATCTAAATACCAATGCGGGTTTTTTGCTTTCTAATCGCAATGCTTCATGGTCAACAGGACTCAGTGCCGTATGGAATATTTTTGATGGTCAACATCGCAATAATCAATTGGCTATTTCTAAATTGCAGACGCAGTATTCCGAAAAACAGTATGATCATGTCCTGCAAAATATTTTGGCTGAGCTCACCGCTGTATATAACCAATTTGAAACCGATCAACAATTGCTACATTTTGAGCGAGAAAATCAATCACTGGCTGAGGAAAATTTATCTATTTCAGTGGAGAAATTTAAACTTGGTGATTCGAGTATTTTGGAAGTCAACGAAGCACAGCGATCTTACGATATTGCGGCAGACCGACTGGTGGACGCACAATACAATGTAAAGATTTCGGAATTGGCCCTACTCCGGCTTACCGGAACTCTGATCCGGTGAGCATACCCATGCACGGTGCTTTAGGCAGTCACCTCATTTTTCCCCTTTGCCTCCGTGAGTACACTTTAGTCGTTTAGGAGATACGATAGATCGAAAAGTTGTGTTGTTCTATCTTAGCGCAGTAACATTTGCTAGATCTAATCGGTCTCTTTTTATATGTCAAAAGTAATTCTACTCCAGCTAGGAATATTATTCTCCACTCTTACGCTGTGTGGCCAGGGTATTGAAGGGCAGATTACCGATGAAAGGGGAGAAGCACTGTCTTTTGCCACGGTCTATATTGTCAAGCTACAAAAGGGGACCGCCTCTAATTTAGAAGGTAAGTACCAACTGGCATTAGCTCCGGGAAACTATGAAGTAAGATTTCAATTCTTAGGTTACCGGACTCAGACTGTTAAGGTGTCTGTGGGTAGTCAATACGAAACGGTGAATATTCAGATGGAGGAGGAGCCATTAGAACTACAGACGATTGAGATTTTGGACAATCAGGAGGATCCCGCTTATACCATTATGAGAAGGGCCATTGCCAAGGCGAGTTATCATGCACAGCAACTCGATTCATACACAGCTACCAGTTATATCAAAGGATCTGGTCGTCTAAAGGATGTGCCAAACTTGTTCCGGAAGAGAATTCAGGAAGAACTAAAGAAAGAAGGCATTGACTCATCGACAGCTTTTGTCACAGAGTCCGTCAGTGAAGTTTCCTATCAAAGACCCAATCAGTTTTCCGAGAAAGTGATTTCTATCCGTACGGTAGGTGAGGACAATAATACCAGCCCAAATCGGTTTATCAACAGTAGTTTTTACCTGCCAGAAGTGAGCGGGAGTATTTCTCCACTCTCTCCGAAGGCATTTGCCTACTACAAATTTGAGTATCTGGGTTTTTTCCCAGATCATGGGTTAAATATTAATAAGATCAGGGTCATTCCCCGCAGTCCCGGCGACAAAGTATTTTCAGGCATCATTTATATCGTGGATCATTATTGGAGTCTACACAGTTTGGATTTGACCACCCATATCTGGGGAATAAAATTCAATATCAACCAAGTATATGAACCAATAAAAGAAAATGTATGGTTACCGGTAAACCAGATTTTTGACGTCTCGGGATCTTTTTTTGGGTTTGATTTTGAATACAATTACTTTGCGCACATCAGGGATTATCAAATAACGTTAAATCCTGAGCTACCTGAAGAAATTATTGTTCTTGATGATAAGATGGAAAGTACTGCCGCTAAAGAAGCTGATGATGCATTGTCTGTTGGGCCTAATCAAGAAACTTTGAAGGCACTTGAATCAGGCCAGGAAGTAAGTAGAAAGCAACTCAGAAAAATGTTGCGAGAATATGAAAAGCAAGAGATGAAAGAAGAGATGGCAGAAATCCGTGATACCGCAGAAGTAGAGGTGGTCTCGGTGTCGACCTTTACGATAGATAGTCAAGCTTACCGTCGAGACACGTCCTACTGGGAGGAAATTCGACCAATACCTCTGACCCAATACGAGGTAAAAGGGTATGCACGCATGGACAGTATCTCGCGCAAGGAGGTCGAGGAGCAACATCAGCAAGATACATTGAAGATGACCATAGATGGAAATGGAAGCACATTGACCCGTAAGAATCGACGTCAGTTTTCTCCGGAACATATATTGCTAGGTGGTTCCTACAAAGCGGGATCTAAGGTGAGGTTTGGATGGGAAGCACCGGTAGGGCATTTCCATTTTAATACGGTTGAGGGATACCATATAGCATTTCCATGGTTCGTTCATAATATTAGTCAGACCTTTAAGTGGCGAATAACTCCCACCATGCATTACAGTTTTGCCCGTAAGCGTTTCAATGGAACTTTAGGTATTTCGCTCGCGTCAGGAAAATCTTCAGCCGCCACATTGAGACTGGTGGCCGGTCGCAGAACCCGTGCTTACAACCCTGATGCCATTACACCAACCATCAGTGATTTAGCCACACTCATTTGGGAACGCAACTATATGAAAGTGTATGAGCAAACCTATGCCAGGGTTTTATGGACAAAATCTCTGAACACCGAGCATCTCATAAAGCTAGAAGCGACAATTGCCGAGAGAAGAGGTCTGCAAAATCGGACCGATCACACCTATTTTGATAGAGATAGCCGGTCCTATACTTCGAATTTTCCAGCAAATGCCGAAGTCAGCAGTACTTTTTTTGATACTTCAACCATAACTGTGTTCACTTTGGGTTGGCAAACTGAACCATGGCAAAAATATCGTCTCAGGAACGGAAAGAAAGTAAAAATTGATCATTCATCGCCAATTTTTTCCTTCGAATATCAAATAGCTCCAGGTAATTTCTTCTCAAAGGGAACTGGATATCAGCATGTAGATATCACGGTCAAGCATAAATGGTCTTTTGGTGTCAGGGGTGATCTTTCATTGCAGCTAAACACTGGGAGTTTCTTCAATAAGAAAAATCTAACCATTATAGATTTTAAGCATTTTCCCGGCAATCGTACATTCCTCACCACCCAAAATCCTGCAGAATCTTTTAGGCTTTTGGATTATTATAGGTACAGTACGATGTCTTCTTATGCAGCGGTTTTTGCCCATTATCAATTTAGGAAATTCTTAATTACTCGAATTCCCGCCATTAATTTCTCTGGTATTAAGGAAGCAGCTTTTATTAACCTTCTTGAATCGAAGGGGGCAAAGCATTATGTAGAGATAGGATATGGACTCAACTACATTTTCCGCGTGTTCCGAATTGAGGGCGTGGCCAATTTTCTTGATGGCAGATACCAGAGTTGGGGCATTAGGCTTGGCATCGCATCCAATTTGGAGGATATATTGTAGGTGTGTAAATTGTCAATGGAGCAACGATAATGGCCGTGAACATAGTTTTTTTTCACATCGATAATGCTAAACTATGCAGTAAGGAGCTATTTATCTCTTGCTGCCGAGTATTTTAGCGCCCAACCCAGCATCGATACGTATGGCTTGACCAGTGATAAAGTTGGCTTTATCACTCGATAGAAAATACACCAACTCGCCGATTTCTTCTGGTTGAGCGATTCTCTGCAGTAAATGCATATCAACACATTCTTGGTAAACCGCCTCCGGGTCTGGAGATAATTCAAAGGCATTTCTTAGCATGGGTGTATCCACAGTGCCTGGACAGACTGCGATGCATCGGATCGTTGGAGCATAGTCAATCGCTATGCTCCTTGCCAAACCAAGCATAGCTGTTTTTGAGGTGGCATAAGGTGCAACATTTTCTTGCGTAACAAATGCTTGTACACTGGATATCAAGATAATCACACCCTTACCAAGACGCTGCATAGAAGGGATGGTGTGTTTCGAGCACAGAAAAGCACTCTTCAAATTTACATTCATGACCAAATCCCATTCTTCTTCGCTGGTGTCTGCAACTTTTGAATAACGCTGGATTCCTGCATTATTTACCAGTACATCAATTTCTCCAAATTTATCCCTGGCTTTTTTGATGCCCTGAGAAACTTGATCTTCTTTTGACACATCACCTAGAAGGAAATGAATGCCCTCACCAAAGTTCCGGAGTAAATAATCACCTTGTGGATCAATGTCTAATACCGATACCTTAGCACCTCCATCGAGAAACGTCTTAACACAGCCTAGACCGATACCCTTTACTCCTCCAGTTATCAGTACGTGTTTATTTTTCATTATGATCAGAATTTAGAGAGTGACAGGGTAGGGGTAAACCAATAATGCCAAGGTTTATCCTTGCAATGTGCCACCGTCCAAGACTTGCGCAGAACAATTGATCAAATTGCTCTCCGCCAAAGGCAATATTGGTCGGTGTAGAAATTGTGTGTGCTTCCCAATCGTCAACCATGACACTCGCCTTGCCCGACGGGGTTACCCTGTAAATGCAATGAGGTGTATAGCATGAAACATAAAGATTGCCCTCTGCATCAAAGGCCAGACCATCCGGTACAGTCTTAGGCATGATGCAAAATACGTCACGATTACCGGCTGAACCATCAGGTAAGATCTCTATGCGTTCTACACCTGGTAGCCAGGAAGATACTACATACAGATATTGTCGGTTGGCATCGAGTGCCAAGCCATTGGCAAAATTAAAGGGGCCTGGATGCCAAATCTCCATGCGGCCATCATGAGTGTATTTAAATATTTTCCCAGAAATTTCTCTGAAAGCACCACTCTCGCTGACATAAAGATTTCCCTGCTCGTCAAAGGCCGGATAATTGGGAATATTTAAGGGCTGAGAAGAACTACCTTTGGTAAGCATCGACAATTCACTCTCTCTTAAATTCAATTTCCATACGCATTTATGCTTGAGGTCACAGGCGGCTAACCAATCAGCATTGGGACTAAAGGCTATGCCCAGAATAAATCCCCCAGTGCTGGCAACCATCTGACTATTTTTCCCATCCGCATCAATACGATAGATCTGGCCCGCTTCTCCACCGGCCCAGACCGTGCCATCGGGGTGAACAGCTACACACTCTGGATGATCAAGGTCATCGCAGAAAATTGTCGTTTCGCTCAAGAGGTCTCCCATAGGAAATTATGCATTTATTTGTCCACTCAATACCTTTGCCTGGAGTTTTGTTTCAATTGATTGTCCTGCCGAAAGTCTGAATAATTCTCCTTTTGAAATGGCGTCTTCTGGATCTGAAAAATACCGGCTAGTCCATGGTTCAATCCCTACTGCATAGGTCTTGCCCCACCATGGAGCATCTAAGGTGGCGTATCTTTCTTGCCAAAACCATAGAGAAGAGAACACTGAAGGATCCCATTCTACCTGGAAAGAAAGATCCAAGGCATCACTATGCAGGGAATAGTAGGCAGAATCCTTAAAATTTGACAAATAGGCCAAATCGCAGTAAGCTGGAGCCTTAACTGACGGGATCCTGCTGGCATCCACTGGTTCACCAGCTGCCGTTTTGAGCACCGGCCAGTCAGCGGTCATTCCTGCCTGAAATTTTCGGGGTTCAGGCATAATTTCCTCTACACTGACCTTTCCTGCATTGGTGTCTAGCACCGCTCCTTCATTTAGAAAAGGCAATCCAAAGGCAATATGGTGCCCCCACATAAGATCAAGATCGGTGCCACCTACGTTGGTGAGTCTTTCCTGAAGGGAAATACCCTGGGCATTTTTTTCCAGAGTTAATGTTTTTTCTATGGTTATGGGTACCCGTAGAGGTTGGGTCCATAAGGTGACTGAAACGCAATCTGGTCCTCTGCCGGTTAAAGCGTGTTTCCAAGGTATCATCCACACTTCCCCGTGCTGTCCGAGACTGGCTCCACGGTAAAGGATCGGAGCACTATTGGGTAAACATTCTTGCCAACCTCCGTAATAATAGTCTTCCATCTGGTTTGGTGTATCTCTTAATTGGCTTACTATATCCCTAGGGTTGTGAATGTCCTTATCCAACCTTAAGAGCATATTAATGTCCCGGGGCTTGAATCGAAATTCAAAGATATCACTACCACGGTCTACCAATATTCCCACCTTGATCCATTTGTTCTCCATCCACACTACTCGCATGCCATTGTATGTCCAGGAATCTGAAATAGAACAGTAGTCGCCTGATGGATTCATTTTATTTGTGCATAAATATAATAACTTAATACAAGGACACTTTTGATAACCTCTGAATGAGGTCGCTTTTGAAATATTTTGGATTTAGACGAGGTGAGTTTGGCCTTGGGAGTGACGACAACGAAGAAATGACATAAAGCAAGAAGAAATTGTAGAAGATAATTAATGCGAAGGTCTACTACTCTTCTTTTTTTTAGATCCCCACGGTAGCACTGTCTATAACTGTGGTCTGCTCCCCGAACTACATCAAAAGACATATTAAAATAATTCAAATAACTAACTTAGCAGAGCACTACATGATTGAAAAATAAAGAAGTATAAATGCAAGAGATTCCAAAAAAAATAAATGAGAAAGCCGTTGTGTCCGATCATCTCGTGAATTCTTAGTCGGGAAAAGGTGCCAAGCCCCACTCCTTATTGGGGTGGGGACCCAGCCATAATTCCAATATTCCTCCTTTACCAAAATCTTCGTGTGAAATCCACGCAGCAGAATGCGTCTTGCCATTTAATTTTGCTTCCTGTATATAAGTGTTTTCTGCAGAATTGTTATAGGTCCTGATGGTGAAATTTGTTCCATCATAGTAAGTGCTATCCAAGGTTATTGAGATTTCGTCAAAAACAGGGCTGGTAATTTCATAGATGGGAGTTTGAGCACAATTTCCCTGTACACTGAAAAGACCAATCGACATTAAAGCACTTACACCTCCCATTTGACCCTGATCTTCATCGTGACCTCCATAGCCACGATCGGGGGTGACTCCCCCATAGGCCTGTTCATTAACTCTACGGACCCAGTACTGTGAAAGCCACGGTTTGCCAATGCGATTGAATACATGGGCATTAGAACAGCCGGGCTGATTGGCATAACTCACGTAACCATTTCCATATCCAAAGACGAAGTCATTCTCTGCCGCCTGTTCGAAGGCGTAATTCAATTTTTCTGAACACTCGTCTGGACCTCCCATCATTGTTGCCAGGGCCTGTAAATCATGTGATAAAGACCAGGTAGCTTGCCAGGCATTGGCCTCTACCCATCCATGGCCACTTAAAGGATCTTCGTGAAGCCAAAGACTATCTCTGCTCTTTGGAAAAATCAATTTTTGCCCAGAATGGAAAATCTTTTTCCACTGCCTAGCGCGATCCGTAAATTGTTGAAAAAGCTGTTCTTCTCCTAGGCGTTTCGCCATCTGGGCGGCACTCCAATCTTGAAAATACCATTCGATCGACTTGCCAGCATTTTCAGGACACCAACCATGAGTCATGTAAAATGAAAGTTCGTCCATATTTCCCATCATTCCCCCTGGCAAATGATTTCTGACAATGGTTGCCAATGCATGGCGGGGAGATTGTTTCGTCAATTGATTTTTCATGAAGGCACTTACGATCATATTGGTTGCGGGGCAACCTGTCATGATATAAGAATAACCTCCCACACATGGACCTCTGGGAAGCAGGCCCCCATTATCGGCATATTGAATCATAGATGCAGAAAAATCATCGAGTACGGATGGCCAGGCTAATCCCCATAAGATATTCAAATTCCATTGAGTCAGCCACAGTGCATCTGAATTATACATGTGGTACTTTACCGAGCCCTGGTTATTTTTTGGCAGGGTTTTGATTTTCAATTCTGCATCGGTAAAATTCCAATTCCGCAGTCCCTGAGTATAGTCAGGATAGTCACCATTTACGTCAT
This sequence comes from Saprospiraceae bacterium, assembly GCA_965223105.1. Lineage (GTDB taxonomy): Bacteria > Bacteroidota > Bacteroidia > Chitinophagales > Saprospiraceae > JABDMH01. The sequence goes on along the minus strand of OZ244987.1, from coordinate 5,097,595 downwards.
CAATGATCTGTCGACCTAAAAGTACGTGCCAAAGATCTGTATAAAACTTTGTTTTCTGATTTGCTGTTCCTCCTTCAACGTGAATTTTCCCCAGCCATTCATTCCATTGTTTTCGTGCGTCTTTACGAATTCTGTCAAAATCCCAGTGATCACATTCGTCTTTAAGATTAGCCCATGCATTTTCAATACTGGTGTACGAAATGGCAATTTTCATCTGTAATTTTTCACCAGCGTGCATATTGTATCTGGCAGTGACGCCAGCACTGGGTGCAGACCAATAACTTTGGGTCACCGAACCGAAAGTCATACTGTCCATTCTTTGCATCTCAGAGGGTCCTTCCAGTACCGCAATGTCCTTGAGCTCGTCTTCATCATTCCAACCATCCAAGGCCTGGTAAGGTTGGTCAAATGTAATAGCAAAAAAGACCTTGATCTCATTGGGGCCTCCCCACATCCGTCCGGACGAAGCGAAAGAACCTTCCAGTTGATGATCATTTTTTCTTCTGACCTGCGCTTTGATCATGGTTGTACTGCCCACGTATCCACCCAGGTTGATCAAAATATTTGCCATGGCTTCTTGGGTGTATGTAAAGCGATAAAAACTTACTCTATTGGTCACGGTATTTTCTACCCAGGTATCGTAAGAATGCAAATAAACACGATGATATCCTGGTTGAGCGATTTCGTCATCATGACTAAATGCCGACTTCCACTCATTTCTCCCCAGTGTTGGATCTATCAGCCCCGTGGTGGGCATAATATCAATGCCCGCCATCATCCAACCATGCAGTTGACCAAATCCTAAAATATCTGTGGAATTGTAGTTGTAGCCTCCACCCCACTGATTCTTCATGCGGGTATGGGGCGCCGTAGCGATCATACCAAATGGAAGGCTCCCGGGTGTAAAGAAGAAATATCTACCACGGGTTGTTTCGATAAAGGGGTCAACCCAAGAACTATAATCAGGGTAGTTTGCAGGTGCCGCGAATACCTCGATCTCTGATAAACCTAAATTCTTTCCATCACCGTCAGTGGCCTGAAATTTGATCCATTTTGTTTTTTTTGGAGCGAAACTGACAAGCTTTGCCCTTCCGTTGTTGGGGATTTCCGTGACGACCACTTCACTTCCATCGCTAAAAAATATCGTTCCCCCAGCCAAATGCTCTTCTAAGATCGGGCGATCATAAAGAATGATTTTGTTGATCGTTTTTTCTTCATCCCACTCTAACTTAATCCATGGATATTTGATGTAACCCCAAAACACAGTCTCTCCAAGGCAAGCCCACTCACCTTGATGAGGTACCGAGATGATTCCATCCGTCACTTTTGAGGCACTGTGCCTGAGATCCAAACTTGAAGAGGATGTTACGGCCGCTTGGCTGGCGATGTTATCGGGTCCAGCAAGCACCACTGATGGACACCAATGTATGTAGAATAAAATAGCTGAGATCAAAAAGCAAAATCTATACATTTTATTAGTTGTTCTATGAAGATATCCCGTCTGATTTGATCAATGACTTTTCCAACTCAATTCAATTTCTTCCAAAGTCTTCTGTTTGGTTTCAGGAACGACACGGTAAATAAAAATTACCAGTATAACAGCGTTTACCATAAATACCCAAAAAGTAAATGCCCCTCCGAGCCGTTCCAGCATGATTGGAAAAAACTGGGTGACTGCTACTACACCTAGCCACAGCATGACAATCGAAAAAGACATCGCTGTACCTCGGTTTCTAGTGGGAAAAATCTCTGAGATCAATACCCAGGGAATTGGTCCTAACGAGGATGCGAAGCAGGCGATATATCCTAGGATAAACAAAAGCAGTAGAGGGCCAGAACTGAGATCAAAATAAAAGGAAGCACCCATTCCAGCCAAGCAAATGACCATGCCGGTCACACCCACCAGCAATAGTTTCCTGCGACCAGCCTTGTCCATCAGCCAGATGGCCACGAAAGTGAAAATTGTATTTGTAAGGCCAATGACCACCGTTTGCGTAAGAGCCGACTCGGTGCCAAAACCTACACTTTTAAAGATCTCTGGAGCATAGTAGATGATGGCATTTATGCCCGTAATCTGGGAAAAGATTGCCAACACAATGCCCACCAACATGGCTATTCGAAGTCCTGGGGCAAATAATTCGCCAATTGTGCCCTTCTCTTGCTGCAATGTTTGTTTAACTTCCGCTAAGACTTCCCTTCCTTTTTCGGTGCCATTAATAAGGGATAGGATGGCCAGCGCTTCTTCATCACGTCCTTGTTTGGCAAGCCAACGTGGACTTTCCGGGACGATGGCCAATAACATGAGGAACAGCAAAGCAGGGATTGCCTCTGAGCCGAGCATATAACGCCAACCCATCTCGACATTCCAGACTTCATCACCCATGCCGGCAATCATTAGATTGATAAAATAAATGAGGTTGATACCGAGTACGATAGCCAGTTGGTAAAGGGTCACCAATCTTCCTCGATTATGCGATGGAGCAATTTCAGAAATGTACAGGGGCGATAGCATCGACGCCATACCTACTCCCAAACCACCAACAAATCTGGCAACAACAAATTGGCCAATGTCAGACGGGATCGCTGATCCAATAGCAGAGATTGCAAAAAGAACAGCTGAAACAATGAGGATCTTCTTCCGGCCAAAACGATCACTTAAGTAGCCCGCAAACATGACGCCAAATACACAACCCCATATTGCGGCTGATGCAGCGCCTCCTACCGCCTCGGCTGACAGGTCAAATTTGGTTTGTAGATTGCCGATGGCACCAGAAATTACCGCCGTGTCGTATCCAAACAACAATCCCCCCAGAGCCGCAATGAAGGAGAGTAGGTACACAAAACGCATATTGAGGGATGGAGAAATTGCAGGTTTGGTCATGTTTTGTTTATTTAGGGATTAGCTCACGTGGGCGTAGAAAGTAGTGAAGATTTTCCTGTAACTAATAGCCCGGATTTTGGCTGCCAATATTTGGATTAATTAAAAATTCCTTTGAAGGTATTGGAAATAAAGAATGCTTGTCTTCCACGATAATTTCTGATTTGGCTTCTTCCACTTTTACTTTTAAAAGTCCCATCCTTACCAGGTCAAACCAGCGATGTCCCTCCCAACCCAGCTCTCGGGCCCGTTCTTCAAGAATAGCATGCCTAAAAGCCTCTTTTCCCATACGACCCAGGTCAGGCAAGATGTCTAAAGTTTCATTCCCATTAAATCGGGATCGAGCCCTGACTAGATTTATCGCTTGAAGCGACTCTGCATTGGTGCCATTCCGCAATTCATTGATGGCCTCAGCGTGGCAAAGTAATATGTCAGCATAACGAATCAGGTGAAGATCCATTCCAGAAGGACCGCCATCAGCATCGGCCACAGAATCCCAGAATTTGCCAATGTGTGGACCTACTTCCATAGTTTGTCCTTGTTTTGTTATCTCGTTAAAAAAAGTAACCTCCTTTCTGCGGTCCTGGTCAACAAAAGAAGTAAAATAGCTTTCAGTCGGCTTGAAAAATCCTGTGCCGTATAAAAGCTTAGGTAAAGTAGAATGATTAATTAAAATTGGGTCACTTTCATTGATATTGACAGACCAAATGTCTTCAGGTGTATTTTGTGCGGATATCGTAAATAGGTTTGCATAATCCGGCAGTAGTGAAAATAGAGAAGACTGGATGACGGTTCTGGACGCTTGAAAGGCACGAGTATATTCACCAATGGTCAGATAAAACTTGGCAAGATAGGCCGCTGCCGTAATGTTGATTGGTCGTCCAGGGTTATTTGTTCGGGGTAGATTTTCAAAACAGTAGGTGAATTCCTGCTCCAAAAATTGTTGTAAACTATCTACTGATGCCCGGGGAACTAAATAATTTTCTCCCAGGGTAGTAAATGATTCTTTGACTATGGGTACTCCTCCAAAAAAACGCATAAGGTCAAAATAAAACATGGCACGCAGAAATCTTGCCTCCGCAATCAATGGCATTTTTTCTGGTTCGCTTAGTGGTGCTGCAGGAATATTATGGATGGCGTGGTTTGCAGTGTTGATTCCCTCGTATAATTCACTCCAAATCTTGTGCAAGATCTGGTTGTGCGGAGTAATTGAAAATGTAACCAATTCACCAATATTTATGTCTCCACCTTCGTAAGTACCAATGTCAGATGCCATTGCGTTTACGGTGATATACTCGTAACTGTAAATACTGGATCCTGAATTTATCGATTGGTAAATGGCATCTACGGCCGCTTGAGCATCTCGTGCTTCTAGAAAAAACTCATCAGAGGTGATGAACGACAGCGGGTCTTCTTCGTGCCGGCAAGATAGTACAGCTATGCAGATGAAAAAGCGCAAGGTCCAGGGAAGTGAGAACCTGATTTTGTCACAGCTAGTGATTTCGCTCTTGCTAGGTATCTTTTTCATTTATGAGATCATATTTAGAACTTGATCTGAACTCCGGCCCTCCATGTCTTTGATTTAGGATAACTACCAAAGTCCACTCCTTGCAGGAGCGGATCTTGACTAAAATGACTTACATCTGGATCAATTCCGTCATAGCCGGTAAATGTCAATAGATTGTCAGCTGACAGGTAAAATTTGCCTTGTTCAAATGGAAGTTTCTCCGCAAATTTTTCGGGGAGCAGATAACTGAAAGACACATTTTGCAGTCGTATAAATCCTGCTTCTTGCACGATGGCATCGGAAAACACCTTTGCCAATTCAGACTTTCGCGGTGATGCCTCAGTGGGACCACCTTGAGAAAAAGAGGCCAGTACATTGCTATTTCCTGAAGGGTCCTTTAGGTGAAAATGATTTAGATTGGCCATATCCCTACCCAACAACCCCTGAACGAAGAAACTCAAACTGACATTTTTATACTTGACCTGATTGAAAAAGCCAAGGTTGATATCAGGTAGGCTCTTTCCAATGATGGTCTTATCTGCAGGGCTGAGGATGCCATCTCCATTGAGGTCTTTATATTTTCGATCACCCGCTCGAAGATCTTGTCCCGCAAAAGAAGCGGGTTGTTCTCCTGGAGCTACTAGTCCATCACTGACGTATCCATAGAATGCTCCCACAGAATGCCCAATTTGTAGGATGCTCCAATCCGAGATATCCGCCACGGTGGGTCCGATAGGCAACTCGTCCACTTGACCTGGGAGCCCCGTTATCTCGTTCCTGACGGTTCCCAGAGACCATTGTGAGACCCAGTCAAAGTAGTTTGTTGGAATGTGTGCCTGGACAGACAGTTCAAAACCGTGATTGCTGATTTTAGCACCATTGGCCAGACGACCATCAAATCCGGATGCACCAGCTAGCGGCAGAAGTATGATGGCATTGTCCGTCTTATGCTGAAAATAATCTGCTTGTAGTTTTACTTTGCCGTTAGCTAAACCTACGTTGACACTAAAATCCAACATCCGGGTTTTCTCGATTTCCAGATCGGAGTTACCGATACGCGCTGGCCCTATCCCATTGATGGTTGATCCATGCAGAGCAGCACTTTTTTCATCCAAAAAGAAGAAGCGTGAATAAGGAGGGATCTCTTGATTGCCGGTGAAGCCGTAACCCACCCTAAAAGTGAGGTTTGAAATTCTTGAATCCGATGGGAAAAACGGCTCTTTACCAACATGCCAAATTCCCGAAACTGCTGGAAAGAACGCAAGGGTATTGCCAAAACGAGAAGAGGCATCAGCGCGGCTACTAAGCCATAGAGCATATCGATCCAGGTACTCGTAAACCAGCTGTCCGCTGAAAGATTCTAAGCCCCATTGAATCACATTTGAGTTGACCGTTTTATTCTTGCCTACCGACAAACTGAAATAACCTAGAGCTTCATTTTCGAAACCCCGGGACTCACCGGTCAAAATTTCACGCCGGTATCCCTGAGAAGCATAGGCTCCAAGGAGAGTGAATTTATGCTTTGATCCGATCGGCAGTTGATAATCAAGCTGGTATCGTTGGGTCCAATGCAGGGATTGCATTTTACCGGAGGCTCCTACACCTCCAAGGGGAACGTTAATTTGCAACACTCCTGGTAGAAATGTGGCTTCGTCATTAAAGATGGCGTCCAATCCTACACTTGCAGTCAAAGAGAGTTGGTCTGAGGCATGATACTTTAAAGAAAAGTAGTCGGTAAATCTAGAGGTTTGAATTTCATTATCCCATGCCGTGGCCAGGGCTACAGGATTGACAACTGGAAAATTATGCTGCAGTTGAAGACCTAAGGTGCCGTCATCATTTACGAAGTAGTTGAAAGGAATCAATGCACCTTCTTGGTCTCGAGAAGGAATCAATGGACTGAATAAATAGGAACTGCTGACAACTCCAAAATTTCCCTCCAGTCCATTTTGGTCGGTTACAATGGTATGGGTTGAGACCCGTCCAAAATTCAAGGAATTTTCTAGAGTGAGCCGATCAGTTGCTTCAGCATCTACATTAGCATGTAAATTCAATCGTTCAAAATCGGATCCCTTAATCAGGCCAAGGGAACTGCGATAGTTGCCACTCACCATAAATTTAAAATGATCTGCACCACCGCGAAAAGTCAATCGATGATTCTGCACCAATGGACGATCATGAATTATTTCTCTCGGCCAATCGGTGCCGTTACCAAATGATTCGGTTGAGCTGTAGGGTTCTTGGAGACCGGCATTGGTGTAGGCCTTATTACTGAAGGCGGCAAACTGAGATGCATTGGCCAATTCATATTCTCTGATGGGTGACTGCCAGCCAGCTTCTACAGATACTTCAACGGATTGGTCTTCCGCTTGACCTTTTTCTGTACGGATAACCACCACTCCGTTGGAGGCCTGACTTCCGTATAATGCCATCGCCCCTACACCTTTTAGAATGTCTATAGAAGAAATATCCGCAGGGTCTAAAAATGCCAAGCCGTTCAGCAAGGGGCCATCGATGAGACCTCCGTTAGTCCAGGAATTGTTGTTATAAACTGGAAATCCATCGATAATGTACAGGGGTTGAGTGCCGGCGGCAAGACTGTGAACACCTCTGATTTGCAAGGCCAGGACCGCTCCAGGCTGACCAGAAGTGTGCACAGCAGTGACACCAGGGGAAGTCCCCTGCAGAAGCTTATCGAAGGTAAGTGCTCTTCGGTTATGAATTTTCAAAGAGGCAATCGCTCCAGGTTGGTTAGAGAAAGGTACCCTTCGGTATCCCATGTCAACCCATTCAACTTCATCTTTTGTATGATCTACTGTTGAGTCAGGTACTGGTACTTGACCGTAGAGAGGAAGACTTGACAGAGTATAAATTGACATAACAAGCCAGGTCAAGCTCGCCGGTTTGCTCAAGTTGCCACCCTCGTTCCTCACATATGAAATGGCTTTACCCATGATCAATAACCGGGGTTTTGCGTTAAGTTTTGATTCAAATCACGTTCACGTTGTGGAATTGGAAACAGGATATGTTTCCCTTTATCAACTACAACACCGGCTTTTGCTTCCTCCACTCTCTCTTTTAGACGACCTTGTCGTACCAAATCAAACCATCGTTGCCCCTCCCACACAAATTCCCTTCTCCGTTCTTTCCAGACCGCTCTACGAAATTCTTGTTGACTCAATCCCGAAAGATCAGGAAGGGTACTACGCTCAGTTTCACCATCAAAGCGGGCTCTTCTTCTGACGCGATTTATTGCTTCATAAGCTTCAGCAGTGGGCGCTCCATTGATTTCATTTTCGGCTTCTGCATAAATCAAAAGGACATCCGGATATCGCAGATTGTAGAAATCTGCTCCCGAACTGCTTGCCGATGGTTCGGCTTCCTGATCCCAGTACTTAAATATATGGGGGTCGAATTCCAGAACAGTACCATCGCTTTCAGTGAATGTGGTTGCGAAAGTTACTTCCCGACGTCGATCCAAAGGATCAAAATCATTATATGCATCCAGTGTCGGTATTTCCCAGGAATTGGAATTACGATTTAAAGCCAATGGCAATGCCCGTACATTAAATTGACTGGTTTCCCAGATCGCATCATTATTGAATGTGAAGTTGATGCCGAAAATGATCTCTTCACTGTTGTTGTTGGCTATTTTAAAGACTTCAGCGTAATCAGTAAGCAGCCTATAAACACCCAGGTCCATTACTTTTCGCGCATGGTCCTTGGCCTCGATCCAATCTTTTCTTGTAAGATAAACCTCGGCCAAAAGTGCCGAAGCAGCACCTGTGGTGGCTCTACCTTTATCAGCCCCAGTGTAACGAACGGGAAGACGTGCCTCAGCTTCTTTGAGATCGCTGATGATTTGCTGATAAACATCTTCTTCTTCAGTCCGCTCAACCGTAAGAACACTTAAATCTGTGGTGGGAGTCAACTGAAGGGGTACACCACCAAACATTCGAACCAGCTCAAAATACATGAGACCCCTTATAAAGAAGACCTCTCCTAAGAGGCGGGCTTTCAGCCCATCATCCATCTCAATATTAGGAATTTGAGTTATGGCAATATTGGTCACATTGATGGTTTTATAACAATCTTCCCAAACTACTTCCAGGTGTGCATTGCTGGGGTCGTGGCGAAACTCACTTAGTTGTACGGTATTGGGATCTTGATTTCCTGCCTTGCCATTATCTGAAGATACGGCTTGGATCACCCAATAACTATTGAAATAGACTCCGCCAAAGTCGGCGTTAGAAGTTCCCGATCCCATGTGGTCATAGGCTGCATTCACTGCCAGGATTGCATCATTTGCTGTGCTGTAAAATGACTTATCCGTCAGCAGGGACCTTGGAGTCTCTTCCAGGGCTTTATCGCATGTCCACATGATCATGAGGCCCGCAAAAAAGAGAAAACCGTATAATCTGTTCCAATGCGACTGCTGGACTTTGGCTCTTCTCATATTCCTTAGAATCCTATATTTAAGCCAATGAGAAAGGAGCGCGTACTGGGATATCCACCGAGGTCTGCTCCCATATTGGTTGCACTTTGTCCAAAATGACTGACTTCAGGATCATACCCACTGTAGTCTGTAAGTGTCCAAAGATTCTTTGCAGTAAAGTAAATTCTGAGATTGGTCATGCTAAACTGTTCCAAGGATTTGCGGGGCAGCTGGTAAGCCAAAGTAATTGTTTTTAACCTTAAGTACGATCCATCTTCTACTTCGGCGGTGGAAATAAAACTTCTTGATAATCCGGGATCAGCATTTACTCTTGGGTAGCGGTTGTTTGGATTTTGAGGAGTCCAACGATTGGCAAAATATTCCAAAGAAATATTACTGGTTCCGTTCTGCCGCTCGACCAAAAATTTATTGAAGTTTACCAACTGGTTTCCATAAACACCTTGGAAAAAGGCGTTTATTGACAATCCCTTATAAGTGAAGGTATTATTAAATCCAAAATTAAAATCAGGCTGTGCACTACCGATAAAGCTTCGATCATCTCCATTAATTATACCGTCACCATTTAGATCTTTGAATTTACGATCGCCGGGTTGCAGGGGAGGAGCACCTGAAAAATGCGGAACTGTTTCAGGATCTTCTCCAATCTGAAAAATTCCATCGGTTTGCAAACCATAGAATCTTCCAACCGGCTGACCTTCCTGCAGCAAGGCCCAGCTTTGGATCCCAAAGAGTGAGGCATTGTTGGGAATATTATCCCGCCCAGCGAGATTGGTAATGGTATTTTTATTCCAGCCAAAATTGAGATCCGTCTTCCAACCAAGAACTCCCCTGATATTGTGCGAAGTAAATGAGAATTCAAAGCCTTCATTTTTTAGATCGCCTACGTTGCTAAAGACATTGGCGAATCCTGAGTAAAAGGGCACATCAGTCGATAGCAATAAATCAAAAGTATTTTTTAAATAGTATTCCACCGTACCGGAGACCCTGCCTCCGGTGGATGAAAAATCTAGTCCTAAATTCAGCTGTTCGGTAGATTCCCAACGAAGATCACTATTGGGAAATATGAAGGGTTCGAAACCCAAAGTAAGTATGTCATTAAAGGCCAGATCAACGGGTACCAAAAGAGCCTGTGACAGGTAGGGTCCAATTGATTCATTGCCTATCACTCCATAACTTAATCTGATCTTCAGAAAATCGATAAGCCCCACATCTTTCATGAAAGATTCCTCAGAGATCACCCAGCCCAGTGAAGCGGATGGAAAAAATCCCCATTTATTGTTCGCACCAAATTTTGAAGATCCATCGGCGCGGCCTGTGGCTGTAAAAAGATACCGGTCCGCCAATGAGTAACTCAGCCGTCCCAAGCCAGATAAAAATGTAAATTCTGAAAAATTCGTACCTAGACCAGCACCGCGAGCAATGGCATAATTGTAAAAACCTAACTGATCATTTTGAATATCGATGGCTGAGATGCTTAATGACGAATTCCTGGCTTGTTGTGCGGAGATTCCTATGACTCCATTAATCTTGTGTTTGCCTATTGTCCTTTCGTAGTTCACGGTGTTTTCATTCAACAATGTCGTACTGGTGGTCGACCCAGAATTGGCAAAAGACTCACCTCCTGAACGGCTGGCCCTAGGTGTAAATTGATCACCACGGCTTGAAGCAAAGTCCACACCTAAGCTGATCTTAAGATTTAGATGATCAGTCAGTTCATAAATGGCTGACAAGTTGTTAATCACTCGGCTCAATTTGTTTGAGCTCGGTGATTGCAACAATTTTAGCAAAGGATTGGCTAAGGTATTAATGGTACGCTCAGTGATCAAGTTTCCTTGATCGTCCATTTGTGTACCATCAATCAGCTCTCCGTTGTCATCTACTACGAAATTCTTTTGCACCAAATCTCCGTTGGGTCTCCTGGCTGGCACCAAAGGACTAAAACCTAAGGCACCGGTAATGGTGCCTCCATCGAAAGCTGCGTTGTCATCGGTGGCCACCCGGTCACTTTCACTATGGCTAAACATCAGACTGTTGCTGATTTTGAATTTGCTGCTGATTTGCCCATCGATGTTGGCCCGAAGATTATATCGCTGAAAATTGGACCCCAGAATGACTCCATCTTGATCATAATAACCGCCAGATACTGCATATTGAAATTTCTGACTGCCACCAGTAAATGATAGTTCATAATTGGCCATAGGTGCAGTCCGGAATATCTCATCTTGCCAGTCGGTACCTTCACCAAAGGAAGATGGACTGGTATATACTCTACCATTTCCAGCGTAGTAAGATGCTTCGTTGATGAATTGCGCATATTGACTCCCATTGAGCAATACATAGGGATTTCTGACCTCTTGCCGCCCTGCATATGTACTCAATTCAATCCGAGACCTACCTGCTTCACCACGTTTGGTTGTGATCAAGATTACCCCATTTGCCGCCCGGGCTCCGTAGATGGCGGCTGCAGAGGCATCTTTCAATACTTCAATAGAAGCAATGTCATTTGGATTGATGGTAGATAACGGATTTTGGATATTGCCTTTCGCAGCAGAGGTAGTTAAATCTTCAGCGGATGTCAATATGGGAATTCCATCAATGACGTATAATGGTTCATTGCCAGCACTGATAGATCCCGTGCCACGGATGCGCACGGTTGTTCCCGATCCTGGTTCTCCGGAATTTTGTTGTACAAAGACACCAGCAGCCCGTCCCTGAAGAGCTTGATCAGCTGAAATAGCAGCCATGGACTGAAGATCTTCTGATGATACTGATGCCACCGATCCTGTAAGATCCCGTTTCTTTGCCGTTCCATATCCAATGACAACGACCTCTTCCAAACCAGTAGCTTCTGGCATCAGGACCACATCTATCGAAGTTTCTGTTCCTCCAGGTACAATGACTTCCTTAGGTTCAAAACCTACATAAGAAAACACCAGAGTGGATCCCTCAACAATCGTGATTGTGTAGGTGCCATCAACATCCGTGGTGGTACCAACGTTGCTACCCTGGAGCAACACGTTTACCCCAATGAGAGCTTCTCCTGTCGTCCCGTCGGTTACCAATCCTGAGACTTGCACATCTTGCGCGAGGGCGAAATTCCATATTCCCAAGAAGGGGATGAAAATCAGCACTGGACAGTGCCAGATTCTGTATCTCATCGTTAGAAGCATTTGGCAAGGATTTGAAAGTCATTGCCACCTACGTCTTTCACCACTATGGAACCTGTAGCATCACGAAAATTTACTAGAATCTCCGAAATGTCATTTCCGTCCAGCCCAAAATAGGAGGGAGGCCATATCGTCATCTGCCAGAGATCCGGACCGACCATCTCCATGCTCGTCTTGGTCGAATGCTCGCAAATTTCGGTGCTTCCCCCTCCATTTATTGCTATGTAGCAGGCAAAAACTTCATTCGCTCCAATTAAAGCCGTCGAATCTTCCCTGGCATCGAAGGTAATAGTGAGTACATCATTGAAGTTGTAGCTGGGTAAAGAGATCAGCTGTCTGGGCGCAGGACCACACAAATTCTGGGCCTGACCAGCAGCTCCGCTAACTTCAATACACTCCTCCACAAAAGTGAAAGTCGAATTACTGCCGTCATCCAAAAACCCCCAAACTGATTCGCCGATAAAATAACCCAATTGGGTGATAAGATTGCTTCCACCAGCCTGGGTTGTGATGGTGATGGTTCCAGTGACTGGATTGTCCTCACTGGTACCCGAAGGATCGAGATCATTATCGGCCTTAAAAATTGTCCAACGTACTTCACCATAGTTGCTGCCAAAACCTACCCTTTCATTTAGGGCTTCCTCCCACGGTTGCTTATTGTCTATTTCGACCTCTTCAGGATCTATCAAACTCATGGTGCTATTGCCAATGGTACTCGTGAAAGATACCTCCGTATTTGCATCAGGCCGCCAGGATCGAGGGGCAAGAAATCCAAAAATCAAAGTATTCCCATCCTCTCCTGTCAGCTTGGCATCGATTTCTATGGAGAATACCTCGCCAACCTGTACCGTTGAAGGCTGTCGGACTTCTAAGATTTCAAAACAGCTGGAAAATAAGGTCAATAACAGAGCAAATAGCAAAAGTAGAGTGCCTCTTGTCGATCCCCAATCTGTCTTGGTCATCCTAGATTTTTCTGAATGCATAGGTATAGATGTTATCTGGACAACCAAGTGAAAATGAAACAGAAAATCTGTTGTTGCCGGAAATTGGCGGAGATGCAAATGTCAATACACTCTTCTTATTGCTGTTCTCAAGGCGTAAAACAGTGGGATAAACTAAGTCATCGTAAGACCATGAACCGTCTTCAAGTATTGGGAATGGGGCAGGACCGGGCTCTACATCATAACTAGTAGGTCCGCTTTCATTCATTTCCAGGATCAGTGACAATTGTGCAAAATCCATTCGATCGGTAACGTTTTGGTCGTTTAGCCAGACTTGTTCGAGTTGCCACTTCCCAGAAATATCAACCATCTGTTCCTCCAAGGCACCAGCGGGAATCTCGACAACCTGATCGTCGCAGCTGATTGCACCTAGTGCAATAAGGCAGATGACAACAATCGACTTAGCTAAAGTGTACTGATATTCGCATACTAAACACATAGCAACAAGGTTAGCGATTCGCACAAATGTCTGAACGTACTGGCCTTTTCAAAATTAGCCAAAGATTCAGTGAATGATGTTTTGTGTTCCCCTGCTGGGTGCATAGCGTGAATATAGTGGTAATGGGAAGAATTTGAAACTCAATACCTCAGGATACATCTGATGAAATCATTGAAATGAATATCAGAGCTACCATATCACCTTTTTGTACTTTCCCTCTGTATTCGTCATAATGGTTGTAAAGGGAAAAAGACCTTTTTTTCGAATCAGTTCTACTTTTTCAAATATTACGACTTTGAATATTTTCACTGGACCTACATGCGATCCCATAAAAAAAATCACTCATGGAGTGTAAATTCCGAGCGGCTCTGGTATTATTTGTTTCTTTCTGTCTTGCTTGTCAGCCTGATCGATACCAGCCACCTAGTGGCCATCTTCTAGCCTCCATGGGTTCCAAATATCGGTTGGAATACGAAAGTGCCGCAGATGCACTATGGTCTCAATTCATGGAAGATTCCAGCAACTTCTCAGCGGCAATGGAATTCGCCGAAATGAATGTTCTCTTGTACATCTTTGGACTTAAGTCCAGAGCCAGTACAATACCTTTGGCTGAAAGGGCTCTTTACGAAGTAAAACAAGTGGATAGTCTTAGTACTGAAACCCTAACCTTGCAAGCAATCCTGTATTTTCTCAATTGGGAATGGTCAGAAGCTAAGCAGGCCTTCGAGCGAGCAATTCAAGCCAATCCTAACAATGCCAAAGCTCGACACTGGTACTCCCTATGGCTCGTTTCCATGACTGGAGATTTTTCGGCTGCCATGCAGCAATCCGATACCATAATGTCATTGGATCCTTCCGGAGATTATCAAATTGGCAGGGGCTCTCTTCTTTACTTTGCCCGTAGCAATATGGAGTTGAAAGAACTGATGCTGCAGACGATCGAACTTGATCCTGAAGTTCCATGGGGTTATGATTGGTTGGGTATGGCATACTGTGAGCTGGAAGAGTTTGAGGCTTCCGTCGAAACCTACCATCAGGCCTTTGAGCTCTCAGATGGATTGGTTGAGGTTGGTGGTGGATTAGGTCATGCCCTGGGACTGGCAGGAGCCCACGAACCAGCAAAATATATGGCAAATTACTATGATGATTTATCCGGCGACCACTACCTGCCACCGGTTCAGCGTGCTTTTATTCACTTAGGCATCGGCGAGTACGATCAGGCATTGGCATTGCTGGAACAAGCTTACCTGGAAAAATCTTGGTTTATTATTTTCATGCAAATCGAGCCCTGGTACGATCCTATTCGGAGTCATCCCCGATTTTTGAAACTGGTGGATCGAATGAACTATCCAGTAAATCTATTGAGCCGCTGACCCCAGAAGAGCCTTCCATTTCTAGAGGAGACTTTCTGTGACAAAAAGGATGAGACATCTTACGAGCAAAATCCAAGGATTCCGTGTTGAAGCACTGTATGGAGCCGGGCATTACTCTAGAGCTTGCCTCCCAGTTTTGGTCAGATGATTCAGTTCCTGCAGCTTTTTTTCCAAGAACATCATAGGTTCAGCTAGACACACAAAATGAAAGCCGTTCTTGACAGCATCGGTGCCTTCGCCGATCATCCATGTTGTTTTGCCGGCCTTTGCAGCACTGGCTCTAATGGTGTCGATAGCAGATAAGAGTTGTGGAGCCGCAGGATCAAAACAGCAACCAAGATCGGCAGATAGGTCATATGGACCGATGGCCATGGCCGTGGTCAATGGGTGGTTAGCGATGATGTCGATATTTTGCAAGCCCTTCACACTCTCAATCTGCGGTAAAATGATCAGGTCATCCTCCACTTCAGACTTCCAGGTTTCGTAATTAAAATCAGAAATCCAGTAGTTGCCGAGACCTCCGGGTCTGCGTCGGCCTCTAGGTTTGAGGTAGACCGCCTCCTCGATGGTCTCCAGGTCTTGTTGTTCTTGGACATAGGGCACCAGCAAACCGCAAGGTCCCAGATCCATGGCAATGCGCAGTGGAGTGAATTCGGCATCTGAGGGTCTGATCAGTACCGGAAAATCATTGCGCCGTCCGATGGCACAGGCCTCTGCAACCATTTCTGCACTATGAGGTAAATGTTCCAGATCTATGATGATATAGTCAAAGCCGGCACGCATCGACATTTCAACGATTCCTGGCCAACAATGATAAGTGACGATTATGCCGGTGGTGATTTGTGCTGGATCGGCAATTTTACTCTTCAGGATTTTGGCAGATTGCATGGTAATTTTTTCCAGTATGTATTACTTCTTCGACGAATCACTGTAAAACCAGGAGATAGGCAGCGACCGGAATCGATGTGATCGAAGCCCAGTCTGTTCATTCCTTAGGGTATAGGTAAGGATGGCCCGATCTTCGTGAAAGGTAAGACTGGCATATGCTGCCGTCTTGTTTGGACCTTCCTCTAAGTTGCGTTTATGTCTCCAAGTTTTACCGTCGTCAAGCGATATGGCAGCCGTCAGTGGAATCCTTTTTCCCTGATGACCAGCACCGGGCTCATAATTGTCATTCCAGATGAGAAGTAGATCACCAGTAGTGGGAATTCTTCGACAAGTAGCAGGAGATTCAGGAGCTACTACATTCCAGGAATCTGCCTTACCCCAAGTCTCTCCCTGATCTGTAGAATAGCTGATGCCAATGTGTCCCAGTTGGGTACGAAAAATCATCCCGAGCCGACCATCCAGGAATTCAATGACTTCGGGTTCCATGGCACCCCTTTTGGCATAATCCACATGATTTTTACTCCTGTTCCAGGTCAGTCCTCCATCGTCTGAAAAGTAGCAAAGACTGACAAAATGGTTGCTCTTCTCAACATCTTCTGTTGATGCGACAGGAGCCACCAATCTGCCACTGGAGAGTTGAACTACTCTGTCGTTATTCATTACATGATAGCCTGGGGAACTGGTGATTTCAATGACATCTCCAAAGGTTTGACCTCCATCGCTTGAAATTCTCAATGCAACCCTGAGATCCTGCATTGAATGCTTGACGAGAAAGAAGTGCCCAAGCTTGGATTCGTTCAGCCATCTTAAAGTTGATGACATCACGTTTAACTTTCCGATATTCTCCTGGAGTATGAAGGCAGCAGCAAATGTTCGACCCTGATTTACAGATCGAGTGGCTGCAATGTGAGCAGTGGCATGATCTCCCGCTCCACTATTAAATTCCGAAACGGTGTACAATAGTGATCCGTCATCCAGCGGGAGGACCGAACCTTCGGTATAGCGTGGATGAGCTTTAGAGACTACAAAGAAATCATTGATGATGTCTTCGGTGGAGTGGTCGGCATTGACATTGCTTTGGGCACCCGCGATTTTCAGCATAGTGATGAAAAGCAACCCCGGGAAAGCAAATGAAACCCTACCGATGCTAAAGTGTCTGGGTCCAAATTTCGAAAAGCACTTGTCCATAATGCTTATCTTATTATTCTTCTATGGCATCAAAATAGACTTGAAGATGTACCGCCATTTTCTCTCTGAAATCCTTCACGTTGCCGTGTTTCAGAATTTCCAGAAGATCTCGATGTTTGACTGGATTCTTGACCGGGTGTCCTTTAATTGTTCCATTATAAACGTAGGTAAAGATGGGCTCAAGCATTTTTTGAAAACGTTGAATCGTTTTGTTGCCTGACATCTTGTAGAGCAATGAGTGAAAGTCGGCATCCAGCCTTGTGCGTGTCAGTCGGTTGGTTGCTTGCTCTTCAGCCTCTACAATGTCTTCGAGCTTAGCCAGACTTTCCGGTGTTTTCCTCAAAAACAACAATTCGCAGATACCGAGTTCCAGAGCCAACCTAAGTTCGAAAACTTCCTGAAGTGTATTACTGTCCAGAAAGGAGGGCTCCAGTACACGTTCGATGCTGCTAAGTATATCAGGCTGGGTGAGTACGATGCCACGATTTCTCTTGGACTCGATCAAACCCAAAGTCTTGAGTCTGGAAAGGCCTTCTCGAAGCGCCGTGCGGCTCACACCCATGGAATCTGCCAATTCTGACTCCTTTGGAAGCGTATCTCCAGGTTGAAGGTTCTCGTCAATGAAGTATTCTCTCAGGCGCATTTCTACCTGATCTACTAAGGATAGGGTGCCAATTGGCTTAGGATGATTTAATTTCAATGCATCTTGATTTTGTCGATTTGTGATATGTAGTACGGCAAATATATCAATTTGGCCTTGTTGTCATGCACAGTAAATTATGATGGAAGATCTCCGCAGCTAATAGAGCGAGAGTCTCCATGGTCGAAATATATAGTATTTATATGAGAAATAGATTGTGGAATGCCATATTTCACCAAAGAATATTTGCATCTTCTCTTATTTATCACAAGCAGGCCATTTAGCTTAATGGTATACATTCACTTGAAATACTATATGTAAAATACATAAAATCAGATATATAAGTTAAATACTTGATCTTGGCAATATGGTTGAACGCTTATATCTGACCTGAATTTACCTTATTTCCCTCCCTAAAAGCAGCATTTGGCTTAATAAAAAATTTTGAAATTAATAAATAATACATATATTGTATTGAGAATCTTGAGAACAATCTATTGCATTTATTTAGGCGAATCTGCCAAGAAGAATTTTATTGAAGGTCATTAAATACTACAAAAATGAGCATACCATTCTTTACAAGGAGATTAGTGAGGATGTATCATCTCCTTTTAGCGATGATGTTTTCTGTTGCTCTGTCGGCTCAAACGGCAAAGGTGAGTGGGCAGGTAACTTCCGACGACGGTCAACCATTGATCGGTGCCACTATTCTAATTAAGGATTCTGGCACGGGCACCGTGACCGATTTCGACGGTCGTTATACACTCGAGTTGGAGTCTGTTCCGGCCGTCTTGGTCTTTTCTTATACCGGCTATGCGACACAAGAAATTACCGTTAGTGAAGCACAGGATTTGAATGTTGAATTGTTTGTAAGTAACATTTCGCTGGATGAAGTGGTCGTCGTTGGGTATGGAGAGCAGTCGCGGGCCACGTTGACTACTTCCGTTTCAAAACTCGACGAGAAAGCCATTGATAACACCGTGTTTGGCAATGCCGCCTCGGCATTGCAGGGAACGGTTTCTGGAGTCCGGGTCCAAACGCTCTCTGGCCAACCTGGAGCTACGCCACGGGTCATAGTACGTGGAGGGGCATCAATAAATAATCCAGATGGGGCAACACCTCTATATATCGTCGATGGTGTGATCCGAGATGACATTGAAGGCATCAACAGTCAGGATATCGAATCCATACAAGTGTTGAAGGACGCGGCCGCGACCGCCATCTATGGTGCCCGGGCATCCAATGGTGTGGTGATCGTGACGTTGAAGAAAGGCATTGCCGGTCGAAGCACAATCAACTACCGGTTCAATATGGGCTTTTCGAATCTCCGTGAGAAATATGATGTGCTGTCGGCGAGAGACTATATTTATCATGCACGACTCGGTGTGCAGGCAACCGGCATCAGGCATCCTGAGCGTACTTCACGTCTCGATTTGTCTTTTGGTGAAGGTACTGGTAATGATCTCACCAACAATACTGCCTTTACCACACAATATCTGTCTTCCGACAATGAGCATAAATTGAATGAAGGCTGGGAAAGCATGCCTGATCCGCTCGATCCTTCCAAGACCATCATTTTTAAGGGCACAGATTGGCAAGACGTACTTTTTCAAACTGGAATTACTCAAGATCATCATCTGAGTTTTTCGGGTGGTGGAGATAAATCCACCTTTAACATCGGTGTGGGATACACAGATGTTGAAGGTATGGCCATCGAGACTTTTTTTAAGAGATTTACCACCAATTTCAGTGGTCGTCTGGAAGTGAGACCCAATCTTTTTGCTTTTGGAAACCTAAACTTTACTCGAGAGAATGATAACCGGGTTTTTAGTGAAAACCAGATGTTTGAGCGCGCGATTGCCATGCCACCTACCGCCAAATTCAGGTATGAGGATGGAACCTTGGCACCGGGAGTGAGGCGAAACCTAGGTAATCCTGCCTATCACTTAACGCGTATTGACAATACCAATGAAGAAACCTTTATCACCCTGTCAGGTGGTTTTAATTGGGAAATTGTACCCAATTTGGTTTTTGAACCCATTGCATCCATTTTCTATACAGTCAATGATTTTAATTCCTTCCAAAAATCATACTTTGATTCCCCAACCAGATTTATCGACTCTCGCGACACTCGGGGAACCTTTGATAACTTGGAGCAGCGCCAGGTTGATGCCACGTTAACATACACCAAGAATATCTCTAGTGGGCACAATTTTCAGGGAAAGATCGGATTCTCTTATTTTCATCGCTTCAACAACTCTGTATTCGCACAGGGGCAAGGTGCAGCCACCGACTTGGTGACCACCCTGAATGCATCAGCGATACCTATTGCAGTTAGTGGTGCGGCCAGCCAGCTTAAGATCTTCGGCTACTTTGGGAGAATCACCTATGATTATAATCGCAAGTATCTATTTACACTGAACGCACGTTATGACGGAGCTTCCAATTTGGGCGCTGAAAATAAATGGGGATTTTTTCCGGGTATATCTGCCGGATGGAATATACACAATGAAGACTTCTGGACCAATCCACTGTCTATAAGTTCACTGAAGTTGAGGGTAAGCTATGGCATCAATGGAAATTTGGGTAACCTCGGAGATTTTCAGGCTCAAGGACAATACAGTGTGGGAAACACTTACCAAGGATCTGCAGCAGTTGAAAATACCGTCCTGGCCAACCAAGCATTACAATGGGAGCAATCAGAAACTTTCGATGTGGGATTTGATTTGGGATTATTGGACAACCGCATAACCTTGTTATTTGATTATTATCAGAGGGTGACTGACAATCTGATTACAACCTTGGAGCTTCCACTTTCGACGGGATTTACCAGTATTCTCACCAACCTGGGTAGTCTTGAAAATAAGGGTCTCGAATTTGAAGTTGGTGCTAATGTCATTAATAGGGGTGGCTTTACATGGGATCTCTCGTTCAATGCCTCATACAATAAGAATGAAATTCTGCAATTGCCAGAAAACGATAATGAAAATAATAGAATTGGAGGGTACCAGGTTTATGATCCCGAATTGGGTAGGGATGTCTGGGTCGCAGGTCTTCAGGAAGGAGGTGAAATAGGTGATCTCTATGGCTATCAGTTTCTCTTCGTTTATCCTACTGATGAAGCGGCAGCGCAAGGACCAAAGGATGAAATTCTTCTACTCAATGACATAACCCTCGGGGGTGATGCGGCGTGGCTTGATGTTAATCAAGATGGATTGATCAATACCAAAGACCGGGTTAAGATGGGTAATATTTTTCCGGATTGGACCGGTGGATTCTCGACTACTTTGACCTATAATGGTCTCAGTTTATATACCAGATTGGATTTCATTACCGGACACACCATATACAACTACGTGCGAGCCAATATGAATGGCAATTTTGTAGGTCAAATCAATTATACTACCGATGTCCTCAATTCATGGCAGGAACAGGGCGACCAAACCGATATGCCACGCGTCTACTGGGCAGATCAGATCAACGGCGGAAATTTCTGGCGAGGTGATCCCAGAAATATTAATCGTGGCAACGGAAGTTCACAGAATTATGAGAAGGGAGATTTTCTAGCAGTCAGGGAAATCACGCTTACCTATGATCTTCCAAAGTCATGGTACGAGTCGATCGGGTTAACCAATCTGCGACTAAACGCTACAGCCAATAATTTGAAATATTTTACTGCATTTAGTGGATATACTCCGGAGGTAGGTGGTTCAAATCGAGGCAGATATCCAGTGCCACGGGTGATCCAATTTGGACTAAAAGCAATGTTTTAAAAGGAAAAAAGGTGTTCGAAAAATTAATTGTTTAAAAAAATATGTCATGATAAACCAATCGAGTCGCTACATATTGATACTTACTGGTCTGCTGCTCTTTATTTCCTGCACTGAAGAACTGGAGCTTTCTCCCGAAAGTTTAATTTCTGTCAACTCATTTTGGAAAACGGAAGACGATGCTCGTGGTGGGCTTTTTGGCATGTACAACCAGCTTAGAGAAGTGAGTGAAAGGAACCTCTACTACTTTGGTGAAAGTAGAAGTGAGGTCATGGGATTTGGTCTTCAGAATGCAGATTTCAGGATTAAGTATTTTCAGAATACACTTAGTGAAAACAATGCCGACCGAGATTGGTTGGTGATGTATCGCATCATCAATTTTGCCAACCTCGTTATTGAGTTCGTTCCTGAAATACCCTTCGCCAACGAATCGGAGAAGAATGACATCATAGCCCAAGCCTATACCATGCGGGCTTATGTGTATTTTATTTTAGCCAAGACTTGGGGATCTGTACCCTTGGTATCAAAACCGGTTGAGGGCTTTGATGCGGAGACCACTTTTGTACCACGGTCTTCCGTTGATGAGGTGTTCCAATTCATTAAAAGTGATTTGGATCAAGCCGCTTCTACATTTGCCAATGATGGTTTCGCCAACGGAAGGAGTGTATGGTCAAAACCGGCGTTGAATGCCCTGATTGCGGAGATCTATTTATGGACAGGCAAGGTCATGGGGGGAGGAGACGCTGATATCCAAAGGGCTCTCCAGGCCATTGAGCAAGTGGAGAGTGCCGATGTAGCACTCTTGGAGAATTTTGGTGAAATCTTCACTAATAAGGGCAATGAGGAAATTATATTTTCCATACACTATTCACATCCAGAAGCCAGCAATAACTACTTTGCAGATATGTATATCGTTCCGGGTGATATTTCACCCAGTATTCTGGAAGATATTCGTGAAAAGCTCGATGGCGGAGGTGGCTTGAATTGGTGGGCACCGTCGGAGTTGGTAAGAAACCAATTTACCGATGATGATATACGTAAAGACGTTTCATTTCTAGAAGTACTGACCGTTGAAGGCATGGATACCAACTTTCTCACATCAGTGGTGATGAAAGGCAGGGGGTTTCTGGATGCTGGAACTCGTCGCTTTGTGGATGACATTATTGTTTTTCGGTATGCTGATCTCCTACTCATGAAGGCCGAAGCAAAAAATGCGTTGGGCATGGACCCCTCTGAGGAGATTAATCAGGTTCGACGACGAGCCTACGGTGAAGCATTTCCGGAGCATGAGTTTACTGGTGGTTCAAGAGATGAAAATGACGCGGCTATTTTACAGGAACGTCTTTTCGAGCTGGTATTTGAAGGTAAGCGTTGGTGGGACCTGATCCGATTTGATAAGGCTTTTGAGTTGGTGCCTTCACTCCAAGGCAGGGAGAGTGAACAGCATTTGTTGCTTTGGCCGCTGACACAGGAGACCCTTAGTCTGAATTCTAAAATCCAACAGAATCCAGGGTACTAATAGAGCAAATCATCATACAATTTGTCCCATGCCAACATTGAGGGAGAAGACATTACTTGGATTTGGCTTGAGGGATAGTCTGTGGTTGCAACTATTCACCATAAAATTCAAAGAAGTGAGGTGCATTTTATTTGGTTCCCTCCTTTTATGGACCGCTTGCTCCAGTACGGTGCACAATAATGGTGATAGACCCAATATTCTTTTGATTGTTTCCGAAGACAATGGTCCGGATCTTGGTTGCTACAGTGTTGGGGCAGTTCATACACCACATCTGGATCAGTTGGCTGCAGAAGGTATGTTGTTCTCCAAGGCCTTTGTAACGTACTCGGTTTGTAGTCCCTCGCGTAGTACCCTTTTTACCGGACTTTATCCACACCAGAATGGGCAAATCGGTTTGGCAACGCACAAGTACAGAATGTATGAACCCTACCCGAGTATGCCTTTATTTCTTAAAAAAGGGGGCTATCGTACCGGTTGCCTGGGAAAAATTCATGTCAATCCGGAAAGTGCCATACCATGGGACTTCCATGAAATCAAATCATCAAATTTTGCCAAGAAAGGACTACAGCGATATGCTGAATATGCCGAGCAATTTATCTCAGATGGCGAGGATCCATTTTTCCTAATGGTGAACTATCCGGATGCGCACTGTGACTGGCAAAGACAGGTGGAGGGTATGCCAGCGAATCCAATGGACGGAGACGACTTGGGTGGAAGTATGCCTTTTGTAGGAGTAGACAACGAAAGGCTGCGGGATCTGACGGCCGACTACTACAATAGTATAAACCGTCTTGACGAAGCCGTTGGCATGCTACTAGAGTCATTGGAAAATACAGGAGAGGCTGAAAATACCCTGGTCATTTATTTAAGTGACCATGGAGCGCAATTTTCCCGGGGAAAATGCAGCAATTATGACTCAGGATTACAAGTTCCTTTTATTGTTAGGTGGCCAGGTATGATTGCAGGCAAGAGCGTGAGTGATCACCTGATCAGCACCATTGACCTGTTGCCCACAGTTTTGTCGGCAGCCGGCTTGGCAGTGCCGGATGATCTGCCTGGTAAATCACTATTACCCATTCTTAGGGCTGACAGCAGATCCATTGAGCACCATGCATACATATTTGCTGATGGTGCCGGATCTGCTGCCTTTTATACTTATCCTCGACGTAGCGTGAGAGACAAGAGATTTAAGCTGATTAAAAATCTAATTCACGAAAGAGACAATCCTAAGTATTTGGCCTATGCTTTTCAAATGTATGGAACCGGGACGCTCCCGGAAGAGCTTCAATCCGCTTCACTCGTCGTCAAAAGGGCGTATGAAACCTGGAGAAATCCACCAGAGTATGAATTGTACGATCTGAAGTCTGATCCTTACGAATTCAACGACTTATCTCAAGATCTGGAATATTCCAGGGAACAAGAACGACTTCGAACGGTACTCGAGTCATGGCAAGTCGAAACAGCAGATCCATTGCATGATCCCATAATCCTTGATCGATTTATCAGTGAAATGGACTCTATTAATCAGTTATACCCCAACCGCGACTACAATCGGAAGAAGGATTTTGGCTGGAATTATCCCAATTACTTCAAAACTTATATCGATGGTAGAGCAGGTGGTTGATGTAAATGAGTCATTATTTGGGAAGACTATTCCTTTCATAATGAGTTTTCTGTTTTTTTTGATCTTAGTAAACAGTTCACTAGTATCCGCTACTAACGCTGATTATCCAAATGTTGTCTTTATTCTGGTAGACGACCTTGGCTGGTCAGATCTGGGCTACAGCGGTAGTAAAGTTTACGAGTCACCACATGTTGATCAGCTGGCCAGGGAAGGTATGGTGTTTACAAATTTTTATGCTGGTGGCCCCGTTTGCTCACCCACAAGGGCTTCAATACTTACAGGGAAAGCCCCTGCGAGAACAGGGATAACCACTTACTTGATTACTCCTGATCAGGATGCTGATTATGTGACACATGCATTGCCACTGGATGAGTATACCCTTGGTGAGGCCTTTAAAGCCCAAGGTTATAAAACCGGCTACGTAGGTAAATGGCATCTCGGATACAAGCAAGATCACTGGGCTTCACAGCAGGGTTTTGACTTTGCAGTGGGTGGTTCCACATCAAAAAACGATTGGAGAATGGCCTACCCTGATCGGGACCCACCAGTTGATAGACTGGAGACATTAATGTTTAGCCCTCATCATTTGACGCACATGGAAGATGGCCCTCGAAATGAATACCTCACCGATCGGTTTACTGACGAGACCATTGAATTTATCACGAGAAATAGAGACCAACCATTTTTTGCTTTTTTATCCTACCATACGGTGCATACTCCACTTGATGCCAAACCAGAAGTGGTAGAGAAGTATGGGACTAAGTTGAAAGAAATGGGTATGTCCACATCAGATGAACGACAATTTGGGTCCCGGGCCTATCAGAACGTACCTGAATATGCAGCCATGGTCCATCATATGGATGAAAATATTGGCAGATTATTGCAATCTCTCGATGATCTTGGTTTAAAGGACAATACCATTGTTGTCTTTACTTCAGACAACGGAGGTAAGCATAGTGTGACGAGCAATGCTCCCTTGAGGGGTGCCAAACACAATTTGTATGAGGGAGGTATTCGGGTTCCCACTGTAATCAGATACCCTGGAAAAATCAAGGCAGGTACGGTTTGCCATGTGCCCTTGATTTCCGAAGATTTTTATCCCACCTTACTGCACATGGCCAATTTACCATTGGTCAAAAGTCAACATATGGACGGCAAAAGCTTTGCTTCTATTGCCTTTAAAGGCGGTCATAAGGCGCCACATAAAATGCTGTGCTGGCATTATCCTCACAATCGATTTGAGGGGGCCATCCGCTGGAAGGATTTCAAAATGATCTACGAATATCAGACCGGTGGAGTCGAACTCTACGACCTAGCTGCTGATATTGGTGAAAGAGATGATATTTCAGAATCAAACTCAAAAATTATTAGAAAAATGAAAAAAATGTTAGGTGATTGGCTTCGGGATACCCAGGCAAATTTCCCAGAGAAGGGTATTATTTTTCCTGGGGATTAAAATTATGGTGCTTCAACATAAATGATGAGCTACAAAATCAATTGCGATATGAGACTCAAATCTTTGGGTTATTTCCTGGGAATGGTCCTTGGACTGTTGTCAATTTCCAGTGTGACCACTTCCTTGGAATACAAGGATTCTTCAAGGAGCTGGTATGAGAGATTCTCATTGGCAGATGAAACACAGCAGAAATTTATTTTGCATGACAAGGTAGAAGAATTAAAAGGTTTGAGAATGGGGCCTTTTGTGCGGCTTGATGATGGCTCCATTCTGACGGTGGATACTACCCATTGCTTTATCAGTGCTGACGGGGGGAAATCATGGGAGTCTCATTCTATATTTACGGACCCAGAAAAATATCAGATTTCTAGGGAACGTGCTATTCTCAAGGCGTCCGATGGAACGGTGATTGTGGCTTTTATGAATCTGGCAGAGAGAGCCAATTGGAATTGGCAAAAGGACATTTCAGATTCACCCGGTGCTATATTGCCAACCTATGCAATGCGATCTTTGGATCAGGGAAAAACATGGCAGGACATACAAAAACTACACAATGAGCACACCGGTGCCATACGAGACATGATTGAAACAAGAAACGGCAACATCATCTTTACCTCTATGATGATGAGGCACAATCCCGGTCATCATACCGTACTTACGTACACCTCGCGTAATCAAGGTTTCAACTGGGAGCGTAGCAACATTATTGATCTCGGTGGGATTGGACATCACAGTGGTGTCACAGAAGCTACTATAGCTCAAAGAAATGATTTTAGTATTTGGATGCTGATGCGCACCAATTGGGGAGCGTTTTGGGAGGCGACATCTTACGATGAAGGATTAACTTGGAAGAACTTCAGACCGACCAACATTGACGCCAGCTCTGCTCCTGGCCTGTTAAAACGACTTGTGAGCGGTAGATTGGTTTTAATTTGGAATCGCAGATTTCCTGAAGGAAAAAATTGGCATCCCTTACAAGGTGGTGACAATCAGTGGTCTGAAGTAGCCAATAGCAATCACAGAGAAGAACTGTCCATTATGTTTTCCGAAGACGAGGGGAAGACCTGGTCTAACCCCGTAGTATTTGCCAAGCATGATACTCGAATATCCTACCCATATGTTTTTGAGGCTTCACCAGGTGTACTGTGGATTACGACGATGCAGGGAGGTTTAAGGGTCAAATTGATGGAAAAAGATTTCCTGAAATACTAACATCAAATCTTATGTCGAAGAATCGCTTACTCTTCTATTGTTTTCCACTGATCTGGTTGTTTATACATCCGTTTTACAGCGGTGATTTATTTGAAGTCCTGCAGGCCGATCCTATTGATTATCATAAGAAAGCGCAACCCAGTCCGGAACTGAAGATGGGACCCTTTGCCAAGTTGGACGACGGTAAAATAGTAACCGTAGGAGAAACAGACTGCTTTGTCAGTGTTGATCATGGGAAATCATGGACCACTTATCCCATATTTAGATATGAGAATGCCTATAAAATCAGGCCGGAGCGGGCCTTAATAAAGACTAGAAAGGGAACATTAATTCTTGCTTTTGCCAATGATGTAGAAAGGAGAAATTGGAATTGGCAGGAAGATATACATGATGCGCCACAAGCCAATCTACCAACTTATGCAGTCAGAAGCGTAGACGGCGGCCTTTCTTGGGAAGCACCAAATAAATTGCATGACGACTGGACGGGAGCCATTCGGGATATTATTGAAACCCGGGATGGAAGCATCATATTTACCTCCATGAAAATGCAACACAACCCTGGTCATCATGCCATCATAACCTACACTTCTAAGGATGATGGAAAAACATGGACAGGAAGTAATTTGATCGATCTGGGTGGTGTGGGCCATCACAGTGGAGTCATCGAATCGACCATCGAACAGTTAGCGGACGGACGTATTTGGATGCTCATGCGCACAGTTTGGGGTTGCTTCTGGGAAGCTTATTCTGAGAATGAAGGATTAACTTGGAAGCTTTACGCAGCAACAGACATTGCGGCCAGTACTGCACCAGGCATGCTGAAGCGCCTAAATAGTGGTCGTCTGGTCCTGGTTTACAACCAGTTGTACCCAGAGGGTGAAACCGCTTATCCCTTGTCTGGTGGGAAAGGGCAATGGTCAGAAGTTCCAGCAGTTAACCATCGCAAAGAACTGTCTATTAGGTTTTCTGAAGATGAAGGTCACACCTGGTCGATGCCTGTTGTCTTAGGCAGAACTGAGAGAGATATTTCCTATCCCTATGTTTTTGAAGAGCAGCCGGGGGTACTTTGGGTCACTACATGGCGAGGTGCATTCAAGGCAATTATCCAAGAGAAAGATTTCTTGTAATGATACACCAACATAAGTTCGAAATATTGAAGAAACAGATGAAAAGACATCCAATGAAAATGGAAAAAGGCCTGTCAATAGCTTTGCTTTGGGTATCAATCACGGCTTTTTTTTGTGGCTGTGCTCCCAGAGCAAATTTGGCGAAGTTACCCTCTACTGACCCTCGCTTGGTTTTGCGATTGCCTTTTGGGGAAGACAACCCCAGAAACAGTGAGGGTGATTTTATCGAACTGGAAGACGGGAGGATTTTATTTGTTTATACACATTACTATGGGGAATCTTCAAGTGATCATGGAACTGCCTATCTGGCTAGTCGAATTTCCGTAGATCGTGGGAAGACCTGGAGTAAGGAGGATGAGGTTGTCCTGCAGAATGAAGGGAAAATGAATGTGATGTCAGTTTCTCTTTTGCGCTTATACTCGGGAGAAATTGCCCTCTTTTACCTGAGAAAAAATTCGATCACAGATTGTATACCAATGATGAGGCTATCAAAAGACGAAGGCAAAACCTGGAGTGATGCCATACCTTGTATCAATGATAGACAAGGATATTTTGTACTTAACAATGATCGGGTGATTCAACGACCAGATGGTCGAATACTTCTTGCTGTTGCACAACATAATTTTCCTGGTGGAAATTTCTCCGGACATGGAATTTTATACTGCTATTTTTCCGACGATAAAGGTCAGAACTGGACCTGTAGTGAACAAGTACCCAATCCTGAAAATGTGCGTTTTCAAGAGCCGGGGCTGGTATTGCTTTCCGATAAATCGATCCTGATGTTTATCCGGAGTGATGCCGGAACTCAATGTTTTTCGAAATCCAAAGATGGTGGGTTGACCTGGGAAAAAGTGTACAAGAGTCAGCTAATTTCTCCAATCTCTCCAGCAACAATTGAACGCATTCCTCGTACAGGCGATTTACTGGCCGTGTGGAATAATAATTTATCACTCGATGAAGAGATTGCTAAAAAGCGAACGCCCCTTAACATTGCCATTTCCAAAGACGAGGGTGTGAGTTGGGAGAAAATTCAGACGCTGGAAGAAGATCCGATGGGTTGGTATTGTTACATCGCTATGCAATTTGTAGATGATGCTGTCTTGTTGGGCTATTGTGCTGGAAATCAGTCGACAGGGGGATTGAATGACACCAGCGTGAAGCGGATAGACCTGGGTTGGATCTATAAATGAGCACAGACAAAGATGTCGTCATACAACTCAGGTAAAGAAACTGGTCTAAAGTGATTGTAGATGCCATCTTTCTTGCGTATAAGATGGGGAATTATTAAAAACTTTACCCCAAGTATGAATAGAATCGGCTTACCGTGGACTAATATTAATTACCGTACGATAATGAAGGAAGTGTTTTCATACTGCTTCTTCAGTTTAATCCCCTTGGGTTTTATGCACATGATTTTTGCCGATGGGGAGACGATCGGGATCGAAACCGGTGAAGACCGTGATTCCATATGCATTGTCGCTTTTGGAAATTCGATCACTGCTGAACGTGAAACTGTTGATAGCGTATTTGCACAAAGGCTCCCATCACTATTGGAGGAGCATGGATTAAGTTGCCGGATATCTAATGCTGGGATAGGAGGAAGCCATACTGGGCATCGCCGTGATTCTGATCTATTTCAGATTCAGCATGCATTAGATCGCTTGCAACAGGACGTATTGGACCTGGAACCGGACCTTGTGATCGTCGGATTCGGGACCAATGACGCTTATATTGACAGTAAGAAAGCTTCGGGTCCTTCGAGAATAACACTAAAGGAATTCAAGAAAAATCTCACCCACATTATCCAATCGTTACAGGCCATCGGTAGCAAGGTTATATTGATCGCCCCCAATTGCCTGGGAAAAAATTATCCTGATTTTCAAAACGAAAGACTTCGAAAATATGTCAATGTTGTGCGAAACTTAGCAAAGAAATTCGAGACCGGTTTACTAGATAATTATGCACTTTTCGTTAATTATGATCAGGTGCCAGCTCAATCCATGGATGATCTAATGCTGGACGGAATACATCCGAATGATAAGGGCCATATTTTGATGGCCCAAGGATTAAGTGAAATTATTATAAATATATTATCAAGTAAGAACTGAACTTATGCCACTGGTCAAAAGAGACTTTTTGCTGGATCCAAGGGATAATGATTTTCCATTATCCGGATCAATGGTCAGAAATTTGGGGAAAAATTCTGGGAATGTGTTTTAATTTCAACCATATTAAAACATTATTTAGATGCTTCACAGTCATCAAATTCCTGGTAAGATGGAGGGTGTACTTATGTCTATCATTGGCAAGTTTTGTGCTTATCCGATGTGGTGATTCTGTAAAAGATCAATTTATGCCTGAAGATCCTGAGCTCGTGTTAACCTTGCCGCCATCAGCCGATAATCCACGCAACAGCGAGGGCGATTTTATCCAGTTAAAAGACGGTAAGATTTTATTCATTTATTCACATTTTACCGGAGGAGATGGTGACTACGCACCTGCCTATTTAGCAGGGGTACATTCAACCGATAGGGGGAGAACCTGGTCAGATCATCCCGTGGAAATCTTACCAAATGAGGCCGGGCTGAATACGATGAGTGTAAGTCTACTGAGACTTCAGAATGAGGCTATTGCCTTGTTTTATGCACGGAAAAACTCACATACGGACTGCCGGCCCCTTTGCAGAATATCACAGGATGAAGCGCTGAATTGGAGTGAGCCTGTCGACTGCATTACAGACCGGGAAGGATATTTTGTACTAAATAATGACCGGGTGATTCAAATGCGAAATGGAAGATTAATTTTGCCCGTCTCTTTACATGAAGCGCCAGATATGAAATGGTCTAATGGTGGTATCATCAATACCTATTTTTCGGATGATAGTGGATTTAGTTGGCAATCAGGCCAGATCGTAGAAAATCCAGATGGCGTCATATTGCAGGAACCAGGTACTGTAGAGCTCAAAGATGGTCGACTATTGATGTTTATGCGCACTGATGCCGGAGTGCAGTATATTTCTTATTCGATGGATGGTGGAGAAAATTGGTCTCCAGCTCACGCCAGTGGTATTGTATCTCCATTGTCGCCGGCATCGATCGAACGCATCCCGTCGACCAATGATTTGGTTTTGGTTTGGAACAATAACGACGGTCAGATTGCTCAGATTGCTGGCAAACGAACACCCTTATCCATCGCCATAAGTGATGATGACGGTAAAACCTGGACATCGCAGAGGACTCTTGCCGACAACCCCAATGGATGGTATTGCTACACCGCCATCGACTTCATTGATGACTATGTAATCTTGGGATATTGCGCAGGTGACCGGACTAAAAATAATGGTCTGGCGGAAACACACATCAGTCGTCTCAGTCTAGATTGGATTTACAACGGGCATATCAATTGACAGCATGGCCAATATAACATTGCATCAGTAAGAATGACAATTGATCGACTAGTGGTGGAAGGTCAGTTTCCGGGCCCGCATTTGCTCATCACGGCAGGTGTTCACGGTGATGAATATGAACCGATGGAAGCATGCCGGCGGCTGTATGATCAATTGAAGGACCGGTCTGAAGAGCTACATGGAACCATCACGCTCATTCCTGTCGTCAATCGGCCTGCATTTATCGCAGCTTCACGGACTGGACCAGATGGAATGGATCTTGCTCGTGTTTGCCCCGGATCTGCATCAGGTTCCACCACCGAGCAGATCGCTCATGCTTT
Source organism: Saprospiraceae bacterium (assembly GCA_965223105.1). GTDB lineage: Bacteria > Bacteroidota > Bacteroidia > Chitinophagales > Saprospiraceae > JABDMH01. The sequence goes on along the minus strand of OZ244987.1, from coordinate 5,065,624 downwards.
GAGTATTTTGATCGCCAACGTGGACTATTATGTAGATCTGCATAATGGGGGAAGCCAATATTCGATCCATCCTTTTACGGGGTATGTATTGCATGCTGATCCAGGGATTCGTCAAAAGCAGCGAGATCTTGCTCGTGCCTTCGGTCTGCCGATTGTATGGGGTACTGATCCTTCGTTATCTGGCCGGACATTGTCGGTGGCTAGAGATCGCGGTATACCCTCGATTTACGTCGAATTGGGAGGCGGGGGTGCTTATGATCCAGCAATGACGAATTTGGCCGTTACTGGATGCATGAATATCGTTGCACATCTCCAAATCTTGGTGAAACCGAAGTTGGAAACTCAGATTCGCTATCATTTGGAGGATTTTCGTTATCACAGTGGCCATTTGCAGCGTCTTTTACCATCTCCAGCTGAGGGTTTTTTTATTCCTTGTGTTCATTTCGAAGATCGTGTAAAGAAGGGGGAGGTGATCGGACACATCCGCAATGATTTGGGAACAGATCGGACGTCGGTCGAGGCAGACCTCGACGGCATCATATTTATTTTGAGAAAAATTCCATCCGTGAAAATAGGAGATTCTTTGGGTGCCATATTACCTGTCGAGCCTAGTGCTAAATTGCAAACCATCTATGATTAAACAAGTAGCCATCATAACGGGATCTTCACGCGGCATTGGAAAGGCGATTGCAGCCGCGTTGATCGATCAAAATTATTTGGTCAGTATGGTGTCAGATGATGAACAGGAATTACAGGAAACTGCCCATGCCTTTCCTTCCGAATTTGTGTTTACCTCATATGGGGATTTGGCAGATTTAGAATTCAGCCGATCGGTGGTGGAGCGTACGGTAAATAAATGGGGTCGTGTTGATGTGTTGATTAATAATGCCGCCTGGAGAACCCTGGAGACACTTCGTACCATTTCTATTGAGAATTGGGAACGTACCCTGGCGGTTTGTGTAACGGCTCCGGCATTTCTGGGAAGGTGGTCAGCCGTCCATATGGAGAAGCAAGGATCTGGAGTGATCATTAACATCTGCAGTATCATGGCTGATCGAACGGGTGGGACTGCAGCTGCGTATGTAGCCAGTAAGGGTGCATTGCTCAGTCTTACCTATGAAATGGCGGCTCTTTATGGCCCCCAGGGAATTAGGGTGGTTGCCGTCAGTCCCGGTAATATTAGCACCAAGCTCAGTCAAGAGTTTACTGATGAGCAGGGCGTGGATATCACTTCACAACTGGTTGAACACTATGATGACAATACCCCTCTTAGGCGCAGTGGTCAAGACCATGAAGTCGCTGCTGCTGTGCGATGGCTCTGCTCAGACCAAGCCTCCTATATTTCCGGGACCAACATTACAATCGATGGTGGATTCAGCCGAAATTTTAGTGCCTATCCCATTAAAAAACTTCAATACCCCAATCAGTTTTGACCAACCTCTCTCGCTTTTTTTCGATGCTCGATGATGTTGATGCCCTGTCTTCAATCAATATGGGCGAAGGTGACACCCCTTTGATCGAATCGCGGTTTATTGGACCTTCCCTTGGCATTGAACATCTCTTTTTCAAGTTAGAAAGCCTTAATCCGACCGGATCATACAAAGACCGATTCGCATCAATCGCCGTAGCTGAGCTCATATCGTCAAATAGTAAAATCTGTCTGGCTACATCCAGTGGGAATACTGGTGCGGCTCTGGCTGCTTATACAGCCCGGGCGGGGATCGATTGCCATATTGTCATCGTAGATGGGACTCCCCTTGGCAAAGTAAAGCAAATGCTGAGTTACGGAGCCCAATTGTGGGAGGTCAAGGATTTTGGTTTGGCAGATGCCAAGACTACACAGGTTTTTACTGATCTGCAAAAATTGGCTGAACGCTGGAATTCGAAGGTCCAAATTAGTGCCTTTTCTTTTTCCCCATTTGGTATGCAAGGTGTCCAGACCCTGGCATTCGAAATTGCCGAGGCACTACCAAATCTGCAAAATATTTTTGTACCTGCAGGAGGAGGTGGTCTCCTTCTTGGCATTGCCAGGGGTTTTGAACGGTGGGCAGAGCGATACACTGGATTTAATCCCCCGAAGGTGCATTGTGTACAGCCAAGTGGAAACAATACAATTTCAGGCCCGCTTAGAGAGAATAAGGAGAAAGCAAATGCCATTTCTGTATCTACTACCAGTATCAGTGGATTACAGGTTCCAAATATTATTGATGGAAATGAGGCACTTGTAGCTTCTCGTAGATCAGGAGGATTGGGATATGAGGTCTCCGACCAGGAAGTGTACGATCTGCAAGAATTACTGGCCCGAAGGGAAGGAATTTTTTGTGAACCCGCAGCAGCGGTTTCTGTTGCGGGTTTGATCCGTGCCTGCAAACGGCATGAAATTGATCGCAAAGCTGAGGTAGTTTGCCTGATTACCGGTCATGGATTTAAAGATGATCGATCCAGTCAACAAGACAAAATAGAAGATAGATTGAAACCTATCAACAGTATAGCAACTTTGACCAATTTTTTGGAGAAAACGTATTAAAAGAACTTGATGCACATGGACGAGGATCGATTCTCAGGCATCTGGCCTGCTCTTATTACACCCATTGGGAAAGATAAAGAGCCAGATTTTGCGGCACTTGAAAAACTAACTGAGCTAATGATCAAGCAGGGTCTCGACGGCCTATACCTTCTGGGATCGACTGGCCAGGGGTTTTTACTTTCTGAATCCCAGCGAATGGAAATAGCCGAGACGGTACTCTCAGTGTCTCAAAGCAGAATACCGGTGATGGTTCAGGTAGGATCGCTTACTACGGATGAATCTATTCGATTGGCCAAACATGCAGAAGGAATTGATGCCAGTGGAATATCATCTGTCGGTCCGGTCTACTATAGCACGGGTGATGGTTCAGCACAAATGGCCTTGCAGCACTATCGATCGATCGCCGAGTCAACAGAGCTTCCATTTTTTCCCTATCAATTGGGGCAGAATAATTTTAGCGAAGGTCTACCAGCTTTCGTGGCCGCCCTGATGGAAATTCCGAATGTGCGGGGAATGAAGCTGACTACCAAAAACTTGCTGGAGATCAGCGATTTTCATTTTCATAGTCAAGGATCGCTACAGTTGTTCAGTGGTGTTGATGAATTGTTTTGTCAGGCTGCCATGTGCGGTGCTACCGGAGCAATCGGTAGTATGTATAATCTATGGGGAGAAGAATGTAAAAGAGTAAGGGAGGCTTTTATAGATGGAAATGTTGCCGTAGCAACTGAGTTTATGCTTAATTTCCAACAAGTGATATTTTCTGTACTTCCCAACATATGGTCGTTCTTACGGCAGGCGATGAAATTTAGATATGATATTGATGTAGGGATGCCCATAGCACCACTGGGAAATAATAATGATCAGTGGCCAGAAGAAGAAATTGAAATATTGACAGAAAAAGTTTCTTCAGCAGCTAATATGATAAAAGCCAAAGTATGAAGAGGACGACTTATTCAATCCAAGATATCAGTGAGAAATTATTCAGTGCTGTCATTTGTGATGCACTGGATGGCTTGGGCTATCACCATGGTGCCATCCGGCTTCCTTTTCGGGCCTATACGAATGTTCACAAACTGGTGGGCCGTTGTAAGACCACTTTGTGGGCAGACATGTTTCATCAGGATCCGGAGCCGTACAAATTGGAGCTTAAGGCCGTAGATGAATGTGTACCTGGCGACGTATTGATCGCAGCTGCAGGGGGATCTCAGCGGTCAGGCATCTGGGGAGAACTTCTTTCCACAGCCGCTCTAAATGGTGGCTGTACTGGTGCCGTCATACATGGAGCTGTGCGTGATATTGATCAAATGCGCAAAATGGGCTTCCCCGTTTTTGCCACTGGCACCTGTCCGTACGACAGCCTTAATCGTCAGCGGGTCATTGACCTGGATATCCCTGTCAAAATCGATGGTGTTGTCATTGAACCAGGCTCGCTAATATTTTGTGATGAGGATGGAATCGTGGTGGTGCCCCTGGAATTGGAAATGGCCGCCATTGAGCATGCTATGAAAAAAGTAGCCGAAGAAAACATGGTTAGGAAAGAAATTAGAAAGGGAATGAAGGCCTCTGAAGCCTATCAAAAATACGGTATTTTATGATGGAGAAAAGAATTATTCAAGGTGTGGGTGTTCCAACCAGCTCGTTGCCGTTCTCACCTGCATTACAGGTCGGAAATTTGGTTTTTATTTCGGGACAAGCCTCGGTCGATTTGTCGGGAAAAATCGTGGTTGATACTTTCGAAGGAGAAATGCGACGGTCGTTTGAAAATGCCCGGAAAATTCTTGAAGCGGCAGGTCTGACTTTTGTGGATGTTGTACAAGTGAGAAATTATGTGGCCAGAGAAGAGGACTTGGCTCGATTTAATGAAATTTATATAGAATATTTTTCCAAACCTTTTCCCGCCCGGACTACATTGATTGGCTGCCTGGGTGATTTATTGAAATTTGAGGTTGATATGATTGCCTATGCCAAATAATCCCTCAATAAGAATTGGCTTACTAGGCATTGCGCATGAGTCTAATACCTTTATCGCTAAATTAACCACCTTCGAGGATTTCACAAAGGGCCATCTTTATTTTGGAGATGAGATCGTTTCCGAATACCAAAATGCGCATCATGAGATCGGTGGAATTATAGGGCAATTTGACAAGTCGTCGATCGAATTTGTTCCCATTATGTATGCGGAAGCAACTCCCGGCGGTAGAATTTCCAGCCAGGCAGCAGATTATTTGATGAAAATGATGGTTCAGTCGCTGACCGATGCCCTGCCGCTGGCCGGTCTGATGGTGGTACCTCATGGTGCTGCCGTAAGTGAGTCGCAAGACGATTTTGATGGCTACTGGCTGACTCGTGTGCGATCGATTGTGGGTAATATTCCAGTTGTTGGGACACTTGACCTCCATGCCAATGTGAGTCAGACTATGGCGAGCGCAGTTAATGTCCTGGTACCCTATGCCACCAATCCACATGTAGATCAAAGAGCAACGGGAGAGAGGGCAGCAGAGATCATGCTGGCCATCTTGGCAGATGACCTTAGGCCAGTACAAAGGCTCTTGTCATCGAAGGTGGTCATTGGCATTGAACAACAATACACCTCCAGTGAGCCCTGCCAGAGTCTTTATCAACTCGCCGATCAAATGGCTGGGTATCGAGGTGTTTGGTCCATTGGAGTAGTCCTTGGTTTTCCCTACGCTGATGTGCATGATATGGGCACATCCTTCCTTATTGTCACAGATGGGGATCCAAACTTGGCTGAACAGGTTGGTGCTGATCTAGAGCAGTATTTGATAAAGCAGCGTCAGTCCTTCGTGGGTGAAAAGACATCGGTCTCAGATGCCATCAAACAGTTATCCAGATTGTCAAAACCAGTTTTACTACTGGATATGGGAGATAATGTGGGGGGAGGATCTCCTGGTGACGGAACAATCTTGCTGCAAGCACTCGAAGAAAGTCCGTACAAATCCTTTGTTTGCATCTTTGACCCTGAAGCTGTCATAGCTCTGGAAGCGGTACAACCTAGTCAAAGGGTCTCATTAGAGATCGGAGGACACACGGATAACCTCCATGGCTCCCCAATACAATTAGATGTACAGCTCATTAGTGTAGTGGATGGCCATTTTCAAGAGCCCGAACCTAGGCATGGTGGGCAGGTGCATTTTAATATGGGTAAAACTGCCATTGTGAAGACCAGGAACAGTACTACCCTAATGCTGACCTCAAGACGAATTGCACCTTTCAGCTTACAACAATTACTTCGTTTCGGGATCAAGCCAAGCGAATTTGATGTCATCGTCGCTAAAGGTGTTCAGGCACCAATAGCTGCCTACAAGAGCGTGTGTCCTTCCTATCTTCGAGTGAATACCCCGGGAGTCACTACTGCGGATCTCGCGATGCTGAACTATAAGAAGAGAAGAAGACCACTTTTCCCATTTGAAGAAATTCACGAAGAAACATGAGGCGACTTGGCTCAAAATATCAGCTCAGAGATCCCAGGTTGGTTGAAGTACAGATTCTTCTTGACCTACCTCACTATACCGAGGGTCCTGCCCGGGATAAGAATGGGTCCCTATTCTTTACAGATCTGGCAGGACATGCTATTTGGATCCTGGATGGAGATTTGACCAAAAAATGGGCAAGTGGTAAACGTCCCAATGGCCAGATCATCCTTGAAGATGGCAGTCATCTGGTATGTGACAGTGAGGAAGCATGCATCCTACACTATAGTCGTAATGCCGAGGTAATTGGAAATTATGGCCGTGGCACGATTGAGGGATTAGCTGTCAGGTGTCCAAATGATCTCTGTCTGCATCCGCAAAAAGGTTTTTATTTTACTGATTCGGTACGGCAGACAGGTGCAGTTTTTTTCGTCGGATGGGATGGCACACAACGGATTGTGGCCCAGGACATTGATTTTGCCAATGGAATTTCACTCTCGCACGATCAGCATACCCTGTACGTTGCTGAAAGCTACCAGAATCGAATCTTGTGTTTCACCTTAGATGGTCCAGGAATATGCACAACCAGGCCCCGGGTCTTTGGTGAATTGCCTACTCATCCTGATGGAAAGATAACCGATAATTTACCGGATGGTATTGCCATTGATGAAGATGGTCGAGTGTGGATAGCACATTATGGTATGCAAGCTGTGCATGTCTTGTCACCCAATGGTAAGATGATTGCCAGCTATAATACAACAATGCCCCTGACCAGCAACCTGTGTTTTTCGGGATTGGATCTCATCGTGACCGGTGGTTTTGGAGAACCGGGACCCGGCCGGGTGGTTAAGATGAATGTTTTTGAAAATTAATCTGGGGCTAATACATATGCGAAAGGAAAATGCACATAAATAAATTGTTTGACCTCACTGATCAGGTAGCTATTGTTACCGGTGGAACCGGTCTTTATGGTAAACCAATTACAATGGCATTGGCAGAAGCGGGTGCGACGGTAGTCATTGCGTCAAGAAATCTTGCGAAATGCCAAAAGTATGCTGAGTATTTAGTTTCTAAGGGATACCACGCCGATGCCAAGGGTTTTGACCAGGGAGACGAGGCATCAATTCATGAATTGGTGTCTTGGGTAGTTTCCAAATATGGAAAAATCGACGTCCTGGTTAACAATTCTGTGACTCGTGATGGACTGGGTGATCTTGACCAGGTCACAAAAACGGGTTGGGAAAATGCTCAAAGAGTGAATGCTACCGGTCTCATGTTGATTACGCAGGCCACCATTAAGGTTATGGAGAGGGCTAAAAAGGGAACAATTATTAACATCGGTTCAATTCAGGGCTCTGCTGGCCCGAGATTTCCTGTTTATGAGGATACAGATATGTCAAGTCCCATTAATTACACTTATGACAAATGGGGAATGGTGGGTTTTACCAAATGGATTGCCAATAAGTACGGTTCCTTAAATATTCGATGTAATTGTCTGAGTCCGGGAGGCTTTGGTCCAGGTGTGGAGGCGATGGTAGGACGAAATGAATTTTATGAAAATTACAAGAAACTAACTCCACTGGGCAGATTTGCCGGCGAGGACGACATCAAAGGCCCCATTGTTTTCCTGGCATCCCGTGCTTCAGCATATGTTACTGGCCAAAATCTGTTGGTGGACGGTGGGTGGAGTAGTTGGTGAATTCTTATGAAATGATGCTGAATTGAAAAGGGTACAGTTTCATAACTATACGATTTCCAATCTGATCCTGGGTAGTGCCCAGTTAGGTCTGACCTATGGTGTTTCCAACCGCAATGGCAAGCCTTCAGAGAAGGAAGCCACAAAGCTAATTCACCACGCCACTACCCAGGGCATTACTGCTATTGACACAGCAAGAAGTTATGGAAATGCCGAAAAGCTGATTGGTCAAGTTCTTGCAGAGCATGGCACCACCTGTCCCTTGGTAGTTATGACTAAGTTTGGTCTTGATCCCATAGCTGAGAATGATGTCGAACTCGCTTGCTCTACTGCTGAAAATAGCCTTCGTAAATCTGCCAGGATGTTGGGCATGCAACAAATTCCTATTTGTCTGTTCCATATGGCAAGAAACAATACTATGGAGAAGATTGTCGCCTCGCTGCCATTCATTTTCCGTCATTTGAAAATGCAGGGCTTGATTGATATTGCCGGTGTTTCCACTTACTACCCTGAGGAAGTACCCTTCTTATTGAATCTTCCGGAAATCGAAATACTCCAGGTTCCTTTTAGTTTATTTGATCAGCGTTTATTACACCTTGGTTTATTTCAGCGCATGAAAGAGAAAGGGAAAAGTATTGTGGTACGCAGTGTCTTTTTGCAAGGTTTATATTTTCTCAGTCATAAAGAACTTCCTCCGCATCTTGCCGCTGCAAGAAAACCTTTGAGATTATTGCACAGCCTCTGTGCGTATGAAGGAATCACTCCAGCACAGGCTGCCATCAGCTTTGTCAGAGATATTCCGGAGGTAGATTTTATTACCATTGGCGCCTTAAGAACTGAGCAGATTAATCAGGTTGTAGGGTGGATAAATGGTCCACCACTCTCAAGCAAATTTAGGAGCTGCATAGAAAGTGCTTTTTCAGAAATAGATCCTTACATTATCACACCAGGTTTTTGGGATAGTGGGAACTATCAAGATTTCAGAGAGCATGACTGAGTGTTCTCTACGAGTTGGTGTCATTGGGGCTGGGAAATTTAGTCATAGACATGTAGCTGCGCTGCAAAAGGTTGACAGGGTAAAGATTGTTGCAGCTTGTCGTACCAGCCCGAAGGCACTTAAGGCTTTTTGTTCAACATATGATATTATCGCTTACACTGACCATCATCAATTACTGGCTGACCGATCAATTAACGCAATCCTCATTTCAACCCCTCATCACCTTCATGCTGAGATGGCGGTGGCAGCTGTAGCTGCTGGCAAACATATCCTGATAGAAAAACCATTGGCCACCAACCTCACAGAGGCGAGGATGATCTTCAATTTGACACAAGGCCTTTCCATTAAATGTATGGTTGGTCATGTGACCAGATTTACTCTTCCATTTATCAAGGCAAAGGCTTTTCTGGACAGAGGAGAAATTGGGTCTATAGTACATGTTTCCACCATCAGTCATACCTGTTGGATGGGTCCGGAGAGAAAACCTTGGCATTTAAAACGGAGATTTGGAGGTGGTTATCTACTGACGCTTGGAGTCCATCAATTGGATGCAGTCATGGCACTGGTCGGCAGTAAGGTGTCTGCAGTAACCGCAGTATTGGGAGCAAACTATCACAACGATGAAGTCGATGACAGCAGCTCTGGGCTCCTGACATTTGAAAATGGAGTTTCTTCGATTTTTAGTTTTCAAGGGTTTAGAAAAGGTATTCCCAGTGTGCGAACTGATGTATACGGTACGAAGGGAGCTATGAGATTGGATGCCAACCAAGGACTGTTTGTCGGCAAGGGCAATGAATGGCAAAAAGTGACGGATACCTCCGGGCAAAATTGGTTGGATCAATCCTTGGTCCGGGAGTGGATGGAATTTCGAGACGCGGTTGAAGAAGACCGTTTACCCTCTATCGACTGTGCTAAGGGTTTACAAGTTATGGAGGTAGTCGAAGCAATCAATGAATCGGCAAAAACCCAAAGAAAAGTATTCTTAGACGAGATGCTAAATGACAAAGAACTTGAATAAAAAGAAAATTTTGGTATGAGATACCCGGTTGCATTTCTTTTCTTTTTTGGAATCCATATTTTTTCAACAAATATGGTCCATGCCCAGCATTGGAGTGAATTTCCCGCACTTCCTGATGCAGAGGGCTTTGCCGGTCTCTTCGCCGGGGAATGCAATGGCACTTTGATCTGTGCGGGTGGGGCAAATTTTCCCGATAGAAGGCCTTGGGAGGGTGGTACCAAGCGATGGTACGACCAGGTATTTTTTCTTGAGGAAGAAGACGGAGTATGGAATAAGGCACCACAGAGGCTACCATGGAAAAGAGCGTACGGAGTAAGCATTAGTTATAAAGACCAACTCATCTTGATCGGTGGTAGTGATTCTATTAGGCATTACGACGACGTGATTGGACTTACATTCAAGGATGGGGCAATAGAGATCGCCCATGACTTTCCAAAGTTGCCTAAGCCATTGGCCAACATGTGTGGGGGCATACTCAAGGGTGTGATATACATTGCCGGTGGCAATGAAAGTCCGGATGGGCTTGCTTCGTCAGATTTCTACCAGATGGATCTGAATGTAGAACCGCAAGATCGCCGATGGGTGCTGGGCAATTCTTGGCCAGGGCTGGCCAGAATTCAGGCCGTCTCAGCAAGTGATGGCCAATCATTTTATCTCTTTAGCGGTTTCAAGCTCAGCAGATCTTCTTCGGATGGCATCCAAAGGTCGCTGCTTACCGATGCTTACCAATATCATCCCGAAGTGGGAGGTCCCGGTACCTGGACCACCTTACCCACCATGCCGCGAGGTGTAGCAGCTGCTCCTAGTCCTGCTTTTGCTGTGGGTATGTCTCATATTATCATTCCAGGTGGTTTGGATCAGGCAACCCTGCAATACACTGATCCCAGTACTCATCCTGGATTCAGTGATGCAGTACTGGCATTTAATAAGCAAAGCCAGCAATGGGTGAAAATGAATGATATGCCCAAAGGGAGTTCACGGGTTACCGCTCCTACGGTTTCTTTAAATGGGAAATGGTTGGTGATCAGTGGCGAAAGAGCTCCGGGAGTAAGATCACCCAAAATCTATGCATATCAGACTGGTGTCTCCTTTGGACTAATTAACTGGCTTACCTTGCTTGGTTATCTGGCCATGATGATATTAATGGGGATCTATTTTGCCCGTCGCGGAAAAAGCACCGAAGACTATTTTTTGGCTGGGGGTAGGATACCATGGTGGGCAGCCGGCATCAGTATCTACGGCACGCAATTAAGTGCCATCACCTTTATGGCTGTTCCGGCTATTGTATACGCAACCGATTGGAGATTGGCAGTGGGAACACTGATGATTTTGGCCATTGTTCCTTTTATTGTGAAGTACTATCTGCCGGCTTTTAAGCGCTTTCGGATTACCACGGCATATGAGTTTTTGGAGTTTCGATATAATGTAAAAGTAAGGTGGTTAGGTAGTCTTATTTTTATTTTACTCCAGTTGGGTAGAATGGGTGTCGTCTTATACCTGCCAGCGGTTGCTATTTCTTCCGTAACCAATATTGATATCATTCTTTGTATTACAATCATGGGTGTTTTTGCCACCTTATATACGGTTTTAGGTGGTATCGAGGCGGTGATTTGGACTGATGTTGTTCAGGTTATTGTATTGATGGGAGGTGCGGTGGCCTGTATTATAGTAGCGATCGCAAATATCGACGGAGGGATTGGAGAGATCATTCAAATTGGAATAGAAAATGATAAATTTCGAATTTTTGAATGGAGCTGGGATTATTCAGAATTGGTTTTCTGGGTCGCCATCACCGGGTTCTTCTTTTTGAATTTAATTTCCTATTCATCGGATCAGGTCGTTATTCAGAGGTATCTGACGGTAGAGACCGAGGAGCAGGCTGCTCGAAGTCTTTGGACCAATGGACTAATTACCTTACCAGGTATTTTTATCTTTTTTGGACTAGGTACCACCTTGTTTGCCTTTTACCTTTCTAATCCGGGAGAAATCAGCAGCAATACTGCCGATGAAATCTTACCCTACTTCGTAGTAGCGGAACTACCGGTAGGGATGGCCGGATTGGTGATTTCAGGACTTTTTGCTGCCAGTATGTCTTCACTTGACAGCAGTATGAACAGTATATCCACTGCTTATGTTACGGACTTTCATAAATCGATATGGCCTAATCTGAAAGACCAGACCTACCTTAAATGGGCCCGGGTGGTCACAGTAATCATGGGAGCCTTTGGTACCTTGACTGCTGTGTGGATTGCACTGACCAATGTAGGTTTCATCTTTGATTTGTTTCAGGAGATTTTAGGTATGATTGGCGGCAGCTTGGCCGGCGTATTTGCCTTGGCGGTGTTTTTCAAGCGATCAAATAGTACAGGTGCTATTGCGGGCACAATTGGCGGGGCTTTACTTAGTATCTCCTGTCGCTATTTTACCGAGATCAATGGATACCTCTATGGTGCAGTTGGAGTGTTGGGTTGCATTGTCATTGGTTTGTTGGTGAGCTCTATGTCCAAGTCTATTGACTAATCTGTCATTGCATTCCGGGATCAAATAAGTCATAGACAGTGTAGTTAGCTGCATGCAAATCCTTGAAGGTATGTAAGATGCATTGTAGCATTATTCCACCTCAATGAGTAAGAACTGGATTTTACTTGAAGCTGCTGAATCTTATGCTACTTCGCAGTGGCTTGATAGTCGAATGTGGTAACATCCATTGGATTCTGCCATACCTTACAAAAGACCCAACTTCTGGTTTCAGTGGGTGGATGGGTCGAAAATCTGATGGTGCTATCTTTGTCATAATACGCAAACAAAGGGATGAGGTCAGGTGATTCTGACGACCACCACCTATCTTCAAGGGTTTTGGCATTCCATTCTCCTGATGATTTTGATTGGATATTTCGGAACCTTCCCTGGATCGTACCGGTTCTCATCTTTCCCTGTAGCTCGTAAGTGTCACCTTCATGGGTCAACTTTACTTGAAAGGATGGGTAGTTGACGTGGAGATCGAAAAATTGGAAGGAAGGTCGACTTGAAATGATTTTCCATATACCCTCGTTTTCGACAAGTTCAAATTGTAAGAAATTATCAAAGCTTTTAAAATGTATTTTTCCTTCCCAGCGACCCCGGTAATTTTCTGAGAGATCGTAGTTTGGATCTATAGCATAAAATCTGATTTGTGTGCTGGTGTCCGTAACCTTCTGCAAATGATTTGTGGAGTCCGCATGTATAGCAACTATTGCCGGATCACTAATGGCTCGGTCCAGGGCAAAGAATGGAATTTTGCTAATATTCTCAATTTGATTTTCAATGCCATTACGGAGTACAAATATTTCTTGATTGCTTTGTCTCAATAGGTAGACAGGCACTGGCAATGCAATGTCTTTATCCAAGAGAGATAATCCATACAGCAGTTGATTGTATTCGTAGCGGGGAATGGGAGGTTCTGTGCTAAAGAATTTAGTGAAGGTGCCTTCAAAATAGATTCTTTCACCATTCTCTTCATCGAGAAATGCATGATGTACCGGATTGTAATAGTAGTGATTGTGTGTGGCCACCTTTTTTGCGTATACCCATGGCCCAACCGGTGTATCTGCCTCTCCATACCAAATGTCCTGCTTGCCCCAAATGCAAATCCACCTTTGTCGAAAGGAGTTAAAAGCCATAGATCCTCGACCGACATCAATTGAGTCGCCAGTGACGACATCCCGAATTTGAATGAGTCCTTCAGATGACCTAATTATTCCCGACTGTATTAACCTTGTTTGCTGCTTAAAGGAGAATGGCTCACGATTTTTTTTCCAAGAGTAGATGATTTCCCCATGATTCCCTCGATCGGGCTGGAAAGATAACGAGCCGTTTGGTTTGATCTCTTCTAAACAATGGAAGTACTCATAAGCATCAGGATTAACGACCTCTTCCAGATGAGCATTAACCCTGGAAAAATTAAATTCGTCGAAAATATAGTAGTATTCCTTGCCATGCATTTCTACCAGGATGGGGTGCTGAGTGCTGTGACTTTCGTTTCTCCACTGGTCTATTTGCTGAATTTTTTCAAATTGTTGTTTGTCGTCATTGAATAGGGCGACTCCTCGTTCGTAATTGCCAAAGTATGCATTCACCCGGGCATACTTGGCTACCAGTTTTTCTTGACCACTGACATCTGGTATTGTCATCAGCCAATCGAACCAGACGTAACCGGGTCCTTCGAGATGGATCATCGGGCGGCTATATCCACGGGTATCGGTAATGTAGTCAAGAGGAATACCATTTTCCGCTGACCATGGTGTAGTGCGTGGATCAGTAGACCAAGCTGCTGAAACAGAAAAGTTACCATGGTAAGCTTCCGGCAGGAAAGTATCACCCCACACCCATAGGATTCTTCCCTGGTATGGGATGGCCAGATTAGAGTCTTGCCCTAAAACTCCTCCTGAGATAGCTTTGTCATTTTTCGCTCGGGCTTTGATTCGGTTGCTGTGCATTTTCTTTCCCATGCCGGTTACACGGTACAATCGCTCGGCCACATTTTGCCGATCCATGTACAAGGTAGTGTCCTTACCTTCACTAACCATAAGGACAACTGCCTCTCGACCCAGGCTGTCCTTTGCATATCGGTAGCCGGGACTATGGATCGTGAAGTAGTGCTTTTGCCCCACCAAGTCAGCATCGTCTATAGCGATCCATCCTTCATTGTCTGTATATGTTGCAATGGCATGTAAAGTCCTGAGTTCGACCATGGGAATTCCCCAGCCATTTTGGTTGTCCACAATTCTCACTGCGAAAACTGCAGGTTTCCGATTCGGTTCCACACACCCATACAGCATGGTCAAGACAATGATGCACAAAATTCGCATCAACAGAAAGTCTCCATGATGCAACCCCATTTCAAATTTTGACCTAAATTGCCGATGGTGACAGTAAAATTTTGGGATCGAAATTTCTGCATCTTGAGTACTAAACATAGTTTGGACTAGTGAGGCTGCTCCGGAAAGTGCCATCTTCATAAAATGAGCCTATTTTGGATGAGATTTTCACTTTTTCGAGATTGGGTGATGCCTGAGTATCAGCCGATTGAGAAAAATGGAAAGATCGCTAAAAGAGCCATTTTTGATTTGGCAACCTTTTCGGAGCATCCTCACTAGTATTCTGTCAAGTTGGTTATGTTGATAGAACAGTCTGGATGGAATGTCGACATGATCTTATTTCACTTATCGATCTCCAAATTACTAAATGAGCTGCACTGGCAGGGGATCGATTAGGATATCACCTAAGATGGATTTGCTTTCGATGGACCGTAAATTATAAACCTGAAGTAATTGGTGGATTTGAAACTCGAATATCCCTTCATTGTATTGACTTGTCTTGCCGGCATTTGTGTGCATAGTTGTACACCAAGTACCACTTCTGAAGTTCGTTTCCGGGCCGTTTCAGCAGATCACTCCAGAATCTTTTTTGAAAACAAGCTCACTTTACATGACTCTTTTCACATACTTCATTACATGTATTTCTTCAATGGGGGTGGTGTCGCCGTCGGTGATCTTAACAACGATGGATTGGAAGATATATATTTCACCGGCAATCAGAGCTCAGGTAAACTTTATCTCAATCGGGGGAATCTTCAATTTTCCGATGTGACCGAGAGGAGCGGGACCTCAACAACTGGCTGGGCTAGCGGTGTATCAATGGTCGATATCAACTGTGATGGGTGGCTGGATATTTATGTTTGTCAGACAGGTTATTCTTCAGGGGAAAAAAGGGCAAATCTCCTTTTTATCAACCAAAAAGATGGAACCTTTTTAAACCAGGCCCATTCTTATGGCCTGGCAGATACATCATATTCTACTCAGTCAGCCTTCTTTGACTATGATCAGGATGGTGATTTGGATATGTATTTATTAAACCACCATCATGCGTTTTACGGAGCAAATGCACCCCTACCAAAAAAGATGAGTGGGGAATCTGCCAATACCGATCAATTGTTCAAGAACACAACTGGGGAGGATGGGGTACCCTATTTCGTCGATGTGTCTGACGCTGCAGGCATTACAATAGAAGGGCATGGACTGGGAATGGCCATTGCCGACATCAACCAAGATCATTGGCCCGATATATATATCGCTAATGATTTTATTGCAAACGACTTACTGTATATAAACAATCGGGATGGTTCCTTTACTAATGAGATCAGCACCTTTCTTCGGCATCAAAGTCACAATGGAATGGGTTGCGATATTGCTGATTACGACAACGATGGTCTTGTGGATATTTTCGTGGCCGATATGCTCCCAGCCTTTAATGGACGGCTGAAGATGATGGCTATGAACACCAACGAAGACATTTTGGCTTTGAGTAGACAACTAGGTTATGAGCCTCAGTATACGAGAAATTCTCTGCAATGGAATCGGGGAAAAATACCCGGTCAGGCGGATCAATTTATTTTTAGTGAAGTCGCTCAGATTGCCGGTATACATCGCACCGACTGGAGTTGGAGTGGATGGTTTGGTGACATGGATAATGATGGATTCAAGGATTTGTTAATCACTAACGGATACTTTAAAGACATTACCAATAAAGATTTCATCGCTTACCGTAAGCGACGGGCCAGGTTTACTACGCAAGCATCTCAAGATAGCCTGTATTATGAGCTGTTGATCCAGATGCCATCAGTGCATTCCAGGGACTATCTGTTTAAAAATTCAAGACAGCACACGTTTTATGATGTCACAGCTCAATGGTCCAGTTTAAAGCCATCCTTATCTAATGGGGCAGCCCTGGCAGATCTAGATCAAGATGGAGATCTTGATCTGGTTGTTAATCGCATTAATGAAAAAGCAGGATTATTTGAAAATACGACCAATAATTTGCATTCGGACTCTAGCAATTATTTAAAAGTTATTTTGAAAGGGCCTAAGGAAAATTTGGCTGCAATTGGTGCCAAAATTACCCTATTTGCTGGAGGTCAAATGCAATATCAGGAGAATTTTGTCAGCCGAGGTTATTATTCTGCATTTATTGGACCACTGCATTTTGGCCTTGGTCGGTCTGACAATGTAGATTCACTTATTGTATGTTGGCCAGATCAGTCTATGACATTTAGAACCAATATTGAACCTAATCAAACCATCTATCTCGATTACCAAGCGGATGGGATATACATTGATGAACCGCTGGAGATTGTACGTCCTCAATATCAGATGATGAAGATCGAGTTAATTATTGATCATCGTGATGATGAATTTCCGGCGTTTAAGATTAATCCAATGCTCCATCACAGTAAGGCGAACTTGGGTCCTGGCCTGGATGCGGGAGATATTAATGGAGATGGCCTGGATGATATTTTTGTGGGCGGTGGAGCCCAGGTACCTTCGTATATGGTTTGGCAGACTTCTGACGATTTCTTTTATCAAAGATGGTCGTTAGATTCCGTATTTGAAGATACGGACGCATTGTTTTTTGATTGCGATGGAGACGGTGATCAAGATCTTTATGTATCAAGTGGGGGTACTACCTACAGGGCTGGCAGCCTTTATTATCAAGATCGACTTTACGTGAATAACGGCAGTGGAGAATTTACCAGGGATACTACCGCATTACCTTCTATGCCGACCAGTACATCATGCATTGTTGCCGGTGATATGGATGGAGATGGTGATCTCGATCTTTTTGCGGGAGGGCGACTAGTGGTCGGACAGTATCCCCAAACTCCGCGAAGTTATCTGCTGGAGAACCGAGATGGAAAATACACCGATGTCACCGATTCATGGCACCCGATGTTGGGTGAGATTGGAATGGTTAGTGATGCATTGTGGACAGACTACAACACGGATGGGAGACCAGATCTTATGCTCATTGGCGAGTGGATGCCCATTACGATAATGAAAAATGCAGTGGGTCGATTTGAAAGAATCGAACCTAAGTTCCAACAACTACCAGAGAGCCATGGCTGGTGGAATTGCCTGAAAGAAGGCGACGTCGATCAGGATGGAGATCCAGACTACGTCTTGGGAAATGCTGGTGAGAATACGGGCTTTCAAATATCTCCTGATCAGCCTATCCACCTTTACTACGGTGACTTTGACCATGATGGAAGAAAGGAGCAAATTCTATCCCATTATGAAAGAACGAAAGAGGATTCTTGGTTAGAAGTACCTTTCGCAAGCCGGAGTTTGTTGACGGATCAAATGCCTCTTTTCAAGAAGAAATTCAACACTTATCAGGATTATGCTGTGAGCGGGATAGATGCGATTATCGCTAATCGCCAGTTTGAAAAATATGATGCTTATGTACTGTCCTCAGGATGTCTGATAAATCATGGCAATGACCAATTCCAATGGCAGCCACTTCCTATGGAAGCTCAGATCTCGTCAATCTACGATATGGAGCTAATGGACCTGAACGGGGACACCTGGCCAGATTTACTTGCTGTGGGAAACACCCGTGACTATGTAGTAGAAATAGGACAACAGGATGCATGTACGGGCTTTATGGGTTTAGGTGCTGGGGATGGCACATTTCAGTCTATACCCCTGGCAACAAGTGGTTTCTATACGGTAGGGTACTCCCGGGCTATAGTAGATTTCAATTATCGGGACCAGCCAGGTTTTGTTATTGGCCAAAATAATGGGCCAATAACAGTGTGGTATTTTTCAGAAAAAACTTCTCAGTATTTGTGGCCAGGTAATGAATGAATTCACTCGTTTATCTCTCGATGCAAATAAAATTGATCCATAGACCTGAACAATGGTTTGTAAGTGTACCATAGCATGGCGATTTTGGGAATATCACTATATTTCCAATCTGTCCAAAGATATGGAGGTAATGAGTAAATGGAAATGTTGCAACATGCTGAGATTATTAACTTTGATTTTGGCAGTATTGATCCCACTCCATTCGAATATTGCGAAA
Source organism: Saprospiraceae bacterium (assembly GCA_965223105.1). Taxonomy (GTDB): domain Bacteria; phylum Bacteroidota; class Bacteroidia; order Chitinophagales; family Saprospiraceae; genus JABDMH01. The sequence goes on along the minus strand of OZ244987.1, from coordinate 5,047,057 downwards.
GTTCATTTACCCAAGTTTTTTGGCAACCACATGGTTGTCCAAAGGGGCCAGCCAATCACGATATGGGGATGGGCGGATCCCTATGAGCAGATCAAAGTAGAATTTAAGGACCAGACAGAAAAAGTTGAAGCCGATGATGAGGGAAATTGGCGAGTGACTTTTGGACCAGAACCGGCAGGTGGACCGTATCAATTAACAGTAAGTGGAAATAATAAACTTAGGTTTGAAAATATTTTAGTCGGTGATGTTTGGGTCTGCTCAGGTCAATCTAATATGCAATGGATGATAGATCAGACCGGATTTATTGAAAATGATTCAAATTTCATTGCTAAAAATTACTTGCGGTTGTTTTCGGTACAAATTGATACCGACTATTTTCCCCGGCAAGACCTGAAAGGAGGTGAGTGGAAAGTACTGAGTCAAGAGAATATAAATCAATTTTCTGCGGTAGCTTACCATTTTGGCAAGAATCTTATGGACTCTTTGAAAATACCTATTGGACTGATCAATAGTAGCCTTGGTGCCACTTCTATTGAGACCTGGATGAGTAACGAATCCCTGCTAAGGTTTGAGCAATTTAAAGCTGAATTGGAGCCCATCGTAGCATCGGGTAAGACTTTTTCTCAGATCCGTCTTGAATTTGAGAAGAACAGAAAGGAATGGGAGGCTAAATATTATCTGAAGGGACCGGGCATTGATGGACAATGGCATAGGCCGGATACCGATGTTTCTGACTGGCAAAATTACACTGGACCGGGTGCTTGGGAGGAAAGAGGGTTGCCAAATCATGATGGTGCAGTCTGGTTTCGTGCCAATTTTGACTTGCCATCAAGCTATGACCAAGACAGCTTCTTCGTATCTCTGAGTCAAATTGATGATTATGATATCACCTGGATAAATGGAAACAAAGTGGGCGAGACCTTCGGTCGTCACAATCATAGGAACTACACGTTTCCAACGTCGATGGCAAAACCAAAGGATAATGTGATTGTCATCAGGGCTTTTGACCTAGGAGGTCAGGGTGGATTTACTACCAATCCATTTTGGACTTCAGAACTGGTGCGAGGTCCTTGGAAGATGAAAGCAGGAAAATCGATAAATCCTGATGATTTTCCGACGTTGCCAACAGTAAATGTATCACCTTTCTCTTCTCCGGCCGTCTTGTATAATGCCAATATTGCACCCCTTACAAGCTTGGAGATTGCAGGTTTCATTTGGTATCAAGGCGAATCGAATGTAATTCGGGCAGTGGAGTATCGCCAACTTTTTCCGGCACTTATCAGAGATTGGCGAAGTCAATGGAAAGACCCTAATCTACCTTTTTTGTTCGTACAATTGGCCAACCATCATCCAGAGGCAGAGGAACCAGGAGAAAGTCAATGGGCCGAGTTAAGAGAGGCCCAGGACCAGGCACTTAGTCTGCCAAATGTGGGGAGGGCAGTTACCATTGACATTGGTGAAGCAGACGACATTCATCCTCGAAATAAACAAGATGTGGGTTTTCGCTTGGCTCTGGCTGCATTGAGAATTGCCTATTCAAAAGCCGTTATCCATTCAGGTCCAATATTCCAATCCGTAGAGTTTGTTTCTGGGCAGGCAGTTGTGCAATTTGAACAGGTGGGTTCGGGTCTGATGACGAAGAACAAGCATGGGTATGTGCATGGATTTGCGATTGCTGGTGCGGATAAACAATTCTACTGGGCATCTGCAGAAATTCGGGATGAAAAGGTTTGGGTTTATATTGACAAGGTTTCTGAGCCTGTTGCGGTGCGATACGCCTGGTCTGACAATCCTGGAGCCCTCGATCTTTTCAATAAGGAGGGTTTGCCTGCTGCTCCCTTTCGCTCTGACCGGTGGCAACTTTCAACGGCCGGGAGCACATATGATCACACCAAAGCTAGATTCTAGATGAGGAAGATCCTGGAAGTAATTTTGTTGATGCTGCTTTTGGTTGCTTGCGCGGAAGAAGAGATCATTCCGATTCAGCAAGAATCCAGCCAACCCGTCGATCGGGCCATCTATATGGTTGACAGCAGTGCTTCTGATGCGTTTTGTGATTTCCGGTTAATTCGAAATAGACAGCGTTGCTGGGATCAAGATCTGGAGGTTTATCAGGATTGTCACCATGATTTGCTGTTTACCCGCTATGGGAACGGATGGACAGGGGCTGATGCGACCTATTCGCTGCCGCTACCTGATGGAAGAATCATGTGGATGTTTGGTGATACATTTTTGGGAACAGTGCGGGCTGACCGGTCACGTCAAGACGGTACATTGCTTAGAAACACGGTAGTTGTCCAGCAAGGAGATGCATTGACAACTTTGTTTCAGCATGCTGATGGAAAACCAACTGCCTTCCTTTCTCCGTCAAACGCTGCGGAGTGGTATTGGCCTCTTGATGCTACGGTACACGAGGATGAAATACATTATCTTTTAGGTAGACTTGGCACTTCTGGTGAGCAAGGAATGTGGGATTTTCACTACCTTGGTTTTGATCTGGCGGTGCTGGATGCCAGCGATTTTTCGGTTAAATCAGTGGAAAATAAAATTTCCGATCCTCGTATTTCCTATGGATCATGCATACTTGAGGATGATCAGTACACCTACATTTATGGGATCAGCAGTCTTCCCTTGCAAAAGCGAGCACATCTGGCCAGAGTAGCGGGTACCGATCTCCGTAATGAGTGGTGGTTTTTTGATGGAGTTTCTTGGCAGGAGTCACCTAGTAATTTTGTAATAGCCAATGGAGTATCAGATCAGTTTAGTGTCATTAAGGATGGCAATATATATTATTTAATTACGCATGAAATCATATTTGGCGATAAAATCTTTATTGCCGAATCGGCATCTCCCACTGGGCCCTTCAGAAACCGCCGGGTATTGTACTGTACACCTGAATCTGGGGGCAATATATTTACATATAATACCTTTGTTCATCCTGAGTTATCAACCGGTGATGAACTCCGAATTTCTTACAATATCAACAGCTTTCAGTTTTCGGATCTTTTTGAAAATGCCGATTTATATCGTCCGAGGTTTTTGAGAATCGAAAACTGGAGGTGAGTAAAAAGAAACATGAAATCACGCCTTTATCTCATCATTCATAAGATAACCATTGGAGTGCTTTCGTTCTGGTGCATCGCGGCTTGTCGTCAGGTGCAGCCTACAGCTGTTAGACCCCTACAGTTTGCTGTCGAAAGTGCACCTGATTGGACGGCTTTATTCAATCGAACAGAAGGGTGGTTTGGAGGCGACGGCATTTTCATTATTCCTTCACTGAAAGACGGCAAAGCAGATCGTACTAAACAGCTTATTCTATTTAGCGATACCATGGTGGGTAGAATAAAAGAGGGAAAACTACAAGAAGGCTTTTATATGGTGAATAATTCTATAGCCGTTCTACAAGGAGATCAGCCCAATCAGGAGGCGATTGAGTTTCCACTTCCTGAGGATGAGAGCGGTAGGGCAACCTCAATTTTTCCCATCAAGTTGCCGGCGATGGAGGAAAACGAATATTATTGGCTGGGCGACGGTTTTGTAAGCCCGGCCAATGGAAATACCTATATTTTTGCCTATCGGGTGGCCAATCGGTTGGAGTGGGAGGATGCACTCTTTAAATTTCAAGTTCTGGGTGGAAGTTTGATTGTCCTGCCCCCTGGAAGTACGTTTCCATTCCCGGATCACTATCAGTTGGAGCTGCCCTTTTTCAAGGGTGTTAACGAAGGCAATATTTCCTTTGGTGCTGGGATTTATGAAAGCATTGATTCACCCGGTGCAGACGGTTACATCTACATCTATGGAATTCGGGATCCGGGAAAGCAATTACTGGCAGCACGAGTACGCCCAGGTCAAATTGAAGATTTTTCCGAATGGCGTTTTTTCGATGGTTCCGGCTGGCAGGGAGATTTTGAAAGTTGTGCAACCATCACTGATTCTGTATCTAATGAACTCAGTGTCTCTCCAACACCCAATGGTCAATTTGCCCTCATTTTTCAGATCAATGGTCTGGGTAAAATGGTAGGAATGCGACTTGGTGACTCACCCATTGGTCCGTTTAGCGCTATCAAGGAAATATGGAATTGCAGTGAATCATTGGTACAACCTGAGTTCTTTGCCTACAATGCCAAGGGTCATCCGAGTATTTCCAAGCCAGGTGAATTATTGGTAAGCTATAACGTAAACTCGTTTGCTTTTTGGGATCAGATCAGGGATAATCCAAATTTATATCGACCTCGATTCTTTACGTTGAAATTTCAAGAATAATTTTCCTATGAAAAGGAGGGATATAAAATTAGGAGATCCCAACTTGTTTGTGTTCGCATTATTTGGTGGAATAATTTCAATATTGGCTTGTTTCACATGCACTGGAATGAAAGGTGGAGCATCCCACGCTCCCAAACCCGTCGATTTTGATTTCAAATATCGGGTAGAAGAAGCTCCAGCCTGGACCCAGTTGTTTTACCGTAAGTCGGGATGGTTTGGAGCCGATGGGATTTTTTCGATTGGCCTGGATGGGAACGATCAAAATAATGGTGAGGAAGAGATCTTGCTAATATTTAGTGACACCTATATCGGGGAGGTGCAAGATAATATGCCGCTGCCGGGCAATACTATGGTAAACAATACCGTGGCATATATGAAGGGGACCTCCCCTGATCCTAATCAGATAACTTTTCACTATAAACAGTCAGAAGATGGATCTATCGAATCATTTTTTGTGCCTCAAAATACTGCTGCCCGGGAGGGGCAATATTATTGGCTCGGTGATGGATTTGTCAATCGGGAATCTGATGATCAACTTTACATTTTTACCTACCATATTGAAATGACGGGACCGGGAGTCTTTGATTTTCGAGAACCTGACGTTTCAATTGTGGCCTTGCCGGTAGGAAGTCGGCCGCCATTTCATGAGCAAAGACAAATACCAACCCCTCTACACTTCCATCTTGATCAATGGGGAGAGGGCAATTTCGGAGCTGGGATCTTGGTCAATACGCAGTGGGCCAATGCGATAGATCCCGATGGATATGTCTACGTATACGCTTGTGCGGGACCGGAAAAAAACTTGCTTGTTGCAAGGGTGAAACCGAAATTTTTTGAGGTTTTTACTAAATGGCGATTTTGGAATGGAAGGACTTGGGATAAGGACATCAGCCGTTCTATGCCAGTTACAAATGCCGTCTCAAACGAACTCAGTGTTACTCCCTTGGCAGATGGACGCTATCTGCTGATTTTCCAGGTGTTGGGTATTTCCGATAAGGTTGGGTTGAGGGTAGGACTCAGTCCCGTCGGACCTTTTGGACCCATTAATGAGATTTACCGCACCCCAGAGATTGATCAGGGCCTCTTGCCTTACAATGCCAAGGCCCATCCTGCACTTTCCAAACCTGGCGAATTACTGATTAGCTACAATACCATCACCGCTGATTTTTGGAATGACATTCAGAAGAATGCCCATATCTACCGGCCCAGATTCATCAGATTGATTTTTGAAAATTGAGGATTTTAAATGACATCAGCTTTGTCTAATAGAAAATTTTAAAAACTTACCCTTAGTTTTGGCTATTGGATAACTATTCAGATTAATGTCGCCGGCACCACCATTCGCATGCACCTACAGTCCCCAATTGCCGGAATTGCTTTATGACCTGGAATGCACCATTGCGATTACTACCTACCAGGCAGGGAAAGTCATCTTCTTGTCAGCGGTAGATCGACATGCTGTGATCCAATTACCGCGCACATTTCAGCGGGCGATGGGCCTTGCCGTAGAGCAAGAACGGCTGGCTGTTGCAACCAGGGATGAAGTCATCGTTTTCCACAATTCTCCAGAATTGGCTAAAACTTATCCCAGACAGCCTGGTCAGTATGATGCGCTATATATACCTCGTCTTACCTATTACACGGGTCAGGTTGATATGCACGATTTGCATTGGGGGGGAGACAAATTATGGGCGGTCAATACCTCCTTTTCCTGCCTTGTAACCCTATCTGACAAGTACAGTTGGGTCCCCGAATGGAAACCCCATTTCATTGATGAGCTGGTCTCCGAAGATCGTTGCCACCTTAACGGGATGGCCATGCAAGCAGGTCGACCCCGATATGTAACCGCGCTTGGCACAGGAAATTCGCTACAGGCATGGAGAAAAACAATCCTCAATGGAGGCGTACTCATGGATGCCGAAACCGATGGCATCATTTTGCATAATCTACCTATGCCTCATTCACCACTGATTTATAAAGATAAATTATACTGTCTTCTATCCGCCACAGGTGAATTTATTCAGGTGGATACTAATGAACGAACATACCAAGTATTGAAAAAAGTGGATGGATTCATTAGGGGGTTGTCGATCCATCAGGACTATGTTTTTATTGGCATTTCAAAATTGCGTCAAAACTCTTCAACTTTTAAAGATTTAGAAATCACTGGATCTGCCCAGGAGGCTGGATTGGTCATTATGCATCTCCCTACCTGTGCCATCGTGGCTGAATTGAAATACCGGTCTTCCGTGGATGAAATCTATGATGTGACGGTTCTTTCGAACAAAAGGAGACCAGGGATCTTAAATACTACCAGCGACACCCATCGATTTGCCCTGGCTATCCCAGGTGCTACTTTTTGGGCAGACCTCAATCTAAGTAAATGATGCCTTACCAATATCAATTCAGTGACAAGATTGGCCTGCCTTGGGTGATCGACACCTTACCCCAATTTCTATTTCCTGATCTATCTAAGAAGAGGCATCGTATCAATAAGCCCTTTTGTGGTGTCATTGCCACCCTCGAAAAGAAACCGGTGGGATTGATTTTAGCAACCCTCGCCAATGTAGATCAAACCGCCCGGATCCATTCCTTTTTTGTGCAAAAAAACCATCGGTCAAAAGGCCTGGGCCATGAACTCTTGTCTCATTTACAAGATCGGTTGAAAGAATTGGGGGCAAGGGAATTAGATCTATATTACAGATCGCACTGGATTTCGGTCCCTGCCATTGAGAAGATATTGAAAACACAGAGATGGTCAGTTCCCCGGGAGGATTTACTGATTGTGAAAGGAGAGGCCCAGAAAGTTTTATCGCTCTTTACCAATCGTGCTGTACAACTGCCGGCAGATTATTCCTTCCGGAATTTCGACCAACTGACTTTTGGTGACAGACAAGCGATACAAGATAATAATTCAGTAAATCTTTACCCGGAATATCTGGATCCATTTATTCAGGAAGAAACGATTTTTACTCCATCCAGTATTTTTCTATACCATCGGGAGAAAGTTGTCGGTTGGGTAATCTCACACTTAATTGCCCCAGATCTTAGTGAATTTACCGCGTTATTTGTACATCCTGAACATCGACCTTTTAAATTGGCACATCTACTGATGAGGGAAGCCATTTACAGCCAGGTAGAGAAAGGAGTCACAAAATTTTTAATTACTTCCAAAGTAGACAATCCGGTAATGAGCAGATTTCTATTGCGGCATGCAGAGGCAACTGGGGTTTTTTTGACACGTTCTTTACATTCTACAAAAGTGCTGATTTGACCTTTTTCAACAGAGAATTTCGCGGTTGATCCACTAGTAAATTTGAATTGGTGGACCTCTCATATGTAAATTTCTTTACTATCTTTAGAGCTGTATCATATGTTCAATCATATGACTAAAGTGTAAGAAATAAAATCTAATGTATGAGAAGAAATTTGCGTAGGTATAACCGGTTGTTATCCCAATATAATCGTTACCGGCGGAAGCTGGCCAGGGTTTATGCAGGTAGATCGCGGTATGCACGAATTGATCTACTTCTAAAGCGCTTGCACAAGCTTCGTGTTCAGCTCATCAAATTCGTCGACCGCTCCCGGATGGCGTCAGCCAGGATGGCAATGGGTGCGGGACTGGTTATTGGAGCAGTGAGTGTAGCTTCAAGCCAATCATTAAATCTTAGCACAGACAATCCACTTCAGTTGGCACACATCGAGGGCAATGCCCGGCCCGTTTTGCATGATTGGGATCAAGATGGAGACCCTGACCTTTTCGTTGGTGGACAAGTGATTACTGCACTTGATTCCAGTAGTGCTGGTGTCTTTTACTATAGAAATGATGCTGGATTTTTTAATCAGGCTGAATCACCTTTCCCAATGGATTTAGCTATTGATGGAGTGAGCGTGGGTGTGGATGCCCCTGATAGTGTAAATGTAAATCTGGCATTTATTGATCTCGATGGGGATGGAGATAGTGATGCTTTTGCCGGACAATCGAACGGCACTTTGCTATACTACCGCAATGACGACGGGGCATTTGTCAAAGCCGACTCTACTGAGAATCCCTTTCATGGAGTGAAGATCGGTGACAGCAGTCATGCTTCACCATCTTTTGCCGACGTGGATGGTGATGGAGATCTCGATGCCGTTATCGGAAAATATGATGGTGGAATCGCCTATTTCGTCAATGATAATGGAGCTTTTATTCAACAGAACAACGGTGCGACGGATCCGAACCCATTTGCGGATATCAATGTCACTGAAAATGCCAGTCCGGACTTTGCAGATTGGGATGGTGATGGTGACCTGGACTTGCTGGTGGGAAACAAGGATGGAGAGATCGCTTACTTTCGAAACGATGATGGCGCGTTCGTTGCCGTTGATCCATCCGAAAATCCTTTTGCAGATTTGCTCTTTGAGAATGATGCCACACCGACAACCGGTGATGTGGATGGAGACGGAGATCTAGACCTGATTGTAGGGACAGATTTTGGCGAATTATTTTTCGTCAGGAACGATGGTGATAGTCTCTCCACAGTTCCGCGAAATAATCTCGGTTTAGGAGATGACCTGGGTTTCAGCAGTAGCTATGCCTTCACCGATATCGATGCTGATGGTGATGAAGATCTGGTTAGGGGTGACTTTGATGGTATTTTAAAAGTTTTGCTGAATACAGATGGTCAGTATGCATTGGCACCGACCAATCCTCTGGATACGCCAGCCGTCAAAGTTGGATATATTTCACAGCCAGCGTTTGCCGATATCGATGCGGATGGCGATGAAGATCTCTTCCTGGGAAGTTATCAAGATGATATAGAGTATCATGTAAATGATGGCGGATCTTTCACTCAGGTGGAAGGAGAAGGCAATCCATTCAATGGTGTCCAGGCAGGAGACAACGAAAGTATAGCTTTTGTAGACATGGATGGCGATGGCGACCTCGATGCATTCATAGGCAATAAGATGGGGCAAGTCAAATACTTCGAGAATACCGACGGAGTTTTTGCCGAAGCTGCCAGTAACCCTTTTGAAGGCATCAGTTTTGAGGTCCCCGGCAATCCCAATCATCCAGTGCAAATAGCTTTTGCGGATATCGATGCGGATGGTGATATGGACGGATATTTTGGATTGATTGATGGCAACATGAGGGTATTTACCAACAATGGTGATGGATCTTTTACTGAGCTAGAAGGCGAAGCCAATCCATTCAATGGAATGGACTTTGGACGTTCTGCTTCTCCGGCTTTTGGTGATGTGGATGGCGACGGCGATATGGATCTTCTGGTGACCAATGCTGCGGGACTCACTTTTCATTTTGAGAATGGGGGATCAAGTGTTTCTGCTAATGATTACCTATTGACGAATAATACCAAAGTCTTTCCAAATCCCACCAGGGGGCTGATTACTTTGGAAATGCCGTGGGCCCAGGATGAAGTTCGGATAGACCTTTATAATGTTTCTGGAAAACTTATGAGACAGGTTAAAACCTCTCAACAAATCTTGTCCTTGAATATTTCTACGTTACCACCGGGGATGTACTTCGTAAAGTTGAGTGGAATGGAAGGGCAAGCCATGAAGAAGATCTGGAAACAGTGATGGGAAGAATGATAAGTTTAAAAAGGTGTCGGGAATATTTGTCGGCACCTTTTTTTATTGGTGCGCTATTATTCAGAAGCCACAGCATATCATCGACCATTTGATGACTGACAACGATGACAGTGGACAACAATTTGAAAGGGAATACCCTTCACGCAATTTCTAAATTCCCTATCTTTCTAGCTCTTCTGAACTATACAAGCTAGTTTGACATGCTGGATCTAAAATCGTTACACCCTGAATCCCTGCCGAAAGCTATTGAGAAGGCCAAGCAATACCGATTACTCAATGAACCCTGGCAAGCTGAAAGTATTTGCCGTGACATATTGCAAGTGAGTGAAAATCACCAAGAAGCTATTTTGAATTTGATCTTGGCCATTACAGACCAATTTGATTCCTCACGTCGGCGAAATGATCGTGAAGCAAAGCAATTGTGCGAGCAACTGGAAAGTAAATATGAACGACTTTATTATCGCGGGTTGATCGCCGAACGTATGGGTAAGGCCATACTCAAGCGCACCACTCCCAGGGCGAAGTACATCGCCTATGAGTATTTCCGGGCAGCACTAGACCTCTATCAAGAGGCCGAAAAGCTAGCTCCGGATGACAACGAGGAGACCATCTTAAGGTGGAATGCTTGTGTGCGAACAATACAATCTCAAAAGCTCCAGCGAGCTCCTGAGGAAGATCAAATACAGCCTTTTCTGGATGTATAACCCGGGAATTGTCTTGGAAATGAGTTAGAGAGATAATATTTCAGCGTAACGCTATCTCTATCAATGCTTCTTCTTTGCGATGGGAGGTAATTTCTTCTTCTTTGGTCCGAAGATTTTTCGACGTAAGATGGTAATTGGATCGTAATACCGGTCAACTACCCTCTCCTTGAGAGGAATAATTCCATTATCGGTGATATTGATGTGCTCAGGACATACCTCGGTACAGCAGCGAGTGATATTGCACATCCCGGATCCAAATTCCTTTTTCAAGGCAGGTATTCGATCTTCAGTATCGAGAGGGTGCATCTCCAAGCTTGCGACTCTAATCATAAACCTGGGACCGACAAAGGTGTCTTTGCGCTGGTGATCCCGTAAAATATGACAGACGTTTTGACACAGATAACATTCGATACATTTCCTGAATTCTTGGACCCGGTCCACATCCTCTTGGTACATCACATACCCGCGTTCCGTCTTGGCCTCCGGAGCTAATTTTACGGGTTTGATCTTTTTGTTTTGCTGATAATTCCAAGTGACATCTGTGACCAAATCCTTCATTACTGGAAAAGTCTTAATGGGCATGATCGTGATTGTTTCTTCAGGATCATACTCATTCATTCGGGTCATGCACGACAATTTGGGTTTGCCGTTAATTTCCATACTACACGATCCACACTTTCCAGCTTTACAATTCCAACGCACGGCCAAGTCGTTGGCTTGCTCTGCTTGAATTCTGTGAATTACATCTAACACGACCATACCCTCAGAAACCTCTGCTTCATAGGTCTTGAGCTCACCTTTTTGATGATCGCCCCGATAAATTCTGAATTTCCGTTTTGCCATAATTTTTTAAGTAACTATAGGATATGTAATCACCGCACTAATCTTAAGAGAGACCCACTTTTTTCCGTTCCTCGGCTACTTCCTTTTCCAAATCTTCAATGGTAGAGGTGGCAATGCGTTGCAATTCGAGGTCTGGACTGGACCTTTCGATTTTTTCTAAGGTCATCTCTCCAGTCGACCCTTTGGTGATCGCAATATTGTACTTTATCCATGCATCCTGTTCACCAGGAAAATCTTCCCGGGTATGTGCACCTCGACTTTCTTCACGCATCAATGCAGCTTTGGCAACCCCTTCCGCTGTGATCAGGAGATTCCGAAGACTCAATGCCTCGTGCCATCCCGGGTTAAATTGGCTTGCTCCCTTGGCCTTCACATGCTCGATCTCTTTCTTTAACCGCTCCAACTCTTCGATACCCTTTTGCAGGTTTTCCCGTGATCGGATGATTCCAACATTGGCTTGCATATTTGCCTCCAAGGACTCATGCAACAAATAGGGATTTGCACCTTCCTCACGGTTTAATATATCGGTCGCATTGCGAATGATTTCTCGGGCTTGAACTTGATTGATTTCTTCAGTAGAGGTCTTTTGCCTGGCGTATTCAGCGGCATTCTTTCCGGACAGGTAACCAAAGACCAGTAAATCTGATAATGAATTGCCACCAAGGCGATTGGCACCATGCAATCCAGCTGCGCATTCACCACAGGCAAATAGCCCCGGTACTGTACTCATGGTTGTATCGGCATCTACTTTAATCCCTCCCATAAAGTAGTGGCAAGTGGGTCCGACCTCCATAGGCTCCTTGGTGATGTCTAGTTCTGCCAAGACCTTAAACTGATGGTACATGGAGGGCAGCTTTCGCTTGATGTCTTCAGCACTTCGCTGTGTGGCGATGTTGAGATAGGCACCCCCGTGGGTCGATCCCCTGCCAGCTTTTACTTCTTCATTGATGGCACGAGCGACCACATCTCGGGTCAAGAGTTCCGGAGGTCTGCGAGCATTGGAATCACCAGCAAGCCAGCGGGCAGCTTCTTCTTGTGTGTCTGCAGTTTCCGCTTTGAATCTGTCGGGAATGTAGTTAAACATGAAACGAGTACCTTCATTATTGAGCAGGATACCGCCCTCTCCACGAACACTTTCAGTCACCAAAGTTCCTTTCACCGAAGGAGGCCAGACCATACCGGTGGGATGAAATTGGTTAAACTCCATGTCCATCAAGGCCGCTCCCGCTTCATAAGCCATGGCATAACCATCGCCGGTGTATTCCCAAGAGTTTGATGTCACTTCCCAGGCTTTACCGCCTCCACCAGTAGCAAAAATGATGGCCTTGGCTTTGAAGATGACAAAGGTTCCGCTCTCGCGCCACATGCAGACCAGTCCATTGACCTCACCTTGTTTATTGGTGAGGAGATCAAGCGCTGTACACTCCATATAGGCCTCGATACCCTGGTGAATGCCATGATCCTGAAGGGTTCGAATCATTTCCAAGCCGGTGCGGTCCCCCACATGTGCGAGCCGTGGATATCGATGGCCTCCAAAGTTGCGCTGATTGATTAGTCCTTCTGAGGTGCGGTCAAAAACTGCACCCCACTCCTCGAGTAATCTCACTCTTTCCGGAGCAAGCTTGGCATGCAATTCTGCCATTCGCCACACATTGAGGAACTTTCCCCCCCTCATCGTATCCCGGAAGTGGATCTTCCAATGGTCTCGGTGATCTACATTGGCCAATGCCGCTGCCATTCCACCTTCGGCCATTACGGTATGTGCTTTGCCAAGCAAAGATTTCATCACAATTCCGGTGCTCATTCCTTGAGCAGACGATTCAATCGCAGCACTCAATCCAGCCCCGCCGGCTCCTACAATGAGTACATCGTGTTCGATGGTCTTGATTTCAGAAATATCTAGCATGAATTTTCAATTGGTTTTAGGCACCCCAAGTACTGGGATCTTGAACGAGTCCCATGGATACCATACGAACATAAATGTCAGCAATCATGATCCAGACTAGACTTAGCCAGGCAAACAATTCATGCCGTTGATTTAGCCAGGTGACCAACTTGCCATTCTTGTGCGCCATCTCGCCTGATCGCCCGCAGGAGTAACAGTCGCGACATCCACCTACCAGGTGTCTTACGGAATGACAGCCAAAGGTATAGCCAGCCAATAAAACCGGGTTGCCCAATATCAGTATGGTTCCCAGACCGACACCAAATTGTCCACCACGGAAAAAGGCCAGATACGCATCATAAAAGAAAATAAAAATGTAAATCACCGCAAAGTACATCGCATACCGGTGAAGGTTTTGAAAGAGCATAAGTCCCGTTTCTCCGACATAACCCTTCCGCCCTTTACGAGGCAATGCACCCACCGCACAAGCTGGTGGAGTGCCGGTAAAGGCGCGATAGTAGGCCTTGCGGTAGTAATAACAGGTAAATCGAAAGATGGCCGGAATGGCTAGGATCAAAAGTGAGGGAGAGGGAGGTAACCACGAAGGCCACCAGGCCGGCCAAGGCCCGAAAATGGAGTGATCCATAGGTGCAGCTCCAGCTACCCCTTCTTTTATGAAAAGCAACGGGGAGTAAAAGGGAGCCAGGTAGCCTCCAAATCCCTCGGCACCCGCACTGTACCAGTAGTAATCTGCCTGCCACGCTGACCAGGTCCCGTAGACCAAGAAAGCTGTAAGTCCAAAGAGTACTGCTGCAGGATATAACCACCACCGATCACTGCGTAGGGTGGCCGTAAATCCTTCAGGATGAATGGCGTTGGTCGAAGTCGAAGACATAGGCAAGTGTATTGGTCCAGGCCCCTCCTAGCTAAGGAGCTACTTTTATTGCGTTCGAATTTAATGAAATACTATTTGAATTCTCAAGGGATCACTCTTGAGAATCTTGAACAGGTGATAATGTAACCTCAACCTTTGGGGAAGATCTTGGATCTAAAGAAGACGCTAGTAGTTCTGATCCTGATGATCGCAGGTCAGCATCGAAAACGGCGTCGGCTCTAATGATCAAGAGCCTGTGAAATGTGTTGAAGCTGTCAATTCTTTACCTATTTTGGACGATGCGATATTTTTTGCATTTACGTTTTTTGGGTACCAACTTTGGCGGTTGGCAAAAGCAAACCAATGCCAGATCGGTGCAAGAGTCTCTTGAAAAGGCCTTATCGCTATTGCTGAGAAAACCCATCAGATGCCATGGCTGCGGCCGTACCGATGCTGGCGTCAATGGAGCCCAATTTGTGGCCCATTTCGATGTTCAAGACCAGTGGTCGATGGATTTGGTGTATCGACTCAATCAACTCCTTAAGGATGACATCATTGTCTATGACATAGTGCAAGTGGATCCGGATGCCCATGCTCAAAGGGATGTGACGGAGCGCAGCTATCACTATTTGTTACACCTGACAAAAGATCCGTTTATCAGCGAGATCAGCAGCTACTATCCATTAGCAGAAATTGACACCCAGGTGATGAGAGAATCACTGCAATACGCCGTGGGAAGACACGATTTCTCCAGTTTTTGTTTGCAGCCCAACCGATATCGACACACCCACTGCAAAATCTCTAAAGCCAGCTTACTGGCTTATCATGGAGAAAAATATTTGCAGATACAGGTCAGTGGAGATCGATTTTTACGCGGAATGATGCGCTTTATAGTACAATCGCTGATCGAGCTAGGTACAGGTAAACGAAGTTGGGAGGAATGGGTGGCAGCATTAAATGAACAAGCACCCTTGGTCAACCGCCGTCGAGCTTACCCTCAAGGATTACATTTGGCCAGAGTGACCTACCCCTATATTGATTTTCAACCCCGACCAATAATCAATATTCCTGGCCTTTCGTTGAGTTGAGGGGTGATGGCACAGTGGGCAATTCGACCCCTAGTCTGCATACGTAGTGTATCAAATTACACTACTCTTCTAGACTGTGGTTTGCCAAAACCTGTAACAGATGCTGGGCCTCATCAAATTTCCAATCACCGGCTTTGATTTGCTTGAGAAGGTCGATTGCCTCATTTTCATTATGATTCAAGATCAATGACAATGCATGGCACCAGGTTCTCTCTTCAGCATACCTTTCCTGATTTTTTATCTGTTCAAATACATCTGCTGCCTCCTGAGTCCGCTCACTCTTGAGTAGGGATAAGGCTTGGTAAAATTGATCCTGATCATTTGGTTCCGATATTGAAGCAAATTGCTGGGCGGCCAGTGCATAATTGCGCTCCTCATATGCCCTGATAGCCCTTGCACGAGCCGACATTGTTTCGTCCACTTCTCCCTTAGGTAAACCCGGGTGAAACATTTCTGTATTGGATAAGTATTGAGCGGCAAGTTGCTGTGGTGTGGTTTGATCCTGAGCAAAGAAATACACAGCCAAAACTAAAATGGCTATACTGGCCGCAATCGTCAAAACTCTTGGCCAAGACAGCCTTTGCCGTTCCAGGATAGGTTTTCTCTTGCGAGGAAGATTCTTCCTCATCTTCTCTTTAAGCTGTTCATCCAGGTATTGATGGACTGCCTTCTTGACTAATTCTTCCTTCTCTTGGTTTGAATTACTCTGTTCGTATCGCTCAAGGAATTTTTTCATTTGTTTTTGCTAACCAATGCTTTAAAAGATATCATCAGCTTTTCAATGCATCGACTTTTTTGCTTACGTATTGTTGCCGGTTTTTTATCCATCATCTCGGCAATTTCGGCAAGTGGCATCTGACCATAAAAATTCATTTTCAGCAGACGTTGACATGGTTCATCAAGAAGCTTCCAAGCCCTGTGTAAAATTTCGATTTCACCACTGTCAAGAGGATGATCTGCGCTTACCAGGTCCTGAGTAGATTTGGAAGTGTTCCTTTTGCTATTCCGCACATATTGCTGGCCGGCCATCTGAGTAAACAGGAATCGCAAATTACCGTATTTTACTTTACCCTGGACCAATCTTTGCCGAAAAATCAGTAGTGTATCCATGCTGACATCGTATGCATCATCATATTGAGCATTGTATTTTCTTTGTAAATATCGAACACATTCATCGAAATGTGTGATGAAGATTTGTTCAAATAGACTGGTATTGCCTTTTTGCAATTGTTTCAGGAGCTCTTCGAATTCGTGCGAGCTCAGTCCAAAATTTTTATTGGGGTGATCCAAAGGTTTATTTGCAGGTATAGCTGAGTCAAACTTAACGATTTGACTTGAAACTACCCTGACTTCTCCTTCAAGGCTTTTTTGTGCCCGTTGATGCCAGTGAAATCCAGCTTCGGTAGAATATAACGGGGCTCTGCTATGTAAAGGACTAACTTGCCTTTTGATCACATCTCTACTTCATTTGATGACTTGCTCCTATAAGGCAATAACACTCATTGTGTGACTCAAAGGTCTTTGAGCTTCTTGTAATCGCTATGTCTAACCATACCTACTCCTAGATACCCGCCAATATGTCAAACCATCTCTTTATCCAATTTCTGGGCGTAATTGCTGGAGTTCTATCGTCGCTAGACACGGTTTCCAGCCCAAGTTTTCATTCGGACACATTAACTTATCACTCAAATCAATTTTTTGTAAATCTTGACAGTGCCGTTGAAGAAGATACAATTGTTGCTTTACTTGAGGATTTGAATGCGACCGAACTTTGGCGAAGCGGTCATTTAGATATAGCGCTTTGGGAAGTCAATGAATTTCCATTTACGACCGTTGATGGTGAAACCATCCTGAATATTCATGATGCTATTTTGAGGTCAAAGAAAAAGACAAAGATTCATGATGCTACGCTCAATATTCAGCAACAAATGCCATTTCTGCCTGGAGCGTCATCTACTTGCTTTGATATTTCAGAATTTGCACTGATCCATGGAGATTCTTCGGTGATCAAAATCTCGATTTTGGATACAGGTATTTCTGAACTCACTGACAATTCTACTGGCCAGCTAAATTATGATCTAATGACCTACACGGGCTATGATTATGTACAAGGTGACCAGATCCCTGACGATGAACATGGCCATGGAACCCACATCACCGGCATTATACATAGTATTACCCATCAAGTCAGTCCCGCCTCCGGAAAGATAAGCTTCGATATTAGGAAAACCCATGATTTTGAGGGTAAGGCTTACCTCTCAGCGGTGGTCATGGCGCTTTTAGACGCCTTGGATGCAGACGCCGACATCATAAATATGAGCTTTGGATATCGCGACATCTATCACGACACATTGTTTTTTCCCTTGCAGATAGCTATTGAAGAAGCAAAGAATAAAGATGCCCTGGTGGTGGTTGCTGCAGGTAATGATGGACTAGACAATGACGGTACTGACAGTACGGCTTTGCCAGCTTCGATGCCATCAGAAAATATTTTAACGGTAGCATCTTTAGATTGCAACAACCAGTTAAGTATGTTTAGCAATTATGGCTATGGCAGGGTTGATCTTGCAGTGTTGGGAGAAAATATTCCCGGACCTGATTTAGCCTCTGGGATTGTCTACGGCTCAGGAACATCTCAAGCCGCCGCTATTGTTACGGCTGCAGCGGCTCTAAGAGGCACTTACATCGATGACTTTACACCTCAAAAGGTCATTTGCCCCTTAATCGCTGGCAGCCATCACCTACTGTCTTTAACCGATGCCTTGGTGTCGAGTGGTATGCTGAATCTTCAGCAAAGCCTATTTATCAACGACAGTACTTGTCTGCAAAACCCATTTGATTGTCATCATTCCTGGACCGGTAGTAATATACTGGATGGTACGATATCCCTGGGAAAGATTTATGAGACGGATCAGGAAATTGAGACATCTCAATTGCTTCAATCAGGGTCCATGGTTACCTACGATGCTCTTGGCACGGTGACTATGGAGCCAGGATTTGAAGTGCAGCCAGGAGCGGTACTGCAAATACAAAATGATGGATGCACCCATTGATCATCAATGATTTGCTTTAATGACCAGACGATGTGGGGTATGCCTTGGTTATCTAATAAATGGGTATGGCTCTTCTTATCTGTAGTGATCCTCGTTTTGCCCTGCCCCTGTCAAAGTCAGACCCCGGTCAATTTTGGAGCTCGTATGCTGTCCATTCTCGACCATAATCTTGGACAAGACTTGCCAGATCAAAATATTGCCTTACGGGATGAGATCATGGGAAATGATAGTTTCCAACTGCTTAATTGTTATGAACAGGGTCAGCTTGTACACAAGCTGGGTGTCTCTTTTTATCTGACAGATCAGGAGGTTAAAGCGATTGATCTATTTCATCGAGTCGTCTATGATTATTGGCATAATTGCCCGGATGTGCTCAATCATGAACGGGCAAATTCGATGTATAATATAGGTGTTTGCTACCAATATACTCCAGAGAAGTACAAGGCCCAATCCTATATCGACAGCGCCATTTTCCTCCTGGAAAAAGACAGCTCTTATTCAAGGCAGGCCCTGGCCGAAAAATATCTGGGGGCCGGTAGTTACTATTCCGATCTGCGAGACCATGAGAAGGCAAGAAACTATCTGGCACAGGCCTATCAATTGTTCGGCCAAGAGGAAGAATATGCTTACGAAAAATTTACAGTCCTCAATCTTCTGCTAATTCTTCACTTAGAATTTAAGGAATACGAACATGTGATTCAAATTTTTCGAGAGGCAAAGTCACAATATGCGATTGCCTATGGAAACCTGGAGTCGGTTGATCTCGCACTGATTTATTTGAATGTCGCAATCGCTTTTTTTGAGACCGGGGAATATGCATTAGCGCAGAAACACTGTCAACGAGGATTGAATTTGGTGTCATTTGAAAAACATGCAGATATTTATTCCAATGGCATCGAAACAATGGCCATGATTTCTAAATCCCAAGGGCACTACCTAGAAGCCGAAAGGCATTTCAAGAGAGTACTAGAGTTGCGAAACTCAGATCTCCCAAACCTTCGGCACAGTGCACTTTCAAGATCAGTTGCATTAGAGAATTTGGGAGAATTATATTTTCAGCAAGGCAGGGAGCGACTGGCTTTAAAATACTTAAACGAAGCACTCAGAACCCTATGTGGGTATCTGATTTTCAACAGAAACCACCTACCAATTTTGGCGAATAAGTACCTTGCTCACCCAGTTGCGTTGGTTCGTCAATTGTCCATTAGAGCGAACATTCTCCTTGATGAGGATGCAAGCATCAATCTTTCCGATCAAAGAGCCGAAGCAGCTGTCTATCACAAAATTGATACGATTCTTTCCCGATCAATGCAAGCATTTCTCGAAGATATCTCTCGTCTTGAATACTTAGATCTGGTAGCAGATTATTATGGCCAGGCAATCATGTCCTGGTTGAGAATTTATCATCAATCCCGGTCTTCGGCTGATTTGGAAAAAGTGCATTATTTTTCCTGCCGCTCTAAATCTGCTATTTTACAACAGCATCTTTTCGATCGCCAACTGCGACATGATGTACTCAGTAGTGAGGAGATTGCCTGGGAGTCTGCTGTACATAAAGACCTGGCAGAGCTTGCCAACTCATTGGAATATGCTGGTGGTCTTCGAGATTCACTTCGCGGGCTTTTCCTTAGAAAACAGCTGGAATTTGACCTCATTCATGACGAGCTTCGGAATAAGTACTCTGATCAACTGCCCTATGACTTTCCACAGCCACCATCACTCAATGCTTTACAGGAAAAATTATTTCACAATGAAGCCTTGGTGGAGTATATTTTTGCCGGTACAGACCTAGTACAGATTTGGATAACCAGAAAAACTGTCAACCTGGTCACCTTCGAGGTGGATTCCTCTTTTAATGATGCCTTGCGACGGCTGCGAAAGAGTCTTCAAGATCCCTCTTTAGAAGATGATTCCAAGGTCAGTCATTACTTATTTCAAAAATTGATGGAGGAAGGCCTGAAAAGTATTCCAGCCGAAGTAAAAAGAATCTGCATCTTGGCCGATGGTAAACTTCATGGAGTGCCATTCGAAATTCTGCAGATGCATGAAGACGGGAATGATGCCTATTTACTGGAGGACTATACGATCGCTTACAGCTTGTCACCTGCACTTGCCTTCAGGGACCGCACATCGCATGGCCGCACACCCATGGTAGCTTTCGGTACCAACTACTCTGGTCAATTAAGTCAAATGCTCAGAGAAAAGCAAGTACTTTCGGATGCAGATCACCTGCCCTCCCTGAATCTTGCCGAGGAAGAGGCAAGAAAAGCTTGCCAGATCCTAGAGGGTCGTTTCTATGTGGGAAAAGAAGCGAAGTTGGACCAATTCTTTCATTCAGCCGCGGATGCTGAGATTCTTTATTTATCCCTGCATGGCCTGGTGGATTATCATGATTCACATAGATCCTGCATTGTCTTTGATGATCGCACTTCAGATTTTTTGTTAACCCCTACCTCTCTTCATGCACATCAGTTGGATGCCAACCTGGTCATATTGAGCTCGTGCCACTCAGCAGATGGGAAAGTGTATCGGGGAGAAGGCATAAGCGGGATGACGAGATCATTCCTGTATGCCGGAGCCCAGACTGTGATTTCCAGTCTATGGACTGCCAGTGAGCGCACTGCAATGGAAATGTTGCAGTCTACATTACGTAACTATAAAAAACTTGACGATCCCGTCCAGGCCCTACGCAAAGCAAAAATTGACTACATAAAAACAGCGCCTCCCAGCCTGCAACATCCTTTCTATTGGGCTAATTTTGTGGTGATGGGGAGGACCCTCACTGTCCATAAAGGTCCTCAGTATTTCTATGCCTTGGTGGTTTCTCTGCTTACGGTTCTGGTGGGAATCATTCTTACGATAAAAAAATATCAAAAAAGATCCTGACGACAGGTCACACCTCAATGGATTTGTACTTATAGCCATGTGAAAGCTTTTGGAAGCCTCCCGAAACTAGGGATCCAAAAATCACATGCGCTTAGAAATTGCTAAAAGTACAATGACAATAAAGAAACCGATGTCTTTAATACCTGGTGGGGTATTCATCTTTTACCTGATGCTCCTGGTAGATGCTGGGCAACTTCTTGCTCAGGAACAGGAAGGGAGACTGGCAGAAGCTGTAAAAATATCTCAAGAAGGATATCATGAAGAGGCCGATCTGATTTTTTGCGAATTGGAAGCAGTAGAACAGAAAGAATATTCCTTTCTGATTGCGCGTGGATACAATTTTTCTTGGTGGGGAAAATATCAGCAGGCTAAGGCAGACTTTAATAAAGTGTTAAAGGAAGATCCCAAAAACATTGATGCCATTATTGGCTTGGCTTATACAACTTCATGGGCGGCAGAATATGCGGCTGCTGTACACATTTTTCAACGTGCCATCAAAATAGATGCGAACAATCGCAGTGCACATTTTGGATTGACTTACAATTATTTGCAGTCACAGAATATTGAAGGTGCACGCTATAGCTGTAATCAGTTGCTAAAGAAGTTTGCCCATGAAGCCGAAGCACACTACCTGGATGGGCTGGTAGCTTTAAGGGAGTTGGACCCGCAGGGTGCCAAAAGGGCCTTTAAATCTGCCCTGGAAATTGACCCGGGAATGAAAGCTGCAGGAGAACAGCTGGGAAGGTTAACCAAATCGCCTGGAAAAGTTGAAGTGGAGGGATGGTACGGAGTCAATCAACATGACCAGGGCCCCCAGCATGGTGTTCGCCGGCTCCATGCTCAGTACCTGTCTCGTAAAGGAAATCTGCTGTATCTCCTCTACGATAATTCCTTAATTCTTGACAATAGTTTCTTGGCAGGCACGGAGAGAGTGGCTCCTTATTATGCGCTTGGAGGTAAATATAGGTGGACTGATAGACTCTTTACAAAGTTGGAATGGGGTCTGAGGACATTTACTAATATACCAACACAAAAACTAGTAAATATTGAACAGAATTATTTTTTCCCCTTTGATGCCGTGGGAAAATTAATTCTTCAATTCGATGATCGGCAAGTTGAAAGGCTATTTCTGGCTGGTATCGCCTTTGACTTTGGTGTTTCCAAATACTTTAGACTTGAGGCAAGTGTGTATCATAACGACAACTTGACCATCGCTAATCATTACAACCAGCGGTATCAAATATCGGCAAAGATTTATGTCAATAATATTGAATTTTTGGCGGGAGGCTATTATGATTTTCTAAATCAAGGCGATGTGCAAATGCATCAGCCAGCGGGAGTATTTTTCCTCTCCTCCTTTCCTGTTATTAAGAATTTGAGTGTGAAATTATTTTTCAATTACGACCGTGGACTTTTTGAAAATGAAAACACTGTGGGCGCGCTTGGTCTAAACTACCGGTTGAAATGATGGATGAGCTTGCAACCAGCTTGACGGATCAAGGTTTTCAGGTAAAGCCGTCCGTAGTGAGTTCTGCCAGGGAGCATCGAGTTTCTCTTTCTTACGATCCTAAACCCTATTTGTATCTCGTAATTCTGCTTGGTTGGATCGCTGCACTTCTTTGGTTCGAACCGCGGCTCTTGGCATTGACCGACATGGCCTATAGCATTCCGAGTTTTGTAGCACTTTTTTTATTTGTTCTGTTTATTAATCTCGCATGGCTATATGGATTTTATAATGTGGGAATAATCATCTTCTCCCTTGGTCACAAACTGTTTTATCCTAAACCTGAAGTCCAGCTGACCAAAAAATCACTTGCTGAATACCCATCTGTCGCCATCTTGTATACAACCTGTAATGATTTTGTGGAGTCGTCGGTAAAATCCTGTGTCGATCAGGATTACCCTTCTTTTACGGTATACATTTTGGATGATAGTACCGAATGGGCTTTTCAACAGCGAATTGATGACTTTGCCGCAAAGTATCCCGGTCTCGTACAGGTCGTCCGCAGGGCAAATCGGAAGGCTTTCAAAGCTGGAAATCTGAATCATGGTTTATCGCGATTCTCTACGGAGAAGTATTTTGCCATTGCTGATGCAGATGAGGTTTTACCGGTAGACTTTTTACGAAGATTGGTGCCAGTTTTGGAGGAAGATCCACGCTGCGGTTTTGTGCAGGCCAATCACAAAGTCAATCCCCATAAGCAGACTGCATTGTCTAGATCACTGGGCGTGGGTATCGATATTCATTGGAAATACTATCAACCGTTGCGCAATGATTTTGGATTTGTAATGTTTTTGGGACATGGAGCCTTGTTACGCCGTAAATGCTGGGAGGAAATTGGTGGATTTCCGGATATAGTGAGTGAGGACTTGGGCTTTGCTATCCACGCAAGAGAGTTGGGTTACCGCGGTCGATTTGTAAGCAATGTAACTTGTTATGAAGATTTTCCGGATACGGTGCGATCCTTCAGGATCAGACACATGAAATGGACTCGAGGTACAACAGAATTTCTTGCCAAAAAATTTAGATGGCTCATCAATGCAAAAAATATTACCTGGACGGAGAAGTTGGATATTTTATTTCCGACGCTTAATTTGCCGCTCACCTTAGTTTATTTCTTTTTCATGGTATTGGCAAATTTGGGTCTTCCATATTTTTTTGGTGAAAGACAGAACCTAACTCTGGAATGGGCAGGATTATCAACCGTGTTGCCTGTCTATGCACTTCATTCAGGATTTCAAGCCATTTTTACTCTGGACTTTTTTCTTATCACAGTTATGACTTTTTTCGCCCCGGTTCTGTGTTTTGCAATTGGGTTGATTCAACGTCCATTGCGGATGTTACAATTTATTAGTCACAGTACGGCAATTTATGCATCTCTGGGCCCTTTATCTTCTATCGGTGTTTTGGCATATGTGATATCAGGTAAGGCCATATTTTTGGTTACTGGCGATAAATTTACGAGAGGGAAAAATGAAGGGGATGTGCCCAAGGGTAATTTCTGGTTATCACTGAAGCACAAGTGGCGGGCATTGATACAGAGCAGCCATCCCGACAATAACTTGGTCCAATTTTTTGAACTGATGTCGGGATTGATTTTCTCTATCGCCTGTGTGTACATGTTTCAAATATCTTTTATGGGGCTTTGTCTGGCTTTTATCTTCATGCCTGTCCTTCATAGAATAGGGTGGGAAAAGAAATATATTCGACTTCTCGCGCATTTGCCTTATCTCCTAATCATGCTGGGAATTTCTTTGGCAGGTCTCAGTGTCATCGGAATGCAAACCATGTTTTTCGGCTATGGATTTCACTTTTAGGAACATGCTTAGGGTCACTTTGTATTTGATTGTCCTATTGTTCATTAGAAATGGAAGTATACTTACTGCCCAGCAACTGCCGGAGGGGTTTTCGGCAGAAGTGATTGCAGACGGTTTGAATCCGGTGGCGATGACTCTTGATCATCACGACCGGATTTGGTTGGTTGAGAAGGACGGCAAAGTATGGATTGTAGAAACCACCGGTCAACTCTTGCCCGACCCTTTTATTTCCTTGGAGGTTGATGATTTTAATGAGCGAGGGCTTTTGGGTATAGCTCTGCATCCTGATATGGATAACCAGCCGTATGTTTACCTGTATTACACAGTGCCGAGTGGAAAACACAATCGAGTGAGCCGTTTTCTTGCCAATGGCGATTTGGCAGTGCCAGGATCAGAGGAGATTATACTGGATCTGGACACCATATCGGGTGCCATACATAATGGGGGTGCACTACTATTCGACAATGATGGATATCTGTACATAGCCACTGGCGATTCAGGACATTCACCAAATGCACAGAATTTTGAAAATCTATTGGGTAAGATTTTGAGATTACATGACGATGGGTCCATACCCACTGATAATCCATTTTATGAAACCACTCAGAGAAAATACCGTGCGATCTGGTGTGTGGGATTACGTAATCCCTTTAATATGACTTATGATCCGTTGCCGGATCTAATATTCGCCACAGATGTGGGAGGTGGAAGTTTTGAAGAGGTAAATCTCATTCGACCTGGCCAGAACTATGGATGGCCACTTATTGAAGGCCCTCGAGGGGATCAGACCTCCCCGGAAAACTACCAGGACCCCTATTATAGCTATCCCTACGATATTGATTCAGCCTGTGCGATCGTAGCCTTAGGTATTTACAAACCCGTTGAACCCACATTCGGCAGTTCTTTTCAGAATGCAATATTTTTTGCAGACTATTGTGGAGGTCAGATTTATTACTTGGAGGATGGAAATCCTGAAAGAGTTAGAAGCTTTGCCTCTGGACTAGACCGTCCTCTCAATATATTAGTCAATCCAAAGAGTGGAGATCTCTATTTTCAGACGCGTGCAGGATTAGGTGGTGGATCAGCACAAGACAATACGAGTACGACCAATGGACAATTATGGAGAGTATTTTATAAAGGGAATGGCATTCCTGAAATTGTCAACCAGCTTCAGGATGTTACTCATCCCGTGGGCGAAAATGCTTCTTTCGCCATTAATGCCATTGGCAGTGATCCTTTGCAGTACCACTGGTTTGTCAAGGATCATTTGGTAGCTAATCTCGACAGTCCTACCTTAATAATATCTGAACTCTCGCTTGCTGATCATGGGACGAAAATCCATTGTATTGTGAGTAATGCTGAAGGTTCTGATACCAGTAATGTGGCAACGGTCAGCGTACTGAATGATACCCGGCCGGTTGCCGAGATTATTCATCCCACAGACGGTGGTCTTTTCAAGGCCGGAGATACCATTACTTTTCAAGGTCAGGGACACGATCGGGAGGACGGCCAGCTGTCAACAAATCAGTTGTCTTGGCAGGTGGATTTACATCATCGGTCACATACCCACCCGATGGCTACCCATGATTCGAGTGCAGCCGGTTATTTTGTGATCCCAACTTTTGGAGAAACAGATACCAACATCTGGATTCGTCTTTACCTGACCGTTGAAGATAAGCAAGGTTTGCAGGGAGGAACCTACATAGAACTATATCCCGATCTCACGGAAATTACCTTGACCTCCAAAGTTTCCGCAAGAATCAATATCGATGGTGCCCTGAGACAGCTTCCTCATACCTTTCCATCACTAAAGGGTCTGACACGAAATATTGAGGTACCATCTGTCCAGCAATTGGGTGACCTTCTAGTCACCTTTAAGGGATGGGAAGACGGCTGGGAAGACGCATTGCGAACGATCCAAACACCATTAGTACCCGGTAATTTCGAGATCCTTTTCGATACAACGAGTCTTGGTTTTGGAACTGGACTATACGGCGAATACTTCAATAAAGACCTGGAACATGATCTTGATGAATCTCCCACTATGGTTCGTATTGACAGCACGATTGATTTTGGTTGGGGTGATCAGTCTCCTGAAAGTGGTGTCATTGATCGTGATTTTTTTTCTGTCCGGTGGAGGGGATTTCTTCAACCCCTTTTCAGTGAAGAATATACCCTTTCCATCACCTCTGATGACGGAGCAAGGGTTTGGATCAATAATGAATTGGTATGGGAACATTGGAAGCCTCAAGCAACAACTGAGCATGCTTTTAACTATGAAATGCTGGCGGGAGAGCGATATCGGATTAGGATAGAATACTTTGAGAGGGATGGTGGTGCGGCCGTACACTTTGGGTGGCAGTCCGATCGGAATAAGAGAGAGATTGTGCCGGTCAACCAAATGTACCCCATGGGCTTTGGCCAGCTTCAAGGAACTGTCTGGTTGGATTCCAATGAAGACAAGCAGATCGATGTTGGGGAGCCGCTGTTAAATCATGCCAATGTACTACTCTTCGACAACCACTTTCGATTGATCGATGACACTGAAACCGATGGAAGCGGCATCTTCAGGTTTGCCAATCAAGAACAGGGCGCATACTACCTTCATATCGTCCCTTTTCAGCAACAAGGTCAGATTTTACCCGGTTATGGACTGGATGCTTCATCCTTTAGTGGTCCAATCACCATTGAACCGGGTGGGGAACAAATCCTAAGATTTGCTTTTTATAGTGATCAAATAACCGCTGATGATGATCAAGATTTGCCTAAGAAGTTTGTCATCTACCCTAATCCAGTGAGCAGCACTTTGCATATCAATGCATTCAAAACCATCGACTCCTGGATAATGGTTAATGAACTGGGGAGGTGCGTCATGCAATCAAGCGATGGTTTCCGCAATCACACTTTCGAAGTCATTAATTGCCAGGCATTGCCTGATGGCATTTATTTTATACAGTTGCATACTAAAGCGGGAATATCGATAAGAAAGGTCGTGAAAACGAGTGGATGAGTGGGATCAAATTTTAGGAGACTATTGGCAGTCCTTGCATATTCCTGAAAGAATCAGCTGTATGTCCTCAACCAAATAGCCTGACGGTACCTGAATAGCACTGGGCAGGTTTTGCTCCAGGCATGTGGTTGAATTGCAGATCCGGCAGTGAAAATGAAGATGGTCGTGTTGATGTGATCCATCACTACATTCCTCATGACAAAGGGCATATTTTGTTTTTCCAGTACCATCAGCTACACTGTGAATCAAGCCTTTCTCTTCATACACCTTTAGAATTCTGTAAAGGGTAATTCGGTCAATCCCGCTAAGATTTTGCTCTATTTCGGCACTAGATATGGCCTGTTCCCCTGCCGAAACCAGTTCATCTAATACTGCCTGGCGTGTCTTGGTCACACGTAAGCCAGCCTTGTGAAGTAAATCCGGAATCTGAAATTCGGTCATTGCACAAAAATAACCATTTGCTTCTGGATCTGTCAGGGACAGAAAAATTCAATTCTTTAACCTGCTCACTTGCAACATTGTTGCAATAATGGTAGATTTGTGTAATGAATGAGAAGAAGCTGTTTGGTATATCTCTGGATTTCTTTGGCTTTTCAGGATCCTTCCTATGTGCCATTCATTGCTTGGCCTTGCCGTTTCTGGTTTCCATAGGTGTGTTGGGCCATGCTCACCTACATGAGACAGCTATTTGGGAATGGATGTTGTTTCTGTTGTTATTGGTCATTGCCGTCGCTTCTTTGGCAACTTCATATAGAAATGCTCACCGCAACATCTGGCCCTTGGCGATGGGCATGATAGGACTATCGACAATCATGGTCGGAGAAGTTACCCATCTGGGTGGCCATGTTTTTGCTGGGATGGGAGGAATATTTTTAGCTGCTGCTCATTTGCTTAACTGGTCGCTTATTCACAATAAGATCTCCTCTTCCACAAGATAGATTTTAGGACCAGCACCAACCACTTGTTACCTCTTGATTAAGGATTTTATCAATTGTGTACCATTGGATCGAAAGTGAAGGTGATATGTTCCGGGGTTGAGGGAACTGAGCCTAATCATATGATCGGATCCGGTCTTTCCTTGTTGCATGATCTGTCCGGCGAGATTAAAAATTGTAAAGGAGATACTCTCATCGGAAACACCCTCGATATGGACCGCCTCATATGCGGGATTTGGAAAAATCTGAATGAGAAGTTTGTTAGGGTCATGTACAGCCGTTGACTGACCTTCGGTGACAAACTGATCCATGCAAAAGTAGGCCGGAGTATTCATACCAAATTGGCCTACATCAGATGATGATAGTGAGAGCCACAGGCTGTCAACTTCTCCGAAAGCTGAAAGGTCAACAAACTCCCATTGATTGACCAAGTAATCCTCTTTCGAATCTTCGAATCGGAAATCAGCCAGATAGAAATCAAGGCTGTCTGTGCTGAGCTGGCCATCACGATAGTACTTTATCGTAAGGAGAAAGTAATCTGGATCGGTCCCATTGGCGCCACCAAATTTCTTGGCAAAAGCATCGCCATCACGCATACTCAGAAAAGCATAGGTGCTATTGGTCACATACATACCATGAACATTCTGCCGAGTAGGTGCCATCCGCACAATATTCGGTTTTGAGGAAAAGGAAACTGCGTAGTGATCGGTGCTGTCAGCACCAGATCCAGTAATTGCACTGTATTGATTGATGAAGCCCGGAGTACTGTCATCTCGCATCGTGCTGATCGACCAGCCTGACCAAAAGCCAAATTCCGTGTCATAGGAATTCGGAAGAAAAATCGAGCCCGAATTAAAACCGCCACTTCCGTCCGAGCCGTTGACAAAAGTATCTGGCTCTAGGTTATATATCTCAAAGTCTGCAATGGTTTGACTAATCAGCGTTTGACATAAGAAAAGATTGAGCAACATTACTTTGGTAATTAATCGTATCATATTTGATGATTTTTTTTAGTCAAGAATAGTCAAGATTGATTTAATAATTTAGATCTAATTTTATTCCGATATCCCAGTTTATCCCAGGCATTGGTCGCCGTTCGATAATAAAATAATTTGTATTCCAAATATTTTTGAGATTAAAGTATAGTCGATACTTGTGCCTTTTCAAAGTGGATTGGTAGGTAATTCCAATATCAGCCACAGTGAAATCTCTAATGGCCTCATTAACTCCTTGCGTAGATCCAGTGTATTTTTGCAAATAATAAAAATGGATGCTTCGCCAGTCAATATTGATTTTTGTTGTGGCCAGGTGAAGGGGGGTGTATATTAATTGATCTCCGGCATTGATTTTAGGAATGGATAGGGAAGTTTGGTTGGTAGATTTGGTAAGTTGATAGGATAGAGAAAAATTACCTTTCGCTTCACCAGCATGCCAATGATGATCTACTCGAAAGTCGACACCTCGACTCCAAACTCTGGCGATATTTTCGGGAGCCCAGTAGTTTTGGCCGGCTTCGGGACGCCATAGAATCCAATTTTTAACTGTCCGGTTAAATGCGGTCAGGGAAAATCCTGTTTTGAAGGTTGACGAAGGATTCATACGGACCGTGAATTCTTGTTCCCATCCCTGTTCCGGCTCCAGGTCTTGATTGCCTCCCGGCCTCCAATAGC
The DNA here is from genome assembly GCA_965223105.1 of Saprospiraceae bacterium. Taxonomy (GTDB): domain Bacteria; phylum Bacteroidota; class Bacteroidia; order Chitinophagales; family Saprospiraceae; genus JABDMH01. The sequence continues at coordinate 5,016,933 of OZ244987.1, read as the reverse complement.
GATGGTTAAGTGTCGGGTGGCGGAAGTTTCGACTTATCTTTCCCTTTATGGTCCATAGCTGACTGAGAAATACCTCAACACCCACTAAGGGTGTAAGAGGAGAGTACGCTCCGTCGATCAAATCCTCACGTAGGCTTATTTGCCACTGCCACTTACTGTGCCATTCCTTGTAGTTGGTAAAGAGACTAGAACGCCATTCCTGAACAGTCTCACTATACGCTGTCGTCCCGGCACTGGTCAAAGTGTGACTGGTACCCCATTGCCATTCCCTGTTATTACCTAAGTATCTTTGATAAGTAAGATCCGCCAGGATAATATCAAATTGGTTGTTATTGGCGATGCCAGCTAAAGGATCTTCAAACCTTTGGAATTCACTTGCATAACCCACCGTGCTTTGCCACGAACCATTATCACCGGAGTAAAACCATCTTGCGGTGAGACGATGTGCTTCATCAGATTGCATGGCTTCGCTTGCCGTCTGGGTTATAGTGGGAGGTATTTGTCGGTCGGCATCGCTATACCAGTAATGTATTGAGGCTCGGCTCCTACTTCTTTGCCAGTGAAGATCTTGTCTAAATTGACGCTGTGAAAATTTGGCATGTTCTTGTTTCAGCACTGGCAACTGAAATGCCGGATGGTACGGGAAGTCATTTCGGGCGCGCGATAATTGCCACTGAGTGTGACTCTCCCATTTTTTCCGCCCTAACCTAAGGGCAAGGTTGTGATGTGAGTAACCGAAACTGCCATAGCCTGCAGTTGCACCAATATAGGCACCTTGGGAACCACTTTTTCTGCTGTCGATACTAATCGTTCCGTCGATGGCGCCACTGCCCCACAGCGCAGAATTTCCTCCCTTTATCAACCTCAGATCTTCCCCTTCGGAAGGAGTAATCAAAGCCAGATCGGCCAAACCAAGCATTGGGCTGGTGAGCGGTATCTTGTTCCAAAGGATGAGTGTATGTCCAGCCTGTCCGCCGCGGATTGAAGTGGTAGCTAAACTGCCCAAACCGTAGGACTTGATGTATACATTGGCTTCTTTAGAAAGTATGGTACCTAGATCTTGGGTAGCAAACAGCTCCTCGTCCCTATCCTGGGAGGTCCAGACTTCACTACCGATTGGATGATGTCTCAGGTGTGAAGCCACCACTTCCACAGGCTGGGAGGTAACCGTAGTATCTACCTGGGCATGTAACGATTGATCAACGCCTATGGTCAGGAGCAATAACTTAACTAGGGGTCGAAACTTCATCCTGATCGAGGAAAGGTGAAGAGGATGGAGAGCGACCTGGTCACTATCCGGGATCTAACGGAGGGAATGTCCGTTGATTCACCTCAGTCACTTTTCCTCCGAAAGTGTTTAGTGATTAAATGATGCTTTGGCAGGTCTTCTGGCTCATTTCTACTGGGCACCTTCCCATTGGATCAATTCAACAGTGGTACTCGCCCATACTTAGCGAAACTTACAGCAGCGGGGACTGCTCCGGATTCTCACCGGATTCCCTTTTCAGATGAATGGAACCCATCCATCACCGAAGCTGACTGCAAAATAGGGTAAATTCAGGTTGGAAAAGAGCGAATCGGCTTTATTGACAAAAAATGTTTGCAAAAAATTAATTTCAAGGACTGAAGATAGATTCGATCAATGGATGCAAAATACTCCCTGTGCCTGATTTTCTTATTGGTGGCATGTAGTCCGTCGACGAAGGAAGAGAGGGAGAACTATCTTGATCTAGCTGCCAATGATGAGGTGGCCGAATACATGAGGCAGTTTAAAGGCAGAGGTGTCCAGTCAGATGCCTCCCAACTGCCTGCCGTCGATCATTCTCTTCAGCAATTCCGAGTGGAACCTGGATTGGAGGTGCAGGCCGTATTGACCGAACCCGCCATACATCAGCCTGTCGAATTGGCTTTTGACCATCGGGGTCGTCTTTGGGTGGTGCAGTACAGTCAATATCCTTATCCCAAAGGCCTGAAAGTTACCGGAATTGACCATCACATTCGCATGCAGTTTGACAAAGTGCCGGAACCTCCACCAGAAGGTCTAAAGGGAGCGGATAAGATTTCATTCTTTGAGGATACCGACGGAGATGGATGGTATGATAAGGCGACCGATGCCATTACCGGCCTCAATATAGCGACCGGTGTAACCTGGGGGCGAGGCAAAATTTGGGTTTTGAATCCTCCCTACCTTTTGGCTTACCCCGATGCCGATGCCGATGGCCTACCAGAGGGTGACCCTGTGGTACATATTGAAGGTTTTGGGCTGGAGGATACTCATGCCGTTGCCAACAGCCTAAGGTGGGGGCCAGATGGTTGGTTGTATGGGGCCACAGGCAGCACAGTCACTTCCAAAATCAATACGGCAAAAACCAAGGATCTCTATTTTGAAGGTCAAAGCATCTGGCGATACCATCCTAGCGAGATGATCTTTGAAATTTTCGCCGAAGGCGGTGGCAATACCTTCCATGTAGAGATGGATGCAAAAGGGAGGATTTATTCAGGTACCAATGGAGTTTCCCGGGGACAATACTACAAACAGGGCGGCTATTATACTAAAAACTGGGGGAAGCATGGTCCGCTGACCAATCCTTACGCCTATGGCTATTTGGGGGATATGCATTTCACTGGTCAGCGATTGCGATTCACTCATGCCTGGATAAAATATGAGGCGGACGGTTTACCTGAGTTGTATGCCGACAAGATGATCGGTATTAATCCGCTGCATAATTTCCTCCTGCGCACCCGGATGGAGCCCAATGGTTCTTCCTTTGCCACGATTGATGAGGCCAGGATCTTGCAAACAGATGATCGATGGTTTAGGCCAGTGGATATTAAGGTGGGACCTGATGGAGCCATTTATATTGCCGATTGGTGTGATAGCCGTCTTTCTCACGTCAACCCTCAAGATACCTGGCACCGTGAATCCGGTAGAATTTATCGTCTTGCCGCCGATTCGGCGTCAAATGAGATTTACGACATTACTCAGTTGCCTGAGCACGAGTTGTTACGGTTACTCTATCACAAAAACAAATGGTATCGGCAAATGGCTTTACAGCGAATTGCCGATCTGAATGCTCCCTCCATGCTATCCGCTCTCACTGAAATGCTAGACAATGGTGATGGGCAGACTGCTTTGGAATCACTTTGGGCCATTCATTTACTGGGAGGGCTGGAAGAAGCTGTAGCGGTACGGGCCATGAATCATACCGACCCATATGTGAGAATGTGGGCGGTAAGATTGAGTGTCGATGCTGGTCTAAGATCAGACGCTGTGATCCAAAGTTTGCAAATACTTTGCCGTCAAGAAAGGCACCCTGAGGTTATCAGCCAGTTGGCTGCTTCAGCCCGAAGGGTTGAAGGTCCGCTTGGCTGGTCAATGATCGAGGGCTTGGCGAGACAGATCGATCCTGATGACCCAGACAATCCGCTGATGCTTTGGTGGGCAATGGAAGCTCAGATTGATCAACAACACCAAACCATTGAAAAGCTCTTTGCCGACCCTTCTTTTTGGGAGGTATCAGTCATTAAGACCACGATTTTGGAAAGATTGATGCAGAGACTGATCCAGGGAGGATCTGCCAAAGACTATCAACTGGCTGAAGCGCTGTTTCGCCAGGTACCCGGATCGGATTTAGGACTTATTTTGATGGATGGTCTCACCAAAGGACTGGTAACCAGGGATTTTTCAGATTTTCCCAAATCCCTTCTGGTTGCAATGCAACCCTATCAAACGCTGTCCAGCCAGTCATCAACTTTACTAAATCTGCAGCTCAGGGGTGAAGAAGCTTTATCTGATGCTTTGAAAAGTTTGTCTGATGACAAAACACCAGTACATGTCAAACTAGGCCTGATCGGCGCAGTCAGTAAGTATGATGATCCAAGATCGATTGAGGTGCTCCTGGCTTTGGCGAAGAACAAGAATTCACCGGCAACAGTGATCGTGTCTTCATTGGCCAATCTTTCAAGATTTGCCGAAGATTCCATAGCCCTGCGCATCCTCGATGACTATCCGGATCATCTTCGTGCCGATCGTCGGATAAGAATGGCGGCTCTTTACTTCCTCACCTCCCGTTCTTCCTGGTCCGAGCTTCTGTGGAAACGTGTTTTCCTGGACAAGGAAATCCATGCCGAAGATCTGGTTCGTGAAATTGTGTTGCAAATGAAATTGTCCATAGATCCAATGCATTTCCCTAGAATGAAGGATGTTTGGCCACAGGCTTTTGCCTTGGAAGTTTCCGATTCAGAACGTGAAATAAATCGTTTATTGGAAATTGTTGCCGACGGGGAAGGAAACAAATACCGTGGAGCAAAACTCTTTCAGGTCCTTTGCAGTAGTTGTCACCTTATGGACAGCTTACCCGGAGGATCGACTGGTCCCGACCTTACAGGATATGACTTCAGGGATCAAACTACTACCATTTATCAGATTGCTGCTCCCAATGCAGACATTAGGGAGGGATACCTCAACTACCTGGTGAGAATGAAGGATGATCGATTTCTCACTGGTCGCATCGAGGACCAAAGTGCCCATACATTGACGCTGCGAACTCATTATGGTGAGTCTATGAATATTTCTCAGGAAAAGGTGCAGAAACTTGAAGCCCAACCCTTGTCGTTAATGCCCGAAGGATTACTGACCGATCTTCCTGATGATCAGGTGCGAGATCTCTTGACCTTCTTAAGCGAGCGATAAAGTTTGCGGTCGAACTCCTTTTGTCGCCTCATGGAGTCTTTTTACCATACGATCTTCCTTGTTTTGGATTATTTTGAGAAATCATCTTTTTGCACCATTGGGGAAATGGTCCTTCAAGTATGATTGCCGCTTTCAATCTTTATCTTATTGCGACATATAGTACCCAAATAAAGCCAGAGAATTCGATAAGAATGTATTTGTGCAATGAGAAAGCACTTTGATGAATTGCTTGATTTAACCTCGACATCGGTGAATTTTCCTATTGCCTGTTACGGGTATTATTAAAGATCATCGATGACGCTTTCTTTGGCGATTATTCCAGGATGTATATTCCCCTTGACCTGGAAACAGGCAGCCACCGATTCTTTTACCGGTGGCTCTCATGGAATAATAGATGGGTACATCTAATAACCTCTGAGTGTGCCCGATCCACGAACGGGGTTTTTAGAGATACCCAGATATTAAGTCAGCAACTCTCCTAAGTACCAAACCAGGAGGGCAAGCAGAAGATTTTTAGCAAAATGCAGCATTTCGAGGAGTTGATCAACAGCCAGTTTTTTTGACCAAAATTGGTGCAAAATCAGACTTGAGAGTACCAGAAAGAGACAAATACCATAATAGCCAAAATGCGCATAATCCTCAATATATAATGCCACACTTGACACAATCAACAATGCTCCACTCATTTTTACTGCAATATTTGCATTGAGCAATCCATTCTCAACGGCATATTTTTGCATCGTCTTCCCAAAGACAAAATGGAACAGGCCCAGACTTCCAAAGGTAAGGGCAATGGCCATTTGCACATGTGCTTCTGAAATCATCGAGCAAAGGTAGGACTTGATGCATTAATATCCCTGCCAAGGGAGGCCTGTGTCGAATCATCGGGCCGGCATCGATAAAGTCATTATACTTGGCTCTTTAGGTCGAGTCCAATCAAATTTGACGGGATTACAGCTGTCTTTCTAGAGTTTCGTGGTGGTTATGTGTATACATCTAGATTATATCTGTGAATTTCGATATTTTCCCGCGTATGAGACTTGATGTTCTGTGCTTTGTGTTTGTGCTTTGGATCTTCTGGACTTGTCATCCATCTGAAGAGGAAGCCATGATACCTTTAGACTTTCATGCCGAATATGTGGAGTTGGGAGGTCCGTTGGCTTTAGCCAGCATTGAATTTTCCTGGTCACATCCGCCGCTAGATTCCACCGTGGAAGGTTACCAGATCCTGGTGTCTAGTGACAGAACACTATTGCAGAAGAATATCGGGGATCTATGGGATAGTGGATTTCGATTTGGTGCAGATTCTTCAGTATTCTATGAGGGTGTTCCCTTACCGTCTGGCAGGAAAATTTGGTGGAAGATGAAGGTTGTTGGTTCTCAGAGATTTACGGCTGCTCAGGGCATTCAACTGCCTGGACATGAAAATGATACCAGGGTGGTTTTGCTGGGAGATGCGCTGATTTCATCGATGGAAAACTATGGTTTCTTCGAGCAGTCGCTTTTGCAAGCATTTCCGTACCATCGGCTAACCTTCCGCAACATAGGGTGGCCAGCTGACGATATTTATGGTCAGGCCAGATCTCAGTTTGGTTCTGCCCAAAATACGCGATCATGGCAGCCGCCTACAGCGGAGGAAGGTTTTGGATCAAAGGTGCTGATGCGTCACATCGAGGAAGCAAATCCTCAGGTGCTGATCATTGGCTATGGCAGTGAGACAGCATTTCACGGGAACAAAGATGACCAGGAACTGTTTGAACGCGGTTATGAGCGCCTACTGGATTTTGTGGACTCCCTTAGCATACCAGCAGTCCTCCTTTCACCTCCAAAGCAGGAAGCCTCGATCATTACTCCTGAGGAGCTGAAGGCCAGAAACCAGAGATTGGAGGCTACCCGCACCTTCATTGAACGCGAAGCCCAGGAGCGGAGCCATATCTTTATAGATCTTTTTAACAAGCTCGCACCTTCTGATCCAGAGCGCTATACCAGTAACGGAATTCATCTCAACGAAAACGGATATCGCAAAATGTCTGAAGTTATACTGCATACATTTTCAGAGGATGTGAGTACTGATTTTAGGATACAATTAGATAGCCAAGCCCGCATTTCCTCGACAGAAAATGTGGTTGTAAAAAATTGGAAGAGGATTGTCAAGGGTACGCAATTTGATCTTGAGCTCAAAACGGGATTTACTGAAGGAATCTTGACCGGACAGGGTCTGGTGTCGGTAAGTTCTGACTTAAGCAGCACCTGGATTTCCTCTGATTCCATAGAATTTAGTCGGGCTAAGGAAAGCACATTGTCCCACCTTATCAAAGAAAAGAACCGTTTGTACCGGCAACGGCTGCGACCCTTAAATGAAGCCTATATTTATCTGTTTCGCCGGCACGAGATGGGGCATTTATCCTATGAGATGGACCAGCTGGCCGAATTGATTGAGGAGAGAGAACGCGATATACGGCGCTTGTTGCAACCACAAATATTTCACGCCAAGCTAAGTATAAATCGGCACTGGAAATCACCAAAAGATTATCCGGAAGATGAGGTGCCAGCAAATATACCGACTCCCGATGTAGCACAAGAACTGAAAGCTTTCACTGTATCTCCCGGGTTTCGAGTAAATCTATTTGCTGCCGATCCCATGATCGCCAATCCCATCAATATGAATTGGGATGGGCAGGGAAGAGCATGGGTAGCCACCAGCAGTACCTATCCACACATTGCTCCTGGCGATACACCCAATGATCGCATTGTGGTCTTAGAAGATCGAGATCGCGACGGCCGGGCCGATACTTCATTCGTTTTTGCGGAGGAATTGTTGGTGCCACAATCGGTTATGCCTGTACCAGGTGGTGCGTATGTGACGAGTACAACCGAATTTTTGTTCTTGGCCGATACAAATGGTGATCTGCAGTCTGACCAGAAAATGGTCATTTTTGAGGGCTTTGGAAATGCAGATGTTCACCATATGATCCATGGATTGACCTGGGCTCCGTGGGGCGATTTATATTTTACACAATCTATTTATATCAATTCTTTCGTTGAGACCATTCATGGACCCCGGCGTTTGAATGGATCAGGTGTCTGGTATTACAGGCCTGAGACAAAGCGGTTGGAAGTTTTCGCCCGGGGACTAATTAATCCGTGGGGTCATGCCCTTGATCCATGGGGTCAGGCATTTGCCACGGATGGGGCAGGCAGTTCTGGGATTAATTACATTTTTCCGGGTTCTGCCCATGCAACTGCGGTAGGTGTAGAGAGAATTGTTGACGGGTTAAACGAGGGAACCCCCAAATACACTGGTGCCGAGTGGGTTTATGGAAGCCATTTCCCGCCTCAATGGCAGGGGAGCATCATGACCAATGATTTCCGGGCCAACCGGATGGTGCGCTATCAAGTGACCCCAAAATCAAGCGGCTATGAGGCTGAAGAGGTAGAAACGGTTTTACATTCGAGCCACCGCTCTTTCAGACCTGTAGACCTCAAAATTGGTCCTGACGGGGCCTTATACATTGTAGATTGGTATAATCCCATCATTGATCATGGAGAAGTCGATTTTCATCACCCACTGAGAGACAGATCTCATGGACGAATCTGGCGTCTGACACATGATGAAAGACCATTGATCTTGGCGCCGGATTTTAGCGCACTCGGCATAAGAGAATTGCTGGATGCCCTTAAGTCTACCGAGCCCTATTTCCGGCATCAAGCGAATCGCATGCTGGTAGCTAAGGGTGTGAATCAAGCGACTGTGAGAAATTGGGCTGCAAATCAGTCATCCGATCGCGCCAGGCTTGAGGCACTCTGGCTGACTGCTGCCATCTCTGATCTGGATGAGCAATTACTTCAAGATGATGTATTGCAAGCATCTGACGGTCGGATTCGGGCAGCTGGTGTACGAATGATCGGTCGTTTCGATTTTCCCGCAAAGCGTACTGAGATGCTGTCTGCATTTGTCGGTGATCCGCATCCACAGGTGCGTCTGGAAGCCATTCATGCACTCCGCAATCAGGGAGGGTTACCAGCAGTCCGTCTTCTGGCAAAAACCTTGGAATATCCGCTCGATGAAAACATAGATTATGCGCTCTGGCTGAGTTTCCGTGCGCTGCAAGGTGATTGGTTGCCGGCACTTGATCGGGGAGTGGATGTTTTCAGTGGCGATGCCAACAAGAGGATGTACGCCCTTTTGGCAGCCGAGGGCCCCAGGTCAGCCCAACATATTGAGGAAATGATGGATCGATCTGATTTAGTAGATTCCCTGGTAGTTAGAGCTTGGCACCGTTTGGCACAATGGGGCTCCCAAGGGTCTAAACAGAAAGTACTGGATCGAGTGATCGAGAGGGGAGACCCTTCCCTGCTTAGTTCCATGGGGAAATCCAATGACCCGAAATCTCTGCCCCTTGACGACCCAGCCGTAATTTCATCGATGTTGAATCACGATAGTATTGGGGTTCGCCTGGGGATACTGCGACTGTTGGAAATAGGCAAAGCAACTACTTCTCAATCTAAGGTGCTGGAGATAGCCCAGGACCAACACCGTACTCACCGTGAACGTCAGGCAGCTGCGCAAGCTTTGATCGGTATGGATCGGATTGACCAGGTCATAGAATTGGCTCGTTCCAAGAAGCCTGCCAGCGTCAGAGCCGCGGCAACGACCGCCTGGATATTAAAGGAACCAAATGAGGCAATGAATACAGCCATTGAAATCCTGCAGCAAGTTGAGGATCCGGAGCTGGCCAGGGATATTTTCAATGCTGTGCGAAGGATAAATCACGGCCCCGAAATCATGACGGAAGCCTTGAAGGGCGAAAAACTGCCTGAATCTGTGGCCAGTGTTGGTCTCAGTGTTGCCCAAAGCAGTGGTTTTAATCTCACGCAGTGGGAAGAAGCTCTTAAGGAAGCCGGCAATCTAAAGGCCATGGGTATGGAAATGACAAAATCTGAGCGGACAACATTAATTGAAGAGGCTCGGACTCATGGAAATCCTCATCGCGGACATCGTATCTACCGGCGCCCCCAATTACTGTGTGCAACCTGTCATCGCATCAATGGGATCGGCGGACTGGTGGGGCCAGATCTTAGCACAGTAGGCACCTATATGACTCCCAATTCTTTGCTTCAATCTCTTTTGGCGCCCAATGCCGATATAAAGCAAGGTTACGAGACCGTATTGGTACATTTGGTAGATGGTCAGGTCTTGAGTGGTACCCTACACCGCAAGACCGATGATGACATTTTATTACGCAATACTAAGGGAGAAATTCAGACGATCTCTAACCAAGAGATTGAAAAATTGGATGTCAGTGAGGTGTCGCTGATGCCGGCCAATTTGACCGCATCATTGCATCATGACGAATTGCGTGACTTACTGGCTTACCTGATGCAACTTGGCCAGGAGAATTGACAAGGTCCTTCTGGTCTTGTCCCAATAAGAATTCACTATCTCTGAGCCGTGAAGTGGAGCTGTCTAGATGTATACAGACAGTCCACCCTAGGGACCCAGAGCTGATCTGAATAATAAAAGTCAGGTCCAGGCCTTTGTTTTTCAGACTTTTAGATACGTAACTATGCCAATAAGAAAGTTGGTGATTGTGTGGTTGCGACTAGCGAGCTGCGGGTTAATGTGGCCTTTGGATTTGCCCAAAAATGGGATTGAAACAGGCCATTTGCCTACTCCACAGTAACCGACTTTGCCAGATTTCGAGGTTGATCTACATTGAGTCCCTTTAAGACTCCAATATAATAGGCCAGCAACTGTAATGGAATTACACTGACCAGGGATGAAAATGATGGGTCGGTGGTAGGTATCTCAATCACGTGGTCTACCATCGACTTGATCAAAGTATCACCCTCTGTGACGACGGCGATCACCTTACCCTTACGAGATTTGACTTCCTGGATGTTGGATACAACCTTGTCATAGCCGTCATCTTGAATGGCTATGACAACTACGGGCATGTCCTCATCAATCAGGGCAATAGGCCCATGTTTCATTTCAGCAGCTGGGTAGCCTTCAGCATGAATGTAGGAAATCTCTTTGAGCTTAAGTGCTCCTTCCATGGCGACTGGGTAGTTGCAACCTCTGCCGAGATAAAGAAAATTGGGTACATCCCTGTATTTGGCAGCGATTGACCGGATATGATCCGATTGCAGTAATACCTTGGTGATGAGTGAAGGAATGTCCATGAGGGCTTCCAACTTTCGGTAGAAGTCCGGATGGCCCACGGTACCTTTATATTTGGCAATCTTGAGTGCTATCATGGACAATACGGTCAACTGAGCAGTGAAGGCCTTTGTGCTTGCCACTCCTATTTCCGGACCGGCGTGTGTATACACCCCAGCGTGCGTTGCTCTGGCAATAGAAGAAGCAACGACATTGCAAACTCCGTAGACATAGGCACCCCTTGCCTTGGCCATTTCAATGGCAGCTAACGTATCTGCGGTTTCACCACTTTGTGATACGGCAATGACCACATCGCCATCTCTGATGATGGGATTACGGTACCTAAATTCTGATGCGTATTCCACTTCGACGGGTATGCGACACAGATCCTCAATGAGGTATTCGGCCACCAGACCCGCATAGTAGGATGTGCCACAGGCGGTGATGAGAATCCTTTCTGCACGATAAAGGGGTTTGGCTTGCTCACTGATCCCTCCAAGTTTTAGCAGGTTTCGTTTTAGGTCGATCCTGCCCCGCATGCAATCGGCTACGGATTGGGGTTGTTCGTATATCTCCTTGAGCATGTAGTGCTCATAACCACCTTTTTCGATTGCTTCTAACTCGAGGTCGAGGGTTTGGATATAGGGAGTTTGCCTAATGTTCTCTACGTTGAGAATGGTTGCATCATCTTTGGTAACGACAGCAATTTCTTCATCCTGTAGGTAGATGACTTCTTTAGTATGGGCTAAGAATGGACCTGCATCGGAAGCAACAAAATTTTCATCCTGCCCAATGCCTATGAGCAGAGGGCTACTCTTGCGAGCGGCGATGATGGTATCGGGTTCGTCTTTGGATAGTATGACCAGGCCATATGCACCTACCACTCTCGTAAGGGCAGAGCGGACGGCTTCAATCAGGGAGCCTTCGTGGTGCTGAGCTACTTCGTCAATGAAATTGACCAGTACTTCTGTATCGGTTTCACTTTGAAATACATAGCCTTTGTTGGTCAATTCCTCCTTTAACACTGCATAGTTTTCAATGATTCCATTGTGAATGATGGCCAAATTTCCGGAGTTAGAAACATGCGGATGTGCGTTGGCATCCGTAGGGCCTCCATGAGTGGCCCATCTGGTATGGCCCATACCAATGTGCTGGGTGAGCTTAACTTTTTCCAACTGATTAGCCAATTGCTGAACTTTACCGGATTTCTTGTGGATTTCTATTCCATCAGGTCCAAGGAGTGCGAGACCGGCGCTGTCGTATCCTCGATATTCCAATCTCTTCAGGCCGTCCAACAGAATTGTAGCTGCTTCTTGATCTCCGACGTAACCTACAATGCCACACATAAGTAATTTTTTTTTAATATGATCGAGCAAAAGTACAAAAAGGCCAAACGCTACTCTCTTTCATCCTGGCCTAAGAATACTAATATTCAATGGTTCAAAATTCCTGAGAATGTATACTTGATGTATCTTTCTTATTTGTTTAAAACAATTTCTGTGCCCAGCATATTTCATCGGACCACCCAAATCGTGATATTCTTGATTTTAGTTGTGATTGCACCCGTTGCCGGACAGTCGGTGGATAGCATTTCGAAGAAGGAGGAGCACCTGGGGCTGTTTTTCCGGCCACCAGCTCAAGACGAAGGAGCTTCTGTAACGATTGATTCCCTCATGCAAGTAGGCATCGATTCAATGGCTTTCCCCGGAGGACAAGTACTCATCATACATCGTGATAGTGTACTATTATCTAAGGCATATGGTTACCACACCTATGACCAAAAGAGGCCGGTTCAGATGATTGATCTGTATGACCTGGCTTCCATTACTAAAGTAACTACTGCAGTTCCGGCTTTGATGTATTTGATCGATAAAGGTGTCATTTCTCTTGATGACAAATTGTGTGATTTGTTTCCTGTCCTTTGCGGCTCTGATAAGGCTGATATTACCTTACGGCGGGCTCTGTCGCATTATGGTCGTCTTCAACCTTATATTGTTTTTTGGCAGAGGGCGTTGAGAAGGAATGGGAAATTCAGAGCCCGTACATTCAAGCCCGAGTCGTCTGAACGCTATCCTATTAGGATCACCGATAGCCTTTATTTGCATCACCGGTATAAGAAACGCATGCATAGGATGGTACGTAAGACCAGCTTGAATCCTGAACCCGGTTATGTCTACAGTGGTTTGACTTTTTTGCTCTATCCCGATCTGGTAAAAAATAGAACGGGCATGCGGATAGATTCTTTCTTATACCACCATTTCTTTGATCCTATGGATGCCAGTACCATCCGATATCGTCCATTGGATCACTTTCCCAAGGAACGCATTGTACCCACAGAAGTCGATACTTCGTTTCGGAGAGGCTTGGTCCATGGCAGGGTCCATGATGAAGCAGCAGCAATGTTAGATGGGTTATCATGCAACGCTGGCTTATTTGCTTCAGCTCCTGACCTGGCAAAACTGCTGCAGATGTATTTACATCGGGGGATGTACCAAGGTCGAAAATACTTCAGTGAGGAAGTCATTGAGCAGTTTACGCATTGCCAGTACTGTGAGGAAGGAAATCGAAGGGGACTAGGTTTCGATAAACCTCAGATCACCTATGATTCCACCAGTAGTTATGTGGCCAAATCGGCCAGCCGATCCAGTTACGGTCATTCCGGCTTTACAGGCACCTTTTTTTGGGTAGACCCAGAGAAAGAGCTGATTTTTATTCTTTTGACCAACCGGGTTTTCCCTTCCCGTGATCATCGAAAGTTATACAGTTTGGGCCTTCGACCGAAGCTTCATCAAGCTGCGTACGATTGGATTGCTGAGATAGAAGAGGACAGCCATTATTACGTGCCGCCCCCTTCTAATTCTTGGTAGCCTTTAAGTCTAAACCGACTCAGCAATTCTGGTGGTCAGATCCGCCAACCTGGCGGAGTAACCGGCTTCGTTGTCGTACCAACTGACGACTTTCACAAAATTATCTTGCAGAACTTCAGTCATCAGAGAATCGAAGATGGATGAATGGGGATTTTGTAAAATATCAGAGGAAACGATGGGATCTTCCTGGTATTCGAGGATGCCTTTCATTGGCCCATCGGCTTGCTCCTTGAATTTGGCGTTTACTTCCTCAACTGAAGTGTTATTATTCAAAAGCACATTGAGTTCAATCATCGATCCAGATACTACAGGTACCCGCAAGGCTATAGCTGAAAGTCTACCGGCCACGGATGGAACGACTTTCCCTACAGCGGAAGCGGCGCCAGTTGAGGTTGGCACAATATTAATGGCGGCTGCTCGTGCTCGCCGGAGGTCTTTATGTGGACCGTCTTGGATATTTTGATCGGAGGTATAGGCATGGGTAGTGGTCATACTTCCTACCTGGATTCCCCAATTGTCATCAAGAATTTTCACTACAGGTGCCAAGCAGTTGGTTGTACATGAGGCGTTTGAGTAAACCTTATTGTCATCACTCAATTGATCGTCGTTAACCCCCAACACCACCGTGTCTATACCTTCTCCTTTGGCAGGAGCAGAGATGACAACTTTTTTAGCACCAGCTTCAAGATGTAATCCAGCTTTCTCGGCGTCCCGAAAGATGCCCGTGCATTCCAGTACCACATCTACACCCAGTTCCTTCCACGGTAGAGCAGCGGGATTGCGCTCAGCTGATGCATGGATTTTGGTTCCATTTACAATGAGATACTCATCGGTGGATTCCACAGTGCCTTCAAATTTGCCTTGTGAGGAATCATATTTGAGAAGATGTGCCAGGGTCGCATTGTCGGTCAAGTCGTTGATGGCGACGACCTCAATTCCTGGTCTCTCTAGGAGCTTTCTAAAGGTAAGCCTGCCAATTCTTCCAAAACCATTGATAGCTACTTTCTTTGACATTTTTGCAATTGTTAGTTAAGAATTAAGGATATGCTCAAAAAATCGAGGTGCAAAAATAACAAAAAAACAATCGAGAGCTTCTCTTCCATTGACATTGTTGACGATGCTAATGCCTAGGCTGAAACGCCCGAAAATTTACCCGATGAGTTTCAGTACGAGTGGTTCAATCAGCATGGACTACGGTCTGCCGCGTCTTCAGATCGAGAAAACACGTGGCTGCAAGACTTGTCGATCCACCCCAAATCAGGCCTGGTATTTCCGCCAGGCACCGAGAACTAGGCCGGCGATTGCCATAGCCACCAGGTTAAAACCGCCCGTGATCCAACTGAGTTCATAATGCTCCTGGGCAAACATATCTGAAGTCATGGTGCTGAGATGCGAGAAGGCAAATGCTATGAGGAGGCCGACCAAGGCACCGGTTCCAGCATTTTCGATGTTGAGTTTGGTAAATAACCAGGCCAACACGTAGACTGGTACCACAGTAGCAATGAAGTTGGTGATCCACACACCCGCTCCAGGAGGGTTGGCTTCAAGGGTTGCCATGTCCAAACCTTCGAGTTCCATCCATTGGTCTCCAAAGAGGGGCCCATACCAGAGAAAACCCAGCACATGAAGAAGGACAATGACCACCCAGACCGCTAAGTGATTGATTTTAAGAGTTCCCATGATGTTTCGTTTGTTTGATTTGATAGCCAAAAATTACGGTTTATTTGTGGAAAAGAGGACCTGCTTCACATCGAAAAAGGGTCATTAGAAATCAAGTGAGCGATGTTTTGATTTCACTTTGAAAATAATATCTTTGCCCAGCTTTTTATAAAGGCCCGTTCGTCTAGGGGTTAGGACGCCGGGTTTTCATCCCGGTAACAGGGGTTCGAATCCCCTACGGGCTGCCTAATATGAACAAGAGCCCATCGATGTCTCGGTGGGCTTTTTGCATTTTTCACGTGGACCACAAATCAACTCCGGGCTAAGATCTTCAATCATCAGATCTCAGGAGGTAGTGACAAACTCCTTGCGTTCATTTGCTCATCGTTATATGTCAGTACGTTTGTGCCCTACTACTGATTCTATCGTGTATTCTGCTGGATAAGCGTCCTTGATTGTATACGGAAGATATGGGAGTTACAGGAAGTCATCCGGATGCAGTATTGGAAGGCAGAGATCAATCATTTTTTATTACCAGCACCTTACCGTCGCCAAACTCCATCCATCGAAAATTGTAGACATAGAAATAGGTTTTGCCTCTACTGTTGAGGTATGAACTGGTGTAGTAGGTAAAGCGAAATCCTTTCTTGTACAGGCTACTTTTGGTGACCGACCATCGTTTTGCCAATGTTTTCTTTTCCAATTCAACCAATATGGTGTGGTTGCGATGCAAAAACCGGTCTATGCGTTGGCGTATGGGGAGATTGGTCAAACGCAAGCCGGCATGATAACGGTTTTTGCACTGATAATTGCAGAATTTCTTATCCGCTCTACCCGATAGGGGATGGTACAAAACTGGCATTTGCTGTACAGTCTTTCAAACACGTTAGAGATCACCTTGGTAATATCTCCTAAAGGTACTGATTTTCAGATGGATAAGGTGGTATCCGATAAAATCGTTTACAAACGACTATAAACGTTTAATACCGGGTAAAGGGGCAGATTTATGCTATTGTTGCCAAGTATGATACTTTAAAAACTTGAACATCAGCCTATGATGAAAGCGATCATCTTCACTCCTCGCCCCCATGCCAAACGGATTAAGATCTTCATTCCCTATCACGCCTTTGACTGGAGGAAGAAATTGAAGCAGCTGGACAGCAGTTTTTATCATCCGGAGCAGAAGCTTTGGAGTGTAGTGAACACCGCGGCCAATTTGCAGAGACTCAAGGATATTGTTGATCAGCAGTTTGATATCAAAGATCATCAACCAGCAAAGCGAATGCCCTATCAGCAGCTGTCGGATCAAAACAGAGACCGGCTCGCAGCATTGGAACAACAACTGATCTTAAAGGGATACAGCCAACATACGGTAAGGAACTACCGCTCTGCCTTTGTACCGTTTCTCCATTTCTTCGGCTCGCGTGAACTCAAAACCGTAACCAAGGCCGAGATAGAAGGATATCTGTTTAAGTTGATATCTAAATACCATATTTCAGAGACCAAGCAAAACACGGTGATCAATGCGATTAAATTCTACTATGAGAAGGTGGGACAACCCCGCGAATATTACGATCTGCAGCGGCCAAAGCAGGGAAGAAGCCTTCCAAATGTATTGAGTGCTGAGGAAGTATGGGCATTGATTCATGCACCCACCAATCTCAAACACCGAACTATTTTGACTACCATATACAGTGGTGGGCTGCGCCTCTCAGAGGTACTCAATGTAAGGATAGAAGATGTTCACCCGGATGAAGGCTACATCTTTATCAGGGGCAAAGGCAAAAGAGAGCGCAAGACGGTCTTGTCAAAAATGCTGGTTGACATTCTCGACCGATATGTAAAGCAATACCGGCCAAGTTACTGGTTGTTCGAAGGACAATATGGGGACCAGTATAGTGGTTCGAGCATCTCTCAGCTTTTTAGGCGTGCAGTGAAGAAGGCAGGCGTCAATCCATGGGCTACACCACATACCCTTAGGCACTCATTTGCAACGCACCTACTGCAGCAAGGGGTTAACTTGCGGTATGTTCAATCGATGTTGGGCCATGGTTCACCCAAGACTACGGAGATCTACACGCACGTGATGGACATCAACAACAAGACCATTCAGAGCCCACTGGATGTGATAAGGAAAAACCGTAACTTGGAGACATAAACATAGGAGATATATCAGCAATAGTTGCTGATATATGGGTGTTAGTGAGCATAAATTCTGAATAATGCTGAATCTAAGATTTAGAATTACCTTCCTAATGGTAGTAAGCATTCTACTTCTCCAAGCACAGGATTTATTTGTGGACGGGGCTGAATGGCACTATAGACTCGTTTGCTTTGGATCACCAAACATTGGCGTTAACCGTTGTTATATTGAGGGTGATACTATAATTCAGAATCGAGTTTGTCTTATATATATACAGGATCATGCAACCTGTAATGGAAGGCCGAAGAGGAATTATCTTTATAAGGAGGATGATACGATCTACTTCTTTGATGAAGACGACGATTCATTCAAGGTTTTGTATGACTTTTCACTGGAGGTTGGTGATACTATGATATACGAAACTGGAATTCATTCCTGGGACCTGAGAAGGAGAACTCACTATATACGAATAGATTCTATCGGGAAGTTTTTTGCAAACGATGTCGAACTTAAATCATTTAGTATATCCTATGCGATCGGACATGACGAGCAAATATTCTTTGAGAAATCAAATGATATAATAATTGAGGATATCGGGAACACTAGTAATTTTTTTCATTTCAGTGACGGAACAGGTTTCTGCGATGATAAATATAGCGATCCACTTAGATGTTTTTCGGCCCCAAGTTTTCCCACTATCAAATTTACTGACATGGACTGCCTGACGGTGTCCACAACTGAGGCTAAAGATCTATCCTATCAAATTACTGCGTTCCCAAACCCTTTCGAAGACGAATTAACTCTGGAGCTGACAGAACCCATTAGGAATGGATGTGTTAATGTGCTTGATCAATGGGGTAAGATCCAGCATCAGCAGACCTGGCCCGAGAACGAGTTGAAAATGATTCTGAATTTAGGTGATTTACCTTCATCAACCTATTTGATACGATTGAGACAAAGTCATGGTGTAAAGTATTTTGGAGGGATGAGGGTAGTCAAGATGAATAAGTAAGTACGCTCACTAACACCGGCTCAAGACGGCATAGTGACAGGCACCTTCCCCTACGTCAACTACTGTATTAAGTTTGTTATATTTATCAGAGACTGGCATAAAGATGGGTCCTGTGAGTGCCTGACACCACAGCCGCTTAGCCGGGAACCGTTGGTGGCAAGCTATGAAAGAAACTGAATCTGCTATGGAATCGTTATATTGTCAATCTAAGACGGGGAGATGGACGTTAAACAAGAAATAGCAAAAATCCTAGAGTCATTACCTGAATCGGTATTGCCTGATGTTCTGACCTTTATGAAGGAACTTGAATCTGCATCAAGGGATGGGAAACACACTGCCTTGAACCTTCGAAGAATCTTGAAGGAAGATCATGAGCTCCTTCAAGACCTAGCAAAGTGATCTCCAAGGAACAAGTCATCAAAATTCATCAGATTTTAATCAAGAGATTTGGGGGAATTCAAGGTATCCGAGATATAGGAATGCTAGAATCCTCGTTAGAAAGACCTAAATCTGGAATTAGTACTCAAGAATTTTACCCAACTCCAGAAGAGAAAGCCGCAGCAATAATTGAAAGCATAGTGACAAATCATCCTTTCAATGATGGGAACAAAAGAACAGGTTTTGTTTTGATGAGATTAACCTTGCTCGAGCAGAACCTAGATATAGAAGCCTCCAGATCAGACAAATACAAATTCGTAATGGATATTGCGGCGGGGAACAGAGACTATGACTCGATTCTAAACTGGATTCGAAGCAGAATCAAGAAGATTTAGGCCAGCCACCAACAAAGTGCATGACACCATGCCGCTTAGTTGCATCTCTTATCGAGTGTATTTCTGAGATTAAGTAGCGGAAATGTTCTAATTTGTGGGGAGCGGCACAGGCGCATGCACCAGGACGTTATGCTTAATTATCTAAAGATGAAGTCATCCGATAACGTAAAAACAGCATACAAGTTGATAGTTTCACGTCTTGATGAGAGATTGAGTGTGAAAGGTTTCGAAATGATTTCGAATGAGCACCAAGAGGAAATATTTGGATCTCGATTTTGCATTTGGGTTAGCGAAAAGGAGAAGTTGGCAATTAGATTTATTTGGGATGGTAGGGAATCGTGGTTTGTTCTTGAAGAATCACCAGTCCTTAATCGAAGATCAAATTATTCTTGGGCAGATATTGGACTATTTCCTTTTGATGTGGAGAACTTCACAGACGAATATCAGATGGATGTGTCGGATTCGATACTTAGTGAGCTTGCTTTGATCTAAGATGATTAGTAGAATTAAATTTGAAAATCACATAAGACGTAAACTGGAAGGCCGTTTTATAATTGATAGTATTGAACCATTGAGAAGATTGCCTAAGGATATCTGGTATTTTACTTGGTCACTTGGTGAATCAGAGTCAAATAAGGCATTTAAGGTAGTAGCAAAGGATCTCGATGGTGACGAGGTAGAAATGTATATTCAAGTAAAGTATTTCATCTGGTTTATCATAAGAAGTATGGTTTGGAGGAAAGTAGAGAACAAATACAAAAGAATGTAACTAAGCATAACAGGCTGCCATAACGACCAGCCCGCTTGAAAAATGTGCCCTGGCAATAATGGTAGTAAATATATAAATGAGCAGAAAGATTTAAAATTGAGACGATAAGCGGGCCGGCGTATGCAGCCGGACCGTTGGGCATCACTTTGAAGATTGTTTCATTAAATTAAGAATACATGAAAACCATAATATTAATAATTAGATATTTATGGCAAACGAATTTATTTCTTGTCATCTCATTACTACTTAACTTACAATTTGCGAACGCTCAAGAAAATAAGTATTCTAAAGGTTTTCTTTTTCGACACAGTATTGAGAGTATTATTATGTTCCAGGCTGACTCTACAGCAAGTCAACGTCTGGTGGGTGACGACTTTGCTATCGATATCATCAATGACAAATCAGTTATTGCCATCCTTATTCAGGATAATTCGGTCAACTATCTAAATGCCAAAGACATTGGTAGTTCTAAAGAAATGCATGTTTGGGTAGCTATTCAGGGTCCAAGAGACGGTGAAATTACTCCTGTTATCGGAGCAGAGCTTACTCTGGAGACCATGAGCTGGTTTAATGTTTTAGGCGCTACTAATAGTAATAGGATCATAGAGGCATTTAGCAACACCGGCCTTTCATATCATGATATGGATAGCCTCGATCTAAATATCCTTGACACAGGAGTGAATGGAATAATAGTACTTAATGAAATGACTACTCTTACATGGCAGTCGGGCTTTAAACCCTGGTCAGTTAAGTTACTGGGAGTTAACCATGATGTATATAATAAATTTCCTAATGGTGACATTTTTTGTAATCAGGTACAGGCAGTAGTTGGAGTTAAATCCTGGCGTGCACCTGGTCAGTTAGAAATTACGGGAGATTTGGGTTTAGGCGATGTTTTACAAAGCGGTTCATCACCTGTTTTGGTCAATGCCTATGATCCCATTTGGATAAGGGTAAATCTAAATGTGGATTATCCGGCGGGAATAAAGAAGGAGTAAATTGCTACTATGAATTTTGAATACGAGAACCGATGCCCAACATTTTGTATAAGTAATGGCAGGCGATGTGATAAATATTAAGTATTGTAGCCCGCTCAAACTACGTAGCGGTTTGACAGGAAACTACCACGCAATCTGCCACTACTCATACAATTTACCGTTAGATGTAATACTCCGTACAGCATAAAATAAACTGCAAAAAGAGAATAGATGGTCGTCAATTTTAATTGTGGAAAATGCGGGTACAATTATAATTATGAAGTGGTTGAGCCCAGGATGGATGAGGAAGGGTATTTAGAATTTAAAAATCATCCTATGTGCCCTAAGTGTGGAATTCGCGGGGAAGAATTATTAAGTGAATTGGGACAGAGTCAGATGACGGATTGGCATTTGGGAGATATTGGATTTGATTAAAAATGAAAATTAAATAAATAGAACACACACCAATGTGTTGTACTTCGGAATATCGTCAAGAAATAGGAACGGAGAAGAAATACCGATTGGCGGATTTTTTCGATCGTCATTGGGAAGCCTACATGGAATCACCCACATCGTATGTAAAACCGGAGCAATTAAAGGCGGTCAATGCCATGCGTGTATGTCGAACGGAGCGTTTAGGAATCGATATCTATGCCTGTCCGGAATGTGGAGAAGAGAAAAGGATTTATCACAATTGTAAAAATCGATTTTGTCCGACGTGTAGTTGGAAGGACACGATGGAATGGGCCGATCGAATAAAACGGCGGATGCTTCGGGTGAAACATCGGCATATTGTATGTACTTTACCACACAGTATTCATAGTTTAATCCGGAAAAATAAAGTATTGTTGGATGTTTTGATGCGCTCTGCCGCCTTTACCTTTAAAGATTGGATGTGGCACCGACACCAAATCAAAATAGGAATTATCAGTGTGGTACACACCTATGGAGAGAAGAAGAATTATCATCCTCATGTGCATATGATCGTATCATGGGGAGGTGTCAAGAAGAATGGTAAATTAAGAGAGATTGAAAATGAATTTGTCAATTATAAATTTCTACAGAAGAAGTTTCGGATTAATTATGAGAAAGAATTAATTGAAATTTATGAACGCGGTCACCTAGTGAATTCCTTTGCCGATCGTGTAAGCTTTCTGACTTTCATAAAACAAATCAATCAACAGGATTGGCAACTTCATCTGGAACCGGCCATACAGACACCCAGTGAGGTGATCCGGTATATTGGTAGATATTCGAAGCGAGCCTGTATCAGCGAATATAAGATCACCAACATGGAAGGAGATTATATATCCTTTCAGTACAAGGATTATCGAGACCGGGATACCGAGGGCAAACCAAAAATAAAAGAATTGACACTACATTACCGGAAGTTTTTCCCCCGTCTTTTGCAACATGTACCTCCGCCCTATTTTCGAGTGGTTCGATACTATGGATTATACTCCAATCACGGACACATAGCGTCGGAATATCTAAGTTCGGAGGCAGAAGAACAGGAATTTGCATCCGAGGAAGAAAGCAATCAATGTGAACTATGCCAACAGAAGCGGGTATATGTATATACATTCTTGAACCGTAGACCGATAAGCAGTAGGCCAACAGAGATGACCAAGTGGTATACTAAATACAAAAAGGCAGGATAAAGGCATCGTCAGGGATACGTATGTCTAGTGCTGAAGAAGAAGGGAATCCAGCTAGAAATCAGATAAAAAATAATTAAAAATGGATGAATTAAAATGAAAAATGAGAGAAAAAGAAGAACTAAATTGTGGAAAAGGAATTCAAAATGGCTATAACAAAGGAATTTAAAATGTTGAAATTCTATATAAATAGTACAGGAAAGGGAAGGAAAGTACTACATCTAACACAGCATAAAAAGCAATAGCCAACACCTACTACCAAACAAAAAAAGAAGATGAGAATGACCGTCAGAAAGACCAAAAAAGAGCAAACTGGTAACGGCTACTGCTTTTATGCTCTAACCGTTAGATGTAATACTCCGTACAGCATAAAATAAACTGCAAAAAGAGAATAGATGGTCGTCAATTTTAATTGTGGAAAATGCGGGTACAATTATAATTATGAAGTGGTTGAGCCCAGGATGGATGAGGAAGGGAATTTAGAATTTAAAAATCATCCTATGTGCCCTAAGTGTGGAATTCGCGGGGAAGAATTATTAAGTGAATTGGGACAGAGTCAGATGACGGATTGGCATTTGGGAGATATTGGATTTGATTAAAAATGAAAATTAAATAAATAGAACACACACCAATGTGTTGTACTTCGGAATATCGTCAAGAAATAGGAACGGAGAAGAAATACCGATTGGCGGATTTTTTCGATCGTCATTGGGAAGCCTACATGGAATCACCCACATCGTATGTAAAACCGTAGCAATTAAAGGCGGTCAATGCCATGCGTGTATGTCGAACGGAGCGTTTAGGAATCGATATCTATGCCTGTCCGGAATGTGGAGAAGAGAAAAGGATTTATCACAATTGTAAAAATCGATTTTGTCCGACGTGTAGTTGGAAGGACACGATGGAATGGGCCGATCGAATAAAACGGCGGATGCTTCGGGTGAAACATCGGCATATTGTATGTACTTTACCACACAGTATTCATAGTTTAATCCGGAAAAATAAAGTATTGTTGGATGTTTTGATGCGCTCTGCCGCCTTTACCTTTAAAGATTGGATGTGGCACCGACACCAAATCAAAATAGGAATTATCAGTGTGGTACACACCTATGGAGAGAAGAAGAATTATCATCCTCATGTGCATATGATCGTATCATGGGGAGGTGTCAAGAAGAATGGTAAATTAAGAGAGATTGAAAATGAATTTGTCAATTATAAATTTCTACAGAAGAAGTTTCGGATTAATTATGAGAAAGAATTAATTGAAATTTATGAACGCGGTCACCTAGTGAATTCCTTTGCCGATCGTGTAAGCTTTCTGACTTTCATAAAACAAATCAATCAACAGGATTGGCAACTTCATCTGGAACCGGCCATACAGACACCCAGTGAGGTGATCCGGTATATTGGTAGATATTCGAAGCGAGCCTGTATCAGCGAATATAAGATCACCAACATGGAAGGAGATTATATATCCTTTCAGTACAAGGATTATCGAGACCGGGATACCGAGGGCAAACCAAAAATAAAAGAATTGACACTACATTACCGGAAGTTTTTCCCCCGTCTTTTGCAACATGTACCTCCGCCCTATTTTCGAGTGGTTCGATACTATGGATTATACTCCAATCACGGACACATAGCGTCGGAATATCTAAGTTCGGAGGCAGAAGAACAGGAATTTGCATCCGAGGAAGAAAGCAATCAATGTGAACTATGCCAACAGAAGCGGGTATATGTATATACATTCTTGAACCGTAGACCGATAAGCAGTAGGCCAACAGAGATGACCAAGTGGTATACTAAATACAAAAAGGCAGGATAAAGGCATCGTCAGGGATACGTATGTCTAGTGCTGAAGAAGAAGGGAATCCAGCTAGAAATCAGATAAAAAATAATTAAAAATGGATGAATTAAAATGAAAAATGAGAGAAAAAGAAGAACTAAATTGTGGAAAAGGAATTCAAAATGGCTATAACAAAGGAATTTAAAATGTTGAAATTCTATATAAATAGTACAGGAAAGGGAAGGAAAGTACTACATCTAACACAGCATAAAAAGCAATAGCCAACACCTACTACCAAACAAAAAAAGAAGATGAGAATGACCGTCAGAAAGACCAAAAAAGAGCAAACTGGTAACGGCTACTGCTTTTATGCTCTAAACGTTGCATACAAGTAGGTACAGTCAAGGCACATAGTTTACACTTATAAAGGCACATGGTTTACACTTTTTGAACCCCGATTTTTGCCTTAAAAAGGCAAGATGGGATGGCAAACACAAAGTGTAATGGAGCAAAAACTAAGATTTATACAGTTGTGGCTTACTGATGAATACACAGTGACAGGTTTATGCCGATCGTTTGGAATCTCAAGAACGACGGGCTACAAGCTCATTGACAAGTATTACGAATTAGGAGAGGAGGCGTTTACGGCGGGGTCGAAAGCTCCGTGAATGTTCCGCATAAAACGCCCATCCGCGTGGAACAGAAGATCGTTGAGCTACGTAAGAAGCATGAAACTTGGGGTCGCGTAAGATCAAGGTATTATTAAAAAGGCATATTAAGGATGAAAAAGTTCCATCGGAAACGACTATTAATGCCATTTTTAGGAGAAATGGACTGGTTAAAAATCGAAGACGAATATCGTCGACCCTCGGCAAACAATCCCAAATTTGATCCCAAATATTACAATGAAATATGGAGTGCTGACTACAAAGGAAAATTCAAATTAGGAAATGGAAGATACTGCTGTCCGTTAACCATTTGCGATTCCAAAAGTAGGAAGATCATGGGGATTAGATGTCACTACAAAATGACATACAAGGCTGTAAAACAAGCATATAAGGAAGTATTTAGGGAACACGGACTCCCCTATTTCATGCACACGGACAATGGAACACCGTTCGGGTGTGTTACCTCAACCAAAAGATATACCAGGCTCAGTTATTGGCTAATCGAAAAAGGAGTAATACCGGTATTTTCAGATCCAGCCTCACCCCAACAAAACGGAAGACATGAGCGGATGCATAAGGACCTAAAGGCTTTCTGCCGCACCAGGCTAGGATCTACTCTTGCCAAACAGCAAGTAATAATGCAGCAGTTTACCGAAGAGTATAATAATGTACGACCGCATGAATCTCTGAAAATGAAAACCCCATCAAGTGTACATCAAAATTCTGATAGGTCCTATCCAGAGAAGAAGACCGAATACGAATATCCATTTAGGCACAAGCGGTTAAAAGTCACTATTAGTGGAGCAGCCAGATGGGGAGCCTACCATTGGCTGTTGATAGGCAGAGGAGCTATTGGAAGATACCTAGCTGCCGAACAGATTGATGATCGTATTTGGAATGTTTATTTTCGCAATGTACTTTTAGGATACTTCGATACAGATATGTTTACGAGAAAGCAGCAATATCGATACAGAAGTGTATATGAAGAAGTTACGATCTGCCTCAAGCAGCAATATCAAAAATTAACCCAGCCAGAAGTGTAAACTATGTACCCGAAGAAGTGTAAATTATCTGCCTCATAATACAGTAAAAGAAAAAAATGAGCACACCCAAAAAAGAAATAAATAGATTCCATAGAAGTGACATTGCTATGTCCATAGAAGTGAATTGTATTTGCACTTTTATAAGGATTCCTTAAAACCAGAAAAAACAAAACAACAATGTAATTATATAGCAGAGCAATGTAAATTGAATGGAAAAGAAAAAATTTTAGACTTAGCCTGTGGTCATGGAAGACATTCTATTGAATTTTGTAAAAGAAACTATAAAGTTGAAGGGATTGATATAAATGAAAATTTCATCAATCTCGCAAAAGAGAAATCACAAGAAAAGGGATTAGATGCTCAATTTTCAAAAGCGGATATATTAGAAATTGAATATAAAAATAAATTTGATGTTGTATTGTTCTTGTTTAATTCATTAGGATTCTTCGATAGGAAAGATGCGAAAAAAATCTTTAAGAAAATAAATAGAAGTTTAGTAAAAGGAGGTAAAGCATTTATAGACTGCAAAAACCGAGACCATATAATAAAAGAAATCAAACCATATGAAGTATATGAGAAAGGGAAAGACTTAATGATAGATAGGTTAAGTTTCAACCCCATAGAAGGGACGACAACAAATAATCGAACATATATAAAGGATGGTAAGAGATATGAATCTCCATTTACAATGTATAGCTATAATTACTCAGATATAGAAAGATTTTTAAGGGGAACAGACTTGAAAATAAAGAAGGTATTAGGAGGGTGGAAGAATGATAAATTTGGTAGTGATTCAAGAAGAATTATTTTGATTTTAGAGAAGACAAAGTAAACCTGTATGCAACAAAATCTATACATCCATGCTCCGCATTCGCTACGCACGGTGCATAGATGAGCCGTTGAACAAACCTGTAGACGATACCCCATTAATCGTCCTTTCAAGACTCTATTCTGGAAGGTTTTTTGTCATGTTATTCTGGAAAATATTAGAGTATCATGACAAAACTAAAACAGCAAATAGAGGAGTTTGAGAACTACCTTTTATTAAAGAACTATAGCAGGCAAACCAGAAGAACCTATCTAAGTGTTTTAAGAGCCTATGATACATTTCGAACAAAGAATGGGATGATGGGCGATCATAGTCTCCTTGAGGTAAAGCAATATCTATTGTTTCGAATAAACCAAGGAAAATCATGGAGTACGATCAATACGGATTATTCTGCATTGAGACAGTATTTTACGCAGGTAATAGGTATTGACTGGAGCGTAAAAATGATCCCAAGGCCCAGGAAAGAGAGGAAGTTACCGGCTATCCTGTCCAAGGAAGATGTTCGCAAGATCATTGAAGGAGCACTTAATTTCAAGCATCAGGTTTTTCTGACATTTATTTATGCCACCGGATTACGACTAAGTGAAGCGGTAAATGTCAAAATTAAAGACATTGATGGGCATCGCAATCAATTGCGCATAAGCAAGGGGAAGGGAGCCAAAGACCGATATGTCAACATTCCACAGAGTCTTATCTCACTATTACGCACTTACTACCTGGCATATCAACCAAGGCACTATTTATTCAACGGCCGGGTACAGGGAAGCCGTCTTTCACTTCGATCTGCACAGTGGAGTATGAAGAGAGCCAGGCAAGTTGCGAAAGTGACTAAATCTGCTTCCATTCATACGCTACGGCACTGTTATGCCACCCATCATATCGAAGCTGGAACGGATTTAGTGTACTTACGTGAGCAGCTGGGTCACAAACAACTAAGAACCACGGCCCGGTATGTCCAGGTATGTATGGAAAAACGTGTACGGCAGATCCATCATCCGATCGACAGTCTTCAGATCCATTATCGGCAGACCGATCGATAGGAGACTTATTTCGTTTTTTTGGAGAAAAATATATTGAAACCTACAAGCCAGATTTACACAAAATCAAATTCATAAGGGCAGTACGGTTATGTAAGACCCCTGCGTTGGGAGGTCATAAGTATCTTTGCCCAGCATGCGGATCGGAGATCTACATTTATCATTCCTGCGGTCATTCTCAATGTCCTCTTTGCCAAAGCATCAAAAGGGAACAATGGCAGGATACCTTAGGTAATAGACTTCTCGCAGTTCCCTACACACATACCGTATTTACCATCCCTCATCAGTTAAACACGATTGCCAAAAAGCACCCACGCGACATCTATAACTTGCTCCATAGATCAGCATGGCAAACAGTAAGAAAACTATGTGCTGACCCAACAAACCTGGGTGCGCTCCCAGGAATGATCAGTGTCCTTCACACCTTTGGTTCAGATATGAAGTACCATCTTCATGTGCATAGTTTGATCACCTTTGGGGGGACCCATAAGCATCGATGGGTATGGCCAAAAAGAAAGAAAAAGATCGCTCCCTATCGACAGATGTGTAACACATTCCGTACCGTGTTTATAAAAGGCTTAGATCAACTAATTAAAAAGAAAATAATTAAGGTATCCAACTATGCATCTTTGCGTATGGAGGTAATGGGCCGTCGATGGAATGTGCGCAACTCCTATCCCACTGCTCAAACAGGTCTGATTGAGAATTACTTGGCTCGCTATATCAATCGAGTCGCTATTTCCAGAAGTAGACTTCGATATCTGGAAGAACAAAGACGGGTACAAATTGTGTACAATGATTATCGCAATCAAATTAAAGACCAACCGGCTCCAAAAGCAGTAAAATATCTCCATCCACTTACAGCCATACATCAAATATTGCAGCATCTACTACCTCCTTATTTCCAAAAGTCTAGATATTATGGGCTTCATGCGGGGGTAGTTTTTCATAAGGTAAAGCATAAGATGGCTACCCTGGTAAGGCATAACGGGCATACTGTTCGTACAATTTTTCAAATACTGAAATCATTGCTAGGCCTGAACCCTCTGGTATGCCAGTCCTGTCAACATCCGTATCTAATCAAAATAGCTTTAGTCTCAGATCCCGCATATCTGCACTTATTCCTGAGCCCCCATCGACTACAACCACCTCCTCAAAAGGCAGATGTATGAATACTGAAGACCAGAAAATAATACTCCGTAAGACGTGTGCAGCCACCTCAGTGTGTCAACACAATCCTAACCAGAGAAAATTGAGCCTTTATCCATTCTTAAAGCCAAAAACAACCTTGTATTTGTTCAGGAGGGGCCAAAACAATCACCCGAGTACCGCCTACCATTTCCATTTATCCTTATCTTAAGGCTCTTGGAATCAATGCGTTTCCCTAAGGAGGATCATACAGTTCGTTCAACTGGAATGTATGCGACCTAAGATTACTCATTCTTGAACTCTCCATACCGGATCACGCATACATTCCTTAGAGATTCCTTAGAGTTAGCCTTCATTAAGACAGAAAAAAACCAATGATAAAGTTCTTCCGAAAAATTCGCCAAAATTTTCTTTCTGAAAATCGATTCAGTAATTACATACTTTATGCCATAGGTGAAATTTTACTTGTGGTTATTGGAATTTTAATTGCCTTGCAAATTAACAACTGGAATAACATTCGCATAGAACATTTGAAAGAGGAAGTGCTTATATCGAATATTATTGAAGATCTTACCTACGATCATAAAATTCTTATCGAATTGATTGAACAGGCACAAACCAAGCAAAGCATACATGTAGAACTTTACAATGAATCTTTAGCCGAATCCATGTCAAAACACGATGAACCTATATCTTCCGAAATATTCGAACAAATAATTCTGCTTAGCAAGACATGGGATAATCATCAAAATGTTGGACAGCAAATATCCGATAGAGAAGTCAGAAGAGATCTGAATCAATATTTTAGTGACTACAATGTAACCAACAACTATGTTAATATTCATAATGATGCAGTTGTTGAGCTTAGAGAATATAGTAGGCGACATGAAATTCTGAACCTCGATGTTATATTTAATTCCAATCCCAATCCCAATCTACAAAATTTTGATCCAAATACTATCATACATACAGATAGGTTCAGGGCATTAATGGGGACAAATGAATTTAAATATTATCATCTTGTTGAGTTGTATCTCGGAAACCAGGACGTTATACAGTGGTTGGTGTCCTTCTCAAAAAGAAATGAGTTCTTGCGAGCGAAATTGACAGAATATCTGAACCAAAATAAATAGAAATTTACATAGTAGTATACTTGGATAGATAGTATTACCACAAATAAGATTACTGATTTGATTGATAAAGAAGTAAGAAATAACGAAAGGCTAACAATGTATAAAAATAATAGCCGAGTCAGAGGTTAATAAAAAGGTTGTAGCTCGCTTCAATTTTCGTATAAATTGACTGGAAAGTGCTGCGAAGTTGGCTTCTATTCTTATACCAACCGTTGAACAAACCCGTTAGAGATCCCAGAAAAATCATCCTTGGAAATAGCTTGATCGGATTGGTTTTTGCCATAAAGTGGATGAACCAAATATTCCAATCATGGCAACAATTGATGACAGACTGGAGAAATTCGATAATTATTTATTACTGAAAAATTTTAGTGAACAGACGAGAACTAGTTACTTGAGGACACTTCGAGAGTATGATACTTTTCGGAGGTCGCAGGGAATTAGGGGTAGGTACGGGCAAGAGCAGGCTAAGTCTTATTTGCTGAAGCGAATAAAGAATGATTGACGAGCGATTCCCGCTTTTTCAGCGGGATGAATGTCCGGGGGACATTCAAGCGAGGAAACCGCGAAGCGGGTGGGCTGGCCTTCTAAGTATTCGTCAATGAAATATTTTAGGGAAGTAGCCAATCTTACTTGGAGTTTAAAGAAGGTGCCGCGGCCGAGAAAGGAAGAGAGACTTCCGGAGATTCTATCGAAACAGGATGTTAGTAAAATCATTGAACATGCGGTAAATTATAAACACCAGGTATTTCTGACCTTCGTGTATGCCACAGGCCTACGCTTAAGTGAAGCTCTGAACGTTAAGATTACAGACATAGACGGGAGCCGAAAACAGATAAGGGTAAGTAAAGGTAAAGGGTCAAAGGATCGCTATATTACCATACCTGAGAGCTTACTAGAGCTGCTACGGAAATATTGGAGCGTGTATCGACCAATACAGTATTTATTCAATGGTAAAAGAAAAGGTAGTAGGTTCTCAAATCGTGCTGCACAGTGGAGCATGATCCGAGCCAAGGAGAGAGCTAAAATGACCAAACCAGCATCCATCCACACACTTCGCCATTGTTATGCCACTCATCATATTGAATCTGGCACCGATTTAGTGTACTTACAAGAGCAACTTGGCCACAAGCACCTACGAACCACCGCCAGGTATGTGCATCTATGCATGGAGGAACGTGTCCGACAAATCAACCATCCGATCAGCAGCATGTCGATCGGTTATCGAGAGACGGATCGATAGGGGATCTATTTCGACATTACGGAGAGCGATATATATCTACCTATAAACCAGATATACACAAGGTCAAATTCATTCGTGCAGTACGGTTGTGTAAGACGCCGGCATTGGGAGGTCATAAATATGTGTGCAAAAGATGCGGCGATGAGTTATTTATCTATCACTCATGTGGACATGCTCAGTGCCCCCTTTGTCAGAGCATTAAACGGGCACAATGGCAGGATAAGTTGGGCAATAGATTGTTGGCGGTTCCATATACGCATACGGTTTTCACCTTGCCACATCAACTGAATAAGGTTGCTAAGCGGTATCCGAAGTTGGTCTACAATTTATTGCTACGCAGTGCATGGCAAACGGTCAAACAAGTGTGTGCCGATCCGACAAATGTAGGGGCCTTACCGGGTATGGTAAGTGTACTGCATACATTTGGATCGGATATATTGATGACCGATTCCGGCCTTTTGGCCGGATGAAGATCCAGTGGATCTTCAAGGGAATCAACCACGAAGTGGATGGGAGAGCATATTCATGTGCATAGTCTGATCACCTTTGGAGGTATAAAAGGAAACAAATGGATTTGGCCAAAGAGAAAAAGGAAGATCGCATCGTACCGTGAGATGTGCCGGGTATTTAGGGATATTTTTCTGTCGGGTCTTGACAATTTGATCCTGCAGGGCAGCATACAAGCATCAAACTATGAAACATTGAGATCAGAGATATGCGAGCGGCGTTGGAACGTAAGAAATTCCTATCCCACGATGCAGACGGGATTAATCGAAAATTATTTGGGACGATACATTAATCGGGTAGCTATTTCTAGAAATCGTTTAAGGTACCTGGAAAGAGAAAAACAAGTACAAATCATCTACAACGATTATCGTAAACAACAAAAGAACCAGGCGGCACCTAAAGCCATAAAGACATTATCTCCTCTAGTGGCCATGCATCAAATGCTACAACATTTACTACCACCCTATTTTCAAAAATGCCGCTATTATGGTCTGCATTCCACATCGATATTTACCAAGGTGAGTAATCAAATCCCTCAGCTGC
The DNA here is from genome assembly GCA_965223105.1 of Saprospiraceae bacterium. GTDB lineage: Bacteria > Bacteroidota > Bacteroidia > Chitinophagales > Saprospiraceae > JABDMH01. The sequence goes on along the minus strand of OZ244987.1, from coordinate 4,984,281 downwards.
TAAGAAATGCAGGTCAAACCATTAGGACAGTGTTTCAGATCCTAACAGACTTGCTTGGGCTCACTCCTTTGGTATGTGATAAATGTCAACAAGCGGATTTGATCCAGATTCCAATAAGTTCAGATCGAAATTACATTGATCTCATCCTGAGTGCACCCAAAGGAAGGGCGCCTCCATCGCTAAACCCAAAGCCATGATGCAGACAAATACAAAGATAATATTGGGATGTGTACAGCCCCAGTTCTGTCCCAAAACAGCCAAAAGCAGCTGGATACAGACAAATGACAGCTGTCTCCCTATCGATATCTATACCATCTGTTCATCCAATGTAATTTACTCTAACATACACTTCCCAAAAGAGCCCAAATTCGTACCTTACCCATTAGAAGGGGTTAACGAGTTTCCCTAAAGACGGGGTTCGTTCAACTGAAATGTCTGCGTCCATCTCATAATCTCTCAGATGGACCAGCACCTCCGGACTTTTCGAAGATAGACGCAGACATTCCTTTGAGTTGTAGGTAATTAAATAAAATACTGAATAATGAAAATAATTACATTAACTGTATTTAGCATATTAATGATTTTATCCTCAAACCTCAATCACCAATATTTTGGTCAATCAAAACCAATATTTGATGTTCATCTTCATGCTCATGATGCAGAAGATAGAATAATTCATTGTCAAGATATGTCAAACCCTCATTGGGGCTCAAACAAGCAAATACAAATGAAGAATTATTTCAAAGGACACTCGCACAAATAGAAAAACATAATCTTTATTGCTTGACAACAGGAGGAGATCTCGCTCAAGATTGGAAGGAAAAATTGCCAGAAAGAATTTATACAAGCTTATTATTTACACATCCAAATCACTTTAACCTTGATTCCATAAGAAATGAATTTGAGGAAGGAAGATGGTATGCTTTAGGAGAAATCGTTACTCAGTATTTCAACGTTGCCCCAAATGATTCCATATTGGAATCCACATTTTCATTAGCAGAAGAATTAGATATTCCTGTTGGCATTCATATTGGCATGGGGCCTCCTGGCGGAAATATGAGAGGAGAAACTAATTTTAGAGCTTCAGCAGGGAATCCTTTGCAATTGGAAGAAGTACTAATCTCTCATCCAAATTTAAGAATTTTTATTATGCACGCAGGTTGGCCAATGTTGGATGAGGTTGTTAATTTACTCTACTTGTATCCACAAGTTTATGTAGATATAGCCTTGATTAACTGGGCAATCCCAAAGAAGGAATTTCACAATTATTTGGAGAGGTTAGTTAATGCTGGTTTCTCAAATAGAATTATGTTTGGGTCTGACCAGATGGTGTGGCCTGAATCAATTGAATTAGCAATAGATTCGGTGAACTCAGCTGATTTTCTAACTGAAAAACAGAAACGAGATATTTTTTATAATAATGCTGTAAGATTTTTTAATTTTTCTAAGGAAGAAGTAATGAGGCATCATAATCAAAAATAAAACTGCCTACAATAAATAAGGATTCAAGTGGTCCGTAGGACCCAATTTGAATCCTGTGTTGGACTGTATCGCAAAAGTCGCTAGACTATATCAAAATTATATTTGGTGCGATGTGGATATGTCGACTGCAATTTTTGATCGATATATCATATTAGAAAGAGGATAAGAATGGTGATTTATCGGTCGGTTGGCTATTTGTGGTTCTATCACTTCATTGTGGTCAGAAATTATGATTTGTGGACATTAGTAGTTAGGGTTTAAGCATGCTTAAACAAAAAGGGCCTGGGGTGATGAATAATTTGATCTATAAATTATCGGAGGGCCTCTCTTTGGAATTTCAGATATGAGTCTGAGTGTTGACTTTTTGCATTTGGGGCATTGATAAGTCTAAGCCAGCTTGCCTCCAGAACGTTACCCAGTCCATTTTCATAGAAATATTTTCTTTGTGATCCGGGACAACTGCGACTTTGATTCGGCTAGACAATATTCCATAGTGTCTGATTTTGATAAAGCGATGCGGTAAGAAGTGAAGGGAGAGCCTACGGACAAATTCTTGAGGGTGAATCGTCATGATCTTTTGCCTATTGCCATGCTTATAATCCTTGTGCGTATTCCGGCGATGTTGACCCCCTCATTCCGGATGAAGCTGACCCCCATATTCCGGCAAGCTGACCCCCTGAAAAGGAGGGAACCAGGTGAGGGGGATTCCGACAAGCTGACCCCTTCCGATTTAATTCAGTATTCCGGCATGCTGACCCCTAAAGGACTTTTCTTGGGGGACTGACATTCCGGCATGTTGACCCCGTTGGATGTTATCCTACGGGGTTGACCCCCTTGTAGAGAGGCATAGGGAAGTAGAAAGTTCATATCCATACATTAGGTCATTTAGCACAAACTAATTGAAATGGCCTATCAATCTAAACGTATGGAAGAAGTAAGACAGATCATCAGAACCTATCTAGAGACTGAGAAATACAAGGTCGTGGCCCGGCAATTGGGCATTTCAAAGAATACTGTTCGAAAGTATGTACGGCTGGCAGAGCAAGTAGAGATATCCAAGGAGGAGTTATTGACCCTGGATGATGAGCAGCTCAAAACACTAATCTATCCCGAAACAGTGATTTTGGATTCGGAACGCATAGGGATTTTTGAGGAAAAGGTAAACTATTGGCTGTCAGAATTGGGCAGGGTTGGGGTGACCAGACAGTTGTTATGGAAGGAGTATAAGGGTGAGCATCCAGATGGTTTTGAGTACAGCCAGTTCTGCGAAAGGTTAGGCCAACACATTCAAAGTAGAAAGTTAACCATACATCTTAAGCATGAGCCAGCTAGAGAGATGATGGCAGATTTTGCTGGTCAGAAACTAAGCTGGATCAATCGAGATACCGGAGAGATCATACCGGCCGAAATCATAGCCGCCGTATTACCCTATAGTCAATATACTTTTGCGATGGCTATCAATAGTCAACAAACGCCGGATGTAATACATGGTCTCAATCAGACCTTCCTGTTTTTTGGAGGCACTCCACATGCTATGCTATCAGACAACTTTGCAGCTTACGTAAAAAAAGCAGATCGCTACGAACCTGCCTTTACCGAATTGTGCAATCAACTAGGAGCTCACTACCACATAGACCTGCAAGCCTGCCGGGTAGGAAGACCAAAAGACAAAGCAAGTGTGGAGAACATTATAAGCACTATTTATACGCGCATCTATGCCAAAATGCGAAATGAGCAGCACTTTAGTTTGAGTGAGCTGAATCATGCAATCAGAAAAAGACTGGTTGATCATAATAATGAACCCTTTCAAAAAAGACCAGGAAGTCGGAGAAGTATTTTTGAACAATATGAAAAACCGTTGCTAAGGCCGTTGCCAACCACTTTATTTGAATTAAGAAAGCAAAAGAAGGCTACCGTGGGAAAGAACTACCATATCTATCTAGGGCAGGAGAAAGAATACTATTCAGTACACTTTTCTCATGTAGGGAAAAGAGTAGATGTCAGGTATAGTTCTACCATATTGGAGATATACTATAAGCAAAGTCGCATTGCAGTACATGAACGCACCGGTAAAAAGTATACTACTAATGCCCAACATATGCCCGAAAAACACAAGATATACGAGCAGCTCAGTGGCTATACCAGCAAAGAGTTTACCAGTCTGGCAGAGAGTATTGGTCAGATGACACATTGGGCTATCCAGCAAATCCTGATCTCGACCTTCTATGAAGAACAATCCTATAAAAGTTGCTTAGGTGTACTTAATCTAGCCAACAGATTCTCTCATGAACGTCTTGAGGCTGCATGCAGCAGATGTTATCAAATTGGCCAAGTCAACTACGGGCTTCTTAAACGGATACTCGACAAAAACCTTGACCAATCTGAACCCGACTTGTTCACAACAAAATCGCTATCAGATCATGAGAATATCAGAGGAAAGGATGCTTATCAATAACTAATTAAACCTATAAATAAGAAATCGAATATGAAAAATGCAACCTTGGAGACAATGAAGGATCTTAGATTGGGAGGCATGGCGTCAACATACGAGGCCATCCTTAATCTTCCTGTCAACCAACATCCGGACAATCACGAACTCATCGCACAGCTGATCGATTCTGAACTACTTTACAGGTCCAACAAAAGAATGGATTTGTTTATCAGACTCAGCAAACTGCGTTACCAGGCCAACTTAAAGGATATAGACTACTCATCATCAAGAAACTTAAAAAAAGAGCACATTACCAAATTAGCGGATGGCGCCTATATCGATAGGAGTGAAAATATACTTATTACGGGCGCCACAGGCTGTGGAAAATCTTATCTGTCCTGTGCGCTGGGACACCAGGCCTGCGTCCTGGGTAAAAGAACACTCTACTTTAATCTAAACCGATTCACAGAACAAATCACCCTGGCAAAGACAGATGGAACATTAATAAAATGGCTCAACAGATTAAGAAAAGCCAGCCTGATTATCTTGGATGACTTTGGTCTTCAACCCTTGTCCCAGTCCGTCCTTCTAATTATTCTGCAAATACTAGAAGACCGATATGAGCGCTCCTCAACAATTATTTGCTCGCAATTACCTGTGTCAAAATGGCATACCTATCTCAATGATCCGACTATTGCAGACGCCATTCTTGACCGCCTAGTACCCAAAGCACACAGAATAGAATTGAAAGGAAAAAGCATGAGAAAACCAACAAAACAACTATCTTAAATAAGGAAATGGAGATGAAATTTCTACAGGGGGTCAACAGCCCGGAATATGGGGGTCAGCTTAGTCGGAATATGCACTTTGTATTTGAAGGAAACCTTGTTAGCTGAGATGGCTTGTAGGCCTTCATAGAGCCTATCAAACGGACTGAATCTCTCAGTTCCGGAAATCCTGGCAACGTGAAGGTAGACCATGGTAGTCGCTAAATGAGCATGGCCTAATAAAGACTTAAGGGTGTCAATGTCCATTCCGAATTCCAGCAAATGAGTAGCATAACTTTGTCGTAATGTATGTACACAGGCCTGCTTTTTGATGTTGCTGGCTTTGAGTGCTTCCTTCATTGCCCACTGCACTCCTCGTGCTGACAATGGACTATTCAAGCTCTTTCCATTAAAAACGTATTTTCTTGGCTCATAGGCCCGGAAGTATTTTTTAAGACCTTTAGCCATTAGTGGACTAAGTGGGACATATCGCTCCTTTCGATACTTGGTTTTGCGAATGTGGATTTGCATTCGATCAAAGTCGACATCCCTTTGTTGGAGATTACGAACCTCCATTTGTCTGAGTCCACAGGAATAGATTAAGCTCAATGGCACTCGATGCTTTAGCATCTTCCCGGCCTAAAAAAGCCTTCGACACTCATCCTTACTCAGTACAACTGGCAAAGGAGCTTCTCTTTTGAGGCTAGGCAACCTAATGGCCTTGTCTTCCTTGTGATACATTCGAAACAGGTATCTCAAACCGTAGACTGTATGCTTGAAATAGCTCTTTGAGGGAGACTCTCCCTTGACAAGATCAAACAAATAGCCGTTAATCTGTTCCTCCTCCAAGTTCACTGCCGGTTGTCCAAAATGCAAACTTATCTTGGCGATGCATCGACCGTAATTGCCGAGTGTAGACTCAGAAAGTCCTCCAAGTGTTACTTTTTGTTCTAACTTAGTGTACATGGTTGAAAATCCCTCAACCTCGTTTTTTGCCCTATCGATGATAGTGGCTCTCTTACTTTTTTCCATAACTCTGAAAATTTTTTGGTTACTAATTCTTCCGAGTTATGGATTTTTAGTGTTAGATTCAAGACAATGGCAACCATCGCCGATAGGCGATTTAGTTCAACAAAAGATAAAATGCATTAAAACGCATTTTATCAAGACATTGTCGGTAATAGACAAATAGGAATTTGGAGTCCAGAACGAAAGCTTATCTTTGGACAAAAGGGATAGAAAGTGCCAAAATTGTACATAATCGCAGGATGTAATGGAGCGGGGAAAACCACGGCTTCCTATACAATTTTACCTGAAATCCTGGATTGCAGGGAGTTTGTAAATGCTGATGAAATCGCCAGAGGATTGTCTCCCTTTCAGCCAGAGACAGTGGCTTTTGAAGCCGGGAGAATAATGTTGAACCGAATTGATGAACTCGTTAGGGCAGGTGAAAGCTTTGCTTTTGAGACCACCTTGGCGAGCAGAACCTTTGTCAGGTTGGTACAAGATGCCAGACAAAAGGGTTATGAAACCACACTATTGTTTTTTTGGTTGAACTCAATTGAACTTGCTATTGAACGTGTAAAAATAAGAGTGGAAGAAGGTGGACATAATATACCAACTCCAATCATCGAACGGAGGTATAAGCGGGGATTGTCAAATTTCTTCCACCTTTATGGAGAAGTAGTTGACAACTGGATGTTTATTGATAATTCCGGTACACCTTACAAAGAAATTTCTCAGAGCATTTCTGGTAAAATAGAGATTTACAATATGATTTTGTGGAATAAAATTATACAAGAAAATGAATAAGAGAACATTTAAGGAAGAAAGTGATCTTATACTTAGGGGCCTGGAAAAAGCCTATGAAAAAATGGCTAAGCTTAAGAAGGAGAAGAACACTCCATTAGTAGTCTCCAAGGATGGTAAAGTAATAAAAATTCCTGCGAATGAAATACTACCGACAACAATGTACAGCAGATAAGGGCTCCTATTGTCGCTACTATCGCTGTACTTGGCCGTTGAACAAACCCGTTAGAGATCCCAGAAAAATCATCCTTGGAAATAGGTTGATCGGATTGGTTTTTGCCATAGAATGGATGAACCAAATATTCCAATCATGGCAACAATTGATGATAGGCTAGAGAAGTTCGATAATTATTTATTACTGAAAAATTTCAGCGATCAGACGAGGGCTAGTTACCTGAGGACACTACGAGAATTTGATACTGACGATGAATGTCAGCACTGTATAATTTTCGTAGATCGAAGGGAATTAGGGGCAGGTACGGCCAGGAGCATGCCAAGTCTTATTTGCTGAAGCGAATAAAGAATGATTGACGAGCGATTCCCGCGCTTCAGCGGGATGAATGTCCCGGGGACATTCAAGCGAGGAAACCGCGAAGCGGGTGGGCTGGCCTTCTAAGTATTCGTCAATGAAATCGGCAGGGAAGTAGCCAATCTTACCTGGAGTTTAAAAAAGGTACCTCGGCCAAGAAAAGAGGAGAGACTTCCGGAGATTCTAGCGAAAGAGGATGTAAGTAAGATCATTGAACATGCGGTAAATTATAAACACCAGGTATTTTTGACCTTCATATATGCTACTGGTCTCCGATTGAGTGAAGCTTTGAACGTGAAGATTACAGACATAGACGGGAACCGAAAACAGATAAGGGTAAGTAAAGGTAAAGGGTCTTAGGATCGCTATATTTCAATTCCAGAGGCACTACTTAATTTATCGATCTAATTCTAAATGTCCCAAAGGAAGATCTTCTCCATCGCTAAACCCAAAGCCATGATGCAGACAAATACTATGATATTAATACCGAGATGTGTACAGCCCCAGTTATATGCCAAAACAGCCAGAATATACTTGATGCAGGGTTGTGGAGGTATCCTCAGTCCCGATATTTATTCCATGTATTCAGCCAAGGCAAATTACTCTTACAAACAGGTCCCAAAAGAGGCCAAAATCGTATCTTACCAATTAAAAGGGGTTGACGCATTTCCCTAAGACGGGTTCGTTTTTACCCGGTAGGATCAAGATCCAACGGGTCCCGAGGGATCTACATCCGACGGGACAGGCTGGAAACAAGGTGCTGACATTTACTTGGTGCTGATATTCATCATCTGTATCGTCAGTATGTCTACGCCCATCCCATAATCTTTCAGATGGACCAGCACCTACTGCCGTTGCAGTCAGCACGATGTCCGAACTTTCCAAGATATATGCAGACATTCCTTTGAGTTACCTGTAACTCTATCACGACAATACAAACTTCAAACAAATGATAAAAAAATTAAACATATATACTTTTTTCAACGCATTGGTTTTATTGACATCTTGTAATGAACAGACCACTAAAGAGCAGGTTAAAACAGACAACATTGTAGAAGGCGATACTGTAACAGAACTTGGTAGTAATATAATGGTTGTTTATCAAGACAATAAGAATATCTACTGGTTTGGCAGTTGGGAAACAGGAGTGTATAAATATGATGGAAAGACATTGATTAATTATACCACCAAGCATGGATTGCTAAACAATAGAGTTGATGAAATAAAAGAAGATAAATCTGGCAACATATACTTCTCCAGTTGCAACTCAAAGTCTACAATATCTAAGTTTGACGGAAGTACCTTCACGACATTATCAGCAATCTCCAGTAATGATTGGAAACTTGAATCCACAGATATGTGGTTTAGATATTCTTACGAAAATGAGAGGAAAGTATATCGCTATGACGGTATTACTTTGTATGAATTGGAGTTGCCTAAACCACCAAACCTAACCAATCCTTTTGGAATCTACAGCATTTTTAAGGACCAAAAAGGAAACATTTGGTTTGGTACAAACCCAGTTGGAGTTTGCCGATACGATGGAAAATCGTTTGAATGGATTACGGAGGAGGATGTGACAGAATTTCGTAACGAAGGTGCCAACGGAGTGCGGTCAATTACGGAAGACGAAAATGGCGACTTTTGGTTCAATACCGAATATCGTTATAGTGTTTACGACAGCACAACATTAAAAAGCAATAAATTTTACACAAGACACGAAAGCATACGGGGTTTAGATGGTAAAAGGGATAGCGATTTAGAAGAGTATTTATCAACTGTAAGGGATAACAATAATAATCTGTGGTTTGTAACCTATCGTAGTGGCGTTTGGAAATATGATGGATCGAAAATAGATCATTATGTAGTTCAAGATAATTCAAAAGACATTACTTTATTCAGCATTTACAAAGACAACTATGGCGAACTTTGGCTTGGAACACACGAAAATGGAGTATACAAATTCAACGGACAAACATTTGAAAGATTTAAACCATGAAAGGAGAAAAAAAATGGCGGGCAAAGTGCTAAGATCACAGCCTTTGCATTTTACTAACTTTATCCTAACCTAAAAGTGAGTTCTTTAGAACCGCCGGTGACGTATAGACGCGAATCGTTAGCAAAAGTTTCAAAAACAAGAGTAAATATATTTATAAGTCAGCTATAGAACTTGCACACCTTATAAGAACCAGAGAAGCAACTTCTACAGGTATTGTGAAAGAGCATTTTTCTAGGATCAAACAATACAATTCTGAATTAAATGCAGTTGTTTTATCCCTTGAGGAGGAAGCACTTGAAATTGCTGCTGAATGTGATAAAGAAGTCAAACTTGGCAAATTAAGAGGCCCAATTCATGGGGTGCCGATGACCGTAAAGGAACAATTTTGGGTTAAGGGCACAAAATCTACCTTAAATTTTAAAATGTTAAAAGATTGGGTATCACCTGAAGATGCTGTAGTTATTAAAAGACTAAAAAATGCCGGAGCAGTCATCATAGGTAAAACCAATGTGCCAAAGAACTTAACGGATTATCAGATATCCGGCGACATTTATCCTGAAGGGAAAAACCCATACAACACTGAATATTCCCCGGGCGGTAGTAGCGCTGGATCATCTGCTGCACTTGCTTCTGGTATGACTCCAATTGAACTAGGAGGGGATTTCGGAGGTTCTATTCGTAACCCATCCAATTATTACGGTCTCTATGCAATGAAACCCACAGAAAATACTGTTCCTGGGCATGGAGTAGTTCCAAAACCAAAGGGGGCACGGGGCTTTGCTTTTCACATGGCCCAGGCGGGTCCCATGGCGCGAAATCCGGAAGACCTTGAGCTGATATGGAAGATAATTCGAGCACCACACAACAGTGATAGAAATATTCCCAGAATCGAATGGCAAAACCCAGAAGGCAAGTCATTGAGTGATTTTAAAGTAGCTTGGGTTGATGGTTGGCCTGGGTATGAAGTAAGCGCTAAGACCAGATCTGTAATCCATGACTTTATTGATCAACTCACAAAGAATAATTGTAAAACGGAAAATTCTGGCCCGGATGGAGATTTACATGAGCGTTCACTTTCACTTTTTGTGAGGTTATTTACTCAATTGATCTCGCAGGATGTACCATGGTTTATCAAACCATTCATGAAAATGCAATTAAAGAGCGGTTTGTTAAAAGGAATTGATAAATTCCATCGGGAGTTGAATAGAGGGTTTAAGGACAGCTTTATTGATTACTCAGAGACTATGGGAATCAGAGCAGGTATTGTGAGTGAATGGGAACAGTTCTTTGAGAAATTTGATTTGTTGGTTTGCCCAATTAGTTATGGACCTGCTTTTAAGCGTTGTAAAATTGGAACTCCGATATTTTATGATGCTAAGGAGCTAATTTATTTGAATTATACTTGGCCTTATTTAGCATGTTTTAATGCCAGTGGACATCCTGGCATTAATATACCACTTGGAATTGGAGAAGAAGGATTACCGATAGGAGTTCAGGTGGTTGGCGCCTATTGGAGTGACCCAAATTTGATACATTTTGCAAAATTAGTTTCCAATTTCACAATGGGCTTTGTGAAGCCTAACGGATATTGACTTTTGCTAGCAATGTAGATATGAAGATATTCGCATTCACTCATACTGCATATCTATAAACAGTTAGCAATCAGAAAATTGCAAAATGTATGAAACTAGTTTTAAAGATTATAATGGGTTGGCCTCGTTTAATCCCTTTTTCTGTATTTGTGTCTATTCCGGTAAAACTGTGCCACTATTTTCGGTGAAATGATGCCACTGATATTTTAATAAATTAGGAGATACTCGCAGACCCTGCTTTAGGATCGTCCCCGACAATTGGGCATTTCAACGAATACTGATCGAAACTACCTACGGCTGGTAAAGCAAGTAGATTATCTTTGGAATCAGGTGTAATTAAAACTTCAAGTAATGTCCGTTCGATATTCAAAGCCCTTTACTGGCATCTCATGGCCTTGCCACCATGGCCCTCGACTACTTCGGAGAGGAGTCGTTGCCTCCAGATCTAGTCGAGATACCGCTGGAGTACTTTAAGACAGCCATCGAGGTACTCGGCGACCAGGACGGGGTGGATGGTGATCGTATTGTAGTTCAGGGAATCTCACGCGGTGGCGCGCTGGCCCTGCTTCTGGGAGCCACTTTCCCGCAGATACACGCGGTCGTCAAAGTCGTTCCGAGTGGAGTGGTCTGGAAGGGATGCTGTTCGTCGGACGCCTTGAAGCGACCGGCGTGGACGCATAACGGCGATCAAATCATGCCAAGCGAATACAACGAAAATGATCCAGACATGCAGGTTTATAAGGCTGAGGAATCCAAGAAAATCCAGGCTGGTGAACCGGTCGCGCTGACATCCGGATTTCTCATCGCGTTGGAGAAGGCAACCAACCTGCAGGCGGCTACCATCCCCGTGGAAAAAACCCAGGGGCTGATCCTGTTCATCTCCGGTGAGGCAGACGATCTCTGGCCCAGCACGGAACTGGCTGAGTTATCAGTGAAGCGCTTGCGCGAGACCAAATTTCGGTTCAGATTCGAGCATTTAAGATACGAGGATGCCAGTCATATCTTCTTGTATGCGTTCCTACCGACAAAGGTCTCCAACGAGCGATTTCTATTCGGCGATACACCTGCTGGGAATGCTAAGGCAGCTGCGGACGCGGGGTCCCACATTCTTCCTTTATATGACGAGAAGCTTGGCCGATGACAAGATGAGCAAAACAACGCGTTCCAGCGGCTGCCGCGGTGATGCGCGCCACATTACAGGGTCTGACATAGTATTCCATTTTAGTTTACCGTGGGTTCCCTGACAAGCGGTATTTATCTATCACTCTTATGAACATTTTCAGTGTCCACTTTGTGAGAGTAACTGTCTTGTAGGATCGAGATCCCTCAGGATCAAACAGGCACAATGGCAAGATAAATTGGGTCAGTACATTGTTAGCTGTACCATATACGCATACAGTTTTACCCTGTAGGATGCAATGCAACGGGTAAACATTGCCACATCAACTAAATAAGAACGCTAAACGTGCAGCCCCAGTTCTATGCCAAAACAGCAAAAATAAGCTTGATGCAGGGTTGTGGAGGCATCCTCACTCCCGATATCTATTCCATGTATTTAGCCAAGGTAAGTTACTCTAACAAACAGGTCCCAAAAGAGAGGCCAAAATCGTATCTTACCAATTAAAAGGGGTTGACGCATTTCCCTAAGACGGGTTCATTTGTACGCCGTAGGATCAAGATCCAACGGGTCCCGAGGGATCTACATCCGACGGGACAGGCTGGAAACAAGGTGCTGACATTTACTTGGTGCTGATATTCATCATCAGTATCGTCAGTATGTCTGCGTCCATCCCATAATCTTTCAGATGGACCAGCACTTACTGACGTTGCAGTCAGCACGATGTCCGGACTTTTCGAAGATAGATGCTTACATTCCTTTGAGTTGTGCTTCATTATAACCAACCAAATAGTAATGATAAAATTCTTTAGAAAAATATGTTATACCCTTTTGGATGATAACAACATGGGGTAGTATTTTAAATATGCTATTGGGTAGATTGTTCTTGTAGTCATCGGAATTTTGATTGCACTTCAGATTAATAATTGGAATCAAAAGCATAAGCAAAAAGCGATGATGATAACTAATATCAGGTCTATAGGTGCAGAAATTCAGGTTGAGAGAAGCAACATAAAAAGAACAATGGAAACTTTACTTGAACAGGCCGATGTAGCGAGGCATCTTATACCCATAATGGAATCACATGATAGAGTTATCGTAGACTCGCTGAAATTCACATTGGATTCAACACTTGTACCAACACCCGATTATTTCTGAACGTTCAAATACAGGGGACTTTTTAAATGCATCAGGTATCGTTTCTAAATTTCCGGATGCTGCACTTTCGAAAATGCTTCAGGAATATTACTTAAGTTTTCAAGAGGTAGTGACCAATCTCAAAAATACAGTAAGGTCCACTCGATTAGAGCTTCGAAAGCTCAAGTATAAACTTTTTAGTGATTCGGAACATCGTAAGTTTTTTACAACAGATTCACCAACAATTCCAAATGTTGACGTCAACAATTCCATTTTCGAGGACAAGCGAATTTTACCCTATTGCAGATTTATTGGTAGTACAGCTGACTTCTTTGGAAGAGAATTCAAGACTCTTGAAAGTAAGGCAAAGGCTATTACTGATTATGTAGATAAGATATACAACTAAGAAACAAATAATTTAAAATGATTAACGAAAGCACAACAATGTGTATAGCTCACTACGGCTGGATTCATTATCGGAATTCAGCGCAATTGGTATCTTTCGGCTACTGCGGAAAATCCTAGTGGATTTCCCGAAACGAACCATGCCGAAGCCGAATTCGTGATGCCCTATGTTAATTTTAAGGAGCCCTAAAAAGGCAATCTCACCAGGTTACCGTGGCCTCCAATAGATCTTTATACTCAATGAGTTCGTAGTTTGATCATCAGAAATAGAATAATCCGAATAGTTCGGGATTAAAACAAAAGACCTTATATTGGAATCTCGAATTATTTACATAGATTGGGAATCGACTAATTCTTAATTGCTTGTTATTTAAATAAATGCTCTGAGCAACTTCATTATGAAATACCTGATTTCGGCAGTTCTCATCACAGTCTTATTGATGGGTTGTGAGTCAGAAACAAAGAATATTGATCCATTAGTTCCTAAAGAGATCATAGACTTGGGGGCAGTTGTAACTGAAGATCTCCCTGACCGCGTTTGGGGTGGATTTATGAAATTGTATGGATTTTCGGAAAATAATACTTTTGATGTAATTGAACGGAAATTTGAATTTCCTGATGGAAGTTTTATCGGGTCAAACTCATATTATAAACTATTCAATCATGGTGGTCCTCATGTGGATGCCCCTAAACATGTAGGCTTTAGTGACGGTCTTGATAAAATGCAATTGGAATCCTTCGTGGGACCCTTGAAAATCATTGATGCAAGCAATTTCCCGCCTGGGCGCAGTGTGCCTCTTGAAGAAATTCAGCGTCACGATATTAATGCGGGCGATATTGTAATCCTCTACACCGCATATAAACTTCCGTTAAGCCTTGAGGAAATTCCAGAAAGAGTTACTGTGACTCAAGAGGCCGCTGAATACCTGGCAGAACTTCCGGTTCGTGCTATTGGAACAGATGCTTATAATGTAGAAAGCGATGACAATCCTACACCTGTCAATTCAACTACAGCTTTACAACGGGTTGCCCCCATTCACTATACTTTTTTATCCCGAGGTATACCAATTTTCGAGCAACTCTTTAATGTAAATAAGCTTTTAGGAAAGGATAGAATGTATTTTGTAGGACAGCCCTTGAATATTAAAGATGGCGATGGTATGATGGTTAGACCAGTTGTGCTGGTATATGAATGATTAATATACAAGGCATGACAGTAGCTACTTCGCTACTCCTTCAGAGCAGCGCGTAGTCTGGCATTGGCGGCAATTTTGAACGAAGAAATAAACTTGCCCGAGATGGCATCGTCCCCGACTCCTGGATCATCAATTCACATTTGACACATTGACAGTTGCCCTCGTCGATATAATACTTCAGTTGTATGAATCAGTGTTCGTTACAGCATACTCTTGCAGCCTCTGCAAGTGGGGTTGCTGTGGATTGAAGCCATAGAGGCTCTCTTGATGATCAGCACTTTCCTGTAGCTCGCAAAGTGGAAAAGATTGATTTCACCGCCGATGAGGCCGGTGATTTTGATGTCATAGATCGATGTGCTCTGAGCATCGGGGGAAGAAGTGTCATCACATTGAAGAAAGTACGATGAATCGATCCATATCTATCAGTCAATTTTGTCGTCATAAAGCACAACAATGAGAAAATGATGAGTATAACCCTAATTTTCGGCCGGGGTGTTGCTTGAAGTTCTCACATCTGTTTCCCAACCCAGAGCCAGGGAACAAATATCCAGGATTATGAAACAAGAGTACCAGAACATGGCCCGGTCGCACCGGTATATTCGAAAATGATGTGAGGAAAGTCCTCCATTCCATAATCATTAAATCTGTATACCATGAAAACACGTATTTCATTGTCTTTATTATCTACCCTGATCCTGGCGATGGTGTTGGCCTGTCAAAAGGAAGAGATCAATCCACTCCAGCAACGAGGAATCCACACCATGATGGAAGCGTTAGATAACGCTGTGGTGATTCATGCAAAAAAGGGACACAGGCAGATGGTTCCTTTCAAGGGCTATGTCATCGAAGTCCCATATTTTGATCCTGCCCCAGTTTTCTGCCTGGATATTCCCTATCCTCGCGGCTTCAGAGATATCGGAGGACAGATCACACACCTGGGCAATGTTGCCGGAGGACACCTTGAGTTTCTCAACTGTAATCCAGGCAAACTGGATGGGGTGTCCGTCTTTGCTGCCGATTACGTTGGAGAATTTCATTCTCCTTCCGGGGACAAGGTCTTTTATGAAGGTACACTGACCTTCTTCCCGGATCCTGGTCAGGAGGGCATCAGCGAGAATGTCATCACCGGGGGGACCGGAAAATGGGATGGTGCAAGTGGCCACTTTCGGTATTACAATATAACTCTTCAGGAGGATGGCACATTTTACGCATCCATAGAAGGCATGATCACACCAATTGGTGCTTTTTGAGTACAGGTTCAGCGAACAACTCCTTTTGTTACGAGATAGGGCCAACGGGAAGCTCTGCAACAGAGCCTCCCGTTTGTGTTACTTAAGAGGCCATCGCTATGTAATACAAGTGTGATTCAAATCATTTGTTGCCGAACGTACTTTGAATAAATTGTTGATTATGAAATTCTCTATTTACCGACCGGGCGATGATGAAGATACGCGGGCGTATAAAGAAAGGTTATGGCAGATTATGACCCCTACCCCCTTTATGATGGCGATTTTTGGTTTAGTTATGTGGAAGTTGGGACTCAAGTATTATGCCATCGGCATGTGGATCTTTGGTGGTTATACTCTAGGCTTCATCATTCTGTTCATCGCGCTTAGAAAGTACGAACGAATTTTGTCAGCACTCATCCTTTATGTTGGAATGTTTTTTTCAATCGCCGCTACGATCCTGTTTGGAGGGCTTCTCCAGTCAGGAGGTGTAGCACTTGTTGGATTGGCCATGTACATGTTTTCACTCTCCTTTCTTACCAGGTTGCATACCTATATCCTATTCGGTATATATTTATCATTTATTATTAGCATTCCGTTTATTCAACCATACATCACACCTGTTGAAGTTATCCCACCGCGCATAAACCTGATTCTTTTTGCTTTACATATCCTGGTGATTGCAGCAAACATTTTTAAAACAATCTCCGAATATGTTGAAGAAAAGATCTTGATGAAGACCAGGGAAGCGGAGCAATGGAAAGAACTGGACACCTTGAAGAATCAGTTCTACAATAATATTACCCATGAATTCCGCACTCCTTTAACATTGATCCTTGGAATGTCTGAGCAGATCAGGAAAAAGCCCGAAGAACTGCTGGAAAAGGGGCTACATATGATACAGAAGAATGGACAAAAACTTTTGCACCTCATCAATCAAATGCTAGAGTTGTCAAAACTTCAATCCGGGAAGATCACTTTTTACCCGGTTCAATCTGATATTGTACTCTTTCTTAAATATCTGATCGAGCCCCATACCAGAGTCGCCGAGGAGCGAGATATCAGCATAAATCTGCAAGCTCCCGATATTTCTGTATTGATGGATTTCGATCCAGCTCGTATGGAATCACTGATTGGCAATCTAGTCTCCAATGCGATTAAAAACTCACACGCCGGAAGCGATATTACGATAGAAATATGGAAGTCCGAAAGCACAGATTTTGAGAGCAGATTTGCATTCCGGATATTTCCGCGCAGGGTCATGGAGACGAATCATGAAATATTACTCATTTCGGTCCGGGACCAGGGCAAAGGCATCTCCTGGGAACAGTTGCCACGAATCTTTGAACGATTTTATCGCATTCCCGATGATACCTATCCTTCTGTGGGTACTGGTATCGGATTAGCCCTGGTGGCGGATATCCTGGATTTTATGCGAGGACAATTGTATGTAAATTCTGAACCTGGAAGGGGATCGGAATTTTGCGTGGGCCTACCCATTACAAATCTTGCTCCCAGAAAAGAGGTGATTCAACCCTTGCCACCGCTCTCTGCCGATACCCATTCACGGGTTTCTGCACCAGAACAGGATGGTACTCCCGTGATCCTAATTATTGAAGACAACAGAGACGTTGCAAATTACATCACTGAGTTGCTGAAAGACACTTTTACTACCCATTTGGCGCATAATGGAAAAGAAGGCATTGAAAAAGCAATAAAAATCATGCCTGATGTCATCATTTCAGATATCTTGATGCCTGAAGTAAATGGATATGAGGTTTGCGCAAGTTTGAAGCAAGATATCCGTACCAGCCACATTCCGATTATCCTGCTGACTGCGCGGGCTGACCGAGATTCCAGAATCAAAGGGATCGAAAGTGGCGCTGATGCGTATCTGGTAAAACCGTTCGACAGCCTGGAACTAGAAACAAGACTCAGAAAATTATGGCAGATGAGGGACACCCTGAGAAAGAAATACCTACTTTTTGCTTATACTCAATCCGAACATCCATTGCCTGATGATACGGAAGGGATATTTATGCTCAGGGTGAAAGAAGTCCTGCAAGATCACATAGATGACGAGTCCTTTGATGTCAATCGCCTGGCAGCTTTGTTTGGTATCAGCAGAACACAACTATACAGAAAAGTCAAAGCACTCACTGGTCATTCAACATCGGAGTTGATCCAAAAGTTGAGGCTAAACCGCGCCAAAGAGCTCTTGTTAAACACCCAGCTAAATATTTCCGAAATTGGGTATGAAGTCGGTTTTAAAGATCCGGCGTATTTTAGTCGAATGTTTAGCAGGGAGGTCGGAAGCACTCCAAGTTCTTTCAGAGAGCGGTCGATCTCTCCCTGACAAGCCGATAGAAACAGTATTATATTATAGCTGTAAGAAATGTACGGAGATAGATCCGGTCACGGCAAGATCATACCTTTTACCTCAGTGAAAAGCCGCTGCCTGAGATTTATCCGTGACAACAAAGAATATCGTAGGGCCGTTTTCGACCTGGACATGGGACCTTATATAACAGTACTGGATACAAGCCCTCGGATATGGACTTGGCCGTCAGTCCTGGGATAGTATAAAAATGGCTCAATTTATCGTAATAGCACTTTTGGGTTTAGCGCATCTCGCCTGTCTGGGACAAACTGACCAGACAACTGAGGAATTCAATCGTATGGAATTGAAATCAATGTATGACTACCGAGCGTATGTATTTAATGCCAGCGGTCAATTGGTGGAATCTTCTGATGCGGCCAAGGGGAAAGGGATCATCATCCAAAACAGTTATCCCAAGGGAGACCGGTATGTCGATCCCACGGGTAAGGGATTTGGATCGGCAATATTCTGGACCCGCATCATAAACGAAACGGCTGCTACCATAGAACTGGTTATTGGTTTTCCTGCTGATTCCTTCCCAGTGCCTTCTTCACCCGACGCTTACTTAAAGTTATTTATCCCTTCAGACACGATGACGGTTGACAAAGAATCATTGTACAACTATGGTGCAACGGGTTTAAAATCTTTTTTAGATGCTGGTCTTAGAAGTCCTACCATGCTACAAAAAACGATTAATCCAGGAGAGGAGTGCCTTTTCTACATTGGTGCACTCTCCTATCAGGCGGGGGGAATGGTGCGAACAGGACTGGTCTTAAAGGAGCATGACCTTTTTTATAGAATCAGCATAGTGCCTCATTTTGAATCTGCATTGTTCCCCTGTGGACAGATCACCGTTAAGCCATAAAACTGGACTGAACTGGTATGTAGGTGAGAAGCAGTTGTGTGGGCAATGGGTCAAAGCCATCATCTGGCCCCAATGTAGCGGCGAATTTAGTCGCCGACCGTCTGGTTTGACTGGGTTAAGGTTGGGTCTGGATGTAGTCCAGTAAAGCAAGATTTTTTGGCTTTCTTCACCTCCCCGAGTCTAAATGCACAGTCTATCCTCTTTGGGCAGTATAGTTATCCCTCCAGCCATTCATGCAGCAAGTATTAATGATCAAATACATGCCACCCTAGAAGATTTTTCTGAATTAGCTGGCTGTCACCGGCTTGCGGTCCATTTTTAACACGATATAATGTGGTAAGGATCGCCATTAATAAGGCACATTGCCAAAACATCTAAAGACAGATGCTATAGGAATTTGTCAGATCTGGAGGCTTCAATCATCAAGTTCCAGTGGTAGATTGCGATCTTTGCACCATTCTAGGAGACCTCCGTCATAAACTGCGACGTTTTGATGCCCGAGCAGATGAAGAACAAAGGCATCACTAGATGCCGCTACTCCACCTCCACAGTAGGTTATGATACGATCTTTATCAAACACTGGTTGAAACAATTTCCTTAGCTCTTCTATTGGTCGATAACGATTAGTGTTTCGATCTAAGATCTCCCATGCAGTGACGTTCTTTGCGCCCGGTATATGGCCTCTTCGACCATACTCATTGCGCTCACCCCGGTGTTGTCGACGACCTAATGCACTCACAATGCAAGCATCTTTATCACCAATAGCGTTTAGCACTTCTTCTTTGTTGACCATTAATTCTGGTCTCGGACGTGGAATAAATGGCACATGACGATACATATTTGATTCGGACGATATGGGTCGATCTTCCAACCTCCAAGCTGCCCACCCTCCATTTAGGATGGAAGCCTGATCAAATCCAAAGGCCCGAAGCATCCACCATAGTCGTGCAGCCCACATGTTTTCTCGTTCATCATAAATGACAACCTTAACTCCTTCGCCGATACCTAGTTTACTCATAAATGCTGCAAATCGATCGGCACTTGGCATCGTAAAAGTACGTCGAGGTGCCTTGGGATCCGAAATTTTCAGCAGGTCGGCAAAAACTGCTCCCGGAATATGCCGTCGCTTGAAATTTCTCCTACCACTGCTAATTCTGGGAAATGGCCAAAGCTTAACCTGTACAGTTGCATCTACAACTCGAATATCAGGATCATCAAGATGCTGTTCCAACCATGCCGGCTCAACCAACAAGTCCAAATTATTAATATGAGATGCCTGTACACTCATATAATTGCAAACCTCAATGAAAATATTTAAAATATTTGTGGTTTGCTAATATTTCAGCTGAAGTTGTTTACGACCTTTGACTATAAATGCTGATTTAGACCATATGACCAAATATTTTAATGATGTCTTACATACCAATCTCTTTCACTCTTCTAACCCTCGCTCTGTACAAACGAGAACCACTAATTTCTGGCTCTGTAGACTATCATTCCTAGTTTAAGCCGTAAAATTTCTAACTGAAGGATCTGCATAAATCCCTTGCATCTGAACACAACGTCGATTACCAGTTCAGTCTCTTTAACTAAATCGCTAAAAAGGATGATTACCTAATGGTTCACCTTATTTTCTTGTGGCTAGTGTTATAAAACTCTCGGCCTCTAAATCAACAACAACTGCACCATCTTTTACTTTTACTGGTAGAGTTGATCCAATATCCACCCTATTCTGCTGTCCATGCCATACCCTGAGTTGAGATACCATGCCCATTCTTTCCTGAGTAACGCGGTGACCGGGGCAATGGGGTGGTGGTGTGACATTTTCGGCAGTAGCAATCTGTGGCTAAATATCTTCTCCAACCCATTTCACTCTTTCCCTCTCGGCAGATCTGCGATCGTAGATGTCATACCCTGCCTCGGGCGTATTGACCTGAGCGAAAAAGGGCCGGTGCTTTTTAAGTGCCCGAACAATCGTCGGATGGATATACAGGCCCTTCATTGAGCAAGTTAAGATGGAGTTTCCCTGTACCTACTTCCCTATATCCAATATTCGAGGTACTAGCAGTGAAATATCCATCGTCCTGGAGCCAGAGTGTCAAAGGTCTTAAACCCTTTCTGTCAACGTTGGACAAGAACTAAATGGTAGTTATCTGTCTCGATGTTCCCATGATTCTAATCTTTGCTACTACTCAAGAATTATACAATCGTGTAATAGCATTCAGGCCAGATATTCAGCAGTTTTGAAAAAAAACCTGCGCAATGAAGCCTCAAACCATTATAGTTTTTATTTCCACCCTCTTGTCCAGTGGCATTTTGTTTTCTCAAGGCATTCACTACCAGGCTGTCATCCTTTACCAGTGAGTCTAAACCAGCTAGTGACGATATGTCGGTTGACAGGTCGAGTCCTACATATTTTAATCTTGTAAAACCATTAAAGTGCTGCAGGGTTGGATTATATGCAATAATTGCTGAATATCGGATCGTATCCAGATTTCCCAATCCATTAAGATATTTAAGAGAATCATTGCTATAAATACTCATGTGGTAGCAATGTAATAGGGAATTAAGGCTAGAAATGGAGTGCAGGTTTTTGTTTGAACTCACGGATAGCTGACCTTCGATCCGGTTTAAATTATCTAAGCCAGTAAGATCCGCTAGTGAATCATTCATATGTATAGAAAAATTGGACCCACAAAAAGTAAGTTCATTCAAACCATGCAAATCGGTTAGCCTATGATTTTCATATATCTGTATGAAGTTTTCTACTGTATCTAGGGACTCCAATCCTCCTAGTGAGCTCAATGTCGGATTTGATAGAACTGAAAGTCCTCCCGAGATCTTTTGAATGCTAATGAGACTATCTAAATTGGTGATGTCGACCCCAGAAATAAAAACATTTCCGGATATTTTGTTGCAATCAGGATAGTCCACTGAAAATGCATTAATTTCACTTTGAGTTTCAAAACTAATACCTGGCGGGCATTCACATTTTAATTTACAAGAATCTGCAATTTCTTCAGCTCCAGAGCATCCCGGACCATTCTGGTGTGCAAAAACATCAGAGGCACTATTCTTAAGCATTTCGCAGATTAGTGAGATAGCACAATCTGTCAGGGTAGGGTTATTGTAGAGTGAAATAAAATTTCCGACTGAATCTAGCCCCGAGAGATGATCAATAGACATCAAATTTTGATTAAATTGTATTCTGACATATCTCCCAACTCCCGTTAAGTTTTGCAGCCCCCGGAGTGATTCCAGTGAGTCATTCTCCTGTATGTTTAGCTCATTGCGTATATATACTATGAATTTCAGACTATCAAGGTTTTCTATGTCTGTACTGGGGTAACCTAAGCTTACACCAATAATCAATCTATGGATTGTATCGAGTGAGCCGTATACGGATGGAAAATTATCGACATCCTCCTGAGTGCTGAGGGCAATTGATTGTGAAACTCCAGATCGAATCAAGAAAGCTAGGAAGGTAAGAATTAAAAAGATTCGCATGCAAAATCAAGTGTGTATTGACGTTAAATATAGTCAATCTATTCCTTAAATTTATGCCTGCATCCATTATCCAAATTACCAAACAGATACTTTGATAAATTCTACAGAACAAACATGTGTAGAGTAGTGCTTGCCTGGTATAAATAGAATGAAGACACGACATTTAAGAGCCTATTCTTAACCCAGATAAGAGTGGAAAAGCTTTAGACGAAAAAACCACCTGAGATTGAAAAATCATATCTGAAAATAGTTTAAATTACACAACAAAAATAAATGAAAGAATACGCTCTGACTTTCACGTTGTTTTTGATGACTTTCTCCTGCACTATCAGTATGGGGCAGAATAAGACACCATTACCAAACGATAGTATCAATGACAAAGCCCACGAGGCAGCTACCTCCTACGGACCTAACACGATCACTCGCACCCTCGAGCAAGACAGAAATGGCAACATTTGGCTTGCAACATTCCAGGGTGTCTTTCAATACGATGGAAGATCTTTCATCAATATTATCAGCGAGGTGAGTTCTGCCCGCTTTTTTTCTGTCTTAGAAGACAGAAGAGGCAACATGTGGTTTGGATCTATAGGGTCGGGTGTGTATTGTTTTGATGGGAAGTCATTTCAAAATTTCACCACCAATGACGGACTTCCTAATAACGAAATTCTTTCCATTTATGAAGATAGATCAGGTGGTATTTGGCTTGGTGTTAATGGAGGAGCAAGCCATTATGACGGGGAATCTTTTCGTAATTTTATCCTAAGTAGAGATTCAATCTTCGAAGATAGATCGGGAAAAACGATACCAGATTTTACACGACCCCCTAATGAAGTCAACGCTATCATTGAGGACAAAACTGGTAGATTTTGGTTTGCTACGAGAAGCTATTCTTTTCGGTATGATGGAAAAGCATTTGTCACTTTGACCTACAACGGCAAACCCTTTACGAATGTCCGTTCTATTATTGAAGATCAAAAGGGTAATATTTGGTTGGGTGGCAACGATGGCCTTTGGTGCTATGACGGCAATAGTTTTACTAATATCACTGAAGATTTTGTTGGATACATTTACGAAGATAAAAATGGCAACATCTGGACGAGTTCCCAAACGGCCAATGGTAGATGGGTACTTTCCCGTTATGATGAAAGGTCCTTGTCTGGCAACAAGCCAACTGCAATTGAAATTAATGCAGAACATGATAATATGATTTTTGGGATATTAGAGGCTGATGATGGAAGTATCTGGTATGGCGCTTTAGATGGGGTATATCGTTATGATGGGAAGACCATTACTGATTTTAAACAGTGAAGCAGTTTGGAAAAAGAGATAGTAGATTTTACTGACCCACCAGATGATACAAGTCGGACCTATGAAGGTGCAATCTGAAATAGGTATTTCAATTCTAAAAATGAGAAAAAGCCTGTCACCAATAAAAGTCTCTCAGTAAATGGTACCTACCCTTAAGTTATTCGCTTTGTTTAGTGCTGCTCTGATCACCTGTGGGACAACTAGATCAATAGCACAGCAAGAAAACCAGAACACTTCGAAAGAAAATACTATGGAAATTGGCTTCATCATGTTCAATAATTATGAAACTTTAGATGTTTTTGGTCCAGCGGAGATTTTTGGTCGATTGGTTGACTTATATACACTAAAGTTCTACTCTCTTGAAGGGGGAGTCATAACGAACCTACACGGGGTTTCAATCGTGACGGAGAAAATAGAAACGGCAAGTGACAGCCCCCGGATAATTCTAGTTCCTGGTGGTCTGGGAACGAGAAAAGAGATTAAAAATACTTTGCTGCTGGAGAAGATAAAAGAACTAGCATTGGCAAGTGACTATGTATTGAGTGTTTGCACCGGTAGTGCGCTGCTTGCAAAATCAGGGCTTTTAGACGGGAGGGAAGCCACATCCAATAAAAGAGCATTTTCCTGGGTTTCATCTCAAAGTGCAAATGTACAATGGGACAAAACAGCGAGGTGGAAGATCGACGGAAAATATTACACCTCCTCTGGGGTTAGTGCCGGTATGGATATGGCATTAGGCTTCCTGTCCGATAGACATGGGATTGAATTTGCAAGAAAAGTGGCTAAAGAAATTGAATACAATTGGATCGAGGATAAGGACAATGACAATTTTATAGCTCAATAATCAGTAATGCCCATCGAGGAAAATACGACGATCCACAACGATCTATTTTAATCAAAATCTAAAACAATGTGGTAAGTCCGGATACTGCTGCATCCGTGTGCGGTAAAGGACCGAACTTCATCACCTTAGGGCTCATATCGAGCTCAGATTGATGTTGCCCAGTCAAATTTACTTCCTGAACTTTGTCTATGTCAATCAGGAGTTGATCAAGCTTAGAAGCACTCCGTAAACTCTCTTGAGAGACTGACCTATGAGAACATCAAACCAATAGCCATCTATCGCTTCCCTATTCCAGGATCAGTACCGGTTGCCCAACTTCGAAAAGTCATAGAGCAGCTCAACGTCGAATCAGTATGTTCCCCTCGTGCTGCTTGTTGTTTTGGTTTTACCAAAATGGTCGAAAAACCACCACGCTTTTTTACCCTATCGATGATATTGATCCTCTTCCTTTATCTCATAATCCTTAAAACTTTCTTGCTATTGATTCTTCTGTGTAATGGATTTTTTGTGGTATATTCAAGCTAATGGTATTCATGGCCGATGCACGATTTATCTTGAATATTAGCTCGTAGATTACAATGTTGATCCCGAACAAACCTATAACAGTACTAATGCGCAAGGTTTAGAATCTTTTGGCGTACCACAGGCTGCCAGTTATGGTGTTAATCTCAATTTTTCATTTTAAGACAATGTGGAGGTTCCAATAACATGCAGTACCTAAAGTATCTTGTCATCCTTCTAATTTCTTTTCTCTTCGGATTTTTGTGCTCATGCAACACGGAAGAATTGCAGGAGCTCAATATTGACCCCACTGTTGCAAATGCGATTGATCCGGGTTTTATTCTGGCTCGCACACAGTTGCAGACCTCGCGCAGTGCCGCTTGGGGTGCTCAGTTAAGTTATCAATCCACCATGATACAATACCTTGCTTCATTAGAAGAATTTTGGAGAGGAGATAAGTACCTCTATCTTGAAGGGATCTTGTTCGAATTGGAAACGGCAGCATCAACACTGAGCATATCACAACCTAGTCCTGGTATGCAGGACCTTATTTACAAAGGTGATATCGAAAAATGGCGAAAATTTGCTTATTCCCTGATGCTGCGAATGGGAATGAAATTGACCAAAGTTGATCCGGAAATGGCTCAAACCTGGGTATCTAAAGCCATTACAGGAGGAGTCATGGAAAGCGATGATGATACCAATTATATTCAGCATACGGATGGACCTGAAAGCATAAATATGAATGGGGTTGGTGAATTTTTAGGTTGGGATGGTTCAAATTTTATAGGGGAGGACAACCAACGATTAAGTTCATCGCTAGTGGATATGTTGGCTGCTACTAATGACCCTAGATTGGATGTACTGAGTTGGGTGAAATCAGGAGGTCCTCACAAAGGTTTGCCCAATGGTTTCAATGCCGCCACAATCCAAAGTTATCCTGGAGTATCCGATTTAGAAACCTATAGCCGAATAAACCCGTTGCTGGTTTTACGGAGTTCTCCCATGATATTCCAGACCTATGCTGAGGTAGAATTCCTGCTGGCTGAAGCTGTCGAAAGAGGTTGGCATACGGGTAGTGCAGCCACCCACTATACCAAGGGGTTAAAGGCGGCGATGAAACTGTATACATTGTATGATGCTTCGTTAGTGATCCCGGAAGAGGGAGTGGAGGTATATCTAAATGCTAATCCTTATATGTCCGCCCAATGGCAAAGGATAATAGGTGAACAGGTTTGGATCGTCACTTTTCTCAATGAATTTGAGGCCTATGCGAATTGGCGAAGAACTGGCTATCCGGCATTGGTACCAGTTGATTACCCAGGTAACGATTCCAATGGAACCATTCCCCGAAGACTGCGATATCCGGAAGACGAAGTTGCTTTGAATGGAGATGCCTACAGAGCAGCAATTGATCGGCAAGGACCAGATGAATTTACCACCAGAATATGGTGGGATGTAGAATAAAATTGCAGATCACACCTTAACATCGAAATGTCTAAATCGCCGGTACCAACGATTTTATTTGCTCTTTTCGTAATTTAAAAATGTGAAATTTCAAACTGCATGAGCCAGTCCCGTCAACTTGCTGCGATAATGTTTACTGACATGGTTGGATATACCGCATTGATGGATGAAGATGAGGATAAGGCCATTGACCTGCTTAGCAAAAATCGATTGGTTCAAGGACCACTTATTGAAAAGTACCATGGCAGGTGGTTGAAAGAAATGGGAGACGGTGTACTTGCCAGCTTCGCCTCCGTCACCGATGCCGTGTTGTGTGCTGCAGCAATCCAAAAGACCTGCGAGGACCAACCTGACTTGAATCTTAGAATAGGTATTCACCAGGGAGAGGTGATTTTTGAGGGAGATGATGTTTTTGGCGGTGATGTGAATGTGGCCTCAAGATTAGAAGCATTGGCGTCAGCGGGTCAAGTTCTGGTTTCAGAATCGGTGCACCTCAATTTGGAAAACAAAAAAAATATCCGTTCAACGTACCAGCGCCAAGTACAATTAAAAGGTGTCAAGCATCCGATCAAGATTTATTCCGTGGAAGTCGACGGTATGGAACCCGCTATTATTCCAGAATCATATGAGCCCATTCAGGCGGTATCCAAAAGTCTAGGCAACTACAAAAAACTGGGCTTAGTTTTTTTGAGTGTAATCCTGATATCGGTATTTGCCTTCGTTTTTTTCTCTAGTCAAGATAAAGAGCAGATAGATTCTTTGCAAGCAGCGGCTACTGACAAATCTATTGCGGTGTTACCCTTCAAAAATGATAGTCCCGATAGCACTAACCAGTACTTCTGCGATGGAATGATGGATGAAATCCTTAATCACCTACAAAGAATAAAACAATTAGGGGTGAAGTCAAGGACCGCAGTTGAACCATACAGGAGTAGTGTATTAAGCTTTGCCGCTATTGCAAACGAACTAGATGTCGCTTATCTCCTGGAGGGGGCGGTCAGAAAATACGGAGACAGATTCCGGGTGACCACACAGCTAATTGATGTTGCATCTGGCAACCATTTATGGTCAAACACTTATGATGGTGAATTTTCAGATACCATTTTTGTGGTTCAGGGAAATATTGCCAAAAAAGTTGCATCGTCACTCAGTGCTGTCATCACGCCGAAAGAAAGAGAAAGCATTGATCGAATACCGACTAGTAATATCGAAGCCTATGACCTTTGCATAAGAGCAAAGCACGAGCGATTGCTGTATTACCAGAGTTGGGATCCCCAACATTTGGAAAGATCTCGCAATTTATTGGCAGAAGCGTTGAGATTAGATCCGAACTATGCGCTGGCGATTTTAGACAAAGGAGCGACCCATGCGGCCGAACGAAATTATGACTCGGCATTTGTCTACGTTGACAAGGCTATGCGTCTTGACCCCAGTCTACCTGCTGCGTATGGGCTAATGGGTGATCTGTACTATTTTACGGAGCAATTTGACCTAGCTATCGATCACTATCACAAAGCGCTTGATTTAACCGGAAAGTCCTGGTATCACATTGCTTTGGGCAGAGTATATAGCGCCAATGGTGAATTCCCTCGCGCACTTCCACATTTGGAAAAGGCACTGGAAAGAGATTCTGATGACCATTCCAGCCTCTACATCAATATTGCGGCTTGTTACCTTAATTTAGGACACTATGAGAAGGTGATAGAATACAGCTTTAAAGCCAATAAATCGCGCTGGTGTTCGGGGTTTGAAATGATTATACTGGCCTACGAGGCCCAGGGAAAATACGAAAGAGCACGTCAAATTGCAGATTCTACCTTAACCTGTCAAGAAGCACTTTGTAAACAACATTGCTTAAAATTATCCTATCAAGAGGCACTGTTATCAAAGGACTTTGCCAAAGCAGAAGAATATTTTTCACAGTGGAAGGAATTGGGTCATACCAACCCAACTGCAATAGAGCGAATGCATTTCGAAAGAGGCTACGTGCTCTACCATTTGGGAAGAGAAGAGGAGGCAAACAGAATAGTCAAAGAACAAATTGAAGTGCTGAAATCTGAATTACCTGATGAAAGTCGCTACACATATTTGAATCTTTCGAGAATACTTGCATTCAAAGGTGAGAAAAAAGCTGCTTTAGATTATCTGGAAAAGTACGCAAAGAAAGGATTTACCTTTGGAGAGCATGACTACATAACCATTGACCCGCTATTTGAAAACCTTAGACAGGATCCGAAATTCCAGGAAATTGTCAGGAAGGCGCAAGAAGAAAAAGTAGTATTGAGGTCGCTCGTCGAAAAGATGGAGGAACGTGGAGAGATCAACTTGTAGATTGATGGTCAGTTTCTGACCGTTTACATGTAGTATTTAATTAACTAGCAGCAAAAGCCTTATTCACTTCACCTAGATGGTACCCACCGTCGGTCCATTGGGGTATAATTAATTAATACAGAATTTTTAATTAGATTGAAACCCGCTCCTCTTATCGCGCAATGATCGCCTAATTAATTACCATGCCGGACGTACAGCAATTTACATTGATAACACTGCGGTCAGCATCTAAAATAATGTCGTAATCCCCGGCACGGCTGCATCATTGTGTGGTAAAGGACCAAACTCCATCACCTTAGGGCTCATATCGAGCTCAGATTGATGTAGTGCCCAGTCAAAATTAACTTCCTGACCCGTATAAGCGCTCATCCTGGCTATAATAGCGGTTAAAGTACTGTCGGCTATTTGCTTGCCTTCATTGATTGCGGTGCCGTTTCTAATGCTGTCGATCATGTCCTGATATTGGCGTACTGACGGGTTGGGCCCATCGTTCTCCGCTATAAAAGGATTGGATCCCTTAATCTCTCCATGGCGAAAGTCAAGGACAGCAGAACCTTCAGATCCTACTACCCTCTGATGATTCCTGGCTGCATAATTGTCAATTTGGGCACCCATGTAAGCAACCAGAGCTCCATTTGGATATTGAAATTCTGCACTAAAGTGATCGTAGTTGTTGCCATACTCATACCCAATTCTCGCCTGGCGACCACCCATCCCCAGGCATTTTACCGGAGCGGAACCCATAATCCAGTTCATGATATCCAGATTGTGTACATGCATTTCCACGACAAAATCACCCGATAGCCAATTCCACATCAACCATCTTCGGATCTGGTATTCCATTTCAGACCACTCTGGCCGTTTTATTTTTTCCGAAGCCCTCCAATTTCGCATCCCACTACCCGCCCGGAAAACCTGACCACCATTGATTTCGCCTATGGCACCATCGTGAATGCGTTGAATGGTCTCAACATTTGAGGGTAGCCTTCGCATCTGGGTACCAGCTATGATGGTCAATCCTTTCTGCTGGGCCATTTCACTACTCTCCAACACACTTCTCACTCCCACTGGATCAACTGCAATGGGCTTTTCAATAAACACATGCTTCCCTTTTTCCACTGCATACTTCAGATGTTGTGGCCGGAAATTAGGTGGAGTGGTAAGGATCACCATATCTACCCCACTGTCGATTACTTCCTTATAGGCATTAAATCCCAAAAATGTCCGGTCGGCGGTAACCTTGTAGATTTCATCAACAGCAAGATTTCTTTTCGCAAGATTGGTTTTAATCGCCTCAGGAGCAGCATCCAGATGATCTTTGAAAAGATCACCAATGGCCGTTAACTCAATCCCAGGAGAAGATTCAGCACAATCAATAATTCCTGCACCTGTTCCGCGACCCCCACAACCGACAAGCCCTACTTTGATCTTATCTGAGCCAAAAGGATAAGCCAAAAGATTGGGACCTAAGAAGGAAATTGTACCGGCTTTTACCGAATGCTCCATAAAGGATCTACGCGATAGGCCTTTGCCAGACTTACTACCCTGCTTATTCATGACATCTTGTTTAATTGTGTCCAGAAATCTTAGTTAAGAATAAGAATTATTTTTCGAATAGTACAGAGCGGGGGTTAGCTGCACAGCCCATAACTGCAATCTGGTCCTTTCAGTTTTCTTGTGTAGCTTTGGTTGTGAGCATCGGCAATAATTATTGAGCCGTCTCTAGGCGATAATTGAGCACAGTGTTGTTTTCAGAGATGAAATTTATGGTAGGGACGGTAAAACATGCAACTAGAAAATGGGTATTTGGAAAAAACCACCATCAGTCGTCGTGTTCTTCGCGATCACACCTATTTTGATCTGCAGCCAGACGAGCATTGACACCAGTAATATTGTGGAGCTGCGTCTAGATATGATAGCTGCTGAAGGACTCATGTGGGATGGCATCTCCACGCAGAATACCAATTGGAACAAAATAACTGAAACTCCCGATGGAAAGATTTGGTTTTGTGGTGGTGATCACTGGGGTGCCGATGCAATCACTGGACCCTTTGACAAGGATGAAAAATATGAACGACCCTGGGGTTTTGGAAATACCGCCATTTCTTACTATGATCCAAAAAAAGATGAGTCGAAGGTCGTGCTGGAGCTAAACAAGGCCAGTGCCATTTATTCCAATGCGGAAACACCAGGACACGGCAAAATTCATTCAAATATTGTTAGTGATTCAAAAGGCATTCTTTATTTCGCTGGCTACATGGGATTGTCTTATGCGCATGAATACACCCGAGCGTATTTTCCAAAAAGTTATGCCGGGGGTGCGCTGATTCGATATGACCCTAATACCCAGGATATTGATTATTTAGGTATTCCCTATCCCAATGGTGCCGTCGTCGCCTTATATTACGATGAGCAAAGAAATATTCTGAACGGCATAACGGTCGACCGTGCTAAATTCTTTAGAGTCAAACTCCATTCGATGGAACTCAATCGCTATGAGTCGGTGGCACGCATGAGCAGGGTGACGGACCGGGTTAGGGAAATGATCATGGATAACGATGGGTTTTGCTATTTCGCAAACGATGTTGGGGGACTAACAAAATTTGATCCCGACACCGAAATATTCACAGACCTGGATGTGGATTTGCCTGGTACATTAAAAGATTTTCGAGCTTCTGTTGTCTCTTCAAAAAATATCATTTATGCCATCAGTACGGACGGATTTGTGTGGAGCTTAGATCCCCAAACAACTCATGTTGAGGATCTTGGTCACATTCTGGGGATGCCCAATCAAGGCCACTATACGCCCAATATTGCGCTTGACGAGGAATGGGGCCGGCTGTATTTTATGGCGGGAAATCATGGCGGCAAAGTATTGGAAAAGGCATTGGAAATCGTCACTATTTTGGATCTACGCACCAAGAAATTTCATTGGCTTGGCCAGGCGGAAGGTGTGGAAGGATGTTTTGGATCCTTGGTGGCACAAGATCATACGGTTTATTTTAGTTGCTATGGAAACATGTTTAAAGGAAATGTTATAGTGATGGATAAGTCAGGGGCACCAGTCACCAGACCTTACCTGGTCAAGTTTAAACCACCAAAGGAATTAGACTAACAGATGGCATACTTAACCTAAGTATTCTAATAAGATTAACCAATCGACCATGAATGTGATTATAAAAGTGCCATCCTACATACCATCGTTTAGAACGGGTTTCTGCTTTTTATCCATTATCCTGGGCTTCAGTC
Source organism: Saprospiraceae bacterium (assembly GCA_965223105.1). GTDB lineage: Bacteria > Bacteroidota > Bacteroidia > Chitinophagales > Saprospiraceae > JABDMH01. The sequence continues at coordinate 4,952,139 of OZ244987.1, read as the reverse complement.
ACCTACTCGCCCAGCGGAAAGGGGGTCTCCCACCACACTCGCTGGTCAACTGTCTGCTGATATCTGATGGACGAAGGGGTCCCATCCAGGGAGGGGAGAGTGCTGTCACCGATATGATATTGTTGGAGGACGGCTGGGTCTATGGAAGTACCAAAGCAACCTGGGGTGCCGAAAATTGTCACCTCTTCAAAACCGATGGAACAGAAGTTGTACATCTGCAAAATCTGACGGCTCAACTCGATGAGCAAACATCCACTACTGACTTGGTAGCCACCGAAAGAGGAACCTTGTACGGATGTACCTCGACCTACAATGAAATTTTTGATGATGAAGCGCATGCTTATCCAGGTGGCCACATATTTCATTACGACCCTGATATTGACGAGTTACAAGATTTGGGAATCATCGCTGAAGGTCAAGGTATAAATTGTATTGCGTATGATCCATTGCATGGTTTAATTTATGGGGTAACCTATCCTGCCGGGCATCTTTTCTCCTACCATCTCGAGACAAAAACTGTAAAAGATTTTGGTGAGGTCATGACACCCTGGAGAGTAAAAGATCTCGGCCGGGTTTCCTGGAGGGGAGTACCCAAGGTGCTGATGATCGATGATGTGGGTACCGTCTATTATTCCACCTATTTCCGTACAAAAGTTGAGATGGTAGAACAAGAGCAGATGAAGGGAAGTGATAATTCGTACTCTTCACTGGAAGGAGGGCGCATCTATCGACTGGCATATGGAGAGGAAAATCCAGTATTCACTGGTGCAGTCATCCCTGTTCAAACGGGTATGGATTCAGATCCGATTTATGAAAACGGAATCGCTTCTGCCATACCTGCAAGAGACGGCGGCTTCTGGTGTGGCACGATCAACGATGGCTTTCTCTTTAAGTTCATTCCTTCCACTTCTACAGTGATCAATAAGGGCAAAGCCTTTCAATATTGGAATTTAAAATCCTTGGCCTATGGTGGTGACGGCAACCTGTACATGCTTGGGGGTCGAGACGACGACAATTCCTGGATCATGCGGTACGATTCCGCTTTGGGATCTTTGGAATGCCTGGGTTGGCCAGAAAACACCGCTCAATGCAGCGTCATTTGCGCCGATAAAGATGGCCGTATCATCATTGCTGAAAATCTCCGCCATTCTTTTATGTGGGTTTTTGACCCTGCTGAGGTAAGCCGGGATTAATGGGTACAATCACGAACACCGTTCTCCTTGGGGGTTGTTGATTATCTGGTCAGGTATAGGAACAATATTGGAGGGCCAGAAAGCGAATGACTAGACTTGATTCATCCTTTTAATGGCAGCCAAAATAATAAACGGGGATCTCGCATTGGCATACGGAACTCTTGCCGGTGGGGCATCCATTATTACCGGATATCCCGGATCGCCGAGTTCGGGCACCTTGCAGCATTTGATCGAGATGCAAAGCGATTTTGGCTTCTATATCGAATGGTCAGTGAATGAGAAGGTGGCCGTCGAACTAGCCATTGGAGCATCGATCGGTGGCCGGAGATCATTGGTTTGTGCTAAAAGTGTTGGTATGAATCTGATGTTGGATCCTTTAATGACACTTAATCTTACTCCGCTCAATGGAGGATTGATAATATTACTGGGCGATGATCCGGGCGGATATGGATCGCAAAACGACCAGGATAGCAGACCATTAATGCATATGTTGGAGTTGCCCTTGTTGGAACCAGCCGATCCCCACGACGGTTTTCTTATGATGAGGGAACTCTTTGAACTAAGCGAGCAATGCAAGCTTCCCATAATTATTCGCGAAACAAGGGCCTTTTCAAAGTCGACAGCAAAGGTTGAAAGTGCTGCAGTTGAATATAATCCACCGAACCATGGCATTGTTAGGGAGCCTTTTCGTTTTGTTCCTGTCCCCTCAAACGTAGTCCAAAAACACAAGGTACTTCATCAGCAATTGAAGGCATTTAAAGACTGGGCGGAAACAAGCGTATTTAATCAATCATATGTTAGATCCAAGAAAGGAATTATCGCTTCCGGCTTTGCCTATAAGAAATTATTAGATGCTCTTGATGATGATTCATCTGTTGATTTATCAATGTATAAGTTGAGCACCTTATATCCCCTTCCCGAGAAAAGCTTGGCAACCTTTATGAAGAGCTGCGATGAGGTTCTGGTACTTGAAGAGACGTTACCTTTCATTGAAAATGCACTGAAAGTGATTGCCTATGATCATTCGTGCGACATCCGGATTTTAGGAAAGAGCACAGGCCATTTTCCCTCGGAAGGCGAGCTTTTTCGTTGGCAAATTGCGGCGGTACTTGAGGGCTTTCATCCGAGAATTCGGACAAATGCCAATTATACCAGGCAGAGGCAAACCACTGAGCAATCACAAAGGAGGAATCCATGTAACAATTGTCGTTATGAAGAAGTTTTAGATGCGGTTGATCAAGCAGCAAAAAGTCTTGATTTGACTCCTCTATTTACCGGTGATCCCGGATGTCTATTTACTGTGGGCGATCGATTGCTGGCCAAGTATGCTATGGGATCAGCGGTAGCACTGGCCAGTGGTCTAGTAAAAGCTCAGGTTGATCAACCAGTGGTGGCCCTGGTAGGTGATTCCGGTTTTTTTCACACCTCCATACCGGCTATTTGTAACGCTTCGCAAAACCAAAGTCCTATCGTGCTGGTACTATTGGATAATGGTGCTGCAGTGACCTCAGGTGGACAATTAACTCCTGCCGGTGGAAAAGATGCGTTGGGAAATTCCTCACCTGCATTACATTTTGCAGATATAGCTGAGGCGTGTGGTGTACGCCACATCATTAAAACACATATTGATGCCCCTCGGAAGACATTGATCCAGGCCTTTAGAAAGGTATTGCAGCTTAAACAGCTATCGCTTGTGGTAGTTAAAATACCGGGCACCAGCTAGAACGGTACCCAAAATTACAATAACCAATGCGAGTCTGAGTCAGCAGTGTGGGGCCTTAAGGCAGATTTTGTTTGAAGCCAGAGAAAGGTGGTGGCTTGGATTTTCTTTTTTTGCAGGTGACCATTTGTAAAATTACCAGCTTTTGTTGCGGGTTTGAGATCATTTGTAAACTCAACCAGACCGTATGTGACTTATTGCGATGAAAAGCAGTGGAATTTTCATAGTCAAGTCGCAAGCATGATTGACTGATAATTGATTCCTTTTTATGTTGATTAGGTTTCAAACGACGTCATTCATTCTTTCCTCTACATACACTAAATACAGCTGTGAATTATTTACTTGAGGAACTTGATTGACCGAGAGAAATCAGTATTTGAAAATCATTTTGGGTTAATTTTAGGTAATTTCAATTCAATTTTAGTATCTGATGATGATAGCTAGTGATGCACGTCGTAGAGATCCAGCAGATAATAACCTTGGACAAGATCAGGTAGATTCAGGTTCGCTTTACTTGTGAACTCATGTTGGAGGAGGAGCATTCCAAGGTGATCGTAGATACGGCAACTGTAGGCTCGGTTCTTCTCACCAATGATCTTTAATTCTTTATTGTATGGATTCGGAAGGATCTGCATATTATCCGGAACAATTGAGGTTTGTGAGGTTACTGTATAAACACCCATAAAACAAGCTACTGATGTGCACATTTCTCCATTTTCCTAAATACTCACAGATCCCGGAGGATCTTTTTAAATATGCACAAAGACTGGAGACAGCGCACACGCTCAAGTTACGATTGCGAATTAAAGCCAGGGTCCCCTAGATTTTGCAATGTGCTTAAACCCTCAATGCTAGATAGTGCATAATTACCAAAAATGTAAAAACAACCATAACAGGATATTAGCCAGTAATTTATGCAAATTAGCCGGTAGATGTATTGGTGCTCTCGTATGTGCCATTTATGAAGTCTGCACTTAGGATCCAGGGCTGGCTAATGAGAAGGCTCATTCACTGGACGTTGTTCTCATCGCATGAAGGTGCTTAACACTTTGTCCGACCATGGTTAGATCCTTCCCAGATACGGTTTTTGGCTTAATTTGTAATTTGGAAGTGGAAATGCCAAGCAAAGGATGAAGAATTACCGGAAGCTCGCAGCCATCATGTTTACCGATATGGTGGGCTATACAGCCCTGATGCAGCAGGACGAAATGTTGGCACGTCAAAAGAGAAATCGTCATCGTGAAGTACTTGAGGAAAAGCATCAATTGTACCATGGTGAAATCATCCAATATTTCGGCGACGGCACCCTGAGTATATTCACGAATTCCTATGATGCTGTCGAATGTGCAGTAGAAATTCAGAAGGCGCTCAGAGGTCCGATCGAAGTACCGTTGCGCATTGGCATCCATTCCGGTAATGTGGTCATAGAGGAAGACGAAATTATTGGTGATGCGGTCAATATAGCTTCGCGCATTGAATCATTTGCCAATGCTGGTGGTGTTTTTATCTCTGACTCAGTGCAAGATCAGATACGGAATCACACTCAATGGGATTTTGTGGCACTGGGCAAATTTAATTTGAAGAACGTTGAGCGGCCCTTTGAAATTTACGCTATTTCAGCTGAAGGACTGACAATTCCTGAGCCAAATGACGTCCAGCTTTCGCGTTTGCAACGAAATGGTCTTCTGTACTGTTGCCTTATGAATGAGCCTGTTGATCTTTTCCATATCGCAGACTTGGCAGGATCGCAGGAGGTTGTCGATGAGCTTTTACAACTGCCGTTTATAAGAACAGACCAGAAAACCCTTTGGATAGATGAGGAAGCCATTAGTGCCATACATAACAAATTTAAATGGTCTGAAAAGGTAAAGGCTGCCGAAAAACTGGCTACTTACTTTCACAACAAATCCATTCGCGCTGAAACCATGGGTGACTTATGGCAGATGGCAGGTAAAAAAGAAAATGCTTGTGTCGCTTATCTGGAGGCAATGACCCAATATAGAAAGCAGCAGTTAATCGAGGCTTCGATAAGAGCTGGGGAAAAGCTGGTAAATCTGGATGCCTTATCGTCAGCGGATGAGTTTATGGTCCTTAACAACTTAATCGAATGTTATGAATGTCTGGGGCAAGTCCATGATATAATCGAGGTAAGGACAAAACTATTGGAAAAACCTCAAACCCAGGAGGATGCTGAAATACGCGCCAATATTTTAAGGTCCTTGGCCATTGACTATGGCAAACAAGGCAGCTGGGTCTACTATAGGAAATACCGGGAAAAGGCAGCTTCTCTTTTCAGGGTGTTGGGTAAGTCAGAAGATGCTGCCCTCGAATTCCTGGCACTCACCAATCGGGGCATTGATGAAATAAACATCATCGCGGGGTTGCAATGGGTAAACGAAGCCTTAGAAGACGCCCATCATACTGGAAAAGTAGAGCTGATTTCAAAAGCAAAGGCCCTTAAGGCCTATCTGATGGCCATGAAGGGTGAAATTGAGCCGGCACATAAGTTGGCTGAAGAAGCTTTGGAACTCGCCTTAAAAAACAATCTGTTGGAATCCGCTGCCTATGCCTACAGGAAATTGGCAGGTACCTATGAATATGCTTCTGATTACGTCAAGGCAAAGGAGGTCTTTACCCAGGCTGCTGGTTTTTGCCAAGCGCAGAACATCGAAGCCGGTGTCCAATTGTGTTTTAGTTGCCTCTCGTGGGTGCTTTTTAGGATGGGTGAGTGGAAGAAAGCCATTGAGGTATCGGAGGCACTAATAAATGACCACGAAGTGAATAATCCATCCAAGGCAACAGCACATTGCGTCATTGCCTACATAGAAGCCTTAAGAGGTAGAATTCGTCCGGCAGAAAAGCACACGCTCGATGGCATGCTTCTCTCTCAACAGGAGCATTTCTTGCTCCTGTACCACATATTGCAACTACCGATGGCCAAAGTGTTTGAGTTGAAGGGTGACATGGACGGCGCCCGGGAGTGGTATGAAAAAATCGTAGATGAATGGCACATAACCCAGGAAAGGCATGATGTGTTACTTACTCTGATGGATGCATCCCGATTCTTTTTAGAAAAACAAAACCGGGGTGCTATCCGAAAATGCTTGCAAATATATTCCACGATTTGCAAAGTCACTGGAAACAAGGAAGCGCTGGGATCCATGGCTTTTGCCTTAGGAATAAATGCTGTTCTCAATAAGCAGCCTAAAATTGCCATGGAGCATTTTTCAGATGCCCGAAAGTATCTGCAATCATTGAATATACCCTACCAGTTAATGCTCGTTGATTTTGAAATCGGGAAGTGCTTTCTCATGCTACAAAGACCTCAAAAGGCAAGTGACACGTTCAAAGATCTTTTACTCCGCACAAAAAAATTTGGGTTGGCACCGCTTACTGCAAAAATTACCGGTGTAATAAATTCGATAACACTAGCTCAAAATCCCGGTAAAAATATCCTTACGAGTCGGCAGATGGACGTCGTAACCTTACTGGGTAAAGGATTGTCCAACAAGGAAATCGCTTCAAAACTCCACCTAAGCACCCGTACCGTGGATATGCATATCCGAAATCTTTTCGACCGATTGGGTTGCAATACCCGGTGGGATGCTGTGGAAAAGGCAAGGTCGCTGGGCCTGATCTAGCATATTACGGTAATTTTTATTCTTCAATACGGTAATATCCCCGTTGTCCACCACCACAGGCATGGCCGAATTTTGTGTCAACAAAAGGTGCGAAACATGTCTCAAGAAAATCAATTAACACGGACCCTGGGTACGCAACATGTTGTAGTGGCAGGTATTTCCATAGTAGTCGCAGCCAGTACCCTGGTTAGCGACTTTCAAGGTTACATCGGCATTGGTGCCGGCTTTATTATATCCCTATTCCTGGGATTTGGGGTCAATCTGCTGCTGGGTATCAGTGTGGGAAAATTAGCTGCTGCTTATCCACGAGCGGGTACGATTTACAACTATACTAAAGCCATCGTCGGTGGTCAATGGGGTTCTTACCTCGGCTTAATGTTGGGATTGACTTTCTATCTAACCCTGAGTTTTGCGATTTCGGGTGAGGCATTGGCTGGTGCCTATGCATTTAGGTCACTGATAGGATGGGAGGTAAGCCAATTATATTTTGTCGTACTCCTTTTCGGCCTTGCGCTTCTGGCCAATATATTCGACTTTAAAACGACTACCTGGATTGCTGCAATCCTGCTGATTGGGATGATGGGTATTCGTTGGTTATTCGGATTATCAGGCTTTTTTGAAGGGAGCATGTCGGGTACATGGAGTTGGTCAAATCTTTCAGCAGGAGAACTAACGCTACTAGGCAGCCACGGCCTGATAAGTGCAGGACTGGCTCTGGCCATCTGGACGTTCCTGGGAATTGAATTCTGTGGAACCTTGGCGGAGGAGGTGAAGCGACCGAGAAAGACCATTTCCAGAGGAATCTTTATTGCTTTGATCATCATCTTGGTTACTTCACTGGTTATGGGTACCGGGGTGGCCGGTTTTATGCCCCGCTCTGACTGGGAGACAATCATTCAGTCTGAACTCGGTTGCCAGGGTGAATGCCCTCAATTGGCTATTGGCCAGACCATGTTGGGAGATACTGGCTTTGTACTGATGGCTTTGGGGTCGGTCTTCGCCACCCTGAGCTCACTGATTCTCGTGCTGGCAGCTATGCCCCGGATGCTGTATGCTCTAACCCGGGATGAAGGACCTGGGCATGGACCAGCAGCCCTAATAAAACAGTTACACCCCAAAACCGGCACACCCATCAATGCAACCTGTTTGACTTTCTGCCTTTACCTGATACCACCCATGCTGGGCGAAGGTGTAACGGACTGGATTTTTTCGGCAGCTTATATCTGGTTGCTGATTTACACTGCTTATCATGCATTGCGTGCTGTGGATATTATTAAGCGAAGGAAGTCAAGAAGTGCACTGTGGATACCGGTTCTTGGGCTGGCTGGAACTGTAGTTTCGATCTTCTTTGCTTTTTATGGTGGCCATCAATACTATGGGTTGCGTGCCTTGTTCCTCCTAGCCATTGCCGCAATAGTGACGATTGGTCTAAAGGGAAATATGAAGAGGGTTTTCGAAAAGCCCTCCGTTGACCGCCAGGAAGTAATCACTTGATGATTGCGGTTTCAAAAATTCTATTACTTAATTATTCTCTAATAAAAATTTACATCATGTGTATAGTCTGTGAATTCAACCCCGCAAAAGCTGAAGGCTTTGCATCCAATCTTTTGGAAATTTACAACCACAGCGCCTTGTCGCTTATGATTTCCATCGGTCATCGTACCGGTCTGTTCGATACCATGGAAAGACTGAATCCAGCAACCAGCGAAGAAATTGCTGGAGCCTCGGGTCTCAATGAACGTTATGTCAGAGAGTGGCTCAATACTTTGACGGTTGGCCGCATCGTTGAATTCGACGAAAGTGGAAAACTATATTGCTTGCCGGCAGAACATGCGGCCTTCCTGACCCGGTCTAATCCGGCTGATAACATGGCCGTATTTGCGCAGTATATCCCTGTACTCAGTCAGGTCGAAGACAATATCATCAACTGTTTTAAAAATGGTGGCGGCGTAACCTATGAAGAATATCATCGCTTCCATGAAGTAATGGCTGAAGATAGTGGCCAAACCGTCTTGTCTGCACTTATTCAAAGTATACTTCCTTTGGTGCCGAACCTCATTGACAAACTGGAACAAGGAATCGCGGTACTCGACGTGGGTTGCGGTAGCGGGAAAGCGCTGAACCTCATGGCAAAGACCTTCCCCAACAGCCGATTCACCGGATACGATCTCTGTGCCGAGCCCATTGAAACTGCGGAAAGAGAAGCCATGGAGATGGGGCTTGCTAACGTGGTCTTTGAGCAGTTGGATCTAACCAGTGCCAAGCCTGATTTTACCTTTGATTTTATCACGGCCTTTGATGCTATCCACGATCAAGCACGGCCAGACCTCGTCTTGAGATTTGTCCACGATTCACTTGATAAGGAGGGTGTCTTCTTGATGCAAGATATTGATGCATCCGAAAATGTTTTAAATAATTTGGACCATCCACTCGGAACTCTCCTATATACCATATCTACAATGCACTGCATGTCCGTCTCATTGGCTCAGGGAGGCATGGGTCTGGGTACTATGTGGGGCACCGAGAGAGCACAGCGGATGTTGAGAGAAGCAGGGTTTGGGCGAGTGGTCGAAAATCGATTGGAGCATGATCCTCAGAATTGCTACTTCGTGGTGAGGAAATAGGTTGCCATCTAATGGATATGACAAGCACTTTGATAATTGACACTTATGGTATCAACCGAGGGTAGACCTAGCTCAGCGAAATTGGTCAGTTTAGATATGAAACGATGCGTATCCTGCGATCAATAATGGAGCTTTCGCCCTCTTTTTTCTGCACAAGATTTATTTCAATTCTGAAGATGCCAACATGCTCAGCGAGTGAAGGTGAGTCTGTGATTTTGCTTGATGGCTTCAATGAAAGTAAGATGGCCAGGAAATAACACCCTGGCCTCCAAAAATAGCAGCAATGCCATTTCAAGCTCTTTCGAATCTGGATGATTGATTTTAAGTAGTCAAATGACGGATCGATGCTTATCTTTAGCACTAGTGCTGCCTTTTCAAGAATATCTGATATTAGGGGGCACTTGGTTCTCGACAGCTCAAATCAAGATGCCGGCCCATAGCATCTGTAGAGGCGAAACCCCGCTTGCCCACCCGTGCCGGATCGGACGGGAATGACTTCGGTCAAGCAGGCGTGGGATAGCCGCAACTATGTGAGGCTTTTGACGATGAAGGGCCTGCTCTGTAGGATACATGCATCCATCAGAGATGTCGGCAGCCAATTACCATGTCCGATGGATTATGGACATGGTATGAAGATAAAGTATGCCGCTGGTACAGCTCTGAGCCGTTAAAACCGTAAACTGAAAATGGGTCAATTGCTGTAGTATAGATTCATTGAGGTTCTCTAACCTAGTACTAGATCTAAATTTAGAATCATGAAAGATATTCAAGTAAGCGCCAGGCTAAAAGTTAAACCAGGTAAGATGGAAGAGTTTAAAAAGTTGGCTAAGTCCTGTCTGGAGGAGGTTAAGCAAAAGGATAAGGGAACAATCCAATATGACTGGTTTTATAATGACCTAAAGTCAGAATGTGTGGTTAAAGAACGATATATAGATTCAGATGCGGTACTGGATCATATGGCTAACGTTGGCAAATTGTTAGGGGGATTGGTTGAGCTATCCTCGATTTCTTTGGAAGTCTATGGAAGTCCTTCAGCTGATTTACAAAATGCACTCGATGGTTGGGATGTAACCTATTATGAATTTGGAGTTGGATTAATATGAAGAAAAGTGAACCAATGCCTAGAAGAAGTAGAATAGGTATTTAGGTGCTTTACTCAGGGTGTTAGCCACAATGTGGGTAAGGGAATGCTAATGAAGACAATGATATGTGGTCTATTTACTTACCTGCTCTTCATTGGGAGTAGTAAAGCAGGAGAGATCATTTTAAGTTTAGATAAGGTCTGTCCAAGGGAAACGAGCGTATTGTGTCTAAAGAAAATACAACTTATTACATCGATCCTGTTGACGGGTGTGGTGCAAATATAGGAACAACAAAGGAAGCTCCGTGGAAAATATTTTGGAGAAAGCAAATAATAGGGGGAGAATTATTTATAGCAAGAATTTGAAATGTAGGCCGCTGATCTGAAATTAGTGAACATATATAGTATAATCTAGTATGGTAGAAAAATATATTTGGGTACTCGGATCATTTGTATTCGCTTCCTTGGGGACGGTGCATCTAGTATACACCTTTTTTACCGATAAATTCTTGTCAAGAAACAAGGATTTGGCTCTACGCCATAAATAGTGGGTTTAGTACATTTGATACCTATGGATGAATTTACAATTTTTACAGCAGCGTTGAATATCAGGGCACCATGGTATATCGAAAGAGTGACGATAATAGAAGGGGAAGATGGTGAGGAACTACATATTGCAATAGGGCACAAAAAGGGGGCGCGGTTTAATTATGAAGGCATAGACTATCCTGTGTATGATCACCAGGACAGGACTTGGAAACACCTAGATTTCTTTCAGTATCAGTGCTATCTGCATGCATCGGTTCCTAGAGTTAGAACCAAAGAGAATAAGGTCCGATTAGTACAAGTGCCATGGGCTGAGCCTGGGAGTAGGTTTACCCTCTTATTTGAATTAAAGATTATGGAATTAGTATTCAATGGAATGAATCAAAGTAAGGCGGGCAGGACACTGAGGATAAGTGCTAAACGAGTCGGCAAAGTGATTAGTCGTAGAGTAGCTAATGCCTTATGTGATCAGCCCCTTGACCCAGTAAAAGAGCTTTCAATTGATGAGACCAGTTCTAAAAAAGGTCACAATTATCTAACTGTATTGTGTGATCGAGAACGAAAGAAAGTAGTAGGTATCTCTGAGGGTAAAGATGCTGAGGCGGTACACAATGCCCTAATAGACATGGAGGTTAGAGGAGCTCACAGAGAGGAGGTAAAAACGATAACAATGGATATGTCAACCGGATACATAGCAGCTGCAGCAAAGTATTTTGATCAAGCAGCCATCATATTTGATCGATTCCATATCATGAAAAAGATGAATGAAGCGGTAGACAAAATAAGAAGAGAGGAGCAGATCAATTGCAGAGAGGACTTTAAGAGAACCAGATATTGGTGGTTGCGCAATGCTGATAAATTAAAAGACGATCAAAGAAGAAGATTAGCAAGTCTCAGTAGAGCATACCCCAATATAGGTGAAGCATATAGGCTTAAAGAGTTGCTAAGATCTGTTCTCAATCAGGCACGTCATGATCCAAGATTGCAATGGATAAATGATTGGATTAAACAGGCCAAAAAATCTGGACTTGAACCTATCCTCAAATTTGTTGACATGCTTCATAATCATTGGTATGGAATAAAGACATACTTCAAAAAATTGGCCACTAATGCCTATGCTGAAAATGTCAATCTTAAAATCCAAGAAATTAAACGCATATCAAGAGGCTTCCGTAATATGACCAATTTTAAATTGCTCATCTATTTCCATCTGGGTGATTTGGACTTGGGCCTACCCACTAATTATGGCTAAGTGCCAAGGATTTAATGGTAGAGATGAAATCTTCTTCGCCAATACTTACTAATGACACAACTATATGGAAAGCATGGATTGGCTTTAATGCCAGTCACAGCAGCGGAGCCATGTTTATAGGTATTGTGAATTTATATTTAGCTTACTATTATTTTGAAATATTTACGCCTTTCTTTTACGGCTTAAATATACTAACCGTGGGATTCTATTTGTGGCTTGCAAAAAAGTATTGGTTTAAAATTCCTTTCCTCGGCATCTTGTTGACGCTAGTATGCTATTTATCTGCATTTTCTATTACCCTACTATAGGGCCGCTATAAACAGGTTATTGGATATTGCACTAATATGGTAAATCCATTCCCTACTTCGAAATGGTCTTGGTTCTGGAGTCCGAACATCGGGCATCAATAGCGTGTCACCCACCCACCACCTGGTTCCGTTCACTTAAATGTCCACTGGATATTTATGCCCTAAAGGTGAAATCGCTCCGGAATGCTTTATTATCAGGCATTTTAAGCCAGGGTAACTCGTCCTGACGTTCGCCCTTTTTCTTTCATTGTGAACTCCCTTATCTGCTTCAGTTCAAGGCCTTTGCCAGGGCACCTTGCCGGCCTCTTGTAAGTGCCTCATCAAGAGGCGGTTTAATTCCAGATATTTGTTCTCTTCACTGGCAATGAGGTTCTGTTTTTCCCTGGGATCATCTGGCAAGAAGTACAGCTCCTGTGGGCTGAAAGGGCTGTTTTGCAGAAGTTTCCAACCTTGATATTGTACAGCCTGGATGGTAAGGCCGGCATAACGCGTCCCCCCTTCACGACGGATAAAGTAGAGGCTGCGGTTTGAGTGAGCCACATCTTTACCTTCCAAAACACTCAGGAAACTTTCTCCATCGATCCTGTGGCTGATGGTTCCTCCCGCTGCTTCGATCAAGGTGGGAAGGATGTCCATCGTCATGGCCTTGTACTCGGTCACTGATGCAGGCTGGATGCCTCCATTGTTCCATACCACACAGGTGGGCACCCTCAGCCCACCTTCATACATCGATTGCTTTCCATCACGAAGGGGCCCATTATTGGCTTCATCACGCAGCAACCCTCCATTATCACTGGTAAACACAATCATTGTATTGTTGTATAGATCGTTCGATTTTAGCGTTTCTATTACCTGGCCGATGCCATCGTCCATGTGTTCGATGAAGGCAATGAGCTTGGCTCTTTTTTCGCTCAAGTTGGGATTGCCAGCCCTGACTTTTTCCAGCCAGTCGGAGGGAGGCTGTACGGGAAAGTGAGGGGCGTTGTACGACAAGAATAGAAAGAAGGGATGTTCGTCTGTGCTCCGGCTCTTCAAGTATTCTACTGCAGCACGGGTGAATAGGTCCGTGGCATGCCCCTTCGGATCGATCGTTTCTCTATTGTGTCGCATATAATTGACTCCATGGCGTCTTTTCTCCCAGTAATCATCCATCATGTCGCCCAGCCACCCGTAGAAATAATCGAATCCGCGTTCGGTAGGCGTGTTGGGCGATTTCAGTCCGAGATGCCATTTGCCGATCAAAGCTGTTTCGTATCCAAGGTCCCCCAGTAACTCGGGCAGCAGAGGAACCTGTGGATCCAAAAAACCCCAGTTGTTTTCAGGGTTGGTTCGAATCACACCCGGTACCCCCACTCGGTCAGGGTAGCAGCCCGTGAGGAGTGATGCTCGGGTGGGAGAGCACACCGGACAGTTTGCATAGAAATAATCAAAACGCATTCCATCAGCCGCAATGCCATCTATCGCCGGTGTATTTAAGTCCGAGGTGCCGTAATAGGACACGTCGTGGTAACCTTGGTCATCAGTCATGATCACCAGAAAGTTAGGTAGCGATTCCTTTCTGCTGCCAGATTTGCCGTTGTCGGCCATCTGATTACCACAGGCAACGAGGACGGGAATCAGGACCACGGTAAGGACTAGGGCTACTTTCATAAAGTATGTGATTTCAGTTATATGCAAATAGTATTAGACATTTTGTGCGTGAGGCACTTGGCCCTTGTGCACACATCGTAAAGGCATGTGGCTTTGAATAGGATTGGCAAAACCCGGCATTTTATCAAAGCTATAAAACAAATCATATCTGCCATGATCCTGGCAAATTTGCGACATGATGGTGCTGATTCGGTTGAAAGTATGCTCGAAAAAGGCTTACTTGTCGCGGATCGAATACATATGGAGGAATTTGGAGGAACATCGCTGCATGCCGAAACCTTGAATTATTTCTTAACACTTGGCATCGTTCTTTTTATTTACATGAATGTGTGGTTCGGCGTGTCTCTCATTGTAGGTAGAAATGATATTGCCGACATAGCTTGGGGCCTTGGGTTTGCATTGTTGGCTTGGGTATCTTATTTCACTTCTGGCAGCAGTGAGCTACGAAGTGTAGTCGCAAATGTAATGGTGACGGTGTGGGGACTCCGACTGGCCTGGCATATCTACAGCCGTAATCGGCACAAAAGAGAAGATTACCGATACCGGGCCTGGCGTACTACATGGGGTAAGTGGTTTTATCTACGTTCTTATCTGCAAGTCTTTTTACTGCAAGGGGTGTTTCTTTTTCTCATTTCACTACCTGTACTGATTATTAATTTTGAAGATGGAAGGCCAATAGGGTCTCTGGATTTAGTGGGCTTTATCGTGTGGTTTGTTGGTTTCCTCTTTGAGTCGGTTGGCGACGCACAATTGACTCGATTTAGAAAAAACCCTGAGAATAAGGGCAAACTATTGCAGAGTGGCCTTTGGAGATACAGTCGTCATCCCAATTATTTTGGCGAAATCACACAGTGGTGGGGAGTTTGGCTTATGGCACTTCACCTGCCCGGGGGTTTGCTTAGCACAGTAGGGCCTCTTACCATCACCGTTTTGATCTTAAAAGTTTCTGGAATGCCAATGCTGGAGAAACGAATGTCCCTAAAACCAAATTATATAGAATATAAGAAGAGAACAAGCAAATTGATTCCTTGGTTTGTTCGGAAGGGGTGACTTGCGAAATCGCATTCTTACGGATGCCCTCCTTTGCACTAACTATTTTCTCTATTGGCCATTTATGATGGACAGCTCGGGCACGATGGCAACTGACTTTTGGCAATGTGGGAAACATTAAATTGATGATTGGAAATCTTAGGTAGGGAGATATAGGATTCTGTCCGTCTGCTGTCCAGTGGTAATTTTGTCGCCAGTGAAGTGGGCCTTTACAGCATCCTATCTCTTTCTAAACAAATAAACAGTAAGCTATCGAATTCGCATGGGAATTTCTTTCAAGGCATGTTTTCATTTTATAGGACTTAATATTACAGGGCAGACTTATGGATAAGGAAAACAAGGTATTTATTGCAATAAGTCTAGATGGATATATTGCAGATCAAAACGGTGAGATTGATTGGTTGCATTCAATCCCTAATCCTGACAAGGTTGATATGGGATATGGTGAATTTACTTCCCAGATAGATGCCCTCATTATGGGCAGGATCACTTTCGAAACGGTTTGTGGCTTTGATATTGATTGGCCCTATAATAAACCTGTATTTGTCCTGAGCCGTTCTATGACCGAAATTCCGGAGAAGTTTAGAGGAAAAGCTCAACTGGTCAAAGGGACCCTGACTGAAATTTTGGAGCTAATTCATCAGAAAGGCTGCTATCGACTTTATATAGATGGAGGTAAGGTCATTCAGAGTTTTCTAAAAGAGGATTTGATCGATCAAATGATTATCACCATTATTCCCATTTTATTGGGAGGTGGTATTCCTTTGTTTTCAGATCTTTCCCGCAAACTATTTTTCGAGTGCTTTGAAACCAAGATCTACTTGAGTAGTGTGGTCCAGAATCATTTTCGTCGAAAGAGGTGAAATGCATTATTCCAGTTTACAATAACCTTTCATATAGACTGGAGAGAGGTCGAAGATTTACATGTTGGAAGTGCTTATTTATCATAGGTGAGTGGGAAGGCCCTATTTGACTCATTAAGGAAAAGTATGACAGTAGGGGTATTCTTATAAATAGTTGAACATCAGAACTACCATCACAAAGGGAGTAAAGGAGAGGCAAATATGCTCATAGTAGGCAGTTCCTTGCATCAGATCTTTTTGTCAATGGGTGGCTAGACTTGATCTGCAGGGACAAATCTGATGGCTATCTCCTGCTGGAATTTCGGATTTCTGCCGAGACTTATTCTATATTTATATTTTTTTAATCTACTAAACATATCCATGCAACGGAAGATAATCGGTGTGGTCGGTGCTACAGGCTCTCAAGGTGGGGGAGTTGTGGACGCGCTCGTAAGGGAAGGGACCTTTAGGGTCAGGGCTATTACCCGCAATCCTGCAAAATATACCGGTTCGGCAGATGAGGTAGTCCAGGGTGATCTATCAGATCTCGATTCATTGACCAAAGCATTCGAGGACACTCATGGTGTATTTGTGGTTACCAATTTTTGGGAAGGAGCGGATGAAATTGCCCAAGGACAGACCGCTATTCAAGCAGCCGGAGATGCTGGGGTTAATCACTTCATTTGGTCTACCTTACCTGATGTAGAAAATATAAGTAAAGGTGTGTTCGAAGTTCCTCATTTTACAGGAAAAGCTAAGTTGGATGCACATGTGGAAAATGCAAAATTTGAAAATTACACCTTTGTTCACGCTCCATTTTACTATCAGAATTTGATTGGGGTTATGGCTCCTCAGCCAAAAGAAGATGGATCGATTGGATGGACCTTACCGATGGATCCATCAAAGAAGGTGATACATATGGCTGATATTAATGACCTGGGAAAAGTAGTGGCAGGTGCATTTCTAAATCCTCATAAAGTTGGCGACGGAAGCTATCTCTCTTTGTCAGCAGAGTTAAATAGTTTCAATGATGTAGTCGAAGCATTTAGAGCAAATGGTAAGGATTGTACTGTGAACCAAGTTCCCGCGGAAGTATTTGCAACCTTTTTTGAAGGTGCTGAAGAGTTAGCTCAGATGATGGCATACTTCGAAGCACATACCTATATGGGACCGGATGCTGATCACCGGATACAACTAGCTGGAGAAGTAGCAACTGGTGATTTCATCTCTCTTAAGGCATGGATTAGTCAAAACATCAAGGCCTAGTCAGATGGGTATGTGCGAACATGGCATGGTGAAATTTTACCAAATTTTCATTCAGGAACAAATGGCGAAGCCATGGTGTCTGATCCATGAACGGGTTTTTAGATACCCTTAAGTGATTCATGGTAACGGTAGCCGAGCAAGGGGAGATATCATGAGTTTAGCAGAAAAGCTTACCAATATATTGCTGTTGCATTATTCTGCATTCCACAAATTTTATTAGATGAGTTTTCTAAAAGCCGAGTGGAGAAAACTTGCCATTGCAAACTACGAAGTTGATGGAGATCTCCTTTCGGAATACATCCCGTGGGGAACAGAACTTGATCTATGGCATGGCAAATGCTTTATCAGTTTAGTCGGATTTATGTTTGTCAATACTAAGCTTTTAGGAATTAGGATACCCTATCACCAGAATTTTGAAGAAGTTAATTTGAGATTTTATGTGAAAAGACTTGAGGGAACACAGTGGAAAAGAGGTGTAGTGTTCATAAAGGAGATTGTCCCTAGGAAAGCACTGAGTGTTGTAGCTAATTATGTGTATAATGAAAATTATGAGGCCCTACCAATGGAGCATTTTTGGGAGGTGCTCAACGGTGAAATAAGGGTGGAATACCGATGGAAGAGACTAGAAAAGTGGCATAGATTACAAGTGATCTCAAATATTGAGACGAAGACTATTCCACCAGACAGTGATATGGAGTTTATAACGGAACATTACTGGGGCTATGCCAGGGTTAATGATAGTAAAACGAATGAATATGAAGTGACTCACCCCAGATGGGAGGCCTATCAAGTTAGAGACTATGCGATTGATGTAGATTTTAGATCGGTCTATGGAGTTGAATTTGGATTTTTGAACTCACTGGATCCTGTTTCTGTAATGTTGGTTGAAGGTTCTGAAATTACCGTTGAAAATAAGAGAACGATATCAAAGTGATATACAAATAATCATGACGAACGATATTCCCCCGCCGGCGGGGGTGCAGGGGTGGACACAGGTGTCTCTGCCGGCCAATAGCCTAAGGCATTACAGTGGCGGGAGAAACGGCAGTTACAGCTCAAAGTAATGGTGAGCATCTCCACCAATTACAATCGCGACCACGGTAAGTGCTTTAGTAAGGATCCAGACAACAACAATAGAGAAGAGTCAACTTTTATTTTATTTTTCTTTGTTTAGAGGGCTGAAGCAGATAATTGGATAGAATCAACGTAGATTCAGGTCTTCTTGGCTGAAGACAGATTGAAACATTGAATGAAATAAATGCCAATGAGTTATGACTATGGTGGCGATCTCCTTTAATTTTTTTTTAAGGTCTCACAGAGACAGCTACCGGCTTGACAGCCTTACCAAGCAATATGCTTTGTGATGAGCATTGATTTAGGACGCCAACGTACATGCCATGTCATCCACAGTCACACCTACGTGCCTCAAATGAAACACACTATATGAAGTCACAATAAACAGATATGAAAAATGTATTATTATAATTACGGGATGCAGTACTGGATTTGGTTATGAATCTGCTAAGTATTTAGCGAAGAAAGGTCATCGTGTTTATGCTACCATGAAAAATGTTTCTGGTAAAAATGCTAAGCCAGCTTCTGAATTGGAGAGTTTTGCCAAGGATGAGAATGTAAGCGTAGCAGTGCTCGAGATGGATGTAACATCAGATGATAGTGTAAATACCGCTGTTGCCCAGATTCCAGACGTTGATGTATTGATCAACAATGCGGGTCTTGGCTATGGAGGTCCCAACGAGTCGTTTACCTCAGATCAAGTTTTGGCCCAATTGGATGTAAACATTGTTGGAACGATTCGCACGACAAAGGCAGTTCTTCCAAAAATGCGTGCCCAGAACTCTGGTCTTATCATTCAGGTGAGTTCGGGTGCCGGAAGGGCATCCTTTCCAGGTTTTGGCGTCTACCATGCCAGTAAGTGGGGTCTTGAAGGACTAAGTGAATCCATGAGGTATGAATTGGCTCCACTGGGAATTGACGTAGTCATTGTTGAACCAGGACCTTTTGCCACCAATTTTTTTGGCAACATTGTTGCACCTCGGGACGGAGACATAGCCAAGGATTATGGTCATGTGGATGCCTTTTTTAGCGGGTTTCAAAATGAAGTTCAAAGCGCCTTTGAAGACGAGAATGCACCGACAGATCCGATGCTGGTTGTTAAAAGCTTTGACAAATTGATTGAATTGCCGGCAGGAAGTCGACCATTGAGAACTATGGTGGGTATAGATTTTGGCTTACAAGCATTAAATGATGCTGTTGATCCCATCCGCAAGGGGCTCTTAGAATCGATGGGTTTGGCAGATTGTGATGGACCACAGCCATAGCTTAACATGGTGACAAACTATTGCGAGAATCTATCACTGGGGGCCAAATAGATCGGAGTCTTAGCTTATGCACTTGATGCTTAACTGAAATAAGGAAATTTGGGATTAAGATCATATTTAGCACGGCAGGCCGCAAGACCATCGGGATGGTTTGGGCGCTTACTTGTTGGAAGAATTTTAAATAGAGCGAATGCGTCCTTGGAAGACTTAGGAATGGATTTGATCGAAGTGCAACCCGACTCGAAAATTCTCGAAATTGGATTTGGCAATGGAAGACTCATTGCCAAAATGGCAAAATATGTCAGGAGTGGTAAGATCACCGGCATTGAAATTTCCGAGGAAATGATTGCTGCAGCTACTCGAAAAATTAGCCACTTGATCGAGTCTGGTAAGGTGGAATTAGTTCATGCTTCGGTGGACAGTATACCAGCAGACAACGATAGTTTCGATAAGATATTCACTGCCAATACGATTTATTTCTGGCCAGATCCGGATGAAAATATTAAGGAAGTCCTGCGGACCTTGAGGTCTGGCGGAAAATTTTATTGCGGTCTCCGTCTCAAGGAAGAGTTGTTGAGAAATCGTCTGGTCAAATCAAATTTGGAGGTTTTTAAGAACCTGTATTCGAGAAATGACATTAGAGAATTTCTCTTGAGAGCAGGATTTTCTGATGTTTCTGTTCATATGGAAAGCGGGGAGCACTATATGAATGTGGTTGTTGCCGGGGTTAAGAAATAAACTTGGCAGGTTAGATCTTTATTGGTGAGTCAAGGTTAGAATACATTTATCGATGGATTTACAGCCAGTGTTGGAAGGCGATTTGGTTGAAATCAGACCGATGGTGGAAGCTGACATGGAACCACTATATGAAGTGGCCAAGGATCCCTTGATTTGGGAGCAGCATCATGCCAAGCGCTACCTTAGGTCCCAATTCGTTACTTATTTTCAAGAATCTATGAAATCGGGGGGAGCGCTGACCATATTGGATAAGAAAGTCGATCAGGTTATTGGTAGCTCCAGATTTAAGAGAGTAGATGGCCTGAGCGATGTATTGGAAATCGGATGGACTTTCTTGGGTCGAGCATATTGGGGTGGCAGATTCAATAGAGAAGTTAAACATCTAATGATAAATCACGCCTTCAAATACGTAGATAAGATCATTTTTTTAGTGCATCGCAAGAACCATCGATCTCAAAGGGCTATCGAAAATATCAATGGAAAAAAGGCAGATAGCGTCGAATTGTCCTTTTTGTCAAATGTCAATCCTGATTATTTGATATACCTACTACACAAACAGAAATAATTTGAATGACTACCGCTTGACTGGTGTAAAATAAACGTTGACTTCAATAGATTGGGGGACCAATGGAAGGACGCCATTCACAAACCGTAACAGTTCAGTGAATAAGGAGCCACGGACGCAAAGATGGAAACCTGGCCGCAATCTACCTTGCCTGGCCAACGGTACTGGCAGATGTTGTCTAAAACCCAGGTGTATGGTTTGTCGGTAAGAAATGAGACGCCAGGGCCGACAATTTGGTCATTAATCCTTTAATTTGCAGCCGGAAGGTCAGCCTTATTGCCTATAGTCACTAAAACTTTGACAAACATGCAAAAATCAATCGTGCTTTTATGTGCAGGAGGTCCTGCCCCAGGGATTAATACCGTCATCAGCACCATTTCCAAAGTCTTCTTGAAGGATGGATATCGAGTCATCGGCCTGCATGATGGCTACAAGAATCTTTTTAATGGCAAAGCAGAGACTGTGAATATAAACTTCCATTATGCTGACCGTATCTTCCCAAGGGGTGGTTCGACCTTGCGCATGAGTCGCTATAAGCCCAAAGACAGTGAGTTCTCTGCCGATTTCTTCATTGAGAACAACATTAAGCTCTTAGTTACGATTGGAGGCGATGATACTGCTTCGACCAGCAACCGACTTGCCAAGTTTTTAGAAGAGAATGATGTGCACATTCAGAACATCCACGTTCCGAAGACAATTGATAACGATATTCCCTTGCCAGACATGATGCCCACTTTTGGCTTCAATTCAGCAAAAGATGCTGGTGTTCATATTGGCAATACCATCTATGAGGATTCTCGTACCAGTGGCAATTGGTTTGTCATAGCCTCAATGGGTCGATCGGCAGGCCACCTTGCTTTTGAAATTGGAGCGAGTTGTCACTTTCCATTGATCATTATTCCGGAAATGTTCAATAAGACCAAGATTACATTGTCAAAAGTGGTCAATCTGATCATTTCTTCCATGGTCAAGCGCAAGATCGAGCACATTGAACATGGTGTGGCCATAGTAAGTGAAGGAATTTTTCACGTGTTGGAAGATGAGGAAATCAAGAATTGCGGTATTGATTTCACTTATGATGCTCACGGTCATCCCGAACTCGGTAATGTTAGTAAGGCACATATCATTAATGTTTTGGTGCAACGGAAGCTCAAGGAACTGAATATAAAGATCAAGAGTCGGCCAGTAGAAATGGGCTATGAATTGCGGTGTGCCCGACCGGTGGCCTATGACCTCACCCTTTGTACTATCCTGGGTATGGGGGTCAAGAAGCTGTATGAGCAAGGGGAGAAAAATTGTATTGTTTCAACTACCCGTGACACGGAAATCATGCCGATCTTTATGAAAGACATCGAAGATGATCAGGGTAAGATTCCACCGAGATTGGTAGATGTAGATACTGAATTTGCTCGTATGATCCTCCACGATCTGCACGTTATTACTCCACGCGATTATCAAAAGGCCAAAACTTACTTACCAATTCCTGAAGCGTATGATCTATACCGTATTCTAGAATGGGACTATGCTGCCAAAGAATTGAGACCTTCGGAAGCTAAAGCAGAGGTCTAATTTTTGAAGTTTTAATCTGGTCCTACACAAGAAAAAAGGAGAAGGACATTAATTCCAGTGGCGAGTTGTCCTCAGTATTAAGACACGTGGATGATTGGGGTACTTCGACTCGAAGATGAGCAGATAATTGGCACTTATTGAGTGTAGTTTTATCGCAAAATCATGATGGCAAGCTGATAGATCTGCTGCATGATTAAGTAGTCCCGCACATAGTTATTCTTATTTAAATATTTTGCTAATTTGACCTTGGAATATCTGACTTCCTTATAGTCATGATGGAAGAACATTTCCGGCAATTTCTTAGTAAAGATGATGCGCGCCAGTTGGCGGGAGTTTTCACTTTGGAAAGGTATGCAGCAAAAGAATTTTTTATTGAGATGAGTCAGTATAGCAGGAAGGTGGCGTTCGTCAGTGAAGGCCTGGCACGTTCCTATTATCTCAATTTAGATGGCAGAGAAACGACTGTCTGTTTTTCCTCCGAGGGGATGATGCTACTTGATCCCGTGGCTTTTTATTCCTCCGGCAAGGCCAAATTTACAATACAATTCCTTCAAGACAGTTTAGTCTATACAATCTTCACCAGGCATGATCACCTCGATCGACTGAATAAATCTAATCCGCACATATCAGCGCTTACGAGAAAAATGCTTGAAGAATCTTACGTATTTCTCATCAACAGAATACTTAGTCATCAAACGAAGAGCGCCGAAGAGAGGTATAAGGAGCTTATGGAGAAGAACGCTGATTTGTTCTTAAGAATTCCTCTAAAGTATATTGCCTCCTATTTAGGCATAACGGAATCTTCCCTTAGTAGAATAAGAAGAAATATTGTACTCTAGGGTACCACTAGTCACCTTTTGAACGGGATCGGTTTTGAAATGTTTTGGATTTAGACGAGGTGAATTGAGTGAACATAGCCATAGCAAGTACTTTGTCAGCCCAATTATTGTCCTTTATTTTAATCCCTTTTTGCAAGTAGACAGTCGCGTTAGTATTTCGTAGCGATTCCAAATTTGTTTTGTGTCAGTTCGAGGCGGCAGGGGTGAAGCAGGGTAGTGACCCTGCAAGTGACGACAAAGAAGAAAATGACATAAAGCGAGAAGAAATTGTAGAAGATAATTAGTGTGAAGGTATACTACTTTCTTCGTCACAGATCCTGCCCGACTGAACTATCGTTCAGGCGGGCCTGCCTGGCGGTGCCGAGCAGACAGGCTCACTGTAGCACCGGCTACAATTGCGGTCTGCTCCCTGAACTTCATCAAAATCATATTAAAATAATTTAACGTAGAGAACTTGGCAGAGTATTGATTGATTCAACGAAGTATAAAGTCCAAAAGACTCAAAAGACAAGAAGCGAAGCCATTGTGTCCGACCCATGAACCGGATTTCAGAGGTACCCTCTAGTTATTTCTTGTCATTTGGCAAGTGCATCTGATGGTCCTAGTGTTGAAATTTGTTTTCAAGTTATTTCCTAAGAAAGATCATAACCAATGAAGAGCTATGTTCAGAATGCTATTGCTATAGCTGTATTGATTTCGGTCACTTTTTATTTGTCAAGTGTTTTATGGCTCGGCCAACACCAAAAGGATTACAATCATTTCATTGATCTGGTGAGTGAATTGGGCAAGAGAGAAATGCCATATAGCTATGTTCTAAATAGCACGCTTGTACTAAGTGGCATGAGCTTGATCTGTCTGGCAGTACTTTTATTCTATCGCTTGGAAGAATCGCGCACGCGCATAATCGGAATCATTTCTCTTGGTCTTTTTGGATTATCGGTATTTTTTGGTGGAACCTTCCCGTGTGAGGGAGACTGTCTTCATCCGACGACCACCAGTGGATACCTACACGCAATATTGGGCTTACCAGCGGTGATTACTGCTCCATTGGCCTATATTTTGATTGGGAAGAGTATGGGCTCCTCAGATCAGTTTCGGGTCATATCTGACTTGATCAGATGGTTGGGTTGGTGTACTGCCCTTGCAATGATTGCAGCCATGAGCATATTCCCTAACCTAGGTTTGGTCGGCCTTGGTCAGCGGGTCGGTGCGTTGTTTCAACTTGCGGTCCCCTTGGTAATTTCTATTAGGCTCCTTACGGCGGCCGATTTTAAACGATCCATTGGTCATGAGGGCTTGCTTTAGTTTGATCCAGGTAGTAGTCATGATGTTCGCTTGTAAAACGACAACACCGCCATTTCGGGAGAAGGGCGGTGAAGAGGTAAACTCCAGCATCGCTGTGCTTCGCAAGATTGACATTAACGACTCAAAGCAATGGATTACGATTAGGGGCGAAAATGTCAAAAATCCCTGGCTGCTCTTTCTGCATGGTGGTCCGGGAACCACTACAACAGCACTGATTAGAAAGTTTTTACCAGAGCTGGAAGAGAAGTTTTGTGTAGTCCATTGGGATCAAAGGGGTGCTGGAAAATCATTTGCTGCCGGAAGGGATAGAAAGCGCTTTACTGTTGACCAAATGATTCAAGACGTGGGATCCCTATCCAAATTAATCTTGAATGAATACAGTCAAAAGAAGTTATATGTGATGGGAGTTTCTTGGGGGTCCTTCCTTGGAATCGAAGCAGTCAAAAGGTGGCCAAACTACTATGAAGCCTACTTGGGATCAGGCCAGATTGTTTATCAAGAATTGGGTGAGCAACTTTCATATGCTTATACTCTGCAACATGCGATCAGTAACCAGCAGGCTGAGGAAATATCAACCCTGGAGAAAATTGGACCACCTCCATATCGACGTCATGTACGTCACTTGATCAAACAAAGGAGACTACTTTCAAAGTATAGGGGTAGCTTTTATCATAAGGGAAAGGAAAGAGAATTTACTGACTTTTCGACAATATGGGATACCGAAGAATACGCGCTGATAGACAAGGTAAATTGGATCAGAGGGCAGTTGAGATCAGAGCGAATTCTGGGCCCAGAATTTCGGAAGATTGATTTTAGGGAAACTGCCAAGAAATTAGATGTTCCGATATTTATTGCTCAAGGTAAACACGATATGCAGACTCCCACAAGCCTAGTGATTGAATATTTTGATCTGCTGCAATCCCCATTAAAGCGGCTCCAGGTATTTTCTAACTCCGGTCATTTGCCCTTGGTTGAAGAAAAAACTCAGTTCTTGAATTTTCTCGATGAACTATTGAGTGAAATTCCGACGAGGCAGTGAGTATATACTTTAGATGAATTGAATTGACTGTATGGTGGTGAAGCGCAGGTCCCATAGTCCAATGTAGGTTTCTTTATATTGACTAACGATGGCTATAAGCAGATGGGTGTAAGTACTTGCCTTTCTGGCTAAGTGGCTTAGCTTCTTCTACAATAATACGGTGTTCATTTGCCCAGGGATCCTTTCTTACTCCTGTAACTTGCCAGGATACCTCAACATTTGGCTTCTCTGTCTGGATCATGAAGGTGTTGTTGTGAATTTTACTGGAGATGATAGCATGTGAAAATGTACCAATTACCGTCAGCTGATAACGAAAATTTTTGTTGAGTTCTTCGAAATAAGCCGGTAGTTCGACCACTGCAAATCCTTTGTCGTCGGTGACTGCATTCCCATTGTACACATTCATCATATCAGGGCTTTCTACAAAACTGTGGCTTAAATACATATTTTCAGGATCAAGAGGATGGTCAATTTTGAAACTTCCTCCACCCTTAGAAATATTTCCTGCCACACTAAGGTCTCCTCCATCAATAATGGATACATCTCCAGAAAACCGCCCGGCCAGCTCATTACTTCCTCCTGCCACGCCAATGACACCAGCGTTTGGAGCTCCAAGCCGACCGATGTTGCCATTGGTATGCTCGCCTTCTACACCAGAATTAGCATTCCCCAGGCTTCCCTGATGACCATTTTCGTGTCTTCCCATCACCCCATGAGTAGCAAATAGTTCATGGGTGAATGCTTCACCGTATACTCCTGTCACTATGGTTCCCAACTGCCCAAAATGGCCCTGCGAGTGTTCGCCATAGACGCCACTAGCTGTGCTTCCCAAATAGCCAAAGCTGCCAGTGGCGCTTTCACCGTAAGCTCCGTAAGTGCCGGCCAGATATCCAAAGATATCGTTCCTAGCACCATATACTCCATGACTTGGTCCTCCCAGAAATCCGTATCTCGATGAACCTGACTCACCATATACTCCGTATTGAGGACCTCCCAAGTGACCATTCCGGAAAGAATTCTCTCCATATGCTCCAAAATTATCACTTGCCAGGTAACCCATGTTCTCATTGTTAAACCCGAAAACACCATAGTCACTACTGCCCAGAAGACCGTAATTGCTAAATCCAGTATTGAAACCATAGGCACCAAACTCTCCCCCTAAGAAGCCATAGTTGCCATTGCCAAGACTGTTGCCAAATACGGCGTAGTCCTCACTGCCTAAGCTGCCAAAATTACCGTTGTGAAATGCGCCGAATACACCGGCATCTTCACTCGCCATGATTCCGAAGTTTCCCGATGAATCATTTGCCTCAATGGACTGACTATAAACCGCAGTATTTAGAAGTGCCAGGATCAAGGAACCCCAGAAAACATTATTTTTCATAATCACAGGTCTACTGAACGCATACGTGAATTACATAACCATAAGTTATTCATGACGAAGTCAACGTTCTTATAAAATGGTTACCATTACTTACAGAATTGTTTCACTGCCGCAGTTTTTGTGCTTTAAAACGGTCTGGTCAATTCTGGATGAAGTCAAAATCCGCTAGATCCTGGATGATGTCAGTAAAACTGGCCATCCGCTGAGTTCTGTATAAATATTGCTTGACTTTTATTGGTGTGGGGCTGATGGCACGACTTCCGTTTTGGTTTAATGTTTAGACTCCCCCCTTCTTTGTGAACCAAAAAAGTTATATGACATGACAGGTGTTGAGAAACTTCTTCACTATCTTAGTGGGAAGCTCATCTCAGCCGACCACGAACAGATTTTTCTTCTTCAACATTGATATTTTGGCATGATAGGCAGTTATCTTAAAACCGCTTTTCGAAATCTTTGGCGCCAGATGGGTTTCAGCATCATCAGTACCGGAGGGCTCGTCCTTGGGCTCTTGGTCTTCTTATTCATCCTTCAATACGTGACTTTTGAATGGAGTTACGATAAATATCATGAAAACAAGGATGAGATCTATAGAGTTACTTTGGAGCAATACCAAAATAATGAATTGGTACATGCCACCGCTGAAAACTATCCCGCGGTTGGTCCGGCACTCAAACGCGATTTAAACGAAGTTGAAGATTACGCTCGATTATACAACTTGGGATCAAAAAACAACATCGCGGTTACGCGTGAAGTGGGAAATCAAAAGATTGCTTATAAGCAACGGAGACTCCTTTATGCAAGTGAAGATTTTCTCAAGATGTTTTCCTATGAGATGGTGGCCGGTAATCCAGATCACGCATTGAGGGAACCGTTTCAAATGGTGATCTCCGAAAGTTATGCCCGAAAATATTTTGGAGAGGAAGATCCGGTCGGGCAACACCTTCGGATGCAAGATGATGACTTTAACGATGAACTTTGTAAGGTGACCGGAGTCGTCAAGGATGTGCGCGCAAACTCACATTTGAAATTTGATATACTCATTTCCTATTCCACCCTATATGCACGATATGACGGCTCTGAGCGGGCTCGAGAGCGTTATGATCAGAGTTGGGAGAGAAAAGACATGTATACCTATGTTCGACTAAAGGAAGGTGCTAATCCTGAAGACGTTGCCTTGCAACTGCCTAGGTTGATTGATCGCTACATGCCTGATCTTGAAGCCCAAAATCGAAGGGAGGTTATGCACTTACAACCACTGACAGAGATCCATCTGTACTCGGATCTTAATAACGAACCTGAAACCCATGGCAATGGTAGGGCAATATTCTTCCTTCTCATTATTGCCCTTTTTGTTCTGGGTATTGCATACATCAACTACGTCAATCTATCTACCGCCCGGTCGGTGGAGCGTGCTAATGAAGTAGGCATGAGAAAAGTGCTTGGGGCCCGCCCTCTTCAACTCGTGCATCAGTTTCTAATGGAGGCCCTGCTAATTAATATAGTGGCCATGATATTATCGGTGGGATTATACGTCGTATTGCAACCGGTGTTTAATGGGTTGACTGGCATATGGCCATCGGAGGAATTTTGGGAGTTTGGTCTTTGGAACCATTCGACCTTTGTGCCCGTGATCGCAGGTCTCATCATAACAGGGACGGTGCTTTCTGGTTTATATCCAGCCCTCGTTTTGTCTCGATATCGACCCATCCGCATTCTGGGAAATCAACTCGCTAGCTCAAGTGGAGGAATCCTATTTCGACGCGCTTTGGTGGTTTTGCAATTTTCGATTTGTGTCGGTCTGATCATAGGTACCATTATAGTTTACCAGCAAATGCACCTTATGCAATCACAAGATTTGGGATTCAACCCAGCTCAGATCGTGGTGGTAGAACAACCCAGTGTTTTCTCAGACTTCGAATCACGTATGAACAGTGTCAGAGGCTTTAAGAACGATCTGCGTATACAGCCAAGGATCACAGATGTGATGAGTACTTTGGTCATACCGGGAAAGAAGGCACGTTGGCGATTTAACGTGCGCCGGCTTGGACAACCAGATGAGCAATCCAGGGTATTCAATTTCAATCTGGTCGATGAGTATTTTATTCCTGGATTTGGAATGAAGGTGATTGCTGGAAGAAATTTCTCCAGCAGCATCGCTGCTGATCGGGATACCGGCTGTATCATAACCATGCGGGGGGCTGAGGTCCTGGGGTACGACAAACCAGAGGATGCGGTAGGTCAAGTCTTAAGCTTTGCCGGTGGCGATCAGTCTATTGTAATTGGAGTGATCAACGACTATAATCAAGAGTCATTGCATGAAGAGGCTCAACCAACGATCTTGTTCCTAGATGATTATGCAGAGTTTTACCTGATGAGGATATCCGCAGCAGAAGTCGAACAAAGTCTTGGCGTCATCAAAAGCGTTTGGAATCAACGATTCCCTGGTAATCCTTTCCATTACTTCTTCATGGACGACCATTTTAATGCGCAATATGCTGCAGATATCCGGTTTCAGAAATTATTTATGTTGTTTGCGATTTTAGCCATCGTTGTAGCCTGTATGGGACTTTTCGGCTTGTCGGCATTCATAGCACAGAAGAGACAACGTGAGATAGGGATTCGCAAAGTCTTGGGTGCAACCAAGGGAAGTATCATATTTCTCCTGACCACTGATTTTGCCAGGTTGATCTTGCTTGCCAACGCTATTGCGTGGCCCCTGATTGCCTGGCTAATGCATCAATGGCTGGCAAATTTCGCCATTCGAACCGCTCTACATCCCTGGACATTTATTGGTGCGGGTTTACTGGTACTGCTACTGGGAGCCGGTACCGTCTTGTTCCATGCTCTACAGGCCGCTTCTGCCAACCCAGCCAAAGTTATTGGTAGCGATTGAGGAAGTTAGATTTGCATACATCTTTAATTTCCCGGTGCATCTTCCCTTAGTTAAGATCAAAGAAAAGTGATAACCGGACATGAACATCAAACTTGAAATGGTTTTGATGACGGCTCTGAAAGTGCTAACTTTTCACTCAAAGTCATCTCCCTTATGAATAACCATTCAGAATCAGAAGCGAAGTACTTGGTCACCACCCGAGTCAATGTAACCCCAGGGAGCATAGATGAAGTTTTGGATTTATTTATAAGAACTAACCCCGAATTGGTTAAAGACCAAATCGATTGGATCAAAGCAATTTTCGCAGCTGATCAATCGAAGAATATGATTACCGTACATGCATTTTGGAAGAGAGAGGAATCCTACCTTGCCTTTCGGGAATCTCGAGAATTTCAAGAGGCCATGGATACTTTTCGCACCTTTTTTACCACTGCACCATCAATCAGCATTCAGAAGATTCTGTTTACCATGTAAGTTCTGGAAATCACTGCTGTGCCTGAGCTAATCATCTACTACCGTTACTGATTGTCAGGGGTCTGACTCCTTACATTCATCCATGGTCAGTGTTCATGACTTAACCTTCGATTCTGATGGATTTTGACTTTGAAATTAAGCCAGCAAGGTCAGGGTTTAATTATTATGGAACTATAACGTCAATTTTCGGAACCGGAGTGGCAGCTTTGCATATCCACCTTTCTGATCTTTAAGGTAGCGATCCATGGTTATTCCTTCTTATCAGTCGGATTGTCGATGGAAAGATTTCGGTATAAATACATAACACCTTAGATCATTATCCAGTGAAAAATTTTCGGTGCGAATTTAAGTGCTCTGATGATCTCTTGGCCTTCTCATCAATCCAATGTATGAGTAGTTCAGAACAGCAAAAAAAGCGAAAGTAATCGGTATAGCCTTAGCAGCCATCCAGGCATTGCAAGAAGAAATGGTTCTTAAGGAAAGATGCAGTCACCTATAAGATTAGTTTTCACAATTAAACAGCTTTTCATTGAACTTGAAAAAATAGTACCAAAGTGTGATTGAAAATTATTGATTAATTTATGACAACGATATGGAAAAAATGAAATTATTATTTCGGGGGTTCATTATCTTTCTCATAGCATTCTCGTGTCAGAATAAGCATGACCATGATTCATCAATGGTTGAGAATATTTCGGATTATTTGGATACATCCATCTTAGCCCATGAAGGGTATGGTGTAGTCAAGATGCCGATCACAGGAGGCGTTGAGATCTGGAATCCCTCAGTACTGGCATTGGGCCCAGAAGGGAGGATCTTTGGTTGCAATTTGACCGGTGAGATTTGGAGTCTTCGAGATCGTGATGGAGATGGGTTAGAAGACAATGCCCAACAATTCTGCAATGTCACTGAAGATGGTTTTCGCACACCGGCCGGATTGGCTTGGAAAGGTTGGGATCTTTATGTTGGTTTGGCTCAGCAAATCAGAGTTTACCGGGACCTTGATCATGATTTTGTAGCCGACACCAGTTTCGTTTTTTTCGACAACATCCCCTTTAGTGATCATCCGTATGAATATACTTCTGCCCTTACTTTTGATCGGGAAGGATGGCTCTATTGCGTCTTGACAACTGATTCCTGGAATGCAGGTGCAAGTCCCGATCCGTTGAAATACCGGGGCTCTATGCTGAGGATTTCTCCTGATGGTGATGAGGTTCAGCGAGTTGCAACTGGACTTCGTTCGGTGCATGGCTTATCCATCAACCAGGCAGGTGAAATCTTTTTTGTAGACAATCAGGGAAGCCAGAACCCAACGGAAGAACTTAATCATCTTAGTAGAGGAGCTTTCTACGGATACAATACTCCGAAATACGGAGATCCCGATTCCATCACTGAGCCATTGCTTTCCCTGAAAACCGAAGTGGCGCCAGCAGAAATCGAATTTTTTGGTGATGGGAATGAAGAATTTCTTTGGATCGCATTTTATGGTCCCGGGGAATATTGGCAAAGGGGAGGGCTGGCCAAAGTAAGTTTAACCAGGCAGGACGATGGATCCTATGAGGCCTTAGAAATTCCTGTTGTGACCAAACTGCCTAAACTGTCGGGATTGGCCATTAAGACAACTGGTGAAGTTTATGTAGCACAGGTCGGTAAAACGGACTACTGGTATCAGGCCACTGACTCTGTCGATGGACACATTTATCGAATCATAGAACAACCCCAAGCCAAGGTGACCCCATTTATCTCTGAACCCGTCCAAAGGTCTGATAGCTCAACATTAGCGCGTGGTGCATCACTTTTCGTAGACCGTGCATGCAATGCATGCCATGCGTTGGATGGGAAAACCGAACTACTGGGACCTAACTTGAAGAATATCGGACAAGCCTACACTCGAATGGAGATTTTGGAGGAGATTAAAGAACCTTCCAAGCGCATGAAACCCGGAATGGCGCCAACAAAAATCACCACCGTAGATGGTGAAGTATTTTTGGGAAGAGTGGTCATGCAGAATCAGCAGGAAGTTCATTTGATGCTGATTGGAAACCAAGTAAAGAAAATTCCTACAGCTGAAATCCAGTCTTCAGAATTGCACCCACAATCTATGATGTATGAAGGCCTGTTGGCGGGCCTGGAATCAGAAGAGGTTGAAGCTCTCATAGACTACTTACTTGCCCAGGGAGATTAGCGGGGATTGCACGCTTTTTATTGACCAATGTAAATTCTTATATAGCAAGTTGAACTGCCGGAATTTGAATTCATCCGGTGGTTGATGATTTATGACCATTCTATTGGCAATAGGAATAGATACAATACTTTGCTCAAAACTTATTCGAGGAATAAATGAGGGCCTGACGCAATCTCTTGGGCTCAATCTGAAGAAACTTAAGGATACGCTGGCATGAATAAGATATGTTTTCTTCGGCATATCGCGAGATGGTTCAGGGCCAACATGGAGCGATATCATTTCCTCCATGAGTGTCTGAACAGCAAGTTTGTGTGCCATTAGAGATGAGGAACCCACATTTCACATAGGACAAAAAGACCTTGGTGATGGGTTGCCTGTGGTTATTTTTTTCGGTACCAATACTGCGTACGACCAATAAGGGCTAATCCGATATAACCCCTGAGTTTGAGTTTGTCTTCTGATACCATTTCAATATAACACTGGTACGTTTTACCATTTTCGGGATCAAGGATGGTGCCTCCCGTCCATTGATTTCCTTGCTTGGTAAGTCCCTCAAGAATGTCCATGCCGACGATGGGCTGATCCTTTCGATCCCCTGTGCAGGACTCACAAACCGCATTGGGATCTGATCCTTCTTTGATAATTTCTGTCACTCTTCCGAAAAGGGTTTGATTTACCTCATAGATTTCAACATAAGAGGCGGGTTTCTTTGTCTTATCATCAATGGTTTGCCAAATTCCAAGAATCGATTGGCCATTACAAGAAAAATAAAATGCACATATTATGGTTAGGAGACTTATTCTGTAGGTCTTGGACTTCATTTCCTATGTCAAGTTCTCGGCCAATAATAATTTTAGAAAGGATAGTTAGGAATATCCTTTATAGGTTTTAGGATTCAAATTCTTACAACTATATAAATTACATTAATGGGTACCCTATAGTTCAAAGTCGAAGTTAAAGGTGTCCAATTCAGACGCAGTCCATGGTTTTATTTTTCCTTGAGTACGGTACCGTATGTGGCCAACCCTTTGGCCGTCAATCGGTTCATGGATGTGACCCCAACTATTTCGAATGTAGTTGATGATGTCAGCCAAGTCACGATTTTGTAGATTGGAAAATGAGGGCATGATCGGTAAAATTTCGGGACTGTCGTACAATTGACCGTTTACCACGATCGGTCCTTCCAGTCCATGTAGAAGTATCATGACCAACTTGTTGACGTCGCCAGTGACCCATTCAGCATTTTTTAGTGGAGGGGCAAACCTTTTCATTCCTTGGCCTTTAATTCCATGACAGCTGGCACAGAGGCTTAGATATTTTTGTCTTCCTACAGAAAGTTCTTTTGGCGAAATCGATGTCATTTCAGTTGATTTTTTATCCATTCGCTTAGGTTTACCTGGCCAATCCAAAACCGCTTCTAACTCCTTTCGAGTAATTGAGTCTTCAAGTTCTTCCAGCATCTCTGGCCTTCTTTTCAAAGCAATCGTAACACCGGCATTGGTTATACCGTTGATCAGTGCCTGCCGCCTCCAGTCGGCTGGAGGGAGGCTGTCGATAATTTTTAGGATGTCTAAAATGTCACGTTGGTACCCTTTTCGGCCAATGGCAGCGGTGAGCGATTCAACAAATATTTGCGTAGGCTGATTTTCCTTTTGTTGATCGGGTTTTGCCAGCCATGTTTGTAGAAAACTCCACTCACGATTTATTAGTGCATTTATGACGGCATCCCTGGCAACCGATAGATGGCCGTAATTCTCTAAAAAGAGATCTATGCAAGAGAAGGCAACTGGAGCTGGCAGAATGTCAGCATCTAAGATCAATTGTAATTGGACTTTTGCATGAACTGAAGCGAAATTTTTTCGTGCGTAATCTATAAAGCCACGAAATTGATCCCCGGTAGTCCTTAGCTGTGAGGCCAATATTCGCAGGCTGGTTTGCTGTACCAGAGGACTAGGTATGTTTGCTGCTTTAAGTAGAAAGGAATGATCAGAAATTCCCAAGCCGCTCATCGTCCATAATGCATGCAATTGCCCCAGACTGTCAAAGGCCCAGAATGTTTTCTTGAGATCATTGATCAGGGACGTATCCTGATCCTCTACCAGAAGTTGTTGAGCCCGGTCCCGAATCCATCCGTTCCCGTGGTCCAGAGCAGATATCAGTTCTCCCTTGTTCATTTCACCCAAAGGAGTATGGGATGGTTTCGTGGACTTTTTGCTAGTAATTCGCCAAATTCGCCCAAGATGAATGGGCTTATCAAGCGATCTATCCAGGGTGACTTGACGGAGATAGTCAGTCATGTAGGGGCCATGTTGAATAATGCCACGATACATATCCACTATATATAAAGCACCGTCGGGTCCACCTGCTAAATATATTGGCCTAAATCGCTCGTCAGAGGAAGCCAGAAATTCACGATCACGATAAACCGGATCAGCACTAAGCATAAAACCGTCCTCAACAATTTCATTGACCTTGATCAAATTGGCTGTTGGTTCGCACACAAAGGCATGTTGCAACCATTCAGATCCCAATGCCTGACCTCGATATACAAAGGGTGCACAGACGGAGGCGAACTCTAATAATTTACCTTCAGCGTCAAGGGTACCGGGAACATAACCTCGATTTACAGCGAAATTGCTACGAATGGGATAAATTTTCCTATCCAAAGTGAGGGGGTGGTCAATGCCACTGGTGGATGGATGATATTGATTTCTATTTAAGGTGTTGGGCGGAACCAGATCGGCATGCAACTGGGACCAATTGTAATTATAGAAAAGCCTGCCTCCATTGTCATGGCAGATACCCCACTGGCCCCGAAATTCGGTCGAGTCTAATAACCACCCATTTCCTTCTTGGCGATATCGCACGCTGGACTTAGCATTGTAGTACCAGTTATCTATTCCTCTCCAAAGACCATTTGCTGAATGCTCTGGCATCCCCTGGCCACCGTAGTACGGATCTATCAATGTCTTTTTATCGGCCCTGTCATCGTTGGTCCGATCTTGGGCATACCACAGTTTAATGCGTTCGGCAATCAAAGCACCACCTTTTACCACAGCGATTGCCCTCGGTAGCACCAGACTGTCAAGAAAAATCTGACTTCGATCCATTTGACCATCCTGGTCCTCATCATGCAAGATCGAAACTCGACCTACCGGCCGATCCTCTCCTTTACCATCAATGTCCGGCATAAATCCGAGCATTTCAACCACCCATATCCGGTTGTGTTTATCAAATGACATGGCTACTGGATCTTGAACCAAGGGTTCTGCTGCCACGAGTTCTATCTCTAGGGCTTCCTCTGCGAGGACAAAAGATCCCAATGCTTCTTCAGGGCTTAGTGGCACAGACGTCTGCTCATTGCAGCTCACCAGGCTGATTAGAAGCAAAACTGCTCCACAAAGTGATTGTCGATATTCCATGCTTCTCCAAAATAATCATTAGTTAAAGAGTTAGTCGTTAGAAAATGTATAGCCTTTATCCTTAATAAACTATATTATGAGGTAAGACCGCATTTTCAAATTCAAATGAAACTCGATAACATGAAGGGAACCAGTATCATAGTATTATTGACCTTGACAAGCCTCACTTATGGTCAAAGCCATTGGGGAGATGCCTTTAACCTGGTGAGAATTTGGTTGGAAGCGCAATGCGCTTATGATCACTTGCCTGGCCTTTCTGTATCCATCACTCATGATCAAGATGTCGTCTGGCAGGATGCCTTTGGTTATTCGAATCGAGCCGAAGGTCATCACTCAACGCCCCAGACTTTGGGGAGCATTTGCTCCATTTCGAAATTATTTACCTCGGTCGCCATCATGAAATTATATGAGGACGACAAGCTTAGGCTTGATGACCGAGTTGAGGATATACTTCCTTGGTTTACAGTCCCACAACAGTTTGAGATCAGTGGTCCCATTACAGTGAGAACACTTCTCACACATTCGTCAGGCCTGCCAAGGGAGGCCAATGCACCCTATTGGACGGGTCCTGATTTTCCCTTTCCATCTCAGAGTGAAATCCGGGATGGCCTCAAAGATCAAGAGACACTCTATCCTGCAAGCACCTATTTTCAATACAGCAATTTGGCTCTGACCCTCCTGGGTGAAATTGTTGAAAAAGTTTCCGGGCAATCGTATCAATCTTTTGTGCAGCAGGAAATTCTTGATCCCTTAGGAATGAATCAGACCTACACTGCGATGCCACAAGATCTTCACGGCAACCAGCTGGCTGTGGGTTACACCGCACTCAACCGGGAATGTGAACGGACACCTGTTAAATTGTTTGATGCCAATGGGATAAATGCTGCCGCTGGTTTCGCCTCTAATGTAGTTGATCTGGCCAAATTTTCTGCCTGGCAGTTTCGGTTACGTGATACTACTCAACATGAGATCTTGAGGCCTTCCACACTAAAATATATGCATCAGGTGCATTGGGTTGACCCGGATTGGAAGACGACTTGGGGATTAGGATTTGCAGTGTACCAGTCACCACAAAAGCAGACCTGGATTTCGCACGGAGGTAGTTGTCCCGGATATCGCTCTGTCTGGCAGATGAACCCCAAAGAAGAGCTTGCATATGCAGTGATGATTAACGCCAGCGGTACAGATCCGGGAAAGTATGCGCGAGGTATCCATGCCATACTTATGAAAGCCAATGCAGATCAAAAGGAGGATAAGGAAGAAATCAATTTTTCTGATTACACCGGCTTTTACAATGGCATGCCATGGACTAGCGAGATCTATTTAACACCGTGGTATGGTGATCTTGCTATGGTAAGTTTTCCCACCGAGAATCCTGCGGAGAACCTTGTCCGGTTTAAGATGATCGACAAGGATGTGTTCCAAAGAATCCGAAACGACGACAATCTCGGAGAGACCCTGACATTTGAAAGAGATGATGCGGGAAGAATTACCCGTTGCTGGCGAAATGGCAACTATCTTCAGAAAATTGTATCCAGATGACCTCCTGGTTAATTACCTAAATTTCGAAGTCGGGGTAGACCGAAGAGGGTGAGCCAATTTGCAGATAATTCCGCAAACTTACAAGGCAAGACACCAAGGTATCTTTCCCTGGACGCTGAAAGCTTTCCGGCTGCGTAGCTGTTTGCTAAAGTATTCAATGACAAGCTCCCCCACTTTCACTCCATACAATGAAATGGTTAATGATTGAACTTTTTTTTGCCTCCCAGCAAAGGGATCCCTCCTGCGATCGCCAACATATTGATTAATGGCAATGATTTGCACTAACAGCTAACTTTGGGGGATGAAACTGAAAATTATTAAGGGTGACATCACCCAAGAAAAAGTTGATGTGATTGTGAATGCGGCCAATTCTTCGCTGATGGGTGGAGGCGGAGTTGATGGCGCCATCCATCGAGTGGGTGGGCCTGCAATCCTCGAAGAGTGCAAGGCCATCATTGCTCTGCATGGCCCTTGTCAAACCGGTGAAGCAGTGTATACACAGGCTGGTCAATTGAATGCGAAATATGTCATTCACACCGTAGGTCCAGTTTGGAGGGGAGGGAAGGGCGATGAGTCCATCCAGTTGGCCAACTGCTATAAAAATTCACTTGCCCTTGCCGATCAACTAGAGGCAGAGAGTGTAGCATTTCCCAATATAAGTACAGGCGTGTATGGTTATCCCAAACAGCAAGCTGCCGAGGTAGCATTGAAAAGTATCCAGGCTTTTCAGCCGGTTCATTTGAAGGAAGTACACTTGGTCTGTTTTGACGACGAGAGCTTTCAAATCTATCAGCTATTGTTGCATCCTGATTGATGTTCAGACATTAGACGTTCGATCAAAGTTGATCCAATGAAGGAGCGGAACTAATGCAATAGCATATTATAACCAGCATGTATTCAGTTACATTAGATTTCTTGATGTGCATAGGTTCCTGTTAAGTGGTATCAATTATTGGCATTCAATTTGTAGCGGTTGATTTAAAACACACTTTCCAATGAGGTCCCTCACGCTCTATACCTCCCTCACTTGGGCTATTGTCGTTCTGGCACTTTTGAACTTATTGAATCTAATCGTGTTGGGCATGGGAGTTGATTTGTACTTGCTTTATCTACCAGTAAGATATCTGATGATGTTTTTGGTGGCGATGGTTATAGTATCGCAATTTACCAGATCTGATTACAATAAGCTCTTATTCTGGCTAGGTCTCATGCCTCCCTGGAGTATCTTTCTGGTTTTCACCATTTTGCATTTGAATGGTTTGGTAGCGTGTCCCGCATCCCCTGATGGTCTACCATTGTGTGTCCAATTTTTCGTAGGATTTAGCTTGATCATTCTCTTCAACCGACTTAAGAAGAATCTACGTCCTGATCGGTAGTGGATGAACCCCTTACAACTTTAGAGTCCGGTTTAACAAGCTCTCTGTCCCTATCAAGTTGTTAAAAACATAGGTTTAGTAGATCCAAGGACGAAGCTATGCAAGGATGAATGAGGCGAATAAGCATGAATTGTTGCCATATATGATGAATTGGTGTGCCCGCACTTTTTTTGAGATGTCGGCTTATTTGCCTGGACATCTCGTGGTTGGTTGACTTGTCTTCAGTGCCTTATTTATATGAAATTGATACCTTTGTGGCCTGACCGGGCTAGCATTTTTTTGTAAATCCAGCATAGATGAAGAGAGATGTGGCCAAATTTCACGAGAAATAGTAATGAATACGTATTCTAGTGTTCTGATTGTGAATGTATAATACATATGGGTACCTTTGTTCACTCTTGTTATAGTTACATATTAAAGAAAAAAGCCGTATTTTTAGTGCCGACGACTGACTTTGGTACCAAGATACTTGCACGATTTAAAACATTAATCCTTGCAACTTGAATCAAACAAGTATTGACTTAGATCAGGTCTTTGTGGTGATTCCTGCCTTCAACGAGGGCTCCAGGATCCTGAGGGTAATCCGTAAACTTAAGATGCTCAATTTTCCTCACGTGGTCGTGGTGGACGATGGCAGCACCGATGATACTTCGGCAATTATCGAGAAGGAGGAAGGAGTCCATCTGCTTCGACACATTGTAAATCTCGGACCCGGTGCTTCCACTATGACTGGTATTAAATATGCTTTGCTCCGGGATGTTCAATATGTTGCAACCATTGATGCTGATTTTCAGAGTGATCCTGAAGACTTACTTAAATTGGTCGAGGCCATGTTCCACCGGAATGTGGGATTGCTGATTGGCTCTAGATTTCTTAAGAAGAACGATATTCCTCTCAGCCGACAGGCTTATAATTTCTTCGGCAACTTGGTGAGCTTTTTCAAAACCGGTCTTCTGGTTTCTGATAGCCAGTCTGGACTTAAAGTGATGTCCCGAAGCTTTGCCGAAAAGTTATATATAGACTACAACGGATTTGAATTTTGCATTGACATCATCAAAAAAGCGAAGCTTAACCAAGTGACCATAGCTGAGGAACCGATCGGGGTTAGCTATACCAAAGAGACCATGGCTAAGGGTCAAAGCTTTCAGGAAGGATTGATGATGTTGGGCAAGTTACTCAATCCTTTTGGTGATCAGGTGTAATGCTACAATCCTGGGTTTACTTCTATAATAGTCCCTTCTGAGCTGACCTCATGAAGTACTCTTCTTAGATCTTGCCATCTTACTCTTTTCCATAGAGGGCATCGAGGAAGCGGTTACCGTCAAAAAACTGTGGCGTGATTCCAACCTTTCAAGAACCTTCGCGTCTTTTAATTGAAACCA
This sequence comes from Saprospiraceae bacterium, assembly GCA_965223105.1. Classification (GTDB taxonomy): domain Bacteria; phylum Bacteroidota; class Bacteroidia; order Chitinophagales; family Saprospiraceae; genus JABDMH01. Next base: position 4,911,914 of record OZ244987.1, on the reverse strand, counting down.
ACGGATGTTGATAGACACTGTCATTGTTGAGAAGCGAGACCCTGACTTGGTGGCTGCTTGCCTCCGAAAGGATCGGCGAGCTCAAGAAATGTTATACAAGAAATACGTAACGATAATGTATAATCGTGTACTTCGAATGACAGCTAATCGGGAGAGCAGTGAGGACTTGGTGCAGGAGATCTTCACCAAGGTGTTCAGGAATTTGCACCAGTATCGGGGGGATTCCACACTCGATGGTTGGATCGCACGCATCACAGTGAATACCACGATATCTTACTTAAGACGTCGCAAGCAATTGAGGTTTGAGGAGATTTCAGAGAATACTTTGTCAATCGATCCAGTGACACCTCAAAGGGATCAAGGTGATCTCATCAAACAAATTCATAGTGCCATTCTGCAATTACCGCCTGGATGTCGTACAGTATTCAATCTCATTGCTGTGGAAGGTTTGCGGCACAGAGAAGTAGCTGCCTTGTTGTCAATTAGTGAATCAACCTCCAAGACTCAATATCGAAGAGCTAAACAATTGTTGAGAGAACACTTAGATGATTACACCAATGGATGAAATTGAAAGAATGCTGGCGAGCAGTAGGGAAGATCTAGACAAGATTGTGCAACCCGATGTGGATCTTCTCTGGTCGCAATTTGAGCACAAGCATCTTCATCGCAAAGCAGGACGATCATATCGATGGCTCCTGGCGGCTTGCCTTGCCGTGCTGGTGGGAATTGGTGGTGGCTTTGCTGGATATTACATCAAGCAGGCTCAGCCACCAGAGGAGTTATCCCTCCTGCTGAGGTATCCCCATCTGGCCGATCATTATGAGAGAGTAATATCAGAAATCCGGGAAGTGGAGATGCAAATTGACCGTACAGCCCAGGACAAAGAACAATACAAGGCAATTTTTTCTGAATTGGAATCCTGGCAACAAATACACAATGACTTCAAAAGCGATTTAAAGAGCTATGCTCAGGAAAGGGCGGCGTTGAAGTCGCTGATAAAGCAGTATGAAAGGAAATTGCAAATTCTGCAGCTGATTTTATTGGAAATGGATAAAGAAAGAATTCATGAAGATCAACATTTTACCACTGAACTTTGAAGCCCAGCGTCAGACGATGCTGATGCTATTTCTCATTTTGTTAGGCTATCAAATGCAGGGTGCTGATGACCTTGAGAAGGAGCGCCAAATACGCAAGACCTTTCCTGTAAGTTCAAATGAAATCGTGGATCTTATACACGAGCGGGGTGAGATGCAGATCGGGTATCATGATGATACAGAGGCAGTGATTGAAGTCAATTTACAGATCAGAGGAGATGTTGAGGAGGATGTAGATCTTCTACTTTCGAAGTATACTCTGGATATAGACGATCGAGGCAATGAAATCAGGATTGTCTCCTCTATGAATATCCAAGAATGGAATCAGTCCCAAAATATCTTGTACAAAAAGACCAAAATCAGATTAAAGGATGGTACCGTCATAACCTCAAGAATCGAGGATATCCAGGCAGATCTCAAATTGATGATCCCTAGAATTGCTGCCCTGAAACTGACCAATAAATATCATGACATCATGATCAGCGATTTGCCTTTTGATCTCAATGTCCATCAGTTCAGTGCCGATGTGAAGGCTGGGGATATTGAAGGCAATTTTACACTTAGATTGAAATATGGTGAGGCGGAAATTGGTGATGTACGGGATTTTAGTTTGGAAGCCTTCGACTCGAAAGTCGTTACTAAGGATGCCCAGAATGTTCGACTCGTGGGTAAGTATTCTGACATATTGATCGGAAATTGTAATTCAGTTGATATGGAGCTATTTGATTCAGAGCTGCAAATGGGTGTAGTCTCGGGTCAGACCAAGATTGAGGACAAATATTCAAATATATCTATTAAGGAAGTCCCAACTGGCTGCTGGCACCTCTTTGACAGCGAAGTGGAATTGGGTCAGGCCAGTAACCTAAAATTTGAGAGTAAGTACACAAAAATTGTGATCAAGCAGGTCAATAAACTGGAGATCGTCAGTTTTGATGACCACTGGGAAGTTGAGCAACTGGGTGAATTGGCTTGCCAGCAATCAAAATATTCTGAATTTGATATTGGTTTTTTTACCTCGAGCATGAAGTTCGACGATTCCTTTGATGACAGGATTGAAGTAAATAGAATTGTCAAAAATTTTAATGGATTTTCTTTGGAAGGGAAATATACTGAGGTCAATTTAACCCTTTCCCCTGAAATATCTTATCACTTGGATGCCGACATAAAATATGGCAAAATCAATTTTGATGAACACAAGATCGATTTACTGCAACATATAGAGAAGGGAGACAATCTCATTCTGAAAGCTAAGACAAAACATACTGCAGATCAGGCAGCAAATATTATACTTAGGGGATTTGACAATCGGATTTCCTTGAAGTAGTCAGATTCCATGATTGGTCTGAAAATGCTGAGTCATAGGTCAGGTTCTATTTAAGAAACAGGATAATCCAATGTTCTATTGACCATCGACCTCCTCCCTCCTGCGAAAATCAATCAACAGTGAAAAAATATGCGAGAAAGAGGTACCTTCTGTATCGCCCACATTGGTTAAGGCGTAATCGATCTTTACTTGACTGAAGCCAATACCAATGCCAAAGTGCGGACGCACGATTGTATTTTCTTTGCCTTCAATCAGATCGTCTTTTACCCGTTGAATATTTCCCAATCCAGCACGGATAAAGAGCTTCTCATTGAAACTGTATTCTGCACCAATTCTAGGATCCACACTGGTAAAGGTAGAACTGATCAAGGTGTTTCTTTGTCCGTCGAAGGTAAAACTCAAATCAGCCTCCAGAAGAAGAGAGTTCTTCTCACTAACGGGAGCACGATATCCTACAGCCGTAATAAGGCTTGGTGCAGTGAGTTCAGTTGAGGATTTAGGCACTAAGTTTCCTGTTTCCTGGAGTATTCGTTGTTCATCATCTGTAAACGAAAATGACCAGGCATTGAAGGTGGTCGTGATGTCCCGGCCCATGATTCCAAACTGCCATCGCTCTCCGCGGTGCTGAAGACCTAAGTCTAAACCAAAGCCCCAAGCGTTTGCAAATGGGCCAATACGTCGATTAATCACTTTGACACTTCCTCCGATATCCCAATTCGATGATCCTAAGGCTCTCCCATACGACAAAAAAATGCCATAGTCCGCAGCACTAAATGAAGAAATGTTATCATAATTGATGCTTCCATCGGGATCAAACAAGTTTATTGTGTTGGGAATATTATCAATGCCCATCCTGACAACTGAAATTGCACCGTAGGCCCTCTTGTCCCGGTTAAATTCACGAGCTACACCAATAAAGTCATAGTTGACGATCCCGGCAAACCATTCTGCATGCATGGCGCTTACCTCCATAGGTGCGTTAGTGTTTGCCAGACCTGCGGGATTCCATTGAGTGGCAAAAACTTTGTCAGTAGTAGCTACTACTGCTCCTCCCATGCCGTGCGCCCGACCTCCGACTCCGATGCTAAGAAATTCATTGCTATACTTCCGAAATTCACCCTGCCCTTCAGTGGTGAGGGTGATTGCTTGGGATAAGAAAAGCAGGTATAATATTCTCAGTTTGATCGAATCTTTTCCCATCATAGGCTATTAACGGCAAAAGTAATCAAATAGTCTTGGGATCTTTATGCCTTGCTAGACTTCAAGCCGATAACCAGGGGCAATGCCCCTAATGCTAGAGTAAAGGCTTTCAGCCTTTGAGAAGTGGGCGATGAGAATGAGTTTCAGGCTTGCAGCCTGCTTTGAAGGTGGGATCCGATTGCCGGGAGCGATGCCCCTAGTAGCTAGAGTGAAAGGCTTTCAGCCTTTGTGGCATCGGTCTGAAGAATGAGTTTCAAGGGCTTGCAGTCTGCTTTGAGGGTGGGATCCGATGACCAGGGGCGATGCCCCTAGTGCCAGAGTGGAAGGCTTTCGGCCTTTAGCTGGGTATGCTTTTGCGGTCAAAAATTCTTTTCTGTCAAGATTGTTAAGCAAAAGTATGCCACACGATGGCATGTTTAACGGTCTCATTATAACTAGTCTTGAAACTGTTGAAGATCATGGGCTTCGTAAAGTAAAGAGCGGTGGTGACTCTTTCGACCGAAGTTTTCCAGCCTGAAGGGTTGGCACTCTACAAACCGGAGACATCGTCTCCGGTGAAGAAGGAAGAAAACCAAGCAGGCTGTAGGCCTGCCACTCGCTGTTCCTCCAAATCTGTATTATGAAGAGTTTCAGGCTTGTGCTAGGGGGGTGGGAGTCGACTACGGGTTCGGTGCTCCCGGTGCCAGAGTAGAAGGCTTTCATCCCTTTTGGGGCGAGGGCGTTAGCGAATGAGTTTCAAGTGCAAGTCCATGCCGCATTGGCCAGCCACATTCCGGACATCGCTTTATTATCTAGTGTTGCCGGGGTGATTCGATTTTCTCGGATCTTACAAATAGGTTTTTAGGATTTCAGCTGTGGTACATCCCATTGAAATTAGGTCCGGGATTTCTGTGTCTCGTTGCTAAAGGAGCATTTATGCTGGTTTTCTAGGATGGTTAGTCACATTTAGCAGCATTCCCAAAGTGCTTCGATTTGGTGCAGTGTCGATTCTCTTGCTGCTAGTGTCCCAGCCATACAACAATGGTTCTACCCAACAGGTAGAGCAAAGGGAAAAAACCTAAGCAGGCAATCGCTACAACTGCTTTTTGAAACCTTGAATAGTTGAGATCTCTTCGTGCATTCTGCTCTATTTGAGATCGCTTTTCTGGTGGTTTTAATTCTAATTGCATTTGCATAACATTAAAGGATATCATGAGTTATTTATCATTGTTAAAGAAAATTATTTGTAAATCGATGACATATCATCTCGTTTGTGTACGGTACTATTGTCTTATTAGAAGATATAGCTCAAGATTATTTGGTGAATTAGATAGATCAACGGGAGTAAAATCAGGAGCATAAATCCAAATTATCCATCGTGGCCATTTACTGAGGGTTTTTACTTGTCTTCATTCGATTTTTTCACTGCTTAGTAAATTGATCTCATCGATTCAGTGAGTATTGTGGATGATATAAGCCTCGATGGCATAATTATCGTCATACTTTCTCTTGAGTTTTGTTAGATTTTAGGGTTTGTAGAACCTAAGGACAACGTGGGAATAAATCAGGCAGCCCATACACACATTTCCGATAGACTCTAAAAAGGCGAATCCACAGAGCACCAGTAGTACAAGTTGGCTGTATAGGGGATGAATAAAGTAAAGCACTAGACCGACGATGGAGAATAAAAACCCAACCCGGGCTGCAAATATTTTTGGTGCCTTGTCAATGAGTTTTATGGACCAGCTCGTTTTTCTTACTACCTGGACGGCCAACCAACTTATTGGCCCATATGGCCATTTGGTAAAGGCGCGAATGAAATAATCGAGAACGACAATTACGAGTAACGATATTGTATTGAGTGTGAGGGTAATTAAAAGTGATAAGCCGATTAGGAGACCGGTGACCCGGACGTTATTTTCATCCAGTCGCTCTGCTGATACTGGGCAAATTAGAGATTTCATCTTATATGATTTTAGTAGTTTTTTAGTTTAGTATTTGAATCCTTTGATTTCTACACTACCACCTTCCATTCAGATGTAAAAATATTATACGATCAAATGATCGGAATCCCCGATAGTTTGGATTTTTGTGCGTACCCCATTTAGGAACACTCTCCCCAAAAACCAGGAGAAGATATTTTAGCAATAAGAGTGAAGTAGCAGGTTAAGGCATTCGGTGTGGAACAGCGTATGGATTCTTTAGAACATCGGGTGTTAATGGGTGGCAACACCTCTAGGTGCCTTTTGACAGAAGAGATTGAATGGTTGATTACTTACGGAATATCAGTCCTGATTTATTGATTAGTGGTTAGCTGATGGCTGCTCCAGATCAACTGATCGCCTTTTCTTCGATTTTCCTGATGAAGTGAATCATGATAGATGTACCCTTTCCAGGTTTACTGTCGACCTCCATCGTACCCTTGAGGAACTTTGCTCTGGATTCTGGGCTTTTAACCCCATGGCATTTTTTCAATTGAACTGTTTAGGATCAAATCCACAACCATTATCTTCAATGATCAAGGTGATGCTTTCAGGCTCAAAAGATAACTGAATGAATAGGTGATTTGCTTTGCCTTGTTTTCGTGCATTGTTCTGGGGAGCTGATCCGCACGTTGGTTCTCTTCGGTTTCACTTCGTGCGGTTTCCTGTAGTGCAACTAAGCAATAAGCTTCGAGTGAATCATTTTCAGGTTTTTTCCCTTTCTTGCAAAGCCCATTCATAGGCCAGCATTGATTAGTCTACTGAAGATTTTAGGATCTCAAGGCTAAAATCCGGTAAATTATCAATAGCAACGGCCGGTCCTTTGTCGATCGCTAACTTCTCGTACTGCCCCCTTCGTTCTGGGAAGGGCCGATCATCCTGTCCCATCAGTGTACCCATCAACACTGAGGCTACTGGCAGCACAGACGTTTTTACGAATCCTTTTCCAATAAATTCTTTTCATAAGCTACTCTCACCAAACCAGCTGTATTTCGAACCTCCAATTTTCGAAGCAGGTTCTTTCGATGGGTTTCAGCCGTTGTAGAACTCACAAAAAGGCGGCCTGCAATTTCTGAAGTGGTGAGTCCTGCAACAATGAGATTGAGTACCTCTCGTTCACGATGTGTTAATTTTGTGCCCTTCTTTCGAGGTTCTACATTGCGCCGACGCATACCCTCAATAAGGGTTCTGGTTACTTCTGCATTGAGATAACTTTTGTTGGCAAACACCTGTCGTATCGCCAGAAGAATCTCCTCCTTTCCACTGCTCTTCAGCAAATATCCATGAACACCTTGATCCAACATATGTTGGATAAAACGGTATTCTTGATGCATCGTTAATGCGATGATTTTTAACTTGGGATGCTGCTTCAACAAGAGCTGGGCGGTTTGAATACCATCCATCTCAGGCATATTAATGTCAAGCAGCACCACATCAACGTCCATTTCCAGCAAGAGATCTAAAGCCTTCTGACCACTTTGGGCTTCTGCCACTACTTCAATATCACCCACTAGCTGCAGTATGGATTTAATGCCATCAATGAGCACCTGATGATCATCAACGACCATCACACGAATTTTTCGGCTTGCCGACAAAGCACAATTGTTTTCTTTCATAAAGGTAAAACCAATTGTGGACCAATGTCTCCTGGTAAATGGGGATATTTCAGGTTATGCACAGATGAAGGGCAGTGAGAGGCACCGCCTTCATCTCCCTATAGGGATGCTTGGCTGAAAAGCAGTAAAGACCTATAAGGTGATCAAATGAATGACGATTAACCAACCCCAAGCAAACTTAAATTTATGTTAGGGTGTTTACTTTATGTACTAAACGACCTGAAACTTACATTTCAATTTTTGGGACAGCCAAATCCTTTGAAACAAACAATAAAATCAATAAAGGTGAATAAATCAGTGTTTCTCTTCACAGTGCTGGCATTACTTCCTGCGCTAGTAGCTTCCCAAATCTCACTACGGCCACAGGCAGGATTCAATACTTCAACCCTGACCAGAGATCTTGATGAGGCTACTTTCAACAGTGAGGTGGGGTTTCAATTTGGATTGGATCTTCAAGTGGGTGAACGTTTTTATTTCCAACCGGGGATATTCTGGGAATCAGCCAAAAACGAGCTCAAAGAGCGTATAGATGGTGATCGTACCGAGTTTTCGGTGAGTAGAATCCGCTTACCTCTTATGCTCGGTTACCGGCTTTTATCAGATGACACCGATGGTCTACTCGATGTTCGCCTATTTACCGGACCAAACGCAGCATTTGCCGTGAGTAAAGATCTCAAAGAAACGGCATTATTGTCGAAAGGTGATTTCAAAGATGCTGTCTTTGGATGGAATGTCGGTCTGGGTGTGGATCTAGCCATTTTCTTTGTAGATGTAGGATACATGTTCGGATTAAGTGAAGTTTTCGAAGGAGCGGCAAGTGATGTAAGAAACAACTTATTTTATGCCAATGCCGGGCTGCGCTTGGGCTTCTAAGTGCCAATCACTTATCCTGTACGTATTTCCGAGATGAACCGGTCAATCTGTTCTGTAAGATGGCCTCCAGAAGATGCCAACATCTTGATGAATGCACTGCCTATAATGGCACCATTCGCATACTGACAGGCTTGGTTAAATGTGTGGTGATTAGAAATCCCAAATCCAATCAACCGTGGGTTTTGCAAATTCATGGTTGCAATCCGGTCAAAATACTGAATTTGAGCTTCTGAGATACCCGACTTAGCACCAGTGATAGAGGCATCGGAGACCATATAAACAAATCCACGTGAGACAGCGTCAATCTTTTTGATTCGATCACTGGCGGTTTGTGGAGTAATCAAAAATATCGTGTGCAGACCACTTCCTTCGATTTTCAACTTCCATTCCTTTTCAAAGATCTCAATGGGCAGATCGGGTATGATCAGCCCATCTATCCCCACCGCCCGGCATTTGTTCAGAAATCGCTCGACACCAAATTGCATCATTTGATTTAGGTATCCCATCATCAACAAGGGCATCGCGGTGTGATCTCTGATATGGGCAAGTTGATCGAAGAGGATGGATAATGTCATTCCATTTGCCAGGGCCACACTACCGCTTTCCTGAATGGTTGGTCCATCAGCCATTGGATCTGAATACGGCATCCCAATTTCCACCATGTCGACCCCAGACTTGTCTAATGCCGAAATTATGGATGTGGTATCATCTAAATTTGGATAACCAGCTGTAAAATAAATGTTTAGAATATTGCTGTCTTTCCGGGCAAACAATTCGTCTATTCTATTCATGATTTTCCATGTACTGTATGTAAGCGCTTAAGTCTTTATCTCCACGGCCCGACAGATTAATGACAATGACCTGATCATCTTTGACCTTAATTTGATCGAGTGCTGCAAAGGCATGAGCAGATTCTAAGGCTGGGATTATGCCTTCGAGACGGGTCAAGGTAAAGGCGGCCTCCAATGCCTGTTTATCGGTAATACTGATGGCTTTTGCCCGGCCAGTTGAAATGAGATGAGCGTGTAGAGGTCCAATCCCCGGATAATCCAAGCCTGCTGATAATGAGTATGGTTCGATAATCTGGCCGTCCTCTGTTTGCATCAAAAGGGTTCTGCTGCCATGAATAATACCCTTGGAGCCCAAGACACTGGTCGCCGCTGACTCACCACTGTAGATCCCCTTGCCAGCTGCTTCGACCGACACCAGCTCTACAGATGGGTGATCTAGATAATGATAGTAGGCCCCGGCAGCGTTCGAACCTCCTCCAACACAGGCGACGATCACGTCTGGAAAGTTTCGACCAATGGTTTCCTCCAATTGCCACTGCATCTCCTCGCTGATCACCGATTGAAATCTGGCAACCATGTCTGGATAAGGATGAGGACCAACCACGGAACCAATAATGTAATGGGTATCTACTGGATTGCCGATCCAATCTCTGATGGCCTCGTTGGTGGCATCTTTCAGTGTCTTGCTACCACTTGTGGCTGGAACAACTTCTGCCCCAAGCATGCGCATCCTGGCCACATTAGGGGCTTGCCTTTTAATATCTACTGAACCCATGTAGACGATGCATTTCAGGCCCATCAGGGCACATACTGTAGCAGTCGCGACACCGTGTTGGCCTGCCCCTGTTTCTGCAATAATCCTGGTTTTGCCTAACTTTTGAGCCAACAGGATTTGACCAATAGTGTTATTGATCTTATGTGCACCGGTATGATTAAGGTCTTCCCTCTTGAGAAATATCCGAGCTCCATAATTCTTCGAGAGACGCCTGGCAAAGTAGAGTGGGGTTGGCCTTCCTACGTAATTTTTCAGCAGAGAAGTCATCTCTTCTTGAAAATCGGGAGAGGAGATTATTTCCAAATATTTCGATTGCAGCTCCTGGATATTTTGATGCAACATTTCCGGAATAAATGCGCCACCAAATTCACCATAAAATCCAGTATGGTCAATGTTTGTACTCATCAATGAAATACTTTAAGTCAGAAATAATTTTTACTCCCGGGCGGGACTCAAATCTGCTGTTTACATCAATACCGGCCATCTTTGGATGATAAAATTTTTTCAACGCTTTCAGATGATCTTTACCGATTCCTCCACTGAGAAAAAAAGGAGTTTTTCCACGGTACGCTTGCAGGATTGGCCATGCGAATGTTTTTCCGGAACCTCCGGGTAGTTGTGTCTTGGTGTCAAAAAGAAAATAATCGCAGCAATTTTCATAGCGGATAGTAGAATCAAATAGAAAATCTTTATGGATAGCAAATGCCTTGATAACAATCAGTCCTCTATCTCTAAAATCTCTGCACTGAGAAGGAGGTTCTTGTCCATGAAACTGTACACCTCCTAGGCCATATTTATTTACACGCGCCTCGATATATTCATCCGTGGCATTGACAAAAACACCAATTTTTTGCAATTTTTCTTTTGTGAATTTGAGATCAGATTCGACAAAACGTGGTGACGTAGGATGAAATATCAACCCCATCCAATCCGCACCAAGCCCTTCCAGTTCGGCAATATTTTGTTGATCCCTCATGCCACACACCTTCACCATCATCTTCACCACAAATGTTTTAGTGCTCGAAGTTCAGCAATGAATTTATTGCAAGCCTTACCGGGCGAATTATTGGTCATAAAATTTTCACCTATGAGAAAGCCTTTAAATCCAGCTCCAAGTAATTGAAGCAAACTATCGACATTGCTGATGCCACTCTCTGATATCTTGACAAACTGAGGTGGAATTTCTTGGGCCAACGAAAGGGAAGTATTCAGGTCTACCACAAAGGTCTTTAGATCCCGGTTATTGATGCCCACCAGATCAATATCAGCGTTTATCTTTTCTAACTGTTCTCTGCTATGCATCTCCAATAATACTTCCAGACCCAAATTTTTTGCCTCTTGTGCCAATGAGGTTACTTGCTTTTGGGTAAGTGCCTCCGCTATCAACAAAACTACGTCCGCTCCCATGGCTTTGGCTTCGACCAATTGATATGGATCAATGATGAAGTCCTTTCGCAAAATGGGCACGGTTAGTTGTTCTCTTACTGTGCGAATATCATCGGGAGAGCCTCCAAAGAAGGGTTTATCGGTCAAAATGCTGATGCCAGCACAACCTGCCTTCTGATATCCCAAGGTCACCTCAGACACCATGGATGTATCATTGATGATCCCCTTAGAAGGAGATTTACGTTTATATTCGGCTATGATTTGAGAACTATTGTCATGGTTGAGGTTAGCGACCAATGAATAAGCGGTTCGTTTGAAAAGGGGATCTTTCTCAAGTACACCGTATCCATTTTCTTTTTTGCGTAATTCGACTTCCCTTAGCTTCGTTGCGATAATCTTTTCAAGGATATCCATAATACTTATTTACAACTGTCAATGGCTTTCTCCAGGGCCCATTTTGCGGCACCGCTTTCCAAAGATTCTCTGGCTTCGGCCAAGCAATCTTGTGTCGGTCGAAATGGATCGAATCGCTGAATAGCCAACCCCGCATTCGCAATGATCACGTCATTTTGTGCCTTAGATCCAAGCCCACTCAGGATGTTGAAAAAGATCTCTACTGCCTCTTCCACGGTGTCACCTCCGAATAATTCCGAAGGATTCATCTTTTGAAAACCCAAGTCATCCGGACCTAGGTAGGTGTCAGCATCATTGGTACGAAGATTGAAGGATCCGGTAAGCGATACTTCGTCATAACCTTGGATGTCATAGACTACGGCAAAACTGCCCTCTGTTTCTTGCATGATGTATTGATAGAGTCGGGCCAGGTGCTGATTGAAGACTCCCAAGAAATGGCGTTTTGGTCGCGCTGGATTGACTAAGGGACCTAGCATATTAAAAAAGGTTTTTAAGCGCAGAGCACGTCTTACCGGACCGACGGCCTTCATTGCCGGATGAAACAGTGGGGCATGGAAAAAAACGATGTTGCTCCTATCCAGCCTTTTGAGAAGTTCATCTCGTTCATTGGTAAACTTGTATCCAAGCGATTCCAGCACATTAGAAGATCCGCTTACCGAAGAAACGCCATAATTTCCATGCTTGGTCACCTGATAACCTGCGCCTGCTACGACGAAACAACTCAGGGTGGAAATGTTAAAAGTGTTTTTTCCATCGCCACCGGTACCCACAATATCAATAGAATCGATACCCCCAAGATCAATGCTGAGACACAATTCCAGTAGTGCATCTCGAAATCCCTGCAATTCATACATAGTGATTGGCCTCATCTTAAAGACGGTGAGGAACGAAGCCAATTGTGCATCATTATACTTTTCCTCACTAATTTCAATCAATACATCACGCGCTTCCTGACGCGATAGACGGTGATTTGCAAAAAGGGATTGTAATATCTCTCTCATGAAAACAATCAGGCAACGTTGTAGTTGTTCTTAGATTGATGCAATTGGGCCTGGTAGGCCTGTGCATAATCAAAAAAGTTTTTCAGTATTTTTTTACCCTCTGGAGTCAATATGCTCTCTGGGTGAAATTGTACACCCCGTGTATTATAATTTTTATGCCTAAGGGCCATAATGGTACCATCTGTATCGACGGCTGTGACTTCTAGACAAGCGGGAAATTCTGCCTGGTCGACAATCCAACTATGATATCTACCCGCTTCAATCTCCCGGGACAATCCTTTAAATATGATGTCGTCTTCTACAACCTTGATCTGAGTTGCTACTCCGTGGAAAACTTTCTCAAGATTGACCAATTTTCCCCCAAATACTTCTCCAATGGCTTGGTGACCCAAGCACACACCAAGTATCGACTTGGAGGTGTGATATCTCTGGACAACATCTGGTGTGATGCCTGACTCTGAAGGTATTCCCGGACCGGGAGATAAGACAATGATGTCGTAAAGTTCTACGTCTCCAAGATTCATTTCATCGTTACGAATCACATCAATGGGATAGGGAATGATGTCGTTGATATACTGTACCAGATTATAGGTGAAAGAATCGTAGTTATCAATAACAAGTATTTTCATGCTAGTCCAGATTTTCAGCCAAACCCATGGCCCTTTTTAAAGCACCCAATTTATTGTTTACTTCTTGTAGTTCACTATCTTCTACACTATCCGCAACGATACCAGCCCCCGCCTGAAGATAGAGGACATTGTTAATACTTAAGAAAGATCGGATGATGATTGCATGCACAATGGTGCCATCGAAACCAATCCATCCCAGACCTCCACCATAAAACGACCGGTTGGTATTTTCATAATCGCTAATCAATTCTATAGCCCGGTATTTTGGGGCCCCTGAAAGGGTGCCAGCAGGAAATGTGTCACCAAAAACTTCTAGAAAATTGGCGTCGTCAGGTAGAATTCCTTCAACCTTGGAAACCAGATGGATGACGTGACTGAAATATTGCACATCTTTGAGTTCCTTAACTTTGACCTCAGTGCAGTGGCGACCAAGATCATTTCTAGCCAGATCAACCAACATAATATGCTCGGCATTCTCCTTCGGATCTTCAGTTAGTTTTTGAGCATTTTCAGCATCCAGCTCGTCATCGCCAGTGCGCTTGTAGGTACCGGCTATGGGATTTACCTGGGCGATATTCTTGTTGATGACAAGTTGCGATTCGGGAGAACTGCCGAAGATTCGATAACTGCCAAAATCAAAATAGTAGAGATAGGGTGAAGGATTTACTGATCGAAGAACCCTATACACCTTAAAATCATCACCTTGAAACTTTTGTGTGAATCGTCGGGACAAAACAATTTGAAAAACGTCACCGCGATGGCAATGATATTTTCCTTTGGCTACCAACGCTTTGTACTCATCATCGGTAAGGTTGCTTGATTCTTCCCCCATCAATCGAAAATGATAGGAGGGTGCTGAATCTTCAAAAGCGATTCTCCTGATGCGATCGAGTTGGCTCTCTTCACCTTTAAGTCGGTTTTCAATTAGGTAGAGTTCTTCATTAAAATGATTAAAGGCGATTAGATAGCGATAGAAGACATAGTGAATATCTGGGATATCAAGCATTCGTTTTTTTGCATCCAGTTTTATCGTATCGAAGTACTGAATAGCATCAAAATTGGTGTGACCAATGAAACCATTCATGGGTGGCTTATCCCCTTCCATTTGCCTTTCAATTTCCTGCATAAAGTCGCGGAAATATTGTGCAATTTCCATGGGTGTTTCCAAGTCTTTGTCCTCGGTTCCACCACCGGGATAGATCAAGGTAAGTTTTCCATTTTTTGCGGTAATACTAGCTAAGGGTTCAAATCCAATGAGGGAGTTGCTGTTTTCGGCCGCACGATAATCGTTGCTCTCCAATAGACAGGGTGATTGAAAACGGTCTCGCAGTTTGAGATAGATTGCCACTGGAGTCACCGTATCTGATAACATCCTTCGAGATTCAGTAATGATTTCTTGTATCATACGTCGCGTTTAAATCAAAACGGCCTGCCGGTGTTCCGACAAGCCGTTTTTATCATTTGGAAAATGCAATGGCAGTCAATACACCGGATAGTGTAACTCAATGTACCAACACCAATTGCTGCTTTTCACGCTTATTTTCATTTTCTATCCGCTAATATAGATCTCTTTTCACTTAGCACAAAAATTATTCCCAAATACTTGTTTACTGTGTTTTCGCCTGGGGGAGTGGTATATTGGTTGGGATCTTTGATCTGCGATTCCTTGGTGCTTGGTCTGGCTTCTCCATTCAAAGACATCATAGGATGAGCTTTCCCCGGAACCCTAATGGGATTGGATTTACCTCCAAACGTGAATTATGATGGAAAATCACTTTGATGTCATTGTAATTGGAGTGGGCTCAATGGGCTCGGCTGCATGTTACGAATTGGCAGATCGGGGATGTTTAGTATTAGGCATTGATCAGTTTGAAGGGCCGCATCAGTGGGGATCACACACCGGTCACAGTCGACTGATCAGGCAATCCTATTTTGAGCATTCTAGCTATGTACCCCTATTACAGGAAGCTTACATTGGATGGGAAGAACTGGAATCAGAGACCGGGATAAATTTGTTTCATCGTACGGGGATTGCCTACTTTGGAAAGCCGGCCCATCCCATTCTTGAAGGAGTAAGAAGAAGTGCCAAAGCATATGGTTTATCAGTTGAGCCAATCGATGCTGATCAAGTGATCAAGGACTTTCCAAATTTTAGATTTCCAGAAAATACGGTTGGCCTTTGGGAAGAGAATGCTGGCTATCTATTGGTTGGAAAGGCTATCGAGACATACCAGGAGCGAATGATTAAACTGGGTGGTAAATTCTACCAATCAAGAGTCTTAAAATGGCATCGGGTAGGGCATGGCTTTGAAGTTTTTACAGCTGGAAGGACCTTTCACAGTGACAAGCTAATCATCTCAGCAGGAGCCTGGACTAAACAATTGATAGTGGCAGCCGCAAGTAAACTGGCAGTATGCATAAAGACCATTGGGTGGTTTGATCTCCATCCTTTGCGAAGCGAAAAAGTTGAAAATTACCCGTGTTGGTTGTATGCTTCTGGAGAGGGTGCTTTCTACGGCATGCCAATGGTAGAAAATCCAGATGGAAACCGTCGTTTGAAGGTTGCTTATCACAGCATCGGTATACCTTTTGACCCCGATCAGGAGGATCGGACAGCTCCATCGGCAGATGTCAAGGTCTTAAGAGGATTTGTGGATGCTCACCTTCCTCTGGCAAACAAGCTGATAGATGCCAAAACTTGTTTGTATACCTTTTCTCCAGATGAACATTTTTACGTGGACTTCGTACCTGGATATGATGATGCAGCGGTAGCCTGTGGTTTTAGTGGGCATGGTTTTAAGTTTGCCCCTGTGATAGGCAGGATCTTGGCTGATCTGGTTCTTGAAGGTGCTACTTCCCTTCCGGCTGATTTTCTCCGATTTGAGCGTGAATAACCCTGTTCCCTATTGGGTTTAACAACAAATTAACGTGAAAAAAATTCTATTGAGGCATTAAATACTGATTGTATGGGTTGAGCAGCTTTATAATTTGAATAGCAGATGAAAAGAAATATAGCAAAGCTGCAATATGATCTACTTCATATCGTATCTATCATAATATCAATGACTTAGGTTCGATTTGAAGGCTCTGAAATTTGTTAGAAACCAGACAATTTCCTACTTTCGAAAGAATTATAGTTAACCCAACGCTCAAAAATAACCCGTTATGGCACTCAGGATCCCTAAGTACCCGATTGAGAGCTTTGATGACTATCGTCATTGGCTCTGTAATAATGGTCTCCGAAATTTTGAAGAAGTCTGGTTGCACAAGAACAAAGCTGCTCTACTACAGGAGTATGTGGCCATTTGCTATGCCAAGAAAACACCCATTAATATTGATGTGGGTGATAAACATACCATGGCATATCTGGCAGATAAGAGTTAGATAGGAACGTGTTCCTAAGAAATAACTAGCCTGCTGCGGCATTGTCGGTCAATATTGAAGGTTTCTTCTGCTGAGACCTGGCACACTGCATCATAATGGCCAAAGTCAATTCTGGACCCCTTTCCGAGATGCAGCGGTGCAGAGCCCCATCCATTCACTGGGCGGGCCCGCATTAACACATACCAGTAACTTACCTTTTATGTGGTTCGCTCGCCTGGATGCCCACCAGTTATCCGTGCAGATGATATCTGTGGTCGTGCATTCCTATTCTGGCACTTGCCTATTAAGAAAATGACCTCAGAATTATCCTATATAACTTATATGCAGAGCATAGCTTGACTCATGATATTGCAGGATAAAAGTTGCAGTTTTCGAGGTCGAAACCAAAGAATTTGGCTTTCTTCAGGGATCTTAAACCTGCGGTATGGCAATTGATCAGGAGTATCTGGCCTTCCTCGAGGACCAACTCTCCAATTTTGGAGACTTTGAAACCAAGAAAATGTTTGGAGGTGTTGGTTTCTTCAGAGATGGGAAAATGTTTGCAATGTTGGGTGGATCGACGTTCCGGCTCAAAGTAGATGAGCAGAATCGTGCCGATTTTGAGGCCCGTGGTATGAAGCCATACCACAGCAAGAAAAAAGGTAAGGGCATGCCATACTGGGAGGTGCCAGCAGACATTATTGAGGACCGGGATGAGTTGGCTCTCTGGACTCAGAAAGCCTATGACGCTGCCCAGCGGGCAAAAAAATAAACCACTGCCTTCAGGGCGTTAGTGCAAAGGCTTTGATGATTTTAAAGGCGCATTCTTCCTTAGTCAAAAAGGTATTGTCGATCTTAATGTAATGTCCAAAAGTTATTTCTCCCGGGTGAGACTCTAATCTCCATCTACTTTCTAATTGCAGCATGCTCTGCTCGGAGGCTTCGAGATTCTTCTTACTCGGTTTATGCAGTATTCTATCTATTCCCCGATTTCGCTCCAGCCTCACCTCAAGCTGAGCATTGAGTTCTACATAATAGACATCCCATCCTTTACTGGAAAACTGAGCGGTAATTCTTTCAATATATTTCCAATCATCAGCTTCTTCAAAGGCCCATACAAACGTGAAGATGAATCCGGATATTTCTGTGTCCTGCGACATGGTCTCGAACATCAATGAACGAATCCCTTCATTAATTTGTGTAAATCCAGCCGTATCATAATTGTAATAAGTCAAGGCGAATTCTATGCTCTGGTGATTATGGAACAATGGGTATCCCAGCTTATCAGATAGCTGCTTACCCACCGTCATCTTGCCAACAGCCATGGGCCCGAATAAGAGAATCAATTTTTGTGACATATTGTGAAATGTGGAAAGGATAAAAAACTCCCTGTTTCTTAATCAGATTCTTGAAAGACTAAGTTTTCAGTGATCATTCTCGCGATCTCATTTAGTGGTTAGCTTGTTACATTCTCTACTAAAATCCAATAAATGGATTAAAGTTGTGGCTAGATTCCTTATGTCTTATCAGCTATTCTTACCTAGGGCACTCAATTTTCTATAAGTTATATGGCCGACTGCAACTTGGAAAGCCATAATCATTTATGTAACCTAATACCTTGGGGGAGATTCCGTGCCTCTCGAACTTCTTCAACTCTACTTGACCAAAATGTGGCAAAATCAACTCTTGGATCTGAACACAAGTATACCGATGTACCTCTTTCCCGGGCATACCGTTGTTGAACAGAACCTACCTCAGTAATCTTGGAAAAGAGATTTTGTACATCTTCACCCAGCTCATCATTGATATAGACAAAGAATTCTATCTCGTCACCAATGTCCTTGGGTGCCCAAAAGGCAAAAGCATCAGCAAAACTATATACCGGAGGGAAACGATCGCCTGCAAAATATTGGATTGCACCGGCCTGTCCGAAGTTTTCGGCATATACCAGACAGTGCTCCGGATTTCCGGTAGATTTCACGGCCAGTTGGGCGATTTCCGCAAGCTCTTTCCATCCCAACATATCGGCATAATCTTGCGGAAGATGATGTACTAGCCCATCTTCCCATCTCAGTAATCCATCAAGTCCCTGCTTGGAAACTTTCTCACCGAAGGTTACCATTTTTTCAAGTGGCAAATAAGGCACCGAGAAGGGCAGAGTAAAACCAAAAATTAAAAACATTGCCGTTACCGGGATCGCAATTATCCACCGTCGGTGAGCGGACCACCTCTCCCAAATACATGCTCCTGCTGCAAAAAGCATGGGATAAGCACCGAGGGTGTAGTAGCTCTTTCCCTTCAGCACGATCATGAGTAGTAAGATACTTATGAAAATGTAACCGAGTAAGCGGAATTGTCTGCCGTATTTGTTCACAAGTAAATACCATAAGCCAGCCACCCAAATTAGCAGGACACTGGAATTAAAAAGCAGCTGGTCTTTCAAAAAATCCATGGTGCGGACATTGGCTAGCTGTGTTCGTTGCAGTGTGGTCATATGCCCAATCACAGGGAGGTTGTGTTCCCACTGCCACCATAAATTAGGCATCAACGGTAAAGTTGTTATTCCAATGGCTAAATAAAAATGTTTATTCAGAAACAGCTTTCTGTGTCGGGTCAATAGCATTGCTGCAAAAAGAGCAAGCACAAAAAATATCACTGAATATTTATTGAGAAAACCAGCTGCAATAGCCAACGCTAAGAGATAAATAAATCTTAGCTGGTCAGTATTTATGTATTTTAGGATGAGAAAGGCAAACAATGTCCAGTAAAAGACATCAAATGGTACTGGATTAAACATCAAAAACACCCTGGGCATGGCGTTGGAACAAATCACTGAAATACCAGCCAACATTTGAGCCAGAAGGCCACCTCCCATTTCTCGGGACATTAGACAGACCAGATAGACGGTTAAACCGCCTAACAGTGAAGGCATCAGCCGTATCGCAAAGAGAGAGTCACCAACGGTCATTTGTGTCAACCAACTGAAAAATGCTGGTGCCGGTGGATTGGACCAAAACCCCCAATCGAGTTGCTGGCCCTGAGCAATATATAGAAACTCATCGCGATGAAATCCATATTTGCCGTTGGTGAGAAAGCGCAGGATCATTGCCATGAAGACCAAGGCGGCTATCCAATAGGTGTTATACTTCTGGTTTTGACTCATTGCCTGCATACTTTTCAATGGCAATCCCTATTTTCAATCGCCCTAGACTAAGACGGATGAGTTGTGTCTGGAGTTTCACAGACCATTGTCAGTAACAGACACCATCTTACTTCCTCAGATCCAATGCTTCCTCAATTCGTTTGGCACAATCCATATAGTGAAATTTGGTGATCCGGTCTTCTTGCCGTCGCATACTTTTTTGCAGATCTTTATGAAGCTCGTGCAGTGTACCTAATGCCATGGAGCGGATATCACTCGTCATGGGATTGACTGACGAGGTTGACCGGAAGAAGGTTGAAATACTGCCACCTCGTTCAGCAGCTGGTTTCAACAGGGCGATCATTTTATTGAGGTGTATCTTTTGCAGATTGCGTCTGAAAACGTTAACTGCTGATCCTTGTGACAGCTCATGCCAAATGCTTTGCTTAATGTCGTCAAAAAATTCCACCAGACTGTACGATTCTGGATAAGCTGCGTTAGCGTCGATCAGGCGCTGTAGCCGGCTGGTGCCAAATAGACTATTGAGGGTTGATTCCTGCAGATCACCGATATTTTTTACGCCATTTTCTGCCTTAATCTTAGGCAGTACTTTCATATTTATCAGCCATCTCGGTTCTGTGAAGAGGTGATTATGTAAAAAGGCTACAGCTTCCTTTTGCATCGATTTAGGTACAGGTTCAAACACGTCACCATCTTGATCACCGGTTTTGGGATTGTCGAAAATCCCACCAATCCATTTAGTTACGTGACCAATATAGCGACGGTATTGGCCAAAGACGTTGTCGTACAATTCTTCAGCACGTTCATAGTCTCTGGCTTCTTCCTTGGTCCATTCCACGGCATTGGGCAAAATGCGTTGCAGATTTTTAATACCATAGTCAGAGGCAAGCATCGAATTGTTTCCCAGGTCTTCCGATTGTGCCCGGGGATCAAAACGACTAAGTTCAGTAAGAAAATGCAAGGCCGGATTTTTCTCTGCTTTCTCCCGATAGAGTTGGTTTAATACTTTTTGATCTTCTTCGGCAGAATTGGTGCCATAAATGGGCTTGTAATTCCATTCGATGGCCCACCGGTCATAAGCACCCACACCCGGCATGAGGTTGATCGGCCCGTCCTCTGGCTGGGCTACATAATTAAACCGCGCATAATCCATAATGGAAGAGGTGTGATTGTTTTCAGCCAACCATGCGGAATCGCGTAAATTCTCAACGGGAGTGGCAAAGCTCGCTCCAAAATTGTGTCGGAGACCTAGTGTATGCCCCACCTCATGTGCAGAAACAAATCTTATCAGTTGCCCCATAAGTTCATCATCAAAAGTATTGGGCCTTGCCCTGGGATCGACTGCAGCGGTCTGAGTCGTATACCAATTTTTTAGTAGACGCATTACATTGTGAAACCAACCTATATGACTCTCTATGATCTCACCGCTGCGGGGATCATGTACGTTGGGACCATAGGCATTTTGAATTTCAGAGGCGAAATAACGTATGACTGAGTAGCGGGCATCTTCAAGGCTCATGGTGGTGTCGTTTTCCGGCCAGTCTTTGGCCAGAATGGCATTCTTCCACCCAGCTTGTTCGAAGGCTGGCTGCCAGTCTTCGACGCCTTGTTTGATGTAGGGTCGCCATTTTAGTGGGGTGGCGGGGTCTATGTAGAAGACAATCGGCTTCTTCGGTTCAATAACTTCTCCGTTAAGTTGTCTTTGTTCGTCTGATTCAGTCTTGGGATCCAGTGGCCATCGCACCGTAAAGACCTGTCTTTCAGCCCGCTGTTGGTTGTCGTCATAGACGGTATAGCTATTGGCAAAGATACCCACTCGCTGATCAAAGAGGCGTGGCCTGCGGGGATGCTTGGGGAGTAAGATCATGGATGTATTCAATTCAAAAGTCAGCACTCCGGCGCTTACTCCTGCCAGCAAGTCCATCGTCTGCGGTTGACGACCTGATGATGAAGATGTAAAAGAAGGTGGTTTCACAGCATACGTCTTTACCGTTCGCACCTCCACATTGATGGGATAGGTATGAATACTATATATATACGAGCGGTCTTTTTCCAGCTTTTGTAATTTATAGCGATACTCGAAAAACGGATTGACTGTAAATGCTTGATTTTCTCCTGAGAAGAAAGAGGTGACATCGATCAGCACCGAGGTATCCTTACGTGTGGCTTTGATATCTAAGGCTGCGACAATGGGGTGGTGATTGGATTTGACTACTGCTGTGTGAATGGGTTGGGTGGTGTCGGCACTGACATTTACATAGTGAATGACCCTGAAGAATACCTTTTTGTTAGGACCTTTTTCCAGGCGAATGATTTGTCGGTTAGATAGCTCTCCACCGTAACCGGCCCCGGTGGGTGTACGGGCGATCCTGGTTATAGCCATAATATCTCGACCAAACAATGAGTCTGGTATTTCGAAGAAATATTTTTCACCTACTTTATGCACAGTGAGCATTCCCTCCATACTCTGCGCAGTATCCGGAATAAAATCAGAAAAGGTTTTGACTTTAGTAAGGGAGTCCTTCCCTTGTTCTACGCTGTCTTGTTTAGACTGGTCTTGCGTGTCTTGAGATAACACGGGAATGGCAATCAAGCCTAGAAAACCAATCAAGATTATCGGCAGGAGCTGGTATCGTATCATAGCGAGCTTGTTTAGACAATACTATGATACAAAGAAAGCAAAAATGGGGTTAAGGCCATATTTGTTTCCGGGTTTACATTTCAAGGAAGTTCTTTTGATACTACATTTATCAAATATCCCAGGCATCAGTTTCTTCACTGGGATCGACGGAAGTGCTTCAGGGCTGATATTATAATGAGACATGGTCTACCAACAAACTGGTACATGGCCTGCTGCTAGTCGCTCTAATGAGTTGTGGTGCCATGGCTAGTAACGAAGATGTCATGACACTGATTGGAATAGTCCTTGTACCTTATCGACACATACATATAATGAAATCTCGGTCATTACTGAAATCTTGATTGTGATGACAATTCGGATTACCGATAGCATTGGAGAAAGTCATGTGGCCATTCCTGGTTTGATTGAACATTTAGATTTTGAACAGTTTGACACCAAAATATTCAAATTACCATTGAAGACGATGGCCATGTCCAGTTCTTGCTTTAAGATGTATTCTATAATCCCAAAGTGGCTCGCTATTTTGCTTCCATTGTGGCTCTCGTCATTCTACTTAATGGCACAGAAATCCTACCAACCTGGATATATTTTACTTGGTCACCAAGATACTCTCCATGGTTTGATCAATGCCAGCAATGCCAATCAATCGGCCAGATATTGTCTTTTTAAGACCAATGAATCTGCCACTCCTGTCCAGTACTATCCCGATGATATCGATGGCTACTTTGTAGAAGGTAATAGATGCTATGTGGCTAAAACCTTTTTTCGAAATCAATTGCAAATTCAACGATTCCTCGAATACCTGGTAGATGGCACTATTGACCTGTATTATTTAGCCGATCAGGACTCAGACTATTTTTACTTGGAGAAGGACGGTACTATGTATGAGTTGGATAATCGGGAAGCCACGATCTTGAAAGACGGTAAGAGGTATAAGAAACCATCATATGCTTATAGGTCGATATTACGAGTAATAATGAAGGATGCCTACCCAATTTTTGATCTGATCGAGGATGCTGATTTTCATTTTAAGGACTTGGTTCATGTGACCGAGAAATATCTTGAATTTACCTGTCCAGATGAACCGTGTATCACCTATCGTAATCAACGGGATCGCTTGGACGATGGAAAGGTGACGATAAAACTTGGTGTGGGATTGGGAGCTGAATTTGCCAAGTACCATCTTAGTGGAGAACTGAAGCAACTAAATCGATACACACTTATTGGGAATGAACCGAATTCCATCTTTGGAGAGGAAATTCCACTAAAGATCTATGACGTAACTCTTTTTGAAGATTTTGAGGCACAGCAGAAATTCATGAAAACCATTGTCCTTCCTGCCATTTCCATTCTGGTGAACCAAGGCTTTACTACCTCATATCAATTTGACTTATCGTATGGTTCAGTTACATTTGAAGAGGCCTTAGCTGAGGTTCAAGTTTCGACATTGAAACTGTCTGCTGGGTATAAGCAAGAGTTCTTGTTCCACAAAAGGACACGACCATATATTACACTGGGTTTAGCTGCTGGTTCCTTCCTTTCATACCAGGTTTCTGGTTTTACACTTAATTATGGTATTCCCAGATTGCCAGAGGGACAAAAAGAAATACAATATGAACTGATTGAAAACCAAAAAGGAGCCTCAAATATCTTTGACAAAAGAGTAAGATTGGGCTACTATTGTGGTATTGGATTAAGCTACACGGTTGCAAATCATCGCAAAGTTTTCTTGGAATTTCGCTATCACAACATGCAACATCAGCGTGGATACACGGCCTTAGATCAAGAATTGCGTTCCACTTTCTCAAATGTGGAAAAGAACTTGCAGATTTTTTTATGGACTTACCTCTGGTGAGAAGCACATACTCACTTAGTCATCTGTCCCCAAAATACAATCACTCCTTTCTTATTGCCATTGAGAATATCCGGAATTCCATCGCCATTGATATCTTTTACAACCACATGAATGCCAATGCCGGAGTTGTCATCAATAAGATGCTTGGCAAACTCAGGTTGACCACTTTCTTCTTGTTCCCACGAAAACCAGTAGATCACCGCTGGTTCCAGGCCACCTGGATCTTTACCTTGATGGGCAAAAAACCTTTTCCCGGTAACAAATTCTGGCCTTCCGTCCTGATTTAAATCAGCGAAGGCTACTCCGTGTGTCTGGGAAAAACTGCTGTCAATGAGGTGCCTTTTAAAAATAATTCCATCATCAACAGGAATTTGCTCGTGCCACCAAATGCCGTAGGCATGGGCTGATGCCGACAAAACATCCTGATCGCCATCATTGTCAAAGTCATGGGAATACATTTGAGAGCAAGGTAGACCCAAGTCTGCTGGGTGGAATGTCCACGGAAATTGTGACAAGTCCCTTGGCACTTCCCACCAACCTTGCCTGATGATGATGTCTTTAATACCGTCACCATTGATATCACCCCATCCCAATCCATGCGAAAACTGCTGTGTGCCTTCCTTCTGCGAGAGCCCGATGGCTCTACCATGCCAAGAGAGGTCACCTGGCTCTGACGGAGGACGATACCACATCATTTCTCCTCGTTCCATATTGCCAAATACCAGTTCACCCCTGCCATCGCCATCGATGTCTACCATCATTGGTGACTCGTTGCAGGCGGTCGAATCAATCAAATGTTCTTTCCAGTGCCTATGTTGCCCAAGAGGGTTTTCATACCAGTACACACCTCTGCCCGGGAAATCAAAACAAATGAAATCAATCCAGCCGTCCTGATTGACATCCATGGCAAAGTTGAGGAAGGAGTGGCTGTAACCTTTAGTGTAGTCGAATTCCTCCGGCGATCGAATCTCATGTGGTTGCCAGTGAGGATTTTCAAACCAGTAATGGCCGGCCAGTATGTCCAGATCACCGTCGCGATCCACATCCGCAGCATTGGCTCCCTCTGAAATAAACTCATCATAAATCACTTCTTTGGAATAGGTCACCGACTGGCTCACCTGACTGGATACCATTGAAATGGTGAGCATAGAGAAAATCAGGCTATTAAAGGCTTTCATAGTTGGTTACTTAATGCATCCCCTTTTAAAGTCAATAAATAGGCCAAGAGGTCTTTAAAATCTTCCTCTGGGATGGTTTGATAAAAATGATCAGGCATGATGGTATAAGGAGACAAATTTTGTTCATTAATATCTTCCTTTCTAATACTAAATTCCTGTCCGTTACTGTTGGCGAAGATTTTGAGGGATCCGTCATCTCTAAGAAATAATCCCGATTGAACTTTGCCATCCTCGGTGTGGATGGTATAAGTCACAAAAGCACGTGAAACGTTGCGATTCGGGTCCAAAATTTTTTCAGTGAGTGCTCGGGCACCCCAATGGCCAATACCATTCAACTGTGGGCCGATCTCAGCACCCTGTCCTTGGGCCTGGTGGCAAGTACCACAAAATATGGCAAAATAGGACTGACCCTTTTCAACAGAGTGCATGGCTGGATTATAATCACGCAGGTATCGATTGATTTTTTGTTGAATTTCTTCAGATGGAGGAGCAATATTTGCAATAATGCTGTGAAACAATTTTTCTTGGTGCGGTCGAGAGGATGTTGTGAGAATTTCTTCAATCCCAGGATCTCTAAGGAGTCGAGGGTTTATCGTGTTATCTCTTGCTGCATCTAAGGCAATATCAATTCCAATTTTACTTGAAACCAGATTATTAATAACCCTCAACTGTGCCCTGTAAGATGCTGCATTTAGGCGGTCGGGAATTGCACTGAGAACCGAAGCCTGAGATGATGAACTCATGGCCACCAACAGTTCATCACGGAGTTTCATAGGTATAGAATCATCAAGCATTGTCTTCATAGTTGACAGCGCCAAATCTGACTCTAAAACGGTCAACGCCCCGGCAGCAGCTCCACGAGCAATGACATCTGATGCTGGTGAGGAAAGTATTTGCTGTAGGGAAGGAACCAATTCTTCCATGCCCACCGTGGCCGCCATCTCTGCGGCAAACACCTGTTGCTTGACAATCTCCTTGGGGCTGCGCGATGGGAGGGAGAGCAATGCCGGAAGATTGGCAATGGCAATGTATTCTCCCCAGAGGGTACTTCCATCTTCAAGGCGAAGGTACACCGGGTCTCCTTCGTAGTTTCCGGCTTGCCATGTAATAGCCTCAACAAAATTGGATTTATCAATTTCCCGAAACTCCAAGATACGCTGAGACTTTGCATGTACCAGTTCGATACGATTATCTGGAGGACTAGGTTTCTGGTCTTCACGGGGAAGGTTCTTTTGGCCAGCCAAAACAAAGGTGAGCGATGATGGCATGTCAAAGTCAGGAGAATACATAATTGAGGTGCCGCTTCCACGACCAAACATCCGGCCGCTAGACAAAAAAATACCAGTGTGATCCTGTAGTATCGTGTCTACCAATATCCAGGTGTTCTCACTATAAGGCCTTCGTTCGACAGGTTTAGTCGACCAACCATTGTAGTCGCCGACGGGGTCTTTGAGAAACCGTGCGGCCAGTCGGCGAGACCATTCCGACATGACACCAGTAAGCTTTTTGTCATCTAGTTTGATGCCGGTCAATGCTGCCTCGAAGAGCTGGTAATCAGCGCTGGGGTTTTCGATGGTCCATACTTGCAGTACGTTTGCCAGTTTATCCATGTCCTCCGAAGGCATCCATCTGGCCGCGTGTTGTGCGTATCGCAACAAGGTATCTAAGTGTTCGGAGTGTTTTTCCAAATGTCTCGTTAAGAAACTTGCCGCTCTATGATCGTCTACTCCCACCATTACATCTGAGAGTAACCTCGAGTCGGTCTCGGGCCAGTCCTGACTGAGTACCCAAGCAAGAATCTCCTGGTTGCGGATTTGATCCCTTAAGGACTGCCGCAAGCTATAATAAAGATGGCTATCGCCAGGGTCCGCCATCTTTAGCAGCTGCATCAACTTCCGCAAATGATCCCTGTGAGGATGCAGGCTCAAGACCATAACTGCCTGACGCTGTACGTGTGGATTGCTGTGGTTTGCCAACTCATTGACTACCGATAGGAGCTCAGGAGACCTGTCCTTCCTCTCGTACAATATTCGAAGTGCATGCACCTTTATGGTGTCGTTGGCACCGGTCAAAGAGCTTAGCAACCGGTCTTGGTCAAGTTCTTCCAGGCGATAAAGTATCCAAAGCAATTGGACTCGGGAGAGGATAGGTGTTTGAGGATGATCGAAAGCATTTTTGACATCATCAGAGGCAACATCACCGAATCGATCAACAATCCGGTCGGCCAATTGCATCCGCAGGGGTAGATTGGGGTGGTTGAGGTTGTTGATCAAGACCTGTAGACTGGCGTTGCTCCAATCCCGATTTGGTCTGGTGTCATCCAGATTTGTGGCAGTGATTCTCCAAATACGGCCACGTTGCCGGTCACGTCCAGGATGGTCCAATGGCACTTCGTAGTGGCCAATAATCCGGTTGTAAAAATCAGCAACATACAAGGCACCATCAGGTCCCAATTTTATGTCGACAGGTCTGAACCATGGATCATCACTGATAACAAAATCTTCTTCCTGATTGATCTTAGGTGTAGTACCAGTTAGGATAAACTTGCTGCGAGACACTCTGCTTCTAACCACATCCCCATAATAAAAGCTTTCTTGATACTGCTCCGGAAATGCGTCAGCGATGTAGTATTCGAGACCAGCCAGAGCGGTACTTCCATATTCATGCTTCATCAGGGCAGGACCAAAGCCGATGCCGGTGGGTTTCTTGCTGAAGTGAGGATAGTCTGCACCTCGAATCAACTGATATACCGGGCTGGTATGACAGTCTACCGAATAAGTGTATCCCCATTCATCAAATGCGTAGCCATATGGATTGACTCTGCCTGTGGTTGTGAATTCGATTCTGGAGCCATCCAAGCGAAAGCGAATCGTATTGCCGGATTGCATCACCAGGGTATCACCATCAGAACCAGCCACCCTGGAGGTATTAGAAAATCCGTGGTCAGCATGAATCCACCCATCCCAATGACGAACAAAATTGTTGACCATTCCATGGGTGTCATCATACCCAAAGCCGGAATACAATACTTTACGTTCATCCACCTGATCGTCTCCATCATGATCGATAAAATGCCAGACATTTGGGATGCTGAAGGCAATAGCTCCATCCGGCACGGGAGTAATACCGATGGGAATATTTAATGAGTCCGCAAACACAGAAATGCGATCTGCCTCGCCATCTCCATCTGAGTCTTCGAGAATGGATATTCTATCTGTTCCGATTCCACTCGAGTCGGCAAATGGATATTCAAACGACTGAGTTAACCACATTCGTCCTTGCAGGTCAAAGGACATATTAAGGGGTTTTCCTATCTCCGGCTCGGCCGCAAAAAGTTGGATCTCAAATCCCGCGGGCACATGCAAGGCCTGGAGTTCATCTTCTGGCGATCGTGGATCGGTGGTACGCACATGCCGACTGAATTGATCGATCTCCTGATATTGGTCCGTTGAGCTGGTTGGTGCGCAATCAGTCAGCAGGCATATGATGGCAGTTAGTGCAAAAAACTGAAAAACTTGAGACACTCTTTGGGTAAGCAAGGCAAGGCGAATTGATCCAATGCATGTAAATTACAAATTTACCCGGGAGTAGATTGCCGGGCAATTGCCCTGGAGCGATCATTCTTGCCGTAGAGCACGATATCCTAACCGATGGTTGGCATTGGGGTCAGGGTGATGCTTCGATCACGATGGTCTTGGTCTCTTCAAAACCAATCGATCTTATCAAGAGTTTATAAATGCCGGTGTTAAGACCCTCAGTCGGGATGTTAAGCATCTCCTCTGAAGGCACTTCCTGGTAGGTGTTTTGGTAAACCACCCTGCCTGAAAGATCGCTTAGTACCACATAGGTTGTAGCACCCAACCTTTCTAAGGGCAGGACCACGCTCAGTTCACTTTGCGTAGGATTGGGAAACGTATTAACGACAGCCTCAGCTGAAGTCTCTACAGTTTCCTCAGTCAAATTTTCTGAGGTATCCTCCAGGGTTCTGAATTTTGACCAATCGGAAGAACCACTGGTAGTTGAGTCGTTACAGGTAGCCCTAACTCGAAAGTGGTAATTGCCTTCAGGCTCCAAATCGTCTATCAGATAAAAAGTGTCGACCAACATGGTATCAAAATGGAAAGATGGAGTTCCTTCAAAACTCTTAACTTCTAAATGAAAGTACAATGCACTATCCCTGGCAACCCAAGAAAGAAGGGCCGAAGTATCTGAAGTCTCCAGTACAGAAAGATTACGCGGTTTTGGACATTGGTTGAAGGTTGTGTCACCTCCTGTGGTCACAAAGTTGATCCAGGAACTGGAACCCGCTTTGTTTCGTTCACAACTGGCTTTGACCCTGAATTTGTAGTTTCCTCCGGGTTCTAATTCACATACTCTTAAAACGTTTGTATCATTGACTGTTTCTGAAAGTTTGAATTGAGGTGTGTGCTCCTTAGAATGTACATCTACAAGATAGCTGACGTTTTCTTCATTTCCCAGCCAAGTGAGAGTGACACAGGTGTCTGAAACCTCAATGACGGCAAGATTGGAAGCCTTGGGACATCGACCTCCCTTGTCTTCGTCATCTTTCTTCCCTCCACCTTTGCCGTCGTCCGGTTTCTCACCGGTGGTGGTAAACTCAAACCATTTGGTTGAACCAGATGAGCCCTTTTCACACTTGGCCCTTGTGCGATATCGATACTTACTGCCTGGCACCAGACCATCTACACTCGTCTGTGCCTCAGTAGTCTTAGTAGACCACTTGAAATTTGAGGTGCCTTGCCCATGCATTACATCGACTGTATATTCAGTGTGCGAATCATTGCTATTCCAGGAAAGATCAGCACTGTGATCGCCAATGTTAGTGGCCGAGAGTCCATCCACCTTGGGACAGTCATTCTGGGCATGTGCATAGTTTATAATGAACAGGATAGCGGTAAAGAAGGACAGACAATACTTAACGAGTTTGCTGTAGGGGGTTTTGATGAACATTTTTCCTCAATTTTATTAGACCGGAATCCTCCAGTCGATGAATAGTTCTCCTACTTTGATCGGGAAAAATGGTCGAGTATGACGTGAATTTCATAAGAATAACTGTTGCTTCAAGCTTTTATTGTACTTCTCTTCAATTTATTCTCAAGCCTTCATGCCATCATGGGAAGGCTGAGTCTTCCATTGTCTGGCCTTCGGACGATCATCTCTCGATCGTTATCCGCTTGATACTTTCTCCATATTGAGTCTCTTAACGGATCAAGTACATGTTATCCTAGCACAAAGACTCTGATTGACGAAGCAAAATACCCAAATCATACTCTACTCCGGGTAGGTGCTGACCGTCCTAGACAAATCTTTGCTAGCAGATCATCGAAACAACAAAGGTGGCATTATTGCCATCAAAGTTGTAAATTAAGGATATGTGATCTCCTTTTCATAGTGAGGAGGTGTTTCGGAGCAAATCGATCGTGTAGAAAATGTTGACAGGTCATCATGACAAGACTCGTTTTTAAATATGGCGCTTATTTCTTTCTTGGCTTATTGGGGTATTTCTTGTTTATGAGAGCCCTGGGCCTTAGTGAGAATTTTGATTTCAGGATCTTTAATGCCCTCATTCAGTCGATTATTCTCTTTTTCAGTATAAAGGCCTATGCCTTAAAATATTCCGATGAATTTAATTATTTGACTGGTACGATAGCAGGAATGAAAACGACCTTGGTGGGCGTACTGCCTTTTGCTATTATACAAACCATCAACCTATATATAAATCCCTCCTTTCTGGAAATGTTGAAGGATAGTGCTCCAGTCGTAGGTCCGTACTTGTCGCCAGTTTCGGCAGGTTTTATCATCCTTGCTGAAGGCCTGGCAGCTGGATTGATCATATCTTACCTATGCATGCGAATCGTAGATTGGAAGGTTGTGCCAGCGAATAAACCATTTACGAAATCTCCGCAGTAGGATTTTTTTTTGATAGAAAACTTCTCATTGCATTTTAATGTAATAAAAAAAAGTGTCCACTTTTCGCGATATTTATGGAATTAGATCAATGATGCATGAGTGTTTTGGTAAAATATCAGGATTACAATCGTCGTAACCTGCAAATCCGGTCAATACAATGCCTTTCAATATGCCACGTAATTTTGTTAAGCTAACCTGGGTAAATTCTTAACCAAGAAGTCTTCGATGCCTTATTTAACCAGCCTTTCGATAAAGACAGAAAAAACCCATCCCTTTCCTTATGATGTACCTGCTATAAAGTTTGGCCAAGATGTGCAGTTGGATACTGCGGTTACCTTTCTGATTGGTGATAATGGAACCGGAAAATCCACATTTTTGGAGACAATTGCCTACAGGCTACAATTGCCTCACATGGATGGTTCAACCTATACCAAGAGGGGCTTTGCTGCAGCTCAGAAGTTGGTGCCCTATCTGGAACTGACTTACGGTATTTATCGAACGAGTGGTTTTTTCTTTCGAGCTGAGGATTTTGGGGACTACCTTAATAGTATTGACCGCACGGATGCACAACTGGATAGGCAATGGCAAGAATTGTACGGGAATGTACCTGATTCAGTGATTCTGGAAATGAAAGAGAACGCCAATCACCAGGTGCACCATATGCGAAAGAATTATGGTCAGGAATTACAATATTTTTCACACGGCGAGGCTTACCTTCACATCATTGAACAGAAAATCACAACTCCTGGGATCTATCTATTGGATGAGCCGGAAGCAGCACTTTCACCAGCTAAACAACTTTCTTTGATTTATTTCATTCTCAATCATCTTAAGGGAAATCAGTCGCAGTTTATCATCGCGACTCATGCCCCCATTCTGATGTCGCTGCCTGGTGCCACCATCTTTGAGATTACGCAGTCAAGTATGACCAAGACAACCTTGGAAGAAACCGAACACTATAGTTTGACTAAGTCATTTCTAAATAATCCCGAGGCATTTCTTCGACACCTTAATGCTTCATAAGGTAGATGAAGACCATTCTAATCATTTCTCTATTGAGCTTTTTAGGGACCTTGGTTTCGTGAATATTATTGTAATTTTACCTGGATAAATTATAAGGCATGGAAAAGGATTGGAAATTGATATACCAGGCTGATGAAGAATATAAAGGAATGGTCGTAAAACAGCTTTTGGAGAATCATGGTCTGCACCCTGTTTTGATGGATCACAAGGACGATGAATTCAGGATTGGGCAGGTCGAAATTTTTATATCTCCCCTGGAGGAAGCGGCTGCCAAAGCCATTATTAAAGAGAATCGAAAGAAAATGTAACCATGCCCTGCTGGTTCACCTACCTGAAAGATTAGATCGTACTGACTTATTTTAGGATTGACTTAGGGATTTCAGCGAGATAGATACTTGCCTTCCCTTCGTGTGACGAGTAATAACTCATGAGGATTCTATCTTCTTCCTGTACAAAACCGGGGTAACTGCAATCCCCACCTGAGGGGAAGCGATGTATCAATGTAAATATGCCATTGGCATTTCCCAACAACAATGCGACTTTATGTCCGTCTTCATCATAGAGTCGGGTACCGGCCAGGATCTGCTCATTGGAGAGGACACAGAAGTCCGGACCACCTAGCCGGTAGTTTACTGATTTCCAGTTCCATTCTGTATAAGGTGGTGAAGATACTGCCCAAAGCCCCATCTGATCAGCTTCTTCGCGGCGATGCAGTATGGCCATTCGTTGATCACCCAGAAAGCGAATGGTCGCTTCGTTCGGTCTGCCCGTCAATTTCAGGTCACAAACCATCTGGTAGTTGATTCCATCGACACTTTTTGCCAACTTCGTGCTTTCCTGGCCCCTTTGATACAAAACGCCAAAGGCTTCTTCGCCATGCCAGGTCACTCTCCAGAGCCAATCAAAATCAGATCCGAGATCATCGGGTAAAACAATGGGGGTTGGCCGACCAAAGTGATTGCCTTCATTATCTGAAAAAGATACATGGGTCCGTTGGCGAAGCAATTCTTGGCCTTGGTAGACCGATCCACCGCAAAGCAGCATCAGCCTGCCGTCTGGCGTAATCGATAATTTGGGATCTCGCAAATCATAACCTGGGAGTGTAATGATCTGATGATCGCTCCAGTTTCTGGCATCCCTAGAGCGAATGATCTTGATGATTCCATCACGACCATACACATGACGCTCTCCAGAACGGAAGGCACAATAATAATTGTCGTCAAATTTGACCAGAGAGGTGAAAGCATTGTGATTACTGTCGGCGTAGATTCTATAAGCCTCAATCGCCTGCGCCTGAATGTAATCGTTCAAGATGAAGGTTAACATCAAAGCAAGCGCAAAGGCGATGCCATTATTCCGGTGCTGAATACTGCGGTGCTTCATTGGCAAAAACTTTATTGACTTAATAAGCATTGGTAGTATTTTTCATCTTTCATGCGAATGTCTGGGTACAGCAGCCTTATCCAGATCTGCCTGCGACGGTAGATCGCTCTTTCGCTATCCTAATAATCGGACCAGAATCGTAGAAAATCCTCCACCTGCTGCAAGGTAATTTGGCGTTTCACTTCAAATAAAACACTTTCCGCTGAGCAGGAGAACTAAAAATGGATATAAACCACCCCAAAGGGTGAGTTGGGGATCGGGTGGCTTGGTTATCATTGTACTTTCCATAAGTAAACCATGAATAGATGAAGCCCTTGTCCATAGTATTCATTCTCATTGCGTCACTGACTTCCTGTCATAGGACTGTAGACGGGAAGGCAGAAATGGAAGATAGGCACAGGTCAATTGAGCGAGGAGAATACTTGGTAGCAGTTATCGGTTGCGACCACTGCCACACGCCCAAAAAGATGACCGATCAAGGGCCCGTACCAGATCGTGATCGGTGGCTTATGGGTCATCCGGCTGATAGAACATTGCCCCAAGTGGATCAAGTAGGCCCGGATAACTGGTTGCTTTTCGATCCTGACCTGACGGCAGTAGTAGGGCCATGGGGTATTAGTTATGCCGCAAACCTGACACCTCATCCTTCAGGATTGGGGAATTGGACCTATGCACAATTCAAACGGGCAATGACGGAAGGGAGACATAAAGGACTGGAAAACGGAAGGATGCTTCTTCCACCGATGCCCTGGCAATCTTACCAATTGATGACGGATGAAGATCTGCAAGCCATCTTTGACTATCTGCAAAGCATTCCTCCTATTGACAATACAGTGCCGTCACCTGTACCACCTGGTGAAAACTAGGATTGCGACTTATTGTGATGTAAATTCAAAGCAGGGTAAAATGCTCCACATCAAATAGTCCCTGGTCTGAGAGCTTCAATTTAGGAATTACCAGAAGAGCCATAAAGGACAAAGTCATGAAAGGCGCAGTCAGTGAAGACCCCAAAATTTCCTTGACAAAGAGATCGAGCTTTTGATATTTTTTTGCTACTCTATCGCCGCTATCATCAGATATAATCCCAGCCACCGGAAGCGGGAGAATCAAATCATTCTGATCATCAACAGCTGCAATACCTCCTTTACTTTCAATCACAAGATTGACGGCTTTGGAAAGACTTTGTAAATCTGCTCCTACAGCGATGATGTTGTGGGAGTCATGAGCCACGGAAGATGCTAGTGCACCAGACTTCAGTTCAAATCCTGTCACTAAAGAGAGAGCCGGCGGGTTATTAGTATATCTATTGATAACCGCCAGCATTAGTTGGTCGATATTGACATCGATATTTACAAAACCCTCTGCCGTTCTGTCGATTTTTAGATCCAGCCGGTTGGTCACCAGTTCCCGGTCAATTGCTTGAATGCAAGGCATTATTTGAGAGAGACCTGCCGAAAGTTGAAAATCTGAGGGTACGGTGGGAGTACAAATAAAATGATTGAGACGCTCACATTGCCGCCAAGTTTCGAGGGAATTTCCCTGATCCGCTACAAGGTGGCCCTCAATGTAAGTCTGCAGTACATTGAAATGCTTCAAATCATCGACAATGATAAAATCGGCTGGCTCACCATGGCGCAGCGTTCCGACCGGCAAATTATAGTGCAAAATGGGATGTAGACAAGCTGCCCTAAGCACAGCAAACAGTTCGTGTCCGTCGCTGATGGCCCGGGCCACGATTTTATTGATATGCCCCTTCAATAAGTCGTCCGGGTGGAGATCGTCGGTACAAAACATGATCTGGCCCGGAAATTCGTCAATCAGAGCATGCAAGGCACCGTAATTCTGAGCGGCACTACCTTCCCGAATTAGGATCTTGACTCCCAACAAAGCTTTTTCCTTTGCTTCTTGATAAGTGAAGCATTCATGATCGGTGGTGATGCCTGAGGCAAAATATTTTTGTGCAAGATCACCATTTAAGCCAGGTGCGTGACCGTCGATGGGCTTTCCAATAGATTTCGCAGCCGATAATTTTTTTTGCACCTCAATATCGCCCTGGATTACCCCGGGATAATTCATCATCTCTGAAAGAAAAAAGATTTCTGGTTTGCTCAGTAGATCTCGCACGGCATTGGCATCAAGGGAAGCTCCCGCGGTCTCAAAATTGGTGGCTGGCACACAGGAAGGAGCACCAAAATGTATTTTAAGGGCTGCCAAGCGGGCATTTTCGATCATAAAGTCAATGCCTGCTACACCCATTACATTGGCAATCTCATGCGGATCTGATACAGTAGCGACGGTGCCATGTGGACAGGCGATTCGCGAAAACTCCGATGGCGTCAGCATGGAACTTTCGATGTGAATATGGGCATCGATAAATCCGGGCATAATGTAGTGCTTGCCATTTCCCTCAAGGAATTCAATGTGGCTTATTTTTCCAGCTGCAATGGTAAGCCTACCATGGAATATTTTTCGTTTATGAACATCTACAATATTCCCGGATATGGTCATGAGATTGGATTGATAAAATTTTATTTCGATTTAAAATACTGCCAATAGAAGAACTGCCGGCTCCCTTTTGCTTGAGAAGATATCAGTATTTGCCGTAATCCTACTTTTTTATATTTTCTTCATACAGTTTAATCCAATCCTCCACTGTCATCTTGCCGGCCAATTCTCCAATCAGATCATAGGGTATGTCATCCATTCTCTTAAAGCGGATGCAGCTCTTTCCCATATCGAGTTTTCGCTGACTGTGCTTAGGATATTCCTTATGAAACCAATCTAGTAAATTTTGGTTGGCGTACAGGCCTGAGTGATATAAAGCGATATAATTTTTTTGATTTCCCAGGTTAATGAATGGCAATGGCAACTCCGGATTGGCATGGTAACCAGGCGGATAGATCTTATGCGGCACTACATATCCGATCATTCCATAACTCATGATTTCCTCAAAGCCCTTGGGCAGGTGCTTTCGCAGGAGTGATCTCAATTTTTTAAAGGGACTTTTTCGCTCTTCAGGTAATTGCTCAATGTATTTTTTGGGAGAGTCGGCTTCTATTTTCATCGTGAAGAACTTTAGTTGCAGGAAGATACAGAAAAATGAATTTTAAGGGAGACCAGGGTATGCAATCGAAATGAGATATTTTTCGTCTGCTCTGGCAGTGCCATCGGTCTTTAAACTGGAGTTAATACGGTAGGGTGCTTGAGGTAATTATCTGGATCTTTTTAGTAGTGGCCAACAGCTTAGATTCGAGATCTCGATGCATGGTTTGGAGAGGTTCGTCTTTTGGGTGATCGAATGGAAATTGATTAAACTTTCATGTTGCGCAATATGTATTTGATGCGACATTTATCCGAATGTGATGATGGTTATCATGTACCATTTACATTTTCACCGGTGATTCTTGGAAAGATCCGATTAACTATTTACTTTGGGCAATCCCCTTACATCTGTAGTTATAGCATTGCAGCGGTGCACCTGATACTGGTTTGCCGCTTGTATTATCGACCCCATGAGTACGTTTCAAAAACGAGCACATCCAAATCTGCATCCTATATGGTTGTTCTTGAAGCCAGCCATTTTTATTGTGCTCACCAGTCACACTGAAAATGTGGTGGGACAGCACATCTATAAGGGTACCGTTTTGTCGAATGATGGAGGTCCCATTGCAGGAGTCCATGTAAGGGAAGTGAATTCAGCTATTTGGTTCACATCCGGTTCCGATGGTGATTTTGAAGTGGAACTTCAGCAGCCGAGGGTGACTTTAAAATTCTCACATGTTGGTTTTGCTGATCGTGTGATGGAGCTAAGCGCCGGTGGTGACATCCAGGTGATGCTTTATCCAGGGGCCAATCTTGATGAAATTGTCGTCACCGCGCTCGGTTATGAGGTACAGGAAGAATTCATGCCTTATCAAGGAGAAAGCTTTGCTGGTCAAGAGATCTTCAGTGCATCGCCCAGTGGTTTTAACCAAGCTTTGTCAGGTCGCCTTCCTGGGTTAACTCTACATCAAGTTTCTTCAGGCTTGGGAAGCTCCAGCAGGATTATTTTGAGGGGATACCGATCAATTGTCGGAGACAACCGTCCCTTGTATGTGATTGACGGCATTCCAGTCAGTAACTTCAGTATTTCGCCGAATAGTGCGCTTGGCGGATTTGATTATGGCGACGGTATCGGAAATCTAAACTTGCAAGACATTGCTTCAATTTCGGTGCTAAAAGGTCCCTCGGCATCTGCCATTTACGGGTCTCGTGCCAGTAATGGAGTCATCAGTATAAGCACGAAACAAGGGGCTTCAACAGCACAGCCTGCTATTAGAATTTTCTCAGAGCTTAACTATGCGTTACCCTTTCAGCTCCGGGATCTGCAAAATATCTTTGGTCAAGGTAATGGAGGAATCTACAATTCCCGCAGTGAACAAAATTGGGGGCCAGTTCTCGATGGTCGAGAAGTTGGAAACTGGAGAGCTGATCTGGTCCAGCAAAACTCTACTTATGCATACCTGCCTCATCCGAGCAACTATATCGATTTTTACAGGGCAGGTGTTCACTGGTCTAATGGAGTGGCCATCTCGGGTGGTAATCAAACTTCCCGATCTTACTTTTCTTACACTTCCAATGAAAGACAGGGGATTCTCCGCAGCAATAGATTGCATCGCCATAATATCTCTTACCGGGTCAACAGTCAGGTGTTTGGTAATGTAAGTTTGGATGCTAAAATCAACTATATCAATCAAAGAGTCGACGATCGCCAGCCTACGGGAGAAAACTATGCCAACACACAAAGACAGATCCTTCGAATCCCCCGGAATATTTCGCTCGACCATGCAAGTAATTTTGAATATTTAGATGCTGAGGGTCGCAATCGTCAAAACTACTGGAATCCCGGATCAACCTCTGGAGAAAATCCATTTTGGACGGTACATCGCAATATCATTGATGACGAACGCAACCGCATATTGGGTCTGGTAAAATTAGGTACATCAATCGGCCGACATTCAACATTCCATGCTAGGTCGGGGATCGACCGTAGTTTTGATAGAGTGGAACATCGTTTTTACAATGATACCTATGTGCTGGCACCCAATGGAAACTATTTTGTTAGAGACCGGGATATTTTGGAGTGGAATTCAGATTTTCTCTACGCCTACAAAAATATTTTTGGCAATAATATTTCAATAGCATTGGATGCTGGTGGCAGTGTCAGTAAGAACAGGGTCATCGACAATAATGCAACCACCAATGGCTTAATTAGGGAAAATTTTTTTTCATTCAACAATGCCCGCAATCAACGATACAACGAAACAACTACCCAGTTAACTACGCAATCACTATATGCACTGGGGATGCTCAACTTTCAGAAAAAAATCATTTTACATTTCACCGGAAGAAATGATTGGTCTTCCACATTACCCAGAGAAAATTGGTCATTCTTCTATCCATCGGCAGGACTTGTGATCCTGTTGCAAAATCTGGTTGCTTTGCCACCGTCGATTGATAGGCTTAAGGTTTATGGTTCAATAGGAGAGGTCGGCAACGGTGCTAGACCATATTTGGTAAACAGTGGCTATTCTTTTGCACCCGGAGGTAATTTGGGATTCGTGAATGGTCCGAATGGACCGCCATTTACCGATTTGAAACCGGAAATAACCACCTCGAAGGAAGTGGGATTCGAATGGATGTTATGGAGTGGGAGGCTAAACGTGGAAGTTGCCCGGTATATTTCAAACTCACGCAACCAGATTTTGAGTGTTCCGTTGCCTGATCCTTCTGGCTTCGGAAGCAAGTTGATTAATGCGGGAAATATCCAGAATTCGGGATGGGAAGGCAGTGTTCAAGGATTGATCCTGCAAAGACCTAGGATCACTTGGTCAACCGCCTTCAACGTCTCCCGGAATCGATCACGAGTGATTTCACTAACTGAAAAGATCAAATCCATTCGACTGGCTTCCGATTTCATGAATCTAGTCGCGGTGGAGGAAGGAAGTGCTTATGGAGAGATCTATAGTCGGGGATTTCAACGGAATGATGCTGGAGACATCTTGATTGGAGAGGATGGCCTACCCCTGACGACACCCGGGCAGACGGTTTATTTGGGCAATGCCAATCCCGATTGGTCCGGTGGTTGGCTAAATAAGCTCACATCAGGGAGTTTCACTCTGGAAATTTTAATGGATATCAAGCAAGGAGGAATCGTTACTTCCTTTACTAATGCCAACCTCTATGCCAATGGAAGTGCCACAAAGACCTTGGCTGGCAGGCATGGATCTACTCAGGGTGTAACCTCTCTCGATCCTTTAGGAAGAATCCGTGCTGATGTTTTAGGCGATCGGGGGTTGATCATACAAGGGATAAAAGAAGATGGCACTCAAAATGACATCGTCGTTAGTCCCGAATCGTTTTGGAACCATGTAGGCACGCGAAATACTGCGGTAGGCGAAGCATTTACCTCAGATGCCTCCCAAGTTAGGTTGAGAGAGATGGTGTTGACATATAAAGTGGACAAAAGTCGTCTCGACAAGTTTTCCATTAAGGATCTGCGCATATCGCTGTATGGCCGAAATCTCTTTTTTATTCAAAACAGAGCCGACGGTTTTGATCCGGAATTGGTGGTGGGTGCTGGTAATGCCACCCAGGGACTAGAATCATTTGCATTTCCTGCTTCACGAACTATTGGACTCTCACTCAACATCTATTTATAGTGATGACTCAGATGCGAAATTTATTATGCACTAACAGAAAGTCAGCGATTTTAATCCTCTTGGCTTGCTTTATCCAGTACACCTGTACCAAGAATTTTGAGTCAATCAATACCAATCCCACCTTATTAACGGAGCTGGATGGCAACTCGGTGGGGAGCGCATACGCACGTTCCCAGTATGCCGGTGTTCTTGGAAACAGTGGCAATTATCAGATCATGCAAAGTCTTTTTGCGGATTTGTATGCTCAATACTTTGCAAATGTTGCCACCTATTTTCCATCCGATCGAAATGTATTGGTGGGCAATTGGCTAAATGGAGGATGGTCCTATTATTACCGCAACGCGGTCACGCCCCTTTTCATTGTTTTCAGGGAGATGGACAAGCATTCTGGAGAGTATGCCTTGGCACAGATCTGGAAAGTCTACGTATTTCACCGGATGACCGATCAATGGGGGCCCATTCCTTATTCAGAAGCTGGCAATGGTAAGGAATCAGTGAGTTACGATAGTCAGCGAAGCATTTACGACGATTTTTTTCACACATTGGATAGTGCATGTACCGTCCTCGATGGTTTTCGGGGCGAAAACATTTTCGGAGTTCACGATCAAATTTATACTGGCGACGTGAATTCTTGGATCATATTTGCCAATACTTTGCGGTTGCGCCTTGCATTGCGGATCTCTAAAGTGGATCCCAACAGAGCAAAAGAAGAAGCTGAGAAGGCGGTTGCTTCTGGTGTAATGGAAAGCCTAGAGCATGCTGCTTTATTGCAGGTCACGTCAGATTCACCAAACAATCTTTCCGGGATCACTTCCTGGAACGAATTCAGGATGAGCAGCAGCATGGAGAGCCTGCTGAAGGGGTATGATGATCCTCGAATGCCCCATTATTTTAGTCCCATAGAAGGCACACAGGATTCCTTCAAAGGACTGCGCAACGGACTTAGCGCTGCGGAGCTGGCTCTGGAGGAAAACAGCCCCATAAGCAATTCCAATGTACATCCAAGATGGCTGGATGCTGAAAGCTTCAACACACCCATTTATGTAATATTAGCTGCTGAGGCATTTTTCCTGCGTGCTGAAGGGGCACTCTACGGTTGGGAGATGAATGGAACAGCACGAGAGCATTATGAAGAGGGCATCCGCACTTCTATGGGGCAGTATGGGATCTCTGAGGAAGAAATCATCGACTATCTCGCCAATGAAAATGTTCCTACCGCTTTGCCAGATTTCTTACGGACACCACCACTGACCGACATACCTGTTCGATTTGACAAAACAGACCATACTCGTGCGATGGAACAAATTCTCACCCAGAAGTGGCTGGCTATTTTCCCTGATGGCATCGAAGCCTGGAGTGAAGTTCGCAGGAGTGGATTTCCCAGGGTGTACCCACGTGTACATTCGGAAAATCCCGATATAGCTCCTGGAATTACCTTGAGGCGGCTCACCTATGTAGTGAGTGAATACAATCGAAATACTACTGCTCTCCAGCAGGGAATTTCCCTTTTGGGTGGAGCGGACAATGGCGCAGCAAGACTCTGGTGGGATGTGGAGTAAAACTTTGAATTGAAGCGTTTGAGAGTCTATTTCGCTAATAAGAAATTGCGGTCTTAATGTGGGAGATCTACTGATCTTATTGCCATCCACTCTACGGTCAACTATTTGAGCCCGTTGCTTAAGCCGTTCTTAGAATGTGAGAAATCTAGACTCGGTGATATCATCGATCGGCCAATGATGTGATGCACAGTATCCTCATTTTATGTCACCATTTTAGTAAAATGGGTATTCAGGTAAATAACGCTGTTTGGTAGCCTCACCTCATGAAAACACCGTGCATCTCAACTTGGGAAGATTTTTATGCTCGAAAGAGTGGGAAAATCTTCCTGTTTTTTCTCCTTCAACGGAAACGATGTTTGGTGACGGCATCGCCTGTTTGGCTGGCATCGAAGCTAATCAAAAAATGGGGTAGCTTTTGTCATTAACTTTCGAAATTGTACTTTAAGAAATTATTTGCGAAATACACTCAGAATGGTAAAACCCACGGACTGGAGTCGGTCCTCGGTCCTAGTTCGTTTGACTATACTTGGATTTGCGGCGATTCAGCCGTTTGTCGCAGCCGCCCTTGATTACTACTGGGTTGGTGGGTCCGGAAACTGGTCAGAACTGAATCACTGGGCTACGACCTCGGGAGGTAATATAAGACACGACCAAATTCCCACAGCTTCCGATCAGGTTTTCTTTGATTCTTTGTCATTTAGTGGTCCAGCGGAGGTGATTCTTGATCTCGACAATATTTTTACGGGCAACCTGGACTTTAGGAAAATCAGCCAGCAAGTCACTGTCAAAGGTGCAAATAGCACTGTTCTAAATATTTATGGGTCACTCTACATGCACGATGATGTGAGTATGCAGTTTAAAGGATCATTTGATTTTAGGGGAGCAGGACAAGTTCATGAAATTTCCTTTGCTGGTCAAGAGCCCTTTCAATTGCGATTCTTAAGTGAAGGTTCATGGACCCTCGTCTCTGATGTTCAGGTGGATAGCCTAATTCACATCGAATTTGGATCTGTGCACTTTGACTCAGTATCTGTCACCTGCCATCGTTTCCAAGTATTTAGCAGCGCTGGCGTACACATTGATTTTGGGTCCGCCCGGATCCTTATCACTGGCAATCGCCATCTACTGATGCCCTCGTACGAGTGGCGGGAATCGCTTCACTTTGTTGGCCCCGTAATGACTAACCCGGGTTCTTCAACAGTCCTTCTGACCGGTCGAAAGGCATCTATAGGTTTTTACGATCTCGACCAGGTGGCACTTGGACGCATCATTCTGGGCCAAGCAGGCGGAAAGCATTTGATTACTGCTACCAGGTCAGGTGACTTTGTATTCAACTTCTTGCATCTGAAGGGTGATACAGATGTTGAAGGAGCTTTGACCATCTATGATCTGCTTCTGGATGGGGGCAATGTCTATACCCTTTTGGCAAATCGCACTCAGAAAATAGGGACCTTCAATACCGCAACCGATTGCCGGATGATCGCTTTCCTAAGGTCATCCGAGAGTGGTAGTCCAGCGGTCATTAGAGCAGCGTCAGGTGACCAGGTGAGCGATTACCTGATGTTGCAAGACCTTCATGTGCAAAATGCAACTTACATAGTTAACCAAGCCATAGATCTGGGTGGGAATGTGGGATGGGATCTCCAGTTAAAGTCGAGAGATATATTTTATTGGATAAGGGGTACCGGCGAATGGAATGATACCGGCCATTGGTCGTTTTCGTCTGGGGGGCCTCCGTCTGGGTGTCTACCAACCGCTGCCGATGACGTAGTTTTTGACCAAGCAAGCTTTTCCGGGGCAAATCAATCCGTGACTATTAACGTCCCCTCGGCTTTTTGCCATACCATGGATTGGCGCCAAGTGGATCAACCCGCGATCTTGCGAAACCTGCCAGGGCGGTCAAATCTCAGCTTGCATATTTTGGGATCTCTTTATTTATCCACTCAGGTCAGAAACGCCTTTAATGGGGATGTTTATTTTGAGAGCCCCCATGATGGAAATGAAATTGCGTCTGGTCGAAATGAGTATGGAAAAA
The DNA here is from genome assembly GCA_965223105.1 of Saprospiraceae bacterium. Lineage (GTDB taxonomy): Bacteria > Bacteroidota > Bacteroidia > Chitinophagales > Saprospiraceae > JABDMH01. The sequence goes on along the minus strand of OZ244987.1, from coordinate 4,868,018 downwards.
ATGTGTATTTCTCCAGTGCCAGTGGCGAATGGATGCTACTGGATGAATTTGATGTCAATGATAGCCTTTACTTCGATGCTGGATCGCTGATCAGCAATGATCAAGAAATCGAATGTTTTGATTTCTACTCCGAGAGCAACTCATCCCGGAAACTTGATTTAGGGAAGTCCATTTTTCGTATTGTGCCGTCTACCAGAGACATGTATTTATGGTCCAGCTTCCGGATAAATGCTACCAATTTTGTAATCGATCCTGGTACTTCGACACTCCTCGCTGAACACCCGGTTTATATGCATTTTTTCAGTTCGGGTATTGTCGAGTTTTATCGTGTCATTTATCAGGCACACGGTAGCATTGATGTTGCCGAACCGCAGGTAAAAATCGCCTATGGATATTTTCACCATGATGGAGATTTCAGAGGATCCATTGATATCGACACCCTTACCTTTTCGCCGGCCAAAGCCTATTGGTTCTTCATGAACAGCCGGGTAAATGTAGATAGTCTGGCAGCTCATGGAGATTGTGACGGATCGATTTTTATAGCCGGCTATCCCAAGGGAGTTCAAGGCACGATAGAAAAAAGCAATGGCATCGCACGTCTTACCAACGTCATGTTAGAAGGTATGATTGGTACTGGCGGAGCCAACTTCATCGCAGAATCATCTCAAGATCTGGGAAATAACCTAGGCTGGACATTTATGGATGCCATGCCCCGCAAGCTGTATTGGGTAGGTGGTGATGGAGTGTGGTTTGACAAAGCCCACTGGTCACTTTCCTCAGGAGGCCCAGGAGGAGCCTGTGTCCCAACCGCGATTGATGATGTCTTCTTTGACGAACACTCATTCAGCGCTATGCATCAATCGGTGGGCCTGACAGCTTCCAATGGTCCGATATGTCACAATTTGACTTGGCAAAACACCCCTCAATTTACAGGTCTATACGATGGGGTGATCAATATTACCGGAAGCCTGTATCTACAGCCCAATCTATCGTATTTTCCCTGGAATACTACTTTCCGTTCGGATTCCCTAAATAATGAAATTCACTCGGGAGGAAATGAAATGCAATGGGTGGATATGATGGGAGCGGGACAGTGGACGCTGGTAAGCGATATTCATATTCCCTATCAAATTAATCTCTGGCAAGGTACTTTTATTACCAACGATTATTCATTGCGAACCGGGCATCTGCACATGGGTGATTATCCTATTGATTTTGAACGAAAACTGGTTTTGGGCAATTCACATATTATTTTGGAGCCCATGCCCATCTGGGACGAGCAAATATTTATCAGCAGCAATAATTTTTCTATTGATCCGGGAAATTCATTGACAGAATTTATTGGGGATTATTCAACAATCAAACACTTTGGACATGCCACGCTGGATTTGCATGATGTCTTATTTTCAAGCATCGAGGGTGAATCCCGGATTGAGGAACACGATCAAGCCCATTTTAATTTTAACAAGCTGGAATTTTACAACAACGGAGTTATTCTCAATTCCAATATGATGGATACCCTTTTGCTGGCTTCTGGTAAACTGTATAAGCTGGAATTCGCAAAAACCCAGACGGTACTTGATCATCTGCGGGCCATTGGCAACAATTGCACCCCGATCGGTTTAGAATCGACACAGCCAGGTCGTCAGAGTCGAATCTTTAGCCAGAATGCCTCGGTGATCGGTGATTTTATTCAGATGAGAGATCAGATAGCGACTGGAGGAGCACATTTCTCCGCCGGTGCCCACAGTACCGACATCAGCAATAATTCGGGTTGGATCTTTGAGGACGATCCCGATTTTATTGAAGTTGGATTTTTGGGTCCGGACCGCACCCTATGCATAGACACTGTATTTACTTTCAGTGCTTACAATTACAGTCCCCAGGAAAGTTATCGTTGGAACACCGGATCTGGCGCTTCGGAGATCACCATCGATGATGCTGGCCTCTATTGGACCGAAGTGAAATTTCGCGATGACTGCATCATCCGGGACTCCATCAACATCTGGTCACCCCAGGATATTCAGGTGGACCTCGGTGAGGATAGTGTCCTTTGCGATGGAGACCTTCTGACCCTGGATGGCAACGTTGGGTTTCCTTATGCAAGCTACCAATGGCATGATGGTTTGGAATCTTCCAGCTATGAAATCAGTGAGGAGGGACTTTATGTCTTAGAGGTGGAGGCAGATGGCTGCCATTTTTCCGACAGTGTCTTTGTGGCATACAATCCTATACCGGAAGTCTCCATCCAAGGGGTAAGAGATGTCTGTGAAGGAGAATTACTGACCTTGGATGCTACTTTACCAGATGCCATATATCAATGGCAGGATTTTTCTGACCAGGCGCAACTTACTGTGGCAGTTGATGGCGTCTATTCAGTAAAGGTGGAAGTTGGAGGCTGCAGTGCATCAGATTCTGTTTCGGTAGACTTTTTTCCGGTACCCCAAGCCGATCTGGGCATGGATACGAGTTTGTGCGAGGGAGAGCAGGTTTTGTTTTCTTTTGACCGGGCTGATGTTTCATTTCTATGGCAGGATGGTACCAGTGATTCTCAATACACGATTGCTGAAGAAGGGCTTTACTGGTTGGAATTGCAGCAGGCCCATTGCCATCACCGGGATTCCATCTTTGTAGACTATAAGCTCAAGCCGGAGTTGCCGTTGCTCACAGACACCACATTATGCGAAGGCACCGCCCTGTTCGTGTCATTGGAGGAAGCGGGTGCTACCTATCTCTGGAATGATGGGAGTACTTCCGGATCGCGGGAGATTAGGCAGACTGGCGAATACGCCGTCGAAGCCCAATTGCAAGGATGTAAAAATGAAGCCACCTACGTGGTGTTTTTTGAGCCTCCACCCACCGTCCAGTTGGGAGCGGACCAGAGTCTTTGCCAGGGTGATGAATTGGTCATAGATCTGGATGAAGCCGGCGTACAATACCAATGGCAGGATGGCAGTCATAGCAATGCCTACCGGATCCGTGAGACTGGCACTTATATGGTCAAAGCCAGTAAGTATAATTGTGCTCGTGAGGACACCTTGCAAGTCATTTTTCATTCCATCCCTGTATTTAGCTTGGGATCTACCCAATATCTATGCCCCGAGGAACCCTTTGAACTGCAACCCGACCGCTTGGATGGAAACTTATTGTGGTCTGATGGTAGTGATGGCCCTACTTATGCCGGGGTAGCTCCCGGGCTCTACTGGTTGGAAATGGAAAAAAACAATTGCATATTTCGCGACTCGGTACGCGTTCAAAATTATGCTTTGCCCTCCATTGATCTGGGCCCGGATACGACCATTTGCCATGATCAATCTATTTTGATTAATGCCTTAGAGCCTTCAGTCGTACAATACCAGTGGCAAGATGGAAGCACAAGCCCCACCTTTCTAGTCGAAAACCCTGGCACCTATTCTGTCAAAGTCGACGATGGCCGCTGCCCCACCGAATTTTCCGTTAACGTCCAATTTCGGCAGTGTCAATATTTTTCCATATACCTACCCAATGCCTTTACCCCCAATGGCGATGGCACCAACGATACCTATAGACCGTTTATGAACCCCGCAGCAGAAATTGAGACCTACCTCTTCCAAATCTATAGCCGGTGGGGAGAGCGATTGTTTTCTACCACTGACCCTGACTCAGGGTGGGATGGCACCCATCATGGTAGGAAATATACCGGAGATGTCTTTGTCGCTCATGTGCAGGTAGAGTATGTGGATGATGGAGGAGAGGGTATGCATCAGGAGAGTGGGAGTGTGATGTTGCTGCGGTAGGGCTTTTAAAACCCCTTTGTTTCATCTTTAAGATGTGAATTTTTTTGCCGACTTGGTGTCACCTTTGGACAGCACGGGTTATATATCATCGTGTAGAACAAAATTGAAAATAGAACCCGGACACTCAAATCTCGCTTTTCGTAACCGGAAATCGTCTTCGGCTTTTAAAGCCATGACATGGTGATTCTGGCCTAATATTATTAGGGATAGCTTTATACTTTTTAAAGCTATTCAGAATCATGCCAAGACGAGCTTTGAAACCGGATCAAAATCTCATCGAGAGAACATGGCATTTCTAATAAGGTATATCCCTAGGGGAATTAGGGTTGATCTGCAATCCTCTAATTCGGGCGATAAACTATACAGTTGTCAAATCTTATAAATAAATTCTATCAATTTCCGTATCAAATTTATTTAATGAAAAAATTACTAACCATCTTTTTAGCAACCTTGGTCTTCTCTTGTCAGAAGGAAAGCAATATGGTAAACTTAAGTGGCCAAGTGGACATACAAAGCCAAGAGGAAAAACTTAGGAGGGGACCTAAGGAAAAAATAACGATTTGTCACATTAATGATGAAGGTGAATTTGTAGAGAAGAGTATCACACCTGAATCCTGGCCTGATCACCAGGCACACGGAGATAAAGAATTGCAAAGTTTCTATTTGGACTCAGATGGTGATGGTTATGGTGATGCGTCAAATGAGATCAAATCATGTTCTCAACCGGAGGGTTATGTCTCGAATGCCGACGATTGTAATGATATCATCTCAGCCATAAATCCAGGATCTGTAGAAATATGTGATAATGGAGTAGATGACGACTGTGATGGAAACATCGATGAAAGTGATGCTGACTGTGAGAGCTGCTCAACAAGTGAATTGTTGTCTGTCGAATTACCGGACGGAACAACACTGTTCGTGCACGCAACCGATAATAGTACAAGTATTGGGTGGGGAACTCCGGATGTAGATATTTCCGGATTGTCAAATATCATTTCCGTCATTGAAGTTCAGACCGATTTTGATGGTGCTCAGAACACGCGGAAAATTGTAGATCAACTAGGGCCTGGTAATTACGCTGCGAAATTGTGTGATGATCTGGTTGCCTACAATTGCGACGATTGGTATCTACCTTCATTTGGTGAATTGAATGCTATTTACACGCAGATTGGTTCGGAAATTAGTACTGGGCTCACCACCTATTGGAGTTCCACTGAACATAGTGCCTCTATTGCTTGGCGTATCTGGTTTAATGATGGAGCTTTAAGTGTTGTTCCAAAAGATGTACCGTCGCGATGTCGATGTGTTAGGAAGTAAGGTCTGTCACTCGGGTAATTCCAATTCATCTGCTATCTGGGTACGTTTCGGATATTTTGATTGGCGTTCAGGATATCTGGATCAGAAAGTTCCATTTATTGGATAATACCCAATGGCAAAAAATTGTTGCTTGGAGCAGCGTTTTCATTTCTCAAAACCAGGGAGGGTGGATTTGTTGGTGGTGCTAGATGAAATCACTTGCTGTAGGTGATCTTACTGATGCTACTGATATACAAAATAATTTTTGGATGTGAACTGGACGCCATGAGTAGGGCTGATCATCTATCTAGTGGATCTGGGTTAGATGTCCTTGTTGTAATATAAGAAGTGATAGGCAGAGGAATATTTGAATGGGAATTATCCTTCCTCTTAGGGCTTCAAGGATGTAATTGAAGCCAACCATATTGCTAGTGATTTGTGACTATCAAAATAGATGCAAATGGAAAAATAAAAAATTAAGACTTCAAAATACTCGATAATGAAAAGACTAAATTTGATTCTATTTTATCCAATGATGGTTTTTTATTCAACCATTTCACTTGCACAAAGCGTAAGTCAACAATCAACAGCTATTAATACGAGTGGATCTGCTCCAGACCTGGCTGCTCAACTAGATGTAAATTCAAGTAATTAAAGGGATCTTGCTGCCAAGAGTTTCTCTAACCAGCAATAAGGATGAAAGTACAGTTCCCAATCCAACGAATAGTTTACTGGTGTACAATATAGATTCAACAAGTACAATTGTTCCAGGCTTCTATTATTGGTTGGATAGTTGCTGGGTAAAATTGGCCAATCGAGAGGGAGTATGGTTACAGGACAATCACGGAATTCAATATGATCAGGGAAAAGTACGAATCGGCGATGATGGATTTAGCGCCAGATTGGGTGTAAAAACTATTCAAGATGAATCAGCTGCTATTATTGAGCACTATAACGACACTTCAGCCACCTTAACCCTAGGGCTTTATAGTAAACATATTGGTAATACCCTGCAAGTAATTCACCAGGGAAGTGAAGGAATTGCTGGTGCTTTTGGCACCTGGGGAGATGGACGTGTAGCAGATTTCTCCCATTACAATGATACTACTACCTCTGATGGAGTTACAATTACATACCGAGGCACGAAGGCAGCATTAGCAGCCTTTCATGAAGGGCAGCATAACACTGGACATATAGCCTGGTTTGGTGATGACAATTCAAATAACATGTATTCGGGCGTTAAGATTGATTCCAAAGCTGGTGGGGGTTCCCTACAAATAGAAAATCATGGAAGCGGAAATGGTGTTAATATTTATCTTTCTTCGGATACCAGTGATGCTACTGGTTTGAATATCTACCACGAAGGTAAAGGAGCAGGTGCATGGATTGAAATGGCTGACTCAAACTTGAGTGATGCCTTGAGAATTCAGGCATATCACCAGGGTACGGCTGCACATATACGACAGATGGGAACAGGAGCTGGCATGAGTATTAATATGGATAATAATACATCTTTAAACTCAGGATTAGATATAGCAAACTATGGGCAAGGAAATGGACTAGGCATATTCATGGGCAATGAATCTAATGGTGCCCAGGGTTTGCAAATCAGTTCCAGAAGTCAAGGTCGGGGGGTCTCTATAGGTATGGAAGGTATTGGAACAGGATTGTATGCAGACATCTATAATGACACTAGCACGGCACCTACTTTGGATTTAGGGAATAGTGGACTTGGATCTGGCTTGCTTCTTAATTTGCCGAATTCGACTAGTAGTTCTACGGCAATGGATATCAATCATTCAGGATCTGGGCTTGGGCTTTATGTAAATCAATCTGGACCTGGAGATGTTGTGGCAGGATTTGAGGGAGGAGATGTGGAACTCCAGGGAGGTAACTTTGTAACCGATGGATCCTTCATTAGCAATGGTGATACGCTCGAGCACCAAGTTTTAAGCATCTCAGATGATACTATTTTTCTATCTAATGGAGGGTTTTTGAAATTACCAGCGGGATTTGATGGGCAATATGGTAGTTTGACAGGATCGCCAACCAATGTGAGCCATTTTAATAATGATGCGGGTTATATCACTTCAGAGATTGATGGATCGACCACCAATGAAATTCAAACAATTTCTCGAAATGGATTGAATGTGAATCTGAGCATTGGCGGAGGAAGTTTTACTGACAGTGTTAATATATACACTGCGGGTAGTGGCATTGACATCACCAACAACGTAATCAGCACGACCGTGGGTGGCTCTTCAGGTTTGCCAACGGGTACCATACTGCCCTATGCGGGAGGTGTTGTACCTAGCGGTTATTTATTATGCAATGGTAGTGAAGTGGATCGCACGACTTATGCTTCCTTATATTCTGTCTTGGGGGATGCTTGGGGAGAAGGAGATGGATCGACGACATTTAATTTACCTGATTTTCGTGGCCGGTTTTTGAGGGGTGTGGATCATGGAGCAGGTAATGATCCAGATGCTGGCAGCCGATCATCCATAAATTCTGGTGGGAACTCTGGAGATATGGTGGGCAGTTATCAGGAAGATACCTTTGAGAGTCATAGGCATTCTGCCACTGTTAGGATGCCTAGCAGTGGTGATGGTCCCCATTTTGGCTGGTCAAGTCCTCAAACTCCGGCTAATCGAACCACCTACACTAATTTTGAGGGTGGTTCTGAAACCCGACCACTGAATGCAGGTGTAGAATTCATCATTAAGTATTGATTGGTAATGAATAGCAAAGTTCCAGGATTAATAGGTAAGAATTAAATAAACAAACATTTGAATTTCAAAAGTGCTACACTTATTCTTAGTATCTATTGGCTCGATCTATTCCATTTAGGACCCATGTTTGGGGAATACTATTGTTACTTTAGGCTTTTATCTACGGACGTTGACTAATATCTCTTGTTTGGTCGGCAGGAGTCAATTTTTTGCGGCAATGGCTGAATTTCATTTTTTCTTCCACGCTCCAACCACTAAGGGTAGCATTAAATAGTTGGACAATGAATCTGGTAGTGCTTCAAGATCATGATAGAACTGATCAGCCTCATCTTGTGTGGTTATCCCGACCGATATTGCACGAGGTAGAAAACTCTCGTGAGTTGCACGAAGTAATTGCTTGAAATCGACAGTTTGTTTAATGCTAGAAAAAACCTCTAGTCCATCCGGTCTACCAATGCCGGCTTCTTCGAAAAATGCTGGTAATTTTGCCCCCAATCGTGGATCCAAAGAGGCATCCAAAAATACGGCATCAATCAGGTTGCGTAGATGAGTTACTGGTCGAAGAGGGGGAAAGGCATCCATTGAACGAAAGTCATAGTCCATAATTAATATATGCCCATCTTTTTTGGTCCAATTCCACATTCGCTTTAGTGCATCAATTGGATCATCAAGATGTATTAAGAGAAATCTTGCAAAACTCAAATCGAATGTTTCATTCCCAATGCCATTGTCGTTTTCAATACTTGCTGAAATAAATGTAAAAGTGGGTCCAGATTCCTTCCCTATCTCAGCCAAAACTTGCCTTCCCATTCTTTCGTTTGTTTCCAGGCCAGTTATTTCACCTTCTTCTCCAATGAATTCGCCCATTAGCCGTGAAGCATCACCCGGTCCAAAGCCAACATCAAGACAATGCATACCTTTTTTCAAACCAATGGTTTTAAAGATTGATCTTGTTTCTTCCTCAAACAGAGAAGCTTGGTCACGTAAGCGTTGGGTTTCGGCTTCGGTGTCCGCTAACACATAGGACTTTCGATCACGGCTGGCCATCATCTGCTTCAATTGACGATCTTGCATATAGGCAATGGTACGCATCATACGAATATCGTCTTTGCTTAATCGAAGTGCGGCCTCCACCCAAAAGTCAGTAATTTGCTGCATTTCCGACTTGGAAACAGCGTCGTGCACTCTCTTTGCCTGCTGCATTAATGCTCGGCTGGTAAATTTCTTGTCATGCTCTTTAACAAACTGCAAGACTGCATCTCGGCCATGACCAGCATCACATACAATGTCAATTCCATTTATTGCATGTATCTCTTTTGTGGGATATATTTCTCCCGAACAAATAATCTCATCAACCTTTTCTGGTCGCACCCTCAAGGGTAATAAACTAAATGCACCCATACCTGGGAACATATTAAATCTAGATTCTGGAAGTCCAATATTTGCCGTATTTTCTGCGATAATTACATCATCGGTTAGGGCACATTCATAACCACCACCAAGCGCATCTCCAGTCAAAAGTGTGATCGTAAAAAAGGGTCTGCCAAGAGATGAATACCTTAAATATTGGTCCTCTATGCAAAGATTCGCATAGAATTGAAGGCCCTCACGATCTTGTTCTGTAATAAGCTTTACAAATAATTGTAGATCACCACCCAAGTTATGGATTCCTGGCACCTGGGAAGTCGTCACAAGATATCTAACATCCAAATTTGAATCATCATATTGCTGACGAATCCAATGATAGGCATTTTTGAAATCTGTGAGATTTTCGATGGTGAAGCATGGTCTCTCCGGATGTAGCATTTCAATCCATAGGATTTTCCATTCATCATCGTAATTAAGATTAAGTGTGTTAAAGCTGGGTAGGGTCATGACTTTTCTCTTAAAATTGTTCTATTAAAGATGGTGATTGCATATAGGTAGCGAAGCAGTTAGCAGTACTTAGTCGTTCATCTCGCACGGTCGTATCAAAACTTCAAGGACACCTCCATCCTTTACTTCAAAATCAGGTTGAAGTACAACGTTGTCACCTGCTGTAAATAAAACATTAGCACCTCCATCCACTGTTCCCATGGAAGAAAGTTGAATAGCCGCTCCATAAGTGCCGCTGGGTATCGGTGTGTCATCAACCATAAGGATATCCATATGTTGATTAAGTATCACCGGGTTCTGGTCATAGGAAGTGATGCAGGTAGTATTTGCCTGAAGTCTGACTACCATATTGTAATGGCCATCTGCCAAATTGCTAAATGTGTTACCTGTTTGCCAATTTGCTCCATTGTCAGCGCTATACTCTAATATTCCATCGCCACTAGCTTTAACTACAATACTGCCGGTGGTTTGGCATGTAGGCTGGGTGACATCTAGTACGTTGATATTTGGCGGTGAAGGTGTGACTATCATCACTGGATTGTGGTCATAGGAAGTGATGCAGGTAGTATTTGCCTGAAGTCTAACTACAAAATTATAATGGCCATCTGCCAAATTGCTAAACGTGTTGGCTGTTTGCCAATTTACTCCATTGTCAGCGCTATATTCCAATATTCCATTGCCACTAGCATTAACTACAATACTGCCGGCGGTTTGGCATGTAGGTTGGGTGAGATCTATAGAGTTGATATTTGGTGGGGAAGGGGTGACTATCATCACCGGATTTTGGTCATAGGAAGTGATACAGGTAGTATTTGCCTGAAGTCTAACAGCAATATTGTAATGGCCATCTGCTAGATTGCCAAATGAATTGGCTGTTTGCCAATTTGCTCCATTGTCAGCGCTATATTCCAATATTCCATCGCCACTAGCATTAACTACAATACTGCCGGCGATTTGGCATGTAGGTCGGGTGACATCTATTGAGTTGATATTTGGAGAGGAAGGTGTGACTATCATCACCGGATTCTGGTCATAGGAAGTGATGCAAGTAGCATTTGCCTGTAGTCTGACTACGATATTGTAATGGCCATCTGCCAAATTGCTAAACGTGTTGGCTGTTTGCCAATTTGCTCCATTGTCAGCGCTATACTCCAATATTCCATCGCCACTAGCATTAACTACAATACTGCCTGCGGTTTGGCATGTAGGTTGGGTGACATCTATTGAGTTGATATTTGGAGAGGAAGGTGTGACTATCATCACCGGATTCTGGTCATAGGAAGCCATGCAAGTAATATTTGCCTGTAGTCTGACTACGATATTGTAATGGCCATCTGCCAAATTGCTAAACGTGTTGGCTGTTTGCCAATTTGCTCCATTGTCAGCGCTATACTCCAATATTCCATCGCCACTAGCATTAACTACAATACTGCCTGCGGTTTGGCATGTGGGTTGGGTAACATCTATTACGTTGATATTTGGCGGTGAAGGTGTGACTATCATGACCGGATTCTGGTCATAGGAAGTGATGCAAGTAATATTTGCCTGTAGTCTGACTACGATATTGTAATGGCCATCTGCCAAATTGCTAAACGTGTTGGCTGTTTGCCAATTTGCTCCATTGTCAGCGCTATACTCCAATATTCCATCGCCACTAGCATTAACTACAATACTGCCTGCGGTTTGGCATGTGGGTTGGGTAACATCTATTACGTTGATATTTGGCGGTGAAGGTGTGACTATCATGACCGGATTCTGGTCATAGGAAGTGATGCAAGTAGCATTTGCCTGAAGTCTAACTACAATATTGTAATGGCCATCTGCTAGATTGCCAAATGAGTTGGCTGTTTGCCAATTTGCTCCATTGTCAGCGCTATACTCCAATATTCCATCGCCACTAGCATTAACTACAATACTGCCGGCGGTTTGGCATGTAGGTTGGGTAACATCTATTACGTTGATATTTGGTGGGGAAGGGGTGACTATCTGTACTGGATTTTGATCATAGAATGTTGTGCAAATGGTATTCCCCTCAAGACGCACAGCAATGTCGTAATTGCCGTCTGTCAGACCACTAAACATACTGGATAGTTGCCAGTTAAGTCCGTTATCAGCAGAATACTCTAAAGTGCCATCCCCCGTCGCAGCGATGGTGATCATTCCCCCTTCGATACAGCTAGGCTGGGTGATCAGCAGGTCAACAATATCGGGACAGTAGTCTGGAGTCTCAATTGCACCCATATCTACTCTTGCTGAGTCGTCTTGATTCCCGTCAGCGATCCGGGGATTTCCTAAATAATCAAGCGTCTCAGTAACCGCATCATTGCTGGCTGTATCAATGCATGGTGATTGCATTGATAAACTAAAGTCATGATTAGCTGCATCAATATATAACGGATCTGCAGATATATTTCCATCTCCTGGATACAGAGAATCAAAATTGCTGTAGGTAATATGGACCTTTCCATTGCCTTCAGTTTGGATCGTGGAGGGAATGCCATCCCGAAAAATGGAATTAACCACCGTGATGTCAGTTGAATCACCTGCTAAGATATCGATGGGGCCATTGTTCCAGAATGTATTGTTTATTAATTGTGGGTTAGCACTTGCAAGCCAATGATTTGGGTTTGCTGGTGAAGTACTTGCCTTGATACATTTTACATTGTCGCAAATTATATTTCCCTCAATTCGTGGGCTAGCGGTACCACTGTAACGTCCATCACAAGGGGATGCATCGGTAAAATGACCTGAACCATGACATTGGATCGCATAACCATCATTATTGTTAAGTAGATTTTTTGTGATAATGGGATTAGATATTGCTGATTGCGTGCAAGGATCTCCTGGCGAAGCTGAACCACCGGAACCTTCCACATATATACCGCCAGATCCATTATTTTGTATTAAATTACTATTAATGATCGGTAGTGCTCTGCCAAGACTGCCATTAGTGAATGCATAACACTCTATACCCCAATTATCATTGTTCTGTATTAGACATTTCTTAAGAATACCATCGACTAAATTATCCTGAGCCAAAAATTCAACACCGGTATAATTATTTTGAACTGTACACTCGCTTATGAGAGCTGATCTCCGGCTCACTTTTATGGCTGTAGAAGCATATTCGACAATGCAATGATTCAATATTGTAACTCTACCTGCATTCTGCATATTAAGATGCAGACCCTCCCAAACTCCGGCGCTCTGCCATAGCTCTGGGACAGAGAATAATATTGGATCAAATTCTGTGCCTTCAGCAATTAATGTCCCATATACGGTAATACTGGCACTCGAGACAGAATCTGGGTGGGCTAGAACTGTGACACCGGGTTCAATAACCAGTGTATCACCTGGTTGAATCTCGATATTATCGACCAAAACATAGGTGCTTGGACATGAGGCTGACCAGATACCATTGACTGACCCAGATACAAATTGGATTTCTGGCGTTATAAGTAGGTCAGCAGGGATCGTATCCGATCCATTATCATTGGAATTTACCATTATATCGTATTCACCTAGGAGATCGGTTGGTACAGTACAAACAATCACACTGTCTGTCCAATTACTTATTAAAATGTTTTGATTGTCGATGCTGACTGATCCATTTTGTTGAGTATCTCCGAAATACACACCATATAATGTCAAGGTGCTATTTAGTAGACATCCTGGCAAATAATGAAAATTATCTATTGTCGTTATTTCCTGAAAACTTGTGGCCTCAGGAGTATTTCCATATGCACCCAAATTAATTCTATTGCCATTTGGTACTGGCTCGTGGCTGTAATCAAAATGAGGGTCACCTCTATCTATGGAAGTTGATGAAGGTTTCAGGTGATAATTCTTATTTCGCGGATCTTCAAAACGAGGGTTCATCGAAAAGTTCTCGAGGCCCGAATAGATACTGTCTTCAATATTCGAATAGGAGATTTGAAATTGATCTACTTTTATATTAGCAAATGACGGGCTGGTATTTCCCCAAACAATTGTATTAATTAATTTAAGAGTAGTGGTTGAAGCAACCCATATACCTCCTCCGGCATCGGTAGCAGAATTATTTGCCACAGTACAGTTAATAATCCTGGGAGAACTAGTACCTAAAAAATAAAGGCCACCTCCGGACCCCAAATTGGTAGTATGATTATTTGCGACTAGGCAGTTACGAACTACAGCATCTGGACATGAAGTGGAATAGATTCCAGAACCATATTGAGTACTATTATCTGTGATTTTACAATTACGGATATGGGATTTTGAAGTTGACAATTGAATAGCTCTCTCATTGCCTGCCATAATACAATTAGTGAGAATTATGTCATCATGGCAAAGCACAGCAACATTGGCATTAGTGATAGTGAAACCGCTAATTACGGTCATTGTATCTTCCCCATGATGGATATAAAAGCCTCGATTATTCTTTGTCTCACAATCGATAATGGTCATTTCAGGTCCTGACTCAGACATGACTACGATTGATTTACTAAATAATTCGATATCTCGGTTACCTGCTCCTGTATAGGTCCCCGCTGCTACCAATACCGTATCACCATTAGAGGCGCAATCAATGGCAGTCTGAATATTAGCATATTGAGAAGGAACTTTTAGGATTGCAGAACCGACATAAGTAAATCCAAAGGTCAATGAATCTTTTGTGTTGTTTGAATGAAGAACATGTACTGTTACTTTCCCCGATGGTTGAGCAGGAGTAGTGCAAGCTATGAGAGTGTCACTCCAAAAATTGACTGTTGCCTCCTCTGACCCAAAGAAGATATTTCCCTGTGTACTGCCGAATTGACGACCTCGAATAGTATCCACGGTGCCCCCAACAGGTGGACCACTTGCTGGGGAAACTGAAGAAATTGTCGGTTTGGTGTCCAGACTTTGAGTTGCCTCCATTGTGTTGCCATAAGCCCCCATATTGATCCTCGCTGCATTCTGAGCAGGTTCCAAGTCATAGGAGTATTCTGGATGCCCCATATCAACACAGGGAGATTGTTGTGCTAGATGAAAAACTGTATCAATAAAATCCGGATCAATACTAATATTCCCAATTCCTACAATGCATTTTGACTCAATATTTGAATATATTACTTCGAATACGTCGGCTTTTACATTATCAAATGAAGTGCTGGTGTTTCCCCAAACAATGGTATTAATTAATTTAAGCGTAGTGATTTGACTAGCCCAGATACCTCCTCCGGCATCGGTGGCAGAATTATTAGCCACGGTACAGTTAATAATGCTGGGAGAACTATTACCTAAAAAATAAAGGCCACCTCCGGACCCAAAATTGGTAGTTTGATTATTTGCGATTAGGCAATTACGAACTACAGCATCTGGACATGAAGTGGAATAGAATCCAGAGCCATATTGAGTACTATTATTTGTGATTTTACAATTGCGAATGTGTGATTTTGAAGTTGATAACTGAATGGCTCTTTCATTCCCTGCCAAAATACAATTACTTAGAATAATGTCATCATTGCACAGCACAGCAACATTGGCATTAGTGATAGTGAATCCACTAATAACCGTCATTGTGTCCTCCCCATGATGAATATAAAACCCTCGATTATTCTTTGTCTCACAATCGATAATGGTCATTTCAGGTCCTGACTCAGACATGACTACGATTGATTTACCAAATAATTCGATATCGCGGTTACCTGCTCCTGTATAGGTCCCCGCTGCTACTAACACCGTATCACCATGAGAGGCGCAATCAATGGCCGTCTGAATATTAGCATATTGAGAAGGAACTTTTAGGATTGCAGAACCGACATAAGTAAATCCAAAGGTCAATGAATCTTTTGTGTTGTTTGAATGAAGAACATGTACTGTTACTTTCCCCGATGGTTGAGCAGGAGTAGTGCAAGCTATGAGAGTGTCGCTCCAAAAATTGACTGTTGCCTCCTCTGACCCAAAGAAGATATTTCCCTGTGTACTGCCGAATTGACGACCTCGAATAGTATCCACGGTGCCGCCCACAGGTGGACCACTTGCTGGGGAAACTGAAGAAATTGTCGGTTTGGTGTCCAGACTTTGAGTTGCCTCCATCGTGTTGCCATAAGCCCCCATATTGATCCTCGTTGCATTCTGAGCAGGTTCTAAGGCATAGGAGTATTCTGGATGTCCCGCATCAACACAGGGAGATTGTTGTGCTAGATGAAAAACTGTATCAATGAAATCCGGATCAATACTAAGATTCCCAATTCCCACTATGCATTTTGATTCAATATTTGAATATATTACTTCGAATTGGTCGGCCTTTACATTATCAAATGAAGTGCTGGTGTTTCCCCAAACAATTGTATTAATTAATTTAAGCGTCGTGATTTGACCAGCCCAGATACCTCCTCCGGCATCAGTGGCAGAATTATTTGCTACAGTACAGTTAATAATCGTGGGAGAACTAGTACCTAAAAAATAAAGGCCACCTCCGGACCCAAAATTGGTAGTATGATTATTTGCGATCAGACAATTGCGAAGCACAGCGTCTGGAGATGAAGTTGAATATAGACCAGGACCAAATTGAGTGTTATTGTTTGTGATTTTACAGTTGCGGATATGGGATTTCGAAGTTGATAATTGAATCCCTCTTTCATTGACAGCCAAAATACAATTACTAAGAATAATGTCATCATGGCACAGCACAGCAACATTGGCGTTAGTGATGGTGAATCCACTAATAACCGTCATTGTATCCTCTCCCTGATGAATATAAAATCCTCGATTGCTTTTGGTTTCACAATCGATGGTGGTCATTTCAGGCCCTGATTCAGACATGACCACGATTGACTTACCCAACAATTCAATGTCGCGATTTCCAACTCCCGTATACGTCCCTGCAGCCACCAACACCGTATCTCCATTGACTGCGGCATCGATCCCGTCCTGGATCGTGGTGTATTGGGAAGGGACAAGCAATTTATTTGCCAGGCTAGCAGGTAATCCAATAAAGACAGCAAAGTAAATCAGAATAAAAGGAGCAGGATTAGAAATCATATTGAGGCGAGTCATATTATTCTTGGATTTATTGTGAAATATTGTGAAATATTTCATTTAGAAATAGGGTCTATTATTAATTATGCAGGATCTTCACTAAGCGCACTTCCTTGTCCACCAAAATTTTGAGAGCGTAGTAGCCATCGTCAAGTGCACTTAGATTGATTTTATTTTCCTTCCATCTGGTCTCCAAAATCCGTCTTCCCAGTAAATCAAAAACAGTAACACGAGCATCTACTTTTGCATGAGATGGATTCCTTAGATAGAGAATACCTGTTGTCGGATTTGGGTAGACAGATATGGGTGATCCCTTTCCATATTGCACGGCGGTTGTCATATCAATAGGTATTGAATCCAACGTGCCAACACACATGTTTTGATCGGTGATGGTCAACGAATATTGACCTGATGTTAACGACTGAATATCTTCATCAAGTAATACTTCTCCATGTGCATTTGACCATTCAGTTATGTATGGTGGAGTACCACCGTCGATGGTAACCGAGATGAATCCATTTTGACTGCCGTCGTCGTGGCCAATGGAATCGACAACTACCGCTATTTCGGAGGGTTGATTAATCGTGAAGGAGTCTACGACTTCACACCCGGTGTCATCCGTGACGGTAACGCTATAGTCCCCAGCTGATAATCCACTTACATCTTCTGCTGAGGCACCATTTGACCATTGGAATTTTATACCTTCCTGGCCATTTTGAACTTCAATCCTCGCACTTCCCATGGAGTCTCCAAAGCAAAACACATCAGATGTAAAAAGATTAACCGACAACTGGCATTCTTTCACTTCACGTACAAAGAAAATCTCCACTAAATCATCGGATGAAAGGGCGAGAGAAGATACACCACTAAACATCAGAGTATCATTAATTAAAGACACCGAGATGTCGCCGAAACCCATGGCAACCCCCAAATAATCGAAATCGCCAAAAGTGATACCACCGGGAAAACTGATCTGAGGTCCATATTCAGCGACGATTTTACCATCAAATATTTCATAAATCACACTGGGTTCAACTTTCCCACCTCTCCAGAAAACCTTGAGACTATCTGGAGTAAAATCAAGAATTACATCAAAATCGGTAATCTCTACTCCATTGTCAGTACCCGATACCATCATCCATCTACCAACCAATCCATCTATAAACTCACTTACCCGTATATAGCCAGGTAGATTTAGGGTATCAGAACCAAGGAGACCAGAAACAATTAGGATGACATCATAGACTCCCGGTTGCTCGTATCTGTGTGTGGGATTCCTTTCGACACTGCTTGTACTATCTCCAAAAAACCACTCCCAACTGGTGATGTCGCCAAAGGATTTATCTTGAAATTCAACTTCCAATGGTACTTTTCCCCTCTCTACATTGGTCGTGAAGTCGGCTATCACTGGCTTGGAGGAGGCGGTTATGATCACCTTCACCAGAACTACCGTAAATATGCAGGTCCTTGTATCATTGTCTATGATGGGTGAATCGGAGACCCTAAATGTGATGGTGACGTGATATTCATCTGCGGGAGCCGTTCTACCAGCGGTGAAACCGATCTTGTTCCTGACCGAAGCGAGGTTAGGCGCAATGGCGTTTGCGGATAGGCCTTCATTTACGACCTCAATATGAGGATCAGATTCTATTTCAATTTTAGAATAAACAGTGTTACCGATAACAAAGCAGGTACCTAATCCAATTGTCTCGGTCTTGCTTTCACCTTGGATTAGATCAACAGTTAATTCGGTTGTGTCTTGGCTAAACGCTCGTTCTGCAACTGCGATCAAAAATAAAGTTCCGAATGCAGCACGAACGATAGGTTTCCAAAATTTAACTAAATAATTACATTGTGTTTCCATCTTACGTTTTGGATTAATGGAGCGTAACATTTCTTGAGTCATTTCTGGAGTTACACCATTTTTGTCAATTTGTAGGATCGATTGTTACATTGATTAATATTAGTATTCCATGCTGATGGCTAAACTCACCATTGAGTGTAACATTTTCGAGAGTCAGATCGCTACTACTAATCACAGGTTGATTAAAAGTCAAACCTTCAATCATCGATCCATCGCTGTTTTCGCCCATATCAAAAACTGGAGCACCACCCAAACTTGATCCGTCAATGGCAATGAAAGTTTCACCATCGATAAAAACATTTTTTTGAATGGTTGGAAGAAGGCTGGTTAAGACAATGATGCAGTTTCCTCCGGTACATCCGGGATCAGTCATTGAGTCAATATCAAAGGTGATATCATTTTGTACACTGAAGTTTTGAAACTGATTAAGATCGAAAATGGCTTGACGAAGGGAGCCTGGGCCAGAGTCATTTGTATTAGTTACAATCAGCTGTTGTCCAATGCTTTGAGACAGAGTGGTCTTAAAGACACCGCATTGTGAACCATAATAAATAAAACCTTGGCTATCCGTCTCAAGGATAGGATTAAATCCAGGCGATAGACCAGAGCTAATATCAATCCATCCTTGGTTTATCGGGTTCTGCATTAGAGTCTCTGCAAAACCATAGTTGATCGAAACAGACAGAATCTTTACATTATCACTGTTGATATAAATAGAGCCCGAGATTCGACCAGACCAATCGGGATCATTGATACTAATCCAATGATTCCCTTGATCATCACTCGTGAAGAGCCCAGCAGTAGAATCTGGGTTTGTATTGTTGATCTGTCCGGAAAGTAAGACATAAATATTATTTTCTGAGTCTATGGCCATGGATTGAACCCATCCTATCAGGTGTGGTGGACCCATTGGAAGATCACCCATGGCCGTCACCCAAGTATTCGAGCCATCTAACTTCTTATAAATCCCAGTTCCCCATACGTTGCAGAAAATAGTATTGTTTTGATCAACCATTAGATCGACAATGTTAGTGCCTGGTAGACCATCACTGATTGAATTCCAAGTTCCAGTGCTATTTTCCCTATAAAAAACTCCCTGTTGAGTTGCAGCATAGTAGATCCCCATGTTGTCTCTTACAATATCTTGTACTCTATCGTAGGTTCCACCACTTTCAAATGGCCAGGTCTTTGCAGTGTCGGTACTTAGGTGAATATTACTATGACCGGCAAAAATACTGTCAATGTTATCAGCATTAATTGCATCAATGGAGGTCTGTACCAATCCAGTATTATTCCAGTTACTGCCTCCATTGTGACTCTTAAAAACACCTGCATTCGCTGTGCCTACATACAAATTATCAAATGCATCAATATCCATGCTCCCTATCGACACTGCAGTTAGATTCATATTTCTCTTTTCCCAAATAGTACCATTGTCAGCACTGAAAAAAACACCCTCGCCATCAGACCCTAGAAAGATTTCATCATTGGAATTGCTGACACCTGACCAGAAAGCAGTATTGGGTGCGTTTGCATAGCTCCAATTATCACCATTGTCATTGCTAATAAAGACGCCACCGCGCCAACTACCTGCGATAATCCGATCATTTTGATCTACATGAATCGAATAAAATGAGAATGCGCTTAATCCATTATTGACTTGTGTCCAGGTGCTGCCATGATCGGTACTTCTAAATATGCCTTGGCCATATGTC
Organism: Saprospiraceae bacterium; assembly: GCA_965223105.1. Classification (GTDB taxonomy): domain Bacteria; phylum Bacteroidota; class Bacteroidia; order Chitinophagales; family Saprospiraceae; genus JABDMH01. The sequence goes on along the minus strand of OZ244987.1, from coordinate 4,847,755 downwards.
GTGGCAAATAAATGACCCAGCGAGTTGAAGGCCAATCGAGTTGGAGTAGCTGGAAGTGAATCCGCCGCTATTTGCCAACTGGCACAGTAGTTATTGCTCTTGTACAGCCTTGATTTTCCAGAGAGGAAATCTGTTTCGATAACATAAAATGTATCTAGAGGTGAGACATGGAAAGGAATCGACGACTGTCCCTGAAAGATTTTGGCGGATGTGTTTTGCCAACTCTCGCCATGGTCACTACTCTTTAAAACATTATATCCCAATACATCAGGAAGAGAACTGAAAGCAAACAAAGTATCTCGTGAATCAATGCGAAGTCTTGGTGCAAAGCGATCCAGGGGAATGCTATCCCAAGTAGCCCCATCATCTAGGCTCCGATAGATTCCATCAGCTGTGGAGGTATATATTCGATCTGAATGATCTATGGTTATCAATCCAAAATCACGTATTAACTCTGACTTGATTTCTTCCCAAGAGAGCCCTTTATTTGACGATCCGAAGAGTTTACCACCGATATAGGCAAATAAGTCATCTTGCGAATTGATGCTAATTTGACTAACAATGCCCAAAATTGAGGGATTGAGGGGTGAAATAGGTAGTTGAGGGGTGAAAAATTGAAAAATCCCCTTGAAGTCCATTACTTACAGGTTCCCAAAAATTAGCTTGAGCAATAATCGAGTTCTGAACCAGAGTCCATCCAATAAGCATATTTAAATGAAATATTGTTTGCCTTATTTTCATTTTTATCTTGCGGTTAGATCAAAGTCAAGGATTTCCTTAAGGTTCCTTTATCCTAGATCACCCAATCGCCAAACATAGCTTCAAAATTCATTTGATTAGCGATTTGTAGTTTTACCACTTTTAATAAGCTGGCGACCAGTTACTTTTACACTACCCTACCAGCAACGATCCGAGGATACCATCCCATACTCAAAAGCCCGTCTGACCAATCCCGCTACATTTCTTGCTTTTAGTTTATTTAATAGATTTTGCCGGTGGCTTTTGATGGTGTCGGGGCTAAGGTTGAGATGTTGGGCAATTTCAGTGGTGGTATGCTCCTGGATGATCAATTCCAGTACCTCGGCTTCACGAGGTGATAAGTGGATATGCATATTAATTATTTATGGGATGAAGAGATAATGGGTGTATTTTTATTTTTGTGACTGAGCCAGAAGTTGGTAGATGTCGGCTAGCTGGGCAGTTAATTTCTGCTGATTTTCGAGTAATTCTTGATTTTCTTTTTTTAGATCCTCTATCTCCGACTCTTGATCTTCAAGTGTTTTGACACGGTTGTGCAATTCCTCGATATAGATGTGTGCTTTTTCCAACTCTTCCAGGATTTGCTCACGCCGCTCGGCCATGTTATATTTTCCGGCATTTATTGTGGCAGCAGGAGTGACAGCCGGCAAGTGTTTTTCCTTCCACATGTAGGCAGCGTGCTCTTCGATCGATTCTAGCTGGTATTCGTCTTCAAATACATAGTCTGGCACCAGGAGAGTCACTCCATCATCAATAAAGGAACCGTTTGATACTTCTACACTACCGTTTTCGACAAATAGATCTCCTCCCAGAAAATGGGCTGCGGGTGCCGCTCCTGACGCTTCTACAAATATTCCTGTCCCAGTCCCATAGTGATGGACGGCTAGCCCAGGGGCTGGATTATTAGAGACTAATCGCAAAGGTGATCCTGGACTCGCATCATTTACTATCTCCAGATATGCCGCATCTCCCGTGCCGAAATGGGCAATGTTTGTGCCATTTCCCATCCCTTCCTGGTGAATGGATAATCCGGGTCCATAGGAATCGCCACCTGAGTGATGAACATTGATGGCGCTGCCTCTGGTGTTCGTTGAAATATTTAACCCGTTGGCACCTGTCGTGTCATTATTCATATGAATGCCAATACCACTACCCATCCCATTGTGTTCTATATTGAGACCATCACGATAATACTTGGTATTATTCAGTGTATTCTGAACATAAATTCTTGCTGCAGTGCCTCTACTTTCACTATTTATCTCCATGCCAAGGGAGTGAGTTGTGTCATTGGCCATATGTGCAATCATGCCTATGCCCGGTCCATTGTGGTGAACACTTAGTCCGGCCCCCATGGCATTTGTTGCAATGCTGATTCCATTGGAATAAGTGGTATCATTGCTCATGTAAATATCCATTCCGCTACCCATGCCATCATGCCCTATGAACATTCCATTACGGTAGTATGCTCCATTATTGTCGTTGTTATTCATGTGGATATTTGCTCCATTACCCTTGCTGTCATGGTGGATTTCTAATCCTGTGGAATGGCTGGTATCGTTTTGCATGTGAGCCAGATAACCAATGCCAAGACCTGAATGGTAGACCGATACGCCACGTCCCATGGTATTTGTGCTTATACCTACACCATGAGCATAAGTGGTGTCATTGCTCATATGAATGCCGACTCCACTGCCCATTCCATCATGACTGATATGCACACCATCCCTGTAAACCGGCTGATTGTAAATGGTGAATTCTGCACCATTACCCTTGCCTTTGTGAACAACCTCCAAGCCAGTACTGTAGCTTGTATCATTCAGCATATGGATGAAGGACCCACCACCGGTACCGCGTTGATAGACCAAAAGACCTGGGCCTCTATGGAAGGTCGTGATATCAACTGCAGATGCATAACTGGTGTCATTACCATGTACGAAATTGGCTACTGCGTCGTCTTCGCCTTGCTGCACATGCAATCTTCCATAAGGATCATCAACACCTATTCCCACACCTCCTTGGTTGTAAAAAATCTTATCGCCATTTTGCTGCCAAACTCCTGTGCCCATCGGATTCCAACAAGCATCTTTCCAGTAGTAAAAACCGGGCTGGACGTCATTAATAGTGGCGGTATTGTAAATGAGCAGGCCCTCAGCAGGGCTGCTGATGGTAGTGGCGTCCTTGGAATTATCCAGGGAAATTCTGGGTACCAAGAGTCCCTTATTTAGCGCCTTAATATCAACCACTGCGGAAGGATCGGCATTGGTGCCATTTTGATCCACACTAACGGGCTTTTCAAAAATAATGTCTGATTGGGCTTGAGTGAAATGGGCGGAAATGAGTAGCAATAGAAAAATAACTGCCAGGGGTAGAGCGTGTCGTCTCATGATCAGGTCGGTTGGTTATTAAATGATGCGTCCGGTTTTGTTTGGAAGGATTCTTATAACTTTTTATAACAATGATTTGGGAAAGGTGACTGCAAATCTGGATTTAGTACTTTTTTTTATCAATATGGATTCATTATATCATTTTGACTAATTGGATTAATCTTGTGAAAAGATCTTAAGAGGTTGTCAAACGATTTACGAAAAAAAAATTGAAATGTATTTTATTTGTTGAACTTTTGGAGGAGTTGGTAGATATCTGCCAACTGGCTTGCGAGATTCTGATTTTCTTCTTTCAGCCGTTCAATTTCCAGATTCTGTTTTTCAACCTTTTTCAAACGCTTGTGTAATTGCTCGATATAGATGTGTGCTTTTTCCAGTTCTTCCAGGATTTGCTCGCGCCGCTCGGCCATGTTGTATTTTCCCGCATTGATTTCTGCTGCGGGAGAGACTGCAGGCAAGTGTTTTTCCTTCCACATGTAAGCGGCGTGCTCTTCGATGGATTCGAGGGAGTAGTCTTTCGCAAAAACGTAATCTGGGACATTGAGTTGAGTGCCGTTTGAGAAAAAATTGCCGCTTGTTGCTATATCGCCGCCATTAACCACAAGATCCCCGTTATTGAATTGGGCTGCCAAAGTCCCAGTGCCGTTCATGTTTACTTCCAAGCCAGCTCCAGATCCGGTTTGGTTGATAGTTGCACTATTTCCTGAGCCAGCGCTACATACATCCAGTGCACTGGCGGCACTTAAAGGATTGGCCACTTCAAATAAGGCACCCGGTCCAGATCCCATATGGTATACTCTCATCCCAAAACCTTCGTGAAAAGCATCAACCAACATGCCTGTTCCTTGACTCAGTGGATTATTCATAGCGACCTGAGTACCCTGTCCGTTCCTTCCTCCATAATTGACTTGAATACCAGTAGCATCACTAGTATCTTGATTCATATCAACTCGAAATCCTTCTCCTGTTCCTTCTTGGCTTATGGATATATTTGGTGCTGGGGTCTTAGATTCGACATGTATGCCATGTGCGTAGGCCGTATCATTTTGCATGTTGACATACATTCCAAAACCTTTTCCTTCCTGATGAACTACAATGCCTTCTCCACTTGAGTGGCTAGTGATGACCAAACCTCTAGTATGTTGTATCGTTTGCCATGTGGATGTCGACGCCATGTCCCATACCATCATGATTGACATTTAGTCCATTTCTGTAGTAAGCACCATTGTTCTCATTATTCGTCATATTTATAAAAGCTCCACTTCCTCTTGAATCACTGATGATTCCAAAACCAGTTGAATGGCTGGTATCATTAGTCATATGGCCTAGAAATCCAATACCTGAGCCGTCGTGGTAGACCTCGACCCCTCGACCTAAAGAATTTGTACCAATTGCAAGAGCATGTGCATGCGGGCTGATTTGATTATTCACACCTATAGACGCTGCACTACTGTTTGAAACTGAACTAATATTTAGACCTTGCTCATCACTGGTATCATTCGACATCATGATGTTTATCCCCTGCCCGCTACCAGTCTGATAAACTAAGAGACTTGCGCCTTTATGATTTGTCGTAATATCAACCCCAGATGCGTGGCTGGTATCATTATCATGCACAAAATTTGCCACGGCATCATCCTTCAACTGATAGACATGCAATCCACCCTGAGGATCTTCTATGTATCCGATACCCACTGCCCCATATGGATAATAAATTTTATCACCGTTTTTCACCCAAAGAGCGGTTCCAACCCGGTTCCAACAGCCATCTTTCCAATAGTAAAAGTCTGGCACCACATCATTCATTTCAGCTATATTATATACGAGTAATCCCTCAACAGGGGAATTAATGGTACTATTATCCTTGGAATGTTCCAGCGCAACTTTAGGAATCAGCACCCCCTTATTAGTAGCCTTGATGTGGACTATTGCAGATGGATCAGCATTGGTGCCATCTTGATCTACGCTAAGGGACTTTTCAAAAATAATGTCTGATTGGGCTTGGGTGAAATGGGTGGAAATGAGCAGCAATAGGAAAATAGCTGCCAGGGGTAGAGCGTGTCGTCTCATGGTCAGGTCGGTTGGTTATTAAAAATATGTGTCTGGCTTTTGTTGGCCAGGCTCTTATAAATACCGTTTATAACAATGCACTAGGAAAGGTGACAGGGATTGTCGCTTTATACTACTTCTTATGGTAACTCAACTACTTTCACTATCCCATCACTCACATGCAGCACCTCAAAATCGCGATTAGGCTGCCCGTCTTGGTCAAACCTCAAAGTGCCTACTACCGTTTTGAAAGTTTTCGTCGTCAAGTAGTCGTGAATGGCAGGCAGGTCGTGACCTTTGGCTTTGATCGCTTTCTGCAGGATGCTCGCCGCTTCATAAGCATAGGTCTCATACAGGTTGGGTGCAGGATCAAACCAGTTGGACAGGTCCGAGTTCAGCTTCTCATAAAATTTTTCGAATTCCTTCTCAAACCTGCGGTAACGTCTGCCCCTTTTTGGCAGTGGAAGCTGCAGAAAATAAAAATTCGTCGGCAGGGCGGCCCTCATTTGGTGTGGAGCCAATGTTCCCTCGCAGAAGATCAGGGACCCATCAGAGGGTGATTGTTGTGTCATATCGAGTATCTGAGTTAAGCCGATTTCTGCAAAAAATATGAGGACTTCATGATCCTGCAGCGATGTCCAATCCAGCGTGTCTTGCCATTGCATCCAGCCGCTTTCAGCCACCACGTCAGAAGGTAACTCATCCATCATGGCTTGGGCCAGCAGTATCCGGTCGGGGTCTTTATCGGCCAGGATGACCACCTTCGATGCATCTAAATGCTTGAGGAGAGCTGCCATCTTCTCTATCTGCAGGTGATCACTAGGCCGGGTAAAATAAGTAAAAGCAGTGCTGTCTGGCCAAGCTATCGGATTGACATAACACGATATATATATGAGTTGATTCGCCGTTGCCAATTCACTTGCCTTGATCGCTGTGTAGGGGTCGGTGCCACCCATCAATCCCTGAACCCGGTCTTCCTCAATGACCTTCTCCACTACATGCTTGCCATAGCGGCCATTGGTATCGCTGTTCTCATAGATGACATGAAAATGAGGGTCGCCCGAAAATGCCAGGTCGGCCCCACGATGCAGATGGATCAGATGGGGATAGGCTGAGCCTTGATAGGGTGCTAAAATGCCCAATCGAAAAGCGTTTGTTTGTTGGGTAAGCTCATCATTGCGGCAGGCCGAAAACACCAGCAGTGTCAAACAGGCCGCTAACATCATTTCGCCCCTCATACCGGAAGTCATCAAAACGCTGGCTCGACATTTTGCTCCGGAGCAGCTTCCGCATAGAGCACTTGGTCAAAGTTTTTGATGTCGCCATTGGGAGTCAATGCGAGGACAAAGATGTCAATTTTGCCACCGGAGCTCAGCCGATGGCCTTCAATTTCGAGCTCGCCGCTAAAGAAGCCGGTCAGGTAGATGTCGCCTTCCGGTGATATGGCCAGATCTTGAGCGAATTCTCCCTTTCGAAGGTCCATTTCACCACCGATTTGTTTGATCCAGACGAGGTTTCCATCCGGGTCATAACGTGCGACAAATATATCCTGAGGGCCCTTAGCCTCCAGGGTCTGACTGCCAAACTTGGTCTTGCTGCCAAATATCCCGCAAACGAAAATATTCCCCGTACGGTCGGCAACAACGGCCTTCCCCAGATTCAAACTTTGCTCGGGAGGGCTTTCGCTGCCATTTCCAGTTGCTGCCCATAGATAGTTTCCCTCAGGATCTAATTCGGCCAAAAACATGTCTCTTCCTGAGCTTTTAGGTAGTTGTATTTCTCCTAACCTTCCCTCGCCGGTATAAATGCCAGTGACCAGGATCTGATTGCCGTAGGTGAGGTATAGATCATTGGCAACATCCCCTTCTCCGATTCTGCTGAAGGTGCTGGATCCACCCTGGGCACCCCATTGGAATTTGCCGGCCGTGTCGTACTTGGCGATAAAAAGATCCGAGCCACCATAGGATGGCAACCGATCCCCATCGTACCAGATGTCGCCTCCGTAGGCAGGATGCCCAAAATATCCACATACAGTGATGATCCCGTTCTTAGTGGCTCCAGCCAATATTTGCACTCCATATTCTCCTACCAGATGACGTTGCCATTCGATTTTACCATCTCCATTGAGTTTGATGATAAAACCATTCTTACTCTTGGTCAACTCGATCGGCTGATCAAATATGCTGTCTCCAGAAATGGTTCCGGTGGCATATATTCCTCCACCCTCGCCAGCAAATAAGTCCGAAATCGCACCGCGACCTGAGGCTACATATGGACGCATTCGACCTCCATCGGAGATCACCCACTTGACCTCCATTGAGGAGTCGATCTTGGCAATGAACAAGTCTCCATGTTGCCCTCTTACCAGATCTCCTTTTGGAATAATACGTACTTCATCAAAATGTGCAACCCCTCCAACCGTTCCTGTAAAATATATGTTGTCTTGTTCGTCAAGTGCAATTTTATGAGCAATATCCATATGCTCACTACCGTAGGATTTGACCCATTGTACTTCCAATGTTGCATTTAGTTCTGCAATAAAAATATCCTGGCTGCCCGAATTACTCTCTATATGAAATTCGCCAATTTCTAGCTGGTCGTAGAAGTTGCCACAGATGATGAGGTTGCCTTCCGAGCTTACCACCATCCCGGTACTTGAATTTATCTGCAGACCTTCGCTTGGAGAACCGAATGTCACAATGGCCTTGTCCGAAAATCGGTCTTGAGTATCGGTTCCTTTATCGATGAGATATTTCTTGCTAAGGAGAAACAGAAGCAAAAGCACCAACAGCACTGCTCCGACCCAAAACCACCTCCCTTCCAGGTAGGACCTCGGTTTTTGCAGCTTAGATCTCGCGATTCGCTCCGAGATTTTATCGCCAGGTAGTTCCTTCATGGCATCCGCCATGGCCTTCATCAAATCGATTTCTTCTCTCAGTTCCGGTTCTTGGTCGAGTAAAGACTCAAAAGCTGTGCGTTCTTCATCCTGCATTTTGCCTTGGATGTACCGCCTGGCCTGATCGATGATGTCTTCTATCTTCAATTAATCCCCTTTATGGATTATGCTGTTGTTTCTCGAGGAATTTTCTCAGTTTTTTCCGGCACCGCTCATGGCGTTTTTTCACCGACATTTCACTGATTCCTAAATTGATGGCTATGTCTTTCAGCTTCTTGTCTTCAATCCAAAATTGATACAACAAGCTAAAGCAAGAATCATCTAACTTAGACAATGCTTGGTGGATTAAAGTTCTTTGTTCTCTGGCGATAAGATCATCAAGGGGGGCCGGTGCATCGCTAGGTACTTCTACCTGTAGTGATATATCTGACGTGTGTAAAGTTCGAGCCCTACCCCTCAATATATTTAGCCATTTGTTTTTCGCAATCGCGTAAAAGAAAGTACTCAAGCGGGTTTCCCTGAGGTGGAAGTCTTCTTCTCGCAAACGAAGGACAAGATCTGACACAGAATCATTGAGGATGTCATCAGCATCTTCCTGGGTTCCAATACCCGGCCGGACCACTATGGCATAAACCAAACCGCGAAATATTTGTAGCATATGTGCTACTGCATCGCGTGTTTCTTTAGCTGATTCGCTCCTAATCTGAGCAATAATTGCGGCATCGGTTGGTTGTCTTTCGGTCATTGTCTTGAGTGTCTTAGCCTTTAAGATAGGGAAAGTACAACTTTCGGCAATAGGTCTTTGAGCCTCCGGTTTAAAACATTTTGAGGAAGCAATGTAGCGGGTTGATTCGTGACACGGGCGTCCTACCATGGATGTCCATTTTGAGATCAATCCCGAGATTAGGGGTCGTGATCCATCGGAACAGTAGTTGTGAGCTGGGTGGTGCCAATTTCCAACACAATTGCTCTATGGCTTTTGCAGCTTGACTTATGCAGGCCTTAGCTATAACTTAAGATCAGGACAAACACCTTACCTTTTTTTCAGCCATTGCTGAAGCGACTGACTTTGCAATTCAATCATCAGCATTCGCAGCAATTTGACTTCTTTAGAGAGCAATTGATCGTGCTTTAATCGATGCTCAAAATCATTTTTCTCCTTCACCGTCATTTGATCTTTTAGATAACGACGTATTCTTGCCAGATCATCCGCTTTAAAACTAGAGTCCTTTGTCTTCATTGCTCATTAAATTAAGGAATTTACTCCGGCACCTTCTGTGATGTTTAAGTACCTCTTCTACGGTTTTTCCCAGATGTTCAGCAATCGTTTCAACTTCTAGATCTTCTACCCAGAACAAATACAAGATCACAAAACAATCTTGGTCCAGGTCTTGCAATGCTCTTTTGATGCTTTTCTTATCCGACAATGATCCTTGGGATGTTGGTTCCACTCAGTTGATTTCCCAGACGATTTTCACATAATTACCTATTTCCAAACCAGGGGTGATTCCAGTATGTGGGTCTATTAAATATATCACCATGAGCCTGAAAAGGTGACAAACATCAAATTGCTGAAGCATCAATTTGTTGATTTCCCGAATCGAAAGACGGGGAATATATTATGGATAATTTTAGATGTGGATTAATGTGGATTGAAGTCCAAAAGTGCATTGAAAGTTAGAGCCGAGCCAAATTCTCAGTCTGCCAGCAGCTGATCTAAAATGAGACCAGAAACAGGGCAGGCTGGAACAATCATCTTTTGATTTCCCGAATCCAGATTTCTTCAAAATCTTTTTCATCGTATTTTTTGATGGGGTGCTCCCATTGACCATTCCGCTTCCAAAAGAAATCTCCCTTGAATCTGTTGGCGTCGATGGGTGTCCAGATCTGTTTGAAGTCAATGCTCCTACCGTCCTCGGGTGCTTTTTGTCCATCACTCCAAGGCAAGGTCTCACCTCCTTTGTAATGACATGTAAAGATGCGGTTGATGGTTCCACCGTCTTCAATTTGATAATGGCCATCGGCAATCAAATGACTTCCTTCTTTTAAGTAGGTGGTACGAAAGATCAATTGATTCCGGATGCCATGGTAATTTATCACGCCCTCATTTTCCTGAATATAAGGACCGTTTTTTTCTGGTTTGTACGCATTAGTGAATTTGATGAATCGGCGATTTTTTCCCCAGGTAAAAGTCATTTTTGCGGCCCTATGATCATCAAAACTACTATGCCAGGTACCGATCAAATAGGCCAGCGACTTAAATGCCAGGGGAATTTCATTTTCGATCTCAGGTTTCCAGATGTAAAAACGCCTTGAGCTCCACTGACCTTCCTCAATATTGTATGACTGAGTGTGCTTGGTCCAAACCCTCGCGCCAAGCCAGGTGTCCGGACTCAAATGATACTCCATCCGGACCGGTAAACGTTTGCTGTTCCTTGATCTTCCCATTCTCTTGCCACAATCTGCATTGTCCGATCGTACCATCGCTTCCAAGCTGAATTATTCGTACTTCTTCGATTTTGGGGTCCCAATATTCGACAAATTCCCAGACCGTTCCTATGTCTCTACCATCACGAATGGAGTACAGTCTGCCCTTTACATGCTGTTTACCTACTCCGTAAGTCCAGGATATTCCGTAAGCCTCATTGGGCTCTTGATCGGAGCGGTAGTGATTGTTGTCGGCGATTAAAGGGCTGTAGGATGTGCGGTGTAGCCATTCCTCAACAAGCCATGCTGGGATCTGAGAGAAGGTTGGACTGCTAACCGTAATTAGCAGGAATAATGATCTCACCCACCAAAGTAATTTTCTCATGATTTTTTTAATTTACTCCATGCTACCACCACACCTCCGTCCTGGAAGGTGTCACCATTCCAGCTGGCGGTGTGCCAGTGAAAGGACTTTTTATCCGGGTTCCACATCCACTTTTCTCGATAACGTACAGTTTGGTTGGAATTACATGGTGAGAATTCTCTAATGATCTGATCCTTGTCGAAGTGATAGTAGCCATTGTAGCAGGTTTGAGACTGCACGTTGTATTCAAGGAGGCTCTTACCACCCAAGCCATCAGGCACAATGAAACCCTGAACTACAAGAGTCGTATCGCCGTTCTGTGGCCGGTCGATGTCATAGATGGTCAGGTGATAAAAACCGGTGTCGCTGCTGGGATGGATAACCAATTTTTGAGGCTTCAGCTCTGGGTTAAACTTTTTGACCATAGGATGATTGGCATACTTTGGATCAAGGCTACTGATCCATGAGCCTTCAAGGCTAGCCAAGGCCATATCCTGGTACTTATTGCCCCGGTGGTCGAATTCAGATCGAACCATCTTGTAGGGAATTCCCTGGCCCCACGGGTGCCATGCGGCATGCTGCCACTGTTCCGTTATACAGACCAACGTGTCACCGGTAAGTTTACATACATCCCGGTAGAACTTCATTCCCCGGTTCCGTTCGTAGGGATGGGGGAGTTCAATTTCTTGCGGATAGTAGACCTGATAGAGCCTGATGAAACCAAGTCCTTTCTCAAGAGGTTCAAAAGAGCCTTTGAATAGGAAATCATTTTGACGCTGGTAGCCTAGGAACTCTGCTATTCCCGTATGTGGATTGGCCACGATCAGGCTCTCCAGTATCCTTTTGTCGAACACATTGTTCGGGATCCCTTCATAAAAACGTAGGAAAGTCTGGGTGTCATCAGCCCACGTAAATCGAAAGCCTACTGCTTTTTTCCAGGGTAGACCGCCCTGTCCCGCGGAATGCCAGTCGCCAATAAAGGGCTTAAGAAAATTGAGTACAGTATCTGGTTGTGAATGAGTCAGACCAAGAGAAAGTACCGAGAAAATAGTGACCAGAGTGATAATACGATCCATAGCTTGTTTGATTTAAAGATAGGCCGGTCCAAAATCAATCTGGGAGCTATGGCCTGGAAGTAGGGATCATTTAATAAAGTGAGATGCCTCAGTTCAATGTGGATTTCATGAAAAGATGAATTCTAGAAATCCGAAGAGGCGGTATTGTCAGAATCCTATTTCGCACCCACCAGGACTTAACGGAGCATTTGATGAAATGTTACTCCTCTGTGGTTGATCATCTGGTGTTGTGTTTATCTAGCCAGGCACTAGGGGTCAAGCCGGTGATTCTCTTGAAAGCCCGGTTAAAACTGCTTTTACTTCCGAATCCACACGCGGATGCAATACCGGCAATAGAATATCTTTGGTGCTCACCATCTTTTAAGCGAGATTTCATTTCTTCAACCCTGTATTGATTGATTAAATCAGAAAAATTGGTCTGCAGGGTTTCATTCAGTATTTGTGAGATGTGATGCCGGGGAATACCAGTTTCTCTACTTAGGACCGGTAAGCTAAAATCGGAATTTATCCATGGTTTTTGTTCCGATAAATAGGACAAAATGATCTCCTTTTTATCCTGTAACAGCTCCGGAGTTAGGGGTGAAGTAGAATATTTACTCGAGTTCGATGCCAGCGCTAATTTTGGCAGGATACGATCTCTACCCAATACAACATATCCGAGCACGTGAATGGCAGCAGCCAGTGTGAATATCATGACGAGTTCCATAATGGTGCCATCCCATTGCTGTGACCAGAATAGCAGCATGGTTATAAAGAACAAGACTATCATGCCGGCAAAAGTCAGTGTGAATTTTTTCAACCACGAGAGGCGCAACCGATTTATGATGTTTCTCTTCTGTAGGCGTTGTAGGTACAATAGTGCGGCACAGCAGTATCCCAGAAGGAGGAGTTTTAATGTGCTGGCTTTGAGTACCCGCATAAGAGGGGGTCGCTCTTCAGGTAATTGAACTATGGTGTTAATGACTTCCAACTTCCGGATATCTGTCCACTGGTACACTGGCCACCATTCATAGAGAAAATATAAGGCAGGGGCCAAATGGAGAAGATCTATCCACCGCATTTGGTGAGTGGGATTTGAAGAGCGGCAAATGAAGAAGTAGAAGCACGGCCCCATCAAATACAGAACAGGTACGAGGACGCCGTAGAGATCCGGATAGGTCAACAAAATATTTCCGATATACAGGAGATAGTTTACCATCCAGAGGGACACCAGAAGTAGCAGAGCACTCAACCAGCTCAATCCCTGCTCGTGTCTTCCCTTTATCCAGATGAGCACGGTCAAGTACAGACCGTGTATCGTGATGGCCACAAATAGGATCAGAAACAGCTGGTATTCAAATGCATCCAGTTGCATAGGGATAAAAATAGAATCCTGCATGCAGTAATGCCAGAATACAGGCTTTATTTACAATGCAACCCCTCACTTACCAATGTTTAGTACCAGAAGCCCCTCAACACGAATTGGAGGGGTGCAGACCCAGTAGCATCACACACTTGCCAAAACCTTTACTTTTGTGCTTTACGGCATGAGAGTCACACCAACAATTACTAAAAATTTTTTTCATGAAAAACAAGCTCTTATTCTTATTTCTCCTCAGTACCCAGGTAATATGGGCTCAAGAAAAATCTGATGATCTAACACGATGGACACCATCAGACATCATTCATACCGAATACATGCAAAATGTTACCATTTCGCCGGATAATTCAATGGTGGCTTGGACCAAACGCCGAGGTTATAAAGAAGAGGACAAATTTATCAGCGATCTTTACCTGACCAGGCTAGACCAGGAGGATAACGGTGATTACACCACCATACGGTTGACTTTTGCGGATGAAAACGATCATTCACCATTGTTCTCAAAAGACAGCAAGTACCTCTATTTCCTCTCCACCCGCGACAAGAGCAAGAAATTGTGGCGATTAAACCTGAGTGGTGGTGAAGCTGAGGAGGTCCATGAATTTAAAACGGGCATTTCCAGCTTGGACTGGATCAATGACAGCACATTGATCTTCAAATCAAATGAAGGGAAGACGCTTTACGAACAAGAACTGGAGGAGAAAAAGGACGACGTGGTGGTAGTGGAAGATTCGGTGCATTGGAAGGCAGACCGGCTTTATGCTTTTGATATCAAAAAGAAGGAGATCAACCGGCTTACAGAAAATGAAAAACCCGTGGGCTCATATGCCATTTCGAGAAATGGAGAATGGTTGGTTTACAATGTGATGATGAGTCGTCATTATAGTGCCGATGCCAATCCCGATCCGCAATATTATTTGAAAAATATGTCGACAAATGTCACGGACCGTATTTTGGAAGACCGTGATTTTCCCAGCAGAAATTTTCAATTTACCCCGGATCATGCGGGATTTTATTTTCAGTCAGACACTGCCTCCGACCCAAAGTGGAATGGTGCAGGTCTCAGCCAGCTCTTTTATTATGATTTGGCTCAGAAACAATATAAAGAGATTCCTCTAGATTGGGAATTGGGAATAGGTCGTAGTTACTATGTCGTACCCGGGGGTATTTTCGTAGAACTGGCTAATAAAGCAACTTTTCGCCTGGCCTTTTATCAGAAAGATGGTGACAGCTGGGAAAAGCAGACCATTGAATTGGGCGATAAAAACGATCATTGTTTGATCCTGGCCGCCAGTGAAGACGGCAGCAAAATTATTCACGATTATTCCACTGCTTCGACTTTGCCAAAATATTTTGTGGTAGAAAGTAGGCAAAACACCTGGACCAATAGTAAGGAATTGGTGAAGCTCAATAAAAAACTAATTAAGAAACCTATGGCAAAAAGTGAAGTCTTGATCTGGTCAGGATATCAGGATGAGGAAGTGACCGGGATTCTTTATTATCCTGAAGATTATGATGCCACTAAAAAATATCCCTTAATTCTGTCAATTCATGGAGGCCCGGCTGGAGTAGATACCGACCGGTGGAGTGAGCGATGGAGTACCTATCCCAATATTCTTACTCAACGTGGGTCTTTTGTCCTGAAACCCAATTATCACGGTTCTTCAAACCATGGGTTGGCCTATGTCGAGGCCATCAAGGGCAATTATTATGATCCTGAGTTGAAAGATATTATTTCAGGCATTGAGTTGCTGGCTCGCCAGGGTAAAATCGATACGACTCAAATGGGCGTCATGGGATGGTCCAATGGAGCCATCCTGACTACTATGTTGACGGTTAGATATCCCGATATGTTTACTGTGGCTTGTCCGGGAGCGGGAGATGTAAACTGGACATCAGATTATGGTACCTGTAGATTTGGAGTCAGTTTCGATCAATCGTACTTTGGTGGTGCACCTTGGGATGACCGCGGTGGCAAATATTACAACGAGGAGTACATTCGTTTGTCCCCACTCTTCGAACTCGAAAAAGTTCAGACGCCCACCATAATTTTCCATGGGAGTGAAGATCGCGCAGTACCCCGTGATCAGGGTTGGGAATATTACCGGGCACTTCAGCAGGCTGGGCAGGCACCAGTGCGTTTCTTATGGTTTCCGAAGCAGCCCCATGGATTGCAGAAAATCTCTCACCAATTGAGGAAAATGCAGGAAGAATTGACCTGGATCGATACCTATTTGTTTGATAAAGAAAGTGAAAAGAACGAATCGTTTAAGGAAGAGAGTCCATTGGCCTACGTGCTCAAGAGAAACGCCCTTCAAAAACAGGCTGACTTTTTTGGTACTCATACATCAGGTGTTCTTTCTCCGGAAATGGTGACATTGAATGATTCTCTTGAGGTCGCTGTCTTAGAAATCACCAACGCTCAGTGGAAAGCTTTTCGACCGGCTTTTGAATATCCGGAGAATGAAGATAATTTTCCGGTGATCGTATCCCACGAGGAGATTGATGGGTACATCGATTGGTTGAGCGAGGCCCACCAGGCCAGTTATCGACTGCCATCAGAAGAGGAGGCCAAAGAATTTCATGAATTGGCCCGGAAAAATCCGAAGTCGGAAAATACACTCAATAAGTGGGCCGGATATGACATGACGCGGGAAGATGCTCATCAGCTGATGGAGAAGCTGGAGGGGTCGCATCACTCTCTCATTCAGGAGGTCGCTCAAGCTAAGCCCATTAAATATAAAAATGTGGATTTGTTTGATTTGGGGGGAAATGTGGCTGAGTATCACCAGGGAGGCGGCCATTATGGTTATGACGCAGCTCAATTTGTCGATCCCAGAGATCCGGATAATGGTTCCAGTCGTTTTATTGGATTTAGGATAGTGAAGGAGATTCAATAAATTGAGAATAGTCACACTGGTGCCAGATTTTCTTAAATTCAAAGTGTTAAACCAAAGTATATTCTTATGCCGAAAATGCACATTGACAAAAGCATTGAAATCAATGCACCCGTGGAAAAGGTCTATAAAGCCATCCACGACTTTCATCATTGGGAAGCCTGGTCACCATGGCTCATTCAAGATCCCAAAGCTTCGGTGAGCGTGAGGGATGATGGGAAATATTTTGAATGGACTGGCTCGCGTACCGGACAAGGGAATATGACGGTTTTGCACGAATCAGAAAACCAATCTGTCGATTATGATCTTACCTTTCTCAAACCATGGAAGTCAAAGGCTAAGGTCTATTTTCGATGTGAGGGTGATAATGGCCGAACTAAAGTATCCTGGAGTATGGACAGCAGTCTACCCTTCTTTTTATTTTGGATGAAGAAGTCAATGATTGCCTTTGTGGGCTCAGACTATGAAAGGGGCCTTGCCCTTCTCAAGGATTATATTGAGGATGGCAAAGTGCATTCAAAATTGGAATTCAAAGGTTACGAAGAATATCCGGGCTGTACCTATGTCGGGATACAACGGGAAACCACTTTGACGAAGTTGGGTCCGGATATGCAATCTGATTTCGAAAAAATTGGTGGCTTCGCAAACCGTCATTCAAGTTTGATAGACGGAAGTAGTTTCAGCATCTACCACAAGTGGGACATGGTAAATCAAAAAGCCAGTTATACTGCAGGTATCCCGGTGAAAGAGCTGCCGGCCGAAATACCTTCTGAGATGAGCTCAGGCAATATTCCGGCCACCAAGGTTTATACGGTTAGACATATTGGTCCTTACAAACATCTTGGGAATGCCTGGTCGACCTTGTATATTATGGAACGCAATAAAGAGATCAAATGTGACAAGAGCATACATCCCTTTGAGACCTATGTCAATATGCCGGGAGAAGTACCTGAGGAAGAACTGATGACCGATATTCATTTTCCAGTGAAATCTTAGGAGGAGAATTACATAGCCAGGCGAAAGTCAAGGACAACTACCAGTCATATTTGCAATCCATTCACGGATCAACGCCACCCCTTCCTCATGGATCAACTTTCGACCCAATTCGGGCATCATAGCTCCAGGGTCAAGGGTTTCCATTCGATAAACCAAGATGGAAGAATCGGGCTGTCCAGGTAAAATATCATACTGATGGCCACCAGAGCCCTTTCCAGCAGAGACCGGCGACTTGCAAATTCCCAATTGACTTGGACTTTGCGTATCGGCGGTTAAATGTAAACCCGACACGTAGGCATTGCCACCGGCCTGGTGACAAGTGCCACAGTTCACTTCAAGGTAGGCCAATGCCCGGTCATCTAACGAAGAGGATGGATCACTCCAATTGGCGAGGTTGTCGATTTCGGATCTTACCGTGTAGCCGTCAAGGTACCCGATTGCTGACCATTTGTCCAGTTGATTGGCCTGGCCATCTTCATAACTTAGTGAATGGTTTAGGTAAGGGGCGCGAGGACCTATGGGTTCTAATCTCTTGGCACGCTCATGGCAACTCTTACATTGATTCTTATTGGGGATCAAATAATGCACGTACCTCTCCTGGCCATGGTGATCAATAAAAGTAATTTCCTTTTCGTCTCCGATAATTTCAAGAAAGGCCTCACTTTGCTCATCATTCCAGATATAGGTCAAGGCGTCCCATCCTTCTTCTCGGTGAACAAGTAATCTCGTTTCAACGATCTTTTTTTCACTTCGTTGGGGATCAGTGTAGTAGAAAAAGTTCTTAATCAAGACGGCTCCCATAGGAAAGTCAAAAACATCCCGGGGGTTGAATTTAGCACCCTCACCAGCCGGCATCCATACGAAACGCGCCTTTTCAGCATAGTCTGAAAACAAAGGGGTGATGGGAGCGAATGGAAGTACACCTTCATTGGGAGATAAATCGGCCATCGGCTGGGCAAAAAAGCGATAGTCAGACAATCGGTCAAAAGGTTCTTTATTGACATCAACAGTGACCTGAAGCTTTGATTGACAAGCCATCAGTAGAACCAAAGACCCCAGTAGTATGCCCTTCATTTCGTGATTGATAAGTGGTTACAAGACGGGCTGCTTTAGTTCCAGTCGTCCCAAAGAGCAGTCGAATTTAGAAATATCCCTGTTGAGTAACCTCTTTAGATCTCCCAGGGATTCGGCAGAGTCAGCATTTAGATTAACAAATCTGAGGTCCTCTCCATTGTCTTGCAAACAAAGGGATGACTTTCCGTCTCTAAAGATGCCATCAGTTACGATATCTTGAGGTTTACCAATAAAAAGTCCGTTGATCATTTTGCCAAATTCTTTGCTCAGATCAGGAATGGCTTTCTTACGTTTTAAGGTATTGTTGTGGATATATATGTTTTCAAAGTAGGGGTCAAAACCATTGGTGGTCTCAAAAGGTCTTTCGGTGAAAAACCAACTGATGACGCCAAGCCCTAGCGTCTTATATCCAGTAATTTCATTTTCAAATACTTCGACATCACGGTGCGCAATGATTAACATGCCCGTCCCCGGTGGCAGAGTAGCTACAACACCACCCTCTGGTGCAAAATTTTTGTGATTATTATTTCGACTGATATTATTTCTTACGATGACATTTTCACCATTCGCCTGGGGCAATCCAGGCATATCGAATATTAATATACCTCCGGTATTTTCCTCGGCAATGTTATCATAAGCCTCCACGTTTTTGCTGTTTTCGATCTCAATACCGGCCACGTTATGGTGGGCATAGTTATCTCGCATAATCACATCGGTCGATTGGCCAACGTAAATGCCGGCATCTGATGCATAGGAGGCCTCACATCCCTCGATCAGCACCTTACGACAGGCAACTGGATAAATACCGTAACCACCATTGGTCTCTTTTGCACCTTGGGTCCAGGTTGTCAATACATTTCGGATGACCAAGCCCTCAGCGTCTTGTATCTTCAGTGCGTCCCCCTTAGAATCCTCAATACTGAATCCCTCGAGAGTTACATGATTGGCTTTGACCAGCAAACCTTCTGCGCCATCCTGTTGATCGGCAAAACTCAAAACACTCTCCTTCATTCCTGCTCCTCGAATCGTCACATGATCAATGCCATCCAGGGAGATTGAACGGTTACACTCAAATCTGCCAGGGGGGATGGTAATCACCGTTCCGCTATCTGCCAAAATCAGTTGTTCTTGCAGTGTTTTAGCATAGGCTTGGTCCTGTTGCGATGAACCCTGAGTGTCATCATGGTTTGCACACCCTCCTGACAGAACCAGTAATCCAAGAAATAATCTTATCGACATGGTGCAAAAATAGACTTATTTGATAGGTCCTACAAATGACCTGGGCTTCCCCCTTAATGGCCGGCATTCGGATGGATGGTGAGTCGTAGATGGATGGCATCAAAAAATCAGAAAGGGCTTTGATCTTGACTTCCTTTTTGTAATTTATGGCCAGAGAAACCTTCCTAGAATGCCAACATTGCCTAAGGTCTTACATATCAGTGCTGAGTGTTATCCTGCTGCAAAAGCTGGAGGACTTGCCGATGTCGTGGGTGCACTTCCCAAATATTTGAATCGACTAGACTGTGAAAGCGAGGTAATCATTCCGAAGTATTCACTGCCGTGGATTGAAAATCAAATGTGGGCAGAGGTCTCCCAAGGACAGGAGTATATCGGCTATTATAATCAACCTTATGTGGTACAGGAGTTGGTAGATCTAGATCTTGGATACAAATTATTTGTGATCGATCTGCCTTGGAAATTTGACCGGCCAGGAATTTATACCGACCCCAGCGGGCATTTCTATGGTGATGATGCCGAGCGATTCATCTGCTTTCAGCGATGTGTACTGGATTGGATTAAACAACGAGATGACCAGCCTGCAATATTACATTGTCATGATCATCATACGGGGTTGATTCCTTTTATGGTCAAGCACTGCCCAGATTATCAATCACTAGCTCATTTACCCACGATTTTTACCATACACAATGGTAGATATCACGGGTCGTTTGGCTGGGATAAACGATACCTGCTTCCCTACTTCGACTCTTTTGTGGGGGGCTTAATTGAATGGGATGGAGTGATTAACCCGCTGGCATCCGGGGTAAAGAATGCCCATTGGGTAACCACGGTGTCGCGGGCTTATCTTGATGAATTGAAAGAAAACTCCAATGGACTGGAATGGCTGCTTCGCCAGGAGGCTCCTAAATCGGTGGGCATACTCAACGGTATTGATACCGATGTTTGGGATCCCAAGACTGACGACCTGCTTGAGTTTGCTTTAAAGAAGAGTGTCAAGAATTATAAGAAAAAGAACAAAGCGCCATTGATCGAAACCTATGGCCTTGACCCCAAATTACCACTGATTGCTTTTATAGGAAGATTTGCTCCAGAAAAAGGGGCCGATGTCTTACCAGATTTGATTTACCAAACACTCAGCCATGGGTTGGGTGTCAATATTTTGATATTAGGATCGGGTAATCCGGCTATCCAGTATTCCCTTAATGGTTTGCGTGATTTATTTATCGGCAGGTACAATACCTTTATTGGTTATCATGAGGGCCTTGCCCATCAGATTTATGCAGGTGCAGATTTCTTGCTGATGCCATCAAGAGTAGAACCCTGTGGATTAAATCAAATGTATGCTATGCGTTACGGAACGATTCCCATTGTGCGCCGTACCGGAGGCTTGAGAGATTCAGTAATTGACATTGGAGATCCAAATGGCAGAGGCATAATGTTCGACCACGTGATGACATCAGAAATTTGGCATGCGCTCTGGAGAGCAGAACAATTATTTTACGATGAGGAGAATTTGCAGAAAGTAATTGAGAACAATATGCAAGTGGATTTTTCTTGGGAAAGATCCGCACGTCTCTATATTGAGCAATATGAGAAAGTTTTAAACTAATGTAAATACTATGAAGATCAAAATGATAAGCCTAATCTTAGGTGGTGGTGCAGGTACACGTCTTTTTCCATTAACCAAGGATAGGTCCAAGCCAGCTGTCCCAATCGGTGGAAAATACCGGTTGATCGATATCCCGATTTCCAATTGTCTAAATTCGGGTGTGGTCAGGATGTTTGTTTTGACCCAGTTTAATTCCGCTTCCTTGAATAAACATATCAAAAACACCTACCATTTCGATCTATTTTCAAGAGGATTTGTGGATATTCTGGCAGCTGAACAGACCGCTAGTAATTTAAATTGGTTTCAAGGCACTGCCGATGCTGTCAGGCAGACTGCCATTCATTTGAGAAATCACGACTTTGAGTATCTGCTCATTCTATCCGGTGATCAACTTTATCAAATGGATTTTGAGAAAATGGCCAAATATCACATTGCTCAAAATGCCGATATCACCATTGCTACCACGCCAGTAAATGCCAATGATGCCACCTCGTTTGGTATTATGAAGGTAAACGAGCATGGATTTATTGAGCGTTTTATTGAAAAACCCAGTGCTGATGTCTTACATGATTGGAGCTCCAGAGTGTCTGATGAACTAAGTGCTGAGGGCAAGGAATTCTTTGCCTCCATGGGTATTTATATTTTTTCGAAGAGGAAATTGATGGAGTTGTTTGACGCCAATCCCGATGCAACCGATTTTGGTAAGGAGATCATACCAAAGTCTATTAAAGAGGGCTACAATGTGGCGAGTTATCAATATAACGGCTATTGGGAAGATGTAGGGAGTATCAAGTCCTATTTCGATGCCAATCTGGCATTGACTGATGAAATCCCAAAATTTAATCTATTTGATAACGAGAATATTATTTATACAAGGCCTCGCTTGCTTGCACCGGCAAAAGTATCTGGCACCAAGATTTCACAATCGATCATTGCAGAGGGCTCGATTATTCACGCAAAGAGTATCGATCGAAGTATTATTGGAATCAGATCTCGAGTGAGTAGCAACACGGTGATTAAAGACTCTCTGGTGCTTGGTAACGATTTCTTCGAGACTTTAGAAAAGATTGTTTTGCAACCGTATGAAATCCCAATGGGAATCGGCAGCAATTGCCATATTGAAAATGCAATTATCGATAAGAATTGTCGGATCGGTTCAGGTGTAAAGATCATCGGCCATCCAGACCTGGAAAATACGGAAGAAGATACCCATAATGTGGTCGATGGCATTATTGTATTAAAGAAGGGTGCAATCATCACTGAGGGATCACATATAGGATACAAGAAGGAAGTCAATGTCTGAATCCAGTACTTTTCTCTGTATTTCCTGCTATTTTAAGGGTGTAGATTTCCTCATGGCGTGCAAGGAGGCTGGAAATATAGTGTATTTAGTGACTTCTTCTAGCCTCCGAGACGAACCTTGGCCTCATGAATCACTTGATGAAATATTTTATGTCGATGAGGATGAAGAAGGTCAATGGAATAACGAGCATCTGGTTGAGGGCCTAGCTTTCTTTATGCAGTCGAATAAAATTGACCGCATTATAGCACTGGATGATTTTGATGTCGAAAGGGCGGCGATGCTCCGGGAGCAATTTCGCATACCAGGTATGGGTCAGACGACCGCCAGGTATTTCCGCGACAAATTGGCTATGCGGATCAAGGCTCGTGAGGGAGGAATGAAAGTGCCGGCTTTTACCAGCTTATTTAATGATGACGACGTCACATCTTTTATCCAGGAAGAACCCCCACCATGGATTCTAAAGCCACGATCTGAAGCCAGTGCCACCGGCATCCGAAAGATCCAAAATACGGATGAGCTTTGGCAGGCCCTACAAGAATTGGGTGTAGAAAGACATCGCTATTTGTTGGAGACTTTTGTAACTGGCGATGTATTTCATGTTGATTCAATTTCATATCAGGGAAAGAACATCTTTACTCGGTCATCTCAATACCTCAATCCCCCTTTTGAAGTGGCTCATCAAGGTGGCATTTTTCGTACCAGAACATTGAGTGTAGAATCGAAGTATCATCATCGACTTGAAGAGATCAATCAGAAGTTGATGCAGGTATTTGGTATGCAGCACAGCGCTTCCCATTCAGAATACATCAGGCATCAGGAAGACGATGATTTCTATTTCCTGGAAACCTCTTCACGGGTAGGTGGAGCGCATATTGCAGAAATGATTGAAGCAGCTAGTGGGATTAATTTGTGGAAGGCCTGGGCACAGTTGGAATCTGCACAAAACCAGAACAAGATTTTTTCTCTTCCCGATCCTGAAATCTCAAATGCGGCAGCAATCATTTCCCTTAGCAAGTTTGAGCACCCCGATACTTCGGCCTTCGACGATCCGGAAATCTGGTGGCGTATGGAAAAAGAATACCATATCGGTTTTATACTACGCAGCGACGATGAAGGACGGTTGAGGGATCTGCTCGACGAATATGCTGAAAGAATCGCCAGCGGTTTTCATGCCTCAGCACCAGCACCGAAAAGAAGTAGTCATTGAAAAGAAAATAAACCCTTAAACCTTAAACCCTTAAACTCTTAAACCCCACAACCCCACAATACCATAATGCCGCAATACCATAATGCCTTTGCTCCCATGCGTATGTTGGTCATAAGCGATTATCTGGATACTCAGGCTGTGAGACCAGAGGCGGAGCTGATGATGAGATTGGCAGGTGAAGGCGTAAGAATTGACATCATCACGTTTGCAGGCAGTGCCTATGAGTCCGCTTTCAAGGAGGCGGGGATCGGCCTTTATTTCAACCATCCAAGAAAGAAGCTTGATTGGAGATTTATACGTTTTCTCAGGAATCTGTGTGTCAAGAATGATTACCAGTTCTTCTACCTTTTCAATAGTAAGGCAATCATCAATGGCATTTTAGCGGCTGCAAAACTCTCTGTGAAGGTAATCTTGTACCGGGGTTATACGGGCAATATCCACTGGTATGATCCCTCCGCCTATGTCAAGTACCTGCATCCAAGGGTTGACAAGATCGTCTGTTTGGCTCAGTCAATCAAAGATTATTTGGACGAGCAACCATTTTTTAATGCAGAAAAAACGATAACCATAAACAAGGGCCATGATCCAGCGTGGTACAGCAATATCACACCTGCTGATCTGGGCGAGTTTGCCATTGGCAAGGGTAAATTTGTGCTGGCATGTATGGCCAATGCTCGCAAGTTCAAAGGCATCAAGTACCTTTTGCAAGCTACTCGGCAATGGGAGGAGTTTTCTGATCTGTATCTCTTGCTGATTGGCAGGGACATGGCCAAGGGCCATCTGCACAAGTTGATTGAGGAGAGTCCGATCAGAGATCGGATTGTCACTACAGGATGGAGAGATGACGTCCTCTCGATCTTAGCTTCCGTAGATGTTTTTGTTTTGCCATCCATCACGGGAGAGGCTACTACCAAGTCGCTGATTGAGGCCATGAGCATGGGGTGTGCCCCTATCATCACCAACATCCCTGGCAACCAGGATCTGGTTATTGCCGATCATAATGGTTTGGTGGTCCCAACCCGGGATCCGCAGGTCATTACCGATGCGGTTCGTAAATATTACCATGACCCAGCGCTAGTCAGGCAGTTTGGTAAGAAGTCAAAACTCCATATAGCCGAACACTTTCATATTCAGCGTACAGTTAAAGAAACCTTGCAATTACTTCAGCAGTTAACCCCATATTAGGGAAAGATCCACTTGATCACAATACAGTGTGACAATATCATCGTTTCTGATCACGCAAATGTATTTTATGATCAAGAGTAATGCACTCTAGATCCAATGATACTACAACACGGCATCTTCAGATATGGCTAGCTGGTAAAGGTGATGTTCAAATCTATGGGGACGGCATTCAGTGCTTTTGAAACAGGACATCCCTCTTTGGCTGTTTTCGCCAGCGAGACAAACTCTTCTTCCGATATACCCGCTGCGCCACCGCTGAGATTCAGTACAATGCTGGTGATGGCAAAACCATCATCTCCTTTTTCGATGGTAACGGTGGCTTTGGTGGTGAGGTTGTCTGCTGTGTATCCTTCATTGGCAAGAGCGAAACTCAGCGCCATATTGAAGCATCCAGCATGGGCTGCAGCAATCAGTTCCTCTGGGTTGGTTCCTTCCTTGCCATCTTCGTTTTGAAAGCGCATGGCTGCACTATATGGAGTTTGATCCAGTACTCCGCTGGGTCCGGTGAGGGTGCCTGAGCCTTCTGTGCCAGTGCCATTCCACACTGCTGTAGCAAATCTTTTCATAAATGACTTTGATAGTTGTGAATTCCGAAAGTAAAGTTTTCTAGGGAATCAGGAAAGGAGAAGTGAATGGAGTCTCAAAATACTTAAGGTCCTGAAGGATCAAATGAAACCGGGGACTTCCGGATCGATACTTCGAAATCAAACAATAAAAACAATGGGTATCGTCAATGAATCCTACTCGACGTTCTGATTCTTCTTGGCTTCGGCCTTGGCTAACATCTGATCGATCCCAGTGGTGAATTGTTCGACCGAGGGTTTGTAGCCCGTCTTACCGTGGGCATCGATTTCGTATTTTCCCGAATCATTCTTGTTGAGATCAAATACCCAGACCGTAGGAAAGCCCCGGACTTGAAAAGCTCTCTGTAGCCCGGCATTCTGCCGTTGCAGATCCTCTGGCAGTTGCTTGCGACGGGGGAAATCAAGCTCTAATAAGACCACATTTTCATCAGCCCATTGCTTAAATTCCTTCTTGTCAAATACTGCGGCACTCAGTCTCTTACACCACCCGCACCAATCACTACCGGTAAAATTGGCCATAATCGGTTTGCCGGTTGTCTTAGACACTTGGTAGGCCTCATCAACATCAACCAACCAACCCTCATGTCCTGCTTTGTATCCATCACCATTTTGTGCGTAAACTATCGCTGTCAAGCAAAGAGCTGCAATTAAGAATCCTATTTGTTTCACATGCATAATTTTAAAATGTATAAGCAAGAATCGATCCATATTACCTGCGGATGATTCGGCTGTAAAGGTAACGTATATAAAATTACTTTAGTTTCAGCAACTTGCAAACCGCACGACACTCTTTTAACAAAGGGGTAACAATGGACAATAACCGCTCATAGGTACGCCATAAGTGAACAAGAATCAAGAGATGATTCGGGCTCACTCAAACTCTTGGCAGGTCATTTTTCAATCCATGCAACACTTTCGGACTGCTCAGGTGAAATAGCGAGATCTATCGAGGGCAGGCTTTGGTAGTACCGACATAGATCTTCGAATCAGGCACTACAAGTTTTCCTCTCTCCTCTGCCTATATTTAAAATTGGCAACATCTCCTGCAGTGATTGAAGAAGCATTATTGCCTAAATGACTTCTTAGGTAGCTCAGGATCTGGGCTATTTCTTCGTTTTTTAGGTAGTCGAAAGGCGGCATGGCTCCTTCAAATATTTGACCATTCACCTCTAATGTGCCCTGCTTTCCATTGATGATCAGATCGATCAAATCCCAGCGACTGCCCATGACAAATTCAGACGAATTGATGGGTGGATATCTGGTACCATCGCCTTTGCCATCGGCTAGATGGCATGCCGCACAATGCAAGTTGTAGAGTTTTTCTCCGCCTGCCAACCTTGCGGGTTCCAAATTATCTTTGACCTCATCAGGTGTTTTGATGTGGGGTAGGCTCTTCCTCTGTTCCATGGCTGCCAATTGCGCAGGGCCAAAATTGTCCCGATCACCTCTGAACATCACCCTCCAGATTTTCCCCTTTTCACTTTCACTGATATAGATAGATCCATCTGGGCCTTCGGCTAAACCCATAGGACGATAGACAGCATCACTTGTGTTGACCAAAGTGTCAACCACACCGAATCCATCGGCAAATACTTCCCAGTCGCCGCTTGGTTTGCCGTTCTTGAAGGGCACAAAACCAATAAAATAACCGGCTTGTGGGTACGGAGCTCTGATGGTAGATCCATGAAAAGCAATGAATGCTCCATCTCTGTAGTGCTCAGGAAATTGGTCGCCCTCATAAAACAGCAGGTCGTTGGGTGCCCAATGACCTGGAAACCCGATCAAAGGTTGTTCGTATTGTTCACCATCTCCCTGTTTGAAGCCATCTCCACCATACTCGGGATTAAGGAGCTTTTTCCCTTGCATTTGGTCATAGTAATAGTAGGGCCATCCTGCGTCCGTACCTTCTCTCACCCGTAAAAACTCTTCTGAAGGGAGCATTGCACTTTCCCATGCCGAGAAGAATTCGGGCCACATTCTATGCAGATTATCACGGCCATGTTGTAAGGCATATAAAGTATTATCGACGTGATACCAGTCCATGCCTACAATACTGCGAATACCAGTTGCATACCGATATCCATCCGACTGCAACTGGTTTGGTTTATCATCGGAAAACTGCCAGACACCAGCATGCATTTCTAATTCAGGACAGGGCATTTGTCCAGGAGAGCCTGGTTTGCGGTTTTCCACCTGGCAGCAGTCTCCAGGAGCGCCGAACTGTACGTACATATGTCCTTCCTGGTCAAACGCCAAAGGCTTGGCAATATGTTCGTAACCGAAAGGTCCATTTTCGTAGTCGTCGGTAAGCAACAATTCACCATCCGGTTCAGGCAACAAACTTAGCCAGCGCAATTTGTGCCGGTAAACCTCACCGGCGGTACTCACATAGAGGTGTTTCTTATGGATTCGCATCGCGTTGCCATACCTTCCCTTACCTCCATAGTTTCCCCAATGCTCGATAAGATTTGCCTTGCCATCATTGTCGGTATCTCGCAAAGCCACATTTTCTCCTCCTTCCTGTGGATACCGCAACTTCACATAGATATCACCATTGGCTCGCACGGCCAGGTGCCGTGCTTTTCCCAGGCTGTCGGCCACCACCACCGCCTCAAATCCTTCCGGTAATACAAGACCACCATTGTCAGGATCACCAGGTGGTGGCGATACCTCACAAGACAGTAGTACGATCATCAAGAATAATGTGCAGGTTGGTGTGGAAAAATAAGTCTTGGTCATTTTTTGATCCAGTTCAATGAATGCTTCTACACTTGGTCCAGCAGTTTTGGTAGAGAGGAAACCGATTAAAATTAGGCATTATGTTTCAGATCTGATGTCAAAGCCCGGAATTTTTGTATCGGAGCTAGGGGTTGTAATACGGATTTCCTTTTTGACATAAGATCGCCATCTGAGAGGAGCGAAGCTGCCCTCAACGGTATAAAACCAGCTGGTCCCCATCTAGATGGGCATTCTTAGGAAGTGTTTCTACCCGTCCACTCACTCAATAGCCGGAAGATCACCTAAACAAGAATAAAAGGTATTTCTAATAACCTCTGTATGAGATCGGTTTTGAAAAATTTTGGATTTAGACCAGTAGGCAAACACATTAATTATTACTACAATTTCTTCATTGGCTTTGCCATCTATTCGTTGTTGTCGCTTGCAGGGAGCCCGCCCTGCTTCACTCCTGCCGCCTCAATCTGGCAAACACAATATCGAAATTCTTACGTAAAACTAATGTGTTTGCCTACGAGCGAATTGAGCGAGCATGGCCATAGCTACGTGATTGAAATTCAACGAAGTATAAATTCAAAAGATTCAAAAAACCCATGGCAAAGCCATTGTTTCCGATCCATGAGGGGTTTTTAGAGGCACTCCAAACTAAGATAGTCTGGTCAAAGCTTCCTCTGCGAGTTCCAACTCATCGGGCATGTCTGCTGGTTTCATGAGATCAATGGCCATCTCATATTGTTTTCGCGCCTCAGGTTTGTTCCTAGACAGTTCGAAATATTCACCTAACCAGAAGCGACCCATACATTCTGTGTAGTAGCACTCTTGCTCTTGAGAAATTTCAATAATTCGCTCAATCGCATGTTTGGTCTTCCTTTTCATACTTAGCAGTATACTGATATTGGTGGGGAAACCACTGATGAGCTTGCCTAGGGGCAATTTCTCCTTTCCTTTGAGCGCATTCAATTGATTTAAGGCAAGCAAGGTATATATCCTCATGGCCAATATCCAGAATCCTTCCTTTTCCAGACTTTCAAGAGCAGTATAAATGCGTTTCAAGCCCTTTTTTACTTCTCCTTCTTTAATGATCAGGGTCGCTTCAGCCAGTTCCATTAGATCTTCTGTCATTGGGACCTCTCCCTTTAGTTGAACCGACTTGGCTTTAAAGATCGCTTCCATCATTTGATGCTTCTCTTCCAAAAGGCTCAAACTCAACGATTGAATGGCAAAGCCAAGGGCGGCATACAATGGGTCAGGAGCGGTAGCTGCTCCTTGGGAAAGTAGGATTTCTGCGTCCCTCTGATTGTTGGTACCCTGTCTGATAAGGCCCTTGCCCACCAGACCAAGCGACTGCATACGTGGGCTTCGGACATCTCGACCGGTATCAATACATGACTGAACAACACTTACTGCTTCGTACATGGATCCCCTTAATGCCAAGCATACGGCATACCCATATTTGCTCTTAGCAAGGAGGTAATAATCCTCTGGAAAACGTTGGCTCAATTCCATAGCATATTTGCCACACTCCTCACCGAGTTTGATCCTGCCAGTCATTAGGCAATTGGACGAAGCCCAGGCGTACGCATAAGCAAGCACTTTATCATCTTTCGACCTTT
Organism: Saprospiraceae bacterium; assembly: GCA_965223105.1. Taxonomy (GTDB): domain Bacteria; phylum Bacteroidota; class Bacteroidia; order Chitinophagales; family Saprospiraceae; genus JABDMH01. The sequence continues at coordinate 4,817,994 of OZ244987.1, read as the reverse complement.
GGGCATACTCTATGGCTTTATCGATGTATTCGCGGGATTTATCTCCCCCTTCCATCATAAATTGTTGGGCCATGCTTAACCATCCGAAATACCAAGCCTTAAGTTTGTCGTCTTCACATTTTATTGCCACAGCATAGTGCTTTTGCAGTAAGCTCAGCAATGATCTGAATTTGGCCAGGTGATAAAATGCAAATCCCCAATCAATAACAAGCTCAAGAATATCCCTTTCAAAAGTCGGCCCCGGATTTTTTATCAAGATGTCGTAAGCTTCCTGATAATATTGATCGGCTTCCTTGGCGCCTAAGGCTTTGAGGCTTTTTTGGCCGGCGAGACGTAAGTAATAAATGGCCTTCTCGGTAAGTTCAGCTTTGCTGTAGTGATAAGCTAGAATTTCATAGAAATCTAATATTCTATGAGAGAACATTTCCTCGATGATTATTGCAGCTTTCTGATGTATCCGTTTCCGATCCTCCCTCAGAAGGGTTTGATAAGTCACTTCCTGCAACAGAGCATGTTTAAACATATATTCTATTTCTGGAGTATCTTTTGCTTGATGAATAATGTCTGAACTCTGTAGTGTATTGATATGCTCGGTTACCTCAATCCTTGAATCGGCGATCCTCTTCAATATTTCATAATAAAAAGATCGGCCGATGACCGAAGCCTGTTGCACCAACATTTTCGTTTCATGAGTTAGCCGGTCGATTCTTGACCGGATTACACCTTCGATGGTATGGGGTAGTTCACCATTGATAAAGTCGTCAGTCAATTTCCATTTTCCGTTTTTGACCAATTTTCCAGACTCAATTAGGTTGTTTACGAACTCCTCTAGATAAAACGGATTTCCAGATATTTTATCCTTGACGTATACAGTCAAACTCTCAGGTACATTGGCGGTATTTAACAACGACTGAAGCATTTTTTCTTCATCCCGGTCTGAAAGGGGCTTCAGTCTAATATCTTTATGATAAATTAGATTTTCTTTGAAATCCTCTTCTAGATCAAGTTTAAAATGGGATCGGTGGATACAAATAAATGCAATGGGAGCATTGATTTTTGCCAGTAACATCGATAGCAGCTCGATGGAAAGCGAATCCGCCCAATGAATATCCTCTAAAATAATAATCGGAATTCGCTCTCTTGCCAACTCTTCGAGCATATCCAGCAAATGTTCAAAAAGCATCTGCTTTACATGTGACGCATCCAAGAGATCGATCTCCTCACGAGGTAAATTCATGATTTTAGACAGGTGGGGATTGATATCCGGATTGTCAAAAAGATCGGATGGCCCATCATTTGACACCTGAAGGCGACCGAAAAAATCGGCCCATAGTGCGTAAATATTTTTTTGACTGATGGCATAAGCATACCCTTCATGACACTGGTATTTTTGGATGTCTAGCCGATCTTTCCAGGTTTGGATAAATCTGCTTTTGCCTCCACCGGCTTCAGCATGAACCGTAACCAGCAAAGGTTTGCCCTGGGATAAATCTTGGAGGCAAGCGTCCAAAGATCTAAGCTCCTCGCTGCGGCCTACAAATCTTGACCGGCGAACTTCGGTGTTGGTGGCAGATGGACCTGCTTGACCCCTCAGCAATCGAAAACAATCTAGAGCATTGGTCTTACCTTTTAGTTGTTGCGGATCAAGTTTTTGAAAACGAAACCGATTACGGCTCAACTGATAGGTCGATTTACTGACAATGATATCATCTGCACCGGCGATACTGTCCAGGCGAGCGGCCGTGTTTACAGCGTCACCGAGAATCATCGTATTTCCACGCAATTCCTCAGTTCCCACCAGGACTGAACCGCTGTTCACACCCGAATGCAGGGAAAGCTTTCTGCCTAATTTTTTCTCGAGCTCCGGCGTGCTGAGATTTGACACGGCCTCATGAAACTCACTAACGGCTTTTAATGCTCGAATAGCATCATCCTCTCTAGTTACCGGGTCACCAAAAACAACCACCGCACAGTCACCGATGCGCTCGTGGATTCGTCCTTCATATTTAGTCGTAATCCGGGAAATCTCAGCAAAGATCTGACGCAGAATTTCTTTGACTTCTTCTGGTTCCAGTATCTCACTCATGGAAGTGTAGCCAGTGACATCAGAAAAGATCATGGTAATCATACGGTGTTCTTCTGATCTCATTCTCGGATAACCTCCCTCATCGGATACCTGTTGCCCGCAGTGATGGCAGAACTTACTCTCAGGATGTAATTGGGAGTGACAATTCGAACAGTTTTTCATAACCAGGAGATTGAAGATTTAACGAGATAAGTTCAGTAAATTATTCAACCGGGGCAAGTGACCATCTTATGAGTAGCCACAATAAACTTCCCAGCTGTTGTGATTTCCTTCCCAAAGTTTGGGCATTATAATCTAAGGTAAATGATCCCAATCGGCGATGGGATTTCCCGGCGAACTTCATAAATCACCGGTCAAGAGCCCTTCTTTTTCAAGCCAGCTATAATTCTCATGGATACCTTGGCGCCATGGAAAACTTTTATATCCCAGTTCTTGCAAAGCCTTCGCATTGGAAAATCGATAGTTTTTCCGGCATGCCAAGTCAGCCGACTCCGGAGTCAGGGAGGGTTCTTTACCTGTAAAAATTGCTACGGTAGAAGCTGCTGCAGCATATGACTTCAAAAGCCATGATGGTAATCTGGGAGGCATTTTCAGTGGTTCGAGACAATTTACGATCTCACGAATAAGCTCGTAAATCGGCAGATTTTCCCCTCCGATTATGTAATTATGGCCATCCCTGCCCTGATCTACAGCCCTTAGATGGGCTTCGACGACATCATTTACGTGTACAAAATTATTTTCACCAGGAGGTATGCCAGGTAACTTCTTTCCTTGCAGTAGCAGGAATATCCTTCCCCAGCTGGACTTGTCGTATGGTCCGACGATCGACGCCGGATTCAAGATAACGACTTTCATGCCGCTTCTTCTACCTTTTAGCGCCTCTTGCTCTCCCAGCCATTTGGTTTTTTCATAGTTTAACCATGACTCCCCACCAGCCTGTGCGGTGGTCTCATCAATGAGACCAGATAGCCTTCCCCATGCACTGATGCTTGAAGTATGAATGAAGGTTTGGATGCCCCTTAGTGTACACACATCAATCATATGCTTGGTGCCATTTACGTTGACGTCAAACTGGCGAAGGTTGTTTTTGGACCAAAAGGAAGTATCCCCTGCGAGATGAAAGACCACATCAATATCTTCATAGATGGCCTTTATCAGCGATTCTCGACTGGTTATCGATCCTTGAACCCAACGAACGGGCAAACCGTCCAAAGGTGTCAAATTTGAGTCAGGCCGGTGCAATGCCGTTACATGCCAATCTAACTCAATCAATGCATGAATGAGATTGATGCCAAGAAATCCCGTGCCGCCGGTCACAAATGCTCTTCTCAATATTTTAGTTTTGCCAAATTGAATTCAAAATAGAATTATTGTTACAGAAATTGGAGAACTCTTACTGATCTTGGGTATCTAATAACCTCTGAGTGAGATCGGTTTTGAAATATTTTGGATTTAGACCAGTAGGCAAACACATTAATTATTACTACAATTTCTTCATTGGCTTTGCCATCTATTCGTTGTCGTCGCTTGCAGGGAGCCCGCCCTGCTTCACTCCTGCCGCCTCAATCTGGCAAACCCAATATCGAATTCTTACGTAAAACTAATGTGTTTGCCTACGAGCGAATTGAGTGAGCATAGCTATAGCTACGTGATTGAAATAGAACGAAGTATAAGTTTAAGAGATTCAAAAAACCCATGGTCAAGCCATTGTGTCCGATCCAAGAACCCGGTTATTAGATGCCTTTTAGTCATTTATTGGTCGCATTGCCTAGCCAGTACACTAGGAAATATTGTACGGTCTATATTTGTATTTTATTAATTATCTGTCCTCTTTTTTGATTTTAACAGTTTTACAAAAAGATTGTCTATGTTTTTTCGCTTCCTCAACTGTTCATTTATCAGTAGATTGGTTTTGTCGATTCTACCCCTTGGCTTGGCACTGGGCCAGGATAGTGAAGGCCAGATAGGGCCCAATATCTTGTGGATTACCTGCGAAGACATTAGCCCAGCTTGGGGCTGTTATGGTGATACGTTGGCTTGGACCCCGCATATTGACAACCTGGCCAGCAATGGATATATATACACCAATGCATTTTCCAATGCTCCGATTTGCGCACCGGCCCGGTCGACATTGATCACGGGAATGTATGCCACATCATTGGGTACACAACATTTGCGGTCAGAAATTCCAGTGCCGGCAGAGTTAAAAATATTGCCAGAACTGTTGCGAAGGCAGGGGTATTACACCAGCAACAATGCCAAAACCGATTACAATTTTGGCCCTGCAGGCAGGTGGGATAGCCTCGGTTCTGCAGCACATTGGCGTTATCGGAAATCACACCAACCTTTCTTCAGTGTATTTAATTTCGGAATCACCCATGAAGGACATGCCAATCGCTACGACCCGAAAGATACCTATCAACTGGATAAAAAGCATGATCCGTCTTCCATGGTCTTGCCACCCTATTTTCCGGATACGGACGAGTTTCGCAAAATATTGGCACATCAGTATGATCTAATCACGGTCTTTGATCAGGAGGTGGGAAGATTATTTGAACAGTTGGAATCGGATGATCTGCTCGATGAGACCATCATTTTTGTTTTTTCTGATCATGGATTCGGATTGCCTCGTTACAAACGATGGTTGTACGATACCGGATTGAGGGTTCCCTTTGTCTTGTATCTGCCTGATCAATATCGTGGACTGGTTAACGGCATGCCGCCGGGTCAAGTGACCGATTTGGTCGCTTTTGTGGATTTTGCGCCTACAGTTTTGAATCTGGCGGGCTGTGAAGTACCAGACTGGATGGAAGGCAATGTTTTTTTGGGCGAGCAAACATTACCGAAGCAATATGTCTTTGGGTATCGTGATCGCGCCGATGATGCCTACGATATGAGCCGCTCGGTCTTCGACGGACGGTTTCTTTATGTCAGAAATTACATGCCACACATCCCATATATTCAGAATGCAGTGATATTTAACCAGGGCAAGTGGTCCTATAATGAATTACATCGGCTCAAGGCCAAAAATCAATTATCCGATGAAGCAAAGAAGTTATTTCAAGGAAAACCAGTCGAGGAATTATACGATCTGGAAGCCGACCCCCATGAATTGAGAAATCTGGTTGACAACCTGGAACAAAGTGAAAGGGTGAACCAACTTAAGGTGGTGCTGCATAATCATATCATTAAAACGTGTGATACTGGTCTGTTGAATGAAGGTGAAATGATGAGTAGGGCAGGGGAGGGCTCAGTATTTGAGATGGCCCGGGACTCGCGCCGCTTTCAACCCGAGGTCGTTTTGCGAGCTGCTGAACAGGTTGGAAAGGTTGAGGATGTCAGAGCATTGGAAAGCTTTATACAATCATCTGACCCGGCAGTAAGATTTTGGGCTCTCCAGGCTTTGCAGGCATTTGCTGGTGGTTTAGAACCACCGGCAGAGGACTGGATTCGTGCTGCATTGCGTGATCCCTCTCTTCCCAATCGCACTTTGGCAGCTGAAATTGCCATCCGAAAATGGCCCGATGAATCATTTCGGACGTTGCGTGAAGCACTTCAGACAAATGATGAGGTGATGCTTCTGCAAGCGGCCATTTCCACTCGCCGAATTGGTGGAGAAGCCAAACCGCTGATTTCTTTTGTTGAGGATGAGATTTACCCCAGAATTGCCGGTGATATTTGGGGCCGTTACAAAAGTTGGTCTTATCCGATGTTTATTGGCATGGCACTGGATCAAGTGCTGATCAATTGTGGGCGAGAAATTCAGGTCAGATGACCATTACTTATGATCCATAGAATTTCTCGCAGGAAATGTCCAAACAGATATTAAACTCTCACTAGTGAGGCTGCTCCGAAAGGTTGCCAAATCAAAAATGGCTCTTTTGGCGATCTTTCCATTTTTCTCAATCGGCTGATACTCAGGTATGCCGCTCACCCGCTGTACGCGGTTATCTTCGCTGAAAGGTGCACCGCACCTTTCCTCCTTCCTTCGGTCGGAGATCGCTCGATAATCTCGAAAAAGTGAAAATCTCATCCAAAATAGGCTCATTTTATGAAGATGGCACTTTCCGGAGTAGCCTCACTGGTATACTCGAATTTTTACGACCTCTTTCTTTTTTCTAGTCCTTCAATGGTTTATTCAGTCCGTACCTTTTAACCGGAAAAAGGTCTGGGGCCGCTTCTTTGCCACCAAAAAGTAGAAAAAACATTAGCATGGGAGCAGGTTCACTAATGGCGTAATGTTGTCATTGAGATACTAGCCGAAATATGTCATCCCCCAGCGTGCTGGCCAACCTATTGGTTGGAGCACTCTACCCTCTTCAAAGGGGGCGGTGTTAGGTTGGGATTGCACTATCCGGTATGCCCATAGGAGATTTTTCCTTAGAAAAACAAGGTCGGGTGGGAAAAGAGCACCAACTGTCGGGGCAAGTAGTGAACATTGTTCAAAGCCCAGATGACGAGAGCCCCATGCTTGAAAAGTTATCTTCAAGCAAAACGAACAAGTATTGAAGAAATGAATATCGAACAAGGATTAACGATTTTATGATTTTGGAGGTAAAACGGCAGAATGAATAAGTTTGATTTAAAAGAACGATTAATTAATTTTTCGGTTTTGGTAATTGAGATTACTAAGGAAATGCCAAATAATTAAGCGGAAATCACTTGGCGAAACAATTGCTCAGATCCGGAACTTCAGTTTCTCTAAATTATGGCGAAGGACAAAGTGGTGAATCCCGAAAGCCTGCCCGTCGGCAGACAGGGATTTTGTTCATGAAATGAAGATAGTATTAAAAGAATTACGAGAAACATACATTTGCCTAAGAATCATCGAACGACTAAATTGTTTAAAAATGAAACAAGAATTCAAAACGCAAAACTGGAAACCAACGAGTTAATTTCAATTTTTGTAAAAAGCATAGAAACGGCTCAAAAGAATATGAAAACGTGAAAAATCAAAAATCAAAAATAATTCTAAAATCCTTAATCAGTGTTCCTTGTTCTTAAATCCAAGTACCGACTGATGTAGCCAGAAGATAACACGAGATATGAAGGCATACTTCCTATCGGTCCTACAGGCTTATATCCAAACCGATATCATCAAAGGCGAGTTTGGTGCGAGCGCCAGGCCGACTGTAGCTTTTAAGGAAAGAGATCCAGGGGTGGCTTTTTGCTCTACTTTTTGCCACCAAAAAGTAGAAAATACATTAGCAGGCGTAGGTTCACTAATGGAGTAATGTGGTCATTAAGATACAAGTAACCATATGTCAACCCATGATAACTGGCCCCTTTTTCAGCGGCAACAGTGGTATACTTTTCGATGGCAATCTCCAAACCCTATGGTGCTAACCACCGATTGGTTGTAATCTTCTACCCCCTTCAAAGGGAACGGCGTTGGATTGAGATTGCCCTACCCTGGATGCCCTTAGGAGATTTTTCCTTAGAAAAACAAGGTCGCGGGCGGGTAAAGAGCACCAACTGTTCGAGCCGGTACGGAAGATTGCAGAAGCCGAGATGACGAGGAAGCTATACCTGAGGAGCCACCACTAAGGGCGAGTTTTGGTGCGAGCGCCAAGCGGGCCGTAGTTTTTCAAAGGAAAAAGATCCAGGGTGGCTTTTTGCTCTACTTTTTGCCACCAAAAAGTAGAAAAAATATTAACAGGAGTAGGTTCACTAATGGAGATGTTGTCATTAAGATACAAGTAACCATATGTCAACCCATGATAACTGGCCCCTTTTTCAGCGGCAACGGTGGTATACTTTTCGATGGCAATCTACAAACCCTATGGTGCTAACCACCGATTGGTTGTAATCTTTAACCCCCTTCAAAGGGAACGGCGTTGGATTGAGATTGCCCTACCCTGGATGCCCTTAGGAGATTTTTCCTTAGAAAAACAAGGTCGGGTGGGAAAAGAGCACCAACTGTTCGAGCTGGTACGGAATATTGCAGAAGCCGAGATGACGAGGAAGCTATACCTGAGGAGCCACCACTAAGGGCGAGTTTTGGTGCGAGCGCCAGGCGGACTGTAGCTTTTAAGGAAAGAGATCCAGGGGTGGCTTTTTGCTCTACTTTTTGCCACCAAAAAGTAGAAAATACATTAGCAGGCGTAGGTTCACTAATGGAGTAATGTTGTCATTAAGATACAAGTAACCATATGTCAACCCATGATAACTGGCCCCTTTTTCAGCGGCAACGGTGGTATACTTTTCGATGGCAATTTACAAACCCTATGGTGCTAACCACCGATTGGTTGTAATCTTCTACCCCCTTCAAAGGGAACGGCCTTGGATTGAGATTGCCCTACCCTGGATGCCCTTAGGAGATTTTTCCTTAGAAAAACAAGGTCGCGGGCGGGTAAAGAGCACCAACTGTTCGAGCCGGTACATAAGATTGCAGAAGCCGAGATGACGAGGAAGCTATACCTGAGGAGCCACCACTAAGGGCGAGTTTTGGTGCGAGCGCCAAGCGGGCCGTAGTTTTTCAAGGAAAAAGATCCAGGGTGGCTTTTTGCTCTACTTTTTGCCACCAAAAAGTAGAAAAAATATTAACAGGAGTAGGTTCACTAATGGAGATGTTGTCATTAAGATACAAGTAACCTTATGTCAACCCATGATAACTGGCCCCTTCTTCAGCGACAACGGTGGTATACTTTTCGATGGCAATCTACAAATCCTATGGTGCTAACCACCGATTGGTTGTAATGTTCTACTGATATCAAAGGGGCAGCGTTATGTTGAGACTGCACCAGCCGGGATGCCCTTAGGAGATTTTTCCTTAGAAAAACAAGGTCGGGTGGGAAAAGAGCACCAACTGTTCGAGCTGGTACGGAATATTGCAGAAGCCGAGATGACGAGGAAGCTATACCTGAGGAGCCACCACTAAGGGCGAGTTTTGGTGCGAGCGCCCGACGAGCCTCGTAGTTTTTTAAGAAAAACTTCAGGGTGGCTTTTTCCTTCACTTTTTTCTACCAAAAAGTGGAGGGACTTTCTACTAATCTGCACATTTTTTATTCATGTACGATGTTTTTCGATTATTTATTTGGGGAGAATTATGGTTGATTTGAAAAGCGATAAATTTAGAGAGAAAGAACAGAAGGAAATTTGATTTGTTTTCAATATTGAATTTCAGAAAAGATAAGACATGTGGACACCCCTTCCATAGAATGTCATATTAAACCGTTTGGAGCGATGTAAGGCAGGAATAACCAATCCAAGAGAAGCTCCATAAATCCAGCCGGCCACTATATCAGTGTAAAAATGCTTACCTGCGCGGGTTCGAAGGTAACCTGTGGTCCCAGACAAGGCTGATGCAAGCCCCCAAATAACGGGTTTGATCCTAGAGTCTGGATGTAGATCAACATAAACTCGGGCAGCGAAGAAGGCAAAGTAGGCCGAAGTGGAGGCGTGGCCAGAAAAGAATGACTTGGTAGCGTTTTTTGAAAGTGGTGTATGGAGCATATCTGTTCCCTTTTGATAAATGGAAGGTCTTGGTCTCTCTGACAATATCTTGACCAGCTGGGTGATTCCACTTTCCAAAAAGTATCCTTGTAAACCCATCCAAAAAATGGAATTACTTTCTGTATTCATTTTTGAGTCTACCAGGGTTAGAATTATGGGTGCTGCTACCGAAGCATACAAGGTGCGGTGACTCCAATTCGAAGCGGATGTGGAATGCTGGTACTCGACAATTTTTCGATCGAAATTCCAAAGTTGTGCGGGGTCAATATCTTCAAATTCATCTATTACTTCTGCTTGTCGCATCATGTCATAGATTTGGATACCCGACCACAATGCTGCTGACGTTATGAGTTGACGCTTACCGACATCCCAGCCGAAATTATATGCTGGTGACTGACCATAGGTTTTTCCAGACACCAATAAGTAAAATATGCATATTCCAAATAGTGCTCTTCCAGCTGCACTTTGTAATATTTTTCTAAAATATAAATTCACCTTTACCAGCTTTAGCAAACATTAGGGATTGTCTTGTGGATAGATGAACGGTACGGGATCAGATCGCACTGCCGATCCAAATACACCAAAGCCCCCATCCATCGTGGAGTGCAGGAAGACGGGTTCTACAAAGGGGTTAAAGATCGCCTGCAACTGGTCATCAAGCTCATCGTAAAATGCAGCCGATTCCTTATCCAGCGATTGCATATAGATGGTGGTTGAATCCCCTTCCAGGTATTCAAACGAAACTTCAATGTTCATTTCCAGGATGCCGCCATCATTTCCCCCATCAGAAAAAATTGTCCGGCCCAGATCAGTGATAGGAAATTGCTCACCATCAGATGTACAGGTATTGACCACTACTTCCAGGACATGCGCATGAAACCGGGTATTATCGATCATTCTGTCCATCTGAAACCGGTAATGGTTGCCTCGACCAGGTGCGTCTTGCAATTGAATCACTACCCCATCATGGCCACCGTAAACATCAAAAAACTCCGGAGTATAAGTTACGTTTTTTATATTAACTTTTGGTTGATCGATTTTTGTTTCGCCGGTTAACAGCTGTCCACCTGCATCCACTGACAGCTGATAAGTTTTGCCATAAACAATCGGAATATTTCCTGTATAAAAGGGATTCCATCTACATCGAAATTTATCGAAAGTTGAATCTGGTACCAGTGTTTCACTGACATCTCCTGACGATAGAATGACTCTGGCACCGCGTACAAAGATCTCCTGTGGAGTTACTTTTTCGTGAAAAAAAGGTAAGCTATTGCTTACATATATTTTGGGGTTTTCCTCCGGATATAGGATCCCTTCTACAAAAATTTGTGCATTATAGCTGGTATCGATTTTTCCAAAGCCGATATCCTTCTGACAAGCCAGTATAATTGTGATGCAGATGATAATCGTAAAAAAATAATTGACGTTTTTCATTCTTTAGAATTTGAAATTGTAGTTGACACTAGGCAAGATAGGTAGGAGAGAGACTTGTTTTGCTTGTGGTCTAGACGTTTTGGGATCTACCTGGAAATAAATAAAGTAGGGATTTTGCCGGCTGTACAGATTGTAAAAACTGAACACGATCTCAGCGTCATAGGGATGGCCAAAAAACTTGCTTGGCCTCTTATAAGTAAAGGAAAGATTTAGGCGATGATAGGGATTTAGCTGCGCATTGTTCCTGTTTTCATAAATGAAATAGTTGCCTTCAAACAATGAACCGCCATTAACCACATGTGTTCGCCCAGAGGGCACCGTATAATGGCTACCAGAAGTATAGACGAATGTCCCGGAGATAGACCATTTCTCATTGAGGTCATAATTGGTCGCTATGGAAAGGTTATGACGTCGATCGTATCTGAACGGAAATGTCCTACCAAAATTTAGATCCTCAAATTTTTGCTTGGTCCAGGACAAAGTATAGCTTACCCAGCCTGTTGCGCGGCCTGCCTTTTTCCCCAATAAAAATTCTGCACCATAGCTCCATCCGCGACCATAGGTCAAAAGCTGGTCTACATCGAGTGATCTGATAAGTTGGTTGCCTTCTTGAAAGAGTACCTGGTGATCCATGGTCTTGTGATATAGTTCCAAACTGGCTTCAAAACCTCTTGGGTGATTTTTGAAAGCGCCCAGGGCGACTTGTTCAGATCTCTGAGGTCTGGTCTTACGTGTAGATGGAATCCAGATATCAATCGGCACCGAAGCTGTTGAACTTGGAATCTGATGGATAAACTGATTCATTAGTGAGTAAGAGGCTTTGATGGAAGTGGTATTATCAATCTTAAAATTGAGGCTGGCTCGGGGTTCTACACGATAATATTTGGTTTGGTTGGAGAGGAATGCTGGTATCCTAATGCCTATGTTGGCAGAAAAAGACTGATTTAACCGGATCTCATCATTGAAATAAACGGCAAACTCATCAAAGAACTTGACGGGTATTGAATCGAGAGATATTTCCGGATTCGGGCTTGCTCCGGCTTTTACCCTACTGTCACCCGAGGATTGAAATCGATGATTGAGGTATTGGGCACCAAGACGGATCACGTGATCGGGATTCGGAAAAAATTGAAGTTCGATCTTACCGCTGTAATCCTGAATGCCAGTCAATACTTTAGAGAATGCATTGTCTTGAAGCGCTGAAATATTTTGATCGTATTGGTTAAAAACAAATGAGGAATTGAGGAAGACCTTTTGGCCAAATACACGATTCCATCTCAATGTTGCAGTTTGATTATTGAAAAATACATTGTATTCGATGCCATCTTGAGAAAAGAAGGCGTCATCATTGCCTCTGAAGGCGCTCAAATAAAAGTGGTCTTTAGGACCTAATTGCCAATTGAGTTTGGCATTTAGATCATAGAAAATGTAGTTGGTCTTCACAGATTTGGGTAAGAATGGTCTCACCAACCAATCAAAATAAGTTCTTCGTCCTGAAAGGATGAAAGAAGCTTCGTCATGTTTCAGTGGTCCTTCCAAAGTCAACTGGGACGTGATCAAACCTACTCCTCCCTGCCCCGAAAATCGCTTTTTATTGCCTTCGCGCATGGTAATATCGAGAATCGAGGAGAGGCGACCTCCGTACTGGGCAGGAAAACCGCCCTTGATCAGGGTAGCGCTGTTGATCGCCCGGGTATTAAAACTACTGAAGAGGCCAAAGAGATGGTTGGGGTTGTAAACAACGGCTTCGTCTAATTGCACTAAGTTTTGATCGGCGTTTCCGCCTCTGACGTGAAAACCTGTAGTGCCCTCATTACCCGCCTGGACACCAGGGAGCAGTTGGACGACTTTTAATACATCTTTCTCTCCTAAGATTGCTGGCAATTCTTTGATTTTTGCGGTGGGGATATCCACGATGCTCATTTGCGGTCGATTTAAGGCTTCATTGGCATCGGCAGTCACCACCACCTCCTCCAAGGCAGTGGTTGCTGGTTCCATTTGTACGTTCAGGTTAATATCTTCGCTCAGATATACCTTCTTTATTTGTGGCTGATAACCAAGAAAACTAAAGACCAACCCCACACTGTCAAGATGTGGCAATGTGATCGAATAAAAACCATAGTTATTTGAGACGACCCCCTGACCACTTTTGGTTATGAAGATATTTGCTCCAATCAGGGCTTCCCCGGTCGAGGCATCAGTCAATTTCCCGCTAATGGTAAAGCTTTCCTGTGCCGACATGAGGAAGCTTATTAGGAGGCACATACCAATGCCCAATGACCTACTCATAAACATTTTTTTAATTAATTGAAGGGTTAGCGTTCTACCAGACTTTACGAAAAGGAACTGATGTTGGGTTGCGTCTGGCAATACCAAAATCATGGATATCCACAGAAAATTCGCCAGCTATGTGTTGATCCCTGATTGAAGCATGAAGCTTACTCTTGATCAGATGAGGAAATCTTTAATTCAGGATTCTTGTAACACGATAGCACTATTGTGCTTGGCATTTTCAATAACTGATCGAGTAAGATTTCTCTTTATAATTTTCTTTGCTCTGGCATAGTTCGACTTGGAAGTGCCCTCACTAATTCCTAAGATTTCAGCAATCTCCTTGTGGCTATGTTCCTCGAAAACATACAAGTTGAAAACAGCCCGATACCTTGGAGGCAAATCCTGAAGCAACGTCAATAATGGTGACTCAGGCTTTTCAAAGTTGCTATATTCATGCGTCTGCTCTATATTCCCGGGAAGAGAAACAAACTTCAGCATTCTTTTATTTCTTCGAAGTTGATCAATGCAAGTATTGATGGTGATGGTGCGAAGCCAGGTCTTCAAAGGTCGATCCGGATTGTACCGGCGAAGTGTATCAAAAAACTTGAGGAAGGTGTCATTGAGCAGTTCGTCTGCTTCTTCTCGAGAGCTCATATAACGTAGAGTAATGGATTTGACATATCCATAGTATTCAGCAAACAACTGTCTTTGAACAATTGGATCTCCCGAAATTGCACGCTGTAATGTCTTATTTTGATATTTCTTACCGGGCACTGAATACTTCTTGAATGTTCCTGTGCTAAATCAAGATGAGGTGGTTTCATCTAAAGATATGTACAATTGTGCATCCTCGCGCAACTTATTTCCCATTTGGCTTCGTACAGGTAATGTGAAAACGGTTTGCTGTTTCATTGCTCCGTTCATGAGAATTGATTCTAGTAAACCTGATTACGGTATTGATATAGGCAAGGAGCACCTGATTGAAGGGCCCTTAGTGATTTATGTAAGAAACGACCTGTGGTCGGTTACATGTGATGAAATCTTGTGAGGGGTTATCATTTGGTGTAAATGAATATTTTCATGCCTGTTGAGTTATTTGGGAAAGACGAGATTCAACTTGGCTGGAGGCAAAAAGTACTGTCCATTAAAATTCTTACTAATATTTAGTGGACAGAGTACTAGTACTCTGTTAAGTTAGTTATGTTGAATTATTTTAATATGATTTTTGATGAAGTTCGAGCAGCAGACCGCAATTGTAGCCGGAGCTACAGTGAGGATCTGCGAGGACGAAATTCGCAAAAAGACATTAAAATAAACGACAATAATTAGCTTGACAGAGTACTAGCCATGCTTTTATCCATTTCTCATCTTCTAAACCTGATCTATGAAGATTTTGATTATTGAAGACGAAGTCGCGTTGGCAAATTCGATTGATCAATATCTGCAAGATGAGGGTTACTTGTGTGAAGTGGTCTGCGACTTTAAGGAGGCAATGGTTAAATCGGAGATCTATGAATACGATTGCATTTTGATGGACATCACCTTGCCCGGGGGTAGTGGTCTGGATATTATCCGTGCCTTGCGGGAACGTCATTCGAGATCCGGGATCATCATCATCTCAGCCAAGTATTCCGCTGACGACAAAATCAAAGGCCTAGAACAAGGTGCAGATGATTACCTCACCAAACCCTTTAATCTTTCAGAGCTCAATGCCAGGATCAAGGCGCTCTTGCGTAGAAGACAATTCGACGGCAAGCAACAAGTTGAATTTAATGAAATCACGGTGGCCACGGGCAATCATGAAGTCAGAGTCAGAAACCAGAGCATTAGTTTGACTCGCTCCGAATATCGACTACTATTGTACTTTCTTGCCAACACTAAAAGGGTGTTGAGTAAAGAAGTCATCGCCGAGCACCTAGTTGGTGATGATGCTGATATGATGGATAGTTTTGACTTTATCTATTCGCATATCAAGAATTTGCGAAGGAAACTGGTGACGGCAGGTTCACAGGACTATATTCATGCGATCTACGGAATGGGATATAAATTTTCCGAATAGTGAAGTTGCTCCATCGCACCGGCCGGTACTATCTTCTCTATTCTACGCTAGCCTTCGTCTTAGGTGGTGTCATCCTCGTCTTTGTCATCCGGTGGACGATAAATAGAGAAATCGACGAACAATTGCTAGATGACAAAGCGAGATTACAAGTGCAATTATCCGCGATGGACAGTTTGCCATCTACCATAGCGATCGGGGATCATGTCTTAGATATAGAGGCCCTTTCAGAATTTTATGACTATGAACAGTTTTCAGATACCTTACAATGGAGTGATATAGACCAGGAACAAGAACCAATTCGACGGCTGGATTATCACGAAATGATTAGTGGTAAGCCCTATCGCATTTCCATACGGCATTCCAAGCTCGAAAATGAGGAGTTTATCACCAGTATTCTGCTGAATGCATTTGGAATATTTGCCCTGCTTCTGCTGGCTATCAATCTGGTCAATAGATATGTTGCCCTTAGATTATGGAAACCTTTTTATAAAACTATTGAGCAAATACAAGGTTTCAATTTTAATCGAGCAAAGCCATTTGCTCCAATAACTACGGACATTGAAGAATTTTCCATATTAGCCCGGGCATTGGAATCTATGACGGCCAAATTATTGAATGATTACCGAGCCTTGAAAAGGTTCGCTGAAAATGCTTCTCACGAGATTCAGAGTCCACTGGCTATTATCAAGAGTAAGATTGAGCTCCTTATTCAAGGCGAGAATCTATCAAAGGAGCAATTGGACATCCTAACTCAGGTCGATCATGCGGGTACCCGTCTTTCAAAATTGACTCAAGCTCTGCTTTTGCTGACGCGTATTGAAAATCGCCAGTATACCGATGATCAGGAGGTTAACTTAAAGGAGATCATCGAAATTAGACTGGACCAACTCAAGCCCTTTATCACTGAAAAGAAATTGACCGTTGCCAAGTATTTGGATCAAGTCTCCACCGTCATGGATCCAGTCCTTGCTGAAGTTTTGATCAGTAATCTTGTGGGAAATGCGGTTAAGCATTGCATTACTGGAAGCCAAATCGAGGTGATGCTTAAAGAGGGTCAATTGAGCGTCGGAAATCAGGGATCACCACTCACTGTTCCCACTGATGCCCTTTTTGACCGTTTTAGCAAGGGAGATGATGCAGCTCCTTCTCTGGGCTTAGGACTAGCCATTGTAAAGGAGATTTGCAATACATATGATTTTGATATCAAATATGAGTTGGAAGATGGATGGCATCGGTTAATACTAAACTTCAGCTGAGCTGGTTTTTTTCTTGTCTCCAAATTGTCTCCAAATTGTCTCCAAATTTCAAACTTACCTTGAGGTCAGTCTTTGTAGAGAAATGATTGCAACCTAGCAATTATCCATCATTATTCGAGGTGCAGATTTTATAAGGCTGATTAATTTTGGCAAAATTTCCCATTTAAAAACTGCACCTTGACTTTTTTACTTAAAGAATATATATTAGTTTGTACTTTGTAGAAGGTAGACTTCTCGGGTAGCTTTACAATGAACACATTCAAACTCGTAATCTCTTCAATAGCTTGGCTGCTTTATGGCCTTCTGACTAGTTATTTATCGGCACAACCCAACTCACCATCTGCCGTCGTGGGCAAAGTTGTAGAAGCTTCCACTGGGGAGCCCATGGAATTTGTGGATGTCGTATTATTTAATAATGAAAGCGAAGATTTCATCACCGGTGTCATTACCGATGAGAAAGGCCAATTCCTTTTTGAAGATCCCGCCCTAGGCAAGTATCATGTTCAAGTAAGCTTTGTGGGTTACGAAACGAAAAAGTCGAGGGCTTTTTCGGTGACACCAGGAAAAAGAACAGATCTGGGTGAGATTCGCATCGAAATCAATGTCTTACTCTTAGAGGAAGTGGAGGTGGTAGGCCAGAGATCCATCCTAAATCTAGGTATAGATCGGAAGGTTTATAATGTGGAGGAGGACATCCTGAGCCAGACAAATTCTGTCACTGAAATCTTACAGAATCTACCCTCGGTGACCGTCGATGTGAATGGGCAAGTGAACCTAAGGGGAACATCAAATATCAGTTTTCTTATAAATGGAAGGCCATCGGCACTATTGCGCTCGGGGGGATCAGCTGCCTTGCAGCAGATCCCTGCCAGCACCATTGAGCGTGTTGAAGTCATTACTAATCCCTCTGCGCGTTACCGGCCAGATGGAGCTGGAGGCATTATAAATATTGTTCTTAAAGATGCCAATCGAGAGGGTATTAATGGCACTGTCCAAGGGAATGTTGGAAATTTGGACCGGTATACTGCTAACCTGAGTCTAAACTATGGATTGGAGGATGCCAATTTCTTCGTAACCTACGGTATCCGGGATGCCACTACTCCCCAAGATATCTTCGATCGACGGATCGAGCGTGACGGAGCAGGAAATACCTTAAATTCATTCAGCAGTAGAAGCGATGTATCCTTTGGTGAACTATCGCATATTGTGACTGCGGGCTCAGATTTTCCCTTGGGTGAAAATGGAGTATTGGAAATCACCGGTGAGTATTTTTATCTGAATAATGACAACAATTCTTTGACCGAGTGGTCGACTGAAGAGCTCGAAGAAGATGTGCCTTTGTCTAGAAATTTTACCATTGACCGCAATTACAATGGCTTTGAACAGGAGTACGATATCGGTGTTGCCTATGAGCATGAATTTGGCAATGAAGATCATGCACTTGCTATTGAAGCCAATTTTGGAGGTTATGATGAAAAGGAGGACAATGTTTATTTTGAGCGTTATCTGAGCCCCCAAACGGGACAATTTCAGAGCCGTAATCTCATTAAAAAGGGAGGCCCGGTGACGGAATTCGTCGTGGACTATGGCCGTCCAATCGGTGAGGAGTCTGAGTTGGAGATCGGTTATCTTGCCGAGTTTGTCCGGGATGACATCGATATCCTTGGTGAAAATCTTTTCAGCGACTGGATTGCGGATCCAGGTAAGACCTATCGATTCAAATTTGATCAGAACATGCATGCCGGCTATATCGTCTTCGGTCACGCCATCGAAGCATTTAGTTTTAGTGCTGGTCTGCGTGCAGAATGGACAGATATTAAATCCGATCTCAGCTCTACAACAACCAATGAAATCATTAAGAATCCGTACAATAACTTCTTTCCCAGCCTTTCATTGGCGTATGAATTTGATGACTTTGAGGAGTTGCAGTTAAGCTACAGCAAACGCATCAACCGCGCTGATCCCGATGAGCATAATCCATTTCCGGAGTACGATGATCCCAGAACCAGGGACGCTGGCAATCCCAGGCTGCTGCCTGAGCAAATACACTCTGTTGAACTGGCTTACCGCAAGCAGACCTCCGCCTTTACATTTATGCCGGCTCTGTACTATCGTTACAAGTTTGATGCGTTCACCGAGTTGCGAGAGATCCAACAGGATTCGATATTGCATACGACTTTTATCAATTTTTCAAATGAAACCCTAGCTGGCCTGGAATTGGTGTTTCGCGGCAATGTGAGCGACAACATCAACTTGAATTTCAGCAGCAATTTTTACTATAATGAACTAGATGGTTCCAATCTGGGACTTGCCAAGCACCAATCTCAAATATCCTGGGATGCCAAATTGGGGGCAAACTTGAGACTTTCGAAGACCACATTTGCTCAGCTAAACGCACATTATCTATCCTCCCGCCTGACCCCACAAGGTAAGTTTCGACCATTGGCTCTCCTAAATCTTGGATTGAGACAAGACATCTTTAATCGAAATGCTTCCCTTGTCTTTACCGTATCGGACTTATTTGCATCACTTGAATTTGAAAATATTATAGACAATCCCAATTTGTTTTGGAATACCAATTATGGACGTAATAATCAGATTTTCTATCTCGGAGTTTCCTACCATTTTGGGCAGTCCTATGTTAGTAAGCGGAAGCGCAAACCGGAACAACTGGAATTTGAGGATGTAATTGAAGTGCCAAATGCACCTGAAGAAGAGGAAGAGGAGGAAGAAGAGTAGCTAGCTGTTTCATGAGAAGCGGTGGGTTTTTTTACCAGCAACGACCATACTAACCCGGCACCAAACTATGCAAAGGCATTGTAAGTAAAATTTTTTGCGAGTAATAATTCGTCACATCTAAAAAAAACTGTTTAAATATGAACCGCTCTAAGATTTCCACAGCTAGAAACATCTATCAAAATGCTTTCTTCTTGACCACCATATTTTTCATCTTGCTTTCAATTGGTTCAACAACTGCACAAGAGAAAAAATGGGAGGATTTCGATCCAAACAATTTCGATGAAAATTCTAATGTCATCACCAATGAATGGATGACTCTAAAACCGGGGATGCGTTTTGTCTATGCTGGTACCACTCTCAGTGATGAGGATGAACCATTGGTGCACCGGGTGATCATCAACGTGACGGATCTTACTAAAGTGATTGAAGGTATTAATACTTTGGTTACCTGGGATTTAGACTATAGTGGTGGAGAACTGGTAGAAGCAGAACTTGCCTTTTTTGCACAAGATAAAGAAGGCAATGTCTGGAGAATGGGCGAGTATCCTGAGGAATATGAAGATGGTGAATTTGCCGAGGCGCCACATTGGATGGCTGGGATTGAAGATGCAAGACCAGGGATTTCGATGCTGGCTAATCCATGGGTGGGAACCCCCAGCTATTCCCAGGGGTGGGGCCCAGAAGTAGATTTCACAGATCGTGGGCAAGTGCATGAAATGGGTGTTTCCACATGTGTGCCCATGGGTTGCTATGATAATGTGCTGGTTATCTCAGAAACATCAGAGGAGGAGCCGGGTGTGTATCAATTGAAGTATTGGGCACAAGGGGTAGGCAATGTACAGGTCGGTTATAAAGGAGATGATCCATCTCAGGAACTATTGGAACTGGTAGACGTGATACAACTTGAAGGAGAGAATCTCAAAAAAATGAGAGAATCAGCCCTGAAGCTGGAAGCAGCTGCCTACGAGCGTAGAAGCAACCGGAAAGTATACCATATGACAGAGCCCTGTGAGGTAAGACGATAACGAAGTCGACCCATTCACACAAACGAGATTCCCAAATAATCGACATACAACTTGAAAACCCCCTGCCTTTTTTGCAGACTGCAGGGATTGAATCGATTGGAGATCGTTTTCCCGAATAAATCATTGAATATGGCAAAATGGTATTTACCCATTTTCTGTATCACTGTCGTGGCTACCGACATGGTATTGGCACAAGCCATTTCGCTATCGGGAGAAATTATCGAGCAATCCAGCAATACACCATTGGAGCTTGCGAATGTCGTTCTTTTTGATCATCAGCAGGAACAGTTCGTGACTGGGGCTATAACTGATAGCCTGGGAAAGTTCAATTTACAGTTGGACACTGGAGTGTACTATTTAGAGATCAGCTTTGTAGGGTATGAAACAAAAAGGACAGACATATTTGTTGTCACTGCAGATGAGCCGAAAGTTGATTTAGGTAAGATTCCAATCGGGTTTGGTCAGCTGTTGTCAGAAATAGAGATTAGTGCCTCCAAAGCTCAGTTCAATTTTGCATTGGATAGGAAGGTATATAACGTGGCCAAAGACATTTTTAGCCAAACAGCTTCAGCAACTGAGATATTGCAAAATCTACCATCGGTATCGGTCGATGTCAACGGTGCCATCAGTTTAAGGGGAAGTGGCGATATTACTTATCTTGTAAATGGAAGGCCTTCTGCCCTAGCACGTACGAACCCTACGGATTTTCTAAAATCCCTTCCGGCAAATACAATTGATTACATAGAAGTGATGACTAATCCA
Organism: Saprospiraceae bacterium; assembly: GCA_965223105.1. Classification (GTDB taxonomy): domain Bacteria; phylum Bacteroidota; class Bacteroidia; order Chitinophagales; family Saprospiraceae; genus JABDMH01. The sequence continues at coordinate 4,796,904 of OZ244987.1, read as the reverse complement.
TCTGCCAAATATCGGCCCGATGGTATGGCTGGAATCATCAACATCGTCTTAAAAAAGGAAACGAACAAGGGATTAAATGGTACACTTTTGGCGAATGCAGGCAATCTGGAAAGATTTAGCACTAATCTCAATCTAAATTGGAGTACGGATCATCTGAATATTTACAGTGGCTATGCTTTTCGGCATGCATTAACTCCTGAGTCACTTCGAGATCTAAGAATTTCCAAGGACAGAAGCGGCAAAATTCTAAGCACATCCGAGAATAATAGCATCGAATCTAAGGATGCATCCTCTCACTTACTCATTGCCGGACTGGATTTATCAATAAGTGAAAACAGTCAAATGAACATTTCTGGAAATTATTCGGTGGGCAGAGATGATGTAGTGTCCAACTCCAACTGGCTGGTAGAGAGGGAGGTAAACTCGGAATTCGTCATCGATCGCAGATTAGAGGAATTGGAAAAAGAGTTTGAGCTAAATTTCTCCTTTGACCATGAGTTTGATGAGGAAGATCATTCTTTAGCTGTTGAGTTCGCGTATGCGGCTTACAAGGAATCAGAAGATAATTTCTATGATGAAAACTACTACCTGCCAATCAATCTAACGTCGAATAGCCACAACCTTATAGAAAAGAGCGGCCCTTTAGCTGAATTGTCAGTAGAGTATGCTAAGCCGACTGGTGAGGATTCTGAGTTAGAACTTGGATATGTTGGAACATTTCTGGAAGATGATATTCGTTTCCTTGGAGAGATATTCTCAGAGCAGACCAGCGAATGGAATCTCGATCATCAAAGAACCAGGCAATTCCTTTTTACGCAAAGCATCCATTCACTCTACACGACTTATGGTCACACAATTTCAGATTTTAGTTTCCTTCTGGGATTCCGTGCAGAACAAGCATTGATTACTTCAAGGCTTCGTAGTGAAAATAGGGAAATTCCCAATAATTACTTCCGTATTTATCCCACGATCCATCTTGGATACGAACTGGATGATGATCAGGAGTTGGCTTTGAGCTACAGCCGGAGGGTAAACCGCGCCGATAGCGATGAGCACAATCCCTTTGCCGAATATGAAGATCCCCGGAACAGAGAAGTTGGGAATCCTAAGTTGAAGCCAGAGCTCATTCATTCCATGGAATTTGGGTACCGGTGGCAAGGTCAGAATTTTAGCATCCTGCCGAGTGTTTACTACCGGCATAAGTATGATGCCTTCACTAGAATCCAAGAGATTGTTGAAGATTCAATTCTGCAGACCAGATACGTCAATTTAGCCAGTGAATCTTCAGCAGGCTTGGAGTTGATCTTCACGACAAATTTCAATGATATATTGGGCATTAACTTGAGTTCTGACGTATTTTACCGAACACTTGATGCATCCAATTTGGGATACAGCGACAAGAATTCAATTGTCTCCTGGCAGAGTAAATTGGCCATAAACGGAAACTTTACCAGGAGCAGTTTTTTCCAGGTAAATGCCCAATATCGATCTGCTCGTCTCACCCCACAGGGAAAGTATCGACCCATGTTTCTCCTCAATGTTGGTTTGAGACAAGATATACTGCGAAACAGGGCATCTCTCATCTTGACGGTATCCGATGTCTTTGCCTCCCTGCAATGGAAACGGATAATCGATACACCTGTCCTATTCCAACTTCGGCAATATCGGCGCAATCGACAACTGATTTATTTGGGTGCTCAGTATCGATTTGGACAGCGTTTTAAGGAATCAGGATCTCTTGATTTTGAGGACACTCTCTAGGGCAACCAGGACATTATTTATTGTCTGCAAACCCATATCGACTGAGCAACAACTTCTCATCTTGAATGAGTCCGATCCCAGGTGCATAGGTTTTAAATTCCAATTCCAACGGATTTAGAGCTGAGCCTTCTTTGGTTAAGAGACACTGTGTATAGAGACCAGCGGGTGTTGCCAATTGGTCATCGAGGCTGATGATTTGAGCCCGGTCCATGGCTGCTCTGGGAGCCAATTCCATATAATATTTATATCCGACTTCAGGTTTTCCCGGCATAATCAGTCCGGGGTTTGCTTCATTTTCTCCAGCTATCCATGCCCCCGAATGGCTTTCAACAACGCCACCCTTATACATGTCAACCTCCTCTCCAAAGTAAAATACGTCCTTGGTTAGCTCATCGATGGCAAAGAAATTTCTCGATACTTCGGTAATCATATCATTTTTCCATTCTCGTTCCTCTACCACGCGAGTTACATATTTGCCGATATTTTTGGTTTCATCCAGCACCGTTATCACTAGTTTTTCTGTATTGCTTTCTAGTACCAACTGATATCCGGGTTCCAATATAAAGAAGGTATTTCGACCGGTGGGGAGCAGTTTCCGATCCTCTAGACCGAACTGTTTCTGCCAGGATCTGGTGGATTGATTGTGCGATTCTTCAAGACTGCTACAGCTCAGAAGAACGACTAAAAGAGCCAAGGCATATTGCATATGAATTTTTTCAGATATGATATTACGGGATTTAGTCCACATGGTCAACGACACAAATTAAAGATACGAGGTTTATTGTTGATCGGGAAAGGCTGAGGTAATTTTTCAGGCTTTTGTCGATAAAAAAATTGTCCATCTCACAAACTGTCTTTGAGGAGGAGGGGAGATAAATAGAAGGGACTTCAGAGTAATTTATTTATTACGGCTAGGCTCAATTTTACCATGTGAAAAAATATGGGGAAAAGTGGCCTTTTTCTTTGGCAGTATATTGCATGGCGATTTTTTTTTTGCTAAATTAGACAGGTTACTCTGACTCTACGTATGAGTTAAAGTTACATTAGTAGTTGCGAACACTACAAAGACTATGCAGCGCACTCAATTGACCAGGCTCCACCGCAGGGAGCATGTCTTATGGCATGCTGTCCAATCTCCTGCTCTTCGAATTGCCACTCGGTTTTATTCGTTACCTAAACTTCTACAGAAATTTCAACATTCCAAGGGGTTGTTACTTTTCTTGGCCAATTTGGTGCCACCAGTCCAAGACAAAGAGTCATTGATCTTCCTGAAAATCAGAGAGAAGACATTTTCTTACTTCAATGACTTCAAATAATTCGAATCCCAACTAAAAATGATGGATATAATTAATTTCATAGCAAAAGGGAGCGATCTTCGGGAGGGCGATCACGTTCTAGATGTCCAGTAATTACCAAATTTGGTAATTGATTTTCAGCACATTCTTACTGAGTGATCTTTAGCCCAACCTACGAGTGGGAAGGTGCAAGATTTATCCCCAAGATTGTAGTATTGCACCAACAGTAGACCGTAACGAGCTAGTCATTTCGCTAAAACCCGTATTAACTGGAAGTTACTAGAGTACGCATTTTCTTCTTTCACCAAAGAGGGGTGAAATTGTCGTGTTAAACCATTAATACCATGATGAACTAGATTGTGACCTTGGGTCTGCAGCACTGCTTATCGGCAGTATTTGTTACAGCAATTTTATTTAAGAAGAATATTTACTGATGGAGCTTTCCCTAATATGAGGCAAGGTTTCTACGAAAAACATTTAAATAAACCGCTAATAATGAGAGGGATTATTAAATCGAGCATGGAAGCCCGGCTGCTGGTTGCATCCATCACAGTCATCGTGATTGCTTTGGGTATTTCTCAACTTTATAAAGCTCCTTATTCCATTTATCCGGAATTTTCTCCCGTCTATGTTGAGGTTCAAACAGAGGCCTTGGGCTTATCGGCCGAAGAGGTTGAGCAGTTGCTTACGGTGGCCCTCGAACAGGATTTATTCAACGGGATTGCATACCTGGATGAAATCTGGTCAGAATCAATGCCGGGTCTGTCGAGGGTGGTGTGCGTGTTTGAGCCAGGTACGGATCCTTTGAAGGCCCGTCAGGTAGTGACGGAGCGGCTTACCCAAGCCCATGCATTGCCCAACGTTTCTGCACCACCCATCATGCTCCAGCCCTATTCCTCGACCAGCCGAGTCATGAAGGTGGGACTTTCACCTACAAGTCCTGAGGTATCGTTGATCGATGTATCGGTATTGGCACGTTGGACTATTCAGCCCTACCTGATGGGGGTGGAAGGTGTTGCCAACGTTTCCATTTGGGGCCAGCGCAAGCGCCAGCTACAAATTCAAGTCGACCCGATCGAATTGCACAAAAATGGAGTAACCCTAGATGAGGTTGTTGAGACGGGGGGTGAAGCTTTGTGGTTTTCCCCGCTCACCTTCCTGGAATCATCAAAGCCTGGCACAGGAGGATTCTTCGACACCCCTAACCAGCGTTTGGGTATTCGTCACCTCCTGCCGATCTCTACCCCGGAAGATCTGGCCAAGGTTTCAGTATCAGGCCATCCGGATAAGCAATTGAGCGATATTTCGACAGTGGTGGAGAACCACCAGCCGCTAATTGGCGACGCTATCGTGAATGGTAGCCCAGGCCTGATGCTGGTCGTCGAGAAATTCCCCTGGGCTAACACTGCCAAGGTGGCCGAAGGGGTAGAAGAAGCCATGGAATCCCTGGCACCCGGCCTGGCCGGTATTGCTATGGACATGGAGATCTACCAACCGGGCAATTTTATCGAAGCCTCCCTTGGCAACCTGTCGGTGGCCCTGCTGATTGGCTTGCTGCTGAGCTTGTTGGCCATGTTTCTGTTCCTCTATCAGTGGAGGTCAGCAGTGATTGGTTTTGTGGCGGTAGTGATGTCCCTGCTGGCCGGCGTCTATTTCCTGTACGTAATGGGATACTCCCTGAATATGATGTTGTTTGCGGGTTTCATCGCAGCACTCGGGGTGATCATTGACGACGCCATCACCAACATTGAGCATATTAGAAAACGCATTTCAGAGGAGGTGGCCCAAGGCAAGAATAAAAGTACACCAACCATCGTGCTGCAGGCCGTATATCAAACCCGCAGCCCAATAATGTACGCAACGGGTGTCCTTCTGCTTGCCGCCCTGCCGCTGTTCTTCGTATCAGGTAAGGCAGGTGCATTTTATCATCCCATGGCCTTGGCCTATGTGACTGCACTCCTCGTATCTACCGTAGTCGCTCTACTGATCACTCCAGCCCTCAGTGTTATGCTGTTTTCGAATGGTGTTTCCCCGCATCGTGAATCTCCACTGTTGGTGCCCTTGCGTGCTGCCTTTGATAATGGAGTGACCCGCTTCATCAAGAAACCAGCGATGGCCTTTATTACATTAGGTGTCGTTGCCCTGGGCGGGCTGCTGGCCCTTTCAATGATCAATCTTGATCCCGAGCTTCCAGTTCCCAAAGAGTTTGATATGGTGATCAGCTGGGACGCCCCCTACGGTACTTCTCATCCGGAGATGACCCGCGTCACCACCGAAGCCATCCAAAGTCTGGGTAAGATCCCGGGCATCAAAAATGTGGCTGCCCATGTCGGCCGGGCCGTATTGTCGGATAAGATCACCAATGTACATTCCGGCGAAATCTGGGTGAGCATGGATGATGACGCAGCAAGGGATCATGACCAGATCACAGAACACATCCAGGAGGTACTCGATGGTTTTCCTAACATAACCAGCAAGCTGCAATCCTACCGCGACCAAGTCCTTAACAAGCGTCTGCGCGGTACCGGTCACGAGTATGCAGTTAGGGTGTATGGCGAAAATCAAGAAACCCTGAAAACAAAGGCCGAAGAGATCAAGGCTGCCATAAGCAGCATCTCGGGACTACACGACGCCATAGTGGTTGATCCTCCCTTGGAACCTAACCTCGAGATTGAGGTGGATCTGGAAAGAGCCCGGAGGCACAATATCAAACCCGGTGATGTCCGCCGCACCGCCGCCATCCTTTTGGCTGGGATTGAGGTGGGCTACCTGTTTGAAGGCCAGAAAGTGTTTGATGTGGTTGTCTGGGGTAAGCCGGAGGTCCGAAATGATATTAACGCCGTCCGGAACCTGCTGATCGACAAACCAGGAGGCGGACAGGTGCTGCTCAGTGAAGTTGCCCATGTCAGGGAAGTGGAAACCCCTGCAGTGATCCATCGAGAAATGGTTTCCCGCTACCGGGACGTCGTTTTCAACATTCCCAAAAGCATGGCTCCAACCCTCAACACTGAAATCGACCGCGCCTTGGCACATGTAGACTTCCCACTGGAGTATCATGCTGAGCTGGTTGGAGATTATGCTTCTCAGCAGGAATCGAAGTCGACCGTATGGAGTGTGGTGATCGCATGTCTGATCGGCATTCTGCTTATTCTTCAGGCTTGCTTCTGGAGCTGGCGAATGTCACTCGTGGTATTCCCGACCCTCCTAATCACCGTGTCAGGCGGATTAGTCATGGTATGGCTGACCGGAGGCCAAATGACAGCAGGTGCCCTTGCTGGTTTGTTCGGGATCCTCGGCTTGGCTACCAACCAGGGTATTCTCCTGATCAAGCGCTTCAAGAACCTTGAGGTGATCGAAGGGATGGAATTCGGAGAAGATCTGGTCAAGAAGGGATTTCAGGAACGGCTCGGCCCGATCCTGATGAGCATTTTAACAGTAGCCCTGGTCATGCTGCCCTTTGTCTTTTTCGGCAGTGCTCCCGGGATGGAAGTCTTCCATCCCATGTCAATGGTCATGCTGGGGGGCTTGGTTACCATCCTGTTGCTAAATGTGTTTGTGCTGCCCGCACTCTACCACCAGTTCGGAAAAGTATCCGATTCCATCTTAGAGGAAGAGAAGGCCATGCTGGAACATGATCTCGCACCGAGTATATAGCCCAGTAGTTGAATTTGAATGCAAGAACAAAAGAACATGAAATTCATCCATTATAAAATCACATTGACCGTCAGCTTGGCTATAGTGCTTTCATTTTGGGGATGCCATCAGGGCGCAGACGACTACCAGTATGTCGAACCGGCACACTTAGAAAAAATCGATGGCAGCGAGCTAAGCAAGCTAAAACTGACTGAAAAGGCAGTGGAGCGACTCGGCGTTGAAACGGCCCCCGTCACTTTGGAGGTATTAGAAGGAGGAGGCCCGGATGAGCGACTGGTCATTCCGTTTGCCGCGGTGATCTACGATGCCCATGCACATGTCTGGGTGTACACCAATCCTCATCCAAGGGAATATGTGCGGCATGAAATAAAAGTTGACTTCATAAAAGGCGACAAGGTGGTGTTGTTTGAAGGTCCCCCGGTGGGAACCCAAATGGTGACGGTTGGAGCGGCCGAGTTGTACGGAACCGAATATGAAGTTGGACATTAAAGAGCTAAGACTATGATGCGTTCGATAGTAAAAGCAAGTCTTCGATTTCGGTTCCTGGTCATTGCGGCAGGGCTGGCCATGATGTACTTTGGTATCAAGCAGGTCAGTGAGATGCCGGTCGATGTATTCCCGGAATTTGCACCTCCCTTGGTGGAGGTCCAGACCATCTGCCTCGGACTGGAATCCAATGAGGTAGAAGCACTGGTCACCGTACCATTGGAGCATGCTTTTAACGGGATACCTGGTCTGGATGTGATGCGCTCCAAGTCGGTGACCCAGTTGTCGGCTATCAAACTCATTTTCGAACCCGGTACCGACATTATGGAGGCCCGGCAGCTGGTGGCGGAAAAGATCGCTACCGCCACGCCCACGCTGCCTACTTGGGCAGCACCTCCTTTGATGCTTCAGCCACTGTCGGCTACCAGCCGGTGTATGAAGATCGGCTTGTCGTCTGATAGCCTTTCGGTCATCGACCTGTCCATGATCACCTACTGGAAGCTCAACGATGCCATCCTGGATGTTCCGGGAGTGGCCCACGTGGCCATTTGGGGCGAACGGATCAGGATGCAGGTTGTCCAGGTCATTCCAGACAAAATGTACGAGCTCGGTGTGAGCTTTGAAGAGATCAAACAGGCCACCGCTGAAGCGGTCGATGCCGGGTTGCTGTTTTACGACAAAAGTTCGCTGATTGCCAAAGGAGGCTGGGTGGAAATGAACAATAAGCGGTATGGCGTTCGGCATGTGTTGCCCGTTACGGAACCCAGTGATCTGGCGAGGGTGGTGGTGAAGGAAGTGGACGGACAGCCCATCCTTATGAGCGATGTAGCCCGGGTGGTAGAAGACCATCAGCAGATGGTGGGAGACGCCATCATCAACGATGATATTGGGCTGATGCTCATTGTTGAAAAACTGCCGTGGGGCAACACCCGGGATATCACTCGTGGAGTGGAAGCGGCCATAGAACGGCTGAAACCCGGATTGCCGGGAGTAGATATCGATACGGCGATTTTCCGTCCTGCGACCTACATCGACATGTCGATCGACAATCTCAGTAAAGCCCTCCGAATCGCGTGTTTTTTGGTAGTGTTTATCCTCTTTGCCTTCCTGTATGAATGGAGGGTTACCTTGATCAGCAGCGTGGCGATTCCATTATCGCTGATGGCTGGAGCGATTGTGTTGTACCTGCAGGGTGCCACGATCAACACCATGATTCTTGCCGGCTTTGTGATTGCCCTTGGAGCAGTAGTCGACGATGCCATAATAGATGTGGAAAACATCATGCGAAGGCTCCGGCTGGCACGGGCTGAGGGAAGTAACCAATCCACCTTCCGGATCATTCTTGACGCCTCCCTGGAAGTGCGAGGTGCGATTATTTTCGCGACCTTGATCGAGGTGGTGGCCCTGCTTCCAGTGTTCTTTATGGAAGGCCTTTCGGGCTCGTTTTTCAAGCCCCTGGCTACCTCTTATGCGATCGCAGTTTTGGCATCCATGATTGTGGCCCTTACGGTGACACCGGCCATGAGCTATATCCTCCTGCGGAACGCTCCACTACAAAAAAGGGAGTCGCATCTTTTAAAATGGTTGCAAAGCGGGTATGTCACCCTTCTTTCCCGGATCATCAGCACACCACGGCATGCTTATCTGATCGCCGCATTGGTGATCCTGGCCGGAGTATTCATTATGCCCCGACTGGGTCAGTCGTTGCTGCCTTCCTTCAAGGAACGCGACTTCCTCATGCATTGGGTGACCAAACCGGCCACTTCCTGGCCAGAGATGAACCGGATCACCATCCAGGGAAGTAAGGAGTTACGCGCTATCGAAGGCGTGCAAAACTTCGGTGCCCATATCGGGCAGGCCTTTTATATGGACGAAGTCGTTGGGATGAACTTCGGCGAAAACTGGATCAGCGTCGATCCAAGTGTTCACTACGAAGAGACGGTAAACAAGATCCAGATGGTCGTCGACGGGTACCCGGGCTTGTACCGGGATGTACTAACCTACCTGAAGGAACGGATCCGGGAGGTACTCACTGGCACCTCCGAGGCGATCGTGATCCGCCTGTACGGACCAGAACTGGAAGTGCTTCGCAGCAAGGCCAGGGAGATTCGTGATGCGATGGAAGAGATCGAAGGGATCGTTGACTTACATGTAGAATTGAATGAGGAGATCCCGCAGGTTCAGGTAAAGGTCGACCTGGACAAGGCGCACCAGTACGGGCTAAAGCCGGGCGATGTCCGTCGCCAGGCTACCCACCTGGTCGCCGGTGAAGAAATGGGTGATATCTTCCGCGAAGGGAAAGCCTATGACATCAACATCTGGAGCATTCCGGAAGCCCGCGCCAACCTGACGGATATACAGAATCTGCCCATCGACAAGCCGGGTGGTGGATTCGTCCGCCTTAAAGATGTGGCTGATATCACGATCGAGCCTACGCCAAACATAATCGAGCGGGAGAACCTTACTCGTCGGCTTGATGTAGGGGCCAATGTGAGAGGACGGGACCTTGGCTCTGTGATGGCCGATGTGAATCTCGCGTTGGCCTCTGTCGAATTCCCTCATGAATACCACCCGGAAATCCTAGGTGAATATACCGAGCGGCAGCTGGCCCGGCGTAACATGTTCATCTATGCCATCCTCGCTATGTTCGGGATCTTCCTGTTACTGCATACCTCCTATAAGAGTACACGGCTGGCGTTCCTTTCCTTCCTTTGCCTGCCCATGGCGTTGATCGGAGGAGTACTGGCAGCCTACTTCACCAGCGGGATTATATCACTCGGCTCGATGGTTGGATTCTTGACCATCCTTGGCATTGCTGCCCGTAATGGGATTATGATGATCAACCACTTCCAACACCTCGAGAAGCACGAGGGGGAAGCGTTTGGCATCGCAATGGTGATGAGGGGTGCAAAGGAACGGCTGGCACCGATCCTGATGACTGCCGCTACCACCGGTCTGGCCCTGGTACCACTGGTTTGGGTCGGTGACATTCCGGGGCACGAGATTGAACTGCCGATGGCCGTGGTAATACTGGGCGGCCTGGTAACTTCCACCTTGTTAAACCTTCTGGTCATTCCTCCCCTGTATCTGCGCTTTGCCATACCAGGGGAGGTGAAGCGCCAATTGAACCTAACCTCTCAAGCAATAATCAGTACATGACAACTTGAATAAAAAATAATGAAATGAAAACTCTAAAAATCCTATTCGCCACATTAGTCCTCCTTTGTACTTGTTTGTCAATCTTTTCGCAGCAACCAATTGCAGCGGTTCAAGGTAAAGTAACCACTGAACGTGATGTACCCATTGCAACTGTGGCAGTTTTCGTAAGTAAGGATGCGGTAACTTTAGCCGCAACTACTACAGATAAAGATGGATATTTTAGCATATCGGATCTAGAGCCTGAGACATATGAAATTAACTTCAAGCACATTTCTTATGGAGAAGTAGTTCAGACCATAACAGTGAATGGTGAAGTTCAAACTATCAATGTTAGGCTAGAAGATGAAGTGAAAGATTTAGCCGACATCATTGTTTCAAGTACATCAAGGAATTTGAACGACATTAGTCGGCTGCCGAGCGTCAAAGGTACTGCTATATATGTATCCAAGAAGAATGAGGTTATTCTTTTGGATAAAATGAATGCCAATCTAGCGGTGAATAATCCTCGTCAAGTTTTTGCCAAGGTGGCAGGAACCAATATTTGGGAAAATGATGGTACTGGTATTCAATTAAATGTTTCGAATAGGGGGTTGAGCCCAAATAGATCTTGGGAATACAATACCCGGCAAAATGGATATGATATTGCGGCTGACATTCTTGGATATCCAGATAACTATTATACACCAACTATGGAGGCAGTAGAGAGGATTGAGGTAGTGAGAGGATCAGCATCTTTACAATACGGTACTCAATTAGGGGGAATGTTGAATTTTAAATTAAGAGGGGCACCAAGAACCAAGGATTTTGAATTCATCACCAAGCAAACAGTGGGAGCTTTTAACTTATTTAATTCGTATTCGAGTATAGGAGGTCGAGAAGGCAAAGTGGAGTACTTCGGTTATTTTCACCATCGAAGTGCCGATGGGTGGAGGCAAAATGCCGATTATCGGATAAATAGTGGTTATGGATCCGTTCGGTATCATGTTAATGAGAAATTGGATATTGGTGTGGAAATGACAAAGATGGGGTACACCTTGCATCTGTCGGCAGGAGTGACTGATGAACAATTTGCCATTGACCCTAGGATTTCTGTAAGAGAGCGAAATTGGTTTCGAGTGAATTGGAATTTACCAGCTATTACTTTGAATTATGATTTTGGAAATGGCACCAAACTTTCAATGCGAAATTACGCCATACTCTCTAGTAGGTATAGTGTAGAAAATACCGATCCAGTCAATATACCCGATGAAGGTGATTTTCGAGATTTGAGGCGAGATGAGTATAGAAATTATGGTTCGGAGACTAGATTAATTAAAAAGTATGGTCTTTTCCGTGGTACAAGGAACACCTTTCTGATTGGGCTAAGATTGTACGATGGAAAAACAACCAGAGGCCAGGGATTGGGAACGGATGGCAGGGATCCTAATTTTAACTTTATTAATCCTAATGCGCTGGAATACAATAACTATACGTTTAATACATCCAACGTTGCGGTTTTTGGAGAACATATTTTTCAATTTACTCCAAGACTATCCCTTACTCCAGGTTTTAGGTACGAGTATATCAAGGTTGATTTTGATGGCTATTTTAATGACAATGGTAGGTTGGTTGATGAAAATCGCGAAAACACAAGAAATTTTCCTTTGCTAGGAGTAGGGCTTCAGTATCAAATCAATGATGACATAAATTTCTATGCCAACATTACAGAAGGCTTTAGAGGGGTTCATTTCAATGATATGCGGGTTGAAAATCCTAACATAGAAGTCGATCCTAATGTGAAGGATTCGGATGGCTATAATGCCGATATAGGTTTTAGGGGACAAATTTCTCAACTTTTTATATTTGATGTCAGTGCATTTTATCTTGCCTACAACAACAGAATTGGAACGATAACACGTCAAATTGATGGCCTACCGCGTCTTTACCGAACCAATGTTGCCGACTCGAGGAATAGGGGAATAGAGTCACTTGTTGAATTTAATCTTTTAAAAGCGATTAATCAAGCCGCTCCTTATTCTGTAAGCCTGTTTGCTTCTTATGCCTATGTCAATTCGGAGTATTTAAATTCTGACTTCAAAGGAAATAGCCTCGAATTTGCACCTGAGCATCTTTTTAAGGCGGGTATAACCTTTAAGGGTTATCAGTTTTCAACTACCTTAAACTATAACTATACCAGCGGCCAATATTCTGATGCGAATAATACCGAATCGACAATTACAGGAAACCAAGGTTATATTCCTTCGTATTCAGTGTTTGATTTATCTGCAAATTATGATATACAAAGTTTCACTATAAGTCTTGGTGTGAATAATTTGTTGGATACAACCTATTTTACACGAAGAGCTTCAAGTTATCCCGGTCCTGGTGTAATACCAGCTGAACCTCGACATTATTACCTCACTTTAGGATTCAAAATATAGTGGTGGTATGTTTTGGTACTCAAGTTTGAATGCATAAATTGATGTTACCTACAGATCTTTACTACGAATAGGCTGGCAGCTTTATCCTTCTTACTTTCATTGGTGAGATAAATGGTGCAAGGATCGGTGAAAACAACCCCTTCAGCTCTGGTATCATCCGGAAGTATCATTCGTTGGTAATCTCCTGCCAAAAACGGACCATCATCTCTTAGTCTGAAAATCCACAGCGCTTGCTTGGAGATGACGGCAAGGGTGCGCTCATCTGTACTGATATCTGCACCCGTAACCTGACCTAATGCTTTGTTTTCATCGGTACTGAATTCTTCCAAATACTCGGCACGATATTTACCTGGCACATTGGGTATTCGATAGAGCCGTGTTTTACCAACAAAGGGTTTAGATCGATCGCGACTGAGGAAATAAAGATACCCTCCTCGTGCAAACATAGCCTCAACATCAAAAAATCTTTGGTCTTTTTCAGGTGGGAAATCGCTTTGCTCCGGAAAGGAAAAGTGAATGCTTGATGCCTTAACTTCTTGCGTGCTGCCGGCTGAGCCAGGCCAGTGAATTTTGTAGATGGTTAGATCTTTTCTATCGTTATCATTATTGCCGAAGTCACCAATATAGATGAATCCCTCCTTATCTTGGCAGATGTCTTCCCAATCTGTATTACTGGCGTTGGAAATTTCCAGGGTCTGCATCAATTGACCCAACGTATTAAATCTGTATAATTCCACTTTCCCTTTGCTATCATTAAAGGACCAAAATTCTCCTAGACCAGCTACTTCTAAGCCAGAGCTTTCGTTCAATATTTTCGGAAGCTCAACGATTTCTCTGCATTGATGATTGTCAAGTTTAATATCTAATGAGTGGTTTTGACTTCTTGCTAGGTTTACTACTACAATGAGTAAACAAAGTGGCATAAGTGACTTGAGATTGAGCATAGCACAATTTTGAAGATGATGGATCCTTATAGTATTCAGTAGGTGAGTAAGCAACTTTATCGTTGGAAGCACACTTCTGTGATTCTGTAGAAGTCAGTAGAGTTCATCTACCTCACTAGGCTGTTGAATAAGGGCTGAAATGCGGTCGTTTTCACATCAGCTTTCTTGAAAATAGTAAATTCTAAGGTGTTCTGCGCTGTTCTACATTGCTTATCGATAGCTCTTACAGCAATTTTTTTGTAAAGTTTATGGAATTGATCGATCAGGTGCATCTCTAAAGCATACCACTTCAAATCACTTACTGCAAAACCGTATAGCTTTTTAAAATTAAACTGAAAGCATCAGGTCAAGCTGATGAGGGTGGCCTTTTTTAATCATTAATCAAAAATCATGAAATCACTGACTGAAAGATTTGATCACAAACAAATGATCTTCCAAAACACAGTAATGCAAGTGAGCTTATTGCTCTCGATGATTGTCATCTTTGTGATGGCATCACAAAACAGTTTACAAGGTCAAGAACTACGAGGGAGTGCCACGGTACTCATCACTGCTAGCGGCGAAAGTTTGCCGGGATTTGGAATTGGCGTCGAAGCTCCCTTTGGCAAGCATTTTTCAACCAGCATTGATGGTTCTATGGGCTTTCACCGGTTGGGTTCAACCATCATGCTTAAGCCGAGCTTGAATTTCTACTTCAGTAAGAAGCAAAAGGGAATCTTTATTGGACCCGCTTTGAACTACATCGCTTTGAAAAATAAGAATGATGGTGAGGAAAAAGCTGATCATGGCTCGATGTTTGGTCTGGGGTTTAACTTCGGTGGAAAAGGAAATCTATCCGAGAAAATGACCCTGCATGTGGTATTTACCCCGCAAGCCTCGGTTGGTCCATTCAATGGTGTGGGTTTGTCGGCCAACCTTCAAGTGGGCGTAGGATTTAAATTGTAACCGATAGACTTTCAAGATCACTTAAAACCCAGGCGGGTCGGCTCGATGAGCTGGCCCGCCTTTTTTCATTGATTCAAGAAATGGATCTGGAACTCGATCATATTTTCCGCTATTGTCGTACGCAATCATGAGCATTGGATATCAACTCATTTAGGCATCTTTGAAAAAGTCTGAGTCCTGATTAGATGTTTCAGATGCGGAGTTCTTTATCTGAAATCCAAGCTATAATTGTCTGAGCAAGCCAAAATTGACTTGCCACTGACGAAACATTTCGATTCGCGTCGTCGATAACTGAATGGGATACTCGAGAGAAAACAAGATGCCACCCAGTTCATTTTGATACTGCACACCGGTTTCTAACCGGACGACATGCGGGATGAAATATTTCTTGGCATCAGATTTTGATAGATAGACATCGTCCTTGATATCAAGATCATCCTGTCCGTTGAATATGTAATCGATGTCCTTCACCAGTTCTTTCGAAAGGCCATATCCCACTCCTCCATAAGCATAAAAATCGCCTGTCTTCCAGAATAGATAATCCAGTCCGAGATTAAGATTGGAGTTGATGGATTCGACAATAGAGTGGTCAAATTGTACCAGATCGCTGG
The DNA here is from genome assembly GCA_965223105.1 of Saprospiraceae bacterium. GTDB lineage: Bacteria > Bacteroidota > Bacteroidia > Chitinophagales > Saprospiraceae > JABDMH01. The sequence goes on along the minus strand of OZ244987.1, from coordinate 4,781,629 downwards.
GTGATTCAACGTAATCAACGCCCAGGCGAGGATTCATGGATTGGGTTGTGAAATTTACACTGGCAAAGTGCAGGTTAAGCTTTGCTCGCAACCTGTTGCTAAGTCGGCGGTGGATGGTTGATCCAAATTGATGTGCCTGCTCCTCAACTGTTTCAACATGTGATGGATAGGTTAAACCTCCATACACCTGTATGGTATGCAAATACTTTGGCCAAGCCACCAGGCCTGACACGCGAATTGAGGGATCGCCCAATATGCCGTGATTGGCATGATCTACATTTCTTAAGTTCCGTTTAAAATTGAGTGGTGTAGCTTTTCGCGATGATATTTCCACAAAAGTTAGCTCAATTCTGGAGTCATTTCCCACTGAACTGGGAACAAGCACTACTCCAGCGTTATCGGACTCCTGGTGACTTGATATGGGAGAAGTCATCTCTGGTATGAATGCATTTGGTAATGCGACCACATTGATATCAACTTCTGGTGCAGTTGAATGACTGTTCACTTCGACTTGCTGGTCGCCGGGAACTGATGCTTGAAAGTCCGAAACATTGTCTGCGATAGCACTTGCATCAACATAAGATAACTTGTTTTGTGTACCCTGATTCTGGCTGGCAAACTTATCGATTCCCACGAGTCCTATAGCCAGTAAAAGCATCAACAATATGAGATAAAGAGCCCACCTCCTACGTGGTCTTTTTCTGGCTTCTCGATGCGCCACAAACTGCTTCCATCGCTCCTCATTATACGACGGCTGGATTTCTTTCTGGTATTTTTGACGTATCTGATCTTTAAAGTCCATGCTATTGTTTCAATAAACCCAAAGAATAAATAGAAGCAACCTGCAAAACGTCTTTTCGCATCAAGGTCTTTTGTAATATTTTTTTTGCTCGGGCATAGTTAGATTTCGAGGTACCTTCACTAATGCCCAGAATACTGCCAATTTCCTTGTGGGTATGATCTTCAAATACATACAAATTGAAGACTGCCCGATATCGCGGAGGTAATTTTTGCAGAATTGGCAAGAGTGCCAATGAGTTGTTGATCTCGATTGGTTCGTCTTCAACTTGTTGCTCGGGAATGCTGGTGAGATCAATAATACGGGGTAATTTCTTCTGTGTCCTTAACTTATCAATGCATGTGTTGATCGTCATTCTACGTAACCATGCCTTGATCGGATATGCCGGATCATACTGACCCAGATGATCAAAGAATTTCACGAAAACATCATTGAGTAATTCCTCCGCTTCTTCCCGGGTGGCCATGTATCGCAGGGTAATCGACATCACATATCCATAGAAGGTTGCAAACAAAGCCTTCTGTGCTTCTGGTACACCTTGTTGGGCTTGCTGTACGATATGATCCTGGGTTTTGTTTTGCAAAGGCTGCCTTTATCTGTTTCCCTATACGCATAATGTCAATCTGAAGGTTGCTTCAGGTGCAACATTTCAGGAGATATTTGACATGTTGCGCAACTTTTGGTGAGTCTTATACCGTATAGTCACTTGTGAAACTTCAACATGTCAGCCCTTGCAATCGATGCGATGGGGGGTGAGGGCGCGAACTGAAACGGCATGAAGTGCGATTTGAGTTGCCCAGGAAATATGGTCTTCTGCCGCCAATGGGCACAGAGTTTCCACCGGTTTTTTATCTTACACCAAGTTGTTTCTACGGGATGTAGCGCAGCCCGGTAGCGCGCGTCGTTCGGGACGACGAGGTCGCTGGTTCGAATCCAGTCATCCCGACAATTTAACAAAGATCGCTGCCTTGGCAGCAACTTTTTGTTTTGGCCATTGAGCCAAGCTTGCTTGAGCGAAAATGGTCAAAATAAAAAGCTGCACGATAGTGCAGATCTTTGTGGTATTGAACGTCCCCTCCTTTGGATCGGCGGAGCCAATCCAGTTTTACTGGCTGTAGCTTTTTGAAAGTGCGTCGCTCGAGACCTAGTAAATATCCCCTGTGATGGCATCAATTTTTTAGTTTTAACCACACAGAAGTACTTGACCAGACAAGTCGAGGACTCAATCCGACTCCGGTTATTTGATATTCAGGGGCGAACTTGATTGGATCAAAAAGGTCAAAAATTAATAGGCTGCACGGTCGCTCAATTCTTTGCTGAGCTTCAGGCCGGCACTTCGATTTAGATCGGCGGAGGCCATCGGCATGCTGATCGTAGCTTTGCAAAGTCAAGATATTTTGGGTTGCGTGGGTGCTCAGGTAAATACCTGAAATTAATTGATGGAGTCATTTTAATAATGCATGATCTAAAGGAGACAGTAGCACAGCAGATTAGAAGGCAACCATGATGAGATGCCATAAGTCACCGATCAACTTTTTTATTGCACGCATTCCTTCACCTATCACCTGTGTTTTCTTCGTTTGGGTTTTATCTGTTTCTGTAATGACTCAATTTCCCCCTTCTGCGAATCAATCTGTTTCTGCTGGATCTTCAGCATTTCAACCAGGTATATGATCATTTTGTCATAGCGCACATCCTCTGGTTTGCCTTCTGAGTCATAACCCACCATTGAAGTCAAGCCTATGGAGTCGATTTCTTCTGCTATATATCCATACTCCCATCTGTCTGGATTATCAGGTCGTGTGTAGGTCATGGGCCTTGTCTCCAGTATCTTACTCCAGTCATCTTTCATTGTAGTTATCTTCTCCTTATATCGTCTGGAAGAATTATCGTAGTAGAATTGGCCTGTTGAAGAGTTGTATTGCATGTTGCCATGGTCTCCAAATGGTAACCCATGCACATAAAAAGAACCATTCCCAACCCCAAAGACTTCTACGTTGCCTCCATCGCGATTTAAATATAAGGTTGATGCTGATCCATTGTCACGGGCCATGAGTTCATTCTGATCCAATATTAGGTTTGCGGTATTGTCTTCACCAATGAGCAACAAACCGTTGGAAGAAAGAGAAGCATCGGTAGTGCCAGCAACATGTAGTCTGGCATCGGGTAGTTGAGTACCGACACCAGTTGATTGTAGGTTTGAATTATAGTATATATAACCACCAGTCAACGCACCTATACCTACTGATCCTCCATAAAAATTAATAAAAAAGTTACCATAATTACTACCAAATTTACTTTGAATAACTTCAGGATCGATTGCAAGATGAGTACCATCCTCACTACCAATCGTGAGCCAACCATCTTCTGTAGCGGAAGTTCCATGATCAACATTTAACCCACTTTGGGCATGAAGCACAGATGTCAAATAGAGCATGATCAGAGCTAAAGTCATTGAAGTTTGCATGTTAGAAGATTTATTTTGTGAAGTTCTTTCATAATCCACAAAGTTAAATGGTGAATGTATGATCTGGTAGATTCTTTCAAATTTGATTTTAGTAATTAATTTACGTCTTGTGACATATTCTACTATCTTTTTTGGGATGGAGACCTTTGCTCTGGTATACTGGTTTTCTAACTTGTGTAGACCCGCTTCCAGTTGTTTTACGGTCATGTAAATGCCTTGAAGCAGATCTACTGGTTCGAATCCGGTTACAACTATAGGTATTTGGTACTTTTCTACTAAGGGTCCATATTGTGACATGCCCATAATAGTACATACATGACCCGCTGCAAGAAAACCATGAATCGTACTTTCAGCATCATTCAGTATGGCTTCTATAGCTGGAGGAACGAGTACATGTGATGTAAGAATGGAATAGTTTTTCAAGCCCAGGTTCTTGGCTTGAACGACCGACATAGCGTTGGCCGGTGCTGTAGTTTCAAATCCTACTGCGAAAAACACAACGTTCTTATCAGGGTTCTGTTGGGCAAGGCCAACTGCTTCGAGCGGAGAATATAAAATGCGAATATCGGCACCATTTGCTTTTGCGTCCAATAAAACTTCTGGTCGACCCTGGCACCCTCAGCATATCACCCTAGGAACAAAGTATGACATCCATATCTTCCGACAGATGGATGGCCTTGTCTATCAAATGGATGGGCGTCACACATACTGGACATCCTGGTCCATGAATCATATGCACTTCTTGAGGCAGTAGATCAAGTATGCCATTCTTCACCAGACTGTTCGTCTGTCCGCCGCAGACCTCCATAATATTCCAATGCTGTGTGACCGTTTTCTTGATTTTTTCTAAGTAGCTCTGAACAAGATCTTCGTCTCGATATTCATTGATGAATTTCATATAGCTGAGTATTCTTCTTCAATTTACTGAATCTTTGGGACGATTGGATGCCATCTCAGCATAAATCAACTGCCCGAAGGAAATATTCTCATCATTTGACGATAAGTCCTGATGAAATAATAATTCAAATTTATCCATTAAGTGGTATTCAATTAAGTCTATCAGTAAAGTATTTTGAAATACACCACCGCTGAAACCAATTTTTACCACCTCTTCCTTTTTTGCAATATGCTCGATCCAGTGCAATAGAGTCATGTGAAATTTTGCTGCAATTAAGCCGACATCTGCAAGCTCGAGAATGTCAGCGACCACATCTTTCATAAGTTCTTTTACAGAAAATTTATCGGTATTGTCTGTTTTGAAATATGAGTTGTGATAATTTATCTCGTATTTATTGAAATGGGCCTCAGCTTTTGCTTGCAAAAGACTAGCGGCCTGTCCTTCGTAAGTTTGAATGTCTGCTATGCCTACTAAAGATGCAACAGCATCAAATAGCCGGCCCATGCTCGAGGTTAACACTGAGTTTTTGTTTCTAAGTAATTGGGTATAGACGTTCCATTCTACATCAGAGAATTTGGGCCGCAACAACTCGTGAACACCATCCATTTCATGGCAAAGAGATAGTGCCGCTAATCTTGGCTCTTTAGCCATCTTATCATTGGCTAAATGATGGTAGTAGGGTAGATGTGCACAACAATCAAATTGATAGTCGATGTAGGTAAAAAATTCACTACCCCAGATGTTATCATCCGTGCCGATACCCATGCCGTCCCAAATTACCCCTAATATTTTTTCATCAGAATCCATCAGCGCATGCTCTCCGAGCAAAGCTGAAAAGTGGGCAATGTGATGCTGAACTTTTAGGATCGGAATATCTAGGTCCTCAGCGAGTTGAAATCCTTTGATCGTACTCGAATAATCCGGATGGAGATCTACAACGATCAGTTTAGGATGGATATCCAGCAGCTGAGTGAGATGGTCAAGTGTGTGTTGATAATTTCGCTCAGTTTCGTAATTGCCTAAATCTCCTAAATACTGGCTGATATACACGTTTCCGGCTTGCTGAACAGCAAAGGTGCTTTTGAAGTAAGCACCCATGGCAAGTGCACTATTCGCCCCTAATGTCAATTTTGAATTGACATATGTTGGAGCCAGCCCCCTGGAGCGACGGAGGACGATTCTTGTTTTGAAATGTGGTGTGAATACAACTATGCTATCATCCTGGGGCACTACGATTTCTCGATTGTGTGCTACGACGTAATCAGCTATTTCGAATAGTTCAGTAAGTGCTTCTTGATCCTGAAAAATGATCGGGGTGTTACTGATGTTTCCACTGGTGGCCACAATCGGGCCTTTATATTTTTCCAGCAATAATTGAAATAGTGGCGCATACGGCGTCATAATCCCTACCCTTGTAAGATCGTCACAGATACCTTTGGTGATGTCATTATTTTCGGATTTAGAGACAAGCACAATTGGTGATACAGGACCAGTAAAAGCCTTTTGCTCCTCAGCAGACAAATTAAATGCTTTTAAAGAATCAACACCAGGATACATCAGAGCGAATGGTTTGTCCGGTCTTCTTTTTCTAGTTCTTAAGGTTGCAATGGCTCTTGAGTTAGATGCACAGCAAGTGATCAGATACCCTCCAATTCCTTTGATGGCAACAATTTTTCCCTGACTCCATTTTTCTGAAATAAATTGTATGATGAATTGACCATCAACTTTCGGCTCTTCCCTATTAGAACCATATAAAATCAATCGAATGCTGCAGGACGGACAAGAATTAGTCTGTGCATAATACCGCCTATTCTCTGGACTTTTATACTCACTCTGGCATGCATCACACATAGTGAAGGCATCCATTGAGGTGTGCTCCCTGTCGTAAGGTAGATCTTGGATAATGGAATATCGTGGACCGCATACGCTACAGGTAATGAATGGATAGTGATACCTTCGATTCTTCTGGTTGTTTAGTTCAGATCGACAACATTCACAGGTAGCAATATCAGGAGTCAAATCGATTTTGGCTTGCCCAGCCTGCGTATCATGAACGATTTCAAATTGTTGGAAATTTGTAAACGGTATCTGAGATATTCTTGCATCTGTAATCCTGGCCAAAGGAGGTGGTTTAGAGATGATACTTTCATAAAAACTGTGAGCGATATCACTTGTTCCGTTGAGCTCAATATGGACTCCGTCATTGTCGTTTTTGACCCAGCCCTTAATTCCATGATCTAAAGCGGCCCGATATATCAGGGGCCTAAAGCCTATGCCTTGGACAAGACCAGTAATGTGGATGTGCCATGTGGAGACTGGAGATTTCATCAATTTCCTAATTCAGCACATAAACTCTTCTCATTTCTCTGAAAATTTCTCTAAATGAGGGTCACAAAATAGTGAATGAATGATATCTGGTACTGCAATCTCCTTCAAGAGCCTTTCAAACCAAAGAAGAACATGGTCTTGGTGATCGAGAACAAAAGACGCTGTAAGCTTACATGGTGGTTACAGGCATCGGGAGGTATGGTGGAAAATCTGCATGACAGGATCTTGTAGAAGATGTGTTTGATGCCCGGGCAAATATCTATAAAGATCTCAGCCACTACATCCACGGGTAAATTCATCACCTATGTTTACAAAGGATTCTCCAAAAGCACAGTATACCCCCTATGATGTATATCAAATAGACCATCCAGAGTCCTCAGAATGTGACCATGAAAAATCGTAACTTGGAAACATAGTCATTAGTGATCGACAATAGTTGCCGATATACAAGTGTAGTTCTTCTAATAGAATCGAAATGAGAAAATTGATATTGGGGCTTGCCGTAACATTGGACGGTTTCATAGAAGGACCTAATGGTGAGTATGATTGGTGCTTTGCTGATCAAGATTATGGCATGTCTGATTTTTATAAGCGTATCGACAGTGTTTTTTTGGGTAGAAAATCATATGAGCTTATTTTGAAAATGGGTGATGTGGATATGCCTGGTGTTCCGAAGCTAAAAGAAACATTTTTTCGACTACTCTGGATAAGGTAAGGACTGGTGCAACATTAATTCGCGGAAATGTTATGCAGGAGGTCCAAAGGATCAAAGAAATCAGTGGAAAGGATATTTGGCTTTTTGGGGGTTCAAAACTAATAACATCACCAATGAATCTAGGGCTGGTGGACGTAGTCTGGTTGGCCATTCATCCAATTCTCCTTGGTCGAGGAAAACCATTATTTTATAATATTCAAAAGAGAGTCCACTTAGAACTTATTGATACCAAAACATATTCCACCGGACTTATTTCTGTTACCTACCATTTGCAGCGAAATCGCACGGAAGCACCACAGTGAATGAGCCAGCATTTGTAATTGTTTCCGCTGGAATTTAGAATTTTTAGGAGCACGCGATTGCCAATCGGACCTTCGCCCGAGATCGCTTCCGTAATGGAATCATCGACAAACTTTCTTTGCCTTACGAGTCTATCATAATGGACTGCAGCATATTTAGGCTGATTATTGGCCTCTCCCTTTGGCTTTTTGCGACAATGGCATTTAGAGTTTTCAGATCAGTGTTTCTTTGTCACCAATAATGTAGTAGTTCTAATTGGGTTTCACTGGGTTGTAATTCCTTTTTGGGATTAGCCTTTCCCTGGGTTTCAAGAAGCAACGTTTTTTACAGAACGTTTTGCATCTTTATGCATGAGCAAACGTTATTTCCAATGAAGAGAGCCAATGGCATTTTGACCTTGATTGCAGCAATTTCGCTGATGGTGAGTTGTCAAGACAGCAAACCAAATCCTGAATTATTGAACATAGATCTACAAAGGGGAGATGTCATTCTTTGTGGTGGTGAACGATTTGGTGAGGTGAGCTTTTCCTTGTCTTGCAAGTATTCCGTGCAGGAAACATTTGATTTGGCGGTCTCCCTATTGCACTCTTTTGAATACGATGAGGCAGAAAAAACATTCGTAAAGGTGATTGATGCTGATCCGGATTGTGCAATGGCTTATTGGGGTGTGGCCATGAGTATTTACCATGCCCTATGGGCTCCTCCAGGTGACAAAGATTTGGAAAGAGGGGCAAAGATTCTCCAAATTGCTAAATCAATACCCAAAACAGACAGGGAGGAAGAATACCTCGAAGCCATCGGCTTATACTATGAAGGCTGGGACAAAGTAGACGCCAAAACCAGAGCGAAAAGGATGGCAGATAAAATGGAAGAAATCTATGAGAAGTACAAGGATGATACCGAAGCAGCCATATTTTATGCCCTTGCACTAAATTCAACAGCCGACCCGACAGATAAAGATTACACCAATCAGAGAAAGGCAGGCAAAATATTGGAATCTCTATTCCCTGACCAGCCTAACCATCCCGGGATTGCCCATTACATTATCCATAATTACGATAATCCCGTTTTGGCAGAAAAAGCGTTATCAACAGCTAGAAAGTATGCGGAAATTGCCCCTGCATCAGCCCATGCCCAGCATATGCCTTCCCACATATTTACCAGGCTTGGTCTTTGGGAGGAATCCATCCAGTCCAATTTGAATTCTACTTCGTCGGCTCGATGTTATGCAGAAAATGCAGGATTTGAAGGTATGTGGGATGAAGAGTTGCATGGTATCGACTATTTGGTTTATGCTTATCTCCAGCAAGGGGACAGCAAAAAAGCGATGGAGCAATATGAATATCTGAACACCATCAAAAAAATATATCCCGTCAATTTCAAAGTCTATGGCGTGGCTGCCATTCCGGCCCGGATAGCTTTGGAAAACAGGGATTGGAATTTGGCTGCCAATCTTAAATTGCCGGCAATTGAGATTCCCTGGGACAAGTTCCCTTGGCAAAAAGCAATCGTACATTTTGCGAGGGCATTGGGTGCCCTACATCTCGACAAAATCAATCTAGCTGAACTAGAAATAGAAAAACTGAATGCTTTGCACCAGAATCTCGTAAATATGGACAACAAGTACCAAGCAAATCAGGTGCAAATCCAAATAAAAACCGCATTGGCGTGGTTAAGTTTCAAAAAGGGAAATCATCATGAGGCGCTTACCCTCATGAGGGAATCTGCCGAAATGGAAAACAATACAGCCAAGCATCCCGTTACGCCATGTGAAGTATTGCCGGCCAGGGAACTTCTAGGGGATATGTTGCTGGCGATGAATAAACCCAAGGAGGCATTGGAGGCATATGAACTGGATTTGGAGACACACCCAAACAGATTTAACGGAATTTATGGTGCCGCCATGGCCTCTCATCGGGCTGGTGAACAAGACAAGACGAAGTTGTATTTTGAGAGACTACTCACGCTGGCTACTTCTTCAAATAGTGATAGATCAGAAATTAAAGAGGCTCAAGAATTCATTCAAAGCATATGAATTGAATATTGAAAAGTGAAGTAAAAGTGAATACCTAATGGAATTCCTTTGGCTGTTTGCTTGGTATCATCGATGTGGTTTGATTCATTTCTTTGCTGATACGAATCTGACCATTGACATTGTTATGAAATACGAATAAATTGGCATCATCTTGACCGCAAAGCCTATATCTCATATCTCAATCCAAAGTACAGATTATTATTGGTGCTGAATTGATTAAAGAAAGTAAAGTTCCTCTCACCGAAGAAAATGTTGCAACCCATGTCGAACTTCGTTCTTTCCGAAAGGCTATACTTGGCTCGTATTCTCAAATAGCCATCTTGATCGGTAGGGCTAAAAAAGTTAAATAGAGAGATTTTAAGATCTTGTTTCATCAGCGACTTCGTCAAACGGATGGTGAATAGATCTCGGAATCGTATGTCAAGGTTGGCCCCATAAGGTAAGTTGGGGTTCAAATCTTTGTCAACAAATCTTTTTTCAAAAAAATACTGAACACCCAATGTAAGATCTTTCCCAAGATCCATTTCGTATCCAGTCATCATCCTAAACTCATCAGCGCGGGCTCTCGCACTCGACCTCTGGGGTTGACTCCTATAGTATCCCCCTTCCACACTGGCAATACCTGCTCCCAACGGTCCCCTTAAGCTTGCCCCATATACTTCCAGCTTGGGGAAAATTACTGCACCCGACAATGAGTCTACACCAGCTGGGCTTTTCCAGAATCCCTGATAATAGTACGAAGCAGTTTCGTAGGATCCGAATAAACGATGGACGCGAACTGAAACTTCATCATCATTGAAGAACCTACCCGGAACATCTGCCCTGATTCGATCCCCTGATGCTCTGGTGCCCCCAAGCGATGGGTCAAAAAAGGAGATGCGACTGCCGTCTACAAATCGATCAGGTGTAAACCTTGGCGTGTAAACCAGGTCAACGTTTATTGGGTCGGTATAGAGTGAAAATTTAAGCATCGTTGATGGGGCTTTCAAGTATTCATCATCTCTACCTAGAAAAAAGGACCTGAAGTCTTTGGCAAAGAGATCGTTAATAAAGAGCAAATCTCCAGTGCCCCAGGTCATGATTTGACGACCAACTTTTATGTCCATATTGTATAGTGGAGTGAGGAGGATATGGGCCTGTCTCAAATCGAATATACCTTCACCAGACCTGCGACCGAATTTACGCGCATCTAACCTGTTCCGAATTTGGAAGGCATCCGGCACTACGTCGGTAGTAAAATTTACCGTTGAGGAGCCAACAACTTTCTCACACTGTAATTGAAACCGAGCCTCAGCCAAATTAATGAAAGGTTGGCCTTCCGTATTCCCAATTCGATAACCCATCCTGCTTTCTAAAAATCCGGTGATATCCATCCAGGGCAAGGTATCACTCCGCGAGGCCAATGCAACTTCGTGACCACCAGTGCTGAGGCCGTCTTTTTGCGACAGGATAGGAGTGAGGGTGCTCCGGAAAGCGCCAACAGCATCAAACGAGCCTATTTTGGATCCGGCGGAATAACACAGTTGTGCAGGTGAGATTTTAGGAGCCGCCCCAATAGTTTGCCAAAACATGCCAATAATAAGTAACAGCTGTAATTTATCCATCACATTAAGAATTTAAGTGGCGGACGGCGTAGAAATCGCTCTGTAAAGATGCTTGCAGGCAGGGTCAAATTGTAGGTTACATCAGTTAGTGTCAGCTGGGTTTTACCCCCGTGGAGGGAATCTTCGATTTCTGATTCCATTACGGTAGGAAAACCACCAACTTCAGCAACACGATGCACCGAATACTTCCGGTACAAAATGCCCTGATCATTAAAATACTCCACTTTCATCGGTATGAAAGTTTCCTTATCGATCCAACTCTTATAGTAGGAGAATTCTACTTCAATTGAGGCCTTAGGAGTACTTCGGAGAATGAAGTACTCATCACTTTCTTTTAAGACCTCATGCGTGTCTCCATCGACATTCCTTCCAGACACGTCTTCATATACGAAATGGGAGCCAATGAAACTGGTTCTCTCATCCCCGATGGCAATGCGTTTCACTAAGTCCATAGCTGGCAAATACAACCATCGATCGTCACCTCGGTCCCTATTTTTCCACACCATGAATACCATCTTTTTTACATCACTGGGCTTGCTGAAATAGACATAATATTTCTGTACTCTGGGCCCATCTGAGTCATTGGTCCTAAGCATAGTCATTTCTCGCTGCCGTTGCCTTCCCTTTTTATCGTAAATAATCATTGAAACCTGAGCCTTCAGGGTTTTCCCTTGATGATATGAAGCCTCCAAAGCCCTTTGGGCTATTTTCTTCGCCTCTTGCCCGTAGGCATCGGCATAGCTGATAACTATAAGACAAATGAAAGCCAGCTGAATAAATTTCATAACCAATTTCTTTTTATAATTAATTTATTTTCGAAAATATACAAGAGTGCTGGTAAGATCAGTAGGGTGGCAATGCCCGCAAACAACAAAATACTTGAAATGAATATTCCCGTCGTTTTATAAGGGACCAGATTGGAAAATAACAGGGGTAAAAATCCGACACCAATAATAATGGCATTTCTAGTGATGGCTCTGGCAGGCTCACGAAAGAGTACTTTAATAGTTGATTCCCAATTGGCCTCTTTCGCATAGATTTGACGACCTCTCGTGATAAAGTGAATGGCATAATCTACCGCCAAACCAAGAATTAGTGCGGAGAGAATGGCGATAGGTGCATCGTAGTCTATATTACCCAGACCGACGAATCCGTACAGGACGGCTACCGAAAATAGTAAGGGTACCATTGCTAGGAATCCCCAAAGTAATGACCGGTAGAGAAATGTCATGATCATCAGGACCACCACAAAACTACCTAGGAGGGCCTTCATCATACCCAACACGATTTTGTCCTGCCAGACCACATTCAGATGATTTAATCCAAACCATTGGTGTGTTAAATCGATGGGCGGAGGATTCATTTGAAAGAACCTATCCACCAGTTGCACAACTTTCTTCATATTTACATTGTCGCCATTTTTAAGCTGCAACCAAATACTAGCTGCTTTATAATCGGGCGTAATAAAATGCCACAGATCTTGGGGGCGATGACTACTCTCGAAGGTGATCAAAGTTTGTGCAATTTGATCAGCCGTTTCAGGTATTTGGTAGGCATCTTGAGTACCCCCATACAGTTCTCGCCTTACGGTCTTGACAATTTCCACAATCGAACTGCTTTTGCCTACATACTCCGATTTATTGAGAAAATCTTGCAAATCATGCATGTAGGATAAAACCTCTGGTGTCTTAAAGAGATCACCCTTAACGTCGAGATGTTCTAAATACGCTAAAGATGCCTCATAAACTTCGAACTCATCATCTGAAATAAAGGGTAACTGCCCTTCCAGATGTTCGATGAGCACTGAGGTTAGTTCATCTTGATTAGTAGCCAAGAGGGCTAGTGAATCGATCTCCTTCGAGAGTCTAGCAAGCGGTCTAAGATCGGCTTCTGACAGCCCTTCCTTTACTTGTCTTACCCACGCCATGTAGGACAATGGTTTACGGCCATCTGCAAGCATCAAATAAGCCATATACGAACCTCCAAACATCTGATTGATGGCTTTGTCAGATTTCCTTATTTCATGCGTCGCTTCAAACCACTTGACTGGATTATCATTGGCTACGATTTTTGAGATGCCATATCCTGCCACGATAAAAAGAAGGGTGACTGCAATGAGAATAAGTCTGGAAAATCGGAGTGCAGTTTTTCCCATGGAGTCTAACATTCGCCCGAGAAGACTGCGGGACCTGCCTTGGTCTGAGCATGACCTTCTGCCAAAGTTTTCGAAACTCTTCTCTGGCATCAGCATGATGTAAGATGGAATGCATACAATCGTCATAAGCCAAGCCAGGAGGACTCCCAAGCCCACAAATGTGCCAAATATCCTTAGGGGAGGAAGTGGTGTTAGGTTAAGTGAGATAAAGCCGATGGTAGTAGTGAGAGAGGTGTAAAACATGGGTGTTGTGAGCTCGGCCATGACCAATTGGATCGTTGTCCTTCTGTCTCTAATGCTTGGATAGCGATCATAGAATTCGGACAGAATATGCACTGAATCCAGGACGGCAATGGGCATAATGAAAATGGGCACCATTGAACTCATAATGTGGATCTTAAATCCCATCAAAATCAAAAGTCCCATGGTGAGAACAATGCAGATCACAGACACAATCAGGGGCGCAATGACTAATTTTAGATTTCTGAAAAATAAATACAGAAGTATAAAAATGAGACCCATCGCAGCTGGTGCAGTCACCGCCATCTGCTTAAACATTTCAGCTGCAAAAGTGTCCTGGGCAACGGGAAGACCAGTGATAAAAAATTGATCACTCCCCTGGAAGGTTGAAATTTTTTGCTTTAGCAATTTTGTGACCTGGTAACTAATCTGCTTTGAAGTAATGGGTATATAAAGAGCAATCGACTTTTTGTCGTTGGAAAGCAGGGTGCCATTGAAAAGTGGCAGCCGTCTCACCTTTTCTTTGACCGCCTGTACTTCTTCTGCTGACTGAGGAGGTGAGGGCATCAACCACTCAAAGCTTACAGTATGTGATCCTCCACTACTCACATTGTCAATGGTTGACAGAGAGATCAGGTCAGGTGCGATTACACCATGGGCATTACCTGCCAAGTCCTTCCATTGAATGCTTTTAGCAAATTCAGTCAGTTCGTATATATTTCCAAGACTTGCCGTATTAAATACTCCTTCAGAGTGCAAAGTGTTGGAGACGCCCACGACAATCATATCGTACAGCGAAAATTCTTCTTTAAGCTTGCGGTTAAGGATTCGATCGGGGTCGTCCCACTCCAACATATTTTCAGGATCCGCATCTACTTGCAGTGAAGGCAGGTAATTGCTCGCGGTACTGGATAAAGACCCCACAACTATTAGTGCGGCCATAGCCAAAGTCATCGAAACTACAAGGAGTAATAGGATTCGCGACTTATTGATGGCGACTTCGACGAGTCTTGTAAGAATCTGTTTCACTTGATTTTGCTATATACCGTGTGAATCGTGCGCATGATTAATAACCAGCCGATTTTTGTTTTAGACTTCGTCATGATCTTATTACCTATGGAGCATTGTTCATCTTCACCCTGTTCAGATCCATCTGCAGTTTTGAAATCTGAGTTTGTTGATGCTCAATCAGCTCTTCCAGCCGTAGGTTTTTATCTGCTATTTCTTGTACGGCTTTGATCAACGGGGCAAATAAATCATTGTAGCGAACGGATAGGTATCCATCATTACTTTCGTGCACTGAGCCAACATCAGTAGCATTGTGTCGAGATAGGACTTCCATCAACTCTTGTGCGATTAATCCCATTTCTAAACTTGGTTGATCATTCTCCTTTCGATGATATACAACGGGATTCAAGTCTTTGACAAAATCCAATCCCAAAGTCAAAGGTTTTATTTGTTCTTTGAGACGTCGATCCGAGGTCGAACTGAATGAAACTTGTCCCTCTATTCGAGAAATGGATGTATTTCCAATCCTTACCTGATTACTACCCTGTACAACTGCTCCATGACCTAATGCCGTGGCATTCTGAATATTGTGATCATTCAGCATAGCATCCTTACCAATCAGTGTGTTCTTAGATCCGGTAGAAAAGGCAGCTCCAGTATGTGCTCCTATGTATACATTACCATCACCATTTATTTTATTCGCGACGCTGTGACCGATGTAGACATTTTGATTCCCATCAACACTTTCACCTGCCGCAAACGTGCCTATTACAACATTTTTTTCCCCGGTGGTATTTTTAATCGCTGATTTCGCACCGATGAAAATATTTGCCCAACCATCTGTATTTTTGTTGCCGGATTGGTACCCCATGAATACATTTTGGGATCCAGTTGTACTGTTGATGCCGGCATTACTTCCATAGAAGCAATTTTCATTGGCCGTGGTATTTCTCAGTCCTGAAAAGGCACCTATAAATGTATTGTCAGAACCTATACTATTGTTTACACCCACACTGCGTCCGATGAATGTATTTGATTTACCTGTCAAGTTTTCAGCCCCACTAAAAGCCCCAAGGAACGTATTGGATAGTCCTACTGTATTCTTAGATCCAGCCTGTGCTCCGATAAAGGTATTCGCTCGGGTTGAAGAGTAATCTGTTTGTGCACCAGCACTGGGACCAATGTTAATAGAAGTCTGGTCATTCATGTGGCATATATGAAAATTACCAAGCAATTGACTGTGCCCTTCAATATCCATTTGCTGTGAAAATATGATTGGAGTGAAAGAGCTGACTAGAAGAAGGCAGAGAAAGAAATTCGAGTATTTTTTCATTGTGGTCATTCCTTTTTGGTTTTATTGTCTTTCTATCTACTGTCAAAATTAGATCACATAGGACCTTGGTAACTCATCCAAAAAGTGGATTTTATCAAGCCCACATATTTGGATAATTCATCCCCAAAAACCAGGAGAACAACTGGTCGGAATTTCGGTTTTTGGTCATCATCGTACATCAACTCCTGTTCCTGATACAGCGAACGGAATGACCTCTTTTCTTGTTGGTTGCAATAATCCTTGCTTTTTCTTCTAAGTAGCAAGCACTACCTCGATCAAGAGATATTTCGGATGCACTCCACCAATGGGTCGATAGGCCACGAGCTTCAAATATGCCGAGATCGGTGCGATGCCCACTTCCGAGCGCAGTAAACCCGCTCTCATTAGATGCTCCTCGGTTTGGTGGAACCCAGTGTTCTGTACCAGGCTCCTTCATCTTGCCGGCAGCGATTTCCTCTCCACCCAAATAATCCAGCAGTTCCCTCCACTCTCCTTTATCAGGCACGTGCCAACCAGTGGGACACAACCGGTGAGTCTTGACTGCAAACCAATTATAAAGCTTGCCGAGGGGCTCATCATTACTCTCAACATTCTCATAATGGCACCAGGCACCAACTGATGACAAGGTCCAAACGACATCATCCGTGATGTGATGAATCTCTTCTCCATTGCGGTACCTGGACACGCTTAGATTTTCAATCATCCATTCTTGATCTCCGATCCGGCTGGTCTGATAGGTGTTTCCATCGATATCAGTGACGCTGCCCGTCACAGCATATCCGGTCAGGGATACCCACCTTTGCCCATTCCAGCCTTCAAAGTCTGTACCGCTCCATCGGATGGTGCCTGCTACTGGTGTTGGATCTTTTGAATCCTGGATGGTAATTGCTCCATCAACCTCAAAAAGTTCCTGGTTGTAGCTGGTTAGCGATAAAGTTGTAACTATGATACTGAGTAAGCAATATTTCAGTGCAGCACTGCCTAGATTGGACATAGGGATGTCGGCTAAGAAAATATCGGCAATTTTGCCGGAAGTATATTTTTCCTGAGATAACTCGTACTCAACAAGTGCCCAATGGGTTAATTCCTGTTTCATAATAACATTGATTGTTTAGTAATTCGCCTAAGCTGCCATTGCCGTATATAGGGTGCAATAATTATTGGGATTCTCGGATATTTATTCGTACCAACTTTTTCTGATTTTCAAATAGGTCGGTTCGCCAACATTTATTTAACTGGAGTGTTAGAGCGAGCACAAGATTCCAGATACTTCCTCAAATCTTTATTCTCCTGATTAAGTAGGTCTATTTGGAGCTTTAATTCTTGAAGGGCTTTAATAATCGGCGCAAATAAATCATTGTACCTCACGGAGTAGTATCCATTGGCATTTTGGTACACCAGACCGGCATCCTTCATGTTGAATTTATCGAGTACCTCCAGCAGTTCCTGAGCAATAAGACCCATCTCTTGATCAGAGCCAGGATTGGATTTGCGGTGATAACTTACTGGCCTCAAATCAGCAATGAAATCCAGCCCAAGATCCACCGGTTTGATGGACTCCTTCAATCGTTGATCAGAACTGGAGCTGAAAGGTACCTGGCCCTCAATTCTCGTGATAAAGGTATTCCCCAGTCGAACTTCATTGCTGGCATCTACTCTTGCTCGATATCCTATAGCCGTTGCATTTTCTAGATCTGGAGAAAGTACATCGGCCTCTACTCCCACAAGTGTGTTATTGCTCCCGGTGGTATTTGTAAATCCCACAAACTGTCCTACGAACACATTGGCATCTCCACTGACATTCTGTTCTGCACTAAAATGTCCAATAAAAGTATTATTGCTTCCATCCGATCTATGCCCTGATTGAAATCCCATGTGTACATTTGCACTTCCTGACACATTGCTGCTGCCAGCTGCCGCTCCAAAGAAGCTATTGCCATGACCGCTGGCATTCCTATGACCAGCTCCGGAGCCAAAAAAGGAATTTCGACTTCCATCTACATTGAAGAGTCCTGCTTTACTGCCAAAAAAGGCATTGTCTTTCCCGGTACTGTTTAATAGGCCTGCACTAGATCCGAAAAAAGAATTGTCTTTTCCGCTAATATTCTGAGTTCCTGCAAGCGTACCAAAAAATGAATTGTGCGAGCCATTATTAGTACTGGTGCCAGCACCGCTCCCAACATAAGTATTAGACACACCGCCTATATTATCTCGACCTGCAGAAGATCCAATAAATGTGTTGGCACTACCATCCACATTACCTTCTCCGGCACGGAAACCCACAAATGTATTGGTTCGTTTACCAGCGTATATGGTATTTGTTCCGGCTCCTACACCGAGATTAAGGGAAGAAGAATCTTCCATATGACATATTTCAAGATTACCAACTACCCTGCTGTGCCCTTCGACATCCAGATGCTGTCCCCAGATTGAAGGAGAGGAAGCAAGAGCAAGGGAAATCATCAATAAACCCAGGTACCCTTTTGTTTTTAAGTGCGTATTATATAGGCTCGATATGTTGTGGCTTTTCTTCATGATAATTATTTATTAGGTTTTATTTTTTTTAATTGCTTTTTGATTGGTTCATATTTGAGTGATTCATGACCCTATAAGCTTGTGTTATACATGTAACTAGGATAAAATCTTTAGTTCGAAAGCTCTCCTCATAAGACCAGCTGCATTTCGTGCATCAAGCTTAGTCATGAGGTTTTTTCGATGCGTTTTTACGGTTTCAGTACTCACAAAGAGTTTGCTGGCGATTTCGATGGTAGTACATTCTCTGGAAATCAGTTCCAAGACCTCAGCTTCACGACATGAAATAAAATGGTTCATCATATTTATTTTGGTTCTGTAATTTCTTGATCGAGTTCTCAAACCCTCTGTTGTGATTTTTTCCCGGCTTCACAATAAGTGGATGAGAAGCCGGATAGGTCTCTGGGGTAATGTCTCCGGATCCACCTGCGCCGCCACCAGCCTCTGAGGAAATGGTGATTTTTCCCTGCTTCCGTGAAATGGTCACATTGTCGCCCGGTACAATTTCCACAGCATCTCTAAGACCATTAATGCTTTGTACTGCTGCGCCTGGTGCCACCGCAAGGGCCTGCGGTGCGGCAGTCAATTCTGTGCGGGCAGTCAATTCTGTGGAACCTTCAATTTGTATACCCAACCATAATTGCTGACCAAAATCAATATCCAGCGGATTGATTTTGCCCAATACCACATTGAAGATCCCCTCATTCAAATCAACCGTTTGGCTTTCTGACCACAATGCCAAGCCACCGGTTGGTTGACTGTACAATTGAAAAGTAATGAGCATAGTCTGCTCATGCATCTGTTGTCCATCAGCATGAGTCAAGAGACCTTGATAGTTGAGGGTTCGATCTATCTGGGCATGGAGGACATCCAAGCCAGCCAGTAAGATTCCTATTAAAATGAGTGCAAGCACTCGACCCTCCTTTTTTATGGCCAATGTTTTTGTATTTATTGATTTTTTTTGCGTGTATGCCATGAGAAAAAATGGTTTGATTAATATTCCTTCTCAAAGGTATGCCGTCAAAAGCCCGCTGAAATCCCCAGCGCATTGGATTTTTTCAACTACCCACTTTGGGCAACGCCTCCCTGAAAACAAGGAGTCCTCATTGAGTATCTAGACAAAAGAAATGGTGTGTTTTAGAAAACAGATATTTTGATGTGATTGAAATTCGAATCTTTAGAAGATGGAATTCCCTTTATGAATAAAGGTGGAATCTTCCACCTGCACCAAGAGGTTCGATTTTTAGGCATTGGCTCCAGAGTTTCTTGAGGTTGCTTAGCTGAGAGTTTTCCAGATTAGGTCAAAGAAAGTTCAGTGCAGGGGTTGACACTGCAATTTCAATTTTTGGCATCGGCCCTCTGTTTCGAATAAGTGAGGGTTTTTTTCAAAGTCCGAATCAAGCCATTGCTGGCAAGCCCTGTGCGTTTATTCTCTTGGGTATAAAGTGATGAGCGACTGTGGAACTCAAGGATTTAATAGATAGTCTGTTGTGGTCGTTCAACCTGGAAAAAAATTGTTGAATGGACTACTCGATCCGATCTTAAAGTTTTTGTTTAATAAATACGTACTGTATGATCGCCGTTAGCTCTAAATTGTATTTGTCACAAGTCATTGAGGTCTCATAGATTTCGTGAATGAGCATTTTTATTGCTCGCCTTCATTATGACCCAATGCAGACGGGAAAAAGTCCGCTCTCAAACGCGATACGTATCAGACCAGCAGTATTTTTTGCACCCAGCTTTCAAGCAGGTTACGGCGATGTGAGATCACAGTATGGGGGCTGAGATTTAGAATACCTGCCATCTCGCGGGTGTTATGCTCGTAGGCAATAAGTTGTAGTATTTCTTGTTCACGTGTAGAAAGTGTCGCTATCATGATTCTAAATTTGAAATGAGTTGGAGTTTGTCGATCAAGTAGTCGAATCTGCTGCATTTCCTTTGTTTGGGTGGCCTGGATTCTTGCTGCCTTGGTAGATGTGCCTCATTTCAGAATGTTGTATCCATTGTCACTCGTGCATTGGCTTGTGATTCGTTACTTTTTGATTTGAGATTTCAGCACAGCAACTTCGCTTTGCAGAGCTTCGATCAACTTTTGCTGTTCTTGGACGGCTTTTATAGCCAGTATCGAAAAATCCTTGTAGGCGAGGGCCTTATAAGTGCCGGTATCATGAACCAGATCGGGAAAATGCTCCTGCACATCCTGAGCAAGAAAACCTATGCTTGACCTATCTGATTCAGAGTCGATATAGTTATACCGGTATGGGGTCAGATTTTCAATGCCGGGAAGGACGTCTTCAAGAGGCGAGATATTTGTTTTTAGCCGTTTGTCCGACATATTGATGTAATCCCCGTTCGTACCGTCGATGTAGGATCTCTGTATGCCAGAGAAGGAGAAATGGAGGTTGGCATCGGAGGCCACAAAAAGGTTGCTCCTGAATCCATGTGTGCTCTCCAGGGTCAATCCGGCATCAAAGGCGATGCCCATATCTGGCATAAATACCGGTGTCTTCGCCTGCTTGATGTGAAGATCGGTGAGTGTCACTTGTGTATTGATGCCTACATCACCATCTCTGCCAATATAGAAGGTTGAACCCGGGGAGCCCAATGTTTGCACCGTAAAGTCACCTAAACTGGCGGACAGCAGTACGATCTTTGGAGACACAGCCGTGATGTCATCGGCAAATGTGATGTTGCCGCCTCCCACCAGCAGGTCCCCGTCCATCTCAACATTCTGGCTGAGGCAAAGAGGAAACTGGGTTGATAAAAGGACGAGTACGACGACTAAAGTTTTCATATATAAAGGATTGCATGATTATGATTTCTTCCACATTTCAGGTGCAGCTGCAGTTTCTTTACCGATTTTGCTACTCAGGTAAGCTGCTGGATGCTGCAGACTTAAGAGCAGCGACCTCATCTTCAAGTTTCCTTACCTGTTCCGTCAGCTCTTGGATGGCCTTAATGGCGAGTACCGTGAAGTCATCATAGGCTAGAGACCGGTAGCCATTCTTTTTGCGGATCACCTCAGGGAAGATCTCCTCGACATCCTGAGCGATGAAGCCGAGCGTTCTTTCCCCGCCATTGTACTTGTAAGAGTAGGAGGAAGGTTTGAGTAAGCAGACTTTGCTGAGTACATCATCCAATTGCCGGATCGCATACTTGGCACGTCTATCTGATACGTTGACATAGTCACCCGTCGCATCGGATATGTACGACCGCTGAATGCTGTCGAAGGCAAAGGTCAGGTCGTTGAAGTTGTCCACATACAATGTGCTGTTGCCACCTACAGTGTTTTCGATCGTCAGACCCGTAAGATTTAGAATCTTGGTATCGGGCTGATACGTAGGTGTCACACTCTGCCTGACATGAACTTCGGTAATCGGTGATCTTGTGCCGATTCCCGTTTTGCCATTTTTTAGTATGGTGAGGGCATTGTGACGGTTGCCTTCCGAAATTCCGTTTCCGATGACAAAAAGAGGATCGGTACTAATCCAATCCTCAAAGTTTCCATAACTGATTTCGGCAAACCTGCCAAACACAGTTTCAAGAAAAGAGAGCGCCAGATTGTCGCTTCCCCATACGGTTGATCCGATACCCCCTGCAATATTTGCAGCTCCCCAAGCGGTACCCAAATTTGCGGTGACTTGGTTATCTATACCCCATGAAGTTGCTGCCAAGCCATGCGCAGAATTGCTTTCGCCCCATGCTGTACTGTACTGGTCGGCTGTTTTGTTAAAATAACCCCAGGACATCGAACCCTGTCCAAGAGCTCGATTATTCAGCCCAAAGGCTGTCGAAAACAGCCCGATGCTGTCAGGATCCCAGAATGTTACTCCATTGTTGGGAAATGGAGCCAGAGCACCAGCCCTTAAGCTTCCGGTGTGCGAAATCCACATCAGCTTATTACCCTCTCCTGTCATACTGGTGCCGAATAATACCTGGTGCGCGGTATCAACATGGAAGCCAGGAGTTTGACCCTGCAATGGTTGTAGACCAGTCATGAACACGCCCGCTAGTAGTCCAAAGACCGCCAGTGCACGAACATAGATCTTACCACAGCATTAGGGAGCTAAATAGGGGTTTTTACATTGATGGCAGAATGTCCGGTGAAATACCGCTTGCTCCACTCTTGCCATCCAAAGTTTGACAATCATCCGTGTGTAGTTGGCAGTTAGGAAGTTGCACATGTGACTTTCGATTTAGATAGTGACTTTGAGACGGGCTCCTGATTTATTTAGATGCCGGCTTCCTGCCCAAGATCAATTATCTCTGGCCAGGATGCTTTTGCTTCCTTGTCAAATGTGTTTGAATTTGATCCAGGAGTGGGAATTGGTCTCTATGCGGATGTGCCAATTTGCAAATAAGGAGGCCGATAAAGTATACGCTATCAAAGAATTATGTGTTGCGAGGGTGCAAAAGTTGGGTTCACATTCTCCTCATCAAATTTCGCTTGGCGATGCCCCAAATTCGTTCTTAAATGCCACAGAGAAGTTACCTGGATGCTTGAATCCTACCCGGTAAGCCACTTCCGAGATGTTGAGATCCGTGGTTTCGAGCAGCTGTTTCGCATGGTTTAGTCGAAACAGCCGGATGTACTGGCCGGCAGAGCAATTTGTTATGGCTTTCAACTTTCGGTGTAGCTGGGAGCGACTCATACCTAAGTTGTGACACAGCATCATCACGTCGAAGTTCTCATCCTCGAGGTTCCTTGCCAAGATCTGATTGATCTCAGACAAGAATACTACCTCGGTATCTGGAACGTCAGCCTCTTCTTCTCGGATTTTTCGCTGCATGTCCTTACGGCTATGAATGAGTCTTTCGATGCGAATCAGCAGTTCTTCCTCATGGAAGGGTTTAGACAAATAAGCATCCGCCCCTTTGGCCAGACCCTTCAGTCTGTCTTCAACTGTTGCCTTTGCGGTCAGCATAATGATGGGAATGTGGCTGGTTTTGCGGTCGGCACGAAGCACTTCGCAAACTTGAAATCCGTCCATCAAAGGCATCATAAGGTCCGTGATGATGATATCCGGGATATGCTCCAGTGCCAGGTCAACACCCGATCGGCCTTCACGTGCAACCAGATAGATGTAGTCATGACGTAGGCAGGTCTTGAGGTAGTTGATCACATCCTGGTTGTCTTCTATAATTAACAGAATCGGTCTGTCGTCCTGACCAAATGTGTTACTCGGCGCTTCCTCGGTGCCCGGCATCGATGCCTCTTGTGCCAGGAGTAGTGAGCTTTCGCGAATTCGCTGCACAATCTGATCCTTAGATTCACTTAAAGTATCTGCTTTGTTGGAAATAGGTAAGCTAAGGTGAAAAGAAGTACCGGATCCTGGTTCACTTTCTACGGTAATCTTGCCATTCAATAAGTCCACAAGCTCTTTTACCAGAGCCAAACCGATACCAGTGCCACCCGTTTTTCTTGTACTAGTATCATCAGCTTGGAAAAATCGGTCAAATATGTGGGGTAGTTGATCCGGCTCGATGCCCATACCATTGTCGTCTACCTCCAGGCAAAATTCTTGTCCTTCAATGTACGCAATGACTTTAGTCTGACCATATTCAGCGGAAAATTTGAGTGTATTAGATATTAGGTTTTCCAGGATTTGATGCAACATTGAGGGATCGTAATCCATCACGAATTGTTTAGGAGTGCAAAAGCTTGTGAGTGACTTTCTTTGAGCGATGGCCAGGGACTGGTACGATTCTACCAAGTACCCGATGTAGGCCATGACATCTGCGTTTACCATGGCTGGGGTGCGATTGCCGGATTCAATCTTGGTCAAATCCAGCATCTGATTGACCAGGGAAAGAAGCTGCTGACCATTGCGTTGAATCACATCCAAGTGCCTATCCACCTTACCGGTAGCGCTGAGCTTTAGCTGCCGGGTCAGCCCAAGGATCAAAGTCAGTGGGGTGCGAAACTCGTGTGTAATATTGGCAAAGAGGTTGTTCTTTTGCTTGTCTAATTCTTTAAGCCGACCCGCTTCAGCTTTCTCCAGTTGCAATTGAGTTCGAAGCTGCCATCTTCGCTTTTGAAACCGATAGAGTATTATGGCTGTTCCGGAAGCTAGTAGAATATAAAGCAACACCGCAATCGGAGACCGGTACCATGGAGGATGCACGTTGAAGCTGATCACGTGTTGTGAAGGACTCCATATTCCGTCCGAATTAGTAGCACGTGCGTGGAGCAAATAAGACCCGGGATCCAAATTAGTGAAAATGATCTCGCGGCGCCGATCCAGCGGATACCAATGATTGCTGAAACCTTCAAGATGATATTGGTATTGGATATGATTGTTGTCGGTATAGGCCAGTGAAGAGATCTTGAACGAGATGATCCGGTCTTCATGGTAGAAATGGTCATGTTCCCAAGTACTTGGTGGGTAGGTGGTTGGCTGGATGGTCTCCTCATTGTTGCCCAATGAAGACAGTGCGGTGAGAATGATCGGATACCACTGTGTGTCCACTTCAAAATCCATAGGTTGAAACAAGGTGGCACTACGGATACTTCCGAAAATCAGTTCGCCCGTCTTAGGGCTGCGATCCGATACCATGCCGTTATATTCCCTATCCAACAGGCCGTCTTCTGTGCTGTAGTTGACAAAGAGAAGTCTCTCAGGATGCAAGCAAGATATGCCATCGTTGGTGCTGAGCCACAGCCGGCCGATTGAGTCTTCCTCAATGGCCAGAATGACGTTATTTGGAAGCCCATCTGCAGTGGTGAACCTTACAAACCGACCAGGATCTGCCGGATCCATTTTGTTTAAGCCGCTGGAGGTGCCCACCCACACCTGGCCTATATGGTCGCAAAAGACATCTGTGACCATATCGCCTGTGAGACTGAGCGGATCTGCTGGATCGTGACGAAAGTGACTAAACTGGTAGGTATCTGGATCAATCCTATTAAGGCCTCCACCCAACGTTCCCAACCATAAAATGCCCATGAGATCTTCCACCAGTGCTCTGGCTCTGTCATCGCTGATGCTTTCAGGATCGTTCGGATCGGATTTGAAACTCTGGAAGTTGCCCTTTTTGCGGTCCATCAGATCTAAGCCATTTACTCTGTTACATACCCACAGGTTGCCCCTCGAGTCTTCAAACACATGATTAAGAACATCCGAACTGATGCTGAAAGGATCATCGGCATCGGCTTGATACTGATGAAAAGTTGAAGTCGCAGGATCGTAACAACTCAAGCCGCTTCCTGCGGTGGTCATCCAGATCTTGCCATCTGCCGTTTCTATCACGCAGGTAACGATGTCGGAGTGGATCGTGGGCGGATCATCTGATGCTCTAAAAGCCCGAAAGGTTTGATTATCTCGATTCCACCGACCAGCTCCGCGGCCCCACGTACCGATCCAGATCTGTCCCTCCCGGTCAATTAGGGTAGCAGTGACTGGAGGGTAGGGTTGGTTACCAATCACTGGCTCGGTTTCGATGTTGAAAAAGTGGCTTTTTCTCCTGCTAATCCTGGTAAGCCCTCCGGCCCAGGCACCTATCCAAATATTGCCAGCTATGTCGGTGGCAATACTCTTCACCATTGATCCTGTACTTACCGTGTTGGGATCTTGGGGATCTTCTCTGAATTGTTGGTATGTATATCCTTCTTCAGTAATCGTTATCTCATACAGGTTCTTTTTGCCTACCCACACCTTACCTCGGCTGTCTTCGAAAATGCTGTGTACAGCATCGATGTCTTCTGGATCCAGGACATAAGATTTTACACCAAATGTACCTGCATCAACGGCATATATGCCCAGCGCTGATCCAATCCATATTCGTTCCTTCGAACCTCTTAGTAGGGCATCTACCGGTGGGGCCAGCAGTCCGGTATCTCTATTTATTGCGAGCCTCTTTAGAACACGGCCGCCTCGATCTATCACGGTCAAATAAGAATCCGTTGCTGTCCATAAGCGGTTGTGATGGTCAAAGCACAAGGCCCGGATCTGCGTTTTGGTAAGCTCTGCAGGAATAGAATCTTGTCCCATTCGGTGTGCGGATGATTCAAGGCGGTTCAGCCCTTTCTTGGTACCGATCCACAACTGTCCGGACGAGTCTATGGCCAGACCCGTAATTTCTTCGTTGCTAAGACCTGGACCGTCGTCATTATGGGGTAAAATCCTAGTGACGCTGCCCTTCCTTCGATCATAATAGTTCAGTCCATTCCGCGTACCCATCCAGAGATTGCCGTCGCCGTCTTCACACAAAGCAGTGATCCAACCATTGCTCAGCCCTTCCTTACCGTTGGGATCAGGCCTGTAGATCTCGAAGTCGTAGCCATCGTACCGGTTCAGGCCATCTTCCGTGCCGATCCAGAGGAATCCGTCGCGGTCGCTGAGTAGCACTGAGATACTCCGCTGAGAGAGTCCATCTTCGAGCCCTACTCGATGAAATGAGTATGAAGTATCGATTAGGTTTGCGGTCAAAGGATCTAGCTGCCCTACAAGAGCAATACAAAGAGATAGAGTTTTTATTAAGGGTAATTTCTCCACTCAATGATCTACTTTGAGATGATAAGATACTAGAGAATTACGAAATATGAGCGACGAATGGTTTAGACCTTGGCGAGTTTAATGAAGAAAGGGAAGTGGTTTTTCGATATGAGTGCAGTTCATTTGGATTGGCTTGTTCGTTATTCAATTTCTACTTTCATTCCTGTTGCTTGGAGGTAACCTATCGGTTGGAGTACGCCACTGTATTCAAGAGGCGGGCATTATGTTGAAATTGAGGCTAAGAAGCTATTGAACAGTTCGATCAGAGACCAAATCTGCAAATGTGCCTCAAATTTCCAGGTTACTTTTTGCTCTACTTTTTGCCACCCTAGTCTGCCGTAGCTTCAAGCAAAGGCAGGAAAAAGTAGAAAAACATTTCTTGCACAAAGCATTGATGACGAGTAAGCCATGCTTGAAGAATAACCATTAAGGGCGAGTTTTGGTGCGAGAGCTGAGCAGGCCGTAGTTTTTCAAGGAAAAAGATCCCGGGTGGCTACGGTCTCCTCAGGACGGTGCCCAGAGTGCTGGCCAAACTCTACCCCCTTCATAATGGGGCGGCGTTATGTTGAAGCTTAGTAGGCGAAATAGGGAATGATTGATCACTGCCCAATTCAGCTGGTGTTGCTTAGATTTCCCATAGTGAGTTCTGGTACAAGAGCAAAAGCCGTAGTTTTTTCGAGGAAAAAGATCCAGGGGTAGCCTTTTGCCATCCTAGTCTGCCGTAGCTTCAGGCAAAGGCAGGAAAAAGTAGGAAGGGCATTTCGTCCGAATGGAGATAGGAGGGTAAGGGAGAATTGATATGACCGTTTAAACCGTATTGCCTCTAATAGATCACCAGGAATCCATCATTAGAATCCTTTGTCGATTTCAGCGGGATGACATTTTTCACATTTTGATATCTCGAAGAAAGATGCATAGGGTTTTTTGATGTGTTCTTCCGTCATGAGCGTATGTTTGATCAGTTTACCTAAAGTGGCATTGTCAGTATCCATGGGAATCCAGACAGAATCTTGCGATTCAGGATATTTGATCAGAATTACGGGCATTGCACCTTCCTTGGCCGTGCTTTCTTGTCTGACCACGATCCAGTTGCCGTCTGAAGTCTGCTTAATGGTGAGGTCACGGTATGGGAACCAGGCAATCTGTGCAGTGATGGGCTGGTGGTAGCCCCGTACCTCTGCTGGTCTGATTTGTCGACCCGAAGATTCGACGGGGATCATTGCTGTTTTACATGTGAGGACAAACAAGATGGCAATGAGAATATAAATAATGGAGATCGTTTTCATGTGATAAAAGTTGTCGGATGGTCATGCTCTTCTGCGCAATGAGTATAGGCAGCATCCTGAAGATATGGGATGATTATGGTCAATGACTGGTCTTACTTTCGTCACCCAATGGGCTGCGAACAGGTGAGGATTCCGAAGGAGAAAGGATCCGATGTATGCGAGGGACACCTTAGATCAAACCAAACGTTCTTAATCCCACCAGATCTCACCCTCTACCAAATGAGCTTTCACTACATCTGGATCCAATTCAATACCCAATCCCGGTTTGTCTGGGACTTCCACAAAGCCATTTTGACAAAGGGGCTCATCGTGTATGATAACATCGTCCATCCATCCACCATCAAAAAAGACTGTCTCACATGCCAAGTAATCTCTAATGGATGCTGCCCATTGTATGCTGGCCATACCATTGACAATGCTGCCTGTATTGTGATTGGCGGTGGGAAGAAAATGAAGGTCGGCCAAATCAGCCAGTCGTTTATTTTCTAAGAAGCCACCTGAATTTCTCAAATCCGGATGAACGATATCTATCGCAGAATTTTCGATAAAAGGCAATGCCTCGGCCCGTCGCATCCAATTTTCACCGGTACAAATTGGAACTGGTGACATGAGACTCAATCGTTTCCAACTTTCGCTATATCCTACCGGTAAGGGATCTTCCAGCCAAAGCGGTTTGATCGATGCCAAACCTTTAGCCAGGTCAATAGATGTCCGGAGGTCAAATTCCCAATGGCATCCGATCATGATATCGTGTTCCCAACCCAGGGCGTCACGGGCATTCTCATAGCCTTCGATGAGTGTGCTCAGCTCTTTACTAGACAATAGTCGGTTGGCGGGGTCATACCCTATGTCATTGGAAGCATTGCTGCGTGGCACACCAAACTTGTGGATCGTGATTCCATTTGGCCGCTCTCTCACCTCATCTGCCCAGTCTTTACAGGCAATTTTGTCGCTGTAATCCTTAGGAACATGGTGATCATACAAGCGTACCCGGTCGCGAAACTTTCCTCCGAGCAGCTTGTAGCATGGCACATCCAATATTTTGCCCGCTAAATCCCAAAGTGCCATTTCGATACCACTCATTGCACGTTGCTGGGCATGGGCGCTTCCGTCGGTATATCGATACCTGGTGTAAAGGCGGTCGATCTGGAGCGGATCTTCACCAATAAACAATGCCTTGAGACCATGAATGGCTTCTCGTACCCCCAGTCCGGGTGATCCGTAGGCTTCAGCCATTCCATAGAGACCGGCATCAGATTCGATCTTGACGAGCGTGTAGGTCCGGGGACCATTGAGCATCATCGTTTTGATATCAGTTATCTTAACCTTTCCAGTTTCGTTTTTAAGCAAAGATTCCAGGTCAAAGGCGGCAACGACTGGCGATGCCGATAATCCAACCAGAGAAGTGAGAAAGGAGCGTCGAGATCGAACATTCATCGGATCTGAATTGTGATTATAGTGTGAGTAAGCTCTTGAGACATAAGATTTTTATTGAAAACCTTTTTCTCTTTTCCATTGGTCAAATTGTCTTTTGACATCATCTGATATCAGCGGATAAAGACCAGTGATACGCTGACCAGCAAGTACCATTTCGGTCACAAAATCTTCATAGATGGTCATACCAATGGCTTCATCTGCCACTGCATCTGCTACATATGCTGGAATAACCATGACGCCATCGTCATCACCAATAATGACATCTCCAGGGAATACTGGCACATCTCCACAGCCGATGGGCACATTAATGTCAATGGCCTGGTGTAAGGTTAAATTGGTAGGAGCCGATGGAGTTTGGTGGTAGGCGGGCATATCCAATGCAGCAATGATGGCAGCATCCCGAAAACCTCCATCCGTGACCATTCCGGCAACCCCACGCATCATCAAGCGGCTCGCCAATATTGAGCCCGCTGAGGCTGCCCGTGCATCTTTGCGACTGTCGAAAACCAACACTGCCCCGGCAGGACAAGTTTCAACCGCAATGCGCTGTGGATGTTCGGGATCTCGGAATACCTCAAGGGGATTGAGATCTTCTCTTGCTGGTATGTACCGCAAAGTGAAGGCTTCACCAACCATGGTTGGCTTTCCTTTAGCCAATGGCTTTACCCCTTGGATAAACTGATTTTTAAAGCCACGTTTAAAGAGGCTTGTAGCGATCGTTGCCGTACTGACCTTCAATAATTTTTCTCTGGTAGTTGCAAGCATGTGTAGATTACTAAGATTGAAACTCCCAACATCCAATACCAACCAGTTTGTATGAACACCACAGGACTGAATATTATTGGAAATAGACGTTGTGATTGCAGGATTCCGTGGATATCTAAAAATATAAAATATCGCCCACTTGATATTTGCAAAGACCAATGGGATAGGCAGTCAATTAAAGTGTATTTTGAGGGAGGTGACGTCTGACCTATTCAGGAGTTCCCGAAATTACCGACCGATCTTATGGCAAATCGCGGCGTCAGTGGCTGGAAAGGGAAGAATCTTTGGCTGGCTTAGAAGGTTATGTTGTTTGACCTGAAATATATAGCGATGGAAGTCACACGATTACTCGAATCCATTGGGCCGATCGCATTCATTTATCTGTGCGTTCTGCTTTCGTGCCAATCGCAAAAGATCGAATCTCCCCTAGCGGACATTCCAGAGTCGATGTTTGATTCCTGTATTCCTTGTCATGGTTCTGCATTGCGGGGCAATACTGCCCAGAGCTTACTGGACGGCTCCTGGCAATTTGGATCAAGGCCAGCCGATATTTTCCGATCGATTAAGTTCGGAATTCCGCAGTATGGTATGCCTTCCTGGGGAGGTGTTTTTCAGGACCATGAGATTGACACGATCGTTCAATTCCTTTTGGAAGAAGAAAAGCGACTGGCACTATCAAAGCCACCGCTACCAGAGATATTAGAGACGCAAGACTACAAGGTGGCTTTGCAGGTTCTGGCAGATGGCCTTGATGAGCCATGGGGAATGGCTTTTATCAGTGAAAATGAAATACTCATCACGGAAAAACCAGGTAGACTTCGACTGTGGCAAGATGATCTATTATTGCCCGACTCTGTGGAGGGAATGACCGAGGTATTTGGTATGGGCCAAGGTGGATTGTTAGATGTTGAAATAGATCCAGCTTTTACTGACAATGGTTGGATTTATTTATCACTCAGTGACTTTTTGCTCCAGCCGGGGATGGAAAGGCCACTTGCCATGACTAAAATTATTAGAGGAAAAATAACGGAAAACCAATGGACGGATTCGGAATTGCTCTTTGCTGCTCCTGCTGAAACCTACCTGGCAACCACCGGTCATTTTGGAGGACGGATAGCCATCGACCGGGAAGGTTTTCTGTTTTTTAGTATTGGAGATCGGGACTCCCTGTATCATGCCCAGGACCTTACCAAGCCCAATGGCAAAATCCATCGCATTCATAGCGATGGTACCATTCCGAAAAGCAATCCCTTTTATGGGCGACCAAACACCTTCGAGTCTATTTATACGTATGGAAACAGAAATCCTCACGGGCTCACCTTTCATCCGGAAACAGGAGCGCTATGGAGTACGGAGCATGGTCCGATGGGTGGAGACGAGTTAAACATCATTGAGGCCGGCAAGAATTATGGATGGCCAGTGATTACTCATGGTAGAAATCCTGATGGAACCTTAATTAGTAACCTGACAAGAAGGGAGGGTATGGAGCAACCCGTTCTATTCTGGAAACCATCTCTGGCTCCCAGTGGCCTCGACTTTTACCGGGGTGATTTATTCCCACTATGGAAAAATCGACTTTTAACCGGTTCCCTCAAACAAGAAGAGTTGCGCTTGTTGGTGGTTGAAGAAGATCGAGTCATCTACCAAGAAATCCTTCTGAAAAACGCTGGGCGCATACGTGATGTGATCAGTGGCCCTGATGGTGCCATTTACTTACTTTTGAATCGGCCAGGAAGATTAATTAAACTCGTACCCGCTTCTGATACCTGACAACTCCAGAAATTCTTGAGCCCGGACGACGTTTGGACATTGAAACTTTTCCAAAAATCAGGAGACAGAGGGTAATTATAAACTCCAGTTACATTAATCTATGGAATAGAATTGTTGCAAGGGTTTGGCTTTTTCCCGGATGCCCAGGGAGATCACTGGGGATCAGTCATTTTGAATCAGGCAACAATGAAAGCCTACAGATGGGCCGATATTGTGGATGAATCCATAGTGATTGCTTCAAGAGAATCCGGGCTACATCCAATCATACAAAGTGCTTCTGCCAAACCAGTGGGAGCACCACAGGATCAATGTATATCAGGGAGTCGTGATTTCGTTCCCTTAATAATTTCTCAGTAGGGTGGTATTACGACCAGTTGAATCGAGGGCTTTACCAGTTGAAGAAAAAATTCAACACCATTGTCCCATCAACGACTATTTTCTTAAGTTACAGTCACCTAAACTATAAATTAAACAAGATGGCAGAAGATACAAATCCAGAGGGCAGGTCGGTTTCTTCAGCAGACAACACACCCAAAGTGACGGGAATTGGGGGAATTTTCTTTTTCTCCGAAAACCCAGATAAGACCAAGGAGTGGTACGCTAAGAATCTGGGCCTGGAAGTCAATCAATGGGGCTCTAGTTTTGAATTCAGGAATGCGAACCGGCCAGAAGAAATCAATTATCTTCAATGGAGTCCCTTTAAACAAGGCAGTGAATACTTTGCTCCGTCTAAGAAGGAGTTTATGATCAATTACAGGGTCCAAAATATCGAAGGGCTTGTTGATAAACTCAAGCAGAACGGCGTGGTCATTGTAGACGACATTGAAACCTATGACTATGGGAAATTTATCCACATCATGGACGATGAAGGAAATAAGATCGAACTCTGGGAGCCGGTCGATAGTGTATTCACAGAAATGGGAGGAAAAACCACCAAGTAACCGACATTCCGACCGATCTGGGCTGGTGAGCCAATCATAAGCTAGAAAAGGGTTTTGTGAATCTCCTTGATTACTCTAAGACCTTCAAGAAAAAATTCTAGCTAGCCAACCTCGCTAAAACGTTTGATGGCTTCCATGTCCAGAATTTCGATTCTGCTTCCATTGAGATCAATGACTTTTTCACGCGAGAATTGCTTGAGAATTCTGATCACACTTTCTTTGCTAAGCGCCGTCAGGTCTCCTAGCTCACGACGGGTGATGTCAATCTTGAAGGGATTGGTGCGATAGATGGAATCATGTAAGTAAAGCAGTGCTTCGGCGATGCGGCCACTCATCTGTTTTTGTGTCAAACTCACCACTCGATTTAGGGTGTAAATTTTCTTGAGATTCTCGGCGTGGTGGCACTGCTCGGCAAATGAAGCGTTGCTCTTTAATAGTCTGACAAAATCCTTCAGATCAATGAAGCACACGATAGACCGTGCGAGTGAGGATATACTGAAGTGATGGCGGTAGTCTGTATAGATGCCGGGGCCAATAATTAGATCACCCTTTTTTAATAATTGCAGGATTAAGTTATGGCCATTCAATCCCTCCAAATACACCTTGGCAAGACCCGAGTAGAAGCAAGCCAAATGGGTCATTGCAGAGCCTTGTTTGACAATGGTTTCCCCCGTATTATAAGTTACGATGTATTTTCTCTTCTGCAGGAAGTGCAATTCCTCCTCAGACAATGATGAGAAAGGCATATACATGGCAAGACAGCCAATGCAATTGCAATCACCAGCATGTGATGACACACTACGGTTCTCTGCCATATTAATGGATGTTGTTTTCAATTTGATCAGCTAATCAGAATACGAGATTAGAGTGTTTTGAATTAAAAAGTACTGATTAGGATCATCCATACCATTGCTGATGATCAACCGTAAATCCTGGAGGTCGAGCTATCTTCAGCCCTGTCTTTTTCATAGGACTTAATCGTTATCTATGTTAAATCAAACCTTATCTAAATTAAGCTTCCTGGTACTTTGCATTGCTGGTATCTACTTAAGCAGTTGTGAGTACGAATTTATTGAACCCGAGCAAGTCATCATACCGGAAGTCATCAGTTTTTCAGATGATGTACAACCCATATTTGACAGAAGCTGCAATGGTAGTGGATGTCATGTCAATGGTTTTGGTGTATTGGATCTTTCAATAGCAAATGCTTATGAGGATTTGTTTCGTCGCAATCTGATCAACCTAGAAATGCCTGAAGAGAGTGGTTTATACCTAAAATTGATTGACGCCAGCGGCACTCATCAAGGCCGATCGAGTCCTACAGATCAGGGAATCATACTCGAGTGGATCAAAGATGGCGCAAAAAACAATTAGCATGATAAGGAAAAACACATTAACGGTAAGTGCGTTGGTATTCGCCTTCGTATCCTGTGCTTGTCTCAACCTATTTGCTCAAGAGCAGGAAGAAAGACCGGTCAGATCTCCATATGAAGCGGTTATGTTGGTGGATTTCCCTACGACCAAGACACCTACCAAAGGGGCATTCGAATATTATATTCACCACAGATTCGGCACTTTTGAAAATGGTTGGTCAGATCTGCTGGGTATTTATGCGCCTTCAAATATTCGTATCGGTCTAAATTACGGTTTGACTCAACGCATCAGCATTGGCTTTGGCACAGAGAAGAACCATAAAATGCAGGAGTTTAATCTTGCATATCGGATATTTGATCAAACGCGATCAAATAAGATACCAGTGGCCATCATGTACTATGGTAATGTGGTGATCGATGCTCGCAATGAGTCAGTATTTGGTGTGAATTACCAAGGCTCGAATAGATTTTCATATTTCAGTCAACTACTGATCTCCAGGAAATTTTCTAACGCGCTAACCGTGCATACTGCCGTGAGCTTTTCACATTTTAATGCCGTAGATTCCTTATTGGAACACGATAAAATCGCCTGGCATTTGGGAGGACGGATGAAGCTGTGGAGTGACAATTCTTTTATTTTTGAATATAGCTTGCCACTGGAGCCAAATAATTTTGCCGAACACGTTGAACTGACCAACCCACCTAAAGCCGGACTGTCACTGGGATTCGAATTTGGTACGAGCACGCATGCTTTTCAGGTTTTTGTGTCAAACTATCAAGAAATAGTGCCACAACAAAATGTATCATTTAATCAGAATGATTTTGGGGATGGTGAAATTCTGATCGGATTCAACATGACTGTCCGAATTTAATCCTGTACCATCTCTTTTATTAAAATGAGTCTGAATGGAAAACAAGAATATTGAGAGCCGCCGGAATTTCTTTAGGAATTCTATTGCTGCAGGTCTTGCCTCTGCAGGTGGCCTATCTGTTATTAATGCATGTTCGGATCACGCTCCTGCAGAAGGGGAGAAGGTCAAGGTGATGACAACCGACGGGCGGTTGGTGGAAGTTGATAGTTCGGCAATGCGAGAAGTATCAAAGAAACCGGCAGTGGGAGACGCAGCACGTCAAGGCATTCCTGGAAAGAAATTCGTAATGGTCATTGATTTGGGCCGATGCCGAAATGCGGGAAAATGCACCGAAAATTGTCAGAAAGGTCATGATCTCGCCGCTGATCAAAAATGGATGCAGGTTTTGCTGATGAAAAACTCGGAAGAGACAGATCCCTATTGGTTTCCTAAACCGTGCTTCCATTGCGACAATCCACCCTGTGTGAAAGTTTGCCCTGTAGATGCAACTTACAAAAGGGAAGATGGCATTGTACTGGTCGATAATGAGCGCTGTATTGGCTGCAAGTTTTGCATGTCCGCCTGTCCCTATTCTGCCCGGATTTTCAATTGGGAGCATCTGCCTCAGTACGAGGATTCTGATGAAAAATATTCTCCAGAGACTAGTGTACCAGGAAAAATGGGAACCATTGGCAAGTGTGATTTTTGCCCTGACCTCAGTC
Source organism: Saprospiraceae bacterium (assembly GCA_965223105.1). Taxonomy (GTDB): domain Bacteria; phylum Bacteroidota; class Bacteroidia; order Chitinophagales; family Saprospiraceae; genus JABDMH01. The sequence continues at coordinate 4,745,575 of OZ244987.1, read as the reverse complement.
GAGAAGGAAAACTGCCTTATTGTGTCACCGGATGCCCGATGGGAGCTGTCTATTTTGGTGATGCTAATGAAGATACGGTTTCGAATGGGACCGATACGGTCAGATTTCGAAAGTTGTTGGCCGACCGTGGTGGCTATCGATACTTGGAAGAGCTTGGCACAGAACCTCGCGTATATTATCTGCCACCGACCGAAAGAATGTTTCCCTATGAAAGAGGGCTGGAAGACCTATCAGATGAGGAGAAAGCCTTGTATGAAGACATCCTCTAATCGCTGACTTATGGAAATCTCAAGATTCGATCGACTACTGGCACAATTTCAGCACCCATTGAGCAAGCCATCCAAATCTTGGTGGCGGTTCATGATCATTTTGTTGCTATTTATTGCCTTCGGAATTTTTGCTTTGATACAGCAAATCGTTCATGGCCATATCGTGACTGGCATGCGAGATCATGTAGTCTGGGGTTTATTTATCGTCAATTTTATTTTTTTTCTGGGCTTGGGATATTCCGGGGCAATTCTTGCTGCCATCTTTCACCTGACGCGATTACGGTGGGCAAAAGCGTTGCATCGCATGGCGGTCCTCTTTGCACTGGTAGGGCTGTGTGTCGGTCCCATATTTATTTTCTTATGTGTCGGTCGTTTAGACAGACTACATTATATTTTCACTTATGCCCGAATCCAATCCCCCATCACTTGGGATGTGATGGCCATCTGCACCAATCTCGTTTTTATTGCCACCTATCTTTATATCGCCCAAATTCGTGATTTTGCCAAGTTGAGGGACACAGCTGTTATTGAATTACCTGATTGGAAAAGAAATCTCTATAGAAGATTGGCATTGGGGTATAATGGTACTCCAGAGCAGGTTAAATACTTAAATCAGTCACAAAATATCTTGGCTGTGACTATTATTTTAACTGCGATTTTAGCTGACTCCCTGTTGGCCTGGCTATTTGGGATGAGCCTTCGTCCAGGTTGGCACAGTACGCTATTTGCACCCGAGTTTATCTTGACTGCGATTTATTCTGGTCTGGCTTTGCTTATTGTATTAATGTGGATCTACCGTCAGAGATATAAACTTCACAGGGTAATTACCGATCAGCATTTTCATGTCATGGGGTATGGCATTTTAATCATGAGCCTGGGATTTACCTATTTCACCTTCAGTGAGTATTTTACAGAGTGGTATAATGTGAGCGAGACTCATGGAAGATGGATTGATAAATTTCTTGATTTCAAAGAATTTGGTATAATGTCTTTAATGACCCTGGCATTTGCCATTGCCATTCCTTTGATCGTGCTGATCGTACCCAAATTTCGAAATCCAAAGAGCATTACCATGGTCTCTGCTTTGATCCTGGTCGGATTGTGGTTGAAAAGATATTTGATTATTGTTCCCACCCTGGAAACACCTTATTTTCCCATTCAGGACCTCAGGGAAGAATTCGTGCATTATCAAGCAACCTGGGTGGAATGGGCGCTGACTATAGCAGGTGTAGCACTTTTTATCCTTTTGATCATGTTGCTCAACACCTTGGCGCCTCCAGTGCCGGTTTCTGATTTGGAACACGACGATGAGATCGTAGTACCTAGACCTTTTTATCAGACTTTGAAATCCTAAATCTCATGCTACCTATAATGCAGGGAGTAGTAAGAAAAAGCGAACAAAAGCATCTTTTAATGCTATTGCTGAGTGTGAGTATTTGTGGTTGCGTATTTGGACAAGATGCACAGCGGGTGTTTATGTATCTCGATTATTTTCAAACGGATGATCTTGAATATCTGGTGGCAGAGCTGAAGTATCGAGAGGAAGGCACCTTCTATCAGTTGGCCGATGCCGAAGTTTCCTTTTATCAAATGAATGATACGGCTCAGGTCGCCCTGGGATCGATCACAACGGATATAGATGGTAAAGCAAGGATCGATCTGACGGGAAAAAACATTCTCAGAGATAGTGCCGGCCAGGCGAGTTTCGAGGCCAGGTTTGCAGGAGATGATTCCTTCCGAAGGGCAAGTAGAGATGTCACAACAATTCGGAGTGGCCTTGCCATCTTAACAGATATTGAGGATTCTATCAAAATGGTCACCATCACCGGAGAAGAGAAGGGACAAAACCGGAAAGCAATCGAGGACGCCGATATTATTCTTTATGTCAAAAGAACTTTTAGTGATTTACCTATTGCTGAAGGAACGTTGGAGGAGGGTAAATATGTGGTAGCCTTTCCTGAAGACCTCCCCGGTGATGCAAACGGGAATTTACAACTGATCGCTCGTATTGTAGAACATGATGACTATGGAACCGTCGAGACTCAGCAGAAAGTGGGCTGGGGTATTCCGGTTTCACATCAACAGGGGGAAAGACCAAGAGCACTATGGAGCAGACCACCGATCTGGATCATAGTAGCTGTTACTTTAGCATTTGCCGCTGCTTGGTTTCATTATTTTTTGGCAATCTCTAAATTGTTAAAGATTCGCAAAAATTGAATTAATTTTGCGGGGCGTGGTTAATAAATGAATAAAAATACCTTTCACAATGAAAAGAATACTCTTTCTATTTGGTTCACTCGTTTTCGTCATTCTTCTCTCGGCATTTTATAGCCAAAATGATCCATGGGACATTCCAGATAAATACAAGTCAATGGAAAATCCCACCTCTCCTGACGATGGCGACTGCTTGGATGTTGGTGAATCTCTATATAATAAACATTGTAAATCTTGCCATGGATCTGAAGGCTTTGGTGATGGTAAGAAAGCCAGTGAAATTGATACGCCCATGCCTGACGTCACTACTGAAGCATATAAGAAACAGGCGCCAGGAGTGAAATACTATCAATCTTTTATCGGAAGGAAAGACATGCCAAACTTTGAGAAGAAAATTCCCAATGAAGAAGATCGATGGTGCATAATTAACTTCATGGAATCATTCTAGAGATTAGCAAGGTGACATATGTCACCTTTTTTTTGATATATATCACTTTTTTTCTGCTGAATATCACCGCGTATTTTCGAATTGACATGGGGAATTGTCATATTTTTATGACAATTGAGTACCTTTTCGATTTAACAATATGGGCAAGAAGAAACCAATCATCCTCACCGTTTGGAGCTTTCTGTTTGTTTTAGCAATCATCATTAGTTGTGTAAAGGAGGGGCCCGAGGGACCTGCCGGCAGAGATGGCGTCGATGGAATTGATGGGGTTGACGGGGTCGATGGTACGGCTACTTGTGCATCTTGCCATTCATCAGGGACTGATCTGTTCGCCAAGCAAGTTCAATATAGAAACTCCGTTCATGCGCTGGGTGGTAATTTCGAACGAAATGCGCCTTCTTGTGCAATCTGCCATACCCATGAAGGATTTCTAGAGCGACTCGAAAACGGTGGAATTTCTACTGCTGCCACTATCATGGATCCCACACCTGTCAACTGTCGCACCTGCCATTTAGTTCATGAGAATTTTGACGAAAGTGATTGGGATCTTCGGGTCACTGCACCGGTGGAACTCATCAATGGAGGCACAGTAGATTTCGGTAAGGGAAATATGTGCATCAATTGCCATCAATCCAGACCTTACGAGATCCCTGAGTTGGGGACCGACAGTACAGAGATTGCCAGAACCAGATGGGGTACACATCACGGCCCACAGTCCACACTGGTCTTCGGACTCGGAGGTTATGAGGTACCCGGTAGTCTTGAGTATACCAACTCACCACATAAAGACCTCTTGACCGACGGTTGCATTTCTTGTCATATGGCTACTGCTTTTGGCAACAGCGGGGGTGGTCATACCTTTAATATGACGTATGAGTCACAGGGTCGTATGGTGGACAATATAGTTGCCTGTACGCAATGCCACGCGGGAGCAGAGGATTTCAATATCAATGGCACACAAGATGAGATCGTAGGCTTAATGGCACAACTCGAGACTCTCTTGATTGATCGAGGTGTTTACAACACAGAAACTGAACTCTGGAATGTGGGCACCTATGAGACGGATGTTGCGGGTGCTGCCCTCAATTATCTTTTCATCAAAGAGGATCGCAGCAAGGGTGTCCACAATTATGAATATGCCAAGGCTTTACTTACGAACTCGATTGAGTCTTTGAGTGAATAGGCACCATACTTTTTCAGCTGCCCGGAGCTTAGCTGTACCTTTTTGTACAACTGGACTTCCCAGATATTTGCTTGGATTTTTGATCCATTCACTGAGTAGTCCAGCAATTACTTTTGGCCCCTAAAGGTTTAATTGTTAGAAGCAGAATCTGCTTTTTGCCTTAGACTCTTTATCCAGTCAAGTCCTGGGATATAGCCAATTTGTTTTGTCGATTCCTCCAAGCAGCAAGAATGCTGATGACCGTCAGGATTAATACGATATAATATACAAAAGAAGGAATGGGAGCCGGGTCTCCAGCTGCATATGAATGCAAGCCGGAAAGATAGTAGTTGACCCCAAAATAAGTCATCATGACGGAAGCCAATCCAAAAAGAGTGGCTACATTAAAAGCATATAAGCTCCTTAAGCCCGGAATAAAGCGCATGTGCAGTATAAATGCATAGATTAAGATCGTGACCAGGGCCCAGGTTTCCTTGGCATCCCAACCCCAATATCTACCCCACGACTCATTGGCCCACACACCCCCCAGATAAGTGCCGACACTGATCATAAATAGGCCGGCGATCAATGTCATCTCACTGATGATTGACATCTCCTGAATCGTATCCTTGATCTGTCTTTGATTCTTAGGATTAGCCAAACACATCAGGATCAAATTTAAGACGCCGATGATGGCCCCCAACATCAGAAATCCATAGCTCCCGGCTTCTAATGATACATGGATGGTTAACCAGTAGGACCTCAGCACCGGTACCAATGGAGTGATCTCCGGATCCATCCAGCTCAATCCTGCTACCATCAAAATGGTCGATGCCAATATCGAAGTTGCTGCGAGACCACCCAGTGACTTTCGCGTAAAGATGAGTCCTGCCAGCATCGTGGTCCAACCAATATAAATCATTGATTCATATCCATTGCTCCACGGTGCTCTTCCCGCTACATACCAGCGCAACGCCAGACCGGCCGTATGCAGAATAAAAACGATTGCAAGTAAAGTCAGGCAAACACGCAAAGGCCATACTGGGGATCTGGAGGGTTTAAATACGAGTAAAAAAAACAGCATCAGCGTCAGCAACCCCATCAAGCCATAATATCTGCCGACCCGACCAAACACATTCATCTCATTGAGGAGAATTTCGGCTTTGACCTTATCAGCCGGAGGCAGAATATGGCCTCCATGTTTTTGTTGAAATTCGCAGAGATCATCAATCATTTGGTCTGCCTCTTGCCACTGGTTGTTTCGCGCTGCAGACACATAGTTCGGAAAGAAGAAAGAAGCAAACATATTTTCTCCAGCGTGGTGGGGCGATACTTCCGGAGGCGACTGCCATCGGTTGTTCTGATCATGAGGTAGAGGGAAGATCTTCATGAGATGGCCCATGCACATCATATGGACAATATTTACCCTTTCATCGACTCTGATCAACTCTTTCTCAAAAGTTCCTCGATCTTGGGGTTTGAGGTTGTAGGCCTCCTGGACATGGTCACGCAATAGATAGTAGTCATCAAAGAAATCATTATAAGCAGCCCATTGACCTTCCACATTTATTATATCGTGGAGTTCTTCATGACGACCCACTTTAATCAGGGGAATGTCCATCCAATGCTGTGGATGTACCAACATACCCAGGAGGATTTGCATGGGGGTCTGACCATACATTGTCTCTTTACGAGATATTTTCCGTAGGAGTTCACTTGCCATGGTATGGATCGGTTTCATCCGTCCCTTGTGGTCTTGCACCACCAAGGCAGCAAACTTTTCCGAGTGACGGGCATCAATGACTAAGGTGTCAGAAGCATATGATTGTGCTTGCAAAAAGGGAAGGCAAAGCATGACCAATCCGACCATCATACTTGCGCCGGCCAATTTCCTCTTGGATCTGATCTTTCTCAATTTTTGGGATAGAAAATAAAACCTGCTCTTTTTGCTTACCAAGGTTAAGATCATTCCGAGGGTTAGTAAAAAATATCCCAGGTAAGAGATCTTTGTGCCCAGCATGTCGTGATTGACACTTAATATGGTTCCCTTTTCGTCTTGATCATAAGAGCTCTGAAAGAAGCGATATCCGTCATAATTGAGGATATTATTCATAAAAATTCGTTTTTCCTTCTCCAAGCCATTCCTGGGATCAACCAGTGTTACCTCACTGGCATATGAAGAAGCACTATTCGTACCGGGGTAGCGTTCCATGATGAAATCCCGGAGGAAGAGTGAAAATGGCAAATCGACGTATTTTGCACCATAGGTGGCTTTGATTCTTGCATTGCCTATTCTAGTGGATTGAGGTTCCCCCAGCATCCCCTTGCCACCTTTTAGATGTAAAATGCTTGATTTTCTATCTTTGGAGATCTCTAGTTTGACCATGCCCACACTGCGGTTACTCATTTTATGTGAGGATGACGAGAATGCCAATTTGCCCTGTTCAGTAAAGTCACTTACCACAAAGCTTCCTTTCCATGTAGTGTAAAGTGACCGGAGGAGAAGGGGGTGCCATCTCCCTGCAGCGAGGGTGTCCATTTGTTGATTAGCCATCACCATCTGGATGATGGGTTGAGCAGATTTGACCCAGAGGGAATCTTTTTGGTAGGCAATATTGATCATCCCTGGCCTGGCGGTTTGAGAAAAATTGAAGGTCAGATTATGTGAGGTTAGAAGATCTTCTTGGGCAAGCCAATATTCCTTTCGTCGGCCGTCATCTCCCATGACGATCTTAACCATAGGTATTCCGGTTGGATCCTCACGTATTTGCGTCACCGGGTTGGGGATAAACTCCAATACTTTGATTGCGTAGACATCGGCACCCAACTGGTAAGTCTGTTGAAATCGATTGCGACCCAGTGAAGTAAAAAATACTTCCTCATCAAAACGATATTTCTGTCCCCCAGATTCGATAGTAAATTGAAGAAAGGTTGCATCTGATAGAATTTCATGGGTTGCGCTACCTTCCCTGATACGCATCATTCCCTCACTACCAAAATATCGGGTTATACCGGCTCCTAGGAGAATGATGAGAGTAGCGGCGTGAAAGGTGAATATGGCCCACTTGCGTTGTTGAACCATGCGATAGCGGATGATATTGACAAGTATGCTGAGCGCAAACAAAAGCAACAATACTTCAAACCACTTGGCACGATAAACTACCTTTTGCGCCGCGCTGGTGCCAAAATCATTTTCGATGAAGGTCGCGACACCAATAGAAGTTGCAAACAGTAAAATATATAGACCAGAGGCACTGGTGGAGAAAAGGAGGGCAAGGATCTTTTTTGGGTTCATGCTATCTTTTTTGCACATAGAAATTGGATGCCCGCGACCTACGGATTCCTCAATACCGCTTCCTCCATAATGATGTCAAAATGATAACCGGATCCCAGGTCCTTATCTAATGTAATGGTGCCTTCAAGAATGACGACCTCTCCAACGGATACATCAATCTCAGAGGAAATTGTAAGGTCGTAATACTGATCATTATCATCCCGGCTGCCATCTTGCAAGTGAATCCAGTTCTTTCCCATAATGTTGCGATTGACCTTCACACATTGACCACTCACGAGGACTCTTTCATTGTCGTATGCCTCCCGATTTTGATAGAGATCAGACAATCGTACCACCCCCGGTACGGTGTCAATGGTGACCGGCAGTGTAATTTCCTTACCTCCATGCATATCAATTTCACGGTGTGCAGGAAAATCATCTTCAGCTTTGGGTTTGTTATGAACTGCATCAACCAAATACAGCGTGTCAAAAGTTCGATCGTGCACCCCACTGCGAAAATTTAGAACCTGGGTGCCACTTCTGAAATAGTAAGATTCTCCTACCGTCACCTCCGTGAAGGGTGCCGCTATCCAGTACGGGTTTCCTCCTTGCTCCACGACCTTTAAATACGTGTATCTGGAGGCATGCATAAATTCTTGTACAGTGGCTTTATGCATCTCATCTATGGAAGGCCGGACCTCTGTGTTTTCCAGAGGACTGATTTTCTTCGGTTTAGACTGGCAAGAGAACCCGATAAAAATCCAGGTCCACAGGAAAAGTTTGAATACGCTTATAAAGTCTTTCACCATTTGTTAAGATATTCAATTTGGCTTGCTGGTACTCGATCCATTACTAGTAGGCATTTCTGCTCTTTCATAAATATTTGCTTACGAACAGCAGAGATCTCTTTATGTCGTACGTCCATTGCAGCATCATATGATCTCGATCCCAGACTTATCCTGGTATATTGAATATTCCAAGAGATAACATTGCTGGTCTTTTATACCATTGATGGACAACAGACAAAGATGCGGAATTTGTTGGGTGACCTATATCACCTTCGGGATGCTAGGTATGAGGAGGTCTTATTGATTTAAACACAAGCAAGAAAATCAGACTGAAGATAGATAATCGAAAAACGGGGTGAGAAGGCAATAGGAGCTTTGATGCCAATGGCCTAGGGAAAAATGACTTACGAAGGAAAATGGCATCCACACCTGGCCAAGTACTTCGAGACCCCATCTAGGGCTTCCCCGAGCATTCAGAAATGCTACCGTAATAGTCAAGAAAGAGGAGAGTATTATGCTGGAGTTGATCAGTCACCCATTGTGGATTCGATCGCGTTCCTCACTGGGAGAAAAACCATATTGTTCTTTAAAAACCCGGGAGAAATAAGCGGCACTACTAAATCCTACGGCAAATGCTACTTCCGAGACATTCAAACTTGGATCACGAAATAGCTCTCTGGCCATTTTAAGACGCAAAGAACGGATGTAGTGGGAGGTGGAAAGGCCAGTCAATTTTTTCAATTTGCGATGAAGTTGAGTCCGGCTGATGTTCAACAGTTCACACAATTCGGCTATGCCAAAGTTCTCATCACTCAGGTGGGTTTCCAAGGTATGATTAACGAGCCTCAAAAATCCATCTCCAAAATCTGCCTGATCGGTTATGGTGAATGGAGCCGATGGTGTGTTTCTATAAGCTTCCAGCAACCGCTGCATCTCTAAGATCTCGTTACTCCGTTGTCGCCAATAGTTGACAGCCAGAGCGATTAGAATAATCAGTGTGACTGCAGCGATGGTCAACGACCACCAGGATAGCCAGCAGGGTTTCCTGATCGCAATATTAAAAAGAGTGGGTGCGGACCAACCTCCATCTACTCCCCGGGCTTTAATTTGTAAGGTGTATGTTCCAGGGGCAAGATCCCTCAGCTCCACTGATGGTTCCTCGGAGGGCTCACTCCACGAATTGGCCCGGCCACTTAGGGAATACGTATAACGGACCCGGTGTGGGGATTTCCAATCCGGGTAAGAAAAGTGAAAAGTAAGGGTATTCAGGTTGTGAGGAAGTTCAAGACTTGCCGGACATCCAGTAAAAGGAAGGACTGAATCGAAAGATTGTAATAATCGGTCCCCAAATGAAATTGTGCGGCGATATTCCTCATTTTCCAAACGAGTAAAGTCAACCGGTTGGCCCAGAATGTCAATATTCGAAATCATGGGTGTGTTTGGTTCTGATACCTGGCTGGCAGTAGTTACTCCGACCGAGAAAAACAACATGACCAACAAAAGTGCAAAGGACTTCATCGTTTCATCAATATTTGAGAGCCATGGTATCATTATCACTTACTCACCATTTCTTCCACGCCACTCCAGTCTTCCTCTACGCCGTTCACGATAAATTGAACCGATCGATCCAGATAGTATTGAGCGGCCACGTCATCCGGTGCTTTCTCCAGGATTTCCTTTAGGATGTCGGCGGCTTTTCCAAATTTCCGGTGGAAGTAGTATTCAATGGCTTGCTCGAATTCCGGTGCGGTTTTACGTTTTCTCTCTTTGACTGTTTCCAATTCACCATCAAACACCTCATAGACTTTCAAGGTCTGATCCTTTCCTTTGACCTTGACTCTACCCAGGAAGCGGAACGAACCGAGATAATCGGTGCCATCGGTATGCTGGTCCAGGTCCTTTATCTCCTTCAGTGTCTTTTCACTTACGATGATTTGTGATCCGAAGATTTTGGTCAAGCCTTCGAGTCTCGATGCGGTATTTACGGCATCAGAAAGAACACTGGTATCATATCGATGTTTGTCTCCGATCACACCGAGCATCAGATGGCCGGTATTAATTCCGATACCGATTTTAAAGGGTTGGCGGTCGGTTGCCAGCCGCACCTTATTATACTCCTCCAATGACCGCTGCATGGCAATAGCGGCTTCAATGGCTTTTTGGTGGTCGTCCTTAAATAGGGCCATCATGCCATCACCATAGTACTGACAAATGAAACCTCTGTGGGCTTGGATGATTGGGCCCATGCGACCTACATAAGCATTGATGAATTTGAAATTTTCCTCAGGGGTCATGCTTTCAGACAATTTCGTGTAACCACGGATATCTGCAAAAAGTATCGTCATTGTGGCGTCCACTTGATCACCTAATTGCAACTCTTTGAGGCTTTCTTTATTCAAAATTTTAACAAAATCCTTGGGAACAAAACGTGTAGTCGCAATATTCAGCTCACGTAACTCACGGTTGAGGTATTGCTCACGCTCGAGCTGCTCTTGCTTGAGCCTGACCTTGCGCCGCAGCCGTGCGACATATCCTCCGATAGATCCGGCAATGAGCAAAGCATAGAGCGCGTAAGCCCACCATGTCATCCACCAAGGCGGACGGATCGAGAATGCGTACGTGTAGGGATCACTCCAAATGCCTCCTTGTCCGATCGCTTTGACCATAAAGGAATAATTGCCCGCGGGAATATTTCGATAGACAGCCTTTGTTTCTTCTGTGGCAGGGGTCCAGACTTCGTCGAATCCTTCAAGCATATAACTGTAGCGAATGGCATGCGCGGCGGTCCAATCTGTGGCGGAGTAATGAAAAGTCAGGTAATTGTCTCGATAAGAAAATATTGGATCGAAAGGTATATTCGAAAAAGTGGCGATAGAATCGAAGGATGCGGCCAGCCGATGATCCGCTGAGTCCGTCAAGAGACTACCATAATCGATCCCTTTACCACCAATTTCCAGATCAATTAATCCGATAGAAGCAGGAGAGTTTTTGGGGAACTCAAACTCGTTAAGGTCCAGGAAGGTTGCACCGTTAGTACCGGGATTGGTCCAAAGCCGGTTTTTACTGTCTATTTCCAGAATGGATATTTGATTAGATCTATTGCCCTTTAATCCATCATCCTTGGTTAAGTTAAGCCAGTCACTTGATCCTGTTGTCATTTGACTCAATCCTGCCTCTAAGCAAAATAGACCATTCGATCTGCCTAAAATCCATATCCGACCAGCTTGATCCATAGTGATCCGGGAAATGTAGATCTCCGGCCAATGAATACCTTTGCTCATTTGCGGAAAATCACCTTCTATTAGAACTCCTTGATCCTTAACCTGAATGAACTTTTTGGCAGTGCCAAGCCAAAGATTCCCAGCATCATCTTCAAGAATATGATCCGGCCATGGTTCTTCCGGACTGTCTATATGGGCCACATATTCAATGCGATCACCTTCAGAATCATACTTCGCAATGTGCTCATTGCCGCCGAGCCAGATTATTCCATCCTTATCTTGATAGATAAGACAACCACCAATACCGTTTTCAAATTCGTGATCTCCCTGGAAAACAGTGATCAATGATGTCTTGGGATCAATCTTATTTACACCAATCTGATGGTTATGACTCGACAACGATAACCAGATCATTCCCTCAGAATCTTCCAAAATATCCCAAACCTGTGGATAGCTTAGTCCCTGTTGGATATTATAGTGGGTGAATTGCTTGCCATCATATCGAATGCAACCATTGTCTCTGGTACCGATCCATAGATCACCGCTTTGGCTAGACATGACATCAGTAATCCAGTTGGTGGGTAAGCCATTGCCGGCACCGATATGATAAAAAGAACCACCATCATATTTTATTACTCCGTCGTAGGCTTTGCCAAACCAAATGTTCCCTGCTTGATCTTCACTCCATGACCCAGTAGGTGTGCTGCCCATATAGCCTTGTGCATCACTAAAATGTCGAAACCCATAGGGCAATATTTGATTAAGTCCTCGTCCATTATTCGTTCCCGCCCACAGTACATTATCTCGTCCGATGATAAGCCCTAGGACACTGTTGTGTACTAATCCTTCCTGTTGAGATATGTGGGTGAAGGAATCCCCATCGTAAATACTGATCCCTCCCCTGTAAGTAGAAAACCAAAGATTTCCTTCTCTATCTTCTATGATTTGTGCTATCCGGTTATCGCTAAGCCCACCTGCAGCATTGTAATTGGTCAAGGTACCAGAAACAAATGTCAAATCGTCGGCACCTGGAGTGAATCTCGTGATACCTTTTCCCACATGGCCCTGACCACCACTGGCAAACCATAATTCGCCGGTCGATGACTCCTTCATTTCACCGATGTTATTGTCAACCAGTCCGTCCTCTTCTGTGATATATACGACCTGCTTACCATCAAAGCGACGTACGCCTTGATCTCTTACCGATATCCAGAGATTTCCGTGACGATCTTCTCCGAGAAGACCAATCTGATGATGCGAGAAAGCATTCTGCGTTTTAGGAGCGGTGTAGAGAAAAGTGGGATCTCTCGGATAAATTTCAAACCGATCGCCTTCGAAACAATATAGGTCACCGTAAACAAACCAAATTTTGCCCTGTTGGTCTTCAATTATGCCTCCGGCCCCATTTGTGTCAGCTTGTTTTGGATCATTGGTTCTGGCAAAGTGATTAAAATAGTGTCCATCAAAATAACAGACTCCCCCAATCCCGCTAAACCATATTCTGCCGTACCGATCTTCAATCATGCTTGCGATACCTCCTGACAAGGGGAATCCGGATTCTGTAGAAAAGCACTGGACATGCTCACCATCTAGACGGTATACTGCACTACTGTGAGTTCCCAACCAAATATGGCCGCGGCTGTCTTCAAGAATGGACACAATGGCTGATACACTTAATCCTTCGTCTTCTGACAAGGTACGAATGTCATAGATAGCATCGCTCCTGCTGGACATATCACCCAGTTTGATGGCAGCCGGATAACGTACCCTTGTCTTAGCGAATCCAGCCTTCTCCGAGCGCGGCCCAGGTATTCCTCCTTCACCAATGGTGACCATGGTGAGATAAGGGAGTAGGGGCCTACTACTTTGCGGTACAGCTGGATGCACATTAGGGTGTGCATCATATTGCTTAATCTCCCCCCGAAGCTTGGTGATGAGGGGTGGTTTTACACTGTCTTTGTGCAACGGTCTGCCAGGTATGGGTCCGGGGAGTTGTTGCGCCGGCAGTTGAATGACCACAGAAACAAGAAACAAAGTGCTATATGACAGGATTCGAGACAGCATACAAGAATCTATTTTGAATAAATGTCGCTCATCTACTGTAAAATCTCAAGGAAATGCAACAATGATGAGCGGATTGCAACAATAGATCGTACTAATACCCTGCATTCTGGACAAGCGCAGGATTTACATCCATTTCCCTTTGCGGGATGGGAAAGATCAGAGAGGGATCATCAAAAGGTAGATCGCCGATTGCTGACCGGGTACGTTTCCTGTCACGCAGCTGGTGCCCCTCGAAGACCAGTTCGACATAACGCTCCATAAGTATGGTCTCCAGGTCGATAGCAGTCAAGTCTAGCGCAGGGAGTCCTGCTCGAGTCCGAATCACATTTAGATCTGCGGTAGCCCCATCCAGATCACCGAGATGAAGTCTTGATTCGGCCCGGTTTAAATACATTTCGGCAAGCCGGATGATGGAGATGTTGCCGTCAAAAGAAGGTCGGGTAAGCCACTTACCCGTTCTCCGAGTACCCATCTTGTGTTGATCAAAATAGAAAAGTTCTAATCTTTGATCTCCAGGTTCATAATGCTCTAGATGGTTGTCGGTAATGCCGATGAAGCCACCGCCTCCTTCCAGTTGGCCGCTGTAGAAATGACTCATGTGATTGGTGCCATCGGTGGAGGTAATCTGAATCGCAAATATATCTTCCGGGGTGTTTGACGCTTGATTAAAAACGTCTTTGTGGCTGGCCAACAATTCGAACTGACCGGAAGATATGACTCGATCTGCTTCCTGGGCTGCAAGGTCAAATTTTTCCTGAGTCATATAGATACGGCTCAACAGTCCACTCGCTGAATACGTGGTGGGAAAGAATCCATTCTCTTTCGGTAGGTATTGCTTGGCAAGGGCTAAATCCGCATTTACTTGATCAGTCACTTCGAAGATAGGATTTCGTGGAACTGCTCTGGTTTCCTCACTAATTGACGACAGGTCGACAATAGGTACTCCGGGAGCGTCAGGATTACCGGCCGACCAGGGTTCAGCAAAAAACTCTAGCAAGCTGAAGTAAAGAAATCCCCGCATAAAGTAGACCTGCCCCGCGAGTGTACTGTCAATGGGTATTCGTTGCAAGGCTTCATCGATCCTATTGGCCTGACTGATGATCCTATAGGCGTTAATCCAAAAATCAGCTACCACTTCGTTCGATGTGGATATCTCTTTCCGAAAAATGGGACTCAATGTTGCCGGAGCAAAGTTGGTCCAAACCAGATCATTGGTATTTGAAAAGAGATCAGCATTCAAAATCGGATGTCCGGAAAACAGCTCTGTTCCGGCAAAAATGCTATACATGCCTACAATGGCCGTTTCAATGCCCCTCTCATCGTCGAGAGCGACTTCAGTCGAGATGGCCTGCTGGGGCTCAATATCCAGGTGTTTGTCACAGCCAAGGAGAAACATTACCAGCCAGAAGAAATATCGTGTTCCCATATCAAAACGAAGCTTTGATACCAACCAGGAAGCTCCTTGCCTGGGGTGGGGTGAAAAAAGTAATTCCTCTCGATATCGCCGCATTTTCTCCAAAATCCGTAACATCAGTGTTTACTTCTGGATCGCCAAAGGCAAAATTCGTCCAGGTCATCAGATTTTGTCCAATAACGTAAAATTGTAAATCACGGAATCCCAATTGTTTAATTAGTCTGGAATCTAATTGATAACCAAGTCTGACATTCTTCAAACGTAGATAGCTGCCACTACTGATAAATCTTGAAGAGGCAAAACTTGGTTGTAGAAATCGCACCTGGGGAATATCAGTTTGGTCGCCAGGTCTTTGCCAGCGATTGAGCATCACTGCCTCTTGATTGTCAAACCAGCCAAAGCCATCCATTTGAAATCGTCCTGCACTATTATAAATCTCGTTGCCATACACACCCTGTAGGAAAATGCTTAGATCAATATTTTTCCAGTGGAAAGTGTTGGTGAATCCATAGATAAAGTCAGGGTTGGGGTCGCCGATCACCACATTATGGGCTTCGGCAATCATATTGGTGGTACTTCGGTCAAGCTGGCCGGTTGCGTTTTCTCTATTGAGGTAGTAAAGTTCATCTCCATTTGCAGGATCGACACCTGCGAATTCTGGTGCAAAAAAGACACCAATTGGATGGCCTTCCACGACTCGATTGATAATTTCGACATTCCCAGTCACCTCAATCACTTGACCCTGCAGATCAATCACCTTATTGGTATTTGTAGCACAATTCAGTTGAGTCTTCCACTTGAACGGACCCGTGAGGTTATTCGAAATCAGGGACACTTCGATACCCTTATTTTCCATTCTTCCCAGATTCTGTAATTGACGAGAGAATCCGGTCGTTGCGGGGATATTGATCTGCAACAGAAGGTCACGGGTAGCCTTTGCATAGTAATCGATGCTGCCGGACACCCGATCCTGGAAAATCCCAAAATCTAGGCCCAGATTGATCTGCCTGGTTGACTCCCACTTGAGGTTGGGATTGGGAATTTGAGTTGCTATAATTCCGGGTAAGTCAGCATATCCCCTTCCTTCAAATAGACCGAGACCGGGAAAATGCTCCAAGGGGGCGTTTCCAGTCAAGCCCCAGCTCGCACGGAGCTTAAGGAAATGAATGAATCGATGCTGAGCCAGCCATTCTTCTTTGGTCAAGACCCAACCTCCGGAAATTCCCGGGAAAATGCCATACCGATTGTCCCGTCCGAAGCGTGAATCACCATCGATTCTCGTGCTCAAGGACAAGAGGTACTTCTGTTCCCAATGGTATTGGATCCGGCCCAGATAGGATAAAACAGTATAGTTTGTCTCCAGCTCATTACCAAAGAAGATCTCGCCAGCACTGGCTATATTTTGAAAATCGTCATTGGGAAAATTTCTTCCAAAGATTGCCAGACCTCTTTCCTGAGACTCCTGAAAACTCATCCCGGCTGTTGCCTTAAGGTGGTGTCCCTGGCTCGTCCGGTGATATTGGATATAGGAATTGACTGTATATCCGAGAGCTTCTGTGTCCCAGGTTCGCTTCACACCTCCCGGTTCCCTGGTGTTCCTGGCTACTTTCGAGTTATAGAATCTTTGGTTATTACTCTCATATAGATCAAGCCCGAAATCAACATGTACGGTGAAATTTTGATGCGGATGCCAATTGAGGAATGCATTACTCAGCGACCTGGTATCGCGAGTTTTCCAGTCTACATTATCTAGGTAAGAACGGGCATGGAAGTAAAACGTGCTGGGAAAAATCTCGTCAGGGTTGTCCGGATCATATAGTGGCTGCACCGGGCTGAGGGCGGTGAGACCTCCAGGTGAAGCAAAATCGACATCGACTGGTACTTCCGTAAGCACCGTACGAGCAAGGCTCATTTTAATGCCAAAATCCAGTTTCTCACTGCTGGTGTGGTCCAGGTTTACCCGGCCATTCCATCGCTTAAAGTCGTTGAGAATGATGATCGCATTTTGATCACTATAACCTCCTGAAATAAAAAATCTAGTTTTACCATTGCCTCCAGATAACCGGGCCTGCAGATTTCTCTGCCCTGCATCGGGATCGTACATCAGTTCTTCCCACTGGGTATCATGGCCATCACGCCATCCAGATAGATGTTGATCTTTCCATTGATGGGCTGACCTCCCATCAAGTAAACCGTCGTCATCGGCTACATTGGCAAAGGCTTCATCCCACAATTCGAGATACTGCTCGGCGTTGAGAAAATTTCTCTTTTTTGTGGGCCCACTCCAACCGTAGTTGGCATCGATTTCAATCTTGAAATCTTCGTTCGCCCCGCTTTTGGTAGTGATGATCACCACGCCATTTGAGGCTCTCGCTCCATAAATGGCCCCTGCTGAAGCATCCTTCAAAATTTCGATCGAGGCAATGTCGCTCCTGGGTATATTAGCTAGGGGGTTGACACGGGGATTGTCGTAACTTAGAGATTCGTTCGAATTGAGCACGGTTCCATCAATGATATACAAAGGTTGCTGGCTTGCATTGATCGAGGCGATACCCCTGATATTCACGTCAATATTGAAGCCCACCTTGCCGCTTTCATTGTTGACCATTACTCCGGGGATCAATCCTTGCATTGCTGATTCAAAACTGCCGCTTGGTGTCCTTTGAATTTCTTCTGCAGAGAGCTTCGACAGACTGCCAGTGATTTCTGCTCGTGGCTGCGTGCCATAGCCGATTACAATCACTTCATCGAGCATTGATGCGGATGGGTTAAGTAAAATTGGTCCATTTTGACAAGCACTAGCCATTAGCACCTGGGACTGATATCCTGTATACGAGAAAACTAGTCGAGAAGTGTCTGCGGGCACAGTCATAGAGAAACTGCCATCGAAGGCAGTTACTGTGCCGATGGTCTCTTGGTTCTTGATATAAACGCTTACACCGACCAGTGGCGTATTGTCGCCAGAATCCAGAACAAGGCCGGCAATGACCTCTTGGGCCGTGCCATAGGCTAGGTGAAGGTTGAGGATGATAAGGAGTATTGGAAGTAATATCCTTTGGGTCATAGAGGCATTTTTCACCACCCCAAAGTACTTAATAAGGAGGTTATGGACACAATGAGACAAGGCATTGCGACAATAGTTAATGACTCGTAACAATAGGACAAGCATAAAATCTGTAGAGGAACTGGGATTTCCCTGGTTGTGCATGGTGATTTGGCGGTCACTCTGGTCTATCGAAGGTGGGCCAGTAACAACGAGCAATAAGTCTTTCTTAAGCTAACCATAATAATAGGAGAGCCTTGACCACATTACTTTCGGGCAAATCCGTCAGAAACTAATGGACTAAAAAACACCTTAAGAAGTCTTCGTCTAAATCCAAAATATTTCAAAACCGATCCCACTCAAAAGTTATTAGAGGTACCCTTAATTAAATTTTTCGGCCCGCCTGATCAATTTCTCCCCTCCGGGTTCGGATGGATCCTGAGGTAATCCGGGATGGATACATCTGGCCGGACATTTTTCAGCTAGCGAGACGATCTTTGCATATGTGCCTCCTTTCGGATTGTGCACAAAGGCTTGCTTATCATCGTTGTATTTGAACACCGAAGGAAGCGCGTCAATACAATCGCTGCACGAAGTGCATTGATCACTATCAACCCATACTTCAGTGCTGATCAATGGCTTTAGGTTTTCAATTTCCTGCTCATCCTTTGATGCCGGCATCTTTTTCACTTCCTCCTCTGGAGTCATGGGTGCGCTGTCTGGTTGTTGCAACAGGGTAGTTATTTCTTCGTCATTGCCCAACAGCCTATTCAACATTCTGTTTATGGCTTTGGCGGTATCATCCCTCCGAATACGATCAAAATCAGCTTGGAGTCTAGTCTTCAATGCTTCTAACTCCGCGTCCTTCTCAGTTTCCCATGCTGATTTTGCCTCTGCCACAGCACGCTTGGCATGGTAACTATTTGCACCCGCCAATTCCTGCAGGAACCGCCAATATTCCAGTCGTGCTCTGCAACGCTGCAGCCATGAAAGGGGAATGGCAGCCTGTTTCAAGTGGCCCTTCTCGTCCACCATCCAGAGAAAGGGTATCTTCCCTGACAGCGAGTCGTGAGGAAGCACCAGATATTCAGCCAAGGGGATCAGGTTTTCACTGCTGAAACCTGCTGGCACAAACTCCAACATTTTCAAGTTTTCATCATCCAAAGCCAGGTAGTCGGCCATAGTCAGGTAGTATGGGCAGGTTTGCTTACCTGATGGCGATCTGATCTCATGGGTGAAGACAGGAAAAGATTCTGTGGGCTGGGGGTTCCCACTAATATCAAAATGACTGGCGAATCCTTCTCCTGATCGAATGTCGTAGACCAGTTGTGGGAAATAGCGGCTATGCACAGCGGTTTTAAGAACCGGTAAGTCCCTGTCTGCCCTTTTTGCAGCCCCACCAGCGATAAGGATATTCCACAATACCGGGCAAGCTGCATCCAGTCCTTTTCGAAAGGTATCGTTAAGCCAGGAAGGGTTGTCCAGGGCTCCTTGGTAAACGCAGGCATTACGGCGAAACATTGCCAGAGCAGCTAGTTCCAGGTAAGTGTCGTCGTCCTTTACCTGTTTAGAAAAACCAATGAATTCGTCATGTTTGTTTATGGTAAGAACTTTCACCAGGGCATCATTGGAAAGCAATGTCAAAAATCCCTTCTGGTCAAGCATCAACCGGCGGCTTTCTTCCACCACAATCAATGGTCGAAAATAACTTAGATCGTCATCGCTCAAAAACGATAGGTCAAAGCTTTCAAAGTACGGTGCATGTAAATCGTCATCATAGTTCTGGTTAATCTCCAGGTCAGCCAGTCTGAGAGCAGCAATAACCCGGACAAATTTGTCCATTTCCTTTCTGAAATATTTGAGGGCTTTTGTACAGGATCCAGTTTCGGTGATTTCAACAACAGCCGCTCGCATAATCTTTTTCAGGTCAAATTCACGAGCTAATTCTTCCCTTACAAAAATGATGTTGAAATTCTTTGTGTGAGCACTATAAGCTTTGGACAAGGTGTCAAGGCAATGTCGTAACCGGTTTAATCTACCTTCCGTAAGACTCGAACTGATCCCGGCCGGAACCATATCGTCCATTTTATCGAAGGAGATCAGATCACTGGCAAAATCAAAATGATTTTGTGAACGGTCAGTTTCATCTTCATGCAGTTGAAGAATTTCTTTTATACCCGTGATGGATTTTCTCAGTCTCTGCAGAAAAACGTGGTTTTGTTCATTCTGTTTCTCGAGTTGAAGGTTGAGGAGATGGAATGCAGAAAAAGCCGAATATCCGATGAGTGTGCCCTTTTTTGTCAGCAGGTGCTTTTCGAATTGCTCACATTGTTTTTTAAACAATTTGGACTCAGTATCATTCTGATCAGTGCAACTTAGATTCTTAAGTATTTCTTTAATGGGTACATTAAAATCACAAACCGGGTCTTCAGCAGCTAGTTTTTCCTCGATGACTGAGGAAATGTGCGGTAGTCTTTGAGATAAACTTTCCGCTTCATCCGGTTCGAAAAGCTCATTAAACATGCCTTGCAATGCATTGAGTAAACTGGTAATCAAAAGATTTCCATGATCAACCAGTAGTGGAAAATCCGCGTCAGTCTTTCTACCGGTAAGATAAGGGGCGACCAAGACAGGAGCTGCACCTGTTTGTTGGTTAACAGATATTTTCTTGCTGTCCAGGAAATACTGCCTTAGCTTCTTTTGATATTGCAGCAGCTCCTCTTCACTGGCAGGCGATACTTTTTCAAGAGTGGGCAGGTAATCTTGTTCAGGTGCTATGGAAGTATTTTCTGATCGAATATTGTCAGTTTCCATCATGAGGCATTATTTTCCGACAGTATATTCATCCAGCAATGCATCAACAGCTTGCTTTTTCTCTGATATGCTCATTCCAAGATTGTGCGAACCATATTCATCGTATCGTGCATTTCCCGTATTCTGATAGAGTAGCCCAACGGGAATACCACGTTCAGATTCTGCATATATTCGTGCCTGGTGGATATCGGAAGGATCATGCTCAATGACATTCCTGAATGTCTTAACTGCATTGGGCTTGAGAGAAACACCATTCTGATGCGTAAGTAAAATCAACTCATCCGGATTGGCCGCGATGTCTCCATAAAGATCTCTCATGAACACCGGGCATCGTTGTACAATACGCACGAAGGCCAACCCCGGATGTTCAACCGCTTTTCGGATGGTGGCATAAAGATGTGCAGAGTTCCAATCCGTGGTTTGTGCCACAAAAGAAACGTTTGCCAGGCCGAGCGTTGTCTGAATCGGATTGATAGGGGGCAAAACTGAACCTCTTGGGTGTGTATTTGAATGTGTGCCTAAAGGGCTGGTGGGAGAAGTCTGTTTCTTAGTAAGTCCGTAGATCCCATTGTCGAAAAGCAAAACCACCATTTTCATATTGTAACGAATGGCATGAATCCAGTGGCCAGCCCCAATCGAACAGCAATCGCCATCTCCCGTAATGACAAAGACATTTAGTTCAGGTCGTCTGAATTTGATCCCACAGGCAACAGGTAATGCCCTGCCATGTAAGCCATGAAATCCGTAGGTACCCATATAGTGTGGGAATCGACTGCTGCATCCTATACCCGAAACGCATACCGTTTTCTCCGGAGGATATTGCATATCCTTACACACCCGTTGTACCGCTGTTAAAATTGAGTGTCCACCGCAGCCAGGACACCATCGTGGTATCCCTTTTCCGTAGTCATCCATTCCATAGTACTGATCAGGCATTGGAGTGGAACAAAACTCATGCACCGGATTTAACATCACATTTAGATTTCTTGCTTTTCGGCTCCTGACTTCTGCTTAGTCAGTGTCCGTTTAATCATTTGAAGAACTTTACCAGGATTCATCGGTTGTCCGTATACGTTACTAAAACAGTCGATTTGATGTCTAGTCATTGCCCGTAGGTACCATGCCAATTGTGCATAACGCCTGTTCTCCGGGGTAATCATTGGGTCGCCGGGTTTGTCGCTGTAGTTGATCTCCACCGTGATCACTTGCTTAAACCGGTCGAAGATTTCTGATAATCCGGGTGCAATGGGAAACAGGAATCTCAGATGGAGGCTGCTTACCTGATAACCCAGTGCACGGGCATCATTGACAGCCTCTTGAATAGCACCCAGCGTTGAACCCCACCCCACAATGAGCAGATCACCTTCCGGATCTCCGTTTATGGGAGGTGGCTTTAATGTTTGTTGGAAGGAGGCCATTTTTCGGCTGCGACTCTCGGCGCTATGCTGATTGATATCGGGATCGTAGGCCACCTTGCCATTCGGACCATGTGCAAGCCCAGTAACCGTATACATCCCTCCCTTTTGGCCCGGAATGGGTCGCTTACTCAAACCGGTTTGAGGATTCCAGTCAAAGGGCTTTACTCCCTCCTTCCAAGGGCTCTGATCAATGGGGGTTGCTAACCACTCTTCATCAATTTGTGGCCGTGGGAACGGTTGAACCCCGGTTGCCAGATTTGCATCGCTCAGCAGTATGACGGGGGTGCGAAATGATTCAGCCAGTTTTCGCGCCAGGACGACAAAGTGAAAGCATTCTTCGATCGTCGCTGCGGCAAGTACGATCTTCGGAGCATCGCCTGCCTCACCATAGATAGCTGCCAGCAAGTCGCTTTGTTCAACTTTGGTGGGCAATCCGGTGGAAGGTCCCCCTCTCTGAACATCCACAATTACTAAGGGGATTTCAGCCATTACCGCCAACCCTAAAAATTCGGTCTTCAACGCCAATCCAGGCCCAGAAGTTACCGTAACTGCTGTTTTACCGGCAAAAGAAGCTCCAACCGCAAATCCAATAGCGGCAATTTCATCCTCAGCCTGATGCACGATTCCACCAGTCTTTTCAAAATATTCGGCCAGGTGATGAGATACTGAAGTGGCTGGTGTAATAGGGTACATTGAGCAGAGCTCAATACCTGCAGCCATGATGCCAAAACTGATCGCTTCATTCCCATTCATCACCACCTGATCGCGACTGACCGTCATGGGTGGTATGGCAAAAAGCATGTTCATATGTTCTTCAGCCCAACGGTAACCTGCCCTCAATAATTTGATATTGATATCTATGACCGACTGTGATTTCTTTCTGAAAATGGATTGAATTTGTTCCTCCGCCTTATTCATTTCCCGATCGTAGATGTAGCAGAGCAATCCCAGCACCCACATATTCTTCCCCTTACGAGGGTCCGGCACTAGCTTGAGACACTCCGTTTCCATTGGAATTTCATGAACCTCAATGCCTAGCTCCCGGAACTTAATTAGAGCTTCTGTATACTGTTGCCGGATAGTATCGAGTTCATGGCTTGCCCATTTGTTCTCGATAAGCATTACAGTTTTGTCATCATAAGCATCTTGTCGCAGACGGCCGTAGATAACCTGCTCATTCAGGGCCACGACCAGGTTGGCGTGGTTACCCATGTTGGTAACTTTATTGGAACCTATCCGCACCCTGATACCGGAGGCTCCTTCCCTTGAACGGGCAGGTGGTTGGATTTCTGCCGGAATGATCTCCACTGTCCAGACGCCATTACCCATCTTTGCAGAAATCGCTCCTAGACTTTGTCCACACTTCTGAGCTCCTTCGCCTGAATCACTCACGATCTCTACAATGGTTTCCTCAATGATTTGTGGCTTGCTGGCCTTGATCTTTGCGACAGTTTGCCCGTTATTTCCATTCATATTGAATTTGTCTAGTTGGCCATAGTACAAAGGAGCAAAGTCATACCAAAACTACAGATGACGCAGAGCAGGGTTTCCAATGATATTAAACTGTTAATGCACGGAGGATTATTGTGTCCTTTTTGGTAGTTGTGACAACGGCTAACTATAGCATGAAGACGGAAAGCCGGAGGGCTTCATTACGCTAACGGATCCCTTAGTGGCACTGAGTAGTGGTCATATTACACCAAACACCATATTAGGGAGATTATACTTGAATTTTACACTAGACCATAAGTGGCGTCTTGCCGGTAAAAAGTTAATTGCAACTTGCTATCTTCGTGAGTAGGCTAATAGGATATTATATGGGTACCTCTAATAACCGCTGAATGAGATCGGTTTTGAAATATTTTGGATTTAGACCAGTAGGCAAACACATCAATTATTATCTACAATTTCTTCATTGGCTTTGCCATCTATTCGTTGTCGTCGCTTGCAGGGAGCCCGCCCTGCTTCACTCCTGCCGCCTCAATCTGGCAAACCCAATATCGAAATTATTACGTAAAACTAATGTGTTTCCCTACTAGCGAATTGAGTGAGCATATCCGTAGCTATGTGATTGAAATTCAATGAAGTATAAATTCAAGAGATTCAAAAACCCATGGCAAAGCCGTTGTGTCCGATCCATGAAAGGGGTTTTTAGGTATCCCAAAGATAAAATGAGATAAAAATGAGAAGAGTTACTTTTTTCTTACCTGTCATTTTGGTCACGTTGCTTTCAACTTCTCAAGCTCAAACGCACCTATTTAATGGAAAGGATCTGAGCGGATGGGACATCTATGGTACGGAAAAGTGGTACGTCGAGGACGGGTTATTGGTCTGTGAAAGTGGACCGGATGAAGAATACGGATACCTAGGTACGAAAGAGACCTTCAAAGACTTCGAACTCTCGGTAGAATTTAAGCAAGCGGCTGAAGGCAACAGTGGGGTTTTCATCAGATCCAGTATTGAGGGGACCAAGATCAGTGGCTGGCAGGTAGAGGTGGCACCACCAGGACATCACACCGGTGGTATCTATGAGTCCTATGGACGTGGATGGTTGATCCAGCCAGAGCCTGCAAAAGATTCTGCACTAAAATACGGCGACTGGAATCAGATGAAAATTAGGGTAGAAGGAGATCAGGTCACCACCTGGCTAAACGATGTAGAGATGGTGACGTTGAGCGATGGCAAAATTGGTGAAGCTGCCGGAATTATTGCCCTGCAAATACACAGTGGAGGGGGCATAAAGATCTACTGGAGAAACCTTGAGGTTCAACGACTTTAGCTGATTCTCAGCTATATGGGGCAGATCAATTTGTCAGCAGTTGTGATCTGAAAAGCATGTAGAGTAGACTTAAATAATTTCATCATTCCATAATTCCCTAAGAAATTCCTGATATGGAGTTAGGAGGATATCACCCACTTTTCTCCGGGTATTGCCAGTATGAACTATATAGGCACGCTGGGAACGATGCTCTTCTATGAAAGCCAGCATCGGTTTCAGTTGTTGGTTTCGTATGTTGCTGCTCGATTTGACTTCGACAATAACCTGTCCATCTCCAAGCACAAAATCAACCTCGTAACCACCCTTTGTAAGCCAGAAAGTAACTTCGTAGTGCTTCTCACTGTAGGACCGATGTGCCATTAACTCCATGAGTATGAAATGCTCGAAGGCTTCTCCAAATCCGGGAGAACCGAGTTCCAGCTGCCTTCGCTTAGCGATCATTCCCGCTACACCCACATCAAGCAAATAAAATTTTGCACTCCTAGTAAGGATGTCGCGCTTTTGTTTTTTTCTAAATGGTTGGATCATGTAACCCAGAAGGGTGTCTACCAAGATTTCATAGTAGGCTTTGACAGTCTTACCATCAATACCAGAATCAGCAGCAATTTTATTAAAATTGGTGAGATGGCCATGTGAATAAATCATGGCCTCAAAGAATCGAGAAAATGTTGACATATTCCTCACCAGGCCTTCTTCAAAAACTTCCTCCTTCAAATAATCTTGCACATAGGCACGAAGGGAGCGATTGGGCATCATTTTGCAAATATTGAGCAGGGATCAAGCCATTTTGCAATGCCTTCAAAAGATCAAAATCTTCAATTTCTGCGTGTGACCAATGGATATAGCTCAAATCTCCAGGCTCGACCCCTAGTAGATTTGCTTGACCTCTTTTTACTTTTCTAGCACTTGAACCACAGAGGATAAAGGTCAGATGATAATCTTCTATCAAAGCATGAATTTCATCTAGAACCGCAGGTACTTTTTGCACTTCATCGATGATGATTGGTTTTCGCAGCCGGTCTGACGGCTAGGCAAGCAACTCTTCTCTCAATAACCAGGATTGTGTAAGTGGGTGAGATAGGTTGAGTTTCTCAGGTAGTCGAATCGAATGCTTTCGGGAAAGCGGTGCCTCAGATAGATAGATTTACCAGTTTTTCTGGGACACCATAAGAAGGCAGATCGGCCTCTGTGTAGATTCATGTCAAGGGCTCTATGAATTATTTTAGACATCTTTTTTAAGGAACTTACTCCGTAAAAGTTTGAGTTTTATGGAGTATATACCGCAGAAATCAGTAATAGATTACTCAGGTATTGATGTTGAATCTTGCTGTTGTCGTTATGTTGAACCATAATCTGATAGGTTAACTCAATGTTCAATCGGAACAGGCAATCTCACGCTTTTATGCGTACATTAATGCTATGGTCGATGTCAAAGCGATTAGTGCTGATGACCTCCAATTGAATACAAGGAGGGTCATGAAATATGTGCTGGTATGGTGTTCTGCTGGCAAAGTTGATCTTTCAGTGGATCATATGGCCTTTGAGCTGAAGGAGTACCAATTGATGACCATTACATCAGGACAGATTCATCAGGTTACTGGTATCAGCAAAGATGCAAAAGGGATAGTCCTTGAATTCAGTTATGATTTTTTCTGTAAGAGCGATCTTGATCTAGAATTGATCTTTCAAAATGGATTGTTTTGTCATTTTGATAGAAACGAAGTGATCACAATTCACAATGCCCATTTTGTTCAGGAGCAATTGATGGAAATCCAAGAAGAAATCAATAATCAACCTTTTCAATTTTTGACCTCTATTCACTCACGAATTAAGCTGATACTCGTGGAAATAAATCGATCCAAGATCAGACATGGTCATGAAATATGGAAACCCGACGCCCTCTTTCTCAAGTTTTTGGAGTTAGTGAGGTCATCCTTTGACAATAAACAAGGTATTGCGGATTACGCCCATCAACTACAAACCACGGTACAAAAATTAAACGACCTGGCAAAACTTCATACCGGCAAAACCGCACAAATGGTCGTTTATGGCTTGATTGCATCTGAGGCCAAGCGTTTGCTGATCTACGAAGACCTGACCGTGAAGGAAATAGCCTATCGCCTGGGTTTTAATGATCCCTTTTATTTTTCTAATTTTTTCAAAAAGCACATCGGTGTATCACCTACGGCTTTTCGGGAGTCTCTGATGGGCACCTCTTAAAACCTCTGAGTGAGATCAGTTTTGAAATATTTTGGATTTAGACCAGTAGGCAAACACATCAATTATTATCTACAATTTCTACATTGGCTTTGCCATCTATTCGTTGTCGTCGCTGGCAGGGAGCCCGCCCTGCTTCACTCCTGCCGCCTCAATCTGGCAAACCCAATATCGAAATTCTTACGTAAAACTATTGTGTCTTCCTGCTAGCGAGTTGAGTGAACATAGTCGTATTTACGTGATTGAAATTCAACGAAGTATAAATTCAAAGGATTCAAAAAAAAATGGCGAAGCCATTGCTTCCCGATCCACGAACGGGGTTTATGAAGGTACCCTAATCTAAGAAATTACATTCTTTTCCGGAATTTATCCATTCTTAGCCTACGACCATTGTCTCACTTTTGTGGTGATTTAAGTCAAGAATTGTTTACCAAAAAATAATAATTAAATGAGTATCAATATTCAAGATTACATCATTAGAACATCTGTTTCTCAGTGGTTGCCTTTAGAGGAGGAGAATGTAGATTGTACCGGTATGAGTTGGATGCCATTGCGGTGGGATGAAAATGCTGAACGCCCCATCAGCTTTCTCTTAAAATTTGCTCCAGGTGCCAGTTATCCTTACCACAATCATCCAGCGGGCGAGGAAATTTTGGTATTGGATGGCAGTTGTGAATTAGAAGGAACGAGCATTCAGAAAGGCGATTATTTATACACTCCTCCCAATTTTAAACATGCAGTGAAAAGCGAAGCGGGCTGTACCCTCTTTTTGATGGTGCCCAAGGAAGTTGAAATCCTATGAAATTTGCAACGTTGGGACTAAGATGCCTGGAGGATTCAGGATAGCAATACAGTGCTTTTTAGTTGGATGATGGGTAAATGGCGGTAAACAAGTCAAGGATTCGATTGCCTAGGAAAGACCGAGATGTATTACCCAGTCCCTGCATTAGAGTATGTACTGCAGATACTAATTGCTTCAAGATCATGTGCGTCTGCCAATTTGTGGTTCTCACCGTGATCTTACCACGTTTGCGAGCAAGAATTGCCGTGGAGCCCCCGGATTTATCACATTTGGCCACTTTCCTACGAAATCAGATTTATAAGCTAGGCATAAGTTTCTATAATTGTAATCTAGCTTCGTATTTTATCACCCATGAAGTATCTCCTGGTAGTTTGGTTCAGCATTGTATTTTTCACAGCGGACGGTAAGAACTGGTATGTGTCAACAACGGGGGATGATGATGCATCAGGTCTCTCACCTTCAACTGCCTGGAAAACTATCCTTCGAGGTATGCAATCGGCGC
Organism: Saprospiraceae bacterium; assembly: GCA_965223105.1. GTDB lineage: Bacteria > Bacteroidota > Bacteroidia > Chitinophagales > Saprospiraceae > JABDMH01. Next base: position 4,717,146 of record OZ244987.1, on the reverse strand, counting down.
AGCCAGGGGACACCCTTGCGCTACTGCCTGGCACTTACCTGGGTACCAACACCCTGGTTGATTTTCACGGTGTACCGGATCTTCCCATTACCATTCGCAGTCATAGTGAAGATCCGCAGCAATTTGCCATCATCGATGGCCAATCAGCGCCTTCCAGTGAAGCTGTGAAGGAAGGATTTGTCCTGCGCGAATGTTCATGGCTCACTTTGGAGCATCTGGTCTTTCGCAATTGTTGGACCCATGTGATCCAGCTTTACGATTCTCCCTACATCACAGTGCGTGCCTGTCATTTCAGCACCGGCAAACGGGTGATACATGCCATCGGGCATGGTACCCATCATACCCTGGTCGAATTTTGCTATATCAGACATCCCGATGGTGTCTGGAAAGGTTGGAGCTGGGAATCACTCCATCATGGACAAGTGGGATACTACAATGGTGCCTTATTGCACCCCAATCAAAGCGGTGGAGGCCACATCATGCGCTTCAACACCATCGTCAATATGTTTAATGCATTCAGAACAAGGCCTGCAAATGTGGCCGAGGATGGAAATATTGAAATTTATGCCAATCGCATGATCAATATCCGTGACAATGAATTTGAACCGGAGTCCTTTGCCTGGAATATGCACTATTACAACAACGATCACATCAATGTGCATAAGATGTATTCTATCGATGGTGTACAAGGAGGCAACATCTACATTTATGGCAATACTTATACACAGACCACTGATCCCTGGGCATTGGAGGAAATTAGTGGCATTTTCAAGTATAAGAATGGCCCGATCACTACTCCATGCTATGCCTTTAACAACAGTTACTACACTGAAGCCAAGGTGTTGCGCCTAGGGGAATCGACCAATCATCATCTCAAACACTTCAATAATGCCTATGAATTTTTTCAGGGTAGGGACAATTTTAAATTGTCTGCCTGGCAACCCGGATTTGCCTTTGACTACGATTGCATCAATCAATCCTGGCCTTCAGTAATTACAGAAAAATGGCAAGAACGCCATGGGGTATCCAACACTTCCCCTGGCTTTGTAGATGGAGCGGCAGGAGATTTTCACTTGCAGGAAACCAGTCCGTGCCGTGATGCCGGCAAAGTCATGCAGCTTCCGGAGTTTGGCTGGATTCAGAGCTACCAAGGGGCAGCACCCGATATAGGAGCCTTCGAAGGGGATCAGCGCATCGACGGACCACCTTTCCGGTTCTTACCTTCACCAGAAGGAGCCATCTATCAAGAACGACCTCGCATCTCGAAGTATAGTGTCGTCGGTAGTCAACTGCGAGTGTTTTTCTCGGCGCCACTGGATCCAACTACATTGAATCGGAAACAAATAGAGCTGATGTCGGATGGTGTAAAAGTTGAAAACCTGAGCGTAGATTTTCATCTGGACCATTACGAATTGCGACTTACGGCCAGTGAAAAACTAGCCAGCGATCATTTGTCTTTGCATTGGTTGGTAAAACCCCACGGTGCAAATGGTCTTCCTCTGACAGAATGGGGCTCAGCCATGCAGGCGATAAACGATCATGCCGGTATTCCTGATCTCAGCACCATTCCCATCCCCGATGATCCTCGAAATCAGATTCCCCATATTCACGGTGTAAAATTGAAGATCGATCCACCCCGTGATGCAAAACCAAGGAATTTTCGTATCATTTTTACGGAACCACCAGATCTAAAATTTGTCAACCATATTGCCATTTATGATCAAGATCAAGGAGAACTGACTTTTGTATATGAGCCTAAAGTGATCGGCAACGAAGTGCATTTTCAGCATCCAGAAGTTCCATTACATTCCGGGACCTACATTGCAAAAACCCGTGTGGGTACAAGAATTATTGCGGAAGAGTTTTATGTGGAATAGATGACTTTTTATGGTAATGTTCCCACCTTGGATCTTTTTCCTTGAAAAACTACGGCCCGCTTGGCGCTCGCACCAAAACTCGCCCTTAATGATATCGGTTTGAATATGAGCCTGTAGGACCGATAGGAAGTATGGCTTCATATCTCGTGATATCTTCTGGCTTCATCAGTCGGTACTTGGATTTAAGAACAAGGAACACTGATTAACGATTTTGGAATTATGTTTGATTTTTGATTTTTCACGTTTTCATAATCTTTTGAGCCGTTTCTATGCTTTTTACAAAAATTGAAATTAGCTCGTTGTTTTCCAGTTTTGCGTTTTGAATTCTTGTTTGATTTTTAAACAATAGAGAAACTGAAGTTGCGGAGCTGAGCAATTGTTTCGCTAAGTGATTTGCCGCATAATTGTTTGGCATTTCCTTAGTAATATCAATTATCAAAACCGAAAAATTAATTAATCGTTCTTCTAAATCAAACTTATTCTTTCTACTCTTTTAGCTTCAAAATCAAAAATCGTTAATCCTTGTTCGATATTCATTTCTTCAATACTTGTTCGTTTTGCTTGAAGATAACTTCTTCAAGCATGGGGCTGTCGTCATCTAGGCTCTGAGCAATCTTTACTACTGGCTCGAATAGTTGGTGCTCTTTTCCCAACCCGCAGCCTTGTTTTTCAAAGGAAAGATCTCCTAAGGGAATTTTACTATTCAGACTTATTAGCGAAACTAATATCAATTAGATCAATTAGTGGCCTGCGCCTATTAATGTTTTTTCTACTTTTTGGTGGCAAAAAGTAGAGCAAAAAGCCACCCTGGATCTTTTTCCTTGAAAAACTACGGCCCGCCTGGCGCTCGCACCAAAACTCGCCCCTAGTGGTGGCTCCTCAGATATAGCTTCCTCGTCATCTCGGCTTCTGCAATATTCCGTACCGGCTCGAACAGTTGGTGCTCTTTACCTGCCCGCGACCTTGTTTTTCTAGGGAAAAATCTCCTAAGGGCATCCGGGCAACGCGATCTCAACATAACACTGCCCCCTTTGAATGGGGTAGAGTACTACAACCGATAGTGGATAGTACGCTGGGGGTGGCATATTTCACCTTAACCTAGTATCTCAATGACAACATTACTCTATTGGTGAACCTGCTCCTGTTAATGTTTTTTCTACTTTTTGGTGGCAAAAAGTAGAGCAAAAAGCCACCCTGGATCTTTTTCCTTGAAAAACTACGGCCCGCCTGGCGCTCGCACCAAAACTCGCCCTTAGTGGTGGTTCCTCAGGTATAGCTTCCTCGTCATCTCGGCTTCTGCAATATTCCGTACCGGCTCGAACAGTTGGTGCTCTTTACCCGCCCGCAACCTTGTTTTTCTAGGGAAAAATCTCCTAAGGGCATCCGGGCAACGCGATCTCAACATAACACTGCCCCCTTTGAATGGGGTAGAGTACTACAACCGATAGTGGATAGTACGCTGGGGGTGGCATATTTCACCTAGTATCTCGATGACAACATTACTCTATTGGTGAACCTGCTCCTGTTAATGTTTTTTCTACTTTTTGGTGGCAAAAAGTACAGCAAAAAGCCACCCTGGAGATTTTTCCTTGAAAAACTACGGCCCGCTTGGCGCTCGCACCAAAACTCGCCCTTAGTGGTGGTTCCTCAGGTATAGCTTCCTCGTCATCTCGCTCTTTACCCGCCCGCGACCTTGTTTTTCTAAGGAAAAATCTCCTAAGGGTATCGCGGGTAGCGCAATCTCAACCTAATCGCCGTGCCCTTTGAAGGGGGTAGAGTGTTCCAACCGATAGGTTGGCTAGCACTCTGGGGGATGACATATGGTGACAAGTATCTTAATGACAACATTACTCCATTAGTGAACCTACGTCTGCTAATGTATTTTCTACTTTTTGGTGGCAAAAAGTAGAGCAAAAAGCCACCCTGGATCTTTTTCCTTGAAAATCTACGGCCAGCCTGGCGCTCGCACCAAACTCGCCCTTAGTGGTGGCTCCTCAGATATAGCTTCCTCGTCATCTCGGCTTCTGCAATATTCCGTACCGGCTCGAACAGTTGGTGCTCTTTACCCGCCCGCGACCTTGTTTTTCTAAGGAAAAATCTCCTAAGGGCATCCCGGGTAGCGCAATCTCAACCTAATCGCCGTCCCCTTTGAAGGGGGTAGAGTGTTCCAACCGATAGGTTGGCTAGCACTCTGGGGGATGACATATTTCGGCTGGTATCTCAAGGACAACATTACTCCATTGGTGAACCTACGCCTGTTAATGTTTTTTCTAATTTTTTGGTGGCAAAAGGTAGAGCAAAAAGCCACTTGGGGCTACTAGTCATTCAAGTTTAAATAGGTTCTGGGATTATGACGAGCGATGAGATCAAATTCTTCTTCACTGAGACCGGCCATCATTTCGGTCAATAGTTCCTTATCCGATTTATGATTCCGAACCACATAAAAATCAGTGCCAAATAAGACTCTGTTTCGCACTTGACCTGCCTCCTGTGATAGGGTGCGTTTCAGTAAAGGCAGGATTTGTGGTTTATGCAGGATATAACTGATGTCCGCATAGACATTGGGATATTGCAGCATCATGCTGACAATGATCGAATACCAGTCCACATATTTCCATATTTGTTCGATTTTCCCGTGACGGGGTTCATCAGAAGAATTAGAAGACTTAAAAAAATCCAAGCCCTTTTTGTACTTGAAGACATGGTTGCTGAGACTGTATCTGTCTTTCTCCAGAAAACGCATCCATTGATCACTTCCACCAAAATGCGCCAGACAAACTTTGAGATCTCTCAGATCTTGTATCAATGGCTTCGATTTTTCTTCATATCCGAAGAGCTGCTTGATTTCCTTGTCATCCACCTTTGACACCAGTTTGCGAAGTAGTGGTTCTTCCAATAGACAGAGAAAGTTCATCGGATGAGTAAAATTCAATGTGAAATGCCTGTTCTTCCTTTGTGAGAGAAGCAGGGGCTCTGCCGCACTGTCCAGGATCTGTTCAAAAACCGGATGGAAATTCCAGTCTTTCTTTTTCATCCCCCGGTAATAGATGGTTCCCTTGATACAATGAGACATGATCGGCAGGTTATGATCATGGGCGTATTTCCAAAGTGGCAAGAGCTTTTCATCAAAAGGATAGTAACCAAGTGCTGGATAGATCTTAAATCCGGCAAATTTTTGCTCTTCAATTAGTTTCTTTACGGTACATTCCTGAAGTTGTACTCGACCATTCTCCACTGAAAATTTGAAGAAGGAGGGATCTTTTGACAATCTCCGGGGGTCGATGAAAATAAGGGGATGTATTTTTTCTGAGCTTTGCAGTTTGATTTTTTGCAAGTCTTTAAGCTGATCTGCATAACCATTTCCATTTCTAACTTTGCCGGCCTGCATGTATTTCATGTCCATTGCAAGGACGACAAAATGTGTATCGGGAGGATATTGTTGGGTTAGTCGTGAAAGTATACCACTTTGGTTCTTATATAGGGAAAATTGTGTCAGCAAACGATACCGATTGATCAGATCCTTAGTCAGTGACCCCGGAAGAATACTCAGCAAACCAAAAACCTTCTTAAATAACCAGAATATCACATTTCGCCCCCACGGAATAAATAAAAGCAAGAATAGAATGAGTCCGATCTGTATTCCTACAGACTGAATTTCGATCAATATATTCCATTGTGCGAACAGTTCTCTAACCCATTCCAACCCTTTTGAAATCCAAGATTCTGTCGGACTACTTACCGCGCTGAACCAATCATAGAGTATATAGAGAACATGCAGAAAGATCCAGATTCCTACCAGGGTCCGTAGAATATTGAGGAGCCAGGTCCGGCTTAGAAATGACCAAACCTTATAAGATAATTTTTCGATACTGCGATACCATTTTTTATGTTTTAGATCGCCAATATCCCTCCAGGTTTTTGCTATCCACAGAAACAGGGGAAGTGGAATTAAGAAGTAGAAAGGAGTCGGTACGAATGTTTTTGCCAAAAAGGGAGGTACGTGTTTTCCAGTGAAGATATGAGTGTGGCAATTGATTATGGGCAGTTGATCTGACATATGTTTCGGATTAAGATCTGAGGTAAAACAATGATGGTGTAGGACTTAAGTGACGGGCGGTGCGGTTTGCTCTATGGTAGGCCAGTGATCTGATAGAAAATCAAAGGCATTCCTAAAAATAAACTTGTCGACCCATTCAATGACTTCTTTTTCATCTGTGGTTGCTGCCAGGATTTCTCTAAAGAGACTCTCTGGATGATCTATGTTATATTGGGCAATTTCTTTGACCAAATCATTCCTCAATTGATCATACATACTCACAGCGGCATAGGCATCGAGCGGATTGATGTATCCATCAAAGTCTGAACCTAAGCAAAGACAATTTGGTGCAAAGGACTTCTCCTCAGCTGATAAATCAGAATTACTTCCGTAAATGGCATCAAAGATGCCGAGAATATTATTGAGAATAATCCCACTGAAAAGTGTTCTTTTTCTCTCAATGCTCCATCTTTTTCTGGCAAACCACTTGCGGGTGCGCTTGGCGGCCAGAATACGCTCGTCCATGGAAATGCCAATCAATCCTCGGGACCGGACAATTTCACGTACGTCTTCTCCACTGAGATTGATGCCCCAGGGATTGTAGAAATAGGTCATCCCTCTAATCTCAAATCCCTGTTCACTCGATTTGTCTTTCTCCGCTTTGCGGGTCAGTTTAGCATCAGGTTGATCATCTGTATTGAGATAAATGATGTCATCAAGGGATTGTCTGCCGGTGTAGCCCATATGACTAGCTACGATAGGAATTTGATCTTTGGGATTGGCGATATTATGTGCTTTGACGATTAGGTAGTACTCTTTTCTGCCCAGAGGACTCATGTGCTTAATGTCAATAAGGATCCGACGGCCGTAGCCTCCTATGGAGTATTTACCTAGATTAAGTAGAAGATGAACGGTATCGAGACCATTTTGAGTGAAACCCGCTGCCAGGTTTTCCTCTTGGGCCAGTATCAGATTCCCCACCACTTTAGGGAAACTATGTGCATGGCCGCAGAGGGTATTGTTGAAATGATGTGAAAAGGTGATAAAAAAGATGGGCAAATCTCCTTTTTTCCAATCGATAATGCGTTTTATTAAGGTTTCGTGATCAACATCCTTATGTCTGGACTGTTTGATGTGTCCAGTTCCGAATGAATGCATACCCTCGATGGTGAAAACAACACCGATGGTCGATATTTCAGCAGGGTTTTCAATGGCACTGACGTCTTTACTTTTCCTGATAATCTTGTACTTACCTTGCGTGCGGCCTTTTGTGCAGCCATCAACAAATGTTTCATCTTCAAAGATCTCATCGTCCCAGTTGCCATAGAACTTGGAGACAGTCTGCAATTCATCATAGTAGTCATAATGCCCCGAACGGATGTATAAATACTTCTTCCTCCCTACATTCAGCTTCTTAATGTTTAGAGTAAACATGATTGAATTCAGAAATGGAATGTTTGACAGCAAGGTGGAAATAAATCTGCCCCCACGAAATTTGCCAGTAGCAAAGCCCATCTCCAGCGGATAAAGCGCTACAAAAAGAAGAGCAGATTTTGACAAACTGCTTTTAAAGAAGTCTGATTGCAGGTACGGACCGGCCATTTTTCCCTTGATAAGTTTCGGGCAGCTTTCACGGATGACATCGATGCGAGTGGGATTGTTTTTTAGATCAGAGGTAAATTCCGATTGTTTCATGTTGCCACGCAATTTGTGATATATCAGCTCACCAGGATGGCAATGTAGATCTGAGAATTGTGGCTTCTTATTCATTATCGCATGATTTTACGTTTTAACCTTCACCACCCAAAAGCATGTCAATATTTCGAGTACTACTAGCCAGTAGAAATATGGGTTGTTTTGATAAAACTTAGGGATTACCATTTACACATTGTACGTGGAGTTGAATACTGATCGGATATCAGCTTGTGGTGTTAGCCTTTCTTTTGACCTTGGGATGAATAGTGGAATCTCAAGGTATGTTTAGTACCTAATCCTTCCATACGAAATTTTCTACCGACTTACCACCATTGCTTTCTAATTCTGTTGCTCCTTCCACGAAAACAGATGGAAGTTTTACCAAGGAATTTACATTATTTATATAATAGATGCAAGAACTCTGTTAAAATGACAAATCGAACTCATCCTTTCTGAATAGGTTGATCTTCATTCCTTCCAAAAAGATTCAATCGACTATTAGCCAGTGGCAGCCACTGGATGTGCCGCCGCCCTTCTCTCCGTTTAAACAAGAATGGTGTCCAGTCAATGTTTATTGTTGTCGTTTATTTTATCCCTTTTTACGAGTGGACGTCCGCATTAGTATTTCGTAGAAATTTCAAATTGTTTTGTGTCAGTTCAGGGCGACAGGAGCAAAGTAGGGTGGTGGCCTTGTGAGTGACGAAAAAGAACGGACATAAACCAAGAAGAAATTGTAGAAGATGATTATTGCAAGGGTCTACTACTTTATTTGTCACAGGCAGCACTGACTAGAATTGCGGCCTGCTGCGACAGGAGAGAATCTTACAAGATTAAGCTAAAGTACAATTCATGGTTAACCGAGCAGTGAAGCTTGATCCTCTGCAAAAGGCTGGTGGTAATAACGCTTGCCTGTGGCTTTATAAAGCGCATTCGCTACTGCGGCAAAAATCGGTGGAAAAGTCGGCTCACCCAGTCCGGTAGGATCAATAGTATTCTGGACGAAATGGACATCGATTTCTTTGGGCGCTTCAGACATTCTTATCATCCGGTACTGATGAAAATTATTTTTTTCTGGTACACCATTCTTAAAGGTTAGTTCACCGTAAAATGCATTACCAATGCCGTCTACGATACCGCCTTCAGCCATATTAATTGCTCCATCGGGATTTACGACGATGCCACAGTCCAAGGCACAAGTCACTTTTTGCACAACGGGCTTGTCGCCTTCCATCACCAGATCGAGTACTTGAGCCACATAAGAATTGTGGCAGAAGTAGGCTGAAACGCCCCGGTGAATATTGGGATTCGATTGGTTCCAGTTAGACTTTTCTTTGACCAGCTGTAGCACTCCAGCATAGCGTCCTGGATCGTAATCGTTGTTTTCTCCGCTGGGATTTTCTTTGGCTTTTGCCAGCAATTCCAAACGAAAATCGATGGGATCCTTCCCTGCCTCCTCGGCTACTTCGTCCAAGAAAGACTGTTCGGCGCTGGCCATGAAATTGGAACGTGGTGCTCTAAACGATCCCACGGTCAGGTTGGAATCGATGGTCCACTCCTCAGCGAGGTAATGATCCACGGCCCCGGCAGGAAAGCGATTCTCGGCCAAGGGGCTTTCGGGAATACCTCCCGCTCGCATGTGGTATGCGATGAGATTTCTATCAGCATCCAAGCCTGCTCGCAGCTTAGCATGGTAGGCTGGCCGGTAGATGCCATCGGTCATATCGTCTTCACGGGTATAGATCAATTTGACTGGGGCCTTCATCCGTTGCGAAATCAAGGCAGCCTCGACCAGCCAATGGGCGTATGACCTCCGGCCATATCCTCCACCAAGCCTCGTCATTTTAATGTCGATGTTTTCCAAAGGCATCCCCAATCTCGCCGAAAGGGTTTGCTCAGTAAATTCCGGTTTTTGCAGTGGGCCGATCAACTCTGCCTTTTCGTCGCTAACATCAGCAAAGAAGTTCATCGGTTCCATGCAATTGTGGGCCAGGAATGGAGCGGTATAGGTACGTTCGATGATCTTCGCAGCACTTTTAAATGCCTTCTCGGGATCTCCATCTTTCCTACGAACCTCTGCGGGTTTGGAACCCATCACTTCCATTTGGGCATAGTGGTCGGCGGTGCTTTCCAGGCCAGCCGGGGTGTGCTGTTCCCACTTATTGCCAAAACGATCTCTGGTTTCTGTGGAGCTCTCGATGGATTCACATTCTATTTTAAGGGCCTTCTTGGCCTGCATGACCTCCCAGGTGGAATTGCCTACGATTACTGCCACCTCATTGAAAGTCCGGGTATCAAAAAATGTCTTCTCGTAATCGTCATTAAAAACTTTAATGGTAAAAATGTCTTTGATGCCCGGCATATTTCTGGCGGCGTGGTCGTCTACCGACTTGAGTTTTAATCCAAATGCCGGTGGGTGTACGACCATGGCGATGAGCATGCCCTCGCGATACGTGTCTATGCCAAACAATGGTTTTCCAGTTGCGATTTTCATACCATCCACATTCTTACGGGAGGTGCCAATGATCTGGAAGTCTTCCAGCTTTTTCAGTGCCACTTGCTCCGGTACCGGATGCTTAGCCGCGGCGGCAGCCATCTCGCCGTAGCCGATCGATTTACCGGTATCTTTATGTCGCAAAATACCAGCCTCGGTGGTAACTTCTTCGATGGGCACCTGCCATTGCTCGGCGGCGGCAGCTCTGAGCATGTGACGGGCTGTTGCACCGGCCATGCGGAGACCGGGCCATCCCCGGCGTATGGCTTGACTGCCGCCAATAAACTGACGGGTGAATGAATCGGTATCCAACGGAGCTTGCTCTACTAAGACATCCTTCCAATCCACATCCAGTTCTTCGGCTACGATCATGGGCATGGAAGTTTTGACATTTTGGCCTCCCTCGGGGTTGGGAGACATGATGGTGACCAAGCCATTTTCGCCGATCTTTAAATAGCCATTCATTTCAAACCATTCTTCCGGCATTTCCCTGGTGGCGATCCTGGTGGCATCATCCGAACTGCAAGCATTAAAAAAGCTAAAGCCCAATACTAGGCCGCCACCAGTTAAGCTACTTTTTCTGATGAATGTCCGCCTTCCTAAATGAGTTTTTACAATGGCCATTGTTTATTTTTTTGATTTTAGATCCAAATTTTTTACCGAACCATCTTAAGGCATTTTCAGATTGGCCACCTTCATGTCTCTGGCTGAATGCCAAGCAGTGACCTTCATTGTGAATATAAGAAGTTGTGCTTGCATTCCACTAATCAAGAGTCATTCACATGGCCATTTGAGCACGATGCAACCAATCGTCAGGGCAGTTTTAGACCTTGAGCCCTTCGATTTTTGACAAGTGACTTTCAAAATGATGGTCATTCTTCAACTTAATGTAATTCTCTTGTAAATAGCGCAGCAACTAATGATGATTATATTCAAACTTAAATGGATGGTACTTCGGAAATCATTCAAGATGTCTAAAAAAAATATTTGGTGCACTCGATACGGAGGCATTTTCCCCAAAGGATCTTGTTGACCTAATTGCTACTAAGTTAAAGAGCTAAGATTTTCACTTTTACCAAATGAAGTGATCACACATAGATACGTTGTGCCACTCTTACATATCCCTAAGAGAGCGGGCCGGATTGGTTAAAGCCGCTCGCCGTGCCTGACTGCCTACAATGATCCAGGTCAACACCAGTACCAAGCCACCGACAACTAAAAACAACCACCAATGTACAGGCACCCGGATGGGATAGCGCTGAAGATAATTATCCAGCAACCACCATGTTATCGGAGCCGAAATTGCGATGGCGATAACGACCAACAATGTGAATTCCCTTGAAATGAGACCGATCAGGTTCATCACCGTTGCACCCAGCACTTTGCGAATCCCAATTTCCTTGGTACGCTGTGCAGCCATATAAGAAGCCAATCCAAACAAACCGAGGCCGGTGATAATTAGAGCAAGTATGGTAAAAATGCTAGCCAGGCGTTGGGTAAGCCGGATGGTGGCAAATTTCTCTTCAAATTCTGTATCTACAAAGCTGTATTCGAACGGATAAGCAGGATTGTGTTTTTCAAAAACACTTTCAATTTGGGACAATGTTTTTTGTACATCTCTGCCCGCGGGCAAGCGAGCCGTGATTACGCCTCCCCAGTCCATCATAACCATAAAGAGCGGCTTGACCTCTCTAAATAGACTGCCCATGAGTACATTGTCAATTACACCGATCAGTTTTCTCTTTTGACCCCAGAGATCCAGTTCTGTGCCGATGGGATCTTCTAAATTCATCAGGTCAAGCGCAGCCTTATTGATAATGATCGCACTGCTGTCAGAAATAAAATCACGGGAAAAATCACGGCCTTCAAGCATCTCGATTCCATAAGTTTCGGCATAATCATATTCTGTCGTTATGGTGGTAAAAATTACCCGCAGATCTTCCGGTTTTCCGGGCCAACCTAGAAAATTGTTTGAACTGATATTGGTGATGCGACTGTTGGATCTCGTCATAGCTTCGATAAGCCCCTTCTGTAACAGCTCATTTTTTAGCACTTCATAATTTTTGTCTAGTTGATCATTTCTGCGAAAATTGATCAGATTGCTTTGATCATATCCCAGGTCACGTGATTGTACCAGTGAAATTTGCTGATAAACGATCAGTGCTGCTACCATTAATAGGATGGAAAACCCAAACTGTAACACTACCAGTACTTTTCTGGGGGTATCGGCACCTTTGCCCACTTTAATAGCTCCCTTGAGTATGCTGCTGGGCTTGAAAGAAGAGAGGTAAATCGCGGGATAGCTTCCTGCCAACAAGCCAGTCAAAAGAATGATACCCAAAGCTCCACTCCAGAAGATTGGTGAGGTAAAATCCAGATAAAGGGATTTGTCTACCATTTGGTTAAATGGACCTAGGGCTCCCAGCACGATAATAACAGCTACAGTAAAAGAAATGAGGCTGATCAGCAACGATTCTCCAAGAAATTGCATGATCAATTGACTGCGTTGGGCACCTACACTTTTTCGGACACCCACTTCGCGTGTACGGTTTTCAGACCTGGCTGTTGCCAGATTCATGAAATTGATACAGGCAATGATCAAAATTAAAATGGCAATTGTGGTAAAAAGTCGAACGTAATCAATTTGCCCGCCAATATTTTTACCATTTTCAAAATTGCCATACAAATGCCACATGTAAAGCGGATGGAAGAATAATTCACGTTCGATATCATCCTGACCTTGTTCAGTCAGCATATCTTTTATTTGCGCCTCAACTTCTTTGGGAGCGGCATCTTCGCCAATTTCAACAAACACTTGAAAGGAGTAATTACCCCAATTAGTCGTATTTTCTCGTACCCAGGGATTGGTCTGCTCCCGAAATTTCCAGGTGAGTAGATAGTCAAATTGAAAAGTGGATTGATCTGGCACATCTTCCAGTAGTCCCGAGACGATCAGATCATGTTCGTCATCTAGCCGGATGGTTTTTCCGAGGGGATCCTCATCGTCAAAGAGTGCTTTGGCAAGAGATTCACTGATGACAATGGAGTTTGGATCATCAAGCACTTGTTCAGCTGTTCCTACCTTTAGCGGAAAAGCAAACATCTCCAAAAATTCTTCACTTACGTAGAGTCCATCGATCATGAGTCTGGTTGAACCCACGGTGAGCAGGTGCTCGCTACCCCACCCGGTTACCACACTATTAGTGATGCGATGATCGGCAGATTTCATGGCCTCATAAGTAGGCAAAGGCACTGACCTCCAAGTATTGATTTTCCCATCAAACTTTGCCGAGACGTAGACTTGCTGTAGGCGATCTCCGTTTGGTAGAAACCTGTCAAAGTTGACTTCATCATGTACCCACAACAAGATCAAGATGCTGGCGGCTATACCCAATGCCAGTCCAAAAATGTTGATAAAGGAGTATACTTTGTGTTTCCACAGATTCCGAAAGGTTAGGAGAATGAAGCTATGAAACATGATCAGTTGGAGATGGATCTACAGTAGAGACTCTCACAAGTGGCAAATGGTTGCAAAGTACAGGAGCAATCCAGCTATGCCCCGATATCCCATCGGTTGAGCTCTAGACACCAAGGCAAGATAAGTTGTCTCAGACGGCAGCTGTGGAGCTCCATTGGAGTAGATTGATTTTGTTTGGTTTACCCTTTCACTGTTGGGAAGAGGACGTCTCGGGTACCACTTGTTTCCCGGTTTTCGCGAGGAGAAAACCGCGATTGCCTATATTGGTGGTTTTTCAATGAAAACCGTAGAAATAGCATGCGATCCAGTACACCAATATCAGACATCATGAGTACTTCGGTGATTTCTTTTGATGTGAACGATAGTCTGCTAGAAGTCGAGCGCACTTTTGGAAATCATAATCTACGCCACGCCCCTGTTTTAGAGGAAGGTCAATTGGTGGGAATGCTAAGCCTCCTGGATATACGTAGGAAGTTGGGACCTGAAGGCGATGATACGCATCCTAGAATATCCGCTAAGGTGGGTGAATTGATGACGCAGGATCCGATTCATGTTCAGGTCAGTGCGAGTGTCAGCGAAGTAGCTGCAATATTTATTGAGGATAATTTTCATGCTATCCCGGTCTTGGAAGGAGATCGGGTAGTTGGAATTGTTTCGACAACAGACATAATCCGTTTTCTTCTGGAAATTGTCAAAGAAATGGAGGAAAAGCAATAGAGAAAATAGATTGGGCTTGACAACCCGGGATTCTTGAGTTCCACATGGAAAGATCCCAAAGGCCTCGCACAGCATGATCAGTTTGGATCATCTAAAAATCCATTTGGAATCTTCTCGAGGGCGAAACCAGTGCATTGGGAAGATAAACACATACCTCAGGAAACTCATCAATGGTCTTTATACACTATTTATTACATTGTAGATAGCATCAAAAAATGAGAAAAATAATCCCATCATTCCATAGAGGGTTGACCAGGATAGCGATGATCTATTTCGTCGTTTGTATCTGCCTGTGCATGCCAGGACCTTTGGTTGCCCAGGAGGAACTTGGTCAGCCCTTAATCACCAATTATTCGTATCGAGACTATGAAGCAGGACCGACGAATTGGTGGGCGATTGAAGATCATCGAGGCATCATGTATTTCGCCAATGGCCAGGGCGTATTGGAGTATGATGGAGCCAATTGGAGACTGATCGATGTGCCGGGAGGATCAGGCAGTCGCTCGCTGGCGAAGGATGATGAAGGAAAGATCTATGTTGGCTCCATTGGGGAATTTGGGGTACTTGCACCCGATGCAAGAGGTCAGATTATGTACCAGTCTCTCGTGAGTGAGGTACCTTCTGATGAGCGCGATTTTCTAGATGTATGGGAGATTGATTTTTGGCAGGGAGCAGTTTATTTTCGTACGACCACCCGTCTTTATAAGTGGGACGGAGAGAAAATAAAGGTCATCCGGGCCGATGGTGACTTCCATGTTGGTGCGATTGTAGAAGACAAGTATTACGTACGTATTTGGAATGTGGGCCTTTGTGTAATGGAGGATGATACCTTTAGGGTAGTACCTGGTGGTGAGCGATTTGGTGATGAACGTATCTACGTCATCCTCCCTTATGATGACGATCGCCTCTTGATTGGAACCAGAGATGCCGGGGCGTTTTTTCTCTATGATGGTAGAACCTTTACCCCTTTTGTTACCGAAGCAGATCCGCACCTAAAAGGCGAACTTTACTTACCTGGCTTAGCCTTGGATGATGGTCGCTTTGTCTTAAATACCTTTAGTGAAGGGCTGTTCTTTATTGACAAAACCGGCAAATTATTGAGGAAAATCAGCATGTCAAACGGTCTTCAGGACAATACCGTAACCCATGTCTTTCTCGATTCCAGGGGTGTTTTATGGATGTCAACGTTTAATGGCATTTCGAAGATCAATCTACAGTCTCCTTTTCTGCGCTTGGGAATAGAGTCTGGACTTCCAAGTATCATTTTTGATGCTTTGCATCATAATGGCGTTTTATATGTCGGGAGCAACAACGGTATCTACTATTATGACGAGGCATCTCAACGATTTCGAATTATCGAAGGTACGTTTGGCCAGTCGGGCTGGTTGATTGAGCATCGGAACCGGTTGTATGCCGGCAGTGGAGGGATGGGTGTCATCGAGATTATTGGCGATAGATTTGAGTATGTTCGTGAGAATGTCAATTACGACTTCAGAGTAACACAAATGTTGCATTCTGAACGAGATCCCGATAGAATTTATGTCAGTATGCAGCAGGGTGGTGTAACATCTTTTTATTTCAATGAAGATGCACAGCAGTATGAGATCGAATCCAGGACCAACAAGATTATTGCTGATCTTGGTGCGTTCATGGAAGACAGTCTGGGCTACTTATGGGCTTACGGTTTGGAACGAAATACGATTGCCAGGTTGGAGCCTGCCTTTAGAAATAATCGCCTGGATTTAGAATTATCCCCGGTGACATTATATGATACCTCGCAGGGCTTACCCAATGGTCCGGTGAGTTTCTTTAATCTCGATGGGGATCTCCAATTTGTCAGTGATCACATGATTTATACTTTTGATCCTGATCGTGAAGTATTTGTTGAACACACTGCCTTCTACCAGGAATTCTATGATCCCAATGCACCCAGCTATGCCGATCCGGTCAAAGATCCATTTGGCAGAACCTGGTTTGGTGCTGGCAAAGGAGTTGTAATTAGTGCCAAAAACTCAGAGGGATCCAGGGAGCTGATCTACGACCCTTTCAGTGAGATCAAGAATTTTCCAGTTTGGGGAATAGCCATTGACGAGAGCAGTACGCCTGAAAACACCATCGCGTGGTTTACTGGTTCGGAGGGCATGATCCGATATGAGGGAAATTTGCAAAGTCCTCCTGTCCCCCCGTTTGCGGTGCAGCTGAGAAGTTTCCATCTCGGCAATGATTCATTATTGTATGGAGGAGCAGGCAATGAACCCCAGGACCTGGTACTGAATCACCGCGAAAATACAGTATCTGTTGAATATGCCTCGCCGTTTTACTTGAGCGAACAAGAAATTGAATACCAGACTTTTCTGGTAGGCTTAGACAAGGACTGGTCAGCATGGACGAAACAAAACCGCCGTGAATACATCAATCTGCCATCAGGCGTTTACCAGTTTAAAGCCAGAGCTAAGAATGTTTATGGTAAGGTTTCTGAGCCCACCGAACTCACTTTCAGAATCTCTCCTCCATGGTATTTCACCTGGTGGGCATATGTACTTTATCTGCTTGGATTGGTCCTCCTTATGTATGCGATTGTACGAAGCCGGACCAATCATTTACGAAGACAGCAACGTGAGTTGGAAAGCAAAGTTGAAGAACGCACTAGGGAGGTTCAACAAAGGGTCGATGAGTTGGCGACCGTAAATAGAGTGAGTCAGGCACTTACCGAGAAGTTGGACTCTAACTCATTGGTCAACTTCGTAGGAGATCAGATGAGGGAGCTTTTTCGGGCCAATATTACCTATTTGGCAATTTTAGATCCTGAAACGCAAATTATCAATTTTCCGTACCAATACGGAGACCAAATGGAACCCCTTCGATATGGAGAGGGCCTTACTTCCAGAATTATTTCCAGCAAGGAACCGCTATTGATTAATCACAGCATTGATCGGGAATATTCCGAATTGGGGATTAAGCAGGTGGGTAAGAATGCAGCATCTTATCTAGGCGTTCCGATTCCAGTAGAAGACGAGGTTATTGGAGTCATCAGTGTGCAAAGTACCGAGAGGGAAAATCGTTTTGATGAAAATGATCAGAGGCTGTTAAGTACGATTGCCAGTCATGTGGGTATAGCTCTGCATAATGCCCAACTTTACGAAGAGGCCAAGGCGGCACGGGCTCAAGCTGAAGATGCCAACGAAGCAAAAAGTGCTTTCCTTTCTACAGTCAGCCATGAATTGCGTACCCCGCTCACATCAGTTTTAGGCTTTGCTAAGATTATCAGAAAACGCTTGGAGGATAAAATATTTCCAGCGGTAAAGGTGGAGGATCAAAAGATTAAACGTACGATGAAACAGGTCTCAGAAAACCTGGGCGTGGTTGTTGCCGAAGGTGAACGTTTGACCCACTTGATCAACGATGTCCTGGACCTGGCCAAAATTGAATCGGGACGCATGGAGTGGCAAATGAAACCCGTGTTCTTGCAAGATGTGATCAACCGTGCCATTTCAGCCACCTCAGCCTTATTTGAGGAAAAAGGTCTACTCTTGAAGAAGAATATACCTTCTGATTTGCCCATTGTGCAAGCCGATCAAGACAAACTGATCCAGGTGATGATCAACCTACTTTCCAATGCGGTAAAGTTTACTAACAAGGGCAGTATAGCTGTGGAAGCTTATGAAGACAAAGGGCAAATTATCGTAGAGGTTCAGGATACCGGTATTGGCATTGCCGAGGAAGACAAGCACAAAGTCTTCGAACGATTTCGCCAAGCCGGAGATACGCTCACCGACAAGCCACAGGGTACGGGACTGGGTTTGCCCATATGTCGCGAGATTATTGAACACCATGGTGGGATCATCTGGCTTAAAAGTGAATATGGTGTGGGCAGTACTTTCTTTTTCTCGATCCCGGTCTTGGGAGATCGATCTCAGTACAAGCCATTACAATTGGATCGTATTGTAAGGAGTTTGAAAAAGCAGATCGAGGTGCCAGCTTCTTCCGAATCCCAGACCATTCTGGTAGTGGATGATGATACGCCGATTCGATCACTATTGCGTCAAGAATTGACCGATGCTGGTTACCAGGTCAAAGAGGCGGCAGATGGGAAAGCAGCTTTAGATTTGGTGAGGATTAAGAAACCCGATTTGATCATCTTGGATGTCATGATGCCTGAAATCAATGGCTTTGATGTAGCTGCGGTCTTGAAGAATGATCCGGAGACTATGGATATTCCCATCATTATCTTGTCAATCATTCAGGATCAGGAACGGGGTCTTAGAATAGGTGTTGATCGGTATTTAACAAAACCCATTGACACAGACCAACTGTTTCATGAGGTGGGTACCTTACTCGAGCAAGGTGTATCCAAGAAGAAAGTGTTGGTAGTAGATGAAGATCAATCAACGGTTCATACCCTCTCAGAGGTACTTACCGCCAGGGGCTACAAAGTCCTGGAAGCCAGTGGTAAAAATTTGATTGAGGAAGCGGTAGAGATCCAACCCGATATCATTATGCTTAATTCTGTCTACAGCGGAGAACGGGAAATCGTTAAGAGACTCAAATTTGAAAAAGGTATGGAACACGTTTTGTTTTACATCTACCAGTGAGGGTGTTGATATGCCAGGTCAGTGGAGATTCAACCGTTAATTTTTAAGATGTTTTACCAACAATAGATCATTGAATGGAACAGAAATTACTGATTGTGGATGATGAAGCTCACATCCGGATGCTGATTGAACAAACTTTGGAAGATCTGGAGGATGAAGGGGTACAGCTTCTTTTTGCTGAAAATGGTGAAGAGGCGCTGCAACTCATTGAAACGGAAAAACCCAACTTGGTTTTTTTAGATGTGATGATGCCGAAAATGAATGGAATGGAAGTTTGTCACAAAGTGAAGAGGCAATGGAAAATGGAAGGAGTCTATATTATTCTACTGACGGCCAAAGGGCAAGAAGTGGATCGCCAAAAAGGCATCGAGATGGGTGCCGACCGATATATGACCAAACCTTTTGATCCAGACGAAATGTTGGCGGTTGCCGAAGAAGTATTAAATATCGCCTAGTCTGATGCCCCAACGAACCTTAAAATCAATACTAAGAAAGGACAAAAATGTACACTCACTGCTCGGTGAGCTGTGTCAACGATGGGGTGCTTCTGTACGTATCGAGGATATTGCGGGAAGGTTGTTGTGGGAATATGGAAATGCACCCGAATCACAAGAGTTTCAAATTACCTCTCACCATCATCAGATCGGTGCGGTATTTACGCAGAGTGAAAATGGAGATTTAATTGCTGCGTTACTTTCTCATTACGTGGCCAAGGAATTGGAGAAAAAAAAGATGGGGACCGAGGTACTGGGCCTCTATCGTGAAATCAATATGATCTATGATTTCAGTGAAAAGATATCGGAGAAGATCGATGCCGATTCCATTTCGAAAATCGCGTTGACAGAGGCAACCCAGATCATCCAAGCATCACAGGGATTGTTTCTTTTGCAACAACCTTATGATCCGGATCCCAAGATCATGGCGAGTCATGGGGACCTCCCTGAGCAAGAGAAATTGATCCAAAGGCATTCCACACTTTTAGAGAATTGGATCACCAAGGGTATTTCAACGATCATTCCTGCTCATCAGATCCATGATCTTCAGGGCCTGGCCAGTATACGTACCTTGATGTATGCACCATTAAAAGTCAAGCATCACAACTTGGGGCTATTGATGCTTGCCCGTGACAACGAAGAAGAGTTTACAGCCGCCGAACTCAAATTACTTACGACCATTGCTCTCCAATCAGCAGCTGCGATTGAGAGTGCTCGACTTTATGAGAAGGGTCTTCGAGAGGCCCAGGAGCGGGAAGAAGCCATCAGAAAGATGCATGAAGCAAGCACGAGATTTGTGCCTTATGAATTCATTCGTTCTTTGGGGAAGAGCAAGCTCTCTGATATTAATCTTGGTGATTCAGTAGAAAGACAGGTCACGGTGCTTTTTGCAGACATCCGTGATTTCACCACTTTTTCAGAGACCATGTCGCCAGAGGATAATTTTCAATTCGTCAATGCCTTCAATAAGAGAATGGGTCCCATCATTCGAAAGCACAAAGGGTTTATTAATCAATACCTTGGAGATGGTTTTATGGCTATTTTTCCCGGTGGATCAGATCAGGCATTAAAGGCTTCTGTAGAAATGCATCAATGTTTAGAGAACTACAATGGCCATCGTGTTTTGAAAGATCGTAAACCCGTTCAAATCGGGGTCGGGATGCACAGCGGTCATTTGATCATGGGCATTACTGGTGACCTGGAACGTATGGATGCTGCGATTATTTCGGATACGGTCAATACCGCATCTCGTATAGAGAGCTTATCTAAACATTACGGGACATCCATTCTCCTAACTGGTGACTCTAAGGCAGGTTTAACCAATACTGAGGCATTTGATTTTCGGTATTTGGGCTTAGTGCAAGTTAAGGGTAAGCAGCATCCTCTAGAACTCTATGAGTGTATCAACGGCGATCCCAAGGACTTGTATCAGCATAAGCTGGCAACGATAGAAACCTTTGACCAAGCAATGACACAATTCCATCAAAAGGAATTCGCTATGGCTGCCGTCACCTTTCAAGAGGTCGTCAAAGGTCATCCAGAAGACAAAACAGCCAGACTACTGCTTAATCGTTCAGCTACCTTGATAACCAAGGAAGTGGGTGAAGATTGGCAGGGGATCGAAATGATGCAACTGAAATAGTGCCTGTCAGTATCTGCTTGACCTGATTTCTCCTCTCTCTCTCTGATGAGATCTATTGCGAGGATCACCTTGACTAGGATCGAAATCTGATCATTGATGTCTTTCGCCTTTGCTATCTTTGAGCAGGCATCATGCTGGAATTTTTAATAAAGTTCTAGTGTGGTCCAGTATACCAGTGTTGAATAAAATCACTCAAATCTATTCGGCCGCCTTAAGATGCAGGTGCGCCCAATCCGCCCTTGGATTTGTCCTGTCGACTGGCAGCACTTGGGGGTATTTGGCCATTTTTTGTATGACTGGCCATCCCACGATTGATGCCTCTACACCGCTGATTTCTTGTGACCAGGTCTGTAATTATCGGCCGGTGTTTGTGGTCACTGATGATTTTGATACCAGCTATTTATTCCAGCTTCAGCAGGGGTTAGACCTGCTTGATGATTCATTGTACCTGACAGTCATCAATGACTTAGCCTACTACTGGCATACCCGTAATTTAGATCGAGCCACAGCGTGGGCGGAGAGTGGACTTAAACGGGCCGCTTCATCTGGAAATACGTTATTGGAGGGAAGATTACAGATCACCCAGGGTGCGATCCTACTACGCGATGAAAAATTGGACAGTGCGGAGCTGGTATTGTCACAAGCAGAAGAAAAAGTGACCGTCTCTGACTTAGCCTTTCTTTATACCCAGATGGGGTATGTCATGGAACGCCGGGGTCTGCTGGATAATGCAGCAGATTATGCCTTAAAATCCCTGCACCTAGGTGACTCGTTGAATGATTTAAAAGCACGAGCACTGGCATATAGTGACCTGGCCAACCTGTTTTGGAAGCAATCTAAGTTTGATCAGGGATTGGAGCATGGCTTAAGATCGGTGAAACTCTTTGACAAGCGTGGCATCGACGATTTGGATTTCAGCTTTACGCTCTATGTGGTGGGCAACCTCTACCTGTCCAAAAAAGTCTACGATCAGGCACTTCAATTCTTCCGGGCATCTAATATCATCTCAGAACGATACGGGTTTGATAACAATTTGAGTGATACTTACATCTCCCTCGTCGATCTATACACTGAAATCAAGGAGTTTGATAAAGCAGAAACTGCCGGTAGAGAAGCTGTCAAATATGCCGAGTTGCTGGACAACAATTTCTTATTGATGCGTTCCTGGCTATCGATTGGTAGACTGCAAAATCTGAACAATCAGCCGGTAGAAGCTATTTCTAGTATTGAAAAGTGCTTGAGGATTGCAACCGATCAGTTCGGTGATGATTTTTTCCTTCAACTTGCCTACCGGGAATTAAGCAGGGCTCAGGCGGCATTGGGAAATTTTCAGGAAGCATACCTGGCCTATACTAAATATGAGCACTTTAAAGACAATGTGTTTACAGCAGAGGCAGACCGGAGAATTGCTCAACTCCAAACTGAGTTTGAGGTAGAACAGAAAGAATCGATTATTGCATCGCAAGTAAACCGATTGGCCCAACAGAAACGAGTGCAATGGTTGTCTACAGGCTTTGTTATTCTCTTGTTGGGTATCCTCATTGTCATTGTACGCAGTTTTGTGAACAAGAAGAGATTGAATAGAAAATTAGAGATTCTGAATAGCGATTTAGAAAAAAAGAATGCTGAATTGGATAAGCGTAATGCCGAGAATGAATTGTTATTGAAGGAAATTCATCATCGTGTGAAGAACAACCTGGAGGTGGTCTCTAGCCTGTTAGAATTGCAATCGGCTCAAATCGAAGACGTCAATATGCAAGATATGATGCTGGCCAGCCAAAACCGGGTGCAGTCGATGGGTATTATTCATCAGAAGCTGTATCAGGGAAAGAATCTAGCTTCAATTGAGATGCGAGATTACTTCATCAATTTGGGTGAAAGTGTTGTGGATTCTTTTCAGGCACAGGAAAAAGTGGAAATCTCTTATGATATGCCGGAGCTGGAGCTCGATGTTGATACGGCAGTACCGGTTGGACTGATCGTCAACGAATTGCTGACTAATGCCTTGAAATATGCGTTTCCCAACGGTGGAAGGGGAAATATCTTGATTTCATTGAAGAAAGATAAGGGTGGCCTGTATCTGCAAGTTAAAGATGATGGGATTGGAAAATCAGCTGGATCCGCTCCTCAAGGCACTGGTTTTGGATCTCAGCTCGTTGAATTACTTACCAAACAGCTCAATGGGGTGAAGGAGGAAAGGAATGAAGAGGGTACTACAGTGACGTTTTATTTTCGATCAAGAGATATGTAGAGATGCCGGCACCGATTAGAATATTGATCGTCGAGGACGAAATGCTGATTGCGGCAAAGATTTCATTGCAACTTACCAAAATGGGGTATGAGGTGATGGGTATACTGCCGAGAGGAGAGGATGCTCTAATGCAGTGCAGGGAATCCGCCCCTGATATCCTCCTCCTCGATATCAATCTAAAAGGCAAGTGGGATGGCGTGCAGACAGCCAGGGAAATTCAAAAGGAGCAGGATATCCCGATCATCTATGTTACTGCAAATGCCGACGATGATAATTTTAACCGGGCAAAGTCCACCAAGCCCCAAGCTTTCATTTCTAAACCATTTAAAAAGTTGGATCTCCAACGTGCGGTTGAGCTGGTGGCCAATCGAATGGTTGAAGTGGCGACTGATAGCAAGGATCAGGACCACCAGCCCTTCCTACTTAGCGATCGAATTTTCGTGCGTCATAAGGATGCTATGGTTAAGATCATATTGAGTGATATTTTTTACTTAGAAGCTGATCGGAGCTATTGCAAGATTTACACTGCCGATACAGAATATCTTCTTTCCGTTCCCTTAAAGAGTCTGGAAGACAAATTACCTCCCAAGCATTTTTTGCGAATACATCGATCTTTTGTAATCAATCTTCTGCAAATCGATAAAGTAGGAGAGGGACATGTGGTAATAGCCGATAAGGCGATACCGATAAGTAGATCCCACCGAGAAGAATTTTTGCGCAGAATTCCATTCATTTAGCACGGCAGACTTGCTGACACTTAAACGGCTCAAACCATTGGGAAGCCAACTCTATACTTCGGGAAATCAATCTGTAATGCCGGGAAATGTCATGTACGAAGATGGGCTTAGACATTGTATATTATGCCTGTTATTGTTTTTAGGTATTCTTCAAATGATATGATATGAAAGCACCCAGCTATTTCATCAATTTGACGGTAGTAATTTTTTTATGGAGTTTCTTGCCCTCCCTCAGTGGACAGTCATCCAAGGGTACCGGGCACGTAAGTTATCACCAACTTTTCTCAACAGAAACCCAAGGAAAGGAAGGTCAAATCATCCAGAATGTGGTAAATCGAGGTACAATTGTTTCCGACGATACGGACCTGCCCTGGCACCTTGCTACCCAGACTTGCAGCGGTACCAATATCCTGACTGAAAATGGAGAACCGGTCTTGTCCCGTGGGTCTTGCAGTATGATAGATGCTGATGGAGATGTCTGGTTTTTAAGTTACCACAATGAGGTTGCGAAGGAAAACACCTGGAAAATTACCGGTGGAACAGGTAAATATGAAGGGATGACTGGAGGAGGTACAACTACTCCTCTTGCAGCTTCACCTGCTGATGGTTCTTTGACAATCTCATATGAGGGAAGCTGGACGATGAAATAATCCCAGAAAACCAACATCTGGTATGGCGGGTGGCCTCTCTGGCATCTCAACCAGAGAGGTAACCTGCCTTTTTTTACTGTCGGAAATCCAAGATACAACCCACAAGATCCAATTGCAACCAGGGGGATCCTGGAGCCCGAATTAGGCAATAAACGACGACCATTTCAGAATAGTTTAACGAAAAGTTCGTATCGAATTACCTATTGTTCCAACACCATAATTTCAGTATGCAGAAGTTGGTGGGAATTGTTGTAAATCGTCAACAATGCCATAGGTTGTGCAAAGAATTTTGGCACGGCGATTTTAGAACCTGACACTTTACCTAGGGTAATTAATTGCCCTGAGGTAGAAAACCATTTGAAGTAGAGTTCCTCCTCAGGTGATGAAATGAAAACTTGATCTACAACGGGATTGGGGAAAAGGGTTAAGAGGGCTGAAGATATTTGAGATGGTGAAGAGGTAATTGGGCTGGAATAATGGTAAAGGTTAATCCAATCAGGTACCTCTATTCCCAGTTGATAGGTAAAATTCTTGACACTAAAAATAAATGGTTCCTGCTCGCTGATCATTTCGTCATTGACGTAGGTGGTAACCAATCTCGAGGTCGGCTCTAATGCTCCACTGATGAAATTGGCAAAGAAAATTCGACTTTCATGGAGTAATCCATCTTCATCTGATGTCCGTTCCACTACCAAAGAGGTGGACCAGCGCTGCAGATTTCTTTGCCAAATGTCAAATTGAGAAAGTATCTGGAAACCATCGCCATCATATGCAAATGAGTCTCGCGAAGTAGGTACGAAGGATTGACTTTCTTGATCGTAATCTGCTCTGGTTGTGGTCGACAATAATCCCACAGAATCATATACATAATCGACCAGGCCAACTACGGTATAAATATTGATGAAAGGGACCCATCCGTAAGTGGTATCAATCATTCTTCGCCCCATGGAATCAAGGATAATACTGGTAGAATCACTCGGTACCCAACGGGACAGATCAGTAGACCAGGAGTTATGCAGAATGGCTTGACCAGTTGGGGTAATATGTTCACAGACTCGATCCTGGTTGATCCATTGGCCCGGTACCGTATCATAGGTTTGTGACAACAAACAGCTTTGCTTTCCATCCTTTCGTACGATGTTCCTGCTTTCTGGCACCCAGAGGTTTACTACATGAGTCCATTGGGTTACCGTGTCTGGCTGGTTTTGATTGTAGCCTGTGGTCGTCCTTTCAAAGTTTTCCCAGCGATCTCGAATATTTGACCAGCTTTGAACCACTTCTTCCACCAATCGATGTTGTTGATCGTAGAGAAAGATGGTTTTCTGTGACCGAGAACTGTCGCCATTAAAGAAGTCAAACCGGACAATGGAATCAAGCCTAGCAGAAGGCTGTCCTGACAAGGCCAGGGAGCTAGAGATCACACCGAGTGCTAAGCAGAGACGAATATTGGACATCAGGATAAATTTCAGCTTCAATGTAAGGTAAAAAGGGGAGAAATCCCAGGTGCTCGAATGTAGTCTGGATTACTACTCAAGATGAAAAGTCTGCGTTTGTTCTTGCTCCCAATTTAGTGTCCTTGCTGGCTTAAAGAAAAAATCTTGAGAATGTAGCAGCTTAGAGGGGGTATCCAAAATTAAAGGTTGAGAGGTTGATTGGGCTCAGGAAAAGCAAATACTTAGGAAACATAGAATTTAGTAAACAATTGCTTTTTAATTTGTTTTCCAAGACAAGATCCGGAATTGCAAACAGACCGCTCCTAAGTTCGAGCAGCAGAATCCCGGCTGTCAAATATAAAATGGACCAATCATTATGACTGGTCCATCTCTTCGTTTGGCATTCTGCAATGGATTTATTCTTTCAAAACGTGAGTGTGGCTGCACCCCCTAGGACTGGGTCATAGATGGCATTTGGCCCGACAATTTCTGCACCTTGAATGAGATCTTTTTGTTCATATCCACGCATACTGGCGCAAGGTGGACATACATAGATCTTTTTGCCACCAGCCATGAAGTCTTGCATCATTTCACCCAATGTAGGATCATCAGGATTCAAACGTACCTTATCTGCAGCTTTCTTCCTGGCCCAGTCCACTCCAGAGCTGGCGAGAAAAACAGTGACATTTATTCCAGAATTGATTCCCGCCTTGGCAATGCTCCAGGCTACCGATGCCCTTTCATCGTCTAGACCTCTGGTGATGATGATGACTACTTGCTTTTTGTTTTCCATTGTCTTGTTGTTTTTATTAATTATTAATGAATGAAGATTTTGCTTTGCATGCCTACCCGAAAACCTATCGTGTAGTATCTACTGAAATAGATTGGTTGGTGATTCTAATTCGATCCAACATCTGAATAAAGGGGTACCGTCCAATCCTGGATGGAGTTTTTTAAGAGTGCAATCAGGCTTTCCAGCGAATTCCTTCTCTCTTGGGCGAGGTTCCATATTACAGTAGACCAAACCTGCTCAGGACCTCGAGTGATGACGATAAATGATTGCTTTTGATTTTCCATTTTATTATTTTTTACTTATCGATTAATCAATATATTTTTGATTGAATACCTATTGACCTGGTGTATAAGCGTGAATACTGATAGCTGATTCATTAAATGGATTGCCAACGGCATGGTAGGCCAGATCATCATCGATATATGCTATGCTGCCCGTATGTACTTCACTGGTGGCCAGGTGTGTTTGTAAGCTATCCGGACTGAATCGTTTTTCTTCCAGCTTACCTGCCAGAACTTTGAATACACATCCACCAGAGGGATGACCATGTATTTTGGAAGTGGATCCAGGTTTCCAATGAATCAGGACGACTTTTAAAAATTCATTTTTAACCAGGACATGATTAGTTTTCGGATGATCTAACAATTGTTGTACACCAGTGTGATTCATACCGTCAAGTTTTTTAAAGACTGGTACGAATTGCAGGGCTGAGAAAGGACCCATTCCATCTAGAAAGGTGCCGTATAGTGCCCGGCAAATAGGCCTCATGTCGGGAATGCTTTGGGTCGAAATTTCTTTCGCTGCTTCTGCGGTCATCAGTTCATCATCGAAGATGGCCCGAATGGGTTCTATATCAGTGATCCAATGAGCCTCAGGCTGAAATGCTGACCGATTGGTAAAAGAAACTTGCGATGGCCCGATAGAACATGGGGAGCAATCTTCTTTGGTGCTGTTGATTGAAGTGTACATAATGTCTGTCATTTTTGATACTGTAAAGGACAGCATTCTATGTGCACGCCATTTTGCTTATCGGTTCATTGATTTGACTGAAAAGATCAAATTAAATTAGGGTCGGTAAGCCCAGTTTTACTTTAGCCGGATTTTTGAGCGCACCTATTCAATGTAGGAGATGTCCGTTTATTCTTGGAAATAGTAGGGATTGCCTAGCCCCCATCTGCCAGTGAGCCAGGCTCGGCAATCCCGGTTGTTTTTCAAATCAGATCTTTCGGCTCAAGCTGAAGTTCTGGGACTCTTGCTGGGGGTTATCCTGTTATTCTGGTTTTACCAATCCTTTAGGCTGGGGCTCTACGATAATCTGATGGACTACTTCCGATAATCTTTTTAAAAGAACGGCTAAAATGTGAGAGATCTTCAAAACCAGACTCAAAGGTGATTTGAGAAAAACTCAAATCAGTATTTTTGATGAGGTGTGCAGCATGTTTAATGCGTCTTTTCAACAGCCACCTGCCTGGAGATTCTCCAAAAGTCTCCTGAAAATCCCTTTTAAAAGTGGAAAGGCTCCGATGGGTTAGGTCAGCAAACTGTTCCAGTTTAAGATTAAAACAGAAATTTCTTTCCATGACTTGTCTAAGAGAGGGTTTGTCGCCTTCACCTACGCTCTTAAAATAGGCAGTCAACATTGGATCGCTGGTGATCAAGGTGATCAGCAGTTCCTTGACCTTTAACATGAGAATGTGATCAGGTGGTCGATCAATGCCCCGGAAATAATTTAACATCGAGTGAAAATAGCCCTCCAGAAAGGCTGAAGTCGGAACTTCAAATGCCGTCAGATCAAGTGAATCTGCGGCAGTTCGCAGGGTGGTCTTACTTTGCAGATCAGCGATGGTCTCCCGGATCAACTGATCAGAAATGAAAAAACCGAGCATGCAATATTCATCATCAAAATATTGATGGATGATCTCGGCACCCTTTTTAAGGTAGAGCGTCTGGCCCGGTGTTAGGGTCCATTCACCGTGCACGGTCTTGTAAGTCTTCTTACCACTCAATACATGAACGACATAATCATTGCGAGAGTAAATACCAATTTCCTCCGCATCGATAGGACAGGTATATTCCAGACAGACCGTTTCATCACATTGAAACCGGTTGAAACTGAGGTTGTCTTTGACAATCTTATAGAAATTTAACATCATTGATCTTTTAGGGGATCTTAAGTTAGGAAGAAAACTTGAGTTCTCCTCGATCAATAAGTCAGTATCCAAAGAGAAATTTTAAGTGTTCCGGGCATAGTATTTCCATGTGTCTTCGCCCTTGATCAACTAGTCTTTTCACTAGACCTTACTTAAAGAGGTTGACTTCAGCCCTTCGATAATCTTTTGAACAATCCGGATGAATTCTTCCACTTCGTCAACCTCCAACATCGCCAGCATGCGATCTGACATTTCAATCCGCATTTTTAGGAAAAGGTCAAAGGCCGCCTGTCCATCTTCATCCAGCTGAATTAATACCTTCCGGCGGTCGGAAGGAGATTCCCCCCGCTTTAAAATGCGATGCTCCACCATCTTATCGACCACACTGGTTGCTGTGCTCATTGGAATGTCCAAAAATTCGGCTATCGCAGTCATCATCACACTGCCATGATCTCCTACATGGGAGATCAAATGCAGCTCTCTCACTGACACATTCTCTAACAAATGGGCACAGGTTTCATCGACTTGCTTCATGACGACCATCATCTGTTGAACAGCCATAGCCAATTCTCTTGCTTTTTCCGATGCAAACTTCATAGAAGGTTCCTTTTAGATTATCAAATCGAGGTTTTTGAGAGCCAATTCATTTGTCAACCCGCAACAACAATAGGCTATTTGATCACAAAATTACGAAAAATGAAATATTTCTTAAACAAACTATTGCTTTTTTGAATTAACTATTTTACATTTGAAATAGTTCGATATATGAAATATATGATTATAGAAATATACTTAAAGTAGAATTTTCGAATCATGAATCAACGAATTGGTAAAAATCGTGAAGGACTGGCAACGCGCTGGGGTAAGGCCGTACTGCGTTACCGATGGTGGGTATTGCTCTCATCAGTGTTCCTTGTCTTAGGTTTAGGTTATGGTAGCCAGTACATTGTATTTGATACTGACTACCGAGCCTTCTTTAGTAAAGCCAATCCACAGCTACAGGCATTTAATGCCTTACAGGAAAAGTACACCCAAGATGACAATGTCTTTATCGTATTGGCCCCTAAGGATGGTACCATCTTTACCCGGGAAAACTTAACTGCCATCCAGAACTTGGTCGAGACGGCCTGGAAAACACCATATTCTAGCCGGGTCGATGCAGTGACGAATTTCCAGTATACCCGGGCAGTGGACGATGATCTCTTTGTCAGCGATCTGGTGGAGGAGCCAGGTCAACTGACTGCCAGTGATCTGGAAAAGATCGGGGAGGTAGCCCGTAGCGAACCACTGCTCCGCAACAGACTAATCAACAAAGATGGAACGGTGGCAGCCGTCAATGTCACCGTGAAATTTCCTGGCGAGGCACACACCGAGGCAGGTGAAGTCATCCAGTTTACTCGTGAGATGATTGAGGATTTTGAGCAACAGCACCCCCATTTAGAGACCTATATCTCTGGAATGGTCATGTTGAGTGGCGCTTTTTTCGAGGCCTCTGAGGGCGATATGTCCACCCTGTTTCCCTTGATGTTTTTCATCATTGTATTGGTAATCTTGCTGGCCACCCGCAGCATATCCAGTACCTTTTCAGCGCTCATTGTCATTATTTTTTCCATCGTCTCGGCTATGGGCTTCGCCGGTTGGATGGGCATTAAGCTGACCCCACCTTCGGCAGCAGCTCCTACCATCATTCTTACACTGGCTATTGCTGACAGTATACATGTGCTGGTGACCTTCATCCAAAACCTTCAGAAGGGTCTGGATAAGCAACGTGCTATTGTGGATAGCATCCGGCAGAATTTAATGCCTGTCTTCGTGACGAGTGTTACCACCATCATTGGTTTTTTGTCCATGAATTTTAGCGACGTACCTCCCTTTCACGACCTGGGCAATATCACATCGGTAGGAATGGGAGCCGCTTTCTTATTCTCCGTCACCACTTTACCGGCATTGGTATCGCTGCTCCCAGTAGCCGTGAAGGCATCTAAGACTGGTGATGCAAGCAGCAAATTTTCATTAATGGATAGGCTCGCCGACTTCATCGTCGCTCACAACCGCTCCCTCATGTGGCTCACTTCAATTCTTATCCTGGTCACTGCCAGCTTCATTGTTCGCAATGATCTCAATGATGAATTTGTCAAGTACTTTGACGATAGAATCAGCTTTCGTACGAGCACGGATTACACTGCTGAGAATTTGACGGGGATTTACAATGTTGAATTTTCCTTAGGAGCAGGTGAAAGTGGGGGTATTAATAATCCGGAATATTTAAAATATTTAGATCAATTTGAAAAATGGCTGAGCCGTCAGGATGAAGTAGTACATGTGAATTCCTACGCTGAGGTAGCGCGCCGGGTCAATAAATCTATGCACGGAGACAGCATCAGTCATTACAAGATGCCTCAATCGAGAGATGAGGCAGCCCAATATTTATTGCTGTACGAAATGTCACTTCCTTTTGGTCTTGATTTGAATAATCAGATCAATGTTGACAAGTCTGAAACACGCTTGACCGCCACTGTGCAAAATCTATCCAGTAAAGATATGATTGCCTTCAGCCGGAAGGCTGAAGAATGGCTGGCTCAAAATGCACCTGAGTACATGATGACGCATGCTACCAGCACCAGTCTCATGTTTTCTCATCTGTCCAAGCGTCAGATTCTCAGTATGGTAAAAGGCTCATTGCTGGCCCTATTCCTCATATCATTCCTCTTGATCTTTGCCTTGAAGAGTGTGAATTTCGGAGTGCTCAGCCTGATCCCTAATATTGCACCGATCGCCGTCGGATTTGGCATCTGGGCTGTGATGAGCGGTGTCATTAATGTTGGCATGGCGGTCGTGTTTGGTATGACGATGGGTATCATCGTAGACGACACCGTACATTTTATATCCAAGTACCTGCGAGCTAAGAGACAGTTTGGTATGGCGCCTGAGGCAGCTGTCAAGTATGCTTTTACTACGGTAGGAAGAGCACTGGTCATCACCACATTGGTATTAATAGCTGGCTTTGCTGTACTGTCGCAGTCAAGCTTTCTCATGAATTCAGCCATGGCCAAGATCACTCTGATTATCATCACCCTGGCGCTTTTGATTGATTTCCTGCTTTTGCCCGGACTCTTGATTATGGTAGACCAGAAGGTTGTAAAAGAGCGCAAGCAACAATATCCAATCCCCGCAAACAGTCACAGTACGTAATCGAAACCGCATTTTAATCACTTTTAAAAATAATTAGTCATGAAACAAATAAAGTTCATTTTCGTCATTGCATTCATTTCCAGTATGTCATTTATGAATCCGTTTGATTCGGCAGAAAAGGGATTGGAAATTGCCACCTTAGCCGATTTTGCAGATCAGGGTTTTGAAGATACGCAGGTGAATCTCACCATGATTCTTCGCAATAAGCGAGGTCAGGAGAGTATCCGAAGTATGACCAACCAGATATTGGAACAATCAGCGGATGGAGATAAATCCTTAATAATTTTTAATAGTCCTGGTGATGTAAAGGGTACGGCAACACTTACCTATACACACAAGCAAGGACCCGATGATCAATGGCTCTACCTCCCATCGATCAAGCGTGTAAAGAGAATTTCATCAGACAACAAATCCGGACCTTTTATGGGAAGTGAGTTTGCCTATGAAGATCTCTCCTCACAGGAAATTGAGAAGTACACCTATAATTACATTGGTGAAGATGACCTTGATGATAAGTCAACAATCATGGTAGAGCGTTTTCCTGTTGATCCTAAATCGGGATATGCGCGGCAGCTAGTCTGGTACAATCCTGATAAGGGATTCAGGATAGAGAAAGTAGAATTTTACGATCGGAAGGATGCACGTCTTAAGTCGCTTTTTTATACTCAGTATCGACAATACGAAGATAAGTATTGGCGAGCAGGAAAGATGTTGATGATCAATCACCAGACCAACAAGGAGACCGAACTCATCTTCGAGGACTATCAGTTTAAGATGGGATTGACTGAGCATGATTTCTCATTGAATAGTTTGAAGAGGGCTTAAGTGGTCGGCTCCTGCAGAATCACTGCCATCGCGATGACAAGGATCATGGAAGTAGTCGGGGAGGATTTACTCCTCCTCCTATTTTTTCATTACAAAATAAAATGCAATGAAACGGGAATTATGGCATCTGGGTATTTTTTTATTTTTTTCGTACACCTTTGTATATAGCCAACCAACGGAAGAAAAGTTATTTTCTGATTTTTTCTTAGAAATATTTTTGGATCAACGGATATTTCCCAACACGGGTATCATACCCTTGCAAAAAGAGTATTATCCTTCGCTGGCCATTAACCCTGAGTTCACAATCGAATGGGATCAGGGAAGTCAATTGTTCCAATTTTCCGGTTTTGCCCGCTGGGAGCAAGGGAACACCAGGCGGAGTCACTGGGATATTCAGGAGCTGTATTGGATGAGGGTACAGGATCAATGGGAATTAAGTCTCGGATTTAAAAAAGTATTTTGGGGAGTAACTGAAGCGATACATTTAGTAGACATCATAAATCAAACGGATTTCATTGAAAGTTTCGATGGTGAACAAAAGTTGGGTCAACCGATGCTACATTATTCGCGGCTAACCAAAATTGGCACATTTGACTTTTTTGCAATGCCTTATTTTCGGAAACGGCAATTTTCGGGACCGGAGGGAAGGTTTCAGACACTATTTCCGTTGGAGAAGTCGGATGTTCTATTTGAGGCGGATCTTGAAGAGTGGCATCCAAGTTTTGCTTTTCGGTGGGCACATTCTCTTGGTAGTTTTGATCTTGACTTATCTCATTTTTACGGTGTTGGACGAGAGCCTATTTTTGTTGTAGTAGAAGGAAGTTCTTCTTTCCAGGGTATTTATCCAAAGATTAATCAGACTGGCCTGGCCTTGCAATATATTGCGGGGCCTGCTATATATAAGCTAGAGAGCATTTACCGTCAAAGTGATCTGCAAAATACTTTTGCGCTTGCGGCTGGATTGGAGTACACCTTCAGCAATGTAGCGGGCTCAGGACTGGACCTTGGCTTGCTCGGAGAGTACCTCTATGATAGCCGCGATGAATGGGCGCTCAGCGCTATGGACAATGACTTGTTTGTTGGGACGAGGCTTGGATTTAATGACGTACACAATACACAGATGTTGGCAGGTGCAGTGTTCGACCTGGAGCATTCCTCGAGAATACTCAGCCTGGAAGCATCGAGGCGCGTTGGGCAGCAGTGGAAGGTAGAATTGGAAGGACGTCTTTTTGGCAAAATTGACAATACTGAATTCTTGCACTTTTTCCGGCGAGACAGTTTTCTCCAATTTCGACTCGTACGATATTTTTAGGCGCCTGGCCCTAGGTGCTTGCTTTAGTAGATTAATGTTTACAGATCTGGAAAACACCCTGAGATGAATCAGCACAGGAGCTCCGCTCCAAACAGCAACCTAAATCTTCTATCCAAGCGTTCCCCCGCCTACCCAAGAGGTGGACAAGAGCAGGGTTAAGCTGCTTTGATCAATTGATCAATCAGCACGCGTCTTACATCTGCTGCTAAACCTTCCTTGGTTAGGTGGTAAAAAGGGGAGTAAGGTACCAGCATTTTTTGGCAGCGGGTTAGCTCACCTGCGATATAGGTCAAAGCGTAGTGTGCCTTGAATTTATTATTGGATGCGACAATGTATTTCATCAACGGATGATCGATTGACAGGCCCAGAATTAGATCCCTAGGCATGCCATTGGGTGTGTCTTCTTCCGTCTCCTCCAGCTCAAAATTCGTGATGAAATCTTCGGAGACGGGAAAACCGTCTTCGTGAAAAAGTCCGGTGGCAAGGTACATCTCATCATTTCTTAAAGTAAAGAACATCGCATGAATACTGCGGATGGGTAGTCTCAGGTTTTCAGATATCGTTTCTCTAATCGCTGCAGTTTCGAGTAGCGTATTGATCTGCAGCAGGAGGTTGCTCTGCACCTCATCAAGATTGGTCATTCCTACAAAGGTACAGGTAATCGCCAATTGGCTTCTTTGTATGATGTTGCCTTCGACCAATTTCTTGATCACCTGAGGGTCCTGTTGCACAGTATCCAAATCGATCGATTCTCCAAAGCAACGAGAAAACAGTGTCTGATAGAAATTTGGGGCACCATTGTAGGCATAACACTCTTCAGGAAGTACGATGAAATCGTGCTTGAACTGCCCTCCCAGCCAGTCTTCGTTAAACTGACGGGAGGAGTAGAAGAGAGGAAGGTCACTGTTTTTTTTATCGTAGATCTCCAGCAAAGAAAACTGTCCGGGATGATCTTTGAGGCGGTACACCTTTGCCTCTGCCAGCGAGGTGATTACAGATTTAAGTGATTCAGATATCGATGCGGCGAAAGATCTTTCTTTTAAGTATTGAGAAACAGCATTTCTAAATATGAACTGGTTGGCCAAGAGTACTTCAGTGTCGATGTAAGGTATCTCTTCAGCCAAGGCTGGCAGGTACATGGCATTAAGAAAAGAGACCACACGATCAAATTGGTAATCGAGATAATAATTGTCTCGACTGATGGTCACTCTTAACTCATTGGTATTGATGGTTGCACTGTAGCCGGGCAAATAGGGCGTATCCCGGTCGTAAAAATCCCGGAGGTCGCGGTGAAGGTTTCGACCACCTTTGATAAAATGACAGACATTACTTTTTCCGAGGAACTCGTATTTACAGAGTAGGGTGGTACAGTAGTAGTAGGGATCACGCTTCAGAAATCCGGTCTTGGATCCGTCGCGATAGATCTTCACTCCGGTGTCCTTGGCACCCTGCCAAACGGAGCGATATAACCGACCATTGATGGTCATTTGACAAGGGTAGTAATCCAATGATTTTTCAGCATAATGCAAACAAGCATAAGTGCTGTTCATGTCGCCAAAGGTAACTTCAATGCGGGTGGAATATCTGGGCTGTTCTTCTAATAAGCGAGCCTCAATGCTGGGAGGTAGCTTCGGATCATCTACAATGAAGTCAATGGAGACGGGTACGCCATCGCTTATGGTTTTGACTTCGACGCGTTGGGTCTTAAGGGCTGGGTTGAACATACTGAAAAACCCCATACCAAATTGCCCAATTTTGGAAGGGTCAAGGTTTTTGTCGGTGCCACCGAGGGTGATGAGAAGCTCAATCCGGGCCAGGTCCATCCCCTCACCGTAATCTTCAATGGAAATGTTGTAACCATCTGCCTCAATGCTACCCTGGCGATCTTCGATGGGCACATCACCTGGATAGCTGTCAATGGCATTTTGGATGAGTTCGCAAAAACCTCTTTC
This sequence comes from Saprospiraceae bacterium, assembly GCA_965223105.1. GTDB lineage: Bacteria > Bacteroidota > Bacteroidia > Chitinophagales > Saprospiraceae > JABDMH01. The sequence continues at coordinate 4,680,829 of OZ244987.1, read as the reverse complement.
CGGGTTTCCACCAAACTGACTGGTTGTGAGTTTTAGCCAGGCTTTAGTAATATTAACTTCAATACCTTTTGGTAATCGGATGGACTCCATAATTTGGGTGATATTGTTTTTCATGATCGATGTTTTTAGTACACAAAAAATATTATTTGGAAATACTATCAATTGAGGTTAATGTTAAAATTGCCAAGCAGGTCTCGAAAATCCTTTCTCAGGCGATCCCTCTGAGATTGATCTAGGTTTTGCGCAGATTCTACTTCGTCATTGATCTTGGCCAAGGCATCGACCATCATCAGATTTTCACGTGCGCTGGCACTCAGGTGTGGTAGAATTTGATTGTTTTCCACCAGGCAAAGTGCCATGGCCCAATGTCCGGCCAGCTTGGGAGAGATCTTTGAAAGTTGAACGAGCTTCTCAATGTCAGGATGAAATAAATTCAGCACAACATCATCGTCAATAGTGATAAATTTACGGGTGGTACAGGGAGTGGTACCATCCTTGCCAACCAGATGGTTGGCACGCCAATTGATTCTCGTAAAGGCATTTTTAGTCACTTCGATTTCAGGTACATCGTAGGATTCAAGATCCTCCTCGATTTCAGGGCCGAAAGGCATCCAGTCGATGAAGCGTTGATCTGCAGGATTAGCAGGCCGGTTCAGCCAATTCAAACTGTCGTCAAATCCAATGTGGCTTTCAAAATATCGCTGCTCTTTTGTTTTGGTCAACGCCAATTTAGCGGGTGCCTCGATGGCAATGTCATTGTCTGTCAAATTGATGATTTCGGCACTGAAATGTTTGCGTACATATTGGAGGAGATTGCCCAATTGGCGGGAAGACAATACCGGTGCATCAAATTGGGTGTAGTCCACTCCGCTGTCTTCTTCCCTGGCAATATAAAGTTTGCCCTTATTGGTGACTTCCTCTTCAAGTTCAGCCAAAGAAAGATATCGATTGGGAAATAGCTTGAAAATCGGTGTGTTGCTCCAGGCGTTTTGGAGACCAGGCAGGTGGATGACCAGCTCAGCAGCAATTTCCTGGACCCAGAGACGCCGGAAATTGGATCGTTCAGGATCCAATGCTCGAGATTGCTCCAGCAAATAATCGAAAAACCTGGGCAGAATATTTTCGCGAATTTCTTTGGCTACCGGCCTCAGACAAGTATCCTCGGCCAAACGGTGTCGACCAAAAGGCAACTTAAATGATGCGCTGTCCAACTTTATGCGGATATGCGGTAGCTGAAATGTCGAATCCTGATCAAAGCAAAGCAGGTTGTAATCCTGTGAAATGAAAACCCTTTTCTGAAAAACCTGATGGATGGCTGAGTTGGTCATTTCCAGTACGATATCGTATGACGCACCGTCTACTTTCAGATGATATTGTCTGGCGTATTTGCGTTTAGGCAGCCATTTTTCACGTACTATAGGAATGATTCGGTGACCTCCCGTATCATCCATGGCTGGATGGTGTATCCGGATATTGATCGGAAGATGGCTCAGATACCGGATCAGAATTCTTTCCAGCCTGTTTATTAATTGTTCCAGGCTTTCTTTTTTAGAAAAAACAATGGTAAAGCGAGTGCCTCTTTCAGGCACGGGAGTTACCCTCAGGAGCTCGATCGGATCATCGGATAGCAGCAATTTAGCTTTTGCAATCCAGCACTCACGACCTGTCGAAGTCATTACCTCCAATGTTTTTTGACCAGAGACGGCAGCTACGCTTAATTTACCGACCCCAAATTGGCCAACTGCTCTGTCGGTGCCGGTGGGTTTATGGGAGTCAAACAAGGTGAAGAAAGAGATGATGCCCTTTCGGTCCATTCCATGACCATTGTCTGCGATCTCAATGGTGACTTCTTCATTAGTTTCATTAACAAATATATTACATATTGCAGCATTGGCATCGTAGGCATTGACCACATATTCACGGATGAACTCATAGGGATCGGCAAACTGTGTAGTCATATTTCTTTTCAGTTGGCCGTCGTGAGATTTGATGCCTTCTTGGACAGTTTGTTGGATTTGTTCAATGATCTGGATTTCTTTAAATAATTTCTTTTTCATAGCACAAGCATTTAACGATGACAGATGTTGAGTGAATTTTTGGGTATTTATTTTACGGCAGTGTATTTAAGATTTACTAAATCCTAGTTGTGTCAGCCCTTGTCCCTGATGTGAGTCAGGCAATAGTCTATTGGACACCAACATGGGTGTCACCCTATAGTGAGTGATGTAAACCCACTGCTGGGTCATCACCTATTAAATGATCTGGTGATTACCTATCCTTGGCATCAATATCAACAGCAAGCAGATATTGTCTGGGTGCTACTTCATGAACGATCTATAAAGGCCTTTTTGATGAATTTTCATAGCAGTGATTTTTAGTGATAAATCCAAAATTATTTTCACTTGTAGTGGATATTTTATTACAGTTTTTTCCTGGGAATAAATTTATAGGCATGTCCAAAATCATAGCTCGACCTATTTTAAATAGTGTAGAGCTCAAATTTACTATGGTTGAACTTACTCGGACTATTCACCAACCAGAGCTTCGATTAATTCACCTGCCTTTTCTTCAATTTCAATTTTCTGGTCAAGAACCTCTGACATTTCTTTTACCTCAGTAAGATTCAGTATGTCGGTAAACCGATGGTAATTACTGTAAAGCAAGACCTGGAGTGATACCGGATCTTCCATTGAGCCAATCGGTACTTTTACTTCGAGAAAGCGATTGAATTCATGCTGGAATGCTCCGTAGCGTTTTCTAGCCATCTTTGCCAGAGGTCTGCGATCAGCTGATTTCATGGACTCTACTTTTTGCAGTAATCGAAAAAGGTGTGGATTCTGAAAACCTTGTTTCAGGTACTGGGAGGTGGGAGTGGAAATCTTGATGAACTTACGCCAAAACCTGAAGCACATCAGGTAAAGAATTTCGATCAAATGGATCGAGTTGGGCATATCCAGAGCGTCAGAACCAGCAATAATGTAAAGCAGCATTTGATCCTCATGCCAGGCGTATTGAAGGATCTGGGACAAATCGGCCATTACCGATTGCCTTTCTGGCTCACTTAGGTGTTCTAAATCCTTACGAAAGGGACTTAGTCTACGGGCATAGCGACTCCTATTGAATGAAGCCACTTTGATCATCCTTTCATCCGGTATTGGAAATCTTGAATTGCGAAAAATATCTTCGGTAATGTGGGTCCCATCATCGGTCAGCGTACGGTATAAATAGTATCGGGGTAGAAACCCAACAGACCGGACCTCTAACCCCAAGTTGGGATCGAGGCACCATAGGTCATGCTTTAACTCGTCGGGCCGGTTGAGACTCACCTCGTAGTTGAAATATGCACCTTGTAGCATTAATCGCTTTTCCAGGAGCATGCGTACCTGACGCATAGAAGAACGGTTGATCTCACCTGTGTCGATCGCTTTTATGGCCTGGCTGGTACATTTCAGATGATTTACCAGGTAGCCGAGCGTCTCTGGCAGCATCTCGACATTGTCAAATTCTAGTTCTGGGAAGGTCATGCTTTGATCATTTTGCGGTTATGAAAATCGCTGATGCAGCTGGCGATATACTGACCGATTCGTTGACATACTGCATCCATTTGTTGTAGATGTTCCTTCTTCAAATAGATTACCTTATCAACCGTGTCTACCAAATCCGATGGTATACTCCTAAAAGAGATCAAAGTAGTGTGCAGTTGATCCTTCCAGATCTCCTGTCGGCACTTATTGATGACCTCTTGCACCTCCTCAGTCGGATTGCAGCCTTGCAATGCAAAACTCTTACCATAACCTTCATCTGTGATGAGGATGAAGTAGCAAGTTCGTTTGCCCTGATATTTATTTGCTGCTTCCTTGAGGATATGAAGGATCGATAAGGCATCCTCCTGGCCTCCGTAGCAGCGACTGTGATGTATCCGGGCAGTGATCTCATGAACGTCTTGCGAGGCCACCAGATCTTCATGACACAGGTAGTCCAGGACCGGATGACCATTGTTACCATACACTGCAGCACGCAACACCAGATCAAGATCCATCGCAGCAGCACTGATGCCTGCGACCAGAATTTTTGCCAGTTCAAATTCCAACCCATTCATACTACCACTCCCATCGTATAATATCACCAAAAGAGGTTTTCCTTGCCTTTCCTTTTCCCGGCACTCGGATCGCAGGAACAGGTGGTCACTGACTTGGAACACGGGCAACTTGTTCGGATGTATTTCGTAACCTGATTTGGTATTTTTTCGGTACAATTCTTTTTCAATATTGCTGTACTTCATTGAGTGAAAAGCATTTCGGATGACGCCACATTTTTCGGCTAAAATCTCTACCGAGGAAAAATCGGGTGATGGGGTGACGAGATTTACTTGAATTTCCCCCGAAACCTGTTTTCCTCTGATTTCGGTCGTTACTTTCTGTTGGGCGATGAAGTCGCCTTCTAAACTGGTTTTTTGAAATGGCTTTAAATCAAAAATATCGAGATTGGGACTTTGTGGCACGTGCTGCTTGCTCGCGGCGAGACAAGATTTTGCCAGTGCTTCCAATTCGCCCTTGTCGATCAACTTATGTGCGTTGACTCGAGCATCCTGTGTCAAACCCCCTAAGATCGGCAAATCGGCATTGCTAAGGTCCGCAGTAGATAAGTACACATTCCCTGTTTCATTTTGTACCGCTTCCACGTGAATGTACCTGATGTTTGAAATGCATTGAGCAGTAGGTTTGCCCAGTGGTTGAGTAATGATCCTCGTGAGATCAGGTGCAAGAATTTCTACACATTCTCTCACCCAGTCCTCGCAAATCTGGTACATATCGTCTTCAGGATGCTGCAAAATACGTCGTTTGTACTTGAGCTTGACTTCAACCATACTACGGATCAATTGGTATTTGAATGGGTGTAGATTCAGCTTTTCCCAGGGAATCAGATCGCTGAATATGATGGAAATATGGACCAGGTCCTCCATGGTAACTACCCGGCGTAGATCAATTGAGCTGGAGGCTACTACTCGATAGTGTTCTACTTCACTACTAACTTCTTCAAGTTGCATCAACTGAAATTGCAGCAGGTTTATGTCAATGGCCTTAACGATAATTTCCGCAATAGCCTTGAGGTGGGGTTGATCGCCCAGCGAATCGAGGTAGTTTCGGAGAATTTTTGCAAGGCTGTTGTTTTGCTGTTGCATAGCCACAAGCAAAATGCTTAGACCGATATTGGCTTGCACCGCCAGGCTCAAGGGAAGATTTTCAACAAAGAAAAAACCGATTTCTGGTTTAGTCTTGAGTTCAAAATAGCGCCCCGACATTTTACGGCCTACAAACAGCATTTTGCGATGGGCATATTCAAAAAACATCTTCCTTCCCTCGTAGAGAATATAGTAGAGTGTATTGCATCGATAAGCGTCCGTTGGTGAGATGCCACGGAAGCTTGAAATATGGATATCATCGGTATAATGCATGGGTCTAATTTTTTAGAAATTGGCGCTTTCAAATTTTTCATTGGACTGTACTAACCCGTTCAAAACTTGGTTTTTCAGTGTTTCAGCCATTTCGTATTCCTCCGGAGGAGCTGTACCGTAGTACGTGCGAGCCAATTGACGGTCCAGGTCGAATCCCCGCTCTATCTTCGATCTTTTGATAATGGATAGGTATTGCCGGAAAGTAGGCATGGGTACACGGCGCAAGGCTCCTTTTCTTTTCTTTTCGCGGACGAGATGGGCAAATTTGACCATCTGATATATCTCTTCGGGAGAGAGAGAGCCCTCCGCCAACTTGTCAACTACGCCATATTCCTGACTGAGTGATAAATAATCGAGAGTGATATGGCAAGTCATTCGCGATTGAAGAGCCAAGTCTGGTTGATCAAGGTTATATTCGCCCGTCTGTGCCTGCAGATTCGAATCGAGAATCACGGCAATGTTCTCATTCGTACCCAGATAGACATTGTCGACCATGATGTCGTCTTGCAGATAATTGATAAGGCCGTTCTCAACGCTATTGGTATGATTGAAGCGACCGATTTCCGGAATGTGGATTACAACATAATGGCTGGACTGGTGCTTAAGCCCTTCTTCAAATACTAGGCGCAGCCCTACGGGCTCATCAAAAGTATTGCCGTTTTTGAGTGCTCGGCGAGTGTTGGTCTGTTCAGCATCTTTCAAATCGACGCGTAACTTTTTCAATGGTCGGTACTCCACATCCAGATTTCGGCAGAGGTTTTTCCAATTCCTGGGCAAGTGATTGATCAAGGTGGACTTTCCGCAGCCGGTGGGGCCACTCAGATGGGTGATTTCGCCAAAGATGATGGCAAAACTAAGCGCTTCGAGAACCCAACGTTCGACATACAAGGGGTACTTGGCAGTTACTACTTCAAACAGATCACAGTCGGCAGCCTTGATCCAGTCTGTTTTTCTTGATAGTTTAAACATGATTTGGTGATTTATTTGTGGTCGAATTGAAAAAGTATTTGCAAAGTTGAGGGTGTCTGTTTTGTGGGATATCGCAGTTGGGAAAGTTTTGCTTTAATCAATGCCATTAGGACACCTTCTGCTACTTGTCCGCCAAATTTTTTAAGTGATGCTGTAATTTCTTTCGTTAGCTTTTGCTTTTCTGCCAGGGAAATTCCACCGATACGATACGCGAAATGTTGAAGTCCAAATTCGATCAATAATACCAAGGGTATTTTTTCTTGGGGGAATACCAGATTGGTAATGACCTTATCGTTGTCGGAATCTATTTCATCGCTGATGATTAACACTGGTTTATGCACCGATTTTTGGGTTTTCAGGTCAGTCAATGGATTGGTCAATGACAGTATTGAACCATTAATTGCCAAAATATCAGGTACATCGAGTTTTTCCCAAAAGCGGGTGGCAATGACCAACTCACCCATTGATCTCCCGAATTGTAGTACATAGCACTGCAGAGCAGCCAGGACGAATTGCTGTGAAAGTGGCCCACGAACAGCAACCAGTAAATGGTAGTCACCAAGGAGGTAAATAATTGCAGTCGTGAACCAGGACTGCAATGTCGATTGGTTGAGCAGTGCGTAGGACTTGGTGTCAAGGGGTTCTACAAATTGGATGCTTGGGTCTCCATACTGTGACCGAGACTGCTCATCATTTTGAGATTGGATCTTTAAATGCTGTTGGATATCGACTGCGGATTCCTTTACTTTTTGGATTTTGGCCGTAAAACTGCGCTGGGTGATGCTGTCAGACCAGGGATTGATGAAGAGCATCCGGATCCAGAGGCTTTTTTGTGAAGCTTCGGGATCCGGATTAGGCAGTACTTGAAAAGGGGCGAGGTGCGACAAAGCATGACAGATTTTTTCCCAATCGATATTGCTATTTACGGGTGCCCGGGCCAACTCCAAGTCCATGATTAGGTCTTCGTCCGATTTCTTCCCATTGACGGTTAAGATTCCTTGATGTACCCGGTGATCCTCAATGGGTATTGACGAAAAGCTGTTTGGCGAAGACTGCTTAATGGTCAAGCCACTTATTTTTTCCAGAACGGGACAAATGGAGGATCTGGCCATGATTTTTATTTTCAATTTGCTATTAAATGGTGTGGGTTCAACGGTTGCATTCACGCAATGAATACGATGTAATCTCCATGGTCTACATAAGTTATTGATGTCAAAGTGCAAGTCAGAGATCCCTGTTTCCGAAAAGGATCCAGATTCTTAAGTAACTGCCCAGGTTCGATAAATTAGATCCAGTGAGATTTTCATCAACTATGGCACTTAGCCGGGCTAATTAACTTTACCAAAGGGGCAGTATAGCATTTGTCAGATTGTACCGGGATATTTAGTAACTCCCTAAGAAGATATCCCTGTGCCGTCTGTCACTCGACTTGTTGGAAATTGATTTGTGGATTTTTCATAGCAGTAAATTAATGATAGTTCCTTTTTTTGTTTATTTCTTTTCTTATATTTGTGGCTTCTTACATGTCTTCCTCGCACTTGCCTTGCTCAATTTTCTATCCTCCAAATTTATTATGTCTACAACTACTAAGCACCATTGAACCTAAAATAACAAGAGCTGAAGTGGAAAGTAGTTGGGTTGAATGATGAGACATAAACTGTCTGAGGTGATTTTTTCCGGGAGTATATTATAGGATCAGAAATTTTGTGGCAATTTGCTGATTTTCAGATGGCCACAATCATTAGTATATCAGTGTTTTTTGGGGATTTCCTTATCCGGTGGTTTATTAAATATATGGTGATGTTAATTGCTTTTTCATCCATTTGTTTATCTCTTTGCCGTAGTAATTCCTTCCGAAAAAAATTGTGGGTTGGTTTTTTTGAGCTGTGGTTGGGTTGAGTTTATTGGATTTGGGTCCAACCCAAAACGATTGGGTTGAACTTAAGGTTGGTGAGTTGAACCTAAGGGAAGCCGATCCTGGAATCCTTAGGATCCTGGCACTGCAATTTTAGCGTCTAATGCAGGCTCACGGATCTCTCTACAACGAATGCTGCCAAGTAAGCGGATTCAACTGTGGATTGTGAGATTAACGCTATTTCATTTTCGAATCGGGCTCCAGGATTCCTTGGAAATCGGGCTCCAGGATTCCTTGGAAATCGGGTTTAAGGATCCTGGCGATGAAAGTGGTTGGAGACTTGATTACCCAGCATTCTCTACCCGAGATAGCATCTCATGTCCAATGATTTAATTCCATTAATGCAGCATGATTAAGTTTTCTTCGGATACTTTAAAGTGTGAAAGCCTCGACCATCGCAATCTGGGCACTTGACATTGCCCTTCCAACCCGGGTTTCCGATTTCTTCAAAACATGATTTGCAATGAAATGCTGACCATTCTTTGATGCTCTTCACCGTATTTTTTACCCTCTTGTTAATAGAGATACGAAAGAAATGCTCCATGTTTCGATTTGTGAATTGGAGTGTCTGACTACCGTCTTGCAACACCCAAACCAGATCGTCTTTGGGTTCACGACAGATGAACATGGAAGGTTTGCCCATCTCGATCGCCATACCCGCTTCTACAAAAGCACTGGTAAATAACCGGGGGTAAGGAGTGATGAGTAGATAAGTTTTGCAGCGCTCCATGACTCTCTTATCAGACTTAAGTTGATCTGTGGCATTATCCGATCCGAACATTTCCTCTAATTTTACTTCTTCACGAGAATCGTGAACTTGAAAGCCAATATCTCTGAGCCCTTTGACAACTGCCTCGATGTATTGTTCAAATCGGAGATACTCACCGTCAAGATCTGGAGGATTGCAACCAAAGAAATGCTTGATAAGAATGTTATCGAGCTCTTTTGTGTAATGCTCCCCCTGTGCTTCTTTGACAGAAGCTCTGAACTCCTCAAAGTATACGTCGATTTTTTTCCCAAGTGTGAGTTTGGGAGACGCCAGGAAAATATCATAAGCGATCTCACTATCGGTAGAATCTTGCTGAGATGTAGATATCTCTTGAGATTTAGAGGTTGGTAGATTTTTTTGTTTTGATTTTAATATGGGCAAAATATCCTCTACTTCATTGTTGAATGTTTTTGCCTTTTTCCGGATTTTGCTAAGGTCTTTATCTATGAAATGCAAGTAGGCATTTAAGTAGCGGTCACTTATTTCGATGGTCTTATTCCCTTTAATAATTTGACTATAGGCTCTTCGCAATACCCGACCTTGAAATAACAGATGACCTGTGCCATTTAAAAATTCCCTGCTAAAATTTCTAAATCCTTTAAAGTCAAAACTGTCTCTAATCGTATAGAAGACCACATGACTGATCGAGTTATGCTGCTTGCTGATTTTCTTCGGATCCCCAACGTGCAAGTGTTCATTTACGCCCCATGTCCCTCCCATTGTGTCAGGCAATGGGATGCCATAATCCTTTAGAATCCTTTTGTATTCCTTGGTGATCTTGTTAAAAAGATACGCGAATTCTTTACGTTTGAGTGTAGCCATTTTTGAATCGGTTTTGAATAAAAATATGGTTTTTCTCAAATATGATGAAGAACGTCATTCAACCTACTGTTTGGATAATTTTGAATGGATCCCTTGGAAATCTGCTCCAGGATCCCTTGCGGCTCCAGGATCCCTTGGAAATCGGGCTTAAGGATATTGGAGGTGAACGTCACTGAAGGTTACATGCTTTTTGTAGTCCTGGCTTGGTACAGTAGCACAAGGTCACGGACTAAATCTCCTTGCCGCATGATTAAGTTCTCTTTGGATACTGAAGTAGCCTCGACCCTGGCATCGGGACACTTGGTATTGCCCTTCCAACAGGGATTTCCGATTTCTTCAGAACAAGACGTACAGTGAAATGCTGACCATTCCCTTATGAGGTTCATGTTGCGCTGGGTGTAAATGTCAGCTTGAATTATCTTTACAAGATGTGTCCGAAAAAAGATTCTAGTGCAAAACCCTTATCATTGAGGAGACGTCGAAAGAAGACGTTGATTGGGCGTTGTGATATTGTTAACTTTCCTTTGTTGGAACTATATGGTATCACTATAAAGGTCGATACCGGAGCATATACTTCAAGCTTTCACTGCCACAGTATTGTTGAGCAGGGTAATACCTTGATTTGTGAGTTTTTAGATCCCCTGCACCACAAATATGTTGAGAGAAAATTTACTTTTGATGAATATGCCCAAAAGAATGTAAAAAGTTCGAATGGACGGATTGAAAGCCGTTACTTTATCAAGACCAAGATTTCTTTGTTCAAGAAGAGATACTCGATTGACATTTCTCTTACTGAGCGAGGTACGATGCGATTTCCCGTACTCATAGGACGTAAATTCTTGTCGCGGAAATTCATAGTCGATACCTCTAAAGCAAATCTCTCGCATGAGGGTATTATTATTAGAATTTAGTTTATGAAGATTGTCATTTTATCCGGGAATCCCAACCTGTACTCAACGAGAAGGTTGGTTGAAGCTGGTCAGCAACGAAACCATGAGGTGATCATCGTAGATCATACCAAATGCAATTTGGTGATTGAACGGAAGAACCCTGCAGTCCAGTACAAGCATGAATTTCTCAGGGATGTTGATGCGGTGATCCCACGCATTGGAGCATCCGTAACCTTCTTCGGTACCGCCGTTGTGCGTCAATTTGAGATGATGAAAGTATTTACAGCGGTAGAATCTCAGGCGTTAATGAGATCGCGAGATAAGTTACGCAGTCTTCAAGTGCTTTCACGAGCCGGTCTGGGTTTACCCAAGACGGTATTCACCAATTACTCCAGGGACGTTAGTGATATTGTTCAGTCGCTGGGTGGAGCACCACTGGTGATAAAATTACTGGAGGGCACTCAAGGGCTGGGTGTAGTTTTGGTGGAAACAAACAATGCAGCTGAGTCTGTCTTGGAGGCCTTCAACGGGTTACAGGCGAGAGTAATTGTCCAAGAATTTATTAAGGAGGCCAAAGGTGCTGATATTCGTGCGTTTGTCGTAGATGGTGTGGTCGTAGGTGCAATGAAGCGCCAGGGCAAGGAGGGGGAGTTCCGTTCCAACCTCCATCGGGGTGGATCGGCTCAGATTATTGAACTCACGGAAGATGAAGAAAATGCAGCACTAAAGGCAGCCAGAGTCATGGGCCTTGGTATTGCCGGAGTCGATCTGCTTCAGTCGGCAAGAGGTCCGCTGATCTTAGAAGTAAATTCCTCGCCAGGACTGGAAGGTATTGAGGCTGCAACTGGCGTTGACATTGCCAAGAAGATCATCAATTATATTGAAAGGAACGTATGATCCTTTGGATTTCCACATTTTTGCACTAGCCAGTCATCGCATTAGTTTGCTTTCTCACTACTAATGGCCTTGCCTTCTTGGCCTGTTTTTGGTGTCGACCTTTTCTTCACTTAAAACCTCAGAAAAAGGCCTCTTTGTTGCATTATTTTCAACAACACATTCCTCGATAAAAATTTCCAGGGAGGCCCCAGTCGCCACTTCAAACAAGTGCAGCAGGTCAACGCTCACACCAGCTTTAAAGATGAGATTCTCACCGAGGGTTACGATGCCATCAGATTGGAGTACTGAGCCGGCATGAAAAGTACTTAGGTGAGGGTCGTTGGCTAAGTACCCAGCTGTCACTACCAGGGTGTCCTTGCAAACAGTGCATTCAATAGGTTCTTGTACAATCACCGTTCTCTTAATGGAGTCTGTATTACCCGAGGCATCAGTGGAAGTATAGGTGACGATATACTCCCCTGGACTCTCAGAATTCACCGGATTATCAACCTCAACCTTTGGTGAAAGATCTCCATCACAATCATCAATGGCCATCACACCTGGATCGACATAGTTTCCTTCACATGGTACGGTAAATGGATTATCTCCAATCAGGGTGAGCATCGGAGGTGTGGTGTCTTGCACTGTGATGATGATCGAGGCACACTCTCCTGGAGTTACACAGCCTCCGCTTCCTCTGATATAGAAGGTATCAGATTTGGCCAGTTCTCCAGTAATGAATGTGGAGGTGGTAGTCATGCCGATGCTATCTCCACCACAGGAATCATCGTAAATGATCCAATGAGTCGCACTCATCAGACTTCCTTCGATACTTATGGTTGCGGTTGAGTTGGGACAGATCGTGTCGTTCTCGGCGCTAAGTGCTGGCGTCTCAGCATTTGTACAAAGCACGAAGAAAGATGGTCTTTCGAAATGCGTACAGATCAAATCCGTTGATGATTTGCAGCTATTCCCAGCGCAACCGATCTGATCAAACAGGTCAAGGGCCGGGTACCACCCACTTGGAATGATACCTGCCGGCAAGCAGATATCATCCGTATTTCGTTGGACGGAAGGATCTCCTGCTTCGACCATGGCTTCGATCAAGAAATTGACTTCAAAATTTTCCGTGACCGGTACTAGAATAAATCCTGCAGGATTGAGGGTCAAGCTGATCGGTAAACTGTCTGGGTAGGACTGGCAGGTCATTGTGAAACGCACTGGGGTGGTACCGATAACCGGATAAGTGGTCAAACCAATAAAAACGGCAATTCCCCCCTCTAGGTCAGAGGCCATAGTATCTAATAGAACATCTTGAAGATTATTGCAAAGTGGATCGCTAGCTGTGATCAAATCCATGATGGTGGTATCTGGGCCCCAGAATAGATCGGCAGGCCAGGCGTCTTTTTCAAATCGCCATGTTTTCCCATTTTGCCTGGCGATGGGTACATTTTCATAGGGTGACATGCAGGTAAAGGCAGGATCGATTTCGGTTACGTTTGTACCTGGTGGATCTTCAATAGGTAGGAGTATTTGGGCGGAAGTTGTTTGTGCTTGGATCAGTCCCAGAAGGAGAATAACGTGGTAAAGAATTTTGGTCTTCATTGGGTAGAGATTTTAGTGAAGGGTGCCACAATAAAGGTATGATCCCTTAGAGCGGCCTTTAAGAAATAGTGACCAGCTGGCAAAGGAGATATGAGAATGCGATTTTGGTTTTGTTTGCTGGTTTGTAATAATCTTCCAGTGGCATCCAAAATGGAGTATTCAAGGATGTCCATACGATCGAGGGGAGCGGAATTTTTTATGTCTATAACCCGAATCTCATCCGCAGCAGGATTGGGGACAATAAGATATTGATGATGCGCCGTAATCTCCTCAGTGACTGCTGTGGTAAAAGCATCAAACCTTAAATCATCTAAAATGAAGAAACTCTCCAAATCAAGATTAGCAATAAGGTTTGCATTGAAGATCCAGGCATTGATGGAAGCACTATCTGCAAGTTGAACATCATTGAAATAATTCAAAGTGATTTCAAATTCTTCAGAGGCAGTCGTGCTGTCAACAAAGGTGATGGAACCATTTCCAATGACCTGACCAGAAGCGTAAATATTTACCTGAATAATGAGTGAATCGCTATGGCTAGGCACAAAAACGATTGAACCCGATAATTGCTCGGGCCGATAGCTGATGGGAAATGCGGGGAGCTGAGCGTTAAAATCCGGTCTGAGGCTTAGTGTATTGTAAAGGCCTCTTACCAAGATGGAAAAGTCTTCGTGGGTACTCAGGTCAGACTGTTCGACCGTACCCAGATTGTTTCGATCCTGTACGAACCAATAACGCGGTTTAAGGATATCGACATCATCGAATCCCTCGAAATCTCCATTGGGGATCAAACCGACACTATCTCCAATAAATTGCAGATTGTCGACTGTCAACACACTTTCCTGGTTGCTTTGGCCACTGAAAGCATTGGTAGATAAAATGGCCAAGATTAAGGAGTCAGGTTGGCTTGTTTCGGTATAGGATAATGGAAATTCCAGGTATTGAAAGGTATCGGAGACACCAGTTATCATGAATATGTTTTGGCCTATAGATGTGCCGGAGCTATCCTTAAACTGAGCAAATAGGATGGCAGCATCGTCTTCAGCTATCTGATATTTGAAGTAACCTGCCAAAGTATCCGGACGATATGGATATGAGATGCCACCCTCCAGGGCCATCTGGCCTGTTGAGCCGTAGAGAATTAGACCGGGACTGCCGCTATCATCAGCTTGAAGGGTCACTGCTGAAGAACCATCATGTGAGGTGGTCTTTCTAATCTTGCCTAAGGTGAACCAATCCTGGAGTTGACTCTCAACAATAGTATCCCAATATTCAAAGCTAAAATTGGGGATTAAGGACTCTGTTAAGACAAACTGCCGGGTGTCACCCACGACTTTTCCTTGACTGTTTTCAGCCACAAGACGGTAGAAGTAAACAAGCTCTCGAGTAAGTCCGGCCAGCTCCAGTTGTACATTGACTGGTTCTTGACCAGAAACTTCTCCAGGATTCGCAGGTAGTCGATCGGCTAACGAGTTTGGTGATATACCAAATTCGAAGAAGGCATTATTTGCTATGCCCCCAGGATCGATGGAGCCGTGGAGTATTACCGAGGTGGAATCTACTTCGGTAACGCCTTCTGTCCTGACGACAACCATACCTGCCAAAGAATCAGGGCTGTACAGTATTAGCTTACCTTGTTCTCCAGTGAGCATACCCAGGTTTCGATTCATAAAGTTGATATGGTTAAGGTCTCGCTCCTGGTCATTTACATCAGGGGGAATATTGCCGGGTTGCCAGGTGGTGCCTTGGTCTACTGATTGTAGTATGGTTCCATCATTGCCTACCGCGATGATCCAATCATCGCCAATGATCTCCACATCGTTAAGTTGCGAACCCACACGATCCAGAGTCAGATCCCAAGTGGAGCCACCATCAGTCGAGATCAAAATAGTCTGAATAGAATCATTGGTTGGATGCCCACCGACAATTATTCCAAGATTACCAGAAAAATCAATGGCTTTGAAATTACGTGCCTGGATATTAAGTAGTGTGTCTGACCAGAGGGTGCCACCATCCACTGTGCTGAAAAGTAAGCCGTCATCAGCGACAATAAAACCTCTCTGATCGTCGACAAAAGTGATGTCGTTTAACTGGGGGCCGCGTTGATCTCGAATAATATTCCAATTTGAGCCACCGTCATTGGTAAAAGCAATGGTTTGTATAGAATCGTTCGATGGGTTTCCTCCCACGATAAATCCAATTTCTGCATCAATAAAATGGGTCGCCTCATAATTTCTTGAGGCCAAGTCACCATCGAGAGTGAGTGGTTGCCAGCTTTCACCCCCATCCATTGATTTGCGCAAGGTGCCATTCCATCCAGTAATATAGCCGACCACATTGTTGGGGAAGGTAATGGCAGTAAGTTGGGCATTCACGGCATCTTCGAGAAGGTTCCAACTGTCTCCGCGATCGTTGGTGAATGCAATGGTAGAGATGGCGTCGTTTTCTTCATTGCCACCGACAGCAATCCAACGGTCGTTATCAAGGAAGGTAAACCCACGAAAATCCCTAAAGTTGGGTGGTGTAACCTCTTCCCAGGAAAGCAAATCCTGAGCGATCACATACTGAGTGGAGAATAGAGCAAAGAGGGATAGAATCTTTAGTAGTGTGTTGGTCATGTAAGCGTGTTCGTTTGGTCAAAAGATACGGCTTTTCGCGGTAAGAAAGTAACTATCTCTGACTCTTGTCTGATTGGTTTCAGCACTTGCCGGGTAGGTGATTTGGGTGTTGCCCATACCACAAAAGTGTGTAAGTTCGTCTCATGAGGGTAAAATCGCATGTGGTGGTTTGGTTGGTGGTGTTTCTAGCATTCGTTGCCACCGGCTTGAGTTTTCTTGATCGCCAGGTGCTGTCGGTATCCATCATTGAGATTCAGCAAGAGTTTGCCATTACCGATACCGAGTATGGCCTGATCAACACCGGTTTTCTCATCAGTTATGCCTTGATGTTTACACTAGGTGGTATTTTGATCGATCGCTTTGGCAGTAGACTGGGTCTGGCAGTATCGGTTGGGTTTTGGTCGATGGCCACGATGATGCACAGCTTAGCTTCCAACGCCTACCATTTTATGACTTACCGGTTTTTGCTTGGATTGGGCGAAGGTGGTGCCTTTCCAGGAGCAGTTCGGGCGGTGGTAGAGTGGGTACCCAAAAGCTGGCAAGCTTTGGCCAACGGCATTGCCATTGGAGGTGCCGCCTTAGGTGCAGTAATCGCTCCGCCATTGACGGTTTACTTAATGGGTGTTGCGGGTTGGCGTGGAGTCTTTATCATCACAGGCCTAATCGGGATAATATGGGTAGGAATATGGTTATATGTAACACGCAATCAAGGCAAAAACATAAGTCAGACCGGGAGCACAAAGATCGACCAAAAGAATATCAGCTGGAAAGAAATCAGCAGACTCCTTTTGATCAGTGACGTTTGGGTGTTTATCCTCATCCGATTTCTGCTCGATCCAATATTCTATTTTTATATGTTTTGGATACCAAAATATCTCAGTGAAGTGAGAAATATCGAATTGGCGCAGATTGGAAATTTATTCTGGATACCATTTTTAGCTTTGGGAATCTCAAATATCTGGGGAGGATACCTTTCGGATACCATATATAGAAAAACAAAAAATATTAATCTGGCACGAAAATCTATTATGGGTGTTGCAGCATTCATGACGGTCTCAGCGGTTGGCATTCAATATTTGCAAAGCATAGGATGGGTCATCATGATGTTGTTTATTGCGTTTTTTGCTCACGGGTTTTGGATTACCAACTACGTGACCTCCATTAGTGATATTTTTGGAAAGAAGTATACTTCCACCATCATCGGCTTGTCGGGTAGTGCCGGGGCATTGTCTTCACTGGTTATCAACCCACTCATAGGAACGATCATTTCAAATTATACCTATCAGCCACTTTGGATTTATGCTGGAGTGATGTATTCGATCGCATTTGTATTTTTTATTGTTGCCATACCCAAGATTCAATTGAGGAAGGAATATGTTTGACCAATGAAAATAGACAAAGACTTTTATCACTATGAAGAGAAATATTGATAAAGAGCGGCCAACTATTGGTTTTTTTGGAGTGGGATACCAAAAATATTGGGTACAGTTTCCCGGATTGTATGAGGAATTGATGAAGAAGCACAGCGTGATCAAAAGCAAAGTGGAAAAATATGATGCCGATTGGGTTGATTTCGGCATGATAGACCATGCTGAAAGGGCGTACACCGTGGTGAAGGAAATGCAGGCGGCTCATCTGGACTTGCTTTTCTGCAACATGCTGACCTATGCAACATCGGGTACTTTTGCGGTGATCATACGCACATTGGAAATACCCATCATATTGTGTGCTTTGCAACCCAATCCAGCGATGGACTACACTCAGGCTTCGACCTACATGCAGTTGTTGCACGACGACATTTGCTCCCTACCAGAATTTGCCGGTGTTGCTGCGCGGCTAGGGAAGAAGATACCCGAAATGATCATTGGCACCTTGCACGATGACTCCGAGGTCGATGAACAGATGGAAGAATATTTTCGCATAGCCAAGGTCCTTAATACGCTGAAAAATGCCCAACTCGGTCACATTGGGCACCCCATTAATGCCATGCTCGACATGCACTCGGATCCCACCATGCTTACCTCGGCTTTTGGCTGTCATATTGTGGAATGCGAGGCCCACGAAATTTTGACACAATACCACAAGGCAACAGAGTCTGAAATAAAGGAAGTTGAACAATTTATTCTCGAATTTTTTGACACTCCTGATCCCCAGTCTGATCCCATCTCTTTGAAGTTAAAAGATGACGATTTGCGCATGGCGGCCCGGGTAAGTGTGGCACTCAATCATTTCATCAACGAACGCAGATTGGATGGCTTAGCCTACTACTATGATGGTCCCGCAGAAAGTGAACTGGAGCGTGTCATGTCCAATCTCATTGTTGGTAATTCGATCTTGACCAGCCATGGTTTCATGATGTGCGGTGAATCGGATATAAAGACCTTAATTGCCTTGATCATTATGGATAGGCTTGGTATTGGTGGCAGTTTTGCCGAGTTTCATCCAGTGGATTTTCGTGAAGGATTTATTTTGGTAGGACACGATGGTCCACACAATATTTCGATAGCCGAGGGGAAGCCGATTTTGCGTAGTCTGAAGAAGTACCATGGAAAACCAGGTTATGGAGCCGGTGTTGAATTCAAAATTAAAGAAGGGCCAATCACGATGCTTTCCATTAATTCGACTCATGATGGACGATTTAAATTCATCATCGCCGAAGGTGAGTCTGCTGCAGGTCCTATACCGCCAACCGGAAACACCAATACACGAGGATTTTTTAAACCGGATGTCAAGACCTTTTTGCATCGATGGATTGCGGAAGGTCCGACACACCACTTCGCCTTAGGCATTGGTCATCACGCGAAGACCATCCAAAAAATTGCCAATTTTTTAAATATTGAATCTGTGATCATCGATCAAAATAAACCATTTTAGAAAGTTCTTTAGTTATTAAGAGTTTTATGCCAATCATCATCATTTTCTGTAGATTTTTATTATTGGTGCTTGCGCTCATGTCGCACCGGCAACTCACTGGCCAGAGCTTGCAGTCGCTTAAAGACGATTTTGTGAATCCTCCGGTTTCAGCTTTTCCCAAAACCTACTATTGGTGGCTGAATGGCCATGTAGATACCGTTCGGATCAAAAATGAAATTCGCGCCATGCATGACGCTGGTCTTTCGGGCTTTGATATATTTGATGTTGGCATGCCAGCTCATGATACGGTGGTGAAAGCGGGAGCCCCTTTTTTGGGAGACGAGTCTTTACAGGCTATAAGGGTAGCCTTAAAGCTGGCCAAGAAGTTGGGGATGACGGCGGGTTTGAGTATGGCCAGTAGCTGGAATGCAGGTGGATCCTGGGTGCAGCCAGAACAAGCAGCAAAATCCATATATTTTTCTAAAACAGCATGGAAAGGAGGGAAAGCGCAAAAATTAGATTTTCCAGAATTGGAACATGCAAATCACCAAGACAGAGTAAAGAATATTGCCCTGGGGAATGATGGCCGGCCAATGTATTATGAAGAAATTGCGGTTTTGGCCATTCCTAGTTCAGTAACTTCTACATATGTCGATACTGGCGACATTCTGAATTTGACCCCTTATTTTGATCCTGAGGCTGAGATATTAGATTGGCAGGGTAAAGGTGATTATCAAATATTCCGCTACATCTGTTCTAACTCCGGTGAACAATTAAAATTACCAGGTAAATTTTCCACAGGTCTGATCATTGACCATTTCGATGCGGAAGCTACCCGTGCTCATTTTTATTATGTGATCGATAAGATGAATTCTATTTTACCGGAAGGAATTGACCAATCTGCCTTGAAAAGTCTTTACCTGGCCAGTTATGAAGCCACTGGATTCACCTGGACACCAACCCTTCCAGAAGTCTTTCATGCCTTAAATGGTTATGATATTTACCCATTGATTCCGGCATTATTTGACCCGGAGTTATTTGCACCCGATATTGTTGCAAGCTTTGATAGGGACTTTCGGCGTACGCTCTCTGAATTAATGATCAATAATTTCTACGGTGAGGCAAAGAGAATATGTCATGCCAATGGTCTTAAAATCAACTCTGAATCCGGAGGGCCCGGATTTCCCTTGCATAATGTGCCTGTGGAGCCTTTAAAATCACTCGGCGTTATGGATTTGCCTAGAGGGGAGTTTTGGATCAATCATAGTCGGTTGAACGCCGACGGCATTGACATCTTAAGGGTCGTTAAGGAGGTATCGGCAGCCTCCCATATTTATGGCAGGCGCATGGTGGAAGAAGAGGCATTCACTACTTTTCAGCACTGGCAAGAGGGTCCCTTTGAAATGAAACCATCGGGTGACCGGGCATTTTGTGAGGGAATGAACAAGGTGGTGGTTCACGGTTGGAGCCACAATCCACAGGGTTATGATATGCCGGGAATAGTATATCATGCCGGAACTCACTTCAACGACCGGCGTATTTGGTGGCCAATGGTCCGGCCTTTTACAGAGTATCTTGCCCGGATTTCTTTCCTCGCCCAAGAGTGTGATTTTATGGCCGATGTCCTCTACTATTATGGTGATGCCATCCCCAATTATGCCGGCCATAAAAACAGCCGGTTTATGGTAGGACCGGGTTACGACTACGAGGTGGTAAATACGGAAGTACTCAAGCGATTGTCGGTTAGAGATGGATTAATGGAATTGCCTACCGGTGCTCAGTTCAAAATATTGGTATTGGAGCCAGAGGAGGAAATGCATCCTGAAGTATTTCAAAAAATCAGGGAATTGGTAGCTGCAGGAGGCGTGATTCTGGGTGAAAGACCACAATCGATTTCTGCCAGGAAGAATTTGCCAGAGTTGATTTATTCGAATGCCGACATTGACGCCCTTTGGCAAACACTGCCTCCAGGTGGCCATGCAGGAGATCTGCAGGGCAAGGTCTGGATGGGAGTGGGCCCAGCCGAGGTGATGGAACAATTGGAAACGCCTCCAGATTTCACCTATGTCGATGAGGCCTTTTTCAAGCTTGACTACATCCATTATCGGAATGATGAGACTGATTTTTATTTTATTCGGAATACCACCAATCAATGGATAAACCGTGTTTGTAAGTTTCGGCAGGTAGGAAAGGAGGCCGAACTATGGAATCCACAAAATGGTGCCATAGAAGCAGCAATTCTTGCTGAGCAGAAGGGCCCTTATCATGAGGTTCCACTCAGTCTGGCTCCATTCGGTAGTGTCATCGTGGCATTCAGTGATCCTGATCAGGGTGAACCTAAAGAGAACATTTCATTTGTTGATGATTTTCAAATACCGGTACATCGCATCAACAATGGCGAATTGCTGATTTGGGAAGAGGGCCCGGTTCACCTCAATATCAATGGAAATACCAAACCGCAGGTAAATTTTGTCAGAGAACAAAAGTTAGAAGGCGCCTGGGAGGTAACCTTCCCTTCAGGATGGGGAGCACCTAAACTGCAAATATTTGACGATTTGTTCTCCTGGACAGATTCAGAGGTTGCAGGTATTAAATACTTTTCTGGAACTGCTACATATCATAAGACTTTTCACTACGACATCCAAACAATATCAGTTATTGGAAATAGGATTTATTTGGATTTAGGTGACCTTACGAATGTTGCTCGGGCATGGCTCAACGATACCTTGCTTGGTGTGGTTTGGACACCACCCTATCAATTTGATGTGACGGATATCTTGAAACCAGGAGACAACATATTGAGGATCGAAGTAGCCAATACCTGGAACAACCGATTGAAAGGTGATGCGATAGCGGGTACGTCATTTACCCAAACCAACATTACACATACTAATGTAGCCGGATTGAATAAGACTCGATTGCCTTGGAGAGAGGTACCTTTGATCCGGGCTGGGTTATTTGGCCCGGTAAAACTGATTACACTAAAGCCGATACCTTTGGAGTTGAGAAACAGGAATTAATAGGGTATAAGCAATCTTGGAGACTGTTGTGGGAGTGGAGCTACAGTGCCTTTTCATCTGAAGGTGTCTTTTGAGTCTGCAAACGCTTTATTCGTAAAAAAATAACATCTTTGGGCACAGGTGTCCATCCCCTGCATCCCCGTCGGCGGGGATATCAGTTCGGTTCTTTTGCCTGCGGGTTTAGATCCCCACTTCATTTGAGCAAGGCAGCAGCCGGTTCTTTTACCGGCGGGTTTGGATCACAGCTTTATTTGAGCAAGGCAGTAGCCGGTTCTTTTACCGGCGGGTTTTTAGAACGGAGCTTTATTTGAGCAAGGCAGCAGCCGGTTCTTTTACCGGCGGGTTTTGATCACAGCTTTATTTGAGTAAGGCAGTAGCCGGTTCTATTACTGGCGGGTTTCGATCACAGCTTTATTTGAGCAAGGCAGTAGCCGGTTCTTTTACCGGCGGGTTTAGATCACAACTTTTATCAGGGTGTCTTTCAAGTCTGCAAACTCTTATTGGTAAAACAATCACCCCTTGGGGCAGATGTGTCCACCCCCTGCACCCCCGCCGGCGGGGGATATCGTTCGTCATGATCCTGTGTTTCCGTGACAGGGTTTAGTGTCCCAGCTTTATTTGAGTAAGGCAGTAGCCAGTTCTTTTACCGGCGGGTTTAGATCACAGCTTTAATTGAGTAAGGCAGTAGCCGGTTCTTTTACCGGCGGGTTTAGGTCCCATTCACAGTAGCCGGTTCATTTGAGCAAGGCAGTAGCCGGTTCTTTTACCGGCGGGTTTAGATCACAACTTTTATCAGGGTGTCTTTCAAGTCTGCAAACTCTTTATTCATAAAACAATCACCCCTTTGGGCACATGTGTCCACCCCCTGCGCCCCCGCCGGCGGGGGATAATGTTCGTCATGATCCTGTGTTTCCGTGACAGGGTTTAGTGTCCCAGCTTTATTTGAGTAAGGCAGTAGCCGGTTCTTTTACCGGCGGGTTTGGATCACAGCTTTATTTGAGCAAGGCAGTAGCCGGTTCTTTTACCGGCGGGTTTAGATCACAACTTTTATCAGGGTGTCTTTCAAGTCTGCAAACTCTTTATTAATAAAACAATCACTTTGGGCACATGTGTCCACCCCCTGCGCCCCCGCCGGCGGGGGATAATGTTCGTCATGATCCTGTGTTTCCGTGGCAGGGGTTTAGTGTCCCAGCTTTATTTGAGTAAGGCAGTAGCCGGTTCTATTACCGGCGGGTTTGGATCACAGCTTCATTTGAGCAAGGCAGTAGCCGGTTCTTTTACCGGCGGGTTTAGATCACAACTTTTATCAGGGTGTCTTTCAAGTCTGCAAACTCTTTATTCATAAAACAATCACCCCTTTGGGCGCATGTGTCCATCCCCTGCACCCCCGCCGGCGGGGGATATCGTTCGTCATGATCCTGTGTTTCCGTGGCAGATTTTGCCCCTTAAGCTGTAACCAGTGCTGAGATTTGAAAAAGGGAGAAAATTATTTAGGACAGCAGCCTATTCTTTTGCCGGCGGGTTTTAGAAACAGGGCTTTATTTGAGCAAGGCAGCAGCCGGTTCTTTTACCGGCGGGTTGCGATCACAGCTTTATTTGAGCAAGGCAGTAGCCGGTTCTTTTACCGGCGGGTTTAGAATTCTACCCCTGGTTGTACGGGGGCACTGGATCATATCCGCGCTCATTGAAATAATTTGGAGGGTAATGCTATCGCCGAAACCTCATTACCATCACTGCGTCATTCCATGACTTAGGTGGTCTGAATTCGGTTTTGGTCACAGGAAAGATTGTCAATATGGTATAACGCCCGTTGGATGGATTGAACCACTCCATCTCCACACTCTTGGCCTTGTACGGGTTTTTGGTAAGCTCCAAGAATAAGCTCGAAGAGTCGGGGAAATATATGTAGATATCTTCAGATTGGGTGTTTTTAACCGCCACCTTCTGAAGCTCACCGCTAGCGATATT
The DNA here is from genome assembly GCA_965223105.1 of Saprospiraceae bacterium. Taxonomy (GTDB): domain Bacteria; phylum Bacteroidota; class Bacteroidia; order Chitinophagales; family Saprospiraceae; genus JABDMH01. The sequence continues at coordinate 4,657,072 of OZ244987.1, read as the reverse complement.
TCCCTTCATTAGGGAGTTGTCAGGCACCCAGCGCGGCCAGCCATGTTCCAGACAAAATCGCTTAACTAACCCTATCGTTACCGCTCCCTCCATATCCAGCATATCTTTCCAACCTTCATAAGGACTCCACAATGGGCCATTGCCGAGACTGTCGATTTTGCCGCCGTAAGTGAAACCAGCTGCTCCACCAAAATAGCTGTGAAAGGCCTGCCGTCTCATGTGCAGTCCTAAGGTTGGTTTATTGGGTGTATGTCCTTCATAATCTGGTTCCCCCATGACGGTGGGCTTGATGGGATCTGTCAAATGATAATCCAATTGTATGGCACGGTAAACAGAGTCGTGGTGCCGGTGGGTTTCGATCATATGAAAATCTAGCCAAGGGTCTTCATGGAACCATCTCGACGAATTTGCGAAAGGCCTTCCATCAGGATGGTACGTCATTAGTACAGCATCCCAAAGCGGTGAATCCTGATCCCAACCTACATGATGACCGGTAATCCCTAAGACTATACCTTCGGCCATGGCTCTGTAGTGGCCAAGATGATTGCCTCCTGCATTTGCTTGAACATCACCACCCAGCACCCAAATGAGGTTTTTGTATGCACCGAGCAGTCCCCCCAGAAATTCTCCATAGGACTTCATGGCTGTTCGATCAAAGAAGGGTGTGCTGTGCGAGGCATGCGTGGCATTGACATACCGTCTTCCCCAGACTGGCAGCAGAGCCACCTGCATATTTCGCTCCCTTGCTTCCTTAATGATGAACTCTAGATGATCCCAATAATCATTTGGCATGTCTGGTGTCCCTCCCTCTAGGATTGATGGTTGGAGCGCATGGGGTGATCCACTAATTTCAGCAAATGCTTTGAAACCGTAAGCATTGGTGGGATTCAGTGAAAAGATCACTGGTTCTTCACGCCTTTTTCCCCAGAAAGCACAAATCTGCACTACATTAAATCCCTTGGATTTACGATCTTCTAAATAGTGGATAATATCTTCCCGAGTTAGCCATTCTGACATGCCCCATGAAGTGCAACCCATCCAGAAAAAGGGCTGACCAGTGTGATATTCCAAATATCTTCTGCTTTCGGAAACCCGTAGTTGTGGCAAAGTCTGGGCCAAGGCACTGGCGACATAAAACACTAAGATCCCTAACATACTATATCTCATAACTCAAGTTACCATTCTAAGTCATGTGTCCGAGCTAGATCCTCGCTAAAATTCGTCCATCTAAACTATGCCAAGGATGGATGATAGAGCTGTGGCCAAACCTAAAAAGCTGAGAAAACCACAAATATCGGTAACCGTCGTAAGAATGATGGACGATGATGTGGCAGGATCTTGACCTACAGCTTTTAAAGCCATGGGAATTCCCGCACCCGAAAATCCAGCAATCATCATAGACAAGATCATCGATACGGCAATAACCACAGCAATTCCTAAGGATGCAGACCAGAAGTAGACGATAATGGCTGTGGTGAAAGCAACCGCAATGCCGTTAATTAGTCCCACGAGGATTTCCTTCTTTGCGACCCGAAACCATTGCGACATTCTGATTTCTTTCAATGCGAGACCGCGCATCGTGACCGCCAGTGCTTGTGATCCGGTATTTCCTGATTGGCCAGCAACAACGGGTAAGAAAACAGCCAGGATGGTAATTTTTGCGATGGTGTCTTCAAATAAACCTACAACGAAAGAGGCCAGGAATGCAGTAGCCAGATTTACTTGCAACCAGGGAAGTCTCTTTCTGACCGCAAAGGACACCTTTGAAAGAGCTCGCTCTTCCTTACCTGCCCCAAACATTGCCTGCAAATCTTCAGTGATATCTTGTTTTGTTGCATTGATCAACTCATCATTTCTAATCACCCCCAGAAGATGACGGTTTACATCTATTACCGGGATCTGTAATACTTTTTCTCTTTCAAGTATTTGCAAAACTTCCTCCCTGGATGCAAGGCCATCTACTACTTCAGACATTTTTAACAGCTTACTTAATTTCTCTTCTGGCTGAGATATCGCTACCGTCTGTAGTGGTATTTTCCCTAACAGGATTCCTGACTCATTCACGATGTAGATGTTGGGAATGTTGCGGTTTCTAATTATCCTAAGTCTTTGCAGTACCTGTTCAATGGTATTTTCGGGATGAAAAGTGGTTACAGAGGTGTCCATCAGATATCCGGCTGAATCCCGTGGATAAGTCATGAATTCCTTCATTTCCCGTGCCGGGATTTTCGGCAGAAGGGCCAATTTTACATCGACATCTTTTTCCGGTAGGCGAGAAAGCAATCTAGCCCCCAAATGTGTATTAATCATCGAAAATATCTGTATAAATTGTTGGTCATCCATCCTAACAATGACTTCGGATGCAACATCAGGATTCAGTTGGGAGAAGACCTTACGGGCATGTTCATCTGAGAGCATTTGCAAATACTCTAAAATCTTTTCAGAGGTGAAGTGGTCCAGCACCATTGCTGCATCCTTGGGAAACTTCTCTAAGAATGCCCTGATCAAACTTTGCCTTGCTATGACTTGATTACTGCTCATTCTTTGGTATATAATGGAGAATTATGGTTTAGTATTGATTATCTGATCTCACTAATGCTGTGTAGTAAGCCCTGCAGTCCGATACGATACAGCTCACCCAGTGCAGTACTGGTCTCTAATACATGCCTGGTTTTTTCATCTGATCCCTGTGTTTGCACTGCATGGATATCTGCGAAATATAAAATACCTGCCAATTTTTCTGAAGACTCAATTACAGGTAAAGTGCGATATTTTTGCCATCCGGGGTGATTTTTGACGGATTGTATGGATCCTTCAGCATTGACTTTGGGCGACTCCGTCTCTAACAAAGTGGAAATACGATCATTTTCGTTTCCGAAGAGAAGTTTACTTAATAGTACTGCGCCAACGAATTTATTTTCCTCATCAATAACATAAACTCTCTCCGTAATTTTATCTTGATTCTTTTTTAGCAGCCTTAAGGCAAGCTCAATAGTCATGTCCCTCCGCAAGGCAAGATGGACTGGATGCATTATTGTTCCAATCGAATCCTTAGGATATTCGAGTCTTCGTAGAAGGACCGTGACACGGTCCACCGCTAACTGATCGAGCATCTCCTGTCGAAATTGCTCGTCCGAACTTCCCAACAGTGCAACGGCAACGGATTCACCTGTCTTTTCCAGTAGCTCCAATGCACGATCTTTATTCAACATTGGCAAACATCTCGCCCCTGTATCCCTATGCATCGAACTGATTAATTGAATCCCCAGGTCAATGGGAATGGCTTCAATGAGAGAAGACACTTGTTCATCATCGAGGGTTTCAAGAATCTCCACAGCTTGGAATGGGTGCTGTTCGATGAATTTTCTCAATAAAATTTGATCTGTCTCCATCATCTATTTTTCTTAATCAGCATTGACTTTGATTCACTAAATACTTTTGTTGGTATCACGACTCTCCCATCCATCGTATCTATGAGGACTGCAGTAGTGTCGATCTTAGCTATTTTACCTGTAACCCCATCTATTTGCACCTGGTCTCCCTCCTTATATAATTTTCGCACATAATAGGCGGCAAGGATATTACTGAGGGAGGTCCTGGCTCCCAACCCAAATGCCAAGGCAGCACTAAAAAGGAGAGTGGCCAAAACAATGTTAATCAGGTTGATAAGAAATGTCACTTCAATTCCTATCTGATCTACCACAATGATAATGGCTGTCAACAAAATCAACAATCTAGCCACTTTGGCCAGTACATTGCCATAAGTAAAGCCTAATCGAGAGCTGACCGATATCATGAACTCACCAACAACTTTAGATAAAATATTAGCAGCAAAGAGTACTAGAATAGCCGCAAGAATATTTGGGGTATATCTGATGATTCCCTCCATTCCCGTTCTGATGATCGTCAAATTAAGGATATCGGTAATCAGTAAAAGGGTAAAAGCCAGGACCAGCCAGAAAAAAGTGGTCCCAACATATTCCGCGGGCTTCTTCAGTTCGATGTGATTAAGTTGCCTGCCAAACATCTTACCAATAGAGAGTAGAAGTTTCACTAACAGAAATCGAACCCCATGGGCAATCAGGTAACCTATACCTAGGACGATCAAAGAAGTGATCATTTTTGGGAGAAGGTTTACCAACCCCTCTTTGAAATCCGTTGCGATTTGATACAATTCTTCCAGCATTGAAAATTAAGGTTAAAGTGAGTAAGTAGCTTGGCTTTCTGTGGTAAAAATGAATCCGCCCTATCAATTTTCTTAACCGGTTGCAAATGAGGTATCCAAAAACCAATAAGCTCATTTTAAGTACTCGAGGCTCCACATATCTGGCTTCATTGGCACCGGGCTCTCCATTCTTTTCTCAAGATAGGACTAAAAGAATAAAAGGATAACGTACCACATATACATGATTCAATGAAGACTTTTCCAGTCAAAGGGTTCAGATCACATAAGACATGGAGTACAATTTGATCAACACATTGAATGCTTATTACAATTTCGACTTTTCTGCCACCTGATCATCCTTTGATTGAATTTTCATGCTGTTCGACGGTAAGTTATCGAAAGATCATTAGGCCCCAAAAAGGGGTTTTATATGACGTTCGAGCAGGTTATTGGTTACTTTCTGGCCAATGATCTCACGGTTGGATTTGAGGGCGTCCAGGTATTTGTCACCCAGTTGAGCGGCGATCTTGAACCCCACATGCAGCAACTGGCGGAAGTGCGGATTGTATGCTGGATTGTTCTGGTCGTGAGTTAGCGCATCAACGTACTGCTTACTGCTCCAGCTATTTACCTTTTCAGCTGAGGGAAGCATGGAATCATCAATATCAATGACGGTGGCATAGGGCTCACAGAGTGCAACTTTCTTTTCAAGGGCCTTCGTATATATTTCCTTGGCTAGAGCAAGGGCTTCACCACCCGATTCAGCAAGGCCAATGACTTCTTCTAACCAGTTGGTGCCGGCGGTCTTGAGGTGCAAACCAGCCCCGGTACGGGAGATGGCTCTCTTGATCGGTTCGTAAATAGAGAATTTGTCAGAACCTGAGTGTACGGACAGTTTGAGGGTGGGAGGGAGCTTGTAAGCCTGAGTGGCGTGGGCGATTACTGCGAGATCGTCATTAAATTCCTTCTCGAATTGTGAGATATCACCGACATAGTCGACACCTTTGTTAAATCGACCAGTAAATTTCGGTGCAATGGTTTGGACAGGGATACCCTGGTCAGCAATAGCGGTAAGAATGATCAGCATCTCAGGAGGAGTTTGTGGGGTGTCGGTTTCATCCATGGAAATTTCCGTGACAAAGTCATCCGATCCACTCCTTTTGGTGATGATGTGCTGGTAAATGGCTTTGGCTTTTTGAGTGGCCTTAAGAAATTGGTTGGCAGTGTTTTCAATATCCTTCCTGGTAATTTCGAACGGCTGGTCAATACCTTCAATTCGAATTGTCCCGATCAGTTCCGGATGCCTATCTAGGAAAGCAGCAACATCCTCTGGATCGGCGGTTTCTCCGATATCATCGGCAACATCCAATGTGAAAAAATTGCAATGGTCGATAAAGCGATCGACAGTAGAGAGGTTGATGTGATCTGCATCGACAAGATATTCACTGCTCCAGCCCAGGTCAGCGATGGCCTTTTCAGCAGCAAGTCGGGTTTCATGGGGCTCAGAACCGATGATATCGTGCTCGCGATTTGATTTATTCCAGGTCGGAATGATGTCGATACCCAATTCTTTGGCAGCGATGAACGCCTTGAGTTGAGCATGTGCGCCATGAGCAAACCGATCACCGACACCAAAGGTAAATTTAGGACATGGTTTCATACAAAATGGTTATTGGACAGGTTATAAAACAGTAGTTGAGTTGGCAAACAGGTTTGGTGATTAGCAATTTTAACGTAAGCAAGTGATATTCAGAACTTGTTAATTGCCATACCCTAAGATAGCGATAGGATGGATTCCATCCTAACAAGTCTTCGAGAAATATCTGATCCGATCATAGCCAAAGTATGACTAAGGAGGATTTGCATACTCCCGGGATCAGATATCCCGTCCTAAGTTAGTCCATCTTTTTACTTCAGATTTTTATAGTGATCCGTTACCACTCCACATAACACGTCAGCTATGAATCCCATCCATCAGCTCACACAAGAATTTTCCATGTGCTGTCATGATTTCTGATGGGTCAGTTTATGGCATCCAGGAGTAATAATTGGTCTATTTATCCGGAAAGTTTAGCAAATAGATTACAAAATGTTTCACGAAACTTTTGGCCGTGACTCGCGTCTTATCGGTAACCATGTAATTATTCCAATCCGTGGAAGAGATCTCAAAGACCAAAGTGATCAAGGCCCATTTGCAGATTTTTTTCTTTTCCGCCGTTATCCTGGCTGCATGCTCGCGCAACCAGGTGTATGTACCATACCATGAAAACCCAAAGCAAGTGTTCCAACATGGTGGGCTGTCCCATGGCATCGGTGAGTCCCTCTTAGACTCCCCCCTCCTGAGTGATAGCTTGAATGCCCTACTCATACTTGCTTGTCGCCAGGGCTTGGGTGACTTGGAATTAAGCCGATTTAGTTCCGACCGAAATGAGGTTGATCACCGCATAGATATACTTATGGAAGCAGGTCTTCTAGTCAAGACTCGAGGCCAATATTTTAGCTCCTTTCCCATCCTTCTCGAGCAGGACCATACAATGTATGCTGGCTTAATAAAGAAAGCTGTGGACAAAATTTATCCGCAGTTCATACACCGTCTGGATAAACTTTTGGAACACATAGAACAAAGACAATGGGAGGCCTGGTCTTACCACATCATCTGGTCATTAATCTTTGATTCTCAATTTATCTGGTATGAGTTGACAGAAAGGCACCTGGTGCCAGCACTAACTACTTCTGTTGAGTGGGTGATCTATCCTCCACATCATTTTAAGACCGGCACCAATTATTATCCGGACACCGAATTGAAGGATCATTGGGTGGTGGTCTCCTGGAGTCCTGGAGGAAGCAATACACTTGGAATTTTAGGAGGAATGTGGGACCCCATTTATCGATTGGCCATAAATGGAATCGATGGCTTAAATGGTCCGGAGATTGAATTACTGAGACAAATGAAGTTGATCAACACCGAACAAGAAGTTTCTTTTCCGGTGATCCAACTAGAAGATAGTTTTTATTTCGATCTGAAAAATTTGGCCGAAATTTATGTGCAATTCATCCAGGATGTCTTGCCGGTACAAGAATTCCAACCGATCATCAGGTCTGATCTTAAAATGTGCCGGGTCATCGCTTATCATGATGTTTCCTGGGACGTACTGAGAAGGTTGGTCGCCGACGGACTGATTCAAAGACCATTGCCGCTGGAGGTGGGAACACTTTCAGCCCAGGATAACTTGGCAGGTGTTTGCTCTGTTGTTGCCATATATCAGCCCTTTATTGACCAAATAATGAAGGCATTTGAAGAACAATAGAGCCCTTAAGCGATCTTGATACCATTTCTGTCTTCTCTTTCTTGGTAAAATGACTGGTGAACAACTTTCTGTATAAATCCGGAGCATCTAAGGAAGGCGGATCCTGATTATGCCCTCGCAAGCTTACGTTTAAACTGAGTTTCATCAGTACACACAATTTCTTGTCATACCCTTTATGCCAAATTAGTGAGCATCTTGACGAATTGAGGAGCGATTTCTACCAGGGGAAGGATAATAACCGTAGCAGTTCTAGGTAAGCAACAGGTATGGGAATAGAGCCATCCTTCGATCCTTTACCTTTACTCAATCGTATCTGTTTTCGGTGCCATCGATATCCATGATCTTAATATTCGAAGCTTAAGTGGAGTCCAGTGGTATACAAGAGGGTTAGACCTGTGCCGACAACGTCGTCGCTAAATACCTGGTGTTGATAATTTACCGCATGTTTAATGACCTTTCTAGCATTCTCTTTCGATAGAATCTCCGGAAGCCTATCTTCTTTTCTTGGCCGTAGTACTTTCTTTAAGCTCCAAGAATTGACTGGTAGGCGTTCTGGAGGAATGCAGGTTTAGATATTTATAAATGCCCCAAATCTAAAAAGTCCAACACTCATCATGATATCTGAAATTCCAAAGAGAGGTCCTCCGATAATTAAAAGCTCAAATTATTCATTATCTCAAGTCCCTTTGTTTAAGCATGCTTACGGACCATTTGAATCCTCATATATTAGACACAGTTATTTTTGTTGTAATCCTATTTCTGTTTGAACAATCCATTTATTAGAAACTTTTTCCAAAAGATTAAGGATAATCGCATCATTCTTTTGATTAACTTCCCTTCTCAAGCTCTCGCTTACCCATCCATCAAAGAGAAACTCAAATGTCCATTTTTCATATCCTTTGGCATTTGCAATAACGTGAATATGCTTTCCGTCAGTTTGCCCTGGATAATTTCCTGGTACAATGGTTTCGATTTTAAAGCATCCATTGGTGTTAGTTTTAATTTTCCCTCTAATTTTTGCATAACTGGGCATTCCAATAAATGTGCTATTGTATTCTCCGTTACTATCTGCTTGGTAAAAAAATAAACTTGCATTATCTAGTGCTTGCCCACTTATTTTGTCAATCACTTTTCCATAAATAACAAGCTTTTCACCAGACTCTTCCTTATTGATTAATTGAGCAAAACCCAAATCTGAATTAGTTAATTCAGAGCAAGATTTGGTAATCTCATGTATTTGAGCTGATCCGTTGCACCCAAAATTTAATAATATGAAATATGCAAATATGTATTTAAGCATCTCTTCGGCTATTTCGATTTATTAATCTTGTAAACAAAAGATGGTCAAGAGAATATTTTCCTGAACCTGTGAAGAATAGTATCACGAAACAGATAAGATATAATAAAGGGGTTTCCTTATCCATTAAGCCATCATTAGCGTGAAACATAAAAAAAGCAATTGCCATAGTTAAAATGAGGGGAACAAGAGCAAATCTTGTGAATAAACCCAGAATGATAAGTAAGGAACATCCAAATTCTGCAACTACAGCTACCAACAACATTGTAAATCCTCCAATACCAATAGAGTCAAAATCATCGAAAAATGAGGTTTTTCCATTAATTAAGTCTTGAAGTTTACCAAATCCGTGTAACAACATGAGTCCACCAACCAATACTCTGAATATTAATAGTGCTAAATTCAAGTTCTTTGGTTGAGTTTCTAGTAGTATTTTTACTATTTTCATTTGTATTCGTGTCTAAATTTGAGTTTCAAGTTCGGTTATTTTACTTCTTAAGCTATCGTTTCAATTTTTAGTTGTGATTCCAATGATGTGTTGTCATTGCAAGTGGTTAATAGGATCAAAAATGTAATTATGAAGTTATCGATTTTCATTTTTCTAAGATATGATTGGATTATTCAAATTGGGCTCCTAGGGACCACTTGAATCCTTTTATTCTATTAGCGGTTCGTTTTCTTTTTTATTATATCTTAAACTATGCAAAATCAAACTTTGCCAATTTAGATAATTTCAACTATATTCCCTTTAATATCCATTTTTTTGCTCTTTCTTCTAAATGAAAATATTTTAGCTTTGATTTATTAGATCAAAATCTTCACAGTGAATCATTGGTAATACCCCTACCTTCTTAGATATTTTCAGCAATTCAGAGAAGCCATCAACATCATTGTTAAAGGACTCAAAAATCGTAAAGATTTTCAAGCTGGTGAAGCCTTCGGCAGGAATTTTCTGAACTACCTCTTGGTCATCACTTGAAGCATTCGGAAAAGTAGGGGTGACAATCACATCTAGAATCGAGGTACTATCTATTTCAATTGCTACTTCTTTCAGTCGATCCTCTATATGTTGACCTTGTTTAGGAAATGTTGTTTCTCCTAACGTAGTAATTCCCCCAGTCAATGCTGCTTTCGAAGCGCTTATAAAATCATCTACAAATTCAGTAACATGCACATGTGGGTCAATTCCTCCAGGAAGTATCTCTAATCCCGATGCATTAATGATCTTTGTGTTTTTATCCGCCTGGATATCAGCTCCCATTTCAACGATTTTTTCTCCTCGAATTAGGATATCTGCTCGAAGGCTTTCATCGTAGTTGATAATCGTCCCGTTTCTTATAAGTATGGATTTTTCGATGGACTGCGAATCATTGTCACAACTACAAAGAAACAAGGACATAATGATTTGGAGGGTTTTACCTATTTTTCCTAGAAGAATGGAAGATAAATCTTCGGTAAATGCTCTGATCTCATAATATGGCTGTTAAACTCGCGAATTTGATTTGACCTTGTGGCCACAACGGTTCGAATAAACGCTCATTTTAATGATGTTTATTAATGTTGTGGCAAGTTCATCATCTGTTTACTTTTATTCAGGTTGTTTTAACTGGTATTCTCTTTCATATAAACTAAGTTGCCTTTTTTTCCAAACCGCACCCTCCAAAAATACTGGGTGTGGCAACTCAACATCCCAGTTCCCGAGTTCTTTCATTAATTCCTTTGTTTTCTCAATGTGCTTTAAAGAAACATCGTTTTGTTCAGACACATCAGTTGTCAAATGATACAGTAAAGGCAAACGATCTGGTAGCCTTACCAATTTCCAGTCTCCATCCCTAATAGCTGCACTAATAGTAAAGCGCCATTTCAAAGTCTGATGCGGTAATGAAGTGTTCTCTCCTTTGATATATGGAATTAAATTTACTCCGTCAAAATTATCTCCTTTCTGACTTTTTCTGCCAGCCAATTCAAGAAAAGTAGGTGTGATATCTAACGAAGTAACAGGATGATTATATACTTTTCCTGCGTCCAGTGTATTGGGCCAAGTCATAACAAAAGGCACATGAATACCACCCTCTAATAATATTCCTTTTTGCCCTCGGTAAGGTGCATTTATCGATGCATTATTATTGGTTGGCCCACCATTGTCACTAATAAACACAATCAAAGTATTATCTTTCAGACCATATCGATCAATTGTATCCAGAATCTTCCCAACATTCACGTCTAATCGATGTATCATTGCGGCATAAGTACGCCTTTTTTCATCTTTAATGTGATCATATAATGCGAGGTCTTCCTTAGTTGCTTGCATAGGGGTGTGAGGTGCATTAAAAGAGGCAAATAGAAAGAATGGTTCATTTTGATGTCTTTTAATGAAGTCAGCGCATTCGTCTCCTTTATTGTCAGTGATATAAGTTATTGGATCAGGAATTTTGTAATTGCATTCTATTGGACATTGATATCCTTCCCCATCTGGAGAAGAAGAAAAATAATCATGTCCACCGCCAGTATATCCCCAAAATTCATCAAACCCTCTCTTTAATGGGTGAAACTGACTTTCATATCCCAAATGCCATTTTCCAATAAGGCCACATGTATACCCTAAATTTTTTAATTTATCAGCAATGGTTTCCACGGATAAAGGCAACCCAAGATATTGTGAGTCAAACCCTGGTTGATTAGCTCCAATGTTATTGTCATGTCCAAATTCGACTTGATTGATTCCTGTAAGCAATCCGGCACGGGAAGGACTGCAAACGGCAGAAGAAACATACCCTTCAGAAAATCTTACTCCGGTATAAGCAAGCTTATCAATATTTGGCGTGCTAATTTGGTTGCTTCCATTATAACTGAGATCAGCAAATCCAAGATCATCTGCAACTATTAAAACAAAATTAGGTTTATCAATTGCCGACCGAATATTGCCAATTTCAACTATAGGAGAATCTTGATTAATCTGTGCAAATAAGGTGTATCCACAGAGAAAAACAGCGTAAAATATTATCAGTTTTTGCATATGGGTAATTATAATTTGCCACAAGTATTAGCCGTAGCCGTCGTGCCGACGTTAGGAGCCATGATCGTAGTAATGGCATGTGTGTTCCTTGAATGGCTACAAAAATCAATCTGTTAAAAGTACGCAGAATGAATAATACTTGTGGGGTGGAAGTCCTTACGATGCGGGATTCTAGCGGGACATAGGGTCAAGGCGAATACCATATGACGACGAAGCTAGGCATGTAGCAAGCAGCAAGGGTGCCATGGGCGACTGTGAGTCTGAAGTTTTATGCTGACAGTCATCGTCAGCAAAGCTGGACTATGAACGTAGTAAAGTCGAAGATCAGATGTGTGGGCACATCTGAGGTAGTGAACCGCGCTAGTGGAAGGGTGGCCTGTACCCGAAGAACATGAATTGCCTATGAGGCATTGAGGTTTGTCGAGGTGGTACAGATGGTGCTGACCAAAGCCTCAATATCACAATCTCGACTGTGCCGAGGGCTCGGAGTCCAGTAAACACCGAAAGGAGAGAACCACGAAGTTGGTGATGTATCTTCTTATGAACCGTCGAATACGCCTGTCCCGATATTTGTCATCTGGGAGGTCCGTAGTGCCTATGCTGAAGCTTCGGCGTAAGCATACGTACGGTGGTGTGAGAGGGCGTGCTGACAGAATCATCAGTAGGGCTGAGGTAGTCATTTTTCTGGCTAGCTCACTTTACTCGATTGTAGCCAGCTCCAGTCTTTTTGTTCAAAAAACTGCTTCAGATCCATATCGGTTCTTGCTGTAAAATTTCAGCCATTTGGCAAGTGAAAGCACAATATGTAATTTCCATTCAATTAAATCCTCAACTGTATCTTGTGGGACTCTCCGTTCTTTTAAATATTCAAGATCATTTTCCTTTGCGATTTTATCAGCAACCTCCATCAATCTCCTTCCATAATCTAGAGTGTCTTCAGCCAATTTTGTGTTCCACGGTTCATAAACTAGTTCTTTTCCTAGCAAATCTTCGCAGTCCGTTAGACATTGTCCTCAAAAAACATTTTCATCCTGCTCAAGTGCGATATATACTGGAACTCCGTCCTGTTCCTTTGCCAATTCAATAACATAGTACCCTTCGTAATCTTTTAGAACTCATCAAATTGTGGTTTCTTTTCAAGCTCTTCGTACTTCCTTCTTATCCATAAATCCGCTTCTTGATCTCTCCCTACTCCTGGTGCCTTAATTGTTTCGTAAGTAGTAATTTGATTAGCAAACCACTCTTCAAGCAATTCCGCTTTCGTTGAATACTTCTTTCCTTTAGCTTTTCGATAAAGGCGGGTTTAGGGATTTTATCTTCCCTTATCATTCTAAAGATCTCTAGAAAGCTTTCCTCAAATCCAGGCTTAGGTTTTCCCATTGGTCGCGTGTCTAATCCCATCGGTATTTATCTCTAGTTGGCTGTAACGGTTTGTATAGCCGACCGTTGCGGGTTTTGTATTGATGTTTTTCGGTTAAGCACTGCATTTAGCAATTCCGAGTGGGTTTGGACGTGCTCGAATGCGCCGTAATTTTGGTTATACATTGTTGTAGGACGTTAGTTGTTTAGCTTTTCCCATATCAATTTATGCTTACTTGCTCCAATTAAATCAGTACTTAGAATAAGATTAGCATCTTTAAATTCATAATACCTAATTTGATTTTGACCAACCCAATTAGGGAAGGAACTTAATTTAATGTGGTGAGTGACCTTATTCGAATCTGAGTCTACTTCATAACTTCCACAATAAGCAATGAATCCATTATAGGCATCAAATACCTCATCTGGTTGTGCTTGAAACGGGTCTTCTGATAAAAATTGAGATCTTTTATTCTTCATGATCTGAACTGCCATATTGCCAAATTTGTCATAAGTTATTATACCTTTTGCATCCTTACCATAAGGATATACAATCTCACCACTTGTTAATTCAGCAGTCCATTTTTTCAATTCCCAAGAACCATCAAATTTTTCATTTGTAGTTGTTACGTTTTCTTTTTTATCAGAAGCATTTATTGTCTCAGACTTTTGTTTACAGCTCATAACGCTTAATATTATGCAGAGATAAATGTTAATAAATTTTTTCATTTTCGTTTGTTTATATATATAATGGCCTACAACGTCCAAGTGTAGGCGGAGTGCGACCAAAGGGAAGCATTCTGTCCTACACAGTGTGTGTTCCTTGAATGGCTACAAAAATCAATCTGTTAAAAGTACGCAGAATGAATAATACTTGTGGGGTGAAAGTCCTTACGATGCGGGATTCTAGCGGGACATAGGGTCAAGGCGAATACCATATGACGACGAAGCTAGGCATGTAGCAAAGCAGCAAGGGTTTCACGGTGTGGCTGTGAGTCTGAAGTTTTATGCTGACAGTCGTCGTCAGCAAAGCTGGACTGTGAACGTAGTAAAGTCGAAGACCAGATGTGCAGGGCACATCAGACGGAGTGAACCGGGCTAGCGGAAGGGTGGCCTGTACCTGAAGAACATGAATGGCCTATGAGGCATTGAGGTTTGTCGAGGTGGTACACATGGTGCTGACCAAAGCCTCAATATCACAATCTCGACTGTGCCGAGGGCTCGGAGTCCAGTCGACACCGAAAGGAGAGAACCACGAAGTTGGTGGCAAAACGTATCTTCTTATGAACCGTCGCATACGCCTGTCCCGATACTTGTCGTCGGGGAGGTCCCTAGCTCCTGTGCTGAAGCTTCAGCGTAAGCATACGTAAGGTGGTGTGAGACGGTGTGCTGACAGAATCGTCAGTAGGGCTGAGGTAGTCATTTTTCTGGCTAGCTCACTTTACTCGATTATACTCCGAACTTTCTGTTTAAAGAATTCATCTTTAAGTTTGTATTCCCTGATTGAGTTTATCATCATTCTGTAGCTTATTCCAAACTCAGCCATCATTCCGCTTGCCTCACTTAAAGAAAAGTTTATGGCTCTGATTCCTAGATGAACATTGAGTGAATGTCCTAGCAGTACTGGAGAACCATAATAATACATCGGTTTTTCTTTGCCAAGTACAATAGGATAGTTGATCACGATTCCAGGACTCCAACCCTTCAATTGTACCCAATCATTATCACTATCCCCCAATCTTTCAGTTACATTTTGAATAGCAGAGCTGATCTCTGCTTGTATGTTAATTCTTTCAAACCACTTTCCGAGAATTAGACCCAAGAGCAAGGTTGGTGGAGCTGTATTTTGTTCTCGTGTGGTCGTTAGCGGATAGTCTTGTTTTAATTTGTTACCATAAAAGCTCATATTAAGCCCATAGAGATATTTCTTTTTGTCTGTATAAGTTAGATCAATTTTCATACCGCCACCAAAGTTCAAATAGTTTCCAGGTTCTCCAAAAAACTGGTTGATCATACCCCCAGTTAGCATATCGAATCTCGATCCTGACTTACGGATATATTCAAAGTCTTCAAGTTCAGCCTCATTGTAGGCTATGCCTTGAAAAATGGAAAATTGTCTATTGGTTAATTTATAGGTGGGGAAAACCAACTGCATGAAGTAAATTGAAGGTTCGGCTACTCCATTTCTAATCATTGGATTAAAATTACTTATTTCATCAGTCTTAAGTTTTAGGCTATCAATAATATCCGCATCTATGATTCCGTTAATTTCCGATAAAGTTGGTTTGCCCTGTTCGTCTATTTCAAAAATGAATTCAATTTCTTTGTCTTTAAGTCGTGATCTCTGCCCTTTTGTAAACTCTATTCCATAACTATTTAATTGCTAATTGATTGATTCCACCTATTGGTGTAGGATCTTGATTTAGAGAGTCAATATCTTGGGCTTTAAGGGTCAGGCTCAAGAGTGAAAACAATAATATTTTTAGAATCAATTTCATTTCTATACGTCTGTGGAGTATAACGCTTCGGCTGCATGCGCCAGCCCGCCTTTGTTCTCAATTCTATAGTATAAAGTTATTCTTGGTCATTTATCAATTGCCAAAAACGACTAGAGCATTTTACTTCTTTTTGGCGGACTGGTCGTTATGGTCAGCCTGTTAGCTATGGTGATCCTTCATCACTTTGTTTCTTGTATCCAATTTCTCTTTTCGTTTTGGGATCCAAGGTATTTTTAACTTGATCAAACATTTCTTGATTTATGGTTCCAACATCAAGCAAATATTGTAACTGGCTGACCTTAAAGTCCATGTCAATATTAGGATCATTTGGTCTGACATTAATCTCCACAATTTTCTTTCTTATTCTTCTTTGAAGTTCTTGGATAAATTCATCAACCTCTTGTGTGCTTGGTGTATGTCGTAGAAGCGAAAACGTCTTGGCTCCATCAGTAATACCAATCAGTGTTTTCCTTGTTTCAATTATTAAGAAGACGAATGATCCAAAGACTAGGACTGCACTGAATATTATAAATAACAGATCAATCTTATTTCTTGGTTCATATCCTTCAAGACCAAATTTCAAAGCATATCCTCCGATCAATGTCAAAATTGCGAATATCCAACTTCCCGTATCCTTCCTCGCAGTCATCGTGCTAAGTCCCAGATCCTCATATCTGAATTTAGACTCAACCTTCTCGGTTGTCGTTCTAATCCTAAACCAAACTCCATCATCTTCGAGTTTAAAATGTCTGCGATCAGAAAGTCGATTCTGCTTCAGTTCCATTTTGAATTTTCATTATAGCTAACGTTTCGGGTGCATGCGTCGTCCCGCCAGTATATCTTCTTTCTTTTTGAATCTCTAAATTTCACTTTCAACTTAATCAATATTCTTTACTCCAATCTTCTTTGGCGGGATGATCGTCATCTGCGCCTTGCTATGCTCAGTTCATATTCCGGATCCTCCTATCCATTGCCAAAATGTTCTTTTATAAGGCAACTCCTCTTTTCTCAGAACTTCTCCAGTCTTTGCATCGATATCAAATTCAAACACTGTCACATTTGTAACTACTCAGCTCTAATTGATAATAATATTAGGCATTTCCAGTGCTTTAAAGGGGTGAATTCCTTGTTTAATTGCCGAATCGATAATCGTTCTTAAAATGGCAAATCTTTGTGCACCCTTCTGAGAGCGAAATGTACCTGATATCTTGCTCTTTAATTTGATCATCCGGATTGCTCTTTCTGAGGCATTATTGTCCGGTGGTACTTTGCGATTGTATAGGCACACAGTAACACAATCTCTCAATCTTTGTAATCGATTCCTTAGAGATTTAATCGATTTGTGGGATTTAGATAATTTTTGTGATAATAACTTATCCAATCTGTCTTCAATGTCTTTCTTTTTGTCTTTTGGAATCCTTTTCTTCCTGCATGTCAGCATGATTTCTTGAAGAACCTTCTCCAGTTTGATCGCCCATCTGGATTTATGAAACTCCTTTAATCCTCGGCACTCTCTTTTCAAATGAGCTAGACAAATCTGATGGCCTTTTGCCATAGTATTCAAATGAGTCCTCCAGCAATCACTATTTAGTATGCTGGATAATCCGGCGATATTGACCCACCCATTCCAGTGATATTGACCCACCCATTCCGGTCAAGCTGACCCACCCATTCCGGTGATATTGACCCACCCCCGGAAAGAGAGATCTGAGATAGGGAAGCCAAGAGCTAAGTTGCTAAAAAAAGCAGCTTAGAGATGGCAGGAAAAACAAAGACAATGACTCAGATCAGAAAGATTCTATTAGGCCAACAGAAGGGCTGGTCCATTAGGAAAATATCGAAGCGTACAGGTATTGCCAGAAACACGGTACGAACCTACTTGAGACGGGTGGAAGAGCAAGACGGGGATGTTAGCCAATTACTTGAACTGGATGATAGGATGTTGAGCCAGATTGTGCTAAGTCCATTAATTGAAGATGATCCTCGCTATGAAGCATTGGTTGCTCAGATGACTTATTTCGAAGAGCAATTGAGTAAAGTAGGGGTTACCAGAAAACTTCTCTGGGAAGAGTACCGGGAAAAGGATCCTAAAGGCTATGGGTACTCACAGTTCTGTGATCATCTCCATCAGTGGCACAAAGCTCATCAAGTAGTAATGCATATGGAACACCAACCCGGTGAAATATTAGAGATTGACTATGCAGGTAAGAAGCTTAGTTATGTGGACGATTCGACGGGTGAAGTTATCGATTGCGAGTCGTTAATCACGGTACTTCCCTACAGCTGTATGATCTATTTGGAGGCTGTACCCAATCAACAACAAGATCATTTAGTAGCAGCATTGGGACGGGCTCTGGAATATTACCGAGGTGTTCCTCAGGCACTTAAAGTAGACAACATGCGTAGTGCAGTGACCAAGGCGGACCGGTATGAACCGACCTTTACTGAGTTGATGGATGAGTTTGCTCAACATTACCAAACTACTGCGATCACCGCGCGGGTGGGTAAACCGAGAGATAAATCCAGTGTAGAGAATAGTGTACGTATTGTCTACCAAGAGATTTATGCCAAATTACGGAACCGAATATTTTTCAGTATTGCCCAGATTAATGAGGCGATCCGGCCTTTGCTAGATCAGCTCAATCAAAAGAAGATGAGCGGTAAGGACTACAGTCGCAGAGATCTTTTCGAACTCCATGAGTACAGTACCCTGAACGATTTGCCATCATCTCGATTTATCGTTCGTAAAACCGCTGAATACAAAGTTCAGAAGAATTATCACATAATGTTAGGCGAGGACCGGCACTTCTACAGTGTCCCCTATCGATTAGTAGGTAAAAAGGTAAAGGTGCGCTACAGCTTTAAGCTGGTTGAGATTTATCATGACCATCTACGAGTAGCTGCTCATGAACGGATCCGTACTAAATATATGTGGTCAACCATCTCAGAGCATATGCCACCCAATCATCAGCACTACCATGAGCAGCTTGGTTGGAAAGCTGAGGATATATTGGCCAAGGCCAGTAAAATTGGGGAGTACACTTTACAAGCGACTCAGCGCATACTGGAGCGTAAGATCTTTGTCCAACAAGCTTTTAGCTCCTGTTTGGGGCTGCAAAGTCTTACCAAAAAATACGGCAAAGATCGGCTGGAGTTGGCTTGTAAAAGAGCATTGTCAAACGGTGCAGTACCCACCTATAAGATCATTAAAAACATTCTTGATCTGCGCCTTGATCAAGCTGAGATCCAAAACAAAATAGATTTTATCACTCCTGAGCACGATAACATTCGTGGCCCTCAAAACTATCAGTAACAGTAATAATTAGTAAAACAAAAATGTGAATATCATGAATACTCAAGCGACACTTGAACAAATGCAGCAGCTGCGCTTAGAAGGAATGGCTAAAAGTTATCAAGCTATTCTTGCTCTACCTTCTCACCAGCACCCTGAGGCACATCAGATGCTGGCACAACTCATTCAACAGGAAAAAGAGTGGAAGATCGTTAAACGAACGCGTATGTACCTTAGGCTTAGTAAGCTCAGATATGCTGCCAGCTTGGAGGAGATTAAATGTTCCAAAAAGCGTAATCTCTCCAAAGATCAACTTGCATTATTTGCCGACTGCTCCTATATCAATCGAGCTGAAAACATTCTGATTACCGGTGCTACCGGTTGTGGTAAATCTTACTTAGCCTGTGCTTTGGGACATCAGGCCTGTTTACTGGGCTATAAGGTTCTGTATTTAAATATGACACGCTTTGTCGAAAAACTCACCTTAGCCAAAATTGATGGATCGGTTATTAAAGTTTACAACCAAATTGAGAAGATTCCTTTGCTCGTTCTTGATGACTTTGGCTTGCAGCCATTGGAACCCTCGGTGAGATTATCGCTGCTACAAATTTTGGAGGATCGATATGGTAAAAGGTCAACCATAATTGCATCTCAGTTACCCATCAACAAATGGCACGAATACATCGCCGATGGTACACTGGCCGATGCTATCCTCGATCGACTAACCGCCAAGTTCCATCGAATTGAACTCAAAGGAGAATCACTCAGAAAGAAC
Organism: Saprospiraceae bacterium; assembly: GCA_965223105.1. Lineage (GTDB taxonomy): Bacteria > Bacteroidota > Bacteroidia > Chitinophagales > Saprospiraceae > JABDMH01. The sequence continues at coordinate 4,637,362 of OZ244987.1, read as the reverse complement.
AACTAAACGGGATTTAACCAATGGATAGCCAAATGTAGGCCTGTTTTGAGAATCAGTAAAGGGTATATAAACAAACACAGTCGGCCACAAGGCCTCCTTCTGTTTGCCCTTGACTGAATCCCAAAACATACTCATCGGTGGCTTATCCTTTGATCAAATCCAACCGCTGTCAAATCCAATATCATTATGGCAAATCCAAAGATTTTAACGACTTTTAAATCATGAATTTTAAACCCTTGTCTCTCTCATCTTTCTAACCCCACTTAGGGTGGGTCAATATGGCCGGAATGGTGGGTCAGCATCAGCGGAATCTGCAGTATGCCTTTACTGAATCCTTGCGGAAATAATCCTCTTGTGGTTAAGTGACCTCGATTGTCGCTAATATGTATTAGGGAAAATTTTGGTGTTACCCACGTCCAGGCCCAATGTTTGCGTCCTTGAACACTACATCCACTTTCATCTACGCCAACCACTTTGCTTTTCTCAATCGCACCGATGACCGATGCATAAGTATCTTCTGCTTGTTCTGACTTACTGGCCAGCATATTATCGATGGTTCCCTCACTGATCTTATGCCCATAGATAACTTCTATGGCTTCGCTAAGCCTTCTATATGGCAATAATTGTCGGATCGATAAGTACACAATTTGATTTTGGAGGCAATCTCCGTATCGTACCGGAGGTCCCTTTTGCAAATTCACTCCATAAGACGAACTGGTCCATTTGCAGCAGCCTTTACAATACTTTCTATATCTCCTATGTTCAGTAACCTCCAAACTAACTGGTGGAATATCCCATATCTGCTTGCATTCTATTAATTGACCTTTTCCTACCATATAATCCTGGCAGTGAGCACACTGATCGGGTGCATACTCTATCACATGATCTACCTTTTCTGACATCTTTAAGGTCCTGCCGTCGTGTCCCTTTTGACCCCCTGTTTTCCGCTTACTCTTTTTCCTTAGGCTGCGAGTCTTCCTTTTTACCTCTTGTTTATCTCGTGATGGCGGTAATGAAGTGTTCCTGCTATTTTGATTCTTCAAACGCTCTATTTCAGCCTCCAACTCCTTCACTCTATCTGCCAAGGGAAGCAACATCATTATAATATCGATGAGTTCTTCCTTGCTCTTTTCCTCTAGTGCTTTCCTGATTCTCGATAAGTCTTCCATACATATACAAATTTCGTATATGTATTCATTTATTTACTTGCCTATTACATGTCATTTTTCCACCATTCATCCCTTTTTGTTCACAAATTGTTCATAACTCATCGATTTTTCAATTTTTCACCCCTCAACTACCTATTTCACCCCTCAATCCCTCAATTTTGACCTGAGTAGTTACTCACATTTAATTTACCAAAGTAATGTTTAACTTTCCATAGTATCCGCTCTTTATTAGTATCATAAACAAGTGCTGGAAATTTTCCAAATTTGCTTTTCTGTCTTATTTTGCTCTTAGTAATCATTTTAACCGTTGATAAATCGATGTGGTGGATTCTTGATTTATATACAGTCAATTTGAGATTTTCAATTTGAGGCTGTTCAACAATAGATTTTTTTGAGTCATAACAGACGCGAGTATTTAGATAGAACCCGGTTTTAAATCCGATATAGAGATCATTTCCTTGGTCTGTTTTTACTTTATAGTTATAGCAAGTACACTTAAAGGATTCGTTTTTGTCGAAATTCTCTTTCTCCCAAATTGCATCGTAATCCTCAACTTCTGGCGAACATTGAATTCCGTCGTATGCTCCATTGAAAACTAAATTATTATGATATTCTTTGTCTATATCCTCATAAATTATTTTGTCTGAATTATTCCTCAATTCTATATTGTCTATTGGTGAAAGAACGTTTCGTTGAGGAACACATCCTATATAAACCATCAAGATTATTCCAATACTTGTAATTCGATTATTCATAGTTTATTGAGCATAACGTTTGGGCTATGATGCGTAGCAGAGAGCCAACCGTTTTTTAGTTTTTTGCAAGGTGCGAAAAAACGGCAAAGCGATAGCTATGCATGATAGCCGATATTGTGGTGTCGTTTTCATTTTAAATTCTTTTTTTTGGAAATTAAATTGTCAATTCTAAAATGGTGCATTCTCATTTACTTTGGAAAACAACCAATGGATATCATCTTCTATGATTTCGTTAATATTGTCGAATTTAATCCGTTTAGCGTGTTTTCCTTTTCCACTGAATTTTAGTCTTTCGTGATCCATCTTGTCAATGTGATGAACATACAACATACAAGATTCACCACTTCCTTCTTGAATGCCACAAAGCACATTATTCTTTCCATTTCTTGAGTATAAAACTAATTTTACTTTTGCTCCTCCAACAATATTTCCTTCAATATTGTCAAAATAGGATTCAATAATTCCTTTTAGCTTGATTCCAATTTCCTTGGATTTAGAACTCTTGAATATTTCGTTGAAATTTTCCATCTTCTTTTACTACGTGATTTTTTTTCAAATGCACCACAACCTTGTATATCATCAACTATTGCTGATAAATCTCTTATGTTCATGTCTTCAAGTTACGGTTTTTCCTTATCGTGTCCAATGGGCTCTGGATGGTCTTGTTGTAAATTTCCATCACATATGTCTGCATCTCCGTAGTCTTGGGAGAACCCTGTACAACAACGGTTGGGCATAGCATAATTTAACCGTCTGGTTGCAACATTTGGAGGGCTTCTCTTCGCTGCCTTGGCCGCTGCAGATCCTGATATTCGTAGGGTTGTGCCAGTACCTTTCATAGTCAAACTTAATAGCGTTGATCACCGTGTTTTTGCTTGGTCTCTGAAATATTGTATTTTGATAACAACTTAAACAGATATCCTTCTATCTCGGCCTTGGTTACGGTTTTGAGCTCACGCGAACTGAAGAAATGGAGAAACGGGACAAAGGCGAAGGGGAAGTTTCTTACCATATGTTTGTTGGCCGTGTCCCTTTAAGATCAGTTGCGAGCCGGTCTTTGTTTTGGTCTGGCAGCTCCTGATAGTGCAGTCGTTTTGCTGGTTGATGATCTTTGATATCAAACTGCTTATCAACAATGTCCTTAAGTCATGGCAAATTGGCCTCTGTAATCATCACACTCCAAAGTTTCTGCTACGGGTGATAGAGACTGCTGTCCAGCCGCTGCAATTTTTGGATTCTATTCTTCGGTACAGAAGATGTAGGAATCGAAAGTTGAATCACTTGATGATGCTTTACCCATTGGCTATCTCTAATAAGCTCTGAAAGAGATCGGTTTTGAAATATTTTGGATTTAGACGAGACTAATTAAATGAGCATGGCCATAGCTACGTGATTGAAATTCAACGAAGTATAAAGTCAAAAGGTTTAAGAAACCAATGGCGAAGCCATTGTGTCCGATCCATCAACGGGTTTTTAGAGATACCCCATAATAAAAAAAGCCCCTGATTTTCAGGAGCTTCTAGATGATTTAGTGACCGCGGGAGGACTCGAACCCCCAACCCTCTGATCCGAAGTCAGATATTCTATCCAGTTGAACTACGCGGCCCCTTCGGGGCAAAGTTAGCAAAAAGGCGAAATCCTGAAAGAGATTAGGAGACGCTGCGCTATTTTGAGGGATTGCTGCCCGCCCTAAGCCTTGGCGATGGCGGGGGGGGGGCGCTGCGCTATTGAGAGATGGTGAAATGGCTAGTCCATATGGACTTTTCTTCCTCTGCTTGAGCTTGGAAGTACGATTGGTGCGAAAGAGAGGCGGTGCCAAATGAGCTTAGGATAGGAACCTCTAATCGGTTAGATATCCATTGTCTTTAAGGCACCACATGGAATTCGTGGCAAACCAATTTTCTTGTATCTTCCAACCTGGAAACTTCCGACAAAAGAAAATGATGGAAGAAGAACACACGACCGAAAAGAAAAATAAGGGGCTGGCAGCGGGCCGGGGCAAAGAGACACTTTTTCGTGTCGCTGCTCGTAACCAAATCGAACTCATTGCCATTGCCGATAATAAAGCCAATATCATTGTTGGTATCAATGCGATCTTAATTTCTTTGATCGTTGCACTGCTGGGATCCGGTATTTCATTGGATGGTATTCCTATTGCAAGGAACCCCAACATCTTTATTCCTTTCATGATCTTGCTGGTGTTTAGTCTGGTATCCTGTATCCTGGCCATTCTTGCTGCCAAGCCGGTTATGATCAGGACTCGGCTGGGTTCGCAAAGGACACGCAGCATATTGTTCTTTGACCACTCCAGAAAGGACACTTTGGACGAGTACATGCACAATATGCGCAAACTGCTCAGCGCAAAAGGGGATATCTATGACCAATTGATGATTGAGATGTACAGTCAGGCTCAAGTTCTGAAGCGCAAGTATGCATTCTTAAGTATTGCCTACATACTCTTCATGATTGGATTTATATCGTGTGCGATTAGTGCCTTTATCGCCAATTTCTTCTAAATAGGATTGGGCCAGCACTTCCTGAAGATGTCGGGAGCAATCTTATTTTTGCATCAAATAACAAAGATCACATGGATTTAGGTATGAAATGCATCCTGCTGGTTGTGTTGGTAGTAGTACTTGCTGCGACCTGTTCTGAGGAAGGAATTAGTATAGATCAAGGCACTTACAACGCAACAGTAGATACCAGTAGGGTAGAAGAAGACACTCGAGCTTTTCAGCAAACCGCTGAAATCGGTTTTACCTTTGAACCAGGCCAAAGATTTATTTACCGGGTCCGGGCAATGGGAAGGGAAATTGATGATGTGGGAAAATGGGAGATCAGAGGTGATAGTCTTCATATTTTTGACCTTGAAAGAGGTCCGAATTCCTCTTTCCTCATTGAAAAATTAGACGAAGATCGATATAAGATCAGCGGTCCGAATGTTTTTATTCTCACTAAAGTGGAGGCCAGTTCTTCCTCTGAAAAATAGATCGAAATGATGAAGCTCTTCTTCCTTACCAGTGTACTATGGTTCGGGTTGGGGTCAACCACCTTGGGGTACAATCCCGAATCTGGTGTCTCACTTTCCGATACCATACTACAGCCAATAGATGTCTTCGATATAGAGATGGCTGGCGATCCACAAATTTCGCCTGATGGTGAAACGATCCTGTACACGCGATTATACAAGGACATCATGACCGATGCCAACTTGTCAAACCTATGGATGATCAATGCCGATGGATCCCGTCATCGACCATTGACCAATGGCAATCATCACGATTCTTCCCCCCGTTGGGCACCGGATGGTAAGAAATTTGTCTACTGGTCAGATAAAGGAGGAAAGTCTCAACTGTACTTGTATTGGTTAGACGAGGGCTCAGAACAACGGTTGACCAATCTTATCAGAGGTGGAGGCACACCCTACTGGTCTCCTGATGGCCGGTGGCTTGCCTTCACTATGTCAGTGCCTTATGAGGCACCCTCTTTTGTTCAGATGCCAAAAAAACCGAAAGGTGCCCAATGGAATGATCCGCCAAAAGTGATTGACAAGATGCAGTACCGGCGTGATGGATCTGGTTATATCGAAGACAGTTATACCCAGATTTTTGTCGTCAGCAGCCAGGGTGGAACACCGATCCAGTTGACAGACCAACCTTACTATCACGGGGGGAGATTGACTTGGTCTCCCGACAGCAAAAGCATTTTCTTTTCTGCCAATGGCCACGAAGACCGGATCCATAATCCCAATAATTCTGAAATCTACCGGGTCGATTTGGACAGCCGGAACATCTCTATGCTGACGGATCGCCTAGGCCCAGACGCAGCGCCATTGGTATCTCCGGATGGAGATAAGGTCGCCTACGTTGGCTTTGATGACAAATATCAGGGTTATCAGCTGGCGCATTTATATATCATGAACTTGGATGGTAGTCTGTCCCAATGCATCTCCTGTAATTTTGATCGTCAATTTGGCAATTTCTTTTGGGCGTCTGACGGTCAATCTATCTATTTCGAATACGATGATCGCGGAAATACCAAGATCGCTCAAATCAGCTTGGATGGTACCGTAACAGATTTGGTTGAAAATGTAGGTGGTTTGAGTCTCGGCAGACCGTATGCTGGGGGTAGCTTTTCAGTGTCAGAAACGGGCTCAATCGCATTTACCCACTCTACACCGGATCACCCTGCGGATCTTGCTATTAGTCGGCGTGGATCAGAAGCCCAGCGACTTACCTTCCTCAATGAGGACTTATTTCATTTTAAAGAACTGGGTGAAGTAGAGGAAATTTGGTTTACCTCATCTTTCGATCAACGTGATATTCAGGGTTGGATCGTCAAACCGCCAAATTTTGATGATCAGCGGAAATATCCCCTGATCTTGGAGATCCACGGAGGGCCCTTTGCCAACTATGGCAACCGCTTTTCGGCAGAATGTCAACTGTATGCAGCAGCAGGATACGTGGTCTTATATATCAATCCCCGCGGGAGCAGTAGTTACGGCCGTGAGTTTGGCAACTTAATCCATCACAACTATCCCGGAGAAGACTATGACGATTTGATGTCAGGTGTAGATGCAATCATTGAAAAAGGATATATCGACAGTGACCGATTGTATGTTACCGGTGGAAGTGGTGGAGGTGTGCTCACCAGTTGGATTGTCGGGAAGACAGACCGCTTTAAGGCGGCGGTCGTTGCCAAGCCAGTGATCAATTGGTACAGCTTCGTGCTCTATGCCGATGGTCCAGCCTTTTTCTACAAGTATTGGTTTCCCGGCAAGCCCTGGGAACATACTGAACATTACATGAAAAGGTCTCCGATTTCGCTCGTAGGTAATGTAACTACCCCAACGATGCTACTCACCGGTGAATCTGACTTTCGAACACCGATGGCTGAAACCGAGCAATATTATGCAGCCTTGCAAATTAATCGCGTGGAATCGATGATGGTGCGGATTCCAGGTGCAGGACATGGCATCGCCAACCGCCCCAGCAACTTGGTAGCAAAGGTGGTGTATATCTTGGGCTGGTTTGAAAAATATAAATAGCAGTAGGCCATGGCTGTTGGCACTAGTTATCTTCAAGCAAAACGAACAAGTATTGAAGAAATGAATATCGAACAAGGATTAACGATTTTTGATTTTGGAGGTAAAACGGCAGAATGATTAAGTTTGATTTAGAAGAGCGATTAATTAATTTTTCGGTTTTGGTAATTGACATTACTTAGGAAATGCCAAACAATTATGCGGCAAATCACTTGGCGAAACAATTGCTCAGATCCGGAACTTCACTTTCTCTATTGTTTAAAAATGAAACAAGAATTCAAAACGCAAAACTGGAAAACAACGAGCTAATTTCAATTTTTGCAAAAAGCATAGAAAAAACGGCTCAAAAGAATATGAAAACGTGAAAAATCAAAAATCAAACATAATTCTAAAATCGTAATCGGTGTTCCTTGTTCTTAAATCCAAGTACCGACTGATGAAGCCAGAAGATAACACGAGAAGCCATACTTCCTATCGGTCGTACAGGCTCATATCCAAACGGTAGTAGGCAGAGAACCAAATATCAAGAGCAATGCTAAGAAGACCAAGACGAAACCGAAAAACTGAAGGTATCCGAAACCTTGTCAGAGAAAACGACATTAAGGTCACTCAATTGGTCTATCCGCTTTTTCTAGTGGCGGGTGAAAACATCCGGGACGAAGTTGCGTCTCTGCCAGGCAATTATCGATTGTCATTGGATGAGGCTCAAAAAATGATTGAAGGATGTCTGAAAGTAGGTTTGAGCAATTTTATCTTGTTCCCTTCGGTTGAAGAATCTTTAAAAGATGCCACGGCGACCTACAGTTATGCCGCGGATAATTTTTACCTGGAAGCCGCCAGAAAAATCAAAGAGAATTATCAGGATGTTACTTTGATCAGTGATGTGGCCATGGATCCCTACAGCTCCGATGGCCATGATGGGTTGGTGTCGGGAGGAGAGATCCTCAACGATGAAACCTTACCGATACTCTGTCGTATGGCAGTGACACAGGCAGAAGCAGGATTTGATATTTTGGGCCCGTCCGACATGATGGATGGTAGGATAAAGGCAATTAGAGTTGCACTGGATGAAGCAGATCATGCTGATGTAGGGATCATGAGTTATACTGCCAAATATGCCAGTGCATTTTATGGACCTTTTCGTGATGCCTTGGATAGTGCCCCCAAATCTGGTGACAAGAAAACCTATCAAATGGATCCCGCCAATGCACGCGAGGCGGTCATTGAGGCCGAATTGGATCTGCAGGAAGGAGCAGACTTCCTAATGGTCAAACCTGCTCTTCATTACCTCGATGTCATTAATAGGCTCAAAGACAACTTCCATTTGCCCATTGCTGCCTACCATGTCAGTGGTGAGTGCGCTATGCTCCTTGCAGCATGTGAAAGAGGATGGTTATCCTTCGAATCGGCGATGCCGGAAACTTTGCTCAGTATGAGGCGAGCCGGTGCTGATGTTATCATCACGTACTTTGCCAGGGATCTGGCCGAAATGCTTAGCGCGGAGTAAATATCAAGATGACTGCCTTAAGGAAGTTGTTTTGATTATCCGAAACTACCCGAAGGTGGAGCTATCGTGCAAAACTCTGCCTTGTGATTCCGACAAGGAGACATGCAGCGAACTCAGTTAGTATGCTGATAGGATAATTTGCTCCACCATTACTGTTTAACAATGCGTTGTACCCAGGTAACTGACGGTGCATGAAAGTGCATTGTGTAGATGCCGGGTGATAAGGAGGAAAGGTTGATGAAATTGTCGTTGAAGTCCATTTGCTTTAATTTGATTCCACGGAAGTCATAGATTGAAACCAACCCACGAATTATTTTCGACGAGGGTCCTTCAATCCACACTGGTCCGGTTGTTGGGTTGGGAAATACTTTGAAGGATTCCCTTGGGGTTTGAGTAGATGAAGTCGTGAAATCTACATTTGTACTAAGTATTGCTCTATTTTCATGTAGGCGTTGATTGGGAGCGATAAGATAGAAGTTAAGCAGTGTGGGATTTGTGTTCTCAAAAAAATTCGTTGAATCTAGAATGGTCAGTTGTTCACCGGGTTTCAGTGTATCCATCAGGTGATAAGGAACGTCAAGCGTGAAACAATGAGGATCCCATGGTGCCAGTGGCAGCGATTGTTCTGTGTGAATACTTAGTTGATGTACTGGTTGATCTCCTGAGTTAATCAAGGTGATCGAATACTGTATTTGTATATTTTCTCCAAAGGTACATCGTACCGTTCCCTCTTGATCAGCTTGGCAAGTGTCGGCTGCAGGGACGTTTACAATGTTAACTTCTACAAAATCTACCGATGATCTGGCAATTTTCTCTGGAAACGTCAGATGGTTTTTACGAATGAAAGGGATGAGCCCAGTTTGTTTATGCTCATCTTTAGCCCGAAAATAGTAAGTTCCCTTTAAGTAGTAATAGTCACCAGCGATCACAGCTTTTAGTGATTGCTCTCCTGGCAACTCCGTTATGATCGTCCATTTCAACTCGAATTCATGGTTGTAGACATTTATCTGCCTTTGTTCATCCGGTTTCTGTGTAACAATTTCAATGTGTAATTGGTCCAAGACTTTCAATTCCAGAATTTCGTCCGCTGCCTCTAAGCTATCGACGATTTGTAGTGTTGAAGGATCATACTGACGGATCACATTATCCCTACCTAAAGTCGTAAAGTTGCCATTAAATACCACGGCTTTACTAAACTCATTCATTGACTTTTCCAATAACGGTACCCCGTCAAGAGTGAATACCTGTACATCTCCGGTACCTTCCTTAGCAGTCTCGAAGGCAACAAAATAGCCCTTGGCAAGTAAGACTTGTGAACTGGGTGTTTGGAGATCTACTTTTTTTAATACATTGAATGAACGGTCTAACAAATAAATATGATTGCTCGTTTGTGCCAGAAACAGACTGTCACTTATAACGATCTTAAATACGTATTCCTCGTCTGCCACGACGGAAGAGAGGTCGACTATTGTATCAGATTCAAAAAGGGGGTCAAATCTGTAAATAAAACTGGTGAATGGCCCGGTATCATGCGTGCCCGAAGCATGGCCCAATGCATAGAAAAATCCGGGATCTGGTGCCGTCAACAGTGAGATGGTCAATTACATGGTATTGAAAAGGGTACCCAGAAGGCTGAATCAACCCAACCGTTTGTTTGTGTACAAAGTGGCCAGTAGTATCGTATACGAAGAACTGAGCTGAAAAACAGTTTTTGGTATGTCCTGCAATCACCATGTATCCGTTATTGACTGCAATATCACTAAGGGCCAACACTTCTAAATCACCGAATGCGTATTCCCAAGCTTGGCTCTGTGCTCTAGACATTGGCATGCAATAGAATAAAACAATATTCAGTAAAAGTAGAATAAAACCAGTAAAAGTACCCTCACAATTACTTTATCGAGTATGGAATGTGATTTACCAAATAAGGGCAGTTGGTGGTGTCGCACCGTGGTGAAAAAGAAAGAACTCATATGCAGATATTTTATTTTACTACATCATACCTTTACGTACCAAAAGTTAGCATCTTCATTATTGTTGGCACAAGGCTGCGCAATGATCTATACCTTAATAAATTTTTCAAGAAACACTTTTCCATCCATTGTTTCGATCCTTAGGATGTACATTCCAGATCTTAAAAGTTTGACCCATAATTGATCACTATGTAGGTTACTGTGCTGCACCAAGTGGCCCTTGAGATCGTATATCCTGACTTCGGTCGAATGCCTGGTTGAGGGAAGTTGCTTAAAATAGATTATATCCTCAACCGGATTAGGGAAAATCGAGATTTTGCGATCGATAGTTTCAACCATAGATGTCGTGATATCATAGGAAATAATGCTGTTGGGTTCGTCGTGAAGCAAATGATTGGGGGCACAGATATAAAATAGCAGGGAGTCAGGTGCTTCGGGACCGAAGATGAAAAAGCTATCTCGAACGACGATTCGTTCACTGGGTGCCAGCTGCAGTTGATCTATGAATTGGTAATTAATCTCTCGCCAACAATTGAAGTTCGCGGTCAATGAAGAAAAATAACCAAAGCTGGTTATGGGAATATTTCCGGTGTTTTCGAGCTCTAGTTCGTAATAAGTTGGTTGACTTCCATAATGACAATATTCCTCACCACTGCCATCAATTCCGCAGTCATCTGCTTCAATATTATTCAAGATAGTAAGGTCAGTAATTTGAAATGAAGGACGATCGATGTGAGAAGGAACTGATGAAAGCATTTCTCTACGGACAAAAGGGACAATGCTTGATGAATAATCACTAAATAAATGGAGCGACCTATAGGCCAAACCTATTCTATAGCCATATGCAGATTTGGGATACAATTTTACCTGCCTTTCATGTATGACCCCGGTAGATTGGTCTAGAATTAGTTCAAAAGCCAGGTCATAGATTTTAATGACCGGAGACGTATCTTCTCGATAAAGTATGACTTGCAACTGGTCTTCACCAAAAGTGCTAAGAGTTATTTGGACGTCTTCGGAGAATAGTAGACTATCCTGAAGCTCAAGGGAGTGGCGGTCATATTTTCTGATCATCCCTTCCGATCCTAAAGTGATAAGAAAATCTCCTCGAGATAATATCGTGGTATATTCAGGAGTGATTACATGCTTCAAAGCAATCCCATGTTCATTTCGCATGGTGATCGAGTTGCTTTTTAAATGACCACTGCGAATAAAGGTATAGAGGGTATCCTCCATAAAAACAACTCCATAATTTTGAAATGGCTCAACTGGAAAATCCAGTTTTTTTCTTACCTGCAGGTTTTGGTTGATGATAAATAGCTGATTGTGTTCTCTCAAAAGAAATTCGTCGTTTGGCAAAAAAGAAATCTCATGGTCGTTGTGATCGGCGATGGTAGCACCGTCCAGAGTCGTATCAATCTTCAGGTGCTTATCCAACCGATAGATGATGCCAAATCTGGCACCCACATCATCGGCATAAGCTACATTTCCGATGGCATAGATTTCTTGTTCGGTCGAATCATATCTCAAGCCCGTAATCATGCCATACGCGTAAGGTGCTTCGGATAAACCAACATGTCCGGAAAATGTACCATCAATGCCAAAAGTCCATAGAGTGGGGGTCATGCAATTTGATGATCCTCCTCCAATCACGATGGTACTGTCAATAATCAGGATATCGTTAAATTGGGATCCCTCATACTCCGTTTGACTGAGCGCATATTCCCAGGCATTCGGTTGAGAATGACCAGACAGGACAAAATGATAAAATATAAATGCCAGAAACGGCCGAAACATCCTTACTGTATTTGGTATTCCTGACATATCGATGCTTTGTAAGCAAACTATAAAATTATGGCTACAAATGCTTAACCTTAACAACTTGCCATCAAAGTGCATGGAACTCTTGGTATTGATTGACGCCATCATGGATTGGATTGGAATAGAGATATTGAAAGGAAAATTTAACTGATATGAGAACGAATCCAGTTTTTCCCCCTTGGGTCTGGATAGTCTACTCTATCCTGTTTTGCCTTAGTATCCCTTGGTACTTACCCAGGTCATTGGAAATGGTCTTGATACTTGGGCTTCCGTCATGGATTATGGCGTGTATAATTGCCATTGCTTGTATAGCAATATTTTCTATCGTTATTATTCATAGGTATTGGAGAGACTTAGACGATGCCGGTTAATAACCTTCTCTTGGCCATTCTTGGCTATCTGATCTTGCTGCTCATCTTTGGCCTTTACGCCCGAAAGATTAGGGCTTCCCAGTCACTAAAGGACTTCTATCTCGCTGGGGGCTCTCTGGGTACGTTTGTTTTGCTACTTACTCTATACGCCACTCAATACAGTGCCAACACCATGTTGGTTACCCCTGCAGAAGTAGTCAACCAAGGCATGGGCATGATCATGATACTCGGTTACATGACGGCCTTGGTGGTTTTTTACCTGACATTTGCGCCGCAATTGTATCAAGCCGCCAAGAAGCATCAATTCATTACCCCCGGTGACTGGATTGATTTTAGATTTGAAAGTCCGCGATTGTCACTTCTGGCTAATAGTATTCTCGTGCTGGTTTCGGTGAATTTCCTTCTGGCCCAGATGATGGCTATGGGCCATGTGACGGCAGGAATTACCGATGGACAGATACCCTACTGGGCTGGGGTAGTTTTCTTGGGATTAGTGGTCGTTATTATAGAGACCATTGGGGGTATGCAAGCAGTAGCTTGGACTGATGTTTTGCAAGGGTGTATGTTGTTGGTCGGTCTGGGAGGGCTTTTCATCATTGTGATGCCAGACACGAAGGAGCTCGCTGAAATAAGTACGTGGCTGATGGAGAACGAACCTCAAAAAATTCAAGTCCCCAGCGGTGACTTCCAAATCTATTGGACCAGCACAGTGCTGATGATTGGTATTGGGGCTGCCGTCTATCCTCAAGCCATTCAGAGAATATACGCAGCAAATTCGCTTGGCGTTCTTAAGAAGGCCCTGGGTGCCATGATGATCATGCCATTGATTACCGTGCTGATCCTATTTTTGCTTGGCGTGATCAGTGTGCCGTATTACTCCGGTGCAGAAAATATTCCGTCCGACAGGGTATTGCCTGAAATGTTAAATATGTGGGCCAGTGAGTCAACAGCGGCCCTGGTTTTGACTGTTTTAGTGATTGTAGGCCTGTTGGCGGCAATCATGTCTACAGCAGATTCGGTATTGCTGTCGCTGTCATCGATCGTGGCCAAAGACATCCTGGGGAAAAGCCTGTTCAAAGAAGTTGGAGAAGATCAACTGACCCGGGTAGGCAAAATATTCTCCTGGGTGGTCATGGTGATTATCGTGGCGATCGCTTTAAATCCAAAGATCACACTTTGGGGTCTCATCGAGTTGAAAATGCAGATACTGATACAGACAGCACCTCTGTACATGATCGGTGTACATTCAAAGAGGGTTACGGCAAAAGGCATGTACATTGGACTTTGGTTGGGACTACTCTTTGCGCTCGCCACTTTTGGTCTGGGAATCAAGACCATGGCAAGTATTCAGGTGGGATTGATCGGCTTCGGAATAAATGTATTGGCTTGCCTCTATTTTTCATCCCCCAGGCAGGAAAGATTCACCGGATAAGGAGCAATTGAAGAAAACCGAGCTTAGTCAGCCGTCACTTTCTTGCAAAAGAAAAAGCCTGGTGTAACAACACCAGGCCTGTATTTTATTAGCCGTAGGGTAAGTTGTCTCAGCTCTTATTGCAAGATGATCTCTTTTTCTTCGATCATCTTACGAATGTTGATGAGAGCATAGCGCATTCTTCCCAAGGCAGTATTGATACTGACTCTTGTCAACTGTGAAATTTCCTTAAAACTCATATCTGCATAGTGTCGAAGTATAACTACCTCGCGTTGTTCCGGAGGTAGGTTGTCAACAAGATGTCGGATGCGTTGATGGGTTTGACTCTTGATCATAGTAGTTTCCATATTGTCATCGCTCACGTGTAAGACATCAAAGATGTCGAAGGTTTCGGTTGGGGCAACTTGAGGTCGTCGCTTCTTGCGGCGGAATTGATCCACACACATATTGTAGGCAATACGCATCGCCCATTGAACAAATTTACCCTCGTGGTTGTATTTACCACTTCGCAAGGTATTGATGATCTTAATGAAGACTTCCTGAAAAATATCTTCGGCTAAGCTCTGATCTTTAACAAAAAGGTATATAGAAGTGTATATCTTATTGCGATGACGATTGAGAAGCTCTTCGAATGAGCGTTCACTTCCATCAAGATATTGTTGAATGAGTTCCTGATCACTATACGGAGTAACTTGCATACACTACAAAGTTTAGTTCGGTTAACAATGTTGTTTGTCGTGTATAAGTTTTACTCTATAAGCTATCAGTTTTTAGATGAATCTCTGTTGTGATTCCATTAATCTAAGAAAAATTTCGAAGACCCGTACATTCCCAATTTCACTTAACTTAAGTTTAACTGGAACGACATACTTTAGCGCTTCAAAATCAATTGCGAATCAAAAATAGAGATTCATTTCAGAAAATTGCAATAATCAGACCAACTTTTTGATATTTCCTTTTTTTTAACATATTGATTATTACAAATATGAGTAACATATAAATGGCTAAAAATCTTAAAGATACTATCACCATTAAAGGAGCCAGGGCCAATAATCTGCAGAATATTGACCTGAAACTGCCCAAAGAGAAGTTGATTGTAGTGACGGGGGTATCGGGCTCCGGAAAATCTTCCATCACCATTGATACCCTTTATGCCGAAGGTCAGAGAAGATATGTGGAAAGCCTTTCGTCGTATGCACGTCAGTTTTTGAATCGGATGAAGAAACCCGAAGTGGACTACATCAGTGGTATTTGCCCAGCCATAGCTATTGAGCAGAAGGTGAGTACGGCTAATGCAAGAAGCACTGTGGGTTCACTTACTGAAATCCATGACTATCTACGGTTACTCTTTGCCAGAATAGGCAAGACGATATCACCCGTCTCTGGAGAATTGGTCTTGAAACACCAGGTTTCAGATGTGGTTGACTACTTAGAATCCTTGCCAGCTGGCACCAAGGTCTTGCTTCTGATACCGTTGCATCAGCAGTATCCCGAACGCACAATTGAACAGGAATTATCACTATTGCTCCAAAAGGGATATACGCGGCTCTACTTCCAGAACAAACAGACCCACATAGAGGACCTTTTGGCCTCCCAGGGCAAGATCCTCAATCGCAAGATTGGAGATGTCGACAAAGAAAAGATCCTGGTTCTTGTCGATCGATTTGTCATGCAGGAAGCTTTGGATGAGGACATCAGAAGGCGAATGGCCGACTCTGTGCAGACAGCCTTTTCTGAAAGCGGGGGTGAATGCCTGATCAAGATTGTAGAGGGAAAGAACATGTGGTTTAACAACCGATTTGAGCTCGATGGCTTATCCTTTCCTGAGCCTACTCCCCATCTCTTTAACTACAACAATCCCTTTGGTGCCTGTCCACGCTGTGAGGGCTTTGGCAGAGTAATGGGAGTCGATGAGCATAAGGTTGTACCCAATCCATCACTTTCAGTGGTTGAAGGCGCCATCCAATGCTGGAAGGGTGAGAAGTCAGGTCGATATTTACAAAGGTTATTAGAAGTTGCCCACAAATTTGATTTTCCGGTACATCGCCCCTACGAGAAGTTGACTCAAGAACAAAAAGATCTTCTCTGGGAAGGGAATCCTCACTTTCATGGAATCTATCATTTCTTTGAGCAGCTTGAGAAGAAGTCCTATAAGATTCAGAATAGAGTAATGATTGCGAGGTATCGAGGTCGAACGATCTGTCAAGTTTGCAAGGGTGGCCGCTTGCGAAAAGAAGCCGGTTATGTGCAGGTATCTGGAAAAAATATTCAGGAACTCACCCAAATGCCTATCGACATGGTGAGGCATTTTTTTGATCACCTGGAACTTTCTTCCCACGATCAAGAGGTTTCCAAAAGACTATTAATTGAAATCAAAAGCCGGTTGCACAACCTCTGTGCTTTGGGACTGGACTATCTTCATCTTGACCGAACCTCGTCGACCCTCAGTGGGGGGGAAACCCAACGGATCAATCTCACCAAATCTATTGGCAGCAACTTGACCAATTCGCTGTACATCCTGGATGAACCAAGTATCGGTCTGCATCCGCGTGATACAGAAAAACTAGTGAAAGTAATGAAAGACCTTAGGGATCTGGGCAATACTGTGGTCGTAGTGGAGCATGAGGAAGATGTGATACGAAATGCCGATTATCTGGTAGATATGGGGCCTATGGCTGGTATACATGGTGGTCAGGTCGTATATGCTGGACTATTCAGCAAGTTGGGTGCTCAATCAGAAAGCTTAACTGCTCAGTATCTAAGCTACGAGAAGTTCATTCCAATTCCCAAAATCAGGAGAAAACCCATCAGCAAAATTGAGGTAAAAGGAGCCAGGCAGCACAATTTGCGGGACATCGACGTGACTATCCCCTTGCAGACATTAAATGTCATATCGGGTGTTTCGGGTTCAGGCAAAAGTACCTTGGTACACGATATATTATACCGAGCCATAAGAAGAGCATTAGATGAACCCACACGGCAGGTACCCGGTGCGTTTGATTCGCTGCAAGGAGATGTCAATTTGATCACGCAGGTAGAATTGATCAACCAGCAACCTATTGGAAAATCGTCAAGAAGCAATCCGGTTACCTATGTCAAAGCGTACGATGCAATAAGGAAGTTGATGTCGGCTCAGCAGCTCAGTAAAATTCGGGGGTATCAACCGAAGCATTTCTCATTTAATGTCGAAGGGGGTAGATGTGACAATTGTCAGGGAGATGGTGAAATCTTGGTGGAGATGCAATTTCTTGCTGATGTGCGATTGGTCTGTGAAGACTGTGGAGGACAACGATTCAAAAGGGAGGTTTTGGAAGTTCGCTATCGAGGAAAGAACATCTTTGAGATCCTCAATCTGAGCATCGATGAAGCTATGCTCTTTTATGAAGGCCAAAAGGAGATACTGGGTAAGTTAAAGCCGCTGTCTGATGTAGGTCTGGGTTATGTCAAATTGGGTCAGTCCTCCAGCACACTTTCTGGCGGAGAAGCTCAACGGGTGAAGCTGGCTTCATTCTTGGGCAAGGAAAATTCGAGTGAACACATCTTATTCATTTTTGATGAGCCTACCACCGGTCTTCATTTTCACGATATACTTAAACTGTTGGATGCTTTGAATGCATTGGTAGAGCAAGGGCACACAGTCTTGGTGGTCGAGCACAATCTGGACGTCATCAAATCCGCTGACTGGGTCGTTGATTTAGGACCGGGTGGTGGCCGGCACGGAGGTGGCCTCATTTATCAAGGGACTCCTGAAGGGCTCACCGAATGTGAGGAATCACAAACTGCACACTATTTAAAAGAAAAGATGGAGGCTGTCTTTGCCGCTATGAATTGATTGTACCAACGTTTTCTTCTCTTGAAACGTCTTTAATCTATGAGCAAAGCAACGGTTTTATGTACGGATCTAAGTTTTTCTTTTTTTCATTGTTGATTTTCCTTTTGGCCTGCAACAAAGAAGCTGAAGTGATTGGAGATGTTGAGGATCAAATAAGTAGCGCAAAACTTACCGAAGGGCTGGCCGAGTTTCAATGGATCCTGTTCCAGCAAATGGTTCAAACTCAATTTGATGACACCAATATCTTGATTTCTCCGGTTAGCATCGCCTCGACTCTGTACATGGCGCTAGAGGGTGCTGGAGGAAGTACTAAAGAACAAATGCTTGATGTCTTGGGATTAAGTGGTGAGGGCAAGAGGTCTGTGCTTGAAGCATATGATGACTTCCACGACAAACTCGAGAGTAGTGGTGTGAATCTGCAGAGCGAGAATGCCATGTTCTACGACGAATCTCGCATCGCGCCACATAAGGAGTTTATCGACAAGTTGGAAAAAGGTTTTGAAGCCGAGGTCATGAAATTGGATTTCGCGTCGGCAGAGGCCCTAAGTCAGATCAATCAGTGGGTGAAAGAAAAGACCCAGGAAAAGATCCCGAAGATCATGGAAAACATTCGCCAGGAAGAAGCCATGTTTTTGATTAATGCACTGTATTACCAAGCCGATTGGTTACATCCCTTTCCATTAGAAAACACCCGTGTAGATACATTTTTCAGTGCAGATGGAAATGAATTAGCAGTTCCCTTTATGTTTCAGGATGTAAGTGATTTCAAATCCTATGCTGACGGCACCTTGCAAGCGGTTGAGTTGCCTTTTGCCGACACCAACTACGTCATGACCCTTATTCAGCCGGCTAAAGGCAAATCGTTGAGCGATGTATTGATTGACTTGACGGTAGATAATTTGTACGATCTGCTGGAAAGCAATTTAAGATCGGGCCGGATCTTTATGCACATGCCAAAATTTGAAGTGACCTACGAAAAGGAACTCTCAAGTGACCTTAAAGCATTGGGCATGGTGCTGCCATTCTCAACTAATCAGGCTGATTTTAGCGATTTAGGCATAGCCTCTGGCAACATTTTCCTCACTCGGGTCAAGCACAAAACCTTCCTTTCGATCGATGAAAAAGGTGCTGAGGGAGCGGCTGTTACTTCGGTTGGTGTGGGAGTCACATCACTGCCACCTACCTTCCTCTTCAATCGACCTTTCTTGTATTTGATCAGGCATAGGAACACCGGCGCCTTCCTTTTTGCAGGTCGGATGGACAATCCTACACTTTGAGGGACTTAAAGTTTGGAATTGATTGTCAACAAAGGCCGGGTCACTTTTCCGAGTAAGCATTGACTTGTACAGCAGCTACCTCCATACTGGGTGATCCTGTTGGTGGTCCCGCCAACTCCAAATCAATGATTATCTTAATTTTGGTGTGAATCAATTGCATTCCATTTGTATATAGTTTTAATCGCATTAGTGCTCGGTCTTTTTGCCGCACTGCTTTTTGTCAATTTCTATTTTCGATGGAAGGTCATAAAGATCTATCAACGATTGGTGGAAAGGAAAGTCTCCTTTGGTACTACACACATTTTCCATCCAGCTAAGATGGAGCGTGAGATCATTCCATCGCATCCAGAATCCGAAGGGGATATTCGTCAATTTGTAAGATATCTGAGGTTTTCTTTCAGATTTGCAGCGGCACTTATTGCTTTGATAACAATTTTCGGAGGGATCCTCATGTACTATAGCAAGTATGCAGGTTAAGGTCGGTTTAGTAGGGTTAGGGCATCTTGGACAGATCCATTTAAAATGCCTCCAGGAGATTTCTGAACTGCAATTGATTGGAATCTTCGATATTGATCATGATAAGGCCGAGAAATTAGCTAGTAGCCACTCCCTAAAGGTTTTTGACTCGGTGCCAGAAATGCTGGAAGAAGTAGATGCTATAGATATCGTAACACCTACTTCCACCCACTACGAGATAGCTTCTTCCGCAATGAGTGCGGGCCGACATGTTTTTATTGAGAAACCAGTGACGGCGGAAGTTCGGCAAGCTGAGGCCCTTAGGAAGTTGCAAATAATACATGATGTGGTAGTACAGGTCGGTCATGTGGAGCGGTTTAATCCAGCAATGTTGGCGATTAAAGACCTTGCACTGGATCCCCGTTTCATAGAGGTTCACCGACTTTCCCACTTCAATCCACGGGGCACCGATGTGTCGGTAGTGCTCGATCTCATGATCCATGATCTGGACATTATTTTGGCAATGATTCCATCGCAGATTTCCAACATAATGGCTAGCGGAGTACCCTTAGTGTCAGAAACACCTGATATTGGCAATGCCAGGATCGAATGGGAAAACGGTTGTGTAGCTAATATTACGGCAAGTCGTATCTCTCTGAAGAGCATGCGAAAAATGCGATTATTTCAATCCAACGCCTATATCGGTCTTGACTTTTTGGAGCGGTCAGCACAGATTATACGTTTATCCGATAATGCCTCCAATGATGATCCAAGTCTAGAAACTTTTACATTGGAAACAACAACGGGTACGAAAACCATTGAAATTGAGATCCCAGAATCTAAGCCAGTGAATGCCATTCGGTTGGAATTGGAGGAGTTTATTCGATCTATTAAGCAGGGAATACCCCCTGTGGTTGGCCTGGAAGCCGCCACAAACGCGTTGACTCTTGCCCATCAGATTTCTGAATTAATCGATCAAAATTTGAAGAAGCAGCTTTCGTGAGATTTGTCTTCTTGATTTCGTTATTGGGCATGGGGATGGCTTGTGATCAGGAGGCACAAAAAGCCGAAGTACCGGTTTTCTTGACCTTGCAAGATGCGCAGGTACAATCTCCAGTTGCCCAAGATGGGAATACCCATGCCATCAACGAGGTTTGGATCTACGCCGACAGTCTGTTGCTGGGTGCATTTCCCATACCAGGTACCGTACCGATTATACCCAAGCGAGAAACTATACTTGTCGAAATACATGCCGGAATTAGGGAGAACGGCCAGGCTAGTCAGCCCGTGATCTACCCATTCTATGCCTCACTGGAGCGGGTTATTCGAGTGGTCGAGGGCGGGAACCAAACCATCAATTTGGGGTTCTCCTATTTATCCCACAGTAAATTTGCCTGGGTAGAGACCTTTGATGGCCAACACAGCCTAAAGGATGACATTGACCAGAATGAAGGCACTCGGATAGTGATTGCCTCGTCACCAATGTTTTCAGGTGGAGTGGGTAGGGGATTTGTGACATCTGCAGACCCTGAACTGGAGGTTGCCTCTTCATTTCCCGTAGATGATATTCCCACTGATGGCAGTCCGGTTTTCCTGGAGCTGGATTTTGTCGGTGATATAGACCTGGCCGTAGGGCTTAGGGGAAGAAGTCAGGCAATTCCTCCCGTCAGTGCCTACAAAATTGTTTTATTTGCAACAGAAGATCGCGAGAAGGTGTACATTGATTTTACGCCTGAGTTGCAAGCCTCTGCCCTAGATGCTTACCAAATTACATTTCGGGCTAGCTATGATCAACAAGCAGGTTTAGATACCCAATACATCTACCTCGATAATATTAAATGGATACATTTCTGACTTGATGAGGGACAAGCGAAAAAGGGATATAGTTGTTTACGGAATTTTTGATTTCCTGATGGCTTTATTAGCCTGGGCCTGCTTTTTTGCTTACCGGAAAAGTGGAGAGAACAATTCTTTTGAATGGTCGATGCTCGATGATCGAAACTTCTACATCGGCATCATATTGATTCCCTTGGGTTGGGTACTTCTTTACTCCATCTTTGATGAGTATCGGGATCTGTATCGGAAATCTCGAATCAAGACCATAGCCCGAACCTTCTGGTTAATTTTTGTGGGTGTTCTGTTTCTATTTTTTACGTTGATCCTCGATGATACCGTAATCGACTACACCGATTATATTGAGTCCTTCCTGGTCTTGTTTTTCCTTCAATTTGTTCTAACGGTAGCTTCCAGAACCATTCTTTTAACCAGGGCCAGTCGCAGACTAAAAGCAGGACTGGTGCAATTCCCAACCCTGATCGTGGGAGGAAACGACCATGCCGTGGATCTGTATTCCGAGATGTCCAGCTTACGAAAAGGTCTTGGTTACCGATTTGTGGGATTTATCGATGCCAATGGCCACTCGACCAATGAACTTTCAAGATTCCTGCCCAAGCTGGGGGGAATAACGGATATTGGCCAGGTCATTCAGGAGGAGAGCATCGAAGAGGTGATCATCGCCATCGAAACTTCTGATCACAGCAAACTGAAGTCTATTCTGGATATATTATTTGATTTTGAAGATCGGCTCCTCGTCAAGATCATTCCAGACATGTACGATATTATGCTGGGCACTGTCAAGATGAACCATGTGTATGGTGCTGTATTGATTGAGATTGAGCAAGGACTGATGCCGAGATGGCAGAGGCTCTTGAAGCGATCTTTCGATATCCTGCTGGCGATTTTGTCCCTGGTAATTTTGTCTCCGTTGTATCTGTATATCGCCATCCGGATCAAGCTTGGATCACCTGGCCCAGTTTTGTACCGACAAGAACGGATCGGTTACGGAGGTAAGCCGTTTACCATCTACAAGTTTCGATCAATGGTACAAGATGCGGAACAAAATGGTCCGCAATTGTCCCATGATCAAGATGAAAGATGCACTCCTTTTGGTGCTTTTCTTAGAAAGTGGCGTTTAGATGAACTGCCCCAATTTTGGAATGTACTGAGGGGCGAAATGTCGCTGGTTGGTCCAAGACCCGAACGGGCGTATTATATCGATAAAATTATGCAACAGGCACCCCATTATAAGCACTTGCTGAAGGTACGGCCAGGCATCACATCCTGGGGGCAAGTCAAGTATGGTTATGCCAGCACTGTGGACCAAATGATCCAGCGATTGAAGTTTGATATACTTTATATTGAGAATGCTTCTTTTGCTCTCGATGTCAAGATCTTGTTTTACACGATTTTGGTCCTGCTCCAGGGCAAGGGTAAGTAGCCCAGTGTCGTTAGAGAACCCTCTGGCAAGGGATTTGCCTTTAACATACTGTTGATTGGATGAGGATCAATTCCGGGAGGGTAAGTTGTTGCCATTGCTAGTGGATAGACTTGGATGGACTGCGTGAATTGGTCAAAAGAATTCGAGGCTCTGATGATCCATCCTTTTGTTCCCTGCATGAATTGCAGATCAATATATTATGGTTTTTTTTAATATATTGGCACTCGTTTTACAGGTTTTGAAGTACAGAAGACGATTTCATTGGATGATTAACTTATCTTTGTCCTACCTAACTTTTACACTGAGAACATGAATTTTTGGAAGCACAAGTTTGTTTTCCTAGCCTTTGTTTTGTTGAGTCCCATACTACAGGGACAGGAGTACTCTACGGTCAAGATTTTTGCTGACTATTCTGAAATCGAGATACTTGCCGAGCTAGGCCTCGCCGTCGATCACGTACACATTGGTGACGGATATGTGCTGGGTGATTTCTCAAGCTATGAGATTGCCTTGGCGAGAGAGGCGGGCTTTACTATGGATGTGATACACCTTGATGCCGAGGTAGTCAGTGCACAAAGAGCATCGCACACTGGTGCCAGAAGCAATTCGGCTTGTATTGCTGATTTGGATGATTTTGGCATTCAATCTCCAAATCAATTTGCCCTAGGAAGCTACCGGGGGAATTTTACCTATGAAGAGATGGAGGAACAACTGGACGAAATGGCTGCCCGCTATCCTCATTTAATTAGTGTTCGGGAGCCCATAGGGTCCTACCTAACATATGAAGGTCGACCAATACAGTGGGTTAGGATATCGGATAATCCTTTAGTAGATGAAGGCGAACCAGAGATTCTGTACACCGCTTTACACCACGCCCGGGAGCCAGTGAGCCTAACCCAATTGATCTATTTTATGTGGTATGTTTTGGAGAATTATGAGCAGGACGAGAAATTAAGATTCTTGGTACAGAACACTGAAATGTATTTCATTCCTTGTGTAAATCCTGATGGCTACATATACAATGAAAGACAACATCCGGAAGGTGGGGGTCTATGGCGGAAGAATCGGCGTCCCAATCCCGATGGGTCGTTCGGAGTGGATCTAAACCGCAATTATGGGTATAAATGGGGATTGGACAACGACGGATCATCAGATAACATGAGATCAGAAACCTATCGTGGAACGGCTCCGTTTTCCGAACCTGAGACTCAGGCTGTACGGGATTTCGTTCTCGAGCACGATTTTAAGGTGGCACTCAATTACCACTCCTATGGAGGGTACCTTATTTATCCCTGGGGCTACACGAGCCAACCGGCGGAAGATATAGAGGTCTTTCAAGAGCTGGCTATATTGCTTACCCGCCAAAATCGTTACAATTACGGTACAGGTCTCGAAACCGTGAATTATCACACGAATGGTGATGCTGACGATTGGATGTATGGTGAACAACAGGAAAAACCGGCCATCTATGCCATGACGCCTGAAATGGGCACTGAAGAGCATGGATTTTGGCCACATCGTGACGATGTAGAGCATTTGTGCAAAGCCGCGCTACACCAAAATCTTCAAGCGGCCTATTTTCTCCTGAGTTCAGGATTGGTCATCGATGAAACGGAAGGATATCTTACTGAAAAGGAGGGGAGTACCTCCCTTCGCATCACCAAGCTGGGTTTTGAAGACGTGGGTCTGAGTGTTTCAGTCAAGCCCATTACCAAGAACATCACTTTCGAGAACACCTCCAGGTTCTATATTCTAAGTCTGTTCTCAAAGCAGAGGGATCAATTCAATTACCGGCTTTCCCCTGATATTCAGGACGGGGAGAGAGTCAAATTCACCTATACCGTAGACAATGGGACTTACCAACGGATTGACACGATTGTGAAGTATTATCAAGAACCAAATTTCTCTATTGCCAATGACGGGACCATGGCCGATTGGCAAAGTCAGGGCCTGGAGAATAATTGGTCAACTACCGATAGAACCTATTATTCTCCCCCTTCTAGTTTGACTGACAGTCCCAACGGAAACTATGTGCCCTACAGTTCCAATTACCTTACTTTGAAGGATCCTATTCTGATTTCCGGCACCGACTCAGCAGTTCTCACATTTAAAGCTTTATGGGATATCCAACACCATTTCGACTACTTTCGAGTGGAGATTTCTACCGATGGAGGAGGCACATATGAAGCGCTTTGCGGAAGGCACTCCAGCGCGGCTATGATTCCTACTGTAGCCGGGGAGCCGATCTATACCGGAAGACAGTTGGATTGGATCAGTGAGCGTGTAGATCTAAGTGGTTACACAGGCCAGCTTATCCATCTGAGATTTGCTATGGTTTCCACCAACAATGATACACGCGATGGTATCTATATTGATGACATCAACGTACTACAATATGATCAAGGTTCGATTACAGGGACGAACCTGATAGAACCGGAAGATTTTGAGAGTGTTGTCGTGCCCAATCCCATATCAACAATGGCACAGATTGTTAGTGATTCGGATATCACGGATCTTGATCAGATACTCATCTACAATCAACTGGGTATGCAGGTTACTCGATTTCCATTCCAAAAGGTCGTCACATTGGACGTACGAGACTGGCCAACGGGCCTGTATTTTTACCAGGTGACCGATCGGGAAGGGCGTCGATCCATTGCCCGCAAATTTATAGTCGGGCGATCTTAAATCCTCTTGATCGAGCCCTTAATATAATATGCTGATGTCTTGAAAATCAGATGGTTACTTTAATTTGGCGGCTTGTTTCTCGAAATCGGTCAGGGTGAAATTCTTTCCGTCCCATTGACCAAGCCATTCACAATCTTTACCAGCTCGAAGGTAACGCGAAAAAGCCTCAATGGCCTCTTCCTTCTTAGAGCGATTTATCGTGATAGGTGGCCCTACCAATGATTTTACATTAAAATAGAACTTGCCTTTCTTAAAATCAAATTTTTTCGAACTCCGCATTGCCATGGCCTAAGAATCTTTTTTGTAAATAATATACATTTCTGAGGCATTTCACATGCCTTCTGGTTTAAAATAAGACCAATAATCTAATATTCTATACGAGATGACCTAATATTGGATATTATCAGCTGAAATTTCAACACACATCCGATGAATAAGGTTTCGTACTTCAGATGATTTTCTGAGCCGATTACCTTCGGTAAAACTCCGTATATGGGAATGAACAGTAGGATATGATCATCCGGTGACCATATCCTATCTGTTGTTGCGTAGTCAGAATTACATGGATGGCCCATCCTCTTTTCGCCATTTGGACAGCAGATACTCCATGTGCCGACCTGCCGCTTCACGCCCACCGAGTCCAAAGCTCAAGGCAAAAGCAACCGCCACAGAACCCAGAGTGAGGCCAAAGGCAAGATTGACGATGTCATTGGCAATGCCCATAGTGCGCAGTGCAATGGCCAAAAACAGACCCAGGGTGGCATAACGCACTACGGCAGTCAATATCCCTTGATTTGACTCGCCCATGTACCGGGTGATTAATCGACTGAAATAGTTGCCCATGATCATGATAACTAAACCAAGGAAAATTTGACCAAACAGGGTGAGTAGTTCATTGAGTATGTCGGTTAGTCTAACCAATTGCAACTTTTCAACCGCTGAGATCACTGCGAAAAACATGATAAAGAAGAACAAGATATTACCAGCCAGTTTGGGTAAGGATGTCCGTGTCATCATGGTTTCAAAACCTAGCTTTTGAGGAAGGGTTTCTGCTCCCAGATTGTCGAGAAGTTCAACGACAAAGCCGGTTATGAATTTTCCTGCAACGTAGAAGACCAAAACAATGATCGCCGCGGCAATGATGTTTGGAACCGCTGCCAGCATTGAAGTTAGCATATCCGTTGCCGGCTCCGATATCAAGGTAATTTCCAGGGCATCCAGGGCCACAAGCAATACTGGGACGAAAATGAAGAGAAATACCACCTGCCTAACCAAATCACCGATACTCATCCCTTCACGAAATCCCATTCTTGGGCCCAGATGATCAAGGCCGCCAGCCAGGATTCCAACCCCTTCTGAGGCAATCTTGGCGATCATGTAGCCGGCGATGCCGATGAGAATGGCAGCAATGACATTTGGTATGTACGCCAAAAATTCTGTTAACATATTCTGAAGTGGCTCAAGGACTCCTCGAACACCCAGGATGTCCAATACCGCAAGTAGAACGAACACCATTGCCAAGTAGTAGAACATCTTGCTGATCATAGTGGCAAAATTGACGTCCACCCTATTGTGTTTATCAAGCCTTTCATCCACTTTATATCTGACCAGGATTTTTCTGATCAGACTTTGAACAAACTTGGCCAACAAATAGCCCAAGAGGAGTATGATCACTGCACCGGCGATGCGGGGTGCCAATTCGCCACTTCGTGAAAACATGGATTCAATAAATTGTGACAATCCTTCCATAACAAGTAATTTTTATTGTTAAATAGCTGAGAAAAAGGGGATCTCTAAAACCCCGTTCAGGCATCGGACACAATGACTTAGCCATTTGTTTCTTGTCTTTTGATTTTATACTTCGAACCTCACTTGCAAAAAGGGATTAAGATGATCGCCAATAATTGGCTTGACAAGGTACTTACTATGGCTATCCCCACTCAATTCGCCCCGGCTCTATTAAATATATTTCAAATCCGATCTCATTCAGAGGTTATTGGAGGACCCAAAGTTTAATGGTGGCAGGCATTTCTAACTATTGGTTCGACTACCACACGGTCATACCCCTTGGTTCGACAGTTCATCAGGTATGAGATTGATCCTGATTTCACACCTCTATTCAATGAGTTTACTATGACATTCGCTATCTTAAGAAGGACAATGCAGAAGTTGGTAGTTTTCTATTGCAGCGCCGTATGTCTGTGTACAGTGATATGTCAAAAGCAGTTACTGGCACAGCCCCACAGTATACATCTAGAGTACCTGGAAATCCTCCTTGCAGATAGTTTACTGCGGATGGATCTCTATGGGGAAGCTGCCGATCTGTACGCAAAGATTGCCAGAGATCTAGCTACCGAGGATACCTTGGCAGTGGCCTATGCTTTACACCAGCAAGCCTTTCTGCATCTGCAGCAAAAGAATTGGGAGCTTGCTAATTCGTTACTCAGCGAAGCCTCTATCATCTGTAGGCGGTTTTCCATCTACCCTAACCTGGAGATAGCTAGGAATCATTATTACCAAGCACAACATGAATATTGGCAAGGAGAGCAGGAAAAGGCGGTAGACTACAATAGGAAGGCCCTTGAATACTACGAACACGTCCGGCCAAACTCCCTGGATCATATTCGGGCTGTCCGTCAACAGGGCCGAATGGCTGCTGACTGGCGCTATCTTGATTCCGCACTCTACCTCTTAAGAGAGCACTTTTCCGATAGGAAAGATGAAATTGCCATTACACTTTATCGAATGGGCCGATATCATCGCTCCAGAGATGCTCCGGGTAGTGCAGCATCTTACCTTGGCGAAGCGGTTAGGTATTTTGAAATGAGCAAGGTCTATCCTCGCTTAACCGCCAGTGCTTACAACATTTTAGCCAATGCTTATCATGATATGGGTAACTACCGTAGATCCATTGGTTTTTATTTGAAAGCCATCGAGATTTCCCGGTCTTCTATGAAGGAATCTCCACGCCGGCAATTGACACCACTGGACAATCTTGCCTTGACCTATACCAAACTTCAACAGTACGACAGTGCTAAAATCTGCTACGAAATAGCAGGAGGCATTATCCGCGATTTCGAGGTAGTAGATACGGTATTGCTGGCCAACCATCATCAGCAATATGGTCGATTTTATGAACTGCAACAAAGGTATGATCAGGCCTTAGCACATTATCAATGGGCTCTGCACTTTCACCGGCAATTGAAAACACCAAAGTGGATCGATCAATCCAGAACACTCACTAACCTTGCAAAGTGTTATCTCGCCCAGCGGCATTATGATCAAGCCATATTACATATCGAGGAAGCGCTGGATCTGGTTGCACCTGGTATCCGAAATGAAGAAACCCGGGATTTTAGCAAGTATGTTCAAACCATTGATGGCATTTGGGAGCCGTTGATAGCTGGTGGTGCGATCAACTTTCATAAATTCCAAGCTACGCAAGATAGATCTGATTTAGAACGGGCTTTGGATTACTACATTTTGGTAGATCGATTTTCAGATCACATCCGTCAGGGACCTTACAGTGACGAAACCCAACTTAGTGTTTCTCATCACTTTCATGCTGGAGCTAAGGGAATTCTCCAATGTATAGGCCAGATGAAATCGGGATCATGGGAGCCCAACCTCGACGAATTGGCTTTTCGAGTCGTGGAAAAGAATCGCTATGCTGAGGTGCTCAAACACCTGTTGCAGAGAACTCAACCAAAGCAAAACCAAGGGAGCTTGGAGACTTGGCGAGAGACATTATCTGAACTGACCAAAGAAAAAATGGCCTTAGAGAAGGCTATGGAAAATGGCCGGGTATCTGACAGCTTGAAAAACAGATTATTCGAATTGTCTTTACAATTAGATGCCTGTAAAGCCAAGGTAAGAGCAAATGAACCCCATTTCTTTCAGGTGCGCTATGACAGTTTATTGACGTTAACAGAGGCCAGAAACCATCTGACTAAAGGTCAGCAACTTCTGGAATTCTTTCAAATGGACTCTTTGATCGCAGTGATATCCATTACTTCGGATCATTCAGAACTGCTTTTCATTCCATTAAAGGAAGTGGAAGAAGATGTGCGTTGGATCCAGAAGCGCGTTTCCCATTACTTCACTGCAAATGATGAGAATAAGGAGCTGGATTTTCAGCGTTTTTCAGACAAGGCGTATTCATTGTTTAGAAATTTGCTTGAGCCCTTTATCGACGAGCGTACCACTGACCTTGTCTTTTCTCCTGATGGTGCACTGGGTTTTCTACCTTTCGAGGTTTTACTGACAAATCCCTCCGGTACAGACTTCCAAAATGCCAAATACCTGATTAGGGAGTATACCATCTCGCATTGTTATGGAGCAAATCTTTTGCTTTCGAGACCACCAATCTCTCCAATAACTGACCCTAATTTGCTGGCTTTTGCCTATTCTGCCGGAGGAGATGATGCCATTGATGATTTGGCATTTTCACCCTTACCAAATTCTCTTCAGGAGGTGACTGCTATCAACGAGGTTGTTGGCGGAAGCACGAATTTGATTTGTACCGGTCCAAGAGCAGTAAAGAGTCGGTTCCTGGTGGAATATCCCGATTATGAGTGGTTCCATTTTGCCCTTCATGGAAGGGAGGGAGGTGCTTTGGAGAGAAATTCGTGCCTCGTATTCAGAGAAGAAAGTGATCAGAATGAGGATCCTAGTTTGTATGCCTACGAGCTCAATGCCTTGAATCTCCAACATGTTCGGTTGGCTACCCTTAGTGCTTGCAACACGGGTATCGGAGAGGCCTTGGATGGAGAGGGAGTATTTAGTATTGGAAGGGCTTTCTATTACAGCGGTGTACCCAGCGTCGTAATGAGTCTTTGGCTAGCCGATGATACCTCGACACCAAAATTGATGAAGGGATTTTATCAAGGTCTTGCTGGCGGTCATTCGATTGCCAGTGCACTGCGAACAGCCAAACTCGATTACCTAGAGGGGGTTCCACATCCGCAACTGGCAGAACCCTATTACTGGGCGTCGTTCGTGCTATTGGGAGATGTTTCACCGGCGAAGGAGATTCTGGTGATTGGAAGGAGTATTCTGGTGATCTTGCTGGGGCTACTCGTAGTCCTGGGAGGGTTTTTCCTTTCTAAAAGACGGATTTGAAATGCAAGCTTTTGTTTATTTCTATGATATTGCAAAGGCCCGTTGGCATGCCGTGGATATTGATGGACAAGTGCCAGATTTTCATCGTGATCAATTGCTTGTCGAAAAGGGTCAATCGTCAGATGATGAAATAGCTGATTTGGCGGTCCATACACTTACCGCTGCACATCTGATCTTGCAGTTTTGGGAATCTGTTCTTGGTCGTCCCATTCACTGGAGGTGGAATCGGAATCGGATCGGCATTCCATTAAGGCTAAGGATCGACGATCACACTGAGGGGGCTGTTTTTTTCTTTCATGAAGCAAGAATATATTTTGGGCGTATTGGAATGAACAACATTAGTAAAGCATTTGATGTAATTGGTCATGAAGTGACCCATGCTGTCCTTCGAAGTGTTTGTCCAAAACTTGCCAGGAGTAGTAAAAAAGAGGATCTAGCATGGGTTGAGGCCTTATGTGATTTAACTCCCTTGTTTACCATATTGGCTACAAACCAGATTCGGATAAACTTAGACCTAAACTCCTACGATTCTTTCCCTAAAGATGAACCAAATATACTTTCTGAATTTGCCGAAGGTTTTGGTAAAGCTAACTTGGGTATACGCAGTGCCCTATCCATAAAAGATGCGAGGTCAATTTCGGAACTTAGAGACCAGATCGTATACAAAATATATCATCAATTAATCGGTAGTAAAAGACACTGGGAGAAACCCACTAAACTCTTTGAAAGGGTGTTTAAGAAATTTGAGTAATCTTCAAATTGCACAAAAAGAAAGATCTACCTTGGGAGCCATGGGTACGCTCTCCTAATATACTGTAAATCTCAGAAATGCAGATGAGATATCCAGCTGTCGATTAGGGTATGATCAGGTGTTCTTCATCACTTGAGTGATTGGAACCGGTATCCTTAACCCCTGTGGTGTCCAAAAGTTTGAAACCTTGGATCTTGAGATTCATGGTCTTCGGACCTTTCTTCGTTTTTTGGTCATGACTGATTACTTTGACCTTTTTCTTATCCCGGGAGAGGCGTTCGATTTTCTTAGCGACGTTTTGTTTGATATCACTCGCAAATATTCCCCCATCTATAATGTCGTAAAGAAAGTGAGTGTACCTTAGCTTTTTGACCTTGCTGGCTTTGCCATCTTTGATCCGAAAGGAAACCGGCGTACCATCAGCTAATTTGCAAGAGCCTGAAATATCAAGGGTTTTGTCGTGAAATGGAATATAGTAAGTTATGCCGCCCTTACTAATTTTATCGCCTTCAGTAATAACCATGATCTTTTTACTTCGGCTTCCTGCCATCTGATCTCCGTCGTGAACTTGACCTGTGTGTGACATAAATACGAGAATTTAAAGTGTGATAATTAGTTTAATTTCTTAATGATTTCTCTGGCTTTGGCCTGATATTGTGGACTTTCGATCAATTGGTTTAGCATACTTAAGGCTTCCTGCCGGTTATCTTGCTTTAGATAAGTCAAGGCCAGATACCATTTAGCTTCGGTGACCAATTGTTGATTTCTATTGATGACAGCCTGGAAACGCTCTATGGCTGCTGACCAATTTCCCTGCTGCAATGACGTCTGGCCGGCGTGATATAAATCTATACTATTGGCAGAACGGCTGGTTTGCAATACGGAAAAGAGGCTGTCAGCAATGGCGTCGCGTTCGGCTTGGTAGGCGATGAAGGCTCTTCGACGAAGCTCATTCTCAGGCATTTGATCCGGCTCTGTTGATCTCGGTATCGAGTACATCAACATCGGTGATCTGGATAGATAATCATCTGCTAGGTCAGGTAGGCTGCCATTATGACTGCTGTCATAGAGGACCCAATACATTAGACCAATAAATGTGACTGAGGCGGCCACTGCCCATTTCATCATTTGCCTTCTGCTTGAAGATAGCATCCTAGACTGGTCAGATTTCGTACTAACCGGCAAATCCTTGATTTCCCAATCCTCATCACTCTCTTCTTCAATTTGATCTTTCAGGCTGACTTTCAGAGCATGCAAGGCTTCAGATCTCGATCGCTGGCTTGCCTCTTCTTTAATCACTTTTTGTAGTAGATAAAAGTCGTTAAAAAGGGAGCGAAAACTTTCATCAGATTCCAATCTGGAAACCACTGCTCTCCTTTCCTGGTCATTGAGTTCACCCTTCAAATAGGCCTCCATCAAATCGATGTCATGATCGTTCATCTCCATTATCTATTGCTGTCAATACTGATCTTTTCGGTAAATAATTTACGTAGCCTGGTCAGACATTTGTATTTGATATTTTTCACAGTATTGCTGTTTTTATATTCAAGTGCATTTTTGATGTCTTCCATAGACATATTGTGAAAGTAGTAGAGCTGTAGTAAACTTTTGCAAGGGTCTCCCAGAAAGTCAAGACAGGCTTTCATGGCTTGGATGCAACGCTCTTCTTCTGCAGCATTTTCCTTTTCAACAACCGTAAGGGCCTGCGACTGAGATCCGGAGCTTCTGGCTTCAAATCGACGTTGAGCCTTTCGATATTCATAGTATTTGTTTTTACCGATTCCAAAGAGATAGGACTTTAGCGATGCACTTAGATCAGGTATGCTCTGTTCCATCACTTTCTTTGAGAAGGTCATGATTGTGTTTTGATAGACGTCTTTGGCAATGGCTTCATCGCATCCATACATGGAAACCAGCCATTGAACAAATTCCAAGCGGTAGCGTCTGTATACCCTGGCCAGCTCTTTTTGGTCACCCTGGCGAAGTCTGGTTATCATAGCCCTTGTCTCCTCGGCATTCATGGTTAATGGTCTGTTGGCTCGAAAGGTCACCTTGTGAGTGACCAAAATTTCACTTTAATCTCATAGATGCAAGGTCCTATGGCTTAATCTCGTGGTGAAAATAGAGCATTGATCGAGATTTTAATAATTCTGTACTTAAGTGGGTGACCTTTTGCAGTCTGTGACCACTAAGGATAAGTAACCCAATAATCCAACGAAAGTCAGGGGATTGCAACCTATTAAGGTGTTTCGGAAGATGAGGCGCAAGTCGACCTGTCGCCTCAGAAACATGGCAGTATGGTTCTTCCTAACCCGCACACTCAAAATCTGCCCAAAACCGGGGCAGTCCTCTGACTTATTTTTTTCCTCTATTCTCGGTAGGGGCCGTTGGTCAGCTGGAAGGAGGCGAATCTGAT
Source organism: Saprospiraceae bacterium (assembly GCA_965223105.1). Taxonomy (GTDB): domain Bacteria; phylum Bacteroidota; class Bacteroidia; order Chitinophagales; family Saprospiraceae; genus JABDMH01. The sequence goes on along the minus strand of OZ244987.1, from coordinate 4,603,472 downwards.
ATGCCGATCGATGATCCTTTCCCTGGTTTATAAGAAGGCACCTAAGCACGTTTGCAGGTCTACCGATTATCTCTTATCTTTGTGGTCCCTCAGAGGAGGGAGACTAAATATCGCGGAGTGGAGCAGTTGGTAGCTCGTCGGGCTCATAACCCGAAGGTCGTAGGTTCAAGTCCTGCCTCCGCTACAAAGTTGAGAGCCCTTGTCAGAAGATCACTGGCAAGGGCTTTGTTTTTCACATTGCCGCGGTCAATATTGGTTGGTGGACACTTTGTTGATTGCACGGTTGGATCCTGACCGCAAAAGCACCAGCTTGAGATACTTTCTTAGTCTGGATTCAAATGGACTTGATTGCCAGGCCTGAACTATACTAAATGAGTTGTGGATAAAAGAATACCACGACTACTATATGAAGAAGATCTGAGCAGTACAATCCATGCCAAGCGGTGAAAGCATGAATATCCAAGGGCTCAAAGTGATTCCACAGAATCTTCACTGATTTTCTGTCCACTCACCCCGTGTGTTCTACCGGATGAAGCAGAAAATGGATTGATCTGTCGTTCCTATTTGCAGAAAATTTTGACTCGCTGCAGAGGTGATGCAAACCCTGCTCTGGTAGAGACCATTGTCAGTAGTGCTCAAGAATACATTATGGTGCTCATTTTTTATTTCACAGTGATCTGAAGATAGAGTCTTGGAGGAAGAGGAAAACACCTGCAAAAGTCAGCTATACGATTCCGCAGAAACTGCTTGGAGCATGGCAATGATATAGCCATAGACAAAAGCAAAAGCCTCATTTCTGCTGCCCTCAGCTTTGTGCTTTGGTACGTGATCAGGCATAACCATTCCATCAAAGCCTACATCTCGAAGGGCTCGTATGACTTCAAGGAAATCCATATCACCATTGTCTGGATAGACTTCCTGGAAATGATTCCAACCTCCCTTTATGTTTCTCAAATGGATATTAAAGATTTGATTTTTTTCACCAAAATATTTGATGATGGGGATGATCTCACTCTTGGGATCCTTCAGGCCCTCCGCGATAGACCCAATGCAAAAATTGAAGCCATGGTAAGGGCTATTGGATAGTTCTGAAAAGCGCTTCATGCCCTCAAAGACATCCGGACTGTTCCAGCGAGTGATGCCTCTGTAGCCTACTGGTGTTGGTGGATCAGCAATATGATTGCCGAGCTTCACCTTGTATTCCTCAGCTACAGGGATGATACGGTCCAATATATATTTAATACGGTCGAAGACTTCATCTATAGATACATCTCCGGCAATGGTTTTTGGACGGTTCAATTTGAGGGCTTCCTCATAGTGCCACGTACTGTAGATGGCGCCACCTCGTGCCGAATCCACTGTTGGATCAGTACGCAAGACCCGGTGAATTGTCGTATTGTATAGTAAGGTGTGCACTCCGGTCTTGGCTGATACCTCGATCATCTGTTGAATGATCTCAATTTCACGGTCTCGCTCCGGACTTTTACCCAACATCATATTCGGATATTTGACCCGGTCGATGCCGGCTGATGTCAATGGCAAATGATACGCATCGAGACTGATGCCATATTTCTCACAGGCTTCACGCTTACGCAGAGAATCTTCCAGATCCCATCCCACCCCTTCGATAATACGAGGGCTTCCTCCGTCAATATTAAACACACCATGTCGTGCTTTAAATTCTAGATTTTCGATCGTGGTACCTCCAGATTGGCAGCCCACTTTCATGAGGACTTTGCGTTTGCCAGGTTTACCTTTCCTACTTGCTCCCTCAGAGGCACCCAAGGCAGCAGTACCCAATGATCCTGCCGCTACTCCCTTCACAAAATTTCTCCTTTTCATCGTTTTGGATTACTTAAAAATTAAAAAAGGTACATGGTCACTTAAGGTACGATTTTTTTCGGGTTAAAGAACGGGGGTTTCTCGATTTGGCAGGCCTTGAGACCTAGATTTTATCCCAGCATTCGATCTTCAGTAAGGTGAAAATTTCTTGACTTTCGATATGGTCTTCCGCTCGAGATAGTACGTAAAAGGGCATGGATTTGGTTGCCACGGATATGGATTAGATCAACGACAATACATATCCCATCAGGGCCCCACCAATAACAATTACGGCGCTGTTCATTTTCTTGAAAACAAATACGGCGACTATGCTCATCAGGGCAATGAGGATGGTCTGCCAATCGGTTAAGGTGTCTTTACCCATTTCTACACATACTGCTACAATCACAGCGACTGCACCAATATTTACCGCATCCAAAAACGCGGCCACAATTTTGGATTTTCGCATCTTAGGAACCAGAGGGTTCAGCAAGGCAACAAAGGCAAAGGAGGGGAGGAAAATTCCAACTGTGGCGGCTATTGCACCTTCAAAGCCATTTAATTGCCAGCCTATAAATGTCGCGGTCGATAATACCGGTCCAGGAGTAAATTGGCCAACTGCGACAGCATCAATTAATTGTTGCCTGGTCAATAGTTCGTGATTGACTAGTTCGGCATCCAGATAAGCAAACAATACATAGCCGCTTCCATAGAGCAAGGCACCCACCTTAAAAAATATCCAAAGGATCTTCAAGGTGCCTGTGGAAGAAATTGCGGGTAAAAGTAACAAGGGCAGGAAACCATTTAATCTGTCCCTTGAATGGCGAACGAAATGCCAAATCAATCCCAAGAGACCACAGGCAAACAACGCTAAGATTTCGTGTAATCCGATTAGAGAGACAATCAATGTCAATACTCCCAGTATACCCAGCTCAACATTTTTTAGTGCTTTTTTTCCCAGACGATGTACTGCTCCGAGTATGATGGCAATTACTGCGGGTTTGATCCCATAAATGTAGGGTTCGACTGCCGGCAATTGGCCGTACTGCTGATACAACCAAGCAAAGACCATCGTAATGACAACCGCGGGAAAAATAAAAGCCGCACCTGCAATTATGAGCCCTTTCCAACCTGCTCTTTCCATCCCGCAATGCATGGTCATTTCGGTGGAATTCGGACCGGGAATCAGATTGGTGGCTCCTACCAAATCAAGAAAGTGCTGAGGGGTTATCCACTTTCTTTTTTTTACGATTTCGTCTTCCATCATTGCAATATGTGCTGCTGGTCCACCAAAAGCAATTGTCCCCAGCTTAAAGAAGAGCGACGCTACCTCTCTTACTTCTTTACGCATTCATCGATATTTGTATGATAAAAAACTCCGTGGCATTGTCTGAATAAAATTCGGGTAGTCTAAGGAATGGGTGAAGTTGGTACTGTTTTCCAACCATGGTTTAAGGGTCTTCTATCGGGTACTATATGGAGCCTGCCTCCTGTTCCCCAGTTTGATCTCTAATTGTTTGATCTTTCTTTTCCAAAAGGTAAAGCTCGTTCTCTTGTTTACTTTGATATCGATGGTCTCGTATTTCACAGGCTCAAGCTCATTGGGCCATATCTAGTTGCATCAAAGCATGCATCGATCCTGAGCTCTGACCGTTCGTGTGAAATATCCTGGTTAAAATTAATGCGAATCAATATTTTTTATAATCTTTCCACTCTTCATTACAAATTCAACCTTTTCAAGGGTTTGAATATTCTCAAGAGGGTTTCCTTTTACCGCGATGAGGTCTGCAATCATACCCTTTTCAATTTTACCTAGATCCTTTTCGACTCCAAGCAGCTGTGCTGATGTGACAGTGGCCGACCGGATGGCATCTATTTCTTTCATCCCCGCTTTTACCATTAGGGCAAATTGCTCAGCATTTCTTCCATGTGGGTATACACCGGCATCAGTACCGAAGACGATTTTTATCCCCTTCGAATAAGCTTCATAGAACTTCTTCTCCAGGCCTTCGTAAATTTCTTGATTTGAGCTACTGAGCTGCCTGTCTTCATAATTATTTTTCAAATCAAATAGATCAAAATAAGCGGCTAGGAGATCCATTACTAAAAAAGCATCTTTTTGCTTTAATAGGGCAATCCCTTCGTCATCTATAAAAGTACCATGTTCGATCGAACGTACTCCTGCGTGCAGCGCATTCTTTATTCCTTCGGCTCCATGAGCGTGAGCTGCCGTTGCAATTCCCAATTTTCGTGCTTCAGCAACGGCTGCTTTCATTTCATCAATCGAATATGATGAAGCACCAGGTATTGTACCATACGAGCTGAAACCACCAGATGCAAAAATCTTTATCCAATCCACTTTATATTTTAGGAGCTCCCTGGTCTTTTTCATCACTTCTACGGTCCCATCAGCCACCCCATCAAATGCCTTAAGTGAATATTGTGGAGTCAACCAGTTGGCCCACGCTCCATGTCCTCCCGTGATCGAAAGCCCGGATCCACTGACGTACATCCTGGGTCCAACCACCCATCCAGCAGCTATGGCATCTCGAAGGGCAATATCAGCGTAAAAGTAGGCATGGAGGTCTCTTACGGTGGTGAATCCTGCATTTATGGTTCTCTGTGCATTGTTTACACCAATGATTCCGTAACTGGCTATGTGAAGGGTATAGGGATCGAAGGCCTTTTCATACCAATTGCCGGTGAGATGGGTATGGCAATCCATTAATCCAGGCAGTACGGTGTAATCACTGAGGTCGATAACGTTAGAAAGTTCTTCTTGGGAGGGATTTATTTCCATTTTAATAATTCGATCGTCCTTGATATGGATGACGACATTATGGACTAGGTCTCCCTTATCGACATCAAGCACTGACCCAGCGAAAATGCTCTTTTGCCCTTCCTGTGCAAAGGCAATTTGGCTTAGGATAGCAATAAATACCAGGATTGTGATAATCTGTCGAAATCGATTTATTCGAGTTCCATAAACGAGGCAGATGGATTGGTCAGATTGAGTCAAATAATTTGCCGATGGGTTACTAGCAATGGCAGCTACATTCATAGGACTTTTTTGTGGTTGATAGGTCCTTGACCATAGACCTAAAGCTGTAAGAAATAGGTTGTAGACAACGTCCAATCGCTATAATCAAGAGGTAAATTTGAAAGTTGAGAGATTTCCCTCAAATATGCACTGTGATGATAAAAAAATCTGAGATAATAATTGGATATTTGCCACCACAAATTAACTTTGGATTACGACCGGCCACGCATATAGTTGTGGCGGAATGATGGAGGTGATGCTTTACTCTTTTAGCACTTCGTACCATAACTCTACCATCCCATCACGATATGCAGTCACATCTTTTAGGTGCAATTTCTGTTCCCGGTCGATCTGATCAAAAAATGGTACTCCATTCGCGATGATGATAGGCAGGATCGAGATGATAATATCATCAGCCAATTGCCCGGAAGTAAAGTCCTTGACGACAGTGGCTCCTCCAACCACCCAAATATTTCGGTAATGGTGTTTAAGTTCATTGACCAACTTATTCAGGTCACCCGCATAAAATTCAACATTTTCTCTGGTTGTTGGCAGTTTTCTGTGCGTTAACACGACAACTGGAGTCTTACCATATGGCCATCCAAGCTCTAGGGCATGTTCAAAGGTCTTGGATCCCATTACATAGCAGTCGATTGCCTTGACAAACTCTTCGACATCATGTTCACTAAGCGCAATGCCTTTTTCATAAACATCACTTGATTCAAGCCATGAAACATCTCCATTTGTCTTGGCTATAAAACCGTTAAGGCTTGACACCATATGTATCGTTACCTTCGATGCATCTACGCTCATTTTTCAAAATTTATTTTTCTCAAGAAAATCATGGGATTCTGAACTGGATATTCTAAGACAAGGATAGAGGCACATAATCTCAAAGATTCTATCCTTCTTTGTCACTTTGATTTTCCTTCAACGAGATAATCAGCTCGCCGTCTTCCAGAGAAACCGTATGGTGAGAAAGGCTCCACATTATTTTTTGAAGTTTAAGATAGGGATTTAGTCAGCGCTTGTTTCGAATGTGTTCGCAAAAAATTTCTGATGTGTAGGGATTCTATGCGATTTCTCCAAAGTTATTGCAACACGATACTCATCAGATCTACTTGCTCCCCGTGATTATGTTGTAATTTTGCTGGAGAATGACTTAATATAATCTTTGATGCAAGCTTTGTATGCTAAATCTTTGAGGGAATGTCTATTGAGCGAAGTAAACATGGATTTGGGCTCCTTGAAGACCATTCTGGAAGCTTTTGAACCTAGGGAGTTGTCCCAAGGGGAATTCTTACTTAAATCGGGAAAGATCTGCCGCGAGATGGCCTTTATAGATTCAGGTTTTCTACGGATGTATGATTTGGTGGATGGCAAAGAAATTACACTGTGGATTGGAAGTTCTGGTAAATTTATCACCTCCTTGTCGAGCTTTGTATTCGAGTCCGAGAATCATTGGAGTATTCAGGCCCTAACCAAGTGTAGACTTTACGTAATTACGAGGGATAGACATTTCAAACTTTGTGAAAGCGAAGTGAAGTGGTTGGAGTTTGACAATAGGCTTTTGGCGCAGTCGTTTGCTTTATTGGAGCAGCGGATGTTTGCCCATTTGCATACGACCGCTAAGGATCGTTTTCAGTCCCTATTAGCCAGGGAGCCCCAACTTTTTAATCATGTTCCTTTGCAATACATAGCTTCGATGCTTGGCATAACGCCTGAGTCCCTCAGCCGGTTACGGAGAGACTTAATTCCCTAGTCTCAGTGGCTCTCTTGCAGAATCAAGTTTGCTTTTTTGGCTCCAAAACCTGCCCTTATTGATGCCCCAGTTTGGCCTGCGGTAATCAGTGCTTCGCGTAATATCCAGGCCAGCTCGAACGGCTGGTGATCCTTTCCTATCCCATAAGTCTGGCTTTTCCAGGGGAAAGGTCTCCTATGAGGTATCCTGACCAATCTGATTGCATGCCTCCTTGGCTATCAGTGCATTGCATTGCCGGCATGGGCAGCCCGAGTTTGTACTTCAGTAAATGCTTAACGTTCCCGATTGCTGCTATCATATCACAAATTGCAAGGGTTTGATTTGAGATGTCATTCAATGAAAGTCTAAGTAATTCACAATCAGTGTTTACCCATACTTCTGTGAGGAGAACGTTGTGTAGGCACTAGGTTTCGATGATTTCTTGACATTTGTCAAGAGTGCTGAAGAAGGAGAAATCGATTTTTGTAGAAAATTATTTCAATGAATATTTTACAGATTGTCCTCTTGAGTAATGCCGCATTTTCCTTTATCTCCGGATGCGTTTTGATGTTTAGGACAAAGCCAACTGCACGAGAGATGGGTTTTGAGAATTATTGGATGTTATTTCTGGTAGGACTCAGCCTGGTCTTGTTTTCCTATACTGTTTTCAGACAAGCACTAGAACCTAAACCTGCTGCCATTTTTGTCATTGTACTCTTGGACTTTGCTTGGGTCTTTTCCAGCTTTATATTGCTATATTTTATTCGCCATCGTTTGACCCTTTTTGGGAGAAGAGTCATCACCGGAGTGGCATCCATCGTATTGACCCTTGGGCTTATTCAGGCTTACGGTCTCTGGTCTGTAGATTCAAAAGGGCAGGATGGATTTAAGCGACTTCACTATGAGAGAAATGTTCAGGCCTCCAAGCAAGCAACTTGGCAGCTGATTTCTGATGTGGCCAACTATCATCTTATTGCTCCCAATATTGATCATGTGGAAATCCTATCTGGACATGGATTGGGTATGGTAAGGGAATGCAATAGCGGCAGTGAGGAGTGGATAGAGACCTGTACACGGTTGGATGAAGGGGAAGCCTACACCTTTAGGGTCAATACCGAGGCCGACAACTACCCCTATCCCCTGAAAGCCCTAACCGGGACCTGGAAGGTCAAGGAATTGGGTGAAGACGACAGTCAAATTATAATGATATTTGATTTGGTTTATGAGAGGGCAATATACAATCTGCTGCTGCATCCCTTTTTTCGGAAAAAATTTGATACTATTTGCCAGGAATTGCTTGACAATTGGGAGAGGAAACTTCGGTAATTTTTTATAAAAAATTTATTGTCATGATATTTAGATTGAAGGAAGCTATTCAAATTCTTGAAAGAACTCCCAAAGTTTTGAGGATCTTACTGCATGGACTAAATGAATCATGGATATACAACAATGAGGGTCTTAGTACGTGGAGCCCGTATGATGTGGTAGGACATTTGATCCATGGAGAAAAAACCGACTGGATCCCAAGAGCGAAAAGGATTTTGGATGATGAGCATGAGAAAGAATTTGAACCTTTTGATCGATTTGCTCAATTTATGGAGAGTAGAAGGAAATCCATGGATCAACTATTAAATGAATTTCACCTACTTCGAAAAAAGAATGTTACAGAATTGCAGAACATGGATATCGATGCTACGAAATTAAGGATGACCGGAATTCATCCTGAATTTGGTCAAGTCACCTTACGGCAACTCTTAGCGACGTGGGTAGCTCATGATCTGAGTCATATCAATCAAATCACCAGAGTGTTGGCCAAGAATTATCAAGCGGAAGTAGGTCCGTGGATTAAGTATATTTCTATTTTGCAGAAATCCTAAGGTTAGTCATGGTCGCAGTCATCGATCTTACAGGTAACTGATCATGATTGGGCGGGATGTTGACAAGATCGATCGGCTGTATTTCCAGGTACCAGCATGTGGGTTCACCAGAACCATGGGGCCTTTGAAGTGAATGACAAGTTGGTGGATGGAGAGTTGTTGTCGATCGGGGATTTTCGCGAACCAAAGGATATTGCCATTGATGATGAAGGTCAAAATTTTTGTGCCTACTCACCAGGGAATAATGCTTGTCTAATGGGAGATAGTAGGCAATCTACATGATCACACTGGAAGCTTCCCACAACTACCTGTGCATCCGAGTCAGAAGATTATTTGTGTATCAGTAGTCTGTGGGCATATCGCTCGGTGATCGCGGAAGTCATAATCGGGATTGGATATAATATTTTCCTTACTTTGGCAATGATGACATGGATAATTTTTGGGTAAGGAAATTTTTAGATAATTGGACGTTTTTTTTCGTGAGGCGGTGAATCAGGCCAGAAAGAGTCTGGCAGAAGGAGGCATACCGGTTGGTAGCGTTTTGGCCCATGATGATAAAATTTTGGGTGCCGGTCATAATTGTCGGATCCAAGGTGATAGTGTAATCCGACATGGAGAAATGGATGCGTTAGAAGATGCAGGTAGGCTGCCGTCACACGTATATCGTAGATCGGTAATCTATACCACGCTTTCTCCCTGTTCCATGTGTTCAGGTGCCATCTTACTCTATGGAATTCCCAAAGTAGTGATCGGTGAGAATCAAAATTTCCTGGGTGCAGAAGATTGGTTGGAGGACAATGGTGTAGAAATCTTAGTATTGCAAGACCGGGAGTGTATCGAGCTTATGAATAATTTTATTCGTGATTTTCCCCGGCTTTGGCATGAGGATATTGGCCTTTGATTATTGGACCAGGTTACTTGCGATTGCAATTAAAAGGGATGCAGATGTTTCGAGTACCTGACTAAGGTTGATTGTTTCATTGCTTTTTTAAATGTTTAGTGCTATTTTCAAACCCATATCATTTGAGGACTTGATAATGATGATTATTGACATTTTACGGCACTGTGAATGTCATCTACCATTAGCGATCTCCAATATTTTGGCCGTATTTATCCTATGCCTATTCCCCGGAAAACAGGTTTTTGCTCAAGATGATTTTGGTGAGGCACGATCAGTTATGGTTCAGCAGCAAATTCAGGCCAGAGGCATCAAGGATCAATCAATTTTACAAGCTTTTCTGGAGGTAGAAAGGCATCTATTTGTTCCGTCAGATTTGACTGACCATGCCTATGAAGACCGACCTTTGCCGATTGGATACGGTCAGACCATTTCACAGCCTTACATTGTGGCCTACATGACTGCAGCAATAGAACCAAACCCTACCGACAAGGTTCTGGAGATTGGAACCGGCTCCGGATATCAGGCCGCCATACTGTCTCCATTGGTAGACTCCGTTTTTACCATTGAGATTGTGGAGCCTCTGGTTGTTCAATCCATAAATCGCATCAGGGATTTTGGGTTTGACAATGTTCAAATAAAATTTGGCGATGGTTACTTCGGTTGGGAACAGCATGCTCCATTTGATGCCATTATTGTCACTGCAGCTGCCGACTATATTCCACCACCATTGATTGATCAGCTCAAAGATGGCGGAAAAATGATTATCCCGGTAGGTTCACCTTTTTCCGTGCAAACATTAATGGAAGTCAGTAAGGTGAAGGGAAAAGTTAAAACCAAGAGCCTGTTGCCGGTGAGATTTGTTCCCTTTCGAAGAAAATAGATCTTTTGCAAATCTAGTGCGAAAGAATAAAACAGAAATGATAGATAAGATTCATTTGTCTAAGACCTCATGGGCAATAGGTTTACTGTCGCTGTCCCTTCTCTCTTACGAACTCACCTTAATTCAGTTATTCTCTTACCTGCAATGGTACCATTTTGCCTATGTAATCATTACCATTGCCTTGTTGGGCTTTGGTGTTGCAGGAACTGTTTTAACACTTTATAAGCACTGGATCCTCAGAAATTATACCGACATTTTCTCGCTCCTCTTACTTTTGAGTGGAGTCTCTATGCCATTGGCAATTTTATTGCTTGATTTACCGGCAATTCGCTTCGATACTTACCTGCTTTTTCAAAACTATGCTCAGATCAGTCGATTCATACTTACCTGCTTGATTTTGATGATGCCTTTTTTTTTCGGTGCTCTGGCCATTGGAATGAGTTTTGAGAAAAATAGTGATCATATTGGAAAACTTTATTACGCAAATTTGCTGGGTTCGGCTCTTGGTGGCCTTTGCTTTTTGATCTTGGCCTGGTTTATGAGCCCAGAGCGAATGCCAGCACTGCTTGGTCTTATTGCAATCATGGCATGTTGGCCCTTCATTGTAAAGAGGAGCGCTTTACCCCTGAATGTTGCTGGAATCTTTAGTGTCCTCCTGGTGGTGTTTGTGTTCTGGTGGTCGCCATCAATGACCTTGTCTCAGTTTAAAGACATAAGCAAGTCTTTGCTCTTGCCCCATGCAGAGGTGTTTTTGGAGAGAAATGGTCCTTTTGGCTATGTCCAGGCGGTTCGATCTCCTCATTTACGATATGCCCCCGGACTTAGTCTGACCTACCGAGGCGAGGTACATGTGCGGGAGGCTCTCTACGTAAACGGCAATTGGTATGGTGCCATAATTCCTCACCGCAAAGATGAACCATCATTGTTTGATTTCTCTACATCCGGCTTGGCTTTTTCCATCGATTCATTCGGTAGCGTTTTGTTGTTAGAGGCGCGAACTGGAGAGCGGATTGGTCAATCCTTACACCATGAAGTCAAGCATATCACGGCCGTTGAAGCAAATTCCCTGGTTGTCGATCTTCTTTACCATGAGCTGGCCGAAACCTCAGATTCTCTCTTTTTCCATCCCGGCATAGAGGTCATCAACCAGGATTCACGAGCCTACCTCGCCACCGAAAGTGAGGGGTATGATATCATTATCTTGCCTCCGGTCAATGTTTTCGGAGGTACATCTGGAGTAAATGCAACCGCGGAAACTTATCTACTGACTAAAGAAGCAGCTCATCAGATGTGGGATAGATTAAACTCGGACGGAATGATCACAGTCACTGCCTGGCTAGATTATCCGACAAGGGATCCGCTTAAATTACTGGCAACATTCGTAGAGATTTTAGAGGAGCAAGGAATTCCTAATGTACAACGACATCTGATGGCAATAAAGAGTTGGGGTACAATTACTTTTATTATTGCCAAAAGTCCCTTTACAGAAATTCACATTGATCGCGCTCAATCTTTTTGTGAAGAGCATCAATTTGATCAAGTGTTATTGGCGGGAGTCCCCATTGAAGATAGGAATCGGTATGACCATAGTCAGGATACCTCCTTTTATCTGTACCTTGACGAAATCGTCGCACCGGCTCGAAAGGATTTTTATTCCCAATATGATTTTAACATTCAGCCGGCCACTGATGACCAACCGTATTTCTTTCAAAACTTGAAATGGAAGAGTTTTTCCAAGTTATTTCAATCGTTTGGATGGCGAGGTGTGGGTTTTTTTGAATTGGGATATTTACTCGTATTTTTTACTCTAGCATCTGTTATGTTTCTCGCCCTGATTTTAATTTTACTTCCTCTGTTGCGAAGAAAAGTAAATCGGGAAAATATATCTTGGATCGTCTTCTATTTTAGTGGTCTGGGTATTGGGTACTTATTTGTAGAGATTGTCTTGATTCAACAATGCATCCTATATGTAGGTCATGCGATTTATGCCAGTGCTGGTGTGATTACTTGTATGTTACTCGCATCTGGATTTGGCAGCCAGTATTCTTCGAAGTTTCCACTAAATGTAAGAAACCTGAAAAATGTAACTGCTATGATTTTCTTGGTTCTGATTATTTATACCTTTGGTTTTGCTCCACTTCTACAACTGACGATCTCATTTTCGCTTCTATCAAAGGCTCTGATCCTACTGATGTTGATCGGACCCCTAGGATTTATTATGGGGATGCCATTTCCCATTGGGCTTTCTTACCTCAGTAAAGTGAGGAAAGGATCTATACCCTGGGCCTGGGGCTTGAACGGTTATTTTTCAGTAATTAGCTCATCTCTGGCGACAATTGTGGCTCTGAGATTAGGATTTACTTGGCTGGCTATTTTTGCAGCATCAGCATATTTAATTACGCTAATTGCCAATTTTTTAGTCACTGAAAAGTGATTGAGATTTTTTATTCACCCTTTGATTTTGAGGTAAGGGGAGAAATCATGAGGAGGGCAATGTTTAAAAATTTGGGATGCCCGGCATTTGGCAGGATAAAACCAGTTTTATGGAAAAGCTATAGACGGTTTTGGTTGCTTAGCTAGTAAATTCTCTACAAAAATTGTTACTCAATACTACAGAAGGACAAGTCTGTTTTGACTAGATGCTGGCAGTGGAAAGTGGAAATGGATCAATACGTTGACCGAAAAGTGGCCGAGAACATATTCACTAACATTGACATGGATAACTAGCCCATCTAGCTTAATGCATTGATGGCCGATGGTTATTCATTTTTAGCATAACTTCAAATTCCTTATAACACCGGGTGGATCTGCTATGCCAAGGCCTCCTTGACACGCTCTGCAGTGAAAGGCATGTGCCGGAGTGGTTTTCCGGTCAGGGCTAAAAAGGCATTGGCTACTGCTCCACCAACCACTGGTAAACTGGCTTCACCTAATCCCGCAGGTGCTTCTACTGAAGGTATGATATGAATATCAATCGAGTCTGGTACATCCTTCATACGCAGTAAGTGATAGTTGTGAAAATTTGATTCCTGTACCGCTCCGTCAACGAACGTGACACTCTCCTTGAGTACGCTGCTTAGGCCAAAGATTATACCCCCTTCAAGTTGAGCATGGGCGTTATCCTTGTGCACCACAACTCCAGCATCCACCGCACACCAGAAATGATGCACTTTTATTTCGTCATCTTCCAGAGAGATCTCAGCAACACCAGCAGCTAAGGCGCCACTGCGCTCAGCAAAAGCAAGTCCTCGAGCTCTTCCTTTTACAGGTTCATTGTCCCAAGAACACATGTCAACCACTTTATTCAATACTTGGAGTTCTCGTGGATTATTACGCAGCAAATACTTGCGATATTCAAGTGGATCACGATCGAGTTTCAGACAAATTTCATCGATAAAGGCTTCGATGGCATATTTATTGGGCCCGTGTCCAACGGACCTCCAATGCTTGGTCCTGACCCCTTCATCTATATTGCGTTCTTCAAGGTGGATATTGTCGATCTTGTAATAAGGTATTTCGACACCTGAGGTCATCAGTCCGCCACCGGTACCAGCGGTTATATGTTTCCAACTTGAGGGGTATCCCTTTTGATCTAAAGCCGCCTGGAGAAATTGTACACTGATGGGACGAAAAGCTCCATATTGCAGATCATCTTCTCTGGTCCAGATCAATTTTACGGGCTTTTGTACTTTTTTAGCGATCAAGGCAGCTTCTTCCGCATAGTCAGCCATAGATCGCCTTCCAAAACCTCCACCCAGGTAACAGGGATGAAGGGTGACCTGAGCGGCATCGAGCTCCAGGGCATCTGCGATGGCGTTTAAAGCTCGATCAGGAGCCTGACTTCCGATCCAGGCTTCGGCCGAGCCTCCATCAGGAGCCAGGGAAACCACTGCATTTAGGGGCTCCATCTGCGCGTGATAGGTGAAATCATTACAGTAAGTTGCTTCAACGATCTGATCAGCCTCCTTTAATGCTTTAGTTGCATTTCCTTTTTTTTCAATGACTTTTTGCTCTCCATCAGCAACACACAACTCCTTGTACTGATCGAAGGCCTGAACCGAGTCATATCCAGCGGCAGATGCCATGCTCCATTCAATGTGTAACTTCTTTTTGGCAGCAAAAGCATCCTCAAAATTTTCAAAAACCAATGCTACACCATGCTGCAAATTAACCAAGTCAATGTAGCCGGGGAGTGCTTGGATTTCGCTTTCATTCTGAATAGAAGGAGTGGAACCATTTACCGGAGACCGGCTCATTAGAGCTATGACCATACCAGGAAGGTCAACATCCATAGAAAACTTGGCGCTACCGTCGACTTTACCAGGTATATCGACCCGCTGTATCGACTTTCCGATAAGGCGAAAATCAGCAGGATTCTTCCATTCCGATTCTGGAATCCGTGGAAGGTCCTCGATCGTGATGTCCATGCCTGCCACGGAGCCATAAGACCACTTTTTACCAGAGGGCTTGTGGAGCACAACACCTGTATCCGTGGTCAACTCATCCATCGGGATTCCTTGGCTTTGACTGACCGTGTGCAGCAACACGTATCGCGCTTGTGCTCCGGCCTGCCTCAGACCTTTATAGTAGCCACGAACCGTCCGGCTTCCTACCGTGATCATAGGGCCGCCCAACTTGCCACCCCATTGAAGACCATAGATCTCTGGTTTGATAGGAGAATGTTGGACTTCGACCTTAGACCAGTCGGCATCCATTTCTTCGGCAATGATCATGGCAAGCGCAGTCATCGATCCTTGACCCATCTCAGCGGCTGGATTGAAGATCACTATTCGATCGTCATAGCCCAAATGTACCCAGGCATTAATCCCTTCTCCTTTAATCTTGGCAGGGCTGGCTTCAGGTTCTTTAGATTTGGGAATCGGGACGAAAGATCCAGCAACTACGGCAAAGGTGATACCGGTGGCGGAGGCGAGAAACTTGCGTCGGGAAATTTCCGGAAAGCCTTTCATGATCTTGGTCATTGGGGATTGATTTTGGCAGATGCCAGCTTGATGGCTTTTCTTACACGCATGTAGGCACCACACCGGCATAAGATTCCATTCATATAATCAGTAATTTCTTCATGGGTTGGTGAATCATTCTCGCTCAAGAGAGCGGCAGCTTGCATAATCTGACCTGATTGACAATAGCCGCACTGTGGTACTTGAGCTTCTATCCACGCTTCTTGAAGGGGATGTAAACCTTCTTCTGACTTCAGACCTTCAATCGTCGTAATCTCTCTGCCGGATGCAACTTTCAAGGGCATAGTGCAAGATCGAACGGGCTTACCATCAAGATGTACGGTGCAAGCACCGCATTGGGCAATCCCACATGCGTATTTGGTACCGGTAAGTTTGAGGCGATCTCGTAATGTCCAGAGAAGGTTGGCGTTTTCAGGAGCCTCTAGCTCTACGACTTTTCCATTAAGGGTAAATGCAATTTTCATGACTGAAGGTCTCTATCTTATAAAGTTACTACTAAATTCCAAAAAGAATTCACTGTGCAAATTCGTTGCACAGTTGTAATTTACTTTTGATTTATCATCAAAAAGATAATGTCATGGGTACTATAGAATCTAATGTCAATCCAAAGAGACAGATGCATATCGATGCCATTGCCAATGATTTGATGGCCGATCGGTCAGTAAGTGCTTTGCCTTCGGCAGAAGTCCTGGCTCAGTTGCTGGATTTGTGCCCCGAACAAGATGTGTGGATGTATGAACCTGATCCAGCAGACGCTGACCCGGCTCTGGTCTTTGCCACCTTTCGTTTACAGAGCAGTAGGGGTGTGGTTTTTCATATGGGATGTCAGTTGTCGAGTGATTCACAAGTCTTGGAATGGATAGGGCCATTTGATATAAGCGTTCCTGATGGTGTGGTGAGGACAAGAGTAAATAGGGCCTTAGCTGCCTGAGACGATTGTTTCCCAAGTCTTCAAATCACAGATGGTAGTACACTCAACCATCTTCCCGAACCTTCAAAATCTGAATTTCGACTCGTTGATTTTTTCTGCGACCCTCCGCTGTTCGGTTTGAATATATAGGATTCCGCTTCCCATATCCCTTGTAGTAGACCCGTTCATCGGCAATGCCTTGCTGCACGATATACTCGGCTACTGACTTTGCTCTAGCCGTAGACA
The DNA here is from genome assembly GCA_965223105.1 of Saprospiraceae bacterium. GTDB lineage: Bacteria > Bacteroidota > Bacteroidia > Chitinophagales > Saprospiraceae > JABDMH01. The sequence continues at coordinate 4,587,074 of OZ244987.1, read as the reverse complement.
AGCGGTCACAAAATTCATCTGGTGGAATATTGTTGGTGTGACCTTCTACCCGAATCACGACAGCCGGATTGTCTTTTAAGAATTGATAGACTTCAGTCAAAACGGGTTTTGCTGATTCGTTAATATTGGTGCTGTCGGCATCAAATTGAAGCATCTGCATCTGAACCACCTGGCCGCTGCGCAATTTGGATAGAGTGAGTTGAGGCAAGATTTTTTGTTCAACCTCAAAAGTCTTACTTAGTGAACAATTGTTGCCATCGGTGACCGTCACACTGTGACTGCCTAAACTCAAGTTATCCACTTTGTCGCCTGTAACCTGATTGTCCCAGACAATTTCGTAGGAGCCGCTTCCTCCATTTACTTCGATCTGGGCTTTGCCGTCCTTGGAAGCCTCATCAGTTACCCCTCTTTGTTCAACAATCTCAGCAGAGAGCTCATCAGGTTCATTCAATGTGAGGCTGGCACTGGCTTGGTTGCCCACTGCATCGGTGACGGTGATTGCATAAGATCCACCCGTCAAGCCTGTAAGGTGATCTCCATTCAGATCCGGTTGATTCCATACAATAGAAAACGGTTTTTTGCCACCTCGAATTAATGCTTCTATTTCACCACTTTGATCTCCAAAACAAGGGATGTCTAAGCCATCTAAAACTACAGACAATTCAGCAATATCTTCACTTATTTCGATCTCAGCTGTTTCTGTGCAGCCGGCTTCATCTGTTACAGTTACTGAATGCATGCCTGGACTAAGATTTGTGGCATTCTTTGTTTTTTCTCCACTGTCCCAAGCGTAAGTATATTTACCGGTGCCTCCTTTGGCGCTCACTGTGGCTCTACCATCTGCATTTCCAGTGCTGGCGGCGGCCGTTGCGGTAGCATTAAGCTCTATCGGCTCAATGGCTTCAAGATTGATTGATGTTGATGCAGATTTGCCACTGTTGTCAGAAACTGTGACGTAATACAAACCCCCAGTCATTCCAGTGGCTTCATTTCCACTAAGATCTGCTGAACTCCATTGATAAGTATAAGGAGCAAGCCCTCCATTCACATTGACACGAACACTATTTTTCCCATCTCCAGCACAATCACTGGTTCCCGTTCTTTCCATAGATACGCTAAGCTCTCCAATCTCCTGAGAAATTTCCACGCTACCTTCGACAACACATCCTGCTTCATCAGTCACCGTTACCGTGTGCTTTCCCGGGCTCAGGTTCTCAGCGTTCTTTGACTTTTCCCCATTATCCCAAGCATAGGTATATTTTCCAGTCCCACCAGTGACATTTGCCACAGCTCTGCCATCCGCTTTTCCCGGACGGGCAACACCAGAGGCGGTGGCGGTCAACTGCAGGGCCTCAATGGCCTCGATATTTATAGATGTACTAGCTGATTTGCCTCTGCTGTCAGATACGGTGACATAATATAGCCCGGCACCCATTCCACTGACCTCAGCGCCAGTAAGGGCCGGATCACTCCACTTGAATGCGTAGGGAGCCAGTCCTCCGCTCACATTAGCTTTTACCGCATTTTTCCCATCTCCAGCACATAGGGTCGTCTGTGTCTTTTCCAGAGAAACAGTTAATTCACCAATTTCCTGTGAAATCTCTACAGTTCCCTCAGCCTTACAGCCGCGTGCATCAGTGACCGTCAACTGGTGCAACCCTGCGGTCAAATTTTCTGCTCTTGGACCAGCCTCTCCATTATCCCATTGAAATACTAGTTTCGGTTTTCCACCCTCAACCGTCGCTGTGGCACTTCCCTTGGAGCTCCCATCTGGAGTGGCCGGCTGCTCCGCCTCAATGGATAGATGAATACGGGTATCTTCAACGATTCCCTCTGCAACCTTGGTTTGGCCTCGACTATCCGTGACACTCACTACATATTTACCTGGTCCCAAGCCTTGCGGATTGTCGCCGGTGAGGTCTTCTCCTTCCCATACATAAGTATAGGGTGGCTGTCCTCCATTAATTTTTACAATAAGGGAGGCATCATCAGTATCCGGAACACAGGATAACTCTTGATCTACCAGACAGGTTACGGTCATTGCAGATTCCTTCTCGATCAAGTAGAGTCCTTTGTCCTGGGTTCCTACCCAAACTGCACCGGTGCGATCTACTGCAATACAGTTTACATTGGAGCTAGTAAAATAATCGGCCCCATCAAAAATCTTATAGGCTTCATTCTCAGGATCATACATCGTGAGATACTCGGATGCAATCCATAACCTTCCATCCCGATCAAAGGCAATATCCTTTATTTCGCCCTGTACTTGTTCGGGGTCGATGTCGACCGATCGCCAGTCATCATCAGCATTTACGACCCAAATCAAATCTTCTGCCAGTAGCCAAACTTCCTGACCTCGGTTGGCAATAGCCTGGAACCGAAAGTATCTTTCTTCCAATCCCCATCTTCCATCTCTGCCTGCAGCAACACCTTCATTTGTCGCAAAGAAATGGCGGTCTTCATCTCCATCAATATAAATGGAATTGATGTGGTTAGACCTGAGTTTAGGCATTCTGCGGCTGATTTCCTTGGCCCAGCGAAACTTTGGTTGTGTGCGAAACATGAAAAGGCCGGTCTCCGATGTTCCTATCCATAAGTGATCTTGGACGGCATTATAGAACCCGCACGTAATCTCATTTGATCCACTCAGGGCCCCATCAAGTAGGCTATTAAGTTCTCCCTTTGACCATCGCAGATCATGATTTCCATCGGGAAAACTGAGCAAGCTGACTTCCCCCGAAGGAACCTCCAACGGGGTTGCGAGGTCTGCGGCATGCACCTGCCAAAGTCCTTCAGAATTGCTTACCCATTTATTATCTTCTTCATCGACATGAATATTATATACCGGGGCGTCAGGAGATACGGCGGTACAACGCTCTACCCGCATGGGTTCCTGGGACCAAGCCACAGTAACCATGAGAAATCCAATCAGAGATAAATGTGTTCTCATCACTTCAGTGCTGTCTTTCAATCAGTATGTTTAAAATTTGGGACCCGGATGCTGATAAAAAACCTCAATAATAACGCCAATGATGTTTGGAATCTTGCCATCGATCAAATATGGCTCAGCTATGTAAGACCAATTTAGAACAGGACAGCGACCTTCTCAGCTCTTATCTTGCTTGGCAAATACCTTTTGCAAAAGGTCAGATGTGCGTTGGTTGACGTCAGATCTGATTCCTTCTTCTTTCTTTTCAATCAACGAAAATACACCATCCAATGATTTGTTGGTTACGTGATCGTCAAGATCAGGATTGGTCTTTTTTACCAAGGGCAATTTGTTGTAGGCGGTGACGGCATCTTTCCAAAGGCTTCTTGCATTCACCTCATCTAACGCCCCAGCTATTACCGGTCGAAACTCTTCATATAATTGCTCGGAGGTGGTTCGTTCCAGATACCGGGTTGCCGCATCTTGTTCCCCCATCAATATTTCCGTGACATCCTTAAAAGTTAAACCCTTAATAGCAGAAGCGAAGATGGGTTTGGCTTTTTTTGCCGCCAATTCAGCAGCACGATTCATACGCTCAACAAGATCTTTTTCCAGGTTACCAAAACCCGGCACCATAGTTAGTTTTTTAACGATCTGTTGTGCTTCTTCTGGCAGGGTTATCTTATATATTGTTTTATAAAAGCCATCTTCAGCAGAGAGAAAGTCTACCGCTTCTCCCGTACCCAATTGAAGGGCTTCTTTTAAGCCCATTCCGATTTCCTCATTCGAGAGCCCGCCATCCAGAACATCTTTGGCTTTGTTAAAGAGTTCTCCAAGCTTTTGTGCTTGGCTAAGGTGCGATGTTGTACCAATCAATGTGATAAAAAGAATCAGACGTATCATAAACAAAGGTTATTGTTTATGCAGTAACGCGGTGGTTGATCTTGTAGTTTTGCTGCATGCTTACAAATTCACAAACTTTAGGATCTTTTTAACAGCTGCAGAATCAGAAATCGACCTATTTCCATCAAAAGGCCGGGCACTTCACCTTAAACTGTTTTCTTTCGGGGCGGATAAAATCGATATAGTGGATGATTGAAAGTTCCGGACCACCTCTTCCATTCGTGGCTTTAACCAAGTCTGACACATTGATGTCATAGGATATCGCATATACGGTATCATAGTAGTCATATCGGACGCTGGCTACCAAAGCATCGCGATTGTAAACACCATCTCGAAAGGACCAACGAAACCAGCCTCCAATGTGCAATTTGTAGTTAGGTGCCAGATATCTGCGTTCTGTGGTGTTTATGGTGAAATAAGTCCCGATGTTGATCTCTTGATGAGGGCCTTGTTCAAGGAAGATAAAGCTAGGTTTAATAGTGAGATAGGGAGTAAGGCGAAAGCTACCACCTCCATGTAAAACCGTTTTTGGAAAATATAATTGACTGTCCTCTATAGGACTAACTTGTGCACGTAAGAAGGATACACGAGATCGATTAAAGTGAAAGTAGCTTCCACCTAAATAAAGAAAGTCGTCAACAGTAAGTGGCACAAACCAGCTTAGTCCAGCAGATAGGTCGAAAATACTTAAGGAACTTTCGAAATCTGGATTTTGTAAGTATGGGTCTTGTTCTTCTGTCAAGATGGCCTTAGTAATGTCAATGCTATTTTGGGTAAATCCAACACTGAAACCCGCTGCCAGTATATGTGTGCCATCGGAATTCAATGCCTTGAGATATGAAAACGAGGTATTGGCATTCAAGATGGTGAAATCCAAATCACCAGCCCGGTCTGCGGTAGCCTGAAAGCCTACTCCCATATCGTCTCGAATGGTCAAACCCCGGTTTAGTTTCATATCGGCTGATGTAATCAATGATCGAAATCCCTGTGTGAAGGAATTCCATTGACCTCTGTAGTTTGCAATAAACCGTAAATCACCATTAAAGACGCCTGTCATCGCTGGGTTCAAATAGAGCGGCGATGCATGAATGTGGGAGAGATGAATATCTTGGCCGAATGCAGGCACAATAAAGCAGAGGCCTACAGCTAGGATTAAGGCTTGCACAAGAAAATGCAATCTAAAAATTACGGGTTTCATGGTGTGTTCGTATATAGAAAAGCGCTTATGTGAAATTAAAAAAAATTCTCATCTGAGTACAGTGACATTTCCGGCAATCAGTCTCTGATCACCGCTCACACAAATTGTTTCGATTGTATAAACGTAAACTCCGGGATTTACGGCTTCGCCACGATGTGTACCATCCCATCTCAACTCGTTTCCTATGGTCTCAAAGACCTTCTCCCCCCAACGGTTAAACACCTGCACTAACCCTATTCTACCAACCCCTTCGCTGATAATGTCGAAATGGTCATTCACTCCATCATTGTTTGGAGTAAAAGCGTTGACCACTTTTACCTTTTCTAGTTCGCACTCATCATCTACGGTGATTGTTACCTGTTTCAATATGGGACAACCCAGCAAATTGGCAGTGGAGGCTGCATAAGTGGTTTCTCGCTCGGGTCTCTCTATGATGGTGGGGCAGTCTTGGCAAATGGGTTTTTGTTCCGTGTTGTTGTACCAGTCGACCTGATTATTAGGTTCTGTTAGTCCAGTCAATTCCACGGGATCACCCTTCTGAATTTTCTGATCTTGTGTCACCTCTAATGTAGGGAGAGGTAGTACCTCTACGGTAATCTCTTCTGTGATCAATACACCTCCACATCCAATCGTCGATACTATGTATATGGTTGTTGTATCTGGTTTTGCAATCGGATTGGCACAATCATCACAGGAAAGAGAAGCAGATGGCTCCCATTGAAGAGGTTGCCCCTGATGGCCAGTCACGGAGAGCTCAATTGACTCACCTTCACATATGGTACCTCCTTGCCCATCTAGTAAGATATCAGGAATGATTTCAACGATGTGCGTGACCAAACTATCACAACCAAATTGATCGGAAAAGACATTGGTAAAGGTCGTGTCATCACTATACAATTGACCTTCGATGATGATGGATTCTCCTTCACAGATTTTGTGGTGGAAAATGAATTCTGATATACTTCGGACAACTAATTCAAGATTGACGATACTGTCACATCCATTTGTCCCAGTTAGGGTGTCGGAATAGAAGCCAGCTTCAGAGATCATCCTATCTTGAAAATGTATGCTTTCACCAGGGCAGATTACTTGCTCAGTAGTAATGCTTGTTTGAGCCAGTGTCACAATTTCAACTAGTATAATACTGTCACATCCATTTGATCCGACCAAGGTGTCTCGATAAATGCCCGGACTTCTATAAATAATGTTATTGACAACAATCTCAGATCCATTACATATCTCAAAGCTTAATTCCTCTGTGAATTGATCCAGCACCGTAAGGGTCAGTTCTACAATGGAGTCACATCCTCCGCTGTTCATCAGAGTATCGCGATAAACACCAGCAGTGGAATAATTAATGCCACCGAATAAATATTGATCGCCCTGACAAATTTCCGCAGCAATTGTTTGGAGCACTTCGTCGACCACAGTGAGGGTAAGAGTAACGATGGAATCACATCCACCGGCGCTGATCACAGTGTCGCGGTAAATACCGGAGATGGCGTAATCATTACCTCCAAAAGTAAATTGATCGCCAGCGCAGATCTGTGCTTCAATTGGGGTGTGTATTTCATCAACAACAGCCAGGTCTAAAATAATGATGGAGTCACAGCCATCCACCGAACTTAGGGTGTCGCGATAAATGCCGGACTGGGTGAGGGTATTGCCACCGAATACATATTCATCGTCCACACAAATTTGTACCGCAATGTCGGTTTCAAATTGATCAAGAACCGAGAGCATCAGGGTGATCACCGAATCACAACCATGCTGGGTAGCCAGGGTGTCGTGGTAGGTGCCAGAGGTATTGTAGGATTGTCCACCAAAAACAAACGAACTGCCTTCACAAATTTCCTGCTCGACCAGGGTCTGTGCGGTTCGATGGACGGTTAATTCTAAAATAATAATGGAATCGCAGCCATTGCTAGCCGTGATGGTATCGCGATAAGTGCCACTGGCGGTCAAGGTGCTATTGCCGAAAACAAAACTTTCTCCTTCACAAATTTCAGCGGTAATGTTTTGTTCGGAACCGGTAAGCACAGTGAGTGTCAGTTCTACAATAGAATCACAACCACCTGCGCTTCGGAGAGTATCGCGATAAACACCGGCGGTGGAATAATTAATACCAGCGAATAAATATTGATCGCCCTGACAAATTTCAGCAGCAATGGTTTCCAACACTTCATCGACCACGGTGAGGGTGAGGGTGACGATGGAATCACAACCACCAGCACTGACCAAAGTGTCACGGTAAATACCGGAGATGGCGTAATCCTCACCTCCAAAAGTAAATTGATCGCCAGCGCAGATCTGAGCTTCAATGGGGGTGTGTATTTCATCAACAACGGCCAGATCTAAAATAATGATGGAGTCACAGCCATCCACCGAACTGAAGGTGTCGCGATAAATACCTGACTGGGTGAAGGTGTTGCCACCGAATACATATTCATCGCCCACACAAATTTGTGCAGCAATATCGGTTTCAAATTGATCAAGAACCGAGAGCATCAGGGTGATCACCGAATCACAACCATGCTGGGTAGCCAGGGTGTCGTGGTAGGTGCCAGAGGTATTGTAGGATTGTCCACCAAAAACAAACGAACTGCCTTCACAAATTTCCTGCTCGACCAGGGTCTGTGCGGTTGGATGGACGGTTAATTCTAAAATAATAATGGAGTCACAGCCATTGCGAGCTGGGATGGTATCGCGATAGGTGCCACTGGTGGTGTAATTGATGCCACCGAATAAATATTGATCGCCCTGGCAAATTTCAGCGGTGATGTTTTGGTCGGATCTGGTAAGCACAGTGAGTGTCAGTTCTACAATAGAATCACAACCACCTGCGCTTCGGAGAGTATCGCGATAAACACCGGCGGTGGAATAATTAATACCAGCGAATAAATATTGATCGCCCTGACAAATTTCCGCAGCAATGGTTTCCAACACTTCATCGACCACAGTGAGGGTCAAGGTGACGATGGAATCACATCCACCGGCACTGACCAAAGTATCGCGGTAAATACCGGATATGGCATAATCATTACCTCCAAAAGTAAATTGATCGCCAGCGCAGATCTGAGCTTCAACGGGGGTGTGTATTTCATCAACAACGGCCAGGTCTAAAATAATGATGGAGTCACAGCCATCCACCGAACTTAGGGTGTCGCGATAAATGCCGGACTGGGTGAGGGTATTGCCACCGAATACATATTCATCGTCCACACAAATTTGCACCGCAATGTCGGTTTCAAATTGATCGAGAACTGAGAGCATCAGGGTGATCACCGAATCACAACCATGCTGGGTAGCCAGGGTGTCGTGGTAAGTGCCAGCGGTATTGTAGGATTGGCCACCAAAAACAAACGAACTGCCTTCACAAATTTCCTGCTCGACCAGGGTCTGTGCGGTTGGATGGACGGTTAATTCTAAAATAATAATGGAGTCACAGCCATTGCGAGCTGGGATGGTATCGCGATAGGTGCCACTGGTGGTGTAATTGATGCCACCGAATAAATATTGATCGCCCTGGCAAATTTCAGCGGTGATGTTTTGGTCGGAACCGGTAAGCACAGTGAGGGTCAGTTCTACAATAGAGTCACAACCTCCAGTGCTCATCAGGGTATCGCGGTAAACACCAGAGTTAGAATAATTAATACCAGCGAATAAATATTGATCGCCCTGACAAATTTCAGCAGCAATGGTTTCCAACACTTCATCGACCACGGTGAGGGCAAGGGTAATGATGGAATCACAACCTCCGGCACTGATCAAAGTATCGCGGTAAATACCGGAGGTGGCGTAATCATTACCTCCAAAGGTAAATTGATCGCCGGAGCAGATTGTAGCTTCAATGGTGGTGTGTATTTCATCAACAACGGCCAGGTCCAAAATAATGATGGAGTCACAGCCATCCACCGAACTTAGGGTGTCGCGATAAATACCTGACTGGGTGAAGGTGTTGCCACCAAAAACATACTCATCGCCCACACAAATTTGTGCAGCAATATCGGTTTCAAATTGATCAAGGACTGAGAGCATCAGGGTGATCACCGAATCACAACCATGCTGGGTAGCCAGGGTGTCGTGGTAAGTGCCAGCGGTATTGTAGGATTGTCCACCAAAAACAAACGAACTGCCTTCACAAATTTCCTGCTCGACCAGGGTCTGTGCGGTTGGATGGACGGTTAATTCTAAAATAATAATGGAGTCGCAGCCATTGCGAGCTGGGATGGTATCGCGATAGGTGCCACTACTCGAGTAATTAATGCCACCGAATAGGTATTGATCACCCTGGCAAATCTCAGCAGTAATGTTTTGTTCGGAACCGGTAAGCACAGTGAGTGTCAGTTCTACAATAGAATCACACCCACCTGCGCTTCGGAGAGTATCGCGATAAACACCGGCGGTGGAATAATTAATACCACCAAATATATATTGATCGCCCTGACAAATTTCCGCAGCAATGGTTTCCAACACTTCATCGACCACAGTGAGGGTCAAGGTGACGATGGAATCACATCCACCGGCACTGACCAAAGTATCGCGGTAAATACCGGATATGGCATAATCATTACCTCCAAAAGTAAATTGATCGCCAGCGCAGATCTGAGCTTCAACGGGGGTGTGTATTTCATCAACAACGGCCAGGTCTAAAATAATGATGGAGTCACAGCCATCCACCGAACTTAGGGTGTCGCGATAAATGCCGGACTGGGTGAGGGTATTGCCACCGAATACATATTCATCGTCCACACAAATTTGCACCGCAATGTCGGTTTCAAATTGATCGAGAACTGAGAGCATCAGGGTGATCACCGAATCACAACCATGCTGGGTAGCCAGGGTGTCGTGGTAAGTGCCAGCGGTATTGTAGGATTGGCCACCAAAAACAAACGAACTGCCTTCACAAATTTCCTGCTCGACCAGGGTCTGTGCGGTTGGATGGACGGTTAATTCTAAAATAATAATGGAGTCGCAGCCATTGCGAGCTGGGATGGTATCGCGATAGGTGCCACTACTTGAGTAATTAATGTCACCGAATAAATATTGATCGCCCTGGCAAATCTCAGCAGTAATATTTTGTTCGGATCCGGTAAGCACAGTGAGGGTCAGTTCTACAATAGAGTCACAACCTCCAGTGCTCATCAGGGTATCGCGGTAAACACCAGAGTTAGAATAATTAATACCAGCGAATAAATATTGATCGCCCTGGCAAATTTCCGCAGCAATGGTTTCCAACACTTCATCGACCACAGTGAGGGTCAAGGTGACGATGGAATCACATCCACCGGCACTGACCAAAGTATCGCGGTAAATACCGGATATGGCATAATCATTACCTCCAAAAGTAAATTGATCGCCAGCGCAGATCTGAGCTTCAACGGGGGTGTGTATTTCATCAACAACGGCCAGGTCTAAAATAATGATGGAGTCACAGCCATCCACCGAACTTAGGGTGTCGCGATAAATGCCGGACTGGGTGAGGGTATTGCCACCGAATACATATTCATCGTCCACACAAATTTGCACCGCAATGTCGGTTTCAAATTGATCGAGAACTGAGAGCATCAGGGTGATCACCGAATCACAACCATGCTGGGTAGCCAGGGTGTCGTGGTAAGTGCCAGCGGTATTGTAGGATTGGCCACCAAAAACAAACGAACTGCCTTCACAAATTTCCTGCTCGACCAGGGTCTGTGCGGTTGGATGGACGGTTAATTCTAAAATAATAATGGAGTCGCAGCCATTGCGAGCTGGGATGGTATCGCGATAGGTGCCACTACTTGAGTAATTAATGTCACCGAATAAATATTGATCGCCCTGGCAAATCTCAGCAGTAATATTTTGTTCGGATCCGGTAAGCACAGTGAGGGTCAGTTCTACAATAGAGTCACAACCTCCAGTGCTCATCAGGGTATCGCGGTAAACACCAGAGTTAGAATAATTAATACCAGCGAATAAATATTGATCGCCCTGGCAAATTTCCGCAGCAATGGTTTCCAACACTTCATCGACCACGGTGAGGGCAAGGGTAATGATGGAATCACAACCTCCGGCACTGATCAAAGTATCGCGGTAAATACCGGAGGTGGCGTAATCATTACCTCCAAAGGTAAATTGATCGCCGGAGCAGATTGTAGCTTCAATGGTGGTGTGTATTTCATCAACAACGGCCAGGTCCAAAATAATGATGGAGTCACAGCCATCCACCGAACTTAGGGTGTCGCGATAAATGCCGGACTGGGTGAGGGTATTGCCACCGAATACATATTCATCACCCACACAAATTTGTACCGCAATCTCGGTTTCAAATTGATCAAGGACCGAGAGCATCAGAGTGATCACCGAATCACAACCCTGCTGGGTAGCCAGGGTATCGTGGTAGGTGCCAGAGGTATTGTAGGATTGTCCACCAAAAACAAACGAACTGCCTTCACAAATTAGATGCTCGATAAGTGTCTAAAATAATAATGGAATCACATCCATTGCTAGCTTGGTATCGCGATAGGTGCCACTACTTGAGTAATTAATGCCACCGAATAAGTATTGATCACCCTGACAATTTTGTTCGGATACGGTATGCACAGTGAGGGTCAGTTCTACAATAGAGTCACAACCTCCTGCGCTTCGGAGAGTATCGCGATAAACACCGGCGGTGGAATAATTAATACCACCGAATAAATATTGATCGCCCTGACAAATTTCCGCAGCAATGGTTTGGAGTACTTCATCGACCACGGTGAGGGTGAGGGTGACAATGGAATCACAACCACCAGCACTGACCAAAGTGTCACGGTAAATACCGGCGATGGCGTAATCCTCACCTCCAAAAGTAAATTGATCGCCAGCGCAGATCTGAGCTTCAATTGGGGTGTATATTTCATCAACAACGGCCAGATCTAAAATAATGATGGAGTCACCGAACTGAGGGTGTCGCGATAAATGCCTGACTGGGTGAAGGTGTTGCCACCGAATACATATTCATCGCCCACACAAATTTGTACCGCAATGTCGGTTTCAAATTGATCGAGAACTGAGAGCATCAGGGTGATCACCGAATCACAACCATGCTGGGTAGCCAGGGTGTCGTGGTAAGTGCCAGCGGTATTGTAGGATTGGCCACCAAAAACAAACGAACTGCCTTCACAAATTTCCTGCTCGACCAGGGTCTGTGCGGTTGGATGGACGGTTAATTCTAAAATAATAATGGAGTCGCAGCCATTGCGAGCTGGGATGGTATCGCGATAGGTGCCACTACTTGAGTAATTAATGTCACCGAATAAATATTGATCGCCCTGGCAAATCTCAGCAGTAATATTTTGTTCGGATCCGGTAAGCACAGTGAGGGTCAGTTCTACAATAGAGTCACAACCTCCAGTGCTCATCAGGGTATCGCGGTAAACACCAGAGTTAGAATAATTAATACCAGCGAATAAATATTGATCGCCCTGGCAAATTTCCGCAGCAATGGTTTCCAACACTTCATCGACCACAGTGAGGGTCAAGGTGACGATGGAATCACATCCACCGGCACTGACCAAAGTATCGCGGTAAATACCGGATATGGCATAATCATTACCTCCAAAAGTAAATTGATCGCCAGCGCAGATCTGAGCTTCAACGGGGGTGTGTATTTCATCAACAACGGCCAGGTCTAAAATAATGATGGAGTCACAGCCATCCACCGAACTTAGGGTGTCGCGATAAATGCCGGACTGGGTGAGGGTATTGCCACCGAATACATATTCATCGTCCACACAAATTTGCACCGCAATGTCGGTTTCAAATTGATCGAGAACTGAGAGCATCAGGGTGATCACCGAATCACAACCATGCTGGGTAGCCAGGGTGTCGTGGTAAGTGCCAGCGGTATTGTAGGATTGGCCACCAAAAACAAACGAACTGCCTTCACAAATTTCCTGCTCGACCAGGGTCTGTGCGGTTGGATGGACGGTTAATTCTAAAATAATAATGGAGTCGCAGCCATTGCGAGCTGGGATGGTATCGCGATAGGTGCCACTACTTGAGTAATTAATGTCACCGAATAAATATTGATCGCCCTGGCAAATCTCAGCAGTAATATTTTGTTCGGATCCGGTAAGCACAGTGAGGGTCAGTTCTACAATAGAGTCACAACCTCCAGTGCTCATCAGGGTATCGCGGTAAACACCAGAGTTAGAATAATTAATACCAGCGAATAAATATTGATCGCCCTGGCAAATTTCCGCAGCAATGGTTTCCAACACTTCATCGACCACGGTGAGGGCAAGGGTAATGATGGAATCACAACCTCCGGCACTGATCAAAGTATCGCGGTAAATACCGGAGGTGGCGTAATCATTACCTCCAAAGGTAAATTGATCGCCGGAGCAGATTGTAGCTTCAATGGTGGTGTGTATTTCATCAACAACGGCCAGGTCCAAAATAATGATGGAGTCACAGCCATCCACCGAACTTAGGGTGTCGCGATAAATGCCGGACTGGGTGAGGGTATTGCCACCGAATACATATTCATCACCCACACAAATTTGTACCGCAATCTCGGTTTCAAATTGATCAAGGACCGAGAGCATCAGAGTGATCACCGAATCACAACCCTGCTGGGTAGCCAGGGTATCGTGGTAGGTGCCAGAGGTATTGTAGGATTGTCCACCAAAAACAAACGAACTGCCTTCACAAATTAGATGCTCGATAAGTGTCTGTGCGGTTGGATGGACGGTTAATTCTAAAATAATAATGGAATCACATCCATTGCTAGCTGGGATGGTATCGCGATAGGTGCCACTACTTGAGTAATTAATGCCACCGAATAAGTATTGATCACCCTGACAAATCTCAGCAGTAATGTTTTGTTCGGATACGGTATGCACAGTGAGGGTCAGTTCTACAATAGAGTCACAACCTCCAGTGCTCATCAGGGTATCGCGGTAAACACCAGAGGTAGAATAATTAATACCACCGAATAAATATTGATCGCCCTGGCAAATTTCAGCAGCAATGGTTTCCAACACTTCATCGACCACGGTGAGGGTGAGTGTAACGATGGAATCACAACCACCGGCACTGACCAAAGTGTCACGGTAAATACCGGAGATGGCGTAATCATTACCTCCAAAAGTAAATTGATCGCCAGCGCAGATCTGTGCTTCAATTGGGGTGTGTATTTCATCAACAACAGCCAGGTCTAAAATAATGATGGAGTCACAGCCATCCACCGAACTTAGGGTGTCGCGATAAATGCCGGACTGGGTGAGGGTATTGCCACCGAATACATATTCATCGTCCACACAAATTTGTACCGCAATGTCGGTTTCAAATTGATCAAGGACCGAGAGCATTAGGGTGATCACCGAATCACAACCCTGCTGGGTAGCCAGGGTGTCGTGGTAGGTGCCAGAGGTATTGTAAGATTGTCCACCAAAAACAAACGAACTGCCTTCACAAATTTGATGCTCGACCAGGGTCTGTGCGGTTCGATGGACGGTTAATTCTAAAATAATAATGGAATCGCAGCCATTGCTAGCCGTGATGGTATCGCGATAAGTGCCACTGGCGGTCAAGGTGCTATTGCCGAAAACAAAACTTTCTCCTTCACAAATTTCAGCGGTGATGTTTTGTTCGGAACCGTCAAGCACAGTGAGGGTCAGTTCTACAATAGAGTCACAACCTCCAGTGCTCATCAGGGTATCGCGGTAAACACCAGAGGTAGAATAATTAATACCAGCGAATAAATATTGATCGCCCTGACAAATTTCCGCAGCAATGGTTTCCAACACTTCATCGACCACGGTGAGGGTGAGTGTAACGATGGAATCACAACCACCGGCACTGACCAAAGTGTCGCGGTAAATACCGGAGATGGCGTAATCATTACCTCCAAAAGTAAATTGATCGCCAGCGCAGATCTGTGCTTCAATTGGGGTGTGTATTTCATCAACAACAGCCAGGTCTAAAATAATGATGGAGTCACAGCCATCCACCGAACTTAGGGTGTCGCGATAAATGCCGGACTGGGTGAGGGTATTGCCACCGAATACATATTCATCGTCCACACAAATTTGTACCGCAATGTCGGTTTCAAATTGATCAAGGACCGAGAGCATTAGGGTGATCACCGAATCACAACCCTGCTGGGTAGCCAGGGTGTCGTGGTAGGTGCCAGAGGTATTGTAAGATTGTCCACCAAAAACAAACGAACTGCCTTCACAAATTTGATGCTCGACCAGGGTCTGTGCGGTTCGATGGACGGTTAATTCTAAAATAATAATGGAATCGCAGCCATTGCTAGCCGTGATGGTATCGCGATAAGTGCCACTGGCGGTCAAGGTGCTATTGCCGAAAACAAAACTTTCTCCTTCACAAATTTCAGCGGTGATGTTTTGTTCGGAACCGTCAAACACAGTGAGTGTCAGTTCTACAATAGAATCACAACCACCTGCGCTTCGGAGAGTATCGCGATAAACACCGGCGGTGGAATAATTAATACCACCGAATAAATATTGATCGCCCTGACAAATTTCCGCAGCAATGGTTTGGAGTACTTCATCGACCACGGTGAGGGTGAGGGTGACAATGGAATCACAACCACCAGCACTGACCAAAGTGTCACGGTAAATACCGGCGATGGCGTAATCCTCACCTCCAAAAGTAAATTGATCGCCAGCGCAGATCTGAGCTTCAATTGGGGTGTATATTTCATCAACAACGGCCAGATCTAAAATAATGATGGAGTCACAGCCATCCACCGAACTGAGGGTGTCGCGATAAATACCTGACTGGGTGAAGGTGTTGCCACCGAATACATATTCATCGCCCACACAAATTTGTACCGCAATGTCGGTTTCAAATTGATCAAGGACCGAGAGCATTAGGGTGATCACCGAATCACAACCCTGCTGGGTAGCCAGGGTGTCGTGGTAGGTGCCAGAGGTATTGTAAGATTGTCCACCAAAAACAAACGAACTGCCTTCACAAATTTCCTGCTCGACCAGGGTCTGTGCGGTTGGATGGACGGTTAATTCTAAAATAATAATGGAGTCACAGCCATTGCGAGCTGGGATGGTATCGCGATAGGTGCCACTGGTGGTGTAATTGATGCCACCGAATAAATATTGATCGCCCTGGCAAATTTCAGCGGTGATGTTTTGGTCGGAACCGTTAAACACAGTGAGTGTCAGTTCTACAATAGAATCACAACCACCTGCGCTTCGGAGAGTATCGCGATAAACACCGGCGGTGGAATAATTAATACCAGCGAATAAATATTGATCGCCCTGACAAATTTCCGCAGCAATGGTTTGGAGTACTTCATCGACCACGGTGAGGGTGAGGGTGACAATGGAATCACAACCACCAGCACTGACCAAAGTGTCACGGTAAATACCGGCGATGGCGTAATCCTCACCTCCAAAAGTAAATTGATCGCCAGCGCAGATCTGAGCTTCAATTGGGGTGTATATTTCATCAACAACGGCCAGATCTAAAATAATGATGGAGTCACAGCCATCCACCGAACTGAGGGTGTCGCGATAAATACCTGACTGGGTGAAGGTGTTGCCACCGAATACATATTCATCGCCCACACAAATTTGTGCAGCAATATCGGTTTCAAATTGATCAAGAACCGAGAGCATCAGGGTGATCACCGAATCACAACCATGCTGGGTAGCCAGGGTGTCGTGGTAGGTGCCAGAGGTATTGTAGGATTGTCCACCAAAAACAAACGAACTGCCTTCACAAATTTCCTGCTCGACCAGGGTCTGTGCGGTTGGATGGACGGTTAATTCTAAAATAATAATGGAGTCACAGCCATTGCGAGCTGGGATGGTATCGCGATAGGTGCCACTGGTGGTGTAATTGATGCCACCGAATAAATATTGATCGCCCTGGCAAATTTCAGCGGTAATGTTTTGTTCGGAACCGGTAAGCACAGTGAGTGTCAGTTCTACAATAGAATCACAACCACCTGCGCTTCGGAGAGTATCGCGATAAACACCGGCGGTGGAATAATTAATACCAGCGAATAAATATTGATCGCCCTGACAAATTTCAGCAGCAATGGTTTCCAACACTTCATCGACCACGGTGAGGGTGAGTGTAACGATGGAATCACAACCACCGGCACTGACCAAAGTGTCGCGGTAAATACCGGAGATGGCGTAATCATTACCTCCAAAAGTAAATTGATCGCCAGCGCAGATCTGTGCTTCAACGGGGGTGTGTATTTCATCAACAACGGCCAGGTCTAAAATAATGATGGAGTCACAGCCATCCACCGAACTTAGGGTGTCGCGATAAATGCCGGACTGGGTGAGGGTATTGCCACCGAATACATATTCATCGTCCACACAAATTTGTACCGCAATGTCGGTTTCAAATTGATCAAGGACCGAGAGCATTAGGGTGATCACCGAATCACAACCCTGCTGGGTAGCCAGGGTGTCGTGGTAGGTGCCAGAGGTATTGTAAGATTGTCCACCAAAAACAAACGAACTGCCTTCACAAATTTGATGCTCGACCAGGGTCTGTGCGGTTCGATGGACGGTTAATTCTAAAATAATAATGGAATCGCAGCCATTGCTAGCCGTGATGGTATCGCGATAAGTGCCACTGGCGGTCAAGGTGCTATTGCCGAAAACAAAACTTTCTCCTTCACAAATTTCAGCGGTAATGTTTTGTTCGGAACCGGTAAGCACAGTGAGGGTCAGTTCTACAATAGAGTCACAACCTCCAGTGCTCATCAGGGTATCGCGGTAAACACCAGAGGTAGAATAATTAATACCAGCGAATAAATATTGATCGCCCTGACAAATTTCCGCAGCAATGGTTTCCAACACTTCATCGACCACGGTGAGGGTGAGTGTGACGATGGAATCACAACCACCAGCACTGACCAAAGTGTCACGGTAAATACCGGAGATGGCGTAATCATTACCTCCAAAAGTAAATTGATCGCCAGCGCAGATCTGAGCTTCAATTGGGGGTGTGTATTTCATCAACAACGGCCAGATCTAAAATAATGATGGAGTCACATCCATCCACCGAACTTAGGGTATCGCGATAAATGCCGGACTGGGTGAGGGTATTGCCACCGAATACATATTCATCGCCCACACAAATTTGTACCGCAATATCGGTTTCAAATTGATCAAGGACCGAGAGCATTAGGGTGATCACCGAATCACAACCATGCTGGGTAGCCAGGGTGTCGTGGTAGGTGCCAGAGGTATTGTAGGATTGTCCACCAAAAACAAACGAACTGCCTTCACAAATTTGATGCTCGACCATGGTCTGTGCGGTTGGATGGATGGTTAATTCTAAAATAATAATGGAATCACAGCCATTGCTAGCGCGGATGGTATCGCGATAAGTGCCACTGGTGGTGTAATTGATGCCACCAAATAAATATTGATCGCCCTGGCAAATTTCCGCAGTAATATTTTGTTCGGATCTGGTAAGCACAGTGAGGGTCAGTTCTACAATAGAGTCACAACCTCCAGTGCTCATCAGGGTATCGCGGTAAACACCAGAGGTAGAATAATTAATACCAGCGAATAAATATTGATCGCCCTGGCAAATTTCAGCAGCAATGGTTTCCAACACTTCATCGACCACGGTGAGGGTGAGTGTAACGATGGAATCACAACCACCGGCACTGACCAAAGTGTCGCGGTAAATACCGGAGATGGCGTAATCATTACCTCCAAAAGTAAATTGATCGCCAGCGCAGATCTGTGCTTCAATTGGGGTGTGTATTTCATCAACAACAGCCAGGTCTAAAATAATGATGGAGTCACAGCCATCCACCGAACTTAGGGTGTCGCGATAAATGCCGGACTGGGTGAGGGTATTGCCACCGAATACATATTCATCGTCCACACAAATTTGTACCGCAATGTCGGTTTCAAATTGATCAAGGACCGAGAGCATTAGGGTGATCACCGAATCACAACCCTGCTGGGTAGCCAGGGTGTCGTGGTAGGTGCCAGAGGTATTGTAAGATTGTCCACCAAAAACAAACGAACTGCCTTCACAAATTTGATGCTCGACCAGGGTCTGTGCGGTTCGATGGACGGTTAATTCTAAAATAATAATGGAATCGCAGCCATTGCTAGCCGTGATGGTATCGCGATAAGTGCCACTGGCGGTCAAGGTGCTATTGCCGAAAACAAAACTTTCTCCTTCACAAATTTCAGCGGTGATGTTTTGTTCGGAACCGTCAAGCACAGTGAGGGTCAGTTCTACAATAGAGTCACAACCTCCAGTGCTCATCAGGGTATCGCGGTAAACACCAGAGGTAGAATAATTAATACCAGCGAATAAATATTGATCGCCCTGACAAATTTCCGCAGCAATTGTTTCCAACACTTCATCGACCACGGTGAGGGTGAGTGAAACGATGGAATCACAACCACCAGCACTGACCAAAGTGTCACGGTAAATACCGGAGATGGCGTAATCATTACCTCCAAAAGTAAATTGATCGCCAGCGCAGATCTGAGCTTCAATTGGGGTGTGTATTTCATCAACAACAGCCAGATCTAAAATAATGATGGAGTCACATCCATCCACCGAACTTAGGGTATCGCGATAAATGCCGGACTGGGTGAGGGTATTGCCACCGAATACATATTCATCGCCCACACAAATTTGTACCGCAATATCGGTTTCAAATTGATCAAGGACCGAGAGCATTAGGGTGATCACCGAATCACAACCCTGCTGGGTAGCCAGGGTGTCGTGGTAGGTGCCAGAGGTATTGTAAGATTGTCCACCAAAAACAAACGAACTGCCTTCACAAATTTGATGCTCGACCAGGGTCTGTGCGGTTCGATGGACGGTTAATTCTAAAATAATAATGGAATCGCAGCCATTGCTAGCCGTGATGGTATCGCGATAAGTGCCACTGGCGGTCAAGGTGCTATTGCCGAAAACAAAACTTTCTCCTTCACAAATTTCAGCGGTGATGTTTTGTTCGGAACCGTCAAGCACAGTGAGGGTCAGTTCTACAATAGAGTCACAACCTCCAGTGCTCATCAGGGTATCGCGGTAAACACCAGAGGTAGAATAATTAATACCAGCGAATAAATATTGATCGCCCTGACAAATTTCCGCAGCAATTGTTTCCAACACTTCATCGACCACGGTGAGGGTGAGTGAAACGATGGAATCACAACCACCAGCACTGACCAAAGTGTCACGGTAAATACCGGAGATGGCGTAATCATTACCTCCAAAAGTAAATTGATCGCCAGCGCAGATCTGAGCTTCAATTGGGGTGTGTATTTCATCAACAACAGCCAGATCTAAAATAATGATGGAGTCACATCCATCCACCGAACTTAGGGTATCGCGATAAATGCCGGACTGGGTGAGGGTATTGCCACCGAATACATATTCATCGCCCACACAAATTTGTACCGCAATATCGGTTTCAAATTGATCAAGGACTGAGAGCATCAGGGTGATCACCGAATCACAACCGTGCTGGGTAGCCAGGGTATCGTGGTAGGTGCCAGAGGTATTGTAAGATTGTCCACCAAAAACAAACGAACTGCCTTCACAAATTTCCTGCTCGACCAGGGTCTGTGCGGTTGGATGGACGGTTAATTCTAAAATAATAATGGAATCGCAGCCATTGCTAGCGGGGATGGTATCGCGATAGGTGCCACTGCTTGAATAATTGATACCAGCGAATAAATATTGATCGCCCTGGCAAATCTCAGCAGTAATATTTTGTTCGGAACCGGTAAGCACAGTGAGTGTCAGTTCTACAATGGAATCACACCCACCTCTGCTCATGAGGGTGTCGCGATAAACACCGGCGGTGGAATAATTAATACCACCAAATATATATTGATCGCCCTGACAAATTTCCGCAGCAATTGTTTCCAACACTTCATCGACCACAGTGAGGGTGAGGGTGACGATGGAATCACAACCACCAGCACTGACCAAAGTATCGCGGTAAATACCGGATATGGCATAATCATCACCACCAAAGGGATAGAACTGACCGGCACAGATAGAGTCGGATATTTCGGTATTTATTTCCTCAATAATGGAAAGGTTGAGTGTGACGATGGAATCACACCCACCGCTGCTCATCAATGTATCTTTGTAAGTACCTGCTTCGGAATAATCATCACCGCCAAAAGGATAGGTTTGACCGGCACAGACGGAGTCGGATATTTCGGTATTTATTTCCTCGATAATGGAGAGGTTGAGGGTGATGATGGAATCACATCCTCCGCTGCTCATCAATGTATCTTTGTAAACTCCAGCCTGGGAATAATCATCACCACCAAAGGGATAGAACTGTCCGGCACAGATGGAGTCGGATATTTCGGTATTTAATTCCTCGATAATGGAAAGGTTGAGAGTAATGATGGAATCACATCCTCCGCTGCTCAATAGGGTATCTTTGTAAACTCCAGCCTGGGAATAATCATTACCGCCAAAGGGGTAAGTTTGTCCGGCACAGATGGAGTCGGATATTTCGGTATTTATTTCCTCGATAATGGAGAGGTTGAGGGTGATGATGGAATCACATCCTCCGCTGCTCAATAGGGTATCTTTGTAAACTCCAGCTTGGGAATAATCATCACCGCCAAATTGATAAATCTGCCCGGCACAGATGGAGTCAGATATTTCAGTATTTATTTCCTCGATGATGGAGAGGTTGAGTGTGATGATGGAATCACACCCTCCGCTGCTCATCAATGTATCTTTGTAACTACCTGCTTCGGAATAATCATTACCACCAAAGGGATAGAACTGACCGGCACAGATAGAGTCGGATATTTCGGTATTTATTTCCTCAATAATGGAAAGGTTGAGTGTGACGATGGAATCACACCCACCGCTGCTCATCAATGTATCTTTGTAAGTACCTGCTTCGGAATAATCATCACCGCCAAAGGGATAGGTTTGACCGGCACAGACGGAGTCGGATATTTCGGTATTTATTTCCTCGATAATGGAGAGGTTGAGGGTGATGATGGAATCACATCCTCCGCTGCTCATCAATGTATCTTTGTAAACTCCAGCCTGGGAATAATCATCACCACCAAAGGGATAGAACTGTCCGGCACAGATGGAGTCGGATATTTCGGTATTTAATTCCTCGATAATGGAAAGGTTGAGAGTAATGATGGAATCACATCCTCCGCTGCTCAATAGGGTATCTTTGTAAACTCCAGCCTGGGAATAATCATTACCGCCAAAGGGGTAAGTTTGTCCGGCACAGATGGAGTCGGATATTTCGGTATTTATTTCCTCGATAATGGAAAGGTTGAGGGTGATGATGGAATCACATCCTCCGCTGCTCAATAGGGTATCTTTGTAAACTCCAGCTTGGGAATAATCATTACCGCCAAAGGGGTAAGTTTGTCCGGCACAGATGGAGTCGGATATTTCGGTATTAATTTCCTCAATAATGGAAAGGTTGAGAGTAATGATGGAATCACACCCTCCACTGCTCATCTGAGTGTTGCTGTAAGTACCTGCTTCGGAATAATCATCGCCGCCAAAGGTATAGATCTGTCCTGCACAGATGGAGTCGGATATTTCCGTATTTATTTCTTCGATGATTGAAAGGTTGAGTGTGACGATGGAATCACATCCTCCGCTGCTCATCAATGTATCTTTGTAAACTCCAGCCTGGGAATAATCATCACCGCCAAAGGGATAGATCTGACCGGCACAGATGGAGTCGGATATTTCGGTATTTATTTCCTCATCGACCTCAATTATGATCATCAATATAGAGTCACAACCGTTGGTGCCTTGGAGCGTATCGTTCAGTTGAGTGGCTTGGAAGTATTTCACGCCATTGATTTCAACGGAGTCTCCGGGGCAAATGGTAGCGTTGACTGGCACAATGACTTCATTGGCAATAGAGACATCAATTTGTAAAATGGAGTCACATCCATTTGCACCCTGGAGAGTATCGTTCAGTTGAGTGGCTTCAAAATATTTTACACCATTGATTTCTACAGAGTCACCGGGGCACATGGTAGCCGTGACGGGCACTATTACCTGACCGGCGAATTGGATGTTGATCATAAGAATGGAGTCACAGCCGTTGGCTGAGGGGAGCGTATCATTGACCATGGTAGGTTGGAAGTACTCAACCCCATTGATGATGATCGTATCACCCGGACAGATGGTTTGATCGATGTTAGTGGTGACTTCGTTGCCAAATTGGATGTTGATCATAAGAATGGAGTCACAGCCGTTGGCTGAGGGGAGCGTATCATTGACCATAGTAGGTTGGAAGTACTCAACTCCATTGATGATGATCGTATCACCCGGACAGATGGTTTGATCGATGGTAGTGGTGACTTCGTTCCCAAATTGGATGTTGATCATAAGAATGGAGTCACACCCATTGGCCGAGGGGAGCGTATCATTGACCATGGTAGGTTGGAAGTACTCAACCCCATTGATGATGATCGTATCACCCGGACAGATGATTTGATCGATGGTAGTGGTGACTTCGTTGCCAAATTGGATGTTGATCATAAGAATGGAGTCACACCCGTTGGCCGAGGGGAGCGTATCATTGACCATGGTAGGTTGGAAGTACTCAACTCCATTGATGATGATCGTATCACCCGGACAGATGGTTTGATCGATGGTAGTGGTGACCTCGTTGCCAAATTGGATGTTGATCATAAGAATGGAGTCACACCCATTGGCCGAGGGGAGAGTATCATTGACCATGGTAGGTTGGAAGTACTCAACCCCATTGATGATGATCGTATCACCCGGACAGATGGTTTGATCGATGGTAGTGGTGACTTCGTTCCCAAATTGGATGTTGATCATAAGAATGGAGTCACACCCATTGGCCGAGGGGAGAGTATCATTGACCATGGTAGGTTGGAAGTACTCAACCCCATTGATGATGATCGTATCACCCGGACAGATGGTTTGATCGATGGTAGTGGTGACTTCGTTGCCAAATTGGATGTTGATCATAAGAATGGAGTCACACCCGTTGGCTGAGGGGAGCGTATCATTGACCATGGTAGGTTGGAAGTACTCAACTCCATTGATGATGATCGTATCACCCGGACAGATGGTTTGATCGATGGTAGTGGTGACTTCGTTGCCAAATTGGATGTTGATCATAAGAATGGAGTCACACCCGTTGGCTGAGGGGAGCGTATCATTGACCATGGTAGGTTGGAAGTACTCAACTCCATTGATGATGATCGTATCACCCGGACAGATGGTTTGATCGATGGTAGTGGTGACTTCATTGCCAAATTGGATGTTGATCATAAGAATGGAGTCACACCCGTTGGCTGAGGGGAGCGTATCATTGACCATGGTAGGTTGGAAGTACTCAACTCCATTGATGATGATCGTATCACCCGGACAGATGGTTTGATCGATGGTAGTGGTGACTTCGTTGCCAAATTGGATGTTGATCATGAGAATGGAGTCACACCCGTTGGCTGAGGGGAGCGTATCATTGACCATGGTAGGTTGGAAGTACTCAACTCCATTGATGATGATCGTATCACCCGGACAGATGGTTTGATCGATGGTAGTGGTGACTTCGTTGCCAAATTGGATGTTGATCATAAGAATGGAGTCACACCCATTGGCCGAGGGGAGAGTATCATTGACCATGGTAGGTTGGAAGTACTCAACTCCATTGATGATGATCGTATCACCCGGACAGATGGTTTGATCGATGGTAGTGGTGACTTCGTTGCCAGATTGGATGTTGATCATAAGAATGGAGTCACACCCGTTGGCTGAAGGGAGCGTATCATTGACCATGGTAGGTTGGAAGTACTCAACTCCATTGATGATGATCGTATCACCCGGACACATGGTTTGATCGATGGTAGTGGTGACTTCGTTGCCAAATTGGATGTTGATCATAAGAATGGAGTCACACCCGTTGGCTGAGGGGAGCGTATCATTGACCATGGTAGGTTGGAAGTACTCAACTCCATTGATGATGATCGTATCACCCGGACAGATGGTTTGATCGATGGTAGTGGTGACTTCATTGCCAAATTGGATGTTGATCATAAGAATGGAGTCACACCCGTTGGCTGAGGGGAGCGTATCATTGACCATGGTAGGTTGGAAGTACTCAACTCCATTGATGATGATCGTATCACCCGGACAGATGGTTTGATCGATGGTAGTGGTGACTTCGTTGCCAAATTGGATGTTGATCATGAGAATGGAGTCACACCCGTTGGCTGAGGGGAGCGTATCATTGACCATGGTAGGTTGGAAGTACTCAACTCCATTGATGATGATCGTATCACCCGGACAGATGGTTTGATCGATGGTAGTGGTGACTTCGTTGCCAAATTGGATGTTGATCATAAGAATGGAGTCACACCCATTGGCCGAGGGGAGCGTATCATTGACCATGGTAGGTTGGAAGTACTCAACTCCTTTGATGATGATCGTATCACCCGGACAGATGGTTTGATCGATGGTAGTGGTGACTTCGTTGCCAAATTGGATGTTGATCATGAGAATGGAGTCACATCCGTTGGCTGAGGGGAGCGTATCATTGACCATGGTAGGTTGGAAGTACTCAACTCCATTGATGATGATCGTATCACCCGGACAGATGGTTTGATCGATGGTAGTGGTGACTTCGTTGCCAAATTGGATGTTGATCATAAGAATGGAGTCACACCCATTGGCCGAGGGGAGCGTATCATTGACCATGGTAGGTTGGAAGTACTCAACTCCATTGATGATGATCGTATCACCCGGACAGATGGTTTGATCGATGGTAGTGGTGACTTCGTTGCCAAATTGGATGTTGATCATGAGAATGGAGTCACAGCCGTTGGCTGAGGGGAGCGTATCATTGACCATGGTAGGTTGGAAGTACTCAACTCCATTGATGATGATCGTATCACCCGGACAGATGGTTTGATCGATGGTAGTGGTGACTTCGTTGCCAAATTGGATGTTGATCATGAGAATGGAGTCACACCCGTTGGCCGAGGGGAGCGTATCATTGACCATAGTAGGTTGGAAGTACTCAACTCCATTGATGATGATCGTATCACCCGGACAGATGGTGGCTATGATGTTACTAGCAGAATGCTGTATGACCTCCAAGTTAAGTGTAATGATAGAGTCACAGCCGTTGGCTGCCATGAGGGTATCCATGTAAGGGCCCTCTGCAAAAATATTTTGACCATTAAATGTTATGGTAT
Organism: Saprospiraceae bacterium; assembly: GCA_965223105.1. GTDB lineage: Bacteria > Bacteroidota > Bacteroidia > Chitinophagales > Saprospiraceae > JABDMH01. Next base: position 4,560,829 of record OZ244987.1, on the reverse strand, counting down.
CGGCAAAGCAGATGGTGGAATCGATGGTTGATTGGATCGGAGGGAGGACGGTAAGGTTCAGGGTAATGAAAGAGTCGCATCCATTAGCTGCCATGAGGGTATCAATGTAAGGGCCCTCTGCAAAAATATTTTGACCATTAAATGTTATGGTATCGGCAAAGCAGATGGTGGAATCGATGGTTGATTGGACTGGAGGGAGGACGGTAAGGTTTAGGGTAATGATAGAGTCGCATCCATTAGCTGCCATGAGGGTATCCATGTAAGGGCCCTCTGCAAAAATATTTTGACCATTAAATATTATGGTATCGGCAAAGCAGATGGTGGAATCGATGGTTGATTGGACTGGAGGGAGGACGGTAAGGTTTAGGGTAATGATAGAGTCGCATCCATTAGCTGCCATGAGGGTATCCATGTAAGGGCCCTCTGCAAAAATATTTTGACCATTAAATATTATGGTATCGGCAAAGCAGATGGTGGATTCGATTGTAGTTTGCACGGGGGCTGGTTGTGAAACTGTGAATGTGCTAGAGCAGGATTCCGGCGGTAAACATGGTGAGTAGGCGGTTGCTGTGATTGTAAATGATCCTCCTGTGGAGTCTGGTCGATTCATCAGTGCTGTATCCAAGGTTAGACTATCAAGTCCACAGCCGCCTGATGCGGAGAACTGAGAAAGCCATAAATCAAATGCATTTGTAATATGAGCTTGAGGAAGACAAGGCTGTAGAGTAGTATCACCAGGGCAGTTGACCTCGATAGGAAGAGGAGCGTCAACGGTAAAGGTAGCTGAGCAGCTGGCATCACCGGCACAGGAGTCGGAGGCCATAAAATTGACGGTAATAGAACCACCACAGGAATCAGGGGCGATGAGCGTATCTAGTCTGGTGGAGTCGTAGACACAACCACCGTCGACAGAGAAGCCATTGAGCCAATCTCTAAAGAGGGCATCGATGGCCAAAGAATCCAGGCAAGCATCGACGGTGAGGTCAGCCGGGCAGTTGACCTCGATAGGAAGAGGAGTGTCAACGGTAAAGGTAGCTGAGCAGCTGGCATCACCGGCACAGGAGTCGGAGGCCATAAAATTGACGGTGATAGAACCACCACAGGAATCAGGGGCGATGAGCGTATCTAGTCTGGTGGAGTCGTAGACACAACCACCGTCGACAGAGAAGCCATTGAGCCAATCTCTAAAGAGGGCATCGATGGCCAAAGAATCCAGGCAAGCATCGACGGTGAGGTCAGCCGGGCAGTTGACCTCGATAGGAAGAGGAGTGTCAACGGTAAAGGTAGCTGAGCAGCTGGCATCACCGGCACAGGAGTCGGAGGCCATAAAATTGACGGTGATAGAACCACCACAGGAATCAGGGGCGATGAGCGTATCTAGTCTGGTGGAGTCGTAGACACAACCACCGTCGACAGAAAAGCCATTGAGCCAATCTCTAAAGAGGGCATCGATGGCCAAAGCCAGGCAAGCATCGACGGTGAGGTCAGCCGGGCAGTTGAGATAGGAAGAGGAGTGTCAACGGTAAAGGTAGCTGAGCAGCTGGCGGCACAGGAGTCGGAGGCCATAAAATTGACGGTAATAGAACCACCACAGGAATCAGGGGCGATGAGCGTATCTAGTCTGGTGGAGTCGTAGACACAACCACCGTCGACAGAAAAGCCATTGAGCCAATCTCTAAAGAGGGCATCGATGGCCAAAGAATCCAGGCAAGCATCGACGGTGAGGTCAGCCGGGCAGTTGACCTCGATAGGAAGAGGAGCGTCAACGGTAAAGGTAGCTGAGCAGCTGGCATCACCGGCACAGGAGTCGGAGGCCATAAAATTGACGGTAATAGAACCACCACAGGAATCAGGGGCGATGAGCGTATCTAGTCTGGTGGAGTCGTAGACACAACCACCGTCGACAGAAAAGCCATTGAGCCAATCTCTAAAGAGGGCATCGATGGCCAAAGAATCCAGGCAAGCATCGACGGTGAGGTCAGCCGGGCAGTTGACCTCGATAGGAAGAGGAGTGTCAACGGTAAAGGTAGCTGAGCAGCTGGCATCACCGGCACAGGAGTCGGAGGCCATAAAATTGACGGTAATAGAACCACCACAGGAATCAGGGGCGATGAGCGTATCTAGTCTGGTGGAGTCGTAGACACAACCACCGTCGACAGAGAAGCCATTGAGCCAATCTCTAAAGAGGGCATCGATGGCCAAAGAATCCAGGCAAGCATCGACGGTGAGGTCAGCCGGGCAGTTGACCTCGATAGGAAGAGGAGTGTCAACGGTAAAGGTAGCTGAGCAGCTGGCATCACCGGCACAGGAGTCGGAGGCCATAAAATTGACGGTAATAGAACCACCACAGGAATCAGGGGCGATGAGCGTATCTAGTCTGGTGGAGTCGTAGACACAACCACCGTCGACAGAGAAGCCATTGAGCCAATCTCTAAAGAGGGCATCGATGGCCAAAGAATCCAGGCAAGCATCGACGGTGAGGTCAGCCGGGCAGTTGACCTCGATAGGAAGAGGAGTGTCAACGGTAAAGGTAGCTGAGCAGCTGGCATCACCGGCACAGGAGTCGGAGGCCATAAAATTGACGGTAATAGAACCACCACAGGAATCAGGGGCGATGAGCGTATCTAGTCTGGTGGAGTCGTAGACACAACCACCGTCGACAGAGAAGCCATTGAGCCAATCTCTAAAGAGAGCATCGATGGCCAAAGAATCCAGGCAAGCATCGACGGTGAGGTCAGCCGGGCAGTTGACCTCGATAGGAAGAGGAGTGTCAACGGTAAAGGTAGCTGAAGCTGGCATCACCGGCACAGGAGTCGGAGGCCATAAAATTGACGGTAATAGAACCACCACAGGAATCAGGGGCGATGAGCGTATCTAGTCTGGTGGAGTCGTAGACACAACCACCGTCGACAGAGAAGCCATTGAGCCAATCTCTAAAGAGAGCATCGATGGCCAAAGAATCCAGGCAAGCATCGACGGTGAGGTCAGCCGGGCAGTTGACCTCGATAGGAAGAGGAGCGTCAACGGTAAAGGTAGCTGAGCAGCTGGCATCACCGGCACAGGAGTCGGAGGCCATAAAATTGACGGTAATAGAACCACCACAGGAATCAGGGGCGATGAGCGTATCTAGTCTGGTGGAGTCGTAGACACAACCACCATCGACAGAGAAGCCATTGAGCCAATCTCTAAAGAGGGCATCGATGGCCAAAGAATCCAGGCAAGCATCGACGGTGAGGTCAGCCGGGCAGTTGACCTCGATAGGAAGAGGAGTGTCAACGGTAAAGGTAGCTGAGCAGCTGGCATCACCGGCACAGGAGTCGGAGGCCATAAAATTGACGGTGATAGAACCACCACAGGAATCAGGGGCGATGAGCGTATCTAGTCTGGTGGAGTCGTAGACACAACCACCGTCGACAGAGAAGCCATTGAGCCAATCTCTAAAGAGGGCATCGATGGCCAAAGAATCCAGGCAAGCATCGACGGTGAGGTCAGCCGGGCAGTTGACCTCGATAGGAAGAGGAGTGTCAACGGTAAAGGTAGCTGAGCAGCTGGCATCACCGGCACAGGAGTCGGAGGCCATAAAATTGACGGTAATAGAACCACCACAGGAATCAGGGGCGATGAGCGTATCTAGTCTGGTGGAGTCGTAGACACAACCACCATCGACAGAGAAGCCATTGAGCCAATCTCTAAAGAGGGCATCGATGGCCAAAGAATCCAGGCAAGCATCGACGGTGAGGTCAGCCGGGCAGTTGACCTCGATAGGAAGAGGAGTGTCAACGGTAAAGGTAGCTGAGCAGCTGGCATCACCGGCACAGGAGTCGGAGGCCATAAAATTGACGGTGATAGAACCACCACAGGAATCAGGGGCGATGAGCGTATCTAGTCTGGTGGAGTCGTAGACACAACCACCGTCGACAGAGAAGCCATTGAGCCAATCTCTAAAGAGGGCATCGATGGCCAAAGAATCCAGGCAAGCATCGACGGTGAGGTCAGCCGGGCAGTTGACCTCGATAGGAAGAGGAGTGTCAACGGTAAAGGTAGCTGAGCAGCTGGCATCACCGGCACAGGAGTCGGAGGCCATAAAATTGACGGTAATAGAACCACCACAGGAATCAGGGGCGATGAGCGTATCTAGTCTGGTGGAGTCGTAGACACAACCACCGTCGACAGAGAAGCCATTGAGCCAATCTCTAAAGAGGGCATCGATGGCCAAAGAATCCAGGCAAGCATCGACGGTGAGGTCAGCCGGGCAGTTGACCTCGATAGGAAGAGGAGTGTCAACGGTAAAGGTAGCTGAGCAGCTGGCATCACCGGCACAGGAGTCGGAGGCCATAAAATTGACGGTAATAGAACCACCACAGGAATCAGGGGCGATGAGCGTATCTAGTCTGGTGGAGTCGTAGACACAACCACCGTCGACAGAGAAGCCATTGAGCCAATCTCTAAAGAGGGCATCGATGGCCAAAGAATCCAGGCAAGCATCGACGGTGAGGTCAGCCGGGCAGTTGACCTCGATAGGAAGAGGAGCGTCAACGGTAAAGGTAGCTGAGCAGCTGGCATCACCGGCACAGGAGTCGGAGGCCATAAAATTGACGGTGATAGAACCACCACAGGAATCAGGGGCGATGAGCGTATCTAGTCTGGTGGAGTCGTAGACACAACCACCGTCGACAGAGAAGCCATTGAGCCAATCTCTAAAGAGAGCATCGATGGCCAAAGAATCCAGGCAAGCATCGACGGTGAGGTCAGCCGGGCAGTTGACCTCGATAGGAAGAGGAGCGTCAACGGTAAAGGTAGCTGAGCAGCTGGCATCACCGGCACAGGAGTCGGAGGCCATAAAATTGACGGTAATAGAACCACCACAGGAATCAGGGGCGATGAGCGTATCTAGTCTGGTGGAGTCGTAGACACAACCACCGTCGACAGAGAAGCCATTGAGCCAATCTCTAAAGAGGGCATCGATGGCCAAAGAATCCAGGCAAGCATCGACGGTGAGGTCAGCCGGGCAGTTGACCTCGATAGGAAGAGGAGTGTCAACGGTAAAGGTAGCTGAGCAGCTGGCATCACCGGCACAGGAGTCGGAGGCCATAAAATTGACGGTAATAGAACCACCACAGGAATCAGGGGCGATGAGCGTATCTAGTCTGGTGGAGTCGTAGACACAACCACCGTCGACAGAGAAGCCATTGAGCCAATCTCTAAAGAGGGCATCGATGGCCAAAGAATCCAGGCAAGCATCGACGGTGAGGTCAGCCGGGCAGTTGACCTCGATAGGAAGAGGAGCGTCAACGGTAAAGGTAGCTGAGCAGCTGGCATCACCGGCACAGGAGTCGGAGGCCATAAAATTGACGGTGATAGAACCACCACAGGAATCAGGGGCGATGAGCGTATCTAGTCTGGTGGAGTCATACAGGCAACCCCCACTGACAGAGAAGCCATTGAGCCAATTTCTAAAGAGGGCATCGATGGCCAAAGAATCCAGGCAAGCATCGACGGTGAGGTCAGCCGGGCAGTTGACCTCGATAGGAAGAGGAGTGTCAACGGTAAAGGTAGCTGAGCAGCTGGCATCACCGGCACAGGAGTCGGAGGCCATAAAATTGACGGTGATAGAACCACCACAGGAATCAGGGGCGATGAGCGTATCTAGTCTGGTGGAGTCGTAGACACAACCACCGTCGACAGAAAAGCCATTGAGCCAATCTCTAAAGAGGGCATCGATGGCCAAAGAATCCAGGCAAGCATCGACGGTGAGGTCAGCCGGGCAGTTGACCTCGATAGGAAGAGGAGCGTCAACGGTAAAGGTAGCTGAGCAGCTGGCATCACCGGCACAGGAGTCGGAGGCCATAAAATTGACGGTGATAGAACCACCACAGGAATCAGGGGCGATGAGCGTATCTAGTCTGGTGGAGTCGTAGACACAACCACCGTCGACAGAGAAGCCATTGAGCCAATCTCTAAAGAGGGCATCGATGGCCAAAGAATCCAGGCAAGCATCGACGGTGAGGTCAGCCGGGCAGTTGACCTCGATAGGAAGAGGAGCGTCAACGGTAAAGGTAGCTGAGCAGCTGGCATCACCGGCACAGGAGTCGGAGGCCATAAAATTGACGGTAATAGAACCACCACAGGAATCAGGGGCGATGAGCGTATCTAGTCTGGTGGAGTCGTAGACACAACCACCGTCGACAGAAAAGCCATTGAGCCAATCTCTAAAGAGGGCATCGATGGCCAAAGAATCCAGGCAAGCATCGACGGTGAGGTCAGCCGGGCAGTTGACCTCGATAGGAAGAGGAGTGTCAACGGTAAAGGTAGCTGAGCAGCTGGCATCACCGGCACAGGAGTCGGAGGCCATAAAATTGACGGTAATAGAACCACCACAGGAATCAGGGGCGATGAGCGTATCTAGTCTGGTGGAGTCGTAGACACAACCACCGTCGACAGAGAAGCCATTGAGCCAATCTCTAAAGAGGGCATCGATGGCCAAAGAATCCAGGCAAGCATCGACGGTGAGGTCAGCCGGGCAGTTGACCTCGATAGGAAGAGGAGCGTCAACGGTAAAGGTAGCTGAGCAGCTGGCATCACCGGCACAGGAGTCGGAGGCCATAAAATTGACGGTAATAGAACCACCACAGGAATCAGGGGCGATGAGCGTATCTAGTCTGGTGGAGTCGTAGACACAACCACCGTCGACAGAGAAGCCATTGAGCCAATCTCTAAAGAGGGCATCGATGGCCAAAGAATCCAGGCAAGCATCGACGGTGAGGTCAGCCGGGCAGTTGACCTCGATAGGAAGAGGAGTGTCAACGGTAAAGGTAGCTGAGCAGCTGGCATCACCGGCACAGGAGTCGGAGGCCATAAAATTGACGGTGATAGAACCACCACAGGAATCAGGGGCGATGAGCGTATCTAGTCTGGTGGAGTCGTAGACACAACCACCGTCGACAGAGAAGCCATTGAGCCAATCTCTAAAGAGGGCATCGATGGCCAAAGAATCCAGGCAAGCATCGACGGTGAGATCAGCCGGGCAGTTGACCTCGATAGGAAGAGGAGCGTCAACGGTAAAGGTAGCTGAGCAGCTGGCATCACCGGCACAGGAGTCGGAGGCCATAAAATTGACGGTGATAGAACCACCACAGGAATCAGGGGCGATGAGCGTATCTAGTCTGGTGGAGTCGTAGACACAACCACCATCGACAGAGAAGCCATTGAGCCAATCTCTAAAGAGGGCATCGATGGCCAAAGAATCCAGGCAAGCATCGACGGTGAGGTCAGCCGGGCAGTTGACCTCGATAGGAAGAGGAGTGTCAACGGTAAAGGTAGCTGAGCAGCTGGCATCACCGGCACAGGAGTCGGAGGCCATAAAATTGACGGTGATAGAACCACCACAGGAATCAGGGGCGATGAGCGTATCTAGTCTGGTGGAGTCGTAGACACAACCACCGTCGACAGAGAAGCCATTGAGCCAATCTCTAAAGAGGGCATCGATGGCCAAAGAATCCAGGCAAGCATCGACGGTGAGGTCAGCCGGGCAGTTGACCTCGATAGGAAGAGGAGTGTCAACGGTAAAGGTAGCTGAGCAGCTGGCATCACCGGCACAGGAGTCGGAGGCCATAAAATTGACGGTAATAGAACCACCACAGGAATCAGGGGCGATGAGCGTATCTAGTCTGGTGGAGTCGTAGACACAACCACCGTCGACAGAGAAGCCATTGAGCCAATCTCTAAAGAGGGCATCGATGGCCAAAGAATCCAGGCAAGCATCGACGGTGAGGTCAGCCGGGCAGTTGACCTCGATAGGAAGAGGAGTGTCAACGGTAAAGGTAGCTGAGCAGCTGGCATCACCGGCACAGGAGTCGGAGGCCATAAAATTGACGGTAATAGAACCACCACAGGAATCAGGGGCGATGAGCGTATCTAGTCTGGTGGAGTCGTAGACACAACCACCGTCGACAGAGAAGCCATTGAGCCAATCTCTAAAGAGGGCATCGATGGCCAAAGAATCCAGGCAAGCATCGACGGTGAGGTCAGCCGGGCAGTTGACCTCGATAGGAAGAGGAGCGTCAACGGTAAAGGTAGCTGAGCAGCTGGCATCACCGGCACAGGAGTCGGAGGCCATAAAATTGACGGTGATAGAACCACCACAGGAATCAGGGGCGATGAGCGTATCTAGTCTGGTGGAGTCGTAGACACAACCACCGTCGACAGAGAAGCCATTGAGCCAATCTCTAAAGAGAGCATCGATGGCCAAAGAATCCAGGCAAGCATCGACGGTGAGGTCAGCCGGGCAGTTGACCTCGATAGGAAGAGGAGCGTCAACGGTAAAGGTAGCTGAGCAGCTGGCATCACCGGCACAGGAGTCGGAGGCCATAAAATTGACGGTGATAGAACCACCACAGGAATCAGGGGCGATGAGCGTATCTAGTCTGGTGGAGTCGTAGACACAACCACCGTCGACAGAGAAGCCATTGAGCCAATCTCTAAAGAGGGCATCGATGGCCAAAGAATCCAGGCAAGCATCGACGGTGAGGTCAGCCGGGCAGTTGACCTCGATAGGAAGAGGAGTGTCAACGGTAAAGGTAGCTGAGCAGCTGGCATCACCGGCACAGGAGTCGGAGGCCATAAAATTGACGGTGATAGAACCACCACAGGAATCAGGGGCGATGAGCGTATCTAGTCTGGTGGAGTCGTAGACACAACCACCGTCGACAGAAAAGCCATTGAGCCAATCTCTAAAGAGGGCATCGATGGCCAAAGAATCCAGGCAAGCATCGACGGTGAGGTCAGCCGGGCAGTTGACCTCGATAGGAAGAGGAGTGTCAACGGTAAAGGTAGCTGAGCAGCTGGCATCACCGGCACAGGAGTCGGAGGCCATAAAATTGACGGTAATAGAACCACCACAGGAATCAGGGGCGATGAGCGTATCTAGTCTGGTGGAGTCGTAGACACAACCACCGTCGACAGAGAAGCCATTGAGCCAATCTCTAAAGAGGGCATCGATGGCCAAAGAATCCAGGCAAGCATCGACGGTGAGGTCAGCCGGGCAGTTGACCTCGATAGGAAGAGGAGTGTCAACGGTAAAGGTAGCTGAGCAGCTGGCATCACCGGCACAGGAGTCGGAGGCCATAAAATTGACGGTAATAGAACCACCACAGGAATCAGGGGCGATGAGCGTATCTAGTCTGGTGGAGTCGTAGACACAACCACCGTCGACAGAGAAGCCATTGAGCCAATCTCTAAAGAGGGCATCGATGGCCAAAGAATCCAGGCAAGCATCGACGGTGAGGTCAGCCGGGCAGTTGACCTCGATAGGAAGAGGAGTGTCAACGGTAAAGGTAGCTGAGCAGCTGGCATCACCGGCACAGGAGTCGGAGGCCATAAAATTGACGGTGATAGAACCACCACAGGAATCAGGGGCGATGAGCGTATCTAGTCTGGTGGAGTCGTAGACACAACCACCATCGACAGAGAAGCCATTGAGCCAATCTCTAAAGAGGGCATCGATGGCCAAAGAATCCAGGCAAGCATCGACGGTGAGGTCAGCCGGGCAGTTGACCTCGATAGGAAGAGGAGTGTCAACGGTAAAGGTAGCTGAGCAGCTGGCATCACCGGCACAGGAGTCGGAGGCCATAAAATTGACGGTAATAGAACCACCACAGGAATCAGGGGCGATGAGCGTATCTAGTCTGGTGGAGTCGTAGACACAACCACCGTCGACAGAGAAGCCATTGAGCCAATCTCTAAAGAGGGCATCGATGGCCAAAGAATCCAGGCAAGCATCGACGGTGAGGTCAGCCGGGCAGTTGACCTCGATAGGAAGAGGAGCGTCAACGGTAAAGGTAGCTGAGCAGCTGGCATCACCGGCACAGGAGTCGGAGGCCATAAAATTGACGGTAATAGAACCACCACAGGAATCAGGGGCGATGAGCGTATCTAGTCTGGTGGAGTCGTAGACACAACCACCGTCGACAGAGAAGCCATTGAGCCAATCTCTAAAGAGGGCATCGATGGCCAAAGAATCCAGGCAAGCATCGACGGTGAGGTCAGCCGGGCAGTTGACCTCGATAGGAAGAGGAGTGTCAACGGTAAAGGTAGCTGAGCAGCTGGCATCACCGGCACAGGAGTCGGAGGCCATAAAATTGACGGTAATAGAACCACCACAGGAATCAGGGGCGATGAGCGTATCTAGTCTGGTGGAGTCGTAGACACAACCACCGTCGACAGAGAAGCCATTGAGCCAATCTCTAAAGAGAGCATCGATGGCCAAAGAATCCAGGCAAGCATCGACGGTGAGGTCAGCCGGGCAGTTGACCTCGATAGGAAGAGGAGCGTCAACGGTAAAGGTAGCTGAGCAGCTGGCATCACCGGCACAGGAGTCGGAGGCCATAAAATTGACGGTGATAGAACCACCACAGGAATCAGGGGCGATGAGCGTATCTAGTCTGGTGGAGTCGTAGACACAACCACCATCGACAGAGAAGCCATTGAGCCAATCTCTAAAGAGGGCATCGATGGCCAAAGAATCCAGGCAAGCATCGACGGTGAGGTCAGCCGGGCAGTTGACCTCGATAGGAAGAGGAGCGTCAACGGTAAAGGTAGCTGAGCAGCTGGCATCACCGGCACAGGAGTCGGAGGCCATAAAATTGACGGTGATAGAACCACCACAGGAATCAGGGGCGATGAGCGTATCTAGTCTGGTGGAGTCATACAGGCAACCCCCACTGACAGAGAAGCCATTGAGCCAATTTCTAAAGAGGGCATCGATGGCCAAAGAATCCAGGCAAGCATCGACGGTGAGGTCAGCCGGGCAGTTGACCTCGATAGGAAGAGGAGCGTCAACGGTAAAGGTAGCTGAGCAGCTGGCATCACCGGCACAGGAGTCGGAGGCCATAAAATTGACGGTAATAGAACCACCACAGGAATCAGGGGCGATGAGCGTATCTAGTCTGGTGGAGTCGTAGACACAACCACCGTCGACAGAGAAGCCATTGAGCCAATCTCTAAAGAGGGCATCGATGGCCAAAGAATCCAGGCAAGCATCGACGGTGAGGTCAGCCGGGCAGTTGACCTCGATAGGAAGAGGAGCGTCAACGGTAAAGGTAGCTGAGCAGCTGGCATCACCGGCACAGGAGTCGGAGGCCATAAAATTGACGGTGATAGAACCACCACAGGAATCAGGGGCGATGAGCGTATCTAGTCTGGTGGAGTCGTAGACACAACCACCATCGACAGAGAAGCCATTGAGCCAATCTCTAAAGAGGGCATCGATGGCCAAAGAATCCAGGCAAGCATCGACGGTGAGGTCAGCCGGGCAGTTGACCTCGATAGGAAGAGGAGTGTCAACGGTAAAGGTAGCTGAGCAGCTGGCATCACCGGCACAGGAGTCGGAGGCCATAAAATTGACGGTGATAGAACCACCACAGGAATCAGGGGCGATGAGCGTATCTAGTCTGGTGGAGTCGTAGACACAACCACCGTCGACAGAGAAGCCATTGAGCCAATCTCTAAAGAGGGCATCGATGGCCAAAGAATCCAGGCAAGCATCGACGGTGAGGTCAGCCGGGCAGTTGACCTCGATAGGAAGAGGAGTGTCAACGGTAAAGGTAGCTGAGCAGCTGGCATCACCGGCACAGGAGTCGGAGGCCATAAAATTGACGGTGATAGAACCACCACAGGAATCAGGGGCGATGAGCGTATCTAGTCTGGTGGAGTCGTAGACACAACCACCGTCGACAGAGAAGCCATTGAGCCAATCTCTAAAGAGGGCATCGATGGCCAAAGAATCCAGGCAAGCATCGACGGTGAGGTCAGCCGGGCAGTTGACCTCGATAGGAAGAGGAGCGTCAACGGTAAAGGTAGCTGAGCAGCTGGCATCACCGGCACAGGAGTCGGAGGCCATAAAATTGACGGTAATAGAACCACCACAGGAATCAGGGGCGATGAGCGTATCTAGTCTGGTGGAGTCGTAGACACAACCACCGTCGACAGAGAAGCCATTGAGCCAATCTCTAAAGAGGGCATCGATGGCCAAAGAATCCAGGCAAGCATCGACGGTGAGGTCAGCCGGGCAGTTGACCTCGATAGGAAGAGGAGTGTCAACGGTAAAGGTAGCTGAGCAGCTGGCATCACCGGCACAGGAGTCGGAGGCCATAAAATTGACGGTGATAGAACCACCACAGGAATCAGGGGCGATGAGCGTATCTAGTCTGGTGGAGTCGTAGACACAACCACCATCGACAGAGAAGCCATTGAGCCAATCTCTAAAGAGGGCATCGATGGCCAAAGAATCCAGGCAAGCATCGACGGTGAGGTCAGCCGGGCAGTTGACCTCGATAGGAAGAGGAGCGTCAACGGTAAAGGTAGCTGAGCAGCTGGCATCACCGGCACAGGAGTCGGAGGCCATAAAATTGACGGTGATAGAACCACCACAGGAATCAGGGGCGATGAGCGTATCTAGTCTGGTGGAGTCGTAGACACAACCACCGTCGACAGAGAAGCCATTGAGCCAATCTCTAAAGAGGGCATCGATGGCCAAAGAATCCAGGCAAGCATCGACGGTGAGGTCAGCCGGGCAGTTGACCTCGATAGGAAGAGGAGCGTCAACGGTAAAGGTAGCTGAGCAGCTGGCATCACCGGCACAGGAGTCGGAGGCCATAAAATTGACGGTAATAGAACCACCACAGGAATCAGGGGCGATGAGCGTATCTAGTCTGGTGGAGTCGTAGACACAACCACCGTCGACAGAGAAGCCATTGAGCCAATCTCTAAAGAGGGCATCGATGGCCAAAGAATCCAGGCAAGCATCGACGGTGAGGTCAGCCGGGCAGTTGACCTCGATAGGAAGAGGAGTGTCAACGGTAAAGGTAGCTGAGCAGCTGGCATCACCGGCACAGGAGTCGGAGGCCATAAAATTGACGGTAATAGAACCACCACAGGAATCAGGGGCGATGAGCGTATCTAGTCTGGTGGAGTCGTAGACACAACCACCGTCGACAGAGAAGCCATTGAGCCAATCTCTAAAGAGAGCATCGATGGCCAAAGAATCCAGGCAAGCATCGACGGTGAGGTCAGCCGGGCAGTTGACCTCGATAGGAAGAGGAGTGTCAACGGTAAAGGTAGCTGAGCAGCTGGCATCACCGGCACAGGAGTCGGAGGCCATAAAATTGACGGTAATAGAACCACCACAGGAATCAGGGGCGATGAGCGTATCTAGTCTGGTGGAGTCGTAGACACAACCACCGTCGACAGAGAAGCCATTGAGCCAATCTCTAAAGAGAGCATCGATGGCCAAAGAATCCAGGCAAGCATCGACGGTGAGGTCAGCCGGGCAGTTGACCTCGATAGGAAGAGGAGCGTCAACGGTAAAGGTAGCTGAGCAGCTGGCATCACCGGCACAGGAGTCGGAGGCCATAAAATTGACGGTAATAGAACCACCACAGGAATCAGGGGCGATGAGCGTATCTAGTCTGGTGGAGTCGTAGACACAACCACCATCGACAGAGAAGCCATTGAGCCAATCTCTAAAGAGGGCATCGATGGCCAAAGAATCCAGGCAAGCATCGACGGTGAGGTCAGCCGGGCAGTTGACCTCGATAGGAAGAGGAGTGTCAACGGTAAAGGTAGCTGAGCAGCTGGCATCACCGGCACAGGAGTCGGAGGCCATAAAATTGACGGTGATAGAACCACCACAGGAATCAGGGGCGATGAGCGTATCTAGTCTGGTGGAGTCGTAGACACAACCACCGTCGACAGAGAAGCCATTGAGCCAATCTCTAAAGAGGGCATCGATGGCCAAAGAATCCAGGCAAGCATCGACGGTGAGGTCAGCCGGGCAGTTGACCTCGATAGGAAGAGGAGTGTCAACGGTAAAGGTAGCTGAGCAGCTGGCATCACCGGCACAGGAGTCGGAGGCCATAAAATTGACGGTAATAGAACCACCACAGGAATCAGGGGCGATGAGCGTATCTAGTCTGGTGGAGTCGTAGACACAACCACCGTCGACAGAGAAGCCATTGAGCCAATCTCTAAAGAGGGCATCGATGGCCAAAGAATCCAGGCAAGCATCGACGGTGAGGTCAGCCGGGCAGTTGACCTCGATAGGAAGAGGAGCGTCAACGGTAAAGGTAGCTGAGCAGCTGGCATCACCGGCACAGGAGTCGGAGGCCATAAAATTGACGGTAATAGAACCACCACAGGAATCAGGGGCGATGAGCGTATCTAGTCTGGTGGAGTCGTAGACACAACCACCGTCGACAGAGAAGCCATTGAGCCAATCTCTAAAGAGGGCATCGATGGCCAAAGAATCCAGGCAAGCATCGACGGTGAGGTCAGCCGGGCAGTTGACCTCGATAGGAAGAGGAGCGTCAACGGTAAAGGTAGCGGAGCAAGAGAGCTGCCCTTGACAGGAATCGGATGCGACAAAATTAACGGTGATGGAACCACCACAAGAATCCGGAGCGATGAGGGTATCCAGTCGAGTGGAGTCGTACAAGCATCCACCGTCGACAGAGAATCCATTGAGCCAAGCCCTAAAGGTAGAGTCTATGGTAAGAGAGTCCAGACAAGCTTCTATGGTTTGGTCACCAGGGCAGTTGACATCAAAAGTTGGAGGAGCATCGACGGTAAAGGTAGCGGAGCAAGAGAGCTGCCCTTGACAGGAATCGGATGCGACAAAATTAACGGTGATGGAACCACCACAGGAATCCGGAGCGATGAGGGTATCCAGTCTGGTGGAGTCGTACAGGCAACCACCGTCGACAGAGAATCCATTGAGCCAAGCTCTAAAGGTAGAGTCGATGGTGAGAGAGTCCAGACAAGCTTCTATGGTGTATGGTTCAGGACAGTTGACTACCAAGGGATCAGGGCTCGCGACAGTAAAGGTAGATGAGCATTGTTCCATTTGTCCACAAGAATCTTTGACCATAAAATCGACAGTGATGGATCCCCCACAGCTATCTGGTGCTATCAGAGTATCCAAGCGAGTTGAATCGTACATGCAGCCTCCTTCAACAGAGAAGCCATTGAGCCAAGCCCTAAAAGTAGAGTCGATGGTAAGAGAGTCAAGGCAAGCTTCGACCGTTTGATCACCAGGGCAGATGGGCACTAGGAGATCTGGATTGGCGACAGTAAAAACGGAAGTACATTCCTCCATATTCCCACATGAATCCCAGGCAGTGAATGTAATCTCCGTTGAGCTGCCACAACTGTCTAAAGGAGTAAATCCAGTGAATGACGTAGCTACCAAACAGCCTCCTTCCGTGTAAAATCGATCAAGCCAGTCTTGCAGAGCGGCCTGCATCTCTACCTGTGTCAAGCAAGCGGGTATGGTCGTATCTGCAGCGCAAAAGACTTCCAGGTCATCGGGAGGCGGTACTATAAAGTCAGCCTGGCAGCTATCGATATTTCCACATTCATCGGTAGCGACAAAATTTATGTTGGCCGTGCCACCACACATCGGTGGAAGCATATTGCCGGTTAAACCCGTAGTGGTGGTATTGGAGCAATCAATGTAGGTGAAGAGACCTGTCCAATCATTATATGCTGCCAGAATTTCCGCGTCTGTGAGGCAGGGTGACAGTGTGGTATCTGGCGGACAAATCAGCAGAGGTGCTTGTGTGTCGTCAATGAAAATCGAAGCTGAACAGCTGTCACGGTTGCTGCATTGATCTTCAGCCCAGAAATAGACGAGAACTGAATCTTCAAGGGTACAGTGGGTTGGTGGGACATTCCCCATCCAATCATTATCGACGGTCAAAGTTGCACCACAATCATCGGAAGAGTTATTGTCGATTTGCATTTCCATTGTTGCAATCCATGAGTTGATTTGAGTGATATAGTCTGAGCCGCACTCCAGAGTTAGATCCGTGACTGAACAGTTGATCACCGGTGGTAAGTCATCATCGATGATTACTTGCGCTGTACACTGGCTGAAATTATTACAACCATCGGTCACCGTAAAAGTGACAATTACTCCCGTTGTACCACCGCAGTCCAAGGTAGGGAGTGCACCCATCCAATCGTTGCTGGCGACCAATGGTTCTTGACAATCTTCAACAGCTGTCATGACCAGGAAATCCTCCCAATCGCTGAGCCATTGATTGATCATCGCAGGATAGGTTGAGGGATCATCATCGCACTCTAATATCAAGTCTTCAACACTGCAATCAAGTTGAGGGGCCTCCGTATCTTGAAGGATAACTTCAGCTGCACAGGTTACGGCATTATTGCATTGGTCGGAAATGGTGAAGGTGATGGTGAGCCCACTGGTACCACTGCAATCCAGCATCGGTACTGTAGTGCTGTCCCAGTCATGGGTGACAAAAAAGCCCATTTCACATGCATCGGTTGCATCATTACCAATGTCTAGAATGGTTTCATCCAGCCACTTAAAAATACTGTCTAAGTAGGTATCACCACATTCCAAGGTCAGATCCATTAGGTCACAATTCAAAACTGGCGGTTGGGTATCATCAAGTATGATTTGGCCTGTACATGTGGTTTGATTGCCACAATCATCCTCCAAGGTAAAGGTGACCTCTGCACCCATCTGAGCTTGACAATCAAGTGGTATCAAGCCTCCCATCCAATCATGGGTCACCGTGATATTACCGCAATTGTCAGTGGCTGCGGCTTCCAGATCTGAGATAACCATTGTAAGCCAATCATTGATCTCACTATTGTAGTCGTCATCGCATTCGAGTGTGAGATTTGTGATGTTACAAGTGATGGTGGGAGGGGTTGTGTCCTGTACGGTAATGGTCTGATCAGCAGATGCCGTATTCCCGCAGGAGTCGGTTGCTGTCCAGGTTCGGATAATATCATAATTGCCGCTGCAATTTCCAGGCATGATCTGATCTGAATAGTCGATCCTTACTGGACAGTTGTCGGAAGCAGTAGCTGTTCCAGTGTTTGTGGACATGTCATCGCAGTTGATGACAATATCAGGTGGAGCGGTAATCACCGGGACCTGCTCATCGTCGAAGATGAAAAATGTGTCTTTATCCATGCAATTATTGGGAAGGGTCACGGTGAGGATAATCCGTTTATCGCCACAGCTGTTGTAGTTCACCATAGGTGGATTAATACCACTAGAACCAGTACCGAAGTGTGATGATGGCCATGCACCAGTGCCAAAATCCCAACTGTAAGTTGCCCCCGATCCTGCATTGGTAGCCTGGAAGATTAGATTCTCTAACGTGCAAAACCCCATTGGGCCTATGATTTCAGCGGTCGGTACCGGCTCAAGCTCAATCTCAAAATCAAATTTTCGTTTAGAGCAAGGAATGAAATTAGGATTCTCAACCACTACTGATTTCCAACCAGCGGAGGTGTAAATGGCACCTGGCTCACTTAATTGAGATCCCGATGCCAGCAAAGTAGTTTCAGTGATGTCATCATACCAATAGTAATTATAGGTGCCGGCAGGCATGACAGTGGCCTCTGGCTCGTATTCGGCAGGGTCATTGCCACAGTAGGGAGGTAACTGGACACTAATCGAACTGATAGGTACAACGGTCACGGTCGCGGTAGCACAAACCGGCCCCAATCCCGGACAATTCGAAGGTGGATTGGCCACAGCACTGCCACAGACTCGATATGTGAGTTGATTGTTGGCTGGTAGGTTTGCTCCAGGAGGAACACTGACTGTTACCGTTCTAGTACCAGATGTCGCACTTAACCAGGAGTCATAGGTACTGTTGGGAGGATCATGAGCCCATGTAATCGTGCTTTCAATAACTCCAGTTGTCGGTACGGTCAATTCTATATTGCAGCCCTCTGCAGTGATTGAATCGATTGGGTCAATTTCAGCTTTTAGAGACTTAATACGATATATATTGTCATTGGCACCCTGCATACAAAAGTTGATAAACAAGGTATCAGAAATTGACCATCCCCCAGGTATATCATCAATACAGATAGGGGTAAAACCAGTATACCAATTGGGGTCACAATTCAAACGATATTCGAAATTACCAGAGTTACCTGAATTGGAGATATTTGGAGCCCCTGGTGCATCCTTATCTCCGGGACCTCCAGGCGGACCTTTCCATTCAGGATCGGTACCCACATTGACCAATTCAAACAGAAAGCCTTCAGCTTGTGGGTCCAATAAAACCTTGAATTCCAAACATCGTTCATTACTGAATATCTGAGGCATGCCGCAACATGTATCTTGATTGGATCCTCTACTTTGTTCACAGCTGTACCACTTGTAACTTGGGAAGCCTCGCATATCTACAAAAATACTGGGTACAACGGAGTTGCAATTGGTGATTGGCGTAGAAGGGCATTGAAACCACGCAGGTTGCGCCCACAGATCCAAAACGTAAACATGCAGGAGAAAGAAGATGATAAACGACCTATATACAAGAACTAGAACACCAGACCTTAATGATCTAGAGCCTTTGGATCTTGTATATCCCTGGGGGAAAGGGAATACAGCCCCAACTTGGTGTGTTCTCACGGTCTTGACTGTACTACGGGTTTTGAGTGAAATAGGGACTCTTCGCAAGGTAAGATCGTAAAATCAGGTGACAAAATGAAATCTCAGGGAAGCATAATTTAGCAGCGGATGAATTGGGCTAATCAGATGATTCCTCCTAGTGGATGGTACAGACCCTAGATGACCATCGTACGGTATGCATTGTAGAGGTGTTTTCTACGAGTAAATAATTTGTTATAAGTACACCGTCGACCCTCCTCTTATAGTAAACTAATATCCTCAGGTTTGCAGAGCTCTTGGACAGAGCGCTGATGTTCACTGAACCAACCTAAATGTGGATACTCCGGCTGGCACTCTAGCAACCGGAGTATTCAGTTGACAGGACAGAGGATGTGGTTGATTTCATTAAGAATCTGAAATTATCAACAGCTCTTCCTGGTCCACGAGATGCTCGAGCAACTTTGCTTAAAATTACCCCTTGAAGTCCCTTTGTATTTTCAACCTCTCTAATCCATTTTGGCGATATCCGATCCACCCCTTAGCTCCTGATCGTAAATTTGCCCATCTCCTTTGTAATAAACCGTAGATCCTCCATCAGCTTTCACGCTGAGTTCTTCATGCACGGTAAGAGAGATCTCACCGGCTCCAGTCAGATCCACTATACATTTGTCGGTAGAGAAGTCAAAGCCATCCATGGTACAAGCACCACCGGCATCGATTTCAAATGTTGACGTAGAACCCATAAGGTGCAACTCAGAAGCCCCAGTAAGTTCTACTGCCATTTGGTCAGCCGCGATCGTTCCACTCAAATAACCAGCCCCTTCCAATTCGACGCTGGCATGTGGCATTTGCCAAACGTTTGTAGGGCAATTCTAGCAGTACCCTCCGCCTTAATATGTTCCACGTCACTAGTTGTGATAAAGGTCTTTAGGGCAACCCTTCGTCCCCCATATTGGTGTGGTTTTTCAATCTGAGGTGAAGGGAACCAGCATCCCCTTCTACCCGGATCAGGGAATGCAGGTTGGAGTTGGCTTCGATACGCAAATGGGGTTGGCCAGGTAAAAAAGTCAGTTGAACTGTGCTATGATCTTATTTTAACTTTACTCTGAGCAAATACATATCAGCAGTGATGAACAAATTCTCAAATCCATTGTCAAATGCGCAGTTGGCAGTGGCTTCACCCGTCTTGATCTTGCCCAGTACTTCTCCTTCAGGTGTGATAATCCAAACCCCGCCAGGTCCGGTGGCAAACAGATTTCCGCTCGGGTGAACTTTCAACCCATCGGGCAAACCTTTTTCTTTTCCCACCAGACTTGTGGCATCATAGATTACGCGACCTTCCCCCAGGGTGCCATCTGCCTGAAGAGGAAAAGCCATCCAAACCGCATGATCAGGGTCAGAATTTGCCACGTAAAGAGTTTGTTCATCCGGTGACAGTGCAATACCATTGGGTCGCGACATTTGATCCGTCAATAGGGTCAAATTGCCTTGAGGATCCAGTCGATAAACTCCCTGAAAGCGAATCTCTTTGGCAGGATCATCCACATTTCCCTCCAGACCGTATGGAGGATCGGTAAAGTACAGTGTTCCGTTTTTGGAGTAGGTAGCGTCATTAGGGCTGTTGAATCGCTTGCCTTCGTAGGTCTCAACGATGGTCTCGTACTGCGGTTGTGGGTTAGAAAAATCTCCCACATACTTCGCTATTCGGCGGTCGCCATGCTGGCAAAGTACCAACTCACCCTTGGCGTTCAGAAGCAGTCCATTGGATCCCGGTTCCCCTTCACGTTCGATATGGCCGGTATATCCGGATGGCTGCAGATACAATGCTGTACCACCTTCCTCGGTCCATTTATAGATTGCATTGGGTGGAATATCGCTGTATAAGAGCATTTGCTCCGATTCTATCCATACAGGTCCTTCTGACCAATCGTGTCCTTCACCTAATACCTCGATTACTGCTCCATTTGGAATCAAAGCGTTGATCCGATCATCCAATCGTTCTATTGATCCCAGTGTTTTTGACATGGATTGTTCCTCAGGCGGGTCGTCTTGAGACTCACTAGAATTTGAGTTGGACTGGCATGCCAGTAGGCACAGCAGAAGTAATAGTACGTAATGCATGGTTGTCAAATATTTCTCAATTTATGGAATCACCCGCTGTCTATCAAGAAAATGAGCAGGCTTGTCCAAAAGATGACTTCGAAATCGTTCTGATAAATAGCGAACAAAGTCTTTTTCCTTATTTTTAGAGATAAAGTCAGGTCATGCCAGTTATAAAATTTACCCGGGCTTTGAAGCGGTTTTATCCGGAGTTGCAACCGATTCAGGTACAGGCACAGAAGGTATCAGATATCGTTCAGGCCCTAGAGCAAGACTATCCGGGCTTGAAAGACTACATTGTAGATGAAAGGGGAGCATTGAGGCAGCATGTTAATATTTTCATTGACAATCAATTAATTGCTGACAGAACTACTTTGCAAGATGAAGTTAAACCCTCGGATGAGATTTACATCATGCAAGCCCTTTCTGGAGGGTAACGATTGCATAACCTTCAAAATAAGAACTAAATGAAGACCCTATTGGTAGGTACAAGAAAGGGATTACTCGTTTACGAGAATGGGGAAAACGGATGGAAAGTCCGATCTGATCATTTTATGGGAATTCCTGTAAATATGGTATATCGTGATGAACGAAGTGGTACTTGGTGGGTCTCTCTAGATCATGGGCATTGGGGGATGAAACTGCACCGTTCTCATGATCAGGGTGTCACCTGGGAGGAGTTAGAAGCACCCAAATATCCCGAAGGAAGCATTATCAAAGATGACATTCCTGCGAGTCTTAAGTACATATGGGCATTTGCTCATGCTGGTAACGATCATCCAGATGCTTTGTACATCGGAACCGAACCCGGGGGCTTGTTTCAATTGAATGGTACCAAAGATTTTGAATTGAATCAGTCGCTTTGGGATCAACCCAGTCGCCAGGATCAATGGTTTGGTGGTGGTCGTGATTATGCTGGGATTCATTCCATTGTGGTGGATCCCCGAGACAGCAATCATATCTACGTCGGCATCAGCGTAGCAGGAGTATTTGAGTCAAAAGACCGGGGTAAGACCTGGCATGTTTGCAACAATGGCCTTCGTGCTGATTTTTTGCCTGATCCACATGCAGAAGTAGGTCATGATCCACACCTGTTGGTATCTTCTGCCGCCAATCCTGATGTGATGTGGCAACAAAACCACTGCGGAATATTCCGGTCGACCGATGGTGGGCAGAACTGGACCGATGTTTCAGATCCCAATGGTCCAGCTAAATTTGGTTTCGCCATTGCAGTTGATCAGAAAAATCCAGAAAAGGCCTGGGTCGCGCCGGCGATCAGTGACGAAATCAGGGTAGCCGTCGACAAGGCCTTATGTGTCGCCCGTACCGATGATGGTGGTGAGAGCTGGCAATATTTCAGAAAAGGGCTTCCTCAATCTTATGTTTACGACATTGTTTACCGTCATTGCTTGGTAGCCGATGGTTCAGATGTGGTCTTTGGCACTACAACGGGCAACTTATTTCACTCCTCGGATGATGGCGAGTCCTGGCAGCCGATCAGCAATTATCTTCCCATGGTGTATTGTATCTGTTGGGGGTGAGATTTTTTGTGGAGATTGTTCAGAGATCCAGGGCTTCCAAAGTTCCCTGCTTAGCGATTTTTCTGCGAGAGACCTGAACTATAAACCTATCCTCTATGGGGTTGATTTGCCAAGTTTTTCAAAGTGGGTGAAGAAAGGTCTTCTAATCATACGATGGTTCCCTAAATATTTTCTGCAAAGCGAAGATAGTATCCGTTGATGTCTAAGATGGAAAATTCCAGAACGCCCCAAGGTTTTTCTTCCAGATCATCAGCAAATTTCAAGTTTTTAGCTTTATAGATTTCATAAAGGTCTTTCACTCCTTTTAAAAAGATCATGATATCCATCCCGGAGGCAAGAAAGGTCTTATCCGGATCGAAACTGAAAAGCATCGTAAGATCGTCGCGGGTTACACTAGCAATGGTAGGAGGATCGTCCCATTTCCAGATCTTTTCAAATCCCAGCTGATCTTGATAATACTCTAGAGTCAAGGTCATATTATGCACAGGTAATATGGGTACTTGATGGCTAAAGTCAATGGTGGACATATCGTCTTTTTCGTAGTAAATTACTTCTAATTGTGAAAAAGCCAATGGCGCGACGATTTTAATCTGAACGAGATCTCACGAAGAATGGCAAAGAAAAGTGCAGGCATTCTACTTTACCGATTCAAAGGAAATACTTTAGAAGTTTTACTTGGCCACATGGGAGGACCTTATTGGTCTCGTAAGGATGATAGAGCCTGGACAATTCCAAAAGGCGAATTTGATCCTAAGAAGGAGGGTGCTCTCGAGGCGGCTCTCAGGGAGTTTAAAGAAGAAACGGGAAAGGCCCTTAAAAGCCATTTGCATCCCCTTGAGCCTATTCAGCAGAAGGGCGGAAAAATTGTATATGCCTGGGCGTGTGAGGGAGATTTGGATCCCAGCGAATTTGTAAGCAACACCTTTGAAATCGAATGGCCTCCACGTTCCGGTAAGGTGCAAGAATTTCCGGAGTTGGATAAGATAGCTTGGTTTACTCTTGACCAGGCTAGGAGCAAGATCATAGAGGCACAGATGGGATTGGTTGTCCAGCTGAACGCACTCCTAAAAATGTAAACAAACCATTTCCCAAACTGCTGCTGTTTTGATCGCAGACCGCACTTGAGTGATTTACTCATTTTTCTTGTATTTACAAGTAAAATACCTTAAATTTGCTTGGATGGAGACAGGGAGGAATTTCACGCCCCGGTTTGATTCTATTGATCCGACCATTTGTCTCAATGCCAAGTTGAGAAGACTGCATCGATTGCTGAATGGGGTCTATCAAGCGAGAATTAGACCGTATGGACTGAGGGGAAGTATGCTTTCGATATTGTTCATTATCGGAAAGTCACCTAGGGTACTACAAAAGGATTTATCCGAACGGCTGGTCCTTGATGAATCAACCATCAGCAGGGATATTGGGAGACTGATGAAAGAAGGATGGGTTGGAAGAAGAGCATCAAAGGATGATGGCAGAAGCTATGACCTGTTTGTCACCGATTCGGGATATCAATTGCTGGAGGAGGTCACTCCTGTTTGGATTGAACTCCAACAATCTGTGGAACGTTTACTTGGCCAACATCTGATAAAACATATTGATATCATCAGTCAAGCTATCGAAGCAGGTGCAAATCAACTCCAGAATAAGTAATTATATGTAAATACAAGTTAATTCATGATTTCTGAAGTCCCAGTATATGTCGGTATTGCTTTTGTTTTGGTCACGGCAGCAACCTTTCTTTGGACCTATCAAACACTAAAAGCGGCGAATCTCTCATCAAAGCTGGTGCGGAATATCTCGCTCGGCATATTGACCTGGTTGGTCATACATGGAGTGTTGGCTATAGAGGGAGTTTACATTGAAAACATAAAGAGAATACCACCTCCACTCATATTTATTCTCGTGGCAGTTTTTGGTTTAATGATCATTATGTTTCTGACCGACTGGGGTAAATCCTTTATCGACCGGTTGCCGGTTCGGGAGTTGATCCTGCTGAGTGTGATCAGGATTCCTGTCGAATTGGTCTTGTATGTATTGTATATTCACAGCACCATTCCCGAGCTCATGACTTTCGCTGGTCGAAATCTTGACATTTTGGCTGGGCTCACTGCTCCCCTTGCAGCTTATTTATGGATTAAGAAAGGTCATGCCATCAGAAAGATTGCTTTGATCTGGAACCTTTTGGGATTGGCATTATTGGTCAATATTATTGTCCATGCCTTGCTTTCTGCTCCAACAGTGTTTCAACAAATGGCTTTTGATCAACCGAACATTGCCTTGCCCCAGTTCCCTTATATCTGGTTGGCCGCCTTTGTTGCTCCCGCTGTTTTCTTTAGTCATTTGGTGATGATCAGAAGATTTGTCACCAGACCTGATGTCAAGTCCGACCCGATCATAAGCTAAAGGTTATCTGAAGTCTTGGTCTCTATGGCTTCATTGGGTTGGTTAGACGAAACCAAAATCGCCTTGAAATTCTTCGAATGTAGCGATTTTATAGAATCGTTAGGATAGTCTGGATTATATATGTAGAATAAACTTGTGAGCAATCTTGTATTGACATTCGAATGACCTTCTTACATTTGGCATTGTGCAAAGGAGGGCATTTTTTGGTCGATTGGCATTTTCGGTTTTATTTCCCGTGATCGCTAAGAAAGTGTTGGAAGACTCGGGTTTACCCCTGATCATAGACGCCGATACTGGCAATGAATTGGATGATTTATTTGCCATTGTTGGTGCAGTATTGAATCCTGCAATAGCATTGCATGGATTGACATCCGCGCAATATCACTCTTCTCCCATAGCTCCAATAAATAGTGTGGGTGAAAGTCAACGGATCAATGAGGATATCCTGAAGTTGATGGATCGAATGGAAATTCCACATTTACTTGGCAGCAATTATCCTTTGGTAAATGAGGTAAGACCGCAACCGTCTCCTGCCGCAAGCTATATCATTGAACAAGCTCATGTCCCACGAGATGATAAACTCAACCTGGTCATTTTAGGACCTTGCACCAATGTGGCATCGGCAGTGCTGATGGATCCTACGATTGTAGAAAAAATTAGGGTGAATTATTTGGGATTTTGGCATGATCCGGTGCAAAATACATGGAGCAAACGTGAATTTAATACCAACAATGATCCCCATGCCGTCGACGTGTTACTAAACCATCCGGCAATTGATTTTCAGGTGATGACCGCTACTACCTGTCAACACCTCGTATTTCAAAAGACTGAGGTTGATACCCATCTCAAGGGAAAAGGAGGCATGGGAGACTACCTGCTCAATCGCTGGGAGACCTACGAACGCTGGTGGCAAGAAACAGATCCAGAAAAAAGTCAGTGGATCATGTGGGACGTTGCATTGATTGAAGCCCTGGCAAATCCCCAATTGGCTGAAACGGGAAGGTTTATCACCCCGCATGATAATCGGGAAAGAGAAATAACGGTTTTTACCGAAATTGATGTTGAGGAAATGAAGGGACAGTATTTCAGTCGCATATCCCAGTATTTAAGATCAACAAGTGATAGAGACTAACTAGACCAGTACTCTGTCCATGATTCTGGCTAATATTTTGGTGGAAGCGTACTGCTACCTTTATTGTATTTAAAGTTTACGGCTTCATCATTAGTAGCTAGGAGATTATCATTCGTTTGTTATGACGTTAATCAGGATTTTTCCAGAGTTCAGGGATAAAGCCACAATGATTGCTTCCAAATCACAATCCTTAACCTTTTTCTCATTATGTCAACTATAGCAATCGTCACCCATCAGGCATTTTTAGATCCTACGGAGGGTCTCGATATAAAGGACCAGGATGGTCATGCTATGTTGGCCTTGTTGAAGCAAAAGGAGATCGATGGACAGGTCGTTGCTTGGGACGATTATACAGTAGACTGGTCAGGATTTGATGTTGCTTTGATCAGTAGTACCTGGAATTATCAAAATAAGCCCTTTGAATTTCAGCAATGGATTCATAAAATGGGTCAGGCTAAATGTAAATTATTCAATGCGCCAGAGCTGGTGCTTTGGAATATGCATAAGTCTTATCTCCTTGATCTGAAGAAACAGGGCATACGAATTCCCGAGACCTATCTTATTCTCAAGGGCGAAATCTTAGAGCGAGATGTCTGGAGTATTAGGTTTCGGGAGAGAAAATGGGTAATGAAGCCCGCGGTATCAGCATCGGCACAAGGGGTGGCTATCGCAGAAGATCTTGAGGTAGTGCAGGCGTTCTGCCATCAAGGAGACGTTATTCTTCAATCTTATCTTCCCTCCATTTCGGAACAGGGAGAGATTTCTCTGGTATTCATCGATGGAAGTTATTCACATGCCAAAGTGAAATTTCCCACCGGTAGCGATTTCCGGGTTCAGCAGGAATTTGGTGGTCGGTTGGAGGATTATTATCCATCAACAGAGGAGCTTTCATTCGCCCTACTCGCTATAGAGGCAAGCGCTGATTTGGTAAGGCCTTCGGTTTATGCCCGGGTTGATTTTTGTCGAGATTCATTCGGCCATCTAGTGTTAATGGAGCTTGAGCTTATCGAGCCCGAGCTTTGGTTGTCGAGTTCATCCAGTGCAATTATGCATTTGGTAGACGTGTTGGTTGGCGCTAAATAATTTCAAAAACGATCTCATTCAAGGTTATTAGGGTTGCCCAATGATCATTTATGATAAAGAGTCCATGGTTTTTTTGAAAGAGGATGAATTTGAAAATATCTTTAATAAAACAGTATTGTCAGATTATTGGATTGCTTTGGTTTATGTCTTCTTAGTCAAAACAAGGGAATAACCATTAATGCATTGGGTAGTACAGTTGGGTTTACATATTTTCATTCTTTTCTTTGAAATTAAATTCATATCATTTAATTGTTCTGTATTTTGCCAGAACTTTGCCCGCCCACATGTCAAGTTCAAAACAACCTGTTTATCATGAAGAAGCTTTGTTGGTTCCTAATTTCCTTTTGTCTCGCCTTGTTTGTACATGCTCAAAAAAAGAAGGATAGTGCAGATCTGGTTGAGGACAAACAAGAGACCATCCTGGAAAAGACCTCCTTTTCGGGTCTAAAGTTCCGCAATGTTGGTCCTGCATTGACATCAGGTCGTATTTCTGATTTTGCGATGCATCCGAAGAATGCAAAAGTCTATTATGTGGCGGTCAGCAGCGGCGGAGTTTGGAAGACAATTAATGCCGGCACCACCTTCGAACCCATTTTTGATGGTCAAGGCAGTTATTCCATAGGTGTGGTCACGGTAGATCCCAGCAATCCCAGTATCGTATGGGTGGGAACAGGTGAAAACAACAATCAACGGAGCGTAGCTTATGGCGATGGGATTTACAAATCCAACGACGGTGGCAAGTCTTGGAAAAACATGGGGCTTAAGCAATCTGAGCACATTGGAAGTATTGTTGTACACCCCGATAATTCCAATGTTGTCTATGTTGCAGCTATAGGTCCTCTATGGAGCTCCGGAGGAGATCGAGGTGTCTATAGGACAAAAGATGGCGGAGAAAGTTGGGAGCTGATTTTGGAAATTGATGAGCACACCGGAGTCAATGACCTTACGCTTGATCCAAGAAATCCGGAAATACTTTATGCCACGGCATTCCAGCGTCGTCGTCATGTTTTCACTTATCTTGGAGGTGGTCCAGGATCGGGAATCTACAGGAGCACCGACGGTGGTGAGAATTGGGAGAAGGCCGTCAAAGGTCTACCCAAAGGAGACCTGGGCCGGATCGGAATGACTATATCACCAGTTGATCCCGAGATCATCTATGCAATCGTTGAAGCCGAGAAGGACGGGGGGCTTTATCGCTCAACGGACCGGGGGGCATCCTGGCAAAAAAGAGGAGGGTATACTACCAGCGGCAACTATTACCAGGAAATTGTTGCTGATCCAGTGAATCCGGATAAACTGTTTGCGATGGACACCTGGATGAAGTACTCTGCTGACGGTGGCAAGACGTTTGAAAACGTGGGTGAGGACACCAAGCATGTCGACAATCATTGCATGTGGATCGATCCCGATGACACGGATCATTTTATTGTGGGTTGTGATGGTGGTATCTACGAAACTTGGGACCATGCCAAGACCTGGCACTTTAAAGCCAATTTGCCGGTCACTCAATTCTACAAAGTAGCGGTAGATAATGCCGAACCATTTTACTTCATTCATGGTGGTACGCAGGACAATTTTAGCCTCAGCGGCCCATCAAGGACCATCAGTAGTAATGGTATTGCCAACGATGAATGGTTTATTACTCACGGCGGTGATGGATTTGAAGCACAGGTTGATCCCGGGAATCCCAATATTATTTATGCTCAATCTCAATATGGTGTTTTAGTACGTTATGACAAGCTAAGTGGTGAAGAACTTGGAATCCAGCCTAAGCCTCGTGAAGGGGAAAATGCCTACCGGTGGAATTGGGATGCTCCTCTTGAGGTAAGTGCTCATCAGGCCGGTCGATTATATTTTGCTGCGAACAAATTGTTTCGTTCTGACGATCGGGGCCACAGTTGGCAGGTGATCAGCGAAGACCTTACCCGTCAAATCGATCGCAACCAGTTGAAGGTCATGGGTCGAGTTTGGGGCATTGATGCAGTACGCAAAAATCTTTCTACTTCACCTTATGGTACCATCGTAGCCTTTAGCGAATCACCCCTTAATGAGCAGTTGCTCTATGTCGGGACCGATGATGGATTGATTCAGGTTACTGGAGATGGGGGAGGGACCTGGCGAAAAGTAGAGGTGCCTGGGGCTCCCGATACCTGTTACGTAAATGAGGTTCTGGCCTCCCATCACGATGCCAATGTCGTATATGCAGCCTTCAATCATCATAAGTATGGAGATTTTAAACCCTACATTTTTAAAAGTATAGATCGTGGAAGTACTTGGATATCTATTTCGTCCAATTTACCGGAGAGGGGATCTGTTTATGCAATTGAAGAAGATCACCAAGATCCTAATCTATTGTTTGTGGGTACTGAGTTTGGATGTTTTTTCACCACTGATGGTGGTCAAGAATGGAAACAGCTCAAAGGGGGATTGCCTACGATTGCGGTGAGAGATATTGCTATCCAAGAGCGGGAAAACGATCTGGTGTTGGGTACTTTCGGTCGGGGATTTTATGTTTTGGATGATTATGCACCTTTACGCAATATAAAGAATACCGATCTCGAAAAAGATTATGAGTTATTCACTGTACGTGATGCGAGGAGCTGGGAATGGTCTTATCCTTATGGATTACCTGGAAAATCCTTTCAAGGTGATGGATTTTATCAGGGTGAGAATTTAGGTCCTGTCGCCCTTTTTACTTATTACCTAAAAGAGGAAATCAGGACCCAAGAGGAAAAAAGACAAAGTGAGGAAGAGGAGTCAGCCAGGGATGGGAAGGATGTTTATTATCCCACTTATGATGAGTTAAACGCTGAACAAACGGAAGAAAAACCACAAGTTTATTTTGTGGTTACAGATGAGCAAGATAACATCATCCGGAAATTATCGGTTAAACCGAAGGTAGGTATTAACCGTATTCACTGGGATTTACGGAGTGCACCCAAGGACCCCATTACTTTAAGTTCACCGAGTTTCTACAATCCTTTTTCTGGTCAGCGAGAAGGATTTCAGGTAGCACCGGGGAAGTATTCCGTGACCATGCATATCTGGCAGCAGGGATCAATGCAACAGGTAGCGGGTCCACAGTCTTTCCAGGTTGAGAAGTTGAATCATTATTCGTTGCCAGCTGACGATTTTGAAGAACTCGAGGTTTTTAAAAGGGATGTCACGCAGCTCCACGCCGCTTCTCAGGGTGCCGGTCGAGTATTAGCTGATCTTTCAAGTGAAATGGATCATATCAGAAAAGCCATTTCATTTACCGAAGTCACTGAAGAAACATTCCTAAGGAAAGTGCTGGACATTGAGGATGAGATTAGGACCATACGCAAAGAACTCAATGGTGATCCTATTGCATCAAGACTTGATATAGACAAACCCTTGTCAGTGAGCCGAATGATAAGTTCAGTGATGTATGAGTCGAAATACTCAAGTTCCCGACCGACGAAAACGCATCAGGATCTCTTGGACAGAGCGGAGCGGGATTTTGCCAAAATCTTGGAGAAGTTGGATCTTTTATTGCAGGAAAAAGTAGAGCCACTTCGCTTGGAAATTCAAAAAGCGGGGGCTCCTTACACGCCCAATGCTCTACCGGAGATCATCAAGCATTAGTGCTTCGTTCAAGAAGTATATGATATTAGTGGGGCAGCTAGTTTTTGACAGATCGAAGAGGCGAAACCCCGCCAGAATGACTTCAGTCGGGCAGGCGAGCATAGGCGTAACTATGTGAGGCTTTTGACGATGAAGAGATGTCGGAAAATAGCATGCCAATAGTATTAGATATTTTTTGAATGAAGCACTAGAGCCTGGTTTAGTTTGGGTTTGGAAAATCAAAAGGTAGTAAAAGTACCCCTTTGGGAAATCTATGAGCGGGTGTTAAACACTACTGGGCATCAGTGAGACAAGCAGGGAATGCGATGTGGTTGGACTGATGCCATTGATATTGATGCACCGCCCATCACTCATGCCACTCCCACAAAACTTAGGGTCTTGCAAGTGGATTACTAATGGCTTTGAGTGTAGTGTCTACGGTAACTTCTGACCAGCTACAAGTTCGACCGCCTGCGTGTTCAACTGAAATAGGGTGCGCAGGGTTCGCCGGCCCTCTTTGGTAGGTAAATAAACGGCGAAGTGCAGATGTGGACCAGTGGTCCAACCCGTATTCCCACTTCTTCCGATTTGATCTCCTGCAGCGACCTTCTGTCCCACCACAACATCTGATCCATCCTTATCCAAATGTACGTATTCAGCAAAAGTACCATCGCGATGATAGATCACGATGATGTTGTTATATGCATTACAGGATTCATCAGGACAGGATTTGCGATGATGATCAATGACCTTCACCACAATTCCACCTCTGGCAGCATAGATAGGGCTGCCAATCGGCAGATCAAAATCCAATGCATTTTCTCCCTGGTGCGAAAGTTTCCCGTTGTAACCTTGTGAAATAAAACAACCCTTGCCCGTGGCTACTGGCAAGGAATAAATGAATTCAGATTTATACTCCTTTGCCAGATTTATGTCTCCCATAAATAGGCGACTGCCCATGCGAAAGGTCCAAGATCTGTTTTTAATTGGTCTCAGCACGGTCAATAGGTGTTTGTCGATTTGAGCTGGAATTAAAAAAGTAGCCGGAAACTTGATTTCAGTTTCTAAATGATTGAATTCTGCTGATACAATTGCAGTGACTGGATGAAATGCTTCATTGTTGGCATAAATAGCGATCGCCCCATTTTCTCTAGTCTCGTGGTATATCTTAGCGGGAAATGGCTGAGTAAAGAGAATCGTTGCATTCAACAGTAGAAGAAATGACAATATTTGATTCATTTTCAAACGAAAATTCATGCATCTAATTTGGCGAGACTCGACTTCATGACCATCCTGACGAGTGATTAAGCAATTCACATTAGGCCTTGAAACTTCTGTATGACCAATCATTCTTATGGTTATCCAGCCAAAATAACGTAAAACTTTAATCAATCTGGGAAAACTATGCCAGAGGGCAGGGGATGTCGATAACCAGGAATGAAACTCCCGGTTATCAGATCTTCGCTGGTCAAATACAGTTGATCGCTGGTGTGGCAGACCACGAATTGAACTCATAACGCTAACGGAAGAACATCAAAATAATGGCAAGTTCTTCGCAGTCATGCAGCAATTTTTTGGGATGCAATCATCCCAGTTCGGGTCCTGCTGTTGCCCACTGGCTTTCAAGGCCTAATGCGACGGCTGTACCCTGAACCATCCGGTCAAATTGTCTATTTTCGGTAAAGCCCATACTTTTGAGGCGATCAATCCACGCTGGCCGTTGGTCAAAGACATCGATAATACAGGATTGATTATGATACCGCCAGCTCGCTGTAACCAGTGCTTCAGCCACCTCCAGAGTTTCTGAAACCAATGGACCCAGTTGGGTGTGCATTCGTCCCGCTCTTGATAGCATAAATCCCTTGATCTGGGAATCCTTTTCCACGATCCAGCCTTTACAGATTGCTGACCTAAACAGCGATCGGAGGAGTTTACTGCGGTTAATTTTTGTCATTTGACGATCAAAGGTCAAAATGCTATTGAAATGTTCGGGCTGGATGGATATTATACTGTCATCGACCAAGTGCTTTTTGCTCAGCGGTTCATACAATAATCTATGCAAATGATTTTGCACCGTAAAACCGAGTTTGACGTATAGTAGTTTGCCCAATGCAGTAGCATCTAGGTAGTAGTACTTGGAAGTGGAGCTCATCACCGTTTCCATTAAACGCCTTCCTATACCTCGATTGCGATATTCAGGATGTACCAACATCATGCCGATCCATTCAGCCGCCCTGCCATATTTGATAGCAGTGACGGTGCCAATTAGCCGGTGTTGATCAGTGGCAGCCCAATTATTACCAGATTCCTGTTGCAGTATTAGTTGCCAGTCATCCAGTGTCTGATTCCAACCTGCCATCGCACTTAAACTCATGGCATCTGGCAGGTCTTCTGCCAGCATAGGTCGTATCTTTATGTCAGCATTCATTTGGTCGCTATCACGAGATGGTCAAACTTTTCATTTGGATAACGGTCTGGCATTCCCCATATTTCCACTAATGATCGAGTGGTTGATAAGTTGAGCACTGCTAGGGACTCATGTATCTAGCCGCTTGGGTCATTAATTAAAAATTGTCGTACAAAATCATCATCATTTAAATCGGGATACTCTTTGTATACCCGATCGATCTCATCTTTTTGGCCCGGAGATAATTTTTCTTCTGGATCCAAACACCAAGTCCCCTTCATTAGCCCCTGTCTTCTCAGGACTTCATGAATGCCGGCAATGCAGCCCTTAAAATTATTCTTGGCATCAAAAAATGCAGCATTACTATCGGTAATTTTTTGGGCATATGTGAGAAAAGAAGCGGGCAATACTTTTTCTCTTGATTTCATTTGTTTGACTTCTTCCAAAAGCTCAACCGCTCTTTTGGTCCAGACCGCCCAATGACCCAGAAGGCCGCCGACTATTTGTTTTTGTATAGTGCCTAGTGGGGTCTGAATTTCGAAAGTTGTCATAAGATCCAAAGCAATATTATCATCGTTTCCGGTATATAGGGCAATTTTCTCAGCACGACCTGAGCGGCAAACACCTCTAACTACATCAAGAGTTTGGTAGCGATTGAAAGGAGCAATCTTGATGGCAAAAAGATTTTCGATCGAAGCCATACTTGTCCAAAATTTTTCGCTTAGTAGCCGACCACCCACACTGGGTTGGAGATAAAAACCAAAAATCGGCATGATCGAGGCAATTTCTTTGGCTCTTAAGAGCAATTCTTGCTCAGATAGATCGGCGAGGCCATTGGTGCTGATCAGAGCCATATCGTAGCCAAGGGCCAATGCAGTTCTGGCCTCTTGAATGGCTTGTTTCGTCGGCCCACAAACTCCTGCGATCATCAATCTGGGTTTTTGAATTTGACTTTCTCGTAAAGTCTGCATGGCGAGCTCTAGCACAATTTCATAAAGATTATGCTTTGGATCTCTTATGGAAAATTGTGTGGTATGTACTCCTACCGCAAGACCTCCCACGCCTGCTGACAAATAGTATCGAGTCAATCTTTTTTGAAGAATCTCATCCAATGTTCGATCAGCTGTTAGTGCCAGTGGATGAGCAGGAATAACCGTTCCCTCTTGTAACAATTGGTGTTTTTCTGCATTCATTAAAATTGACCTTTACGTTCTTGAAAATGAGTCGGTTTATCTATGCTGGCCCCTCCACTCTCCAACCATTCGACAGTCCATTCGATCATTTTATCTGTGGTAACTCCAGGTAACCCAAACAATTGGTGTGCTTTCCTGGCATTGTTTAACAATGCATTTTCTGCAGGCCTATTCTTAAACCGAGGTTTTTTCCCCATTAATGCAGCAAATCGGTTGGCCAAGTCCTCAACCGCCAATGTTTCCGGGCCGGTAACATTTAAGATTTTTGCTGGTACCGAGCATTGTCTCAGGGACCTGATTGCATATTGATTGGCATCTCCTTGCCAAATAACATTGACATAACCCATTCGCAAATCAATGATTTCCTCATTTTTCACCATTTGAGCGATATCATTGAGCACACCATATCTTAAATCAAGCGCATAATTAAGTCTGTAGATAAGGGTGGGAGTGTGGTCTCTTCGACAGAAGTACTCAAAAATTCGTTCTCTGCCCAGGCAACTCTGAGCATATTCACCAATGGGAGCCGGTGGGGTTTCTTCTGTTGCACCACCATTCTCTACAGGTACAAGTGGATAAACATTTCCAGTCGAAAAAACTACGATGTTCGATTTTGCAAAATGCTTGGCTACCTGTCCGGGGAGATAGGCATTCATGGCCCAGGTAAAACTCTGGTCTGATTGGGTGCCAAATTTTTGGCCTACCATATAAATGATATTTTTCACCAGGGGTAAACTGCGCAGAAAATGGTCATCTAATAAGTCGCCAGCCAATGTATATACTCCGTTTGCTTCCAGTTCGGTTCTGACTTTCTCGTTGGAAAATCGAGATACTCCAAAAACTTTTTTATTGATATGATTTTCCCTTAGGGTTCTCATCAAAAGGCTGGCAAGACTCGGACCCATTTTACCACCTAGCCCTAAAATCAAGAAGTCGCCGGATAAATTTCTAACATCATCAACCAGT
The DNA here is from genome assembly GCA_965223105.1 of Saprospiraceae bacterium. GTDB lineage: Bacteria > Bacteroidota > Bacteroidia > Chitinophagales > Saprospiraceae > JABDMH01. The sequence continues at coordinate 4,525,977 of OZ244987.1, read as the reverse complement.
GCCAAATTTGGGGAACTCAAGATATCTTCAAGCTGCAGTGGGTTCATGATCCATCAATTAAGGGAGTTAAAGAAATATGCGTTTCAAGTGGTAAAGGGCTAGAAAAACCAGTGTTGCCAGCCCTGCCACCAGGATAATTAGTGATAATGTGTTGGTCACTGGACTCCTTAAAATCCTTTTTTTATAAGCAACGAGCAACAAGGTTATGGCGGCGGCAGGAGCCACGATGATGGTTAGGGCTTGTGCAAAGACAATAAGTTCCAATGGCAAGGCACCAAAAAGGATCGCTACCAGTGAACCTATAGCAATGATGATCATAATACACCACCTAACTGAGCGATCCTGCAAAGAAGAACCCAAGGACAGGCTGTCGGCAAGCAACCCTCCGCCAATCGTAGCATTGCCAATCAAAGAGGAATATGAGGCCGAAAAAAAACCCACCATGAAAATATTGGAGGCAAAATCTCCAAAAAGTGGCTGAAGTGCCAGTCCCAGTTCCGTGGCAGAATTGACCGACCCTTGAGTATCATACAAAACGGAGGCAGCGCATATCATGACTAACATTGACAGGCCTCCCAAGATGATGATGCCATTTTGGCTCTCAGCAGTGGCTTGTTTGAGTTGTGCAAGTTTCCATCCCTTTTCCTTGACCAACGTCGATTGGTAAAAGGCACCAACAATGGAAAAGCTAGAGGCCATCAGCGCAATGGCAAGGAGCTCGGATCCTTGTGGCGCCCTGGGTACCAGTCCGTTCAAGATTTGCAACACGGAAGGACGACTGAGGAAAACAGTTGCCAAGAAGGCCAGTAGCATGATCATCACCAAAACAATCATGATTTTTTCTAAGATTTGATAGAAAGACCTAAAGAAAAGGAGAGCTATCGCACTCACCGACACCAAAAGAATCCAGATGGTGGTGGATCCCCCCAGCAACTCACTAAAGGATATGCCGGCTCCTATCGAATTCCCAGCCTGAAAAGATGCACTGATAAAAAAAATCCCTGTTCCCAGTGCCAAAGCTGCCCATTTCCCGTATTGTTGGCGCACTTCTTCGATAAGGCTACCATCCAGATGCAGACCAATTGCTGCCGATAGACGGGTATAAGCGATCATGAAAATGACGGCAACAACAATTACCCATAGGAGCTGAGTGCTGAAACCAGCCCCTAGTTTTGTGGTCACGGTAAGGCTACCTGGTCCAAAAACCAGGGCCGCCGTGATAAGGCCAGGTCCGAGATTTTTGAAAAACTTTCCAATCATGCCAGCTTGAATATAGGAAAGCACAGTGAGTCAGCAGACCATCTCCTGCAACCTTTTCCTTTGAAACGCAGTCTTTGGTAAAAAATCAACCCGATGTGGCGACATTCCTTTCGAATGGCTTTCCGTAATTATCGGAGGTACAAAAGCACTTTCGTGATTAATGTCGTTGGTCTTTCTACCGGGCTGGCCTGTGCCTTGCTGATCTTCTTGTGGGTATTTGACGAATTATCAATCGACAATTTTCACCAGCATGATGATCGACTCTTTGCTGTCATGGAGCATCAACAGTATGCCGACCATATCATGACCACATCATCTACTCCGGGCTTGCTGGCAAGAACCCTTAAAGACGAGATTCCCGAGATACTGCACGCTGCAACGGTGATGTGGCAGACCAAATTTACCGTCAGTGTCGGAGAGCAGAACCTAAAAGTTAGGGGCCACCATGCCGGCTCCGACTTTTTTGAAATGTTCAGTTTTCCTTTGATTTATGGTGAGGCCTCAGATGTGCTTAAAGATCAATCTTCGGCCGTCATTTCCCACTCTTTGGCTGAGAGATTATTCAATGATGCAGCATCGGCGATTGGTCAAATGATCGAAATTGAACATGAGGCCCAATTCCAAGTTTCTGGAATTTTCCAGGATCTCCCGGGAAATTCTTCACATGAGTTTGAGCTCATTCTACCCTATGATCGCTATTTAGATAAAAATGAATGGTTACGTTCTTGGGGAAGCAACTCTCCACCCACCTTCGTGACGCTTGAAGAAAATGCCAATCCTGATTTCGTGGAAGAAAAGATCGCTCCGTTCGTCAAAGAGAGAAATGAACAGTCCAATGTAACGCTCTTTCTCAAGAAATTTTCTGACAAGTATTTGTACGGACGATATGAAAATGGAAAATTGGTCGGTGGCAGAATAGAATACGTTCGATTGTTCTCGGTCATCGCCATTTTCATACTCTTGATTGCTTGCATCAATTTTATGAATTTATCAACTGCTCGGGCTTCACAACGGGCATTGGAAGTAGGTGTAAAGAAAACCTTTGGTGTGGAGCGAACGACTCTCATGGGTCAGTATTTGCTCGAGTCATTGCTGGTGTCATTTTTTTCACTGGTTTTCGCCGTATTGATTGTCATCGTTTTCCTGCCCACTTTCAACCAGATCACGGATAAGGAAATCGGATATGGTTTTTCGATGCCTATTTTCTTCTCCTTCCTTGGAATCTCGTTGATCACTGGACTGTTAGCGGGTAGTTATCCAGCATTTTATCTCTCTGGATTTCGACCATCGCAAGTTCTTAAAGGAGAACTTGGTTCTGCGTGGGGAGAACTTTGGGCCAGGAAGGGTCTGGTGATTTTCCAATTCACGTTGTCAATTATTTTGATTGTAGCTGTCCTGGTGGTGTATAAACAAATAGAATTTGTACAATCGAGGAATTTGGGATACGAAAAAGATCATTTGGTATATTTTCCCATCGATGGAAACTTAGAAGATCAAAGTGAGGTGTTTATTCATCAGGCGAGAAGCCTTCCCGGGATAGACCATGTTTCCAGTATTGCCCACGATTTAATTGGCAGGCAAAACAACACCAGTGGTCTCAAGTGGGAAGGAAAGAATCCAGAAGACCTCATCCTTTTTGAGCACGTTAGGGTAGGTTATGGTTTATTGGAGACCATAGGGGTTGAGTTAACTATGGGAAGATCATTCAGTAAGGAATTTGGGGCCGATACGACCAAAGTCATCTTTAACGAGACGGCCATTAACATCATGGGAATGGATGATCCCCTGGGAAAACGGATCAAATTGTGGGATGAGATAGATCTCGAAATCATAGGTGTTGTCAAAGACTTTCATTTTCAGTCCTTACATGAAAATGTAAAACCGCTTTTTTTTAGGCTGGCACCAACTGAGACCTGGGTGATCATGTGTCGACTTCAGGGAGGGAGGGAAAAGGATGCATTAGCTGGCTTGCAAATGCTTTATGAAGACTTTAATCCTGGCTTTCCCTTTGAGTATCGTTTTGTAGATGATGAGTATCAGAGACTTTATGCAGCAGAACAAAGGGTTTCGAAATTATCGAGATACTTTGCAGGGCTGGCACTCATTATTTCTTGTCTGGGCCTATTTGGACTGGCGGCGTTCACTGGTGAACGCAGAAGAAAGGAGATAGGGATTAGGAAGGTGCTGGGAGCCAGTGTTCCAAACATCATGATTTTACTGACCAAGGATTTTACCCGTTTGGTTTTGATTTCATTGCTGCTCGGCCTTCCCTTGTCATTTGTGGTGGTGAAACAATGGCTTGGTAGATTTGAGTATCGGATCTCTTTGCTCTGGTGGTACTTTGCATTGGCTGGTGCAATACTGCTTTTCATCTCGTGGCTAACCGTGAGTACTCAAGCATATCGTGCCGCCATGGTACATCCAGGAGAATCGATCAAGGATGAATGATCCGTTCATTGCCTGAGCATAACCCATTTTTTCCCCATGACTGCATCGCTTTGGTGGTCATCGAGTAGTTGATTGTATAGGTTGATGGTTCTTGCCAGCCCCTATCAAGATGCTGGGATCTTATGGCAGCACCGCATCTAATAAAAGGTATTGACTGAGTTGCCACCAAGGGCTCTGTGCAGTCTTTCCCTTCTGAACCATGCCTGTATGATTTTGACTGCCTTGCTTCTGTCGGGTATAATTTTGTCACAGTTCACCATTTGCTGCGGCCTCCTCGATACAGAATGCTTTTCATGCGAAAGAAAGTACCCAAAAGGGACATTCAGCATATGATGATCTGGAAATTACAGAGAAGCCAGCGTTAGGAATTGGATGAGTGGCCTCTCAATCCTCATCTTCATCGATGTCTTCATCAAAGGATACGTCATCAGCAAAGTCGACCATGTTTTCATCATCTTCTTCATCTTCGCTGTATTTGTCTTCATAGTTCTCCTTGATCTTGTCTTTCAAGATACCATCATCATCATAGTCATCATCTTGCTCAATGATTTCCCTGGCCTCGAGGATGGTCATTCTGACCAGATAGTACTTGTCTTCAGCTTCGAACGGCAGTGCACTAACCTTCTTGCCTTCTGCATTTGTAAAGTGGACAAGGTGACGACTAAACCCCAAAGGATACTTCAATTTGATCTGTTCCTGAATGGATTCATCGAGCTTCTCAAAATCCTTGATTACTCTGGGCTTGCTGCTGATCTGTGATGATTTATTCATATTGACAAGGGTTGACAATTAGAGGTTTAATTTGCTGGAGAAAGTTATAAAAAAGTTCGGCTTATGAAATTGAAAATTATCCACCTGCTACTACTCCTTGAAAGGTCCTTTTCGTGGTTTAGGTACTACCTTGGTTCACAAACAAATATATGGTATGACGCTAAGCATGTTTCTATTCCTGTTTGATACACAAAAGTGTCGGCACTGAGAGTTAAGATGCTGTATTTGAAGCTCAATCATTAAGTATTTAAGTTGACTCGATAGGATATCTACAAAGGATATACCACAGATAGCGGTTTCAATTGACTCTCCCCAAAGCACCGAGTTACACTTAAAAAAATCTGAGATCTTCGGCATCGAGTCGGTGCGATCTGAGGACTTTATCAATGCAATCGATTGAGTATTTGGATTTTTTGACGGTCTTCGGCCGCGGGACCCCAAATTGATTGGCGCAAATTACGGGTAATCAATAGAGCAGCAGGCAAGCGTGCTGATTAAATTTCAGGTTTAGTCACCAGGTTCTCCCCTTCAATGACTCGATAAAATTCCTCAAGATATTGTATCAGGTCAGACTTACTTTCTAAGGACAGAAGTGGGAAAGATTGGATCTTTTCCAGTAAGCTGGTTTTCAGGCTACTAAAGTATTCTATGGGCCCAGTCAGGTCCTCCCCAAATTCGACGCGGTACTGAAAGAAACGCTCTCGGACTTCCTTTACGGGCAGACTAGGATAAGGCACAGCATACGGTGCATTGACCAATCCGCAAAAATCAAAGTCGTAAGGTACCAGATAAATTCTCTCGCCATCGTCAAGTATCCGTATGTTGTGTTGCTCATGTAGATTCCAGTCGGTATTACCCACCATGTATTGAAACAGGACCAATTTCTGGTAGTCGAAGGTATCGATTTTGGTCAAGTCAAGGGATTCGTCTTCGACAAGGTGTGCATCAAATCGATCGGCAAGTTCTTCTTCATGTTCCAAAATGAAGCAGTAGTGTGTGAAGGAGTCTCGTTTGGCTTGGTAGTTCATAAGGCTAAGCTGACTCCGCAGGCTCACTGGATGTACTACCTCATACAATTGGTACACTAGATATTCACGCAATAGGAGCTCGTTGCTGGTGTCTTCCGGCACACAATGGTTTACCATTCGGTACTTTTTGAAGGGCGCCCATTGCAGTGAATCCAGCATGTCTTCATCGAAGCGCAGCATTAGGGGAGGAAACAGGCAAATTTTCTTTCTCGTCACCCCCCTCGCAGAGATTCTTATGGGAAGTTGCATATGAAAGGGATCAGTAATCACCAGATGGGCTGGTACCCGTCCTTCATCCTCAATGTGTGCCCAGAGTTCGGCTTGATCAAAGTGCAATTCAGCATTTAATATTGGAACCCCCGAGATCCGGTCGAAAAAGCTGTCTTGATCCAAATGGGGTTGAGTGAATCCCTGGTTGGATCCACTACAGCCGTACATTGCCGCGATGGCCATCGCACAACAAAAGATCAAGTGATCACTCTTAAAGTAAATAAGTTTCATCGAAGCATGATTACACAAGTTTGGGGACATTATCTTCCATTCCAGCACAATTTTGAAAAAAGCATTTCCAGTAGAGAGAAGGACCAATCCTCAAATTAAGATCATAAGGTACCAAATGTATTTTTATGTGCAGAGAGTGCATGGGAGGGTATGCCATGGACCTAGACTCCGCCACTGCACTACCTCTCATATCATTGAATTGAAATGATATCATTTTTGAGTTTAGCATCTAACTGTCTTTAATCCCTGGACGCCTCATCGATTTAGGCCGATAAAGCCAGTCTGTTATCCATCGACTTATCAACAAGAGAAACACTGCTTTTCAATGAGAGAGCATGAGACCAGACTTAATGCCATTTTCTGCAACGTCGATGCAGACTGGCTAATGGTTGTTCACTAAATCTCCGTGCAACACTACGGTAGATATTGTAACACCAGTTGATTGGCTTTCGGGGAATTTCTAAATCGGTTTTGATGTGGTGAATGAATCACAGCGGGCTCCCTGCAAATAATGACATCGATGAGAAGGCAAAACCATAGTGATCGTTATGGATCATTAAGACATCGGTCTCTCAGTCGTAGCGAAAGGTTGCTTTCGCCCAGCAATGATATCTCGAATGCATATTTGGAATTTATCTATATTCAAAATGTGTACATCTTTGACTCTAGCGAAACACGCAAGTTTTAGGCAGGAATTTCGATATTGGGTCTGCCAGATAGGGCGGCATGAGTTAAGCAGGTGGGCTCCTTGCAAGCGATGACAACAAAGCGATGACAAAGTCAATGGAGAAATTGTGAATAATAATTAATGGGTTTGCCTATTAGTATTCTGTCCACTAAAATATGGCAAGAATTTTAATGTCTTTTGCTCTCATAATATTTTATTGCGGCCCAGCCTGCGTTCTGACGCTTCATCTCAGAACAAAATCATGGGTACATCTAATAACGCTGATTCAAAAACAAATGGTGAAGCCATTGTGTCCGATCCATGAACGGAGTTTTTGAGGTACGCTCATGTGGAAAGTCACTACAAAGTCTAATGGAAAGAATACAACACATAGAAAACAAAAAACAATATGAAGCCAATATTAGTCACATTTTTTTCGCTCTCTGCCTTTTTAGGAATCGCCCAGATCCAGGTGCACGATCTTCCAAGATCAGGATTCGATAAGAGAATTCGCAACCATATTTCGCAAATGAGAATTGTAGACTCGCATGAACACTTGAGAGAACAGGTGGCAGTAAAGGGAAATGTATCCCTTGATTTCATGCTATTGCTCCATCACTATGCCGGAAGTGATTTACAATCAGCTGGTTTGTCTGCATCACAATTTGAGGACTTGGTGACCGACAAATACACGATCGAGCAAAAATGGGCAATTGTCAAACCCTATTGGCGTTCAACTCGGAACACCGCTTACTGCCGTTCGGTCATCACTTCTATTAAAGCCCTTTTTGGTCTTGAAGATTTGAATGATGATACGTATAAGGAGATATCAAGAATGATAAAAGAGGCGCATGATAATCCAAACTGGTACGATGAAATTCTTAGAAGGAGAGCAAGGATCGATCTTGCCGTTCAAGATGTGAGGAGCCTGAGGTCTGCCAGCAATCTATTTGTCAATGTTGAACGCTTCGATGACTTTGTAAATATCAGGAACAATCGTGACTTATCACGTCAAGCAAGTAAAGTTGGTTTTGCGATCGGCCATCTGGACGACCTGATCAATGGTCTAATTGCAGAATTTGATCGTGCTTTGCAAAATAGAATGGTTGGGTTGAAAATTGGATTGGCTTACCATCGCATTCTCTACTTTGAAAAAGTTGAGAGGGATTTGGCCATGCGTATTTTCGATAAGATATCTACTGCAGCTCCTGAAACGCAAATGTCTTTTGAAGAAGTGAAACCGTTGCAAGATTATATGATGCATCAGGTCCTTTCTTTGGCGAGGCAATATGAACTACCGGTGCAAATTCACACCGGTCTGCAGGCTGGCAACGGCAATATCATTACCAACTCAAATCCAACGCATTTGGCTAATTTATTTTTGGAATACCGGGATATTAAATTCTGCCTATTCCATGGAGGTTATCCCTACGGAGGTGAGCTGGCGACTCTTGCTAAAAATTTCCCCAATGTCTACATCGACATGTGTTGGACACAAATCATTTCTCCTTCTTACAGTATTAGGTACTTGCACGAATGGTTAGAGACAGTACCGGCCAATAAGATTATGGCATTTGGTGGAGATTATCAGTACGCAGAAAACGTATATGCACATTCGATAATGGCCAAAGAAGTGGTGACAGAGGTTCTTGTGGAAAAGGTGGCTACGGGTTATCTGCGTGAAAATGAAGCTATTGAAATTGCAGATATGTTGCTGTATGAAAACGCCCTTGAATTATTTAAACCACGTTAAAACAATTGGGTCAACGCTTGATTAATTGGTTGGGAATAAACGAAACTATGATATAAGGGTGTCTTTGTATTTCCTTAAATCCAACCGAGATAGATTATAGTGATCTTGAAACACGAGATTTAGGTTCGACCTCCTAGGATTATGATACTGCATCATATTAAGATTACATATCTCAAATATTTTACTGAGCAAGCATACATCTGCTTAGTCTTTAAGCTTTAATCTGTGTGTAAAAATAGATTTATACCCGCCGCCCATATTTCTTGCCAACCATAATTTATAGTCGAGTGACTCTGATGGTGACATGTACTGCTCCTTCATTGCATGTGTGGCTGAATAAATGGCTATATATGATGGTTGATCCGGTGGTGTGATTAAAAACACCAGCTCATCTCTGGCATCTCCCATTAGATCTGCCGTCATTAAGAGCTTGCCATCTTTAGGAAATTTAGGTGCTGGTCCTTCCAGGGGAACAATATCTTTTCCATTGTATTCGCCAATGACCTGATCATTTACCAGTTCTCGGGTCGCATCCCCATCCCATTCCAGCGGAATATACCCGAAAGGAAAGCCATCCTGGAGCAAGTTTCCTTCAGCTGAGAAAAGCAGCATATTGTGGTCGTTATGGCCTGCCCGGTTTGACAAACATTCCAGTCCTGCTGTATTATCCCAGATGTCAGAGGTCCAGCCATGGTGGCCGTGTAGCCATCGTGGGTCATCCTCCCTGTTGATTTTCCAAATGATCTCCCCATCTTCAGCATCAACCATATAAATGCCAGCGTGAACGCTAGTTTCCACCATGAAATACACTTCCAATCCCGGCCTATCAGGTAAGAAGTCATTGATGGAAACCAGGTCTGGATGACCGCGATAAATTGACCACCGCAAAGTCCCATCGGCATTTAGGCAGGTTGTCCCATCAAACACTTCTTGATTTCCATCCCCGTCGATATCAGCAATCTCGATTCGGTGGGATCCACTTCCACTGGTCTCGGCAAAACTTTGAAATTCCCATATCTTATTGAGATGTTGGTCATAGGCGCCGATCACCTCATTTTCATACAGTCCCGTTTGGGTTATGATGAAGGGATTTTTTCCATCAAGGTAAGCGATTGACATGTGTATTCGAGTGGACGATCGCGCAAAATCTGATACGATATCAGGCCACTTGGTTTTTCTGATGATGTCACCAGTCATTCCATTGAGAATGCCTACATAGGAGCTGTCACGCACCGTTATCCTGGCAATGACCTCCGATTTACCGTCGCCATTCATATCCCAAATGCAGAATGGAACATTATTGGCATTTCCATAGCTAGATCGATGGTCAGCCAGGTCTTTTCTCCATAGTGACCGACCATAGGAGCTGAACGCTTCCAATTGTACCCATGTGCCGGGATCCTGGCTCATCTCTACGATACCATTGTCCAACCTAACTACACAATCCAATACCTTGTCGCCATCAAGATCTCCAAATACTGGGACAAGAGCCTTAGAATTATGAATGGGTTTGACTACCATAGTCTGGCCATCCGGGTATTCATCCAGGGTAATAGCAGTCCATTCAGATCGATTCCCCTCCCTTTGCCCAATGATCACCGGCTTAACGTAGTAATAGTATCTTGAATCCTTCTGACCAGTGCTATCGACAAAAAAGGAATGTGGTATTATTTCAGTGTTGATCCTAAATCCATCATGAGCACGGGAATCTGAGCGGTAAATATTAAAGCCCATCATTGTGGAATCTGATTGGAAGATAGACCAACTTAGGAAAACATGACCGTCCCTTGATGCTGCACTTAGTCTTCTGTGGGTTAGCTGCCAGTCTGTCCCTGATGGTGATCTTACCGGACGAAAGCCAAGGTCCGGTAGTCGTAAACCTGGAGAAATGCCTAGCCGGTAGCCTATTTGCATGTACGATTGTCCTCTGGCCCATGATCCACCCATCACGGCTCTTTCCAACTCAGGTTGTTCAACGATTCTGTATTTCCACCTAGTGATGGCAGGATCAAAATTGTCCAGACACATTTGAAAAACATTTCCAGCCATCCCATAAAGTCCATAGCCGTTGGGAGAGCCATAGTCAGCCACCTCCAGTGCGGCTTCCCACATACCATAAGGTCGGTTCCCCTCTTGATCGTAGTTGGCATCGTTGATGGTCGCTACATTGCCCCAAGGATAAATATCGTTTCTACCCCCTCGTGCCGCAATTTCAAATTCATATACCGTTGGCAATCGATACATTCTGTTTTCTTCATCAGATCGCCATTTCAAATAGGCCTCGGCGTCATACCGATTCACAAAAATTACCGGATGACTTTCTTTGCCGGATGGATAACGGTCATTTACCCAATGAAGGGGTTGCTTGTACCCAGTCGAGTGTACGAATTTTGCATATTCTGAGTTGGTAATGGGTTTCACCATGATTTCGAAATCATTCAAACGGACCGAGTCGGTCGACAAACCTTGTACTGTCGTTTGGAATACGTCTCCCTGAATCAAAACGAAATCGTCCTGTGCGGCTACAGAGAGATATGTCAAACCATAAAGGACCATTTTCATAAGCCTTACCATCCCCCACCAAGATCTCATAAATTTCTTTTTGTAAGTACTTTGGGGTAAAATCATATCAATGAGTACTGATCCATCCAAACAATTGGAATTCTCTGCTGCCTGACTAAAGTCATTCATCAAGTGCCATTAGAACGTTACATTGAATTTGTCAGACCAATTTATTGGTTTTTTGTAGGAATTTCAAAATTGGTTTTCGTCTGCTCGTGAAGTTGGACCGTCGGCAACCACTGACAACTAAAAAATGGCGAAACAACTAAAATTGTCTACAGTATTTTAAGGGTACATCTAAAGATCCCGTCCTGGATGTGACACAATGGCCATGGTTTTTTGAATCTTGGCTATGCTCAATAAATTCGCTTCATCTAAATCCAAAATACTTCAAAACCAATCTCATTCAGAGGTTATTATAGGTGCCCATAATTAAAACACTGATGGCCTAACGTTCCAAAACCTTTTTTCGGTCGTCTCGAGGTGCTTAGGCTTTTAATGAACGAAATTTCAAATCAATTAGTGGTTGAGAATTAATCTCCTTTCAGATTCATTTTTATGCCAAAACTGAAAGTAGAGTAAAGGAAGTCAACCAATCCCTTTTGCATACTGAAAGTATAGTTGACCATGGATGAAAATCTTGTTCTTAATAAGAAACGAATGACTAGCGGTCGATCACCATTTCCAATATAGCCCCTATACCCTCTTATCGTTTGAATCAACTGGATTTTTGAAAACGAGAGATCGAGCCCTAATCCATACAATAGGGCATCATTTTGGAAATAGTCCTCTCTTCTCGTTTGCCATGCATAAAAACCCAACATGCCAAATGGTCTTATAGACTTTATTATGGAATTTTTCAGTGCGATCCTCTTCCCCATGCTTAAATCAAAATAGTAGCCGGGAGAATCGGTGTGCCTCGCCGCGGATAATTTTGAACCAGAAGCCGTTCTCAGGTTTATACTCAACATCAGATTTGGAAGGTCTGGTCGATTTTTTACAATTTGAATTTGTGTCCCAACATACAGATCCCCAATCGCACTTCCCCGTCCATCGAAGTCACGAGCCCTGCGCTCATCCCGTACCTTGGCATTAAATCGATAGTATTCAAGTGGCACCATACTTAGATTAATGCCAACACTGGCTGTATCTATCGGGATAAACAAGGATGTGAAAAGATTATGGGTTCTATCGCCGGGGATCTGTTGTCTCACCAAATCTATATCAATCTCTAGCGAGGAAGGGACTGATCCCTCCTTTACCTCTGGTACAGGTAAGGCATTTGGGCCCATAAAGCCTGGTGATTCTATTACGTAACGAGTCCAATGCGTGACACCATCCCAGTTGTGGGTCTCGTTCCACCAGGTATAATCTTGTGCACTGAGTGAGATCTGTACAAGTATCAGAATAGGCACAATATTCCAGCTTTTGTATTGATCATTCATTCGATCACTAGACTGTTGGTGGTAATTAACGGTTTTCTTTGCTGTGCACATAGAAGTATGCGTATTTTGTAAAGAAATGCCTTAAGCATGTCATTTTAGGAGGCCACCATAGTGCAGAAGACTCATGATGAGATCGAAGATAAAGAGCAGACATCAGCTAATGTACCTGATGGCGGAAGGTCGATCAAAGGACTTTTTGGAAGCCATGGACTAATTCCTCACAGCAGGAACAGTTTGACAGTTGTTGCAGAATTTGAACGATCTGGCAGTATTCTCCTGCAAGCTGCATTCATTGAAATTCTTATCCTACCCATTTTTGATCCCGACAGAGAGTTAGGACAGAGGCAATCATCGCCAGGTAGAATAGAAAAAAAGTGGTGTAGACTTGCTTGACCTAAGCTCTTTTTCTGCCACGGAATCACAAGCTGTTAATGGAGAAATCCTAAGAAAAGAAATTGAAATGTAGCCGACTAATTATTGAAATGGCAGAAATTTATCGAAAGATTGATGATCGCCATGCACAAAAAGTTAGAGCTATTAACGATATTAAAGGGCGGTGATCAAAGTAATTGTTGATCTACTAGTTCTGAACACATTCGAACACTTGAGATGAATCATTTGATGGGATTGGTCTGTTTTTTTGGTCTCACAAACCAATTAAGTGGTCAGGTCGTGTTGAATGATATCTTTGGCAGGAACCTATTAGGAGAAGAAATCATTTTGGTTGACTGGGAGGGCCACATGGCCAATCCGGCAATTCAGTTAGACATTTCCCCTCCACCTGGAGGCCCTTTTCCTTTTGACGTTACCTTATCTGCCAATCATGCTCGCTTGTATTTTAACAACCCCAGCATAGCTGGAAATAGTGGGCCTTCTAAAATGCTCACTTTTAATGATGCGACCAAGCAGGAAGTTTTCCTGTCCATTTTTCCGGATCGGGCTGGTGGGAACGAAGCATATACATTGACAGTGACCAGCAGTTTAGGGACTGACGTATACGATATTAAGGTGATCGACCAAGACAGCGATACACCAGTAATCGATTTTGATATCACTTATGACTATTCTGAGGATTCCATTTACAATCTTTTTGATGCTACGAAAAGAACCATTGCCGAAGAGGCAGGTAATGACTGGGCATTTTTTATTGAGGACATGAATTTCGACCAAGTGGCCATTGGCAATGAGCAAACCTTCATTTGGCAGGATGACTTTGCTGGTGGCCATTGGGCACCCAATTCTTCTGCTTACCAAGGTTTTTACTTATTCGTCTATGGCCTGCATGTAGCTCCTCATCGGTCTGGCGCTGCTCCATCCGTCCATGCTTTTCATACGATCGGGGGCCTGAATACCAATCTTCGGAGATCTGGAGGCTACCACGCCGACCCACACGGTAACTTCAATACCCTGATGTGGAACACGGCCATTACGGATGACACCTGGTATTTGGCAACAAATCTGGGCGGCGTGCCTAATGACCTGTATTCGATTGCTATGCATGAAATTGGTCATGCCATCACGTTTAATCCAGCCTACCCCAATTTTTTAACGTTCAAGACTCAAGGTTTCATAGACGACCCCGAAGTGGTCAATTATCATGGTGGCACAGTACCGGTGGACGGTGATGATCATCTGCATGATGGCAATTTTGTGCTGGATCGCATCAGTAAGCAAGGTGTTTTTGGCAGTGAGTATGCCGTAGAGATGCCCTTGGGCAGATGGTTGATTACTAAGCTCAACCTGTTGATCATGCAAGCCATTGGATATGATATAAAGCAAACTTCGGCGTTCCAACCACTCTCAATCGAGACCAATAGCCTTGAGACGGGCACGTCAAATGTTATGTATCAAGATTCGGTTGTTGCCCAGGGAGGTATTCCGTTTTACCGGTTTAGTTTGGCATCTGGTAATCTTCCTGTAGGGTTGACTTTAAATTCTTTTACGGGTGTAATCTCAGGTGTCACTTCCGAGACCGGTCATTTCAATTTTACGGTCAAGGTAGAGGATTACGACATGCTGATGGTGCAGAAGGCCTATTCATTTGAAATTACTGGTGCAGTAGCAGATACGTGCATTACTATTATTGCCACAGACCTTCCTCTGAATATCTCTGACAATAGCACGGTAACATCCGAAATCAATGTTCCATTTAGTGGCAGTATTAACGATGTTAATATCAAAAACCTGCAGGGTGATCACACTTTCGTTGGTGATCTCACCTTTACCTTGGTCAGCCCTGAAGGTACACCTGTGGTACTGATAGATAATCAATGTGGAGGTCAAAATAATTTCGACGTCAACCTCGATGATCAGGCGATGAATGCCATCATTTGTGAATTTAATACCGGGAATATCGCACAACCAGACAGCAGCTTATCTCGTCTAAATGATGAAAACCCACAAGGAAACTGGATGCTTATGGTAAACGATAATGCTACCGATGATACCGGAATGTTGACCAATTGGAGTATTGAGATTTGTGGATCTTTCAATTTCTGCCAAGACATGATGGCTCTGGATCAGACTCCGATTCCATCAGGCACCTATCAAGCGGGTACTCAATTGACTTCGATGGGTACCATTGCTGGGGGTAGCAATGTTACCTTTCGAACTGGTGATCATGCTATCTTAAATCCAAATTTTGAGGTGGAGTCTAGTGGTGTTTTCCAGATTGTACTGGGTCCATGTAATTAGTAGTGGAGCAGGCATAACTACAGCTTATAATTTACTACCGTCCTTGCTTCTGGTTTTACTATGATGGAACCACATCTGCCTCCGATCTGTTCCTGCTAGTCAGAGCAACTATTTGCACTTTTACGCTAACTTAGGGATCAAGCAAAGACCCTGAAATACTTTAACCGATTGTGCAATGTTGCATCGTTTCCTTTTGCTCATGACTAGTCTGTGTTCTTTGAGCAATGGCCATTGCCAATCTGCCATAAGTGATAAGGCCGTTATAAGTAGAAAACTAGCACCTGTCGATCTGCAAGATCTCGATCCACAGGTATTTACTGACGCTGAAATCGACATGCCATACTATCTGGCCCATTTTCACCAATTGGCAAATGCTGTCGTACTCGAAGGTCCTCATCGTGGGTTTATCGATATCCCTGTTTGGCGAAGAGAGCGAGACAATCGTCCTTATAACGCAAGGATCATGGAGAATATCCTCTCGCTTGCTTTCTTCTATGCCAATGATAGACCCTGGAATCCCTTTTACGGATCCTCGCAACTACGCCACCGTCTTGAAGCAGCATTGTCATTCTGGTGCGATATACAGAGTCCAGATGGTGCCTTTAGCGAATATGGACCGCAAAAATGGAATTTAGCGGCATCCGCATTTGCCACCAAGTTTATGGGTGAAAGTCTGCACTGGCTCCATCGAGGTGTCGACATCGATTCTGCTTTATTGCAACGGGTTGTCGACGCCGATCGAAAAGCCATCCATCATATCCTGACTGACTCGGCATTCTATGCTTTTGGACAACGATATTCCAATCAGTATTCCAATGTATGGGCAGGTGCACTTGCTTTCCTGGATCTCTATCCAGATGATGAAATCCAGCGCTTACTCCTACACCGGTTGCAGCAAAGCATGACTAGTTTCCAAAGCCCGGCTGGCTATTTCTATGAGGCCAACGGCCCCGATTGGAGCTATAACCTCGGTACACACCATAGCAACCTGCATATGGCTTTCCACT
Source organism: Saprospiraceae bacterium (assembly GCA_965223105.1). GTDB lineage: Bacteria > Bacteroidota > Bacteroidia > Chitinophagales > Saprospiraceae > JABDMH01. The sequence goes on along the minus strand of OZ244987.1, from coordinate 4,509,841 downwards.
ACGCTAAGGATTCCAAAATCAAGGAAATGCTGGCAGAAAAGGAAAGGGCATTTAGCGTCTGGCTGAGCTATAATTGTGTTCCAGAGCCAGAGAGTGGAGAATTCATCTTGAACCGCGGCATCGAATGCCGACAGTTTCGTCCTTCTTTTGAGCGATACGGGTGGTTACTCTCTCAGGGGATGCCACTCGCAAAGATTGACCCCTTCAGTCATGCGTTTATCATCAATCAAGAGGAAGTGCAAAATGAAATCAAAGAAATCAGAGCTCAGATGATTCAAGATTGGCCGAAGGTCGATAGCCTAACGGTCGGTGAATTTCGTGCTTTCAGTCCCTACGCTTTCTTGTACCGTAATCATGAGCGTTATTATCCCACGGAAGAGGAGCGGCAACTTGCCATGAAAGCTTTGCCCATAAACCAGCCACCTTTTGTTCACCAGCGCTATGATGTGCGCAATGAAACGGTATATACATTTATCAAGACACCATCTTACTATGCTGTTTTTAACAGTGGCAAAAAGGTAAGAGATCAACAGCGATTTGGCCTTGGACTGCTTGCGTCGACAGAGATCGGTTCGATCTTACAGACGCAGACGGGACAAAATCATGGTGCCTGGGGTACACGCTTGCATGCTGATTCTATACCTATTGAGGGTGGTAACCTGATGGCACAGTTTTTTATGGATGATGATAAGATAGACCTCCAGCCTGGCAACCGGGACCTGACCGGAACTGTGCTTAGGGTAGAATATGAACTGCCGGATAACGGAACTAAAAAATTGTTTTTCATGTCCGATCGAATTAGAGTAGAAATCAATGCGGATGTCTCTATTGCTGAACACCTTCCTTTATTGGTAGCACCAGGGACAGTCCCCCGGAGTGACCACGGGATAATTATGCTCCTGGGCGCCAGTGTCATGGTGCTAAATAGTCAAGCTGTACCCCAGTTCGAAGAGCCACTGGATCTCACCGTATCAAAAAAATTGTGCCTAGCTCAATTACAAGGAGATGGTCAATTGGTATATGAAGTGATTTTTACAGAATAATCTAATCTTATAATATTAATAGAATTAAGCTAAGCTGAATATTTTTTACCGAAAATTTCACCAGTGTACCTCTAATAACCTCTGAGTGAGATCGGTTTTGAAATCCAAAAGATTCAAAAAAATAGGCTAAGCCATTGTGTCCGATCCACGAACGGGATTTTTACAAGAGCCCACTAATCAAAGTGGAGTATTCCGAATTGTAAGAGCCATGAATCTAGTCCTTCCAAATGTCTAATATTACTCCCCTATCAAAGGAAGTCTTAGATTCAACCATCTTACTACGGAGAATACCCTGCGGCTACAGTCAAGGCCGGGTTAGTGGGTGGGGTGTCATTATCCTGGTAGGATACCAGGGTCAGTACAACATCCGATCCATTCTTAACCACGCTACCAGCCATATAAGATGTATCTCCCGACATATTGACAAAAAACCCTTCCAATAATCCATTGGACACAGAATTAATATGTACAGGTACAAGATTATCGGTATCTAAAGTATTGGTTTCCAAATCTAGATAGAGGGTTCCTATACCATCTCCTGCTGCATCAAACACAATACTGGTAGCCCGCTGCTCATCGGTTTCCGGTACATCAAAAAAACCTCGCAGAGGTATGCCAATGATGTCAGATAGAGAAACAGCCGCACTCTGTCTACCGCCATAAATCCCACCATTGCCAGCTCCAAAATCCATCATGAATGTATTGGATGGAGTCAATTGGGCTGTGGCCACCAGTGTGGGGCCATCCTTAATCTCAATGGTGCCACTGGTATCACAAACGCCAGATCCCGCAATGGCGAAAGGCTGACTGTTGATTGTACAAGCTCCCATGGGCGAAAGGCAATCGAGGCTATTCTCTATCCCACTAAAGGTAATGGCTGCAGGGGTACCTGAAATTTGGATGGTCCCATAAGCTCTTTCTGTTTGGGGGTCGTAGGAAGTGGGTGGAGCGATTTGTGCAAAATTATAGTTGCCAAATATGGATCCACATCCACTTTGATACACCGAATTGATCAAACTACCGGTTAAGACGCCAGCGGGCTGTGCAAATAAGGTTAATCCGGGTATTTCGGAGGCATAGAAAAAAGCCGAACCATCAGTAGGAAACATTGGATCACTGGGCATGCTGGTACTGATGACCAATTTCAGGAAACCCGAAGTCAATACAGAATAATTGCCACCGATGGTGATATCATCACCTGGAATCCCTTCGGTACCATGGTCCCAGGTGGCAGACCAGGTCGAGGTGGTGATATCTATTGTGAAATCCCAGAGATCTCCAGGACTCTGGGTGCCGAGGTAGGATCGTACGGTGGCCCCTGTGAAAGATTCACTGGTGGTAAAGGACACCCAGGTAGACCCATTCCAACCATAGAAATCATTATTAAAAAAACGAATGGTCCCTGGTGCTGGTGTTTCACTGGCACTATTACTCACTGTAATGGCACCATCAACGACCAGCTTTTCTTGGGCTTGGGTCTCGCTGACGGGACAAGCCAGCAGGATGGCAAGTAGAAAGACATAAAATTTCATGATGTTCTTTTGTTGTAAGTCTGGTCAAGTTACTCGAAAAGAGTTGTTAGTGCAAGGGTAATTCAGTTCTGCCTTGAGAGTTGAGTTCATCCACTCTATCTGGCCAGGGTTTTACGGTGTATATACCACCCCTTTGCTTCGTAGAAGCCAAGAAGGCTGGAATGCACCTGTCGGTCCAATCAACTATCTGGCGGTGTCTCCCACGCCATTCAAAAACGCTGCTTTGCTGTCTCTAATGACTGCATAAGGATGCCGCTCCATGCTTTCCTCCAATGAAGTCCATTCTTTTTTGATCTCAAGGGAAAAGATGTCGCCTTTTGAGTTTTCATAGTTTATTGTCTGCTGCTCTAATGATGGGTCAAACCGATCTAGTAATTTGGATATTTCCACCCTTCCATTTTCATGGTACATCATTGTATCAGACACCAAGAAAATAGTCCAAAAAGGTTCGGTTCCCCAGGCATAGAAATCAGCTGGCTTACGTTTTTCGAAGATGTCAAGGAAGCGCCGGTATCTTTGAGAGACGCTTGCATGGTGGGCCTTTTTAATAGTATCCATTTCATTGAGGAGTCGATTCGTAATCCTGGACTTGAACTCCGAATCTAAAAGAGCACTGACAATTCTTGGTGGAAATATCTTCTCAATATCGTCGGCATACTGCGATCCATCTCCCACTGAAACATGATTAAAGATTTGTTGATTTTTGATTTCTATACTGATTGGTCTGATATACCCAGTTCCTTCTTTTAAAGTGTCTGCCATTGCATAATATTCTTGACAATGAGCTAAGAGAAATAATTGGCTTTCCTCGCCACCAAGGAGCTCATGGGTGCAGAATACTTCTCCATCAAATCCAGCTTTACTGGTATGGATTGATTGTAAGTACTTGTCGATGGCATTGCGAACTTTTTCATGCATTTCTCTAATGTGACCAGGTATGCTTAAATTACTTTTGCAGCTGGTCAGCCCAATAAGGATGATCAACACTATAGGAGAGACAATGGTGAATCCATGAATGTGGAAAAATGGTTTTTTCATAGGGTTCTACGATCTGATAATTGGTAGACAAGGTCGGTCGAGAAATTGTTCCGTCAGTGGATTAAAATGATGAACTATAGTGCTGTTTTCATGTACGATCAATTTTTAAGAACCCTTTTGATTTTCAACAAGTCCTTGAGGCTCAGGTGCCGATCAGTTGATAATCAACCTTAGATGTTTCTATCAATAGGGATTATGCTTGAGAAGGAATCACCGGTTTGGATATGAGCCTGTACGACCGATTGGAAGTATGGCTTCTCGGCTTTCCTTTTCATCACCAACAAAGTGGGTTCTGGATAAGTGAGCGAAGTCAAGTCAAATCCAACCATTTGCGCTTTAGTAGAATAAAACGAGGGTGCTCCTGCATGACACGGAAAGGTGGAAATGAAAAATAGAATGTAGATGATGGCATCTTGTCTTTCAGTGCCTGTTCGAAGTAATCCAATGCTTCATCAAATTTCTGCATCCCAACATATATGAAAGCAATATTGATATTAAAGAAAATATTGGGTTTCATTTCTTGGAGATGAAGAATGTCATCAAGACATTTTTTAGCTAATTCTGGTTTGCCACTCAATCCGAAGATGTATCCTTGCATGGCGGTCTTGAAATAGCGCAGACCTATTTCAGTCCTTATATAGTCAATACATTGAAGTGACATGTTATACTCTTTCTTACGTGCGTGAATGAGCGCTTTGATCTCAAGGGACATTCTATGATCTGGCACAATTCTAAAAATGTTATCCAATACTGCTAGTGACTGATCATCACGATCTGCAGTATACAGAGCAAGAGCATACATATTCAAAACATTTGGATTAAGCGGGTCAAGCCTGCAAGCTGCTTCTAGAAATGAAAGTGCCTGTGCAAAGTCATCTTCCAAAATAAAATAGTTTCCCAAGAATGCATGGGCCATTACATCATTGGCATTGATTTCTAAAGCTTTGAATAGGGATCTTTTGGCAGCGCAATAATCATGTTCGAAATATAGTGCCTTTGTAGCTAGGGAAACATGGATTTGGGCGTGATCTCCTCCAATGACTTTGATTTGTTCTAAATTTAATTGAATTTTCTCCATGGCTTTTCGAGGCTCCATTGTTCCATCATGAGCTTTTATAATATAGGCCACTAGCCTTACTACGTATGGATCGAGATACGCCTGATCAATGTCTGTGGCTGTGTTGGCATAGTCAATGGCTTTACTGGTGTCTTTAGGTGTTCCCCTATTGAGATGGTAATTTGCCTTGAGAAATAGGGAGTATACTTCAACGTTTTCAACTTTCCTACTGATGATGGGTGTGCTACGATGTTTGTCAGAGAAATTGATTTTTAGCTTTTCTACAATTTTATGGGTTACGTCGTCCTGTACTTGAAAAATATCATCAAGCTTGCGATCATACGTTTCAGACCAATATTGAAAACCATCTGCAGTGCTGATCAGATGTACGGTGATTCTAACCCTTTTCTTGTCTTTTCTTACACTGCCTTCAAGAATATTGCCTACTTTAAGTTTTTGCCCGATTTCCCGTGCATCTGCCCGACTATTTTTGAATGCAAATGAGGATGTTCGACCAGTAACTTTAACCCCTTTGAGTTGGGCCAGTGCATTGAGTATTTCTTCCGAAATGCCTTCGCTGAAAAATTCATTATCTGGATCAGAACTTAGATTTCGAAAGGGTAGGACGGCGATACTGTTATCGGTTCCAGCATTGTTGGCCATTAGGTCATTTGGGCTGGGCACATTGAGGCCTTTATTTGCAATGGCGTAGATATCGATATTATTCTTTACATTTTTTAATTGGAATGAGCCCATATGGCGGGCCTTTATTTCAGGATGGTTTTTTATTTCATCCTGTACTTTGTAAGAGATCAATATCCCTCCCGAGAGACATAAATTTTCGTAACTACTCAGCTCTAATTGATAATAATATTAGGCATTTCCAGTGCTTTAAAGGGGTGAATTCCTTGTTTAATTGCCGAATCGATAATCGTTCTTAAAATGGCAAATCTTTGTGCACCCTTCTGAGAGCGAAATGTACCTGATATCTTGCTCTTTAATTTGATCATCCGGATTGCTCTTTCTGAGGCATTATTGTCCGGTGGTACTTTGCGATTGTATAGGCACACAGTAACACAATCTCTCAATCTTTGTAATCGATTCCTTAGAGATTTAATCGATTTGTGGGATTTAGATAATTTTTGTGATAATAACTTATCCAATCTGTCTTCAATGTCTTTCTTTTTGTCTTTTGGAATCCTTTTCTTCCTGCATGTCAGCATGATTTCTTGAAGAACCTTCTCCAGTTTGATCGCCCATCTGGATTTATGAAACTCCTTTAATCCTCGGCACTCTCTTTTCAAATGAGCTAGACAAATCTGATGGCCTTTTGCCATAGTATTCAAATGAGTCCTCCAGCAATCACTATTTAGTATGCCTTTACTGAATCCTTGCGGAAATAATCCTCTTGTGGTTAAGTGACCTCGATTGTCGCTAATATGTATTAGGGAAAATTTTGGTGTTACCCACGTCCAGGCCCAATGTTTGCGTCCTTGAACACTACATCCACTTTCATCTACGCCAACCACTTTGCTTTTCTCAATCGCACCGATGACCGATGCATAAGTATCTTTTGCTTGTTCTGACTTACTGGCCAGCATATTATCGATGGTTCCTCACTGATCTTATGCCCATAGATAACTTCTATGGCTTCGCTAAGCCTTCTATATGGCAATAATTGTCGGATCGATAAGTACACAATTTGATTTTGGAGGCAATCTCCGTATCGTACCGGAGGTCCCTTTTGCAAATTCACTCCATAAGACGAACTGGTCCATTTGCAGCAGCCTTTACAATACTTTCTATATCTCCTATGTTCAGTAACCTCCAAACTAACTAGTGGAATATCCCATATCTGCTTGCATTCTATTAATTGACCTTTTCCTACCATATAATCCTGGCAGTGAGCACACTGATCGGGTGCATACTCTATCACATGATCTACCTTTTCTGACATCTTTAAGGTCCTGCCGTCGTGTCCCTTTTGACCCCCTGTTTTCCGCTTACTCTTTTTCCTTAGGCTGCGAGTCTTCCTTTTTACCTCTTGTTTATCTCGTGATGGCGGTAATGAAGTGTTCCTGCTATTTTGATTCTTCAAACGCTCTATTTCAGCCTCCAACTCCTTCACTCTATCTGCCAAGGGAAGCAACATCATTATAATATCGATGAGTTCTTCCTTGCTCTTTTCCTCTAGTGCTTTCCTGATTCTCGATAAGTCTTCCATACATATACAAATTTCGTATATGTATTCATTTATTTACTTGCCTATTACATGTCATTTTTCCACCATTCATCCCTTTTTGTTCACAAATTGTTCATAACTCATCGATTTTTCAATTTTTCACCCCTCAACTACCTATTTCACCCCTCAATCCCTCAATTTTGACCTGAGTAGTTACAAATTTTCAATTCTGGCTCCAATATTTACACTGTCGCCAAAGATTCCATCTTCCTCCAGTACAACATCGCCTTGATGTATACCAATTCGTAGATCTACTTTAGGTTCCAGTTGCAGATCTCTTTGAATTTGAATTGCACATTGTGTGGCTGCTAATCCTGACTCAAAAATACTTAGGGAACCATCGCCAAAGTATTGGATAATCTTGCCCTGGTGTGACTGGTGATGTTGGGCAAGGATTTGCCTGTGCCGTTCCCTTTTCTCCCTGGCAAGCATTTCATCTTGCTGCATCATGGCCGTGAAGCCAACCATGTCAGTAAACATAATCACTAATAATCTTCTCTGTGACATTTGCAAAGGAGATGGCGTAGAAAGGAGAAAATACAAAACAGGATTTTACTGCTCTACATTTGCCGGCCTTTTTTGCTATAAAATCTCCGGTATTGAGTCTCTGTCTTGATTGAAATGACTCAGTGAATGGCAAGCAAGTTGATGATTTAGACTAGGCACTCCTCAGAGTGAGCCTCCTGCTGGAGAGGACCAATGGCCAAAAGAAGGCATGATCAGCCATGTCGCAGCTGGGAGATAGAGCAAGATCGGAACTGATCAATATTCATGCAATAGGTCAATGCCAATACGCTCACGTTATTTTTTGCTTGTGCGGACATTCATGTGGGCATTATGAATAAGATTCTTAATTTGGTAAGTACGTAGCATGAAAATTGCAAACCAATTAACGGAAGAAAATTCTAATAAAGATGAATGGCAAGATGTATATGTCTTATTTGTTGCTAGTTTTGTTTTTAATAAGTGATTCTGTCTCGGCACAGGATAACAAGCTTGTAGTCGAGGGAAATCTTAGGGTAGTGGGATCGAACAGACTCCTTCTGGGCGGTCCATTTTCAGGAGAATACTTGTACAATCCTAATGGTGGTACTCTTCGAATACATGTTGGTTCTGATGATAGAATTGCAATATCTAATGGCGGCAACGTGGGTATTGGTACTACAAATCCTGCTAATAAACTGGATGTTTCCCTGGGTGCCGGTTCTGGTAATATTGCAAGCTTTTCAGCATTTAATAGCCCACGACTATTGATTACTGTTGATGGAGTGGACTCAGATCTTTCAGCACAGAGTGGAAATAATTTACAACTTGGTACATCATTTAGCGGGACAAGTCTCACAATATTAAATAGTAACGGTAATGTAGGCATTGGCACTTCTACACCAGGCCATCCATTGGAGATGGGAAGTGGTGCCTACGTGACTGCTGGAGGTGTGTGGACTGATGGCTCTTCTCGGTCATACAAAGAGAAGATTCGAGAGTTAACTCTGTCAGAGGCTTCTGCAACCTTGAGAGATCTCGAACCGCGGAAATTCAGCTACAAATTAGATCCCGATGAGACCTACCTTGGATTTATTGCAGAGGATGTACCTGAGCTTGTAGCTACCCAGGATCGTAAAGGACTAAGTTCGATGGATTTCGTTGCTCTTTTGGTCAAAGTGGTTCAGGATCAACAGGATCGAATCGAAAAACTCGAAGATGAAATTCATACGCTGGCCAAAAGGCGGTTAAAAAAGAAGTAAACATTTTTATTTTGATCTTGATCAGTCAAACGGCTATTTCGAGGAGCATTAGTCAATGACCTGATGAGATCACGTTTGTCACCTAAGATGAACTCTAGATCATAATTGGTTGTGTGATCTTTCTAATTATGGAGATCTTTTTTGATCTCCATCATCATATTGCGTAATTCATCGATCTGGTCTTGCTGGGATTTGATGATGTGTTTCAGTACCTCACTCTGATCTAATCCTACAGCTGTATTGATTCTCTTGACACCAGGATCAGATGAACTCTCCCAGGCTTGACCTACAATCTTATGACTTAGTGTTAATGCATGGGTCGAGACGGCTATGCCGATGCCGTCATCATCACCGCTCGGTACAATCCAGTCTCCCGATTGCACAGGACCTCTTACTCGTGTTGGTATCTGGCCGATAAACGATACGTGTTCGTAACCGGAATCTCCTTCACTTTTTCCTTTTGGCATATTGCCCAAAACGGCCGCCTGATCAGTGATGACCATAACTTGATCTGTTGAGTGGATTTGGTGCGATATTTTGCCCTCACTCACACCTACGATCTCACCAGCTAAGAAAGTATCATTCTGGGATTTTCTTTCCAGGCATTCGGCAAAGTCTCCATTGGTGGTCCCGTAGAACACACCTCCATTGTAACCCTCAACTCTTCCTATTAATTGATTGTCGCCTTCAAAGAAACCGATGAAATGAGATACATCACCGACACCTGACGTCTGGCCGACCTTGAGTGCTAAGACGTCAGCACTCCCTTCAGTTGCCCTATTGTAAAAGTGCGCAATATATGAGCTGGGCATGGCCCCATCCCCATTTTTATCGCCCTGAATGTTGGCACTCCATGCGCCTGCGTTGTTGACATGAATTCCGTCATTGCCGGAATTGTTTACAAAAATGCCATCATCGTCAGCATCATTTACCTGTATGGCATCGTCACCTGCGTTGCCTATATATAGCCCTTCATCACCCGCATTGCCAATAAAGATCCCATCGTTTCCGGTTTGAGTGAGATGAATGCCATTGTTTCCGGCGTCCTGCACAAAAAGCCCATTCCACTGCGCACCAAACACCGTAAACCCGGTCTCGTTTAAGCTGGCAATAAACCCGTTACTAGCACGCTCTGAAAGGAATCCAGCTCTTCCAGCACCTGAAACACGAACGCCATCACGTTCGGCATATTTGATGATAAGGGCGTCTCTACCAGGGCCCTTGACAGAATCAATCTCAATCTGATGCTGACTATTTACAGGTATTATCACCAAAAAAAGAAAAGCAATAGAAAGAAAGGTATTTACAAATTTCATTGGATGTTGCATCGGGTTGAATTTAGTTAGAGAAATAACACTGATCAAAATCATGGATAATATTACAAGATAGTGATTTGGAGTGTAAGTACATACCTTATGTTTTCATAAATTATTTGACGTGAGCAAGATGAACCTAAACTCTTTTTCGGTATTTCTCGTCCTTATATCATCGCCAGATTCAAAATGGTTTGATCACGGTATAAATTATTGCTGCGATATTTCCCTTGCGTAATCGATTTAACTGTCAAGGCTCCTACGCAGAGAGATATTTCCAGATCTTATCCGAACGATTTGCGAAGATAATTTAGCTTCAAACCAATTTAAATTGCAAAAATTGCATGTGGACCGTTAGCGCAGTGTTCAAAGAAATCAATTTAGGACTAACAGCTATCATTAAGTGATGATTCAAATCTTTTTTATGGCCTTTCTGGCATTCTATAGCATTCTTTACAACCAAACAAGTACCAAATTACTCTTGAAATTGTTGGTGGAGGAGTTCCGGTATTCAGGTCATCTTGGAGTATGTATTTCCCAACTAATCACGGGTTGTAGGTTTTCGTCCAAGTTGCTTTGCAGTACTAACAGCTTCACTTCGTTCTCATTGTCGGAGTTCCGCTGGCACTCGGGTATGCTACGCATGGTTTGCTTATCGATATCTTGAGGTGTCTTTCTCCATTCTAAAGATCATTGTGAATTCTTCCACAATTTATTTCACATCGATGAAGTTCGTAGAGGAATGAAGCTCCTGATTTGATGACACACCTAAATTCAGGAAAATCGTATTTTAGTATATGACTGTTCACTACAAATCGACTTCATGAAGAATCTACTTTCTATGATACTTTTAATGTTTGCCTCATATTCGATTGGACAGCATTTGGATGTAGAGGGTCATTCTAAAATTCGTGGCAATTTGGATGTTGCCTATATGGAAGATACTACTTCTGTGCATATTGGTCCTGGTGCTGGTATCAGTGCAGACTATTTCAGCCATCAATTTAACACATTCGTAGGGAATAGCGCTGGTATGAATAATACCACTGGACTTTTGAATTCTTTTTATGGTTACGAATCGGGGAAGGGTAATGCGGGGGGTCTGCTCAATTCCTTCTTTGGATCTGAATCTGGTTTAAGGAATAATGGAATTTATAATGTTTTTATCGGAGCTCAGGCTGGATATGAAAACATTGAGGGGCAGCACAATACATTTGTTGGCAGTAGAGCTGGCTTTTTGAGCACCAATTCTTCTAATTCTTTCTTTGGATATGAAGCTGGCTTTGGAAATATTGGTACAGCAAATTGTTTTATTGGTGCAAGCGCTGGCTCAAAAAATGCTACAGGTTCATGGAATACAAATGTAGGCAACCATGCTGGTGGGTCAGGAAGCCGTAATGTATGTCTTGGGTTTTCTGCTGGGACCTTTAGCACCGGGAATAGAAATACTTTCATAGGTGCAAACAGTGGTAATTCTCATTGGAAGGGAGATAATATAGTAACTATAGGATGGGATGCACAACCATCTACAGATTCGGCCTTCAATGAGATCACTTTAGGAAATGATAGTATCGAATTTCTAAGGTGCAATGTTAAACATATTACAAGCCTTTCAGATCGCCGGGACAAGTCTCAAATAACCGATCTCACTGCGGGACTCGACTTCCTTATGACGTTGAAACCGCGGCAATTCCATTGGGACCGTAGAGAGTGGTATAGAGATGCTGATCCTGATGAGACCAAAATGAATTCATCCCCCAGTGCTGGATTTATTGCCCAGGAGCTGGATGAAGCCCAAGATTCATACGGTGTGGAGTGGTTAGGTCTTGTTCTCAAATCTAACCCAGATAGACTTGAAACTACTACCGGTAATCTATTGCCTGTTATTGTTAAGTCAATTCAGGAACTTAAGCTTGAAAATGAAAGACTTCGTAAGCAAACCGAGTGCAATGCGGAAATAATCCGTATTCTTCAGAATGAAATTAAACAAATTAGAGAGGCACAATAAATTCAATTCTTGTGTAAGTTTAAGCAAGCAATGGCTGTCGCTTACAGTTTGAGAAGGCAATTTTTAGCCCCTTAGAGTTTTTTGATGGGACGCTTACAATTGAAAAGCCTTCTACTTTTCACTAAATGCAATGTATGTGACCAATTTAAATGGCAAACGAGTGATAAGGTGGATCGGTAAGCCTGGAGCTTGCGCAGGGATTGCCGAGCCATTGTGTTTCATCAAATTTTAATTCAGAGGTACGTGGCTATCAAGAGTACAGCCGGTATAGTGTGTCTTATCCGAACATTCGAGGACGTAGACAAACCACCAGTTTTGACCTACCATTGACGAGTGTTTGTTAAAAGTGACGGGCGAAGGTGGAGCTGCCGAGATTGCCTGGCGGGGATCTCGATGGTGCCCATAGTCTAAATAGAATCCAAGCCATACCCTTTGGGTCTGGCAGGATGCTACACTACGGAGATTTTGAGCAAGCTCAATCTCCTTCGTTCCACATCCTGAACCTTGGGTTCTATCCTTATGTGGAGCTGCCGAGATTGCCTGGCGGCGATCTCGATGGCGCCCATAGTCTAAATAGAATCCAAGCCATACCCATTGGGTCTGGCAGGATGCTACACTGCGGAGATTTTGAGCAAGCTCAATCTCCTTCGTTCCACATCCTGAACCTTGGGTTCTATCCTTTTGTGGAGCTGCCGAGATTGCCTGGCGGCGATCTCGATGGCGCCCATAGTCTAAATAGAATCCAAGCCATACCCATTGGGTCTGGCAGGATGCTACACTGCGGAGATTTTGAGCAAGCTCAATCTCCTTCGTTCCACATCCTGAACCTTGGGTTCTATCCTTTTGTGGAGCTGCCGAGATTCGAACTCGGGTCCAGCGAAAGCACCTACTGGATTTCTACATGCTTAGTCAGCAATAGAATTTTCCGAACCATGACTTGCTTGCTGACCTGCTTATCATGGCCGTAGTCTCGAAGATTTTACCCAGTCATGTGAGACAACATGATGAGCTAGCCAGCATTCGGTTGATGTGCGACCTACTATATATCTGGCGTCAAGTAAGCGGCACAAAAGCTGCTAATTCCTGGAATTAGGCAGCTAAGGCGTAGTTAGACTCGCCATGTAAAAAATGGTTAATGCCCGTTTGTTAACGGAGATGAGACATCATACTCCGGCATGCTTACCAATCTGTGGAATTTCCTGTCGATTCCAATTCAGCCCCATATGTCAAAATATGCGGTAGGACTTTCACCTACAGCGATTCGTATCAATACTGCAAACGTAAACAAAGTTTCTATCGTTCCCGGATCAAGTTTCAGTGCGTAGTAAAAGCAGTCGGAGACTGGTCTCATGGATGCAAGACATGCTGCAGTTCATGACCATACTGCGCAAACACGGTCCCGCTATCCCAGGTCAGGTGGATGAGCAAATCGGTGGTTATCCCGGTGGTTGTGTGGTAGACTTGGGTATTTTCGAAGAGATCTCTGACGAAGAAGGTGAATGCGGCGATACCCATGCCGTTATTTTTGGCTCGCCAGATGCTCCCTAGCGTCGCGTAAAGCTTTCCGGCAGGTGGTGGTGCTGAAATCGTCCCACCGATGCCATTTTTAGTTTTAGTAAGGAATTTGTAGAAAAACCAGTTGGATTCATATCGGATTGAACCAACTGGTTTTCTTTATTCACAGACCTTTGCAAAGGACCAAAGTTTTGATAGCAAATGACAAGACATATTACCTTGTCATTTGGCCCTGCAAAATTCATTGATTGATTTGGCAAGGGTATACATCGGGATTGATCTATCTTTGCGGCAAAAGAAGGACCGTGGAGAATCATATGCAAAAACTGATGGAAAATCAGGCTCAACCGGGCACAATTGAGTGGATCGGGTTGCGGCCGGGCAAGCGTGTGGCATTGCAATCAGTGCAGACAGCTGAACTATCATCCACCGAAGGATTGATCGGTGATCACTATCAAGGACGGTCCGGCAATAGACACGTAACACTGATTCAGGCTGAGCATGTGGAGGCAGTGGGCTCCATGTTAGGCAAGAAAGTGTATCCAACGGAGACACGGCGCAACATCGTTGTCAAGGGCGTGAATCTACTGTCCTTTAAAGATCGGCGTTTCACCATTGGTGATGCTGTAGTGCTTGAGACAACCGGGATTTGCCATCCTTGTAGCCGAATGGAAGAAAACCTGGGCCTAGGGGGATACAACGCCATGCGTGGGCATGGTGGAATTACCGCCAGGGTATTGCAGGGAGGGAGCATCCAGGTGGGAGATCAGATTAGCCTACATATGGAAGTAGAAGACAAGCTACGGAAATGAAGTAGAAGAATTTTGATCTGTTCTTGTGGAATGCCGCACTCAATGTTCTCTTCATAATGTTGTTTAACCATTTTGGTTTGTCTGACGAGCACACTCAAAACCATTCTTTAAGCTGACTGGGAATGAATGATGCAACCCCCAGAACTGTATATGATCCCTTGAAACCGATATGGACACCCAAAACTGTTTGGAGCCTCGATGTAATTCATCGAGGCTTTTTCATACCACCAGCCAGAGGTCTCATCTAATTTTGACTCCGGATTTCGTCGATGTTTGATGGTACTGTAACAGTTTAAAAGAGTTAACTTACCCGGCCTCAAAAGAACATCATGGACGTACAGTACATCCGGGAAATGTTTCCCTCACTGAGACGACAAATCAATGGCTGCAGTATAGTTTACCTCGATGGTCCAGCGGGAACCCAAGTACCTGAAATGGTGATTGAAGCCATCAGCGACTATTATCGTCAGTCGAATGCCAATACCCACGGACATTTTCAGTCTTCAAAGGAGACCGACTTGTTGATCGACCGCACCCGGCGGAAGGTGGCCGACTTTCTCGGTGCCACTGGTCCTGAAACCATATCTTTTGGACAGAATATGACTACGCTCAATTATTCACTGAGTCGGGCGTTGGTTCGGCAAATGAAACCGGGCGATCAAGTATGGATTACCCAACTTGATCACGAGGCCAATCGCGGTCCTTGGATCCGGTTGAAAGAGCAGGGGATCGAAATCAAAGAAATTCCCTTAGGGCATAATGGTACCCTTGATCTCGACCAATTTGAAGAGCATTTCTCCGATCGTGCTGCCTTGGTCTGTATGGGACTGGCCTCCAATCTTTTCGGTACTGTCAACGACATCTCTCGAGTAAGGAGAATCATCGAGGGCACTGGTGCCAAACTATTGCTCGATGCGGTTCACTACGCTCCCCATTTCTCGATTGATGTCCAGGCCCTGGATTGTGATTTCTTGCTTTGCTCTGCGTACAAATTTTATGGACCACATGTAGGCATCTTATATACGAAACCGGGCTTACTAGAAACCCTGGATACAGATCATCTGCGGACCCAGGATTCCACAGCGCCCTACCGAATTGAAACCGGCACCCTTAACCATGCAGCCATAGCTGGGGTAGAAGCAGCGGTTGATTTTATTGGGAGTTTAGGAAAGGGATCTACTCTGCGCGCAAAGATCGTTGACGCCATGACCCAGATCCACGGTCACGAGATGCTTTTGGCTCATCAGCTGGTCGCAGGCCTCCAAGATATCAAGGGAGTTGAATTATACGGTCCATCCATTGATCAAGATCAACGGGCTCCTACAATTGCCTTTACTTTGGATGGAGCGACACCCGCTTCATGTTGTAAGTCCTTGGGTGAGAAAGGCATCTGTGCCTGGGATGGTCACTTTTATGCGTTGAGAGCTATAGAGGTACTAGATCTGCTTTCAAGCGGAGGAGTGATAAGAATGGGAGTGGTGGCGTACAATAGTGATGAGGATGTGGCCAGGACGATAGACGCAGTTCAAAGACTCAACTCTAAGGTCTTGCGAAGAGATTCAGCGAAAAATCAGGTATCGAATTAAAGACTTTGGTAATGTCAAGACCTTTGGCGGTATACCTAACCATACATAGCGCGGTCTGATGTTTTTTCCCTCCCAGTAAGGTGATCTTGACAAATACTACCGAATTTTGCCAGTCGATTTCTTGCCAGGATCCACTGAGTCTATGGCCTTTGCCTAAAGCAAAACCCTCTTCAAGATCTATCATTTGATGTGATTCACAGTATACAGGTAGGTTGGATACACGCTCCAAGTGAAATGAAATCTGAAACTCAGCCAGGGGTTCATGAAAGAGGGCATTGGGATCATCTTCAATCCCATAGCCATTCATCATTGAAAACAATAGTATTATACTCGCTGTAATATATTTATGCCTCATTTCATGACGGATTGTATGAAAGAAAATTAAGTCAATGTTAAATCAATGTAAACAAAAATTAACCCATAATCCATTTGAAATCATCTTTTTGGGAAATTTCCCCTACATTTTGTTTGTCAAAGAGCAGGTATGAAAATTGGCATCCTTAAAGAACGAAAAAGCACACCTGACAGTCGAGTCCCACTTACTCCGGTGCAGGTGGCGTTTTTGCGTGAACAGCTGGATATGGATATCGTGGTTGAATCTTCTCCTGATCGTTGTTTTTCAGATGCCGAATATGATCGTCTTGGGGTGCCAATCGTCACGGACCTTACTGATTGCGAAGTACTTCTGGGTGTAAAAGAAGTTCCTGAGGAACATCTATGTCCTGGTAAGATCTATTTCATGTTTTCTCATACCATGAAGAAGCAGGCCTACAATCGAGGTCTTTTGCGAGCCGTGCTAGAGAAGAAAGTCCGTCTTATAGACTACGAATTGTTGACCAATACCCATGGCGATCGATTGATCGCTTTTGGGCACTTCGCTGGTATGGTGGGGGCACACAATGCCATGTGGACCTGGGGTAAAAGAACAGCTACATTTGAATTGCCACGATTGAAGGACTTGAAGGATTATGACACCGCAAAGGAGATGTATCCGTCGATTTCCCTTCCACCCATCAAAATTGTGCTTACAGGAACGGGTCGGGTGGGTACAGGGGCGATGAATACACTTCACGATATGGGGATCAAACAGGTGGACCCGGAATCATTTCTGAATAAGACTTATGATGAGATCGTGTTTACTCAGCTATTGCCCCACCACTACGCTGCAGACAAGGCTGGTGATGCTTTTGACAAGGCTTTCTTCTACAATAACCCTTCCTCCTTTAAGAGCATTTTTTTCCCATATGCTACGGTAAGCGAGGTCATGATCAATGGGATCTATTGGTTGCCGGGAGCACCTGCATTTTTCACTTCTGATGAAATGCAAGATCAACACTTTAGGATTGAAGTAATTGCTGACATCACCTGCGATATCGCCCCGAGGGCGTCTATTCCCTCTACACTGCGGATTACGACCATTGATGATCCAGTATTCGGATATGATCCGGTCTCGAGAAGAGAGGTGGCTCCTTTTCAGAAGAACGCGATTGATATGATGACCATCAGTAATTTGCCCAACGAACTGCCTAGAGAATCATCAAAGGCTTTTGGAAAGCAATTTATTACGGCGATTATGAGCGAACTGATCAAGGATGAGCCTAGCGAAATGCTGGAAAGGGCTACCATTGCCGAACATGGCAAGCTTAAGCCAGCATTCACTTACCTTCAAAGCTGGGTCGATGGCATGTGAATTCGTAAGTAAACTGCACACTTGAGGTTTCCTACAGTTTAGCCTCAGGCCCAAGACCGGCAAAACAATAGATTTTGCACCTTTGCCTCCTTGGTATGATCCAACAAAGAAGTTATGATTCGAATTTTCACTCTGCTCATTCTAGGTGTCGGACTGCAGCTTGTCACAAAAGCACAGTGGAGTGCAGAACTCGACACCATCGAGATCAAGTCGTCCTTGATACCCGTCAAGAGTACCCAGACCGGAAGGAATGTGACCGTTGTTACTGCTGATGAGGTGAGTTCCTACCCAGCAAATTCGTGGGATGAGCTCCTGCAACATGTACCAGGTCTGGAGGTACAGTCTAGGAACGGTTTTGGTGCCCAGGCTGATCTGCTGCTTCGGGGCTCGACCTTTACTCAGGTACTGGTACTTTTGGATGGCATGCGAATGAACGATCCTCTGACCAGTCACTTCAATGCGAATATTCCGATACCCGTTGCAGAGTTGGCAAGGATTGAAATATTGCGGGGGCCCGCGGCGGCAACCTATGGTCCGGATGCGGTAGGTGGCGTTATTCACTTTATCACCCACAGTTTTGAAAAGCCATTCCGACGGATGAAAAAGGCCAGAGGAGGGATCCGTTACGGTTCGCACCAGACCATCAATGCGGATCAGGGACTTTTGCTTTCGGATGAAAAGAAAGTATTCAATGCTGGTGCACAATTTTCTACCTCCAGGGGGGAACTCATCGGGCAGAGAACCCTGAGTGATCAAAGCACATTAGAGCCCTACCGAAATTATTTTGACATTCGTACCCTGGGACTGGCAGGGGCCTTTAAACTCAATCCTAACGTATCACTACATGCAAGATCTGCCTACGACTACCGTGATTTTTCGGCCAGATATTTTTATACCAGCAGTTCCTTCGATAAATCGACAGAGGAAACACAGACCTGGTGGAATCAGGTAAAAATGATACGGAATGGTCGGAGGGGCACCACAGATCTGAACATTGCCTATAAATGGAACAAAGATGTATTTGTTTTTAGTCCTGATTTTCCATCCACCAACCGGCATCGCTCACGATTTATTCATTCGCAAATAAATCATCTGATCGGAATCAATGAAGATTGGCTTGTTAAGGCGGGGATTCAAATGGACAATAGATCAATTGCAAGTACCGATCGCGGTGATCATTCAGATTGGCATTTGGGTGTTTATGCTATGACGTCCTATCAGCCATTTTCTACCCTAAATCTGAGTGCAAGTGTGAGGGTTGACCACGATCAAAACTATGGTACGGAATGGCTTCCACAATTGAATCTTTCTTATCAGGCTAATCAATTGGTTTTGCGCGGAGCAGTAGGTCGCTCCATTCGAGCCGCAGATTTTACCGAACGCTACGTATCCCATAACCTGGCGAATCTAACTCCCGGCAGGAGCCTTGGAAACCCGGACCTCAATGCTGAGCAAAGTTGGTCTCAAGAAGCGGGACTAGATTATTTGCTCTTCCGCTTCCTTACACTTAAGTTGACATTTTTCCGAAGAAATGCTAAGGAGCTCATCGATTATGTACCTACGCTTTCGAATGAGATTCCCAATAACCAAAATCTGCAACCTAACGAAACTTATTTCTTTGCCCAAAATATTTCTGATGTGACTACTCGCGGTCTTGAATTGGAGACTTGGTATGACAATGAGTGGAATGATCTGGTGCGGCTGCGGTTCGGTTTGGGTTATACATTTATTAATACTTCAAATCCGGAAGATATTATTTCAGTTTACCTTTCCAATCACGCTAAACACCTGCTCACAAGTCACTATTTTTTGGACTTACCTAGATGGAGTTTGGGAATAAGTACCCTCTTTAAATCCCGGCCTTCGAGATTTGCTGAAACTATTCGATCAGAAATAAAACCCAACTATTGGGTGTTTCATGGAAAGGTCAACTACCGTTTTAATCCAGGGCTTTCCGCAGAATTTCAGATGAACAATATTTTCGATGAAAAATATTCAAATATTCTGGGTGCTCCTATGCCACGAAGGTGGATTATGCTTGCTCTGAAGTGGAATTTAATTCAGAAAGAAGAATAGAGGGGCAACCTAAAAGGCACAAATAGTTGGTTAAGGGATTTAAGAAAATTTGTCTAATGTGCACATTGATTTTCTTTTGATGACCTAGATAGATGGGAGAGTGGTTTCTATTACAGAAAGCCATCGCTACTTTTTTCTTCATCATCGAATTTTAGCATCACCAAATTTTCTGAGCACTACTATGCAATCAGATAGTCGCTCAACTCCCGGATGTAGATCTCACAAAGCTTTTCAGTAGTTTTGAACTTTATTAATGAAAATAGGTCATGATCAGATTTTTATTGGTTTTCTTTGTTGCAAACAGCTATTCTTTAAGTGCCCAGGACTTCGTTCCTATAATCTTACCGGAGCGCGAGCGTGCGCGGATTGTAGACGAGATTTTGGAAGACCGCATAGATAACCTGCCGCCCAAGCTCATGCGTCGCGAGGGCATTGATATGTGGATAATTATTTCCCGTGAGTACAATGAAGATCCTGTCATGAAGACCATGCTTCCCAGCACATGGTTGTCAGCCCGGAGACGTACCATTATGGTGTTTTTTGATCCAGGTGAGGGAGAGGAGATAGAGAAATTGGCGATTGCCCGATATGCCGTGGGTCGTTTGCTTCAGGGATCCTGGAATATTGATGTCTATCCCGATCAATGGGAAGCTTTGGTGAATACCATCAGGGAAAAGAATCCGCAGAAGATAGGCCTCAATATTTCCGAATATTTTGGGTTGGCGGATGGCTTGGTGCACACTGAATATGAGGAATTCATGAATATTTTGCCCGAGACATTCAAGGATCGGATCGTATCTGCTGAGAGACTTGCGATAGCTTGGTTGGAAACCCGGTCAAAGCGTGAATTAGCCATTTATCCCATGATCTGCCACCTGGGTCATCAAATCTTGCAAGAAGGTCTTTCGGAGATCTCGATTCATCCTGGCATCACCACCACGGATGATGTGGTTTGGTGGTTGCGGCAGCGAGTAACAGAACTTGGATTAAAGACTTGGTTTCATCCCACGGTTAGCATTCAACGTCATGATCCAGAGAATTTTGATCACCTTCGAACCTTTTCGAAACGGCCAGATCTGCGAACCATTCAGTTTGGAGACTTACTGCACGTTGATTTTGGTATCACGTATCTACGCCTGAATACCGATCAGCAACAGCATTTTTATGTGTTGAAACCAGGTGAAACCGATATTCCGGATTTTTTGACGAAGGCTTTTCAACAAGCAAATCGCTTGCAGGATATATTGACAGCTCAGTTTGTTGCTGGCAGAACGGGGAATGAGATGCTGAAGGCAGCATTGGACCAAGCGGAATCAGAGGGCATTCGTGGCTCGATTTATACCCATCCCATCGGTTTGCATGGTCACGCAGCAGGTCCGGCAATCGGCATGTGGGACAAGCAGCAGGGTGTGAAGGGTACCGGTGATTATCCCCTTTTTGAGAATACAGCCTACTCCATTGAGCTGAATGCTTCCTCGGAGATCAAGGAATGGGGTAAGATCATTCGTATCATGTTGGAAGAAGATGGTTATTTTGATGGTGAGGATTTCCATTATTTGGATGGAAGACAAAAAGAGATCCTGACCATACCGAGGAGCAGATAAAATTGGCTTGAAGATCGTTCAAATTGTATTTTGGATGGTCGTAGGTAAACCTTGGTTGGACCAAATGATCACTTGCCATTAGATCACGTCACATTCATCTTTCCTGCCTAGTGTTGTGTGAAAGATATCTCGAAATTCGTGTGATGTCTTGACCAAATCCAGCTCCGTCATAATCGGTATGATTTAATCTTCGTCATCCAAGATGCCCAATAGCTGCTTTGGATTACGCTTCAGCATGACCTCCAGCTGAGTAGGTGTGCAACCTCCCTGCAGGAGCAACTGGATGAAATCCCGTAAGCCGTCTACAGGGTGTGCGATTTTCGATTTACCCAAGTCTGTGCTCAGGAGAAAATGCTCGGCTCCCAGAACATTTATTGACTCCACCATTTCTTTAATGCCAACCTGGTGATCTGACCGTATTTGATCTATATCCGAATCAGGTCTCATTAAATAGCTCAAATAGGTCAATTCTATGATGACGCCATGTTGAGTCAACCAACGCAACATATCTAAGTCCAAGTTGGGTTCTCTGGCAAGTGCATGTGTTCCCAGAATATACTGAATACCATGATTCTTGGCTTGTTGGACCACTATTTTTATCTGCGAAGGAGAAAGATGCCCGGTGGCCAATACCAGATCATGTTCAGCGATTAGTTTTAGCACCTGGATCATTTCCGGGATCAGAATGCCATCACGAATTACCTCTATTTTGGCGGCATCAATCGTGGGAAGCCAAACCACCTTTCCCCATTTTGGGCTGATCTTGATCATGGTCCGAACTGCTTCTGGATTGATCCCTCCCACGGCGGTATTGAGTGTTATCCCTCCGTATACCTGGATACCTGCCACTATTTCGTTGACCAGGCTCGCCCGGCCCGCGGTACTGGCCACGTGGCTCTTCAAAACAATGGCCTGCATACCTACCTCTGCAGCTGATCTGGCAGCTTCCAAATCATTGATGCTGCGTTTCACAACATCAGGTGCTGAGTGAATGTGAAAATCGATGGAGCCCCTAATGAGACTATCCACCTGACCATCAACAATTTGGCCAGCAACCAGTACGGGGTATAAAGGCAGAATAAAGAGCAAAAGGAGAAAAGTGTTGCTATTCATATCGGACAAATTCAATCCTACTTCGATTGACAACTTTCTAAACCTAAATCCAACCCGTTTGTTTGCCGACATCGGTATGCCAAAATGTAACTTACCTGTGAGGCCCCAAGTAAAAGTTGGAGAGACTTAAATTGCTGGGCAGAAAGTGGAAAGATGCTCAACATCAAGATGGCATTCTTTAGAAATGCTCGTTGTGGTACAGTAAATTTAGTTCTTAGCACCATGTAAATGTAAGGTCAAAAATCAATTTTTCATTTTGTGCCTTAGGGCGAAAAGACCTTTATTTGAATCCCAGGAGGATGTGCTCGAAGTCAGCATTGTAAAGGGATTCTGTACGAAATGATCGATTCCTAAGTTGTAATTTTGTTTTGATGGGTCATTGCCAGAAGATATCGTATCCAGGAGAACCATTGTCTTTGCCTACTCAAGGATGAATTTTCTGAGGATAACAGATCAATCAGAAGCCTCTGATGAGGAGTTACTAAATAGATTTCTCCAAGACAACAATCTGAAGACCCTCGCCCAACTGTATGATCGATATATCGAGCATGTCTATGGTGTCTGTCTGAAGTATTTCAAAGAAGAGGAACGAAGCAAGGACGCAGTCATGCAAATCTTTGAGATGCTCATTCAGAAGTTGCCAGGTCACCAGGTGAAGAACTTTAGGAGTTGGCTCTACGTGGTTTCAAAGAACTATTGCTTACAAGAATTGCGGAAAGGGACTAAAAATATAGCCCCCCTGAGTGACCTTATTATGCATCTTGATGGAATGTTGCATCATGATAAGGAGTTTGAGCTGGTTGATGAATATGGGAAATTATATAAGTGCATCCATGGATTGCCAACTGAACAGAAGAGGTGCATCGAGCTTTTTTACTTTGAGGGATTATCCTACATCGACATTGCACAGAGGCTTGAAGTACCGCGAGATCGTGTTCGTTCATATATTCAGAACGGAAGGAGGAATTTAAGGAACTGTTTGGATGGAGAAAGATAATTCAAGGAGACTATTGAGGAAAATGGCAATCCATCAGCTTACTGATGAGGAAACTGCTGCTTTGGAAGAGTTGGCTAAAAGCGATCCCTTCCTGCAGGAAGCCATTGAAGGATATCAAAATTATCCTTCCAACTACAGAGAAACACTAAGCCAGATCCGGTCTGCTCTCCCTAGAAATGTAGTGCGCCGCCACCATTGGTCAATCGCGGCCACGATTTTGTTTGTCGTTGCTGCTGGTTGGTTGGTGTATCAATTTGGAGGCGATTCCATAAGAACTCAGAGCGCAACGGATTTGTCTTCTTCAACTGGAGAAATATCCTCTGAGTCAGATGCTCAACGAGTTACAGGTACTATGGAGCAACAGTCTTCTTCCCTGGAAGAATTCGGAGAAGAACTCGAACGGCAAGGGTCATTTGAAACAGCTGCACTGAAAGATGACGTCGGGGAATCCCAGAATCCTGAACGTAGGTTACGGCAAGAGGCTTCTAATTCTGCAGCATCCGTGGTGGCCAAGGAGAATGAGATTGTGTTCAAAGGTTTCGTTCAGGATGAAACGGGACATAGATTGAGTGAAGTGATCGTCGAGAAGATTCCGCAGGGGCAAGAGACTCTGACAGCACCTGATGGGCATTTTGAGTTGATTGCATCAGAGCGAAGTCAGATTTTGAGATTTCGTCATGAGGATTATCATGACCTCATCTTACTCAATCTCATCGAAAGTGATTCAGATGTTACGATTACATTACATGCCCTGATGACCAAGTCAGGAACCAGCAGGTTGACTAAAGCTCAAACCTCAAAGTCCGTTGCTTTCCAAGCTGAGCACTGGCAAGCTTTTCAGGAATACGTCAAGAGTCAGCAAAAATACCCCCCCGAAGCGCGGGATTTGGGTATTGCGGGGATCGTTCAACTGCAGTTAGCGATCGATCCAAGGGGTGTGCCCACTGATGTCAAGGTCGTCAGATCCCTGGGCTATGGATGTGATGAGGAAGCCATTCGATTGGTATTGTCCAGTCCGGTAGGGAGTTGGCCAGGAAGAGCATTTCAAGGTGCTCCCAAACTGTTTTTGGGAATCGGCTTTGGAGAGTCAGAGGTACCAAATCCATGAAATCAGTTGATGCTCATTGACAGTCGGACGATACTAGTTCGGTCATGAAAAGACCTTATTCGGGAAGTTTGAGAGCTTCACATTTTTAATCGGTAGGCAAATAATCGATATTAACAGCGTGTAAATACCGGGAGGAAGACATTAAGTACCCCAACAAATGAATTCGCTTAATCATCTAAATACAATCTAATGAAAAGAACAGCTGTACTCCTCACACTCTTACTATTTGCCTTTACGCTCTTTCTGAGCTTTTCAGGAGGGCCAGGAACATCCCAACAGTTGGATGTGACGGGAGGACCTTTATCCCAAGATGGAAATACCTATTGTACCATGTGCCACTCTGGTGGAGATTTTGGAACAATGCTGAATCTCACGGTGGTATCTGAAGCTGGTGATACAATTAGTGAGTATGAGCCGTCCACAGCCTACACCCTCCAGGTTTCGATCCTGGCCGAGGGAGCTTCAGGGTATGGTTTCCAGGCAGTTGCCCTTGACGAAAACAATGTGGGCAGTGGGATGTTTGCCGATACTGTGGGTGGTACCCAAGTAGTCACCCTGAATAATGTCAATTACATTGAGCACAGTTCGCGTGCCGAAGACGGCACGTGGGAAATACCATGGACATCGCCCGATGTCGGTACTGGTGCTGTTACGTTTTATGCTGCCGGTAATGCGGTCAACAATAGTTTTAGCCCTGCGGGAGATGATCCTGACACTGCCTTTCTAGTTCTGGAGGAAGCTCTTGGAGCCGGCATTGCCAATGTTCAGGAGGCCATTGCATTGAAACTATCTCCCAATCCCACTGTCGACTACCTGCGAATCCAATGGTCCGCTCAGGAGGTGGTTCCTGAAGAGTTGCAGATCGTTAGCGCAACAGGACAATTGATGCAAGAGCGAGCCATACATGGCTTGAGCAACAACCTAGAAGTGGCGGTGAATGACTTGCCCTCAGGCATTTACTTTGTCAGAATGGCAAGTAATGAGGGTATTCAAACCAAGAGGTTTATCAAACTCTAAAAAACAAACAGATTTAAGCGGATTTATTGGTTAAGAATGGCTGAGGATTCCTCAGTCATTCTTTTTCCATCAAACCGGCAGGCTGTTAACTGACCGACCATCTAGGCTGCGTTTGTCTTTGGTCAATTCCGGCATGGCACCCGACCAACCCTCGCATTCTCCTCTGCAAACTAGGTGAGGCCTGCTAATAGGTAGGTGGATGGAGCCAAATTGCCTATGATCTTGACCCAATCCGAACTGCTAAAGATCAAAGACTTAGAACAGCTTTGGAGCTCTGGATAAAAAACTATAGACTATTAATGTGAGAAGTATAGGAATGTCATTGGAAGAGTGTAAGAAGGTCGAACTTCAAGCATGCTAATCAACCAAGAACCCAGGACACCGAACCCAGAAATGCCCAGAAGCCAGAATTACAAACTCGTCAGCAAGTAATGCTAACTCGTTAAGTTTTGGCCAAACTTGTCATTGAGCTGTTTCCCTTCACAAATTTCCCGTATTGGGCAAAGAAGTCAGGAACGATGTGATTTGCCAGATTATTTTGTGCATTAAACAATGCACAAACAGCAATTCGGTTTTCCCGATCTATGGCAATTTCACTTCGATAGTCGTTGACGGAACCTCCGTGGTAGATCAATCGGCGATCATGAAAATCAATAACACGCCAGCCCTTGGCATAAAAGGCTTTCTGCAGGCCATATTTTCTTTGAAAAAGTGATCTCCTTGGAGTCTGTACTGCCGGTGCAAAAACATCATCAAGGACTTCTTCCGAAACTATGTCTGGACGATTGCCCAGTAGGAGATGCATCCATTGAGCCATTTCAGAAATTGAGGCATTGATTCCTCCAGCTGATACCGCATTATAATATTTCTGATTGAGTTTGACTTGTACGAATCGTCCCTTCCGGCGCCAAAACTGATGAGGCAGAGCTACATTTTCTGCATTTTGGATCTCAGTAAAGCTGGTTGAAGCTCTTTGCATATGTAATGGTTGAAAAATTCTTTCTGACAGAACTTCCCCATAGTGGGACCCGGTTGATTGTCTAATGATTTCCTCGATAAATGCAAAGGCAACATTTTGATAGGCGAAATACTGACCTTCGGGACCGTGTAAGTCGACTAGTTGAAATTCGGGTAAAATCTCAATCGGAGAAAGTCCTTCTTCCAGCAAATTGGTATAAGCATGCCGGGCTAGGCCTGTGGTATGCGATAGAAGATGGCCAATTGCAATCCGATCCGATTGCACTTGATTTATGGTTTCAAAATCTGGGAGGTAGCGACAGATTCGATCTTGCCAGCTAAAGACGGTATCCGCAACCAGCAGAGCACTGAGTACACCGGCAAAACCTTTAGACAAACTGCCGATGCGAAAAAGGGTTTCGGTATCTACTTTTTCTTGACCTTTTGTGCTTCTTAAACCAAAGCCCTCAAGAAATACCAGCTGGTCGTCTTTTATGATGGCTACTGCGGCACCGGGGCTGCCTTCCCGGTCCATTTCTGATTGGAAATAGGACCTAAATTCACTAATAAACTGGGGTGGCATCGCCTCGTGAATGCCCAGAGTTGCTAAAACAGGTGGTTCCCATGTGATTTCGGCCCATTGTAAATTATGGGGTATCAGGGGGAACACACAAAGCATGCTGATACGAATGAGTGCTTTCATTTTGGTTTTATGACTTCCGAAAAGATAACTGATGGTACCAAGCGAAATGTAAGTTGAACGGTATGCTTTGTACTTTGAGCCGGGAGTATTACGGAGATTTAACGCCAAGGATGCAGCTCTATTGCGTCGAAAATTATGCCAGATCGAAGCAACATCACCAAAAAGTAAATGTATTGTCACTGATTTGAGGCATGATTTGCCAAACTTTCACCATAAAAGACTCATATTCATAGGCACATTTCAAACATGCACATATGCTAGGCATCCGTCACATTTTTAGGATTGTTTTGATCAGTATCATTTGCTGTGGCGGTGTGGTCGCGGCTTTGGGGCAACCAGTCGAAAATTTGTTTCTGATTACGCTGGACGGTCTTCGCTGGCAAGAGCTTTTTACCGGTGCTGATCCACATCTGATCGATGATTCCGAGTTTGTAAAAGATACCAAGGAGCTGAAAGAGATGTTTTGGCGATCTAACCCTATGCAACGTAGGGAGACCCTGCTGCCTTTTTTTTGGGGTACTATTGCTCATGAAGGTCAACTTTACGGCAACCGAAACTTGGGCAGCGAGGTGAATTGTAGTAACATTTTTTGGTTTTCTTACCCGGGCTACGCTGAGATACTTTGTGGAAAGACGAATGCAGCTGCGATACACTCAAACGCAAAAGTCAATAATCCCGATACTACCATATTAGAGTATTTGAATCAACTTCCTGAATTTCGTGGTAGAGTCGCAGCCTTTGGCTCTTGGGACGTGTTTCCGTACATCATCAACGAGGAGAGAAGCAAAATTCCCGTCAATGCGGGTTTTCGAAGAGCAACGCATCAAAACCTAAGCACAAGGGAAGTATTTCTCAACGAACTGCAAGAAGAAATTCCCAGTCCTTGGTCCTCGGTACGCCTCGATGCTTTTACCCATCATTATGCCTTACAGTATATTCAACAATATGGACCCCGGGTGGTGTACATATCCTATGGTGAAACCGACGATTTTGCCCACGATGGCCGGTATGATCATTACTTGAAGTCAGCACATCAAACGGACAAATTTATTCAAGAGCTATGGCAGTATGTGCAGCAGGATTCCCAGTATCAAGACAAGACCGCTTTTATCATTACGACCGATCACGGTCGAGGAGATTACAGGAAAGGAGAATGGAAAAGTCATGGGAAGACCTATGAGGGTTCGAATGCAATCTGGATTGCAGCACTAGGTCCTAGAATTGCGCCGCTGGGAGAAGTTCGAGATATGGATAAACGACTGTGGCAAAATCAACTGGCAAGCACTTGTCTGCAACTTTTGGGAAGGCCTGCCTTGGTCCGTCAGGATATGGGTGGACCAGTAATTACGATCGTCGGAGCTGCCGATCACTGATGGCGATTTGTTGAGGACCTGATGGCTCAACAACAAATTTCCGGGAGTAAGGCTATTTCAAATCTAGAACGATCGGACAATGATCTGAACCCATGACCTGGGTTAGCATAGTGCAATCCTTTACTTGCTTCATCAGCGTTTCAGAAACCAAGAAATAGTCAATCCTCCATCCGATGTTCTTCTTTCTGGCATTGAACATATAACTCCACCAGCTGTAGGCAACTTTTTCGGGATACAGGGTGCGAAAGACATCCTTAAAGCCGTGATTTAAAAATGTGGAAAATCCGTCAATCTCAGTTTGAGTGTAGCCCGCAGTCTTATTGTAGTTTGACTTAGGTCGTGCCAGATCAATAGGTTGGTGAGCAACATTGAGATCACCGCAGAGAATTACAGGTTTTTTCTGTTCCAAATCTTTGATGAACTTTAGCAGATCGCGGTCCCATCGCTGGCGATAATCCAATCTCACCAGCCCTCGACCCGAGTTTGGTACATAGGCTGTTACCAAATAAAAATTGTCCAACTCAGCGGAGATGACCCTTCCCTCGTTGTCGTGTTCATCAACACCAATATCACATTGAATTGTAACAGGATCCCTGCTCAAGATGGCTGTACTTGCGTAGCCTTTTCTAACTGCGGAGTTGGCGTAAATGTGATACCCCGTGAGTTCTTGTAGGGCCTCTTGCACCTCCTCAGGCTGGGCTTTGGTCTCTTGAAGACAAATGATATCGGCCTCCTGCTCTTTCATATTCTTGACAAAGTCCTTCTTGACAGCAGCTCGAATCCCATTCACATTCCAGGAAACAATCTTCATCATTGTTGTGGTGAACTTTTTTGCGATCGGCAAGGTACACAAATGCTGATTCTTCTGAAAATGAATCAGTTAGCTTGCTAAAATCGTAGGAATAAAAAGATCAGTCAGAAGCATACCACGTTCTTAAATAATTGCGTTATGCTGACGTAAAAGGAGGAGAGTCGCCTTGCCCGAGGTCCTCGTATTCCAATTAGTAAAACAAAATTTGATTGAAAGATGAAAAGTGTATTAGGGTTTTTATTACTGGCATTTCTAGTTGTCATGGGTTGCAGCAATCAATCCAATTCAAAGGTGGATGAGGCCGCAGAGGACGTTACCGAGGCTGTTTCAGATATGGAGGATGCAGTCAAGGACCAAACAGCAGAGCTGAAAGAAGAGCTTTCTGACCTTCAGAAGATGCTTGAGACGCAAATGAATCAAGTTGATGAATCACTTGAGTCTGCTACTGCTGAGACCAAAGTTGAGTTAGAAGCTCAGAAGAAGAAATTGCAAGAGTGGAGTAACAAAGTAGGACTACAGCTTCAAAAGCTTGGAGGTGATCTCAGCGCCAACTGGGACGCAATTCAAGAAGATTCGAAGCAAATTTTCGAAGAAATCGAATCATACTTTGCAGAAAAAGGTTAAGACATGAATGTCGGAGTGCCGTAAGGTTCTCAACCCGAATTTTTCAACAAGACAAAGGGGCTTAAGTGCCCCTTTTTTCGTTTGACAGCGTAGCTGTGAAGACCTTGTTCATATGGCTATTCAGGCAGCTACGTCATTTGCCATCCTTTATGTTTATTTTAATATGGTACATCTTCTTTGTACTGACTAGGGTGTCAAAACCTGGATGCACTATGACAATCACCAGTTGGCATCGATCTACCGGTTCTCTCCCTGTAGCCTTTTCTGCAGAGCTTCCAGGGGTACACCTTTGGTTTCAGGCATCATAAATAGAGCAAATAGCAACTGAAAGACCATAGCACCGGCAAAGAAGGCAAATAGCGGCCAGGGGTTCTCCCCGACTAAGTTTATAAAATATGGTGTCATTGCCGTGATAAGGGCCGCAAAAACCCAATGGGTTCCAGATCCCCATGCTTGTCCTTTGGCCCTGACTTCTGTGGGAAAGATCTCAGAGATGAAAACCCAGATCACTGCTCCTTGCCCTACGGCATGAGATGCTATAAACATGAGGACGAAAGACAAAAGTAATGTCTGACTGGCCGCAGTTGCATATGCCCATGATACGATACTTAGACTGATGATGTAACCAATGGATCCAACGATCAGCAAAGTCCGTCGTCCAACCCGGTCAATTAAATACATACCGAGAAGGGTAAACAAAAGATTGACAACACCAATACTGGTCGATTGGAGCAGGGCATCGTCAGCACCAATTCCTGCTGCCTCCAATAATCGCGGAGCATAATACAACACAAAATTAATACCCGACAATTGATTGAAACTGGCCAGTAAAAAAGCCAGCCACAGAGCGAAAGTAAATTTACCGGAGAAAAGAGCGGCATCTAACGTATTCTTAGAGGCTTCATAGATCCTATTGACGACTGTGTTGATCTCCTCTTTAATATACATGTAAGACAAGACTCGACGTGCTTCGCTTTCATCATCTTGTTTTACCAGCAACCATCGGGGACTTTCAGGTACCCTTAGAATCATAAAACAATAGATGGCTGCCGGTATCGCCTCTACACCAAGCATCCAACGCCAGGCGTCTTGCTGTATGATCTGGCCAATGAGGTAATTAGAAAAGAAGGCCACCAAAATGCCAAAGACAATGTTGAATTGATAGAGGGCTACCAGTCTTCCTCTTCTCTCGGGTGAAGATACTTCAGCAATATAAGTTGGTGCTGCTACCGAAGATGCACCAACTCCCAAGCCACCTATAAACCTAAAGAATGAGAAGGAATAGGGGTCAGGTGCCAAACCGGATCCCAATGCCGACACCAGATACAAGACACCAATCCAGAAGAGGGTTTTCTTTCTGCCATATACATCACAGGGAATACCCCCCAATAAGGCACCAAGTACTGTGCCCCATAGCGCCATTGCCATGATAAAATAACCATGGAAGAGTGGACTGGTATTCCACAACTTTTGAATGGGTTGGTCTGCACCTGAAATTACGATCGTGTCAAATCCAAATAGAAAACCGGCCAATGCAACGGCAATTGACCAGGTGAATACCTTTCCTCTATCCATGATGCGCTGTTTGGTTGGTCCTGAATATAACCAAAATTCATATTCGATCCCTGCCCGGAGTACTATGTTCAGGCAGGCTCCATGGTCTTGTGACCATAACGTTAATAGATTGGCAACTACTGAATGATCCTCGAGATCCTCCTGAATACCATTAGTTGGGCTGAGATTCGGCTTGGGTGGGATGTTATTCCCGGCTTCGACTTTTAGAGAGTAGAATATTTCTTGGTGATCATTACCATTAGATTTACATTACATCACACGAAGATATTAGGGAGATATATATTTGCAAGGATGCTGAATGCTAAAGGCCTGGGTGATGGCATCATTCGGCTGGAATTCATCTGAGTAGCAATCAGTTTTCAGACCATATAACGAGCGGTGTAAAGCATCAAACCTAAAATGTTAAAATTTGTCCTCTCCAAGTAAAAGATGGTCTCAAAAATACTTTTGTCACCGGCATCTCGTTCTTCAATCGAGTAATGTATAATCTATCGACAAAGATATTATAATGCCTTATTGGGATTACAGTTCTCAATGATTTTCTAAGTTTCCCGCTCACCCTTTTTTCTTGCGAACTCACCGGTTACGAGTAATTCCGTGCCAATGTATTGGCCACGGGCAATTATTTTTTCTCTTTACAACAAAATTTTTTCTGAATTATGAAAGGCAATGTTTTTATTTTAATTTTTTCCCTGGCACTAATTTTTTCCTGCAGTAAGGATGATGAGGATGGCAATGCTTCAGATCCTCAACTGACGCCGATGGAGATAGTCACTGAGCTTCTAGTAAGTTTCGAAAAGAAGGATACTACAGCAGCAATGCAGTATGTCAGTGAAAACCAATTTACTCAACACAATTTGGGCATGGAAGATGGCAGGCAAGGTTATATCAATGCTATTGTAGATGGAGATCTTGCCGGTGTTCAAGTAGATATCTTTAGAAGTTTTGAAGACGAAAACTACGTCATTTCTCACAGTGAGTATTTGATGGATGGCAATCCAGTCGTTGTTTTTGATGTGTTTCGGTTTGACAATGATATGATCGTCGAACATTGGGATAATCGTCAATCCAAGATAGGACCCAATGTGAGCAATCATGAAATGACTGACGGCACTGAGGAAATAGCTGATAATGATCAAACGGATCAGAATAAGAAGATCATTTCTCAATATTTACAGGAGATATTTGTAGATGGGTATTTAGATAGTCTTGGTAATTATTTTAATGAAGGTGTATTCATTGAGCATAATCCGGTAAGGACCGATAGTGTGACCCACCTCGATGCTTTTCTGAGAACCCAAATTGACAAGAATCAAATGCCATTATATAGCCAGGTTCACAAGGTATTGGGACAAGGGAATTTTGTGCTGACTATGAGCGAAGGAGATTTGGACCAGGTGCCGATGGCGTTTTATGATTTATTCCGGTTAGAAGATGGTAAGATTGTAGAGCATTGGGACGTGGTACAAGAGATACCCCCTGAGAGCAGTTGGATGCATAGCAACGGAAAGTTTTAATTCAATATGAATTAGATTTTTCTGGTGCCAAACGGAAGGAAAAACCCAAAACTCAAAATGAGGCCTGGAGAAATACTCTGGGCCTTTGATTTTGTAAAGACTCCCATATTAACGAGATCCTGAAGTATTTTTGCTTCCTCTTGTGGGATGAGTCCATTTTAAGTGAATGCTCAATTCCTGGTGGATTCTCGTCAGTGATCCTTGTCCAAGGGATCCGCATTCCTCTTTAGACAACGCAGGGTACCTCTTATAACCTCTGGATGAGATCGGTTTGAAATATTATGGATTTAGACGTGGCGAATTTAGCGATCATGGCCACAGCTACGTGATTGAAATTCAACGAAGTGTAAATTCAAAGGATGCAAAAAACCCAATAGCGAAGCCATTGTGTTCGATCCATGAACAGGGTCTTTAGAGGTGCCGGTAAATAATTCGATCCATAACATAGGGGTATAAGTGACTAAGCTGCATCTTATAGGCAAACAGTTGGAAAAACTCAGTTGGCCTGATCAAATTTGATTTGATCGCGACCTGCTGTACAAGAAGGAAATTAACCCACATATTTATAGACTATGAAAGCAGTTGCCATTGCCTGTCTATCTCTATGCCTATTGATGAGCGCACAGGCACAAGACCACACTCAGAACATAAGAGGGAGAGTAATCGACAAGGAGAGTCTCATCCCTTTAATTGGAGCAAATATTTTACTTCAAGGAACCCTCCCTCAGATTGGTAGCAGCACTGATATTGACGGGAGATTTGAACTGCCGAATGTACCCATCGGAAGACAATCCCTTGAGGTCACTTATTTGGGTTATGAGCCCGTTTATATTTCCAATATTCTACTTACTTCCGGAAAGGAACTGGTGCTGGAAATAGAGATGACCGAAGCTTTGATTAAGATGGAGGAGATCGTGGTGGATGCTGCAACAGAAAAATCACAGGTCCTCAATGAAATGGCCATTGCCAGTGCTCGTTCTTTCTCTGTAGAAGAAACGGGAAGATACGCTTCCAGCCTATTTGATCCAGCCAGGATGGCACAGAATTTCGCCGGGGTATCGACTACCGGGGGTACTTCGGATCTATTCAATGAAATCATAGTACGTGGCAATTCACCCCGTGGTGTGTTATGGAGGTTGGAGGGTATTGAGATCCCTAATCCAAATCATTTTGGAGGATTGGGCAACAGCGGGGGAGGTATCAGTATGCTGAGCAGCAGTCTATTGTCGACCTCCGACTTTTATACGGGTGCATTTCCGGCCTCATTTGGCAATGCCACCTCCGGTGCCTTTGATCTTCGGTTGCGTAAAGGCAATAATGAGAAAAGAGAACATGCCTTCATGTTTGGTATTCTCGGGACTGAAATTGCTTCCGAAGGGCCGATCGGTAGGAGAGGTGGGGCCAGTTATTTGGTAAATTTTAGATTTTCCAGTCTGGCCATCCTTCAAAAGATCGGTTTAAACCCAGTCGGAGATGTGTTGCCAGAATATGGAGACTTGTCATTCCATTTTCATATACCTACTAAAGAAGCTGGACAGATTAGCCTCTTTGGTTTGATGGGTAAGAACCGGGCATTCTTTGATCCCGTAGCTGATTCGACCCAGTGGGAGTCCTCTGATGATCGGTATGGTTTTAACGAGCGGCAAACCGTAGGTACAGTGGGCCTAGGTCATAGAATCTTACTGTCCAATGACAGCTATCTCCACACCATCTTGGCTGCCTCAGTAGATCGGGCTGACGACGACGAATACTTCTTTGATCAACGAGATAATTATCGGCGTATAGAGGACTTTACCTATAATTTTAACAATAACATCTTTCGGTTATCATCCACTTACCATAGAAAGGTGGATGCCAAAAATTCTCTCGAAAGTGGTTTTGTCATTAGTCACCATAGATTCGATTTTGCTACGGATGAATATATTCCCCGAACGGGTGAATTTTTCACCTATTTACAAAATGATGGATATTCTAACCAATACCAGGCTTTTTTTCAGTGGAAGCACCGGCTCTCCCCACAATGGACTGTCACTGGAGGTGTGCATGGCAACTACTATGGATTGAGTGGTGACTACAGTATTGAACCCAGGCTGGCTGCAAAATGGATATTAGATGACAAGCAGAGCCTTCACTTTGCTGCCGGATTACACAGTAGACCTGAACATCCAGCATTTCACCTAGCCGAATCCACAACTTCTGACCAGCAGAGATCCGCCCCAAATGAAACGTTGGATTATCTAAAATCACTTCATTTGGTAGCCGGATTTGATCGAAAATTTAATCTTGATTTACGGTTGAAGTTGGAAGCCTATTTCCAGTATCTTTATGACGTACCTGTAGAAAAAGATCCTGGCAGAATCAATTCGATTCTAAATGTTCTCGATATATTCGAAGTTCTTTCTGGGAGACCAGCCGTAAATTCCGGCAGGGGGAAGAATCTTGGTTTGGACCTAACCTTAGAAAAGAGTTTCAGTAGAAATTATTACTTTTTACTCACAGGGAGTTTATTTGACTCGCAATTCCGCTCGTTGCAAGGAAGGTGGTATAATACAAGATTTAATAGTCAATTTCAGGGTAATATTTTGGCTGGTAAAGAATTTCTGGCTGGGCAAAGGAAGAATAAGATCATTGGCCTAAATACGAAGTTTGTGATCAATGGTGGAAATCGAATCACACCGATAAAGGTGTCGGAATCTCAGGAAGCAGGACGCACAATCCGTGATTTGGATAATTACCTAGGAGAGTCGGTCGGTACATATTATCGACTTGATTTGGGCGTGAGTTATAAGATTAATCGATCCAATCTTACCCATGCTATTATGCTGGATGTGCAGAATGTAAGCAACCGACTCAACCCTTTGGATAGATATTATAGTGTGGCTAGAGGAGAGGTGCACACAGAATTCCACACCGGCCTTTTTCCTGTACTAAATTACCGGCTTGAATTTTAAAGTGATGAACAGACTTCAGGAAAATCAGGTTTTTCCACTTAGGGTGCAAATTACACCGGGGCGAAATACTATCTTAGCAGCAGAACTTAAGAACAGATGGGATTTGAAAAATAAACCACTGATCACCTTTAATCAGGCCAATATTGGTTATGGTGCCGATGTGGTTTTATGCAATGTTTCGTGGGTGATAAGAGAGGGGGAAAATTGGGTATTATCAGGAGCAAACGGTATCGGGAAAACGACTTTATTGCATGCCATTATTGGCCAAGCAAGAATACACAGCGGCTCCACTAGTAGAAATGTGCTGGATGGTGAACAGCAAGCTGCTCTTAGTGACCAAATCAAAATGGTTTCGTTTTCCGATACTCGATTGTTGTACCATAATCCCCTAACAAAGCACTATTATCAGCAGAGGTATCAAGCATTTGATTCCGAAGGGCACGACACGGTATCCGAATTTTTGAGGGAGGGAGGTTATCAACAAGATATTGAAATGCACCAGAGGATTGTTGAATCCTTCGGTTTGAGGCCACTGCTGAACCTGGAAAGAATCAAACTCTCCAGTGGACAGTCGAGGAAATTACTTCTTTGCAGAGCTTTATTTGATCAGCCAAAGCTTCTACTATTAGATAACCCACACATTGGCCTGGATGCTCAGAGTCGAGCTCATTTCAACGATCTGATTGACCAAATGGTTTTTGATCATCAGGTAGTTGTCATCCTGAGTGGGCAAATACATCAATTGCCTCGTTGTATTTCTCACCAACTACATATAGAAAACAACCATATTTTTCGAACAGGTCCAAGGAGTTATCCCTTCATCCCTACTAGATCCGGTATAGCCAGATTATCTTCTCCACAAAAATTTGCCCTTCAAAAAATTCAACATTATTACCTGACGGCTGCTGCCAATCATAATGCAAGCACTGTTGTTGAGCTGGATAATGTGACCGTTGCTTATAATACTAAACCAGTCATTGAAAATCTCACGTGGAAAGTGCATAAGGGTGAAAAGTGGTCTATTCGGGGTGGAAATGGTGTGGGTAAATCCACCCTTCTTAGTTTACTCTATGCCGATCATCCGCAAGCTTATTCAAATAGGGTTTTTTTATTTGGGAATCGAAGAGGGCAGGGTGAAAGTATCTGGGAGATTAAAGAGAAGATGGGATTTACCTCACCTGAATTGCATGCCTATTTCCCTTCGGGAAACTCTGGTGCAGATGTGATAGCCAGTGGATGGAAAGATGCCTTATTCCGACTAAAACCCGATCCGAGAAGTGATGAGTTGGCAAAGCTCTACCTGGATTATTTTCAACTGGCGTATCTATTTGAGAAGCCATGGATAAAGATGAGCACTGGCGAACAACGAATCCTCCTTTTCATCCGGGCTTTAATCAAAGCACCATCTTTGCTGCTACTCGACGAGCCATTTCAGGGTATGGACTTAAAAGTCATTGAACTTTGTCAGAAATTATTAGATACCATTTTAACCGATCAACATACACTCATATTCATTAGCCATTATCAATCCGAGATTCCTTTGATGGTAACTCGTGAACTGGTAATAACTGAGGCAGAAGTTTGACTGGCTCAGGTATGATTCCTATCAATTTCTAAATTTTGCCTAACGCTTATCTTTGTCCTTATGGCGAGATATATTCACGGCACCACGGAGGAGGAGCAGAATCGATTGGCAAAGTTAAACAGCCTGCTCAATGACCGGTGTATGGCAAAGTTGGAATTCGCGGGGCACGAGAGGGTACTCGATATCGGTTGTGGCCTGGGGATATTTACGCGGATGCTGTCAAAGGAGGTACCAAAGGGCCTGGTAGTTGGCGTTGAAAAGGAACTTACCCAGATCGAACGGGGCCATCAGCTGGCAACCAACCAGGGACTTGAGGATCAAGTAGACATCAGGCAAGGCAGTGCTTATCAGTTGCCTTTGTCACATCATGAGTGGGGGACTTTTGATGTTGTTTTTATTCGATTTCTGTTGGAGCACCTTCATGATCCATACAGGGCATTGTCCCAAGCAGACAAAGCTCTTGGAGATGGAGGAAAGATCATTTTAATTGATGATGACCATGCCAACTTCCGCATCACCCCCGAACAGACCGCCTTTGCCCGACTTTGGACAGCATATTGCGAAGTATACAATCAACTTGGCAATGATCCTTTTATCGGCCGAAAATTAATCACCATGCTGAGAGAAACACGATTTACCGATCTAAAAATAGATTTTATTCTATTTGGTGCCACTGCTGATCAGTCCAGTTTTATGGACTATGCTGATAATCTTATTGGGATTTTAACGGGTGCAAAAAAGGAGATGGTTGAGATCTATGGAGAAGAATTTAATTATGAGGAGGACATGGAAATGATCAAGGCTTGGAAACATCTTCCGGATGCTACCTTGTGGTATGCCGCAAACTATGCCGAAGGACGCAAATAGAATTATTTTTTCCAAGTCTGGCTTACGGTATCAATCTCAACATCCCATGGTTGAGGAGGATTTGGCTTATACTGGGGATCGTTATCTTTCTTGGGAAAGCCTTGAGCTACTTTCCATAGTTCATTGAAACTTTGTGAACATGTCTGGCATTCACCAGTAATTGGCCATAGATTCTTTTGTTCGAATGGATCATTTTCTAAATCAAAAAAATGCGAAGGTTTCCCATCTGGACCAATCCATAATTTGAAGCGTCTGTCTCTAAGCACTCTGTCGCGATAAACATATTGGTTTTCCACACCATGATTGGTCAATTTGGCATGGTTGCCTCCTCCCATGCTCATGATCCATCTGCGCTCGTTTGCATTTTCCGGATTTCGTAACATATCAGCAAACGAAAGTCCATCGATAGGCTGTTTGGTACCATTTATGTCCATGTATTTTGGTGGCTCCCCTCCTCCCAGGTCAATCAATGTGGGAAAGAGATCTGTAAAGTCAATTAATGCGTAAGAATGCTGACCTCCGGCAATGTGATCCGGCCACCTAATGATAAAGGGTACACAGATCCCGGCTTCAGAGGTTTTCCCTTTCCCTCCCTGTATCTTGCGACCATCCATTTTGCCGGCGACACCCCGGGCACTGCCGTTGTCTGTGGTCCAGATCACTATCGTGTTATCATCAATCTGAAACCGAGATAGAGTGGCCATAATTTTACCGGTGATCTCATCCATGTACTGCACCATCGCTTTGTGTTTAGCCATGCTAGTGGTCCCCTGGTGATTGGGAGGATTGATCAAGGGCGAATGAGTGAGCACCATAGGGTAGTATATAAACATGGGATCCTTGTGATGCCTTGCAATGAAATTGACAATAAATTCTTGAAAGACATCTGGGCCAAATGCTCCCTGACGTGTTCCACTCGAATCACCTTCAAAGATGTAGGGATTGTGATACCGTTCAGCACTTGCTTCTACACCAGTTTCATACCCAGTCCACATACAGAAACTATCGAATCCATTCCGAACGAGAGCGTCAGGCTCTACCCGGAAATCGTCGATCTGCCATTTGCCTGCAATACAAGTCTGGTAACCGGCTTTCTTCATCTGGATGCCGAGAGAGGGATTCATTCGCTCATCGAAGTGTGCTCCACCACCCCATCGTGGTACATCCCAATGATTGACCCAGCCATGGCGAAAGGGGTACTGACCGGTGAGCAGGGTGACACGAGTGGGCGTGCATTGTGGCATGGCGTATACATTATGAAATAGGATGCCTTGATCTGCAAGTGCATTGATATTTGGCGTATTAATGTCTTCGGCACCGTAGCATTCGATCCATTCTTTCCCGAGATCATCTGCCATGATCAAAATGATATTTGGTGGAGAGGACTCCTTGGTCAATACCTGATGATCTACATAACCCCCGCATAGGATCAATAGGGATAAAACCTGCAAGTGAGTCTTGAAGGTCCACTTCATGATCGATCGTGCTTGACCTCAGGGGGTAGAAATGAATCCTTATTCCACCCCAGATATTTGTGGATCATTTTTTGGTCTTGATTTCTATGATCCCATTTTGACCTCGTGAGCCATAAATAGCAGCATTGCTGGGTGTGATGATTCTCACCGAAGCAACCTGGGTAATGTCAATGGCACTGTTGGCTGAGTCATAACTCCTGCCGAGGGCCACTCCGTCTAACACATACAAAGGTGCATTGGGTCCACTAATGGATTTGGCGCCCCTGATCAGGATCTCATAGGTACCACCCAAATTGGTAATTTGCAGGCCCGGCTTGTTTCGTAGGAGGTGTATCAATTCCGTACGACCGATGTTCTCTTCTTCAAAGACGTCACTGGTCGTTGTTCTTTCTTCGACCGTGGTACTCTGCTGACTTACTGAACATTGCAGTAGTAAAATGCTGCATGCAATAATAAATAGACTGAATTTCATATTTGTTGCCATTAATCTTTAACCACAAGTTAAGTTTTTTGCGACTCATATAATCCACCAAATCAATATTTAGGACCTCATTGAAACATGACATTGGTGGCTGTGCAGGGCTTTTATCCGATCGAATTTTGGTTTCCAAAACTATGCTCGCAGATTCATTAACAGCATATCCTTATATTCGGATCATGTTTGAACGGTCCGGGTATTTTGCTATCATAGGGCTTATTGCTTTGCTGGCCTGTCACAAGTCAGAAAATTCCGGACTTTACTTCGGGCAAGGCGTAATGGTGGGTGAGGTGACTCACCAGCAAGCCATCTTCCAAACAAGATTAACAAAAGTCGATAGTCTACTAGCAGGTGAGGTTCCAGGGGATGTTGGTTTTGTGAGATTCGTTTATCAACCCAAAGACCTTTCTGATCAGGAAATGAATAGTCGGTGGCTCCCGGCGAGTCCAATTCATGACTACATCGTCAAGTATGTCGCTGGACAATTACAGCCCAATACAATTTATCACTATCGTGTCGAGGCGGTGCGAGATACCACTAAATCGATTGATCAGCAAATGATGGGTTATTTTAAAACATTGCCAGGCCCTGCAGTTAATGATACGATATCTATGGTGGTTGTGACTGGAATGAACTATTATTTTTTCTACTATGGACAGTATGATAAGACGACTGCCTACCAAGGTCCTGACAAGAAAGAGGGATACCCCGCTTTGCAAAGCATAAGAAAACTGGCACCAGACTACTTCATTGGTACAGGCGACAATGTGTATTTTGATCATCCGGCCATCAAGGGCTTTACCCAAGCGGTGGAGAGAGGTAGAGATCCTCACGAAGGCTTGTTTGAAGGTCGAGAGGTGACCGGCGAGAAGGGCATGCGAAGAAAGTATCATGTCCAGTTCGTACAACCGAGATTTAAGCAACTCTTTAGTCGAGTTGGTACCTATTGGTTAAAAGATGATCATGATTACCGGGTAAATGATGCTGATCCATATATTGAGTTTCCCATCTCACATGACCTTGGCATTAAGAATTTTCGGGAGCAACTCCCGGTTGTAGATCCTGGGTTGAAGGAATCAGTGACCTATCGGACGCATCGATTCTGCAAAGAATTGCAGTTGTGGTTCTTGGAAGGTCGAGATTATCGAAGTGCCAACCGCTCGCCAGATGGACCGGAAAAAACCCTGTGGGGTGAAGAGCAAAAGCAATGGTTGAAATCTACTCTTCTCGAAAGCGATGCCAACTATAAGTTGATCATCAGTCCTACACCGATGGTAGGCCCGGACGATGCTTCGAAGCGAGACAACCATGTGAATCCACGGGGTTTTAGGCACGAGGGCGAAGCTTTTTTTCAATGGTTGAATGAGCAAGAGCTCTCCCAAGATTCTGTTTTTGTCATCTGCGGTGATCGTCATTGGCAATACCATGCACGCCATCCTTCTGGCTTTGAGGAATTTAGCTGTGGAGCCCTTGTGGATGCCAATTCAAGGGCCGGTCGGCGATCTGGAGATCCCAAGTCAACCGATCCTGAGGCATTGATCCGGCAGTTTTATATACAGGGACATAAGAAGGATGCGACGGGTGGTTTTTTGAATGTGATTTATCTGCCAGGGCCTACTTCTGGCAGGCTCCAATTCAGCTTTTATGATGAGCAGGGGAGTTTAAAGTACCAGACCATTAAATAGCATTGCTGCTGATTCATCTACTGCTGCGTGAAATACTATTTTTGTGTAAATTGAAAATCTATCAAATAAAACATTAAAAAATGAAAAGGCCAGAGACATCTAGAAGATCATTTCTAAAAAAATCCAGCCTTGGTACCGTAGGTTTAGCCATGGCTTTTCCTGCCAAATCTTACCGGAAGATTATTGGGTCGAATGAGAGAGTCAGGGTAGGCATT
Organism: Saprospiraceae bacterium; assembly: GCA_965223105.1. Classification (GTDB taxonomy): domain Bacteria; phylum Bacteroidota; class Bacteroidia; order Chitinophagales; family Saprospiraceae; genus JABDMH01. The sequence goes on along the minus strand of OZ244987.1, from coordinate 4,467,529 downwards.
GTAGGTTTTTCTAACCGCTGTCGAGGATCTTTGATTCCTGCATTTCAAGCCAATGCTAAGAATATGAATTTTCAGTTGGTTGGTGTATCAGATATCTGGAACCGCCGCCGGGAAGATGGAGTGGCAATGATTCAGGAACTTACTGGTGAAAAGATTAAATCATTTCGCAATAATGAGGAACTCTACGACAGTGGAGAAACGGATGCAGTCATCATTTCTACGGCTGATTTTCAACACGCACTGCACACCGTACAGGCCGCTGAGGCCAAGCAAGATGCTTATGTGGAAAAACCTTTTGCAGAAACTATGGCAGATAATCGTGAAGGCTTGAAGGCAGTGAAAGATTCTGGTATCGTCGTACAAATCGGATCACAACGCCGCAGTAATCCCAATTACCATGCTGCCAACGACTTCATCAGGAGTGGAAAATTTGGTGACATCGTGGCCGTCCATATGACTTGGAATGTAAATCAGCCAGGTCGCTGGAGGCTTCCACAACTCACTAAGGAAATCCGGGAGTCTGATACTGACTGGAAACGTTATCTAATGAATCGTCCTTTTGAACCCTGGGATCCACGGAAGTATTTAGAATATCGACTTTTCTGGCCTTATTCATCCGGCATCCCCGGGCAATGGATGTCCCATCAGATCGATACTGTTCATTGGTTTACAGGATTGCCTCATCCGAGGAGCGTAGCGGCCAATGGTGGGATTTATCTTTGGAAAGATGGAAGGAAGAACTTCGATACCATGACTGCCGTATTTGATTATGGACCTCTAGACGATATGAGTCAAGGATTTCAAGTAGTATATTCTTCAAGATTTACCAATGCTGATGGAGGTACGAAAGAAATATATTACTCCAATGGAGGAACGCTCAATCTAAAAACAAATAAGGTGACTTCTGACGGCGGATTGGTGGAAGGACAAGCCAAAAAAATGGATATGGAAGCCAATCTTTTGCCAGAGTATGACCTGAAAAAAAGTGAGGCCAAGGTGGTTACTTCAGCCAATACTGGATCCGACAATTCAACGGTATTAAATATGCTGAATTGGATGGAATGTGTGAGAAGCCGCGAAACCCCCAATGCGCCGGTAGAAGCTGGATATAACCACTCGATTGCAAATATTATGACCACAGCAGCTTTGCGTACCGGCAAGAAAGTAACTTTTGACGAAGAGAAGCAGGAAGTCCTGGCCGGTGGTGAGGTTTTTAAATATTGAGAAGTTTTAATCACATGAAATTCCAGGGACTCATTCATTCGGGTGCCCTGGATATTTTCGTAAACATCCCAGACAAATTTTCAAATCAAATCTGCATCCAGTGTTTTACCAAATAATTATTGGCATGATCCGACGGTGCACCAACTTTACTCCAGCGGTTGTGCTCCTATTATTTGCGGAGGCAGTTTTTGGTCAGCAGGATATGCCTGGGGAAAAGGTGACTTTCCTGCATAGCCCCGAGCAGTCAGTCGTTGATGTTTATATGGATGGCCAACACTTCACCAGCTATCGCTATGAAGACACTTGGAAGAAACCGCTCCTATATCCCTTAATGACAAAATCTGGTTATAACGTTGCCCGTGGTTATCCCATTGAACCGTTGGAAGGCGAACGTTACGATCATCCTCATCATGTGGGATTTTGGCTAAATTACGGCGACGTTAACGATCTTGACTTCTGGAACAATTCCAATCAAAGGGATCCGGAAAAAAGCCATCGTTATGGCTCTGTCGTACATAAGGATGTAGTGGCCATGCATAGTGACGGTGAAATCGGTAAGTTGGAGGTGACAGCAAACTGGGTAAATTCCGTTGGAGATGTGCTCCTGTACGAACAGAGTTCATTTACCTTTCGTGAGATTGAAGGTATTCGTTGTATCGATCGCCAGACTACCTTGACTGCTAATGTAAATATCAGCTTTGGAGACAGTAAGGAAGGGATGGTTGCGGTACGGGTGGCTAAGGAATTGGAATTGCCAATCAGTAAACCGATCAAGATTTTGGATAACGATGGGAAACCTTCAGATGAACCCATCATAGACACGACCACCCGCCACGGAGATTATCTCAGCAGCGAAGGGGTCAAGGGAAAAGCAGTATGGGGGACGAGAGCAACATGGATGAGGTTAAGTAGTCCTACAGCTGCATTGCCTGTTTGCCTGGTACTGATGGACCACCCCGATAATATTGGTTATCCCACTTATTGGCACGCAAGAGACTACGGTCTTTTTGCGGCTAATCCTCTTGGACAAGAAGTATTCTCCAAGGGACGTCATAAACTAAACCATCAAATAAGCAAAGGTGATTCTGTAACATGGAAATATCGCCTCCTTATCCATGAGGGAGATCCACTTTCACCTGAAAAAATTGGCATCATTCAACAAGAATTTTCAGGAAGGAAATAGATGTTGTTACACAGTAATTCCTTGAGAAACTTTTTCCACCAGCTACGAAGTCTGGCCAGCTTGATCTTCACTTTATTTTTCATAGGCCATCAGTTGCCCGCTTTGACCCAGCAAGTCGGAGAAGAAATCGTCTTCAAAAGTTTTGGTGACACTACACTATATCTATATCCTATATTTCCCGAGTCTGAAAATCCTAGTGCAGGGTATCGATCCGCAATGGTTTTTTTCTTTGGTGGTGGATGGAAAGGCGGGACGGTCGAGCAATTTAGACCACATGCCCAATACTTTGCCTCCAGGAACATCGTGACATTTCTCGCGGAATACAGAGTGGAAAGCCGGCATGGCAGCACTCCTTTTGATGCTGTTGATGATGCAAGATCGGCTATTCAATTTATAAGAGAAAATTCACCTAAATGGTCTATCGATCAAAATAAGATCATTGCAGCCGGTGGATCTGCCGGTGGCCACATTGCAGCCGCTGCAGGTCTCGTAGAACAGTCGAACAGTGTTGGGAATATACCTGTGATTTCCTCAGAACCCGATGCCTTGGTATTGTTTAACCCGGTATATGACAATGGGCCCGGGGGATATGGGTATGATCGAATTGGAGATCGCTATCGGGAAATCAGTCCCATACACAATATTTCACGAGATGAGCCTCCAACGATCGTCTTTTTTGGCACAGAAGATCCTCTGGTGCCAGTTTCTACTGCTGAGAGGTTTTGTCATTTGATGTCTAAGGCAGAAAATGATTGTAAGCTTTTTTTATACCCAGAGCAAAAGCATGGGTTTTTCAATTTTCGATTTCCCAAATATTATCAGGAGACTGTTTATCAAACCGACCTTTTTCTGGTTGAGCATGGGTTTATTGAAGGTAGCCCCAGCATTTATCCCGATACATTTTTTCTTCCATTGGCTCATGCCCATAATGATTATCGGCACGAACGGCCTTTGCAGGATGCCTTGTCTCAAGGATTTGCCAGTGTAGAAGCTGACATTTTGTATCGCAAGGATACCTTGTTTGTTGGACATGATGCAGAGGAGCTTGACCATGATGCCCCACCCATCCTTGAACAACTTTACTTACAGCCCCTCTACCAACGCTTTCGAGACTTTGGTCATATTTTTCCATCTCTGCAGGATGAGGAATTCTATCTCTGGATTGATATTAAGTATGCTCCGGAAAAAGTATATCCCTTGTTAAAGCAATTAATTCGGCCTTATCGTGAAATGTTTACACGCCGGGAAGGTGGTCGAGTGATAAAGAGTGCAGTACGTGTGATCCTAAGTGGTGATCGACCAATTGATCAGATGTTGGCAGAGGAGAATAGCTACTTTTTCTTAGATGGAAGACGGCAGAACATTTTATCTGACTGGACGCCTGCTGTCATGCCTTTTATCAGTGAAAATGTTGAAAATATTGCTGGCACTACTGCTGATGACCAATTTTCGGACATGCAGCTGAAAGAAATTGCCAAATTTATTGACCATTGTCACGAGAGAAACTATAAGGTAAGGTTCTGGAATACCCCAGACCATGTGAATTGCTGGCGTCAATTGCATGAGTTGGAGGTGGATTTGATCAATACTGACCAATTAAGGGAGTTGCGTTGCTTCTTAATCAGCCGTTAAAATGAAATTAATTTTTGATTTTCCGATTCGATTTTTGTTTTACCTATTGATTCTTGCTGGCATAAACCTTCTGGTTTTGAGTGCGAGGGCACAATCAGAAACCACTCTCTTGGAACCGGTAGACTTAGTCGAACCTCTCGTTGATGCAGCCAATTCAAGATGGTTTTACTTTAACTCAGCTACCTTACCTTTTGGCATGGTCAATTTGTCTCCGGATATGATTATTGACGGTGCTTGGAATTCGGGGTATCGTTACAATCAGGATACAATCAGAGCCTTTAGCCATGTACATGCCTGGCAGTTATCTGCAATTCCTGTATTCCCATCAACCGGACCTTTCCAGGGACATCTGGGTCCAGACAGCTACGGTTCCAGTTATTCTCACAATAAAGAAAGGGCAGAACCAGGCTATCACCAAGTTTTTCTGGACCGATACCAAATTGATGTTGAACTCACAGCCTCAACACGTGTCGGCATGCATCGCTATACTTTTCCGGCGTCGGCTGAAAGCCACATACAAGTAGATTTTTCAACTTTTTTGGGTCCTTGCGATACCGAACGTGCCCTAATAAGAAAAGTAAATGATCATGAAATAGAAGGGTACGCTTTGATGGCTGGAACGAGGAGACGGCCAAAATCCACTTTTATTTATTATGTCATTCAACTCAGCAAGGATGCAGATGAAATATTAGGTTGGAAAGATCAAAATTTAATAGGACCTGTTGAACGATTGTCTGGAGCCAAGACTGGAGTATACTTTTCATTTTCGACCACCGCGGGTGAAAAGGTATTGATGAAAGTGGGGGTCTCATACACCAGTATTGAAAATGCCCGGCTGAATCTGCACTCGGAAATTCCGCATTGGAATTTTGATCAGGTACAGCAGAAAGCGCGGTTGACTTGGAACCAGTGGCTTTCGAAAATAAAGGTAGAGGGTGGTACACTCGAGCAAAGGCGCCGTTTTTATACTGATCTTTGGCATGCGTTACAAGGTCGTCGAATCATCAGCGATGTCAATGGAGCTTATTGTGATATGACAGGATCTGAACCACAAATTAGACAGATACCCACAGATGAAAATGGTAAGTCAAAATTTAATCACTATAATTCAGATAGTTTCTGGGGCGCTCAATGGACATTGAACACCTTATGGCATTTGGTCTATCCAAAGCTTAGTGAAGAATTTGTGCAATCCATGTTGATGATGTATCGCGATGGGGGTCTAATACCGAGAGGACCCTCAGGCGGAAATTATACTTATGTCATGACCGGCGCATCGAGTACCCCATTTATCGTCAGCGCATTTCAAAAAGGTATCCGGGGATTTGATCAACAATTGGCCTATGAAGGATTGAAGCGTAATCATCTACCCGGAGGGCTTATGTCAAAGGCAGGGTATGAGCACAACACATATGTCGGAGGAGGACTAGATTTTTATTTAAATCAAGGTTTTATTCCTTTCCCATTACCAAAATCTTACGGTGGTTTTCACGAGGATGGATCGGGACAAACCTTAGAGTATGCCTATCAGGACTGGTGCCTAAGCGAAATGGCTGAAGCATTAGGTAAGCAAAATGACGCACAATACTTTCGGAATCGGTCTTTAAATTACCGGAATATCTGGAATGAGTCTCAGGGAGGGATGTGGACCAGATCTGTCGAAGGAGATTGGCAGGAGCTGGATATTTTAGAATATGGAGCCGGCTGGGTGGAAGGCAATGCGGTGCAGTACAATTGGTGGGTTCCCCATGATGTAGCTGGCCTGGCTGAATTAATGGGTGGTAGGGATTCTCTGGTAGAAAGATTAGATGATGCCTTTCGTCAGGCCGAGAAACATGCTTTTACTTCAGGTAAATCACATGATGTTGAGGTCACTCGTCAAAACCGCAGGGTAACCATCAACTACGGCAACCAACCTACCATCCATACTGCTTTTCTATTTAATTATGCCAGTGCTCCCTGGCTCACCCAATACTGGTCCCGAAGAGTTATTGATGCAGTCTACGAAGGACTTTCACCCCAATATGGGTACAGTGGCGACGAAGATCAGGGGTTGATGGGATCACTGGCTGTTCTCATGAAAATTGGTTTGTTTTCCATTCGCGGAGGGTGTGCTGAAGAACCGGTTTATGAGTTGTCCAGTCCGATTTTTGATCGCATTACCCTTCATTTGGATCCCAATTATTATTCCGGAGAAAAAATTGTGATTGAAACCAAAGGGAATGGTCCTGAAAATTACTATATCCAGTCAGCCACCCTTAACGGGGATCCATTGACTAGGCCTTGGATCTATCACCGGGATTTGGTCAATAATGCTCACGTCGTATTAAGGATGGGAGACAGGCCGAACAAGAACTGGGGAAGCGATATTGCTGAAGCACCACCTTCGCTAACAACCCATGTAAAGCAGTAAAAGGATGGTTTTGAGATTAAGTGGTGATAGTTTTTGGATCTGCCCTTTATTTGTTTGTGTTATTGTATATAGTGGCTGTAAAGTTGATAGTGAGGAATCAAAGCCGTCGTTTAAAGAGCAGCTGATCTTAGCCAATGATACTATCGTGGAGAGATATCTTGGTCAGCAGAATCTCGATAGTTCCTCGGAAAATTATGGAGGATTTGTCGATGCCCAAGGGATTCACCACATTGGTTCTGCGGCTGGTATTACTCAGCGAATGACCGCAGCCTATGTAGAGGAGGTTTCTCGATTTTACCAATCAGAGAATTTACGAGAAGCCATGCTGAGAGCCCTTGATTTTCTGATCCGAAAACAGCATTCAGACGGTACGATTGATTTGCTCTCAACCAATTTTCACAGCACCCCTGATTTGGCCTTTGCGGTGGAGCCGCTGGCGTTGAGTTATAAAGTGCTGCTCGATCAAGCGGAATTGCCGGAAGCCAGGGATAAAATAGAGATCTTTCTCCGAAAGGGAGGAGAAGCATTGTCGCTCGGCGGCATCCATACACCCAATCATCGGTGGGTGGTTTGTATGGCGTTAGCCAGATTGAACCAACTATTTCCAAACCCGGTGTATCTGGATCGGATAGAGACTTGGTTGCGTGAAAAAATCGATATCGATCCGGACGGACAGTACACGGAGCGCAGCACCGGAGTCTATTCTCCTCTGACAGATCGGTGTCTCATCACAGTTGCTGACTTGACCGGCAAACCTGAACTACTTGATCCGGTACGAGCCAATCTAGATATGACTTTATATTATGTGCATGCCAATGGGGAGATCGCTACCGAGGCCTCCAGGAGGCAGGATCAATATATGGCTCGCAATCTTTCTCCCTATCATTATCCGTATGTATTTATGGCTCGGTGGGACCAAAATCCGGTTTATGCTGCGATGTCTTCCTTTATCAGGGAGATGGCTCCGATGTCTTCATTATCCAGCCAAATACTATTGTTTTTAGAGGATCCCGCATTACTCGATTCGATGAGCCAAAGTCAGATCCCGACTAATTTTGAAAGACACTTTCCCTATTCCAATCTGGCAAGAGTTCGACGGGGCAGCAGGGATGCCTCTATTCTCGCCAAAAACCAGGCTTTTTTCACTTACCATAAAGGAGTGGCTGTTTTAGAGGCGATGCGTTTGGCCAGTGCTTTTTTCGGAAAGGGACAATTTGTAGCAGACACATTAATCATCGAAGAGGGTACCTATCGTTTGACCCAGTCTTGGGAAGGTCCTTACTATCAACCCTATCCAGTAGATAGCCTTCCCAGCGATGGAGATTGGCACAAAATGCCTCGCAAGAACCGCCCGCAAAGTGAGGTTCAGAAATTGGAGGCAGAGATCGTGATCAAAGAGCTGGACCAGGGCTTTGAAGTCGACATCCAGCTTGCCGGCACCGATCATGTGCCTGTTGCTTTAGAGTTAGCGTTTCGCAAGGGGGGGATCCTGTCAGGTGTAAGAAAGTTAGAAACCGCTGAAGATTCCTTTGTACTGCACGATGACGAAATGTACTATGTCCAGGGACCGGATACCATTCATGTGCAAGGTTTTCCCCCAGACCATGAATGGACCCAACTCCGGGGTGCGGCACCTAAGATAGATGCGGAAAGTGTCTATTTAACCGGCTACACACCTTTTAGTCGGACCATCATGATTTACTAGAGACCATTCAACCATTTAAACACTTCAACCATTCAACCCTTCAACCACAACCCCACAACCCCACAACCCCACAATCCCACAATACCATAATACCAAACCCCTACACCTCAACCATTAAACCCTTCGATCATTAAACCCTTCAACCCTTAAACACCTCAACCACAACCCCACAACCCCACAATACCATAATACCAACCCCACCCTGAACTCGGCAATCCCTACACTGCGTTTGCGCTTACTGATCGCTACACCACAACCCTTAAACACCACAACCCCACAATACCACAACCCCATAATCCCACAATACCACAATCCCACAACCCCACAATACCACAACCCCATAATCCCACAATCCCACAATACCACAATCCCACAACCCCACAATACCTTGCATTACTTTTATTAGATTGCGGAAAAAGAGAACATGAGAGTAGTTTGGCTATTGGTTCTGGGTCTGATTTTCACCGTCATTCATGGTCAAGAGAGTGTCATCGATCTTTATCCGGAAGGGATTCCGTGTGAAAATGATTTGACAATGGAAATTTGGGAGGTGGGCCATACTGGACGAAGGATCAGCAAAGTACATCACCCAGTATTGGCAGTTTATCCCGCAGAGGCATCGGCTTCCGCTGGATCAGCGGTGGTCATTTGTCCCGGAGGAGGCTACACGGTTCTAGCCTGGGATTGGGAAGGAACCAGAATGGCCAAATGGTTTAATACTATGGGTGTTACGGCATTTGTGGTTAAGTACCGACTACCTCACTGGGAATCTGAGTCCTGCAAGGATAAAGTGGCTTTGATGGATGCTCAGCGGGCAATGCGAACCGTCAGGGCAAAAGCCGATGCCTATGGTATAGATCCCAACCAGATTGGGATTATGGGATTCTCTGCTGGTGGTCATTTGGCTTCAACCCTCTCCACCCACTTTGATTATGGTGATTCCACGGCTACCCTGGCTGTGGAGCGTTACAGTTGCCGGCCGGATTTTTCTATCCTGATGTATCCGGTCGTAACCCTCGATACCCCCAATGTACATACCGGGTCACGACGAAATTTGGTGGGTGAAAATCCAGATCAATCCCAGCTAGAATATTTCAGCAACGAAAAACAAGTTACGTCGGAAACCCCACCTACACTTTTGATTCACGCTGATGATGACCGCGGTGTAGTACCCGAAAATAGTGTACTCTATTATTTGGCTTTACGTAACCATGGTGTGCCGGCTGCTTTGCATATTTATGAAAGTGGTGGCCATGGATTTTCGTTTGCTCAGGGGAAAGGGGGAGTATCTGGTTGGCCAGAGGTATGTAAAAATTGGTTGGCTGATCAAGGACTGCTGAGCCGTAAACTAAAAGCCTTGATTGTTGATGGCCAGAATAATCACAAAAATTGGCCTGAAACCACACCCATTCTACGCAATCACTTGGAACTCAGCGGACGCTTTGAGGTCGATGTAGCCACGACTCCCTCCGCCGGCGAATCAATGCTTTCGTTCCAACCAGAATTTCAGCATTACGACGTCATCATCTCCAACTACAATGGTGATCCTTGGCCTCAAGAAACCAAACAGGCTTTTGAAGAATATGTCCGGACTGGGGGCGGTTTTGTATCCGTGCATGCGGCTGACAATGCGTTCCCTGATTGGGAAGCCTACAATGAGATGATTGGGCTCGGTGGATGGGCAGGACGAGATGAGCAAAGTGGGCCTTATGTCTATTATACCGATGAAGGAGAAATGGTCCGTGACACGAGTGCCGGACCGGGAGGCCATCATGGTAAACAACATGAATTTGTGATCCGGACACGCGATAGCTTGCATCCCATTATGCAGAATTTACCGCAGGAATGGATGCATGTGAAGGATGAGCTGTACGACCAACTGCGGGGACCAGCGCATAATATGCAGGTACTGGCAACAGCGTATAGTGATCCTGAAACTGGTGGGACTGGGCGTCACGAGCCCATGTTGATGGCTAACCACTACGGGCTAGGACGGGTGTTTCATACCACCTTAGGTCATTTGAATGAATCTCAGATGTGCGTGGGTTTTATCACCACTTTTTTACGGGGTGCCGAGTGGGCAGCTACTGGTGAGGTTTCGCTTCCTGTTCCTGGCGATTTTCCAGGTCCGGAGGAGATCCGCCTAAGGGAATGACTGACATTAGACGTCATATTATGGCAGTTGATCGAAAATTAAACCTGACACAAAGTCTTCAGCTGATTGGAGGGAATTAATCAAATCCTGTAGGTGTTTCTGCTTTGTGTCTATTCCGATCTGTCGTAGTTTGATATAATAATAGGTATAGATGAAATTTTAACAAAAACAAAATTGAAAAACAATGACTGTAATGATTATTGTCGCCATTCTCGCGGTACTATTTCTTTTCTATTTGGTAGGTGTGTATAACAAATTCGTTCGAAAGAGATCGATGATGGAAGAAGGATGGAGCGGAATTGATGTGCAGTTGAAGAAAAGGCATGATTTAATCCCCAATTTGGTCGAGACGGTCAAGGGTTATGCCTCTCACGAGCAGGAAACCTTGAACCAAGTAATTGAAGCCCGGAATTCTGCACTTAATGCCGATGGCGTCAAGGCGCAGACTGAGGCAGAAAATCAGCTCAATTCTGCATTGGCTAATATTTTTGCTCTTAGCGAGGCTTACCCAGACCTAAAAGCCAACACCAATTTCGTTGAGTTGCAAAAAGAATTAGCGGCCATTGAAGATGACCTGGAAAAGGCACGCAGGTACTATAACGCGACCGTTCGAGAAAACAATATTATGGTGGAATCCTTTCCCAGCAATATAATTGCCAACGCCTTTAACTTTGAAATGGGTAGATTTTTCGAGATTGAAAACGTCAGTGAAAGGGCTGCACCAAATGTTAAGTTTTAGAAGTCTGATTATTTAATTTCTAAGTTGGAAGGTTGCACAATTTGAATTGTTGTCAGACCCGAAATCCCGATAACTTTCGCCGGGCATCAGTTACAACCATTATTGGAAACCGAAGTATGATTTACTCTCGTCGATTTATATATTCTTTTTGCACTGCCTTATCACTCTTACTGATAGGTGATGTGGTTCAAGGTCAGGATGAAAAAATCTTGAACTATGATACCCAAATCGAGGTAAACGAGAATCGGTCAATTACAGTCACTGAATATATTGAAGTGCAGGTAGCCAGCGACCAGATCAAGCGAGGCATTACACGTAACCTTCCTACATCACGTAACCTTGCTGACAAATCGGTGAGGTTGAATTATAAGATTCTGGAAGTTGAGAAGGACGGTGAGCCCGAACCCTATCACAGTGAAAAAGGTGCAGATCTGGTACTCTATCTGGGTAGTAGAGATGTTTTACTGGATCCTGGGGTATACACTTACAAGATCAAATACCAGGTGCCTGATCAAATTGCTTTCTTCGAGGACTATGACGAAATTTATTGGAATGCCATCGGCAATGATGTACGCTTTGCGGTTGAACAAGCTTCTTGCCGGGTGCGTATGCCGGCGGAGGCAAGGATTGTCAGTGAAGCAGCCTATGTTGGTAATTATGGTGCACAAGAGAGAGCGTATACAAAGTCACTAGAAGGGCCGGTGGTCGACTACCGTACTACTCGTATTCTACAACCCGGTGAAGCATTTACAGTGGCGGTTGGTATAGAAAAAGGGGTGTTTGAAGAACCCAATTTTCTGGAAAAGAAAGGATCGCTGTTGTTGGTGATATTAGCATCGATTTTTTTGTTTCCTTATTTTATATATACCTGGATCAAATATGGGCAAGATCCACCCACTCCGGCTTCATATCCTCTATGGGGTCCACCGGATGAATTATCAGCTGCCTCTATAAATTATATTCACAAAGGCAAGCATGATAGTAAAGGTTTTACTGCCTCCATTGTCCACCTGGCCATCAAAGGTTACTTGCAGATCGAGGAAATGGTGAAAAAGGGTTTTTTCTCAAAATCACGGAAATACGAGTTGGTCAAGGTGAAAGAACCAGATGAGCATTTGCCGGATGAAGAGACACAACTCATGCGAGTTTTATTCCAGTCAAGTGATCGTGTCAGTATAAGCGGTAAATACGATCGGAATATAGAAAGCACTTACAATAATCACGACAGCAGTTTGTCGGGCCAGCACCGCTCATTTATTCGCGAGGGCCATAATACGCGCTTGTTGATTTTGCCCACTCTGGCAATCATTTTGGTGATTGCTATTGCTGCTTTTTGGCTATACAAGAGTCCATATGCAAGCGAAGACAGCCTAACTTTTTTAATCATTTTTGGTCTGGCATCAATCGTCACTTTAGTGGTTTATGGGTACCTCATTAAAAAGCCCAGCCGTGAGAAGTTGGATCTAAGGGCGAGAATCAAAGGTTTTCAAATGTATCTGGAAATGGCTGAAAAGGAGCGTTTAAGATTACTGAATCCACCGGAAATGACTCCTTCTCATTTTGAGGCGATTTTGCCCTATGCCTTTGCACTGGGAGTGGAGCACCAATGGACGAAAAAGTTTGAATCCATTCTTGAAAAAGCTCAGTACCGTCCGCAATGGCACAACAGTTCCTCACCCATTTATTTTTCCGATAATTTTGGCAATGATTTTTCCAAGAGTGTAAGTAGTGCTGCAACCAAGCCGTCAGACAAAGGCAGTGGCAGTGGAGGCGGTGGATTTGCCGGAGGTGGTGGCGGTGGAGGAGGTGTTGGTGGCTGGTGATCGTTTTTATAGGGCAGTCAAAAATCAGTCGTTCCCGGCTTAGCATGAATTAAGAAACCCATGGATTTGTTTTATGAAAAGGATCTGGCACGCATCCACGATAGGTATTTCAGTGATTTGGCAGAAAACGCTGCATGCGAGATGCTCAGGATCTTACCTCCATCTCAGTATGGTAGACAGATCGTAGTGGACCTGGGATGTGGTAGCGGTACTCTTTCCGCAACCTTAGCCAGTCACGGAATGAAGGTTACAGGTGTTGATATTTCAGCTCATATGTTGGAAATCGCCAGAAGTAAAAGCGCTGACAGCAATTTCGTTGAATGTTCAATTTTCGAGTACGAAATAATTCCATGTACACTGGTTACCTCAATCGGAGAACCCTTCAATTATGTGTTGAATGCTGATGATCACCGAGGTCTTGTAAAATCATTACTGTGTAAAGTATTTGATGCTTTAAAAAAAGGCGGAATACTGATCTTCGATATATTGACCTCGGAAATTTCTACAGACTCCACGACCAAAATTTTTGCAGTGGATGATTTATCAATGAGGGTAGAGGTCAACGTAGACATAGGTAGAAGACTACTTGAAAGGAAAATTTCCCTAGCTGGTGAAAGGGAAATTCTATGGACTGAAATCCACCGTCAATATTTATTTGAAAAGGAGGAGGTCGAGGATTGGTTGACTGAGATTGGTTTTCAGGTTTTGCAGATTGACCGTTATGATCAACTTCACTTTAGAGAAGGTCATGTTGGTTTTATCTGTACTAAGGGGAATGTATGAAATTGGAAGTGACCATGAGTTGACCCTTCTGTATATTGGCCAAACTGCATTTTCGAATTATTTATTTGTATTTTACTTAGGTATACTCTTGACAAATGTTTCCAAGAGATGGTTAAACTCCTGGGGCTGATCAACAAATAGTGTATGTCCTGAATCTTCGATAATTTCTACTTGAAATTTCGGATAATCCTTGCGGACCTTCTCAGCGGCAGTCACTGACCATGCGTTTGATGAATAGATGAACAGCGTTGGTCGATCAAGGACCTCCATAAATGGTCGTAGATCGGTATCCCCCTGTAGAATGATGTTGCCGATCATTATGGCAGCCGCATTGGTCGGTGTTTGGAGCGCAACTTGCGTAACTTTCTCAAAATATTCTTCTGATTGATCAGAACGATAAATGGCCTTGATGAATTTTCGAGTCCATTCTTCCCGCTCTGTTTGTAGACTGATATACCGATCTGAAAACATTGCTGGGTTTTCATAGTACGTCGCCCAATCAACCAGCACCAAGGCACGGATGGCACTCGTACCATGTTGTTCCAAGTATTTCATGACTTCCAGCACGCCCAGGGACCAGCCTACTAAAATCACCGGATTGCTGTCAAGGTGGGCAATCAATTCGCCGATATCAAGCGCCCGGCGCGAATGATCATATCCAAAGGGTGGCTTCTCCGATTCACCCTGTCCCCTAGGGTCAAAGGCTATGACCCGATGACGCTTAGCAAAATAACTAATCTGATGTTCCCAGATCCACCCTGGCATAGTCCATCCAGGGACAAAAACTATCGTAGATTCAGTGCTGCTTCCGGTGGAGGATTTACCGGCGGCTAAGTAATGAAGCCGAACGCCATCGCTCGTCGTAAAGTGATTACTTTGGCTTCCCGCTTGACCGTAGCCCATGGAAGGTAAGATGAGACCAGTGGTTGTCACTAAAATCAGATGCGGTAAGCATAACCTGGAAAAGAAAAATTGGATCGATTTCATAATTAACTGAAGTATGTTTGCTATCATGTCTTATTGATTTCGGTAGTTTCAGCGATTACCTGATGCCTTCCACAAAGTAGTTGTTTTATAGCAATCCTATTTCTTTGAATGTAGCACAGCACTGACCCTATAAATGCAAGATTTTTTTGGTAAAATCTTAGGAAAAAAGTTAAGGATATTTCTATCTAGCATCAGATCTTGAAATCAGGAATAAAGGGTGTTCGGTTTCTATCATGATTTCTGGCCCTTGCTGGTGACTATCAAACAACTGTATAATCTCCTCAATTGGTAACCGCTCTAGGTAGTGAGATAGTAGGAAGCGTAAAATTTTCAGTCGATTTTCTTTAGAATCTGGAAAATTTATTTTGTATTGTACGTTGTAAATCTTGTAAGGAATTGCTAACTCCAACAATATATTTTCAAATTGTTCTGAAAGATAGTAAGGGATTTCCATATCAAGGAGAGAAAAGCATTCTTTCCAGATATTGATCAGGAAATTACTCCTACCGGCCAACGCCACCAGAAAAAGACCGTTTGCCCGTAATTTTTTGTATAGATGTTTTGTGGTTTCCTTTAAGTTGGGAACATAATAGAGAGAGTGATTTGCGATGATGATGTCAAAGGTTTCTTTGGTATCCGGGCTTAGATGATCTGAGGAGTACACTCCATTGGGAATACCTCTACTCAACCGCTCAGTCGCCTTGTCTCTTGAAATTTTGCCAATCTCAACGAGATGTAGATTAAGATTCCTGGAATCGAATTGGAGGGCTTTAATCAGGGATTCAGTAAAGTAACCATCGCCACATCCGAAATCCAATAGATTTTCGATCTGGTGGTTTCCCATATGATGTGTGATGACATCTCGATATTTTTCAAGATCCCGCTTTCCTTCAGTAGAATACTTTCGAAAGAAATCGTAGTCTGAAAGAATCTCATCAAAGGATTTTCTAGATTTTATCACGATGCCATTTGAGATGAAAAGCCGGGTTGAATCAAATTTTCAGATTTAGTTTTATTTTTTTTGAATGGAGACCTAATGATCTACGCTGTTGTTCGTTGCTTAAGGGTTTCCTCCATATACTTCTTTCACGATTTTGATCTTTTGTTCGTTCTCGGCTACCGCTCCACTGGTAAACATCATTACACCATTGGTGCTCGCTGATAAAGCACTTTCAAGAACCGTTTTGAATTCCTCTGGTTCCACAGTACCTGGATGATCATGAGCTTGGACAATCGGCCAGATCATTACCGAAGAAGGCGCTACCCTCGAAGTCAACCACATTACATTATCTTCTACCCAATCTGGATCGCGACCCATTCTTTCGTGGTAGACCATTGGAGAGTATACATCGACCAGAGGTGTCAAAGTATCATAGTCAATGCCCAGGTTTTTGCGCCGGGCACCGTCAAACTCGTTATCTGTCCAGGGACAGTGATAGATCCCCAGCAAGATCCCGGGTCTGATTTCTTCCATGATGGCTCTGATGTTTCTCACCCAATCGGCAATGATATGGCAACGCCAATCTCTCCATTCAACGGCTGACTTTTCTAAGATCCACTTAGCCATTCCTGCAATATCCCCTTCCGGAACGGCAAGCGATGCGTATTCACCAAATATACCCATACAGCGTCTGCAAAAGCAGGTTTCTGGTAGAATGGGACTAGGTTCCTCAAATTGTGCGTGCCAGTGAACGTAGTCCATCCAAATACCGTCAAGTGCAAATGTGCTTAGTAGTTGCCGAAGTTGGTCCAGTCGGTGAGCAAGAAAGCCCGAATCGGTAGGACAGACACCCATAAACCAGGACGCAGGTGGTGCCTTTTCACCATTTTCATCTATCGGCCAAGCTTCCGGGTGGTCGTTGACATAATTCTTGCCGTTGAGGGTGGCAAATTCTGCAAAGACGAGTAGGCCATCACTGCGTGCAGCATCCATAGTCTGCTGATCGATAGACTGACTTCTTACAAAAATGGCATTGACGCCCAGGGTACTCAGTTTGACCCCTGAAGTCCAAAATGCCTTTGGATGTCCGTACATTCCCTTGATATCCTTGTCCGCGAGATGCTGACTCGGTTGAGCATTTGTGAGCCCACTCGGCAGCCAAACCAGAAGAAGGCAGATCATCCATTGCACAGGTTTTAAACCTGCGCTTTCAATATTCAGAAAAGCAATGTTGGCATTCATGGACAACTTGTCAGATTGACAGACATAGTGGATATCTTTCTGGGTCAAAATATCATAAATTGTTAAGAAAAAGTTAAGAAAATCAGACAAAATTTCTGCAACTACTCTCATGGCATTAGATTTGTGGCATGGAAGAGTAAATGAAGTAAATCGGTTTTGTGAAACCATTTATTTAATCGTTTTACGATGTCTTAACGAAGTTATTGTTTAACCTTTAAAATCTGGTATTATGACACTGATGAGAAATTTTGGCTTTCCAACCTTGCCCCATTTCTTTGATGATTTTTTCACTCGTGATCTGACAGACTGGGGCGTTCAAAACCATTCCAGAACCAACACAACCTTGCCCTCGGTAAATATCGTTGAACATCCCGATGGATTTACCGTAGAAATGGCTGCCCCTGGCATGACCAAGAAAG
The DNA here is from genome assembly GCA_965223105.1 of Saprospiraceae bacterium. Lineage (GTDB taxonomy): Bacteria > Bacteroidota > Bacteroidia > Chitinophagales > Saprospiraceae > JABDMH01. The sequence continues at coordinate 4,450,284 of OZ244987.1, read as the reverse complement.
ACTTCCAAGTTGAATTGGACAATGAGGTTCTAAAGATCACTTCACAGAAGCAGGTTGCAAACGAGCTCGATGAAGGGGATCGTTATACCCGGAGGGAGTTCAGCTATCAATCTTTTGAACGTTCCTTTCATTTACCGAAGTCAGTGGTAGATGCTTCGAGGATTAAGGCAAAATATGAGAATGGTATTCTTCGCCTCATGATTCCTAAGAGAGAAGAAGCCAAGGCCCTTCCTCCAAGGAAGATCGCCATTGCCTAAGAAGTAGTTTGTCGGGGTTGGATCATGGGTTTGACATGTCCAACCCTTCTTGTTTTAATTACCAGGATCTTCCAGGGTACCGACAAACAACTTTCCAGTTAAGATTCATCCAATGAAACACCTATCAATTAGGAGTGCAGGGTACCCATGGGAGGGATCCGGAACTAAGTGAGATCATTATGAATGGATATAGAGTAGATGTTGATGTACTTGAAGCCAATCAACATTTTGTAAAGGTTAAATTGCCATTTCTCGATATTCCTGTTGATGTAAAGCCGCAGGTCTTTAAGCATTGGTTAGATGATGGATATGTGCGAATCAGACATGGTGAGTCCGATCAGGTGAATATGTCTATCAACGCGTAAATATTAAGTCCTGGGATCACACTTGTCTGAATCGATTTCTTAGAGGTTGGAGAAACGAACATTCAAGTAAAAGATGAAATAGATTCTGTCATTGTGACCATTTCGGGATGTTTTTGTGAGAATGATGTGTATTTCTTGTGAGGGTTTCATGATTTGCTGAACATAGCTTTGGGGGTATTATTAATCCAAAAAATTGGCTAATTATGAAACCGATAGCAATCATTTTATTCTGTACTGCATTCCTTCTGGCCTGTACCAAGGATGATGCAGAATTCCGTTCTTGGCGTACTTCAAATGACATCGCCACGCAAACATCCCAACATTCGGCACCTGGTTTGTTTCAGGCTTTTCAGGTGCGCATTGAAAATGTAACCAGTGGAAACACCTTCGTTACTCCTTTTGCACCGGGCATTTGGCTCGTGCAGAAAAAAAATAGTGCCCCCATCTTCATCAATGGCCAACAAGATTTTGGGGATGGTATGGAGGCCTTGGCTGAGGATGGAGCACCCGGACCCTTGAGCTCTTCACTCAATAATCATCCTAAGGTAAGAAGCAAGGGGGTTTTCAATACACCGGCTGGGGCAAATTCTCCTGGGCCCATACTCCCAGGCGATGCTTACGAATTTTCTATTGTAGCCAAACCCAATGACCATTTAAATTTTGCTACGATGTTTGTTCAATCTAATGATTTATTTGTTGGCCCAAGTCAACAGGGTGTGCCTCTCTTTGATAAATATGGGCATCCACGAGATGGCGACATAACGAGTTACCTGGAAATTTGGGATGCAGGCACGGAAGTTAATGAGGAACCTGGCGTTGGACCCAATCAAGCACCCAGACAATCGGGCCCGAATACCGGTCCGGATGAAAATGGTGTCGTCCAAGTGGTCAATGATGGTTACACTTACCCAGCGGTCAAAGACATTCTTCAAGTGACGGTGACTCCTATTGATTGATTATTTTGGGAGAGCCAGCATTCTTGGGTAAGTTGATGGACTAAGGGTGTTTCTGGTGAGGATGCTTGAAATTGACTACCTATTCGTGCTCCGGCATCCTTACCAGCACTTTTTTAGATTCAGCTGTTTTAGGGAAGGGAAGAAATCCGTGTTTTTTTTCCGAAGCACAGTAAGGCGTGAATTCTCTCATTCGGGGTGAAAACCTAGGACACGTAACGACAGTGCAACGACAATGCGATTTAAGGGTCGGATTCGATCCCCTTGGTGCATGCAAAGTCGTTTTTGAAATTACGGTGTGGCTCAATCTGCATCTTGGAAAAGTTAATAAGGACGATAATTTAAGGGTAAAAGTGATCCTACTCGCAGACTAGCCCAATATCCATATTCTTCAATTTCTTCGGCATTAAGGATATGTCCAAATTCATTAAAAATGATTTTTCCTCGACGCGCGAATAAATACGAAACTGCGTTTTCCGTGGTCGCCTTCTCAAACATCTTCATACCCAATTTTCCGCTTTTTTTAGTAGTGACTTGATGTTTCGAAATGGTGTTCAGGTCAATGATGGTAAGATATCCCGAGGTTGACAATTCATAGTGATCATCCTCCGTTTGGGTGAAGGGCAAGTCGGGTAGCTCAATCAAATCCACAAACTGGTCGGATACGGGATCAACTGAAGAATATCCCAAAACATAATTTAATTCTTTGAAGTCATTAGTAATCAGCTCTGTAAAAAATTTTCTACTAGATCGCTTATAAATTTTCTTGCGGTTACGTTTCCATTTTGCTACTTCTTTACGATTTCCCTTGAGTGATTCAAAAAAGACGGTCCCTGCATAATCGATACCTTCATCCTGATGAATAGCAAAATCTTTTAGGTAGAAGTACACTTTATAACCCAGAAAGGTATTCATAAGTACTAAAGGTGACTGGGCTCTAGCTCTGATTTGCATGTCGGCATCTTCAAATAGCAGAACCTCGGGATTTTCAATCCAGACTAGTCTGTCTGGTACGTCACCTAGGAACTCTTGTTTAAACTGTCGTAGCCTTCGGGCTCTTAGTTGTGGCCTGGCTTTGGACGTTATCACAGCTGGTGTTAGAATAAACTGCTTTTGAGTAAGAAATATGGTGTCTCCATATTGAATTTGATCGAAGGGGATATTCTTATCCTCATAATTAAGGTGTGAAAATACAACCTCATCCAACGATGATTCCCTCGAAGGGAGTAAAAAGCATCCGTTGCTATCTGTGACGGTACCAATTGAACTATTGTTATAAAATACAAAAACATCAGCGAGGGGCTTCTGACTCTCAGCATCTATAGTGACCGCACGGATTGGTTGGCCCCATGTTGGTTGCAGGGTCTTCAAAAAACAGAATAATAGAAGACCAAATTTTACTGGTTTACCTGACATCAAAATGCTTTGTACAAAAAACGGGCAAACCGTCAGAGGTTATACCCTCGATGAGTATTTGATATCTCCCCTTACGGTCGGATGTGTAGAAACTAATATTAGCTTCACCTTCAAAGACCGGAATCTCAGGTTGCCAATGTAAGGTAACTCGATCATCAATAGCCGAGATTTTACCTTTTGTGGAACCATAAGGAGGCTGGTAAAAATCTCGAGCTTCATAGAATCCTTCATGGGTGAAACTTAAGATCCCTTTCTGCCTAGTAATTACCTGTGTGTCATGACCAGGCGGCTTAAGATAGATGGCAATTACGCCACCAGAACCCATCTCTCCAAATGCAGCCAGTTGATTTAGGCTCTTAATCACATCGATAAATGCAACCCTTGACGGATCTAAATTTAAGACTGCGTTGGGAGAAACATGGGCACCATTTATTAAGAACCTGGCACCATCATTCTTTGTTGTACTTGAATGCAATGCAGCACTGCCCCTCAGCATGACCCTGGGCTCAGCCTTCTCCATGGCATGGTAGTCGATTCCGTCAGGAAGAGGTAGACCTGTTATGGAGGCATTAGATAGGTGTGTCTTGAGAATATTAAATACACCATGTTGTCCACTGTAGCGCTCTGGTGACCCAAGATCAGCTACGATGATGCGCTCATCCGGTCGGTTATACAACATGCCCTGCGAATAGTAATCTACCATGAGATTCTCAATCCGTTTTCCTGGAATGACAACTTCGGGAAGATCTGCTTGAAGACCATCCCAATCTTTCGAAGAAGGGTCTCTTTTGATTCTATGGTTGATGAGAATATCCTTGCCTGAGTCTCGCATATTTACTGAGCGTGAGCCAGTAAAGAAATTGACTGGCGCGATTTCCCTGTCATTGACGGTGATAATTACATCTCTGTTTCCCCTTAGTTCTATTTTATCACCACGTAGAGTACCTTTCCGATCCCTACGAAACTTCTGTGCCTGAATAAGAAAATTTGCGGGTCCACTGTGGGTGAGATTGGATATGGTAAAATATCCCTGGTCGTCAGTTAGAAAAGGAGTCATGGTCATTTTCCCGGAAATCTCGGAAATGAATCCCTCTCCAACTACTCCCTTGGTACTATCCGTGAGCGCTGTAATTCGTCCAGAAATCGATATGGTTTGCTCTGGATGGTGTGGATTAGTCGCAGCAACCCACTTGTAACGACGCCAACCTTGCGTCAGCAATAGTAAGGCCATATTCTTCCTCATTTCTGCGTCTGATCCTGTGAAATACCGGCATGGTTCTTCGATTCTACCTTTGATCTCAGATTGCAAAAGAAGATAAGTTCGGAGATCAGCGCAATCTCCATCGATGTAATTTGTATCAACAACGCTAATGTGTAGTGACGGATTCAGGGGATCTCCATCGTCATTGTAAATGTCAAGTGCCACCGAAACTTCTTCACGTTGCGAATAATTTGATCTTAGGCCCTCGATATCCAGAAAGTATTGATGTACACCATGATAATTAAAAGCAAGTATTTCAGATATCGGACGTTTGCTGCCTTCATATAGTGTACAGTGCAAAATGCCCATCGGAAGGTCATCCCAATTTATTGACATTGACTCCTTGTGCTGTCCTTTCAGAGCCTGCTTGTAAAATACTTGGCCACGGCTCGTGATCTTAAGTTCAAAACCTTTTGAGAAAATGTGGCCTGCCGTCAATATTTGCAGATCTAAGCTTTTGTCATTTTCATAATCCTGCTGTTTAATTAAAATTCCCTTGGAAAGAACAGTTGGGAAGACATCAAGCCCCATCAAATTGACAGCAGGTACTTCGACGGTGTAAACTTCATCAACTTTGGGAATCATGGTTATTATACCAAAGCCAAATTTGTTGGTGACAAAATCTGCAATTATATTACGGTGCTGATCTCTGATATGGCCAACGGCAGATATTCCGATACCCCATTGATCTTCTGCCTTGATGCCTATTTTGCTTTCGACACCGTCAACTAAGTAACCGCCCTCGGGGTAAAACCCCACGGTATATTCCGGTTGTACGCCCTTAGACTCGGGGAGATCCTGGACCCCGTGGATGATGATGTTGCCATTATACCAAGCCGCCTGTTCAAAATTTTGGAGGTATTTTGTATATCCCCTCATGTGATATATACCTGATGAATATTGTAAATTTATGGCGATGTCAGCCATGGCAGTGCCATTTTCGATCTTTAGTATTTGAGAACTGACAATTGAGCTGTCCGGAGCTACCAAATCCACATAAAGGATTTTACTCTGTGGTTTACCAAGACCCAGATCCTTACTCGGGAGGTAGCATTTATAGTATATCCTATCTCCAATTTCGTAGTGCAATCGATCAGTACGGATGAAAACTTTTTCTGAGGGCAAGTGGTGCACTTCGACCCCTTCACTTTTTTCAATTTGCGATGAAGAAGGTATGCTCAGGATCACCAGAAAAAGAGTTAGCACATAGTTCATATCCATTTACGGTTCCTTTGAAGTTTCACTTACCGGAACAAATTTAGTTGATTTCACTTTAGAATACGCATTTGTTGGACGGTCGGACACTTTCTCAGGTTAGAAAAGAAATAGAATGTCACAAAGTTTAATAGATTAAGTAAAATCCGACGAGAATACGTTCAGAGCACTGACCTGGAAAATCAGGGATTAATATAGATCATTTTGAGCGACTGAATACCATTTTCCGACCTAAGACGAACATGATATATTCCTTGTGGCAGTGCTTGTTGATGAAAACTGCCGGCATCCCATATGACCGAATATTGTCCGGGTGGATAATGGCCGTCAGCTAAAGTATGAATTTCATTACCCCATAGGTCATAAATCGATAACTCAATGTTTTGTCCCTGGTGAATAGAGTATGTGATTGCGGTATGATCCGTAAATGGATTGGGAAAATTCTGTCCCAGAGCCACCGCTTTAGGTCCAACGTTAGGGTTCTGCACGGCAGTTGACACTCCACCGGTAACGCGAATGACACCGAAAGCCTCATTAAAATTGAGGTTGGTTTCTCCCGGAAAGCTGGTTATTCGAGCTACAAAGCCATTATCTTTTGTTGCAAAATTGTATGTGATCGTAGTTAGTGTATCCGGACCCTGCAAGATCTCTTGATTGTTGTCGAAGAGCATAACAATAGTCGTGTCAAAGCTGCATACACGGAGTGCCTCCAGTTCAGAGCTGCCTACAGTAATGATCCCGGATGCATCAACCACAAATGATGATGTCCGGTTCTCAATGGTTTTGGTCATGGTCACGGCATCGGTGATCGTGTCTGATTCCACCCCTGACCAGGTGTCGCCGAGATCAAGGGGCAGCGGGGCAGGGATGGCATTGCCTCGAACGGACACACTTAGGGAAGTGGGTGTGCCGGTGACCAGATAAGCAGCCAGTCCATTACCGAGAATTCTGAAAGCATCCGGTTGCACACTGAAATAGGTGTAGATTTCGAATGGCACGACCTGACCACTAACTTCAATGGTCCCTGCGTACTTATCGGTCAAATTTGCATCGGGAAAACCAGCTGCGAAGGGAGTTCCCGTGGGTTCTACTACAGTGTAGTTGAAAATCAGTGAGCTATCTAGAGTGATCGAGGTAAAATCCCACCTTTGGTTTGTGCCAGGCAAACCCAAGTCTACTACTTTGGGCCCATTGCTGTTGTCAATTTCTACAGTGCGCTCCAGAGGTCCTATCAATCCTAAAAGATCATCGGCAGTAATCGTTATTTGTGCGAAAAGTGCCCTGACGTTGAGCAAGACGAAGGCTATGACCAAGGGTAGGACCATGTAATTACAGTGGCATCTTCTCATATCTTATCGTTAAACCTATTTCAAAAAAGATCTACATGAACTGACCTGTCAATATTTCTTTCTTACAATTTATCCGAGTAGTTTCTACATCTTGGTCTAATCCAATACTTTTAGCTTGGTGTCCGTAAACTGCATAAAGATATCCTGTATCTCATCCCATTTATGATTATTTTCTCCTTTGATTGAGATCTCATGTTTTTCGGAGGCCAGAAGTAAAGCAGCAGGAATATCTAAGTATTTTAAAATCCGGGGATAGTGTGGGCCATTGGGCATATGACTTGTGGGCAAACCATCTAAAACCAGTTCCAATGATGAGTCATGGTATAGGGAGGCATAAAGTAATTGGCCAGCGGTAGTGCCTTGGGCTTCCACGCTCAGGATCGGGTTTCGTTCGGGAATATCAGCAACAATGGCATTTATCGCTTGCCGCAGGTCCCAGGTTTGCATTCCGTCCAGGGTCTCGCCAAGCAGATAAAAACGTTTTCGGATTTGTGTTTGTTTAAACTTGTCTCCCGTGAATCGAGCCGGACCAGTACCCCGCCTCACAATCAGATATAAGTGCTTGTGCTGACTGATCAGTTGCCAGGCTTTAGATCGCTCCGGGGTCAGTGGAGACAAGGTCTCCCACAGTTGATTACCTGGGTCTACCACGGCCATTATACCTCCCCAGTCTGACCAGTTACGATCATCTATAACAATGATCTTAATTTTTGAAGAGAATTTTCCATGGGGGTTTTCAAAATGGAATACAGGTAGAGTTGTATAATCATCGGATGACAACCTGTAGGTGTACAAATTAAGATTTTTATGGGTGCTGCTGTTTAGCAGTGTTAATGGAAACACTGAATCATTAGCCGGCCAAAAGCTAAAGACGGTATCCAGATCTTGTCTCCATTTCATTTTCACCCTTGGTACGTCCTGATCGTTGAGTGCGACTTCTAGGGATGGTGCGGACCCTATAAAAAGACGATCAATTTTGGTGTTGATTTCGTCATTGGGTAATGATTCAAAAACCCGCAATTCCTCAGGTGTAAAAAATCTCTCTGCTGGTTTCCGAATGAGTTCATCGCGATTTTTAAGATGTCGATCAAACCATCGAAAGGCATGGATTCGCAGTTCCTGCACATCTTGATGTCCACCGGCAGTGACGTGAAGCGCAAAGTGGTCAGCTGCATTGTGGCTTTCATAGATAGGTCGAACTTCACGGTAAATTCGATAAACTCCATCCAGTGGAAAGATGGGATCACGGTCGGTATTGCTTAGAAGAGTGGGTCTCGGCGCAACCAAGGATACGACCTTAGCGAAGTCCCAGCGATGATGGTTAAACATAAACATGCAATCACAGTGACCTTCGATGCATCCATCAATAATATGATTGCGCATATCGGTAATCCCGGCAACGGGAACTGCTGCGGTTATGCGGTCGTCCAGGGCTGCAATCCACCAGCTCGTCACTCCGCCACCACTGCGACCGGTTACTCCAATGTGCTGTCTGTCAACCTCCGGTCTGGAGATCAGGTAATCGATGGCCCGTATGCCATTCCAAGCTTCAACCCCGGCAGGAGTAAAGCCACGACTCAACCACCACAACCGGTCATAGCGATGCAGCCCATGGTGAATTCCTTCAATTTCACCCAATTGCAACGTATCGATAATCAAGCAGATGTAGCCATGACGCGCAAACCAGGCGGGATGGTGCTGATAGTGCACTTTGGCTCCAAAGTTATAACCATCTTTTTTTACTGTAGCATGCCCACAAACATATATGATGGCCGGAAGAGGCTGTTCAATTTTCTTTGGTAAATATAGATTCCCAGTTACATAGAGCCCTGGCATAGATTGAAAGTGAATTTTTTGTACAATGAAGTCGTTATGTTCGACTGTACCTGTTATTTTGGCACGTAAGGATGATTTTTTAGGCCATGGCAATAATCCCAACATATCCTGTAGTTGCCTCCTGCTATGTCGATGATAGGCTTCCCAGTCTGATATGTTTGCCAGTTGTTGCGAAGTGATCCTTTCAATCTCCTCAGTTTTGTTGATAAAGTATTGATCTAGCTGTTCATCAAAGTCCCAGGTAGGTGTGGGCGAAGCAAAGTATAGAAAGGCAACTGCTAGCAAAAGGACCGGTTTCTTCATTCCTCGAAATTATAGAAAACAAAATTTACTACTTTTTTCGCAATGAAAGTGCGGTACACCCTTTAACTGAATACATACAATAGGAAATTTTACAGATGCACAACATGTATCAAATTGGATCATAATAGATTGATATCCATTTGATTGTAGCTAAGAATTATACGCTAATTTTGAAATTGATAAATTACTTCAACCAATCATATGGCATGTGTGAAATTTGATTCTATTGCAGCACATGACCTATACCCACCCACTGTCGTGGTTCCTTCGTTTAAATGTCCATTGGACATTTATTCACCAAAGACGAAATCACTCAGGAATTATCAAGCAAATCAAGCGAAGGTGACAAGTACTGACGACCTTCGGATCAGCACAAGGTCGTCATAGCTTGCTACGACCCACTCGCAACCAGTTTCGTCGCTCGAAGATCTCCCAGATCATGATCCTGTCCCTGGCAGGAATCACTCCTCAATTTGTCAAAGTGCTCGCTAATTTTGCATAGATGCTCCTCATTACGAATCCTATGGCATTGTTTACGTTGAACCTTGCAGCAGCGGGCATTTTTAAGCCCTTAGAATTTACCATCAGTCGTATTTGCAGCTCAAGGGAGGGACATCGAAACAGGCAATTTTCATAAAATGACTCTATTTTGCAACGAGAAGTTCACTCATTCGAGCTTGGGGAGATATCATGGGTTACATGATTGAGGCAAATAACCTGTCTATCCACAAGTGCTCCTACGCAACCTAGGTTCGGACGTGTAAAGTTGGTGAAGGCGAGGAAAGATGGCCAAGATGGCCATTTCCTTTGGTGAGCTTCTAGAGAGATTGTGAGTTTGACAGTAGTAATATGAAATGATAAGGGAGAACCATGTGCATGTCTATGATGAGCAAGGCAATCAGATTTGCTGTTCATTGGAGGAAAAAATAGAAGCTGGAGCGGCGGCAAAGATTGCGCTCAAAAAGGAAGTGCCCATCGGGGAGGGCACCCAATTTCATACCCATGAATATGGTGAACAGACCAACCTTTTATCAAGGGCTTATCTTCCTTCGATCGTCAGTTGTGTACTGCTTTTGAGTGGTCTGGCGATCCAACATTTAGCAAGTGCCGATTTTTTTGAAGGTAAAATCAGGTTGTTGTGGTATGTTTTGGCATATCTGCCTGTAGGAATTCCCGTGCTTAAAGAAGCTTGGAATACCCTGAAAGTAGGCGAGGTTTTTACCGAATTTTTCTTGATGAGCATTGCTACGATTGGTGCTTTTGTCATTGGAGAATATCCTGAGGGTGTAGCCGTGATGTTGTTTTATGCTATCGGAGAATTGTTTCAAACGGCAGCGGTTAGGAGAGCAAAGTATGATATCCGGGCGTTATTGGATGTCCGGCCGAAAACAGCTCATGTGCTGAGGAAGGGCAAATATGAAACCGTACATCCTGCAACAGTGGGCATTGGCGAAAGAATCCAGGTCAGGGTTGGTGAGAAAACTTCTCTTGATGGCACGTTGATTTCCGGAGACGCCAGGCTCAATATGGCGGCCTTGACTGGAGAAAGCCGGCCTCAAAAGGTTTTGCTGGGAGAGCAGGTAATGCGGGCTCGATCAATCTGGACGGAGTCATCGAAGTGAAGGTTGGGAAACGCTTTGAAGATAGTTCCATCGCCCGCATACTGGATATGGTGCAAGAGGCCACTTCTCGCAAGTCCAAGACCGAATTGCTGATTAGACGGTTGGCCAAGATTTACACGCCATTCGTGGTGTATCTGGCCATTGCAGTTTGTGTAGTACCTTTTTTCTTTGTGTCAGATTATGTGTTTTATGACTGGTTCTATCGCGCCTTAATTTTTTTGGTGATTTCATGTCCCTGTGCCCTGGTGATCTCCATTCCGTTGGGGTATTTCGGTGGGCTAGGGGCAGCCTCACAGCATGGTTTGCTCTTTAAAGGAGCAACATTTCTGGACCAGTTGACTAGAGTGAATACGCTGGTTATGGATAAAACCGGCACCGTTACCAAGGGTGTTTTCAAGATACAGAAAATCGTTACTGCAGATAATTTCAGTCAGACTGAGTTTATGCGATTGTTGATGGCTCTTGAAGCCAAATCCACGCACCCGATTGCCAAAGCCATTATGGAGTATTCCGAGGAAATCCCCTTGCCAGAGGCGATAACCGTTGAAGAAATAGCAGGGAAGGGGCTGAAAGGGTTAGTAGACGGTAAGAGCATGCTTGTAGGAAATGGGAAACTCATGCAAGCGTTTAACATTTCAGTTCCTGTTCAGGTCCAGGATATTGCTGAAAGTATGGTGATCGTTGCCGTTGATGATCAGTTTGCAGGATACGTGGTCATTGCCGATGAATTGAAAGAAGATGCGAGGGAAAGCATCCGTCAATTGCGGGAGGCGGGCGTTGAGCACCTGGTCATGTTATCGGGAGATAAGGAGGAGAATACTCAAAAAATTGCAAAAGAGTTGGGAATTGATTCAGCAAGGGGGGACTTGCTGCCGGAGGATAAGCTTCAGGAGGTTGAGAAGATCATTCAGCAACCGGGACGAGTGGTGGCTTTTGTAGGAGATGGTATCAATGATGCACCCGTATTAGCGGCAAGCGATGTTGGAATCGCAATGGGTGGGCTGGGCAGTGATGTGGCCATTGAGACAGCAGATGTCATTATTCAAACTGACCAACCCTCAAAGATCGCAACCGGTATGCAAATTGGAAGCGCAACCCAGCGAATCATCTGGCAAAATATCTCCCTTGCCTTCGGCATAAAAATCATCGTATTGATTCTCGGGGCTGTCGGTGTGGCAACGATGTGGGAAGCTGTTTTTGCTGATGTTGGCGTTGCATTGCTTGCCATTTTAAATGCAGTCAGACTCCAAAAAATTGAATTTTGACCATCAGGAAGTAGAAATATCGTCTCTGGAATAATCGCAGGAATTTCACCGTATTTTTTTATCTCCTGCCGTCGTTTGATCTAGCCTAGGAGGAGATAGGCTTAACTGCTTAGGTCGAGTATCTACATTTTTTCTGCCAGTTCCTTAATTTTCTCCAGAATATTTTTCCATCCACCCTGCGCTGTAGCGTCTTTAAAGCGCGCCGCTCCATCAGCAACCGTATCGTAGTCACCTTGTCGTACCCGAAGTACTGTTTTCCCGGGTGATGGAGAACGCAAGTCGTAGGTTACTTCCAGATAATTTTCGGGGATGTCCTCATATTTTCCCTGAGGATCGATTACCGTGTAGATCAGTTTAACCCCTGGATCAACCTCATGAATTTCACCTTTTACATAAGTGACACCATCTTCGGCTCCGATCCAAAGTATGGGATCACCAGGGTGCCAATCGGTTTCAACACGGCAACCATACATGTAGCTGGGAGTCCTCCCTGGATTGGTCAGCAGATCCCAGACCTTTGCTGGTGAAGCGTTGATTTCTATGTAATCATCGGTATACTTCATATTATGATTTATTCTCGGCGATCAAAATATGAGATCATGAGAAAAAACAGACTATGGATTATGGATTTTTTCTTACAGAATTTGGTGTTGTTCCAAAGATGCGTTTGAATTGTTGATGAAAGTGTGGGGTCGACGAGTAACCGAGTTTCAATGCGATCGCATCAATGGTCATGTCAGTGTGTCTCAAAAAATAACGGGCGCGCTCCAAGCGCATCTGTGTCAAATATTCGAATGGGGTAGATCCAAAAAACTCTTTAAAGCCATGTTTCAATTTAAATTCATTGATGCCGACCTTTCGAGATAAGTCAGATAGTCGAAGTGGGTCATCGAGATGATTGCTCAGTATATCACGCGCAGCAATGATTTTTTCTTTATCGGCAATATTTTTTATAAACTGATACTGCTTTTTATTTACCATCTGATAATTTTCCAGACAAAGTATCAGCAACTCTAAAATTTTTGACATCAAGAACAATTCCGACAACTTACCCTGAAAGGGATTGCCAAGTATCGATCCAATGGTCTTCTGAATTTCAATGGTTATGGTACCCCAGTGATCTGATAATATTGTGTGATGACCCTCTTGGAGTTTTTTAATAAAAGAGTCTATTTGAGGTGTGGCACCAGCCATTAATTCAATAAATCTATTTTTTCTGAAACTGATACCAAGGGTTTCTATTACCTGGCTCTTATTTCTTATTTCCAAGTGAATACCGGCAGAGTACATTATGTTGTGATGACCCCCGGCAAGATCAAAAGACTTTCCCAATTCTCGATAAGTAAAGGAGTAGTCGCCAGCCAGACCAAAGTGCAAACGCACGAGATCACCAGCACTTCCCGCTGAGTGGGAGTTATTCCCCTTAAAGCGAGAAACTACATGACCAATCTCAATATCATTCAGTGACCATTGATGAAGTATTTGCTTTTCCCAGTTGCTCATGTAAACCGAGTTAGATGGTCTAATGTACAAATCCTATTGGGGACGCTCCATTCTCTCCCCTCCTTCACATAAAGCTTCGGACGGGCGAGTAATCTTTCCAATCTCTTCAATCTTTTCCCGCCTTCGCTAAAGCTTCGGACGGGCGAGCAATCTCTCCAATCTCTCCAATCTCTCCAATCTCTTCAATCTTTTTCAATCTTTCCAATCTCTCCAATCTTTCCAATCTCTCCAATCTCTCCAATCTTTTCAATCTCTCCAATCTTTCGAATCTCTCGAATCTCTCCAATCTTTTCGAATCTTTCCAATCTCTCCAATCTTTTCAATCTCTCCAATCTTTCGAATCTCTCCAATCTTTCCAATCTTTTCCAATCTCTCCAATCTCTCCAATCTTTTCCCGCCTTCGCTAAAGCTTCGGACGGGCGAGCAATCTCTCCAATCTTTCGAATCTCTCCAATCTCTCCAATCTTTCGAATCTTTCCAATCTCTCCAATCTTTCCAATCTTTCGAATCTTTCCAATCTTTCCAATCTCTCCAATCTTTCCAATCTCTCCAATCTCTCCAATCTTTCGAATCTCTCCAATCTCTCCAATCTTTCCAATCTCTCCAATCTTTCTGTATTTTCAAGGCAATGCAAGAGAATATGATGTCACGTATAGAGATTAGGCTCGGATCTTCGGTGTTTACAGCTGAATTGTTTGATACACCGACGGCTCAGGCGATTTTGGAATCGTTGCCTTTAGAATCTTCGGCGATCCTTTGGGGAGACGAAATCTACTTTGGAATCCCGGTTCAATCGCCTTTGGAGAAAGAGGCCCAGGAGGTTATGGAGATAGGAGACCTTGCCTATTGGCCATCAATGCCGGCTTTCTGTATTTTTTTTGGTCCCACACCAGTAAGTTTGGGACCCGAACCCAGAGCGGCAAGTGCTGTGAATGTCTTTGGAAGACTGACAGACATTAAAATTGATCTCCTGCGTAAGGTCAAAGGAGGAGATGGAGTCAGGGTATCGGTAAATGGAATGTAGTTCCCTGAAGTTGGAAATGGCCTCCCACTGCTTGTTTATTTCGAATTCTGGTCATTTCATATTGTTGAGATTTGCCGGGCTGAGTACTTTATCGGAGTTCTATTTTTGTAAAATAAATGTGGATGGAAATGAAATTTGTAATCATCGGCACTGGTGCTATTGCTGGACACTTCGCCAAGAGTATAGAAGATCTGCCAGATTGCAGATTGATGGCGGTATGCAGCTCGAATACTGAACGGGCCACTGCGGCTGGGCAGCGGTTTTCAGTACCTGCTTACGCCGATTATCATAAGTTATTTACGGAAATCAATTGTGACGTGGTTTGCATTTGCACAGCAAGTGGTCACCATCTTGAACCCACGCTGGCCGCTGCCGGCCGAGGAAAGCATGTCATTTGTGAAAAGCCTTTAGAAATTAGCACTTCACGAATTGATCAGATGATTGCGGCGTGTAAGCAGGCAGGGGTAAAGTTGGCTTGTATCTTTCAAAACCGGTATAGTGCTGATTATCGACGCCTGAAAAATGCCGTTGATGAAGGAAGATTGGGCCGCCTGATCAGTGGTCATGCCTATATCAAATGGTATCGTAATCGCGATTATTATTCCAACAGTCCATGGAAGGGTACGCTAAGTGGAGATGGAGGAGCAGCGCTGATCAATCAGGGAATTCATACAGTGGATCTCCTGCAAGATATTATGGGAGAAGTCACTGAGGTCTATGCCAGAACCGCCACAAACCTGCACGATATTGAAGGCGAAGATTTGGCGCAAGGCCTGCTTACCTTTGCCAATGGAGCGATGGGTACCGTGGTTGCCAGTACCGCACTTTGGCCCGGATATCCTGAGCGGTTGGAGATCTACGGGTCCAGTGGTAGCATTTGCCTAGAGGGAGGCAAAATTGCCCAATGGAATATCATGGACGAGGAGCCCCCGGAGGAATTGGCCCATCGGGATAAGCATCCAAGTGGAGCATCCGATCCCATGGCCATCGATTATCAACTCCACAGAATGCAGATTGCTGAGATCGTGTCTGCCATTAGAGAAAACCGAGAGCCGGCAGTTAATGGCGAAGAGGGAAGGAAAGCCATGGCAATTATTGAGGCAATGTATCAAAGTGGCAGGACCGGTCAGATCGTGCGTTACTAGGAAATAGTGCTAAGCCAGAAACGCATTCTCAGGCTGACCTTATTGTGTACCTGATTCCTTGGGATTTGTAGGATAGCCAATATGATTGATGCAAGAATCCTGGAAATCTTTAGCATCAAAGAGATCCTGTTTTGGCTCTTTCTCTGTACCGGGGATCAAATTGGGCGTTTTGATCTCCACATTGTATTGATCGATGCTTTTCCATAGATTTAAAGCCTTGTGAAAGCGAAATCGGAAAAAATTCAGAAGGTATTTGAATGCTCAAGTAAAGACGAACTGATCAGTTTCCTAACAAAGGAATTGAAAAGGGGTACCGAGCTCACCGATCGTTTTCTCCAACATTTTTCACGCCACTGGCAAACAAGTGATGCCGATTCTTATCAGGAGAGACTACAGTCACTTGCTCAAGGCCATTTATCATCAGGAAAGAAGGCCGTCTTGGTCAGTGTACCCAAATTATCTCCCTGGTTTGAAAATGCAGAGAAACACCTACTTGAGGGCCAATATGGGGAAGCTTGGCTCATGATCAAATCCATGATAGATGTCTACGGGAGGATTGATGGATCTGCAGATCCGGTTCGCGAAGCGATGACAGAAGTGATGAATAGCTGTACCAGAGCCCTTTTTGACCTTTTCAGGCAATGTCAAGTTCCCCAAGTTAAGGAGGAGATTCTTCAGTTTGCTTACCGGTCAGTCTTGGAAAATAAATACCCCTATTGGAACCTTGAAGAGCGGATGTTTGATTTCTTATTGGCCCAGGAATGGAGTAACGACTATCGAAGGAGTCTGAAGACACTGAGTGTAGATCGAATGCAGGAAGCTGATAATGACAGGGCTAAGACCACTTATGCCATTAGGTATTGCAAGACTTGTGATTCTTCCGAGGAGGAACAAAGGAGAGAAGTATTGAACCGATACCAGCACTTACCGCAAGTGTTGCAATACCACTTTTTATGGGCTCAGGAGAATCAATATTGGGAAGAGGCCGCTGAGGTGGCTGGACGAGGCTTGCGCCGGTCACTCGAGGGCAATGATTTGCAAAAAGTGATTGAATGGCAGCATCATCTATTTAATATTGCAAAGGCAAAGGGAGATATTCAAAGCCAAAAGCAATATGCGTATCAGCTCTATCTATCAAAGGTGGATCATGATCGAGAGATTTATAGTGAACTAAAGCACCTTAACCTCAGGGATTGGATCCTTTTTCGGGACCGGCTTCTAGAGGATCTGTTGAGTGACAATCCTTACAATGTCCTAAAGAGGGCAGAAATTTACCACGCGGAAGACCTCAATACATCATTGCTATCACTGCTGGAAGAATATCCATTTCTCGTTGATCAATTTGGCCGCAAGCTGCAGACAATTTATCCTGAGAGAATCTTGGAAGTCTACCGGGTATGCCTCGAGACGATGTTGGCAAAGAATTCAGGAAGAAAAACCTACCGGAAATTTTGCTATAAATTGGTCGATATCGCGGAGAATATTCCGGGTGGGAGAGATTTTTGTGAAGGTATGATCATCCGTATGCGTTTGGAATATAAACATAGAAAAGCCTTCATAGATGAATTGGATCAGATCTCTAAAAATTATGGATGGAACCCTAGCCAAAGAATACCTAAGGAGTGAATTATTTATTTGGATTTTTAAATTCAAGTTTTCACTGAATATTATGACTTGGGTTTGTTTAGTGCATCTATGTGTTTCCAGTTTTTAGCCAACCCATGCCACTGGCATTGACTGATGCAAATTTGGTGATCATTGATGCTCTGATGATTTTGAAAACCAAATCTTCTTGATTTCTGACGGACAGATCGAAGATTATGGATCAAGTCTGCAGATACCTTCAGGTTACGACACCATTTCAAAACCGATCTAGTATTCTGTCTACTAAGATTTTGTATGAATTTGGTGCGAGGATACCTTTAAAAACCCAGTTCATGGATCGGACAAAATGGCTTCGCCATTTGTTTTTTGAATCTTTTGAATTTATACTCTTCATAAATTCCCAGTGAGATTTTATCTTAGAGGTGATGCAATTATTTAGATTGTAAATTAAATTTCTCGTGATCTCTCATTTCAGTCGGAGGCTTCTCTTCGTCATCCTAGACAATCTGTTATGACTGTCACAAAACCCGCGAATGATCCGTGAGATTATGGGAAATTCCCAGTTGACGGTATAGGTGGGAAGGCGGCCTACAAATCTTTTTATCATATTATTTCTTTATGTAATAAATGATTTTGATATTGCACTCTATTTTCTAAAATCTAAAATCAATTGTATCCATGAAAAAGTTTTACATCCTTCCTTCCTTTTTGTTTGCAGTCATGGTTTCCTTTGCACAAGTAAGTATGGAAGAAGTAGGTTCGGGTCTGATCGGACCCATAGGCATCGAAGCTGATGGCGTTGGTAATTTGTGGGTCGCCGAGTCTGGATCCGGACAAGATGACGCAGGTGTATCGGTGCTTTGGACAGATGGCACCCAATCAAGGGTCATAACTGATCTGCCTTCTGTGTTTGATACCGCAACAATGGAAAACCTCGGAGCACAACGGGTGCAGTTTTTCAACGATCAATACGTAGGTGTTATGATGTCGGAGGGAGCTGGCATCTATAGCAGTGCCATTTTGGTTTTTGCCAGGGACAGCATCCAACAAGGAGGTACTGCGTTACAAGGTAGCGATGCTGAGCATATCATTCGGATTGAAGACCGGGTCTTACAATTGGGCATTGCAG
Source organism: Saprospiraceae bacterium (assembly GCA_965223105.1). GTDB lineage: Bacteria > Bacteroidota > Bacteroidia > Chitinophagales > Saprospiraceae > JABDMH01. The sequence continues at coordinate 4,432,036 of OZ244987.1, read as the reverse complement.
AAAGCAACGCATTTTCGTTTGTACACGATGGCAGCGATCTGTTTATCGCTGATGCAGCTGCCAATTCGATTCTACGTCGTGATGGTCTTACTGGTGTAATCAACGTCTTTGCTACTTTTCCGGCCACTGCCAATCCATTGCCCTTTGGCCCTCCCTTTTTTGATCCTGTACCCACCAGAATTGTCCATAATCCTGCCGGGGGATTCTATGTTTCGGAGTTGACTGGATTTCCATTTATTGACGGCGCCTCAGACATTTACGCTGTGAGCGAGGAGGGTGATGTCACCGTGGTAGACAGCAACCTTACTCTGATTACCGATCTGTCTGTCGATCCGGGAGGTGATGGCTTGATTGCATTACAGTATGCCCAATTTCGCGGTGACAGCGTACCTCCCTTTGTCATTGGCAGTGCCATGCTTACTCACTTGCATACCGATGGATCGAGGGATACCCTTGCCAGCGGTTTTGGCCCCAGCCCTGGATTTGCCATTGGAGAAGCAAACACCTACTATGTCACCAATTTGTTTTTTGGCACGGTAACCAAGATCAGCATGGGTAGTACCACCAGTGCTACCTCCGATGCATTAAACCGTATTTCGATGGAGGTGTTTCCCAATCCCATTGCTGAAACAATTCAGCTGAGCTGGCAGCAAAATGCCCACGGTCCAACGACTTTGCGATTGTATGCCCTCGATGGTAAATTGCTGGCCAGCAGAGATCTCGGTGCCTTCGCACCAGGAAAACAGTCGGTTAGTCTCAGCTCAAATACTTTAGGCCTCAATGGTACTCAAACCCAAAATATGGTGATGAGTATTTCCTCTAATAGTACCTTTTACTCTACCATGATCATGAAAATTGAATAATTCAACCTATCAAATTTCTAAAGGGGTGCCGGTCTGCGGTGCCCCTTTTTTGGTTTCGAATTTCGGTAAATTGACGATTACTCCACTCGTTCGGATGTCAGCATCTCATGCAACTTCGAATATGCATTCCCACAGCGCATTTCATTGTTGGAAATGGCTTGCTTGTCCTTTGTTTGAAGTTTGCAATTCCGTTGTTTGAAGTTTGCAACTTCAAAACAATATTTCTATGAGCACCTCAGATTATACCGGATGATTTGAGTGATGATGGTTCAGTTACCACATAATTGATAATCATAATATTATTTTATCCGTGTGAAAGTCACGCTTCACTTAAATAAATAGTATAGTAGTTGCTGAAATTCAATTCACCGCTTTGGTGCGGCTAAGTTGAATTTCTGCATTTAGCATTTCGATTTCCCTCTTCATCTTCTCGATTGACCGTTGATGTGCTTTTGCCAATGCTGCCAGAAAATGCAATGTTTTGTCTTGATTTTTAATTTTAGCAATATAATGCTCATTAACTTTCCGCAGCTGCTCCATGTCTTCCTGCTGCTGTTGATTCTGTCTATGCAAAGCCTTTATAGCCACCAAAGCCACACCATCGGCGTCGATGGTCGATATGTGGCTATCTCTCACACCATAGCCAAAGGCCGCGTAAAAGTCTTCCGCTACCGGACCTAGGTGCCGCTCTCTGGGACGGTCTTTATAATGCCATTCTGCAATCTCCAGGGCAGCAACTTTGTCGAGGACCTCTTGCTCCTCAATGGGTGCAAAAGCCGTTTTGAGCTTCCGCGAAGAAGGATTGCTCAAACCTGCCATCACCTCAAAGGTGCCGTTGATGCGTACGAAGTCATTGTCAAACTCGCCATAGATGAGGGCATCGGTCGATTGCTGCACATCAATGTAAAGGCGGTCACTCTCATCTCCATCCAAGCTGTCGGGACCGGCTTGGTGACCTAAACAGGTAATGCGAGGACCCCGTGCATGATAGCCTGCCTGATAACCCATAGCCGTCATTGCATCTGATGATTGATTATAATATCCTGCCTCTGTACCGAAAATGGCATGGAAATTTCCCGTCGCATTTCGCAAGGCCGCACTTTCACCAAAAACGGAATTGAAGGATCCTGAGGAATTTAGTCGTCCAGCCGCTTGGCCAAAAAAAGAATTTAAGTCCCCCGTAGTATTCTTGCTACCTGTATAGACTCCAAAGAAGGAATTGTTACCTCCGGTGGTATTATTCAGCCCAGCTTGAAGCCCAAAGAATGAGTTAGAATGTCCTTCTGTATTTTGCCCACCTGCAAACGATCCAAAGAAGGAATTCCCGCTCCCAGTCGTATTCGCTCTGCCGCTGGCTACTCCATAGAATGAATTATCGCTGGCTGTGGTATTGTTTTGGCCTGCTTCTCTACCGAAGAAGGAGTTTTGCAAGCCAGTCGTATTAAATTGGCCTGCATCCCTTCCAAAAAAAGAATTGGAGTTTCCCGAGGTATTGCGTTCACCCGCGTCTCGACCAAAAAAGGAATTGGAAGATCCCGTTGTATTGAGCCTTCCCGCACTTAATCCAAAGAATGAATTATTGGAGGCTGTGTTAAACCGTCCTGCATCTCGTCCAAAAAAGGAATTCGATGATCCAGATGTATTGGCCCTGCCGGCCCGGTAGCCAACAAAGGTGTTTAGGTTGCCTGTGGTGTTATTGGCACCGGCAAAAGAACCCAAAAATGTGTTTTCATTTGTGCAACTATTTATACACTGGGCTCTAAGCCAAGCCGGCCCGAGCATTATCATTAATGGCAGAGCTAAAAATAAAAAGCAATATTTCATATCCAAGAATTTAAAATTTAGAATAACTGACGGCAACCTTTCTTCAGGCAGCTGCATCATGGGTAATCTCGGAATAATTAGAGCTTGGCACTACCACTATAGTCCCAAATATTGACACAAGCTTACCATTTGCGGATTTCGGTACCGACGATCCTCGCTCACTTGGATGTCAGCAGCCCTCTTGTTCATAGAATTGCGCTTGTCCCTCCTGAACGTCTCACTGCTTTTTATACTGACGATCTTTGCCGTTGTTTGAAGTTTGCAACTTCAAACCAACATTTCTGTGTGAGGATGATTCTTCTCCTAAGGACTATGTTCCCTCTCTTTTTAGAGAACCGAGTCCCAAAGGCACAGCACCAAATATCTCTGTGTGAAGGAATCATTTAGAAAGGATCAGATATGCCAACTACTAACCCCAAAGCTGGGGAGAAGGTATATTGACAGTGGGTCCGTCGTATTCAAGCCTGTATTTTCGGTCTTCTTTTTGCAACAACGGGCCATCAAGGTCGACATATTTGCAAAACTGTGCGATCACAAAGGCCGGTGCCATACCCAGTGAGGTACCCAGCATATTGCCGACCATCAGGTCCATACCCAATTGGTGAGCTTCATTGGCCAGCTTTAAGGCTTCGGTCAATCCTCCGGTCTTATCCAGTTTGATATTAATCATTTGATAGCGGTCTACCAGATAGGATAGATCATCAGAGGTGTTGCAAGATTCATCCGCACAGAGCGGCAGGGGAGCCTGGTATTGCGAAAGGACATCGTCCTGGCCCTTTTTTAAAGGTTGCTCAATCATTTCGACACCCAGTTCAGCCATCACCGGGGCTGACCGTTGCAGTAGATCAAAATCCCATCCCTGATTACAATCAATGATCAGAGAGGCATCCGGCCGGGCTTTCCTTATCGCCTCCACCCTTTCTATCGGGTCTTCTGCATCTAATTTGATTTTCAACACGGGATAAGAAGCAGCAAACCGGGCAGTTTCTGCCATGGCAGCGGCAGACTGGATGGGAATCGTGTATACCGTATTAACCGGATGCGCTTCCAGCCCCAGTATCTCCCATATGGACTTGTCCTCGGTTTTGCATTTGAGATCCCACAAAGCACAATCAGTGCATTCCGGGCCCCTCCAGGAGGTAGCATCGTTTGGATCTTGAGTTGATCCAGATCTGTCTCTGTATCCCTCAGTTCTTGGATCTGCCGAATGATTAAGTCCGGGTTTTCTCCATTGATGTCTACACCTACAGCTTCACCGCAGCCATGTCGATTGCCGTTGCTGGCTATTACTAGAATGGTCTCAATTTCATTGAGATTATGTCGAGCTGTCCTAAATGGTGCCTTCAAAGGCCAGGATTCTTTCTGAAAGTTGATGGTCATTATTCAATACTTAGAAGGTTGTCAATGATGGGATTCATATCGCCTGAGAGCGGGTCGACACAAGGCAGCTGTAGCTGATTAGAAATCCGGGCCAAATACGATTTCGGATCCTCATCAGACATCCAGCCGGTGTTGACACTTACCCCAACACATCGGATGGCAGGATTGGTTAATTTCCCCTGGTAAGTGGCCTCATCAATCCTTTGTTGTAACGATCCCACGAAAAATCCTGGAAAGCCATCGATTTTTTCTCGGGTAGCTTCATGGCATAGCACAAAAGCATCCGGCTGGGAGCCGAGTAGAATACCCAAACTCACCGCTCCATAGCCCGGATGGTGTAGAGCTCCCTGTCCTTCGATGACGTCCCAATGGTCTGAGTCATTGTCCGGGGAAAGCAGCTCAGCAGCACCACTGATGAAATCCGTGATGACGGCATCCATAGGAATCCCTGCACCGGAAATCAAGATCCCTGTCTGTCCGGTGGCTCGGAAGGTGGTTTTAATGCCTCGTCGCTTCAGGTCTCGATGTAGAGCCAGCGCGCTGTACTTCTTACCTACTCCACAATCAGTACCGACCATCAGCACCCGCTTACCGGTGCGCTTTTTGCCGGTGCCCACGGGTATCTGCTCCGGAGCTGTCCTTAAATGATAGACCTTGGCGGTTGTCTTTAGCAAGGCATCTCTGATGGCCGGTATTTCTGCCAATTGAACATGTAAGCCATTGATGATTGAAAGGCCCTTCTGCAAAGCCTCCACGAATAAAGGCACCCATTCACTCTTAATGTTTCCACCGACGGGAGCAATACCGATGACCAGACTCTCCACTCCGGCCGCCTTGGCCTCATCGAGACTCATGTCGGGTATACCCAGATCAATCCGGCAGCCTGGTAATCGCAGCTGACCGGTGCACCTTTCCGGGCACCAGTCGACCAGTCCCTGGCCGGTCTTTGCATTGATGCGAGCTTGTAGATCACCTACAAAAATGAGGTAAGGATGAGGCAAATTTTCTGCTGGTTTCACTCTGTGAGCATTACTTCTAAGCCAAAAAAGTAGAAATAATAGCTCACTGTTAAGGCTAGTTTCTCTAAATTTTTAGAAAAATCAGCATTCGGCTGGCCAAATGCGTAACTTCAGGGATGGTAAGGCAGTTCTTTATGAGAACCTGGATCAGCATTTTTTGGATAGGTTCGTGCTTTTTATTTCTCGAGCGGGTCACGGCTCAGGAGAGGGTGCTACCGAATTGTCCGTTCCATGCCATCATAGCCTTGGATTTTTCCGCCAGTGAACGAGCTTTCCTGGATGAAATTCAAACTGCACTCTTTGCTTTGACCGATCGGTTTGAGCTCCATCCGAATAGCCTCAAGATGGGATTGATCTCTTTTAATCGAGGGGCACAAATGATCTTATCTCTTACCGGTGAGCGGTCGAAAATGGATCAGACCATTGAAGAATTGCGGATTCCCCTGAATGTCTATGCAACCGATATTCACGCAGCACTGGATATGGCACAAGAGGAGTTTCGCCAGCATAGTGAGCCCGGTATTCCCAAATTTTTTATTCTCGTTTCCGATGGTGACCCTCATGCCCATGCCAGAGGATACGGTGTTCGCACCGATTTGGAAGCTGCGAAACGTTTGAAGGAAGGGATCAGTAAACCTTCCGTAGATCCCATCCATATCTTTTGCCTTTACTCCGGAGAAGAGAGACCCTTTAGCGATGACGAAAGCGAATGGGTACGTCAACAAGCCATTCAACATATGCGAAACATAGCCAGTGACGAATCCTCTTTCTTCTTTTTTAAGGAATACTCCGAGTTAATCAATCTGATCGAGCAAATCAGCAGCTGCCTGTAGCCCTTAAGGCAATGACATTAAGGTCTAATCGCGGTGCCGTCCTTTTTACGGACCTGGGTCCATAAATAATTGTTCTTTTCCGGCAGTGGAAATTTGGCCGCCAATTCCTCATTCACTTCCACACCCAGTCCCGGAGCCTCATTAATATGCATGTATCCATTGTCGATGGTTGGTGCTCCAGGGAAAATTTCCCGTAAGGTTTCTGAGAAATTGACGCGTTCCTGTATACCAAAATTCCATATGGCCAGATCGATATGCGCATTGGCGGCATGCCCTATCGGCGATACATCGCCTGGTCCGTGCCAGGCTGTGCGAATGTTAAACCATTCGCCCAATCGCGCTACTTTCATGGCTGGAGTGATGCCTCCTATCTGACTGATGTGAATCCGGATGAAATCGAACCACCGGGCGGCCATCGGTTCCAACCATTCGTGAGGACTGTTGAATAGCTCGCCCATGGCAATGGGTACGGTGGTATGTTGCCTCAATAACTCGAAATAGGCAATATTTTCTGGTGAGAAGGGATCTTCGATGAAGAAGGGTCGAAATTCATCCAGCCTCTCAATCATGCGGATGGCATCCAGGGGTTGCACCCTCTCGTGGACATCGTGAAGTAGTTCGACTTCTTCGCCACATCGTTTGCGAACTTCTTCAAAAAGCAAGGGAATGGATTGAAGATATTTATTTTGATCCATGTAGTTGTCTTCCGGCATACCAAATCCCGCTTCTTTAAAATCAGGCTCTTTAGCCAAATGTGTAGCACCATATCCACCCATTTGAATCCGGACATGCCTAAAGCCCTGGCCCATATATTGTTGTACGTCATCTACGACTTCTTCAGCTGTTTGACCATTGGCATGGGCATAGCAATCTACGGCAAAGCGGCATTTGCCTCCCAACAATTGATACACGGGCATTCCAGCCAATTTCCCTTTGATATCCCAGAGCGCTTGATCGAGTCCTGACAGGGCGTTGTTCAATACCGGTCCATTGCGCCAATAACTGCTTACATAGGCTGTTTGCCAAATATCCTCGATATTATGCACCGATTTTCCCTGGCAGAAATCATCGAGGTACTCATCGATCGCAGCGATCACAGCATGTGCTCGCTGGCGAAAAGTAGCGCATCCATAACCCACCAAACCGGGTTGGTCCGTTTCCACTTTAACCATGATGAGTTCGATACCGTGCGGACACGTAGCTATGGATTTCACACGTGTAATTTTGACAGGATCAACGATTGAATTCTCAGTCCGCCCCTTATTTGGTATAAACAAAGACGCGGCTCCAAGTGCCATTGCATTTTTTAACAGATTTCTCCTTTTCATGACATGTATGATTTTTGCTTGAAACATAAAATAGCCATTCTTGCGCGATCTTCCTCTGGGTCAATGAAAGATGTTGGCATGACAAATGCCTGTATTTTTTAGAAGCTATTGCTCAGATACGCTCATCACCTAGGGTTAAGTGTTATGTGCCCGGATTTGATTATCTTGATATCTCGATATTTTGCAATACATCTTCATTTGACAATGAACTACTTCTACGTCCTAATACAGATTCTGTTCACTACGATACTTCTATCGTGTTCCAGTACCAAGAATGTTGAATTACTGGTCAGTGAAAGCAAGTCGAAAGATTATTATCGAGAAGATCATCGACTCCAATATCATTTTTCACCAGAAAAGCAATGGATGAATGACCCCAACGGGATGGTTTTTTACGATGGAGAATACCACTTGTTTTATCAATATCACCCCGGGAGCAATGTGTGGGGGCCTATGCATTGGGGGCACGCCATCAGCAGAGATTTGATGCATTGGCAACACATGCCGGTTGCCCTGCACCCGGATGAGCACGGGACGATCTTTTCCGGAAGTGCTGTAGTTGATTGGGAAAATACCAGTGGCTTGGGTACACCGGAAAACCCTCCTATGGTGGCCATTTTCACCTACCACGACGCTGAAGGAGAGAAAGCGGGAAAGAGCGATTATCAGACTCAGGGTATTGCTTATAGCACCGATAATGGCCGTACCTGGCAAAAGTATGACGGCAATCCTGTTCTCACCAATCCGGGCATCAAGGATTTTAGGGACCCCAAAGTCATTTTTGATGAAGGTTCGGATCAGTGGGTGATGGTGCTGGCAGCCAATGATCATGTAAAATTTTACGGATCACCCGATCTGAAAGAGTGGAAGCACCTCAGTGATTTTGGCAAAGACTGGGGCAGTCACGCGGGAGTGTGGGAATGTCCTGATTTGTTTCCTTTGTCAGTAATTGGGTCTGATGAGGAAAAGTGGGTACTTATACAGAGCATTAATCCTGGTGGACCCAATGGCGGCTCTGCTACACAATATTTCATTGGAGATTTTGATGGCCAAAAATTTACCCTGGATCCGTCGATGGCCAATCATTTCTCGGATTGCCAATCAGAAGATCCGGATTGTTCCCTTTGGATCGACTTTGGTAGAGACAACTATGCCGGGGTGACCTGGTCTGATATTCCTTCTGAAGATGGGAGACGCATTTTTTTGGGTTGGATGAGCAATTGGGACTATGGCAAGAAGGTGCCCACCAGCAAATGGCGCAGTGCAATGACCTTACCCCGTACCCTAGGACTCATCAAGAAACCAGAAGGATATCGGATCCTAAGCCATCCGGTAGAAGAAATTCAGAACATTAGAGAGAATGTCTATGTCATACCACCTCAAGATATTTCTGGACAAATTGCCCTTGAGGACAAGCTCGTATTTCCCGTTGATCAATGTGAAGTCAAGGTCCAATTTCGTCTTAAGGATCTGGAGATGAAAGTCGCCCTGGTTTTAAAGAATGATGTCGGAGAACAATATGAAATTGGTTATCGAGGAGATCAACAACAATTTTACAGCGACCGTCGTCAATCGGGAAAAACTGACTTCTCGGAGAATTTTGCTGCAGATTTGCATGTAGCACCGGCACCGCAATTGGTTGACTCCACATTATCTATGCAGGTATTCTTTGACAAAGGATCGATGGAGATGTTTGCTCAAGAGGGAGAAGTTGTCATGACTGAATTATTTTTCCCTACCGAACCTTATAAGCAACTGGTGATTAAAGTGGAAGGCGGCTCTGTTCATTTAAGTGAGGGTTTTGTCTACGAGTTAAAAGATGTGTGGAGGCGACCTCACATCGAGCATATGCGATAGTTTTTCAGTTTTCAGTCTGGCCAGTTGGCAGTTCTCAGTCGGCAGTCTTGAAGTTGACAGTTCTCAGTCTGCAGTCTGCAGTCTGCAGTCTCATACTTTTTTTACCTTTTGCCCTAAATAAAAGAAAGTTGTTGTGAAACTACGTTATGCAATACTAGTATTGGCCTGTCTCTGCATATTTTCGGGTGTTGATGGACAGGTTATCAATCGAGTCGAGCCGCCATTTTGGTGGGTCGGGATGCAAAACCCTAAGTTGCAAATTATGGTATATGGTGAGGATATCTCCGGGACTCAACCATCCATTGAAGCCGAAGGAGTAAAACTCACGGCTGTCCACCGATTGGCCAGTCCCAACTACTTATTTATTGATATTGAAATTGAACCTGATGTTCAATTTGGAAGTATTCCCGTCAAATTTATGGTTGATGGTGAGTCTTTAATAAGCTACCAATATGAACTCAAACCTCGGGAGCCAGCATCGGCCAACAGGCAGGGTTTCAATAACAGTGATGTTATGTACCTGATCACTCCTGATCGATTTGCCAATGGTGATGAAACGAATGACGAGATAGCTGGGATGCGAGAAGGCCTAAACCGCACAGAACCATTTGGCCGGCATGGAGGAGATATTCAAGGAATATTGGATCACCTGGACTACATTAAAGAGATGGGATTTACGGCCATTTGGCTTAACCCAGTATTGGAAAACAACCAGGATGAGGCATCTTATCACGGGTATGCCACCACTGATTACTACAAAGTCGATCCTCGATTTGGGACTAATGACGAATATGTGAACTTGAGCGAGCAAGCGAAAGATATGGGCTTGAAGATGATCATGGACATCATCGTAAATCACTGCGGATCAGAGCACTGGTGGATGGAAGACCCACCCTCAAATGATTGGATCAACTATTACGGCCAACCTTACCAAGGGACGAACCATCGAAAATCTACTTTGATCGATCCCTATGTTTCACCAAGTGATCGAGAGCTGATGGTGAAAGGTTGGTTTGTCCCGACCATGCCCGATCTGAATCAAAGAAATCCTTTTCTTGCCACGTATCTAATCCAAAATTCGATCTGGTGGATTGAATATGCCCACTTGGCAGGTATACGGCAAGACACTTACCCTTATCCCTATCGTTCATTCATGGCTGATTGGACTTGTGCCATTATGCAGGAATATCCAAATTTTAGTATCGTAGGCGAAGAATGGGTTGAAAATCCGGCCATTATCGCTTACTGGCAGCAAGACAAAATCAATCCTGATGGCTACACCTCCTGTCTACCCAGCCTGATGGATTTTCCCATGACCTCCAATCTACACCGAGCACTCAAAGAAGAAGAAGGATGGAGTACAGGTTGGAGGCGACTTTATGAAAATCTGGCCAATGATTTTCTCTATGCCCATCCCGAGCAGATGGTCATCTTTCCGGACAATCATGACATGAGCAGGATTTTCACCCAGGTTGATGAAGATTATGATCTCTTCAAAATGGCTTTAGTTTATATTCTGACCATGCGTGGTACTCCCCAACTTTATTATGGTACAGAAATCCTCATGTCCAATAAAGGGACCGATAGTCATGGAATAATCCGCTCCGATTTTCCCGGGGGGTGGCAGGGAGACGATGTAAATGCCTTTTCGGGAGAAGGTCTAACTGAGGACCAAAAAGGTGCCAAAGCATTTGTCAGGAAATTGCTTAGATGGCGTAAAAACAAAAATGTCATTCATTCCGGCAAATTAATGCATTACGTACCTGAAGATGGAATCTACGTCTACTTCAGATACGATGGCACGGAAAAGGTCATGGTAGTTCTCAACAAAAGTCATGATGTCAAGGATTTGGATCTTAACCGGTTTAAGGAATCCATCAGTGATGCCACTACTGCCACAGAAATTGTTACTGGTGGAAATTACACCTTGGCGTCATCACTTAAAATACCTGCGCGGGGATCACTGATCCTTGAGCTGGAATAAACTGGAATAAGAGATCACTAATTATTTATTTCGAGACTATCATAGAATTTGTATCTTTTCTTCAAATCACCATTAAAATGAAAATCGCTTCGATCATCGCTTGCATTTGCCTTGCCGTTTCAGTTCATTATTCACAAGAATATTTGCTTACTGACGAATACCTGCTTTTTAGCACCGATTTTGAAGATGGTACCAACCTGGATGCATTTGCAGCTAGTGATCCGGCAGCCTGGAAAATAAATCAGATGGATGGCAATCATGTCCTGGAATTATATGGCAAAAGCAATTACCGGGCACGTGTTCGCTCACCTTTTAACATTGCGGTTTTAAAGGAACATTTATTTGGTGATTTCACGCTCGAGGTAAAACTCAAGCAAACTGGGCGAGATTATGGACATCGGGATATGTGTTTGTTTTTTGGGATGCAAAATTCTACGAATTTTTATTATGTGCATATTGCCACGGCGGCTGATCCCCATGCGCACAATATTTTTCTGGTGAATGATGAACCGAGAAGAGCCATTGCCTTAAGTCATACCAACGGCGTTGATTGGAAACAAGACTGGCATACTGTAAGGATCCGAAGGGAGTTGCAAACTGGATTGATCACCGTGTATTTTGACGATTTTTCAACACCGATCATGACTGCGATCGATACCCATTTCATGTCTGGAAATATTGGGTTTGGTTCTTTTGATGACACGGGTATGGTAGATGAGATCAAAATATGGGGACCCGCCAAAGGCGAAGCTGAAGAAAGTTTCTTCGATTAATTACATTTCCGAGATCTCAACGTTAAGGGCTTTTCTTGTCATCTGTACCCCTTTTGTGATGGGAGAAAATCATCCAGTTTATTTGGTCGGGTTTAGTGATGACAGGTCACGTACTGCTCAGTAGTAGTGTAGAGATTTGTACATTAAAGGATAAAACCAATCACATGTATTCGACACCATCTGACAAACTATTGGCTGATCTTGGCATTGGCAAAAAGCTCCATTCTTATGGTGGAGCCCGACGTGACTTCTTGAAGAAGATGACTGGTCTGTCCCTGGCGGCATTCATATTAAGTCCAGTAACGGAAAGCATTGCCTACAGCACAAGTAGGGTTAACCGGTATTCTGCACCATCGGATTTAAAGATTACCGATATGCGGTATGCAGTAGTCATGAGAGGTCGTGCGAGATGCCCCATCATCCGCATTGATACCAATCAGGGCATTTACGGCCTAGGTGAGGTCCGGGACCAAGGATCCTACCGGTATGCCATGTTTCTGAAGAGCAGGATTTTGGGCATGAATCCTTGCAATGTGGAAATGATCTTCAAGAGAATTAAACAATTTGGATTTCATGGCCGGCAAGCAGGCGGTGTTTGTGCTGTAGAAATGGCCCTTTGGGATCTGGCGGGTAAGGCGTTTAATGTCCCAGCTTATCAGCTTTTGGGTGGTCGATATCGAGATCGGGTACGACTCTATGCAGATACTCCGATGGGTAGGGATGACGCCGACTTTGAGGCTAGGGTCTCCAAGCGCATTGATGAGCAGGGATTTACTTTCCTGAAGATGGATTTTGGCATTGAATTGGCAGCTCGACGGGATCCAAACACCATAACCAACAGCAATTTTTGGGAAGTGACCCGACAATGGTCGAACGAACCCATGACCTATGGGAGTACCGAGCATCCCTTTACCCAAGTGCAAATTACTGATGAGGCTTTGGAGATCATGCTGGAGCGTATCGAGAAGGTGCGTCAGAAGATTGGTTACCAAATCCCTTTGGCTTCTGATCATTACGGTCACTTTGACCATAACAATGCCATTCGTCTGGGTAATGCCGTTGAGAAATATCGCCTGGCTTGGCTTGAGGATCTCATTCCGTGGAAATTTACCCATCAATGGAAGCTGATCAGTGATGCCATCGAGACTCCAACCACTACTGGAGAGGATATTTATCTTAAGGAGGAGTTTATCAAATTGTGCGACAACTATGCGATTGACATTGTGCACCCCGATTTAGCCTCCTCCGGTGGCTTACTCGAAACCAAGAAGATTGGAGATTATGCAGAGGAAAAAGGTATTGCTATGGCCATGCATTTTGCCGGTACTCCTGTATCATTTATGGCCAATGTGCACTGTGCTGCGGCTACCCAGAACTTTATGGCCTTAGAACATCATTCAGTTGATCTCGACTATTGGGAGGATCTGGTGATTACCAAGCATAAGCTGATTGAGCAGGGATTTGCCCATGTGCCGGAAACTCCAGGACTGGGGGTTGAGCTCAATGAGGAGGTAGTCAAACAACATCTGGATCCCGAAGAACCCGGCTTTTTTCAGCCGACACCAGCATGGGATAAGATCCGGTCCTGGGATCGTCTGTGGAGCTAAGTCTGCTCGGTAACATGTATGACCCAAGAGAACGAAAAGATGCGAAAACACGGATGGTATTTTTTACTTGGTGAAGATTGCTTAGTATTGTAAAGGAATGAATACAGAGGGATAACGATATTATTAGGGAATAAAACAATTGATGAATGCAGATCATTGAAAATAGTAAGGAGTACGATGCCATTGTAGTTGGATCAGGAGCAGGAGGTGGGATGGCCACAAAGATTCTTTCTGAAGCTGGTATGAAAGTGGCCTTGGTAGAAGCGGGGCCTTACTTTGATCCTAAAGATCCCGTGACAGCAACCCAGCTGAAGTGGCCATGGGAGTCGCCCCGACGGGGAGCTAGCTCTACCCGGGCTTTTGGTGACTTTGATATGTCATGGGGCGACTGGGAAGTAGACGGCGAACCTTATACCCAAAAGGATGGTACAGAATTTCTGTGGTGGCGCGCTCGTATGCTGGGGGGGCGAACCAATCACTGGGGTCGGATTTCGCTACGATTCGGACCAACCGACTTCAAGCATAAGGATGTAGATGGCCTCGGAGAAAACTGGCCCATCACTTACGAAGAAATTAAACCATTCTATGATCGACTGGATAAGATGGTCGGGGTCTATGGATCCAACGAAGGCCGGCCCAATGATCCCGATGGGTTTTTTCTGCCTCCACCTAAGCCTCGCTTGCATGAACTTTATTATATAAAAGCTGCTCGAAAGGTGGGTGTCGATGTGATCCCGTCACGTATGTCGATGCTTACAAAGCGACTAAACAATGATCGTGGGGTCTGTTTCTATTGCCGGCAATGTGGCCGGTCATGCCAAGTATATGCAGATTTTTCTTCGAGTTCGGTGTTTTGTATACCAGCTGTAAATGGGGGTATGGTTGATCTGTATGTCAATAGTATGGTTAAGGATGTGACCACTGACAGTAATGGTCGGGCTACCGGAGTTTCTTATATCAATAAAGAGGATCGCAAGGAATACCAATTAAAAGCCAAAGCGGTGGTACTGGGAGCGTCAGCATGCAGCACCGCCCGGATATTATTAAATTCTAAGAGTAGCCAGCATCCAAATGGTCTGGGTAACAGCAGCGATTGCGTAGGCCGCTACTTGCATGATTCTACCGGGGCCGGCCGATCGGGATTTGTACCAGCATTGATGAATCAAAAGACAGGCTATAATCAGGACGGAACTGGTGGAATGCATGTTTATTCTCCCTGGTGGTTGGATAATAAAAAATTGGATTTTCCACGCGGTTACCATATTGAGGTGGGCGGCGGAATGGGTATGCCGCATTACGGCTTTGGATTTAATATTACCGAGTACAATAAATATCTCGGCCTTCCCGCTGGGGGATATGGAGACAAACTGCGGGAAGATGTCAAGAAATTTTACGGTGCCTTTATCAATATGGCAGGAAGAGGAGAAGCGGTTGCCCGTCGAGATAACTATTGCGAAATTGATCCCAATGTAGTTGATCAATGGGGAATACCCGTATTGCGCTTTAACTACAAATGGTCTGATTATGAGCGCAATCAGGTCAAGCACATGCAACAGACTTTTGAAGAAATTATTCATGCCATGGGAGGTACTCCCCTTGGCGACACACCAACTGCAGAGCATGATTATGGTCTATTGAAACCAGGCCAAATCATACATGAGGTAGGTACGACCAGGATGGGCGATGATCCGAAAAATTTTGTGACCAATAGATACTGTCAATTACATGATGTAGACAATGTCTTTGTAGTCGATGCGGGACCTTTTACATCCCAAGCAGACAAAAATTGTACTTGGACGATCATGGCATTGGCGATGCGAACATCAGAATATATCGTCGATCAATTTAAAAAGCAGAACATTTAAATAGATGCTGATTTGCCCTTGGACAAGGGACATCATCGGCATGAAAAAAGGCATTTTATGAAAAGAAGGGATTCACTAAAAACGCTCTTGATAGGTACCGTGGCCGGAGCCGCCGCTGGATCAACCTTGGGTTGTAATACCGGGGGAGAAAGTGGCAAAGCCCAGGCCCCAGAACCGAAAGGTGAATTGGGGCTATATGGCAGATTGCCCGAAGAAATAGAAAGGGATAAAAGGCTGATGGCGGAGGTCTATCTCAATGAGCACGAGTTGGAAACTATATCCGTACTTTGCGACATTATCCTCCCCGCCACATCGACCGCTGGATCTGCTGTAGATGCTGGAGTCCCCGAATTTATCGAGTTCATTGTCAAAGATCTTCCCTATCATCAGCTGCCGATCAGGGGTGGCTTGATGTGGCTCGATGGTGAATCTAATCGTCGCTTCAATAAGGTCTTTGCATCCTGCTCCGAAGGTGAACAAATCGAAATCGTGGAAGATATTGCCTACCCTGATCCAGAAGGTAAGAAGCCTTTGATGGCTCCGGGAATTGCTTTTTTCGACAGGATGCGAAATCTGACTTTGACAGGCTATTACACCACCCGCATTGGTTTTGATGACCTGGGTTTCGTCGGCAATTTTCCGAATGTTTGGGATGGGGTGCCCGACGAAGTACTCAAGGATCATGATGTCGAGTATGATCCAGAGTGGGTGGCCAAATGTGTGGACCAAAGTAAACGGGAGGTCATTGCCGAATGGGATGAGGAAGGTAATCTGCTGACCTAGGAGAGCCTCACAGATTGTCATGACCTGGTAGAACAAGGTTTTGAGCCGGCGAAAGCTAACCGTGCCTTGTATCGTCCGGGTCTATTTTATAGCTGACCGATTACTGACTCCATTTTTCGATAGCTAGTTTTCATCTTGCACTTCCGAAGTTTCCCCTATGAAGAAATGATCGCTGCAAGGATCAGATCAACATTGGATGCAAACCCCAATTCGATGCTACGTAATGCATACTGAAGAAAATAAGTAGGGGACACGGCGATCCGACGAAGCATGTGACTCGGGAAGAGGTGACGGATCAAGTTTCAATATTGAGATCGTAATCAGCTCAATCGTAATGTATTCGTTAGAAATATCGAGCTCCCTATCCTGTCCCTTCTTTTGGACTGAACACCTGTATATTTGATCAACAAGAAAAATTCTTATGCTAGATTGTCCCAGTTCGCCAGACTCGATTGATAGTAAGGTGAAGACTATTTAATTCACTATGAATCAATTTAAAATTTAAGAACAATGGATGAATTCGTTTTAATCTTTAGACATGAAGATGGTCACAAAGAGGCATCCCCTGAGCAGATACAGCTTTGGATGAAACAGACCATGGACTGGCTGGGTGGTATTGAATCACAGAACAAATTGGCCAGCTACGGCAATGGACTGTCATTTGAGGACAGCAAAGTGGTCAAGCATGGTAATGTAGTGACCAATGGTCCTTTTGGAGAAATCAAAGAAACCATTGGTGGGTATGTCATCGTAAGAGCTGAATCAGTAAATGAAGCGGTGGAGTTTGCCAAGGGTGCTCCCGTACTGCAAGGAGAAGGAAATACCGTGGAAGTAAGAAAAGTAGTGAATTACAAAGAAGTTGAGCTTCAGCAGGGGTAATTCTGTGATACGGGGTACCTGAACTGAAGGATGGGATCAGAGCAAATCATACCGCACCTTTTTCGAGAGCAATTTGGCAAGATCGTTGCCATCTTGTCACGCAATCTAGGATTGTCACAATTGGAAATCGCCGAGGACATTGCCAGCGATACTTTCCAAGCTGCTCTCGAGTCCTGGCCGCGTCATGGAGTGCCAGCAAATCCAGCTGCCTGGCTATACGTGGTTGCCAATAATAAAGCTAAGAACTGGCTTAAGAGAAATAAGGTATTCACCGAGAAGGTCACTCCAGCGCTGATGACCTGTGCACATGAAGATCCGACCATCACTGTGTACGATTCGGAAATTAGAGATAGTCAGCTGCAAATGCTCTTTGCCATTTGTCATCCTTCCATTCCAAACGAATCCCAAATCGGTCTCGCCCTGAAGATACTTTGCGGATTCAGTGTCCAGGAAATAGCAGATGCTTTTTTAAGCAATAAAGAAACCATCAACAAACGGCTATCTCGGGCCAAGAAAAAGTTGAAAGATGGATCCGTAAAACTGGTAGTGCCAGCACCTGGTGAAATTGAAGATCGATTGGATACGGTACTCACTACTTTGTACCTGTTATTTAATGAGGGGTATTATTCTGAGAGCCAAGACCAGGTTATTCGCAAGGATCTTTGTCTTGAAGCTATGCGGCTGGTCCATCTATTGCTTGAAAGTGAGCGCACGACTTGTAAAAAAGTGGTTGCATTGATGGCACTAATGTGTTTTCACGCTTCCCGGCTTGATGCTCGGATGAATGAAGAGGGGGAAATGATCATGTATGCCGACCAGGATGAAACCCAGTGGAACCAGGAATTGATCGCCAGAGGAACTCACTACTTGATCAATGCATCGGGAGATGATAAAATATCCAGGTATCATTTGGAAGCAGCGATTGCCTATTGGCACACTAAGAAAGAAGATACCAAAAGTAAATGGGAAAATATTTTACGATTATACGACCAGTTGCTCCAGTTGGAATATTCCCCAATTGCATCACTGAATCGAGTTTTTGTAATCTCCAAAATATTTGATGTGGATACGGCCATCATTTATGCACTGAAATTAGATCTCAGTGACAACCACTACTACCACTTCCTGCTTGGCATGTTATATTGCAAGAAAGACTGCGAAAAAGCAAAAGCATATTTTCAAAAGGCGCTGGTATTGGCAAAGTCCAAGACCGATAAGAGAACCATTCGTAAGCAAATGCAAAAATGCAATTGATTTGCCATCGTAGGTCGTATTTAGGGCGGTAAGCTAACCCTTTGGACTATCTATCGCTGTGGACAACCTAACTTTGGGTGCCGAGGTGCTGCAAAGAAAACTTTGACCTGATTATTCCATCTTGCTGATGTTGCTTGGCTGCTTCTATGAGATAGCTGCCCATTTGTTACTTTAGGGGAAATTTGGACGCATGAAGGCAAGCATTCCACCAAGCGGTGACCATTTCATTGGGCTGGCATTTTTGGTTTTAACTGCGTTGTTTTGGCT
This sequence comes from Saprospiraceae bacterium, assembly GCA_965223105.1. Classification (GTDB taxonomy): domain Bacteria; phylum Bacteroidota; class Bacteroidia; order Chitinophagales; family Saprospiraceae; genus JABDMH01. The sequence goes on along the minus strand of OZ244987.1, from coordinate 4,413,520 downwards.
GGCATTTCGCGGACCAATAGCAGGCAACTTACTGCCGCCCAATCCATGGACTGGTCCCGTTGTCTATACCGAACCTGCCTTTCCATCCATCCTTGATAGTGTCACTGTTTTCTTTGATGCCACCCAGGGGAACGGTGCACTCGCTGGCTTCAGCGGCGATGTATATGCCCATACTGGTGTGATAACCAACCTAAGCAATAATGGGACGGATTGGAAGCATGTTATAGGTAATTGGGGTACGGCTGACAGCCGCACCTTAATGACCAAAGTGTCTGAAGATCTGTATTCACTGTCTTACCACATCAAAGACTACTATGGTATTCTGCCAGGGGAAGAGGTCCTGCAAATGGCCTTTGTTTTTCGCAATGTGGATGGCACGATCGTAGGTCGAAATACCGACGGTTCTGACATCTTTGTGGACTTATTTCCGCCTGAGCAAGGACTACTAATTAGTTTGAGATCACCCACACCAGAAGATAGGGTGATTTCTTTGGGCGATTCGATTGAGATCAATGTCTTGATAAACGATACCGCCTCTCTCAGTGTGTTTGACAATGGCGACTTGATTTTTGTTGATTCCACAATGCAAGCAATTTTTTCTGTAGTTCCGCAAGTTCTTGGCCGGCACACGGTGGAAATAAAGGCGGTAAACACAGACACCATGGCGGAACTTCAATTTGATTATTTTGTCATTGACGACAATAGACCGCTTCTTGATCCGCCAACTGGTGTGCAAGATGGGTTTAATTATTATTCTGACACTTCCTATATTTTTCAGCTATTTGCCCCCGGTAAGCAATTTGCATTTCTGCTCCTTCCCGACAATGGTTTTTCCGTTGATGACCAGTACCAGATGAACCTGAGTACTTCTGGTGCTTTCTGGCTGGAGGTACCGCGATCCAGATTTGGAGAGGAGGAGCAGATGTATCAATATTTGGTAGATGGTCAAATAACGATAGCTGATCCCTATGCTGAAGTGGTTTTGGATCCCAGCAATGATGAAGGGATTGATCCCTCGGTATTGTCTGCTTTGCCACCTTATCCAGCCGATGCTTCCGGTATGGTTACCGTTTTTGATGCTGATGAGAATCCCTATGATTGGATGGTTCCAGACTTTGATAAACCCGGCAAAGAAAAGCTGATCATCTATGAATTGTTAATGAGGGATTTTCTCGCTGACCATAGCTATATCTCGCTTCTGGATACGTTGAATTACCTGGAAAAATTGGGTGTAAATGCCATTGAATTAATGCCCATCCAAGAATTTGAGGGCAATGACAGTTGGGGATACAATCCTTCCTACCACATGGCCGTAGACAAATATTACGGTACACGGGATCAACTTCGAGCTGTAATTGATGCTGCCCATGCAAGAGGCATCGCTGTGATCCTGGATGTGGTTTTCAATCATACATTCAGTCAAAGCCCTCTTGCCCAACTTTACTGGGATGCCAATAATTTTCGACCTGCTTCGGACAACCCATGGCTCAATGTGACTGCACGTCACCCCTTTAATGTGGGTTACGACTTTAATCATGAGAGTGAGGCTACCAAAAAATGGGTGAAGCAAGTGCTTACCTACTGGATCTTGGAATTCAAGTTTGATGGATTCCGCTTTGATCTTTCTAAAGGTTTGACTCAAACCAATTCGGGCAGCAATGCAGCCCTGATGGCCCAATATGATGCTGGAAGAATCGCCATTTTGAAGGAATATGCCGATCACATTTGGAGCCTGGATTCAACGTCATATGTGATTATGGAACATTTTGCCGAAAACAGGGAAGAAATCGAGCTCGCCGAGTATGGTATGATGCTTTGGGGAAATGTCAATCACGAATTTGCTAATGCGGCTAAAGGTTTTCAATCAACGTTACAAGCGGCCGACTATACCCATCGGAATTGGAGACAACCTCACCTCATTGCCTACATGGAAAGCCATGACGAGGAGCGACTGATGTATCAGGTTTTAACTCAGGGTGATCGAGAGGCGGGTTACAATACCCGCAATACCCAAACCGCATTAGAACGTATGGCGGCTGTAAGTACAATCTACTATACCATTCCCGGTCCTAAGATGCTCTGGCAATTTGGTGAATTGGGTTATGATTTTTCGATAAATCGTTGTGTCAATGGTCAAGTAGCCGGATGTAGATTAGATCGAAAGCCCATTAGATGGGATTATCTGGAAGATGAAGATCGATACCGGCTTTTTCAAGTAACTTCCGCTTTGTTAGATCTGAGAAAAAACTATCCCGTTTTTACAACTTCCGATTATACTTTTAACGACGCAAATTTATTCATCAAATCGGTTGAATTGCATCACCCGGAGATGGATGCACTAGCTTTGGTGAATTTTCGGGTGGTTCAGTCAAATATCATTCCCGGTTTCCCCTACTCCGGTATCTGGTATGAGTATTTTACAGGTGACAGCTTAAAAGTTGACGATTTAAACCAGCGTATTGAAATGTTTCCGGGAGAATATCGCTTATATACCTCAAAATATATTGACCCACCTGAGGACCTGATAACAGGGCAAGCCAGTTACTCACTAGAAATTCCTACTCTTTTTCCAAATCCTGTAAATAATCATCAATCTATCCATCTGGTAATGCACGATATGGATCAGTATGAGGTGGTATTAACTGATCTTTACGGGAAGACAATTTATCAGTATAAGTATCCGCAATTGCAGATGCGATTGGAAATCAACCAAGATCTTTTGCCCGGAATTTATATTGTCAATGTACATGGCAGGCAATCGAAATTAAATTATTACGGTAAAATAGTGGTGCATTGATTAAGGCGATTAATATAATAATTGCCTCAGATAAGCACTCACAGGTCAGATTTTATTCCACTCCTCGAATAATTTCATTTGATCAAATGGCGAAGCCATTGTGGCCGATCCATGAACGGGGTTTTTTGAGGTGCCCTTTAATAAAATCCACGAGTGGAGCGTGTTACGCACTAAGGTTCCAGGCCAGAGGTGGGAAGATTATTGATGCCAGGTGATTTTTCTGGAGACTAAGAGTTTGTCTTTTCTGTAGATTGAAAAAATATAAATTCCCGAATGCACAGCCTGCAGCGGAATATCATATAATCTGGAAGAGCTCAAGATTTCGCCCTGGTAAACATTTTTACCCAAAGTGTCGCTGAGTACCCATTTGTCGTGTTTACGGTTACCCCCAAATTTCAATCTCAGGCCCTCATTAGTTAAGTGAATTTCAGGTTGGCTAGATCCGGTTTCCACAGTTTTTGTAGTGCTGAGACCATAATCGTGCTCCATCCATTCAATACCACCCGGAAGCAGCAGATCATGATTGAAATCAAAGAATGTAGCATGCTCTTGATGTGAACCTTGATCCCATTGGTTCCAGCAGGGAGTGGACACCCAGGCAGGCTCCCAATACACTACTCCTGAACCACCATTCGCCAGTACTTCAGTAGTAAGGTCGATGAGCCACTGTTTTTGTGTCTCGGCAGATACTGGCAAATAATCAGGGTGCTTTTCGGTGATGATGTTGTTGGCATTGTCGGCATAATCTTCGGTCCATAAATATCCAGTTTCAACGATAATCACTTCGCGGTTGGGATAGGCATTTTTCAAATCAGCAATGACAGTACCTGTTTCTTCAATGGTGGTGGGTTTGTGCCAAGCCCAATAATACGAGATGCCGATTACATCAAAATCACGCACACCATGAGCAATAAATTCATTAATCCACCATTTTGTATCGGAAGGACCAGCAACATGCAGCACAACTTTTATGGGATGATTTGACGAGTCACTAAAATCCCTGACCGCTTTAATGGCAGTGTTGAAAAGCGCTGCATTGCGATCCCACTCCAAAGTCCATTCTTGATTGGCTTGTGGTGAAAGTAGAATGCCCCGGTTTGTTTCATTACCGATTTGTACCAGTTCCGGCAATAGGTTCACTTTCTCCAGTTTATTTAATGTACTACTAATGTAATTGTAGAGGGAATCCTGCAGCAATGGAAGGTTGTCAACTACCGGCATCCAGGCCTCAGGGATGATTTGCTTGCTGGGGTCCGCCCAGTTGTCTGACAAGTGAAAATTTAACAGGACATCCATTTGCTGATCTTTTGCACGATCGATGCTCTTTTTAACATCATCCAGATCACTGTACCTCAGCCCGTGGTTGAGGTTGTCATACCATGAGGGCGTATGCCACAACCTCAGCCTGACCAGGTTGCATCCGTGGTCGGCAAAAATCTGATAAACATCCTTTTCGATGGCATTTTCTTTGTAAATGGCCCCGCAATCCTCCATTTCATTTACGTAGGAAAGATCTGCCCCAAAATAAAGGGACTGACTAGTACTGATTCTGGTGTAAACTGAGCAAATAAGTAGGATGTATAACTTAAAATGCATGGACATTCATCATCATTTTTCAATGCAAAATTGTAGAACTTTTGATATTGGTGTCGGGCTTCAGGATCCAAGGGACTCCAGAATCCCTATCGTTTAATATCCCTGGTTTTGCTGCAGATTGGGATTGGCACCCAGATCTGAAGAAGGAATTGGATAGACATCCCGAAAGGCCTCTACTGATCGTCCTTCCATAACACCACCTTTCCAAGCCCAGGTGTAGTCGGTATTGCTAAAGTCGCCAAAGCGTACGAGATCAGTGCGGCGATGACATTCCCAATAAAACTCACGGGCGCGTTCGTCGATGATCATGTCCAGATTGAGGGCTTCATCAGAAATACCTCCACCCGATCCGCCGAATGCCCGTGCACGTACCTGATTGACGTAAGACAATGCGGTGGCCCGGTCACCTCCGGAAGCGCCCCTTAATATGGCCTCGGCACCCATCAGATAAGCATCTGCCAGGCGAAACATGGGGAAGTCAGTGTCGGGAAAGTCGGTATCAGAACCCTGTTGACCATCAGAGGTGATGTTTTTGAATTTTTCTACAGCGTATCCATCCGTAAACAATGTAATGTCTTCTATGTCGATACTTTGGCCGATACTGAAGAACATACCCCGTGTGTCAAAGCTGGTGATGCTGAGTGAATAACCATAGTCGGGTTGGTCAAGATAGAGCACGACATCATAGGGTCCACCTTCCTCGATGACTAGGTTGTCGCCGCCAAGATCCAGTACACCGTCTCTTTCATTGTCACCTAGATTGACATCCCAGGCATCGTTCGCTCTAAATTTAAATTCACCCGCCTGTAAATCAAGGCTAGCGGTTAGTGCTCCGATATCTGGATCCCAAATCAGGTCAATGTCATCCCCTTCCCAACCGACCTCAGTGGCATCCCCAAGAATACCCCAGGTCTGTTTTTCCAATACATAACTATTGTTGTTTAAATTAACCTGTATATAGTACAATCCTGCTTCTGGTACCACAATGGTATCGCCGTCATTTTCCAATATACCATCACCGTCATTATCACCCAGGATAAGTGCAAATGCCGGAACCTGGGTGAAGAAAAATGGGCTATTGGCTTCAGGGAAATATTTATAGCCTTCAAATATGCGATCTCCATTGGGTGATGACAGGGTCGTGGTAGAATTGCCTGCATCCCATCCCTGATATGCTCCCGGCACATAAATTTTACTATAACGGCGGGTATCCCCATTGTTTCTTTCTACCACAATTCCCCCTAAATTATCGGGAAATTTTTCGATCAATTGCCGGGTGGTTCGGGTGCCGCCCCACCCACTAACAACGCCCGAAGCCGTGGGATCCATCTCTCCTCCAATGCCAGCACGTATAATGAACGTCATGCCACCCCAGGTACGGGTACTGACACCATCAAAGGTGATGGGGAAAATAATTTCCGGCGAAGTATGGTTATCGGCCAAAAATAAGTTTTCGTACATAGGATCCAGCGAATAGCTGGAATTGATCAGTCTGTTGCAATATTCGAGGCAATCGTCATATCTGGCGGTTCCGGTGTAGACCTCGGCGTTGAGATAAAGTTTGGCCAGTAGCATCCATACTGCTGCTCTGTCAGCTCGCCCATACGGATTGCTTCTCGGCTCCGCAATTTCCGATTCGATGGCCAATAATTCTGATTCGATATAATTGACCAGATCGGGAGCTTGAATTTGCTCCGGAAAAAATGATCCAACGGCATCTTCCTCAGTGACAAAAGGCACATTCCGGAAAAGGTCGAGGGCATGCCAATAACTCAAAGCCCTTAAAAATCTGGCTTCAGCACGATAACCCCTGACGGTAGCTGCCAAGGTTTGATCCACTCCTCTATCGCTTAATTTGGCATCAGAAGTCTCTCTGACATACTCATTGCAAATGGCAATTTGATAAAAAATGCGGCTGTACATCGCAAAAATAAATCCATCCTCAGCACTCCAATCCTGGTCGTGAAAATCAGCGATGGTTTGATCGTTCCAACCTACCAAAGCCTCATCGGTTGAAAGCTCCTGGTGGTACCAATACATTCTCAAATACTGACCAAAGCCTTCATCGATGCCTTCAATATCGGCCTGACCTGAGGGCCCCTGCTGACCGGTCACTGCATATCCGGCATAAAGCTTTGAAAGTACTTGCAAATAGGCATTTGGATCGTCATAAACGGTACCCGCAGTAAGTATGTCTTGATCAAGGGGTATTGTGTCGAGATCTTTGGTGCAGGAACTAAATCCCAGGAGAATGGATAGGATATAAAATATCTGATATAATTTATTGTACATAGTTTTCTTAGAATTAAAATTCGATATTTAGACCAAACACAAAAGTCCTGGGCCTGGGGTAAATGCTGTTATCTATTCCCCGTTTGACCAGAGTCACATCATCATTGGCCTCGAAAATTTCTGGATCTAAACCATCGTATGAGGTTAGAACAAAGGGATTTTGAGCAGTCACATAGATGCGGGCAAAATCGCCGATTAAATCATCAACATTATAACCCAGCGTTATGTGATCAAAGCGGAAAAAGGATGCCTCTCGTACAAAGAAATCACTGAAAGTGAGGTTGGCCTGACTGATGGCATTATTATCTAGGGCAGCCTGATGAATATTCCACAATATATTGGTGGAATTGTAAAGGCGATCTAGATAACCGAGTTCGGTTTGCACATTGTTATAAACGTAGTTTCCCACACTGGCCCGGCCGGCAAATGACAGGTCAAAAGCACCGACAGCCAGGCGGTTAGTAAAGCCAAAAGTGTAATCAGCTGCGGGTTTCTTGAACCGATATTTATCATCCCCATTGATGAGCCCATCACCGTTGCGATCCACGAATTCCCCTTCTGCAATCTGTCCGTCGCCTTCCAATATTTGCTCAAAGACATAAAAGGATGCCGGAGCAAAGCCCACACTGTGAATTTGAATATTAGAGCCTACTCCTCCAGCAATTCCACCGGTTAAAACTCCTTCATAAGTGGGGTCGTCAATTGCAGTTAGTTTGGTGATCTCATTTTTGTTGTAGGCCATATTGGCACCTAGGTCCCAAGTGACTTTTTCACTGCTTACTGGAGTGGCAGTCAGTGATAATTCTACGCCTTGATTTTCCATGCTTCCGACATTGGTCGTGACAAAATTGGTCAGGTTGGTTCCTGCCGGAACAGGAATGCGATTCAACAGATCGTCAGTTTTACGCTGGTACAGGTCAAGAGATCCAGAGAGCCGGTTGGTGACGATGGTGAAATCAAGGCCGACATTTAATGTGGTGGTTTCCTCCCAGCGAATATTGGCATCATATCCATTTGGCCGCAAGGTTGTGATGAATTGATCACCAAATTGATACCGCGCATTTTCAAAACCTAATTGATACCTGGCCAAATAGGCGTAAAAGTCACCAATATCCTGCTGACCGGTAACCCCCCATCCTGCCCGCAATTTTAAGTTGCTGAATGTCTTGCTGTCGTTATCAATTAATTTAACCGCCAGTGCTGCCGCCGGAAATAAACCCCACCGGTTTTCCGGTGAAAATCGAGACGTGCCATCTCTTCGTAAGGTCGCCGTAAGCAGATAGCGATCCTTGAAACCGTAATTGATTCTTCCAAAAGTTGATAGTAAGAAATATTCTGCCGGGTCTGCTCCTTCGGTGGTTTCAGAAGGAGTACCAGCAGCATCTGAATTTCTGAAAAAATTGTCGACTTCAAAATGCTGCCAGGAATAACCTGCCATGGCATCTACATCGTGTTCACCAAAAGTTTTCTTGTAGTTTAAATAAAATTCCAATAAAGAATTTTCCTTCGTCTGTTCGTACACATTGTTGGTGCCCCCACCATTAATTGCATCAAAGGCGAATGAAGCAATGGTAGGGACCATTACCGTACCATCACCTTTGGTATAATCGTAAGCCAGGGTGAGGTTTGCTCTTAAGGCAGGTAAGAATGAAAAACGGTAGTCGGCACTGGCATTGGTAATATAGCGCGTGACGGTCGATTCATCATCCTTGAGCTCCAGAAGCGCCAATGGGTTGGTGGGTGCCAGGGTATTTGGATTTCCATTGGGGATAGTCCAGGTGGTAAAACCACCGTATGCACTCGTTGGATCTAAGGGCTCCTGGGTAGGGTCAAAGTTTAAGGCATTTCCGATGGCACCGCGGTCGGCAAAATGATTGTTGGTACGCATGCCTTTAAAATGGAAGTTAACTTGGAGTGTGTTGTCAAAGAAGCCGGGATTGAGGTTGATGCCGGCTGTAAACCGATTAAATGCATCGGTCCGCAAGATGCCCTCCTTATCGGAATACCCCAGCGAAACTCTGTATGGAACATCTCCAAGTGCACCAGAGGCATAAAGGTTGTGGTCATGGCTGATCGCCGATTCATAGATCTCATCTTGCCAATCAGTATTTGCGTTCCCCAGCAATCCATGAGCAGGATGATCGGCATCGTACTGTTGGGTGATAACCTTCCGGTATTGTTCAGCATCCAGCATATCCACGGTATTGATGGGATTTCCAACAGAGACATTGCCGGAATATCCCAACTTGAGCCCTTGACCGACTTTTCCTTTCTTGGTAGTAATTAGAATAACACCACCAGCAGCTCGGTTGCCATATATCGCTGAAGCTGATGCATCTTTGAGTACGGTAAATGTTTCGATATCGTTGGGATTGAGCACATTGAGAGGATTGCGGCTGCCAGATACGCCATTGGACTCTATGGGTACACCGTCGATTACAATTAAGGGATCGTTGGATGCACCAAGTGAAGATTCTCCTCTTATCCTAATTGCAGAGCGCGCTCCCGGACTGCCGTCAGTGGTAATGGTAACACCAGGTACTTTACCGGCTAATAATTCTTGTGCACCAGTAATGGCACCTCGATTGAAATCATCGGAACTAACCGACTGTAAAGACCCAGTGGCATCATCGCGTTCAATCGTACCATAACCTATCACAACAATTTCATCGAGCACCTCCCCTGATACGAGTAAGATCTCTATTGTCTCACCATCGCCCACCGGGATTTCTTGTGTCTGATAGCCAGTATAGCTGGCTACAAGCATCTCAGCATCAGGCGTTAGCTGGATGACAAAATGGCCGTCTATATCCGTGGCAGTACCTGTTGAAGTACCTTTGATTAGTACATTGGCTCCAATCAGTGGCTCCCCAGTATCAGCATCAACGATTGAGCCTTCCAAGACTCGTTGGGCGTTAAGTGTAAAAGATAATAGCAGGCAGAAAAGCAAATTTCCTATTGCAACTGGGTGAGTCTTAGCATTCTTCATGAGCAGTAGATTTACGACATGCGAAATACCTATTCCAAGGTTTAACAAATTTGGCCATTTTATTACTCATTTGCTAGTGAGTGTCCTAGCGGTATTGTCGTCCTGCCTATTATAAAGCTATTACAAGTTTCAATGGATTTGCTATCCATTTGACAAGTGATCATATGTAACTTGATCTCTAAGAATGTTTTACAACACTTTTTAGTACGAACCTACCTTATTGGACTTATTATTACACTTTTCTAGGGCACTACCAACATTCAACCATTTGTGCAATTTCTTAACTTGCGAATCACATTGATAGAACGCTTAAGAAACCTAAGTTTGACAATTTATTTCACTAAAAAGCTTAAATGATGAAACGTGACATTCTACTACTACTGACCATTTTGCTTTGTGGTACAATCTCTAGCCCGGCCCAGATCGAGTCTGTGGGCATTATCGGCACAGCCACTCCCTTTGGATGGGATGCAGATACCAACATGGTGCAGGATACTGCGGATGCGCATCTATGGACCTTACAGATTGAGCTGACTGAGGGTCTAGCAAAGTTCAGGGCCAATGACGATTGGGCCATCAACTGGGGAGGGGAGAATTTTCCAGCGGATTTTGGAGAACAAGATGGTGACGACATTGTGGTGTCTCATGCCGGTCTTTATAATGTATCCTTAAACGATAGCAGCGGACTCTACTACTTTGAATTTTTGGGATCCAATATTGGGCTGATTGGCGAGGGTACTCCCTTTACATGGGATCGGGATATCAATATGCTTCCCGATACCTCAGATACCAATAAATTCAACCTTACGATAGATCTGGGAATGGGTGCGGTGAAGTTTCGCCAGGACGATGACTGGACAGTTAATTGGGGGGCGAGCGACTTCCCCATGGGTATTGGTGTGCAGGAAGGCCCTAATGTTCCAATCGATCAGGCAGGTAAGTACGAGATTTCATTTGATACCTCAACCGGAGAATACAATTTTGTAGAGATCATAGCATTTGAAAATGTGGGAATCATCGGTGATGCCACTGCCAATGGTTGGGATAGTGTGACTGCTTTGAATCAGAGCAATGACGATCCCAGTGTATGGACTGCCGGTGTGACCCTTACGGATGGTGGACTTCAATTTGTTGGCAATGATGGAGACATTGTCTGGGGAGCAAATGGATGGCCTACCGATACTGCCGTACTTGACGGAGATACCATTCCTGCTGTTGCCGGTGATTACATTGTTTCTTTCAACACCGAGACTGGCGTGTATGAGTTTACAGAAGTGATCATTTATGAAAGTATAGGCATTATCGGGACAGTGTTAGATGTCGGGTTTGACGGGCCTGATGTCGATATGGAGAGGAGTCCGGCTGATTCTTCAATGTGGACGCTTCGTATTGAGTTATTGGATGGTGAGGCCAAGTTCAGGGCTAATGATGCCTGGGATGTTAACTGGGGAGCAGGTGATTTTCCTTCAGGAGTAGGTATTCAAAACGGTCCCAATATTCCTGTTACTGCCGGTGATTATCAGATTACTTTTAATTCCATCACGGGTGATTATAATTTTCAAGCGATTGTGGAGTTTGATGCCATTTCATTGGTAGGCAAATCCGGACCATTTGGAGACTGGCCAGGTGACGATGCATCTCGTGATCTCTTTTTGGAGGTTGATCCTGACGATCCGCAGTCTTGGTCTACTACTAATGTGACCTTGACAGATCATACCGGTGCAGATGATGAAGGAGTAAAATTTAGAGCGGATACTTCGTGGACCGTCAATTGGGGAGCTGCCGATTTTCCGGCTGGTATAGGTACACAGGATGGTCCCAACATTGTGACCGTAGCAGGAACTTACAATGTGTCCTTCAATTCTGCTAGTGGCGAATATCTGTTTAGTGATCCAGCTACTTCAACCCTTGATATTGTGAAGCCCTCCCAGATCAAAGTGTTTCCTAATCCTGCTGCCGATCAACTTACCGTAGACCTGTCGGCATTAGATCTGACGGGTGTGCTGACGGTACGGGTCTATGACCTGGCAGGTAAGATGTTGATGGCCACTGAGAAACCTGCGGAGAAACAGTTGTCGTTAAATATTGGCCAGTTGGGTACTGGTCAATACGTCTTGCAGATCACCTCTAGCGAGTTGATCATGGGCAAGAAATTTAGTGTGGTCGAATAGCGATACGCCAGTATCATTTTGTTAAAAAGAAAAGGTGATGATCCAGTAGGATTATTACCTTTTCTTTTTAGAGCTGCCTGGCACATAATGCAGATTTACTTCCTATATTCACTTCTCAATTTTTAATCATCAAAAATTTCCAATGATGCGATCAAGGACCACTTCCTTTTGTCTTATTCTAATGAGTGCTGTCGCAGTTGGATTCGGAATTGAAGCAGGTGCCCAGGGGATAGTTTTATTTGATAATGGGACTTTGGATGGGTGGACCACAGAGGGTAATATTCAGGCAGATTTTAAGAATGGGGCCATCACTTTATATACCGATAGCGACCAGGCAATGCTCTTGAGTGACGCTCGCTACAATGACTTCGTGCTGCGAGGCGAATGTTTTCTCAACAACGGCACCAAAGGTGCGATCCTATTTCGGTACGAAGGAGAGGCACAAGGATATTCCGCGAGTCTAAATCATTCGGCAGATCAGCAGAACCCCTCGGGATCAATCACCAATGTGGCCAGAGGTACCTGGTTGCCTGGGTTTGACACTGCAGGCTGGTTTCCTTTTCAATTGTGGGCCAAAGGAGATTATCTCAAAGTGGTGGTAGATGATGTCATTATCGCCCAGACCCATGACCGGCACAGCCTGGGTGGGCGGATTGGATTTGAGCTTGTGAAGGGATCGAAATTGCAATTTCGGGATATGACAATAACCACAATCAGTGGGCAAGTCAATGGACCGGATATCAGGAATTATTTTGATGCTCATTTTGAGACTCCGTTTCAATATATTTTTGATGGAGAGACCTTGTCGGACTGGAGCGAGGAGGGCGAGGCAACTTGGTCAGTTGAGGATGGCGTCATTCATGGCAATTCAGGAGAGAAGGGTGGCTTCTTAGTAAGTGAGGGCATATACAAGAATTTTCATCTGATATTGGATTTTAGAATCCTGAAGGAGGACAATAGTGGAATATTTATTCGCAAGCCTTCTGATGCAGAAACAGTATCAACCGAGAATAGTATCGAGTGTAATATTTATGATCACAATGGATTTACGCATGCCTATTCTACGGGCTCCCTGGCTACGCATGCTCGAGCTTGGAGCAATCTTATCAATTACGATAAATGGAATACGGCCGAAATAATGGCATGGGAAGATCAAGTGGCTATGTATATCAACGGGGTAAAGGCTTCTCATGCTGACTTGCCAGAATTTAATCATGCCGGAAATATTTGTTTACAGGCAGGGATTAGAATATTTTCTGATCAAGGACCCTCGGATATCTTTTTCCGTAATATCCGTATTAAGTCAATAGATTAGACTGTGTGGGACTCCTTATGTCTTTATGGCAATCCTATTCAGGTCTAAATCCAAGATGCAATCTCCAAGGTACAATTATCAGAAAGTGGTTATTGAGGGCATTTAGCCTTGTACAGCAGTAAAGGATTCAAGAGCTTCTTCAGAATTTGAAGCCTTGAGTAGTCGCAACCAATACTTGGATTCTTTTGCCTCCTTTCGGGAAATTTTTAACCTAAAGAGGAAATCTCGATCACCTAGCGAATCGTTAGCCTCCAAATAATTTGCACCAACAGATCCCAATGATTTGATGAGTTGTTTGCCATCAATGCTGTTTATCAGATTATCGGGTAATTTTCTAAAGAAGGTTCTGACATCCATTGCGAAATTCAGTGTTCTTTCTCCAAAATCGTATGTTTTCATTACTATATTTTTTCGTAATGTAATTTACCCCTGCTGCATCTTGGAATTTGCATCTTGGAATTTCTCAGCTATTCGCGTAGTTTCCGATATCTTTCCCAAATTCCCCAAGCCAGTCCCTTGGCGATTTGGTATCCAGCAACACCATCAAGAAATCCGAGGCGAAAAAGATAGCTCTGTAGGAATTTATACAATGGCTTAAAATACCGGTGAAAAAAATTGGGTTCAAAACCTTGTAACTTTAACCCATCCGCTTGTATACTGCTGAACTTATCCAATTGCTGATAAAATTCATCCAAACTTTTGACCGTATAATGCAACAGCTGCCCATCCAACTTCTTAGTACGGGCGCCCTCGTGCATAATCACCTTATCGTGGGGATTGACGCCACCCCAGCGACCTAGTTTACGATCCCAAAGTCTGATCTTGCGGTCGGGATACCATAAACCATGACGGATCCAATGTCCACAGAAATTGTTGAGCCGGTTAAAGCGATATGCATCAGCACGCCAATCGGCCTTGACCCTTAAAATCGATTGCGTCAACTCGGGAGAAAGTACCTCGTCGGCATCCAGCGACAGCACGTTATCGTGGGTGACCAGATCGAGAGCAAAGTTCTTTTGCTGGATGTGCCCTTCAAAAGCATGCTGCACAAAGCGGACACCTAAAGACCGGCAGATCTCCCCGGTATTGTCGGTGGAATAGCTATCTACCACCACAATCTCATCTGCCACCTGTTGCAATGACTCCAAACACCGCCTCAGGTTGGTTTCCTCATTGTAGGTGATGACGGTAGCGGATATTTTGACTTGATGCATGGGCTAAAGGTAAAGGATTAGCTTGGACACAAAGATCGAAGCGATCGGTAAGCCTGGAGCATATCGTGGGGATTGCCGAGCGCGGCTTAAGCATACGGGGACGACAATAGTGCTGATAGGACACAGACGAGTGACTATATGAGCATTTAAATTGCCCAGGATTTGATTATCTTTTGAAGTGAGGATATTGGTGAAATTGCAAACTTCAATCAACCAAACATGGGAATTTGTCTCTTGTGCTGTTCTGCGTGAATGAGACTAATTCCCGGACCACTGTAGCGGCAACTTCGGTCACCGGTGTTGATGATTGGGAAAGTAGGACATCGTAATTATCCAATAATGCTAAACTGTGAGAATAGAACGCTTACAATGTAACCCGCATGCCTGCCGATAAACTCGCCGCTAAATGAAGAGAAATTTTCATTAGCCAGAAACTTGATCGAAAGGATTGATGTAACCCATAGAACAGAACCACAAGTGCGAAGCTACTGCCCTTGTCCAAACTCAACAGCTAAGCGCTTCATCATGCGAAGACGGGACTGCAAATAGTCATTGATTCGGGCTAATTCATCTTCCAGGTTCAATAATTTTACAGCAGGTACTCGATCGTGATCTGACTGGGCAATGAGGGTTGAATCTCGGTAGTAGGGCAACAATTCATCTAATATCGAATTGGTGATTTCGGCAATGGGCTCTCCAGATAGAATTTTACAGAAAGTCTCAACCTCATGCAAATATTGTTGATAGAGAAATGGATCTGTAGCGATTGTACGGTCCAAAGGGTCTTCTCTAGAGAAAATCAGACGCTGATCCCAAAGGCGACTTCTTTGCTCGTTGCCCTCATGAGGGCTTAGCGAAAAAATATCATCAAAATCCCAAGGTAGAATGCCAAATCTGATTTGCGAAGGAGAAGGCGTATCATAATAAAATACTTCATCAGAATAATCTCCATTTCTCACCAGGTAATTAAAGGCGAGCCAGCGAAAGTAGGCTTTCATGTCCAAGCATTCGTCCAGGGTGTTGAAGAGCTCTTCTCCCTTCAATTTTTTACAGGCCTCTGTGATGGCTTTGAAGGTTTTGATTACTCGTTTCTGATATAGCTGGGAGGAGCCATCGGCATATTTATCTTTGGAGATTCGGTTACTTGAAAACCGGCGAAGGATGGCTTTGGCATCGAGTTCTCTACGGAGGTGGTCAGATGGTCGTTCAACGAGTAGGTAGAGACCCTCAGTCTGGTCATTGATTTTCAGTTCAATATAATGGTACCAGAGTGGAAATAAATCGAGTTTGTTCAAGCAGGCAAACGACAATCGATTACGTAAATAATTTCGATCCATCGACATGCTGAGTAGATAAAACCTTTTCATGGGGAGTTTATATTCCCCTACAGGAAAATCAAAATGGTCGGTTAGGCTTACTGAATAACTCTTTCTCCAGTAAAGCTTACTGGATTTTCCTCTGGTATGGATAGACTTACAACTTGCAGATTTACCATTGATCGTCAGGGAATCTGGGCTGAATTCAAATTCCGAAAGCGATTTTCGCTTCATTTTCAGATATGCTGCTTTGGACATATGCCATTCCATCTTCCACTTAGTAGTCAATGATGAATCAGACTGAGCAAATGATGAACCAATGATAAATAAGCAGCCCAGGAAAAGGAGGTAAGGATATTGGTTCGATACTTTCGCTATGGTCAACATCCGATATAGCCTTCGATTTGACGCCTCTTGAATGACGAATGTGATGGAGGGGAAGATGATTTTAAAGATACGGCAAAGGACTCGGATTATCTACTATTTAGGCCAACCTCGACATGCTGACCAATGGGCTATGGAGCATTTATCATTAATTAGATTGACTCAAGACCGACATCGCTACACATCGGCCTCCATTCGCTTTTGTCACTATAGCTGATTTGACTGCTATTCTAACCAGACTATGTCTCGTTCTAATAGAGCCAGGTGAATGAAATGCTGATCCGTATAGATGAAGTTGAACGTTAATTCTTCCCTGAGGATTTCAAAATGAGCTTCGTTCTGAGCATATTCAGAAATCCATTCGATGGCTTCGAGATGTGTTTTAAAAAACTTTTTCATGATCATTGATTCGGTTATTTCTCAAAAAGTAAAGTTTGGACTCCAGTAATTGCTAGCCCGATAGTTCCTTGTCTTGCATAATGGTGTGGATAAAAAACGAGCCCGTGAACTGATGATTGGAAAGGAGTTCTTCCCGCAGAATCTGCAGGTGAAGAGGGGAGATCGCGTTTAATGCGATCCAAGCTAGTCCTTCGCTTAGACTTCTAAATTCTTTTCTCATGGTCTTTGAATTGTGCATTTAAAAAGAGGGTACCTTCAATAGCTTTCACCTGTGGGATAGCTATGAGGGGTTATCTTCATATGATGAGGTTATTGAAAGAATCAATTGGACGGTGAGAACAGATTCGCGGTCACGAACAGACGCAATAAGGTGAGTGTGAATGTGCCAATGTGTTCGCATCTGGTCCAAATGAAATTTTTTCAAGGACCTCTTATTCAGTATATATTTTTGAAGATCAATTAGTGTGCCATTTTCATTTTGGTTTCAGGACCGTTTACGATAAGTATGAAATGTTAGCTGGGCAATCTAGCTCAGATTCTCCAGGAGTCATCGTTTAAGAGGAAGGTGGTCGCTGCTTTTTCAGCTCTTTTTGCAACCAAACTTATCTACGTCCGTCTATGATGACTGACGGCTATGCCTTGTCTTTCATCTAATCAAAAAAGTGCTGGTAAATGCTAAGGAACTACCTGAAAATCGCGATCCGTAACCTATGGAAGCAAAAACTATTCAGTGCGACCAATATTGTCGGTTTATCTATCGGGGTACTATGTTGCCTCCTCATTCTTATGTATGTCGGTCATGAATTGAGCTATGACAAGTGGAATATCAATAGAGATAGAATTGTCAGACCTTATTCTGATATCAATTTTGGAGGGACAGTGATGAACATGGCAGTGACTGGAGCTATTGTTGCACCAGATGCAGCAGCAGCACTGCCTGAAATCGTGGATTGGTGCCGATTTCGTCAATATGGATCATACTTGATCGAGATAGTAGGAAGGGAAATGCAAAAGATGCAGGTGGAGGAAGTGCTCACTGTCGATAGTTCATTTTTTAATCTTTTCCCTGTGGACATGTTGGAGGGCGATCCAAATCAAGTGCTCACTAAGCCGCACAGTTTGGTGATTTCTGAATCACTTGCTCATCGACTTTTTTCTTCTTCATCCCAAGCCATCGGTCAACAATTGCTCTTGGACGGTAATGTGCAGCCGTGGGAAATTGCTGGTGTGTTCAAAGATTTACCTTCGACAACCCATTTTGAAGCGGATATGCTGCTAGCCATGAATGGCAATGAGGAAGTTGAAAATTCCCCTCCTTTTTGGGCTTCGAACAATAATTTTCATACTTATCTTCTGCTGAGAGATGGTACATCTTTTCATGATTTTCAGAGGAAGTTTATTGACCTATCTCGTCAAAAACTGGAGATCACCAGCAGTACACTCCTTGGTATGACTTTGGAGGAGTTTGAAGCCACCGGGCAGTATGCAAGATTCGATGTCCAGCCACTTACTGACATTCACTTGCGGTCCCAACTTCAGGTAGAATTAAGATCGAATGGTGATATTAAATACGTCTGGATATTTTCCTCTATTGCACTTTTTGTCTTATTGATCGCTTGCATCAACTTCATGAACCTCACAACGGCTAAATCTACCCAGCGTAGTAAGGAGATTGGTGTACGGAAAGTGATGGGCAGCAATCGGCGACAACTGATCTATCAATTTTTAAGTGAGGCAATTGTGATCGCAACCATTGCGGTAGTATTTGCATTGATGCTCAGTTTATTGGTATTGCCATGGTACAATAATCTAACTGGAATAGCCCTAACTATTCCATGGAGCAGCTTCAACTTTTGGTTGGCATTACTCGGTGGGATCTTTTTTGTTGGCCTGTTGGCAGGTAGTTATCCAGCTTTTTTTCTGTCGGCCTTTCGACCTATTAAAGTTCTTCGGGCTGCCGTTGGGAAGCGAGATGGTCGTGATCAGGTCCTTCGGAATGGTTTGGTCGTGTTCCAATTTATTATTGCAACGGCCTTAATTATTGGTACTTTTTTGATCTATCAGCAACTAAATTTTATCCAAGAAAAAAAATTAGGTTTTCAAAGGGACCAGATTGCCGTTGTGCGCAATGCCTTTACATTGGGGAACAATATCCAATCATTTAAGCAACAAGTACTGCAAGATCCTGCAGTTGAAGCGGCGACTGTTTCGGCTTACCTGCCCATTCCATCTGCCCGGAGCAACAGCACCTACTCTCAGGCAAGAGAATTTCGAGAAGATCTTGCCATCAATATGGATAACTGGTACGTAGATCATGACTATGCAGATACTTATCAATTGACACTAAAAGAAGGCCGTTTTTTTGACCCAAGTTTTGGTGGTGATAGCAATGCAGTGGTCCTGAATGAAGCGGCGATCGCCATCTTAGGCTACCAAGATCCGCTGGGAAAGAAGATCTACGGCCTAGAAGATGATATTCAAGGTACGCCCCGGCCAGAGGATTTTGTTGAATACACCATCATAGGAATTGTCGAAGATTTTCACTTTGAGAGCCTTCGGGAAGAAATCGAGGCCTTGGGCTTCTTCCTGGGTAGATCTACTGGATCAGTTTCGGTGCGGTACCAAGCCGGTAAAACGGATCAAGTACTTGGACATCTAGAACGAACCTGGAACGAGATGGCCCCGAGTCAACCCTTCGCCTATCGATTTGTCGATGAGTCCTTTGCCAAAATGTATGAGGCGGAACAGCGCATTGGCAAAATTATCATGCTCTTTTCCCTGTTGGCCATTTTGGTTTCTTGCCTGGGGCTGTTTGGATTGTCTACTTTCGTGGTGGAGCATCGTACCAAAGAAATTGGTATTAGAAAAGTACTGGGAGCCAGTATCGGGAATATTGTAAGTCTCTTGTCACGTCAATTTATTTGGTTGGTCCTCATGGGAATACTAATTGCCATTCCTATTACCTGGTATGCATTAGGACAGTGGCTAGACAATTTCGCTTATCGAATTGATGTTCACTGGACGGTTTTTCTGCTGGCTGGATTGGTGGCTTTAGGCATTGCTATGATAACGGTCAGTTTTCAAAGTCTAAAAGCTGCCGTGATGAATCCGGTAAAAGCTATTAAAGATGAGTGATTTCTTAATGAGTGATAAGTTATGAGTTATGAATGATGAGTTATGAGTTATGAATGCGGGCGGGCTCCTCGGATTCCAAAAAGACATGACAGAGCCGGTTCTTTTACCGGCGGGTGATTATATTACCACAATACCATAGCACCATTATACCACAACACCATGGGGTCAGGCAGAGCCGGTTCTTTTACCGGCGGGTTATTACCGAGCAGCCAACGCATTTCATGAGACCACATTACCACAATACCATAACACCATTATACCACAACACCATGGGGTCAGGCAGAGCCGGTTCTTTTACCGGCGGGTTATTACCGAGCAGCCAACGCATTTCATGAGTCTACATTACCACATTACTACAATACCATAACACCATAATACCACAACACCATGGGGCAGAGCCGGTTCTTTTACCGGCGGGTGATTATCGAGCAGCCAACGTATTTCATGAGGGGAGAAAGACTAAAGACCAAAGACTAAGAACCACAATACCACAACACCACAACACCACAATACCACAACACCGCAACTCCACAACTCCGATTCTCTTACCGATCCTGGTCTGAGTCTAGTCTATTGCGCAAATCACGGTTCACAGCTATGCTGGCATTCAGCTCAAAACCGATCAACAGAATCAAGCAATTGATTTGAATCCATAAAAGCATAACAATCAATGCGCCCAGGGGTCCGTAAATTCGATCCTGAGTTCCAAAATTATTGATTGCATAAGTAAAAAGTATAGATATGATCAGACTCAAAAGTGTTGCCAGATTGGTGCCTGGTGAAAAGAACTTGAATTTGGTATATAGTGGAGGACCAAACCGGTACAATACCGCAATAATACTGTAGTATAGAAAGAACAGGGCTCCCCATCTCAAGAATTGAAAAACATACCTATTGATCCCGGATTCAGCTGACTCATCAAATAATAGGCCCAGAATCTGGGTGCCACTGATAATCAAGATAGCGCAAACCAAAAATAAAACTCCTACCAACAAGGTTAGTCCAATCGCTATTCCTTGCTTCCGTACAAACTTCCTGGCTTTAAAGGTTACTTCATACGATTTTTCAAAACCCCGTATCATCGTCATAAATCCGTTAGAGGCAAAGAGAATGGCCAAAATAAAACCAAGAGAGAGAAGACCACCTCGAGGTATAGATCTGATCTCATCGACAGTTTCAAATAAAAAAGCATGGGCATTTTCCGGTATCACATCGTGAATGGCAGCTCTGATTACCTGATCAAAATTTGGAATAGGCAAGTAGGCTACCAGGGTGAACATGAATATGATGGCTGGGAATAAGGCAATAAAAAAACTGAAGGCCATCGAGTTTGCTCGAGTGGAAATATCTTCCCTTTTTATTTCATGAATGATAAATTTGACAACATCATGAATGGGAATGCCAGCAAAGCCAGGGAAGGTTTGATTTTTAGCCCATTTAATTACTGAAATTTGGGTTTTTAGAAGTCGATACTTTATGTGAGAAAATATACTGATATGCTAAAAGTAGGGTTTTAACCGGTCAACAATTTCATTAGGTGCTGAAACCATCTTTCCGGTATTGATATCGTGAAAATATAAAGTGACTTTAGCTTCGTGCAATCGTTCGTCTGCTGCTCGATTGATCTGCACATGAAAAGTAATAAGTTTCTTAGGCAGTTCCTTGATGGTGGTTCTGATAGAAATCTGATCGTCATAGGTGGCAGGTCGAATAAATTTGCTCTCCACCCGGACTACCGGCATCATAATTCCCTTTTCTTCCAAAGATCGATAAGACAATCCCAGAGACCTTAGTGCCTCAACCCGACCAATCTCATAATATAGGGCATAGTTTCCATAATAAACATAACCCATCTGATCGGTCTCTCCATACCTGACTCGTACCGTTGTACTATGTCTAAACATCAGCTAAACCATTTCACCACCTACTTTTTTCCAGAGTCTTTGCAGACCAAGGGCCGAAATGATCGCAAGTACGTACAATACCACGCAAGTGTTGTGCTCACCATAAAGTAATTTACCAGTGCCAAACAGGATGGAGTATACCATGACAATACCCAGCAACATGGCAATCAGGCCATTGGGTACCGTCCATTTTTGATGGGTTTCAATTAATTCTTCACCATCGGCTTTGGCTTCATCAATGATTTTTGTCCATCCGGGTCCACCTGGTTGAATGCGTCGATAAAAATTGCGGAGAGTTTGTTGACTTTCAGGTGAAGTCAACATGGTGGTGGTCAACCAGACCACAGTGGTAATCCCCACAATGATGGGAAATCGCCAATGCGCATTCCAAGTTTCGGGATATCCCCCAAAGGCAAAGATGAATGAAATGATTCCCGAGGAAAACATGGCTACAATTTCACTCCATGCATTGATCCGCCACCAAAACCAGCGCAATAGGAAAATCAATCCGGTGCCGGCACCGAACATGAGGATGTAATCAAATATTTGTAGTGCATTGGTCATGACTAACGCCATGACGGCTGCTAGAAACATCAAAATGAAAGTGGTAACCCTTCCGGCCATCACCGATTCCCTTTCGCTTGCCTGTGGTCTGAGAAAGCGGCGGTAGAAGTCATTCACCAGATAAGAGGCACCCCAGTTCAAATGGGTGGAAATGGTCGACATAAAGGCAGAAATCAATGCAGCCAAAACCAATCCCAGAAGACCCGTTGGCAGAAAAGTCAGCATGGCTGGGTAAGCCAGGTCATGACCGAGTTTTCCTTCCGATATATTGGGGAAAGCGGCTTTAAGGCTTTCCAGGTCAGGAAAGACGACCAGGGAGGCCAACGCCACCAAAATCCAGGGCCATGGTCTCAGGGCATAGTGCAAAATATTGAAGAAAAAAGTGGCACCGATCGCATGGTTTTCGTTCTTAGCGGCCAACATCCGTTGGGCAATATACCCACCACCCCCCGGTTCTGATCCGGGATACCAGGCAGCCCACCATTGTACAGCAAGAGGAATGATCACTAGAGCGATGAGAATGTCCTGATTGTGTAAATCAGGCAGAAGGGACATGTGTTCACGTACCAAATCATGGGTGAATAACCCGGATAGACCACCCACTTCGGGGAGGTTTACGGCTACTACCGCAGCTCCGATGGCACCAATCATCGCCACAAAAAATAGAATAAAATCGGTATAGACTACGCCTTTAAAACCACCTAAGGAGCTGAATATCACTGTGATCAAGGCAGCCAAACCGATGGTCTGCAGTGGAGAAAGGCCCAGCATGACTTCTCCGATCTTAATGGCTGCCAGTGATACAGCAGACATGGCCAACACGTTGAAGAACAATCCCAGAAAAATGGCGCGAAATGCTCGTAAAAATTGAGCAGGTCGACCTCCATATCTCAATTCATAGAATTCAATGTCGGTCGTCACATTGGATTTTCGCCACAGTTTGGCGTAGATAAAAACAGTCATCATGCCTGTGATCAAGAAGACCATCCAAACCCAATTGCCCGAAACGCCATTCTGACGGACAATATCGGTAACCAGGTTGGGCGTATCGGTAGAAAAAGTGGTCGCCACCATTGACATTCCCAGGAGCCACCAAGGCATGTTCCTACCCGACAGAAAATATTCACTGGTGTCTTTTCCAGCAGTGCGTGATACATAGATTCCAATGCCCAGGGTGATCGCAAAGAAGAAGGCAATGATAGCAATGTCAATGGTGGCAAGTGTCATTACAATAGCGTTTGGTAAGGTTGAAGGCAAGATACAGAAAACCCGCAGCCGATCTGGTTTGATTTGAGGCGATTTTACAATCTTAGCCTTGTTCCTATCTTTGGGGACAATAATGCCTTTAGATGTCTGAAGAAAAGATTAGTTTACTTGTGTTGGCTGCTGGAATGGGTAGCCGCTACGGTGGGTTAAAGCAATTGGATGAATTGGGTCCCGGAGGAGAGACCATTCTTGAATACTCCATTTACGATGCGATTCAGGCCGGTTTTGGCAAGGTCGTTTTTGTCGTTCGGGATTTTTTTCAAGAAGAATTTGCTGATAAAATAACTTCCAAATTTGAGAACGCGATCGACGTGCATTTTGTATGTCAGGAAGTTAATCCAGCCATTCCCGGATTCACCGATTTGCCAGAGCGTGAAAAGCCTTGGGGTACCTCACACGCTGTACTGGTGGCTAAGGACGTGATCCATGAGCCCTTTGCAGTGATCAATGCCGATGATTACTATGGCAAAGACAGCTTTGCAATAATTGCCCGATTCCTCCGGGAAGAAGCTGCTCCAGATCGTTTTGGTATGGTGGGTTACATTTTGGAGAACACACTCTCTAGCCAAGGCCACGTAAATCGAGGAGTTTGTAGTGCCAATGCCGAAGGTGATCTCACTGAAATTGAAGAGATTCTCAAAATTCGGAAGGACGCTCAAGGACATATTGTGTATGGTGAGGCTGGTGAGGGAACCCTGTCAAGTGAGGTACCGGTCTCGATGAATTTTTGGGGTTTTCATCAAGATTTGTTTCCTCGATTACAAGCTGGTTTTCATCGTTTTGTGCGGTCCAATCAGACCAATCCGAAGGCCGAATACTTCATCCCTCTGATTATAGATGAATTAATCAAAGCCGGAGATGTTAAGGTGAAACTGCTCACATCCAAGGATCAATGGTATGGAGTGACCTATAAGGAAGATGCTGATCGTGTAAAAGCGGCATTTCAGCGATTTGCCAATCAGGGTATCTATCCTTCCCCTCTCTGGAACCAAGGAGAATAATCGATGGCTTTCAACATACCGGAGACTGGCCAACAAAGGATTGTCATCATTGGTGCTGGCTTCGGTGGACTCGAGTTGGCCAAGAAACTACGCAGGTCGTCATATCAAGTGGTTCTTATTGATAAGAACAACTACCACCAGTTTCAACCATTGTTTTACCAAGTGGCTATGGCTGGATTGGAACCCAGTTCGATCAGTTTTCCTTTGCGGAAGATCTTTCAGGGATCAGACAATATCTTTATCAGATACAGCAATATTGAGCGAATCGACCTGGAACAAAAGCGCGTCTATGCCGAGCTTGGATACTTGAATTATGACAAATTGGTCATAGCTACGGGTGCCACAACGAATTTCTACGGCAACACCCGTATTGAGAAGTATTCATATCCGATGAAGTCCACTTCTGAAGCACTTCATATACGAAATGTAATTCTGGCTGACTATGAGCGCGCTGTATCCACCCGTGACTATGAGAAGAGACAAGAATTGATTGATATCGTGGTGGTGGGAGGAGGAGCAACCGGAGTAGAAGTCGCAGGTGCGCTTGCTGAAATGAAGAAGTATATTTTACCCAAGGATTATCCAGAACTTGCTTATGGGGAAGTGGACATCTACCTAATTCACGCCGGAGCACGTTTACTGCCAAGTATGTCAGAAAAAGCATCGAGCAATGCTGAGAAGTACTTAAAGCAGCTGGGAGTCATTGTGATGAAGAACAAGCGGGTGAAGGACGTCGATGACAACTATGTATATACCAACGATGGTCAGCGGATCACCTGCGGCAAAGTCATTTGGGCGGCGGGGATCACCTGCAAACGAATGCTGGGGCTGCCGGATGATTTACTTGGTCACAATGGCCGTCTGCTTATCAACCCATATTGCCAGGTAATAGGGGCAAATGATCTCTTTGCCATTGGTGACATCGCGCTGGCAGTGGAAGATGAGGAATATCCAAAGGGGCACCCTCAGGTTGCCCAGACTGCCCTGCAAATGGCTAGGCAGTTAGCCACAAATCTCAAGCAGGAAAATGAGAATGATTGGGAACCTTTTCGATATAAGGATTTAGGTACGATGGCCACCATTGGCCGAAATAAGGCCGTGGTAGACTTACCTAATTGGAGGTTTGGAGGTTTCTTTGCCTGGGTCATCTGGCTGGTGGTACACTTATACTCTTTATTGGGAGCTCGCAATAAACTTATTGTATTTCTAAATTGGGTATGGAATTACTTTTCTTACGACCAGTCTCTGCGTTTGATTATCAAACCTTACCATCAAAAGAAAAGAGAAGAAGCTCAGTAACCCACCATCGCTTCTATAAATTTTTGTGATTGCTACTTGCACATTTTGAGTAGCTTACATGTAAGAAAATAGCCGATATCTCTTCATAAGGGACCCTAAATTCCTTTCTGGCAAAGAATTTGCAAATTGCTGGCCAGAGCATATCTCTCAATTCCATCCCAGCTATGATTTGTACAGCAAGTCAAACTTGCTTGCCCGGTTGAGACCTTAGATTCATCCCATTTCATTAAGGTCAACCAGGTGTACAGTTATCTCCGCTCATATCGTGATGATAACCGTGTTTCTCTATGAGTAAGAGCACCCTAAGGGTTCTGATTGTAGCTGTGATTTTACTAAATGTAACGACTTTTGTACGAGGTACGACCATTCGACCTTTTGCCGATCTGGGAGAACTCGCAACGATGGCAGATGTGGTCGTAAGAGCAAGGGCATCTCATAGCTATGAATCAGACCTTCATGGTACAACTTTCTTTAGAACACAACTCGTTGTACTTGACAATATAAAAGGTGAGTTACAAAGCGGCGATGCATTTGAGGTCCAGAAATGGGAACGGATAATTGACGGTAATTGGATGACGATGTGGGGTGATTTAGATCTATACGACGGTTCGATCTATCTCCTGTTTTTGGAGAAACGAGAATCAGGTCTATATCACCCCATATGTTATTCTTACTATGTCTTTGAAGAGATGATCGTTGCTGATCAATTTTTCTTTGTACCGTCACCTCAAGCACGAGAATTTGAGGTTACAAAGGATCAAGGGACTGAACCTCTAGGTGTATATTATCGACAAGAACTGGTCAATGAATTGCGTTCGGTGGTACACAAAGGCCTTTCGTGGGATCGCAATCGATGTGTGAGCACATTGAGTCATGGGGATTTCATTACCCGGCAGCATATGCGAGCTGAGCCATCACATTGCGCTTACTTAAGCAGTAATAATCGCTATTTCCGTTGGAAGGATTTTTCTACGAATCACGTTGCACTTCACTATGAGCAAGCCGGTCAGGTTGGTTGCAGCTCAGCAAATGTGTGGGCTCAGCAATGTGTTCTGGATTTGAATACCTCCTATCCGGGAATTAACCTCGTGGTTGGAGGGACGGTACCGGCATTAGCTTCGTGTGTTGATGGGAGTGCCATTGGGGCGGATTATCGCAGTTGGATCAGCGATAACTTGGGTGGATCGAGGCATATCGTCATACAGTATGACGATCCTTGTAATGAAATTTCAGACCTGTCCAACTGTTCCGGCATCTTGGCTATTGGAGGTCTCTATGGCTTGGGGTCTCATACCTATAATGGCGAAACTTGGTATACCGGGTCCTACGGGTATGTTGTCATCAATGATGGGGTAGGGGATTGCCGATGTTCGGAGATGGGAGAGATCTTACAACATGAAGTGACCCATGCATTGGGTTTAGGACATATCCTTACTTCATTTGGAGATGCCAATATGAATCCTTCTTGTTGTCATGCCATCACTGGCCTCGATCAAGACTGCGTACTATATTCCTATGGTACATCTTCGGGAGCACTACCCCTAGAATTGCTAGAATTTGAGGGAGATGCTGAAAGCTTTGTGAATGCACTCTCTTGGACTACAGCTTGGGAAAGTAACATCGATCGGTTTGTTTTACAACGTACGAATTCTGGTCCGGAAGACTTTCAGGTAGTGGCCGAAATAGCATCAAAGGGTGATACTGAGTATGGGCATGAGTACACCTATACCGACACCGATCCAGATCCCGAGTCAATCTACCGTCTTTTAAGTGTCGATCATAGCGGGGAGGTCAGCACGTCAGACTTGGTCGTAATCAGTAGAGATCCCCTGACCAATCCTGTGGTTTACCCAACCATGCCCGACGACTTCCTCCACGTGCGGTTACCAAATGCAAACCATGCCGATTTTGCCATCTTGGCGCCGACTGGACAATTACAACTTCATGGTGAGTTCGATAATGACTATCAGTCGATTATGGTGGCGGGTCTGCCCGTTGGGTGGTATTATTTGAGGTTGACCGGAATTGACTGGCAAAAGACATTCAAATTTTTTCGCCGACAAGAAAACTAAAAAAACACCAGACCATGGGTAAGTTTGAGGAGTGGCCACGACCTAAGTGGACGCTCCTCTTTTCATTTATTCTGATCCAATCTTTCTTAATAAGCGCATAAGCCCTAAAGAAAAAACGCTGTCACCTGTTTAGGATGACAGCGTTTCAATATGAAACTTGCGGTCTACTACTTCAAGACCAATTTTACTTTCAGTTCAAATTCGTCGTAGATCGTCTTATCACCCAGATTGTCAAAGAAACTTCCCGAACCATATCTAACATCATATTCGGAACGGTCAACAAGGATGTCGGCAGTTGCAACTTTCATCCCGTCTTCTTCACCGAATTGGGCATTAAACTTGATCGGTTTGGTAATGCCTTTTATTGTGAGATCACCCACCACCTTGTAACTTCCCTCAGTGCCTCGATGCACCACTTTTGAAATGTCTAATCTTGCAGTGGGGTGCTCAGCAACATTGAAGAAGTCCGGTGATTTTAGATGTCCTTCCAATTTGCCAGCGCCTTCTTTTCCTGCCATATCGAGATTCTCAATCGAAGTCATGTCAATGACGAATGAACCTCCCTTTAGCATGCCCTCTTCCATGGTGAGATTGGCTTCTTTCAATTTGATTGTGCCGTGGTGTTTACCAGTCACTTTTTTCCCAACCCACTCGACGGTGCTTTTCTCCAGATCAACCTCCGATCCTATTGGGTTGGTGTCGGCGAAGCCTAGGTAGGCAACCATAGCCGTCAGCATCAATGATAATCCAATACTTTTCATAAGACTTTAATGATTTAATTGTTTGTAATAAAATATTCCGAACCACTACTTGCCATAGTGACTTTATCTAGGATTCGATTTAGTTCCTCAGCCTCGTCCTTCGAGAGCACTGATAATCTCTTATTGATTGCAGAGTCTATGGTCTGGGAGGCATCGGCAATGACTGACTGGCCCTTATCAGTCAGTATGATCTCAACTTTTCGCCTATCCTTTGGGCAAATCTGACGTGCCAGCAGGCCTTTCGCTCGAAGTTTTTCAGCTAGCCGTGAGGCATTTGACATCTTGTCAATCATGCGATCAGTAATCTCGGAAATGCTTATAGGTTTGCCTTTCTGTCCTCTAACGATTCGCATCAGATTGAACTGCTGTAGAGAGATACCGTAATTCTTTAAAATACTGTTTTCAAAATGCTGCAGTTGCGAGCTTGCATAATGAAGATTGATGGCAGCTCTGATGTGTTGACTGCGAAATTTCTTTTGTTTTATGGCATCTTCGAGTTTCACGATTGCAAATATATGTATAGACATCTAATGTATAGACAAGAAAATGTTAATCTTCTCTTAAATGGCTACCAAACGGGAAAAAACACCTACTGAATCAGCAGTAGATTGTCCCTTGCTCAACTAGAGAGTTGTCTAATTGGTGGTAATCAGATAAGGGAGTCTGGCCATGGGACGACCGGATTCGAGCACATAGATAAGAGAGTGGAGCCATTCCGAAGCTTGTGGATGATGACTTTTGAGAATGTGGTCTTTGGCTGATTGAACGAGCTTTTCTCCGGTTAACTCTTCCATCAATTTTTGAATGGGATCTTTAATTCGTGGATATTCCGTAATCCTATAGTCATCAATACCGGCCAATGATGCGGCTCGAGCTATGGCGTCGTGAAGGTCACCAAGATCGTCTACCAGCCCAATTTCTACTCCTTTCCTGCCTGTCCATACTCGACCTTGAGCAATTTCATGTACAGCATCCCGGTCCATGCCTCGGCCTTCGGCCACTCTACTGAGAAATATATTGTAGGCATTATCCACTCCTTCCTGTACTAAGGCGGCTTCCTCTTCTCCGATCGGATAGAAGGGATTCACTACGCCAGCAGAATATCGCTCTGTTTTCACCGTATCAAGGTGTATCCCGATCTTGTCATTCAAGAGTTTTTCTGCATTGGGAACCATACCAAACACTCCGATAGAACCGGTAATGGTATTAGGTTCAGCCAATATTTCGTCGGCTCCACAGGCAATGTAGTACCCCCCAGAAGCCGCTACGTCACCCATTGATGCGACCACCTTAATGTCTTTTTCCTGCAGTTGCTCCAAGGCTCGCCAGATCTCATCTGAAACAAAGGCATCGCCACCCGGAGAATTTACCCTCAAAACCAATGCCCTGACCTTATCATCCTTACCGATCTCCCTAATCATCTTGACATAATGGTCGTCAGTAACCATGCCGTAGGTCTCATCTCCATTCCTGATTTCACCCTCCGCATAAAGTATGGCAATCTTTGATGGTGCCCCAATATTTCGGTCTTTCTCTCTCACTTGGTGATAATCCGATAATTCGATGAGTGAAAGATCGTCCTCCTCGCCGAGATCCAACTGTTTTCTCAGGTCGTCTAGAACCTCATCTTCAAACTTAATGGCATCAACGAGTCCAGACTCCAAAGCCAATTCCGCCCTTCTTCCTTGCAATTGGCTGGCAATTCTTTTGAGTTCTGTCTTTGATAAATTCCGACTAGCCGAAATATCGTCTAAAAAGTTGTCGTACAATTCATTGAGGTAGGACTTAATTTGATATCGGTTTTCTTCGCTCATTTGGTTCAGGCGATATGGTTCAGTGGCCCCCTTATACTTGCCGGCATAAAAGGCTCGCATCGATATCCCTACATTGTCTAGCATGTCTTTGAAAAATGGAATCGCAGTGCTGAATCCGCGGAAATCCACAATGCCCATCGGGTGCAGAACGACTTCATCAGCAACCGTGGCGAGATAATACGCAATCTGTCCATATCCATAATCTCCACAATAGGCATAAATGAATTTGCCACTTTCCTTGAAGTCGATCAAGGCTTCCCGTATATATTCTGCTTTGGCCGTACGCAGGTTGCTGAAAGACATATGGAGATAAATACCCTTTATATTCTTGTCTTCTTTCGCCGATCTGATGCTTTCAATGATATCGTAGGTGCCTACAAATGCATCATTCGAGAAATTAAAAATTGCGGCTTCAGTATTGTTTGTTTTTTCTGGGATGACTTGATCAAAGGAGAGTTTGAGTACAGAATTCTTCTCTACTTTGACTTGCCCTTGTCCTGCGCTGAACAAGGATGCCGTGTATATTGAGAAGATCAGTCCCAGGGCTAATCCAGCCAGGATTACTCCGAGACATGAACCAAACACGATTTTGATAAAACTGCGCATGCTTTTTAACTTTTTCGTTTTGTAAGACAAAGATCAACCATAATAACTCATTTTCAACCGAATTGATTACAATTCTTTGTCCGGGAGTCTTGCATTTAGATCAAGGGTAGCTTCAGGTAGACCAACATCAGGATCTCAGCCGCTTATGCTGACTCGATGAACACCGGGATTGTATTTCTTTGTCATTAGCGTGACGATCTCGTCAAGGTCCTCTTTTTTCTTGATGAAGTCCATTTCTTCAACATCGATAATCAGGATTGGGAATCCTGTTTCACTTCTGAAATATTCAAAGTAAGCATCCTGAATGGTTTGAAGGTAATCGGAAGTAATTGGACTCTCCATGTCTCTGCCCCTTTCGGAAATCAGTTCTTGTAATTTTTTGGTAGATCTATGAAGATACACCAGCAGATCTGGATAAGGGAAAGGATTTTCCAATTGCTGGAATAGGTGTTGAAAGATTCGAAATTCTTCGGGACTCAGGTTGTTTTTTGCAAACAGGAGTGTTTTGGTAAAAAAATAGTCGGAAAAAATGTGTTTCGCAAACAAATCGTGCGTCAGAATATGCTTTTGCATCTGCTTGTGTCGCTCTGTCATAAAAAAGATCTCCACGGGGAAGGCGTATCTTTTTGGATCGGCATAAAAAAAAGGAAGGAAGGGATTGTCTGTAAACTGTTCGAGGATCAATTTGCCATCAAAACGCTTGGCCAGTCGCGTGCAAAGGGATGTTTTTCCCGCTCCGATGTTGCCTTCGATACAGACATAACGGTAGGGTATGGGGTATTCATCCATCATTTTCAAGCATTAATACGTCTAGGCTGTCCTCGCACTCAAAATACAACTCTTCAATTGTTTTGCCGTATCGTGGATGGGCTAGTTCGGCAGCCAGTTCCATCAACGGAATAAGGGCAAAGTTTCTCAGGTGGAGTTGTGGGTGTGGAAGGGTAAGAAAATCAGTCTGGTGCAGCTCCTGGTCATAAAGTAATATATCCACATCAATGGTCCTTGGTCCATAGGTGTGGATTCGTTCTCTACCCAGTTGGTTTTCGATTTTAAGCAGGGCGTGCATCAAATCATTTGGAGGTAGATTGGTAGAGAGGTGTATCGCCTGGTTATAATGGTCACGTTGACTCTTTTCTCCCCAGGATTTAGTCAGATAGATATGAGACTTTCTGATGATTTTTCCCAACGAGCGAAGAAGTCGAAGAGCAGACTGTAAATGCTGGTATCGATTGCCGACATTGGAGCCCAATAACAAATAGCTTTCTGCTTCTCTCACGCTGATCTTTTCAGGTGAATGATGAACAAACCCCTTGGTTTTGGAGTTTGCCATTTCACCATTGGGCAATTAGGTGGTGGCAATCGCGTTTTTTATGGCCGCCATATACTTGTCGATTTCCTCTTTCACCCGCGGTACCAGAATGACCAGTCCAATCATATTAGGCACCATCATGGCGAAAATCATGGCATCTGAAAACCCAATGACTGATCCCAGGCTTGCTGCGGCACCTATAATGACAAACAGACAAAAAATGATCTTATAGGTATACTCAGTCCTCTTCGTCCGACCGAATAGGAAGGACCAGGCCTGGAATCCATAATACGACCATGAAATCATTGTACTGAAAGCGAAGCAAAGGACGGCAATGGCCAAGACGTAGGGGAACCAGGAGATAGCCGACTCGAAAGCACTGGAAGTCAGTAGAATAGCCTGCGCATCATTTAGCGTTGCATTGTCCGGATTTACATTGCCGGTAATAATCAATACCAAAGCGGTCATTGTACAGACCACCACAGTATCAATAAATGGTTCGAGCAGAGCTACCATCCCTTCAGAAGCTGCATATCGAGTTTTCACTGCAGAGTGTGCGATCGAAGCTGAACCAATCCCTGCCTCATTGGAAAAGGCAGCACGTCTAAATCCTTGAACCAAAACCCCCATAGCACCCCCAGCAACTCCAGCACCGGTCAAGGCACCTTCAATGATGGCAGCAAATGCATTACCAATCATACTGAAGTTTGCAAACAACACAAAGAGGGATGCCACCACGTAGATTACAACCATGAAAGGCACGATCTTATCGGTGACCCTGGCAATGCTCTTTATTCCACCAATGATTACGATGCCAACCAGAATGGCCATGACTATACCAAATAGCCAACCCTTCTGATGCCAGAATGAGGCTTCGCCGCCAGTTACATTCTCCAGCAACTGAAAGGCTTGATTT
The DNA here is from genome assembly GCA_965223105.1 of Saprospiraceae bacterium. Taxonomy (GTDB): domain Bacteria; phylum Bacteroidota; class Bacteroidia; order Chitinophagales; family Saprospiraceae; genus JABDMH01. Next base: position 4,380,400 of record OZ244987.1, on the reverse strand, counting down.
ACTTGAAACATATTACCTCCCCCAAAGGAACCCCCGATACAGAAGACGGCGAAGAGTACGGCCAAGACCTTACCCAGGTTCTCCCAACCTTTATTTTTTAAACCCTTACGGAGATAGTACATTGGACCCCCATAAACGGTTCCATCATCCTCAATATCTCGATATTTTACACCGAGGGTACACTCCACAAATTTTGAGGCCATACCTAAAAAGCCGGCGATGATCATCCAGAAGGTCGCCCCGGCACCACCAATGGATACCGCAATGGCTACTCCTGCAATATTTCCGAGACCTACCGTGGCAGAAAGCGCTGCAGTAAGCGCCTGGAAGTGACTGACCTCTCCAGTATGACCCTCAACTCTGATGGTATCCGGATTGTCGCCGTCATCGGTAAAAACGGTTTCGGCAACATCAACTTGATGATCGACTCTGCCTTCAAGGTGGTCATATTTACCCCGTACTATATTTACCGAAGTGAAAAATCCACGAAAATTGATCAATTTGAAATAAATCGTGAAGTAAAGGGCACCCAGAATTAGTGGAAACAGTACCCAAAACACACGAATCTCATCAGTGATCGGAATTTGATAAAAGATCAAATTCACAAACCAGCCAGTAGCATTGCCAAAAGCTGCATCAATTTTCTCATCCAGTCCCTGCTCTTGAGCAAAAACGGCGATGGGAAGCACCACAGTAAATGCCAGCAGTAAGTAGCGATTTTTCATGTCAGTTCGTAGAGTTTAGGCAAGTAAGGTAAAGGTTTCCATGGGTTTGACGAAAAAATTAAAATCATTACAGATCTGTGATCAGCTTTCATCGTCAAAGTAATATTCCTTGAAAGATTCTAAATCCCTTCGCTCACGCTTAGTCGGCCGACCCATACCTTTCTCTCGTTTTTCTGGCGACGACTTGCCGATATACCAATTTTCATATTTATTGAGCTCTTCAGCCGGGGTTAGGTCTTGGTAAGCATCTGCCGCCAAAGTGGCAGAAACTCTCTTTGCCAGGATTTTGGTGACTTTAAAAATGTAATGAAAGCCATTCTTGTTGACTTGGACAATGTCATTTATTCTAACCAATTGGGAGGGTTTTGCCCTCTCTTGGTTGACCTTTACTTTGCTGGCCTTACACATACTGGTAGCTAGGGACCTTGACTTAAATATCCTGACACTCCAAAGCCATTTGTCTACTCGTACGCTTTCCAAGGGATTTATCAGGTTGAAGCTTCTAAGGTGGGAAGTTGCATGTCGAAGGTACTCATGATATCGAGCATGGTTTTGGCTACGAAGTAGTCGCGATACCATCTCCGGTCGGCAGGTACGATAAACCACGGTACTGTACTCTTGTTGATCACATCTTCATAAGCCGCCATGTATTGATCCCATAATTTGGCTTCTTCCCAGTCTCCTGGGTTGTGTTTCCAATTCTTTGAGGGATTATCAATTCGCTCCTGAAGTTTTTCACGTTGGCGTTCTTGAGAGAGGTGCATGTAAAATTTGATGATGGTGGTATTGTTGTCAAATTGCAGCAGTTGCTCGAAGTCGTTGATTGCCTCCATACGCTTATTTACCCGGTCTTGGTCAATCCAGCCATGAACTCGTTGAATCAGTACATCTTCATAGTGGGAGCGGTTAAAGATCTGGATATGACCCTTTCTTGGCGCATGTTGGTGAATTCGCCACAGAAAGTCATGGTCAAATTCTTCGTCAGAGGGTTTCTTAAACGGAATGGCCCAAACCCCGGTAGGACTACAATACCTAAAGACCTTCCGGGTGGCTCCATCCTTGCCGCTGGCATCCATTCCCTGAAAGATCACTAAGACACTTCTTTTCCCTTCAGCATACATGGTGTGCTGATAATCAGCCAGTTGACGGCTCATTACTTTTCTCTTGGCCACACAGTCTTTCTTGTTGTGTCCCGGTGGTGCATCGCTCGTGACTTCGGATAGTTTAGTCATATTGTTTACATGAACTTTTCTATAACCCAATATAAGGTTTTGTGATTTCAATCTCTTTTCTGAAGTATCCAAACGTCCTGCTCGATCAAGGCTCCATCTCGTCTGCCGGGTTTATGTTCCACAATCTTAAAATCACCTCCGCAGAGTTGATAAATCAGATCCGGAGGGTGAAATGCACTGTAGGTTCTTCTTCCTTCTGCTCCTCCAGACCGGGTCACTAGCTCGCCATTTTGGAAGGAATGTCTTTCGGCCTTAGTGAGCTTAGTCATAAAGGCTTCACCCTGAGTCGTTAACAGGACCAGGGCTCCGGCTCTACTGAGACGGTGGAGTTCGCGCAGCCAAAGATGATGCTGATTTAATGAAAGGTGTGTGAGTACTGAAATGCCGTAGATCAGGTCAAATTTTGAGGCAGGGTAGGAGGTTGGTGGAGACAGCCCGTGGCTGGAAAAATTGACCAGCGGTATGTAATGACGACACCATTGGATGGTACCAGTATTGAAATCACATCCATGGATCTTACAGTCTGAAGGTAGTAAGGAAGGCAAATGCCTGACAACTCTTCCCGGACCACAGCCCCAGTCGAGTATAGTCAGATTCTCCATGGCACGGTAGGCCCTAAAATGACCAATCAGCCATTTGGCCACTTCAGCACCTCCATGGTAATACTTGGCATAATCAAGACGAAAAGTTTCATATAGAATGGAATCGGGAGGCAGCTTCACATCTGGGTGTTCGACACAAAAAGTTCGGTTTTTTCTGGCATTGGCCAGTTTTTGCCAATACATCCTCCATTTGTCCAAGGAGTCGCTAAACCCCCAATATCTAATGAGTGCAAGTAGAACTTTCTTCATCAAGAGTCTGATGAACTCAATGCATGCGACTTCTCTTCACCAGATAAGATTGCAGTACGGGCCTAAAATCATCGGCTATATCTGCTTCAACAAGGTCAATTTTGTACTGCAGACATTTTAGCTTCAGCTCCTCTTTAAATAGTTGAAGCCTCCTGGTATAAGTCTCTTTCACATCATGGGGTTGTACTTTGACTCTTTCACCGGACTCAACATCGATAAAAAGATATGGCCGGTTTTCAAAATTAAAATCAAGCTCTTTTGCTTTATCGACGACATGGAAGAGTAAGACCTCATGCTTATTGTGTTTAAGGTGTTGCAAGGCGGCAAAGAGGTGATCTGGCTCCTCCACCCGGTCAAACATATCGCTGAAGATGACCACCAAGCTACGTTTGTGGATGCTGTCAGCTATTTGATGCAGGGCATATGCAGCTCGGGTGCCCTTGTTTTGCTCAGCTTCCTTGATCGCCTGCTCAAGGTGAGTCAATAGGAGCTTGTAATGTGAAGTACTGCTTCTGGCTGGAGTAAGAAGTTTCACATCGTCGTCGAAAATACTGAGCCCGAAAGCATCTCTTTGTTTTTTTAGCAAGAGCATCAACGAGGCCGCCGCTAAGGTTGACCATTTGATTTTGTTGAGGGGCCCTCGATCTGATCCATCCAGCTCGGGAAAATACATGGATGAAGAGATGTCCATGATGATATGACACCGGAGATTGGTTTCCTCTTCAAAGCGCTTGCTGAACATTTTATCCGTCCTGGCGTAAACCTTCCAATCGATGTTCTTGGTAGACTCCCCCTGGTTGTATAGACGATGCTCAGCAAATTCAACGGAGAAACCATGGAAGGGACTCTTGTGTAGACCAATGATAAATCCTTCAACCACCTGACGGGCAATCAATTCCAGGTTTTGTAAGTCTTTTATATGATATTGTTCAATAAAACTCATACCTAAAAGTAAAGGCTCTTATCCAAACGTGGATAAGAGCCTTAGCATTTCTTTAAGAAATAAAAAAATTACAGATGGGCTTCAATCTTTTCAGACAATGCTTGCTTAGTAGCTGTACCTACATGCTTGTGTACAACTTCTCCATCCTTAATAAAGAGAATTGTAGGAATGCTCCTGACTCCATACTTCATCGAGACCTCAGGATGCTCATCAACATTGACTTTTCCGACCAATGCTTTTCCATTGAAGTCCTCAGAAAGCTCTTCAATGATGGGGCCCACCAGCCGGCAGGGTCCACACCATTCTGCCCAAAAATCTATAACAGCCAAACCTTCTTTGTCTAAAACCGTTTCCTGAAAGTTTGCATCTGTGAATTCAAATGCCATTTTCTATTAATTTTACTTAGTGATCAAAAGATTTGCAAAAATAGCAGATAATATGCGCTTACCTCTATTTATCTGCCGCTTTTCTGCAAACACAAGAAAGTAACATCTCCTCCGGCTCAGTAGTTCAACAGGTGGAGAATATTTGTCTTATGGCTTACATTCGTCGAAGGTTAAGAAGAAGACTGAGAGGATTTGGTATACTATTGGGGTTGCTTACGCTGGCCATTCATTGGTACGTGCCACCTTCCATGATTGAGGCCGTTTATGGACATGGCCTTTTCCAACTTGTACGCACAGTCTTAGACTTTTCAATCGGATTATTGCCTTTTGCTTTTACCTACGTTATTTTCGGCCTGGTTCTCCTAGGTATTTTGAGGTTTGCCATGCAAGTATTTCGCCAGGATTGGCTCCGGCTGTCCACCTACTTTCTCAATATCCTCCATTTGACCAACATTGCTGGTTGGGTGATCTTTGCTTTCTATTGGCTCTGGGGTTTTAACTACGATCGCATTAGCCTAATGGATCGTTTGCCATGGTCACCAGAGGCAATTACCAAGGCCGCCTTTGTCGATGAGAGTAAGATAGTCTTACAAAGCCTAGCTCAGATTCGCAGTCACTATGATCACGACATTGATCAAAGACTTGATTCCTTTGATTTTAGCACTATGGAAAGGCGTCTTCGAGAGGAAACGGCTGACATAGCATCGGGTCTAAGATACACGGTGCTGGGAAGGATCAAATGCAGGCAGTTAAAACCACCAGGAATCCTTCTTAGATTAAGTACGGCAGGATTTTATAATCCGTTTTCTGGTGAGTGCAATATTGACATTGGATTGCATCCCCTACAAAAGCCTTTCATCATGGCTCATGAATTTTTCCACGGTATGGGCGTGGGAGGAGAAGGTGATTGTAATTTTTTGGCCTATGTAACTTGTCGCAATTCAGATGATCCGCTGATCAGATACTCAGGAGAGTTGGCTTATTGGAGATATGTCAGAGGTAATTTTCGTCGATTGGCACCAGACGAATTCAAGCAGTATTTGGCCCATCTTCCTGAGAAAGTAAAGCTGGACCTTGAGGAAATTGATAAGACAGTCCATAAGTACCCCGATATCATGCCTAAAGCTCGGGATGCCTTCTACGATGCATACCTTCGAACCAATCACATGCATGATGGCATGGCCAATTATGGAAAGGTGGTCAACTATGTGATGCAGTGGCGAAAAGAAGATTATCGATTGATTGAATAGCCAATTCAATGGACAAAACACCAGGATATTCAGGGAGGCCACTGTTTCAAAAGCTGGGCATGAAGCCTGGAACGCTGTGGAAAATAGTCTCATATCCGGACGGATACCATGACTTGCTAGGACCGGTTGAGGGCGTGGAGTTTAGCGATTCTAATGTTCAATTGGATGGTGTGCATGTCTTCACCAGGTCAGCGGAAGAGGTTGAGCAGGCAATACTCACCTTTAAGGATCAAATCAAGCCAAACGGTATGATTTGGGTTTCCTGGTATAAGAAGAGTTCTAAGATACCCACAGATGTCACTGAAGACGTAATCAGAGACACTGCGATTGCCCTGGGTTTGGTCGACGTAAAAGTCTGTGCCGTTAGTGCAATCTGGTCAGGACTCAAGGTGGTGTGGCGGAAGGAAAATCGGTAGAGTGTAGAGGCCTTCGAGTAGCAAGGTATGCTTCAGAATTCTATCTTTAACCCAGACTCTGCAGCAGGTTTTCATATCAGAAGCCACAGAAGCTAGCCAATGTGGCTTTGGAGTAGAAAGTCTATTGCAGGGCTTGGATCTAACATCCACATTCTTGATCATGGCCAAACAGGTACTCACAGATAATCACGGAAGAACCGTTGACTACGTCAGATTGGCAGTAACCGATCGCTGCAACCTTCGCTGCTTTTATTGCATGCCCGAATCGGGCATTGATTATCTGCCGAAGGATTCTTTATTGGCCTACGAAGAGATGGTGCAGTTGGTTAAGATTTTACAGAGGTTGGGCATACGGAAGGTGAGAATTACCGGCGGTGAGCCGTTCCTGCGCAAAGACCTGATGGATTTTTTACGAATGCTCACCTCGCTTGGTGTTGAAGAAGTGCACATTACGACCAATGGGACACTCACTTTACCTCACATACCGGAGATGAAAAAGCTGGGTATTCGATCTATAAATCTCTCTTTAGATACTTTAAATACAGAAAGATTTCAGCTCATCACCCGGAGAAAAGGACTAGAGACAGTTCTCGAAACACTATATACTCTTCTTGATCACGAGATCGACACCAAGGTAAACATGGTGGTAATGCGGGGTAAGAATGACCAAGATATCATTCCCATGGCCAAATTGGCGCAAGATCATCCACTAACTGTACGATTTATCGAGGAGATGCCCTTCAACGGCACCGAAGAAACAAGGCCAATTTACAACCACCTGCAGATTGAGTCTATCCTGAAGGCGGAGTTTCCATCCCTACAGCGAATCCCGGTGCCAAAGACTTCAACATCAACCAGGTACCAGGTCGATGATTTTGCCGGTCATTTAGGAATCATTGCTGCATTTAGCAGAACATTTTGTGGCACGTGCAATCGGCTCAGGGTCACTCCGCAGGGCGTGTTAAGGACTTGCCTATACGGAGAGGGTGTTTTCAATGTGCGGGATATGATGCGAGAAGGTGCTACTGATCAACAAATGGCAAGTTTGATTGTCGAAGCAGTTGGTCATCGGGCGAAAGACGGTTTTGAAGCCGAGCATTTGCGGAAGGATCACACGATTTCTGAATCTATGTCAACCATTGGAGGTTAATCAATGACTCGTTCGGCAATAGTGGATCTTGTATTTAAGACTGAATCTACCACTGGCAGTCTCTTCTATGCTGGATTTTTTGCAAGACCCCTTCGGGTTTATCCTAATCGATACTCAGCAACAGCTTTTAGAAATCAGCCGTCATGATATCGGTATCTGAGGCCTTGAAGATCATGCAAGATCGTCCTTATCTTTTTGACCAGGAAGTAATAGGGCTAGGACAGGCTTGTGGAAGAGTCTTGCTTAAGTCGATTCATGCAGATCGAGATTTCCCTCCTTTCAATCGAGTGATGATGGATGGAATAGCCATACGTCATCAGGATTACGTATCCGGACAAACCAAGTTTCCGATCACAATGACCATTGCCGCAGGTCAGGGACAACAGCATATACAGGGGCAAGGAACTGCGGTGGAGATTATGACTGGTGCCGTAATGCCCGAAGGTCTTGACACTGTGATCCGCTATGAAGATCTCACCATAGATGATGGAACTGCGACGATCATGACTTCACAGGTAGTAAAAGGAGCCAATGTCCATCCTCGGGCTTTCGATCGGAGTGGAGGATCTCTAATCGTAAAGGCACCGACTACGATTTCACCCGCAGAGATCGGTGTGGCTGCTACTGTTGGGTCTTCCCGGGTCACGGTAGCAAAAATGCCGCACGTAGCAGTAGTCTCTACGGGTGATGAACTGGTACCGATTGACCAGGTTCCACTGCCGCACCAGATCCGCGCATCGAATGCGCCGACAATTGCGGCAATGCTTGAAAAGATGGGGTGTTCTTCGGTTCAGGTACATCTGATGGACGATAGAGAATGGGTCAGGGAGAAGTTGGCTAGTCTGTTGAAGGAATACTCTGTCATCCTATTGATTGGAGGTAGTTCCAAAGGAAAGTTTGATTACGTTCCCCAAACCTTGAGAGAATTGGGAGTGACAGAATGCTTTTATCGAGTGAAGCAAAGACCTGGGAAACCATTCATGTTTGGTACATACGGTCAAAACCAGTTTGTATTTGCCTTACCGGGCAATCCTGTATCGGCATTTATTTGTATGCAATATTACTTCACCTATTGGATGGGAGTGAGCCTCGGGCTTAAGCATGTGCTTCCCAACGCAGCGCTGACCGAAAGTGTAGAATTTAAACCTGATCTCACCTATTTTTTGCAGGCCAGGATCGTTAACCAGGATGCCACGCTCAAAGCAATTCCAGTACGAGGCCATGGATCTGGCGATCTGGCAAATCTGGCTGATGCCGATGCTTTCCTGATCATGCCTCGTGGGCAGTCGGATTTTCCCGCAGGTTCGATTTATCCTTTTATCTCTTACCGATTCAATCCATGGCTATGAGTAATCAATTTTCGCACCTCGACGAGTTTGGCAGACCGACCATGGTTAATGTGGGAGGAAAGGAGCTTACAGCAAGGACGGCAGTAGCCCAGGCTACCGTCTTTTTGCCCGATGAGGTCTTTAAGAAGCTTGAAGGTGAAGAAATACATACCAAGAAGGGGCCTGTATTTCAAACAGCAATTTTAGCCGGGATCATGGGTGCGAAGAAAACCAGTGAACTCATTCCCCTATGTCACCCCCTGGGACTAGACCGTTGCGATCTTACCATCCAGATCGTGGAGGAGAATGTAGTGCAAATTCAAGCCACGACTTCGATTACCGCCAAAACAGGTGTGGAGATGGAAGCACTCACAGCCGCATCGGTTGCAGCACTTACCATATATGATATGTGTAAGGCATTTTCGCACGATATCGAAATCCGACAAGTAAGACTCATAAAGAAGACAGGTGGAAAAAAAGATTTCATCCGAACCTGAGCTCTTTGGACTGGTGTTGACGGGTGGTGAAAGCCGAAGAATGGGCCAGGATAAGGCCTTTCTTCGCTGGTCCGCTGGACAGCCACTTGTTGAGAAAGCCTATCACACCCTGGATTCTTGCTGCCACAATGTATATATTTCTTGCCGACCAGATCAAGTGCAATCCTTTGGGAAATTCTCTTGTTTGCAAGACCTCATACCGGGAATTGGCCCTATCGGAGGGCTATTCACCGCTATGTCTTATCGGCTGGCCACTTGGCTCGTTTTGGCAGTAGATCTACCTAAGATAGAGCAACCGGTCATATCGACTTTGATGGAAAATAGGGATTGTACTGCCGATGTCACCTTGTTTGAAGGAGCAGACGGCCGGCAGCATCCGCTATGTGCGATCTATGAACCCAGCGCTTATGGGGTGATTACACAGCAGGTCAATACCAAACATTATGCGATGATGGCCATGTTAAGTAAAATTCGATGTCAAGTTGTAAAATGGATAGGAGATCCCATGGTTTTCACTAATGTCAACACCATACAGGCCTGGAGGGATCTGCGTCCACCAGAATAGTAGATCATTTGTTCAGGGATGGGCAGCAACCCAGACCTCACCATCCTCAAAGATTTCTTTTTTCCAGATGGGCACTGTTTCTTTTAAGGTGTCAATGCCAAATCGACAAGCGGCAAAAGCAGCATCACGATGGGCTGCACCTACAGCCACTATTACTGCAATTTCACCAATGTCAAGTTGGCCAAGGCGATGGTGAATGCAGACACTTTCCACTGGCCACCTATGGAACATTTGCTGGGCAATTTTTTCTAACTCTAATGCAGCCATGGGTCGATATCCTTCAAACTCGAGCCGGACAACAGTGCGATCGCTGGTCTTATTTCTCACCGTTCCGATAAAGACGTCAATGCCACCACACGATGGTCGTCGCACCTTATCAAAGCATGCTTGGACATCCAGTGGGCGATCCAATAATTGTATGTCAATGAGTTGTCCCATCCTTATTATCCCCCACTCACTGGCGGGATGATCACCACCTGATCCCGGTTATTTAAAGCGGTTTGATCATCCACATATTCCTCTTCAACGGCAAACTTAAGGGAAGCTAATTTGCTGAATGACGGGTACTTCTGTTGCAGGGTATGGCGCAAATCAGCTACTGTTGAGTGTTCTGGAATCGCCAAAAGCAACTGGCGACTTCCAATAATATCTTTCGCAATTCCAAAAGCCAATACCTCAATCTCCATAGCTTGCCATGGCCAGTGTGTGGCCTTCTTTCTTTAATTTGTCCTTGATCAACTTATACCTAAAAGAGTCACACAATGCCTGGTAGCTCGCTTCAATAATGCTTGGATCCGCAGCGCAAGTCCACCAGGTCTCCTTGCCATCCCCAGATTTCATCAAGACCTGAACGATGGAATCTGTGCCCAAACCGGTCTGTGTAATTCTGACTTTGTAATCTATCAAATCTACGGCGCCCAACGCCGGAAAGTCCTGTTTGAAAGCCTGGCGCATGGCATGATCCAAGGCACCCACCGGCCCTGTTGATTCAGAGATACTCATGCGGATCTCGTGGTGATTATCGACTTTTAGTTTCACCACTGCCTCACTGATATTGGTGCCAGAATCTCTAACCACTTCTGAGATGGTACGGTAGCTAACTAGTTCAAAATCATCTTGTAAGTTGTGGAAATGCTGATATAGCAACACCAGAAATGATGCATCCGCTTGCTCAAATTCATAGCCCTTACTTTCCAGGTCTTTGATTTTGGTTAAAAAGGACCGCATTTCATTCGACTTCTCGGTCAACTCAATACCCATCTGCTTGGCTTTCAGGGCAACACTACTTCGACCAGACATGTCAGAGAGCAGAATCCTTTGTTGATTTCCGACCTGTTGCGGTTGGATGTGCTCATAACTACGTGCTACTTTTTTTGCGGCATTGGCATGTACCCCACCTTTGTGAGCAAAGGCACTATCTCCTACGAAAGGCTGCTTGATGTCAGGTGGTACGTTAGCCATCTTAGCAATAAAATTTGAAAAATTTCGCAGCTCCTTTAAATGTCGGCTGCAATAAACATCATATTTGAGTTTTAGACACAGATTGGGTAGTATGGATGTCAGATTGGCATTACCGACTCTTTCACCATAGCCATTCATGGTACCCTGAACCATAGAGGCACCGGTCATTACCCCTGCTAAACTCAAAGCTACTCCAAGACCGCTGTCGTTGTGGCAATGAACTCCTACGGGTATAGAGCCACAGTGTTTTATGGTGTCGGTCACTATCTCTTCAAATTCGCCCAATTGTGTGCCACCATTGGTATCGCAGAGGACTAAGAAATCGGCTCCTCCTTCTTTGGCCGCCATCAAAGTTTTCAAAGCATAGTCACGGTCGTCTTTGTAGCCATCGAAGAAATGCTCGGCATCATAAATGACTTCTTTGCCCGCTGACTTTAGAAAGGCCACGGATTCTCTAATCATGTCTAGATTTTCCTCCAGTGAAGTGTGTAAAACATCAGTGACATGCAATGTCCAGCTCTTCCCAAAAATTGTGATCACCGGTGTACCGGCATCAATCAGTTGCTTCAACTGTAGATCTTCATTGACGTCAAGCTTGGCCCGGCGAGTTGATCCAAATGCAGCCAGCTTAGCATGATTGAATTTCACATCCTGGGCTAACCGAAAGAATTCCATATCCCTGGGGTTCGACCCCGGCCATCCACCTTCAATATAATCAAAGCCAAACTGATCCATTCTTCGCGCCAACCTGATCTTATCATCAGCCGAAAAAGATATTCCTTCACCCTGCGTTCCGTCCCTCAAGGTGGTATCATAGACTAGAATGCACTCTGCGTTTTTCCTCATTTACACTTGGCTAGTTTTTACCATCTGCAGTGGCATTGGAGAAAAGAACCACCAAATTACAAACAATCTTAGCTATTCCACGAATTTATGGTGCAATTGTAGCAGATCCAACCTCCTAAACCCTCCCTCGATTGACGGAAGCTGTAAGAAAAGGGATTTTTCTATTCCTCACCTACGTATAGGATTTGATCTACTTTAAGATTTCCTAGATCGAAGCGAATATCAATATTCCCGATCACTTGCTCTCTAATTTCCTCGTCATAGCCCATGGCGACAAACCAATGATTGCCGAGCGGTATATCGTGAAAACAAACCCTTCCATTGGCATCCGAGACCTTCATCCGATGAAATTGCTCTGGATTGTCATATCCGGGAAATTCTGTTGCACCAAACTTGACATAGACCGTGATGTTTGGAATGATCTTCTGATGATGCTGCGTAGTGAAGCAAGCTTCGGTACGACGACTGGAATCTGCAGGTGTGCAACTCGCGAAATAGGAAGCAAGAGCTGTCAACAGCATTCCAAAAGTCAATTTATGTAGTATGTTCTGCATCGCCTATCTCTATAACAAACAACATCAAAGAATTGATTCTATTTTATCGTAAAAAGGATGATTTGTCTGTCAGCCATTTGTAACTTTTCGGCAAAACCTCGAATTTGAAAGGTCTTTATTACGAAGAATTTGCCTCCCGGCCTTATATTAAGTCGCTGCCAGATCTTAGCCCTTCTCATCATTCGGTGGTGCTTGAGGTAAAGGCGGCAGGCCTATGTCGCAGCGACTGGCATGGATGGATGGGCCATGATCCTGACATCAAATTGCCCCATGTTCCCGGACATGAATTTGCCGGTACGGTGTTGAAAGTAGGCAAAGATGTTCAGAGATGGAAAGTGGGGGACGAGGCAACCACCCCATTTGTGCAGGCTTGTGGCTCTTGTATGTACTGCTTGCAAGGGGATCATCAGGTATGTGAGAGGCAATCACAAGCAGGATTTACTCATTGGGGTGCCTTTGCTCAACAGGTGGAAGTGCATTTTGCTGACGTCAATCTGGCTGCGGTACCGAATCATTTGTCCTTCGAAGAGGCGGCGATCCTTGGATGTAGATTTGGAACGGCATATCGGGCGGTGATTGATCAAGGGCTGTTGAGGTCTGAAGATTGGATGATGGTATTGGGATGTGGTGGGGTCGGACTATCTGCTATTCTGATAGGTAGAGCCATTGGGGCCAAGGTGATTGCCCTAGACATCAATCTCCATGCCCTCCAAATGGCTGTTGAACTTGGTGCTGATGCCATAGTCGGTGATCTTTCTGACGAGTCTTGGGAGCAAGTTATGGCCTTGTCTCGAGGTGGAGTAAGCTTGATCATAGATGCTGTTGGAGATACACGATTGTTGCCTCGAAGCCTTCGGTTTATGAGGCGACGAGCCAAGTATTTACAAGTAGGATTAATCCCCAATCAAAAAGTGCCTTTACCAATGGAGATGATTGTCGCTCGCGAGATACAGATCATCGGCAGCCATGGCATACAATCGACGAAGTACCAGGAGATGTTTGCTTTTATTGAAAATCATCACCTGGATGTTTCTCGAATGATTCGACATCGCCATGATCTGTCATCTGCGATTGACCACTTAACCACCATGCATCTCAATCAACATGCAGGTGTTGATGTCATTACTGATTTCCTTTGATGGAAGGGGGTGATCAGAAAACCTGAATGGCAGAGAGCCCTACCACCCATGATCTACTTGAAGAATCTGCGAGTTTGCTGAATTCGTTTTCCATCATGATACGTCCTTCCAGCTTAAAATATTCTGAGAACTGGTGCCCCACAAATCCAATGAGCCGGTTGGTGGCAATGAAGGAATCAGATTCTTGCCGGCCAATATGGCCAAAGACCTCGTCGTGAAAACCAAAGTAGAAAGGACTCGCTGTAGGAAATGTGAAGCCCAGGAGGTACCGCCAGCGTGTTTGATAGTGATCACCGGTCTCAATGGCTTGACTTATTCGCTCCTCCATCACAAATCGTTGTTGCAATATGGCATTTCCTAGATCTCGACGGTGCTGCACTTGTTGAACAAATCTTAGTTCTTGCTCAAGATTGGGTGTGTCATAATTCCAGAAAAAGCCCATTCCACCTCCAATCTTCCAGTCGCGATGTATATCGTAAAGGAAGACACTTCGGACACTTAGTCTTTTCTTGCCATTCTCGAAGAATTGATGACCGAAATCGGAGTCAATAGCCATGCCCTTTTTGAAGGTAAAATGGTGAGTGTATTCCAGCCAGGCCCGGTTGTTGCTATGATCGCCAAGATCAGGCCCACGATTTGATCTCTGATGCAAGGAGGGTCCAATGATCGTCTGAGAAATACTTTGAAAAGAAAAAAGGAAAAATACTGAAATTACGCATAGGCGTAATAGTTCGGGACAATACGGGTTGTTTCTCATCGGGAATGAGGGTTTGAATGTAACTAATGGTTTTATTGCTCAGTTTCCACCAGCCTGTTTTTTGATCGGCTCGGCCGGTAAAAGACAGGTTTAAGGTAAGAAAAAAAGCTTGTACTCAGATGGTAGAACGGCAATTATTGGAGGACATTGTGTTTTTCTTGAAGATTGAGTTTAGTCTATGGAAGAATTTAATAGTGAAACTTAAAACCTTGTAAATTAGATATTTATAATATGTACTCCAATCTATGTGAGATTAGGTATTCACGTTTTTTTGATATCAAATTCTGTCGTATAAGCAAAGCCTTGGTATTCGCATCAATTTACTTATTAAAGAATTAATATATAAAATTCTCCTAATGAACAGCCTCACTTAGATTATGGTAAATCTTTATTGCCTGTGATGAATCAAAGATTGATTTTTGATCATCAAATGATGAAAAAAAATATCTATTATTTTTTTTCAGCCCCTACGGATTGATCCACTTTTAGATTCTGAAATACCATTTGGTAAAATGCCGGATGGGATTGCCAGGTCTGGCCTGTGATCAATCTTCCATCTTGCACTGCCTCGGGCTTGCACCATACTCCCCCAGCATTTTCCAATTCAAATCGTACATGCTCATAGCAGGTCAGCTTTTTCCCCTCGACCAAGCCGGCAGCGATCAGCACTTGAATACCATGACATAGTGACAAGATCCATTTACCCTGTGCATCGAATTTTTGTATCAGGGAAATCAAATCTAGATCATGACGCAGATATTCGGGAGCTCTTCCTCCCAAAACTAGGATGGCCTCATAATCTTCCACCCTTACTTCATCAAAAGTCAAGTCGGATTGAAGTTTGTAGCCAGGTGCCTCTTTATAGGTATCCCATCCCGGTTCGAAATCATGAATGACAAGGTGCAACCAGCGCTTGCTGGGGGCAGCAATTGAAACTTCATATCCTGCTTCTTGAAACCGGTGCAGCGCATAAAGGGCCTCGTAACTTTCACCGGCATCGCCCGTAACCAATAAGACTCGTGGATTCATCAGATTTTTGATGATGAAGATAAGGATCAATGTTGAATTGAAAATCGGGACTTGCCAGGTGTCAGTACAGATCTTCATTTGCTTAAGGTGTCATAATACTGATAGGCTTATCAAGAGTTCTTGACTACAAGAATCCGATACCGGTGAGTTGCTAAATTCTTGGTATCTTACATGAAGAGCAGCTCTGGAAGCTGTTGATCTTTGTATTGCCCAGACAAGGCGTCATTTCATTTACATCAATCGTTTAATTTCTAAACGAACGATTAACTTAGGAGAAATGAAAAGCTCTATATCACTTATCCTGATCCTATTTGCCTTCATGGCTGGAGATTTGTATTCTCAGGATCTTTCACGAGCACGGATCAACCTAAAGCCGAGGCAGATTCACAAACTACCGAAAGTAGATTTGGATCTTATCGAAAAAACCTATCCACAATCCTACTTGTACAGGGTAAAGAGGAATTCCATTGTATTGATCAACAGAACTTATCATAGGACCACTCATGATGCCAATTATTTTCAGGGAGAGATCAATTTCGATGAAATCAACACGATCACGGTTCATAGCCGCAAACGCAAATTTAAAACCAATCTGTGGGGAGCATTAATTGGAGGAACCGTTGGTTATCTGGTGGGCAAGTCAGTAGCAAAGGAAGACTTTAAGCAGATCAGTATCGAGCTTCTTAATCAGCAGCCCACCACAGGTTTTATCGAGCCAATTTTGGGGACCATCGTTGGAGCCTCAATTGGTGTGGCCATTGGTGATCTATTTACACCCATTACGATTGAGGATGTTCATAAGAGACCGCGACAGACCTCAATATTCCTTCGTGGGATAACCAACAAGAAGAAATCAAGGCGCAAATAGTTTAGTTCTGATGGCTGGAAGATCATTCGGCCGATCAAAGTACAGGTCTTGAATCTTGTAGCTATGGGCTGGCCAAGGGTTCACTTGACAAAAAGAGTAAGCTTTTCTATTACTTTTTGGATTTCTTCCTCGGTATTGTAATAGTGAGGAGACAATCTTAATGTCCAATCAACGCCTTTTTCCTGGAAATCTAACAGAGCACTAGTACGAACGGATAAGGAGGAATTGATTTGGTGTGACCGAAGGTAGAGTTTTGCTTCTTTTCCATTGGCTCCGGGGATGTGAATGGAAACGATCCCGCATTTCTCGACACCTCGATCCAGAAGTCGTATGGAGGTATCATCAGCCAGTCCGAGCCGTAGATGTTCAGCCAAATATCGGACCCGCTTTTCAACCTTTTGAATTCCCAGAGTCAGCAGGTATTGGATGGAGGCTCTAGCACCCAACACGAGAGCATATGCCTTTTCCCATTCTTCGAACCTCTTCGCATCAACCCGTGCCTGATAATGCTCTGTGCCACTCCAATCTGCACCACGCATGTCGGGAAACAAAGGCTCTAGACCCTCTTTCAGTACTCTTGGAGAAACATAAAGAAAGCCAGCACCCCTGGGTCCTCGCAAAAATTTCCGGAAGGTGGCACTGAGAAAATCACAGCCGATGGCGGAGGCATCTACATTCAGCTGGCCTACAGCCTGACAAGAATCAACGAGAAAATAGCAGTCCGGACTCCGATTAAGCTCTCCAATTTGGACCACTGGTTGTATCATGCCTGAATTGGTTGGAACATGAGTGACCGCCAGTAGTTTTGGATTGAACTTGTAAAGATCTTCTTGCAGAGAACTGAGATCCACCTCTCCTGTGCTCGTGTTGCGTGCGATCTTAATCTTGATATCCATTCTCTTCTTAAGAGAGATAAATGCAATGAAATTAGAGGCATAGTCATTGGTGGTTGTCAAGATAACATCACCCGGTTGAAAAGCTATTGAACTAAGCGCCCGGTTGTAGGCATCGGTGGCACTGCTGGTAAAAGCAATCTGTTCCGCCCGGGCGCCAATCAGTTCTGCGCAAGAATTGTAAAAATCTTCAATAAGTGCTTTCTGCAGTGCTGCTGCCTCGTAACCTCCTTTATGGGCTTCCAGGAGGAGGTGATCCTGCATGGCATCGATCACCACTTGGGGCATTAATGCTGCACCTGCATTGTTGAGATGATTTACATGCTGTACCCCTGGAGTTTCTGCCCTGCATTTGGCAATGAGATCAGCATCCATCTCCATCGGGATTCATATCAACTGAAGCAAGTCAGTCACTCCCACCGGTCGTGCCAGTACAAATCCTTCACCGTGCTCAACTCCAATCTGGCGACCGTATGCGTGCGCCCTGGCACGTATAAAATCCAAGAAATCCTTGCCAGAAATCGGTGAGTCTGGTTCAGCAGAGGTGGGGTCGAAAAATTGGGATCTATAAGCCATAATACTTTGCATCTTCTGGTCCAGGTGGCCAGTGATATCTACGACAATATCGGCAGTTAAGATTTTATCTTGTATATAGTGGTAGATGACTTCAGGTCGCCATCTATCCTGGGGCCTGCCACTCTCGTCCTTCGTCTGTATCTTCACAAGACCGGATAAGAAACAAGCATCGTGTACCAATTTGGCAGCACGACCATGATCGGGATGACGATCGGAAACAGCATTGGCCAACACAATTTTTGGTTGCAGGCTTCTGACTGCCTTGATCAACTCCATTTTAGTCTCTTTTGACTGATCAAAGAATCCATCGGGTAAGCCTAAATTCATTCTGATTTTTACCCCCAAGACTTCCGCGGCCTTAGCAGCTTCCTCCAATCTCAGCGGACCACTGCCTCTGGTACCTAACTCGCCGTGTGTTAGGTCTAAGATTGCAACCGAATGGCCATGTTGCATCTGCTTAAGAATGGTTCCCGCACAACTTAGTTCAACATCGTCGGGATGAACGCCAATGGCTAAAATATCTACTGGCATATTTACCACTTCAGTAGGGTGGCTCCCCAAGTAAACCCACTGCCGAAAGCAGCCAGGCAAACCAGATCTCCCCTTTTTATTCTTCCAAGGTCTCGAGCTTCTGACAATGCTATGGGGATCGATGCTGCGGTGGTGTTGCCGTATTTTTGAATATTGTTGTAGACCTGCTCGTCCGATAATTTCAACATGCGTTGTACAAATTGGGCAATTCTTAGATTGGCTTGATGGGGAATGAGCAAATCGATATCTGATGTTTGTAACTTGGCTTCATTCAAGACCTCCATAATCACCTCTGGGAATTTCTGGACTGCAAACTTAAAGACATGCTGCCCATTCATATTGGGATAGATCAGGGCTTCATCCAGCATTTTTTGGGTGATGAAAACCGTGTCGTAGCGGTTTTCACTGAAGCCGTATTGATCTGGATTTCCATGATAGCCACCATGGCATCCGGGGCTGATGAAAGCCAGTTCTTCGGCATGCCGACCATCAGAATGAAGCTTAGAACCCAAAATGCCTTGATCTTCTTCCTGGGTCGGCTGAAGAATGACGGCGCCGGCACCATCACCAAATATCACCGATACGTTGCGGCCACGGGTTGTGAAATCCAAACCCATAGAATGCATTTCAGATCCAATCAACAAGATATTTTGGTACGTACCCGCTCTGATGAATTGATCCGCTACAGAGAGACCATATACGAATCCGGAACATTGGTTCCTGACATCCAATGCGCCAATCTCCGAGTCCGACATATTTAATTCCCGTTGGACCAAAACACCGCATCCGGGGAAAAAATAGTCTGGACTTAGGGTAGCGAAAATGATGAAGTCGACATCCTCCTTGGCTATGCCTGCATCAGCAATGGCTCTTTCGGCTGCTCGAGCGCCCATGGTGGTGGTTGTTTCTTTGTGTCGGACTCCGAATCGACGTTCCTTGATTCCTGTGCGCTCCTGAATCCATTCATCAGAGGTATCCATTACTGCTTCCAGATCTTCGTTCTTGATGATTTGCTCTGGTACGTAGTGTCCTATCCCGGCAATCTTTGTTCTCATAAACCTTCAATTAGTGGGCATGGAAGATAACAAAATGCAGTAGCTGCTTTGGTCGATAGGTAGCCTATTTTCCATTTGGCAAAACGATTTTGTCCAATCGCTATACCGATTGGTGCCGGGTCTTGAAAACCAAAACTAAATTTCATTGAACCAGACACTGATTGAAGGATCGGTAGCCTACTACCTTCGATAAAGTCATAGCGAAGACTGTACTTGCAAGAAACAACAGGGCAGTCGGCGAGAAAACCGAGACCTAGGAATACCGAGCACCGATTCCAGTGGTTTTAAGGGGGCTGGCAATCGCTGCTGACCATCTGTTGTCGTCAGCACTCTGTCTGCTTTGCTCGTGGGCTTTCGGTCCGGGGGTTAGGTCTTCTGTTTCTTTTTCTTTGCTGCTGGAAACAAGACGTTGTTAAGAATCAAACGGTAACCCGGTGAATTGGGGTGAAGACTAAGGTCCGTATCCGGATCTCCGACGAAGTGCTGGTAATCTTCGGGATCGTGACCACCGTAGAACGACCATTGACCTTCATTCATCGTACCATGAATGTACCGCGCCTCATTGGCTGGTTTATTTTCCCCTAAGATCAACACGTTGGATTTGATGTGCTGCTTCCGAAAGGAAGTGGATTGACCCATAAACCCTTTGACGGTACGCGTATGGTTTTGAGTCAGCATAGTCGGTACCGGATCCCACTTGGCAGAAAAGTCAAATAGCGTAAAGTAGTCGGTTTGCGGAGTCACCTTACGATTGCGATTGTCAATCGTACTGTGTTCGTAATACAGCGGATTCTTGATCAGATCAAAATTCTCAAAAGCAAAGGTTCGGGAGAAGTTTAGTTTTTGTTGAGCGTTGGGGTCTGCTGGGTCGCCATCGTAAATCTCAGCACAAATGTCGATACCTTCTGCCGCCAGGGCAATGTCATAAGTATCTGTGGCGGAGCACATAGCAAACATAAAACCACCACCAATCACATATTGACGTATTTTCTTTACAACTGCTAGTTTCAGTTGTGACACTTTAGCATGACCATGGTCCGCAGCCAATTGTTCCATACGTTTCTGATTTTCACGATACCAGTTGAAGGCATGATAGGTACGATAGAATTTTCCGTATTGGCCAGTAAAATCTTCATGATGTAGGTGTAACCAATCGTATTGGGCCAGTTCGTCATTGAGAACTTCAGTATCGTAGATCGTTTCATACGGGATCTCGGCATAGGTGAGTACCATAGTCACGGCGTCATCCCAGGGCTGTACTTCTTCCCCTTTTTCATTAAAATCCGGGCTATACACCGCTATCTTTGGTGCTACTTCGAGCTTGATCGCATCTTGATTGACACTTGGACTACTGATTTCTTCAAGGATACCATTGAAGGCAGCATCTGGCATGATTTCAAAAGATACCCCGCGAGTCAAGCATTCCTTTTCAAAGAGTGGATTGTGTCGAAATACAAAACTCCCACCGCGATAGTTAAGCAACCACCATGCTTCCGCTCCTTTATCGAGTACCCAATAAGTGATTCCGTAAGACTTCAAGTGATCTTTCTGGTCAGCATCCATAGGAAGCATGATATATGCTGCGTCAAGCTTCAAAGAAATGCACACCAACATGATCACCAGACCCAAAATGTATTTCCTCATGTTTATCGATTCATTTGTGGCGTTCAACTAAATTAACGATAAGGCCAGATAAAAGTTACCTATGTTCAATAATAAAAGCACCCCTGATTGCTTTGTATGCTCAACGATCGTACCAGATAGATTGTTTCAAAGCAAGATCATCTACGGGTGTAAATTTTAGAAGAGTCTAAAAATTGGTGTTTGCAGCTGTGGGTTAGCTACCTTTGTCTGTATTAAAATGAGTTGACTTGGAGAATCTTGAAATTCAGTATCCCACTTGGTTTATCTTACTATGCTTGCTTACAGCACTGGCCTTTGCAGCGCTGCTCTATTATCGGGATAGGAGATTTCCTACCAATAATCGGTGGGTCAAGACCGGATTGGCATTCTTACGATTTCTCACCGTCTCCTTGCTGACCTTGTTGTTGCTGTCACCGGTGATTAAGCAGAGTAAGAATGAAAGTAAACCGCCCATCATTGTGGTAGCTCAGGATCAGAGTTCATCGATACAGACGGAAATGGATTCGACCAAACTTGAGCAGTATCGGCAGGACATTGAGGCAGTGATCGGTGATTTATCTGGTGATTATGAGGTCAGAACCTATGCCTTTGGAGAGTCCATTAGAGGAGATCTTACCTTCGAATACACCGATGGGTCGAGTAACCAATCAAGCATGTTGTCGTACATCAGTGATCTGTATGGTGATCAAAATTTGGGAGCGGTCATTTTTGCCACTGATGGCATTTATAATGAGGGTGCCGATCCCCTCTACGCCAACCGGGCCTTCACTGCTCCAATTTACTCGATTGCCCTTGGGGATACCACACCAGATCGGGATCTTTATGTGCGTCAGATCTTTCATAATAACATTGCTTACCTGGGAGACAAGACGACCATTCAGGTCGATGTCTCAGCTTATAATCTCCTCGGCCAGAGCAGTACTTTAAAGGTTTTGAAGATCGAAGATTCAAGTACTCAGGTCGTGGATGACCAGGTTTTCCGAATCAGTGACGAGGACTTCTTCAGCACTTTTGAATTGACGATTCCGCAGGAGGAAGTGGGGTTACAGCGGTATCGCGTACAACTTAGCGGGCTGGGGGGAGAGAAGAGCTATGTGAATAATCGTCGTGATTTTTTTATAGATGTGATCGATGCCCGTCAAAAAATATTGGTATTGGCAGCAAGTC
This sequence comes from Saprospiraceae bacterium, assembly GCA_965223105.1. Taxonomy (GTDB): domain Bacteria; phylum Bacteroidota; class Bacteroidia; order Chitinophagales; family Saprospiraceae; genus JABDMH01. Next base: position 4,358,537 of record OZ244987.1, on the reverse strand, counting down.
CACATCCTGATGTCGCCGCTTTGTCCAGCACGCTGGCCAAAAATCGCAATTACGAGGTAACTGCCGAGATTATCCGAAAGTTTGAAGGCAATTTGGAGGACTATGATTTTGTGGTACTTCACCAGTTGCCTGCCCAAAACATGAATGCCACGGCCATCTTGCGCAAGATTAACGAGTTGAAAATGCCAAGGCTTCTGATTGTTGGCAATCAAACGAATATACCCGCCTTAAATCGGTTCCAACAAATGGTGTCGATTAAGATCAAAGGAGGTACCAGCAATATAGTGCAGCCCATCTACAACGGTACATTTTCCTTTTTTAGTTCCAGTGATGCTTTGGTGCAAAGTATTGGTCAGTTTGCACCCATCGATGCTCCCTTTGGGGAATATGAGGTGTTTCCAGGGTCGGAGGTTTTGTTGAAGCAACGTATTGGGAAGGTGGAAACGGATTTTCCTCTTTGGGTTATCGGAGAAGAAGCCGGTGTTAAAGCTGGAATCATCTGTGGTGAAGGACTGTGGCGGTGGAGATTGTATGATTTTGTACAAAATGGTGAAACAGACATCTTTGATGAGTTGATTTCGAAGACGATTCAATTTATCTCTCTTAAAGAGGACAAGAGGAAATTTCGTGTTTATCAAGCCAAGAATTTATTGGCTGAAAATGAAGATGTCTTGTTTGATGCTGAATTGTACAATCAATCGTACCAATTAATAAACGAACCCAGCGTCACGATGATGATCACCAATAGCCGCGGGGAGTCATTTAACTTTGCTTTTTCTAAGAAGAATAATGGATATTACTTGAATGCTGGCAAATTACCGGTGGGAGACTATCAATGGAATGCCACTGTGCAATGGGAAGGGGAAAGGCATGATGCCAAAGGTCAATTTAGTGTCCAGGCCATCCAAAAGGAGAGTTACTCAACAGTGGCCAATCACAATTTGCTAAACCAGCTTGCCACGGCCTCCAACGGACGAATGATCTATCCAGACGAAGTATCACAGCTTAGCCAACTCATAAGGGATGAGGCTGGTCTAAAACCGATATTTTACCGGATTGTGCAGAGCCGAAATGCCATCAACCTCAAATGGTTATTTTTTATTCTGATGGGTTTGTTGGCTTTAGAGTGGATTTTGCGTCGTTATCTCGGTACGTACTGATTCCATTCCACCTGATAGGGCGAATGGAGTGTTAGGCTTACAGCCGAAATTGCTTCATCCATGCGAGCCGGAAACGGTGTTTCCGGCCTGGGGAGTTCCTGCCCTTCAAGCTGGCTTGTAAGGATCTTTTGCCTGTTGGGGCGAAGGGAGTAGTAGGCTTACAACCTACCTTGCTTCATCCATACAAGCCGGAGACAGGTTTCCGGCCTGGTGAATTCCGGCCCCGTCAGAATGGCACTTTTCCTAGAGTCATCAAAGGCTGGATATTACAGGAAGTGCTGAGCCTGCTGCTCAGGGGAAAAATCCAAATCCCTTATCTTGGCCAGCAAATCATCAATGATGCATGCCCAAGATTGATATTGAGCTCAACAAAAATGAAGATGTCCACCAGTTGGCTATTGCCAAACTGAACCGGAGGCTGGAAAAGGTTTATCTGGGTGGTGGCAAAAAGCGTATTGAACGGCATCACAGCCGAGGTAAGATGACTGCTCGAGAGCGCATAGCGTATCTACTGGATGAAGATAAGCCTCATTTTGAAGTCGGTGCCCTGGCAGCTTATGAAATGTATGAGGATCACGGTGGTGCCCCTAGTGCAGGTGTGGTGGTGGTCATGGGGCATATCATGGGCAGGATGGTTATTGTGGTAGCAAACGACGCCACAGTTAAGGCAGGTGCCTGGTTTCCGATGACTGGAAAAAAGAATCTTCGGGCCCAGGAGATTGCCATGGAAAATCGGATCCCCATCATCTACCTGGTCGATAGTGCCGGAGTTTATCTTCCCATGCAGGATGAAATATTTCCAGACAAGGATCACTTCGGTCGGATTTTTCGAAATAATGCCCGGCTTTCCAGTATGGGAATCCCGCAGATCGCGGCGGTCATGGGGAGCTGTGTAGCGGGAGGTGCTTACTTACCTATCATGTCAGATGAGTCATTGATTGTGGAGGGTACGGGGTCTATTTTTCTGGCGGGCCCCTATCTGGTAAAAGCCGCTATTGGTGAGCAGGTGGATAAAGAAACCCTGGGAGGGGCAGGCACTCAAACTGAAATCTCAGGCATCATTGACCATAAGATGCCTGATGATTCCGCTTGCTTAGACCGGATCAAAATCCTAGTCGATAAAATGGCAACACCGCAAAGGGCTGGTTTCTTACGCAAGACAGCATCCGACCCCAAAATGGAGGCAGATGTGCTAATCCGGCACTTACCCGAAGATCGAGCCAAACCTTATCCTACCCGAAAATTACTCGCCGCACTAGTTGACGACTCCAATATAACTGAATACAAAAAGGGTTACGGCAAGACCATCATCTGTGCCTATGCACAGATCGATGGCTGGGCCGTGGGCATCGTTGCCAACAATCGTGAGGTCGTGAAAACGCGTACCGGAGAAATGCAGTTTGGAGGTGTGATTTACTCTGATTCTGCAGATAAGGCGGCAAGATTTATCCTGCTATGCAATCAGAAGAAATTGCCCCTGGTCTTCTTGCATGATGTATCCGGTTTTATGGTAGGTAAGCGCTCAGAACACGGTGGAATCATTAAAGATGGGGCAAAAATGGTCAATGCAGTGGCCAACGCTACGGTTCCTAAATTCTCTATAGTTATAGGGAATTCTTATGGTGCAGGAAATTACGCCATGTGTGGCAAGGCCTATGATCCACGATTAATCGTAGGATGGCCCTCTGCCAGGATTGCCGTTATGGGGGGATCACAAGCAGCCGAAGTATTGACAGGAATACAGGTAAAAGCATTGCAGTCTAAAGGCGAAGAACCTCAACCTGAACAGGAGAAGGAATTGTTCGACAAAATCAAATCAAATTATGACCGGCAGACCTCTCCATACTACGCAGCAGCACGGCTTTGGATTGATGCCATTATCGATCCCGCCGATACCAGGAAGGTCATATCCATGGGTATTGAAGCGGCCGACCACAGACGGGTTGAACCATTTCGTACCGGGGTGTTTCAAGTGTAAAATCTTCACTTACGATATTGTGATTTCTAAGAGCCGAATATGAAAGAAGTCAATCCCGATCAATCTTTCACGGCTAAGACTATGCAAGGGCTGGAAGAGGTCTTGGCAAAGGAATTGGAGGATCTGGGTGCAAGGGGGATAGAAATTGGCAACCGGGCAGTGACCTTCCAAGGAAATCAGAAGCTGGCATATAAAGCCATATTAGGAGCAAGGACGGCCTTGACCGTCTTGAGTCCTATCAATGGGGGAGTCGTCAGAAACGAAGATGACTTGTATCAACTGGTGCAGGAAACGGAGTGGTTTTCCATCTTCGATGTCAAGAAGACGATTTATGTGAATATGGTCTGTTATTCCACCTTATTTCGCAATACCCATTATCTGGCTTTGCGGGTGAAAGATGCCATTGTAGATCAATTTCGTGCCAAGGTTCACCGGAGGCCGTCGGTGTCGAAAACACCTGATGTCAAAATTGATATATTTATCCGACAAGATCAGTGTACGATTTCGTTGGATTTGGTCGGTAGACCCCTTTTCAAGCGTGGATATCGATTAGAGCGTGGTTCAGCACCACTCAATGAGGTCCTTGCCGCCGGTCTGCTTCATCTTTTGGGATGGGATGCAAGCCAGCCGCTGGTGGATCCCATGTGTGGCTCTGGAACAATTCCCATAGAGGCGTACCTTATGGCTCAAAACATTCATCCTCAATTTCTTCGGGATGACTTTAGTTTTCAACACCTCCAAAACTATCGAAATAAGTTATTTCGAGAAACGAAGGAGGAATTGCGCAGCCTGGAGCGAAATGCGGCAGTTAAAATATCAGGCTTCGATATTGACGCCAAGATGGTCAGAAGAGCTAGAGGCAATGCGTTGAATTGTGGCTTGCAACATATCTCGTGGAAAAAGAAGGATTTCTTTTCCTGGGTACCCAAAGGACCACCAGGGGTGGTTCTATTCAATCCCCCCTATGATGAAAGGCTTTCCCTGGAGGATGCCACTGCATTCTACACAGACATTGGAGATCATCTGAAGGGGCATTTTGCAGGGTGGAAGGCTTTTGTGATTTCTTCTCATCTCCAAGCAATCAAGCGCATAGGCTTGCGACCTTTCATAAAGAAAACACTTTATAATGGTCCACTCGAATGCCGGTGGGTGGGTTTTGATTTATATTTGGGTAAGAAGGAGAATTAGTCCTGTTGTTTTTTCTACTTTTTGGGTAAGAAAAAGGGATCTTTTTCCTTGAAAAACTACAGCCCCCTTGGCGCTCGCACCAAAACTCGTCCTTAGTGGTGTTTCAGGTATAGCTTCCTCGTCGTATTGATTTTTCTACTTTTGGTGGCAAAAAGTAGAGCAAAAAGCCACCCTGGATCTTTTTCCTTGAAAAACTACGGCTCCCCTGGCGCTCGCACCAAAACTCGCCCTTAGTGATATCTTTTTCAAGCATGGGGCTCTCGTCACCTGGGCTGCATGCTTTATTTACTTCCGGCTCGAACAGTTGGTGCTCTTTTGCCAGCCCGCAACCTTGTTTTTCTGAGGAAAAATCTCCTAAGGGCATCCCGGCTGGTGCAGTCTCAATATAACACCGCCCCCTTTGAAGGGGGTAGAGTGCTCCAACCAATAGGTTGGCTAGCACTCTGGGGGATGACATATGGTGACTAGTATCGTAATGACAACATTACTCCATTAGTGAACCTGCGCTTGTTAATGTTCTTTCTACTTTTTGGTGGCAAAGAGTAGAGCAAAAAGCCACCCTGGACCTTTTTCCTAAAAACTACGGCCCGCTTGGCGCTCGCACCAAAACTCGCCCCTATTAGCTGTTCCTCAGGTATAGCTTCCTCGTCGTATTGATTTTTCTACTTTTTGGTGGCAAAAAGTAGAGCAAAAAGCCACCCTGGATCTTTTTCCTTGAAAAACTACGGCTCCCCTGGCGCTCGCACCAAAACTCGCCCTTAGTGATATCTTTTTCAAGCATGGGGCTCTCGTCACCTGGGCTTCATGCTTTATTTACTTCCGGCTCGAACAGTTGGTGCTCTTTTGCCAGCCCGCAACCTTGTTTTTCTGAGGAAAAATCTCCTAAGGGCATCCAGGCTCGAACATAACGTTTGGTGCTCTTTTGCCTCTGGGGGATGACCTAGTATCGTAATGGCAACATTACTTGTTTTGTTAATGTATTTTCTACCTTTTTTTGGTGGCAAAAAGTAGAGCAAAAAGCCACCCTGGATATTTTTCCTTGAAAAACTACGGCTCCCCTGGTGCTCGCACCAAAACTCGCCCCTAGTGATATCTTTTTCAAGCATGGGGCTCTCGTCACCTGGGCTTCATGCTTTATTTACTTCCGGCTCGAACAGTTGGTGCTCTTTTGCCAGCCCGCAACCTTGTTTTTCTGAGGAAAAATATCCTAAGGGCATCCCGGGCAGCGCATTCTCAATTTAACGCTGCCCCCTTTGAAGGGGGTAGAGTGCTCCAACCAATAGGTTGGCTAGCACTCTGGGGGATGACATATGGTCGACTAGACTTACTCCATTAGTGAACCTGCGCTTGTTAGTATCGTAATGACAACATTACTCCATTAGTGAACCTGCGCTTGTTAATGTTCTTTCTACTTTTTGGTGGCAAAAAGTAGAGCAAAAAGCCACCCTGGACCTTTTTCCTTGAAAAACTACGGCTCCCCTGGTGCTCGCACCAAAACTCGCCCCTAGTGATATCTTTTTCAAGCATGGGGCTCTCGTCACCTGGGCTTCATGCTTTATTTACTTCCGGCTCGAACAGTTGGTGCTCTTTTGCCAGCCCGCAACCTTGTTTTTCTGAGGAAAAATATCCTAAGGGCATCCCGGGCAGCGCATTCTCAATTTAACGCCGCCCCCTTTGAAGGGGGTAGAGTGCTCCAACCAATAGGTTGGCTAGCACTCTGGGGGATGACATATGGTGACTAGTATCGTAATGACAACATTACTCCATTAGTGAACCTGCGCTTGTTAATGTTCTTTCTACTTTTTGGTGGCAAAAAGTAGAGCAAAAAGCCACCCTGGACCTTTTTCCTCGAAAAACGACGGCTCCCCTGGCGCTCGCACCAAAACTCGCCCTTAGTGGTTGTTCCCTAAGTTTGGCTTCCTCGTCATCACGGCTTCGCGCAATATTTTCTACCGGCTCGAACAGTTGGTGCTCTTTTGCCAGCCTGCAACCTTGTTTTTCTGAGGAAAAATCTCCTAAGGGCATCCAGTGGTCTGTCTTATAAATTCATCAGAGGTGAGATCTGGCCATTTGCCATATAAAGCGTGGCAAAGTCCCAGTCGTATGGCCAGCACGACAAGAATGTAATCATCCTGGAATTTAGGCACTCAAAAGAAGGAATTCATAACTTTAGGTTAATCGAGAAATCTGAATAGGTCAATCGAAATGAGGACAAATTTTTCCAAGCGAAGATCGCGACGTTACGCACTGAAGATGGGTGCTGCTTTTGCTTTGGGATTTACGGGATTGAGATCCCTGCTGGCAAGACCTGAAGCTTCCTCACTTGCCTGTAATTATGGTGATCTGATTGCAGACCCTAATGGCATCCTAGATTTACCGGAGGGATTTAGTTATCATGCATTTTCTCGCACTGGTGAAATGATGGATGATGGATTGCTTGTACCCGGTGACCACGATGGTATGGCTGCTTTTCCCGGTCCAGATGGCAAAACCATTCTTGTTCGTAATCATGAGCTGTCTCCCGACGAAGTAAGCAAGAGTGCTTTTGGATCCAATTATGAGTTCATAAATCTGGTGGACCAAAGCCTTTTCTATGATGAAGGCAGTGGCACCAGGCCCTCCATTGGCGGTACGACAACCTTAGTTTATGATACGCGTACCCGCCAACTTGAGAAGCAATATTTGAGTCTTTGTGGCACGAATCGAAACTGTGCTGGCGGTCCAACACCTTGGAATACCTGGATTTCATGCGAAGAAAATGTATCCAGAGTGGGTGCGACAGCAGAAAAAGATCATGGTTTTAACTTTGAAGTTCCTGTTTCTGAAAAAATGGAATTAGTTCAAGCCATGCCCCTTACAGATATGGGCCGCTTTAATCATGAGGCCGTGGCGGTCGATCCGAAAAGTGGAATTGTCTACCAAACTGAAGATCGCAGCGATGGACTGTTGTATCGTTTCATTCCAGATCAACCGGGAGTCTTACTTATGGGAGGCCGTTTACAGGCTTTGGTTCTAAGGGATATGAATTCAGCTGACACGCGCAACTGGAACGGACAAAACATACCCGTTGGAGCTGAGCTGGCGGTCAAATGGATAGACTTGGATGATGTATTGGCACCAGAAGATGATTTACGGCAGCGTGGTTTTGCCCAAGGTGCAGCAAAGTTTGCTCGTGGCGAAGGGATGTGGTATAGTGGCGGGGCCATTTTCTTTGCTTGTACCAATGGTGGTGCAAACGAGAAAGGACAGATTTGGAAGTACATACCCAGCGAGGTAGAAGGTTTGGCTGATGAAGAAAACCAACCGGGAATGCTTGAGCTTTTTATTGAGCCCAATGACAGTAGATTGGTAGAAAGAGCCGATAACCTCACGGTCGCACCATGGGGAGATCTCATCATTTGTGAAGACGGTGATGGAGCTCAATTTTTAGACCTGGTGACCCCTCAGGGCGAAATATGCAAACTGGCCAAAAATTCATTAAATACGGATGAGCTTGCTGGGGCTACTTTTTCGCCGGATGGAACCACCCTTTTTGTCAATATTCAAAAGCCTGGAATTAGTTTGGCCATTACTGGACCATGGCAATCTACAACTGCCGTTACAAGTTCTTCTGCATCAAGAGTAGCTAATGTTTCACTCGGCAATCCATATCCTAATCCCTTTTCTACAAGGACCAGGATTCCATTCTCTCTGAGGAAAGTGCAGAAACTAGAGATTTTTATTTTTAATTCAGCGGGAATACCAGTAAAAGTATTACGGACAGGGCAAAAAGGGGTTGGTCAGCATATAGAATATTGGGATGGGTCTGACACCAAGGGAAATAGGGTTCCTCCAGGGACGTATTTTATTCAACTTAGAACAGAGACAACAACGGTGTTAAGGAAAATCATTTACCTATAGAAGTAATTGATTTTTCTACTTTTTGGTGGCAAAAAGTAGAGCAAAAAGCCACCCTGGATCTTTTTCCTTGAAAAACTACGGCCCGCCTGGCACTCGCACCAAAACTCGCCCTTAGTGATATCTTTTTCAAGCATGGGGCTCTCGTCACCTGGGCTTCATGCTTTATTTTCTACCGGCTCGAACAGTTGGTACTCTTTTGCCAGCCCGCAGCCTTGTTTCTCTGAGGAAAAATATCCTAAGGGCATCCCGGGCAGCGCATTCTCAATTTAATGCCGCCCCCTTTGAAGTGTGGTTTTTTCTACTTTTTGGTGGCAAAAAGTAGAGCAAAAAGCAACCCTGGATCTTTTTTCTTGAAAAACTACGGCCCGCTTGGGCGCTCGCACCAAAACTCGCCCTTACTGATATCTTTTTCAAGCATGGGGCTCTCGTCACCTGGGCTTCATGCTTTATTTTCTACCGGTTCGAACAGTTGGTGCTCTTTTGCCAGCCCGCGGCCTTGTTTTTCTAAGGAAAAATCCCAGAGGGCATCCCACTAATCAGACTTATTAACGAAATTAATAGTAAACCTTAGCCTGTCAAGGTTTTTCCACCTGCACGTGGCAAAAAGTAGAGCAAAAAGCCATCCTTGATCGATATCCATAAGGATGATATCAGTAGTTGCCGCTGAAATTCTTATTTATCATTTCACATGGCGTTTTGTCATGTTGACTCTAATATTGTTTGAGTACCTGAGCTGTGTTTACCTTGTTTAGTTGAATAACTTTTATCACTCCTGTACCAACAATCATCAAAAGAATAATGGCCATAGACCATAGGAAGAGGTCTAGACGAAGCGCTATCCGGTAATTAAAATTCGCCAACCAATTCTGCATCAGATAAAGCGTAAGAGGTAATGCCACGATGCAGACAAGAGCTACAATTCTGATGAATCTCGAGGAAATTAATATTCCGAGAGATATCTCGGAAATTCCCAATACTTTTCTGATGGCAATTTCTTTGGTGCGTTCATTAACCTCAAATGTGATCAATGCAAATAAACCCAAAACACTAAGAAAAATGGCAATGGTAGTGTATAGGGAGATGAGTTTTTGTGATCTGTATTCTTCTTGATAAAGACCTTTAAATCGATCGGTTAAGAAGTCGTACTGAAAGGCGATATTGGGTGTCATCGCCACCAGTTTTTCTTTGATTTTTTCCAGAGCCGTAGATATATTGCTGCTGGTGATCTTAACCAGCAGCTGGTCGGGTGCAAATCTATTACCCAATACAATCACACATGGCTCTATAGGATGGTGAAGAGATTTGTAATTAAAATCATTTACAACACCGAGGATGGCTTTTCGCCGGTTAGTTCCAAATGGAGAAAACAATTTTCCGCTAGCTTCAGACCAGCCCATCAATTGAAGTGCAGATTGATTCAAAATGTATGCGACCTGATTTTGATCACCATCTAAGAGGTCCAGGTTGCCTTCAACAAGCTCAAGGTCTAGTGCTGCTATGAAATCCTGATCAGCAGAAATGATATTCATCGACGCATCCTCTTGCTGTCCTTCCCACCAGACGGTCTGATGCCAGTTGGCAATGCCCGGTTGGAAACCTGTTCCAGATGCTACCTCCACCTCGGGAAGGCTCATCAATTGTTCTTTGATTACCTGAATATTTGTCCTCCAGTCGTCATCATAGATGGGAATACTGACCACGCCTTCTTTGTTCATTCCGATATCCTGGTCTTGCAGATAACTCATTTGGGCTCGTATGGTCAGAATGGCTGACAGCAAAGTAATTGTAATCAAGAATTGTGTGGCCAGTAGAAAATTGCGGACGGGTTGCCGGCCTGAAGACATTTTTATCCCTCCTCGCAAGGCCTTGACTGGCTCGATTCGGACGATGTAGTAGGCAATATAAGACCCTGAGAGTAGACCGATGAAGAACGTCAATCCTAGAATTAGAAGCCAGGTTATAGGTTCACTCCAAGCAATACTGAGGTCTAAACCGAAAATATTATTTATCAGTTCTATGAAGAAGAAGTGTGTGCATACCAGTGCGGCCAAAGTGGCCAGGGCGACCATAAGCACCGATTCACCAATAAACTGCAGGATGAGCTGACCCCTAAATGCGCCGATGGTCTTTCGCAAGCCTACTTCTCTCAATCGACGTGTAGAACTCGCTACACTGAGGTTGACATAATTGATGATTGAAATCATTAAGATGGCTATAGCCGCTAAGGCATAAATCCAGAGATTTTTAATATTGGTACTCGCTTTTAGATTTCCTCTATTTTCCTGAAAATGGATATCTCTCAGAGGCTGTAACCCGATCTGCTCCAGCTGGAAAGTATTTTCATCGCTCAGCCGGACTTCTAGATTCTTGATTTTTTCTCGTGCCATTTCAACGTCGGCATCGGGATGCAGCAGTGCATAACCAAAATAATTGAATTGTCCCCAATTGCCGGTGAGGCTAGTACCAGGCAGAAGCGTTTCGAGGTTTTGAAACGATACGATAAAATCCAGATTGAGATGAGTGTTTTCAGGGAAGTCCTTATACACACCTTCGACAGTAAATTCGTGCTGGTCGTTCACTCGAATGGTCTGGCCAATAGGGTTTTGATATCCAAACAATTGGCGAGCCTTGGCCTGGGATATGATCATGGATTTGGGATCATCTATGGCTGAGTGATTCCCTTGTAAAATGTCCAGATCAAAGAAATCAACTACCGTGGGATCAGCAAGAAAGAAGTCCTTTTCATAAAAAATTTGGGTGCCAAATTTTACGGATGTCTTTGAGTTTTTGTCCAGATTAATCAACCGGCACACCTCTGTTACTTCCGGTACATCTTGTTTGATCTTAATGGGCAGTGGAGCGGATATTCTAACCCACCCCTCACCGGAGACTACATCACCCGTTACAATGCGATAGAGGGCATCGGCTTTTTCATATTGCCGGTCGTAACTATTTTCGTACATATAGTGATGATAACTGACCAGGAAACTGGATATGCCTACGGCCAGTCCCAATAAATTGGTCAACGAGAGAAGTTTCCTTCTAAAAATTGATCGCAAAGCAGTGTAGAAATAATTTCTCAGCATTGGTAAGAGTTTTAAAGATCGTCTGCAAGCGGTATGGAGTTATGACAATAGTTAAAATCAGATTGCTTTTATGATGATTTGTAGATAAAGACATAACCTCTCTTAAAGACGTGGCCACCTGTACTCTGGTTGCGTTTGGGGTTAATTTTTAGAAGTCTTATCCTTAGCAAATTGATCGCAGAACTCAAACGGTAAAGGCTCTACCAACCCCGGCCGTCAAAGGGGAGACCCAGCCACCAAGGCTTAGTAGAAGAACCGGCTCTGTCTTAACGCAAATTCCAAGATGCCAAAATTCCAAGATGCAAAATTCCAAGATCCAATTTTGGCTGTTCAGACCCGCCGATAAAAGAATCGGCCTTGTCTGGCGCAGGAACGCACTTTACTCTATGCACAAAGCCTTGAGTTGGTTGGCTCGACTAACCCCCGACCCCTGCCATGCTCCGCCAAAGCTCCGCATGACCGGGGAGCCCGCCCGCATCGTTAGTTTGTCTTGCATTCATTTAAATTAGAACTGCCTCTGTCTGGCGCAGGAACGCACTTTACTCTATGCACAAAGCCTTGAGTTGGTTGGCTCGACTAACCCCCGACCCCTGCCATGCTCCGCCAAAGCTCCGCATGACCGGGGAGCCCGCCCGCATCGTTAGTTTGTCTTGCATTCATTTAAATTAGAACTGCCTCTGTCTGGCGCAGGAACGCACTTTACTCTATGCACAAAGCCTTGAGTTGGTTGGCTCGACTAACCCCCGACCCCTGCCATGCTCCGCCAAAGCTCCGCATGACCGGGGAGCCTGCCCGCGTCGTTAGCTTGTCTTGCGTTCATTTAAATTCGAACTGCCTCTGTCTGGCACAGGAACGCACTTTACTCTATGCACAAAGCCTTGAGTTGGTTGGCTCGACTAACCCCCGACCCCTGCCATGCTCCGCCAAAGCTCCGCATGACCGGGGAGCCTGCCCGCGTCGTTAGTTTGTCTTGCGTTCATTTAAAATAGAACCGACTCTGTCTGGCACAGGAACGCACTTTACTCTATGCACAATGCCTTGAGTTGGTTGGCTCTACTAACCCCCGATCCCTGCCATGCTCCACCAAAGCTCTACATGACCGGGGAGCCCGCCCGCATCGTTAGTTTGTCTTGCATTCATTTAAAACAGAACCGACTCTGTCAGGACTCAAATTCCAAGTTGCAAGGGATTCTGGAGCCCGGTAAGGAAAACACACCATCTGTTTAAGGAACAAGGATCAACAGTGGGTAAGTCACTTTCCCTTAGGGATATGACAGGGATCCTGAAGCCCGGTTTTAAACTCCGCACGTTGTCTGAATTAGGATTTGCACGATTTTGGATTTGGTAAAAGATCCAGCTCTACGAGGATTTAAATTCCAAGATCTGATGATACCATAAATTTATTGTCCCTTTAGGGACACGCTATCGGTAGCAATAGTCATGGAATAGGCATTGCCGTGCCGTCAGGTACAGCATATGATCACCTGTGGCTAAAATCGATTATTTGTTCAGTAATAAATTGCAATATTATGATGACAATTACCGAAGCAAAAAAAACCGCTCTGTCTCGCACATAGAAATGTACCCATGCTCTGATGTTTTTTTATGAAAAGCGACTGATATGGTTCTCACTTAAAGAGCATAGGTGCCAGGGCTTCCTAAATTAAAATTTATCGCGACATTTCTCCCTGGTGCATTACAATGCTCGTCTCGTATCTGGTGTAATGGTTGTACCACCCTTGCATCCACAACACGATGGCTTGGTTTCTCAGGCTGCCAGGGAGCACGTAAGGACGCATATTATTGGTGACCGAGTTTTTGGTGATGAAATGGCTTTCCCAGCCATCCTCAGTGTACCGAGCCTGCTCGATTTCAAAAAATCCCTCGATTTGCCGGGAGAAGTAAACGGATCGAGTGTCGTTTGGATCGATGACGATACCTCCCGAATAATGGGCTTCTCGTACCAGATCACCCTGACGCAGTGAAGGCATCCAACCTCCAGCCTTACAAACGAATTGATCGATCCACTGTTTTCCGTCCCAATAAGCATAGTGATAACGGTGATCATTTTCTGAAGGATACCTGGCATAGGTTACCACAGGATGTCCGGAAGAAGCCCGAGCAAGGTCCCAGATCCAAGCGCGAATCTTGGATGAAGTGGCGTCGTAGACTTTGTTGACTTTTCGGATGGGTATCGGCAAGGCCTCAACCGAAGCAATCGCTGTCCCATCGGTTTGATAGAACATGCCATCCTGGTAGTACATGTGATACACGGACACATCGTCGCCAATTTTTGGATGTCCGTCCGTAAAAAGGATGTCAATTCTAGCGGTATGGTCACCAATGACCTTCATATAGGGAGGATTTTTCCGTCCTTCGTTATCCAATAAGATGACGTCTTCACTCCAGGTTTCTCCCAAGTCATCGGAGAAGCGGAAATACGGCCACCAGTGATCGAAGGATCGCGTAGGCCCGATCTTTCTTCCGAAGAGATAGAGGCGATTATTTTCAGTAGACAGCATCGCGGGATTGGTGTATGTGTAATTAAATTGCTCACTTTCTGCGCCGATGATTTTCGTGGGTTGCCAATCGGAGATGTCCTCCACATTGGTACTCTTCCTCATAAAGACATTCCCATTGTGCTCATTGTAAAATATGAGCAATCTGCCATCGGGTAAGATCTGAAAGGTCGGTACATTGTGGTCATCTATTTCTAAGGTGTCGTGAAGTACAAGATGGTTCGCTTGCTGAGTCTCCAGATTGTAAGAACCGACACATACATCTCCTTTTTGATTGATGTATCCAAAGTACATCTGCCTGGTCTGACCTTCATGATAAATTGCCCTTGGATCTGAAAACCAACACCACGCCCCGTCACTGACCAGCGTATCCAAGGTGGTCGTTCTTTCAGTGTGTATAGTGCTTGAATCGGAGTTGTTGCATGAGGCCAGAAGGCCCAATCCCAAAAACGATAGGCTCAGTAGGGGAAAATTCGTCATCGGTCAATATTCAGTCTATTGTGGTTAGGTGGTTCCTGGATTAAGTTAAACATCTTCGGGGAATAACTCATTGGCTAGATGGCACTTAGTCTTTGGTCTTTGGTTTGTCTCCCCTCATGAAATGCGTTGGGGTCAATGCCAGCCCGCGCCCCCGGCCCCTGAGTTGCTCCGCTGCGCTCCGCAGACTCCGGGGAGTCCGCCCGCAAATGGAAAACAAATAGTAAAAGAACCGGTGTTGTGGTACTGTGGTGTTGTGGTAAGGCCAGCCCGCGCCCCCGGCGCCTGAGTTGCTCCGCTGCGCCTGCGCACACTCCGGGGAGTCTGCCCGCAGAATGGAAAACAAATAGTAAAAGAACCGGTGTTGTGGTACTGTGGTGTTGTGGTAAGGCCAGCCCGCGCCCCCGGCCCCTGAGTTGCTCCGCTGCGCTCCGCAGACTCCGGGGAGTCCGCCCGCAAATGGAAAACAAATAGTAAAAGAACCGGTGTTGTGGTACTGTGGTGTTGTGGTAAGGCCAGCCCGCGCCCCCGGCCCCTGAATTGCTCCGCTGCGCTCCGCAGACTCCGGGGAGTCCACCCGCAAATGGAAAACAAATAGTAAGAGAACCGGTGTTGTGGTACTGTGGTGTTGTGGTAAGGCCAGCCCGCGCCCCCGGCCCCTGAGTTGCTCCGCTGCGCTCCGCAGACTCCGGGGAGTCCGCCCGCAAATGGAAAACAAATAGTAAAACAACCGGTGTTGTGGTACTGTGGTGTTGTGGTAAGGCCAGCCCGCGCCCCCGGCCCCTGAGTTGCTCCGCTGCGCTCCGCAGACTCCGGGGAGTCCGCCCGCAAATGGAAAACAAATAGTAAAAGAACCGGTGTTGTGGTACTGTGGTGTTGTGGTAAGGCCAGCCCGCGCCCCCGGCCCCTGAGTTGCTCCGCTGCGCCTGCGCACACTCCGGGGAGTCCGCCCGCAAATGGAAAACAAATAGTAAAACAACCGGTGTTGTGGTACTGTGGTTTTGTGGTAAGGCCAGCCCGCGCCCCCGGCCCCTGAGTTGCTCCGCTGCGCTCCGCAGACTCCGGGGAGTCCACCCGCAAATGGAAAACAAATAGTAAAAGAACCGGTGTTGTGGTACTGTGGTGTTGTGGTAAGGCCAGCCCGCGTCCCCGGCCCCTGAGTTGCTCCGCTGCGCCTGCGCAGACTCCGGGGAGTCCGCCCGCAAATGGAAAACAAATAGTAAAAGAACCGGTGTTGTGGTACTGTGGTGTTGTGGTAAGGCCAGCCCGCGCCCCCGGCCCCTGAGTTGCTCCGCTGCGCCTGCGCAGACTCCGGGGAGTCCGCCCGCAAATGGAAAACAAATAGTAAAAGAACCGGTGTTGTGGTACTGTGGTGTTGTGGTAAGGCCAGCCCGCGCCCCCGGCCCCTGAGTTGCTCCGCTGCGCCTGCGCACACTCCGGGGAGTCCGCCCGCAAATGGAAAACAAATAGTAAAAGAACCGGTGTTGTGGTACTGTGGTGTTGTGGTAAGGCCAGCCCGCGCCCCCGGCCCCTGAGTTGCTCCGCTGCGCCTGCGCACACTCCGGGGAGTCCGCCCGCAAATGGAAAACAAATAGTAAAAGAACCGGTGTTGTGGTAAGGCCAGCCCGCGCCCCCGGCCCCTGAGTTGCTCCGCTGCGCTCCGCAGACTCCGGGGAGTCCGCCCGCAAATGGAAAACAAATAGTAAAAGAACCGGTGTTGTGGTACTGTGGTGTTGTGGTAAGGCCAGCCCGCGCCCCCGGCCCCTGAGTTGCTCCGCTGCGCTCCGCAGACTCCGGGGAGTCCACCCGCAAATGGAAAACAAATAGTAAAAGAACCGGTGTTGTGGTAAGGCCAGCCCGCGCCCCCGGCCCCTGAGTTGCTCCGCTGCGCTCCGCAGACTCCGGGGAGTCCACCCGCAAATGGAAAACAAATAGTAAAAGAACCGGTGTTGTGGTACTGTGGTGTTGTGGTAAGGCCAGCCCGCGCCCCCGGCCCCTGAGTTGCTCCGCTGCGCTCCGCAGACTCCGGGGAGTCCGCCCGCAAATGGACAGATGGTAAGACTGCAAGCACCGACAGCGAGAGCAACGTTACTCATAGCTCATAACTCATTGGTTAGATGGCACTTAGTCTTTGGTTTGTGTAGTCTCTCCCCTCATGAAGTGCATTGGCTGCTCGATAATAACCCGCCGGTAAAAGAACCAGCTCTACCGATCAATGCCCATAGCTCCCACTATAATAAGCAAACCAGACGGCAACTGATCCTCCTATGTCGAGATCAAACTAAAACGATTACGCGATTAATCAATTAAACCTCACAACACCACAACACCATAATGCCATAGTACCACAAAACCATACAATAACCCGCCGGTAAAAGAACCGGCTCTGCCATGTGTCATGGTGTTGTGGTATTATGGTGTTGTGGTAATGTGGTCAGGCAGCCCGCGCCCCCAGCCCCTGAGTTGCTTCGCTGTGCTGTGCAGACTCCGGGGAGTCCACCCGCAAATGGAAAACAAATAGTAAAAGAACCGGTGTTGTGGTACTGTGGTGTTGTGGTAAGGCCAGCCCGCCCCCTGGCCCCTGAGTTGCTCTGCTGCGCACCCGCAGACTCCGGGGAGTCAGCCCGCAGAATGGACAGATGGTCAATTTTTGACTATTTTGTCTCATGCGATCAAGAATTTGCATTTAATGATGTCTAAGATTTCCCTATTGGCGATCAGTATACTAACAATTTTTTTACTCCTACAAGGATGTGCAGTAGCAGCACCTGAAGTAAGGGGTGAGCTTAAGAAGTGGCACACCATTACGCTGGTATTTGAAGGCCCTGAGACATCAGAGCTGGCGGAGGATAATCCATTTCTAAACTACCGGCTGGATGTCATTTTCATCCACGATCAGGATACATTTGTCGTGCCAGGGTTTTATGCTGCCGATGGCCAGGCTGCAGAGACCAGTGCTGAAGGCGGTAACATTTGGATAGTACGGTTCACACCTAACCATGTGGGTCAGTGGAACTACCGGGTCTCTTTTCAGAAAGGTCAAAATGTCGCTGTAGAGGAAGATTCTGGACAAGGAGAAAGTGCTGGTTTTATGGATGGTCTGGAGGGGAGCCTTCAGATTGATGCAGCTGATAAGTCCGGTATAGACAACCGGGCAAATGGCCGATTACAATACGTCGGGGAGCCGTATCTAAAATATGCAGAGACTAGCCAATACTTTATCAAGGTAGGGGTCGATGCTCCTGAAAACCTTCTGGCTTATGAAGACATTGATGCTACACCCAACGTTTTTGGGTTGCGAAAGAATTGGTCGCCACATGAGAAAGATTTCCAGGACCAGGCTGAGCAGTTTCTCTGGCAAGGCAACAAGGGTCGAAATTTGTTGGGAGCGCTTCATTATCTAGCCTCAGAAAAGCTGAACGTATTTTCATTTCTGACTTTTAATGTCGATGGCGATGATCGGAATATTATTCCCCATCGTTTAAAGGTTGCTACGGAAGAATATGAAAAATATGCTGGAGTTAAGGACCACAGAGGGGCCTGGGATTCACTTTTTCACAAAACTCGTTTTGACATTTCCAAACTAGAACAATGGGAGCGGATTTTCAGCTATGCCGAAACGCAAGGGATGTTTTTGCATTTTAAGACCCACGAAACAGAGACCGATCATTTGATGGACGGCGGGATCTTCGGAGTTGAAGGTAAATTGTATTATCGAGAGTTGATCGCCAGGTTTGGTCATCATCTGGCTTTGAACTGGAATCTGGGCGAGGAAAACAATCAGCCCATCGAAGAGGTGATTAAGGCAGCCAACTACATTCACCGACTGGATCCCTACAAACATCATATGGTCATCCACACGTTTCCCAACGATGACGATCGTTATGGTCAACTGATTGGAGAGCAATCTCCACTGACCGGTGCATCACTTCAACTGAGCGACCCTGAATTTTGGGATGTGCATCCCCGCGTGCTTAAATGGAGAAGTAAATCAGACGCTACCGGAAAGCGCTGGGTTCTAGCAGTAGATGAGCCCGGCAAAGCCCAAACCGCTCTGCTTCCTGATGACGAAGATCGTGAACACCATCTGGCTCGCGGCAATGCATTGTGGGGCACGTTGATGGCTGGCGGCTGTGGGGTAGAATGGTACTTTGGATATGCCAGTCCCCATTCCGACCTTACCTGCCAGGATTTTCGCAGTCGTGATCTATTTTGGGATCAGAATCGACATGCCCGGATCTTCTTTGAGGAGCACCTCCCTTTTTGGGATATGGAGCCAGCTGACGAACTCACCAGCGACTCACTGGTCTTTTGTTTGGCTAAGAGAGACGAAGTCTACGCGTTGTACTGTTCAATGGGCCGCACACCGGTGGAGCTGGACATGGGTGATTCGGGTTCCGATTTTAGAGTCCAGTGGTATGATCCACGCAATGGTGGAGCACTACAGGGGGGCAGCGTCACTTCTGTCTCGGGCACGGGGAAGGTTTCTCTGGGAGTACCACCCAATGTACCAGAAAAGGACTGGGTGATCCTGGTGACGAGGGATTGAAATTGAGGGGTACAAATCCAAGTATTTCAAAATCATATAAGCCTGTTCTGCCTTGTCAATTGCTGAGCTAATTGTCTATTGTGCCTTTTTCTATCACGACGTCTGTCAATTGCCGGCTGCCCGGAGATTGGATCTTCAGGATCAGTGAAGCGAAGCATCGCTCAGACCGTCGAGGGCGAGACCAGCAATTTCCAAATCATCCATAATATTGATCAGCACATCAGTATTATTCATATTGCTGGTGCTGAGTGTGATGTCGTCTCCAAAAGTCAGCGAGGATGACTAAAGGATGGGAAATGTCAATTTGAGGTGTGGCCCTCGCACGACTTCAACAAAATTAAACTGTGATCTTTGCCCCTTAGCGAGAACCCTCTTTAAGGACTCGGATTTAATAATCGGCTTTGGCTCTAATTCAGGCTGCCAATTGACCGCTTAATGTCTTCAAGTAACGTTATATTATTGGATTAAATCTATGAAATGACGTAAATTCATAGACTATGATCACCAGGTTATTGGCACCAAGCATCTTGCGACGGCTCACTACCTCCGATAAGATCATCATCGTGTACGGCAGTAGGCAGGTTGGTAAGACAACTCTAGTGCAAGCTCTTCTGGAACAAATAGCTATGAAAACGTTGAGCATCAATGCAGACAGAAGAGAACACGCAGATGCACTATCAAGTCGAGATCTCGGGAGGTTGCAAAGGTTGGTCAGCGGTTATCAACTTCTGTTCATTGATGAGGCACAGAGAATACCAAACATCGGTATAAATCTCAAGATACTTCATGATGAATTACCAGAACTAAAGATCATCGCCACAGGGTCATCTTCCTTCGAATTGGCCAATTCCATCAAAGAACCACTGACTGGCCGAACTTGGACTTTCACTCTATATCCCATCTCTTTAGCAGAATTGCATGACACAAGCACCCTTTTCGAGCTCGATAGCAGGATCGATGAATTCCTGCTCTATGGAATGTATCCAGAGGTGTTTTCTTATCCGACCGTGCAAGACAAGATTTTGTATCTAAGAGAATTAAGTAGCGCCTATCTCTACAAGGACATCCTAGAACTTGGTGACATCCGTAATGCCGAAGCTATTTATAGATTGATTAGATTGCTCGCATTTCAAATCGGTAGCACGGTTTCACTCAGTGAATTAGGACGACAACTCAGCCTAAGTACCGAGACAATCGGACGCTACATTGACATGTTGGAAAAAGCATTTATCGTTTTTCGACTTTCGGGATTCAGTCGAAATTTAAGGAAGGAAGTAACAAAAATGGATAAGGTATACTTTTATGATTTGGGGGTTCGCAACGCCCTGATAGAGAACTACAATGAACCAGCACTACGCAATGATGTGGGCCAGTTGTGGGAAAATTTTCTGCTGGTTGAACGCATCAAGTCAATGGCCTATCAGCAAAAGTCAGCCAATCGATACTTTTGGAGAACTTATACTGGTGCTGAACTCGATTATGTGGAAGAGACCTCTGGAAGACTAGATGGGTATGAATTCAAATGGGGTAAGAAAAAGGTAAAAGCCCCAAATACCTGGCTTAAAACCTATGAAAATGCCACTTTTCAATGCATTAACCGCTCCAACTATCAAGATTTTTACTAGACGGATTCCTTTTAGAATAAATTCTGCTCTGACCAATTCTGTGAGCTTTTGGATGCTGACAGAGAAGCTTGTCAGTGCAAAGTGCTGACAGCGCAGCTCGTCAGTAGCGCCTTTGCGAGAAACAAGTTATATTTACAAAAACGGAATTCAATTCCTGATTTGTCATGATTAGAAGAGATGCTGAAGAGAAGGTCAAATCCTTAGCACGGCAATTCAAGGTGGTGACCATCATGGGACCCCGACAGAGTGGTAAGACGACATTAAGTCGCAAATGCTTCCCCAATAAAGTATATGTCAGCTTGGAGAACCCAGTGAATCGTAATTTTGCACTTTCAGATCCCGAAGGTTTCCTGGATCAGTACCAGCAGGGAGCTATCTTGGATGAGATTCAAAGAGCTCCTGATATCCTGTCTTTTCTGCAACAGAGATTGGATGAAAGTAGTGAGCGGGGTTTATTTATTTTAACAGGGTCGAACAACCTGCTTCTCTTGGAGCAAATTACCCAATCTCTGGCTGGACGGGCAGCGTACCTTGAACTCTTGCCATTCTCCATCCATGAGTTGAAGAGGATTGATGGTGCCCTGGAAGATGTTGACGATCTCATGTACCAAGGCGGATACCCTCCCATTCAGGCTGATGGCATCGATCCTCAGGATTGGTTTGCTTCATACGTACGAACTTATCTAGAAAGGGATGTTCGACAAATCCGGAATATTGAGCAATTGTTGCTTTTCGAGCGCTTTTTGTCATTGTGTGCAGGTCGAGTCGGACAGCTGCTGAACTATGCCAATCTTGCTGTGGAGGTGGGTGTTGATGCTAAGACCATTCAGGCTTGGCTCGGCGTTCTTCAGGCAAGTTATGTGGTTTTTCTGCTGCCCCCATTTTACAAGAATTTCAACAAAAGAGTGCTCAAAAGTCCAAAGCTCTATTTCTACGACACTGGTTTAGCCTCCTACCTGTTGCGTATCCAAAAATCTGAGCTGGTTGGTCAACATCTCTATCGAGGTGCTCTGTTTGAAAACCTTATGATTTCCGAATTGCTCAAAAATAGGCTGCATGTAGGGCAAAAATCAAATCTCTATTACTGGCGGGATCATACAGGCCATGAAATCGATGTAGTGATCGATCAAGGTCTTAAACTGTTGGCGGTAGAGATCAAATCTGGCAAGACGATCACAACCGACTTTCTAAAAGGGCTGCGCTATTGGCAAAAACTTACAGATCAACCCGAAGGTATTCTTTTGTACACTGGCAGTGACCGACAAAATCGCAGCGATGGAATGAAAATATGCTCATGGAGAGATGTGGCTGACATGTGATTGTTGTTAGAGAATCTTCCTTTGAGAAGGACACGCTGTTAAAGAACCCGATCTGTCTTCAGTTGAATCGGGCGCCTCTTGTTTGAAAATTAGAGATGCCATGGCAATTTAGACGGTAAAAGTCGGGAGATATGGGTTTGAAGTAGCAAACTCCTCCAATGGGAAGTACCATATCCTGTAAATCTTTAAATCCTATAAATCCTGTTCTGACCGTTGCAATAGGCTAATTATCTATCGTACCCTTGACCATTTCCGATGCCACCAATTCCAAGCTGCCGCCCGGTTCGATCTTGAGAATCAAAGACTCAGCAGTGAGGCCATTGATGCTAAGGCCTTTAATTACCAACGGATTCTGAATACTAATGAGCACATCGGTATTATTCATATCGGAATTTCCCAGAGTGATGTTGTCGCTTAGATTTGCCAGAATTACTAGTGGGTGGGGGATATCAATTTGAGGTGTAGCCAAGGTGATGGTGCTGTTGTGTACGGCGGCATCAAAGCGGATGGTGTCTCCGGCACTGCTGCAGCCTACGGCTTCCCGGAGGCTGCCAGGACCGCTGGAGGCTGTGGTTGTGACAGTAAGCGTACAGGAGGGAGGGGCTCCCTTTACACAAATATCAAAGGAAACAGAAGTGGGAAATTGCTGTAGCACCCGAATGTAGTACGTCAACCCAGTGGTTAGTCCGTCGACCTGCAAATCGCCATCGGAAAAGTCGTCTTTGCAGGCCAGCTCACTCAAGGAACCACAGTTTCCTGAAAAAACTTGTAATCCGTTTAGGGTGCCCCCGGTTATGGAAGAAACATTGATGACATGGGAGGCAGCCACTGCCTCGAACTGATACCACACATCAGCATTGTGGCTGCCCCCACAATTGGGCAAACCTACTGTACCACCTGATCCCACCATGGTGCCACTGACCGCATTGCATGTCTCGCTATCGGTAGCGGTCAATTCAGTAGCGGAGGAACAATCATCATTGTCGGGAGGATCGGGCACGGAATCGCGCACGCAGATATCAAAAGTGGTGGATTGAATGCCGGCATCGAAGCTGGCCACGCGGATGTAATAGGTACTGCCTATGTTAAGAACGCCCGGCTGGAATTTTATAAAATCTCCCGAACTGTTCCTGCGACAGTACAGCGAATTGGGACTAGAGCAATCGTCCAGCAACTCAAAGCTCAAATCTTGGGTAGAACCGGAAATATTGCTCACTTCCACCAGATGGGTAATCTGCTCGGCCGTGAATTTAAACCACACGTCGTCATCAAAGTTGCCAAAGCCTCCGGAACAACCGGTGGCGACACTAGAGCTTGTGGCCCCAAATAAGGTGCCACCCACCTGCTGGTCACAGTTGTCGAAGTCGGCGACGGTCAGCAGAACGGCATTGGTGCACTCATCGTTGGCGGGGGGTGTCGCGGCTGGTCCCTGGATGCATACATCGAAGGTGGTCGCTTGATAGGTACTGGTCAAGGAAGCAATTCTCAAGAAATATTGTTCTCCTATCGTCAGGTCGTCGGCGGTCAGTGGACTTTGATTGAAAATTCCGAAGCACTGCTTCTGACTTAAATCAGAACAGGAGCCGGAAGAAATTTGGTATAGGAAGAAGGCCGGTGCATTCTGCACATTCGAAATCTCAATCTGGTGGGATACATCGGTAGCGATGAATGAAAACCACACATCATTTTGCATGGGCCAGCCAAAATTACAGGATTCTGGTTGCGGAGATTGGGTAGCCCCATCAAGGGTCCCGGACAACAGGTTATCGCAGGTCGGAGGGCTCATGGGAATGGCGATGGCTCCCGTACACTCATCATTAGAGGGTGCAGGAGGGGCCTGTCTGACACAGACGTCAAAGGTGGTGGTCTGTGGATCATTGGACTCTGAGGCTACTCGCAGATAATAAGTGGACGCAAGATCCAACCCTGACAATACAAAGGCATTGTCCGGTTCTTCATGGCAATAGATGGTCTGCAAATTACCACAGGTGCCGGTTGAAACCTCGTAAATCAATTCGCTAGTACTCCCCAAAATATTGATGATCTGAATCATTTGCCTGGAGGCAAGGGGGGTGAACTCAAACCAAACATCGTTGAAAAACTGATGATTATCGGAGAAGGAGCAATTGGGCAGCGGGGTTGAAGGACTGGCATTGGCTAGGGTCCCGCTCTGTACCTGAGTACAGGTTGCATCATTGTTGACTGTAACAGTTGTAGCTTGAGCACATTCATCATTGGCTGGGCTACCAGACCGTTTCTTAATGCAGATATCAAAGGTGGTATTCTGAGGTTCTGCATCAAAAGAGGACACTCGCAACAAATAGGTGGTACCAATCATCAAACCTCCCACAGCAAATTCGGCATTGCTACCCGGTGCGGGATCAAAGTAGCACATCAGCTGAGATCCATCGCTGCAACTGCTGCGTAGTTGGAAGTCCAGTTCATTGGTAGATCCGGAAATATTGGTGACGACAATATCTTGACTGTTGGCATTGGCCTGAAAGGAAAACCAGACGTCATTGCCAAATCCACCCGCTTCAGCACATTGATCATCCTGGGAGGATGCTGAGGCTCCGAGAAGTGTACCACTGGTAGTGCCCATACAGCTGGTATTGGTTGAAACGGGAATGGACAGGGGAGTGGCACATTCATCATTGCTGGGTGGTGGGGTCGCCGGAGTGTTGCTGAAGGTGATGGAGAAGCGAGTAACAGTACCCACATCATTCGGTACTGAATCACATATGCGCAGTCGCCAGGTACCGTTGGCACTCTCAGTACCGTCATTGAGCTGCCCCAGCGTCTCCTCGGGCAAGAAAGACCCGGTAGCGGGTGAACTTGCTGTGATGATGGACCCATCCGGTCCTCTGCCGTCAAAACAGGTATTGATGAAATTGGCACCATCGCCATTTCCCCTAGACAGCAATATGACGGTGTTGGCCGGTGAGATCAGCCAGATGGTAAGTTCTTGAGTGCTGACATGAGTGACGTCGATGCAGACACTGTCTAACCCATAGCTGCCGTCCATGGTGGAAGGGCTTACCCTGCTGACCTCCAGCTCAAGATCATTGGCAGGATCACAGATGGTGTCAGGAATAGGATGATTGCCCATCCACACAAAGGTTTGACCGGCTGCAATTAAGGGAAGGAGGGTTAGGAATAATCCTAGGGTGCGTGTTTTTAGTCTCATGATCTTTTCTAAGATAAGAAGCGCCATGGAAAGATCCATGGCGCTATCAAATTCATTTCGATTCTGTGCTCTTGTGCACTGATCACTTACTCATTCATTGCCTGGCAACGATGAAGGACAAAGTTTTAAAGTCTTCGTTGGTGCGTACTCTTACGAAATACAGCCCTTCAGCATAGCCCGACAGATTGAGGGTGGTCTGGATATCACCACTGGCATCCAGCTGCTGATCTTCAACCATTCGACCCAGGGCATCCCTAATCTGTACCAGAGCACCTACTTCTTGTACATTATCCAGCTTCAACGTGATGTAGCTGGAAGTCGGATTGGGGAAGGCAGTGACGTCAAAGTGCTGAGCATCGACCTCTTCCATCAGATCACCCACGATCTGGAAGTTGGATTCGGGAGCAACGTCGCTGGAGCCTTCTTGACTCGGTAGGCCACAGGTGTTGTTGCATTCGTTGAAGGCGGTGAGAGGTTCGATATAGGCAGAAAAAGAGCTAGCACTGAATTCATCAGCCGCAAAGCAGATCGTAACATCGCAAATTTCATTGGCGCTAGCATCTGGTGACCCAAAATAGATTTTTGGAACTTTCACACCGTTATTCTCATCAACACAAGTCAAATCTCCAATCTGAACATCTCCAAAGGGGGTGCCATTATAGATTAGATTCAACTTTGCTGCCAGGATATGATGCAGCAATGTAATGCCATTTGGCGCCTGCTCAAAATATTCTATGATCTCAGCTAAGACAGGATCGCTTGTACAGTTGGTTTTCTTACCACTTCCTCGAGTTTCACCGTCATAATGGAACAGGCAGTAGATCTGGTCG
This sequence comes from Saprospiraceae bacterium, assembly GCA_965223105.1. Taxonomy (GTDB): domain Bacteria; phylum Bacteroidota; class Bacteroidia; order Chitinophagales; family Saprospiraceae; genus JABDMH01. The sequence continues at coordinate 4,332,719 of OZ244987.1, read as the reverse complement.
GCTGACAAAAAGTAATGTGCGTCTGCGTCAGGATTATAAGGATCTTCCGGATCACAGATGATTATCTCAATGTCTCTCGTCTCACCATTACAAGTTGATTTTCCTTTCACCTTAGTAACTTCTCCACCAAGTACTCCACAAATTTCTTTTGGATGATTTTTCCAGAATCCGGGAGTCCAGGTGCATTCTTCGACACAGCGTATCACTTCAATATCAAACATACAAGCATCATCACAGCCATTGCCGGGATCTGTGTATGTATATGTAATGGTATGAACACCTACGCCTGCTGTGCTTGGATCAAAACTGTATGTTCCATCTCCATTATCTACTACACCCTGTCCTGAGTAGATACCTCCCGGAGGTGTTGCACCTGTCAACAAGAATGCATCATTATCAAGGCACACTTGCTGGAATGATGGGCAGTTAACATCTGGAGGTGTTATGTCCTGAGTCACCACCGCTGAGCAAGTACTCGTACATCCATTGCTAGGATCCGTTACTGTTAAGATATAAGTCCCGACTGCATTAACTGTTGGTGTCGCCGTATTGCCTCCACTTACTATGCCAGGGCCACTCCAACTAAAGGTCGCTCCCTGTGTTGTCGAACTTCCATCAAGAGTCACGCTTAGTATCGTGCACGTCAGTTCTTTGTCTGCTCCTGCATCACAATCTGGTGGTGTGTCATCGAGCGTCACAGCTGCTGAACATGTACTCGTACATCCATTGCTAGGATCCGTTACTGTTAAGATATAAGTCCCGACTGCATTAACTGTTGGTGTCGCCGTATTGCCTCCACTTACTATGCCAGGGCCACTCCAACTAAAGGTCGCTCCCTGTGTTGTCGAACTTCCATCAAGAGTCACGCTTAGTATCGTGCACGTCAGTTCTTTGTCTGCTCCTGCATCACAATCTGGTGGTGTGTCATCGAGCGTCACAGCTGCTGAACATGTACTCGTACACCCATTGCTAGGATCCGTTACTGTTAAGATATAAGTCCCGACTGCATTAACTGTTGGTGTCGCCGTATTGCCTCCACTTACTATGCCAGGGCCACTCCAACTAAAGGTCGCTCCCTGTGTTGTCGAACTTCCATCAAGAGTCACGCTTAGTATCGTACACGTCAGTTCTTTGTCTGCTCCTGCATCACAATCTGGTGGTGTGTCATCGAGCGTCACAGCTGCTGAACATGTACTCGTACACCCATTGCTAGGATCCGTTACTGTTAAGATATAAGTCCCGACTGCATTAACTGTTGGTGTCGCCGTATTGCCTCCACTTACTATGCCAGGGCCACTCCAACTAAAGGTCGCTCCCTGTGTTGTCGAACTTCCATCAAGAGTCACGCTTAGTATCGTGCACGTCAGTTCTTTGTCTGCTCCTGCATCACAATCTGGTGGTGTGTCATCGAGCGTCACAGCTGCTGAACATGTACTCGTACACCCATTGCTAGGATCCGTTACTGTTAAGATATAAGTCCCGACTGCATTAACTGTTGGTGTCGCCGTATTGCCTCCACTTACTATGCCAGGGCCACTCCAACTAAAGGTCGCTCCCTGTGTTGTCGAACTTCCATCAAGAGTCACGCTTAGTATCGTACACGTCAGTTCTTTGTCTGCTCCTGCATCACAATCTGGTGGTGTGTCATCGAGCGTCACAGCTGCTGAACATGTACTCGTACACCCATTGCTAGGATCCGTTACTGTTAAGATATAAGTCCCGACTGCATTAACTGTTGGTGTCGCCGTATTGCCTCCACTTACTATGCCAGGGCCACTCCAACTAAAGGTCGCTCCCTGTGTTGTCGAACTTCCATCAAGAGTCACGCTTAGTATCGTACACGTCAGTTCTTTGTCTGCTCCTGCATCACAATCTGGTGGTGTGTCATCGAGCGTCACAGCTGCTGAACATGTACTCGTACACCCATTGCTAGGATCCGTTACTGTTAAGATATAAGTCCCGACTGCATTAACTGTTGGTGTCGCCGTATTGCCTCCACTTACTATGCCAGGGCCACTCCAACTAAAGGTCGCTCCCTGTGTTGTCGAACTTCCATCAAGAGTCACGCTTAGTATCGTACACGTCAGTTCTTTGTCTGCTCCTGCATCACAATCTGGTGGTGTGTCATCGAGCGTCACAGCTGCTGAACATGTACTCGTACACCCATTGCTAGGATCCGTTACTGTTAGGATATAAGTCCCGACTGCATTAACTGTTGGTGTCGCCGTATTGCCTCCACTTACTATGCCAGGGCCACTCCAACTAAAGGTCGCTCCCTGTGTTGTCGAACTTCCATCAAGAGTCACGCTTAGTATCGTACACGTCAGTTCTTTGTCTGCTCCTGCATCACAATCTGGTGGTGTGTCATCGAGCGTCACAGCTGCTGAACATGTACTCGTACATCCATTGCTAGGATCCGTTACTGTTAAGATATAAGTCCCGACTGCATTAACTGTTGGTGTCGCCGTATTGCCTCCACTTACTATGCCAGGGCCACTCCAACTAAAGGTCGCTCCCTGTGTTGTCGAACTTCCATCAAGAGTCACGCTTAGTATCGTGCACGTCAGTTCTTTGTCTGCTCCTGCATCACAATCTGGTGGTGTGTCATCGAGCGTCACAGCTGCTGAACATGTACTCGTACACCCATTGCTAGGATCCGTTACTGTTAAGATATAAGTCCCGACTGCATTAACTGTTGGTGTCGCCGTATTGCCTCCACTTACTATGCCAGGGCCACTCCAACTAAAGGTCGCTCCCTGTGTTGTCGAACTTCCATCAAGAGTCACGCTTAGTATCGTGCACGTCAGTTCTTTGTCTGCTCCTGCATCACAATCTGGTGGTGTGTCATCGAGCGTCACAGCTGCTGAACATGTACTCGTACACCCATTGCTAGGATCCGTTACTGTTAAGATATAAGTCCCGACTGCATTAACTGTTGGTGTCGCCGTATTGCCTCCACTTACTATGCCAGGGCCACTCCAACTAAAGGTCGCTCCCTGTGTTGTCGAACTTCCATCAAGAGTCACGCTTAGTATCGTACACGTCAGTTCTTTGTCTGCTCCTGCATCACAATCTGGTGGTGTGTCATCGAGCGTCACAGCTGCTGAACATGTACTCGTACACCCATTGCTAGGATCCGTTACTGTTAAGATATAAGTCCCGACTGCATTAACTGTTGGTGTCGCCGTATTGCCTCCACTTACTATGCCAGGGCCACTCCAACTAAAGGTCGCTCCCTGTGTTGTCGAACTTCCATCAAGAGTCACGCTTAGTATCGTACACGTCAGTTCTTTGTCTGCTCCTGCATCACAATCTGGTGGTGTGTCATCGAGCGTCACAGCTGCTGAACATGTACTCGTACACCCATTGTCCTCATCGGTGATCGTAACATTGTACGTGCCCGCCGCATTTACTGTTGGAGTAGCTGTATTTGCACCACTGACAATAAAGCCATCCGGCGTGCTCCAGCTATAACTTGGAGTAGTCGCATCCGTCGTCGCTGTTAACATGATCTCTCCATTGGGACTGTTACAGTCAATCTCATATGGCCCTCCTGCATCACAACTAGGATTAGCATCTACAATCACAGTAACTACGCAAGGATCAAGCGACATAAAAGTTCTCGACCCAGCTATCAAAGTAGTAACTAGTTGCAATTGATAGTCATCAGTACCGGCAATTACTGTAACTTCCCTTTCAGTATTTGATCCGTCTATTATTGCCCCATTGGTGGGCTCTACAAGTGTCCACTCATACCCATCAAATGGAATCATTGCATCCGCATCTGCATAGGGACCTGTAAAGGTATGCGATTCTCCCTCACAAACTTCCGCTCCTTCAAAATCACAGTCGGGGTCAATAAATACTGCATCAATCTTAAGCGACCTATCCTGTTGGCCGATGTTGTTTAATGTCCAACAATCAAGTCGCATATGATAAGGAGAACCCGAGAGGCCACTAGCCGTAGCGACTTCTCCTGTAATGCTGCAAGTACCCCAATCCTCAAATCTGGCAATATGACCACCCCATGCAAAAATTACTTGAGAACTAGTCGCAAAGAATTCGATAGTCAATTGCTGCTTGACTGTACCAGTTCCTCCATATAGACAAGCATCGGCCGACAAATCTGCAAAGTCCTCAATCCCGTTTTCACCACCGTACCAGATATCGCATATTTGAGCTCCCCAAACCGTCATGTATTGCTCCCCGAATTCCGCTTCATAATCCGCATAGATATCTTGAAGGACATCGTTAGAGAGCATATCATCAAACATTGGATCAGGTATTGGATACATATCCGTAGGTGATCCGGTGGTAAAACTACAGCCAGTGAAATCAAGCTGAGTCAAAGGATCGACATCCTCTGAAGCATGGCCAAAAGGACCTTCATGAGGTTCTAACTGTTGATAGTTAGTAATAAAATCAAGGGCTAAGTGCCCGGATTGTAGCACATCCCATTCCAAAGTTAAGCGTATAGGGACACATGTTGGAACATCCTTAAATGTGGCCCTATACGGTACTGAATGTCCTTCAACAAAATGTGAGTTATTTGGATTTAAGTTTCCATTCTGCCAGAAGACTGGACTAATCGGACTTCCGATGTCACCATTCTCACCCTGGTCCAAATTTTCATTAGCATCATTATCTTGGGGAAAATCGTCCATATTGGTTCCATCCCAGTTCCAATCCTGGCAAACTGTCGTACACGGTGGATCCGCATCCTCACAAGGTGGGTCCATTTGGGCATCTAGCTGCAAGGGTATTATAAGCAGTCCTACAAAGACAAGCAGGCAGAAAAATTTGGCCATGGAAGCCTTAAAAGGGTATTCATTTCTCATAATAATTGTGTTTTAGTTTTGAGTGGGAAGTTCTTCCCGGGTTTCTTTAATTGTAAAGGTTATAAAACATGACCACATTCAAATGAATGCGAATTCAGCATAAGCCCTTTACAAGAGCCTATGATAATGCAAACTTATTTCTTGAAAAAGCCTAGGTACGAATTACAAGTACAATTTGAATGCTAGGATTTACTAATCAATAGGTGACAGGATTCGTGGCCGGGCGGCCGAAGGAGCTAATCGTATTTGAGTGTGACATTTACGGTTTTGTGTTCTTACAAGGTCAACTCTTTTTCGTTGATGCAAAGTCGGTAAAAATCAATCATTTCTTACGGCGTGAAATCCACGAGTGATTTCAAAAAATGCATCTCATTCTATTCTAAATATACAAAGAATTTGATTGTTTGCAAATTTGGGTTGCGTAAGTCCTTGTTAATCAAAGAAGTTTATACTGAGTTAACACACATATGAAGATTTGATCATGTGAGAGGAATTTATGAGTGATGAGTGATGAGTGATGAGTTATGAGTGAGGTTGCGCTTGGGTTTTCAAGGTGTAGTGGGGGCCCTAGAGGTGGTGATCATCCTCATGGGTTGTTAATGTGGTCTGAAGAGTCTTCTATCGAGGAGACAACGCATTACATGAGGGGATACGAACCAAAGACTATAGACCAAAGACCAAGTCCCACCTACTACCGCTACAACAAATCTTTTTTACCCTGTCAGTAGAAGTGGAGCCATGGGCAGTTAGCCGCACCCATTGCTATCGTAAAGTTCAGGAGCTATTCTCCATCAACCTTTAATAAAGCAATTTCAAGGTTAGTTACATTTCTAAAATGAGAATCATAGGTAGCTACCGGTATGTTTAGTTCCATGGCAATAGCAGAAATCCATACGTCATTTTCTGGAATCGGTAGCCCATCTTTCCGGAGTTGAGCCCTAATGAGGCCGTAGGATGCTATCGTCTCTGCAGATGAATGCTTGACGTTACAATTTGGGCTCAACAGGAAATAGCTAAGCTTTTTAATATTCTCCTCGTATTGGGTACCAGCTCTAAAGCCGTATTCCAATTCACCCAAAACAATGAAAGGAACCACAAGGGAATCGGCATCTATCAACAGATTCATGGCGTCTTCGTAACCTCTTAAGGCATTGATGTAGATGTTGGTGTCGATCGTATATGCTACCACTGTGACAAATCTACCCTAGAGACGTCCTCCAGAGATCTTTCCAAGGCCGCGGCCTCAACTTCACTTAGGGTGCCAAGAATCTTAGCGAAATACTCACGTCTTTGCCGTTTCGAATCACTTTCCAATCCCAGCGCACTGCGAAGTACCCGTTTAATAAATTTGTTTTGACTGATGCCCATCTCTGCTGATCTTCTCTCGATAACCTCAGCTAAATCAGATGGCAATTTGTGAATGGTAATGGACTTCATACCTTATGAACCATTCTTAAGCAATTTTGGTTCACAACCTTTAGATTTTGGTGATTAGCTCTAGAAGAGAGATGAATCATGAGTTATGAGTGAGTTTGTGCTTATGTATGGAAGTTGTCAACGTGATGTGAGAGCCGAAGTAGTGTGGCTGGTGCCTACATGGGCAGGTGGTGATTATTATAATGTGTTGTTAATGTGGTATGAAGCGTCTTCTATCGAGGAGTCAACACATTTCATGAGGGGAGACGACGAACCAAAGACTAAAGACCAAAGACCAAGTCCCACCTACTAATGTTATGAGTGATGAATTTATGAGTTATGAGTTATAAGTTATAAGTTATGAGTTATGAGTTATGAGTGAGTTAGTGCTTGGGGTAGGGGATAATTGCTTTTGGCTACGGACTTTTGCTTGGTGCCTACGGCTGCTGGTTTGTTGCAAGCCCTGTATCGCCGACTTTCCAGTCGGCTTTGGTGGGGCTGTCATCAAAGGCGGTGCTTCCCTGAGTTATGGTTTTAATAAGTGAAGTTTTCTTCGTCAAATGAATTTGTGATAATGAGTTCAAGAAAGGGGATCATGCCAGTACCGCTAGGACAAGAATCTTAGCGTCTTTGCTAGAAAAACCCGCTAGAGAAGTGACGGTCTTTGACCTTGTCAGTAGGAGGTGAGCTTGGGCAGCTAGTCTCACCCATTGCTATCGCAAGGTTCAGGAGCTATTCTCCATCAAAACCTTAAGTGGCTTAATGAGACCGAAAATTCGTCCGTCGTTGGCTCGGAGATGAAGGGGCAGAATCAGCACCTTGATGAACTCATACTAAAAAAGGCGCGATGTTTTGATCATCGCGCCTTGGGTGTTACTTCAATTCAATTCTTATCTCCGTTCGTAGTATTGTGATTTTGACACGACAATCGGTACACTCTGTATCTTATCAGCCACCTTGATGCGTAAGAAGTACATGCCATCAACTGCCAGCTCTGGGAGCTCAAGGGTTAAGACAGATGCATTGTCAAATGCTTTGTACTCCTTAATCATGCGACCAAGAGCATCATAGAGATTGATGATAACCTCGCCCTTCGGTTGATCGCTCAAATCTACTTTGACAAAACGATCGGCAGGATTGGGGTAGACTTCGATCTCTAAGCCCTCTAGATTGCCGGCGCGTGAACTGCTTTTCCTTTCTCCTCTCTTTGGTCTTTTAACTACAGGAGAGAAAGAGCGATCATCAATATCGCCACAGACCACTCCATTGGGATGATCAATGCCTACTACCCTGCTTGCACCATATTGATCATCGATCAGCAGAGGTTGCGAACAAGAAGTATGGAACTCGACAGTCTGCAGAAAGTCTCCTCCCTCGCTGGCATAAATATCAATCGTGGTCGTCGGACCCAGCTTTTTAGGTTTATTGTTCGGATCGTTTAATGCATCAATGATGAACACTTCGCCGACAGATACAGAACCAACAAACCATTCATAATCCTTCTGCCTATCCCAGGCAACGATGTATACATCCTCAGGTAGCGGTCCAAAGTCTTCGCAACTTACAGATCCGGAAGACTGAGAATGGCTAGTGGCTGAGCAATCGTCACCACTGCACTTGAATGCCATACGTTCTGGTTTATCCCTGCCAGTACAGCAGCCATCTTCTACCTCCGGAGGATCTTCGCCACCGTTGACGGATGGATTGCGCTATTGTTCTTTTTAGTTCCTACTCCGAGGAGCTACTGATATCTGAATCATACTTTTGACTCTTTAAAGCAAATTAGTCATGGTACTCGCTCATGAAGAAATCAACCAAGGCGAGGAGTGTCAGGGACCCATCTTTCTATTTTCGCAGAATTTCATTTTCAATTTGGACAATTTCAGGATCGCGTCCGAAAATTTCATAGTATTTATTGATATCGTTCAGTGCATCCTGTTTTCGACCAATAACATCGAATAGCTTAATGCGATTGCTGAGGGCGTCCTTAAATGCTGGTCTAAGATTAAGGGCTTTGTTGAAGTCAGTCAGTGCGGCTTGATACTTACCTTGTGTAGCAAGTAAAGCACCACGGCTTGAATAACTCCTTGCATCATTTGGCGCAATCTCAATAGCCTTTGCATAGTCACTTAATGCTAAGTTATCCTTTCTTTGATCAAAATAAATATTACCTCGATTTATATAAGCCTCATGATAGCTTGGAACCAGTTCAATTGCTTTACTGTAGTCTTGCAGCGCTAAATCCAATGCACCAGTCCGACGATAGATAAGGGCTCTATTGTTGTATGCCATAAAACTCTCAGGATATTTCTCGATTGTATCTGAAAATATAGTCACAGTGGTCTTCCAATCCTTAACTCGACCAAATGTTACTACTAGAAATAGAAAAACTCCTGTCACGGCGACAGCCATTCCTGTCATACCAAATAGTTTGTGGTCAAATAGATAATAGAGTGCGGAAACTACTGCTAATATTAATCCGATTGACGGTATATAGGTATACCTGTCTGACAGGAAATTGGTGCCTGTTTCAGCAAATGCTAATGCTGGAGATAGGGTAATAAAATATAGTAATAGTCCAAATGCAATGATGCGATAGTTTGCAATCATTTTCCATGTAAGATATATCAAACCAAGTGTCAACAACGGAATCATATGTATGAATTGCCCGATTTCAGAGAGTAGTGTATAACGAGGGTAGATGATCGATAACTTCACTGGTGCAATCAAGTGAATGGTGAAGGCCCAAAACCTGTAATTGATAATAAGGAATCTTCTATACAAACTTGGCATCTCTTGCAGGTTCACTGGATACTGAATGGAATCAGAACTGCCAACTACGCCTCCAACCAGCCTACTCAGTTGAGGATCACTTTGAAAAATATAGCCATATAAAGTAAGAGCTATTAAAAACACAATTAGGGCAGGAATCTTCTCCAAAAGTAGATTTGTGTTAAATTTTCGTTTCGATACGAAATCGAGCAAAAAATAAGCTGCTAAAAGTGTTACACCAGGTGCTTTCGATAAGATCGACAATAGGTAGAACAATGCGCTTAACCAAAGCCATCCCACTCCTTTTTCTTTTGATATAAACTTTATGTATGAAACGATTGCTAATAGGTAAAAAAACGAAAACAAGACATCCTTTCTTTCCACTGCCCATGCTACTGATTCTACCTTCATTGGATGTACAGCAAATAATAGTGCTGCGAATGCAGATAAGTATACAAGCTGCTTATCTCCAAAATACAATCGTAGGATTCTATGGAAAATGTAGAAAACTAGAAGTGAATTGATAAGGTGTAGAATTAGGTTGTTAAGGTGAAAAAATACTGGGTCTATCCCAAATAGCAAATATTCAAGTCTCCAGCTCAGGTATACCAATGGTTTGTAGTGTGGGGTAAACAATTGTTCTGAGAAAAAATCATGTAACGATGGAAAACCTATTATCAGGAGGTTATCATAAATAAATTTCTTGTCATCGAAATTGAGAAACTCATTTCCCAAAACAGGGAAAAAGGCTATTCCTATGATTACCAGAACGGCGATTGTTAAGGATCGGTGTTCGGCCATGAATTTTAAAAAGCCTAAATAACCTTCCTTTCTACGGAATTTTGACTTTATATTTCCTTTACTTCTTTTTTGCTTTCTTGAGTTCTCCTTTGCATATGTCCTTTTATTGCGCACTTTCTTACCCATTAGACTGAAATTTAAGTACAAGATCAGTACCACAGTTATCCGTAAGCAGATATATTTTCTTTCTTGGAGGTCACAATGTTTTCCTTTCTAGTCTGATCGATAAGTACCATCAAGTGTAAAAATAGAATGTATCAGGACTTTATCGAGCAAACAGCCTTACTCCAATAACTTTTAATGCAGTCACTGTTCATTTTACAAGCATGAATGCGATCGTAACAAAAAGAGACGGAATGCCATAGACATTCCGTCTCTTCTGTCTTAAGACTTCCAGTGATTATCTGCGCTCGAACTGATATTGAGATTTAGAAATCACTATTGGTATACTTTCTACGTTATCGTCTACTCTTATGCGCAAGAAGTACATACCATCCACGGCAAGCTCTGGTAGAATTAAGGTCATTATTACTTCATTGTCGAAGAACTTGTACTCCTTAATATGGCGACCTAAGGCATCATGGAGATGGATGACCACTTCACCTTGAGGTCGATTGCTTAAATCTACTTTCACAAAACGATCAGCAGGATTGGGATAGACACCAATCTCGATACCTTGATGCATTCCATCGCGAGCACTAACTCCCGTTCGTCCTCGCTTAGGTATTTTGACCACGGGAGAGAAAGTGCGATCAGTGATCTCACCACAGACTATTCCATTGGGATGATCAATACCTACTACTTTGCTTGCCCCAAATTGATCATCAATCACCAACGGTTGTGAACAGGAGGTATGAAACTCTACGGTCTGTAGTAGGTCTCCATCCTCACTAGTGTAAATGTCGATTGTTGTGGTTGGTCCCAACTTCTTGGGTTTGTTGTTCGGATCTTTTAATGCATCAATAATATACACCTCGCCAAGATTGACCTGGCCTGCAAACCATTCGTAGCCTTTCTGTTTATCCCAGGCAACGATGTAGACCGAGTTGGGTAGATCTCCAAAGTCCTCACAACTTACGGATCCGGAAGACTGAGAGTGGCTGGTAGATGAGCAATCAGAAGCAGTATACATAAATGCCATGCGTTCTGGTTTATCGCCGTCAGTGCAGCAGTCATCATCCACCACTGGTGGATCTCCACCACCATTGTCAGATCCACAAGCTGTAGTACAAGTAACGGCGTGGGCAATGATATAGATTTCATCGCAGCCAGAAACCATAACTGATGTGTAGCAGGTAGTTTCATCAATTATGTCACATCCAAAGGGATATTGTCCCGGTGCAACAGTAATTTCTCCATTCGAACCAAGCGGATACTTCTCGCACCCAACCCAAAGATGCACCTCCTGAAGAGTAAATCCTGGATTCATCTGATAGGTTACTTCAACCAAGCCGCTATTATGGTAGTTTACCAGCAGTGTGCCGGCTAGTTCGCCTTTACTTACATCACATTGTCCAGCACCGGCCCAGATATCAAACTCATACTCGCCGGGAGTGATTTTGTTGGTCCATCCCCAGCGATTGGTGTTAAGGTCTGGATCATCTAGGAAGCAGAGCGCTTCTTCGCCCATAGCGAAAGCTGTCTCACAGATTGGCTCGCAGTCAATCTCCCAAGTGAGTGTTCGAGTACAAGTGCTCGTATTTCCAGCGCAGTCTGTTGCTTTAAAAATGTCTCTACGCGACATAGTACAACCATCCGGCCCTATGACCACTTCTCCCTGTTCTACTGTAACAACAAGATCATCATCACAATCGTCGGTTGCAGTCGCTTCAGATGGCGAAGCATCTGGAATTATATCGGGCTCGCAGCCCAGGTCCACACTCTCAGGACATTCTATCACCGGTGGGGTGATGTCTATCACGTTGATCGTCTGGGTTGCAGTACTCGTATTACCACAAGCATCAGTAGCAGTCCAGGTTCGAGTCACACTGTATTCCTGTGGACAATCTCCATCAGTACGCTCATCTTCAAACGTCAAGCTAGGATCATCATCACATGCATCGGTTGCCGATGGTGAACTGAATTGTGGTTCATCCGGACACTCAATGGTACCATCTGGACCGACACCACTGATCACCGGTGGGGTGATGTCTATCACGTTGATCGTCTGGGTTGCAGTACTCGTATTACCACAAGCATCAGTAGCAGTCCAGGTTCGAGTCACACTGTATTCCTGTGGACAATCTCCATCAGTACGCTCATCTTCAAACGTCAAGCTAGGATCATCATCACATGCATCGGTTGCCGATGGTGAACTGAATTGTGGTTCATCCGGACACTCAATGGTACCATCTGGACCGACACCACTGATCACCGGTGGGGTGATGTCTATCACGTTGATCGTCTGGGTTGCAGTACTCGTATTACCACAAGCATCAGTAGCAGTCCAGGTTCGAGTCACACTGTATTCCTGTGGACAATCTCCATCAGTACGCTCATCTTCAAACGTCAAGCTAGGATCATCATCACATGCATCGGTTGCCGATGGTGAACTGAATTGTGGTTCATCCGGACACTCAATGGTACCATCTGGACCGACACCACTGATCACCGGTGGGGTGATGTCTATCACGTTGATCGTCTGGGTTGCAGTACTCGTATTACCACAAGCATCAGTAGCAGTCCAGGTTCGAGTCACACTGTATTCCTGTGGACAATCTCCATCAGTACGCTCATCTTCAAACGTCAAGCTAGGATCATCATCACATGCATCGGTTGCCGATGGTGAACTGAATTGTGGTTCATCCGGACACTCAATGGTACCATCTGGACCGACACCACTGATCACCGGTGGGGTGATGTCTATCACGTTGATCGTCTGGGTTGCAGTACTCGTATTACCACAAGCATCAGTAGCAGTCCAGGTTCGAGTCACACTGTATTCCTGTGGACAATCTCCATCAGTACGCTCATCTTCAAACGTCAAGCTAGGATCATCATCACATGCATCGGTTGCCGATGGTGAACTGAATTGTGGTTCATCCGGACACTCAATGGTACCATCTGGACCGACACCACTGATCACCGGTGGGGTGATGTCTATCACGTTGATCGTCTGGGTTGCAGTACTCGTATTACCACAAGCATCAGTAGCAGTCCAGGTTCGAGTCACACTGTATTCCTGTGGACAATCTCCATCAGTACGCTCATCTTCAAACGTCAAGCTAGGATCATCATCACATGCATCGGTTGCCGATGGTGAACTGAATTGTGGTTCATCCGGACACTCAATGGTACCATCTGGACCGACACCACTGATCACCGGTGGGGTGATGTCTATCACGTTGATCGTCTGGGTTGCAGTACTCGTATTACCACAAGCATCAGTAGCAGTCCAGGTTCGAGTCACACTGTATTCCTGTGGACAATCTCCATCAGTACGCTCATCTTCAAACGTCAAGCTAGGATCATCATCACATGCATCGGTTGCCGATGGTGAACTGAATTGTGGTTCATCCGGACACTCAATGGTACCATCTGGACCGACACCACTGATCACCGGTGGGGTGATGTCTATCACGTTGATCGTCTGGGTTGCAGTACTCGTATTACCACAAGCATCAGTAGCAGTCCAGGTTCGAGTCACACTGTATTCCTGTGGACAATCTCCATCAGTACGCTCATCTTCAAACGTCAAGCTAGGATCATCATCACATGCATCGGTTGCCGATGGTGAACTGAATTGTGGTTCATCCGGACACTCAATGGTACCATCTGGACCGACACCACTGATCACCGGTGGGGTGATGTCTATCACGTTGATCGTCTGGGTTGCAGTACTCGTATTACCACAAGCATCAGTAGCAGTCCAGGTTCGAGTCACACTGTATTCCTGTGGACAATCTCCATCAGTACGCTCATCTTCAAACGTCAAGCTAGGATCATCATCACATGCATCGGTTGCCGATGGTGAACTGAATTGTGGTTCATCCGGACACTCAATGGTACCATCTGGACCGACACCACTGATCACCGGTGGGGTGATGTCTATCACGTTGATCGTCTGGGTTGCAGTACTCGTATTACCACAAGCATCAGTAGCAGTCCAGGTTCGAGTCACACTGTATTCCTGTGGACAATCTCCATCAGTACGCTCATCTTCAAACGTCAAGCTAGGATCATCATCACATGCATCGGTTGCCGATGGTGAACTGAATTGTGGTTCATCCGGACACTCAATGGTACCATCTGGACCGACACCACTGATCACCGGTGGGGTGATGTCTATCACGTTGATCGTCTGGGTTGCAGTACTCGTATTACCACAAGCATCAGTAGCAGTCCAGGTTCGAGTCACACTGTATTCCTGTGGACAATCTCCATCAGTACGCTCATCTTCAAACGTCAAGCTAGGATCATCATCACATGCATCGGTTGCCGATGGTGAACTGAATTGTGGTTCATCCGGACACTCAATGGTACCATCTGGACCGACACCACTGATCACCGGTGGGGTGATGTCTATCACGTTGATCGTCTGGGTTGCAGTACTCGTATTACCACAAGCATCAGTAGCAGTCCAGGTTCGAGTCACACTGTATTCCTGTGGACAATCTCCATCAGTACGCTCATCTTCAAACGTCAAGCTAGGATCATCATCACATGCATCGGTTGCCGATGGTGAACTGAATTGTGGTTCATCCGGACACTCAATGGTACCATCTGGACCGACACCACTGATCACCGGTGGGGTGATGTCTATCACGTTGATCGTCTGGGTTGCAGTACTCGTATTACCACAAGCATCAGTAGCAGTCCAGGTTCGAGTCACACTGTATTCCTGTGGACAATCTCCATCAGTACGCTCATCTTCAAACGTCAAGCTAGGATCATCATCACATGCATCGGTTGCCGATGGTGAACTGAATTGTGGTTCATCCGGACACTCAATGGTACCATCTGGACCGACACCACTGATCACCGGTGGGGTGATGTCTATCACGTTGATCGTCTGGGTTGCAGTACTCGTATTACCACAAGCATCAGTAGCAGTCCAGGTTCGAGTCACACTGTATTCCTGTGGACAATCTCCATCAGTACGCTCATCTTCAAACGTCAAGCTAGGATCATCATCACATGCATCGGTTGCCGATGGTGAACTGAATTGTGGTTCATCCGGACACTCAATGGTACCATCTGGACCGACACCACTGATCACCGGTGGGGTGATGTCTATCACGTTGATCGTCTGGGTTGCAGTACTCGTATTACCACAAGCATCAGTAGCAGTCCAGGTTCGAGTCACACTGTATTCCTGTGGACAATCTCCATCAGTACGCTCATCTTCAAACGTCAAGCTAGGATCATCATCACATGCATCGGTTGCCGATGGTGAACTGAATTGTGGTTCATCCGGACACTCAATGGTACCATCTGGACCGACACCACTGATCACCGGTGGGGTGATGTCTATCACGTTGATCGTCTGGGTTGCAGTACTCGTATTACCACAAGCATCAGTAGCAGTCCAGGTTCGAGTCACACTGTATTCCTGTGGACAATCTCCATCAGTACGCTCATCTTCAAACGTCAAGCTAGGATCATCATCACATGCATCGGTTGCCGATGGTGAACTGAATTGTGGTTCATCCGGACACTCAATGGTACCATCTGGACCGACACCACTGATCACCGGTGGGGTGATGTCTATCACGTTGATCGTCTGGGTTGCAGTACTCGTATTACCACAAGCATCAGTAGCAGTCCAGGTTCGAGTCACACTGTATTCCTGTGGACAATCTCCATCAGTACGCTCATCTTCAAACGTCAAGCTAGGATCATCATCACATGCATCGGTTGCCGATGGTGAACTGAATTGTGGTTCATCCGGACACTCAATGGTACCATCTGGACCGACACCACTGATCACCGGTGGGGTGATGTCTATCACGTTGATCGTCTGGGTTGCAGTACTCGTATTACCACAAGCATCAGTAGCAGTCCAGGTTCGAGTCACACTGTATTCCTGTGGACAATCTCCATCAGTACGCTCATCTTCAAACGTCAAGCTAGGATCATCATCACATGCATCGGTTGCCGATGGTGAACTGAATTGTGGTTCATCCGGACACTCAATGGTACCATCTGGACCGACACCACTGATCACCGGTGGGGTGATGTCTATCACGTTGATCGTCTGGGTTGCAGTACTCGTATTACCACAAGCATCAGTAGCAGTCCAGGTTCGAGTCACACTGTATTCCTGTGGACAATCTCCATCAGTACGCTCATCTTCAAACGTCAAGCTAGGATCATCATCACATGCATCGGTTGCCGATGGTGAACTGAATTGTGGTTCATCCGGACACTCAATGGTACCATCTGGACCGACACCACTGATCACCGGTGGGGTGATGTCTATCACGTTGATCGTCTGGGTTGCAGTACTCGTATTACCACAAGCATCAGTAGCAGTCCAGGTTCGAGTCACACTGTATTCCTGTGGACAATCTCCATCAGTACGCTCATAAGCTAGGATCATCATCACATGCATCGGTTGCCGATGGTGAACTGAATTGTGGTTCATCCGGACACTCAATGGTACCATCTGGACCGACACCACTGATCACCGGTGGGGTGATGTCTATCACGTTGATCGTCTGGGTTGCAGTACTCGTATTACCACAAGCATCAGTAGCAGTCCAGGTTCGAGTCACACTGTATTCCTGTGGACAATCTCCATCAGTACGCTCATCTTCAAACGTCAAGCTAGGATCATCATCACATGCATCGGTTGCCGATGGTGAACTGAATTGTGGTTCATCCGGACACTCAATGGTACCATCTGGACCGACACCACTGATCACCGGTGGGGTGACTGATCACCGGTGGGGTGAGCAGTCCAGGTTCGAGTCACACTGTTGATCGTCTGGGTTGCAGTACACCGGTGGGGTGATGTCTATCGTTACCACAAGCATCAGTAGCAGTCCAGGTTCGAGTCACACTGTATTCCTGTGGACAATCTCCATCAGTACGCTCATCTTCAAACGTCAAGCTAGGATCATCATCACATGCATCGGTTGCCGATGGTGAACTGAATTGTGGTTCATCCGGACACTCAATGGTACCATCTGGACCGACACCACTGATCACCGGTGGGGTGATGTCTATCACGTTGATCGTCTGGGTTGCAGTACTCGTATTACCACAAGCATCAGTAGCAGTCCAGGTTCGAGTCACACTGTATTCCTGTGGACAATCTCCATCAGTACGCTCATCTTCAAACGTCAAGCTAGGATCATCATCACATGCATCGGTTGCCGATGGTGAACTGAATTGTGGTTCATCCGGACACTCAATGGTACCATCTGGACCGACACCACTGATCACTATCTTCGTTAAACGAAAGTAGCAGTCCAGGTAGGTATTCCTGTGGAGCAATTGTCCATCAGTACGCATCTTCAAACGTCAAGGAGGATCATCATCACATGCATCGGTTGCCGATGGTGAACTGGTACATTATCACACTCTGCAGTAGTATTAACGGGAATTGTCTTCAAGAGTCTGGGTTGCAGTACTCGTATTACCACAAGCATCAATTCCAGGTTCGAGTCACACTGTATTCCTGTGGACAATCTCCATCAGTACGCTCATCTTCACCGTCAAGCTATCATCACATGCATCGGTTGCCGATGGTGAACTGAATTGTCATCCGGATCAATGGTACCATTGGACCGACGATCACCGGGGGGTGATGTCTATCACGTTGATCGTCTGGGTTGCAGTACTCGTATTACCACAAGCATCAGTAGCAGTCCAGGTTCGAGTCACACTGTATTCCTGTGGACAATCTCCATCAGTACGCTCATCTTCAAACGTCAAGCTAGGATCATCATCACATGCATCGGTTGCCGATGGTGAACTGAATTGTGGTTCATCCGGACACTCAATGGTACCATCTGGACCGACACCACTGATCACCAGGTTATTGGGACAGGTGACTTCGAAGTGATGTCTACAACACTGCTGGGTCAGTACTCGTACATCAGTCCACTGTTCGACTGTCACACTGTATTCCTGTGGACAATCTCCATCAGTACGCTCATCTTCAAACGTCAAGCTAGGATCATCATCACATGCATCGGTTGCCGATGGTGAACTGAATTGTGGTTCATCCGGACACTCAATGGTACCATCTGGACCGACACCACTGATCACCGGTGGGGTGATGTCTATCACGTTGATCGTCTGGGTTGCAGTACTCGTATTACCACAAGCATCAGTAGCAGTCCAGGTTCGAGTCACACTGTATTCCTGTGGACAATCTCCATCAGTACGCTCATCTTCAAACGTCAAGCTAGGATCATCATCACATGCATCGGTTGCCGATGGTGAACTGAATTCATCCGGACTACTCGCTGGTACACCGACACCACTTGACTCACATATACTATCAAGAGTCCCACCATCAATCACCTTTGTAGTATTCGTATTACCTGAAGCATCAGTAGCAGTACCAGGACCGAGTCACGACTGTATTCACTGATGGACACCCATCTGTACGCTCATGGGAAACGTCAAGAGGTCATCATCAGCTGCATCGGTTGCCGATACCGTTACTGAATTGTGGTTCATCCCAAGACACTCAATGTATTCATCTGGACCGACACCACTCATCACCGGTGGGGTGCAGTACTATCACGTTGATCGTCTGGGTTGCAGTACATCGTATTACCACAAGCATCAGTAGCAGTCCAGGTTCGAGTCACACTGTATTCCTGTGGACAATCTCCATCAGTACGCTCATCTTCAAACGTCAAGCTAGGATCATCATCACATGCATCGGTTGCCGATGGTGAACTGAATTGTGGTTCATCCGGACACTCAATGGTACCATCTGGACCGACACCACTGATCACCGGTGGGGTGATGTCTATCACGTTGATCGTCTGGGTTGCAGTACTCGTATTACCACATCAGTCTGGGTTGTACCACTACCCAGAATTACAGTGTTCCCCACTGTATTCCTGTGGACAATCTCCATCATACGCTCATCTTCAAACGTCAAGCTAGGATCATCATCACATGCATCGGTTGCCGATGGTGAACTGAATTGTGGTTCATCCGGACACTCAATGGTACCATCTGGACCGACACCACTGATCACCGGTGGGGTGATGTCTATCACGTTGATCGTCTGGGTTGCAGTACTCGTATTACCACAAGCATCAGTAGCAGTCCAGGTTCGAGTCACACTGTATTCCTGTGGACAATCTCCATCAGTACGCTCATCTTCAAACGTCAAGCTAGGATCATCATCACATGCATCGGTTGCCGATGGTGAACTGAATTGTGGTTCATCCGGACACTCAATGGTACCATCTGGACCGACACCACTGATCACCGGTGGGGTGATCATCACGTTGATCGTCTGGGTTGCAGTACTCGTATTACCACAAGCAATAGCAGTCCAGGTTCGAGTCCAGGTTCCACTGTATTCCTGTGGACAATCTCCATCAGTACGCTCATCTTCAAACGTCAAGCTAGGATCATCATCACATGCATCGGTTGCCGAGGTGAACTGAATTGTGGTTCATCCGGACACTCAATGGTACCATCAACTGCATGTCTATCACGTTGATCGTCTGGGTTGCAGTCCCACCACAAGCATCAGTAGCAGTCAGTCACACTGTATTCCTGTGGACAATCTCCATCAGTACGCTCATCTTCAAACGTCAAGCTAGGATCATCATCACATGCATCGGTTGCCGATGGTGAACTGAATTGTGGTTCATCCGGTACACCCAATGGTACCGGATCATCTGGACCAGGAAGGCCACCATTCGATCACCGGTGCTGGTGATTTGGTAGGCACTTGATCGTCAAATACTTGCAGTGCTCGTATTACCAGCAAGCATCAGTAGATGTCCAGGTTCGAGTACCATAATTTGTTCCTTGAATGATTCAATCCATGCAGTAGAGCTCATCTTCAAACGTCTTAGGATCATCATCACTTGCATGGTTCGGTGGATTAACCCAAATTGTGGTTCATCCCAGGACACTCAATGGTACCATCTGGACCGACACCACTAGATTACCGGTGGGGTAGATGTCTATCACGTTGATCGTCTGAGGTTGCAGTACTCGTATTACCACAAGCATCAGTAGCAGTCCAGGTTCGAGTCACACTGTATTCCTGTGGACAATCTCCATCAGTACGCTCATCTTCAAACGTCAAGCTAGGATCATCATCACATGCATCGGTTGCCGATGGTGAACTGAATTGTGGTTCATCCGGACACTCAATGGTACCATCTGGACCGACACCACTGATCACCGGTGGGGTGATGTCTATCACGTTGATCGTCTGGGTTGCAGTACTCGTATTACCACAAGCATCAGTAGCAGTCCAGGTTCGAGTCACACTGTATTCCTGTGGACAATCTCCATCAGTCTCATGGTATGAAACCACTCATCTTGTAACAAGCACTGATCACCGTACGTTCAAGCTAATATCCTTCTCTCAACCTTGGTGCATCGAAGATGCCGAGGAAGGCTGCGAATAACTGAATTGTGGTTCATCCGGACACTCAATGGTACCATCTGGACCGTGACTGATCACCGGTGGGGTGATGTCTATCACGTTGATCGTCTGGGTTGCAGTACTCATTACCACAAGCATCAGTAGCAGTCCAGGTTCGAGTCACACTGTATTCCTGTGGACAATCTCCATCAGTACGCTCATCTTCAAACGTCAAGCTAGGATCATCATCACATGCATCGGTTGCCGATGGTGAACTGAATTGTGGTTCATCCGGACACTCAATGGTACCATCTGGACCGACACCACTGATCACCGGTGGGGTGATGTCTATCACGTTGATCGTCTGGGTTGCAGTACTCGTATTACCACAAGCATCAGTAGCAGTCCAGGTTCGAGTCACACTGTATTCCTGTGGACAATCTCCATCAGTACGCTCATCTTCAAACGTCAAGCTAGGACACCATCATCATCACATGCATCGGTTGCCGATGGTGAACTGAATTGTGGTTCATCCGGACACTCAATGGTACCATCTGGACCGACACCACTGATCACCGGTGGGGTGATGTCTATCACGTTGATCGTCTGGGTTGCAGTACTCGTATTACCACAAGCATCAGTAGCAGTCCAGGTTCGAGTCACACTGTATTCCTGTGGACAATCTCCATCAGTACGCTCATCTTCAAACGTCAAGCTAGGATCATCATCACATGCATCGGTTGCCGATGGTGAACTGAATTGTGGTTCATCCGGACACTCAATGGTACCATCTGGACCGACACCACTGATCACCGGTGGGGTGATGTCTATCACGTTGATCGTCTGGGTTGCAGTACTCGTATTACCACAAGCATCAGTAGCAGTCCAGGTTCGAGTCACACTGTATTCCTGTGGACAATCTCCATCAGTACGCTCATCTTCAAACGTCAAGCTAGGATCATCATCACATGCATCGGTTGCCGATGGTGAACTGAATTGTGGTTCATCCGGACACTCAATGGTACCATCTGGACCGACACCACTGATCACCGGTGGGGTGATGTCTATCACGTTGATCGTCTGGGTTGCAGTACTCGTATTACCACAAGCATCAGTAGCAGTCCAGGTTCGGACCAATGTATATGTCTCTGGACAAGCTCCATCGATCCTATCTTCGTTAAACGAAATGGTAGGTGTTGAGCAATTGTCCATAGCAGTAACAGTAGGGATTACTGGTACATTATCACACTCTGCAGTAGTATTAACGGGAATTCCTTCAAGAGTCGGAGGTTCATCATCAACCTCAATTCCAATTGTAAACACGCAAATCTCAAACTCCTCATCAAATGCATCACCATTTGCAATCTGATCCAGTTCCATGTCGCCGTCAAGGTCATCAAAGATCGTTATGGTTCGCAAAATGGTGTAATCTGCTGTACTGCATATTTCAGGAGTTCCATCATCAGAGCACGATACCTCAATTGTTCCACAGGGATTAGATCCGATAGTGATGTTGTATGGAGCGGCGGCAGCGTCAGCGGCAGTCGTTGGGCAAGCTGGGATTGTATTGATATTCGTACAATTAAAATCGCCTAGATCCAGGTTATTGGGACAGGTGACTTCGAAGATACAACACTGCTCTACAGTCACTGTTACAACTGCCATATCATTTGGACAGGGATCGGTGCCCATAACTGTATATTCAAATTCATAAACACCTGGAGCTATCCCATCAAAATCGACGCTCGTTGGGTCACTAATATCTGCACCTGATGCTGGCATAGTAATTTCAGCCCACATGCCTCCTGCATCTGGATTACCTTCTAATGCATCAATTAAATTCACAATAGTATTACCCTCATTCTCATCATTGCATACCATAACAGACCCATTATCTCCAGCATCAGGACTATCGCTTACACTCACCACTTGACTGCATATACTGCTAAGAGTCCCACCATCAATCACCTTTGTAATTGTTACCTGAATTTCAAAAGTACCAGGACCAGTTCCGACATTCACATTAACCATCTGTGCTGTGGGAGAAGAGGTAATAGCTGCACTAGTACCGTTATTAATAATTTCCCAAGAAAAAGTATTCGCTGGATCATCAGTTGTAGCAGTATAGACCACAGCATCCCCTTCACATGTAGTGAGAGGACCAGTGACCTCACATTCTGGCGGCTCCTCCACTGCAGTAGCTGCCAACTGCACATCCTTTTGACCGCAACCACTTAAGGTTCCGTTAGGAGCGGGGCATGTCACACTACTACAGCCATTGCAATCGGCAACAAACATGTGATAAGGACTACCAGTAATTGCCACTGCCGAATTACCTGTTCCCCAAACACCTTGGTCTCCTATATGCCCACCCCACGCTAGGACTATGACTCCATCACCCATGGAAGGAATGTTGGGATCGTCCACTTGGAAACAGATTTCAAGGAAAGAAGAAGTGGTTGTCTCACTCAAATCTCCCTGGATGCCATATTGTATATCAGTAATTGTACCATTGTATATCGTCATTAACCTATCTTCTGGGGGCAAAGCATTAAAGGCATTAGTCGGTTGACCTGGGACAGGTGATCCAGTTGAAGAAGGGGCTGGAATCGGTACCTGCTGAATACTGGGCGACTCAAATTCCAGATCAGTTTCATCTGTTGGGTCCACAATTTCCGCTGCATGGCCGAACAAATCGTGATTATCATCACGATCAAAGGTGGTGAGGTAATCAATCGCATGCTTACCACTTTTCTTGGTGTCCCACCCTATTGTTAGACAATAGTTTACACCACTTGCAAGACCTGTTACTTCAAGTTGATAAGGAATGGTCATACATTCAGTATAATGGGCCTTACTCGCTACAAGGTTACCGGTAACCCAGTCTACCGGATCATCTATACCAGGAAGGCCACCATTCGCTGCCTGCTGCAATTTGGTAGGCCCTTGAGCAAATACTTGCGTGCCAACAAGCAAGCACAGAGATGCTAAATACCATAATTTGTTCCTTGAATGATTCAAAAATGCAATAGAGCTATTAATCTTATTCATTGCTTGATGTTTCGGTGGATTAACCCAAATAACCATACCCAGGCTACAATCTTAGCTTGCCAGTTTCTAGATTATTGTAAATAGATCTAAGGAAAAGGAGGTACGGATTTCGTTTCAATAGTTTGAGTGTTAGGGTTTTCCTAAGTCAGTGACTTAGCTTTGTGTTTTTCGTAGGCCTGGGGCCCAATAAACAGGACGTTTTGAGGTGAACTATGGTTTTGTTTGTATTTTAATAGGTCATCTCGTCATTTCGTAACAAGTCGGATATCATTTACTCTCATGGTATGAAACCACTTTGTAACAAGTAGTTTCCTTAATATTCCTTCTCTAACCTTGGTGACGAAGATACAAGGAAGGCTGCGAATAACCAAATGAGTAATGTTAAATTAATGCAACTAGAACGTGAAATGTATTGATTAACATGCTATATTTGTGATTCCAAGTGGTCGCACAGACCGTAAGGAGTCTGCCGGGAATGGGAGTGATGATTTATGAGTTATAATTTATGAGTGATGTGGTCCGTGCTTGCAGTCTCGCCTTTTGTCCATTTGCGGGCGGACTTCGCGGGAGTCTGCGCAGCGGATCAACTCAGGGGAGCGCGGGCTGGCCCTACCACAATACCACAATACCACAACACCATAACACCATAACACCACAACACCATAACATCAGGCAGAGCCGGTTTCTTTTACCGGCTGGTCATTTATGAGTTATGAGTTATGAATGATAAGTTATGAGTTATGAGTGATGAGTGGACTTTGTAGTTGAGGGCTGGGATTCCTTGTTGGTTATTAGTGTGTCATAAGCGTCTTTTATAGAGGAGCCAGCGCATTTCATGAGGGGAGACAAACCAAAGACTAAAGACCAAGACTAAGTGCCACCCGACCAATGAGTGATTTTAAGAGTTATGAGTTATCAGTAATAAGTGATGAGTGAGGCTGTGCTTGGGGCAGGGGGTTGCTGCTTTTGGATGAGGACTTTGTATGATGGCTACGGAGTTCTGGTTTGCGGCGATGGATAGCGACATAAGGGGTTATCCCTGATTAGTTATAAGGGAATATATCTCAATGGATTGTAAGTGTGTCCGCAGAGCGTCCTCTATCGCGGGACCAAACCAAAGACTAAAGACCAAAGACTAAGTGTTTTCTATGGTTTATCCAAATTTATATTGGTAATTTTCTTCATACATAGTGCCATTCTTAACAACAGCAAATACTCGATGAATGAGTTTGTTCCTCACAGCATTTAATACAGACATTTTGTTTTTACCTTCGGCAAGTTTTCGATCATAGAACTTTCGGAATTCACCTTGCCGACCAATGGCAGCCATGGCCCCAAGGTGTAACAGGGTTTTTAGCTTTTTATGAGCCTTGTGATGTACCCTTGATCGACCTCTTATACTGGTCCCAGAAGTGTGTTCAAATGGTACAACTCCCACGTGACATGCCAACTGTTTTGCATTTTGAAAATTCCTGAACTCATTACTCCTTATGATCAGTTCAGTTGCTGTCACTATCCCTATGCCTGGAATACTGGTTATTCTTTTCAAGATGCTTTTCAGTTGGGTATCTGAACTAAGGATTTGCTTAATTTTTTGTTCTACCTCATTGATAGTTTCTTCGATTGACTTCAAGACCTTTTCTGTTGGTTGTGTAAGAAGTTCTAATTCTGAATCGTCCAAAAACTCCTTAGCTTCTTGTACCGGTACAGTTAGTTGAGTTCGTACCTTGACCAGTCGCTCTCTCATAGTTGTCAAATGAGTCAGTTGCTCAATGATCTTTCTCTTTGGCTTCCAGTAATTTAACTTATCTGTGTATCTGTAGGCATATTCAGCAATTCGTCTAGCATCTACTTGATCAGACTTGCCTCTTTGCAATCCCAGCGATCGTTGGATCTGATACGCTGACTCAATACTAACTTTTGCCCCAGCTGCATGTAGCTCACTCAGCAATATGGTACAGTAAATACCAGTATGTTCCATGCAGAAAACAACTTGATCCCAGTTTCCGTCAACATGATTGTGAACAAATCGAATGAATTCCACAACTCCAGCAATCTCGTTAATGTACTCTCCCGAAATCACCTCAGCATTCCCATCTAAAATGCAGTAGTGGAAGCTGGACTTGGATACGTCAATTCCAATGAAATAGGCTAACTTCATAACTTAAGTTTTTTTGTTAATAAAATTGACCGATGCTATCAAAGCTGCTACTAAGACCTTACTAACGGGCTTGAAAACCCAATTTTCTATATGGTATCAAGGCTTTGATAAACCAGGAGGGGATTAAAACACTAAATAGGTTCATTGACCTTCGACTTCGTCTAAAGTGCCCCACCTGGTTATCGGTCAGTTATTAACATATCAATGTTTATTCACAAAAGAAAAAGGAAGCAAAAAGAAAACTATATATGATGATTAATCGTAATATTTAATTTCTTCCTGCTTGACAAGACTAAAGGCCCCTTCGAGTCTGCGCAGCATACCGGAGCAACTCAAGGGCCGGGGGCGCGCGGCTGACCTTACCACAACACCACAACTCCATAATACCACAACTCCCCAAGACGCGACAGAGCCGGTTCTTTTCACAGCAAGTTATTATCTAGGAGCCAACGTATTTCATGAGACTACACAAACCAAAGACTAAAGACCAAAGACTAAGTGCCATCCCGACCAATGAGCTATGAGTCAGGTTGCTCTCACGTCTATGCTTGCGGTCTAACCATCTGTCCATTTTTGCGGGCTGACTCCCCGGAGTCTGCGCAGTGCAGCGGAGCAACTCAAGGGCCGGGGGCGCGGGCTGACCTTACCACAACACCACAACTCCATAATACCACAACTCCCCAAGACGCGACAGAGCCGGTTCTTTTCACAGCGAGTTATTATCTAGGAGCCAACGTATTTCATGAGACTACACAAACCAAAGACTAAAGACCAAAGACTAAGTGCCATCCCGACCAATGAGCTATGAGTCAGGTTGCTCTCACGTCTATGCTTGCGGTCTAACCATCTGTCCATCTTGCGGGCGGACTCCTCGGAGTCTGCGCAGCGCAGCGGAGCAACTCAGGGGCTGGGGGCGCGGACTGGCCTTACCACAACACCACAATACCATAATGCCACAAGACCATGACATCCGTCAATACCACCCCCTGGGATGGGGCCTAATGTGTCTATCTCCCTGAATTTGTGCTTAAATTTTTAATAGCCTTACCATGCTACGATCACTTTTCTTTTTACTTCTAGTTCCCTTCTGGACTCATTGTCTCACAGCACAACAAACCATTTCATGGAAGGCAAGTGGTATAGGCTCCTGGAGTACCGCTGGAAATTGGGATTGTAACTGTGTGCCCACATCGATGGATACCGTCTTCATTGGGCATGATTCCGTTTTTGTTGATAATGGATTTCAAGCCTTCGCCTCAAGAATTGTGCTAGGCTCGAATATGAGTTCAGCCTCCCTGGGCATTAGAGCTCTGGGAGGACTTACGGTCAATGGTTCAGAAAAAGTCGGGATCAGCGTGGTTAATGGTTCCACCTTGTTGAATTTGGGTAAACTAACTATCATGAATGCTGTAAGTCATGGCCTGGCAAATTCGGGGCTCAGTACCATCATCAATCAGACTGGCGCCAGTCTCTCCATATCTATGATTGCCGACAGCAATGGACTTTATAACCGCGGAGCCCTCATCAATCACGGCTCCATCGACATAGATTCCGTGGGTTTAAATGGCCTGGAGAATCAGTCTTCCACGGGCGCACTGACGAATATGGGTACAATTTCCATCACAACCGCCGGCCGGGAGGGCATTTTCAATCACGAGCAAGCCTCGATCCACAATCAGGCTGCAGGATCGATTACCGTCAGCGATACTGAATGGCGCGGCATCTTAAACGAAGCTGAGATAACCAACCACGGAGCATTCCAGCTTTTACATACCGATCTGGTCGGATTTCAAAACAATAACATGGCCGGCTGCTTCTTAGATAATTTTGGCCAGATAAGGATCGACAGCACAGTCAGATCTGGTCTCCAAAATGGAGCGATGACCCATAATCGTCCAGGTGGGCTTATCGCTATAAAAGATGTTTTAAACAATTTTCAATACGGCTTTAACAATATCAGCACCCTTGAAAATGAGGGGAAGATCACTATCGAAGATCCGTCAGATGATGGTCTTCAAAATCTAGGGGTACTAAATAACCATGACACGATTACGATACATAATACCGGTAATCGGGCCTTGGTGCACAATAATGGCACATTGACCAATCATCAGAATGGTTTCATTGGCATCAACTGGGATGGCCCTGTACCAAAGGAACCCGGTATCTGGTCTGCTGCGGTTTTTAAAAATGACGGGTCCCTTATGATTATTAATTCCAGTCAGGCAGTTAGTGTCTCAGACAGCCTGGTCAACAATGGCCGGCTTGATATCAAAGAGTCCAGTGGTGGCTTCACCATCTCCGGCTATTTTGAAAACAACGATACTGTGGTTTGTGAGGCTAGGAGAGGGGTAACTGTAAGTGGAGATTTTATCAACAATCATTGGATTTCACTTACCCCCGATGGGACCGGCCAGTATGGGATGTCAATATCTGGTGTGGCAACAAATCTGGGAGAACTGAAAATCCTGGACTTACCTTGTGGCATTGAAGCCACCAGCAATGTCTTCTCTGACGGGGTTTTTATAAATCAAGATTTCCTGCATATCGTGGGCTCAACCTCAGGAGCTCTCAAATTGGAAAGAGCAGATACCCGAATGGAATTTTCCGCAGGAAGCCTGACCACCATTCATATTTCATCCGGATCTATGATTGAAGTAATTGAAGGCGCTGAAATTATTGTTGAAGGAGAACTCACCACGCAATAGCTCTGATCTCTGTCGAGTAAGTGACTGGCAGTACTGCACGGGAGATCCAAAGCCCACCTACACCCCAAGGCCAAGATGGGGCCAGTTCAGCTCGGATCAGGAGTCCTCCTCATCTCCGTGAGGGTGGGCTCCCCTTCCGAGTTCGCACCATACCTGAACCTCCTAAACATTTTGCGGGCAGACTCCCCGGAGTCTGCGCAGCGCAGCGGAGCAACTCAGGGGCTGGGGGCGCGGGCTGGCCTTACCACAACACCACAATACCACAACACCACAATACCACAACTCATGACAGAGCCGGTTTCTTTACCGGCGGTTTATTCGCTGTCCGTGCTTGAAGTCTTGACATCTGTCCATTTTTGCGGGCTGACTCCCCGGAGTCTGCGCAGTGCAGCGGAGCAACTCAGGGGCCGGGGGCGCGGGCTGGCCTTACCACAACACCACAACAGCATAATACCACAACACTATGACATCAGGCAGAGCCGGTTTTTTTACCGGCGGTTTATTCGCTGTCCGTGCTTGAAGTCTTGCCATTTGTCCATTTTTGCGGGCAGACTCCCCGGAGTCTGCGCAGCGCAGCGGAGCAACTCAGGGGCCGCGGGCGGGGGCTGGCCTTACCACAACACCACAACAGCATAATACCACAACACCATGACACATGGCAGAGCCGGTTCTTTTACCGGCGGGTTATTATCGAGCAGCCAATGCACTTCATGAGGGGAGAGACTACACAAACCAAAGACTAAAGACCAAAGACTAAGTGCCATCTAACCAATGAGTTATAAGTTATGAGTGACGTTGCTCTTGCTGTCCGTGCTTGACTTGCCATCTCTACATTTGCGGGCGGACTCCCCGGAGTCTGCGGAGCTCAGCGGAGCAACTCAGGGGCCGGGGGCGGGGGCTGGCCTTACCACAACACCACAACAGCATAATACCACAACACCATGACACATGGCAGAGCCGGTTCTTTTACCGGCGGGTTATTATCGAGCAGCCAATGCACTTCATGAGGGGAGAGACTACACAAACCAAAGACTAAAGACCAAAGACTAAGTGCCATCTAACCAATGAGTTATAAGTTATGAGTGACGTTGCTCTTGCTGTCCGTGCTTGAAGTCTTGCCATCTCTACATTTGCGGGCGGACTCCCCGGAGTCTGCGGAGCTCAGCGGAGCAACTCAGGGGCCGGGGGCGCGGGCTGGCCTTACCACAACACCACAACAGCATAATACCACAACACCATGACATCAGGCAGAGCCGGTTTTTTTACCGACGGTTTATTCCGTGCTTGCCTGCGCAGCGCAGCGGAGCAACTCAGGGGCTGGGGGCGCGGGCTGGCCTTACCACAACACCACAATACCACAACACCACAATACCACAACTCATGAAGTCTTGCCATTTGTCCATTTTTGCGGGCTGACTCCCCGGAGTCTGCGCAGTGCAGCGGAGCAACTCAGGGGCCGGGGGCGCGGGCTGGCCTTACCACAACACCACAACAGCATAATACCACAACACCACAACTCATGACAGAGCCGGTTTCTCTACCGACGGTTTATTCGTTGTCCGTGCTTGAAGTCTTGCCATTTGTCCATTTTTGCGGGCTGACTCCCCGGAGTCTGCGCAGTGCAGCGGAGCAACTCAGGGGCCGGGGGCGCGGGCTGGCCTGACCACAACACCACAACACCACAATACCACAACACCACAACTCATGACAGAGCCGGTTTCTTTACCGACGGGTTATTCGCTGTCAGTGCTTGAAGTCTTGCCATTTGTCCATTTTTGCGGGCTGACTCCCCGGAGTCTGCGCAGTGCAGCGGAGCAACTCAGGGGCCGGGGGCGCGGGCTGGCCTTACCACAACACCACAACAGCATAATACCACAACACCATGACATCAGGCAGAGCCGGTTTTTTACCGACGGGTTATTCGCTGTCCGTGCTTGAAGTCTTGCCATTTGTCCATTTTTGCGGGCTGACTCCCTGGAGCCTGCGCAGCGCAGCGGAGCAACTCAGGGGCTGGGGGCGCGGGCTGGCCTTACCACAACACCACAACAGCATAATACCACAACACCACAATACCACAACTCATGACAGAGCCGGTTTCTTTACCGGCGGTTTATTCGCTGTCCGTGCTTGAAGTCTTGACATCTGTCCATTTTTGCGGGCTGACTCCCCGGAGTCTGCGCAGTGCAGCGGAGCAACTCAGGGGCCGGGGGCGCGGGCTGGCCTTACCACAACACCACAACAGCATAATACCACAACACCATGACATCAGGCAGAGCCGGTTTTTTTACCGACGGTTTATTCGCTGTCCGTGCTTGAAGTCTTGCCATTTGTCCATTTTGGGGGCTGACTCCCCGGAGTCTGCGCAGTGCAGCGGAGCAACTCAGGGACCGGGGGCGCGGGCTGGCCTTACCACAATACCACAACACCATTGACATCAGCCAGAAGTTATGAGTGATGAGTTATGAGTTATAAGTGGACTTTACGCCCAGTTAGCTTACGATTTTGCCATCTGTCCATTTTGCGGGCTGACTCCCCGGAGTCTGCGCAGCGCAGCGGAGCAAACTCAGGGGCCCGGGGGCGTGGGCTGGCCTTACCACAACAGCATAATACCACAACACCATAATACCATAATACCATAATAACAAAAAGGAGCGCATGCCAAGGCACGCGCTCCCCCAAAACCCGTAATAGAATTTGCAACACCAGTTGCAAAAACATCTTCACATATCTCAGATCCAATAGTAATTACGGGCTGTCTTTTTTGGGCACCTAAGGCGCAGCAATCAATAGCAACAACTTCATTCCATGACCTTCATTTCAGCCTGAAGCCATAAAAAATCTGTTGTCACTAGGCGTTGTCTCAACAACACCAAAAAATCAGCAATTACGGGAATTGTTTGTAGGAGTCCGAGTGTGTTCATAGCTGATCCATTGAAGCCGGTCTACATGCCAGCCATTCAACGCGATTCTAGCGATAAAAGATAGATAATTTTCAATTACCATTTAAGAATTTTTGAAATAAAATTAATTAGGTCATAAGATTGAAACAAAGTAACTTTAAAAAGGAGCGCACGCCAAGGCACGCGCTCCCCCAAAACCCGTATAGAATTTGCAACACCAGTTGCAAAAACGTCTTACACAGCTCATAATGACACTGAGTGTTGCAACAACTTAAACTCGATATGTTTCTTGAGAATTATGCTCTCAGCAACAAGCTGAAAGTCAACTTCGGGCCAAGGAATTTAAAGAGTTAAAGGGAAAATGAAATCTTCTGCGGCCCGCATATGATAGATCATCATATAGGTTGGGCTGGGCGTTACGGTCTGTGTGTGTCAATTGGATGCTGTTAAGTGTGTTTTAAACTAATCGCCGCTCAAACTTCCTCTAAGATAAGAAAAGTATTAGATAATTTTTCATGTGTTTCTTTATTTAGAGGGATTCCAGCCAAATATCCGTCAATCCAGCTGATCCACTCCATCCTTCGCCTTCATGGAAAGGGCCTGACGGCCATATTTTAATCCCAGTACAATGATCAGTAAGGTCCCTGCCATCAGTAAGATAGCTACCGGTCGATCAAAGAAACTGGTGAGATCCCATTTTGATTTGATGGCACTAACCATAAAATTCTGTTCCAGAATCGGACCGAGTACCATACCTAGAACCACCTGTGCCAAGGGGAATCCACCTCGGCGCATGAGAAAAGCCAGCAAACCCATTCCGGCCATGATCCAAATGTCATAAACCTCATTATTGATTGCATAAGCACCTACCATACATAATGCCGTAACCACAGTAAGCAAGATCGGCATAGGAGTATTTACCAGCTTCTTGGCCATCAATGCGGTGAGGTAGCCATAAAAAGGCAGGAGTATGATATTGGAAATAATAAAGGTCAGGTAAAGCGCGGTAATTAGACCGGGCTCCTGATCAAAAAGAAGCGGACCCGGACTGATTCCTTTCATCATGAAAATGCCGAGTACAATGGCAGTGATCGTATCTCCTGGTAAACCGAGTGTCAATGCGGGGATCCAGGCACTGGCTACCGCTGCGTTATTGGAGCTGGTGCCTGAAAGAATGATCTCATCTTCTTCGACCTCTGCACTTTTTCTCTTCTGTCTTATGCGTTCTAAGCTGCTGGATACCCATGAACCAATATCGGCACCTGCCCCGGGTAAGAAACCCACCAACACTCCGATCAATGAGGACCGCAACACCAGCCATTTCTTTCGTAAGATCAAGAAGAAGGGTTTGAGAAAAAACTCGCGGGCTCGAGATCCCGTTGGCTCCGCAACTGCTTGGACCTTGGTGGGCTTAAAGGCCTGATTTAGTACCTCACTAAAACCAAACAACCCGATCATGGCCACGATGTAATTTAATCCCCCCATCAACTGCGGTACACCAAAGTCAAATCTGGGATATCCCAATGTGGGATCTACTCCGACCGTGGCAAAGAATAGACCGAGAAGCAGGGAAATGAAAGATTTTAATGAGGATCCGCCGGAAGCAAAAACTCCGGCCGCTAAACCCAGTACCGCGATCCAGAAATATTCAAAAGAACTAAACTGGCGTGCCACCTGTACGATCAGTGAGGCACCCAAAATAAGCAAGATGGCTCCAATTACTCCACCCATAGCTGATCCCAATGCGCTAATCCCAAGGGAGTACAACGGACCCTCTTTGCGCGACAAGGAAAACAATTGACCGAAATAGGCTGCACTAGCGGGTGTGCCGGGAATGCGGGCTACCGTTGATCCAACGTCTCCGGCATAGATAGCCACTGAAGAGATGGCAATAATCGCCGGAAGAGCCACAGTCGGCTCCAGGAAAAAAGCAATCGGGATAAACAGTGCTACGGCTAGCGTGGCTGTCAATCCGGGGATAGCTCCAAACACCGAACCGTAAAGGCCGCCCAGTAGAAGAGCAAGAATGCCTTGTACACTAAAGATCTCACTCATAGGGGTACTTTCAATAACTGGGTGAATAGAAGATAAATCAGTGCACAGGTGATGGCAGAAAGGATGATCGCCCTCCACCATATAGATTGAAGGAGAATAGCAACCAATGCCACCGACAGAAATAAGGTCGGAAAGAATCCCAAATGGTCTTTAACAAAGGGAAAAATGCATACAGCCAAGAGAATCCCGGTCACAAAAATGGCCTGCCGGGAGGTTCGCAGTTCGATGACAGCTTCTTTCTGCCGGGTAAAAAATAAACCAAGCCCCGCCACCATAATCAGTATGCCCATAATTTTGGGAAACAAACCTGGTCCTGGATGCCCTTCAGGTAGGGAGGGGAAGTCCATACTGGTTAGGAAAATGATCAAACCAAGGAGTAAGACCAAAGTTCCTTGGAGCCAGTGCTGCTTTACTACCACAGGTGCCTTCATAGCTTATCTGGCCAAACCAGCCATTTCCATGGATTTCTTATTAATCTCATGCTGCTGCTCCAGAAATTGTTGGAGTTCATCGCCCATCATCACCTGTACGTGCGAACCTGCTTGTTTCATGGCCTGCAAAAATTCCGGATCCTGCACCGTAGCTTGTATGGCCTCTTCCAGTTTACTCCTGACCATAGGGTCGAGGCCGGCAGGAGCGCAAACGGAAACCCAGCCTCCCAATGACCAATCAATTCCCTGCTCCTTCAAAGTGGGTACGTCGGGGAAGGCCTCCAACCTCTCGTCGGCCATCACCGCCAGAGTCTTGACCTGACCTGCCTTTCTTAGGGCTTCCACTTCTGTAAGGGAGGCAGTCACTACATCTACACCGCCGGCAATGAGTTCTTGCAATGCTGGTGCTGCACCCTGGCTTGGTACCCAGGGCAAATCACCATCAGTCAGACCAGCAGCATTAAGGAAACCAATACGTGCGAGATCCCATATACCTCCACGGGCGGTCCCTGAGGCTTGAATGGTTCCCGGCTGTTCCCTCACGGCATCAATAAGGGCTGCTACAGAATCGTAGGGCGAATCCGCTCTTACCGTCACCGAGGCAGCGTTGTTTACCACCAGGGATAAAGGGGTGTAATCCTTATATGTGAGGTCGGTCAGGCCCATATTGTGCATCATCGTGATCTCTACCGTTACGGCACCGATCGTATAACCATCTGGCTTCGCCTGGCTTAATGCCAGGTGCCCGATCACGCCTCCACCTCCCGTGCGATTGATGACATTGGTGGTTACACCAAGATGCTTCTGCAGCACCGCCGCTAGTGCCCGGCTGCTGATGTCAGTCATTCCACCAGCTGACCATGGCACCATGAAAGTGACCGGACGAGAAGGATAATTTTCAGCAGAACTCCCTCCTCCGGGAGATCCGCAAGAAGTAAAAAGGAGGGGTAGAAAAAGAACAGCCAGTCCGAACATTCGAACCGAATAAGAGGTGTTTACATCTGGCGATATCATCAGGTCTATTTAGGTTGAGCGAAAAGATAGAAAAAACTGATGTGATCAAGCCCCGATTTGCCATTGGGGTTTGATTTTAGCTCGAACCTGGCATAAAACAAATCAGGCTTTTATGTAAACTGTCCGCCAGATCATTCCGGGAATTGACTGATTGATTTTTTTGATAAATTGGTTTATAAAAATTGGTCAAGAAATGCTGACTGCTGCAGACAGGAATTTTCTCGATACCCAGGGCTATCTGGATTTGGGAATTCTACTCACACCGGAAGATCTGAAATCAATTCGTGCACGAATCGATCAACTATTGCAGGCCGAGGGAGAAAATGCAGGTTCAGAGGTGTTTGATTCACCCTATATCCGGCATCCCAAAGAAAAGGGTGCTCGGAGGTTGGCAGATTTAGTGAATAAGGGCGTGGAGTTTGATGTCTTTTATCAGCATCCGAAAGTGCTTGCAGCCATCAGACATGTATTGGGCAAAGAAATTAAATTGTCTTCTTTGAATTACCGGGCCGCCATTCCCGGCGATGGTCTGCAAAAATTGCACGTTGATTGGCACGAATCCGTTGATTCGGGTGATTACAAAGTCTGCAACTCAATCTGGCTCTTGGATGATTTTTCTGTCGAAAATGGTGCTACACGTGTGGTACCGGGCACTCACCTCAAAGGTGACCTCCCACAGGAAGTCTTGGAAGATCCTGAGCGTCCACATCCAAACGAAAAAATTATCGAAGCACCGGCGGGTTCAGTGTTTGTGTTTAATTCTCATACCTGGCACGGAGGTACCACCAATCACACCGATAGACCCCGCCGTGCAATCCACAGTTATTTTTGCCGGCGGGATCAACCCCAGCAACTTAATCAGGCCGAATACCTTACCGACGAAACGCGGACACGTATAGGGGAGGAGGGTGTCCATATCTTGGGTGTCGAATAGCAAGGAATCCAGTATGGGGAATGTATTTGATTCCGGATTTAATCATGCATCCGCAACCCTCACTCGTTTGCTACGTCTATAGTATTGCTTAATATGCTGTTTATGTGGAAGAATTACCTGAAGATAGCCTTTAGGAACATTATAAGCCAACGAGTTTTTGTAGCCATTAATGTCCTGGGGCTGGGAATCGCCCTTGCTTGTTGTATCGTCGCTTATCTGAATTGGGAGTACAACGCTAAGTTTGATGGAAACCATAAGAATGCATCGGAGATATACCGGGTTGGTTTCATACGTGAGATCGGTGATCAAACCACACATAACGGTATGTGCCCTTTACCTTTGGCAGAGATAGCCAGAGAGCAAATCAACCAGATCAAGCAGACCACCAGGTACATGCCTGCTGGCGGCAACTTCAAGGTCGGAGATCAAATCTTTCGCACCTGGCTGGCGGGGGTTGATCCCTCCTTTGCCGAAATATTTACCGTCGATTTCCTCCAAGGAACCAAAAGCTCTTTGACCGACCATCGCTCGGTATGGATCAACGAAGAATTAAAGCAAAAGTACTGGCCAGATAAACCATCGGTCATTGGTGAATCATTAACCTACATTCAAGGAGAAGATAAGGTTGATTTTATCATTGGCGGTGTTTTTAAGAACCCTCCCCCTAATTCGTCATTTCAGTCCGAAGCCTACTTCAATTATGAGGCTCTTCTCGATCTACAGGAAATCGATAAAAATGATTGGTCTGATTTCAATACCACCTTTTTTCAAATTGGACTAAATCAGAATCTCGAATCCATTGAAGGAGAATTGCAGAAATATGTTTCCATTCAGAATGCCGCCAAGGATGATTATAAGGTACAGCACTATGTTCTTGATCCTTTTGATGGTATGGCACTGAGGGCGGAGAAAGAGGGAGTCATTAATCATTGGACCGAACAGAGTCTTCCGGTTGCGGCTGCCTATGGTCCTGGTGTGATGGCTTTGCTGCTGCTGCTGATTGCCTGTTTCAATTTTACCAACACGTCTATTGCATCGGCCAATCGCAGGATGAAAGAGATCGGGGTAAGAAAAGTGATGGGATCAAATAAGAGGCAGATCATGCAGCAGTTTCTTGGTGAAAACATGTTTTTGACTGCAGTCTCCTTGTCTGTAGCTATCCTGTTGGCTGCCATCCTGGTTCCGGCATATAGTGCAATGTGGGTTTTTCTGGAGATTCGTCTAAGCCTTCTGGAAAATATTCATCTCATTGTTTTTCTTATTTCCCTATTGCTATTTACCTCTTTAGTTGCTGGTCTCTACCCGTCCATCTACATCAGCAGTTTTCAGCCCACTACAATTTTTCGAGGAACAACAAAATTGATTGGTACCAATAGCCTCACACGGATTCTCCTGATTATGCAATTTGGTATTTCTTTGATTGCCATTATTTGTGGGTTTGTTTTTGCGCAAAATGCCAGGTACCAGGAGAACTATGATATGGGTTTTGATCTAGAGAGTGTCCTCTATGCATTTGTGGAAGACGAAAGTGGATTTCGGGCTTTTCGCAATGAAATCTTGGATATTCCACTAGCCCAACAAGTTGCCGGATCACGCCACAATTTCACTTCCTCTTGGTATACAGATCCTATTAAAGTAGAGAATACGGAGCTGGATGTCAATATTTTTAATATCGGCGCCGGGTATTTATCTACGGTTGGAGCCACTATCCTTTCTGGGCGGGATTTCAGGGAAAATAGTCAACTCGATGCTGAGCAATCAGTGATCATAAACGAAGAATTGGCTCGAATTTTTTCTTGGGATGAGCCGGTAGGCAAGCAGATAAGACTACGTGATACCCTATTGCTCAATGTGGTAGGTGTTGTTAAAGATATTTATTTTGATGGAGCACTGTGGGATCCATTGGAACCGATGATGCTTCGACCGGCGCTGCTACCAGATTATCGATTTATTGTAGTGCGGGGAAAAGTGGATCAAATGAAGGATCTGAAGGAGCAGATGGACTTGCGTTGGAGAAAAGTTTTTCCTGATAAGATATCGACAGTCAGCTATATGGAACATGATAAAATACAGTCGGCTGAGGTAAATGCTAACATTAAGGTGCTATTTATTTTCTTGGGAATCGTTGCGGTGATTTTGTCTTCTATTGGCATGTTTAGTATGGTCACGTTAAATATTAATCGGCGGACACAGGAAATTGGAATCAGAAAGGTATTGGGGGCCTCACAAATCGACATTGTGATCAGCATCATAAGAGAGTTTGTGGTCATTTTGCTGATTTCATTCCTCTTGGGAACAATTTCCGGATTCTATCTTGCCGAATTGCTGATGGGAAGTATTTGGGCCTATTATGTTCCGGTGACATTTTTTGCCATTTTCCTGGCAATTGGTCTCTTGCTGCTGACCAGTATGTTTACCATAGGGGGAAAAATCATAAGTACGGCTAGAGCAATACCTGCCCAAATGATTAGAAGGGGAGGGAGTTGAGACTTCCCACAGATCGACGACACTCAAGCAGCAGGCGCACATCGAGCGTGGCTTTTTGCTCTACTTTTTGCCACCAAAAAAAGGTAGAAAATACATTAACAGGAGTAGGTTTACTAAAGGAGTAATGTTGCCATTAAGATACTAGCCGAAATATGTCATCCCCAGTGCTAACCACCTATTGGCTATAATCCCCTAACCTTTCAAAGTGGGCGGCGTTAAATTGAGAATGCGCTGCCCGGGATGCCCTTAGGATATTTTTCCTCAGAAAAACAAGGCTGCGGGCTGGCAAAAGAACACCAACTGTTCGAGCCGGAAGTAAATAAAGCATGAAGCCTAGATGACGAGAGCCCCCATGCTTGAAAAAGATATCACTAAGGGCGAGTTTTAGTGCGAGCGCTAAGCGGGCCGTAGTTTTTCGAGGAAAAAGATCCAGGGTGGCTTTTTGCTCTACTTTTTGCCACCAAAAAGTAGAAAAATCAATACGACGAGGAAGCTATACCTGAGCATCAACCATTATGGGCGAGTTTTGGTGCGAGCGCCAAGGGGGCTGTAGTTTTTCAAGGAAAAATGTCCAGGGTGGCTTTCTGCTCTACTTTTTGCCACCAAAAAGTAGAAAGAACATTAGCAGGAGTAAGTTCACTAATGAAGTAATGTTGCCATTGAGATACTAGCCGAAATATGTCATCCCCAGTGCTAACCACCTATTGGCTATAATCCCCTAACCTTTCAAAGTGGGCGGCGTTAAATTGAGAATGCGCTGCCCGGGATGCCCTTAGGAGATTTTTCCTCAGAAAAACAAGGCTGCGGGCTGGCAAAAGAGCACCAACTGTTCGAGCCGGTAGAAAATAAAGCATGAAGCCCAGGTGACGAGAGCCCCATGCTTGAAAAAGATATCACTAAGGGCGAGTTTTGGTGCGAGCGCTAGGCGGGCCGTAGTTTTTCGAGGAAAAAGATCCAGGGTGGCTTTTTGCTCTACTTTTTGCCACCAAAAAGTAGAAAAATCAATACGACGAGGAAGCTATACCTGAGCAGCAACCATTAAGGGCGAGTTTTGGTGCGAGAGCTAAGCGGGCTGTAGTTTTTCAAGGAAAAAGATCCAGGGTGGCTTTTTGCTCTACTTTTTGCCACCAAAAAGTAGAAAAAACATTAACGGGAGCAGGTTCACTAATGGAATAATATTGTCATTAAGATACTAGCCACATAATGTCGTCCCTCGGTGCTAACCACCGATTGGTTGCAATCCTTAA
This sequence comes from Saprospiraceae bacterium, assembly GCA_965223105.1. Taxonomy (GTDB): domain Bacteria; phylum Bacteroidota; class Bacteroidia; order Chitinophagales; family Saprospiraceae; genus JABDMH01. The sequence continues at coordinate 4,293,382 of OZ244987.1, read as the reverse complement.
CCCTTTTCAAAGAGAGTGGTGTTATATTGAGATTACGGCGACCTGGGATGCCCTTAGGATATTTTTCCTCAGAAAAACAAGGTTGCGGGTTGGCAAAAGAGCACCAACTGTTCGAGCCGGAAGTAAATAAAGCATGAAGCCTAGATGACGAGAGCCCCCATGCTTGAAAAAGATATCACTAAGGGCGAGTTTTAGTGCGAGCGCCTGGGGAGCCGTAGTTTTTCAAGGAGAAAGGTCCAGGGTGGCTTTTTGCTCTACTTTTTGCCACCAAAAAAAGTAGAAAATACATTAACAGGAGTAGGTTTACTAAAGGAGTAATGTTGCCATTAAGATACTAGCCGAAATATGTCATCCCCAGCGCTAACCACCTATTGGCTATAATCCCCTAATCTTTCAAAGTGGGCGGCATTAAATTGAGAATGCGCTGCCCGGGATGCCCTTAGGATATTTTTCCTCAGAAAAACAAGGCTGCGGGCTGGCAAAAGAGCACTAACTGTTCGAGCCAGTAGAAAATAAAGCATGAAGCCCAGGTGACGAGAGCCCCATGCTTGAAAAAGATATCACTAAGGGCGAGTTTTGGTGCGAGCGCTAAGCGGGCCGTAGTTTTTCAAGGAAAAAGATCCAGGGTGGCTTTTTGCTCTACTTTTTGCCACCAAAAAAAGGTAGAAAATACATTAACAGGAGTAGGAGTAATGTTGCCATTAAGATACTAGCCGAAATATGTCATCCCCAGTGCTAACCACCTATTGGCTATAATCCCCTAACCTTTCAAAGTGGGCGGCGTTAGCGCTGCCCGGGACCTTTCAAAGTGGGCGGCGTTTCGAAATTGAGAATGCGCTGCCCGGGCTTTTTGCTCTACTTTTTGCCACCAAAAAGTAGAAAAAACATTAACGGGAGCAGGTTCACTAAAAGGAGTAATGTTGCCAGTAAGATACTAGCCACATAATGTCGTCCCTCGGTGCTAACCACCGATTGGTTGCAATCCTTAACCCTTTTCAAAGAGAGTGGTGTTATATTGAGATTACGGCGACCTGGGATGCCCTTAGGATATTTTTCCTCAGAAAAACAAGGCGCGGGCTGGCAAAAGAGCACCAACTGTTCGAGCCGGTAGAAAATAAAGCATGAAGCCCAGGTGACGAGAGCCCCATGCTTGAAAAAGATATCACTAAGGGCGAGTTTTGGTGCGAGCGCTAGGCGGGCCGTAGTTTTTCGAGGAAAAAGATCCAGGGTGGCTTTTTGCTCTACTTTTTGCCACCAAAAAGTAGAAAAATCAATACGACGAGGAAGCTATACCTGAGGAACAACCATTAAGGGCGAGTTTTGGTGCGAGCGCCAGGGGAGCCGTAGTTTTTCAAGGAGAAAGGTCCAGGGTGGCTTTTTGCTCTACTTTTTGCCACCAAAAAGTAGAAAAAACATTAACGGGAGCAGGTTCACTAAAAGGAGTAATGTTGCCAGTAAGATACTAGCCACATAATGTCGTCCCTCGGTGCTAACCACCGATTGGTTGCAATCCTTAACCCTTTTCAAAGAGAGTGGTGTTATATTGAGATTACGGCGACCTGGGATGCCCTTAGGATATTTTTCCTCAGAAAAACAAGGCTGCGGGCTGGCAAAAGAGCACCAACTGTTCGAGCCGGAAGTAAATAAAGCATGAAGCCTAGATGACGAGAGCCCCCATGCTTGAAAAAGATATCACTAAGGGCGAGTTTTAGTGCGAGCGCCAGGGGAGCCGTAGTTTTTCAAGGAGAAAGGTCCAGGGTGGCTTTTTGCTCTACTTTTTGCCACCAAAAAAAGTAGAAAATACATTAACAGGAGTAGGTTTACTAAAGGAGTAATGTTGCCATTAAGATACTAGCCGAAATATGTCATCCCCAGCGCTAACCACCTATTGGCTATAATCCCCTAATCTTTCAACGTGGGCGGCGTTAAATTGAGAATGCGCTGCCCGGGATGCCCTTAGGATATTTTTCCTCAGAAAAACAAGGCTGCGGGCTGGCAAAAGAGCACCAACTGTTCGAGCCGGAAGTAAATAAAGCATGAAGCCCAGGTGACGAGAGCCCCCATGCTTGAAAAAGATATCATTAAGGGCGAGTTTTGGTGCGAGAGCTAAGCGGGCTGTAGTTTTTCAAGGAAAAAGATCCAGGGTGGCTTTTTGCTCTACTTTTTGCCACCAAAAAGTAGAAAAAACATTAACGGGAGCAGGTTCACTAAAAGGAGTAATGTTGCCAGTAAGATACTAGCCACATAATGTCGTCCCTCGGTGCTAACCACCGATTGGTTGCAATCCTTAACCCTTTTCAAAGAGAGTGGTGTTATATTGAGATTACGGCGACCTGGGATGCCCTTAGGATATTTTTCCTCAGAAAAACAAGGCTGCGGGCTGGCAAAAGAGCACCAACTGTTCGAGCCGGAAGTAAATAAAGCATGAAGCCTAGATGACGAGAGCCCCCATGCTTGAAAAAGATATCACTAAGGGCGAGTTTTAGTGCGAGCGCCAGGGGAGCCGTAGTTTTTCAAGGAGAAAGGTCCAGGGTGGCTTTTTGCTCTACTTTTTGCCACCAAAAAAAGTAGAAAATACATTAACAGGAGTAGGTTTACTAAAGGAGTAATGTTGCCATTAAGATACTAGCCGAAATATGTCATCCCCAGCGCTAACCACCTATTGGCTATAATCCCCTAATCTTTCAACGTGGGCGGCGTTAAATTGAGAATGCGCTGCCCGGGATGCCCTTAGGATATTTTTCCTCAGAAAAACAAGGCTGCGGGCTGGCAAAAGAGCACCAACTGTTCGAGCCGGAAGTAAATAAAGCATGAAGCCCAGGTGACGAGAGCCCCCATGCTTGAAAAAGATATCATTAAGGGCGAGTTTTGGTGCGAGAGCTAAGCGGGCTGTAGTTTTTCAAGGAAAAAGATCCAGGGTGGCTTTTTGCTCTACTTTTTGCCACCAAAAAGTAGAAAAAACATTAACGGGAGCAGGTTCACTAAAAGGAGTAATGTTGCCAGTAAGATACTAGCCACATAATGTCGTCCCTCGGTGCTAACCACCGATTGGTTGCAATCCTTAACCCTTTTCAAAGAGAGTGGTGTTATATTGAGATTACGGCGACCTGGGATGCCCTTAGGATATTTTTCCTCAGAAAAACAAGGCTGCGGGCTGGCAAAAGAGCACCAACTGTTCGAGCCGGAAGTAAATAAAGCATGAAGCCTAGATGACGAGAGCCCCATGCTTGAAAAAGATATCACTAAGGGCGAGTTTTAGTGCGAGCGCCAGGGGAGCCGTAGTTTTTCAAGGAGAAAGGTCCAGGGTGGCTTTTTGCTCTACTTTTTGCCACCAAAAAAAGTAGAAAATACATTAACAGGAGTAGGTTTACTAAAGGAGTAATGTTGCCATTAAGATACTAGCCGAAATATGTCATCCCCAGCGCTAACCACCTATTGGCTATAATCCCCTAATCTTTCAACGTGGGCGGCGTTAAATTGAGAATGCGCTGCCCGGGATGCCCTTAGGATATTTTTCCTCAGAAAAACAAGGCTGCGGGCTGGCAAAAGAGCACCAACTGTTCGAGCCGGAAGTAAATAAAGCATGAAGCCCAGGTGACGAGAGCCCCCATGCTTGAAAAAGATATCATTAAGGGCGAGTTTTGGTGCGAGAGCTAAGCGGGCTGTAGTTTTTCAAGGAAAAAGATCCAGGGTGGCTTTTTGCTCTACTTTTTGCCACCAAAAAGTAGAAAAAACATTAACGGGAGCAGGTTCACTAATGGAATAATATTGTCATTGAGATACTAGCCACATAATGTCGTCCCTCGGTGCTAACCACCGATTGGTTGCAATCCTTAACCCTTTTCAAAGAGAGTGGTGTTATATTGAAATTACGGCGACCTGGGATGCCCTTAGGATATTTTTCCTCAGAAAAACAAGGCTGCGGGCTGGCAAAAGAGCACCAACTGTTCGAGCCGGAAGAAAATAGCGCGCGAAGCCGAGATGACGAGGAAGCCAGACTTAGGGAACAACCATTAAGGGCGAGTTTTGGTGCGAGCGCCAGGCAGGGCGTAGTTTTTCAAGGAAAAAGATCCAGGGTGGCTTTTTGCTCTACTTTTTGCCACCAAAAAAGGTAGAAAATACATTAACAGGAGTAGGTTTACTAAAGGAGTAATGTTGCCATTAAGATACTAGCCGAAATATGTCATCCCCAGTGCTAACCACCTATTGGCTATAATCCCCTAACCTTTCAAAGTGGGCGGCGTTAAATTGAGAATGCGCTGCCCGGGATGCCCTTAGGATATTTTTCCTCAGAAAAACAAGGCTGCGGGCTGGCAAAAGAGCACCAACTGTTCGAGCCGGAAGTAAATAAAGCATGAAGCCCAGATGACGAGAGCCTGCATGCTTGAAAAAGATATCACCAAGGGCGAGTTTTGGTGCGAGAGCTAAGCGGGCCGTAGTTTTTCAAGGAAAAAGATCCAGGTGTGGCTTTTTGCTCTACTTTTTGCCACCAAAAAGTAGAATATACCCTTGCAAAAAGGGACCAGAATGAACTCCAAGGATTAATGATCTCGTTAGGCAGCTGTTTGAAAATCCTTGACTTCCAGCGAGACTGTTGTGCCGATTTTGTTTTCGATCGTCAGGTCAGCATCCAACTGAAGGCAAAATGCATTGATCAGTCTATACCCAAAATGTTGATCGAGATCTTGAACCAGCGATTTCTCAATACCAATTCCATTATCCCTTACGGTAAGATGCAATGAATCATCTTGTTTCGCTAGGACGACTTCAATGACCCCCTGACGATCATCGGGGAAGGCATATTTCAGGGCATTGCTGACCAGTTCATTTACAATAAGCCCTAATGGAATAATCGTATCTACGTCAATATTCATCGATTGAATTTTAGTCTGCAATTTGATGCGGTTTGGAGAGATGTTGTAAGAGTCGAATAGATTTTGAATGAGTTTGTCAAAATATTCCCGAACATCAACTCCAACGAGATTGTGCTCTTGATAGAGATTCTGATGAATCAAGGCCATTGATCGGACCCTGTCCTGACCTTCCTGTAAAGCGGTAACAGCAGTCGAGTCCTTCATATGTTCAGACTGGAGACTAAGGAGAGATGAAATAAATTGCAGATTGTTTTTCACCCGGTGATGAATTTCCTGGAGTAGGATTTCCTTCTCTCTAAGTGATCCCTCAACCAGCTCCTTGCTTTTTCGTATCTCATTTTCAGCTTTCTTTCGATAACGCAATTGATGTTGCAGTACAATGGCAAGAATGATCAGGGTTATTAATAGCATAGACAGAAACCAAACCAGGCGTTTCCTTTTTTGCAGTGACATCGCTTTGAGTCTATTCTCCTTGTCCAATAGCTGCAACTTATGATTTACTTCTTTCCGGTCCAGTTTACGTTCTAGAAAAGATATCTCTTCCGCTGCCCAACCTTCATGCATGTCACGATACAGCTCGTGATAAGCTTCTAAATCCCGAAGGGCATATGAATGATTCCCCAATGATGAATATATCTTGGATCTTGAAAGAAAGACTTTTATAAGCCGGGCTTTGTTGCTAATCTTTCTTACCAGAATTTCTGCTTGATTAAGATCTCGAAGTGCTTCAACAAAAAAACCAAGTTTTTCATAGCAGTCAGCTCGGACAATCAAAATCCGGCCGAGCTGACGAGGTGTACTGGTTTCAGAATAGATGGCAGTAGCCACTGTGGCGATTTGAATACACTCGTGGTAGTGACCATCGAGGTGAGCCGACTTCATTCTGGAAGTGATGTAGTTGCCAAGGCCAGCGAGACTACTCTTGTTTATGGCCCGATCCCAGTTGTACGTTTCATTGAGAGCCAGGACTGTCTTTGATTGGTCTATCTCACCCAACTCACTATAGCATTCCGCCATACTCACCAACTCATCTTCCCGCACTGGCGCTTTTTGCTCTTTAATGTGTCGGAGGTTTTTCTCAAAGTATTGCAAGGCTTTGCGATACTCTCTTCGATCCATATACAGCTCTCCCAATTTTCCATAAATCATTTGGGGAAAGACTCCATTTGAATCTGCCCAGGACACTCCTTCATGTAGCCAATCCAGAGCTTGGGGAAAGTTACCTTGATATTTCTCCAGTGTGGCCTTTGTAATAAAATACTCGGCGCTCGTAGGCGTTTCCTCAAAATTCGATTCGAATTTTTGTAAGGTACTAGCACATGAATCCATCTCCCCCATTCGTCTGAAAGTTATTGCTAGTCGTGCCAGCACCTGCATTCTTTCTTTGTCGTTAGCCGGCTCGGTAAATTCCAGAGCTTGCCGAAGCACCTTAATGCCGGCTGGGCGATCGATGATGCTATAAAGCCGTGAGAGCTTTAAACAAATCCTACGCTTGGCAGCTCGGGTGGGCGCTGCTTCTAGCTTCTCTTCGTATTGCCTGACCTCTGCAACCTGATTCTCAATCATTTCGTGGATAAGTACTTCAGTGTCTTTGGGAAGACCTGCTTGTGACCAACAAAATATTGGCACCAGCAAAGCAAGAAATGTACAAACACTGGTGAGTGATGGTTGGGATGGGTTCATGTACGGTTAAGCTAATGCTTGGGGATTAATATCGGGAGATAAATCGAAAATTACAAAGGTTCGAGTATTGTGTATGTAAAATGACAAATTTGTGTTAGCAGGAGCATGTGTATGAGCAAGATAAATCGCAGCCTATGACCATAATTCAAGCCAGCAACTTAAACCCTGCTTTATACTAAAGTAATCTACATCAGCAAGCGTTGCCAAGATTCCCTTAGGAGATTTATCCTTTGAGAGATAAGATCGCGGGATGGGAAAGAGCACCAAATGTTCGAGTTCTGGTGCGAGCGCCAGGCAAGCCGTAGTTTTTTCAAGGAAAAAGATCCAGCGTGGCTTTCTGCTCTACTTTTTGCCACCAAAAAGTAGAAAGAACATTAGCAGGAGTAAGTTCACTAATGAAGTAATGTTGCCATTGAGATACTAGATGAAATATGTCATCCCCCAGAGTGCTAACCACCTATTGGTTATAATCCCCTAACCTTTCAAAGGGGGCGGCGTTAAATTGAGAATGCGCTGGCCAGGATGCCCTTAGGAGATTTTTCCTCAGAAAAACAAGGCTGCGGGCGGCAAGAGAGCACCAACTGTTCGAGCCGTCAGAAATATTGCTTGAAGCCCAGAAGACGATAGCCCGATGCTTGAAAAAGATATTACTAAGGGCGAGTTTTGGTGCGAGCGTCAGGCGGGCCGTAGTTTTTCAAGGAAAAAGGTCCAGGGTGGCTTTTTGCTCTACTTTTTGCCACCAAAAAGTAGAAAAAACAAGGATAGCCTTAGTGTTTACTAATTAATCTTAGTTTCGTTAGTAAGTCTGATTAGTGGGATGCCCTTTGGAGATTTTTTCGAGGAAAAAGATCCAGGGTGGCTTTTTGCTCTACATTTTGCCACCAAAAAGTAGAAAAAACCAATATGACGAGAAAGTCAAACTTGGGAACCAGCCATCAAGGGCGAGTTCTGGTGCGAGCTGCTGAGGGAGACCATAGTTTTTCAAGGAAAAAGATCCAGGGTGGCTTTTTGCTCTACATTTTGCCACCAAAAAGTAGAAAAACATTAGCAGGAGTAAGTTCACTAATGAAGTCTTGTGGTCATTAAGATACTAGCTAGATATATCATCCCCCACAGTGCTAGCCAACCTATTGGTTGGAGCACTGTACCCCCCTTCAAAGGGGGCGGCGTTAGGTTGAGATTGCGCTAACCGCGATGCCCTTAGGAGATTTTTCCTCAGAAAAACAAGGTCGCGGGCTGGGGAAAGAGCACCTACTGTTCGAGCCGGTACGGAATATTTCAGAAGCCCAGATGACGAGAGCCCCATGCTTGAAAAAGATATTACTAAGGGCGAGTTTTGGTGCGAGCGTCAGGCGGGCCGTAGTTTTTCAAGGAAAAAGGTCCAGGGTGGCTTTTTGCTCTAATTTTTGCCACCAAAAAGTAGAAAAAACATTAGCAGGAGTAGGTTTCACTAATGTAGTGATGTTGTCATTGAGATACTAGCTGAAATATGTCATCCCCAGTGCTAACACCGATTGATTGTAATCCTCTACCGCTATCAAAGGAGGCAGCGTTATGTTGAGACTGCACCAGCCGGGATGCCCTTGGGAGATTTTTCCTTAGAAAAACAAGGCTGCGGGCTGGGAAAGAGCACCAACTGTTCGAGCCGGTAATGAATAAAGCATAAAGCCTAGATGACGAGAGCCCCATGCTTGAAAAAGATATCGCTAAGGGCGAGTTTTGATGCGAGCGCCAGGCAAGCCGTAGTTTTTTCAAGGAAAAAGGTCCAGGGTGGCTTTTTGCTCTACTTTTTGCCACCAAAAAGTAGAAAAACATTAGCAGGAGTAAGTTCACTAATGAAGTAATGTGGTCATTAAGATACTAGCTAGATATATCATCCCCCACAGTGCTAGCCAACCTATTGGTTGGAGCACTGTACCCCTTTCAAAGGGGGCGGCGTTAGGTTGAGATTGCGCTAACCGCGATGCCCTTAGGAGATTTTTCCTCAGAAAAACAAGGTCGCGGGCTGGGAAAGAGCACCAACTGTTCGAGCCGTCAGAAATATTGCTAAAGCCCAGATGACGATAGCCCCATGCTTGAAAAAGATATCGCTAAGGGCGAGTTTTGATGCGAGCGCCAGGCGGGCCGTAGTTTTTCAAGGAAAAAGGTCCAGGGTGGGCATTCAGAAGTGGCGTTGTATTATTTTGTATCTCTGAGACCAAAATGGCAAAAATGCGTCTTTTTTTAGCAGTACTCCTCATCATCCCATTAGGCGGCGGTGCTCAACCATCGATTCTGATTCAAAATATCCAGTGGCTTGATGTTGAAGGGCAGACCTTTAATCGTGGCGATATCTACTTAGAAGATGGAGTAATCAGCAGTCTGGGCAAGATTCAGGGGCCAGTTGATGATGTCATTACGATTGATGGTACTGGGAAGTTTTTGATTCCGGGTCTCATAGATGCCCATATCCATCTCTTCCAATCCGGAGGAATTTACACTCGTCCAGATGCTATTGATTTGACCAGGTACCGGCCATATGATGAAGAAATCCAGTGGGTGCGCGATAATGCCGGCGATTTTTTATCCAGGTATCTCAAGTGCGGAATCACTTCGGTGATGGATATCGGTGGTCCTATGTCCAATTTCGATATTCGCCAAGAATTTAAGGACGATCATCTAAAAGCCCAGTTGTTCACAACCGGACCCCTGATTTCCACCTATCAGCCTCCGGCCTTCGCTATCGAGGATCCCCCCATCATCAAAGTCAATTCTAAGCAAGAGGCGATCAACTTAGTAGAGCAACAGACACCCTATAGGCCAGACTTTATCAAGATCTGGTACATTAATTTGCCTGCCTTGCCCGCCGAATCTACCTACGAGATCGTCAAAGCCACCATCGAGAAATGTCATGCCAACAGTCTTCGGGTTGCTGTACATGCTACCGAGCTAAATACGGCCAAATTGTCCTTAAAGGCTGGTGCCGATGTTCTAGTGCACAGTGTGAGAGATCATCCCATTGACGAGGATTTTCTAAAACTTCTTAAAGCCAATGATGCTGTTTACATACCCACTCTCGTTGTGGGAGGAAACTACGGAAAAGCCTTTACTGGCTCCTTAGAACTCGGGGAGGCGGATTTTAGTGTGAGTCCTCCTATTCCCCTGGGCTCTTTGGATCATTTACGGCATCTTGCCGAGGGTCATCTACAAAGGCAAATGATTGAAGAGGAAAAGGAATTTTCAGTGGTAGATAATGAGCGGCGGCAGGTTATGTACGCCAATCTCAAATTGCTGCAAGACCAGGGTGTAAAGATAGCCACTGGTACTGATGCCGGCAATATTGGAACACTTCACGCTTCCTCATTTTATCATGAGATAGGGGCCATGAAAGCCGCGGGTCTATCAAATGCCCAGATAATCAAGGCTTCGACCATCGGCGGTGCCCACGCGCTGGGCCGTGCATCTGAAATCGGCAGTATCGAGGTGGGGAAAAGAGCAGACCTGGTGCTGCTTAATGCCAATCCCCTAGCGGATCTAAATGCCCTACAAGACATTCATTTGCTCCTCAATCGAGGTTATCTGCTTGATCCGGATACCTTGGCCCGGCCTACACCCGAGCATCTGGTACAGCAGCAACTCAATGGCTATAACCAGCGAAACATTGAAGCCTTTCTGGCACCTTACGCTGAAAATGTCGAATTGTATGGTTTTCCCAATAATCTCTTGTCCAAGGGAAAAGAAGATATGAGGGCTTCCTATTCGGCCTTATTTGAAAATGCTCCTGAGCTGCACTGCCAGCTGGTCAATAGGATGATACAGGGAAACACCGTGATCGATCATGAACGGGTAACCGGTCTGGGATCGGAGCCTCTGGAGGCCATCGCCATTTATAAAATTACCTCTGAAGAAATCAGCAAGGTGTATTTCATCCACAACCCCACAACCCCATAGGACCATAATACGAAAATACCACAACGCCGCAATCCCACCACTATACCCCGGGCTCGGCAATCCCTCCACTGCGTTTGGGCCTACCGATCCCTATACCATTACACATTCCTTTTCAACAATTAAACGATTAAACGATTCAACACTACAAATCCCCCAACCCCACAATACCACAATCCCACAGTTATACCTCGGGCTCGGCAATCCTTCCACTGCGTTTTGGGCTTACCGATCCAGATACTATAACACATACTCACTCAACAATTAAACAATTAAACACTTAAACGATTCAACCCCCCCCCATTCAACACTACAAATCCCACAACCCCACAATACCATAACCCCACAATTCCACAATCCCACAGTTATACCCCAGGCTCAGCAATCCCTCCACTGCGTTTGGGCTCACCGATCCAGATACTATAACACATACTCACTCAACAATTAAACAATTAAACACTTCAACGATTCAACACCATAAATCCCACAACCCCACAACACCACAACACCACAATACCACAACTCCACATTCCCACAACTATACCCGGGCTCGGCAATCCCTCCACTGCGTTATGGGCTTACCGATCCCTATACTACAACAAATATCTTCTCAACATTAAACCCTTAAACCATTCAACGATTCAACCCTACAAATCCCACAATACCATAACCCCACAATCCCACAACTCCACATTCCCACAACTATACCCGGGCTCGGCAATCCCTCCACTGCGTTATGGGCTTACCGATCCCTATATTATGACACATACCTTCTCATTAAACATTAAACCCATAAACCATTCAACCCCATAACCCCACAATACCACAATACCACAATACCACAATGCCACAACAAAGTGCCACCTAACCAATGAAATTATTTTCGAAATTTGGAGAAAACATGTAATCATGAAATTTCTACTGATAAGGACCGCAGTTTCGATCTTCCTTTGGCAAAGCCTTTTAGTGATGGGTGGTGCCCAGACAAATTTTTCCTGGCCGGAAGGAAAAAAGGCTGCCCTGAGTCTGAGTTTTGACGATGCACGTCTAAGTAACGTAGATGTAGGTCTGTCTCTATTCAAGAAAAATGACGTTCAGGTTACTTACTACGTAGTTCCTAGTGGGGTCGAAAAAAGACTGGAGAAGTGGAAGCAGGCGGTGATAGATGGGCATGAAATCGGCAATCATACGATTGTTCATCCTTGTTCAGGGAATTTTAGTTGGTCGCGGGGAAGGGCTCTGGAGGATTATAGTTTGGCTTCAATGCGGGAGGAGCTGATGCAGGCCAACCAAATGGTGAATGGTCTTCTCGGGGTAACACCCCGCTCTTTTGCCTACACCTGTGGCCAGAGCTTTGTGGGAAGAGGAGCAAGTACCCGAAGCTATGTACCTCTGATCGCTGAGCTTTTTGTGTCCGGCCGGGGATGGCTTAATGAGGCAGCCAATGATCCGTGGTTTGTCGATCTCGCTCAAGTGCAAGGTATTGAAATGGATGGCAAGGACTTCAAACAAGATATCCAACCGATCTTGGATCAAGCCATCGAAGAAAATACCTGGGTAGTACTGGCAGGACATGAGATCGGTGAGGAAGGTCGGCAAACGACCAAAGTACAGATGCTGGAAGAATTGATGGCCTTTGCCCAAGATGAAGAAAATAGTGTTTGGTTGGCAACCGTTGGCGAAGTGGCCGATTACATCCGGAATCAAAGAAAAACCGTGCTTGAGGGACTTGCTTCCCATTTGACCTTTTTCAGTTCCTTCGATCATGGAGCCACGGCCGATTTTTCCAAGGGTGACCATGGGATCTTTACAGCTCCAGATTACAAGAATTCAGAAGATAAAACACCGGGCATTCAGGTAGATCATGTCTCTATAGCCAAGGGCGAAGGTCGCTTCGGAAATGCGCTCCAATTTGACAAGAAGGCCGATCCGGTACTTTTTTTTGAAGCCAAAGACAATGTCAATTACCGTGAAAATGATTGGAGTGGAACCATCAGCCTGTGGTTGAGTCTGAATCCGGAGCAAGATCTGGAGCCCGGTTATTGTGATCCCATACAGATCACCGATGTTGCTTATAATGATGCAGCGCTGTGGGTGGATTTCTCCGATAAAAACCCCAGGCAGTTTCGCATGGGTGTATTCGGAGACCTATCGGTATGGAATCCTCAAGATGTTGGTCCTGACCAGAATCCCGATTTTACGAATCGACTAGTAGTCGCACAAAAGAGGCCTTTTGGACGCGATGTTTGGACCCATGTGGTCATCACCTTTGAAAACTTAAATAGTGATAATCCGGGTACAGCGACTTTTTATATCAATGGTCAGTCTCAAGGCAGCAGGAAGATAGCTGAGCCCTTTACCTGGGACCTTGAGAAAGCCAAAATCTATCTGGGTTTGAATTACATCGGTAAAATGGACGAGGTTTCGGTTTTTGATCGTGCCCTGACTCCAGAAGAAATTCAGATGATTTTTCTCTCGGAAGAGGGTTTAGGCCAAGCACTGAAAGGTCCATGAATATTGGGATGATCTTCATCCTATAGAATTGACCACAAGGTATGGTGGATTGCCACCTGTGTCTTTACATGAATCTAAAATGCGACTGAGTAGTGGGTGCTTCAGCTTGTAGATCTTTCATTTGCCTAATCAATGAGTGCTTTTCCACTGAGGGGCACAAGATGGCATTTACCGCAGCAGAAGGCCTTGAGTGGACCGATTTATTCAGATTTCCTTCAAACTCAAAAGGCAGAATTTCAATAACTTAGTAGACACGATGCACTGCTCACATATGATGGTTATTTGCAGGACCTTATTCACAGTCATGATGACTTTGATGCTGGGATTGCCATTAAGATCTGATACCAAAGCTGATCGAGAGTGGAGGCGAGTGACTCACCCCATCATGGCCAAGCACTGTACTTCTTGTCATAATGCTGCAGATAAGAAAGCTGGTCTCGATCTGGATATATTCTATTATGTCCCGAGTGTGATCAGGAGGGGGGAGACCTGGCAAAAAGTTATTAAATTGGTGGAGACGGATCAGATGCCTCCAGAGGGGAAACCCAGAATGAGTCAAGCTGAAAAAGACTCGTTCATTTACGCCATCAATAAGGTATTGGATGCCGCTTTAATGAACCCTGATCCTGGTCCTTCGGTGCTGCGGCGCCTGACCCACCGCGAGTATAGTTATACCATAAAGGATTTGTTGGATGTGGATTTTGATGCCATGAGCTACTTTCCCAAAGAAGGAGGTGGTGGAGAGGGTTTTGACAATCAATCGGGGGTTTTGTTTATGACACCGCTGATGATGGAGCGTTACTACATGGCAGCTGATTCCATCGTCAATGCATTGAGGAGAGATGAGGCCGGTTGGAGGAAAATCCAGCCGACCCGATATCGCCCTACCGTATTTCGACGTACCTGGAATCAGGTGATGTCATGGCTTGGCAGAGACAGTGTGCGATGGCAAAAACCTTCTTCGGTTGCTCAGGAGATCATCGTGCCTTTTGCAACGCGCACTTTTCGGGGTTTTCTTACTGCCGAGGATAAGTCTGAGTTATTGAGGTTTTTTGACGAGCTGTATTTCAAAGGTCTCTGGAAAAAACGAGATGGATTTGATCTCGCTATGCAGATCGTCGTCAAGCGGATCCTGGTTTCTCCCATGTTTCTTTATCGCACCGAAATCAACCTGCCAACCCATGAACCTTATGCAATATCTAATTTGGAGTTAGCCACCCGGCTTTCCTATTTGCTTTGGTCATCTATGCCAGACCAGCAACTACTTCAGACTGCCTATCAGGAAGATTTACATCATCCAGATGTTCTCAGGAGAGAGACATTAAGAATGATGAGTGATCATAAATTTCAGCGCTTTTCGGCCACTTTTGCTCCACAATGGCTCGGTGTTGAGGAGGCTTTAACAACACCACAGGTGGATCCCGAATTGTATCCACATTTCACAGAATCTGTAGCTCAATCCATGCATCGGGAAGTAGTCAAATTCTTTCACCATGTCTTTACTTCTCGTAAGAATCTTCTGGAACTCATAGGCGGTGATTATACATTCTTGAATGAAGTTCTTGCTGAGCACTACGGAGTACCAGGGATTTCAGGACAGGATTTTAGGCCGGTAAAAGTGTCGGATTATGGCCGTGGAGGCATCCTTGGTATGGGTGCCATCTTGACCGCAACATCTCTTCCCAATCGCACCAGTCCAGTCTTACGTGGTCAGTGGGTTTTGGAGCAGGTGTTGGGCACACCAGCGCCGCCACCCCCTCCGGATGTGCCAGAATTGGATGAGTCAGGAGATGATGCCTCACAAGCACTGGATCTACGCGAGATTCTGGAGAAGCATCGCGCTTCACCCAATTGTGCCGGATGCCATCAAAAAATGGATCCGATCGGATTCGCCATGGAAAATTTTAATGCTGTTGGCCAATGGAGGCAGTACTACCGCGGTGAAATTTCGATAGATACCCGAACAGTAATGGAAAATGGAAAGGTGATACAGGGACCTTCGGATCTGAAAGAAGCTTTAAGTGAAGAAAAGGAAAAATTTGCCGAAAATTTTGCCCGTAAGATGATGTCTTATGCTTTGGGAAGAGGGATTACTTTTACCGATTCTCCAACCCTGAAGCATATGAAAAGGAGCTTACTTGATAATGATTTTGATAGCGAAGGTATGATGATCGCCCTGGTGAATAGCTATCCATTTCGTCATAGACGAAGTGATATGACTGAACTTTATATAAAAAAATGACCCTGATGCATTCAGATAAGATACAGAATCGACGAGCCGCATTAAAAGGGCTGGGAGCCACCATTCTATTGCCCTTCATGCAGAGCTTGGTACCCAAAAGTGTGGTGAACAAACCTGGTCAGGTGCTAAGTAGACCTCAACGCTTTGCCTGTCTCTTTATGCCTAATGGAGTCAATCCAGAGAAATGGTCTCCAGCAGAATTGGGTAGTGATTTCAAGTTGTCTCCCATCTTAAATCCCTTAGAGAGCGTCAAGAATAAGATCTTGATATTGGGAGGCCTGAGTAATAAACACTCCTTTAAGACCGTAGAAGGTCACTATACTAAAACAGCCAATTTTCTGACCTCTTTAAAAGTAGCTCGTACGGTGGATGCCGATGTGAATGCCGGCGGTATATCCCTGGACCAATTGATGGCTAGCCATGTAGGGCAGTACACCGTGTTCCCTTCACTCCAATATGGGATCGACCGGATGCGAAGCGGTGTCTGTAAATCCACCGGCATCACCAAGCTGTATGGAAGTACCATTTCCTGGGAAAACGGACAGCAGCCATGTTCTCGAGAGATTGATCCTCGAATGGCCTTCGACCGCTTGTTTAGAAATTATGTGCCTGGTAAAACTCCTCTTCCGGAAGATCCAAACAAGGGCAGTGTGCTGGATATTGTACGGGAGGATGCCAAACGCCTGGAAAAGAGGATGGGAATTGAAGATCGAAACAAACTCAATGAATACCTTACCGCTGTCCGAACCATTGAAAAGCGCCTCGATAATCAGCAGAACCTGGCTGATTTTGAAGCCCAGATTACTCCAGATATCCGGGAAGAACTTAAGCGAATGGATATCCGTATTGACGAATGGGCCGAATACGCTGAAGGAGTAGATGTTACGGAGAAGACAAGATTGATGATCGATATTATGGTTTTGGCTTTTTGGAGCGATGCTTCGAGAGTGGCAACCTTCATGATGGGGAATTCAGCAAGCAACCGCAACTTTTCGTTTATCGAAGGGGTGCGTGATCCTCATCATGCAGTTTCTCATCACAAGTATGATCCAAGACAAATGGCCCAATACGAGAAAATCAATCGATGGCATATCGAACAGTATGCCTACTTCCTCGAACGCTTGGAATCGATTAAGGAGTTCGATGGGACGCTGTTAGACAACAGTATGATTCTGTTTGGTTCGGGCTTGCGAGATGGAATGCGGCATTCACCGAAAGATTTACCTATCGTGGTTGGGGGCAGTGGAGGCGGAAAACTGCAGACTGGAATGCATATCCGGTATGATGACCAGACGCCATTAGCCAATCTTTATCACACTATGCTTACTGCTATGGATATCCAGGTAGATCAGTTTGGCGATAGCCATGGCGAGTTGTGTGATTTACTGGTGTAGCACAAGGGCTTGGGTTAGTCCTTATCTTTTTCAGTGTACAGGTATTGTAGAATACTGTCAACCAGTGGAGGACTGAGTTAGCTGGAAGGTGTCGTTTCAACCGTCAATGTAGGATGTATGGATACAGGTGTGAAGTTGCAAGCTTAGCTTTAAACAACGGAGGAATGATGTTGTTACAAAGAATTCTCGTCCTTCATTACAAGCTGCGCTATGATCGATACGAGGTGTAAATAATATTTATTCAGTGTCTGTATTGCACTTATTATAACTATCTTTTTATTTATTACTATTTGGGTTGAGTTATTCAGTATTTTATTTGACGAATAAACAGGCGGGCAGCAGTTAGAAATTTGGTATTGGCAGGTATTTCCCTTATGACTGAGCTTTGGTCTGGGGAGCATGAGGAAGTGAGTAAAAAGGGATTTTTTCGGCTCGAGAAAACCAAAGGTCGCTGGTGGCTGCTCCATCCCGATGGGAAACTCTTTTTCTCTCGAGGACTTAATCATGTAGATCCATCCACACTGCGGTATCCCGAGAATATTCACATTTGGACGGAACGGTATGCAAATTCCATGGAAACTTGGCTCAAAACCTCGGTCGCGCCAAATCTCCAAGCTTGGGGATTCAATACCTTGGGCTGGAATCAAGAAGTGGTTACCCGTGATATTGACAATCATCGACACTCACGACGATTTACTTTTGAAGAGTATCAATGGTTAAATATGCCCTACTGCCATCAATTGCCCTTTGGTGAATTCCACCAGTGGGAAGCGGAGACCCGCAATCCAATTTTTTTTGGAGATGGCTTTGTCAATTGGTGTGATCATGTGGCACGTGAGCATTGTGTTCCTTTATCACAAGATCATAAGCTGATTGGCTACTTCTACATCGATTGTCCCACTTGGTTGCACACGAGAAAAGAAAATCATTGGAAAGGGCCACTGTTTGATCCGGCCAAATTAGATAGTGAATTGGGCCGACAAGAACTCAAAGCGATGTCATCTCAGTATTATCGGGTCACCCATGACACCATCCGTAGATACGATCCCAATCACCTGATTCTCGGCGATCGGTATGAAGCCAATGAAACTCTGCATCCAGTCATTTTTGACGCTGCAAAACCTTTTGTAGACGTCTTTAGTTTTCAGGATTTTAGAGATCCGGAAAAGCATCTGAAGAAGTGGTATGATGATACAGGACACCCTGTGCTGTGGGCTGATGGATCTAAAAAATTGCATGTGGAGGGCAAACCGACATTTTGGAATGATGCCCAATGGTATGCCGACCGTTTGCGAAAGCTTCAAGATAATGCAGGCTGTATTGGGGTGCATCTTTGTGGGGCCTATATGCAAAACAAGGTGAGAAATAAGGGATTGTTGGACCGGGAGGAAAAGAGTCATCCAGACCAAATAGAGATCTTCCAGGAGGCACACCGACAAAATGAAGCCTGGATCTCTTCATGGCAATTAAAAGTAAAAATGTGATTGGAGCCAGATGTATTTCCACATCCCTCATGCTGGGTTTAATAGGCCTCTTCACATGGACTTGGATTGGGGACTTTGCACTTACCAAAGCATCAGGCATTAACACATCTTCCAGCCAGGAGGAGTTTGCCGAATACAATAATCCCCGGCTCATCTGGTTAACTCATGAAGAGCGCCAGTGTTTGCAGAAAATGGATACGCTTAAATACATCAAGGTATTTAGAGAAGTCCAGGCAATGGCTGATGAGGTATTGGATGCTCAGCCCAGTCCTACAGATTCCATTTATTATGAAGGACTGGTAAGTAACGATCCCCGGCGTTTGGCGACGGTAAAGCACCTCGCAGATATGCGACAACTATACGATCTGACCTGGGGTTATTTATTGACTGCCGAGGAAAAGTATGCCTTTCAGGCCATTCGCTATCTCAAGGCTTGGGTGACGACCTACCGGCCTACCGGTAATGATGTCAATGAAAATAAATTGGATATTTGTTTTTACACTTTTGACTTATTGAGAGATTACATTGGCAGGAGTGACCGGCTGGTCATCGAAGGTTGGCTTCGCGAAATTGCCAAATTACAGATGGCCAGATGGAGTCTTACCCAAGGATCGAGTAATCGTCATGTCAAACGGCTGAAACTGATCTTGACGGCCGGCATCGTTCTTAACGAGCAGAAGTATGTTGACTTTGCATCTGGCCAATTTGATGCTTTGATTGACGGGGCATTTTATGAAGATGGTACAAGCCGGGACTTGGAACGGAGGGATGCTCTTCATTACCACATGGATTGTGTGGCAGCCTTCCTGGAATTGGCTTTCTTAACCCGGCAGGTAGGTGTAGGATTATATGCGAGGTCCGGACGCAACGGAGGATCGGTGAAAAAAAGCTTGCATTATGTATTTCCGTACATCAAAGGCGACAAGGTGCATCCAGAATGGGTGCATTCTAAGGTAGGTCTCGATCGTCGTCGCTGGGAGACTGGTGATCCCTATTATCGACCTGGCAAACCATGGGATCCTCAAGAGGCCTATCCAGGCCTTGTGATGGCGTCTGCGTTTGATAAACAGGTGAGGTCACTTCTGGAATTCCTTCCGCCGGGATTCCAAGATGACCAACACACCAAGAGGTTATGGTTGGCTGTAAAATGCTTGCAGTTTTCAGACTAGGATTCTTAGTGGGATGATTAGGTGGATCCTTGTTCGGTTCAATGCCTGAAGACAGAGAAGTTGACAATGACTGGCTCTGCTGTTGCCTGAGAAATTCTCAACCTGAGGGCCTGGGTTACGACCGGTTCAAACTGATCGATGCGTTTATGTCCCACCGACGTACCGGTACTGATTTGTTCCCATTCGCCATGCCTTGATATCTCAAGATGGTATTTTCGAATGCGTTCACCAAGAGCGATATTTTCCTGAATGATCACCCTATCTATTCTTTCCGGATCATCAAATTCGATATTTAGGTCATAGCCGCTTCCCTGTACCTTTTTTATGGGATCTCCGTACTTCTCTTTTATAGCCTTGCCCCACTCAGCTAGGCGATCACCGTCTGCTTTAGGCAGCAGTCCGTCCGGTCCTGGCGTCAAGCCTACAATTAGGGTGGCATTTCGGCCGACAGAATTTTCGTACATATTCATGAGGTCTTTTAATGGAAAAATATGTGCCTCATCTCCGGGCTCCCAAAACCATTCATGCCTACCATTGTAGCCCCGTAGTGGTGCATCGGCCATCGCAGGCATCCAGTATTTCCCTTCGGGATCTCCGTGTTTAAGAAGACGCATGCGTTCAGCATGTGTGTCTCCTCCATGTGAATAGGGATTGGGAAATGTTGCCCAACAGGGATAGCCTACTGTTCCGGTCTCAGAGGCCCCCCATCGCACCTCAGCCAATTGTAGATTGTGGTAGAACAGGCAGTTGGGTTGGTATTGTTGTACGATCGGCAATACATCCGGTGCACCATTTTCAGGGTGGTCGGCACCCCCATCAAACCAGATTTCAAACAACGGACCATAATTGGTGCATAACTCAGTGAGCATACCTTCCACCATCTGGGTGTAATATTCTTGACGTTGCTCACGGAATGCATCATTGCCTTGCACCTCAAAGTCATGTACACCAAAGAACGAATTCCAACGAATGCCCAGGTAAATTCCCGGTTTGATCCCATGGCGACGGCACGAGCTGACGAAATCCCGTACGATATCTCCCTTGCCGTCTTGAAAATCTAGCGCTTTCATGCAGTAAGGATTTACCTCGGACTGGAAGAGTGCGAAGCCGGTCTCATGAGTTGCTGTTAGTAAGGCAAATGTAAAGCCAGCATCTTTTATGGTTTTAACCCATTGATCGGTATCCAAATTTTCGGGTCGGAATATTTGATAGTCAGGTACCGGTGAGATGCGATTTCTGGCTTGGTTGTACCTTTTTCCATCAAATACGTGCAGGTCGTAATGAAAGATGGCACCAAGTTCACTCTGTTGCCAGGCGTGCTGGCGTTCATTGGGTATTGGCCTCTCAAATTCCTCAACGGGAATAAATACTAGATAGGAATCATTGCCCTTCTTCACTGCAACACTTAGCACTTGAGGATCTCCACCTTCAACATAGACAAATGGTCGTTCCATTCGATCTGGAAAAATCGTATCGCCGTTATTTACAGCGATATGCTTATGACTTAGAATATATTCCGTGGCTTTCTTCCAGTGGATACCATCCGGTGAATTCATCATTCCAATGAACGAATGTGCATGGAAAATCCCATAAAATTGATTCCGGGTTTCATCAAACCACATAGAGACGTCTTCCGTATCGAGATCATCGATCACAGGGCGATCCTGCATCACAAATGGGCCTGTAGGACTAGGGGATACCGCAATGGCCTGATTTCTAATAAAGCGTGTTTCGTTAGGTTTATCGCCTTTAACGATCAGATGATACTTGCCTTGGGGGCCACGAGTTATTGCCGGATTGACAGTCAAAGTGGTGATCGGTCCCGAGGGTTGTATCAATGGACTTTCTAGCCTTATCCATGGTCCGGCTAGTGACTCGGCAGTGGCAACACCTGTTCGTTGATTCTCACGCAGGACCTTCCAATGAGGATGTTCATAACCCTCAGTACTGATTTCCATTAATAGGTTCTGATCAAATGGAAGATCATCCATGTTGGTTGAGATAAAATAGAGGTAGTACCTACCCTCAAAGTATTTGATTTTAGGATTGTGGGCAGTAATGGCATCCCACCGCCCTGGATCGCTGCCCTGTAGGGCCGTTGATTTGAATTTCCAGGGACCTCTGGGTGTCGGGCCGATTGCATGAGCGATTTCTGAATGAGTTAACCAGCCAGTGAATGAGTACTTCTTTTCCCACCTCGAGTAATACAAATGATAGAGCCCTTCTGGCCCTTTGATGATTGAACCTCCCCAATGGTAGTATCCATCCGCTTGAAAGATGTTTTCTGGGGCCACCTGGCTAAGGCGATCCCTAAAGAATAAATCATCCCTTGCCGCGGGTTGAGATTGCATGAAGCAAGGAAGTATTGCTAAAGTTAGACAGTAAACAAGGGTTAGGTCATTTTGTAGATACATTGGGATGGTTACTAAGAAGATATTCAGCTTTAGAATCGAAATAATACAATAATTCATTCACGTTTCAAGACATGATTTGAAGCTGTTGATAACGTAACTAGAGAATACAGACTGGGGGACTGAAAATAATTCCGCGAGCCAGAGACAGCTTCTCCGGATCAAATAGATAAGTTGTCTGCAACCTGAACGGTTGAAATGCTCAACGTATGAAGAAGCATCAGCTGATGGTAATCTTCTCCTCATTATTCTCTGATTCAGTCGGCTGGAAGTCCTATTCAGGTGGCATTCACATCAATAATTTCGGATCTTCGACGTGATTTCGTATTTTCCGTGGGTTAAGCTCCGAGTTATGTTTAAGCTTCTACTAATTCTTACCATCTTCGTTGCATCTGCCGGTGCTCATAGTCAAGATACATTTGAGGGTAAGGAAGATGGGATTAACACCATTGCCATTCTTCCGATCTTAGTTATCCGTGAGGATCGTCGCATCAATAAGAAGGATGCGAGTCTGCAAAGGTATCGGGATGAGGACCGTCGAGATGGAATTGTCATGCAACGTGACCTGTATCGGTATTTCTTGAGAGACCTGTATAAACGCAAGTATCCCAGTGAGTATGTACAAGATGTCAATGAAACCAATAAGATCCTTGCCAAGAACGGTATCGAGTATAAAGATATCATAAGAATGAGGCCCTCGAAATTGGCTAAAATCCTACAGGTAGATGGAGTGATCGTTGGCGAATTTGATCATCGTATTCCTACCAAGGGGCTGTTCACCAGTATTTCCTCTGGTGGTTGGCCTGGCACGAATAAGATCAAGTCCATCTTTAAACTACATAGTGTGGATGGAAAGACGGTCTGGGGCCGTGAAATAAAGGCCTCGGGTGCTGATGAGGAGGGGAATATTTATGGTCTTTGCAAAAGCATCATGCGTAAGATCCCACCCCTTTTTCCTTATTATCGCATGCAGCCATAGGGCTGGTCATGTAGAAAGGCCGATTTCCCGCCAGTGAGAATGCCGCTACTTCGCGCCGTCATAAAATATTCTCCGGGCTCAGTCTCTGTTTGGCCAGTAAGCGGCCCTCCTCCCACCAAATACGCATTTGTTCTGGATCGAAAATAAGGGAATTGTCAGTAAGAATTCTAGGTGTATGAAAGTATCTGACTTTGATATTATGGTGCATACTCTCCAAAAGACCAATATACTTTTCGTCACGTGCGATTTGTGAAAGCATAAAGTCTAGGGAGTTGAGGAGGAGCGAAAAAGCGTTGCGGCTAGGTATCTTCTTGATCATTTTGCGTCTGGGTGTGAGGATGATTACATCGATTTCACTAGCACCGGCATCTATCGCCTCTTCGATCGGTATGAAGTTGCCAAACCCCCCATCGGCATACTCTTGCCCATCCTTGGTCACCAAGCTCATAAAAGGCACGAAATTAGAGCTTATCCAGATCCAGTCACAAAAGTCTTCATAAGTACAGTCGCGCAAATACTTGTGCTCCACAACATTACAGGAGAAATTTGAAACAGCAATAACTACCTTTATGGCACTGGTCTTGACCTGTTCGAAATGCTCTCGAGTGAAGGTTTTTTCAATCAAACTTCGCAGCGCACGACTGTCACCAAAAGTTTTCTCACCCTTAATGAACATTTTGACAATTCCCAGGTGATTTATACGCGTCGTATAAGAACCATTCTTCTTTTTGATGACAAATGGATGTGAAGAGAAAATGTCGCTTTGCGTGACATTGGTATAAACGTCTTTGGCACGATCGATGGCATTTGCGGCCAGCAGTGGGGCCAGAAGAGCTCCGGTAGATGAACCCGTAAACATATCATACTTGATGCCTAGATCCTGAATGAGATACTCGGCGACTCCGCCAGCATATGCGCCTTTGGCACCTCCTCCCGATATGACCAATGCCCTCATAGTACAAGATAAATTTGACAGATTGGTGCCTTGAATCGATTCAATGAATGGTAATCTTCAGCTTTAAGGTATTCCTAACTAAATTAGCAATTTGACGCCAATCTAATAATAGGCATGCCGATCATTAAGCTTCAAACCAGTCAAATTACTGACTGGATTCGCCAGCACTATGTATTAAGAAATCCCATCGTAGATATAAGAGAGTTGCCGGGAGATATCGATCTCAACTATTTCTTAAAAGACGATAAAGATCAGGCTTTTGTATGCAAAATTGCCGCCCTCGCCAGAAATGAGGACCTACTTGACTTAGAGAATGAGCTTATTACCTATCTCCAGGGTCGACCACTATCGTTTCAAACACCCAATTTGGTATACAATAGAACCGGGCAGGCCACTACAACCATTACACATAAGAACGGTATTGTAAAATTGCGGTTACTGACCTGGGTCGATGGAATACCTTACGCTGACTTCCATCCCCAAGGTAGCTATAGTCTCGAAAGCATTGGCGATATCTGTGGCCAATTGTCATTGTATTTACAACACTTTAATCATCCAGCTGCCATCCGTGATTTCAATTGGAATATCGCAGAAGTAGCTTGGATAAAATCCGTTCTCCCTCATTTGCAGCCTGCCGAAAGGCAACTGCTCGAGGAAGGTTTGGCGGTCGTGGAGCAGCATCTATTGCCACATTTTAGATCCCTGCGACACAGCATCTGCTATTACGATGCGAACGACCACAATATTTTACTCGATATTACTGGCAAAGTCTGTGGGGTGATTGATTTTGGTGATGCAGTATACACCGCTACTTTGGCGGAGTTGGCTATTGGGTGTGCCTATGCTTTGATGGGCCAACCATCCCCGTTGTATGCATTGGTATCGATAGTAAAAGGGTATCACACTCAGTTTCCTCTGCAAGAAATTGAAATGAAACTGCTGCCACACATGATAACCGCCAGACTCTTGATTAGTTTGACGTTTTCGTCTCAACGAAAGAAAGAAGATCCTGAAAATGCCTATTGGCAAATCAGTGCTGAAGGTGGGTGGGCTCTTTTAAAACAATGGCTTGAAATACCCTATCAATTAATCGTACATCATATTCGGTTTGCCTGTGGCATTGAGCCACACCCCAATGAAGCCAGATTTCGGAACGTGATGGAATCGGCCAAGTTGCAGGTAGCTCCACTGTTGGATCTCACGGTAAGTATAGAGAAAGCCCGAATACTTGATCTCAGCCCCGGTAGCCTGGATCTTGGGGTCAGCGACAACTTCACAAATGACAAGAGACTGAACAGGCATTTCACCCGGTTACTGGCCGGCAATCGCCTGGCTATTGGTCGTTACCTTGAACCACGTGCCTTATACACAACTATAGACTTTAAAGATGAAACCTCTGATGGCACGGCATGGCGAACCTACCATTTGGGTTTGGATTTCTTTACTGCGGCAAAAACCCCTGTCTATGCCCCATTGGCGGGGCAAGTTAAGTCCATCCGTTTCATAGAAGGTGAAAGAAATTATGGTACGGCAATCATCCTTCAACATGAAGTCGACGGTCTTTCTTTTTTCACCTTATACGGTCATCTCAGTCAGCAATTGCCTCAGGGCCTGAAACCCGGAATAAAAGTGACACCAGGCATGATGATCGGTACAATTGGAGATCTGACAGAAAATGGAGGATGGCCACCACATTTGCACTTCCAAGTATTGCTTAGTGATTACTTTAATGATGGTGACTTTCCTGGAGTGGCCTCACATTGGGCGCTTGGACTGTGGCAAAGTGTAAGCCCTGATCCCAATCTCCTCCTCAATCTCCCAATTGGTCCAAAGAACCAATCGATAATAACCACACAGGAGATCAAACACTTGCGTCAAAACCTGTTGGGACCCAATTTGAGCTTGTCTTATTCCAGTCCTCTTCACATCGTTAGAGGTTATGGTTCTTACCTCATAGATGTGCATGGCAAACAGTATCTGGATATGGTCAACAATGTGGCCCATGTCGGTCATGAACATCAAGGCGTTGTACAAAGTGGCCAGCGACAGATGGCGGTTCTTAATACCAATTCTCGATATCTGCATGAGAATATTGTTAAGCTAGCCAAAGCCCTGGTAGACATTACGCCTCCAGAGCTTGAAGTGGTGTACTTCACCAACTCTGGGAGTGAAGCCAATGAGCTGGCACTGCGCATGCTGAAGACGATCACCGGAGGCAATCAGGTGATAGCCATTGAGGGTGGATATCATGGCCATACCGGTGCCTGCATTGATGTGAGCTCATATAAATTTGATGGCAGGGGAGGCACTGGTCGTCCTCCCCATATCCACCTGATGCCTATGCCAGATACATTTCGCGGGAAATACCGCAAGGATGATGGCGAAGATGCAGGAAGGAAATATGCGGATCATATTCATGAAATCCTCCGGTATATCGCTGATGGTCCTTCAAAATTGGCTGGGTTTATTGGGGAATCGATTTTGAGTTGTGGTGGGCAAATCCCTCTTCCCGATCAATACCTCAGTAAGATCTATGAAGAGGTACGAGCAGCGGGTGGACTTTGCATTGCTGATGAAGTACAGACAGGTCTGGGCAGGGTAGGCAGTCATTATTGGGCTTTTGAGCTTCACGGAGTGGTGCCGGATATTCTAACGATCGGCAAGCCTTTCGGCAACGGACATCCCCTGGCTGCATTGGTGACTACAAGGCAAGTAGCCAATTCTTTCCATAACGGAATGGAGTACTTTAATACTTTCGCTGGAAATCCAGTATCGTGTGCTATTGGTTTGGAAGTATTGCAAGTACTTAAAGATCAGGAACTAATGCAAAATGCAAGACGGATTGGAAAGCAATTAAAAAATGGATTGAAGTCATTGCAGAATGATCATCCTATTATAGGGGATGTTCGTGGTGAGGGCTTATTTCTGGGTTTTGAACTGGTAGATAAGAACTTGAAACCTGTGCCTGAGGTGGCATCCTATCTCGTAGATTGGATGCAAAAGCATGGAATTTTACTAAGTACAGACGGACCCGACAATAATGTCATTAAGATCAAGCCACCCATGGTTTTCGATCAAAACCAAGCAGAATTTTTTCTCCAGACACTGGAAAAAAACCTGGATCACACCCGGATACAGATGATCCATGGTTAATCTTACCATCGAACAAAGTGAAGGGAAAGTCCACTACAGGGGAAAATCATGGACCAGGCTCCTCACAAAACTCGACAGGAGTTGAGGTTGTAAAATCAACGTAAAAAGAACCCCAAAGATGGCTCCATAAAAGTGCGCTTCATGGTCGATTCGGTCTTGAGCATGTTTACTGGAATAATGTGAGTACCAGAGATAGAGTACACCAGCCACAATGCCAGGGATGGGTATCAACCCGTAAAGCAAAAGTGCTTGCCACGGCATCAATAGAATAAATATGAATACGATACCAGAAACTCCACCGGATGCTCCCACGGAAACGTATTGCTCGTTGTTCCTTTTGTTTAAAAAGGTAGGAATGGAGGCACAAATGATCGTTGCCAAATATACACCCACCAGACTGATACGCCCTAAGGTCAAACCAAATACACTGATGAAATAAGACTCGGCAACTTCGCCAAATTGCCAGAGTACAAACATATTTATCAAAAGATGCAACCAATTTCCGTGTACAAAACCGTGGGTTAGAAGTCGATAGTACTCCTTATGTCGATGTTCCTTAACCGGCCAGTGGCACAGTTTGTAAAATAATGCTCCGTCATTAAAGGCCCGGTAGCTGATTAAAATGGTTATGATGACCAATACGATCGATGCTGAAATATTCATACTCGTACGCTGTCCATTAAGATTGTGTAGTGAATTTTAATAAAAATTTGTTCTCACATGAAGCAACAAAAGGCTTTCCGTGCCTTAGCCCTGGCGAGGCTCTGCAATGAAATATGAGGGCAAAAGATATCAAAATTCTTGCTGATATTTTAGTGGACAGCGTATTAAGGGTGGTGATAGGGTAGGTTGTTTCTAATGGTAAATGCTCGATATATTTGTTCTATTAAGATTAGGCGCGCCATATCATGAGTGAATGTTAGTGGGCTAAGTGAAAGGATTACCTGTGCTTTCTCATACATGTCTTTATGGAGCCCAAATGGACCGCCAAGTACCAAGACAATTTTACTCACAGACGACATCAAATGCCTACTTATGAAGGAACAGAATTCCTCTGACGAAAACTTTTCTCCTTTTTCATCCAAGAGAATCAGTCGATCGGAATTGTTTAAATTCTTGAGAAAAAGTTCACATTCATATTTTTTCTGGTCATCAGGTGACAAACTTTTCTTTGATCGAAATTCTACTATAGATGTAGGGTGAAACCGTTGAATTTTTTTTAGATATTGATCAATTTGATCTCGATAACAACGCTGCGTCTTTCCAACCCACCAGACTTCTATCTTCATATTAGATCTGTTTTTTCAGTGATCTGGTGAGGAAGGTCCTTTCTGAGAATTCGGTGATGATCATATGTTGTAATGCTCGAATCAGTTTGGGCATTTGCCGTTTGATTAAATAATCTAGGGTGTCCGTGATTTTTTCGACACTCTGTTGGCCGACGTGTACACTTAAATAATTTCGATGAATTTCCAGAAATATATTTTCGATTTGGTCGTACTTGGTGTCGTATAAATAGGGCAAGTTTGCTAAAAGAAGTCGTCTATCCATACGTGATTCTAAGATTTGGATTAGCTCGTCGAATCGCTGCTGTCGGGCCAGAATATTTGTAAGGTGAAAATAGTCTTTTTCCGCCTTCAGTTGTTCTGAGATCATCTGCAGGGCAAGGCCCATATGGTCACCGAGATAACCAGTGATTTTTTGAAGTGTTGAAAGTCGACGGTCAGCGAGATAGTGTTGTATACAGAGTTCAATGCCGGATTTCTCAGATACGACTTCCATCATCATTTCAAAGCACAGGTCTTTAAGTCTTCTTCCCTCGGCAACCTGGTAAATAAGATGAGCAGATTCTCTTAGCACATCATGATGAGCTGGAATGCTATGAAGCCACTGCAACGAGTTCTTAAGTGCAAGATAATCATGTTTGTACTGGGCCAACATGGTAGGAATCTCATGCGTTTTACCATGTTGTGCGGATTTTTTAACCCAAGTAGACAAGCCAATCTCATGATCAACATGCGTCGATATATAGTCCTTGAGATGATCAAACATCAGCTTGCGGACGGTCTCATTCAAACTGTGATCAATAAGTACAGCGTACAGGTTTAATTCATCGTGAATTTTATATTCCTGTTCCAAGACCAGTGCCTGAAAAACTTCCTGGATTTTATTGCGAAGACTGGGTGCCATCTCAGCTGCCAGTAACCTTACTAGTTTGTCACATGCTGTTTTCTCAAGTGAGTGGTAGTCAAAGGTAGAAAATGACGATAAATAGATCAGGAACTTGTGGACTCCGTACAGCAAGTGAAAAATTTCTTGATAGTCATGGTCGACAAATAGGTCATCACTTAAGTCCAGTAAATCTTGAATAAAATGCACCAGGATTTTCTGCTTATTTTTTGAAAGCTTGCCAGCACCCAGAGATGACCTGAATCGTTTGCAAAGACGCAAATATTTTGTTTCATTATCTGCCAATTCAACCAAGTGGGCAAACTTGCTTTTAAAGCTCAAAGAGAAGATTGCATCTTGCCGGGCATAATGTCGAATAAATTCTCTAAGGTCTTTTTCAGGAACAGCCTCCAGAATCTTTCTCACTTGCAGAGTCTTAGGTAAATGGCCATTTTCAGCTTTGGCTCTTTTGCGATCACGAGAATCAAGGATGTACAGCAGGCTGGCTGCAATGTGTTGGCAGATGATTCCACGCTGATATTCATGACAGTCACAGGAATAGCTCTTAACCCATTTTCTTCCGACAGCTACCTCCGCTTCCAAGTTGGGTGTTGTGGTGAAGTTGAAAACCCATACGTGCTGACTTTCTTCAAACCTCCTCAAGACCACCTCACCGCGATGGAAGACTAGGTAGGCTGCATCCACTATCTCTTCAGATATATGCAAGTGATAGTCATCAAGTTTAAATTTGTTGGTTGGCATTTCAGCAAGCTAAAACCTGTAAATATAGTGATAATGAAAGATCTCCGCTCTCCAGGATACATGGAGTTCCATCTGGTCTTGTAGTGGGTTTCGGCCTTGATCCCTTCAGCTGTTCTAGATAGCGATGCAATTGATGAGGTAAATAACACCTAATTTTTCGTAATTTTGCGTGCATGAAACAGGCCTATTTTGTACGTCATGCTAAGTCTAGTTGGGATAATCCTGCACTTGCAGATGAAGATCGCCCGCTAAATGCGCGAGGTAAACGGGATGCGCCCTATATGGCCTCGATGATGCTCTTGAAGGAGCAACCAGCAGATCTCCTTGTGAGTAGCCCCGCGGTGAGGGCAGTAAGGACAGCAAGGGCTTTTAGAAAGGCATTTGGTCTGAAAAAGAAGGCGCTGATCTCAGATAATAGACTCTACTTAGCTTCTCCACAGATGATGATAGATGTCTTACGGGAGTTGCCCGATTACGTGGAGACACCCTATATCTTTGGGCACAATCCAGGGATGACAGATTTGGCTAATTATTTTTCTGATGATATTCTGGAGAATGTGCCCACATGCGGTGTGTTCAGAATCTCTTGTGATATTGATGAATGGTATGAGTTTAATAATGCCAATTCGCGAAGGACCGCTTTTTACTATCCGAAAATGTTTCAACATTAATGTCTAGCAGGAGTCTAGTCCAGGCAATTCCAAAAATCGTAATGATTCTGGCCTAGTGCATTGGTAGCCTTTCATTTCACTGTGATCAGTTCCTCGAAAACAATATGAGAGAAAATAGGCTTTGCTGGATCTCTAAAACAAGCATTATCATGACCTTGGTTGGGATACTTTTGGCTTCCTTTTTACTGGCGTGTGAACTGGCCGATCCGGTAGATGAGATTCGCCACTTCGAAGATTCGTTAATGGTAAATATATTAACTGATGCATTTGTGCTCCAGGCTGCCTTTGCAGATACCTACGGTGATGTGAAGGATAGTATGGCGACAGTTTACAGTCGACAGTTATTGACCAAGTATAATATCAGTAAGGAAGAATTAGAGTACAATATTGAGCGCATTTTTGAAGACCCGATTAGAGCGGATTCAATCCTGCAAAAAATTTTGGATCGGGTTGATTACTTGGAAAGAAATATTGATTTTGAATCGGAGGAAAACAATCCTTTGATTAAATAGATTTATTAAGTGCACGACATATGGATACGAAGGTACTAGTTATAGATGATGAGCAAGATGTCTTAGATTTTATTACTTACAATCTGGAAAAGGAAGGGTATGAGGTGGTTAGTGCAATTAATGGTACTGCCGGTATTGAGAAGGCCAAGACTTTCTTGCCTGACTTGGTTCTACTTGATGTAATGATGCCCGATATGGATGGCATCGAAGTATGTCAGCGACTCAGGGACGATGAATCTTTAAACGGTACCATCATAGCTTTCTTAACTGCCCGTGGTGAAGATTACACCCAGGTGGCTGCTCTGGATCGTGGAGGGGATGATTTCATTGTCAAACCCATTAAGCCGAGGGTGCTAAAAAGCAGAATAGATGCACTTTTAAGAAGGACAAGAAGAGCTGATAAGGAGAGATCAAATACGGTAGAATTGGGCGACCTCGCTCTAGATCGTGATAAATTTGAGGTGAGATTGAAGGGCAAGAGCATTGAATTGGCAAAAAAGGAATTCCAGATCATTGACTTACTGATGTCGACACCCGGTAAGGTCTTTTCCAGGCAAGAGATTTTTCGCAAAGTGTGGGGGGGTGAAATTATTGTTGGTGAACGTACAATTGATGTTCATATCAGACGAATACGAGAGAAAATTGGTGACAAGTTTATCAAGACTTTGAAGGGTGTCGGTTATAAAATTGAGGCTTAGGAATGTTTAAGAATCTTACACCGCGGCAGATCGCGATTTATTCTGCTGTGGTCATTGGTGTCGTATTTTCACTAACCCACTTTCTAATCACCCAATTTTTATCTGCAGTAAGGTATTGGCAATTTCTGGTGATATTGGTCGCCCTGATTGGCATTTCATATGTGGTGAATTTATTTTTTTTAAAGAAATATATTTTCCGGAAAATCAAATTGATTTATAAAAATATTCATCGACTTAAGTTGGATCCTTTGGTCAAACAAAAAAAGGTGGCAAGCGATGAACGTATTATTGAAGATGTTGAACAAGATGTTGCCGACTGGGCCGCAGACCAACGAAAAGAGATAGATCAGCTGAAGTCATTGGAAAATTATCGTAGAGAGTTTTTGGGTAACGTATCTCATGAGCTGAAGACCCCCATTTTTAATATCCAGGGCTATGTACATACACTGATAGATGGGGCGCTTTATGACGAAAAAATTAATAAAAAGTATCTCAATCGAACAGCTAAGAATGTAGATAGGCTCATTACGATTGTTGATGATCTCGAAACCATTTCCAAACTTGAATCCGGTCAGTTGATGCTGGATATTCAAACCTTTGATATCAAGGAGTTAGCCAGGGAAGTGTTCGAGGCTTTAGAATTGAGTGCTACCCAAAGGGAGATCGATCTTATCTTCAAAGAGGGTGCAGATCAGGGTTACATGGTGAATGGAGACCGGGAATACATCCGCCAGGTTTTGGAAAACCTGATTCTTAATTCCATTAAATATGGTCGTCCGGGAGGTGCTACCAAAGTCAGCTTCTATGATATGGACAAAAACGTACTGGTGGAGGTGGCTGATAACGGGATTGGGATTGAGGAGAAACACCTTAACCATTTGTTTGATCGATTCTATAGAGTTGACAAGAGTCGCTCTCGCGAGGCTGGTGGCTCAGGCTTGGGATTATCAATTGTCAAGCATATCATCGAAGCACACAACCAAACGGTAAATGCCAGAAGTTCACCGGGCCTGGGTTCGACCTTTGGATTTACCCTCGCCAAAGTCTGATGATCTGTACCCTCAGGAAAATTGAGGTGCTGGATCAATCATTTGACCTTTGTCATATCGATAGAATCCAATGCCAGCTTTCCGACCCTGATGTCCAGCCTCTACCATCTTAATCAATAGGGGACAAGGTGAGTACTTGGATTGACCAAAGCCTTGGTGCATCACTTTGAGAATCGCCAAACATACATCCAATCCTATAAAATCAGCCAGTTGTAAAGGGCCCATGGGATGAGCCATACCCAATCGCATGATCTCATCAACAGCAGTCACTGAAGCCACCCCTTCCTGCACAGTATAAATTGCCTCGTTGATCATAGGCATTAAGACCCGATTTGATACAAAACCGGGGTAATCGTTTACTTCTACAGCTGTCTTGCCAATATCTTCGCTGATAGAGATGACCTGTGCACAAGTAGAGTCATCAGTGTCATACCCTCGAATCACCTCCACCAGTTGCATGATAGGAACAGGATTCATGAAATGCATTCCGATCACTCGTTTAGGGTTTGTGGTTGCGGCAGCGAGTTTTGTTATGGAGATTGATGAGGTATTGCTTGCCAAAATGGCATCCGTAGGAGCCCATTGATCCAGATTTTGGAAAAGTTGCACCTTTAAATTCTCGAACTCAGGTATGGCCTCTATGACGAGACTGGAACCTCCAACTCCTTGCTCGATGTCCTTTGTAGTCTGAATTCTAACTAGTGTGGCCACCTTTTGTTCAGAAGAAATTTTATTTTTCTGAACCATCCTATCCAGATTTTTGCTGATAGTGGTCAAAGCCTTGTTTAATGCTTCTTCTGCCGTATCGACTAGAGTAACTGGGTACCCATGTAAGGCGAAGACATGGGCAATGCCATTGCCCATCGTTCCTGCGCCGACAACTGCAACTTTTCTCATGCTGAACTATGCTGATCAATAGATTGTCAATCAACGGTAAAAATAGGTCTAAATTGGGAAAGCTCATTCTCCTCGCATGGTGTCTGTTGTTTATCGTCTCATCAGAAATTTATTCACAAAGTGATTATCCTCCTCTAGCAGATATTGTCTATTTGGATTCCGTGGTAGTGCGAGCCACACGTTCTGGATTTTCGGTGAGCGATTTTATCGAATTGGTACAAACCGATCGGTCTTTCTATTTGGCTTTTCGAAATCTTAGGTATGCATCATTTGAAATGGACACCGATATGCAATTCCAAAATCGCCATGGAAAAACCAGGGGAAGATATTTGGCCAAGCACCACCAAAAAGTGGATAACAATTGCCGGTATATGGAAGTGATTTCGGAAGATATTGAAGGTCGATTTAAGGGTCGTGGTGATAAATATAGGTACTATACTGCCGAGCTTTATGATCGTCTGTTTATTACTCATGATACCGTTTGTGGACTTGGTGTGCCTCCTACAATGAGTGACGATCTGGACTTGGACAGTCAAAAAGGACATGTCGCTGAACTCAAAAAACTACTATTCACTCCTGGCATGCGCTCAACCATTCCATTTATCGGTCGTAAAACTGAGATCTTTTCTGAGCAGTTGCGAGACTATTACCAGTTTAGCATCAGGAGCAGCAACTATCGCGGTGATTCAGTCTATGTATTTACAGCATCACTAAAACCTGAATTTCAACAGCGTAAGCAACAAAAGACAGTGATTAAGGAGTTAGCTACCTACTTCTCGCAAAGGGATTTTCAGGTACTTGGTAGAAGTTATAGATTGGCTTATGATCCCACCCTCTACCAATTTGATGTCACGATGAATGTTGAATTGACCCGTATAGGTGATTATTATTTTCCTCAAAAAATTGAGTATGATGGAGGTTGGAATGTGCCATTCAAGAAGGCAGAAAATGCCACCTTTAGCATAGGGTTTAGTAACATGAGATTGGGGACAAATCTTAGGCCATAATTCGATTTTGCCATTCAACAGCGTATTTTGTCTTACTTTCTTCGCCGTTGAAGGGAGTCGCAAAACTCTAATTCCATAACAAACAATGAATGAGAGATACACAGGTGAACCACTATTGATAGGAGATGTAGGAGGGACTACTTCTGACTGGGCATTCATCACCGATGATCAAGAATTAAGGTTTAAGACCAATGGCTACAATCCATCCTCACAATCAGAAGAACGCCTTCAGAGTTTGGTTTCTGAGGTAAGAGCCCGTATTGATGATCGCATTGGCATACACATTAAGTACTACGGGGCAGGTGATAAGTTTAGGGGTGCAGCGCAAGGGATAAAGGCCGCATTCAAATCGAAGATACTTTGTCAATCCATCGATATTCAATCGGATCTACTGGGTGCGGCCAGGGCATTGTGCCAAACCATGCCTGGCGTTGTTGCGATTTTGGGTACGGGAAGCAATATATGCCACTACGATGGTAAGTACATTGATCAACAAGGCGTCACCCTTGGATATCCTCTTGGAGATGAAGGCAGTGGATCAGACATTGGTGCCAGGCTCGTGAGGGCTTTTTACTATGATGAACTACCAAGTGCCCTTCACACTCATTTACGGCAATTCCTTCCAGCAGACCGGTACGACTTTCTAAAGCTCTACAAGCAATCGGAAGCGCCCAATCAGTTGTTGGCTTCCTATGTAAGACTTCTTACGGAATTTCGGCAACTCCCTGCTGTCAAAGAGCTGATCTGCAAAGCCTTCGAAGATTTTGTGTTTCATCATATTCTTCCATTTAAAACTTATCATAAAATTCATTTTGCGGGTTCAATAGCTTTTTATTTTTGTGACGAATTAGAAGATGTTTTACAACGCAATGGTCGTGAAGTGGGTTTGGTTCTGAAGGAGCCATTGCCGCAGCTGATCAAATACCACACAGCATTAAAGAAGATTGGAAATGACGGCAAAGATTAAACGAATAGGAGTGATGTGCTCTGGTGGAGACGCACCGGGTATGAATGCTGCCATCCGGGCAGTGGTTAGGACATGTGCTCAAAACGACCTGCATGTGTATGGAATCTACCAAGGGTATGAAGGTATGATTGAGGGTAAGATCAAGCGATTAGAACCTGGAGATGTGGCAAATATCATGCATCGGGGTGGTACGATCCTAAAGACAGCAAGGAGTGAGCAATTTATGACAAAGGAGGGAAGGAAGGCAGCTTATGAAACTCTTGTTGCTCACGATATTAATGCTGTGGTGGCCATTGGTGGCAACGGCACTTTGACCGGAGCCAGAATATTTGAAAGAGAATTTGGTATCAAGATGATGGGTCTTGCCGGTACCATTGACAACGATCTTTTTGGGACTGATTACAGTATCGGTTTTGACACAGCCGTCAATACGGCTATGGAGGCAGTAGATCGAATTCGTGATACTGCAGATTCGCATGATCGGCTCTTCTTCATAGAAGTCATGGGTCGACACTCGGGGTATATTGCTTTGTATACTGGCATTGCAGCAGGAGCAGGCGGAATTCTGATTCCGGAGCTTAAAACAGATATTGAAACCTTGTTTGAAGACCTGCGGAAGATGATGAAGAGAAAGAAACTGTTTGGACTGGTGATTGTAGCCGAGGGAAACGAAAATGGAAATTGCCAGCAAGTCGCCAATCTGGTCGCCAATCGTTTCCCTGAATATACGGTGAAAATAGCCGTGATCGGACATCTGCAACGAGGGGGATCTCCAACTGCTCAAGACCGCATTATGGCCACCCGAATGGGACATGGTGCGGTGATAGGCCTGATGAGGGGCAATTCTAATGTTTTGTGTGGAATACACAATAACGAAGTGGTGTACGTGCCTTTTTCTGAGGCAACCAAGAAAACCAAACCCATCGAAAAGGAGCTGCTATCGATGGCAGAAATGCTGTCTATGTGAAATGAAACTGATCAGTGTTTATATTACTTACCCATCTCAGGGTGAAGCGGATAGGATCACGCGAAGATTACTGGAGGAAAGACTGGTCGCCTGCGGCAATATATTTCCCATCAAATCTACCTATTGGTGGCAAGGCTCACTAAGTGATGACCAAGAGTGGGCTTGTCTATTGAAATCATCATCTCATCTTTGGAGAGAGATTATTGAGGTGGTTGAGACCGAGCATCCTTATGATGTCCCCTGCGTAGTCAAGTACGAGATTGAAGCCAACTCAGCATATGAAAAGTGGATTATGGAGGAGGTGCGTTAGGTCATTTCGCGTAGTATGGTCTCAATCGGATTATAAATATCAATGATTATCTTTTGCAAAGGATTTATGAAGTATTTAGTAAGCTGATCCTTTTTTTAATTTGTGTCGTTTTTCGATTGGTCGAGGGCACTGATTTGGAGGCTGGATCTCAATTTGGAGCCAAGTGCTATCAAAAATGCAGGTCTAATGGAGCCAGATTTGATCCACCATCTGCAGAAGAATACTTTGACTTAAATTTCTTAAATAATGGCAAATACAGTTTCGAAAGGTGTAATTGGAATCTTAACAGGTGGAGGTGATGTTCCTGGCCTCAATCCTGCAATTCGTGCCGTGACCGTAAGAGCGATCCGAGAGGGTTACCGGGTCATCGGTTTGAGGAGGGGATGGGGAGGAATTATTGATGTGATCCGTGATCAAAAGGCTGACAACAGCAACAATTTTATCGACTTGACGAAGAGTGTTGTGGACCGCGCCGCACGGACAGGAGGGACCTTCCTGCACAGTTCACGGACAAGACCCAGTGGAGTCACACGCGATCGCGTACCCGAACATCTCACCGGGACCTATGACCAAGAGGTCAATGATCTAACGCCAGAAGTCATCAAGAACTTGGAGTGGATCGGGATCGACTACCTCATCGCGATTGGAGGTGATGACACCTTGAGTTATGCTGTGCATCTGTTTAAGAAAGGCATTAAGGTCAATGCCATTCCAAAAACGATGGATAACGATGTGCCGGGTACCGATTACTGCATCGGGTTCAGTACCTGTGTCACGCGTACCATCAATATGACAAACAACTTACGAACCTCTGCAGGAAGTCACGAGCGCTTTATGGTCTTAGAGGTTTTTGGCCGGTATGCTGGTTTTACCGCCATGTTACCTACGATGGCAGGAGCTGCACATCGGTGCGTCATCCCAGAATATCCTTTTAGCGCAGAGCATTTGACGGAGCTTATGGTGGCAGATCGAATGGAGAATCCAAGCAATTACTCCATTGTATTAGTGTCTGAAGGAGCGATATTCGAGGGTGGTGAAATGATGTTTGAGAGTGCCGAAAAGGATGCTTACGGACATGCCAAGTTGGGTGGAATAGGAGATATGGTATCTGCCAAACTAAAGGAACTCTCACCTAAATATAATCAGGGACATAGTATCAATACGATTACCCAGAAATTAGGCTATCTGGTCAGATGTGGTGATCCTGATTCCCTAGATTCTATCGTTCCGATGGCCTACGGTACCATGGCCCTTGACCTCATTCTGCGTAATGTCTACGGAAGGCTGGTGGTATTAAAAAATGGCCGATACGACCATGTGCCCATCGAGGTAGTGACCAGCACTAAAAAGGTGGTCAATGTGGAGAAACACTATGATACCGAAAAATTGCACCCGATATATCGTGATTTCGAAAATCTTCCTCTCCTGATTATGGCCAGTGAATAGTACCTCAATAGCATGTGTATCCACCCACTACGTGGGCTCCGTTCGCTTAAATGTGCACCTGTTAACGAATCCTATGGCATCATTTGGGTAGTACTGACTGCCTGCTAAACACCTAAAAACAGTGATCAATGATCACTATGCATTAGCCAGGCCTTTAGGAACTCATCAATGTTCCCATCCAATACTCCAATGGTGTCAGAGGTTTGATATTGGGTTCGATGATCCTTGACACGGCGGTCATCAAGTACATAACTGCGAATCTGTGAACCCCATTCATTTTTCATTTTCCCGGCCTCAATCTTTTCTCGTTCAGCCTGTTGCTTTTGGAGCTCGAGCTCGTACAGTCTTGATTTGAGCATTTGTATGGCTTTCTCACGATTCATATGCTGCGACCGTTCCTCTTGGCATTCTACAACCAGCCCACTGGGTAAGTGACGTACCCTCACTGCAGATTCGGTTTTATTAACATGTTGTCCGCCAGCACCGCTTGATCTGAACGTATCCCAATCCAGATCTGCTGGATTCACTTCCACTTCGATCCGGTCATCTACCATTGGATGCACGAACACAGAGGAGAATGATGTCATGCGCTTTCCCTGTGCATTGAAGGGACTCACCC
This sequence comes from Saprospiraceae bacterium, assembly GCA_965223105.1. Lineage (GTDB taxonomy): Bacteria > Bacteroidota > Bacteroidia > Chitinophagales > Saprospiraceae > JABDMH01. The sequence continues at coordinate 4,254,523 of OZ244987.1, read as the reverse complement.
TGACCAGACGATGTACTCCATTCTCTCCCTTAAGCATGCCATAGGCATAATCGCCCTTGATCTCTAAGGAAACGGATTTCAGGCCGGCGACATCACCATCCACCCGGTTGAGCTCTGATACCTTGTAGCTGTTCTTTTCAGCCCACATCATATACATCCTCATCAACATCTCAGTCCAGTCGCAACTTTCCGTGCCTCCTGCACCAGCGTTGATTTCAACGATGCATCCCAGCTCATCTTCAGGACGATCAAGTGTAGACTTAAATTCAATCTCCTCCAACGCTGACAGCGCTTTCTGGTAAGCTGTATCCACCTCTTCTTCCGTTGCTTCTCCCTCTTTTTGAAACTCTAAAAGCACCTCAACTTCCTCTACCAGGGTGGCAACGGACTGATAAGACGATACCCAATTTTTCATCAAGCTGATCTCCTTAAGAAGTACCTCAGCTTTTTGGGGATCATCCCAAAAATTTGGGTCCAGTGTAAGCTGTTCCTTTTCCTTTATCCGGAGGCTGCGGTCATCGACGTCAAAGATACCTCCTTAACAAACCCAGACGGGTTTCCATGTCCTGATATTGTTCAATGGTCATGTCTAAAATTCTTTATTAATTGATCCATAGATTGTAAGCCAATCATATCCTGATGATATGAATTTGATTAGAGCAAGAATGGTACTGATACCACTGCTCACCTGCCTCAATTCAGTTCTTGCAATTCTACATAAAAGTACAATTGTGCCTTGGGTGGGATATCCTGATAGCCAGTGGCACCATATCCCAATTCATAAGGGATAAATAATGAGGCCCTTCCCCCTTCCTTCAACAGGGGTATGCCAATGTCCCAGCCCTGGATAGCTCGACCTTGCCCGATCGGAAACGAGTAGGGCGTACCCTCTGCAAAAGAATGATCAAACACCTGACCATTTTCAACCAACATGCCGTAGTACTGCACGCTGGCAAATGAACCTTCCCTCGCTTGGCGACCTTCTCCTGGTTCGTGAATAACGTATTCCAACCCATTATCTAACTTCTGTAGACCCTCGATGGAGCCGGATTTGTAAGCGGCTAAACTTTCTTTGGCCAAAGCCGCTACTTCATCCTGGCGCCCCTGAACCTCTTTTCTCATAGCCTCTCTTTCATCCATAACTGCTTGCATTTCTTCTTTAAATGCTGCATCACTCTTAATTTCCTTCATGACCAGATCGTAGTCGATCATATCATATTGGGCAAAAGCCGGTGGCCGAGCTTCTAAAGAATCCAATGGAAAGTGAAGGGTCATGCTGTCACCGATCGACATCAACGCCAATCCGTCAATGATTGGCGAAGTTTCATCGGTATACTCTTCTGGACCTGGAATTCTCAATCTAGGTAATTGGTCCATCTGATAACTGGAATTGAGCACCGAGTCTCCCGCCCTCATCGTAATGTGAAAATAGGCGTATTCACCTACTTCTGGTACCGGTCCGGGATTATCTATATGAAATACATAAGGAAATCCGCGCTGTGTTTTAACGGTTTCTTCTGTAGAACAAGAAATCCATAGCGCAAAGATTCCCACTGTAAATGCTATCCGGATCATTCTTATGCTTGACATGATTTTATTATTTTTTCCTTGTATTGTGGTAAGATGGATTTGAACTGATCTATTGTAGCTGCCAGACTTCGTTTGGCATAACCACCAGATGCATTTCTATGACCTCCACCATTAAAGTAATTTTTGGCAATTTCCTCGACCGAAAAGTTTCCTTTAGACCGCAACGAAATCTTGACGATAGTCGGTTGCTGCCTAATAAAGGCTGCTACTTGCACATTCTTCAATTTCAACAGATAATTAACGATTCCTTCTGTATCGCCACGTTGAATATCAAAGACCTGGTAATCATGTTTATTTAAGAAAATGATACCAGTCCGATAATCTTCGATTATTTCCATGCGATTTGACAGGCAATGACCCAACAAACGCAAGTTTTTTTCTTCCAGGGTATTAAATATCAGGTCCTGGAGCACATTGTTGTCCACACCTTCCTCTTGTAACATCGCTACTGATCTAAAAAGTGCCGGGCTGGTTCCATACTGAAAAGAACCTGTATCTGTAAGAATGCCTGTGTAGATGCATTCCGATATCTTGATGTCTGGCCTGTATTGATCTTGATCGTAGGCCTTGATAAACTGATACACCAATTCGCAGGTGCTGCTGGCCGTATGATCACTAAGGATAAAATCTCCGATCGGATCCGGATAGAGATGATGATCGATGAGTATGGTAAAGACCGATTTTTCAGAAAGCAGTTCGCCCATTTTATCAATACGGCTTAACGAGTTATAGTCTAGCACGATGGAAAAGTCCATATTTTCGATATAGGAAGCAATAGCTTCACTGTCGATGTCAAAAATCCTAATATCATCGACAGCAGGCATCCAGGCATATCCACTGGGATATTCGGAAGGGAAGGCCACCATTACCTCATGTCCTTTCCTAATAAGCCAATGATACATAGCCAGTGAGGAACCAATGGCATCTCCATCTGGGTTTCGATGACTGGTTATCAGGATTTTACGAGGAACAGCCAATTCTTCTCTTACGGCCTCTAGTCCTTGCATGGGTGAAAATTGAAGCACGAAATTGTCACTTTTTGATGAGGGTAAAAAATTTATTTATCCTCGGACTTCCATTTTGATTACATTTGCTGCCCCTTTTGGTATTGGATGACAACTATGCGTAGATAACTATGAACAACAGAACTTTTACGATGATCAAACCTGATGCTGTCGCCGATGGTTACATCGGTGCGATACTTGAGAAGATGATCAGTGCAGGTTTTAAAATCATAGCGATGAAAATGACCAAACTATCCCAGGAGAAGGCAGGAGAATTTTATGCCGTTCATAGGGATCGTCCCTTTTATGGCGAATTGGTGGAGTTTATGTCATCGGGTCCCATCGTGGCTGCCATTCTTGAAAAAGACAATGCTGTAGAGGACTTTCGCACCTTGATTGGAGCAACTGATCCGACTCAAGCTGCGCCAGGTACCATCAGGGCGCTTTACGCTCGCAATGTTGGTGAAAACGCCGTTCATGGTTCTGATTCAGATGAAAATGCTCAGATCGAAGCCAATTTTCACTTTGCAGCAACGGAAGTATTTTCATAAGCTAGGAGGAGCAGCTCTAATGCACAATTGATTATATTAATTCCGGCTCCTTTTTGAGATGTGCAATGCTGTGGAGCACTGTCCGAATGGCCAACCAACATGAATATCAATCTGGCGTGGCAAAACGAAAATAATTGGTTTGACAACCAGCTAGGACAACTCGATAAGGGTGACTCCATCACCACCTTGAGAGGCCTCAGGATGATAGGCTGTAAAAGTCTGGGAGTACTCTTTAAGTTTATCGCTAACCGTCTGTTTCAGGGTGCCATTGCCTTTGCCGTGTATGATCTCCACTGTTTTTAGATTGGCGACTAATGCTTGATCGATAAACTGCTCGATGCGTCGTAGGGCTTGTGATCGCCTTAACCCCCGAATATCCAACCGATGATGAGCGTTGATGCCCTGCAAATGAGATTGTACTGAGCGCGTGGGATTCAAGTCAATTTGAGCGCGGCTATGTTCCAATTCATCTAGGTGGGCGTCGAGGCGCATGTTGCCTACCAATACGGTAGCCTTGCCTTTGTAAATCCGGTCGATTGTTCCAGTTAGACCACCGATTTTCATTCGTACGGTGTCACCTACCTTGATAGGCTTTGCTTGTGTGGAGGTGCTCTTTACGATTTCTTGCTGAATGGTACTGACCTCTTCGCGTAAGTCAGCTTTCTCCTTCTTCAATTTGTCCGCCAGCTGCTTGGCAGATCTCAGTTTTTCTTTTTGCCGCAACTCTTTGATCACTCTATCTAATTCCTGACTGGATGTACTTTTTTGCTGGAGTTTGAGAGTCTTTTCCCGCAGTTTTAATTTCTTTCTTTTGACTTCAAGCTCTTGCTGAAGTCGCTCGTAATTCCTTACGAGCCGATCTAGATCAGTCTCCTTTTGCTCCACAGATCTAAGTTTTGCATCGAGACTTACCCGGTCCTTTTGCAGGGAGGTCAAAAGGTGCTCTAGCTGTCCTTCCTTGCCGCCTATTTTCTTCTTAGCCAGCTCGATCAGCTCTGTCGGTAAGCCACTTCTCTTTGCCATCTCAAATGCAAAGGAGCTGCCTGGTATGTCTGATCTGAGGTGATAGGTAGGTCTCAATCTGTCACGGTCAAAATCCATCGATGCATTGATCATACCCAGCACATTGGCAGCCAAGATCTTCAGATTGCCATAATGAGTGGTCACCACTCCCTGACATCCATTTTGACACAACTTTATGAGCACTGATTCAGCCAAGGCACCACCGATGGCGGGTTCCGTCCCAGATCCAAATTCATCGACCAAAAAGAGGGTGTTTGAGTCGCCCTGCTCAATAAAGTGCCTCATGTTTTGCAAATGTGAACTATATGTACTCAGATCCTGCTCGATTGACTGTTGATCACCGATGTCAGCGAGAAACTTTTGGTAGATGCCAAGCTTTGATTCGGCGTCAACAGGCACCAATAAGCCAGATTGACACATTAATGCGATGAGGCCAACTGCTTTCAAGGTAATGGTCTTGCCACCAGCATTGGGTCCGCTGATGACGATGATCTGTTGTTGGCTATCCAGTCTGAGATCGAATGGAATGACTTCCTCCGGGCTTGATCGATGTTTTAAAAGCAGCAATGGATGTCGGGCCCTCGTAATCTCTAGCCTGGGCTCATCGACTACCTCAGCCATCTCGGCACCAAGGGCGTTGGCTTGTTGAGACTTTGCCTTCAGCAAGTCGATCTCAATCACGACCTGGTGGCTGCTTTTCAGTTCAGGCAGAATTTCTCGAAGATGTCCGCAAAGCTCTCTAAGGATCTTTTGGGTCTCGCGTTTTTCGTCATTGCGTGTATCAAAAAGCGCATTTTCGATCTCGATGGCTTCACTGGGCTGGATGAAAACGGTTCTTCCAGTGGATGATTCATCTAAAATGATACCGGGTACTTTCCGTTTGTGCTCAGCTTGAACCCCTAATACTCGACGGCCATTTTTTATGGATTCGAGGTGATCAGTGAGGTAGCCTAGATTTTGAAAATGAATCAAGACTTTGTTAAATGCCTGATCAAGCGATTTTTGTTGTGCCCGGATTTGTTTGCGGATCCTCCTTAAAGCCTCTGATGCTGAGTCTCGAATATTGCCCTCATCATCAAATATTTGATCCATCCGGTTTACGGTATCGGGCAAGGGTGTTGTGCGCTGCAAAATAGCCCATACGCCCGAAAAGCTTGATGCTTTCTCTTCATCAAACAGGGCAAACCACCTTTGGATATGCCGAAGTTGATTACGCAATTCCAGAAGGTAGTCAATTTCTACTACCGCTCCCTCAGTTTGGAGAGCCACAAATGGGCGATCAAGAGAATGGTATTCGACAAGATCCAACGACAAGCCATGTTCTTTCATCTCGAGATAAGCACTGACTGCCTCAAGGCGCTCTAAGATCAATTCAGCACTACTCAGCGGAGTGAGCTTTATGGCCTCATTTGCCGCCTGTTTTCCCAGACATCGCTTTGCGAGATCATCAAGGATCTTATCAAACTCTAATTGGGTAAATAGCCCCTCAGGATAAATGAATGCCATAACCAAAGAAGTATGGAGGTAAATTTACAAAAGCTACTCCAGCAGGTCGCTGGATGGCGAGTAAAAAACTCAATGAGCTACCTTTTGCGATCAAATGAAATTCAAGCCGAGGATCAAAAAGGTTTAATCCATTAGATTTGGTTTCTTTGCAAGGACAAACAAGGTGGAGAGGTTTTGAGTAATACATTCGGAGAGCTTTTTAGAATAACCACATTTGGTGAGTCCCATGGAGTGGCTATTGGAGTGACCATCGATGGTTGCCCTGCTGGACTGCCTTTTGATCTAAAGAGTGTTCAGAGGGATTTGGACCGCCGAAGGCCTGGTCAGTCCACCATTGTAACGCAGCGCAAGGAAAGTGATGCGGTTCATTTGCTTTCGGGAGTCTTTGATTCGAGAACGACAGGAGCGCCTTTGACGCTCATCATTTACAATGAAGATCAGAAATCAAAGGATTACACCCATATCGCTGATAAATTTCGTCCATCCCATGCTGATTTCACTTATGAGCAAAAGTATGGTCACCGTGATTTTCGAGGGGGCGGAAGATCATCTGCTCGCGAAACTGCTGCACGGGTAGCTGCCGGTGCAGTAGCTAGGCAGCTCTTACTCCAGGAAGCAGGCACTGAGATCCTTGCCTTTGTACAGCAGGTGGGTTCCGTTCAGGTGGAAAAGGGCTATCAAGAACTGGATCTATCACTCATTGAGTCTAATGCAGTGAGATGTCCTGATCCTGATAAAGCCAAAGAGATGGAAGACCTGATCCGAAGTGTGCGGAAGGAAGGTGATACGATCGGCGGAGTCGTCATGGGACTGGTGAAGAATTGCCCCGTGGGTCTGGGGGCTCCCGCCTTTGATAAGTTGCATGCTGACTTAGGCAAGGCTATGCTTAGTATAAATGCGTGTAAGGGTTTTGAATATGGATCTGGTTTTGCGGGCGTGGCGATGAAGGGATCAGCTCACAATGATCAGTTCTATGCTGAGGAAGGTACCATTAGGACAGCCACCAATTACTCCGGCGGCATACAGGGCGGTATCTCCAATGGGATGGATATCTATTTCAGAGTTGCATTCAAACCGGTAGCGACTTTGATGGTTGATCAATCATCTGTCGACAAGAAAGGTCAATCGGCTGTCGTAAAGGGTAAGGGAAGACACGATCCTTGCGTGGTACCAAGAGCGGTTGCTATAGTTGAGGCGATGACTGCTCTGGTGCTGGCAGATCACTATTTAAGGAATCAAGCAATCAAAGTGAGCGGAGGTTCGTGACAGGGATGTAGTCAGGGTAGTAATGACAAAGTGTAAATGAAGATGTACGTCTAAAATACCTGGGCCGGATCAAGGTGTTGACCAAACAAGCATTGTTGATCGCTCTTAGTCACCAGCTTACTGTTCCAGGTTAATTCGTGTCTCGGCATCAGCCGGTGGAGACTCGGTGGGTTTTTCTTCTTTCTTTTTTCGAAAAATGTCTCCAAAGGAATCGTATTGTCTGGAAAATCTAAAGCCCAGGCCCAATTTGTTTCGACCTCCCGAGAGGGAAGGAAATCTTTTATAGAATAGACTTAGCTTGAGTCTTTTATCATCGGTTAGGAAAAAATCCAATTTTACATCAGTGCCTATGAAAGTAGATCCTTGCAAAACTGTTCCTTCAACAATGGAAGCGCCAGGACTAAACGCAAGGCGATTATCAAAGAACCGGATATTAGGGGCCAGGGCAAATTCAGACCCGGTTTTCACTCCCGTTTCGGTGCCCTGAATGAAATCTTCCGACCGATAAAAGTTATAATCAAAGTAAAAATCAACACCCGAAATATAGTCTACCTCTTCAACACCTTCGGTGATATAGGCGGCTACATAGTTTGACAATTGTGAGGTTAAGAATTCACTAAGTGTATTGACCGTTGTGGCAGTAATATCGAGATTTATTGATGGAGGGAGAAAGGAGTTGAAAAAAAGTAGCCCATACACTTGCCGGTTTAGTTCACTGACATCCTCACGCAGTATCCTTAACTTACTATCGGTGTAATTGCGTAAGGAAGGTTCTATTTCTGGAAATTGGATATCAAAGTCAATCTCCGGTTGACTCAATATACCTTGCAAACCCAAGACCAAATTTACTTGTGTGCTGATATCTGCCAACTCAGCTGCTCGATTATTTCGACCTTCAAAATATTCAGCAATAAGGTTGCGAGGAGGTACCTTAAGGCCCGTGTAGGTCGCTTTAATATTAAGATCAGCAGCGAGCGGATCTCCACTCCATGAGATCAAACCTCCACGCTCGATAGAAAAAGGTTTATTTATGAAATCAAGAAGAGTATATAGGTATTCACCCTCCTCAATCTCGTATTGTCCGGTAATCTGGAAGTTGTTGCCACGCTCTAATGTTAGCGTTAAATTGCCGTTACCAGTCCCTTTGATTATGTCACCCGAAAATTCATCAAAGATGATTTGCATTTCTGCTTCCGGGGTGATGGTTAATTGCATATCAAGTTGGGTGCCACGCAACTCAGCAGACGCATCTCTGGATACCAAGCTGTCTTCATTGAAGACGTATTTGATAAAGTGCTCGCCGGTGCTATAATCGTAGTCAACCGGGATAAAAATTTTAGAACCTTCACCTGTTGTGGCACGTACGCGGATATTTCCACGTACGAAATCACCGGTGATGTCAATTTTACCCTGACCTATGCCTTTACCATAATATAAATTATTGTCTTCCTTCGACGTGTTTAACAACATGAAATGATCTGAGTCTATGGTGAGATTAAGACCGGGATTTTTAAGATAGCTATGAGTAATCCCTCCCGAGAATTGAGCGGGATTTCCCAATTCATCAAAAAATTCAGTACCCGAAAAATCAAACATCGAAGGGGTGATTTTTACAGTTTGTTTGTCCATGCTATAGGTCGTGCCCAGATAATCCAATTTTGTACTGCCATCCAGAATAACTTCACCATTTAGAGCCGGCTTGCCATCTTCGTCACTAAGCACCAAAGCAGCATCAAATGTGCCGGTAGATTCACTAATGGAGTGGCCAATAAAATATTCGGCTATAGCTATGGGATACTTGTCAATCCCAATATTGATATCGTAAAAGGATAGTTTCCGATTCTTGTTTCTGGTAGTCGGCAGCAGAAAGTATCCCCCTGCTGTGAGTTGTTTGTCATCAGCAGAAAGCTCAACGGTTAAGTCCGCTCTACTGTGGAGGTCCGGCATGGCAAAGGAAGTCGTAAAGCTGCCATAGTTATCCTGGTTTATTGTGAGTGTATCAATACTAAGCTGATAAGTGACTTTATCCGGTTCAAAGATATTGGCAAAGTGCAAATTGGCATAAGCATCTCCTGTAAACCTAAGTTGCTTCTTGGGAAAGAAGTCATTGAGAAAGGAGATGTCAATTTTCTCTGCTTCAAGATTCAAACTGTTATCTCCAGGACTGCTTAGCCGGATATAGCTGTCATCGGAGAGAAAAACCATATTTTCAGTTTTTAGGTATTTTTCACCTACTTGTACATAATTATTCGGCAGAATCTGCCATGGTTCATTGAGAAGTTCAAATGAGCTGTTTGCAAGATCGATTTGGTAATATCCTTGATTTAAATAAAACAATCCTGCCAGATCGAGGCTCTTAAGAATATTAGCCACATTACTGGACTGAGCTGCAAAATGAAGACTGTCACTAACCAAGGTGCCTTGCACTCCCAAAGGTCTGATAACTTTTTGACCAAGCCAGACCTCATCAATAGATATCTCCCAATCACTCTTTTCATTCTCACCATTTAGCGTTATGTGAACATTATTCAATTTGTTTTTCCTGAATTCAAAAACAGGGGCATCAGCTACGATCCGGTAAGCAAATTCATCATTTCCCTGATTATTAAAAAATCCAGTTAGTTCAATTTGATTAAAGTCAGCTAAGGAGGCATCTGCAATTTTTTGCAAACCTTTGGAGTCTTCTAAAACAATATTGAAAATAAAATCCTGGTCAGTTACTAAAGAATCCGCCAGTGGACTGGAAATGTCAAATTTATGAGCAAACTGTGGATGTTTATTTTGTACTAAGGCTTTAAAGGTCTTAGGTAGGGATTGGAGATCGAATGAACCACGAAGATCTAAATCAAGAATATTTGACTGCACTTGCATTAGTCGGTCAAAACCCCTGTTTAAGTGTGATAATAGAGTGATCGTGTCGAGATTGTATTCATGGTCATTATTTACGACTTGCAAATCATATCCCTGGGCAAAGCCATCAAGATGGTATAGGTCATGATATGAAAAGTCAAAGTCGATTTCCCCCGATGCACTTATTGATTTAGGTGTTAAATTTAGTGCATGCAGATCGAGGTGGTCTATACTGGCTGAAAAGTCAAAGTGCGGTACACTGTCCTGATAATCGATGGATCCACTAAAATCCAAATCCAGATTGGGATCGTTACTGAATAGTTCGCCATCAAAAAAGCTCTTATTCAACTCTCCTTGCAATATGATTTTTTTGTAGTTGTAGCCATTAAAATGAAAATGATCTAGACTTGCATACAAATTGGCAAAAGCATTGTCAAGATCTAGGTTTTTACCATTTCTCACCATTGCTGAAAACGAGGCTAATCCATATTTTTCAGATTCCATCCAATGACGAAGATCGAAATCAATCACCTTTAGATTTCCTCGGTAGGAAGCTTCAGCGATTCCCGAATCTGGGATAAAGATGTGTAGGTCAGATTCAAAACTACCTAAATCCGTTTTTAGATCGCCCGAGGCAATAAAATCCTTGAAGCTACCCTCAAACTCACCGGAGAATTCCAACCTTCCTAATTTGTCAAAATTCTCCGGAGGATTAAAACCAGGAACCAGTTGTCTTAGTGTGGTTACCTCTGCACTGGCTTTGCCGAGTGCGAGAGACAAATGCTCTTTACCAGGTCTGGTAATATTTTCCAGATCGAAATATCCTCCCACCTCAGCTTTGTCAGCGATGGCCAAGGTAAAGTCCCGGCATTCAAGATCATTGATAGGCCCTCTGACTCTTCCGGCTACCCTGATTTTTTCCCTCCCGTTCAACTGGAAGAATTCGTTAGCGTGTAGAGAGGATGTAAAATACATCAGGTCATTTAAAGCCACATAACTGTCTTGGAAATTTCCGTCCAGTACGACCTGATCTTCAAAACTGGAAATATTTCCGGCTTTGAGATAGCGAAATGATAAGCGATTTGCCAATAAACTCTCCGGAGTTTTTAATTGATAATTATTAAGTAAAATTTCCTCGGGTTGTATCGAAATCTCCTCACATGCAAACTGCTCTATCCTAAAGCCTTCATCTGTGTCTACGGACATTTCAGCAATGGTGAATATCCCCTGGTCTCCCTGCCAGATGAAATCACGAGCCAGCACATTGATTGAATGAAAAAAGCCATTGTTGAAATCAATCACCCGAGGATTTCTTCCTCTCCTCATCTTGTCTGGGTTGTAGACACGGGCCTCACCTCCGCTGATTTCCAATTCATCAATCAACAAGGAAATTGGTCGCCTAGGTCGCCTGGTGATCTGTTTGGATTCGTCTTTGCTGATTTCTTCGATTACAATCTCGGGTGTGGGCGGTTCATATTTTTCTAATTCAAAAATCGGCTCCATCAATGTGATGTTGTCGAAATGGAGTGGATCATCAACGCGAATGCGATGCAGATCGGTAGTAACTCTAGCTAGGCTTAAATAACTGTGTTTGCCCGATTGGTCGTTTCGATGATCGAAGGTTATTTTGGATAAGTCGATACTGGTTGGGCTAAAGACGAGATAAAATTGGTCGGATTCCAACAGGGTCGAATCACCGGTTTCAATTTGTACAGCCTGCTTTTGGCCTTTACTAATATAGTCAAGTAAGAATTGATAATTTGTCCTGCCACTGGCGTCCGTCTTAAGATAACACCTGGAATCTGTCAGGGCGATTTCCTGAAAAGTCAAGACATTTTGCAGCAGACCCCTCATCGGCCGATATAGGTCGAAATAGGCCTTTCTACTGTAAAGCAGGGTATCGCTTTCTTCATCCAAGATCAACAGATGATCGACCACCAGGTCGTTAAAGAAGTCCAACTTGATTTGACCTATGCTCACCGTGGCATTCAAATCCCGTGAAATCTTTTCGGTAATCCGGTTGACTGTCCAATTTTGAACGAACGTTATCTGGATGAGCAAGGACAGACATAGGAGAATCCCCAGAAAAATCAAAACTGCCCAACCTGTCTTGCGCAGAATTCGATTTTGTAAGGATGTCGATCGCTCTTCTTCCATGAGAGTTCAAGGCACAAAGGTAAAATAAGATGATGGAGATCAGGAAGTTATACCGTCTTTTTAACGCCGAATTAACGGCATTATTTGACACCCACATCCGATCGGGCAAGATTCCGCAATGCCTTCCATAGCAAAATGCATTCCATCGCCGGTCTAACATCATGGACACGCAAGATCTGTGCGCCTTGCTCCAGGGCAATCATATGGAGAGCACTAGTACCGTTTAATGCCTCTTCAGAAGAGACATCTAATAGTTTCTGAATGGTAGATTTTCGCGACAGCCCCACTAAAATAGGACGTTCAGCAATCTTAAACACATGGAGGTTCCGCAGTAAGGTTAGATTGTCTTGGATTCGTTTTCCAAAGCCAAAGCCGGGATCAATGATGATATCATGCAAGCCTCGTTTCGTGAATTCCATCGATTTGTGAATGAGGAAATCAAGGACTTCAATCAACACATCTTTATAATAGGGATTATTCTGCATGTTGTCTGGGGTGCCCTGCATATGCATTAAGACATACGGAACTTGAGCCTTGATAACCACTTCGATCAGCTCAGGGTCAATCCGGCTGGCTGAGATATCATTGACCATATTTGCTCCACAATGCAGTGCCTGATAAGCGACTTCCGCCCGAAAAGTATCTATTGAAATCACGATGTCTGGATCCAGTGCTCTGATGGTCTCCACCACAGGAATTACCCGTTTAATCTCCTGTCTTGCAGAAATCATGCCCGCTCCTGGACGAGTTGACATACCTCCAATGTCAATGATCTTAGCACCATCTTTGATCATTCGGGCGGCTTCTGATTTTGCTGCCCTAAGATCAAAACGGCTGCCTGAAAAGAACGAATCGGGCGTGATGTTGAGGATGCCCATCACCACTGGATCACTCAGATCCAATAGGTTGCCACCACAATTTAGTGTTCTCTGCTTCCAAAGCATGCTATCGTTTGAAAGTATCAGATGTTAATGAATACAATTATAGGTAAGATCAGCTACAAATGTGCCGGATTTTCGAAGCAATCTACCTAAACTTTCTCCTGTCGGTTCAAACCTGAGTCAATGGTCTTGCCCTTGAGCGATCCATTGAATCTCTCCCTGGGTACAGGAGATTGACAACAAGGAGTTTTTTCCAATCATATTATACCTTATTATCATATGATTTTTACCGTAGAATGTGTATTTTCGTCAAGAAATTTGAAGCATTTTAGAGTTGAATCTCGGTAACAAGGTTTTTTCCATTCGATATTACTTGCCAATATGTATACTTTTCCTCATGGGTATGTTGGTGAGTTCTGTAAACCGAACCAACCAGGTACCCTTAGAACACCTGTCTGAGTTGCCTATATCGGATATGCAGCAAAGGTTTGGGTTTAACCTCAATCATTTCTGGGTCACCGAGGGCGTAATTGAGGGCAATCAATTCCTCGCCGACTTGCTGCTTCCCCATAAGGTCTCATACCAACAGATTGGTGAACTGGCTGCCGTTGCCAAGCCGGTTTTTGATGTAAGGGCTTTGAGGGCGGGCAAATCTTACTATATTCTGAATCGTGACACCAGTGATTGTGCGGATTATTTCATCTATGAGCCAAATAAGCTCAGATACGTGATTTATGATATCAAGAACCGTTCGGTAGAGGTAAAAGAGCGGGCTGTGGAAAGGGTCAGATCAACTGCTTCAGGTGTCATTTCTTCTTCTCTTTGGCAGACAATGATGGACCAGGGTCTCGACTATGAACTGGCAGCTCGAATGGAGGATGCATTGGCCTGGTCAGTAGACTTTCACCATATTCAGAAGGGAGACTATTTTAAAGCCTATTACGACCACCTTTACATCGATGGAGTTTCCGTGGGAGTAGGAGAGTTGTATGCTGCTTATTTTAGAAACAGCAACAACGATCATTACGCAATCAAATACCACAGTGGCAAATACGATGGATTCTTTGATCTAGAGGGAAGGCCAATGAAGAAAGTATTTCTCAAGGCACCTGTTAAGAAAACACGTATTTCTTCCCGCTTCAATCCCCGGCGGTTTCATCCCATTTTAAAACGTGTAAGAGCTCACCTCGGCACCGATTATGCTGCACCCTATGGTACGCCCATTTTGGCTGTTGCCAATGGTGTGGTCACAAAGGCCAGCCGTACCAAGGGAAATGGCAACTACGTCAAGATCAGGCATGACAAAGTTTATGAAACACAGTACTTGCATATGCAGCGATTTGCCAAGGGTATTGCTCCCGGTGTTCAAGTCAAGCAAGGTCAGGTGATAGGCTATGTAGGCTCTACTGGCCTGGCTACGGGTCCTCATGTCTGTTTCCGTTTTTGGAAGAATGGAGTCCAAGTCAACCATCTAAGATTAAATTTACCTGAGCCGGATCCCATGGAGGCTGGAGCTTTACCAGAATATTTTTTGGTTCGTGATTCTCTAAAAGCTGTCTTGGATCAAATAAATCCCGATTGGGTTGCGCATAGTTCTGTCGTTTCGGATGAAACTACTGCTCCTTGATTTATCTGTGTTAATTGGATAAATTGAAGTTTGGTAGAAGCTTGCAAACCATCTAAACCTTTCAACATGTTACGTACCCTTTTACGGTCCCAAATCCTTGTATGCAGTATGCTCATTTGGAATCAGCTCTTTAGCCAGGTGAGTATCACCGCACAAGATATACTAGATCTGGCAGGCAGTAAGTTTGCCCTTCAAGAAGATACCACTGGTGCCATCAATGTCAACACCGGTGCTCCTGGTGAAAACCAAACTTGGGATTTAAGCGATTTGGAGCTGGCATCCGGCTTCGGATTGGATCAAGAGTTTTTATTACCCGCTGAGACGCCATATACTACAAATTTTCCCACGAGCAATCTCGTGATCAAATTGTCATCACCAGCTTTTTCGGATGGGGCAATTTACGAATACCTGGAGGTGGGTGCCACTGAGGTCAGGACTTTAGGTTCAGTAGTGATGGCCAATGTCATGGGTATTCCGTTTGAAAATATCACGGAAGACAATCAGGTGTTCGCACCTGTGCCAGTCACCTTTGGAAGTACCTGGTCGGAGGTGATTCGCGACACCATCGAACAAGCTGGTTCATTTACAAATTTTCTTTTCGACTCTACGGCCATAACGGTTGATGGCTGGGGTACACTGTCGCTGCCTCACGGTAATTTCAGTTGTCTCCGCCTCTTCGAACAATGCTGGACCAGAAGTCGCACCCTGGTCAATGGTGTTCTAACGAGCTCGTCAGCTGATAGTGCGCTCTCTTATATTTGGGTAAGTCCTGAGAACTTCCTCTTAGCTACAATCACCAGCCAAGACGGTGAAACGGATCCTGCTTTTACTGATGCTGGCTTTGTCAGCATTCAGACTGAAGAAATATTGAGCGCACCTGTTCTCGATGAACCTGCGCAAAGGTTAAGTATTTTGGGACCGAATCCGACCTCCGACCACATTGTTATCGGTATTGATTTAATTGAAACAGCTGATGTTGACCTTGGAATCTTCACCCTGGATGGAAAGCGAATTCGTACTTTACTCAGTGGTAATCAGCCAGCAGGCTATACTGAGATTATCTGGGATGGTGTTGATCTTTCCGGAACACAGGTGCCGGCAGCTACTTACCTGATTCGACTCAAAGCCTTTGGACGAAGTGAAACTCAAAAAGTCATATGGGTCAGAGAGTAAACGAGACGCTTCGATGAGGATTGATGGCAAGGTCCCTGCAGCTTTTAGGACTGGGATTTGGGTCCTACTGCCCTGTCTCGCAATGATAATCATTTGGTTATCGGCCTGTCAGAAGGAAGAACATTCATTTGTTAGTGAGATCCATGGAGACTTTAAACCCATGGTCGATTCGTTTCAGATGGAGGCTTATCGTCGTGGCTTGCGAATCGACTTAACCAATTTAATTGTCGACTACAGTACTGACCTTGGAGAGACCCTTTGCGGGCAATGTAACTCCCGTGAACCGCTTGATAAGAAACAGAAAATAATTCTTATCAATGCTCACCTGGTTTGCTGGGACCACGCTCAGGAGTTAGAAGCGCTGATTTTTCATGAGCTGGGCCATTGCATACTCCGGCGAGAACACCTTTCAGATACACTGCCAAACGGTGATCCCAAGAGTTTGATGATTGATGGTGATCTTACTGTTTACGCTCCTTGTCGCTATGTTTTTGGTCCAGTTGATTGCAACAATGTTCACAAGAGAAAATACTACATCGATGAACTATTTGATCCCCAGGTCCCAGTGCCAGACTGGGCCAAGTAGGGAGGAATTACCAAAGCCGGACAGTGCAAAATTATCGATCTAAATCCCATGGAATTTTGCGCGTTTCTTTAAGTCTTCCAAATGATTCTTCAGTACTTCTAATCTCTCGTAGGCATCTTCACCCGGTAGCTGGTCAGCTCGGTTGAGCATGTTGAAGAGATAGGTCAGTTGGTCGTTTAGCATAGGTTGTTGATAACGACCCTCCTCTGTGATCAGGGCACGCTGAATGTCCAATAATTCCTGTGGAATCCCTTGGTGTTTTTCTGTTTGATCTATCCTTTTTTTGACTTCTTTGCTCAGTTCATCAGCCTCGACTCGTGCGTCTAAAATTTCCAGGAGCAATTTCTCCTGAGATATCAGGTCTTCGTCAGTGATTCCAGCAGCCTTAACTCGTGGATCTGAAAGGACCGGGGCCCATACCAATTTTGTCTCATTGTCTAGGATCAACTCCAGGCGGTATTTACCAGGTGCAACCATAGGACCAGATTGCATGCTTCCCTTCAGGTTTTCAAATCCCTGATGACGCAAATCCCAGAGGATTCTGTGGCCACCAGCCTGGTTGTTGATTTGGGTATTGGGCGACTGGTAGGATGATCCCATAGCCATGTCATCTTTTTCTTCTTTTTGCTGTTCCCCTCCCTCGTTGGTAAAACTTCGAACAAGTTGATCCTCTGCGTTGTAGATTTTGATTTTGATCCCTGAACCTTGGTTTGAAGCAAGGAAATAGTCTATGTTCATCCCAGATGGTGGGTAAGTGGGTATGCCTGTAGACCGACGATACCGATAGCGAAAGGCAGGTGTGGGTTCAAAAAATTTATGTTCATGACGACCCTTTGTCATCGCCCATTGCCTCAAGAGTTTCACATCATCCAAAATCCAGAAAGACCTACCCATGGTCGATAGGATCAGGTCTCCGTGCTTGAGTTTGATATCGGTGATGGGGGTTGCGGGCAGGTTAAGTTGGAAAGGACGCCAGTACTGGCCTCTATCCATAGACAAGAAGAGTCCAAACTCTGTTCCGGCATAGAGCAAGTCTGGATGTTCCGGATCTTCTCTGATAACACGGGATGGATGATCGGCCGGGATACCATTTTGACCACTGCTGAGGCGTTTCCAGCTTTGCCCAAAGTCTGTGGTCGCGTATAGATACGGTGTGAAATCACCGAGTAAATAGCGGTAAATGGCAACATAAACTGTTGCCGAATCATGACGACTAGGTTCAATGCATTGTACCCGTCCCCATTTCGGGAGATCCGATGGTGTGACATTTTTCCAAGTCTCACCGGCATCTCGGGTGATATGAATGAGCCCGTCATTTGATCCTACCCAGATTGTACCTGGAAGAATAGGTGACTCAGCAACCGCGTAGATCGTGCTAAAGTACTCTTCTCCGGTAATATCACGTGTGATGGGAGAACCAGATATTACTTGGGCAACTTCCGGAAAAGCAGTTAAATCAGGACTAATGATCTCCCAGTTTTGACCATCATTTTCAGTCTTATGTAAATATTGGGATGCATGATAGACGGTATTTGGATCATGAGGTGAGATATGTATCGGTGCTACCCGCTGAAAACGATACTTAAGATCTTTTGGGTTGTGGCCGTAGATATTGGTTGCTCCAACATAGTATTGACGCTCCTGTCCCGTAGACTTGTCATAGACTCCAAATCGCCCCTTACAATTGGAGTAAACAATGTCGGGATTGCCGGGTTTGGGAATTGCAGGCCCAGTTTCGCAACCCCCTACGGCCATCCAAAACGCCTTAGGTCCCGATGGAGCTTGATAAGGCGGCAGACTCGGTACAGCAATGGTACTGTTGTCTTGCTGACCAGCATACAACCAGTATGGATGTTGGTCATCTACGGCTACTTGATACAGCTCTGCCGTAGGCTGATTTTGTAGGGAACTCCAGGTTTTACCCCCATTCTGAGTGATATTGGCTCCCCCGTCGTTGGCCTGAATGAAGAGATTGGTGTCTTCCGGATTGATCCATAAATCGTGGTTGTCACCATGTGGTGTACTCATCATTGACCAGTGCTGGCCACCATCTTTCGAATGCCAAAACCGGGTGCTGCTGACATATAAATGTTCTGCATCTTTGGGATTTGCGTCAATGTTGCAGTAGTAGAAGGGTCTATCCAGTAGTTCTTTCTTACTGTTCACCAACTTGAAATTGGTCCCTCGATCATCTGATCGAAAAACACCTCCTTCCCCTGCTGGAGCCTCAACCAACGCCCACACAATATGAGGGTTAGCTGGTGAAACTGCCAGATCACTCTTCCCAATCAATCCTTGTGGTAATCCATTGGACAATCGTACCCAGCCCTGGCCACTGTCTTCCGTCTTATAAATTCCACCAGTCTTTTGGCCTCCACTGATGATTGTCCAAGGTTTGCGCTGAGCCCGCCATAAGCATGCGTAGATTTGAGTGGGATCATCTGGAGCAAATTCCAAATCAACAGCTCCAACACTATCACTGTGATACAATATCTTCTGCCAATCTCGGCCACCATTGACTGACTTAAATACACCGCGCTCCGTATTTTTTCGAAAGGGATTGCCAATGGCTGCCACGTAAACCGTCTCGGGATCTGTAGGATGTACGATCACGGCCCCTAGCTGTCCACAGCTCTCTAAGCCTACATGACTCCAGGAAAGACCTCCATCTTCTGACCTATAGATGCCTTTACCGATAATCACATTGCTTCGCATAGCATCAGATCCGGTACCTACATAAATTACCTTGGGATTGCTTGGCGCCAGAGCAATTGAACCAATGGATCCGGTCGCAAAATAACCGTCAGATATATTTTGCCAATTTGCACCATAATCTTCCGTTTTCCAGAGGCCACCTCCGGTAGCACCCATATAAAAGGTGGCTTGATGAACAGGATGTCCGGCTACTGACGTCACACGACCGCCACGGGTAGGGCCAACACTACGAAATTGGATGCCATCAAGTGCATTCGAGGGAAGATCGGTAGGTGTCTGGCCATGTATCTGAAATTGAAAAAGCAGGAAAGCCAAGAGAAATGCATATCTGGTCGGCATAATACTCATTCTTCATCATTTGGAAGGTAAAGCTAATCTTTCTGCAAAATTAGCTCGAATCATCAGGCATAATGACCAATCACTGGATAAGACTACCACTTCCAAAGGGCATCAGATGAGAGACGGAACCATCCGTAATGTAACACCAGAGGAAATGAGCCAGTTTGTTCGTAAGTATCTCATTATGACTATTTTTGGTATTATTTTTGTTTGTAATATGTTCACTGCAGCATCATGTGAATGAATGCTGGCATCGCTGATTGAAGCTCCAAGACTGCACACCGGCAATTTAATCATCTAAATCAGAGCAATGGTAGGGCGATGTACTTTTCTTTTACTAATCCTTTTAACATGTGGAAGGCAGCTTTACGCCCAAACTTGTCAGGGTGCGAGCTTGACGACACAAGCGGAAGTCGATGGTTTCCTTTTAGCCCATGATGGCTGCGAGGTGTTGGAAGGAGATCTGGTGGTTCAAGGTGCCGATATTATGAGGTTTTCGGGATTGAATCAACTCACAGAGATAACGGGAAATCTTATCATTTCTACCACCGGGCTGACGGCAATCAGCCATTCCTTTCAGAATTTACAAGAAGTAGGTGGAGACATTATCCTTCAAGATAATCCTTCACTCGGTAATGTCGTACATAGTTTTTTGAATGTGAAGACCATTGGTGGCCGCCTTGATGTTTCTCAAAATCCAGCACTATTTCTTCTCCAAGGTTTTGAACAGTTGACCAATCTCGGTACGAATCTTTATTTGATTGAGAATAATCTGCTGGCCCAAATACCACAATTCAATGGTTTGGAAGAGGTTGGTTTTGAGCTTGTGATAAGGGCCAATGGTCTCCTTTCACATCTCGACGGATTCTCAAGTCTGCATACGGTACAAGAAGATATCAGAATTGTTGACAATCCCAGTCTCAGTTCTATATTGGGATTTCAAGCACTAGAACAGGTTGGCGATGATCTGTCGATTCAAGAAAATCACTCACTTTCGGAATTAGTTGGTTTTAATGCATTAAGTACTATTGGCGATAACCTGGATATTGAGTTGAATGATGGTATTGAGTTCATTGAGGGCTTTACCTCACTCACTCAAGTCGGTGATGACTTTGATATACAAGATAATCCCTCATTGCAAAAAATCATTGCTTTCGAAAATCTCGCCTGGATTGGAGAAGATTTAGAAATCTTGCGGAATGAAGATTTAGTTGAGATTTATGGATTTAACCAATTGCAGCATACTTGTGGTCTGGAAATCAAAGATAATCCATCACTAGCTTCTATTTCTGGCTTTGAGCGTTTAGACAGCATTTGCGGGTCATTCGAAATCGCCAATAATTCCACCTTGGTGAACATTGAAGGATTCGATAAGCTAACCAAGGTATCGGACTTTTTTGCGATTGGTAACAACCCCGTATTGAGTCATTTAGCTGCAATGTATGCCTTGGAATGGGTAGGAGGGGATTTTCGAATTCAGGACAATGCATTTGTACATTTGGATCGATTCATTAGCCTTCGCCGTGTCGGTGGTGATTTTACCATTAGATCAGAAAATCTTCTCTTGGGCTTGGGTGGATTTTCACGACTTCAATTTATTGGAGCGGATCTCGACATTTCCAATAACGAGCTACTAAAGGAAATTGCTGGATTTAATGGTTTGGCTGAAGTTGGGGATGACATTTTTTTCGAATTCAATCTTTCCATGAAATTGATTTCTGGATTTGCGGCTTTACAGCAGGTTGGAAACGATTTTTTCATCCGCAATAACGATCACTTGGCTCATATTAAGGGATTTGGAAATTTGTCAATTGTGGGCGATGATCTGCGAATAACCAACAATCCATTGCTTCAGTCGATCCTGGCATTCAGTAGTTTGGTCACACTAGATGTTTTGCAAGTAGAAAACAATCCGGAGCTGTTCTATTGTTGTGGCCTAACCAACGTGTTGCTTGTGATGGGTTACAACACCCTGATGATTTCCGGGAATGCGCCTGGTTGCAATAGTGCCATGGAAATTCTGGCCATCTGTGATGCTACGTTGTCAGATTGTAATCCTAACTGTGTTGGCCAATTGAATGTTGCCTTGGACAGATACGGTGTAGCAATTATTCGACCTTCCGATTTCATTCTTGACACAATGGAATGTAGCGATGGTTTGGAAATTTGGGTGGAAAATAAGTGGGGAGCAACCATTTTTGGTCCTCAACTTATTGGAATGAATGGTTCATTTCCCCTAAAAGCTTGTCAATATTTGCACAATCAACCATTGAAGCTCGTAGCCAGGAGTACCAATGGAACATGCTGGACAGACTTGACTTTTAAAGAACAAAAAATTCCGACGATACCAGGAATTTCAGTCTCCACTGTTCTGTGTAATGATCCTCTGGTATCGGGACCATTGGAAGGTACAACAAGAACTGCCTGGTTGCCATGTCAAGAGGAGTTAGAGGCCACATTTGTTACGGACTGGATTGAAACCTATCCTTGTGAACCCGGAATAAACGATACAGTAAAGATCATCTACCGCGAATGGGAGGCTTTTGGCAAGAGTGGAGAACGTGGTGTGAAGATCGACACCATTATCGTGCTACAGTTGCCAGAAATTACGGCTGAAAACATTTACTGTGAGGGCAAAGACAGTCTTTTTTGTGGAGATTCACTCACACCAGTTGGTCCCTATATAACCTATGAAGATCCTAATCTAGGCTGTCAACAAACGTATCTGGTTGAGGTGACTGACATTGATAAGGATGGTATGTTAGAATTTGCACCCAGGATTTTTGACCCACTTTGCGGATTAACAGTATTTGTTGACTACACCAAATTTCCAGGAAATTGCGAGATGGCTTATCGAGTCAAGGTTGAAATCAAGCAAGAGTGTTATGGGGCACCCCAGAATGTTTGTGTGGCTCCGCTACCTGCAGGCACTTTACCCAATGTTGCTCAGCAGTTGGGACCAGGGTATTGGCGATGCGATTTCTGGGTAGTAGACCTTGATACACTACCTCCAATCACCCATTGCAAAGGGGATCCCCTTTTCTCGGGGCCGTTTGCCTATGAGTACTTTGATTTCTTTAGCGGAATCATCAGCACAAACTCTTTACCCGTAGCAGCGGCATTACCTCAGACGATTGGCGACGGTCAGAATTTTGATTTTTCAGGATTGCCATACGTACTAAAGGTTAAATCGGATCTTTCAGAAGGTATACAAGATGATTTCGACCTAGAATCAGGTGAGAAGCGTCCCTTGAATACCAATGGATTTCTGTCATTGCCGTTCTCTGCAGACGCTGTAATGAGCTATACCGCGGATCAAACAGCTGATTTCAAGTTTACCTGGGATTTTACCCTGGCTGAAATTCAGGATGACTTCTTGATCCAGACCGTCGATCGGTCAGTAGGCAATGGCTTTCCCATGGCTGCCGCCGTCAGTATATTCTATTCCATCAATGGTGAGTCCTTTCGGCTGATTGATGGCGATCCTTTTGAGAACTTTTCCTTTCAGAGCTCTCTTAAGGCCAAATCGAAGAAGCCCGATGTAAATATACTTGATCCCATTGCCGTCACCGAGTCACAGTCTGGTTTTCTGACTTTACCATTACGCGCTGGAGATCAACTCTACATTGTAGCTATTTGGGATTCACCGGCAGATGCAACTTTTCGGATTATGGGTCAAAATATCGTCTCGACTTCAACAACCAGCTGCGAAGCTCATGCTTATCTACCACCGTTATTCGCCATTGACGAATGTCGGGCCGGTGTGGAAGTGACACCTCCAGGTCGGGGAGTAAAACAGGTAAAGGCGACCGTAGAAGAAATAGGGACACTGTTGTTTTCTTGGCAAGAAGAAGATGAATGCTGGGCATCTCATGAGAGACTGAAATTACCACATAGGGAGGAACCTTATAAAATCATCTATGAAATAGCCGACTCATGCCACAATGCTACTTTGGATAGTTGTTATCTCATCGTCAAAGACCTGATAAAACCTACACCAGTATTTGAGAAAGGTCTTACCATCAACCTAACCGATAAGAAGGTATGGGTTCATGCTGAAGATTTCGATGAAGGATCAGTGGACAATTGTGAACTGAACTACTTTTTTGTGCGCCGGGCCGATTGGTTCGAATCATGCGTGAATCTTTGTGATAGTCTCGAACCTATTTGTGTGACTAAGCATCACGATACGCTCTTTATCCCTTATTTAACTCCAGATAAGCGATACGATCCTGTGGAGGCACATTATGCTCAGTTCTTGGGTTGGTTGGAGAATGATGCTGAAGCCTGCCACGAGTTGCTATTCAATGCCTGGCAATACGATCTACTAAAATACACCAACCAAATTTGTCGTGATCATCCCTATGATCTGTCTGATGATTTGCTGCGAGAGTTGATCTCAGAGTGCGCTGAAAGCAAAGCTTTTAGTCATTACTTCAAGCCGGTGCCTACCCATCTTGGAACCCACGCCACTTTTTACCATCCTACAGATGACCGACTGCTTGAAGAATATGCTGCGATAGGAGGTGGCTGGAGTGACGCTGTACCGTTTGATTGCAGTGATGCTTGTCAGCCTGTAACGGTCGAAGTGCTCGCGATGGATTACTGGTGCAACTGGTCGATAGGCTGGACCAGAGTTTGGGTAGAGGACAAAACTCAGCTGGAGATCGCCAAAAATGTTACGGATCAGTTAACGATTTCTTGCAAGTCATATCGTGACCATCGGTATCAATATCCCGATATCACCCATGATGTTAGTTTGGAGTATGTCATTGATCGAGCGAAAGAGGGCGATGCCGAAGCTTTTCCTGTTCTAGATGAGTTTTTCGGAGGGTATCAAAAAGTATGGCGATCGGAATATGGTTCATTGGTGGATGAAAGTGGTGACTCGTTGATCTGTGATTTGATATTTGTCGATAGTGTCTGTGTTTGTACTATTGATACGATTCCTGTTCGAGTTTATGACGAACATTTAGGTTTCGTATGGATAGATTCTATTGTGTCGGATTGTTATTATTATGCCGATACTTTAGCCTTAAATCATGGGGCAATCGTTACCAATTGTGCCCAAAACGTGCAGTGCAAACAAGAGGTCTGGTGCGATCTTGATCACTGTGGTGAAGGATATATCTATCGAAAGTTTAAGATTTGGTCACAATGTGACCTGACCCATTTGGATTCTTCGGAGCTCTCTCCGGGTGATTTGGCTAGAATTGATTCAGCACAACACGTCGGTGATACCATAACTCGTGAACAGCGAATTCGGGTTACCAATCATTGTGCTTTAAACAAATATATGTTTGAAGTACCAGCCGACACTGTACTGACAGAATGCGCGATCACATACGACGACCAGGGCAATGTAAGTGGGCTTGCATCTCCATCCAAAATCGGTAAGGCGAAGTACAAATTTGACGACGATTGCCGAATCATTGGGATATCCCATAATGATCGGGTATTTAAAATCGTAGGAGGGGAAGAAGGTTGCTATAAGGTGCGTCGCACCTGGTATTTTGCCGATTGGTGTGGATATGGTGTTCCCACCAGCGAACTATGGTGGAAAGATCATACGTTAATTACTGATTCCTGCATTCAAGAAATCATCATTGTTGATACCGTTGCTCCCAAATGCACCATTCAGGGCCCGGTGGCTGATGGTGGTCAACTAGAAGTTGGGACCTGCGATTATCACCTACAACTGAACATAGGTGTGGAAGATGCCTGTGGAGTTGTCAGCTTTGCCTGGAGTCTTAAAGATGTTACGGATTCCCTTTCGAGTTTTATCTATGATCGGGGAACAGCTACCTTAGCAGGAAAGGCAGATGAGGAAATCAATCTCAGCTTTACTGCTCTACCACATGGAAAATATAAACTTAAAGTAGAAACCGGAGATGCCTGTAATAATGAAGGTGTTTGTGAATATTTGATCGACATTATTGCGGTCAAAAAACCGACCCCGATCTGCATTACATCTTTGACGACCAGGCTTACGCCGTGGGACAGCGATCAAGATGGTGTTGCTGATACCGCCAAAGCTATCTTGAGGGCAGCTGATTTTAATGTCAGCAGTCTGCCCGCCTGTCAGGATACAGCCGTGGAATATCGCATCGAATTGATCGATGGGATAGGAGATGATGTTCCCGCTGGAGACACTGATAGCCTGGTGATAGGATGCGACCAATTTGGCAGCAACCTGGTGAGGCTATGGGTACGAAGTCTCCCCAGTATGACTACTGATTACTGCGATGTAATCTTGATCGTCCAATCCGATTTCAGCGGATGTGGCAACGCTGGACCGGGGCAACAGGGAACCCTCCGAGAAGTAAATTTAGATGAAGCAGAAGTCACCAGACCAGGAGTGAATCGTGGTCAGCTTGAAACCGACGGAGGTAGAGAGATCACTGGTATTAGTGACGGAAGATTTGGTTACCAAACCACTTCACCAGGTGCTGGCTACACACTGGAGCAGAATCGTCCCAATCCATTCCAGAACGAAACCACTATTGGCTTCGTTTTACCGAAATCGATGCCGGCGAGAATCACCATTTTTGACCTTACAGGCCGGGTACTTCGATCATACGGAGGTGATTTTCAGAGAGGTTACCATCAAATTAATCTTAGAAGGGATGAGTTAGCGGCTGGCGGTGTCTTATATTATCGCTTAGACACTGAAACATTTACTTCCACTCGCAAAATGATTCTTATCGAATGAAAATAGATCCTTGGCCTGCTACAAGTCTAATTTTTCCCAAAACAAGCGGTCACTCATCAAATAATTAGGAAAAAATGACATGAAACCACTTCTTTTTTTATTGGCACAGGTTAAGATAGATATTTTATTCTTTGATGTTTAGTTGCCCTATTTTGAATGAACTATAATCGATGAAAGAATATAATTGATCTACTCCTTTCCGCACAGGTTGCAAGTCACCTATAAATGCCCGTTTTTTCTTGCCTTGAAATGTTAATATTTCCAAAATCTTATATACTTTAGACCTCTGGTTGCATAAGAAAAATCCAACATATTAAGTTGATTTTCAATATGATATAGCACTTGATATTTGGTATTATTTTTGCAGCTAATGTGTAATCACCATATCCATAAATGTTTTGATAGGGTGTGACCCAAATTTGTAGCTGAGATTACTTAGGTTATCAGGCTACACCGATTGATTAACTATTTAACCAACCCAGTATGAACAAGTACTGTACACTTCTCTGTCTACTATTTTTTAGTGTGGGTGCAGTGGCTCAAACCGGCACTGTCCAGCCAAATTGTCAGGATTTAAATGCCAATGTAAATGCAGCGGGAAATGCAACCATTACCTTGGCCGAATTCGTTACCAATGCGACCACCGGTGCCGCTACTGCTGAAGTAACGATTACTCGTAGCTTTGGAGCGACCGTCTATGGGCCTACCGTGGTCGCCGCAAATACCCCAATCGTCATTAATGCCTGTCCATATCTTCATGAAACCCTGAAGATTAATGTTCGGAATTTAGGTGGTAATTGTTGGTCCTATCTCAGTTTTAAACAGGGCAATGGTCCCGTATTACAGGGGCGTTCAAAAGATGTCTACTGCTTTGATCCACTGGTTGCCGGAGGTTATATTGATGGTGTTCCTCCTACAGCGACCATTCCTTGCCAAAGTTCGGAGCCTGCAACCTTTGTGGCCGATTGGTTTGAAACCAGAGAGTGTGGTGCAGTTGGGGATCCCGTAAATGATACCTTGAAGATCATCTACCGGGAGTATGAGGCTTTTGATAAGAAAGGCAATCGAAGTGTTACGTATGATACCATCACCGTATTCCGACTGCCAGGTCTGGATCCAGCAGTCAATTTATACTGTGCTGAAAAGGATACAACCTACTGTGGTGAGGGCAATCCTGGACCCTACATCATTTATCCGGAAAGATGTAATCCCGATTCGTTTGGATTAGATCAGGATAATGATGGTGTGGCCTGTGATACCCTTTATCTATTACTGTGGGATGATTCACTGGGTCATTATGTGTTGAATCCATTCTTGGACGATACAAAATGTGGGGTCCTTAGCCACTTAGATTACTGGGATTTTGGAGGAACAGGATGTGATGAGCAAAGCAAATATGTGCTCGAAGTAAAACAAGAATGCGTGCCACCAATACAAACCCTTTGTATCCATGGCCAGCAAGACAATGCCTTTACTGGTACCAACGGTTATTTCCGTTGTGAATTCTGGGTAACGGATTTGGATACCGTAGGGCCTGAATTCTATTGTAAAGAACCGGCTAAGATGGTATCTACCACTACCCACGAGTGTGCAGTACATACCTATATTTCACCGATTTATGCCTCTGATGATTGGTCAGGGATCAAGCAAGCCAAAGCGACCATTGAGGGTGTGGGCTCGTTTGTGCTGACTTACAATGAAGAAGAGAAGTGCTATGAGAGTCATACGCGTATCAAATTGGCCAAGAAGGAAGGTCCGTACTATGTGACCTATGAGGTCTTTGACAGTTGCCACAATGTGACAGCCGATACGTGTTTCATCTTTATTAAGGACAGAGTTAAACCGGTACCGGTGGTAGATAAAGGACTGACGGTCAGTTTGAGTGATAAGAAAGTGTGGGTTGATGCGGAGAGTTTTGATGAGGGTAGTTGGGATAACTGTGGGATCAACCATCTTCTGGTTCGACGAGCAGACTGGTATGATGCCTGTATTGATTTATGTGACTCGTTTGACTATTGCTGGGTATCGGAGCATCATGATACCATTTGGCAAGCTTTCTTACAACCGGATAAGCACAGAGACGAAGTAGAAGCTCACTATGCGAAAACCTTACAGTGGTTGTGGGAAGACGAAGAGCCATGCAATGAGCTATTGTACAACGCTTGGCAATATGACTTGATGAAGCATGCAACGCTAAAATGCAGAGAACATCCGTACGAAGTAGATGGTCAGCATTTTAGAAAATTGGTTGAAGAAGCCTGGTATGATGGCCTGTACACCAAGTTTAAGCACAAAGATTATCTATTGGCGGCTTCGCAGGATATCAATGGAGTGGGAGCCAATGCCAGGACCTTATCGGGAATCCTATCAAAGGTGAGTTTGGATAATGGAAAAGCCACGGTGATCAGCACAGCTATTCCTGGATCTACAGAGATTGAATATGATGTGAAAGGGAAAAAGCTCCTGAGTGAATCCGTGAATGGATTGCCCTTCCTGTATGAATTGGATCCGGAAACTGGTGCAGTATTGAACAACTACCAGCATGATCCTGGAGCCTACACGGGTATGGAGTATATCGAAGGAAAGCTGTATGCTACATTCATCGATGAATCTGGTGGAATGAGCTACCTGGTAGTTCTGGATCCAGTGGGTGGAACACACGTAGTGATCGGTGCTACCGGTTACGGACCCATTCCCGGTTTGGCCTATGACGAATGCGCCCAGGTGCTATACGGTGTGACCAATGGTGTGACCTATACTCCAGAATTTGATGACACTGGAGTTCCTGAGCTGGTTACCATTAGCCTGGAGACGGGCAAGGCCACCGCCATTGGGGAGGTGGGATATGATGCTGTAGGAAGCATTGAATTTGGACCCGATGGCAAACTGTATGGGGGACTTGCACAACGAAGTGCTCAATCCGGTTTCTTAATTGAGATCGATCCTGAGACCGGAGCAGGTACCACCATTGGCAATACCGGCAATCCAATTACAGGCCTGACATCACTAAATGACGGTTGCATCAGCAAGAAACTAGATATGTACGAGCAAATTGGTGGAGGCTGGTCTGATGCCGTGGTATTCTCTTGTGAAGATGCCTGTGGTCCGGTGACCGTAGAGATCCTGGTGATGGACTACTGGTGCAACTGGGCCAAGGCCTGGACCAATGTATGGGTAGAAGACAAGACCCCGGTACAAGTGGTCAAGGATGTGATTGATGAAGAGACCATCACTTGCAAGACCTACAAAGATGCACGTTACGACTACCCAGGACAGACCCATCCGGTGAGTTTGGATTACGTGGTAGAGCAAGCCAAAGCAGGAGAGGAAGATGCCTATGATTTACTGGATGAAGTGTTTGGCGGCTACTGCAAAGCGTGGAAAGATCCCTATGGCAATTACGTAGATATAGAAGGCAATGAGATTGAGTGCGACATACCGTTTTACGACAGTGTGTGTCAATGCACCAGCTATACAGATAAGGTGAGGGTATATGATGAGCACCACGGATTTATCTGGAAGGATTCGTTGATCACCAAGTGTGATTATTACCAAGACACGATCGACTTTCAAAAGGGGATAGTGTTGGTCAACTGTGAGGAGAATGTGTACTGTGAGCAGGAGGTGTGGTGTGAGTTTGACCACTGTGGACAGGGGTACATATTCAGGAAGTTTAAGATCTGGCAGAGTTGTCCGGATAGTTTCTATCTGGATCACAATGTACCGGACAGTTTAAAGCATCCTGTAGATACGATTTATCGTCATCAGCGCATCTGGGTGGGCAATGAATGTCCATTGAGTAAGTACATGTTTGATGTACCAGAGGATACGGAGGTAAACACCTGTGGACTAGAATACGATGCTTCCGGCAATTTGATTGGAGCAGCAGGTCCGGAGAGCACAGGATATGCGACCTATCGCTTTGATGACGATTGCCGGTTGGTGGGCATAGGTCACAGCGACAAGGTGTTCAAGATCGTGGGAGGAGATGCGGCCTGCTACAAGATATTGCGTACCTGGTATTTTGCGGACTGGTGTGGATATGGAGGAGAGCCACTGGAAGCTCAGTGGTGGTTTGAGCGCGAGTTGGTGATAGACAGTTGTGTACAGAAGATCATCGTGATCGATACGATGCCACCGGTATGTGTGATAACGGGTCCGGTAGAATCTGGAGGATCGATAGAGGTAGGGGCCTGTGCCTACAACCTGGAGGTGACGGTGAGTGCGATTGATTCGTGTGGGATAGACCGTTACTACTGGGAGTTGCTTGACATCAGTGATTCCACTGCAACGGTCGTGGTGGATGATGGCAGTGGCAGTTTAGGCGGTTCAGGAGATGAGAGTTTTGACATCAGTTCGGAGGACTTGGATCACGGCACCTACAAGTTGAAGGTGGTCACGGTAGACAATTGCAACAATGAGGGTTATTGTGAGTATGTGGTCGATGTGGTATCGGTGAAGAAGCCCAGTCCGGTGTGTGTGACCTCACTGACGGCGAGATTGACCCCCTGGGACAGTGATCAGGATGGTGAGGTAGACAGTGCCCATGCGGTGGTATGGGCCGGAGAATTTGACCGGAGCAGTGCACCGGCATGTCAGGATACAGCCATTGAGTTCAGGATAGAATTCATCAAGGGAGACAGTACCGACAATGATGCAGCTGGAGATGCCGATAGTCTGTCCTTGGGTTGTTCGGATATCGGTACCCACCTGGTTCGGTTGTGGGTAGTGAGTCTGCCAAGTGATAGCAGAGATTACTGTGATGTAGTGTTGATCGTACAATCAGATGGAGATGGCTGTGGTACCAGTGAAGTAGGAGAGCGAGAGCCATTGCGTGAAGTGAGCGGGATGACCGAGGAGAGTCGTGCGATGGACCGTGGAATGCTGAGTACCGATGGCGGTAAGAAGGCAACGGGTATAGGAGGCCGGCCACTGGATGGCAGGACCTTGCTGCCGGGTCAGGGGTATGGTTTGGAGCAAAACCGACCGAATCCGTTTGCCGAAGAGACCAGCATTGGGTTTGTACTGCCGAGTTCGATGGAGGCCACCATCACGGTCTATGATGTGACCGGAAGGATAATCCGCTCGATAGAAGGAGATTTCCAGAAGGGTTACAATCAGGTCCAGTTCAGAAAGACAGATCTGGGTGTAAGCGGAATATTGTACTACCGGCTTAATGCAGGTACCTATACCGCGGCACGGAAGATGATCTTAATAGAATAAAGAAATAAGGGTGCTGCCGGCTTACAGTGCCCTTCGATCAAGAATATTACTATCAAAGAGGTGGTCAATTTGACCACCTTTTTTCTTGGTGCGCCCGGCAGGGCGCAAATACTTGGAGGTGAAAGTCCTCTATGCACCCGGCAAGGGGAAGCATTAGCTGAACGGCAAGATTATATCTGCGAGGATATGGTTGGAGGAAGCCGAAGGCAAAGCATTGGCCTGACGAACAGGAATCACATAGTTAGGCATTGTCACCGGATGAGGAGGCCTATATCTCTAAAGTCCAATACTTGCACAGGAGGTGATTATATATATGTGGCAGGCATAAATGTGAAGGTATTTGCGCATTACCCGGGGAGATCTGTTGGCAAGTGGATCATTAGGAATCTTATCCGAGAAGGATACGGACTTATACCACAAGCTGAGTGGAGACACAAAGTTGAGCCAGCAGAAGTCAGCCGAAGCCATAGTAGCATTGAGACTGGCAGTGTGAAGGGCCGAACTTAGAGTTAAGACGCTTATGGAATTATCATTAACGGTACGATTAGGAGTAGCAGGAGCCATTTCTGGGATGGAATGGTCTCATTGGGGAGGTACGGCTCGGAAAGCAAGAGATAACCGATGAGAGCGACAAACGGACCGGGGAATAATAAAGCCAAGAGCGAGCTGCCGACTGAGCTAATGGAGCAAATAGTCAGTCGTGGGAACATGATCGAAGCTTATATGCGAGTGTACAATAACCAAGGTAGTGGTGGCATAGATGGCATGACTGTGGAGGGACTAAAGCCGCATCTAGATAAGCATTGGTCAGGGATCAAAGCGTCCTTGTTGACAGACAACTACTACCCCCAACGGTTGCGGATGGTAGAGATACCAAAGCCGGGAGGTGGAGTTCGGATGCTAGGCATACCGACAGTGGTAGACCGGATGATACAACAAGGCATACACCAAGTACTGAGTCCATATTACGACGCAGAATTTTCGGAATGGAGTTATGGTTTTCGAGTAGGGCGTAGTGCCCATCAGGCGCTACGTACAGCCCGGGATCATATTAACACAGGACGAAGATGGGTTGTAGATATGGACCTTGCGAAGCTTTTCGATGAAGTAAACCATCAACGCCTACTAAGTAAGCTGAGCAATCGGATATCGGATCGACGCGTAATCCATCTGATAGAGCGGTATCTGCGAAGTGGGATGATGGTGAACGGTATGGAACAAATTCGGAAGAAAGGGACCCCACAAGGCAGCCCGTTATCACCATTGTTATCAAACATTGTGTTGGACGAGTTAGATAAAGAGTTGGAGAAGCGGGGGCATTACTTTGTACGATATGCGGATGATTTTCAGATATACGTGAAGACCAAACGCTCAGGAGAACGAGTAATGGAAAGCCTAAAGGGCTTCATTGAGCAGAAGCTAAAGCTAAAAGTCAATGGAGAGAAGAGCACCCTGGATCGACCATGGAATCGTAAGCTGCTGGGTTATAGTTTTACAAGCAACAACCCGGTGAAGTTTAAGGTTGCCAAATCGAGTATCAAGCGATTCAAGAACAAGGTTAAGGTACGGATGAGAATGGGGAGGGGCAGGAACCTTGAGCGCTTCGTGAAAGAGAACCTCAACCCACTATTGGCTGGGTGGATGAGTTACTTTTCGCTCAGTGAAGTGAGAGGATTCACGATGGAATTGGATGGCTGGATACGGCGCCACTTGAGGAAGATTAAATGGCGTCAGATGAAGCGGAATTGGACGAGAAAGAGCGCTCTGATATCCCGAGGTCTTAGCGAGGAAAGAGCGGTGATGTCATCGTTTAATCAGCGCAGAGCCTGGTGGAATTCGGGTGTAAGCCATATGAATGCTGCATATCCGAAACATTACTTTGATACAGTTGGACTCGCGTCATTGCACCTGCTGCACAGTCGATTCCATCCATTACCAAATTACTCTAAGAACCGCCGTGATACGTGAACCGTATGTCCGGTGGTGTGAGAGGGCGAAGTAAGATATACTCCTTTGCAGTTTGCAGGTCTAAAAGTTTATCTTACTTCTCTCTACTCGATGTTATTCAGAAAAGCGTAGTATAGGTTCCAGTGCCAAAACGACAACTATGAATTATCGCAGCCTGCGGGAAGCCGTCAATGATCTGGAGAGAAATAATCAGCTGGTTCGAGTGACCGAGGAAGTGGATCCGTTCTTGGAAATGGCTGAAATACACCGGAGAGTGTATGACATAGGAGGACCTGCCATCCTCTATGAAAACATTAAGGGCAGTCCATTTCAGGCTGTATCAAACCTCTATGGTACGCATCAACGCACTGAGTTCTTATTTCGAAATACCTTAAGATCTGTGGCACGTGTGATTGAATTAAAGGCAGATATATCGCAGTTTGGAAAGAAGCCTTGGACCTATGTCGGTGCAGCCTCGACTGCTTTTAGTGCCTTGCCTTGGAAACAATCCTTCAAACCGGCGGTGATGGCTGGGAGGACAAAAATTTCTGATTTGCCACAAATCGTTTCTTGGCCAGAGGACGGTGGGGCTTTTATCACCTTACCCCAGGTTCTGACCCAGGCTCCGGGTGTGAGATCGATTTTGCAATCCAACCTTGGCATGTATCGGATTCAGATGTCAGGCAACGATTACGTGGTAGATGAAGAGGTGGGCATGCACTATCAACTGCACCGCGGAATCGGGATTCATCACAAAGCTTTTCTAGATAGTGATCTTCCGTTTAAGGCATCCATCTTTGTTGGAGGCCCACCCGCTCATGCCTTGGCTGCTATCTTTCCCTTACCGGAAAACCTGTCAGAACTGACCTTTGCCGGCATGCTTGGTGGTCGAAGGTTTAGATATCACCGACATAAGGACTACGTTATTTCCAACGATGCTGATTTTGTCATAACTGGAATCATCTCTAAATCTGCTGAGAAAGCGGAAGGGCCCTTTGGTGATCACCTGGGTTACTACAGCCTTAAACACGATTTTCCAGTTATGCGGGTGTATCAAGTATTTCACCGTCGTAAACCCCTATGGCACTTTACAGTAGTAGGCCGACCGCCCCAGGAAGATAGTAGCTTCGGATATTTGATACACAAGTTAGTAGGTCCTTTGCTGCCACAAGAATTTCCCGGCGTGAAAGAGGTCAATGCGGTGGATGTAGCAGGAGTACATCCCTTGTTACTTGCGATTGGAAGTGAGCGATACATGCCGTTTCGTGACCGTAGGCCTGAAGAGATTTTGACTCAGGCAAATCATCTGCTCGGCTCCGGGCAGACAAGTCTTGCTAAGTACTTGTTGATTGCAGCGGATGCCGATCAACCAGTACCTTCCTCCGCCGATGAACAGATGTTCATTCGATATGTACTGGAGAGAATAGACTGGACCAGAGATCTACACTTCTTTACTCGCACTACCATGGATACTTTAGACTATTCTGGAAGCGGCTGGAACGAGGGATCTAAAGTGGTGATGGCCTGCTATGGTGAGGCTATTCGTACCTTATCTGATCACATTCGTCCAGTGAAAGTCCCCACAGGGTTTGGGTCCTTAGCACTTGTAGATTTAGGTATTCTGGGTATCACGGCACCTCCCTTCAACGACTATTCAACCGCTCGAAAAGAAGTAGGTAAATTGATTGACCTGCTTGAGGGCCAAAACCTCAGTGGATTTCCACTGATTGTATTGGCAGATGATACGGATTTCCTATGCCGTCACTACAATAACTTTTTGTGGGTGGCCTTTACAAGGTCAAACCCTTCCCATGACATCTATGGTGTCGGCACAAAGATCGAATATAAGCACTGGGGCTGTGACGGTCCATTGATCATCGATGCCAGAATCAAACCTCATCATGCCCCTGCTCTCGTTACGGATCCTGAAGCCACCCGGTCGGTGGATCGACTTTTCGCGACCGGTGGTTCACTTGCCGCATTGAAGACCTAGGCATGTCCCATATATCGGGACCTTCATAATGACCTAATCGCTAACCCTCGAGGATTTTTCCTCCAAAATAACCACTCAAATTGAAGATTTCTGTCAAGATAATTTGCCATTTTTGCAGCCATGCGAATCTATCTGGACCTGCTCGACCACATTCTCAATCATGGAGTTGAAAAGAATGATCGTACCGGTACAGGAACGAGGAGTGTCTTTGGATATCAAATGCGAGTCAATTTGGAAGATGGCTTCCCACTCCTTACCACCAAGAAGCTGCACCTAAAGTCTATTATTTACGAATTGCTTTGGTTTCTTAAGGGTGATACCAATGTTCGTTATCTCCAGGAAAATGGGGTCCGTATATGGAATGAATGGGCTGATGAAAATGGTGATCTAGGTCCGGTTTATGGCAAACAATGGAGAAGTTGGACGAGTACAGATGGTGGCACAATTGATCAAATAAGTCAAGTAATTCGGCAAATCCGGGAGACACCGGACTCACGGCGTTTGATTGTAAGTGCTTGGAATGTGGGTGAACTATCCTCCATGGCCCTGGCTCCATGTCATTGCTTGTTCCAATTTTATGTGGAAGGCAACCGGCTCTCTTGTCAATTGTATCAACGGTCTGCCGATGCTTTTCTGGGTGTCCCCTTTAATATTGCCAGTTATGCTTTGTTGACGCACATGATCGCTCAGGTCACTAATCTCCAACCTGGTGACTTTGTTCACACCTTTGGTGACGTTCATCTCTACAACAACCACCTTGACCAAGCAGTCTTACAACTGAGCCGTTCTCCTCGAAGATTACCAACCATGAAGATAAATCCCAATGTTAGTTCCATTTTCAATTTTGAATTTGATGATTTTCAGCTGGAAGACTATAATCCGCATCCCCATATCAAGGCAACAGTAGCTGTGTAAATCTTCTCTCTTTATTTAGATTACGTCTAAATAAATACCCTTCTTTCCATTTGTTGCTATGAGAAAAGAACGAATTGTATTTTTGCCACACATTTGCGATGCCCCTGTACTAAACATAAAAAGAATGATGTATAAGTCTCTACTAATCAGACTTTCATGTACCCTTTTTCTATTAGGTCTCTTCTTTTTAGCTCCCGCTCAACCGAGTCCTGAAGCCGGTGAAACACTGTTTAGGAATTACTGTGCCAGTTGTCACAATAAGAACATGGTTCAGGATATGACTGGTCCGGCATTGGCAGGTGCAGAGGAACGCTGGTCTGATTATCCAATTGAGGATCTATATGCCTGGATTCGAAATTCTACGGCACTCATAGAGCAAGGGCATCCCAAGGCTGTCGAAGTGTTTAATGCCAACAACAAGGTTTTAATGACGGCCTTTCCTACCCTTACCGATGATGACATTGCATCCATGTTACTCTATATTGATGGTGTAACTGAAGGAACCTATGGAGCTCCAGTGGCACAGGCCACAGACGATGCTGCAGGTAGTGGTGATGAGGGAGGTTCTTCCACTTTATTTTATTGGCTGGTCTTTGCCTTCCTGGCCGTGTTGGCCCTTGTACTCACCAGACTGCTGAACCGTCTTCGGTATCTCGCGGATGTAAGAGCAGGAGTTGACGCCGAGCCACCCAGGTCCCTTTGGTCGTTGCTGACCAGTAAGGCGGTGGTTGGTATGATCCTTTTCGCACTTATTGTGTTGGGGGGATATACCACGGTCAACAACGCAATTGCCCTGAACAGAATGCAGGGGTATCAACCCGAGCAGCCGATTAAATTTTCTCATGCTACTCATGCCGGACTGAATCAAATCGATTGCCAATATTGCCATGACGGAGCTCGCCGGAGCCGCCATTCCATCATTCCTGCTACCAACACCTGCATGAATTGCCATAAAGCCATTAAAGTAGGTTCCCAATATGGTACCGCTGAAATTGCCAAGATCTATGCATCGATTGGTTACAATCCAAGCAAAGATGAATACATCGAGGACTATGAGAACCTGGACCAAGAGGAGATCAAAAAAGTTTTTGATGCTTGGTTTGCCAGCAACTATGTTCTAGAAAATGGACTGCTGGATCGAAAAGGGGAGCGGTTGATGCAAGAGCAATGGGAAGGAATTGTCAACTCATTGACCTCACCGACCAAGCCTCAGATACAAGGCCCCATCGAATGGGTACGAATTCATAATGTCCCAGACCATGTCTACTTTAGTCACGCGCAACATGTTACGGCTGGTAAGATTGAATGCCAGACCTGTCATGGTCCGATCGAAGAAATGGAGGTAGTAAAACAGTATTCACCACTGTCTATGGGATGGTGTGTAAACTGTCATCGGGAGACCGAAGTGCAATTCGATAATCCATACTATGAAAGTTATGCCAAGTACCATGAGGAATTGCAGAATGGCTCAAGGAGTGGGGTAACCGTTGAAGAAATAGGTGGCTTAGAGTGTCAAAAATGTCACTATTAATCAAAAGAGATCGAACAAGGTAATGAAGCAAAACGAGCATATTTGGATCAGTAGCGAAGATCTTACCGCAAATGAGCAACTGGCGAAGGATTCGGAAAATGAATTCTATAATCTGCCGATTCTCAATGACTTGGCCGATGAGAAAACCATGTCAGAGATGTCTGCAGGTACCAATCGCAGAGATTTTCTAAAGTACTTGGGATTTAGCCTAGGTGCAGCCACCATTGCCGCAGCATGTGATACCCCGGTGCGGAAGGCCCTGCCCTACGTTAGTAAACCAGATGCCATAGTGCCAGGTATTGCGACCTATTATGCCAGTAGTTTTGTCAAGGGAGGTGACTTTTGTCCTGTTCTGGTGAAAACACGTGAAGGAAGACCGATTAAGGTCGAGGGCAATAGCATGGCTCCCTGGGGGGGAGGGGGCACCAGCGCCCGAGCACAGGCGTCCGTCTTGGATCTGTACGATGTCGCCCGGCTGAGGAATCCTATGGTGGTAGATGTTGCAGATGCGACCGATGTAGAATGGGATGTTATTGATGCAGATTTGAAACGAAAATTTGCTTCATCTCGAGCCATCAGAATCGTTGGACATACCCAGATGAGCCCGACTTTACGCTCTTCTCTGGACCTGTTTGTTGCAAAGTATCCTCAAGCAAAGATTATCTTCTATGATCCGATATCTTCATCGGCTATTTTACAGGCTAATGAAAATACCTTTGGCAAGCGGGCCATTCCCACTTACCACTTTGATAAAACCGATCTCATCGTAAATTTCGGCGCCGATTTCCTGGGAACTTGGGTGTCGCCGACAGAATATGCGCACCAATTTGCCAAAAGGCGAAAAATTAAAGGGACCGATGGCAGTCAGATGTCCCAGCTGATTCAGCTGGAAAGCAACATGTCTTATACGGGTTCTAACGCTGATCAGCGGGTGCTAATTAAGCCCAGCGAACAGGGCTTGGCCATTGCCAAATTGCACAATGCCATTGCTGGCAAGCTGGGCGGCAGTATCATGGGAATCAATGGCTCCTTAAGTAATTCAAGGGCTGAAGATGCCATACCTGTTTTGGCAGATAGTCTTGTCAATGCACAGGGCAAATGCGTTGTACTTTCTTCATCAAACAACGCAGCAGAGCAATCGCTCATCAATGCGATCAATCAGATGTTGGGCAACTATGGTCACACCATTGACTTAGACCGATGTTCGTGGCAAAGGCAGGGAATAGATCGAGAGCTGACGGAGTTGATTGAAGAACTCAATAGCGGAAGTGTAGATGCCGTCATCTTTCTGGATGATGCAAATCCTGTATTTGATCACCCCAGGGGTGAGGAAATAGCTGTTGCCCTGGAGTCAGTTCAAACTAAGGTAGCCTGCGCTTACTTGCCCAATGAAACGCAGGATCTTTGCAACTACACCTGCCCTGTACCCCATTATATGGAAGCCTGGGGTGATGTCAATCCACGCGAAGGCTATTACGCGATAGTTCAACCTGTCATTCATCAGCTATTCAACACTCGA
This sequence comes from Saprospiraceae bacterium, assembly GCA_965223105.1. GTDB lineage: Bacteria > Bacteroidota > Bacteroidia > Chitinophagales > Saprospiraceae > JABDMH01. The sequence goes on along the minus strand of OZ244987.1, from coordinate 4,215,415 downwards.
TCACTGATCGATTCAATGAGAACCTGGGCAGAGGTATCGCCAGCTGAGATTCCAGGTGAGGATCAGACTTACCTTGCGATCAAACAATACTGGGAAACTGAAATTTTTCCCAAACAAAGTGACTTTGCTACTTTCCAGGGCTTTTGGGATTCTACCTTACACGATGGATTTGCTCTGGTCCAAGAGGAAAATCCTACTCCTGTCTTCAATTTGGATGTAGCCTCGCTTTCCGGTAAGATCAATCGACTGGAGAATACAGATTTAGAAATCCAGTTTTACGAGCCGATAAATGTGGGTAACGGTGTATATGCCAACAATCCATGGCTGCAGGAGTTGCCCGATCCGGTGAGTAGGGTTGTTTGGGACAACGTCTTGCACATTCCTTTGAGATGGAACGGTCGCAACGCCTTTGAATATTACAATGATTTAGATACTGACGGTATGTTGGTAGATGTTTCGGTTGGTGAAACTCAAGTCAGACTGCCCATCGTCAGACAGTTTGGACAGATGCAGGGAACAGTTTCAGCCGCACTGGGTTATGGCCGATGGGTAGCCGGTAAAGCCGGACAAGATGTAGGTAGCAATCTATATCCGTTGTTGTCGACCGATGAATATGGAAACATTCAATATTACGCTACGGCGCCTTCGGTGTCAGGAGAAATGGGAATGGATGAACGCTTTGCCAGCGTACAACACCATCACACACTGGGAGTTAAGGGAGAAGACGAAAGCCGGGGTGGCGAGATCATCAATGTGGATGAAAAGGTGGTCATGACCCTGGGTACCGGTTTCCAGGGAGGGCTGACTAAGCGAAGTATCCTTAGGACGAGTAATGTCGATCATTTGGAAGAGAGTGTGGCTCATCTTTCCGAAGAAAGGGCAGAATTTCAACACCTCAACGATCAGACGCTTTACCCTGATCGCAGTGAATATTATGGATTGGGTCACCATTGGGGATTGTCGGTAGACCTGACCGCCTGCATCGGATGTGCAGCTTGTCAAGTAGCTTGTGTGGCAGAAAACAACGTACCAATCGTAGGCAAGACGGAAGTGAATCGCCACCATGAGATGACTTGGATGAGGATTGATCGCTATTATTATGGTGATGTTGAGACTCCCAATGTAGTTTATCAGCCCATGATGTGTCAACATTGTGATAATGCACCTTGTGAGAATGTTTGTCCAGTTTCGGCAACCAACCACAGTAGTGAAGGCCTTAACCAAATGGCATATAACCGATGCGTGGGGACTCGGTATTGTGCCAATAATTGTCCTTACAAAGTGAGGAGATTTAATTGGCTGGACTATAATACTGCTGATCTATTTCCTTCGAATGAAAATGATCCCTTTGACGAAGAGACACCCTACTATGCCGATAATTTAACACGCATGGTTTTAAATCCAGACGTCACAGTTAGAGCCCGTGGTGTCATCGAAAAATGTAGCATGTGTGTCCAGCGTATTCAGGAAGGAAAGCTTCGGGCCAAAACTGAAAACAGGAAATTGCAGGATGGAGATATTAAGACAGCTTGCCAGACTGCATGTCCAACAGGTGCCATTGTCTTCGGTGACCAAAACGACCCCGAAAGTGAATTGATGCAGTTGCAAAATGATCCTAAAAACTACATTGCATTGGAAGAGACAAATGTGCGCTCTTCAGTGGGATATTTGATGAAAGTGACCAACAGGAACGAAAAAATTAATTCAGACGAAGCCTAAATTATAAGCCGATACCTTATGAGTGCAATAGTTTCACCCATACGAGAACCATTAATTACTGGCAATAAGGATTACCATCAGATTACCGAAGACATCTGTGCGCCCTCAGAGCGGACACCGAGTTTAGCATGGGTTGTCACTTTCTTGGTAGCGGTAAGCTTTTTGTCTTTTGGTGTTTTTTGTATTCTCTGGACCATTTGGTTTGGTATCGGTACCTGGAATCTCAATCGTACGATTGGGTGGGGATGGGACATTACCAACTTTGTTTGGTGGATCGGTATTGGGCATGCTGGTACACTCATTTCAGCCATTCTCTTACTCTTTAGGCAGAAATGGAGAACAGGAGTAAACCGGGCCGCAGAAGCCATGACAATTTTTGCCGTAATTTGTGCCGCACTTTTTCCAGCTATTCACGTAGGACGAATATGGGTCGTATTTTATTTCTTTCCGTATCCCAATACGAGGGGACCATTGTGGGTGAATTTTAATTCACCGCTGCTTTGGGACCTCTTTGCAATCAGCACCTATTTTACGGTATCGCTTTTATTTTGGTATACGGGACTGGTTCCTGATTTTGCCACTTTGCGCGATCGTGCCTCGGGACTTCGTAAGAAATTTTACAATTTCCTCTCTTTCGGGTGGACTGGGGCCGCAAAACATTGGCAGCGTTTTGAATCTCTTTCGCTTGTGCTCGCAGGTCTTGCAACACCGTTAGTACTTTCGGTGCATACGATAGTATCATTTGACTTTGCCACGTCGGTGATTCCAGGTTGGCATACCACCATATTTCCTCCCTACTTTGTGGCAGGAGCGATATTTTCGGGCTTTGCCATGGTGTTGACCTTGATGGTCATTACTCGCAAAGTCTTAAAACTTGAGGACTACATCACCATCGAACACATTGATTCGATGAACAAAGTCATATTGTTGACCGGTACGATTGTAGGTGTTGCTTATTTAACTGAGCTCTTTATGGCCTGGTATTCAGGTTACATTTACGAACAGTTTGCATTTATGAATCGTGTGCAGGGCATTTACTGGTGGGCATATCTGGGTATGATGTCTTGCAATGTGTTGTCTCCTCAGATCTTTTGGTCCAGAAAAATGCGCCGGAATATTACAGTCACATTTTTTATGTCAATATTTATTAACATAGGAATGTGGTTCGAAAGATTTGTAATTATTCCTACCACCTTGGCTCGTGACTATTTGCCATCCAGTTGGAGTTACTACACACCGACCTGGGTGGAGGTGGGAATATTTCTCGGGACACTTGGAATATTCTTTACCTGCTATCTAGTGTTTGCGAGAGTTGCACCAGTGGTAGCTATTGCAGAAGTTAAATCGATATTAAAATCTTCCGGTGATCAGTACGCCGGGAAAAATGCAGGTCATGTACATGATCAATCACATGATATTGAAACCGAAAAAGCCATTGGTTAATTTATTTATGAAGGGTAAAACATTAGATGCATCAGCAGCATGAATCAAAAGGAAGTAATTTTTGGATTATACGATGATGAGCAAGATTTACTCAACGCCGTAAAGAAGGCCAACGAAAAACATCTCGATATTATGGATGTTTTTAGTCCCTTTCCCATTCATGGATTGGACCCCCTGCTTGGTTTGGAAGAATCAAGACTCCATCAGGCCGGTTTTGTCTATGGGCTGATTGGTGCGTTGACTGGATTTTTATTTATGACCTGGGTCTTTACTCGGGATTGGCCAATTATTTTCGGTGGTAAACCCTATTGGTCGGTACCGGCTTTTATTCCCGTTACTTTTGAATTGACTGTACTGTTTAGCAGCATCGGAATGGTGGTGTCATACTACGCCATTAATGGTCAGGGTCCGGGCGTTACTAATCCGGTGTTGGACGAGCGCATTACTGATGATAAATTTTGTATTGCTTTTGATGCTGACGGCGCAGATCAGGATACTAAGGAAACCTACCGCACTTTTCTCAAATCAACCGGAGCCAGTGAGGTTAGGTCTAAGATCCTCTAATTAAGGATAATTATGAAAGTGGAAAATTCATTTTACGTTTGTTGTCTACTGATGTCAATCATATGGATATCCTCATGCGGGCCTGCCGGTGGGGATGATCCGGGGCATGAGTTTATGGCCGATATGTTTCATTCGACCGCTTATGAAGCCAATATTTATGACTACTATTATTACAATACCTGGGGCTCCGAAGCAGACTATAAAAAATATGCTCTCCCGAGAAAGCCGGTTCCTCACACCATTCCCAGGGGATATAGCGGTATAACGAAGGACAATGAGAAACATTTTCAGGCTATACCCGTAAATGGTTTTGTTCCTTACTACTATGAAGACACTGAAGAAGATCGGACCCGAGCTTCAAATGAAATTGTAAAAAATCCCTTTCCGATTACAGAGGAGGGATTGGCTAGAGGGAAAGATCTCTACGATATCTATTGCGGCATCTGCCATGGAGAGACGGGAGACGGAACTGGTTATCTGGTGAGAGATGGTGGAGTTTATCCGGCACAACCGGCTAATCTCTTGCTGCCAGAATTTGTCGATGCCACTGAAGGAAGATATTATCACTCGATCATGTATGGAAAAAATGTTATGGGATCATACGCTGATAAACTGTCTTACGAAGAACGTTGGCAAGTCATCCATTACATCAGGTTCCTACAAGCTAAGGAGCTAGGAATTGCATACCAAGTTGCAGTACATGAAGACGAGGACACAGTTAGTCAGATTTCTGACGATGCGTTACCTCCTGATACAACGATGGTAGAACAACACGGAAATCACTGATAGATAAAAGGAAATTATGAATCAATATACACTACCAGGTAAAGAGCGGACGATCCTTTTTGGTGTTATGATTTTGGGCCTTTTGTGCCTGGTTATCACCTATTTCATTGATGATGCATTTCATACCAGATTTTGGAGCAACTTCCTGCACAATAGCGTATTTTTTACTGGTGTGGCCTTTTTGGCCTTAATGTTTTTATGCGCGAATTTGATAGCCCTTTCGGGATGGCATGTTGTCTTTAAGCGTTTGTGGGAGGCCTACTCCCAGTTTCTGATTGTGGGCTTGGGCTTAATGCTTATTGTAATTATCGGCATTTGGCTGAATGGCCACCATTTATATCACTGGGCAGATGCGGAATCGGTTGCTAATGATACCATCCTACAGGGCAAGCGATCTTTCCTTAATCCACTTAGTTATACCGCCTTTACTGTCATTGTTGTTGGTGTCTGGTATTTCTTTGCAAGAAAAATGCAGTCTCTTTCCTTTGAAGAAGATGGAGTGGAAAAATATGACTTTACACTACACAAGAGGAAAATGCGATTTTGGGCGTCCATCTTTTTGCCAGTAGGAGGTTTTAGCAGTGCTGCGATATTATGGCAATGGGTAATGTCATTGGATGCGCATTGGTACAGTACACTTTTTGCATGGTATGGTACGATCAGCTGGTTTGTTGCCATGCTCTGCATTACAGTGCTTACCCTAATTTACTTAAAGGGCAAGGGATATTATGAAGAAGTAACTCCTGATCACTTTCACGATTTGGGTAAATACATATTTGGTTTTAGCGTTTTCTGGACATACCTGTGGTTTTCTCAGTATATGTTGATTTGGTATGGAAATATCGGCGAGGAGACCGTTTATTTTAGACAGCGATTTGATAGCTATCCGGTACTTTTCTACGGAAATCTGATCATCAACTTTGTTCTCCCTTTTTTGGTGTTGCTCAGAAATGATACTAAGAGAAAAATGGGCGTAATGGCTGTTGTCTGCACTTTGGTTTTATTTGGTCATTGGGTAGATTATTTCTTGATGATCAAACCCGGCGCACTTCATACGGCTCATGAGTTGATGGGTCATGGTCATGGTGCGGCGGAAGCTGGCCATGAAGCTGCTGCCCACGCTGCAGAGCATGTTGAGCATGCCAGCAATTTTGTCGCTGGATTTACTTTGCCCGGGTTTCTCGAACTGGGTACAATGCTGGGATTTGCTGCTCTTTTTGCCTATTTCTTTTTACAGCAACTTGAAAAGGCACCATTGGTAGCAAGAAGAGATCCCTATATTGAAGAAAGCTTACATCATCACGTAGTGTAGTAAAAATTGAAGTATAATACTTACAAATTAAAGTAAAGGTCAATGACTCTCTTAATCATTTTAATCACCTTTGTTCTGTTGGCTATCATCGTGGTCCAGATTAGTAGGATCAACGAGCTCTCGAAAAGCATTAGGGGAGAGGAGCAGTCGGCTGTACGTAGCAATGATCGTCAGTCAAAATACCTCCTTGTGTTTATGGTTGTATTTCTGATTGGAACCATTGCATCTGCTTTTTATTACAAAAATTACATGCTTGGCTATGGACCGCATACTGCAGCTTCTGCGCACGGACCAAGTCTTGACAACTTATTCAACGTCACTCTGATCATTACTGGAATTGTCTTTATCATCACTCAAGTGGCGCTCTTTTATTTTGGTTATAAGTACCGTCATCGACCAGGGGGGAAAGCCTCCTTTATGCCACACGATAATAAGCTAGAGATTATCTGGACTGCAATACCTGCCTTTGCCATGTTTGCGTTGGTGATCAATGGGCTCATCGTGTGGAATAAGGTAATGGCGGACGTCGATCCCAATGAAGATTATATTGAAATAGGGGCCACCGGATTGCAGTTTCAGTGGATCATTCGCTATCCGGGACCGGATGGAAAACTGGGCACGAAGGATTTTAGGTTAATCACCAATCAAAATGTGCTGGGCCAGGATTGGAGTGATCTCAAGAATTTGGATGATTTCCATCCAACAGAGATTGTACTGCCAAAGGGTCAGAAGGTGAGGGTACGGATCACTGCCAGGGATGTACTTCACAATTTCTATCTACCTCATTTCAGGGTGAAAATGGATGCAGTACCGGGGATGCCTACCTATTTTGTCTTCACACCGACCATGACCACTGAGGAGTATCGAGAGGAGCTGTCCCAGTATCCGGAGTATCAGGTGCCTGCAGATCCCAATGATCCAAATGGACCAAGAAAGTGGGAGGTTTTTGACTATGAGCTGGCTTGTGCAGAATTGTGTGGCTCTGGTCATTACAGCATGCGAAGAAGAGTCCTGATTGTCGAACCTGATGCCTATCAAGCCTGGCTTAGAGATCAGCAGTCTTATTATCTGTCATTAGTCAGAGGTGGAAATGAAGATCCATACAGTGAGCAGCTGTTCGAATTTGAAGTGGAGGAACGAAAACAAGAATTTGAAAATGCAGTCGAGATCGCTTTGAACGCTCCAGATACCGTAGAAAAGATCGTGAACCTAAAATATGTCCAGTTTGAGACCGGATCAGCAACATTATCTCCACTTTCCGAGTACGAGCTTGACAATATCGTGGCCGTTATGCGAGAAAACCCCAGTTTGCAGCTTGAGATTCGAGGTCATACCGATAATACTGGAGAACCGGAATCTAATATGCAACTGTCACAAAGCCGCGCAGAAGTGGTTGCAACATATCTGAGTGATGCCGGTATAGATGAAAACCGCTTTAGCGCAAGGGGCTATGGTCAAACTTTACCCATTGATACCAATGATACCGAAGAAGGCCGGGCTAATAACCGGCGTACAGAGTTGAAAATTTTGGCGAATTAAATTATTCAAAGAAAAACCATAATTAAATGGCTGACATGATTTCTACGACCCTGACCGAAGAGGAAAAGTTGATAGAGGAGCAGGGGTACGATGATCACTTTCACGACCACCATCATGGAGATAAGTACCAAGCGAGTTTTATCTCCAAGTATATATTTTCGATGGATCATAAGATCATTGCCAAACAATTTCTGATCACGGGTATTATTTGGGCGGTGATCGGAGCTGCAATGTCAGTGATTTTTCGTTTGCAGTTGGGATTTCCTGAGGAGAGCTTGACCTGGATCAAACCTCTACTTGGCAAATGGATTGTAGTTGACAGCAATGGTGTCGGGACCCTCGATCCAGAATTTTATTATGCCCTGGTTACCATGCACGGTACCATCATCGTCTTTTTTGTTCTTACGGCTGGGCTTAGTGGTACATTTAGTAATCTATTGATTCCGCTGCAGGTAGGAGCGCGAGATATGGCCTCGCCTTTCCTCAATATGTTGTCATACTGGTTCTTCTTTTTGGCGGGTGTGGTTATGTTTATTTCCCTTTTTATTAATACAGGTCCATTTTCCGGAGGCTGGGTCGCATACCCACCACTTAGTGCATTGCCCGAGGCTTCTGATGGATCAAAGGCCGGAATGACCTTGTGGGTTGCAAGCCTGGTATTTTTTGTAGTTAGTGTATTACTGGGCGGAATCAATTACATAACCACTGTGCTGAATCTACGTACTAAGGGGATGACCATGTGGAGGCTGCCACTTACCATCTGGGCTTTTTTCGTGACCGCAATCATAGCTTTGCTGTCCTTTCCGGTATTGGTTTCAGGATTTTTTCTCCTGATGTTTGATCGCGGATTTGGAACCAGCTTTTATTTAAGTGAGATCTTTATTGGTGGTCAAGCCCTCGATTACGTTGGAGGTAGTCCGATATTGTATCAGCATTTATTCTGGTTTTTGGGCCATCCGGAGGTTTACATTATTATTTTGCCAGCGATGGGCTTGGTATCAGAGGTTTTGTCGGTGCATGCACGCAAACCCATATTTGGATACCGTGCCATGGTCTTGTCGATTTTGGCCATCGCCTTCTTGTCTTTTATCGTATGGGCTCATCATATGTTTATGGCAGGAGTCAATCCTTTCATATCTAATATTTTTGTCATTTTTACATTGATTATTGCGGTGCCATCGGCCGTGAAAGTCTTTAACTGGATCGCTACTTTATATCGTGGCAACGTACGGTTAAATTCAGCAAGTCTCTTTGCCATAGGTTTTGTTTCAATGTTTATTTCTGGAGGTTTGACTGGAATATTTCTAGGTAATTCTGCTATTGATATCCAGTTGCACGACACCTATTTTGTGGTTGCTCACTTTCATATCGTGATGGGTGTCGCAGCGTTTTTTGGAATGTTTGCGGGTATTTATAATTGGTTTCCTAAAATGTTTGGCCGGTTTATGAATGAGACCATGGGTAAAGTACATTTTTGGGGTACAATGATTGGTGCTTATGTCATCTTCTGGCCGATGCATTACTTGGGAATAGTCGGCATTCCAAGACGATACTATAGTTTCGATACTTTTGCCGCTTTTAGGGATTTTACAGAAATGAATAAATTCATAACGATAGGGGCCATCGTTGTTTTTGCCGTACAATTAATCTTTGTAATCAATTTCTTTTACTCTATCTGGAAAGGGAAGAAACAAACCGTCAAGAACCCCTGGGGTGCAACTACTTTGGATTGGACAACACCCATTCGACCCGGTCATGGCAATTGGCCTGGAAAGATTCCGCGGGTACACCGATGGGCTTATGATTATGGAAAAGATGGCAAAGAATTTATTTCACAGATTACGCCTTTGGCCGAGGGAGAGGCTCCATCCGACCACTAACTAGGAAATCTCTTTTAAGAATACATGTCCAATAAATCAATCAATCCTGGATATTCAACCACTGCTTCTCAAAGCAGGTGGCTCGATTATATGATCTTGATCAAGTTCCGACTGACATCTTTGGTGGTGCTTAGTGCAATCCTGGCTTACTTGATCAGTGCTGGAAACTTATTTAGCCTTTCGTCCTTGATTATATTGGGTCTGGGCGGATTTTGCATTACTTCAGCGGCCAATGCACTCAATCAAGCCCTTGAAAAGGATTTTGACATTTTGATGCGTCGCACTGCAGACCGGCCGGTTGCCGCTGGTCGGATGTCCTTAAACGAGGCCATTCTCAGCGCCGGACTACTGTTTGTTTTTGGGATCATCCTCTTGTCCTGGTTTAATCCGATTTGTGCAGTCTTGGGTGCTTTGGCAGTAGTCTCCTATGCCTTCTTATATACACCCCTAAAACGTACCACGCCGCTGTCTGTATTTGTCGGTGCGATACCCGGAGCGTTACCTACCATGATTGCAGTAACTGCTTTCGAGGGAACCGTCACCCCTATGGCTATTGCATTATTTGGGCTGCAATTTTTCTGGCAGTTTCCCCATTTTTGGTCCATTGGATATTTAGGGTTTGAAGATTATAAGCGAGCCGGGTTTAGACTGGTACCGGAACAAGGAGGAAAGGTACATCCGGATTTGGGTTTGCAATCGGCAGTTTTTGCCTTGTTGTTGTTGCCATGCGCTATTGCACCTTTTTATTTGGGAGAAGCGAGTTTGACCAGCTGCATACTGGTAGTCATCCTTTCGTTGGTTTATGCTGGTTTTGGCTGGAAATTGCAACGCCAAAAAAGTCAGAAAAGCGCCCGGCAACTCATGTTTGCTTCATTTTTGTACCTGCCCTTGGTTTTGTTCATTTTTTATTGGGGAAGTTTCTAAAAGGAGAAGATGCAATTGGTATTGAGAAACAATATGCAAAGGAAGTTACACCCACTCAAATTTGCCCTTTGGGTGAGTCTTGCGAGCATCTCCATGCTGTTTGCTGGTTTTATGAGTGCCTATATTGTACGTCAAGCCGCTGGAAATTGGTTGGAATTTTCTTTACCAACACTTTTTACGATCAGCACCTTTGTCATCTTACTCAGTAGTGTAGCCATTCATGGTGCGCTGATCTCCTTTCGAAAGGGGAAGGAGTTTTTTTACAAGGGAAGTTTGATCTTGGCCATTCTTCTGGGTTTCGTTTTCATAGTCCTCCAGTACCAGGGCTGGATCAGTTTATTGGCTATGGGGATCGATTTAAAGGGGAATCCCTCGGGTGCATTTGTCTATGTAATCAGTGGTGTGCATGTAGCCCATGTCATTGCTGGTTTGGCAGCAATCGCAGTAGCTATTGTACATGCCTGGGGTCTACCATTTAAACCAACCGAAGTAAGGTTAAATAGATTAGAAATTACGACGCAATATTGGCACTACGTTGATTTATTGTGGGTAGTGTTATTCTTGTTTTTAAAATTTTATAGGTAAGATAAAGTTTAACTTATGGCAACTGGTGTCGTGGATAGTCATCACACTGCAGAAGATAGTGGTAAGCTGTGGACAGGAGGAAAATCACCATTTAAATCGAGCTATGGGAAGCTGATGATGTGGTATTTCCTTCTTTCCGATGCATTTACATTTGCCGGATTCCTGATCTCATACGGAGCGTTGAGATTTAGTATGGCAACCTGGCCTGTTCCTGATTTCGTTTTTTCGAGCTTTCCCTTCCTCAAAGGCACTCATTATCCTCTTCTTTTTGTGAGTTTAATGACTTTTATTCTTTTGGCAAGCTCCTATACGATGATTAGGGCTGTACAAGAAGGTAAGGAAGAGAATAAACGTGGTGTGGTAAAATGGATGACCCTGACGATTATAGGAGGTGCGATGTTCTTGGGTTGTCAAGCTTGGGAATGGTCAACCTTGATCGGTACTGAACACATGAGTGTCACCACCAATCCCTTTAGTACCCATCTTGAGTCGGGTGTTTATCTCGATGATGAACATGCACATCCTTATGCGGCCGGTGCCGAACGGGAGACTTTCGAAGCCGGTGAAAGTTATTTGATCCACAAAGATCATGGACAGTGGTTGAAGAGGAGATATGAGATCACATCGGGTCCAAACACGGGCCAAATAGGTCAGCAGGATTTTGGACCTAAAGCCTTTGGAGCCTTATTTTTCTTTATAACCGGCTTTCACGGCTTTCACGTTTTTTCCGGTGTCTTATTTCTGATCATAATAGCCGTCAACGCCGCCAGTGGCCTTTATGTAAAGAGGCGAAATGGATATGAGATGGTTGAGAAAATTGGTTTGTATTGGCACTTTGTGGACTTGGTCTGGGTCTTTGTCTTCTTGGTATTTTATCTCCTTTGAAAACCTAAATCGATTGTAAACTATGGCACATACTTATGAAGAGGCGAAAACAATTGCATGGCGTACAATTACGATCCTGGGCATTGTGACGGTTGTTGAAGTAGCCATTGCTTTGGTGGGTAAGGGCTACTTGATACCGGGATTTGTACCTTACGATTGGAACGTGGCAAATATAGCAATGGGAAGGGCGATTATGTACCTGTGCATGATCGGACTGAGCCTCTACAAGGCCTACCTTGTGGTCTTTGAGTTTATGCACATGAAATATGAAGTGAAGGGATTGGTTCGAAGTGTCTTGCTACCCACCGCCCTCTTGATCTGGGCTATTATTGCTTTTTTTATGGAAGGCAGCTATTGGAGAACCTCAAGAGATCTCATTGAGCAAAAGAATATCGAGGAGACCGAAAATACCTTGAAGCCATTGGGTGAAACTGTAAAGCTAGAAGACACAGGTACTGGTCACTAGAGAAGTCGGATTTATGATCCGGTGCACCTTGCTGGCATCCATGGGTTTTAAGAAAGTCCTTCTTGTTTTGTATTGCAGGAGTTATTCGTGATTGCTTTCACGAGTTTGTTAGAAATTGCATGATCTCCCAATGGTGAATCTGAGTAAAAAGATATGGCAAACCCTTGTTCTATTGGCCTTATTGGTTGGATTTCCATTGATCTCCTGGCTTTACCTCCGAGATGGCATTAATTTTCGAATTCAGACCATTCAAGACCTTCATCCAAAAACACAGATTGCTGATTTTTACAGTGGAAGCGATTCGACGCAGCTGAGTATTTGGTATCCGGAGCGCGAAGGAATGCAAGAGAAAATAGATCTCATACAGCGACATTTTCAAGATAGGGACGATCTGATTTTTCAATCTTTTGACCGAAACTTGAATTTCCCCAGCGCATTTGACTCCCTGGAAGCTGTATTGCACCGAGGTGGCGAACTTGATGAAGTGAGTCAATATTTGTTCCTAATCGATTCCTTAGGGGCAGTTCGCAGCTATTACCGCTGGGACCAGGCAGACGATTTGTCAAGACTGGTAGAACATATTGCTTTCCTTTTACCACCCGAACCAGAGAGGGATTTTGATTTTAGAAGAGAACCGGAGAAGTGAGCAAAACGAAATCTTCTCAATATTCAGAAAAACATCTCAATCGTATCGCCTGGGTTTTTAGTGGGCTGGTATTTATTTTGGTTCTGGCCATGCGAAGATATAAGGTTGAAACCAGCATCGATTTTGGTTTTTTGCCAGCGATCTACTCCCTACTCAATACCATCACTTTCTTCCTGCTTCTGGCAGGTTTCTATGCCATCAGATTTCAGCGAAACATGATGAAGCATCAGCGGATAATGAGTGTAGCAGTGCTTATGTCGGCTTTGTTTTTGCTCCTTTATGTCACCTATCACTTTACCACCCCAGAAACAAAATACTGTGGTGTGGGTATGATTAGAGGGATTTATTTCACCGTGTTAATTTCTCACATCGTTCTTGCGGCGGTGATATTGCCCTTTATCCTTTTTACTTATATACGTGCTTACACCAATCAGTACCTAAGACATCGCCGCATGGCAAGGTGGGTATGGCCCCTTTGGTTATATGTTACACTGACAGGACCGATAATATTTTTGATGCTTAAGGCTTGTCAAGCCTAGTGGGTTTTGTCTATCTTTACATGATGAAAAGAATGGTGATAAAGATGGTAACTGTCCTCACCTTAAGTGCTGGATTATGGGTTATATCGGCACCGGATCTCAATGCTCAGTGTCCCATGTGCCGGATGTCTGCTGAATCTAATTTGAAGAGTGGTGGCACTGGTGCCCGAGGCTTGAATGCCGGGATTCTATTCATGCTTTCTCTTCCCTACTTGATCGTTGGATCCATAGGGTATGTCTGGTGGAAGAGCCAACAGAACGATACCGATGACGATGAGTCAGCGTCCTAATTAAGGAATAATTTCTAATACTCAATAATATACCTTAAACCAACACCTGCACTCCGGACGAACAATCTTCCACCACTTTTTAGCCTTAGGCGGGGAGTCCAATCTAGAGTTATGTCTATGGGTATTGCTTCAAAACTGAGGTCAAAGCCGAGCGCTCCCATAATACCCCACGCCGAAAAGTTACTGGCAGCGGTTAAGTACGGTCCAACACCCCAATACCATTGCATGCGGCGTAGCCCAATATCCTCGTGTTTTTGAAATAGGATCGAGGCCCCGAAAAAATCGTAGTCATATGAACCGACAATGGCTTCAAAAGCGATGGGATGAGAAACAAATTTCTTGTAACTCAAGGTCGCTCCAGTCCCTCCCCTGAGCCCAGCAGCGTCACTATAGTGTTGGGCCTTGAGATCATCTGCCAGTGTTAGCACCATCAAGATGACGGTCAGTTTGGAGCATGTTTGCCATAACATGTAGCCAATTTAGAAAATATATCTGACTGCCAGGCCTCCAGTGCTGCCGGTAAAACCTCCTCCATTGATGATAATTCCTGGCATCCAGTCTAAACTAACATTTAGTGGTATTTCTTCAAACATATAATCCAGGCCAATAACACCCAAAATACCAAAGCTCACGCTGCTGTTGTTGGAGAAATTTGAGGAGGCGAAACCCAGTAAAGCCCCACCACCAACATACCACTGCAAACCTTCAGTCACATCTTCGAGTGGTTTGTGTAATTCATAAAGTCCAGATATGGCTACAGATCGAGTGACATATCCCAAATAACCAGCTCCCCGGAAATTTACGATGGCTTCAACTGCTGAGGATTCGTCTAGAAAATGCTTGAAAGTCCCGCCAAAGCCCCAGCCCAGTCTCAGGCCAACTGCGTTGTCGTAATTTTGAGCCTGTACAGCTCCTATCCCTAGTGATATCAAAATAAAACCCGCAATGATCCTTCGTTTCATGATTTTGTAAATTTTCAATGGTTTAAAATATTTAGTTCTTGTGGTTCATCATAAATGACCAGGCTGAGTTGACCTTAACCAGCATCAACTCGATAATTCTCCCAGGCCAGTAGTAGCCAACCTACTACAAAAAATATGCCTCCCAGTGGTGTGATAAAGCCTATGCTGCCAGCATCAAAGCCCAGCCACCGGTCAGTACTGAGTAAATAGATGGATCCAGAAAAACAGATGATGCCAATAAGAAAACACCACATTACTCTCATCAGTCTAAGCTCCTGATTGTGCTGAGCCAGGACTGCTATAAGCCCAATAGCCAAGGCATGGATCAGGTGATAAAACACCCCGGTCTTGTAACTTTCAAGTTCTTCTGGTGTCAGATGGGGTTTAAGTCCATGGGCTCCTAAAGCACCGAGCAGAATACCTACTGCCATGAAGATCGAGGCAATGGTCAACACGTTTCTTTCCATGAGCTTAGCTTAAAATCCATCCAATGAGAAAAGAGGGGAAATTTGATATTTTCCATAAAGCGCTCCACCGACCCATGTTAATTCGTTCCACCATCGTTCGACCAGAAGATTAGCGCTTCGTAAGATTGTGATCTTGCCCTGACACATTTCCATCGAATCCCATTTCATCTTAGACACCATCGGCTCTGCGCAAATAGGTGAACTGAATGAAAAAGCTGAAGAACAATACACCGAGACATCCAATCGGATTCAGCCATAGGAAACTAATATCGGTTGTAAAAAAGGTGATTAACACAACAATTTCAGCTAAGATTGCACCGAAGAAGACTGCTGTTCCCTGTAGTGGTTTGCAATAAAAAGCTGCCAAGAAAATACCCAACATTGTGCCGTAAAAAATCGACCCAACAATATTGACAAATTGAATAAGGTTTTCAAACAAAGTACCAAAGCAAGCAAAGGCAATGGCAAACAACCCCCACATCAAAGTGAATATCTTAGACATCTGCAGATAATGGTTGTCATTGGCATTTTCTTTCACCGATCGTTTATAAATATCAACTGTTGTTGTACTGGCTAGCGCATTGAGTTCGGCAGCCGTTGATGACATCGCAGCTGAAAAAATTACCGCCAGCAATAGCCCAATCAAACCTTTCGGAAGGTGATTTAAGATAAAAGTGATAAAGACGTAATCGCGGTCGTTGGTCTCAATGGAAGAATCGACCTCTTCAATCTTGTCTCTGACAGCCTGGCGAACCTCTGCTTGCTGGAGATCGTTGGTTCGAATTTGGGTGCGTAAATCTTGCAAAGCAATTTGATCTTCATTATCGACAGCGTCCAAATAATTGGCGTTGAGTTCCTGTTTCTCCTCGTGCAACCGGTCAAACTCTGCTTGATATTCTTTAAAAGTATCTGCAAATTCACCGTGCGCCACTTTTTCGTAAGCACCATGGTTAAAAAATATCGGAGCTTGATGGTATTGATAAAAGACGAATACCATGATACCTACCAATAATATGAAGAACTGCATAGGCACTTTGAGCAGGCCATTGAAGATGAGGCCATATCTGCTCTCTTTGATTGATCTACCGGTAAGGTACCTTTGCACCTGACTTTGATCGGTACCAAAGTAAGCAAGCATTAAGAACAGACCTCCCGAAAGACCCGACCAGAAAGTGTACCGATTGTTCCAATCAAAAGAAAAATCTATGGTTTGCAACTTTCCGGTGGCACCAGCCACTTTCAAACCATCAACAAATGAGACTCCTTCGGGGAGGTAAGAAATCAATAGGAAAAAAGTGATAAACATTCCAGTAAAAATGACCAGCATCTGATACTTGTGTGTCACATTTACAGCTCTGGTGCCCCCAGAAACAGTGTAGGTAATCACTAGGATACCAATGATGAAGTTGGTCAGGTTGAGATTCCAACCCATAATTGTGCTCAAGATAATTGCCGGCGCATAAATAGTGATGCCAGCTCCCAATCCGCGTTGGATCAGAAACAGGAACGAAGCCAGGGATCGAGTTTTAAGATCAAACCGTCCCTCCAAAAACTCGTATGCTGTATAAACCTTAAGTTTGTAATAGATGGGTATGAAGGTGACACAAAGAATGACCATAGCCACCGGAAGTCCGAAATAGAACTGAACGAACCCCATCCCATCTGCAAAAGCTTGTCCCGGAGTAGATAGAAAAGTGATTGCGCTCGCTTGTGTTGCCATCACTGACAATCCGATGGTCCACCACTTGGCTTCCTTGTTTCCCAGCAAGAACTGACTGATGTTCTTGCTACCCCTGGTCTTCCATACACCAAACCCGACAATAACAAGCAATGTGGACACCAATATGGTCCAATCAAGTGTACTCATCAATTGACTTTAAGGTTCATGAAAAATAGCGGGAAAACCAGAAAAAAAGCAAAATGACCAATAGATGACTTAGCAATAGGATGATGTATATCCTGGCCCAATGCGTTTCATCTGCAGGGGATGAGTTGGGTGCCAGCGAAGTTTTTTTACTCAAGGCTCTGATCTTTTACCGAGTGAAATCATATTGGTAAATATGCGAAAAGCTCCTGGTACACCTGCCGGTAGTTCACGAAACCAAGAGTAACCTGTGTAGATGTACCATCCTTTGCCATAGGGTGCCACCAACAGACCACCATCTTTTGGTGTCTCACCAGGGTCATTGCTCGATAGGATCGGTACAAACCGGTCATCCCATTCATCAGCAAAATAGAGTCCCCTTTCTTGTACCCATCCTTCAAAATCTTGATCGGTGATGGTGTTGGGTCCCTTAATGACTGGATGATCAGGAGCGATGATTCGTACTTCAGCATCTTCCACTGTAACCCGATCACGTGAAAGTTGCAAATGAAAGGGAGCCAATTGGTCTGCTTTAAGGCGCCTGCTCGTATTATACTGAACAATCAACGTGCCACCTTCCTCAACATATTTAAAGAGTGCATCTTGATAAAATCTAATGCGATCTGAGGTATTGTAGGCTCTAATGCCAGTAATTATAGCATCAAATTCTGAGAGGTGGCCAGAAGTGAAATCATCTTCGTCAAGCATGCTTACTTCATAGCCCACCTGCCTTAGAAAGTCGGGGATTTTATCGCCTGCACCTTCAATGTACCCTACTTTGCTCCCTACGATATCCAAATCAATCTTGACAACCTTGGCTTTGGCGGGCTTCAGGATCGTTTGTGTCGGTATGTGATCGTACTCGATGATCGTTGCACCCTGAGAAAAAGTCTGTTTCAGGGGATCATCAAGAGTAAAGACTACCTGGATCTCTGCTTCTGAGGGATGGTTGGGTGGAATTAATTCAAACTGTAACAATTCTTCCATTCCTTGTGCAGCCAACTTCACAGAAAGCTTTTTTGGCGAAATCCCCCAATCTTCTGGCGTGAGTACCTCAACCTCACCTACTAAACTATCCCGGTTAGCCTTAACCAAAATACCGATATTCTTGCTTGTGGGTGCTCCAAAGACCAGGACGTCCTCAGTGATGTTGAGGTAGACAGGTGGGCTCACCTCGAAAGGTCGATATACCTCACCATCTACGGGGTCATTGCGTTTGTAAACCACGGGTGTGGTATAATTTAATGTCACTCCTTCGATTTCGATGTCATACTTGACTGAAACCGGTTCTTGATTTTGAGGACTGCCTCTCAATAGTTGGTCTGGTACAGAATACATGCCGATGGTTCCTTCTTCCGCTAACCAGTAAGGTGTGGAGTATTTTAGATGGTTTGGCAGGATAAGCTGCACTTCCTTATTAAATCGGACATTGTTCTGCAGCACTGCCTCAATGGAACTGTCCAATTGTCCGATGTCCGTCCGCACATTTTGTAATGTTACCGGGAGTGTAGATCGATTAATTGCTTCCAGATAGACTGGGAGTGACTCACCAGGAGCTGCCACATAGTTGTCAGCCACCGCTTCGACAAAGATTCCAGCACACCAAGCAATTACCTGTTGGATTTCGCGTAACTTCATCGGTACCCAAAATCCATCATCGGGCAATTTTCTCATTTCCTGGTAAACCTCGGCTAGGGCAGCAACGGACTGGGAAGGATCGGCAATGTTGAAGTTGGATTCGATCTCCCGCAGGGATGTACCAATGTGAGGAGCATCAACACGTCCCCAACTTACATCAATACCATCAAAAGGATCATTTTCAAATTTTTCTCCATCGATCAATTCGATGTATTCTAGTTCGGTACCTCGAGATCCCGTAGCACCAAAACCCTGAGATTTATGCATACTCCGGCTGGCGGCGGCGATTTCGTTGTTAGAGTAGCCAAGGAGAGGATAGTATACCCCTACGTCAATAGTCAACATATTTGACTTATCGGCTTCTTCAAAACGCTCCCTACTGCCATAAAACCACCAGGAAGTATTGAAGAAGAGCCGTCGAGGCTGCCATGGTTTGACATATTTGAGTTGCTCGGGAAATCGGTCAGCGTCGTTGACCAGATTAAAGGCTTCCGTAGAGAGCACCGCCGAAGAAGTGTGATGACCATGAGTTCGTCCCGCAGTTCGGTGATCAAAGCGGTTGATGATGATGTCCGGTCTGGTCCTGCGGATGGCCCATACCACATCAGACAAGACCTCTTCTTTATCCCAAAGCTTTAGTGTTTCATCCGGATGCTTGGAATAGCCAAAATCATTTGCTCGGGTAAACATTTGATGTCCTCCGTCGATCGATCGCGCCTGTAGCAATTCTTGTGTCCTAATCACGCCTAGGTACTCTCTTATTTCGGGACCGACCAGATTTTGTCCTCCGTCACCACGGGTCAAAGACAAATAAGTGGTATGCATGTGCCTTTGATTGGCGAAAAAGGAAATCATCCGAGTATTCTCATCGTCGGGATGTGCTGCGACATAAAGTACAGATCCTAAAACCTGCAATTTCTGAATGGCAGCAAATATCTCAGCTGAAGACGGTTTCTGTGGCTCTTGTGCAAAAATCGTTTGCCCCAAAATCCAAATAGCAAATAGTAAATACCTCTTCATATAAGCTTATATGTTTATATGATGTAAGTTAGGAAAAATCGTGCGTAACCCGCTATTCCTTAGTAGTAAAGCCCGATCAGTTGGTAGATTTACCCTCCCGGCCGGTCCCGAAATCTGATCTACCAATTGCTTCTCTACATCCTATCTTTGTCAGGTTTTACAAACCAAGCCAATGAAGGTACATAAGTTTGGTGGTGCTTCGATCAGAGACGCCCATTCTATCAGAAACCTGGCCCGGGTACTTGATAATCCAGGCCAGGGAGTCGGTCTTCTGGTTGTCTCAGCAATGGCCAAAACCACCAATGCTCTGGAGGAGGTTGTTGAGGCTTATTTTGAGGAAAGGGAGACTTGTCATAAGTTGTTGGACAGGATTAAGCACGAACATTTTGCCATTGCTTATGAGCTTGGCATCTCTGGCGACTCATTGTCTTCACTCAATGATCTGTTTGTGGAGATCGAATGGCTCCTTGATGACGAGCCCCAGGATGAGTATGCTTATCTCTACGATCAAATGGTAGCGGTCGGAGAGCTTGCTTCAACAACTATTGTGCATGCCTACTTGCAGCAGATCGGCAGGTCTGCAAGTTGGATGGATATCCGGGGGATTTTGATCACCGATGATAATTACCGGGAGGCTAAGGTTGATTGGGAAAAAACCAAGCACCGGGTTGAAGAATACTTAGTGCCAATTCTTCGAGATGAGAGGCTCGTCATTACCCAGGGTTTCATTGGCGGCACGATTGACAACAACACAACTACATTAGGACGAGAAGGATCTGATTTTTCTGCAGCTGTATTATCCGCATTGTTAAACGTGACCGAATTGACACTTTGGAAGGATGTCGCTGGTGTCTTTACGGCAGATCCCAAGGTCGATCCCCAGGCAACCCTTCTCCACCAGTTGTCATACGGCGAAGCCATAGAAATGACCTATTACGGGGCTAAGATTTTACATCCGAAAACTCTTAAACCTTTGATGAACCGGGATATTCCTATTAGGGTTCGGCCGTTTGGAGATGTACAACATCGGGGTAGCACAATCGGCAACATCGGCACCGATCAGTTAAGGAGCATTACGATGGAAATCAAAGATTTGACCTTGCTTCATGTCACACCCAAAGACCATGACTTCGTCGTAGAGAATCACCTTCGAGACATCTTCTCCCTAGTATCGGATCGTGCCATTAAAATCCATTTTATGCGAAACCAAGCCATGCAATTTACCATGCTCACCGAAACTTCACCACAAATTCATCTGCTGGTAGAAGCCCTGAAACCCGACTATGATCTTGAGATGCTTCATAGGGTAAACCTCACTACAATTCTCTATCCAAAAAGTACGAATCTGGAACTGATGAAAAATGGCAAACAAATTCTGATCGAAGAAGGTAATCACACCATGACCCAATTGGTTTGGTGTGACCTTTAGCCAGTTGGATCTTGGTTCTATTGGAAAACAGGATGTACCCCTTTTAGTATCTTAAGCCCTTGCCAAAAGGATTTCACTTGGAAAAATGATGCATAACCGTCGACTTGCAGCTATCATGTTTACCGACCTGGCTGGCTACACCAAAATCATGGGAGAAGATGAAGAAAGGGCATTTCAACTATTGGAGCAAAGTAGGAAAATTCAACAGCCGCTCGTTGCTAGCCATGGGGGACAGTGGATTAAGGAATTGGGAGATGGTGCGATCATTATTTTCGATAGTGTATTGGATGCCGTGCATTGTGGGATGGAAATCCAAAAATCAGTTCGAGATCATGCAGACATCAATCTGAAGGTAGCCATACACAGCGGTGAAGTGGTACTCAAGGACCAGGATATTTTTGGCGATGGTGTAAATCTGACAGCGCGGATAGAGACATTGTGCTCAGGTAACACCATTCTACTTTCGCAGAAAGCAGAAGCCGAAATTCAAAATATAAGATCTATCAGGACCGTTTCTTTGGGACAGTTTGAACTAAAGAATATTACCCATCCAATCGAAGTTTTTGCTGTAGTTTCCTCAGGATTAAGTGTTCCCGTAGTACAAGAGAATTTGCCTTCTGACAAAGCGGATGATTTTGAGATTGTCACTTCGCAAGACGATCGATTTCTAGCTGATGTCAGAAGGGTGATTGAAGCCAATTTGGGAAATTCCTCCCTATCGGTCAGCTCCCTTTGTGAGGAATTGGCCATTAGTCGACCTCAACTCTATCGCAAGATTCATCGTTTGACAGGGAGATCACCAAGTGATTTGATCCGAGAAGAGCGATTAATTCAAGCCTCAAAATTATTGAAAGAGAATGCCGGAAATGTTTCAGAAATAGCCTATCAAACTGGCTTTAATAACTTATCATATTTCAGTAAGTCTTTCTCAGAGCGTTTTGGTGTAAATCCGTCCCACTACCGGGTTGAATCGAGATTCCAGAGCCAGATCCCGGCTTCAGTCAATAAATTTGTGGGTAGGATAGATGAAATCAGGAAAGTCATCAGCCTATTGGAAAATTCAAGATTGCTGACTCTCACCGGTACTGGCGGAACAGGAAAAACACGGTTGGCATTAGAGGTAGCCAATAAGTTGAAAAGAGGATCAAACACACCAATTTTCTACGTGACGCTGGCACCACTGTCCTCGGCTGAGGGCGTAGTGCCTAAGATCGCGGAAATTTTACGAATTGAGCAAGATCCCAACAAAGAAGGTCTAGAATCCGTGATCGATTTCATAAGTAATCAGACCATGTTACTCATTCTCGACAATTTCGAGCATGTTTTACCAGCTTCGGAGGATGTAAGCACAATCCTTGCATCATGTGCCGAGCTAAAGATCCTTGTAACCAGTCGGGTAGTCTTAAATATTCCTGGAGAACATGAATTTGCAGTAGGGCAGCTTAAGTATCCGTCTTTAGATGTAGAACATTCGATTGATGAGATGATGCAGTATCCTGCAATTGAATTATTGATAAACCGGGCACAAGGTATGCTGCCCAATTTTGCACTAACTGCCACAAACAAGGACTCAGTCGCCTCTATATGTGCCCATTTAGATGGGCTACCCTTAGCACTCGAACTCGCAGCTGCCCGTATTAAGTTGTTTTCACCTATTGCACTGCTTAAGCGCCTGACCAATAAATTAGATATCCTTAGCTCATCGTCTACCACGCAACCTGATCGTCATAAAACACTGAGGGCGGCCATTGAGTGGAGCTACAATTTGCTGAGTCCTGAGGAGCAGACTCTCTTTAGATCCCTTTCTGTATTCAGTGGTGGTTTCACTATAGAGGCGGCTGAAAAAGTGTGCTTTGAGGGTTACAAGGGCAATTTGGAAATTCTAGATTTGATCGCGACGCTGGCAGATCACAGTCTTATTCATAGAGCGGTCGAAGAAGATGGGGAACCAAGATTCTACATGTTAGAAACCTTGCGGGCCTTTGGCCAAGATCGCCTTGGCGCATCTTTGGAAAAGGATGATACCATGCAAAAATATGTCAGCTACTACACTGAAGTCGTGGAATATGCAGCCAAGCACCTGACCGGCCCAGAGCAGGGATACTGGTTGGATCTCCTTGATCGTGAATCTGATAATTTACGGGCAGTACTGTCCTGGCTTTTGGAGCAAATAAAGCCGGAGAGGGGTCTTGCGATGGCGGTTTGGATGTGGAGATTCTGGACGGTGAGATCAATGATAAGGGAGGGTTCGGAATGGCTCAGGAAGATGTTGGAAATTCAAGATCCCGAATCACCGACTAAAATGCAATGCCAGGCACTCAACGCCTATGGCATCATGATCTCGTTATCTACAAGTATGCACCACTCTATCGAGATCTTCAAAAGGTCATTGAAGATGGCCCGCTTGTTAAACTACGAAGAGGGCATGGCTGAGGTGTTTAATCACTTGGGTTGGGTATACCAACAAGATTGTCATTTTGAGGAGTGTAGACAAATGTCAATGAAGGCATTGAATATTAATCAGACACTTGGAAATCAGAGAGGTATAGCGGTTAGTAAGAACAACCTCGGCTGGCATTTTGCTTGGAAAGGGGATTTAGAGAAGGGATTGCAATTACTTGAAGAGAGCAGAAAAATCCGTGTGGCTATCGGAGACACTCGCAGCCAGGCCTTTGTTCTTACCAATCAGGCCCTATTCTACACTGTCTTTGGCAAGTATGCCGAATCTGACCAATGCTCTTCTCGATCCCTCCAACTCCTTGAAGGTTTGTCTGATAGGCAGCTGACGAGCTGGGCCAAGACAGTCAAAGGGCATAACTTCTTCAACTCGAATCAGATTGACTTGGCAGAAAAGTATACCATGGAAGCTCTGCCGGTGTGGGAACGGATCAATTCTCTTACCGGGATGATACGTTGTAAGCTCACGTACATCCAGATTAGGTTAAATCGTCGAGAACTGGAAGGTTTAGAGGAGCAGATTACTAACTTGATCGAAGTATCTGAAAGGGTGACCAAGACTTATTTATGTGGAGTTAGGGAGGCTCTGGTACAATTGAAGATCCTTGAAGAAGATTTTGGCGATGCCTTTGAGCACCAGATGGCCAATCTTACACATATTGCTGATGTGGGTATGCACTATTTTACCGCCCAGAGCTTGGAGACGATGTCCTATATTTGTCTGAAGTTGAAAAATGAAGAAGTGGGTTTGCAGTTGTTAGCTAGTTCAGGTCATGCCCGCCATCAATATGAGACACCTGTCCATCCTGTAGACCAGAAAACACACAATGCCCTAATGGCCAGATATCAATCGCTTCTAGGACAAGAGCAATATAAAAGACTCTGGGATCAAGGAACAAAGCTGAACATAGAACACTGCATAGAGCTATTGCAAGGGAACTGATGTACCTGCGCCAGAGTGAAATGACCTGAGGCCCCACGGTGTTGGATCTCCTAAATCACACCCAACTCCTTTCCCACCTTGATAAATGCAGCAACAGCCTGCTGAATATGTTCTTCCTTATGAGCGGCAGATATCTGCACCCGAATCCGTGCTTTGCCCTTAGGCACCACTGGGTAGAAGAAACCGATTACATAGATGCCCTCGGAGAGCAGTGTATCAGCAAAGGTTTGTGATAGGGGTGCATCGTATAGCATAATTGGAGTAATGGGGTGCTCTCCAGCAACGATGTCAAATCCTGCCTTTTCCATTTCAGTTCGAAAGAGCTTGGTGTTGGCAGCTAGATGATCGAGAAGATGAGTCGAGTCTTCGAGCATCTCAATGACTTTAATCGAGGCACCCGCAATAGCTGGAGCCAATGTGTTCGAAAAAAGGTAGGGCCGGCTGCGTTGACGCAACAATTCCACAATTTCTCTTCGGGCGGCTGTAAAACCGCCGGAAGCTCCACCCAGAGCTTTACCAAAGGTCCCGGTGATGATATCTACCCTACCCATAGCGCCTCGATATTCATGTGTTCCCCGGCCTGTCTTTCCCACAAAACCGGTTGCGTGACAATCATCTACCATTACCATAGCTTCGTACCGGTCGGCTAAGTCACAAATTTTGTCGATCTGAGCAATGGTCCCATCCATGCTGAAGACGCCATCAGTAGCGATCATAATCCTCCGGCAACCGCCTTCCCTGGCCGCCTTTAACTGAGTTTCCAAATCTGACATGTCATTGTTCTTGAAACGGTAGCGAGCAGCTTTGCACAACCGGATGCCATCGATTATGGATGCGTGATTTAGCTCGTCACTAACCACAGCATCATCCTTAGTCAACAGGGGCTCAAATAAACCACCATTGGCATCAAAGGCAGCTGCATACAAGATGGCATCTTCCGTTCCCACGAAGTCAGCAATTTTGCGTTCTAATTCTTTGTGTACACTCTGAGTACCACAGATAAAGCGAACCGAAGACAAGCCAAAACCGTATTCATCCATGGCTCGCCTTCCTGCTTCTACCATTACCGGCAACCCCGACAGGCCTAAGTAGTTATTCGCGCAGAAATTCAATACTTCTCCGCCTTCTTTGGTATGAATAAGTGCTCCTTGTGGACCAGTGAGAATCCGCTCTTCTTTGTATAATCCGGCTGCACGGAGCTCATCCAGCTCTCGAGTGAGTTCATCTTTGAGTTGTGAAAACATTCATTTGTGTTTTTATTATTGCAAATAATCCAACATATGCTTGGTCATGGCTTCCAAATCGTATTTGGGCGACCATCCCCAATCTACCCTGGCTCGGCTATCGTCGATACTTTGCACCCATGAATCGGCAATCTCCTGCCGGAAATCTGGCTTATAGTTAATCCGAAAGTCAGGGATATATTTACGGATGGTTCCCGCCAGTTCGGCAGGAGTAAAACTGAATGCAGTAAGATTATACCCATTACGGGTGGTCAATCTTTGGGCTTCAACCTCCATGAGCTGCAGGGTTGCTGAAATTGCATCTGGCATATACATCATGGGCAACCTCGTATCGGGCTGGAGGAAGCAGGTGTAGGTGCCGTCTTTTACTGCGGCATGAAAAATTTCTACAGCGTAGTCGGTTGTGCCACCGCCTGGCATAGAGTCTGGCCCCACAATGCCCGGATATCGTATAGATCTTACATCCAGTCCATAGCGTCGATGGTAGTATTGACACCAATTTTCCCCAGCAAGCTTACTCATACCATATACGGTCGTTGGCATCATGGGAGCATCTTGAGGAGTGTTTATTTTAGGCGTGGATGGTCCAAAAACAGCAATGGTGCTAGGGAAAAAAACCCGTTCACAATTAAATTCATGCGCAATCTGCAGAATACTAAGCAAACCATTCATGTTGACATTCCAGGTCTTTTCAGGATTCCATTCTCCATTGGCTGACAGTATTGCAGCCAGATGATAGATCTGTTTGATCCGGTGATCTTCAATGATTTCCCTGATGCGTTGTCTATTGAGAATATCCAACATCACAAAGGGTCCTTCGCTTTCTTCACCCTTCACAATATCACTAGTCAAGACCGTCTCAACTCCGTATTTCTGCCGTAGTCTCCGGGCCAATATGGTGCCGATCTGTCCGTTGGCTCCCGTAATTAATATTGACATTGCCTTTCAATTGCTGGATGTAAAATGCAACAATCTCCTTTGCCAGCCAAAGCATTTAATCATTGTTTGTCAAATGGTGGAATGTGGGTACGGATGGGATAAAAGTGTAGGTCTTCTTCAGATAATCTATATGGCAGCAATAGGTTTGCTTCCCATTGCTTACTAACAGATAAGGTACAGAAAAAGCCATATTGTATCGGGCAATTTGATCAAAAGCTTCTTGCCTAATCTGTATTTGTGGAGCTTTGCATTCGACCAGCATGTGAGGTTTCATTGTTTTGTCCACCAATAGGATGTCAAATCTTCTGCGTCGATGGTGCATGATGATCTCTTTTTCGACCTGTATGAGGCTCTTGGGATAGTTGAGGCGATTGATCAGGTGCTGTAGCAAGAGTTGTCTCACCATTTCTTCCGGGGCATAGGCTACCCAGCTTCTGCGGATGGGATCCCAGATGACTGTTCGATCTTCTTGTCTCTTTATCTGAAGATGGTTCCGAAGGTCCGCCAATCGTAAATCAATCATCAAAATTGTAAGATATACAAACAATACTTAAATTTGCGCCCGTTTCAAGGCAGTGGCAGCCTCCAGTGCTTTCAGCAACTAAATCATTGGCATATGGATATTGTAATTGACCGATTGAGTAAGAGTTATGGTTTTCAAAAAGCCGTGGATGACATCTCATTTAAGGTTAATCCCGGTGAGATATTGGGGTTTCTAGGACCGAATGGTGCTGGGAAAACCACTACAATGAAGATGATTACCGGCTATCTCAGCATTGATAGCGGAGATATTGCTATGAGCGGGCGCTCCATAAAAGAGCATGATATGAAGCGCAATATCGGCTATTTGGCCGAGCATAACCCGCTATATGAAGACATGCCGGTGATTGATTATCTACAATTCTGTGCAGCTCTCCAGCATGTACCGCCGGAACAAGTGGATTCGCGTATAAGAGAAATGGTCAAGCTGTGTGGTCTGGACATCGAAAAGCACAAGAAGATAGGAGAATTGAGTAAGGGATATCGTCAGCGTGTAGGGCTAGCTCAAGCTATGATCCATGATCCCGAGGTATTGATTCTCGATGAACCAACAACCGGTCTTGATCCCAATCAGATCGTGGAGATCCGTGATCTTATCAAAAGGCTGGGTCGGGAAAAAACCGTAATTCTAAGCACACATATCCTTCCTGAGGTAGAAGCCACCTGCGATCGAATCTTGATTATTAACCGTGGTAAAATCGTAGCTGATGGAACTGCCGACACCTTGCGTAAGCAGGCACAAGGTCAGCAGGTCTTGAGGGTAAAGATTGAAGCGCCGAATTACCAGGAAGTTTACGACAAGATCAAAGATTTGGCAAGTGTCCAATCTGTCGACTTACTTGATAAAGACTCATTGCGGTTTGAGATCCAAAGTGTTCCTAACCTCAGCAGCAATCAAGCAATCTTTCAACTGTGTGTAGGGAATGGCTGGATTCTCACCGAGATGATACCTTTTGAAACCAAGCTGGAAGATATTTTCCGAGACTTAACCATGAATTAAAAAAACAGTTATGAACCCTGTTTGGATTGTCGCCAAGCGCGAATTAAGTTCTTTTTTTGACTCATTGGTTGCCTACATTATGCTGATCGCATTCTTGGGGTTTAGTGGGTTTTTTACCTGGCTTTTTGGAGGAGATATATTTTTTGTTAAAGAGGCCAGCTTGCAAGTTTTTTTTGGTGTTGCTTTCTGGACACTTTTTGTTTTTATCCCTGCAATTACTATGAGGCAATTGGCGGAGGAAAGAAAGACAGGCACTATTGAAATGCTCTTAACTAAGTCGATTAATAATCGACAACTTGTTTTAGGTAAGTGGCTTGCTTGCTTTTTACTGGTGGCTATTGCATTGCTTTTTACCCTGCCTTATTATATTACCGTGGCAAGTTTAGGAGATATTGATCACGGCGCAACGATCAGTGGATATCTGGCACTGTTGCTGATGAGTGCTATGTATGTGAGTATCGGGATTTTTGCCAGTAGCCTTACCAATAATCAGATCGTCGCCTTTTTATTGGCTTTACTGATCGGAATATTCTTCCATTTCTTGTTTGGTATTATGGCCAGTAGTACTTCCGGATGGCTTAGTGAAATACTAGAAACCCTGAGTCTTTCCAATCATTTTGAATCAATAAGTAGAGGAGTGCTAGACTCGAAAGATCTGGTTTATTTTATTTCGATCAGTTTGTTGGGAATCCTATTGTCCGAATACATGATTAGCAAAAGAAATTAGAAATGAAAAATTCTGTATCAATATTACTGGTAGCCGGAATTGTCATATTGCTAAATGTTTTATCGAAGCAATTATTTTTCCGCTGGGATTTGACCCAAGGCAAACAATATACCCTTAGTAAGGCAACCAAGGATATCTTGAAAAATTTGGAAGATCCGGTAACCATCAAAGCGTATTTTTCAAAAGATCTGCCACCCAATGTAGCCAAGACCCGGCGAGATTTCCAAGATATGCTCATAGAATATGCCAATATTTCCAAGGGAGATGTGGATTATGAGTTTGTAAATCCCAACGAGGATCCGACTGTTGAGCAAGAAGCTATTCAGAATGGGATTTCCCCCGTAATGATTAATGTGCGTGAGAAGGACCAGGTCAAGCAGCAAAAGGCTTTTTTAGGAGCGATCATCAAGCTGGGAGACCAACAAGAGGTCATTCCATTTGTCCAGCCTGGAGGTGCCATGGAGTATGCCCTAACGACCGGGATTAAAAAACTCGCAGTCATAGATAAGCCATCGATTGCCCTGATTCAAGGCCATGGTGAGCCAGGCTTGCAAGAGCTCTCACAAGCTCACCAGTCTCTAAGTGTACTATATAATGTTGAACCGGTTGATATTACAACCGGCGACATCGAAACCAGATTTCAAACAGCGGCCTTGGTAGCGCCAAAAGACACTCTCCAGGCTGCTGATTTGGCAAAATTAGATGCGTTTTTAAGTCGGGGAGGTCATTTATTCATAGCTTTTGATCGCGTCAACGGAGATCTATCTACGGCCAGTGGTTCGGGTGTAGAGATTGGATTGGCTCCTTGGCTGGCCGAAAAGGGTATTCTGGTTGATGACAGCTTTGTAACAGATGCCAGCTGTGGAAATGTCACTGTACAACAGCGTAGTGGTTTCCTAACTTTTAATACCCAGGTAAGTTTTCCATTTCTTCCTTTAGTGAACAATTTTGCGGATCATCCGATCACGGAGGGTCTGGAGCAAGTCATCTTTGAATTTGCCAGCCCTATCCGTTTTACTGGGGATAGTACTGCCAAGTTTACGCCAATCGTCAGCTCATCGGAAAAAGCAGGCTCAGTGAAGGTCCCAACATATTTTGATGTTAACAAACAATGGACAGATGCTGATTTTCCCCAGTCCAACCTGACGCTCGGGGCCATTGTAGAGAATACCCAAAATCAATCTAAGCTTATTGTCGTCAGTGATGGCAATTTTCCAGTTTCTGGCCAGCGTGGTCAAAATCCCGACAACGTCAGTCTTATGGTAAACAGCATCGATTGGTTGTCAGACGACACTGGTTTAATTGAGCTTCGCACCAAGGGAGTGACTTCACGTCCAATTAAGGATCTCGAAGATGGCAAAAGGAGCCGCTTGAAATATTTAAATTTTCTTTTACCGATTGTTCTCATACTGATCTACGGTTTCTTCCGAAATCAGCGCAGTAAGAATGTTCGTTTGCGAAGAATGCAAGAACGATGGGTGTAGGATTTATTTTTGGAGTACGGTAAATGATATCACATGAACAATAGAAATCTAGCGATAGCCTTTGGGGTATTACTCTTGATCTATCTATTATCGAAGGTTTTGGGTGGAAATAGAGAACGCAGTTTTGATCCTCAGATCCTTTCCATAGACACTTCGCAGGTGACCAAATTGCAGATCGATCCAGGAAATGAATCCCTGCCATTTGCGCTTGAAAAAACTGGGAGTGGGTGGTCGCTGACCAAGGATGCAGAGCAATTTTCGGCAACCACAAGCAGTGTCGGTAGTTTGTTGATGAGTCTACAAGATATCAGGGCAGATAGGGTAGTGTCAAAAAATCCAGATCGATGGAAAGACTATAGCGTTGATGATTCAACTGGAACCCGTATTCAAATTTTCGATGGAAATAATTTAATTGACGATATTATCATTGGTCGCTTCAATTTTAACCAAGCGACCAGGAGTGGCATCTCGTATGTTAGATTGACTGATGAAGATGCCGTGTATTCTGTAGATGGGTTTTTGAGTATGAGTCTATCCCAAGGCGCCGATAATTATCGTGACAAGACGCTGACTTCACTAAATTCTGATGATATTACTAGGATAACCTTGTTGGAGAATGGAGCTCAGGCCCAATATCAGCTGGTAGATTCTGTTTGGCGGGATGAAACCGGAAATCAAGTAGATTCGGCTAAAATGGTGAGTTATCTGAATAATATTAGGTCGGTCTCCGGATCTACTTTTGTAACCGATGAAGCTACCCAATTGGGTCAGAAATTGAAAACCTTGCAGATTGAAGGAAACAATATGCCTGGTCCAGTTACCATAGATGTATATGCTTCGCAAGACACTACGCAGGATTTTGTACTTCAGTCATCAACCAATCGAGAAGGGTATTTCTTTTCAGACAGTTCCGGAATATATCGGCGATTGATCGGTTCTTTTGAAGATCCTAGATCTAAAGAAGATTAAGTGTAAGGGTGCCCCCAACCAAATACTGCCGTGATGCTTCAGCCCTCGCCGGGAGGCTTCATTATTGCTCTGTGCCTCAATTGTGTTGCTTTGTATTTGATGTAATCTAATCTAGGTAAGACCAGGCAGATTAATAGATTCCCAGTTTTGAAAGGCATTGCATTGTGGGTATTGGGTATACTACCTACATTTGCCAACCTGCTCAGAAGGCGGAATTGCCTCGGCTGAATCGTAAAGTACCTGAATAATGAATAACAAGGAAATTGCAGCTTCTTTTCAACTCCTGGCAAGGTTGATGGATCTTCACGGTGAAAATGTTTATAAAATTCGGTCTTATGAAAAAGCATATGGCCTCTTGAGTAAGTTGGGTGCTCCCTTGAGCGAAATGACCGAAGAAGAAATCCGTGCACTACCTGGGGTGGGTAAGGCCATTACCGAAAAAATTCAGCAACTTTTGACTACTGGTAAAATGAAAACGTTGGAGCGTTACAAGGAATTGACTCCAGAGGGCCTCCAGGAACTGGTGATGATTAAGGGGATTGGCGCCAAGAAAATCATGACCGTTTGGAAAACGCTGGGTGTAGAAAGTGCTACCGAACTGTTATATGCCTGTTCAGAAAATCGTCTTGTTGACCTCAAGGGATTTGGCGAGAAGACACAAAACGAGATTAAAAAGCAACTTGAATTCTTTCTGAGGAATCGCTCGAAATATATTCATCTAAAGGTACGGTCCCTGGCGGAGATGGTTTTAGACCAGCTAAGGAAGACCTGGCCTAAGTGTCGCATAGAATTTACCGGAGCAATAAGAAGGTGGCAACCGGTCCTCTGTCGGGTGGAATTTATTGTTGAGGCAAGAGCCTGGCCAACAGCTTCACTAGATCATTGTGGTATTCATATAGACGAGAGAAATGATCAGATGCTTGCTGGGACACTTGCCGACTCAATACCTTTGCGAATATATAGAGCTGATCCAGAGTATTTCGTCACGGAATGGTGGAGGACGACAGGACCTAAATCTTGGGTCCAAAATAACCTGACTGTCCAGTTTGACGACGAAGCTGACTTGTTTCACCAACTTGGTTTACCTTTTTTGCCACCCTATGCAAGAGATCTCCTGGCGAAAAGGACAACACCTCCCAAGAACCTGGTGACGAGATCAGAGATCCAGGGAGTCATTCATGTCCATAGTACCTATTCTGACGGTGTTGACGATCTTGCTGATCTTGCCGATTACGCCGCAGCCCAGGGTTATCGATATCTGGGTATTACTGATCATTCACAAATCGCGGTTTATGCCAATGGCCTTGATGAAGAAAAACTTGAAAAGCAATGGAATGAGGTCGATAGGCTAAATACCACCTTTTCAAATTTTAAAGTATTAAAGGGCATTGAATGCGATATTTTGAATGATGGTTCACTAGATTATCCCGATCATATCTTGGAGAGATTTGACTTTGTGATCGCATCCATTCATACAAATATTAAGATGGATAAGGACAAGGCAACCACCAGAATCATCAGGGCGATCGAGAATCCCTTTACCAATATTCTCGGTCATCCTACGGGTCGACTGTTATTGGGTCGCGATGGATATCCACTGGACATGGAGCGTGTATTGGATGCTTGCTTGGCAAACCAGGTGGCTGTTGAACTCAATGCCAATCCTTATCGTCTGGATCTGGATTGGAAGTGGATTCCAGTGGCCTTGGAGAAGGGTGTGCAGATCAGCATTAATCCTGACGCTCATGCCAAGGAGGCTATTGATTACCTGGACTTTGGCGTGATCATTGCAAATAAAGGTTGGTTGACACCCGATCACTGTCTAAATGCCCGAAATGTTGAGCATTTTCTGACTTTTTGCGAAAAGTAGAATAGATTCTACAGAGATTGACGAATTTGTAAAGCAACAGAGCAATAATTTGGCCCTGTCAGCTTTTAAATAATGGTTAAAAACAACTATTTTTACAGTCGAATTAAAAATACGGGACATATGAAAAGTTTCAGATTGCCTTTGGTCTTCTTACTCTTTGCTACAGTAGGCTTCTTTATGGTGAGTTGCCAGGGTGAATCCAAAGATGCGGCAAAAGACGAAGCCCGCACCGCCTTGGAAACTAGTGATGCCGATGCAGTCGCCACTTCCGATAACAATACAGTGCCTACACCAGCGGCTGATGCACCGACAGGACCAACCACCACAGTTGAGTTTGGTGATACTAAACATGACTACGGAGTGATTGAGCAAGGCGAAAAAGTGGGCCATGTTTTTACTTTTAAGAACACCGGGAATGAGCCATTGGTGCTAAGTAATGTAAAACCAAGCTGTGGATGTACCACTCCGAAATGGACCAAAGAACCTATTGCCCCAGGAGAGGCCGGGGAAATCCATGTCGAGTTTGATTCCAAGGGAAAGAGTGGAAAACAAACCAAGACAGTAACGGTAACAGCAAATACAGATCCAGCCAAAACAGTGCTGACCATTACCGGAGAAGTTCAAAAACCGGATGACGCGAGCTAACAAGTTTCGCTCAATAAATCAAAGAAAATAAGAATTGAGCCTGTATATTGGTTATACAGGCTCTTTTACTTTGTATGAAAAACTATCTCTCACTCATTAAGTTCAGCCATACTATCTTCGCCCTTCCTTTTGCAATCCTTGGCTTTTTCTTAGCAGTGAAGGAAGTGAATAAAAGTGATTTTGGTATCCTTTTTTTGAAAGTGATCGCCTGTATGGTTTTTGCCCGTAGCGCGGCGATGGCGTTTAATCGCTATGTTGATCGTGATATTGACAAGCTGAACCCCCGGACCAGTAGCCGAGAAATCCCTCTTGGAATAATCAGTCCGAGAAATGCTCTCCTTTTCACCCTACTCAATGTGTTGCTTTTTTGTTTTACTACGTATTTGATCAATCCCATTTGCTTTTACTTGTCGCCATTGGCCCTATTGATCGTGATGGGGTATAGTTATACGAAGAGGTTTACACTCTTATGTCACTTTATCTTGGGCTTGGGCTTATCATTGGCTCCAATCGGGGCTTATCTGGCGGTGACAGGTCATTTTGCAATTTTACCCATAATCTATAGCCTGGTCGTTTTGTTTTGGGTCAGTGGTTTCGATATAATTTATGCCTTGCAAGACATCGATTTTGATCGTGATCAGCACCTTAAGTCAGTTCCTTCAGCAGTCGGACAGAATAGAGCGCTGGTCATCTCTCATTTTTTACATATGATTTGTGCCTTATTGATCATCTTCGGTGGTTATCTCAGTAGTCTCGTATATGAGGATCTGAGGTACTTCCACTGGGTGGGTGCCTTGATCTTTATGGGTATGTTGCTATTCCAGCATCTCATTGTAAGACCTGGAAAATTGGATCGGATTAATTTGGCGTTCTTCACTACCAATGGGATAGCAAGTCTTTTATTTAGTGCGATTTTTATTTTTGATCTGTTGACCAAAAGTGTTTAGTGACCTACTTACTTTAGTGCTGACTTAAACAGCATAGCTTTCACTCAGGTATGCGGACTTGAAGTCATGATCTTTTTAAGATACTATACCGGTGCTGACTAAAACTCCTATTGATCAGATCTAGCAGACCGAAATCCTTGCCGACCGCAATGTCGGTAACAAGTAGTTGTTGATTCCAGCTTATGAAGGCTGGTCAGAATTTTTTTACTGGCCTAGAAAAATCATCATTTTTTTAAATGCCCTGGATCGATGACTGATGAGGTTCTTTTCTCTCATACTCATCTCCCCAAATGTGCGATCAAATCCATCAGGTAAAAACACAGGATCATATCCAAAACCTTTATTGCCTCTTGGTTGGTCGATGATGATTCCTTCCACAACTCCATCGAAGGTGATCACATCCCCCTCCAAGCTCAAAGCCACCACCGTCAAGAAACGTGCTGAGGGCCTTTCGACTTTGTCAAGTTGTTTCAACAGCAGTTGCATGTTCTTCCAAGGATCTCTTTCCGGTCCGGCATATCGTGCCGAATGAACACCTGGTGCTCCATCTAGATGATCAACAATAAGTCCTGTATCCTCTGCAAAACAATTGACGCCATAGTGTTCAGTCACGAAAGTGGCTTTTTGGATGGCATTTTCGTGTATCGTTTTCCCTGTTTCAGGAATATCTTCTACACAGCCTATTTCTTCCAGACCTATGATTTCTGGAGTTTCTTGCCCGGTGGTAAAATTTGCAACCAACAAATTTGCTTCGCGGATTTTGTGTTCATTTCGAGTAGCAAAGACCAAGTTCAGGGGTTGTGAACGTTTCTTCATTTTTGGTCAGTCAAAGATTGAAGGGACATCCACAAATTTTTTTTTGTCTCCTGATCACCTGAAACGATTTCCAGTGATTTTGAGAACAAGATACGGTGACCCATCCACTCGAAAGGCCTGAACAAATGATGTGTGATTTGTAAGCCCATTTGATCCGGGGTTACGCCAAAGACTACGATGGTTTTAGCGTTGGCGGCGGCCAATGCGGCACCAAATTGTACTTTCTCCTTATCGGGTATCTTCCAGAGGCAGATTTTCTTCTGCCAATGGGGTAAGGCAGCATCGAGAACTCTGCCAAGGAAAGTCATAGTCTCAGGGTTCTCAAATTCTTTTTCTTCAAGGCATACCCAAAAGGACTTATCTTCAGATCCCATTTCAACTTTCGGCAATGAGGTTGGGATGTCATAGATGGGGAAGTTTTCCCATCGAATTGAATTTGGATCCATCAACGTTTTGAAATTGTGGAGTTATGCTGATGCATGGGCAGGGTAAAATAACTAATTTTGAAACCTAAAGAAAAGCACCATGGAAATTAACAAAAGAACAGTTGCCAAATCGAGACTATCTGAGGTTGATTTAAAACACATACCATTTGGTCGAGTGTTTACTGATCACATGTTTGTTATGGAGTATGAAGAAGAGCAGTGGAAGGATGCTCGTATAGAGGGTATTCATGGGATTCCCATGCATCCTGCAAATCTCACTTTGCATTATGGTCAGTCTATTTTTGAAGGAATGAAGGCTTCAAAAAACGCTGAGGGCATCCCCCTGTTGTTCCGTCCGAAAATGCATGCTAAGCGTTTGAATTCTTCAGCTGAGCGGATGGTCATGCCTTCAATTGACGAGGATCTCTTTGTCGAGGCCATTCGTCAATTGGTCTGGCTGGAAAGAAATTGGATTCCAGAAGCAGAGGGGAGCGCTTTGTATATCCGTCCCTTTATGTTTGCGACTGATGAGTTCCTTGGTGTCGCACCATCTAAAACATTTAAGTTCATCATATTGACACTTCCCGTCGCCCCTTATTACAGCCAACCAGTTTCGTTGAAGGCGTCCCATGAATTTATTCGGGCAGCTAAGGGAGGTGTAGGAGAAGCGAAAACTTCAGGAAATTATGCGGCTTCTCTCTACGCGTCAAAACAGGCCAGGGAGGAGGGCTTTGATCAGGTGTTGTGGTTGGATGGCCATCACTTTAAATATGCCCAGGAGGTAGGTACCATGAATATATTTTTTGTAATTGACGGTAAAGTAATTACACCATCTACTGATGGAGCTATCCTCAAGGGCATTACTCGAGATAGTTTTATTCAGATCTTAAAGGCTGATGGGATTCCGGTAGAAGAAAGACCAATTTCCATGGACGAAGTTGTCGAAGCCTATATGAAGGGTACTTTGGAGGAAGTTTTTGGTTCAGGTACAGCCGCTGTGGCTGTGGATGTAGAACGTATTTCCTACCTCAGTCATGACATTGTTCTGCAACCGAAGCCAGACTCTCTTGCTCAGAGATTGAAAACAGAGATTAATGGCATCAGAACAGGGAAAAGAACAGATCGATTCGGATGGATTAACCCTGTAATGGAGACCACAAAAGTGTAGATTCTGCCCTGACTTCAACACATCGCTAAAAGAATTTAAGTGTTTGGCCATGGTTATCAAGCCATGGCCAATTTTTTTTCACTTTTTTTTCAATACGATTATATATGGTATTTCTACATATAATGAATTGCCTCATATGATAAAAGATTGTATTGCGTTTTTACATTATGATTTTTTATAATGTTTATATAGCTGATAAATAGATATCAGTATATGTAGAACCTATCCCATGTAAGTTTT
The DNA here is from genome assembly GCA_965223105.1 of Saprospiraceae bacterium. GTDB lineage: Bacteria > Bacteroidota > Bacteroidia > Chitinophagales > Saprospiraceae > JABDMH01. Next base: position 4,178,043 of record OZ244987.1, on the reverse strand, counting down.
CTTTCCCTGATTCCTTTATTGTGCCCGAAATTCACATTAAGATTTAATGTAATACATAGTGCAGTTTTGGTAGACTTGGTGACTACCTAAAAGTTCGGCTATTGGTATTGTTCTTGATGATAATATGACCGGGCAGAAATAACTCTGCCCTCGATTTGACTTATGCAGAAACCGAAATTTTATTTAACCAAAACTGTTACTCATGAAAAAGACGAGTTTTACTTCTTCGGATTATTCGTGTTGGTTCCGAAAGGGTCCTCCACGCTTTAGTTCGCCCTGGAAGTACCTTCAAATAGCTGTATTTGTGGTGCTTGGGGCGCTAGGAGCAGTGGCCCAGGTGGGGCCGAACTGTACGCACATTAATGCCTCTATAGGGTTTGACGATACGGCGCGAGTGATGGTCAACGAGCTAGTGACCAACATAGATGCGATAGCGGCCCAGGGGGATAGTGTAAACATAGAGATCACGGGCGAGTATGGCCAGCGGATCTTTTATGTAGAGAATGTAGGAGGCACCTACGAGATTGCGTTACATGCCTGTCGATATTTGGGACGGCAATTAAAGGTAAACGTGACGATTTTTGGAGGAGGCGGCTCTTGTTGGAGTTATTTGACATTTAAGCAAGGGAATGCCCCGGTGATATTTGGGCGCAGCAAGACGGTATATTGTTTTGATCCGTTGGTACAGGGAGGAGATATCCATGGGATACCTCCGTTGGCGATGGTACCATGTAGGGGACAGGAAGATGCGAGTTTTGTAGCGGATTGGATAGACGCGAAGGATTGTTTGGCAGATTCATTGGGTACGGCTGCGAATGATACGGCGAAGATCATATTGCGAGAATATGAGGCATTTGATAAGGAAGGTCGCCGCGGCTCGGGATTTGACACGATCATTGTATTGCGTTTGCCGCAGATCACGGTAGACAATGCGTTTTGTCCGGAGCGTGATACGGTATATTGTGGAGAAGGCGGCAAGATAGGCCCCTATATGGTTATAGGTCGGACATTTCAGTATGGAGATACGATGATGATGGGAGCGAATGCGGACATAGACCGTTATCAGGCGGTATCGTTTGTAGAGACGGAGTACAATTCGAGTACGGGCCAACTGGAGTTTAGGGCTGCGGAATTTGATCCAAAATGTGGGATAGCGGTACACGTAGATGCGTGGCCATTGAGTCAGGGGGAGTGTGTGAGTCAGTACAAGGTGAATGTAGAGATCAAGCAGAGCTGTTATGGTACACCGGGATTGTATACGATGTTAGGTGCATCGAATATCAATGATTTTGTAGATACCTATCATCCCAAGCACTGGGAGTATAGTCGCTCGACGTCAAGTGCGCAGATCACCTTGAATGGGACGAATCTGACGCCGAGCAGTTTGTCACCGTTTAACGGGACGACCGACAATCTAAATCCGGATGTAAAGCTGATCAACAATATGGGAGCGACGGATGTAGATTTGGTAAGTGGATCGACTACGGAGTATACACGGATGTGCATCAATGTACCGCAGGAAGGAGATTTGACCTTTACGATCAGTGGATCAGATGGAGTGAATGCGGGTTATCGATTGAATGGATCATTTACGGCTGTAGTAGATGGCACGTACACGTTGTCGTTGGAGGCGTGTGATGAGATATGCTTTGAAGACCGAGGAGCGGGGATCAATGTAAGTGGCTTGATGTGGGTAGAGACAGCGATAGCCTCGCCACTAGACAGCATAGGTCCTGGGTATTGGAGGTGTGAGTTCTGGGTAGTAGACCTGGATACCTTACCACCGATTGTAGAGTGTGAGCCAGAGGCGAAAGCCAACGAGGAGTTGTTGTTGGGGCCATTTGGAGACACATTGTTGATACCAGCGGGCTCACATGATTGTGCATCACACAGTTATGTACCACCGGTACGTGTAGTAGATGACTGGAGTGGAGTGAAGTACGTCAAGGCGATCATACCTGGGATCACCACGGTGGTGATGCAGAGATCGAGTAGTGATCCAGATTTATTTGAGAGTCACAAACAGGTTAAGATACCGCATGGTCCGACCATGGCGATCTTTTATGAGGCGTATGACAGTTGTCACAATATCGGATTAGATACGTGCTGGGTAAAAGTTAAGGATTTGACCAAACCAGTGGCGGTATGTGATAAAGGAGTAACGGTGAGTTTAAGTGGGAAGAAAGTATGGGTAGATGCCGAGACGTTTGATGAAGGCAGCTGGGACAATTGTGAGATCAATTTGTTGCTGGCACGCCGAGCGGATTGGTGGGATGCATGTGTAAATCTGTGTGACAGTTACCATGTAGCGTGCTACAATGAGCATTACGACACGTTGTGGTGTGCAGATCTGGAGCCCGACAAGCACAAAGATGAAGTAGAGGCCCATTACTACAAGACGATGAAGTGGCTCAAAGAAGATGGAAGGGAGTGTAGTGATCTGTTGTGGAATTCGTGGAAATACGATTTGTGTAAGAAATACATGCTGGAGTGTCTGGAGCATCCATATGATTTTGATGAGCATTTCTTCAAGCGCTTGATCAAGGATTTGGGATGTGAAGATGAATTTGAGGGCGTAGAAGAGATCACCGATGAGTTGATCGATCAATGGGATCAGATCGGAGGAGGCTGGAGCGATGCGGTACCATTTGATTGTGAGGATGCGTGTAAGGAGGTAGTGGTAGAGCTACTGGTGATGGACTACTGGTGCAACTGGAGTCGCTGCTGGACGTATGTATTGGTAGAGGACAAGACCCCGGTACAGATTGAGCGAGATGTATACGATCAGGAGATCACCTGTGCGGGCTATAAGTCATCGATCTACGAATATCCAGGAGTAGAGGATCCAGTGAGTATAGAGTGGGTAGTAGAAGCGGCCAAAGAGGGAGATGAAGTAGCGTTGAGTGAGTTGGATAAGCGATTTGGAGGATATGAGAAAGTATGGAGAGATGAGTATGGCAACGTACCCCCACCAGACACTGGCTATTTCTACGATACCGAATGCATATGCAGTACGTATGTGAAGAAGGTCAGGGAATATGACGAGCACTTGGGCTATATCTGGAAGGATGTAGAGTTTGACTCGTGCTGGATAGATACGGTACACTACTATACGCACTACGGTCAGGTAGTGAACAACTGTCCAAGTGCAGTACTGTGTGAGCAAGAGGTATGGTGTGAATTTGACCATTGCGGACAAGGATACATCTACCGGAAGTGGAAGTTTATCCAGGGCTGTCCACCGGATGAAGACGGTCACTACAGTACGCCGAACAATCACAGGGACACGATCACCCGCAAGCAACTGATCTGGGTAGGCAACAACTGTGAGCTACAGAAGGGGATGTTTTACAAACCATTAGAGAAGACGGTATACACCTGTGGAATAGAGTATGATGAGTCAGGGAATGCCACCGGAGCACTGTCACCAGATTCAGTAGGTAAGCCAGAATACATGTTTGATGATGATTGCCGCATAGTAGGAATCGGACACAGCGATAAAGTATTTAAAGTTGTGGGTGGAGATGAGGCCTGTTATAAGATCATCCGAACCTGGCACTTCATAGACTGGTGCTATCTGGATAAGCCAGTAGAAGAAGATCTGGCGTACTGGTGGTTGGATCCGTACTACGAAGGGAAGACCTTTGATTGGGAGCAGAAGATCATCGTGCAAGATACGATGCCACCGGTATGTACTTTTGAAGAAGATCTGGAAGAGGTAGAGGCAGCAGGGTGTGCCTATACATTGCGTCAGACGGTAACGGTGAATGATCCATGTGGTACGTTGAGTTACTACTGGGAGTTACTGGAGGTGAAGGGAAGTGAGAAGGAGACCGTAGCGAGCGATCAAGGGGAGTTAGAAGGGATAGAAGATGCCTTTGTGGTAGAAGTACCAGACTTGTTGACTGGCGACTACGAGCTACGAGTACGGGTGACGGACGAATGTCAAAATGAGTCTTACTGTATCGATGAATTTACGGTGATTACGGGTAAGAAGCCAACGGCCATCTGTATTACGAGTTTGACTGCGGAGCTGACCCCAATGGATTTGGATCAAGATGGAACGATAGACACCGCGATGGTGACCATCTGGGCCAATGAATTTGATCGCAGCAGTGCACCAGCGTGTGACAGTGATGACGAGATATCGTTCAAGATTGAATTGATGGATGGGGTCGATGACACGACCTTCGTGGAAGATGCCGATAGCCTGGTAGTAGGCTGTGATCAGATCGGAACCCAGACAATTCGCTTGTGGGTCATCGATGAGAAAGGATCATTTGACTTCTGTGATGTACTCCTCGTGGTACAAAATAACATGGGAGGTTGTGGAGATTTCTCTAATAATAATACAATCACAGGAGCCATCCAGACTACCTTGAATCAGAGCATTAAGAATGTACGGGTTCAGGCTCAGTTAGAGGACGGACAGATCCTAGATTACTTGACAACGAGCTCTGGAGCCTATGCGTTTGCAACTGCCCTGGGACAAAAGGTGACCATCAAGCCAACGAAAGATACCGATCACATGAATGGTATTTCTACACTTGACTTGGTGAAGATCCAGAAGCACATACTTGCTAAGGAAGTATTGCCGAGTCAGTACAAAGAGATTGCCGCCGACGTCAATAATGACGGTAGGATTTCAACGCTGGATTTGGTGACACTCCGTAAGTTGATTCTTGGTAAGGTTGATCGACTAAATGACAATACTTCATGGAGATTCTTTGATAAAGAAGGAATGAAAGAGCAGTATGTCATCGATCCAATCAATAACCCAATGCAAATCCACTTCACTGGTGTGAAGATCGGTGACCTGACAGACGATGCTGATGGTCAAAGATCAGCAGGACGCAGCAACAATCATCTGGTCTTCAATGTGGAAGATGTTTCAATGACCAGCGGTTCGCAGTATGCCGTTAATTTCAAGGCGGGTACATTCAAAGATATCGTAGGGTATCAGTATACGCTGAAATTTGATCGGAATGCATTCCACGTTGCTGACATCGTAATGGGTGAGGCACTCAACTTGTCCGAAGAGCATTTCAATGCTGAACGGCTAAGTGAGGGAATCATCACCAGCAGTTGGAATAGTGATGCAGGAACCGACCTTGCTGAAGGTGAGGTGTTGTTTACACTGATTATTGAAGCGAAAGGTAATGCTCAATTGAGTGATGCCATGACCATCAATTCCAGTGTAACCAGTGCTGAAGCATACAACAGTAGTGACAAGATATCTAATGTAGCCATTAGTTATAGCCATACTGGAGTTGCTGAGGATGTGTTTGCCTTATTCCAAAACAGTCCGAATCCATTCACGGAAGTAACAACGGTTGGATTTAATCTACCAGCAGCAGATGAAGCCGTACTTACGGTTTATGATGTCACTGGTAAGTTGATCCATACACAATCAGGAGAATTTACCAAAGGTTACAATGAGTTCCAGATTAAACAATCTGACTTAGCTGAAACTGGGGTAATGTACTATCAATTGGATACAGAAGCCTTTACGGCAACCAAGAAGATGATCCATATTAGATAATATGTCTGAAGCATGAGTGGTGATTAGGCCATCCCGGGTAACCGGGATGGCCTTTTTGCATTGATGCACCCGGTATGGCGCAGATACTTGGAGGTGAAAGTCCACGATGTACCCGGTAGGGGCAGCGTTAGCTAAGCGGTAAGATTTTAACTGAGGGGAGATGGTTGAAGGAAGCCGAAGGCAAAGCATTGGCCTGACGAAGGCGTCTGGCCTGCCGAACCCTAAACAGGTAAGACTCACATACAAGGGGTTGTCAATGGATGAAGAAGGTATTATGTATCTGAAAAGGTGGACCCAGTACGGGGAAAGTGATGATGTGGAGGTGACAGGTATAAATGTGGAGGACTTTGAGCACCAACCTGAAGGTGTCTCTGAATAGAGGGGAAATTCATGATTCCAGAAGTCGGTCCCTCGCTAGTGAGGCTACTCTGGAAAGTGCCATCTTCATGAAATGAGCCTATTTTGGACCCGCCTGACTGACGAAGTTGGGCAGGTGAGATTTTCACTTTTTCGAGATTGGGTGATACCTGAGTATCAGCCGATTGAGAAGAATGCCTGCCCGCTCACAGCCTTTTGGCGGAGGAGGGGAAAGATCGCCAAAAGAGCCATTTTTGATTTGGTAACCTTTTCGGAGTAGACTCACTAGTACTAGTACAGGATGACAGAGGTTCGAAATTCAGAACCTAGGACTGAATCTGATGTTGATTGAGGAATTGTGTATTGAATCTTTGTCTATTTGTATAGAAGTATGGATAAATCGATGGGTGCCTTCAATAACGGCTGTGATGGGTAGGCCGTACTCCGAGTGCTCAGGGGGGAGTGAGAGGTGAAGTCGGTTTAATAAGAGGGATCAAATAAAAAAAGCCTTTGGCATCATACCAAAGGCTTTTCAATATATATATTATCTAGAGAAACTATTCTTACATCATTCCTCCCATGCCACCACCATGTGGCATTCCTGCTGGAGCAGAGTTCTCCTCTTCGGGTTTGTCATTGACAACACAAGCCGTGGTTAAGATCATTCCGGCAATCGATCCTGCATTCTCCAAGGCAATCCGAGTTACCTTAGTAGGATCAATAACTCCTGCTTTTTTAAGATCAGCATACTCATCGGTACGCGCATTATAGCCGTATGATCCCTCGCCATTCAATACATTCTGGAGAACAACACTGCCCTCGACACCGGCATTGTCGGCAATGATCCGGATCGGTGCTTCAAGAGCCTTCTTGACAATTCCGACACCGATCGTCTGGTCTTCATTTGATCCCTGAAAATCATTCAATGCATCTAGCGCCCGGATCAAGGCTACACCGCCTCCAGCGACAATACCTTCTTCGACGGCTGCACGTGTGGCGTGGAGAGCGTCATCCACCCGGTCTTTCTTTTCCTTCATTTCTACCTCAGTAGCTGCTCCTACATAGAGTACGGCTACACCACCGGCCAACTTAGCGAGTCGCTCTTGAAGTTTTTCACGATCATAGTCGGAAGTTGTGGTTTCGATCTGCTGTTTGATCTGGTTGATTCGAGCTTTAATTTGGTCCTCCTGACCTCCGCCATTTACGATGGTCGTGTTGTCTTTGTCAACCGTGATCTTTTCGGCAGTACCTAAATGCTCCAAGTCAACATTCTCTAATTTATAACCCTTTTCTTCTGAAATCACCGTACCTCCAGTCAGAATCGCGATGTCTTCCAACATGGCTTTTCTTCGATCGCCGAAGCCTGGTGCTTTCACAGCGACAACTTTCAGCTGAGCCCTTAGGCGATTCACTACCAGCACTCCCAAAGCTTGACTCTCAATGTCTTCAGCGATGATCAAAAGGGGTTTGCCTGCTCCAACAGCTTTCTCCAAAATTGGAACGATATCCTGCATGTTGGAGATCTTCTTATCATGAATCAGTACGTAGGGACTCTCATATTCTGCCGTCATGCTGTCAGCATCAGTCACAAAATACGGTGAGAGATATCCTCGATCAAATTGCATGCCTAAGACCTCATCAACGTAGGTGTCGGTACCTTTCGCTTCCTCGACCGTGATGACGCCATCCTTTGACACCCGTTTCATAGCATCGGCGATCAAGGCACCAATCTCCTGATCGTTGTTTGCTGAAATGGCAGCAACCTGTTTGATCTTCTCAAAGTCGTCTCCAATAACCTCAGATTGACCCGATAAATGCTCGATTACTTCTTTGACTGCCTTGTCAATGCCCCTCTTAAGGTCCATTGGATTGGCTCCTGCAGTCACATTCTTCATCCCTGCATTGATCATATATTGAGCTAGGACGGTGGCGGTAGTCGTGCCGTCACCGGCTACATCCGAAGTCTTAGAGGCAACTTCTTTCACCATTTGAGCACCCATGTTTTCTACTGGATCCTCCAATTCTATTTCCTTGGCCACTGTCACACCATCCTTGGTTATAGAAGGAGAACCAAAAGACTTCTGTAGAACAACATTTCGTCCTTTAGGTCCTAGAGTCACACTCACTGCGTTGGCCAGGGCGTCAACGCCTGCTTTCAACTTTGCCCGGGCATTACTATCAAAGCTAATTTCTTTAGCCATTTTGAATTATGATTTTAATTTTTAAATGAAAAGAATAAAAAGGGTATCTCCCGATCAAGGGGAGGGTGGTCTTACTTATCTAAAATGACCAAGATGTCGTCTTCTCTCATGATCAAGTATTCTTCTCCATCATAAGATAGCTCCTGACCGGCATACTTACCGTAAAGTACAATATCACCTGATGCAACAGTCATAAGATTGCCGTCCTTGCCAGGACCCACAGCGATCACTTCACCGCGCTGAGGCTTCTCTTTTGCTGTATCGGGGATGATGATTCCTCCTTTGGTTTTTTCATCAGCCGGAGCAGGTTTTACCACTACTCGATCATTAATTGGCTTCATCATATCTAATCAACTTTTAATTTAATTGTTAGGAAAATGGTTCATAAATCAATATAGTGCTCCACACTTCTTGTGCCATTTGCTTAAAACTGTCATAATTGCAGCTGGTAGGCGTTCTTGGCTGAATTTTGCCAATACATTCTGTCGTAACCTTGCCAAATTGGCAAAAAAAAACCTGATGTCATGCTCAGGTTTTCTAAACTAGATGCTCAGAACTTACTGGGAGATCAAATTCTCCCCTGCTGGGCCAGACCCAACCATAAGCGTGGTGATAATGCATAGGACAAACAAAGCAATGGCCAACCCCCAGGTAATTTTTTCAATGAAATCGGTAGACTTTGCTGCTCCAAACATTTGGTTGGCACTCTGCCCTCCAAAAGTGGAATCTACACCTCCTCCCTTAGGATTCTGTATCAGTACCGCAGCCATCAAGATCAAGCTAATGATCGCGATGAGAAATGTCATAACAGTTACCATATACCCTTAGCTTTTTTTCTGGAGCTCCTCAATTTTCTGCGCAAAGAAAATACTTTTTTCGGGAATAATCAAACGCAGCTTTTCATACATTTCTATAGCCTTTTGGAAGTGTCCTTGGGAAGCGAGGAGCTCTGCAAGTGACTCTGAAACAAGTGCTTCATCAGGTTGCAAGCTGGCTTTCCAAGCTTTCTTTTTCTTCTTTTTCTTTTTCTTCTTTTTCTTCTTCTTCTCCTTCTTGCTAACCTCGGAATCCGATGGTTTTGTCAGTACCTTTTGCTCTAAATCATCATAGCGCTCGGAGGCGCTGCTGTCCAAATCATGGAGCCAGGTGATAAATGACATCTCACCATCATCCTCCGCGACCGGCTCCCGGAGTTCCTCTGCCGGGTTTTTTTGGCCTGATCGATCGGTGTTGGTCCCATTTTGCTTTTGACTGATCTCCTCAAATGCCTCCGGATCTATTGCACGAAGCAAGACCTCAGATTCTAAAGGAGAACCTTCTTTGGATGAGTCAGCAGCCTCTTCCGGGGCTACATCATCAGAAGGTACTGCCTCCTGATCTTGATCTTTCGTGACTTCTTCGAGTTTTGGGTCATTCAGGTCACTGTGTTCATACGTTTCGATCTTCACATCAGGAGGTAGGTCGTCCAATTTGTCATCATCGACATCAGCCGGATTTTGCAGGTGTGAAAGTTCAGATTCTTCGGTAGGGATCTCTTCATGAAGATCTTCAGCATCTAGATTCTGTTCTAGAACAGTACCTTCCAGACTTTCTGCCGGCTCTTCTTCTTCCGATGGTAGAATGTGGTCCTGGCGATAGGAGGGAGGTTGGTCTTCGATCTCCGTTTGTTGTTCTGCTGAAGATACCGAGTCAGTCCCTACATCGGCAACGGCCTCTTTGACGTTGATTTCTGAAAATCCACCTTCCAGGTATTCTGTTTTGTAAATATCATCATCTTGATACTGATCTTCTACCGATACTGGTTTATCATCTGGCATCTGCGTATAGAGAGAACTCATTTGGTCCTCGTCGTAACCATGTCCGAGTTTCCTAATATTTTGCAACTTATTAACCCATTCACCAAGCCGCTTTCGATCAGATATGTAGAGGGCTGCACGCTCTAGCAATTCAGGACTGATGACCCCACTTTCGAGATGATCCTTGATGGCAATCAATAGATGAAGATGTGCACTGTAGGGAAATTCCTCGGCCAGTCCCATCAATTCTTCCTTTGGTACTTCCCTTAGGGATTCAGGTTTCCTAAGATAATGTGCCATCGGCAATCCCTTGATCAACTTTTCCTCCATGAACACAATGATGAGTGTATTTTACCAATTGGTAAAAGCCTTATTAAAAACATCTTCAACCAATTGTTGAAATATAGCAGCTATTAGCTGGTCTTGCAAGTCCAGAAGATTTTCATCTCGAGAATAATCTTGATAAAATGAAAAACTACTTTCCCAATTCTCTTCTTCATCCAGATGCGATACAAAATTTATACGGACGGCAACATCTAACCTGTTAAAAGCTGTCGTTTCTCCTGGTTGGGGCGCCACAGAAGATACGGCAAATCTGGTTACTTCGCCACTAAATTCCAAATCGGGATCTTGATCAGAAAAGTTGAGCCGAGATTGGTTCAACAGTTTTTGTTTTAAAGTCTCGCTGAATTGCTGACCGATATCTGCTGGTGCCGTCGCCACACGATTTGTAAGCTCACTCACATAAAAGGTGCTGGCATCAGGCGGTATGGTAATGCCCTTGAATGAGTAGCATCCCCACAAAGCACATCCAATAAGTATGCCTAGATTACCAATCAACATTAGATTCCTCACTCCAGTTCGTACTGTTTTATCTTCCGGTATAAAGTTCTCTCTGATATACCCAGATCCTTTGCGGCATCTTTACGTTTGCCTCGATGCCTTTTGAGGGCCTTCTTAATCAAGTCCTTTTCCATTTCTTCAATGGACAGATTTTCTTCTACCACTTCCATCTTGTCATACTCGGAAGCCTGCTGTTTGGCAAGTATGATGGGCTTGCCTACATCTGGAGGTGGTTCCTCACTGACAGCCAAGTTTGAACGTTCAACCCTCTGCTGATACGTTTCTCCCGGCGTGGCAACCGGGACTTCTGCCGCCTCGAGCTGCTTCAGTTGGCGATCTGGTATTCGTAAATCATTGTTCTGTATCAGCTCGAACACCAACCTCTTAAGATCATTGAGATCCGATTTCATATCGAATAGAAGTTTGTATAAGATCTCTCGCTCCTCAAAGGTTTCAGCCTTGTTTCCATTGTTCATCAGGGCCGGAAGATGCCGTCTATTGGCCTCGGGAATAAAAGCATCCAGGGTTTCAGCATCAATGGTTCGCTCTTCGGAGAGTACGGATATTTGTTCAGCCACGTTCTTGAGTTCCCTGATATTGCCTGGCCAGTGATATCTCTCCAACAGATCTCTGGCTTCAGTAGTGAGGTTTATGGCAGTAGTACGATATTTCTCAGCAAAGTCGACGGCAAACTTTCGAAAGAGCATCCAAATGTCCTCCTTGCGAAATCGGAGTGCGGGTACCAAAATAGGTACAGTGTTTAGTCGATAATAAAGGTCTTCCCTAAATTTGCCTTTGGTTACGCGGTCGAGTAGATCGACATTTGTGGCAGCGACCACCCTTACATCAGTTCTCAAGACCTTGGACGAGCCCACGCGTAAAAATTCGCCACTTTCCAAGATACGGAGCAAGAAGGCCTGAGTGTCCAAGGGCATCTCACTAATCTCATCGAGAAAGATTGTACCGCCGTTCACCGTTTCAAAGTAACCTTTCCTCTCGCTCGTCGCTCCTGTAAATGCACCCTTCTCATGCCCGAACAGCTCTGAATTGATGGTGCCCTCAGGAATGGCTCCACAATTGATGGCGATGAATGTGTTGTGCTTTCGGGCACTTAAGGCATGGATGATCTTGGAGATATTTTCCTTCCCAACACCACTCTCACCCGAAATCAAGACTGTCAGGTCGGTAGATGCCACCCTGATGGCGGTTTTTAGTGCATGATCGAGCCCAGGGGACCTACCGATAATCCCAAATCGCTGCTTTATGGCTTGTAAATTGGAGGTCATCTGCTCAGCCCAATTGATTAACTGTTTCCTTAACCGTACCTAAGAGCGTTGCACTGGTACAATCTTCAATCAAGACGTCAACATATTGACCGGCTCCCAAGCCCCTCTTTTTTGGAAAAACAACCATCTTGTTTTGAGAAGTACGACCGCGGAAGTGATCCCTCGATTTCTTAGAATCACCTTCGATCAAGATGCGTTTGATCTGACCGATTTCCTGGCGGTTATGCTCCAGTGATAGTTGGTTTTGTAATTCAATGATCTCGGCAAGTCTTCTCTTCTTTACAGTTAATGGCACATCGTCTTCATATTTCTTGGCGGCTACAGTGCCAGGTCGTTCAGAGTAGTAAAACATATAAGACATGCTGTACTGAGCGAATTTCATCATGCTTAGGGTTTCTCGATGCTCCTCATCCGTTTCGGAACAAAAACCAGCTATGATATCTGAAGAAATGGCGCAATCCGGAACAAGCTCATAGATCCGTTCAATTTTCGACATATACCAAGCCCTATCGTAGGTTCGATTCATCAGGTCAAGGATCCTGCTATTGCCAGATTGAACCGGAAGGTGGATATAATTGCAAATGTTTTCATGACCAGCGATGGCATACATGACATCATCAGTGATATCCTTGGGATGTGACGTCGAAAACCGCACACGCAAATCGGGATGAATCTCAGCAACTTGTACCAAGAGTTGTGAAAAATCGGTCTCCTCAGAACCATCTTGGTTTGTCCAGTGATAAGAATCCACATTTTGACCCAGTAGAGTTACTTCCCTAAAGCCTCGCTCAAATAGATCAGAGGCTTCAGCAACGATACTATAGGGATCTCTACTCCTTTCTCTTCCTCGCGTGAAAGGGACTACACAAAATGAACACATATTATCGCAGCCTCTCATGATCGAGATGAAGGCAGTGACTCCATTGGAGCCCAACCGTATGGGACTGATGTCAGCATACGTCTCCTCCCTTGATAGGAATACGTTGACACCTCGCTGTCCTTCCTCAGCATCGGACACCAAAACCGGCAAGTCGCGATAAGCATCCGGCCCCACTACCATGTCTACCAGCTTTTCCTCATCAAGCAACTTCGTCTTAAGTCTTTCCGCCATACACCCCAAAACTCCCACTAGCGTTCCCGGCCTATCACGCTTGAGCCGGTCAAAGACCCTCAGTCTTTTGCGAACCGTTTCTTCGGCCTTCTCTCTGATCGAGCAAGTGTTGATCAAGATAAGATCTGCCGTCTCGATGTCGGCTGTCCCTGCATATCCTGCCTCATTTAATATCGAAGCTACGATCTCACTGTCACTGAAATTCATCTGACAGCCATAAGATTCGATATAAAACTGCCTTGCCTTTTTGTTGGCATGGCTTGCCTTTTGCAAGATCTCTCCTTGCCTATCCTCCCTAACCATATCTTTTGTTGCCTCGTTGTAGTGCATAAGTGCTCTCTTGCAAAAAGGCTACAAAGATAAGGATAATTTGGGCTACGTGTGACATTTTGGCAGTACTGCATGTCCGGCGATAGGCATATATTGCCACCTTTTGATGAGCAGACCAGATGACGTATTTGGGTGCTAAAGCTAGTAGGTAGACCATGCAATTAGGACTGATAGGTTATCCTTTGTCGCATTCATTCTCGAGAAAATATTTTAGCGAGAAATTTGCCAGAAAGGGTTTAGCAGGCTATAGTTATGAGAATTTTCCCCTGAAAGAAATTGGCGAGTTTCCTAATCTATTAAGGGATAGGCCTGATCTCAGGGGGTTGAATGTCACCATTCCCTACAAGCAATCCGTAATCGAATACCTCGACCAACTGGATCCGGAAGCAGCAGCTATTGAGGCCGTAAACACGATTGTAGTCAAAAACCAGAGCCTCAAGGGGTATAATACCGATATCTATGGCTTTCAAGAATCCCTATCACGCTTCATTCCTGAAGATTTTACCTCTGGAGCTCTGGTGCTGGGTACGGGAGGGGCTGCAAAGGCTGTGTGCTATGCGTTGACGCAGCTGGACATTCCTTATGTTGCCGTATCAAGGACAGTCAGTGAATTTGCGATTCCCTATGATCAAATCACCACTGACCTTATGTCTAAACATAAACTGATTGTCAACACGACACCTTTGGGTATGCATCCGCATGTTGATATGGCTCCTGATATTCCCTACCACAATGTGGAACCCGGTTATTTTCTATACGACCTCATCTATAACCCGCAGAAGACCCTTTTTCTGGCACGGGGTCAACAGCGGGGAGCTGAGGTTAAGAATGGACTGGAAATGCTGGAATTGCAAGCCGAGAAATCGTGGGCAATTTGGACCAAAGAGAACCATGGCTCTGCTTAGGAGCTGACATTTTCAACCACTGGATTGGCATCCTGATTAGGAGCGATTCGAAGCTTTCTTACTGGTGATTTATGATGCATAATTTTTATCTTGTCCGGTCTAAAATTTCTGTATTCTGGAACCAAGCATCACCACAGAGATGGTCGACAAGAATCAGTACGTCGATTTTTCAAACACAGAAATTGCTTTTGCACATAAGTCAGACCGGGAGCTGAAGAAGGCAAATTGGCTCTTTTCGATGATGGGGCATACCTGGCTGATGAAACTGGTCACACCAATCGCGGTTTGGGCTAGTAAGTATCCCATACCCTTGATCAAGGTCTTGATCAAACGCACTATTTTCGAGCAGTTTGTCGGTGGTGAAACGCTGGCCTCTTCTCAACGGGCCATCGACCGGTTGCGGGATCATCGCATCCTTACGGTGTTGGACTATGGCGCTGAAGGAAAATCTACCGAGAGTGAACTCGATGCTGCCAGAGATCAATTTCTGAAGTCAATCACTTTCGCGGCATCCAACGAAAGTGTTCCGGTAGTCAGCGTCAAAATTAGCGCGCTGTCCAAGAACAGCCTCCTTGAAGCCAAGCAGGAAAATCGAGGGCTTGATGATGAACAAACCCATCTTTTCAAGCAAGTGGTATCTCGCCTGGATACAATCTGCAGTCATGCCTATCAACTGGGGGTAAAGGTGTTTATTGATGCAGAGGAATCATGGATGCAATATACCATCGACGCGTTGGTTGACATGATGATGGAAAAGTACAACATGAGCAAAGTCATCGTGTACCAGACTTTTCAGATGTATCGCAAAGATCGATTGAATTTCTTATACCAGGCTTATGATCGTGCCAAGAAGAGGGGATATCATCTCGGTGCTAAGATCGTGCGAGGTGCTTACATGGAAAAGGAGAGAAATAGAGCGCAAGAACTGGGCTATCCTTCTCCGATTCATGAGACCAAAGCCGATACTGATGCTGATTTCAACAAAGCCATCATATTTTGCGTCGATCACTATCAAGAAATTGCTTCCTGTGCAGCGACCCACAATATGCAAAGTTGCTTACTCCAAGCAGAATTGATCGGGCGCAGGGAGCTGCCTCGCAACCATCCCCACCTCAATTTTTGCCAGCTGTATGGCATGAGTGATCACATCACTTTCAATTTGGCTGCCAGCGGCTACAATGTTGCCAAGTATGTGGTATACGGTCGGGTCAAGGAATTGATCCCATATCTGAGTAGGAGGGCAGCAGAGAATTCGGCGGTACGAGGTGAGTTTAGCAGAGAATACCGGTTGGTCAAAAAGGAGATTGAAAGAAGGGGTCTGTAAGTAATGTCATCAGGCAGTCAATTCCTATGAGCGCCTGATTAGCGTTTACCTGAATGCCGTGGTTTACGAAGTCGCAGCAAAAAGATGTTGCTCTCCCTACGAGCTGTAAATCTGGAATGAACCATCTTAAAAATAGGGAAAATCTTCGTGTTTTCGTGCCTTAGTGGCCTGAAAAACAATAGCCACAAATCCATGAAGGTAACGAAGCATGGAGAGAAGTGCATAGCGAGGATACGGGCTATCGGTCCACAACAAACACCCTTCCAATTGACATGAATTTGTAGAGGGTGATACCAACATCAAATGAATAGGTGTGCGGTCTGTGCTGGTCGGGTTGACATCAGCAGATTGTCAGTAGCGACTGCTGAGCCAGGTTTTATGGACCTCAGGCGCTCATTTGCAATAACATCTGATTTGAGTCGCAGTAAGAAAGGTGTCGCTGTATAATATTGAAGAATCAAAAGGTCTCATATCACTGCATTACATAATCAGTGTTTCCTGACTTATAACATAAACACTCAATGTTCTGCCTTCAAAGATATCCCACGACTTATCATCATGAAAAAAAAGTGTTAAAATTTTATAATAAACATATGATATAATTATATATTAGTCTTTCAGATATGAAATAAAGCTCTATGCCTCCTTACCCCCCCCCCCCTAAGTAGACATTATATCTTAACAAATCTTATCCTACTGATATCTTACCCCCTGATAGTCATCACCGAAGGTTTGAAAGCACAAGGGTGTAACAGTCCGGATGAAGCTGCCTTATTAGATTTATATAACAGCACCAACGGATCAGCTTGGTTAAACAATACTGGCTGGCTCGATACCTGCGATGTCTGTCAATGGTACGGCGTGGGATGTGACACTAATGGAAATGTGACCTGTATATCCTTGCGGCAGAATGGCTTGAGTGGAGTTCTGCCCGCATCCATCGGTAGTTTTCAGTTCCTGACTAGTTTGGACTTAGAGGACAACAGCATATCGGGCACCATTCCCAGTGAGATTGGGAATTTACAGAATCTACAAGTACTAGACCTGCAGAAGAATGCACTGTCTGGCTCTATACCGACAACCATTGGTAATCTGATCAATCTTACCGCTGTTTGGCTCAACGATAACTTACTGACGGGATCGATCCCAACCTCTATTGGAAATTTGGTAAACATATCACAATTGGGTCTCAATAGCAATTCCTTAAGTGGTCCCCTACCCGATGAAATTGGGATGCTGAGCAATCTATGGCGATTCTCGGTGCTGGATAATCAACTGAGTGGCGAGATTCCCGCCTCACTGGGTAATAATCTAGTCCTTGATTGGCTGGTATTGGCAGAGAATGATTTTACTGGAGAGCTCCCAGGTTCGTTGGGCAACCTAGAAAATCTGACCATCTTAACCATCAACGATAATAATCTTTCAGGCTGCTTCCCTGCCAGTTTTGAAAATTTATGTGACAACGTATCCATTCTCTTTGCACATAATAATCCCTGCTTTACCTCGACTTCCTTTACTCAATTTTGTGCAGGCCAAGGATGTCAATTTGGTGACTATACCTTAACCGCCAGTCCCTCCACCGATGTGTGCCTGGGATCATCGGTCACACTAAGTGCTACCGGAGGAAGCAATTACCTCTGGAGCACTGGTGAAACAACGACCTCTATATCGCAGAGCCCGTTGCAAGATGTAACCTATTATGTTACGATTACGACCACCTCAGGCTGTCTACGGTACGACTCCATTGCCATTAAGGTCTTTGATAGTCCCGCAGTGACCATTACTGGCACAGATGTCACTACACCTGGCGGTTCTGATGGTACAGCTTCAGCCAGTGTAAGTGGAGGTGCAGCACCTTACCACTACAGCTGGAGTAATGGAGATACAATAGCTACCATATCCGGTTTGATTGTGGGTACTTATGAACTCTCAGTCACGGATCAAAATGGCTGCTTGACCACTGGTATGATATTTATTGACGGACCTCCCTGCCCGGCAGCTGGTACACCTTGTGATGACGGTGATCCAAATACCATCGATGATCAAGAAGATGGCAATTGTAATTGTGCCGGTACACCTTGTCATCCCGATTTTGGGATCATGCAAGATCTATACAACAATACAAACGGCCCCCAATGGAAAAAGCAGAATGGCTGGATGCTCGATTGTGAGCCCTGTGGCTGGTACGGTATCTCCTGCGATCAGGATGGCCACATCATCGGTATCGACCTCCAGGCCAATGACCTGGCGGGCGCCCTCCCATCGTCCCTAGGCCTACTGGATTCTTTAAAGATATTGAGGCTGGGTCGAAACGATCTGGTGGGGGCATTTCCGCTCTCTATGCGTAATTTGTGTGCACAATTGGAAGTTTACGATTTCAGTCAGAATGAGCTGACTTGTACTTTTGAAGACTTTTGCAATCAGGACTCCACCGAATTTGATATTCTCAGTCAGTTGTATTTGAGTCTGAATGGCTCGGAATGGACCAACAGCAGTGGCTGGCTGGAACAATGCGATCCCTGTCAATGGTATGGCATAAAATGTGGCAATGATGGTAAGGTGAGCGAAATCGTCCTTCCGTCCAACAATTTAAGTGGCAATATTCCGGCTATAATTGGTGATCTGACCGGATTGAAAAAGTTAGATCTATCCGGAAATGCAATAACGGGGACGATCCCTGCTGAATTAACAGGCTTGGCGAATCTAAATAGACTATACCTGAATGATAATCAATTGGTCAGTCCCTTTCCTGATGGGATGGCTACCCTCTGTACTCAGGTGCAATTTTCCGATTTATCGAATAACCTCTTTTATTGTGACTTCGATGCTTTTTGTGCTGGGACCTGTGAAGATTGTGAAGGGGAAGATTGCGATCCACTCAATATTGCAGACTTTGTGATGTCTTCTTTTGTGCATCGTACAGATGATGGGTCGGCGAGTGGTGAGATAGAGATCAATCTGGATGGAGGTGTTGCTCCCTATACAGTCACGGTTAATGGTCAGGTATATACAACGACAGAGAAGAGATTGATCCTAAGAAATCTCAGTTGTGGATCTTATTCGATCATGGCAGAATCTTCTAATGAAAACAACGCAGTATTGGACATTGATCTGTTCATACCGCAGCAAATTAAAAGTGAATACCGGGTACCCTGGCAGGGATGTTTAGATTTGAATTTTGATGCCAGCTGTCTACTTGGAATTGAAATGGACTCGATAGCCTGCGTGGTTTGGGAGCCAGCAGAGAAGTTTTCTGACCCGACCAACTTAAATACCTCACTGTGTGATACAGCTGAAAATATTGAATTGAATGTCATAGACCATAATGGCGACATCATATATTCGAAATCAATAAAAGCCATTCCCAGAATAACATTAACCTCGTGTTTTGATGGCATCGATAATGATGGGAACGGTATTAGCGACTTACTTGACCCTGAATGTCAAAAAGCAGAGGATTATATTCAAGAGTTTGACAACTTCCCACTATTAAACCTCAGAAGTGCCATCATCTCTTCAATTGGGGAAGATACCATCATGCACAACCTCTGGCGGGCATATGGTGCTCCTGACTGGACAGCTAGTATCCTTCTGGATGATACTTTGGCAATGATCCCTTTGGTTAGAACGGAGTCATATCAGGTTTCTGCATTTCTACTAGCTATGCCGGTGGATAGCGGATTATTTGAGCTTAAATTCCTGTCTCGTGATAGCCTAGATGCAAGGATTCAAGATATATCACAATTGACTTCTGATGAGCTGGCCAATGTTGTTTTTGAAACTGCAGTACTTACTCATCTCGATCTTTCTACCGGCAGCACATTTGATGGTGTTCTCTTGGATTTTATGTCGACGAAATCCGTAGGTCAAGAAGTTTGTACCGAGGATTTCACTCAGGTAAAGATCCAGAATATCGAATACTTTTGTTCTGATCCAACATACAATGAGGGATGTCCAGGTGAGGCTCCCCAAGTCCATATCGTGGACATAAAAGTGTTGACAGTAAACACTGAGTTTTGCCAGGGTCCCGATCCGACCTCCAATCCATTTGATGGTTTCGGTCAGAGTGGTGGTACAAATGTTAATGTCAGCTCCGCTTCCCCGGAATTCCTAGAGCGTATGGAAAATTGTAACAATTTTCCAGGCCCAGAGCCGGATCCAGCTGAAGATGCCCTTTGTGCAGCCTGGCAGCAGTTGAAATTATGTGCGCAAGGAAAGTTTGGCCAGAAAAACTTTGATTATGTGTTGGAAAGATTTGCTCATCAAGCTCAGTTGGGTGATGGTAACCTGCTTGTAGCCGCCAGGGATCATGTCTGTGCGTTGCCGGCCATGGACCGCGCAGAGATGGAGGAGCTTCTGATAGGTTATGATGATATGATGAGATCGGGATATAATATGTCGATGAGTAGGTTTGTCGAGGTGGCTGAGTTATTATCGACAATTGGAATTGATGATTTCGAAAGTATTGCTTTGGTGGCCGAGAGCCGGAGATTGTTTTTTGATGTGAGTAGTTTGCTTGATAGGACTGATCTAAATAACGCAGATATGCTGCAGTACTTAGGTCTCTATCTAGATATACTGAGATCCGACGAAATGTTTCTTAAGAGGCAATTGTCATCAAATTTCGAAGACAACTTCCTAAGTCTACTAGCGGATGTGAATACCAAATTAGAATATTCACTTGGAATTCCAAGAGCCGAGTATATTCTCGCAATCGATAAAATTAGCAGGATATTGGCTAACAGATCGACTGACTATGAATATGCTGCTGACTACCTGCAGAGCTTGTTGCCATCCTTAATCCAGCCGCAGGATTTTACAGATCTGGAGGTGGTTGCAGTTTATGAATTGGCTTATGCTTGGTTGACCGAAGCAATCTATCAAACAGGCGCTCTGGTTTTGACTGAAGTAATAAATGCGTTTCAGCCTTTAATTGCGTTGACTCTGATCGGTGAAGGTTTATTTTTAGCTAACCAGGTGATAAAACTATCTGGTCGTGCAATTCACATTTTGATAAGAAAACTTCCTCCAAAATTTATCAATGAGACAAGTGCAGTTTGGGCGAAGATTTCCTCTTCTGCCGCTTTTCGACCGAATACTATAATTCCGGATGTTTTTGAACTGACGACACAAAAAGGAGATAAGATCTATGTACAGTTCTCAGGCACAAAACATATCGAAGACTTGGTGACAAAAAACGGAGCACTTATATCGGAAGAATTCGCTGAGTCAATGCCCTTGAGGTCGCAAATAGTTCTTGATGATTTGATTCGGGCTGTTGAGGAAGTGTTAGATGATGTCGGTGGACCGGGAAATCTCATTACAGATGGAATAGCGACATATCGCGTAGGTAAATGGGAATTAGGATTTTTACCTTCCAGTGCTAATGCAAATGCAAATGGAAGTGTAATTTTGAGTCATGCAGTGCCAAAATTCTAAAAATGAAGATATTGGATTGGGTTAAGACGGAAAGATCGATTCGATTTGAAATGAGTGAATATACACCTCAGGATGGTGCACTTATATTTGATTCTAGTAGAGGCGGAACATATACCCAATGTGTGACCCTTCGATTTAATAAACATATTTCACCAATTACGTACCATTCTGATAGGGTTTCATCACAAAGAAAGGCAATGCTGGATTTTTATATAGATATAAACACTAGCCTAATTAATGTCATTGACCTTGTCTCAGTAAGGGGTTTTAATATTGGATACAGTACAGAGCTAAATTACCAAGTGAATGATGATTTTGTAGAACCTAAAATCGATATTTCAACGTGGGTATCAAAGTTCGGACTCATTCCCCATCCATCTTCACGGGAAATAAAATATCTATATAATGAGTATCAAATTGATATTAATCTCTTACATAACAGAAAGAACATTGTGAAATTATTATTTGGATCAGAAATTAATTCGTATAACTTAAGGCCTGATATTATGATGAGTATTGATGAGTATTCAAATTTAAGCAGTATTACATTTGGTAAGGCAGAAAAATTAATAAAGAAATTAAAGATTATTTAAAGAGATAATTGAAATTAACCTAATTAACTATCTAGATTTCAGGAGATATAAACAAATTAGTAAAATAGATTTATTCAGATTTATGAAATTGACTTTTGATATCATTTTGAATTTAGTAATATTTTTTTTATTACCATTTCATGCTAAATGTGATCTTTCCATTGATCTCATTCTGCTCCCAGGTCAAGGCTGCGACGGCCAAATCTCCATCACCGCCGATGGCACCGCCGGACCTTTTGAAATTCAAATTACCAGCAACGGAAGTATTACCCATACTTTTTTAGATGTTGATGGTACGATCAGTGTGACGGACCTCTGTGCCCTAGATTACCAGGTGGCGGCCATCAATCGATTTGGTTGCAGCCATGTCCTTGGCGATGTTCTTTTTGGATCTTCCAGTGATGCGTCCAGTACGACATTAGGGCTTGAGGCTTTACATGCCCAGCAGGTAATTGATCCACAGGTCAGTGCTTATCCCAATCCCTTCAGTGATTCTTTCGACATTTTATTTAACGGCATGCGTGGTGGGAAGGTATCCATTACCGGTTATGATAACCTTGGCAGAATCTTGTTTTCCCGAGAAAGGGCCTACACCAAAGGGCAAAATCAGTTTAACTTCAATCTGGGACAGTTGAATATACCTGAAGGTTTGTTGATGCTGGAAGTACTTGACGTAAGCTCGGGATTTAGGAGCTATCAGAAGTTGGTCCACAGGAGAGAGTAAGGCGGTTTGATTAGATATTGGTTTGAAGTTGCAAACTTCAAACGACGCGGATATTGTTTGAAAATTGTACACTTCAAACAACGGACCGGCCTTAGTGCCTCAGTGTTTTCTATGGTTTATCCAAATTTATATTGGTAATTTTCTTCATACATAGTGCCATTCTTAACAACAGCAAATACTCGATGAATGAGTTTGTTCCTCACAGCATTTAATACAGACATTTTGTTTTTACCTTCGGCAAGTTTTCGATCATAGAACTTTCGGAATTCACCTTGCCGACCAATGGCAGCCATGGCCCCAAGGTGTAACAGGGTTTTTAGCTTTTTATGAGCCTTGTGATGTACCCTTGATCGACCTCTTATACTGGTCCCAGAAGTGTGTTCAAATGGTACAACTCCCACGTGACATGCCAACTGTTTTGCATTTTGAAAATTCCTGAACTCATTACTCCTTATGATCAGTTCAGTTGCTGTCACTATCCCTATGCCTGGAATACTGGTTATTCTTTTCAAGATGCTTTTCAGTTGGGTATCTGAACTAAGGATTTGCTTAATTTTTTGTTCTACCTCATTGATAGTTTCTTCGATTGACTTCAAGACCTTTTCTGTTGGTTGTGTAAGAAGTTCTAATTCTGAATCGTCCAAAAACTCCTTAGCTTCTTGTACCGGTACAGTTAGTTGAGTTCGTACCTTGACCAGTCGCTCTCTCATAGTTGTCAAATGAGTCAGTTGCTCAATGATCTTTCTCTTTGGCTTCCAGTAATTTAACTTATCTGTGTATCTGTAGGCATATTCAGCAATTCGTCTAGCATCTACTTGATCAGACTTGCCTCTTTGCAATCCCAGCGATCGTTGGATCTGATACGCTGACTCAATACTAACTTTTGCCCCAGCTGCATGTAGCTCACTCAGCAATATGGTACAGTAAATACCAGTATGTTCCATGCAGAAAACAACTTGATCCCAGTTTCCGTCAACATGATTGTGAACAAATCGAATGAATTCCACAACTCCAGCAATCTCGTTAATGTACTCTCCCGAAATCACCTCAGCATTCCCATCTAAAATGCAGTAGTGGAAGCTGGACTTGGATACGTCAATTCCAATGAAATAGGCTAACTTCATAACTTAAGTTTTTTTGTTAATAAAATTGACCGATGCTATCAAAGCTGCTACTAAGACCTTACTAACGGGCTTGAAAACCCAATTTTCTATATGGTATCAAGGCTTTGATAAACCAGGAGGGGATTAAAACACTAAATAGGTTCATTGACCTTCGACTTCGTCTAAAGTGCCCCACCTGGTTATCGGTCAGTTATTAACATATCAATGTTTATTCACAAAAGAAAAAGGAAGCAAAAAGAAAACTATATATGATGATTAATCGTAATATTTAATTTCTTCCTGCTTGACAAGACTAAAGGTCTTCGTGGCCTGGTTATGAGGGTAGCCACAAAGCCACGAAGGATCCAGAAGAATTTTCAATGAGATGGGTCTAGACCAAAAGTCAAAACAATTTAATTGCAACTTAGGCCAGCTAAATGTGCCCGAGGGTTTGTTGATGTTGGAAGTATTTGACTTAAATTCGGGTAGAAAACTACAGTATCGATGAAAACATAGTAAGTTTATTGCCGATTGTATCGGAAATGATGACAAATTGCACAGATTTGCCTTGTCTGGATGAGCTTTTCAGCAACGTTACTTTCCTGACCAATCTTGTTTATGTTAGGGAAGAGTTGGAAAAGGATCCATTATTTTTATTACGTCCTTGTGTTGATGGATCACCATTATTGGCACAGTGGACAAATCTTATCAACTTCGAACCTCCTCAGAGAGTTTTTGGCCGCCTTGAGGACTTAGGTGAAAATTACTGGTTGCAGACACTTGAGAGTACAGATGGAGGTTTAATTAATATGGATTACTTTTCAGTTAATATTTCACAACTTCCGGAAAAATCACCGGGAGTGACTATGACTAGCGAGGAATTTCTTGAAACTGTGCGACAAGGCTGGGCGACTGAGAATTTTTTCGGTCTCAATGGTAAATGTGCTCTGGGACAAACAAGCGGAGCAGAGTTCATCTATGATTCTCCTGATCTTCAGCAAATTTGGACATCGGAAGATCCAACAACATCGATATTCACAATAAAAATGGTTCGCGATGGTTTAGCATGCCTCAGTGAATTGTCTAGCAATGTTACTTTTATGACTAACCTTAGTTATGTAAGCGAACAATTGAAGAAGGACCCATTGTTTCTAATTAAGAATTGTGGTGATGACAATATTGATCCTCAGGATTATGTACACCTTTTCAATCATAACCTACCGAAGAGCTCTGTTGATAGATTGGATGAACTGGGAAGTGATTTCTATTTTCAAGACTTAGATAATGCACATTCATCAACAATTAATCTAGATCATTTTAGTGTTGAAATCACTGAGATACCGGATTTTGACAATAATGGATCTCCTGATAATATCGACGACCTATTTCAGGCAATTAGAGAAAACTTCTTGGATTTAGCTTCTGGAAGTAAAGATGGGTTTGAAAGCAATTGTTTCTTTGGCGGAACATCAGATATCTGGTGGACTTTCCAAGATTATCCTGGATTCAATCCGCCATCATCATCTCAGTGGCTCGGAGTCGATCCACTTTCGACTATTTTCTTTATTGATGCCGGGGGCACGGGACTGGCAAACCTCGTTGCCGATCCGGGAGCCGTGATTGTATCTGATATTAGGGAGTGTTGCTGGATTTTTTCAACCATTGCAACACCTATAAGCAATAGACAACCATTTTCAGGTCATCGGCAATTTGGGCTAAGAACAAATGAAAATGGAAATCTGGAATTTTTTACCCGTGCTGTGGATCGAGTTAAGTTGCCAAGATTTATGAAAGCACTGGTTAACGATGCGTGTTCATATCAAGATTACTTTGATATAGGTTATGAGACTTGGTCAAATTTGACCGACGAAGTCAAACAGTTTATCCAAGATGAAAACCAAGGGGCCGCTGAAGTACATAGAAGGGACTTTGTAAGACCGAATTATAAGGAGATCAAGGAGCAATTAAAGACAAATATTCCCATGAGCATCAATTGCAACTAACTTGGATTCGAAAATGAGTAACTCTTCTAAAGTTAGACAAGTCGGTATCCTTATAGTGACTCTTTATTTAATGAATAGAGTTACCTATCTGTCACTGGTGATCTTCAAGCAAGGTTTATACTATGAAAGTGCCAATATAATAGATCCGTCACTAAAGGGATCAATTGGCCTGGAAAATTTTCTATTGATATTAGTTCCATTCAATCCATATTTTATAGCATGGTGGTCACCGATAGTGATCTTAAATCTAGTTTTGTTATTTTTTTATAGTTATTTTTTCTAGGCGATTTGTCCAATCTAGTTTTGTTATTTTTTTATAGTAAGGTCAGCAAAAGGTTGATTGGAAGTTCTAGGCGATTTGTCCAATATTATTATCTAATTTTCTTGGTTTTCTTACTTTCGGTGATTGTTTTTTGGTTGCTATCTTATTTTAATGACTTTCGTCAACATGCATTTGTTGCTAAATCATTTTATAAGTTGTGTCTTGAAAGTTATGCTCCCTACTCTCCAAAGATTGTTTGTGGCTTTTTATTAGGTCAAGCCATTTTTGGTTTGATTTGGATTAATGTAATAGAAATATATGTACTTAAACGAGATCAATGATTGTAAAAATGGCCAACTACTCATTCTTTCAAAGTGTTGCTATTAAGCCGAAACTTGGCTTAAATGTATTAAATAGGATATTAATAAACAGTATGAAGAATATAATCATTTCTAATCTGACTACGTTTTTTATACTGTTTTGTGGAGCTTCAGCTTATGCGTCATTGTCCATGTCCCAGATAGTACAACCATCAATAAATTGCGATGGCCAAATCTCCATCACCGCTGATGGCACAGCTGGACCTTTTGAAATTCAAATTACCAGTAATGGAAGTATTACACATACTTTTTTAGATATTGATGGTACTATCAGTGTAACGGATCTCTGTGCTCAAGATTATCAGGTGGCGGCCATCAATCGATTTGGTTGCAGCCATTTTGATACCCAAAGCTTGCATTAGACTTTCTATTACGAGTCAAAATCCCTGCAAATATGGACGTTTCCTCGATTTTACTCCCGCACCATAGTTATTACTATGCCTTGGTCGAAAAATCTTGCGGGAACGCCCATTTTTATTGGGCTTTTGGCTCTCATGACGAAACCCCAATGCAAGCTTTGGGTTGGTGATGTCCTTTTTGGATCCTCCAGTGATGCGTCTAGTACGACATTAGGGCTTGAGGCTTTACATGCCCAGCAGGTAATTGATCTACAGGTCAGTGCTTATCCCAATCCCTTCAGTGATTCCTTTGATATTTTGTTTAATGGTTCACAAAGCGGAAAGGTTTTTATTACTGGATATGATAACCTGGGCAGAGTCGTGTTTACCAGAACGAGGAGTTACACCCAGGGACAAAATCAGTTTAACTTCAATTTGGGGAAGCTGAATGTGCCCGAGGGTTTGTTGATGTTGGAAGTACTTGACTTAACTTCGGGATTTAGTAGCTATCAGAAGTTGGTTCATAGGAGAGAGTGAGATGGCCAGATTAGATATTGGTTTGAAGTTGCAAACTTTAAAACAACGCGGAAATCGGAAACGTATTGGATGATATTGTTCGTTCAGTCGAGAAAATTGTTGATGACGTAGGGGTGCTAATGCAATAATTGCCGATGGAGAAAGGAAATATATCGCAGGCAAGTGGGAAATCAGCTGGAATCAGCCGATCCCTACCTCGAATGGCTTAATTACAATTTACCATGCTGTACCAAAACTACCATAATGATAAGGTTTGTAAGATGGGAACACAAGAAATCCAACGCTAAATTTGTCCTTAGCGAGTATACTACTCAGCACGGCTGTATTATTTTTGACGAGTCTAAGGGAGGATCAGTCACTAATGCTGTTTCTTTGCGTTTAAACAAGAATTTATCGGATCTAACCAGACACTCGGAGGCCGTTTCATCTCAGAGTAAGGCGTTTATTGATATATATGTAGATATGACAACTCATACATTCAAGTTGCTCGATTTTGCATCCCTTAAGGGATTTAGAAGGGAGGTGGATGAGAACTTGGAACTTTTTGAATGTAAGAATGATTTCAAAGAACCCATTATAGATATTAGTACCTGGGTTTCGAATTATGGGGTTATCAAGCATCCTACCCAGCAAGGGATAAAATATTTGTACACAGAATGCCAAGTCGATTTGAAGATAGTTCACAATAGACATAATATTCTCAAGATGTGCTTTGGTGATGAGGTTTTTCGTTACTGCTTAAATGAGTGCATTATTGTATACACGGACTCAAATGAAAATTTCGCATCGATCACTTTTGGGAACGCTTCTAAATTGATCGAAATACTTAAATCTTGAAAATGCTTGTGGCCGAGGAATCAGTTAATTAAATTTTATCTAATTATGAGTCAGCCAGTAGTTTCTATGACAGGATTTGCTATCAGTCGAAAATTGAGAATGATCTTGTTTCTCAATCTGATGAGTTGTTGCTACTTATATGCCTCATTTCTTGTTGAGAATGCACTCCCTCCAAATGCGGGCTACAGCGGCCAAATTTCCATCACTGCCAATGGTACTGCCGGCCCCTTCGAAATCCAAATTACCAGCAATGGAAATATTACACATACTTTTTCTGCAATCAATGCACCCGGTTGGTTTGAGGGCAGAAGTTGGGACGGATTTCATCCGATTAGCGGTAAGAGGCAGTTTGGGATCAAACATAATAACGATGGAACTTACACTTTTTACACTGTTGGAGTGGATCGATTGACCAGTTGGTGGCACTCCTTCGGTGGGTTAATAATAGATGCCTTTGGTGGTGATCCATTTGAGAGCGCCGATGAGCTTTGGGAATGTGCCCAGCAAACGGTTGTAGATTTTGTTATTGACAATGAAAGCAATGTACTTCAGATAGAACCGACTAGAAAAAGACCTCAATGGTCGGATTTTCGATGAAAATCAAATCCGAGTTACCACTTTCTGATTTACCATGTTTAGGTGATAAGTAGAATGAAATATCTTACCGCAGCGCTAATTTTAATTTGTCTAATTTTTAGTATTGGCACTAAATTTGAAAACATCGGAATCCCACCGTTGCTAGGTTTATGGCCTATTGGTATCGGAGCCTTCATTGTCGCCATTATGTCTTTGATTTTTGTGGTGGTTTATGCAGTCAGAAGATTGAAACACCAGAGAATCGGGGAAGTTACAAAATTTGTTTTTTATCCTTCGTTGTTATATATTCTGTTTATTATTTACGTTCTACTGACAGCAGATTATGTCTTTGATTTTTGTGGTGGTTTATGCAGTCAGAAGATTGAAACACCAGAGAATCGGGGAAGTTACAAAATTTGTTTTTTATCCTTCGTTGTTATATATTCTGTTTATTAGTTCTACTGACAGCAGATTTTCAATTACATTAAACCCAGATACTTTATCATTAAATATATTATTTCTGTAGTGGCTTTATTGTGTATAAATCATCATTTGTTAGGTAATTTATCAATAACAACCACGGCACTTCCAACCGCAAATTGCAATGGCCAAATCTCGATTGCTGCTGACGGTACCGCCGGTCCCTTCGAAATCCAAATCACCAGCAATGGTAATTTGATCCACACTTTTTTACAAGTAGATGGCACCATCACCGTGGATGATCTCTGTACTCAAGATTATCAGGTGTCGGCGATCAACCGTTTTGGCTGCAGTCATTGTTGCCCAAAGCCTGTATTGGACTTTCTATTACAAGCCAGAATCCCGGCAAACATGGACGTTGCCTCGATTTTACTTCCGCATCATAGTACCTATTATGCCTTGGTCGCAAAATCTTGCGGGAACGCCCATTTTTATTGGACTTTTTCAAACAACGAGAAGGCCTTAGTGCCTAAGTGTCTTGGTGGCCGGGATAAAGCTAGCCACAAAGTCGCGAAGGTCACGAAGAATCCAAAAGAATTTTCAGCGAGATGGGTCTAGACCAAAAGTCAGAACAATTTAATTGCAACTTGGGGCAGCTAAATGTGCCCGAGGGTTTGTTGATGTTGGAAGTACTTGACTTAACTTCGGGATTTAGGAGCTATCAGAAGTTGGTTCATAGGAGAGAGTGAGATGGCCAGATTAGATATTGGTTTGAAGTTGCAAACTTAACTTCAATCAATGACGAGGGAAGGGGCAATGGGATCGGTAAGCGTGGAGTTTACGGAACGATTGCCGAGCCTGGTTTTGGCACCAGCCGCTCATTTCCTCTGAACGCCTAATTTAACTCGACCTACCCACAGCAATCTAAAAAGCTGTGTGGTTAAAAACCCACAGCAAAAAGATGCTGCTTTGCCCATGAAGAAAGACATAAGAGGGTAAGGCAGCCGCCGGTTCTTTTACCGGCGGGATTCAAAGGATAAGGCAGTGCCTGTTCTTTTGCCTCCAATTCGATGGCAAAGAACCCGCAGCAAAAAGATGCTGCACTTCCTGGTGACCGTAAAATCTGGAACGAAAGGTCTTAGATGTTGTAATTGCAGAAATAAGGATATGGTTTGAAGTTGCAAACTTCAAACAACGGTGGGAGACAACAAATTCGGAGCCGTTGTGGCGACATGAATTTGTAGAAGGTGCCAACAAAGGAGGGATCGTTAAGCGTGGAGTTTACGGAACGATTGCCGAGCCTGGTTTTGGCACCAGCCGCTCATTTCCTCTGAACGCCTAATTTAACTCGACCTACCCACAGCAATCTAAAAAGCTGTGTGGTTAAAAACCCGCAGCAAAAAGATGCTGCTTTGTCCATGAAGAAAGACATAAGAGGGTAAGGCAGCCGCCGGTTCTTTTACCGGCGGGATTCAAAGGATAAGGCAGGTGCCTGTTCTTTTATCTCCAATTCAATAGCAAAAAAACCCGCAGCAAAAAGATGCTGCTTTGTCTATGAAGAAAGACATAAGAGGGTAAGGCAGCCGCCGGTTCTTTTACCAGCGGGATTCAAAGGATAAGGCAGTGCCTGTTCTTTTGCCTCCAATTCGATGGCAAAAAACCCGCAGCAAAAAGATGCTGCACTTCCTGGTGGCCGCAAAATCTGGAACGAAAGGTTTTAGATGTCGTAATTGCAGAAATAAGGATATGGTTTGAAGTTGCAAACTTCAAACAACGGTGGGAGACAACAAATTCGGAGCCCTTGTGGCGACATGAATTTGTAGAGGGTGCCAACAAAGGAGGGATCGGTAAGCGTGGAGTTTACGGAACGATTGCCGAGCCTGGTTTTGGCACCAGCCGCTCATTTCCTCTGAACGCCTAATTTAACTCGACCTACCCACAGTAATCTAAAAAGCTGTGTGGTTAAAAACCCGCAGCAAAAAGATGCTGCTTTGTCCATGAAGAAAGACATAAGAGGGTAAGGCAGCCGCCGGTTCTTTTACCGGCGGGATTCAAAGGATAAGGCAGGTGCCTGTTCTTTTATCTCCAATTCAATAGCAAAAAAACCCGCAGCAAAAAGATGCTGCTTTGTCTATGAAGAAAGACATAAGAGGGTAAGGCAGCCGCCGGTTCTTTTACCAGCGGGATTCAAAGGATAAGGCAGTGCCTGTTCTTTTGCCTCCAATTCGATGGCAAAAAACCCGCAGCAAAAAGATGCTGCACTTCCTGGTGACCGTAAAATCTGGAACGAAAGGTCTTAGATGTCGTAATTGCAGAAATAAGGATATGGTTTGAAGTTGCAAACTTCAAACAAAGCGGATGTCTTAGTGCCCTAGTGGCCTGCAAAGCACTAATCTCAAAATCAAAATTCACCGGTAGCGAGCATCACCAGCGTGCAAGCGTTTACCGTCTCAGTACCTTTCTCTGCTGCCATTCGGACCAACTCTTCGTTTTCAGCACCTGGATTAAAAATCAATCGCTTCGGCGACAGTGAAAAAATATAGTCGTACAAGTCTCTTTGTAATGCTGCCCGCAAATACAAGGTGATGGTATCGACACCCTCGATTGCCGGGTGATTCGTTATAATGGGAATCCCCTCAATCGTTCCTTCTCTGATCCCAACCGGAATAGGCCTATGACCGTTTGCCTTTAGTCGCTTCACAGCCAGATAAGCATACCTGGCCGCATTGGGAGAAGCACCCAGCACGACCGTTTTCTTACCCAAATGAGATGACACTAATTGAGCAATTCGTAGATCCCAGCAATGCCTTGACCTCCACCGATACATGCCGTGACCATACCGTATTTCAAATTTTGCCTCCGCATCTCATGGAAAAGTTGCGTAGACAGCTTGGCTCCAGTGCAACCCAGCGGATGTCCAAGCGCTATGGCGCCCCCGTTTACATTCACTATCTCTGGATCTAGACCTGCCTGTTTTATCACGGCAAGAGACTGCGCAGCAAATGCCTCATTAAGCTCAATGAGTTGAATGTCATCCAGCTTCATTCCGGCCTGATCAAGGGCCTTGGGAATGGCGGCACAAGGTCCAATGCCCATGTACAGTGGATCAACTCCGGCCACCGAGCATGAGGCCAGCCTGGCAATTGGCTCTAATGCCAGTTCCTTCATCATCGTGTCACTCATGACCAAAGCAAAGGCTGCACCGTCTGACGTCTGCGACGAGTTTCCGGCTGTTACACTTCCATTTCGGGCAAACACCGGCCTGAGTTTGGAAAGGGCTTCAAGAGAAGTATCATAACGAACACCTTCATCAGTGTCAACCACCCAGCTTCTCGTCTTACGCTCGTCATCTTCGACATAAACTTCCTCCACCTCGACCGGTACAATTTCATCGGCAAACTTACCTGCCAGAATTGCTGCCGCCGCCCGCTCATGCGACCGCAATGCAAATCGGTCTTGTTCTTCACGGCTGATTTCATACTTGCGAGCCACCGCTTCAGCCGTCAAACCCATACTTGCCAGGTAGGTTGGTGTGTCTTTTGCTACATCATAGTTGGGCGCCAATTTGTATCCGGTCATAGGAATCAAACTCATGCTTTCTGTACCGCCTGCGATATAGCATTGTCCCATTCCAGCCCGAATCTTGGCGACAGCAATGGCTATGGTTTCGAGTCCGGAACCGCAGTAGCGATTGACCGTCATTCCTGGCACAGATTTGCCCAATGCTCTTACACTAATCATTCGGCCAATCTGCAGGCCTTGTTCACCTTCAGGATTTGCGCAACCCACGATCACATCATCCACCCGGTTGGGATCCAGAGATGGTGTTTCTTCGAGCAGATGATTGATTACATCGATCGCCAGGTCGTCGGAACGATAAAATCTAAATCCGCCGCGATTGGCCTTGCCAACGGCAGAACGATAGGCTTTGACTATGTATGCTTCCATAATTGATATACTCTATGTGAGCGATTGAATCCCATGTTTTAGTTGCGAAGGGGTTTGTTGTGTTCCAGCATATGTTGAATGCGTTCCAGGGTCTTTTGTTCACCACATAGGCTAAGGAAGGCCTCCCTTTCCAAAGCCAATAGGTATTGTTCTGATACCTCCGATTCACTGGTAAGGTCTCCACCACACAAGATCCAAGCGATTTTTCTGGCAATCAGCACATCGTGCTCACTGGCATAGTGACCAAGCCGCAAAGCACTGGCAGCAGCGTAGAGGGCACCCAGACCAGACCTTCCCAACACGTGAATGTCCTTTCTTGGGGTAGGTGAGATGTAGTCTACCGCCAAATCTAGCACTCGTTGCTTGGCCTCAGCAATAGTACGGGCTCTGTTCATTACCACTTCATCTTTGCCATTAAGGTATCCATAGTCGTAAGCCTCCGGG
This sequence comes from Saprospiraceae bacterium, assembly GCA_965223105.1. GTDB lineage: Bacteria > Bacteroidota > Bacteroidia > Chitinophagales > Saprospiraceae > JABDMH01. Next base: position 4,144,744 of record OZ244987.1, on the reverse strand, counting down.
GCCGAAGTGGAAACCATGCCCATGGCAATGGTCTTAAACCGTTCAATCAATGTCGGCATCTTGACATCTCCTTCAAAAAAGGAGTCGGATGCCCGCACAGCAAATTCCTTGGTACCGCCTCCACCAGGCAATAGACCCACACCTACCTCCACGAGACCGATGTAAGACTCAGCTGCACACTGTGCACTGTCGCAATGCATGATGGTCTCACAACCTCCACCAAAAACATAGCCTTGGGTTGCTGCCACGACCGGCACTTTAGAATACCGGCAACGCATGGTCGTATCTTGAAATAATTTGACTGCCATGTTTAATTGGTCAAATTCCTGCTGAAAGGCCAACATGCCAATCATCATCAGATTGGCTCCCACGGTGAAATTGGTCGCATCATTGCCAATCACCAGTCCATGCCATTGGCCCTCCTCGGCGATGGTTATGGCTTCATTGATACCAGTTAAAATTCCTTCGCCCATGGCGTTCATCTTACTGCGAAACTCTAAATTGAGCACACCGTCACCGATATCGTGTAAAATCACCTCATCGTTTTCATAAACGGGAGACTGATCGCGAAAAGCGTCAAGGATGATCAGTTGTTCTGAGCCAGGTACAGGTAGATACTCCTTGCTGGGTATATCATAATACTTGCGGATGCCATCATCTGATTTATAAAAGGTATCATGACCGGCTCCCAGCATTTCATTGACCCAATCTGCGACCTCTTCACCTTCTTGTCGCGCTGAGTCTAAACCCTCCTTTACCCCTATGATGTCCCAATACTCGAAAGGTCCATAACTCCAGGCATATCCTGCTTTAAGGGCGGTGTCGATGCTATGCAGGTTGTCAGAGATTTCCGGTATTCGCTTAGACACATAGGCAAACAATCCAGCCAGTGATTTACGGATCAATTCACCCCCTGGGTCATCATATGAGAACAGGGTCTTGATTCGACGTTCGGGATCTTCGATCTGCTTGCTGACGGTCAAACTTTTTAGATCGCTCTTGGAGGGTATCTCGTATTCTAACGATTCTAGGTTCAGTGATAGAATGATCGACTTGCCCTTTTCGTCCTTTTCATCAGTTTTCTTGTAAAATCCCTGTCCAGATTTGTTGCCGTAATACTGGTTTTCGATCAGAAATTCAAAATACTTAGGTGTGGTTAGTTTCTGAAGTTGATCGTCATCAGGGCTATTCTCCATTAAACCCCGGATGACCTTGGCCGATGTATCCAAACCTACCAGATCTCCCAACCGGAAAGTGCCGGTTTTGGGCCGGGCTATCGCAACTCCGGTTAATTTATCCACTTCAGAAACCGTCAGATTCAGTTCTTCGGCCAGTTCGTAGATTCTACTCATGGCATAAACCCCTATGCGGTTTCCGATGAAACCCGGGGTGTCTTTACACAAAACCGTGGCCTTTCCCAGTAAGCGGTCACCAAAATCCAGGAAGAAAGAAGTTACCTCAGCAGTAGTCTCTTCAGTAGGGATGATCTCCAACAATCTCAAATACCTGGGGGGATTAAAGAAATGCGTTCCACAGAAATGCTTTCGAAAATCCTCACTACAATCCTTAGCCATCAGGTGAATTGGGATTCCGGAAGTATTTGAAGATACCAAGGTGCCTGGTGTCCAGTGTTTATCCACTTGTTCGAACATTTGACGTTTGATATCCAATCGCTCTACAATCGCTTCGATGACCCAATCGCAATTTTTGATTTGATGTAAGTCATCTTCGAAATTGCCAGTGCGGATTCGGTTGGCATATGACTTTTTATAGAGTGGTGCAGGCTTGCCTGTAATCGTTTTCTTAAGCGATTCATTAACCAATTTATTACGGGCATCTCTATTGTGTTCCTGTTCTTCAGGGAGGTCTGGAGTCACGATATCCAATAACAGGACTTCCAGGCCGATATTTGCCAAATGGCAGGCAATTCCTGAGCCCATGATGCCTGATCCCAGAACAGCTGCATGCTTAATGTGTCTCATCAAAGATTTTTTTTGACTCAAAGTTAAAAAAGATGGCTTAGAACTAAGGGGTTAGTCAGATCATACTGTACTATCCTTTAGAAAAGAGCTGGTATTCCTGCTATAGATTCTGACTTTAGGTCAAATAATCCTTTTGAAAGTCAGCTTCTGACCCAACGTTCGACAACAGCTCATAAAATGGTTAGTGAAATATATAATAAAAATGCCGGGAAAATCATTAGTAGATCAGATTTCCACACTTCTATGGTCAAAAACCTACCCAAACTTATATAATAACCAATTCTAATATATATTTGGCAAGAATATTGTAGGTTATTCATTAGGTTTTTTCTTAATATATTAAAACTATGGACAGATGATGGCAAATATGCTGTTGCTTCAAGTAACCACCGATCTTGAGCCCGAAATACAAACCCAGAGCTTCTTTGACCTGATCTCTAAGGGTGGTCCGTTGGGTATAATTATCGTTGCTGTTCTGATCTTATTATCGATTATCGCTTTTTACATCTTTGTCGAACGCTGGCTTACGATCAAAAGAGCGGGTAGGGTAGACCAGAACTTCATGAACAATATTAGAGCCAGTGTACAGGCCGGAAACATTCCATCAGCTAAGGCTCTCTGCCAAAATACCGATTCACCCTCTTCGCGAATGATTGAGAAAGGACTGCAGCGGATTGGAAAACCCTTACGCGACATCGATGCCGCCATAGAGAATGTCGGCAATTTAGAGCTCTTTAAGCTGGAGAAGAACCTTTCTACACTAGCCAGTATCGCCGGAGCAGCTCCTATGATTGGTTTTTTTGGTACGGTCACAGGAATGATTTTGGCGTTTTACAAGATGGCCACCGAGCAAAATGTGACGCCAGACGTGCTAGCCGGGGGGATCTATCAGGCCCTGATTACGACCGCATTTGGACTTTTTATTGGTATCCTAGCCTTCGTCGGCTACAATATATTAGTAGCAAGTGTTGAGAAAGTCGTCTACAAAATGGAACGGACCACCGTGGAGTTTATGGACCTGTTGCAAGAACCCGCTTAAAGGCCATTGTGAACTTCAATTTTATCTCACCAAATGTAACTTGGAAATGGCATTAAAGAAGAGAAATAAGATCAGTGCTGAATTCAGCATGTCATCACTTACCGACATCATTTTCTTACTGCTGATTTTTTTTATGTTGACTTCCACTTTGGTTAGTCAGAACGCCCTCAACTTGAAACTACCCAGCAGTAGCTCCAAGACGGTGGCTCCACAATCCATCGCGGTATCCATAGAGAAAGAAGGTAGATATTATTACAACGGAAAGCGGATGAGTATGGCCAATGTAGAGAAAAGCGTTCGAAATGCAGTGAAGGGTGTATCAAACCGGGATAATGTGACCATAAGCATCGTGTCGGAAAGAGGAACACCGATCGAATATGTCGTACAGGTCATGGATATGGCCAACCGCTTGAAGGTACAGGCCATTTTAGCCACCGAGCCTATGAAGTCCTGAGAAAAATTAACGCTTACTTAAGGCAATACCCTCAAAACCTATCGTTTTCTAGTAAAGCACTTAGGGATGAAAGATCTGGAATCTAAGAAAGGAGATAAGAGAAAAGGTTGGATTACAAGTTTCGCAGTTCATGCTGTGCTGTTGCTGTTGGCTTTGCTGCCTTTCATGAAATTTCAGGTGCCACCACCTGGGCAGCAAGGAGTCCTGGTAAGCTTCGGTGTTCCCAATATGGGAAGTGGAGATGACCGGCCAGACACCCAGCAAGAGGAAGAGGTGATTCCAGAACCGCCCTCTGAAGAGGCAGTTGAAGAAGAGACAGAGGAAGAACAGGTGGAGGAGGTGGAGGAACCAGTGCAGGAACCACAGGAACCTGTAGTGGAAGAATCCCAGCCAGAAGAGAGTGAGCCGGAGACTTCTACTGATGTACCTGATGAAGTTGTCACCCAAGACGATCCTGATGTGATAGCCATGAAAAAGAAAAAGGCTGAAGAGGAGGCTAAAAAGAAACTGGAAGAAGAGCAGAGAAAGCAGCAACTGGAAGAAGAGCGCCAGAAAGCTGAAGCCGAGGCCGAAGCCAAAAGAAAGGCAGAAGCAGAGGCAAAACGTAAAGCGGAGGCAGAAGCCAAGAAGAAGGCTGAATATGAAAAAGCCAAAAAACAATTTGGAGATTCATTTGGAGGAGGTAAAGGTGAAACGGACAAACCTGGCAACCAGGGTGATCCCGGTGGAGATCCTGACGCGAGCCGACTGGAAGGGATCAGCACAGGTTCCGGAGTCGTCGGTGGAGGGTTAGGCAACCGTGGAGTCGTATTTGAACCCAAAATTACCGACAATTCTCAGAAGACAGGTAGGGTGGTTGTCAAGGTATGTGTTGATCGAACGGGACAAGTGATCAGTGCCGACTATACCCAGCGAGGGTCTACAACCGCAGATTCGCAACTGAGAGATATCGCCATTCGCAATGCAAAACGCTTTAAGTTTTCCAAGAGTTCGATAGACAAGCAGTGCGGTACCATTACCATTGATTTTAAAGTGAGGTGATCAGATGCGCATCTAATGATGTAAATCCATGTACTGTTAGCTGGCAAGATTCTTTTGATCCTTCGACTTCGTACATTTGATGGATGAAGAGTTACCCAGAGACTGTCCAATACCTCTATGACCAATTGCCAATGTTTCAACGTGTTGGTGATGCAGCTGTCAAGAAGGATCTCACCAATACCATTCGGCTCTGTCATGTGCTGGGACATCCTCATCGTCGATTTGATGCCATACATGTGGCCGGTACCAATGGCAAGGGATCGGTCAGCCATTTACTGGCATCTCTACTGCAAGCTGCAGGACTTAAAGTGGGACTATATACTTCTCCCCACTATCTCGACTATCGCGAAAGAATCAAGATCAATGGCGAGTTTATCGCTGAGGATAACGTGGTAGATTTTGTACAACGGATAAGGCCCGGTATTGACCAGTTCAAGCCGAGTTTCTTTGAACTTACCGTAGCCATGGCTTTTGATTTTTTTTGTCGTGAAAAAGTAGATGTGGCTGTGGTCGAAACCGGGTTGGGAGGACGACTGGATTCAACCAATATTTTATCGCCGCGACTGGCTGTCATCACCAATATTGGTCTAGATCATCAACAATACCTGGGGGATACATTGGAAGAAATTGCTGAGGAAAAAGCGGGTATTATCAAACGGGGTACACCCGTGGTGATCGGCACACATCAGCCGGTCATCGATCAGGTGTTTATGCAGAAGGCAAAGGAGCTAAATGCTCCCATTCATTTTGCCCCGGATCTCTGCTCCATTACAGGTAGAATGGACATCGACGAGTGGCATTTGTCGATTGATGGATTTGGTCCAGAGGTATTTGATGCTGTTCTGGGACTGGCCGGACCTTATCAGTTGGCCAACGTAGTGACATCCTTGGGTGCTTTAAAAGTATTGCGGGAATGGTTACCCCTTGATATCTCGCTGGATCAGGTGAGAAACGGATTGAAGAACGTCAGATCCACTACTCTCTTTATGGGGCGATGGCAATGGCTCTCGAAAAAGCCAAAGATCATGGTCGATAGCGCACACAACGAGGACGGGATTAGGCAGGTATTTGATGAGCTCAAGAAGAGATCAGGTGCTTTGCATGTGGTTTTTGGGGTGGTCGGTGACAAAGACCTTTCCGGTGTATGGCCACATCTCCCTAAGGATGCCAGCTACTATTTCTGTGCTGCAGACCTACCCAGGTCCTTGGCTGGTAATGAATTGCATAGGATGGCGTTGACTCGAGGATTGGAGGGCGAAGTCTATTCATCAGTAGGTGCAGCCCTGGAAGCTGCAATATATGCGGCTGGCAATTCGGAGGACTTGATTTTTGTAGGGGGTAGCAGTTTCGTGGTTGCTGAGGCCCTGGAGTACATGAATAGCCGGGTAGGGATCCCATCTTAGATGTCGTGTCAGGGTATTTTCTTGTCGAGCCCATAATGCTTCATTGTCATTCTTTCAAATAACGAGGCTGGGAAGAAAGGCCTTAATCGCGAGACAGCTATCTGAAACGGTTTAGCCACGACGTACTTTGCTCGCCATGGTCTTTGTCGAATCAATTTCTCTACCAAGTTGGCAACAGCTTGTGCTTCTATACCTCGACCCACTTCGTCGTCAATGATTCTGACAGCGTCCTGAAGTTGTGGATTGTAGGGAGAATCTACTGGAAGGTGAGATACCCGGTTACCTTTGATGTCCGTCTTTATCGAACCCGGTTGGATCGTACATGCTTGAAGCCCAAATGGTAGAATTTCTTGCCTGAGCGCCTCAGTCAAACCTTCTACCGCAAATTTACTGGCACAATAAATACTCCTGAAGGGAAGCCCCATCAATCCGGCAATTGAGCTCACGTTAATAATACCTCCTTGACCTCTTTCCCGCATGTGGGGTAGAACGGCCTGGATTGTGCGGACGATGCCATGAAAATTGGTATCCATGACCATCTGTAAATTCGTTTCTGGAGCTTCTTCAAATGTGGAAATCATTCCAATCCCTGCATTGTTTACCAAAAAGTCTATCTGCCCCTCCTTGCTCAGTATTTGATCAACAACAGAGTGCACTGAGGCAGTGGAGGTTACATCCATGGCAAACCATGAATAACCTGTCTCATCCTTTTTAGTTCTGCTGGTGCCATATACCCGGTGACCTTGTCTATGAAGATGATTTGCGATTACCAATCCGATGCCAGAAGAGGTTCCGGTGATTAAAATGACTTTATTTTGCTCCATATTTTTTTATCTGCCTTGAATCCATTCATCAGACAATAAGATATCAATTGGACCAGCAACTTCCAGACCAGCTGAAGTGCCTTGATCCTCAACTACGATTTGTGTATCCTTGATATAGGTGATGTTGATCGTGGATTGAAGGCTTTCATTTACTTTGCCTGCCATTCTGCCGACGATGGGTGAAATCAGCTCAGCTCCGGGTGCCATGGTCGCTTTCACACGCAGTGAATGGCTCTGGTCTCTAAACTCTAATTTGACAATTTTTTCGTCAATACTTGCTTTCATTTTAGCCCCTGTATAGGTAGTAAAAATCTTCATCTTACCCTCGAGCCAGATTACAGCTAAAAAACCGATGAAATAGCTGCCCAGCCAAGGAATGTGTGCAACAGAAGCCATAACTGACAGATGTTCCTCACTTTGAAAGTGATTACACTGCGTCCAGATCCATGATTTTGGGAATGAGCTTCCCCAATCTTTCTCAATGTATCCTTTTCCTCCATCAAAAGATATGAGTTGATCATTGATCTTGAGAGAACCGGATAAGGAATGATGCATGCTTACCAATCCATGGTAGCACTGCATTTTGGGGATAAAGGTATACCAGCCCATGATGCCAGGTCTAAGCAATGAGGATTTCCATCTGGCCAAATCTCCAAAACGCACCGCTCCCTGTACGTCAGAAAGAGCGATTTCAAGACCCTTTTCAGAAAATTGACTATCCGCGATCTTTAGATGGAGCGATTGATCATTGGGGACAAAAACTTCTAAGGGGAATCTATGATAGTCACTATGTTGCTCATGCCCGCGAATGATCTGAATGAAACAATGGCTGTCAGCATCATGTAGTGATACACCAGGAATCAGGGCAATTGCCACTGACTGATCCGCATTCACCAGTTTGAAGTACCACCCTTCAAAGTAGGGGCTTTTCTTTCCCCACCCTTGAAAAATATGGGGTTTCCAGGTGGCTTGCCATCTTTTTATTAGATTGCCAATCATAGTTTGATCCATACGGACCGGTCTCAAGGTAGATGAAACTCTGGATTTCTTTGGTACAGAATATTTTGTTTTTGACAATTCGTGCCTATTTTTGCGGGCGCTTAATAATCAGCGAATTAGAAGCCAATGGATTTATTTGATCGAATTAGAGAAAATGCCGGCCCTCTTGGCAAGTATGCTGAGATAGCCGAGGGCTACTATATATTCCCCAAGCTGGAGGGAGAAATAGGAAACAGGATGTTGTTTGACGGCAAGGAGGTGATCGTATGGAGTGTAAACAATTATCTTGGCCTGGCCAATCATCCGGAGGTAAGAGCAGTCGATGCAAAAGCAGCCGCTGATTTCGGCATGGCTTACCCCATGGGTTCCAGAATGATGTCTGGCAATACCGACCATCATTGTCAGCTGGAGGATGAGCTTGCTAAGTTTGTACAGAAGCCCACAGGGCTACTGGTCAACTTTGGCTATCAAGCCATGACCTCAGCTGTAGATGCTTTGCTATCGCGAAAGGATGTTGCCGTCTATGATGCAGATTGCCATGCTTGCATCGTCGATGGGGTGCGGATGCACTTAGGCCAACGATTTGTGTTCGATCACAACAATATGGAGAGCCTGGAGAAAAACCTTCAGCGGGCCAAGTCCATCACTGAAAAGACGGGTGGAGGTATTTTGGTGATTTCAGAAGGTGTATTCGGCATGAGAGGTGAGCAGGGTGACCTTAGGGGCATTGTCGCCCTGAAAAAGAAGTATGGCTTTAGGCTGCTGGTAGACGATGCCCATGGCTTTGGCACTTTAGGTGCCACGGGGGCAGGAGCAGGAGAAGAACAAGGAGTACAGGAGGAGATAGATGTCTATTTTTCGACCTTTGCCAAATCCATGGCTGGGATTGGCGCCTTCTTTGCCGCAGAACCGGATATCATCCGGTACCTCAAATACAACATGAGATCTCAAATCTTCGCCAAATCGCTTCCAATGCCCATGGTCGTTGGAGCGCTAAAGCGATTAGAACTGCTGAGGACCAACCCATCATTGAAGGAAAATCTTTGGGAAATCACCCATGCCCTTCAAGATGGATTGAGGTCACGAGGCTTTGATTTGGGTAAGACAAATAGTTGTGTTACCCCGGTCTTGATGCACGGATCGCTCACCGAGGCTACAGAAATGGTCAATGATCTCCGTCAGAATTTTCAAATCTTTTGTTCTATTGTGGTATATCCCGTGATTCCTAAAGGGATGATCCTGCTGCGATTAATACCAACAGCTTCCCATACTTTGGAAGACGTTGAGATTACACTTAAAGCCTTTTCGGTGGCTTCGGCAAAACTGAAGTCAGGCGAATATCAAGGAGAGTCCATGTTCTCCAAAATTGCTTAGCAGAGTTCCTTGTGGTAGCAGCGGCGTCGTTTATGTAATCGCATTTCATATCCTTTCCAGAGATTCTGGACATCTTGGTTGGATTCCATTTCAGGGTTGGTTTCGGCCTTTTTGATATTGTAATTGATCATCGAATTGATCAACTTGTGGAAAATCAAGGCTGTAACACCCTTGTTTTGCATGTCCGGTCTAACGGCGATGAGGTAGAGATCTACCCGGTCATTTTTATACATGGCACGGCGCAAGTGGAAGAATCCAAAGGGCAACAAACGACCTTTGGCCTTCTGTAATGCCTTGGAAAACGAAGGCATGGTAATCCCAAAGCCAGCCAGTTTGTTGTTGGTATCGTAGATAATGCTGAGAAAATCTCGATTTACAAACCTCATATATTGATCCACAAATAAGTCGATTTGCTTTTCCGTGTGTGGGATAAATCCTTCCAGGTCGCGGTAAGCCACGTTAACCAGGTCAAAGAGTTCTCTTCCCATACCTTTGATGTCTCCGTTTTCTCCAAATCGCACCTCACGTAAATTGTATCTCTGACCGATCATATTGGCAAACTTGGTGACACGTTCGGGGATTTCATTCGGTACAGTGGCTTCAAATTCTTTCCAGTCAATCAACTTTTCATAACCCAAAGCCTCAATGTGTTCGGGGTAATATGGGTAGTTGTAGATTACAGCCATGGTAGCCAATTCATCAAAACCGTAGATGAGCAGGCCAGCCTTGTCCATATTTGAAAATCCATAGGGGCCTTTGATCTGTTGGCAACCTTGATCCCTGGCCCAGCCTTCAGCCGCCTCAAACAGGGCTGCACTCACTTCTTGATCATCTTCAAAGTCAACCCAGCCAAATCGTGCCACCCGGCGAGTCTGTCCTTCATTTTCCAGTTCATTTACGATCGCAGCAATCCGGCCGCAGAGATGGTTTTTGCGATAGCATAAGAACAGCCTGGCTTTGCAATGTTCAAAAGCTGGATTTTTTTGCTCATCCAGGGTGAAAAGTTCTGACCTGCGCAGAGGGGGTACCCAGTATGGGTTGCCTTCGTAAAGCCGGTAGGGTAGATCAACAAAAGCTCGCAGATCTTGTGGTCCAACAACTTGTTTTATGTCGAGAGACTTGGCCATAAACACGCGATCTCAAAAGTAGTGATTTATCGCGCTTCCAGCCCTAGGTAATGTAGAGTGCATCTGCCGAGAGTTTAGAGGTAAGAGATATTAGATGAAGATTTGGCAGATATAGTGGCAGTGGACTTCCACCATGTCGAATTCAAAATTCAATTAAAAATCCAATCTTTGTGTGGTGCGAAAGATTGTGATTGGTATTGGGGGTGCCAGCGGTGCTATCTACGCAAAGCGACTCCTGGACAAGCTTGCCCAAATTGCTGAGCAGTGGTCTGAAGTGGGCTTGGTGATTAGCCAAAATGGAATCAAGAATTGGAATCTAGAATTGCCCGATGCTGATCTATCTGGATATCCATTCAAGAGCTACGATACCCAAGACTTTGATGCACCTTTCGCCTCGGGATCAGCCCAATATGACACCATGATTATTTGTCCATGCTCGATGGGAATCGTGGGTAGGATTGCCAATGGAATTTCCAACAATCTTATGACACGAGCCGCTGACGTTATGCTGAAGGAACGAAGAAAACTGATCCTCGTCCCGAGAGAAGCCCCTCTCAGCCTGATCCATCTAAATCTCATGAGCCGACTTACCGAAGCCGGTGCGATCATTTGCCCTGCTGTTCCATCTTTTTATCACCGGCCCCAGAGCGTCGTACAACTTGTGGATACTGTGGTTGACCGGGTTCTGGATTTGGCTCATTTTGAAGTAAAAACTAAACGTTGGGGTGACTGAAAGGACGACCTATCCTAATTTTTGCCATGTGAGTAATGACGTATTTATCAATGGAACCCTGACCCTTCGATAATTCCTGGGAATATATGGAATTACCGTGTTCATGCTTTCGCTGGAAGATACAGCTCCAGGTAACCAGGATGGAAGAGAAGAAGGGCTTAAACCTCGTCAGTGCTGACGTACAACGTCCCAGAGTCTGTTAAAACCTCTTTGAGTGAATTTATTCGGCTGCAAATCCAGGGATGATTACAAAAGCCTCGCAAGTTACATCCTTATAGCGGGAGTGAGAGCTCCCCAAATTTGTGCACCTCAGTGAGTTACAACTGCAGGAAAAAAATTGTTGAGCTTAATCTGTAAATCGGAACAGATGGGGTTAGCCCTGGTGAGTCCAGTCCAGGTCAGTTCGAAGAGCCATCCAGGAATTGATCAGACAAGGAGCGCTCCGGTATATCCAGATCACAAAGAACAAAACACGGCATAGTAGTTGCTAAATTAAGTGAGTACACTTGTGGTTTTTTACTAATGGGTACCTCTAATAACCTCTGAATGAGATCGGTTTTGAAATATTTTGGATGTAGACGAGGCGAATTGAGTGAGCGTAGCAGGAGCTACGTGATTGAAATTCAACGAAGTTTGAATTCAAAAGATTCAAAAAACCAATGGCAAAGCCATTGTGTCCGATCCATGAACGGGGTTTTTCGAGGTACCCTAATATTACCGAGCCAATCCAGTCCTCTTATGATAGGTTAGGGACTTGGCCATCAATCAAACCATGTTCAGCAGATCAACTTGTGGTGTTCTCTGTATGATATTCTCATGCATACTAGCGGCTCAAACGAAATTCGAGGATACAGTTCAAAAATTCAAAGACATCACAGGAGCGAGGGTTTCATATCACCGCGCAACCCGTACCCCCTCATTTGTACATTGGGAGGGTTCTACGGGTCTGTTGATTCCAGGCGGGGGTACCAGCCAGCAACGATCCAGACGGTTCCTTGAGCAGCACGGTGCGATTTTTGGTACAGGTGATTTACAGTCGCAATTGTTATTGAAGAACGTAAAAACCGATCAACATCGATTTGAGCATTTGACCTATCAGCAGGTGGTTGATGAGATCCCTGTTTTCGGTGCACAGCTGAAATTTCACTACGACCCGGAGGGTCAGTTGCGTTGTATCAACGGCCTTTTCTTACCAGAGATCACTGTCTCACCACATCCTGATATTTCCGAAGAGGAGGCATCAAATCTTTCAAAACAGCATATTCACAAGCAATTTCAGGCTGTATCTTCTGATCTCGAGATGATTTCTATCAGGTTATTATTCTTTCAAAAAGGCCTCCTTCAAGGGTTTCTGGGTGACATGCATCTGGTATATGAAGTCGAACTAGCCGAATTGGCAAGGGGCCTGCATGAATACGTTTACCTTGATGCCCATACTGGAATGGTGGTAGATCAAATGACCGGGAGCCCAACTCTTCTCTATCGCCGACTGTACGAGAGTAACACCGGCAACGAGATCTGGACCGAGGGAGACACTTATCCTGATACCTTGGATCATTGGCAACAAACTGAACTGGAAGCAGCCGCGCACATTTATTTTTTCTTTTTTCACGCTTTTGGTTACGAATCTTTTGATGGAGCAGGGGCAGAGATGCACACGGTAAACAATAGTGCCTTTATAAACTGCCCAAACGCAAGTTGGAACGGTTATCAGACAAGTTTTGCGATGGAACCGCTGCGGATGATATAGTCGGTCATGAGTGGGCACATGCTTATACCGAATACACCAATGATCTGATATACCAATGGCAGGCAGGAGCGCTGAACGAGTCATACTCAGATATCTGGGGCGAAACCATTGACCTCATTAATGGCTACGAAGATACCTTGGAAGATCTCTCATTACGTAGTGGTTGTGGCAGCTCCGACCGCTGGATCCTAGGTGAAGACGCGGTGGCTTTCGGAGGTGCCTTACGTGACATGTGGGATCCTAGATGTGCAGGAGATCCTGGCAAAGTTTCCGATCCTGAATACTGGTGTAGCAGCAGTGATCAGGGTGGGGTGCATACCAATTCCGGAGTGCATAATCACGCCTATGCTTTGCTTGTTGATGGAGGGTCATATAATGGCTATTCTATTGATGGCCTTGGGATTACCAAATCAGCACACATCTTTTGGCGAGCCCAAAGTCTTTACCTTACGCCCACGAGCGACTTTGCAGTTCAAGCGGATGCTTTGGAGGCAGCTTGCTATGATTTAATCGGTATTGATCTACAAGGTCTGAGCACAACGCCAGTTCCAGCGGGACCCTCCGGCGAGGTTATTACCACCGCTGATTTAACGCAACTTCAGAAAGTTCTTTTGGCGGTTGAAATGAGGCTCGATCCGGGATGTGGATACAATCCCATACTAGATCCGGAATTGCTTGTATTGTGTAATCAAGCGCTACCAGAAAATGCCATTTTCCATGAAGATTTTGAGGGTGGTCTTAATGGATGGACTACAGAGGAGGTACCCATCAATCCTACTTCTTGGGAAGCAAGGGAATGGGAAATTGTATCAACCCTGCCCGATGGAAGAGAGGGCATGGCAGCCTTTGGGGTAGATCCGATTAACGGCGATTGTATCAATGATCTGCAAAACGGGATTATTCGATTGCAGAGTCCGGTCATTTCAATTCCAGATACCATCGCTGGTGATGTAAACCTGATCTTTGATCACTATGTGGCCATGGAAAATCGATGGGACGGAGGCAATCTCAAGGTTCAAATTGAAGGAAGCTCTTGGACCACAATTCCAAGGAGTGCCTTTACCTACAATGCATATAATGATCAATTGAGATCAGCTATCGAAAATGACAATCCCCTAGCTGGTCAGGATGCTTTTACTGGGACCAATAGCGGTAGTGTTTCTGGGTCATGGGGACAAAGTGTAGTCAATCTGACCTCCTTAGGGATCATTCCTGGCAATGATTTACAATTGCGCTTCGAACTGGGTACAGACGGCTGCAATGGTAGGTTGGGTTGGTACCTTGATAACCTCATTATTTATGGATGTGGGCCATGCAAACCTTCGCTTACCCTGGATGCTTCAATAGAAAGTCAGGCGATTTTGTTTGAGGCAGGAATGGAAATTACCAGTGAAGACAGCATCAGTGGATCAAGTCAGATCATTTACGATGCCGGAGAGGAGGTTCATTTGTCATCTGGGTTTGAAATTTCTACAGGCAGTGTTCTTGAAGTGATGACGAATGGCTGTGACATGCTAGGCGCGACCCATATTCAGCCGGATGGAGCAAAATCTTCATCAAACAGAAAAACACCAACAATACTCCCACATCTCAAGCTTAGATGAAATCTGGTTCGTTTGGAATACATCAGACTCCATTAAATTTCTCATTTTTGTTGAAGAACATTAATGAACACTTGATGATGAACTTTTTGTCGAATTTCTGGGCTTTTTGGTTATCATTGACCTTGATAGGGTGTGCTCCAGTGAGCTCTGAGCTTTGGATTCATTCAGATGGCAGCGGAAAATTGGAAGCTACTTTCGACCTAAAGGAAATGATCGAGATGATGGGACCCATGTTATCGTCTCTGGATAGTAGCGATGGATCGATGGAGTTCGATCTGTTTGATGGTGAAGAGTCCATCGATTCGATGTCTTCATTTTATGCAATAACTCCTGATTCGAGTAGGGAGAGGGTTGCGAATCCAGACCTCCTAAAAAAGGTCTTCATCTCCCTCAAAGTGGACTCGGCAGCTCAAATTGCTGAGATGAAAATGATCACCACCTTCAAAGATCGCCAAGAACTGGAGAAGATAATTGAAGCCATGGAGCAAGTGAGGCCCGATAGTAGTAATGCGGAAGCCTCAACATTGCCCATGGAGATTGGAACCGATTTCGATAAGTACTTTCTGGCTTATGAACTAGACATGCAGAAAGGGGTGCTGAGACTGCCACAGGCCGACATGAAAGAAGAAATTGGTGATGATGCATTGATGAGTGACTTGCTGCCTATGTTGGATTCATTGCAGCATTATAGTCCCGATTCCCAAGAATTTCAATTCCTGGAGATGTTCTTTGGCGGTGAAATGACCACAGTCGTACACTTGCCAGGTAAGGTAAAGAAGGTCTCCCGACCTGCAGTAATTGAAGGCAATACGGTGACTATTCGCACTTCCGTTTTAGAGGAACTCAAGCGTCAGACTGGTCCTGAAGACATCGTGATCAAATTCAAAAAACCCAAGTGATTTGCCTAGCCATATAGCAATGCAGGTGATGGGTCTCGAGCAAATTCTTTTAAAGCCTGATAAGCCTCTGCTCCGGCCATGACAACCGCATTGCCTCCATGAAGTACGGCCACACCGATCGTCTCAATGATTTCCTTTTTTGTTGCACCAGCATCTAATGCCTTCTTAATATGCATGGTAGTACAACTCTTTGATTGAACGGATATGGCTATAGCTAATGCGATCAGCTCTCGTACTTTCGCTGGAAGCACACCATTGGTAGCATTGATCTGCTCCTGCTTGACAAATCCCTCCATGGCCTCAGGGATCTCAGCAAGGAGCTCTTTAATCAGGCGGTTCTTTTGTTGATAATCCTTTCGATAACTCTTCATGTTGATTTATTTAGATCTTAAATAAGTCGAGTTCTGGTGTTCATGGATCTTAACCATTGTAGTGAGTTCGAAGATTAAAAGGTATCCGTCGAAAATCGTATAGAGTCTATAAATCGAGAATGATCCCCATCACAACAATGATTGATTGTTGCTACACCTTAGTCGTACTGTAGGACCGTACTAGGGTTGGTAAAAGAATGGGTAGCCGAAATCTGGCTCCGTGGTCTTAGACCAAAAATGCTATAACTTTACAACAATGTCAAGGCCTGATGGTCAAATTCACATGATTTCGCCTAGATTCCTCTATCAATTTTATATATGAGGATAACCTTCTACCAAATTTTCTTAACCTTAAGATAAAAATCTCATGGCCAGTTCGATCATTGATATTGCATTCCCATGCCCTCATCAACAGGAAGATTTGACCATACTGGTTGGTGATGTTGGAGGTACTAAAACACATCTCGCACTTTTTCGGCAGTCCAACAGTCGACCCGTCAAACTTCAACATGATCGATTTAGCTCTTCCTCCTATCCATCTCTAGATGCCATGGTGGCAGAATTTTTGACGAATAAGGTGTCGCCTGATCGCATCAGCATTGGTGTCGCAGGACCCGTACTGGATGGACACTCAAAAATCACCAATCTGTCCTGGGAGATCGACACCAGAGAATTGTCGAAGTCAACAAACATTTCAAGCGTTTATGTCATCAACGACTTGGTAGCCAATGCCTACGGCATAGCTGGCCTTGAGGACAAAGACATTATGACCTTACACGAGGGAGATGCTCAGGTAAAAGGTAATGCCGTAATCATTTCACCAGGCACAGGTCTTGGCGAGGGGGGCATGTTTTATGATGGTGCAAAATATCATCCCTTTGGTACGGAAGGTGGCCATGCTGATTATGCACCAGAGACGGAAAAAGACATTGAACTTTTTATTTGGTTGCAAAGAAAGTATGGCCATGTCAGCTGGGAACGAGTAGTCTCTGGGATGGGAATTTTGGAGATTTATGCTTTTTTGCAGAAGTCTGATTTACAACAAAGTGCATCCAAAGTAAGTAGTAAATATGACATGGGGGACCCAGCGGCTGCAATAAGTTTCGGGGCGAGAAATGGAGATAGAACCTGTCAGGAAACGATGCAGATTTTTCTTCGAAATTTAGCCAATGAAGCAGCCAATCTGGTGATGAAATTAATGGGGACTGGTGGCGTTTTTATTGGAGGGGGAATAGTTCCCAAGAATTTAGGGGTGTTGCAGAAACAGATTTTCATCGATTATTTTTTAGAGGCAGGACGAATGAGCCGTCTTTTAAAGAAAGTGCCTGTCCACATCATATTGAATGAAGAAGCGGCACTGCTCGGTGCTGCCCTTTATGGATATTATAATGATTAAATTTTCCTTGAGTGTAACGGCCATAGCAATCGACCATGAGCACCCTCTCCTTTAACATCATGCCTACTGCGGTTGCCATGTTATTTTTCTTTTTGTCTTGCAGCCAGACGAGTGCTCAGGCACCAGCTGATGCTTACGTATTCATATCCAGCAATAGTCCGCAGGCCGATGCTGGAATTTCAGTCTTTCACTTGGATGGACAGACAGGGCAATTGACAGCCCTTAAGGAGAATACACATTACCCTAGAACGAGTTATCTTACTTTATCTCCTAGTGGTAATCACCTTTACGCAATCACGAGTGCCAAGGTGGCTGCATTTCGCATTGACAGGACAAGTGGAAGATTGCATTTTATCAACGACATGGACATTGCCGGTAGGGGGCCTTGCCACATCTCAGTAGATCCATCCAGTAAGTTTGTCCTGGTTGCTAATTACGGTTCAGGCAGCATCAATAGCTTTGCTTTAGATTCACATGGCGCACTCTTGAACCTCGCTGACACGGCACAGCATTTTATGACCAGTGTAGATTCTGTTCGCCAAACCAGACCCCATCCCCACATGATTATTCCAGCGTATTCCCATCACAAAGTTCTGGTGCCTGATTTGGGAGCAGATCTGACCTATGTATACGACCTAGATCAGGTTGACGGAAACCTGATATCCTTAAATGGTGTTGGAAGGTCGCCGGCAGGTAGTGGGCCCAGGCATTTTGCTTTCCATCCCCGGAGGAAATTTGGTTATGTGGTCAATGAGTTGAATGGCACGGTGACGGTCTTCAGATATCGGCCAAGATCAGGTCGCCTTAAGGCCAAACAGACCATAAGTACTCTACCTCCGGACAACCATGTGAACAATAAGTCGGCTGATATTCATATTACACCAAATGGAAGATATCTTTACGCTTCCAATCGAGGTCCGAATACGATTGCTGCCTTCTCGATTCAACAAAGAAATGGTAAACTAACCAAAGCAGGGCATTTCTATTGTGGTGGCTCCTGGCCGCGTGCCTTTGGCATTGACCCCAGCGGTAGATACATGATTGTAGCCAATAAGGAGACCAACAATTTAGCAGTTTTCGCCCTCAGAGAAGATACGGGCTTAGCCTATCAGGTGGATCATGTCAGAGTGCCGGCACCACAGTGTGTTAAATTTTTGAGCATTTTAGATTGAATCATACGAAATCTGGTGATGTCAGAAGCGCACTACAGGTACTGGTCTAGGTCACGGCAACAGACGGATTGGATGACAAATGTTTTGCGTCCCAAATGTGTCTCCACTTTGAGGATTTCCTTTGCGAAAGGGTCAGCAGATTGGAAGGTAGCGTCGTTATCCTTGTGATATCCTCTTGAGATGTTGTGAAAAAGCTCTCACGGAATATTCCGGTATTCAAGAAAATAAGCAGGTATGAAAAGACTACTACTTCTACTTTGCTTGGTCGTGGGTGCTATGTTGGCCGTACAAGGTCAAACCATAACCGGCCAAGTGCTGGATGACCAGGGAGAGGCACTGATTGGTGTAAATATCTTAGAGAAGGGAACCGTTAATGGTACGGTGACTGACCTAGATGGAAACTACAGCATTTCACTTACGACGGAGAATCCTGAGTTAATCTTTAGTTACACCGGCCTCGAAACCCAAACGGTTTCTGTGGATGGTCGTGAGGCCATTGATGTCATGATGAAAACCAATGCCCGACTTCTGGAGGAAGTGGTGGTCACGGCTTTGGGCTTTACTGAGAAGAGGGACGAGATGGGTTCTACTTCTTCGATCATCAGTCCTGATGATGTATCTCGTTCAGGTGAAGCCACTCTGCTAAATGCTTTGGGTGCGAAGGCTTCCAATGTACGTATCAATCGATCAACCGGCGATCCTGGTGCAGGCAGTACGATCCGGATACGTGGTGCCAATACCATCGACGGAGACGGTGACCCGCTGATTATTGTAGATGGAGTACCTCTCAATAATTCAACGACTTATGGTGGGGGTAATAGTGGCAACACCATCACTGGAGGAAGGACAGGAGGGATATCGCAGCAATCCCGGCTTAATGACATCAATCCCAACGACATTGCTTCAGTGCAAATACTAAAGGGTGCTTCGGCTGCCGCCTTGTGGGGCAGTCGGGCAGCAAATGGCGTTGTGGTAATCACCACAAAAGATGGAAGCGCAGGTAAACCTAAGATTCATTATAAGGCTACTCGATCATTTGATGTGGTATCGGAGAGAATACCCATGCAAGAAGTTTGGGGCCAAGGCCTTAATGGTGAATTTAGAGCCGGCAACGCTGAATCGTGGGGTGACTATATTCCAGACCGCATAGGGGGGACGGATGAGGTAGATCAGACCGGAGAGCGTTTTGTAGCTGAAGATGGTACCATTTATTATCCTATTGTATCAAAGAACTCTAGAGAAACATTTGTCGACGATAACTGGGATGACGTTATTCAAACTGGTGGCTTTCTGCAACATGATCTTTCCATCAGTGGTGGGAATGAAAACATCACCTACTTCTTCAGTCTTGGTCGATTGGATCAGGAGGGAATCATCAAGGAATCAGATTATCATCGGACCAATGTCCGGTTTAACAATAAAATCTTCTTAACCGACTGGTTGACCCTGTCTACGAAGTCAGCATATACCAATTCAAATTCCAACCGGATTCAGCAAAATTCAAATACTGCTGGATTGATGTTGGGTTTATTGAGGACAGCACCTGATTTTGATCAGTCAGACTATATCGGCACCTACTTCGATGATGATGGACAGGAATTTCGCCGACGCCATCGCTCATATCGAAGGCCTCTTGGGGATCGCCAGAACCCTACTTACAACAATGCCTTATGGACCGTTGAGGAACAAAGATCTGAGAGCGCAGTTGATCGATTTGTAGTGACACCTCAATTTGATATCACACCCAATCGATGGTTGCAAATCAAGTTGCGTGGAAATGCTGACATTTCTAATGATCTGCGTACCTATTTCTTTCCCATTGGTTCTGGTGGCGATCGAAACGTGGGAATTTTTGCAGAGGATGTACTGGCTAGAAAGGAATTTAATTTTGATGCCATTGGTAAAGGAAATTTTAGGTTGGCAGCAGGAATTGATTTGACCGCCACTTTGGGGTGGTCACTAAACGACAGAAATTATCAACGCAACACGGGAAGAATTTCAGGGTTTCTGGTGAATTCCACCAAGGCTACAACTTCTCTGAACACCGCAGCTGAAAATTCATTGTTCGAAATTAATCAGACCAACCGCAGATCCAACCGTGGATATGGAGTATTATCCTTCGATTTATATGAGGAGCTCTTCTTAAATTTTTCCGGGGGCCTGGAGGCGTCATCAACAGTTAGTGGACAATTTTTTTACCCAGCAGCAGATCTGGCCTGGATATTTACCAAGAATAGAATCGCTTCGGATGCTATTAGCTTCGGAAAGCTTCGGTTTTCATGGGGTAAAGTGGGCGTTCAACCACGAGCACATGCTTTCGAGACCCTTGCTGAAGGTGGATTCAGTTACAGTACCTACAGTGACCCATTAGAGGTTTCACTATTCGGTGGTGGGTTTAGAATTGATGACGATCGAGGAAATCCCGATCTGGAACCTGAAATTAAAACCGAATGGGAAGTTGGGGCAGATTTACGATTTTTTAGAGATCGACTGGGTCTGGGAATAACTTATTATAGCAATGAAATAACGGGCATATTGCTTGATGTCGAATTGTCCCCTTCATCTGGATATGATACCCAATACGGCAATTTTGGTGCTATGGAAAATCAAGGGTTTGAGCTTGACCTTTCCTATGATGCCATCCAGCAACAGGATTTGAGCCTATCGGCCAATATTAATTTTTCGACCAATAAAAATACCGTGACCGACCTTGAAGGCACTGAAACCATTAACCTTACTCCAGGTGCTTCTGTGAGTTCCAGGGCCATCGTAGGCCATCCGTTGGGTGTTCTATATGGTACCGGATCAAAACGGTTGCCAAGTGGAGAATTTGACCTTGACGAGAATGGCTTTCCTCAACTTACCTCCAGTCCAGAAGTCCTGGGTGATCCCAATCCTGACTGGAGAGCTGGAGTAGGTATTAATTTCAGGTGGAAGAGATTGGGAATTAATCTCTTACTCGAACATTCTCAAGGTGGAGAATTTTCACCACGTACGTTGTGGGTCTTGCGCCGGTTTGGAACAACTCAGGAAACTGCCAATCGCTTAGTCACGCCCAAGGAGTTGGTCAATTTTGATGGCGACATCATACCTGCAGGGACTACGGTTAGAGGAAATATTGAGAATTTTGGCGGAGGTGATGTATTGTTGGAGGAAACATGGTACCGTCATGGAATTGGAGGTGGATTTGGTGATAATCAAGCCTATAATTTTTCCATTGCCGATGCAACCTTCACCAAGTTCAGAGAGCTTACCCTCACTTATTTGCTCAATGGCCCGGGTATTCGATCAGTTATTCCGGTGCAAGGAATTACGATAGGGGCGACGGCGCGGAATTTATTCAACTGGAACAAGATCGATGGCATTGATCCCGAAACCAATCAAACTGGGGTCGACAATGGTTTTGGATTGGAATATTTTACCAATCCGCAGACTGCATCCTTTCTTGTATCCTTATCTATTAATTTCTAAGCTTTTTGAGTCATGAAAAGATTTATTCAATATAGTTGGTTAGTCGGCCTCTTGATCATGGGTTCTTGCGAAGATCTGGTGGATGGTATAAACGAAAACCCAAACGATATTACCATTGAAGAGATAGATGCTGATTTGTTTCTTACAGGTGCGATGTTGGCGAATGCAGTGGCTCAGGCTGGCCACCTGAATAGGATCAGTGGTATGTACACCGGGCAACTGGTGGGGCTAACTTCCCTTTATTCCAATATCTATGGCTTTGCATTGTCGACTGCTGAATCAGTGACCACATGGAGTAGGATTTATGTGGGCACGGTACCCAACCTCAGGCACATTCGTGAGCAGGCTACTGACGATGTTTTGTTGCAGGGGATCACAAAGGTTGTCGAAGCTCATGCAGTTGGAACTGCCGCCTCCCTCTTCGGCGATGTCCCTTTTAGTCAGATCAGCGATTTGCAGGTGCCAGATCCGGTATTTGATAGCCAGATCTCGGTATTAAGCGCTGTTATTGATCTACTGGACAATGCCATTACTGATCTCAACAATGCCACCAGTCGGGTACTTGCGACTGATATCTATTATGAAGGTGATGCTGTCAAGTGGTTGGAAGCAGCATATACATTGAAGGCTCGCTACCATCTGATCATGCGCGATTATGACGCTGCTTTTAATGCTGCCATAAACGGAATCAGTGATGACGACAGAACCATGCGATACATCCCACGTGGTGATCCCAACATTGCAGAGGGAGACAAGAATCTGTTTTGGACCATATTGGAAGGTTCAAGAGCCGGTGACATCGGTACGGGAAAGAGCTATCTGATGCAGTTGTTAAGTGATACCACCGAGCATTCGCGCAACAATCCTAAAACCAATGAGGCGGCCAGACTTGGCTATTACACCATAGATGAATCGGGTGGTTCGGTAAATGATGGTATTATAGAACAATTCGAACCTCATCGCCTGGTAAGTTATGCCGAAAATCTCCTTACCCTCGCTGAGGCCGCAGCGCGTACCTCAGGCATAGATGAGGGATTAAAATATCTTAATGAGCTGCGAAGTTGGATGAGCACCGGCAGTCATCTCAATGAGAACTACCGAGATGCAGAATTGCGGTACGATCCCTATGAGTTGACCGATTTTGAAGCTGGTGGCCTGGAAAATCCCGATGGCATTGATCCTGTTCGTGCTTTATTGCGCGAAATCATTGAAGAACGCTATGTCTCTGGCTTCGGCATGTACATGCCTTTTGATGATGCTCGAAGATTGCGCAAGGGCGAGGAAGACATTGCGGTACCATTCTTCATGGTCGATGGGCCATCACCACCATATGCCGAAAGGATGCCATATTCTGATGACGAGTTAAATTCCAACGCCAATGCACCGGCAGAAGATCCCGGAATATTTACAAAAACCGAGGTGAATAAATAGCTGATTTCAGGTAGAAGAAGTGATTAAAAAAACAGCTCCTCGTATTTGACTGAGGGGCTGCTTTCTTGGCCTACGACGATGATTAATGAATGAAGTGTATCTTGCTAAATAAGGAATGAATAAGCTAAAAACAAGAATCCACCATCTGACAAAATGGTGGATTCCTACAACATTTAATGCCTTATTGAGACTTGAAAAATAAATTGAGTGACTCAATTTCAAGCCGCTGCGGCATTCGCAACATAATTACTGAGTGTGCACATAGTGACGATGCCCATCAAATCAAAACGAGCCTCTTCTGAGTAACCCGCTGAATAAAATTCTTTCAATTGATTGGACGAAACAAAGCCTTTGCCATGTAAAATTTGAATTGCCAAACCAATCAATGAACGGATCCTGGGATGGTTTGATGTGAAATTCCTGATCTCCAATATGTCAAGTTCAGAAAAGCCCACTTCTCGTGCTAGGTGTGAACACCGTGAGATATCCAGAAGACAGCCATTGGCCTCCGAAACTGCCAGCTGTACAGCAGCAATTTCCCTGGCTGTAAAGCTTTCGCCATAGAGTCCGGGCAGATTGTTCACAAAATCTTTGAAACCTGAAGCCGGTTTTAATTCGGGATCCCTTGTGAAACTTTTCTTATAGTATTTATAGGAAGTTGCCGGGTTTGGGGTTCGGGGTTGATCCATCCATTTTGTTCTCATGACATTCTAGTTTAAGGTTAATGTGTGTTCGTACATCAACAATAGCTACTGTCACATTTTGAAAGTTTTATCCAAATTTCAGACAAACGATCAAAGTAAGAATGGATTCAAATATCTTGTTTTTTAAGTGAGTGCTTTTCCACAAATCTCAGAATTCCAATGCTGAAAACCGCATGAACTTCTTGGCATTTATTTGGGCATAATAACGGCCGTGTCGCGTAGATTAGTATCTGATCAAGTTATTTTTTTGGTAATTAATGTTCATATATATTTTGATATTATATATAATTATCAGATAATTAACGTATAGTGTTGTGTTTAAGCATCTTCGATGCTGAATTAGTGGATGATCCATGTAGAAGGTGTTTGTAACCTATATGATGGGAGCAGAACCAAGTGATGATGGAACCAATATCGATGGTGAACGATCAATATCGAGGAGATTGGTTATGGGTATAGCAATCTCAGCTGGATTTCAGATCAAGTAATCATTTCAGTTGATGATGTTCGCACATGTTAGTATCTTTTCCATGAGATAATCTGTAATTGATTATTATGGTCATTTTGGGTATTTCAGCCTTTTACCATGATGCTGCTGCAGCCCTGGTGTGTGATGGGAGAGTCATTGCGGCTGCGCAGGAAGAACGATTTTCAAGGATAAAGCACGATGCTTCATTTCCCAGGCATGCCAGTATTTACTGTTTGGAGGAAGGTGGCTTTGCGCCATCTGACCTGGATGTTGTGGCTTTCTATGATAAGCCTTGGCTAAAGTTTGAACGAATACTGGAGACTCACTATCGCTTTGCTCCCAAAAGCCTTAAATCATTCCTGGCAGCGATGCCAAGTTGGATTTCTGACAAACTCTTCATGAAGAAAACAATTAGACAGGAAATCGAAAAGTTGGGAGATATTAAAGGTTTAAAAATTTTATTTCCGGAGCATCATTTATCACACGCGGCGAGTGCTTTTTTTTGTTCGCCATTTAGAGAGGCAGGTATTTTAACCATTGATGGAGTTGGGGAATGGGCCACGGCATCGATTGGGCAAGGAAAAGGAAGTCATATTGAAATTCTTAAGGAGCTACATTTTCCACACTCGGTGGGCTTACTATTTAGTGCATTCACTCAGTTTTTAGGTTTTCGGGTAAACGATGGAGAATACAAAGTAATGGGCTTGGCACCCTATGGAATGATTCAGGAAGAACAGTCGATTTATTTCAAGAAACTCATTTTGTCGGAAATGGTCATACTGAAGTCTGACGGTTCAATCGCCTTAAATCAGGAATATTTTCAATATTGCCAAGGTTTGACCATGATTTCTGAATCTCGTTGGACCACTTTGTTTGGCATAAAGCCACGTCTTTCAGAGCAGTCGATTGGACAAGTGCATTGCAATTTGGCACTGGCAGTCCAACTTGTCTTGGAGGATGTTATTCAACGTATGGGTAATGAGGTAAAGCGACTAACCCAGATGGAGAATCTTTGTATGGCAGGGGGTGTGGCTCTAAACTGTGTCGCCAACCAAAGACTGCTACAAAGCAATGTATTCGATGATATTTTTGTCCAGCCAGCCGCGGGTGATGCCGGCGGAGCTCTGGGAGCTGCCCTGTCGACCCACTACATGTATTTTGGAAAGGACCGGCTAATGACGGAAAAGATCTTTGATCCCTATTTAGGCCCTGCGTTTGCCGAAAGAGCTGTCATCATCATGAACAGACGCCTAAAGGCTGTATGCCAGTGGTATCATTTATTTGATGAATTGGCAGATTTTATTGCTGAGAAAATTGCATCTGGTAAAATTGTGGGTTGGTTTCAAGGCCGAATGGAGTTTGGACCGCGAGCCCTTGGAAACCGCAGCATTTTGGCAGATCCCAGGGACCCTGGAATGCAATCTAGAATAAATCTTAGGGTTAAGAAGAGAGAGTCATTTAGACCATTTGCCCCATCGGTAATAAAGGAGGATAGCAAGCTCTTTTTTGAGGTGGATCGCGAATTTCCTTATATGCTTTTTACCAGCAAAGTGAGAAATCGTGTAGAAGACAATGAACTTGAAAATGCTGAAAAGGAGCTTAGTGTACGGCTGCAACAGGTGCGAAGTGACCTTCCTGCTGTAACTCATGTCGATTATTCAGCACGGGTACAGACTGTGGACAAAGCATTCAATGGGCGGTTCTGGAAATTGCTGCAGGCTTTTAAAAGTTTAACTGAATGTGGTGTTTTGTTAAATACAAGTTTTAATCGACGAGATGAGCCTATTGTATGTACACCCGATGATGCCTATCGGTGCTTCCTGGACTGCGATCTTGACTATTTGGTAATCGACAAATTTGTATATTGTAGAGACGATCAACCAATCAACAATCACGTATGAAATTAACGGTGGACTATGGAATTCTTGCATGATTTATGGTTGTTTATGAAGGACCGAAAAAAATACTGGTTGCTTCCGGTGCTTGGAGTCTTGTTGATTCTGTCGCTCCTGGTAATCTTTGGTGGCAGCAGTGCAGTTGCACCATTCATCTATACACTTTTTTAGACTCATGAAGGAGGTGTCATCTCATCCTATCGGAACCATTTTGGTCCTCTCTACCGCATCTTTGGTTGTTTTTCTTATTACGGGAAAGGAATTTTTGATTTGGCTTGCTGTAGGTTTTGGATTTGTCGGCACTTTTTCTATCACCCTAAGTTCATTTATTCATCAGGTTTGGATGTCAGTAGGCCTTTTGCTGGGCCGTATTACGTCAAAGTTTTTTTTGATTCTCATTTATTTATTAGTGCTTTGCCCTCTCTCGGCATTGACCAAAGTATTGAGGAGAAAGAGCCCAATCAACTTAGATCATGACCGTAGAAGTATGTATGTCGAACGCGAGGATTTGATTTTACCGGGCTCGTTTGAGAAACCTTGGTGAGGGGCAGGGTGCTTTCAATAGGTTCTAAGCTGATCAGAAATGATTGGAGACCCGTCAAAAGAGAAAACCCCGTAGATGGATCGGACACAATGGCTTCGCCATTTGTTTTTTAAAGGGTACCTCTATAGTCTTTTGAATTTATATTTCGTGGAATTTTAATCACGTAGCTAGGGATATACTCAATCGATTCGCTAGTAGGCATACACATTAGTTTTACGTAGGAATTTCGATATTGGGTTTGCCAGATTGAGGCGGCAGGAGTGAAGCAGGGCGGACTCCCTGCAAGCGACGACAACGAATAGATGGCAAAGCCAATGAAGAAATTGTAGATAATAATTAATGTGTTTGCCTACTGGTCTAAATCCAAAATATTTCAAAAACCGATCTCAGTCAGAGGTTATCAGCAGTACTCAGAAGGTACCAAAGGCGGTTTGGTACATTAGTCATTTTCTAATGTCTAGCACTTCTGCTCTTTCACGGTCCTTTTCGGCCAGCTGCCTATTTCCGAGAAATTCGTATAGATCGGCACGTTCTAAATATACCTCCCGGTAATTCGGATCTATCTGTATTGCCCGGTTAAATAGAGTGCTCGCCATTTTAAATCGTTTTCTAAATCGAAAGTCAATCAAACCCAAATAATAGTACGGTTCCTTGGCCTGTGGATTTAATTTATTGACTTGGACAAAATCTTTGCGAGCTAGAGCATAATTGTGGAGCTCTAGATATTTTTGACCCCGTTGCAATAACAGTATCTCAGAAGAATCATGATCTATGGCTTGGTTAAGGGCATAGATTTGACGCTGGATCGGTATTTGCTCATACGTCAATTTTAAATTGGGATAAGAAAGATTCATTGATGATAAAATCTCAAGCTGATGTTGAGCTTGCTCGAAATTGCCCATTTTCATATCAACTAGTGCGGCGTAGTAAAGTGCATCAATATTTGCGGAATCGTTTTGTAGGTGATGCGTCAGCAATTTTTTGGCATCTGAGAAATTTTCCTTTTCATAGGCGTGCAGTGCAGTTATTAGATCGAAATGATGTGAATCGGCCGTTGGTTTTGGAATGAAGGGTCTTAGCTTGTCAAAGACCCTGTGATGCCCTTCCATCGACCAATGATTATCATTGGGAAAGTAGCTTGTTTTGATCACTGAGTCCGGATGTTCCCCGGTGATGAATGCTGAATATAAATTGATGAATCGCACCTCGTGACTATTGGCAAATTCCCTCCAGTAATGTACATGACGATCATTGATGTTGCCTCTTTGTACGTTGTTTCGCCATGGATGTACGGTGATGACCACCTCTATATCATTTTTGCGGCACAACTGAATAAGCTTTTCCATTTCATTGGTCATCAATTTTACGCCAGTCTTACCCCATCGGTTATAGAGACTCTCATCAGAAAACCATTCTGAAATGGTGGTGTGAAAATCTGGATTGCCAAGCAGTACTTCATCATCGAAGTGATCGAAAAAACCCTCATACAGATCAATTGAATGATTATAGTCAATATCCTTGTTGGTGATTTTTTCATAGAAGTTTCTCTTCGATCTGGTTTTGAAATTCTGAGACAAATAGGTGTAAAGCGCAGAGTTTCTACGCAAATAGTTTACAATCCTATGGTGAATATTCTGCCATGAGGAAGGTGATGAGGGATTAAAATCGGCATAGGCATAGGCATTCTGAATATCAGATATATCGATGAACACATAGATGCCGTCAAACTGAAGACCTAGTTCTTCGATCAAATACTTGGTCTTTAGATGATATAATTTAGGACTATAGCTGACCACACCGGCATTTAGTATTTCGATGCCCCGATAAAAGTTCTGCAATTTTCCAGCAAAGGTCTCTTCAAAGGGAAGGCCAACACCTTCGGTATGTGAATCCCCCATCAACAAGATTCGGTAATGTCGACTGGAAAGATCGTGAGTTCGGATGGTATCACTGCGGAAACCGAAATTGTCGGTGTAAAATGGATAGGTATTGGTTCCCCATCTGTCGGTTCCAGCTATGTGAGGCCGGAGCGAATGATGATAGTAATGATGGGGTGTGCGAATATCTAAACCTGCCTTGGGCAAGAATATCTGAGCCGTTATGACATCGAGCATAAGACTTAATCCGATAACCACTATGGCGAGAGATATAGCTGGAAATCTATCAAAGATGCTTGATCTCACGCTTCCATTCTTGTTGTTTGATCTCAAAACAGACCGTTGTAATTCGTTCCCATATAACTGCCCCAGGGCACTGTGTTCATCACAGGTATCTGCAGCTCTTTACGTAAGATGTTCATGCCATTAAAGGGCTTATAGAAAATGGTATCTGTCATGTAGCTGTAGACTATGTCCAGGAGACCATCGGAATCTAAGTCGCCTATCCAGGGTGTCGATGCAGCATTAATTCCCTTAAAGGGACCGACTACGGTTGAGATCTCACCCTGCTGAAAATCAAAAGCGTATAAACCATTCGAACTTCCAAATATGCTTTGGAAGTAATCCTGTGCAACTTCTTTAACCACCTCATTAATCGTCATAAGTGCTTCATCGTAAGGGTCATCATCCAGGTTAATGGCTATAGGGCTGCCAATCTGTAGGTATCCCACTGAATCAATATAGGCCACTTTTCCGGTCGATCCATCAACCATAAATTGTATGGATCCTGTCACCTCAGGAAAAATACCGATTCCGAAATTGGTAAAGAGATCCGGTGTTTGGTCACCAGTGAAATTGCCTACTGACATAGAGCTATAGACTTCGGTACCTGGTAGATGGACTTCCCAGAGAACGTCATTGGTTAAGCCATCTAGTGCAATCATTCTGCCATCAACGGAATTTACCACAATATCCAGTACTTTGTCATCAGTTAGTCTTACGATTGCCGGCGGCGCGATAAAACCCCGGCTATTGCTGGAAACTAGCGTTACGAGCTTTGAGGTGTCTCCCTGCATCAGATCAGATAATGGCAATTTATATAAATGGCCAGGATAGGTCTCTCCTCCTGTACCAAAGATCACTGTTAAATCATTGCCATCATGAAGATCTAGGCAGAGTGGAGAAAAGTAGGTTTCAGCAAGATCTGGAACCGTAAAACTAACAAGTGTCTTTCCTTGCTTAGCTTCAACTACGAGAATTTTGCCTGGAGGCCGATCGGGATCAGATCGATCAATGGTTGCATCCCCTCCATGGGATACCAGTAGGTCCTTCAGTCCATCACCATTCTGGTCGGGTATAAGTTGAGGAATGTAAAAATTGAGTAAATTCTTGTTAGATTTTCTTGCCTGGTCAATTTCCGTTTGGTGATAAAACGACCAAAGTTGGTCGCCATTTCGACCATCCAGCGCCAGGAGTTGACCTGACCTTCCTCCAATGATGACGTCCGGAATTGAATCCTCATTAATTTTTAAGAATATGGGTGAACCTATTATTTGATCCCTGGCGGGATGAGACCAGAGTAGGGATCCATCAAGGCCATTTAGGGCAATGATTCCTTGTTTTGTTGCCTCAAACTCTTCCTCACCGGCACCAAAGACTACATCCAGGATCCCATCACCATTGAGATCAATGGGTCTGGGTGAGGAAAAAGAACAGAGCTTGGGAAGGGGATGGTTCCAGTGCTGTAGGTGGTCAGTCTGGCCACACCCCACCATACTCAGGGTCGAGGCCACAATGAGAGCCATTGACGATTGTGGCCAAACTACCTTGGCGGAATACGCTAAAGTTTCCTGTGTTTTATTGCCCGGGTATATTTTTTTTCTAACCACGTGTGAGAAATTTGCTTAACGAGCCCGCGATTCATTTAATGAATGAAGGTCAATCTGCCGGTGAAAATTCACTGGTACAAAGATCAACGTAGTTATCGAGAATTTTTCGTTGTTCCTGATCTGAAAATAATTCATCCGCAGTTCCATATTCCTGTGCTTTGATCAACTGGTGGTAAGGATCTGTGATGGCAATTGTACGGTTAAGCTGGTCACGGAGAGCCATAAAGGCACTGCTCTTTTTAGTATCGAAATCAAATGATTCGATTTTCTGCAATAGCAGAGGTAATTTATCAAATTGCCGGAGTACACGAAAAATAAGAAATAGGTGTTGATAAATCGTTAGATTATGTTCAGCGCTATGGTCAATCTCTAACTGGGGAATAGCATACTGAATTGATGTTTTGGGTATAAATTCCTGTTCCATCAGCATTTCTATCACTGCATTGGCAATGATCTGATTTGATGCCGCTGTAGGATGCACGTGATCAACCAGGGTTTCATCACCAAGTATTGATACGGAGGAGTGTTTTCTTAATTTGCCAATGATATCGACCATTGGAATTTCTTTCTTTTCACAAAGCTTCTGAAGTTGTTTGTTAAATGGTGTGGGACATCGGAATGGATATGCATCTTTGTCTATGGCTTTCTGAAAATATTCAGTTGCTGATGAAAGATCGTTAAGCTTTAGATAGGAGCTTCCAAGATCGAAGTAAGTTTCTGCGTGCTGAGAATCGATGACGAGACATGTTTCCAGGGAATGAATGGCAGCGGTTAGGGTATTTGCTTTCATGAGGTTTGCGCCTATGCGTCTTGCCTCTTGCCAATGGGTGGAGGGCATGCCCTCTGCGTGGACGGACTTGTGTGGTACCCAGTCCTTAGCATTGGTGGGTACATTCAAAACATAGATCGGGATGCCAGCGGCATTGATTTCCCCAATCATCGCTTCGATATTTCTAATAAATTGTCCCTGGACCCACTGCTTCTGATCCTCGTTTCTGGCCAAAGGAGATGCCCTGCCCAAGGCAATGTCGAGCATGAATCTTGCTTCATGATTGGAAAAGGGAATTGATTCTGTGGCTCTCCAGCTGTCCCACACGTAGTCAATCAATCTGGCTAAAGCACTATAACTCCATGGTCTGGGAAGTGGTGTGAATCTGTAAAGATGGGGTTCCAAAAATTCATTATTGCCACAATACAACAAGATGAGATCTGCTTCGTAATGTAAGATTTCGTCTAAAATGGCTTTTATTCGATGACTGCCATAAGTCGAAGCGCCAAGGTTTACGATTTCAAAAGATCTTTTAGGGAACATCTCGTCCAGCTTCTGTTGCAGGTATGAGGGATAACTTTGCGAGAGCTCGTGTGGCCAACCCATTGCAGCAGATCCTCCCAGACAAAAAATTCTGATGATCTCAGAGTTTTTACTGGCTGAAAAGACCAATTCAGAGGAGATGTAAGGGTGATGAGAAGTGCGAACCATGTGTTCCTTGTCTCCAATCATTTTTTCTTCAAATAGGGGAGGAACGTCCCTAAAGGTACTGTTGACCTGAGAATCGATGACGGTTGAAGGAATCATTTGGAGAATAAACAAAGAGCCCAATTCAATTAGTAAAAAACTTATCATCACAATGGCCATTATGTAGTAGATCTTACTTCGACCTTTCGATAAATCTCCATTATTCATGACATGTAAATAACACTGTCGCAAGATGCTGCTTGTGCCACAGGATCTAACAACGATATGTATAACTAAAGGGTACCTCTAAAATAAAAAAGAGCATCTGAAGGATAGATGCTCTTCTCTACTGCCGCTAAAATTAGCCCCTCCCATGATCAACTAAAACCTACTCATAGGAGGGATTTTGTACAAGGTCAGGATTGGCATTTAATTCTGATTGAGGTATGGGTAAAAATCTATTTTTCCCTTCTTGGTACTCATTCGTTGCCGTTAGAACATCACCAGCTAAACCCCATCGAATGAGGTCCCAGGTACGGTGGTGTTCAAGGAAAAGTTCGACACGTCGCTCTTTAACCAATGCGTCAAAGAAATCCGCTTGAGATAGTCCAGAAGGAAGATCGGACAAGTTGGAACGACTACGAACCTGATTAATCGCATCGTAAGCTTCCGGTGTGGGACCACCATTATTTTCATTCAGGGCCTCTGCATACATAAGCAGTACGTCGGCATAACGTATCACATGATGGTTGATGGGTGAATTGCCTGAACCCACTTCTGCAGTTTTAGGAACGATGTATTTTCGCAACCCGAACCCTGTAGGTGAATTGGCTGCATTAAAAGGTATACCGAAGTAGTCTTCGCCATCTCTCACGATATACTCAAGTCGCTCATCACCTTCTTCAAAGGAACCAACAAATTCTTCATTCGGTTGAAAACCACCTCCAAACCCAAAAGTGATGGCATCTCCGTGCCCTGTAACACCATTCCACCCACTCATCCAACTCCCATCAGAACCGGTGTTCCAGCCGGGACCCCCGGTTTGGAACTGTACCTCAAAAACAGATTCGGGACTATTGTCACCACCTAGCAGAAATTGGGGCATATAATCTTCATTAAGCTGGTACTCACCAGAATTGATCACCTCTTGAAATTTTGCTGCGGCCTGCGACCAATTCTCATCATAGAGATAAACTTTACCAAGAAGTGCCGTGGCAGAGCCCTTTGTTGCTCTTCCTAGGTCTTCGGCAGCCTGTTGCGAGCGTAGTGGTAAACTCTGCTCAGCATCCTCAAGATCGCTAATTACCTGTGCTACGATGTCTGCCCTTGGAGATTTGGCCAGTGCCAGATTATCTAGCGTCGTGGGCTCTGTCCGTAGGGGTACATCTCCCCACATATGACTCAGCACAAAATAAAACAGCCCTCGACAAAATTTTGCCTCACCCAAGATCCGTTCTTTTAATTGTGCATCCATATCTATTCCAGCTACACGATCTAAGACAATATTTGCTCGATTAATGCCAGTATATAGCTGAGCCCAATGGCCTAACCTTCGTTCATTTGTCGGGAGGAAACCTGTTGAAAAATCAGGCCTCGGCAATTGTCCAACGTCATTGTTGTAGCGACTTCCAATAACGCCAATTTCGAACTTCCATAGAAAATTCCATTGCATCACATCATAAACAGAATTTAAGGCGGCCAAGGCATCACTGGCATTTCTATAGAAACCGATATCAGATGATTCATTAAGGGGTTGCCTGTCCAGGAATTCATCTTTGCAGGAAAAGTAAATCGAGGTAAAGAGTATAGTGAAAGAACTAATAATCAGAAGTTTTTTCATGGCATATATTTTTCAAAAAGAAAATTCAAATATTCAAGGCAGCTAAAGTTGTCATATATCAATATTGAGTCCAAACAGATAAGTCGTAGGTTGTGGAGTAGCATTCAAATTAAATTTCCCAAAACCACCTGACTCTCCATCATTCCCAGCTCCCCCTTCAAGACCTAATTCAGGGTCGAAAAAATTATTGTATTCCGGTCTATCCCAGATCGTAAAAAGATTCTTGGTGCTGATATAAAACCTGACTCTATGTAAACCAATGCTTTGTGACGTGGCATCTGGAAGTGTATATCCAAGTACAAAATTTTTCCCTCTCAAGTAGGAACCATTGAATACCTGTGCACTGCTGACTCTTCCATCTCGGCCACCGCTGGCATTCTTTAATCCTTGCCATCCCCAGAGCACCGGATCATTGGTATCCCCATCTTGCTTCCATCTCCGGGTGTTATACTGCAGTCTGCCACCAGGTTGGTTTTGAAAGTTGTCGTTTGGTGAGATCATGATATCATTTCCTTGCACACCCTGCAGAAAAGCTGTAAAATCAAATCCTTTATATTCAGCAGTGAAGTTTATTCCGTAGGTTATGTCGGCATAAGGTGAACCAATGACAGTCCGATCCTCGGCTGTAATCAGACCATCGCCATCAATGTCTCGAAAACGGATCGAGCCTGGACCGGCACCAGGATCATACTCCTCACGTACTGAACTCAAGGCATTGTCAGCTTGCACTTCTGCCTCATTTTGATAGATGCCAATGGCTTCGTAGCCATAAAAGGCAAATACTGGAGTCCCGACGTCAGCTATCGTGTAGCCTCCATTGGCAGGATTGCCCAGAATAATGCTTTCACCAGCTCCCAGCGCGGTCACTTCATTATCCAAAGTCGTAAAATTGATGCCGAGATTCCAAGTCAGTTCATCACCTACATTGCGATAGGATGCCATGAACTCAAAGCCGGTATTCTTGACTTCACCGGCATTGACAAAAGGCGCAGCCGTAAATCCTGATGACGCAGGGACGGGCACCTGCAGTAGCATGTCTGAGGTCTTCTTTTGAAACCAATCGGCATTGATAAAGAGCCGGTTTTCAAACAAGCCCAAATCAACCCCGAAATTAAGTTGACTGGTCTCTTCCCACTTGATATCCGGATTGGCAAGAGACAGGGGAGCAGCACCAGGTAAGATGGATTGACTTGCCCCCAGGGTATAATTCTGAGAAAGATTTAGGGCTGAAGTAAAGGCATAGAGACCAATTTGATCATTCCCCAATTGACCCCAGCTGGCTCTGATCTTAAATTCATCGAAAAGTTCGGAGGTGAAAAAATCCTCTTTGGAAAGCCGCCAGGCCGCCGAAAACGAAGGAAAAACCCCCCAACGATTGGATTCGCCAAACCGGGAGGATCCATCTCTACGCACATTGGCCTGGAAAAGATATTTATCATCGTAACTATAGTTGATTCTGCCGATGTAAGAATTAATGGACCAATCAAATTTTCTACCGCTACCCAGCAAGGTGCTTGGATTCCCACCACTGATCACATTGACAGACTCATCCAGAAAGTCCTGAATAGAGGAGCCGAGTGTCTCAAATTGATCCTCCTGAGCCAGGAAACCTGCCAACACAGAAACCTCATGCAATCCGAAATTTTTAGCATAGGTTAAAATGTTGTCAATTTGCCAGTTAAAGCGGGTGCTGTTGTTGCGACTCAATACAGTTGAATTGCCTACTGAATTCCCAGCAACAAGCTGTGGTGCCCAATTGGTGTTGTCACTAAAGAGAAAGTTTCCATGCAGAGTAGTCCGGAAGGATAATCCCGGAAGAAGTGTGACGTCTGCATAAATATTCCCCAACATCTGCCAGGATTTGGTCATGTTGTCGTGTTCAGCTACAACCTGCTTAGGATTAAAAGTGGCAAATCCGGCCTGTTCCCCTGGCCTGGTTGGACCATTAAATGACCCGTCAGGCAGGATTTCAGGGAAAATTGTTGGTGTCATCGTTTTGGCGCCATTCATGACCAAGCCAAACGATCCAGTACCACCAGTGACATCAGTATTGGCTCTGGAAACCTGCAGACTTTGGCCTATTTTCAGCCATTTATTTAGGTTGTGATCGGTGTTCAACCTTAGTGAATACCGCTCATAGGCCTGACCCAATTGAACACCTCGGTTATTTAGATATCCGGCAGAGACTAGAAAAGTCGAATTCTCATTTCCGCCTGAGATGCTGATGTTATTATCAGAGATCAGCCCATCTCGAAAGGCCAGTTCCCAGAAATTGGTGCTTTTACCCCTGAAAGATTCTGGCGATTCGGTAAATAAGGGGTCCAATCCGTTGAAAGCCCGTCCCTCATTGTGCATTCTAACATATTCTTCGGCATTGGCAAATTCCACTTTATTAGGATCGACCGTTTGGATGCCGTAGTAGGAATTGATACTTATTCTCGTGGCACCTGCTTGGCCTCTTTTGGTAGTGATAAGCACCACGCCATTGGCAGCTCTAGCGCCATAGATTGCACCCGCAGCAGCGTCCTTCAATACATCGATGGTGGCTATATCATTGGGATTGATCTGGTTGATATCATTGGTAATTTGGCCATCTACGACATACAAAGGATCACTATTACCCACAGTGCCCAGGCCTCGGATGATCACTTTAGCACTAGCGCCGGGTCGACCTGAATTTTCTGTAACAGCAACCCCTGATGCCCGCCCCTGCAAAGAAGTCGCAACATTTACGGTGGGAAGCGAAGTAATCTCCTTGCTACCTACAGATGCTACTGATCCCGTGAGATCCTTCCGTTCCTGGGTGCCATATCCCACCACCACCACTTCTTCTAGTTGAGATACATCTTCACTCATGATAATAGTAAGGGTTGCCATATCTCCAATTTCGACCTCAGTAGTAGAATATCCAATAAAAGACACCACCAGAATGTTGACGTCATCCGGTACGCTCAGACTGAAAGCTCCGTCTAAATCGGTGACCGTGCCTACACTTGTGCCCTTTGCTTGAACGGTCGCACCGATCAGTGGATCACCGTTTACATCGGTTACTGTTCCACTAATGGTTTTCTCCAGTATCGTCATGGACCTTACCGTTCTACCGATGGTGGTCAATCTCTTGGCGGGATCTCTGTTAGCGAGATTAACCGTGAAATCACCCGATCTTTCCAAGCGTTGGATCTGCCGGATTTTTCGCTCGAGCTTTTTGATTCTCTTGTTATTATTTGCACTACGGAAGATTACGTAGTATTTGCTGCCCAGATATTTGTACCGTAAATCAGTTGTCGAAAGTGCTTTGTTGATGCTTTCTTCCAATTCATCTTCGGCTTCAAGAGTGAATGGAACATCGATGCCCGCTAGTACTTCAGAATCAAAGGCGAAGAAAACTTGAAAGCGTTCACTAATCGCTTCAAGAATTTCTACCAAAGGGCGATCAGTGCGATGATCGAGATTTCCTTGTACTGGAAGACACCATAGGATCAGGAGCGATAAGAGAACAGAAGTGCAGTAGTTTTTGTGTAATTGGACTAAACTCATAGCTTTGTCTTAGTTTATAGAATTTTATAACTGGGCTGGGAAATCTCTGGCGGGAGAACCCAGCCTTTATTTATTTTATGAAATAGGTGCTTTCATCCATTTTTTCGATTTTTAGATCTAATGCATATTCAATTTGCTGAAGAGCGATTTCCAATTCCTCGATGGGAAATACCGCATTGATGGTGCGTTCGTAGAGGCTCTGGTCTTCAAAACTTACAGAAATACCATAGACATCTTCCATCTTTTGGAGTGCCTCATTGAGGTAGACACCTTTGAGTTCGATCACTCCATCTTTCCAGGAAGTGAGAACTGGTGAACTGACGTTTACCTTCTCGTAAGACTGGCTTTCAGCACTGGAGAACGTAATGAGATCACCTGGTTCCAGAAGAATTTGTGAATTCTGATCGTTAAACAAGTTTACATTTAAGCTGCCTTCTTCCAGAAAAACTTGTGTTTCATTTCTTCGATTACTTACATTAAATGAAGTCCCTAATACTACGACTGACAAATCAGTAGTATGCACCTCAAATTTTGCTTTGCTAATATGTTGTTTTTGCACATGGAAAAATGCTTCTCCATCGATCCATACCTCTCTCGGGCTGTCTGGCCGGTATTTAAGTGTCGAGTTGGCATTCAAAATGACTTCACTACCATCAGGCAAATCAAATTCCAGCTTTTCAGCATAACCAGTGACGATCTCGACATATTGGCTAGGCCATAAGTATAAGCCTAGAGCCAAGATGCCAACAAGGAGTGTAATACTTACCGCAATGCTGGCAGGCTTTTTCCACCAGGTTACGGTTCGGATAGGTCGATCTGAATAGGGAGTTAACCCTTCTCCCAGGTCTACTTTCAGCCTTTTTCCCAATCGGTCGAGAGCAGCCTGAGTCTTTTCTCTTGGTACAACAGGTTGATTGACTACATCATGTAGCATCACTCGTGCCTTCGCAGCCCATTTTCTGCCGCTGGGCGATTTACTCAGCCGTTTCTCCCAGCGTAGATAGTCAGCTTCATCACTTCTGAAAACCCAATTGATGAAGGTTTCATCTTGTAACCAGTCTTCCATGTCATTGGAATCCAGCTTCATATGATAATATTTACTTAGTAGAGGCGAACAACCACTCAAAATAACCTTGAGAACTCAGGTTTTTTTTGGTATTCGACCAAAATGCTAAGGGTTGGAGTTACGAGTCTCTGCCACCAATAATCTGAGATTTTTCATGGCTTTGTGCAGAGTATTGAGTACGCCCTGGTGTGAAATGCCCATTACCTGCTTGATCTCAGCAGCATCCAATCCACTAAAATATTTAAGGTGAATCGCCTCGCGCTGTCTGAGTGGGAGCTTCATAAGACCATCTGACAAAGCTTGTCGACGTTCTACTTGAAGCTCCTCGAGAATCCACTGAGATTCTCTGGATCTATCGGCTTTTCTTCCTTGGGCCGGGTCACTGAAAGCTCTGATCCTTTCCCGTCGTTTGTTCTGCAAGATGATGCGGCGCCGAAATGAAGTCAGCAAATAACCTTTGAAATGATTGATGCCTTTTAGGCTGACGATCCTTTCAAATTTAGCAAAAAAAGAATAGCCAAAAAGGTCAATTGTGTCTTGTATCGAGGGATCCTCGTGTATTCTTGTAACTACTCAGGTCAAAATTGAGGGATTGAGGGGTGAAATAGGTAGTTGAGGGGTGAAAAATTGAAAAATCGATGAGTTATGAACAATTTGTGAACAAAAAGGGATGAATGGTGGAAAAATGACATGTAATAGGCAAGTAAATAAATGAATACATATACGAAATTTGTATATGTATGGAA
Organism: Saprospiraceae bacterium; assembly: GCA_965223105.1. Lineage (GTDB taxonomy): Bacteria > Bacteroidota > Bacteroidia > Chitinophagales > Saprospiraceae > JABDMH01. The sequence continues at coordinate 4,105,651 of OZ244987.1, read as the reverse complement.
GACTTATCGAGAATCAGGAAAGCACTAGAGGAAAAGAGCAAGGAAGAACTCATCGATATTATAATGATGTTGCTTCCCTTGGCAGATAGAGTGAAGGAGTTGGAGGCTGAAATAGAGCGTTTGAAGAATCAAAATAGCAGGAACACTTCATTACCGCCATCACGAGATAAACAAGAGGTAAAAAGGAAGACTCGCAGCCTAAGGAAAAAGAGTAAGCGGAAAACAGGGGGTCAAAAGGGACACGACGGCAGGACCTTAAAGATGTCAGAAAAGGTAGATCATGTGATAGAGTATGCACCCGATCAGTGTGCTCACTGCCAGGATTATATGGTAGGAAAAGGTCAATTAATAGAATGCAAGCAGATATGGGATATTCCACCAGTTAGTTTGGAGGTTACTGAACATAGGAGATATAGAAAGTATTGTAAAGGCTGCTGCAAATGGACCAGTTCGTCTTATGGAGTGAATTTGCAAAAGGGACCTCCGGTACGATACGGAGATTGCCTCCAAAATCAAATTGTGTACTTATCGATCCGACAATTATTGCCATATAGAAGGCTTAGCGAAGCCATAGAAGTTATCTATGGGCATAAGATCAGTGAGGGAACCATCGATAATATGCTGGCCAGTAAGTCAGAACAAGCAAAAGATACTTATGCATCGGTCATCGGTGCGATTGAGAAAAGCAAAGTGGTTGGCGTAGATGAAAGTGGATGTAGTGTTCAAGGACGCAAACATTGGGCCTGGACTTGGGTAACACCAAAATTTTCCCTAATACATATTAGCGACAATCGAGGTCACTTAACCACAAGAGGATTATTTCCGCAAGGATTCAGTAAAGGCATACTAAATAGTGATTGCTGGAGGACTCATTTGAATACTATGGCAAAAGGCCATCAGATTTGTCTAGCTCATTTGAAAAGAGAGTGCCGAGGATTAAAGGAGTTTCATAAATCCAGATGGGCGATCAAACTGGAGAAGGTTCTTCAAGAAATCATGCTGACATGCAGGAAGAAAAGGATTCCAAAAGACAAAAAGAAAGACATTGAAGACAGATTGGATAAGTTATTATCACAAAAATTATCTAAATCCCACAAATCGATTAAATCTCTAAGGAATCGATTACAAAGATTGAGAGATTGTGTTACTGTGTGCCTATACAATCGCAAAGTACCACCGGACAATAATGCCTCAGAAAGAGCAATCCGGATGATCAAATTAAAGAGCAAGATATCAGGTACATTTCGCTCTCAGAAGGGTGCACAAAGATTTGCCATTTTAAGAACGATTATCGATTCGGCAATTAAACAAGGAATTCACCCCTTTAAAGCACTGGAAATGCCTAATATTATTATCAATTAGAGCTGAGTAGTTACGTATTCTTTAATCCACAGGATGATCAGCTGGTCATTGATGCTCATGGTGCCTATGCTCGCCCTTTACTGCTGAATCAGGCTTAAAAGGGACATGAATCAGGTCGGTGGCTTCAAGATCATTGTTTCCTTCTGTAATCTTGAGGTATTGATTCATGGGTACTGATTTGAATTCCTGCTTCTGTCTGCTTACCGGCCATTCAACTTCTAGTTTAGTTATGCGGTCAGCATGACCAAGACCTACCTCCAATCGAAGGGGGTTGCCACCAAAGCTTCCGCCGGTATTGACATGGCGGACAATCTGTCTCACGAGGTCTGATTCATAAATGTGTACCATGATTTTAGCACCGATTCCCGATCGGTTTGTCTCTACACCTTCTAGTTCGAGCTTAATCCAATGCATTGAATTTGGGCCCTGGTCTGAAGGGTTTTCAAAAAGTATATTTTGGTACACATCGCCATAATTGGCCCCTCCCATAACAATGTAAATATCCTGGTCACCATCGTGATCCAAATCGGCAAAGGATACTCCGTGTCCCTTTTGCAGATTGCCAAATCCTCCCGCAGTGGTCACGTCCTGAAAATATTTTCCTCCTTCATTGCGGAACATTCGGTTGGGAACGATCGACCGAAAATCAGGATCGCCAGTTCCTACATAGAAGTCCAGAAAGCCATCGTTATCAAGATCACCAAAATTGCTTCCCATGGCGTGCAAAATGGTATACAGTCCCGAGCTGCTGGTCACATCTGAGAAAGTACCGTTTCTATTGTTGCGATAAAGCCGTGGCATATCGGCCTTAAAGGGTAATTGCAAATATTCTTTTGCCACCTGGCTTGCAATCGAGTGAGAACCACCCCGATTATATCCAGCTACGAATAGGTCTAGCCAACCATCGTTGTCGTAGTCCCAAAACCAAGTTGGAAATGTGGAAATGGTTTCGTTGATACCAGCCTCCTCAGTAACATTCCTGAAAGAAGGTATACCCTCTGGGCCAAGTCCATCATTCTTAAACAAAAAGTTGGGATCTTCCAGCGTAGACAGATATAGGTCAGGCCATCCATCGTTGTCGAAGTCTCCGGAGGTCACACCTTTTGTGTATGCCTTTACCGCTATTCCAGCTAAGGATGCCACTTCCCTAAAGGTTCCATCTTTATTGCTCAGGTAAAGCTCGGATGGATAGTTTTGACTCTCAACGTAGGGATTTGTCTCATTTCCAATAAAGAGATCTAACCATCCATCTAAATTGAAGTCGTTCCAAGTGGCAGTTTGGGTAGGGTAAAAGGACAATATTCCTGCTTCTTGTGTGACGTCTTCAAACTGTGCGGTGCCGCTGGCATCAGGCCCTAGGTTGCGAAGCAAGGAGTTGGGATGGAGACCATGTTCATTGAGCCAAGCCCCCCGGAGAATAAGCAGATCACTCCAACCGTCATTGTCATAATCGGCGTGTACTACATTGAGCCCACTGACTTGGCCACTCAATCCGGCATTTAGGGTTTTCTCCTCAAAACTTCCCGTGACATCTCGTTCGAAATATCTTACTTGATCACTAATGCCCCAAGAGGTTACAAAAAGATCTAAGAGACCATCACCATTAAAATCTTCGATGACTGAACCTCCCGAAAGGCCCATGATGTCAAGACCAACTTGTGGGGCAATATCGATAAACCGTATGAGGGGATAGTCAGATTGAAAAGATTGGGGTGGGATCAACCACTTGGAGGGAATTTGATGAGGATATTGGCCCAAGGTCATGGAGGCAATGTTTAGAAGCCATAAGGCGTCATAGGAGTCTGGCCATTGGTTAAGTATCTCTCGATACTGAGAAATCGCCCGTTCTGATCCGTAGGTCCAACTATGTTGTCCCTCTACAGCGATAGGTATGATGCATGAGGCAGAGGTATGGTTAAGGATGCAATTCTTTTGCTCTCCCAGCCGCAGGTAGGCGATGGCTAGCCCAGATTTGATCTTCTGCAGTTTTTCTTCATATGATGGTCCAAGAACACTTTGATACAATGGCATTTTCTCTAGAATAGAATCAAAACCTCGTATGGATTGTTCGGTTCGACCATCATAGAGGAGCTCAAGACATTTCTTAAAATGCGCTTCTTGTCTTTGTGAAATATCCGGGTGATAGCGCATGACGGAGTCGTAGTGGTTTACTCTGAGGGCATGCATGTAGGGATTTCGCCAATGACTACTTCGTTTAGCCGCTTGTTCCAACAGTTGTACCATCGAATCATCTTTGTGACCTGGGGGAATGCAAGAATGCCATAAGGGTAAAATAATGCACCCCAAAACTGCAGCCAAAAAATAATTTTCCTTCCCAATACAATCAAAGGCAATTCGTACTCTCTTCATTTCATGCAAAGATAATGGTAAGCGTCTTCGGAGTCAGTGATCTTCTAAGGCATTCCCTTTCGGCGAAGTTCCTGCACTGCCCTATTATTTAATCTCTTCAATGTCAACGAGACGTTCCTTACCCTGAAAATCAATGATCTTAACCTCCTTAGATTTCTTGGGAAGGCACACGGATCTGGACTTTTGAGAAAGATACCCGGAGCCATAGTGGCATTCCTGTTTTCGGGTACTCCCATCTTCAAAAGTGATTTCCAGCCAAGCATCATCGGGTCTAAGTCTTACCATCCTATCCGTAGTACCCTGCAATTGGTCAAACACACTAACTTTATCATCATTTCGAGTAGCAATCATTCGAAATCCCTCAGGCCCTAGATTACATGTGAGTGCCTTGGCGTCTCCCTCAACTACGAATCCGAGGTTGACTCCTTGTATTGTTTGTAGTTTACCGTCTTTTGATCCTTTCAAACAAAGGCCCATCATGGCACCATACCTTCCTACATCCACTTGAGAAGAATAGAAATTGCCGATCAACAACACATCCAGAAAATTGTCTTCATCCAGATCCAAACACTGAATTCCAAAAACAGGAGAAACTTGAACTGCTATCGGAAGTTCCTTTACTTTCAACCTGCCCCCACTTAGATTCTCGAGAAAAATGGAAGCATTTTCTTCCAGGTTCATTTGAAACGAACGGTCCATTTCTTCAGCTGATAAAATGTCATTTAATTGTGCTCTTGTAAAATCTTCGTGCCGGGGAAATCTTCTTTTGATGGTAATCAGTTGCTCTCCAAGAAGATCACGAGATTGAGCAGGAAATAGATACATACTGCCGAATTGATTTTTCTGATGGTAGAATGCAATGGCATCTATAGATCCACTTTTATCAAAGTCATCAGCATAAATGGTCATTGGATGCTCCTGTGAAAACTTGTAAGGTGTATTCAGGCCTAGATTACCAAGAAGGTAGTCGATGTCGCCATCATTGTCAAAGTCGCCTCCAGAGATGCTATTCCACCATCCTGCTGAATGGGGAATCTTCGAGGAATGGAAGACACGCCCGTTCCCTATTGAATCCATTCCTTGTTGATTCTTTAATATCGTGATCGGCATTCCCTCACCTATTACAATGAGATCCATCCATCCATCATTGTCAAAATCCGTCCATAGGGCACTGCTAACCATCCCTATTCTAACCAAGGTGGGAGCCAGAGTGGCGGTTACATCTCTAAACTTTCCTCCTTCATTTCTAAGGAGATAACTTCGTGGTGGCATTGGATACTTACCCGGCACAACCCTTCCGCCAACAAACAAATCCAAATCACCGTCTAAGTCATAGTCGGCACCGACTACACATGAACCACTACTTCTCATCTCGGGAAGAAGATGAGGAGATGGGGTCAGTAAGCCATCTCCTTGATTAAGATAGATCCGGTCTTGATAGGATACGTGACCTTCCGGATAACTGGCCCCGCCGCTTACCACGTAAAGATCTTGATCACCATCCTGATCTGCATCGAAGATCAGTGCACCCATATCTTCAAAGTCGTCACCAGGAATTTCCTGCCCGGTAAATTTTCCATCTGGTGCCTGAAAAAACACTTTTCCCGACTGTCTGAAGGCACCCCCGATGTATACATCATCCCAGTCATTACCATCGAGATCTCCTGCAGCTATCCCCGGCCCATAGCGTGAATATTGCTGCAACAACAAAGGTTGGTACTTAAAATCGACGAAACGATTTTCCTTGTGATGATAGGATAAGCCACATTCTTCAGTAATTTCCCTAAAATGTAGCTTCTTGCCGGGGTTTTTAATTGAAGAAATGCCAGATGATACTGAGTCCGCCTCCCCGTAGTCAAAGGTAAGGACCTGATCAGGTCTAACTTGTTGTAATTGCTGTAATTTTCCATCTGGCCATCTTACCTTGATATTATGAATAGTGGGATGAGAACCCAGTCCAAAATGTAGCACTTCATCGACTGTGGATTGATAACCCCTAAAAGGATATTGATATTGGATTTGGAGCCCTAGGTCTGTCTGTACACTTACTTTGGTACCGATGCCAGAAGAATTTCCCTGCGAACCGTCAAGTTGGATTTTTAAATAATGTGATTCTTTGAATGACCTCTTGCCAATGTTGAGATTTTCAAGTACAAATGCAGTGGAATTGATGTTACTCACCACCAGCTCCAGGTCGCCATCAAGATCAAGATCGCCATAAGCTGCTCCGTTCGAAAAAGAGGATCCCCAAGCTGGCTTGATGGGCCGGAATTGCCAATGACCTTCATTTCGAAACAGGTAGTTTGTCCTTTCAAGGGAATGTAATTTTTCATAGATCTTGGCGATTGACGACTCTCGCTCAGCGTGGTCCTTTATTTTCATGGCTTCATTCATGTCGTAAGCCACAAAGTCCATATTAGTGATGTCTTTGACGAAGCCATTGCTGATGTGCAAATCTTGGTCGCCATCATTATCAAAATCTGCCAGCAATGCACTCCAGCTCCAATCCGTTTCATGGATACCCGCTAGTTGACCAATCTCACCATATTTCGGTGTACCCTTTTCGTCGATGCCGTAGCACAAGTGCAACATATTGCGCATATATTGGGGCATGTAGCCCCGCTCCAGGGATAGGAGAAAGCGATCGTAGCTCATGGCTCCCGCCATCATCTTCTTGCCTTCATAATGTTCCGGGAGCATATCCAGTGTTATAAGGTCTACCCATCCATCATTGTTAATGTCTCCAAAGTCCATCCCCATCGAAAAGTGACTTTGGTATTTGAAATATCGTGCAGCTTCCTCTCGAAAGCCTAAGTGTATACCTGCACTGTCACCTTGATTGATATAGAGCAGATCACTAGAGAGGTAGTCGTTGGATACATATATGTCTGGCCAATGATCATGATTGATATCCATCACCCCCACTCCCAGGCCAAATCCTTCGAGTACAATCCCGGACGACCGGGAAACCTCGGTGAAGGTCTGATCTCCATTGTTTCGGTATAATTTATCTGTAGATAGCCCTTGGCCATCGTCGATTGGTTTTCGGATGTCCATACCGTAAAAACCTGTGTTTGCAGCTGTAAGCACATAAGCATCCAGGTCTCCATCCAGATCATAGTCAAAAAATGCGGTTTGAGTTGTGTATCCAGGGTCATCTAGGCCATACTTTTGGGCCTGCTCGGAAAACCTTGGGATGCCAAATTTGTCATTGCCTTGATTTATGAATAACAGATTCCTGCGATTTGTGGAAGCTGAACTACCTGAGACAGAAACATAGATATCAGATAACTGGTCGCCATTAATGTCAGTGATGGCTACCCCTGTGCACCATTTGTCGCTGAGAAGTCCAGCTCTTTCTGTAATGTCTTCAAATCGGAGGCCACCTCTGTTCAAGTAAAGGCGATTGCTTACCATATTTCCAGTAAAGAAAATGTCAGGCAGTGCATCGCCATTGACATCATTGATGGCAACACCTCCACCATTATAAAAATATCTGAAGTGAATGATGTTCCAAATACTATCTGGAGTTAGGGTATTGGCAAAAGAGATGCCCGTTTGTCTGGAGTTCAGCTGGCGAAATGTTCCTTCGCTGATTTGTTCAGTACAACTGTATGTACAAACCAATGGCACGAGGAAAATATACGGGATGACCCACCTGGTAAAATTGATCGTACCATGGGCAGCGGAAGATAAGTTGGTTTCATCTGTCATAGTGCCTAACTTGGGATCGCAGGCCGATGGAATCAAAAGGAATCAGGGTGAAATCCGGTACGCTGTCGAAGACCGCCGAGTTTTGCGTTAAACCAAAATTTAGATTTTCCTGATCAATAAATCCGGGATCTTCATTTGTTATCCAATTATTGGAAAGGTGATAGTGTGGAACTGAAAAGGTTTTGCAGCGAAACACTACATTATTTCGGGCGTAATTGGTACGGTCGGTTTTCTGTAAGGATGCGACCAGCTGAGGGTATCTATTACTATAGGGCTCATCATATATGTCCAGATCAATTCTCAAGCGTTTTTGCCACAGATCTGCCTTAAGGTAATCTTCCCAACGTTCTTGATTCCAAGGACTATTACCTAATCCACGCATACACTCACTAAAAATGTTGTTTTCAAATATGTGGTCGTGCCCACCATGAACAAAAATTGCCCCAAAACGGGGGCTACCCACCTTATGAAATATATTGCCAAAAACTTGTCCACCATTTTGTCCATCATCAAAATATATCGCCGCAACTCGCCGGTCTTCATGTTCAAAATGGTGGAAAAAATTATAGCGAATGATCGTGCCCTGCTCAGACGGATCTCTGCCCATATAAATCGCACCCATGTCATCGGCACCATGAACTACCTCTGTGATTTCATTATATTCTATCAGATGCTCATTCCCTGATACAAGGATTACGGTATGAGGTGCATTATGGATATAATTGTGCCGGATTCGATTAGCTACACCTTTGATTTCTATAGCTGGTGCATAAGTTTTATTCCATCGGTTGAAATCATAAAATTCGCAATTCAACACCTCGTTATTTCCCGGATTTAATTTCTTGCGGTTTCCACCATCGAGAATCATACCGCCGGCTCCCAATTGATAAAACTGGCAATTTTCGATCAGATGATTCTCCCCTGCATTTCGATCCCAGACGGAATTCATGTATGCGTGAGCCTTGAGGCTGCCAATCTTTCGTGCGACGGGTTCGCCGGTAAGTTCATGAACTGGACCCTCCGGTCCACTTATGCCCTTTCCCATCATGATCCCTATCAATCCCAGATTTCGAAAAACACAACCTGAGATTAGGTTGCTTTCCCCTCCTTCAAGGTAGATACCCATACCTCTGGAAAGTTCCAAAATAAAGCCAGAAAGCTCTACGTGCGAAACATTTTCCATCGATACCAAAGGATCATCTAACAAGGAAACGGCAACTTCACACTCACCAATTTCTGTTGGTGGCCAGAAGTACAGCTTTCCGGTACGGCGGTCCACAAAATATTCGCCGGGGCTATCGATTTCTTCAAGTAAGTTGTAGACAAAGTAACCCCTGAGATGAGCAGCACTAGTCCTGCTGTCATTGCTGCTTCGAATCATGTAAATGTGGGGTTGCTGAACTTTTATGATTTGATTTTGATAATCAATAGAGGAAACTTTGAGATTGTCATCGGCATAACCATATGAAAATATTCCTTGCAGCCAAATGTCGTCAGCTTCGGTCCATCGGTTGGCTCGCTCGTAATCGTAGTAAAAACTTCCTCCTCTATTGGAGTAATCTCCCTCTCTCGGGTGAGAACCTGGATCAATGACCTCACCAATCGGGACGTTTCCATTGTTAGGCCATCGTGCAAGGTGCTGCGGTTGTCCGTTGATATACAATTCAAGTGGGAAGGGATGGATGGGTAGTGAAAACCCATGTTGATAAAGTTGCCCGTAGGTTGTAATTCCATGATCTGGGAGGTCAAGGACAAATACATGTTCATGGGCATTTTGTGGCAGACGTTTCAGAATGGATGGGTCCGAAACTTTTTTGGCCGATTTGGAATCAATGGATTTACCGCCACTCAAGAATACTTCCTCACCTTCCACAGCAGAGTATCTTATAGGTGCTTTTCGAGATCCAGAGTCTTCAAGGCCTAACTCGAAGGTTTTATCCAAACGGTAGTGGCCGCCTTTAATCCATACTTGTATGCCACCCTGTGGTACCTGCCCATTACGCTTCAATGCCCTAATGGCATCCCGGGCTGCCGTAAGGGTGGCAAAGGGATCAGTCATAGTACCCAGAGCCTTGTCGTCACCACTTGGGGCCACATAGATTTGACCCCATACCCACTGGTGACAACCAAAACACAGCCACCAACAAAGCAGGAAGTTTAGTATTCGACTCATGGTATTCATCCGAAAAAATTTCATACCGATGAATAGTTTATATGCTACTCACTTGAAGATGCCATAATGTGGAGATAGAGATGGTGTCATATAAGCAGAGTATTTTCCCTTGAGAAAATAACCAAGATTCTTTGTTTTTCGGATTCTGATCCGGAATAAGTTTCAAATCTACAGCTGATTCACTCAGTCTTGGCTTTGTTGGATGGGATTCTTTAACCCGGGTGTATCCCTGTGCTTTTTAGATTCTGATCACGTCGGAGATAATGACTCCCATTAAATCCGATAGCGCCTAGTCACTACCCATGATTTGGGACAACTGATTCATGCAGTTGAAAAGTAGTCCCTCCAAAGTTATGATACTCCATTCCAATACTCTTAGAAGTAGACGTTACTGTGAAAATAGCACCGATGAATACTCTGTTCTTGTGGTTTCTCTTCGTCTCTCTTTGGTCTTGTATGAAGCAAGAGCATCATATTTATGTAGCCGCAAATGGCCGGATACAGGCTGAAGGTACCAAAGAAGATCCCTATGACTCTTTCGAGACCGCCAGGGACGCTTTGCGTAGTCTCGACATCCGTGGTCCAGTCCATGTATGGATTTCTGAAGGCACCTACCATTTTCAGGAGAGTTTGATTTTAACTGATGAAGACTCAGGTGAGGAAGGGTATCCCGTCACCTGGTCTGCTATTCCGGGCCATGAAGTTGTCATTACAGGCGGTTTAAGGTTGGAAGAATTTGAAGCATTAAATTCATCAGAGTTGATCCCAAAAGTTCAGGTTGCAGTACGACCCCATTTGTACCAATTGGACCTGACCAAATTTGATATTCAAGATTTAGGCAATATCGACCCCAGAAGTGGAAATCGGATGGAACTGTACTACAATGGCCGGTATATGGACATAGCTCGATATCCCAATGAGGAATGGTTGACCATAGATTCGGTGCCCCAAAACGGCGAGGAAGAATTTGTAAGGGACCCCGAACGTACGAGATATGGTATTCCCGTAGGTCGCCATTTTGGTCGATTTAAGTATGTATCCGACCGACCAGCCAGCTGGGAGACTAATGAAGATATTTACATGCACGGTTACTGGGTTTGGGATTGGAGTGATGAATTTCAAAGGGTGGATAGTATTGACAAGATGAAACAAGAAATATATCCTACCCGACCTTACCACCGGTATGGTTACCACCAGCACCAACGCTTCTATTTTCTCAATGTGCCTGAAGAGATTGATCAAGCAGGAGAATGGTATTTGGATAAGCAAACCCAGATGTTGCTGTTTTATCCTCCCGGTGACCTTGAGGATAACGAAGTCTGGCTTTCCGTTTCGGATCAACCACTTTGGGTTTTAGATCATGTTTCCCATGTACATATTAAAAATCTATCTTTTCAATGCAGTCGGGGCGAGGCGATCGTAGTGCAAGGGGGAAGGAAAAATCTTATTCGTTCTTGTGATTTTAAAAACTTTGGTAAAACAGCTGTGTCGTTGGATGGCGGTGAAGAGCATGAGGTTAGAGACAGTGATTTTTCATACTTGTCAATGGGAGGCATTGAAATGAAAGGAGGTGATCGCAAATCATTGACTCCCGGTAAACATTGCGCTGAAAATAATCATATTCATCATTATGCTCATAGAGTTAGAACATACCAACCTGCCATTACGACTGGTGGCGTGGGGAATAAAATAAGGCACAATTTAATTCATGATGCACCACACATGGCCATTGGTTTTGCAGGAAATGATCACAAGATTGAGTTCAATGAAATATTTGAGGTCTTGACCGAAACAAGCGATGCCGGTGCGATCTATAATGGACGTGACTGGACGGAACGAGGAACAGAGATCAGATTCAATTATATTCATGATTTAGGTGCAACGCTATCGGGAGAGGGATTTCATGGTGTCATGGGTGTTTATTTGGACGATTGCTTGCCTGGCACCCTGATTTATGGTAACATTTTTCAGAATATTGATCGGGCCATTATGCTGGGAGGGGGTAAGGATAATAAGGTAATAAACAATATTTTTTTGAACTGTGACCTGGCTATCCATATAGATGCAAGAGCTATGGGGTGGGCAAAAAAATATGCGGTGGAAGGTGGAGGTTGGGAAATGTATAAAAAGCTTGCTGCGGTAGATTATAAGAATCCGCCTTGGAGTGTAAGATATCCTGAATTAGTGCATATTCTTGACGATCCTGCAACCCCAACCGGAGTGGAAATAGGACAAAATATCTGTCAAGGAGGACGATGGTTAGACATGAGGTCCGGTACTGACTTTGACTTGATTGATTTTAGTGAGAACATTACTGCTGTCGATACTGTCGTGATGTGGCAGACTCAACAAGAACCTCAGGGTAAATTTTATACCGGCAAGGAGCAAGATTCTGTGATTTCGTTACTCCGGGACAAAGGCAATATTTTTACTGAGTCTTCAAAGACTCTAGTTAGGATCGTTGACGATGAAAGGACTATTGAGGAAAATGATCTTGTTGGCCAAATTCATTTTATGCCGATTCCGTTTTCTGAAATTGGTCTCTATACTAATCATCATCGGCAGACTCTACCATGAAGAATTCAAGTGTCATACTGATCCCATGGTTTGTATTGTTACTGGGATCGATCATGTGTTCTGATGGTCAAGTCAAATCGTTGGAATTTTATGTGTCTACCGAAGGAATAATTGGTAATCCGGGCACTTATTCTCAACCGTTTTCCACCCTGATTGAAGCACAATCTGCTGTTCGCCAGGCTTTGAAATCTGACGGTGCTGTACCTCCACTGATCAAGATTTATATTCGTCAGGGTATCTACAGAATGACGGAGACACTCGATTTTACACAATTAGATAGCGGTACAAAAGAAAGACCAGTGGTCTGGTCAGCTTATGAAGACGAAGAGGTGATTTTGATTGGTGGGCAGACATTGAAAGACTTTACTCATATTTCCGACCAAGATATTAGAGAAAGATTAAGCCCTGAAGCTCGCGATCACGTGGTAGAAGCAGACCTATCGACCTTTGCCAACCAACTGCGAAGATTGAATGAAACGGGATTTGGTAAAGAGATTCAACCTTCTGGTAGTGAATTGTTTTTTAAGGGGGAACCGATGATTTTAGCTCGGTATCCCGATACTTCATGGCTAGTTGTTGACGCAGTTCCACAAAGTGGTACTATGGAGTATGAGGGAGATGTAGCAAATCCCGGTGCTTCTTTTGATGGCATTCCTGGAGGTCGACACTTTGGTCGTTTCGTCTTGAAAGATGACCGGCCAAGAAATTGGATGGAGCAGGATATATGGATGCATGGCTACTGGACCTGGGATTGGGCAGATATGTACGAGAAAGTCGACGGATTTGACCATGATAAATTTGAAGTTTTCTTGTCCAAACCCTACCACCAGTATGGAATTCGAAGGGGGCAAAGATTTTATTTTCTCAACGTGTTTGAGGAGCTGAATAGCCCTGGCGAATACTATATTCATCAGGAGAAATCCAAACTTTATTTCTGGCCTCCCGAGGATCCGGAGTCGGGTGATTTGATGATCTCATTATTGGACAAACCTCTAATCAAATTTGAAAATACCAGTCACCTGCAAATCTTGGGAATATCATTTGAAGCAAGCTGTGGATCGGCTGTAGAGATTTATGACGGACAGTCAATCCTTCTGGCGGGTTGTACTTTCAGAAATTTGGGAAATTATGCGGTGTGGATTGAGGGAGGCTATGGTCATACAGTATTGAGTTGTGATATTAATAACATAGGCGATGGCGGAATTTACTTGGAGGGAGGGACCAGAGAAACCTTGACTAGTGCCAATCATTTGGTTAAGAATTGTCACATACATCATTTCAGCAGGATCAATCGAACGGGCAGGCCTGCCGTTACTTTAAAGGGCGTGGGAAGTAAGTTGGTCCACAATTATATCCATGATGCACCACACATGGGTGTGTGGTTTGATGGAAATGAGCATCTCCTGGAGTTTAACGAAATTCATGATGTGGCCAAAGAAACCGGAGATGTCGGGGCTTTTTATATCGGTCGAGATTGGACCTGTCGAGGGAATATCATTCGACACAACTACTTCCACCATCTACATGGTCCAGGTTTGCATGGTGTAATGGCTGTTTATCTCGACGATTGGACCAGCGGTACAACAGTCTTTGGAAATATTTTCTATAAATCCGGACGGTCAGCTTTTATTGGCGGTGGCCGGGATAACATTATCGAAAACAATCTTTTTATTGAATGTAAACCTTCGGTGCATGTTGATGCACGCGGACTAGGTTGGGCAAGCTATTATTTTGATCAGAAAAGCGAACATTTTGTACCCACTTTATTTGACCGGCTAGAGGCGATGAATGTAGATCAACCACCCTTTAGTACCCGTTACCCATCACTGCAAACCTTGGTACAAGATGACCCTGCCGTACCTAAGGGCAATCGGGTGATAAACAATATCTCTACTGGTGGTCGTTGGCTCGATTTTCACAATGGTTTGGACTTTGCAATCATCGAGGTCAAACAGAATGTCATAGCCGACTCTATTTTGATGAGATGGACCAGTCAACGAGACAAACTAGAAGAATTTCCTACCCGGGAAGACAGCCTCGCAATTTCTCTATTGCAGAAAAATGGCAACATAGTTTTGACACAGGATCTTGATCTCATTGCTCTCCCCAGGCGTAAAATCTATATTGACACCACAGATGCCGATCTGCATCGACATTTCCAGCCTATTCCCGTTCATCGCATCGGATTGCAGACGGATGAATTTCGTAGATCTCTAAATTAATCCTTGTTTATGATCAACAAGAAATGTCTTTTCTCCTCCTTTTGTTTTCTCATTATTCATGTTCCGTTACTTCAGGGGCAAAATCAGGTTTCCAATATTGCCCAAATTAGGGCTTCGGCAATGGGTAAAGCTCCGGCATGGGCTATCATGCAAAAGGAGGTGATTTTGGCCATGGAGGATGCAGCTGATTTCTATTGGAGTCGATTTACGTATCAGGACGGAAGCACGATCAGCGAAGGGCCATATGATGATCTGTATGAGATGTTTTTTAATTGGCCTGACTTCTACATCATGGGAGGTGATGACCGGTTTTTTGAAAGGGCATTACAGGCCTACAACGGCATCACCATTACCAATACTCCACATCCACCAGATAGTGGAGATTATTTTCACCGGTTGTATAAAGAGTTTCCCAAGCACGATGATTTTTTCCACATCAGCGAGGGGATGACGCTTTTTTACAATTTATTCCTTGGAAATCCCAATTTACCGGCCAATATTGATCGTGCCTGCAGATTTGCTGGATTTTACCTGAACGAAGATCCAGAAGCAAGAAATTTCGACTCAACACATACCTTGATTCCATCCATTTTTACCGGCAGCAAAGGCCCATTGAAAAGTTCGGATGCTGAGTATAATCTGAGATATGGACATGCATCACTCTATCCGATTATTACAGCATTGGAGCCTGATTGGCACCTGGATCCAAAACGCAAGATGGAGGTACAAGCCATTTTTGATGAGGTAGTCACCCAATCGGACGTTCCGGTCAATTTGGCAGCTACAGGCCTAATGACACATGCGTACTTGGCAACGGGAGATCAGAAATATAAGACCTGGGTACTTAACTACGTGGATGCCTGGATGGACAGGATTGATAGAAACGGTGGGATCATCCCCGACAATATCGGAATAAACGGAAAAATTGGTGAGCGCCGGCATGGCCAATGGTGGGGCGGCCTTTATGGTTGGTACGGTCGCTACGGAGTAATGATGATGTATGCGGCAATGACCGTTGCTACTGAATGTGCTTACCTGCTTTCAGGCGATGAAAAGTATTTAGGGTTACTGAGGACTCAGATTGACCAGTTGATGGAGAAAGCGATTACCTTAGAGAATGGCCAACAACTTGTACCCTATCGAAGAAACCAGGAGGGTTGGCACAGCTATCGACCAATGATGATTCGTGATTTAGCTCATCTATGGCACGCATCAATGGAGGATCAGGATTGGAATCGCATCATGGCTGTTCGAACCGGTCACAAGTTTCGTCCACTAGCCGACGAGGGAATTTGGGGGCAAAATACCCTGGACCACATTGATACCTTAAAGTATAGCCCTTCATCCGCTTTTGACTGGTCGAAAGAACTTACCATGGGTGACCGTACGATGGGTAAAAGTGAATATGCGAGATTGATGTACTATGCTGGTGAAAATCCAAACTGGCCATTTGAAGCCCTGCAAGCCGATTACACAGAGATGTCCAGAAGAATGGAGTTTATGCGAAATGATCCTAGACCGATCACGGAGATTAATAAAGATGATACCTACCCCAATAATCCTATAATTACGAAGGCTTTGCAGCAGACCACGATGGGAACCCCTCAAACGGTTTATTTTGGAGGCCTCTTAAGGGCTCTGGTGCGTTATTTTGATATCGGTAAGAAAAGGCCGGGGTTGCCCCAAAATATTGCAGCACTGGTAACGAGTATATCGAAAGAAAGTCTTGGCATCGATTTGATAAATCTTGACCCAGTGTTGGAAAGGTCAGTCTTGATCCAAGCGGGTGCATTTGGGGAGCACCGGTTTACATCGGCGACTTGGAAAGGCCTTGACCAGGAAGTGCAGGCCAGAACCTTGACAGACAAATATGTTATCATCATCATGCCTCCTTCAACACAAATATCCTTGGAATTGGGAATCGATCGATTCGTAAATGATCCCAGTTACCGATTTCCCTGGAGTGTGCTTTAATCGAAACTTTTATGAGGTTAGCAGTTTTTGTTCCAATGGTGATTATGCCTTCAATCTTGTTGTTAGATTGCCACACCAAAGAGCCTTTATTGGAACTGTTGCCTCCTGAGTACACAGGCATTGAATACGCCAATACCATTCTGGAAGACGATTCATTTAATATTTTAAACTTCATGTATATCTACAATGGAGGAGGTGTGGCTATTGGCGATTTTAATAATGATGAGCTTCCCGATGTCTTTTTCAGTGGTAATCAAGTGTCGAGTCGTCTTTATATTAATCGGTCAAACTTCAAATTTCATGATGTGACAGAGCAGGCGGGAGTACATGACAACAGCTGGTGTACCGGCGTAGCCACGGTGGATATCAATCAAGATGGTCTGCTCGATATTTATGTGGCTGTGGCCAATCCAGATCCCCGCCGTGGTGGAGCCAATTTACTCTACGTAAACGAGGGTATAGATCATAATGGAATTCCAGTTTTTCGGGAGATGGCAGAAGAATTTGGGCTTGCTGATACATCGTATAGCACACAAACCGCTTTTTTTGACTATGATCTCGATGGCGATTTGGATGCTTACTTACTCAACAATAGTGTTGATGAAGTAAATAGTCGATCAGTACCCAGGCAGGAAGGTCCGATCAGGGATGGATCGGCCACCAGCAGCGATCGGCTATATGAAAATACCGGGCCTAACGCAGAAGGTGATGCCTACATTTTTGTAGATCGATCAGAGGAAACTGGGATTGTTTTTGAGGGTTGGGGCCTTGGTGTCGCTATTACTGATATTAATTCAGATGGGTGGCCTGATATCTATGTGGCCAATGATTTTTTGTCTAATGATCTCTTTTATATCAATCAAGGTCAAGACGGGGAGGGTAAGGTTAGATTCGAAAATAAAATTAATTCCATGCTGTCTCATCAGAGCCACAATGGTATGGGTGTGGACATCGCTGATTTTAACAACGATGCATTACCCGATATTTTGGAATTAGACATGTTGCCTAACGATAATCTGCGTAGAAAAGCAATGTTTGGATCGGTCAAAAATGATTCTTGGCATTATAGCCGGACGAAAGGGTATTTGCCACAGTATGTTAGAAACACTCTTCATGTGAATAATGGGAATGGTAAGTTTAGTGAAATTGGCCAACTGTCGGGTCTTTCAGCAACTGACTGGAGCTGGAGCCCCCTTTTTGCAGATTTAAATAATGATACGCAAAAAGATGTCCTCATCACCAACGGATACCACAGGGATATCACAGATTTGGATTTTATCAACTATCGAAACCAGGTGAGCCTTTTTGGTACAAAACAAGAGAAGGCCCGAAAAGACTTCGAGGCAATGAAAAAACTCATTGGTGTAAAAAAAAGCAACTTTGTTTTTGAAAATGGCGGTGAGTATCATTTCGAAGATCGATCCAAAACCTGGGGTTTCCAAGAGGAGTCCTATTCAAACGGAATGGCGTATGCTGATTTTGATCTTGATGGTGATTTGGATTTGGCCATAAATAATATCAATCAGACAGCTTTTATCTATCGAAATAATCTGGAGACCTTAAAGCCTTTGGAAGAAAGGCATTTCATATTGATAAAATTAATAGGAGATCATCCGAATCTCAATGCCATCGGTACTAAAATTATCTTGACGACCCATGATAAGAAAGGTCAAATAATCAGGCAATTTTATGAACACTTTCCTTATCGAGGATATAAGTCGACAGTTTCGTCAATTATCCATTTTGGTCTGGGCTCTATAGAGGGGGATATTAATTTAGAGATCATTTGGCCTGGTGGTGCAATCACTTTCTTAGCTGGAATTGGGGTGGATAGTACTTTAGTGGTGGAGCAGAGCAGCGCAAGTAAATTGAAGCGCGAAGTTGCTGTCGAGCACCTTGCCAATTATTTTCAAGAGGTTAGCGTGGAAGTAAATGTGCGGCATCAGCACATAGAGAATATTCATTCTGACTTTGATCATTCTCCGCTTAAAGTCGTGCAACATTCTCAAAATGGCCCTGGACTTGCCGTGGGGGATATAGATGGTGATGGGCTGGAGGATTTTTATGTTGGTGGATCTAAAAACTATCCAGGCATTTGGTTTACTCAGCAGGAGAATGGGGATTTTCACCAGGATACAATGTGGCTTGATGCTGAATATGAAGATATGGGTTGTTTGCTCTTTGACGCTGACGGTGATTCCGATCTCGATTTGTATGTTGTCAGTGGAGGCAGCGAGGTTCTTGACACGGGAACTTATTACCAAGATCGCTTGTATTTCAATGATGGCAGGGGCAATTTCCAACCCGATAGAGAGGCACTACCTACCATGAGTTCCAGTGGATCTTGTGTTACTGGAAATGACTTTGATCGGGATGGTGATGTGGATTTGTTCATTGGTGGCAGAGTGTGGCCAGGTCGCTATCCCTTTGCCCCCAGGAGCTATCTTTTAGAAAATCGTGGAGGCCGCTTTCATGACGTTACCTTGGGTCATTCTTCCCAACTTACAAATCCCGGGATGGTTACGGCCTCAATATGGTCTGACATAGATCGGGATGGATGGTATGATTTATTACTTGTGGGAGAGTGGATGCCGATCACAGTATTTAAAAATGAAGAAGGCCGACTGCAGCCTCTCTCGGTTAGGGCCTTTGAAGGTACAAACGGTTGGTGGAATAGTATTGTTGGGGATGATTTTGATGGCGATGGTGACGTGGATTTCGTGGCAGGTAATGCTGGATTGAATCACAGATTTAGTGCCTCAGAGGAGCACCCGGTTTGTATCTATGCCAAGGATTTTGATGTAAACGGATCATTAGATCCTGTTCTTTGCTACTTCATTGAGGGTGAGAACCATCCCTACCATCCCCGGGATGCACTCATTGACCAGATAGTTGGAATGCGAAAGAGGTTCCCGTTATATGCTGATTATGGTAAGGCAAGGGTCAAAGAATTGTTCACTCCTTCGGAGTTAAAGAATGCTTATATCGTTAAGAGTACCTGCATGCAATCTAGTTATGTCGAAAATCTTGGATCAGGCCTTTTTAAGATCAGTCCCCTCCCCAGCCGGGCTCAGTTTTCGCCAATTTTTGGGGTCCTTGTTTGTGATCCCAACCACGACGACAATCCAGACTTATTTGTCGTAGGCAATTCACAGGCTTTTGACACGCATGCAGGACAGATTACTGGGCTGGGTGGATTGCTTCTTCTGGGAGATGGATTGGGCTCCTTTCAACCCATAAGTGCTGAACAGACGGGGATTTGGCTCGAAGGGAGTTGTAGGTCGATTGTTCGGCTTCAGCAAGCTGGCCGACCGCTATACATTGTCGGCATCAATCAAGGACCATTGCAATGCATCGCCCCTGGACCTGGAAGAGAGATTCACGCGATTGCCATACCAAACGACATATGTGAGTTAAAGGTGGAGATGAGGGATGGTACCCATCATAGAAAGGAAATGACCTGGGGCTCTGGTTACTTGAGTCAGAATTCTCGATCTTTTCAAGTCATCCCAGAAGTAAAAACCGTCATTGGAATTGATGGTCAAGGTGATGAGGTGGTGCTTTATAAGCAAGGTAGGTTTCCAAAGTAGAAATGGCCAAGTGATGAAGGCATTGACCTGGATATGGAGATCGAAGAATTTGGTATTTCAAGCACTCATTACATTTTTCGCCATCATTTTTCAGGGGTGTAGCCCAACCGGCATAGAGCGTAATATACTATTGGTTACATCTTCATCTGAAAGTCCATCAGAATGGTTGCAGGTGTTGCAAAAGGATCTCTCCGATCATTTTGACATCGTGCAATTGGGTACCACACAAGCACTGGATGATGATTCATTAAGAATCTTTGGACTCATCTATTTGTATGAATTATCAGTAGCTGAATTGGGTCCGGGTCATCTCAACGCTTTAGATAGGTATCTGCTGGCTGGCGGTCATTGTGTATGGGTGGGTGGCAAGGGAACACACAAGGATCGCTATCGATCGAGAATTCTTGGCCCACTTATAGCCGATTCTAGCTTCTATTCCTCCACCGACAGTGTGCAATTCGAAATATTACATTTTGATGGTCCGGATAGCTTGGAAAAGAGCAAAGCAGTATGCCAGATGTCAATAGACCATTTTGAAAGAGTGGATTACGAAAAAGTTTCAATTCCCGAAAGACCTGATGAATATAAATTTGTAGTCGATACCTTATGCAGTGGGATGAACGAACCCATTGAGTTTGAGGTTTTACCTAGTTTGGATGTTCTGGTTGTAGAGCGGGGAGGCAAAGTGGGTTTGCTTAAACATGGTGCTGATGCGATGCTGGATCTCGTTCACTTAAATGTCATCGATACGGAATCAAATGGTCTAAACGGGATTGCACTAGCGCCTGATTTTGATGTTTCTGGACAGGTTTATTTTTCTTATTTGCCAGCAGGCCAGCCCTCATACCAGAGGGTATCAAGAATGATACTTTATGAAGACTTTTTGGATACCCTCTCGGAGGAGATCATCATGGAAATTCCCATCGAATACAAATATGGATGGCATGGGACCAATGCTATAGAATTTGATTCGAAGGGCAATCTATATATAGGCCTGGGTGATTTTACCTTACAGTCTAGCGAAATTGCTGGTTACGCTCAGATTGATGAACGACCAGGATACCAACAGCATGATGCTCAGCGGACTTCAGCCAACAGCCATAATTATCCCGGAAAGATCTTAAGGATACGTCCTTTAGCGCAGGGAGGATATGAGGTGCCAACAGATAATTTATTTGGTGATGATAGCGATACTACCAGGTCTGAGATTTATGTAATGGGCTGCCGCAATCCGTATCGTTTTACCATTGATCCTTACACCGGAGCCCTTTATTTTGGAGATGTGGGTCCCGATGCCTGGGACGATGGAGAAAAAGGTCCTCGTGGCTATGATGAGCTCAATGTGGTGAGACAAGCTGGTTTCTATGGCTGGCCCTATTTCGTTGCTGACAATAAACCATATTTAGATTATGACTACCAAACTAAAATTTTGGGAGCTCCATATGATCCCAAGAATCTGACCAACACATCTCCAAATAATACAGGTATTCGCAGGTTGCCTCCGGCCAGAAAACCGATATTGTGGTATCACAAGGGAAATACGGATGAGTTTCCCTACCTGGGGATGGGTGGGATGAACATTATGGTTGGTCCTCGATATTACTACAGAGATTATGTCGATCAGTCCAGTCCTTTTCCCTCTTATTTTGATGAGCAATTATTTATCTATGACTGGGTCAGGAATTGGATTTTATTAATTTCGACGACTACCAATGATACGCTTGCTCAGGTAGAACCTTTCCTACCCCAACATCCTTTCAATAAAATCATGGATATGAAATTTGGCAGCGATGGGGCACTGTACATCCTGGAGTATGGTAGTGAGGGCTATCGTGCCAATGAAAATGCAGCAATAAAGAGAATTAGATATGTAGCTGAAAATCCAAGGCCGCCATCTTTTGAGGAATTCACGGATGGGGGAAATTTATTTCATAATATATTACCAGAGAAAGCTGGTGTCGAGCAAGGCCGGTATTTGATAACCACGGGTATCTGTTTGTCCTGTCATCATATAAATCAAAAAATTGTTGGACCCAGCTTTGTTGAGATAAGTGATCGGTATCCCAGTTATGAGGAATCCCTTCGTTACCTTTCAAGAAAGATTATTGATGGTGGCTCGGGTAACTGGCCGGGTAATATTATTATGCCAGCCAATTCCGATGTAACTGTGAATCAGGCTGAGCAAATGGTTAAGTATATTCTTAGTTTTTGACTTTGATTTACGAATGAGCTCTGATTGCCGGTGTTCTGCATTTGAATTTAAACACTGTTCAAAAACGTCCGATAAAAAATCGCCATTCCGACTACCGTTTATTTGGATCGTGTTAAGGAACCAAAAATGTGTTGAATCCAGATGAATGAAAATCTGAACCACCGACCCTCAGTAGCAAGTAGAATAATGTAGAATTTAGAACTAATTATTTACATTGCTTTCTAAGATTTGTCAGGATGAGGCATTATGAGCATTTGAAAATGTGAAAAATTTACTATTTGCTATACTGGGCGTATTGTTCCTTTTTGGAAGTCGTATCTCGGGACAACAAAGTGCCGCTTGGAGTATGCATATCATTGACAACACATCCTTTGGTTCGGATGGCACTAAAATAGGGGATATGAACGGAGATGGTTTTGAAGATATCGTCTGTGGTTGGGAGCAAGGCAATGTAGCCAGACTGTACATAAATCCCTATCCGGAGGCCACCTGGGAATATATTGAGGTGCCAGCACCAGATGTTGAAGATGCTTTCATGCTGGATCTTGACAATGATGGATTTCAAGATTTAGTGACCTTTTCGGAAGGAGATCATCAGCGGATTACCTTCCACTGGGCCCCGGGTATGAATTATTTAGAGGAGCCTTGGATTTCTCAAGATGTGCCTTGTACGGTTGGGCTTACCCAATGGATGTTTGGCAGAGCCATGGATATTGATGGTAAGTATGGGTTGGATATCGTTGTCGCGGCCAAGAATCATGGAGCCATGGTGGGTTGGCTGGAATCCCCTGCGGATCCCAGGATTATGGATGATTGGAAGCTGCACCTTATTACCCCAGCAAGTTGGGTCATGTCGGTTGAGATTGTAGATGTCAACCATGATGGAAGGGAGGATATTGTTATCTCAGACAGAAATGGAAATACCAATGGAGTAAAATGGTTGGAAAATCCCGGGGGTGATTCAGCCATATTCCATCCCTGGTCTACGCACTTGATTGGAATGTCAGACCACGATCCCATGTTTCTGGATATCAAAGAAATGCCCGCTACCAAGATGCTCCACATCTGGGTGCCGGATATCAAATCTCAGCTTTTCCATTTTACCCAAAGTGATTCCACAGGGCATTCGTGGGTTGTGGAGGTAATGCCCTTTCCTAATGGATCAGGACGTGTCGGTAAATCAGCCACTCTCGGTGATTTGAATGGCGATGGTTTCGATGACCTGGTGACCACCTATGACGGTGCAAAGGAAAAAAGTGGCGTCATGTGGTCCCTTCGCGATACATTGACAGACACCTGGCAACACTTTGATATCAGTGGCAAACCCGGTAATAAATTTGACTTTGCGTATCTCCTGGATTTGGATCGCGATGGAGATCTGGACATATTGACGAGTGAGGAGAACAACAACAGCAAAACAGTTCCCGGTCTGGGCGTCATCTGGTACGAGAATCCGAAGATCAAGTAATCATTCCCTGTTTTTTGGAAAGGGTTACCTCTCATAAGAAAAATAAGATAACCATTCATGTTTTCGGTGGATAGCTGACCTTCAGTACATTGGTCCCTTCACTACAAGATCCTTGCAAAGGGGCTACCTGCAAGCAAAGGATGTGCAATTAAGAAAGGGATCACAGGACTAGGGATTGTGGTTAGTTTGTCCAATACAAGGTCTTAGCCTATTGCTAGAAAGTGATTTGGAACCAGAGTGGCATTCAATGGTACGCCTGTGTTAGCAAAAGGTCATGTTGTTCCCGACATTTATGGAAACAAATTTTTTTAAACATGAATTCGATATCACGTTTCTCTATTTTCTTGTGCATCATGTTTATCCTGTGTTCTAAGACACCTGGCCAATTGGCCCTACATGTAGAGCAACCTAAGACTGTTTTATTTGGTGACGATACTACCTGGAATGGCAATAAGCTGATGTGGATACCGTCCAAAGGTGCGATGGTGGCTGGCTTTGCTAATGGTTCAAGATGGGACTACGATAATGTGGGTGCTTACTCCGTTTGTTTTGGTAGTTCGACAGAAGCACCTGGTCCACAGTCTTTTGTATGCGGTGTCCTCTGCAAGGCGGAGGGTGGTCAATCGGTGGCTATGGGCAGCCAAACGGCAGCCATGAATACATTTACTGTGGCTATGGGCAGGTATTCTCGGGCTGAGGGCTACAATTCCACCGCCATGGGCCTGTCTACGGTAGCTTCCGGCCAGTACAGTACGGCTATGGGTCTGCATGCAAAAGCCGTGGGTAGCTATTCTTTTGCCGCTGGGTTTGGTCCTGATGCGAATGGGCACAGTTCGGTGGCTTTTGGTTTTGCTACCCAGGCTGATGCCTACCGCTCTACTGCCATTGGTGCTTATAACATTGGGGGAGGCAGCCCTGATGAATGGGTGTCATCGGATCCCGTCTTTGAGGTGGGTATTGGTGTAAATAATGACAACCGTGCCAATGCCCTAACGATCTACAAAAATGGTAATGTGGAGGTAGGCAAACCTGGCCAGAACAATAAACTCCTTGAGTTTAACATTGAGCGAAAATGGGCATTTGTACAATATAGTAGCGGAGCTACCACTGCTTTAAAACTGCAATGTGATCCAAATAACAACAATAAAAACTTCATCATCGACACCGAGGGAAGTGTCGGAATAAACGATAACTCACCCACATACAAGCTGGAACTGCCCAACATGAGTGCCAACGAAGACGGGCAGGCCCGTGCTTATGATTGGGACACCTATTCAGATGCAAGAGTGAAGAAGAATGTGAACAATGTAGCTTACGGACTAGCTGAAGTCATGCAACTAAGACCGGTCGAATATGATCATTATTCAGCCAATTTTGACCATGACACCATTAGGCTCGGTACTGAATTTGAGAGAGAGATTGGATTTATTGCCCAAGAAGTTTTTCAGATCGCTCCAGAAGCCGTTGAAAAGCCGCTGGATGAGACTGTTGATTTATGGTCGATGAGTTATGCCCGATTGATTCCAGTTCTTACCAAAGCCATTCAAGAACAGCAGCAACTGATTGAAAAGCAGCAATCCGACCTGGAAGAGTTGAAATTACAATTAGATCAGGTGAAGTACCAAATGGAAAAGAATCAACCTTACAACTAGGATTTGTAGGATTTTAGGATGGTTTGGTTTCTCGCAAAGGCGCTACTGACGAGGCAAAACCTATCAGCATCCAAAGGATGCAAGATTTCTGTTGGTCGATGCAGGTAATAGTGTGAATTAGGATTTGCTAGGTTTTGGGATATTGGATGCTTGCCCGCACCCCCTTCCCCTGATTTGCTTCACTCCGTTACGCAAACTCCGGGGAGTCCACCCTCGGATTAATAGATTCTGGAGCCTCTAGGATCCAGAAGCTCGAATTGACTTGCCTGGAGCCCGGGTTTTGAGCTCAAATTATTGTCTGAATTAGGATTTGCAGGAACGAGGGATCGGTAAGCCCAAAGCACATCCAGACTATACGCTGACATCACCAGATAATCAGTAAGGCTGACATTGCTAGATCATCATGTAGGGATTGCCGAGCCTGGGTTTAGACTCCATACATTTGTCTGAATCAGGTATCTTTGGATTTTCTACCCCCTTACATTGTCTGAATTAAGACATGCAGGATTTTAGGATAGGTTTCCTACCAGGTACGTTGCTTAAAAAATTCATCCAGTTGGGCTCGCGACATTTTAATTTTAGATGGATTCTGGTCCAGCCATTTGAGAAAATCTCCGCGTATTTTATCTGACCAAGCTCCATCGATTTCTCCGGAGGAATATTTTCCTTCTCGCAAGCAAAGATGGCCAAATTCGTCTTTTAAGGCAATAAATTCACCCTTGACTACAATTTCCTCGGCCAGATGCGGCGGAATGAAAATCACGCCTCCTCGCTTTGCCAATACGACATCACCTGGAACAACGGTGACTTCGTCAATGCGGATTGGGACATTGATGCCGGTGAGCATCATCTGCATTTGATAGCTGGGATGCCACCCCTTCACAAATGCATTAAATCCTTCAATTTGTTCGAGACCTTCCAGGTCGCGTAAGGTACCATTAAACACCACACCGTTTTTCGATTTAGCGTAAATCGAAGTACCCAGGTTATCACCGATGATCGGTCCTTCATTCATTTTGCCGTAGGAATCAGCGACATATAGATCTCCCTCAACCAACTCCGCTATAGGCCAGTTGACCATGTCACCAACTCTTCCTTCTTCTATCCCTTCCTGTTCCATGGCTTTCCGTATTACCGCCCGTTTAGGCATATATTGAGCAGTGAGGGCCCTACCCGCCATCACCCGGTGCTCATGCATCATTTTCCAGTCACCGGCATATTGATTCATATAACCGTTGTTTCGCAAGACAGACCAAGCTTGTTCGAGGGAAATACCTTTGATCCGTTCTAAGATATCCTGGGGTACCTTTGGTCTGCCATCCTCAAATCGTTCACCAGTCCATTCGGGTGTCAAGGCAACCATTTCATCGTAGTCCAGGACCACCAATTGAGCCGAGAGGTTCAATCCACTGCAAAAAAGCAGCACGCCAAGGAGAAATATTTGACTGGGAAATTTCATAAGAAACAACTAAATATTAAACGATTCAACAACAATTCAACAATCATCATGCTCATTAATGCCATGGAAAACGATAAGACGGCTTATTTTTAAATCGATCGATATCCAACTCAATTTGTCCAACGGCACCAGGACCTAGTTTTACTTCAAAATAGGGCTCTTCGATCGTATAAAACTGATAGGGATAATCGATGACTTGACGCACTCTTTGGATTTGATGCTCTCCAAACATGCCACCCTGAATTAAAACAATGCGTTCTTCGGTAGGATGAAGGTTTACCATTTGTAAGGTGATGCTTTTGGAGGTGATCCTCTTAATAAGGGCCGCTACATCTTTTGGTATTCCTGGTCTTTTATTTTCGGGATCAAAGTAGCGTACACTCGTATGTAATAAGCCGCCGTGGTAAATGTGATTGGGTGCACCCAACATGCATTGCACCAGGCCTTCCAGGATGACCGGATTTAATTCCAGCCAATGGTGTACATCCTGATCATCAGGGACCGTTTTATCGGCTTTAATCTTATGTAATTTGTCGAGCATCTCCTGATAATTGGCACGTAGCATGTCGACCGGGTAATTGGGATTTTCGCCTTCCAGGAATCCCATCCAGGAGATTGTATTTTGAGAATCGCCCTTCCCTTTTTTGTAGGGCAACTTGGATTGTGTGTTTTTCTTAACCCCCCGGATCATGGCAGCGTCACCTTGGTTCAATCGGCTGTAACTCCACTTTGCCGGGTCTGCCAGGCGTTTGGCCCGCTCCCAATCCTTCTTCTGCCGCGACATAAACCAGAGGTGACTGGGATATTTTGGCTGCATCGGCCGGTAATCCCACCAACCCCGGTCGTCATATCGGTGGGGTACAACCTGAATTCCATTTTCAATCTTGGCCTCTTTTTCTACCAGTTCGATCACAGAAAATGGTAGCTCCAGATAGGAGGAATCGCCACTGACCAAGTAGGCATTACTGGCACCAATCGTTGTGGCCTCCATTTGATTCATAAGGCCGTGGGGCCAGCGCCAGCCATAATATCCTCCCCATTTTTTGCCACCCATGTTTTCACCAACTTTACCGCTCAATCCTACATTATCTGGAAGGAAACCATCGTGCTCTCTTACTCGCTTCATCCAAGTTCGAACGTAATCCTGAACCCATTGGTCATATTTTTGATCACCAGTATACATATAGGCATGCAACATTAAGCTGGTAGCGGCAAGGTTTAGGGGGACATCTCCTTGCATCATCCTTGCATTTATGGTGTCGAGCAATTCTGGGAACAGATCGTCATCATTCCACACCGCGGGTGTATCGATGCCCTCGATATCGTCATAGGGTAGGAGATAGTTGGCGAGGATCGGTCGATGCGTTACCCAATCTTCTTCCGTGTTGATAAATCGAGGCCCTAAACTGCCATTTAACGGTGATCGTATGAGATGTAATTCTGGGTCATAATTGCCATAACTAGGGTTGATATAGAGCTCAGCAAATTGAATGGCTCTAGTGCGCATTTTTTCATCCAGTGGATCTGTCAAACCAAAAAAATAGAAGTACGTGTATGATTCGCCGTGATGCATCCAGTCATATCCTGCGTCAAATTCCTTGTGAATTTGTCCATATGCTGTAAATTGCTTGGTAACCCCTTCCCACAGATGCCGGGACAAGCTGTCCAGGGCCATGGGGCCTCCCAGGGCGCTGTATAATGGGAAATTATAGAAGCTTTCATAACCGTCGTCAGATCCATCCATGCCCGGCCATTCCTTTCGCCACTTAAGTGTGCCATCGGGATTGGTATATTTCTCAACAAATAATAAGGCAGCTGGATAAATGTGGTCCAGCAGTTGCCGTTCCCACAGTGCCCACTCCGGAGGTACCCCTGGATTTTTGAGCGTGATCGTTTTCAGGTGTGGAGGGACCTGGTCAGATTGACTTGATCCCGGATATGTTTGGAGGCAAAGGCATAATAGCGTTGCCAGAATTCGTGCCGAAGAATAGCAATTTATCTTTTGCATAGAATATTTGATAATAGGCCACACAAAGATCGCAATATCCATAGCTTATGCGACAAATAGACTCTATACAGGATACCCTACATTATAAAGAGTCTTTGGGTTTCACTTGATAACCCCTTTGCCGGTGGGCAATGAGTGCAGTTATAGATCTCATTCAATACCCTAATTTTTGTTTGACTAAAAGGTGCCCTTAAGAATTTCCTGAGGGATCATCGTGATTAGGAATTCAGATTTACCAGGTGATTTGCTAAGCCACAGGGGTTATTAAAGTCTTAGGAAAATCTCCTAATGATGGATGCATAACTTTATTGCTCTGGCCTTTTAATAGATTTATATTGAATCAAGTTTGTATAAGATGAGCATGGTAAATCGGAGGAATTTTGTGCGGTACTCGATGGGATGGTCAGCAGGTTTAGCACTGGGGGCCTTACAGAGCTGTGGGAGCAAAGATCAGCTCTTGGAGAAGGCTTCAGTAATGAAAAATATTCAGAATCCCCTCAGTGTACTTAGCCGGGAGAATATTAAGATCACCGATATCAGAGTGACACCCCTGTCTTTTGTGCCGCCAGATGGCCGCATATTGTGGGGCGTAGCCAAGTATGTCGTTTGGAAAACCGATGCAGCATTGGTACAGATTTTTACAGATCAGGGCATAACTGGATTCGCTGAAGGCAGTCCCTACAGTAACCCGGCCGCCATCAAGAAATATACCGATCAGCATATTACCCCCTATCTAAAAGGGAAGAATCCCTTTGACATTGATTACTTGGGAGGAGGCGGACCATGGCAAGACTATCTGGCCAGGGCGGCCTGGGCTGGGGTCGAAAATGCCTGTTGGGACATTATTGGCAAGGTAAAGGATGAGCCGGTCTACAAGTTGTTGGCTACCGACTGCGAGCCGAAAAAGCAAATGGAAATTTACGCCAGTGGCGGTGTCAATCACAAGTGGTACGAGGATGGCGCCACCCAGTTGATCGAAGAAGCGCTGCGCTACCAGGAGGAGGGTTATCGTGGATTCAAGTTTCGAAACGGTACAGACTGGGCTTACAGCAAAATGAATTTGGAAAAGTATATTCCGATTCTGCGTCAGTTAAGAGAGGCGGTTGGCCCTGATTTTAAATTGATGTTGGAAAAGCACAATTGGACCTTTGACGAAATCATCGAACAGCTTTGTCCGGCGTTGGAAGATCTCAAATTTTATTGGTACGAGGAACCAATGAACCAATGGGAAGAAGGATCAGTTGGGCGTCATTTACGAATTAACGAAGCCATGCCCAGTGTAATGCTGTCAGGGGGTGAACGATTCACCAATCGTTTCCAGCTGCAGCGGTGGATCGTGGAAGGAGCCTACGATATCATTCAGTCCGACTGTAACTTTACTGGTATCTCTGAAAATTGGCACATTGCCAGAATGGCTCACCTCTATGGTCGGCTGCAATGCCCACACAATTGGCATGGCGGATTGACCACCATTTCCAACCTACACTTTGTAGCGAGCTGTCCAAATGGTCATATGTGCGAATTAAACCAGACTTTCAATCCGCTAAAGGATGAGATTTTCAGGAATCCGTTAAGCGTAGATCAAGGTTTTATGGCACTACCTGATGCACCTGGTTTTGGTGTAGAGCTCATTGATGAAATTGAAAAGAAATTCCCCTGGATGGAAGGAAGCTACCTGAAAACAAATCCACTGTTCGAAAATTGAGAAATAATAAACGCTTGTGGACCACCAACCTCGGACCTTGATGATATGGTTTGGTGATCTAAATTCCTCTATATTCCATTCCATAAACCTTTAAGGAAAGATGCAAGGACGAGGTATTTTCATGGTGATGATGGGTATTGCCCTTTTGGCATCAAAGGGGTTTGGTCAATGGACGCCTGATGCTAAGAAACTCACCTGGGAAGGAGATATTGCTTCGCGCCTAATTGACTCCTGTGACGTATTTCTTTTGAAAGAAATTGAAAAATCGGTAGATCGTCGAAGTGCCTTTTGGAGCAGGGACTTCAGCACTCCCATGGCTTATGAGGAGTCTATTCAAGATAATAGAGAGCGGTTTAAACATATCATTGGACTAAGAGAACAGCGCAATCTTTACTTGAAACCTGAAATGCTCGGAAAAGTAGCTGAAGGTGAAACATACGAAGTGCATGCCATTCGTTGGCTTGCTTTTCGGCATGTGCATGGAGAGGGCTTATTGGTGGTGCCTAGAACCCCTACCAGTGCTGCAACTGTAGTGATACCCGATGCAGACCAAACTCCAGAACAACTCATGGGTCTGGCAGGTGGACTTTCCCACGAGTTCCAGACGGGTCGAATATTAGCTGAACAAGGCAAGCGCGTTTTGATCCCTACACTGATTAATCGGGATACCACGCATCGAAAATTGAGTAACCGCGAGTTTTTGTACCGGTCAGCTTATGAACTGGGCAGGCATATTATCGGGTATGAAGTGTTGAAGGTCCAATCCGCTATTGATTGGCTCATCAAAAGTGGTGCTGAGAAGATCACAGTCGTGGGATGGGGTGAAGGTGGTCTCATTTGCTTTTATAGTGCAGCTGCAGACACCAGAATTGATGAGGCCCATGTCGGTGGATATTTTGCAAATCGTCAAAACATATGGCAAGAACCTGCTTACCGCAATGTATTCGGGCTTCTACGAGAATTTGGGGATGCCGAAATTGCCAGCCTGATAGCTCCCAGAAAATTGGTGATTTTTAAGGAAACGGATGCACCCGAGGTATTGATACCGGCAGGTACTGGCGCCAAGCCTGGGCGCCTAACCAGACCCACTACTGAGGAGATCGAGAGCGAGTTGAAACGCGCTAATGAACTGACACAAGATCTATCTTGGTCTCCGATTATCCAATCCATGCCTTTTTCACCGAAAAATGAAATTGAAATATTCACACTCCCGGATGCAGCCAGAAGGCACATGCGCCAGATGACCGAACTCGATCTGCACAATCAGTGGCTATTGTCAGAGAGCCCATACGTGAGAAAAGATTTCATGGCCGCTGTAAATACGACTTCGCTCGCAAGCTTTCAGGAGACCATTGAGCCCTATCGTAAATACTTTGCTGAAGAAGTGATTGGTATGTTCGACTATGAACTGCAAGCGCCAAATCCCCATATCCGGCCATTCGCAATAGAGAGCAGTACTGTAGATGCATACGAAGTAGTACTTGATATATTCGAAGGGCTCTTTGCCTACGGCATTTTGTGCATACCCAAAAATGTCAATGCTGGCGAAAAAAGACCGGTAGTTGTTTGTCAGCATGGTTTAGAAGGGAGACCCCAATCGACCATTGGGGAAGAAAAATATCAAGCCTATAAAGCCTTTGCTAAAGTCCTGGCTGAGAGGGGCTATATTACCTTTGCTCCCCAGAATATTTACATTTTTACCGACCGCTTCCGGACTTTGCAATATAAGGCCAATGCCATCAAAAAAACACTGTTTTCGATCATGGTACCTCAACACCAGCAAATCGTCAACTGGCTCAGTCATCTGCCGGTCGTGGATTCAAACCGGATCGCTTTTTACGGACTTAGTTACGGAGGCAAATCAGCCATGCGTATACCACCATTGGTAAAGCAGTATTGTTTGTCTATTTGTTCTGCTGACTTTAATGATTGGGTATGGAAAAATGCTTCAACGCGCAGTCCTTACAGCTATGTCTGGACCGGAGAGTATGAGATATTTGAATGGGATTTGGGAAGTACCTTCAACTATGCCGAGATGGCAGCATTGATCGCACCACGTCCCTTTATGGTAGAACGCGGGCATTTTGACGGAGTCGCTCCCGATGAAAGGGTAGCCTACGAGTACGCCAAGGTGCGTCATCTCTACAACGCTCAACTCAAGATCGGTGACCAAACGACCATTGAATGGTTTGATGGTCCTCACACCATCAATGGTAAAGGTACCTTTCAATTTCTCGATCGGCACCTTGAGTTCAGTCCTAGGGACTGATGGGATGGGGAACCCCAGAGGATTATTAATAACCTGCAGAGAGATCAAAGCCCTAACTGCAAGTGTACCTCAGATTTCCTTTAGGAGAAATCTCCAGGGTGGCTTTTTG
Source organism: Saprospiraceae bacterium (assembly GCA_965223105.1). GTDB lineage: Bacteria > Bacteroidota > Bacteroidia > Chitinophagales > Saprospiraceae > JABDMH01. The sequence goes on along the minus strand of OZ244987.1, from coordinate 4,072,787 downwards.
CTCTACTTTTTGCCACCCTAGTCTGCCGTAGCTCCAAGCAAAGGCAGGAAAAAGTAGAAAGGAGCATTTCTAACAAAAAAAGGATCATTTTCTGCCAATAGTAAATTAAGATCCGATTTTGAGCAGCGTCATAAACGTCCAAAACATTTAGTAATATGTCATCCCCCAGAGTGCTGGCCAACCTCGCGGTTGGAGCACTCTAACCCCCTTCAAAGGGGGCGGCGCTATGCTGAAGTTGAGCAAGCGAGATATTGGAACTGACTGATCATTGTTCAATCCGGCTGGTTGCCATAGATTTCCCTTAGGAGATTTTTCCTTTTAAAAATAAGGCTGCGGGCTGGCAAAAGAGCACCAACTGTTCGAGCCGAAGATAAAATTTGCCTGAAACCCTAATGACGAGGAAGCCACACTTGAAGAACAGCCATTAAGGGCGAGTTTTGGTGCGAGAGCCGGGAAGGCTGTAGTTTTTCAAGGAAAAAGATCCAGGGTGGCTTTTTGCTCTACTTTTTGCCACCAAAAAGTAGAAAAAGCATTTCTAACAAAAAAAGGATCATTTTCTGCCAATAGTAAATTATGATCCAATTTTGAGCAGCGTTATAAACGTCCAAGACATTTAGTAGTATGTCATCCCCGGGCCGGCGCCAAAGGCTATGGCCGAGTCCTTCGCCATGTGGATACGGCCTCCACAGGACGGTGCCCAGAGTGCTGGCCAACCTCTCGGTTGGAGCACTCTACCCCCTTCAAAGGGGGCGGCGCTATGCTGAAGTTGAGCAAGCGAGATATTGGAACTGACTGATCATTGTTCAATCCGGCTGGTTACCTCAGATTTCCCTTAAGAGATTTTTCCTTTTAAAAACAAGACTCGACCGTTAACCAAGCTTGATGTCGCGCGAGCAGCGTGAAAGTGATAAAATGTAAAAAATATGATTGAGCGCTCACGAAAAAAAGTCAATCTATAATAACCTCCCAATACCTGGTTCTCTTGGAAGATCCGGCCGGCCCTTCAACAGTCAGGGTGATGACCTTGTGGGCTCCTTTTTCACTAAACTGGTAGATCGGATGTTGTTCGTGTGAATAATTTCCATCACCGAAATCCCAAATCCATTTATCGATATTGCCGAGGGAAAGATCTGTAAAGGATACAAGTCCGGGTTTGCCTTTGATTTTCTCAAATGTCCAGTCTGCCTTGATCTCTGGCTGTAACTGTGGTTCTATAGGCATGAGTCTGAAAGAGCATAAATAGGAGGCATCTTTGACCATACGTACGTCATGTGATAAATTGAAATGGCCTTCTCTTTGCGTTCCATCAAAATCGAGAATGGACCAGGAGAGACCAATTGTTTTTCCTTCATAAAGCGTGGAGGTGACAGCATCCTCCGGACCTGAATGCGGAGCATAGTCGAATGGGGTAATCCAACCTTCCAAGATCAAGTGACCCTTATCGCCGGGACCGAAGTCATATGAATATGCATAGTTGGCATAAGGAAATTCTGCAATCCATGGTTGACTACCCCAAACCAGTGTCCAAGCATTGTTTACCGGTGGGGTGAAAATGTGATAATTTTGTGCATGAACACCGCTGAAGGTCACGTGATTTTCTAAATAGGCACGTGTTTTACTATCCCATTTTAATGAATCTGAAGGATATCGGGCATTAAAAATAAACGGACCCCCTGAAAGATCCCCATCAACCACCAATTCAAAAATGTCGTTTTGGTATCCCTTGGGATTAAATCTATCATAATCCCAAAAATCATCATAGGCTTCATAGAGAAAATAGATCTTAGCTAGGCCTTTGACCCAACCAAGAGTCACTTTTACCCTGAGATCTGCCGTATCGATATTGGTGCTGATGCCATCCTCGGTATCGTTCAGCTCTTTTGTTTCATAAGTATAATTGCGAGGTGCGATCTCCCAATCTTCCGTCCTTCCGTCAATGCGTGGAATCTGATTAACTGGGAATTGAAATATTTTGAATATTTTGCCATCTCTGATCTTTTGCGGCAGCGATTGAGCGGATACGAACTGGCCATTGGCGATGACCAATAATAGGATGCAGATCTTGTAATGGAGTTTAGTTGCAATAGGAAAATTAATAGGGATTTTAGGAATTATTGAGTACATCCTACTACAGTCGATAAATCCGGTCAGCATTTTGGTTATATATTTTTGCCTTTTCTTCCGTGTTAAATGAAGAAGTCAATTTTTCAAATGCTCGAGACCATTGGCGATAAGTTCCTGCACGCAATACAACAGGCCAATCACCCCCATACACAATTCTATCGGGGCCAAATTGTTCCATGGCGTGTAAAACAAAGGGCTCAATTGTTGGAATGGTCCAACCCTTCCCCGCTCGAGTAATGACTCCAGATATCTTGCAGTTTAAATTAGGCAATTCAGCCAGCATTTTGATCCCATCATACCATTCCTGATTGTCACTTTGCATGAGATCTGGATTCCCAATATGATCAAGTATGAATCGTGTACTGGGACAAGTTTTAATGACTTCGAGTGCCTTTGAAAATTGTGGAGGCCGCAACAAAAGATCGAAAGTCAAATTCCTTTCACCTAAAATCTGTAGAGCCTCGACAAAGTTTTGGTCATCTCTGCCGGTGCTGGGAAAATTTCCACGAAAACCTTTCAGTAAGGGAATGCCATCAAATTTTTTAATGCTCTTTAAGGGATCTTCATCCTGATCTAGATTGAGTTTGGCAATAATCCCACAGATTCTGGATTCGGCCTGAGCTAGTTTGGAAACCCATCGAGCCTCATCCACGCCATATCCTCGATCTGCACCACTCTCCATGAAGATGATCTTTCCAATGTTGCAGCGCTGTGTGGCTTTCATGAAGTCAGGGATTCCAAATGACCTATTGATTTCGGGAGCATTTTTTAGCCAGCCGTATTGAAATTGACCCAGATTGAACAAGTGTACATGCGTGTCCGTCTTTAGTAGTCGAGTGGTATGGAATTGAGGCCATTCGATCTTAGGGAGGGACAAAGAGAGTGCACCCAGGGTGTACTTATGAAAGGTTCTTCTTTTGATTTTCCCATTTTGGGGCATATTGCTCGAGACTTTTTTTGGATCCTATAACCACCTTCGGAAGTTCCGAAGATGCCAGCTGAACAAAAATAAACAAACTAGTCCGTAAAGGATCTGCCAAAAGATTTCACTTGACAGGGCCACTTTTGAGATCCTAAGAAACCCAGTGAATTGATCTGCGACCTGTTTCATTCTTGCTATGTGGACACTACTCCTCGTTTGCATGAGCAACAACAAATGAAAAGTGAAAAATTGTACTTTTATCAGAATGGAATCCACGCTGCAATCTGCAAATCAGCCGAATGAAGGACTAAACCGGCGTAAATTTATTCAGGCCCAAGCCACAATGATGACGGGCATGATGATTCTTCCAAGGCATGTGCTGGGGGGCAAGGGTTTCATTCCACCCAGTGATCGAGTGCTTATAGGAGTGGTAGGTGTTGGTGGACGTGGAAGACAAAATGCCGCAGAATTACTGAAACAAGAGGATGTGCAGGTGGTTGCCATTGCCGATCCTGCTCGCTACTGGAATCTGGCCAACTTCTATTATCGTTCAGAAGCGGGTCGGGATCCGGTTCGTAAAATGATCGAAAGTCAATCGCCGGATGACAAAGTTCAAGAATATAAGGACTTCCGCAAGATGCTGGAACAAGAGCAAGATCTGGATGCAGTACTTTGCGCAACGCCAGACCATACCCATGCTTATGTCGCGATTCATTCTATGGAAGCTGGCAAACACGTGTATTGCGAGAAGCCGCTGACCCACAATATTTGGGAGGCTCGCCGGGTAAGTCAGCTAGCTAGGGAAACAGGGTTAGCAACACAGATGGGTAATCAGCGTCACAGCACAGACGGAGTACGCAAAGTAGTCGAACATTTGAGAGCCGGGGTCTTGGGTGACATTCGAGAGATTCATGCTTGGGTGCCAGCTACCCGTTGGATCAATGAACTTAGTGGTTTACCGACCTCGACGTCACCACTGCCTTACGACTTTGATTGGGACCTCTGGCTGGGACCTCGCACTTATCGTCCATTTCACCATTGGTACAGCCCGGTGACGTGGAGGGATTTTTGGGATTTTGGCTGTGGAGCATTGGGTGACTTTGGATGTCATGATTTGGATGCGGCTGTTTGGGGCATGGAACTAGGCTTGCCGACTACTGTCCAGGTTAAGCCGGCAGGATTTAGTGATGGCAATATCACCCCTTATGGTGAAATTGGATATTACGAATTTCCACATCCAGATGGCGGACACATCAGACTCGACTGGTATTCGGGTGGCCTTCAACCCCGACATCCGGACTTGCTACCTGATGATGTTGAATTGCCACCTCGGGGAGGTATGTTTGTGGGAGAGAAGGGAATTATGATCATCGGTGGATCTGAGATTCTCAACCTGTATCCGGAAGAACTCGCCTCCATCGAAGTGCCAGAGATTCTATCACCTACCCAGGGACATCACCGCGACTGGATAGATGCCATTAAAGGAGGTCCGCCAGCCAGTTCACATTTTGAATATGGGGCGCACCTCACCGAAATCACTTTGCTGGGGGTATTGTCACTTCGTTTAGGCGGTCGATTGATACATTGGGATCGGGAATCCATGGAGGCTCAGGGCTTACCGGAAGCGGAGCCATACATCCGCGAACCGGTCAGATCTGGCTGGAGCATGGGCTAAGGTGGGATTAGGAAATACACGTCAACGCTAGTGCCCAGCAAGGAAATGTAGCCCAAAGGAACTCAGTGGCCCAAGTGAAGCCGATCTAGTCCAGACTGCCCAGGCCATCGAAATGATCAATGGAGCCAGCTTACAAGGTAGCTGTGGAGGACACCTGGTAAATTTTACCATCGGCCTTGGTGAAAATATACAGGTTGCCATCACAATCCTGTCCAAAACGTAGATCTACCCGGTTAGATCCACACAGATCTTTGAGTGAAGTCATTTCACCATCGATGGAAATGCGCCATTCGAATACGGTAGCCCGCCCAGTTCCTTGCATTTCATCCAGGGGAGCATAGAACAGACGACCACTGGTAATGTCGCCAAAAATGTAACTGCCGGACAATGGTGATATTTTAGAAGACTCATAAGCCAGGCCGCCGATTATGGCCCTCGATTCGTCATGATCCAGTTCAATGACTGGATAGGTGACGTTGAAAATAGTATCATTTTCAGGCAGTTCATACACCCGACTCATATTGCCGGTATGATTGAGAAAAAAACGTCCTTCCCTAATCGGCCAGCCATAGAAACTGCCCCTTTGAATCAAATTGACTTCTTCAATCTGCCTCATACCAATATCTGTCGCATAAAGGTTTCTCTCTTGATCCCAGTTTAATTTATTGGGATTTCTAAAGCCGTAGGCCCAAATTTCCCTCTTAAGATCCTGGCTTGATGCGAAAGGATTATCGGAGGGAATGCCATACTTACCGTTGTCACTATCCCTACTCAATGGATCGATGCGTAAAATGGAACTCCAAAGTGCGCCGCCTTGATGGTGGCTGGATAGTGGAAAACCCTCTTCGACACTGGCACCATCTCCGATGGCTACATAGAGTAATCCATAATCATCATCACCGGATCGAGCGGTGGGATTGAATGAGATTTGCTGGATGCCATGCTTGCCAGTAACCATATCCATTCGAAGCAACTCTCGACCTGTACCCGAAAAGTCATCTTCCTCGGCATACCTGACTGTCCACTCAGTTAAGACATATTGGATCTGAACGGCTATACTGTCTGCAATCGGTGCATCGGCAGGGGCGGTACCGGGAGGTTCGGCATGGGTTGTATAGAGCAAACCGTTCTCAGCAAATTCAGGGTGAAACGCGTAGCTACCGAGCCCGGTGCCGAGCCCGGGTTGGTGGATAAAATCAGGTATCAGTTCGCCCATATCCAAATAGACCGATGGTTTGTCACTATTAAGCAGATAGAGCTTTCCACGAAGGTCATTTATGAATAGTCTCCCAGTGTTTCTTTCACACTGCATCTCATTGATGCGGGCCAAAGGAGGATTTTCGGATGATGAGGGTACCTGCCAGTAGAATTCCAGATCCAAAACAACTGGAGAAAGAACTACAGAATCTGGAATGGGGTCCTCTACTACCTTTAAGCCTAAATCCAGGGCTCGTGCATCCTCAGGAAAGGGGAAGGTGTGCATGTAAGCCAGCACATCGTCGATATCTTCCTCAGACAGCGTGCCGTAGGATGGCATGTAGGTCTGATATTCTTCAAATAGAGAGGCTGCCCTCGGATCGTGCTCACGAATCATCTTACCAGGGTCAGAAACAAATGAGCGGATCCAATCGGTCTCGACCGAGCGTGTCAACCCACCCAACTGAGGTCCAATGCCATCTTGTTTGAAGTTATGGCAGGGGCTACAGAGACGGTTGAAAATCTTACCACCTGACTCTACACTTCTGGTGTCTTTGGAAATGTCACCGCCAATTTCGGATTGAGATCCACCTCCACATGCCAGTAATGTCGCCAATGAAAGGATGTAGGTTCTCCTCATGTATGTCGGGAAAAGATGAATCACTAGCTTCCAGCAAAGTATGAGGCCAAGATATCGAAATTAACGAAGCGACCTGCTCTCTAAATCGGTTGTGCAGCAATCCCCAGGTAAGTACCCTCAGCAAATTCAGAGTGAGGGATGGGTTCAAAGGATACCATGAATCCTGCGGATCTTAACAACTTTTCCCATACACTTTTAGAAAAAATACCTTCAACGCTGTGATCGTGAATACACTGGGTAGATCCGTCATGATTTCTTAAAATATAGGCGTAATCTGTGGCAACGAGTTGATCTGAAGGATCGGGATCGTACGTCCATTCGAGATATCTCAACCCCCTTCCCCCATCATCACTTCCTCCATGCTGAGTTGAAGGTTGAAAAGTTTCCTTAAAAAAGTCTGGTACAATAAACAGGAAACCTTCGGCTTTGAGATGCTGTTTGGCTACCTTGAATACTTGGAGAAGATCATCCTCCGAGGTCATGTGCATGATGGCATCATGAATAAAAACCAAATCGAATTTTTGATGTAATAAGATATTTCTCATGTCGCCGACATAGTGCTGGCAATTTGGATTAATTTTCCTGCTCATATTGATCATGGCTGGAGAAAGGTCCGTAAGGGTAAAACTGCACCTTTTTTTCAAATGGTAAGCGTTATTTCCTCCACCACTACCCAATTCCAGGGCAGTCTTAATGTCGGATTTATAATTACTAATGATGCTCCAGAAAAGTTCAGCTTCTTCTGCGTAGTCTTCAGGTGCGGAAAGTAAATGCCACCAATCGGCAAGTTCGTGATAGAGTTTCATAAATAGATCTGTGATCAGGAAATGTCAACAATTGGAATCAGGAATTTCAGGGTTTTTTATCTCTAATATATTTCTTGATCCCAATGTAATGAATATCCAAGGTAACGCGGCTTGGCAATGACCCCAGCAATCACATCCGTGATAGCCTCTAAGCCAGGCAATGCCTTGATCCCTATCTTGCGACTCCAAAAAAAATTGCATCGGTATATTTGTTACAACTGTTAGTCGAAGTCTTCTGGCGGCCTTATAGATAAGGTTAGATTTGCAAAAAAAGAAATGAAATGCAGCTCGGATATCCATTGAGGCAACAATGTATAGTGTTGCTTACAGGCCTGTCAATACTTTGCTCAGGCACGCCTGCAATCGCCCAAAATCTAGACCTTACGCCTGATCAGTGGCAGGAAGACCTGCGCTTTTTACAAAGTACGATTCACCAGGACTATCCCTTCCTCTTCAAAAAGATCTCAGCAGAAGCATTTGATCAAGAGGTAGAAGAACTTCATGATCAGATTCCCGACCTTCAAAATCATGAAATTATTGTAGGTCTCGCCAGGATTGTTGCTTCCTTTAAGTATGGTCATACCGCCCTGGGCTTAAGAGGGCTAGAAACGAAGTACGGTCATTTTCCTTTTAATCTCTATCAATTTAGTGACGGTGTCTATGTTCAGGGCGCTCACAAGGATTATGGCAAAGCCGTGGGTGCCAAAGTTCTGAAGATTTCCGACATGGCGACTGAAGAAGCATTGCAAGCCATTTATCCTGTTGTTCCTGCTGAAAATGAACAATATTTCAAGGCCTACGGTTTGAACTATCTCCGAATTCCAGAAGTACTGCATGCACAGAATGTGACAGCTGAATTCTCAGATAGTGTAGAGCTTACCTTGCAGAAGGCTGGGGAGACTTTTACCCAAATGATCAAGGCCTCAAAAGGCCACGAGCGCCTACCCATAGAATATGGCTATTTGCAAGAAACGGAAGAATTTGCTGATGCGAGAATTAAGGATACCACACCACTCTATCTCAGGCACCTTGACAGGATCTATTACTTTGAGCACCTTCCAGATTACAATGCAGTGTATGTACGCCATTCACAGATCCAGGATGATTCATCGGAGAGTATCCCATCGTTTTATACCCGGGTGTTTGATTTCATTGAGGAAAATGATGTTGACCGGTTGATCATCGATGTCCGGCTAAATGGAGGAGGGAATAATTACAAAAACAAGGCGGTCATCACTCGCATTATTGAGAATAAGCGCATCAATACCGTGGGGAACCTTTTCGTTATCATTGGTCGTCGAACGTTTTCTGCCTGCCAAAACCTGGTCAATGAATTGGACAATTACACCAATGCCATTTTTATTGGCGAGCCCACTGCGGAAAATGTCAATTTTTATGGCGACAATAATCGTCTGATGTTACCGCATAGCGAGATTCCCGTATATCTGTCGTTTGCCTGGTGGCAGGATAAACCACAATGGGAGGGAGGTCCATGGACAGCGCCACATATTGCCGTAGACATGACTTTTGATGATTATCGCCATAACCGGGATCCTGTTTTGGACGTAGCATTATCTGCTAATACTGATGACTTGATCCTGGATCCCATGCGGTATCTGGCTGGTTTATATGAAGCAGGGGAAATGCAAAAATTGCAAAATGAATCGGTCCGACTGATCAATGATCCCCAATATCGATTTTTTGATTTTGAATCTGCTTTCAATGATGCAGGATATAGGATGCTGACGAGTGGCAAATTCGAGGAAGCAATAGCCATATTTACCTTTGCAACCCAGCTTTTTCCGGAATCACCAAACGCTTGGGATAGTCTCGCTGAGGGTTACTGGAAGGCAGGCAACTTGGAAAGGGCCAAGGAGTATTATAAGAAAGCCATCGACATGGACCCCGACGGACCTACCGGAAAAAACGCAAGAGCAATGCTTGGGAAAATGGAGGAAAAGTAGCATCGCACTTTACTTCTTTGAGAAGTGACTAAGGTCAATTGTTCTTAGTGAGCTTGATTTAAAGTCTTTCGGGTTTTCTGAATTGCGACCAAATTCTGGTCAATGCAATCCTGTGAAGGGACCTTTTTTAAACATAAACTTTGACTGTAGAAAAATACCAGTCCTTCAAAGAGGTCACTGGAGGCCCAATATTTACTAAATAATTGCAATGGCATGTATTTGTGCAAGTTTTCGAGACTTTCCCAATTATTTTGGTGCATAGAATTCAGTTCTGGAAATGCACGGTATGAACAGATTACTTTTAGGATTCTTTATTCCCCGACTTTTACTGAGATTATTGCCATTTAGTATTCTTCTGGGTCTTTGATGTAAGGCAAAATCAAAATAATGTCAAGGCATATTTACTAGGCTTGCCGCATTTATAAGAAGTCATTCGCTCCTCAGGGTGTCGGCAGGATTGACGAGAGCTGCCCTGACACTTTGCACGCCCACCGGTATTAATGCTATACTCAGCGTAATGATCCCGGCAGCGACAAAGAACCACCAGGGTATCTCAACCCGATTGGCGAAACCCTCTAACCAGAGATTCATCGCATACCAACATAGGGGAGTAGCCAATACGAAGGCCACCACAATCATTTTTAGAAAAGCCATACTTATCAACTGAATGATGCTTCCTATGTCAGCACCAAGGACCCTTCTAATTCCAATTTCTTTTCTTCTCCGTTCAGTAGTAAAAGTGACCAGGGCGAAGAGACCCAGACATGAAACGAAAATAGCCAAGCCGGAAAAAATAGAGAAAATCTTCCTAAAGCGAATCTCGCTCTCATACAAGGTATTGAATTGGTCGTTGAGGAAGAAATGCTCAAAGGGGTCGCTGGAGAATAGATTTTTCCAGTTTTCTTGCAAATTGGTCAGGGTTGAACCAATGTCATTGGTCGCCATCTTTATGGAGAAATAATCGGCCGGCCTCTCAGGTGGCTTGGCTCTGAGCACTAGTGGCTCAATATCTGATTTGGCTGACTCTTGATAGAAGTCCTTTAAAACACCGATCACCACAAATCGATCTCCCCAAAATTCGATCTCCGCTCCAATTGCTTCCTGTGGAGACGAATACTGCAAAAGGGCTGCCCCTTTTTCATTCAGCAAGCACGCTATGCTCTGGTCACTTCCCATCTCAGTTGACATGTGTCGACCAGCCGCAAGCTCCATTTCGTAGAGCTCCGTGTATCCAACATCTGCTGCCATTACATGAAAGTTTGCAGATTCATCATCACCTGAACCTACCCTCCTGACACCACCCGCTGTCCAGCCAAATGCCTGTCCTGGGATGGAAGTCGAGCCACTAACACCCCTCACACCAGCTAGTTGTTCAGATTGCTGTTTGAAGAGGTTGTATTTATTTACAAAGGTCGAATCGGTACTCTTAGGTCCCTTTACGATCAGTGTCTGGTCAATTTCAAAGCCCAAATCTGCATCTTGCAGGAACTTTAGCTGATGATTAACAATCATTGTTCCAGCAATTAACACCACCGTAGCAATAAACTGAAGCGTTACTAAACTTTTGCTTAGCCATTTGCCATGCTCTTTCGTGCTACTTGCAGTACTTGCCTTCAGTACCTTGATGGGGCTAAGAGAAGATAGAAAAAAAGCCGGATACAGACCGGATATCAGCGTCCCCATCATCAGTATCCCCAATGTGATGAACAATATTTTTACATCTGAGAAGATAGGAAGATGCATCGATTGTCCAATGAGGCGTTCAAAAACCGGCTGCAGTAACCACAGGAGTAGGAATGATATGCCAATTGCAAAAATGTTCAGTAATGCAGCTTCGGTTAGGAACTGGCTAATTAGTGTGCGTTTGCTTCCACCAAGTACTTTCCTAACTCCGACCTCACGGTGGCGAATTTCAGAATTAGCAGTGCTGAAATTGATGTAATTAAACCAGGCAATCAGCAAGACACTGATTCCTATCAGCCAAAGAAACTGAACTACCCGAAGATTGCCATTTACCTCCGCCTCGAATAGATAATGAGATGTGAGATGAATGTCTTCCAGTGGTTGCAGATAGAGGGCTACCGCATCCGCTAGCTCTGGATCATAGTCTTCTTTAATGGCGGCTGGAATCTTTGCTTCCAAAGCTTTATGGTCTGTACCAGGTTAAAGGAGTAAATAGGAAAAATATCCATCCCAGGTTAATGAAGTTTCAGTTGGAGCTTCGGCTGCTAGTACGTCAGTAAAGGTGATATAAGATATGAGCAGATCGAATTTGATATGAGAATGAAGCGGTAGGTCTTTAAATACTCCGGTCACTTGCAATTCCCGTGCATTGTTGTGCATGATGGTCTTACCAATTGCATTTGCATCCCCAAAAAGTTTCTTGGCAGAGCTTTGGGAAATACACACTTGAAAAGGTTCAGATAATGCAGTTAGGGGATCACCTTCAAGGAGTGGTATTGAAAAGATGTCAAACAGGGACGGCATTGCAAAGTACACTTTGTCAAGTCTAATGGATCGATCATGTTGAGCATTAAACACCGCTTCTCCTGCATCTCTCAGTTTGACATAGTCCTCCACCTGACTAAAATGCTTCTTAAGTAGGGGCGCTGCTCCAGCGGTACCGGCGGCAAACTGCATGAACGGTACACCATTTTCTATCCGGTCGGTTCGTACGCGAAAAATGCGATCAGATTTCTCATGAAATTTGTCGTAGCTGGACTCGAAATGAATGTATTGCCAGATGAAGAGAGCTGCAGTCATTCCGATAATTAACCCGGAGAGATTGATTAGCGTGACATAGCTGTTCTTTCGAAGTTGACGCCAGGCGATTTTTAGATTGTTCTGTATCATAAAAGGTCCTTTCAAGAGATTGAAAAACGAAAATGGTTTAATGATAGATGGACGAAAAAGAAGGATAATATCCATCCACAACATGATGTTGGCGTAACCCACTCCTTTGTCTACAACACGAATGTGGTACAGCTCGATAAGGTCACCCTCAATATTGTCATGATATTCCGGCCGGCAATACCATCGGAATAGATCGAGAACAATTTTACTGGGCTGAGTACTTCCTTTCATTGCCGTCTACGTTAACAGATCTTGCTGAGGAAAATCTGTTGTTTGGCCGATTATTTTAGGAATAATTCATCTTGACGGATTCCATTTGAGCGCTGATTTGGGAATTGCCTCCCACAATGCATTGCGGCTGTTGCGCGAATGTTCCAGTGCGCGCTGCCCTAGAGCAGTAATTTGAAAATATAATCTTGGACGACCCCCTCTGATACCGGTCGATTCGCCTTTACGCGTAGACAAGTATCCCTTCTTCTCCATTCGTCTAAGTGCAGATTGCAGCGCTCCAACGCTCACCCTTCTACCCACCCGATCGAAAATTTCTCTCTTAATGGCCACGCCATATGCTTTGTCATACAGAACGCCTACGGTAAGCATGACTATCTCCTCAAATTCACCCAGTTTATACTTTCTCAAGACACTTTATTCCTAATTGTAGTAATTGAAGATAATGGATTTATACCATTTTTCAAATTCTGGTTATATTTCATTTACCAAAGTCGCACCGCAACTGTCATATGTCTTGTAAACCATAATTTTCGACAAGAGCCTGAAGGATCGACAGACCAAACCTCCGTTGATGGCAAATAAAAAGAATAGCCTTCATTGCAGCTTTACTTAATCCTTTGAATAGCGTGTAGCATAAATCACAAAGCAGCAGCAAGTAATGGTGGTGGTTAGTCTTACACACGCCATCTCTGCTGTTTTGGCTGTTTCAACAAACCAGTCAAAGGATATCTGTTCCTCTGCTTCTCCAGCATACTTTTAGGTTATCACTCCCTCATATTCAGTAAAGGACACTTTGATTTCTGGCCAAGCTTCCTTCGAACCAACTGCCCATGCCCCCCCTTCAAAATGGTAAAGATCCCAAGTGCCTGGTAACATATCAGCTGTCGCTGCAGCACTTTCTTGCTGACTTTCCCGGCAGGTTGCGATGATCTCTTGTGGACAAAGTCTCACCTACCCATCTTTGTTACAACCCGATATGAAGATTGACAGCCAGAACGGAATAAAGTGCCGTCGAACTCTGTTGGTTGACCAATGGAATGATTTGCACTGTCGTTCCACGAAAACCTGCGGAAATCCTTCGTCCACTGCATGTTAAAAGATTTATTTTTTTGCGAGATGTCATCCCCTAAGTGGGAATAAAGTTACCTCTTTGCGTGCAAGTACTTGTTAGAATACGGTACTTTTCATAGAGAGTCAACAATGTTGGAGCGTAAAGGGGTTGTGTTAAGTTCTATTTGAAAAAAGATATAGGTCGATTCTTTTTCATTAGTCCTACTAGACGAGTTACCTGGATTTCCATTGTAAGATTGTTTCTGAGTTCATAATTATCAGATGATATAATTGTGTGAAGTAACCTCGGTACGGTTCCAAATCAGTTAGATCGAACAGGGAAGGTCAATAAAATGTGAATTTTCAGCCGATGGTCAGATTATGTTCAGTTGGTAGGTACGACTATTCCATTTTTTTTTCAATTTTAGCGCAGGACTTGAATGCAGATCGAAGTAGATCGACTGGTTGCGATTTTTAGGAAATAATAAACTGCTTGCAATGTCATTAATGACAAACTATGAGGGCAATAAAACTTTTGGCATAGGTCAAGGATCTCTTCTTCCTCCAGAAAAAGGAGAGGTTCTATTAAAAGTGGACTATTGCGGTATTTGTGGTACGGATATTCATATTTACCATGGCTTGATGGACCAGAGGGTGAAAATGCCCATGACAATAGGTCACGAAATGTCTGGCACGGTTCACTTAGTGGGGCCCGAGGTGACAGAATTCACCAAAGGGGATAAAGTGGTGGTACGGCCCCTTGACCCAAGGAGTGAAAAACCCTCTGATAAAGGCTACAGCCATATATGTCGCCAGTTAAAATTTATTGGGATCGACAGTCCTGGAGCTATGCAGCAGTACTGGACGGTACCCGCGTTTACCCTGCACAAGTTACCCGGGGATATCGATATGCAGTTGGCGGCACTCATCGAACCTTTGGCAGTGGCTTGTCACGATGTAAGGCGTTCTCGCCTAAAGAAAAATGAAACAGCCGTTGTTCTTGGTGGTGGGCCGATTGGCTTGTTGGTAGCTTTGGTCGCCAGGCATCATGGGGCATCGGTATTTATTTCTGAGATCAATCCCAACCGATTGGAATTGGCTAGTAGACTTGGATTTCAAACCATGAATCCCAGAGAGGATGATGTCATCACCCACTTAGAGAAGGTGACCGAGGGTTATTTGGCAGACGTGGTATTTGAAGTGGCAGGTGTAAAAGACACCGTCGATATGATGACCCGGTTGGCAGGGATCAGAGGTCGAATTGTGATGGTAGCCATACACGGAAAGCTACGTGAAGTAGATCTCTTTCAGTTTTTCTGGAAGGAGCTTGAGCTGATTGGAGCCAGGGTCTACGAGAAGGCTGATTACGAAGAAGCCATAAAGCTTGTGACCAATGGAGATTTGCCGCTGCGAGCCCTGATCTCAAAGATCGAACCGATATCAAGAATTCAACGAGTTTTTGAGGAAATGGATAGAAATCCCGCGGGCATGAAAGTACTACTGGATTGCCAAGCCTGGGAATAGCTCAATAAAATCATGATAAATCGTAAGTCCAATGGGCATTCTAGAAAAATTTAGGTTAGATGGAAAAGTGGCCTTAGTCACGGGTTGTAAGCGGGGTATCGGTAAAGCTATGGCGGTTGGATTGGCTGAGGCGGGTGCCGATATCATTGGTGTTTCTGCTACACTAGAGTTATCTGGCAGCGAAGTTGAGCATGAAGTGAAAAATACAGGGCAAGGATTCAGCGCGTATCAATGTGATTTTTCAGATCGCGACGCCCTCTATGCCTTTATTGAAAGGGTCAAAGCGCAGCACCCGGCCATAGATATTTTGGTTAACAATGCTGGTTCGATTTTAAGGAAACCGGCAGTTGAGCACCCTGACGAGTATTGGGATAAGATTATTGAAATCAATCAAAGTGCCCAATTTATCCTATCCCGGGAAATTGGTAGGGATATGGTCGATCGAGGAAACGGTAAAATTATTTTTACTGCTTCGTTACTCACTTTCCAGGGGGGAATCACGGTGCCTGGATACGCTGCCAGCAAGGGAGCGGTCGGGCAATTGACAATGGCACTAGCCAATGAATGGGCGAGCAAAGGCGTGAATGTGAATGCGATTGCTCCGGGATATATTGCTACCGACAATACTGCTGCTTTAAGGGCAGACTCGGAAAGAAGTACTTCTATTTTGTCCAGAATACCAGCGGCGAGATGGGGTACACCGGAGGATTTTAAAGGCATCACTGTCTTTCTAGCATCGGAGGCTTCTAATTACGTGCATGGGTCGATTGTACTGGTTGATGGTGGATGGATGGGTAGATAGTCAAGAAGGACGAAAATCTTGATCACCAAACGGAGCACTTCAATCCTTGGTTTTATTTTGGTAAGTCTTACCGACCTTCATAAAATTGAATGTTTCACGTCATGACATACCTTTCACAATGAAAAAGTGCCATCTCCTCCTATCTCTGGTAGTCATCCTTGGGCTGATATCCTGCGACTCAGGGAATTCCGAGGAGGATTTAGATAAAGAAGAATTTACTAGCGAAGATCTGGAGCAACTAGGTATTACAAATGGAGATTCATTAAGTGCTGCTTCTAAACGAGCCCTGGCTTGGCCCAAGCTGGGCAACGAATGGTTTTGTGAGTTTAGAGTACATGACCTCAAAGGCGACTTTGCCTATGAACCCGGTGTAGTGCGACGGGATCCAAGTGCCATAATTAAAGTAGATGGACAATATTTTGTGTGGTATTCCAAAAGTACCGGGATAACGCAGGGATTTGGCGGTGATATTGAAAATGATAAAGTATTTCCTTGGGATCGGTGTGATTTATGGTATGCTACCTCCGATGATGGCTGGATGTGGAAGGAAGAGGGTATGGCTGTGCCAAGAGGATCCAAAGGTGCCTATGATGATCGCTCAGTATTCACGCCGGAGATTTTGGCGCATGAAGGGAAATATTATTTGACCTACCAGACCGTAAAGTCACCATATGTAGTGCGAGTTAAAAATCAAGTTGGTCTTGCTTGGGCCGACTCACCACATGGCCCCTGGACAAAAAGCAAGGAGCCCATTCTCAGCCCTGCCGACAACGGTATTTGGGATGGCGATGAGGACAATCGTTTTAGTGTCAAGAAGAAGGGAGATTTTGACAGCCATAAGGTTCACGATCCCTGCCTTGTGTTTTACCGGAATAAGTTTTATCTGTACTACAAGGGTGAGCAGATGGGTGAGGAAATTACTTTCGGTGGTCGTCAGATCCGACATGGTGTCGCCATCGCCGATAATCCTTTGGGACCCTATGTGAAATCGCCTTACAATCCGATATCCAATAGTGGACATGAAATTTGCGTGTGGCCTTATCAAGGAGGTATTTCATCCTTGATCACGACTGATGGTCCCGAAAAAAATACAATACAATGGTCACCGGATGGCATAAACTTTGACATTAGATCAGTGATCAAAGCCCCTCCCCATGCCGTTGGGCTCAATCGTTCTCTTGATACAGAAAAAAGTCCCTTGGCTGCACTTGAGTGGGGGCTGACCCATCAATATGAGACTTACGACTACCAATACATCAGGCGTTTCGAGGCGAGACGACGTACTCACTCCGCATCTAAGGGTGAAGCTGGGCGTTAATTTTTTAGTCAAACTTGTTATTCAATCCCACCGCTTCCTTTACCAGTAGTTCACAGCTTTGACCTCAGATCGGTATTCTATATATGTGCAGTTATTGTCCATGGTAAAGCAGAGACCAGTTCAGGTTATATTGTGATTAACCTTGTGATCTCAAGTAGATTGGGATACTTTCGTTTAAGATATGTATCCAAATGGAAGGTCTTTATTCTGTGAAGGAAACGAAACGAATAGTCAGTGAGCCTTGTTTAGATTCTGGTATTACTTAAACAAATATTGCCACTTTTAATCATTGGGGGTTAGGTCATTCCTGGCAGACAGTCACTGGTATTTTATATAATGATATCAGATGGAATAGGCCAGAAGGGACGAACACGTTACACATAGGAATCAAAGAATTTGAAGGTCCTTTCAACATGTTGCTGCCAGTAAGTCCAAGTGTGCCCACCAGTAAATTCCTCATAGGTATGTGGAATTGCTCGTTCTTCCAATTGTTGATGCAGTAGTCTATTGGCTTCAATCAACTCATCGTCAATACCACAGTCAAATCGTATGGGAGGTAGGTCGCTACCATTCATCACCATGGCCTCAATGACATTTTCGGCTCCACTTTTTTGATTATAGTGCGCCAAAGGTTCTTCAACAAATAGCCGCATTTGTTCCAGTTTTGTAATGGAGCTATGGCCAGAAATCGCACTAAATTGATCAGGGAAGCGAGCCCCCAGCATGAGTGCTCCGTAGCCACCCATCGATAAGCCACCTATGGCGATTTTGTTAGAATGAAGTGCCTGAGGTATATTTTCTCGTATGGCAAGAGGCACATCACGCACGATCCATTGATCAAATTTTCTCTGGTCGTGAGGGAGATATCCCGATCCGTCTCCCCACAACCCATCAGATGGCATGGCAATGATGGCAGGCTTGATCTCACCTTGTTGAATCAAGCGTTGCGCGGTATGATGTGCGCCACCTTTAAAGGCCCATGCCCAGGCACTGCCATAGACCCCGTGTAACAGAATATAAATGGGTAAATCGAAAATCTTGCCATGAACCTCCGGTACAAAAAGGCAAATGTCACCCCGACCTAGCAAATGAGGCGTCTTTACTGTCAAGAATCTGAGTCCTTCAGCTTCATATGATGGGTCGGATATTTCTATGGTACGGAAGGAGCTGATTGATTGGTATTTAAGAGCACAAATATGAGAGAATTTCTCTAACCATTACTCAAAACACAACCACACCCTTAGCATTCTTCCCTGCCAGCATATCATCCAAGGCTTCCTGCAATTGGTCCAAGGAATATTCTCTTGTGATCATTTTATCGAGTTGTAGTTGACCGGTCTTATATAATTGCATAATGTTCGGAAAATCAATTTGCGGCCGACATTTACCATACAATGGATTAATATAGATTTTGTCCCATTCAAATAATCGCATGTCAATAGTAATATCTTGCTCAATACCACTTACTTGCACCGCCGTGCCGGCATTACGGACCATGGCCAGTGGTGCCGCTCCCAAGTCCGGTATGGCCGTACATTCAAAAGCATAATCCGCCCCTCGTCCGCCCAATTTTTTTTTCACCTCTTTGGCGGCCTCCAGCAATCCTCTATCATTTGAATCAGCTAGAATTAAATCGGTAGCACCAAACTGCTGGGCTAGCTCGAGTTTATGATTGTTTATATCAATGGCTATGATGCGAGCAGCCCCAGATATCTTGCAACCTTGAATGACATTTAATCCGACACCTCCACAACCGAGTACAACTGCAGAACTACCTGCTTGCAACTGAGCAGCATTGACCACCGAACCGTAACCGGTCATCACTCCACAACTGACGATCGCCGCTGCTGAATAATTAGGACTCCGACTATCAATTTTGACTATTGCAGATTTCTTAACAAGTGCATATTCACTGAGTGTACCCAGATTAAAGGAGCGCTCAATGACATTTCCATTCCATTTGGTTCCCTTCAAGTGGGCGTGTCCTGGTGTGTGGCCATTCGCTCCAGCGACAACTGGAGAATTATTTTCACAAATATGCTGATTGCCTTCCTGGCATTGAAAGCAAGTCATGCAGGGCGTGGCCCAATTCAGAATTACGGAATCACCCACCTGTAGACCTTCAATATCGGTACCAATTTTTGCCACCGTTCCCGCTCCTTCATGACCCATGACGATGGGCTTGCCCCAGGATAAAGAATCATAGTCCGTGTGACATAGTCCAGCTGCTTTGATTTTAACCATGACCTCGTCTGGCTGGGGATCTGCGAGTGTCACTTTTTCAATGGTAAATTGACCGTTTCCCAGGCCGATAGCGCTTCTAGATTCAGTTGACATGCAGTTTTATTGATTGTTATTTATCTGTTGAATATTCTTACAGCCGTCTCAAATAAATAAAGAAGACATGGCTTATATACCCTAATCCGGGGTAACAAATACAAAAAACCATGCCTGGATAAAAATAAGCCTTTCCATCAAGTACCAAGCCAACTAGGTGTGAATTTGTTCAGGAAGTTCAATAAGTTCATGCGTAAATATCAGGTAGATAACATGGCAAGGGAACACATCTGGGCAATTAGTGCCCACGCATTTATGCCCTTTGCCGTTGCAAGTTTTAAAGTTTTAACACGAGGTAAGTTAATAGACTTTTAGAGGACGATCAGCGTTGTCTTACATTTTGATAGCGCTCTGTATCCTGTAGTTGGCACTTTACTGATCCAGATGCTCCTATCTGATGTTGAAGCTGTCCTTAAAATAATTCCCTGAGCACGCGAGCACGATAGCTGCTGCCTACAGGTATTTTGACCTCCCCGATATGAATCAAGTTTCCTTCGAGGGCAGCTACTTTAGCTATTGCAACGATGAATGATTTGTGTACCCGCATAAATTTGTCGGATGGAAGTTCCTTTTCAAGTCGTTTTAGCGATCCCAATGAGGTGATACGGCCCTTAATTGTGTGATAAGCGACGTACTCTCTCATACTTTCGATATAAAGAATGTCGTCATGGAAAACTCTAAAAACTTTAAAATCTGCTTTTACAAGTTCAAAATTTCTTTCATCATTAGCCTGCTCGGTTAGATTAAAGCTGTCGGGAGTTTCTTTGTCTTCAAGTTTCAGTATTTTCGTTGCCTTATTAACTGCCTGTAGAAATCGTTCGAAACGAAAGGGTTTGAGAAGATAGTCAATTACGTCGAGCTCGTAACCCTCCAGGGCATATTCCTGGTAGGCCGTCGTGAAAATGACTAGTGGTTTTTTCTGGAGCGTTTTTAGGAACTCAATGCCTGTCAATTCAGGCATTTGGATGTCAAGGAACAATAGATCAACTGGACTATCTTGAAGCATTTGGAGGGCTTCCAATGGGGTGGCACATTTTCCGACAATATTTAGATAAGGGAGTCGAATAGCGTAATTTTCCACCAGGTTTCTTGCCGGCTCTTCATCGTCGACGATGAGACAGTTAATTTTTTTCATTTTTATTTTTTTGATCTGATGGATTTCGATTTATTCAGTATTGCCGAATTGCAATCTATAAAAGTGAAGTGCTACAGATGAAAACTAGTACTTCTTTTATAAAGTATATGATATTAGTGGGGTAGCTAGTTTTTGACGGATCGAAGAGGCGAAACCCCGCCTGCCCGCCCGTGCCGGATCGGACGGGAATGACTTCAGTCGGGCAGGCGAGCATAGCCGTAACTATGTGAGCTTTTGACGATGAAGAGATGTCGGAAAGTAGCATGCCAATAGTATTAGATATTTTTTGAATGAAGCACTACTAGTACTGAGAAACTCGCATAAGTAGTAGATTATCTCTTAGTTTTGACTTCAAATAGTTGCATCCACGATTAAACGTACTGAAAATTGATCTTGAGTAATATTTATTTTCATATCGTGCCGTTTTCCAGGGTATAGTAGTTCGAGTCTTTTCCTAATATTTTGAAGTCCTACGCCTCCCTCTTTGTCCTTTGTGAAACCATTTCTTGGAGTACTGTTCACTACATTAAATGCAATGACATCATTACTGATTGTCAAATTTATTCTGATGTATCCAGTTTCTGAAGTTTCGATCTTGCTATGTTTAAAGGCATTTTCAACGAAAGGAATAAAGAGCAGCGGCGCAATCATCAAATCGGGAGCGGATTTATCTAAATCGAATTGTACATCCATACCTGTGCTATCTTTCAATAACATCAGGCTGATGTAATTTTCAATATATTGGATTTCTCGTTTCAAGGGTACCTTTGGTTCCATAGCGTAATAAACCATGTAACGTAGTATTTCTGATAACTGCATCACGCTCTGCGGTGCCTGCGGCGCCTGGGTTACAGTTAAACTGTATATATTGTTTAGTGCATTAAACAAAAAATGGGGATTGACCTGTGATTTGAGAAACTTGAGATCAGCTTCTAATTTCTCCTTTTGCGAACGTATGACTTCTCTCTCTTTCCTGTCGGCAAAACGTGCTATTTCTACCAAAGTGCTGCCCAAAAAGGCCACGATAAAAGGCATCATCTGGCGAAACCATCTAAATCCGGCAACGGCTTCTTTTGTTCCTCCCGGTCTCATGCCATCTCTGAACGGTGGGCCTTGTCTTGCATTGTAGTTAAACCATTCTGACCAGGGGAAGATATCACCGTGGATGACCAGGACTGACATCAGTAGCAGCATCATCCCAGCCAGGATGAATTGGCCAGTTTTCTTTTGAAAATACAGCCGGGGTAAAAGTATCTGCATGTTGAATACGATGATAATCGCAATCCCAATTGTATTGGCCAATCCCCTCCTTAGCAGGATATCGAAATTTACAAAGCCGTAGGCCTGAAAAAAGGATATTAGTAACCAACTGACGGACCACAATAGTATCTGTGACAGTACTCTGCGATCTAGAAATCTTATCATCTCGTAAAAATGAACCTATTTTCTCAAAAGAAGAAGGATTATCTATTAGGAGGCGATTCTTCTCAACCAATGCAACTACATTCTCAATGTAAGCGATAAGACCTTGGCGCATACGGTCATTGATCACATGCTTTCCTTTGGAGGTAGAATGATGGGTTATATTGATTTTTTTTGACTTAGGACTTGAAAGGTTGGCATCTTGCCAGATAATAATCAACAAAGTGACTAGAAAGTCTGTTCGAATAGTCTTTCAATACTTTACAATGAAGAAATACCTAGCCGACCGGGGTTGTAGCTGTTTAATGCGGAGTATATCAAAATGAATGCTATGAGCTATTTCTTGAAATTGTACCTGCTTGCTTACTTTGCTATCGGCTTCAGTATGGGTGCCTATAGTCAGACTGTGGCAGCAAGGTCAGATGTGGACGTCAGTTTTAGTAACAAATTATGGTATGGAGGAGAGCTTGGTCTGGGCTTGACTGGAAGCACTTTCAGCTTCGGGCTATCACCTATGATTGGTTATAAAATAACCAAGAGGATCTCGGCTGGAGTTCGTATCCCTCTGGAATATACTCATTTTAAGTTGGGAATTGTAGATGGGAATGCTCTAAGCTTAACTACTTTGGATTTCGGTATGGGAGCTTTCACTCGATACAAAATGTTTAAGAGAATATTTTTACATGGGGAGTATCAGCATTTGTGGATTGAGCGACCGATTACATCAGGAAGTTCATTGCTGCTGGGTCCGGACTCATATGGCGTTAAAACTGAGAAACTGGGTGATAACCAGATTAATCTTGGACTGGGATATACAAGTGGTAGAGGAAATTGGGGCTATGAAATCTCCCTGCTATATAATGTCTTGGAAGATCCAAATTCTCTTCAAACTCCATGGCAGGTAAGAATGGGTTTGAACTACAAATTCTAAGACCGGAAGAATTCAGCCAATTCGCTCTTGAAACTTGGATCTCATCAACTTTTCTGTAATAACCATATGGGCGATGATAGATCACATTCTGTGGTTATAAAATCAACATAAATGAGGCATTTACATTTCCCCTTACTTATGATGTCAGTGATAGGTCTAATTTCATCGTGTGAGACACTAGAACTGCTCAGTTATCAGGTGAATTTCATATCACCGGAGCACCAAATGTACCATTTGGGAGATACTCTTTTCATTCAAGTTGAATTTCGGGAACTTAGTGGTGGTACAATTTATCACATAAACGTGAGGATGTATAATCGATCAAATGGTGAACAGATCTATAATGAACCAGCTTCCAGCAGCATCAGTGATGCGGATGGACTGTATTTTTTTCGTGATGAATTCGTGTTGGACCACTTGCAAACTGAGGGTGTTTGGGTATTAGAAGCAAGCGCTTGGGGTAACGAAGACCGTATTTTTGAAGTTAGACAAGTAATGGAAATATTGATCGAATCGTAGATGATAATTAACCACTGCAAGGTTCCAGTTAGTATTGAGATGCGCCCTTCATTGACAAATGCCCTCGCCCAAACTTGTACCTGTCCAGTTACATCATATCCAAGTCAGTTACTGCGAATAGGATTTTGAGACAGTGATTGACGGAAATTTGATTACAAGATGTGGGGCAGTCTTTCGGTAGGCACCATAACCTAATCCGTTTCATTTGCACAAGCAGGATATCAGCAGCTCACATTCCAGCAATTGAGATTTTTTCAATCAACACTCCACTCCTTTCAACGAAGAGACCGCTCTTCTCAATAAGAGCCCAAAAGCCGCAAGAGGCATTTAGATTGAGCAAATTCACCTCGTCTTGGACGAGATGGTGGTATACGTTGAATTTTTTTGTGTTGGGTGATAAAAGTATGCACCTTGAGTCCCGAAGTCAGATCAATATAAAATAGCATGATGGACATACTTAATAAATGCATCGATTCAAAGAAAGGGGAGATTCATAAAAGAATTCCCATAAGTACTCCTGTTACAGAGGGCTTAAATGATGACGAGAAGATTGAACAGGTGACATCTTCTAATGTTAATCCGAGCTGTCAAGGGAGGAGTAATGTGGCAGGGAAGGGCGATGAAATTCAATTAGTCTGTAAGCATATTTTCCTTGATTTGAAATATAGAATTAACAATCAACAAATGACACTCCGAGAAAAACCCAGGAATGTGATTTCACAATCAATTGCAAAGGAAGAATGATGATCAAATGGTACAGATTTTACAAAAAAGCAAGTTGTCTAACGATTTAAATGATTAGTCATGTCAAATAATTTTTGGAAAACTACCGGCACAGCATTCCTAATGTGTTTGATCCTGATTGCCATTACACCTAGTGCTGTAGCCCAACAGAAAATTCAGGTAAAGAAGTCACCAAAAATAGTGAAAGTTGTAACTCCTATAAAACACTATAAGAAGTTACCACATCGAGGTGCTGTAGTTACTTCCTTGCCCGGCAGAACTACTATTATCAGGCATGGACAGTATAGTTATCATTACTATGATGGAATTCTTTACAGGCCAATAAATAGCAGCTATTTGATCGTAGCACCCCCTGTGGGCTTACGTGTTAGTCTTTTACCTGTAAAAGCTTACCATTTCTTGCATGGAGGGAGGAACTATTTCTATTACTACGGGACTTTCTATATCTCTCATTCGGATGGCGATTATGAAGTCGTAGAAGCACCATTGGGGGCGAGGGTTGATGCGTTGCCGAATGGATACGAATTGTTTGAACTTGATGGGGAGGTATACTATCGACTGGATGACACTTACTATAAGGCATTGCCACAGGATGATGGGACTGTAATCTATGAAGTAGTTCGCACATGACCGCGGATTTACCAGTAGAAAGTCGGGCTTCCTTGTCCCTGGCATAGCTAAATAATTATTCACAATAAACAGAAAATAACTATGGAATTTTCAATCAGATCTTTCTTAATTGCCAGCTGGTCAATTTTTGTCTTTTCCTGTACGGTCACTGCCCAAGGTGGTGCCAACTCTGCAACTCCTGACATAGTTGCGGCGGAACTCACATCAGTGCTGGTAGAGAAACTGAAACTGACAGAAGATCAGTCCACTAGAGTCAAGGAAATAAACTTGAATTACGCAGAAAAAATACAGGAAGTCAGAACGACCCATGCGGGTAACAGGGATGATATGAAAGAGATTATGATGGCGGTCAACAAGGAGAAGAATTCAGAGATCCGATCCGTGCTTACAGAGGAGCAAATCGAAGCATTTGATCAAATGCAAACCAGTGATGCACAACGCGGCGGCCGGAGGGGAAGGAAGGGGCGTGGATGAGAGAAACCTTTTCATTATTAATTAATCCATATTTCCGGAGGCCTAAGGCCTCCGGAAAAATTCAACGTCATCGAGAAAATTATAACTAGTGAAAGATCGCATTCTTGTCCTTGCTTTACATTTTCTGACCATTACAGTCTTTGCTCAGACTGCCACAGTGACTGGAGCGATTGTAGATGCTGCCGATGGAACACCTATAGTAGGGACGCATGTAGTATTATTGGATGACATCGCCGGTCAAAGTAGGAGTGTGATTTCCGATTTAGAGGGAATATTCGTGTTTAATGAGCTGGAAGAAGGAAAATACACGTTGAGCGTGTCTTTTGTTGGCTACCAGAAAAAATTGATACCTATTGCGGTTGAAGCAACCTCTATCGATCTAGGTGCCATCAAACTTGAAGAGGGATTGATACTAAATGAAATAGAAGTAGTAGAGCGGGAGATCCGGGTCACACAGAAAGGAGATACAACGGAATTTAATGCCGAAGGATATAGCACACTTCCAGATGCATCTGCCGAGGATCTAATTGCAAAAATGCCAACCCTGCGCGTTGAGGAGGGTAAGGTGCAGGCAATGGGAGAAGACGTAAAGCAAGTGCTGGTGGATGGCAAGCCTTTCTTTGGAAGTGATCCTACAGCCGCCCTGCGAAACCTACCTGCAGAAATAATTGATAAAATCCAAATATTTGAGAAGCATAGTGAGCAGGAGCAATTCTCGGGTTTTTATAATGGCGAGTCTACCAAGACCATCAATATCGTTACCAAAACTAGTAAGCGAAATGGTCAATTTGGGAAGATCAATGCTGGTTATGGGTCACAAGATAAATATCAAGGCGGCGGTAATATCAATTTGTTTAATGGTGACCAACGCCTTTCCATTATAGGAATGTCGAATAATGTAAATCAGCAAAATTTCTTAACTGAGGATTTATTGGGAGTTATTGGTTCATCAGGTGATGGTCGGAAAGGTAATCGTGGTGGTTCTGGGAATAGAAGTGGTAGAGGTAAGGGTGGTAGCACTTCAGGAGTTTCTGTAAGTGATTTTCTTGTTCCCCAACAAGGTGGTGTTACCAGTGCAAATGCATTTGGAATTAATTTCTCTGATACATGGGGATCTCGAATAGATTTTTCAGGCAGTTATTTCTTTAATAGTTCCATTAATACAACAGAACAGCTGCTCTACCAGCAGTATTTTACTACAGAGGGAATAGATGAAATCTACAATGAAGAAAGTCTTATGGAAAGCACAAATACCAATCACCGGTTTTCAGGACAATTGACGTACAAGATTGATGAAAGAAATTCTTTGATTTGGCAACCAAAGTTTATCTGGCAGGGTAACAGCGGTACTGAAACCCTATTTGGTCAAACCGCACTTGCTAGCAGCTCACTAAATCAAACAAATCTTGATCTTAGTACAGATCTGTCCGCGTACAATTTGGAAAACAACTTGCTTTGGAGGCATAAATTTAATAAATCTGGTCGTGCGATATCAATGAACTTTAATTCAGGCTATGCGCCCAAGCAGGGTAGCCATGTTCTTTTATCTGAAAATATATTTTCGACTACTGTGGTTGATACAACCTTAATCAATCAGAATTCGATCCTTGATCTTAATACGTGGAATATGGCTGCTAATCTCCAGTACACTGAGCCGATTGGAGAGCGTAGTATGCTCATGTTCAATTATAAATCAAGCTACTTGCAGGGGGAAAGTAACAAAGTGACTTACGATTTTGATGATGATTCTCAAAGCTATCATTTATTTAATTCTTCGCTCAGCAATATATTTTCAAACGACTACATCACTCAGCAATTGGGAGGAGGATATAGTTATCGGAGGGGAGACTTGACAATCATGACAAGTGCCGATCTGCAATCAGTGCAATTACACAATCAGACGGCTGTGCCTCTCAATGAAGACTATAACTACACCTTCCGGAGTGCGCTTCCTTCGATTCGGTTTCGCTACAAGATTTCTCCTACTGAGAATTTCAGCTTGGTATATAAGGCGAGCACCCAACTTCCTTCGATTGAACAATTGCATAATGTGGTAGACAACAGCAACCCACTGCAGTTGACCATTGGAAACCCCAACTTGACACCATCTTATCAACATAATCTTTTCACACGATACACCAGCACCAATGCAGAGAGATCTTCTGTTTTCTATGCTTTACTGCGCACTAGCTATACTAAGAGTTACATTGCCACGAGCACTTATCTAACGAGTGCGAATGTTGTTTTTCCATTACTTTTTGTTGATGAGATATCTTCGGGAACACAACTTAGCCAACCGATAAATTTGGATGCACATTGGAGTTTGCATTCGTTTGTGACCTATGGTTTTCCAGTAGATTTAATTAAATCAAACCTCAATGTGGATTTCAATACAGATTACATAAGGGCTCCAGGGCTGATCAATGAGGATCTGAACTATTCTCATAATTCGGTGGTGGGTCTCGGATTAACATTAGGAAGTAACTTCAAAGACAAGATCGATTTTACCCTATCGTCACGCGGAGAGTATAATGTGACTTCGAGCACCTTAGAGGCTGGTACCGATTTAGCTTACTACAATCAAAGTACTTTTTTAAAATTCAATTATATAGCGAACAATGGGCTCGTTTTAAGAACAGATGTTACGCATCAATTTTACGAGGGACTATCAGATGACTTTGACCAAAATTATGTGCTTTGGAATTTGAGCATTGGCAAGAAAGTATTTAAGGACCAACGAGGTGAAATTAGTTTGTCCGTTTTTGACATACTAAAGCAGAACAATAATCTATCGAGATTGGTGACAGAAGTGTATACCGAGGATATACAGACCAATGTTTTGCAGCAGTACCTTATGTTGAGTTTTAAGTATGATTTAAGAAATTTTAAGATGGGATAGGGTAAGAATCCAATGGGTACTATGATATAATGACATGCATGACTACTGAGATAATTCTTCATCGCAAAGTAAGGCCACTTGCATCTTTGCTGCTCAAAATGGCACTACACTGGACCATAAATTGTAAACCATAAAGAATTTAACTATGAAATATACACTTACCTACGGTCTATTTCTTTTAATGGGCCAGGTCTGCATAGCTCAAAGTATTTCCAACCTTCAGATCGATGGCAGGTATTATAATGAGCCCCTCGAGCTGATCATCTTGGATTTGGAAATTGAGTATAGCCTAGAGTTCGAATATGATGATCGTCTTATCCAAGGAGTACGGGTTACCAGCAGTTTTAGAAAGTCGTCCTTTGATGATGCTATGCGTAAGATATTGACGGGAACGGATATTGGTTTCGAGGTTAAGGAATCCCGAAAGGTGGTCCTGTTTCAAAGGGAAGAAAAGCCGGTTGCTGATAAGTTTGAGGTTGTGCCGAGCCGCCGAGATTTCAATGTTTCTGGAATTGTCAAAGAAAAGAGCACGGGAGAGACATTGCCGTTTGCCAATGTCTTGGTCAAAGGCACCAACAATGGTGTTACTACCAATGTCGACGGATATTTTACACTCTTTAAGGTCTCTAGTGATACTGCACTACTAGAAGTAAGTTATTTGGGCTATCAGACGAAGGAGTTTCAATTGACTCCTGAAACCAATATAGATCACTTAGAAATCCTACTGGATGGCTTCGGAGTACAACTAGATGAGGTGGTTGTGAAGGCAACAAGGGAAGAACAAATGCTCAGTGCATCTACTGGAGTCAGTCGGATTGGGATGGCTCCTGCGGCACTAGCTAAACTTCCTAGTTATGGAGAAAAGGACATTTTTCGTTCTTTGCAATTATTGCCAGGCATCAGTGGCTCAAATGAAAGTTCTTCTGGTTTATATGTTCGTGGTGGAACACCTGATCAGAATCTGATTTTATTTGATGGCTTTACAGTTTATCACGTCGATCACCTCTTTGGTTTTTTCAGTGCCTTTAATTCCATTGCGATTAAGGACGTGCAGCTCTATAAAGGTGGCTTTGACGCTAAATACGGAGGAAGACTATCAAGTGTCGTCGAATTAACTGGTAAGGATGGCAACAGCGAAGAATTTAATATGGGAGTGGGCTTAAGTTTGTTGAGTGTCAATGGTTTTTTAGAAACGCCCTTTGCCAACGGAAAGGGTTCCATTTTGGTAGCCGGTAGACGGTCCTTTCAGAGCAATTTTTATAATAATATATTTGACGCGTATACTGCAAGCAGTGAGGCTGCAAGTAGTGAGGTAGTTCAGCCTGTTGGGAGAGGAGGTAGATTTGGATCGCAAGAAGTGCAGCCCAATACATATTTCTATGATCTAAATGCAAAGGCTACATTCCGGCCCAATAAAAAGGATATTTTCAGCCTCAGCTTTTATAATGGCCAAGACAACCTGGACAATTCACGCAACACAGATGAATCCGCATTTAGAGGCCGTGGCATTACTAACCTCAATTTTTCATTTGATCTAGAGAGTACCGACTTGACGGAGTGGGGTAATTGGGGGACTAGTGCCAAATGGTCTCGTCGGTGGACGGATCTATTTTATTCGAATGCCAACCTCTCGTATTCAAATTACTTCAGTGAGCGAGATCGAGGTAATGTTACCACGATTGTTCGTTCAGATAGTACGATCATCCGAAATAATGGAAGTTATGAACACAACGATTTAAAGGATATTAGTTTCAAATTAGATAACGAATTTAAGATATCTCAAAGCAATCAACTTGATTTCGGCATACAGGCCATTTGGAATAATATTGATTACCAATTTACTCAAAATGATACGCTGTCGGTCATTAATAGAAGCGATGATGGTGTGACCACATCATTCTATTTACAAGACAGGCATACCTTCGGGGATAAGATGATTGTAAAGGGGGGCCTCAGATCCTCTCATTATAATATTACCAATGACTTCTACTTAGAGCCCCGTGCTTCAATGACTTATCTTATCTCCGATAGAATCAAATTAAAGGCGGCGTGGGGTAAGTACTATCAATTTGCCAATCGAATTGTACGTGAAGACATTCAGCAAGGAAGTCGTGATTTCTGGTTATTGGCAGATGATGAGACTGTACCGATCAGTTCTTCCTATCACCATATTGCTGGAATCAGCTATGAGACATTAGGATGGCTCTTTGATGTGGAAGCATATTACAAGAAATTGGATGGATTATCAGAATACTCCACCCGATTTGTTCCCACTGGTTTTGGAAGAAATCAGTCTCTAACCTATGAGGAGTTCTTTCATACCGGATCAGGCCGTGCTAAGGGTGTAGAATTATTACTGCAAAGAAAGGTGGGCACATTTACTGGCTGGTTAGGATATACATTAGGGGAGGTCAAGTATGACTTCGAGGCCTTTGGTGAAGAACCTTTCTTTGCAAACCAGGATGTAACTCATGAACTAAAATTGATAGGAAGCTACAAATTGGGAAAATTCACAGTAGGTGCCACTTTCATATATGCCACCGGTAAGCCATACACTGCCCCAACAGGGTTTTACGAGTTGAGCCTTTTAGATGAAACAACCAATGATTTTTTTGAGGTTAGCGACAAGAATATAGTGCGATTTCCTGATTATCATCGGCTTGATCTATCGGGAACCTACGATTTTCTGCTAGGAAATACCAAAGCAAGTACTGGCCTTTCCCTCACTAATCTTTATGACCGTAAAAATACATGGTATAACGAGTATGAGGTCATTGAAGGTGAGTTGTTGGAGACGAATGTTTCACTTCTGGGGTTTACACCAAGTATTTTTCTAACCTGGACGTTGCATTGATCATTGCCAATCAAATAAATTCAGAAAAAATGAAGACTAAAATATTACTAGTTTCTTTCGTTCTTACATTGGTGGCATGCGAAAAACTATATATTGAGGACATCGAGAGTAAGACAGCTGTTGTTGAAGGATACTTGTTTGCGGGCCAGAGTATTGACAGCCTTAAAGTGACACAAAGCTTTTCGTACAATCAAGTAGATTCCAATATTATCACCTTAGACAATTTGGATATCAAGATTTCAGATTTTACTAACGAGTACTCAGTAATTTCCATTGGAAATGGAATTTATCAAAACTTAGAGATGACGATAGAGTATGGTAAGAGTTATCATCTTGAATTTGTTTGGGAAGGTGAAATCATCTCTGCCGAGACATACATTCCTTTAAAGAAAGAGGCATCTATCTCCCAGGATGTTGTAGAGTTGCCTAAGGTCGAATTGGGTTTTGGTGGCGGAGGTTTCTTGGGCGGAACACTCGAGCCGGTGGAAATTTCCTGGGATAATAGTGAGGGGGATTATTATTATACGGTGGTTTCCAACATTGAAGATAATCCTGAATTTGTCAATGAGAATATTGCGGCAAATTTTATAGAGAATAATAATCAGCCGAGATTTAACATCATAACAGAACCTCAGATTTCTGACTTTTATGCCCTTGATGCTCGTCGGCAACTAATGCATTATGGAACCTATCAGATCATAATATTTAGGGTAAATCCCGAGTATGCAACACTATATGAAAACTCAAGCAATTCCTCCTTGTCTTTAGAAGAGCCGCCAACTAATGTTGAGAATGGTTTAGGCATTTTTACAGGAGTGAGCAGCGATACGTTATATTTGGAGGTCAGAAAGATATAATGCCGTTTACGGTGTCATAAAGTCCGCATTCTTGATAAAGATTTGCTTTGTGGATCCTTTCAGACATAGGGTGCAACCGAGGGCTTAATTTACCTTCAATCATCGTAGAATCGGATAAAAACAAATTCTAGATATTTATACCATGGAAAAAGCAATTCGAAATAACCTAACTCAGCGGTATAGCAGGGGTACCATTACCATTCACTGGTTGTCGGCACTATTGATCATTATATTGTTCCCTTTAGGTAAATATATGGCAGGACTAGAACCGGTGGAAAAGATGGGAATGATAAAGATCCATGCGGCCTTAGGAGTACTTGTCTTTATACTAACACTTATCAGGAGCTGGCTTTTTTTTAAAGCTCCTAGACCAGCAGATATTGCAACAGGTTCGAGGATAAACGATAAATTAGTGGTGTGGGTGCACAATTCCTTTTATCTTATTCTTCTCGGCATTGCAATTACGGGTATCGTCATCATGATCTTGGGCGGTTATGGTGACGCTTTGCAAAATAACAAACCAGAACTCATATTAAGCCGGGATCAAATTGCACCGCTCAGAGGACATGGTATATTGGCCCTTATTCTGATGG
Organism: Saprospiraceae bacterium; assembly: GCA_965223105.1. Taxonomy (GTDB): domain Bacteria; phylum Bacteroidota; class Bacteroidia; order Chitinophagales; family Saprospiraceae; genus JABDMH01. The sequence goes on along the minus strand of OZ244987.1, from coordinate 4,040,286 downwards.
TACTGCTACTGATGCATGTTGTAGGTGTAGTGAAGCACTATCTTACTACTGGAGAAAATACACTTAGGAGAATATTCTGAGGTCGGTAGCGGTCATATGGATTTTTAGTTAGGAGGAGTGCGGTCTACTACTTGCTTCAAACTGAAGAGAATCTATATACATAGGGACTAGTTTTGCGAGAATTTCGTACCGACGCTTGAGGGTCCGAACTGTGCAAGCCTAATTGTTGCTATGATTGGAATATTTGGTTCATCGATTTAATGGCAAGAACGAATCCAGCCAAGCTACTTCCAAATATGGTTTCTGAAATCCCTAACGAGTTTGTTCAACGTCCTGGAGATACTCGGTAGAAGAGGCACACTCTGGTCAATTTGACGGTGGGATCGGGCCTACTGTATTTTGTGCGGTGGTCTTTTTTTAAATTATTATTCTTTTATACCATTTCGGTATAATCTGATCAAAGTTCTCATACCAATCTAAAACCTCTTTTGTTTGACTTAATATTATTTCCAATTCTTTAGCTCCATGTTGAATTGCCCAGGAAATCGATCCTATTTGGTTTACTCCTATATATAATGCCATAAGTTCAAAGAATTCATTTGGTACATTATTGTGAAAGTATCCATTTATTTGACCACTTGCAAACCACATACTTCTACTTGCTGACCATGGTATTCTATTAAATTCTTCCCAAGGGTCTCCAAAGTCTAAGCGATTGAAATCTATAACTCCTAACTTATTATCCGGAGTTATCAGCATGTTTCCAAGATGATAATCTCCGTGATGAAAGCTTTGAGGCCTTCCATTTATCAAACTTCTTCGTTTCTGAATAAAATCAATTACATACTCTGAATTTGGGAAAGTAATCCCACAATTCCTATAAAGTGCTATTTTCTTGTCTATTTTTTGATGGTAATGTAAACCCCAATTTAATCGATTCGATGGACTTCCTACTTCATGAATCTTACTTAAAATCTCTCCTGAGGCATATCCATATTCATATTGTTCTTTTTCAGATAAACTCCCCAATGTTTTAATGATTTCTACTCCTTCAATCCAACTAAATAAACGAAATGTATTGTTTCCATTATTACACAATCCCGAATCTTTTAATTTTGATGCTGGAATATCCATTTTATTTAATTGCCTTAATGCCTTATATAAGTGACTTTCTTCCTCATAACTTTGTCCTTCTGATATCCGAAGCAAATATTGAAAACCCTTGTTGTCTTTTATGTAGTATTTTTTATCGGCTGACCAACCTTCATTTATTAATCTGATAATTTTCCATTCATTTGAAGATGGTATATCCAATATAATTTCTTTCATAATTGCCGGGCTTTTCGTCAGGTGGGTCTATCGGTTTGGATATGAGCCTCAAAGATCGATAAGAAGTATGGCTTCACATCTCGTGTTATCTTCTGGCTTAATCAGTCGGTACTTGGATTTAAGAACAAGGAACACTGATTAACGATTTTGGAATCGTGTTTGATTTTTGATTTTTCACATTTCATATTCTTTTGATCCGTTTCTATGCTTTTTACAAAAATTGAACAAAATCCCTGTCGGCCAACAGGCAGGCTTTCGGGATTCACGACTTTGTGCTTCGCCATAATTTAGAGAAACTGAGGTTCTGGATCTGAGCTATTGTTTCGCCAAGTGAGTTGCCGCATAATTGCTTGTCATTTCCTTAGTAATCTCAATTACCAAAATCGAAAAAATAATTAATCGTTCTTCTAAATCAAACTTATTCATACTGCCGTTTTACTTCCAAAGTTAGGAGACCTAATCTTGGCAACGGCATCTGTGTGCCCTGAATGGCTATTAAATCAATCTGTTAAAAGTACATAGAATGAATAATACTTGCAGCGTGAGACCTTACCATGCTGGATCCTGCCGGGATTAAGCGCCAAGGTGAATACCATATGACGGCGAAGCTAGGCATGTAGCAAGCAGCAAGGGTGACTGAGTGAACTCCGAAGGAGTCGAGTACGACAGTACTCGAAGCGAAGGAACCGCGAAAGCGGGTGGGTTGGCAGGCGACTGTGAGTCTGAAGTAAGCTGGACTATGAACGTAGTAAAGTCGAAGACCAGATGTGCGGGGCACATCTGACGGAGTGATCCGCGCTAGCGGAAGGGTGGCCTGTACCGAAGAACATGAATTGCCTATGAGATGAGTGAACGATCTCCAAAGGAGTCGAGTACGACAGTACTCGAAGTGAGGGAACCGCGAAAGCGGAGGGGATGGCAGGTCTGTCGAGGTGGCACACATGGTGCTGACCGAAGCATCTGTATTACGTTCTCGACTGTGCCATGGGCTCGGAGTCTGGTGGACACCGAAAGGAGAGACCACGAAGTGGGTGGGTAGCAAAACGACGTTGTGGGGCTTTTCGTCAGCTGGGTCTATCGGTTTGGATATGAGCCTGTAAGACCGATAGGAAGTATGGCTTCACATCTCGTGTTATCTTCTGGCTTCATCAGTAGGTACTTGGATTTAAGAACAAGGAACACTGATTAACGATTTTGGAATCGTGTTTGATTTTTGATTTTTCACATTTCATATTCTTTTGATCCGTTTCTATACTTTTTACAAAAATTGAACAAAATCCCTGTCTGCCGACAGGCAGGCTTTCGGGATTCACCACTTTGTGCTTCGCCATAATTTAGAGAAACTGAAGTTCCGGATCTGAGCTATTGTTTCGCCAAGTGATTTCCCGCATAATTGTTTGGCATTTCCCACTAATCTCAATTACCAACACCGAAAAATAATTATCGTAATTCTAGATCACACTTATTCACTCTGCAGTTTTACCTCCGAAATCAAAAATCGTTAATCCTTGTTCGATATTCATTTCTTCAAAACTTGTTCGTTTTGTTTGAAGGTAACCCACATCAAAGCACGGAAATTCTGTTATTCCCGATGAGGTGGATAGAGGATTGTGTGTTGTCCCGTTATGGATGAACGAAATGTAGTTTTGTCCATCAAAACCAGATGTCCAGTGGACATTTGAGGCAGTGCACCGCTAAGCGGATGGGTGGGTCACTGAGGCTGGTTTTAAACGGCGAGGCTATCAATCCTTCTCTAGTTACTATGACCAGGTACGTACCCGAATGACTTGATTGTCTTACGAACCGCCGTATACTTGCCTTCGCCGAAGCGGCTACGCGCAGGCAGGCGAGGTCCGTAGCGCCTATGCTGAAGCTTCGGCGTAAGCATACGTACGGTGGTGTGAGAGGACGTGCTGACAGAATCGTCAGCAGGGCTAAGGTAGTCATTTTTCTAGCTACCTCACTCTGCTCGATTAGTGGTCGTTTACATTAAATCATCCTTTTTTGAACTATTCCATTCTTTATTACTTGATTTATTGAAAGACTATGACTAATTGATTCCAATGGATTTTTGTCAAGCAAAATCATATCCGCTAGTTTTCCGATTTCAATGGAACCAAGATTGTTGTCGGATTCCATCATTTTAGCGGCATTAAGTGTTCCCATTTTGATAATATCTAAGGGATTCATTCCTCCAAGTTCTAAAAGTTGCATTTCTTCGTGGAGGCTATACCCATGAAAATTGAACTTATTTCCTGTATCTGTTCCCAGAACCATGTTGATGCCTGAGTTATATAGAAATTGAATATCTTCTACATGATGTTCCATGAAAGCAATAAGGCTACTTTCCTTCAAACCATATTCAACTTTAAATAGCTGTATGAGGAAATTGGCTCTTTCTATTTGTTCGGAAGATAGTTCTCGCTTCATATTTCGATAAACAGGAAGCATATCCTTGTCCTCGAACCATTCGGGATGAGCTGGATAAAGGAGAGCCTTGTCGATCATTAGGGTGGTAACCCAAGATGCATCTCTGTCTTTAAGGCTTTCAATCCATTCTAAATGAATGGAATTCTGGTGATCAATATTAACTCCAGTGAAATGAACTAAGTTTTGAACCCCTGCCTTAATAGCCATTTCCAATTCTATATTGTCACTTATATGGGCAAAAACCTCTAGTCCATATTTGGAAGCTTCCTTTACTGTTTTATTTACAAATTCCTGAGGTATTCTTTCCACAAACGGTGGCGAGGGACCGTCTTCAATGGTAATTTTTATTCCTAGAATCGGATATTGGGCTACTTGCCTGACAATGCTCTCAATTTGGTTGGTATCCTTGAGGTAAAATATGTTCTCTCCATGTTTTCGGTTTCCTCCGTATGTTTTAGCGGGATGTCGACCTTCCATAGTGAAATGCTGACTGGTATGGAAAACACGGGGAGCCGGTATTGAATCCTGACCTCCTAGTTCTCGCATCGATTCGTAATATTCATTTGTACAAGTAATCCCCCCAGGAATGAAAATTGAAGTAACTCCATAGTGAATAAAATGTTGAAAATCCTGTTGAAAATTCCCGGTATGGACATGACAATCAAAAAGACCAGGCATTAAATATTTGTCAGTTCCATCAATAATATCTTTTCCCATGATAGTTGAGTCTGAATCAATGGAAATTATTCTCCCGTCTTTAACTCCGATAGATACGTTTTCCTGTAGCTGTTTTCCCGCACCGTCAATGAGGTTAACATTCCTAATTACCAGATCATAATCCAATTTGGATGGTGAATTGCATCCCGAAAGCAAGATTATTATCAGACTATAAATAAAAATATTGTATCTCATAATTTTTTCATAATGACCACCAACGGTTCTGCTTCATCCGTCGTGCCGACGTTAGGAGGCATGATCGTGGTCGCAGCTTGTGTGTGCCTTGAATGGCTACTAAATCAATCTGTTAAAAGTACGCAGAATAAAGAATACTTATAGGGTGGAAGTCCCTACGATGCGGGATTCTAGCGGGACAAAGGGTCAATGCGAGTACTACATATTCCGACTAAGCTAGCATGTAGCAAGCAGCAAGGGTTTCACGGGCGACATGAGTGTATAATTCGGAGCAAACTGAGCCACCCATTCCGGTCAAACTGAGCCACCCATTCTGGCCAAAGTGTGCCAGTGATTTCGGTCAAGCTGTGCCACTAAACTAGGGCTAATGTAGAAGTTGATAAAACGCAAAAGCGGTTCAAGTTTGCACCTAAACCGCTATTGATTATACACATTGTTGTGCTTAGTACTTCTTTGATTTTCTGTCCTTCTTAAAGTGTTTGATCATTTTTCCGAAATCTTTGTCCTTTCTGCGTTTTTCAGCAACAGTCGATTCATAGTGTTCTTTTTCACGTTCCAGTTTCAGGTAGTTTTGAAAATAAGATGCATCTATTTCACCATTTTCTATCGCTAATTTAACCGCACAATCTTTTTCTGTAGTGTGGGTACAATCTGAGAATCTGCACTCTTGCGACAGGTCATAGATTTTCTCAAATGTACTTTCCAGTCCGTCTGAACTATCTGCGATACCCACTTCACGCATTCCCGGATTGTCAATAAGTATAGCACCATTCACTATTGGAATTAATTCGCGATGTGTTGTAATGTGTTTGCCTCTATCAATGCTTTCGCTAATAGCAGCTGTTTTCATCCGATTTTCTCCAATCAAGCTGTTTATCAGGGATGATTTTCCCACGCCTGATGAACCTAAAAGGCAATATGTTTTTCCTTTGTGAAGTAGCTTTTTCAATTTATTCACTCCCGCTTGGGTTTCATTGCTCACGGGTATGACGGATACGCTTTCTACTCTGTTGTTTATTTTACCCAGTAAATCATTTAAGTGCTGCTCGTTCATTAAATCGGTTTTTGAAACAACAATTATCGGTTCGATGTTGGAAGTATAGCAAAGGGTTAAATAACGTTCCAATCGATTAACATTAAAATCTCTATTGACTGCTTGTACAATCAAGCCATAATCGATATTGCTGGCAATTATTTGTAACTCCCCAAACTTGTTAACAGCCTTTCTCGAGAGAACTGAAAATCTTGGTAAGATACTGTGAATGAGTGCAAAATCGGAGTCCTGGGTTATTAGGGCTACCCAATCTCCAACGGCAGGAAAATCGATGCGACTGCTGGCCGAAAACCTTAAATTTCCTGTAATCTCAGCCTCAAATTCTCCTTTTTCGTTTTTTACAATATACCTTTCCTTATGCTCGGCTATTACACGTCCAACTTCAAAACCCTCAAGGTTTTTCTCAATTCTTGATTTCTCAAAATAATTATTGTATCCTAAATCTTGAAGCCTCATTTTTTCTCTGTATTCTTAATGAATGGGCTTTGCTAGTTTAATTTAGTTACTTTGGTTGTGCTGTTTACCAAAGTTTTAAACCGACTCAATTCTTCATGGTTTTTGATTTCGTAGTGCATGGGAATAGCCATTTTGGGACTGATTTCATTAACAATCTTAGCAGCTTCATCCTCATTCATCGTTAGGTTGTCACCTCCAATAGGTACCAAAGCAACGTCAATACCCTTTAGATCTTTCATTTCAGGGATATAGTCGGTATCGCCTGCGTGGTATACTTTTAAGCCATTTTTCAATGTAATCACATAGCCTACATTTTCTTTGGATTTGGGATGGGCTTTAATCCATAAAAAAACGGATTTCGTATTATATGCCAGCGTCGTTTCAATACTAAATTCTTCAAATTGTAACTGCTCTTTAGGTTTTACAATGTGTTTCTTATTATTTATATCTTTCAGCTTTTTTGATACTCCTTTTGAGCAAATTATCATTGTTTCGGCTTTTAGAAGATTTTTAATATCCTTCAGAGAGAAATGATCAGGATGCGCATGGGTGATTAAAATATAATCTGCAGGTTCAGCGTTCCCAACTTCTACAGGGTCAATATAAATAACCTTATCATCAGCTTTCAATTGAAAACTCGAAGGGAAGAAGTGAGATTCATTTACCTTGATTGCACCCCAGGTTGTTAGGGTTGTATTTTCTCCAATCGCTACCTGTTGTGGAATTGGATTTCTCTTTTCGCTTATTGTTACTTTTACCATAGTGCAGCTTTGACTGATTATTAATGCTAAACAAAGCATCAAGACATGTGATCTGTTAAACTTCATTTCTAATCTACCTACCTTTTAGACAAAATTATAGAAGCTGAATATCAGATTTTAGACGCTACCGTCTATTTTGATTGTTTAAAAAGGAGCACCATTTGCCGAATATTCGCAAAGTACGCCTTTAGCCATGTCTCGTTCAGGGTCTCATCTGTAATTTGAAGATAAAAATTCTCCAAACTAAGGTGCAGAACCATTTGCGCTAAAGCCCCATCCTCTTTTAAGGAAATAATGTTTTTCCATACAGGAAGTAGCCCCTGAACAGAAAATTGGACAATGTGATCGAGGTATTCTTTAAATTCAGGTTGGCTTCTATGGATTCTCAGTTGGCGATTAAAGAGTAGGTCGATTTTGTGTTCAAGGATAATGGATATTAATTCCTTCTCACTCTTTGCGGCTGACTCTATTTTTGAAATGGCTTTTGCCTGACTCAAGTGTAACTCTAATAGTCTTTCTGTAAAAACCTCTAGGTCAGCAAAGAAATGATAGAAGGAAGATTTATTCTTCCCTACTTCTTTAGCCAGTCTTTCTATCCTAAGGCTGTTTGGCCCATTATATGCAAAACACTTGTAGCCTGTTTCTAGCCATATTTTTTGCCTCTCTCATGCCTCTCTCATGTTGAAGCACTTCTTAGTATTAAGCACAACTCTTCTGGCTATGCGGTCGTGCTGGCAAGCGGATACGACAGCACTCTAATGATCCCAACACTTACAAACTAACAATTCTTACACATTTTATCATGAACTTAAACTGCTAATGCCAGCATGCCGTCATCAGCCCATGTGTGCCTTGAATGGCTACTAAACCATTCTGTTAAAAGTACGCAGAATGAAGAATACTTGTAGGATGGAAGTCCTTACGATGCGGGATTCTAGCGGGATGCCAATACCATATGACGACGAAGCTAGGCATGTAGCAAGCAGCAAGGGTGACTGAGCGAACTCCGAAGGAGTCGAGTACGACAGTACTCGAAGCGAAGGAACCGCGAAAGCGGAGGGGATGGCAGGTCTGTATAGGTGGCACACATGGTGCTGACCGAAGCATCTGTATTACATTCTCGACTGTGCCGAGGGCTCGGAGTCTGCTGGACACCGAAGGGAGAGAACCGCTAGCGGATGGCTTATCAATAACTAATTATACCTATAAATAAGCGGGCTGGACTCAGTGGAAACCATCGATTTCTAAAGAATCAGGCCTGTAGGATAGGCAGAGGATGGAATCGATTCGGACCGGAGAGGAAGGCAGATTAAATCAATGAGCATTGCATGATGAAGTATGGAGATCTAATGGCAACAATTCTTAGTGGAGACAACTTGCGGGTTGCCTTTGGCCAAGTGGTTGCTAATAGAGGCAGTGCTGGGGTGGATGGAATGGAAGTAGGTGATTTGCGAGAGTATCTGAGCGATCACTTTGGGTCTCTAAAACAGGCACTAGTCAGTGGAAGTTATGTTCCGCAACCAGTACTGAGAGTAGAGATTCCAAAGTCGAATGGCGGGATCCGACAATTGGGGATACCCACAGTAATTGATCGGATGATACAACAAGCGATTCATCAAGTCCTTAGCCAGATATGGGATCCGACGTTTTCGGAGTATAGCTACGGCTTTCGACCAAGACGAAATGCTTCCCAGGCACTGGCACAAGCTACCGACTATATTCCTGACCGATCCCGCAGGGGCGATGTCCAGTGGACATCGAAGGGAAGGAACCGCGTACAGCGGGTGGGCTGGCTTCAATTTCCCTGAGTTTCGATGATGACGACTGGAACTTTGACAAGGTAGACCATGACAAGATTATGGGACTACTACGCCGGAGGATTTCAGACAGGGTCCTGCTAAGACTGGTACGCGAGTATCTACAAGCAGGAGTGGTGTGCAACGGTCATTATTCCAAACGGGATCAAGGAACACCGCAGGGCGGTCCCTTGAGTCCACTGCTGTCAAATATATTACTGACAGAATTGGATAATGAGCTGAGTACTCGAGATGACCGACCGATCCCGCAGGGTCTCTGTCCGGGGGACAGAGAAGGGAGGGAACCGCTAGCGGAGGGGAGGCTGTGCGGTATGCTGATGACTGCAGCATGTTTCTAAGGAGCAAGCGGTCAGCCTACCGAGTACTAAGTAACATCACCAGATTCCTGGAGACGAAGCTAAAACTAGGAGTGAACAAGGAGAAGACGTGCGTATGTCGGCCAGTTAAATTCAAATTGCTAGGACACTGCTTTACCTCTACCTACGAGAAGGGAGAGCGGGGCAAATACCGTCTGAGCATATCGAAGAGGAGCTGGAAACGGCTGAAGGAGAAAATTAAATTGATCACAAAGATTCTCGACCGATCCCCTTAGGGGCAGGGTCCGGTGGACCCTGCAGGGAGAGAACCACGAAGTGGATAGGTTGCCATCAATTTCTTTTGTGGAGCGGATCGAAAGGTTGAATTGGCGGATGCGGGGATGGGTTAATTATTTCAAGCATGCTACGGGATATGAGAAGTTCAAATATCTGGACAGCTGGATACGATGTCGATTACGGTATTGCATCTGGAAGGCTTGGATTCCCGACCGATCCCGCAGGGGCGGTGTCCTGTGGACACAGCAGGGAGGGAACCGCTTGCGGATGGGTAGACAAACGTCGTTACCGTGCTTTTCGTCAATTGGGTCTGTCTCACGGCAAGGCGAGACAATTCTGCTATTCTCGATTAGGAGGGTGGAATGAACGAACATTCCGAAGGAAAAATGCCAGCGGCATTTTAGTGAGAGAACCGAAAGCACATCTTTCGGAAGGGCAGTTGCAGTCCCATTATGGATGAACGAACTGTAGTTTTGTACGACAAAACCAAATGTCCAGTGGACATTTGAGGTAGTGAACCGCGAAGCGGATGGGTGGGTCACGGAGGCTAGGCTTAAACGGCGAGGCTATCAATCCTTCTCTAGTTATTACCATCAGGTACGATCTCGAACGACTTGATTTTCTTATGAACCGCCGTATACGCCTGTCCCGACAACTGTCGTCGGGAAGGTCCGTATGTACGGTGGTGTTAGACATTGTGCTGACAGAATCGTCAGTAGGGCTGAGGTAGTCATTTTTCTGGCTACCTCACTCTACTCGATTGTGCTCAGTTCATATTCCGGATCCTCCGATCCATTGCCAAAATGTTCTTTTATAAGGCAACTCCTCTTTTCTCAGAATTTCTCCAGTCTTTGCATCGATATCAAATTCAAAAACTGTCACATTTAATTTACCAAAGTGCTGTTTAACCTTCCAGAGTATCCGCTCTTGATTAGTGTCATAAACAAGTGTTGGATATTTCCCAAATTTGCTTTTCTGTCTAATTTCGTTCTCGGTAATCATTTTGACTGTTGGCAAATCGATGTGATGGATTTTTGATTTATTTACCGTCAATTTGAGGTTTTCAATTTTAGGATGTTCTACAATTGATTTACTTGAGTCATAACAAACTCGAGTATTTAGGTAATATCCATTTTTGAGTCCAACATAAAGATCATTTCCTTGCTCAGTTCTCACTTTATAGTCATAGCAAATGCACTTGAAGGATTTATATTTATCGAAATCTTCCTCTTCTAAGAAGGTATCGAGATCTTCAACTCCCGAATAACACTGAAATCCTTCATATGCTCCCGTGAAGATCACATTTTTTTTATGTTCTTCAGATATTGCTGTATATATTAATTTATCAGATACATTTCTTAATTCCGAATTCTCGACAGGTGTAAGAATATTTCGTTGAGGAACGCATCCTATACATATTAGCAAGAATATAGTAATATTTCGATTTCGGCTATTCAATATATTTTATTATTGAGCATAACGACCTTGATAAGATGCGTTTTAATGCATTTTATCTTCTGTTATTCACATTGTTTTCGATACTTTCATCAGTCTAATTTTGGTCTAAATGTTTTTCTAATAGTTTCCTGCGAGTGGTATTTTCATAATACTCTCTATAGGGTCCAACCAATGATTCAAACCACTTTTTTCTTGCATTTAAGCCAATGTCTTCAATCCAGAAATCATCAGGAATCGGAATTAATGGATTAGGCTCATTGGCAAGCGAGATGGTATCTATTATTATCCCTTCTCCATCTTGATAATTAAGTTCTTTTGTTACTTCTCCATTTGAATTAGTAATGAGGCTACCACCAACATATGAAAAATTTAGTCCTTGGACAGCAGCCATGTTTACATTATCAATTCTACCAACCTGGTTACTATGTACAACCGGGACACCAAGAAGTTGTGAAAATTTTTTAGAAGAATTCTTAAGCGATTCAAGATTTTCGTTATTCTTTTCTGGGTCTGGACCAGGCCATGCTGAAGCTACCAAAACAATGTCCACACGACCAATCATCCTTCTGACGGTTTCTGTTCTAATAATTTCCCAACACAATGCAATACCCACTCTTCCCATCGGCGTATTAAACACCCCATCATCACTACCACCAGTATAGTAACATGCTTCTCCAAACGATGGATAGTCTTTATTATGAACGTAGTATTCCCCATCGGGTAAAACCAAAACAAACGAATTAAAGACATTTCCTGACTTATAAGCTAAAAATGAACCACCAACGACACCCTCATGTTCCTTTGCAAGGTTCCTTAAAAGCTCCAGGGGTTCACCGTCTATTGGACATACCGCTTCTACAACCGTTGAATCATAATCCACTGCAGTGAACTGAACGGTAAAACTCTCAGGTAGGATCACCAATTCAGCCCCTTCTTTAAACGCTCGACGAATAAAAGTTTCAGCTTTGTCTAAACTGACATCTAAATTATTTTCTGCTCGCATTTGAACCGCAGCCACTCTTATTGTCTGAGCCTTAATCGGTAATGTGTATATTGTTAAAACTAGAAGTATCGAAAGAAATCTTGTATTTACCATTGTTATTATATTTTTTTGTGCATAACGCTCCTGGGCTAGGCGCAGTGCCGGCCAGGTTCTTCGATTCATTTCAAACACTCGCTTTCAATATAAGAATAAAGTTCGAACAACAACGCTACTTCCGTAGCCGGCATTGTGTCCTAACCCATGTTATGCTCAGTACACATTCTCCATATTGGTCAAGACTCTCCATTCGTAACCATTCTGTAGAGAAACCGCCTTGAAGATTTGGAAGCCATATTCACAGGTCATTCTGAAAATTCTTTCTCCATCACTCTGAGCAAGTTCGAATATCAATTCATTCTCTACATTGATATTTGGAAAATATTCCTTTAGGATTTCCCGTGACTTGGAATCCAATGATTTGTAGTCCTCGCTATCAATTGACAATTTACCACTCCTGTGTGTTACACTATGTCTGAATACAGCGAAAACCTTGTACCATAAAGTAAAATCAACTTCTCTGATGTTCCTCTTCTCAAATTTCTCAAAGCTTGGAGCTATTTTTCTAAAGGTTCTCAATAAATCAACATTGTTCTTACCAGTTCGTCTAGATATTTCCCTCCTAATTTCCACGGGGTCCGTAGAGGATAATTTTGAGTACAATTTAAGATTAGCTGCTGAGAGAGTACTATCAAGGTAGTACTGCAAAAGGATGTCCTTCATGAAAGATTCTAGTCTCTCATAGCAATGTGCGGCCGAAAATGCCCTTTCTCTATTTATCAGAGCGTTCGTTTCAGTTTCGTACTCACTTAATTTAACGACATGTCTTCCAGGGCAAGGGTAAACTCGAGGAATACCCTTTTGTCCAAAGTGTGTTAGATCTGATGCTACCACAAATGAGCCAAGGGCAAAATCTGGTAGATTATCAAATTTTGCATGACGGCCCATGAAATCCTTCGAGTAATTTTTGAGTGCTGTTGAAACATGATATAATGTTCCTTTGAGCTTGGTTATACTTTCCGAAAGTTCCTCAAAATGTTTTTCATAGGGATTCATATTCGCTTTCCTTGTCCTCATTCACCTGATGAAGTATTCTTATTGAGCATAACGTATGATGATAAGAGGAGGAGTGACGAAGGAGCTCTTCCTTCTTATCTAATGTGTGTGCCTTGAATGGCTACTAAATCATTCTGTTAAAAGTACGCAGAATGAAGAATACTTGTAGGGTGGAAGACCTTACGATGCGGGATTCTAGCGGGATGCGAATACCATATGACGACGAAGCTAGGCATGTAGCAAGCAGCAAGGGTGGCTGAGCGAACTCCGAAGGAGTCGAGTACGACAGTACTCGAAGCGAAGGAACCGCGAAAGCGGGTGGGTTAGCAGGCGACTGTGAGTCTGAAGTAAGCTGGACTATGAACGCAGTGAAGTCGAAGACCAGATGTGCGGGGCACATCTGACGGAGTGAACCGCTTGCGGAAGGGTGGCCTGTACCGAAGAACATGAATTGCCTATGAGATGAGTGAACGATCTCCAAAGGAGTCGAGTACGACAGTACTCGAAGTGAGGGAACCGCGAAAGCGGAGGGGATGGCAGGTCTGTCGAGGTGGCACACATGGTGCTGACCGAAGCATCTGTATTACATTCTCGACTGTGCCGAGGGCTCGGAGTCTGCTGGACACCGAAAGGAGAGAACCGCTAGCGGATGGGCGGGCTGGACTCAGTGGAAACCATCGATTTCTAAAGAATCAGGCCTGTAGGATAGGCAGAGGATGGGATCGATTCGGACCGGAGAGGAAGGCAGATTAAATCAATGAGCATTGCATGATGAAGTATGGAGATCTAATGGCAACAATTCTTAGTGGAGACAACTTGCGGGTTGCCTTTGGCCAAGTGGTTGCTAATAGAGGCAGTGCTGGGGTGGATGGAATGGAAGTAGATGATTTGCGAGAGTATCTGAGCGATCACTTTGGGTCTCTAAAACAGGCACTAGTCAGTGGAAGTTATGTTCCGCAACCAGTACTGAAAGTAGAGATTCCAAAGGCGAATGGCGGGATCCGACAATTGGGGATACCCACGGTAATTGATCGGATGATACAACAAGCGATTCATCAAGTCCTTAGCCAGATTTGGGATCCGACGTTTTCGGAGTATAGCTACGGCTTTCGACCAAGACGAAATGCTTCCCAGGCACTGGCACAAGCTACCGACTACATCAATGCAGGGTACCAACACATCATTGACCTGGATCTGAAGAGTTTCTTTGACAAGGTAGACCATGACAAGATTATGGGACTACTACGCCGGAGGATTTCAGACAGGGTCCTGCTAAGACTGGTACGCGAGTATCTACAAGCAGGAGTGGTGTGCAACGGTCATTATTCCAAACGGGATCAAGGAACACCGCAAGGCGGTCCCTTGAGTCCACTGCTGTCAAATATATTACTGACAGAATTGGATAATGAGCTGAGTACTCGAGGAATCAGATTTGTGCGGTACGCTGATGACTGCAGCATGTTCCTAAGGAGCAAGCGGGCAGCCTACCGAGTACTAAGTAACATCACCAGATTCCTGGAGACGAAGCTAAAACTAGAAGTGAACAAGGAGAAGACGTCCGTATGTCGGCCAGTTAAATTCAAATTGCTAGGACACTGCTTTACCTCTACCTACAAGAAGGGAGAGCGGGGCAAATACCGTCTGAGCATATCGAAGAGGAGCTGGAAACGGCTGAAGGAGAAAATCAAATTGATCACAAAGAAGACTCTTCCAATTTCTATTTTGGAGCGGGTAGAAAGGTTGAATTGGCTAATGCGGGGATGGGTTAATTATTTCAAGCACGCTACGGGATATGAGAAGTTCAAATATCTGGACAGCTGGATACGATGTCGATTACGGTATTGCATCTGGAAGGCTTGGAAGAACCCGAAACGTCGTTACCGTGCTTTTCGTCAATTGGGTCTGTCTCACGGCAAGGCGAGACAATTCTGCTATTCTCGATTAGGAGGGTGGAGGATTGCCTGCAGTCCCATTATGGATGAACGAACTGTAGTTTTGTGCAACAAAACCAAATGTCCTGAGGACATTTGAGGTAGTGAACCGCGAAGCGGATGGGTGGGTCACGGAGGCTAGGCTTAAACGGCGAGGCTATCAATCCTTCTCTAGTTATTACCATCAGGTACGATCTCGAACGACTTGATTTTCTTATGAACCGCCGTATACGAGGTCCGTATGTACGGTGGTGTGAGAGGGCTGAGGTAGTCATTTTTCTGGCTACCTCACTCTACTCGATTATCTGGGGTTCCATTTTTCAAATTTTAATTGAGAATTCCAATTCTCCGCCAAATCCTAGCTCAACGATCTTCTGGAGTGTTGATATCCTAGCTTCTTTAACATTATTCTCGATCTTAGAAATATAGGATTTAGTCGTTCCAACTTTATCGGCAAGTTCTTGTTGTGTCATGCCCTTTCTTAGTCTGGCTTCTTGGAGGAGGACACCGATTTTAAAATTCTTATATCCTTCCTCAAGTTCCTCTCTCTTTTTTGTTCCCCGTTCGCCGAAATGTTCTTCTTTTAGTTCATCCAGTGTTCCCAATTCTTTATTTTCTATTTTCCTGTTCATATTCCTTCTTTATTGACAAAGCTTTCATAATCATTGTTTTGGGTGTCTTCTGCGTCTTCTTCTGAAATCCATTCATCAGAATGACCAGGTTCCCAGAGTCAAAGAAGCAGAAGATTCTGAAGATGTCTGATCCATGTTTGATTCTGATTTCATACAATCCATCCGTATCAGTTAGATGTCTCAGATATTTCTCAGGAACATGTTCGATATCTTCAATGAGTTCCAAGGTCCAAATGATCTTTTGCTTGATCTTTGTTCTTTGCTTATTGAAGAATTCATTGAAGTAGTTCTTATATCTAAGGATTCTTCTGTACTTCCTAGCACCCACAAATCTAATATACAGAAAGTTTCACTATGGGGCAACACATCAATAGCTGTTTTAGTTCCGATCAAAGGGTTGTTCGCATCGTCAAAGTGCTTGATTTTTTATCCCAGATAACGTTCCTGGGCTATGCGGTCGTGCTGGCAAGCGGATTTGCAAGCACCTCCCTCAATACCACATCCACAATTTAACAATTCTTACACATCTTCTCAAGAACTTAACATAGATAATGCAAGCATGCCGTCATGAGCCCATGTTATGGGTATACCATTTAATGCACTAATCTTAAATTCTCCGCCTCGCGCCTAAATCCATCTTTAATTAAGAACTTGATTATTATCTTTTGAATTTCATAATCATTTTCCTTTCCTAATATAAAGTTGTTAGGACAGTCCCTATAGAATTGCAGTCTTGAACTTAAATTATTGGAATTCAAGAATTCCTTAACTCTTGCAGGTTCCTTCGTATGTTCAAACTTGACTATAGATTCATTGTCTTCAGGATTTATTCCAAGGCCACTGTATTTATCTTCATATGTCTCAACAGATTTCATTCGGTCCTCTCTTATCTTTTTCGTGTATTCAACAACATCATCTATGGTTCTCAGACTAAATACTTCCCTCAGTTTATCAGCTTGTGCTTTTCTGTGTTGAGCAGTCTCTGGTTCCGACCGCCATCCTTCGAACCATTCTTCTCTTCTACTTTCAAACTGTTCCTGATCCTTGTATTGATCTGCTAATAATGTTGAGTTTTCGATTGTTGTCACTATACTGAAAAAGTCAATAATGTTCCTTGCCACTAAATTTACTACTGGATCAAAACCTGGAGCGACACAAATTATTGGTGCATCATCTAAATTCTCATGAGTTCCAAAATCCGTTAAGAAAAGGAAATGTATTCCATTGTTCCCAGTGAATCCAAAGGGTATTGCATCAATTGGATCAAATGGGTTTCGTTCGCCTTCGTAATAATCGATCCCAAATTCAAATGCCTCGGTATCAAATTCCCCATTCTCTTGCATGTTTTTGATCTCTCTTACAATTTGAGGCATTTCCACCTCAACTTTGTTATCAGGTAGATTGCTCCTACTAAATATCTGACCGATCATCTTCTTAGTTAAGGACCTCATTTCCTTTCTTGGTTACCCATAACGCTCAGTATAGCCGCAGGAGCGGGTCTTGTCGCATCCTCAACTACTTTCTAAGTATATTCTTCACATCAAAGGTACTCTTACGGCAAGACTCTTTCTCCCGCTCTTGTGTGCTACACATTGTTGCCAGCTTTTATCTTATTCTTCATTTCCAATTTGTTCCAATTCTCGGATTCCTCGGTTCTTAAACACTCCAGATCGTTCCAGTTGGGCAAAATATGACCGAGACTGTTCCCAGTATTGAATTTTGATTAAACATTGGTAAATAAGTGCTATTGCCGATCCATTATTCGCCGATAATCCCTTTTTCGCCTAGTGTATTCAATCTTAGCAATGCCCCTCTTCAGTTTCAGGTTCATCATAGAATTTAAAATTTAATTTTTCATTTTCTTGAATTTCTAAAAACCTTCTGCCTGAGATGTCTTCTGAGCCGGTGGCTATTACCAAGTATTGGCCTTCCAAAATCAGAGAAATCCATTATTTAGTTTCATTAATAATTGCCACCAACGGATCTGTGATATGGAGCGGACGCAGCGATAGCAAGTCTGATCTCATATCACTTGTTACTTGCCGCTCACTTTTCTTTCTTTCCTGACAAATTTAGCGTATCCTCCTGACAGATAAACGACATTCCACCAGTATGGATTGAGGTGTTTCCAAAGCATTTTCTTTCTTAGACCATAGGTGTTATAGTGTTTCATAATTCCTAAGTAGGAATTGATACTACTCTGAAACCTTACCTGCTCTTCAATGGTTGGTTTAGCTTTTTTAGTGATCTCATTTTGATTAAGTATCGCTCTATAATTTTTCTGTGCATTACGCCATCCTATTATTTGTTTACCTATACTGTCCATTAATATGCTCAATTCAGCTTGCTTTTTCAGAGATAGTATTTGCATGTCCCTGCAAATTCTAATTACCAATTTCAAGATTTCAAAGTCATCCAGAAAGGATTCTAAGTATGCTCTTTTGTCTTTTTCCTTATTCGATCTGTAGATACTTCTCACTAATCGTATTCCATCCCGCTTAATATCCTGTCCCAATGTATACTTATATTCTCTCGGAAAATCTTTCGTATACTCAAATAACTTGATGATTAACTTGTAGACGTCTTTAAATACCGGTAAATCATGGTACAATGCCATAAATTTTAAAATCGACCGCTTCGCGGTATTAAGAGTTAAATAGATAAAATGTTAAAAAGCCCGAACAGCCCTAACCCTACTGCCGCTGTCCTTAGGGTCTTTGGACTGGTCGCCACCGTCGAAAAACTGGCCCCAGGCGTTGCCAAGACTGCTCTCAGTAGAACTCCAGTACAACCCACTCGCAAAACCACCAAGACCCGCCTGATGAAGATTAGTGTACATCAAATTCAATTCTTCTTTTGAGGGTAGATACCAGTCACCGTAGCCTCCTTTCTGAAGTTCCGTACACAGCCTTGCGGCATAGGTAGCTCCGTCATCTCCTATCGCCACCTGTGCGGATATGATGATAGCCGTATTCATTTCTCCCGAAAATGGACCGTCTCCCTTAGCTTGTGTATCACCGGGGTAACCGGCAAACCATCTTATGCCGGTACCAAGATCCACAGTATCTGCTGCAAGACCATGCTCTCCTGACTCATCTACATAAAAGACAATACCGCCCTGAGCCATATCACCTATTTTATACTGGCGCAGCGCTAGGGTCCCATCTGATTGTCTGACTACATTGGCTGATACATTCGTCAGTGTGTCCATGACTGTTATCTTGGCCTTTCCTTCAACTTCAACGTTTTGGGCAAAAAGGCTCATGACAGAGAGACTCATTAAATATGTTAGTAGCGTAATTTTTTTCATTTAATAATATTTTAATGTTGATAATTAATGATCTTTAATTTACTGGTTCTTTCCCCCATTTTGGGTAGTGGCAACGTTGTGGTGCTATGCACCGACCACCTAAGTTACGGAATTAAACAGATGCCTGAGGGCATCTACTGCGAAGCCGACGCCTTATGGCGGAGGCGTTAAGGGTGGTTGGTGTATAGCGCCTGTTACCTGCTGGCACCCGCAATGACGGTTTTTTGACTAGTTGTGCTTTTGGTGAGAAATTCAATGGAGAATAATTCTAGCTCAGCGGCTAAGCTCATTTCCATGTCTAGGTAAAATTTCGTGATAAACTGCTTGTCTACATCGTATTCAATGTGTCCTGAGCCGACGCCTTCTAATGCCATCTCATAATTCTTGGTAGCTGCCTTTAACGTATACACTTGGTCGAGATCAAAATATCCGATGCCGTTCTCAATCTTGGACAAGGTAAACACGGAATTAACTTCTATGTCCATTACTACATCCGATAATGGCATCGTCATCGGGCTCTTTTGCTCAAAGCTTTCGCCGATTGCAATCATCCGCTCAGGGTACTTGATCTGATTTAACATGGTTTCAGCGCTTCCAATGAGTGCGGCCTTTGCAGCATCTGACATTGTTGAAGAGGTAATAGAATCTACTGTGGTGACTCCATCAATCGACCAACCATGAAACACCGTGCCACTCGCTAATGCGGGATTAGTTGAAATAAGAATCTCAACCTCAATTGGAAAGTAATGCTCTTCAATCGGAGCACCGGTCCTGGACATACTGCTAAGACCGCTAGTATCTCTTCTTATTGTTGGGTTCGCAACTCCGTTATTCTTGAGGTTCTTCAGAAACTCTTCTGAGGCAATGTATTTAACATTGTTTTCAGTGAAAGTGACTTGGCTCAAGGTGTAGTCATTGTTGGGAAGGTACCCCACCTTAAAGAATATCTCCTCTTGGCATTTGCCTAATGTATGTGCCAAGGTTAACGAAATAACTATACACAAGGATTTTATCATGTCCTACAGCTTGCAGGTAACGGTTCTGGGCTATGCGGTCGTGCTGGCAAGCGGATTTGACAGCACTCGCTCAATGGCACCTCCGACAGTTTAACAGTTCTTACACATTTAGTCAAGATCATAAACCGCTGAAGCCAGCATGCCGTTATTAGCCCATGTTGTGCGGTGTTTCATTTTCCTGTAAAATTAACTTGTTTAATGTTGATTTTCCATATTGTTGCTTCACGAGATCTGGGTCTTCGATTAAATGCTGAATGAGTATAGCTTGAAACAGAACTGTTAGTTTATCCGTGTACACATGGAGGTTCCTGGTTGGAATTACAAGTTTGCGCAACTCATCTGGGATACTATAATGTACTAGATAATTTCTCGTCGTAACAACCCTTTCAATTGCTTGTTCCGGCTTTCTAAAGATTTCATTAGCTATGGAGGCATATTTAGTCAAGATGTCATTGAATCGGTTGATCAAAGTTTTCTCGCTCTTATTACCTAGCCTTCGTATCAACCAGTTTCTTTCATTTGCATGATGTTTTTTTAGAATTCCATCTAATTTTTCCCTATACTTTTCGCTTTTGCCATTGAAATTTGGTGTTAGCAATCTATGAAATACTTCGATCGCAAAGACGATATCTAGAAAGGCATTCTCGACATATTGTCCTTTGCTATATATCTTTCCAAAATATAGGTTCAAGGCGGGTTTGTAGTCTTCGTATGTCGACATCCATTTATGTAAAATTGAATTCGAGTTTCTCTCAATAAATGCATAGGATAAAGGCATTTGATCCTTATTGACATTTTTACTATTTCCAATTTTCCTTTCCTCTGGCCGTACAACTGATATCATTGTATTTGACTTAAGCTCCTGTTTCCTCATTTCAGCTCTTGTAAAAAGGCCAAATTCTAAATCTTTTAGAGGAACGGCCTCGCCGATTGCAAGGGTGAAGAAATTGCTCAATTTGTCCAGTAAGTGCCAAACATACTTAAGGGTTTTAGTCTTTTGGAATGAAATAGATACAAATGCTCTTTCAGTAATTTGGTAGGAGTTTGAAAATGATCTTCCCTTAAGTTTACCTTCAAATTCCACCCGTATCCGCATGGAATTATTTTTCAATAAAAGGATGGGTTTTGGAACTTGATACGAATGGTCAACCGAGAAACCGCCTTCAAATTTAACCAAAGGTTGTTCATGACCAGTTATTGCAATCCAATCCTCTAAGAATTTTGGTCGGAGCTTGACTTTGCCAATCTTGAAAGTCCTGATAGCGTGGAGATTGTGCCCAATCAATATCAACGAGCTTTCCAGGGTGAAGGCAAATATACCTGACATTGTGAGACCCTGAAATCGACAGTTCAATAGTGATATCTTCGATCCTCCCTTTGTTGAGGAGTTTGTCGTAATTCCAGTTATAAGAATTTTACCATCCTTGGCTTGTAATCTATGAATGAGATCCCTATCATCCTCTGCAATTCCAAGTAGTTGTAACCTTCCAATATTTCCCTCATCGATCACCAGTTGGCCTGGATATTGGAATGAGGTGTCAATGGTTCCATCAAACCCAAGGAGCCACCATCCTATATATGTTCTATCGTTCAATTTCAATTTTCAAATACCGCACAACGGTTAGTATATGAAAAGTAGGCGACTATGAGGTACCAAACTTTCAGTTAAGCACAAAGCTTGGTAAGAAGCAGAAGCCATGATATTATTCATCATTCGCCTATTTTTTATATACATTGTTAGCGGGTCGTTGTTATTTCTTCGTCAGTTTGTATCTCAAATGTGTTGTCCAGTCTGATGGTATCACTTCTACGATTTCAAGGTGATATTTGTCTTTGTCAATGCCATCAAAAAGTCGGATACCGCTTCCTAAAAAAACAGGTGCGATGTGTATGAAGAACTCGTCCACAAGCCCTGCATTGAGAAATTGCTGAATGGTATTTGCTCCACCTTGTATTCTCACATCTTTTCCTTTTGCGGATTGCTTTGCTTTTTCAAGTGCACCTTCTATTCCGTCATTAACGAAGTGAAAAGTTGTCGAGCCTTCTTGAACCCAAGGTTCCCGCTTTTCGTGTGTTAAAACATAAACGTCTGCTTTATAGAGGTCATTCGGCCAACTTACTTCACCCTCCTCAAACATTCGTTTTCCCATAATAAATGCACCTGGTCTCGTATTTGATTCTTTGATTAATTTTCCATCAGGACCATCTTCTTTCCCTCCGTCCATTCCTAAATATTCCCAAAAAGCTTTTTGATTAAGCATCCATATATGAATTTTTCCTGATACTCCACCCATTGGGTTCTTTGGACCTCTATTGTCACCTGCGAAAAAACCATCAAGTGATATTCCGCTGTCAAAGATTATTTTGCTCATAATTCCCCAGTTTATTTAGTTATTTACTACTTGTCATTAATTTAAGATAGTTTTCAAGTCGATTTAAAGTCTGTTTGCCACCTTCAATGGCATTTACTTTTCTATTCAATTCTTCGATAATTGCTTTTGACTTGAAAACTGATTTCATTGTCAACAATGTTTTTCCGTCAAGTTCTTCAAAGAATACTGAAACTGTGAAATTGTAATCTTCGCTTTCTGCACCTGTGTGTTTATAAGACAAAAGAGAAGGTCTTTTTACTTCTACATATTCAATTTTGTTATCCCAATCACGCCCCATTCCGTGCATAATAAAATCCCATAGTTGTCCTGGTTTTACGGTCATTGATTTGGTTGTAAGCGAAAAACCATTTGGGCCCCACCATTCTTTTATATGTTCAGGGGTTGTCCATACTTTCCAAACTAAATCTCTAGGAGCATCAAGAATTCTTGTGTGTGTAAGAATGTTGTCTTCCTGTTTGAATGAATTGTATTCTTTCATCTTTCTATTCCTTCTTTTTTTGAATTTTGGCCAAATAACTTTCCAATGAGTCCAATTTGCTGTCCCAAAAATTTCGGTATTGGTCTACCCATCCTGAAACTTCTATTAATCTATCGAGCTTTGGTTCGCAAACACGTTCTCTGCCCTGCTGTTTAATGTTTATGAGTCCACATTCAGTTAAAATTTTCACGTGTAGTGAAACAGCTTGACGTGTCATATCAAAGTTATTAGCAAGCGAATTCACATTCTGTGGTTTCTGAGAAACCAAATGTATGATTGCTCTTCTTGTTGGATCAGCTATTGCTTGAAAAACATCTCGGTTTGGAGTCATGTTAAATAGTTTATGCGCAAGTAAACGCTTGCTAATATATGCGCAAGAAATTACTTGCGCAAATTTATTTGTTATTTTCTTTAAAAATTATTCCTGAAAAGTAGAAGGGAATGCAATCTGTTTGGGTGTCGGTTCAATGCCCGCTAACACCCATATATCAGCAACTATTGCTGATATATACCCTATGTTTATGTCTCCAAGTTACGATTTTTCATAATCACATCCAGTGGGCTCTGAATGGTCTTGTTGTCAATGTCCATCACGTGCATGTAGATCTCCGTAGTCTTTGGTGAACCATGCCCAGCATTGATCGAACATAGCGCAAGTTAGCCCCTTGGGGCAATAGATGAGTGCCACAAACGTGTGTGGTGTAGCCCATGGATTCATGCCTGCCTTCTTCACTGCCCGCGTATTAAGCCGGGTGATGCTCGAACCACTATACTGGTCGCCATATGTCCTTCGAATAGCCAGTAACTTGGCCGGTATTGCTTTACATATAGGTCGAGAATGTCAACCAGCATTTTTGACAAGACCGTCTTGCGCGCTTCTTTTGCCTTTACCTCTGATAATTATGTAGCCTTCATCCCGGTGATTATCTTCTATTCTTACATTGAGTACCTCTGGGAGGTGCAGCGCAGCACTGTATATGGTTGTCAAAATAGTTCGGTGTTTCAGATTGGTGGCTGCATGAATCAGTGCCCATACCTCCTTACTTAGCAACAATAACAGAATTCTGCCCCTTTACCCGATATTAAACGTTTATAGTCGTTTGTAAACGTTTTTATCGGATAATCGCTGAAGTTGCCGGAAAAACCGATATTGGGTATGACCTTAGATGGGACCTATCCTTATGAGATTGGACCAAAACCTCCAGCACTGTACTAAAGACTTTCCGGAAGAGCGGATAAAAAGTTTTGCAACGATCATGCAAAAATCAATACCATGCCCATCTGCGTTTGACCAATCTCCCATTCGACAGCGCATCGACCGGTGCTTGCATCGAAACCATACCATCCCTTACAAACTCGATTGGAGGAAATCTCTCCCACATTGGTCGGTAACCTGCGGCGATGATGCCATCACTTCGCTACCGGTTCATCTGGATAAAGGGTACCTCTAAAAACCTCTGAGTGAGATCGGTTTTGAATTTTTTGATTGAAATTCAACGAAGTATAAATTCAAAAGATTCAAAAAACAATGGCGAAGCCATTGTGTCCGATCCACGAACGGGGTTTTTAGAGGTACCCTAAATTGAATTCCTTAAATTGAGCGCAACGGAGCCCTTGAGAGATTTTCTTCCTTCAGATTTAATACTTCAATTTATGTGTAGAAAATTTGCTTATATGATCAGGAACTGGCATAAGATATTGATTCAAGCAGGTGTCTTGTTGCAGATCCTAGTGGTATTGTCGATTTCGCTGGTGAATGGATGGGCACAAGATAAGCCCAATATTATTATCGTAATCACCGACGATCAAGGTAAAAATGACCTGGCTTGCGAAGGTAACCCCCACATCAAAACTCCAAATTTAGATCGGTTTTATGGGGAGGCTGTTCGACTGACTAACTTCCATGTTTCTACAACTTGTGCTCCAACCCGGGGATCCATCATGACCGGCCGCCATACCAACCGGCTTAATGTATTTCACACCATCTCTGGGCGGTCCTTGTTGTTTGAGGATGAAATGTTGCTTCCGCAGATCCTCAGGCAGAATGGTTATACTACGGGGATGTTTGGCAAGTGGCACTTGGGCGATAATTACCCTTTTCGCCCTGAGGATAGAGGCTTTCATGAGGTGGTTAGACATGGAGGCGGGGGTGTCGGTCAGGGGCCTGATTATTGGGGGAATGACTACTTTGACGACACCTACTGGCACAACGGTGAGACCAGGGAGTATGAAGGGTATTGTACCGATGTTTTTTTTCAAGAGGCTCTGGCATTTATCGAAGAAAACCACGACCATCCCTTTTTTTGCTATATCTCTACAAATGCTCCTCACGGACCACTAAATGTACCGGAAGACTATTTAGAGGGCTATCAGAATAATGCCAATCTTTCAGATCGATTTCGACGATTTTATGCCATGATCACTAACATAGACGATAATTTTAAGCGATTGGATGATAAATTGAGGGACTTAGGTATCGATCGAAATACCATAGTCATTTTCATGACGGACAATGGCTCGGCTGGCGGTCAAAATATTTTCGATGCAGGTATGACCGGTGGAAAAGGGAGTGTCATGGAGGGCGGCCATCGGGTGCCATTTTATATCCGGTGGCCCGAGGGAGGATTGTCTGGTGGAATGGATCTGCCTCAATTGACAGCACACTATGACATTTTACCGACGTTGGTTGATCTTGCTGGATTACGTTTCACACCGGCAAAAAGCCTTGATGGTATAAGCCTGGCCTCCCTTCTGCTCGGGGATACTTCCAAGCTCCCAAACCGCATTTTGTACATGGACACTCAACGAGTGCAAAATCTTTGTAAATACAAAGATTATACGGTAATGGACGAAAAATGGCGGTTGGTAAATGGAGACATGCTGTTCAATCTGGAAGAAGATTTGAAACAGGAACACAACGTTATTGAAAAATTCCCGGAAGTTGCAGATCGCCTGTCGGAAGGTTACGAAAAATGGTGGCAATCATTGGAAGATGAAGGGGTCAATGAACGTTACGCTTACATTAAAGTAGGAACAGCTTATGAAAACCCCTCCCGGATTTCAGCCCATGATATGTTGACCGGGAAATTAGGCCGTGCTTGGCATCAATTTGGTGCAATTGATGCTGCTACAGCCGCTGGTCGCTGGAAAATTGAGTTTACGCAGGATGCGACCTACAAGATCAGCTTGCGACGCTTTCCACGAGAATCGGGATTGGCTATTAATGACACTTTCCCGCCGTCAGCCAAGCCTGTAAGATTGGACCGGGCCACTCCTGCCAGTGTCAAATCGGATTTTTCTGAAGCCTTTCTTTCGGTTGGTCAATATCAGGAGACCTTACCCATCGAAAGCCAATCAGCTGAAATCACCTATATAGTGGATATGGCCGCAGGCAGATATGATTTGGAAGCTTGGCTGTTGGATGTACATGGACGCATTCATCCTGCCTATTATTTATATATCGAAAGGTTGTGAATGGTAGGTTTCTCTTCGGAGTCACGACCGGTATGGGATACGCTGTTTCGAATGACTTCCTGAAAGCCATTCCCTAAAGTTCTGTGTACTTTCATGGAAGTCACTGCCAGCACCGTCAATCAATGGCGAGACAACGATGGTAAATGACTTCCAGAAAGTCACTCACTAGTGAGGATACTCCGAAAAGGTCGCCAAATCAAAAATGGCTCTTTTGGCGATCTTTCCCCGCTACGCCAAGGCTTCGACGGGACAGGCCATTTTTCTCAATCGGCTGATACTCAGGCATCACCCAATCTCGAAAAAGTGAAAATCTCATCCAAAATAGGCTCATTTTATGAAGATGGCACTTTCCGGAGTAGCCTCACTAGTGCTTCATTCAAAAAATAACTAATACTATTGGCATGCTGCTTTCCGCCATCTCTTCATCGTCAAAAGCCTCACATAGCTAAGGCTATGCTCGATTTCGCCTCTTCGATCTGTCAAAAACTAGCTGCCCCAATAATATCATATACTTCTTGAATGAAGCACCAGAATTAATGAGCAAATGGGGTAAGGGTCACTTTTCGCAGAAATATTTCGGCACCTTCGGATTGAATTTGAATTTTACCCGAAGTTGGTGTGATCAGTGTAGCATGATTGACCAGGTGCCCATTTAGGTATGCGGTGATCTGATTACCATCAACAATGCAAAGAAGTTTATTCCACTCACCAACGGACATTTCGCGGTCATTTATTCCTCTGAAACCCCGCTCGTCGTTCCAGGCAGGATCCCGGGAATACCAATTTATTCTCCCCTGATTTATGGTTACTGGCTCTCCATCGGGATCATAATATTTCGCACTACCTTGATTATCTTGATTCACCGTACTCGTGATTGAAAATTGATCGCTTTTATCACCAACGACCAGAAAATCACCGGTGCCTCCCTCGATAATTTGACACTCTATCGAATGCATCCACGTGCCCTTATAACCTCCATCCTCACCACGAGAATGAATCAATACGCCACTATCCCTTGCTCGATCAATCCTTGGTTCAAAAGTTCTTTCTCCCCACTTATAATGGACTTCAAGCATGTAATTACTGTATTCCTCATTTGTCGTGATGCAACCGTATTCTTCTCCAGTAATCCGGATCATTCCATCCTCGACATTAAACACCTTTTTAGGATCGTTATTTCTGCCACGTCCTTTTAAAAAGGTGTACCATCCTTCAAGGTTTTGGCCATTAAATAAATCCTGTGGCTTCCCTAGTTTCATGTGATTGGGGATGGGACTGCCCGGATACTTCTTTTTGTGCAATGCATGCAAAAGATCGATCAGAACATGGGTGATTTTTACTGATGCATCTACCTCAAGATAGCTGGAACGAGCTCTCCATGTTTCATAGCCTCCTAGTTTGTGGTGCTTGGGAGTAGGCAAATAACCATTATAACCATTTGCTAAAGAAATAATAACGGTCTGACCAAACGGGCTTTCTTCTTTGATTTCCATGCCTATTTCGACAAATATTTCACAAGGTGCTGCTGAAATCGCCAAATCACCAATCCGTAGGACCTGGAGGATAAGATCCATCTCGCTAGGGTAACCATCTAACAAAATAGTTTCTCTGGCGTAGATATCTTCCAATTTCGTCAAGACTGACTCCTCTTTATTGGCTAAAATTTCTTTGGCTTCTAGAACTTCTTCTCTAGTAGGCTGCCTAACGGAGAGGGTGATCTCTCTCTGGCTCACATCTAGTGGAACCCATTGGTGATACTTAATTTGTTGTTGCACTTTAAATACTTCGCCCGCAAGGATATTTGCTACCTGATTTATTTTCTCATATGGAGGCAAAGGTTTTGCTTCACTTGCTGAAAAATCTATGTTATTGATATCGCCACTGCTGCCATTTGACAGCATGGCGATAAAGGGTTTTTCTGATTTTGATTGTCCCATCATTTCATGAAGCCGGTTGCAAAACGCACCAAAGTAGTCGGCTGAAACCTCATCTCGCCCTGTGCCACCCACATAATGTAGTGAGTAATTGGCAAGCAAAGCAATCGGTTCGCCATTGAGACCTTGAATGGATAACACGGCTACATCAGGGTCTATTGGACCTGCTGGCTCCAGTAAGTTGGGGTTGCCAATGCCAGGGTTCATCTTTACTTGATCCGGCTCTCCAAAGGGGTTGGTTAGAACCGTCCCTGGTTTCATTTTCCAGCGACGATTAAATACTTGTCCAGGTTCCTTTCCGCACCCCCAACCGATTTTGGCCGGTGCTAAATTGTTGTAAGCCCTGACCACAGCATCGGCAATTCGTTGACTCAAATACCCTAGGTAATCAGGATCAGGATCACTTTGAAAAACTGCGCAGGCTGTACCTGCAGAATGCGTATGTGTTGCAGACATCAGCATATGCTCAACGGGGATACCGGTAAGTTCATGGGCACGCTTTTTTGCATCATCCAATGTTTCTCGGTAGACCATACATAGATCAGAAACAACGAGAGCTATTTGTTTCCGACCATCATCCAGTACAATCGATCGAGCATGGGTGTCATCATGAATGTGTTGCGCAGTACGATCCCGAAAACCACCATTCACTGAAGATCCTATTTTGGGCGTGATAACACTCTGTGCTGCCCCAGCCTTTAGAATAAAAGCTGGCTTATGATTTGTCTGACTGTCTAAAAATGACCACTGAAATAGAAGAGTGTAGACGATCCAAAGTCGATAATGCATGTTCCTTTTTTTATTTCTATAAAATGTTCCCTTATACGTATTGGTAAATTTATCGATATCCCGACTTGAGGAAAGCAATTAAATCATTCATCTCGTCTGGGGAAATCACTTGTTCTAATCCTTCCGGCATCAAAGATTGTCCGGTGTTCCGGATGGAAGCGATATTAGATCGCAGGATGGTTTCTTCACTTCCTCCCGCAGTACAAATGGTGACGGCATGGATTGTTTCGGCCTTTATCCAACCTGTTCGAGATTCTCCGGAATGGAGCTCAATAAAAATCGCTTGATAAGTCGGGTAGACTTCGTAGTTGGGTACCAGCGTGTGCAGCAGTAGGGCGTCTGCAGGTTGGTTTTGAACGCCTGTTAGATCTGGCCCAACCTGCCCACCATGCCCGTCATGGGAATGACAGGTCGAGCAGGCCCGCTCAAAAACCCTTTTACCATTTTGCGCTTGTCCTTCTCCCGTCAATCGCAATTTGTACGCTTCATATACCTCCATCCGGTCTCCCTTTTCAATCCCGGCAAATAGTAAAGTGCTTTCATCTCGGATCTCTCGGTTCTGATGTTGCATAAGTCTTTCTCTCGCGGCCAGGGATATTTCACTGGGTTTGATAATCCCGTTTTTCACCGCTTCCAAAAGTATTTTAATGTGCTCCGGTCTGTCAATGAGGACTGACAGAACCTGGGTGCGGATCTGAGGTGTATACGCGGACCAATTATCCGGACCAAGTAACCATTTCGCTCCCGAAGCTTTACCTTGAATAGTCAGTGCTTTAATGGCGGAGATCTTAATTTCAAGTATTTGTTGTGTTGTGACAATTCTTTTAAGTATTGGGAAGCTAAGTTCCGGCGTCATAAAACCCAGCAATGAAATCGCATCCTTCCGAAGGTTGAGGTCATCCCCCTGATTAAGGGCTATCTTGCTGATCCATTGAATAAATTCTTCAATGAGCAAGTGTTCAGATTCATTAGGCTTACCCTGCAACTGCAAGAAGGGGCTGGGATTCCTCGCTGCCTTCCCCATCGATTTGCGATGAATACCTTTTACCAGCCCTAGGCAAGTGGAAATTCTCCAACCTTCTTGGTCCCGCGAATGGATGATCTCGTGAAATAACCTAGTGCAGGATGTGAGAGACCCTTCATTTCCCAACATCTGACCCAGATCCCGCATGACCAGACGATGTGCTGTAGAATCAATAAGCCCCTGGCTTTGGAATACCTCT
The DNA here is from genome assembly GCA_965223105.1 of Saprospiraceae bacterium. Taxonomy (GTDB): domain Bacteria; phylum Bacteroidota; class Bacteroidia; order Chitinophagales; family Saprospiraceae; genus JABDMH01. The sequence goes on along the minus strand of OZ244987.1, from coordinate 4,010,201 downwards.
AGGAATGCTTCAATGTGTTTTCCTACACTACTTAGAGCGGCTGCACGAGACCAAGTGTCAAATCCATCTCTTGCTAGGATTTTAGCTAGTGCAATCATAGCCTGACTATTTTCAAATGATCCAAGAGCCAGACTGGTCATAAAACGCACGCGCATATCGGGATCCTCAGATAACTTTATTAAATATGGAAAAAAAGCCTTACGATGCTTTGTTGACACTTTGGCAATGCGAACAGCCTGCTCACGCACCTCAGGAGAAGGATCTTGAAAAGCACTGATATGAGTTTGCTGATTCATCGATCCCATTAAGTGTAGTAGCCAGAGGCACTTAACCCGTGACTCCTCCAATTCAGCCCTTTTGGCCATTTCACGTAGATCTCGTATGGCTAGTGAGTCCTTCCGTTCCAAAAGTATCTGAAAAGCCATGGACCGTTGCCATTCCCATGCTGATGCCAACAACCTGACTGCTCCAGCGGTTCTGGTAAAGTCAACTTGCTCTCTGCTCCTTTCTTGACTGCTTAAATCTTCCGAAGCAAGCCGATAAATACGACCCATGCCCTTACCACTTTCAAAATCCAAATCCGCCCGGATCGCTTCCGGTAGATATGAAGGGTGATCGATCACCTTGCGATGCATATCAGCAATGTAGAGACCAGGGTGGGGTCCATGACTTAGAAAGACAGGCCGAAACCATTCATTTTTACAGGCCAGGAACTCGCTGTCTCCAGTGGAAATCTCTGATGAAAAACTTGCACCATCCGGACGAACTCGTTGACTCTGTACCAGATTTTGTGCCGACTCACAAATAAAAAAATTTCCTTGATGCCTGGATCCAAGCCCGGCATCAGCGTAGAAGAGTAATCCACTGGCTGCGGTGAATGTTCCTTTGTGCGAACGTCCAATGAGCTTGGGGATGAAATCTGCGCTGGTAGCCGCATTGCTGATGGGATAGACGACTGCTTTTTCTTGAACCCTGGAAACGTCTTTGACTGTTTCATTATGTAACAGGTAGGGACTTCGAGCCAGGTCTTGGGGCTCCATAACGATATGCTGCACAGGATGGCGGTTTGAGCAACCAAACCTTCTTCCAAAAGGATCCATGGTTAGGCCAAACTGACTGTTACCTCCGGTTACCTGAAATTCCAGCGTCTCGGGATGAAACCGTCCATCCCCTGAACGATAAATAATTTTTTTGCGGTTCGGATATTCAGGAGAAGTAATTTCGCCGCCATTCAAGCCCCCAGTTACATATACCCAACCGTCTAATCCCAGGATTGGGTGGCTCATCCTGATCTGAGCTGTTTTGGTGTCATGAAAACCCGTCAGAACGACCCTTCGAATATCTGCTTTACCATCACCTGTCGTATCTTTTAAATAGAAGATATCTGGTGCACAGGTAAGAAATACCCCTCCTTTCCAATACATGATCCCATTGGGATAGCTAAATCCTTCCGCATACTCCTCGCGATGATCATATATGCCGTCCTGATCCAAATCACTCAATTTGGCGATGCGACCCTCATTTTTTGCCGGTCTCCCTCCTTCGGCTGGATCAGGATAACCCCGATGCTCTACCACGTACATGGCTTGATGCTCGTCGAAAGTAAAAGCAACGGGATCGACAACCAGTGGCTCTGAGACGATAAGTTGCATGGAGATTCCTGACTCAATTTCACACTCATCCGTTGGCCCTTCTGATCCCGCTGGCTTTGGATTTGTGCAGCAAAGACCAATCAAGATGACGGGGAAATAGATATTGCTCTTCATCTTCACTACCATTCAGTCAACTGGCTTACTCTATAGCAGCAGCCCTCCGAATTTAATTGCTAAGTCTGACTTCATGTTTTCTAAAGTATTTTCAGCATCTGGCCCAAATCTCTGTAATCATTATGAATTTTAAGTTGAAACCAACTCAAATTTATCACTGTAAGCTTCATTTCTCTAACCTATCAAATATTTTTGTTGATTTGGACTCAATACCAATAATTGTCAGCAAATTCGGAAAATCATGAAGGGCTGCTTCGGATTCTTTGAACTGCTTGAATAGCCCAACTCTTTAACCTAATTATTTGTTGATGGGATCACGAGAAATGATATGGAGACGTAGATATTCAATCCAAAATTTTTCTGAAATTAAGGACTCAATCAATGGTGAATAGGTTGGCTCGAAACAAGAAAATAAACAATAATGAAACGTCGTGATTTTCTAGCAGCAGGTGCATCTGCTTCGCTCGTTGGTACCTCTCTTCAAAAATTACTTTCAGAAGATCTTCAACAACCTGATCTGCCGTCCCTACCCTTTAAGGAGGTGACCAGCGGACTAAAAATTACCGATGTAAAAATGGTAAAGCCCAGGCCGAAGAAACCTTGGCCCGAGTACGAACCAGCGGCTGGTTCTTGGTCTACAGGTGGTGTGGAAGTGGCCAGTCCGATGTCGATTTACCCCAAGTACAAAGCACGACGTTCTCTATTTATGAGCGATGATTTGGGACCCACCGCTGTGCAAATCTTGACGGACAAAGGTGTGAATGGGATCGGATTTGGGGGTCCGGGCGCTGGCTTTGTTATTGATAATCACCTAAAGAAATTACTGCTTGGTGAGGATCCTTTTAACGTAGAACGACTTTGGGATATCATGTGGCGGTCAACCCTCTACTACGGTCGGAAAGGTCTTGCTGTACATGCGATCAGTGCCGTTGACAACGCCCTTTGGGATCTGATTGGCATTGCGCTTGAGATGCCTGTATATCAGTTGCTTGGAGGCAAGACCAAACAGAGAATTCCTGCCTATTGCACAGGCAATGACCTGGAGCAGCATGTTGAGTTTGGTTATACCAAATTGAAATTGGCGGTACCTTATGGACCAGCCGACGGCCACAAGGGGCTGGAAAAAAATGTGCAATTGGTACGACATGCCCGAGAGATCTTGGGTGCAGATGGAGAGATCATGCTGGACTGTTGGATGGCATTTACCGAGGATTATACCTATCAATTTGCAGAAGCGGTAGAGCCTTATCGAGTCTACTGGTTGGAAGAATGCCTGCCACCAGACAATTATGCAGGATTTGGTCGACTGAACAAACACATCACCTCCACGAGGATCGTGACTGGTGAGCATGAATACACCAGGTATGGCTTTCAACTTTTGCAAACTTTTGACGCTGCGAAAATCTGGCAACCGGACATGAATTGGTGCGGTGGCTTAACAGAATTGCGTAAGATCGCCGCTATGGCTTCCGTGGCTGATATTCCAGTCATCCTTCACGGTGGCTGGCGTGGAGGAGGTGCTCACTTTATCATGGCTACTCCAAACAGCCCTTGGTGCGAAATGTTTATGCCTGCACCGGGAGGTCCTATAGAAGTCTATGAGCGGTATGAGGAAGAAAATCAAATCACACGGGGGCCAGAAGGTATTTACATGCTACCACCAGACCGGCCTGGATTTGGATGGGATTTAGAGGTTTGACATGAATTATTGATAGAACCCTGAAGATCTGATCAATGCTGTGGTAACCTGACTTGGCCCAGAAATCAAACTCGACCGTGGAGGTTGCCAGTTCTTTTGTTTTTAACTCTATCAAATCATTGGCTTTTTGTATCTCCTGCTCCCGTTTCTTTCTTAACAGACCTCTTCACAGCTCAGTGTTCCGACTCTACATATTCAAAATATAGGAACCCGGCGATTAGCAAAGATAAAAGGGCGACATAGAGAATTATCCGCTGGAAAACCAGATCTTGTTTTTTGTGTTCCAAATGCGTCATTTTTCTCACTGGCAATAAGAGTGGAGTCCTTTCTTTTCTTCCCTTAGAGCATCTTTAATTTCCAGAGGAGGTAAATTGTTGTCGCTACCAGACAACAGACAGATATACTGCTTATGCTAAGGCCAGTATTCCTCAATTGGGCAAGCTAATGGATGTATGGCACTGCGTGCGATTTTGAGAAATGGGAGGAATGGATCCATTTCTGCGCCAAAAGGGGATCACCGCATCAGCTGGATACATAGGCCTGAGGTTGAGTCGGCACATGAGACCGATATCGGACATAGATCTATTCTTTAACCACTCGGCTCATCGAAAGAACAAGTCGAATGTATTGGCTGGATATGGTGTGCAAATATATGCAAGGAAATATGTAATTTATCGGGAAATGGCTTAGCATGGCCCAATGGGTATCTCGTTACTACATTTTAATCTTATTCAGTTCATTATCCCATACTCTTTTTTGCCAATCTGTTGGTGACAGTCTCTTTTCGGGAGGACAACGTGCATTCAAGCAACAGAACTTTGCACAAGCTTATCAGAACTTTGAACAAGCTGCTGCCTACTTTTCGAATCACAATGAATATGAGAGATATGTAAAATCATTATTGCAAATGGCCCGCATGACACAATTCACCCGGGCAGTCAGCATGAGTGCTATTCCAGAGATACTACAGCCCATAGAAGAATTGCTGAAAGAAAATAAAATTGAGCGACACCATGTGTCAACGGCTGCATACTACACGACCCTGGGTTTTTATCACGAGCGTGTTTCGGGCAATTTGGAAGAGGCTCTATCTCTTTTCACCGATGGTTTAAGTATTTGCGATGAAGTAGGTCATCCTGCAGATACACAAAGATTGATGATGTTAATTGAGATCAGTCGCGTTTACATTACAAAAGGACAGCTGGACCGTGCGATGATCCATGCTGAAACTGCTTTTGACCTGTCTTTGAAATTGCTTGGTAAAACACATCCCAGTTCAGCCAATGTATTCTATCATCTCGGTCACGTTTACTACCGGTCCGGGAGGTATGATCAAGCCAGGGCTTTGGTTTTGGAAGGGATAGAAATCATGCAAGATATCAAAGCGCCTCCCTTTCAAATTGGATTGGGATATCAAAATCTATTTACAACTGATGTGGCTCAGTTGGATCTGAAATCTGCTCGAGAGAATGCAAGACGGGCCATTGAAATTCAACACCAATATTTTGGTAGTGGACATGAATCAACCGGCACGATTTATCGGGATCTCGGTACTATGCATCTGTTTTTAGATCAAGCTGACAGTGCTATCCACTATCTCAGTAAGGCTATGAATATTTATTTAGATCGGTTTGGACCGACGTATCCTAACCTACACCTAATTTATATTAACCTAGGAATTGCATATACTGCAAATCATCAATTTGACACAGCCATATCTTTTCATTTGAAGGGCTTGAAAATTCATACTACAGTTGCTGAAGAATTAGATAGCTACATAAACTTATCACATTGCTATATCGAAAGCGGACAGTTTGCCAAGGCGAAGGAATATTTGGTTATGGCGGAAAAATTGACTATAGATTCTTCGATTGATAAAATAATAATTGTCTCCAGATTGCATCATACGAAAGGTCAATATTTTTACCAGCAAGACTCTTTTCTTCAAGCTGCTAAATCTTGGCATACGTCCCTTTACAAATTGAATCGCATCAGTGATCAGGTCTCACATTTCAAGTATCCACCTGTCGATTCTTTTCTGAATCTCGTTTTCGGTGCTGAACAAGTTGTCTTTCAAAGTGAGGCATTGTTTAGTTACTATTTGACAACCAAGAATCTTAGTGATTTAGAGCTTGCATTACAAGCCATGCAATATGCTGACAAGACGATGGACAAATTGCGGGCGACGTACCGAAATGCGGAATCGAAGATTTTCTTGCAGAAGAAAGCACGTAATCATTATGAGAATCTCCTTGACGCCGCCATGGCTGGATGGACGGAAACCGGTGATCAGCATTACCTTTCCTACGCTTGGCAAGCGATGGAAAAATCAAGATCTCTGTTACTCATGGAGACCATGAAATCAGCAAACGTTGATGATTTTGGTTTACCCAAAGACTTAACTCAAAAGCATAGAAACCTCCAAGATGATCTTGCTGGTCTCGAAGAAAGGTTATTAGAGGCTAGTCGACAGCAAGACCACGTATTACAAGGGGATCTACAATTAAAATATTTTTCTACTTGGGATAGTTTGATCCGAGTTCAGAACGAGATAAAGATTAATTATCCCAAGTATTTTGAACTCACCAGCAATCTGACTCCAGCCTCCCCGTCGGAGATTCAAAGCATTCTAAAGGCTGAGGAATGTCTAATGCAATTTTTTTGGGGTGAAGATCATGTCTACAGGCTGATCGTCACTCCGGACACTCTCTATTTTGATCGATTAGCCGAAACAGATTCTGTGCAGGATATACTTGACAAATGGGTCATTCAGATGCAATCGCTGGAATTCATTCTCGAGTACCCCGAGGCATCTACCGATTCAATCACTACTTTATCAAAGACACTATTTGACGAATTGTTGGCTGACCGATATGGTGGTTTGCAGAATTTCACAAAGTTGATCATCGTTCCTGATCAAAAATTGGGATATCTTTCCTTTGAGGCCTTATGTAAGAAATCGAATCCTCAAGATGATCCCCAGTATCTTCTCCAAGATCATGCAATCAAATATGCTTTTTCGGCCACCCATTACCTCTCATCGGATTTCGATCATTCGGACCTGGTATCAGGAAAGATCGCGGGATTTGCACCGTCCTATCAAGCATTCAATTTAGACGATGCCCAGCAAGATGTCGCTCTACAGCGACTGTATCGCACAGGTAATCTGTCGCTGCCAGGAGCTATTGATGAAGTGAATTCGATTCATTCAATGCTGGGAGGAGACAAATACCTTGACCAAGAAGCTACAGAATACAACTTCAAACGAAGAGTGGGGGATTATGATCTGATACACTTGGCCTTACATGGAATGATCAACGATCAAGATCCCATGTTATCCAGGTTGATCTTTGATAGCCACGATTCCATTGAAGACAGCTATTTGCATGCTTATGAAATTTATAATTTGCCTCTACAAGCCAATTTAGTTGTGCTGAGTGCTTGTAATACGGGATTGGGTCGAATTGAAAAAGGAGAAGGCATCATGTCACTGTCCAGGGCCTTTGCTTATGCAGGGACACCCCAACTGGTTGCAAGCCTCTGGAAAGCTGATGATCAAGCTACGGGCAAAATTATGACATCATTCTACCGACAATTAGCCAATAAAGAATCGTTAGAAACAGGATTAAGAGAGGCAAAATTGGAATATCTCAAGAATCAGAAAGTTGATCTTCTAAAACATCCCTATTTCTGGTCAGGCTTTGTTTATTATACGCAGTGCAATCAGGCTACTTCTGACAGTAAGCCAGTAATTTGGTCAATAGCCCTAGTTCTTTTAATTCTCTTGTGTTTTTGGGGTTATCAGCGTATTGGTTGAAGCTGGTGAAAAAATAGCACTCAATCAAGTTAGGTATGTTGAGTTATTAACCCAATATCGAAATTCTCACGTAAAACTAATGTATTTTCCTACAGCGAATTGAGAAAGCATTGGCCTTACTTTCGTGAGTGAAATTCAACAAATTATAAATGAAAAGATTCAAAAAACAAATGGCGAAGCCATTGTGCCCGATCCATGAATGGGTTTTAGAGGTGCCCTTTAGTTTAAAAGGCTTCTTACCCTGCTTTGTGATTGCTTGAGGGTAACCATCCTTGAGGATGTGCAATCAATACATTCAGGAAGGCCAAATAGTCTGACTGGATTGATCAGCTTGGGTTGAGTAGTGATCTTAAGATGACGATCTACTTGGAAAGGTTCTTTGTCACTCGCTTGAAAATCAATGCTTAATGTCACCATTAAAACAGTAAGGAGATGTCAAGAATAATTTTACTTGTTTTTCTATTTGTCGACCTTGGCCTTTATGGCCAAACTGAGATCGAGTTGTTACCCCAGGCTATCATATTACCACGAGATAATTCTAGTCTGGGCGCCAAAGGAGCCATCCGATTTAATAATTCCAAGAACTTTTTTGAAGGTCACGACGGCACGGAATGGCGAAAAATATTGCAGCCGGTTTCAAACCAAATCGTCGTGATTACACCCCCTGATTTGCAGGCTGAGAAGTCTTCCAACACGTATGTTCAGTCCGTCAGTGACGGCTGGTTTGAAGCAGTGTCAACAACACCAGTATTCCTAAAGAAAATTGATATACCTACCGGATGGAAGCTGGATAGTCTAATGATATATTATTTTGATAACGCCCCTTCACACGATCTGGAAGTTAATATTCTGGGGTATAAGGTGGTTGCAGGAGTAAGTTTCGAACTCATTGACTCCTATCCTGCATTCACCAGCTCCGGCGATGTAAACGTTTTTCAGGTCGCAACCCACCAAACCAACAGTATACCTGGTGATCACGGCACATCATATTTCGTCAAGGTGACGGCTATGCCCAGTTGGCCGGGCAGTGATATCAGGATCAAGCGTATTGAAGTGTTTTCATCTCTTCAATAATGTATCTTTCGAGGAAAAATCTGTTAGCCATTCTAAGACGGTAGGTCGCATTAATACCAATTCCTGATGTGAGAAATTTAATGATGTCTGCGACTTGACCCAGGGGACATGAGAAAGTCTCTCTTCAAGTGATCAAGACACAGAGTGCAGCCTACCGATCATGGCTCATTTCCTTCACCGCTAATATTGACTCAGCATACAGTAAATCACCCGTTCTGCCATCGTAATATTGAAGAACTACCTGCGGTCTCTCAAATGCTCGCCAGCGCTCTTGTCCCACCATTTTGGCATTATTAAATACATTATTGACCTGTACAACACAGTATACCGGATTGGCCAATTGGTTTCGAGGGATATCATCGAGGTAATAAGTAGACCAAAGGATGTCACACTCCCTTGGACCATATTTAAATTTGCCGGTGGCAGGCCGGTTTCCTTCGTCGGTGTAATAGTGATTATTGGAATTATGTGGACCGGATGCAAATTCCCAAACGTTGTCGGTGATCTGAATGGCAAAACTATTGTGCAGGTCACCGGTAAGTACCATCACTGGTTTTTCCAGTTGATCCCAAACCTCAATCAATTGCTCCCGTTCATCCAAGAAGACTGTCCAGGCATCATCTTTATTCGATGCACGAACTTTACCGCCACCCACATGAGGTACCATAAAATTGACACTGGAAATGACGAAAATAAAATCGGAATTGCTGTTTCTAATTCCATCGATCAACCATTCTTTTTGTTGTGTACTCAGGATGGACAATCCGGGTTTATCGGGCTCGTTGGTGTCGTGCATTTGCCGGTGACTTCGTGTATCCAGGAAAAAGAATGCACAGTTGCTGATCTCTATTTGAAAATAAGACCTGCGACCAATAGAGTAGGAAATCTCGCCAGACTCAAGCGGTGACGGGTTGATCTCAAGTCGATGGTCATCTATGACATTCGTAACCTCGTAGACTCCAGCGCTGGGATGCCCTCCGACCTCATCCAGTGCATTGTCATTGACTCCTGCGGTTGGCTCTCCCCAATGGATATGTAAGTTGGACATCTGCGCCAAATTCATTTCTGTAAAGGCTGCATCCGGATCGTACAGCGTATTGTTTCCAGCTTCAATTTCTGTCCTTCCGAAGATAATTTCTTGGGAAAATGCGGTAGGATTGCTCCAACCCAGATAATCGTACCAGGCTTGTTCACCAATATCGCGAAAAACAGCGCGGCGATCTCTCAGTCCTGGAGTACCCGCCCCCCAGATGTCGTTTAGCATTTCATGATCATCGAAGGTGAAAAATGTAGGCACATACCGGTGATACTTGGCCATATTTTTTCCCCTGGATAGATAGACTTTGTAATTTTCCCAGACGCCAGCGATGGTCGGTGCAATTTCTAGGATCTGGGGAATACTGTCCGGGGAAATATTCTGTTGATCAATCCACTCGTTAGGCGAGAACATTCGGGCATCTTCATAGAGCCAATCACCATTCTGGATCGAAAAATGAATTTTGCCATATAATTCTTCCAGCATCGTCTTAAAGGCCGGTAATTCTGGCCCTGATCCCTGGCCAATGGTTTGATTATTACCGCAAGCAAATTCAAATCGAAAATTAAATAATCCTTCCGGATTTAATGCTTCATCGATAAATTGCTTATCGCTGGGAAGGGTATAGAAGGAAGCAATCGGGCCTAAATGCCAGGGTGTATCGATCCGATAATAATATTCTGTATTGGGGTCTAAGTCACTGACCTCCACCCAACCGGTATTATCATGATCCAGATGAGTGGTAGATCTGGCCACACCCATCAATAAAGCATCCGGTGACTCTCCATACCTTACAATGAGTTCCGAAGGTTTGGAAGTTCGTGCCCATACGCCCACTGATTGGTCTGTAATTCTGCCGAGTATAGGGCCGTGGGTAATGGTGGGTGATTGAGCTATCGCAAATTGTACCTCGAGAACCAAGAAGATGTATGAACTCAGCCATGGAAAGCGACAAATAATGAGAAGTTTGATGTTGAAATATACAATTTTGGTATTGCAAGGGCATCCGCCAGTTCTTCTACCATCGGGTTAAAAGGAAAAAGGTAGCCGCCGATTCTTTTACCGGCGGATTAAAATGGCTTGGAAGAACAAAGACCCGCGGCAAAAAGATGCCTCTCTGTCACCGTGAAAACAGCATCGCAAGGAAACGGTAACCGTGTGTTCTTAGGCAATAGAAAAAAGGGTAGCCGCCGGTTCTTCTACCGGTGGATTAAAAAGGAAAAAGGCAGCCGTGGGTTCTTCTACCCACGGATTTCAAACGATAAAAAGGTAGCCGCCGGTTCTTCTACCGGCGGATTAAAATGGCTTGGAAGAACAAAGACCCGCGGCAAAAAGATGCCTCTCTGTCACCGTGAAAACAGCATCGCAAGGAAACGGTAACCGTGCAATAGAAAAAAGGGCATCCGCCGGTTCTTTTACCCACGGATTTCAAACGAAAAAGGTAGCCGCCGGTTCTTTTATCGGCGGATTAAAATAGCTTGGAAGAACAAAGACCCGCGGCAAAAAGATGCCGCTCTGTCATTGTGTCAAGACACCATCGCTAGGAAGCGGTAACCGTGTTCTTTGGCATAGAAAAAGGGCAGCCTCCGGCTCTTTTACCCACGGATTTCAAACGAAAAAAGGCAGCCGCCGGTTCTTCTACCGGCGGATTAATAGGGAAAAAAGGCAACCGTGGGTTCTTTTACCCACGGATTTCAAACGAAAGGGTAGCCGCCGGTTCTTCTACCGGTGGATTAAAAAGGAAAAAGGCAGCCGTGGGTTTTTTTACCCACGGATTTCAAACGAAAAAGGTAGCCGCCAGTTCTTCTACCATCGGGTTAAAAGGAAAAAGGGCATCCGTGGGTTCTTTTACCCACGGATTTCAAACGAAAAGGGCAGTCGCCGTTCTTTTACCGGCGGGTCATAAGAGAAGAGGCAGCCGTGGGTTCTTCTACCCACGGATTTCAAACGAAAAAGGTAGCCGCCGGTTCTTTTATCGGCGAATTAAAAGGGCTTGGAAGAACAAAGACCCGCGGCAAAAAGATGCCGCTCTGTCATTGCGTCAAAACACCATTGCAAGGAAGTGGTAGCGGCGAGTTATTTTGCATAGAAGGGCAGCCGTGCGTTCTTTTACCCACGGATTTCAAACGAAAAGGGTAGCCGCCGGTTCTTCTACCGGTGGATTAAAATGGCTTGGAAGAACAAAGACCCGCGGCAAAAAGATGCCGCTCTTCATTGCGTCAAAACACCATTGCAAGGAAGTGGTAGCGGCGAGTTATTTTGACATAGAAGGGCAGCCGTGCGTTCTTTTACCCACGGATTTCAAACGAAAAGGGTAGCCGCCGGTTCTTCTACCGGTGGATTAAAATGGCTTGGAAGAACAAAGACCCGCGGCAAAAAGATGCCGCTCTGTCATTGCGTCAAAACACCATCGCAAGGAAGTGGTAACCGTGTGTTCTTAGGCAATAGAAAAAAGGCATCCGCCGGTTCTTTTACCGATGGGTCATATGGGAAAAGGGTAGCCGCCGGTTCTTCTACCGGTGGATTAAAAAGGAAAAAGGCAGCCGTGGGTTCTTCTACCCACGGATTTCAAACGATAAAAAGGTAGCCGCCGGTTCTTCTACCGATGGGTCATAAGAGTTCTTTTAAAAAGGGGTAGCCGCCGGTTCTTCTACCGGTGGATTAAAATGGCTTGGAAGAACAAAGACCCGCGGCAAAAAGATGCCGCTCTGTCATTGTGTCAAGACACCATCGCAAGGAAGCGGTAACCGTGTTCTTTGGCATAGAAAAAGGGCAGCCTCCGGTTCTTTTACCCACGGATTTCAAACGAAAAAGGCATCCGCCGGTTCTTTTACCGATGGGTCACAAGAGAAAAGGGCAGCCGCCAGTTCTTTTACCCACGGATTTCAAACGAAAAAAGGCATCCGCCGGTTCTTTTACCGATGGGTCATAAGAGAAAAAGGCATCCGCTGGTTCTTCTACTGGCGGTTTCATTTAAGCTTGGCGAATCATCTGCAGAGTTGATACGTTTGCTGTATTCCTGTTGTGCATTCAGCATAGGTAGGCTTACGGTTTGCCCTCCATAAAACTTGATTCCACTGCAGGATCTCCACTGCCATCATATTTTGCCACGGATGGATAGGGGAAAACTGGGCGGGTCATTAAGACATTTCCATCCTGATCCCTCTTTGTCACAATGACTTTGTGAGGTGCTTTACCTTCCTCCACCCATCCATGAATTAAGTTCAACCACTCGGCCTGATCCGGACCAGGACCTCCACCACAGTGCAATACACCCGGCAACAAATAGAGCTTGAAGTGATCGGCAATGTCTTCATCCAATTTTTTTGCAGCCTCATAATGGGAGATGGCCGTATAGGCCGACAATGCTGGATCATTCCAACCGTGGTACAAAATTAGTTTGCCATTTCGCTCTTTAAAAGCGCTGTAGTCGGTTGAAGTGGCATTTAAATATTCTGCCGCATCCCGGCCATCTTTTGTAATTTTTGAAAAATCATAGGAAGAATAGTCCCATTCGGGATCTTGATAGATGATGTACTTAAACATTTCCACACCAAAGTAAAAGTGCAATGATGGATAGGGTCCGTCAATGGGACCCACAATCCATGGCCCGAATCCTCCTTGTCGGGCTTCGGCACCAAAAGGAAAACCTGGGTATGAAAACCCACCCTGATTTGATACTCCGGCATAAATAGTTTTGACAGCCTCAATTTGTGCAGGATTAAAGCAGGTGGAATCGGTCTTCCCATCAACGCAATGCGGCAGTGCCGAAAAGTCGAATAGACATTTCCTCGGATCATTTAATATCTTATCCGCTATACCATCGATGTCATCGCACTGATTCAGTACTTCAGCTTCTAGGATCTGAAGATGATTTGCGGAGATCATGGCATCCAGATTTTCGGGATCCGGGTACAAGGCTTTGATATTCTGAATGAATTCCAGACCCGTCGCCAACCAATTAATGACGGGTGCTGCCGAAACGATCCCATCAAAATCGTCCGGATACCTTTGGGCCTCAATCAAGGCCTGACCACCTCCTCGTGAACACCCCATAAAGTAGCTGTACTCCGGATACTGGCAATAGTAACGATAGATCAGCGCCTTGGACACTGTGGCCGTGCGATGCACAGCCAGATGCCCGAAGTTGACCCTCCGCTCCACACTGTGCATCGCCCACTCAGCGCCTCTTCCTTTATGACCGGTATCGGTGCCAGAGGTGGCATAACCCTCCGCAACTGTGCCCCTGGCTGAATTTTGAACCGTTCCCACAAATCCACCGCCACCGCCCATGACATAGCGAGCATTCCATCTCTCTGGAAGTAAAAGTTCGAAATTGATTTCCTTACCTATTGTTCCCAATACCTTGCAGTAAGTTGCCTCATCATTCTCCTCGATTTCTGCAGAGGTGATGAACAAGTCAGGAAGGTGATGCTCGTCTTTGAGCATTTCACATGGTACGCAGGAGCTCACCTCCTGGCCATAAGTGATGGTGACCAACATAGTCAGGGCGTACAAAGCACTCAATCGGTATTTCATATCTCCTTCTTTTTTATTAGCTGGTCAAAAAGATAATGATTCCGGAGAAAACGACTGCTATTTCGATCTCTTGAGGTCTTCCCTGCCCTTTCACAACGTGTTAATAGGCCAATCCTGCCTCTATTTTACAGCTGTGGATTGCGTTGACCTGGACCGAGGCTGCGGTCGGAAAGGCCAGTGTACCAGAGATCATGTACATGAATAGACCCCTTACCTAATGGTATTACAACTATAAAGGGTAAGTATCTCGGAAGGTAAACCTTTATTCTGATGCCAGGGTTCAGGCTGCCGCAAATTGTGGGAATGCGTTAAAAAGATCAGGAGCATTATCTTTTGATTCTGACAGAATTTTGACATCTTCTTAGAGTTTTTACCAACATTTGCTTTGGTATTGACATCAGTGAACCCTTTGATTTCCCTACAGCCATTATTTGTGACCAAATGAAATGGAAAGAAGTCGCCGATAATGAATGTGCTAGAATTTTAATCTTCAATCCAAGAAAATGACAAAGCCTTCTAAATTTATCTGTTGCGACGCTATGTTCTTAATGCCGGTCTTGCTTGCCTGTCTTTTTTCACCTGCTGTGCCCGCCAATGGGCAAACGGGAATTAAGGTAAAGATTTGGGAGGAGGATTTGGTTCTTCCTACCTATCAAGTGGATCCGCCTGAGAAAGCTCCGATGTTTTTTAATCAGGAGTCGTATCAGGGAGCGAGTAAGGTAATCTATCCCTACCCCCTTGAAGATGACATGACCAATATTAAGAAGAATAAAACCTACCGCGCAGTCTACATTGAGAATGAATATCTAAAGGTATGTGTGTTACCTGAGATTGGAGGCCGCCTATTTTATGCTACCGATAAGACCAATGATTACGAAATATTTTACCGGCAAAATGTGATTAAACCTGCACACATTGGAATGCTTGGCGCCTGGATTTCTGGGGGTATCGAATTTTGTGTATTTCATCATCACCGGGCCACTACCAATATGCCGGTGGATTATTTACTTGAAGAAAATGATGATGGAAGCGCTACGGTCTGGATCGGGGAAACCGAAAGGCGACACCGCATGAAATGGACCTTTGGTTTATCACTTCACCCCGGCAAATCGTACTTGGAATTAGATGGCAGGATGATCAATATCACTGAAAATGTAAATTCAATTTTATATTGGGCAAATGTGGCCACTCATGTGAATGATGATTATCAGGTTATTTTTCCACCAAGCACCCAATTTGCTGTCTATCATGCAAAGAATAGTTTCTGTCATTGGCCAATTACTCGCGAAGCGTATCGGGGCAATGTGTATTACGAAGGAAATATCGATGCCAGTTGGTGGAAAAATCATCCCACAGCCAATTCTTTCTTTGCTCATGATATCAAGGAAGGTTTTTTGGCTGGCTACGACCATGCGAAAGATGCAGGTACCATGTTGGTAGCGAATCCACACATCGTCAAAGGTGCAAAATTGTGGGAATGGGGACCCGGACCTCGATATGCCATTTGGGACACCAAAGTATTGACTGATGATGATGGGCCCTACGCTGAATTGATGTCAGGAGCTTATTCGGACAATCAGCCAGATTATAGTTGGATCAAACCTTATGAACAAAAGGTATTCAAGCAATACTGGTACCCTCTTCGTGGTACGGGTGGAGCTGTGGCGGCAAATTTGCAAGCTGCTTTAAATCTACAATCGTTGTCAGATGGCAAACTTAAAATCGCTGCCAATACAACCTCAGTGCGTAAGAACACCAAGATCGTACTCACAGCATCAAATGAAATCCTTTTAGAAAAAATTATCGATCTATCACCATCGAGACCCTTTAGCGAAATCATCGAACAGAATACTGAGTTTGTTGATACGAATCTGTTGCTGTCTCTGTACGATGCATCAGGAAAATTGTTGATAGATTATCGCCCAGTGCAACTGGATGATACTCGGCCTTTGCCTGAACCGGTAAAACCACCACCACCTCCCTTTGAAATTGAGACGGTGGAAGAACTCTACCTCACTGGCTTACGCATCAAACAATTCTATAATGCCCGTACCAATGCGATGGATTATTTCCAGGAAGCTTTAAGACGTGATTCGCTCGATACCCGGTGCAATACTCACGTAGGTTTAATTTACAAAGAAAAGGGTACCTACGACATAGCTGCGCAGCATTTTAGAAATGCCCTGCAAAGACTCACCAAGGATTACACACGACCTCGAAACTGTGAGCCTTTTTATCACCTGGGATTGATTTTAATGAAACAAGGCAAATGGGATGCCGCCTATGATACCTTGTATCGTGCAGCTTGGGACTATGCCTTTAGTTCACCTGCCTATCTTCACCTGGCACAAATATCAATACATCGTGATGACCTTGATCAAGCCCTGGTAGAATTGGATCGTTGTCTGCTTAACCAGGCTACAAATGTCAATGCATTAAATCTCAAAGCCTCACTATTCCGAAGAATGGGTGAGAAGAGCAAAGCCCATCAGGTAATTCAACAGGTTTTGGCGGCAGATCCATTAAATTTTTGGGCATACTTTGAGTTGGCAATGTTGGACGAAATAGGTGGGGCAGAGAAAGACCTTCGCTCATTATTGCGTGATGATCCTGAATCTTATCTTGAACTTGCTGTTGGGTACTTTAATGCTGGGTTGTTTGAGGAAGCTGAAAAAATCCTCCAGATGGCTGTCAGCTCCGGGAATGACCGACTTGAAACATATCCGACTTTACAATACTACTTGGCATACTTAAAGTCAAGACTGGGCTCGAAAGAAGAAGCCATCGAGCATTGGCAGATTGCCCAGGCCTCCAGTATAGACTACTGTTTCCCTTATCGATTGGAAAGTGTACAAATGTACCAGACGGCAATCGCAAATGATTCATCTGCTTCAAGAGCATATTATTTTCTCGGTAATTTGCTATACGACCGGCAACCTGCAGAAGCAATCAAAGCCTGGGAGCAAGCCGTAAAATTTGAACCGAACTTGGCTATGGCACACCGCAATTTAGGTTGGGGATACAATCAACAGAAATATGGCTTGGAAAAGGCCATCACCGCGTATGAAAATGCCATTGCTGCAGATCCAAAACAACCGAGATTTTATGATGAATTGGATAGGCTCTACGAAGAAAATGGAAGCCCTCTAAGTAGGCGTTATGAAATATTGACAGATAATCATCAGGTGGTGGCCCAGCATAACAGACCCCTCGTCAGGGAGGCTAAGGTAGCCATTGCCATGGGGAAATATGATCAGGCGCTCGACATTTTGACTTCATACTATTTTAATCGACGTGAAGGCAGTGATGATTTGCGAGATCACTATGTGGATGCCTGTCTGCTGCGAGGCAGGAAATATTTGGCAGAAGGAAATTATGAACAAGCATTAAAAGATTTTCAAGCAGCAGATCAATATCCTGAAAATCAGTCAATAGGTCTAGATGACAAATCACAACGGAGAGCACAAATATTCTATTTAATGGGACTGGCCTACGAGGAAATGAAAGAGGATAGAAAGTCAAAAGAGTTTTTTCAAAAATCTATTGAGATCGAGGTCAGAGAGCCAGAATATTATTATCAAAAAGCATTGGCTTACCGAAAGCTTGGCCTGGGAGCAGAAGCGGATCTATTACTGAAGGAGATGGCTGGAGCAGCAGATCTATTACTCAATGGAACCGGAGATGTTGATTTTTTCTCCAAATTCGGCGGTAGTCATTATGAAAATAAGCGTAAGGCTTCAGGTCACTACTTAGAGGGCCTGCTTCAATTGGCATCGGGAAATACTACAGGGGCGATACTGCAATTGAAGGAAGCGTTGGAGAAGGATCCAGGTCATGCCTGGGCTCAGGCAGTCTTGGGAGAATTGTTGCATTGATAAGGGACATCCTCGAATTTTCATGGGGGTAATTGCTGGATAATCGCAGTACCCCATGAGAAAGCCGGATGTGCGGCTGTCCAAGGATTGATGAAATTATAGATTCTTCTGGAACCATTGAGGTTTGGGTGGGCTGGTTTGAAAAATCACAACATGAAACGACTTTGTTCATTATTGCTCAGTATCATTTTGGCTGCTTGTTATTCCAAGTCGCCCTCGAATGCCATTGAGCAGGATCAGCCCAATATCATTTTAATTATCGCAGACGATATGAATTGGGATGATTGTGGAGCGTATGGACATCCTGGTATTAAAACCCCTAATATTGACAAGCTGGCTAAAGAGGGTATGCGCTTTGACCGTGGTTATGTGACGGCAAGCTCATGCTCTCCAAGCAGGGCCAGTATTATTACCGGTCTTTATCCGCACAATACTGGGGCAGAGCAATTGCATTGGCCACTTCCGGAAGGTAGTCATACGTTTGTCGATGCCCTAAAAAGAAATGGATATTATACAGCCGCAGCTGGCAAGTGGCATCTGGGAGATCATATCCGCCATCATTTTGATACGATATTCGAAGCCAATGTGGCTGGATTTCAATTGCCAACTGGTGGAAACAACGGGCCAATTAAAATGATCGCCACAAAACCCTCCGGCTGTGAGGATTGGCTTCCAACTTTACAATCGAGGCCAAAAGATAAGCCCTTTTTCATGTGGTTTGCAGCCCTGGATCCTCACCGTGCTTATGAAGAAAACATTCTTGAAACATCTCATGCAACCTCTGATGTTGTGGTATCTGCCGGACGTGCCTGACGTCAGAGAGGACCTGCGTCAGTATTATGATGAAATTGGTCGATTGGATTCATTCATAGGCAAAGTGGTATCAGCATTGGAATTTCAGGGTATTGTCGAAAAGACGATGGTGATTTTTATCAGCGACAACGGCAGACCTTTTCCACGGGATAAGACGACCCTTTATGAAGGAGGTATTAGAACTCCGTGGATCGTCAAATGGCCCGGCAACATACAACCAGGCACAAAGAGCAGCAGTCTGGTGAGTACTGTTGATCTGGCACCTACTATTCTGGAAGTGGCTAATATTTCTTACCCAGCCGATTCGTTTGCAGGACATAGTTTTTTACCGATTTTAAAGAATCCCCTAGCAGAAATCAGAAAATATGTATTTGCCGAAGACCACTGGCATGATTATGAGGATCATGGTCGGGCTGTGCTTGACCGGAAGTGGAAATTCATACGTAATGACTATATGGATTTAACAGGTACACCATCGGCAGATGTGGGTAGGAGCTTGACTTTTCAAGCCATGAGGCGATTAAAAGTGCAGAATAAATTGAACCCTTCACAGCTGGTCTGCTTCAAAACTCCCAGACCAAAATATGAGTTGTTTGATCTGGAAGCAGATCCCTTTGAACTTCATAACCTTGCCAATGATTCCACCTATGCAAGAATCAAGGCTGAATTACTGCAGGCTTTGAATGATTGGAGTGTGGAGACTCATGATTTCATGCCTTCTCAAAGAACGCCCGATGAATTTGACCGGTTTACCGGGGATCCAGATCACACTGTGAGGCAAAGGCCCCGTCCGGATAAGAGAGCCATGTTTGGTACCTATGGTAAATACTAAAAAATATTTTTTAGAAATTAAACAAAGCTGGGATAGAAGAACAGAATAAGGATGTTTTTTCTTTTTTCTGCCCTAGTACTCTGTCAAGCCAAAAATTGTCAATAATTTTAATCCATTTTTGCGGCATGCCCATCCGCTGGGCGCGGTCATCTCCCTTGATGATCCACTGGATCATCATTTCGGCCAGATGGCCGAAAATCGGTCGATGATGTTGCAAATACTCGCCAGAGCTACGGCTCTGACTGCGTTCTGCGCCTTGAACTCCATCAAAAATCATATTAAAATTAACTAACATTTGTAACTTGACAGAGTACTAGTGAGGCTACTCCGGAAAGTGCCATTTTTGATTTGGCGACCTTTTCGGAGTATCCTCACTAGTTCCAGGGGTTATCTTAATAAGGCTGTGATATTAATATTGATACTTGAATAGTTAGCCGATGTTACCAGGTGATCACCGAGTTTGTTGTCTGAGGATCATTCAGTCTAATGCCGGCAATCAAGCTTTTTGGTTGTTTTAGGCTGAAGGTGTCGATTGTGATTGTCCCACAATTTTGATGGATGCGTTTAGTGCTCAAATGATAAGGTGCCCAGACAGCGATCAGATGAAAAGGAAAACTTTTTTCCAAACTTCATATGGGCATTGATGTTGGACATTCTATCTTACCAGAGAAATCATCCAGAGGTTAGATGACAATCCATTACTTTAGCCCTCATTCCAACACATACTAGTATGGTTATGCGATCATTGAAACCAAAAACCGTCTGTACACTTGTCATCATTTTGGTACTGCTGGATATGGCCTTAGGACAAGATACCTTAGACTGGGAGAATCCTGAAGTGTTTGAGATAAACCGTGAGGACCCTCACGCTACTTTTTACCGCCACAGCAACATCTCAGATGCCTTAACATCAAAGGGGTATGAGCATTCTCCATGGTACTTTTCACTCAATGGCACGTGGAAATTCAATTGGGTGAAGAAACCTTCTGATCGTCCGCTGTTTTTCTACGAAGATTCTTATGATGTGTCCGGCTGGTCGGATATTCAGGTGCCGGGCAATTGGGAACTACTGGGATTTGGCATTCCGATTTACACCAATATTGTCTATCCTTTCCCAGCCAATCCTCCTTTTGTTGATCATGATTATAATCCTGTGGGTAGTTATAAACGGACCTTTGTCATTCCAGACACCTGGAGAGACCGGGAAGTATTTATTCACTTCGGCGGGGTGCGTAGCGCAATGTATGTCTGGGTTAATGGGCAAAAAGTGGGATACAACGAAGGATCCAAGACACCGGCAGAATTTAACATCACTCAGTACTTGAAACCCGGATCGAATCAACTGGCCGTGGAAGTTTACCGCTGGTCAGATGCCAGTTATCTGGAGGACCAGGATTTTTGGAGACTGAGTGGTATAGAGCGCGACGTCTATCTCTTTGCAAAGAATCCCTTGACCTTGTCAGATTTCCGCGTTACTTGCGATCTGGCAGACAATTATGTCACTGGTCAATTCACTCTAGACCTTGATTATGAAAACACCACTGAGGTAAATAAAACGGGATACGTAGTCAATGTACAATTGCTGGAGGGTGACCAAAAAATACTGGATTTTCACGAATCGATGGATTTGGCCCCTTCCCAGAATAAAAGCATTCGATTTGAAGGACAGGTCACTGAAGTTAAACAGTGGTCAGCTGAAATGCCTCATCTATATACCCTCTTAGTGATACTAAGGGATGCAAATGGACTTGTCATGGAGGCAGTGAGCCAAAAAGTAGGCTTCCGAAAAATTGAAATTAGGAACAATCAATTCTTAGTGAATGGAGTTCCCGTGTATCTCAAAGGTGTTAATCTACATGATCATGATCCCAGTACCGGTCATGTGGTAGGGGAGGAGCTGACCAAACTTGATTTGAAGATCATGAAGGAAAATAATATCAATGCCATTCGGTGCAGCCATTATCCCAAGTCAGATTTTTTTTATCAGCTGTGTGATCAGTATGGTTTTTATGTCATTGATGAGGCAAATATTGAAACCCATGGAATGGGCGCTACCAATCAAGGTCTTGATCATGACAATGTCAGACAATCTGTGCATCCCGCGTATCTTCCTGAATGGAAAGCTATGCACCTTGACCGGACTCAGCGAATGTTTGAATACCATAAAAACTACACTTGCATAGTCACCTGGTCATTGGGCAATGAAGCTGGAAATGGACAAAATTTTTATGCGACCTATGATTGGCTAAAAAAACAGGATCCCTCCAGGCCGGTGCAATATGAAGGCGCTACCAACTATGAAAATACGGATATTCAGGCTCCAATGTACAGTCGGATACCACAACTGATTGAATATGCAGAAGGGAACCCGTCGCGGCCTTTTATTCTATGCGAGTATGCCCATGCTATGGGCAATAGTGTGGGCAATTTGCAGGATTATTGGGATGTTATCGAAAAATATGATGTCCTACAGGGCGGATTTATTTGGGACTGGGTAGATCAGGGGCTACTTGCCCAAACAGCTACCGGTGAGGACTTTTTTGCATACGGGGGAGATCTCGGTGCTCAAACCCTGCAGAATGATGCTAATTTTTGCTTAAATGGATTGGTAAATCCAGATAGAACTCCGCACCCATCTCTTCATGAGGTAAAGAAGGTTTACCAGTATGTGAAATTTGTATCACTGAATGCAGATGAGTTAACGATTTATAACGGATATGATTTTACAAATTTGCAAGACTTTTATTTTTCTTGGGATTTACTGGAGAATGGTGTAGTTGTTGCAACAGGTGAGTTGCCGGTCATCGTTTTGGAACCTCATCAAAAAACCACCGTCCCACTGTCGATACCGGATAGGGAGGCAGACCGTGAATATTATGTACAAGTCAAGGCCAAACTCAAAAACTCGGAAGCGTTGCGCCCAGCCGGATTTGTTGTAGCGAGGGAAGAGTTTCAATTAAACGCAATAGATCAGCCAAAATTTAATGCATCAAGACCGGGTGATATACAAGTTGAGGTTTCAGACCTGTGGATCTCAATCAAAGGCACCGAATTTCTCATGCTATTCGATAAAGCTACGGGCTCTTTAAAATCATTGGATTATGGGGAGGGCAATATACTATTGTCGCCCCTGAGACCTAATTTTTGGCGCGCTCCGATCGATAATGATTTCGGATATGGTATGCCTGAGAAGTTGGGTCCTTGGAAAAGGGCTACCCAACATCAGCAGCTAAAGACCATATCAGTGCGGGATGAAGGTCACCAGTTTTTAACTGTGGGAGAAGTCCACCAGATAAGCAATGGCAGTGTAATGATAGAGATTACTTTTGTCATCCCTGATGTCAAGGCTGAGATCACCCTGAGCTATCAGATCAATGCATCAGGGGAAATGCTCGTCAGCAATACGTTGTCCGGTGTCTCTCGAGAATTGCCACCTCTGCCACGATTAGGTAATAATATTGTACTGCAGCAGAAGTACAATCAAGTAAGTTGGCTCGGTCGAGGTCCCCATGAAAATTATCAGGATCGTTATACCAGCGCTTTTGTTGCCCAGTATCATGCCACAGTAGAGGAATTGATGTATCCATATATCCGGCCCCAAGAAAATGGCTATCGCACCGACACCAGGTGGGTCTCTTTCTCAGATCGTGCTGGGAAAGGAATCAAAATTGGCGCCGTTGATCATCTGTTGTGTTTTAGTGCACACCATCAATTGAGTACTGATTTCGATGCTGGCAATAGAAAAATGCAAAGACATGATTTCGATGTGCCCCATCGCAATTTAATCAGTGTCAACATGGATTATCTGCAGATGGGTGTCGGGGGTGACAATAGTTGGGGAGCGACTCCACATGAGAAATATCAGATTCAGCCTCAGGATTATGTGTTTTCTTTCTTAATACAACCCTTATGATTCATAATCTGCCGAAGCTGTCGCATGACATACTACAGTATGAGATTTATGCTGGACTTGGTTTTATTTATCGCAACAATAGCTCCACTTAATCTAATACCGGCATCTGAGGGTAAATATTACGAAATAAATTCGAATGAAGTGGACCTCAAAGTTATGCGAGTGAGATCCGTTGCATACAGTTATTTTGGTCTCGCAAAACGATTGGGATGATGCGAATTGTAAATGGAATCCTGTCGCAGTCCCATGAATATTGGAGCGATTAATTGTTCATGCCATTGATTGTGTTCTAGCACCATTTGGTGCCTTAAATCAGGTAGGGTAACATTTAAGTTATTTTGTTCACTAATATCATCTTCCAACTGATAAAGTTGCTGAGGTCCGGAGAAATTTGTGTATTTATAATTTCCTTGGCGAACAGAAATTTCATTGGAATCGAATTTTCTCCAAAATAATGTTTTATGGGGAGGTGTATTAATTTCACTGGTTAGATAGGGAATGAGGTCAACACCGTCAATAGGGTTTTTGGTTTCGATTTTTTCTGGCTGTTGGCCAATGATGGTTGCAAAGATGTCGAGGGAGATAATAGGGTGCTGATAGATTATACCGGGAGAGATCTTGTCTGGCCATCGCATTGCAAAAGGTACTCTGACTCCTCCCTCGAAGAGATTTCCCTTGAAGCCGCGCAAAGGCGTGTTATCAGCTTTAATGTGTTCTGGGCCACCATTATCTGAGAGAAAGACCACCAGTGTGTTACTTGCTAATTCTAGACTGTCCAATCGATCGAGTACTTGACCCACACCATCGTCAATTGCACTTACCATGGCCGCATAGGTTCGTCGCTTTTTGTCCTGGATGTGATTAAATCTTGTCAGGTATTTTTCAGTGGCTTGTAAAGGGGTATGCGGTGCATTATAGGCCAGGTAAATGAAAAACGATTCATCTTGATACTTGGTGATGTAATTTGCCGCCTCTCGTGACAATGCATCGGTAAGGTATTCGCTTTCTTCGATGCGTTCCTCATTATGTAAAAGCTTGGTGCGATAGGCTTCAAATTGGGTAGTAACTTCGTACTCATCTTTCAAGGTCCACTCTTCTGGAAAATAATGGTGCCCACCCGTCAAAAATCCAAAGAAATCATCAAAACCCTGTGCCAATGGTCGTTGTGTGGGATGAGCACCGAGATGCCACTTGCCCAATGCCGCACATTTATAATTCGCTTGGTGAAGTACCTCTGCAAGGGTCTCTTCTTCCACAGGTAGCCCCATATTGGGATCGTTAGGGGCAAAGAGCGGATTGCGACTAAATCCAAATCGACCCTGGTACCGCCCTGTCATCAGTCCGGCGCGGCTGGGGCCACACACAGGGAATGACACATATCCATCCGTAAATTTCACACCTTCTTTCGCTATCCGGTCGATATGGGGTGTTGGGATTTCTGTGCTGCCATTAAATCCTACATCAGCATAACCCAGATCATCGGCGATGATGATAATCAGATTAGGCGGACGGGAATCCAATGACATTCCTGACTGTTGTGCCGAAATTGCAGAAATGAAAACACCCGAAATCAATGTTCCAACAATTGCCAAAGAAACATATCTGACATTTGATAGATATCGAAACATAGCATTATGAGATTAATGTATTGTAAGGTAATGAGATTTACCAGCACTTTATTTGCTGCCAGAATTTTTCCTACTGTATCGCTTACCTCATGTAGAAATCAGGGTTTCGCCTATGCCATTATTGTGCGAACAGCAGATCGCCATGAGGCACTTCCAATGACAAAGTAGGTTGTTTGTGTTGAAGTGAAAAGAGTCGAAACTCAGCCATTACAGTATTAACCGGATTGTCCTAAAATTTTGATCATGTGTCGGCCATGGCAATACAAGTCCATGTTGGTTGCATTCTTTGGTACAGTGATGGAAATCGACTAACTTTAGGTACCACCGATAACCACTGAATGAGATCGGTATTGAAAGATTCGAAAAACAAAGGGCGAAGCCACTGTTCGATCCATGAACGGGGTTTTTAGATGTGCCCTTTAATACTACAACCTACTTCCATCTGAAAAATACGATGCTGCGGACGCATTATTAAGATTGCATACTGGAAACCTCGAAATATCAATCGGAGATCGGGGATTTCTCAGCATATGGATATTGATATTTTCGCGGCTTGATTGCTCGTTCAGACACACATTATTTTTATGACATCAGAATAGATAGCTGATGGAATTGTCGTACGAAATTACGATCAATAGACCGATCGATGAAGTATTTTCCTATTGGGCAGATTTGGAAAGGGCAGGCGAGTGGGCGGCTCCGGTCATCGAGCGTAGGAAATTGACGGAAGGACCGGTTGGAGTCGGCACCAAATATAAGGCTGTCGATCAGTTTCCGGGACGCCGGGTTGAGTTTATTGTAGAAGTTACCGCTTATGAGCCTGGACAGTTTATGGCCGCCTCTTGGACAAAACCCATGGCGGGAGGGTGGGAAGCTCGGTTTAGTGAAGCGGAACAGGGTACTCGCCTGGCTATTCATGCTGTGATGAAGCCTTCTGGTATCTTGAAGCTACTTGCACCAATCATGAGTGGCTGGGCCAAGCAAGCCATGTTGAAGGATTTAGGTAAGTTTAAGGAACTACTGGAAAGTGGGTAAGTTACAGAAATGGATAGATGACATCAGACTGTCATGCCAGCGCCTCAATTATGGCTTCGACACATTCGTCCGGTCGATCTAACCAGGGTAAGTGTCCAGCCTCATGGACTACTTTGAAAGTGTGGTTTGATATCACCTTTGCTTTTTCAAGTCCAGTTTTGGGTTTCTCGAAAGCGTCATTATCGCCCCAAATGAAGTGGGTCGGAACGTCCAGCTGCTCTAATCGATTGCCGAGATAAAGTTCTTTTTTCCAACCCCTGATGGTTAATGCACTTTCCAACATCGATGTATGGGATAGTATTGCTCCTGGCAGAAGTTGATTGAGATAGGTGTGTTCGTAGTAGTCATCTGATAGTTTATCGGCATCGCAAACCAGCAATTGTTTGTGAATTTTCCGAGCACCAGAAATGCTGGGCTTCGCAAGTGTGCTAAGCAGAAGTCTGTTGAGCCCACTTGTTCCCAAAATTCTCAGTGGAAAGGGAATCCAAAGGTTCATCCCAGCGGGTGCACCAATAAGGGCCAGTTTCTTCACCCTCACTGGTTCTTCTATGGCAAAACATATGGAAAAATAGCCTCCCATAGAGCATCCGAGCAAATGTGCCCGTTCCAGGGCTAAGGTATCCATAAATGACCGGATGAACTCGACCGCACTAGCCCGATAATCTACGCTCCTGTAGTTTATCGGATCAGTCAATCCATGACCGGGTCGATCCAAGACATAGAGGGTAAAATTTTCTGACAGAGGTTTGAGAATGTTTATCCACTCACTTGAATGACTAAGACCACCATGGATCATGATCAATGGCTCACCACTACCAATTTGGAGGTAATGCACTTTCTTTACAGGCCCTTGCGTATCAACAAATAGAGACTTTGGATCAATGCCTGCAGCTTCGAAAAGCCGGGCTCTAGTTTGTTTATATTTTGTTACGATTTCCATACTACTGAGTAACATTAAAAAAGCAGAGGTCGATCAATAGCATTTGTCGTTTGGTCAAGTTTTCAGAAGATATACAGTGATGATATCATAAATTTAGTGAATAATTTATTTTACTGTAGTGAAATAGGAACTATTTAACTTCAGAAAATCAGCCTGCAGGATTGAAATTTCTCGAGGGCACACAGTATCTCCGCGTAAAATAGGGGAAAATATTGCAGCAGCCAAAGTGTTCCCATACTGAAATTAGCGCTTGAGCTCTTCATTTGCCGGATGCCTGAGGAACCCTGATGAATAAAAAAACCGAGGACCTTCCAAAATTAACCCTTCAACAGAAAAAATAGCATCGCAAGCAACAGTCTTATGCTACATCCTTTTTATCTGTTAGGTTGGAGTTGCTTGATTTTCATAAATTGTTTTTAGCATAGTTAATCGCATGCAAAGATTGGGAGCAAGTATACCATATGTTGCTGCCCGATCACAGGCGGGAAATCATCTCTTGACTCTCTGCCATTTCACAGTGTAACTTTGCGGAAAGATGGTATCGATCCTGGTTGAGAACAGTCTTGAAAGCTGCCCTAGCATCGTCTTTATGGCCTAATCCTAATTTTCCCAGTCCAATAAGATATTCACAGTGAAGTTTATTTCTCCAGTGCAAGTCCTCCTCCCATATCAATAAATCAGGATGCGAGACGGCAAAATAGTCGAGCTCGATTTGATCATTCATATGCTCCATCCCGTATCTGAGAAGATTTTGAAATCGTTGGTGGGCTTCTTTATGCCATCCCAACTTACGCATGGCTAGACCCTGGTAAAAAATCTTGTCGGGTGGCTGGTCATTGTAAAAAATGGCAGGACTAGGATCACTCAAACCCTTAGATGCCTTTTCCCAGCTGGCCTTCGCCAAAGTTTGATCGCCCTGTATTTCATATACGCATCCCAACCAATAAAAAATATCGTTTTCTTGGGCACCAAACAATTTGCCTTCACCTAAGTTGTGTGGATACACCTGAGCGGCTTCCAAATGTACTATAGCATTGGCAACGTCCACGGCAACTATATTTTTCTTGGCTAATTCTACATGAGCGGTAATGTATTGAAAGGGCACTTTGCCCTCTCCTCCTTCCCAAGGATGGAATTTTCTTTTTAGCAAAAGCCGTAAGGCTTTTTGATGCTGCCCCCTCAGATTATACAAAGCAATACGTTCCAAATACACGTCATCCCTGGTCAATGTCAGGGCGAGATTATCTTCTAACAATTCCAATCGTTCTTTAATTGGGGTGTTGACTTTCTTGAGCAGCTGGTCCAACTCCATCAGTAATCTGGCGTTTTTATCCAGATCAAATGCCTTCTCAAGATGCTGTCGAGACAGTTTCTTTTGTTTCTCTTTATTAAAGTATAATAAAGCCAGATTTCGGTGGCAGATCGCATTATTATCGTCGTTATCAATCGATGCCTCCCAACAATTTTGAGCTTCTTTATATCGTCGGGAGGCATAGTAGAAATTACCAAGATAGTAGGCTGCTTTTGCATCGCTAGGGTTAAACTCAAGGGCTGAACGCAGAACCACCGTTTCCTCCAATCGGCTAGGAAAACAGTAATCTTTTGGCATCTGCCCAGCTAAGTGATAATATTTACCTGCTTGCTCTTCATCATTTTGCTGCTCGTAGTACCACCCCAGCAAATAGGGTACAATAGGGTACATTTGCTCTTTGTGATCCGAATAGATTTTGAGAAGAGAAATGGCCTCTTCAAAGAAGCCTGATTGGGCATAATCTAAAGAGAACTCGATGTAATTGTGCACATTGTCTCTCATGATTTCTTTGAGTAATGCCATATCATCTTCCTGTTTATTCAGGAGATATTTTTCGAACAATACTGCAATATTGAAAGGATCAATAGATATTGAACCATCGATCCATTCAAGGGCTTCATTTATCCGTTCCATCTTTCTGAGCAAAACAATCCTGAGATGTCTTGCTTTGTGATTATGCCGGTTTTTAATCAAGGCTTTGTCAAGATGATCTAGTGCTCTTTCAAGGTTTCCCTTCGAGCAGTCAATATGCGCCAATTGAAAATAGCCTGCATCCTGCCAGGCGGAATTCCAACATGCTTTGAAAAAGGATCCATAGGCCTTGTCAATTTTGCCTAGAAATTTCAGGGTCAGGCCACGATTAAAATATGCCTCACCATCATAAGGATTAGGATTGTGTCGTGTAAGGGATTCGATAGCCCGATCGAAATACGGGAGTGCATCTTCAAACATACCTTTTCTCAGCAGCCACAGACCCATGGCATTATTACAGCGTAGATCTTCTGGTTCCCGGTAGAGGGCTTCGCGATAATAATCCGATGGGTCATAGGTGGCGTGACGGTACTGTTCAAGATGAAGTCCTTGCAGATACAGTTGTTCCACCGTCATTATATTCTTGGGAGCTTGGGCTGCTTTGGCTGGATCGGGTATTTCACTGGAATCAATCCATTGTGGTGACCAAGAAATCAATTCTTGCCCATTTTGGTCCCTCAGCACTGTGAACACTTCCCGGTCTGATACCTGTCCGATTTCGATGGTTTTTTCAAAACCCTTTTCAGGGCTTACATCCACTTTTTCCTGAAATAATATTTTTCCTTTGCCGTATAAGGCGATGGTAGCATTCGGATATTGGCTAGTGACATGAATTTTGATGGTGGCTCGGCCATTTTCTATTTCCAAGTTTAGCAAGACATCTTTACTGGCATTTTTTACCAGACCTACATTGTTGTAGGGCATGAAATATTGCTTGAAGCTTTTCTCTTCATAGGGGTGTAGCCAAGAGAAGTCAGGCTGGTTGTCCGTATATACGCCGCACATTAATTCAATGTAAGGGCCATCTTCATCGGTAAGGTTCCGGTCCCAGGCGTGACCAAAATCGCCATTGCCCCAGGTCCATTGCTTCTTGCCGGGTGATACATGGTGATCGGCGATGTGTAAGAGCCCTCCTTTACTGTCGTTTTCGTAACCCCCGACGAAATCATAATCAGAATGGATGGCCATATAGGAAGTTGGAACTGGAATATTCTTATATCTGGAAATATCAGTACCAGGTGCGTAGTCCACCTTGTAGTAGACTCCCTTGGCAATGGGAAATTCGGAAACATCCCTTTTGCCGTGGTCAAATACGGCATTGACATCTGGAGGAAAGACGGACTGGTAGTGATCATTGACAGCCACTGCAGGATTTGCCCACCATAAGAAGGATTGTGGGTGTGGTGTACGATTGTATAGATGCACCTCAATTTCTAGGTAGGCTTTGTCCGGATACAAAGTAAAGCCCGCCATCCCTTTGGTACGGAACATACGCTCAATTTCGCTTACCCAGACAGTTTTACTTCCATCAGCATTCTCTTTGATAAAAAAGTCTACAGGCTCATAAGTGCTCGGTCGATGGTGTTGAGGCCAGTTGAACTCAATTCCACCCGAAATCCAGGGCCCGGTCAGTCCTACCAGGGCAGGTTTAATAACGCGGTTGTGGTACACAAAGTGTCGCTGGTGAATCTTGTCATAAGCCATTTGGATCCGCCCACCTAATGCTGGCATTACCATGATTTTGAGATAGTAGTTTTCAATAAAAACCACTTCCCATTCCTTATCAACTTTTTCATTGCTGACCTGCTCGATCACTGCATTGGGGTAGACTACACCACTGCTGCCCTGATATACGCGTTTCTCCAGAAAAAGAGGATATTTTTCCGGTTTTCCAACCTCATAAGTTGGAATGATCATTTTTTCCTTCCATACTTTTACCTGGTGCATATATTCAATGTTTTTAATGGTATACTTCTACAGTGATCAAATGGGATGATTGGAAATAATTCTAAATGACGACTTCGAGATTATTTGTTTACAAACAATTCGAGAATTTCTTTCTCTTGCAACTCGATGGTGGGATGGAAGTGGCCACTTGCCATATATTTCTTCAGACTATACAACATCTGCTGGGCTTCAGGACGATTTTGCAGATCAGTGTGTAAATCAATTCCAGATAGCAGCAATTTTCCATTCCCCACTTTAGCCTCGAAAATCAAAGCTGTTCGCCGGTTTTCAAACCAGTCGTCTATTAGGCGGACAATTGGTCTTAATTTGGGAGTGAAATCATCCAGGATAATGGCATTGGAATGACTCATGGCATCCCACCACTGCCAGTTGGCATGATATTCCGTTGGAAATTCTGCCAGGGCAGGATGGTTTGGATCACATAGAATACCCAGTGTATGTGGTTTCTGCCCCTTAGTCCAGGAAGTATTCCAGAAAATGCTGGAAAAACCAACACCGATCTTGCCACCTTTTTCGGGTCGAACATCACCTTTACTAATGTTCAATAGCACTTTTCCACCATTCCTGAGATAGTCCATGGTCTCTGTCGTCAATTTTTGCACTACCTGAAAATCATCTGTAGTGACCCCCGAGTCCTTTTCCTCGGGATAAACCCAAATGTCCCAACTATTTTGATGATCGCGTATCTTGACCGTCAGGATAAGTTTCTTGGGAGATCGTATCTGCTGAAGATCAACGTTTACTGTGCCCAGGTGCAGGCCATTCCCGATGGGGATATCGGTCTCTGTGAAGGTCCCCTCAGCCATGATCTCATGATTGACATCTCTTAGTTTCCATTCCGGTGTGGTGTTGATGAGGGTTTTCTTACCATAATGTGCGACTTCAATGGGTACTTCCAAATTTTCGGTGTTTCGGAATATTCTTTTTTCAAACCGGGCCAAGGGTACCGTCTGGTCGCAAAACTGCCGGTATTCCTCTCCTGTGACATATCCCTTTTCATCCCAAAACGCATCCAGGACACCAACCAAAGCTGTTCCTTGACCCGGAAAGTCGTGCAGATCCAATAATTGGAAGCCAGCCATATCTTTACTCCGAAGAGCAGCCTCAATGTCGGCCTTATAGCAAAGCACCTGCAATTTACCGGAGGCCAACAAAAAGCTGTCGGCCAGATGACCCAAATGATTTTCTGCCAGGTCCTCCTTAAAAATCTCGAAGTTTCTTGGCTTCAAAACACCTTGGTATTTTGACATTTCCTGGAAATTGGGAAATACGCACCATTGGCCCATTTCATGACTTACGTAAGGCATTGGTGTTTCCTGAATCAATGCCGAATAATCAAATTGAGTTTGTGGTTTTTCGGCATTTATGATGCTGTTCAATTCCTGCCCCCAGCCTTGAATCCGGGGCTTGGCATTGTTGTAGAAATCTGCCTGATCAAGGAAAGGCCAACCTGCACCCCCGGTGTAAGGTCGATTAGGATCCAAATTTTTCATATGTTTTAGAAACTGCGTCAGGTATTCCTTGTGGTTGTCGCCCCAAGGTTCGTTGCCATAAGCCATCATTACAAAGGAGGGGTGATGGCCATATTCTTCGACGATTGATTCTGCCTCCTGGTAAATCCATTGGTCAATTGGTTTTCCATCACCGATGGTGGCCCAGGCTGAAGCTTCGATCTGGTAGTATATGCCCAACTCATCGGCGGCTTGAAAGGCAGCTTCCGGTGGACACCAAGAATGAAATCGCATATGGTTGAGACCGTAGTCTTTAATTTTATGTAGAATCCTTTTCCATTCACCTACTTCAGTGGGGGGATAACCAGTTAAGGGAAAAATGGCACATTCCAGGGTGCCCCGCAGAAAAACCGGCCTTCCATTTATCGAAAAATGCTTTCCATCGACCTGAAAATCACGTAACCCAAAAGAGATCTCTTTTACCTGCAGGCCTAACTGTGACTGTAGACGAATGGTCATTTTGTAACAATGTGGATTGAACTCGTCCCATAAATGAGGATTTTCGCCCATGGAATATTCGATGTCGAATTGTCCATCTTTACCTACTTCGATTTCACGCGTTAAGTGCGGCAGCGGCTGCTCATCTGAACCTAAGTAATCGACGGACAATTCTAGATGGCACTTTTGTACACGACCGGAAAGATTTTTAACGGAAGTTTTTACTCGCACCTTCTTGTGGGTAACATCGGGAAGAAGTATAGCCTTATCGATATAAACCTGTGGAAAGGTAGTTAACTTAATATCGCCAACAATTCCATTCCAATTGGTTTGGGTGTTATCCGAGATGCTATGGGCATCTAAACCCGGATTGATTTCTTTTACCCTATTGTCAATCCGGATAGTAATGGCATGCTGGCCAGGACTAAGTATGTTGGTCAGGTCATAATTATGTGGTGTTGCCAGGGTGTTTTGCATTCCGACTTTTTTTCCATTCACCCAAACCATTGATTCCCAGTGTACCCTTTCTAGCTGTAAGTTGATGGCTCGGCCAGCCCATGATGTGCGGATGTTCACCATCTTTTGATACCATGCTGGTCCATAATATTTCTTTACCGGTGTCAGCCAAAAGGGAACTTTAATATTGCCTGGTTGACGATACTTTTTCGCTTCATCGCTGGTGTACCACAGACTGTCGTTCCACATATTTCCTGTCCATTTGGTATCGAGTCTGACGTCATTCCCCTTATTATTTTCTGCCATTGATCCGGGCAAATGAATAGAATCGGTCAAATTCGTCTCATACCAGTTTTCTGACAATCCGCGATCCATAGAATCGATCCTGAAGCCCCATTGGCCCGATAGATCGATTTCCATGATTTCTTGTTGAGCATAGGCAAGATGGGCAATGGACGAAATAAGCACGAAGAGGTGCATAATTTTCATAACAATTATTATTTACTGAGCTGAATGAAAATATTTGAGAATCAGATCAGCCACGATACGATGTCCTTTTTCGTTGATGTGATTGTTCTGGGCCATGTAGTTCCCGAGTGCTTCCTTTTTGGCAATCTTTTTGAATAGGGCGTAACTATCCACTAGGCCAACCTGATATTTTTCAGCTAATTTTCTAATCTGTCTACTGTGTTTGGCAAGTTCAGCATCTGGAGATCCAATATCCTCCCTTAAATCTGGTGTTGGGGTTATTAAAATGATTTTAGTTCCATAGGCTAAGCCCTCTCGAATCATTTTTTCCCAGGCCATTTTGGCCTTTTTCAATCCGATGCGGCGGTCATTAAGCGCATAATCAATAAATAGGACATCTGGTCTGTGGCTGAGTACTTCGGTCTTCAATCTTTGAGCTCCCAGTTCGGCTTGCTCGCCGCCAATCGCAGTCGTGATGCTATTAATCACTGCGTAGGGATACTCTTCCTTTACTCCTCTTAGCGTCAGGTGAGGATAGGAAGCGAGCGTGTTTACATGGGGAGTATCAAAATATCCTGATGGTACAGAATGTCCATGAAAAAGCAGATTGATGGTTCGATTATTAGGCCATGTTTTTACCAGTTCCAATCGAATATTTTCGAGGTATTTCTCTGCTGAAGCGATTTGGGCTGTGGTATTTCCAGGATCGATAAGAAAACATACTCCTAAAAGAATATACAAAACCATTCCCTGTCTAACTAACATCTTACAAGGTTTTATGTATGGAGTTTACTGCAATGGGTATCGATTTATTTTCGGTCAGCGCCAATTCGATTTCTTCCAGGCTTTTCCCCTTAGTTTCGGGTAAGTTCTTTTTGATGAATAGATAACCCAGAACACAAATAAGACTGTATAACCAAAATGTTCCAGAAGCTCCGAAAGCATCATTCAGTAAGGGGAATGTAAAAGCCAATGTAAAAGAGGCGACCCAGAGCGAAAAGGTAGCAATAGACATCGCCAAGCCCCGGATTCGATTGGGGAAAATTTCCGAGAGTACCACCCATGTAATCGGTGCCAGAGACATTGCATAGATCGCAATGGCAGTGATCACCAATACCAGCACTGGCCAACCATTAAACTCAAAATAATATGCAGCGCCGAGAATGGCATACACTATAGCTAGTCCCATTGCCCCCAAAAGCATTAACTTTCTTCGACCCCAGCTGTCTACGGTTCGCATGGCAACAAAAGTGAAGATGAGGTTTACACTACCGGTGATGATAATATTGAACAACATATCTCCGACGCTGTAGCCAGCCGAGGTAAAAACCTCTTCTGCATAATTGAAAATCACATTGATCCCACACCATTGCTGAAATACCGCCAGCACAATGCCGATGATCAGTATAGGGAGAATCCTTTTACTGCTCAGTTCTGCGATGGATATACTCGTGCCCTGGCCGGCTTCAAAAGTCTGCGCCATATTCCGAACTTCGTTAATTGCATATTCTTTTCCACCAATTTTAGTCAGGACATCCACGGCGATCTGAGTCCTGCCTTTCTTTGCCAGAAAGCGAGGGCTCTTAGGAACGATAAACATGAGGATGAAGAAAAGAAGAGCAGGTACCAACTCAGCCCAGAACATCCATCGCCAGCCCCATTGGCCGTTCCAGGATGTTAAGATCTCCCCTTGATTAAAATGACCAGGGATGGTTTCGGCGATCAACCAGTTGACAATTTGTGCAGCGAGGATACCAATGACAATGGTCAGCTGATTGATGGCTACGAACTGGCCACGATATTTTGCCGGTGCGATCTCCGCAATATACATTGGCGACAATGTGGAGGCCAGTCCAATGCCTAGGCCTCCCAGCATCCGGAAGGCGATAAAAGGTGTTAAGTGATTTACGTAACCCGTACCAAAAGCGGAGAAAGTGAAAAGAGAGGCTGCCAGAATCAATGCATTTTTCCGGCCCCATCTGTCAGCCAATATTCCGGAAAGTGCAGCACCAAAAACACAGCCTACCAAGGCACTACTCATGGCCCAGCCCTGCATTGCAGGTACATCAGCGATGTCAAAAAATAGCTCGTAGAAAGGTTTAGCCCCTCCAATAACCACCCAATCATAGCCAAAGAGAAATCCCCCCATGGCAGATATGGAGGCTAGTACGATAAGGTGGGTAAAGTTGAATTGTGTTTTTTCCATAGGTACACTAAAGGATCATAGCTTGCGGACCAAAAGCTGAACTGGCTCTGTTTTAAAAACATGGACTAAATTATACTTTATACTCTTCACATGCTGGATAGTCCAGGCAGATGCTCACTATTGCAAAATGACAAAGCAGTTAATTGCCCATTTGGTCCCTGTATTTGCTTTAACATTATAAAATTTCTTTAGATAGATTGTCCTTTATCGCTGATGCTTTGCCTAAAATTAGTGGGTTTTATGCTATATTGCCATGGACTAAAGCAGTAATAACATGGACAAAACCGCTATAAAAGATGGATTTGTGGGTCAACGTATGGTAGTGCTCCCGGATGCGGTAAAAAAAAATTAAAGACGAATCCGATTACCAAGGTTTTTTTTATAACCGATATCGGATATTACCCCAATGCAAAGCAGCATCACAGATTTCGTAGAAAAGGGTCTGAAGAGTATATTTTTATTTATTGTACCGAGGGAAGAGGTCAACTGAGGAGCAAGGAAGGGTTAAAGGAGATTGGGCCTCATCATTTTGCCATCCTGGAAAAGAACACAATGCATGAGTATCGTGCTGATCACCAAAAGCCCTGGAGTATATATTGGATGCACTTTGACGGCTCTGTGGCTCGTACACTATTTGAAAGATATTGTTCGCGTTCTGCCAAAATAAATACCATTCCATTTGATAACGAAAGGATTATCCTATTTGATCAAGTATACCAAATTTTTAATAGTGGTTATACACTACCCAGCATGGAGTTTGCCAATATTCTGGGATTGAGATTTCTGAGTTCTTTTATATATCATGAGGTTTCGGAAACCGTAGGTGCGGGACACAGGGAGGATCTGGTAAACAGCATCACCAATTTTCTGATTAAGAACCTGGATAAATCTTTCACGTCTGAAGAAATCGCCGAGACCTTCCATTATTCTTCGTCTTATATTTTTCACCGGTTCAAGAAAAGAACGGGCTATTCCTTAATTCATTTCTTTAATCTTAAGAAAGTACAGAAAGCGTGTGAATATCTAAAATATGGTGACCTCAATGTCAAAGAGATTGCTTATCTCTTAGGATTTGAAGACCCGCTTTATTTTTCGCGTGCTTTTAAGAAATACATGGGTGTGTCGCCTCGTGCTTATAAGAAGGAGAAAAGTGACTGAAAGTTATTGCCAAGCATTGATGATTTTCTTAGTGCATTTCTTAAATGCTTAGCGTGAGGAGCACTTCTTTTCATTGGACTATTACTTTGAGAGGTACCCATATTATATCGTAGGCATGTTTGAAAAATACTTTTTTGTATCACCGCCTTTAGTTGGCCTAGTAACCTCAATTTTCAAACGCTTTCATCTAATTCGTATGACAACTTTACCCTTGCTCTTTCCCCGTTTGACATATGCCAGAGCATCAATCGCATCAGAAAAATCAAATATACGGTCAATGACTGGGCGGATCTGACCTGATTCAATCAGCGGTGTCAATTGATCCAGTTGAGTGCCGTCGGACCGGGTTAGTGCACGATAATAGCGGGCACCAACTTTCCTGGCCGCTCGATATACTTTACGATTCATCAGCCACATGACGATTTTAGCCATGAGTCCTAAACCCTCTCGATCTGCAAAATCCTTGTCTGGTGGACCAGCGATACTCACCACCACACCGCCTTGGCGTAGTACCTGAAATGCACCGGTAGTATACTTGCCACCTAAACAATCATATACGATGTCAAATTTGCCGCCCTGATCCAGGTAATTTTCTCGATCGTAGAGGATCAAATGATCAGCAGCCATTGACTCCATCAGGGCTCGATCGCGACTATTTACCTGAACCGTCACTTCAAGACCTATGGACTTAGCATATTGAATGGCAAAAGTGCCAATACCACCGGCTCCTGCGTTGATGAAAATATGCTGTCCAGGTTGAGCATTAGCATACTGGGAAACCGCCTGTATGGTCGTGAGAGCTACCAGTGGAAATGCTGCCGCCTCCAGGTGACTGAGATTTCGGGGTTTTATGCTGGCTTGCTCCTTGTCAACCAACATTTTTGTTGCAAAAGATCCCATGTTTTTTCTACTGGCACGAACATAGATTTCGTCTCCGACCGAAAACTTATTCACCTCAGAGCCAACCTGCAGGATTACTCCACTGGCATCAAAACCCATGGGAGAGGGCAGCTGCAATCGATCAATCTTTTTCAATAGGCCATCCACAATTTTATAATCGATGGGATTAATGGCTGCTGCATGTACTTCAAGCAAAATCTGATCTTTTTCTAAATCCGGTAATGCATAGTCCTGAAACTCTAGATTGTCGCGAAGATTTCCGTATCCTGTGAGCATTAAAGCTTTGGTCATATTTCTTGTAGACATTAGGAATGCATAATTTTTGATTATTAGAATTTGTCAAGCAGAAATCACAATTCAGCCAAGATAATGTGCCTTGTCAATTTCAAGAAGGAGGATTCCTTGATGGGAAAACACCTGGATGTGACACCATTTATTTCAGGATTAAAGGTAAAGCCGAGACCTCATTTGATGTCAGATCAATGGCCTCTAAAGTGTATTCTCCCTTCTGGTAGCCTTCCAGATTAATTTCAGTACGGATTTGACCATAGGGAAAATGTTCAACCACGCGAGCACCTTGTCTTAACCTAATTAATTTCTCGATTCCATCTGATTTGAGAACCAGTAAGGCACGGTCCTGTAATATAAAAGCAGCCCGGTGAGATGAACGATCCTGCATGAAATCAGCGGCAGTCAGGTCGTAACCCTTGGAAATAATTTCAATATCCAGGTTGTCACCTTGTTGATGCTCAAGTCTAAGGATATATTTTTTATCATGAAACCCTACAGGAACACGAACTGGAATAACTTGTTCCCCACTGCCAAGAAGTCTTACTGAATCACTGGTGATTAAGCTACCTGAATGGGGAACAGTGAATACCTCGGGTCTGGCAAATTGGTAGGCAAGGACAACATGAGTGTCAATGACTTCTCCGATTTTACCCTCAATAAACAAGGCCTTTGGATAACTGACCTGGCCAAATGTCAAATGTTTGATGTGTTGATTATCTCTAATTGATTGACCTGCATTTGAGCTAACGTCATATTGAAGACTGACTGCATCAAAGTCTGCTGCCGTTGGCTGAACCTCCGTTCCGTTTTTAAGAAAAACTTTCAGACTATCGATCAGGTAGTTCCGGTTGTCGAATTGGGGAGCTATCCCGTGCATAAATAAATCAGCCTTAGAAAGGGAGGGTTCAATCCGGCTGGCATGAACGACACGTTTGGGAAGACCTTCGTCATAATATTCGGTGATGATCATTCGGCTTCCATCAGAAGACACCGTGTCTATCGAAATTTGGGCCTCAAGACAAGCACAGAAAAGGGTCAGAAAACACCAAACGGGGGACATATGAATCCAGCTGTGCATGTGTCTTGGTTTTGGACTCCCGAATAAATACAACTTCAACTAGACCAAAAGTTCGGTCATTGTGCTGTGACTATCGGCGAAGTGACCGACTTCAATGTTCATTGCAGTCAGGAGAGTATGATAAAGATTTGCGAGCGGGGTTTCATCGGGATACTGCAGATTTTGCCCGGTTTGCAAAGCATAACCTCCACTACCCCCAAGCACAATGGGTAGATCATATGGAGAATGCCGGTTTCCATCTCTCAGACCTGATCCAAAGAGGACCATACTGTAATCAAGCAGTGTGCCATCACCTTCCTGGATGCTGTCCAACCTGTCGAGCATGTAGGCATATTGCTCGATATGCCATCTGCTGATGATCTCGTATTGGGCCATCTGTCGTGGATCATTCTTATGGTGTGAAATAGAATGGTGATTTCCATTCACGCCCTCCAGGAATGAAAAATTGCGTTGGCTAACGGAGTTACCAAACATAAAGGTTGCGACCCGGGAAGCATCACTCCAAAAAGCCAGGACCATTATGTCAATCATTAGTCGCACCTTTTCCGTCACATCTACTCCTTCGGCATATTCGGCCCATTCATCGATTCGCATATCCATATGCTTCAATTCCTTGCGAATATCCGGTGTGATCTGTGCTTCAAAATCAGCGAGATTACGCGGATTGTCAAGGCGTTTTTCCACCGATCTCACCGCTTCCAGATATTCGCCTAACTTATTTTGGTCTTCGATGCCCAGCTGTCTCTCTAACGATTTCGCATCCTCTTTGACAATATCCAAAACGCTTTTCTTGTATGGGTCCGGAGGCAAGGCTTTTTTACCGGGTACGTAGTTTCGAAAAAGCCGGTCGAAGGCCAGCCTGGGATCGATCTCTTTTGAACAGGGTTGGGTTGCACTTTGCCAGGAGATGGTTCCTCCATAGAGGCGGGTAAATCCTACTGCTTTGTCTACTCCACTCCGGATGCGGTCTACACCATATTGCAACGACGGGAATAATGTCTCTCCACCAATGTGCGTGGCCATCAATTGATCCAGCGAAATGCCTCCACTATTGACCTTCGCATCAACCGTTCGTGCAATGGGCATTGAGGTTAAGAAGTTTGCTGTCTTGGTATAATGTCCGTCAAATTTGCTGATGGAGTTCTTGTTCATCAAGCCAGCAAAAATGTTGACCCTGGATTGCACTGATTCTAAAGGCTGCAGAATGGGCGACAGGGTAAAATCTTTGCCGGTTTTTTTCGGATTCCATTTGTGTGGGTGCACTCCATTGGGCATAAAAAGACAGGCGAACCGTCGTGGCGGAATACCATTTGAGGTGCCGGCCATGGAAGAGGCAGGTAAGCTACTGAAAAACGGCAATGTCAGGCAAGCGCCTAGGCCTTTCAATACTTGTCTCCGTGCAATACCTCGGTGTGTGTTCATAGTACGTTGTCTTTATACCGTTCAGCCAAATCACTTCTGCGGTACCTGAATGGATAACTGGTGACTATGGCAACCACCAATTCCGGTCCGTTAAAATTACACTCAATTAATGTCTTTGTCAACCGATCAACTGTATGAGAATCAAGAAATTGGATTCCCCGCCCCAATGCGTAAGACAACATTTTACGTGAGAAAGTGTTGGCAAATTTTTCTTTTTGGATTGATAATATGGCTTTCAGTTCTGAAGGACCCTGAAATGATGTTCCATCTTCGAGGGTTCCACTAACATCTATCGAAACATTTTCTTGATAATGGGTCCGCCATCTCCCAATGGCATCGTAGTTTTCCAAGCCAAAACCTATCGGATCCATCTTTTGGTGACAGGTTCGACAGGTGGAGGGAAATCGATGCATTTCCAACAACTTTCTTAGATCAGTTTCATTGTCTGCATTTTCTTTGGCCTCTTCCAGCTCTGGGACATCAGGTGGAGGAGGTGGAATACGATCACCCAATATTTGTTCGACTACCCATTGACCCCTCAGTACTGGGCTGGTCCTTAAAGGAAGTGAAGTGGCAGTCAATACTGCGCCCATACCCAGAATACCTCCGCGATCTCCGGTATGGAGTGCAACTGGCCGCAGAGATTTACCCTTTACTTCCGGAAGCTCATAGTGAGCTGCTAATTCCTCATTTAACATGGCAAAGTCGCTCTCAATCAATTGCAATAAGTCACCTCTATGAAATATGTAATCAAAATATTCGATTACTTCCTGAACCATAGCCTCACTGAGGGACTTAGTAAATTCCGGAAACTTATTAAGATCAACTTTGGAAGGCATCGTAATCTCTTGGACACCTAACCATTGAGGAGCAAAGGATTCAGCAAATCGCTTAAATTTTGGATCGCTCATCATCCGTAAGGTTTCACGCCTGAGAATCACCGAGTCTTGAAGGTTTTCCAAATACGCTGTCTGAAAAAGTTTCTCATCAGGCACAGAGGACCATAGAAAATACGAAAGCCGGGTGGCAAGTTCAAAATTGTTTACAGCATATGGCTCTTCGCTTGGAATATTGGCCTCCATTCGGTAGAGAAAGGCAGGAGAGACTAGTATTTTTTTGAGCACTGTTTGCACAGCCGTTTTGAAGGCATGCCTGGCTGGATATTCCTTAAAATATACATCTTCAAACAATGACAGAAGTTCTTCTTCTTCGGCCACATTAAGGAATCTCCGGTAGGCGCGGTTAGCAAATGGAATAATTAAGTCCTTGGCCGTTCGTTTTGGTCTACTCCAGTAGATCTGATCTGCTCCCATCACCTGACTCCACCAATTGATCATACGGCGTAAGACACTAGGACGATACGAACGGGGCACCAGAGTTCTCCAAATTTCGGGGCTGTCACCCGCCCTTCTGATGACCGAATCGGCAGCTGAGTAATAGCGTTCCATCAACAGTGGTGTCATGTAAAGTACGCCCGACTGATTGTCAAACCCTTCACCTCCTGAGGCATCCGTGGGAAAATAGGCTTGTGCATCAAAATCAAGCCCCATTAGATCCTTGATGGTATAACGATATTCTCTATGGCTCAGCCGGCGCATGACCACCGGTCCGGGATCTGGCTTAAGCAGGGCTTTATCCAATATCTTCAAAATGCCGGCGACCAATGTGTCGCGCTCAGCATTGCTCATTCGAGATTTGTTGGGAGGAGGCATACTCCGTTCCCTGACTTCATTGACAACTTTTTGAAACAATTCCCCTCTGCGTACCACATGCACTACAAAGTCAAAAGCATCAAGATTAATGCCCGCCTTTTTATCAGCTTCGTTGTGGCAGGACACACAGTGTTTACGCAGGAGAGTTCTGACTGTTCGTCTGAACTCAATATCATCAGGTGTGTCGGCGAGGATTGTACTGGGAAGGCAAAATGCGATTGCCGCGACCAGGAATGCAATGGTATTTCGAAGGTTCCTCATGACAAAAGTCTCCTGAAGTTACAACAAATTCCAGGTCTAGTGCTTCTTTTATAAAGTAGCATGCCAGTAGTATTAGATATTTTTTGAATGAAGCACCAGTGCTAACATCCTAATTGTATCTCCTTTTTTCCAGTAGTAGGCTTCAAGCTGTTTCCGGCCAAGTGGATACCAAAACACCAGGACACACAGCATGTCTTTTTGAATAAGCAGCTAAGTCTCCACATGTGCGACAACTTTTTTCACCTGTCCTCTCGAAAATTCTAGTAGTAGGGCCCCTCTTTAATCGAAACCTCGGTGTTTGACATATAATCGTTAAGCAAATTGATTAACTGCTGATCCACGAAAGTATTAAACAGATAGACTTCTTTCAGATTCTCAAACGAGGTGAGTCTCATAGCGTTGAGATTGTCCACATCGGTATAAGATAGATTGAGTAATTGTAATTTGGATAGATCAGTAAGGTGGACCAATCCTTCTCCTTTGATACAGCATTTGATCAAAATTACTTCACGCAGGTTCGGCATCTGACCGAGATAGAAAAGGCCTTCATCACTTATGTCTGCCGACACCAGAGAGACTTTGGAAAATAGATGCCGGTAGGGCATGAGTTTACTCAGCTCGCGATCGGTTACATGCTTAGGGGGAATTTGCATCGCAACGGTATAATACGTAGAATCACTTTCGGGGTCAGAGTGGATTTGCAAGCCTAGCTCGACGCCCAGCTTAATCAATTTAGGACTCATCTTTAATCGTTCAAGTCTCGAAAGCTGCTTTGCAACTTGAGCTTCTGCGACGCTGGGTAATATGCTTTGCAGACTCTCATTGACCAATGAATCTTCTGGACCTTCGCCAAGGGTGTCTGTCGGGTTGCCT
This sequence comes from Saprospiraceae bacterium, assembly GCA_965223105.1. GTDB lineage: Bacteria > Bacteroidota > Bacteroidia > Chitinophagales > Saprospiraceae > JABDMH01. The sequence goes on along the minus strand of OZ244987.1, from coordinate 3,966,649 downwards.
CCCTCATTGATCCACCACCGCAACAACTGGATCTCGTCTGGTCTCATCGGAGTTTTGCCATCGGGTGGCATAAAATCATCATGATCTTCCGGCAAGGTGACCCGTACCAACAATTCGCTATTCGCAGCATCTCCAGGTGTTATGCAAGGTTTTTCGCTTTTGCCGCATTCCAACATCTTGTCATAACTAGAAAGATTCAGTCCTCCTTTTTCACTCGCGTTATTGTGACACTTTCCACACTTATCGCGTAAAATGGGACTGATGATATCTTCATAGATGATCAATGACGAAGGGTTCTTATTGGCTGGTGCTCTACTTAGTTGTCGAGCATAAATCATGTCTTTAAAAGGTTCAGTGAGATACTCCGGACCATGGGTAATGGATCCCCCCAAATGGGATGTATATACCAAGTTGAGTACAGCTGAAAAAATGAGTAATCGATAGATCTGGCGTGATCGCCACCTTTTGGTTTGTTGGTAGGTGCGTTGGAAAAAACGGGCCCAAGTCAATAAAATGGCGAGTAAAATCCCGCCCCAGAGATGGCGAATGACGAACTCACCCTCATAGTCACCTGATTGGTATAATAGATATCCAACAACCACAGCAAGGACAGCCGAATAGAGACTGAGGGAGTAGAGGTTGCTTGAAATCGTCTGGATATGGTGACTTTGCAAATGCCCCTTTGAATGCTCGAAAATCAAGGTAAGGATCACCAGAACTATGGGAAAGTGAATAATTAGGGGATGAGTTCTGCCCAACATCAAACTCAAACCCTGGAAATTTCCCAAGGGCAAAAATGGCAAGGACAAGAACAACAGCGACATGATTGCAGGGAAAATCCAGCTTCTCGGCTTCTGCGGCATATTTAGGTGTGCTTCATCTCACTCTTCAGCGGACTAAGATACAGTTTCGATCTAAACCTGGAAATCAGGTTTTAATGATAACTGATTCATAAAGTCTTCTGATTGAATGCATGCTAAGGAAACCTGATACGACTCAGTAAGAATGGGTTCCTACTCGATATCTGACTTATCGAATTTGATAGCGGATTCCCAAGGATAGTTCCATGCGGGTGAGCTGCTGGGTAATCGACGAAGTATCGAGATCGGAGAGTCCCAGATTACCTTGTATCCCAAGGTAAGTTGCCCAACGATCAGAAATGGGAGTGCTCAAACCCAAAGCAGCCAAAATTTGCCAATTTGTTCTCTGAACCAGTGGATTGTTTAAATCAACACTCTGCTCGTCCAGTACCAAGAATCGAGAAGTGTTGACGATGGTTTCCCGGTGAGCAACCAAATTGGCCCATTCTAATCCCGCAGAAAGCTCAACCCTCAGGGCATTGATCATCTTAATGGTTCCAAGCGATACTGGAATGGCAATATACCGACTGGATGAAATGATGTTTTCATGGTTGTTCCGTGCAGAGACGAGATCATAATCCGCGGCCAAATTGTAGGTTTTAAAGCCCAACTTAACATACATTGCACTAGAGAGATCAGATTGATAGTGCACTCCGATGCCGACCTGATTGACACCACTTACTGAAGACACCTCTCCCTCTAGAAGATAAAGCGGAGTGTGACCATTTAGTATGCCAAACTCGATTTGAAAATAAGTAGAACGCTGATCCCCGGGATGTAAAGATACCGACTGACCGGTGGCGGCCAAAGTACAAATTGCCCAACAAAAAAACAGTAGAGGTGTACGCATCTGATCCTTTTAAATCTGCGTGCTATTACAATTGATGAACGCTTCGACTGTAGAACTATTGTGGGGTGCGATACTGTATAACGGCAACAGGCATCCAAATAAAATCAAGTCTGCCCTTTGTTCGGAGAAGCCCGTATCTTTAGCTGTTGATGAAGATACATTGAGTTTTTTTGCGAGATGATCCGGTATCCATTGTACATATTCCTGCTGTATTTTCTGCTTTCTTGTCAGGAAAGGGATCCTTCTTTGGGTTCGCAGGGGGTAATTCCCGATGTCATTGATTACAATTGGCATATCCGTCCGATATTGTCGGATCGTTGTTTTCCATGCCACGGACCAGATGCCAACCGCAGGGAAGCTTCATTACGCCTAGATCAAGATAGTTCGGCCTTCGCTGAGCTTACTGACCATTCTGGACACTTTGCCATTGTTCCCTTCCATCCCAATCGAAGTGAAGTGATTTCCAGGATTACTAGCAATGATGACGACCTGATGATGCCCCCACCTGATTCGAAGCTTGATTTGACGGATCGGGAAAAAGTACTGCTGAGGGCTTGGATTGATCAGGGGGCAAAGTACCAAGACCACTGGGCTTTTGTAGCTCCCTCTTCACCAACCATTCCATCCGGAGTACATCCGGTGGATTATTTTGCAGAGAAAAGACGGGATGACCTGGTACTAAAATCCAATCCCCTAGCGACTAAGGAATCCCTAATCCGTCGGGCATTTTTTGACCTTACCGGATTACCACCTACCCTCGAAGATGTAGATAAGTTCTTAGCAGACGGTCGAGAGGATGCTTTTGATCTCTTGGTTGATCGGTTGTTGGCTGATTCGGCTTATGGAGAACGGATGGCAGCAGACTGGATGGATGTGGCACGCTATGCTGACAGTGATGGATACCTTGACGACAAGCATCGTGATCTGTGGCCATGGCGTGATTGGGTAATTGAGGCATTCAATCAAAACATGCCCTATGATCAGTTTATCACCTGGCAACTTGCCGGTGATCTCCTGCCAGATGCCAGTCAAAATAGTAGGTTGGCGACGGCATTTAATCGACTACATCGTCGCAATTCGGAAGCAGGCATCGTCTTCGAGGAGTACCGGGTGGAGTACGTTGCCGACCGGGTACACACCATGAGCAAAGCTATGTTGGGTTTGACCATGGAATGTGCGCGTTGCCATGACCATAAATATGATCCCATATCACAACAGGAATATTATCAACTTTTTGCCTTTTTTAATAGCACTGCTGAGTTGGGTACGGCTGTTTATGGCCCAATGCAGACCCCAGGTCCATCCATGTTGCTTTCTTCAGGTGAACAACAGGAAATTCTCCGGTTTCTAGACCAAGAGATCAATGAACAAACTTCCAGACTTCGTGAGCACCAGTCATCTGATCCATCCCCATTAACTCATATTTCGAATAGAGTTATACAGGCACATGCAGAAAAGCTGGTTGCTCACTATACTTTCGATGAATTGCAATCTTCAACTGGGAAACAGAAGTTGATCGATATTGCTGGCGGCAGGCATGGAGAAGCTTTTGAAGCAAATATTGGACCGGGCATCAAAAACAAGGCCTTCTTTGTAGAAGATTACAACTATATTCTCCTGGGAGATAAAGTAGGTTGGAAAGATCGGCACCAGCCCTTTACCATTAGTCTTTGGGTAAAGCCGGCTCGTAAATACGAACATGCAGGATTATTGACTCACTGCGAAGATCTGAGGTTGGGTTACAAGGGCTATGGTTTGCACCTCAAGGACAACCATTTGAGATTTGTTATGGCCTACAGTTGGCCAAATCATTCGATCGAGATCTTAAGCAAAGACTCCATCGCTGTTGGTAAGTGGTCACATGTCGCGATCAGCTACGATGGTACCAGCCAAAGTGAGGGCTTGCGGATCTTTATTAATGGTAATGAGGTCGATCATCAAGTGATATCAAATCAGCTCTATCGGAGTATTTTGTACGAACCCGATATTCATACTTATGGCTTTCATGGCATGAGGCTAGGCTATCGCGACAAAATCAAACTCTTCAAAGGTGGAGCGATTGATGAAGTCAGAATCTTCGATGAGAACCTTTCCTCGTTAGAAGTTCTTTATGATCATCAAGGCGTTGAATTCTTACAGAGGTTAAATAAAAACGACCTGAAAGAATTTCTTGTGGAGTTTCAAACACTCTCTATTGATCCAGAATACAGGGTAAACCGAGATCGTATCTCCGACTTATTATCTAAGCAAAACCGACTTTTAGATAGCATCAATGAGATCATGGTGATGGGTGATCTGCCGGTACCTAGAACGACCTACGTTTTGGATAGAGGTAGCTACAGTAAACCCACACAAAAAGTGAGCCCAGATGTTCCCGGAGCCATCAAGGTTCCCTTTCATGATCTCCCACCAAACCGGCTTGGGCTGGCTCGGTGGTTGGTGCATCCGGATCACCCCTTGACTGCCCGTGTATTTGTAAACCGAATTTGGCAGCAGCATTTTGGGCAAGGTCTAGTAGCCACCCCTGAAGATTTTGGCCTTCAAGGGGAATTGCCATCTCATCCGGAATTACTGGATTATCTAGCCAGGGACTTTATAGCGTCTGGATGGAATATTAAGGCGCTGCATCGACTGATCATGACCTCAAAGACTTATCAATTATCCTCAGCGGTAGACTCAATTTCGTATGAAATTGATCCTAAAAATCGATGGTTATGGAGGGGACCGACCCAGCGGTTGACTGCAGAGATGCTTAGGGATAATGCATTGGCTCTCAGTAGTCTTTTGGTAAGACAGCAGGGAGGGCCAAGTGTTTACCCCTATCAACCAGAGGGTCTTTGGGATGAACTTAGCAACAAATCATGGCGGTATCCATATTTACAGTCTGATGGAGAAGGATTGTACCGCCGCAGTTTATACACCATTTGGAAAAGGACATCGCCACCTCCTTCAATGCTCCTCTTTGATGTGCCCGATCGTAGTTTCTGCGCCGTGCAAAGAAAACAGACCAATACACCACTACAGGCACTTGCACTACTTAATGATCCTCAGTATATCGAAAGTGCTCGAGTTCTGGCCGAGAGAATGATTCGTCAAAATGGGCAGGAAACAGCACGTTTAAAGAATATTTTTCGGCTTGCTGTGGGCAGACATCCCGACGAGCTTGAAATGACTGCCCTTCTAGAATTTTATCAACAAGAGAAGTTGAAGGCCGCTGAGAAGGAGGGAGAGATGGAAAAATATTTATCGATTGGAGAATGGCGAGCTTCCATAGATCTACCTGAGGATGAACTGGCTGCACTAGCCATCACGATTCATAACTTATTAAATACCTACGAAGCCCAGATGAAATTGTAAAAAGATGAATGATCCGAGTAGAGGCGATAACCAAAAGACGCGGCGAGAATTCCTTCGAAAGACGGCATCTGGTATAGGTGCGATCGCATTGGGGCAATTGTTGTCGGCTAGTTCGAGAAGCTTTGATGCACTCTCGAGTTCTCATTTGTCATCGACCCACTTTCCGGCATCCGCCAAACGCGTCATCTATTTATTTCAAAGCGGTGGACCATCTCAATTGGAGACTTTTGATTACAAACCTGCACTCGCAAAATGGCATGGAAAAGAAATTCCACCATCGATCCAAGGTACCCAACGAAATTCGGGAATGGTGACGGAGCAGTCTACCTTTCCACTGGTCCAGTCGATCTATTCCTTTAAGCAGTATGGTGAAAGTGGCGCTTGGGTTAGCGAATTATTTCCTTATACGGCCCAGGTGGTAGATGATCTTTGCATCATCAAGTCTATGTATACCGAAGCGATCAATCATGAACCAGCGGTTATCTTTATGCAGACCGGATCGCAACTCAATGGAAGACCCTCTATTGGGAGTTGGTTGGATTACGGTTTGGGTCGTGCTAATGATAACTTACCTGCATTTGTAGTAATGATTTCCAAAGGTGGTGGTGCCCAACCCCTTAGCTCAGCTTCGTGGGGTAGTGGGTTTCTACCTTCTCATCATCAAGGTGTGCAGTTTAGATCGGGAAAAGATCCGGTCCTCTATCTAAATAATCCTTATGGTATTCACGCCAGTGACCGCAGACGATCACTGGATTTTATCCAAACCATGAATACCCTTCAGAAGGATCGCTGGAATGATCCAGAGGTGGAATCGAAAATCAACCAGTATGAAATGGCCTTTCGCATGCAGAGTGCGGTTCCAGATGTGGTAGATATATCAAATGAGCCAGAATACATTTATCGGCTTTATGGCGAGGACGCTCGCAAACCTGGCACTTACGCATTTAACTGCCTACTTGCCCGCAAACTCGCTGAAAAGGATGTCCGGTTTATTCAACTCTATCATATGGGGTGGGACCAGCATGGAGGCCTGCCTTCTGGTATCAGGCGTCAAGCCAATCAAACCGATCAAGCGACCGCAGCTTTGATTACCGATTTGAAGCAACGAGGTTTGCTGAATGAGACCCTGGTAATTTGGGGTGGAGAATTTGGTCGTACCAGCTTCTCTCAAGGCCGGTTGACAAAAGATAATTACGGCCGGGATCACCATCCGGGTTGCTATACCATTTGGATGGCAGGGGGAGGCGTGAAGCCGGGATTTGTTTACGGACAAACTGATGAGCTCGGTTATAATGTCGCTCAAGATGGCGTACATGTTCATGACTTTCAAGCTACATTACTTCACCTCCTGGGCATCGACCATGAACGGCTCACGTACCGCTATCAAGGTCGCCGTTTTCGCCTTACTGATGTGCATGGTCATGTGGTGAAGGATATTCTTGCCTAGGAAGGCAAATTCCGAGATGCAAAATCCAAGATACAATCTCCGAGATGCAAATGCCAAAACAGATACTTCTCGTCAATAGTAGGTGCTGACAGCGTAGCTCATCAGTTTGAGCGGCCATTCACAAAATTCTTTGCCTCCTTTGCACCTTTGCCAGAACAAAACTCATCACAACACTGTCCCAAACATTATTTTAACTGACAAATGGCTATTCTAGGAAGCATCATCAAGAAGGGTATTGAGTGGAGCGCAGCACTTCAAAGTAATTCAGCATTGAAGCAGGACCAGCAAGTTGAAGAATTGAGAAAACTCTTAGATCGGGCCGCATCCACTTCCTTCGGCCTCTATCATGGATTCACCCAGTTACTGGAAAACCCTGATCCTAGAGATCAGTTTGCCCAACAGGTGCCCATTTTTAATTATCAGGAATTGGAGAATCGTTGGTGGCGTAAACAACAGCGTTATCCCGATATTACCTGGCCAGGTAAGCCCCAATTTTTTGCCTTGAGCAGTGGCACGACAGGTAAGAAGAGTAAACGAATTCCCATCACCAAGGAGCTGCTCATACACATGCGGAGTGTTGGGACGGATTTGGTGAGGGACCTCAGCTCATTCGATTTACCAGAGGAAGTTTTCGAGAAGGAAGTATTTGTGCTGAGCAGCTCAGCAGATCTAAAGGAAAATGATCTTGGATTTGTCGAAGGAGAGGTGAGCGGTATTAATGTTCATAATTTTCCGGGCTGGTACGACTTTTTTTATCGACCGGGTAAGGAAATCGCAGAGATAGACAGTTGGGATGAACGCCTGAATCGAATTGTGGCTGAAGCTCCGAATTGGGATATCGGGGCAATTGCCGGGATTCCCTCCTGGATCCTCATGATGCTCAAGACGATTGTGGAGTCACATAAACTTGATACCATTCATGATCTCTGGCCACATCTGGCGGTCTACTCTACCGGTGGTGTTGCCTTTGAGCCCTATCGAGCCAATTTTGAAAAATTGTGTGCAAGCCCTTTGTGCATCATTGACACTTATCTGGCTTCTGAGGGATTTTTTGGGTATCGATCAAGACCCGAAACAATGTCAATGAAATTAGCGATGCAACACAATATCTACTACGAATTTATACCCTTTGACTCGCGTGGGTTTGATTCCCAGGGAAATTTGTTGGAGGGCCCGGAAGTACACAAATGGGAAGATCTGGAAGAAAATATGGAGTATGCCTTATTAATTTCTACCTGCGCTGGAGCTTGGAGATATATGATTGGTGATACGATTAAGTTTACAGATTTGGATCGTGCTGAATTCGTGATCACCGGCCGCACTAAATTCTTTTTAAATGTTGTTGGTTCGCAACTATCAGAGGAAAAGATCAATGCTGCCGTCAAGGAACTTTCAGATCAAATTGGAGTGGCTATTGACGAATTTGCGGTAGCTGCATTACAGGGCCATAACATGGAATATTACCATCAATGGATGCTAGCTTCTGATGATCCCATTGATGCTGAATCTGCAAGGAAAGGCCTGGATGGAATTTTGAAGGAAATGAATAAAAATTATCGCGTTGCCCGATCAAAATCATTGAAGGACATCAGGGTGCTGGTCTTACCAAAGGATCAATATTATGATTGGCTTGAAACCATTAAAAAGAAGGGAGGCCAGGTGAAAACTCCAAAGGTCATGCCGGCCGAGAGAATGGAAGACCTGCTGGATTTTGTTTCTAATAAGTAGCCCACACTAAATGCTGAAATTTATTTGTCAAAAAGACTCCGTTCATTAGCCATTCGTTCGATCTCCTCCGGGCTCAGGTAGTACTTGCCAATTTGCTTTCGATATTTTGATGCAAGATGAGTGTGTTCTAAGATATACTGTTTGGTGGTGATGATTTCCTTGGTGAATCCAAATTTTAGGGCATGGAGATCGGCCATTTTTTCCATTCCCATACGAGCATGTCTTGAGATCGCATAATTCACTCCCCATTGTAGGAGTTTGATCCAGGATCTATCTAAGTAATCCATGATATGTCCCAGTTCATGGGCAAACCATCCTCGCAACACATCGGGTGGTAGATCTCTGGTACGCATCGAGGGATCCATCTTAGTGTATTTGGAATATTCTACTGTATACTGTCGTTTATTCTTCGAAAAAAAATGGCGGTTGAGGATTGGGCGGGCTCTCATCGTGCTTAAACGAATCCTACGCTTTCTGAGAACGATGACCTGCTTGTGAAGAGGTTGAAAGGACGCTAAAACCTCTTCAAATATTGCTCGCACCTCCGTATCGGGTACATTTACATATGAAACCAAAATTTCTCCTGGAGTTGCCAACATGCTAAAGACAACTTATGTTGTTCAATTGTTTGTTCTGGAGTTTGTTGTATAGAGCAGATGGTCAGGAGACAAAGAAACCTATATAATTATTAGAATTGTTGTAATTTCGACCATTGTAATGAAGAAACCTTTTGCACTTTTCTTTGCTGCTTATTTTCTTCTTGGTGGCTTCCTACCCAGAATGGACTTTAGTCAGCTACTTTATCTGGCTGACGCCGTTGAGCATTTTCATTGTCATCAACTAGAAATGGAATCAGAGGGTGAGGATTTTTCATGGATTGATTATTTGTTTCTCCATTTCATTAATCCAGACACACATCAGCATCAGGATCATCACGAACACGATCAACTTCCCCTGCATCAATTTGCTCAAGGTCTTCAATTTGTGGCCGCAGTACAATATACTTTGGGTGACCATACCTTCTCGACTGAGCGGAGTGCTATCCTTCCAGAGGTTTTAGATTTTTATCAGTCTGATTTTACGGGTGCCATTGATCATCCTCCTTCCTGCTAGTCGCCGGATATTGATCAATTTGAAATTTTCGAACGGTATCATGGGTTGATCATACTCATCCTGTGAGCTGATCTTTTCGAGGATTTTAAGCATTGCATTCCTTTTTTGAGGACATTTTTCCAGTCTTAAATTATCTGTAGATGATCGATCGTATCATTCGTTTTTCGATCTACAACAAGCTCATTGTAGGTTTTATGGTAGCAGCACTAGCCAGTTGGGGCATTTATTCACTGGTGCACTTACCCATCGATGCGGTACCCGATATTACCGACAATCAGGTCCAGGTCATCACCAGAACTCCAGATTTATCGACACAGGAGGTAGAGCGCTTTATTACCTATCCGCTGGAGCTAGAATTGGGTAATATTCCTGAAGTCTCTCAGATTCGATCGATTTCTCGATTTGGCCTTTCTGTAATTACTGTGGTGTTTAGAGAGCATGTAGATATTTATTGGGCAAGGCAGCAAATTCATCAAAGGATCCAATTGGCTCGTGATATTATTCCTACCGAATTTGGAGTACCGGAGATGGGTCCCATCACGACCGGATTGGGTGAGATCTACCAGTATGTGGTCTATCCGGCACCAGGATATGAGGCGGAGTACGATGCCGTTGAATTGCGAAATATTCAAGACTGGATTATTAAGAGACAATTGTTGGGAATTCCCGGGGTAATTGAGATCAACAGCTCTGGCGGGTTCTTGAAGCAATTTGAAGTGTCGATCGATCATCGAGTACTGCAGGCCTTCCATTTGACTATGGATGATATTTATCAGGCAGTGCATGACAACAATCAAAATACTGGAGCATCTTATATTGAAAAACAGGAATATACCTACTTCATTCGAGGGGAGGGCATGCTTGAAAGTGGGGACGAACTTAAAAATATTCTGGTAAAGTATACGAGTACTGGACCGATCTACCTGCGCGATGTTGCTGAAATCCGAATTGGCCATGCGCCTAGATTTGGGGCGGTGACAATGAATGGAAAGGGTGAAGTGGTTGCCGGTCAGGTCATGATGCTCAAAGGTGCAAATTCGATGGAAGTAACTCGACTAGTGAAGAAACGCATGGAAGAAATTGCCCATACTTTGCCAGATGGTGTCATGATCGAGCCCTATCTGGACCGGTCGAAATTGATTAATACTACCACCCACACTGTGATTAAAAACCTTACCGAAGGTGCGCTTATTGTCATTTTTATTCTGGTGTTGTTTCTGGGAAATTTAAGGGCTGGTTTGATCGTGGCATCAGTCATACCCCTAAGTATGCTTTTTGCCATTAGCATGATGCGGATTTTCGGAGTATCTGCCAATTTAATGAGTCTGGGAGCCATTGATTTTGGACTGATTGTGGATGGTGCTGTCATTGTTGTTGAAGCGATTTTGCATCACCTGGGAGTTAAAAATAAGGAACGCAACCTTACCCAGATTCAGCAGGAGGCGGAAGTCTATACGGCAGCTAGTAAAATCAGGAAATCAGCCGCATTTGGAGAGATTATCATTCTGATTGTCTATGTGCCAATACTCTTTCTTCAGGGCATTGAGGGTAAGATGTTTCAACCCATGGCACAGACTGTTTCATTTGCGATCTTGGGAGCTCTTTTGCTATCTCTGACTTACGTGCCGATGATGTCTTCGCTTTTATTGAAGGACAGCGTAGTGCCAGAGCATAGCATTGCCCAACGTTTATTGAAATATCTGCAAGGAATATATCGACCAGCACTGCAAGCCGCTATACGAGTCAAATATTTATTCTTAACGGTCACAGTAGTATTGTTCATAATAAGTCTTATCATCTTATCCCGAATGGGAGGTGAATTCATCCCAACCCTTGAAGAAGGAGATTTTGCCCTTCATCAGATTTTACCCGGTGGTAGTTCAATAAAAAAAGGGGTGGAGGTTTCTGAAAAATTACAGAAAATTCTTTTGGAATTTCCTGAAGTGGAGAAAGTGGTCACGAAAATCGGCACAGCTGAGATTCCAACCGACATTATGCCCATTGAAGCCGGCGATATTTATGTCATTTTAAAACCCAAGTCAGAGTGGACATCTGCCGCAACTCGAGAGGGCATGTTTCAAAAAATGGAGACAGAATTGAATAAGTTTCCCGGGGTCATTTACGAATTTACCCAACCCATTCAAATGCGCTTTAACGAACTCATGACCGGAATACGTCAAGATATTGCCATTAAGATTTATGGAGAGGACTTGGGAATCTTACACAATCTTGGGGTACAGGTAGAGAATTTACTGCAAAACATGAAGGGAGTGGGGGATATACAGGTGGAACCAACAGGGGGGCTTCAACAAATGGTGGTTAAGTATGATCGTGATCGATTGGCATCCTATGGAATCTCAATCGCTCAAGTTTCAGAAGTAGTTAAAACCGCTTTTGCAGGAAAGCATGTGGGTGTCATTTATGAGGGTGAGAAGAGATTTGATATAGTGGTCCGCTTAAATCCCCAGGACCGTCAGAAAATTGAAAGCCTGTCAGAATTGACAGTGGTCACAGCCAGTGGAGCTTTTGTGCCGGTATCTGAACTGGCTTCAGTAACTTTTGAAGAGGGGCCGGCACAGATTTCTCGAGACAACACCCATCGGCGGATTACCATCGGAGTAAACGCCAGGGACTTGGATGTGGCTACTCTTATCGAGGGAATTTCCAGCCGACTGGATGAGGAAATTGCCCTACCGCCGAATTACTATATCCGCTATGGCGGACAATTTGAAAACTTACAGAGGGCTACGGCAAGATTGACATTTGTGGTACCCCTGGCATTGGCGTTGATTTTTATTCTATTGTATGTCACCTTTAAATCTATCCTGCAGGCGTTATTGATTTTCACCGCAATTCCCCTTTCGGCAATTGGAGGCATATGGGCCTTATATACTCGGGATATGCCTTTCAGTATTTCGGCTGGCGTTGGTTTCATTGCCTTATTTGGGGTGGCAGTACTCAATGGCATTGTGCTGGTTAGTTATTTCAATCAATTAAAAAAGGAAGGGATGAAGAACACTGATGAGATCATTTTTGAAGGTACACGGGTAAGGCTTAGACCCGTCCTGCTGACCGCATTGGTTGCTTCGCTCGGCTTTTTGCCAATGGCGATTTCGACCTCTGCTGGTGCCGAGGTTCAGCGACCTTTGGCGACAGTGGTTATCGGTGGTTTAATTACCGCCACTATCCTAACCCTTTTTGTCGTCCCACTACTTTATCAGATTATTGAAGGTGGCCGGAGATTTAAAAAGAGTGCTCCCGCCATGGTCATCTTACTTTTGATCTCCTTGCCAGAGGTGGGATTTTCGCAGGATATCTGGTCGTTGGAAAAGACTGTCGAGGCTGCCAAGGCATTTCTGTCTCCCCATCTGATCGGCGATTTGAAGTCGCGTGCCTTGTATGCCGGTGCAGAGCATGCCATCTTGCCGTTACCGTTACAACTGCAAGTCGGTGGAGAGGAAATCGGCGACAATCAATCCGGGATTCAATCCCTTACAGTTGGAAAGAATTTTCGTACCACAAACCTTCGGGCAAAGTATCGGCAGTATCAGCATACACAGGGAGAATTGGTCAAGGCTGAATTTGTCGTTAATGAACGGTTGCTGGAGCGTAAAATTGCCGAAGAATACCTATATCTAGCTTACCTGAAATCCTTGTTATCTACCTATGATGATCAAATCATCATGTATCAGGAATGGGTAGAAATTAGCAATCGCAAACAGGAATTAGGTACAGAGGGAAGTCTAACTGCAACGCAAGCCAGACTCAAGCTGCGGGAAGTAGAAATTGCCCTTCGTACTACTGAGCAGGAAAGAGAGCTGGCGATGCAGTCCATGCGCTCCGTAGTCAACAGAGATTTTGAAACTTTTGCGATCGATGAAGCGGATTTAGCTATTGAAGTCTATGATTTAGGTAGTCATCCCAAATCTCGAATACTGGAATTCAGAAATCAGGTAATGGAGTTGGAGAGAGGGGTAATTCAAGCCAATTTAAAACCTACGATAGCAACTCAACTGAGTCTTCAGGCGATTGATGGAGATATACCTTTCTTTGGTTATCAGATTGGAGTCAATGTGCCTCTCTCGGCAAATTATGGACGAGTCCAGTTGCAGTCCAATCAGCTCAATCAAGAAGCCATTGAGGCCGAAAAAAGACTACTCACTACTCAATTGTCGAGAAAGCAAAAACTGTCGCTGGATCGGATCTCAGTACTGCAAGCAGAACTGGAGAAAATTGAAGATACCTTATTGGAGGATGCGCAAACTCATCTCGAGCAATTGAGAAAGGCATTTTTATACGACGAAATATCATTTTCAGAAGTATTATTGTTTCAGGAATCGATATTTAACATTAGGCAGTCCTACTATCAAAAAATATACAGCTTGAAAATGGAAGTGATCAACGCCAATTTTCTGGAGATTGATTAAAAGAGGCTGAATAAAAAAAATAAAATAAAAAAGATAGAAATGAATTATAGGCTAGTGGTTATGGCAATATTGGTTCTAGTATCTTGTGGGGAAGACCCGCACTCTGATCATCACGACGAAGAGGATGCACAGATACATGAACATGCTGAAGGAGTTGTTGAGCTGTCGTCGGAACAAATGAGAAACCTTGGATTGAGGTTTGACCGAGTCAAGCAACGGTCTATACGATCCATCGTCAGATTGAAAGGCAGGGTGGAGCTTCCGCCTAATGGTATGAGTGTAGCAAGTAGTCCCATTGGTGGACAAGTGGTTCAGGTTTTCATTGAACCGGGGCAACAAGTTAGAAAGGGACAGCACTTGTTTTCCATTCATAATTTGGAATTGGTTGACTGGCAGAAGGACTATCTAAAAAACAGTGCGGATATTTCGTACTTAGATAGGGAGTTGGAACGCCAGAGAATATTACTGGAGGAGAAGATCTCGGCTCAGAAAACAGTGGATGAATTGATGCGACGGAAACAACAAGCTGAGGTTGAAATGCGGGCAATTCAAAAAAAGCTAGAATCACTTGGCATCACTACTGGTGACATCGGAAAGGAGCTAAAAGATCGGTTTTATGTTTTTGCCACTCAGAAGGGCAGAGTTGAGCACATCAACATCAATCCAGGTGCCTTTGTTACCCCGAGTCAACCCCTTGTTGAAATTATCAACAGCGATCGGTTGCATCTTCACCTACAGGCATTTGGGCAAGCATCAAATTTGCTGAAAGAAGGCCAAATTCTGCAATTTAATGTGCAAACCAAACCAGAAACCCTGGGGCAAGCCAAGATCAAATGGATAAACAATATCATGGATGAGGAGAATAATAATTATGATATCCATGCTGAGATCCAGGAAATAGAAAGTGATTTGATTCCTGGCGAGTTTGTGGAGGCGCGGATCATTGCTGAGGAAGATTCGGTGGCAACTGTGCCGGTTGAGGCCATTACATTTGATCGTGGGTTGAAGTACCTGTTTGCTGTTGAAGATGCTGAGCCGAACCAGACTCACTTTCGAAAGGTCTTGGTTAAGACGGGCATTCAGGATCTAGGCTATACTGAAATTCTGCCGGTTGATCCATTGAACGCAGAAGATCAGATTGTGATTGAAGGTGCGTTCTTCCTAATGGCCGAATCCAAAAAAGGTGAAATGGCCGGGGGTGGCCATCATCACTGAGGGCATTTCGAGATGCTCAAAATCCCTATCTTCGGATCGGGAATTTTTTGATCAAAAATAATAAGCTCTATGTCTAGAATCTCTGCTTTCATTGCAATCTTCCTTTGTGGTCTTTTGCCACATTCTTTTTCACAAACAGATTCCGATTCTCTATTGACCGCTTCAACACTTTCCGGACTTAAGTGGCGAAGTATAGGGCCAGCCTTTACTTCAGGAAGAATAGCGGACATTGCCATTCACCCCGAAGATGAAAATGTTTGGTACGTAGCGGTCGGTTCAGGAGGTGTTTGGAAAACTGAAAATGCCGGCACTACTTGGAACTCCATTTTTGATGGACAGGCCTCGTATTCGATCGGCTGTGTCACTATAGATCCCCTTAATCCACATACCATTTGGGTTGGAACTGGTGAAAATGTGGGAGGGCGCCATGTGGGATATGGTGATGGAATTTATCAGAGTACCGATGATGGAAAAACCTGGACAAATAAAGGATTGAAGGAAACCGAACACATTTCCAAGATCATCATACATCCTGAAGATCCAAACACGATCTGGGTCGCTGCCCAGGGGCCCTTATGGAGTCAAGGAGGTGAGCGTGGACTGTACAAAAGCTCCGACGGAGGTGAGACCTGGAATCGCACACTGGGCGACGATGCCTGGGTCGGAGTGACAGATGTGGTTATTGATCCGCAGGACCCCAACTGGTTGTACGCGGCGACCTGGCAGCGTCATCGAACAGTGGCTGCCTATCTGGGTGGAGGTCCAGGCACGGGTCTGCATCGAAGCACCGATGGTGGCGAGACCTGGCAGGAGCTCACCCAGGGAATACCAAAAGGTAACTTAGGTAAGATTGGACTGGCCATCTCACCTCATAATCCGGATGTGCTTTACGCAGCCATCGAAGAGGAGCGCCTCAAAGGTGGTGTTTATATAAGTACCAACAGAGGGATGTCCTGGAGTAAGCAATCGTCGACGGTTTCAGGAGGTACCGGTCCGCATTACTACCAAGAACTATTCGCTTCGCCTCATGCCGAAGGTAGATTATATCTGATGGATGTGCGTATCCAGGTTTCAGATGATCACGGAAAGACTTTCCGGCGCCTTTCTGAAGAAGACAAGCATTCCGACAATCACGCCATCGCATTTCGTAAGGATGACCCAGACTACCTGTTGGTAGGTAGCGATGGTGGCCTATATGAGAGCATGGATCTGGCCCAATCTTGGCGTTTTATCCATAACATGCCCATCACGCAATACTATAAAGTGGCAGTCGACGACGCTGAGCCCTTTTATTTTGTCTATGGAGGCACTCAAGACAACGGTTCTCATGGCGGACCCTCTCAGACCGATAACCAGCATGGCATTCGCAATGCCGATTGGTTTAAAACACTATTTGCCGATGGGCATCAATCTGCTACCGAGCCGGGAAATCCCAATATCATGTATGCAGAAACCCAGCAAGGTGGGCTACATCGCATCGACCGGATCACCGGCGAACAAGTCTACATACAGCCACAGTCGGGAGAAGGGGAGCCTTATGAGCGGTACAATTGGGATGCACCCATAGTGGTGAGTACCAATAATCCAGCAACCATTTACTTCGCTTCACAAAGGGTTTGGAAATCTACAGACCGCGGGGACAGCTGGACGGCAATCTCCAGCGACCTTACCAGAAATCAGGAGCGAATAGCCCTTCCCATAATGGGGAGAGTTCAGAGCTGGGACAATGCCTGGGATGTTGGAGCCATGTCAAATTACAATACCATTGCTTCATTGGGAATTTCAATGATCAATGAGCAAGTGATTTACGCCGGTACCGACGATGGTCTCATTCAAGTCACCGAGGACGGCGGACTCAATTGGCGAAAGATTGAAGTGGGTGAGATGCCTGGCGTCCCAGCAACCGCCTTTGTCAACGATATCAGACCAGATTTGTATGATGAAGGGACGGTCTATGTGGCTTTAGACAACCATAAATACGGAGACTTCAACCCTTATTTGATGAAGAGCACCGATCATGGACGTTCTTGGCAGTCCATTGCTGGAAATCTACCCGATCGCACATTGGTATGGCGTACGGTACAAGATCATGTGAAGGCTGATCTGCTGTTTGCCGCTACTGAGTTTGGCGTCTATGTTACCCTCAATGGTGGTGCACAATGGACTCATTTAAAGGGAGAATTCCCCACAATCTCCGTGCGAGATATTACCATACAGAGACGAGAAGACGATCTGGTTGCAGCTACCTTTGGACGAAGCTTTTACATACTGGATGATTATTCAGCCCTTCGAGAGATTTCTGAGACACAACTCACTGCTGAGGCTACCTTGTTCCCGGTTAAGGATGCATGGTGGTATCGACCCCGCACCGTGGTAAGCTCACAAGGGAGTGCACAGTACGTTGCGGAAAATCCTCCCTTCGGTGCGGCCTTTACTTACCACTTATCTGAAGGTCTGACCACACTTGCCAAGGAACGTAAAGAAAGAGAGAAAGAACTGGCTAAAACCGACGCCGATGTCCCATTTCCCGGATGGGAGGCTTTGGAAGAGGAGCGTATACAGGAGGAACCCAAGATATTATTGACCATCAGGGATAATTCAGGCACCATCGTCAACAATGTTGAAGGGAAAACCTCCAAGGGCTTCCATCGGGTAAATTGGGATTTGCGACACGCCTCCAAAAACGGCATCCGGATGCAACAATCCGAACAAAGTGGATTCGGCTTTTTTGGTAGGGGAGGCTTTATGGCAACTCCGGGGGAGTACACCGTAACCCTCTCTAAAGTGGTCGATGGACAAATGACAGAATTGGCCGGACCCCAATCATTCCGTTTGGAACCACTTCGCAAAGGCGCTTTGGAGGGAGCATCACACCAGGAAATCGCTGCCTTCCGATCCATACTTGAGGAGTTCCAACAAGATATCACTGCCACAACCACGGTGTTGGACAATAGCCTTGATAAAGTGAGGGCGATGCAAGTAGCTCTGGGGCGCTTGGATGGTGACCAAAAGGCTTTGGTTGCTGAAATCTATGAAGTAAAGCGGCAACTGCTGGAAATAGAACAAAGATTGAGTGGTGACGATACCAAGGATGAGATAGGTGAGCGCTCTGATCCCACTCCGCGCAACCGGATGTTTGTAGGCTTTAGGGCACTAAACACGACCTATGGGCCGACTGCGATGCATAAAGAATCCGTGGATCTGGGAACGAAGGAGCTAAGCGTCATAAAGCAAGACTTAAGTACGATCACTGAAGAGCTGTTGCCACAGCTGGAAAAGAAATTGATGGATTCCGGTGCGCCCTGGATGGAGGGTCAAGGACTGATCGGAAAGTAACAAGGTGCTTGGAAAGATTACGCTGTCACAAGTGCTTTTGAAAGGGAACTTTCGACAATGTCATCAGTAGGATTCAGTGGGTCCTTTGTGTTTGCACGACCTGAATTACTAATCCTACAATAAGACTAGTGCTGGAGAAAGGCTTTTAGTCTTGGGAGGAAATTCTCCACTAAGGGAAAGCCAGCCTGGAAACCAGCCTGAAGGGCTGACATTCCGAGAGCCGGAGACCTAGTCTCCGTGAAATTGAGGTAACTGGTCTAACTTGACAGAGTACTTGAAATTTGAACTTCTGGGTCATTCTGGCGGTTCTGACAATATGATGCTTGACGCCTCGAAATTTTCCATCATCTGTGTTCTAGCGCCCCTTTTGCATTGGCCCATTTACTCCGCTTCGCAAAATCTGGTTTCCAATCCCAGTTTCGAAGAGATACATGCAGAACCGGATTATAGCCCTGCTGGAATAAATGAATCACCCCATTGGTCTAAGTTGGAAGGAACGACCGACTTTTTTCATGCAGCTTACCGTTCTCCCCATTCCGTGCCTGACAATTGGCGGGGTGAGCAGCAGCCAGCTTCTGGAGATGGTTACGCAGGCATCATAACCGGCAGCAGAAATAGAGAATATCTGGTTACCCGTCTGAACGAGCCCTTGGCAGCTGATCAAATATATGATGTGCGCTTCGAGGTGAGCTTGTCGGAGCAGTCCAAGTTTGGTCACGATGCCTTGGGCGTAAGCGTCCTGCACGATGAACCCCTTGAAACTGAGGTGTGGAAGTATATTTACGTTGTAAGAAACGTAAAGGGAAGTGCCTTGGTCGATACCCTTGGATGGACCACCATTGAAGGGCAATTTAGGGCCGACGGCGGAGAAGAGTACCTGCTTATTGGGAGCCTGCCCCATCCCGGTACGGTCACGGTCGATAGGGAGGGCGGCATTGCACCTTGGGCCTACTACTTTATTGACGATGTCTATCTGGCTCCTTGTCCTAAACCGGTCATCACCAAATTTGAGCTGGATACGGTGCTCTGTGGTGGTCAGGGCATTGCATTGCAGGGGCTTCCAGATGCCAAAAACCACCGGTGGCATCACGCTGGTGTAGCCGAAAACCTGGTGATCGAGCAGGGTGGCTTATACTACCTTGATAACCACTACGATTGCCAGGTGATACAGCAGGTTTATAAGATCGAATTTGATGACTGCGATTGTACCATATCCCTGCCCACTTTGTACAATGAGGCTACCCCGTTCTACACCGACATCTCGCCCATTGTCATCAAATACGATCTGGAGATGTATGGTGTGGGGGGAAAACGGGTGCTGTCGCTCAAAGATCAGGAGGGCGGCATTGTATCCGAATTTGTACCCACAGTCTCCTCCTCCTACTTCTGGACGGCCCGTCTGACTTGCATGGGAACTGAGCAAGTCTTCATGCGCGATGTCTCCGGCAAAATGATCGTGCAGAATTAGCAACTTCATGTCTCTTGATCGAGCTTTGCTAAGTTTGATAGGCACCTTACGGCTCCGGGTGCTTTAAATTTGTTCTCCTTGTCGAACACTTTTTAATCCCGTATTTCTTTTTAAACTGCATTTTACCACAGTCGTTGTGTCCCGACCCAAGTTGCAGAAAAAGGTCGAGTCAATAGAGTGAATTTTAGTAGATTTGGCCGCCTTTCCAGTATCGGCAATGGACTTAATTTCTTGGGCAAAATATTGGGTGTTACTGGATGAAAAATTCTTACGCTGACCTTATCGAACAAACTTATTATTTCCCTCAGCAAGGTTTTGATCTCAGGGACGGGTTTTTGACCTTCAACGGGATATCTCTGAAATATCTGATCGACAAATACGGGACACCCTTTCGATTGATTTATTTGCCAAGGATCGCTGAGCAGGTTAGAAAGTCCAAAAATCTTTTTCGGAGGGCCATGAAAAAGTCGGGTTACCGGAGCCCATATCACTACTGTTATTGCACCAAATGTTGTCACTTCTACCATGTAATACGAGCTGCTCTTAAAGAGGGTGTTCATCTTGAGACTTCTTCGGCCTTCGACATTGATTTGATCAGAAAACTCCATATGGAAGGGCATCTGAAGAAATCCATTATTCTGATCCACAATGGATATAAAACAGATAGTTACCTCGACAAAATCACTTCACTCCATAATGATGGATTTAAAAACACCATTTCTGTGCTGGATTCGGTTTCAGAATTGGACCGTTTATTGGAGAGACTGCCTTCTTCAAGCCGTAAACTCAAGCTGGGAATACGCATGGCCATCGATGAAGAGCCTCAATCGGCATATTATACGTCCCGCTTGGGTATCAGGCCAGACCAGATCATTCCTCTATATGAGCAAAAAATCCGGGACAATGAGCAATTAGAACTAAAGATGCTCCATTTTTTTGTAGACTCAGGTATAAAGGATAATCTTTATTACTGGGGAGAATTTCAGAAAGCACTGGAAACTTATGTAGCACTTAAGAAGGTTTGTCCTACCCTAAAGGCTTTAAACATCGGTGGTGGTTTTCCCATTCGCAATAATTTGGGATTTGAATACGATTACGAATACATGATCAATGAAATTGTGAGGAATATTCAGGAAACTTGCGATGAAAATGAAATCGATCATCCAGAAATTTTTACCGAGTTTGGAAAATATACGGTAGGAGAGAGTGGTGCGATTGTTTTTAAAGTTTTGGAGCAGAAACAGCAAAACGATTCAGAATTGTGGTACATAGTCGACAACAGTCTGATGAATACGATCCCGGATGCATGGTCTATTTTCGAAAAGTTTATTTTATTACCGGTCAATAAGTGGGATCATCCATATCGTCGGGTAAGCATAGGTGGTATCAGTTGTGATCATTCTGATTATTACAATTCGGAAGATCTCAATCAACAAATATTGCTGCCAATTTCGCAACCTGGTGATGATGCACCACTTTATTTAGGGTTTTTTCACACGGGTGCCTATCAAGACTCCATCAGTGGATATGGAGGCATAAAACATTGCCTGATACCGGCACCTAAGCACATCATAGTAGATCGCGACGAAAAGGGTAATTTCACCGATACAGTATACCGAAATGAGCAGACGGTAGAAGATATGCTGGCAATTTTGGGATATCAGTTGGATAAGTAAATGAAGCATTTTGCAGGTATTGATCAGCATTATGCCCAATTTGATCGCAGTGCTGTGCTGTTGCAACCCATAATCTATGACGGCACCAGTACGTGGGGGAAAGGAGCTGACCAAGGTTTTGCCGCCTTTTTGGAAGCTGCCGAAAATATGGAATTGTTTGATATCGAGACCCAATCCGAGGTGTATAGAAAAGGCATTCACATGCTACCTCCACTCGACGGCTTTCAGTCGCCAGAGCAAATGTTTGGGGTTGTCTATGCAAAATGTCAAGAACTGTTGCACTCATCCAAATTTCTCACTTTTTTTGGAGGAGAACATTCGATAAGTATAGGCATCATCAAGGCTTTCTATGAGCATTTCGATAATCTTTCCATTTTGCAGATTGATGCCCATGCCGATTTAAGGCCCAGCTATCAGGGCAGCAGGTTTAATCACGCTTGTGCCCTGCACGATGCCAGTCAGAACACCAATCTGGTGCAAGTGGGCATTCGCAGCATGGATGTGGATGAAGAGGCTTATCTGGATGTCGATAAGTGTTTTTTTATGCACGATATTTGGAATAATTCGTCATACCAGGAGCAAGTGCTGGAAAAACTCAGTGATAGGGTTTATATCACGTTGGACCTTGACGCTTTGGATCCTGGCATTATGCCCTCTACAGGTACGCCCGAACCAGGGGGTTTTCAATGGTTTGATATCTTAGTATTACTGCAGAAAATATTTGCAAATCGCGAGATCGTCGGATTTGATATCGTGGAGCTATCACCTATACCTCATCTTCATGCACCCAATTTCTTGGTTGCGAAATTGTACTATAAGATGTTGACTTATAAGTTTCATTTATGAATACAAGAGGCCCAGTATCAAAATTTATGTTGGAGCACTTCCGTCATTTCAATGCTGCAGCACTGATTGAGGCTGCTATATCCTACGAGGAGCAGCTGAACAATGGCCATAAGATGATGGTCACCCTTGCTGGAGCTATGAGTACTGCCGAGCTGGGTAAATCCCTGGCCGAAATGATACGCCGGGATAAAGTGCATATCATTACTTGTACGGGTGCCAATCTGGAAGAAGATGTCTTTAATTTGGTCGCTCACAACCATTATAAGAGGATTCCCCACTATCGCGATTTGGCACCGCAAGCAGAGCTGGAGTTGTTTGAGCAGCATTACAACCGCGTAACCGATACATGCATACCGGAGATGGAGGCCATGCGAAAGATTGAAGATCATTTATTTTCAGTCTGGTCTGATGCCAATAAAACAGGGGAGCGATTTTTCCCTCATGAATATTTTTGCCAACTATTAAAAACTGGTGTCCTCTCACACTCATACCAGATAGATGAGCGTGATTCCTGGCTATTGGCAGCTGCCAAAAAAAATATCCCCATTATTGTACCTGGTTGGGAGGATTCAACTTGCGGTAATTTTTTTGCTGCCTTTTGCATTGATGGAAAATTACAACCTCAGGTCATGAAGTCAGGTATTGAGTACATGATTTTTCTTTCAGAGTGGTATGAGAAGAATGCTGGAGATCAGGGCATAGGATTTTTTCAAATAGGCGGTGGAATTGCTGGAGATTTTCCCATTTGTGTGGTCCCGATGTTGCATCAAGATCTGGAGAAAGCCCAGGTGCCCCTGTGGTCCTACTTCTGTCAGATTAGTGATTCTACCACCAGCTTTGGGTCCTACTCTGGAGCAGTACCCAATGAAAAAATTACCTGGGGCAAATTAGGCATCGACACACCCAAATTTGTTATTGAATCTGACGCTACCATTGTTGTGCCATTGATTTTTGCCTATCTGCTCGGGTGGTGACACACTAACTGGTAGCTCAAATGGTGTTCCACCCTTAGATTCTTGAGAGGTTAGTAGAGCTACCCTTGCGTTTGTCAAGGGCTTTCTGCCCCTATTTTCTTATCAAGCTTTAATTTGATTCCAAAATAAAGATCGAGGCCTTGGTTTGGGATTTCCAATCTTCTAAATCTGGAGAGATGATCAATATACCTTGTATTGAGTAAATTATTAACCCCTGCGCTTAGTTCTATAGGATTGCTTGAAGTTTCAATTTCGAAGTTTAAGCCCATATTGAGCAAGTTGTAAGCATTCGTGGACATCTCAAAAAACCCTATTCGATTTTGTTTAAATTTATATATAGATTGAAGAAATATATTATTTATCCTGACCTTGCCTCTTTGGAGAATTTCAGCACTTACTGTTGTATTAATTTTAGTTTGTGGTATTAGGGGGAGTGTATTATCGTTTTCATCTTCTGCAAAGACAGTGGAAAAGTTGCTTTCTAAATGTAGCCAATGAACCCCGTGAGGATGGTAATGAAGCCCAAGTTCACCCCCGTATAGACGGGCATTTCTTTGTAGGTACTCAAATACGGGACTATTGTCAACGATCATCTCGGTTGGAGAAATGAAGATGTAGTCTTTAATAAAGTTGTAAAAGGGATTGATCAAAAAATTAAAATGTTCGTCCTGATAGTCAAATGAAAAATCGATCTGGATCGCATGTTCATTATCAAGTTCTATATTTCCCTTTTCGTATCGGTTGGTGCCTTCATGTATGCCATCTGAAAGCAGTTCAGAGGTGGTTGGTGCCCTATAGCCACTTGAGATATTGGTTCTCAAATTCATTCTTTCGCTCTTGTAAAGTAATCCACTTGAAAAACTTATTCCATGGAATGAATTATTAAAAGCTGGAAAATTAACTTCATCGGTTAGCATTTTCTTTGTGTCAATCAACCGGTAGTCTGTTCTTATCCCACTCTGCAACTGGAAATGTTTTAGAAAGAGGTTTGCTAGAATAAAGCCTCCGATGTCATGCGTCCGGGCATCTGGAATTAAAATTTCTTCTCCATTGTTTTCATTGGTTTGATCCATACCCTGTGACCCTATGATCAAGTTAAAGCGCGATTTGTACATCGGGGAATTCCATCTGATGTTATAGGTAAATGTTTTTAATTTTAGTCCCAATGCATGCATGAGGCGATCATCTTCAAATTCTTTTCGGTAGTTATTGGTGTATCCCAGCGTTAAATTTAGTTTGGAGTTGTTAGTGTAGGCTGTATTTTCAATAGTTATGTTGTGATTATCGATCGTCTGAAAGGGCAGGGCGAGTCTCCTTTGGGTAGATTTTGTGTAGACTGCTTTCTCCGTTATACCAAAATTGTTTTGTAGATAGCTGTATCTAATGTTTGAGATCAGATTCTTGGCGTTAAACCCCAATGAACCCTTAATGTTCCTTTCATTAAACCGGGTATTAAGGACTCGGTCAGAATCTGGGATCTGATAGTCGGTTTGCGATGAGTGCCCACCAAATAAATTCAATCTAAACTTTTCCTTACTAACCTTAACACCGGCATTGTTTGTAGTTCCTATTGTATTGGTATGAAATCTGGAAGTCGCAAATCCTTCAAAAG
The DNA here is from genome assembly GCA_965223105.1 of Saprospiraceae bacterium. Taxonomy (GTDB): domain Bacteria; phylum Bacteroidota; class Bacteroidia; order Chitinophagales; family Saprospiraceae; genus JABDMH01. Next base: position 3,941,740 of record OZ244987.1, on the reverse strand, counting down.
AGTTTTGTCTTGCATAGCGTTCGTCAACAAAGTAGAGTACCCCGCCCAGAGCATCTGAGCCATAAAGTAATGAGGCCGGGCCCTTTATTACTTCCACACTCTCAATGCCTACCTCTCCGATTCCGAGGCCATGTTCATCTCCCCACTGCTGATTTTCAATCCTGATACCTTGAGAATAGGTCACAATTCGATTTCCTGACAAGCCTCTGATGACCGGCTTGCCTATTCCAGGCCCCGTAGAAGTTTGTTCTACACCCGGAATATTAGTGATCGTCTGAGCCAACGTAAGAGCTGCGGTTTTTTGCAGTTGCCTCAGCTTTAGGTGTTCAACACTAACAATATTTTCTCCTTGTAATTTTCCAGCTGGTACCGAGACGACTACTTCCTTCAAGTTGTAGTGACCACGAGTAAGGTAAAACGTGAATTCATTCGTGGAATCAAGGTTTATGAGGTGGTCAATAGTCTTGTATCCCAGGGAAGTAATCTGAATATGGATATTCCGGAGGGTTACATGCTCAACAGTAAAGATTCCATTTTGATCAGTTGTGATGCCGGTCTTAAGATCAATAAAATATATTTCGGCCAGTTGTATTGGCTCCAGATTTTCATTGTCTAGGACTGTTCCTGTAAATGATTGGCTCAAGGCCGAAAGAAACCCTAGGAATGCGGTAACGAATGTGAGTACTCTACGGGTGCCCATTGTTTTCTTTTACCAAATGATAAATCTAAGCAATGTCTTGATCTATATCAGCAATACCTAGACAACTTCTTCTTAATGGGTGTGGAGTCACGAGTCTTTCTCCTGTAGATCCCAGGATGACATCCCGGGGGAAAGTATCTGACTGATGGGTACCTCTAAAAACCTCTGAGTGAGATCGGTTTTGAAATATTTTGGATTTAGACGAGGCGAATTGAGTGTAATTTTAGAAGCCTGTAAAATATAAGTGAAGATTGCTCGATGTAGTCCTACTCATCTACAATGTGACAAAGAATGGTCCGGATTTGGCGGTCATGGTCTGTATTCGCTGCAATTTATCTTCATTTCACTGCAGTGAGGCGTTACTTATTGCCACTGATCTCAATTATTCTTATATTCCATATCTTCTTAATGCCCTAACACTCGGAGCTTACTCCGAATTTTCTCGTAAAAGCATCTCCTCAATCTATTTCATAAGCTACCTCGCCAGCTGAAAAGGCTTCCTCTGCTCTATGTAAATCCTTAAATTACTATACATCATGAAAGCAGTTGTAGCCTTTGTATGCACCTTAATTTGTTTTTCTTGCTATACCGGCCAGTCGGCAGGAGTGCAAGATTCACCGAGGCAACCTTATGCCCAGTATCGTACGCTTGCTGATGCCCTACGTAAACACGGAGGTCTTTTGGTGACGGGCACAGGTTTTGATCAAAAGGTACTGGTCAGAAGATCAGTAAATCAGTCTCAAGATGAGCCTCTTTACGTCCTCAATGGTTTTCCTCTGGGAAACAGCTATGTCCGGGCCAACCAGGCCATAAACATGGCCGAGGTCGAGTCCATTCGTGTCCTTCAGAGTCTTACACAGACTGCCACGTACGGCAGCATGGGAAGCGCAGGTGTCATTGAGATTTCCACCACTGTACAGCCATCCGTGGAAACATCGCCAAGCAGAGTTAGAATCGGCCGGGAATAACGAAGGAGTCTTTCTCAAGTCATCAGCCTTCGGTTTCGGCTGGTTAGATTATCATTGGTATGAGGGTGACTGACCTTTGCAGCTCCGGGCAAGTACACCCATGGATCAACTTGGTCTAACAGGGCATTCTGTGTTATCATCTAACAGTGACGCTTGGGCTACTGATCAGCACGGTTGAGTGCTTGGATGTCAAGACCAATGGATTGCGTAGGGTGTCAATTTCTCAAAATCCTTAATTTTAGAGGACATATTCTTATGTTGAAATTGAGGACACTACAAATTGCGAATAGTTGCATCTTATGGTTTGGTTCGATCCTGGGATTGTTCGTGTCGTGTGGGAGGGAGTATAAAACACCTCAACATCAGGAGTCCGGCGAGATATTCTTTGTATCTGAAATCTTGCCTGTACTGCAAACGAAATGTTGGTCTTGTCATGGAGATAAGCCCAACGAACTGGAGGGTGGCTTAGACCTTCGATTTCCTAAAAGCTTGACCGAGGGCGGAGAAAGTGGCACTGCCCTCGTTACCTCGGGGCGACCTGAATTTAGCTTGCTTTACAGGGCCATCAGTAGAGAAAATGAGGATATCGCCATGCCTCCCAGGGAGCGGGAAGCTTTGACCGATACTGAGGTAGAGGCCTTTTACAGTTGGATTGTTGCTGGTGCTCCCTGGCCTGATGATAAAAAGATTAATTCGCTGCAGGCTGAAAGAGGCCTGATCAGTAATTCCCGTATCACTGTTCAGACCTCGGGTGGTCAGTCAGATGATTGGGATGAGCGCTCATACCGGAAGGCAGATCTCTGGGCCTACATGCCGTTAAACAAACCTCAGGCAGCAGAGACAACCCCTGATCTTCATCCCATCGACTTTTTTATCAATCAACATTTGGACAAGCGGCAGTTAGAACCGTCTTCTCTAGAAGATCGAGCCACCTTGCTTCGAAGGGCTTGTTTTGATCTGCTTGGACTGCCACCCAGCCAGGAGCAGGTGGATTGGTTTCTGAATGATCGGGAAGTACCCTTTGTCCAACTTCTAGATACCCTACTCAGCAGTCCACACTATGGCGAACAGTGGGCTCGCCATTGGTTAGATGTGGTCAGATATGCCGATAGTGATGGATTTTCTAACGACTATGCCCGTCCCAGTGCATGGCGCTACCGAGATTATGTGATCCGGAGTTTAAATCAAGACAAACCCTATGATCGATTTGTAACTGAGCAATTGGCAGGTGACGAGATCGACTCATTGAATCCAGAGATGCTAATAGCCAGTGGATTTCTGCGTATGGGACCCTGGGAGCATACCGGTATGAGCGTAGCCAAGGAGACTCGGCAATTCTATCTTGACGATGTCACCAATATTGTCGGAGAAGCTTTGCTAGCGACGCCTTTAAACTGTGCCCGATGCCATGATCATAAATATGATCCGGTACCTACGCGAGATTATTATCAGATTCAGGCAATATTTGCTACTACCCAACTGGCACAGCGTGAAGCAGCATTCTTGCCCGAGGAGAATACTGTGGCAATGGCTGGAGAAAAGGAAAGATTACTGGCCTGGATGGTTCGTACCGAGGAAGAGCGGAGAATCATACGTGACAAAGAAGAGAAGGCTGCGAGAACGTGGTTTCAACAGCGTGGTAAAGAATATTTGCCTAAACGGCAACGGCGAAAACTAGACTTGTCGAATCAGCCTCCACGTTACTATGGTCTGACTTTTGGAGATCTGGGATATCGCAAGGTGCTGCAAAAGCATGCGCAGATACAGCAGCGAAATTTGGATCGATTCGGACCGTGGGCCTATTCGGTGTACAGTGGTCCTGATCGCGTCGTGCACAGCAATACCAACATGAGGGTTCCGGATGGAGTAGACGGGAAACCTGCAATAACCACGATTCTCAAAGGAGGATCCGTACATAGTCCTTCGGATACGGTCGAACCCGATGTTCTATCTGTGGTTCATTTTTTCGATAGCGTGGAGCAGTCCTCATTTGACTCTGCACGATCCATTCCCTCGGGATTAAGCGGTCGAAGAAAGGCTTTTGCCAAGTGGATAGCAGATCCTTACAATCCCTTGACGGCAAGAGTAATGGTAAATCGCATTTGGCAGTACCACTTCGGTCGAGGCTTGGCTGAGAGTCCGAATAATTTTGGTGCCACCGGAGGCAAGCCCAGTCATCCCCTACTGTTGGATTGGTTGGCCTCGGAATTTATAGAGAATGGATGGTCAGTCAAATATTTACATAAGATCATCATGACCTCTGAAGCTTACCGGCGCTCAAGTGATCACCCCAACAGGAAGAAAATCGACTTGATCGATCCAGACAATGTGTATTTGAGTTATTTTTCTCCTCGCCGTTTGGCTGCTGAAGAAATCAGAGACGCCATGCTATTCATTTCGGGAGAATTAAATACAGAAATGGGAGGAATCCCTGTCCGCCCCGAGATACCGTTGGAGGTGGCATTGCAGCCACGCCACACCATGGGTTCCACTTCCCCTGCTTATCAGCCTTCGATGCTTCCTTCACAACGAAACAGAAGAAGCATTTACATTGAGCGAAAGCGCTCAATTGAAAACCCGATGCTACAGGTATTCAATCAGAACAATACGAATTTCTCATGTGAGAAAAGAGAATCGTCCAATGTAGTAACTCAAGCCTTTGCTTTAATGAATGACCAAAATACGAGAGCTCGGGCGCTCTATTTGGCCAGGCAATTAGCGAAGGAAGAGCCAGATGTCAAGCTTTGCCTTAGACGTGCTCTCGAAACAGTCTTGATGCGATCTGCGAAAAGTGGTGAGCTTGAAAAGGCAAGGTCATTCCTGAACGAAGCCATACAGTACCACCGTAATAACAAACCTGTAGAAGCAGAATACCCCTCCTTTGTAGATCACGAGATGTTTGAAGAGATGACTGGTGAGCCTTTTGTTTATACTGAATACTTGGATGTCTATGACAAATATTTTCCGGATATTCAGGACCATCAGGTAACCGCAGAAGTCAGGGCACTGGCCGACTTCATTTCTGTGTTGTTTAATACCAATGAATTTGTTTATGTCTATTGAGCACCAGCAAAATTCTAGTCGCCGTGATTTTTTGTTCCGGCTCAGTTCCGGAATTGGTGCTTTGGCATTGAGTAATCTTCTGGCTTGCGATAAAAATTCTTTGATTCCACTAAGAAAGACGGTGAGATCACCTTTGGCACCCAGATCTCCCATGGAAATACCCAAGGCGAAGAATTTTATTTTTCTGACGATGGAAGGCGGGCCAAGCCACATCGATACTTTTGATCCTAAACCGGCACTTGACCGATACCACCTTTCCAAATTTATTCGAAAGGGTGAGGAATTTTCTGCTATGTCAAGTGGATCGAGATATTACGTCAGAAGTCCTTTCACTAGTCGTAAGGTTGGGCGTTCAGGAGTGGATATGTGTGAGCATTTTCAACACCTGGCGGAGGTAGCCGATGAGCTTTGCTTTTATCGAGGTTGTCAGGCAGAATCTGTCAATCATCCTACGGCGATGTATCACCTGAATACCGGTAATCGCTTCGGAGGTGAGCCTGCTCTCGGAGCTTGGTGGAGTTACGGTTTAGGAACATTGAATGAAGATTTACCTGCTTTTGTGGTTTTGCCAGAATTGGCTTTTCCTCAAGGGGGAGCAGCAAATTGGTCTAATGGATTCTTGCCTCCTCACTTTCAGGGTACCCCATTGCGGCAAGAGGGCCCGCCCATCCTACATATAGATCCCCCTCCCGGAGTCAGTATGTATCACCAACGGAAGAAACTGGATCTGCTGCAGGAGATGAATGAGACACACCGAAAAGAACATCCTTTTCAAGAAGACCTGTCGGCACGTATTGACAATTATGAATTGGCTTACCGTATGCAAACCTCGGTACCCGGTGTATTGGATATTGATGACGAGCCAGTCAAGGTGCACGAAGATTATGGTATTGGTCAAAAGAGTACGGATGCTTTTGGTCGAAAATGTCTGCTGGCCAGGAAATTGGTAGAGAAAGGTGTTCGCTTTGTACAGATCTACTCCTCGGGTTGGGATAGCCACGATTTTCTGGCCCGGGCTCATGGCAATCTCATTCGCAGCATTGATCAACCAATTAGTGCCTTGATTAAGGATCTAAAACAGCGTGGCATGTTGGAGGAAACCCTGGTCGTTTGGTGCGGAGAATTTGGACGTACTCCCGATAATGGAATGCGGGAAGGAGGCATAGCCTATGGTCGTGACCACAATCCCCAAGCAATGGCGATTTGGATGGCGGGTGGTGGAGTCAAAGCGGGACACATTATTGGCGCTACTGATGAGTTGGGAGAAGCGGCGGTAGAAATTGTGCACCCCCTCAGGGATCTCCATGTGACGCTAATGCATCTATTTGGTTTAGATGACAACAAACTGACTTATTTTCATGGTGGCAGGTACAAACAGCTCTCTCAGTTTGGTGGCGAGATCATCCACGATTTGATCGCTTGATGAAATGATTTCGGGTACTTCTTTATGTATTAAAGGGTGGGTGACTTCCCTTCAATACCAAGAAATCGTTTTGATTTCGACCGAGGATTATCGTGTACTTTACAGAGTCCAGACCAGATGGTCTTTTGGCATGTCAAAACAGCCATCAAATTCACCGGGAATGGGGTCATAGGCCAGGATATTTTTTCCGACTTCTTCGGTGCTGAAATACCCAAGTAAAGTAAACTGGCGCAATCGCCGGTAAAAATCAATAGGAGGTTGTTCACCAAGGGTGCTGCCCCAAATGCTGGGATTGAATTGATTGGTGTGTTTACCCAACAATTTCAACGCCTTGACTTTCTCGGTATCTGAAAGAGCAAGAAATGATTTGCCAAAGTTCTGATCATAAAGATCGGTCATCTCCTTATAGCCGGTCTTCAGATGGTCTTGATCCGCCGGAGACAGTGCTTTGGCAAACATCAAATCAACGAAAAGATCGACCTTCAGATCAAGTCCTCCAGGAGTTTCCGTTTTAGGAAGAATTACGTCAATCATGCCAGAAATCGTGGGAACCTGATCGGGGGAAAAAAATTGCGGTTGCCAATCTGTTCGGTCTGTTTGCTGACAAGATTGCAATAGATTGGAGATGGTTCCGGCACCCAAAGTGAGACCCGCCAATAGTGATGTCCTTTTAAGAACCTGTCTTCTGTCCATGATCAGATATTTTGTTTTTTTAATTGATCAACGGCATGATTTGCGGCGCGCGCTGAAATGGCCATATAAGTAAGGGATGGATTGACACACGAGGAAGAGGTCATGCAAGCACCATCGGTTACAAATACATTTTTCGCTGCATATACCTGATTCCATTGATTTAATACTGATGACTTAGGGTCGCGACCCATCCTGGCTGTTCCCATTTCGTGTATACCATGACCTGGAGGAGATTCATTATCAAAAGCCAAAATATCCTTAAATCCAGCACCCTCCAACATTTCGACTGCGTCTTCTTTTATCTGTTGATTAATGGCAAGTTCGTTCTCTTTAAATTCGCAATCGATGTTTAAAGTGGGTAAACCATATTTGTCCTTCAATTCATGATTTAACCAGACTTTATTGTCGTGGTAGGGAAGGCATTCACCAAAACCCGTAATAAACATTCCCCACGGACCGGGTTTGAAAAGTGCGTCTTTAAATTCACCACCTACTTCATTTGACCCTATCCCGCTGCTCCAGGAACTTCTCCCTGCACTTCCTTGATATCCAAAACCCCTAACAAACCTATCCGTTTTCGTATGGTTGTCAAGATTATAGTATCGTGGTATATAGATACCGTTGGGTCGACGGCCCTTATAATATTGATCCTCAAAACCCTCAATGGTACCCATCGCCCCAACTTTGTACGTGTGATCCATCAGGTTGTGGCCCAATTCACCACTGTCATTCCCCAACCCATTGGGAAAACGATCAGATACTGAGCGCAGCAATATAGCGGTGGTACTTAGTGCTGAGGCATTGCAGAAAATAATTTTGGAGTGAAACTCCATACTCTCCATAGTCTCAGCGTCAATAATCCGTACGCCGGTAGCTCTTTCTGTTTGATCGTTGTAGATGATGGATTCAACAACTGAGTGAGGGCGTATGGTCAGGTTTCCGGTTTTCTCGGCCGCCGGTAGGGTAACTGCATTGCTGCTGAAATACGCACCATAGGGACAACCCCGGTTGCACCGGTTTCGGTATTGACATTTTCCACGGCCATTCAAGGGCTGAGTGAGATGCGCTGCTCTACCAATGATTAAATGCCGGCCAGGAAAATTCTCTTCGATTTTTTCTTTGGCATGTTGTTCGACACAGTTCAATTCCATAGGTGGTAAAAAATGGCTGTCAGGTAGATGGGGAAGTCCCAAAGGAGCACCACTGATGCCAGCAAATTTTTCAACATGAGTATACCAGGGCTCTAAATCTTTGTATCTGATAGGCCAGTCGATTCCATAGCCATCCTTAAGATTGGCTTCAAAGTCCAGATCACTCCAACGGTAACATTGCTTGCCCCAGAGCAATGATCGGCCTCCTACCTGGTGACCTCGAATCCATATGAATGGTTTAATTTCCGTGTAGGGATTTTCTAAATCGTTGGCATAAAAATGTTTGTTGTACTGACTTACAAAACCAATGCTATGTCCCACATGATGCTTCTGCTGATCTTCATAGCTTAAGGTGCCCCGTAGCTCATGGTCCCAGCTTTCATCAGTTGCCGTAGGATAGTCACCTACGTGCTTTACCATTCGACCTTTTTCAAGAACCAAGGTTTTGATACCCTTCTCACAGAGTTCCTTGGCAACCCAACCTCCGCTGATGCCTGAACCGATGACAATGGCGTCATAAGTGTTGGCTTGCTGCGCCTGGATATTTAGATTCGCCATGAATGATCAATTTTAGATTTACTTAAGATATGAGATGTCTCTGGATTATCCATGTTGTGTACTTGACACAAGTAATCCAGATGATGCAGATACCATCAAATTGCCTTTCACCAAAGTGTGGTCGATTTGAAAACATTCGTTGGATGTAAAGTGGCCAATGATGATATCTGCCCATTTGCCTGGGACAATACTTCCAGTACCAGGGTCTATATTGGAATGATTAAAAAGACCGAGCAACCGGGCGGGATTCTCACTCATCATTGTACTTGCTGCAATGACGGCATCGTCTCTACTCATGGCTTGATGCTGACGATGCCATACACCAGGGATCTCACTGGAAAGCCACTTTACCAGATTGGCGAAAGCCACATCGGAGCGCAATACACTTCCAAACAACGTATCCTCAGCATTGAGCATTTGCAGATATTCACGATTTTGACTGACAGCTCCCTGGAGACCAAACATGGTAAAACGCTTAAGATCATACAACCCATTGGCAAACATACTATCGGTTACAATGATTACCTTCTTCAAGCCTTTTCGAGCAATAATATCGCGAACATAAGAGGGATCAACATGATAGCCATCCCCGATGATTTCAAGGGATATGTCATCATGCTTGAGCATCATTTCTTCGGCACCTCCCTGATGAAAGCTCTTGGAGGAACTCCTGGCCGGACCATTGAGAAAATGTACGCCTAAACGCAGACCCGCTTCTGCTGCTGCAGCAACCATATTGCCATAGGCATTGGTGTGCCCTGCTGCCACAACGGTACCTTGATCCCTCAACTGAGAGATGAATGGTAAGGCCTCCACTCCATGCTCGGGAGGAATGTTGACAACACGAATTAAGTTTCCAGCAACATCAATCAATTGATTCAATATTTCATCACTCAATGGATAGAAGAACTTCGGGTTTTGTGCTCCGGCATAGGCTGGATCGACGAGGAATGTACCTTCGATATTTACTCCACCTATAATTGACCCAGTTAGCGGATCTTCCTCGATAAGGGATTTCAGGTGGTCCAATGATTTCAGAAGGTAGTCAAGTGGTGCTGCCATGGTAGTGGGCAGTACTCGGGTCACTCCACTTTTAGTATAGAAATCGCATGCCGATCTCAAACCATTACGGAATGACTCTGCTTCATGTTTGAATTCATCTTGCGCCAAATCATAAGTCCCAAAGGAAAAATCAAATCCGGTGGCTCCATGATTGTGTATATCTATGAATCCGGGCAATATGTATTTGTCACTTGCTTCAATAATCTTATCATCGTTTTCAATCGGAATGTCATTCTCAACAAGCGTAATTTGCCTATTCTCGACAGCAATTGTTTTCTTTTGAACTTGTCCAGATGATACCACCCAGCCGTCCCGAATAATTAGTCGCTTATTTTTGGTTTTTTTCATGTCAGGTCAAGATAAGAATTGTCCTGGGAATAGTCCACTTAGGGAAAGGGACAAAAAGTTAAACAGCTCATATTTAGCATCAGACTCGCAGCTGGTCCAGTTGGATATGGACCATCGGGCAGGTGGGGAAACCATACGGGATCGTTTAATATTTGCAAGAGATTTGAACTACAATCAGAAAAATCTCGATTGACAACTGTCAATCTAAATTTCTTGGTCTCTATTTTCCGAGTTGCAATACCAGCCAAGCTAGGAATATTAGGCCAGCCACAAAACCCCAGGCTAGTAAAAATCCAAGCCAGTCTTCCTTATAACGATGATAGAAATTTGACCACCTTTTCTTGGAGAACCATCCCGGCAAATCCAATAAGAGGAGATCTTGCCCTGACAGTGCTGCCAGAGCTGGTTCCCCCTCTTCACGATCATCTGGTGCCAAATTTCGCATTCGATCAAAAAAATGTTCCTTGATCGGGCTCGGAAGAAGCTTACTTACGACATAGAGTGCAGCAAACCCGCCCAGCATTGCCCAAGCAAAGGGCATGGCAGTCCAACGGTAAATGAGTTGTAATTCACCAGTATCCAGATAATTAATGACGTAATAAATCAGGAATGCCACAATTAACGAAGCCACGGCTCCTTTCGCATTTGCTCCTTTCCAGAGGAAACCTCCAAAAATCATGATGCCCATAAATGCCGCGATGGTTTCGGTAAATAAAAAGGCCGCCAATACATTTTCAATGGTTAATGCAAATAGTACACCAGAGAGGGTGAGCAATAAACCGGCACGTTTGCCAATACGCAATGTTTGCCGGTCTGTGAGGGTGGGATTAAAATAGGGCGTATAAATATCCTTCACGAAAAGCGCTCCGAGATTGACCATGAAATTAGAACAAGAGGACATGTTCGCAGCAAGTAGACAGGCCAACATTAATCCCAATAAACCCGGTCCCAACAAGGTACGAGTGGCATAGCCAAAAGCATGCTCTGGATCCTCCAATTGAATATTTTCCTGGATGATCAATGCGGCTACAATTATGCCAGTAAGTGTCCATCCGATGGTAACAAAACGCTTGACAAAAGTTCCGTAAGTCTGCCCGATCCGTCCAGCTCGCTCACTGTTGCCACTGGCAAAAATTGACATCATATGTGGTTGGGCAGTAATGCCGACAATGCCATTTAGGGCCAGCATACTGATCGTAAAAAAACCCAGGTCAGAAGATTCATCAAAAAGAGTAAAATAATTGGATGGCAGGGCATTTCGCATCTCAGCAAATCCACCAATGTGTTGCAGTCCCGCCGGAATTAGTAAAAATGAAAGAATAATGATTAATAAACCTTGGACAAACTCAGTATGCGCAGCTGCTACCAGACCTCCTACATAACTGTAGATGATGAATGCAATGGTCATTACGATGACCACACCATTTGAGGAGATCAAACCTCCCGTGGCAACCGAAATCACTTTGGCTGCTCCCTGCAGCATCATCCCCATAATAAAGACAAAAAACAAGATGGCAAATACCGTATAAATGAGTCCAACACGTTCTCCATAACGATCTCGGACCAGCTCCGCGACAGTAGTTCTCTGACTGCGCCGGTACCAGGGCGCAATGAGCCAATAAAATGGAGTGATTAACAGGTTTTTCCATTGATACCAGATCGTTGCGAATCCACTTTGAAAAGCAGCTCCAGCTTGACCCACCGGCATCTCAGCATGAGTGCCGGTACCGAAAGCTTGCCCCATCATAGTCCACCACCGGAATCGACGACCACCACGAAAATATTGATCACTCGATTTGGCTTTTCTGGAAACCCAGATGCCATAGGCAGTGATTCCCACGAAATATAAAATCAGGACCGTAAGGTCGATACTGCTCATAAGTACTCCAAGATACTTGAAAATTGAGCGAATAAAAAAGGGCAAAGGGAACGAGGGCTAATCATCTTACTTCAACATCGCTACTAGTCCCCGTCTCATCAACAGATAACCTTCCTTGTTGGGGTGTAGTCCATCACTAAAAAGGTGTTCATCGATATTTCCATTGGCTTGAAGCAAAACTTGACCCAGATCATTATACACTACTTTTAACTGACCTGCCAGTTGGGCTATCTTATGATTAAGGGATACAATCCGGGATTCGTAGCCTCTTCTTGGCAACAAGCCCATCAGCAGTATTTCAGCTTTTGGCTGTCTAGCTCCTATGGCTTGTGTCAGTAATTTCAAGCCACTCAGTATTTCCTCATCAGAATTAAGGTGTAAATTGTTGGTGCCGATCATTACCATGATTTTTTCAGCCTGAAACCCATCCAGTTCTCCGTGGTATACTCGCCAGAGTACGTTTTCAATCCGGTCCCAGCCATAGGAATAATTTTTCACACCCATAGGCGTCAAATATTCATCCCAAGTGGCCGATTCCCGTTGCATTTGTCCAAAAGGTTCACCTCCCCAAAAATGGATGATGGAGTTGCTAAGAATGATCTTCTTTGGGGGGTTTATTGTATTGCCTTTTAAAATGCTTCGATGTCGTTTCTCCCAATCATAATTATCGGGTTCTCTAAACTGAGTGCGCGGCCTGGTAGTCGCAAAAGTTCCCACCTCCATGTGAAGAATCTGTCGAACCTTCTCTTCGTAGGCTTCTGCATAGTGTTGCATGCCCAAATCGTTGGGATGAGTGCCATCTACCATGTCATCCAAGGTGAGCCCAATCTCATGATGAGGCAAATAGTAGATGTGCCTAGAGCCTGCACGTATAAGATCAGTGTAGGCAAACTGTTGTGCGGCATTGACCCGTCGATAGGATAACGCCCTTTTTTCATTCGTTAATTCATCAGTATATCCGGCATGCTCGGTAAGTAGAATGGGAACATCGGGCCACCGCATTCTTATGGCGTTGACGGTTTGACTTACCCTCTGGATTACTTCTTTGTCTGGATACAGATCAGGATTGGTCAAATTCGGCAAACAGTCGAGAATAAAAAGTTGGGCATCAATTTGTGCGATATAATCCACCACTTCAGGCTCTAATCTTCCATTCCCGGAAAAGGCCAGATTAATGACCGGTAAGTCAACAATTCTACCGAGAATATTGGTCCATGCCATCCCAGGCCTTGATGCACAGGCACCCTGGGCAATCGATGTACCATATACGACGATGGGTTTTTCCATTCTGACTGGCAAGGGTTCGAAATACGATGTATCCTCAACGCCAATCTCCAACCAGTTGACTTGATTGTATAAGGGAAGGTAGAGACGATATTCTCGTCCCCTGCGGTGATAGCCATCACCAGGTTTGAGCTGCCCAAAATGATATCGCACAGTATCAGAAAATTCTCTTCTTCCCCGGCACCACATCCAATCACCGTCGTTCGAGATGGAATATAAATCCACACCGCTTACACCAGTTGCCGGCATGTGGTTCATGGCAAAATCCGAGGATACCATGTATCTGACACTGATGCTCGAAGCATTGGTGCGGAAGCGGATCATCATTCCTGCACTTTCTCGAGAGAGATTCCAGACGGCCTCCCTGACCTGGTTCTTGGCAGATTGGGGAAGGCGGTCAAAAGGCGCTTCCAAAGTACCAACAAAGGCTTGACCTTCAATGACCGGAAAGGAATGTTGAACCGGATTCCACCAATTGGTCGATTGACCCTGCACTTGAGAAACCGATAGGACAAAGTAAATAATCAGCAGTTGGCTCCATCCCCTAAACACACAGTTCCTAAAGTTAGAATCCATTGTACATCGTATTTTGATCATTGACCTTCCTTCTAGTTTTGGAACCTATGTATTTGCCAAACCGGGCCTATTTACCATTTCAAATATTTGGGCGTTGGCTTACATCCGATCTTTCGTCAATAGGGAGGCACTTTCTTCATCTAGATACAAAGAGCAGTTGGGATGGGTACGAAGAATGGAGGCAGGACATTCATTGGTAAGGGGACCTTCAACGGCACATTTCACCGCTTCAGCTTTTCTTTTATCCGGTACCGATACGATGAGGTGCTTGCTTTTTAGAATTTGCTGGATACTCATCGATATGGCCTGCTCTGGCACATCGTCAATAGTTGGAAACCAACCTTCGCCCATTTGCTGTTTGCGACAAGCGTGGTCCAGTTCTACTACGATATACGGTTCTTCAGTTTCAAAATCGGCCGGTGGATCATTGAAAGCCAAGTGACCATTTTCTCCAATGCCAATCAACGCAACGTGAATGGGATGCTTTTCGATAATTGCAGATACGCGATCACATTCTTCCTGTGGATTAGGTACGTTTCCATCTATAAGGTGGTATCGACACTGATAATCTACGGGTTTTAAAAACCTGTTTCTCAGATATTTTCTAAAGCTGGCATCATGATCTTCGGCAAGGCCAATGTATTCGTCAAGATGAAACATGGTGACTTTACTCCAATCTATCTCAGCAGCAATCAAATGTTCTAATACAGAAAATTGACTGGCGCCGGTAGCAAGTATGATATTGACCTCATTTTCAAGTTCGATTTGTTGTAAGATGAGTTCTTTGGCTTTGTGAGCGGCTTCTTGGCCCAGGCTGTTGGCATCCTTGCTGATATTGATTTGCATGGTGAAATGGTTGTTGCCGAAGATCTGAAAAAAAAATTACTCAACATTATTGAGAGTAAATTACTAGTGAGGCTACTCCGGAAAGTGCCATTTTCATAAAATGAGCCTACTTTGGACCCGCCTGACGGACAGAGTCGGGCCTTTAGGTTTGTTTTGATAGAAATCAGGTGAGATTTTCACTTTTTCGAGACTATCGAGCGATCTCCGACCGAAGGAAGGAGGAAAGGTGCGGAGATAACCGCCTACAGCGGGTGAGCGGCATGCCTGAGTATCAGCCGATTGAGAAAAATGGCCTGTTCCGTCGAAGCCTTGGCGTAGCGGGGTAAGCTCGCCAAAAGAGCCATTTTCGATTTGGTAACCTTTTCGGAGTAGACTCACTAATCACTTATGGCCTTGCCATGTAAGTTGTCGAGGTCTGACGAAAATCTGGTGGGAAGAACCATTTACTTTTCTCCTCTACTCTTCACCCCGGGTTCACCTTGAATCAGACCAATTTTAATATATTGAGTGCCCTCAACCAACAACCAGTTACCATGAAAATTGGTATGAACATGTTGCTTTGGACGGCCCATGTCACAGAAGCCTATCATCCTATTTTGGAAGACCTGAAGGCAACTGGGTATGAAGGTATTGAAATCCCTATTGGCGAAGGTAAATCCTCGGACTATGAGAGGATAGGCAAGATACTGCAAGACCTTGATTTAGGATGTACTGCAGTCACTTCCTTGTTTGATGATGGGAACCCCGCAAGTCCTGACCCAGCCATTCGGCAGAAAGCTATTGAACAAATGAAATGGCGAATTGAGATGGGTGCAGCTATGGGGGCAGAGATCATTGGAGGTCCTTTCCATTCGGCTTTTGCTTCCTTTTCTGGACAACCACCAACGGTTGAAGAGCGTAAAAGAAGTGCGGAGGTTTTAAGAGCAGCAGCTGAGATTGCAGCACCCTACAATATTGTTCTCACACCTGAGGCCCTAAACCGGTTTGAGTGCTACTTGTACAATACGTTGGGAGATATTGCAGAATTGATCCAAGCGGTTGACCATCCAAATCTTCGCATGATCTTCGATACACACCATGCGCACATTGAAGAGAAGTCAATGAGAGAAGTGATCACTTCCCATGCCAGTCACATCGCTCATGTTCATATCTCTGAAAGTGATCGGGGTACACCAGGAAGCGGTCAGGTAAATTGGCAAGCAGTTTTTGACGGACTTCGTGAGATCGATTATGAGGGATGGTTGACCATTGAAGCATTTAGCAGAAATAATCCAGAATTTGCTTCAGCAATTAATGTTTGGCGAAATTTTCAACCCACTATGGAGGAAATTTATCGCGATGGATATAAATTTATTCGGAAGATGTGGGATATGGTGTAGAGGGGAAGTGACCTTAACCACAAAAAGCCTTCAATAAATGGAAACTTCAAAACTTGCCCTGGGTAGCTGGGCTTTTGTGGTTGGCCCTTACGAGCGGGAGCCTTGGTCTTTCGAGAGGGTTCTTCATTTTGCAGCAGATGTAGGTTACGAGGGCATTGAGATCAGTGGCTTTCATCCACATCCTCATTGTGGTGTTTTTGATTCGGACGAAAAATGTGCCGCTTTGAGAAGTCATCTTGACGAATTGAATCTTGGCATTTCTGGTTACGCACCAGATCTCCGGGAATTTCCACCTGCCTTCATGAAGACTGTAGACTATCTTGAGGTCATCGAAAAATGCTTGCGATTTTGTAACCGGATGGAAATCCCTGTTTTGCGTGTAGACACCGTGAGTCCTCCAGCAGAACTCGATGATACGACCTATAGCCGAATATTCGCAAGTTTGGTGGATACCTGGCAGGCTGCAGCAGAAATTTGTCGGCAGGCCGGGGTGATCCTGGTGTGGGAGTTTGAACCTGGATTTTGGCTAAACAAACCCTCGGAAGTGCTTAACTTGCTCAACGCGGTGAATCATTCTCATTTTAAAGTGCTCTTTGATACGAGTCATGCTTATATGGGAGCTGTAGTTGGTGCCAGGCAAACCGGTGAAAAAGAGATCTTACCAGGAGGAATCATCGAGTATGCTCAAATGCTTGAAGGTAGGATTGGTCATTTGCATTTGATTGACAGTGACGGAACACTTTATCAGGAAGATGAAACCAGCAAGCATACTCCATTTGGTGAGGGTCTTATTGATTTTCCAGCCTTTTTTCAAGCTGGAAAGGAGTGGATCGGACAGTTGGAATGGTGGTGCGTTGATTTTTGCTTCTGCTCAACAACTGAAAAGGATGCGCCTACAGCAATACCCTTTATCAGAAAAATTATTGACCAAGTTTCATAGATAATGCAGGAAGGATACATCAATTCAGGGGGAGCAAAAATCTATTTTCAAGTTAGGGGTGAAGGCCCACCACTGGTCCTTCTTATGGGTTTTGGTGCTGATGGCAGTGTCTGGGAGAAACACGCTGCCGTTTATGCGCAATATTTCCAATGTATATTGATAGATAACCGTGGTGTGGGAAAATCAGATGCTCCAGCTGGACCTTATACGACAGCAATGATGGCTCAAGATACCATTAACGTAATGGATGATTTACATATCGATTCTGCTCAGGTTGCCGGTATATCTATGGGAGGAGCTATCGCACAGGAACTCGCAATACTTTATTCTAATCGGGTAAACGCCTTAGTTTTAGTTTCTACTTGGCCCAGATTTAATAACTATGCAAAAACAGTTTATAAAAATCTAAAAAAGCTGAGAGTTACCAGTACTCCTGAAGACTTTATGGAATTATTACAATTGTGGATCTTCGCTCCTCCATATTACGAAAAGCACTTGGATGATCTGAAGGATGCCCAAATGAGTGCGGCCAATAATCCTAAACCTCAATCCAGAGCTGGCTTTGAAGGACAGTTGGATGCTTGCATACATCATGACACGGTAGACCGTCTGCAGAGCATTAAAGTACCCACTTTGATCACTGTTGGACTGATGGATATTTTTACACCACCAGCATTTTCACAGATTTTACATGATAAAATTGAAGGATCTGTTATGGTTGAATTTCCAGAAGGAGGGCATGTGCATCATTGGGAAGACCTCATAAAATTCAACAAGTCCACCCTCAATTTCCTATTGGACCATAGTGATATCAATACTGAAACATGAATAAAATCAAGATTGGCTGCGAAACCTATACTTGGCAAATGCCTGGAGAACAATACAAAGGGAGGTTGGAGCATATCATGGACATCTGCAAGCGGGCTGGATTTGACGGAATTGAACCTGAAAGCAGTTTCTTGAAACATCTCTCAGATCCGATGTTGATGCAAGAGGCCTTGGAACTCTATAACCTCGATCTGGCGGTATTATGTATTGTCGAAGACTGGCTCCATTCTGAAGAGACCGAAGATGAGCGAGTAAGAGCAGATCAATGGATCGATTTTCTCAAATATTTTCCCGAAACTATACTCTTGCTCGTACAAATGCCCCAAGATGATCGCAAGGATTTGAGGGAGAGACAAAAAAACTGCATTGCCTGCGTGAATGCCATTGCTCGCAGGGCGGGAAACCGCGGCATTATTTGTTCTAAGCACCCTAATTCTCCACAGGGTTCGGTCTTCCGGACTGCTGAAGACTATGAAGTTTTATTATCGGGTTTGGATCGCGATGTCATCGGTTTTTGCCCTGATGTCGGTCATATAGCGAAGGGCGGAATGAATCCTCTTGCCGTTGTGAAACAATACCGATCTGAAGTCAACCTCATACATTATAAAGACATGTTTGAAAATGGTGAATGGGCACCGACTGGAGAAGGGATCATCGATTTTACTGGTATTACCAATTATCTCATCGAGACAGATTTCCACGGCTGGATCATTATGGAAGATGAATGTGATGAGGCTATTACTGATCCTGATGGACTAACCATCAAAGATGGACAATGGATTAATGAAAATCTACAACCACTCATCAAGTAGTATCACTCAAATCTTTTTCGATCTCAGTCCCTATTGCTTTGTAGTCGATTTGTGAATCATCGATTTATGTGTTAAAGTTTGACCAGGAGCTTGACACTGAATACTTTTTGTCGTAACATGATTTATACTTGAAAATCTAATCATCCTTTACAATGAAAGCTCTATTTATTGCCCCCCCTTTTAGCATGTATGTTTCTTTATGACTTTGATCTTAAGGCTCAAAATCAAGGGAGCCGATCCGGCATTCACCTTTTCTTGATCACCGCAAGTTGAAACTGACGTTAGATGCTCAGGCTAGTATCAGCTATTGAGAATAATGGATGCCTATGGATGATTACCTCACATTCTTTTGTCAAACTGTAGTACATGGCCATTAGAATATTGATCATTGTTGTTATGGGGTACATCCTTATCAGTTGTGAAAAAGAAGCTGATTCTATTCAACTCACACCATGTGAAAAGGACACGGCAGCTGTCATGTTTAATGGTCAGGCGAAACCTTATCAATATCTAGCAGCTATCGCCACTTGGGATTTTGATAGTTTGTACCAACTTCTAAACATCACAATACAACATCGTGAAGACTTTTTTCATGGCATCCCCTATTTCGTGGAATCGATCGATTTCACTCTAATACCGTTTTCTGTGGGTAATTACAATTTGATGGATTCAAGCATCTATTACCTATATGGATCCTACACGCATAGTATTGAACGCGACCAACTAGGCCATGGGTATGACTTTATCCCCGGCACCAAGAATGAGTTGATCATTATTGAGATCGATACCGTTCATCAGCGCATTCAAGGAGAATTTTGAAGCCCATTTCCAGTTAAGAGCAGAAGGTAGCACACCCTATGAATTTCCGGAAGAAGTGCATTTTACTGATAGCTGGTTTTGTGTGGAGTATGAGTGGAGATAATGCTTTGTTGCGATTATCTCTTCTTTGAGGTTTGGTTTGCAAATTCAGACCAATACTCCTTTTACAAACCGAGTACCAATGCCTCACCTGCTGTCAATAATTTTAACGATGACTGGATTAAGTGGATATTTATTAGGATCTTGATGTGCCTCTCGAAAATCGCTAAATCTTGTAAGATTGTGCTTAAGAAATCAATTTTTCTACTGCTTTTGATATCTGGGCTCTTCCGCCTTGAGCAAACACCGGAAGTTATGTACAAAGTAAGTAAATTGTCTATGCCCCATACCATTGATGCAGACTGGGACAAGGCCGCTTGGCAGGGCATTTTGCCT
This sequence comes from Saprospiraceae bacterium, assembly GCA_965223105.1. GTDB lineage: Bacteria > Bacteroidota > Bacteroidia > Chitinophagales > Saprospiraceae > JABDMH01. The sequence goes on along the minus strand of OZ244987.1, from coordinate 3,921,976 downwards.
CTGCAATTGAATCATTTTATGGGTGAAAGACCGAAGCATTTCCCCCGGGTATTGAGCAAGCTTGCTTACGATGATGAAGCGATTTATGTCATTTTCAGAGTGGAAGATCGCTATGTCAGGGCAGTAGCGCAAGATCATCAAGGTCCCGTATTTAAAGACAGCTGCGTTGAGTTTTTCTTCAGTCCCGGTACCGACTCGAAAGATGGTTATTTTAATCTCGAAATGAATTGTGGAGGGACCATGCTCTTTCACCATCAGCCAAAACCCAGGACCAATAGCCAGAATATACTTCCCGATGACATTGCACAAATCGAGGTCGCCCATTCATTACCTACGATCGTAGATCCTGAGATCACCGACCCCACAACCTGGGTGGTTGAATATCGAATTCCATTTGAAATACTGGCAAAATACCATGAACTTGAAAAACCAGAGTCGGGCTCTGTCTGGCGAGCCAATTTATATAAATGTGCTGATGACACTTCTCATCCGCATTGGCTTACCTGGGCTCCGGTGGAGTTTTCCCGACCTAATTTTCATTTGCCCGAATATTTTGGCACATTAAAATTTCAATAGTGATCAATGTGTCTAAATTTCAGATGTAAATAAACAGTGCTGTATGTTTATTACTGGAAGCTAGATCCCATGATTGCCGATGGAGTCGACTTGGAACAGCTTTCAATTTCTTTAATATTATTGCTAATCTTTGTGTAGAGAGTGTATTGACCTCATTGTGGATGATCCTGACAGTGGCAATCAAAAATCTGTGGCCGGATTGAGTGATGATATCGGTCTAATTAATGGACAACGGTCAGTCGAAGGCAGGCGCTATCTCCGTGGTATTTAGCCATTTTTTTCCTTCCTTCCTTCATTTCTCAGAACTTACCTATATTCCTTGAGAGTTGAAATCCATTTAATGGCTGATAACCAAACAGATCACTTTAGTGAGTTTCCAATATATGGGTTGATGTGCCTGCAGGTACTCATCATGGTCTTTGGATCAGGTCTTTCTGCGTTTGCTCAAACGAGAAATGAGGCATTGGCTAGCGATGAAATACTTGTTGGGGTAGCAAAAGGGAACATTACCCCTGATGTTGCAGTTCGCAATTGGGTCACTGGTGAGCCGTATACCTCTATACACGACTCCATTCACGTGCGGGCATTGGCACTTAGCGATGGCAGGGATACCTCATTGCTAATCACTTGGGACTTGGTAGACGCGGGTGAGTCAGCTACGAAAGAAATACGATCTATTCTTTCGCGAGCACTACACATTTCCCCCGATCAGATCATGGTACATGCTTCACACAATCATTCAGCCCCTTGGTCACCAGTATTTGAAAAGGGACTTCGTGGCAAGGAAGTGGATTCGTGGTGGGCCATCCGCTATATGCCGGCACAATACGACTATGCACCGTACCAAGCATGGATGCGGGACCTTATGGTCCAAAGTTTGGATGCTGCCAAATCTGCAATTGGAACGATGCAGGTGGCGTCTGTTTGGATGGGTAGGGCAGATGTTTCCGAACTTCTCCGTAATCGCAGACCTCGCTCACCAAATCGAGGTATTATCTCAACCAGAATGCCAGAAGATTACAACTATCGTCGGGAGGATTGGGCACCTGACATCTTGGGAGATGGCAAGACGTTTGGTCCGATGGACCGGGCAATGACGGTTGTTTTCTTTGAAGACCCCGAAGGTGAAAATTTGGCGACACTATTGCACTTGGCTGCCCATGCCGTATCAATTTATCCCTTCATGGAGGGGATTTCGGCAGATTGGCCAGGTGAGACCTTAAGACGGATAGACCTAAATCTGGGAGGTATATGCCTATTCCTTCAAGGTACTGCTGGGGATATTAATCCGGCAAGGAGAGGCGTGGATGCGGTAAATGAAATGGCCGAGTCATTGTATGATAAGGTAATACTGACCAAGAAATTTGGAGCTCGATTGGAGGTGGGAACTCTGAGAAATCGACGGTCAGTCGTGCATCTTCCACTGACAGACTATGGCAAAGAGCTGACAGGTCTGCAAGCAATGCCAGCAGAGGTGCAGGTCATTGCATTGGGCCCATTGGCCCTGGTCAGCCTTCCCGGAGAACCCATGACCGAGTTGGGCATAAATATTAAAGAAGCTTCACCTTTACCCCAGACGCTAGTCCTGGGATATACCAATGGCAAAGGCGTGTACTATGTCGGTATGCCACAGGAAAAAAAATATGGTGGTTATGAAGCCGGTGAAAAAACCAATATGGGAGCTGATAGTGCTGGTTCATTGCTCATCGAAACAGCCACAAATTTATTGAAAGAAGTGCAGAATTAATGAGGTTTCGCTCCGACACCAAATTTATTGCTGAATAATGGTCTATCACACACACTTGGGCAAAATTTGGTCATACAATAGAACTGAAATAGGGGAATATTATTGATATATCATATGATCAGATTATTGATTTTCATGACAGCTGTTGCCTTGTTGACTAGTTTCGTCGTATCTGACGACAACAAAGAAGAAGGTGGGTGGAAGGCTGGAGTGGCGAAAATAGAGATCACGCCAACATTTTCTATGTGGCTGGCTGGCTACGCGGCAAGGGAGGAACCTTCTGAAGGTGAATTGCATCCCCTTTGGGCCAAGGCTTTAGCCCTCGAAGATCAAGAGGGCAACCGAGCGGTCTTAGTCACATTGGATTTAGTGGGCCTGCCTAAGCCGATATCAGACCAGGTGCGCGACTCATTATTCGTTCGCTTGGCTCTGGACCGGTCGCAGATTATCTTGAATTGCAGTCACACTCATTCGGGGCCGGTGCTGAATGAAGCCCTGCTAGATATCTATCCGCTAGATGCGGCAGAGCTTCAAAAGATTGATCGATACTCACATCAGCTGATAGAACAAATGGTTGAATTAGTGTCAAAGGCTTTTGAAACCATCGAACCTGTACGCCTTTTTTCTGGTAACGGTGTTGCCAGGTTTCAAGTGAATCGGCGCAACAATTTGGAGCAGTCTTTAATACGACAGCATGAACTCCAAGGGCCAAATGACTACGCTGTACCTGTCCTTAAGGTGACTACACAGCAAGATTCGCTTCTGGCCATTGCCTTTGGTTATGCCTGTCATCCTACCGTCTTAGATACCAACCTGTGGTCTGGCGATTATCCAGGATTTGCACAAAATGACACTAGAAAAGCGCTATCCAGGCACGACCGCAATGTTTTTTCAAGGTGCTGGGGGGGATCAAAACCCATTACCACGCCGAACGATTCCCCTGGCCCGGCAATATGGCCATACTTTGGCAGCAGCAGTAGAGCGAGCTCTAGATGAAGAAATGCAGGAACTGGAAAGCGTACTTATCACAAAATATCGGGAGGTCCCGCTGCCACTTAATCCACCACCCACCCTTTCTCAATTGGAAGAAGGCATAGACACCTCAATCGAGTATCATGTGCGGTGGGCCAAAAGAATGAAGGAGAAGATCGAAAGGGGTGAGGTGTTTCCTGATCGCTATTCCTATCCTCTTTCCATTTGGAGATTAGGACAACAAGTTATCTTCGCAATGGGTGGGGATGTAGTGGTTGGTTACGCCATTCGTCTGAAGGAAATTTTCGGTCATGAGGCGTTTGTTTTGGGATATGCGAATGATGTGATGAGCTATATCCCAACGGCCACGATTTTACACGAAGGGGGATATGAAGGAGCTTCGTGTCAGATAGTATACGGATTACATGGGACGTGGACCTATGATATTGAGGCAAACATCATTGGCAATATTGTCAATATGGCCAGTGAGATGAACTTGCCAATCCCGCAAAATAGGTTGATCCAAGGGAATGGAAACTAAGCACGATTTCTAGAAAATATTTTAATGTATAATCGTCCAAAGGAATGATTGCGGAAACATTCAATTCAGGATTTAAGTGGGCACACGATACCTATGCTGCGATCTCAGCTGCCAGAAATGGCAAGATCTATTACATACTTTGCTCGGAAGAAAAGCTGATCGCCGGTAGGATGTATGCTTTCGATCCAATTGACGAAAGTATCGACTTCATTGGCGATCTCAGTGATTTTTGTGGGCTGAAAGATTCACGGTGCATTGCGCAAGGAAAAAGTCACGTTCCTTTTTATGAGAAGGAAGGTGTATTGTTTTTTGGAACGCATGTGGGCCACTATGAAATGATAGAAGGCATGGAGAGATTGCCAGCTTCGATGCATGATGGTATTGGTCTTTATCCCGGCGGGCATTTCTTGTCTTATGACATGAGCACTGGCAAGATTTCAAACCTGGTCCAGGTACCCAATGGTGAAGGTATACTCACAATGGCACATGACGGCACCAGGAATCAACTCTACGGTATCACGTGGCCAAGTGGACACTTGATCCGCTACGATCTAGGTCAGTCCCAATTATTTGATTTAGGCCCTATTTCTAAGAAGGGAGAGGCCGGAGCCGTTGGACAGGATTATCGCGTTTTGTGTCGATCTATGTTTGTGGATCCTCGAAATGGGAATTTGTATTTCACCGTGGCAGACGGTGATATTTACTATTACCACTACTCGAAAAACAGGATTGAGAAGTTTGAACCTTTGAATATGCGCCTGGATTATTTTGGCCACTATCTGCCTGATCAACCGGGTTCAATGGCTTACAATTGGCGCAGAATATGCTGGCACCCAAGCGAGCAGGTTGTGTATGGTATTCATGGTAATTCCGGATATCTTTTTCGACTCGACGTGGCTGAGCCAAGTCTGGAAATTGTTCGCCGCCTGACATCAATGCCCTCGCAACAAAGTGGTATGTACGATCAATACAGCTATGGATATCTAGGCTTTGATCTCGCTCCAGATGGCGAGACCATCTACTATTTGACCGGTAGTCCCATTTATGAAAATGGAAAACGCGTAGTAGGAGAGTCATCCATCAACAAAGGAGGTTCTAGAGGTTTAGAAAATCTGCACTTGATAACCTACCACATCCCTACTGATCATTACACTGATCACGGACCCATTTTTTATAGTGATGGATCGCGCCCTACGTTCGTCAACTCGATTGCAATTAACGCAGATGGTGATGTTTACACCCTCGCTCGAATGGAGCGAGAGGGCAGGACAATCACAGATCTGGTCAAGATTAGCAATCCATTTCAAAATGGATAATATGAACATATGAAAGCCTATTAATAATGACATGCCAAAGGAGTATGACGACAAGACATGCAGTCAATCTACGGTCCAAAAAGTCATCAAGTGATACTGAAACTGGTCACGGCCCAATGCACTTTATTTGAAACGCTAATAATTGGAAATTTGATTTTTCAATTGAAGTACTACCATATGAGTTCTTTTATCATAAATAGGTCGGATGGGTGATCATCGAACTTTTAAAAAGAACATGCCAATCATTGGAAAAACATGAGATGGCCTACATGCTCTCAGGAAATCTGGCCATGAATGACTACACAGTGCCCAGGATGACACAAGACCTGGATATTGTGGTGAACTTGCAAATGGAAGATCGAGAAAGATTCGCTGCAATTTTTAGAAAGGGCTTTTATTTTCATGAGGAGGGACTAATTGAAGAAATCGAGCGACGTGGAATGTTCAATATCATTGACTACCAAACAGGATATAAAGTCGACTTTATCATCCATAAAAACAGTGAATTTCACATCAATGAATTTGAGCGCAGAAGGCCAGCAAGTATTTATGGGTTTAACTGCTGCATGGTAAGCTTGGAGGATCTCATCATTGCCAAATTGATTTGGATACAAGAAATCAGAAGTGATGTTCAAATCAACGATCTTCAAAATATACTCGAGAACGCTGATGTCGACTTTGATTATCTCAAACGGTGGATTTCTCAGTTGAAGTTAGAAACATTTAATCTTATCAAAAATGCTTGATACCACCCAGGAATTTCGTGCAAAGCAAATCGAAATCATTTTGAGTAAGTCGATGGAACAACGTGCACGAATGGGCGCGGAAATGATTGACAGTGTTTACGCCATTGTAAAGAATGCCCTGATGGAAGAAAACCCTCATCTTGATGGCCAAGCACTGATAGCGGCAGTCTTCCGAAGATATTATTCAGATATATTCTCCAAGGATGAAATAGATGTCATATGTGCAGGGATTCTGGCTTATAGTAGTCATTGAAAATTGGCTACAGACCTGCCTACCATAGATAGCCTTTTTAACCACTTAATTAGGTGACTTAGCGTCAGTTGGTACTCTAGACGGTGTAAAAAATTGGAGTATTCGATCACAGTATCCGAAGAGATAAGGTCGCCTTCCAATTCGGCATTACTCATGAACAGTCTTTAGGATGGGTATCCATTTTCCATAGGTTAAACACCTCCAAGCCCATTCTGCAGGCCCGTACCGAAATATTTTTAACCACCAGGTACTGAACCACACCTGCAATAGATATACACTGATCGCAGTAAGAGTTATCAGAAATGCTCCAATTTTACCTAGAACCCCCAAACCTATTCCGTAAAAGATCATGACAAATAAGAGGCTTTGCATGAGATAGTTGGTCAAGGCCATCCTGCCAATGGGAGCAATAAGATCCAAAATCCGGTGCCATGGAGCCTGTTGATACAGCAGTACAATCATACATAGGTAAGCAATGCTCAATGCCGGAATTCCCACCTCCAGAATGATCGACAATAAGCTCCAGGGAAATGCTGACTCTGGAATGTAAATTCGGGCTCCGTAAGCCATCCCTAAAAGCAAGCCATTCGAAAATAATCCGAGAATTAATCCCAGCGGTAGCAGCTGCTTGTACAATGGCAGGTACCTGTTGGCATACTGCAACAAGTGTAGCCTGCCAATATATAGACCTATCAAAAACCTCCATAAGATTCCCAGATACCTGTTTAGAACATCAAGGCAGTTCTGATAATCAATGCGGAGAAGGTCCAGATTTATCTTGATGATACCGATCCAACCTTCATTCATTACTGCCTCAAATCGTTGAGAAGGATGCATGCTATCAAACCCTTTGTGACTTTCTGTAAGCAAAGTCCTGACGGAGGGCATAAGTGCCAATAAAATGATTAGGGCAATTATTGTGATCAGAATAAAGCGGTTGCTTTGATTCCGAAAGAGAATCAGAATAAAACCCAATAGGGCATAGATGTGCAAAATATCACCATAGTAGAAGAAAACAGTATGAATCAGTCCAATGAAAAATAGAATAATCAAACGCCTGGCAAAGGTTTTTCTGAGGTCTATACCTTTGGCGCTTGCTTTATTCAACTGTAGGGCAAACCCAAGTCCAAATAAAATCGAAAAAAGAGTATAGAATTTATCATCAAAAAAAAATTGATTGAAAAATTCGACGTATTGATCAATAGAGACCGTGGATAGATTTTGTAGCTGATCGGAGTCTAAAAAGTGGACTGTTCCCAACCAGTACCAATTGACCACAACAACCCCAAGGAGAGCAAATCCACGCACTATATCGATCAATTTGTATCGATTGCCAGGAAGGGTAGGCAGGAACTTAGGTTGACCTGTTTTATTTGTTTGGTTTGCAGGTGGATCTGGCATAACTATAAACTAGAAACAATAGATTATTACACGAGACATTCGTGAATTAATTTGAAAGTTTGATACCTTCTTAAAGAGAATTTCAATATTCTTCCTTGAGCGATGGCTTTAGTAGACAATGTAATCAAATTAGGGTGGAATTGTGGGCGTTGACTCAGCAATCGACAAAGGTATTCTCCGGTGTGCTGCACGATAGCATATACAAAGTAGCTTTTTATGATCCTCTCAAGGAGCTATCTCGATTCCAGAGTATACACCATTCTTTAGGTGATGGTACACAAACAGAATCCTAATAATAGGTATCTCCTTAGATCAGTACACGACCTTGATCTAGCTTTCAACTTTTCTGGTTATGGATAAGTTTAGGGCTGGCCATTAATTCGACGGCAGGGTGTATTTCAAGGAATGTCGTTACAAAGGTATGGATATAGCATGATCTAGAGAATCTTGAGAAGCGACTCAAAATTCCTTATGAGAAAATGCCTCAAGAGAGAATCAATTTGACCGAATACGACATGCCACTTCTGTAGAGCCTTTTCCAGTATTCGACCCTTTCCTCACTGGTAACTACTCAGCTCTAATTGATAATAATATTAGGCATTTCCAGTGCTTTAAAGGGGTGAATTCCTTGTTTAATTGCCGAATCGATAATCGTTCTTAAAATGGCAAATCTTTGTGCACCCTTCTGAGAGCGAAATGTACCTGATATCTTGCTCTTTAATTTGATCATCCGGATTGCTCTTTCTGAGGCATTATTGTCCGGTGGTACTTTGCGATTGTATAGGCACACAGTAACACAATCTCTCAATCTTTGTAATCGATTCCTTAGAGATTTAATCGATTTGTGGGATTTAGATAATTTTTGTGATAATAACTTATCCAATCTGTCTTCAATGTCTTTCTTTTTGTCTTTTGGAATCCTTTTCTTCCTGCATGTCAGCATGATTTCTTGAAGAACCTTCTCCAGTTTGATCGCCCATCTGGATTTATGAAACTCCTTTAATCCTCGGCACTCTCTTTTCAAATGAGCTAGACAAATCTGATGGCCTTTTGCCATAGTATTCAAATGAGTCCTCCAGCAATCACTATTTAGTATGCCTTTACTGAATCCTTGCGGAAATAATCCTCTTGTGGTTAAGTGACCTCGATTGTCGCTAATATGTATTAGGGAAAATTTTGGTGTTACCCACGTCCAGGCCCAATGTTTGCGTCCTTGAACACTACATCCACTTTCATCTACGCCAACCACTTTGCTTTTCTCAATCGCACCGATGACCGATGCATAAGTATCTTTTGCTTGTTCTGACTTACTGGCCAGCATATTATCGATGGTTCCCTCACTGATCTTATGCCCATAGATAACTTCTATGGCTTCGCTAAGCCTTCTATATGGCAATAATTGTCGGATCGATAAGTACACAATTTGATTTTGGAGGCAATCTCCGTATCGTACCGGAGGTCCCTTTTGCAAATTCACTCCATAAGACGAACTGGTCCATTTGCAGCAGCCTTTACAATACTTTCTATATCTCCTATGTTCAGTAACCTCCAAACTAACTAGTGGAATATCCCATATCTGCTTGCATTCTATTAATTGACCTTTTCCTACCATATAATCCTGGCAGTGAGCACACTGATCGGGTGCATACTCTATCACATGATCTACCTTTTCTGACATCTTTAAGGTCCTGCCGTCGTGTCCCTTTTGACCCCCTGTTTTCCGCTTACTCTTTTTCCTTAGGCTGCGAGTCTTCCTTTTTACCTCTTGTTTATCTCGTGATGGCGGTAATGAAGTGTTCCTGCTATTTTGATTCTTCAAACGCTCTATTTCAGCCTCCAACTCCTTCACTCTATCTGCCAAGGGAAGCAACATCATTATAATATCGATGAGTTCTTCCTTGCTCTTTTCCTCTAGTGCTTTCCTGATTCTCGATAAGTCTTCCATACATATACAAATTTCGTATATGTATTCATTTATTTACTTGCCTATTACATGTCATTTTTCCACCATTCATCCCTTTTTGTTCACAAATTGTTCATAACTCATCGATTTTTCAATTTTTCACCCCTCAACTACCTATTTCACCCCTCAATCCCTCAATTTTGACCTGAGTAGTTACCCTCACTGTATATACTTTAAAAAGTGCACCAATTCATCCTCTTCCCAAAAGCCAACCTTTTTATGAAAAGCTCTCGATTCATCATTTGTTAGCCAGGTGTCCGAACCAATCTGTGTACACCCTTGTTCTCGGCACCATTTTTCTCCCTGCCGCATAAATTCTCTCGCGATTCCCCTTTTTCTAAATCCTGGTTCCACAAATATTCCCTCGAGATAGCCCGTCGGAGATTTATCTGCTCCTTCGACATAGTCTGTCCTTATAGAGAAGATGGAAAAACCAACAGCAGTTTTTTGCGGAATCTTGGCAATGAGCATCAAATTTTTATGAGATTTGGTAGATTTTTTAATCAGCGATTTGAGTACATTTTCACTAAGATCCGGCCACAATTTTTGACTCATTGTAAGAAGTGGCTCAAAATCCAACGGCTCAAACTTGGTATAAATTATTTGTCCTTTCATATGACGTATACACATCAGGCCCAGAATATCACCACGACGAAAGTTTGACATAGTCTCATCCGTCAAATCATTGGACTGGTTGTTAAGAGAGTGCATTCCATTGTTGAGTTCAGTTGTGGGTGCTAATTCCGTACCCTCTTCATTTCAAAGACCTCAGTGTGGACTTCCTCACCACGCTTCATTTTTAGTCGAATTTCCATCTGATCATTTCCCATCTGCTCGAAGGTGAGCCCGGACAAAATGATGTTGCCGGCCTGGAAGTCTTTGGTCTTAAAGGAAACAAAATCGTCTTTTTCTTCCCATCCCTTGAGGTCAGGATGAAAATGTTTCAAGTGAAGACCATCCTTATTCAACAGCATAAACTCGTAAAAGACAATTTTCCCATCCTTATGGTGGCGATACATCCCCATCATGATGTTCTCGACTGGTGGCGCCCAGATTTCCTCTGACACACCACCGAAGCCATCGCCTTTCCAGTGGCCCACCAGCCAATCGTACTGTTGAATATCGAAGGAAGAAATCGAGTCCTGACCTGCAAGGCTCATAGGGACCAGCAGCATGGCTATACAATAATTAAGGCGATTCATACCTACTCGTGATTTTAGGCATAAATTTAGAATTTTGAATCACGTCAAAATTCTTTTTGATGCCAACGGACCAGGTGGCAGTTACTACTTGTTTATCAACAATAAAATTACTTAATTCAGTTTATACTTTCTCTATTACGCTTTTAACCAACCAATCTAATACCGTACTAAACAATTCCTCTGCCTGACCTTCATCATAATCCCGGGGGTCATCTCCCAGGATGCCAAAAAGTACATTCTCGGGATCACGGCGGTGGGCTCCCCAACTGTTGCCATCAGGGTCATTAGCCGGATGATGCGCCTGACGAGGTAGGCGCTCAAGATGTACCAGATCCGGATGCATTTGAGCAAGGATGGAAGTCTCAAAAATCGCCCCATGATCTCCACGCATGTTTGCGCTGGGGCACTCGCTGATGGAAAGTGTCAGCAACTTCATTGTGTGTTGTTCTGAAGACCACTGGGTGTGCAGTTCTTTAAGTGCTGCCAGTTGTCTCCGGCCAAAATGACCCGTAAAAAGCACAGCGAGACCCACGGAAAAATCCTCTAACCGCCTAAGGGTGGTCTTTAGTATTCTCGTGAACTCTTCTTCATTTTCTACCAGAATGGTCCAGGGGTGATGACCGATGCTACCCGTCATACCAAAATAAAACGGTGGCATGACCAATCCTCCGGTTTTTTCCGCTGCCCGCAAGCACATGCCATGGGCAGTAAGTCCATCCAGACCGATCGGTAAATGTAAGCCATGGTATTCAATAGCCCCCAATGGAATGTAGATGATCGATTGCTCAGACAATGCCACTTCGATATCAGCAGGGCCAAGGAGCTCCAGTTGCCGGGGAAAAAATCTTGTTGACTCAGACATAAATTTTGAATCGAAAAAAATCAGTCAGGTGGATATGCCAAAGAGAGGCAAATCTCATCTATAGAGTATTACATAAAATCATGGTCAGATCTCTCAGTTTTCGACAGTCTCGATCAGAGAAATCAGTAGATCAACGGCTTCTCTAACGAAAGCAGGATCTTCTGCATAAGTTTCGCGTTCAATCACCTTGATCGTAGAAGGCATCTTTTCCTTTAGTCGATCAAAAAACGCCTGGTCCGAGGCTTCATCTACCAGGGCAGCGCCGGGCATTGAATAACGACCCACCCCCTTCTGAGGAATCATGAAATAGGCCTTGCCCTGCGTATGTTGCAGCCGTTGGCAAATATCATCCGCCACCCTCACGATCTCTTCAGCATTTAATCTTGGAACAAAAACTACCGGACTGTGAAATACGTATTGATGATCTTTATATTCCTCCGGAACCTGGTTTGCCGGGACCAGAATGCCTAGATGCTCAGCGCCTCCAGGACACAGTACTTGTGGAAGTCCGAGCTTGCCTGCCACTGTCAGGCGTTCCGGTCCTCCTGCTCTCAAGACACCCCAGACATCATCTGCAATTTCTCCCATCGCATAATCGAACACAGCACCGATAATACCCTCCTTCATCATTTGTTCCATAGCTCGACCTCCAGAGCCGACAGCATGGAATACGATGACTTCATAACCTTTTTCCTCGAAATATTTTAGTGCTTCAATCGAGCCTTTCGTCAATACCCCCAAATTTGTCATGCCGATCAATGGTTTCTCTCCTTTGTGCATGTCAAAAATGGTCTCCGTCTCCGCCATACCACAGGCTGCTGCAGCTGCATTCGCCAGAATCTTCCGGGTAAATGGATTGAGCTTGAGGATATCACTTACGGAGAACATCATGGTGATGTCTTTGATGCCAATAAAACCTGAAGTGTCTCCGGAGGCAATCGTTGACACCATGATCTTTGGAAATCCGTAAGGGAGTGCTTGCATGATATCACAGCAACTCGAGGTACCTTGCGTGCCCCCCAGACCCATAACAGCATGGACTTGATCCTTTTCGATCAAATCCCTAAGAATATTTATACTGCCTTTTACCATCACCGGTCCGGCTTCTTCCCGGGTTGGGTTTTTCAAAAGATCTGACAGTGGTCTACCACCTTCAGAAGCAATCCTTTCACGGCTCATGTCCGCTTCAATACCCGCTTCGCCGATGACTCCGATATCCATCAAAAGGGCTCGGTGCCCACGGGCTTCGATCTGTTCTTTCAAATAGCCTGCTTCCTGATCTTTGGTGTCAAGGGTGACCAATACAGCGATTGTTTTACTCATGGACTTTATTATTTACTCGATCCGGGAAATCGCAACTCAGCAAATTCTTTGGCCGTAGTGTAGACTGCTTTTTCGATCGGAATTCGCTCAGTGCTAGACCCCGTCCAAATCCCATCTACCGAGGTATGATTTAACATGAATTGAGCATCTTGAGGATTTTCCATAGCCGCACCATGGGCAATCAAAATGACATCAGACTTTAATTTCCGTAATTCTTTATTGGCCTCCTCCGTTCTGGCTGCCGTCTCTTCGATGGTCTCTCCACTGTCATAGCCTTTTAGACCACCTTTTGTCGTACCAGCATGAAAACAAAAAATATCGGGTTGAGCCTCTTCTACCATTCGTAGGCTGTCTTCCATGTTAAAGGCCAAACCCACCGACACCATATCCATTTCCTTAGTGAGTTTCAGCAGTTCGATTTCATTTTCCAGCGTAATGCCGCTTTTGATCAACACCCGAAAAATTTCACTGTCCTTATCCACATAACTGACCGATGGACCAATATTTGAAGCAGAATAGACACCCATGTCTTTGCATTGCTGCAAGACCATCCGCATGTCTTTGAGGGGATCATTGGCATTGAGACAAGCACATATGAAAGCGTCGCCTTTGATCGCTGGCATAATGTCTTCGCGAGTATAATCCAACGTCTGTTTGTTGGAATCGAGAATTGGCCAAAGCATCGACATCGTGCCCATACCATTCGCCCTCAGTCGGGCTCCTGAAAAGGTATTGATGCAATCCGCTCCAGCTTTTTCTAAAAGCTGGGCTACCAATCCACTACCGGCACTGGCAATGAAAATGGGTAGTTTTGCTTCCATTTTCTTTCTGAGCTTTGTCATAATCTCGTCGCGAGAAGTTCTTGGTACTATCATCGTTTGTGTTTGGTTTTCAATAAAGAATTTTGTTGCTATAATCTAGTAGATTGTCAAGCCAATTATTGTCGTTTATTTTAATCCATTTTTGCAGATTTCTTCGTTGCAAATACCCACCCGAATGACCATCGGGCAGGCCTGCCTGGCGGTGCCGAGCAGACAGGCTCACCAGAGCTACGGCTCTGACTGTGGCTACCCATCCGCTTTCGCGGTTCTCTCCCTTTATGTGCTGTCGCACGTAACTCTTCGAGATCGGTCGTTCATTCCTGGAACTTCATAAAAAATCATATTAAAAATAATTCACCATAACTAACTTGACAGAGTATTGGTCTCTCATCTCGTCTTGATCCAAGGAGCTTAAGCAATCACCAATCAACAACACTTCCATCACTTTCCAGGTAGGTCTCAGGATTTCTCCAGTCATGCCCCAGTTTGGTGGCGATGGCGTCATCATCCAAGGCAATACCCAGTCCGGGATCTGTGGGAAGTTTAATATGACCATCGAGCACCGTGAAAGGGTTCTTTAAGTATCCCTCACCTAAGGTCACTTGCTCCTGACATAGAAAATTAGGTATACTTGCTGCCAACTGTAAACCTGCTGCCAAGGAAATAGGGCCTAATGGATTATGGGGGGCAATCGATGCGTAATATGCTTCGGCCATACCGGCAATGATCCGGCCCTCAAAAATACCACCAGCATGACAAAGATCGGGTTGCAGTATACTGGCAGCACCTTTTTCAAGGATTTCCCGAAAACCCCATTTGGTAAAAATACGTTCACCGGTAGCAATGGGAATATGTGTTTTCCGGGCCAGATCAGCCATAACATCGACATTTTGACAATTAACCGGTTCTTCAATGAAGAAAGGCTGATACTGTTCGATTTCCTTAGTGAGCAGTGCCGCATTTTGTGGGCTGATGGCCCCATGATAGTCAATGCCGATATCTGCATCAGCTCCCACCACTTCTCTGAGGGATCCAAAGTGATCGGCAGCTTCACTAATAAATTTGGGATTGGCCACAATCCCAGATTGACGGGCATTGTGGACCCCGGTCTTAAAGGCAGTAAAACCTTCTTCCTTGGCCTCTCTGATCGCTTCCGGGCTACGGGCGTGTGCATAGACCCGGATTCGTTCCCTGGTTGGTCCGCCCAATAGCTCATAGATGGGTAGGCCCAAGAGTTTGCCTTTGATGTCCCACAGAGCCTGCTCCACTCCACTAAGGGCGCTGGTCAATATAGGGCCACCCCGGTAAAAGGAATGACGATAGATCGCTTGCCAATGGTGCATAATCTTGCGTGGATCTTTGCCGATCAAATATTTCCCAATCTCTTCCACGGCTGTGGCGCAAGTATCTGCTCGACCTTCAGTAATCGGTTCTCCCAAACCAATGACACCTTCATCAGTGTGCATCTTAAGGAAGAGAAAACGGGGTTTCACCTTGAAGGTCTCCAACTTAGTAATTCGAACTTCCGACTTGGTTGCTGCATTATACGCCTCTTTATCCGATTCGGAGAGTGCTGATGGAATTGCCGTTGTTCCCAGAGCCATTGCGGCAAAAGTCTTGCGTAGAAATCTTCTCCTCGATCTGGCCTCTGATCTTACTTGTCTCATAGAAATTCGCATTTTGGGATTAGAATTCGATCAACACCGACAATATACGAGAATGAAGAGATTTCAAGGTTGCATCATCTTGAACGTTCTCGGGCCAAGGAAAGAGGTACCTGGTTTCGTCCACGTCGGGTATCTGTCAAATTATAAACAGATCGTCACATTCATCCAATGATCAATTATGCAGTACAGCCCATAGAGAGAATCACCATCATCTCGGGTGATGTAAATAATGCAGGAGGATGAAAGGCCCTTAGTTGGTGACAATTGTGATGCGCTGAAAAACCATTTGCTCGTACGGATTTTCATGACCGCGTTCATAGAAGCAACCTATCGTCTGTGCATCGATCGTGATCAGATCAGAATAGGCGGATGGTCCCTCGTGAAGAAGCTTTTTCAGCGGCCAGCTTTGTCCTCCATCTCGGCTACCCCTTACCGTCATTCTAATGCGTTTGTTGCTGGATGCAGGATTGCTGAATAACAGCAGGTCATTATGCAAATGTGAACTTGCCTGACAGATGGGTTCGATCAGGGTGGTATCATGATGTTGGTTTACCCAAGTCTGTCCACCATCCGTACTGTAAGCCTTCTGCCGGGTTTTCTTTTCCCGGTCATAGTTCCGCATGTTTAATACCAATTGGCCCGATGCAAGTTCGATCACCTCGCATTCGTTTACCTGATCTTTAGGACTTGATCCTCCCAGATGCCAGGTCTTACCCAAATCATCGGAATAAATGATATGCGAGAAGTATTTCTTAGTTCCGGCCTCAATGTGATCACAACCGATCATCAGTCGACCTTCATGGGGACCCATTTGCAGCTCTATCCCCGAACCAGGACCAGTTGCATACCAGGTCCAGTCTGGCTTTTTTACCTCACCAGTGATCTCTCTGGGAACAGACCAGGTGTTGCCCTTATCTGCAGAATGTAAGTAAAATACTCTGCGAGTATCCTTACTGGTGCCCTCAATGATTTCTGATTCACGGTCTTCGCCCAAATTCCAGGTTAGTAAGAGGTGAATGTTACCCATATCATCCACTATTGGTGCGGGATTTCCACAAGTATTTTCTTGATCATCCCAGATGAGCTGTAAGGGTCCCCACGATTTACCGCCATCTTCTGATCTTTTACCAACCAAATCAATATTGCCCGTATCGGAACAGCCATTTTTTCTGCCTTCGACAAAAGCCAGCAGATCACCAGATGGTGTCTTTATGATTGCCGGAATGCGGAAGCAGGCGTACCCCTCCTCACCACGCACGAAGACGGGCACAGCCGGATCAACGATGGACAATTCTTGCGCATTATTAGGTGACAGGGAAGGTGTAAAGAGTATGAAGATGAGTAGAAGTTTTTTCATGGTATTTTATTTAAGCAGACTCGGTGGTTGAAGAGCAAATTATCAAATTGTTGATTCAACTGTCTTCCTGAAGATGAGATCCTGGACAATAGATTGATTTCTGCATGGTTGCACATTGTCCTCCACTGTTCAGGCAAGCTGTAACCAGCCATTAAAATAGGGCAATTTTAATTTGAGACTGACCAATCGGCAAATTTCGGACTTTGGGTAAGTTACAACTTTGAGTGAGGATTGCTGAACTTCGCCTTGGGAACAAAGAAGCGGAAGCCCTTTCATCTGATACCCAAAAAGGATTATCCAACAACTAATCGCTTAACGTGCTGACTTGATGGATTTCTTGGTCTTTCCAAAAAGAGAGGTCTTTATTTATATACCTTCTTTACTCATAGTAGGAAATAACCACGCTGGTTAAGTCCAGAAGAGCATTCCATGACATCAAGCCTGTTTGGATTTGAGTCTGACACAGCGAAAGTGCCAACACTGTCCAAGTGACTAACGTCAACAAGGTCTGAATGGTAGCTTTTCTAGTAATCAACCTAATGTCCATAATATCTATTTAAAGACTCATTTACCAAACCAAGGCTCTGTCAATCATCGGGTGGCTTTTTTGGAAATTGAGAAATCCCCAGATTTCGTTGATTGCATGGTCGTTTATCAATATCACTCGTTTATTAAGTTATTATTCTCATTCCCGGAGGTTATTTTCCTCAAAATGTTTACTATTGGCTTTTATCTTTTTTAGTTTGTCAATCTCCGCTTGCATTTTGAGTAGTTCGCAGTTCAGATCCTTGTTTTCTTTTGCCAGTTCCTTTACTGCATTGACCAGCATGTAAGCCACAGCTGAGGTGTTTGCATTCAAGTAGCCGTCTTCACTTTCCATGACCATGTATGGAGCTACTTCTTGCAGATCCTGGGCAATGATGCCGACATATTCGGGCTGGGTATCAAATCCTGAGGCCTCATTGTAATGAAAGGTAACCGGACTGATGGCTAAGATTTCTTGCAGACCGTCTTGATAGGGCTTAACATCTTGTTTTAAACGCCGATCGGATGGATGATCCCAGGTATTCGAACCTATTTTGCCAGCCGTACCGGAAACCCATAAGTCGTAATTGGGAGGAGTCCCACCAGGCCCACCAATTCTCACTTTATCGGCGAAATAATTGTAGTCGCCACCAAAACCCCAACTAAAGTAGATGCCATCGTACCAAAGGGCTTCATCTTGGTCGACCCGCATAACGATATCGCCAGTTTGGGTGGTCCGTAAATTCAGATCTCCTTTGATGTCTAACGTGTAGACTGGATATTGATCACCAAGGCCCAGATGGCCATTTTTCAGTAGTGTTAGTGCATTAGAGCGGTTAGTGGAACTCGAGCCATTCCCAATGGCCAATAGATAGTCGCCAGGAAGCCAACTGTAAAGCGAGTTAACACCAGATATCCTAGCCCATCTCCCAAAAATAGTACTCAGATAAGAAAGAGCAGAGTTGTCGGTACCCCAAACCGTTGATGTGGTTGCGAGTACGTCATTTCGCACACCCCAAACTGTCGCATTATGACCCAGAGATTATTGAAAATACCCCAAGCTGTCGAATTAAAGCCTTGGGCACGATTTACTTCACCCCAGGCCATCGAATAGCTACCATTTGCAAGATTTCGAAATCCAAACGCCGTTGAGAAAGATCCTAGACTATCTGGATCCCATACACCAAAGTTGGCACCACCCGCCCTGAATGCAGCTTTTTGTGAAGACCATATTACTTTGTTTCCAAATCCCTGCAAGTTTTTGCCTATTAACACATCTTGGTTTTCATCAACATGAAGACCGATTTGTCCATGAAGAAAAACTGGAGCTAGTAGAAATATGAGGGGCAATGCCGATAAACCTTTTGTACGTGCGGACTCGCGATTCTTTCTCATATCGTTGCGATTTTAGCGTATCTGGAGGTTCTAAATTTCCTCCTTGGTTCGAATTTCGCCCATCGGCAGTTGGGTGACCTCCACGTATGTAACAAATGCATGTACTCATGTAACATGGCGTACAATATATTGACAATCAGTTGTTTATAAGCTTGGTCATGCCAAAATGGAAGGCACAAAATGATGATGTGAACGACTTTGATAAGCCGGCTTGATTTGCTTGTCACACCATGACAATCCCTAGTAGACTGTCAAGTTAGTTATGTTAAATTATTTAATATGATCTTTGATAAAGTTCGAGGAATGAACGACCGATCTCGAAGAGTTACGTGCGACATCACCTAAAGGGAGAGAACCGCAAAAGCGGATGGGTAGCCACAGTCAGACCAGTGCTACAGTAAGCCAACCCGACCGATGATCATTCGGGCGGGGATCTACGACGACGAAATTTCTTAAAATAACGACAATAATTGGCTTGGCAGAGTACCAATACTATCGAGGAGAGGGCTGCAGAATCCCAGCGACCTATTGAAGGAGATAGACTGATCTAATCCAGCTTTCCCTTCAAGATGATACCCGACCTGGTTCCTGTATGCATCCCATCAGCGATGGTTACCCTGCCATTGACAATGACGGCGTGAATACCGGTAGGGTAGGCGTGAGGACGATCAAATGTCGCCTCATCCGATACAGTATCTGGATCGAATACGACCACATCGGCTCGATATCCTGGTTTAAGTAAACCACGATCGGCTAACCTAAATCTGCTTGCCGGAAGAGAGGTCATTTTTCGAATGGCATCTTCCAGCGAAAGAAGTTGCCGTTCCCTGACATAGCGACCGAGAACTCGGGTGTTGGTGCCATAGGCACGAGGGTGGGGTACACCGTACCCAAATTGGGGTATGCCAGCATCGGAAGCAATCATGGTAAATGGTGCCTGCATGATCTGACTTACATCCTTCTCATTCATCTTGTGAAACACCATTTGTATCCGATCTCCTTTACGCACCATATCCAGTATTGTTTCAATTTGCTGCTCAAGTGAGCGAGTACCCGTTCTCATTTCCGTCACTTCCGGAATTCTTTTGCCATTATAGGTTGAGTCCCAAGGACATCGAGCGACTGCACAATAGGTATAGTCAACTTCTCCATCTTTTGTAAGCATGTCCTTCATTTCTTCGACAATCCGCATCTTGATGGAATCAATATCAAGCCTGGCATCCAGCGAGTCCATTCCTCCGGCCAAACTCCAGCTTGGTAAAACAATAGCCAGTGTGGTACTGGAAGCAGTGTAAGGATATTGGTCCACCGTGATATCTAACCCTTGACGGCGGTAGTTCTCCACGAGTTGAAGTGTTTTCTCACTGAACCCCCACATCTTTCTGGATGACACTTTAAAATGAGAAAGCTCCACCGGTATATTAGTTTCCAGACCAATATTCGCCGCTTCGGCAATGGCTTCTTCTATGTCGTGACTTTCATTCCGCATGTGGCTGGCATAGATACCACCGAACGTCGAAGCCACCTGGGCCAGCTCGATCACTTCTTCAGTTTTAGCATAGGTTCCAGGTACATAAATCAAACCTGTAGAAAGACCAACGGCTCCATCCCGCATTGCTTGCTCGACAAGGTGCTTCATACTATCCAATTCTACCGAGGAAGGGGCCCTGTTGACCGCTCCCATCACCTGTCTACGCACAGAATTATGGCCGATGAGTGAAGCTACATTGATTGAGATGCCAGTATCTTGCAGTTCCTGAAAGAAGTCGGATAGGTCCGTACTCGAACCTCCACAGTTACCAGTAACAATGGAGGTAACGCCATCATGCAAAAAGTTGGTGGCCTCCGGTCGCTGAAAAATACTATTCTCCACATGAGCGTGCACATCGATGAATCCTGGACATACTGCAAGACCTTTTGCATCAATGGTACGCTTGGCTTTAACCTTCAGATCGGTACCTATCTCTATGATGTGAGCGTCTTTAATAGCTACGTCGCTATAATACCACGGATTGCCTGTGCCATCGATGATTTTACCTCCAGTGATCAGAAGATCGACCTCCATTTGAGCAGATACCGAGACCGTAAGGAGGACGCTGATGAGGATTCGGAGAGCAGAAAGTAGGTAGGTCATAGAAGAGATATCTTTCTAATCAGACAGCAAAAGATATTATTTTTCTAGAATGTGGATACAATAAGAAATTGGATACTTTTTTTCACATTCCTGTCCAGCCCGACTAGACGACCTTTCTGTAGGTCCAAATGGCCAGCGTATTGGATGCCAATGCCAGTGCAGCTGTAGCCTGAAATTGAAAGGTGATGTCGGTAAAATCGCTTCCTTTTAGCAGCACAGCACGCATGACATGCACAAAGTGAGCTACAGGGTTTGGTAGAGTCAAATATTGAGCCCATAGCGGCATACTCTCGATAGGTGTAAATAATCCACTCATGAGAATAAAGATCATTACAAAGAAAAAAGTAGTGAACATGGCTTGCTGCTGCGTGTTTGAAATGTTCGATATGAGCAGACCCAGCCCTAGCACTGCCGTAAGATTTAGCAAGCAATAGACAAAAACAACGGCTAGATTACCTCGCATAGGTACGTCAAAGAGTATTTTACCTACCGTAAGCCCAACGGTCAGGAGTGCGATACCGATGATCAAAAAAGGAATCATTTTTCCGATGATAAATTGCCATTTTTTTATGGGTGTGACATTGATCTGCTCAATGGTCCCGATCTCACGTTCCCTCACAATATTCATAGCCGTTAGGAGCATAACTAAGATTGTAACCAATTCACCCATGATTCCTGGGGCCATGAAGTGTTTGTAGTCCAGTTCTTCGTTAAACCAGTAAGAGTATTCTGTCTCAATTTTTCTCACTTGCCCAGACTGCTTGAATTTTTGATTTGGTAACCTTGTCGGAGTAGCCTCACCAGCAAAATCCTGAATTATTCTCGTCAGGTATGAAGCGCCTACCGTTGCCTGCTGGCCATTAATGGCATCTACCAGAAGTTGCAGATCAGACAGGCCATTTTTGAGAAAATCTCTTTGGAAATGAAGTGGGATCTGTAAGACAATATCCACAGTTCCCCTTTGCAAACTGTGGTCGGCAATGGCGATGGTAGGAGCCAACTCAACAATGTCAATGCGGTCAGAGGCCTCAATTTTCTGAATCAATTGTTTTGCGATCATGGTGTGGTCCATGTCAACTATGCTCAGGCGTACATTTTTTACTTCATTGTCTGCGGCATAAGAAAGCAGGATTAATTGCACAATGGGAGCGATGGTCATCAGGGGTAGTATGGCCCGGTTTCTGATGATCTGAATGAATTCTTTTTGGATAATATAGATCAGTTGATGCATTGTGCTACTTGTAGATGATTTTGAAATTCTTGATGGTGGCTAATAAGAGTAACCCGAGCATCAGGAGGAGCACTAATGTAGGTTGTAAGACGACATCCCATCCCGTTCCTTTGAGCATGATGGACTTTTCGATGATGATAAAATATTTTGCCGGGATAATTTTTGAAATATATTGAAGGAGGGTTGGCATACTTGCAATTGGAAAAATAAATCCCGAAAGCAGAATGGTGGGAAGCATCAGGGCAAACATGGAAGCGATCATGGCTACCTGCTGGGTTTTTGCTCTGGTGGATATGAGTACGCCCAGGGTAAGGGCTACCAAGAGATAAAGCAAGGTCAATAAGAGAAGTAGAGCAAGGCTACCGATGACGGGTACCTCGAATACGAGGTAACCCATGGCAAAGACCATTAGCGCACTTACAAATGATAAGATGGCATATGGTGTCACTTTGCCCAGTACGATGATTGCAGGATGAAGAGGTGAAACCAACAGCAAGTCCATGGTGCCGAGTTCTTTTTCTTTCGCGATGGTTAAAGACGTCATCATTGCGCATATCAGCATCAGAATAAGGGCCACAACGCCAGGAATGAAGTAGTAAGCTCCGACTAAACCGGGGTTATATAGCATTCTGGTCTTGATCTCGATGGGGCCACCGGCAGATGCTCCTCCATGTCGACGATTAAAGGTCATGATCATTCGTTCAGCATAGTTGACCAGGGTAGCGGCGTAGTTGGGTTCTGTTGCATCAGCCAGGAGCTGTAGCTTGATGGGTGAACCTTGGTAAAAGCTGTATTCAAAGTGATTGGGGATGACCAATCCCATTTTTACTTGGCCCTTTTTAAATGAATCTTCCAGCTGATTAATGTTCTTCGGATGATCCGCCATAAGGAAGTGTCCGGAGGCAGTAAGGTGTGAAACAAGCTGCCGGCTGAGATCATCATGGGCATGATTAACAATCGCGATAGGGGCATCCTTGAATTCATTAGTGACCGTATAGCCAAAAATTAGGACCAGGGCGAGTGGCATCCCAAACAACACGGCGAGTGTCCGGGTATCGCGCAGGATATGCAAGGTTTCTTTGGTAGTGAATGCTAAAAAAGTCTTTAGCATAAGCGTCTAAATTTTATTTCGAGCCAAGTGCACAAATACCGTATCCATATTTTCAGCATTGTACTTTTCCTTTAATTCCTTAGGAGTACCCAGAGCCCTAATTTTGCCATCTACCATAATGGAAATGCGGTCACAGTATTCGGCTTCGTCCAGGTAATGAGTAGTGACGAACAGGGTGACTCCGCGTGCAGCAGCGTCATACATCATTTCCCAAAATTGTCGCCTTGTTGCAGGATCTACTCCCCCAGTGGGTTCATCGAGAAATATGATTTTAGGGTCGTGAATATTGGCAATAGCAAACGCTAGTTTTTGCTTCCATCCCAAAGGTAGGCTGGCCACAATGGAATCTACCTGATCTTGCAACCCCAGGTGCTCAAGCAAAAGGGTGGTCTTCTTCCTTATTTGTTTGCGATTCAACCCATAAATTCCACCAAAAAACTGGATGTTTTGACGTATGGATAAATCCTCATAGAGACTGAATTTTTGACTCATATATCCAATATGTGTCTTAATTTTTTCCCGCTGTCTGTACACATCGTACCCAGCAACAGTGGCTTGCCCACTGGTGGGATAACTGATCCCGATCAGCATTTTAATTGCCGTCGTTTTTCCAGCACCATTGGCTCCCAGGAAGCCAAAAATCTCCCCTGTTTTCACCGAAAAGGAAATAGAATCTACGGCAGTAAATGAGCCAAACTTTTTGGTAAGTTCCTCGGCTTCGATCACCAGATTGTCGATCGTCTTTTGCATATTACATTAGATCTAAGAAAAGGTCCTCAATGGTGGCATTAATTGGCTTGGCAAAAATGCTGCGGTGACCTTTTGACCTCATGAAATCTTTTAAAAAATCGACACTAAGCTGTGATTTGGCAGTAAGGTGTAAGTACATGCCAAAGGGTTCAACCCGGTCAGAAAATGATGCCAATCGGAGCTCCTTGAGCAGTCGATAGTTTTCATCGCTGCCTACAGCATATAGAGGTTTTTGGTACTTGAATGAAAGATTTTCCGGTGTATCCAGATCAAGAAACTTTCCGGACTGAACCAAAGCGATCCGTTCACATTTTACGGCTTCATCCATATAGGGCGTGGATACTATGATGGAAATGCCTTGTTTCTTGAGCTTTTTCAATATATCCCAAAATTCTACCCTGCTGACCGCATCTACACCGGTAGTCGGTTCATCGAGAAACAGAATGAGAGGATCGTGTATCAGGGCACAGCATAAAGCTAATTTCTGCTTCATGCCACCTGATAATTTCCCAGCCCGTCGATTTTTAAAAGGTTCCAATTGTTGGTAAATATCTTTGATCAGGTGGATCTTCTCTGCTATCGAAGTGCCAAAAATCGTAGCGAAGAAATGGAGGTTTTCTTGCACTGATAAATCCTGATACAGTGAAAATCTGCCCGGCATATAACCGATAACTTTCCTGATTTTTCGAAAATCAGTTTTCGTCTCGAGCCCCAGGATTTTTACGGTGCCTTTGTCAGGCAGCACTAGAGAGGTCATCATTTTAAACAGCGTGGTTTTCCCAGCACCATCTGGACCAATGAGCCCGAAGAGCTCCCCTTCTCCGACATCAAAGGATACTCCAGCAACAGCCTCCACACCATTGTACGATTTGTAGACCCCGTCAATTTCTACAGCCTTCATGAATTTGACTTTCTTTCTCTGTCTTGAAAATATACCTCAGCGGGCATGCCAATTTTCAGACGTCCCTGGGGGTTTGGAACCCGGGCCTTGATGGCATAGACGAGATTGACCCGGTCCTCCTTCGTTTGAATCGTCTTTGGTGTGAATTCTGCTTCATCGGATATCCAAGTAATTTCACCCTCCATTTCTCGGTGATTATCTGAACCCTCATCTATCCATACGCTAATCAGTTGCCCCAAACTTAATTCCTGCAACTGCACAGCATCCACATAAAATCTGAGGCTTAGCGTATCGAGGGGTGCAAGGCGATATAGGGGACTACCGGTGTTTACAAATTCATGGGGTTCGGTAAGCTTGGTTAAAACGGTTCCATTGATGGGATTGGAAATGTAACAACGGGCAATTTGTTCTTCTATCAAATCTATATGTGCCAGGAGAGGTTCTTTTTCGGCAAGAATGGCTCGGTTCTTCGTGCTTGTTTGAGATCTTATGGCTTCCATCTGCTTTTCTAGAACTTCGATTTTCCCTACCAGGTCATCGAGTTGTTGTGGGGTAGCTGCTCTTTCTTTCAGCAGGTTCTCTACTCGATCGACCTCTCTGGTCAGATTTTTCTTCTGGTTTCTCAACACATCAATTTCGGCTAAACTATTGCTGAGTTTTTGGGGCAATGCCTGGATCTGACTTTTGATTTGTTGTCTTTGCAAATGAAGCAATGTAGTATCGATCAGACCCACGGTTAAGCCGGCCGCCAAATGTTCACCTTCTTGCACCTTAAGTTTTACAAGTTGCCCCGTGGCCTGAGCACTTATCGTGGTGGTTGCCGTCTCAAAATTCCCGTAGGCATCAGCTCTCGAGTACTCCTCCTGGCAGCTGAGGAATAATACGGTAATAGGAAAAATAAAATATAATCGTTTCATTTGTCAAGTTTTAGAGGTCAGCACCACGCTGATGCCAATAGTTTATTTGGATCTTTTTTAACTCTGTTTCGTAGATGAGAAGATTTTGCTGTTCGATCATTTGAGCGGTGATTTGAGCAGTATATTCAGCAGCAGTAATCACTCCCTCGTTGAGTTGGGCAGCCTTGGTGCTGGAAATTTGTTCATGTAATTGGATAATTTCCCGAGTGTCTGCGATTTTGCTTTGGAGGTTCTTAACTTGGTTGAGGTATCGGGCTTCTCTTTTTTCAATATTGAAAAGGAAAGTAGCTTCTGCATTTTCAAGCATTTCCACTTCAAGGACTAGTTTTTCTTTTTCGAGACTACTCTTCTTCCAGTCAGATATGGGCCAAGACAATTGGGCTCCAATCAAGGCATAAGGTGAAATTTTATCATCAAAGAAATTCAATGGATTGGGATACCCTAATCCCGCTTGGGCAAACACCGAAAGTTTGGGTTGCAGAGCTACATCTGTTAGATCGGACCTTACCTTGATGGATTCACGTTGAGCTGCAAATTTCCTGATTTCAGGGTGCTCAATCGGAGGGATTTGCGATAAGTCAGGCAGATCCGGCATGATCAAGTCAATATCCTCGTCAAACTCAATGCCTAACAACGAAGAAAGTGTTTGCATCTCACCTTCAATCTGATGATTGAAATCACTTTGCTGTGATCGAAGTTCCAGCAGTTTTACAGCTAGTTTATCATGTTCACTAGGCAAGACCACGCCCATATCAACCCTTGCCCTCATCTCCTTCAACTGTACTTCTAATTGATCGATCACCAGACTGGTCAATTCTGTTTGTTGGCGCAGCAATACAATGCGAAGAAAAAGGTCGTTGATGACCTCACGCAGTGCATAGATCCGGACATCTAACGCTTGTTGGTCAAATTCGAGTTGCGCCCTTTTTAGTTCTTTCTGCACCTCACTTTTCCATCCGTCCAGCAAGACATAGCTTCCCTGCAAAAAAGTCTTTGCATTGAAAAGCGGCAGATTGATGTCAAAGGGTAGCATGCCTTCAGTCGGCTGGAGATGGACACTTTCAGATTGTAGACGGCCATCGGTCATCCAATGAATCGTAGGCAATCTGGTCTTGTCAATTTGTGTGACTTCATTGAGATAAATCTCATTCAAAACATTTTTGTTACTGAGCAAGGGATATTGGCCTTCCAATAGGTGATACGCATCACTCAGTGTTAATTCTGGCAATCCCTGTGCGACGATCTCCAGGTGGAAACTTACCAATAAAACTGCTAGGATATATTTATGCTTCGCCATTTATTAACTATTTGGTTAATTTTGCAATAGACGCTTCTAATGTTTTTATCTGGTCATGCTTCGATATTATTAAAGGTTTACTGGTCCCGGATCGAGGGCATTTCTCACAAAATCCAAGATGATTTTTTCCCTTTCTTTCATGAGGTTGATAAAGTCATCGGCAGGAAAGGCAAAAACAGTTTGAAAGATAGGTCTTGCCATAAAGGGAAACACCGTCATGCCAATAATATTGAGCAGAAGATGCAAGGGAGGGATGGAACGTATTTTTTTACTCTTAACTTCATCGGCAATTTGTACGAGAAAAGTCTGAACTGAAGGGAAATGATCGGCTTTTTTGCGAAGTTCCCCCAAAAATCTTTCGCGTTGTTGTGAGAGTTCTGACATAATAAAAAAGGGAATGTCGGGTTGCTCGCAAAGGGTCACGATATAGACATGGACCAACCGTTCTAATTTTTCCCAGAACGGGCATTTTTCGCCCATCGTTGCAGCAAACTTGGGAATGATCTGATCGAGTATTTGACCGATAATGGTGCGATAGAGTTGGTCCTTTGATCGAAAATAATAGTGTAGCATGGCCTTGTTTATCCCTGCCTCATCCGCTATCTCCTGCATTCTTGTACCTGCGTAACCGTGCTTGACAAAGTGCTCTCTGGCTGTTTGCAATATCAATTCATCTGTTTCCATAAACCTAATTAACCATAAAGTTAAACCAATTGGTTAATAAAGTCAACTCTTCTCATGGATTTTTGATCAACTTTTGTCAAATGAGAAAAGTGGGAGTGATCGGAAAGGATCACTAAAAGACAGGATATGTGATGAGGGATCTCGGGGCGTGCGGTAGCCGGTTGGAGTTAGCGTGATGTAGCGAGGAGATCAGATCACCAGGAGCGAAGGACCCAATTACCTCGTCAGAGTAGGATGGTGTAGGGGAGGGGAAAGGACCCGCATTGCTTATGTAGGACTTTCCCCTTGTTCTTTAGAGTTTTTCCCAATTTGCTTGGGCTTTCTGGAGAAGATTTTGCTCATCTGCATTCCAAGGAACAATAGTATTAAACGGTAATCCTTCGTGGTAATCATTAAAAAACAAGTAGAGTTTTCCATCCCTTAGTTTGAATGTTTTTGGATCAGCTGGAACCTTGGCACCTTGCATGGCCATAGCAAAAGCACAATAGCCACCATATTGGGGTAGATACTTTTCAGGATTTTGCTCAAAAGCTTGCTTGTGCTCTTCTGAAGTAAAATAGTAGGTAGCACCGGTATACTCAAGTTGATGGTCCCGGTTGCCTCTCAAGGCACTGTTTGTCTCGTAGTATGCTACGACATCATAGCCGGACAGAGCAATGCCCTGCTCATTGGAGCTGATGTCGTTTTGTGCTGTAATGCTGCTGCCCATCATCAGGGCTGCTAATGTGGGAATAAAATAAAGTTTCATCATTGAAGATTTTTTGATAGAAGAGTACAAATATGAAAAGTCATAATGGTATCTATTGTGCAGTTTATCCATATTATTATACTTAGAGTACTTATCAATTGTATTTTAGGTTGAAGTTCATTTATCTTTGATCATGGACGATTTCTTTTCAGAAGTACTGGATAGCCTGCAGCTAGAGACTGCCCTTTATTTCAAAGAGAGTTTTTCTGCGCCTTGGGGAGTGCAGATTGAGGCGGGAGCTTTTAGTCAATTTCACATCGTAACCAGAGGGCAATGTCAGATAGCGGTCAAGGCTCAGGAACAAGTCATTGATTTGGGTCCTGGCGATATGGTGCTTTTTCCAAAAAGTGTGACCCACCGTATTGGCTCTGGTGACCACCAGCAAGATTTGCCGGGTGTAGAGGTATTACGGTATATTCGTGCAAAGAAGAATCCTTTTGCCGGATCCTCTATCGACACCACTGTAATCTGTGGCCATTATTCATTTGACCGGGATATAATTCATCCATTTGTCGACCAATTACCCGGCCTGATTTTATTGAGGAGAGAGAACTATACCTTCCGTGATACGTTGGATGTCATTTTGCAAATGATCATTAGGGAAATGGATCAGAAAAACCCTGGATCTGAGCGGGTAGTTTTAAGGCTGGCAGAAGTGCTATTAATCAAGATCATAAATCACCATTATACACACAGTGCTTCCCCAAATTTTGTGAGTGATCCGGTGGTCCGTAAGGCCCTTCAGTTCATGCATCATGACTTTTCCAAGGAATGGAAGATAAATGGTCTAGCAAAGGCCATAGGTACTTCTCGCACCCTACTTTTTTCCCGATTTAAATCTGCAATTGGCTTGAGCCCAATGCAATATTTAAGCAACTGGAGAATGATTCAAGCGAAGAGGCTGCTGAAGAAGAGTAATCTCAGCATCTCTGAAATTACTGATTTGGTTGGTTATCAATCAGAAAGTAGTTTTGGCAGGGCCTTCCGCTCACATCATAAGATATCCCCTAGTCAATATCGCCGTCAATGCCAAGCTTCTTACGAGATCCAAAACCTCAACCCAGGAGATCGCCAAGACAACCAGGTCTGGATAATCCGGCGATATTGACCCACCCATTCCAGTGATATTGACCCACCCATTCCGGTCAAGCTGACCCACCCATTCCGGTGATATTGACCCACCCCCGGAAAGAGAGATCTGAGATAGGGAAGCCAAGAGCTAAGTTGCTAAAAAAAGCAGCTTAGAGATGGCAGGAAAAACAAAGACAATGACTCAGATCAGAAAGATTCTATTAGGCCAACAGAAGGGCTGGTCCATTAGGAAAATATCGAAGCGTACAGGTATTGCCAGAAACACGGTACGAACCTACTTGAGACGGGTGGAAGAGCAAGACGGGGATGTTAGCCAATTACTTGAACTGGATGATAGGATGTTGAGCCAGATTGTGCTAAGTCCATTAATTGAAGATGATCCTCGCTATGAAGCATTGGTTGCTCAGATGACTTATTTCGAAGAGCAATTGAGTAAAGTAGGAGTTACCAGAAAACTTCTCTGGGAAGAGTACCGGGAACAGGATCCTAAAGGCTATGGGTACTCACAGTTCTGTGATCATCTCCATCAGTGGCACAAAGCTCATCAAGTAGTAATGCATATGGAACACCAACCCGGTGAAATATTAGAGATTGACTATGCAGGTAAGAAGCTTAGTTATGTGGACGATTCGACGGGTGAAGTTATCGATTGCGAGTCGTTAATCACGGTACTTCCCTACAGCTGTATGATCTATTTGGAGGCTGTACCCAATCAACAACAAGATCATTTAGTAGCAGCATTGGGACGGGCTCTGGAATATTACCGAGGTGTTCCTCAGGCACTTAAAGTAGACAACATGCGTAGTGCAGTGACCAAGGCGGACCGGTATGAACCGACCTTTACTGAGTTGATGGATGAGTTTGCTCAACATTACCAAACTACTGCGATCACCGCGCGGGTGGGTAAACCGAGAGATAAATCCAGTGTAGAGAATAGTGTACGTATTGTCTACCAAGAGATTTATGCCAAATTACGGAACCGAATATTTTTCAGTATTGCCCAGATTAATGAGGCGATCCGGCCTTTGCTAGATCAGCTCAATCAAAAGAAGATGAGCGGTAAGGACTACAGTCGCAGAGATCTTTTCGAACTCCATGAGTACAGTACCCTGAACGATTTGCCATCATCTCGATTTATCGTTCGTAAAACCGCTGAATACAAAGTTCAGAAGAATTATCACATAATGTTAGGTGAGGACCGGCACTTCTACAGTGTCCCCTATCGATTAGTAGGTAAAAAGGTAAAGGTGCGCTACAGCTTTAAGCTGGTTGAGATTTATCATGACCATCTACGAGTAGCTGCTCATGAACGGATCCGTACTAAATATATGTGGTCAACCATCTCAGAGCATATGCCACCCAATCATCAGCACTACCATGAGCAGCTTGGTTGGAAAGCTGAGGATATATTGGCCAAGGCCAGTAAAATTGGGGAGTACACTTTACAAGCGACTCAGCGCATACTGGAGCGTAAGATCTTTGTCCAACAAGCTTTTAGCTCCTGTTTGGGGCTGCAAAGTCTTACCAAAAAATACGGCAAAGATCGGCTGGAGTTGGCTTGTAAAAGAGCATTGTCAAACGGTGCAGTACCCACCTATAAGATCATTAAAAACATTCTTGATCTGCGCCTTGATCAAGCTGAGATCCAAAACAAAATAGATTTTATCACTCCTGAGCACGATAACATTCGTGGCCCTCAAAACTATCAGTAACAGTAATAATTAGTAAAACAAAAATGTGAATATCATGAATACTCAAGCGACACTTGAACAAATGCAGCAGCTGCGCTTAGAAGGAATGGCTAAAAGTTATCAAGCTATTCTTGCTCTACCTTCTCACCAGCACCCTGAGGCACATCAGATGCTGGCACAACTCATTCAACAGGAAAAAGAGTGGAAGATCGTTAAACGAACGCGTATGTACCTTAGGCTTAGTAAGCTCAGATATGCTGCCAGCTTGGAGGAGATTAAATGTTCCAAAAAGCGTAATCTCTCCAAAGATCAACTTGCATTATTTGCCGACTGCTCCTATATCAATCGAGCTGAAAACATTCTGATTACCGGTGCTACCGGTTGTGGTAAATCTTACTTAGCCTGTGCTTTGGGACATCAGGCCTGTTTACTGGGCTATAAGGTTCTGTATTTAAATATGACACGCTTTGTCGAAAAACTCACCTTAGCCAAAATTGATGGATCGGTTATTAAAGTTTACAACCAAATTGAGAAGATTCCTTTGCTCGTTCTTGATGACTTTGGCTTGCAGCCATTGGAACCCTCGGTGAGATTATCGCTGCTACAAATTTTGGAGGATCGATATGGTAAAAGGTCAACCATAATTGCATCTCAGTTACCCATCAACAAATGGCACGAATACATCGCCGATGGTACACTGGCCGATGCTATCCTCGATCGACTAACCGCCAAGTTCCATCGAATTGAACTCAAAGGAGAATCACTCAGAAAGAACAACTAAACGGGATTTAACCAATGGATAGCCAAATGTAGGCCTGTTTTGAGAATCAGTAAAGGGTATATAAACAAACACAGTCGGCCACAAGGCCTCCTTCTGTTTGCCCTTGACTGAATCCCAAAACATACTCATCGGTGGCTTATCCTTTGATCAAATCCAACCGCTGTCAAATCCAATATCATTATGGCAAATCCAAAGATTTTAACGACTTTTAAATCATGAATTTTAAACCCTTGTCTCTCTCATCTTTCTAACCCCACTTAGGTGGGTCAATATGGCCGGAATGGTGGGTCAGCATCAGCGGAATCTGCACAGGTCTAGAAATGGTCGGTCAATCATCTGAAAATGGTACTTCCACAGATCTTTACCTTCAGGGGCGTTGTCATCGATGAGGTCCCAACACCCATAGAGTTCAACTGGAGAATGTCGATCTTCAGTCGCCAGGTATTCGAAAAATTTGGCTTAGTGCCCATTGGTCAAAGGCAAATCCGTCTTCCCGCATCGAAAATGATATGGTATGGATCCCCGCTTCCTCGATTTCCAAATAGATTAATTGATCCTCTCCGCAATGTACTTCTTGAGTGCGTTGCTTGCTGGCCCAAGTCCACTGATTTTTACCTTCGCACCATTGCATGCGCTGGCCACTCTCCGGCCATTCACCATCTAGGCCTACATGGATGCCATTGTCTTCCGTGCCGGTTGAAAATGCCCGCACCCAGACATAATATTTTCCGGGGGTATTAATTTTTACAGGATAAGATATCACTGCCAATCGGCCTGGTTCATTGCTGAAATTTTCGCCATGGATAAGAGAGTCGTCATGGGTCTTGCGGGTGTCGGGCAATACTTGCAAATATTTCTTTTGACCAGCGGTAAGGTGAGCTTGGAATTTCTTTTGCTTTTCCGATAGTGTTGAGGTACTGTCGATAATCTGCCATTTTCTGACCGAATCTTTGGCTTGCACCACAAAGTTTTCAGCTTCCACCAGTAGGTATCCCTCGATTTCTTCACCTACTGTCTGACCATGATGAGTTCCAATGCCAGTGCAGATTAATAAGATTGCCAAAAAATATTTCATCCTAATTGTTGAGTGCGATTCAAATAATTCATGTAGGGAATTTTTCAATGCCTGAATGGCATTTGATCTGGATCAGGGTTTATTCTCACTGATCTACCACTCTGAGCACTCTCATAAATGGCTTCCTGCACAATGATGTTTTTGAGGTAGTCAGGTCCGTTGGTTTCAAATGCCTTGCCAGAAAGATAGGCATCAACAAAGTGTTTTTGGGTATGGTAAACACAATCGCTGGCAAAATTCTTTTCGCAATGGTCGTAAGTTTGGGTCACCTCACGACCACCTAATTTCTGGACGGTAATTGTGCCATCAGACCAGAGGCGAATAGTGCCACCATCACCTTCAACGGTCGTTTCTCCGAATGTGTACCGCGGATCTTCTGAGTGCGAGTCATTGTACCGGTTGCCATCAATGGTGCCCAGGCCACCATTTTCAAAATCCAACAATACCAACGCACAATCTTCTCCGGCAATGACCGGATTTAATTTGCGCAAACGGGCATATACTTGGGAGATCTCTCCTGCCAGAAACCGGAATACATCGATGTAATGAATGCCGGTTTCATAAATCAATAATCGGGGCATTTTTTGGAAATAGGGCTGTCGGTCTAAATAGGCTTTTGGACCCCATCCATCACCCATACGCATCACCAGAGATAGGGTGTGTACCCGTTCTCCTATGGCTTTGGTTTCCAACAGGGATTTGATTTTCCGGTACCAAGGCTGAAAGCGAAAATTCTCATGCACCATAAATCGCCGATTGTTTTTTTCTGACAATTCAACCAATGATTTTGCCTCCTCGTAGGTGGGAGCTAATGGCTTTTGGCAAATCATGTCCAAGCCTCGATTAAGAATTTGGCCTCCAAGTTCCAGGTGAGTGTCGGGAGGAGTGATGACATCCACCACCTCCAGCTCTTCGGCGTCCAACATTGTTTCCAGATTTCCGTAAACTCGACTTATCCCATACTTGCCAGCCATTTCTTTTGCCTTGGTAACATTGACATCACAGAGGGCAACAAGTTCTACCTCTTCAAGACGTTTCCAAGCCTCGATATGAAATTTGGCAAAGTAGCCCGACCCTACACAGGCGATTTTCATGATGAATTCCGTTTAAATTTGCATTTGGGTAATATTTTTACCAAAAACACAATGGTCGACTTTTTCCATATTAATAAGCCAATCCCCCTTCTGCACGCACTCGCATCCAGAGTATTATTGCCAAAATGTTGAGTGCTGCACTGGTATAAAAAAAGGTTTCCACGGATCCGGTCCAAGCGGTCAGGTAAGGAAATGCCAGGGCGGTCAAAAATGAGCCAATATTTCCTGCCATATTCATGGTGCCGGATATGGCACCACTATTTTCCTTGCCGATGTCAACGCACAATGACCAGGATGGGGGCAAGGTCATGTCCGCTCCAAAAATGGCAATACTCAGCATGATCACCGATCCCATGGGTGTGGTCATGAAAATACTTCCCAGCATTCCTCCGGCAGCCAATGCAAAGCCAATTACCGCCGGAAGCCGCCGGGACATATTCCAATGACCCCTGCGAAAAATTCGATCAATCATAGCACCGGCTACCCAATTGCCGACCGCTCCAGCAATGAATGGTGCAACCGCATACCACCCGGCCTCCATGGTTTCGAGGTTATATTTGCTTTTTAAATGGGGGAACAACCAGGTCAAAGCAAAAAAGAAGGTAAAATTGCTGCAGAAATATTGCAGCACCGCCGACCACATATTTTTAGATTGCATCAATAACCTTCGATTTAATGGAGCACTGTTTCGCTGATCGCTTTGCTGCCGGCTACCGATGATTTCTTCCTTTTCTTCTTGCGTTATCCATGGATGTTGCTCCGGTGTGTTGCGAAAACCTACCCACCAACCTAGCGCCCATACAATTCCAATGGCCCCTAATACCACGAAAGCCCATCTCCAGCCATACCTAGTGATCAGCCAAGCTACGAAGGGCAAAGCAAAAGCCGCTCCCAATCGCGAACCACTGAAATTGATACCAATGATCAATCCCCGCTCGCGCAGAGGCATCCAGGAATAGATGGCTCTAGACATTCCCGGGAAGGCACCTGCTTCTCCTGCTCCGAAGAAAAATCGAATGACCAATAATGAGACAAAATTCCAGGCAGCTCCCGTCAATGCTGTAAGTCCCGACCAGAAAGTCACGATGGAAAAGAGCACTTTTCGAGGACCATATTTGTCAGCCATGATCCCACTGGGTACTTGAAAAAGTGCATATCCCAGGGCGAAAGCTGAAAGCACCCAGCCCATTGCTTTGTCGCTGAGCCCCAGATCTCCCGCAATCGGATCTTTGGCGACCGAAATGCAAATGCGGTCAATGTATAACAGCAGTGCCAACAAAAACATACCAGCTGCGACCAGGTATCTGCCCTTCATCGCATGGATAGATTTGCACTCAGTTTAGTAACGACGGTGGTCAAGGCATCCTCGCCTCCTACATTCCCTGGGAAAACCACTTGGTTGAGACCCGGGAATTTGCTGTGGTCGTCCATGGACCATACGGGTACACCCGCAATGATTTGACCTCGTATCATTGCTCTCTTGCAATAGAGTGCATCTGTCGTGATATCACTCGAAGTAATTCCACCCTTGGTAATCAGATACCTTGGTTCAACAGTTAGTGATCCCACGATATCAATGAGGTAGGAAGAAATGCGGCGACCGATCTGAAGATTCTCAAAATCATCTGAGCTACTTAGCAAGGTCCGGCTGGTATAAATCACCACATCTTTGCCTGCAGCAATCCAGTCATCGATCTGGTCTGCCACTGAAGAACTAGGTGCCGCCCGACCATCCAGCAATTCCTCAACATTGATTTCACAGCGCTCAAGGTCTGTGGCATCTAGTAAATGTTGCAGCTGTATGGTGGTCTTTGGAACATAGGAACCGACTACAATTAGACCTCCACAAGTAGACAGGAAATTGAGGTCAGAGCTACCTAAAACTTGCTTTGGTGATTGAACTGCCAACGCTGCAACGAGGGAAGCTGCAGATCGAAAAATGACTTCACACTTTGATTGTAAAATCGCCCTTACAAACCTCTTCAAGTCATAATAGCTGGCAGCATTAACAACACAAACCTGTCCACCTTTCAAACCCTTGAGTTTTGCACGTAGTTGGACCTCTTCTCCACGCAGTTCTGAGATGGATATCGAGGAGATCATTTTCTGGGAAAATTGTCCGTCGCTTTTTTCCACCACCCAGTCTCTAAGATTCGAATGATGATAACCAAACACTTTGTCCTGGGCAAAAGGCGTATCTGCTGCTGGGATCAGATTCTCTCCTTCTTGTACATAATGGATATCATCAATCGTATATCTGCCCCCCTCAAAAAAGGCAGGCACCAGAAAAATGACTGGATCAGGTATAGCCATGGCCTTGATCAAACCTTGCACTTCAATCGGGAAGTGACCACGCAAGGTGCTGTCACTTCTACTGATCACCATTACTGAATTCCCTTTCGTCACCGAGGCACGTTTAATGTTGCCACCAATTTCTAAGGCCAGTCGAGCAGCTTCGGAGGGAGGAAGGCTACGTGAATTCGTGAGAATGTAGAATATCTCAGTTCCAGACTCCATTTCCACAACGATGTTTTCGTAATCCCATTGAGTCAGGACCGGTATATCGTGCACGGTTTGAGTCCCTGTCGGATCGTCGTCCAACACAATAATATGGTCAACCTTCTCCTTTCTAAGGCTTCTGATTTCTTGGGATAATTCTTCTCGCCCCGGAGGAGGAAGCATCTGCATTAGATCATGAAGGGACTTCTTGGTTGGCATTATATTCATTTTTTCTCCCACGCAACCACTCTAGTTGGTGCACCGTCACCATTTGTGATCTTCAAAGGCAAGGCGATCATAAACACCTCAGCCCTCTCTATCTTGAATAGGTCCTTGAGACCCTCTAGAATGATCACATTTCCATGGAATAGAATCTGGTGAATTTGGGTGACTTCTTCCAGATTGTTCACATCAGCGACTGATGGAGCTTCTACACCAAGCATATTTACATTTTGTTCTGCACACCAGCGAGCAAAATCCGCACTCAGCCTAGGCATTCCATCTCGGTAAGTTTTCTGCCCCAGGTGGCGGTGCCAACCGGTCTGAATAAGGAGATTGTCACCGGCATGAAAATCATCACTGAGCTCCTCAAGGTCCTCGATATCAATGATCTGTTGAGCATGATCAATATGCACTCTCAGAATATGTGTCCTACCCATGAGTCGATTTACGGGAAATTGATCAATGGATTGGTCTCCAACACCAAAATGCCTGGGTGCATCCATGTGAGTGCCGGCATGTGAATAGATCTTCAGCCAGGTGGCATTCCAACCATCACTTTCGAGGCTGTGGGCCGGTGATTCCTGATAGCCACGAATGCTTGTGTCATAGGGTATGGTCAAGTCATGCAAGTGATAGTCGTTCAGATTGATCATCAATTGATAAGATTTATGATGGTCTCAGTGATTTGAGAAGTCGTGGCTTTGCCACCCAGATCCCTGGTGCACAGATTACCGGCAGTCAGTCTATTGATGGCTTGAAGTAGGTGAGCTGCTGCAGATTTTTCCTGTAAATGATCAAGCATTAATGCACCTGACCAAATCTGGCCAATCGGATTAGCTATATTTTTACCGGCAATATCCGGCGCTGACCCATGAATGGGTTCGAACATCGAAGGGTAATCATTTTCTGGATTGAGATTGCCACTTCCTCCCAGACCAAGACTTCCCATGATGGCACCACCAAGATCACTGAGGATATCTCCGATCATATTTGTGGTTAGTATGACATCGAAGTATTCGGGGTGCAAGACAAAATTGGCTGATGCAGCATCAACATACATTTTTTCCAATTGCACTTCGGGATATTCTCTGGCAACTTCTGAAATGACTTGATCCCAGTATGAGAGGGTATAGATCAAGGTATTGGACTTTGTGACATTTGTCAATTTCTTTTGCCTTGATGCCGCCAGTTTGAAAGCGTAATGGGCAACTCGCTCAATGCCCCGGCGGGTAAAGATACTGGTATCCAGAGCCATCCCTTCGGCACTTTCTGGATACAATTGTCTCCCACTCTGAACAAATTCTCCCTCATTATTTTCTCTAATGATTACGAAATCTATGTCCTTTTGCGCTTTTGACCTCAAAGGGCCTTTGATCCCATCAAAGAGTTTGACTGCACGGTAGTTTACGTATTGGCGGAAATTCGTTCGAACATGATTGGTGAACAATCGAAAGGGCAGGGTATCATCTACTTCAGGAAGACCCACAGCACCAAAATAAATCGCGTCAAATGTTTTCAAGCGTTCGAGACCATCTTCCGGCAGAAATTCTCCACTCTTTAGGTAGTGGCCGGCCCCCCAGGGAAAGGAGGTCCACCTTAGGTTAAATTGAAATTTTTTGCCGACGGCGTCCAATACTTGCATGCCCGCAGGCACAATTTCATGGCCAATTCCATCGCCAGGTAAACAGGCAATATGATACTCCTTCATCAGAATATTAGAAAGTGTGATCAAATCTAGTAAAATGAATATTGAATTCAAAATTCAAAATTTGTACTTTTGAGAACAATAGAAAGTGTTTTATCAAATGCCTAAGACAGCAGGAACCCTGCACCATGTTGAATTGGTCGATCGCATCTATGAGCGCGTAAAGCAAATGATCTTTGATCGGGAGCTGCTGCCTGGACAAAAATTGGTGCAAGAGAAATTAGCCGAGCAGCTCGGAATCAGCAGGAGTCCGCTGCTCAAAGCTTTGCAAAGACTTGAGTCTGAATTGCTGGTCGAGAAACTTCCGCGGAGAGGAATATATGTCAAACAATTGAGCCGGCAGGAAATTCTGGATGTCTTTGCATGTAGAGCTGTTTTGGAGGGACTTTCTGCAAGATTATTGGCAGCAAGGATTTCCGAGCAACAAATTACAGCACTACAAAGGCTGTTTAAATCTTTCACCGGTCAGGAAGTGATTGATGACAGGAATTATGCCATTGCCGACCGACAATTTCATAGTAAGATTATGGAATGGAGTGGAAACACTGTGATTCCCCGGTTGGAAATGCTCAGCAATATCCACCTTCAAGCTTATCAGGTAGGACTACTAAGGCCTCCGCTGGAAACCCTGCAGGAACACTTTGACATCATCAATGCAATGAAGAATGGCCGCGAATTCCAATCTGAACAACTCATGCGGAGCCACATTGAAAAATCTATGGAAGCCCTGGCGCTGGAAGGCCATTAGGTCAAGACTTGAAAATGTCCTATGGGTTTGAGAGCTTCCGGAAGATCTGTCTCATCGATCATTTGTCTAATGTCTATTTCAATCCCCCTTGCCATACTGGTAATCGGAACATCGTTGTATAGACCCTCAAAGGGGTTTTCACTGTACTCTCCGATCATTTCCATCATCCAAAATACCCAGGATCCAACCACTGAAAATGGAATGGCAAACCAAATCCAGTAAGATTGTTCTAGTGATGTGAATACGTTCAACATGCCCAGAGGTAGGAGTAAGATGAAGAGTACGACAAAGAAGTAGTTTACCGTGGCATATTGTCTTGGAAAAGGAAAGTTCTTGATGCGTTCTGCTTTGCCCTGCAAAGTATAACATTCGGTGATCAGGCTTTGAATTTCCAGATGACGAAAGTGTTCTATCACGCCTATTTGTCGCAATTTCATGAGATGTCTGGATTGAATACTGAGCAGGTGAGAACATTTATTACCTTTTGACATAATGTAGTCGAAATCCTCTTCTGAAAGATAATTTCGGATCATTTTCCATCGATCTTCACTGGGCATGGTGTTTAAGTGCATTCGCATGGCCTGGTCTTGCTTACTGTCATGCTCCCATTTCTTCAATTGACGTAGCTGTAAGGTAAGTGCATGCAACCAAGCTACATGTCGGTGAATGATTGTCTTTCTGATTCCACTTAAATCAGTCTCACTTAAATGCTCCTTGGTCTCATCGTTGTTTATGAAATCACGTACCATTACCGTTAGAGACCTTGAGGTATTAACTATACCACCCCAGATTTTACGGGCCTCCCACAATCGTTCATAGGCACTGTTGTTCTTAAACCCTAAGTAAAAGGCTACGGCAATGCCAATGAGAGAAATGGGTTGCCAAGGAAGACTCAACCACTCGATTCCCAAATAGAGATAGGAGAGAATGATGAGGCTATCATAGATCAGAAAGTAGAAAATGTACTTGCGCGTCCAATTGACTGTTTGAAAAAATGAGTAACGTTTGCCAGCTTGCATAACCTAGAATTGAATATTTAGCTTGTTCAAATATCCAAAAAATGAACATGTCCACACATTGGATTGAAAATCACAGGCTGCTATGGGTGTCATGGAAAGCAATAACCGTGGTTCCTTCTGGTTGGAGACTTCGTTCTGCCTCAAGCCTATACTGCCGGTGGCGACTTCCTGACTACCGAAGTAAATTAAAATCTCGATCGAGGTAAGCCATACTAGAGAGGGAGGAACAATGAGCCTCTCCGAAGATCATATCAAATCAAATATGGTTCTATCTTCCCCAGTCTTCCCAGGCCATTTGACTCAACGGGCTGATTTAAGTTATCACGTGGTCCCTTAGTGCAAATCTAACCTATCTGTCTAAGGATCACGTAGGCAGGTCTAAAATCCGCTCATTATATGAAGAAAGCACTTTCCGGAGAGTGGTCACTGGTTCATGATCGTAGAGAGGAATCTGTATTTACTTCTTGGATTACCTAGCCAGTTTGTAGTTTTCGCAGGCGATTTGCCGGGATAAGATCACCTTCCTGATTGGCTCAGATGAAAGCCAGCCATCCTCGCTAAGATAGTTGTTAACGCAAGACCATTTGCTGCGGAGGCAAGATTAAATCACTAAATGATGGTCAGTGGATAAGAATACGTTAGCTCCTCCAGTATTTGATGCTTTTGTGCATCAAACTCCTGCGCAATTTTTCGCATCAACTGTCGGTAAGATTCAATCTTTCTCTGGTAGAATAGCGTGTTTACCGCCATCTTTCGCCTTTTCGAACAAAGGTCCAACAATTCACTTTTAAGTTTGTCAATCTCTTGTTCAAACAACCGGTTGAAATCTTCCTTAGCTCGATCCAGACTTTCGATCTTGTTCTGCCCGAGTCTTGTCATTTCCACCAGTTTCAAGAGGAGACGACCTTCTTTTTCCCATCTTTCAATGATATTGATCCATTTGGTGATATCGTACATCCACTGACGCATGTTCGAAGAAGGATGGGTCAGTGTCTGTTTGGCAGAGGGAGAGGTTCTAGTCCCCGGGGAAAGCAGGGAAGGTTGATTGTCAGAAAGATTAATCATTACTCAGTTTCTTTTTGGTTACTCAGTTAAATCGGGATGAGGTCTAATCCTCCAAAACGTACACAGGGAAAGTACTCTGGCTATCGTGCGGTCGCAATGAGTTCCATCAAAAATCATCATGACTTCTATCAATTTTTACTATGTGTAATTAAATTGTAAAAACAATGAAAGACACATGATTTTATCAAATATTACTAATTTCTAATAAGTTGGTGATAAAGTCAAGCTGTGCGATGTTAAATGATCAAAAGTTCACAATTAGTATATCACTCGATGATTTTAACGTAAAAATTGTTCGATGGGATTGGTCCCTATTTCAGAAGTGTCTTGACCAATGTCACCAGTGGCTTTGATGACTGTCATTCGGTTCTAAACCGATAGGATCTAGATTTGGTGGCAGCAAGGACAACACTATGCATACAATACTTCTGATCGAGCATGATGCTGCATTGCGTCACATGCTCAATGAGATTTTGGGTTTAGCAGGGTATCATGTGCATACGGCGGCCAGTGGCATGGAAGGTGTACAGATGATCAATGATGCGATGCCCGATCTGATCATTTGTGAATTGGCTTTACCTGACTTACCGGGATTACAAATCTTAGACTTGTTGAGAAAATCGCGCCATATTGACCATGTTCCTTTCATTGTCTTGACAGCAAATGATTCTCGAAAGGAAATCAGAAAAGTCATGGGCAAAGGAGCGGATGACTATCTTGTTAAGCCTTTTGATCATGTGGATCTGCTGGATACTTTGGCTACCCGGCTTTCGAAAAGTACGCATCACCAGACGTATCAAGTCGCAAATCCGACGACCTTGTTTGATGACGCAACCGGAAGGGCTGTTTTGAAAAGGCTTGCCAGAAATCAGGAGTTGAGAGAATTCGGATCCAGGGAAATGATTTTTGGAAAGGGAGAACAAGCGCGTTACATGTTCTTAGTTCGGACGGGCCGAGTGATGGCATATAGAGTAAACGCTTCGGGTAAGCATTTTGTAACTGACATTTATGGACCAGGTGACTTCTTTGGTGTGGAGGCACTTATTTTTGATTGGGACAGTCGTGAGAGTGCCATGGCCCTGGAAAAGTCATCTCTGTATCTTATACCTAGAGAGCCATTCCTAGAAGTCTTGCAAAGCGATCGCCACTTTTCAGCGTTGATACTGACCCAACTGGCTTCAAATATCAAGAGCAGAGAGGAAAATATGCTCAGTATTGCGTACGACTCGGTAAGGAAACGTATTGCAAAAGCCCTGATAAAGCTAGGCGATAAAGCGGAGAATGGAGGAAGCTTCCGAATTTTCCGTGAGGATCTCTCAAATATGGTTGGTACAGCCAAGGAGTCGGTATCCCGCACACTCACTGAATTCAGAAAAGAGCACCTCATCGATATTGATCGGGGCCGTATTACGATTCTGTCCAGAGATAAATTGGCCAAGTTACCTGGGTAAAACCCACAGCGATATCTTTCGATAGCCTGGTCGTATAATTTATCCTAACACCTTAGTCTGCTGTACAAAATCAGTTCATTATCGCCCGGCAAAGTCGTGATGGACAGCGTAGTTGATGTGCGGTGATTCAGATCAATAATCTTCTTGATGATCATCATAGGTCATTTCTATAATCGTATGTAGATTATTGCGGTTAGCTGGCTTCAAATTTTTGAAGCAAAATCGAAATAAGGGGTAACTATCTCTAAAGGGATAGTGTTGAAGGGTGGCTGTCCTGGCAAGGGACAGCTGCCCCTTTCAATGCGATCTTGGAAGCTTATATGATGGCTTATGAAAACAATATTCAAGAGTGTATCATCATGCATGCAAGAAAATCCAATTTGCGTTGATGAAAGTGATACATTGCAGGATGTGATATCAACCTTAGACACCAAGCAGGTTAGCCATCTTTTGGTACAAAAGAATGGTGACTTAACCGGTGTAATTTCACGGCGTGATATCTATCGAAGAATTTATGATATAGCACTAGAGAGTACCGGGTTTCGCTATAGTGAACTCCAATTCAAGACGATAAAAGCGTGTGAGATTATGACACCTAAACCGGTCGTAGTTGCCGTGGATGATGATATAGCATTGGCGGTCGAAGTTTTGCTGCAACGACAATTCCATTGCGTCCCGGTGCTAGACCAAGACAAAAAACCAGTTGGTATTGTAACTGCCTACGATCTTCTTAAAGAATATTACGAAGGTTCCTAATTATTGTTTTCAAATTTCCAGTGAACATGTCAAT
Organism: Saprospiraceae bacterium; assembly: GCA_965223105.1. Taxonomy (GTDB): domain Bacteria; phylum Bacteroidota; class Bacteroidia; order Chitinophagales; family Saprospiraceae; genus JABDMH01. The sequence continues at coordinate 3,878,304 of OZ244987.1, read as the reverse complement.
ATCTCTTTTTTCGAGACAACCTTCTTGCATCTAACTAGGTGGTGGAGCCATTACGGGCAGGCAGCAACAGCAGAGGGGTACGTGATTTGTACAACATTTTTCTGGTGTGACTGGTATGGAACAATCGTTCCCAAAAGGAGCGGTGTGGTTTGTAAAATGCCAATAATTCTACTTGTTCTCTTTGACTGAATTCCAGAATGCCATCTTCGATGTTTTCGGCCCTTGATCGAGTGAAATCCAGATCATCGAAAGGCTGATGTCTATACGTAACATCGACTTTATCCTTGCCGTCATCGGGCTGGATATTCAGCAGGTGTATCTTGGCAAATTGAAAAAGAGATGAATATTCGGCAATCCACGCTAAGGCTTGCTCTTCTCCCTCACTCAATTTGTCCGAATCATTAGAGGCTGTGGGAAAGAGAATTTTGTGAATACCGGAAAACCTAGCGCCACTCGGAATTGCCAGGACGGGGACGTCGGTCAGTTGGATGGTATGAGCGGTCACGCTGCCAAACATTCTTGCCGTAAGGCTATATTTTTCGCGAAGAGACATTGTGATGAAGGCGTATTCCTCTTCGTGTGCAACTTCGGCAATTTCGACGGCGGGGTAAGAACCATAGATGACATGATTCCGACCTCGATTTTCCGGAGGAATCTCTGATCGTAGGTCATCCAATTGCTCCTGCATCGCCTTCTCCCGTTCCAGAATCATTCCTTCAACTGCTCTGTAGGGCATGCTACTGGTTATGGCAATGGGAATGTCAAAGACATGGATCAAATCGATTTTTATGGATTTTGATTGGATGAGATCGATTAAATAGTTTAGTGCATTTTGGCAGCTATCTGAGAAATTGGTAGCAAATAGTACACGCATAGTAAATGAAAGTTGATGATCAGGAATAGGATTTTGGTTTCATTGATAAGGTCGTGACAAAGTTTAATATGTTTAGACTTCTGAAGATCAAGGAAATATCTTTTTTTTTCTATGATCTAACTCATCAAATTGGCTGATGATTATCAATGACAAATGCCGGATTCATTTTGATCTTGGCGTTATTGGTGACACTTGAATTTCAGACCTTGATTATGCTGGGAGAACTGAAAGGAGATCAAATAGAAAATCTACTGATGACTCAGATAGTCGGTAGAATCGGATGCTCTGATCATCGGGGGATTTATGTGGTACCCATCACATATGTTTATGATGGTTCGGTAGTCATCGGGCATACGACCTTGGGTAAGAAGGTAGATATGATGCGTAACAATCCTCAGGTTTGTTTTGAAGTTGATCATGTGATTGATATGAGGAATTGGCAATCGGTGATCGCCTGGGGTCGGTATGAGGAACTCAGAGGAAGAGATGCTTCTGTTGCTATGAGGAAGTTTCTCGTTCGGATCGCTCCTTTGGTGACGAGCGATACTGCAGTCCCGGAGCCTGATTTTGACCTGATGAAATTAGAGAGAGGCGATTTGAAGACCATCGTTTATCAGATCCTTCTCGGAAAGAAGACGGGCCGTTTTGAACGCAGCCGAGTTTAATAAATGGCATTGATGAATCAGTCATCATCAGCCGGATATGACAGAAATCATCTGTACCATTGCGCTCCATCATCTTTGGGCAAGAGACAAATCAAGATCTTTGGATCAACATCATTTAGCAAGCCAACATGAAAATATTAGCTGCTTCTTTTGATACGGTCGTCCTGAGATATTACTTGGTGATGGCCATTGTAATTTCCACATTTATGATGGGAAAGATGTTTATTGGACTGGTTCTGGCCTTTCCGGTATTTCTTAGTGCAATTTTGGGTGTCGTACTGTGGACTCCAGCGAAGAGCAAGATAAAGCAAACATCAGTAACCCTCCAAATGGAGGGGCAACATCATAGCCATGCGGCCTGAGAAAAAGTGCTGATGAAGGTAAAATGAGATGGCATTGATTGAAGTTAGGGGTGGGGTCTCCAGGTGGAACCTCACCTTTTTTTTGGTCTTTCACCATCTACAAAATCACTGGTTGGGGATGGATCAGCAGAGCGCAGGTAAGGAAGGACTATGCGAAAAGTTGATCCCTTAGAAGTACTGTGGAAGTCGATTTGTCCTTCTAAGAGATCCAAATACCTTTTGACAATGTTAAGTCCCAATCCTGTGCCTTGAATGGCTTCAACATTAGAAGCTCTGAAGAAACGCTCAAAAAGGTGTTTCTGATCGTGTTGCGGAATACCAATTCCATGATCTATGACTGCGATCGACACCTTATCGGTCATGAACTCAAATTTGCAGAGTATTTCGCTGTCGGGAGGAGAGTACTTTATGGCATTAGAGAAAAGATTAAATAATATGTTTTTGAGTATGCGATGGTCAGTAAATATGATCTGCTCCGGTCCCGAACAGCGGTGCTCGATGGTTTGCCCTGACTTCAAAATTCCATGAACATCTTCGGTCACCTCCTCACACAAGGAAATTAGGCTCACTTCGCTGGTCACCACGGTTTCCTTTTGCTCCTCAAGTTTACTTAAGGAGAGGAAGTCGTTGAGAATAGCCGTCAAATTGGAAACTGCAGATTTGATTTTTTCGATATGCCGAATTCGCTTGTCCTGCTGATGGGTCTCTGTATATTTGCTGATGATTGAAGCTGATGATAAGACTGTACTCAGTGGTGTCCGGAATTCATGCGAAGCCATGGACACAAATCGAGATTTGAGTTCATTGAGCTCACGTTCTTTATCTAAGGCCACTTCCAATGCTGTCTCTCTTTCTTCTAAAGTCCTATTGGTCACCAGCAATTGGTTAACCACTTCTTCCAATTGCAAGGTTCGGGCCTCTACTTTTCTCTCAAGAGAATCGTTGATTTCGCGCAATTTGGCTTCGGCTTCCTTGACCTCACTTAGGTCATGGATGATTCCGGTGTAGATGACCCGGTCATTCAACTGCACCTCGCTTACGGCCAAACGAAAAGGAAAAACCGTTCCGTCTTTCTTCACTCCCTGTACCTCTCTACCGATACCAATAACGTGTGCTTTACCCGTTTCTTGATATCTCTCAATGTACTTGTCATGTTCTGATCGGTAGGGTTCCGGCATTAGAACACGGATGTTTTGACCAATGATCTCAGCAGCTTCATATTGAAATAGTGAGGCTGCAGACTGATTGATCGACTCTATGGCACCATCGCTGTTGATGGTGATAATCCCATCTATGGCGGTATCAATGATGGCTTGAAGTCTCCGGCTGGTATCTACTAAATACTTCTCCAATACATCTGGTTTCTGATGAAGGTCATAGTCTGAGCTGACAGCTATCATGCACTAGACAATAGCTAGACTTTAGATTTGGTACAAAGTTACGGATTATGAACTTACGGATACCTATAAGCAATTTGATGTCTGAGGACCTCATCACCGTTGGTCCTGAAGACTCATTGATGAAAGTCAAAGATATATTCCACAGAGAAAAAATTCATCACTTGCCGGTTATTGATGAAGGGTTGTTGGCGGGTATGATTAGCAAATCCGACTACTTGTATTTCATGCGTGGATTTAATGAAGCAGGGAGACAATTAGATATTGAGGACTTGCGACTCAAAACGACCAAGGTGAAGGAAATCATGACAACAGGCCTTGCCAAGTTAGAACCCGAGGATAGACTAGATGTAGCACTGGAGGTATTCAAAGAGAATCTCTTTCATGCCATACCGGTGGTTAAGAACGGACGGATTAAAGGTATTGTAACGACACTTGATATTGTTAGGTATTTTGCTGACAATCAAGCAGCTTCAGTAAGTTAAACTGTGATACACATCAAGTTATTAGGTCAGCCAACTTCTACCTTCTACTATGTGAAGGAGATGTTGATCAAGGAGGCGCGCAAGGCGGAAATTGATCTTTCCATTGAGGAGATTTTGGAGTGGAAGAAGATCCTCGAGGAGGAGATACCCGCTATCCCTACCGTGAGGGTAAACAATCATATAAGTAAGACCTTGTTTGCCAATGACGATGTGGACAGTTTTATCAAGGAGGTAAGCGAGGCGATCTTTAAGGAGGAAAATTTCGGTGTAATGAGAAAAATTATTGTGCCATCCGATTTTTCTGAGACTGCGGCAAATGCCTTTGCCTACGCACAAGGTATGGCCAAGACCCTAAATGGCGTGATCAAGGTGGTACATGCTTACCATCCCGTTGTTGTTGATGTAGATGGAGGAGTGTACATCAATCACGACTTAGAGCTGCAAAGGCGGAAACACCTGCAGGATTTTGTTGAGAATGCCAACAAGAAGTGGTCTGGAAGTACAAGGGACCGGCCTTTAGTAGATCAGGAGTTTGTCACTGGACCTGTAGTAGAGCAAATCGTAGAACTTTGTAAGATAGACTCCGACGCATTCGTTGTGGTTGGCAGCACTGGAGCCGGAGGTGCACTTAAAAAGATGTTTGGCTCGGTCACTAAGGGACTTGCACGAAGATGCCCTAATCCAGTACTGGTGGTGCCTCCTGAATGTGGATATCGATGCATTAGGAAATTGGCCTATGCCTTTGATAGTATTGAAGTTGATAGAAAAGTGATTGCCTATCTTTCACAGTTTGCCGGTGCTTTTAATGCAGACTTGAACTTGGTTCATGTGGTCGATGATAATGGACCTTCAATTGATGCCTATGAACTATTTGATTTGTGGAAGCAAAATTATCCGAAGTCAAGACTGGCTTTGGAGGAAATTTCAGGTGAAAGCATTGCCGACTCCCTTCAGAAATATGCGGAAGAACAATCTATAGATGTGGTGGCCATGACTCACCGGCAAAGAGGCTTTTTTCAAGACTTATTTCATAAAAGCATATCCGGCGATTTGATAGGGAAGGCAACAGCACCGGTTTTGGTGATGCAGGAAAATCTGTAGTTGCCGATTTGTTTGAGTAAAAGGTCTCAATAAACCGTAAAGATGTTTTTAAAGAAGTAAAGATGTCTGTTATTGTTCCTGTCGATTCTACTGAAGTATCAGTTAATGCTGTGAGATATGCCTATCGGTTGTTTCCTTCATCTGAAATAAAAATAGTTCACGCCGTCACCGGACTGATGGATCCCAATGATCCGATGTTGATCAAACCATGGATTCCAAAAGATATCAGCGTGAAAGGAGAGATTGAACGGATGCTGGAGAATTCTTTACCTGGCCCACCCTATCCCGAGTTGTTTGAGGTAGAGATATTGTTCGGTGAGACAGTTCCAGCGTTAAAAAGGCACATTGACTACAATCCGTATGATGCAATGGTTCTCGGTACACGGGATAAATATGACCTCTTTGAACGTTGGATAGGGACGGTTTCTTTGGATGTTGTAAAACGTATTGACCTACCCATTTACCTCATTCCTAAGTATGCCAAATATCATGGGTTTCGAAGAGTTGTAGTGGCCAGCGACTATCACTTGAATGACCAGGGTATGGTGAATTATATCAGGAGGTGGAACACCTTCGGTGCGTTTATCAAGTTTGTTCACGTACAGGAGGGCCCTGATGATACTTTTAACCAGGAAGAACAAAGCATCTTTGAAAATTTGATGAGTGAGGGTGAACCAAGTTTCGGATTTGAAGTATCTGTTGTGCCTCCTGATGAGCTAAGTGGTTCATTGTTGGCGATTGCTTACACTGAGCAAGCAGACCTCCTGATAGCGATACCGAGAAAACAGAACTTTTTTCAGTCGTGGCTATTTGGTAGTCTATCCAAGGATTTAATTCTGAAATCTTCAGTACCCATTTTATTTCTTGCGGAAAATTCTTTAAAAGGAGCGAGTCTAGGTGAGGGTGGGACTAAATAAAGCATCAATTCATGACTATGAAGATCCTATGTCCAGTTGATTTTTCTAAGGCTTCTGTAAATGCCTGTAAGAGTATCTTGTCTTACGTCAACACTCAAGGAGGTGGCGAAGTACTGATTTTACATTGTACCAACCTGCGTGGTCGAGAACTGATGTTCTTGAAAATGGACCAGTACTACCAGGAGCGGGCGGAAATGGATATGGAGATTTTAATGAAAGAATTAGACGGTTATATTTCTGATGTAGATGTGGCTTCGAAAATTGTATCGGTTGATCCCAAATCTTTCATTGCACACTTTGCCGATCAAAACGACTATGATTTTATTGTAGTTGGTACTCAAGGTCTGACGGCTTTAAAAGATATGACTATAGGAAGTGTTACCGAATATTTAATCAATAAATCCAAGGTGCCAGTCATTGCTATTCCTGAAAAAAGTGACCTGTCATCGATTGAAGTTGTCGTGTTGGGCGTGCATGAGCATACACCGATTTCTGATGATAATTTAGAGAAAGTACTCGAACTGTGTAGGCAGAATAACGCGAAACTTAGGGTGGTGCATTTCGGTAACGGTGAACAATCACAAGAATGGCCGAAATTTGAACGTTTGAAAGAAGATAAGGATCTTCAGTTCAAATTTGAAGAGGTAAAGAGTACTGGCGTGATCTCGGCAGATCTGCATAATTATTGTCATCGAAAGGAGGCCGACTTATTGGTGCTCATCCATCGTCGTCAAAGGTGGTGGCAAAGGATCTTTACCAAGAGTATTTCTAAAGAACGTCTCTTTAAATTAGACATTCCTCTCTTGGTATTGCCAGGCTCTCCAATAGAATGATCCATCAAAAGAGGAAGATGAAAATAGCGGAAAAAATGGAGTCGTCAGTAAGTACAATCATGACCAGAGATATGATTTGTGTCGCACCCAAGACCCTGATGTCTGAAGTAGCTAAATTGTTCGAAAATCATGATTTTCATCATTTGCCCGTAGTCAATAAGAATGGAATGGCTGTGGGTATGATCAGTAGGCACGATTACCATCGTGTTCAGCATCATTTCACACATTTCGGATGGAAAGATGCCGATTCTCAAAATAAAGCCTTCTTAAAGACTCTGCTGGCTGAAGAGGTCATGAACAAGCAAGTTATTTGTCTGCCTGAGGATGCTGGGATCTCTGAAGCCTTAGAAATATTTCTTGAAAACAAGGTACATTCCATCTTAGTGGAAACAGATCAAAAGTGTGTGGGTATTGTCACCCCTTTTGATCTTCTTAAATTGCTCAAACCTATCTTGGGCCAGGCTCAGGCGGAAAGTAGGGACTGACCCATCACTGAGGTTTGTAAGAGCTTTGGCTGCCTGTCTAGTCAGTGGTTTTCATTAGGCTACCTCTAAAAAAAACCTTTCTTGCATCGGGACACATTGGCCTCGCCCTTTGTTTTTACATTTTTGTGAATTTATACTTCGTTGCATTTCAATCAGGTAACGACAGCAATGCACAGTCAATTCCCTTCGTCTAAATCAAAAATATTTCTAAATAGGATCTTATTCAGAGATTATTAAAAGTGCCCATTGGTTGAATTGATGCTCATAATAGGAAGGTCAGATTGATTGACGAGTGCTTCGATGGTACTGGTGCTGAAAATTCGTCTAATGGGATTGCGATGCCGGTTGGAAATGGCAATGAGGTCTACTTGCTGCTGTTCGCTAAACTTTAAAATTCCTTTGTCTATGGATTGGTCGGAGAAATAATGGGTCTCGCAGTTATAGTTGGGAGCCAATTTTCTAAACTCGTGGAGGGCTTCGGTCATAACCGGTGTGGGTTGGGAAAACCATCCGGGCGTATCGATGGCCAGAATATGTAATTTTTTGATTTCAAAATGTGATAAGAATCTCAGGAAGTGCTTAAATACGGTTTGTTCTTGCAGATCCAAACTCGAAGCAAATACAACTTCTCCAAAAGAAAGAGGTTGATCCCGGTTTTTGATGATTAAAATGTTCTTGCGTATTTTCCGTACAATCTTGTGTACCAGAGAACCCCAAGTCCACTGCTTGATGCCACCCTGTCCATAAGCGCCGGCGATAACGAGATCGATGTCGATTTCTTCGATTAGCTTTTCCAACTCTTTTAATAGATCTCCAGTGGCTAGGTGTACAATAACCTCAACTTCCCTTTCCCTTGCTCTAGTCCTCAACAAGTTCAATTCCTTCTTTCTTGCCGCCTGGATTTCAATATCCAAGTTTGTACCTGGGTCGATCGTGTAGGGTGGGGTCTCAGTCGAGTCGATGATATGTATGAGATGAACCTCCGCCCTCAATTTTGGTGCAAGATCACAGGCAATATCTAAAGCTGATCTAGCGAATTCAGAAAAATCGGTCGGGACTAAAATGTTCAAAGGTCTATTTTCTTATCGTCAAGATAATAATCTAATGTCGCTTCTCCTAAGTATGGAATCTTACCCTCAAGTTTATTTTTTCAGATCAAATCAACCGGCTGACCTCAAGCTGATTTAGAATTACTGGGTTGTTCTAGCTACGGTTGGTTTAGCTCTCCAGCTATTGCTAAGCACGCAGGTCCTCGCTCATTGATGTTGATCGTAAAAGGAGTGATCTGATGTACTTCTGCCCTAATAGTGAGGGTTCGAATATCAAAAGGGCAGCTAGACTTGCTCCGAATGAATACCCTTCCTGTTTTGAACCGCCAAAGTCCAATCATCAGTTTTGGAGGTCTGCAACCACAGCGATCTGGATTTGCGAAATACTTGGACATGCAAATTGAACTTTTCGGCAAATGTCCTTTCCATCTCTCCTACGGTCAAGTCCTCCTCAAGTTCAACTTCACCTTCATTGGAAATGATATCCTTCAATAGTTGGTTATTGGATAAAAGAAATTCCTGAGAAGAGCCTTCATGTTGCTTGTGTGCTTTGCTATAAAATTCAAGCTTTAAACCTGGGTAAGCGTCCCTGAATTCGCGCTTCAAATCTTCGATGGTGCGGTCTCTACTGATTTTCATTTTGTATCTCTTGTTGGACCAAATTTGCTCGATTAATGGTAAATGCATTATGATGCTCCTCAGCTGCTCGCATGACATCGATCATAAGTTTGCCTCTGAATGAAATCTTGCTCATCTACACCTACCGGAAAGATCGCCTGCGCCAAAATTTTAATCCTTCAATCCAGACAACTGAGGAAAAGGCCGCCATCAAGCACCATGTGACTTGCTTTAAGTTTAGCGGCGCAAAGTGAAAGACCTCTCTCCATGCAGGTATGGCAAGTATCATAACCAGTAGGCTGATGGTTAAAATCAGAATCAAGGGCATGAGGGGGTTTTTATAACGCAAAGTTTCTAGTATCGATAGATCGAATGATCGGTTCTCTAGCGTGAGGAAAATATTTGCGAGAACCAAGGTGGTAAAGACCATAGTTCTGGTCAAATTTTCACCGAACTGATTGGTTGCTGCCAGATGATATATCCAAAGTACCGCTAAAGTGATGACCAGGCCCTGTAAAATACTGATGGACAATTCATTCCATGAGAAAAGAGCCTGTCTATTTCTCAAGACCCTCTTTTTCATGATGTTTGATTCAGCAGGTTCGTTTTCGAAGACAATGGAACAAGTGGGCCCCATAATAAGTTCTAAGAATATCACGTGAATGGGAGAGAAAATATTGGGATATCTCCAGCCTAAGATCAAGGGTAAGGTCACCACCAAAATAATAGGAATATGGATCGATATGATGTACTGGATGGCTTTCTTTAGGTTGTTGTAAATGCGACGACCCATTCTAATAGCGTATACCATGTGTTGTAAGTCATCATCTATTAAGATGAGTGATGCTGCACGTTGGGCAATTGCAGTACCGCGCTCACCCATCGCCACACCGATATCGGCAGCCTTTAAGGCAGGTGCATCATTGACCCCATCACCGGTCATGGCTACTACTTCCTCATTTTGTCTGAGAGCTTGTATTATCCTCAGTTTGGCTTCCGGAAATACCCTGGCAAATACACAGACTTTTTGAACGACTTGACGAAGTTTAGAGAATGTCATTTCCATAATTTCCTCGCCACTGACAAATTGATCTCCATCTTCAATGCCAATTTGTTTGGCAATGGCCAAGGCAGTTTGTGGATGGTCGCCCGTCACCATTTTTACTGCGATTTCAGCCAGGTGAAATTGCTTGATTACAGTCCTGATGTTGGTTTTAGGGGGGTCATTGAGGGCGATAAGCCCACTGAATTGCCAATGAAAGTCCAGCTGATCTTTGGGAAAGGAGTTGTCCGAATGCAGTGCGTGTGCAGTTCCTAAGACGCGATAGCCTTTGGTAGCCATCTTTTCGGCTATGGCCCTGATCTCGTCCTTGGCTGTGGAGCTGAGTGTGGCGGCCTCCATAATCGTTTCAAAACCTCCTTTAGCTGCCACGATACGGTGTTGATTCTGATCCTCGTAAATATGGGTCATCATGGGAGGTTTCCCATCCAAAGGGTACTCGTGAATCATGGTAAATTGTGACCGGGCGTCAGGGGTAGTAAATTCTTGATATGTCTTGTGAATAGCGATTTCCATCGGATCAAAGGGATGGGGTTCGCTAGACCACATCGCATCTTCCAGGACAACTTGAATATTTTCGGATGTGAATTCCGAGGCATTTATTACCCGGGCGTACCTGGCATCAAAGATTTCGGCAACTTGCATACGATTCTCAGTGATCGTACCGGTTTTGTCGAGACAAATTACTGTGGCAGATCCCAGACTTTCCACTGTGTTGGGATGTTTAGTCAAAACCTTATGCCTAATTAATCTCCAAGCGCCAATGGCCATAAATGCTGAAAAGGCGACGGGGATTTCTTCAGGCAACATGGACATGGCCAAGGTTAACCCGTGCAGCAGACTTGCCAGGACATCTTGCGAAAGAAAATAGTTGATCAACCAGACAATCAGAAAGGCTAAGGTGCCAAAGATGGCCATACCTCGAACAAAGCTTTGAATCTGACCTTGCAGTGGGGACTGACCGGCTTCAATTGAGCCCAGGTCCTTACCAATTTGTCCTAGCGCTGTATTCCTCCCCACAGCATTGACTTCTGCAAGAGCACTCCCCGATGTCACTGCGGTACCAAAAAAAATCTGGTTTTGTTCTTTTTCATGATTCTTGAAAACGGAAAAGGCTTCACCTGTCAGAATCGACTCGTCAACCGTGAGATCGTGGGAGTGTAAGATTTTTCCATCTGCAGGCACTTGTTGGCCCTCTTCCATCCTAAAGATATCACCAACGACCAGGTCTTCCACTGGGATTTCAATTAATTCCCCATTTCTAATTACTGCTGCAAGAGGCAAATTTTCTCTATGAAGAAGATCGATGGCTCTTTTACTCCTCAGTGTCTGAAAAAGGGAAATGCCTCCAACAAACAAAAGAGCAAAAATCATCAGGAGACCCTCGTTCCATTCACCCATGAGCAGATAAATCGAACAGGCTAAGGTCAGGAGGATAAACATGGGCTCCGTGACAATCTGCCGAATAATGTGCAGTCCTTGATGCCCTTGGTTGGAAGACCAGATATGGGCACCATGTCTTGCACGAGACCTCAATACTTCATCATCACTGAGACCGGTAACTTCAGGTAGTGTCTGGTTTACTAGCACCCCTCGATCTTTTTATTCGCCAAACCGGATTTTCTAAATCTGGAATCTCATGGATATCCAGGTGAAATTCTTACAATTTCCTGCAACAGATCGAAGAAAATTCCAACTGAAAGGTGCCAAAAAAATCCTTGTTGTATGTATCTGAATCAAACGCAGTACAATAGTGAAGAACCGTAATAACCTATGATATTACATCATCTTCTCCAATTTAGAAAGACGTTCTTCAATCTTCATCAGTTTTTCAATGATAATGATATGGGTCTTTTTTGCGTCAATACCGACTGGGCTTTCATCGCTGTGAATTAATTTTGCAATATCTTCGTACAATTTCTCATCCCTTTGCAGATCCATAATTTAAAGTTTTATTCTGGCCTATCTCAATTACGTTGACTGAGAATCATATAAAAATCAACTACATTATTCTACAATATTTTATAGACGGAGTATTAGCTTGCCTTAGTTTTTTCTAAAATTCTCTTCCTCTCAACATACCATTCCAATAAAGTTGAGGTAAGCCGTAAGCCTTGAGGGCATACATGCTGTACCGCTCTTGAGCCTGATCGAAGGGAAATGATTCTGCTGGTTCATGATCGTAGTCAAATTCAGCCATGATCAATTTCCCGTATCCGGTGACAATCGGACAGGACGTATAACCATCGTATTTTTTTGGCAATGTCCTCCCCATCTGGAATGCTAGGATATTGGCAACTGTAGTAGGTGCCTGTTTTCGAATGGCAGCTCCAGTTTTGGATGTCGGGAGATTGCTGCAATCGCCCAGCGCAAATACATTGGGATACCTTACGTGCTGAGTTGTAAACTTATCGACCTCTACCCAGCCTTGATCACTGGCAAGTGGACTCGATTTAATAAATTCGGGAGGTCCTTGAGGAGGTGTGACGTGCATCATGTCATAAGATTCCACAAATTGCTCACCGCTATCCAAGTTCTTAAAAGTGGCCACTTTTTCTGATGCCTTGATTTCGACGAGTTCTGATCTCCAGATTCTTTCGATATGATATCGGTCGGCCACATTCTGCAGAGGCTTGATGTATTTTTTTACACCAAAAATCGCTCTTCCTCCTTTGATGTATTTTATGGTGATTTGTTTGGATAAATTTTGTTTTCGCCAGTAATCGGCAGCTAGGAATGCGATCTTCATAGGTGCGCCGCCACATTTGATCGCGCCTGCACCGTGGGTGAAAATTGCCACTCCATTTTTAAGATTTCGTATATTCTCCCAGGTGCTTGATACTGTCTCATAGGAGTAATTACTACAGATTCCTGTGCCCGGTTTTCCCACACTTTCCTTAAGGCCTGGAATGCCATCCCAATTGATTTGGATTCCTGCCGCTACCACCAAGACATCGTAGGAGAGACTTTCTCCATTCGAGAGAGTGACCTGGTTTTTATCTGGCTGAAAAGATGCCACTGATTCGGGTATCCAAGTTGCCCCTGATGGGATGTAATCTGCTTCTTCTCTCTCTGAAATTTCCCGGTCAAACACACCAGCTCCTACCAATGTCCAAATCGGTTGGTAATAGTGTTTTTTACTTGGATCAATAATGACGACATCAGGTGGATTAGGTTGCTTGCATAACAGAGATGCTACGGTAAGTCCAGCAGTTCCACCACCTACGATAATGATTTCATGATGTGACATAATCTTTGTTTTTCTGTATGGTATTTCCAAATTTCTTCAGGAAATTGGCCAGGAAGCCAAGCCCTGTTTGGATATCGGGATCTTTCATTAATTTATAGAGTGAGAAAATTCCCTTGATGTTCTTTGGAGGTTCATTGATTGCATCAGATAAGCTGTAGACACTGTCCCTGACCAAGCCCACCATTTCATCTGGATCAATTCCTTGCTCACTGGCGCCGGTGATTTGCTGATCAATGGAATCAAACAAGATCGAAATAAAATCAGGAAGCTGTGTGGAGAGTGTTAAGAGTGATTGCACTTTTCTCATAAGGTCGGGAGAAGATAGCTGACTAAGCAAATCGCTAGCCGCTGATATGCTTTCGATCAGGTCAAAGCCACTGTTTTCGGCTTGTTCAATACCCTTATCAAAAGAGTCAATCAGGATACTTACGATTCCGGGTGCTTTTTCGGAAAGTATCAGGAGCTGATCAAGTTTGTCCAAGGTTTCTCTTCGACTGACACGTTCGAGAAGCTGCGCTAAATTTTGTATCCGTTCATCTGGATCAAGCCCCTCACTTTCACTCCTTCTGAGTAGATCGTCGCCGGAGTCCGCTGCGATTGCAATAAAGTTGGGTATTTGTGATTTGGTGTCTAGAATCTCATTCATTGACTGTTGCAGTTGGTCAATGCGTTTGGTCAATTGCTCAATGGCAGCTGCCTGGCGATCAAGAGCGGCTAATGTTCCTGTATCAGCGGCATCAATATTCATCTGTTCACTCATATGTATTCAGTGTGCAAGTTGGAATTTCTATCTTAGTTTACGGAGTCGTCACTGATCCACTGTGCTTTTACATTTTGTCGCAAGCTAATCATGCGAAATGACGAGTTTAGTGATCGAGATCACCCAAGTCGATGATCTCTAGTTTTTTACCCTTAATCAGGGCAAAATTGACGCTTATGGAGGAATACTTAAGGGACAGGTTTCCACAATTGACTAAGGACCAAAGATTCTTAGGGGCTCTCCTTTCAAACACATTTATACGTGATGCGAAGAAAGGAGAAGTGATCATTGATTATGGATCGTACGTCCGATTTGTGCCATTGGTTGTCAAAGGCCTGATCAAAGTGGTGAGAGAACATGAAGATGGTCGTGAGTTGTTGCTGTATTTCCTTACCGGTGGCGATACCTGTGCAGCGACGTTCAGTTGTTGTATGATCAGGAAACGTAGTGAAATCAAGGCCGTGGCAGATCAAGACACCAGGATGATCGCCATTCCCCTGGAGGCGGCAGATCACTGGATGAGTGAATTCGCGACGTGGCGAAATTTTATTATGAATATGTACGATGAGAGGTTATTTGCCATGATTGACACGATCGATAAATTGGCTTTTGCCAAATTGGACGAAAAACTTTGGGACTACTTGACCGAACGTCAGTTGGCAACAGGTGATGAAGTACAAAATGTATCCCATCAACAAATTGCCGATGATCTCAATGTTTCGAGAGAGGCGATCTCACGAATACTCAAGAAACTTGAGCACCAGGGAAGAGTCGATATTTCGCGCAACCGCATTGTGATCCTTAGCGACTAATAGAAACTTTATCCAGGCCTTTTTTTCAACTAATTTCTAGGATAATTGGATTCCTAAGACTTGTTTAACAAGCATCTCCCAGTGTGATGTTTATCACTGAATCTTATCCCATGAAGAGATAATTTAGCGGTCAAAATATCAAATTATGGAAGCAGAAATTAGATATGGTACCATGCCGCGGATTGGTGATTTAGCACCTGATTTCGAAGCTACTACCACCACCGGGCCGATTACATTCTCTCAATTTGCCAAGGACAAGTGGGTGATTTTTTTCTCCCATCCTGCAGACTTTACTCCAGTTTGTACAACGGAGTTAAGTCAATTTGCTGAGCGTAAGCGAGAGTTTGAGGACTTGAACACTAAACTGCTTGGACTCAGTATCGATAGTGTTCATGCACATCTGGGTTGGGTGGACAACGTATATCGCAATACCGGGGTTTTGTTCGACTTTCCCATTATCGCTGATATTGACATGAAAGTTGCTAGGCTGTACGGCATGTTGCAGCCCAATGAGAGCGAGACGGCTGCAGTGAGAGCAGTTTTCTTCATTGATCCGGCCCGGAGAATACGCTTAATCATGTACTATCCACTTAATGTAGGACGTAATATGGATGAGATATTAAGATCATTGGAGGCGTTGCAGACGGCTGACCTGCATTCGGTGGCATTACCTGTAAACTGGAAAAAGGGAGATCAAGTGATCGTCCCACCTCCAAAGACACTCAGTCAGATGAAGAAGCGCAAGCGTGAGACCGATTTGGAGATGATAGACTTCTATCTTGCGAAAAGGTCACTGAACTAGAGGTTCTCTCTTAGACTGCCCTTCAGCGATCATGGGGCTGAAGGGCATTTCTCATCTATTGTCATTATTTTGTCGGTGATTTGAATGCACGTGACCACAGATGAACTGGGACAGGATCATACCAGGTTTCTTTGTATTTCGGAATTATAAATCCTCTTATTTAAAAGGAGACTTTTCGGCCGGATTGACCGTTGGCGTGATGCTGATTCCGCAGGGAATGGCATATGCAATGATTGCGGGACTGCCCCCCATCTATGGTTTATATGCTTCTACAGTACCGCTTCTCGTCTATGCATTGTTTGGTAGTTCACGACAATTGGCTGTCGGTCCGGTAGCTATGGTTTCTCTGTTGACGGCAGCTGGTGTCGGCTCCTTCGCCTTGGCGGGAAGCGAGGAGTACATTGCCATGGCGATTGTCTTGGCCCTCATGGTCGGCTTTATTCAGTGGTCCTTGGGCCTGTTTCGGCTGGGCTTCTTGGTAAATTTTCTCTCCCATCCAGTAATTAGTGGATTTACATCAGCGGCAGCTTTAATCATTGGCATTAGTCAACTCAAGCACTTAATGGGTGTCGATTTGCCACGGTCACAAAAAGTCTACAATACTTTGATACAGGCGTTTACTGAATTTGACAAGATCAATATCCCCACTTTCTTATTGGGGGTCGGGGGCATTTTGCTGATCCTGTCGCTAAAACGCCTGGCCAAATCGATACCAGGACCATTGGTCCTTGTAGCAGGGAGTATATTGGCCGTATGGTCATTGAAACTGGTCGGGAAAGGAGTAAAAATAGTGGGTGAGATCCCTGCAGGGATGCCTTCCCTTACTATTCCAGCGGTAGATTGGGACAACCTTCAAATTCTATTACCGACCGCATTGGCGATATCCTTGGTCAGTTTTATGGAAAGTATAGCCGTGGCCAAAGCTGTCCAGACTCGACATCGCGACTACGAAATCAATCCGGATCAAGAACTGCGGGCCCTTGGGCTGGCAAATATTTTTGGATCCTTATTTCAATCATTTCCCACCACTGGAGGCTTTAGCCGGACAGCTGTGAATGATCAGGCAGGAGCGAAAACCGGCCTTGCATCAATGATCAGTGCTTTACTTATTTTGCTCACCCTGGCTTTATTAACACCGCTATTTTATTACTTGCCACAGGCAGTCTTAGCATCCATTATCATGGTCGCCGTGATGGGCTTGGTCGACATCAAGGAGGCAGTTCACTTATGGCGCACAGACCGTGGCGATTTCTCAATGTTGATTGCCACCTTCATCGCAACGTTGATCCTGGGCATAGAAGAAGGAATTGGAATAGGAGTTATTCTTTCGTTGGCCATGGTAATTTATCGGTCTACTCAACCTCACGTGGCGGAATTGGGTAAAGTGCCGGGTTCTAATTTCTTCCGCAATGTAAAGCGTTTTTCAGATCTGGAGCAGCGACCGGATATCCTTATTGTGAGGTTCGACTCCGATCTATTTTTTGCAAACATTAATTTCTTTTCCGAGACGATCGATAAATTGGCGGCCAAGAAGGGAGATGCTCTGGATAATATCATCATTGATTCACAAAGCATCAGTCATGTTGACAGTAGTGCTATCCATGCCATTGAGCAGATGGTGGTCAAGTTTGCGTCACGTGATGTGAATATTTACTTTACTGGTGTAAAAGGTCCAGTCAGAGATATCATACGGAAATCAGGGTTGCTCCAGAAAATTGGAGAAGACCGCTTTTTTATCGGTAAACAAGCAGCGATAAATTACATTGATGACCAAAGTGCAAATAAACGCCCTCGGGAAGATCTTAGGAAATATACTTTGCAAAGTAATGACCCCTAGTGCTTCATTCAAAAAATATCTAATACTACTGGCATGCTACTTTCCGACATCTCTTCATCGTCAAAAGCCTTACATAGTTACGCCTATGCTCGCCTGCCCGACTGAAGTCATTCCCGTCCGATCCGGCACGGGCGGGCAGGCGGGGTTTCGCCTCTTCGATCTGTCAAAAACTAGCTGCTCCACTAATAGCATATACTTCTTGAATGAAGCACTAATGCTTCATTCAAAAGGGTCAACCTATTGAAGTGCCAATTGTTGATACCAGTACATTTGGGCGGAAATGTGATAAGTATCACAAAAAAGCTGTTATGGAACTGCTACTTTTGCACACAAGAAAAAAGAGAATAAGATGAAAATTGAACAGATTTATACCGGCTGTCTGGCTCAAGGTGCATATTACATTGAAAGTGAGGGTGAGGCAGCGATAATTGATCCTTTACGGGAAGTCGAGCCGTACATTAAAAAAGCAGAGCAGGATGGAGCCGAGATCAAATATATTTTTGAAACACATTTTCATGCGGACTTTGTTAGTGGCCACGTCACCTTGGCAGAAAAGACGGGAGCTCCTATTGTCTACGGACCGACAGCTCAACCGACATTCAAGGCCCATATTGCTAAAGACGGAGAGGAATTTAGATTGGGTCGAGTCACTTTTGTTGCTTTGCACACTCCTGGTCATACTATGGAATCTACTACCTATCTTATGAGAGATGAGAACGGTAAGGACTATGCCATTTTCAGTGGTGACACCTTGTTCCTCGGAGATGTAGGAAGACCGGACCTGGCTCAGAAGGCGGCACACATGACTCAGGAGGAGCTGGCTGGGCTTTTGTACGATAGCCTTCGGGAGAAAATCATGCCTCTATCGGACGAAATCATCGTATATCCAGCCCATGGAGCTGGCTCAGCCTGCGGCAAGAATATGATGAAGGAAACTGTGGATACCCTGGGGAATCAAAAGAAAGTTAATTATGCTCTTCGCCCCGATATGACGAGGGAAGAGTTCATTGAGGAAGTCATAGAGGGTTTACTTCCTCCGCCAGCCTACTTTCCGCTTAATGTCAAATTGAACAAGGAAGGATATGATAGTATCGATCAAGTTTTGTCAAAAGGTTTAAGGGCACTCGAACCAGATGCATTCGAGTTGGAAGCTGAGGCAACGGAAGCATTGATTCTTGACGTGCGAACTAAAGATGAGTTCTCCAACGGATTTGTTCCGAGATCAATATTTATTGGCTTAGATGGCGACTTTGCTCCATGGGTTGGAGCCCTTATTAAAGATGTATATACTCCGATTTTATTGGTTGCCCCGGAAGGTAAGGAGAAGGAGGCTGTGACTAGACTAGCTCGAGTTGGGTTTGATTATTCCCTGGGCTACTTAAAAGGTGGGATTGATGCTTGGAAGGCTGCAGGAAAGGAACTCGATAAGGTGCAAAGAATTTCACCTGATGAGTTGAGGAATAAATTGGATGAAGAAGGAAGTTTGCCACTTTTTGATGTTCGAAAGCAATCTGAATATGTGTCTGAACATGTGCCAGATGCTAAAAACACACCTCTGGCGTCTATCAATAATTATTTATCCGAGTTCCCGCCGGATGAAAAATTCTATGTTCATTGTGCCAGCGGTTATCGGTCAATGATTGCCAGTTCGATTTTGAAAGCCCGTGGATATCATAACTTGATGGATGTTGAGGGTGGATTCGAGGGCATAAAGGAATCTGGTATTGTAGTCACCGATTATATCTGTCCTACCACGATTGAGAATGAAGACTGAGTCGGGAGTTGGTGATCCAGAATCTACTTACCTATGGGTTGCCCCATTCAATCGTGACAAGGGATCACAATGCGTTATTTACTATAAATTAGAAGAAGGGTTTCAATCGCTAGAAAGTTAAAGAGAATAAGCATTAATGGAAAATTTTATCGATTTTATTTCTCAGCCTTGGCACTGGTCGGTCTCTGGTGCAATGATTGTGGTTGTCGTTTTTTTCTTGCTTTGGTTTGGTGGGGAATTTGGTGTCTCCTCAAATTTGAGGACGCTATGTGCAATCGGGGGTGCAGGTAGGAAAGTTCCATTTTTCAATTTTGATTGGAAAAAACAGCTCTGGAATCTCGTATTTATTTTCGGTGCTGTCATTGGAGGTTTTATGGCTTCACATTACTTGTCGAGCCCGGATCCGGTTGATATTTCAGCATCAACGGAGGAATATCTCGCATCGGTAGGCATTAAGACACCACAGACCATGGAAGAAGGAGCAGGTTTCGTACCGCATGACCTATTCTTTAGTGGAGCTTGGTCACTTCCTAATCTCCTTTTTCTTACCATTGGGGGTTTTCTCATTGGATTTGGTACCCGGTGGGCTGGAGGGTGCACCTCAGGCCATGCCATTAGCGGACTTGCAAATCTTCAGCTCCCATCACTCATTGCCGTGATAGGGTTTTTTATGGGTGGATTATTGATGACACACCTGGTTTTGCCTCACTTACTACCGTTGTTTTAATTGCTTATGAAATTAGTGAAGTATTTATTGGTTGGTATTCTGTTTGGAATCGTCATGACGAAATCTGAAGCCATTTCCTGGTTTCGCATTCAGGAAATGTTTCGATTTGAAAGTTTTCACATGTACGGCATTATCGGAACTGCCGTGATTTTGGGAGCTCTACTTTTTGGTGCTATTAAGAAATTTGGATTAAAAGATGTTGCAGGCACTCCAATCTCACTAGAGCCAAAAATCTTCAGTATTCCACGATATTTGATTGGAGGAACGATTTTCGGATTAGGCTGGGCCATGACTGGTGCTTGTCCTGGGCCGATGTTTACGTTGCTGGGTCATGGCATCTGGTCTATCATGGTGGTGATCGCTGCAGCCGTCGCCGGTACGTATATCTACGGGTTGACACGGTCGCATCTCCCACACTAAGTATTGCGCAGCCTTCCGCCATTTTCTGTCGAGATAAGGGGTGCCATGGCAGTGCATTGGTAATTGATAAGCTTTAATCCCTTAGTATGTACATTGTCTCGAAAACGTTCACCATTTATGATGCAAGGATTTCCCCAAAAGAAATCTTGGTTCATTCTCAGTATATTCCTCTTTGTGTCCGGGTTTGGAGGCCCAACCTTTGAAGCGTTGGCCAGAGGATTAGTGGCGGCGTTACGGTCAACTTTTCGCAGACAAGCTGTGGTGTTCAAATCCTAATTAGATCTGGTCGCTCATTAGTGGCAGATGGGTGCTGCTCCCATATCCAGCCAATACTGCAGATTTGGCGGTAGATCGACTTCCAGGCCTCGAACTATAAAGAACACAGCAAAAAACAGCATAACCAAGGGTGTTATCTTTCGTAATTGGTGCCGGAATCTCAGAGAAAATATCTGTCCTGATAGCGCTACAAACAACATAGCTGGGAGTGTGCCTAGACCGAAAAAGGTCATAAAGAGAGTCCCTGAAATGAAGTGGCTCTGTACAAGTGCTCCTCCCAAGGCTACATATACCAGTCCACAGGGTAAGAAAGCATTGGCAAAGCCTATGAATGAGTAAGTCTTTTTGGTCGGATCTCTAAGCAAATTGGTTAAAGTTTTTGTTGCCCATTGATGCCAGTAAGGTGTTAGACGAATTTGCCTTAACCAGGGAAGCAATCCCCAGGCATAGATCACACCCACCAGTAGTGCAATGCCCAGGATGAGTGAGAGAATCTTTTGAAAACCAGCAATGGATAACCCCTGTCCTAAGAGACCCAAAAAAAGACCGATCAGACTGTATCCTGCAATACGGCCACCATTGTATAGTATACCATTATAAAGGATGCCGGTCTTTGTGCCCGATTGATGGGGCAATGCCATGGCAATCGGACCACACATCCCGATGCAGTGAATGCTTCCTAAGATTCCAATGGTAAATGCGGTCCAATATTCCATTTATATTGTTAGGATCTCTTCCTGATAATATTCCTTGCCAGCTTGCTCCCAATCGATCATGATTCTCCACAAGCCTCCCGGTAATTTTTTTATGTCAATTACCATGGTATTTCCTTCCGATATATCAATGGGCAATTCTCGATCGAGACTTCGATCTGAAGGGCGGTACAGGGTTAGTGTACCCTTAATGCCGTGCATATTTTCGGGAAATCTGACTTGTAATTGCTGCTTACTTACCTCGATCGCCACCTGATCTGGAAGTACAGCCGCATTTTGCCTTCGTTTCCGGAAAGATTCGTACTCTAGATCTTTTTGATAGTAATTGTCCTGCACCAGGTCGGCTTGATTGCGAGATGCCATGATCACCATCGAGATCATGATGACCATAAACAAACCATAAAAGATAGCTATACTTTGACCCCAGTCCAATTTCATCTCACTACAATTTAGATCACATCAAATAATAAATCAAGTTACATCAAGTATTACATTGGTCATCTAGGGTCTTACTTAAATGGTCCCATAAAATTTGTCTTTGCCCTATCAATCAATTCCTCACCGGAAAGAATCTCAATCTTCAGTTTCGTCTTATGTGATGACAAATGACGTTTATCCATTTCAATGAAGAAAGCTCCCTCAGACATGGATTGCTTACCCACTGGAGGGATTTTTCCGACAAGTTTAATTCTGCCATGGGGGGAAGAAAGCTGCAGGGAGAGATCACTGAATTCCTTGGTGGTCTTGTTGATGATTTGATAATTGTATAGGTTACTGATGTGGGTATCATCCACTTCCTGATAAAGCATGCCAGGAGTACGCAACACAATAAACTCTACTTCGCTCCGACTGGCGAAGAGAAAGGCTTGAGCAGTAATTAGGATAACGAGAATGGCAGAATAGCCTATCACTCTTGGGGTAAAAATCTTTCGAATGCCACTTTCAATACCTGTTAGAGAATCGTATCGGATGAGGCCCTTTGGCCGATCCACTTTTTCCATGACAGCATCGCAGGCGTCAATACAAGCGGTGCAGTTGACACACTCCAATTGTGTTCCATTGCGAATGTCGATTCCGGTAGGGCACACTTGCACACAAAGCTTGCAGTCAATGCAATCTCCTAATGTTGGTGCATCAGGTGCTGGTTGCTTATTCTTTCTGATCTTGCCACGTGGTTCACCTCGGAGCCAGTCATAGGCAACGACAATCGAATCCTTGTCAAGCAGTACTCCTTGTAGTCTGCCATATGGACAAACGGCAATGCATACTTGCTCTCGCATATAAGCAAAAACGAAATAGAAAATACCAGAAAAAATTAGCATTGCAATAAATCCACCAACATTATTATGAATGGGCTCAGTAGCGATCTCAAAAACGCGGTCTACACCAATGATATAAGCAAGAAAAGTATTGGCGATCAACACTGCTATGGTGAAGAAAATGGCAGTTTTCAGGGTCTTCTTCCATATCTTCTCGCCTGTCCATTTACTGTTGTTGAGTTTTCGTTGTTTATTAGCATCCCCCTCAATCCAGTATTCGATTTTTCTAAACACCATCTCCATGAAGATGGTCTGCGGACAAACCCAACCACAAAATAGCCTTCCAAACACCACCGTAAATAGTGCGATGAACAGCATAAGGGTGATCATGGCCAGAGCAAATAAATGCAAGTCTTGTGGGGTAAAAACAATACCAAATAGTATAAATTGTCGATCCACCACATTAAAGAGCAAAATAGGATCGCCGTGAATCTTGATAAACGGCATTCCAAATAACAGCAGCAGTAAAATGATGCTTACCCAGGTTCGACCACGGTATAATGGTCCCTGAGGCTTTTTGGGGTAAACCCAAATACGTTTGCCCGTGTGATGGTCCACTGTGCTGATATGGTCCCGATATTCATTGCTAACCTCCATTCTCACATTATCTTTTCAGCACAGAATTGCAAAAGAGTATTCAAATTCCTTCTCTCTGGTACAATTCACCCTCCGGAGCTTTTGGATTTTCGGGAGTGGTACCTACCAAATTGTTGAGGATGTAACTTGCCACTTGTTGGATTTGTTCTGGTCTCAGCTGATTACTCCAAGCGATCATCCCTTTTTCAGGCACTCCATATTTGATGGTTGCAAATAAATCCTTTATATCACCTCCGTGGACCCAATATTCATCCGTGAGATTGGGACCGACAAGGCCGGCACCTGACTCGAGATGACAGACTGCACAAAGCGTATTGTAGGTGATTTCTCCGGCACTTAATGCAGCATCGTCAGTAACCAACTCTACGTTCGTTTCATCTATCACATTACCCTGACTAGCTAGATAAGATTGGACACTGGTTTTAGCTTCTACCATTTCGGCTTGCCAAGCTTCCTCCGAACTCATTCCTTTGCCAAGCACGTGATAGTATCCATAGTACAACACACCGATTACAATAGTGACATAAAACATGCCGAGCCACCAAGGGGGGAGTCGATTGTCTAATTCCCTAATGCCATCATAATTATGATCTAGTAAGATCTCACGTTCCCTTTCTATAGGGACCGACTTAGTCAGTTGTGCATATAACTTTTGCCATCCGGGAATCTTCAATGTGCTGGCCACAGAAGACGAAGACCTTACACTGTCGGCTTTTGGATCTTGTAATTTCATCAAGGATTCCAAGGTGCGCATCAGTACGATAAAAGCGGCCAGAATAACAGCAAGAGTGAGTGCAACGGTAATATATAACCCAATATCCTGATAGGTCCTGGACATTGAACCGGTGCTCGATTCTGTTTGTGCCAGTAACACCAATGGTCCCAATGAAAGGCAAGAACCGATAGAGAGTTTTTGATAGCGTTTTTTCATTGTTCGCAAGTAAGTCATTGATTTAATAATAGAATCTAATCTTCTTCTAAAGGCAATCGCTCCATTTTATGGATGTGTGCTTTCTTGGTTCGGATTGCCCGGTAAGTGATCAATAGAAAGAAAATGAAAAATAAAATCAGAGGACCGATAGCCATCCAGTCAATATTGTCAGCGGATTCTAAAATGTATTTACTCATAGTCTCTTAAGTTAATTTACAGCGGTATCTAATCTCTTAATGTCTGTTCCAAGACGCTGTAAGTATGCTATCAATGCAATAATTTCCTTGTTCTCCAGACCGTCCAGGTCGATGCCATCCCTACGCAGGGATCCCGCGATAGCATTGGACTGATCTACAAGAACTTTTTCAGCATTTTCGATATATCTATTACTGTAGGGTGTACCCAATGTTTTCAAAACTTGCAACTTTTTACCAATATCTGAGTAATCCAGATCGTTCCGGATTAGCCAGGGATATGGAGGCATAATTGACCCTGGTGACATGGTGGTGGGGTCAAGCATGTGATTGAAATGCCATGAGTCTGGGTACTTCCCTCCGACCCGGTGCAGATCAGGTCCGGTGCGCTTTGAGCCCCAAAGAAAGGGCCGGTCGTAGATAAATTCACCCGATTTCGAAAACTCCCCATAACGCTCTGTTTCAGAACGAAACGGTCTGATCATCTGCGAGTGGCAACCTACACATCCCTCCCGAATGTAAATGTCGCGACCTTCCAGTTCCAGTGCGGAGTACGGCTTGACAGTTTCGATCTTTGGAACATTGGATTCGACCATCATCATAGGTATCAATTCGATCACCCCACCAATGATGACTGCAACTAAAGCAAGACCAGAAAGGATGGCAGCTCTGCGTTCAAACCATCGATGCCAGTGTTCTCCCTTATGTGGAGTGTGTTTTATTCGGGCAGGTGCTTCAGCCAACTCAAACCTGTCAAGGGAGCCCGCCCGGGCAGTTTTCATTAGATTATAAACCATTATAAATAATCCAGCAAAAAACATCAGCCCACCGATGGCACGAATCGCATACATCGGTATGATTTGGGTTACGGTCTCAAGAAAATTTCCATATACCAAAAAGCCATCAGGAGTAAATTGTTTCCACATCAACTGCTGGGTTACACCGGCCCAGTACAAGGGCACCGCATAGAATACGATAGCCAAGGTACCCAACCAAAAATGGAGGTTAGCCAATCGTACCGAGTATAGTTCAGTTCGATAGATCTTGGGAATTAACCAGTACAAAATGCCAAATGTCAACATGCCATTCCAACCCAGGGCACCGATATGCACATGACCAATGGTCCAGTCGGTGTAATGTGTAATGGCATTGAAAGCCTTGATGGACATCATGGGACCTTCAAAAGTGGACATGCCATAAGCAGTGACTGCTACGACCAGAAATTTTAAGATCGGGTCTCTTCGCACACGGTCCCAGGCCCCTCGTAAAGTCAGTAGACCATTGAGCATGCCGCCCCATGAGGGAGCAATCAGCATCAAGGAGAACACCATGCCAAGGGACTGAGCCCAGTCAGGCAAAGAGGTATAAAGCAAATGGTGGGGGCCCGCCCAAATATATATGAAGATCAGGGCCCAGAAATGTACTATAGAAAGCCGATATGAGAAAATAGGCCGGTTGGCTGCCTTAGGCAAGAAATAGTACATGAGGCCTAAATATGGGGTGGTGAGGAAGAATGCAACAGCATTGTGTCCATACCACCACTGTACCAAAGCGTCTTGAACTCCAGCGAAAACAGGATAGCTTTTCATGAAACTCACCGGGAGCTCGAGATTGTTGCCGATATGCAACATGGTAACCGTTATCCAGGTGGCGATGTAAAACCAGATAGCGACATATAGATGATTTTCACGTCGCTTCATGATGGTGCCAAACATATTGATTCCAAACACGATCCAGATTAAGGCAATGGCAATATCGATCGGCCATTCTAACTCAGCATACTCATGTGAACTGGTGAATCCTAAAGGCAAGGTGACTGCTGCTGCCAGTATGATGGCTTGCCAACCCCAGAAATGAATGTTACTCAACAAACGACTGTACATGGGTGCCTTTAGCAACCGCTGGAGAGAGTAGTAGACACCCATAAAGATACCATTGCCTACAAAGGCAAAGATCACAGCATTGGTGTGCAACGGGCGGATTCGTCCAAATGTAGTGGGGGCAAATGAAAAGTTTAGTGAAGGAAAAACCAGTTGTAAGGCAAGGAGTAAACCTACCAACATGCCGATGATGCCAAAAACCACCGAGGCGATGGCAAATTTGCGGACAATGTCGTTGTCGTATTTAAACTGTTCTATCTGGGACATAGGTCAAGGTTGTCTATAATTAGCGGCGAATATATATAGGATTTAATCATTTGTCAGCATCTTGACGTGGGCTAGCTGTCTTTTTTTCTGGCTTGTCGTCAAATAGGATTCTTATAGCTGGTGTATAATCATCATCATATTGGCCAGTTTTAACAGCCCAGAAAAAACCGATCAGGAATCCCACTGCAATAAGCAAACTCAGGGCGATGAGTAGAAATAAGATGGACATGGTCTAGCTGATGTTTCTAAACTAGGCGGCAAGGTAGGGAAGGCGACTGCCCAAGAAACTGATGTTGATCAGCTACCCAAGTGATCTTGATCACAACCATAAAAAAGCGTCATTTGGCCAAACTGAGGCAAATTTAAAATCTAATCACCTAAGGGCCAAAGCCCCGGATGAGATCTATTTTTCCATCGACTTGTTCTACTTATATCCGCTCTTTACCCAAGGTTGAAACTATAAGTGAAATCTCTATTTGGTGAAAGCGATTCCCAAAAGCCAGAGGTGGGTTCCTAGACCCAAGTCAATCGTCTAGGAGGTCCGGTGAATGAGCGTTATTTTCCCTACTACTTTCTTTGATTTGTAAATCGGCTTGAAAGCTAATCGGATTTGTCATTACTTTGAGCATCTCAGAGAAAACCACCTTGGGTATCTCAGGGAAAGGATCAATGGCACTCGTGAATCGTCGATCGTTTATCAAACAGGGTATGATGGGGATTGCTGGAACCGCCAGTATTGGTGGCTTCTATACCTGGCAAATCGAGCCTTTTTGGTTGGAGTTCGTCAGGAAAAAGATGCCCATTGACCACTTGCCGCATCAGTGGTCTGGCAAGACCCTTATGCAGATAAGTGATATTCATGTTGGTGAAACCTTTGACTATCATTTTATCATCGACTCTTTTCAAAAAGCCCAATTGTTCGGTCCTGATCTGGTGGTCTATACGGGTGATTTTGTAACCTATGATAGCAGGAGCCAACTTGACCAGTTGCAGGAAGTGATGCGATATGCCGTAAAGGGTAAAATGGCAACTGTCGGAATCTTTGGTAACCATGATCATGGAAGGAATTGGGCAGACCCGAGCGTAGCGGCCTCGATCGCTGAGATTCTTGCGAATGAAGATATTGTTGTGCTCAGAAATCAAAGGTTAGAAATTGATGGTCTACATCTCATAGGTTTTGATGACTACTGGTCATCAAATTTCGATCCGGATCCAGTCATGAGGAGTAGTGAGTCCTCGGCTGCCCATATCGTCTTGTGCCACAATCCCGACGTTTGTGATTTAGACATCTGGAACAATTATCGAGGATGGATCCTATCTGGTCATACCCACGGTGGGCAATGCAAACCGCCATTCTTGCCACCACCGGTTTTACCGGTGAAAAATAGGAGGTATTCAGCCGGTGAAATTAAATTCCGGGATGGAAGGACTTTGTATATCAATCGAGCACTAGGTCACTTCTGGCAGGTTAGGTTTAATGTGCGACCGGAAATAACCATCTTTACCATGGAAAGCAGGTAAATCATCAAAACCTAGTAGTCCACTTTGTGGCCTTGACTTTAAAACACCGTTGAGATGTGCTCAGGAAAAGAAGTTGGTAGTCGGCAGAGAATCGGTAGCATTAACGGTCCTGTGGTTTTGGTTCTTTTGCTTTTGTTTATTCCATCACTACTATTTGGCCAGCATCGGCCGCCAAATATCGTATTGATTGTCGCCGATGACTTGGGGTATGGAGATCTCTCTTGTTACGGTGCCACGGAGATCCAAACGCCAAATATTGATGCTTTGGCCTCGCAAGGAGTGCGTCTGACATCATTTTATGCAAATGCTCCTGAGTGTACGCCCACCCGTGCCGCATTGCTCACCGGGCGATATCAACAGCGAGTAGGGGGTTTGGAATGTGCCATTGGATTGGGAAATATAGGCCGATATGAAGAGGCCAAGGTTTTGTCTGATAGCGGCCAATTGGGGCTACCTGTCGACTTTAGTGTTTTGCCCAGGGTACTTAAGGACCATGGATATCAGACGGCGATTATCGGAAAGTGGCATCTTGGTGATGGGGCGGATCATCGACCCGAAGCTCACGGATTTGATTATTCGATCGGTCCACTGGGTGGTGCTGTAGATTATTTTCATCATACGGAACCCATCGGTGAATTCCTGGGAACCTACATGAAGGGGAATACTGATTTTTATCGCAACGGTAAGCCTCACCAAAGGACCGGCTACTACCTAACGCATCTCATCACCGATGAAGCTGAAGAGTGGCTGAATCATCAAGATACCACAACACCATTTTTTCTCTATTTGCCGTACACTGTACCTCATACGCCCCTGCAAAGTCCGGTAGATTATCGTCAGAAGCCTTTGACCATGGAGGGGTGGCGTAATGCTGACCAAGGGACATACAGGAGGATGATCGAAGATTTTGATCAGGAGATTGGCAACATTTTAGGGAAGATTGAGGAAAAGGGCTTTGAGCGGAATACAATAATCTTTTTCTTGTCAGACAATGGCCCCACCTCTACAGGCAGCACGGGGATTTATTCGGGAAATAAAGGTCATGTGTTCGAAGGCGGTATTCGAGTACCCTGTATCATTCGCTGGCCGGGTAAAATCAAAAGTAAGTTGACGATTGATCAGCCTTACATCACTATGGACATTACAGCGTCCATTGTAGAACTTCTAAATGCGAAGGCCTCACGTGGCTTAGATGGTATAGATATTTTGGGATTTATTGCAGAAGGAAAGTCAACGGGAAACCGACCTTTATTTTGGAGAAAAAAGAGAGGAAGCCATACTTGCCGTGCCCTGCGATCAGGCTTTTGGAAGTACATTAGAGAATCGGATGGAACGAACGATCAAGAATACCTCTTTAACCTCAAAGAAGATCCTGGTGAAAAAACAAATCTGCTGGATGACATGGTCTCCCGAGTGAAAGAATTCAGGAACCTTTACGCCGATTGGGAAATGGATGTGCAGGGTGAACGTTACAAATAAGGACAACGATGTTTTGAGATGCTCAGGTGGAGGCCGCTAACTCGTTTCGGAATGCTCTAGGGCGGTGAGCACTTCAGTCGTGGAAGCTACCGTGCTCCAGGGTAAGGCAATCAAAAAGCCAAGACCGGTCATCAATAACAGAATAAATACTGCACCATTCCCTATGGCCATACCTCGGTGTCGATGCACGAATTGAATACTTTCTTTTATTCCAAAATATCGTTCTAAAGTAAAGTCCATGCTGCCAAAGCCAGCGTAATACGATTGTGCGATAAAAATCAAAATAGGTGCGAAGGGGCTGAACACGGGTATAAGTCCCAACAAAAGAATGGCTATCGTAATGACAATTTCCCGGAATATATTGCGCAGTGCTATTCTGATGCCCCTAATCATTTCACCGAGCATTCTTTTGATAGTCATTGGTTTTTCCTGCCTGCGACCCGACTTTTTTTCAATTTGCTCGCTGAGGAGACTCATAAACGGTGAGGCCAAAGCCATCACCAGGTTTTTATAGATGATTAATCCAAATGCCACAATCATCAGGCCACTTAGTACACGGGCTACTTGAGTAGTAAAGTGCTTTCCTTTTTCCCACGGATACCAATTCGTCATCCATATACCAAGCTCATCACTCCAGATCCAGGCCGCTCCAAAAATTAATATAGCCAAGACGACGCTGATCAGTCCGGGAATGATGAAGTACCGCCAAAGCCGAAGCCGCGAAATCAGACCAAACGCTGTAAAATAAGCTATGATGGCATTTAGCACACCTTTGATCATACTGGTCGTAGCTTGTTCATTGCTAGAACAAGTTGGATTTTCTTTTGATTCCATCCGTGATTGTTTTCTCATCAGCGATACAGGGATTTACCTTAGACCTGGGAAATCGCCGGCCTCAGGATATGATTGATTCCAACTGAGGGTCGGGGAATTGCCATTTGTGTATCCGTATACCAACCATTAATGATCCGTAGAAAAAGTACATTTAAGTCAATATGTATACGGATATGGCCACAGCGTAGTGACAATAGGATGGGGATTATAGATGGCCAGGAAATTTCCTCCTATTCACCGTCTTTGAACTGCGGTCGAATTCATTAGCGGCTATCCATTTTGTTAACATGGAACTCCATTCTTGAAGGAGTGATCTTGAATTCAATTTTGTGGAGCAAGAGACCCCTTATTACCTGATAATCAGAATCTTACTTTTTGTTTTGCTGGGAGAGTGAGACAATAGTACAAACTTTTTATCTCCGGTAAGATAATGGTCCAAGACTTTGATACGTAAGTGCAAGCTACTCCTTTTGAGCAATCATAAGTTTATTCAAGAAAATCGCAAAGTATGTAATAATGATCCTTTATCGTCATAGTAAGTGTCCAAACCGTGATTATAAAATCACACCGCGGGAAGTAGAAGTGTATCAACTTATTTCCCAAGGACTCTCTACCAAAGAGATCGCATCGAATATGTACTTAAGCTACGATACCATCAAATCGCATCGTAAGAACCTGATGCAGAAGGTCGGGGCCAGAAATGCGGCCATGCTGGTACGCAAAGGTTTTGAGATGGGCATCATCTCTTGAAATAAATCACTCAAACAAATCAAACTAAAAATGAAGAAACAATTTTTTTCGATCACATTTCTACTGGCTATTACCTTGTTCATAGACCAGCAGATATTCGCTCAGTCTTTTCATTTGGACGTGGAGGGACATAGTAAGATCAGAGGCAATTTGGACTTGGGACATATGGATGATACGACCACCTTGCATATAGGTAGCAATGCTGGTTCCAATACCAATTTTTCAACTTACAGGAGAAACACTTTTGTGGGTTCCTCATCCGGGATGAGCAATCATACAGGGATACATAACTCTTTTTTGGGATATGGAGCAGGGTATGATAATGTTGCCGGTCATTACAATTCTTTTTTCGGTGCTGGAGCGGGAGGGAACAATACTATCGGTAATTTTAATTCTTTTGTAGGGCGGTCGGCTGGCTCTAGAAATATTGTCGGATCTCGTAATTCCTTTTTTGGATATAATGCCAATCAGCTGAATTATGGTGACACACTTGACCGGGCTATCGCCATAGGCTATGAAGCCAAAGTTGACTGCAGTAATTGCGCCATCATAGGTGGAACTGGAATAAATGCGGTTAAAGTCGGAATCGGAGTAGCAAAGCCTAAGAGTAACATAAATTAGATCTTGGTCCTTCCAGCGGTAAAAAACTGGCCGTGTATCAGGCCTCAACTCGTGAAGATTTCTATGGATTTGGTATCTCTAACGCTACCTTAGAATTTCATGCTGGAAGCGTTGATACTGCAGAAGCACAAATGGTCTTAAGAAAGACCAGTGGAAATGTTGGAATAGGTACAGTTTCCCCGGCACGAAAGCTCCACTTATATGCTGACCCCAGTACTCCGCAAATCAGGCTTCAGGATGCAAATAGTTATATGGAAATTTGGGGAGGAAAAAATCTAAACATCCTAACTCCAGATGGATCTACAAGATTTAAGGTGGAGCAAGATGGAAAACTCTTTGCACGATGGCTAAGGAATATTGGAGATCACAAAAACGTACAATACAATTTTGTCACTGGTGAAATTGGGTACGACAATTCATCTAGGCTGGATAAACAAGATATTCGCGATTTAGAAGATGACTTTGATGTGTTGTTGGAGGCAACTCCTAAAATATATACTCGAGAATGGGCTCCAGATCGATGGGAGATTGGTTTTATTGCAGAAGACTTTCATGATTTAGGACTGACACCATTGGTTGAATATAATCACGAAGGGTATCCTGATGGGATCCGATATGACAAAATGGTTACCTATATCATACCTCTGCTAAAGCAACACCAGAATGCCCTTTTGGCAAAAGAAAAAAAGATTGAAGCGTTGGAAAGCGAAATGCAGGAAATAAAGAAAGAGCTTAGAATCGTCTGGCAGTTCCTGCATTCAGTACAAGCTAATTGATTCACCGTAATGACTGGTTGGGTTATTCTATACTATTAGATGGCCGAACTGACCAACCAAATATCTGAAAAGATGTTGAGTTGAACGGTTTGGATAAAGCCTGTAGGACCGATAGGAAGTATGACTTCATATCTCGTGTTATCTTTTGGCTTCGTCAGTCGGTACTTGGATTTAAGAACAAGGAACACTGATTAGCGATTTTAGAACTATGTTTGATGTTTGATTTTTCACGTTTTCATATTCTTTTGAGCCGTTTCTATGCTTTTTACAAGAATTGAAAGTAGCTCGTTGTTTCCAGTTTTGTGTTTTGAATTCTTGTTTCATTTTTAAACATTTAGTTCGGGATTCAGCACTTTGTGCTTCGCCATAATTTAGAGAAGCTGAAGTTTCGGATCTGAGCATTGTTTCTCCAAGTGATTTGCCGCATAATTGTTTGGCATTTCCTTAGTAATTTCAATTACCGAAACCGAAAAATTAATTAATCGTTCTTCTAAATCAAATTTTTTCATTCTGCCGTTTTACCTCCAAAATCAAAATCGTTAATCGTGTTCGATATTTATTTACTCAATCCTTGTTCGTTTGCTTGAAGATAACGCTGGTTTGAATGTATGCGAGCAGATATTTGATGGCTGCCTGGACAAAACTAAAGTGAAAGGATCAATAGTCTATATTGCTGAAAACATTAACATTAGACTACCCATCACAATGATCGAACACCTGCTCTCCACAGTTCAGAACAACGCCTGAATACAGATGGTATAACCGTAAATCAATCTTGAAAGCCAAGCCACTAAAGGCTCCGTATAATTTTACCGTGTTGCAGATGCGATTCTCCCAATCTATGCAAAACTGTCAAGCTATTAAACTTGCAGCAAATACCTGCTCCTAAGGTATAAGGCGCCAAATAGGGCGTGGAGGGAGGAGTGCTAGTCCTGACCATTTGAA
The DNA here is from genome assembly GCA_965223105.1 of Saprospiraceae bacterium. GTDB lineage: Bacteria > Bacteroidota > Bacteroidia > Chitinophagales > Saprospiraceae > JABDMH01. Next base: position 3,844,973 of record OZ244987.1, on the reverse strand, counting down.
GATGTTATATGGTCCTTTAGGAGTTGAAGCCAATGAAATTATGGCAGAAATTAATCAAGAAATTATATATGATAATAGGGTACCTCTAATAGCCTCTAAATGAGACCGGTTTAAAATTTTTTGGATTTAGACTAGTAGGCAAACACATCAGTTATTATCTACAATTTCTTCATTGGCTTTGCCATCTATTCGTTGTCGTCGCTTGCAGGGAGCCCGCCCTGCTTCACTCCTGCCGCCTCAATCTGGCAAACCCAATATCGAAATTCTTACGTAAAACTAATGTGTTTTCCTACTCCGAATTGAGTGAGCATAGCCAGAGCTACGTGAATGAAATTCAACGAAGTATAGATTCAAAAGATTCAAAAAACAAATGGCGAAGCCATTGTGTCCGACCCACGAACGGGGTTCTTAGAGGTACCCTATTGTAAGTGAATATACAATGATGAATACGGAGCCTTTGATCAAACACATGAGTCAATATATCATTTTGACTGATGATGAAGTGACCATCTTGAACGACCGAGTCCGCTTTCGCAAATATTTGAAAGGTCAATATCTGGTACAGCAAGGTGACGTCTGTCGAGTAGAGAGTTTTGTGGTGAAGGGCTGTCTTAGAACCTTCAATGTAGACGAAAAAGGGCAGGAGTACATCGTTGCATTTGCGATTGAAAATTGGTGGACCGGAGACCTTGGAAGTTTTATTACCCAATCGCCTGCAAACTATAATGTGCAATGCCTGGAAGCCACAGAGTTACTTCAGTTTGACCATCATACCCTTCAAGAACTTTACCGAGTTATTCCCAAATTGGAGCGATTTTTTAGGATTATAATTGAGAGGGCATTTGTAGCTGCAGAAAGACGCATAATTCGAAATTTTAGCCTGACTGCAAAAGAACGGTATCTCCATTTTAGAACTTCATATCCGGAGATTGAACAAAGAGTTCCCCAATATTGGTGGCTTCTTACCTGGGGATTACCAAAGAATTCTTAAGCAAAATTAGGAATCAGCTCATTTCTTCTGAGCGGTAAATAGTTAATCTGGTTTAATCTGTTTTTTTAATATAGATTGTTGTGAGCCTCATCTCTTGTGCTGAGCTTTGCAATACATAAATCAAAAAGTTGTCGCAATGAAACTCATATTGAAGCAAATAGAGGACTTAAATTCATTGGTAATGCAAGGAAGATCTCTCGAAGCATTTGAAAAATATTACCATGATGAGGTAGTAATGCAAGAAAATGAAGACACTCCGACCAGGGGGAAAGGTGAAAACCGGCTGAGGGAGGAGGCCTTCTTTTCCAAAATCAAGGAGTTTCGTTCTGCGGTACCATTGAAGATAGCGGTAGGTAATGGAATATCCATGGTAGAATGGCACTACGATTACACCCATGAAGATTGGGGAGAAAGAAACTATACCCAAGTATCAGTACAGGAATGGCAAGACGGGAAGATCATCAAGGAAAAGTTTTATTACAACGTATAATGCATACCTCATGATCAAGGAAATTTCTAAGACTGATGGTTCCTGGGAGCCCTTAATTTTGAGATTATTTCTGGGCTCTGTAATTTTGGCGCATGGATTGCAAAAAGTATTTGGCTGGTTTGGTGGTTTTGGATTTGAATCTACCATGCAATATTTTAACAATGTTGTTGACTTACCAAATATAGTTGCATTGTCGGTTATTTTATTGGAGTCTCTGAGGGCCATTTTACTTCTCATTGGTCTCGGTACCCGCTTGTTTGCGTTGGCATTCATTCTATTGGCTCTCGGGATCGTCATGACATCTCACCTTCAATACGGATTTTTTATGAATTGGTCTGGTCAGCAAGAGGGAGAAGGCATTGAGTTTTTCCTACTGTGGATACCGATGTCCATTGCTTTGCTCATTGGTGGTGGTGGTAGATTTTCTCTGGATCTTGTTATTGCTGGTGATTTCATCCACCTCTGAAAATCAAATCGGATCGTTCTCTCAAGGAAGAAATGATGAGACTCAGGTTTGAGTTTGATCTTACTCAATTGTTGACTGGAAATCTCACTGCAATTTTCAGTAGGCAATATCTTTAAATTTTTACTTCAAATGCCTAAACTGATTTTGATTATGGGATTGCCGGGTTACTCCAGGGCATCTTCAGGAATGGTCCGTGATTGTCATGGCGACCTTCATACCGGTAATATTTTCCTGGGCGAAGTTCCGCATATCTTCGATTGTATCGAATTTAGGCCATTGCTAAGGCATATGGATATCCTTGATGAGCTCGCTTTTTTATACATGGATCTCGAGAGCAGGGGAGCTAAACAGCTGGCAACAAGATTTCTTAACCAGTATCGATCCGAATTTCCCAAAGCCTTCCTTGGCCAATCAATAGATGCCATCTGGCTGTACTATAAATTATACCGTGCGAATGTCAGAACTAAGGTTTGTTTAATCAGGCAGCAACAACTGGCAAAAGACAATCACAACAATGTCTCAATGTACTTGCAGCAGATGTATAAGTATGCGCTCGAAATCGAAAGAGACTTCATATGATAGATGAGTTTTTCAGTGGATTGCTTCCTAAAAAACAATATGGTTTTATTCTAATATAATTGCATTCAAATCAACCATCTATGTTTTGAATGACCCTCTGGAGTTTTTTCCTTACTGTTTCTGCGATTGTCATAAGATGATCGTTCTTGACGGCCTGCATCGATGAGGCGGGGTCAACGGCGGCAATTTCTATGGTGCCTGGTTCTTTTTCTTGAATGATGACATTGCAGGGCAGCATGGTACCGATCTTATCTTCGCTCTGGAGGGCTTTGAAGGCCAAAGGAGGATTGCAGGCCCCCAAAATCTTGTAGTTGTGATAATCTACATCCAATTTTTTCTTTAAGGTAGCCTTCATATCGATTTGGGTCAAAACTCCAAATCCTTCCTTTTTTAATGCTTGGGTTGCATCAGCTACCACTTCATCAAAGGTCTTGTCTTTTACGTGGGTTGAAAAGTAATAGTTCATTCTTTTATGTTTTGTAAATGAAAGAGAGTTTGTTGTCACCTGGCATTCATTCCGTATTTGATTTCGAGCTGCTCGAATTAGAAATCAACCATTGGTATAATGCATCTACATGTTTTCTCTTGCAAAGCTGGGTACCCTCTGTCATGGTTGCCGAAGTACCGCTCGCTACCCCATATTTGACCATTTCTGCATGGGGTTTTCCATGTGCCAGAGCAAAGGTCATACCGGCAAGCATGCTGTCACCAGCACCAATAGTGCTTTTTTGGTGTACTACAGGTGCGGCAACATATGTGACATCATCAACATCTTTTTGTAAGAGCAATGCACCTCTTGCCCCTAGTGACACCACCATGACCTCACAGGGGTTTTTGCTCAAGAACGCTTTGGCTACTCCTGGGAGCTCTTGAGATGAAATGGTCTTTAGGTTACAGAGGGTTGCAAACTCACCTAAATTGGGTTTTAATAAATAAACGCCGGCCCGAGCACCGTGCTGAAGGGCTTCGCCTGAGGTGTCTAGAATGAATTTGACCTCTTTTTTCTTGGCAACTGCAGCGACTTTGGCGTAAAAATCCACCGGCACACCGGGCGCAAGACTACCACTGGCAACCAACAAATCTCCCGCCACTAAACTAGCTTCCAACTTATGAAGAGCATCTTGCCACTCTGGTTCGGAAACCTCAGGCCCGGGCATACCAAATCGATATTGTTGCCTGTTTACCGTATCTGTGACCGCGAGATTTTCACGTACCCAACCCTGGATTGGCACAATCGATTGTTGAATTCCGAGGTCGGTTAGTAAATTCTCTAAATGAGTGCCGGTTGGTCCCCCTGCCAAATACATGCATAGAGATTGTCCTCCTAGCTCTTGAAGGACTCTTGAAACATTAATTCCTCCGCCCCCCGCTTCATAAATGGGAACCTCGCATCTCAACTTGCTATCGGGTTTTATACCTGCGACTTTGGTGCTCTTGTCTACCGCAGGATTGACTGTCAATGTGATAATTTTGTTCATTTTTACTGGAATATTTCTTTCAATTACTCTTACCCTCCCTTTTGAAGACCTTCATAAAACTTGAAAACTTCTCTCGCCCTTCTGTGTTTCTTCATCTGTGACACCCTACTTTATTTCGGTTTTGGGCCATTTCCAAGCTGTCCAAATAATGGTCAAAAGGAAGATCAATTCAAAGATCTCGAACAGTCGCCAATAAAGCCATGTTTGACCCTCACCTACAAACTGTGTCCCGATGAGGACAAGAATTTGGAAGACTCCTCCGGCGATATTTACCGAGCGATTTATCGGTGCCTTCAATATCAAAGAGAGTAAAACCATTAAACTCGGTAAAACCATAAGCAAGGCCGCACCAACCAGCAGCTTTTGAGAGAAATGTAACCCTTCAAGATGTCCACTTAAAAGTTGTTCTATGTGTCCCGGTTGATATATGGAGAATATATCATTATAGATATATTGGAACATCAAAGCCACCCATAAAAGAGCGAGCAGTAGTTCGATATGGATTTTTCCATTAAATATTTGAATCCGGGAGGCAGCTCTCATTTTCGTTTTCTTATTGATTTCATCAAGACATCCTCAATAAGATTTTTCCTCCAGTCATTTGCCTAGCATAGTCTCTGATGGCTTCTTTCACTTCTTGTATGGGATAGATTTTTCTAATTTCACTTTTTAATGAGCCGGATATTTGTTTCTGAGCACGTTTCCACAACAGTGTCAGTTTTACTAGATTTTGTTTGCGAAGCCAAGGTCCCAGCCAAAAGCTGTCAATCATCTTATCTTCAAATATTAAAAGGTCAGGACTCACTTGAACAGCTTGTTTGGAAAGGGCACTAAATACAATAACCTTGCTATTTGGGGGCATTGCTCTGAGTAGCTGATTAGTTAGGTGACCTGCCACCGCATCAAATGCTATATGCGTATTGGTTTGATGACATACTTCATGTAGTTGCTGTTCAAATCCGACTTCATTACTATTCAGCACGATATCGGCACCCAGGGCCTTAAGAAGATCCACTTGTGCTGGCCTACGTACTATATTTACAACTTGGATTCCATCTTTTTTTGCCAGGCGGTTCACCATTTTGCTGAGTGAACTTGCCGCAGCAGTCAATAAAATGGCTTTATGTCCTCCTTTTCTTGAAATATCTATAAAAGCGCTGGCGGTAAGGGGGTTTATTAAAGACATGGCCCCTTGCTCTAAACTCAATGTTTTAGTCAAAGGTAGTACGCCTCCTTTGGCACTCTTGACGACATATTCTGACCAAACACCTCCTCCTATTCCCCAACCACTGCAGGCAACACGTTTACCAAGGAAATACCTTGACATAAGCCCTGGTCCAGCCGATACAACCTCTCCTGACCCTTCTCCACCTGGAACAAGTGGGGTTGGATTCTTGAAGCCATAATAACCCACCAGTGTTGCTAGATCTGAAGGATGGATTGGTGAATACGCAACTTTGACTAGCACTTCGTTCCTTCCTGGTATGGGTACTGGTCTTTGCTCAATACACAAGCCATCAACACCTGAATAGGAGTTCAAAACAGCCGCGGTCATAGTGGCCGGGATCTCAATTTTTCTAATATCAGTTCTGTTTTGCAAAACGTAAGATCAGGTAAATTAAACTTTGCTTAAGATGCCATGTAGGTCATAGGTACTCCCGCTGTATGGGTTTCCGTAGATTGCTAATATTTTTATTTTTTAACCATCATTAGAGAATTTAAGTATCGTACATTTTAGTTTTCATTTAGAAATTCAATTATCTACTTTCTGCGGCTTCATCTTATTTGAATTGCTCAACCAGTCCAACAATCGGTTCAATACTTGACTTGTCCATGTAATCAAACCCATAGCGCTCATCTTTACTGGCATCGGGATCAGGATTAAACAGGGAGCCAACCCAAAGAATGGCCCGAAGCCACCAACTGACTTTTGTATGGTCTAATTTGCCGCGAAGGGCTACGTGTTGCATTTGAGACAAAAGGTCTGCGGGGATAGAGTTGGAAACCCATCTATCGAGCTTTTTACTGGGACCGGCACCGGAAACCGAAAACAAAATTTTGGACCTGCCATTAAGCTTGGACAAATTGGCCCTTACCCATTTTCTGTTAGACAGCCTAAAAAAGAGAATTGAGCTGCCCAATATCAGATATCGGTATTTCGACGGATCGGCACGAGCATCCTTGGTATCGAATACGGGTAATCCCGTGGCTTCACTTATCCATTTGGCGTATTGTTCCGTACTGCCGTACTTACCTGAGAAAAAAATTGCTCCGCTCATAATACAATGCTTTAGTTGTTCGTATATAAAACAAACTAACCTATTGGTCCGAAAACCAAGGCCTCATCTCCAATATGAGCAAGTTGACAACTTTGGTCGAAACTGCTGCCATTCACTTCTATCAAGAATTTAAGGACTGATTCCTCAGACATGGAATCAATGGGCAGCCATCGATAAGGCAAATCCAGTTCGGCAACTTTGGGCTCCATTAAATTCAGAATGGCATACTGGCCTTTTTGATGCTTGAATCCCTTTGGTTTTTCAAAGCTCAACTGTACTACGTTATTACCAATTTCTTTTCGCTCCACGAGTTTAACCATTCTCTCATCCGAGTATTTATCCGTGTTACTCGGGGACCAAATTTTGTCTCTATTCATTTGCAAAGCAGCCAAAAAGCCGGCCATGATAGAGCCTTCAAAGCCACCGCCAGGAAACGTCCATGCAGATGCAAAATACAAGTTGGGTATCAAGAAATTATTGCGGAAGCGTTTAGTGCCTGACTGTTCTATAGATTGTGCAAAACCATAAACTGATCCATCTGTATTTGAGGTAAATCGTTGAATGGTTTTTGGCGTGGCAACCTCGTAATATTCAAGGCTTTCCCGTATTCCGGGAAACTGGCTTTCCAACCGGTTTAATAAGATTTGAGCTACTTCTTCCTTTTTTGCTTTGTAGTCTTCCTTGCTCAACCCTTGCCAGTTTTTCAGATAATCTGCACAACAGATGACACCCACAGATTTTGGTGGGGGTGCCAGTTGAGCATCTATCTGGTTGTAATCTACAAAAACGAAGCTACGTTTTGACCAATCACCTGTATTGTTGGGATATATGTCCTTCAAAGTCTTTACATCATCTCCCCTTATAACATTAGAATAGTGTTTAACTCCATAAGGCTTTAATCTAGATTTAAAGCCTAGATAAATATTTAGTAAGGAACAGGCATGGGTTTTATCAGTGATTTGTTTTCTGAGTGTAGTGGCATAAGGCTCATCCAGCATCTCAGGTACTATAGGCATAGCACAATTCGCCACCACATTATCGCAGGCAATGGTCACCGAATCTAAGCTTTCGTTAAAATGATCACGGAAGGTGACTCCCGTTACCCTATTATTTTTGGTTATAATTTTCTCGGCCTTTTTACCCAACAAGACGGTACCACCATGTTTCTCAATGTATGCTGCCAAATGATCGGAAAGCTGTTGTGAACCGCCTTTAATAAAGTAACCTCCACTTCCAATAAAACTGGAAAATGGCAAGCCATAATAAAACATAGATAAATTGTAAGGGTCATCGGCCCAATAAACAATATGTGCCAACAGGTCAAGTTTTGCGTTCTCATTGGTAAGATACTTATCGAACCAAGCCCCAACAGTATATCGCGATGCTTCTACAAGATTGGGATAAAGTAACGGCATAAACGGATACATCAGCTTGCGCTTTAATGGTGTACGCGGCAATTTGACCCCTTCTCTCCTTATACCAGAAAGCAATTTCATTAATCGTTTGATTCCTTTTTCATCTTCTGGATATTTGTCAACTAGAGCTTTGGTCGCTTCCTCATAACCGTGTGGAAATACGAACTTTTCGTGATTTGAATGCACAGCGTATAGTTCAGGTACCTGGAGAAATTCAACCTCTTGATTGACGTTTAGCATGTCAAATAAATCCAATATTGCTCCATTTTTATTCAATCCACACATCTCATGCAGGCCGACCTCAATTATGAAATTCCCGCGTTTAAAAGTAGTGGCACAGCCACCAGGTTTGTGGTGCTGTTCTAATAAAAGGACTTTCTTGCCGAATTTTGCTAGGGTGGCACCGGCCGTTAGCCCCGCTAAGCCTCCTCCTATGATAATTGTGTTGTATTTCATTTGTTTGTTTTTGTTTGGATGAGGGTAATTCTATTGAAGTTTATTAGGTTCCAATTGCTGGTGAAAAGATCAAAAAAATTTCGATGGCTTTTTCCTTCGAATTATCTCTGATTAAAAATATTGCTAATTGAATCTTTTCATTTCTTTTTCAATCATTCGCTCTTTAAGACTCGATTCACCCGGAGAAAAATTGACAGTTAAGGCATGAGCTGAAATGCCGATTCCCCACCCTAACATGGGCCATATAAACCAAAGGTATTGTGGTGATGTAAGCAGGTTAATTAGAGCCAAGAAACTTATCACCGCAATAAAAACGAACAAATGAATACGAAATTCAACTTTTCCTTTTGCCCAATCTCTTTTGTTTTTCATGATGCTATCTCTTGCTGCTATCAAATCGTTTGATATTCATGGTCAGGTTTTCAATTCAATTGCTCACATTCGAACAATATTTATTTCTTGAACAAGAAACTTTTACATCTTGGTAAAAGTCCGGTTATCTTTCGAAGACTATGCGGCTCCGCTCTGATTTAACCATTGGACTTAAATTTAAGAGCATTGTCATAGTATAACTATGATTGGAATCATAAATGGTAATGATTTAGTGCAGTCGCCAGGGAATTGCCTGTTGGATGGAAATTCATCGTATTGGCTAAATATAATAAGTCACTCCATTAAGTGACTTTAATCATATGGCAGATCCCTTTTCAAGTGTAATATAACCTGCGGTTGGGTTTGCATGCCGGGACTATCGTATCCGGTCATGGATAGCTGACTAACAAGATTGGATTAAGTAATCCATTGATGTGATCCTTAAATATGTATCTACCCCCTGTTAGATCACAAAAAAGGTTTCTATTTTCCTTCCTGCAGATTTTGGAAGGTTTTGAGGGCGTCGCCATCATCATAGCCTGCTACTTTACCTTGTTTCTGAAACCACTCAGGGACAGATGGGGGCTTAGTAAAAAGGATGCAGATCTTACGCTCCCTGGAGACGAAATAATCCGTTCACCAAAGTCACGGTTTACACATGCCATCGAAATCAATGCCCCTGCAGATTACGTATGGCCATGGATGGCACAAATCGGCCAAGGCCGCGGAGGGTTTTACAGCTACGAAGCATTGGAAAATTTGGCCGGCCTCAATATCCAAAATGCTGATGTGATACTAGACCGGTATCAGAAACCCGAAGTGGGAGACCTGATCTCGTTTGGACCCAAAGATGCCTATCCGCTAGTTATCTGTGATCAGGGCCGGGCGATGGCCATTGAAAATCACTATGATCTTGATGCTAAGCGGGCTTATGACCCTGCATTGTCTTATCCCGAAAATTATTTACATCTCACTTGGCTATGGTACGTTGAGGCGTTGGATGACAATCATTCGAGGTTTATCTCAAGGAATAGAGTGACCTGGAGTGATTCTCTTAAGACAAAATTGGTTTTTGGTCCACTGGTGGAGCCCATTGTATTTACCATGGACAGAAAAATGTGCCTGGGCATTAAGAAACGGGCAGAGCAACTATACAGAGATGCCCAGACGAATGGTAGAAAGAGGCGGCCTACAAAGGTGAAAGCTTTTGTACCCTTAGGCAGATCATGAAATTTTTGGAGCCAGTGACCATGGGTTTGCTGAAAGCGTTTTTCGCTAAGTTCCACATCTTAATTTGACCAGTGATTATCAACACTTGTTTCGAAATGTTAACATGTGGACCGGAAGTGATTAACGTAAGACATGATAGTATCGTAATATGACACACATATGCGTGAGATGCATCAACACTGGAAATGACAAGTATCCTTGTTGATCATGCACTCGTGCACCACCTTAGTAAGTATTTTAGAAGTAGTTTGATTGGTGGTGATGGTATGAATGGCTATAAGTTTTTGCTTATGGATTAATTCAGTATTGAGCTGGTTCTCAGACTGATTATACCATGTTGAGTAATGATTTTAAATGAGGACTAATGAAAACAGAAAATAATTATTTTCTTAATTCAATAAGATCTGGTGTTCATCTGGCCGGATTCGGTCTACTGGCCATGTATGTCGTGGCCATTCTCGATTTCACTTTCTTTGATAGTAATTTGATCATATGGGATGATGCAGCAGAGACCTTTAGAAACCTGCAGGAATCCATTTTTCAATACCGGCTTCATATTTTCTTTTTCCTATTGATATTTATTCTTGATGTCATTGTTGCCATGGGATTATACCTCTTGCTGAAGCCGGTCAGTGCCAATATATCTTTGCTTACCGCCTGGTTCAGGGTGATGTATACGGCAATGATTGGTGCAATTACAGTCAACCAGCTTGAAGTCTTATTTCTCCTTAGTGAAGCAAATGAGATGCCGGTTTTAGAATCAAACCAACTTCATTTTCTGGTGATGTCTTCCTTAAACGCCCATGCTGATGGATTCAGCTATGCGCTAATCTTTTTTGGCTTTCATATTCTGTTTTTGGCCTATCTGGTCTACCGATCCGGCTTCCTTCCTAGAATCTTGGGTATTTTTTTGTTTGTAGCCTTTCTCGGTTATCTCATCGACGGTCTAGCTAACCTACTTTTCCCAGAATTCCGAGCCCAAAACGAGGCGCTACTTCTCTGGTTTCTAGGTATTTCTGGTTTTATCGGGGAATTGGTACTGGCATTGTATATTGTGATCCGAAGGAATTCTATTGTCAATGCAGTGGAAAAGTTGGATACTTTGGTGGAAATGCCTTGAACCGACAAACTGGTCTTGATTTGCAGTTATTCTAGAACTATTTCCCGAGCGGTGTTCTTTTGAGGAGCATCCAATTCAGTTCATTTAGGTTGTTGGAATATCAGGTTTCAAGAGCAGATACTGAGGCCAATCCAATCACTAAGGCTGACAGACCAGTTTTTGAAGATCCCATTCTACTTCAAGGGAGTCCTTTATCGGAATCATGACTTTGGTCATGTGCATTTTTAGATCTGCTGACTTTCTTGAAGTTCCCACAAGTGCTCGGGGTCGGTTAGTACTCAATTTCAGCTGATATCCAGATTTGATCTGGCACATAATAATTATAATTCATTGTACCTATGAACGGTTACTGCCTCCTAGGCAATGCCCTATAGGCTGTATCTATCATGGTTAGAGATGATTAGAACCAGCTTTTCTTCATCGGGTGATTTGTCGATCATCAATCTTGCCACTGATCAAGCTCATGTGCTGTAATTCCAATATCAGTTAACTTGGAGGTTGAGGAATTAATATACTATGAAAGCGGCTTTTCTGGTAAAGTACGGTCGGGCCTCCCAGGCTTTTGAGATCAGGGAGGCCGCTCAACCGGTGCCTGGCGCACAGCAAGCGCTAATTAGAGTGGAAGCCTTTGGCCTCAATTTTGCGGATGTGATGGCCCGGTTGGGATTGTATAAGGCGGCACCTCCCTTGCCAAGTATACTGGGATATGATGTTGTAGGCACGGTTGTAACCTGTGGGCCTGACGTCAAGTCAGTCCAACCTGGAGATAGGGTAGTAGCTTTGACAAGATTTGGAGGTTATGCAGAGTACACCATTGCTGCCGAGGAAGCACTTGGAAAGATTTCTGAAGAGATGGCCCCAGGTGTAGCAACAGCATTGTCCACGCAATATTGTACTGCATATTTCTTGGCCTTTGAAATGGCTAATCTACAATCAGGTGATCAAATTTTAATACATGCAGCCGCAGGTGGTGTCGGTACCGCCTTAGTCCAATTTGCCAGGCATAAAAATTGCGAGATTTTCGGTACCTGCAGTTCATCAGAGAAAATCAATTTTCTCCGAGAAAACCAAGTAGATCACCCCATCAACTATAAAGATGTAGATTTTGTGGAGGCGGTTGGTGAAGTGATTGGAGATGGAGGGCTAGATGTCATTTTTGACCCCTTGGGGGGGAAGTCGATAAAAAAGGGATATCGACTATTGGGAGCTGGTGGAAGAATCTTGTGCTATGGAGTATCTTCTATGAATCAAGCCAGATCAATTTTCGGAAAATTACGAGTGCTGGCCGAATTTGGAATTTATCACCCGGTCCAGTTCCTCAAAAATTCCCGAGGAATGATCGGTGTAAATATGCTAAGCATTGCCGATAAGAAAGCTGCTAAGATTAATCGGATATTGAGAAATGTCATTCAACTGGCTGAGGAGGGGATCCTGAGGCCCCATGTCGGTGGCGAATTTTCGGTAAACCAACTGAGTGAAGCACACGACTTCCTGGAGTCACGGAGATCAATGGGAAAAATCATTGTTAAATGGTAATCAATCAAAATGATGAATACGGGATACTTGGAAAATAAAGTTGCCATTGTAAGTGGATCTAGTCAGGGTATTGGAAAGGCTATTGCTGCGGAACTTTGTTCGCATGGCGTCAAGGTAGTGTTAAATGGTCGAGATGAGCAAAAATTAGCAACGACAGAAAGAGAATTTATTGCTAAGGGATTTACCGTAACTGCCTGCTGTGCTAACATTCGATTTGCTCGGAACTGCAGAAAATTAATTAGTCATGCATTGCAACGGTTTGGTCGAATAGATATGATCATTAATAATGCGGCAGTGAGCAGCCGGGGAGCCATAGAACAGTCGGCTGATATCAATTTCAAAATTCTCTTAGAGACTAATTATCTTGGATCAGTCTACTTGTCCAAATATGCGATCCCTCATTTGAAGAAAACCAAGGGGCATATCATTTTTATAAAGAGCGTCGGAGGTATGCGAGGGATGCCTTACAATTCGGCATATACTGCATCAAAAATGGCACAAGCGGCCCTGGCTCAGGCTTTGCGCTCTGAATTATATGATTTTGATGTGCATGTTGGTCTTGTCTATGTTGGGTTTACTGAGAATGATCCTAATAAGGAAATATTGGATGTGGACGGTTCTTGGGTGCCTTTGCCAAAACGTAACAATGTCAAGCTGGCCCAACCAATGTCTGTTGCGCGAAGCATTCGCCGGATGCTTGAAAAGAGAAGAAGCCAGATGACCTTGACGGGCTTGGGATATTTTACATATTTCATGACCCATTATTTTCCCTTCCTCAGTGATCGGCTCGTCATATGGAATCGCCGACTGATTCGAGACCAATTCACTTTTATTTCTCATGAGGAAATCACCAGGCAAACTTCAAAGGGATTTAAATCAGTAGAAACGAGTTTGCATGATCGATAGCCTATCCAGAGTCAAAATTTATTGTCGTCCTTGGGTGACCAATACCTCTACCGGCAGAATGTTGATTGGGAATTAGTAGCACAAATCACCTTCCTAATTGACCTATTTCATTGCTTGGAAATGGAGCCATCTTGATCTTTGACCCAAGAAAGTCAGGAACCATCCTATGAAATTTGTACTCAGAAATGGTATGTTGATTTTGGCCCTCGTTTCAATTGCCAGCGGGATTTCCTATGCCCAAATGGATAAAGAGATACTTGCGGAGCTTGTGGTCGAAGAACAAGAAGCTGTGAACGCTCTACTGCTCTATCCATCTGATGTAAGGGATGACATATTGGCATCTACTCAATATCCCGAGGCACTAATTAAAATAGAACGCATCCAATCAAAGACGAGCAAGGCTTTTCAAATACTGGTGCAAGACCATCCCTTGGAAGTTCAAAAGATGATTTGGGATCTGACAAGGTACCCCGGTCTCATCCAGCATTTAGCAAACAACGACGTGGACGTTATCTTAGTTGGTGAGCAAGCTCTGAATAACTTTCCTGAGGTCATCCACTCAAGAGCTAAGAAAGCTGCCAAGAATTATCAATCCCTAATTAGAGATGTTGAGCAATTGGAAATTGCAGCGGATTTTGCATTCGAATCGATATTGACTCCTTATTCTTCATCCACTCAGGAAGCTTTGTTACAACTGATTGAACTTCCGGAAGTCATGACCATTCTGACGGGAAATATCGAGCTCACCATTTTAGTCGGAGATTTCTATCGCACCAATCCAGAGTGGGTAATGAAAAAGGTGGATAGTCTTCATTTGGAGGTGGCTAGACAACAGGCCGAAGAATTGAACAATTGGAAGGAGAGAGTGGAGGATGATCCCCAGATCCTGGAAGAGTATGAGGCTGCTTCGACTGAGTTTGCTGAAACGTATGACTACGACGATGCCTACTATGATTGGGAAGAATATCCCTATGAGGATGCAGATTATAGCGAATATCGTAGTCAACATTACTACTATCATTATCCCTACTGGTTTGGATATCCCTATTGGTATGGATATCCATGCTGGCGTCCTTATCCTTATTGGCACGATTGGGGATTTTACCGCAGGTCTGGGCATCATATCGTCATAATTGACCTACCTTCTTTGCGATTCACACATTGGTACTTTCATCATGGACATCACCACTTTCATTGGCCGGTATTGTCAGCTGCATTCGTCAGACACTATCATCGATACCCACGCCGGCATGGAAGCATTACGATCAGTGTCAAAGCGTGGCAAGATCGCCATGCAAATCTCATATCTATGGATTGGTTGAAGGATGATGGTAGATTACCACAACGCTTTGCTGAACTGGGTAGGTTTGAAATAAACCTTAACAAATACAATGCAAGGAATCCAGGCCAGCCGATGTCTGAGCAACAGTTTATCGCCAGATATAGAAAACGGTACCTTGATTTGGCAAAAGCACAAACTGAGAATGTAAGGCAGGGAAAAGTAGTGAGACCGTCTGCTCCGAGCAACCAGGTGACTATTGCACCATCCAGAAGACCAGACGAGGTTAAAGATCGAGCGTCTCGCAAAACCATTGAGAAATCTACGTTAAGCAAAGTACCGCGGGTAAAATCAGGAAAGGACTACCATCGTGACAAATGGGAGCGAACCAAACCTACTACAAACAAGAAACAGACAAGAACAGCCCCTATTGGAAAGTCAGTTAAGCCTAAGGTAACACCTAAGTCGTCACGCAAAGCAGGACTTGATAAAGGCACCCCCAAAACAAAACCTCGGCCAAAAAAAATCCGTGATAAGGAGGGCACATGAATAGAATATTTGGATGATGAAGATCTCGTGATGGTTCTGACCCAGATATTCTCACCTACAATGTGCATTTATACCTTTTGATCTTGGTTTAGACTCAACCCCACCCCCCCCTTAGGTGTTTTGTATATTGCAATGAACACTTGTCATGCATACAGATCCTCTGATTAAGTACATGAGTCAGTACATCATTTTGACGGATGATGAAGTGGCCATCTTGAACGACCGTGTGCGCTTTCGCAAATATTTGAAAGGTCAATATCTGGTACAGCAAGGTGACGTCTGTCGAGTAGAGAGTTTTGTGGTGAAGGGCTGTCTTAGAACCTTCAATGTAGACGAAAAAGGGCAGGAGTACATCGTTGCATTTGCGATTGAAAATTGGTGGACCGGAGACCTTGGAAGTTTTATTACCCAATCGCCTGCAAACTATAATGTGCAATGCCTGGAAGCCACAGAGTTACTTCAGTTTGACCATCATACCCTTCAAGAACTTTACCGAGTTATTCCCAAATTGGAGCGATTTTTTAGGATTATTATTGAGAGGGCATTTGTAGCTGCAGAAAGACGCATAATTCGAAATTTTAGCCTGACTGCAAAAGAACGGTATCTCCATTTTAGAACTTCATATCCGGAGATTGAACAAAGAGTTCCCCAGTATATGGTGGCTTCTTACCTGGGGATTACCAAAGAATTCTTAAGCAAAATTAGGAATCAGCTCATTTCTTCTGAGCGGTAAATAGTTAATCTGGTTTAATCTGTTTTTTTAATATAGATTGTTGTGAGCCTCATCTCTTGTGCTGAGCTTTGCAATACATAAATCAAAAAGTTGTCGCAATGAAACTCATATTGAAGCAAATAGAGGACTTAAATTCATTGGTAATGCAAGGAAGATCTCTCGAAGCATTTGAAAAATATTACCATGATGAGGTAGTAATGCAAGAAAATGAAGACACTCCGACCAGGGGGAAAGGTGAAAACCGGCTGAGGGAGGAGGCCTTCTTTTCCAAAATCAAGGAGTTTCGTTCTGCGGTACCATTGAAGATAGCGGTAGGTAATGGAATATCCATGGTAGAATGGCACTACGATTACACCCATGAAGATTGGGGAGAAAGAAACTATACCCAAGTATCAGTACAGGAATGGCAAGACGGGAAGATCATCAAGGAAAAGTTTTATTACAACGTATAATGCATACCTCATGATCCAGGAAATTTCTAAGACTGATGGTTCCTGGGAGCCCTTAATTTTGAGATTATTTCTGGGCTCTGTAATTTTGGCGCATGGATTGCAAAAGGTATTTGGCTGGTTTGACGGATATGGCTTCGAAGCAACTATGCAGTATTTTACCAATGTTGTTGGTTTGCCATATATAATTGCCTTGGGTGTAATTTTTTTGGAATCATTTGGAGCTATTTTACTATTGGTCGGCCTCGGTACCCGCTTGATGGGGTTTGCGTTCCTCGTCTTGGCTTTGGGGATCGTATTTACAGCACACTTTCAATATGGATTTTTCATGAATTGGTCAGGACAACAAAAGGGAGAGGGGATGGAGTTTTTCTTATTATGGATACCGATGGCTATTGCACTTGTTATTAGGGGTGGCGGAAGATTTTCTTTAGATCTTCTTCTATCTCGATGAATCAACCTTCAAGTGGAAACTCAATACGACACGCCCATCCGATTAGTGTCTGTCTCCCATCATTGTTTTTCGTGGCGTGCCTGTGTTTTCAGTTGAGCTTCTCAAGGAAGATGTTCTGACCTTCATCATTTTCCTATCGAAGAGCTAATGAATTGAGGTGCAATTTCCATGCCCTCATGAGTCGATGGCGTTGATTAGGGAACCTGCTATGTAATCTTATATTTGCAAAGACCCCTCTTTGAACGGGCACGTACGTTCTCAAAATACTAATACTGATTTCTGTGAAAGCTATGCTTCTCAAGTCAATCACCTCCTTGGATGAGAACAATCAACCGCTGGTGCAGAGTGAGTTGCCTCGACCCATAGTTGCGGACCGAGAAGTATTGATTAAGGTGTCGGTTTGCGGAGTCTGCCATACCGAGCTTGATGAAATAGAAGGACGGACACCACCCCCTTTCCTTCCGGTGGTTCCAGGTCATCAAGTAGTCGGACATGTCACTGAAACCGGAGGTGAAGTAGTAGATCTTGCCATTGGAGACCGTGTGGGAGTTGCTTGGATTTATTCTACCTGCGGCGTGTGCTGGTATTGCCAAAATGAAAAAGAGAACTTATGCCCTTATTTTGAGGCTACCGGCCGCGATAAGAATGGCGGGTATGCTCAATTTATGAAGGTGTCAGAAAGGTTCACCTATAAGATACCTGATGCTTTGAGTGATGCAGAAGCTGCACCGTTGTTATGTGCCGGGGCTATTGGCTATAGATCTTTGCGGTTGGCTCGATGCAGGGATGGGATGAAGCTGGGATTCACGGGTTTTGGATCTTCTGCACATCTGATGGCCAAGATGGTATTGGCGGAATATCCGGCAACTCGATTGTACGTATTTGCCAGGAATCCGAAAGAACGTGACTTCGCTCTTAAGTTGGGGGCATCTTGGGCCGGTGACACACTCGAGCAGGCTCCCGAGAAGATGGATTCCATCATTGATACTACTCCTGCTTGGAAGCCGGTAGTGGCAGCGTTGGCACAATTGAAGCCTGGGGGAAGACTGGTGATCAATGCCATTCGCAAAGAAAATGTCGATCAAGACTATTTGTTGAAGCTTAATTATGCACGTGATCTATGGATGGAGAAGGAGATCAAAAGTGTTGCCAACGTGCAGCGCCGTGATGTTAAAGAATGCTTGGAGTTGGCCGCAAAGCTTTCTTTACGGCCGGTTTACCAAGAATATTCCCTGACCAGTGCAAATCGAGCTTTACATGAGTTAAAAAAAGGGACAATTATTGGTGCAAAGGTCCTGCGTGTTGACCACTGATTGATTAATTTCTGTGGCGCTAAGCACGACCATCAGATCCGAATGGCAAATGAAGTTCACAATATGTATCTTTCGTAACCATTGTAATTAGCGCAGCCAAACGATCAAAAGATGATACTTCAGATGAAATTCATAAAGAGGATGATAATGGGACTTTCGTGGTGCATCTGCCTTTTATCGATCTATGATATCCTGGCACAGGATTTTTATACCCTATCAGATTTTACTGATGTGCCGAAAGCTGATGTGCACGTACATATCCGGACCGATCGAGATGCCTTTGCTAAGCAAGCACAAATAGATGAATTCCAATTGGTTAACATCGTAGTAGATGGGGCTGGTACCTGGCAAGGAGTGAAAGAGCAATTTCACTATGCCATATTTCAACAAAGAGAACACCCGGATATATTTCGAACCATAACCGCATTTAGCGTGGAAGATTTCCTGGATTCGGACTGGGTCGACCGCTGCAAAGTTTGGATGGACAGCTGCTTTGAACAGGGAGCTCTGGGTGTGAAGGTCTGGAAGAATATCGGAATGGTACTGAAAGACCGTGATGGACAAAATGTGATGCTCGATGATTTGCGATTCGATCCTCTATTTGATCATATCATAGCGCAGGAAAGGATGGTTGTTGGACATTTGGGTGAACCTTTGAATTGTTGGTTACCGCTTGAGGAGATGACAACCAATAACGATAAGAACTACTTTAGGAACCATCCTGAGTACCACATGTATCGTCATCCAGAGTTGCCTTCTTATAAAGATCAAATGGAGGCTCGAGACCGGAGGCTAGACAAGCATCCGAATTTGGTGTTTATGGGTGCTCATATGGCCAGTATTGAATGGAATGTAGATACTTTGGCTCAATGGTTAGATCGTTATCCCAATGCCACCATTGATCTGGCAGCCCGGATGGGCCAGGTATTTTACCAGGCCAAACAAGACTGGGAGCGAGTGCGTCAATTTTTCGTCAAATATGCCGATCGAATTATGTACGCAACAGATATGGGTGACCGTGGATCGGATGAGGCCGAACAACTAAGGAAAAAGGTTCATGAAACCTGGATGAGAGACTGGCAATTTTTTACGACCAATCAAGAAATGGAGAGTGATTTGATTGATGGTCATTTCAAAGGTATTCACCTGCCCAAGGAGGCTGTTGATCAGATTTATTACAAGACGGCAAAACGGATTTTTGGGTTTTGAAAATTCATGTGGTTACCTTGGAACTGATCCTCATCCTAGCCAATTGTTAGTAGCGCACCTCTAGATTTACTAGTGAGATGTTTAATTAAAATATTGAAATTAAAAGTGAAATTCATCATTCTTTTTCTGGTATCGATCATTACCCTGAGTTATGGTTGTCGAATGAAAACCAGCGGTGATACCGCCAAAGAAGTAGACAGGGACTTTTATTTGCGCCATGGCCAAGAAGTAACTCAAGTCACCTTTCAGGAATTGAGTAGTGCTTTGGGTACAGCGATGGAGGACGGTGGAGTGGAAAATGCTGTCAATTACTGTAAATTAAATGCCCTCCCCTTGGTAGATAGCCTTTCACAAGTTTTTGAAGTCGATATCCGGCGTACCAGTGATCGCTACAGAAATCAATCGAATGCTCCTAATCATAGGGAAAGGGAAGTGATAAGAGCATACCGGGAAGCCATACAACAGCAGCAAATTCCAAATCCGAAAGTTTCGATCGAAGAAGGTGCTGTGCACTATTACGCACCAATTTTTATGATGGATAAATGTCTCAAATGTCATGGTGTACAAGATCATGATATTGATCCTTTAAATTATTCTCTAATTAAGAAGTTGTATCCGGAAGATCAAGCTCATGGCTTCAAAGTTGGTGAATTGCGAGGCATTTGGAGTTTGACTTTCAAGGAGGGGTAGCGATGTTCACAACCTGCTGGTAAGATGTAGGCTAGCCGGATATGATCCTTACAGAATGATCAATGACTTAACCCAGATCCCAAAGAATTTATGCATTTTCTGCGGGCTTCCCATCATTAAATCTGCTTTCTTGATCTGACTCGCTTTAAACCTTTCTTTCGAGTTCTAGCAGATCCTCATGAGATATGTCAGGAAGACAACTGATTGCTGTCAATGTGGTTGACTCGGACAATGCCTTTATTTGTGCTAGAGAAAAGGTATTGTAAAATCAATGAGACCAGGGGCGTTCCGGAAGCGGAGACCTGGTGGGTGATTGATTTGGGATTCCGGTTCGAATGACAAGGTTTTTCTACTTCAAATCGAACAATTATGCGAACGGTTACCTACTACCATCGACCAACTGAGGCGTCAGAGAGGTTAAAGCTTTTGCTCGAAAAGGAACTACAGAAAATTGATCCGGAGATTCAAGTCATTGAATTTCAATCGTCCAATAATTCTTTTATAGCCGGTATTGACTCTTTACCAGCCGTTAAGATCGGAGGTTGGCCAGCGTTGGAAAGAGTTAAGTACAGAGATGATCGGATATTCGTTGATTCCATTATTCACCAGGTGCAGTGTGGTAGGGAAGGTGCCTGCATTATTGTACCCATAGATTTTTCTGAGCGTGCTGAAAATTCCTTTGCCAATGCGCTGAAACTTGCTGCTAATACCAATGCTGGAATAAAACTAGTGCATGTCATGGTTGATGTGCCTCAAACTTATAATGGTGTTATTCTGGACCCAGATCCAGCCATTGAAATCAAAAGAAGAGATCATTGGCGAGAGACAGTGGCTTTTTATCGGAAAAAATACCGTAGAGAAATTGAAGGCTTGCATGGTAATTTGACGGCTGAATTTTTAGTAGGTGATCCAGCGAAAAAAGTGCATGAATTATCGACAGATCCTGAGACACGAATGGTCATACTGGGGGCTAAGGGAGCGGAACCGGATTCTCAGCATTTATTCAGCTCCGTAAATGTGGAAGTTGCGACCCATGCAAGATGTCCGGTGCTTATCATTCCTGAAACAACCAAATCACTAGCGATAGATAAAATCATATTGGCTATTGATGAATCGAACATGGACTATAGCATGGTGGAAGCAATCCGTGCATTATGTGGATCGCCTCATGCAGCGGTGAGAGGTGTAAGGATTTCACAACTAAAGAAAGGATCTGTCCTTAAGGAAGAAGAATTGGTC
Organism: Saprospiraceae bacterium; assembly: GCA_965223105.1. Classification (GTDB taxonomy): domain Bacteria; phylum Bacteroidota; class Bacteroidia; order Chitinophagales; family Saprospiraceae; genus JABDMH01. Next base: position 3,823,740 of record OZ244987.1, on the reverse strand, counting down.
AATGTAGACCAAGAGAAGAATACCAGTGAAGTGATAGTGTTCAGGCCCGACCTGGTGGCCAGTCTCATGGATTATGCCCTGGAAAGAAATGCTGATCTTCTTGTTGCCGTGCGCAGAAAGCGAGGTTTTATTGAAGGCCTCTTTCACCACAGCACCTCTGAGGAGATTGCCACGAACTGTGTTGTTCCCATTTTGATCATGCATGAATGGGATCCAAATATTAATCCCTAAATCTTACGTTGACTTGCCGTAAGTAGAATTTTTTACTATTGCTCTCATCGCCTTTTTCCTTGCTGCGAATATGTTTCTCGATCCCATGCTGGTTGATGGTTTGATATAAATATGCACTAGTGAGGATACTCCGAAAAGGTCGCCAAATCAAAAATGGCTCTTTTGGCGATCTTTCCCCGCTACGCCAAGGCTTCGACGGGACAGGCCATTTTTCTCAATCGGCTGATACTCAGGCATCACCCAATCTCGAAAAAGTGAAAATCTCATCCAAAATAGGCTCTTTTTATGAAAATGGCACTTTCCGGAGTAGCCTCACTAGTATTACATATTGTAGAAGGAGATCCCCCCATCAAGAGCTTTCAATTCTCCAGAATAAGAATAGAAGCTGAGAATGATAACAGACCCAGTTTTTATGATGTTATCTTCAGGCCCGCACCAGAGAGATTTATTTAAGGGGTACCTTTTATGCCAACGTGGTAGACTTCCGGATTTTGGGAGATCCTATAGTCATTACTACGTGTGATCTGTGTCATTGTACAGAGAAGCTGAATAGAATAAGATTGGGAAAATTTTGGTTTGCAACGAAAAAGTCCAAGGCAGCTACATCATGAACTTAGTTGGAATACGAAGATCTACACTTTGCTGGCTATTTCGGTGGCCCTATTTGCCAAATTATCTGAAGGAATTGAGGAGGGGTTTGCTTTGACGATCATTTTATCATTGCTTGTCATTCTCTTTGTCGAATCCTTTGTCAGCATTTCTGTCCATCACCCTGGATTATTTCGCTTATTGAGGTGGTTAGTCATCTTGGGGGCTTTGGCTGCAATACTTATTGGGCTCACTTAGAAAGGCATTGGTTTCCTTCCTTCTAGTATTTCATCCTTGCACGAGTAAGTTTTCCTCTTTGTTGCTCGAAAGGTCCTGAGATTAGCGTCTGATGTGATTGCCAAAAAGCCAGACCCGAGCGGAGACTCGGGTCTGATTGTCGCATGAAAAGCGCTCAAGTCCTCTACTTAGCTCTAGACATTTTCTTCCATTTTTCTATGGAAAGCTCAGCGATTTTGGCTTGATCAGGTTTGCCATCTTCACGAGCAATAGAAGCTGCCTCTCGGCCCAAATTCATAGCTTGAAGATACTCGCCTCGTTCCGCCATAATCTCAGCTTTCAAATGGAGATACCTCCAATTCTTACCATTTATTTTGATGGCCTCATCAACCCACTCGAGTGCTTGGTCAATGTCGCGGTGGGTCTGCAGATAGTAAGCGGCTGCTGCAAAATAAGTATTGCCCAGATGTAACATAGGGTTGTCTAACCTGCGATCAATTTCAGCCAGAATGTGCTCGTCGGCATCAGTGCCCAGATGGATTCTGACGATGGTATTGGCCCACATGAGTTGCAGGGTGGCACTTGTGGTGGTAAGTTCTCCTACATCGATGGTAAAGGTCTCAAAGTGGTAGCTGCTGCTCGTTGGTTTCACCTTAAACCTCAATACGTCATCAGAGGGATCATAATCCCTTGTACCCCAAGCGTCAATGTTCTTATTCAGGATGATTGTCCATTCTTCCTCACCCGGAATCGTAAAAAGGGCGTAGCGACCCGCTTTGACTTTGTGGTCTTCCAGGCTGATATCTTTAGAAAAAGTAATCTTGGTGCATTCATTTGCACCTGTACGCCATACTTGACCGTAGGGAACCAATTCACCAAAAATCATCCGGCCCTTTCTGCTGGGACGGTTATACTCCACATCAATTTCTGTATAACCAACTTGCTGGACAATTTTGGCCATCGGACTTTGAGGTGGTAGATCGATTTGCGCCGCTAGTGGAATGCTCATTCCAACGACTGACAAGAGGAGCAGTTTGATTAGATTTGAAGTTTTCATAACTTATTTAATTTTAACACTCAATATTTTGCATTTTGCCTTTGGAGGCAATGATATCTGGCAAAGGGGTTAGTGACTAATCACACATTCAAAAGTGAATTTTTAGATCATTTGAAGCAGGAGGCTTACAAGCCATACATGAATGGTTACAGCAAGAGGGAGGATGAAATGAAACCACTATTCCCCCACCTTGAATTACATGAGCGACAGTACTCAGAAGAAAAAAGAATTCCAGGTTATTTACGATATGGGAACCTCTTGGCTGCTTTCTGACTGATGCGATCGATGATTTCATGAGCCGGTTCTCTCCAGTCTGCAGCTTGCCGAAAAGAAGTAGACCATAAGATGGATCCATCAAGACCATCTATCAAACTATATTCGGCATCCACTTCGTTTGATACATGACCGAATGGCAATAATGGAGACAGATAATAATTTGTTACCAAATTCAGGAGGTGCGATGCTACTTCAATCCCGTAAGAAGCCAAATCAGACATATATCTTGCCTTTTCAATTCGAGCTTTCACCACAGCTTGCACACCCAGAATTTCTGCCAATTCTGGTGCTGAGTTCTGCCAGGATTGGTGGATGTTTATTTCATGCTCTTTCAGCATCCTAAGTGTCTCACGGTAATCTTGGATGTTTATGCGTAAGGCGCGGGTGTTCGTACTGCTGCTCTTAAGGATTGCTCTATGAAGTGAGATTTGGAAAGATTGACTCTCCCCTTCTTCAATTTTCATCAAGTCTTCCGGGGTCCAATCTTCCGGTATCTTACCACTATAAATCATTTGAACTGGCAAGATGGCTATGATCTGATGATTATGGGTTTTTGATCTGAAATTCGGAGCGAGATAACGGGGAGCACAACTTGAACAGAAGATGCAGACCAGCAGGTACCAAGGTTTTATAGCAATGTTGATTTCAGCATTTTTCCTATCATGAAATCTTGAATCAATCTAGGGTACCTCTAATAGCCTCTGAGTGAGATCGGTTTTGAAATATTTTGGATTTAGACGAGGCGAATTGAGTGAGCATAGCCGTAGTTACGTGATTGAAATTCAACGAAGTATAAATTCAAAAGATTCAAAAAACAAATGGCGAAGCCATGGTGTCCGATCCACGAACGGGGTTTTAGAGGTACCCTCAAAGTGAAATTGCATTGCTGCCTTTATGATTGTTGTTAGGTCCTGACCTAATTTTTGTCAATTTTCTCCTCTTGGTTTTTTCTCTTTTCCATTTTTCTGAAATATCTCCTGGTGAGAAAACTGTGTTTAAGGGCTTCCATGTTTTCATTAAATTTAGCAGTACCTTCTTCCAGATTTTGAAGTGTGTTTGCTGTTGAGCTAGCTACATTTGTGTCGTAGAGGAGTAGATGAATGGTCCCCTCCGAATTTTTCACTGAATCTAGTATTTCCACAAGGTCTGATGCGGACTTAGCGATATGTTCTCCACTTTTTTCCAAATTATGGATAAGGGGACTGAGCTGTTCCGTGTAATTTTGATGTAAAGACTTTGACATTTGGATTAGGTTGGTCATGACAACCGTATCGTTAACAAGTTGGTGAATCAGTCCCTTGCTGTGTTCCAGTGCCGATACTTCAGATTCCAGTTTAGAAAGGATACTGATCGATTTTTCTGATGCTCGCTGTAGATTTCTTACGGTAAGTACCAGATCTGAAGCAGCGTTGGGATCCTCAATAAGTGTATTTACCATGCCAGGACCTTCTTTAATTGATTTTGAGATCTCTAGTAGATCCTCGACAAATTTGGCGACATTTAGGTTGGTGTTGCCCAAAGTAGAGATTAAATCACTGGTTCCGGGGAGACTCGCTGATTCTAGCACATCTCCCTCTTCAATTTCTGCCGCTTCTCCACTTCCTGGCACAATGTTGATCAAGGTACTGCCAACAATGCCATCGATACTAATTCGAGCAACTGCATCTTTCTTAATATAAGGCCTTATTCTTTCGGCAATTTTTAGGTCAACCTTAATTGTTGAATCACTGATCATAGATATTTTATCGACGGTGCCTACATTAAGGCCGGCATAGTGTACATTATTCCCTACCTGCAGTCCGCCCGCATCTGTCAATATTGTGCTGATCGCAAAATTGGCGCCGAATAGATTTTTATTATTGCCTATGAGATAAATGGCCACGATCAATAATGCGCTAGTACTTATTACAAATAACCCTAAACGGATGTATCTCTTTTTTTGCTCAGACATGTATAGTCGCTTTTAATTATTTAAAAAATGCTACAATTTTTGGGTCATCTGACTTTTCGAGTTCAGTAAATGTGCCAGTGGCATAATTAATACCATCGATCAATAATATGACCCGATTGGCAATGCTCCTGGCAAAATCCATATCATGGGTGATAATTAGTGATGCAGTTTTATACTTCTTCTGTATGTTGAGGATGAGACTGCCAATCTCCTTTGAAGTAATGGGATCAAGACCGCTACTGGGTTCGTCATATAATATGATCTTTGGCCGAAGAATGATGGTTCTGGCCAAGGCAATCCTGCGTTTCATTCCTCCCGATAACTCCTCTGGCATAAGGTCTATGGCTTCTGCCAGGCCAACACTCTGTAAGGTATCGACGATAAGGGCATTGATGTCTGTGGTCAAGATCCTTTCCCGATGTCTCCTCAAAGGAAATTCTAGATTCTCACGAACTGTCATCGAGTCGTAAAGTGCGCTGCCCTGGAAGAGGAAGCCGACATCGGCACGAAGGAGGTCCATTTCTTCTTTGGAGAGTTGCTGCACCTCATGTCCCAGAACAGTCACTTCTCCAGCATCAGGTAAAATCAGTCGGACAATACACTTAAGCAGTACCGATTTGCCTGAACCAGATTTACCAATAATCACTAAATTTTCCTCATCATACAAGCTCATATTAAATCCTTGTAATACATGGTTGCTTCCAAAGGATTTGTATAATCCTTTTATTGAGATCAGGATCTCGGGTTCACCCCGATTACTGTCTTCGCGAGCTTCTTGATCAATTTTGTGAGTCAGCTTATTCATGTATTCATTCGTATTCAAAATAGCTTACTACTAGACTGGATACCGTTTTTGGACGTTTATAGTTCATAGAAAATGTCTGTTACCAGAACGGCGATGAAATCCAACACGAAAAGCAGTAAAGAAGCTATCACAACTGCCGAGTTTGCAGCACGACCTACACCGGCAGTGCCTTTTCTTGAAGTATACCCTTTGTAACAACCCACCAAACCAATGGCATAACCAAAGAAGAATGATTTAATGATTGAAGGGACTAGGTCACCAAATTTCAATACTTGAAATACTTTTGAAAAATATAGTGTGAAAGATACTTGCCCTTTACTGTGTTCCATAAGAAATGATCCGATTAATGAAACGGTATCAGCTGCGATCACTAGGAGAGGAAGCACCAACGTAACCGCCAAAATCCGCGTAACCACCAGGTATTTGAAAGGATTAGTCCCTGATACTTCCATTGCATCGATCTGTTCTGTAACCCTCATGCTGCCAAGTTCTGCACCAATACTGGAGCCGATCTTTCCTGCACAAATGAGAGCGGTTATGACAGGTCCAATTTCCCTGATGATTGCAATTCCAATCATTGAAGGCATATAGGCTTCAGCTCCAAACTCTACCATAGTAGGGCGTGTTTGCAGGGTTAATACTACCCCCATGATAAACCCAGTAATGACAACCAAAAGGATCGATTTATTGCCAAGCTCATAACATTGCCTAAAGAATTCTCTGAATTCAAAAGGAGGTCTGAACAGTTCTCGAAAAAATTGAAAACTAAATTGAAATATTCGCCCTGTCTCGTATAGAAACGCTTGTATACCGGTCATTTAAAACAAAATATATTTCTCAGAATGACATCCTTTCAATGACTTAAATTTTTATCGATAATGGGATGACAATAATCATTAGAGACCTTGATCTTTGTGACCGATTTGAAGCCTTCGGATCACATCCCTTCTATTCCTGCTGATGTTTTTCGCTTGGTATGGCAATTATTCAATGATTCTTTGCCAGACGCACGCTATCTGACCGCCTTTCACAATATGGGGATGGTCTTTTGTCTGAAAGAAAGGGGATATCTGGGACTGCCGTTGTTTATTGAGACTGCTTGTTACTGACGAGCTGCTGTGTCAACATAAGTGGCCATAGCTCTCGATTTCTTGCTCTGAGATCTCCCAGATTTGGTCCTGTCTCTAGCCTGGCAAAAATCGCGTCTCACTTTACCAAAGTGCTGGCAAGTTTTGGCATAAATGGCTTCGCAACGAATCCTATTGCATTATTTGAGTTAAACAGTTGCGAAGCAATGCCAATGTGGGTGTAAGATCAGACGGATCTAGTAAATTGAGCGTATTGACAGCGGTCAATTTTTTAATAAGTTCAGAGCCAGCCAATGTATTCACGGCAGGACCACTTACGAATGTAGGCTCTAGATCAAAGCTCTTCATGACACCCAAGACTGCATACGGATCTGAGGCACAAAGGACGGTGCAAATTACTTGGGATCTAATGGCGGCAATCGCGCATTTTCCATTGTAAGGCTCTAATGGCGATGCGCCAATTTCGATCACTGCAACGTCAGCCCGGCTAGATTCTATTTTAGCAATCATGTGATCCAATGCGCTGGTATAGCTTTCAGGTGTGCAGATCGAAGATGGTAAACCGGCATCTACAAAGTCCACGATCGTCGAAGCACCGGCATCCTTCATAGCCAGAATATCCCGATATCGACCTGCTCCGGTAAGTTTTGCACCAACCACAGCATAGTTCAATTTTCTCAATTGGCGTATCAGTACTTTTGCTGCCGTAGTTTTTCCAGCCGACATCGAAGTGCCTACAATAAGGATGACGGGAGTTTTTAGTGGCTGTCTTGTGAGCCTTTCAACAAAGCTTCGCATACTCATCACCCGGTTTTGTCTGGTCACATGCCCCAGGTATTTCACTTCAATCAATTCAGGCAGAAACAACGATTTTGAAGTTATTTTGCCCAGGAGGCCTGCAGCTGTCAATAGGTGCATACGTCTATCGCGACCCACCTCCTCCCAACTACCGGTGGCCTCCAGGCTGGCGTGTCTTATGCCCAGGGCACCAACCAGGTGATCACCTGCCATTACGTCACTCATCCTGCCATCGATCAACTCGGCCTTAAAAAAACTGGAGGGGGAGGAGCGAGTGATTTCACAAAGGACGTAGTCGCCCGTAGACCAATCTCTCTTTGCCATTGATTTGACACGAAACGGGCGGTCTGCTAGATCACTGATCCGACATACCGAAGTGAAAATATACTTCCTTTTCATGGCTGGTCCTTTTAGATCAGGGCTGCAGGAGTAATAGAGTCAGGAGAGCAGTTCGCTCCTTCAATGCATGGGTATAAATATATTCATGAGCAGCATGGGCACCATCACCTGGAGTACCCAATCCATCCAGTGTGGCTGTGAATTGACTGGTTGTATTCCCATCAGATCCACCACCAGCAACACCTTGCTCCAATACCAGACCCAGCTGTAAGCCCACTTCTCTAGCCATTTCCCATAGTTGTTGATTTCTTGCTGTGGGTTCCATGGGTGGCCGACCCATGCCTCCCTCAATAGATAACTTAGTGCCACTTAAGGTGGGCTGAAGCCCCTTAATAGCTCTTGTGATTTGTTCTCCATCTTCCTGATTTAATACGCGAACCTCAATCACAGCCTTACTTGTCGGAGCTATGACATTGGCTGATACGCCCCCTTCGATCATACCCACATTCACCGTGACACCACGATCGGGATCATTCAAGGCAAATAGCTTTTGGATCTGATTCGCCAATTCAATGATTGCACTTGCTCCTTTGCCTGGATCCAACCCCGAATGAGCAGCCTCTCCGGTGATATGCAGTGTAAAGCGACCTAAACCCTTTCTGGCTGTCTTTAGTTTACCTTCTAATCCCAGAGGCGGTTCCATGATAAAGGCTCGTTTACTGATCTTTGCTAACCTCTTGATTATTTTACTTGATTCTCGACTACCGATCTCTTCATCTGAGTTGATCAGGACAATAGGTGTCAAAGCACATTTCAAGTTGTTTTTTTGGATGGTCTTAAGGGCGTAAAATATCTGCGTGAGTCCGGCCTTCATATCATAGACACCAGGTCCTGAGAGGCGATCATCTTTATGATGTATGGGCATCTTCGTCAAAGTACCAATATTCCAAACGGTGTCAGAGTGCCCTATTAGCAGTTGGATTGGACGCAGTTTCAGCCGTGAACGAGGCCGGACAAAAAGAGAACCCCCAGTCATGTTACCCCTGATACGAAAGGGCAAATAGTCGATAGACCGAAAGTGATCGGCAAGTATAGCTAATATTGGTTCTTGACTTTTAGGTGATGTTGATGGAGATTCGATCGTGGCCAATCCTTTGACAAAATCGAGCATCGATTCCTCTTGATCATCTAAGTATTGAGTGATATGTTTTGTGTTTATCTGAGTATTCATCCGGCAACTATTGCGTAATGAACTGATCGAGAAATCCTCGTGGAAATGGGAAGGCATGACTTTCCTTGATCTCGGCAAATTTGCCATAAGCCAAATAGGCCAGCAAAGGGATATTCATCGCTGCACTTGGTCCGCTTTCATCCAATACACGATAGGCTTCCTTATGTACACGTGCCGCCACTATTTTTCCCGAAACCAAGCCAAAGTCACCAAAGCCATCGATGATTTTATAGGTCTGGCATTCCAGAAAGAGGTAGGAATGACGTACAAGTAAAGCATCAATATACTTGGCAGGAATAGTTTCTAAGTGATTGACAATACTTTTTTCTCCGTGCCTTTCCGTCCTTGGAGTTGCTGCTAAACTTGCTGTTACCAGTCCTTCCGAACGTGGATAACTCACTGAAAATTCTCCAGTTTGGAGAGCATTATGATATGTGGCATGTCGAGGTGTGCATACAAAACCAAAATAATTCTGATGACCAAGCGGCATTGCCATATGCTTCGGTGCCAGATCATACTGATCATCTTCCTTGGTTCCGATCACCACCAAGGGTGCAACGGTATAAAACCGATTCCATATGGGTTGATCGATGTCCAACTCAATCCACGCTGTCATTTGTTGTCTGATTGATTATGAGAGTGGAGAAGGTCGAATTTTTATGACTGCTTTTTAATGTTGTTGGTCAACTGTAGTATTGATCCCCATCAATCCATTGAACCTGTATTTTTGAACATAGGAATTCTGGAGCTCGAAATTGGGTCTAAATCCTAGAAGGCAAGGGTATTTGGACCAAGGGAGCATGATTCTCCATATTAGGATCGAAAGGATATTTTCTATATTACATCCACTTAATTTAGGAGCGAATAATATGGTGAAATATGCAGAAAGGAAAGATAATATGACGGTTGCGATATTGTTGCTTAATACAGGAAGAGGTAGTGGTGTAGTGGCAAAAGAGCATGCTAGATATCTGTTAAGTGAGGGGCATGTTGTTTACTATATGCATCCAAATGTAGGAAAAGGGGTGACTGGAGCTTTAAACAAGGAAGTCCATCTACCTGGTAATATTATTCCGGTACATGAATACCTACCTTCAGCTAAATCCAATCAACGGGCTGTATCTTCAATGAGTTATGAAGAGGCAATGGGATATGTTCCATCCTATGAAAATGCTTTGGCAGAAGTTATCCAAGACGTTGATCTCGTAATAGGGCACCATGCCAACCTAAGTGCAATTGCAACAGCGAGCGTATGTAAACAGTATCAAAAGCCTTATGTATTGTTTATTCACGGAACAGGTATAGAACCACGTCATCACGGACTCTACGACGATGATGTTTGGCGATTAATTCGAAACGCCATTGTTGAGGCAGAAGGTCTTATTGTCACTACGGAGTACGTACGTGAAAAGCTGGTAAGAAATTTAATTGATGTCCCGGTAGAGAAGTTTCACATTCAACCTTGTGGAGTAGATCTTACACAGTTTAATCCTGGAAACATCAGTGACATCCATAATAAATTTGATTTGCCAACAAGGTATGTGATATGCCCAGGTGCTTTGACGACATCAAAGGGTCCCCAAAACGTTGTCGAAGCCTCTAAAAAATATGCTGATCTCGCTGAAACGATTTTTATCGGTGATGGTGATTTACGGAGCCAGCTCGAGACGAAAATTGGAAGCAGAGGAAGATTTTTAGGATTTGTTTCAGATGAAGATAAGGCGAAATTAATCAATGCGGCAACCCTTCTTGTCGCTGCTCCAGAGAAAAAAGAGCATTTTGGTATTATTTATACCGAGGCTATGGCAGGCGGTGTTCCTGTTGTGGCTTATGAGGGAGGTGGAGTAAATTCGATTGTAAGTCAAAGTACCGGAGTCTTGACTGATAGGGACCCGGTAAAATTGGGAGAAGCAATCAGGGTACTTCTGCTCGACCAGGAAAGATATGGTGATATGAGCAGGGAAAGCAGGGAGAGAGCAAAGAAATTTTATTCAACTGATTTATTAGGTCCCAGATTGAATGCCTACCTCGAAAAGGTATTGGATGGTCGTCTGAGCCGATCTTAATCAAGAAATTTGAAGACCATGATTAACTTCCGTACCTAGAGTTTCTAGGACTCGATTTCACGCCTCGATCCCAGAAATCAAAGAGGATCTTAAATGAAAGGATCGATCGTCAATAAATGGAAAAAGAGAGATGCTGAAGCCCAGGTTTTGAAATCGAGTGATGAAATCGAGAGATGCTGAAGCCCAGTTTTTTTGCGCACCCGATCCGCAGCTCCATGATCTCTATGGGTTCTACGATCTGCTTTTCACTTCTTGTTTTTTTGCGCAGCATATTTTCTGCTTAGCAGTCCACTACTTCCATTGATGTAACTTTCCTCAGCATCTCTGGTACTGAGATAATAGTTTTCAAGACCGATTTTTTGGTCAAGACCGGCCTTAGAAAGAAGGTCTCTGACAGGTCCGCGCAAACTGGAAATGATCAAACGGATATCTTTTCTTTTGAGGTGGTCTAGAAGTAGATCAAATTTGTGCAATGCAGTACTATCTATGCGACTCATGCCGCTGGCATTCAGGATCAACAACTTGGTATGTGGTTGTCTACGGATTTCTTCAACGATTAGGTCGTAAAAATGGTCGGCATTGCCAAAAAATAGATCATCGTCATACCTAATAATCAAGATGTCATCTTGGGTCTTCGCCTCTGGGTATCGATCAATGTTTCGGTAGGAATCTGATCCCGCAAGTCGACCTAAAACCGCATAATGCGGCTTTGACGATTTGTAAATAATCATCAATAACGACAAAATAATGCCGGCAAAAACACCCTGTTGGACACCGAGAAGCAAAGTGAGACAAAATGTAGTCATATATACGTAGAAATCCTTCCTGTCCAGCCGATAAAGGTTTTTTACGTAATCTATGTTGATCAAACCCAGTACAGCCGCGACTATTATGGCCCCGAGTACAGCCATGGGCACGTAGTGTAAACTCGAGGTGAGAAACACCAGAACTATAGCAATAAAGAAGGCTGTAAATAATGAAGACAAACCGGTTTGAGCTCCACTTTCATCGTTAATCGCCGAGCGGGTAAAGCTACCTGTACTGGGAAAGGCTTGGAAAAAAGAACCGATGACTTTACTCAATCCCAGACCCAGCAGTTCGCGATTGGCAATTATCGGATAATTGCCATGTTTGGCGGCGATAGACTTAGCCACTGCAAGGGACTCGATAAAACTTATAAAGCATATCGCCAATGAAAGAGGCAATACCCTTAGGGCGTCAACCGGGTTAAGAAATGAACCATCAAAGCTGGGTAGACCACTGGGTACGGTACCAATAACATTTACCCCTTGATCAATTAGCGAAAAAATATACACAATGAGAATGCCCGCAATGACACTTATCAAAGCCGCTGGAATGTATTTGTTGATCCGTCGCAAAAACAAGATCAAACCGAATGCCCCGATCCCAATCAATAGGGTAGGAGGGTGAATATGAGGGAGATTGACAGAAATGTCTCTGACAAGTTGAACAATGTTTCCAGAGCGTTCAATCTGTACTCCAAGGATGTTTTTGCTTTGGAGGAGAGCGATCATTAGTGCGGCAGCCGCTGTGAAACCCGCGATAACAGGTTGTGATAAAAAAGTGATCAGAAACCCCATCCGGAGAATGGCTAATGAAACCTGAACTAAACCAGCAACGAGAGCAGTAAGAATGGCCAGATCAACGAACTCTGGAGAACCGGGAACAGCGTGTGGTGAGAGGCCGGTTAATATCATAATGGAAACCAGTGCCACAGGACCAACCGATAATTGTCGAGATGATCCAAAAAATGGATAGACAAGAAGGGGGATAAAGCCCGCATACAAACCATAGATCGCGGGTAAACCGGCCAGCACACTGTAGGCAATACCCTGCGGTATTAGCATGATGGCTACAGTCAGACCAGCCATCAGATCTGCCCGGAACTTGGCCCAGCTGTAAGTTTGTAGGTCAGAGATGAGTGTCGTGCGGAATCTGCTTTCCATCCTCAATGAATACTGCCTGGATACGGTTGAGGTCATCGAAACCCAGGCAAAGGTAGAAGTTTCCTACGGAAATCGGTAGTAATAAATTTTATGGAATTATCTATTGTCTTGCTCTTTAAAGAAAAAAGAATAATGAGACCAATACTGACTCTAACCATTTTATCTTTTTTCCTTTTATCATCCATGCAAGCCCAGGACTGGGATGTGGATCAGGCTTTAATGCGATTTACTTATGAAAATACTCCTGGGCCACCACCTGCCGGTCCGCTGATCTCCAGGTGGGAGGTGGGTGTTGGCAACGATTTTTCAAACCCAGACTATTTCACTTTCAGCCAATATAAATTTGTCTTGGATTTTATTATAAAGCAGCATGCGATGGTCTTTAGTGATGACAATTTATTTGTTGGGATTGGTAGTGATGAACCCCAGAGTAAATTGCATGTCAATTATTCCAAAACCTTTGGAAATGATGTACCTGCAGTGCACATTGGTCCTTACAGTGGATCAGGACATGGCTATCTTACCATTAACAAACCAGAAAATGATGTTAATGACAATATTGCACGATTTAGGGATAATGGAGCCACTACGGTAAAAATCAATGAACATGAAAATGCCTATCAGCTGGATGTGAATGGAGATATGCAAGCAGATGCATATTACTTGAGTTCAGATGCCAATTTTAAAACTGACATACGTGATATCACCCATGCCATGGATATTCTAAGCCAAATCAATCCACGGGCTTATCAATTCAAACCAGAATTACAACGGAGTAGAAATCTGCCCTCGGAAAAGCAATACGGCCTCCTTGCTCAGGAAGTGGAGCAAGTTTTACCAGAACTGGTCAAGAAACAAGCTGATTTAAGTGAGGAAGGAGAAGAACAGGGAGAGATCTATTCTGTAAATTACTTGGGCTTTGTTCCGATCTTAATTGCGGCAAATCAAGAAATGGCTGATCAACTCACTGCGGTGAAAAATGAAAATACTGCCTTGAAGAGCAGAATACAATCCATAGAAAATACGGTCGAAAAATTACTCCGTGACCAGTAGACTTTATTATATATCCAAGAAATCCAATCATTTTTATCAAGCCCCATAACATTATGGGGCTTTTACATGAAACCCTTTTTTTGATAGATCTTGCCCCACTAGAGTAGTGGCTCCTTTTCTAGGTGGGTTTAATAAGTGTGCCATCCCAAAATCAGTCAATGATTACTCAGAAGATTTGGTGTCCACAGGTATGGCCTGGGGGTCAAATTTGACGAAAATATGAATCCAGATGGATCGGCTGAGGCGGTAAATCAGATTATGTGACAAGAGCATGACCATGGCGACAACCAGTAAGGTGGGAGCAAGTGTCCATCCCAGCACAAACACCAGGGTCAAACCAATGGCGAGGAAAAGCCATCCCGTGAGTACATAAGAGATAAACATTGCTCCATAGTAGTAGCCAGGCTCCGGCTCATATTTTTGAGAACAAACGGGACAATAGTCCAACATTTTATATGCAGTACCAAGGGAATAGGGATGGATAAACAAATGACCTGTGCGGCATCTTGGGCAGCGGTTATTTATGATGGAGCCCAAGCGACTGTATTTTTTCATGCCACGAAGAAAGAGGTTTTTGAGGAAATGCCTTGCAGATCCATGAAAGTTCCTCAGCAAATCGAAGCCTCCAACTTACTTCTCAAATAGTGGTATTGAAGCTCACTGGCTGACCCTATCATATGGATAGCGATTGTACGTGGTTCATTGATTTGTTGGGAAAAGAGTGCCTTGAATTCGGCTGAGGATAACTTAACTGACTTGGGAGAGTACTACATGTCTGAAATATGAAACGAAGTACATTTTCCCTGGTTGATTGACCTCATTGAGACAAATGTAGCCGGGCTACAGTGCACCTGTCTGCTCGGCACCGCCAGGCAGGCCCGCCCGACCGATCGTCATTCGGGGGGGGATCAGCGACGAAAAAAATCGCAAAAAGGGATTAAAACAAACGACAATAATTGGGTTTGACAGCGTACTGGTATGGCTATGCTCACTCAATTTGCCTTGTAGATGTACTCTACAGTGAAAAACTCAGAAACTCACTGTTTTCCACTTCATAATGACCCCGCTGTACCCGACGTATGAAGGTCTTCTTGGGCACTATCATTGTTGAGTTTTTGTTGGTGAGTTCAATCAGGTAACCAATCGGCTTTTCTTCAATGATTTTAACAGGAATCTGATCGCTGGACATACTATCGAATTTTTCAGCAAAATGTGAACACTACTATCCTGAAGGATTTCAGGATGCTGGGAAGATACTAAAATTCAAACAAGTTAGCCAACGACCCTGTACACAAGATACTGCGCGCCGCGACTCATTTCCCGAAGATCGAAATGGATCGTGACCTATGACCACTAGGTAAATCGAGATTTGACCATAAGAAAAGCCGGTATCTCTAGGAGATACCGGCGCACTAACTATGAGAAAACAGTATGTATTTACTTCACCGCCTTTCTAGGCGGCTACCTCTTCTTCCTTTTCCGGGCCTTCTTCTTTGCGTAATGGGGCCCGAAATACAAGGCCATTATCGAACGAATCCAGCACCACAGTGCTCTTCGGTTGCACCTTTTGATAAAGCAACTGTTTTGAAAGCTCGTTCAAAACGCGTTTCTGAATGAAGCGCTTGACAGGTCGCGCTCCAAACTGTGGGTCGAAACCCTGGTCTGCAATGTAGCGTATGGCCTGTGGAGTAGCTTTCAACACGATCTCTTGTTTGTTTAAGACCTCTTGCAGATTTTGCAGTTGGAGTTTTACGATCTCGTGAATATGTTCCCTGGTCAATGGCTTAAACACCACCACGTCATCTATTCGATTGAGAAATTCTGGTCTCAACGATTGTTTAAGCCGCTCATTGATCAGTACTTCTGTTTGCTGCATGATCTCCTCTTGGTTGGCATCGGTCAATTTTTCAAATTGACTTTGTATGATGTCAGATCCCATATTAGAGGTCATAATAATGATCGCATTTTTGAAATTCGCTATCCGTCCTTTGTTGTCTGTCAATCTGCCGTCATCCAATACCTGAAGCAGAATATTGAAGACATCCGGGTGTGCCTTTTCAATCTCATCGAGCAAGATCACCGAATAGGGTTTGCGGCGTACCGCCTCTGTCAACTGGCCACCTTCGTCATATCCTACATATCCCGGAGGAGCTCCAATCAACCTACTGACCGCATGCCTCTCCTGGTACTCACTCATATCAATACGCGTCATCATCTGTTCATCATCAAAGAGAAACTCGGCCAGAGCCTTGGCTAGTTCCGTCTTACCGACACCGGTGCTGCCCAAGAATAAAAAAGATCCAATGGGTCTTCTTTCGTCACTTAATCCCGTGCGACTACGGCGAATGGCATCTGCCACGGCCTCGACAGCTTCCTCTTGTCCAACTACCCGCTTGTGAATCTGCTCTTCCAGGTTGATCAGTTTATCTCGCTCGCTCTGCAGCATTCGGGATACAGGAATACCAGTCCATTTGCTCACAATCGCTGCTATGTCTTCGGCGTCCACTTCTTCTTTTACCAATTGGCCACCTCTTTCCTGCATTTCGGCCAATTGTTCAGTGTAGTATCTTAAAGCGGTTTCCAGTTCCGGTATTTTGCCATATTGTATTTCAGCCACTTCTGAAAAATTGCCTTCTCGCTCGAGTTGTCTGGCGCGTAATTTCATGGCCTCAATCTGTTCTTTGGCTTGTTGAATACCGAGAACAACCTCGCGTTCACTCTCCCACTGTGCTCTCAGCTCGTTGCGTCGTTCTTCAAGGTTGGCCAGGTCTTCGTTAATTCGCTTGATTTCATGCTTATCCTTTTCGCGCTTCATGGCCTCCCGCTCAATCTCTAGTTGCCGGATTTTACGCTCCACTTCGTCCAATTCTTCCGGCATCGAGTTCATTTCCAGTCGCAATCTGGCTGCTGCCTCGTCAATTAGGTCAATAGCTTTATCCGGTAAGAATCGGTCGGTGATATAACGGTGAGACAGATGTACGGAAGCCACTATGGCTTCATCTTTAATGTTAATCTTATGATGTGTTTCATATCTTTCTTTCAGTCCACGCAGGATGGATATGGCGTCATCTTCGCCGGGTTCATCCACCATCACAATCTGAAACCTTCGCTCTAGTGCTTTGTCTTTTTCAAAGTACTTCTGGTATTCATTTAGTGTGGTTGCGCCAATGGCCCTCAGGTCACCTCGTGCCAAAGCCGGTTTTAGGATATTGGCGGCATCCATAGCTCCTTGTCCTCCTCCAGCTCCGACCAATGTATGAATCTCATCAATGAATAGGATGACTTCACCATCGGCACTGGTTACTTCCTGGACGACGGCTTTGAGGCGTTCCTCAAACTCACCTTTGTACTTGGCACCAGCGATCAATGCTCCCATATCCAGTGAGTAAATCTGCTTGTCCAGCAAATCATTGGGCACATCGCCATTGACAATCCGGTGCGCCAGGCCTTCGATGATTGCCGTTTTCCCTACACCCGGCTCACCGATCAAGATGGGATTATTCTTGGTCCTGCGGGCTAAGATGTGCAGTACTCTCCTGATCTCTTCTTCCCGGCCAATGACCGGGTCCAACTTACCACTCTTTGCTCTTTCATTGAGATGGAGGGCATATTTTCCCAGGGCATTATAGCTCTCCTCAGCACTATGACTGGTCACCTTGGAACCCTTTCTTAAATCCTCGATAGCTGCCCTAAGGGACTTTTGGTCGATTCCCAGGTCTTTCATCAGCTGAGCAACGACATCCTTCCCCTTAAGCAATGCCAGCAATAGATGCTCTAGCGACACGAATTCATCACCCAGATCGCGCATCTCCTTGTTGGCACGCTGTAAAACATCATTGGCTTCCCGGGTGAGATATGGAGTGCCTCCACTGACTTTTCCGTACCCTTGAAGAATCTTTTCCAGGCCCCTATCAAAGGAATCCATATTGACGGCCAGCTTCTTGAAGAGAAAAGGGGTGACATGCTCATCGACCATTCGAATACCCTTTAGTAGATGCCCAGTATCAATGGCTTGATTGCCTAGATCCATTGCGATCTGCTGGGCTTGCTGAATCGCTTCTTGAGATTTTATGGTTAATTGATTCATATTCTAGTTTTTTACCTACGGTTATACCTGATGACTATTGGTATCGGTAAACCACAAACCGAATACCAACCCATTTTTCAAGACAAAGCGTCACAATTGTGACCAAATACTATGTCACATTGACAGCGGATGCCCGTCAGTGTATGTCATTTCGGCAGAATTTCAAAGGCTCGATTAGGGCAGGATGGTTTCCAGATGATTCCGGAATTGCGCTAGTTGAGACTTACTACCGATCACAATGAAACTGGAGTCAGACTCCAGAATAGTATCGGGAGATGGGTTGATGACAAAATCATTGGACTTTTTCATCCCGATGATACTAACCTGGGTATGTTCTGGGATCCCTAAATCCTGAATGGATTTACCTAGGCAAGGTTTGGGAAGATCTTTGTACTGCACTTCTGCCATTCCGATATCAGAGGCAAATTCATTGGAGATGTAGGAAAAAAACTCGACAGCACCGGGTTTGGAAATAAGCATAGACATGTACAGACCTCCCAGTCGATCGGGCATGATTACGTGATTGGCACCTGCTTTCTTTAGTTTGCGTTCTGTTTGTTGACTCTGAGCCGAGGAAATGATTTGTGTGGAATCGCTTAATTGTCTTGCCGATAAAACGGTAAACAGATTGTCGGTATCATCTGATAAGGGAGTAATTAGCACCTTTGCTCGATGAAGACCGGCTTGAAGAAGCACTTCGTCGTGGGTGGCGTCTCCTTGAATATAGAGGATCTTATCATCGCTCTTTTGAATTTCAGCTATCTTCTCAGATGATTTCTCAATCACGACAAAAGGCATTTGCTCATCCAGCAGATGCTCCACAATCCGGCTGCCGTAGCGGCCATAACCACAGACGATGATGTGATTTTTCATGAGTTTGATATTTCGGCGGATGGTTTGTAAATGTATTTTTCGAAAAAGCTCTCCTTCAATGACCAAAGAGGTAAATACGGATACGGAATACGCAAAGATCCCAATGTTAAACATGATGAGTATGGAGGCAAAAATTTGCCCTGTGCTGCTGAGGGGTCGAACTTCTGTAAATCCAACGGTCGAAATGGTAATTACGGTCATGTAGAAAGCTTCGATCAAACTGTAGCCCTCAATGAGTGTGAAACCGACCATCCCCGATAACAAGGCAACTGCAAGAAGCATCACAGCAATGCGAAGATCGAGGAATGAACCTTTAAATGAATACCAGTTAATGCCTACTTTAGGGACCACACGGGGAAGATAGTAAATGCAAGCAGAACGCTTTCAGGTTCTCTCTTCAGGGACTTGATTAGGGATCAATCCAACAGAAGGTCTTTCATCTAAACAGGGAAGATTCCACTTTATAGATTTTGATTCCTCGAAGGTCTGTTCCCATTATTGCTGTTATCGAAATCTTAAATAAATTTGTTGTAAAAACTATTATGAAGATGATGACATCTTAATAATGATAGGTACCTCTAAGTGAGATCGGTTTTGAAATATTTTGGATTTAGACGAGGCGAATTGAGTGAGCATAGCCGTAGTTACGTGATTGAAATTCAACGAAGTATAAATTCAAAAAATTCATAAAACAAATGGCGAAGCCATTGCGTCCGGTCCACGAATGGGGATTTTAAAGGTACCCGATAGTCAATTGGTTTCAATAGT
The DNA here is from genome assembly GCA_965223105.1 of Saprospiraceae bacterium. Classification (GTDB taxonomy): domain Bacteria; phylum Bacteroidota; class Bacteroidia; order Chitinophagales; family Saprospiraceae; genus JABDMH01. Next base: position 3,804,325 of record OZ244987.1, on the reverse strand, counting down.
GGATAGAATTATGGTCAAAGGTTAAAGTTCATCATTAGAAAAACCAAGTAAACACAATGTATTATGAAAAGAACGTATGTTTTATCAGCCCTAATTGCCTTGACAGTTTCCTTACTGACCCTGGTCGGCTTTAATTATTTTGGGCAGGATAATAAAACGGTAAAAATTGAACATTTGCCAAGCAGTATTTCTCAAGGAGTAGCCTATGGCGTGAATGCAGATGGGGAGCTGGCTCCGTTGGATTTCACTGAGGTGAGTGCTAAGGTCGTGACGGCCGTGGTGCATATCAAGTCCACCCAGTCGGCAAACCGTCGAGATCGGGCAGGTTATGATGCTCCACAATTACCGGATCCCTTTAGGGAGTTCTTTGGAGACCGTTTTTTCTCACCACAACCCGATCAGAGATTTCAGCCAATGCCAAGAGTTGGGACGGGATCTGGTGTCATTATAAACCAGGACGGATATATCGTAACCAACAATCACGTGATTGCCGACGCCGAAGATGTGGAAGTGACGCTCAACGATAATCGGGTCTATAAAGCGACAGTTATTGGTACAGATCCAACAACTGATATAGCTTTGATAAAGATTGATGCGAAAGACATCACCAGCCTCCCTTTTGTTAATTCTGACGATGTGAAAGTAGGTGAATGGGTTTTAGCGGTTGGCAATCCCTTTAGCCTCAATTCCACGGTTACAGCTGGGATAGTAAGTGCGAAAGGTAGGAACATAAACATCAATCGTGAACGGTTTGCTGTAGAAAGCTTCATCCAAACTGATGCCGCGATTAATCCCGGCAACAGTGGTGGTGCACTGGTTAATTTGCAGGGTGGTTTGGTTGGAATAAATACAGCCATTGCCAGTCCTACTGGAGCATACAGCGGCTATGGTTTTGCTGTACCCAGCAACCTGGTCAATAAAGTAGTGGAGGACTTAGTCGAATTCGGTCAAGTGCAGAGAGGAGTACTAGGCATTATGATTCGTTCCTTGAATGGCAATCTAGCCGATCAGAAGAACCTGGATCTGAATAGTGGAGTTTATGTTGACAGTATCATGGAGAATAGTGCTGCTGGCGCTGCTGGGATCATGCCGGGTGATGTAATTACTGCGATTGACGGAAAACGGGTGAAGACATCACCACAACTGCAGGAGCAAATAGCACGTTTGAGACCTGGTGACGAAGTGCTGATCGAGGTAAACCGGGACGGCGAGGAGAAACAATTCACCGTTGTCCTTAAGAGTGCTACCGGTGGGCGTGATCTGGCTAAAGTTGAGAGTATAGAAGTCAAGCGAATGTTGGGTGCTGATCTTGCGACCTTAAGTGATGATTTGCAAGCTGAATTGGATGTAGATGGAGGGGTACATGTGAAAAGATTGTACCCGGGTAAATTGCGCAAGGATACCAACATACGTGAAGGGTTTATCATCACCCATGTGGATGGGAAAAAAGTGCATAGTGTAGAAGAGCTGGAAAGAATTTTGGAAAACAAGAAAGGAGGTGTCATGTTAGAGGGTGTATATCCTGATTCTAAGGATAAACACTACTTTGCTTTTGGTCTGAATTCCTGAGGAATAGCCTAATTATTCATTCAAATGATAATCCGTATGTCCATGGGGTGACATACGGATTTTTTTATGGTATCATCTGGTGTATCGTTGATCGTAATTCGATTTACTACAGGTGGTGATTTGGGTTGTGGTGAGGATCATGTTAAGTAGAAGGTTATAGTGCAAAATGCTTACTTTCATCGCATGTTTGGTCCTTCATTCAAATGGACGATTTACCTATGGTGCCTTGCCTCAACACTAGCCCGGTCGCAGGATATTTTGTGCACCATCGTTGATGGGGCAACCACTGAGCCCCTCGTCGGTGCTTGTTTAGATCTGATTGAACTGGGTACCGGAGAGTGCACCGATGCTGAGGGAGTGATTCGTATTAGTGAGTTAAAGAGTTTTCCGGTGCTTGGGAAGGTAAGTTATATCGGATATGCGGACAGAGAGGTTTACATTGAGGGCCCTGGTGAGTTGGTGATTGGTTTAGATCAAGAGCACCTCAGCCTGGAGGTCGTGGAGGTCAGGGGACAGGGTTCATCGTTAAAACAAGACTTAGGATTGACGGTGGAATCCTTGAGTTTGCAAGAGATCCAAAGTACCTCCGAATCCAGCTTCTATGATGTACTTGGCAGTATGCGGGAGGCGGATATGCTGACGGTTAGTTTTGGGGTAAAAGTGGTGAATACCCGGGGATTTAACAGTAGTACCCCGATCCGGTCACTGCAGCTCATCGATGGCGTAGATAATGCTTCTCCAGGTCTAAATTATCCACTTGGCAATTTTGTTGGCTTACCTGAGCTTGATGTACAGGGCGTCGATTTGATCATTGGGGCAAGCTCAGCATTTTATGGGCCAGGGGCTTTCAATGGAGTTGTCAATATGCGTACAAAAAGCCCATTTAGACACCAGGGACTTGATGTGCAAATCAAGGCAGGTGAACGCGAATTCAAGGAAGTGGGACTACGATATGCTGCCGCAATAAAAGGCAGGGAAGGTCAAGACATCTTAGGTTTCAAATTCAATACTTCCTATTTGGAAGTTTACGACTGGGTAGCCGATAATTCAAATCCTTCATCCGGTAATATTAAAGATGGCATTTTGGCGGATAACCCAGGAGGGTATGATGCAGTCTCACGTTATGGAGATGAGGTGAGTGGAAATTACACTTCCTTGTTTGAACAATTCCGACATCCCGGCCTGTGGAGATTTTATAGAACGGGTTATTGGGAAGAGGATTTGGCAAATTATGATAGTTATAATTTGAAATTAAGTGGAGCGATACATTACCTACCGGGCAAAGATGTGGAAGTGATTGCATCGACCAACTACGGCAGGGGGACGACGGTCATGCAGCTGGACAATCGACTCAGCTTGAATGATGTTTGGGCGATGCAGAATAAATTGGAAATCAGGAAAGAAAATCGGTTCTTTCTCCGTCTATATACCACCGGCGAAAATGCAGGTGATACCTATGATATCGTTTCCACAGCCAATATTTTGCAAAGCAGATGGAAGAGCAATGGAAATTGGCTCACCGGTTACAAGAATTATTGGTTTAGCAACATTAATCCTTTGGTTAAGGAGCTGCCAGGTTTCCCTGAGATCGGTCCGCCTCCGGATTTCTCCTATGACTTTTTAGCTGCTCAGCAAGTATTAGAACAAAATACAGATCAACTGGAAGAGTGGCATGATCGAGCTCGGGCCAGTCAGGACGGTGGCTATCTTCAACCGGGTACGCCGGAGTTTGAAGAGGTCTTTCAAGATATCATCAGTACTAAGGTCTCTGAGGGGGGCACTAAATACGTCGATAGATCTCGTTTATACCACGCTCATGGCGAATACAAGTTTCGTCCCAGCCTATTGGATGAGGTCACCATCGGCGGCAATTATCGCTTATACACACCGTACTCGGAAGGAACCATCTTTATCGATACTTCGGGAACATCCTTCACCACGTTCGAATTTGGCTTCTACGCGGGTGCGGAAAAGAAATTGTCACAGGAGCGGCTTAAACTTAACATGGCCATTAGGGTTGACAAGCATGAAAACTATGATTATCTGGTTAGCCCGGCAATCTCTGCTCAATATCGGCTTGATGCGTCACAATCTCTGAGGTTTTCGATTTCATCCGCATTGCGAAACCCTACTTTGATTGATCAATACTATTATTTTAGGGTTGGATCGGCCATATTGCTGGGAAACATTACCGGTTATGAAAATTTAATCACTTTAAAATCATTTGAAGACTATTTAGATAATGGTCTAGATCAAAATCTCCTGGAATATTTTGACGAACCGCCAATTGTTCCGGAAAAAGCACTGGCCACTGAATTGGCTTATTCGGCAGTTTTCTTCAACAATAAAGTCGATTTTAATGCAACTACATACTTCAATCGTTATCGAGATTTTATCGGTTATAAAATCGGACTCGATGTACCTTTTTTTATGGGGTTTCCCGGGATTCCAAAAATCTTTCGCTTTGCCGCGAATGCCAAGGAAACAACATATACAACGGGGTTTTCCGCGGGGTTGACCTATTTCGCCAATTCTGTTGTGAAGCTCACCGGGAACTATTCCTGGAACAAGATTTTTCTACAAGGTGATGATCCTCTGATCCCAGCATACAACACCCCAGAGCATAAGTTTAATATCGGTATCAGTGCCTACGATTTTGAGTGGGGCGGTCTGAAACATTTGGGATATGGTCTAAGTTTTCGATGGGTTGAGGGTTATGAGTTTCAAAGTTCTCCACAATTTACGGGTAGAATCCCGGCACAAATTCTGCTAAATGGCTACGTAGGGAAAGGCTTCCCTAAAATCAACAGCATATTAAAAATCAGTGGATCCAATTTATTGGATCGGAAACAAAATGGCTTGTACGGTGGTCCAGCAGTTGGCCGATTCGTATTTATTTCCTGGAATTTCTCACTAGATCGAAAGAATTAAATAATTACAAAGCGATTAAATCAAATATTTTATGGAAAAAGCAATACTATTCATTTTAGCCGTTGGTATGATGACGCTTTCCGTCGAGGCACAAACTCGATATGTAGACCCGATCTATGATCAAGTAAGCGTGACCGAAGAGGTTCACTATGCCACGAATGTAAGTATTCTGGCTATTGTCTTAGGCCTGTCATCAGATCCGCAACCAGAGGATCTGTTGCTGGATGTCTATGAACCCGTCGGTGATGAGTTGGAGGAACGGCCGGTGGTGATCCTTGCCCACCGTGGAGATTTTCTACCTGCAATTGTCAATCAATCTCCCTATGGGACCCGTAAGGATAGTGCGGTAGTTGAATTTTGCCGTGAGCTGGCCAAGCGAGGTTTTGTAGCCGTATCCATGGACTATCGACTGGGTTGGAATCCTTTTGGTTCTGATATCGAAATTAAACGTACAGTCTTGGAAGCGTCTTACCGCATCAGTCAAGATATGAGAGCGGCAGTGAGATTCTTTCGTAAAACTGCTGCAGAAGATGGCAATCCCTATAAGATTGACCCAGAACGGATAGCTGTAGGTGGATTTGATGCGGCCGGATTTGCTGCCAATAATGTGGCCTACCTTAAGAGCAGTGATCAGACCCTCCTGCCAAAATTTCTGGATTTTTCAACTTCGCCGGCCACGCCTTTCATCATCCCAGAAATTCATGGTGATCCTTATGGTATTGAGGAGGCCGCATTGAATATTCCGAACCATCCGACGTATTCTTCAGACATAAGTGCAGTAATCGACTTTGAGGGAGGATTGGGAGACATCAGTTGGATCGAATCGGGTGATCCTCCTACCATCTCTTTTCAAAGGAAATCAAAATTTGACGAGCCTGGCATTCGCGACGTAACTATAGGAGTCGGTGGTTCAATTATCATCGCTGAGGGAGCCTTCCCAGACACGATCGTTCACACCAACCAGGCGCTGGGGAATCAGGATGTCTTTCTGAATAATGTTGAGGTAGATTTTCTGACCGAACGAGCTCGACAGCAGACCGGTGGACTGGAAGGTTTGTTGCTTTTTACCCCGGTCACCATGGAAGGTTCGGTACAATGTGATATGACTGCTGGTGTACCTCCTGTCAACTATGGAGCAAACACCTATCCGTGGAACTGGTATGATGAAACCGTATTTGCAGCAACCTGGAATATGGTACCCAATCAGACGATTCCGGCTGATCAGTTTATTTGCCAATACAACACTAGTGAGGGGAATCCCAATGACCCGGATATCTCCCGGGCAATGATCGACACTATGCTGCAATATATGGCTCCTCGGTTGGTAGCTGCCATGCAATTGGGTGAGACAACCACCTCAACAATCCTTAGCAAATCTGCTGTGGGCTTGAAAGTGTGGCCTAATCCCAGCAGCCTGCAGTTAAATCTCACTGCCGAGCTTTCCATGCAAAAAGTAGAAATGTGGGATTTACAAGGTAAGCTGATCTTTGCTCAGGAGATCAATGCCAAGGTCGCCCGTGTGACATTGCCACCAGGTCCTGATGGACTGTATTTTCTTGGTGTCGAGTTCAAGAATGGCAATGTATACCACAAGATTAGTGTGACCCGGTAATTCATCGATCAACATGCTAACTGTACCCAAATCATCAGTAACCAGGTAGGTGCTTCAAATACATAATACCACGAGCACGGTATGGTTCTTGAATGAAGGGCGTATTATTTGACCCCCAATTGAATCAGGCTATGAAAGTGGCAATCCTGATCGGTTGGGGGGGAGAAGTAATCGGCATTGCGAACAATAACACCAGATAAGCATCGTTTTGAGGGCTGAGGTGATATGAAGGTATTTCATCTTATGTGCTAATTGGGATGATATTGAACCATGTACCGTGAATGCCTGTTTTACGAGAGATAAGTCATTTCTACTTCTAAAATAATTGATTTCTATGGTCTTTAGAATACTTATATTTTTCATTGCAACGCTAGGTAGTTCTTTGTTTTTCACTACGCAGCTTTTTGCTCAGTCGTCGCTTAAGAAGATAGAAACGGCAGAGTTTGAGGTTCGTGGTGTTTGCCAGATGTGTGAAAAGCGCATAGAAGAAGCCGCATTAATCAAGGGTGTCAAATTTGCCGAGTGGAGTAAGGAGACGCAAATGATCAAGGTCATGTACAAAACTAAAAATACAGACCTAAAGGCCATTAAAGAGGCCATTGCAGAGGTTGGCCACGACACTGATTCCCTCAAGGCATCGGAAGAGGCATATGCGAAACTGCCCGGTTGCTGTGCTTATCGTGATGGCGTGGAAGTCCATTAAAGCAGGTTGGCGTCACTGCCTTTGGCTGGTCTTAACCCAACTCACCTTTTCTACCTTTGGGCAAAGTGACCCACTTATCACGGGGAAGATTCTCTCCGCCCTGGATAAGTCTGCGTTAGTTGCTGCACACATCTTCTGGCTGGATACCGAAGTCGGCACCTACTCCTTGGATGATGGAACCTTCAGTATTGAGGTTCATCCCTCTGTAAACCGTTTAGTGGTCACTTACATTGGCTTCCAGTCAGACACCGTGTTGGTTAGCCAAAATTACCTTGAGATTGCGTTACATCCAGGAAACCAGTTGGAGGATGTAGAGGTCACGCAACGCCAAAGAGCCATCAACTATTCATTAGTCGATGCTGGAAAGATTGAGCATATTTCCGAGAAGGAGTTACTAAAGGCTCCTTGTTGTAACCTGAGTGAAAGTTTCGAGACCAATCCTAGCGTAGATGTGGCTTTTACCGATGCCATCACAGGAACTCGTCAAATTCAAATGTTGGGACTCGCCGGTCCATATATCCAAATGACTAGAGAAAATTTACCTTACGGCCGAGGTCTCGCCTCGACCTATGGACTCACTTTTATTCCTGGTCCGTGGGTGCAAAGCATGCAGCTAAGTAAGGGCACCGGGAGCGTCATCAATGGGTTTGAGAGTATGAGTGGTCAGATCAATGTAGAGTTACGCAAACCGGATACCGATCCAAGATTATATGTCAATCTTTTTGCCAATGAGGCAGCGCGATTTGAAGGGAATTTGACTACAAATCTGGCCTTGGGGAAGGGTTGGAGTTCTGGCATGCTGCTTCATGGCAAGTCTAACCAGCGCCGACTGGATAGGAATGAGGATGGATTTCTCGATAATCCACTCAGTAACCAGGTGATAGCCATGAATCGCTATAAATATGTTGGTGAGAACGGATTGCGGTTTCAATTTGGGTTTTCGGGAGTCCTTGTGGATCAAACCGGTGGTGAATTTGCCTTTGATCCGGATGAAGATCAGACAATTAACCACTGGGGTCTCCAGTCGGATATTGACCGCCTGAGTAGCTGGTTGAAGCTAGGTAAGGTAAGTCAGGAAGTCCCTTGGCGGAGTTGGGCTGTCCAGTTATCTGGTGCAAGACATTCGCAATCCAATGTCTTTGGTCAAAGGATGTATGATGCAAAGCAGGCATCCCTCTATGCCAATCTACTTTATCAAAGCATCCTGGGCAATACCGATCACCAAGTGGTTATGGGCTTAAGTTGGCAGTTCGATGAATTTGACGAAGTTTTTGATGGACAGGGATTTACTCGCACAGAAAGTGTGCCGGGCACTTTCATCGAGTATTCTTTTGGTGGCCATGATCGACTAACTTGGGTGTGGGGATTGAGGGCTGATCATCATAACCAATTTGGTGTCTTTGTCACACCAAGATTTCATCTTCGCTACCTTCTTAACGATGCCTTGGTCTGGCGTCTGTCTCTAGGCAGAGGTCAGCGTACTGCTAATATTTTGCTGGAGCAGGCAGGATCGATGGCCAGTTCCCGTCAGTTGATTATCCACAGTGATGGGGGTAAAAAGCCATATGGTCTTGATGCGGAGGTTTCCTGGAATTTCGGAACCAATTTTGTTCAGACGATTGTTCTTGGGCCGCGATCAGGTACCTTGAGTGTAGATCTCTATCATACCAGATTTCAAAACCAAATTGTCATTGACCTAGATCAAAATCCTCAAGAGGTTCATTTCTATAATCTTGAAGGAAGGTCCTATGCCCATAGTATGCAACTACAGGTAGATTATGAATTGGTTCGTCATTTAGACGCCAGGTTGGCCTACCGGTGGTATGATGTGAAGACAACTTATCGAGATAGACTCTTAGAAAGACCGCTCACTTCACGACACCGGATTTTCTTGAACCTGGCGTATGAAACAGAATCAGCCTGGTATTTCGACGCAACGGTAAATTATCAGGGGAGTAAGAGAATACCCAATACCACTTCGAATCCCGATGAATATAGATTGCCTACAAGATCACCCGGTTATGTAGTGGTAAATACACAGTTTAGAAAAAACTGGAACGATGCATTTGATATCTATCTCGGAGCGGAGAATATCATGAATTACCGCCAACCTAATCCCATCTTGGCTTCCGATAACCCCTTTGGAGCGTACTTTGATTCGTCTTTGACCTGGGGACCGGTATTTGGCAGAAATGTCTACTTAGGGGTGAATTATAAATTTTAGGAGAGGGATTTTTAATAGTCCAGATCATACAGTTGGCCCCGTAGATTTCATGCCAGAAGTTCAGTACATTTTGCATTAATAAAAGAAGCTGGGCTAGTGCTTCATTCAAAAAATATCTAATACTATTGGCATGTTACTTTCCGACATCTCTTCATCGTCAAAAGCCTCACATTGTTACGACTATGCTCGCCTGCCCGACTGAAGTCATTCAGGCGGGGTTTCGCCTCTTCGATCTGTCAAAAACTAGCTGCCCCACTAATATCATATACTTGTTGAATGAAGCACTAGCATTCCCATAGGAGAATCTTCGGTAGAAAAACAAGGCGGAACCAGTAGTGAATCAGACTCAAAGCCTGATTGATGGGTAACTATACCACTGGATCAGAATTTAGGTCACGGATTTGACAATTCATGGCCACATTGGATTACTTCTCCCCACCTAATTTTTCCTTTATTACTTCTTCCAAGGGATTTACAGGAACAGAATCATTCTTTTCAATTTCTATTTCCTGCATAGTGTACACACTGATATGCGCTCTTTTTCCATGAGTTTCATTGGAGAGGTATAAGGTGCCGTCAGGATCGAAAGCTAAACCTTCGGGTTGTCCGTTGATCGATTTTCTAAAGAAGTGAATCCCTTTAATTTCTTTTTCCGGGCTTAAGACAACCAGTATGGAACCTCTGGAACTCACTACGTAAATATCTCCGGTATGTGGATGGAAAGCTGCACCCGAAGGCCCAAAGTCTCTGATTCGGCTGGTAACTGATAAATTATTTACCCAATGTTCCGTAATATTATACGGCTCCAATTCTTGGATATCTTCCCTTAATGAAAAAGTAAAATAGGGCTCGTCATCAAGTTTTTCTTCCTTGATATCCAGAGAATAGATAAAACGATCACGATTGGACTTCTTCTTGTCCAGGCCTCTTCCCTTACAGAATAATAGCAGTCGGTCCATCTCCTTATGGTACAAAATACCTTCAACATCATTCTTCCGGTCCAGATCTGTTTTTAATCGATCGGTATTTTCTCCAGAATTCAGATCGACAACTTCTACGCTACCTTTACTTAGGGTGACATAGGCAATGTTTCCAACTGCCGTTATTCCCTCGTAGTCGGCATCATCTTCAAATTCTATTTCCTTCTTAATCTCCCCGGTTTCTTTATCCAGGATAAAGATCTCCCCCTTTTCATCATTGACGGCCAGAAGGGCATCTTCCTCTTCATAGTATTCCAGGCCAGAGATCTCCTTCAATTTTTTGGATAATTTAATGGTTCGGTCCGGACTGTTGAGGAGGTATGGAAGGCGGTGATCACCATTGACATAAGAAGTGTCGATTTTGCTGATACGCGTTGGTCGACATTGTGAACTGATGAGCAGAAGACTGAAAACGAGCAAGGCCAGCAAATGATGGCTGCCTTCATTATTAATTCGTAATTTCATGGTTAATAATCTATAACTCAGTCGGATAAAATAACATCAATGCAAAAATGATTATCGTAAGTCCGATACCGATGATAAAAACCGTATAACAGATTCGCAAGCGTTGATATTTTCGCCCCAAAATATGACCAAGATCGTATAGGTGATTGATCATGGAATTTTCAAAAACCCGGTCGCGTACCACCACATTGCGCAATTGATTTAAATAGTCCTCTCTTTTCATCTCGGTATAGTTTCCGAAATAAAAAAGAGATCTGGTGCCTTCTCTGATTTCTTCTTTCTTGAGATCCCCTTTCATTTTTCCCGGTTGTGTCGCCAGAGCTGCCAGGATGACCGTTACCCCACAGGTCACCATGAGAATGATCATTGGGAAATAGAACCTGGTTACATCAATCAAGGCCGTGCTGAATACAGGAATCATGATCGTGAGTAGTATGGCGTTGAGACTGATCATGATCCCTGCTTTTTTATCGGCAATCGCTACCAGGTCAACCTGATTACGTAATGCCGTCTTAATCATGGTTTGGGCGCTCTTATTATTGGTGATCTTGGCGCTTTCCCTTAGTTCAAAGATCTTCTTCTTGAGCTTGGCCAGATTCTTCTTCTTTCTCTTACTCCATATCTTTTCAGCATATTTGGTATTGAAGCGATGATCTCTGAACTTCTTGTGCATTTTCTGTACGACATCCAGCTCACCTAGAGGCTTCTCCCGAAAAAGATTGGATTCCAGCACTTGCTGGCTGATCCTGTTGCCCAGTTTCTTTTCGCCAATAAAGCCATTGACAATATCGTGAAATACGGCATGCCGATAATTTTGCAGGGCATCTTCGCTTTCTATACTCTGTAAACAATCAATTACATCTTGCACAAAGGCGGGTGAAATATTTCGTTCCACAAAAAACTTCTCAGCGATTTCAATACTCTTCTGCAGGTAGTCCTCTTCCTGATGTATATATCCGGTGTTTAGGAATAAAACCGCCAATTTAATGACATCCCGATCTCTTTGATCCAGCTGTACTTCCTTGCTGAGTAAAAGATCAGCACGATCGAGCATTTTCCTGGTATCGTCATAATTGTGCAGCACATTCTTGGGTGCCACCTCCTCATGCATCAGAAAATTGACATATTCCTCGCCGGCGGAGACATCAAATTTTGTATATTTTTTTTCAGCTACTGCCATTATTGTTTATTTAAAATAACCATCCAATCTTAAATCTGATTTCTAACTCCTCATCAGCCTTAAAGGTTCCCACCGACAAATTTATCCGGTCAAATGGTGAAAGCCAGAGACCGGCACCAAAGGTGGTTCGCCAATCTTTTTCACTTCCTAGTTCATCCCGGCTCCAGACTCTGCCATGATCAAAAGATAGAGTGAGTCCAAGAGAAGTGGGAAGTACTCCCTTCCCAAATCTGTCAAAAAGCCGAAAATGGAGATTATTGTTGTGGTAAAAGGCGGTATGGCCCTGAAAACGGTTGTTGCGATACCCCCTTAAATTGTCATTACCCCCTATGGTTGGGAGATGGTAGAAGAACGGGTCACCAGTCACATGGGCACCGAAAAGATGGGTCGAGTAAACAAACCTTTCTGACAGATCTAAACTCTTGTACATCTCATATCCCGCATCCAGTCTAAAATAATCCCTTTTTTTACTGCTTAAGTGATCCAGGTAAGAGGCTTGAATATGAATTGAGGTGCCGTTGGTGGGCCTTAACCGGCTGTTCATATTTTCTGCAGCAAGGGCAATGGTCACTCCGCCAAAGTACTGATTAGAGAAAACGTCCTCAGCCACTACCCCAGGGGTAGAGACAAAGCGATTTTCTACTTTCTCTATCGCCAGCCGATCGAAATTAACCCTGGCCGTAAACTCCAATAATTCATTGAGATGCCAAATCCAACCGGAGCTCAATTTGGCACTTTTCTCCCGCACATAATAGAAAGCGCGCTCTTTGGAGAAATCAATGGTTGACCGGTTTCCAGATCCAAAAAAATTATAGACATATTGAGGTCCGGACACAAATAAATCCAACAGAAAATCTCTGGATTTAAGATTGTTCTCATTCCGGTAGGCGTATTCAAAAGATGAAGAACGTGGTTTGGATGAGAGCTGAATGCCCAGGGTGTGGCTAACTTTTCGTTTAAATCCCGGCCGGTTGAAGGTCACATCAGTACCGAAGAACACACCATCATCTCGATTATAGGCAAGTTTCGGCACATAAAAAGCGTAGGGTTTGATCACATCATTTTTTGAAAACGACTCGGCCTTTCTGTTTTCATTAATGGATCTCCTGATCTTCACATCATCGTTACTTTCATCGATTGACCCTTCTACCATAATAAATTTGGCAGGCCTCTTCACCAGTTCATCCAAATACTGGTCCGTACCCAAACCTCCAATCAATCGCACCTTTGGCGTTTTCCCGTAACCTCCATTCATTAGGAAAACATCATCCCCTTCTTTCCCGAAAATAGTGATCTCTCTGACATCTCGGTTCTGGAAGTGATTTTCAAATTTGGTATACCAATCATCGTCATCATCTTGAGACCTGATGATTATCCGCGTTTCGGTCTGGTTTGCTTCAATGATTATGGAGTCAGCATCTTGAGAGGCGAAAATAAAGGGCCGTTCATGGATCGCCTCGTAATACAAAAGACCATATTTATGCATCTGGTCACGCCTGCTTGTAAGGACCCTTTGGATGTGCTTTTTACGGTCTTCGTTAAGACCGGGCGGAAGCCGGTTTACACTGTTGGCGATCACATCGTCAGTTATTTTTTCCTGACTCCAGCGGCTGATGGAGTCCCAGGTTTCCTTGGGGATTCCCGTCAAAACGTGGTTATCCAGCACTGCGGTTTTACGCACTGACCGGTTGATATCTTTACGGGTTATCTTCGAATGGAAAGGCCTCATAGCAAAAAGCGACGGAGTATATTGACGCAGAAAAGAAAGGAGAAACCCGTTGTGCTCTGCAAAGACCTGGTCTCGATCCCGGGGGATCGGTGTATACAAATTCAAATTGGGTCGTGCTGGATCATCCTTTTTTGACCATTTCCATTGGTCTTCATGACGGTCCCAGTCATTGACCAGAAAATCGAGCAATCGCGCTTTCAGATACGCTTGACGATCTATGGTGGCATCGTTTTCATAATATTCTTTCAACAAATCATGAGATCCTTCGAAATCCTCCACCTGGCCAAAAGTCCCTTCCTCAATCCAACTGTCGTCGATTCTTTTACGAAATAACACGAATTGATCGCCGGTTTCATCATTGTAAGGCGATAACCCTTTTTGATAGGGAAGAAACCTAAGTTGTGATTCTGCGCTCTTCAAGCCCAAGGCGCTTTCCATTGGATACATGGCTAAAAAACCAAAGGGATTTGCGGCGGTAAAGTAAAATTCGAAGATGGTTTCCAGAAATGAAAAATTAAACGGTGGTGCCAGCAGGGCATTTGGTGATTTAATCACGGAACGAGTGGCATACTTTCTGCCTTGGGAATCTTCCAAACGCAAAGATATAGATTGATGTCCTCCTCCTATCCGATAGGGCTTCAATCCACCCACTTCGCGGTTCAGATCAAGGACTGCTGCTTCAATTGGCTCGTAATAGAGATCTGTATTCAGTCGGCCCCAAAACCAGGTTGCATCAGGTCGCATACCTTCCCCTTTACGCATGATGGGGCGAGTCACAGTTTCGGGAAATTCATCGACCGTGGTGACGGTATCAAACCGGATTTCATCTTCGATCACCTCAGGGATGCGGTAGTGTTCTTGATAGATTTCAGTACCCTCGTCATCCAGCGTGTGAAATGACAGTTTGGCTTCCTGGTTGTTGATGCCGATTTTTAGAAATCCACTTCGATGATCAGCGAAGCCGGGCAAGTGTTTGTTAAAGGGTTTCGTCTCTTCACCGGAGTAGACATTGAGCATATGGCACTCATTTTCATACATATGCATGAGGTGATGTGCATCGCTTGATATCACAATGAGCTTCTTCTGGAATTTGGCTAAATGCTTGATTTTGGTAGTCAACTTCTGATAGTATGGATGAGTCGCCCAGCTGGGCCCACGCAGATAAGCCTCACTTTGTTGAATTCCCGTACCGAGAAGAGGCAAGGGTAGGTAAGCCCAAGGAAAGTATTCGGCCAAAGGAAACAATTGGTCAGTGAGGCGTTCATATCCTCCCCGGCGATCATAGCGATAGGGCGGATGATAGACAAACAAGAGGGCAAGTTTCTCTTTGAGGCCACTGATCTCTTCGTCAAGAAAAAAAAGGAAGTCGTCTCGGTCCTTTACCTCACAATCTTCATTTATCCCATGGATTTTTGACCAATCTTGTAGAAACCATTCGGAGTCAACAGCCAACAAAGTAGCTTTATCGGTAATTTCCTTGGTTTCAACCTCTCCGCAAGCATTATCAGGAATCAGTAAATCATACTTCTTACCGTCACCCTCATCCAATTGTTCGTCAAACTTCCTGATTCCCTCAGCTCCCAATATATTCCATTCTTTTTCTCCAGGAATTAGGTAGACCTCACCATACCGATCCGCTAAGCTCACGGCCGTCTTCTTGATGACCAAATCGGCCCCTGGCATGTAGAAGTTACCCAGAAATATGATGTTTACCTCTTCCGCCGATACCTTTCTCACCCGTTCAATATACTTTGAAATTCGATTGGCTGAGATCTCTCCGAGGTTGATATGACTGAAAACGTATAACTCGGCCGATGCCGTTTCTAAATCTTCATCTAAACGACCGGTTTCCCTAAAGTTCCCTGATGGTGAGTTTGACCAAATTGAGGAGGCAATCCCCATTAGAATCAAAAGGATGATTAAAGAAGCTCGCATAAGTAATTGTAGCCGCTGTTTTTTGTCATGCCAAACATGACAACATGGATGATCACATTGTTCATTGCTCTTGAGTGATTGAGCAACATTGACGGATACCGAAGAAGGAATGCTCCGATATTTTTCTGTTGACAGATCGATCCGGTCAAACTTTTGGAATGGTTAATCTGTCAGAATGGCGAAATAACCTTTATTAACAAAATTATATATGATATGAAAAGATTGATCATTGCACTGCTGGCAGTTTCATTTCTGCTGCAGTATACGTCAGCCCAAGAGGTTGATGAACAGGATTGGAAAGAATTTAAGCAATCCGTAAAGGATGAGCTCGACGTTGACTTTCTCACCTGGACCATAGAGGCTTTAGACTTGACGGACGAGGAAAAAGAAGGATTTGCCGATGTTATGGAAGATTACATGCGCAAACAAGCACGCCTGGTCCGTAAAAAAACGAAGCTGATTGAAGAGTACCAGGAAGAAATGAAAGAAGATGATTCAGCAAAAGATGAGGCCGAAGAGACCGAAGATTTCGTAGAAGATTTTTGGGAAGTTGATATTGACTTGATGGAACTTCGCAAGGATTATTTCGACAAGTTCGAAAATGTGGTTGGGTTGGACAAAGCATTCAATTTCTTTCTGCTGGAAAACGAGGTGCGAAATCGTCTGATCACCAAGAGAGTATACCATATTGTGCCGATGGTGATTCAGATTGATGCTGATTCCGGAGAAAAGGATTCAGACAGATATTCGTCATCCAAATCGAGTAAGGAAATGTCAGATAAAGCACACCAGAAGTCTAAAACCGGTAAAACATATGCCAAGAAGGATGCCTCGGTGAAAGGTACCCATGGGAATGCGGTGGAAGACTACAACAGCTGGTGTGACATGTCCAAGGATAAAGATTTTTCCGGCCACCATGCCGACATCCGATCAGGCATCACCAAGATTGTATCCGCTATCGATCATCTGGCTGATGAAAGTGGTGCAACATTGAGTGATTGGTCAACCAAGCGTCAAAAAATTCTTGCAAAAGCTGAAAAATTAGACGACGATCCCAAGTCCGACAATCACGCCGATTGGGCCGAGGAGATCTTTGCCATGACCGGTGAGGCCCTTGAATCTTTGGCCAAATCACCAGAGGTAGCATATAAGGGAATGGAAGTAAAGCAGGCCTGCGAGGCCATTGAAAAAATTGATCCCGATACCCTTTTGGGAAAGCAGGATCAGCAAGTACATGAATTCTTTGTGAAAACTCGCAAAGCCATCAATGCTTTGGAAGCTGCCATTTCCGAGAAAAACACGGACGCTGATAAACGGTCCAATTGAAGAAGAAATAGTTAGTTAGTTAGGTTTGAAGCAAGCCTTAGCGGCACTATGATTTTACAGATTGTTTTAGTGGCCGTTGGATGCCCTGACCAAATTGGTGGTCGGGGCTTTTTTTATCATCTTAGTTACAGGATGGATGATCACCATTCCTTTATGATTTTGGCAATACCTGGTGGCCAATGATATGAACAATGATCGGAGTTGCTTTCACTGAACTTGAAAGAGAGAGTATTTAATCCCTTCACCCTTGGTGATGATCTCTTTAATCCTTCGTTCTGGCTGGGGCCTGGAGAAAAGTAGAATTTAGTTAGGTTCCCATCAGCTCAATTCATACGGCCAAATAACCTGCTGATTAGTGCAAATATACTTCCAAAAGGAATAGTAAACTAGTTCCTCACGGCCGTATTTTTGGCACCAATTTGCTTATAGATCATATGGAGATAGAAGAAGAAAATCTCATTCACCGGTTTGTTTACAGCAGCAGCGCTGTTCAACAATTGAATGATGATGAATTGAGGAAGTTGTCTGTATTGGCAGACCTTCGCAACCGTCAACTTGATATCACAGGACTTCTCTTTTACAGTGGGAAGAGTTTTATCCAGTATCTGGAAGGCCCCCGAGATTCTCTCTTGAATTTGATTCAATCTTTGGAGGCAGATGACCGGCACCAGATCGAGCATCGAAGTTGGCTGACACCAAGGGATCACCGGATTTTCCCAGGGTGGGGCATGCGCATGTTGGATCCTGATAAGGAGATAGCCATCATCCCTGATTTCATTGCGTTTGTGATTGACTCGATAGGATCTGCTTCACCCTGCTCCATTTCAGCAGAAGAGATTATCATCTCCAATCTAACCCTACTGGCCAATAGCACAGATGCCAGGAAGTAATTGGTATTCCTCTTCTGGCCGCTGAATAAGATCAGTTTCGAATTTTGGGATGTAGATGGGAGAATACACAACTAGACGTTTGCACTTTTATTCATGAGGAGAGTCTGCTATTTTCTCCGTCGCAGATAAAAATGGCGAAGCCATTTTTTCCGATCTACGAGTGGGGTTTTTAGGGGGAGCTCCCAAGAAGATGCATACATAACTCTATTCCGTTTGAGACAAAAAAAACCGGTACAATTCACATTATACCGGCAAGAAAATTATTGATAGATTTCACACATTCCAAACTGCACGTGAAGGCTGCATGCACAAGGGATAGGGGTCTTTCTTGGTTAGCTCCCTTTGTCCTGGAAACTGCTATCCATGGTCATCAAAGTAACTTTCGACATCTTCCAGGAGATCGTTGGTTTCATTCTTGACTTCTTGCCAACCATCAGTGATGTCATTACCGAGTTCCTGCATATGCAGGCCAATCTCATTACTCCATGCTTGCAGTTTCGCTTTGCGCTCATTTAGGTCTTTCCTGGCATCAGCTCCAGCACTGGCTAGTTCTTCATCAATTTCCTGGATTTCATCATCAATCTTTTGCTTGGTATCCCTGAGTTCATCGCGAAATTCAGCCCACTGTGCACGAACTGCATTGTTCGTTTCATCCAGCATTTCACCAACGTCTTCTTTGGCATCATCCATATCCGGTTGATTGGAGTTGTTGCCACAAGAAAAACAGAGTAATAAGAATCCAGCGAGAATAAGCCCTGTCAAATGTTTCATTGTTGTATGTCTTTATGGTTAAAAAAACTTGTTTCAGCATCCTCCATACTCTTCTCTATCATGTATGGAGTACCTACAAAACTGACATCTCCATTGTCGACTTTGTTCGCTGAACATGGCGCCTGCTCTGTGGTAGTCATCACTTAAGACTGGCTGGCTCTGAAAATCTAATCACGGGTGGTTTTCGTGACACTTAAGAGTAAGCGTTTATGAGAGTGGATCTTGTGATCATTGGTTAAAATATTATAGCCGGAAGATGAGGTACGTTGAAGAAAACGAATGATGTCAACTTCTCTTCGGTACCAAGGTCATGGCATCTAACAGTTGCCAGTTCATATCGAGCAAATCCTGCAGGCAGTCTAAGAGCTCGACTGAATCGCCTGTGATGGGTCGATCCATAGATTCACAATCTTTTGCGAATTGTTCAAGACTATAGACGCCTTCAAAGACTTTCTGTCCTGTACAAGTACCTTCAATAAAATCCTTGAGCTGTTGAAGATCTAATTTGCCTTTTCTGGAGCGACTCTTGAGTGATTTTTTTGCTGAGATCGGAGATTGTCGTCCGCTCATACCGACCAAAGTGTCTATCTTTACACCCAAGATTTTAGCGATCATCCGTAACATATTTGTGGAGGGCTCCCATTTGCCATGCTCCAGGCCGGCAATATGGTTTTTACTGACCCCAATGGCCTGAGCCAACGCGGTCTGACTTAAACCTCTTGAACAACGTAGCTGGCGTAGAATGACTGGAAAGGACTTCATAAGATTAAAGTTTAACGTCAGGAGTGTAGGTGCTGGTCGCTGATCTGAATGGAGGTTTTGAAAATAGTCCTTAGCTTATTCGTTGTAAATAAAGATAGGAGAAGAGGGAGAAAGAGGCTAGTCTGATCCGAATTAAAGCTGGTCGGATCGGTAGGATCTTTGGTATTCATTGATGAGAAAGCTATCTTTCTTACGGCCACTAAATCTGTAAAATCATGATGGAGATTGACCAAACTCCCTTGCATCTGGAGATCGGCTATGGTGCCAGCCAACAATTGGCTGAGCAGTTAAGGGATCAGATCGGAGGGAAGTTAGAGGAGGATTGTCGAGACTATACAATCAAGATACCCCATCCCATAGGGGAGGGATCCATCCGCGTGATTGATTTTGTTGAAGTCATAGGACTTCTGGCTATAGATGGTATTTTCTTCCGTCCAGTCCACTTTGAGTTTCAGGGTGAAGCAGATCGCTTACTGCGATTCAATTATTGCATCGAAGGCCAAGTGATGCATCGCATGCATGATGACCAATATATTGCAACTTTGGAGAGAGCTAAGGGTTCAATGACGGCCAATGTCTGCGGGAGCACCCACCGAATGAGTTTACATAGTCATGAGAGAATTCGCTTCATCAGCATCGAACTGGATCGTTCACATTACCGAGACAAGCTTCCCTGTAAAATCGATGATATTCCCTCCAAGTTGAGGGATGTGCTGGAAGATGCCATTGGCGAGAAGCTATTCAGCTATCAGTTTACCTATGCCCATATGATTCATGATGAATCACTGGAGATTCTTGACACCTCATACAAGAGTTTAATCAAGACCACTCATCAAGAAGCAAAGTCACTGGAGATCATTGCCCAGCAATATCGGCAGTATACTGACGATACTACCCTGCATGGAGTTGGACAGGTGTTGAAGGAGTATGATCGGGACCGACTAAGGGAGGCGAAGAAGATTCTTAAAGAGGAGATGCGTGATCCGCCAACCATCCCTCAATTGGCCAAAAGGATTGGCATAAATCAACAGAAACTAAAAGGTGGTTTTAAGGAGATCTATGGCTTGACCGTCAATCAATATCTGCAAAAACTAAGGTTGGAGCATGCCAGAGCATTGCTCATCAGCGGGAAATTTTCGGTCCGTGAAGCGGCTTATGAGGTGGGATACAGCAATCACGGATACTTTAGCCGAAAATTTTTCGAAAGATTCAATGTCTTGCCAAGTGAGCTTCATCGCGGTAGAGGACAGAGAGCCGGCCTGGATCAGTAATTGTCAACTTCCGTTCCAAAATCGATCGATAGAACAATCTGAAGCTACACTCTGTCCATACGGGGAAATGAATTTTGGCGACGATAATGATAACCATCCATAAAGAATCTGGAGAGGAGGCTGCCCGAGAGGTGGCTTCGTACTTTGGTACCAACTTAGATATCGATTGTCGACATTTTACGATACCCGTAGCTCCGGACAAAGGGGAAGGGGCCGTTTACATGTATGATTTTGAAGATGTCATTTCGGCTTGGGCCATAGATGCCCGCCTCCACAAGACACTGACCCTGTGCTTAGCGGGAAGAGCAAACACCTTACTTCGATTCAACTATTGTCTTGCCGGCCAGATCAATCATTCCTTGGCGGATGTTGGAGTCTCAGCCCACTTGAGTTCATACCAGGGGTCATTAACCGCAAACAAGCAAGGAGAGCTGCAAAAGTTTACGATTCCAGCCAATATTCATGTCAGATTTGTGTCACTCGAGCTAGACCGAAGCCGCTTCCGGCATAAATTGCCCTGTCCGGAAAAGGACATACCCGGGAAACTACTTGAGATTCTAAATGATACTGAAGCGAGTGGTGCCTATCTGTATGTCCACAATTACTCACACACAATCCAACAGGAAATTGAACAACTTATTCAGTCTAAGTATCAGGGCCTGGTACGTTCTACCCAGCAAGAAGCCTCGGCATTGGAAATCATTGCTCAGCAATACCGGCAGTTTCACGAAGACCATTCACCAGACCGGACAAAGTCAATTCTGAAGGAATTTGAATTGGAGAGGATTTTAAGAGCCAAAGCTATTTTAGACAATGAATTCAGAAAGCCGCCAACCATTCCCCAGTTGGCTAAGACTGTGGGCATCAATCAGCAAAAACTGAAAAAGGAGTTTAAGAAACTTACGGGGCATACCATTAATCAATACGTACAACGTCTACGGCTGGATTTTTCCCGGTCATTGCTCATGTCAAACGGTTACTCAGTCAAAGAAGCTGCCAATGAAGTGGGTTATCAAAATCTGGGTTTTTTTGCACGTAAATTCAAAATTCGCTTTGGCATATTACCTAGTGAGGTAGTAAAAATACATTCATAAGAAGTATTTCATGAACGTATTCGGGACGGAACCTTCTCTCATAAAAATTAGGCTGTTTGGATCTGTCGGCATAAGGCTTGGAAAGGGCGTGGTGAGATTAGGAGACAGGTCAAGCTTGTATGTCAATCAACTTAAACAAATTCCATCCTTTCGCAGCCACCGTGGTTCTGTACCTAGCCCGGAAGTACAGTTACTTAAGCTTGCAGATTAAGGACCTTATTGGATTTGCTCCGTTTTCGGAGCGAATAGCCTCACTAATCAGTAGGATATGGAGATATTGATGATTCAATGATCCTCAGGAGTGGGAAGCAAGGGCTGCCGCTCTCATGCTGAATTTTTCAAACAGAATGATTGGGTTTAGGTGAGCAAATCTCCCCCACAGGTCGGGGTGTCATGAATAAGATGACCTGCCAGGTAAAAAGATTTGTCCGGTTTTGGATGCACATTGCGACGGATTGAATCCAGAGTCGATTTCAATATTAGCTCGAATTCATTATATTTGTTACGAAAATCAATCATTTTGTTGGAAAGGTGAACATACCCTTGCCTGGTGCTGTTTCCTGGGTAGCCGGTAATACATAAGATATGGACAGTTTTTTATCTAAAAACTTAAAGAACCTACGCCGTTACAAACAGTTGAGTCAGACAGAACTTGCGGATAAACTGGAAGTTACCCGTAATAGAATAGCTTCATATGAAAGCAGCAGTGCTGAACCAAAATTGAAGGTGTTGCAACGCTATGCTGAGTTTTTTGATGTTGGCATTGATGACCTTTTGAATCGTGATCTCAGCGATGAACGTCAGCTTGTAAAGGCCAGACATCATATTTCCACAGCAGGGGAGGGTGTGAAAAATAACGGTAAACAGGCTGCAGAGGACCAGGTAATCATCAATGATGATGAAGTTTTACGCGATTTTGTTCAAAAAAACTACCAAATAGCCAATATGGTCAATGGTTTTAAGGCTTACAAAGATCTTCGCGTGAAAATGGATGGAGCCGATGCCGCAGCTGAGGGCCTTATCAGTGCCGCAAATCTCCTTTATTTGCTTGAATATCTGCTGGATATCAACAAAAAGTTGATTGAAATCATTAATTCTGATCAAATAATGATAAAAAAATCATCATAAAGTTGGTTTATTAATCATATTGTCGTATCATTGTGCTGAACTTAAATTACAATGCTATGACGATCACAGAATTTAATCATTGTTTTCAATCAAACGCTACCTACTTCCAATGTTTTGCACAGAAGTTGACCAAGAATGTAGCCGATGCAAAGGACCTGGTACAAGATGCCTGTATCCGGGCCATAAATAAGAGAGATTCATTCTCTGATCTTCCGAAGTTTAGAAATTGGTTTAGTACGATCATCTACAATACTTTTATCAACAAGTTTCGAAGAAAAAGTAGAAGACAGGAGCTTCTGGCAAAGCAAGCAAATACCCGGGGCTTGTTCTTCAATCGACGTACGGAAGCTAACCAGGGGTACGAGGTATTGAAGTGTGCTGACATCAAATCTTTGATGCAAAGCATCAGCGAGAATAACTTGGAGGCTTTTCGACTCTATGAGGAAGGATATTCCTATCAAGAGATCAGCGACATTCAAGACATTCCCATTGGCACGGTAAAAAGTAGAATCTTTTTCGTCCGAAACAGGATGAAGAGTTTGCTAGAAGAGGAAAATTTGCTGCCGGCAGCTTAAAATCCTGCCTGGAAGCGAACCTATGTAGACCTGATATCGTCAAAAAGTTGATGAAAGACCCTTTGAAATATTTTCTAATTTAAAATCAAGATTATGTTACGCTATGCAATAATTTTTCTGGTAGTTGCACTGATCGCAGCTCTTTTTGGATTTGGTGGAATCGCTGCTGGTGCAGCTGGAATTGCCAAAATCTTATTCTATATATTCTTAGTACTCTTTATTGTCACATTTGTCATGAATGCCACAAAGCGGGTGTAAATTCATGAAGATGGATAAAATCTGTAAATGATTTTATCAGAAGACATATGAGGAAGCCCAGAGCTTCCTCTCTTTTTTGCTTTCAAAAAAATGTGGAACATATATGATAAGTAAATGGATGCCATGTATTTTTCCTGGCTTTTTACTGTCAGCCATATTATTATTTCCGGCGTGTAAAGGACCTACATTGACTGCTGAAAAGACAAGAACACTGCAAGAGCCAATCATCGTCAATAGAAATTTCTTGGACGAATATGAAATTATTTTGAAAAGAGATGGGCTTATCTTCAAAAAGGAAGGCCATTGGGACTTGTACCGGGGGACGGATCCAACAACCGTTTTTCAGGGCGAACCATTTATGGAGGTAGTCGGAGATACCATTATCCTCAAGCAAGATGTTCCTGAGCACCAAAGATTATTTTTTGGTCTGAGGGAATTGGAAGCAGATGACAGCACCGCCTACCTGGCTTCGGAGCGACTCATCCCCTTGGAAGGGCAAGGGAACCTTCGTGATCTAGGAGGTATTCCCACCACCGATGGCCGATATACTTCGTGGGGGAAAATCTTTAGGTCGGGCAAATTAAATGAACTTTCCGATAGAGACATCACCTATTTACGAAATCTGGGGTTAAAGACCATCGTAGATCTCCGAAATGATATTGAGGTGGCTCAAGAACCGGATCGTTATCCTGAGGGAGTCACCTATGTCAGAGCACCTATTGCCGACCCCGATGGCACTGAATATGAGCGGCTCAAACGCGATATCATTTTCCATCGTCTTCGCCGGGCCGAAGCCAAGGCAAAGTTTCGAGAAATCATGATTGCTTTTGCCGATACAGCTGGGTCGGATTATAAGCCGGTGTTTGACCATTTGATGCAACCCGGAAAAGTGCCGCTGCTCTTTCATTGCTCCGGAGGTAAAGATCGTACGGGTTTGATGGCCAGTGTGATTCTCTTGACCTTAGGCGTGGATGAGAAAACCGTCAAGGATGAATATTTAATGTCTAATTTCTACCGGTATGAACTCAATTTGGAGAAGATGCGTAAAGGCCGTAGAGTTTTTATTGGCAAAGAGACATTAGAAAATATGTTTGTGGTTCAAGAAGCTTACATTGACGCAGCGTTTGATGTGATCAATGGAAAATATAAAGGAGTGGAAAACTATCTATTCCAGAAATTTGGTCTCACTGAATCTGATATTGACTGGTTGCGTGAACAGTATACCTATCACATTGCCGACCTGGATCCTGAAGCTGAGAAGACATAAAGGCTACCTCTGGTAACCTTTGAATGAGATCGGTTTGAAATATTTTTGGATCTAGACCAAGCGCGGGATACTACCAATAGTCAAGAGAAGTGGGATTTATTTGACAGGTAGATTTGTGAGGCTTTAGAGTAGATCTCGTAAATCATTAAAACGATAAGCATTTATTTTATTAACAACAAAATTTGATACATTATGAATAATTCACTGTTATTATCTGCAAGCAGTATCAATGGTACTGGCGTCTGCAATGCTCAGGGAGAGGACCTGGGAAATATTAAAGATTTGATGATCGATACAAGTTCTGGCGAGATTGAGTACGCCGTATTGTCCTTTGGTGGAATTTTAGGCATCGGTGACAAATATTTTGCCATTCCATGGAAGTCTTTTTCTGTCGATCACAATGATGAAAAAATGGTGCTAAATGTCGATAAAGAACGATTGGAAAATGCTCCAGGATTTGATAAAGACAATTGGCCAAATCGAGCTTCAGACTATTACTCGAGGGTGAGAACACATTACGGATATTGATCCATCATTATCCTTGAATGCAAAGGAGGCTGCTGCATGTCTCCAAAAGGGAGTTTGGCCAGATCCACTGGCAGGGCTCCCTTTATCTTCACGAGGGTCAACCTCTCGACCAGCACAGATTTCATCTTACGAGGTAGATCATATGGACTGCGCTGGCCGGTTCATCGATCGGTAAAACAAACCACCCTTTGATCGGAAAGAAGAAACTTTACATATTCTTTATCTACCTCCCAAAGGATCGGCAATAAAGATTGCCGGTCCTTTGTTTGCCTGCTCCTGGCAGGCAGGTCTCATGTACATCGAGTTGTCAGGACCTCTGCGAACTGGTAAATGGCGCGACTGTGCTGTCTACAAAATTTGGGGTTTCGCTCACTGGAGAGCCTTCCAATGAAAGGCTTAATAGTTTTAATGTACCTAAAGTTCAGTTCAGGGTGATATAAATGGAGGCTTTTGGGTACGGAGTGAGTGCCACAGTTTAGGGTGAGATCGGGCGGTGAAAAGATGGGTAAGAGAAGTTCTCCAATCCCGGTAATCTTTAGGTAGTAAAGCGAACATAATCTGCCTTTATGGTGTTTCAATTGTGAGAGTGTTATGGTTGAATCAAAATAAAAAATGAAACATGAAAAAGAGAGATTTCTTTTGGATAGGAGCTGGTATCGGAGCTGCTGTTGGCTATTGGTTAAACACCGAGAAGGGAAGGGAGACTCGCAAGCGTATTGCCACCGATCTGGAGCATAAGGCAACTGCGCTTAACGAGAAGAGCAATGAAGCGATCTCCAGGGCCACCGATATGATTACTGAACTCAAGGATAAAGGCAATGCTTATCTCGCCGAGATGAAGACGGTAGCCACACGGACAAAGAAAGACCTTGAGCAGTACGTTGATCGTGAATACAGTTCACTCAAACAAAAACTCCTTAACGAGGTCGAAAACTCAAGTAAATCCTAATAAACCCATTAAGGCAAAGAAGATAAGATGACTGAGATCTTAAAACTGGCTGGCGAATCTGTGGCCGCTCTTGCTGTAGGAAAGAAGGTGGTGGAAGCTCAATACGATCTTCTAAAGTATTATGTGATAAGAGAATCTTCCCGGATGATGTCGTCAGCCATAAGCCTTATGCTTTTTGGTTTAGGCTTATTTATGCTGACCATGGTTATTTTGGTCGGTCTGGGCTATTGGGTATCGCAAATTTTTGCCAACACCTATCTCATTTTTATTGTTCCGGGAGCCATAATGCTGGTACTACTCCTAATTCTATGGAGTTTTCGAGCATTTCTATTCCGGTCATTTACACGACAGATTGTAAAAGACATATTTGACTAGAGGAGAGAAGGACGTTTATATTGAGTTAGACCGGTGATGACTGTCATTGCATGGTTTTCCTGAATCATCGATAGGGTATCCGATGCCACTGAAGGACTTCGCACGCACCGGTACGGTATCAAAGTAGTTGGTACTGCCTAGGATGCCTTTGTGAACCCACGCGTTCTTCTACCATTTAGTGCGGTTCTAATTTTTTCCACTCGACGGAAATTGCTTGAGGTTTATTTGGAAGGAGCCCATGCATTAGTACTATATACCCCCCGTACAGTGTTGCATTTTAATTCCGGGGTCCAATTAAAAGAGGATGCATTTCTTTATATGCCCGTATCCTCTATTTCAATTCCACAAGGTCCAATTAAAAGGAGCCAGCAAATTACATCGTGGAAGTCACATTGGAATTTCAATTCCACAAGGTCCAATTAAAAGTTGTATATGTTGTTGTCACTCGGTATCAACCAATTTAATTTCAATTCCACAAGGTCCAATTAAAAGACAATGTGGGACCATCAAGGGACGTCAACTCCTACACATTTCAATTCCACAAGGTCCAATTAAAAGTTGAAGCCAGCTTCCTTCATAATCCACTTAAATTGATTTCAATTCCACAAGGTCCAATTAAAAGATGCCGGATACTACAGGTTGGGAGCCGGATGCAGTCAGATTTCAATTCCACAAGGTCCAATGAAAAGCCTGATGAAAATAATTTGATCATTGGCAATCCACTAAAGCTGATGCTCCGCGCGGGCAACCTGAAATCCAATCTTCCCCGAATTGAGAAGGGTGTAACTAAAACTTTCCGATGCTGGTTTCAGTGTCAAAAAGACCTGAAAGCATGACGGAAGATTTTAATCTGGCCTCAGTCGGATCCTTATCTCGCCCTTAGGTTTGTTTATTATGAGTGATGCCAAAGTCGATCTTGTCAGGTTGACTCTTGCGAGCTATAATTCCTATATCGCATATCCTTGATCAGCCGATGAAATCTGGTCTTTATGGCAGATGTACCATTATCACTAGAAAACGCCCAGTGCTTTTGGGTGAGATTTTCTTATTTTCCGGGTGATACACCAGCTTGTTATTAGTTGACTTGACCAACATCAATGGTACAAATGAATATTGACTTACAAAAGTGTAAAGAAAGGATGCAGTTCGTGTCTTCTCTCGATTATTTTCCCAGCTTTCGACCAGGGCTGGTTTTAAGAAGTTTTCTTGTCAGTTTGTGGTTGCTTGCTGTTTTGATTGGCACCGCTCAGGAATCTTATGAAATCAAGATCCTGCGCCACCAACCTGTTTCTATGCGTGATGGCATTAATCTCTTTGCCGATTGCTATTTGCCGTTTGCTGAAGGAAAGTACCCCACGATTGTAGTGCGTACACCTTATGGCGTTCAGCGTCCCGGTATGCATCAGACGATGGTAAATTTGGCTCAACACGGATATGCGGTCGTGCTCGCCGACGTCAGGGGCAGATACGAGAGTGAAGGCATGTGGGAGCCTTTCCGGGATGAAGCGAGCGATGGCTATGACATCATCGAGTGGGCAGCTGTGCAGCCCTTCTCCAACGGGAAGGTAGCCCTACAAGGCGGTAGTTATTTGGGCCACAACCAATGGGCTGCTGCCAGTCAGAAACCGCCCCACTTGGTGGCGATCGTGCCTAGAGTGGCATCCACAAATATCTATGCCAATTGGCTCACCATGAATGGTGCATTTAGGTTGAGTTTTAATTATGGATGGGGTGTAGTGCGGATGCCCTACCGTATTATGCAGCCTCAATTCTGGCACACCGAATCGTTTATGCCGGAAAATCTTCACTACGACAATGTCCTGCAGCATCTGCCCCTAAGCGGAATGGATGTGCATGGCAGTGGAGCTTCCATATCCCATTATCGTGATTGGCTAGAGCATCAGAGCTATGACGACTATTGGAAAGCAATTAGTGATGAGGAGAGGTTTGATGAGATAGAGGTACCGGTTTATACGATGGGTGGTTGGTTTGATATTTTCGTGCAGGGCACTGTCAATGGCTTTGTGGGTGTCCGAAATCAGGGTGCGACTGAAGAGGCACAGAACCAGTCAAGAATGATCGTCGGACCATGGGGTCATGGGGTTTCCCAGTCATTCGGTGGCTGGGATTTTGGTCCTCAGGCCTTAATCGATGCCTCAGAGCGAGAATTGCAGTTTTATGACCTCCACCTCAAGGGTGAAGAGAATGCTTTACTCGATGAAAAGCCCGTACAGATATTCTATATGGGAGTCAATCGATGGCGGGGCGAGGACAATTGGCCTGTTCCAGGAACAGTTGAAAGGAATATTTATCTATCAAGTAACGCGCCAGCCAACTCCATTCGGGGAGGTGGTACGCTATCATTTGAAGTACCATCTGAAGCTGGTGAGGATGAATTTACTTACGATCCTGCTCATCCGGTACCGACGACAGGGGGCAATAATTGTTGTGGGACGCCCACCCTGAGTGGTCCGAGAGATCAACGGCCGCTGGAGCGCCGGGAAGATGTTCTGGTCTATACTTCTCCAATGTTGGATCAAGAAATCACCGTAGCAGGGACCATCCACATGAAATTGTATGCCGCGACAGATGGACCCGACACCGACTGGATGATCAAGTTGATCGATGTGCAACCTGATGGTTATGCCATGCCGGTCTCTGAGGGAATTATCCGAGCACGATTTCGACAGGGTATTGATCAAATGGAATTATTGACTCCAGGTCAGGTTTACGAGTATGATATCGAGATGATGCCTACCGCCAATGTATTTCAGCCCGGTCACCGCATTCGGATTGATATTACATCAAGCAATTTTCCTCAATTTGATCGCAACCCCAACACCGGAGCAGATCTCGGCGAATCTACTGAGCTTCGGATTGCCAGACAAACCATTCATCATGGTGGCGAAATGGCCAGTCATTTGGTACTACCTACTGTGCCTCCTTTTGCAGATTAAGAGGTAAGATCTAAGTAGAAAGGGAACTAGACTAGTACTAGGTGTGCTGGATGGTAGACTTTGGCTCTGCTTTTTAGTCCATCTTTATGAATTTGCCAACGTAAATGTATTTCTGATCGTCGATAATATGCAATGTGTACAACCCATTCGGAAGTGTACTGATGTCGATTTTATCATATAATTTGTTTTCTGGTAAATGCATCGATATGCCATTTGCAGAAATGACTCTCACCGTCGATGGTACCAGATCGCCTGGCACGTCAAGATAGATCCAATTGCCTGATGGATTGGGATAAATGTTGACGTCAATGGGCTTTGCCGTTTCCTTATGGTAAAGAAATAAGTCTCCAGAGGATGAGTTGTTTTGGGATATTTCATCTATGAGGTGGTTGGGTGATGCAACAAAAAAGTCAACAATATTTACAGGACTAGAATAAATAGGATTGGGGTAAATTGAATCGATCAATTGTATTTCTTCACCTGGATTAAGAATGGTATCAAATGATTTCCGGTATCTACCTTCGGCACAATTTTGTCCGCCCAATCTCTCGCTATAGAATTCGAAGTTGGTGATGGGGATCGTACCCGTATTGGTAATCGTGGCGGAGAATACGGATGGAATAAGGTATTTTGTATGACATTCCGGATACATGTCGCCAAAGCAGCTGTCGATTTCGAAAGATTCAAGAATGCTCAACTCACTAAGTGCTATATCTGGCCTCGCTATTACGTTGTGTTCTTGAAGATTCGCGCTTCTTATCACCGGCATTAATAAATCACCTGCAAGAAAATTAGTAACATAAGATGCTTGGTGGTCATTTAATGCAATTGCCAACATTTTCTCAGAACCCTGGGTAGGGATCTGTGTGGATGAGAGTTTGTCTAAATGCTCATCATATAGGTCAAGGATAATATCCTGATCAAACTCTGTGACCACAAGAATGCGGCCATCTCTGCTGTATAGTTTCCAATCGGTAAAATCAACTTCACTGTAATCAAGCACCTTCAATAATTCAAAGGTCTGTACATCATATTGGGTGAAGGTTTTGTCCGGACTTATTGCATAAAAGTGATTACCGAGTACCATAGATTGCGTTATGGCATGATCCAATGCTATTCTTGTGATGCTATCCCCTTGGAGGGTAAATAGCAGGAGGATGTTATTATCACTGTCGTCAGAATAGGTGACGATGTTGTGACCATCATAGTGAGCTTTGGCATGATTCCAAGGATAATATTGAGATAGATCAAATGACCAAGTGCTGTCCCTGGCTAGATCCACGAAATGAATTTGTCTGCCCAGAGAAAATGCAATCAGCTGGGTGTCGATGGTCATCATTTTTGAAATATCACAGCATTCACTCACTTCAATAGTGACAGTGTCGATCAATGTCAGGTCTGAGTCGAAAGAGGCAATAAAAGCTTGGACTGACCCTGCGACATCATCAGCATAAGTTGACCATCCCAGTAGGCGGAGCAGACCCGCAGTGGAATCATGATAAATGTCTGAAACCTTGCCATAGTAGTGCATTGGGTCAAAAATGAAATTCTTCTGATCAATCAACTGAGTGGAAGAATCGAAAACCAACAGTGACGGTGTCGCACAGGAATGTAATCCAGCACTGACGAAAGTGCGATTGCCAACTACCTCAATATCCGTGATCGTCGATCGTGGAAATTGAGACATGACATACTCGTGGATCTGCCCCAAAGACAGAACCTGAGTTGTCAAGATCAACATCAATGAGCTATAAAGTCGTACACCGACAAATGAACTTGTTTGCAGGCTTGACATCTATGATTCTATTTGATTACCATGAAAGGATTCATGATAAACACCGGATCTAGATCTCCAGGTTCAAAAAGGACGAGAAAAAGTGCGTGCCTTCCAAAGCCCCCGCCTTCACCAAAGCTTCGGGCCGGCAGGATCCGCCTCAGCCACAGGCAACGGACGGTCAAGCCCTTTCTCCGCCGGAGGCTACGAGTCGGCATTGCAATCTTTCAAATACAAAGCGCTTCAAATCTCTATTTTTCTTTAATCCACTGACGAAATAACACTGCTTTTTCCTTACTGACAATTACCGGTTCACTGGGTTGAGGAAACAGTTCTAGTTGGAGCTTGCTTTGAGGGGTAGATCGGAATTGTTTGATGGCTCTGATGTTGGCGAGGTATTGCCTGTTTAATCTAAAAAAAAGGCTAGGGTCCAGACATTTGGTCAATGCAGAAATCGATTCGGTGACTAAGTAGGTTTCTGCCTGATTGGTTCGGGCGAAGGTTATTTTTCTCTCGGAAAAAAAATAAGCAATTTCCGAAACAGGGATGGGTATTTGATCCATCCCCCGCTGTACAATCAATCTTTTTCTGAATTGTGGATTTGATCGATTGCCATGCAGAAAATTTCGAATTTCTGCACCAACAAAATATTCCTGAAGGTGCTTTACTTTAAGCAGCACCTCTTCTACCTTATCCTGAGCAATGGGTTTTAATAAGTAGTGGATCGCATTGTGATCAAAAGCTTGCAAAAGATAGTCATCATAGGCAGTGATAAACACCACTGGAAATTTTACCTCATATTGATCGAATATTTCGAATGATGTGGCATCTGACAGTTGAATGTCAAAAAACCCAAGGTCGGGAGATGGGTTGTTCTCAAGCCATCTGACGGTTTCTCTAACGCTGTCGAGGCATGCCTCAACATTTACTATGACTGAAGTTTTTGCCAGCATCCCGGTTAATTTTCTTGCGGCAATGGATTCATCTTCAACAATAATTGCCTTCATGCTCAGCTTACGGTTGAAAGTGGCAATACTAATGTAAAATCATGATCTGACTCCACAATAGAGATTGCAGCACCCAGCGTCTTTTCAAATCGGTCATTTAAATTCTGCAATCCGACTTTAGTAGATTCGTAAGGAAAACGGCGTGGAACAATGCGGTTGCTGACCGATATTTGATGCCCGTCCTGTTTCACTTCGATGATGAGCGGGTTTGTTTTAGACACTTCATTGTGTTTTACCGCGTTTTCGATAGCAACCATTAGAGAAATAGGTGGAATTAAATAATGGGTTCTACTGGATTTATCGATGTTGAGCTTCATTCGAAATGCATCTTCATGCCTTAGTGTCATCAGCGTGGCATATGCTTGTAAAAATGCCATCTCGTCTCGTAAAAGGACCAGATCTCTATCCTTACTTTGGAGGATGTAACGATACACATTTGCGAGATTGTCTATAAATTTTTGTGCCTTATCAGCATCATGCTCCACCAGAAACGAAAGACTATTCAAGGTGTTGAAAATAAAGTGCGGGTCAACCTGATTTTTCAATGCATCCAATTCGGCCTGTACTTTCGCGTGTTGCAATTGCTCCATCTTCATCTTTTCTTGATCACTATGTTTGGCAAATAGAACCTTCTCGTACACATTGGTGACAAAAATTACGCACACCACGATCACGGCTGTGGTGATTAATAGAGTATTTCTTCCAATGGTGTCCATACCTCCAACCCACTTCCAAAGGAGCAGCATAGCCATTGACAGGGGAGCCGTGTAAAGTATGTTAAGTCCGATAATCAATACATATTTCTGTATTGCTGAATTGCCGGCAAAAAAGAGAGGGTAGTAGCGAAACAAAAGCCATCGATTGCCCTCCCACACGATTCCAGCAATCAAGATGAAATAAAGGTAGCTTAACAAGGCGGTCCAAGGAGACCCGGTTGAAACATCAATCAGACCAGTTGCACTGGGAATGACGATACCAAAAAATGGAATGCCAATCATCCTGACTAGTTTGTCGTCTAACCAAACCGGTTTCAATGATTTCAATTCAACTTCAGCCATGTATTCTTCCATTTTAAGCTTCCCTTTTCCGCTACAGCAAATCCGTTCTTTTGTCTGAGTAGTTTGGAGGAGAATCCGTAGTATATTGATCTTCCGTTATTAGAGATTTTTCACATTAACACAAATGTAAACGATTATGGAGGCTTCTGTCAATCACCTGGCAGTGATAATTGCGGCTCTGTCCACTTTTTTAATTGGAGGCTTGTGGTATTCTCCGGTTCTTTTTGGCAAGGCATGGCAAAGAGAAAATGGATTAAGCGATACAGATTTGCAACAAGGTAACATGGCTACAATCTTCGGGTTATCATTTCTCTTTTCTTTGTTGATGGCCTATAATTTGGCGTTTTTCCTTAACGACCCAAGTATCGACCTTTCTATGGGTACCTTGTATGGCTTTCTGACCGGTTTTGGATGGGTAGCAATGGCCCTCTTTATCATCGGTCTTTTTGAGCGGAAATCATGGAAATATATGCTAATCAATGGTGGCTACATGATTGTGGCGTTTACGGTAATGGGAGCTATTCTGGGCGCCTGGAAATAAGTAGGATTGTACCAGCCTTTTGCACACTGACCAGTTGAAACTTACCAAAAACATGTCACTTCCATTGGGCCTCCCACATGACATGTAGATCCGTTAACTGTTTAACAATCTCTGGGTGAGAATTGCCCACATTTATTTTCTCACCCATGTCCGTGTCCAGATTTACCAGGAAATAAATATCGGTGGTGTTGTTCTCAGGGGCGGGATTGCCAAAGGAGGTGTCAGCCGGGTCGTAAAGCAACTTCCATGGACCTTTTCTCACTGCCCACCGCTGACCGAGCTGCCAATGGAAATGTTCGTGTGGGCTCTCTATAGCATCATCCTTAAAGACTGAGACCAAGCTTCTACCATCAATAGCTTCCAGTGCAGCATCTATACCAGTCAGCTCAACCAATGTCGGCAACCAATCGCAGGATACCGCTACTTGATTCCGCACCAATCCTTCACCGAGATGTCCCGGCCAGCTGATGATGGCCGGCACCCTAATTCCACCTTCAAAGAGGGAGAATTTGGCTCCCCGGTAGGGCCCAGCATTCCCACCACCAAAATGGGCTCTTTCTTCAGTGGAATGACCATGATCTGATTGGAAGACCACGATCGTATTTTCAGTCATACCGAGCGATTCAATCTTATCAAGCAATCGGCCAATCCGATCATCCAGGCTGGAAACAAAAGCATTGTATAAATCCCGGGGATAGCTCACACCCTTTTCCCGGTAGTGGCGAAGCCAGGAAGTATCTCCTTGATAGGGATAGTGTGGCGTGTTGAGTGCAAAATAGATGAAAAACGGTTGATCTTGGTGCGCATCTATAAAATGCAGAGCTTCTTGTACCATGAGATCGGGGAAGTATGCTCCATCGCGATAGATTTCTTCGCCGTTGCGGTGTAGGTCATGGCGGTTGGGTCCATTCCAATAGAAAAAATGAGAATAGTTGTCGATGCAGCCTCCCATATGACCAAAGGAATGATCAAAGCCTTGACTATTGGGCATCTTCTCTGGAGTGTAGCCTAAATGCCATTTGCCAATATGCGCTGTGGCGTATCCCGCCCCTTGAAAGATCTCAGCCATGGTGATTTGCTCCGGAGGTAAACCACGAGGACCTCCTCTTTCAGAACCTGCATTTGCCGGTACACCAGCTCGATGAGGTACTTTACCTGTCAATAAGGCAGCTCGAGATGGAGAACAAACGGGAGAACCTGCATAGAATTGTGTGAATCGAATGCCCCGTTGAGCCAATTGATCCAAATGCGGTGTCTGAAGATCCTGGCTGCCGTAGATCCCTAGATCTACAGAACCTTGGTCATCGGTTAAGATTACAATTACATTGGGAGGAGCCTGACCCTCAGCGTGTAGAAATTGGAAGCAAAGGAAAACCAAAAGAGGAACAATGCGACGCATCTATCATGGAATTTATTGAATAACAATATAGAAAATAGATAGCCGCTACTCGAAACCAATACCTAAGGACTATTGTTTTCTTAAATACAGCAAAGGAAGTTATGGAAAAGAAGAGATCATCCACCAATGCCGATACTTTACGTGCTAAGATCATCGGCCGTTTTATGGACAACTATCTCACGGAGGGCCGATTTCCTGGTAGTGTACACCAATTTTGCAGTGAGGTGGGAATCAAGGAACAAGATTTCTATCAACATTTCGGCTCATTCCGTGGTGTGCAAAAAGCCATTTGGGAAGATTTGATTATGGAAACCATCCAGTTGCTGGATGCCGACAAAAAATACGCAACATTTGGCGTGCGGGAAAAACTTCTAAGCTTCTATTACACGCACTTGGAAGTACTCACAAGAACAAGGAGTTTTATTTTGCTGTGTTTTGAAAAAAGGCATCGGAAGTTATCTGAACCTCAATTTTTAGGGCTTTATAAGAGAAGATTTATCGATTATATCAAACTACTCATTGCTGAGGGATTGGAGACTGGTGAAATGGCAAACAGGAAATACCTCAGTGATCATTATCATCACGGATTTTGGGTACAACTTCTTTTTATTTTGAAATTCTGGATAGAAGATGACAGTGTGGGTTTTGAAAAAACAGATGCAGCAGTAGAAAAGGCGGTGACCCTCTCTTTTGATCTCATCCGTACCGGCCCTTTAGAATCGATGTTTGATTTGGCAAAATTTGTCGTTCAAAATCGATGAAGAAATTTTGACGGTCTACAGTGGATAGCTAGGCGGTCAATCCTTACCACAGTAATTTTTTTGAGTGATGAAAAATCCTTCTGCTACCGAACAGAGTCGAATACCAATTTCCAAAGTTGAGCGGGCTAGCCGTTTTATTGCCACCGGCATGAAGGTGGGTGGCAACTACCTTAGGCACTACGCCAAAAGTTTAGTAAAGGCAGACAAAAAAGGTAAAGAAGATCTGGATGAAACAAATGCCGAAGAGATTTACCAATTTTTAAGCCACCTTAAAGGTAGTGCTCTGAAAGCAGCACAAATGCTCAGTATGGATCAAGGGCTTTTGCCTGCAGCTTATGCCAAGCGTTTTCAACGCGCCCAATACAGTGCACCGCCACTTTCCTATCCTTTGGTCGTTAGAACCTTTAGGCGTCATTTTCGTTGTGATCCGCTAGATATATTCGATACTTTCGAACAGCAGGCGGTCAATGCAGCCTCGATTGGTCAGGTGCACAGAGCGACATACCAAGGGAAGAAATTGGCCGTAAAAGTACAGTATCCGGGAGTCGCCGAAAGTGTTCAAAGCGATCTACGCATGGCCAAGCCCTTAGCTGCCAAAATGATGCAGGTAAGTCTCAAGGATATGGAGTATTATCTGCAAGAGATCGAAGAGAAATTGCTTGAAGAGACAGACTATGAACATGAACTATCCCAATCTGTGATCATTTCCCAGGCTTGTGAGCATATTGGTAATCTGACTTTTCCGCAGTACTATCCAGAAATGTCATGCCGGCATATTCTTACCATGGATTGGATTGAGGGGGTTCACCTAGCCGATTGGTTCAAAGGAAATCCATCAAGAGAAGAACGAAACCGAATAGCACAGTCGATATGGGATTTTTACCACTTTCTTTTTCATTCCCTAAAAAAAATCCATGCCGACCCACATCCCGGAAATTTTTTAATAACCCCTGAAATGAAATTGGCAGTCATCGATTTTGGTTGTGTAAAAAGTATTCCAGATGACTTCTACAACGACTATTTTTCTTTTTTGCTGAATGGTTTCACAGAGGATGAAAGTGAATTTATCGGACGTTTAAAGAATTTGAATTTCATATTGTCAACAGATGGACCCAGAGAAATTTCCATGTTTAAGGATATTTTCTGCCGGTTGATTGCGCTGCTGGGTGAACCATTTCGACATGAGCGATTTGACTTTGACAATCGTGAATACTTTGATGAGATATTGCATACCGTCGACCGATTGTCTCATGATAAGAAAATCAAGAAAGCCAACGCGGCACGGGGATCAAAACATGGTATTTATGTCAATCGAACTTATTTTGGCCTCTATTCTTTAATGCATAAACTAAGAGCTCAAATTATTACCCATGGGCACACATTGACTTCACGAACCTTGCAAAAGGGTACCAATCGTAAGAACTAGTGAGGCTACTCCCGAAAGTGCCATCTTCATAAAATGAGCCTATTTTGGATGAGATTTTCACTTTTTCGAGATTATCGAGCGATCTCGGACCGAAGGAAGGAGGAAAGGTGCGGTGCACCTTTCAGCGAAGATAACCGCGTACAGCGGGTGAGCGGCATGCCTGAGTATCAGCCGACTGAGAAAAATGGCCTGTCCCGTCGAAGCCTTGGCGTAGCGGGGAAAGATCGCCAAAAGAGCCATTTTTGATTTGGCGACCTTTTCGGAGTATCCTCACTAGTGCTTCATTCAAGAAGTATATGATATTAGTGGGGTAGCTAGTTTTTGACAGATCGAAGAGGAGAAACCGAGCATAACCTTAACTATGTGAGGCTTTTGACGATGAAGAGATGTCGGAAACTAGCATGCCAATAGTATTAGATATTTTTTGAATGAAGCACTAAAGAATCGCCCATGCCGACCCACAATGATCTTTATCTTTGTAGTAAGCAGAATACATCAGATAAAATAATTCTTCAAGACCAACTGCAAGTACTGAATATCTGTGCTAGAGATCTGAGTCCTCCCGGGTGGGTAGTAGTTTTACTTTTTAAGTAAATAAAAAGTTATAGTTATAATTCAGTATTCCGATTAGAAGTATTTCAAGACTGATCGGAACAAAAGCCAACTTTTTGGGTGCCTTGTCTGGTCCTATCCTTGACATTGATTTGCGAGCTAAGCAGATGTAATTGTTATAAATACTAAAATATTACGATGAAGAATTTGCAAGAATTGTTTGAGCATGAATTAAAGGATTTGTATTCTGCTGAGAAGCAGTTGATCGCGGCCTTACCTAAAATGCAAAAGGCTGCCAGCGATAAGAAATTATCAAAGGCCTTCGGGGACCACTTGAAGGAGACCAAGACCCACTTTCGTCGATTGCAGAGTATATGTAAGGCCATGGACATCAATCCCGGCAATACCAAATGCGATGCGATGGAAGGTTTGCTTGAAGAATGTAGAGGAATGATCAAAGAAAAAGGAAACCCTAATGTAAGGGATGCTGGGCTCATTGCCTGCTCACAAAGGGTAGAACACTACGAAATAGCTGGATATGGCACAGCGGTGCGATATGCAGAATCACTGGGAAAAAAGCGTCTGGCCAAAACCTTGGCCAAGACTTTAGGTGAAGAAAAGAATGCGGATGCTCATCTTAATAATTTGGCGGTTGACCGTATCAACAAGAAAGCCATGGCGCGCAAAAAATCTAAATCACGAAAGTAATTACGCAATATTTTTCCATTTAATATGCCTTAGTCCATTCATCTTACAACTCATTACATTTGATTTTCTATCATCCAGTGGGTCGGCCATCTTGGCCGGCCTTTTTTAATGTGGCTTCAAGTAGCCTGCTATCAGAGATAGGACTACAAACTGCTGGTTCTGGATGCAATTGTGTATCCAATACTTGTGATAAAGGGGAGATATTATTGCATTCATCTGGTTCTCAATGTCAAGAAAAATAAGGAAGCCTCTAATAATCTCTGAATGGGACCCGGGGTTTGGTAGAAGATAATCAATGAGAAGGTCTACTTCTACTACTACTTTATTCGTTGCAGATCCTAACTGTAGCGCTGACTGCAATTGCACTCTGCTTAACTATTAGAATCATTCTTTGAAACTAACTTGACAAAGTACTACATGGTTGAAATTCAACGAAAAATTCGGAAGATTCAATAAACAAATGGCGCAACCATTGTGTCCGATCCGTGAACGGGTTTTTTCGATGTACCCATAGCCAAAATCAGTTTTTCCATTTGAAACATGAACTGCTTACCTGCAACTGAGATTCTTTTACCCCAATATCTGCTTTGTGACACTTATTTCCCATATTACTTCTTTTACCATTTTCCCGACCAACAGCAATGACGAAACAAAAAAAAGTACTTGATGCACTTATCGTGGGTGCAGGTCCAATCGGCGTCGAATGTTCAGTAAACTTCAAGGTTAACGACGTGACACACCTTTTGCTCGATCGTCATGGATTGGCAAGTACGATATTACGATGGAGTGACCGAACCCATTTTCTCAGCACCACCGAACGACTTGAGATTGCGCAGGTACCTCTGCAAACTGAAGACCAGCAGTCGCCCACTGGCGGCCAATACATTGCTTATTTACGCAGCATCGTGGAGATCTTTAACCTACCCCTTCTTACCTTTCGAAATGTCGGCCTTATCAGCAGGGAAGGTAGCTACTTCAAAATAGAAGTAACCAAACACGGAATCAAGGAGATCTATTATACGGCCAATGTTGTCTTGGCTACTGGGGGCATGTCCCAACCAGCCAAACTTACAGTACCCGGTGCTACCGAACCTTTTGTACGCAACGCGGAAAGTACCCTTCATGACTATTTTCGCACCAAAGTACTGGTCGTCGGCGATGGTAACTCGGCATTGGAACAAGTAATCAGGTTGTTTCGCATGGGTGTAGAGGTTACTTTATTGACCCCGGATGAAGCACTAGACCTAGGACGAATCCGCATGGAATATGCAAGAGAGTGGAATTTACTTTGCGCCAAAGACAAGGTGAAGCACTTGCCTTCGGGAGAGCTCAAGAGAATTCACCCATCAGGGAAGGTAGAATATGCTTCCCGCAAGCGATTAGAACAGGATACCTTCGACTTTATCATTGCTGCAATTGGGTACGATTATGACCAGAGCTTGCTCCGGCGTACGGGCATTCACTTCGCCAATGGACAACCTGTCTATGACGAGCAAAGTATGCAAACCAATATTCCCGGTATCTACCTGGCTGGTACGGTGGCGGGGGGAAGTGCCGAGATGGAGAAATTCTTTATTGGGACCTGCCATGATCATATTCACAAGATCATTCATCATATGGTTCCAAAGCCGAAGACGATACGGACAGGAAGTCCCGAAAGTCGAGACTACAGTTTTTGTTATTCAGATGTGCAATATCATCCCAGCAAGTTGAGCTAAGAAAGTGAGGTGAGTAGAGAAGGATGTAAGTCTGCCAATAGATTTCAAGGGCCAGCTCTCAAAGGTTCACCCAAAAGTTAGAGAGAGATGACACCTTTTTGGAGTGGCCTCTCTAGTGCTGGAGTGAGAGACTTTCAGCCTTGGAATAGAAAATTTTCCACCGAGGAAAATTAGCTTGAAGGGCTGACACTCCAATAGCCGGAGATCTGGTCTCCGGTATCGACAAA
Source organism: Saprospiraceae bacterium (assembly GCA_965223105.1). Classification (GTDB taxonomy): domain Bacteria; phylum Bacteroidota; class Bacteroidia; order Chitinophagales; family Saprospiraceae; genus JABDMH01. The sequence continues at coordinate 3,763,675 of OZ244987.1, read as the reverse complement.
TCACCCCATAATTCTTGATGACTCGCCACACACTCTTGGTTTATCTCCAGGTGCGAATGTAAATCATCGGGATCAAGTTCCTCGCTAGTACTCTCTAAAGCCAAGTTTGCACGCATTACAGTGATAGGTTGGTTCGATTCCTGGGTCCATCAGTAAAGGAGTGATATAATGATCTGATGATGAGTGAGTTATGAATTATTAGGCGAAATTACCCAAAAAGTGGACGTTGTCAGGGGACAATCTAGATTGGAAATACACTGTAAGACAGAACCTAAACCAAAGAGCTTTGAGATCATGAGAAGAGCATTCAACAGTCACGATGAGGCTTTAGCTTGGATTATCCAAAATGTCGACAGTGAAGCGCAGTTTGAAGCACTTCATGAAGACTTGAGCTTCAATCATTCCGCAACTAGAGAATACTTCATCTATAACTTGATAGAAGCCCTTTAACAGCTGAGAATTTTAAAAAGAGATCAACGATGAAAAGAGAATTTGAAAGTCAATATGAAGCCATCGAATGGCTGGCACAGCACGCTGAAGACGAAACACAATTTGAAGTGCTGAGAGAAGAGTTAAACTTCAATCATATGTACACTGGACGGTACTTCTTTAATTGGAGACCAATTCATTTTGAAATTCAGTGGCTGGATAATGAATCACAATAAAAGAATAAAGATATGATCCGCCTTATTATCAATATAGTACAAACTCCAACGGGAAACCGGGTTGTCTTTACAAGCACAGATACGGCTACCGCAATGGATGCTGTGGGCTTCAGCACGATGTTGGTTACCTCAGATGCTGGTCAACTGGAGCGTCACAGGATAATCACCAATGAATCCTAACCTTAAGAAAGAAATCACGGCTCTTGACTTCTCCTTATTACCCTACATGACCTTTTGACTTTCCTAATATACCTCTCACGAAGGGCTGCCCTGTGCAGCCCTCCTCTCTTCAGGCTGCCCTCCTGCTCTTGTCAGAATGCAGCTTTTCCAACCGATCTTATCTAAAATTCATGTGGAATGCAGGACTTTTCAAGCTCTTTAATACACTGGTAAGTGAAGGGTGTACAATTAATCACCTGGAACAAATGATCGTAGCCATGCAAAGCAACATGAACAATAGAAAGAATGGATTACCTTCAATACCAGAAAGGTCTGAGCACAATAGACCTGGACCTACAGATACCAGTTCAATATTTGGTGATTTGCCTACTCCTTGGAAGCGATGGGCAACTGTGGTTTTTACTGACATAGAAGGATTTTGCCGAATTATGGAGGAGGACGAGACTTTGGGTACACAGATGGCTAAGCAATTGCTGTTGGTGCAAGGTCAGTTGGTGCCTAAATATGGCGGGCAAATAATCAATAGTTTTGGAGACGGTAGTTTGTTGTTGTTTGGAAACACTATTCAGGCGGTGCGTTGTTCCATTGAAATCCAGAAAGCCTTAGAATTGGAAATTAGTGTGCCGCTCCGGATAGGTATTCATAGTGGAGAAGTATGCTATGACGGCATCAACATTTATGGACACAATGTCAATATTGCTTCACGATTGGAATCTGCTGGAGCTGCCGGATCTATTTTGGTCAGCCAGCAGGTGAGTCGAATCCTGAAAGCTCATACTGACATCGACACCCAAGAAATTGGATTGGTCGAATTTAAAAATATGAAGAAGTCAATGGTCATCTGTGGGATAAAAGGCCAGGGTTTACATGTTCCTTCTTTGAGAACCATAAAATCACGAGGTAAGATAAAGAGCGCTAAGAGCGGTACTTCTCAAATTTTTATTCGCTCCATGGCAGCATTATTTATGGTACTTATCGCTTTGCTGGGGTTGGTTTCCTTACCAGATCAGATGTCTAACTCCAAACCAGTTAATGGCGAATTGGTTCATGTTGCAGACCCTCACCATCTGGTCAACAGTTTGTTGATTCCCATTGATTCCTAAAGAAATACACTCAAGATAAGTTGGTGTCATCTATCCATGATGCTGTCCAGCAATCTCCTTTTGGCTGCGATTAACTTGGGTGTCCACTTGGTCTCGAGGATTGGGGCACGAGACACTTTAAGTTACTACCGGGTACCTCTAATAACCTCTGAATGAGATCGGTTTTGAAATATTTTGTCAAGGCATTGATCCACCTGGAAAGCCTGTGCAACTTGGTCAATGGCACGTAAGTACAATGTTGGTTAGGCACACTCACTTTTTTATTCGATATTGTCAGTTGTCAGATTCAAGATTGGGAATATCACAACAGAACGAAAATCCGGTACATAAGGCGATCTGAGAGCCAGCATCACAGACTTCAGAAAACCACTAATTAGGTCATCACCATACTAAAACTTTCCCTCCTCATGACCCACCCCAAAATCCATCTTTTGTTGATCATCCGACCAGAGTATCGGAGTCCCATCCTTACTGGTTCAGCAGGTTTGCGATGGTGGTTGCGCTATGTGCATTAAAGGTTAATCTTCTTTAACTTCACCCTATCAAGGTAAAATTGGAATAGTTTGTGCCTGTCCTAGTGCTAGATCGCGTAAAGGTAGAGGCTAGTCCTAAAGCGAATAATGAAACTAGATACGCTCTTACTGCTCCTATCGGTCCCATTGCTTCTCCGATGTAGTTATTTGGGAAAAGGGGAAGAGGTGCCTCGTTCAGTGGCATCGTCACCTCCTCCTGTAACGCAGGTGGATGGGTTTGTCACACAGGAAGAAATACTTCAAAATGTAGTGAATGCTACCGGATCTTTACTCCCCAACGAGTCGGTGCAAATTGGGCCGGAACAAGCAGGAAAGTTGGTGGCAATCTATTTTAAGGAATCATCCTATGTAAAAGAGGGTGCACTTCTGGCAAAAATAGATGATCGTGAACTAAAGGCTCAGTTGGAAAAATTAAGAGTGCAGGAGAGAATGGCCGTAAAAGAGGAGGAGCGAGCTTTGGCATTACGCAAGATTGAAGCCATTCCACAAGATGAACTGGATCGGTTGACCAATACCCGGGAGCAGATACAAGCGGAGATCAATGTCATTGAAATTCAGCTTGATAAAACACAAATTCGGGCGCCGTTCTCAGGACTGGTTGGTCTACGTCAAGTTAGTCTGGGGGCGTATATCACACCCAGCGAAAGCATCGCAGAACTGAAGCAAATCCATCCGCTCAAGTTAGAGTTTGATGTTCCCGAGAAGTATATGACGGATATTCATTCAGGGCAGAAAGTCACCTTTTCCATCGTGGGATTTACAGAACCGTTTACAGCCACAATTTATGCCACATCAACTGATGTAACACCTAGTACGCGATCATTTAAAGTTCGGGCTCAATGTCCAAATCCCGGAGGTGCTTTGAAACCCGGTAATTTTGCCAAAGTTGATGTGATTACCGGTATCAACGAACATGCCATCATGGTGCCTAGTGATGCGGTCATCCCCGTTATTGATGGACAGAAAGTATTTCTTGCCAAAGCAGGATTAGTGGAGGAGAAAATGGTTGAGACAGGAACACGTGAGGGAACAATGATTGAGATTCGCTCTGGATTGACGGCAAACGACACGGTTATTGTAAGTGGTTTGCTGGCTTTATCACAGGGGATGCCTGTTGGAGTAGAAAACATTGTGGAATACGCCAACTACCTCAACTAATGTCTCTTTCTTCCATTAGTATCGACCGCCCGGTCCTCGCGACTGTCATATCCATCACCATTATACTTTTTGGTGCTATCGGCTATACCTTCCTGGGTCTACGCGATTATCCTAGTGTCGATCCTCCGGTCATCTCTGTTCGTACCAATTATGTCGGAGCCAATGCCAATGTCATCGAGTCACAAATCACCGAGCCACTTGAAGAAAATATAAACGGTATCGCGGGGATATCGACCTTGACCTCTACCAGCACTGATGGCCGCAGCACCATAACCGTCGAGTTTGAAGTAGGCACTGATCTTGAAGCCGCTGCAAATGACGTAAGAGATAAGGTATCCCAAGCCCAGCGATTTCTGCCTCCGGATGCAGATCCGCCAATCGTTACTAAAGCGGATGCTGATGCCACATTTCTTTTGGCTTTGACAGTCCAGAGTGATAAACGTGATCTTCTTGGACTGACAGAAATAGCCACCAACATTGTTAAGGAACGCTTACAAACTGTCCCCGGGGTATCTCGGATAAGTATTTGGGGTGAGAAAAAATACTCTATCAGGATCAATCTCGATCCGTCCAAGCTCTCTGCCTACCGACTAACACCCCTCGATATTCGAAATGCCTTAAATGAGCAAAATCTTGAACTTCCTTCCGGCAAAATTGAAGGATTCAGAACGGAGCTTACCATCCGGACATTTGGAAGATTGAATACACCGGAAGAATTTGAACAGATGGTGGTAAGAGAGGAGGATGGAGTCACCGTTCTTCTGAAGGACATCGCAGATGTTAATTATGGTCCACAAAACATGCAGACCCTCCTTAGAGGTAATGGAATCTTGCCGATGGTGGGCTGCGCAATTACCCCACTTCCCGGTTCAAATTACATTGAGATTGCCGATGAAATTTACAAACGGGTAGATCAGATCAAAGCCGAGCTGCCTCCTGATATTATCGTGGGTTATGCATTTGATCAAACGCTTTCCATTCGAAAGGCGGTAGAAGAAGTGCAGGATACGATTCTAATAGCCTTTTCGCTGGTTTTACTGGTGATTTTTTTATTCCTGAGGGATTGGCGCACCACGTTGATTCCTGTACTGGCGATACCCATATCGTTGATTGGGTCTTTCTTCATTATGTACGCCTTTGATTTCTCAATCAATATTCTGACCCTCCTGGCCATAGTACTTGCCACCGGTCTGGTGGTCGACGATGCCATTGTGGTGATGGAAAATATCTACCGGCGTGTAGAACGCGGAGAGAATCCCATTGAGGCGGCTCATAAAGGATCAAAAGAAATTTACTTTGCCATAATTGCCACAACCATAACGTTGGTTGCAGTTTTCCTCCCTATTATTTTTCTCCAGGGTCTAACCGGGAGGTTATTTCGCGAATTTGGGGTGGTGGTGGCCGGTGCAGTGGTGATCTCAACTATTGTCTCACTGTCTTTGACTCCCATGATGTCGTCTCGTTTTCTGAAGAATCGAGAACGTCAAAATTGGCTATATCGATCCACTGAGGGATTTTTCGTTGGTCTGACCAACCTCTATAACCGGTCTCTGAGAGGTTTTCTTCGAGTTCGCTGGATGGCTTGGTTAATTACCATTGCAGCAGTCTATGGCATTTACTTCTTGATGTCAAGTCTGCCATCCGAATTGGCTCCTATGGAAGACAAAAGTGGCTTCCGGGTGATTTCTACTGCTCCGGAGGGTACATCCTTTGAGGTGATGGATGACTATCTATTAGATGTTCTTGAGATTCTAGATACGTTACCTGAGAAACGCGCCTATATCTCTGTGACATCCCCGGGTTTTGCCTCATCTAATGCAGCAAATTCAGCATTTGTATTCCTATCCCTGGTTGATCCAGCCGATCGAGATCGCAGTCAAGATCAGATTGTTAAGTCCTTATATCCCAAGATCCGTAAACTCAATTACGCCAGCTCCTTTCTCGCTCAAGAACAAACCATTGTGGTAAGCAGGAGTCTGCGAGGTCTTCCCATTCAGTTTATTATCCAGGCTCCTAATTTTGAAAAGCTGAAGGATGTGATACCCAGCTTTATGACCAGGGCAAGCGAGCATGAGGCCTTTGCCATAACTGATTTGGACCTGAAGTTTAACAAGCCAGAATTGCACGTGACGATAGATCGGGAAAGGGCATTGAGTCTTGGTGTGACCGTCAGAGATGTGGCAGAGACCTTGCAACTTTATTTTGGCGGTCAACGATTTGGGTATTTTATTCGTGATGGTAAGCAGTATGAAGTTATTGGTGAGGCCGATCGATTAAACCGGGATGAACCAGATGATCTAAGTAAGCTATATGTTCGCAACAACGAGGGCGAAATTATTCAACTGAGTAATTTGGTAACCCTTAGTGAGGAATCCAATCCTCCAGCCCTTTACCGTTATAACCGGTACATATCTGCCACCGTATCAGCAGGGTTGAACGACGGATATACAATGGGACAGGGTATAGAGGCTATGAACCAGATTGCCGGCGAGGTACTCGATCCCACGTTTAGCACTGCCCTCGGTGGGTCTTCAAAAGATTTTGAGGAAAGTTCAGGTGGTCTTTATTTCGCTTTTATTCTGGCCCTGGTTTTGATTTATTTGGCATTATCAGCTCAATTTGAAAGTTTTCTTGATCCCTTTGTGATCATGTTTACCGTTCCCCTAGCTCTCGCCGGCGCACTGTTCGCACTTTTTCTGGGTGGACATACGATCAACATATTTAGTCAAATAGGGATTATTGTACTCATTGGTATTGTTACCAAGAACGGAATTCTCATTGTAGAATTTGCCAATCAAAGAATCGAGGCAGGCCTAGATGTGCTGGAGGCTGTAATTGAAGCGTCCACATTACGCATGCGTCCGATCTTGATGACAAGTATGGCCACCGTACTGGGGGTTACACCCATTGCCTTTGCGTTGGGTTCAGCATCCACTAGTCGCATACCTATGGGCATTGCCATAATTGGTGGTTTATTGTTTTCACTTTTGCTTACACTTTATGTGATTCCGGCGATTTTTACATTTTTTAACCGAGACAAACCCTTTGACGCTGGAAATGGTCAGAAGGATGACAACCAAATAAGTGAACAAGCAGCGGTGGAAGAAATGATCGTATCACATACAAGTGAGGGATCCGATGAGCTCGTACACTCTAGTGAGCCTGACGGAGGACAAGCTTATAACCAGGTGTACTTTGAAAGTACTTCACCGGTACCACCTGAGCGAACTTTTCCAGACAGCAAACCCAATGTCTATGAACAGACCGAAACGGTGATCGTCAGTGAGGTAGAATGGTCAGCAAAAGATCCTACGCCTCTCGAGCCGTCTCCGGATTCTTTTGTTGTTGCAACACAGGATGACCGCCCTCAACAGCCGGAGGCCGCAGCGCAATCTGATGGAAATGATAGGGAAGAGGGCAGTCAAGATGGAGTCGTAGAGAATACAGAAGATCGTGTCCGAGATTTTGGCAATGGCCGCAAGAAGAAAAAGGGAGGCAAGAAGGACAAAAAGAAGGCTAAGAAAAAGAAAAAAGGAAAAAATAAATCTAAATGAGATCCATACATTGTCAGTCAAGTTTAAGACTGTTTCTTTTTTTTTCTCTTGCCATTATCTATGATTTGTCGGAGGGACAATCGATTCTCTCTCTAGAAGAGGCTTTGGAGATCGGTCTTAGTCGTAATTATCAAATTCAGATTTTACAAGCCAACGAGGAGATAGCCAGGAATAACCATACACCCGCTAATGCAGGTTATCTTCCAACGGTTTCAACAACTGGCACATATAGTTTTTCGAATACCAATACTTCTCAGAAATTCTTTAATGGGGATAGCCGATCTGCATCTGGTGCGGGAAGTAGAAATGCCAGGGCTGCAGTTGAAGCAAATTGGACGGTTTTTGACGGATTTCGTCGTCAGGCAATTGAAAGTCAACTTGACATCGATGTAAGGCGTTCGATGCAGATGACTCGAAACGAAATGCTCGAGCTGGTGCGTGATATACAATTGCAATACTTTGAATTGGGACAATTGCAACAAGAGATCAATTTGATCTTGAGATCGATCGAATTAAATGAAGCCATTCATACCCTTGCTGTGCAAAAAGAAAATATTGGAGTAGGAAGTGAATCTGAGGTCTTGCAAGCCAAAAGTACCCTCAACGCAGATTCAATTTCCCTGATCCAGCAGCAGGGAGAATTGACCAGGAAAAAGGTGACCTTTAGGCATCTGATCAATCATCTTGATATGGGTGGCTTTACTGTGTATGAAGAAATCACTTTAGAGCCTCTCCCTCCTTTGGAAGAAATGCTTGAAGCGGTACAGGATCGGAACCCAGCACTTTTGTTAAATCAACTTGATCAATTAAATGCACAATTTCAGATCAAGGAATTAAAAAGTGTTTTCTTTCCAAAATTGGATATTAATGCGAGTTACAATTACAATTTTTCGAAAGCAGAAGTGGGATTCTTGCTTTCAAACCGGACTTTTGGTCCATCGGCTCAATTGAGTTTAACATACGATCTGTTTAGTGGTAGAAATCTAAAGAATGAGCTCAGAAATGTTGAACTTCTACAAGAGAATATTCAAAAAGATCAGCAATGGGTGCTGCTCCAGATTCGGGGTCAGATTGCAGAGTTATATGCCAACTATCATAATCTACAATTGATTAGGGCGGCCATCGACAATGATATTGAGATTGCCGAACGAAATACTTTTCTAGCCAATGAATTGTATCGCCAAGGTCGAAATACAAGCTTTGAAGTACGTGAGGCGGTCTTAAGAGAGATTCAAGCCAAGAATCAGTTGATCACAACCAACTATCAGTTGAAATACATCTCCATTCAGGTTCATGCCCTGGCAGGGACGCTGGTAGATTAGAGATTTGAGACGCTGTGCTATTGGAGGGATTTGTGACGCTTCGCTATTGGAGAGATTTGCGACGCTACGCTATTGGAGAGATTTGTGACGCTGCGCTATTGGAGAGATTTGAGACGCTGTGCTATTGGAGAGATATGAGACGCTTCGCTATTGGAGAGATTTGAGACGCTGCGCTATTGGAGGGATTTGTGGCGCTACGCTATTGGAGAGATTTGATACGCTTCGCTATTGGAAAGATTTGTGACGCTGCGCTATTGGAGAGATTTGAGACGCTGCGCTATTGGAGAGATATTGAGACGCTTCGCTATTGGAGAGATTTGAGACGCTGCGCTATTGGAGAGATTTGAGACGCTTCGCTATTGGAGAGATTTGAGACGCTTCGCTATTGGAGAGATTGAGACGCTTCGCTATTGGAGAGATTTGTGACGCTGCGCTATTGGAGAGATTTGCGACGCGCTTCGCTATTGGAGAGATATGAGACGCTTCGCTATTGGAGAGATATGAGACGCTTCGCTATTGGAGAGATTTGTGACGCTTCGCTATTGGAGAGATTTGAGACGCTTCGCTATTGGAGAGATTTGAGACGCTTCGCTATTGGAAAGATTTGAGACGCTTCGCTATTGGAGAGATTTGAGACGCTTCGCTATTGGAAAGATATGAGACGCTTCGCTATTGGAGAGATTTGAGACGCTGTGCTATTGGAGAGATTTGCGACGCTTCGCTATTGGAGAGATTTGAGACGCTTCGCTATTGGAAAGATTTTGAGACGCTTCGCTATTGGAGAGATTTGAGACGCTTCGCTATTGGAAAGATTTGAGACGCTTCGCTATTGGAGAGCTTTGTGACGCTGTGCTATTGGAGAGATTTGAGATGCTGTGCTATTGGAGAGGTTTGAGACGCTTCGCTATTTGGGAGATTTGTGACGCTGCGCTATTGGAGAGATATGAGACGCTTCGCTATTGGAGAGATTTGAGACGCTGTGCTATTGGAGAGATTTGAGACGCTTCGCTATTGGAGAGATATGAGACGCTGCGCTATTGGAGAGATTTGAGACGCTGTGCTATTGGAAAGATTTTGAGACGCAATCTTTCCCTTCCTTCGCTTAAAGCTTCGGGCGGGCAAGCAATCTCTGCAATCTTTGCAATCTCTCCAATCTTTCTAAATCTCTGCAATCTCTCCAATCTTTCCAATCTTTCTAAATCTCTGCAATCTCTCCAATCTCTTCAATCTCTCCAATCTCTCCAATCTTTCCAATCTTTCCAATCTTTCCAATCTCTCCAATCTTTCCAATCTCTCCAATCTTTCCAATCTCTTTTCAGTTTATTTTGTATTGTTAAGTCTTTTCTTTTGCAATGCCAACCTATAAGACTTTCGAAGAACTACACTGTTATCAGAAGTGTCGAGAAGTTCGCACATGGATTTCGCGAATGATCAAAAGAACTGAGTTGACAGATTGCGACATCATCCAAAATATCACTCGTGCTGGAAGGTCTGCCACGCGAAATATAGCTGAAGGTTTCGGGAGGCAACACCATAAAGAAAATATCCAATTTTGTAAAATAAGTGTTGGTTCACTCCATGAAATTTTAGATGACTTTAACATCATGGAAGATGAAGAACTCTGCACGGCCTCTGACCTAGATTCTGGGCGCAAGTTGGTTTACCAGGCCCTCAAATCTACCAACAATTATATTACATACTTGAAATCGCTGATCCGATAATCCCCTCCCTCACCTAAAGCTTCGGGCGGGCAAGCAATCTCTCCAATCTTTGCAATCTCTCCAATCTTTCCAATCTCTCCAATCTTTCTAAATCTCTCCAATCTCTCCAATCTCTCCCCTCCTTCGCTTAAAGCTTCGGGCGGGCAAGCAATCTCTCCAATCTCTGCAATCTTTGCAATCTCTCCAATCTCTCCAATCTTTGCAATCTTTGCAATCTTTGCAATCTTTGCAATCTTTGCAATCTCTCCAATCTCACCAATCTCTCCAATCTTTCCAATCTTTCTAAATCTCTCCAATCTTTACAATCTTTACAATCTTTCTAAATCTTTACAATCTCTCCAATCTCTCCAATCTTTGCAATCTCTCCAATCTCACCAATCTCACCAATCTCTCCAATCTTTCCAATCTTTCTAAATCTCTCCAATCTTTACAATCTTTACAATCTTTACAATCTTTCTAAATCTTTACAATCTCTCCAATCTCTCCAATCTTTGCAATCTCTCCAATCTCTCCAATCTTTGCAATCTCTCCAATCTCTGCAATCTTTGCAATCTCTCCAATCTCACCAATCTCTCCAATCTTTCCAATCTCTCCAATCTTTCTAAATCTCTCCAATCTTTCCAATCTTTACAATCTTTCTAAATCTTTACAATCTCTCCAATCTCTCCAATCTTTGCAATCTCTCCAATCTCTCCAATCTTTACAATCTCTCCAATCTTTACAATCTTTACAATCTCTCCAATCTTTCTAAATCTCTCAAATCCATTATCTTAAGGGAGTTCAATAGTATAAAGTCAAAGATCTCAATGAATAAATTCCCAAAAATTCATAATGCGGCCTGGCCTGGAGTGGTGGGTAAAGGACCAGATTCTGAGCCAGCGATTTCCTTAGAGCAAATGTTAGCATTGACTGCAAATGCTGAAGTCGATGGTAAGAGATTTGATGGAATCGATCTTTTCCTGGCCGATCCGCATATCTCTATCGATAGTACCAGAGATCAGATCAAAGCCTTGGTTGACCGAATCGCAAACTATGGTTTAGAGATTGGCAGTCTTGTGGCTCCTGTATGGGAGCCTACCGGAGGAGGTTCGGCCATGGGCTCATCTGAAGAAAGGTCACGCTTCATAACACAAGTACGCAAGGCTTGTCGAATTGCTCAGCAGCTAAGAGAGGAAGGTATTCGGCCCCATGGGGTAGTCCGGATAGATTCATCGGTTGACCCAGCTACCTGGTCCGAAGATCCAGTGGCAAACACCAAGCGGATTGCTGCTACTTTTAGGGAAGCTTGTGACATTGCCGCTGATTTTGGTGAGGCCCTTGCTGCTGAAGGTGAGATCTGCTGGGGAGGAATGCATGGATGGAAAACTATGATTACTACCTTGGAAGCTGTAGAGCGGGACAACATTGGATTTCAAGCGGATATGGCCCATACACTTTTGTACTTGTTGGGTTACAATAAGAGAGACGAACGAATTTTACCCGAAGATTTCGATTGGGATGACCGGGAGACACTCACGGAAGGGCTGAAAGAGTTAACCGCAGCATTGCGACCATGGACCATAGATTTTCACGTTGCGCAGAATGATGGAACAGTATTTGGCAGTGGATCCCATGATAAAACTGGTCGTCATTGCCAAGCCACCGATCCCAATGGCAAACTCGACATCGCCAAAGATGCTGGTTACTGGCTGCGGGATGACCAGGGGCAATTGACCAAAAAGATGAAACATATTTGCTGGGACGGATGTATGTTTCCCAATGAGGTAATGCTTAACCAGCAGACTTGGAACGATGTACTGACTGCCATGTTATCGGTAAGGGCCCTTCATGGTTGGGAGGCTTAATGCCGGCTGCTTGTTCAATAAGAGAATTTCCAGAGAGCCTTATTAATTTAAGACAGAAAAATGAAGCAACTGAGAATAGGAATGATCGGTACGGGTTTCATGGCCCGGGCACATTCTAATGCTTACAAACGCATCGGTGATTTTTTCCCTGAGCTTGAATATCGACCGGTACTGCAAACGGTCTGCAGCAGAAGGGCTCAAAGGGCCTCAGATTTTGCAGCACAGTGGAATTATCAAAACAGTGTCACCAATTGGCGGGATGTTGTTCATGATGATGCCATCGATGCCGTAGATATTTGCTCACCGAATGAAACCCATGCTGAGATAGCCATTGCTGCTGCCGAAGCGGGCAAAATGGTGTTATGTGAAAAACCCCTGGCGCGTACGGTTGCCGAAGCTCAACCCATGGTAGATGCTGTGGAACGTAACGGGGTCAGAAACACGGTGTGGTATAATTACCGAAGAGTCCCTGCTGTCACCTTGGCCAAGCAGGTAATTGACTCCGGCAAACTGGGCAGGATCTTTCATTACCGTGCCAATTTCTTGCAGGATTGGACCATTAATCCTGACTTACCGCAGGGAGGAGAGGCATTGTGGAGACTAGATATCGAGTCGGCAGGATCGGGAGTGACCGGCGACCTACTGGCACATTGCATCGACACTGCCATCTGGTTAAACGGTCCTATTGTCGATGTTTCAGCTGTAACCGAGACATTCGTAAAGGAAAGGATTCATCAGGCTACCGGCCAGATGCAGCGTGTGGGCATTGATGACGCTTGTATTTTTCATTGTCACTTTGCCAATGGGTCCCTGGGCTTGTTTGAGGCTACCAGGTATGCCAGAGGTCAGAAAGCTCTTTATACTTTCGAAATCAATGGAGAACATGCGTCGCTTAGTTGGAACCTGCATGACCAAAACCGGCTAGGATACTTTGACCATCGTGATGAATCGATTGTGAGGGGATGGAGGTCGATACATGTGTCAGACAGCGATCAACCTTACATCGACCGGTGGTGGATACCAGGAGTGTGCATCGGATATGAACATACTTTTGTGCATCACGCTGCTGACTTCTTGGCAAGTCTGGAGGGAGATGAACCTTGTCACCCAACTTTTCGTGATGCTCAAGTGACCCAAAAGGTCTGTGAAGCTGTAATTAAATCCGCTAATTCTAGAACATGGCAAGAAACGGGTGTAGATAGAAAGCGTTAACCCAATATTGGATAGATGCAAATGAGAGGATGCAAATTTTCAAGATGTGATACCACCCGGGCTCGGCAATCCCTCCACTGCGTTCTGGGCTTACCGATTCCTCGCCACAATACCAAAACACCATAATCCACAATACCACAATTATATTCCGGGCTCGGCAATCCCTCCACCGCGTTTTGGGCTTACCGATCCCTCACCACAATACCACAAACACCATAATCCCATAATACCACAACACCACTCTCATCAGAATCCATATGCGTCATTATGACGGTCAAAATCGGCGTTGGTAAGCGGTGGATCAATTTCCACATCGCTGTATTGATAGTGTTCGTAGAGACCTAAGTCGTCAAACACCTTAATGCTTAAAGGAAGTAATCTTTTTTTATCAATGAGCAATTCCATTTTGGGGGAATAGTCGTTGGGAATTTTGATCTCGTCTCCTGGCTCAACATCATTGTAATCACTGAGATGGGAATTTTTCTCCAGGATCATGTGAGCACTTACATGATGCAGTTCAGCGATATCTAAAATATTTTCGTTTTCCCGAACACGATAGGGAATAAGGGTGAAAAAAGGATTTTCAAGTACAATATGATGACATGATATGTTGTCGTGCCATACTGATGTTCCAAACCTAAGCATGTCATCAAGATGGTTGTCGTACTTTGTAAATATATTTTCGAGAATACTTATCACCAAATCAAAGCCTCCATCTTTCACAGTATGATGTTGATTTTTTCTCATCATTGTGCCCTCAGGATCCATTTTCAGGGTCACCCAGGGAAAACCATTGGTGTTCACCAGTGCTTTGCCATTGTAAGATCCATGCCGGAATAATACTTCCATGCCTTCTTTAGGGGAGATTTGCTTCATATACACTTGGTAGGGCTTTCTTACCAATTTAATGTCTGACACCTGTACCTGCATGGTGCCATCAAATCTCTCCTCTTTTCGCATTTGGTATCGCAAAGTCTTGATTTGCTCAGTCGATGCAAACATCTCTTCACAAAGTGTTTGGCAATCCCTATTGGAAGGCGGCACCACATTGCCAGGCCATTGAAGACCCAGAAATAGAATCAAGAACGCGTATAAATCATTCATCAAGCCAGAAAACTAGTCATAGTCTCATAGATACGAAAATGTAGTATTATACCCCAACACCACAATACCACTACTCTAAAATATCCCGGGCTCGGCAATCCCTCCACTGCCTTTTGGGCTTACCGATCCCTGCGCTACAACACCACAACACCAAACTATATCCCGGGCTCAGCAATCCCTTCACTCCGTTTCGGGCTTACTGATCCCTGCACCAAAATACCACAACACCATAATACCACAACACCACAATCCCACAACACCAAACAATTAAACCCTTAAACATTAAACCCTTAAACAATTACTGACCACAATACCACAACACCACAATACCACAAATATATTCCGGGCTCGGCAATCCCTCCACTGCGTTTTGGACTTACCGATTCCTCGCCACAATCCCATAATCCCACAATCCCACAACACCAAACAATTAAACCCTTAAACCATTATTGACCATAATCCACAGTGCCACAAATATATCCCGGGCTCAGCAATCCCTTCACTCCGTTTCGGGCTTACTGATCCCTGCACCAAAATACCACAACACCATAATACCACAACACCACAATACCACAAATATATTCCGGGCTCGGCAATCCCTCCACTGCGTTTTGGACTTACCGATTCCTCGCCACAATCCCATAATCCCACAATCCCACAACACCAAACAATTAAACCCTTAAACCATTATTGACCATAATCCACAGTACCACAAATATATCCCGGGCTCAGCAATCCCTTCACTCCGTTTCGGGCTTACTGATCCCTTCACTCCGTTTCGGGCTTACTGATCCCTGCACCAAAATACCACAACACCATAATACCACAACACCACAATACCACAAATATATTCCGGGCTCGGCAATCCCTCCACTGCGTTTTGGACTTACCGATTCCTCGCCACAATCCCATAATCCCACAATCCCACAACACCAAACAATTAAACCCTTAAACCATTATTGACCATAATCCACAGTACCACAAATATATCCCGGGCTCAGCAATCCCTTCACTCCGTTTTGGGCTTACTGATCCCTCGCCAAAATACCACAACACCAAAATACCACAACACCAAACAATTAAACCCTTAAACCATTATTGACCATAATCCACAGTACCACAAATATATTCCGGGCTCGGCAATCCCTTCACTCCGTTTCGGGCTTACCGATTCCTCGCCACAATCCCATAATCCCACAATCCCACAACACCAAACAATTAAACCCTAAACCATTATTGACCATAATCCACAGTACCACAAAAGTATTCCGGGCTCGGCAATCCCTCCACTGCGTTTTGGGCTTACCGATCCCTCACCACAATACCACAACACCATAATCCCGCAATACCACAATTATATTCCGGACTCGGCAATCCCTCCACTGCGTTTTGGACTTACTGATCCCTCACCGCAATACCACAACACCATAATCCCGCAATACCCAAACAATTAAACCCTTAAACCATTATTGACCATAATCCACAGTACCACAAATATATTCCGGGCTCGGCAATCCCTTCACTCCGTTTCGGGCTTACTGATCCCTGCACCAAAATACCACAACACCAAAATACCACAACACCAAACAATTAAACCCTTAAACATTAAACCCTTAAACAATTAATGACCACAATCCCACAACACCATAATCCCACAATACCATAATTATATTCCGGGCTCAGCAATCCCTTCACTCCGTTTCGGGCTTACTGATCCCTGCACCAAAATACCACAACGCCAAAATACCACAACACCAAACAATTAAACCCTTAAACATTAAACCCTTAAACAATTACTGACCACAATACCACAACACCATAACACCACAACACCAAACTATATCCCGGGCTCAGCAATCCCTTCACTCCGTTTCGGGCTTACTGATCCCTGCACCAAAATACCACAACACCAAAATACCACAACACCAAACAATTAAACCCTTAAACAATTACTGACCACAATCCCACAACACCACAATCCCACAACACCACAATCCCACAACACCATAAAACTACAACACCATAATCCCACAATACCACAGCCCCACAATTTCAAGAAATATCCACATGACGTCTTTCAGCTATGGAAGTTTCAATGGCCTCTATCACTTTTTGGGCAAGGATAGCATCTTCCATCGTCGAAAGTGGCGGTTGATTTTTCCTAACACAATTCTCAATAAAATACCGATCGGCATTTGAGATCGTATAGGGATAGGCCGAATAGGTCTGTGAATGCACTTGAGCGGGAACATTTTCAACCCAATCACGATAACTGTAACGGGTGGCACCCCTGGTGCCGATCACTTTGATCATCATTGTCCAGGGATCGCCGACATGGTCATCAGCGGCGAAGCTTGCGCAAAAATGAGCCAGAGATCCATTTTCCATCTCTAATGTAGCCATGGACAGATCTTCTTGCGTAATCTTTTTGTAATGCACCACCTTCTTCATAGCACTGACACTCACCGGTTTGCCAGCCAAATAAATGAGAATATAGGCGTGATGCGTCATGATTTGTCTGATAACACCGGGAAAGCGAGCGGCGACTTCTTCAGGGTGCTCAATATTGTAAAGGACATAGATGGATGCGAGTTTACCCAAGCTGCCTCTGGTAATGAGGTCCTTGCTGCGTTGTACTTGGTCTTCGTAAATGTAATTGTGTCCAGGCATACATACTACATCATGGGCATCGGCAGTATTTTTCATTTCGATAATTTCTTCAACGGTAGCTCCGACCGGCTTTTCCACGTAAACTGGTTTGCCAGCCTGAAGAGCCATCATGGCATATTTATGGTGGGCTTCCAGGGCAGTAATTACAAAAATTGCGTCGATTTGCGGATCATTAACCAAAGCCTCGGCTGAAGAGTAAATATCACAGCCAAACATCTGTGACTTTTCCTGTGCCAGATCGGGCGTAATATTCCAGAGGCCAGCCAGATTGGCACCTTCGATGGCCTGGATAGCCTGGCTGTGCAGAACGGAAATATCCCCGGCCCCAATAAATCCAATTTGTAATTCTTTCATGTATTTGTGTTCGAAGTGATTAATAAACTTACATTTTGATGAATCAAAATAGGGACTAACTCTTAAACTGTTAGCAAAAAATTTTGAAAACGACCCGATATTGTTAAACATCCGTTAATCAAGTTCTGATTCCATCAGAAGATGTCTTTTATCCCAGTTTTGATGATAATGATTGAATAGAAGCGCCTACTGAACATAAGAATACCTCACCAAATACGGACACTCATCATGACAAGGTATATCGTTTATTTTTGTGGAGCTTTAGTTATGCTCTTGGCCAACTGCAGCAGAGATCTTGATCAGTTTTCATCAGAAATTATACCGCCACCAGCGGACTTCGCTGATCCTCTGCTTATTTGCACTGAACTGAAACCTGAGGATCATGCCCGGGCATTTGGTCCTTCTTCGTTATTCTGGGAAAAAAGCAGTCTGCGCGTGAGATTCCTTGGTGGTAGTGAGTTTCTGCAGCTGAAGGTAATACAATATGCCAGGGAATGGTCAAAATATGCCAATATTCATTTTCAATTCGTTAGATCCGAACCCAGTGATATTCGCATTTCCTTTGAGAGCGAATCGGGATCATGGTCATATATTGGTCGAACCAGCCAATACATTCCATCCACAACGGCAACGATGAACTTTGGATGGTTTAATAGCCAAACATCTGATACTGAATTTCGACGAACCACCCTGCATGAGTTTGGCCATGCTCTAGGGCTTTCACACGAGCATCAGCATCCGGAAGCCGGAATACCTTGGAATCGCGATGCGGTTTATGCCTACTATTCTCGTACGCAGGACTGGTCACGTAATGATGTTGATCATAATATTTTTCGAAAATATTCAAGATCAAGCACCCGCTATTCAGCATACGACCCAAATTCGATTATGCATTACTATATACCTCAGGCCTTGGTTTTCGGAAATTGGACATCAAACTGGAATACCCACTTGTCTGCTACCGATATATCTTTTATTCAATCGGTTTATCCGGATACTAATCCTCCTCAGGTTGGTTGTGAGCAGTGCCCCGACTCATTGAACGTGGTTGCCTGTGATGATTTTGAGCAATATGATCAACTCACATTTGGGACTTCCAGGAGCTGGAAAAAGTGGTCACCTGATGCTCCTAATGGAGAGCTGCAAAGTTATTCCTGGGGAAAAGTGCTGAAAATCGAAGCAGAGGCAAATTCTCGTCCAGATGTGATTTATACCCCCGGCCAGTGGTCCAATGATCAGCTAATCACTTCTTGGAATATGTTTGTAGGATCACAGAACTCTGCCTATTTCAATGTACAGAAGCAAGAACAAGCCGGTCAGGAATTTGGAGCCCAATTCTATTTCAATACGGATGAGACAGGTTCGATTGAAGTGAATGGCCGCTCTTTGTCTTTTGACTACGAGCAACGAAAATGGATCCGGATTCAACTATTTTTTGATTTCGATCGCGATTTGATGAGCTTTCTATTGAACGGCAAAGAAATGGCACTTTGGCCACTTTCTTGGAATGCTCAGAAAGCCCATGGGGCACGACAATTTTCTGCGTTGAATTTCTATGCGGTAGATGAAAATAGCAGATTTTGGTTGGATGATTTTTGTGTTGGTCGTCCAGTGGGAAGTTCCCAAAATTTGGGGCCAATGAAATTATCGGATTGGACGGCCTCCAATACCTTACCGCGTATTATGTCACAGAGCATCTCAAATTGAACCTGTAGACGTCGTCGCTTCTAAAGTGGATCTTCAGCAGTCACGACTGAGAAAAACCTATGCGATTGTCAAGGCCTGAGATCGCTCGAGCGTCGATTTGCTAATCAGTTCAAGTGGGGTGAAATGGATTCTTCAGTCCCTGAGCTGAAATAAGACGTCAGCAATGTCAATAGATGGTGGTTCAGTGGACTGATAAGCATTGGCAATGGTAGCCGCCAATTCCGATTGCCTAAATTCTTGAAGAGCTTCGGCAGAATCCCAAATGTACACACCACCATATTCACCGGCTCCCAGCTCAATGTAATATTTTTGCAGTATTCCTGGTATGGCCCTGAATTGTGGTTCACGTTCTCTTGCAATATGGAGAAGTTCGCCCCTCGATAGATTCGTCTTTATTTTTACGATTTGGATGATGGCTCCCTGTTTTTCACTTTTGGTCATAACTCACTTGTTTTATATTCTTTGTATTTATCTGAGTTCGGTTTTGAATATTTTGGATTTAGACGAGGTGAAATTGCCTGAGCATGGCCTGGCAAGTACGCTGTCAACCCAATTGTTGTCATTTTTATCTTAATCTCTTTTGCGAATTTTTTCGCCGGCAAATCCCCGCCCGAATGACCATCGGTCGGGCGGGCCTGCCTGGCGGTGCCGAGCAGACAGGCTCACAGTAACACCGGCTTCAATTGCGGTCTGCTCCTCGAACATCATCAAAATCATATTAAAATAATGAAATAATTAATATGGCAGCGTACTATGTGAGTGAAATTCGAGGTAGATAATTTCCAAAGATTCAAAAAGACTTGGCGAAGCCATGGTGCCTGATCCATAGATGGGGTTTTTAGAGGAGCCCTCATGTTATTGAAATTAAGTAAGCGGATAGCTACACCCTAAACTTTTAAATGATATGGATGAAAGTAAATTGATGTTATCCTGCCACCGGAAATAAATTAACTATGACGTTGCCCACAAATTATTCATTGGAATATGTTTCTGGAAATAATTCCATATGTTCTTACCAGAAAATATAGTACAGCAAAAACAAGATAATGCATACAATGGTGGCTGAAATGTTGAATGCCTTTCCGGTAGCAAAGAGGCTCTTTGAAGTATCAATTCCTTTCTCCTGGTCGACTCCTCCTGTCTCCAAATAAGACATGACCACGATAATCAGCATACTCAGTATCCAAGTCCAGAACATTTGATCCATGAAGGGCAGATCGATAAAAATAGCAGCATCTGACCAGCCCTTTGGGGCCACCTTGAAATATACTGCGATAGGCACCGAAAGGATAGCCCCCCAGGTGGCTGCTTTACTGGTAGCCTTTTTCCAAAATAGTCCCAAAATAAACACTGCCAAGATGCCGGGACTTACGATACCGGTGTACTCTTGAATATATTGAAAGACTTGGCCAAGATTGCTCAGCTGTGGTGCGATCAGGACGGCGATGACCAATGCAACAGCTGCGGTGAGTCGTCCGACGTTGACCAATTTACCTTCTGATGCTCCTTGACCAAAATATGGCTTATAAATGTCCATGGTAAAAATCGTGGCCGTGGAGTTAAGCATAGAAGCCAACGAAGAAACGATGGCAGCGGCCAAGGCTGCCAATACCAGCCCCTTAAGGCCAGTGGGTATAAAGTTACTGATTAACCAAGGTGCAGCATTATCATTGATGATATTGCCTCCACTGCCAATAAATGACGGATCCATCGTGGCTGCTGTAGCTACGCCGTCTGGTCCTGAATTCATGACGTAGGCCACAATACCAGGTACCACCACAATCAACGGGATCAACAGTTTTAGGAAAGCAGCAAAGGCAATCCCTCTTTGTCCTTCGCGTAGATTCTTAGCAGCTAAGGTACGCTGAATAATATATTGATTAAATCCCCAATAATAAAGGTTGGCTACCCACATGCCGCCGATCAGCACCGCCAAACCCGGAAGATCGAGGTAAGCATCTTTACCATTTGGTGTGATAATTTCTCCTTCTTCCAAGATCATCGAGAATTTTTCCGGTACCGCGTCGTATATTTTTCGAAAACCACCAAAAATAGATCCATCTGGGCTTACGTGAGTTAAAGCAATGTAAGTCGTTACCAGGCCACCCAAGATGAGTAGTGTCACCTGAATAATATCGGTCCAAGCGACAGCTGCCAGACCACCCCACAATGAATAGAGTGCTGCAAAGGCCGCAAGACCAATGATGCAATAAATTAGTATGGCACCCGATCCGTCACCCATGATGGTGTCCAGGGCAGTGGCACCGAGATAGAGGACTGTGGTCAGATTCACAAAAACAAAGAGTCCAATCCAAAAAACGGCCAAGATGGTTTTGAGGCTTTCATTATAGCGCTTCTTGACAAATTCCGGAATCGTATACAATTCCTTTTTAATGAAAATTGGTAAAAAGAACTTTCCCACCACCAGCAGGGTAAGGGCGGCCATCCATTCATAAGATGCAATTGCCAGTCCGATGGCAAATCCCGATCCTGACATTCCAATAAACTGCTCGGCGGAAATGTTTGCGGCGATCAATGAAGCTCCAATGGCCCACCAGGGCAATGTCTTCCCCGCTAGAAAATAGTCCTCTGAGGTCTTATCTCCCTTTCGTGTTACCCAATAAGCAATGGTCACAATGACCAGACCATAGAGAATAAAGATGATATAATCAATCGAGGCAAATCCCATGATCAGCGTGGTTTGGTTATGATTCTTTCTCCAAGGTTTGCTCTTTGGAGGTCCTGAAGATCCGACAAAAATTTAAAGTGGCCAAGCACATCAGGACCCGCACTTCAATCGCTCAGGTTGTTTCCCCTGTTTGACAAGCTAACGACATTCTATCCATTCCCTATCTTTATTGGATTGTGGGTACCGACAGCTCGATTGCCATACCTTACCGTCGTGTTTTGATCATCAGTACGTTGATCATTGCCGGAGAAGCGGTCTTTTTCCTACCCTTTGTGATCGCGAGAATTTTTCGGCCTACCTTTCTTGAGGTCTTTCAGATCAGCAATTTTCAATTAGGTACGGCATTCTCTGCCTATGGAATCGTGGCCCTACTTTCCTATTTTGCTGGTGGTCCGTTAGCTGACCGGTTTTCAGCACGTAAACTCATGGCGATCGCACTGGTGGTAACCGCAGGAGGGGGGATCTACCTTACGCAAATTCCTTCAATGTCTGTCTTGATCTTACTCTACATTTTTTGGGGCATCAGTACCATTCTTCTATTTTGGTCTGCTCTGCATCGAGCCACTCGCGAGTGGGGTGGGGACAGTGCTCAGGGGACGGCATTTGGCTTGCTAGATGGGGGCCGTGGACTTGTGGCTGCGGTCATGGCATCTTTGACAGTGACCGTCTTTGCCTCCTTGCTCCCAGAAAATGTTGACACTGCGAGTCTAGCGCAGAGATCAGAAGCACTTTCTAAGGTGATTTGGATCTTCATCGGTGTTATGGTATTGGTGGCAGGAATGATTTTGTTTTTTGTTCCTGAATCACCAAAAATGTATCTCCAATATCACAAAAAACAATTTGACTTATCCATTGTCGGCCAGGTTGTGCGCAAGCCTGCCATCTGGCTTCAATCAATAATTATCCTATGTGCATATGTCGGATTTAAATGCACCGATGATTTTTCTCTTTATGCCTATGACGCTTTCGGATATGATGATGTAGAAGCTGCACGATTGGGAACTTTGTCCTACTGGGTAAGACCTTTTGCTGCAATATTGGCAGGAATTTTGGCAGACCGGTGGGCTTCCTCGACTGTGGCCATTTCAGGATTTCTTACCATCGCTTTTGGCAGCATCTGTATTGGGTCAGGATGGCTGCAAGGCAACACCTATTGGTTAATTGCACTGACCGTTGTCATCACTAGTGTGGGAATTTATGGCGTTAGAGGAATTTATTTTGCATTCTTTCAGGAATCCAAGATGCCTTTTGCTTTGACCGGTACAGCTGTCGGGGTTGTGTCAGTCATAGGATACACTCCGGATATTTTTATGGGCCCTGTAATGGGGTATTTGACGGATAATTATCCCGGTGCCTCTGGCCACCAATATCTTTTTTTCCTGCTGTGTGGTTTTTCTATCGTAGGAGCAGCCTGTAGTTACTTATTTCGAAAAATGCACCCTAAATACGACCATTGACCAGTACACCGTCGTCAATCTTCACGTGAATTGGAGTTAGGTCTTTGTCGAATTCCTTCCGGTACTTGGTAGCGATCAGGGCAAGGAATCCATCGAGCTCTGCTTCTTCAAGAAGATTAATCGTACAGCCACCGAATCCTCCTCCCATCATTCTACTACCCAGTACATAGGGCAATTCACGGGTGGTATCTACCAAAAAATCGAGCTCGGGACAGCTCACGGCATAGTCGCGACTGAGGCTGGTATGTGAGCCGTACATCAGTGCCCCTAAATTGGTGTAATCTCCTTTCTCTAAAGCATGGGTTGCCTCAATTACCCTGGCATTTTCAGTTACTACGTGGTGACACCTTTGATAGATGATTGAAGGTAGATCTGCTTTAGCTGAATTCAGCATAGAGATATCGACATCCCGAAGACTTTTGACCTCTTTTCTACGCTTTTGTATAATAGAAACTCCTTCCTCACATTCAGATCTTCGAGTGTTGTATTCGGATGAAGCCAACTCATGGGTGACATTGCTGTTTAACAACAACAAAGTGTGATCTTCCAATACCAGAGGAAAATAACGGTGTTGCAGTGTCTGACAATCCAGCAAGATGACTTGGTCTTTCCTGCCCATTACACTGGCAAACTGGTCCATAATGCCGCATTTGATCCCGACGAAATTGTGTTCAGCCATCTGTGCCGCTTCGATGAGCTGTGACTTATTGAAACCTAAGGAAAACAGGTCATTGAGTCCCGATGCAAAGCTACATTCCAATGCAGCAGATGAGCTTAATCCACTTCCAATCGGAATTTCACCTTTAAACCGTGCGATAAAACCAGGTATTTGGGCGCCCAGCTTTTGCAGTTCGGAGACCACTCCCATTACATAATTTTGCCATCCGGAAACCAGGGGTCTAAAACTTCGTATATCAAAGGTGAAGTTTTCACCAAGGTCTAATGCTTCTACCCAAGCTTGATTAGGATTTGAATGGACCTCGATATGAAGTTTAATCTTTTTGTCAATTGCTGCCGGGAGGACAAAACCATTGTTATAGTCTGTATGTTCTCCGATGATGTTGATCCTTCCTGGAGCAGAAACTGATACTTTTGTTTTGCTCAAAACTACATGTTATTTAATTCGACTTTGAGATCTTTCCATTGAGTTTTTCATCAATCAGTGTCAACCCAATATCTAATTTGAGAATCGTAATCCGTGTAATGGATGTACTTCTTGTTTTGCATCCACAAGATTATGGAGGGTCCTTCAGCTGGCAGTCCGCGAGCTACATAGGGTCGAACTTGGTCGTAGATTGAATTCTTAGTCACCGAAGTTACCTCCCAGGATGCACCGCGATCTTTTGTTGTGCGTTTTTCAATTTCAAAACGATCATCAATCTCTCTACTAAGGTAGATGGTAGTCGGCCGGTTTGGATGGATGCTTAAGTTGCCATGGTAATGAGGTTCACGTTCCTCGACTCCCGGTTGAGTCTGGGGAAACCAAGCTCCAGCTTGGCAGATTTCGTGATCCCTCCACTCATTTTGTTCACGATCATACCAGGCATAATGGTAGCGGTGATCGGTTTCTTTTGGATGGCGAGTATACAGTACGTAAGGAATGTTATTGGGATCAAGCGTTAGATCTGCCAGCCATGCCCGTCCGGTCTCTTCACTGGGAGTATATATTTGGGTCGCTTCAGACGGGTCGAACGGAAGTTCATTCAACCGGCATATTTTTGTTCCATCACTCTTCCAAAATGCATTTGCTTGATAGTAGCAGTGATAGACACCGTTAAACGGCTCAATACGAGGATGACCATCAGTAAATATTAGGTCTATACGGTCCTTGCCATTTGATGCGTACTTCACATAGGGTCGATTGTTGGGGTCGAAAGGTTCACTACTTATGATCACATGATGATCAATCCAGGTAGACCCCTGGTCATTCGATCGAATGAGATTTGGCTTGTATCCTATCCATCGACCAAATGCATATAGAACATCTTCATCCTGCAAATAATATGGGTTGGCATAAGTAAAGGTCTCCCTGGGATATCTATTAAGTAGATTGTCCAAACCAGGTCGAATAATCCTTGCCTGGTCGAAGTCAATTTTACCCGAGTCACCACCTACATGATATACGATGCCTTTTTTCGAACTATGCCAGGTGTACATGGCGAAGATTTGATTTCGTGGAAGTAAGGCAAAAGCAGGATTGTTGTGGTCATCTTTTTGCATTTCCGGAAAAAGAATTTCGTACTGAGATTGGCCATTGGTAAAATCGAACTTGACCGCCTCGACTGATCCATCTTTCTTAACCCACCCAGTCACGATTTCATTTTCTTGTACGTAGATTGCCCGAGGATCTGAAAACCAACACCAGGCACCATCATCGGTTAATTGTTGAATCTCAACATCTTGAGCATGGCAGTTCATCGCAAGGCCTAGCAAAAATGAAGTGACACTTACTGAGAAAAGACTTGGCAATGTAATTCCGGATGTATGCATCGAGCTGTAAAATAGTCAAAGGTTTCTTAAAGCTGGCAACACTTTATCACTTTGTACTTGGTGTGTGGGTCTTCATAAAGCTTGGAACTCCCTCAACCCGGGCCTTGGAGATCCTGACTAGCGAGATAAAAATCGCGGTGAAGGAAATTCTTTCCCTAAACAAGCAGAAATTGGATGACAGAGCCCAATAATTATTTATTAAAAGATCTGTTGGTAAATGTGCTTCACTTCGTTTCAAGTGATGAGACCGGTAGATCGAAGGGAACAGAACATCTGAGAGAGTGCCTAGATTTTCCGGGTAGAGCAAGGAAGTTTTGCCTTCAGCATACGGCTGGAATATTGTAATTTGGGTTAGGACTTTTTGAATATTCTCAAGAATAAAAATGATTCTGCGAAGTTCGCCTTCTGACAATGTAGCGATTGTGGTAGATGAAGCTGGTGTGGTTGCCGGTGATGACGTCAGCGACGAACTTGTCGCTAAGGCTTGTATTCCTATGGGCCACAAGATCGCATTGGAAGATCTTGAGAAAGGAGCGCCCATCCTTCGATATGGATCAATTATTGGTTATGCTGCCATTGATATTGAAAGGGGCGAATGGGTAAGCAGCAAGCAGGTAATTTTACCGGAACCTCCTCCTTTACAGCCTGTTGACGTTTATCTCAGGGAAACTACAATACCTGAGCCAGTGACTGGATTTACTTTCGAAGGATATCGAAATGCTGACGGAAGTGTGGGAACCAAAAATATTTTGGGTGTCACCAACAGCGTTCAGTGTGTTGCAGCATGGACTAGACATGTGGTGTCAGCGATCAAGTCAAGACTTCTGGCTAAGTATCCCAATGTCGATGACGTAGTAGCTCTTGGACATCATTACGGCTGTGGGGTGGCGATAGACGCACCCGCAGCTCAAATTCCTATCAAGACCATCCAAAATATTGCACGCAACCCCAATTTTGGTGGTGAGGTCATGATCCTAGGGTTGGGATGTGAAAAATTGCGTCCAGAGAGGATCCTAGAATCCGCCGATCTCATGCCATCAGAAGTCGAAGGATCCATACTATATATGCAAAACGATGAGCTAAAAGGGTACAATGCCATGATCGAAAGATCTCTTGAAATTGCCGAACGACACCTCCGGAGGCTGAATGCCCGTAGGCGTGAAAGTTGTCCTGCATCAGCACTGTCGGTAGGAATGCAGTGTGGTGGAAGTGATACATTTTCCGGCTTGACTGGAAATCCTGTCGCGGGTTATGCCGCAGATCTGATCGTTAGGGCTGGAGGTACGGTCATGTTTTCAGAAGTTACGGAAGTGAGGGATGCTGTGCATCTGTTGACCGCTCGCGCTAAGGATGAATCAGTAGCCAGAGCATTGGTTGAGCAAATACAGTGGTATGATGAGTATCTGAGCAGGAGTGGGGCCGAACGTAACGCCAATCCTTCGCCAGGCAACAAGGCTGGCGGTCTAAGTAATGTAGTGGAGAAAGCTATAGGATCAATTGCCAAGTCAGGTACTACTCCAATCGTCGATGTAGTCTCATATGGAGAACGGGTTCGAAAACCAGGGCTGAACTTTGTAGCTACTCCTGCCAGTGATTTTGTCTGTGGTACGCTCCAAGTTGCCGCAGGAATGAATCTGCATTTGTTTATTACCGGCCGGGGTAGTCCTTATGGACTCTCCATGGTGCCAGTGATCAAAATTGGAAGCAATAGTAAATTGTCAAAACGGTGGTTCGATCTTATCGACTTTGATGCCGGTCAGGTGGCTACCGGCCAGAAAACCGTTGAAGACTTAGGATGGAGGCTGTTTCACATGATACTTGATGTGGCCAGTGGACGAGAAACGGTGGCAGCCGATCGGTGGGGGTTGCACAACGATATTGTATTGTTTAATCCCGGGCCTTTAACTTGAGCATGAAGAATCATGAATAAAATAAGGGTACAAAAAGCAAATATAGAACCATCAAATGCAAATTTATTTTGTAGGGAAATTGTGTAAAAATGATCTATAGTAATAAAGTATTTTTGAATGAAATCACATGGATTGTTTTCCTCTTCCTCGGTTTATTTCCATCCATTGTAAACTCGCAGATTGATTCCCTTCAGCAGGAAATCAATGACCAAGTTTGGAGACCCTTTATTTCGGCATTTGGTGACCGTGACAACGAGACGTTTAGCAAAGTGCATAGCAAAGATTTCATTCGGGTCATCAGAGATGATAAACGCATCTATGGCTACAACGTTGCCTTCGGTAATGACGCCGGCACTCAGCAGAATCAATCGCCGTGGAAGCGGTCTATCGAGTTGCGATTTATCGAGAGAATAGCCTCAGAAAGGGAAGCGTTTGAGATCGGATACTATCAGACCACCTACGAGCATCGAACTTCAGGCGAAAAGAGCGTCAGCTATGGTAAATTCCATGTGCTCCTGCGCAAGGAAAGCGGAGTGTGGAAAATTCTTATGGATGCTGATGGTCACGAAGGCACCAATGAAAGGATTTTCAAAAGTGCATCACCGCTAGATTAATCATCTGGTGGACGGTCAAGAATTGGGACACGACCACCAGATGATTTTACTATGGATCGCATCAATTTGCAAATTAAAGACCATATGCAATTCCCAAGCTCACTTGCACTGTACGATTTTTCACATCTGTAGCCCCTTCTGTCAAATCTGACATACCCAATAGTGCTCGTAAATCGGCATTAAGCCAGACCCGGTTGGCAAGGCGATAATTGAATCCTCCACCTCCTACGAAGTCAAAGGTCGAGGATTTATATTGACTTGAAATATCATTATTCTGTCTTTTAGCATCGAGCAAGAAACCCGGTGCAAAACCCACATAGAGCTTTGGACGGAAGGGTTCTCCCAATCTACCAAAAAAAACATCATACAGGATTGGGATACTGAGATAATTCAACTTTGTGTCTAAATTCTGCGCGCTAAAACCTCGAGCACTGAAAAGAGCATCGACAGTAATTCCTGATGTTTCGTTAATGCTATAGGTGGATGTCAGACCTGCCACAAGGCCGGTTAGAGAACTAACATCTTGATTTGTCGATGCGAAATTCGCACCAATCCTCGGCCCAATGGAGAAGCGATTCTCTAATTGTGCTTGAGAAAAGTGAAATAAACACAAAGCGCAAATCAATGTCAAAATAACTTTGATTGTTTTCATATGAATCAGTTTTTTTTGAAAAAAGTGTGTATCAGAAAGTGGAATCTAAACCTCTGGTATATCCCCTCGTTTGGCATCACGGATGAGCTTCTTACTGGCAATGATCGTAAGTTCCACCCGTCTATTTTTCTGTCGTCCTTCGTCGCTCTCATTGCTGACCAGTGGATCTGTTTCACCTAGCCCTTCTGGGTCCAATCTCCTTGATGGGATATCTTGGCTCACTAGATAATCACTCACCATCTCGGCTCGTTTCTCCGACAGATCAAGATTATAGTCTGTGGGCCCGGTGCTGTCCGTGTGTCCAAGGATCATGACATCAGTCTTGTCATACTTTTGTAAGGTTTCGGAAAGCCGGGACAAATTATTCATGGTTGTCGGCCGCAACTGATAGGAGTCAAAGTCAAAGAGTAAACCTGAATCAAACGTGACTACTATGCCTTCGCCTACGCGTTCAACCTTGGCACCTTCCAGGTCCCTGCGTATCTCTTCGGCTTGCTTGTCCATATATCCTCCAATTAAGCTGCCTGCAACGCCACCAATGCCGGCTCCAAGTATAATGGCAACGGCTCGATTCTTCTTTCCGACCACTGCCCCTGTTGCTGCTCCGGCGGCTGCACCTATAATGGCTCCCTGGGTACGTTTTGACGCACCACAGGAGTACTGTGTAGCTGGGATCGTTGACAGGAATACAGCCATGATCATCCAACCGATTCTATACAAATAGGGGTTGGCCTTGCTCAAATTTTGCTTTTCCATCACTCAATCCAGTTTTTGCGTTTAACTGTACCTAAGACGGAATGGTTCGATCCGGAATTCCTAAAATTTTGTTATGAAAGTCCGTCAAACAAAGTCCCAATCAGTAGTTTTCTTCCCATTTTCTGTTGGATCACAGCATTTTACGTTTGGCTTTATCCTCACATGGAATCTGTCAACAGGGTCCGGGTATATTACATCGGCACGATGAAAACAGATGGAGAATCGAAATCCTGACTGAAAAGCTGGCTCTATCATTGGTATCGGCCATTAGAGTGTAAATGAAAGTTTCCCCGGATTATATATTCTTCCCGGAAGGAAGCGCTATACACTGGATCTATGTTATCAGAATTTCAGTATTTTGGCCAAAACACTTAATCCTAACCAAGAAACCAAATGAACCGCTCACTACTGAACCCCTCCTTTCCCTGGCTTGTATTGTGCATCTTTTTCCTGGTCAATCCATCGGTTCTGGCACAAGATTTTATATGCGGCAATACCGGTGGACCCGATCAGCTGATCCCGAGTAGCATCTCACCGAAAGTCTACGAAGCCAGATACCGTGACTATGTCCAACAACCCAGCCATGCCCGTTCTGCTGGTGTCGTTTATACCATTCCGGTGGTAGTACACATCATTCATGATTGCCGGCCATTGGGCTCTCCTTGGAATCCTACAGATGGCCAAGTGAGATCTGCACTCAATGGATTAACGAATAGATTTCGCCACACCAGTGGTGAAACTTTCGATAATCCTTTCAGTGGGGTGGATACCGAGATTGAATTCTGCCTGGCCACCACTGATCCCAATGGGAATTACACTACGGGCATCTATCGCTATACAGATCCTGACCTAGCCAAGCGATCCTATGACGCGGATTTTAGTGCTGCAATTCGCGCCAATGAATGGCCCTTAGACAAGTACCTAAATATCTATGTAGTGGGAGATTCAGATCCTCCATTTGGTGGACTGGCATCTTCTGCCTACGTGTATGTAAGTTCAATTGGCGCTGGTATACTTACCCATGAAATAGGGCATTACTTGAGTCTGCCTCATATCATGTGGGGAGATTGTGCTAATGGGGACTGCCTGACAAATGGCGACCGGATCTGTGATACACCTCCTGCCATTGACCCCAGACCCAGCTGTAGTCAAAATGATGTTAATTCTTGCACCACTGATGCCGATGATTTGTCGACCAACAATCCCTACCGGCCGATAGCTGCAGGAGGTCTTGGAGATGTGCCGGATCTAGCAGAAAATTACATGCATTGGAGGGGGAATTGCTGGAAAGCCTTTTCCGTTGGTCAAGGCAACCGGATGCGCTTCAACATTGAGACTGCCCGAATGTCTCAGGTCAATCATGCAGCTGTTGCTTGCCAGACTAGACCCTTCCCCAACCACGATGCCGGTATTACTGTAATCGCCAGCTCTTCAAACAATTGTAGCAGCACATTTACAGGTGCAGCTACATTGAAAAACTTTGGTCTTTCCAATCTAAGTGCAGTTGATGTGGTTGTCGAAATTGATGGCCTTGAGGTCCATCGTCAATCATGGACAGGATCCTTGAATCAAGATCAGGAAGAGATCGTAGACCTTACTTTTGCACTACCCATCATGATAGATATTACTCAGATCAAAGTTTTTACGGAAACTCCCAATGGTATGATTGACGGATTTACGGGGAATGATGCATCTTGCCTCAATTTCGAGTCCTTTACTGGACGATCAATTCCATATCAGCCTAATCTTTTATTGGGTGGCTTCCCTGACGGCTGGAGTGCCGAAAATTTGGATCTGTCATTCGGTTGGCAACCTGTGACTCGAAATTTGGGCACACTAGAACAACCCTGCCAGGAGGCGAGAATTGAATTTCTTGGCAATACCGAAGGACAAGTGGCTTCTCTGATGATGCCAAGTTTGGATTTTCGAGGCTATAGTTCAGTACAGTTAACCTTCGATATGGCACACATTGCACGCCAGCTTCAAGGTGTGCAACCAAACACACGATTGTTTATCGACGTTACTGATGACTGCGGTCAAACCAGGACCGTGGTTTATGACAAATCCAATCTGGAATTGACTACCAATGATCCACCGTCCTATGACGACCGCTTTCCCAATTGCGATGAATTCAGATCTGAGGTCATTGATCTTTCTGCTTATGATGGAAAGGATAACATTCAAATAAGAATCAACGCCGAAGGCTGGTTCATTTCTTATTTGTTTTTGCAAAATTTCCTTATCGACGGGGAATTGGCCCCATGTTCTATTACTAATATCTTCGGCAATCCTGGATTGTGCATAGATGACGCACACTACGATGCCTATCTCACTTTAATTTATGACAACCCTCATGCAGGTAATGTCATTATCAATGGACAAAGCTTCCCGGTAGAGATAAATGTCGGTGACATCGGTCAGCAGGTCGTCCTTCAGGATCTACCTTCAGATGGCAACCCCGTCCCGGTTTCGGCACACTTTGAAAGCAATCCAACATGCTCGCTCGTGGTTGACAACTTATTTACTGCTCCCCCTGTGTGTTATCCAGAATGTGTTATCACAGGCATCACCGCCGGTGAGTCGACTTTAGATCCGTTTGGGAACACCTATAGCCAATTGATTACCGTGTCCTGGGCAGGTCCACTACAGGATTATGGCCCATTGAGTATCAATGGAGGGTGGCCTTATGAACCGGTATCCGCCTTCACTGCGACCGGCTTCTCCTTTAGTAGTGGTGGCATCACCGTGCGTCTGATAGGCCTACCTGCTGATGGACAACCTGTGGATATTTCAGCTGCTTTCAACGATCAAGCTACCTGTACCAGAACTGAAAATGAACTTTACACAGCTCCCCAGATTATTTCCTCACCGGAGTGCATAATTACCGATGTGATCATGTTGTCTATTGATGGCCATCCCGAATCCAATGCCTATACCCTTAAGTTATCCGTATCATGGGAAGGAGAAAATGGCCTGCAAGACGAAGATCTGATCTTGAATGGTATGAAGGTAGATTCACTTTTGGGGCAATCTATTTCATGTACAGTGACAGAGTGCCAGGGAGCGAAATCAATTGTCGTACCCAATCTACCTGGTGATGGCATGCCTTTCGATCTCAATTTGCAATTTGAGAATCGGTCGAATTGTGTTTATAGCATTTCCGCTTTTTTTACTGCACCTCTTTACAATGTGTGCAATGAGTCAGAGATCACTTTGCCCAATCTACCGGCTGCACCGGAGCAACTACATCACGCGATAGAAAGTATAACTTCTAGTGCCATATTGGATGAGGCAGTTCACGATATGATCGGATTTCAGGCCGGAATTCAAATTGCCTTAGAGCCCCTCTTTGAGGTTGCCAATGATGTTGTTTTCGAGGCCGATATTAAACCGTGTGTGGAGGCAGCGTTTCAAGCACTGACGCATCCGATTGAAGGTGAAAAATCCGTAAGTTTAGGGGAGGTGAATCAACAGCATTTTGGGTTGGAAGGAAATATATTTTATCTAAAACCAATCTTAAGAGAAAAAATTAAGGCAGGTAATCTTCGAAATACTGATGGTACAATTGTTTCAGAAATTAAACCCTTTAATAAAACATCCGGCTATCGTTGGTTGATCCCCTCTCCTGGAGAATATGAACTGCAATTACAGGATGATCTGGGATCCAAAGTTTTACATCTGAATTTTCTTTTTTCTGAATAGGGTATTAATCTTAGAAAGGTAATCTCTTATTGACTCATTGTTTCATTCTAAATCGAGTTGGATGATCATCAACTGATTGCCCACTAACAGCTCTTCCATTGTCGATTGGCTTCTTGCTTTTTGGCAGAAACCATTTTCACTTCAGCAAATAGGGTTGTATATGCAGTAGTTATCTACGTTAGGCTTCGTTGATCCAAAATGTCAAGATCTCCGCCTGAATTTATAAGGCTTTATTTCGCTGGTCCGGCCGATTACTCCAAAACCTTCTGCAGCCATTCGACGATTGTGGGCACGAGCTCCTCTTTCTCCTCCAACATCGCGGTACCATGAGTAGCATGTTGATAGATCATCAATTGACTTTTGGAATGGTTTGAATGTGAGACGACGGCATTCATTGTTTCAGCAGTGGTCTGTATCTGCCAGTTGCCGGACATTTTGGTCATGATGGAATCCGAGACTGCTCCAATGCCCAAGATGGGAGGTGAGTAGGGTTGTGACAAGAAATTTAAGCCCAATGAGTCTGCGTGCCCTGATAAACCCACCAAGGCTTTCACTTCCCCATGTCGGCTGGCCATGGCAACAGCCTCTGCTACTGTGCCTGAAGCCCCAATTACTGCAATTTGGTCATTTAGACAACCAGGTTGCTTCCTGATAAACCTGATTGCCGCATCTTCATCGCCTGCCAAGGTCTCACTATTGTAGTTGTATGACTCCATAGAAAGACTTTCGCCCTGACCACGTAAATCTATAGTTAATACGTGAAATCCTTCGATGGCCAGTTGGGTGGCAAGGGATTCATAATCAAACCGTTGACCTATTCCCATCATCGGTAGTAAAACGATACCTGGAGCGCTGGAAGTGGAAGAATACATGGTGCCCTTTAAAGAAAAACCATCATCACTTGAAATTTCGACGTTGTTGATTCGGAATAATTTTCCGGGAAATGAATGGTAGTACTGGGCACTGCACCAATGAAGGGAGAATAAGGTGAGAATGGGTATTAATAAATGATTTATCATTGCTTGATTAGATTGAGAAATAATTATGTGATCAAGTAATATTTATAGAAAGGGATGATGGATACTTTGAGTTTGGTGCAAACCATCGTGGAGGTGTGTGTATGTGTCGCTTACAGGACACAAAGTGTGGTCAAACCAAGTACATTGCTTGACTGAATGGGTGATCATACCGTAGAAAAGTTTGAGTCCTACATACCCTAGAGCTCATAATAAATTCCTAACTTTCAAGGTAAAGTAATAAAGAATAAAATGCCTCGTGTGATGCTGACTAATGCGCATTGAGATATAGCCGTTCAGCCTCTAAAGGGGCAGTTGCGCGTGCATCCTTAACCCACTAACCTTAAAATACCAAAACATGCAGACGTCAACCAATGATCAAAATCAGGCCCTGATATTTATTCCCGACATCAGTGGTTTTACCCAATTCGTCAATGAGACGGAGATCAATCATGCCAAGCACATCATCGAAGAGTTGTTGGAGGTGCTTATTGATTCCAATGAAATAGGCCTTCAACTATCTGAGGTTGAAGGTGATGCGCTTTTATTTTATCGGAAGGGAAACGCACCAACAGCAGCTGAACTATTGGCTCAAATACAAAAAATGTATGTCAACTTCCATGGGCACCTTAAGAAATACGAGTTGCACCGGATTTGCAGTTGTGGGGCTTGCTGCCATGCGAATAGTTTAAGGCTCAAATTTATTGCACATTTTGGGGAAATAGCTGAAAAGCAAGTCAAGGACCGGCAGAAACTGTTTGGACGCGATGTGATCACCGCTCATCGCCTGCTTAAGAATAAGTTGGATTCGGATGAGTATAGCCTTTTTTCTAACAACCTGGTCCGTGCGTGCTCTACATGGATGAGGCTGGATGAGGTGGCGTGGGCTGAGGTTACCAGCACCGAAGAAGAGTTGGATACTGGAAAAGTGCACTATTGTTTTATTGAGCTGGAACCCTTGTCATCACATGTACCAGAACCACGGGTGGAAGACTTTACGGTTTCCGGTGCAACTCAGAAGATCTTAGAGTCTGAGCAGCTGGTAGAAGCGCCGTTGGATCTGGCTTTTGACCTGGTCTCTGATCTATCGATCCGGCATCACTTTATGGTTGGGTTGAAAGGAAGTGATAAACTCAGTGATTCACTGACTAGAAATGGTTCCTCTCATCGTTGCGTCATAAAAGGCACCGAAAAAGATCCATTTTTAGTGTCGCATGATTTCTCATTTGAGCCCAACAAGGTGACTTTTGTTGAGACGGAACTTAGAAAGGGGTTTGTCACCATTTGGACGTTGTCAAGCGTGGGAAAGGAACTGACAAGAGTGACACTGAGCACTTTTGTAAAACCCAATCCCATTTTGGGCTTGATATTCAATCTATTCATGAAAAAAGGACTTCAGAAGAATAATGATCAGACGCTGATTAATTTTAATGACCTCTGCAAGAAATTAATGAAGGAAGGCCAGGTTCATGAGAGACGAATTGTCTTACCAGATCACGTGATGGTAGCAGCATCTTAATGGAGACTTCCAATGGTGAGGCTAAAACCATCTACTGGATAGGATGAGTATTGACCGGCCAACTTGGTAGACTAGAATGCCCTAACAGCCCTCACTGGTTTACTGGAGCTTTTTGACAGAGGATGAGGACTGCCAGCCATGAAGTCATAGCCAAAGGCTGTATCGCTGGTATTTTCTTCTGAACTCCAATAAAAATCACTGAAAGCATCACCGCCACTGGCAATTGTAATTTCTTGTATGTCAGCGATTCGATTGTAGATCAATGCCAGTTCATTGGTTGTAGGCAAATACCAGTCTCCATAGAGGACACTTCCTACAGCCACTTGAAATTCTGCACATAGATGTGCAGCATAGTCGGCGCCATCATCCCCTATGGCTACTTGACCTGCTATGATTATAGCGGTATTCATTTCACCAGCATAGAGACCACTTCCCTGAGCCCGAGTCACTCCATTGGTGCCGGCGTACCACCTTGATGGCCCCAACTCCTCCAGTGAGCAAACCAAGCCGTGTTCGCCAGATTCATCGACATAAAAGACGATACCACCCTGAATCAGGTCTCCCACTTTGTAACTTCTGACTGCTAAGGTACCCTCTGAATCCACTACCACATTCTCCTTGCTATCGAAGATGGTTTCCATTTCCATGATTCTTGCGTTGCCATCAACTTCGAGATCGGCCGGTGTAGGCATGGGATCTTGTCCATATAGGGATTGAATAATGAAAGTTACAACAAGAAGTAATGTAAAGATTCGCATTTGGTTTTCTTTAAATATACAATCTCATCGGCACATTACCTGACAAATGGATCCCAGTAA
This sequence comes from Saprospiraceae bacterium, assembly GCA_965223105.1. GTDB lineage: Bacteria > Bacteroidota > Bacteroidia > Chitinophagales > Saprospiraceae > JABDMH01. Next base: position 3,726,925 of record OZ244987.1, on the reverse strand, counting down.
ATTAAAACGATCAGAAGGAGAAAAAACATAAAGAATTCAAAATGTTGATCCCGCTCTAATTCCTTACCTGGTATCACCTGATAAAAGTTGTCAATTGATCGTGTAAAGATGGTAAGCCTTCTACCTCTTTGTTAAAATTAAATGTACTAGACTAGTCTATTACTCTGTCAAGTTAAAGATGTTAGTTACTTTTAATATGATTTTTGAGGGAGTTCAAGGCGCAGAACGCAGTCAGAGCCGTAGCTCTGGTGAGTATTTGCAACATCATCGACCGATTTTCGGCCATCTGGCCGAAATGATGATCCAATGGATCATCAAGGGAGATGACCGCGCCCAGCGGATGGGCATGCCGCAAAAATGGATTAAAATTATTGACAATTTTTGGCTTGACAGAGTACTAGTGAGTCAACCATTAGAAAAACCTTTGAATAACCGGGTAGCCATTGTAACCGGAGGAGCAAGAGGCATTGGACTCAGCATCTGTGAGCTCTTTGCCGATAAAGGTGCGACAGTGATCATGATGGATGTTTTGGAAGAAGGTGGCAATCGTGCGGAGGAGATTCGGACAAAGGGAAGGAAGGCATTTTTTCAGCATGTTGATGTAACCAATGGCCCTGCAATTCTGGAAGCAGTTGAAAATGTGGTGCAAACCCATCACGCTGTCGATGTGCTCATTAACAACGCAGGAATTACCCGGGATCGCACCTTTCTTAAGATGACCGATGAAGAGTGGACAGAGGTTATTCAGGTCAATCTTTATGGTACTTATCACGCCTGCAAAGCCGTAGTTCCGCACATGAAAGAAAGGGGGTATGGACGAATTATTTCCGCTTCTTCAATTAATGGAAAAATTGGCGCCTTTGGGCAGACCAATTATTCGGCAAGTAAAGCAGCTTTGATTGGTTTTACAAAGTCTTTGGCCAAGGAGTTGGGGAAGTACGGTATAACCGTGAATAGCATTTTGCCCGGTTTTGTCGACACTGAAATGACGAGGCAGATGCCTGCAGCATTGCGTGAGTCTCATGTGCAACAAATACCGGTTGGAAGAATGGGCACACCTCTCGACATCGCACATGCCTGCTTGTTTCTCGCCAGCGAGCATGCTGGATTCATCAGTGGCACTGCTTTAGATATAAACGGAGGTGTTTATTGATCATCCGAAATAATCTACGAGTAACACATGAAATATTCCGGTGACTCTTTTGCCAGATTAATGTCTCAGATCAGCCACTTTGTTGAGAACGATTTGATCCAATCAGAAAACCAGTTACTAAATGCGTCCTGGTCAGAGATAAGTGGTATACTGGAAGAAAAAAGACGGAAAATCAAGGATCTGGGTTTTTGGTTGCCCCAAATTGATCAGGTATATGGAGGATTGGGATTGTCTCTCTGGCAATTTGGACAGATCAGTGAAATACTGGGAAGAAGCCCTTATGGTCATTATTGCTTTAATTGCCAAGCGCCCGACGCGGGAAACATGGAATTATTGATCGAATTTGGTTCGCAAGAGCAGATCGATCGGTTTCTGAGACCGCTTCTTGCTGGTCGAATTCGCAGTTGCTTCGCTATGACGGAGCCCCAATATGCGGGCTCCAATCCACTGCACATGGGGACAGTCGCCCATAGAGATGGTAACGATTATATCATCAATGGTCATAAGTGGTTTACCAGCGGTGCTGATGGTGCTGCTTTTGTTATTGTAATGGCACTGACCGATCCCGACCACCAGGATCCATATCAAAGAGCCAGTCAGATCATTGTTCCCATGCCCAGCGATGGGGTGCACCTGGTACGTAATGTTTCAGTGATGGGTGATGAGGGTGGGGGATGGGCCAGTCATGGAGAGTTGAAATTTACCGATCTCCGGGTACCGCAATCTATGCGAATTGGTGCAGAGGGCGCTGGTTTCTCTATGGCCCAGTCTCGTCTAGGTCCGGGTCGGATTCACCATTGCATGCGATGGCTAGGTATTTGCGAACGGGCGTTTGACCTTATGTGTAAGCGAGCAGTAGAACGTCAGTGGGCTCCTGGGGTGCCATTGGCTAGCAAACAAAGTATCCAGCATTGGATTGCCGAGAGCCGTGCACAGATTGATGCAAGTAAACTGATGGTAGAAAGGGCCGCCAAGAAAATGGACGCAGAAGGGCAGTACGCCGCCAGAATTGAAATCTCAACAGTCAAGTGGTGGTGCGCTGAGGTGTTACAGAAAGTCTTAGATCGGGCCATTCAAGTCCATGGAGCTTTGGGAATGAGTGATGACCTGCCGCTGGCGTACTGGTACCGGCATGAGCGAGCCGCTCAGATCTATGATGGTGCGGATGAAGTGCATAAAAGTCGTGTTGCAAAGCAGATCTTAAAGCAATATCGGTCATGAACAAGTCACGTGATTTTCCCTGTAGATCTGAAGTATTTAATATAATAAATGCCCATCATTGAAGAGCCAAAACCATGCAGCAAATAGTATTGTTTCGACATGATATTTCCAGTTGATCAACCTACCCGGGTTCGTTCTGGCGAAGAATTGGAACTTGATCATCTGATCCATTATCTTCAAAGACACTTGAAATTTCCATCTGATGAAGTACACATTTCCCAGTTTCCCAGTGGTTTTTCCAACCTGACCTATCTCCTTCGCAGCGGCACCCAGGAGTATGTTTTGCGACGTCCACCGTATGGTGCTCAAATAAAAAGCGGGCACGATATGTTTCGGGAGTTTCGCATTTTAACCGCCCTGTATCCCAATTGGAAATACGTACCAAAACCCCTGTTATATTGTGAAGATCAATCCATTTTGGGAGCCCCTTTTTATATTATGGAGCGGATTGAGGGATTCATCCTTCGAACGAGTACGTCATCTCTGCATCATCCCCCGCCTGCGTTGATGGGTAAGATTGCACGATCGTTTATTGCGGCACTAAGTGACCTACACGATTTTGACTATCGATCAGCGGGTCTGGGTGATCTGGGTCATCCGCAAGGATATGTCAATCGCCAAATCCATGGCTGGTCAAGGAGATATTTTGCTGCCGCTACCGAACCATTAGATACACTTGAGCGAGTCATCCGCTGGTTGCAAGTTCAAATTCCTGAAGAAGGAAGGTATGCGCTCATTCACAACGATTATAAATACGATAATCTGATTCTAGCCAGGGACGATCCCAGCAGCATAAGGGTAATATTGGATTGGGAAATGGCCACTATCGGTGATCCACTGATGGATCTGGGCACTACCCTTGGATATTGGGTAAATGCTGATGATCCACCTTGGTTTCAGAAATTGGCACTTAATCCCTCGACTATACCTGGTAATCCCTCGCGGCAAGAGCTGGTAGATGCTTACTTCCAAGCTAGTAATCAAAAGATACCCAACATCATTTATTACTATGTGTATGGACTGTTTAAAGTCGCAGTAATCGTTCAGCAAATTTATTACCGCTATAAAAAGGGGCACACCAACGATCCGCGATTTGCTTCTCTAGATCAGGTCGTCAAAGGATTGAGTCAAATGGCACTTCAAGCGATCAATCGCCAGAGGATTGATCGGTTGTTTGAAAAATCTCTTGGAAAGTAGAAACCTTGTGTATTTTCGGACTATAGGGCTTATCATGTTAAAGTTTATATTTGAATCGCCTATCTTGACACGATGTGAGGTGTTTTGTATACTTTAAGTACAATGTCGGTAAATTTGTAAATACCACCTTTATTCGTTTTGGCAATGGCAATACGTCCGATTAAGTTGCGTTCTTGCTTTTAATGCCTTTCAGTGCAAGAAATCTGCTTTTAACGACTGGGCTGGTTCTTGTAATCAGCATAGATCTTTTTTCACAAAGACATGCGTTTTGCGGCTTCATACTGGAATTTGGCTCCGAAGAGCCAGTTATTGGTGCACATATAGTTTTGAACGATTCCTTGTCATTTGTATCTGGCAGAGATGGTGAGTTTTGTTTTCTTTTGCCGGAGAGCATTTATAGGATAACTATCACTCACCTAGGCTATGAAAGATATGAGGTAGACACAAGTCTTACAGGAGGGACTACAATGATTTTGTACCTAAACAAAGCGCATCACTTACTCCCCCAAATTGAAGTAACAGTACCGCGGCATTTACGTCGAATTAATCAATCTGTAATCGATCTTCCAATTGATAAGATGGATTATATGCCGAGATTGATGGGTGAAGCCGATCCGATTAAAGCATTAACGCTTTTTCCAGGGGTATCTTCAGGCTCAGAAGGTACTGCTGGCCTCTATGTTAGGGGGGGTAGCCCGGATCAGAACTTATACCTATTGGACGAAGTACCTTTATATAATACCAACCATTTCTTTGGTTACGTATCTACAGTAAACCCTTTATCGATAAAGTCACTTAAATTATTTAAGGGCGGAATTCCTTCCTCGTTTGGCGGGCGAACAAGCTCATACATCGACATCATCACCAAAGAAGGAGACAAGAGCGAATTCCATTGGGGCTATTCACTTGGTCTAATTACAAATACTGCATCGTTAGAAGGTCCAATTATTAAGGATAAGGCCTCCATTACCATTGCTACCAGGTTAGGAAATGTTTCAGCCATTACTTGGCCTGCAGCAATTTTGTTCGAATCCGGTGGAATAGATCAATATGCTACATACAACATGTACGATGTTAATGCAAAGATAACATTTGGGCACCCCAGCAAGGCTAAGGTCTCCTTAAGTATTTATGCTGGGCAAGACCAAATTCCGCAATGGGTCAGAGATGATGATCTTGTATCAAAACAACTAAGCAACTACGGCAACATTAATGCCGTGCTAAAACATACTGCCAGGGCCAGGGCAAACTTCTTCACAAAGACGTTATCATATTTTACCAGATACCGGGATAAGACTCAATTTAAACGTAGTGAACAAGTAGATTTGAATGGTCAACAAATGAACACTTCATCTAGCTTGGATGATTCGTGGTTGACCGAGTTAGGCTTAAAGCATAAGAGCCAGATCTATTTGAATACCAATACACGGGTTGACTTTGGAGGAGACATTGCACTGACCACTGTAAGTCCAAACAATGTGACTGTAGAGTCAATTATCGACAATATGGCTGTCCGAGATGTTCGAAGGAGTAATATTAGTACCATCCTGCAGATGGCACCATTTGCTTCCATTCAATATAGTTCACGGCCATTGAGTTTTGAGTTAGGAGTTCGAAATTCGAATTATTTCAGTGAAAATTTTATCGAAAATACATTGGAACCTAGAGTGTCGCTCAATTATAATCTCTCGGCTGACCTGGAAGTCAGTGCCTACTACAGTTCTCTAAGTCAACCATTGCACCTGTTATCTTCAGTAAATATCGGGCTTCCGAGTGATACCTGGGTTGCTAGGAGTGCAATGTTTCCTTCAAGCAGATCAAATAATTTCAGCCTGGAGCTTTCGCAACGTTTTGATGAAAATTCACTCAATATTTATGTAGCTATGTTCTATCGAAGATTTAGGAATCTGATCGACTATCGGCGGGGAGTTCGTTTTCGATTTGACACCAGAAATGATTATCGCGACAAAGTGCATGGCGAGGGAATTGGTCGAGCTAAGGGGTTAGAAGTACTTATAGAGAAGAAACATGATTTATTTGATCTCATTTTTAGCGGAACACTTTCCAAATCCGAGCGTAGATTTTCAAATATCAATGCAGGTGAGTGGATTCGAGCTAGATTTGATCGACGTTTTGATTTTAATCTTACATCTATTTTTAATCTTTCTTCAAAGGTCAAATTAACTGGTGCTTTTATTTATACAACCGGATTTCCGATTACTTTACCGGAATATTATACGTATACGCATATACATACACACACCGTTCCAGCGTTTGGAAAAGTTGTTCCCAACTACCCCAGACGATTCAATGATGAGAGTCCCGCATACTGGCGTTTTGATGTACAGGTAGCGAGAAAATATTTGTCAAAAAAGGGCCATAAGGCATTTTGGTCTGCAGGTGTCTATAACTTTTTATTCAAAACTAATCCTAGTGTCATAGAACTTGAAGACAGATTTCGGCAGGATGATATGGATGGTGTATTTACCTCCGACTTTCGAAAGATTGGTCGAGCACTATTTACCTTTGTTCCTTTTTTTACCATTGGCCGAGAATTTTAAGTGCATAATCGATGAAGTATAAGGCAATGTTAATTGTTCTTTTTGCGATTACAGCTACAAGTTGTAAGGTGGAATATCCACTCAACGAACTACCTAACTTTGAACAGCAGCCCGTTTTATCTGGCTTTTTTTCATCTAAATATGGAGCCCGTATTTATTTGACGCGCATATTGGGAGCTGATGCTAGGCCGCAGGATGCCATTGTCCGCGGCGCTAAAATTTACTTAACCAGCGGTACTGCCGACACCATTCTTCTTTATGAAGATGGCCAGGGTATCTACCTTTCGGACTCAATTTTCGGCAATACAAAAGAGGATTATATTGTGGCCACCAAAATTGATGAATTTGGTGACGTCTACTCTGATCCATTAGTCGTCCCTGACTTGCCTGACAAAGTGTTAATTAACTGTGCGAAGCAGGACTCGGATAGCTTGTCACTCCAATTTGATGTGACTTTGATCGATAGTGACCTAAACGAATATTGGTATTGGTTTCGTTTTGCAGGAAGCCAACAGCCTCGATTTTCGGAGCTTGTTCATGAGCAAGAGTATGAGCTCTGTGAGGCCGAGAATCTCACATCGAGTAATTCTTTTGTATTTAGTGCCTCTTGTGCGAGAAACCAGGAATTAAGCCTATCCATTCGTTCGAGCTATTTTGCCGGTGACACCTTACCAAATGATCTGACCTGTGAAGTCGTACTATTGCACCCATCTTTTGCTTCACATTTAATGTCCATACAAGATATTTCAGACTATGAATTTTTATTTAGGGAGCCGGCAGCTCCTGTATCCAATATAAATAATGGCGTTGGATATGTTGCTGCTTTGAATATTTATGATACGACTTTTTTACTCAATTGAAGTTTGCAGGTTTGATATGCCGATACGAGACTTCCGATTCTTAATCATTTCGATTCTAGCAGTTAGTTGGATTCAGGTAGATGCTCAAAACTCGGAACGAGTTCCCGAGAGCTTTTCGGATCCTGAGATTGAGGCATCTGGTAAATTTAATTCCGTTGGTAATGTCGATTTCGGAATTCTGGGGTCGTCTTACTCCAAGGAGTGGTTAATTCGTTCACCATTTGCGCTGAGGGGAGATTTGGGCATTGGAGGTAGAATCTTATCATGGGGTCCAATGTGGGAATTGACTGATGTAGATAAGTATTATTTAGCACTTCATCCTTCAATTGGAGTTTCAACACGATACTATTACAATAAGAAGAGGTTAGCGAGGGCAGACCTAAACTTGAAGACCCTTAAGTACATCTCAGTCAGAGGTCAGATTATACCTCCTCTTTTCATAAAAACCATCAGCTCTTTTCGAGGTTGGCCATTTCCAGAAGCTCCTGGTAGTTTTGAAATAATTCCCCAATGGGGTTTTCGATCGGAGGGAGCAAGGGTATATTTCGAAATGAATATGGGCTATAATATCTATTTAGATGATGTTTTTAGATTTGAATGGTATGAGGATGCAAAAATTAATTTTTTATGTAGGGTTGGTCTGCGCTTGTAATAGGGTACCTCTATAAACCCCATTCGTGGAGTCCGCTGGAAACTATACCAGAAATGAACGCTGTAGTAAAGCTGAAGAATGGCTATGAAAGTGGGCAAGTTCGATCCTTGAATCTTCATTTTATGAACAAAATCCCTGTCTGCCGACAGGCAGGCTTTTGGGATTCACCACTTTGTGCTTCGCCATAATTTAGAGAAACTGAAGTTCTGGATCTGAGAAATTGTTTCGCCAAGTGATTTGCCGCATCATTGTTTGGCATTTCCTTAGTAATCTCAATGAGCAAAACCGAAAAATTAATTAATCGTTCTTCTAAATCAAACTTATTCATTCTACCGTTTTACCTCCAAAATCAAAAGTCGTTAATCCTTGTTCGATATTCATTTCTTCAATACTTGTTCGTTTTGCTTGAAGATAACAGCCTGCTCTCTATACTTCACCTTAACTGGAGCCTATGTCTCCGGCTATCTTAGTGGCAGCCCTGTAGGCTGGTTTTCACATTGAATAACTAGCACTTTACTAGACTAGTGCTGCCAATCGTCTCTAGCTTCTCCGGTCACTGGCACTTCCTGCTAGAGGCTCATACTATATGTTTAACGGTCCAACCAAAACTCTCCAGGTACTTAGCAATATGCTTCCGATGGCAGTCGTCTACTCTTTTTTCGGCACACATAAGGCAAAAGGGTGTGGGTACATCCACAATCCTACTGGTCAATAGTGAACCTGACCTTGCCATCAGCTCGGCATATCTGGGCTTCCAATCGTCATATTCCATGAATAGATTGCCTAGTTCAACCATCGAAAAATATGCTATGGAGGCACGAGACAATAAGGCTTCGATGCCCTTGTCGGCCGACTTAGCTTTGACGTAGGCACCCATACTAGATCGATCAGGTCGTAGGCGTACATCGACCACAGCTACAATGCCATAATTCTCGAGGTGGTCGATCAATTCTGCCGGAGTTCTACCACCATATCCTATGGTATATAACTTCTTCATATCATTAAAATTAAACGAATTCTTTCATTTGAATCCATGGCTTACAATAGATCAAAGAAATCTGATAATTCAATTTCGTATCCACTGACATACAGAGTGGTTCTGCTAGCTAGAATGTCGACCGCGTGTTTATTCACCAAATATGAATTGCTCTGGAATTGCTTTATCTAACAAACACTTCAAGTCCCCACTAGTCGAGGCTAATTTTATACAATTGCACCTCGTGACAGATCCTCATGCAGGATTTTAGTTGAATTTGTACAAATACCAAGAATTGACAGGAAAGGCAGCCTGTCAAAGGATGCCTATTGATTGGTGTTCGTGGTTTATTTAGCGAGTTCTCGTTCGAATATAAATTAGGGTTATCAGGAGAATGATGGCAACCGAGATGTAATAAAAGGTACTATGGCTTTTAAATCGAATAGAATCGCAATTGCCACTTAAAACCAGGGTAGCCCACATGGCGGGATGACGCTGAATTGGATCCGCTAGTTGAAGAAAAGACCTCTTGGCCTGCTGAAGGGCCTCATCCTTATCATACCCCTTTTTAATTTTTTCGAAGAAGTCAGTCACGATCTCTTGAGTGGGTTTATCTCTGGCTGACCAAAGGCTCATTAAAATACTATTACAACCTGCATACATAAAGGCCCGTGACAAGCTCATCACCCCTTCTCCCTCGCTTATTTTACCATAGCCGGTATTGCAGGCACTCAACACGATTAATTGAGATGGAATCTCAAGATTATAGATCTCATAAGCATTTAAGAATCCGTCTTCAATGGAATCATGACCTGAGCTAAATATTAAGCGGGAATGCATTGGGTTTTCATCATTTGCCAAAGCATGCATGGCCAGATGAACGATAGCCGATCCACTCTTCAGGGACTTAAACTGACTTTCGGTGGCGTTTGAATCTAGGTAAGCCTCTCCACCAAAGATGGCAGCAGCATGACTTACCTCATCCTTCGTGCCAGAAAGCGTCGAAAAATCTTCGCGAAATTCATCTGGCAGATCGGGCCCACTGCCTGAATATGCCGGTGCAAAACCCATATAAGATCTCTCCGGCAGCTCCGTGTCGGTTCCATATTTGATGAATAAGGTAAAGTTGATCGCATAGGAAACCGGTGCTTTTTCAACAAAATAGTGAGGTCCTTGCCTAGGTGCCATGACTTGCAATGCCTCAAATGGGAAGTAATGCAAGCTGCCGCTGGGAGAAATGATCACCTGTTCAATTTCCTCTGAAATATGTTGAAAAATTAATTTCTGATAGATTTCGTAGGACAAATCCAAATATTTTTCTAGGTCTGACTGTGGATCCCTGACCATTTCTAAGGCAGTTCTGAGGCTTTCGGAAGGCAGCTTTTCTTTAGAAACTTTTTCAAACTTTGTCTTCTGCCCCAGTATGGACAAGACATACCACTCGTTCTTACCTTCTGATATTGACAAGATGAGCGTTTTCTTATTAGACTGCTGGATTACTTCATCAATGGAGACCACTTGGTGGTTGTACCGAAGATCGTAATAGTTGGGATATAGGTCTTGAATGACTGCAGCCAGTGAATCAAGGGATGCTCTGGCATAGAACAAATCCCTTTTCATTTGATCGATCTTTTCTTGACCGTCACTTAGCTGTGCTTCATTAAGCTTGAGTTGCAAAGATTTGACCTGTAAATCTAGGTTTCTTTCCGTCTCGAGTAGCTCCGCGGGAATTCCCCTTATTGGTGTGTGCAATGATGAGTGTAAAGCATCTGATAAGACCGCTGATTTGCTTTTTTCAAGAAAATATAACGCTTCATCGAAGTACTTTGGGTCATCAGTTTGCCGATACAAGTCGTATACTACATCCAGGGCCAAATCAAAGAAGTCAGTCATATTTTGTTGAAGAAAAAGCTTGGAACTCTCAGAAAGATATCCACGTCTGACTTTATCAATGACTTGGGAGGCATGCTTTAAATTCCCTAATGAAGCATGAAGATCCTTAGTATTTTCACCTTCACTTCGGTGATGTAGGATTTTACTTTTGGCCATTAATAAGCCAAAAAGCTTTCTCTTATCTAATACGGAATCGACGTCTGGATTTTCATCCTGCCTAATGACACTCTGAGGCGATAACAAAGCAGCTAGGCCTGCTTCCACTTTTTCTAGGGCTAAGGAATGATCTCCATAATCGTCAATAAACAAAGCCTGATCTAAATAGATCTGGGCAAGTTTCGGATGCTGAGTGCCATAACTGACTTCGATCACGTCGATAGCCTTATGATAGAATGAATCAGCCAGGGTGCGCTTACCCTGCTTGGTGAACACATGAGCGATATTCTTGTAAAAGTCACTCAATTGAGGATGTGTCTCATAAAAAAGATCAGAAGTAACTTCAATAGCTTGATGCGAATAATTCAGGCTCTTATTAAGGTCATCCTGGTCTAAATAGATTTCAGCTATTGCATTAAGCAGTACACTTTCCAAGCTCCTCAAGTAGTCAGGATACTTTTGGGATAATCTCAAAGCATCCAGGAAATGATTCAATGCTGCAGTTTGATTGCCCAGCGCATTATGCACCCTTCCGAGGTTTCCTATGGAAAAACCCAAATTCCAATGATCGTTGCCGTGATTGGCCACATGAATAGTCTTGGAACGTTCGAAGTACTCACGGGCATGCTCAAAATCTCCATTATCAAAATAGACCAAGCCAATATTGTTAAAAAGTTGGGCAAGTGCCGTGCTTTGATCACCATAAAGTTCCTGATAGATTGGATAGCAGGAGAGATAGTGATGGAGTGAAGCAGTGGCTTCACCAAAGTACCAGTTTACCAGCCCGAGATTGTAGTGGAGTGTTCCCCAGGTTGAGGGTTTATCGATTCCAGCCTGCTCATAATATTCTGCCGTCTTTTCCAGGAATATTTTGGCCTTGTACCTGAGGCCTGAATTTATATAATTGCGTCCCAGGCCATGATACAAGTCGCCCCAAAAGTGAAAATCACCTTCCAATTGTCCCTCCAAGATGAGTCTGGCTGAATCGAAGTAGATCAGTGCTGTTTGGTAGTTTCCGCGGGACTCCTCTACCCGTCCCATTTGGTAGTAGTTCTTTCCTTGACCGGGGATATAGCCAAGCTCACGATCGATAGCCAAACTCTGGCGATGATAGTAGACTGCACTATCGTATACTCTCCCTATTCGAGCGTCAATTCCCCTGGTGTAAAATGTATCTGAGAGCTCACGATTGATGTCGTCAGTCTGGGCACCGACCAGGTGATAGATAAGTGGAAAAGTGAGAAGAAATTTCAGGAGGCAATTCAATGACTTCAATGACAATGTATATTTAGAGCTAAAAGTGAATTATTCATCAGATGGTGATGGTATGAATCCAATCACAGAATAATTTGTGATGTCCTTCTGCCATTGAATATGTGAAAAAAATTTTGATTCATAATCGTTCCACTCCGTCCCAATCTGAGCTTACCCCGGTCTGAATTAACCGGGCTGATAAATTTAGAAAATAATTGGCCACTCTATCTTGGGGATTTTCTTTCAAGATTCTGCCAAATAGCGCTGAAGCATCGGGAAAATCTTTTTGCATAAATAGATCAAGAGCATGTCGAAACTCCTGTTGAGATTTTAGCTTCAATTGCCTAAGCGGATGCTCGTCACCATCTATACATTCGTAGACACCTATCGGCTCATTTTTTCCTTTGACTTGAACCTTTCCAAGAAATCGAAGATTGAAAGACTCCCTGTTGACTGCTTTTGCGCTTTCTTCACTCAAGAGGATGGAGGCACCGTAGTGTTTTGTCAAGTTCTCAATCCGGGAAGCCGTATTTACTGAATCTGCAATCGTCGCTGCCTCCATGCGATCTTTATCTCCGATTATGCCCATGACCAGAGAGCCAGTGTGCAATCCCACTCCTATAGAAAGCGGCATTTCACTTTCTGTTGACCGTTCCTGGTTGTATGCACCTAACTCCATTTGCATGGCGATCGCAGCTCGCAATGCATCCTGCGGATTTTGGGTGAAAATAGCCATAATTCCATCGCCAAGATACTGATTGACGAAGCCTCCATTCTGTTTAATAATGGGCCCCATCCTGCCGTGAAAGGCATTCACAAATTGAAAGTTTTCCTCAGGACTCAGCGTCTCAGCCAACGAGGTATAGCCGCGAATATCAGTAAATAACACAGTTACTACCTTTTCCGCATGGTCTCCCAGGACTACCTCAGTGATCCGGTCTCTTTGCAAGGTTTTGAGAAATTCATGCGGAACAAATTTTCCGGTCTGAGCAAAGATCTCATGTAAATCGAGTTGGGTACGGACCCTGGCAATGAGTTCTTCTTTGTTAAAGGGTTTTTGCAAATAGTCGTTGGCCCCAATAGACAACCCCTGCACAATATCTTGAATCTGATTCTTGGCGGTGACCATAATGATTGGCAGTTCTGACGGCAGATAATTTGCACGTATTTGTTCACACACTTCGTACCCAGACATTCTAGGCATCATGATATCAAGCAGAACGAGATCAAAAGAAATATTTTCTGAGAGGAGTGTCATGGCTTCCTCTCCGTGCATGGCGTGAAAGAGCTGAAAACCTTGACCCGCAAGGTGATTCTTAAACACTTGTTGATTTATCGGTTCGTCGTCTACTACCAAGATTTTTGGCTGATCTCCAGTGGTGTGAAACGAAGCTTCATCTCGTCTCCAGGGAGTATTTCCACCATTTGCTGTCACACCCAGTTTAGGTGTGATTGAAGTGAGTGTCTCACCCTTGGACGTTACTTTTTCCATGGCCGCAGTAGGTAAGGTGAAAAAGAAAGTAGAGCCTTCCCCCAATGCTGATTTCACCCATATTTTACCTCCATGCAATTCTATTAATCTCCTGGAAATACTTAGCCCAAGTCCCGTGCCGGCGAATTCTCGGGAAATGGAGCCATCCGCCTGTTCAAATTCCCTAAATATGATATCTTTTTTGTCATCGGCAATTCCGATTCCTGTGTCCTTGATGGATACTTTAATGGATTGTGGAGATTTGTCTAAGGGATCTGGATTATCCTGGTCGATTGGGCTTGCTGTCATCTCTATGCTCCCTTTTTCAGTAAATTTAATCGCATTGCCAACCAAGTTGTAAAAAACTTGTTGCATACGATCTTCATCAGCTAGTACCAGAGGCATTTCTTTTGGAATGGAATTGATCAATTCTAGATCTTTTCCCCTAATCAGGGGAAAACTGTTCCGGATAACGATCTCAGCGATATTATGGAGATTGACAGGTTTGAGCTTTAAATTAATATCAAAATTTTTCAACTTGGAAAAATCCAATAAATCATTTACCAGGCTGGTTAATCGTCTTCCCGAAGCTATGATCATTGAGAGGTTCTCCCGTTGTTGACCATCGGTCGTTTTTTCGAATAGACTTTCTGATATCCCTACTATCCCGTGCAAGGGTGTACGCAGTTCATGAGAGGTATTGGCCAGAAACTGATCTTTCAATTGGTCAATTCGTTCGAGCTGCTCGGCTCGTTCCATTTCTCTTTCCGCTTTTTCTTGCTCATGGGCAAGTTGACGTTGTATAATCAATCTATTTTGCCGGTGACGTATCCAGAGAAATGAACCAACCAGCAACAAAATCAATATTGAAAATCCGATTGAGACGATGGTGAGGCGCTGGGTGGATTTCATGGCTTCCAGTTCACTTTCGGCTTCTAGTTTTTGTATTTGAGCTTGTTGTTGCTCGGTCTCAAACTGAGTTTGCAATTCAGCAAATTGCCGAAGTCGCTCTTTGTTTACTAGACTGTCCTTAATGATTTCAGCCTCTCTTAAATATTGATTTGCCTGTTGATATTGATCCAGACCTTCATACCCTGTGGCCAATGCTTGAAATACAGACTCTTGTAAGGGATAATCCCCTAGTTCTCGAGCCAGTGATTCCGCTTCGTTAAGTCGCTGGATTCCCGGTCGAAAGGCTTTGCGGCTGATGTCTAATGATCCAATATGAATTAGGGCCGATGCTATACCAGATTTACTACCTAACTTTCGCCATGTTTCCAGGCTCTTGAGATAAAATGACTTGGCTTTGCGATAACGACCCCCTTTCTCCTCAAGTTTTCCCAATTCTATCAGTACGGCACCTTGTCCTGATGCATTATCTAATTCCAAAAATATTTCGTTAGCCCTAGTGAGATGATCTGATGCCAGGGCCCGGCTGTCCATTTCCAAGTAGGTTTCACCGATTTGTTTGTGTGCAAAAGCAGTTTCAAGTGAAAACCCTGACTTCAGGGCTTGGTCTAATGATCTCTGAAAATGATTCAGGGCGTGTGAAAGATTGCCTTGTACTTTGTAGACTCCGCCAATTTGACCGTGCGCAATGACAACTCCTTTTTGATTTCCAGTGTTTTCCGCACCATTTAGGAATTCTATATATTCTGCTAATGCTTTTTCATAGAGGCCTTGAGATTGATAAATATCACCAATCTTTGAATGCGTACCTGGAATACTGAGATGGTTACCTAGTTTATTCCTTATATCCAGTGCGGTATTTAGATGATAAAGAGCGGAATCATAGTTAGAAACTCTCTTGTGTATGTCAGCCAGATTCACATGTGCTGATGCCAAACCAGCAATATCATTTTGATCCCGATAAACCTCGAGGCTATTTCCCAAGAGAACCAATGCGGTATCGGCCTTGCCCTCATTGAGGTATATTGGGGTAAGATTGTTGTACACTACAGAAGCAAAATTGGTATACCCTCCAGCCAGGAAGTAATTTAGGCTTTCAAGGAAATATTCCTTGGCCTTTTGATAATCACCGTTGTTAACATAAGTTGAAGCAATATTGGCATTTATTTTGGCCACTTCAATTGTGTCGCCGATGGAGAGGCTGAGTTCTATGCTTTTTAGGTAATTTTCTCTGGCTAGTAAGTACTCACCTTTCTGCGTAAGAATATTTCCTATGCTGGCGAGAGCTCCAGATTGCCCCTTCGTATAACCCGATGCTTTGGAAAGTTGCAGCACCTGATCAAATGCCCAAAGTGCAGAATCTATCTGTCCCTGGTGTCGATGATAGTAGCCCACCAATTGCAAAGCGGAGATGAATCCCGTGCTATATCCGATCTTTTCAGCCAAGTCCATGGCTAGGCCTGAGTAGTATCTCGAACTATCAGGTTTATAATTAAGGAACCCCTGTCCCAGGGAGATGAGAGCATCTACTTTGACACTATCGTTTCTGTTATCCTCTAAAGTAGTGAGGAGACTATCAAGACGCTCATTCCGGGCCTGCGCATGAATCGATATCACCTGGATACCGGTAAATGCAACAACAAGTAAGATCAAATTATAGCCGCGTTTCATCCCAGATGCTATCTTATGGCAATCGGCATTTAGTCCGTGAACCAGATTAACCCATTTTGGTGAGGTGTGTCAGCCGTACCTGATAATTGCCAATACCCTTCCCGACTATTTAGGCCTTATGCCTAGCTCTGGTACCGTCCTTTTTAGTCTGGATAGCTTAGGTACAGACTATCTCTGCTTTTTCATAAATCTACACATTATTGTCGAATGAGAGAAAAGAAGAGATCACCGTCATTTACCAGTAGGCTCATCTGCCAGGAAGGCAATAAGACTAGTGCTCTGTCAAGCGAATGAGGCAACCGGAGAGTGACACACCAACGGGGAGGCAATTAATTGGGATGGGTATTGCTCGAAACAAACGCACTAATGGCGGTGTCGAGGAGTGGAATAGCATCTTTACCTTCGCCAAAACCTTTGGATTCCATTATGCCAGCACCTTTGTAATGGCTAAACCAGACTTCAAGTATTTGGGTTATCCCAGGGTAAGTCTGATCCAATTCCTCCATGCTATTTACATGGTAGAGTGGAGAATCCGTGGAGACGGCAATGAGTTTGTCATCTTGTTCGGCACCATCCAGTAAATACAGCACACCAATGATCTTACATTTAATAAAATGCCCCCTTTCAACCGGTGGTCCCAACACGAGAATATCTAAGGGGTCACCATCTCCACCCTTTTCTTTGGGGAGCAAAGTTCCTGGAACCATACCATAGTTGCCGGGATAGCCGAGATACTTAATTACCCTAGGTACATCATCCACGACATCCCATTCCATTTCCCCAGTAGTTTTGTTGAATTCCCACTTCTCCAACGTACCGGCTGGGATTTCAATAAGGGCGTTAACATCGCCATCTGCAAAACGTGGCCTTATATCACCAAGCGAAATGCTTTTTTCGATCGGCGCTCCCTCGTCAGCCCTGACTGGGGTGCGTTGAGTCTCGTTGAGACTACATGAAACGAGGATACATGATAAGCAGAGGGACAAGAATCCAAGCATGCCTCTGCACCTGGTTATTGAGTTATCCATCTCAATCGATCGTTTGTAAATACCCAATGATAGTGGAAATAATGATGCCAAGAAAGGCACCAGATGGCAATTTAGTGAAGTTTTGGAGTTGACAGAGGCAAGCGGAATAGTCACCATAACCGACTTGAAAAGGTACTACGTGATTGAAATCCAACAAAGTATAGATTCAAGAGATTCAAAAGAACAAAAGGCGAAGCCATCGTGTCTGAACTATGAACGAGGTTTTTAGAGGTACCCCTTAATAAAGCAACCGAGCAAATATTTATCTAGAATTATTAAAGGAGATCTTGGAGCATCCATTTATTCTAAAAAGGTTTTTCTTAAAAAACGAAACGCTTCCCATCGGATGGGTCGATATAGGAGATCTAATGAAAATGTTTTCTCCAGTCAAACAAGGAAATACAAAAAGAATTAAATTTCACTGCTTTAGTATTGATATCTATGAACAGAGGGTCTGACAGAATACAAAGTGGTCAGCGAAGTTATGTCGCAACGATGCCCAAGTGCAATTTGGTCTCGATACGTTAATTTCTAGTGGTCTCATTTTGGGCAAAAATAGTGTAATTGCCGCTATCCTTCTTATATAGTTTGTAGCCTTCATTGAGCCAAAGTTGCCATCTTTCACCCCTGGCGTAATTTTCTTCAATCGAGGTAGGAGCAGATGCGCAGATCCTACTCCGATCAGCGTCGAGGAATAGCCCGTTTTTTACTTCCAGGACTCCCCATTTATCCGACCACCTAACATCGCCCTCATAGACAGTACCTAAGTCTCCTATGGGAAAAACCTTACTTGGATCGAATGACATATTATTCCGCGATATGGAAATTTCAAGATGCGGCTTTAATAGGAGGTTTTCCTTGAATTGCTTCACCTTCCTAATGATCTCTTTTTCCCTTTCTTGTTCTTCATTGATAATTGCCTCACCATTGTAATCATCTAATGCAGCCCATGCCGCGGAATCAAGATTTGCTGGAATCCGTATGTCCAGGTGTTTAATGAAGTAATCTGTCAAATTCGTTTCCATTGAAATTTCCTTGTTCCAGTAATTCTCTCTCTTACTTAGGACGAATCCATATGCTGGTATGGTGTGATAAGCAAAAGTTCGTATGTAGGTTGGACCGTCAATAAATTGCAAACTAACTTCTTTCAACTTAGCGATCGTCTTATCATCTGACCGATTTCTCAACTTGACAGTGGTGTACTGTGTAATTCCTTCATTTAGCTCAAGAAGATTTTCTCTTTTGCTTGCCTGCGGAAAAATTTTATGTCGATATTTTCTGAATACGAAGGCATTGGCCAGGTGCCTTTTAGATGCCTCATTAGGATACCCTGCTACAGCCTTCATCAGAGCATTGAGCTCAAGACGTAAATAGATTCTGCCGTCTATCTCATTTAAGTGATCATTTAAGATTTCATTGGGAAACACGAAACCCAATTCTTCTTGGCACCGATGAAACAACTCGTGACCAATGTAGCCCACGATGTCTGTGGTGGTTGAATTTTCTGGAAACATGTAGGGCAAAATAGCCCAGGTTTTGCCACTCCAGCTGACGACCGATCCTGAGATGTTGAGAGATTTGGGAAATTCTCCAACAAAAATACCATTGGATTCTGACAAATAGCCGGTTGAATCAACCTCACTCGCGTATGCTTTTCTGGTAAATGGATCGACCAGTATGATGGGTCCCATAAGATTGAGATCCCAAAGGTCAATGTGTCGCTGAGTTGCCGCCTTGACTTCTTGAAAGTAGTGGTAAGCCCTAAGCTCTAGACTGTCTGTTTGTGCCAATGAAATCGTTGATGTAAACAGACACAATATCAGATGAATATATTTCATTCCCCGGTAAATATGGTAGATTTTTCCACAAAACATATTGGATTGCCAAATGGGTCATTGGCATAGAACAAAACCTCACCCCAGGGCATTTTACCGATTCTCTCATCAACATGCTGCCCGCCCAATTTCTTTATTCTTTCATGTAATGCAGTTAGATTCTCTACCGCAAAATAAAGATATTGATTTTCGTGAAAGCTCCAGGATTGGTTGATCTCATCACCGTCTGCTTCTGGATCGTACAAGGCCAGAATCGTTCCATCCAAATTAAAGTAATGTCGGCCATCTGACACTCTAGTGCCGGGCATCTCAAAAATTGCTGAATAATAGTCACTCGCCCTTTCAATGTCCTTTACTGGAAAAATGATTCTGTACAGATTAAATTTTTTTGATATCATTCTTAATACTATTGATCATGACTAAAATACGACGGTGGTTTTTGAAATCCTGAGGATAAATGTTAAAAAACCTAAAATCAGATATAAATCAGAACTGTCGACAACCACTCCTTTAAGGACTCAAAGCAATATAATAAACTGCAATTTAAGGATCCAGTGGAATACCGGCATTGAAAGATTCCATTATGGTCCCTTTGCTTCCAGGTGATTGGAGAGAACTTCAAAGACATCTTGAATTATGTGGTCCTGTATGGTGTTCTTATCTGAGACATTATTCCCGGCTAACGTTGTCATAGACATCGATTTACTCGATGGATTGAATAGGGTTCATGAGGTGCGGCCTGAAAGACACTGGGTGGAGAATGGTGTTCTTCATTTCAACCTATGCGGAAATAAGCCTTATGATGGACCAGATATCGGGTTGCTTTCAGATACCTGTACAGGTTGGAGATGTAGGTTACCGATTTGCCAGGTCTTCGGCTGACGACTTGATTATCTTTCGATCTTTCATATCATGGCGTATGGCGGGAATTTGATCAAGATTTTCTACTTTTAAATGTGTGTATACTGGTGAAAAATAACGCTTTAAGGTTAGTAGTAACGGCATGCTTGATGATTGCAGGATTGATCAATGCAGTGATACCTCAGGTGAATGAAGATGGACTAGACCAAATTAAATCTGTAGGCACCGTATTCCAGTGGCCGTGTGATTCATTTGATATACCGCACTACGAGGCACTTCGCGTAGCTAAGCCTCTAACCATTGATGGTCATTTGGATGAGGGTGCCTGGAAAAATGTCACTAAATCCAGTCGATTCAAAGATTTGGTATCCGGTACCAAAACAATGTATAATACCCAGGCAGCTGTGCTGTGGGATGACCATTTTCTCTACGTGGCGTATTGGGTCGAGGAGCCCTTTCTACAAGCCAGCTTGACCGAGAGAGATGCACCAATTTATAAAGACAATGACGTAGAATTATTTATTGCCGGAAAGGATGCTTATTACGAACTTGAGATTAACACCTTTGGGACGATTTATGAGGTCTTATTTATCTGGGAAGATGCCTATCTGCAAGGGGGATATGATCAGTATCCTGGCCTGGGAGCCGATGCACCGGGTCGCAAAGTATTTTACGGCGTGGGCTTAAAAGCCCATCCGCGAAACCCTAGGATCGGATTTTGGAATTGGGATTTGTTGGGATTGCAAAGTGCCGTTCATGCTGATGGCACCATCAACGACCGCACCGACCGCGATCGTGGATGGACGGTGGAGATAGCCGTTCCATGGAGTGGGCTCGAAGTGCTGGCTCAGGGTGATCAAAGGAGCATTCCTCCCCGGCAAGGCGATATTTGGCGGATGGATTTTTCCCGATTTAATCAAGATCGAGGGGCTCGGTCTGGCGAGGATTCGGGAGGCTGGGCATGGAGCCCGCATGGTATTTGGGATTCACATGTGCCTGAGTGCTTCACCTTTATTCAGTTTAGCAATGTTGAGGTGGGAAAGGCTAGGTAGAAATATTCCTTAGCAGAGTTTCATACTTTGAAAGATTGATTAAGACGCTATCCCTAGTCATGCGTATGCAACTTTTGGATAGCACTGAATTTTTTATACCGATGAATGTGATTGTCAAAAAATGATGCATCTCTTTCTCAGTTTTCAAAATGATTCTTGTCATTGTTTGCAAATTACCAGCGCGTTAAATTCGCTTTGAGTCATGCAAGTTTACCTGGATCAAACCAATGGATATCTCACTCTTTCATTTAGGTGATGGCAGATGCCTTGGCAGGCAATTTTGCCTAACTTATTTACGATTTGTCAGCCTTGCTAAGTTTCCAAGGGGACACGGCTCTTCCGCACTTTTTCGTACAAATTAAGTCGGTTTCCGTCACTTGTAAAAATCGTAGTCATGAAATCCTTACTGATCATTTTATTTACCGTACTGGTAACTTCAGTTTGTGAAAAAGACTATACTTCACAATTTTATGCCTACAGTCCTCCGTTACAGATCGAAGATGGCTTGCAAGTTGGAAGTCTTGAGGAAGTAGATATAGATGAAAATATGATCCGGAAAGCGGTAAGGCGAATTCAAAATGGCAAATATGGGGAGGTCCATTCCATGTTAATATACAAAAATGACAAATTGGTTTTTGAGGAGTACTTTCCAGGACATACCTATCAATGGGATGCCCCTGCACATTTTGGAAGGTATGTAACCTGGAACAGGGATAGGCAACATTGTATTCATTCAGATTCAAAGAGTGTCACTTCGCTTTGCATTGGCGTTGCTATTGACAAGGGCTTTATTGAAAGTGTCCATCAATCGATATTCGACTACCTACCAGATTACAATCATTATAAAAAGGCTGGAAAAGAAGACATTACCATTGAGCACCTTCTAACGATGACTTCCGGTTTACAATGGGAAGAATGGAAAATTTCCCTATCGAGCATGGAGAATGATCAGATATCCATTTGGTTTTATGAAGATGGCCCTATTCACTATGTCCTACGGAAACCTTTGGTAGCACCACCGGGAACACGTTATAATTATTCCGGTGGTGATATTCAACTTTTAGCGGAGATATTAAGAAATGCGACCGGATTGGATCTTAATGCATTTTCCAGTAAGTATCTTTTCGAGCCCCTTGGTATTACATCGTATGATTGGTGGTTAGTATTCCCCTCAGGACAAATCCAAGCTGCCGGTGGCTTGAAGTTAGTACCTAGAGCTATGGTAAAGATTGGTGCAATGATGCTGAATAGAGGAACTTGGAATGGAATACAAGTCATATCGAAGCAATGGGTTGACAAATGTACTTTTCCCTATTCTGTAAACAGGAACATAAAAGTACCTGGTGAGGACCTGGGAAGATTGGGATATGCTTACACCTGGTGGACGAAGAGTTTTAATTACAAGAGAAAGCCAATGCATTGGTATACTGCGCTAGGCTGGGGTGGGCAAAAGATTAGCGTTTTGCCTGAATTGGATATGGTCATTGTTTTTACCGGAGCTAATTATACGTCGAAAGTGCACAATTTTGAGATTATAGAGCGGTTTGTACTCCCGGCTTCACTTTAGGTATGGCACGCGAAGAAAAATCTCTCATCTACTTTTTATTTCAGGGCCACTACAAGAAAATTCTGCCGTCTACCACGCTATCTGAAGTTGAGTTTGTAACTTCAGATGCATATCACCCGAAGACGATAAGGTGATATTTACAAGAGAACCACGTGCTTTCTAAAGCAGTGAGCTTTTAGATCTTTTAATCTCACTAAGCATCTTGACAGGATTTCTACTGGGTTCTGTTCGATAATGCGAACTATGATATTGGTTTGAAGTTGCAAACTTCAAACAACGCTGTTTGGGGCGGGCAAAAAATCAGCGTTTTGCCTGAATTAGATATGGTCATTATTTTTACTGGAGCAAACTACACCTCAAAAGTGCATAATTTTAAAATTTTGCAGCGGTTTGTGCTTCCGGCAGCATACTCAGGTTGGTTAAAAGGGATCAGTGATTGGTTTGCCAAGTGCAGATTAAAGGTCGTGCCTGCCAATCGTTGTCAGGCCCCCAAGATGAATTCTGTCAGAGGAATGGCTGAAATCTACAACGTTATCTGAAGTTTGTAACCTCAGATGCATATCACCCGACGACGATAGGTGATATTTACAAAAGATCCATGTTGTTTCTAAAGCTTGCAATCTCACAAAGCATCTTGACAGGATTTCTGCTGGGTTCTGTTTGATAATGCGAACTATGATATTGGTTTGAAGTTGCAAACTTCAAACAACGCTGTAGCAATCTGCTTTATTTACATTGAACGCTCTTCAATATCTTTCGCAAAGCCAAAAATGAAAGTGAAATTTGCCAGTATTGCGGTTAGAAGTACAAAGGCAAAAGTGATATTTAAGATTATTTCGGGGTCATGCTGGTTAGGCACAAAACCAAAGATCCCCAGCTCCATCACCATAAGCCATGATATGGCAGTGATGACCAGCATTGGCTTCCACATAGCAAGCATTACTTTTCTACTTGTTTCCGGTATTTTTTTCTTCCACCAAAGCAATGATTTATCGATTCTGGTAGCATATGCCCAGGTAGGTACAAAGAATACAATATGCCCTAAACCACCACCGACCAGGGTCAACAATATCATCAGGAGAAGAAAGACGGTTGCGCCATGTTTTAAATGCAGGTATTTGATGGACCAAACGACAATAGCTAGGCTGACCAAAATGACACAAATGCCGGTAATTAGATAGTTGTGTATTAGGGTAAATGCACCTTCTGTTCCATGTTCCCAAAACCTATGGTCATGACCAATTGCTTCAATATAGTAACCATTCGTAGACTCGTTCCCTTGCAGGATTTCAAATAGTCCGTGATTAATCATTCCAGCCAGACCCAGAAGCACACCAAATACTGTAGCGGTTACTCTGGTACTGTGATTATAGAATCGCTTGGTCTTGGTCCGTGTCATATTCATTTCCATTCAATTGTCCGATCGCAGATGGTGATTCTTCGGCTCAATGATACTGATGATTGTCTTTCTTCTAATGACAATATATAGTGCCAGAAACAATTCACCGATGATCCCAGCAATACCGAGAAACCAGGCCAGTAGGTCTTTATTTTGCGCGCCAATCTCCGGAAACAAGAGGTTGGCTAATCCATCAATCAGGTATCCAAGGAAGGCTATAAACAAGAATATGCCTAAGATTTTTGGAATGAAGCCTGATCTGTAAACCAGGTAGGATAAAAAAAGAATATGAAAACCAAAAAAGACCAGTGCATAGCTGAATCCATCAGCATAGGCATGAAGGGAGGACATCATCATTAAGTGCAGTTGGTGAGGTTCAAAAACAACTAATTCTTTTACATCACTTAGGAAGTACAAAACATCAAATTGGTTTACCGTCATTGCACCGATCATTGCTGCATACATCACCCTAAACCAAGCGGTAAGCAGAGCTATAATTCTGTTGACCGGCTTCAATAGGAGATACAACCCCATGGCAACTATGATATCCAGGAAAAAAATGATGAGAAAGAAGAAAATATGAAGCCTATAACTAAAGGTTGATTCCTTCAAATTTTCAAAAGTCCTTGCTGCGTCTTCCCATACAATAAGATTGGAGTTAAAATAAATTGAATCGAGAATAGCAGTAAGGAACATCGCCAATAGACCGAAACCGGCTAAGCGAACACCGATTTTTGCCCAACCATCAAAATTGTCTCTTTCCGTTTTCATATTATTCTACTTGCTGCCGTACTCAAATAAAATTGTTGAATCAGTTGAAGAATTGGCTTAAGGCCGGATCTATCTATTATGGTCAAATCCTGTGGTCTCATCAATCGGTACTTGGATTTAAGAACAAGGAACACTGATTAACGATTTAGAATTATGTTTGATTTTTCACTTTTTCATATTCTTTTGAGCCGTTTTCTATACTTTTTACAAGAATTGAAATTAACTCGCTGTTTTCCAGTTTTGCGTTTTGAATTCTTGTTTCATTTTTAGAAAATTTAGTTCGTTCGATGATTTTTAGGCAAATTTATGTTTCTCGTAATTCTTTCAATACTATCTTCATTTTATGAACAAGAATCCCTATCTGCCGACAGGCAGGCTTTGGGGATTCACCACTTTGTGCTTAGCCATAATTTAGAGAAACTGAAGTTCCGGATCTGAGCAATTGTTTCGCCAGTGACTTGCCTTATAATTGTTTGGTATTTCCTTAGTAATCTCAATTACCAACACCGAAAAATTAATTAATCGTTCTTCTAAATCATACTTATTCATTCTGCCGCTTTACCTCCAAAATCAAAAATCGTTAATCCTTGTTCGATATTCATTTCTTTAATACTTTTTCGTTTTGCTTGAAGATAACATCTAGATTTAGCCCAGCCGGTGCTCCGGTAATACTAGAGAAGATGATCGGCCTAGCTTCCATTCGAGCCCAGTTGTATTTCCTCCCATTTGCGATTGAGGAGCTTAAAGTGGATTATCGGGATGCCTATAACCAAATAGTCATATTTCCTTAGATCTGGCTGAGTATCTTTCAATACAAACATCGGTAATTCAGTTGCTTCCCCAATCCATCTTTCGCACTGGGCAGTTCTGTCGTATTTGCTTGAGAAAAACTGGCATTATCCACTTTGAAGATCCTGGTTTATTTCATGTCACAAAGATGAGGTCCAAGAAGGCTGAGATAAAAGGATATTGGTCAGTTCTGATACTGATATTTTTCACAGAGAAATGAATTGTAAGTTTCGGTTTTTCAAATACCTCATGGACGTTGCAGAGTCGGGAGCTTCTTGCATCGACCATATCACTGTCTTCCTGAAAACGGTACTTGCAAAGTTGATTGATGGTGTAAAATCCTGATATGCCGTTTGCATATCCATCACTCCAAATTCTCCAGTAGTCGCCCAGCTTTCCATTTAATCTTGCACCCCCCATATTACTGAGGCAGTGAGCCCGGTTCTCCGTGAGGGAAAGACTGAGAACCAATATTTCCAATGTTGGCAGGTAAATCGGTGTTATCAATGAAAAATTGTCATCTTCCAGGAAGAAAAGTTAAAAAGCTTTAGAGGTTGCTGACCTCTACATCGACCTGGGAAAATTCAGGGTGACGATAATATCAAGATTTAGGGAGTTCGTCACGATCATTCTATCGTCAAATTCCGGCAACACCGTGCCACACTATCTCTCGTTCTGTATCTAGTTAATAGTTGTCATTAATTCGGTGGTATTTGGAGACCATTTTCTCTTGTGCTTTGCTCGTATTAAATGGCCTTGAGATCCGGATCTTCCTTTCATTTCGAACATCGATCTAATGTTGTACTTCATAGACATTCCTTCTATTACAGCAATCCTACGGTCTAAGCATTAACCTGATAGAGCTGAAAATTCCATCTTTTCTCTGCCAGGGCTCAGGCATCACCCGATCTCGAAAAAGAGCGAATCTCTCCTGCCCCTACTAGGTGATCAGGCGGGTCCAAAATTGACTCATTTTATGGAGATAGTACTCTTCAGCCTCACTAGTTAGGAATTACCCAATTACATATTGGATCAACCCATTCTTTAAATGGTTTATAAAGAAAAGCATGATCAATTCCCATGTTTAATACTATTTCGGTAAATTCGATATCCTTTGACCGGTTGGCAAAAATTGATTTACAGGATTTCTTGGAATCGGACTTTTCGTAGATTGACAGAAACCGGCCAATGATCTGGGCTTGGTCCTTTGCATAGTAATCGACCGCATAATCGCTACACAGACCGATTAACACATATCGCATCTCTCGCTGGTTGATAATTTTGGATACCTCAAGGGTCAAATATGCTCCGGCAGAGGCTCCAACGATGACAATGTTGTTGACAGAGACACCCTTTGACATCAAGGATTTCACTTCCGAACTAATTTTCTGCGCATATGCATCATCATCGGTATCTTTTGGCCGCACTTCGCTAATTACGATAAAGCCACGATTTTGTAAGGTATCCAAGATTGCATCGTAGAGATACTCTCCATAGTAGTCACTTACGGCATTTCTACCCTGATCTTGGACCACCCCACCGTGCAAGTAGAAAAGATAGGTTTTCATAGTATCAACTTCCTCCGGAACAGAAGTATGCTGTGCTGATAGGGTATTCGCGATACAAATCATGCAAGTAAATAATATTGTATTCAGGTTGAACATCATTGAAGTGAATATACAAGGTTATTCTGTTGTTTTGAGTAAAATGTAACACTCAGCTATAATTAGTGGATAGGCCCAAGACCAAAACTCCAGATGAAAAATATGAGTAATTTGAGATCGATCATATTGCGGAAGCTCTTGATAGTCGCTTCATTTCTTGGATTCTAAGATTGACATTTCAGCATAGCCATTCGTGGCCAATTTTTTGCAGTATGTCTTTATTCGATACCGATCATTGTGAAGCATCTCAACAAAATTTAAGGATAGGTATCCTCTGAGGCTGGATAGGTCGTAATCTGTAGGGTAACCTCTAAAAACCCCGTTTCTGGATCGGATACAATAGCTTCACCATTTGTTTTTTCAATCTTTTGAATTTATACTTCGTTGAATTCACTCGCGTATCGGCTATACTTACTCATTTCGCCTAGGCTAGATCTAGAATATTTTAGAACCGATCTCATTCAGGGGTTTATTAAAGGCACCCTATATTAAAACTGCCCGTAAAACATAGCTTTACCTTTCGAATCTAGGCAACTTCGGCTTCAGCCATCTATAATTCATACCTTATCCGAAGGGAGAAATCAAGATTCCCAATTACGCGCAGGACGGTTCATAAGACCATTGGCTTCGTCATCATTTTTAAATCGCTCTTTTTCCGGTTCCAGGGTGAGTTTCCGGTTTAAGATCCATGACAAGGCAGCAGCATGACAGGTAATATGTGAATGGCGCATCACCAATTGGTTGGCGACAGGTACTTCTCTTGATCTTATGCAATCGAAAAAATTCCGGGAGTGATTTTTTACACCCAAGCCTGATTCTTTGGCTGGAATATCGGTTAATGAATTCATCAGCTCTTCCGAACTGAATTGTATTCCACCACTGTCACCTACTTCCACCCAACCTTCCTCACCTTCAAATCGTACAGGACAGGTACCCAGATCCTGGGTCCAACCGGGACGTTCGGCAAATGGTGTTTCCAGAAAATGCATGATTAATTTGAGGCCATCGTCATAAATGGCGGTGATGTTCTTTTCCCCTGGCTCATAAACAGAGGGCATCGTATGATCCTTACCACCTGCCCATTGGCACAAATCAACCGTATGTGCACCCCAATCCAACAAGGTGGCACCGGAATCAAAATCGTAATACTCTCGCCATTTCCCATCTACGTAATCTTTATTGAATGGTCTCCAGGGTGCCGGACCCAACCAAAGGTTCCAATCGACCTGTTCAGGATCGGGGGTGGGTTGTGCTGGCAACCAGTCATTTTTGAGTTTTGGCACATAAACTGAGGCATTAAGCGTATGGATCTTTCCTAGTTTACCTTGCTGTGCTAATCTAACTGCATAGATGAAATTGGCTACGCTTCGACGTTGAGTTCCGGCTTGAAAAATCCGGTTTGTGGTGTCCATGGTATCTGCCAATCGCTGGCAATCACCAATAGTGATGCCACAAGGCTTTTCACTATAGACGTCCTTTCCGGCTCTGGCGGCCAGAATCGAGGCCGGAGCATGCCAACGATCACCTGTCGCCACCAGAACCGCATCAATATCCGAACGGTGAAGCAATGCCCGGAAATCCCTGTACTCTTTGCAATCATTATTTTGGTGATGTTCATCCACCATTGCCTTGCCTTCTTGCCTTTTTTGTGCTTGCACATCGGCAATAGCCAGGCATTGTAATTCTTTGTGTGTCATCATTCCCTTGAGGACCCTCTTACAGCGGCGGCCGATTCCAATTACCCCCAAAGTAATCCGGTCGCTTGCCGCTGTGCTGCCATTTTTACCCAAGACACTACCCGGTATGATCCAGGGTATCGTTACTAGGGTGGATACTTTTGCTGACTCCTGCAAGAAGGATCTTCGAGTATGGTCAACTTGTTTTTTCATGATAAAAGGATCATTAAGGATATTAAAGTAAATGGCTAACAAATCGAAAATATTTGAAAAAATCGATTCCTGACAGAAAGTCGACAGATAAATGGATAATATCTAAGATTCAGAGGTCTGGATTTGTCCACCTTTTGGGAGTGCGATCTCTGGCATGCCCTAGCGAATATTCCACGATCGATGCAATTAAGTCACCTGATGCAACTTAAATTAAAGGACCGATGCTCCAGGTATGAATGATGACCAAGGTTAGTCCTGGGGGAGATCAAAATCATCTCAGTTTATGTTTGCTGCTATTGAAAGCATCCTTTTTCCTCCCTAAATTGCGATCCTTGTAAGGGATCTGTCTTAGAAACAGGCGCTATAACGGGGTCCACCAGACAGGACCGGGGAATGCATGATCTACTTGAAACTTACCTGGGGATTTGAAAGGTAAAAATTGTATCGGGATGAAAAATAGATGGCTAGTATTTGTAATTCTTCTTGGTTTGTGTCTTGGATGCCAAACTACGATGGGGCAACCTCTTGCTGACATTGACAATACCGAAACAGCACTCGAGAAAATGGATTGGTGGCGTGATGCGCGTTTTGGCATGTTTATCCATTGGGGACTCTATGCAGTACCCGCTGGAGAATACAAAGGCAGACGCACCGATCGCATTGGCGAGTGGATTATGCACTACCTCCAGATTCCTATCGAAGAATATGAACAGTTTGCACCGCAATTCAATCCACTTAAGTTCGATGCCGGTCAATGGGTGCAGATCGCAAAGCAGGCCGGAATGAAGTACTTGGTGATCACCTCCAAACATCACGATGGCTTCTGCTTGTGGGATTCGCAGGTCACCGACTGGGATATCATGGATGCCACTCCTTTCAAGCGGGATATCCTCAAAGAGTTGTCCACCGCCTGCGAAGAAGAGGGGATTCGCCTTTGTTTTTACCATTCGATTATGGATTGGCACCATCTTGATGCCCAGGCCATCAACGAACCCGATTACAACCGGCGAGACAAGGAATCCGTGAATCCGAATTTCAAGCGGTATTTTCAGCAATACCTGAAGCCGCAGGTCAGAGAGTTGATGACCAACTATGGAGACATCGGTGTGATGTGGTTTGATGGAGAGTGGATTCCTGATTATACCACGGAAATGGGTAAGGAGTTGTATCATGAGATCGTGCAGGCTAATCCGAGAATGATCGTCAATAACCGTGTCGACAAAGGCCGTCAAGGTATGCAGGGATTAACCAAAGAGGGAGATTACGCTGGAGACTTTGGAACTCCCGAACAAGAAATTCCTGACCAGGGATTGCCGGGGGTAGACTGGGAGTCATGCATGACGATGAACGACACCTGGGGATACAAGCACTTTGACCATAACTGGAAGTCGGCGAAGACCTTGATCCGCAATTTGGTTGATATTGCTTCTAAGGGGGGCAATTATTTGCTTAACGTGGGGCCGACGGCTGAAGGAGAAATCCCTGAAGCCAGTGTGGAGCGGTTACAAATTATGGGCGAGTGGATGCAAGTAAACGGAGATGCCATATATGGCACCCAGGCTAGTCCTTATGAAAAACCAGATTGGGGAAGGTACACCCGGAAAGCGAGTAAGATTTATGCCCACATTTTTCATTGGCCGGACAGTCAGGAATTGCAAATCCCTGATACAGACCGGCATTTTGACCAGGCAAGTTTATTGATTAGGGGCGGTAGTGAGTTATTGACACTAGAAGAAACCGATCGTGGTTGGACGGTCAGGCTGCCAGCAACTGCACCAAGTCAAATCGCCTCGGTGGTGGTACTGCAGTAAACCAAGTCGAACGCTAAAGCCCAATTCACACCTGGTAGAGCATGGCATTGATGTTCATATCCGCGCCTACAAAGATGCGAATGCCGGGAGATCTTCCGGCTTGACCTTGTGGGGAGAAAGTTTGATAGATCTCTAAGAGACATGGTGTGAAATTTGTCACGGTATCAATCCAGGCAGATTATAAAGAGCAGGCCAGTACCGGGGATAAGCTACAGGAGAAATGTATCAAAAGCGGATTTGAGCAAATTGGTGGAAGTGATTATTTCCATTAATCGTCGACCACCTAGTTTGCATTACCGTTCCGATAAATGACTTATTTACTGACCCCAAAAAATGTCTATCGGTAGGTTCCGTATCGGGGTATTTTTTCATAAACAATTTCTCCTTTATGAAGCACCATTAATTGTTTTTCTTATGCAGGTCGAGAGAATTTCTTTTTTAAAGAAAGTATTTGTGAGGGCATTTTTTGCCTCAATATGATGCCTATATTCTTTGGAAGTTTCATAGTTTCGTGGTTCCTTTTCTATCAGCACTGTTAAAATTAAGTCTTCCAAATTGCGAAAAATCTCAGTAGTATGAGGTCCTCTTCCTCCTATCCATTCAGGAGCAGTAAAACTTACTTACTGTCTATTAGTGTAGGAATTTTTCTGGACTCTATGGCTAGTTCTATTTTATCTTTTAATCAAAGCTCTTGTACTTGCTGATTGCAACGATAAATAAACACGAACTAAGAAAGATCATTGTGTAATGGTATTCTGAATCCGCTCTCCCTCCGCAGCACACGGAAAAGAGTATATGTTGGTAAAAACCCGCTACCTTATAAGATGAAAAGTCCCCGAATACTGCCGCACTGAACCATCGATAAATGCTACCTGAGCGACATAGGTGAAGACCCCCATAGGCATAGGTTTGCCATCTTTCGTTCCATCCCACCCATTCAATAAGGCATTGGGAGGGAAATTCTTTTGTGTGAATAATAATGCACCCCATCGATTGTATATGTCGATCTGTTTAATCGATGCCAAAAACGGCCCGCCATAAATGGTGACCCGATCATTGATCTGGTCACCATTAGGACTAAAAGCATTCGGAATAAACACTTGCCGGTCACTTTCAGTCAGTCCGACATGGACCATGATCTGGTCTTGACCTTTACAACGTCCGTCATCGGCCAATACCGTGTATAGAGTAGAAATATCCGGACTGACTTCCAACTCAGGACAATTGTCGCAAATAAGGCTATCACCAACCATCCATTGATAGTTTACAAAAACCGAGTCTGAAGTTGCTGTGGCAAACAAACGAGCACTACTGCCCCGGTCTATGAGTGTGTCGCCTAAAGCATCAACGGCTAAAGTGCTACAAATCAATGAATCACTGTATGAATCCAAACAGATCCCAAAATTACCCAGAGAGTCCAAAGCTGCATTCTCAGGTCTTAGGCTGTCCACTGAGGTGGCTACCCTTGCCAGGTAAGTCTCACCTTCAACAAAATCATCACCGATAATCCAGTGAACGTCAACGTTTCCAATAACACACCTTTCAGAAATCTTCTGTTTGCAGTCTCCTGTATATAAGGTGATGGTGAACAGTCTGGGTTGATCGGCAACAGGTACTTCGAGAACATTGACACCAAGGAACACGAAATTACCCAGGGCTGTGAATTCAAACCAAACATCTTTCATCTGAGAGTCTTCGTCTCCGGTACAGGTTCGCCCCTCGGTGATGGAAGGGGTAGCGTCATAGATCGTATATGCACGGATCTCTGAGCACCAATTGTCTGCGGGAATGGCAATAGCATCTTCGCAATGATTATTCTCCGGCTGGGCAACCATTGAGCCTACTAGGCAGGTCAAAACCAACAGGAAGATGATTCTCATTCTGTAAAGAAAAGTAATCTTTAACCACTGACACATCATGATCCAAGGATTTAACCCGGGTTTGATATGTTGAGTTCATTTGTGCCTTACGGAGGGAGGGAACCATGCGTTGTGGTTCCCATAGCCTCACCCGGATGATTTCAAAGCCCAATAACTCTGTCCATTAAATTCTTGCCCATATTTCACTGGACAGTCCACTAGACTTGGGCATCACGCCGGCAGAATACGGTGCAATTTCCCTTTTTAAATGGTATAACGGGCTTCAGGATAGATGAATACTTCCATCCCCACGCCCCATAAACTTAAGTACTTATGATTCTGCATTCGGTCCCATACTGATATACCCGGTATAGAAGTACCGATAGGCTGAAAAAATGACTTACCTTTTGACCAGTATCTAAGGTATAAAAATGCAAAGAAGAAGATTTATCAGGACGGGTGCTCTGGCCTCGACCGGTTGGATGACAGCAAACTGGAAATATCGGCCTGTGGAAGGGCGGATCAAGATCGGGATCGTAGGAACCGGTTGGTGGGGAACCGACTACTTATTGAAATATGCCCTCGAAAGCCAGGAGTTTGATATCGTAGCCCTTTGTGATGTGAGTTCGGTGGCCTTGCAGACAGCTTTGGATAAGCTCAAAGATGCAGACATTCCGGCTCCCCGACAATATGAAACCTATGAGGACTTGTACGAGCATCCCGGATTGGAAGCAGTGATCATTGCCACTCCTACCCACTGGCATGCCTTGCAATTTATTGCGGCTTGTGAAAAAGGGCTGCATGTCTGGCAGGAGAAACCGATCAGTTATGATATCCGAGAGGCGCAAGCGATGCGTGCTGCCTACGAAAAGGCCGGAGTGGTGGTAAACATAGACTTCCCTAGATTGCAGGCCCCTATAAATAATGAAGTCAAGGATTTTATCCGATCGGGCCAGCTTGGAGAGGTTTATCAAATTGGTTTCAATATTCACAATCCGGTAGGTACTCCAAGGGAGGTAGCTGTACCCGATACCATTGATTTCGATGCATATTGCGGACCCGCTCCTATTCTCAAATACCTCGAACATCCCCGGCCCGGGCGACTCAGCTGGAGGGTTCAGCAGGGGTTTAGTCGGGGTATTCTGGCCGACTGGGGTATTCATTACCTACAGAATATCCGATCGATCATGGATCTGGCCCTTCCAGATCAGGTAGAAGCATTCGGAGGAAACACAAGCAAAAACCCCCATGCAGAACATCCGGATTATCTGGAAGTTCTTTTCGACTACGATGGACTTCCAGTCATCTGGAATCACAAGACATGGGGATTTACCTCTCCAGAACCCCACACCAATATTGGCGCCTTTTATTACGGTAACAAAGGCACACTATTCGCTGCCGACTCCGGTTGGGAAGTTTATCCGGCAGATGGAAGCAGTAGAAAATCCTACGGCAATCCAAGGGTGAGATTAAATTCTGAAGAGTACGAAGCGGAAATTCGCGAGGAATTTGTAGCACAGTTCAAATTCTTTGCCGCGTCGATCAGAGCGAAGAGTGAAGCTCAGATCAGGGGTACCTTCGAAGAAGGATTCAATTCTACGTCTGCCGTCATTTATGCTGATCTGGCTTACCGGAGTAAGTGTCCCGTTAAAATTGACCATGCCTCCATGGACGTGGCAGATAACCCACTCGCCTCTGGGATGCTGAAAAGAGCATACCGGGTTCCATATAAGCATCCATATGAAAAATAAGAAAAGGGTACTTCTAAAAACCCCGTTCGTGGATCGGGCACAATGGCTTCGCCATTTGTTTTTTGAATCTTTTGAATTTGTACTTCGTTGAATTTCAATCACATAGCTATGGCCATGCTCACTCAATTCGCCTCGTCTAAATCCAAAATATTTCAAAACCGATCCCACTCAGAGGTTGTTAGAGGTACCCAAAAAGCAATTATGCTTTTGACGCAAGGCAGGTAATCGAAGATTGATCGACGGGTACTTATCTCCACGAATTTCACTACGGTTAATTTTTACCTTATTATTGGATCAATCGATATCCAGATATCTGCATTCCTTGCGGTTGAATTCATAGAAAATCATCTAGACTGGCCCTCAGAATGCGTATCTTTATTATCTAAATAAATCAATTATAAATTACGCAGGATCCAACTCACAGGGACTTGTCCTTCTAACTCCCCAGGCTCTCTACCAACTAAAACATCAATCCCGGTCCAAATCAAAGGCATACTTAATTGCTGCTGTAAAACCCATATTTCTGCCTTGTTTGTAAAGCTCTTCAACTCTCGGTTTTCCAATGATTTTTTCAGAAACCAGCACCGTCCGTTCAGTAATCTCTTCAAGGTACTCGATTGCTTTCAATTCCATTCCCATTTGCCTAAATCGCTCTTGGCTGGCGGCATAGAGAAGTAATCCTTTTTCGTGCCGGTGCTGACCGCAGAGGGAGAATGAAATCATAAATAAAAAAATGTTGGTGGTCAGCTCGCTTTTCTGTTCCATAGCTGATTTAAGTGCCTGAGCAAAAAGTCGCTCCGATCGATGATATTCCCCCTTCGAAAACGCTGCTTCAGCAATAAGATGCTGGGCATCGGTGATGTCATAAATATTACCTAATCTAATTGCTTCTTCAAGATTTTTAATCAACTGTGCTTCGATTTGGTCAGCTTTTCCCTGGTGCACAGCCGACCAGCCGAGATAATTCTGGTACCTCACCACCATAAATTGATCTTTATATTCTATGGCTAAGTTTAGTCCTTCCGTTAAATATGCCTCGGCCTCCTCCCACTCTCTAAACAATATCTGATTGAAACCATAGATCCAGTACACATCTATCCTTAATTGATTATCATCTAATTCACGGACAATTTCCAACCCTTCCAACATCAATTTGCTGCCTTTATCAGATTGCACCATATAACTTATGAATCCCAAGCCAAAGAGTACCCTAACCCGGTCTTCATTGCGTTCAGGACAATTCTCCAATGCTAATGTCAGTAACTCATGACCGATGGTGAAGTTCTCTTGTAGGAAAAAGGGTTCGGTTAAATAGCTGGCCAACTTTAGCTGTTGTTCCGGGATACTCTCCAAAAGCTTAAAGGCCTTTTGTAAGTTGGAAAACTCAGCTGTCAGCCAATTAAACCATTGTAAGCTTCGTTGCATCCTTTGTGAGTGACCAATGGCCAAGGTCTTTAGATAGTGATCGCAGAAACTTTGCTCTAATGGATCCCTATCTGAGGCAGAAATAATCTTTTCATCACCATATTGCCGCATCGGTTCCAACAAATGATAAAATACGTTGGCTTGATATTCCGCTGTGTCTACCAGTGACTTGTCCACCAAGTTTGATAATAAATCGAAGATTTCCTCAGTATTTAATACATCGTAGGAGCATATGTCCTCGGCATCAGTCAGATCAAATTTATCCGGAAAGATGGATAACCGGCAAAACAATATCTTCTCTTTCTCCATCAGTAAATCATAGCTCCAATCCAAAGTGGCCTGTAGTGTTTGTTGATGTGGTGGTGCTGTACGAGAACCCCCTGCGAGAATTTTGAACTGATTGGACAAGCGATCAAGGATGCCATTCACATCCATCATGTTGATTCTCGAGGCGGCAAGCTCAATGGCCAAGGGCAATCCATCGAGCCTTTGACAAATAGAAACTATGGCTGAACTATTATTTTGATTCAATTCAAATGTGGGCTTTTGCATCCTCACCCGGTTAATAAACAGTTGGATAGAAGGTACCTTTTCTATATTGTTGAGTTGATCGGTAATTAGCGGAACTGGGAAGGTAGGAACCCGGTAAGTTGCTTCACCAGCAAGGTGTAGAGTTTCTCGGCTGGTGGTCAGAAACCGTACATATTCGGTCTTATTGATTAATGAATGCACTAGGTGGGCACATTCATCTATCAAGTGTTCACAATTGTCCATCACAATCAGCATTTCTTTCTTGCCAATCCTATTAGCGATTATGTCGGCAATTGACTCTTGTCGATCGGATTTTATCCGCAGAATTTCTGCCAATGTGTAGGCAATCATGCCATCATTGAATATTGAAGCCAGACCCACAAAATATACTCCTTCCCTAAATTCCGATCGCAGCTGTCTCGCAACCTCAATGGCCAGTCGAGTCTTACCAGAACCACCTGGTCCGATGAGGGAAACGAGACGATACTTATGAATTTGTTGCTTAATTAATGCCAAGTCATTTTTACGTCCGAAAAATGGAGTTGGCGGATTTGGCAGATTACTTAAAGAATCATCCGTTTCTTCCACGTAATCATTCTTGATTTCTGGAACAGTCAGGCCATAATTACTCACAGCAAAGATCTCAACTGGGGTCTCTACATTTTTCAGAAAATGTTTACCAAGAGATCTTGTCTGAATATCTGGTTGATTCTTAATGTCGTGATGAACCCTTTCTGACACTAACACAGAGCCGACTTCTGCCATGGATTCAATTCGGGCAGCAATATTTACGGCATCTCCAATCACTTCTTCATCCGTTACCAAGATATCTCCTAGATGGATGCCTATCCTAACCGGGACAATAGGATCCATCAAAAACTGTTCTTGCATGTCAATGCCACACTTTACCGCATCTACCACGCTAGTGAAGATGCTCAATGTGCCATCTCCATAATACTGCAAGATCCGACCTCCTCGAGCACTGGTGCACTGGTTGAAAACGCTGCGATGCCGGGCCCTGATTTGTATGGCTTCCTGCTCATCTCTCTGCATCAGAGCTGTGTATCCAGCAATATCTGTAAACATAATTGCGGCCAGTTGACGTGAAGATTTCATGCACAAAACTCTTTAGGTCACTCAACGGACTTCTCAAAAACGATAAGTTAGTCAATTTCTCTTTTGCCATAATCCTACTGCTGAAAACTACCCGGATACTCAGGATTTGACTTAATGCGTAATACTTGGTCCAAATGCCGACGCAGGTGGAATCGCAAAAATTCCAATCTCTGCCACACATTCAAAGGTCCAGATAAGGGGTGAGGATAAATGGCCATCGACAAATCTAGATTATTAGATCTGCTCGCTAAATATCTAAGTAAAAAAGCGTTGTTCTTTAGATTCATGATCCAAAATTCCAGGTTGCCACCCCATTTTGGTTCAGCCACCTCGGGGGCTTTCTCTTTGACTTTCCAAGTCTTGTGAACCACTTCTTCAATCGACAATCCATCATTAGAGGAGACTCCTGACCAGATGGGTTTTCCCGCAAGTAAGCCTTCGATGGCATTGGTCATTCCCCATATTCCAATTTGTTCTGCCCATACCAAATGCTCAGTAACCTCGGCTATCGACCATTCACGTAATGATGGCTTAAACTGTGCCTGGTCAGTAGTCAAATTCGAGACTGCACCAATAAAGTCATTTCGGGCGGTCTCAATGCCGGTGATGCTCATTTCTAATTTTTGCAATATTTTATGGCTTTTATGGCATTAGGGTATCTCTAATAACCTCTGAATGAGATCGATTTTGCAATATTTTGGATTTAGACTAGTACTCTGTAAAGTTGAAGATGTTAGTGAATTTTAATATGATTTTTGATGGAGTTCGAGGCGCAAAACACAGTCAGAGCCGTAGCTCTGGCGAGTATTTGCAACATCATCGACCGATTTTCGGCCATCTGGCCGAAATGATGATCCAGTGGATCATCAAGGGAGATGACCGCGTCCCAGCGGATGGGCATGCCGCAAAAAGGGATTAAAATTCTTGACAATTTTTGGCTTTGACAGAGTACTAAGTGAGGATGCTCCGAAAAGGTTGCCAAATCAAAAATGGCTCTTTTGGCGATCTTTCCCCGCTACGCCAAGGCTTCGACGGGACAGGCCATTTTTCTCAATCGGCTGATACTCAGGCATCACCCAATCTCGAAAAAGTGAAAATCTCATCCAAAATAGGCTCATTTTATGAAGATGGCAGTTTCCGGAGCAGCCTCACTAAGTAGGCAAACACATTAATTATTATCTACAATTTCTTCATTGGCTTTGCCACCTATTCGTTGTCGTCGCTTGCAGGGAACCGGCCCTGCTTCACTCCTGCCGCCTCAATCTGGCAAACCCAATATCGAAATTCTTACGTAAAACTAATGTGTTTTCCTACTAGCGAATTGAGTGAGCATGGCCACAGCTATGTGATTGAAATTCAACGAAGTATAAATTCAAAAGATTCAAAAAACCCATGGCAAAGCACATTGTGTCCGATCCATGAACGGGGCAATTAACTCCCAATTACCCCCTTGTAAGTTAGTAAAAAGCAGGAGCTAACTAAAATCCAGCAACAGGTTAACGAGCTTTCCTGAGGCTTCTTGGATAACCGAGTTTACATTTTAGGTGAAAGAAAACTACATCATGGTTGGCGATGGGCAAAAGAGACCATTCTCATTTATGGCTTGCTTGTCGCAGCATTGCTACTGGTCCTTAGGTTTGCCGGCTACGAATTTATGAGTACGACAGATCTCCATCGAAATTTACTTGGGAATTGTAGCCACCATCATTACCTCACTCGGTATTTAGATGGGCCCAGGGACATGTCTAAAAGTGATCGACGATGACAAAGGTCAGTTCCGGGTGGACAATATCAAGCTGCAAAAAGCGGGTATAAGCAATCCTAAATTTGAGGTGTTCCATGTACAGTGGCTTACTACATAAATCGTCATTTTATGTCACCCGTTGAAAATTCAGAAGGGAGTGTCTTGAGTGAGCAGGAGATGGTCGTACAGGGGATCGACTGGCTATTTAATAAAACGATGTAGAGTGTACAGTCATTCCCTGGCCTACTGGCATTTCTAAAAGTATGTTTTAACTGCAAATTCAAATTGATCAATGAAAATTTGTTTTATCGTATAAATATTATTCTGCTCGTAAAAAATCAACATAGCTTTTTTAAATTCGATGGAATCTACCGTTCTGAAAGAAATTGGGCAGTATTTGTTGTTTATGAGGCAAGCATTACTCACAATTCTGGCAGTTCTTTTGTTCCCATCATTAAATGCTTGAATGTAGGATAAAAGAACTAGTAGCAGCAATGATTTCTCAAATGCGCTCGACTTGGAATTGACCAAATCACACATGGCTTGCAGTGCCTCGCGTATTTGATATTCATTATCCAGAGGTCTGTAGTTTGTTCCGGTAATTCCGACTCCTCTGGTTCTAATGTTTTTGTCGACCCCTAATTCCTTGACAAGTATACTATGGATATCTTCTATTCTTCTGACTTCCACTGGATCTAGGTAATCAGGACTTTGGGTAATAAAGTCTATTGCCTCTTTGTGATTTAGCAACATTGTGGCTTCATCCTTGGTTTTCCCTTCAGCTGTTTCTCGCTCCTTGAGTAGTCTCTCCGTTTCCAATAAGGAATAAGTATTGCCTTCTATTTGAGAGGATTTCCAACTCAGGTCTATTGCTAATCTTTCAAGCTCTTTTTGATATTGGAATTCAGAAAGACCACTGATTTTGTCATTATAGATATTCTGCAATGCTTCGAGTTTCTCTACCTCTTGCTGTGAGAATACATCTATCTGACTTAAGATATTTGGGATTAATTCGAAGTTAAATTCTTCATTAATCTCCCTTTCGTCTATCTCTTTTTTGAAATATTCCTCAATATCTAGTTGTCTACTTATTGAGTAAGCAAGACTTATGTTGTATTTTGTTGCTCTGCCTCGTCCTTCTATGTCAATGAAGTTGCTTTCATGCAATCTGTTTAGGATTCTTTTGACAGTTGCATAACCAATTTTTAGTTCACTTCCTTCATGTATTTGCTTAGAAGAACTCGATGGGTTCCTTGAAATATAATCTAGGATTTGTTTCTCATTCCTTTCCAATTAAGCTCAATTTTATGCCCGTCGTAGCTCAAATTTCAAAGTATCTGAGCTATAAAAGTACAAGCCATGAGCTAAAAATACAATAAAGCTCAATATTATTCACAATAGAGCTCACTTTTGGACGTTGACGAGCTTAAAACAATATCTACTTGAGCTTATTCAATCAACCGAGATGGGAGGTGGCTTTTATTGGCAAGCTGTCTCTCAGCTGCAAGCAGCGATCGGTAGTGGACCAATAAAAATGGGCTCCTGAGGGAGCCCACTCTTTTGTTTCTCTAGTGGAGCTACGGGGATTAACTACATTGATCCCCTATACTCCGGAGGTTAAAAACAAAAGAGTGCCTCCCGGTGGTCGGCTTTTATTGGCAAGCTGTCTCTCAGCTGCAAGCAGCGATCGGTAGTGGACCAATAAAAATGGGCTCCTGAAGGGAGCCCACTCTTTTGTTTCTCTAGTGGAGCTACGGGGATTAACTACATTGATCCCCTATACTCCCGAGGTCAAAAACAAAAGAGTGCCTCCCGGTGGTCGGCTTTTATTGGCAAGCTGTCTCTCAGCTGCAAGCAGCGATCGGTAGCTCACCAATAAAAATGGGCTCCTGAGGGAGCCCACTCTTTTGTTTCTCTAGTGGAGCTACGGGGATTAACTACATTGATCCCCTATACTCCCGAGGTCAAAAACAAAAGAGTGCCTCCCGGTGGTCGACTTTTATTGGCAAGCTGTCTCTCAGCTGCAAGCAGCGATCGGTAGCTCACCAATAAAAATGGGCTCCTGAGGGAGCCCACTCTTTTGTTTCTCTAGTGGAGCTACGGGGATTAACTACATTGATCCCCTATACTCCCGAGGTCAAAAACAAAAGAGTGCCTCCCGGTGGTCGACTTTTATTGGCAAGCTGTCTCTCAGCTGCAAGCAGCGATCGGTAGCTCACCAATAAAAATGGGCTCCTGAGGGAGCCCACTCTTTTGTTTCTCTAGTGGAGCTACGGGGATTCGAACCCCGGACCTCTTGACTGCCAGTCAAGCACTCTAGCCAACTGAGCTATAGCCCCAAAATGGACGGCAAAGATAAATCAGATTTCACAATTCACCTATTGT
Organism: Saprospiraceae bacterium; assembly: GCA_965223105.1. GTDB lineage: Bacteria > Bacteroidota > Bacteroidia > Chitinophagales > Saprospiraceae > JABDMH01. Next base: position 3,685,474 of record OZ244987.1, on the reverse strand, counting down.
TATTTGAAGACTGCCTTTGGCATTGACAATCAGCCAGATGGATCAGGTATGGACCTTATTCTTCAGGGCAAGCACCAGTCATCAGTAGGGTCAGGATGGTCTTCCTGCAATTGTTCCAGGGCTTGACTGTAGGTGCTGTCTGAATAGACTTGTTTGGCGATTTTTAGATGAGGTATCAGACGAGTGGCATCGAATGGCCGAATTTGCTCATGTGGCCATTCTTCCTGACCCAATGCAAAGGGCAACAAGTAGTCAAGAGCAGAACGCAATTTGCTGCTATTGGCATCGGGATAATTCCATAAAGGCTGGCCGATCTTCGCGCCAACCTGCGCCAACTGGAAAAGTCCCCATAAGTTCATAGTACTGTAATCCCAAGAACGAGTGCGTGCCAATTCCCTAGGCTGACTACCATCGGCAGAAATATGTTCTTCCAATCGCCTTTGCTTGGCTAGCTCCACCAATTGCTCAGCTATGGAATCTCTTTCCGTAAAGATCGCCAGCGCTGCTGTCTGTACGTCGTACCAAGTGCCATGATTGTTGGGATGCACGGCTTCATCCTGTCCGTGGTCGCTGTTAAGTAACCAGAAGAGATAGGCAGTGCACCATGCCTGCATGAGAAGTTCATCCTCAGGTGACCAAGACTCTGATAAACGCAAAATCTCCACGGCATCCAAAATCTTCGCGATTCTCCGGGTCTCGATGATGCCAATACCGCGGCCTTCTGTTCTTCCCGGTATGGACTGGCCAAACATCAAGTGGGGATTCATTCTGGTTTCGTCATCCATAAACCAGGTCCGGAGGAGGGATACGGCTTTTTCAGCATATTTTTCCGCTCCGGTCAAATAATACGCTTTGGCCAATTGATCTGACACCTCCATAAGCTGGCTGAATTGTTCACGGTCTCTGAAACTACGTCGTTCCGGATTCTCTTCTCCATCCCGTCTAACGTAGGGTAAGCCATCAGGTTTGGTAGTATCCGGCCACCAATACGGCCCCTGGCTCATGTAGTCATGCTTATCTCCACTGGGTGGTACTCTTTCTTTGTATACGACAGACAGCGGCTGTTGACTCAGTGCTTCGTCTGCTTCAATGATCAGCTGCTGATAAGCAGGATGCGAGTCTAAGGTTCCACTTGTCAATTGGTGCTTGAGCTGGTCAAGACAGTTCTTGTCCAGGATAATGAAATCTGGTGCATCAAGACTTTGGGGTCCTCGACAAGAGGTGGAGGTGAGTAGGAGAAAAATGCAGAAGAGCACACCTTGCACTCCTGACTCTTTCCAAGCGTGCATTGAAAATGTGAACAAGCTATTTTGAATCATTTGACTACCATATGTGGTAAAGCCAATACAACTATGGCCTCTAAATTCGTACCTAGGCACTTTCGTAAAACTCAAACAAAATAACGATTGCGATTCTCACCGATTGCCAGGATTCTTGCCATCGACACATGTTATTAGTCAAGGCCGGCCGAATACCCATAAGTGGTGACTTCAAAAGGTGCAATGGCGTCGACTAGAGCCTCGCTGGGATCACCACACAATTCTGCTGAAAATTTAGCAATCTCTAACAGCTGTCCAAGATAAGGTCCTACATTTCCCAGATGTTCAAGCAGTGCATCGGAATCTCGATATCTTTCCCTCACTACACATTCTTTTCCATCTGGAGTGTAAAACCAATCATATTGTATCGTGCCTTTATCCTGGTCTTTCACCGTTTGGATGCAGGACTTCTCAAGTTCTCTAAATTGGTCAATTTTACCATCATGAATCTTAAATCGTGCCGTAAGTTGAAGGTCTGACATAATTTGGTTTTTTGGATAAATGAACGAAGAACTAATATAAACTTTTTAGTGAAAGGTACAAGGTCTCCCTTATTTTGAGTTCTTGAAAACGGGAAATTGCTAACGTTTTACTGGGCTCTGACATCCGGACTTATGCGCTAACGAAATACTTAGGAGAACTCAACTTTGTTTTGTACCCTGAGAGGTAGGATCGCTGGAAGGATATTTACCTGAGCAGTCCCTCTGCCGATGAGCTCACCATCGGTTTCAATGAAAATATCGTTTTCGCATTGGATCAAAATCTGTCTGCCTTTCCGATAGATCGATGGTTTTGCATAGATATGTTTGCCCTGATAAACCTTGGCAAAATTTAGCATTCTGTTCAAGAGATTCATGTCTTTCATCACCAGAATATCAAACCGTCCGTCCCTTAATTCTGCCTTTGGAGTGAGTTGCATACCGCCACCACAAAACCGGCCGTTGCCTACTACAATACCCAGAATTTTACCTTCAACCAAGTCTACATCATCCACGGCAATTTTCATCCGTGAGCCTCGCCAGAAGATGAGTTGCTTTATTGCTGCGGAAGCAAAGGCCAACGTGGAAATTCTTCCTTTGGATTGCGCACGCATTTTTGCCACCACCGACCCACCAATGCCTAACTGACATTCATTGATGAAGTAGCGAACAATGCGAGTGCCATCACAATTTCGACATTGCAGCTTCCCGACGTCGATCATTTGACGATGGTGAGATCCCAGCCAGTGGAGCTGTTCAGAAATTGTCTTTGGGTATGCTAACGATCTCACGAAATCGGCCCCACTTCCAAGATTAAGAATAGATAATTCTGGTAATGTTTTGTGCTCGCTTTTTGCCCGGAGCATTCCATTGACCACCTCATTTATCGTACCATCACCGCCGGCTGCAATCAGAAGCGACACTCCATCTGACGTGGCCTGATGTGCCAATTGGATGCCATGGCCCGGATACCTCGTCTCGCAAATACGCAGGGATCTTTTCACAGAGTTTTCGATGTCATCTTTAAGCTCATGGACAATCTTGGAGCCGTTACCCCTTCCAGCGACAGGATTGACAATCACCTGGGCAGTATCTTTCATGTTCGATGCATTGACTGGATAAAGGTTAGGTCGATGTTCGTGGGTTGTTGTACATTTAATTGTATAACTCGATGGTTTTTGTAGATCTTTCTCCGGCGGGTGAACTCAAATTTTAGGAAAGGTAAGAATGATTCGACATGAAGAAAAATGCCCTGTTTTTTGCTCTTTGCCTCATCTCATACAGCTTGCCTGGTCAGATTGACCTAGGACCTGGTGTCGATACACTTAATAATGACATCTATCCTTGGACCTCCCTGGATATTAATCATGCCGAAGGACAGTTTCAATTTGCCATCGTGACCGACCGTACCGGAGGTCACCGGCCGGGAGTTTTTATGCAAGCCATTGAGAAATTAAATCTGCTGCAGCCGGAGTTTGTGCTGAGTGTGGGTGATCTGATCGAGGGATATTCAGAAGACTCCTTGGTTCTGGAGGCTGAATGGGACGAATTTGAAGGATTTATCAGTCATCTGGAAATGCCTTTTTTTTATGTGCCGGGCAATCATGATCTTACCAACCAGCTGATGGGAAAAATTTGGGAACGGAGATTCGGGAAATTCTATTATCATTTTATTTACCACGATGTCCTGTTCCTTTGTCTAAATTCTGAAGATCAGTACCGGGGGTCGCGTAGAGGGTCAATTTCCGAAGAGCAATTTCAGTTTGTAAAAAAGGTTTTGGAAGAAAACGACCAGGTAAAGTATACTTTTATTTTTATGCACCAACCCTTATGGGTCCAGCAAGACCCTAAGTTTTGGCCCGATATAGAGATTATGCTCCAGGATCGACCTCATACTGTTTTTGTAGGTCATCAACACAATTATGTCAAATACGACCGCAACAATGGTCAATATTTTATTTTGGCGACCAGTGGAGGAGGTAGTAGATTGAGAGGACCTTCCATGGGAGAGTTCGATCACGTGGTGTGGGTAACGATGAAACCCGATGGGCCGGTAATTACCAATTTATTGCTAGAGGGTATTTTAGGCGATGATCTGGTCAGTGACACCAAAAAGGAGTTTTTTCGGGACGTTTTTGAAGACGATCCGATTGTGGTAACACCTTGTTTTGCGGGTGCGGATCCATGCGGCCTTACCGTAAGAATTAAGAACAGTCAGCAGATACCGATGCAGGTTGAATTAAAACCGGGATTTAGTTGGGATCTTATCCTCAATTCTGCCACTAAGGAGGTTGCCATTCCACCCATGGACAGTCAGGATATTGGGATGGAATTGGTTTGGAGATCATCTGTTGAAAGTGAACCCAGACCTGTGCCACTGGAGTTTGATCTGTGCTACTCGGTGCCAAAAATTGGAGAGGTACACATACCGGTCACCAGATTTTTACGACCCATAAAGCGATACGACTTACCTATGGCATCAAATCCCAAGAGCATTGACGGAGATCTTGGCGAGTGGAATGCCGAGTCTTTCCACCACACCACACTGGACTATGGTGACAATGAGGTCAAGTTTTCGATGTCTTATGATGATGATTTCCTTTACCTGGCCGCGGAAATTAAGGATGACACGATCTTGTTGGACAGGGAATTGCCAACTTGGAGACAGGACGGTTTTGGTTGGTTGATTGCCGTTGGAACAGAAAGGGGTTTGATGGGTTCCAGCGGTGCCCTAAGCTTTCGAACTACTCCTGGAAATAATGTTGTGGATCAGCGCTACTATCGCGGTCACACCTGGCCGGATGCAATGGAATACATCGCAAAGGTTGCTGATCAGGGTTATATTATCGAAACCAAAATTCCTATGAATTATTTGAACCGGTCCGGGGAACCCTGGGAGGTCGTCCGGTTAAACTTTTTTGTCGACGACAAGGATTCTGAGAAAGAACCCAACCGAAACTATTGGCAACCTTCCTGGAACGGCAATCATAATATTACCGGCAGCGGATTGTTTTACCCCAAGCGGTAGGACCACCAAGATATTCGGCGAATTCATAGAGCATAGCCCTAAACCATTTGATGGCCATCGTCGCGATGAAGCCATTCAACTTGAAGCCTAAGATGCACGAGGGATCTCCCCGGCTTGCTCGGAGCAGAGCGGAGACAAGCAGGGGTTGGGGGTGCGGGAGGATGACAAACCAAATATTCATTAATAATGATCTTCGTGATTATATTGTTCCTCTAAATATTGCTACAGACATAAGACATTTTGGTCTATTAACTGAATAAGAGAGCAGCTTACCACGAAACCAGAGTGCATTATTTAGCCAAATATTAAGAGATACTACTATTGTTCAGGCAGACTGAAACAATAATATTTATTTCCTGGTTTTGTTCCGGGCTTTCCGCCACCTCCACCAGCTACTACCACATATTGCTTCCCACTAACACTGTATATTGCGGGGGTGGAGTAGGCACCAGCTTCCAATTGATATTCCCATAATAATTGGCCGTCACGTTGATCATAGGCATGAAAGCGTTCGTCCATGCTGCCCCCAATAAATATTAGTCCACCACTGGTTGCTGCCGGGCCCCCCATGTTAAATGTACCGGTAGGTGGTTCACCGCGAGCTTCTAAGGTTGGATAGGTGCCTAGGGGTACTTGCCAGATCATTTTACCAGCATCTAAGTCGATCGCCGTTAAGGTACCCCAAGGACGTTTATTGACCGGGAAACCTTCTGGGTCCTTAAATTCATTATGACCAGTGGCATAGTAGGGAATCTCTTCCGAAAAAGACACCTCCAATTGATCCACCTGTAGTATCTTCTCTTTCCCCTCTTCTCGCAGATAACTGACGACCGCCTCCCTTTCATCAAGAGTTAGTGTTTCAAACTTAGGCATCATCCCTTTGCCACCTTTTAGAATCGTCAGCAAATGTTCGCGCCCTTTATCGCTAATTTCCCGAAGTGCAGACAGTGAGGGGGCTCCCGGTGTCCTCGCTTGCCTGTAGCCATGACAGGTGGCACAAACGGCACTATAGAGTTCCCAACCGAAATCATATTGCATTATTTCTTCCGGAATCAGGGCCTCCTCCATGGATATCCACTCTGCTTCATTGGAGGCGTTAACAAATAATGTCCGGGTCTCCGGATGGTATGCGGCTCCGCCCCAATCGGTGCCACCGTTAAATTGTGGCAAGGTAACAGCACCTCGGATCGAAGGGGGTAAAAAGATGGTGCCGGTATCCATACTGTCCAATCGAGCCCTCACAGCGGCACTGGCCTCGGGAGTAAGATCAGTTGCCTCTTCGCTGGTAAATCTTTGCTGCGCATATCTCAGATCGGGAATGGGGAATGGTTGCGTAGGCCAAGATTCTTCTCCGGGTATTTCACTGCTGGGCACAGACTTCTCTTCGATGGGAAATAAAGGTTCGCCCGTCAACCGGTTCAGTACAAATAAATGTCCCATTTTGGTGGGTTGAGCTACCGCATCGATGAGATCACCATCCCGCTCAATTTGCACCAGATTAGGAGGACAAGGTATGTCGTAATCCCAAATATCGTGATGCACCGCCTGGTAATGCCATATTTTTTCGCCTGATCTCGCATCTAGAGCTAAAATGCAGTTGGCAAATAAATTACTCCCAAGCCGGTCACCACCCCAGTGATCGTAGGTCGCAGAACCCGTGCCGCAGAATACGATCCCCCTTTCTTCATCCAGGGTGAATCCACCCCAGGCATTAGCACCACCACTTTTGGTCCAGGAATTGGGTGACCAGGTCTCATAACCCTCTTCGCCGGGATGAGGTATTGTATGGAATATCCACCGGCGCTTTCCAGTGCGGGCATCAAATGCTCTGATGTGTCCTGGTGCAGCGGCACTTGGCCCCTCACCCAGGGTTGATCCCAATATCAGCAGATCTTCAAACACGATCCCCGGTGTAGCAGCGGTCACCCAAAGTGAGCGCACATCGCGATCCAATCCTTCGTACAGGTCGACCTTTCCCTCCGCACCAAATTCTACTTTTAGATCACCGGTACGGGCGTCCAAAGCGTAGAGTAGCGAGCCTGCCACGTAAAAAATGCGTTCATCCTCACCTTCTGACCAATAGGTAACCCCCCGGTTGACCCCGCTTGCTGGTTTTCCCGCATAGGGATCAAATCGCCAAATTTCTACACCGGTGGCAGCATGCAGGGCGATCACCTTTAAACCAGGTGATGTAAGGTACATCATCGAATCTATAATGATGGGATTGCACTCGATGGTCGTTTTGGGAGATTCCCGCATATCATCTGCTTCCCATATCCAGGCCAACTGGAGTTGGTCCACATTCTCTGGTGTGACCTGATCGAGATCAGCAAATTTAGTTCCATGAGCATCCGCACTGTACCGCGACCAATTTGCGGAAGGACCCACTTCATCACCACAGCTTACAAGAAGCGGTGTTATCAGCAATGAAATCCAAAACTTCGTCCAGCATGCCATCGCAAATCAAGATAGGAAAAGCCTCGATAAACCTGGTAGAATGTAAAACCGCCGGTAAAAGAACCGGCGGCTGCCTTTTTGTGTAAGGTAGAGCGGCATCTTTTTGCCGCGGGTTTTTTAATGAAAAGCCGTCGGTAAAAGAACCGGCGGTTGCCATGATTGCAAGGTAAAGTGGCATTTTTTTGCTGCGGATTTATGATGTGAAACCGCCGGTAGAAGAACCGGCGGGTGCCTTTTATTGCAAGATAGAGCGACATCTTTTTCTGCGGTTTTTTAATGAAAAGCCGTCGGTAAAAGAACCGGCGGTTGCCCTTTCGTGTAAGGTAGAGCGGCATCTCTTTGACACGGGTTTATGATGTAAAACCGCCGGTAAAAGAACCGGCGGCTGCCTTTTTGTGCAAGGTAGAGCGGCATCTTTTTGCCACGGGTTTTTTAATGTAAAACCGCCGGTAAAAGAACCGGCGGCTGCCTTTTTGTGCAAGGTAGAGCGGCATCTTTTTGCCGCGGGTTTTTTAATGAAAAGCCGTCGGTAAAAGAACCGGCGGTTGCCCTTTCGTGTAAGGTAGAGCGGCATCTTTTTGCCGCGGGTTTATGATCTAAAACCACCGGTAAAAGAACCGGCATGTGCCTTCTTTTTGCAAGACAGAGCCGCGGGTTTATGATCTAAAACCACCGGTAAGAGAACCGGCATGTGTCTTTTTGTGCAATGTAGAGCGGCATTTTTTGCCACATTTTATTCGAGTGGAGATTGGAGAGAGGGAATGGGAGCAAAATCCTATTATTAACGGTGATTTTTATAGACTTTATATGATTTAACCTGTTCTTTTCAAAAAGATAGAGTTATAGTTCGAATTGTTCCCATTTTCTTTTCACCTTTTCCATTAATTGTTTAAATCGTTCTTCTTCTCGTATGGTATCAAGGAAGGGATCATATTTTGAGAGCCAAGGATAATTACAATAACCCAGGCTGATAGCCTTCTGAAGCCATTCCAAAGCCTTTTCTTTTTCATTTAATAGGGCATAAGTCGTGGATAGCCACCAGGAGGCGTGTTCGTCCCATCTTGCTGAAGTTTGTAAAAGTTCATTTTCAGCTGCTTTTAATGCTTTTTCTCTTTTGCCTTCCAAGGTCAATCGGAGAAATCGGCCGTGAAGGGAAAAGGTATGGTCGGGTAAGAGAGATTCTAATTTTTTTAAGACAGAAATGATTATATCTTTCTCCAAAACTCTTGCACCTATCTGACAGTAAACAAGCATAATAAAAGGATTGTTTGGGTCCATATCAAATCCCTTTTGGTAGTATTGAACTGCTTTTTCTAAGTTTCCCTTACTTAATTCTATATAGCCTGGCATAGTATGGTTAAATGCAGATAAAGGATCCAGAGCAATCAATCTTTCAATGTGTGAAGTGCCTTTTGCAGGATGTCCCGCAAGTATATACATTACTGTGATATAGAATAAGGCATCCCGATTATTTGGATCGTATTGCAGAACTTTTTTAAAATCATAGACAGCTTGCTGAATATCGGCGTGTTTAAAACGGATCATTCCTCGGAGAAAATATCTGTAAGCAGAATTTGGATTCAGATGCGTAAGTTCATCGAGACATTTTTCGGCAATTTCCAGATGGGAATTATCTGGCCGCAATCCTAAGATAATATAACTCAAATGAATATATCCTTTGGTAGAAAGTAATACATCATTAGGCCCAATGATTTGAATGGCGTTATTAATTAATTGTTCCGCCCTTTCCAGGGCCTCTTCATTCATTAAATGAATCTCGCGACCAGCTTTAAGATAAGCATCATAGGCTCTTACATCCTCAATGGGACGTTTTTCCAGGTGTTCTTCTTCTTTTTTGTTCAGTTTAAGATTTAAAGCCTCAACAATTTTTTGAGAGATATCTTCCTGCAGATCAAAGATGTCATCAGTTGAGCCCTTAAATTTTTTAGCCCATATCTGCATATTATTTTCTGAATCAACCAATTGGGCTGTAATTCTTAGTTGATCTCTAGCCTGGCGTATACCTCCGGTCAATAAATAACGAACACCCAATTTTGAGCCAATCTGATTTGGACTTAATTGAGTTCCCTTCAACTGTATAGAGGAATTACGACAGATAACTTTAATGTTTCTTAGGCCCGAAAGGTCAGTTATTACCTCATCAGCCAAACCATCACATAGGTATTCCTGATCTTTTTTTGGACTTAGGTCCTCAAAGGGTAGCACGGCGATTGAAGAGTGGAAATCCAGGTTTTTATCTAGAAAGAACTCAGGAAAAGAAAGGTTATTTTCCCTTTTATCCTCAAGTGTATTACCTTTTCCCTTTATTGTACTCTTATCAGGTATAACCAAATCTGGATGGAACACCGCAAAAATTTCCATAGGATCAGGAACATTTTTTAATTGAAATAATCCTAAAGATTGAAATACCAGACTTTTATGGTTTTCCAGCTCCTCTTGCAATTTTGCAGATATTAGTATGGAGCCAGTTTCAGCAAATGACTCTAATCTAGAGGCAATATTTACTGCACTACCATAAATACCTTCATCATCCCACATCACTTCTCCGGAATGAATTCCAACCCTCAAAGGAACTTTAGGATCCTTCTGAAACTCAAGCTGAATATTTACGGCACAATTGACCGCCTCTAATGCTGATGGGAAGATACTAAGCGTACCATCGCCAAAATATTGAATGATTTCTCCGTCATGTAGTTCATGATACTTGTTAAGAACTTCCCGGTGACGAATACGGAGTCGATTGGCTAACACCTCATCTTTGGCCATCAAAGCAGTATATCCAGCCATATCGGTGAATAGAATGGCAGCAAGCTGACGTCGCTGGCGTTGAGCCATGTGAAGTTCATTTTTTGAGAATCTAAAAATAGAAAATTAATGAAAAAACCTGATGCCGGGTTTTAAGGAACCAGCGTTAAATGGAGTCGAGTTGGAGCGTGAAAGGCTGGTATGTGATTAGCAGGCGGAAACACAGCATGATTATTTCTGACGCTTCAGTCAGCAATAGTCGGCTGGCGGGATACATATATAGAGTGATAAAGGCCTGGAGGTTATCCAAGCCTTTTTTATTTCTTCTCAAACTTTAAGGTGGCACCCCCATTTGCGAGCCTGATTGTGCTGCAGACTTGATAAGGTGCTGTTCGCTCGCTAGGTAAAGTGAACCGCCGGTAAAAGAACCGGCGGCTGCCTTTTTGTGCAAGGTAGAGCGGCATCTTTTTGCCACGGGTTTTTTAATGAAGAGCCGTCGGTAAAAGAACCGGCGGTTGCCCTTTCGTGTAAGGTAGAGCGGCATCTCTTTGCCCCGGGTTTATGATCTAAAACCACCGGTAAAAGAACCGGCGGCTGCCTTTTTGTGCAAGGTAGAGCGGCATTTTTTTGCCGCGGGTTTTTTAATGAAGAGCCGTCGGTAAAAGAACCGGCGGTTGCCCTTTCGTGTAAGGTAGAGCGGCATCTCTTTGCCGCGGGTTTATGATCTAAAACCGCCGGTAAAAGAACCGGTGGGTGCCTTTTATTGCAAGATAGAGCGACATCTTTTTCTGCGGTTTTGTGATGAAAAGCCGCCGGTAAAAGAACCGGCGGTTGCCCTTTCGTGTAAGGTAGAGCGGCATCTCTTTGACACGGGTTTATGATGTAAAACCGCCGGTAAAAGAACCGGCGGCTGCCTTTTTGTGCAAGGTAGAGCGGCATCTTTTTGACACGGGTTTATGATGTAAAACCGCCGGTAAAAGAACCGGCGGCTGCCTTTTTGTGCAAGGTAGAGCGGCATCTTTTTGCCGCGGGTTTTTTAATGTAAAACCGCCGGTAAAAGAACCGGCGGCTGCCTTCTTGTTGCAAAACTAAGCGGAATTTTTGGCGCGGATTTTTTTAACGACTTATTTCCGATAAGGAAATTTCTTTGCGGCGTGGCGACTGATGTCGTCGATCATCTCGTGAGCTGGCCTCCTCCAATCGCCCTCTTGATCAAATTCGATAGACCAAAGGGTGGTGCCCATTTCTTCATTAAAAAGTGCATAGTCAGCAATGATGGCTTTGTTCTGATTTGAGATACCGTTTAGCCACACCCGCAGTGGAATACGAGCGATGCGGTTGATCAGATCTTTGCCAACATCTATACCAAAGGATGCAAGATCTGACATGATTCGAGCTTTTTGAATTCGTGCACGCACGACAGCGTCAACGCCAAGAATTGGGGCCAGTTCTTCTGGCAACATGTTCCAGGAATCTCGAATTGATATTCCATTTTTTGCTAAGAGTGCAAGCGTTTTGCCATGATCCTGCACCTCCACCTGGAGGGTTTTTTTTGGCCTTCGTGATCTCCTGAGCAACTCATTGTAAAAGGAATACTGAAAAGCACGACTTTCTGCTTCTTCCAATAACTGTATATCTTCCTCCAACATCTGCGTTGGCATGAAACCTGTAAAGCGCATTTCGAAGGGTAAGACGGCGATGACGGCATGATCCTTGGTTTTTTCCTCAAATTGTGAGGAGAGGTAATAGGTGGTGCAACTGGTTGTCATCATAACCATCGTACTCAACACGGCAAACCAATTTAACTTTTTCATTATAAACCTTTTTTAGTGAATTTTGACTTTTACCTTCACCACTAAAGAAGCTTGCTGGTGCCAAATTCCATACTTAAAATGTACTAAGGTCTGTGAAAGAAGTGTTAAACATCGATTGGCATTCAGGGCCAAAAGGTCCTTTCGACGAAAATATGAGATTAAATGGTCGATAGTGAAAGGATCATCAGGATGGTGGTTCCAATCCAAACAGGACCGGCACGGTTGCTTCCGCATTATGCACAAAGACCGTTGTACTGAGATCCCGAGTCATTTCTTTCATTTTACGTAGGTAGGATTCCTCTCCACCTTCAGGAATGGATAATCCAAGAAAAATTACCGTGGCCTCTCTGCTGTATCTGTGTATGACCTCAAATTCCTCTTCATCTGAAGACTTCAACAGCACTTTGACATTGGCTTTGATCCTGATTCGGGGTAATTGTTGACTAAGCTGATATTCGAGTTGGTTTTTGGCCTCGATATTCGTCACAATGGAATGTATGGTGATGGTGGAGTCCATCCATGGTTCGTTTAGGGTAAGCAGATGTGCCAACAGGAGCATGAGGTCACCATTACGGCTGCGGCCACTCCACCAGAGATGTATATTTTTTGGCCGGCCTGGCTCAAGGGTCCAGTTTAATTTTGCCAAGACCGTACTGATACCGGCATGGGATAAAGTCTTAGAGATATGCAGTATATTCAGGAGCTGGTCTTCTTTCTCAGGCCACCCAAAGACAACGGTATTTGATTTAATACCAGCTATCCCATTGGCCTGTGCGACGTGGATGGCACCCTGCACGAAGTCCTGCACTACATTGACCTCACTAAATGCGGTGAGATTCTCTCGAATGATCATTTGATTCATAGCGTTGCGCATGGCTGGGAGATCTCGTCCCTTTTCATGCAAAGCCCCTTCCTCCAAATGAGATGCGGTAACGATGCCAGTATTGTGGCTAAACCAGCATGCCAGTCGCAGCAACCGCATATCTTTGTGAACATCACTGACAAAAGCCAAAATCGTGGGACGCCAATTTCGAGTGCGGTGACGTGCTGGCCGGTGATGAACCAGCGCATATCTCGCTACGTTAAACCACATCCCGGCACGGGCATCTCCCCATTCCTTTTGAAGCGAACGGCCCCGTAGATAAAGGTATAACAGCGTTTCTAATATCAACGCCACCAGACAAGCCAGCGGGCTGATCAGAAACATGACCAGAATTGCTCCTATAGCACCCAGCAGGGAAACCAGCCACGGAACATTAATCGTGGGCCGGTAGGATGGAGCTCCCACCAGATTTTCGACTGCAGCACTGACATTGATCATTACATATAAGGTGAGGAACAGAATGGAAACAAACTGAGCCACTGTATTAAGGCCGCCCAGCATCACCGCCAACAGAGCAATGGCACCGCTTATCAATGTAGCAATGACGGGTTCGCCTGTCTTGGAGGTTTTAGCAAATAGCCCAGGAGCCAACCCGTCCTTTGATAGGGCTTGCAGCACTCTCGGTCCACTTAAGACACTACCAATGGCAGAGGATAAAATGGCACCCCAGAGGGCGGGGTAGACCAGTATACCTCCCAAAATGGCGATGTTGGTCCATGCGTCGACATTGGAGTTCGCCAATTCCTCTTGGGTCATGGCACCTGATATCGACAGCAACACCGGAATAGTCAAATATAGAATGAGGGCAGTAATGATTGCCCCTAAAGTACCTTTAGGTATCGCCTTCTGTGGATCAGACAGGTCACCACTCAAACCAATGCCGGCTGTAATACCAGTGACTGCTGGGAAAAATACCGCAAATACGTACCAAAATCCTTCTGGGGCAGTGACTAGTGTAGCCCGGAAATCGGGTTGTCGAAATTCGCCTAAAGACACACCCGCTATTAAAGCGATCACTGAAAGACCTACGGCAATAAATATGGGAATCTGTAATTTTAATACCAAAGATGCGCTCTTACTTGATACCAAAGTGACGAGGACCACCATCACCGCAGCCAGCAACTGAATAAGTAATTTTTCGGTGATGCCAATTTCCGGGATAAAAACGGCAATGGCTTCAGCTAGGCCAAAGCAATAGAAGGTGATGCTTAAGGTTCGACACAGATAGAGTGGAATACCGATGGCTCCTCCCAATTCGAGGCCTAAACTTCGCGAAATCATATAGTATTCTCCCCCTGCACCGATTCGCATATTGGTAGCAATCGCAGATGCACTCAGACCTGTAATTAAAGTGATTGCATTCGCCAGCAATACAACCACCAGGGTAAGTCCAAGTCCTAGGTTGCCGACGACCCAACCAAACCGGAGGTACATAATTAATCCCAGGATGGTAAGGAGACTGGGTAAGTAAACACCAATGAAAGTTCCGAATTTACGATGACCATCCGCTTTGCTTACTTCCACACCCGATCCAAAAATGGAAAATAGTGGTTGGAAAATATTCGTCAGATTTATGGATCGTAAAAACTTCATGATTGAATGGCCTTCATGATGACCATACAAGATAGCATTCTTTCGATCGGTGCAGATTAAGGTGATGCCGATGCCCCGGATTATTCAAGCAGAGACGACCTTGCTCTGGTAAATTGGGCACGATATTGGGGACCATTTTCCCATAGTGTAATTATATGCATAATTCAATATTCCTACTGATGGTGACCTGCTCACCTGCATTTGGACAATCCGACTGTCCGCTGGCAGAAGACCCTGTGTCAATGAACAGCCCTACAATTGTCGGAGATGGTACCCCGGCAAGTTGTACACAAGTGGCCATTCAAAATGCTTTAGACGCAGGAGGAGATATTATCTGCAATTGTGGCCCGGAGCCTCACACCATTCACTTAAACGGTACACTGCAAACCCCAGTTGATGCGGTCTTCGATGGAGGTAACCTTATTACATTGAGTGGCAATAATCAGGTAAGGATAATCGACAAGACACAAAATGTAAATTTTACCATTCAAAATACCATCCTGATCAATGGATTGGCTCCAGGTCCTTCAGGACACTTTACCAACGAATGTGGTGGTGCTATTTTGGCCAGGGGAGGAGGTGAGCTGCACGTCATCAACTGTATATTTAAAGACAACGTGGTCACCAGCACCGATGGATCGGATATAGCCGGTGGAGCTGTTTATGTTTTTGTGGAACAAAGAGGCGTTTTTTCAGGATGTACATTTATCGGTAATAACGCGAGCAATGGTGGCGCAATTGGTGGTTTAGGTAGTGACATCATTATTGCCAATTGCAAATTCTATCAAAATGCTGCTTTGGGGACCTCGGGTGGCTTACGAGGCCATGGTGGAGCCATCAATCTGGATGGTGTGGAGTTGGGTGCAGCAGATAAATTGTATTCGGTTTGTGGAAGTGAGTTTGTTTTGAATCACGCCGAAGCTCAGGGAGGTGCTTCCAACACGGTTTTTTCTGACAATGTTGGTGCACGCCTCGAAATGGATCAGTGTTACTTTGAAAGAAATTATTTACGGGCGGGAGATGCTGGCAATGGAGGAGCTGTCTTTCATGTAGTAGATGACATTAACGGAGGAATAAATGAACTGCAGTTCCGTATTTCAAGGTCAACTTTTGCTTACAATCATTGCAACCGTCAGGGCGGAGGGATTTGGGCCATCATCAATGGGAGGGGAGAGATCGAAAACTGCACTTTTTACCGGGATTCGACCTTGCATCCCATGCATGGTTTGGGAGGTGGAGTTTCCTTGCTGGTGCAGTCATCAAACCAAGGGGGCTGGACCTTGAGCAATAATAGTTTTCTGGAGAATTACGCCGGTTTATTTGGAGGAGGTGTCTTTGCCAATCCAGCAGCTCCAACAACCTGGCACAATAATATTTTATTAAACAACAGCCATTCCAACAGCAATCCCTGGGTGGGTCTAAACGTGAATAGGCAAATGGATGTGGCTTTGGGTACCAACATTCAGTGGCCTCAATACCGCCCCAATGGCAGTGAAGACACCAAAGCTACTCAAGCCTCCACGTTTGATTCGGCTCACTTGCATCCCCAGCTGATTTACCAGGGCGGACCAACACCTACTGTAGCCCTCAATATTGGTGGACCTGGATCGGGCAGCGGCAATATGTGCCCGGCAACGGATCAACGTTTGGGTAGCCGCAGTGCAAATTGTGATCTAGGGGCATTTGAAGAAGGATCGGTGTCATTACCAGCTCAAGTGGTGATCACAGGGTATGAGCTGGGAAAAAAACATTTTCTGGCCAGCACTGGTGTCTCGATCGATGCTGTCATCATGAATTTCAGCAATTTCAAAGTGGAGAGCCCTGAAGTATTTCTTCTTCCCGGCGCGGAAGTTGAAATGGGTGCATCGTTGGAAATTTCACCGTAATACCAGACACAATTGTCTTGTTTTTTGAAGGGTTTGCTCTCTTACTGGATCAGCAGTCAAGGGCTCTTGTAATCCTTAATTTACGCTAGGTTGATATTCAATGTGCCAGAATCAGACGGTGTATGGAATGCGCTAAATTTGTGACTTTGTAAGGCGTAAATTAGATCTCTATTGTGCCTATGTGGTTCAAAAAACTGAAGCCAAATGAAAGTCCAGCTCTGTCAGAAGTGGTCAGTTTGGTATTGTTTGAATGTATCTTTTTAGCTATTTACAGTTAAATGGAAGTAATTCTTATCCCTAGAGATTGATCTTTATACCTCCCTGCCATTGGCGAGGACGTAATCGAAAAGAATGGAGAGTGTCGTAATACGCATTCTGATAATAGCTCATGAAAGTTTCAGTATTTAAAAGATTGACTATCCTTAAATGAATATCACCTCTATTTTTAGATAAATTGTACTTCCACTCCAAATTCATGAGATGAGACCAGTTTGAAATATCCATACTCCCATAGTGATAGGAACTATGAGCAAAATCAAATCCCCATCGTGGAGTTATCTGCCAATAATGTGAAATTCTAAATCGGAACTGACTATTTTGTTGTTCGATCATCCGAAACCAAGTCTTTGTCCATTGAGTGGATAGGACGGTAGCATTACTTCCGATGCTAAAAGATATTTCTGGTTCCAGTAAGAACCGATAGGTACGAAACCTTGCAAACATCGAATTAATCACTTGCTCATTTTCCCGAATGCTGACATCTCCTTTAAAATTACCGCCGAAAATGCCCCGGGGCGAAAACTCAAAATAGCCGTTGATATTTAGAGAGGTCGATTTGTTTTCCAGGTCTTGATAGGAATCAATTATTCCTGCATCATCAAATACGTTACTTCTGATCTGTTCGGAAATTTCCTTTCGATAAATAATATTAGCCAGGTAGAATGAGCTGATTTCTTGATTTTTGCCCACAAGGGAGATTCCACCTAAGTAGCCGTAATATGCATTGGGCTTCTGAGCTTGGCTAGTAACCCTTCGATTGGATTGGACGATAAAACCATCGTAGAAGAGATCACCGTAGGTAAAAACATCCTGAAAATAACCACTGAATATACTGAGAGTATTCTCATGGTTTGTCTCCAATGAAAATCTCAGCGTAGGTCGATAATTCGAATAACTCTGCGACCACCTGACATCTGATGGAACATTGATAACAGTATAACGGCTTACTGAAAAAGGGAGTTTCAAACTTAACGAGCTCCGTCCCAGGTCATACCGCCAGGTTTGATCCAAAAGAAACGATAGTCGATCTGTACGATGATCGTTATAGAAATTACTTTCGATTGGTTCTAAATTACTGCTGGCCACAGAGCCAATACTTCTACTAGATATAGCAGGACGCACTTCGACCTGACCAGTTATTTGGCTATTATTATAGTAAAAATTCGTATGGAGATTTAGATCCAGTGTTTTGGTATTTGCCACCTGATTTAGTTGTGAATAATAACGCTCTCCGAAACTGGGTATCAGAAGAAAGGCATTTTGAACATCCAGATCGTATTCAATTTCCTGATACAGTACTTCCGCAGTGACAGCATAGGCCTTCTTGTGCTTGCTGGAAGTCACATCTATCTGATTGCTGACCTCCAGCACATTTTTCTCCAGTGCTTCTAGCGTGCTTTGCGCATTGATGATATTATCTGCCAGCGACTGATCCCGTGTTATATCCAATTTTGTCTCCACTCGTGTATACATCTTCGCAGCATTGTATTCGAAAATAGCTCGACCAGTGACTTCAAGGGGCTTCTCAATGTGCTGCAGTCCCTGATTGAATTCGGAATTCATCTCTCCTGCAAAATATTGGGTCAGGGTGTGTCCTATTCTGGAGATGTGATCACTGAGAGCAGAGCTTTGCAACTTGAGTTGAGTGTATTTCCCTAGTCGTCTCAAGTAATTAACACTACCGCCTAATTCTCGATTAAACCAAGTAGTTGCTTTATTGTGATGAAGCTGAGGCACAAACGGCTGCCTAAGTTCTACCAGAGGCGATTCAAAAATGGTGGTTAGAGAATATAAATTACTATACTGAGCAGTGCGATGATCTCCTAAATTGTTGAAGGAAGAACTGACATTAAATTGATATTGTTTACTAAAGCCAAATATATTGGTGGCCAAAAGGCCGGACGATGGCATTGCAAGTTCAGCTTCTCCTGAACCGGTCAGGGCGACATCGGATTTTAGTTTCAAGTTGATTGCGGCATTTGGGGGCCGGTAGATCGAGTCCAGGGCTCTGATGGGCTGGTGCCGTTCTATGATTTCCACATCTCGAATATGATGGAGGCCCAGGTTACGGGTAACGATCCGATAACGGCCCTCTAGAAGATCAAGGCCTTCGATGTAAAACTTATTAATATTTAGACCATTATAGAAAATGGTGCCGTCGGAAGATACAGCTATGCCCGGTAAACGCCCCAGTACCTCCTCCAGATTCTCATCGCCCTCTTGAAGGTAGGATGCCAGGTTAAAAATAAGGGTATCGCCAAGACGCTGCACAGGTGGCACATTTACCTGTACTTCTGGTAAGTCGTACGATCGGTCATCGAGGACAATCTCGTAGTGTGATTTGTCACGATCTAGCATGATTTGCTTTTTATTGTACGAGAGATGAGTGATCTGTAAGGCTAGAGAATCATAGGAGCCACTGATTGCTAGGGAGAAAATACCCGCATTATTGGTGATGGTATAGTCTAATATCGAACCTGCTCGTTTCAGAATCACCTGAGCTCCTTCCACTTTCTCCGCCTTCCGATTGAATAGTACCCCTGTTAATTGATCTTGCGCGTAAAAGATCGTGTTGGAACATAGAAATGTCAGTGTCCCGGTAATTGCGACCAGGAGTTTGCAATTTATACCCCACTTTTGTTTTAGCCTAGTAAAACTCAAAACGATGATCAAGATACGTAAAGAAAACTGTGAAATTTTGTGGCACAACGGCGGGCACCGATGGATCATTATTGAAGTTGAATAAAAGCGGAGAAGATCGTTGCGGCAAGAGAAGGGATGCCATCCAGCATTTGCTAAGGATCAGATTTCTCCAACAAAAGGTCGAACCTTTTTTTGTAGTTATTCCTCAAGTTTAAGTTCATTTCTGGTGTCACATTTCGTACTCCCGGAGGAAACTTTGGATTGGTTTTTATATCAATACTGCCATTGACGAATTCCTCCCGAGTCAATCGAGTTTGAAAGTGCTCATTGATAAATCCTGGCACGAGAATGCGTTTTGCAGGAGTTGTGATTACACTTACAACTTCAAATGTATACCAATTATCAAGGTCTACCACTTTGACAATTAGCCCCGGTAAGCCATTGAAAATGTACGGACCGTCGGATATGGGAATGGATTCAGTGAACCAAGCGATGTATTTGCGTCCACCATACGACGTAAGTGCCTTATTGCATCTTAAACCTCGGATAGTGTCGAACTCATTGAGAATATTCCATTCTAGATCTAATGGAACTTCCATAAACTTGGCATTCCCAAGCTGTGGATATACGACTTTTGCTGTGCCCTGGCCAAAAAGCTTTTGAACGCGCAGGGTGCTGAGGAATCTTCTGCCAACTGCCATTACCTGAGTCTCAAAGCGCTCAATATGATCTTGGGCAGGGCCAATTCGCTCTTCAAAGTCATCTATAAGTGAATCATTCATGTAAAGGTTGTGGTTATAGAAATAGGAGGTGTCACCAGCTCGAAAAAGAATATATGGTTCAGGAGTGGCATAGGTCATCTCGGCGGTATCGGCTATCGAGATAAAGTCGTAGTATATCGTATAGTCTGCCCACAATACCTTGGGCAGAAGCCCCTCCACTGCTAATATTACAATTAGAAATATCATATCAATAAAGTTACCACTAATCTGTCCAGTAGAACGGAACAGATTAGTGGTAGAGTAGATGACTGCTATTGCTCATTGCAGACTCCTCCGCAAATACCAATAAGATATGATCCGAAAGAACCATGATAACAATCCTCGCACCATTGAAATGTTACTGGAGTGCCACAGTGGCAAGTAGCTGTATACACATTACACGGATCACAAGTGCAACAATCGTCTAGATACAATGGTGCAGGGGTGATGCTAGACATTTCAAAATTAACAACTTCGTGTTTTGGATAAACAAGATCAGTCGCGCTAGTACTGAAATTTAGTAATGCCGAGAAGGCAAATGCAAATAGTGGAGACATAATATAGATGTTTTAAGTTAAAAGTTAATCATAGGATGCCTCGTGATCAACGACAAGGAGAAAATTGCCTAGCAGTCTCTTGTTTACCATTGAGTCTTGGCATTATAAGATATGGTATTATGATAATCATAATTGCTATTCGATTTTCTGAATATGCATTTTACTCATTGTCGTCATAACAATCACATTGTAATATAATAAGTACGAGTTTCCAATTTATGTCTTTTTTTTTCTGGTGCAGAATTTTAACATTTTAGAGCAGAGTTCATCAGTTTTGTTGCAAAAGTCGAAACTTTATGGCAATGAGATAGAGTCGTAACTATTTGAAATCGCCTGATTGCTTACTTTTTTGATATTTCCTGAATTTAGGAGGAATGATTTGTTATCATCGCTAATTTGAAATCACGTTGCAATAATAATTAGACACATGGAACTCCCAAGGAACTGATTCCGATTTGAGTATGCTCAGGTTCCCTTGGATGAACTTTGGCTAAAATTCTGGCAATGACCCATCCCTATCCTCCAGCTTATTGCTCTGTTATGTAATAGTCAATTGTTCCCGCATGAGTTCTCTGCAACATCTTCTGATGTCGCGATGAACAATAAATGAAATTGGTATGAACAAAATTATAATCTCCTTAAACGCAAACTCCTACTATGCCCATGTGATTTCAAAAAAATTAATGCGAGAAAAGTCCAGCTCTGCAATTTACTTGAAGGAATAATGCTCAGTCATTGAGCAGATTAATCGAAGGATCGCGGTACAATTGATCAGCTGCTTAACCGTAAATATCTATGATATCTACTGTACCTATGTGGTTCAAAGAGAATTAATGCCAACCGAAAGAAAGTCCAGCTCTGTAATTTACTTCAAGCCGTAATAGTTATGAATTGAGCAATTTGGTCGGATTAACGGGGGTAATGGATTAGATTAAATGCATAAGTGTAAATATCTATGATTTCTTACGGTGCCCATTGTGGTTCAAAAAAATGCTGAATTACTCCGCTCAGCAATAGCAGGAAGGGAACCAGCATGAGAAAATTGAGGCAAACTGAGTGGTGATCAAACAGTAGGAAATTCAACCGGTTGATCACCGGTGCCTTCAACCCACAATGGCCACCTTTACCAACTCAGCTTCATAGGCCTTTCTCACCAGCCCGGCAACATTTCTTGCCTCCAATTTCCTCAGCAGACTGTTGCGATACGTTTTAATCGTATCCTTACTGAGACAAAGGATTTCAGCAATTTCGATAGTTGTGTATTCGTCAAGGATCAACCCCAGGACTTCCTTCTCTCGTGATGATAAATCTGGTGGATGAAACATTGCAGGATTATCTTTTGGTGGATTCAATGCTGGTGATAACCTCTTTCAAGAATTTAATTTCCTGCTGCAGGTTCATAATTTGATCCTGTTGTCTCACTAATGCTGAACGCAAATCATCTTTTTCCCGGATTAATGCCTGGATAGCTGCGATGCTGACTCCACCCAGATCGATGGCTGCCAGGTTTTTATCGGAATTTCCGGTGCTAAAAATTTCGTGGAAGTCCTCTGCGGTGGGACCGATGTGATTCTCATCCGGCTGTTTTTTATAGTTCCAATGATAGATGGGTAATTGTGAAATCTGGAATAAGATGTGCTTTCCGGTAATTAGACCATTCAGATTTTTCTTTACAGCACTGCATGCATCCGTCCAAACGCCTCCTGAAGTCAAAGTAGCACCGTTGGACATGGCTATGTGATCAGCCGTATTTTTTAAGGTCATTAGTGCCTCTGTCGCATCAACTCTAAAGATCATGCGATCAATACCATCTTGACGGTAAGCAATTTGCCCCGGTGTAGCGATCTCCGTGGAAAAGTTGACCGCCCCTAGATAAGCTGCAGACTCATCCATATTTTGCAAAGATACGACCGAACCGAACGGATGAAGAGATGTTCTCAATCTGGCCACAGCCTGCGTATCCTGAACCAAAATCCCTAATCCACCATAAAATTCTCCGGAATACTTCGAAGAATTGGTGGCTTCAGCCCAAAGTCCTGATGGACCAAATGCGAGCACCCCCCTGCCATTCGTACCGGTACATTGGCCAAAAACACCACTTCCAAATTGATTCGACGTCTTCCCCTGGATGGCGTAAAAATCGTCCGAGTCTACTTCTGTGGAAGCCAGTTGCGAGTAGGATAGGGGAATAAAGAAGAAAGAAATAATGGCGATCGATAAGAATCTCATGATGAGTGATTTAATTTTTAATGAAATAGAAATTCAATGCCTCGGGATTACTTGATGCAAACCTTAACTCAGAGAACTCGATCAATTTATTTCAAAATCAAACTGTATACAATCGATTCCTTTTAACTGGTGTCATTCACCTTCTTACCTACAGAAAATTTTGTATTTCAAAGTCCAACCACACATCAGTCCTCGTTTTGCGCCTATTAACCCAGTAATTCTACCATTTACAAATTTTCACTTTCACTTTCTTTAAAAAGAGTAATAACTTTGTTCGTCATTCGAGCTCATCGAATTGAAGTGATTTCTATTACATCATTCTGGATCGATCCTTATCGGCAGCATTAATTCAAAAGCTGACAGATTCCCTTTATGAACCTATGACTCATATGTTTTTCGAATAGAAATAGAGCATCCATGATGGTTCTGTTTCTCAAGGAACCACCTCTGTGAAAAACATCCATGTAATGGGTTAAAACTTATTGGGTCAAAATTCGGATGCGGTGAGAACTCTAAAATGCACTCATGACATCACTGATGTAGGTTTGATTTTGATCCCTGCGGGCCTATGTCGATCCATTCTTTACCATCAAAGGATGGACACCGTGCTGGTTTCATCTGGGTAAACCAATCAGGCTCTGCCCAAGACCGTTCGCTACTTTGAAAAAAGTACCTGTTACAAATTAGCGCTTCCTGGTTAAGCCCAACTACCGTAATTTTATCAAACATGTATGAGCTCATCTTCACAATCGCATTGATCTGTGCGGTTCAGCCAATTACCGCACAATACTGGCTTGCCGGCACAAAGGATAATTTACTAATTCAGCGGATTGAGCTAAATAAACATATCGAGGGAGCGAGGATCAATGAACTTTACCAGGACGACGACGGGTTTCTTTGGATCGGGACGGATGTGGGGTTATACCGTTTTGATGGTCGTGCTACTGAAAATTATTCACAACAGGATCCTGATTGTCTGCTGAACAATACAAATATTATTGCGATCACCAAGGATGAGCATCAACAGCTTTGGTTGGGCACAAAGGACGGAGGAATTGCCATTCTTGATCTAAGAACGAATTGTTACCAACCAGTAAACCTCCATTCTGAAATGGATCAAGCGCTGGAAATCACTAGCTTTTACAATGACGGCGATTCAATCATGTGGGCAGGCAGCTCAGCCTACGGACTGTTTCGTATCCATATGAATTCTTTGGAGAGTCAGCGGATCTTGTTTAGTTCTCTGACAACAGAATTCAGTACAAACAGAATCCAAAATACGGTTTATGTCATCAAACCAGTTGAGCGAGCTGAACGGCAAGTCTGGTTGGGTTGCCTGGACGGCATTCGATTGTTTGATTTGGACCAGCAAACTGTTTTGCAACATACGCAACTGGATCATTCCATTCAGGATATCGTCCAGGTGGAGAATGATCTTTTTATGGCTACCTGGGGAATGGGATTGGCTAATTGGGATCATGAAAACGATACAATTCTATCGGTAGAACCTGGGGAATATCGGGTTATCTTCGATCTGGTCAAAAAAAGTGATTATGAAATCTGGGCGATACACCATAGTTACGGCAAATTGAGGTATTACGATATCAAGGCCAGGCAATTTCACGAACCTACTTTTCTGAATTATCCGGAATTGAATTTTGATGAATTCATCTACCGGTACGACTGGCAAACCGTGTTTGGTCATGAAAATGACTTTTATTTTCTATCCGGAAAAAATACCCTGTATGCTCTTTCACCGAAACAGAATCTTTGTCAATATTACGCTTATCCGTTTACAATGGATGTAAACAAGATTGCACCAAATATATCGATGATCGCTCCTGGAAAGGAGGGTTCTTTTTACCTTGGCATTGACTATGTGCCGACCTTTAATATTCTCGATATATCCTCTCATACATTGAGGTCTTTACCCATGCCAATTCAACATACAAATCTTTGGCACAGCTTGTTTTTTATCGATCCAATCAATGAACATCAAGTGCTGACCTGCTCACATTACGGCTTGTTTGTGTTTGATGAACAAACTGAACAGCTAGAGTCTTTTGAGTCCATTTTCCCCCATGCAGCGCGTACCATGCCCGAACAATGGCCTTACTTTCTCGATGGTGTTGTGCTGGATGATGATGTGGTCATCCTGATTGATCATCAAAGAAGGCTCTTTGCACTGGATTTAAAGACTCAGGAGTGGACGAAAATTTCTGGAAAACAAGGTACATCCGAAAATTTGGTTGAACTGGCTTATCAGGTGGAAGGTGCTGAGGCGAATGCATATGTGGTGACTGATTTTGGTTTGGGTACGATTTCAGGTCAAGATTTGAAATGGAAACCTGTTCAGGAATACTATCAATTCGGACGACGTATCCACAGAATTAACGATATTCTATATGACTCTGGTCACCTGTGGATAGCTGAAAAACGCCAGGGATTGTCCAGGATGGATCTGATCTCGGAGCGAAAAGATCTTGACATTCAGTTACCTGCATTTTTAGAAACACAGCAGATCTTGAAGATCAGGGCGGGATTTAATGATGAGGTTTGGCTGGGTATGAATTCTGGAATCTACCGGTTGAACTCAGATCATCAAATCGATATGGGATTGACTGATGCTGTTGGTCTGGATCGGTACGCGGTGAACTATGATTTTGGGATGATCACTCCTGAAAAGATGTTGGTCAGCGGTTACGATCATTATGGGGTCATCAATATTACTGATGTTGAATCGTACAAAGAATCTCCCCCCAGATTATATTTGGATTATTTGGTTGTAGGTGATGAAAGAGTTTCTTCTTTCAGCCATGACTTAACGGACGCTACCCATACATATTGGATTCCTTATCGCAATAGAAATTTAGAGATTCATGGTTCTGTAGTCGATTTGTCGGGGTTGGAAGAGGTAAATATATCATACCGGATACTTAACCTGGATGACAAATGGCGCCATCTTCCGGAGATTCCTTTTCAGTTGACTGTTCCCGCCCTGTCATCTGGTAAATTTCAGGTTGAAATAAAGGCCGATAAACCTTGGGGACCTTCAAGTGACATCCTAACCATTCCGGTTCAGGTACAAACGCCGCTCCACAGACATTGGTTATTCTGGTTTCTGTTGGTAACCATAATTACCGGTGTCATCGCATTGTTTGCGTACCAGAGAATCCGTTTTGCAGTGGAACGAATGAAAAGTGAAAGTAAATACCAAACGAAGTTATCAGCATTGCAGTTGGAGGCTTTACAGGCAAAGATGAATCCACATTTTATTTTCAATACCCTCAACTCGATCAAATTGCTGATTCAAAAAAGTGACACGGAACGTGCAACAAAATACCTGTATTTGTTTTCAGCTCTGGTTCGGAAGGTCTTGGGAAACCTGGAAAAAAAACAAATCGGTTTGTCTGAAGAATTAGAATTGATAAGCCAATATTTGGCACTGGAAGCCTTGCGCTTCAGCGAATCTTTTGAATATTCAATGGATATTCGAACAAAGAAAGATCTTGAAGAGGTCCAGTTACCGCCCCTTATCATGCAACCATTCGTTGAAAATGCTTTGTGGCACGGCCTAATGCATAAAGAAGGGAACAGAGTTCTGCAAATTGTCGTAGACGATCATCCGTGTGGTGTAAGGTGTCAGATTGTCGACAATGGCGTGGGTAGAAATTATTCTCAGCAGCTAAAGAAAGAACGGATCGGAGGTAAAGCTATGGGTCTGGATTTGATCCAGTCACGAATCGATCTGTTCAACGAAATGAAAAGGGGAGAGATCAGCTACCAAATTGATGATAGATCCGGTGGAGGAACGATCGTGGAAATCATGATTTTAAGCAAGGAGCATGTGGAAGGCCATCATCATTGACGACGAAGAGCTCAGCCGGGAATCTCTCACTTTGGACATCCAGAAGCATTGTCCGAATATCAGCGTTATTGCGCAATGTCCTTCAGCAAAAGAGGGCATGCTTACCATCAAAAGCCTAAAACCGGACCTTATTTTTCTCGATGTGCAAATGCCGTGGATGAACGGTATCGAAATGTTGGAAGTAATGCGCCCATTTGATTTCAAAGTCATCTTTGTCACTGCCTATGACCAATACGCCATACAAGCTTTCCGGCTGAGTGCCCTGGATTACTTGTTGAAACCCATAGATCCGGAAGAACTGAAGACGGCTGTTAGCAAAATGAAGGAAGCGGATCACAATCCATATCGGGATCAGATAGCCAATTTGCTGGAAAATGCTGATCGTTCAGACCTCGAAAAACGTATCGCAATACCGAATTCAGATGGCTTAGAATTTATTAAAATTAGTGATATCTTATATTGTGAGGCAGACGGCAGTTACTGCTATGTACATTTGGTCGACGGGAAAAAAATACTTGTTGCCAAGCCCTTACTTCATGCCGAAAAACTCTTGAAGCCCTATGATTTTTGCCGTATACACCATTCTTTTTTGATCAATCTTTTTCATGTTGAAAAGTACATCCGCGGTGATGGAGGAACAGTGATTATGCAAGGTGGCGTTTACCTGCCGGTTGCTCGCAACCGGAAAGGCGACTTAATGCAAAAAATTGAGAGGATGTGAGTGATTAGTTAAATGGCGAGATAAAAACTTAAGTACATAGCTGTTTTGCTGAAGCTTTAGCGTATTTTAGTTTTTATTATAGACGAACACCAGAGAAATGCCGGCATCTCAATCACATTCTACCATTGGTAAACGGCTGTTGTCCCTCGATTTTTTTCGTGGGCTCACCATGTTTTTGTTGATAGCGGAATTTACCGGGCTGTTTCATCAATTTACTACTGATGGTTCGCCAGGATGGCTGCAAACAATAGGACTACAGTTTCACCATCATCCCTGGGATGGTCTGCGATTTTGGGACCTGATCCAGCCCTATTTCATGTTTATCGTAGGGGTGGCAATGCCCTTTTCTTTGGGAAAGCGACGGGAGAGAGGCGATAGCGAGAGTGACATACGCCGGCATGTATTCCAGCGTGCATTTTTACTCTTATTATTTGGTTGGGCCTTGTATTGTATCGGCCCAGGTCATATTGTTTGGCGTTTTCAAAACGTGCTGGCCCAGCTGTCGGTGACCTACCTGCTGGCATTTTTTGTGATGAAAAAGCCATGGAAGACCCAACTCCTATTTTCCTTCGTGCTGATCTTGGCTACCGAACTCATTTACCGTTTTTTCTGGGTAGAGGGATTCGATCAGCCGTTTACCCCCAATGAAAACTTTGGTACCTGGCTGGATCTGCAATATGGCGGTGCGGATCTACGAGGACATTGGGTGTCGTTTAATGCCATTCCCACCACCGCACACACGGTGTGGGGTGTATTGGCAGGCCAATTGTTGAGAAGTGATAAGGAAGCCCTCGAAAAACTAAAGATCTTGATCATTGCCGGTCTGGTGGGGGTGGTCATTGGTTACGCTTTACATCCCTTTACCCCCATCATAAAGCGCATTTGTACTTCGTCCTTTGTTATTGTAAGTGGAGGTTGGACCGTGCTGTCGCTTGCTTTATGTTATTATCTGATCGACATAAAGGAGGTGCGATTTTCGGTCTTATTTTTTGCCATTGTTGGTATGAATCCCCTTTTTATCTACTTGTTCGGGCACATTGGTGGTGCCGATCTTATTTACGATGTAGTTAAGCCATTTACCACCTCACTCCTGGGATGGACCGGTGAGTGGTTTATGTTGACCATTACCTCTGCGATTGTACTCTACTTGCTCTGGTACATCTGTTATTGGCTGTATAAGAGGGGTATTTTTATTAGAATATAATGCACGGTGTAATATTGAACCCGATCCTTGCATTAGAATATCTACTACGAAATCCCACTGCAAGGTTTGGATTGAACCTTTAACACATAGTAATTCCTGATGCATAGACTGAAGGTAATCCTCTTTTTTTGTACTTAATCAGATAAATCAGAGAGGAATCTCTGCCCCCCTTAATATCGCCATTTTATCTGGTGGAACCGGCGATTTAGATCAAATGCTTGCTCATGCGCGGAATTGCATTCAGCAGAAATCGGTAAATGTAGCTCTGATGCAATTGGTTAAAGATTTAGATCTGTTTTTTAACGATCCATTTGGTGAACCCAGATATCGCGGATTGCTGCGTGAACTGAAGTTTCCCAATAACTAAGAAAGTATTTCTCTTCGAGGTCAACATAATTTAGAATGACGCATGATTTGATCGTGGGCTTATTCCTCTACGGCATAAATGACCAGTGCGTCTTTCTTGTTTTTGAGAGTCACTTCACCTACTTTTGCACACCGGAAAGATTCCTTGATTTGATCATGGGCTCGATCACTGATCAGTATCTGTCCTGGTTCTGCAATCCCTTGAAGGCGGGAAGCGGTATTAACGGTGTCTCCGATCACGGTGTAATCAAGCCGCCGGAGATCTGCTGAACCGATGTTGCCGGAAATCATTTCCCCACAATTAATGCCAATCGATACTTCGGGTTTGAAATCTTCCTGACCACTGATCATGGGCAGGTTCTCGATTTTCTGTCTTACGGCCAGTGAAGCCTCAATGGCCCGGTCTAAGTGATACTCGCCGCGAAAAACAGCCATCACGGCATCGCCGATAAACTTATCTATGTAACCTTCTTGTGACAGTATTTCTTTTACCATAAGGTCAAAATAGCCATTCAGCAGTGTCACTACGGCATCGGGAGCACTGTGTTCGCTGATGCTGGTAAAACCGCAGATATCGATGAATGCCACACTGCCTTCGATGGTTTCATTTTGCATGACCGAAGATTCATATTCTCGGGTACTCATAAAATTGAGTACGGTCTCATCGACATACATTTTGAGGATCGAGTTTTCTTTAATGGCCTGCATGGTCTTGCGCAGTTGCTGTACATGACTGATCGTCTTTTCGACCGTGAGTTCTAAATCTTGAAAATTGATGGGCTTGGTGATGAAATCAAATGCGCCACGATTCATCGCTGTGCGAATGTTTTCCATATCGCCGTATGCTGAGACGATGATCGACTTGAGAAGGTTGCTTTGATTGCTAAGCTCGCTTAACAAGGTGAGACCATCCATTTCCGGCATGTTGATGTCACTGAGTACGACGGACACATCTTGATGGGCGTCCAATTGATCTAGTGCATCTCTGCCATTGATTGCAAAAACGAACTCGTATATATTTTCCCGGATTTTTTTCCTGAATTTTTGTTTGATCAAGGCTTGTAAGTCCGGTTCGTCATCGACGACAAGTATTTTGGTCATGCTTGAATTTTGGCTAGTTTTTCCTTGAGTAAAGTAAATTCCAATGGTTTGGTTAGAAAATCATCTGCACCCAATTTCATGGCGGTTTGATAGTTTTGCTCATCACCATAGGCAGTGATCATCATGACCACTGGCGGTGGTTTCCTGTTTTTTTCCTTTATTCTGCTTAAGAGCTCCAATCCACTCATTCCGGGCATATTGATGTCAGATAGAATCAGCACGGCCTCATGTGGATGATCCGCCAAGTAATCCAGGGCCTCCTCGCCTGAGAAAGCAAATGCAAACACAATTTCCTCTTTCTTGATCTCTTTACGAAATCGCTGTTGAAATAAGAACTGCACATCTCTTTCATCATCAACGACTAGTATTTTCTTCATGTTCAATTGATTAGGTTTGCTGGGAGATTTTAGTTTCCAAAGGTAAGACAATCTTGAAAGTAGAGCCCTTTCCAGGTTTTGATGATACACTCAGATCACCGTTATGCGCTTTGATGATGTCGTAGCTCAGTGACAATCCCAAGCCCGTACCCGATCCCGTCTCCTTGGTGGTAAAGAACGGTTGGAAAATCTTATCCTGGATTTCCGGTAGTATGCCGGATCCATTGTCTGCCACGGTAATGACCAGCTGCTGACTTTGCTTCTCAGTTTTGATGCTGACGGACGGCATATAATCGGAATGGGAGTCTCCCTTTTTCTGATGAACAGCGAAAAAGGCATTGGTCATCAAATTCAGAATAACCCGCCCAATATCTTGCGGTACCACGGCCACCGATGGCAAAGCTTGATCAAATTGGGTGTTTATGGTTGCATTGAACGTCGTATCCTTAGCACGCATTCCATGATAAGCCAGTCGCACAAACTCGTCACAGAGCGCATTGAGATCGGTGAGTGATTTTTCTCCCGCTGTGCCGCGCGAATGGTCCAACATACTCCTTACTATTCCACTGGCTCGATGGCCATGGTGTTTGATCTTGCTTAGATTTTGATTAAGATCTTCGATGATCTCTTTAGCTGAGGTTAGATCTCCCTTCTGTAATTCATCATTCGCTTCTTGAAGAAGATCGACGCTCACTTCAGAAAAATTATTAACAAAATTCAGTGGATTTTGAATTTCATGTGCAATGCCGGCAGTCAGCTCGCCCAGTGAGGCCATTTTTTCGGCATGAATCAATTGCTTTTGAGTAGACTGCAGGTGTGCATGGGTTTTCTCCAATTCAACATATGCTTTTTTCAATTCCTGTGCCTGCTTTAATTCTAATTCTCTGGCCTTGGCTCGTGCCTTTTTTAGCACCTGCCTTTTTCGGTAGCGATCTACCTGGTAAATAAGACCGAGCAGTAAAAGACCATACAGGGCGTATGCCCAATAAGTGCGGTACCAAGGTGGAGCGATGTTGATTATCAATGAATTTTCAGCCCATTGTCCTGTCGAGCTATTGGGTGCCGATATTTTTATTTCGTATTTACCGGGTGAGATATTTGAGTAAAATACTCTTTCTTCAGAAAGTGTTTCTCTCCAATCTATGTCGTATGGATCTAGACGATAATTGATCTTATTTTGAGTGGGGTTTCGAAAGTCCGTCTCCGTGAAGCTAAGGGAGAAGCTATTTTCCAGGAAAGATAGGTTGATCGCTTCCCGTCCTAACAGAGATGAACGCGATATGGCTTGGTCGGCTGATTTATTGGTACGGGAGCTAATCCATAGATTTGTAAAAAGGAGATCAGCAGAATTGTTGGCCAATTTGAACTTGGCTGGATCTATATGGTAGTGTTTTCTGCTATCACCCAGTACAATTGTACCATCAGATTGCAAAAAGCCTTTTGAAGTTCGTGGCACAAAAACGTTACCATATTGTACAGGAGCTAACACATCATAGCTGATTATGGTTTCTGATTTACTATCCACCCGAATGATCTTAGATACGGTATTGGTCCAGAGGCTCCCTTTCTGGTCTGAGACCAAGCCATAACAGGAGCTATTGATGATCTTCCGAAAATTATTTTCGTTTTCCTGATAAACATAAAGACCATTTTGTGAGGAGACCCATACCTTGCCGTTTGAATCTCGGACAATGCCAAATTGCCCATTACCTAATAAATAACCTTCTGCGGTAGATTTAGTGGGATTTAGTTTAAATATCTTTCCCGCTGAATGGTGTCCTATCCACACTTCTTCTTTATTCATTCTCGCTACGAAGGAAACGTCGAATAGAATCGTAGATGTTGATTCTGCCAATTTTTGCACATCATAATACTGGAAAGAATCCTTCTGGCAATCCATTAAAAAAAGACCAGTACGAGTACCAATCCACAATTTGTTATCGGTTGCCTCCGATATGGAGTTGATAGTGGAGTGATATTTATGAGGAGTGACTTTAGGAGATTCGACAGCATATCGATTCAGTATACCGGTATTGGGGTCCAACCTGTTCAGTCCCTGATCCGTCCCGATCCACACTATGCCTTGACCATCTTGGTAAAGGGATTCAATATCATTACTGCTCAATGAATTTGGATCTTTAGGTCGATGAGACCAAATCGATTTCGTTCCCGAAAGCACATTTTCCCGAATAAGTCCATCGGGTGTGCCGATCCATGAGATGGAGTCAGATTCGGTAAGAATGACCGGCACCGGTTTTGGTATAGGTGCAATGGCAAAGTTAAAGGGATCAATTTTATAAACTCCTGGTTGAGTACTTAACCAGATGAGGCCGTTGCTGGCTATAAATGCACACCAGGAAGAATTTTCAATTACGGTACCGTCAAAATCGGTATTGTTGCCAAAGTGCCGGTAGTAACCGGTCTGGAGATTGTAGACATCTACTCCTTCGCCACCAACCCACAGGTTGCCCATTGGATCTTCATCGATGAATGTTACTCCATAGGTAAAGTTTTCGAAAGGTGGTACGCTGACTGATTCAGGTTGAATTGGTGAATAGGGATGATGGGTAAAGCTCTCAGTTTCTCTATCGAACGAATGTAATCCGTCTCCTCCGGTACCAACCCAAAAATTGCCCTTGCTGTCCTCAAAAATGGCGGTTACCCGGTCATTTTGCAATGCATTCTTATCATTGGGATTTGCGCGATAATTTTTGAAGGTCCTTGTTTTTAAGTCATACTTAATTAGGCCACCTGGACCCTCAACAAACCAGCCTGCTCCAATCCATAGAACGCCTTCACTATCAAAATAGAGCTCACGAAGAATATCTGAACCAATGCTTTCATCATTTTCCGGATCATGCTGGAAATGTTGCAGCTCCAAGGTGGAGGGATCCAATATGTGTAAACCACCAAAAGTAGCGATGTAGATCATGCCGTCCGGTCCTTGCACCATATCGCTTATGTGGGCATTTGCTAATCCATTTGTCTTATTGGAATCGGCTCGAAGATGCATGAAAGTCTCTGTATCAGGATCGAAGCGATCCAAGCCCTGACCAAAGAACCCGATCCACATGATATCATCTTGATCTATTAATATACACTCGGGATGGGTTCCACCAAGTGAGTTTGAATCACCGGGATTATGCCGATATCGTCTTAAGGTAAAACCATCAAATCGACTTAGGGCACTTTCAGATTCTTCGGTAAACCAGATAAATCCATGTTTATCTTCTGTAATAAAATTGACTTGTCCCAAAGAGGAGGCACTGAGTGTGTTAATACGTGTAAACTGGTATTCCTGAATTTGTCCAAAAGCACATATCCAAGAGGTCAATATCCCTAAGAGGCAATACTGCGGCCTGGATTTCATCATGTACCCATAGGTGACGTCATAAAAAATGTGGATCCAGCCTCTGAGTTAGTTTTTACTTGTGGTTCACCATCATGTGCCTTCACGATGTCGTATCTCAAACTCAGTCCTAATCCCGTGCCTTTTCCAGCTGCCTTGGTCGCAAAGAAGGGTTGGAAAATCTTATCCTTGGCGTCCTTGGGTATGCCAGGGCTATTGTCGGACACCTCAATTTCAACTCCATCTCCCAAACTTTTCGTCGTAAGTACCACAATCGCATTATCCTGCTCCTTAACCGCTTGAAATGCATTGATAATTACCTTTATGAGTACTCTGCCGAACTCCTGGGCAACTTCAGGCAAGTCCGGGTCCAACTTGAGCCCATAGAATACACTGAAATCCTTATTCTTGGCTCGCATACCGTGGTAGGCCAACCTCATGTATTCCTCGCAGATTTTATTTAGGTCAATGGCAGTTTTTTCACCGGGATTTTGGCGGGAGTGATCCGGCATCCCTTTGACTATTCCACTGGCTCTTTGCCCATGATGATTGATTTTACTGAGATTTGTTTTTAGTTCAATGGAAATGGATCTGGTCTCCTCCA
Source organism: Saprospiraceae bacterium (assembly GCA_965223105.1). Taxonomy (GTDB): domain Bacteria; phylum Bacteroidota; class Bacteroidia; order Chitinophagales; family Saprospiraceae; genus JABDMH01. Next base: position 3,651,190 of record OZ244987.1, on the reverse strand, counting down.
CAACATCTTTATTAAGCTGAATAAAAACTTGACTGATCAGAATGAATCTGCATAAGATCAACCTAAGGGTAAGATAATGATAAATGATGATCCGGCATCAGTAGCTTCATCTACATATAGACTCCCGCCATGGGCTTTTACAATATCATAGCTCAAACTGAGGCCTAAACCCGTGCCTTCCCCCGCTGTTTTGGTGGTAAAAAAGGGCTGGAAAATCTTGTCTCTAATTGCTCGGGGAATACCAGGGCCATTATCGGACACTGAAATTTGTATAAAGGGGTGACGATTATTTCCTTCACCTAATATAGCTCGAGTTTTAATTTTAACGCTGGGATGATACTCCTCATCTTTTGATGGCATTTGCACTGCCTGGAAAGCATTACTGATTAAATTCAACAAGACCCGGCCGATATCCTGTGGTACCAGATTAATTTTGGGCAGGTCTTTGTCAAGATCCAATTCGTAATTCACTTCAAAAGATTTGTTTTTTGCCCTCATACCGTGATAAGCCAATCCAGAGTATTCTTCACACAAATTATTGACATCGGTCGGTACCTTTTCTCCGGAGTGTTCTCTTGAATGCGCCAACATCCCTTTAACGATGCTGCTCGCCCTCATGCCATGGTGATTTATTTTTTCCAGATTTTCGACAAGATCTGTCAGTAAGACCTTTACTTCTGATAAATCACCTGCAACCAACTCCTCTTTCACCTCTGCGATCAGCTCATTACTGACTTCGGCGAAATTATTGACAAAATTTAATGGATTTTGGATTTCGTGTGCTATCCCGGCAGTCAATTCCCCCAAAGAAGCCATTTTTTCGGAATGAATCAACTGCTCTTGAGCAGCCTTTAACTCGGCCAGGGTGTTCTCTATTTGATTTTTGGCCTGTTCCAGCTGGGTGAAATCTTCATAGCGTGCATAGGCAATCGAGAAGGCATCGGCTAAATTCTGCACATCTTTCAACTGACTTTCAGATAGTGGATCACTGCTCCCTACATATAGCATTCCCTGTTTAAAAGGTAAGAGCTGAAGAACAAGGATATTTGGAGCCGATTTACCCAGCTGGTATTGAGTTGCGTCATCAATTTGCTTTAACTTCAATAGGGATTCGGTCCATTGTTCAAATTGTGTCCGGGACCATTTTTCGATGTAGATCTCTTGCCTCTGCCAGGACTGCCAGGCATTTTGAACAAAAGGCGAGTGATCTGAATGTAAGTGCAGAGCGGCTACAGGTTTTCCATCCGGCGTGGCGAGGTAGGCGTGCAGCATTTTAGCAGCTTTATCGATGATGAAGGTACCGCAGCGAAAGAAGGGTACTTGAAGTACCTGCAACTCCTTCCATATCACTGGCGTGATCTGTTGAAGGTCTTCAGATGTTCTCATCGAGGAAATCTCAGCCCGTACCCGGTCTAGGGCCGCCTGTCGGGCGGTTTCCCTGGTCAGTTCCTCTGCTTTTAGCAGATCTAAAAAACGGGTATAGGTCTGTTCAAATACCTGTGTGAACCTGATCAGCAATGATATATCCTGTGGGTCCAACTGAACAGCGGTTTCCAGCTGTAGATACCCATGCGAAAAATTAGCGTTATTAAAATGTGTGGGATCAGGCAGATCCTGTCTGGTGATCGCTGCCCATTTGCTGGATTGCATCTGTGGTGCGACAAATTCAATATGTGCACGCAAGGTTTCACCACCGACTTCTTGATGGAAATAAGGCTTACCTTGCTTCCAATTTTTATACCGCTCATCCAATACCGGATCACCGGTGAGTGGTAAGGTAAAATTCTCCTGAAAATCAGCACCCATGTTGGTCATCCAGGCTTTTTGGATATGCTGACTTTCATCGATCTCAATATAGCCGCAATTCATATAATCGGTGAAGCCCAGAGTCCGTAATTCTCGATAAATCAATACGACCACTTGCCCAATCTCACTACTCTTATGCATGGCCATTGATCTGGACCTGACCCTTTCGAGAGCGGTCTCAATTTTAGCTTCATGAGCTTGTGTCTCGGCTTTTTGCAGATCCAGAAAACGGATATAGCTCTGCTCAAAAACTTGCCCGAAACGGCGTATCATCTCAACGTCTTCTTCGGTATATTTTCGAAACTGAAAATTGAATATAAAGAGACCGGTATGTTCATTAATCGACATGACCCGGTCCAATCCGTTGCTTTGCAGTACTTTCTCTTTCCTTTCCTCAGGAGTGATGTCTTTCATGACAGTATTGGAGAGACAATGCCGGTAGTATGCTCTTATTTCGTCTTTTGGAATGTGATCCACAAGTACCTTCACCCTGTTCCTCCTGGCCTCCAGTACATTGTTCATGATGGGTGTATCGATGTAAGGAATGAATAACTCAGTCGGATAGATATGCTCCGGGGTGGCTGACCAAATCCGAAAATCACCAGAGTAGTCTTTAAAGATATCAATGCCAAAACCATCAATTAGGAGATTAAGGCTGATGAGTTGTTTAAAGGTTATTTCGGCGACATCAGTCAGCTCTTGGCTCTTATGCATGGCCAGTGTACGGCTCCTTACCCTTTCCAGAGCCGCCTCAATCTGAGCTTCCCTAGCCTGTGCCTCTGCCTTCTTGAGATCGAGAAAGCGGGTATAGGCTTGAGCAAAAACCAACGAAAATCTTTTCAATATTTCTTCCTCTGACTCTGTGTATGAGTGTCCCTGATAATTGGCCATCCACAAGGCAATTATTTGAGGAGTACCCTCAGTCGAGGATTGTTTTGGATAAATATATTGTATGGCGACCGATCGATTGTAAGATTCCGCGTCTAACAGAGATCTAAACCTCAAATGGAGGTCTTCATCGTTTTCCTTCATCGGTGTTTGGTCAATCACATGTTGGATAAATCGATTTTTTTCCTGCTTGTCAAATTGATCACTGAAAGTTTCGATCTGGTTTTCAATGGCATTTCGGTAGCACTTTATTACTGCACAATCGAAATAGGGTAACCTCAACGAAAAATCATACTGGTAATCTGAAGTGGCTCCCCAAACGATGAGGTCACTGACATCGGGTTCGGGAATATCTATGCTGATGGCATCAATGCATATACCCAATTTGAACAATTGCTGAAACAGTTCAATGGCAACTGATGGCATTTCTTCGCTAGCATGCATGGCCATCGAAGCCGACCTCACTCTTTCCAAAGCAGCTTCGATCTGTGCTTCTCGAGCCTGTTCTTCTGCTTTTTTGAGATCGAGGAAACGTGTATAGCTTTGCTCAAAGACCTTGGCAAAGCGAGGATAGATATCGCTCCCTTTGGAATCTATTAAAGACACGACCAACAGATATCCATATGTAAAGGAGGCGACATGGTTCTTTTGCCATTTTGGGGCCTTAAATTGTTTTTGCGTGGCCTGATTTATATTTTCCTTGAGCACCGGAATCGTCATCATTCGTTCATAGTGACGTATGAGCTCATCACCACCAATTTCCAGAGTAAATAGTTGCTCCTTTTCCAACCAGGCATTGTACATACTGCGATGGATGTGATCCAGATCGACCGGGACTTGTACCCGTGATAATTTGCCACCTTCCACACTCATCCAATGTTCAGTCAAATCTCCTCCTTCAGAACACAAGACAATACCGCAAGCCCAAGCATCACTGCCAAGAGTCCTCATTTCCCGAAAGAGTACTTCTGATACGTCGGCAAGTTCATCACTTTTTTGCATTGCCATCGATCTGGACCTTATGCGTTCCAGGGAAGCTTCAATTCTAGCTTCTCTGGTTTGAGCTTCAGCATTTTTGAGATCAATAAAACGGGTGTAGGTCTGTTCAAATACCTTGGCGAAACGGAGCAGAATCTTATTCTCTTCATCTGTGTAGATGATCTGATCAAAGTTATCTATAGCCATAGCCGCGTGTCGAGTAGCCGCTATAGACCTCGAATACCCAGGTTTGGAAAGCACAAATTGCTTCCGTTCTTCCGTCACATGTTGCAGATCGGAGTGTTCCAATGAAAATTCAAAAAAGCGATCTTTTTCTCGCTTATTCAGTAAGTCAGTGAGGATTTTTCCCGCCGAATCTTTGGCCTTGATCAAGCTATTAAAAAAGGGATGGTCCATAAGAGTGAATTGCACAATCTTGGCAAAGGAGAAGGCACTGTCCTGCAACCAAAGGCTAAAACCCTCATCGGGATCATCGAAAAGGTACACCATTGCTCCATGCATAAATATATCCAAAGCCCTTAGTTCTTTAAAAACCAGCGTGATAACCTCATTGAGCTCATCGCTTTTGTACATGGCCATGGTGCGACTTCTTACTCTCTCCAATGCGGCCTCAATCTGTGCTTCTCGGGCCTGCTCCTCTGCTTTTTTTAGATCGAGGAAGCGCGTGTAGGTTTGTTCGAAAACCCCAGCAAACCGTTCCAATAGCAAAATATCGGCAGGGTTTAAAGTAGAGGTCCCTATAACATTGATAAAACCCTTTGAAAAATTAGCCACAGAAAAAACCCTTTTCCCCTTATGAGAGGGAACCGGGATGGTGGTGCCGAAGGATTTAGCTGTGAACTGGAGATAAGCTTCTAAATCCTGGCCACCAATCTGAATGACGGTGGATTTCTTCTTTTTTTCCCAGGCCTGAATTACCTTATCAATTAACGTAGGTTCATCAAGTACGATCGTTAGTCTCTTCTCAATCCGGCTACCTGAAACACCGGTCATCCATACCTCGGCGATACCTTCCTTGAGGTCGGGAAAGCAAATCACAATCCGCTCGGCGTCTACACCTAGATCCAATAATTGCTGGTAGAGGATCTCAACGGTGCCTGCCAATTCAGTGCTCTCGGTCATAGCCATCGTTCTATGCCGAACCTTCTCCAATGCGACCTCAATTTCGAGCTCCCTGGATAGTGTCTCTGCTTTTTGGAGGTCCAAGAAACGCGTAAAAGCATGCTCCAAAACTTTTGAAAAACGCCGCAGAACCAAGACCTTGTCCTTCTTGAGAGGAGATTTCGTCACTGTACGGAAGAGACCATAGAGGAAATAATATTCGGTATGGTAAGCTGGATGCAGTTCGTTTATTCGATCGATGAACTTTGTGGGTAAAGAATTTTCATTTGAGGACTTGATTAGTTGCCGATAATAGCCCTTTGCTAAATTTCCCTTGAGATGAATTTGACGTAATTTTCGCCTATTTCTCCACGCTTCCAAACCATCTAGGTAATGCTTACTTTTTAGCTTGGGTACGTTGAAATGCCACAGCTGATTTTCCTTATTGTTGACTTGTCCATAAGTCCAGATCTGGGCTTCTCCTGTTTTCCGCTGATAGATAATCAAATCAAAAACCTTTGATTGCATTCCAAGGGTACTCAGGGCAATACAGGTATTTCTGAAGATGTCAGCAAAATCACTACTATCTTTCATTCGCGCGATCCGGTCCATGATCTGATCCGCCGATCGTTCTACTTGCATCAGGTGCTGAAATCCTTTAACCGCTGTTGAATCTGTACTTTTCAAATCGATGACGGTATAGGTAGTTGCACAGTAAATTTGCTTCCCTCTCCCGGTGAAGTCTCTACTTCGATGCTGCCTCCATGACCCTTGGTAACGATTTCATAAGCCAGGCTTAACCCTAGGCCCGTGCCTTGTCCTGTTGGCTTAGTCGTGAAAAAAGGTTGAAATATTTTTTCTCTGACATCAACAGGGATTCCTATACCATTGTCGGCTATGGATACCAGCAAATGCCCCTTGGTGGTGCCGGTCTTAATTTGGATAGAGGGCACATAATTCTTGTCAGTCCCCAGATCCTTCTTTCTTTGTACGGCATAAAAGGCGTTCGTCATCAAATTGAGCAGAACCCGCCCGATTTCCTGCCGAAAAACTAATATTTTAGGATTTGACTCGCCAAGGTCGGTTTCCATCTTTACGTTAAACGTCTTATCCTTCGCCCGCATACCGTGATAAGCCAAACGCAAATATTCTTCACACAATTGGTTGATGTCAACCAGTTCTTTTTCTCCTCCGCCGGAGTGTGAGTGCTGCAGCATATTCTTGACAATGCTCTCGGCTCGTTTGCCATGCTGCTTTATTTTTTGCTCATTTTTCATTAGATCCTCCAAAATGCGATCGACTTTTTGAATATTTCCATTCTTGAGCTCTTCTCGCATCTCATCAACTAATTCCTCATTAACCTCGGAAAAATTATTTACAAAATTTAAGGGATTTTGGATTTCATGAGCTATCCCAGCCGTCAATTCACCAAGACTTGCCAATTTTTCGGATTGAATGAGCTGTAATTGAGTTCTCTGTAAATCTTCTAAGGAATTATTTAATTCCCTGGTACGCTCAGTCACTCGTTCCTCCAGTACTACATTCTGCTCCCTGATAATTCTTTCTTTTTCTCTTGTTTCTTGTATCAATTTTGCATCAGCTTCCTTCTTTGCGTCTTCAGCATCGCGTCTTTCCCATTCAAATCGTTTTGAAAGTAGAAAGCTCAAAATAAAGGCTTCAAGTAAGGTGGCATAGGAGACATGACTGAGATGAGCAAGGTACTTGGGTGCTCCGATCTGAATGTATGTTGCTTCAATTACAACCAAAATAAAATAGATCAAATAGGCCAATGCAAAATAGTAGCCCAGACGATTCCCATTCTTACTTGTCCGATAACCAAGATAGAACATCACAAAGAAAGAAATGAGTGCATGCACTGTATTCATGGCATATACAAAGGTGGCAGGGAGAAAGAACTTAAGTATGAAGTAAGCAATGAAATAGTAGATCAACCACCATGTATGTCGATGCAACCGAGGTGTAAACCTATTGGTCTCGAGAAAGTAGAGTGCATATATGGTTTGCAATGTAACCCCTATTTCAGGAATATTTACATACCAAAACATTAAATCTACATGATCTATCAGATATAGAATGAATCCATCCATTACAACGGAAGCATATGCTATATAGAGGATTACAATTACGGCATAAAAAAGATGAAGACGATTTCTCAGGGAGAAATAGAAGAAAAGATTAGAAATCACTACAAAAATCATCAAGCCCCAATAGAATCCATAGATCATTCGTTGCTCCCCTGACTTAATTTCGTGGTCTCCCTTCTCATACAATTTTATAGGTAGGGGGTTTGCATTTGAGATCACGCGAACATAAAATTCATTAGCTTGCCTAGGTAGTGGAAAAACCTGAAAGTGGTGTTTTACAATTCTATCATTTACTGGTATTTGATAGCCCGCAGTCATCTTATCAAAAATACCCGGCTCCTGTTGGTAATACAATTCGGCTATGGGAATGGTCGCATGAGCGATCTCCAAGCGCAACTCTTGATCAGTTTGATTACTCAGTTTGAAACGAAGCCAGTATACAGATTCCGTAAATCCGAAATTGAGTATGATATTGTCAGACGGGTTAAATCGTGATGAGTAACCTGATGAGCTCACTTCTTGAATGGTCAGCTCACCGGATGGATCTTCAAGAATTTCGAGATGATTTCCGATCAGCCGATGATCCTTGCTTCCATCCCAGACTATGACTTCACCAAATACAGAAAGTGCTGATAAACAAAATGTCCAAATCAGTTGAACTCTAATCATGCGGCAGTGACAGATTCAAAGGGTTCCTCTCGATAGAATTTTGAGGGGATGCCCAACAACTTGGCAAATGCAATCCACCAGATCCAGCAATATAAGCCAAAGGGCAGGTAGCCTAGATACCCCAAGATAGGCATTTCAAACAGATGAAATCTATTGACAAACGGCAAATTGTACTGCCAGTAGGCCGGAGCTTCCGTAAAAACGATTTGATCACCCTCATGAATGGCACTGAAATAATTTTGACCTTCCAAGAGGAGACCTTGAATGAGATAGGTCAGGGCAAATAGCATGGTTGGCCCCCAATTTCCATGGGAGATAGACTTAAGAGGTGTCCATCGACCGGTCAAATCCAGGACCAATATAAGCAGCAGCACTGGCGAAATCCAGAGTGAGAAAAAGAGGTAATCCGGAAATAGACCGGAACCTATTAGGCCGAAAATTGCTACGATGAGTAAGATCCACTTGATCCATCGAGGTAAGGTAATCTTGATACCATCAGTGTAACGGACCCTAATCGCAGGAAAGGTATTCAGGAAATCGTACCATTGAAATGCCAGCGGCAACAAACCAGACGAAATGACAATGGCATAAAGGAGAAAAACCTCACGGTCAATGATGTCACCCCACGGGTAAAACCAATCGTCATTAACAAAGAAATTTAAATATTCGAAGAGCATCCAACCTCCTGCAGAGGCTACTCCAATGCCCAGGAGTTCCTGGGGCCTCTGGCTAATCATCGAATTACCACCTGTCCGTTTGTAGACGATACCATCCATCACTAACACAAAGCCCCAAAACAGAGGCAAGTCTGACCAATGGAGAAACCATATTGGAGTCATGGACTTCGTCCAAAGGAGGACCAGGGCATAACCCCAAGCAATCAAGCCTAACCAAAACCAAATGGGAAACTTCACTCGAATCACCTTATCCCTCGCTACATAAGGTACTTTCTTGAATCCGAAAAATGTGGGTAATAAATAGACCGTTGCTACTCCAATAAAAGCTACTGCAACCACTATAAATACCATCCAGCTGAAAGGAGCTTTGGGCAGCGGTTCCAACATAGGGTAATTGAAGAATCCCTCCGGAAAATTTCCACTATAATAGATGTAAGATCCGAGCCAGGGTAAAATCACTATCGATAGCATTGCGCAGAGTAGGAGGCCTGTTTTTCTTGTTATTGACATTATTATCTTTTTTTCGTATAGTGCCTGTTGCCAGATGTTTCTTACTAATCCTTGGTGATAATTTGCGCGGCTTCTATGTCTTGAATATCTTTCATCATGATGAGCAAGGTATATTGCACAATGCCAAACAGGATCATCATCGCGTAGTTTGGCAGGTGATCGCCTATGGGAAACAGTGCTTCCCAAACTTCTCTTATGACCTTACCGGGGTGAAGTAGAAAATCCCAGGAATATAAATTTCCTTGATGGTTACCTGCTCGCAATGTTCGGCCCATAAAAAAACCTAGACAGCTTAAAGCTAAGGAGAAGAATATTGCACTATGAGCAAATTTACTGCCCCATCGTTCTCGAAATAAATTAAACATGATTTTCAGTGATACAAACCCATAAAAGGCCGACAAAATTGCGATGGAGAAAATGATCAATGTGTCGTGCACAATGATCTCCTCGTGTATGTTGCGAAACGGATCGCTGCTATTGTGGATAAGATCACTGATCATGTAGGGAGAATTGGGGTAAAAGAGCAACCATACCAGGCTGCCAAGGATAAACCATGTGTTGTTTATTTTGGGAAAGATCTCTTTTAAGATCACGGCGATGACCAAGGGGAGGATCCCCGAGAACAGATTGGATTTTAAAAAATCAAAGACAGCATTTCCTACCCATAAATTTCGGATCATGAGGACGAGTAAGTTCAGGATAGTAAGTGCCAGTAGAATTTGCAAGTACTTGGGAATATTGAGCCGCTTCATGCTAAAGACTTTAAGGGATGGCTTTCATGTTTCGACGAGGTCCAGGGGAGTATTAGACCTTCAAAAAGAGCAAATTAGGAATTATACATCTGATTCACTAATAATCTCCCAGAATATTTCTGTTGTGGTTGATCTGATGTGATAGTTCTGTTGGGAGGGAAGGTCTGTTGCCGGTAAGACGAATGCCTTTTCAGCCGGATCTGTAGTAGATGAAGCGTTTTGCCGGGATCGAACAGAAGATCTGAAGGCAACCCTTTGTGATATTATGTCTGTGAAGACCACCATTTTGGTTTAATGAATAAAGGCCCATCCACCATCGTGAATGGGCCATTTTGGCTTAGTTGGAGTTGATTCCTATTAATTGTCGGCCTGGTGTACTGATGCCTGGATGTCGGAACATTCACCTGGTTGCATTGGCACGGTGGTAAAGGCAGGAATCTCTGTAGTACAACCTCCACCGTAGGTGGTAATCTGCTCGTTTACCTGACCTGGAATTTTTGGACCATGGCTCCGTAAGACCAAGTGAACCTCTGCGGTTTGAGCATCGTGCATGCCTCCATATGAGGGAAGACCAAACAGGTGATTGATCGACCCATCGGTGTCATTTTCATCAAGGCGAGCAGAAAAGGTTCCACTGCCGCTGGCGCCAGCGACTTGCCCGGCAGCATACAATACTTCAACTTCAACCTCGTCAGCAATGTTAAAATCAGGCTCATCACAAGCGTCAGGATAGTTGATGCAGTTTTGAGGTTTGTTCCAAACCACCCACCAAAGGGTGTATGCATGACCGGGTATCAGGTCGTTGGTACGAAAATGTGTAGTCACCCCATTTTTCTGACGAATAAGTGTGGACTGACCTACCACATTGGTCAACGTTTGATCTACAATTTCGACTGTTTCGCTGTTGGGGTTTGATCCAGGTCCTCCTCCAATGAAATTATCATCTTCATTACAGGCCGTGATCAGAGCAATGCATAAGACAACAAGAAATAAATGCGTTTTCATAGTTAATTGGTTTTATGAAAGGTTATCTAATAAGTGAGAATTATCATTTTGTTATCTCAAAATTATTGGCCTACCTGGAATAGTTCCACCCCATCCGAGTCAGATGCCTCCGTAGATGAGTATCCTGCACGACATGATTCTTGATTTGGAGTGGGAGGTCTCAAATTTTCTGAGAAACATTATTTTACCCTGATTTATCTCGATTAATTAAGCAGCAAGGTGTTTTAATCATTCAGGAGGGTCGGCCAATCGAGTTTTGTTTTTAGCCTGGGGCTTTCTCAACAAATTTGATGAGGGTTTAATGTAAAAACGACAAAATGGACCTCTTTTCATCAATTGAACACCACGCTTCCATTCGAGCATATTTTGCTCAATTTGTCGTCAATCCTGCCCTAATTACTCCCTCCGGATCTGATTGGGCTTTTTACCTAAATTATCCTAGAGAACTATTGGAACAATTTGCGGATGAATCTATGCTTTACTTCACGGGCATCGGCCAACCTCTGTCCGGAGCCGGAGTTGGCAGGGGTGAAACGGTAGTGGATCTGGGTTGTGGATCAGGAGTAGATGTGTGCCTGGCCGGTTATGCGGTGGGTTCGATCGGTAAGGTCTACGGAATTGACATTTCCGGGGCTCTATTACAAGTTGCCAGGAGGCAAATCAGGAAATCTCGTATGAGACAAGTGATCACTATTAATGCGTCGATGGATCAAATTCCCCTTCCCAGTGCAATTGCCGATCTGGTGATCAGCAACAATGCCATTCACATGTCATTGTCGAAGGAGAAAGTTGTCGGTGAAATTTTCCGTGTTCTCCGACCAGGGGGGAGAGTGCGATTGATGGAGGTGTTACCACCACCGGAGCGAAATAAGCGGGTTGACACCTGGTCTCCTGAAGCATTTAGCCGTACCATTTCTGAATCTCAATGGAGAAGTTTGCTGCACCAATGTGGACTTGAGGGCATACATTTTCAAAGGCAGATTCGGACGGGTTCAAGGCTCGAATTGGGAATTCGCGATCCAGTGTCTCGAACAGCGGCCTGTATACAGGCCATTAGGCCTGATTGAATTCTATGATCAACGCCAACCGCTCATCGACACCCTTTAACCACACAAAATCTGGTTCAATCCACGTAAAAACCTAGCAAATCTTCGGATTCCCTTGTAAATTAAGGCATTGTGAAAAGGTGCTGTGTATCATTATTAACAGTTGGTCTGCTATTGACCATAAGGGTGTCCGCTCAATATCCTTTTGCCAACGCCGAGATGTTTGACAAGGAGAAGGGATTGCCTGCCAACACCGTACGAGCCATTGCTCAAGATAAGTCGGGTTTTATGTGGTTTGGTACGGTTGATGGCTTATGTCGATTTGATGGTTCGCAATTTCATGTTTACCGTCATGACCCACAGAATCCGGACAACTCCCTAGTTCACGATAACGTAACTAATTTGATGGTTGATGGCAATGACCTATGGATAAGTACTAGGGGTGGCGTATCCGTCCTTGATATGGTGACCGATCAATTTAACAATTACCGGTTTAATCTCGGTGGTCAAAGGGTAGATGCAGTAGATGTGCCCCTGATCGATTTCGGATTCCTCTTCCGGGATCGAGACAATATTGTTTGGGTTGGTACCTACAACCACGGCCTGGGAAGATATGATCATGAATTGGATTCTTTTGAATTCTTTCTCTTCAGCGACACCTTGACTGAGCATATCGTGAATGATCCTTCACGGCTACAAGAAATTCTCTTTATAGAGCAAGACCGTAATCGGGAGGAAGTACTCTGGATTGGTACAGTTTCGGGATTGTTGGAAATGAATAAAGAAAGCTACCAGGTGAAATTACATTACTTTCCTTTTGAAGATAAGAGATTGGAGTTGGCAGCCAACGCCTTCCGTCGGCTTTACCATCATCATGACGGGCTTCTGTATTGTGGTACCTGGAACGCAGATCTTAATATTTTTAATCCAGCAGATGAAACTTTGGAAATCATCAACTGGAGCAGTAAAGTGGATCGGCCAATGCTGGGTCCCATTTCTGATATCCGTACCAAAAACGACGATGAAATTTGGATCACTGCCGCTTCGGGTTTAGTTGCCTACCACACCACCCGTGAGGAGGTTACCGTATTTTACCAAAACGACGAGGAGCTCAATCAACGTTTCGGAGCCCATTACGTGGATCGTGATGGCGGCTTCTGGGCCATTTCCTATCGCGGTCTTTATCATTTTAACCCAATCCTCCAACAATTTGCCGTCTTTGATTATGGTCATTTAAACCGGAAAGGATGGGGGTTTGCGAGGAAAATCTTGACCCAACAAGGAGGAAGGGTTTTGAGTATCTGCCCTCAAGATGCTTCCGGGTTATTTCACTTGGATCGCACCGATCGGGAGTGGACAATATCAGCGGTGCCAAGTTCATTTTTGGATGCCAATGGCAAAATTGGGGGTTACGATATGGAGGAAGACCCCTGGGGCTCCTGGACGATTGCCACCACCACATCTTTGATGACTTATAAGCCCGAATCCGATCGTTTTACAGCTTTTCCTTACAACCCTGATTTTCGTCATGTTTTACTGAATGCCATACTTTGGGACAGTCAGGAAAGGCTATGGGTTGGTTCTTATCGTGACGGAATTAAACGGTGGGATTCCCGGTCAGGTCAGGAAAAGCATTTCGACTTGAATCTAGGAGACCAATCGGTGCCGGGTTTAGAAGTGAGGGATCTATTTGAAGACAGGAAGGGAAATATTTGGATTGCCAGGAATGATGGACACAGTGTTTACCTTGCTTCCCAGGACACATTGATTCATTTCAGATACAAGTTGGAGGCCGAAAAAACCCTTCCGGAATGCAACAATTTTGCTGAGGATGATAACGGCAAGATTTGGCTCAGCAGTGAAGATGGCTGGTCTGGATTTGCCAATGTGGAAAAGCCCGATGAAGGTCTCCTCAGGAAATTCTATTTAAAGAATCTCTATCCCCGGATCACCAGGACATTATTTGTGCGCTACGATGGCGATGATCACGTGTGGTATTTGGGCAATGAATACCTGGTTCGAATGAATACGACCACCTTTCAGAGTCAAATTCTGGATTTTGCCTACGGCTTGCAAGATCCTGCGTTCTGGTATTTTGATTTCCTCCCCAGCGGAGAGATGGTATTTGGTATGCGCAACAGGATCGCCATTTGCCAGCCCTCGCTGCTAAGAAAAAATACGACCCTGCCCATCCCTTATGTCACCGGGATCAATATTCGTGAACAGCCCGATGGAAGTGATTCGGTGGCGCACCATCGTAGAAGCTTAAATCTAGAGCCTCGGGAAAATTTCTTTTCTCTCGATTTTTCCGCACTCTCCTTTACCATGCCCAAAGAGAATCAATTCAGATACCGGCTTAAAAATTTTGATGAAAGTTGGATCGATGCTCGTGACCGGCGTACCGCCAGTTTTACCAATGTGCCCAGTGGCAGCTATGTTTTTCAATTGCAGGCGGCCAATAATGAGGGCATGTGGAACCCCAACCTCTACGAGTTACCCATCACCATTGCCACCCCCTGGTGGCAGATCTGGTGGGTAAGAGTATTGGGTGTAGTAATGGTGCTGGCATTAATGGTTGTTTTATATAGGGCCCGAATCAGTAAAATTAGAAGGGAAGAAAGGATACGTGTTGACTTCCAGCGGAAGCTGGCCAATATCGAGATGAGCGCATTGCGGGCTCAGATGAATCCGCATTTTATCTTTAATTGCCTCAATTCGATTGAAACCTATGTCTTAAGCAATGAGAACGTAAAGGCGGCCAATTACCTGAATGATTTTGCCCGGTTGATACGTCTGATCTTACAGCACTCTCGAGCCAAGTACATTCCCTTGGAATCGGAACTGGAAGCCTTAGAACTGTATTTGCAGATGGAAAGTCTCCGATTTATCGACCGGTTTGTTTATCAAATTAAAGTGGATCCGAATGTAGACACACTGAGCACGGAGATACCGCCTATGCTTTTGCAACCCTATGCAGAGAATGCCATATGGCACGGACTGATGCACCAAAAAAAAGTGGGACAATTATGGATCAATATCCAGAGAGACAATGGTATGCTGAAATGTACCATAGAGGATAATGGGATTGGCCGTAATAAATCCAAAGAAATCAATCAGAAGAAGAAAATGGTGGGAAAAAAATCGGTCGGTATGTCAATTACGGCAGATCGAATTCATTTACTCAATGAACTATACGAAACGGAAACGAAAGTACAAATTTACGATTTAAAAGACCCGCATGGCCATCCCAGTGGAACCAGGGTGGAGATTAAGATCCCCATTGTTTAGTGGGGGAGGTGCTAGGGGGGAGACAAATTTGCTTTTTGATGTTGCAATCCAAGGTAAAGACATAGACAAGTTACTAGCTAGAGGTACCCTAAGATGAAAGAAATTGAGGAACAGATTCAGTTTTGACTGCGGCCCTTAATATGAGCAGGTATGATATTAAAAGTCCGAACCCACGCCTCCCTTGAGGGAGGCAAGAATATCCCGAATCTGTGATTCGGCAGATATTCTGGTGGGTGACATCACCGCATGCGGTTTAGTAGGAAACGGGGTGCTTAATTTTTAATCTAAAAAAATAAGAAGTGATGATCAAATCCATCATTCTCGACGACGAAATCAACAGTGCAAAATCACTGAAATGGAAACTGGAAAATTTTTGTCCGGAGGTACAAATTGAGCATATTTTTTCCGATCCCTTGGAAGCTTTACAGACTTTGAAACAGGAGGCCATTGACTTGCTTTTTCTCGACATCGAAATGCCTAATATGAATGGTTTTGATGTGCTGGAAGCGGTGGGAAATGTGAACTTTGATGTGATTTTCACTACGGCCTATAATCAATATGGCATTCAAGCCGTCAAATTCAGTGCATTTGATTATCTGATGAAGCCTATTCGAAACAAGGAGTTGATAGAAGCAATGGAGCGCTACAGTCAGAGCCGGGGGGTACGCAAGCCATCTATGCAAGTGGCTTCCCTGCTGCAAAATATTGAAACGGAAACCCAAACAGGTCTGCCAGGCAAAATTACGTTGGCGACCAAGGAGAGTCTGGAGCTGGTCGACCCTAAGGACATTGTCTATTGTGAGTCAGACAGCAATTACACCCATGTATATACTTCTGATGGCCGGCGCAAAATCATTTCGCGTACCTTGCGGGAATTTGAAGAAATGCTGACCCCATTTGGCTTTTTTCGACCACATAATTCTTTTTTGGTCAATATGGATGAGGTGAGAGAATATGTGCGGGTGGATGGTGGCTATCTGGTGCTCAAAAACAAAAAACAAGTTCCGGTCTCTAAAAGTAAGAAGGAAAAGCTTATGCAATTTTTTTAGGGTAGGTGCTTCGCACAAAAACTTTGATCGGGTAAATAAAGTGGTAGATCTCTTACAAGCTGTGAATCGCATAAATGGTATCCCATGAATTGGCCACTTGTACAATAGGTCCCTGTCTAAAATGGTCTGCCATCTAGCCCTGATGTAACCAGAGGTGAATTGGACGTGCTTTGGCAATCATAAAGTGATACTTTAACAGCTAAGTACCGTAAAGCAATAGATGATCCGGGGCCTTAGATTCCTCCTGTAACTCGCGGACTTCACATGGTGACCTACCCGATACCCAAAAATTGTGTCAATTTTTTACAATGGTATAACATTTAGTGCTAGAAGTTTGTATATTAATTGTGATTTTGATGCCAGTACTCAAGTATTGAGCCTTTTGATACATCAAAACCCAACCCAGTTGAGCAAACCAGGAGAGACCAGCCATCCCGTAGTAACGCTTCGTAGGATCACACATCGTGGAGTGGTCCGTCTAGGTCTATTCTTCCCATATAATCAGGAATTGATAGCATTGGTGAGGACATTGCCGGATCGCCGGTTTTCGAGCAGCAAACGGTGCTGGCATATGCCTGACACTTGGCAGAGCAGGAAGGCTCTTGAGAAGTTGTGTAGAAGCGGGGCATTCGATTTGGCAGAGGAACAAACTCCACTTGGCGTGCATGACAATCCACATCCACCCAATGATTTTCATTCTTCCGGAACCACGACTGGCATTGCTGGGTCAGAAAGTGTACAGACCGGCATATCCTGCCCAGGGCAGGAACAGACAGTAGTGCCTCCGGCCGGCAAAGAGGAGGCTGCTGACATAACTCCCAAGGGGAGTGACCCGATGGAAATCGTATGGAACGGGAAACAACTAAGGATCAAAATGCCCTACCAGGAGGCGGATGTCGCACTGATTAAGTCGCTATCGGGTGCCTGGTGGCATGGAAAAGCACGTTGCTGGATAGTGCGGGCCATCCCAGGAAATCTGGAACAGTTGCAAAAGCATTTTGGTTATTGGAGATCTGACGCCTATGAAAAACTGTACGATCTGATTGCCCGATCGGTAGAGCCCCTGACTTTGGAGCTGTACACTACTCCGGAATATGCTGGAAAGTGCATTGTGAAGGTTAGGGGATACCGGCCTGATTTTGCTTATCTGAAGAGACTGAGTGGGCGCACATACGACAAGCAGATGAGGCGATGGATCATACCATGGGAGGAGCAGCTGGTAGACAGGCTAGGAAGACATTACCGAGACTTGGGTGCAAAGATTGTGGACCGGCTGCCGAGCAAAATGAGACCGACGCCCGACAGACCCGACTGGAGGGCGCGGCAGAAGCAATTGATCGGTAAATATCCCAATAGATACCATCCCATTTTGCAGGAGTACACCGGAGCATTGATCCGGATGCGCTACAGTTGGAACACGGTGCGATTTTACACGGGAGCATTTATCAAGTTTCTGCAGTACCTAGGAGAGAGGCTGCCCGAAGAAATCTCTGCCAGTGATGTCAATGAATATCTCAGCATGCTTGCCTCCTTGAAAGTATCTGAGAGCAGCCTGCACCGGGCGGTAAACGGCATCAAATTTTACTATGAGAAGGTGATTTTTATGCCGGATTTCCGTCTGGATCAGATACAAAGGCCTAAAAAGGGCAGGCGATTGCCGGTGATCTTGAGCATCAATGAGGTGGACCGCTTGATGCGATCGCTGGATAATGTCAAGCATTTAGCCATCCTCTGCTGCATTTACAGTGGCGGACTTCGCTTGAGCGAATTGCTGGCCCTTCGACTTGACGACATCTATTGGGATCGAAACCAGATTATGGTCAGAGGAGGCAAGGGGAAGAAAGACCGGTCGGTCATGCTAAGTGAGACGCTCAAAGCCTTATTGCGCTACTACTTTGATCTTTATCAGCCTAGGCATTATCTCTTCGAAGGGCAAAGTGGAGGGTCATACAGCAAGAGCAGTGTCCAACAGGTCGTACGAAAGGCCGCACGTAAGGCGGGTATCACTCGCCGAGTTACACCCCACACCCTACGTCACTGTTTTGCTACCCATTTGCTGGATAATGGCACAGACGTACGATACATTCAGGAGCTCTTGGGACACAAAGACATCAAAACAACCTTAATCTACACGCATGTCAGTACACAATCACTGGATGCCATCCGATCGCCTTTAGATCAGTTGCCTTTGGCACAGCAGGTGAGCAAAAAGCGCAATGATGATACAAGAATGTAGCAGATATAAGGTAGTTGTATGCCATTCCCGAGATTCGGAGAAGAAATTGGGGAACAAAAATTTACCAATTTCTCCTTTTCCAAATTGATTTCAATGGCTAACGTACGCAATAGATCACTGTAAATATTGATAAAAATGGTAAAAATTGATCAAAAAATGGGTACTGATAATCAGCGAGTTAGCGAACGTTAGTCAGAATTTAAACATACCGCTAGTAAATTATAATTAATGAAAATAATCTTTTTGACCTTTTTATTCCTTTTGACCAATAGCTTCATTTTCGGTCAAACAATCACAGGAAAAGTTGTAGATGAATACAATCAACCCATACAAGAAGCCAATATTCTCAACAAGAATACCGATCATCATACACATTCCAATGAACTGGGTGAATTCACTTTGGAAAATTGTTCCCTAGGGGATACATTACAAATATCGTTTATAGGCTATCAAACAGAACTTGTTGTAATCAAAGACCCCAAAAGTCTATTGGTTATCATTTTAAATGAAAAAGTAATCAGCCTGGACGAAATTATTATCTCGCCAAAAATAGATGCGTTACATATTATTACGGACATCGATATCCAGACCAACCCTGTAAATTCCTCACAAGACATTATGCGGAAAGTTCCCGGACTTTTCATTGGGCAACACGCGGGAGGCGGAAAAGCGGAGCAAATGTTTTTGAGGGGATTTGACATTGACCACGGCACGGACATCAATGTAAGCGTAGATGGACTTCCTGTAAATATGGTATCCCATGCTCATGGGCAAGGCTATGCAGATTTACATTTTGTAATCCCCGAAACTGTTGAAAAAATTGATTTTGGAAAAGGTCCGTATTATGAAGATAAAGGCAATTTTACTACGGCAGGATATGTGGATTTTTCTACCAAACAAAAATTAGAAAATAGTTCCATAAAATTGGAAGCAGGGCAATATGATACTTATCGATTATTGGGAATGTTCAATCTATTGGAAAGCAATAAACAGAATGCCTACATAGCTACCGAGTTTTTATCTACTGACGGATATTTTGACAGCCCACAAAATTTTAACCGAATCAATCTTTTCGGAAAATTTACGGGCAGAGTAAACAACACTGATAAAATCGGTATTATCGCTTCCTATTTTGACAGCAAATGGGACGCATCGGGTCAAGTTCCGCAACGTGCCGTGGATAGCGGTTTGATTACACGATTTGGCTCTATTGACAATACCGAAGGCGGTGCTACTTCACGCAGTAATGTTTTGGTGAGTTATGATAAAATTATGGATGAAAGTTCTTCTATCAAAAGCAAAGTTTTCTTAAGCCAATATGGTTTTGAACTCTATTCCAATTTTACTTTTTTCTTGGAAGATTCCATCAATGGCGACCAAATACGGCAAAAAGAAAACCGAATTATTTATGGACTGACTTCCGATTACAACAAATCGTTTTCAAGCGGAAATATAAAAGGAAATTGGCAGGCAGGAATAAGCCTTAGAAATGACCAAACCAAAGATACCGAACTTTCGCATACCAAGAATAGAACCGAAACCTTGGAAACTTTAAAACTGGGCGATATTAATGAAACTAATTTAGGGGCGTATTTCGGTGCCAACATTGATATAAATAAATGGACTTTTAATCCGTCAGTGCGATTTGATTATTTTGATTTTCAATACAATGACAAATTAACCACAGCCTATAAAACTCAAGAACAGACCAAAGCCATTGTCAGTCCAAAGTTCAATATACTATATAATCCGACCCACGATTTACAACTTTACCTCAAAACAGGAAAAGGATTCCATTCCAACGATACAAGAGTAGTCATAGTTGAAGATGGAAAAAAAATATTACCAGCCGCATACGGATTTGATGTCGGTTATATTTGGAAACCCACCCCAAAAATGCTTTTGAATATGGCGTATTGGTATTTGTATTTGGAACAGGAATTTGTGTATGTGGGCGATGCAGGAATTGTAGAACCAAGCGGAAAAACAAGACGGCAAGGAATAGATATAAGTTACCGATACCAACCTTTGCAATGGTTATTTTGGAATTTGGATGCCAACTACACTTATGCCCGTTCCATTGAAGAACCTAAAGGCGAAGACTACATTCCCTTAGCACCCGATTTTACATTGGTCAGCGGATTAAACTTTTTATTCAAATCAGGAATTTATGGAAGTGTTAATGTCCGCCATTTGGCAAACCGTCCTGCCAATGAAGACAATTCCATAGTAGCAAAAGGCTATACCGTAACCGATTTAAACGCAGGTTACAAATGGCGAAAAATGAGTTTTGGAGTACAAATCCAAAACCTGTTCAACACTGAATGGAACGAAACACAATTTGCGACAGAATCACGATTTCAAAATGAAACCGAATCTGTAGAAGAAATACACTTCACACCAGGAACACCATTTTTTATAAAAGGAATGATACAATATAATTTTTAAAACAAAAACGGCATACAACAATGGCTATAAACAATTGGGGCGAAAGTGATAAAACGAAATTATAAACATGAAACAAAAATCGGTGCTAAACTGAAAAGTTAGAGCATACAATCCCCAACTGTTCATAGCCGAGACCGTTATGCATAACCAAAATGAACTGAAAGAGAAGAATGTGTCAATTCAATTTCATATTAACTAAAAAATCAGCAACTCAAGATTCAATAGAACCTATACTTACTGAAGCAGGTTTTAGGTATACTGAAATAGAAAATGAACATGTGAGAAATCAAATTCAAGATTTCGAAAAATTAGTGCTTACAACTAAAGGTCATTGTGATTTTGGCTCAATACTCGGAATAGATCAATATCCTTCTTCGCAACAAATTGACGTTGGAAATCAGAGGAGGAAATTAAATAAGAAAAAATGGAGCGATGCTAAAATCGAAAGACACCTTGAAAATAAACTAAAAAGTCAAACACGAAAGGAGGAAAATAGAGAACTTGGAAATAGAAATGAAGAAGATAGATGGTTAAAAGTTATTCAGGAACTGATTAATCAAAATATCGACTTCTATCTCTTCCATCATCAATTTAGTGGAGCTCTTTATGATGAACAAATAGAATTTTCAACGCGAGAAAAGATCCAAATTAGTGAGTTATCAATAAAGGAGTTAAGGAACTTAAAAGATAGTGAACTAATTAGAATAGCAAAATGAATAGAAGGTATATGCATAACAGGTGACGATGACAGCATACCCTTCGGGATACGCTGCATGTCACCGATCCGTTATCTGGGATAAAAAATCAAGCACTTTGACGATGCGTACAACCCTTTGATAGGAACTAAAACAGCTATTGAAGTGTTGCCCCATAGTGAAACTTTCTGTATATTAGATTTGGGGGTACTAGGAAGTACAGAAGAGTCCTTAGATATAAGAACTACTTCAATGAATTCTTCAATAAGCAAAGAACAAAGATCAAGCAAAAGATCATTTGGACCTTGGAACTCATTGAGGATATCGAACATGTTCCTGAGAAATCTCTGAGACATCTAACTGATACGGATGGATTGTATGAAATCAGAATCAAACATGGATCTGACATTTTCAGAATCTTCTGCTTCTTTGACTCTGGGAACCTGGTCATTCTGATGAATGGATTTCAGAAGAAGACGCAGAAACCCCCAAAACAATGATTATGAAAGCTTTGTCAATAAAGAAGGAATATGAGCAAGAAAACAAAAAATGAAGAATTGGGAACACTCGATGAACTAAAGGAAGAACATTTCGGCAAACGGGGAACAAAAAAGAGAGAGGAACTTGAGGAAGGATATAAGAATTTTAAAATCGGTGTCCTGCTCCAAGAAGCCAGACTAAGAAAGGGCATGACACAACAAGAACTTGCCGATAAAGTTGGAACGACTAAATCCTATATTTCAAAGATCGAGAATAATGTTAAAGAAGCTAGGATATCAACACTCCAGAAGATCGTTGAGCTAGGATTTGGCGGAGAATTGGAATTCTCAATTAAAATTTGAAAAATGGGAACCCCAGATAACAATGCATACCATGCCAGCCTCGCATTCGCATCGGCCGGTCAGGTATGCTGAGCGTTAGGTAGCATAAACTGTAAGAAATGAAATATACAGTATTGATAATTATCGCTGTACTGCAAATTGGAGTGATATATAGCCAAGAATCTATAAAGTGTTTTATCTCAACGTCGGATTTTGTCGAGAAAACTGAATATAAAGAGTTTGTTAAGCCAGAAATAAGATCAGAGGGAACAGAATTTATAAGAATTCCCAACATGCTAAACTCCACTGGGAAAAAAGATAAGTTAGCATCCATTTCATGGGCTGTTCAATATAAAGGCAACTATTGGATAAATATGAGATATTCAACAGATTACCAAAATCTTGAAGTTTATGTGAAACCAAAGAAAATCGGTAAATATTCAATAGTTATTATCAACAAGGAATCTGCAAATCTCATTAAGAATGGAGGAACGAACTATGGTGGTGGATTACAGGGTGTGTTAATGAAAGATTCTGACAAGTGGGGCAAGAATTGGGAAGATAAGAATGGAAATAAACAAAAGATTTTAATATTTGACACCTCTAGACCAAATAAAAGGCATATCAAAGGACATAGCAATTCGATAGGCAAATTGCTAACGCGTAAAAATTTCAATGAGATTCTAAGAAAAAACTTCAGTAAGGACGAGATTAAATCACTAAAGTTTGAGCATGTAGTAAATATAATTGAAAATGAAAATGGCGATACGCTACCTAACAGGGGTTAGGACACAATGCCGGCTTTGGCGGTAACGTTGTTGTTTATACTTTACTATATTGAACGATAGCACTTTGTAAAGGCTCGAAGATGCCTGGCCGGCACTGCGCCTAGCCCCGAATCGTTAGGCACAACTTGATGTATAATTTTTAACTTCAGTTTACTATTCATAAGTTATGAAACGTATATACTATTTACTTCCAATTTTGTTTCTAATTTATTCGTGTGATAATACAATGAATACCTTGCACCCTGAGACAGGAATTGCAGAGGTTAATGGGACGAAACTACATTATGAATTAACCGGGGCTGGTGAATGTATTGTATTCATACACGGGAATTTCGGTGATTGTCGGCACTGGGATTATCAGTTTGAACATTTTGCAAAAAAATACAAGGTTCTCCGATATGATGTTCGTGGTTATGGTAAATCAGCCATGCCGGTGAAGGGTGAACAATACGCTCCCCATGATGATTTAAAAGCTCTTCTGGACTATTTAGAAATCGAGAAGGCACATTTTGTAGGATTTTCAATGGGGAGTGGAATTGCCATAGACTTTGCTGTGGAATACCCGGAGATGGCATATTCGCTTACTGTAGCAGGCCCAACTGTTCACGGAAATTGGTCACCTGTTGCACAGGATTTTATTCGTGAATATCGAAGTGTGTCATCAATTGTTAAAGAGAAGGGTATTAAAGGTGCGGCTGAAGAATTTATTGAATTCAAATCTTTAAATTCTCATAAAATGAGTCCTGAAGTAAAAAAACGGATAATTGAAATTGCTTATGATTATTCATTTTGGCATTTTCTTAACCCGGAAAAAATAAAAATTGCACCTGACGCAGTTAATCTGTTTGATAATATTAAGTTTCCAACTTTAATAATTACATCAGAATATGATATTAAATACTGTAGGGAAGTTGCTGACTTACTAAATGAAAAAATACCTCAATCATTAAAAGTAGATATAGACGATGCAACACATTACATGTTTATGGATAAACCTAATGAGTTCAATAGTTCTTTATCCAAATTTCTAGTCGACTTAAATTATTGAAAAGCTGTGCCTAACATGATGTATGAAATCATAGCCGCACAAGGCAAACGCACATATCAAAGCTACGATTCATACATTTACCGTTGAGAGTCATAAAAAACAATGATCGATAGGAATTTGGATACCATTAGAAGAATTAAAGAGCTGAGGCTTGATCCAGATATCATCGAATTGAAGGAACTAAGAAACTTTCGATTAGGCCTTTACCCATTTAGAAATAATTTCAGGGCTTTAAAAAGGACGATTCGAACATATGAGAATCCGGAGAATCGGGATAGAGTCTGGGACAATATCGATAACAATTATCGATGGAACCTGCAGAAGGAGATAAATCGGAATATCTTGAATTTTCTTTCCTCAGCATATTCCCTAAGAGAATATACCTATAAAAAAGTAAAGGCTCTATCCAAAGATTTTACTGGACTGGCGAATCTTTACCAAGAAAAAATCACCGAGACTTACGGTAGTGATCCAGAATCAAATTTTGTTATGGATTTACGTCGATACTATATACATTATCACTTTCCACAAATTGGAGTTTTTCTTCACTTGTCAAACCAATTTGATGGCCAGGTTTGTTATCCTTATCTTCATAAAAGTGAACTTTTCAAATTTGAAGATTGGAATGCCCGGTCTATGGAGGTTCTTGAAAGATATGAAGAGAAAGTGGAGTTTGAACCAATTATGGATGCTTATTTTCAAAGGACATTGGAATTTCAAGATTGGTTGATATTGGAAATTTTTCGGAATAAGAAGAAGATGATACAAAGATTGATTTCTAAAATGGAAATATTTCTCAGGGAGGGAGGAGATTTCGCCATTTTTAATACACCTTTCAGAATTGCGTATCCAAGATATTTAAGAATTATAGACAATAAAATCAAGGAGGAAGTGTGAGAAATTAACGACTCTCAACATGGCGCCATAACGATCATCCCGCCTAGAATAGGGTAAGGAAATTCGAGAGAACGACTAAAATTGCCCTCAAGTTCTGATATGCACCTTAGAATCAAGGGGCGGGACGACGCATGCGCCAGAAGCGTTGTCATCAATATCAATTGAGATTAAGTTACCATATCGGGAACTTTTGTTTATCTTTGACCGTAAAAGAACTTGAGGGTATTAGCGAAGAAGATATTACGTGAATTCTGGACAAAGCATAGAGACTCAGAACAACAACTAAAAGCTTGGTTTGAAGAAGCTGAGAAGGGTCAATGGGATACACCAGATAAAATCAGGCAACAGTTCCCAAATGCTCGGCTTATCCCTGACAATAGAGTGATCTTCAATATTCGCAGAAATAGATATCGGCTAATTGTGAAAGTAAACTTTGATTATGGAATGGTGTGGATTAGATTCATTGGGACACACCAAGAGTATGATAGAATTGATCCAATCAAAATATAGTTATGAAACTAAAACCAATTCGCACAGAAGAAGATTATGATATAGCATTGAAAAGATTGGAGAAAATCTTTGATGCTAAACCAGGAACCAATAAAGGTGACGAGTTGGAAGTACTTGCACTGTTAATTGAAGATTATGAAGATAAACACTATCCAATCGGACCACCCGATCCAATTGAAGCCATAAAATTTAGAATGGAGCAAATGGGTATGAAGCAAAAGGACCTCGGTAATATTTTAGGTCACAAGAGCCGGGCAAGCGAAATTCTGAATAAGAAGAGAAAACTAACACTTGAAATGATTCGAAAACTGAGTCGGGAATTGAAGATCCCAACAGAAGTGCTTGTACGGGAATACTGATGACAACAAGCTGCAATCACGGAATACTCGCTATCACTTCGTACTCCGGATGCAGCCGGACCGTTATCATCAAGCATGAAAAATGAACAGTCCTGACTTAATTATTAGAGTGAAGGTGCTTACCGAAGAAGAGGGAGGACGAAGAACTCCCTTCTTTAATGGTTATCGAGGTCAATTTTTTTATGATAATTCTGATTGGGATGCAACTTATGACATAATAAGTAAATCTGAGGCTCGACCAGGCGATCAAGTAGAACTGGAACTCAAAACTGGAGGAAGAGAAATTCACTATGGAAAATTTGAACTGGGTCAGGCGGTCAAAATAAGAGAGGGAAATCGAGTTGTTGCTGAAGGTACAGTAGTTACAATCCTCAATCAGAAATTTGAATCTTGGGATTTGGATGAATTCCAAAAGACAACAGCTCTGACCCTGAAACCATACTGTGGAGATGACATACAAGGATTTAAAGTGGATTTTGATCATTTTTTGGATAATGAAAATTTATTCGACGACTTGGAGATTTCTGAATCCACAAATCCAAAACAAATTCTAACAATCAAACTGAAGAATAAGGAAAACAAATTTCCAACGATATATCAATTCATCGTAGAGCAATGGAATGAGAATTTAACTTTGGGACAGGATAGATTGAGGATAGACTATGAACTTGATGAACGTAGAAATCTTAGATCCCTGGAAATGCAATTTGCTACCTGGAACACTATATATATGACAGGTAAGATTATTGTAGAGTAAGGAAGCCTGATGATAACACGGGCTCATGACGGCATGCTGGCAAAAGCAGGTTTAGAACTGGATTAAATGTATATAAATTGTTAAATTGTCTTCCATGGGAATAAGAGACTGCTGTCAAACTGCTTGCCAGCACGACCGCATAGCCCAAATGCGTTAGTGAGCATAAATTCTGAAAAATGCTGAATCTAAGATTTAGAATTACCTTCCTAATGGTAGTAAGCATTCTACTTCTCCAAGCACAGGATTTATTTGTGGACGGGGCTGAATGGCACTATAGACTCGTTTGCTTTGGATCACCAAACATTGGCGTTAACCGTTGTTATATTGAGGGTGATACTATAATTCAGAATCGAGTTTGTCTTATATATATGCAGGATCATGCAACCTGTAATGGAAGGCCGAAGAGGAATTATCTTTATAAGGAGGATGATACGATCTACTTCTTTGATGAAGACGACGATTCATTCAAGGTTTTGTATAACTTTTCACTGGAGGTTGGTGATACTATGATATACGAAACTGGAATTCATTCCTGGGACCTGAGAAGGAGAACTCACTATATACGAATAGATTCTATCGGGAAGTTTTTTGCAAACGATGTCGAACTTAAATCATTTAGTATATCCTATGCGATCGGACATGACGAGCAAATATTCTTTGAGAAATCAAATGATATAATAATTGAGGATATCGGGAACACTAGTAATTTTTTTCATTTCAGTGACGGAACAGGTTTCTGCGATGATAAATATAGCGATCCACTTAGATGTTTTTCGGCCCCAAGTTTTCCCACTATCAAATTTACGGACATGGACTGCCTGACGGTGTCCACAACTGAGGCTAAAGATCTATCCTATGAAATTACTGCGTTCCCAAACCCTTTCGAAGACGAATTAACTCTGGAGCTGACAGAACCCATTAGGAATGGATGTGTCAATGTGCTTGATCAATGGGGTAAGATCCAGCATCAGCAGACCTGGCCCGAGAACGAGTTGAAAATGATTCTGAATTTAGGTGATTTACCTTCATCAACCTATTTGATACGATTGAGACAAAGTCATGGTGTAAAGTATTTTGGAGGGATGAGGGTAGTCAAGATGAATAAGTAGGTACGCTCACTAACACCGGCTCAAGACGGCATAGTGACAGGCACCTTCCCCTACGTCAACTACTGTATTAAGTTTGTTATATTTATCAGGGACTGGCATAAAGATGGGTCCTGTGAGTGCCTGACACCACAGCCGCTTAGCCGGGAACCGTTGTGTAGCATTGCAATGCTAGGAAAGAATTTTTTCAATAATGCATGATGAGATAAATCTTTATGAAGCCCTCATCAACGGTCAGAATTTCATGTTGGAGAGAGATCAAGGGGTTCAGAAGTTTGGATTTTATATTGTTAGAACAATGAAGGCAATTTCAGAACCATACGCAAAACTCAAAGTTCTTGAAATAATAAGAACGGATGGAGAACTTATGGATAAGATTCTGAATTGTTCGACCGATCCACCAAGAATAATTGTAGAAGAGATCAAGTTAATCGAACATAATTAAGCTCATAACGATTTGGGATATGCATCCTACAGTGAGAACAATTGAACTCCGATTAGCAACCCTTATTTTGGTACTATCTGCTTGCTCTCCACCTAAATCTGAAATTATTGAGAATTTGGAATATCTCGGATTTGAAATAATGGATGGGATTATAGAAAAGGAATGTAACACTCAAACAGCTATTGGCGATTTTGTAGCGGATTGTATATGTCGACTGTCGGTTTCGGATTTTTACCTACTGGAAAATCAAATCAGAAATAAGGATTCTTGGATTGATGATAAACTTAGAGTTGACCACAATATTTTTGATTTTATTGAAGATCCAGATAGCACACTATCTATAGCCTATGAAAGTGACCGAGGTTTAGTATTTGAGCACTATAAACCAGAGAACGGCTATACGCATTATATCATCAGCCTAAACAACGAGAACAAGACCATGAGATATCTCTATGCAAATGAATAAACGCCACACAACAATAGCCAAAGACGGCATATTGGCAGCGCACTTCTTAAATTGATTATTTGTGCTTAATTTGTTAAACCGAAAGGAGTCAAAAGGTGAGGTACTGATGGAAAGCGCTTGCCAAGACGCCGCTTGGCTCCACCGTTATGAGCAATTATTAGTTAATTCCCCTTACTCGTTATAATTGAATCGCTGAATTAGATATAGTATGAATGCAAGAACTTTAATCAAACTTGGAGAATGGCATGAGTATTTGCGCACAACTAGATTAATGACTTTGGAGAATGCTAAAAAGGGAATAAAGGAGTTGCTAAAAACATTGAAAGCCAATGACATGAATAACACTCTAGCATCTGCTAAAGCACTCAATTCCTTAACACTTTGGTATGACAGAAGAACAGGAATTTTAACCCAGACTTCCGCACGTGATATTAGAAAAATATGGCTTGCCGTAGAAGAATCATTGAATTCGGAAGCTGGCAAAATAAAAATTATCCACAAAAACCCACATGCGGTAAATTCGAAAATAAGATACATCGATAGAAAACTGCCCCTAAATCCTGTTCAAAAAGCACTTCTCAAGGAGACTAAACTTTGTCTTGAAACACAAGCAAATAGGGCTGCCATTGTCATGGGATGGAATTTTGCTTTTGATTATATGAGAAATTGGGTGTACGAAAATAAGTTGAGATCTTTTAACATAATGCTTAGAAAAGAGTATCGAACAAAGCCAAATTCATCAGGATCAACTAAACCTCTCTATGAAACCATAAAAGAATACCATGATTTTTACAGTGGAAGCCTTAGTGAACGAGTAATCATTGACACTTTCTTTCATTGTAAACTTATAAATGGTAAGCTTCGAGACAAACTGAGAGAACACTTACGAACCCGAAATAATTATGCTCACGCTACCCAATTAGATCCAACTACTGAACAAGCGAATTCATTTGTCAGTGACCTATGTGATATTATTTCATCAAGTCCATTTACATAGTATGGTAAGATCACATAAAGAAAGCATGAAGGCATCAAAAGCTCATAACAAGCGATGACCACATCAGCCACCCTATCGGGCTGGCCGCTGGGTATCGCTGGGACGTTATGGTGTAGTTTCCCCAAGTTTTTAGACAGTATGTTAAGTTTAAGAAAAACCTTAATATAACTGTTATGAAAAGACGAAAATTTAGCGCTGATTTTAAGAGTAAGGTGGCAATCGAGGCACTTAAGGAGCGCTTTACAGCACAGGAGATTGCCAACAAGTACAAGATCCATCCACAGCAAGTGGCCAAATGGAAGCGAGAATTTGTAGCGGGAGCCTCACGCGTATTCGAGAAGGGAGGAATGAGCGGACGAAGTGAGGAGGAGATAGAAAGAGACCGATTATTAAAGACAATAGGACAGCAGAAGATGGAGATTGATTTCTTAAAAAAAAATCTCTAGACAGACCTAGATCAAAGCGTGTTCAGATGATAGATCGGGATCGTAAAGAGTTGAGCATCAAGAGACAATGTGAGATCTTGGGCCTGTGCCGTACCAGTATTTATTATAAGCCCTGTGGTGAGAGTTCTTTTAATCTGCAACTAATGAGACTTATGGATGAGCATTATCTGGATCATCCATATAAGGGGGCCAACCGAATGTATGTGTATCTAAAAGAGGACCAGGGGTTACCAGTGAGCAGAAATCGAATTGATCGATTGTTTTACCGAGTGATGGGTTTAAGAGCGATTAGTCCGGGACCTCATACCTCCAAGAGAGGTAAAGATCATAAGGTGTATCCCTACTTGTTGAGAGACCTTAAAATAGAGAGGCCCAATCAAGTATGGGCAGCAGATATAACGTACATACCAATGCCCAGTGGATATATGTACCTAATAGCAATCATAGATTTACACAGCCGTTACGTAGTGAACTGGTCCCTTTCAAATACGATGGATGCAGGATGGTGCAAGGAGGTATTCGAACAAGCCATTACAAATCATGGCAAACCCGAGATACTAAATACAGACCAAGGCAGTCAATTCACCAGTGAGGACTTCACTCAAAGTGTACTTAAAGCTGGTATCAAGTTGAGCATGGATGGCAAAGGAAGGGCAACAGATAATGCGTTCATAGAGCGATTATGGCGCACTGTAAAATATGAGCATGTATACCTATATGCACATGACACGATCCCAGATTTACAGTCAGGTTTAGCCGGATATTTTAAATACTACAATGAAAAAAGAAGGCACAGCTCTATCGGGAACCAATATCCACAAGAATATTTCTACCGTAAAGGGCGCAAGA
This sequence comes from Saprospiraceae bacterium, assembly GCA_965223105.1. Taxonomy (GTDB): domain Bacteria; phylum Bacteroidota; class Bacteroidia; order Chitinophagales; family Saprospiraceae; genus JABDMH01. The sequence continues at coordinate 3,620,427 of OZ244987.1, read as the reverse complement.
AGCCTATAAACAAAGCAGCATAGAAGTTATCCACAGAAATTTGTTGAAAACTCGACACGTAATGATGATGTTAATGAATTATTTGTTAATTTCTTCTGTCTAAAGAATTGGGGGTAGTACCTGGTGCATAAAAAAACGAAAATAGAACTAGTGAATGAACTGAAAATCACAGGTGGTGCAAGAATCGGAATGGCAAACGCTACGTGGCCTTTTGCAACACTAAAAGTCAACAAGGATAAATTCGAACTTAATGCATCAATACTAGGTAAGCTAGTTTTTCAACCATCAAACATTAAATCTATTGATCCATATACACAAATTCCTATAGTAGGACAAGGAATTAAAATCAATCATAATGTTGAATCATACAATCAAAAAGTAATTTTCTGGACATTCAAAAATCCACAAACTGTGATTAACCAGATTGAACAAACTGGTTTCTTAAACAATCAACAGGAACTAAAAACGGATTCAATTGTGGAAATCCGAAATAGACAAAAGAACGGTGGATTTCCAGTCAAAAAATCAGTTACAATAGGTGCTGTAGTTATTTGGAATCTCCTTTTTTTAATTGATTTCATTCCATTTTTGCAAGGTAAATCAGAAGGACTGCCAATTGGAAATGGTGTATTAATGGCATTGGGGTTATTATTCTTTAGTGCTCTTCTCAGTTTAATATCATCAGATTTTAGAAGATTGATTTTAAAAGATGGACGAACTCTTGAAGACATAACCAAGTTCTCGATTTTCATAATGATAATTAGTGGTATTATGATGTTCAGCTTTATGCTAATGACAAAAATGACGAATTGAAATACGACACCATAACAGGGCGCCATGACGATCATGATGTCCTCAAATTAGAATTACCTTGAAAATAAGATTAGTATATTTATTAAAAATTGATTTTTAAAGAATGCATTGCGGGAGGCGGACATCACGACGCATGCGCCTGAACCGTTGGGCATCACTTTGAAGATTGTTTCATTAAATTAAGAATACATGAAAACCATAATATTAATAATTAGATATTTATGGCAAACGAATTTATTTCTTGTCATCTCATTACTACTTAACTTACAATTTGCGAACGCTCAAGAAAATAAGTATTCTAAAGGTTTTCTTTTTCGACACAGTATTGAGAGTATTATTATGTTCCAGGCTGACTCTACAGCAAGTCAACGTCTGGTGGGTGACGACTTTGCTATCGATATCATCAATGACAAATCAGTTATTGCCATCCTTATTCAGGATAATTCGGTCAACTATCTAAATGCCAAAGACATTGGTAGTTCTAAAGAAATGCATGTTTGGGTAGCTATTCAGGGTCCAAGAGACGGTGAAATTACTCCTGTTATCGGAGCAGAGCTTACTCTGGAGACCATGAGCTGGTTTAATGTTTTAGGCGCTACTAATAGTAATAGGATCATAGAGGCATTTAGCAACACCGGCCTTTCATATCATGATATGGATAGCCTCGATCTAAATATCCTTGACACAGGAGTGAATGGAATAATAGTACTTAATGAAATGACTACTCTTACATGGCAGTCGGGCTTTAAACCCTGGTCAGTTAAGTTACTGGGAGTTAACCATGATGTATATAATAAATTTCCTAATGGTGACATTTTTTGTAATCAGGTACAGGCAGTAGTTGGAGTTAAATCCTGGCGTGCACCTGGTCAGTTAGAAATTACGGGAGATTTGGGTTTAGGCGATGTTTTACAAAGCGGTTCATTGCGTATTCCGGCGATGTTGACCCCCTCATTCCGGATGAAGCTGACCCCCATATTCCGGCAAGCTGACCCCCTGAAAAGGAGGGAACCAGGTGAGGGGGATTCCGACAAGCTGACCCCTTCCGATTTAATTCAGTATTCCGGCATGCTGACCCCTAAAGGACTTTTCTTGGGGGACTGACATTCCGGCATGTTGACCCCGTTGGATGTTATCCTACGGGGTTGACCCCCTTGTAGAGAGGCATAGGGAAGTAGAAAGTTCATATCCATACATTAGGTCATTTAGCACAAACTAATTGAAATGGCCTATCAATCTAGACGTATGGAAGAAGTAAGACAGATCATCAGAACCTATCTAGAGACTGAGAAATACAAGGTCGTGGCCCGGCAATTGGGCATTTCAAAGAATACTGTTCGAAAGTATGTACGGCTGGCAGAGCAAGTAGAGATATCCAAGGAGGAGTTATTGACCCTGGATGATGAGCAGCTCAAAACACTAATCTATCCCGAAACAGTGATTTTGGATTCGGAACGCATAGGGATTTTTGAGGAAAAGGTAAACTATTGGCTGTCAGAATTGGGCAGGGTTGGGGTGACCAGACAGTTGTTATGGAAGGAGTATAAGGGTGAGCATCCAGATGGTTTTGAGTACAGCCAGTTCTGCGAAAGGTTAGGCCAACACATTCAAAGTAGAAAGTTAACCATACATCTTAAGCATGAGCCAGCTAGAGAGATGATGGCAGATTTTGCTGGTCAGAAACTAAGCTGGATCAATCGAGATACCGGAGAGATCATACCGGCCGAAATCATAGCAGCCGTATTACCCTATAGTCAATATACTTTTGCGATGGCTATCAATAGTCAACAAACGCCGGATGTAATACATGGTCTCAATCAGACCTTCCTGTTTTTTGGAGGCACTCCACATGCTATGCTATCAGACAACTTTGCAGCTTACGTAAAAAAAGCAGATCGCTACGAACCTGCCTTTACCGAATTGTGCAATCAACTAGGAGCTCACTACCACATAGACCTGCAAGCCTGCCGGGTAGGAAGACCAAAAGACAAAGCAAGTGTGGAGAACATTATAAGCACTATTTATACGCGCATCTATGCCAAAATGCGAAATGAGCAGCACTTTAGTTTGAGTGAGCTGAATCATGCAATCAGAAAAAGACTGGTTGATCATAATAATGAACCCTTTCAAAAAAGACCAGGAAGTCGGAGAAGTATTTTTGAACAATATGAAAAACCGTTGCTAAGGCCGTTGCCAACCACTTTATTTGAATTAAGAAAGCAAAAGAAGGCTACCGTGGGAAAGAACTACCATATCTATCTAGGGCAGGAGAAAGAATACTATTCAGTACACTTTTCTCATGTAGGGAAAAGAGTAGATGTCAGGTATAGTTCTACCATATTGGAGATATACTATAAGCAAAGTCGCATTGCAGTACATGAACGCACCGGTAAAAAGTATACTACTAATGCCCAACATATGCCCGAAAAACACAAGATATACGAGCAGCTCAGTGGCTATACCAGCAAAGAGTTTACCAGTCTGGCAGAGAGTATTGGTCAGATGACACATTGGGCTATCCAGCAAATCCTGATCTCGACCTTCTATGAAGAACAATCCTATAAAAGTTGCTTAGGTGTACTTAATCTAGCCAACAGATTCTCTCATGAACGTCTTGAGGCTGCATGCAGCAGATGTTATCAAATTGGCCAAGTCAACTACGGGCTTCTTAAACGGATACTCGACAAAAACCTTGACCAATCTGAACCCGACTTGTTCACAACAAAATCGCTATCAGATCATGAGAATATCAGAGGAAAGGATGCTTATCAATAACTAATTAAACCTATAAATAAGAAATCGAATATGAAAAATGCAACCTTGGAGACAATGAAGGATCTTAGATTGGGAGGCATGGCGTCAACATACGAGGCCATCCTTAATCTTCCTGTCAACCAACATCCGGACAATCACGAACTCATCGCACAGCTGATCGATTCTGAACTACTTTACAGGTCCAACAAAAGAATGGATTTGTTTATCAGACTCAGCAAACTGCGTTACCAGGCCAACTTAAAGGATATAGACTACTCATCATCAAGAAACTTAAAAAAAGAGCACATTACCAAATTAGCGGATGGCGCCTATATCGATAGGAGTGAAAATATACTTATTACGGGCGCCACAGGCTGTGGAAAATCTTATCTGTCCTGTGCGCTGGGACACCAGGCCTGCGTCCTGGGTAAAAGAACACTCTACTTTAATCTAAACCGATTCACAGAACAAATCACCCTGGCAAAGACAGATGGAACATTAATAAAATGGCTCAACAGATTAAGAAAAGCCAGCCTGATTATCTTGGATGACTTTGGTCTTCAACCCTTGTCCCAGTCCGTCCTTCTAATTATTCTGCAAATACTAGAAGACCGATATGAGCGCTCCTCAACAATTATTTGCTCGCAATTACCTGTGTCAAAATGGCATACCTATCTCAATGATCCGACTATTGCAGACGCCATTCTTGACCGCCTAGTACCCAAAGCACACAGAATAGAATTGAAAGGAAAAAGCATGAGAAAACCAACAAAACAACTATCTTAAATAAGGAAATGGAGATGAAATTTCTACAGGGGGTCAACAGCCCGGAATATGGGGGTCAGCTTAGTCGGAATATGCAGTTCATCACCTGTTTTGGTCAATGCCTATGATCCCATTTGGATAAGGGTAAATCTAAATGTGGATTATCCGGCGGGAATAAAGAAGGAGTAAATTGCTACTATGAATTTTGAATACGAGAACCGATGCCCAACATTTTGTATAAGTAATGGCAGGCGATGTGATAAATATTAAGTATTGTAGCCCGCTCAAACTACGTAGCGGTTTGACAGGAAACTACCACGCAATCTGCCACTACTCATACAATTTACCGTTAGTGGTCATACATACCTAAATAAACTGATGGGATTCTTGAATAAACTTGAACAGGCTAAACAGATATTGAAAAATGGCATTTAAGAACTCTTTCGGCGTAGAAATGGAAGGACACAAGGTTGTTTTTCCTTTTGTGGTCAAACAGGGAGAGCAAATCAAATTTTTAGGCTCTGGATTCTTTATTCAACAAGGGGGAGGCTTTGTGACAGCAAAACACAATCTATATGATGGAGAAAAATCAATAATTGATGATTTATTGATAATTGACTACAGAGCTGAAGGGGAATTCCACCCTAGAAGAATAAGTCATGTTTTCAAGCACAAGATAGCGGACATCTTACTAGGAATGTGTTCTTGGGACGTTCGTCAGCCAGATGTATTTATCGAAAACGACTTTCTGACGATGGCAAAAGCACAACCCAAGATTGGAGAAACAGTTCACACTTACGCCTATCCAAAGAACGAGGTTGTTAAGATGGAAGATGGATCTTTTGTTGGTGAATTCCAGCCTATGTATCAATTTGGAGAGGTAGTTGAATACTTTCCAAATGGAAGGGATAGGACATTCCTACCTGGTCCGTGCTACCAGACCACAATTCTTGTTGAAGGAGGTTCCAGTGGAGGACCTATTTTTAATCAGGAAGGGAAAGTAGTTGGTATAAACTCAACAGGATATGAGGGTGTCACTCCTCCAGTATCTTTTTTTACCCCAATTTCTGAAATTTTTGAGTTTAGAATTCCCTTTGTTGACAACAAATCAGTTTTAGAAATGGCCGAAATTGGAATACTTGCAATAAAGTAATAACTCTGAATTCATAATGAAATTGTTTGATGATATCATAAGAACGAGGGTAAATCAATCAAGTCATACGGAGTCAAAATACAGTTTCCTTAATGAATCTTCATGGAAGTGGGTAGACTACTACAGAAATCAGGTTGAAGAATGGTACTCAAAATTTCCAGATGATCTCGATTTCCATACCCAATTCACCTCAAGAAGTGACTGGCAGCATTCTTGGTTCGGCCCCCTATTATTCGGACTTTTTCTACAATGTTAGATAAAATAATGATTTCTGATCATATCTTTGATTTTGCGAGAGTCGACAGACGGTGATTATGACTCGATGTTGGCAATGTATTGAGCAGGCCTGCCATACATATTTATTTGTCAGACCATCGAGGTCTTCCAAATAATGCGAGAGTCTCCATCAGGCTCTTAATCTTCGATATTGGTATTTATCGATACCCTTAATTGTCAATATATCTTGGTAAGCTACTTTTAGCTCAAAGCGTACTTTACGTTTGTTGATGGTTTTCATTTCTACTTTTCCAATTTCATGTAACATCCAGAATTTGGCGGGAGGTACACCCTTGGTAGCACTATGGGCTCGGTCATTGTTGTAGCATGTATAGAATCTATGTAACCTATTTTCCAAGGCTTTTAGATTTGGAAACTTGTCATTCTTAAGAGCAGTGGAAAGGATACTATGAAAACTTTCAATATGCCCATTCTCTTCGGGTGAGTATGGATGAGTGAATTCCTGGATGATATGATTGGTCTTAAAAAAGTCTTGGATCATTTGGGCTTCAAACACCTTGTCATTATCATTTCTTAAAGCCACCTCAACCTGGAGATTGAGCAAGTCCGCTTCTTGAAAATATTCACTAATCACATACTCGAATGCCTCCTTTACCTGAATACTCTTCATGCAATATCCCACAGTCCAATGGAGTGCATACCGGGTATAAGTGTCAATGATAGTCAACACCTTGGCATGTCTGCGAGCTCCATGGATCCATACATACTTGATGTCCATCTCTAAGATTCTCAAAGGTCCTTGTGGTATCACTCGTCGATATTGCACAAAGTTTCTCCCCTTTGTTTTCCTAGATGGCTCCAACAAAACATAGGCTTGCATCAAAGCATAAACCTTCTTGTGATTGATATAATAGCCCAGCATGGCTAGGTTAACAGTAATCATTCTATACCAGTTACTATGATCTGGATCAAGCTTGATGGCCACGATCTTGTCTACTACCGTAAGGTTGTCTACTTCGTACTTCACCCCAGTACTGGGATCTCGCCAGGTGGTCGTACAACTTGGTTGCCGACCTGGCTTGGTTCCCCGTTCAGTATAGTAGAATTGATGCTTTGTCATGCCTACAATTGCCAGACAATCTTTGCGCTTCATACCTTCTGCCATGTAGCTGCGTACTAAATCTTTTTTCTCAGCTCGGGATACTTTTTTTTTAACATCTCATCCTTGAGCTCGCTTTCAAGCTCCTTCTTACCTAGGAGTTCCTTGAGCTTCTTGTTCTCTTCCTCTAATTGAGTTAGCTTCTTTTGCAAGTCTCGTTGCTGACGATGCTGCAGGCCTTCTTCGCCATATACCAGATACTTCTTCCTCCAATAATAGTACGTCGCCTGGTAGACGCCGTATTTGCTTAGCGTCACACCCACACCTTTCTCCTTAGCTTCATTGAGTATCTTCAATTTCTCTTCCCTGGTAAATTTCTTTCTCCCCTTTTCTGTGGTTTTCATATCCATAACTACAAAAATGTTTTTGTAGATCGGTCCGATTCTTTAGGGGGCCGTTACAGGTCTTTACTGCTCAAAACATGGAAATGGTTAGTATTAATTTTTTGACCTGGCACATGGAAATGCCATTGTCTATTTCGAGTGTTTTAATTTATGTTATAGGTGCAGTCTCGGGTGGGATTATGTTTACAACCATCAAAAGTCTATCATCTAAAACTAATGATAAAGACAAAAAATAGAAATATGAAAAACCTCCAGGAGTTTGAAAAATCCAAAGTCTTTATAATCGTTGAAATCATAGAGTACGTACCCAATTCGGTGGTTATAAAAACCATACTGAAAAAGACAACAGGGAATGTCAGTGCCGTATCTTTTGATTCAGGCGAAGGGTTTGCTGAAAAAACCTCTCCATTTGACACTTTTATCCAGGTGATAGAGGGAAGGGCTCAGGTTATTATTGATTCTATTTCACATCATCTTGCTACTGGTCAGTCCATTATTATTCCTGCGCACAGAAAAAATATAATTAAAGCCAACGAACGGTTTAAGATGATTTCGACCGTAATCAAAAGCGGGTATGAAGAAGTCATTTTATAACTCTAAATCATTTAATACATAACCCATGAAAAAAATATTAGTAGCTACAGATTTTTCAGAATACGCCGAATATGCAGTTAGATCAGCCGCTTCAATTGCGAAACAAACTGGAGCTCAACTGATTCTTTTGCATGTAATCAATCGACCGTTAAATTTAGACGATGAATCTTATGAAAATTATCATAATATGCCTGGTGGCAAAACAGTTGTCATGAACATTCAACGTTAATTGAACACCATTGTAAGATTATATAAGATAGAAAATGCAGAGGTATTTTACGAATTGCGCTATGATGTGTTTAAGACCATTCTACAACAATCAGACCAACACCAGGTTGATCTGATTGTGATGGGTGCTTACGGGAGTTCAAGGTCAGAGGGTTCATTCATTGGGTCCAATACAGAAAGGGTTATGAGTCAGGCAAAAATGCCAGTGCTAATCATTCAGGAGAAATTCGATGAATTTAATATAGAAAATATGGTTTTAGCTTCTGAGTTCTATGGCGAAATCTATAAAATATTTCCTAAAATGAAGAAAGTAATAGATCTCTTCGACTCTAATTTGCACCTATTAAAAGTCAGTACCCCCAGCCGGTTCCATAGAACGCATGACAGCTTGAAATTAATGAAGGAATTTATTAGTGAGTTCGATTTAAAAAATTGTACTTCAAATATTTATAATGACATAACAATAGAAGGTGGTATAATAAATTTTGCCAGATCAATTCATGCAGATTTAATAGCTATAACACCAGACGGACTTTGGAGATTGGTACATATGTTTAAAAGAAGTATAACGGATAAACTAATGAGAAACTCTGTTAAAGCAATCATAAGCATAAGAACCCAACAACCTGTACTCACTCCTACTGAGATTTTTTATGAGAAGGAGTATAGACGTTACAAGGGCAAAGAGTAACCGTAATGGTTTTATCTCAAGCCGTTGCAATTCAATATGGATATGGAAAATAAGTATAAGGAAGGACAAGTAGTTCATGCAAAAGTTAATCCTGCATTAAAACTTGTATTCAGACGATACGTTGACCGGATATACTATTGCAAAGTTCAGGATGACCTCACTCGAAAGGAGTTGGTCTATTTCGAACGTGAAAGAGAGGCGAATCCAGATTAGCTAAAGATTCTTAACCAACCTTTCCTCCAGCTATAGATTACCCGTTTTGCCATATGAACGGGATACCAACCTTCGAGTCGGGCATCACACAAGTAAACTGAATTATCAGGATGGTATCGGCACACCACAAAACAGTTTTTATTGAGTTCAATGCTTGCTCGTTTCCCTTTTATATTCCTTATTACGATTGGCAAACCCATTCCTAAGATAATATTCTTGTCCATTATACTTGAAATATATGCTGCTAAATTGAAGTATCCATTATACAATAAGGAAAATGATTTACATAAATCCCACAACTTGAGTAATTGTAGATTGCCATCGAAAAGTATACCACCGTTGCCGCTGAAAAAGGGGCCAGTTATCATGGGTACACACATGGTTGAAAATCATAATATGATTGAGACCTTTAAACATGATAACTATGATAGAAAAACAACAGATCATTATTAGCCATTACCGTCAAGGGCTGTCAATACGACAGATTGCCAAGACGATGAGCTTGAACCGTAAGACGGTTAAGCGCTATGTGGTACAATACTCCAAAGAACGCAATGAAGGCTCAGGTGTCATACATAAACCCAGATATGACACTTCTAAACGGACTAAAGTGAAGTTGACAAAGGTTGTGACCGATATCATTGATGAGATGCTGCGCAATAATGAAGACAAGCGCACAGCAGGTCGATCCAAGCAATGTATGGCAGCAACGGACATACATGATCATCTGGTAAACCTAGGGCATCAGATTAGCTATCGAACAGTATGTCGCTATGTTCAAGATCAGAAAGCCAAAGGTTCCGAGATATTCATTAAACAAGAACACATGCCTGGTAAAGCCAGTGAATTTGATTGGGGTCACGTGGTACTTGAGATTGGAGGGAAGGTTAAGCGGTTGCTGTTAGCTGTATTCACGGCATGCTACAGCAATCATAGATGGGCAACATTATTTTACCGGGAAGATATGCCCAGTTTCCTGGATGCACATGTAAAGTACTTCCATGAAATTGGAGGAGTTCCTCTAATGATGATCTATGACAACATGAAGGTTGCTGTTGCCAGATATACGATAAGGCAATCGGATAAGAAGCCAACAGAAGATCTTCTAAAAATCAGCTCTTACTATCAATTTGACTATCGCTTTTGTAATACTCGCAGAGCAAATGAGAAAGGGCACGTTGAGAAAAGTGTTGAATACGTACGCAGGAAAGCCTTTTCATTAGTAGACCAATTTGATACACTCCAACAAGCGAATCAGCATCTGGCCTGTAAGCTCAATGAGCTAAATAATAAATCAGCTAAGGAAAAAGATAGATCTATCATGGAGAATTTTCACAGAGAAACAAAATGCTTTGTTCCTTTGCCCGTGTCTGCCTATGAGATCAGCACAACGCTAAAATGTAAAATCGATAAATATCACACCATCCAAATCGATACCAATCATTATTCGGTTCCTGAACAAATACAATCACCGGCGGCCAGTGTTAAAATCTACCCTACTAGCGTTCATGTTCTGGATGCAAAAGGTCAAATAGCTGCAAGACATGAGCGCAAAAATGCTAAGGGTCAATGGGTTATAGACATCAATCACTATTGGCATAATCTCAATAATAAGCCCGGAGCCTTGCCTTCTAGCATGGCAATGGCGCAAGCTGATGATCGATTAAAACGTTTGTTCCAAGACCACTTTCAGTCTTGTCCACGAGATTTTATTAAGCTGATTCTCTATTGCCGCGAAAAACAAATTGAGTTAAACCATTTAGAAAAGACGCTGGACAAGCATAAGAACACTTGTCCAAACAGTCCTCCTGAATCTGAAAAAATCATCTTCTTACTTAGCGATCCCGAATGTGTTAATGGTGCCCCAATCTCAAACCCACAACCAGAATCGATGTCAGCAATGATTGCTGAGCAGTGCAACCTCCAGCTTAGACAAATCCAAAATCTCATCCAATAATCTTAAAATAAGTAGTCGTGAATAGTCAAAATATACATGATCAGATTCATTTCTATTCCAAGCAACTCAGGCTACCTGCATTTAGAAATGAATATGAACAGATAGCAGCCCAAGCGGCCGAGAATAACCAGCCTTTCGAAAAATATCTACTTGATCTAATGATCACTGAACACGAGCAAAGGGTCATCAGACGAAAAAAACAGCGTATACGAAGGGCTAAATTCCCTTACGTAAAAAACTTGTCTGACCTTATCAAAGACGAATTACCAGAGGATGCACAACAGAAAATCAACGCCCTAGCAAGACTCGATTTTATCAAACAAGGTCGTAATCTCATTCTTGCTGGAAATCCGGGAACCGGAAAAACTCACATCGCTATTGGACTGGCAATCCTTGCTTGCAATGCTGACTATTCGGTTTTATTTTACAACCATCCCAAGGCTAATTACCCAAATGTAACTACTCAGCTCTAATTGATAATAATATTAGGCATTTCCAGTGCTTTAAAGGGGTGAATTCCTTGTTTAATTGCCGAATCGATAATCGTTCTTAAATTGGCAAATCTTTGTGCACCCTTCTGAGAGCGAAATGTACCTGATATCTTGCTCTTTAATTTGATCATCCGGATTGCTCTTTCTGAGGCATTATTGTCCGGTGGTACTTTGCGATTGTATAGGCACACAGTAACACAATCTCTCAATCTTTGTAATCGATTCCTTAGAGATTTAATCGATTTGTGGGATTTAGATAATTTTTGTGATAATAACTTATCCAATCTGTCTTCAATGTCTTTCTTTTTGTCTTTTGGAATCCTTTTCTTCCTGCATGTCAGCATGATTTCTTGAAGAACCTTCTCCAGTTTGATCGCCCATCTGGATTTATGAAACTCCTTTAATCCTCGGCACTCTCTTTTCAAATGAGCTAGACAAATCTGATGGCCTTTTGCCATAGTATTCAAATGAGTCCTCCAGCAATCACTATTTAGTATGCCTTTACTGAATCCTTGCGGAAATAATCCTCTTGTGGTTAAGTGACCTCGATTGTCGCTAATATGTATTAGGGAAAATTTTGGTGTTACCCACGTCCAGGCCCAATGTTTGCGTCCTTGAACACTACATCCACTTTCATCTACGCCAACCACTTTGCTTTTCTCAATCGCACCGATGACCGATGCATAAGTATCTTTTGCTTGTTCTGACTTACTGGCCAGCATATTATCGATGGTTCCCTCACTGATCTTATGCCCATAGATAACTTCTATGGCTTCGCTAAGCCTTCTATATGGCAATAATTGTCGGATCGATAAGTACACAATTTGATTTTGGAGGCAATCTCCGTATCGTACCGGAGGTCCCTTTTGCAAATTCACTCCATAAGACGAACTGGTCCATTTGCAGCAGCCTTTACAATACTTTCTATATCTCCTATGTTCAGTAACCTCCAAACTAACTGGTGGAATATCCCATATCTGCTTGCATTCTATTAATTGACCTTTTCCTACCATATAATCCTGGCAGTGAGCACACTGATCGGGTGCATACTCTATCACATGATCTACCTTTTCTGACATCTTTAAGGTCCTGCCGTCGTGTCCCTTTTGACCCCCTGTTTTCCGCTTACTCTTTTTCCTTAGGCTGCGAGTCTTCCTTTTTACCTCTTGTTTATCTCGTGATGGCGGTAATGAAGTGTTCCTGCTATTTTGATTCTTCAAACGCTCTATTTCAGCCTCCAACTCCTTCACTCTATCTGCCAAGGGAAGCAACATCATTATAATATCGATGAGTTCTTCCTTGCTCTTTTCCTCTAGTGCTTTCCTGATTCTCGATAAGTCTTCCATACATATACAAATTTCGTATATATATTCATTTATTTACTTGCCTATTACATGTCATTTTTCCCATTCATCCCTTTTTGTTCACAAATTGTTCATAACTCATCGATTTTTCAATTTTTCACCCCTCAACTACCTATTTCACCCCTCAATCCCTCAATTTTGACCTGAGTAGTTACACCCAAATTAATGAAGCTCGATCACTCAAATCTCTTCGAACACTTGAGTCTAGATTCGAAAAATACGACTTGGTTATCTGCGATGAATTTGGATACGTTTCCTACAACAAAAATGCCGCTGAGCTCCTTTTTACTCACTTAAGTCTCAGAACTGGGGTCAAATCAACCATTATCACTACCAACCTCGGATTTGATCGTTGGTCTGAAATATTCTCAGACCAAGTGCTCACAGCTGCCATGGTAGACCGACTCACACACAGGGCAATACTGGTCAATATGAACGGTAAATCCTTTAGAGTCAAAGAATCTGAAAAACTAAACGCCCAATAACTAGATAAACTATGTTTCAGGACTTATTTTTGCTCGTGCCAACTGGTATACTTTTCGATGACAGGGTGGTATACTTTTCGGTGGCAATCTACAGCCCTGCCCATTTACCTAATCAATTCAAAAAAGCGACTGGTTTCGCTCCTTCCTTTAAAAGAACCGAAACAGAAGAGAAACTGAAATCTCGAAAACATGTGATATATGTAAGTATCTAATTTAGATATGTAACGCTTTAGGGTTCAATTAGCTCCATCTTTGTACTGATAATTATTAAATCATCAAATGAAGAAAAAGATGAGGGAATCACCAGACAATTATGGACTCTTTAGTGTTCTTGGCAATTGGGATTGGCAACCCAAAAAACTTAAAGAACAATATGGACAACTACTCTACAGGGATCTGAAGCTAGAAGTTGGAAAGGAAAATGATTTACTTACTCGAATAGGGATCAGGTTGAACAAAACGCTTCCAGATGTAGTGAAAATTCTCAAAAAACTAAAGCCGTATTAACACCCATCAAGTTTTCTATTTGTTCGGGAACCGTACTTTTTAAGAGATCGTGCGATAACGACTTGAGGAGACCTCAGAAGGCAGGTATTACCTGTCTTCTTTTCTACGTGCGCCCGGCAGGGCGCAAATACTTGGAGGTGAAAGTCCTCTATGCACCCGGCAAGGGGAAGCATTAGCTGAACGGCAAGATTATATCTGCGAGGATATGGTTGGAGGAAGCCGAAGGCAAAGCATTTGGCCTGACGAACAGGAATCACATAGTTAGGCATTGTCACCGGATGAGGAGGCCTATATCTCTAAAGTCCAATACTTGCACAGGAGGTGATTATGTATATGTGGCAGGCATAAATGTGAAGGTATTTGTGCATTACCCGGGGAGATCTGTTGGCAAGTGGATCATTTAGGAAGCTTATGCGAGAAGGATACGGACTTATACCACAAGCTGAGTGGAGACACAAAGTTGAGCCAGCAGAAGTCAGTCGAGGCCATAGTAGCATTGAGACTGGCAGTGTGAAGGGCCGAACTTAGAGTTAAGACGCTTATGGAATTATCATTAACGGTACGATTAGGAGTAGCAGGAGCCATTTCTGGGATGGAATGGTCTCATTGGGGAGGTACGGCTCGGAAAGCAAGAGATAACTGATGAGAGCGACAAACGGACCGGGGAATAATAAAGCCAAGAGCGAGCTGCCGACTGAGCTAATGGAGCAAATAGTCAGTCGTGGGAACATGATCGAAGCTTATATGCGAGTGTACAATAACCAAGGCAGTGGTGGCATAGATGGCATGACTGTGGAGGGACTAAAGCCGCATCTAGATAAGCATTGGTCAGGGATCAAAGCGTCCTTGTTGACAGACAGCTACTACCCCCAACGGGTGCGGATGGTAGAGATACCAAAGCCGGGAGGTGGAGTTCGGATGCTAGGCATACCGACAGTGGTAGACCGGATGATACAACAAGGCATACAGCAAGTACTGAGTCCATATTACGACGCAGAATTTTCGGAATGGAGTTATGGTTTTCGAGTAGGGCGTAGTGCCCATCAGGCGCTACGTACAGCCCGGGATCATATTAACACAGGACGAAGATGGGTTGTAGATATGGACCTTGCGAAGTTTTTCGATGAAGTAAACCATCAACGCCTACTAAGTAAGCTGAGCAATCGGATATCGGATCGACGCGTAATCCATCTGATAGAGCGGTATCTGCGAAGTGGGATGATGGTGAACGGCATGGAACAAATTCGGAAGAAAGGGACCCCACAAGGCAGCCCGTTATCACCATTGTTATCAAACATTGTGTTGGACGAGTTAGATAAAGAGTTGGAGAAGCGGGGGCATTACTTTGTACGATATGCGGATGATTTTCAGCCATTTCTGATGACCTTACCTCACGGACCCTCGATTCGTTCAGGAAATGTTTTCATTGTAGAAAATAAATGGATTTAGGTTCTTTTTAACTTGACGCTTTAAAATCACTAAAATGCCAACGATTAAATTAAGAGATAAATCAATAACAGAAGGTTATTTAGGAGGAGGTTCAGCTTTGATAGTTACTATATTATGGATGGTTTATTCTCCCTTCCATCCATTGGTAATTTTCACTCTTTTCCTGGTAGCACTTTTTTGTTTATCGCTTACCACACTATGGTTATTGTCAAAAGAAGCGACCATAAAAGAATGGTTCATAAGCCAACCTCTTCGCTATCTAATGGTAGGGGTAGTTGAAGTAGCTTTGATTGTAGCTTTCTTTTTTAGTCTTTATTTACTAAAGTAAATTTAGAAAGCCATTCAACATGCGATATGTGTAAGTATCTACCTGATATGTGTAATGCTTTAGGAATTCAATAACCTTACCTTTGTTATGATAATTAATTAAAACATTTAATCCTAGAAATGAAAAAATGGATAATTTGAAAAAAACAAGCAGTGAGCTTTTTAAAGTTACCGAAAACTGGGAACATCAGTCAAAAGCTCTTAAAGTAAAATTTCCAAAACTGACCGATTGAGATCTGAAATTTGAAACCGGTAAGGAAAATCAACTACTTACCAGAATAGAAACCAGGCTGAATAAAAAAAGGCTGGAAGTAATTGACATCCTTAAAAAAACCATTAGAGCCCCTGTGTTACCCCAAATTAAATTAAGTGGAAACTAGCTAGTTTGAAACTAAATCGAAACTGTACGTTTTAGCTGATTGTACCTAAACATTTTGAATAGAACAGGAAGGGCAAGCACAACAAAACTTGTCCTTTTTTTTTAGCTTAACCCACTCCAAATCATCATTCATTTTACTAGATAACTATTATGTCAAAAGGAAAAAACAAACAGGGAAAATCAGGTAAAAAAGAGCCTGAAAAGAATCTAAAAGAAAAAAGAGCGGCCAAAGCAGCAAAGCGAAGAGAAAAAAAGCGGACAAGTGATGAAGTATAGTTTTGGTAGATTTTACTAAAAATATCTCATGGACAACCTCAGATTTGAAAAGTCAAAAGCCTTCAACGTTGCTGATATTCTGGAATACCTTCCCAATTCGATATTGATTAGGTCTATTCTTAGAAAAACCACTGGAAATGTTAGCGCTATTTCATTGGATTCTGGCGAGATATTGGCAGGAAAGATATCTCCCTTTGATACTTTGATTCAGATCATTGATGGAAAATCAGAAATAATTATTGATGATAAGTGCAACTTATTGGAAGTCGGACAATCCATTATTATTCCTGCCCATACCAGTAACACGATAAAGGCTAACGTCCGATTCAAAATGATCTCAACCATTATCAAAAGTGGTTATGAAGACGTCATCTTGTGAAGCCAATTTTTTTAGTCAACATAAATTATCAATGCCATGGAAAATAATATAAAGAAGGCGAGGAGGTATATGCTAAGGTTAACCCTTCCCTGAAATTGATTATCAGGCGCTATGTAGATAGGATATATTACTGCAAAATTAAGAAGGATCCTACGCTAAAAGAGCTGGTCTATTTTGAAAGAGAATTACTATCTGATTCAACAAGCACATCATGACATTATTTGTATTAAAAAAATAATCTGAAACATAAAAAATATGAAAAATTTAATATTTCAACTTATGCTATTCGCAGCTTTTTTCCTTATAGGAAACCAAGCTATCTCTCAAAAATTAGTTATTGAAAATGATAAAATGTCCTATTCCGACCAATTCCGAACCTCTATTAAAGTAACTATTGAACCCAATAAGAAAGAAGTTAGAACGAGTTGGGAAAATTGGCTGGAAGGTAAGTATGATACTAAAGTTGACGGAACCAGCTGGTTTAATAAAAAAGACGTTATATCTGCTAAAAGAATTAGTATCCCTTTTATTTCTGACAAGCAGTTTGATTTGTACGTAAAGGTAGTGGACAAAGGACAAGGATCACAACTTAATATTTTTGCATCTTTTGGTTATGATATGCACATCACTCCGGAAACATTCCCAAAAGAATATCAGGCACTAGAAATTTTAACTTTAGATTATCTAACTGATTTTCTGACAACCTACTATAGTGACCGGGCAGAAAACCTGGAGGAAATAGTACGCGACTTGGAGAATAACAAAAACAATTTACAAGAAGATATCAGCGATAATAAAAAGGATATCGTAAATCTAAAAGAGGAAAACATAGGCTTGGAAAATGAAATGACTTCTAAGGGTACGGAATTAGACGAAGCAGCAATGAAATTGGAAGAGGTAAAGGAAAGTTTGGATGATGTAAATAAAAATCTGAATGTGGAGAAAGAGTCTAATTCTCAAAAGTTAGTTATTGAAAATGATAAAATCTCCTATTCCGACCAATTCCGAACCTCTATTAAAGTAACTATTGAACCCAATAAGAGGGAAGTTAGAACTAGTTGGGAAAATTGGCTGGAAGGTAAGTATGATACTAAAGTTGACGGAACCAGCTGGTTTAATAAGAAAGATGTTATATCTGCAAAAGCAATTAGTATCCCTTTTATTTCTGACAAGCAGTTTGATTTATACGCAAAGGTAGTGGACAAAGGACAGGGTTCACAACTTAATATTTTTGCATCTTTTGGCTATGATATGCACATTACTCCGGAAACATTCCCAAGAGAATATCGAGCACTAGAAAATTTAACTTTAGATTATCTAACTGATTTTCTGACATCCTACTATAGTGACCGGGCAGAAAACATGGAGGAAATAGTGCGCGACTTGGAGAATAATAAAAATAATTTACAAGAAGATATTAGCGATAATAAAAAAGATATTGTAGAACTAAAGGAGGAAAACATAGACTTGGCAAATAGAATTACTTCTAAGGGGATAGAATTAGACGAAGCAGCAATGAAATTGGAAGAGATAAGGGAAAAATTGGATGCTGTAAATAAAAAACTGGCGGTAGAAAAAATATCGAATGGAAATAAGAAGGCTGATAACGAGTAGAGTAAAGCGTGCTCAGGGAGGTATAAAATTATAGATGAAATCGTTATTCCTGGAATTATTAATTTCAATATGGTAAAACAAATTTATTTCGATACAGAGGCAAGAGCCGCTTTAAAAAAAGGGGTGGATGCCTTAGCAAATGCTGTAAAGGTTACATTGGGTCCTAAGGGACGTAATGTAGTTTTGGACAGACACGGCTCCCCGTATATTACCAAAGATGGGTTGACGGTTGCTAAAGAGATTGAACTTACGCATCCTGCCGAAAATATGGGCGCTCAAATCATTAAAGAAGTCGCTGCCAAAACGGCGGATGCGGCAGGTGACGGAACCACTACGGCTACGGTACTGGCGCAAGCTATTATCAGGTTAGGCTTAAAAAATGTAGCCGCCGGAGCTAATCCCATGGAATTAAAAAGAGGAATTGATAAAGCGGTAAGGGCAGTAGTCACTCATTTGAGAAAACAATCCAAACAGATTGGAGATGACATAAACTTAATCGAACAGGTAGCTACTATTTCTGCAAATGGCGATATCACTATTGGTAAACTGATAGCAGAAGCCATGCAAAAGGTGGGGAATGATGGGGTAATTACAGTGGAAGAAGCCAAAGGAACCGAAACTACTATGATATTGGCAGAGGGAATGCAAATAGACAAAGGATACCTTTCTCCTTATTTCATTACCAATGCGCCAAAGATGGAGGTTGAGTTAGAAAACCCTTACTTGCTGTTTTATGATGGAAAAATGTCTAAACTTAAGGACTTACTCCCGATTCTGGAAAAGGCAGCTCAATCTGGTAATACCTTGTTGATCATTGCTGAAGATATAGATGAAGAAGTTTTGACGACATTGGTGATCAATAAAATCAGGGGCTCATTAAGCGTCGCTGCTATAAAAGCTCCAGGTTTCGGAGATCGAAGAAAAGAAAGATTGGAAGACCTGGCAGCCTTAACAGGAGGAACATAAGTTACTGAAGAAAAAGGATTCTTACTTGAACGTACAATGTTAACCGATCTGGGAAGGGCAAAAAAAATAATAATCACTAAGGAGAATACTACTATCATAGATAGTCAAGGAGAAAAAAAGAATGTTACGATACGAATCAACCAAATAAAATCACAGATTAAGCATGCTACCTCACATTATGATCAGGAAAAATTGCGAGAAAGGCTCGCACAACTATCTGGCGGTGTAGCTATTCTATCGATAGGTGCTGCAACGGAGCTAGAGATGAAGGAAAAAAAAGACCGGGTTGATGATGCATTAAGTGCCACGAAAGCTGCAGTTGAAGAAGGCATAGTTCCCGGAGGTGGTGTCGCTTTTATCCGAAGCATTTCAGCTATGGAAAACCTGAGAGGTGCTAACGAGGATCAAAATACAGGCATTGCTATTATTAAGCGGACATTGGAGGAACCCGTGAGACAAATTGTTCAAAATGGAAAGGAAGGCTCTGTTATTGTCGGGAAAGTAAAACAGGGTGAAGCAGATTATGGCTATAATGCACAAAATGAACAATTTGAAAAACTATATCAATCTGGAGTTATTGATCCAACAAAAGTAACCAGAATCGCTTTTGAAAACTGTATCGGCTGTATCGGCTGTATCGGCCTGTATCGGCCCCTTAAAGGATCAAACTGAGTTACACAAAGAAAAGTGTAATTTTTGGACATGAAAAGAAGAACATTCAGCAAGGAAGAGAAGATCAAGATCTTGGAAGAAGCCAGACAGAACGGTGTAAACGAGACGCTATCTAAGCATGGGATCTATCCAGCGACTTACTACAGTTGGAGAAACAAGATGGCAGAAATGGGAGAAGCAGGATTTCGACATGGGATGACAAAGGCAAAATTGAAGGAAATAAAGCGCCTTGAGAAGGAGAACCTAAAGCTCAAGGAGATCATAGCTGACAAGGAGTTGGAAATAAAGATGCAGCAGGAAATCTTAAAAAAAAACCGACCGCTATGGGAGAAAAAAGGTCTATAGTTAGGAGCTATGTATCACAGGGGTTAAAGTTAAAATCTGCTTTATCGATTATGGGAATAACCAAGAATCACTACTACCCTGGTAAGAGGAAGAAAGTAGGAAAGGCAGGTCGTCCTATTAGTACACACACTGAAAAATATATAGATGAGTATACAAAACAGATTGTGCCAAATGAACGGGTAGTTGACCAGATGGAGCATATATCCGAAGATCCTGACACACAGTATGGGTACAAAAGGATGACAGCAGCTATGATGCTATTGGGCTATATGATTGGCACAAAAAAAGTTTATCGATTGATGAGAGAAAATGGATTATTAAGGCGTCGGTATCGACCCAGCGGGAAGACCAGGGTAAGAGGTAGAAGAGTAGATCCAGATAGACCACTACAGGTCCTATCAATGGACATTAAGCAGGTATGGGTGGAGGAATATGCAAGGTCAGCTTACATACTGAGTATAATTGACACATTTACCAGAGCGGTATTGCATCAATCAGTGGGCTATCAAATGAAACAAGAACAAATAAGATCTGCTTGGGAAGAAGTGATCACCAAATACCTGCAAGGGGCAGATCTTCTGTCAAAAGGTTTGACTGTAGAAATTCGCAATGATAACGGACCACAATTCGCTGCCAAAATGGTTATGGACTTTCTGCATGACAATGGGATAGATCAAGTTTTCACCTACCCTTATTGTCCAGAACAAAATGGTCACATTGAAAGTTATCACGCCATACTATCACAGCACCTTGAGATGTTTCAAATACAGACGCTGGATGATTTACAGGAAATCTTGGATAGGTTTTACCTCAAATACAACTACGTAAGATTACACGGATCGATAGGGTGTCTACCACCAGCACTTTTCTGGACTCTGTGGGAAGATGGTAGAGTAGCTAAATACTACACCCAGTCGGGTAAGCCAAAATTTAAAATCACAGTACCTTACTGGAAACTATCAGGTAATGGGAATTTGAGGGAGTTTCCCATAACTAATCAAGCTCGTAGAGCTTGAAAAAAGAAGACAGATGAAATATTTATCCATCTGCCTTCTAGTTTTAAAACCATCGGTACAAAGGTCACCGTCGGTCGTTTCCCAAGAAGCAAAATTATTGAATCAATTCTATTTATTTGTTAACCTTGTAACTAAAGTCTGATAATTAGGGGGTCAAACCAAAAACGCTGCCTCCATTGCAGGCTTTCTATTGACCACGGAATGTTTGGTTTTTGAAAAACCTTCCCATAAAAAAGTGCATGAATGATAATGATCATGAGCCACTTTTGAATCAAAGATTTAAGAAATGGACATTACTTAAATACATTATTTTTATCTCCCTTGGTATTCTTGCCGCAGGTTTCGGGTTAAAAGGGTTTTTATTACCTAATGGATTTATTGACGGTGGAGTGACTGGCATTTCGCTTTTACTCAAGGAACTTACTGATTATTCTTTGTCCATATTGATCGTTGTAATCAATATACCATTCATTATTCTTGGGTACTATCAAATAGATAAATCATTCGTAGTTAAAAGTATTGTTGCCATTACCGGGCTAGCTATCGCTTTGGCTGTAATTGACTATCCAACTATCACTTCTGATAAGCTGTTGGTGGCTGTATTTGGTGGCTTCTTTCTGGGCACAGGAATTGGATTATCCGTACGAGGAGGTAGTGTATAGATGGAACAGAAGTTTTAGCTATTTTCTTTAGCAGAAGAACGGGCCTAAGTATAGGTGACTTCGTCCTAGTTTTCAATATCCTTATTTTTTTAGCTGGGGCTATTCTCCTTTCTCTTGAAGTGGCTTTGTATTCTATCCTCACCTACCTTTCCGCATCTAAAACAATGGATTACATTATTGAAGGGGTGGAAGAATACATCTGGGTAACGATCATATCTCCCCATCATGAAAAAACTCTAGTAATGATCACCGAAAAACTAGGAAAAGGAATAACCATTTATCAGGGCAAAAGAGGTTTTGGGAAAAGTGGAGAAAATCCAGACACTACAAATATTATCTACTGTGTGATTACCCGATTAGAGCTCAGCAAATTTCAAAATGAGATTCTAAAAATAGATCCCCTTGCATTTATCGTAATCAATAGTGTAAGAGATTTGAAAGGAGGAATGATCAAAAAACGACAATTCAATAATTAATTTAAATAAAATCTTATGAAAAAAATGCAATTGTTTATTGTGAAAACGAATTTGGAGAAATTGACGGAAAAATTGCTAATGGCTTAGTCAGGCATTCTGAAAAATATAATATCATAGGAATCATTGATATTACTAAGGTAGGACTTAATGCAGGTGAATATTTAGATGGGGTGAAAAACGGTATCCCTATATTTAGTACTATAGACATAGCAGTGGATTATTTAGATTCTAGACCTGACTATTTTATTTATGGAGTTGCGCCGCTGGAATCATTTCTTGATCAGAAACAAAGAGAAATATTTTTTACGGCAATGAAGCGAGGATTGAATATTATTAATGGTATGGCAAAATTTTTTACTGCTGATCTGGAATAGGTTCAAAAGGCAAAAGCATACAATGTAGATATTTTAGATATCAGAAAGACACGCTTATGAAAGGAGCTGCCCCGTGGAATTAGCTCGTTTCCCATCCAATTAAATTATGAGAAGGTCTTTCATCTCAATTACAACATACTCCGTCGATTTCAATTGATCACTTTTGATTAACTTAGTACCCAATGGACCCAGGGCACACAACTGGTGCTAACAATAAGTATGATCGCATATCTGTTCGTTCCTCACAGAGACGTCGACATACTATCATCCGTTGTACACAATTATGACAAAATGAAAAAACTACCACTAATCAATCTGATACTTTTAATAGGAATAATTGTTTATCTATTAATTTCTAATAAAAACAAACAGGAATATAAAGAGAATGAAATAATTCCTGAAATTATTACCGAAAGGCTTAACATTGTCGGAAAAGATGGAAATAAATTTGTCGTTCTTAGTAATCGCGAAAAGCAAGCCTTGGCTACGGTTAATGGCAAACCTGTAAATCCTCAAGAGACCGAAAGAAATATTGCTGGACTACTATTTTTCAACTAAGACGGAAATGAAATAGGTGGCTTGGTATATGGAATCTATAGTAATAACAGCTACCAACTTCTGACTTTTGACCAACGGAAAAATGACCAAATAATGGCATTAAGAAAAGATGAATATTTGGAAGATGGAGAATGGAAAAAGCAATACGGACTTCTATTGCAAGAACGCTCTGAAAAACAATCTAATGTCATCATTTCAGAATTGTACAATATTCGGAAAATTAAGGATTCTATTCTTAGAGAGAAAGAATACGATAAGTTCTACAATAATCCAGAAAATTTAGCGCCACAAAGATTATTTATTGGTAGAACATGCTCTGAAAATGTAGGGCTTTTTTTAATGGATTCCACATCGATATTTACCAAAGTCAGTAATCAAATACCCCAGCTATTAAGAAATGCAGGTCAAACCATTAGAACAGTGTTTCAGATTCTTAAAGACCTCCACCGCCAAACCGAAAGCCATGATGCAGACAAATACGAAGATAATACCGAGATGTGTACTGCCCCAGTATTGTGCCAAAACAGTCAAAATAAGCTGGATACAGACAAATGACAGCAGTCTCCCTGTCCATATCTATACAATCTGCTCATCCAATGCAAGATACTCTAACATACACCTCCCAAAAGAGCCTAAAATCGTACCTTACCACCTAAAAGGGTGTTAACGCGTTTCCCTAAGACGGGTTCGTTTTTACCCCGTAGGATCGCGATCCAACGGGGCAGGCTGAAATGTCTGCGTCCATCTCATAATCTTTCAGATGGACCAGTACCTCCGGACTTTTCGAAGATAGACGCAGACATTCCTTTGAGTTATGCTCAAATAGTAACAGGGAATGATCCAAGAAGAAAATATGATTTTAGCCAGTCGACTTGGAAAGCAATTACAAACGAATTCGCTGTTTAAAGTTGGCGAAATTATATTGTTGTTTGTCATAGTCATAGCCTTTGTCGGATTAATAATACCTCTTGCTGGTAATAATCTTATCCTAAAACAATTGATAGTCTGGATTGCAAATATCCTAATGTTAATCTATGTTTGGATAGGCATCAAGCTACGGGGCGAGAAATGGAGTGACTTCGGATTGACCCTGAAGCCCCTTTCATTGAAAGAAGCGGTGAAAACATTCCTGCTATCTATTTTAGTTTTAGCTTTAGCCTTAGCGGGTTTTATTTTTGGTTCTATTATTATGGCTAATTTTACGGGCATCCCAGAAGCATCAGCCGACATGAGTGGCTATGATTACTTTAAAGACAATATTGGGATGCTGATTTTGACATTGGGAGGTGTCTATATTGCATCTTCATTTGGAGAAGAAGTTATTTACCGCGCTTTCCTTATTAACAGAATCTTAGAACTTGGACAAAGAACTAGAAAAGCAACAATCACTGCTGTAATACTTAGTTCCATAATCTTTGGACTGATTCATTATGATTAGGGCCCAATGGGAATTGTGCAAACAGGATTCATGGGGTTGGCTTTGGGCATCTGTTATGTCAAGCTAAATAAAAGACTTTGGATATTGATTTTAGCACATGCGTACATGGATACTATCCTTATGGGGCAATTGTATTTAGCGAGTAATTAGAGAGGAATTAATCTGAGCAAATCACCACATATTGCCATCATGGCGGTTAAGCACCGGCCACGCCGATTATGTATACGGTGCGCTGCATTGCTAGGTTTACAAAGTGCCTAGATGAAAGACCAGAATCCTGCCTGCAGGCAGGGCGACCCAAGGGGACTTTCACCTATTGTTGCAGTCTAGTACACGCCCACTTATCTTGATGAAAGGCATCAATACGGGCATAGTAATACCAAAAGATTTTTTGGTTATTTCTGGATTGTTTGACTCATAGTCGCTTGGTTTAAGCATTTCTTATATTTAAACCTTAATTATAAATCCTGGCAAATCACCTCATCATGTTTAATATGCTAATAAACCCAACCAAAAGTGGCCATTTGGCCCTCTTCACTATCTTATCTATAGCAACAATTGCCCAGGATGGAACCATTTATCCTCTCGATGCGCCGCCAGAACCAGGAGCCATTTTGCTGGGTACAGGTGGAGTGGATGACCAGCCTGCTTCCGAAACCTGGTTTCGGCAATGGGGCGACCCGATGGCTCGTAATATTACTAAAGCAACTCTCACTCCTTTTCTGCCTGAGCCCGACAAGGCAAACGG
This sequence comes from Saprospiraceae bacterium, assembly GCA_965223105.1. GTDB lineage: Bacteria > Bacteroidota > Bacteroidia > Chitinophagales > Saprospiraceae > JABDMH01. Next base: position 3,594,993 of record OZ244987.1, on the reverse strand, counting down.
TGCCGCTGTTATTGTGGCACCCGGAGGTGGATTTCGATGGCTCTCCATGGGTAACGAAGGCTGGGAAGTCGCTGAAGCACTGGCAAAACAGGGCATAGCCGCTTTTGTGCTCAAGTACCGACTCTACCCAACGGCAGAGTCTCTTGATGACTTCAGGGCCTGGATGTATCGTCCTCGTACACGCCCGGCCGCTTCTGCAGATACGGCCAATTCCGAAGCGCCACCGCGCCCTCCACAACTGGATTTATCCAATCAACTCGAGGATGCCGAAGCTGCTTATGACATGATTATTAAACGTGCAGGGGAATGGGGCGTGGATATAAACAGGATAGGAATGATTGGTTTTTCGGCTGGTGCCGGCCTTACCGTGCACTCCACGCTTAAATCAAATACCATGAAGCTGGCATTCATTGGTCCCATCTACGGCGGAATGGGTCCGGTTGAGGTACCAGAAAATGCTCCACCAATGTTTAATGTTATTGCCACCGATGATTTTCTCTTCAGGGGTCAATTTGGAATAATCGATTCCTGGTACAAAGCAGGTATACCTGTTGAATTTCATCTTTACCAAACCGGAGGACATGGTTTTGGATTAGGAAATCCCAATCGAACCAGCAATCGTTGGTTCGAGGCTTTTATCCACTGGCTTGGTGTTAATGGTTTTCTTATGGCCAAAGCAAAAGAGTAGTGACCGAATTTTTATCAGTTATAACCTCATAATGAAAAGATTAACCAACTTCTTTATTGTAATCCTGATCATAGTAGGAGGTCTTTTTTTTAATGGCTGTAAGCAAGAGCCGGAATTTTTGGGATCGACTGTATCTGTGGAAGTCAATGAAACAGGAGCCCCAATACAAAAATATATTTACGGTCAGTTTATTGAACATCTGGGTCGATGCATATATGGCGGTATCTGGGCGGAAATGCTGATGGACCGGAAATTTTATTACGCTGTGACTGATGACTACGCTCCTTGGGCTATGGCCTCTGAGTCATTTTGGGCGGACGGGTCAAGGCTTGAGTATCCTTACTTGGCCAAGTCACCCTGGCAGGTTGAGGGTCCTTATGGAAATCTTGTTATGGATAGTCGGGATCCTTATGTTGGCGAGCACACACCGGTGATCAAAGTTAATGGCAAGAAAGCTGGTATCAAGCAAAATGAATTAAGCGTGCAAGCAGGCCAAAAATATGTGGGCAGAGTGATATTGGCCGGTGATAAGTCATTATTGCCAGTTTCGATCCAATTGAGCACCCCGAATGGGCAAACAGAAATTATCGTCATAGAGAACATATCTGCCGACTTTCAAACTTATTCATTTGAATTTACTCCGGGATTTACCAGTGACAGTACGTCTTTGGGGATATCTAGTGAAGGCGTTGGCAGCCTAAGGATTGGTACAGTATCGCTGATGCCTGCTGACAACATCCAGGGCTGGCGCCGGGATGTAGTGGGGTTGCTTAGAGAATTAAATTCACCAGTCTATCGCTGGCCAGGGGGTAATTTTGTCAGTGGCTATAACTGGCGGGATGGCATCGGTGAAAGGGACAGGAGGCCTCCCAGGAAGAACCCTGCATGGAAGGGTATTGAGCATAATGACGTTGGTATTCATGAATACCTGGAGTTAATGCAACTCATCAATGCGGAACCTTTTATAGCCGTTAATACCGGATTGGGTACAGTTGAGGAGGTTGCTGAAGAGATACAGTATTGCAACGGATCAGTTGACAGCAACATGGGTAAATTAAGGGCGGCTAACGGACACCCGGAACCGTACGGAGTAAAATGGTGGGCTGTTGGCAATGAAATGTATGGTGACTGGCAACTTGGTCACATGCCTTTGTCGGAATACGTTAAAAAGCATAATAGTATGGCTGAAGCCATTTGGGATGTTGATTCCGCCGCCAAGCTAATCGCAGTTGGACATGTAGGAGAATGGAGCGAAACCATGCTCGCTAATTCCTCAAATCATATGGACCTACTAAGTGAACACATTTATGCCACTGGATCTGAAGACCCGGCAGAACACATGAGTTTGGTGGCCAACCAGATAAAAGAGGTAGCGAATGCGCATAGAAGCTACAGAGATTCAATGCCAGACCTCAAACTAAAAGACATACGGATCGCCATGGATGAATGGAACTATTGGTACGGAGACTATATTTATGGTGAATTAGGAGTTCGCTATTATCATCAGGATGCCCTGGGAATTGCCAAGGGTTTGCACGAGTATTTTCGTAATAGTGACCTATATTTCATGGCAAATTATGCTCAGACCGTCAACGTTATCGGTTGCATTAAAACTACTCCCAACTCAGCCAGTTTTGCCACTACAGGTTTGCCAATGAAGCTATATCGTCAGCAGTTTGCAACCCTTCCTGTCAAAGTAGACTACGGTTCATCCGATCTGGATATCGTTGCCGCTATTACCATGGATAAGGCAATTATAACACTGGCCATTGTCAATGAAAAACCCGAGACAGTAGAGATAGCCTTCGATTTTGGAGAAAGCCAGATAGGAAACAACGGAAAGCAATGGCTTATTCAGCACGACGATCTAATGGCCTACAATGATCCCGGCATCCCTGCCGAGGTGAAAATCGAAGAAACGGATGTCTTCCTGAAGAACCATCAATTAAAAATTCAACCCTATTCCATTTATCTGGTTCGATTGGGTATCGAGTAAATCCATTCATATTGAATCCATCTCGTATTAAAGAACTATGAAGTTCTGTACATAACTAATTAAAGCCAGGAGACATCGGTGTGAAAGCAAAAAAGAACGATCCAATTTGCGAAAGGATGTTGAATTGATCGGCCACCCGTAAACAGCCGGCTTATTGTCCAAAATTAGGAAGTTTGAACTAGTCGAACTTGGTGATTTCCAATATCTATGACAAAATATAGATAGGTCGATCGACCACTTCAGGGCCCGAAAGCAGCTGGTCAGGATCGATTGTCAAATAATGGGGCAGACCTATCGCTCAATACGCAGGCCAACATATAAGGATTCAAGTGGTCCGTAGGACTTAATTTGAATCCTGTGTTGGACTGTATCGCCAAGGTTCCTAGGCTATAACAAAATTATTTTTGGTGTGATGTGGATATGTCGGCTGCTATTATTGATCGATATATCATATTAGAAGGAGGATACCTCCCTATTTTCATTAATGCCGCTATTATGGTCTACATTCCACGTCGATATTTCCTAAAGTCAGTAATCAAATACCCCAGCTATTAAGAAATGCAGGTCAAACCATTAGAACAACGTTTCAGATTCTTAAAGTCCTGCTTGGGCTCAGTCCCTTAATATGTGAAAAATGCGAAAAATCGACTATAATCCTTGTACCGATTGTATCGGATCGAACATATATCGATCTAATACTACATGTCCCAAAGCAAGATCTGCTCCACCGTCCAAACCGAAAGCCATAATGCAGAAAAATACAACGATAATACCGAGATGCGTACAGCCGCAGTACTGTGCCAAAACAGTCAAAAGAAGCTTATACAAGTAAGTGGAGAAATCTTCTCTCCCGATTTCTATGCAATCTATTCAGCCAAGGCAAGTTACTCTAACAAACAGGTCCTAACAGAGCCTAAAATCGTATCTTACCCCATGGAAGGGTTGAAGCATTGCCCTGGTACGGGTTCGTTTTTTACCTCGTGGGATCAAGATTCGACGAGGAAGGTTCCGTGGATCTACATCCGACGGGATAGACTGAAACATAGTGAGTTGTGCGCAATTAGTGAATATAAAGTGGTAGGCAATAATATCTGATAAATGACCAAATAACATCAGAAGAACTCGCAATACTTAAAAATGATCAAATAAAGTGTCCAAAAAATAGTTATGAACTAAGGTCTGCAATCTCAGTAATTAGGCATTAAATTCTTCAAGACATGAGAAATTTGTTATCTAAACTGATCCTGAATTCAATATTCATTCTAGGATTAATAGCTATATACGCCGTTACTTTCACGGATCTTCACTATCAATATTACTTATCGGTAAATTCTATTGGAGAGGAATCCGTCATCTTCGACCTCGAAATAGAAAGCGATGTTGGAGAGCCAAACGATCGGGTCATATTGCTTGAGAGCCAAAGAACGCCTTTTCAGTTAACGCTATCGAGGGGAATACATCGGATCACTATCGTTGCCTCTAATGAGAAATCGATAATCAGGAGCAAAGTACGTGGTGAATTAAATGGAAACTTCTCGGGCGAAGTTAATGGGGAATATGTCAAAACTGTGTACGACATTGGACCTGGGGGAACATACCAAGTATCCGGTGGCAACTACACAGGAATCTAAGAGCGCACTACATGATGCGATGAAGCCAGTCCAATAATCAAGGCTGGGAGTGGAATACTTCATTTTTTGACAACGGTGCCATCCCGGCGGCATTTACAATGAATGAAACGGCGGTCACCATAAAAGGAGTGATCATTGCCAATTGCCAGCGTGCAAGAAGTTGGAACAGGTACGGTGGGTGCCAGAATAAATTGCAACTATTTTTTTATCCTTTCTGACAATCACCTACTACTCCGGCTGAAAGCAACTGGGGCAGTACCTACTTCGTGCCTTCTGACCGTTGGTCTGCATTGTTATGATTACATGCTCATTGTTGACCGTCTTGTTATCGACCCAAAGAGGCCGGTCACCTAATCCGCTAGCAACCAACAAATTCAGTATCTTGATGGTGTTTTTCGTATTTTAAAATACCATGACTCAATCTCGGAAGTTAGCAGCAATAATGTTCACTGATATTGTTGGGTATACTGCTTTGATGGGAGAAGATGAGCTGTCCGCTTTTGAATTACTGAAGAAGAACCGTGCAATACAAAGACCTATCATTGAGAAGTTTAATGGAAGATGGCTGAAGGAGATAGGGGATGGAGTGTTGGCATCCTTTTCCACGGTTAGTGATGCGGTTTATTGTGCTAAGGAAATTCAGGAGACATGTCTAAATGAACCGGCTCTGAACTTAAGAATTGGCATTCATTTAGGTGAAGTTGTTTTTGAGGGGAATGACGTGTTCGGCGATGGAGTTAATATTGCTTCGCGTCTGGAATCTCTGGCGCCAATTGGTGGAATCCTGGTCTCTGAGTCAGTTTACCGGAATCTGGGAAACAAAAGAGGAATTGAAACTACCTTTTATGGTAAAGAGCAGCTGAAAAATGTCCAGGAACCCATAAAGGTTTATTCCGTCCAGGTGGAGGGTGCAACTCCTGCAGTGGCAACAGAATCCGCTGCAGTTCCAAAACAGGCACCATCAAAAGGCTGGAATCTTAGAAAGATTGCCTGGTATGCATTGGGTGGCATTCTAATTCTATTGTTTTATTTTTTGTACGCTAATTATTCCAGTCAACAAACTTCGGCCGAAACAGCTGAACACCCTTCCGATGTATCCATAGCAGTGCTTCCCTTTGATAACTTTAGCCTGAATAAAGCAGAGACCCAATACCTGTGTGATGGATTCATGGAAGAGATCCTCAACCAATTATCAAAAATAAGATCGATACAGGTACGCTCAAGATCTTCTGTTGAACAATTCAGGACGAAACGGCCAACCTCACCAGAAATTGCACAAAAGCTTAGAGCAACCCATCTAATTGAAGGGAGTGTTCAATTGATTGATAATGAATTGAAAGTGGTTGTACAGCTTATAGAGGGGGAACAGGACAAACATATATGGCAGAATAGTTATCAACAGCCGTTGGAAGAAATATTTGAGATGCAATCAGATATTGCCGAATCTGTGGCCGACCAATTGGAATTAACGCTGACTAACGCTGAATCAAGGCTACTGAATACACCTCCTACTGATAATCTGGAAGCATACGATTTTTATTTGTGCGCAGAGCAGAACCACATGATATGGAGTCACTCCAGAGACCCCGGTAATTTTCAAAACGCCATAACACTTTATCAAAGGGCTGGGAAAGAAGATCCTAAGTTTGCGCAGGCTCTTCTTGGAAGAGCCAGGATGTACCTTTCAGCGTATAACGGCTCCTATGATCTAGCTAAGAGAGTTGTATTGGATTCAATTTTGGTATTAACTAATCAAGCCGCTGAATTAAATCCAAACCTGGCAGAGGCTTACGCAACACTATCTGCATATTTCAGAACAATTGGAAATAGCGAGAAATCATTTTTAAACGCTCAAAAAGCTTGGGATCTACAACCTGACTCTAGAAACTCTTTTCTTCTCGGTAGTAAGCATTGTGAAAGAAAAAATTATGTCTATGGTCTTCAGTTAATGCATAAAGGGGAACGACTGGCATTTGGTGAGGATCACCTTTACTGGATATACCAGGACTTAAGCCTTAAATATGTGGAGTTAAATGATTTAGAGATGGCCCATCATTATTGGAATGCTATGGTGTCAATACGCCCTAACTCCAGGGAGGCGTTATTTCAAAAAACAAAGATCTCGATTTTGCTAAAACAATGGGATAAACTGGATTCATTATTGAAAGATAATCCAAAAACAAGAATGGATTTTGATTTATTAAGTTTGTACTACCTGCAAAAAGGCAACTATAAACAAGCTTCGGACATTTATAAAAAGGCTCAAAATATTCCAAGAGATGTGGATTATCCTCCGACAATTTTATTCCACGACACAAATCGAGGAATGGCATTATGGTTAAACAAAGAGAAGGAAGCTGGAGAAAAGCTTTTGGAAGAAACCTTAGCCAACTATAAAAACCCCGATATGCGTCGTGGAGCAGGTGATTTTGAGGTACGTAGTGCTGCCATTCATGCCTTTCTGGGAAACAAAAAGGAGGCATACAATCAGCTGTATAAATCCAAATGGATTGATTAAGCACAATTTGAAATTCTACTCGATCCATGGTTTTCGAATATTAGAGGGGAAGAGGAGTTCAAGGAAATCGTTCGAAAGGTGGGAGAGGAGAGAAAAAAAGTTCGAGAAGAAATCGCACGGCTAAAAGAAGCTGGTGAATGGGAAATATAATGATGTGTTCCCCTGAGATGGGTTCGTTTTTACCTCGTAGGATCAAAATTCAACGGGCATGTCCCGTGGGATCTACATACGACGATACAGGCTGAATCAAGGTGCTGAGTTATGTCACATTTAAGGACCTCTAATTTTTGAAGAATGAGTTTATCAACAAAAAAATCAAGGTCATCAAATACTTCTGCATTGGCCTTCTCTTTAATTACAGCATTTCTTTCACTTCCTGTTGTCTTCATTTTTGCCGGGCTTGGTTTGGGAAATTTTATTGCACATCTATCTGACCAAAATCTTAGGGAGATGGGGAAATTAAAGGGAAATTATCAAAGGACATAATCCAATGAGGATGAAATCAATCAATAAATTGACAGTTGAAATCCTGAAAAATATTGCAAGGCTTTTAATGATTAGTTTATTCATCATTTGCTGTGCGGAGCAAAAGAATAGCATTGATATCCTGGGGTTGCAGGGTAAATTGGCCGGAGAATGGACAGCAGGGGCCTTTGATGGAGAACTTCATGAAAGTTGGAAGATAAACGAAGAAGGGTGGATGGTGCAAAGTGGAGTATACATAGAAAATGTGGATACATTATATCAAGCAACGACAAAAATAGAGGAAGTAGGGTCAGAGGTAGTCTTATTTAGTGTGATAAAGCATGCCAATCCTAAAATTTTTAAGGCGATAGAAAGAGATGAAGATGGAATAGTATTTGAGAATAGAGATTATTCGAATCCGTATCGAGTTGAATATAAATTTATATCAAGCGATAGATATCGGCGAACCATAGAGGGAATGGAGCAAGATAGTATTGTCAGGTATGAATTTAACTTCGAAAAACGGTAACTTTCATGCAACGCCTCTTCTGAGATGTGACGATTGGTGTTAACTGCTATCAATCCCCCGGGAGATCTGCGGTAAAATATCCGATGGTTTTTCATATCCCTTTATGGAGATAATCACTTTTTCTATCTGGGCATGTTGCATTGAAAGCTGATCGTGATCCACCACTAATCCTTTTGCGAAGGTATGGAGCAATAGGCTATATTACTCATAAATGGCTTTTGGGAGCCGGACACCAGCCAGTACATTTGTCATTTCTATTCCCTTTTAACCATATAGTGCGCCTCCAAATCCGCAAGTTCCTTTTTTAAACTATCGATGAGTGGACGGTAATTGTCATGAGAATAGCGGTTATTCATCTCATTGGGATCCTCCGCCAGATCGTAAAATTCCCACTCATCAATATCATTGTAGAAATGTATCAATTTAAACCGGTCGGTGCGAATGCCATAGTGTCTTTTTACACTGTGGGGTCCTGGATATTCATAGTAGTGGTAATAAATGGCATCTCTCCAAGAAGTGGTTCGATTTGAAACCAGGGGAAGCAGGCTTCGACCCTGCATGTCGGATGGAATTTCTAGACCAGCTATATCCATCAAGGTGGGTGCATGGTCAAGGTTTTGGACCAGGGCATCAACAATTTGAGGTTGTGGCCAGCCCTGGGGGAATCTCATGACAAGTGGTGTGCGTAAAGATTCTTCATACATAAATCGTTTGTCAAACCATCCATGTTCACCCATGTAAAATCCCTGATCCGAAGTGTAAACAACCAGGGTGTTTTTGGAAAGATCGTTGTCATCCAGATACTCCAATATGCGCCCAATGTTGTTATCTACCGACCGTACACAGGAGAGGTAATCCTGCATATACCTTTGGTATTTCCACTTGGCCAGTTCATGATTTTCCAGCTGCTTCTCTTTAAACTCTTTGATCATTGGACCATAATGCCGATCTATTGCTGCTTTTTGGGCGGGATTTAGGCGACCATACATCCTGTTTTCGTAGGCTTGGCGCAGTCGCGTATGAATCTCCCCTTCTGGGTCCAGCATCTTATTATCCCAGACGAGGTCCATATCCTCTGCAATGCTCATCGCTTGTTCGGCGGCTGCCTGCCGATCGTGATATTTGTCAAAGAAGTTTTCTGGCAAAGGAAACTCCGTACCATCAAACTCTTTCAGCAACGCTGTATCAGGCAGCCAAATCCGATGCGTGGCCTTGTGGTGCAATAGGAGGCAGAAGGGCTTGTTTTGGTCCCGCCCATCAAGCCACTTTATGGCTTTATCGGTGATCACATCAGTCACATAACCGTCAGATTGTTTCTTTTGACCATTTTCAATGAAGTCTGCATTGTAATAGTTTCCCTGTCCAATCAACACCTCGTAGTGATCGAAACCCATAGGACGACTTCTTAAATGCCATTTGCCTACAATGGCGGTTTGATAGCCAGCAGATTGCAGGTATTTGGGAAAAGTGGCTTGACTGCTGTCAAATCGGAGTCGATTGTCAAGCTGTCCGTTCAAGTGGCTGTGTTTACCGGTCAGCATGACCGCTCTGCTGGGAGCACAGATCGAGTTGGTCACAAAGCTGTTGGTAAAGAGAACTCCTTCCTTGGCCAAACGGTCCAGGTGCGGTGTTTGAATGAAGCGGTCATCGTACGCACTGAAAGTTTGGTACGAATGGTCATCAGTCATTATGAATAGAATGTTGACCTGTTCTTGTTGAAATTTTTTCTTTATCTGACCGCTGAAAGAAAGTAAACAAGCCATTGCTGCTATACAGAGAAATGTTGATTTCATGTTATTCATTGTGATCTGGTTTCACTCAAACTACTTAGAAAAACAAGGTAATCAACAATTTTTATATTGAAATGGCGTCAAAGAAGCAGAACCTTTCTCAAAGCGCACCAGCACAATCCCAATTGGCACAATTATCGAACAGATTCAAATAGTCCAGCGATCACGCTCTTTGATCAATCGATTTAGTGCATGTTTCACATTTCACATTTTATCAGTTTCTATATTACAATTCTGGTTGTCCTTATGCCGTCTTGGATTAAGGCCCAAACCTATTATGTGTCTACCACAGGCAGTGATGTGACCGGTGATGGATCGAATACTAATCCCTGGGCTACGATTACTTTTGCCCTGGATCAAGTCCTCGATGGCAGTACCATTCTTGTTAAATGTGGTATTTACAATGGCCGCGTGAGAATGAGAGGCTCTTTCAATACCGGTGTAACCGTAAAATCTGAGATTCCTTATCTCGCAATTATGCGTAACAACGATCGAGTTTTTACTTTTTATAAAGACGCACGAGGATGTCGAGGCATTACTTTGTCGGGATTTGATATAGCTCATTCCGGGGTGGGATCAGCTGGTCTGGTGGTGCATATCGATGGGGGCAGTGACAATTCCGTAAGTGACATCATCATTGAGAACAATATCATTCACGATAGTTATAATAATGACCTTTTGAAGATCAATAATGCTTGTACACAGATTGGGGTTTACGGAAACATGTTTTACAACCAATCAGGCTCTGATGAACATATCGATGTGAATAGTGTGGAAGATGTGACGATAGAAAACAATGTCTTTTTCAACGACTTTGCCGGTAGTGGTAGAGCTAACGGCAACAATACCAGCAGTTATATCGTGATAAAAGACAGCAATGGTTCTTCTGATATTTTTAGTGGTTCTAAGGATGTTACTGTAGCTAAGAACGTCTTCCTAAATTGGGAGGGAAGTACAGGAAGTAATTTTGTGCTGTGCGGTGAGGACGGCCAATCCTTTTTTGAAGCCCAGGATGTGATGATTGAAAATAACCTTATGCTGGGCAATGCGGCCAATGTGATGAGGGCTGCCTTTGGCGTGAAGGGTTGCAAGAATATCACCTTTCGAAACAATTCAATTTCTGGAAATTTGCCAAGTCTGGCTTTTGCCTTTCGATTTAATTTGGAAGGAAATAACCTGGTCAATGAAAATATTTATTGTTACAATAACATCTGGTCTGATCCCGATGGTACCATGGACGATTTTTCTGATACTCCCATAGGGGAAACTACCGCATGGGTACTTGAAAACAACTTATATTGGAACGGTGGTAATGCCATCCCAGAGCAAGCTGCAGAATTGATCAACTATTCTGATGACCCATCACGTATCGAGGCCGAACCCCTTCTCGGTTCTTTATCGGGAATTGTTTTGCCTAGATGGATACCGGTCAGTGAGCAGTTTGCTGACGGTTCAGATGCCATCGCACAGGTTTTTCTAAATCTTATACAAAACTATGGGACCATTTCTAGCGGAAGTCCAGCGCGCAACATAGCAAGCGTGGCCCACGCACCCACCCATGATATCCTGGGTAATCCACGGTATCAGCCAGACATCGGAGCTTTTGAGATTGTTGGTCCAACGTGCTCTTCCCATCCTGAAAATCAATGGGTTGGTTCAGATGGTGATTGGTACGAAAACACCTCGAATTGGTCTCTGGGTAGATGGCCAGAGTCTTGTGATTCCGTAATATTAGGCACCCACGAAGTGACGGTTAGTGCAGGCGACACGGCTCGAGCATATTTCCTGGAAATACCGATATCAGGTCAATTTTTGGTACACCCTCAGGCGATCATAATGGTAGGCAGCCCGTAATTTCACTATGTGTAGAATGCGTTTGGCTTTCGCACTTGATTAATTTTGCTTAAATTAACCTAATCCGAGTTTAGAATATGCGAACCACAGACCACGGAAGAGATCACAAGGACGAGGCCGACCTGCATTTTGCCAATACGGAAGAAGACTATGAGACCGCTCGAAAATTGATCACCGAATATGCTGAGTCGCTGGATTTTAGTTTAGAGTTTCAGGATTTTGATACTGAGATTATAAACTTAAACAGGCATTATGGACCTCCCACGGGATTTATTCTCTTGGCCAGATTTGCAGATCAATTTGTAGGTGTCACCTGCCTGAGGAACCTTGGTGATTTTGTGGGTGAGATTAAAAGAATGTATATCCAACCAGCATACCGGGGTAAGGGCTTTGGTCGCAAAATGCTCAATAAGACGATTGAGGAAGCCAAAATGATGGGATATCGTTACCTCCGTCTTGATACTGTTCCTGATATGGAGAGCGCCAATGAATTGTACCGGACGACTGGATTTTACGAAATTGAGGATTACGGATACAATCCTTTACCCGGCGCCCGGTTTATGGAATACAAACTCTAAAGCCGGAGATTGGTCAGCTTCGGCTCGTATCCAATGGATAATATTCTACACCTCCAAGATCGAAATGACTGGCGCGATTGGTTGTCTAAGCATTATGACAGCGAAAAGGAAGCTTGGCTGGTTTATCCGAAGAAGAGTACCGGAAAAAAGCGAATCCTCTACAATGATGCGGTAGAGGTAGCATTGTGTTTCGGATGGATCGACAGCATTGTCAGAAGCCTGGATTCGGAGCACTCGATGCAGCGATTTACACCCCGGCGATCAGGTAAGTTTTCACAACCCAATAAAGAGCGGATCAGGTATCTTGCCAAAAAGGGGCTGCTGCTTCCCAAAATAGCTGAGTCCATGAAGGCCATTCTCGAGGAAGAATTCCAGTTTCCGCAGGATATCATTGAGATGATCAGGAAGGACGATGAGGCCTGGCAACATTATGTTAAATTGCCAATGCCATATCGAAGGATTCGAATAGCGTATATCAATGCAGCCAGAAAGAGGCCAGAGGAATTTACCAAACGGTTAGCGCATTTCATCAAGATAACTGGCACTGGTCGGATGATCAAGGGATATGGAGGAGTTGATAAATATTATGAGGAATAGCTTCATGCGGGATGTCAACCCCACATTATTCCAGGATGTCAATCTCTCAAACACCAACTAAGCATCATTTGGCATCTGTCTTATGATAGCCTGCTTGAACATTTTGATTGATCTGAAGGGTTTCTTTGTCTAGTTGCTTTGCACTTTACGGTTAATAAATCTAGCGAGCCGGATCAAATCCTCCTCGCGGTGTTTTTTTATACGTTCAGCCTTAATGTAGTGTTTCAGCTCTTCCTGAAACGCAGGGAAGATTCCATAGAGATCCTTTAGCTTATCGAGTGGGATCAACTTATGTTCTTTGAACAGAAAATATTTGTCCGAAGCCTTCAATTCAAAGGCTCCCGGGAGGGTCATTTCATACAGCAGATGTTTGTCAGGAGGTTGTTCCTTTGAATCTATGATGCTGGATCGACCCAACCCGGTATTTTGCCCCAGTCTCTCCAATTTCTGCTTTCTATGTACCAGCAAAGTTACAGCGTCCTCGTACAGCTTTTCATAAAGTACACCTGCAATCGGAATAAATCGAATGTCGCTAATCATGATAAGCTTCTCCGATCCATCAAGGTGGTAGGGAGCTTTGGAATGACCAAGATCGATTACAATTTCCTCGGTTATAAGATTATAATTTGATTTGATCTTTGTAGAATCACCGTTGGTGCGAATGATGGTTCCACTAGTGAATTCTGGTAAAAGGTAGTGCATAGCCTGCTTTCCAGTTTCGACTTCAGTTAAATGAACGATCTGTGAAGTGCCCGGTAGACAGAAACCCAGTAGAAAGAGGACATTAATATAAAATCGGAGATTTTCCCTTTGCATAAAAATCTTTGAGTAATTTGACATAAGAATCACCAGATCCTTTATCCCTGGCTAAGTTATCTCTTTTGTTTTTCAAAATCAAGGGATCGGAATCCACTAGAGCAGCCCGGGGGAACGCAATAGTTTACCAAATCGCTACTTCAGGAAATCCCTAAATGGGTTCGAATAATATCATTTCGGCAAAACTCCTTGAATTTTCTGACAACTATTATATGAATATGGATTCAATGATGGCTTTCATATGATATATATCAAATGTTTTACCGACATTTTTATCAGCAGAGTATAAATTTTGCATTTTAACTAAGTTAAAAATAATCAATAATATCTTAAGTATGCATCTTCAAAGGGCTTTGGTCACACTACTTCTATTGTCTCCCTTTGCATTTTTATTATTTGCATTCGACTTATGCTTTCCTCAGCCAGTTGCCGATTGGACCATTATGCATTACGCAGCCGGTTCGAATTCATCCGAGATTGATTTATTAAGTGATGTTGAAGAGATGAAACAGGGCAAAGGAAATGATGGAATCAACTTCATCCTATTGATTGATAGGATAGATGGGTTTTCAGAGGATTCATTGACCCTGGATGGCAATTTCAACGATACCCGTATGTACAGTATTAGAGATGGGGCATATATGAAATTGGATGGCATGGAATTTTTTCCTGAAATGAAGGCGACACGGCATTTTGAAGCCAATATGGCTGATGCTAAGACCCTTAAGAGGTTTATCCAATATGGCAAGAAGTATTTTCCAGCCAGGCATTATCTGCTTATTTTACGTTCACATGGTAGTGGTAGGGCTATGTGCCCTGATGGTGAAATGGAACCTGTAGATCGACTTTATCCCAGTGAGATTACCAAGGTATTGAGCGAGGATGAGTCTGTGGATATATTGGGATTGGATGTTTGCTCCATGGCAGGGTTAGAAAATTTATATGAGTGGCGACCGGTGGATGGGAGATTTTCGGCGTCCTATGTTATCGCATCTGCCCCCCTCTCTGGCGCCTGGGCCTATGATAAAATTTTGAGAAGATTGTCAGATAATGACCGCTTGAGAAGGAACCCTAATGCATCCCGTCTTTATGAGGGATCAGCACCTGATGATGATCCGTCTCAAATGACACCTTTGTCGGTTGCTCAGTTGATTATAGAGGAGGTTCATCAAAGTCAAGAGTGGTCTTCCTGGGGTTTATTTGATAATTCGCAGATTGGCATCGTCAAATCTAAAATCGATGAATGTGCGAGACTGTTGGCTTATGCCGATCCACAACTTCTTGTCGATATCATTGGACAAACATTGGGTTACTACCACAACACAAGCAGCAATTTGGATGAGGCTAAACTGGCTTTTCCTTACCTGGATGCGTATCATTTTTGGTTCCAGATCAGTAATGATGATGGGTTGACCCAGGAAATCAGAACTAAGGCAGGAGAGGTTTGTGGGGCCCTGGATCGCCTGGTCTTATATTCGTACTATGGATATGGGTTCCTTCCCATTACAGACAAATTCACCAGTGGAAAGAGCGGAGTGTATCAAATCATACCCCAAGGAAGAGAAATATATAATCCAACAAATCAGACTTTTTGGAACCATCTTTCTTGGTTTCATCCGGATATGTCTAGTGCTCAAAATGCATATGGGCAGTATAGTTGGTGTGCCGATGGGGCTATTCGATCCAATGAGATTGTCGACAATTTCTTTGAGCTATTAGATGCCCTCTTTGACTCGTCAAATGACACCACAGGAGGTGTCAATAACTATCAGTGGTAGACTACGACCAAGTGGGTCTAAATCTCCCTGCAATAAGAATATCAAATTTCGATAATTGCCTCAACTCCCGGGTCCTGCTGATGGTTATCACTCTATTTACTGATGCTTCTTATCGTATCCAATTCCACAAAGTGGGAACTTATCGGCAAAAAAGAAGCTATTTCTGGCAGGGCGATCCAGAGAAAATACTACAATCTCCGATGGTATCGAGGTGTAGCAGAATGCTTGATCGTGGGTCAGAAAAGATTTTGTGGAGAATCATGAACACTAGAATATGAAGAAGATCCTTGTTCCCACTGATTTTTCGGTAAATGCCAATAATGCCTTGGTCTATATTTTACATCTGATCAGAGATCTTGACGATCGGATTATTTTGCTCCACGCTATTGAAATCAATTTGGCCCTTTTAGACATGCCGATTCCATCTGGAGCGGCCTATGAGACAAAGAAGGTTGCAGCAGAAACAGCACTCGACGCTCAGATAGGTTTGGCTTGTCAACAGACCAAGTCGCAGAAGGATAGAGCCAAGATCCAAACTGTGATCAGGGCTGGTCATCCGGTGACCGTGATTAAGGATGTTGCCAAGGAAGAGAAAGTTGAGATGATCGTGATGGGTGCCAGGGGCAGAAAATTAGGTGGGTTAGACAAATTCTTGGGCACTTGCTCAACGGACACAGCACAAGAGAGCGATCATCCCGTTTTGATCATACCAGAAGATGTGTATTTTAGGCCGGTTGCACAACTTGCCTATGCCACCCAATTAAACCCTTCTGATCCTTTTGAAGTCTGGAAAGCATTGAAACTCCTGGCGCCCTTTACTCCAATCGTTCGCTATGTGCATGTGACTGATCAGCCTTCCCCAGAGGAAACAACGGAAATTCATCAGCTCAAAGAATTTGTCGAAGCACAACCGGAATCACTTCAGGTGACTTTTCATAATATTCTTGGAAAAAGCATTGAGGAAGAGCTTTTCTCGTTTTGTCAAAATTATGAGATTGATATTCTGTCAATTTTTCACAAAAAGCGAAACATATTCTATCGCTTTCTTGCATCAAGCCACACAAAAAAGATCCTGACCAAGTTCAAGCTACCAGTATTGGTCATGAAGTGAAGATTGCAGTTAAAGAACTTTGAAAGCACCCAAAATATCTTGCGAGAGTATGTTGGATGGTGTCACCTTTGGGAGCCGGTCGACTGATGATCTACAGAATGAAAATGTCCCTCATTACTAGTCGGCAATTGGTGAATGGAAAACGTATCTTGGGATTTTGAGCAAGGTAGTTGGTAGATCTCTTTGATTTGATGCCTGGAATCTGATTAATCCCCTGTCTTAAAATCGGTGTATGAACTTGAGAAAGGAATACAATGCTGATATCTTAGTCATCAAAGAAAAGCAAGGACATCTAGGCGATGACTTTTGGACGACCACAGACAATCGAATTGGAAAAGGATCCCCTTTCTCAGCCCGCGACGTGGGTATACTTCTAACTGAACTCGGATTCACCGGTGAGGATCCTGAAATTCAGGGGATCGCTTCCAGAATCTTTATGACATGGAGGCCGGATGGACGTTTTAAAATCTCACCATCGGGCGCAATTTATCCCTGTCATACAATTACCGCTTTGCGAGTATTATGCACAATGGGCTATGCTCATGATCCCCGATTGCAAGCCACCTTCGATCATCTTGCCAAAATTCAACACGTTGATGGCGGGTGGAGATGTAATAAAATCAAGCTGGGTAAAAGTATGGAAACCGATGGATCAAATCCTGGGGTTACTTTAGAAGCTTTGGATGCTTTCCGGTTTATCAAAGATGGTGGTGTCCATGCTGACTTGGATCGCGCGGTGGAGACTTTGCTGCGACATTGGAACGAAAGAAGACCTTGGGGGCCCTGTCACTTTGGCATTGGTTCATTGTTCATGCAAAGTGAATATCCGTTTTTGAGATACAATTTATTTTACTATTGCTTTACCTTGTCCTTTTATCACCGGGCCAAGAAAGATCCAAGATTTCAGGAGGCACTAGCTTTGTTGGACGAAAAGGTGCGGAATCAGCAATTCATTGTTGAAAACCCTCATCGCAGACTTGGTCAATTGAAGCTATGTAAAAGAGGGCAACCTAGTGCGCTCGCCACGAAGCGATATAACGAATTGAAGAGGAGAATGGAGGAATAAATGTTTATGACGATAGCAAATAAGGGACTTTCAATGAAGCGGATCAAACAATCCAGCGTAGTTTTACTTATACTTTTCATGTGGTGTGAGTGTAAATTATCAGGACAGTCAGACTCCCTCACGTTTCGGATACAATGGCTCTATGTCGACAATAATGAAGCATGCGATATAGGTGATATCAATCGCGATGGTTTGCTGGATATTGTTGCTGGTCGCAATTGGTATCCCGCTCCCGATTACGTACCCAGGCCGGTGAGGGCCATAGCTTTACACCCACCTGACTACGCCAAAAACAATGGAGAGCATCTCTATGATGTCGATCAAGATGGTTGGCTCGATGTTGTAACTACCGGATGGGGGGAAACCCGGATCTTATGGTTTCGGAATCCAGGTGAAGTAGGTTTGATTAAGGGAATCCCCTGGCAAGTCGAGGAGCTGGCCGACGTAGGCCATGGTCATGGTGAGATTGGATCTTTGCAGGATCTCGATGGCGACGGAATACCTGAGTACATCGTAAACAGCTATGTGCGTACTAATGCATTGGTTATTTGGAAATTGTTTCAAAATGAACATCCCCGCTTCCGAAGCTTCCCGGTGGGGGAGCACAATAGCCATGGAGTGGGATTTGGAGACATCAATGGTGATGGCAAAGCGGACATACTTTTTGATGATGGCTGGTACCAGCAGCCTGAAAGAATAAGCGAGGACCAACCTTGGCGCCTTCATCGCGACTGGCAATGGTCTAGCGGAAGTTGCCCAATGATCGTGACTGACTTGAATGGCGACAATCGCAATGACATCATCAGGGGTAGAGGACATGATTATGGGCTCTATTGGCAGGAACAGAAGGAGTCGATTGGTGACCGCACAATCTGGCAAACTCATCTTATCGATTCTACCTGGTCGCAAGCACATGCCCTCACCTGGACTGATCTCAATGGTGATGATCGACCAGAATTGATTGCAGGAAAAAGAAAATATGCCCACAGTGGTAAGGATCCGGGAGCAGAAGAAACCGCCAGTATTTATGTCTATTTCTGGGACCAGTCAAACCATAACTTTCGTCGACATATATTAGTCGATGGCGTAGGTACTGGACTTTTTATTCGAGTGGCAGATCTTAATGAGGATCAGCGCCCTGATATTGTAGTGGCGGGAAAAACAGGTACTGCCATTTTGTGGCAAGAATAAAACAGGTAGGAATCCCGAACCTTTTTTTTCTGCTGGAATTTTGAGTTAATCAAACACATATGTCTCAATCCCACATCCGTTTATTATGAAAACAATCATTATTTTTTCATGCATTTGGAGTATTTTAAGTATCCCTTCCCTTAGTCAATCAGATGCTGTTCGACTATTCAATGGTGTCGATTTCACCGGCTGGGAAGGTGATCAATCTTTCTTCCGCATTGTGGATTCGGCAATAGTTGCTGGATCACTGACAAAACCCATTCCCAAGAATCAGTTCCTGTGTACGGAAAAGTCCTATACTGATTTCGATTTAAGACTCCGGGTGAAGTTTATTAATCCAACCAGAGACAATAATGGGGGGATCCAATTTCGAACCAAACGCATTCCTGGCCATCATGAGGTTGTGGGTTATCAGGCGGATGTAGGTTATACATCAGATGGCTTGGTTTGGGGTGGACTATATGATGAGTCGCGTCGGCGAAAATTCTTAGTACCTCCGGTAGAACATATAGTGGAGATTGTGCGGGAGGATAAATGGAATGAGTATCAAATCAGATGCCTAGGCAACCAAATTGAATGCTCAATCAATGGTGTGAAGATTCTTGATTTTACCGAAAGTGACCAAAATATCACTGCACAGGGTGTGGTCTGTGTTCAAATTCACGGAGGGTCTCCCGCTGAAGCTTGGTACAAGGGTATATTGCTTAGACCTTTGTAGAGATCTGACTATAAAATCAACGAAGAGCCTTAGGTTCCCATCCACATCCCCGTTCAATTTCTTTTTGCATTTTATCGGGATCTTCCAAAATCTCAAATGATTCTTTTAAGTACTTGAGAACGTATTCTTTTGATCGATCTTCGAGTTGGGGTAGATCTTCGGGGAGTTGTAGAATCGATGCTTTTTTTTGGAGAATGTCTTCAATTATGGGTTGCAATTGCTCAAACTCGCCACATTCTCCAATAAAAAACCGTTCAGTCACAGATTGTATGGGCATTTCGTCGTTGGTCACGGCGTAAGGTGCATTGACCAGGCCAGCAAAATCAAAATCATAGGCAATAGGAATAATTAAAGGCACATTTTTTTTGTGTAGGAATTTGGCATTGTGCTTATTCAACACGAACCAATCGGTATTGCCTATCATATATTGAAATATGGACATATAAGCATATGCTTCTTTTAGTAAGGCGTTTCTCGATACGCTGGCAGGATCAAAAATAGTTCCATTCAATCGATCAGCCAATTCATCTTCATCCTCGATAATAAAAGCCACGGTGGTTCTGGGTTCTCTGTTACCTTCGGTATCGATGATGGTCAGTTCAAGAAGTTGTACCCGAAAACTATTCTCGGTAATGATCTGATTAATCCGATAGGCAAGATATTCACGCAGCACCATTTGGTTGTAGCTTTCTCCATTCTTGCATCCAACCACCAATTTGTATTTTTTATGAGATTTCCATCCCTCCTTACTTATATCTTCTTCTGATAATTTCAGGCGGATCGGTGGGTAATAGCAGGTTTTGAGCCGCATATTGCCACGGCTCTTTATTTCGATGTTTCGTTCAACCCATTTTCCATCTTTTTCTTGATAGGCAATCGTTGCAGGCTGGTATTCTTCTTTTTTCTTGTTCTTGAGGAAGTGCTTGTGATCAGTTTTTATGGTGACTTTAAGGGCCGTATCCCGGAGGATGGTCTCGAAGAAGCTGGTTGAATCTGTTGGATCTTCGCTGGTCTGACCAAACAGTGTGGAATGGAGACATAGCCCGGAGATGAGAAATGAGATTACAATGAATACTATTGAGCGTGCCATTCTGCAATAATTTATACTGTAAATATTAAGATACAAGAATTTTGGAAAAATGTCGAAGAAAATCACCAGTGTAGCTTTGTCGATGGTGGCCCATGTGAGACCCGGATTTTTAGAAGGATTATTTGCGAAGAAAAAACTCCAGCAGTGGCACTCACTGGTTGATGTCAGATGATGAGAAGCTCGGATGATCGGTACGAATTCGTAAATTAGATCATCTACACCTGCATTTGATGGGATTGAAAAACAGAAGATCATGCAGTCTTTAATGAAGATTGGCGAAAGGTGGGGCATCCCGATAGTAGCATTCCTTATTTATGCCATGTCATGCCTGGGTTGCCAGGATCAGGGGAAAGTTGAGGTTGAGCAAACCTTGACTGTGCGTGAACAGCGATTGCCTGAAAACGCTCTGGCCGGAGTCACCGCAGCAGAGGGTCTAGTGGCACAATTGTTTGCGCACGAACCGATGGTCCGAAACCCATCCAATATCGATGTGGACCATCGTGGCCGGGTTTGGGTGGTCGAGAACGTAAATTACCGCCCAGAAAGAAACCCCGACAATCCATATCAGGAAGGTGGAGACATGGTAGTTATTTTGGAAGATAAAAATAACGATGGCCAGGCCGATTCTCGAAAGATATTTTTCCATGATCCGCTCGTGGACGGAGCGATGGGGATTGCTGTCTTTGACAATCAAGTATACCTTTCTTCCAGTCCGCACATTTTGATATTGACTGATGATGATCGGGACGACAAAGCAGATCAGATTGATACTTTGTTCACCGGTTTGGGTCGGAAGCAGGGAGATCACACCGTCCATGCGGTGACCTTTGGCCCTGATGGTCGGTTGTATTTCAATTACGGGAATGCTACACCAGAGATTCGGGACAAAGTTGGAAAACCCGTGGTTGATCGGATGGGCAATGTGGTAAACAACAGCGGACAGCCTTACCGGCAAGGGATGGTCTTTCGCTGTGAGATGGATGGTCGAAGACTGGATGCCTTGGGCCATAATTTTCGCAACAATTTCGAAGTTGGTGTAGATTCTTATGGGCGTATGTGGCAATCTGACAATGACGATGACGGCAACCGAGCAGTACGGATCAACTACATTATGGAGTATGGAAATTTTGGATATCGTGACGAAATGACCGGAGCATCTTGGCAGGAAAGTCGCAGCGGTATGCACGAAGAAATCCCCCAGCGGCACTGGCATCAGAACGACCCGGGAGTAATTCCAAATCTATACATTATCGGCTCCGGATCACCTTGTGGGATTTTATTCTATGAGGGTAAGTTGCTACCCGAACGATTTCACAACCAAGTGATCCATGCCGATGCCGGTCCCGGAGCCATTTGGTCATTTATTTTAGAAGATGCTGGGGCGGGATTTAGCGCCGAGTGTGAGCCACTGCTGATGCGGAGCAGGGACACTTGGTATCGTCCCACAGATGTCGTGGTTGCCCCAGATGGGTCGCTTTTCGTTGCAGATTGGTACGATCCTGGGGTAGGAGGCCATTGGGCGGGAGATCCTCATCGTGGTCGCATCTTTCGATTGACTACTCCGAAGGCCAGGAACTATAAAGTGCCAACCATTGATGTGGCTCGACCTTTAATGGCAATAGAGGCCTTAAAGAGTTCCAATATAGCTACCAGGTATCTGGCTTGGCAGGCCCTGGAAGATTTCGGTAGGCAAGGGGAAGTCGCTCTACTTAAACTGTGGAAGAGTGAGAACCTCTCTTATCGCGCAAGGTCATTATGGCTACTGGCCAGAATCGACCACAAATATATACAGCAAGGTCTTATCGATCCTGATCCGATGATTAGATCCACGGCCATTAGGGTTGCTAGACAATGGATTCCCCAAGAACTGAGGTTGCTTATAAAACCTATGCTTCGTGATCCTTCGCCCAAGGTGCGACGGGAGATAGCTATAGCACTACACGAAATGGAGGGTGAGATCTTTGAATATTGGGTGCCATTGGCTGATCAATATCAGGGAGAAGATCGTTGGTATTTGGAAGCCTTGGGTATCGGCGCTTCACGGCGTTGGGATTCATGTCTGGAGCAGTTCTTGACTCATCATTCGTCTCTTCAAGGTAAAGCCGTACGTGATATCATTTGGCGCTCTCGTTCTTCAAGGACTTTTGACTTGCTGATCAAGATCTTGATGGATACCAGCCTTACTCAAAGGGAGATAGGACGCTTTCTACGGGCAACAGATTTCGTTGATTCTCCAGAAAGGGAGATAAAATTGGCCAAATTATTTGACGTTGATAGAGGGCCAAGACAATCAGCGTTCACCCAAATGCTTCTCACTCATTTAAGTCCAGAGTTCGCCAGAACATCAGGACTTGTGCAACAGGCGGTGGCAAATTTGCTACCTAAGATTCGGGGCACCGAAGAATATATCGATCTGATTGATAAATTAAGTTTGACGGGAGAAGTATCTCATCTTTATCAAATGGCGATTGACCATCCAGGACTTGCCAAGGGAGTCCGGGCTGCGGCGGTATTGATAAAGCTTAAGGGATATCAAGGCTTTGAGAGAGGCATTTCGGGTCCAGATGCTTCCCAGATTATTCAATTGATGGGAGCCATTGATGAAGACAGCGCCAAACAGCTGCTAGTTGATGTAATAGTTGATGAGGCCCAGGAGGCAGCGCTGCGAAGACGAGCGGTTGAGGCACTGGCCCAAGACTGGGGGTGGGAGGAGCGAATCATCGATCTGGTGATGAACAAAATGTTGGACGACAAACTACGGGTATTGGCGGCCACCAAGCTGTTAAATGCAGCCCGGGACATTGATCGCCAGGTAGGAATCAGCTACCTCAATGAGCAAGGAGAAAGCGTTCCCGGGATAACGGAATTACCCCCATTGGATATCCTCATGACCCGATCAGGTGATCTATCTAAGGGTAAGTTGGTGTTTGAGTCTTTTTGCAGTAACTGTCATCAGATTCATGAAGAGGGGATAGCGTTTGGACCTGACCTATCCGATATTTCAAACAAACTTGGGAAAGATGCCCTTTATGGGGCGATTCTCTTTCCCAATGCAGCGATTAGTCATGGTTTTGAAGGTATCCGCTTTCTACTTAAAGACAGTACCGAGGTGATCGGCTATATTCTTTCTGAGAATGACCGTGAAATTACCTTGAAAGTATCCTCAGGACTAACCCAAAGCTTGATCAAAGAACATATTATTGCAAGGGAAGCTTTGTCTCATTCATTGATGACTCCGGGTCTAGGTCAAGCGATGGGAGAGGACCGGCTGGTTGATTTGATGGAATATCTGACAAATCTCATTGATTACGAGACAGTGGCTGAAAACCCCTTCCAGGGAAAATTATTTTTCGAAAGGGAGAATTAATATTTAGATAAGTGTACTTTACCCGTGTATTTTTCCCAAAATGATATTGCTTCTGAGCCTTCATGATCCCCAGTCGTCTAGAAATGCAAATGCATTATTTTTAACAATGATCATATGACGAGATTGCCTGCTTTTGGAATTATGAGTATTGGCCTGCTTGGGGTCTGTTTTCTATGGACTGCCATGGGATCCATTGAAGGTCAGATGGCCAAGCCTCCCAACATTCTCCTGATTATGTCAGACGACATGGGATTTTCAGACATTGGGTGTTATGGAGGTGAAATCAACACACCTCATCTGGATTCTTTGGCAGCAAATGGTTTGAGATTTACCCAATTTTATAATACCGCCAGATGTTGCCCTACCAGAGCTTCATTACTGACTGGATTATATCCTCAACAAGCTGGGGTTGGTCATATGATGAGTGATCGAGGGACACCGGCATATCGTGGTGATTTGA
Source organism: Saprospiraceae bacterium (assembly GCA_965223105.1). GTDB lineage: Bacteria > Bacteroidota > Bacteroidia > Chitinophagales > Saprospiraceae > JABDMH01. The sequence continues at coordinate 3,570,750 of OZ244987.1, read as the reverse complement.
GCCGTGAGGCCGTGACGATTGCCGAAGTTCTAAAGATCGGGGGCTATGTAACCTACATGTCTGGTAAGTGGCACGTGACACCATACTTACCGGAAAACCCAGATAAAAAGAACTGGCCTCTTCAACGCGGGTTTGACAAATTTTTTGGCATGATAACCGGTGCCGGAAGTCTATATGATCCTGCCTCCTTGACCGAAGGAAATGAATACATTGCTCCTCGAGAGGGATTTTATTGTACGACCGATTTTACAGACTACGCCTTGAAATGCATAGAAAACCACCATGAAGACCAACCCTTCTTCCTATATCTCTCCTATACTGCGGCACATTGGCCTATGCATGCTCCCGCAAAGGAGGTTGCCAAGTACAAAGGGCGATATGATTTGGGTTGGGATGTTGTCAGATCAGAGCGATTTGAGCGGATGCAGGAGATGGGGATTATCGATAATCTGTGGAAGATAACTCCCCGGGACTCCTTCATTAGGCCTTGGACTGATGACATTCCAGATCGCGATTGGGAACTGGCGAATATGGAAGTGTATGCCGCAATGGTCGATATTATGGATCACAATATCGGACGGATCGTGCGTGCATTAGACTCAGTGGGGCAGCTCGAAAACACACTCATATTGTTTCTTCAGGACAATGGCGCATGCGCCGAGGAATTGGACTGGGTGAATCAAGAACCATTGTCTAATCATGAACCGATGAAACCGGGAGAACTACAGACCAGGATGATTCCCCACGTAACCCGGGATGGGAAACCGGTAAAGGTGATGAAAGATGGATGGCCAGGTCCGCCGGACGGTTATACGGCTTATGGACGGAATTGGGCCAATGTCAGCAACACACCTTTTAGGGAGTACAAACACTGGGTTCATGAGGGTGGCATATCTACACCGTTGATTGTGCACTGGCCTGCACAAATTAAAGAAGGAGGAGAATTTAGACATGAGCCGACCCACTTGATTGACATCATGGCCACTTGTGTGGATGTCTCCGGAGTTGAATATCCTCAAAGTTTCAAGCAGCACACGATTAAACCATTGGAGGGTAAGAGCTTGCTGCCGGCGTTTAATAATATCCCCATCGAGCGGGAAGCGATCTATTGGGAGCATGAGGGCAACCGTGCTGTGAGAATGGACAAGTGGAAATTGGTTTCCCGTGCGAATAAAAGGAAAGCGTTCCTATGGGATCAAAAGGCCAAATTAGGAGGATCTGATTGGGAATTGTTTGATATGGAAAGAGATCGGACGGAAACGAGAGACCAATCTAAAAAAGAACCAGAATTAGTGCAGAAAATGGCCACTATGTGGCAAAAATGGGCAGAGCGGACTGGCACCATACCTCGCCCTAAGTAATGAACACAAGGCCATTGCACGGTAATAAAGTTGTCGATCTTGAAGGGCACTACGTCCACTGGGCTACTACCCGCATCCGGGCAAATAAATCTGTTGGGACTGGATGGATCTAATGGTCAACACCATAATTCATTGAGATCATCATCCCATGTTCTGCTTTCATAGAGCTATCTGATATTAATGGGGCAGCTGGTTTTTGACAGATCGATTCCAGGGCCGACCGACAGCGTCGGTAGAGCCAAACCCAGCCTGTCCACCCGTGCCGGATCGGACGTTAATGACTTCAGTCGGGCAGGCGAGCATAGTCACGGCTATGTAAGGCAATTCACAATGAAGAGCTGCTCTGCAGGATACATACATCCAACAGTGATGTCCGAAAGTGGCATGCCAATAGTATTAGATATTTTTTGAATGGAGTACTCGCACACGCAAAGTAATCTGAATTTGGTAGATTGGGAGGCTCGCATTAATATCTTATGTCTTACACACGCAAGCTTGTAGCAATCATGTTTACCGACATCGTTGGTTACACGAAGCTCATGCAAGAAAGTGAAGGCCAGGCTTTGGCCTTGAGAACACGTCATCGGTCGGTTTTGGAAGAGGTACACGAAGGAAAGAATGGCCGGATTATTCAATATCAAGGGGATGGTTCATTAAGCATATTTGAGAGTGTAATCGATTGTGTGCATGCCGCCATTGCCATTCAGCAGACATTGTCCAAATCTCCCAGGGTTCCGTTGCGGATTGGCATTCATGCCGGTGATGTGATGATCACTGATACAGATATCGTGGGCGATAGTGTGAATTTGGCTTCGAGGGTAGAATCTTTAGCGATTTCCGGATCGATCTTGGTGTCAGACAAAGTCGAGGAGGACATCAAGAACCAAAATATTTCATTGCAATTGATGGGAAATTTTCATTTAAAAAATGATGAATACCCACGAGATATCTACGCAGTGGTTGGTGATGGATTGGTTGTGCCGAATCCTAGAGAGTTGAATGGCAAATTGGAAAGTGGTTCCAGGGGCATGCCGAATACCGTGAAATTAGATTCAGAGGAACACCGGTCAATGGATGATGTTTTTGCTGAGAAAGTTCGTTCGATCGTCAGGACTAACTTATCCGATCCCCAGTTTTCAGTCGAAAAACTGGGCAAGGAAGTAGGATACAGTCGTCCACAATTGTACCGAAAGTTACAGGCCACGATGGGCACTTCTCCCAATGAGTTGATCAGGGAAATGCGCTTACAAAGAGCGGCATCCTTACTGCAAAACAATACGGCTACTGTTTCAGAAATTGCCTTTCTAACGGGTTTTAATAATCTTTCCTATTTCAGTAAATCATTTCAAGAGCGGTTTGGCCATTCACCATCATCCCATGCTAAACAGGCTAAAAAGAGCTATTCCTTGCCGGTGGAGCTGACTCGATTCATTGGTCGTCAACATGAGTTGGCCGAGATTAAGGGCTTACTGAAGGAAGTGCGACTGCTGACCTTAAGTGGTACTGGTGGGACAGGAAAAACCAGGTTGGCTTCAGAGGTGATACGTGCCGAAGGGAAGGAGTATGCGGATGGGGCCTATTTTGTGCAACTGGCACCGGTAACCGTTGCTAGCCAGGTCTTGCCGAAGGTTGCTCAGATTATTAAATTGCAGCAAGATCCAACCCGCGACACGCTCGAACTTCTGAAAGAATTTTTGGCAGATCAGGAAGTCTTAATCGTCCTTGACAATTTTGAGCATGTTATTGAAGCTGCTGCTGACATAGGAGCGATTTTACGTGCTGCCCCTAATTTGAAAATTTTGGTTACCAGCAGAATCGTACTGAATATCTCTGGTGAATATGAATATGAGGTTCCATTACTGCAAATTCCGCAGGCAGACCTTGACTATGCACTAGACGAACTGGCCGAGATCCATTCTGTCAAGTTATTTATTGACCGGGTGCGAAGAGTAAAACCGGGTTTTGAATTAAATAATGACAATCAAGCCAGCATTATCCGGATCTGCCAACAGTTGGATGGGTTACCCCTGGCCCTTGAATTGGCTGCAGCCCGGATGAAATTGTTTTCACCCGAAGCACTTTTAAAACGATTGGCCAACAACCAAGACATCCTTAAAAGCAACGCACCCGACCAGCCGGAACGTCACCGGACTTTGAGGAATGCCATAGACTGGAGTTATGGTTTACTTTCCCCGGAAGAACAAACGCTTTTTAGAAGACTCTCTGTTTTTAACGGTGGATGTACATTGGAGGCCGCAGAAGCAGTCTGTTTCGATGATTATCGCCACAACCTGGATATCGTTGATGTTTTGCTGGGATTGGTAGATAAGAGTTTGATCCAAAGGGAAGACCAAGAGGACGGTGAACCACGATTTCTCATGCTCGAAACCCTAAGATCCTACGGTATGGATCGCTTGGAAAAATCACTGGAGAAAGATACAGTGATGTCTAAATATGCAGAGTATTACATCGAGTTGGTAGCTCCGGCAGAGTCCGGTCTCACGGGATCGGAAATGAAATTTTGGCTACGGACCATTGAAATAGAACTTGACAATTTGCGAGCTCTCCTCGGCTGGTTTGAGAAGCAAGGTGATGCAAAAAGAGGATTACAATTATGTGTTTCATTTTGGCGGTTCTGGACAATAAGAACGATGATGCGTGAGGGTGCAGATTGGTTGGGGCGAATACTCGATATTCCCACTGAAAACCCAGAAAGCACCATTCGCTGTAGGGCCTTAAATGCCTACGGTGTCTTGTTTGGATTGACCAAGCGCATACATAATGCACTGGCCATCTTTGAGGAGTCACTCAATATTGCAAGGTCAATTAATTATCGAGAAGGGATTGCTCAATCCTTGAAATTTGTGGCCTGGATATACTATTTCAAATGTCGATTTAAGCTTTTTGACGAATATTCCCTTGAGGCGTTAGAAATTCTAATTGATCTGGGAAGAGACAGGGATGTCGCAGCCATTTACAATAATATGGGCAATAAGCTCAGACTAGAGGGTAAGCTGGGAAAAGCAATTCATAAGCATGAGGATGCTGCAAATATTATGGAAAGAATTGGGGACCAAAGGGGTTATGCGTATAATATATGTGGCATTGCCTGGTTACAATCTCTGTTGGGAAAGTACGAATTGTGTGATAAATCCCTAGAAAAAGCATTGTCAATTCTGTCTGAATTTGATGACAAACAACTGATTGCTTTTGGTCACAGTATAAAAGCATTTAATCTCAGCTACAATGAAAAATTTGAAGATGCAAGAAGATTGATTTCATTTTCCAGGCCGTTATGGAGAAAATCTGGAAATGAATACGGTGACATGATGTGTGACGTCATCATTGCCATGGTTGATTTTCAAACTGGAAATGATGTAGAGCTGCATCAGGTTTTTGCGCAGGATCTTGATCGATCTGGAGAGACGATTGACAGGACATCAGCTCTTTGGCTAAAGCAGATCAAGGTACGGTATTACTTGAAGCAAGGGAAATTTCCGGATGCAACCGCTTTGGTACTGAGGAATTTAAAGGAACAATTTACTTATGGGATAGAATTGATTCTGGCTGACGACTTGGAATTACTTTCCGTTCTTTTGTGCCAAAAAGATCAGGCCCCAGTGGCAGTTGAGATATTTTCATTTGCCCAGAACATACGAGTTAAGAATGGCATCGTTGTTCCGCCGATTTGGAAGGATAATCACAGCCGCCTTTTAACAATGATTCAGCAAGGGCTTAGCCTAAACGAATTTGAGTCTGGCTTAGAAAGAGGAGCGCTCATGACGAATTCGGATATGGTTCATTTAATTGAACAGTTGCAAAATTGAGTATTTTTTGAATGGAGTAATAATACACAGTGAAAATTTCATCGCACGGCTGGTCAGGTATGGCCTTAAAAGTGCAAGGCCAATCTTGTATTGATTTTCCCCAGTCGGACTTGAAATCCGTATGCACCATTTACTCGTATCTTAAAATGACCATTTGCTGAACTTCCATTGACTTTCACATTAAACACAGTTTATCTCCAAATGCTGATCCTTGTATATCTGGTATGGTGGAACACTTGATCTTCAGTTTTGGACCGAGGTATGATCACTGATGATCAGCCATTGATCATCAAATTTCTTCCAAACCAGTGTAAAATGACCTTCGACATCAGAAGTTTTTCGAGTTAAGTGAAATTTGCCTATGACAAATGCAGTCTTGACATCGATCGCATAAAGATCAATGATTGTAAAGGCCAGTCTTCCCATAGCCGCACGGTCTGGATATCGCCGATAATAGTCGGCCTTGACTGGGTCATATCCATAAGTTGGCCCGTTTGCTCCAACAAAAACCAACCGGTCCGAGTGCCAATATCCCTCCATGAAGGTCTCGACATTTCCTTCATTCCAAGCATGCTGCTGAGCATCGATGGCCTGCACAATTGCCAAAGAATCTGAAGTTGCCAAATTCATTTGAGCATTTACCTTACTCCCTCCTCCTAACAATATTATACCCATAAGGAGGTACATCCATTGACTGATTTGCATCATATTTATTTTCAAGATTTTCGAAAAACTCCTTTTAAACGTAGCCTAAAGTTACATCAGATATTACCTGAATGAGTTTGAATGAAGATATTTGATTTAGTCGAACCAATGCTTCACGATCGCTAGACCCAAAGACCAGCTTGTCACCACTGTGTATCACAGCATGACCCAAATCAATACAAGATTACATTTTTTCTTCATCAACCCACAAGTGGATTTGGAGCTCACGGCCTATGAACTACCACCAACATCATATCCTGGTTCTATTTTATGAGAACAAAAAGATTCACTTATGGGCAGTGATAAACTTGGAGTAAATAGATTTAGTTTTATTTGCATCATGCACTTCAGTGAAAAGGAACTTAAATTCATCCACGACCAGGATTTTTTGCTCACTAAAGCTGAAATCTTAGAGAAAGTTCGAAAGCTATTAGAAGATACCCGCTACCGATTACAAGAACAGATACTAAATTCGTCGTCACTTCCTCCGAAAGAAATTATCCAGGGCTCAGGAAAAATTTCACGTGGCGAAAATTATCGCAAGTTACCCTATTTGGTACTGGATTATCCAGCAAATTTTTGCAAGCCGGATATCTTTGCCTATCGTACCATGTTTTGGTGGGGGCACTTTTTCAGCTGTACACTTCACCTGCAGGGCCAATACCTCGAGATGTACAAGCATAAGATTGCAGATAAGCCTGATGACTTCCCTAGAAATACCTTCATTTGTATCAATAGCACTCCATGGGAATATCACTACGGAAACGATAACTACATTCCTTTTAAGCATGGTGATCAGGAACTCCTTTTCTCGAAGCATTTCCTGAAATTGAGTTGGCAAACTCCATTAGAAAAGTGGCAGAATGTGCCGGATCATGCCTGCAATATTTGGGCTGCAATCAGCACCATTTTGAATTTTGAGTGATGCCTTTAGAAACAGGGATCATGACCCTTATCACAATAGGAGTACCGGGTGTGCAGTGAATTTCTTCAAGGCCAATAGGCACAATAAGAAGCCTTGGTCTAGTCGCAAAAAAGGTCTCTGTAGGGAAGCGCTCGGAGACTGATGTGCTTCTCTGGCTATTGAATTTGCCACTTCGACCCAAAACATACCTCTTCACTTCCACAACAGGGAAGCTGCCTTGCTATTGATAAACGGTATGTTGACCTCGACAGATTTTTCTCCATACTGGACCGCCAACTTTACCTCATCAGAGCCTTGATGGATAATCCTACACTCCACTTTTGGGATCTTCTTTTCACCCGGTGTCAGCAGCCATACAAAAGTGTGGTTGCCCCCAATGTCTGTCCGGTATTGGGTCGCCGCATTCGGATAAAAAATATTGTATTCAGGACTATACCAACCTTGTATTTCGGGTTCTTCTTGACCCTCTACGAGAGAAATCTCAAAAGGAGTTTGCCCCACTGGAATGATCGCCAGGTTTCCCCGATCATTTTTGGTATTTACGATCGAGCCATCTATTTCAACCACACAGTCAGGGTGCCAATGCCAAAGTACGTCAATAGATCGTGGCCTGTCGGTAGTAATTTTATCCACGATTATCCAAAATGCACCACGCACATACATCAGTGAGCGTATATGGCTGGCTTCTCCTTCGAGGTCGATATACTCCGTGAAAGACCCAGAGGCATAATCGAACCCGGTGGTAATTTTAAAATGATTTTCACCAAGCGGCCTGTAGGCAATTTCAGGGCCTGGTGCTTGCCCTTTCCCGTCGATGAGGATGGTATTATGGGCAGCACTACTGCGTGCATATGGCCTAAATTTTTCGGCGGTTGCGCCAGTATACGCAAACCGGCCCGCGTCAACCAAGAGATCTCGGCCATAAGCGGCGATGGAAAGGTGCAATTTGTCGTTGTGTTGGTGTCCACTACCCCAGGGGCCGATATCGAAGAAAGACCAGTGAGCATCGATATCGTATCCGCTCCTCGAAATCAACTGTCCCGCCCAGGGATAAAAATAGGAAGGCCCTTGAGAAGGTAGCGTACCCGACTGCCCATTGGTAGCCACATATGTCCATGTTGGCTTTTGGAATCTTTCAGCAGCCGCCAAGATGATTTCGCGATCCGATCCTCGATCACCATCATTATTGAGAATCCGGTTTCCGTCGGGTCTGATGGCGCTTGCGATGTAGTAAAACATTGCTTCAATCGTTTGGGTAAAAAACTTTGGCAGCACTTTACCTGCCCGGTCACAGATCTCCCGGAAGAGTGCAAAGTTGCGCAGCGAAACATTGTGATAATGTGACGTCAATTCGGTTTGAACACCATCTTCGTATACCTGATTCTTCATACTCTCTGTCATCGTTTCTACAGCATAAGACAACCATTCTTCGGATTTCTCATATTCCGGAAAATTGGTGGCGACTGTAGCCAGAGCCGAGATCTCCATGGTCAACCAATTATTTCCTCCATGGAAATTTCGATTATAATGGGCATGATCGGGCAAACTAATCAGGATCAACAACCGCGTTGCCGGAGATAGATCGGGGTTATCAATCAACCCATAAAAGATCCTTGACCAAACTTTTATCCGTGCGGCTACTTCCAATCCCCGCCAAATAGAATTGCGCGTCTTGACCTCGGGATAAGGCAGGCTTTTAATGATAAAATCCCTTAAGAACTCATCAATATAGCGTACATATTTTGGGTTGCCAGTTTCCAAATAGATAGAGAAGATCTGGTTGATCTGGCTATGACGGTTTGATAACCAAGCCCATTCTCTATCATTATTTGGCCCCTTATAATACCAATCTCGATGACCGTCATCTCCATAAGGTACTTTACCCTTTACATTTTGGATGGTGAAAACATTCTTAAGCACAGTGTCTGCCGCAGCAACCGATTTCCCTGAGGCTATGGGCTGCTTCTCCCTCAAATGTGCAGCATTGTTGTTAACCCGATAATATGCCAGCAGCTCTTGACTTGCCTCGATAATGTTTCCCTGCTCATAAGCCCGTTTAGACTTTTCTAAACCCTGGCGAGACAAATCCAGCTCGGCAAACAACTTTTTTACAAGCTCCGGATAAGCTTGGTTAAGATCAGCTACGGTCTTAATCTCTTGCCAAGGTTTCTGTGCCAATAGACTTGATGATGTCAAAAGCAATAGGCATATCCAGGTTGTCTTAATAGACATGGAGTAGGAAATTTTCATTAGTCGAAAGATCATGGTGATTTAAAAAATTGTCTTTGGCGGTCATAGGATTTTTTGATGATATTAACTATCGGCGAAAGGGATTCTTTATCCGTATCAGATCCTGAATAGTCTTACCAGCATGCTCCATCCTCGCCAGGGCATACACATCGCCCCTTTGACTTACCGCAATCGAATTCACATAGGTTGGACGTGATCCATCCTCGAAAAAAATGGGTCCGTGATCGATATATTTTTCGGTTGACAGGTGGTAAGTTACCAAATGTAAGTTCTCTAATCCCCTTGAGCCACCTTTTGCAATGGCCGGCTGGCCTTCTAGCCTTTTTCCTCCGACATAGATGGGGCCGCCCGTTAAATAATAAATCGTTTCCAGGTCAGGTCCGATAATAAAACCTAGATACCCGTAGCTGTATTGATCGAACATCCCGCTCCTCTTGGAGGGTCTCGACGTAAGCCGGATGATAAGCTCTACATTTGGCTTCTTTACATCAAAGCGAAACAAATACCCGGAATTTCCGTGGATACCGTAGGCCACTTGCTCCCCGGGATGCCAAATGATTTTTCGCCAATTGTAAGCCATCGTACCCGGGTCTTCAACTTTGTAGGAACCAAAGTAATCCAGTCGCAAATGCACCTCATCAAGCTTTTTAATGTTATGCTCGTCAGCACTATAATATAATATATCTCCCTCAGCTGTTGATAAAAAGACATTTCCAGTCTCCGGTTCAACAAACATCGATCTGCATAGTACTCGATAGTCTGCTCCCACCAGGCCAGCTTCTCCCTTCAGTGATACAGCGCCCAAATTAAATAGCTGATGACTATTCATATCATAGCGCACAAAATTTCCACCCGGCCAGGTTAGGCCATAAAGCTGATTTCTCTGCCTGTCCATTTCCATGGTCAGTATACCTTCACCATTAGGAACCATGACCAGGTCCGATACTTTGTTCCGGCTACGATCATAGGCCAGGAAATGTCCGCCAGGATAGAGTCCAAAACCATCAATGACCTTTGTGGGTAATCTCTCCATTCCCTCGACCATCTCGTAAAATCCGACATGGGTGGCAAAAAATAGAAGGCCATCTTTTTCGAAGAAGGGGACGTGGCTTTTGCCTTGAGAAATACACTTTAGGTTACTTTGACCACAGAAGTCATTCAAGTCTCCAATCAGATTTATCTGATCATTCTCGGGGTTGTAAGCATACATTCTTCCACCGAGATCGTGCTTCGCCGAACACAAAATATAGTAGATGTTGCCATCGCTAGCTGCTGAGATGGCAGCATAAGTATCGTGTGCCCATTCAAATCCTGAATAAAATCTTTCCGCAATCAACGATTTCCCCAGCATCCCCCTACTTTGTGTTCCGGATTAACGGATTACTGGGCACGGGTACTCCTATTCCCTTGGCCAAGTCTACCATTTGATCAATGATGGTTGATTCGATATCATAGGTCCAAGTGCTGTGTAAGCCATACACAATTTGGGCTGTTGCTCCTTCATATCCTCCCTCATGTAATATGGTAGTTGTGGGGATGTAGCTCATAACATCATTGGTATAACCCATCACAAAAACATCATGTCCAAATATTTCCTTCAAGCGGATGGCGTAACCTACTACAAGTTCACCCCCCAAGGTAAATACAGTTTGCTGACCAAGCTGCCACACTTGCAGGGGAAAAGGGTATTGATCTGGAAAAACCTGACCTTTTCGGGTTTCTTCCAACAGTCGCTTGGCCCAGCGCGCATGATATTCGATAGATGATTCACAATACTTTTCCAACTCATTTTGGTTTGGAGGTTGGTTAAGGTTTAAGGCTACCTCGCGGTATGCAGTGGAGAGTACAGGGTGCAGCTCCTGCATATCCTCTTCCAACACACGATCCACGGCTGCTGCCAAAGTACGGCCATATTGGCGAGCAAGAGGCACCGTTTTACGGGGCATGGGGTTTTGATCTGCCCCTGCCCCCTGAAAAAACAGGGCAGTAACCCCAGGGTGCGCTTTTTCCAGCTCAATCTGCGCAAAACCCGGATAATCTCCAGACCATTGGTTGATTCCCAGTACCGTTGGATGACAGGCATAACCAAAGGCAATCGCCAGAAGTGACCCTTCGGATCTAACGACCTTGATCACTGGAACAGCATGATCATTGGGCCCTTGCAGTTCATGTTGCCTAATGAGTGTTGCTTCCTTATTATTTCGACGGTTAACTTGAAATCTGGCTACACCATTGCCAGAATAGATCTGCACTGGCTCGAGAGCTGAGAAAGCATCCTCGACAACTTGTACCAGGTTTTTGATCAAGGTTTGGGAATATCTATCGATCTTTTTTAGGTCTGATCTATCTAGTGGATATATATCCAGTAAGGCTTCATTCAACACTGGTCCAGTATGGGTATGACTGGTGTTTAATATGATTTGTCTCCGTTCTAAATCTAATTTCTTGTGGAGTAGATCTCGAACATCATCGGAGATTTGTTTGGGGACGCCGACCAAATCTGCTGTGATCAAAACAGCTCGATTTCCTTCCTGATCTTGGAGAGCTATGGCCTTGGCCCAAAGGTCGTGCAATGTACCATTGGATGGTTCTTCTCGTGCACTGTATCCCGCCAACCACATTGAGAAAGATGGGGTAATCTTAATTTTTGCGACACCAGCTCTCCATCCAACTTCTTCTTGAGCGACCGCAATAAATGATGTGGTTGTCAAGAAAAATACCGAAAGGACAAAGCAAAATATTGTTCTCATTGTGACCTATTTATCTTGGTATAAAATTCCTTAATCTTAGCTTAATTAATTCGTTAGAAGGCCGTAGCATCTGGTTTTCCATGTTTTTACATTGGGCCGTCAGGAATCCCATAACCATTTTTAATGTTTCCGGATTGAAATCGAAGTAACAAGACCGGAAGGAAGTTCAAAATAGAACCTGTGCCTGTAAGCTAGGAAAAAAATATCTGATCTGTCGGCACTGGCTACACTATTTGAGATTGTTTTTTGAAGGAATATGATTAAAGTTTTTATCAATAAATTGGTAAGCCTCCAACCTGATTTCCTTTGGAAAATCATGCCCTGCAATGGGATTTCTCACTTGAAGATTGTCTGGGTTATGCAGAAATTGATAGACGACTTTAGCCTTCTCGATACCCTCCATTACCCCTTTGACATCAAAATTTGCATCGTGCAGAGGTGCGTTGGTAAAACAAGGTCTTGGAGCAATAAGCCCTATGACCTCATGAAAATTAAACGGCAATAAATCTCCATTTAAGCCATATTTCTCTCTAATCAATGGCATGTACCGGTCTTGTGCCCAGGGACCGAGTCTGCCGCCGTATCTCTCATGGGCTGAAGAACCAATATCGTAGTATTCAAATTGGGTCCAACCACAACTGGTTACCACCAACTTGATACGATCATCAAATGCAGCAAGGAAGAGTGCATTATGACCACCGAGCGAGTGACCTATGACACCGACTTTATCTGAGTCTACCTCAGACAACCCACATAACAAATCGATAGATCGCATGTGGTAATAAATGGCAGCCATGGATCCTGACTGATAACGGCTACTCATAAAGTCATAGCCAGCGAGGTCACCAAAACCCGGATAGTCAGGGCCATCACCACATACCCCCGTTCGGCCAGTTCTTTTGCATACCCCCGATTAGGTTTTCCCTGCCCATCAACGATTTTCTTACCGATTTTGCCTGTGGGATGTAAGGCCAACATAGCCGGGAGTCCACCTTTGATTCCTGCTCTTTTGGGTAGATATAAAAATGCATGAACAGGCTCATTTGTGGCCGCATTAAACTGAATATTTAAGCGCTGATAATTATCTTTTTCAAGAGTATCGATGATTCTTAAGGCGAGGCTGGAAGATTTATCATGTACAGGTAAGGGCCCCATCACGGCTTCCATTCCTTTTTTGATCTTCCATCGTTGTGTTTCCCAATCTGCCAAAGAGTAGATCGTGACATCTTGCCGATCTGATGATGAATAAAAATTGAAGGAATGATCCTTATTGATTTGTGCAGTAAGGGTAGGTAAGAAGGGTTGAGGCAGATACCCCATCGAGATCCCGATTAGGCAGCATTGCCAGCTCAATAGATGCGTACAAAAAAAAGATCTCATTGGTTGTTGACCAGTCACCGGCAGTTATTCTTTTAGGTTAAGCGGTCTATATTGATTAGTCTTTACGTCATGAGATGTTAGAGCCGGGATCCTTAAATGGCTCCACAGCTCTTTCTTACTTTAATTTCTCGGCGTGATTGAAAATCTTTTCAATGGCTCCTGCTACTTTTTCCATATCACGATCCGATCCTAACAGTACTTTTTGATTGATCCATACCGCTTCTTCTTCACACAACCGATCACTGATGGGACAGTGATTGGCTTCGGCATATTCGGAGTAAACAAGTCTTTTTTCTGGATAGAATTTCCGAAAATTGCTCGATTGAAAAGCGTTTTCCAGATAAGGCATCTTATTCAAGGGTTTGTAGCCGCTTGAGCAGGGGATACCTTCGGCATGAAGCGATTCGAGGAATTTAGCTCTGGGAAGACCTTTAAATATGTTTTTATCGTACCGAAACGCGTAGAGATGAAAGGCTGCCCGGGTAACATCATCATAAAGTCGGTAGGGATGAATTCCGTCTATTTGATCTAAGAGCGAGCTCAACAATGCTGCCTGTTGGTTCCGCCTTTCCGTCTGTTCTTCCAATCGCTCCATCTGCGCCAAACCAATGGCTGCCTGGTACTCTGTAATCCTAAGTTTCGTACCCACCATCACTGCACCGCTGCTCACTTCACCGGCCATGGCACCAAAAGGATTTCCATAGTTATGGTATGAATGGCAGCGATCCATAAAATCATCGTCATCACTAACAATAGCACCGCCTTCTCCAATGGGAATATTTTTTGAATTCTGAAAACTAAAGCAACCTGCTTTCCCAAAAGTGCCTACCTTTTGTTGATCAATCTCGGCCAGCCAGGCTTGGCATGCATCTTCAATCACAATAAGATTGTGCCTTTCAGCAATCTTCATGATGCGTTTCATATCAGATGGCAATCCCAAAATATGTACAGCCATAATCGCCTTGGTGTGCTCGGTTATCTGCGCTTCAATTTTGTCGGGATCCATCTGAAACGTCTCAGGGTCTACATCCACAAAAATCGGGATTGCGCCATTAAACATAATTGAAGAGACTGAAGCAATGAAAGTGTATGGAGTAACGATCACCTCATCGCCCCAACCAATATTTGACATAGCCAGCGCTGCATTTAATGCATTGGTGCCGTTTACCACTGCCAGGCACCTTTTGGTACCAATCATTTCAGCCCATCGCTGCTCAAATTCATCAACAACTTTGTTGCGGGACCAAACCCCACTGCGCATCACATCCAGCAACCTTTGCTCATCTCTATCCTGATTCCAAATCGGCCATGAAGGCCAGTCGTGTTCCATAGCAGGCATACCGCCTAATAATGCGGGTTTTGTTGACTTTTTGGTGAGATTTACCGGCAGATATGCCCCCGGAACGGTTATTGTAGCTGCTGCCCCAAGGCCAACCGCTGAATTGTTTTTGATAAATTCTCTTCTGGAAGTATTGTTCTTTTTCATCGCTCAATGTTTAAATGATCATATGAAATCATGGTATGCAGATTGTAGATATTTAATATGACACTTTCAAAAACTTCCACAAGGAACAATTCATCTGGTCAGATTCATAAGCCTTTCGATATTTCCAGAGCGTAATTTTTCCTTGGTATCTTCATCAGCCTCTTCTCGAGACAGAGATTCAATTCGTAGTAAGCCAGTGCAATAATCGAGTACAGGAGAGTGTGAGCCAAAAGCAAATTTATCATCACCAAAAAGGTGAATGAAATGCCCCAACTTATCAATGCTTCGACCTGAAGTATCCATCACTAAATTTGTTTGCCGAATCAATTCGACATCGTCTTCACTTAGTTCGATTCGATTTGCAACATTTTGTATTAAATATTTAGCCGTAGGTACTGACTTGATGATCGGGAGTAGATCTTGCAAAGTAAACTCTTCGGATATATCTAGCCAAGAGCTTGGTCTACTGTCTACGACTCGTAGCGAAAGCACAACGGTCACATTCTCGTCTCTAGCCATTTGCACCAATCTTGCGCAATCCGGATGGGTTAAGTCGTAACCATGATATTTCGGGTAAAGTTTAATTCCCCGCATTCCATATTCATGAATGCATACCTCAAAATCATCTCGCCACCCTCCATAAATAGGATTAATGACTCCCACGGTGACAAAGCGATCTAAAAAATGCTTCTTTGAATTTATCTGATGGTATAATTCCTCATTTGCAGTCTGTGGATTCTTGTAAAAACATCCACTTAGATTGCTGACGATGGCTCTATCTACTCCAAATTTATCCATCCGCCCAAGCAGGGTCTCACAAGTGCCGTATTTACGATGTCGAAAGGGCCAATGTCCAATATGGGTATTGCTGTCAATCAACATGATAGCCAGATTTCCTTAATATCTCATTGTAATTGTCAAAATAGATCTTCTTCCGTTGAGCCGTAGTTAAGTCGGCAGCAATGACATGTCCAACTCCCTGATAGAAGCTATTGTCGCATCCGAACAAGACTCTGTCATCACCCAGATAACGAACGGCAAAATCGATGATCGCTGCATCGTTGTTGCTGCCAGACACATCGACATATACGTTAGGTGAATGTTGTAATGCCTTGCAAGCGTCTTCCCAATCTTCTCCTCCGGCCAAGTGTGCAAACTGAAACATTGCTTCGGGATATCGTGCGGCGGCTTCGACAAAATCTTCCGGGATGGAGACCGTTGACGGCTCACGATCGTCATAGGTGATTCGTGACTTGCCAATGCCCACATGCATCAGGATGATCATGTTCAGATCTATAAATTTTTCAATGATGGGGTAGAACAGGGGGTCGTTGATCTTTACATGATTGTATAACTTCAAACCTACCATCCCCGCATCGATACAACGATGTATCTCATCCAGTGATTCGGTGGCAAACATTGGATTGATGGTCATTTGACCGATGAACCGATCTGGATACTTACGGACACAAGTCATCACGAGGTCATTGCATGCTCGAAATTCTTCAGGAGTGCCTTTGCTGCCAGGTTTCATTGGTCTGGAAATGATTAATTTTTCGATGGACAGCCGGTCCGCGTAATCAATTTGGATATCTGGACTTTCGGTATTGAAATACACGTGGGCGTGGGCATCGATCTTGCGAAAACGATGCACTTCCTTCATAATGTCGACGGGTTGTTCATCATGAATCTTGTGCTCATCTTTCATCTCGTTTCCCGCCAAAACGAGACCGGCTGTTGACAAAGTGGCATCTTTAAGAAATGACCGTCGTCCCTTTTTATTCATGCCTTTATTAACTTATTATTTTTGTTTCGCTCCATGTAAGGCTTTCCTCCGCCAAGACAGTCTCAAACACCTCAGATTGCGATAAAGGAATATAAGGTTTTATGGCGAAATAATGGTCGTTGAGTCCTGGTTCTCACCCGACCCAGGCACTGTGAACTCGATGATATGCAACGTAGACATGCTGGAGGGATTCCCTTACCATGTGATGTCGATTTCTAAATGCCCGGCTCCCTTCTAACACTTCTCGCCAATCAATTGCCCTGTTCTTTTCTCGTATCTTCGGCCTTTTTTTAGATCTGAAAGATGAAGGGACTCATTTTCGATATGGATGGTACCATGGTTGACAACATGATGGTGCATCACCGTGCCTGGCAAAGGAAATTGGCTGAGCTGGGAATCGAGATGGACCTCGGTGAGGTCAAAGAGAAAATACACGGGGTGAATGAGGAGATCCTGGAACGCATATTCCCGGGGAGGTTTTCACCAGAGGAGCGAAAGATCATTTCTGCCCAAAAGGAGGCAGCCTATCGAGAGATCTTTTTGCCTCAGTTAAGACTGGTTGACGGTCTTTCGAATTTTCTGACTCATTGTTTTGCCGAGGGTTTGCCCATGTCAATCGGCACCGCAGCACCGAAAGAAAATGTCGATTTTGTGTTGGACAATTTGGAATTGAGATCGTATTTCCGGGGGGTAGTACACGCCGGTGATGTGATTTATGGTAAACCCAATCCTGAAGTGTTTATTCGTGCAGCGGAAGCCATGTCACAGGATGTGACTGAATGTTTGATATTTGAGGACAGCATTACGGGAGCAGAAGCGGCACTGCGGGCGGGGGCAGAAGTGATGATTCTGACGACCACACATCGGCAAGAGGAATTTGAGGAGTTCGATCATATCGTGGCTTTTCTCAACAATTTTGAAGATTTGACATTGGCCGATCTCCGGAGGAAGGTGTACGGCTAGATCGAATACAAGTCGGATTGCACAAGAATTCGTACTTTTCATACCATGCCGAGATGCATAAGAGATCTTCATTCTCGATTATAACCAAACGACCGGATACATGACTGTGCTTTCGACCCTTGACTGGATATTGATTCTGCTCTATTTTTCATTGATTTTGGGGATTGCCTGGTGGGTGATCAAACAAAAGACGGAGACTTCTGACGAGTATTTCCTTGCGGGAAGAAACCTGGGATGGTTTGTGGTTGGTGCGTCGATTTTTGCATCAAACATTGGCTCGGAGCATCTTGTCGGCTTGGCAGGATCTGGTGCTACTGATGGTGTAGCTCTGGCCCATTATGAATTGCATGCCTGGTGCTTGTTGGTGCTTGGATGGGTCATGGCGCCATTCTACATGCGTTCTAAAGTATTCACGATGCCAGAGTTTCTGGAGAAAAGATTCTCACCAACCGCCAGATGGGTATTGTCACTGATTTCTTTAGTGGCTTACGTATTGACAAAAGTGGCTGTAGGAATTTTTGCTGGCGGGATTGTATTTGGTGTTTTGATGCCTGATGTCAATGTTCTCGGTCTAAACAGCTTTTGGTTGGGTTCTATTCTAGTGATCATTCTGACCGGAGCCTACACCATACTTGGTGGGCTCCGAGCCGTGGCGTACACCGAAGCCATTCAGACCGTTATTTTGATTCTCGGCTCCATTTTGGTCACTTGGTATGGGCTGGATGCCTTGGGTGGCTGGGATGAATTGAAACGGATTGCAGGTTCGGAAATGTTCAACCTTTGGAAACCTCTTGTCCCGGCAGGAATGGAGGGTACTTGGGCTCCCATCAAAAACGAAACTCAGATGGCCTGGTATTTTAATAGCAATTATCCATGGCTGGGTATGCTTTTTTGTGCCCCCATCATTGGACTGTGGTATTGGTGTACTGATCAATACATTGTCCAGCGTACCTTGGGAGCTGCCAATTTAACGGAAGCCAGGAGAGGTACCATTGCAGCTGCTTTCTTGAAATTGCTGCCGGTCTTCATCTTTATCATTCCTGGAATGATCTGTTTTGCCCTGGCAGCCAGTGGCAAGATGGAAAGCATCAGCCAAGCACTATTGGATCCCGAAGGCAATGTCATTGCCGCCAATGCACAACAGGCCTTCCCACTGTTGGTAGCGACAGTTTTACCTTCGGGCATTAGAGGGCTTGTTGTAGCCGGTCTGTTGGCGGCATTAATGAGTTCATTAGCCGGGGTATTTAATGCCTCATCTACCTTGTTTACCATGGACTTTTATTCCAAATTTCGGCCGGGTGCCTCCGAAAAATCATTGGTCCGCATCGGAAGGATTGCCACTGCCGTTATGGTACTGATCGGTTTGCTATGGATTCCCGTGATTCAAGGGAGCCGGGGTCTATATGACTATTTGCAAAGTGTGCAGGGATATCTGGCACCACCAATTTTTGTGGTGTTTTTCTTTGGGGTTTTCAACAAAAGGCTTAATGCCAAGGGTTGTCTCGCAGCACTTATTGTGGGATTTGCCATGGGGCTGTTTCGTCTGGCGATTGACACACCCGTGGCTCTGTCAGATTCATTTAGCTATAGCGAGGGCTCTTTTTTTTGGATTGTAAACAACATATTTTTCCAGTACTATAGTCTGGTCATCTTTTTAGTTTGTGCGGCAGTCATGGTCGTGGTTAGTAAAATGACAGAAGAACCGGCGTACGAGAAAATTAGTGGTTTGACTTTTGGAACTTTATCCTCCGAGGATATTCAGGCAAATAAAGCCAGCTACACGAGAGGCGATGTTCTGTCTTCAGGTTTTGTATTGCTGCTCATTCTGGCTGCCTATCTGTATTTCAGCGGATGATAAGATAGACTCAAGTAACTTGCCGGTAAATCGTACATTACAACATGTGAAATTCCTTCAATTTGTACCTCAATTCACCGAACTTTTTTAGCCGGTAGGTCGTGTTAGAGTTTTGGCCTTATAAAAAATTTATTTTTCTAATTTCAAAACTGCATATTTTCCCTTATTCCAAGCATGTACCAATAGGTATAATTGGTTATTCCCTTGGGCATCGGTGACATGATGTGGCCACACATGATGGATATTGGTGATCACAGGAATATCTAAATCACCGGGAACAATGGTAGAAACCAATTGATCTCCAGTGTGTGCATAAATTGGTGCGGATTTTTGATCTCCAACCGCCTTTAATGCATTGAAGAAATAATGTTCGTCTTTAAAGGATACATTGCAAACCAGGCTTTCATCGGGAATATCAGCAAACATGTCTACAAATTTACCATCCTTTGAAAATTTTACTACTTGACCAGCGGCACGATTAGCCACATATACATGATCTTCGTGGGCATAAATTCCATGAGCTGTTTGAAACTGACCAGGTTGATCTCCCTTTCCTCCCCAGGCCAATTTTCCCCAACCCCATGAATCATTAGTCTCCACGATGGTTAGGACAAAATCACCTTTGGAGTAACCGTGTGCTACATAAATTGTACCATCCAAGTACGTCACATCGGTAACGCCAAAATTACTCTCAGCCGATCCGAAAAACTCGTTGGCCGGAGCAAAATCAAATTCACAACCCACAGGTTTAGTAATATCACTGATGATCGTACCGTCTAAGTTTAATACCAGAACTCGCTTACCCTCTTGCGCCACAGCCAAGTGCTTCTTCCCCTTGTGTACAAAAAACACAATACCATGTATATTGTCCTTCAACCGCTCATCGGAGCCGATCTTTCTCCACACCCTCAAATCGGAACTTATGGCGCATAGCCCATAACCGGGTATACCGGTATATACTGTACCTGTTGATGGGTCTTCATTGAATCCACCATGCATATCAGGCTCGAAAGGGTGAGCGTCCTCTGGAAAAGCGGCTGTCAATTCCTGATCCCAGGAAAAGACGAAATCACCCTGGCCAGTGACCAGCTTAGAAATGGCAGGTATTCCAGCCTCTTCCGCATCATGGTGATCGTGATCTTCGCCTTCATGATGATGATGGCCCTGAGCCAGCACAAACAATGGAGTCAACATTAGTGACATGGTAATCATTCTTCGTAGAGATTGGCTTTGTATCATGCTTGTTTTCACTTTTGTTAAAAGATCAGTTAAAGATAATCTTATCCCTAGGAATTCATAGGCTTATGATTGTCACCGTGAGAGAGATGGGGTCAGGTATTGATCCATTCTGAAGATCACTGCCAAAATCACATCGTCCGGTTCCTGAGTTAAGGATGGCACACTCTTACCAATCTAATTTTTCAGGTCACATCCAAAAGAGCTCATTGCTTGCCTTGGAGATATGGCATCGCCCTTTGAAGGGGTAACGAGCTCCAATCAATAGTTGGGCTTGAACACTGGCAGATGATATAATTTTTGCTCATTTCTTTTTCCAATACAAATTTATTCTTCGGTTTGTATTATTCCTCGCTCATCAAGTTTCTTAGTTCAAAGATTCTAACATTTGCGCACACTTCAATCTTCTCGCTTTGATGGAGGCTTATGATGCAGGTACAATTGCCTATTCCGTTTGAATAGGGTTCCAGGTTATTTTTTAGATAGATTTAAGCATTGGGTAAGTCCTTGCTTAGGATTTCCTCCGCCTGAATTTTCTCTTCCTCGGAGACGTGCAAAGCCTCATTTGCCTCCCTGAGGTCAGACGCCAGGAGTTCGAGTTGAAGGCAAATTGCCAAATGATCGGAACCAAAATATGGAGAGGTTTCCATATTGACCACGGAAAAATGGCGGGAACAAAAAACATGGTCAATTGGGGTGCGAATCAACAGCCATTTCGCTGGGAAAGTTGAGTAAAAGCCTCTTCCCCTTCTGGGGTCAAGCAAACCCGAGATCTTCTGAAATAACCTGGTCGTCCGGCTCCAGGCCACATCATTCAGATCGCCCGCAACAACCGTAGGATTGCCATCCCCTTTTTGTATGGACTTGGCAATCAAAATAATTTCCTGATTCTTTGCATCAGCTGTTTCCACTTCTGTGGGACTGGGAGGCCGGGGATGAACGCCAAAAAATTGTATGGTTCTACCATTAATATCGAAAGTGACTTGCATCGATGGGATATCGTTCTCGACCAGGAAAGTAACCTGGTAGTCGATAACCCTAAATTTAGACCACAAGGCCATTCCGTAATAATTTTCTAAGGGATATTCCACACTGTGCGAATAATTCTGCAATGCTTGAGCAAGGGCATCTACCCAAGGACGATCTACTTCCACGACCAGAATGACATCTGGATCATAGGATTTTATCAACGCAATGAACCTATCGTAATCCCGATTATCTTGTAATACATTTGCACTGAGCAAGGAGATCCTGAGTCCTTGACTATCTTGCAGATCGCTGTTGACGATTTCTTTACGGGAAAGTGACAAATAGGGCTTGATGTAACCAAAGAGATAAATGGCGAGCAGCAAATTTACTATGGCAGCAGACATAAAGGCGAGATTGTTCAAATCGATCCAGAAAAGTGCCATAAGAAATAGGAGTATATGCACAAACAGCAGAACATGATAGCCATAGATCCACCCCTTTACCACCCAATGTTCAGAAGGGAACCGGGATATTGCTGTTGCCATTGAAAATCCTAAGGAAGCCAGAAACCAAGAATACATAACTGTCAGTCATTCTATGGATGAGACAATGCCAGTTTTGAAGTTGTTAGACTCCTCGAACCATTCTTTTTTCCCGTGGGTTATCAAGAGAATTTAATCCTATTTTGGTGGAGAATCAGTCGTCCTCTCTTGCCACCAATTGCTAATTTTGGTTGAGATCTCGACCACTTTGTCCGGATTTTTTGTGGCCAGGTTGCCTATCTCTTCAGGATCGTGTGCTATGTTGAAGAGTTCTGGTTTTGCATTACCAATGTTGTTGCCGGCCGGCATGATCAGCTTCCAAGGATATTCTAAACCAATGAGGTACTGTAAACTTTGGGTCGGTTTCTGGACATTTGCGATGTCGTGATCGTATACTTCAGCAAAGACGGTTGTTCGGTCTGCTCTCGTTTTCTCTGAAAGGAGATTTATTCCCGGCCAATTAAGATCGGTCTGGATACCACTAGTCTCCAAAAGAGTGGGCACAATGTCAATATTACTGACTAGAGTGACACTATCAAATTCGGCATCGATATTTCCTGGCCAATTTAGCATGAAGGGAGTTCGTATTCCCATCTCGTATGGAGTTCTCTTTGATCTTTCCGCATAACCATTTCCTTCAACCTTCTGAATCCAACCGTTGTCCGTGGTATAGACAATTAATGTTTCTTCACGCAGACCATGAGTTTCTAAATAAGAAATAAGTTCACCACAGGTTTGGTCAAACCACTCGCACATAGCCCAATATTTGGCCACATATTCTGAATCGGTCTTATCGAGATATTTTTCTTGGATATCTTGCGGTGGATTATGTGGCGTATGCGGCAGAAATGGTGCATACCACACAAAAAAAGGTTGGTTTCGTGATTGAGTTTCCTCAATAAATGAAAAGATGGTATCAAGACCTTCCCTTCCGATGTCTAAACCCTCATCACCATGTCGCCCATCCCGGTGGGGGTCACCGTGCGTCATCCCGGCATCAAAATGACCTTCTTCCCATGATCCCAGCCACCATTTACCGGTCTGTAAGCTGCGATAATTGCGCTCACTAAGATATTCCGTAAGGATTTTCCTTTCATAAAACCGCCGCTTAAGGGTGTCAAAAAGGGGTTTACGGGTCACTCTCCATTCCTCGCTATACCTACGACCATCAAAAGAGAAACCAGGGTCATTTCCGGTTATCCCATGTTCCCTGGCATAAACACCACTAATGATACTGGCTAAGGACGGACTGCAGAGTGGTGCAGTGGCGTAACCATGAGTAAAAACAAGTGACTCTGTTGAGAGGCGGTCCAGGTGCGGAGTTTGAATATGAGGATGGTTCATAAAACCATAGTCGCTCCAACCCTGATCGTCTGAAATGATGAGAAGTATATTGGGAGGTAATTTCTCTTCTGATGTCTTGTATTTGCAACCACTTGCTAAAATCAGCATAGCCAAAAGAGAAAGGACAAATCTTATCGGTGTGTCTGAAATCATATCGGCTTGAAGATATCCTTTATCGAGAGAATTCAAGGATGTTTTTTGCAGAGTTCTTCACAGATCAAGAGAGTGAATTCTACTTGCCGGTGGAGAATCCTCGCCTTTGAAATCTCCTGGCTTGAGGAGAAACCTGCGGTCACTGTGTCCAAATTCTAAAAGAGCCACAGACAAAAAATCGGTGAAGAGGCGCAGCTGTGCCTTGAAAAACAAATTGTAGATGGGTGACCTACCAGCCAAAAAATACACTAATGACAGGAGAATAAATATTTTTTAAACACTTTCCGTTGGTATAATGCATCGAGCTATTCATACATTCGTTTGCCAATCCGTATTGTTGGTATGGATTGTCGGTGCGAGGATCCCTGCTATGAGTCAGGAATTTCATGCTGCATCTTCTAGCCAACAAGTTCTTGATCAAAAGTGGCCCACCGGCATCCCCTTCCCAGTCTCAGCGGTAAGGGTAGATCCCTCACGGAGGACTCCCCCGCAATGGGAAGATCTGAAAGAGAGGCCAAAGAAGATACCTGCATATAGGGGAGTGAGTACCAATATACCGGCAGAGGTGGTAGAGATAGCCGATAGCCTGCCAGTGGTGACCCCAGGGAAAGGACCATGGCACCTGCCAGTGTGCAGAAATGCCATCGGAACCAAGTCACTTGCCAAGCATCCTGCACCTTCTCCTGCTTCTAAATTACGGATGCGTGACAATGCGATCTTTGATATCCAATTTCTTGACATGGAGCAAGGAATGATGTCGTCGTACGTTTGGTCAATGTTAGAGGACCGACATGGCAATCTTTGGTTTGGCACCAACAATGGAGTCAGCCGGTATGATGGCAATAATTTTTACCATTTCCGAATACAGGAGGGCTTGGCAAACAATCAAGTCAGGTCAATGCTCGAGGATGGGAATGGAGACCTATGGTTTGGCACCGATGGTGGAGGTTTGATCCAGTACGATGGGTGCAGTTTTACACAGTTTACGGTAGAGGGAGGTATGGCATCCGATCATGTTTGGGCAATTATTGAAGATCGGAGGGGCTGTTTGTGGCTGGGTACAGCTGCTGGGATTTCGAAATACGATGGTTCAACCTTCACGCATTTTTCCACCGATCAGGGATTGCCTCATAATAGTGTATGGTGTATGCTGGAAGATAGGGATGGAGGCCTGTGGATAGGGACCCTGGGAGGGGGAGTAGCATACTATGATGGTTCTTTTACCATCTATTCCACCAATACCGGATTGAGCAGTAATCAGATCTGGAGTTTATTGGAAGACTCGAAAGGTCGACTTTGGATTGGCACAATGGGCGGCTATGTAAATAGGTTGGAAGGTCAGGTCTTGACTCGTTTTGATCGTAGACACGGTCTTAAGGTGGCTGATATTTGGCGGTTGGCTGAAGACCATTGGGGGAATATTTGGATCAGTAGTCAGGCTGCAGGTGTCTCCTGCATCTCTGACCACTCAATAATGCATATAACCACCAAAGAGGGATTGAGTAGCGATCGAGTCTGGTGCATGTTGGAAGACAGTCAAGGTAAAATGTGGTTTGGCACCAGAGGAGGTGGAGTAAGCCGATATAATGACCGGGGTTTTGAACACCTGACCCAAAATCAAGGTCTTCCCAGTAATGACGTATGGTCATTGTGTAAGGATAGTTACGGTAACGTCTGGATTGGAACCCAAGGAGGAGGTGCGACCAAATTTGATGGCCAATGCTTCAGTCACTTTTCTGCCGAAGCCGGACTTGCAAACAATGTCGTATCTACGATTTTAGAAGACCAAACCGGAGATATCTGGATCGGTACTACGCAGGGATTGACTCGCTATGACGGAAACCGGATCATGCAATTTCGTGAGGAAAACGGCCTTTGTGGCAACGACGTACAATCCTCGTGTATGGATAGGAAGGGGAATCTTTGGTTTGGTACACTTCAGAGTGGACTGTGTCGTTACGACGGACGTGAGTTTATCCACTTTTCAAATGAGAATGGTCTGTTAAGCAATACCATTAGAGCAGTCATTGAAGACAAAAAAGGTCAACTCTGGATAGGAACTCAAGGTGGTGGCATCACCAAATATGCTAAAGGTCAATTTACCCATTACACCACCAAAGAGGGATTAGGCCACAACTTGGTTTGGTCCATTTTCGAGGATAGTCATGGAGATCTTTGGTTTGCAACCCAGGGTGGGGGAGTCAGCCGGTATGACGGAATCAGATTTAACACCTACACTACTGATCATGGATTAAGCCACAACTGGGTTTGGTCTATTATCGAGGATGACAATCATAACCTTTGGTTGGGCACAGAGGCCGGATTGACGGTCATGGTGCGGGACTCACTCGACTACCATAAGTTTTACACATATTCTTTAGGAATTGAGGATGGACTCAAGCGAATGGACTTTTCGCAAAGCGTATTAAAAGATGATATAGGAAACCTATGGTGGGGCACCTCAGATGGCCTGACCCATCTGTCTATGGAGAAATTTCAGATGTCGGCAGATCCTCCCACTCTGCAATTGAAACAAATCAATATTTCTCAGAAATACCTTGATTTTCGCCAGCTAAGGTCCGGTAGCATACCTGAGGTAGAGAAAGATCTTTTAGAAATCCGCCACAGCTTTGATTCAGTCGTACCGTTTGAGAATTATCCTTTGCAGCTGCATTTGCCCCATGATTACTCAAACCTGACGTTTCGTTTTTCAGCCATTGATTGGTCCGCTCCACATAAGGTGCAATTCAGCTTTTTTATGGAGGGCCTCGATATGGAATGGAGTGAGTGGAGTAGTGAAAATGTCGTCACTTATCGAAATCTCTCTCCTGGAATCTATCGACTGAAGACGGTGACTCGAGGGGCAGCACTTACCCCAAGTAATCCATTTCTTTATGATTTTACCATTGAACCACCATGGTGGTTGACCTGGTGGGCCAAAGTATTTTATGGTCTAGGCATGATAATCGGGATGGTTGGAATTGTTAAGTGGCGTACCCACAGTCTGAAACAACGTCAACGTGAACTCGAGAAAATGGTCACTGCACGCACCGCCGAGGTGGAAGCAAGGACGCAGGATGCTATTAAAGAGCAGAATCGTTCTCAGGAGTTATTGCTAAATATTCTCCCGGCTGCGGTTGCCAAGGAACTCAAGGACACGGGTCACACCAAGCCGGTTTATTTTGATGAAGTGAGTATACTGTTCGCCGATTTTATTGACTTTACAAATATCGTCGCGTCCATTCCCGGTAAAAAATTGGTATCTGAACTGGATGAGATTTTTCAAGAGTTTGATGATATTATTGAGGAAACAGGCCTTGAGAAAATTCAAACCGTTGGCGATACCTATGTTGCCGCTTCAGGATTGCCTAAAACCAATTCATGCCACGCAGTGAAATGTATTGAGGCAGCACAAAAGATGTTGTCCTATTTAGAGTTGCGAAACCTAAACCATTCAATCAAGTGGAAGATTAGAGTCGGTGTGCATTCTGGGCCTGTCACTGCTGGTGTGGTTGGAAAGCGGAAATTTACTTACGACATTTTCGGTGATACTGTGAATATAGCTTCCAGACTTGAGGGGGCCAGTGCCGAAGGCAGGATCAATATCTCAGCTTACACCTGCGATCTCGTCAAAGACATCTATCGGTGTGAATATCGTGGGAAAATGAACGTTAAGGGAAAAGGCTATTTGGATATGTATTTCGTGGATCGAAGGATCACCTTGCCATTGGTTTTTTCCAGCAACCCTACTTGATCTAAATAACCCAGCAACCGTGAGCGTTAGGTTAACTGACTAAAAAAGTTCAACTGTTGTTGGCATATCTCACTATCTAAGTATCCGCATCGCCAATTTGAGATTGCTACCACATCGTTAAAGGAGTCGTGGAGATATTGTAAATTGACAGGACATGCAACTTTCTTACGGTGGATGAAACGTAGAGAATTTCTCTTAAGCTCTGGGAGCTTGGTAGTGGGATTGCCCCTAGCATCCTCGGGGATACTGGGGCTGGATGGTGATCCGATGCGTGAATCTGAACTGCCTCGCAGTATTCAAAGGCATCCAGAAATCGATTCGTGGGTGCAAGTTCTGGCTGACAACCGTATTCGCATTTTTTCTGGAAAGGTGGAATTGGGTCAGGGCATTGGCATCGTCCTCAAACAAGTCGCTGCGGAGGAACTGGGTGCTGATTTGGAACAAATAGAGGTCGTATTGGCGGACACTGCCCGCACACCCAACGAGGGATTTACTTCAGGGAGTGGTTCGGTCAAAGGAACCGCAATGGCCGTTCGATATGCTGCGGCCACTGCCCGGGAAACACTCTGTTCTATGGCGGCCAAAAGATTTAGAGGTGACCCCAGCGATTTTATTTTGCAAAATGGATTAGTATCAAATGGAAATACCGGCGACAAAATCAATATTGCATCTTTGCTAGATGGCCAGGAGTGGAGTGTAAAGGTTAAGATCCCTGAAAAACCCATCCCCAAAGATCGATACCGATGGGTGGGCAAACCAATTTCCCGCCCCGAGCAGAAGAAGATTGTGCAAGGGGAAATGTATTTTATCCAGGATGTAATTTTTCCGGGAATGTTGTCTGCCCGGGTCTGTAGACCACCTTCACCAGATGTGAAACTCATTCACTTTGATCGAGAGGCATGTGAGGAAGAACTGGGACCCCAGGTGCAGATTATTTTGGATGGAAGTTTTTTGGCAGTGGTAGGTGAATATGAGTATCAAGTAATGCGATTACTAGCCAAGGTAAGAAAGCACTGTCAATGGGAGGGAAGTCAAAAACCCCTGCAGCATACTGAATTTAAAGAGAAACTGAAGGAGGTTGTAACTGAAACCAAGCAAGTGAGATACGATGTCATTTCAGCTTCAATTTCCCAAAGATCGTTTGCAGGGTCATTTTACAAACCCTATACCTTACATGGTTCGATGGGGCCAGCTTGTGCAATTGCCCGTTTTGATCAAGGCAGCTTGACGATCTGGAGTCACACGCAAGGTGTTTTCCCGCTCCGAGCGGCCTTGGCTTCGATGTGTTCCATGTCAGAGGATGATATTCGGGTAATCAGTGTTCCTGGTGCCGGTTGTTTTGGTCACAATAGTTCTGATGACGCTGCTGCGGATGCTGCGATCATCGCACTTAGAATGCCTGGCAAACACATCAAGGTAGATTGGTCAAGAGAAGATGAAAACAAGTGGGAAGCCACTGGTTCGGCCATGCGAATGGATGTTCAGGCCGGAGTGGATCAAAAGGGAAAAATCACTTTCTGGAGATCAGATGTCTTTAGCGATTCCCACAGCACTCGGCCAAATAGTGATGCTGGGACGCTACTTGGTGCCAGATATTTGGAAGATCGGGCTTCAATGAAGGGCAGGGGTTATCTCGGAGGAGGATACCGGAATGCAGAACCTTATTACGATATACCAGCGCAGCAAATCACCGCCCATTTTTTCAAAGGCCCGGTTCGAGTTAGTTCCCTTCGTAGTTTGGGCGCCTATGCGAATGTCTTTGCCATTGAATCAATCATAGAGGAGATGGCCATTTCTCTCGATCGAGATCCCATCGATTTTAGAATAAATAACCTCAGCGACGTTCGCGCTATTGCAGTGCTTAAGAGGTTACAGCATATGACTCAGGGTATCGGGCTTCGTAGAGCCGAAGGTTTGGGGTATGGATTTGCCCGCTATAAAAACAATGACGCCTATTGTGCGGTGGGAGCCCACATTGAAGTGTTAGCCTCTGGTAAAGTTCGGGTGAAGAAGCTGTACGGGGTAATCGATGTTGGTGAAGTAATGAACCCGGATGGCCTAGCTTATCAGGTGGAAGGAGCGATGCTGCAAGCAGCCAGCTGGACTCTTGTGGAGGAAGTCAGGTTTGGAGCTGTCGACGAATCGCACAATTGGCATACTTATCCGATTCTTAAGATGAAGGATATTGTTGATGTCGAAGTGGCAATCCTAAGTGATCCACATCATGCCGCCTTGGGAGGTGGAGAGGCAGCCACACCTCCTACACCAGCAGCTATTACCAACGCCATTTTTCGAGCCACAGGAAAACGAATTTACGATCTACCAGTAGGTGGACAGATCTTTTGAAATCACGGCCATCCTCCTCAAAGAGTGGAACACATCGTTATTTTTCGTTTGTGGTGACTTTGGGTTCTTGCAACTTGTGGATTTTCTGAGCATTGCAATATCGCTAATTGCCTTGATAAGAATGAACACAAGAAAACCGGGAAACAATAGGTACAGAAAAGGATTGTAATTCCAATGCTAGAATTTACTGGGGCAGTCGTGCCTAGAAGCTACTTAACTGGACAATAGAGATGCCGGAGGATTTGTTGAAAAATCATAATCGAGCGTCTTGATATTTTCCAATGATAACTCGAAAATCATTGGTGAATTGGGAGAAAATGGAATGATAAAATAATTACTTTAACGTCAATATTTTATTTGCAGGAATAAATATATGTTGCAACAGAATAAGAATTATCAAGCACCATCCCTTTTCAAACCTGAAAACCTGTTAAGGGAGGCCAGAAGGCAAAAGGCCATTCCCAAGGATTTGATCCCAACGGTTTGTGTGCTCGATCCGGATGGAGATATTGTGGAGTACCTGGTTCGGAAAGGGAAAGCCGTACTCAATAAACATTGGGCATGTTACCACACCAAGATGTATGAATTCGTCAGCGGAGAAACAAGAGTTGGTATCATTGGCAATGCGGTTGGGGCCTCTTTTGCCGTGCTTCTGGCGGAACAGATGTTTGTTTCCGGCTGTCGCTTGTTGTTAAGCATCACGTCCGCTGGTATCATAAACCCGCCGGAGGAAGGGGTTAGGTTTGTGTTGATCAAGCATGCCTTAAGAGATGAAGGCACGAGCTACCATTATCTCCCACCTGGTGAGGAGGCCGCTATCCAGCCTTCGTTACTCGACCAGCTGCATCCCTTAGCAGAGACCTTGGGATCGGGCGTGGCTATAGCTGACAGTTGGACCACCGACGCCCCGTTCCGGGAAACGATTCTGGCCATCGAATATGCAAAGAATCAAGGAATAACGGCTGTCGAGATGGAAGCTTCTGCCCTTTACGCTTTTGCTAAGGTCCGTAACAAAAGGGTGATCTGTTTTGCCCATTTGACCAATAATATGGCTCGGGAAGGAGGGGATTTTGAGAAAGGCATCGAGAATGGAAGCATCGACTCACTGGAATTGATTTTTCGTGCCATAAATGCCCTTACTCGATAGATATTTCCCAGAAGTGATTTTCTACGTTACTTTATAAAAGCGGGCACTGCGGCAAACATTTTAGGCAAGGGGATTTTGAGGACCATTGAAATAATAAACATCGATAAGAGTGACGAGCTGAGATTTGGCAACCAGTGATCACTGCCTTACAAGTCAAGAGAAATCATCAACAAGAGAAATGGAAGAAAGGGAGCAGTTAGACGAATCCAGCCACTCCCAAAACACTGTCGGTTAATTTAGTTGAGGATTGTTTATATTCAAAAGGTATCGGTATAAGTCAATGGTGACATTGCAAGCTTTGACAATTTGAAGTTAGGCAGCAACAGCATCTTGATCCTCTATTCATCACGCAATGAATGCACAGGATTTAGGGCAGTGGATCGGTGCAGTTGCAGACTGATGATCAAAGTAAGGATCAGTACTAAGACCAGTACCGGAAGGATAAAAATCTGCCATTCCAAACCAATATTGAAGGCAAAATTGTTTAGCCATCGTCTTCCCAGCAATACAATCAATGGTAGCGTAATGATACTGGAAATGCCCAATATGACTAGGAAATCTCGTGAAATCAACCTGAAAATATCTGATGTCTTTGCTCCGAGGATCTTGCGGATGCCTATTTCTTTTGTTCTCCGCGCCAGCATCAAGGACGATAGTCCTAGAAAACCAAGGCAGGTAATGAAGATCGTCAAAGCGGTCATAGCCTTGCAGACCATACTAAATTTTCGTTCGGCCTGATATTGCTCATCAAAAAACTCATCGAGGAAGAAATATTCAAAGGCAAATTCCGGAAATACAGACCGGTATGATCTTTCGATAGCTGACAGTGACCCCGCCCAGTCGTCAGTTTGCATTCTGATGGAGTAAAACCTCCAATTACTCCAACTCGGAAAATAAAAGAGTAGTGGATCATAGGCCTCTTTGAGTGACCTTTGGTGGATGTTTTTTGTCACCCCGATGATTTCCGCTTTGTGAAAGGGCTCGCCCAGCTTAAACTCAAGGTGCTCACCTATGGCAGATTCGGGCTTGCTGTAACCGAGAGTACTCGCCAACTCCTCATTGATCACCACCTTATTGTTTGATGCACCGTATATCATCGAACTGTCTATCTCTCGAAAGTTCCGGCCCGCCACCAGTGGTATTTCATAGGTCTCCAGGAAGTGATCATCAACCCGATACAGGTAATTGATCACATTAAGATCATTTCCCGCTCCCCATTGTCTGGTTTCACTCCGCAAAGGAATTAAACGTCCCGGAACTTCAGAAGACTTGGTAAATGACGTGATAAAAGGTAGTTTCTGTAATTCATTGGGCAACAAAAGTGTCTTTTGGTAGGTGATAGAATCCCTCGCTACGGGTGCTTTGACCACTAGAATCTGATCTTTTGTATAGCCGAGATCTTGTTTGTTCATAAAATCGATTTGCCGGCTGACTAAAATGGTGACCGCGATCAGGAGCAGGGAAGTGGTAAATTGAAAGCCTACCAAAAGTTTTCTCATTGAAAAGCGCTTGCCAGGTAGAAAGAATTTCCCTCGTAATACTTGGATGGGTCTGAAGGAGGACAGAATGAAAGCCGGATAAAGTCCTGATAACATAGCACCTACTATAACAGAGCCGGATGAAATGAGCCAAAAAACAGGGCTGAGAAAAAGATCTAAATTTAGAATTGACTCGCCAATATCCTTCCCGACTAGTTGGGTAAAATAGGGTAGGAGGGATCGTGCAAGGAAAAATCCCAGCAAGATACTGAGTGCATTTAATAAGAAGGCCTCCGTCAGAAATTGACTGACTAGTTGTATTCTTCGGGCTCCTATGGTTTTTCGGATACCTACCTCGGTGGCTCTTTCCAAAGATTTGGCAGTGGATAAGTTGATGTAGTTAAAATAAGCAATCAATAATATCAGAGTAGCCAGCAGGGTCAAGAAATAAATCATTCGCTGACTGCCAGGTGGTGTGATCTCATTGGCGTAGTCACTATGTAAGTGAATATTCAGAAGCGGCTGCAGAGAAAAATAAGTCATGAAATTACGGTCTTCATGAATCTTTGACATATATCGATCGGTAAAAACAGGAAATTGAGCTTCTATAGTGGCAGGATCTGCATTTGGTTTCAGTAAGACGTAAGTGTGAAACTCGGGCCAAACCCAGCTCACTTCGTCTCGCAATTTTCCAAAGAAAGAATGAAATGGAATTAAGATATTAAAATCAAGGTGGGAATTGGCGGGTATATCCTCAAGTACGGCACTTACGGTCATAGGACCAGACAAGTTGGTCTTTAATTCTTTACCAACTGCTTGATATGTTCCAAAATATTTCTCAGCGATTGATTTGGTAATCACAATATTGGAAGGGTCATCTAAAGCGGTCGCAGGATCTCCCTGGTAAACAGGGAATGAAAAGATGTCAAGAAGGGTGGAATCCGCCAAATAACCTTTGTCTTCATTGTAGTTAAGAATATTTCCAGATTTCGCTTCGGACGTTAAAGTTAAATTGCCACCAAAATTGCTGGGATGCACCAGCCGTACAAAGGATTCTACTTGAGGAAAATCCCTTAACATGGCCGGTCCCAAGCCGGGATGATTACCAGCAGTTTTACGGAATGAAACAACCCTTTCAGAATATTGAATCGGTACCCGGTAAATTCTATCGGCATTTTCGTGAAAACGATCGAAGCTTCGTTCAAAGAGGATATACTGAAAGATCAGCAGAAAGACAGCGACTCCAATGGTAAGACCAGCCAGATGGATGAGGGTGAAAGCTGGCGTGTTGGCCATATTTCTCATGGCAAGTTTTAGGTAGTTTCGCAGCATAACCATTGCATGTGAAAAGTTTAAATAATTGGGGATGGGCCGGATAAACTCAGGTTTAAAATGCTTGATTACCTGCCAGACGAACCTTCTTCGGGCCCGGTACGCATGATCAATGTGTTCCCGCTGAAAGAGCTCAACCAGATTCCCTTCGATTTCTTCCAGGTGATCGTCGTGGCAAAACCAGCGAAGAAACTTTAGAGCCCTATCTGGTGGCAGCCGATCCATCAGCCGAAAGATATGTCAGGAATTCTTGCATAGATACTTGTCCTTATTTCATATTGTTGATCCAGGATCTTCTTTCCGTAAGCCGTAATCACATAGTATTTTTTCCTCCGGCCACCACGTTCTGCCGTGATGCCTCCAAAACGTGATTCTACCAATCCCTTCTTCTCCATTCTTCTCAGAGCCACGTGAATAGCACTAATATTAAAGGTCTTGGGCAGTTCTTTTTCAAGCTCATCTTTTATTGATACTCCATAAGCTTGGTCGTGTAGTGCTGCCACAGTCAGGAGCACAAGCTCCTCGAACTCTCCCAGTGAATCTGCTTTCATAACGCTCTATGATTTACTTAACGAATATACATTATATATATTATATAGACAAATGCTAAGTAAATTCATTGATAAGGTACCGGCTGGAAGAACCGGGGTTGCATTCTAGAATGAATTTTTTTCTTCAAGACCAATAGAAATTGTTGCACCGGCCTACACCGGTGTCCTTGAGATCAGATATTTCTATTTAGAATAATAGGTAAGGTGATCCTCTTTGGAAGTTGCATCAAATGACTGGCTTGATGCTTCATCTTGAATTTTTTGAGCTTCCTTTTTTAAATGATGATATGTAAAAGGTGCCAGCATCAAACCAATAAATGTTTGGGGATAATTGGGCATGCCGCCGATCCCTATTTCATCACTGGGTCCCTTGCCTTTCGGTAGGTAGAAAGTACCGAATAATATATCCCAAAAGATCACATCACCTCCATAATTGGAGTTTCCTTCTTCAATCTTTTTAGAATGATGATAGCGGTGATTTTTCGGTGATGAAAAGATGTAGTCAAAAGGTCCTAAAATGAGGTCCATATTGGTATGTTGGAAACGTCCGATGGTTCGTGATAGTAGGCCAGTTACAAAAACGATGGATACGGGAGCTTGGATAAATGCCAGGGGTACTCCCCAAAGTAAGCTCTGCACCAGACCTTCCAATGGATGGGATCTCGTACCATTAAACCAGTACAGCCGCTCTGAAGAGTGGTGTATGGCATGCCAGCGCCACATGAATTCATTTTGATGCATCCAGCGATGATACCAGTAGCGAAAGAAATCGCGTACCGATAACAGCAGAAACACCTGGACCACTGCGGGGAGGGACGAAGGCCAAATGCCTTGACCAATCACCGGATTCAATTCCTGCACCACAACGGCTACCGTTGCGAGCCGAATCGGTTTATTGATGTAGTCTCCCCAGATTTTACCGCCAAAGAAAAGCATGATATCGGTCGGGGTATCTTTGTCGCCCAGCCATTTCCTGCTGAAGGGTATCAACCTCTCGAGCGGTGCAAAAATCAATCCGAGAATGATGAACATCACGATAGTGCCCAGAAAACTGCGAACCGTAAAACCATTTTCTACCAACTTAAAACCGACCACCAAAGTGAGAGCCATGAAAAGGGGATAAATTGCCAGTTGCAAAATGCGCTTCAACAAGGTACCTTCCAATTTGTAACTCAAAGGGTCTATCCATTCCAGAAAAAGACTAAATGGCTTGAGAATGATGTTGTGACCAATCCATTCTAATGGACGGAATGCCATTTCCAATATCTCGTAGATCGACCGCCAAAAGCTACCAATTTGACTTTTTGCTTTACGATGATTAGGTCTCACAATCCTGGAGTATTAAAGGACTATAAGTTACGATTTTCGGACTATTTACGGGAACTTCAGCCCTGGGGAAACCTTCCGTTACGATAACCTTCATCGATGATGGGAAGCTATACATCCAGAGTATTCCTCTCTTCAACCATTTTGTGGATCATCATGTACGAAAGATTTCGTGTGTTTGTTATCTTGCAACAGGTTGCTCTTCTCACTATAATGCAATTTTACTGTTCACTACTTCCAACTTTGACCTTGATATGCTGAAGAATTTCTGGAAAATGACCGTTCGTAACTTCCACAGGCAGCCCGGATATGCCATCCTCAATATCCTGGGTTTGACCGTAGGCGTGGCAGCAACCTTGTTGATTCTACTCTATATATTTTCAGAATTGCGGTACGACAGATTTCATGAGAAATATGATCGCATCTATCGAATATCTTCCGATATCACCGAACCAGACGATGCATTTCGATGGGCTGTAACGCAAACACCACTGGGTCTGCAACTCAAAGTCGATTATCCTGAGGTAGAACAGTTTGTGCGATTTATACCCAATGGAAGGACCAGACTTCAGCATGGAGAGAAGATTTTTTATGAAGAAGATATTTATTTGGTGGATTCAACAGTGACGGAAGTTTTTGATTTTCGTTTCGTCCAGGGTCAGGTGGATAATGCTTTGCTCAAACCTAACTCGATCGCCTTGTCGAAGAGTGTAGCCAATCGAATTTTTGGTCGCGACAATCCTATGGGGCAATTATTAAAAACTCCGAGCGGAAGAGAATATGAGGTGACCGGTGTTTATGAGGATTTTCCCAACTATACACATCTTAACCCCAATGCTCTCATCTCAGCCAATTCAATACCCAACATCATGAACCCGAGTCCAGGATCTTGGGGCGGGTTTGGTATTTATACTTATGTTTTACTAGAAGAAGGTACGGACCCACTGGCTTTTGAAGCCAAGTTATCTGATATCATTCAAAATCATGTAGCGGTGATTTTTGATCAATTTGATATCAAGGTGAAATATGAATTGATAGGGTTGAAGGATATTCACTTGCGGTCAGACTATGAAGGAGAACCAGAGCCTGTGGGGCAAATGGGATTCCTGTACATTTTCGGAGCAGTTGCACTCTTTATGTTATTGATTGCCTGTATCAATTACATGAATCTGGCCACGGCAAGATCAACCAAAAGGGCAATGGAAGTAGGTATACGTAAGGTTTTGGGTTCTGAAAGGCGACAGCTCATCGGTCAATTTTTGATGGAATCTCTGCTGTTTTCATTTTTGGCCTTAGCCTTGGGATTCTTGACCGTATTTCTACTCTTGCCAATTTTTAATCAAACGTTTGACCTGGAGCTCTCCCGAAGTTTACTTTTTTCCAGGGAGATCCTTCTGGGTGCTCTAGGTATTTTACTCCTCACTGGAATTCTGGGTGGAAGCTATCCTGCTTTTTACTTGTCGGGGTTTAGACCCATAGCGGTGCTAAAGGGAAAGTTGGCCAAGGGAACAGGCAATCCAAATTTGCGTAAGGTGCTGGTTTCGGTTCAGTTTGCCATTACCCTGTTTATGATTATTGGAACCGGAATTATCTATGATCAAATGAATTATCTGAGGAATAAAGAACTTGGATTTGACAAGGATCATGTCATGACTTTCAACCTTGAGAGTCGCAACGACCGGGCAAAATACCAGGTACTTAGGGAGAAATTACTTCAGCATCCAAAGATCAAAGCATCTACAACCGCTTCGGTAACTCCTGGCCAGACTTTTGGCAAACAGGTGATGATTGTCGAGGATGGCCAGGGGGTAATGGATGAATATGGTGTAGACTTCTATATGGTCGATTATGACTTTTTTCCTACTATGAATATACCCTTGGCAGCCGGCAGAAATTTTAGCCTTGAGTATGGTACCGACAGTACGTTGGCGGCGGTGGTCAATGAGTCAATGGTAGAAAGAATGGGATGGGGCGATCAGGCGATCGGCAGACGCATTCAATTTCAGGGAAATGATACACTTCCCATGGCTAAGGTGATTGGGGTCGTGAAAGACTTTCATCAACAATCACTTTATGAACCCATTTCCCCACTGATCTTCAGACCTCAATTTAATAATCGAGCCGTTCACGTAAAGCTTGAACCCTCCTCTTCCGCTGATTTAGGAGGCTTAATTGCCTATGTAGAAAGAGTGTGGTCAGAAGTTTTTCCCGGATCACCCTTCGAATACGATTTTGTTGACGCTGCTTTCATGGAATTGTACCAAGCAGATCAAATACGGGCTCGCATATTTACCCTTTTTAGTGTGATGATGATTTTTATTGCTTGTCTTGGGCTCTTGGGTTTGGCATCCTTCGTCGCTGAGCAAAGAACGAAGGAAATAGGTATTCGTAAGATTTTGGGTGCCAGCACCACACGGATTATCTTCCTATTGACTCAAAATTTCATCCTACTGGTATTGATTGCCAGCATTCCGGCCTTCATCGCCGGCTGGTATTTTATGGATCAATGGCTCGATACGTTTTCTTACCATACCGAGGT
This sequence comes from Saprospiraceae bacterium, assembly GCA_965223105.1. Taxonomy (GTDB): domain Bacteria; phylum Bacteroidota; class Bacteroidia; order Chitinophagales; family Saprospiraceae; genus JABDMH01. The sequence goes on along the minus strand of OZ244987.1, from coordinate 3,532,745 downwards.
AAATTTCACCCTGTTTGGTTTATCCCTTTTTCTCGTTATTCTAATTACGATGTCTACAACTGGCTTCCATGCCATCAAAGCGGCTTTTGGAAATCCGGTACAGGCCCTGAGAGACGAGTAGATCATAGGGTGTTTTGTTGTAACGATGCTGAATTACCTAGGATAGTGATTGGCGCGGGGATTCAATCAGCATTACTCGTTTTCTAAAATTCATCGACTAAACATGTTCACTTCTCTAAAAAATGCTCACCTTGATATATGCAAGGGTAAATAATAATATCTTGATCAATCTATAGTATTATGCCTTGATTTTTTCATCGGGGTTTGGTTTATATACTTTAAGTTTCTTAATCACTATAATTATGAGATCTTGGATTGTCCTCCTTCTTGCTCTATGGTTTTCCTTGCCTTCTAAGGCACAGATCAATGCCAAATTAATGCGCTACCCGGATGTGTCGGCGACACACATCACATTTGTTTATGGAGGTGATGTATGGATTGCAGCCAAATCTGGAGGAGTAGCCACCCAGTTGACCCATTCTCCGGGAGAAGAGTCATGGCCGAGGTTTTCGCCAGATGGGCAATGGATTGCCTATACCGCAAGTTATCATGGCAACCTAGATATATATACGCTACCTATCGGAGGGGGAGTGCCCAACCGGATCACCTACCATTCCTTTCCCGATCGGATGATTGATTGGCACCCCAGTGGTGATAGCATCTTATTTGCTTCTCGTCGTGAAATCGGTCAGCGATCTTCGAGACAATTCTTCATTGTTGGCCGTCAAGGTGGTTTCCCCAGTAAACTTGCCATTCCTTATGGTGAATTAGCCAGTTACAGTCCCGATGGCAAATCCTTAGCTTACATCACCAAGATTACGGAAAACTATCCTTTTAAACGCTATCGAGGTGGTCTTGCCTCAGACATACTGCTCTACGATCTGCAAAAAAATGAAGTAAAAAATATTACCGATAATCACGCCAACGATGGCAAACCGGCCTGGGTAGGCAATCAAGTTTTTTTTCTCTCAGATCAGGCAGAGGATATGCGTCGAAATATTTGGGTTTACAATACCAAAACTGAGGAAAGTAAACGCATAACTGATTTCAAACAATTTGATATCTCCTACTTATCATCCGGTCCGGAAGATATTATTTTTGAAGCAGGGGGTGTCCTCTATTTATTGTCAGTCAGCACACATGATTATGAGCCTGTCGAAATTAGCGTTGTAAGTGATTTGGTCGCCGAAATTCCACGTAGTGAAGATGTAAGTAATTCAATTCAGCGAGCAACCCCGTCACCCGATGGGAAGAGAGTGATATTTGAGGCCAGAGGCGAACTATTTAATGTACCAGTCGAAAAAGGATATGTCTTAAATCTTACAAAATCGAGTGGAGCCTTTGACCGGGATCCTGCTTGGTCTCCTGATGGAAAGTCGATTGCATATTGGAGTGATAAATCCGGGGAATTTGAGATTTATTTACAAGATTCGCGCAATACGAGCCGGGAACGCAAATTAACAAACCGTGGTGCTGGGTTTGGATATGGGCTGTATTGGTCTCCCAATAGTGAGATGATCAGTTACCTGGACGAAAGGAATGATCTGTATATCTTGGATGTAAAGCAAGGTACAACCGAGAAAGTTGATAATCTGGTGTGGAATAGATCTCATCCTGGAAGATTAAACTACCCACTGAATTGGTCCAGGGACTCGCGCTACCTGGCTTATTACGTAACCCAGGAGAATGCCAATGATGCCATTTTTGTTTATGATACAAAAGAGCGAAAGCGATTACAAATTACCAGTGGATTCTATGATGATTCTCGACCGGTTTTTAGCGTGGATGGAAAGTATTTGTTTTATCTCACCAATCGCAACTTGAGTGCAGCCTATTCTGATTTGGGTGATGGCACCTGGATTTATCCTAACGCTACCCAGATTGCCGCTGTGAGTTTATCTCCGGAGATACCAGTAATCTTACCAGCACAAAATGATACGATTTCAATCGGTGCTGAGCAAGGTGATCAAGAAAAGGAGGGAGGCGCTAAGGAAGAGGACAGCACAGAAATGTCAGCTCAGGGTATAGAGATCGTAGTTGCTGGTATCGAATCTCGACTACGCATTTTACCGCCCGAGGGAGGAAACATCAGTCAATTGATTCCCCTTAAAGGCAAGCTTGCATATGTAAGACATCCTAATACGGGTTCAACTAGAGAGCACCCTACTCTTGTACTCTATGACTTCGAGAAAAGGGAAGAAAAAACAATTGTTACGAATGTACAGGAGGTGATTAACATATCCGATAAGGAACAGGTTTTGATACGCAGTGGTGGCAAGTATGCGGTGCTTAAGCTGGAGCCCGATCAGAAAATAGAGAAATCAATTCCTGTGGATGGCCTGGTTATGGAATTGGTTCCTAAAGACGAATGGCAACAAATATTCACCGATACCTGGCGGCGACACCGGGATTTTTTCTATGATCCGAATATGCATGGCTTAGATTGGGAAGCATTGAGAGACAGATATGGGGCACTAATCAATGATGCCCGGACTCGCTGGGATGTGAGTAATATCCAATCGGACTTGGCGGCAGAATTAAGTGCTGGGCATACGTATACTTTTGGAGGCGATACGGAAACCATGAAAAGCCGTCACTCTGGTTTCTTAGGTATTGATTGGACCATTACTGGCGATAAATATCAAATAAAACGCATTGTGAAACCGGCGATTTGGGACACAGAAGTTCGCTCTCCTTTGGATGCACCAGGGCTAGATGTTTCTGCTGGGTATTTCATTTTGTCAGTGAACGGTAAATCATTAGATACCCAAAAGGATCCATATGCATCTTTTGAGGGCTTATCTGGTAAAACCATCGATCTGGTGATAAGTCAAACTGGCGATGGGTCAGATGCAAGACACCTTACTGTCATAGCATTATCCCCGCAAGAGGAAGGCAGATTACGGTATTTGGAATGGATAGAGAACAACCGCAAGATGGTTGACTCTTTATCAGACGGTCAGTTAGGGTATGTTTATATGTCTAACACTGGTGGTCGCGGTCAGCTTGAGTTGGTCAGCATGTTTTACGGTCAATTGGCTAAGAAGGGTTTTATCATCGATGAACGGTTTAACGGAGGAGGTCAATTGGCGGACCGCTTTCTCGAGTTGATGCAACGACCAGTGGTATACAATCTCCATTGGAGGCATGGAAAAGATCATACTTATCCGGTGAAGACCAATACCGGTCCTATGGGTATGCTGATCAATGGCTGGGCTGGATCTGGAGGCGACGGCTTGCCCTGGGCATTTCAGGAATTAGAAGCTGGCCCTATCGTTGGAGAACGAACGCTGGGCATTTTGGTAGGCCCGGCCACTGGCCATCGCCTCATTGATGGAGGTGGCATTACCGTTCCGGGAGCCAGACTCTACGACAATGATGGCCATTGGTTTTGGGAGGGTGAAGGTGTTAAGCCCGACATAGAAGTCTGGGACGATCCTTCACTACTAGTACAAGGACGCGATCCGCAAATTGAAAGAGTTGTACAGGAAGTATTGGCATTGGTGAAATCAAACCCTCCCGCCATGACACCTGTCCCAGAACCTGAGATTCGTACCGCTGAGGGATTGAAAAAGAGCAGAAGGTAAGAATGAATGGCCAAGCGGGCTATTCTAGTCAAAATGCCAAAGGTGGTGAGAGCCAACTAAGACAAAGCCTGGACCTGAAAGCAAGCGTTTCACCAAATGGAGTAAGCCTGCATGTTTTCGCTATGATCAAACGTATATCATCACCCGCGGCTGCATACGGAAGTTTCCGATTGCTTCTTCACAAGTAAACCCTACTCAATGCTTACGATGAGTCTCTGGATTTGGAGGTATACGTTGATTAGGCTTCAAATGTGCCTTATCCTTCTTCTACAATTTGCAGGCTGGTTAATTAAACCAGTTTTTCCTGATCCATCAGTAGTACTTCGTCAAAATCAATGCCCTCTATAGGTATGATCTCTTGCTTGGATGGATCCCAATCGATTCGTCGTCCCAGCTTATATGATAACCCGGCCATGTGTGCGGTGATGGCTTCCTCAAAACCCTCTTGGATGCCACAACTCAACGGCGTACCGTTACGAATTGCACTGAGCCATTCCCGCATGTGAAGATGCGTCGAATCAATGCGCCGACCATTACGATAGGTATACAAGAGCCCTTTGTCGGCAAAGTACTTAGCCGTTGCCGAAGTGATACCATCTACACTATTAGCTGAAGGATCATATTGGTATAAGGGTACGCTTGGGTCTATCGATTCATTTTCAATCATGTCATGATACCGGGTAGAATTGGGATCGGCATAAATAGTTAGCCGGTTGCCTAGTTCCATAGTTGCATCATGTCCCATCAAAGCAGTGGTACGTCCGTATTGATTGCCTAAGGTTGCACTATATACCATGGTCATGCCTTTTTCCTTACCGGTCTCCTGGCTACTGCCGGTTGAAAAGTCAGGAAATTCCATGTTGATCTGCATGACATCCGGAACATTACGGCCGTCCCTGTGGGTGTAAATTCCGCCCGAGGCAATGACTGAATTCGGAATACCCATTTTCAGTACACAATTCACCCGATCGTAGTCATGGACCATCAGGTCACCTGACAAGCCCGATCCATAAGCCCACCACTTACGCCACCGGAAAAAATGCTCAGCATTAAACGGTATCATCGGAGCACTGCCAATGAATTGTTCCCAGTCGATGGTTTCAGGAGAAGCCTTCTCATGAATGGGATATTGCCAAGCGCCATTGTCACTATTTCTATTGGTATTGGCCTGAATGAGAGACACGTGACCCAAGATATTTTTCTTGATCACATCCTGAGCGGTGACAAAGCTCTGGGTCTGCCGGTGTTGGTGACCCACTTGAAAAACTTTTCCGGCACGCTTGACCGCTTCTTGCAGTGCATAGGTCTCTTCAATATTGTGTGTCATAGGTTTTTCCAGGTAGACATGCTTACCTGCCTCAAGTGCAGCGATGGCAATCGGGGCATGCCAATGGTCGGCAGTGGCAATGACCACTGCATCCACGTCTTTGCTGGCCAACAAATCCCTGTGATGTTTGTAAATCTTCACTTTTACTTTGTCGGTGCTAAATGAGTCTGCCGCCTCTTGTGCTCGGACGGTAAAAAGATCGCATACCGCTGTAACTTGTACATTCAGATTTTCCTGATCCAAAAACGATTGTAGGCGGGTGTCCCGTGAGTTCTTCTCGCTGGCTTTACGCATATCCTCAATCCAGCTTTTGGTGGCAAAACCCAGTGCGCGGCAAAGCTGGGGGCCACGTATCCCAAAACCGATGATTCCCAACCGTATTGGATCTCCGCTCATTGGTCCAGTCTCAGGAGGTGGTGAAGCATTGATCTGTAGTGAGTTTAGAATGGTTTCACGGCTCTCCTTTTCCTTAGCAGCCTTGGCCGCACCTGCCCAAAGTATGGCACCAGCTATGGGGAGCCCAGCCAAACCTTTTAATGCACTCCTCCTGGAGAGATCTCCACTCGATTTCTTTTCTTCCATGATTTTTAAGTTTTCGCAGTATTTAGAGAGGTAGCCTTCCGGTATCCACTCAGACCGAAATAATGTCCGGTCGGGATTAGGTATAGTACATACAAGGCTGCCGCCTCAATAATATTCTTATTGATGATAAAATAACTTCCTTCGGTTCCAGCCTGCTCAAGTCCTGGAAATGCGGGGTGGGCAAAATAAAACAGTACCAGAAGGCCAATTCCTATGATCGATCCCAGTCTTTCAAAAATACCCAACAATAAAGCCAAGCCAACCAGCAACAAGCAAGCAATATTGAGAATGTTTACGATACCAATCATCCCATCACTAGCCAGCCAGACAAAGATACTCTTGGTAAAACCCTCGGCACTTAGAAGGTAAAATTTGGCGGTCCAGTTGGGGTTGAATAATTTGATGACTCCCTCGTAGAAGAAATGCCAACCGATACAAAGTCTCAGCAGGACAATGGCATTGAGTTGTCGATTAGTCAAGCCTGGTATTGACATCTTTACAGTTTAAAAGTTGCAGATGATTTAAAGATATGGATATTTTCGCAATTGTAGACATCATGACAATCTGAATGTCAGGCAATATTTTGGGATCCAAGCTGGATTTTGCCAAATCAAACCCTGATATACTATGAGGGCTGATCACCAGCATCAGGTGCTCAATCCCAGACCACAAAATCCTATTAAAAATTCACTACAAAATCTTAGTGGACAGCGTACATCGTAGATGAGTCCACCGTAGGAATGTTCTGTACAATATTGAGTTTTTCTATCCCGGTATGCAATCAATTACCTTATGGGAAGGTAGGAAGTTTTCCCCGGCACCCTGGTTGACATGCTCAGTAGATAGGAGCCGCAAGTAATATACAGGGTTTTAAGATCGCTACCTCCAAAGGTACAGTTGGTGATGGTATCCTCGGGGGTTTCTCGATAGTCAAGTTTTTCACCATTGGGAGAAATTACATATATGCCTGGTTTAGTGTCCAGTGTTTCGGAGGTATTTCGACGGTCATGTAAGCCTGCGGCTACGTAGAGGTTGCCCTCCTGGTCAATGCACATACCATCGCCACTCCTCCCGGGATAGAAATCATATAAAGTTCGTCGATTGCTTAGGGATCCATCGCTATCCAGGTCAAATGCCAATATCTTGCGATTGCGGTTTTCATCGGGGTGAGCCTCAATCAAGTAAAGTATGGTCTCATCAGGTGAAATGACAAGACCGTTGGGCATATCGATCTGTGGCTCTCGCAAGAGTTGATGCACCTGGCCGTCCGGATCCAGGCGGAATACTGATTTTACATTATAGCGATCTAAAGTCACCTCATTTTGCCGAGATGAGAAATAGATGCGACCCTTTGCATCAAAGTCCAGATCGTTGGGTGATTGCAACTTCTTTCCATCATACTGCTCGACCAATGTCTCTTTCTTACCCGAGCTTATCATTAATTTACTGACTATTCCAGGTCCTCCCTCACAAATGAGGAGATCTCCCTCCATAGTAAATCGTAAACCGTTGGCACCATTGGAAGGATGCAGGAAAGTGGACAGCTTACCACTGGATGGCTCCCACTTTAAGATGTTTTCCATCGGAATATTGGTAAAGTATACATTGCCATTTTGATCAACGGCAGGTCCTTCTGTAAAAATTTTTTCATCCTGCAATCGAGTTTCGATTTTTACTTCACCGAGATATCTATCGGGTAGGGGCTGAATCAAACCAACATTTTTTGATCTGGCAAAACCGAAAGGAGGTGAAATCAGCCATAGGGAGAGGGCGGTCAGACGATTGAGGAAATGCCTTCGAGCTGGATTCATTGCAGTCTTTTTGATGCAAATACAAAAGATATGAAAGTTAGCCAATGTTCCGGGAAATGATCCAAGGGAAAGTTTACCTCGAAAACTCTTCTAAGGCATCGAGAGCTAGTTTCGTACGGTAGAACTTATGTCATTTCTTTATTACTGCATGATCTTACGCTAATAAATAATGCTGATCTTCATCTATGTAATTGCTAGTAGATTGTCCAGTTAGTTATGTTGAATTCTTTTAATATGATTTTTGATGAAGTTCGAGGAATGAACGACCGATCTCGAAGAGTTACGTGCGACAGCACGTAAAGGGAGAGAACCGCGAAAGCGGATGGGTAGCCGCAATTATAGCCGGAGCTACAGTGAGGATCTGCGACGACGAAATTCGCAAAAAGACATTAAAATAAACGACAATAATTGGCTTGACAGAGTACTAACTAGTAGTATCCGTCACATATAGAGACTCATTTCATAATATTCTTTAGATAGTATTTCACTTATTAGATTTAGACACCAATACACCGGAGACACCTATCCCAATGCCATCCCTTGACAGTCGATAATCATTGGATCCGAACGTCACATGATTTGCAGACATTTTGCTGTAAGATCCTTGGATTGCCATAGCAGGTTAAATCACTACCACCACTTAGAATCATTCGCAGTTCATTCGCAACCGTTAATTTAGCATCAGATGACCCGGACAAATGAATAGAAGCTGTTTTTACATCCAGTTCATCTCCCTCAATATCACTTCCACCTGAGGCTTGAATGGTGAGTTGATTTACATCACCACTAAGAACGGCATCAGATCCTCCACTCAAATCCAAATTGCATTCTTCCCCGGATATATCCCTGAGATTTACATCACTTCCACCCGCAGCATTGATGACAACTGATCCCGAGCCTTGCAGAGTGACCTTGGCATCAGATCCTCCGCTTAATGTTGCCTTGAAATCCCCGGTATGAATTCCCGGCAGATGAAGATCGCTTCCACCTGAACATTGAATAACCAACCGATCAGAAGTCAGGGTGTTGGTTCCCTTTATGTCGGCACCCCCAGATGCTGAGATTTCTTCCAGCTCTTTTACGGTTAGATGAACTACCCGTTTTTTGCTTTTCCTGATCTGAGTATCGCTGTAGATAAATAATTCACCTGACCGAACCTCAGTTTTGACCACCTCCAGTAGATTTTCGTCAGTTTCAACCACCAGTTCATAGGTATTCCCCGCTGTAATCAACACATCCCAGCCACTCCTGGTATTGAGTTTCGAGAAGGGTTCGACGGTTCTTTCTTGTTTAACCACTTGACCATTACCGCTTACAGACTGAGAAAATCCTGGATAGATGACAAAGCATTGGATAGCAAGTGTCCAAAGTAACTTTTGCATATTTCGTTTTTTTAAAAATTATTGACTGTAACGTTGAAATGAGTAGGAGTAATCGGCATTATTTTGTGCCAGATCGAAGTTTCAAAACCCTGTTCGGCTGAATGTATCCGAGGCTTAGTATCGCTTTTGATCATAAAGAACTGGCGCAAAAGAAACCAATTAATTTTATCCTGTTTTCAGAGTGACAGTTCACTCATCCTAAAAATAATTATAGATTGATCTTCCTCAATCGAGAGACAAGTCTCACCGTTTATATAGACGATCCCTTTTGGAAATGGTTGCAGGCATCGTCAGCTATGCCCTTTTGAGTGATTGATGACATTGCATTGAACCACTGCGTGGTTTTTTTATTGGAGTAGATCCCTGACCGATGATTCTGGTGAACCTTTCATCACTAGTAGGGATGTTAGAACCTACTTGGTTTTCAAGGAGGACCGCTATTAAAGGGAGTCAGGGCAAGTAAATGAAGGCAAAGATGAAGATCAAGTCCCAGGCCATTACTTTATGAAAAACAACTCCTGAAGTTAGGAATCCCTATATTCGGACAAAAGACAGCATATCTATGAAAATTTTTTTACCAGTTTCGGTTTTGGTGAGTCTGGGCATGATCCTGCTTTCTGGAGCTTGCTCCACTCCTCCAGGGAGCGCTGCGGATGCCACCTCCTCAGTTCCTTTACATTTCTCACAACATTGCGCAACTTGCCATGGAGCTGATTTGCAAGGAGGTATTGCCCAAAGCCTGCTGGATGGATCATGGCAATTCGGGTCTAGGCGGAATGATATTTTTCGCTCGATAAAGTTTGGACATCCACATCACGGTATGCCCTCATGGGGGAGCATTCTAGCCGATGAGGAGGTAGATAGTTTGGTGAGTTTTCTACTTGCTGAAGAAGAGCGCTTGGGAGTGAACAAGCCGGAAATACCCACCGAAATTGAAACACAAGATTATCTCTTGTCGGTTGAAATACTCGTTGCTGAAGGATTGGAAACACCATGGAGTATTGATTTTATGGATGCTCAATCTGCATTGATCACGGAAAGACCGGGTCGACTTCGAGTCTGGAGGCATGGTCAGTTATTGCCTGATTCCATCCTAGGAATACCGGAGGTACGGCAAGGAGGTCAAGGTGGCTTAATGGATGTTGCCGTCGATCCAGATTATCGGGAGAATGGATGGATATATCTGGCCTATAGTCATGGAATTGCGAAGCAAGATCAGGATGATCGGGCACCGGCTATGACCAAAATAGTTCGAGGCAAAATCGATAATTTTCGCTGGCACGATGAGCAGGTTTTGTATGAAGCACCATATGAAACCTACCGCACTGCAGGTCATCATTTTGGTAGCCGGATCGTATTTAATAGCCAGGGCTATTTGTTCTTTAGTATTGGAGATCGTGGTGCGATGGATCATGCTCAAGACTTGAGTAAACCCAATGGGAAAATACACCGGATTTTCCCGGATGGGCGTATTCCTGAATCCAATCCCTTTTATGGAAGGCAGGGAGTGGTCCCTTCCATATACTCTTACGGTCATCGAAATCCGCAGGGATTAGCTATTCATCCTGAAACGGATGAACTATGGGACACCGAGCATGGGCCATTGGGTGGTGATGAGCTTAATCTGATCAAACCAGGTCTGAACTATGGCTGGCCAGTGATCAGTTATGGTATCAATTATAATGGTACCATTCTCACCGAGGATGTAAGGAAGGATGGTATGGAGCAACCCAATCTGTATTGGAAGCCCTCCATTGCCGTGTGCGGGCTCGATTTCTATAAAGGTGAATTGTTTCCCAAATGGAAAAATAAGCTGTTGGTTGGGGCACTGAAGTTTGAGGAAGTGCAACTGCTGGATATCGAAGAGGACCGGGTCATTTATAAACAAACCATATTAAAAAATGCCGGGAGGGTTCGCGATGTGACTTCCGGGCCTGACGGCGGGATCTATGTAGTTTTGAACCGTCCAGATGCTGTCATACGATTGGGCTTAAAGGAACAAATCTGAATGTAAAAATGGAGGGATTTGATCGTATTTTATGGTGCAGATAATTCGACCAGTGAGCCAGAAATTTGTTTTCTCTATTTAATGATGAATCAGGGTCTGCAATCTTATGGATAAAATCATTTCATTTATATGGCAGTAAACTTGAGATCCAGGAGATCAGCCATGCTGACCATGTTGACGCTGTTGGTCATTTCCGGTCTCGTTATAGCCCTCCTGTCGTTGAGTAAGCCAGTGTACGACAGTGGTGATCAATTGGTGTTGCATGGTGCTTCGGAATTTGACCACAACCATTCCTACACCAAGGCTCTGGTAAAATTTACTGAATTATTTGATGAATACTACCAAGGTCCGCTAGATGTAAAGTTCGTTATCCATGCCAATGGTGAATTGGGATCAGAGGGTGAGTATTTTGCTTACATGAATATTGGGGCAGTGGTGGATTTTGCCATTTTAGCTCCCAGTCATGCTTCACCTTTCTCGAGCCTGATCACAATCATGGATATTCCATTTCTTTTTGAAGATGCAGACCACTATTTGGCATCTATTGATGCAAATGTTTTCGCACCTATCGAACACGATGTATTGCAGCGAGCAGATATCATGATTTTGGGCTATGGTGGGGGAGAGAAACGCCATATTTTTGGTCGCCGACCGGTTCGTAATATGGAGGAGTTGAAGGGATTTGATATGCGGGTGATGGGCTCACCAATTCAAACTCGGATGTTTGAAGCACTGGGAGCTACACCTACTGTCATCAGTTTTGCAGAACTTTATAATGCTTTACAGACCGGAGTGGTTTCCGGGGCTGAGAATTCGGTGGCGATTATTGAGTTGCAAAAGTTGTATGAGGTTGCACCTGAAGTCTCTGTATCGGCGGTATCCTATATTGTACGTCCTTTGTTTTTCAATGCAAAGCGTTTTCGTTTATTCCCACCTGATGTACGGGATGTGATCAAAAGAGCGGGCCGTGAGGCCATGGCATTTGAGCGCAGTATTGAAATGGGACAAGATGATCCTACAATGCGACGACTGGAAAAGGAAGGAAAAATCAACGTTCATTTTTTCCGGGATAGAGACCAGTTATTGAAATTAGCCGAACCGGTGAAAGAAGCCTTTGCCCATAAAATCGGAGCTGATTCGATTTTGGAGACAATCAACGAACTTGCTACTTCAAGAATTCCCCATGAAAAGATCGAAAAATAATCATACGGTATTGCATCGGTTCAATCAAAGCTATATTCGAATTTTACGAAAATTATTGGTCGGCCTGATGATCATGCTGATGATCCCGGTATTTCTCCAGGTCATTTCTCGATTCATCCCTTTGATACCCCGGTATATTTGGACTGAGGAGATTGCGAGATTCGCTTTCGTCTGGATTATTATGGTAGGAGCAACCATTGCCGTTAAGGAAGGTACCCATTTTGAGGTGGACCTGTTGCCGCGACTTGCTCCCAAAACCGAGTGGATGATCAGATTGATATTGCTGTGGCTTCTTTTATTTTTTGCCATCATTTTTCTTATCGGAGGTTTTGCGTTCGCCAAATTTGGAGCACCTCAACATTCGGAAATTGCTGGACTTCCAATGATAACAATTTATATAGCCTGGCCATTGGCGGGATTGAGCTGGATACTCTTTACGGTGGAGCATTTGTATACACACCATTTGAGCAAACCATAGGCTATGGGGCCATTAGAAATTGCATTGATTTTATTGTCCACATTTTTGGTGTTGGTACTATTGAGGGTACCGGTATCTTTTGCCTTGGGATTGGCTACTATACCTATTTTCCTGTTTCAGGATAGGCTTACTGTGACGCTGCTTTTTACAGAGATGTTTCGCTCCTTCAATTCCTTTATTTTGTTGGCGGTTCCTTTTTTCTTGTTGGCTGCTAATTTGATGAATGCGGCTGGCATTACCGATCGCTTAATGGGTTTTTCTAAAGCTTTGATTGGGTTCTTACCCGGTGGTCTCGGTCACGTCAATATCGTAGTGAGTATGCTTTTTGCTGGAATATCTGGTTCTTCAACCGCAGATTCAGCAGGCATTGGGTCGCTAATGATCCCAGCTATGAAGAAGGAGGGTTATGATACACCGATGTCTGTAGCTATTACGGCTTGTTCCTCAGTGATGGGGGTGATCATTCCGCCCAGTGTCTTAATGATTATTTGGGGTGGCGTCATGTCTGTTTCCATTGGAGCGCTATTTCTGGCGGGTATCATTCCGGGATTGATTATTGGGCTCTCTATGATCCTAACAATGTACTGGTATGCTAAAAAGAAGGGTTATCCAAGGTCTCCAAGACCGACCATGCCCCTTTTGCTCAGGAGTGCAGGAAGGGCGTTCATACCCCTGTTGACCCCATTGATTATTGTGGGGGGGATTTCTGGTGGATTTTTCACGGCAACGGAGGCGTCCATGATCGCGGTACTTTATGCTCTGTTTTTGGGATTTGCCTTTTACCAAACGATGACATTGCGAAAATCTCTTTTCGTGCTCTACGAATCAGCCCGTTTTGCTGCGATTGCCTTATTTGCCATTGGGACAGCTTCAGCATTTGCTTTTCTTCTGGCCTTTTACAAAGTTCCCGATGCCATTGTCAATCACCTTTCAAATTTACACTTTGGCTTTACCGGCACTGGGTTGATCGTGGCTTTTTGTTTTTTAGTCATTGGCATGTTTATCGATGCCATACCAGCCATCATTATTTTAGGTACGGTACTCTGGCCAGTAGCCGCTGATGTGGGTATGGACCCCATTCACTTTGCCATAATAGGTGTGGTTTCTTTGGCTTTTGGTTTGGTCACACCTCCATATGGTCTTTGCTTACTGATCACTTGTGCTTTGGGAGGTATTAGAGTTGTCGATGCTCTGCGCCATGTGATATTGCTTTTGATACCCATGCTGATCATGCTATTTCTCATAGTACTTTGGCCCAAAATGGTACTGTGGTTACCTTTTGCATTAATGGATGTATGATCCATTTTCGAGGTAGTCATTTTGTGGGAAATAATTCTATGATTTTATGAATGGGAGGAGGGTTTAAGTCGTGTAAGATCTGTAAGATCTTATAAGGTTAAAACATGAACTTCCCCCGGGCCATCTATTCCATTCTCAGACTCTCTACTGGACTACGTAGGGCCGATTTTATGCTTTGGAATCCAATGGTAAGTGCGGTAAGCACGACAGCGCAACAACCTGCTGCAGCAAAAATTGACCACCAATTGACATCGGTTTGATAGGCAAAGTTATTGAGCCAGCGATTCAGCAAGAAGTAGGAAATAGGAATGGCTACAACAAAAGCAACGATGACTAAATAAAGAAAATCTTTGGTCATCAAAACGATTAAGGAGGACATATTAGCGCCAAGCACTTTTCGAATACCCAGTTCACGCTTTCTCTGTTCGGCAACGAAAGTGATCAATCCCAGTAGCCCAAGACAGCTGATTACAATGGCGATGATCGCAAAGTAATCGGCCAACGTTCCAGTCAACATCTCGGCCTGGTACCTGGCATCCGTTGATTCATCAAGAAAATCGTAGTGCAGTGGTACATCGGGTAATACTTGATCAAAAATCTTCTCGACAGTGGGTATGGCTTCTGCAATTTTTCCACCTTGATATTTTATAAAAAGATTTCCGGCATTTTCTGGTTCAAGGAGAAATCCAGCCGGTTGGATGTCCCGGTACAATGATTGATTGTGAAAATTTTTCAGGACACCAATCACCTGTTTGGTCTGTCCCCACCAGCGAATGGTCTGGCCTATGGGGTCATCACCCAATTCCATAACCTCCACCGCTTTTTCGTTGAGTACAATATGCAACGAATCTGGATACTCACTTTCGCGGTAGTACCTTCCTGCCACCAAAGGTATGTTGAAAACCTCAGGGAAATCATGGGCTCCCCATAAGATGGCAATTTCGATGCCCGATTGATCCGGCCGCTTTTTGGGCCACTCCACACCACCGGTTGAAGCACTCATTCGATGTGGATTGGGACCCGCAACCGTTACACCGGTGATGCTTTCCTCAGCTTCCAATTCCCTTTTTAATACGGTATATTTTTCATTGATTTTGGCATCTTGATGGATCATGAGCACATGTTCCTTGTCTAGACCTAAGTGCTTATTTTGAATATAGAATATTTGCGATCGAATGACGACCGCTGCCACGATCAGTAGGAGCGAAAGTGCAAATTGTACGATAACCAGGATTTTTCTGAAAGAAACACCTCCCATAGTATCAGATATTTTTGTCTGAATGGCCTGCCTGGGTCTAAATGATGATAAGACAAAGGCAGGATAGGCGCCTGACAAAAACGCAGTAAATAGCGTTATGCCCAGCACGGATAGCCAAAGTCCGGGATTGAGGTACTCGATGACAAATGTCTTTGCTGTCAACAATTCTAGTGGCGGCACCAACACACGGGCCAGAACCAAAGCAATGACGACGGACAGAAATGTAAGTAGAGAGGCTTCCACAATAAACTGAGATGCAAGCGCTGGACGGGAGGCCCCGACAGTCTTTCGCACCCCTACCTCCAAGGCTCTTTTTGACGCTCGGGCCGTAGCAAGATTTACAAAATTAATGCAGGAGATGATCAAAAGCAAGAAGGCAGCCACTAAAAAAAGCCGCACATATTCTATCCTTCCACCAGCAACCTGAGCTTGATTGTCAAATTCACTGAACAGATAGTCATCAGCATATTTTTGGAAAATACACCCCTCTTTTCGTTCTCCCTCTTGCTGTGCATGAAAAAGTGCCTGCAATTTTTTTTCGACCACACTGGGATTCGCTCCCTCCCTTAATAGCAGCACGCCTTGCATTCCATTGTTAAACCAGTTCAGCATCCAGTCATTTTTGTCCAGGTAGGATTGAATACTGTACAAAAAATCGTTTTGGACCGATGATCGTGGAGGATAATCTTCGATAATGGCTTCTACGGAAAAATCTCCATTGTCATGGATGTGTATTGTTGAACCCAGGGCTTCACTTTGCCACCTATGTCCAAAGAAATTTTGAGCCAGGGTCTTGGTCAAGACTATGGCGTTCGCCTTTTCATCAAGTTGCCTGATATCTCCCAAAATGACGGGATAAGAGAATACTTGAAAATAGTCCGCGTTGGCGTAAGCTCCTCGAGCCCGAAGCACCTTGTCCTTCCATTGGAGGTGATCTTCAAAGCTGCCAGGCACGGCAGCATAAGCTTCGACTTCAGGTATTTCACTTGCCGCAGCTTCCATCATCGGATAGGAAATGTTGCGGTAAACATCCAAATGATTACCCTCCATGGGTATGGTCCGTTTTACCCGGTAGAGGCGATCATCCTTTTCGTGAAAACGGTCAGTTTTCCACTCATCGTGTACCCATAGGAGCATCAGGAGAACCACAGCCAGGGAAACGGAGAGACCAAAAATATTTATGAATGCATAATTCCACTGTCGGAACAAGCTTCGAAATGTGATTTTAATATAGTTCTTTAGCATGGCTGGATATAGATTTGGCAGAACGTGAAAACTTCTAAAGGCAAATGGTCGGCAATAATTGATGACCTGTATCCAATAATTCCATCGAGCAGTTTCGGGTGACTTTTCGGCCAGGAGAAGGTACTTTTCAAGGAGATCACCCTCTACTTCTTCCTTTAGGTCATCTCTTAGAAACCAAAGCAAGAACTTGCGAGCAAATTTTGGCGGAGGACTGAAATGATGATCAGCCATGGATAAAGGCATTGCCGGCAAATCCAGGATATTGACTCCACAAACTCAATCGCAAACTCCTAGCATTTTCTAAGACACGTTGTCCATAGGCTGTCACCGAGTAGATGCGTTTGCGTCGACCTCCGCGCTTTGCTGAAGGACTGCCCATTGCAGATTTTAGGAAACCCTTTTTCTCCAAGCGATTTAACGTGGAATGAACTGCACCAATCGTTGTCTTTCTACGGGTTTGACCAGCATACTCCTCGGCAATCTTAAAAGCATATGCCTCTTCGGCAAGAATCCCTACCAGTAGAAGCAGTACTTCCTCGAACTCTCCCAGCTTGTTTTCAGGCATTTGCTAATAGATTGTAGAACAAATAAAGAGGTTTCTCTTCGATCTACCAAATATTTGTTCTACTTTTTATTAGGAAATCTTAAATCTTAATACGATGAAGCGGTCATTTCCGCTGAGTGCTTAATTTGGTTTTGGGAAGAGAAATCAAGGCTTGATGGGAAATCAAACCTTGATCGGTGGGTATTTATTTGCTTTCTCTCAAGTAAATGTTTCCCATTTTGGATCTGACCGTTATTTCCGGGCCACCACCTTGCAATATGGCGTAAGTGAAGTCAGAGTGGAAATAGCGAAACTTTCCATCCTTGGATTCGGACTCAGGCCCTTGGACTCTATTTTCCATGGTAAAGTCAAGATCACTGTAGATATCACCCATATCGGTTTTGAGCTTCAGATTGGCTGCAAACTGTGGTGGGAAACTGAGATCAATCTTACCGGTCATGCTGGTAAACAACATATTCTTTGGTTCCGGTATTTCAGTAAAATGACAAGTGATATTTCCTGCATTGGCACTGGCATTGACAATTCCATGGGCATTTTTAACTTCGACATCTCCCACATTATTCTCAATATTAAGGTTACCCTTTACATCAGCAATCGACACTTTGCCGCCAATATTCTTTTGAATACTGATCTGTATGTCTCGAGGTACCTCAATTGAAAAGTGGATGTTCTTATTCCAGTTTTGTGATTCGATGTGCACGATATTGTCTTCACTGCTCATTTCCAGCTCCAAATTACTTCCTGACACCTTTCGAAGGCCTTCTGTCTCGGTTGAAGTGAGTTCATCTTCCTCTTCACTACCAACTACTTTATACTCAACCAATACATCTCCCCGATCTTTACCCAGGATTTCTACTGATCCTTGAAAAATATTGAGCTTTAATTTTTTTGCTCCTGCCGGATCATCGAGTGGAATATTCACAACATCGCTTTGACCCCTTAATGCCGCGGTAGCCAAGAATCCAAAGAGCGAAAATAAAATATAGTTTTTCATCAATTGTCATTTTTTTTTGTTGATCAAATATTAAAATTAGTAACGCTACTGAGCATGGGTAACAAATGCATCACCATGAAAGGTTTCTATGCTAATCATTACGCCACCCCCATTGATTTCAATTTGTTTGCGGTTATCAAGCCGATATTTAAAGCCCCTGTTCTTGCTGGCCTGAGCTATTTGTCTGGGTAAGAGTCTGGCGGATTCGAAATCGGTGTAAAATTTTCCTTGGAAAGACTTAAAACTCGTTGTCAAATTACTCCGTTCGGGCAGTGATATTTTGATGTCACCATTAACGGTGTGGAATTCAGCATCGTTAACCGGGTTTTTTTCATATCGGATATCAATATTTCCATTTACGGTCTTGGCCATGATCACGGAGTTGACATCCATGAGTATTATTCCACCGTTAACATTGGACGCCCATATTTTACCCCCTGCATCCTTCACCGTAATGTCTCCATCCATAATTGTGGTGGAACTTAAGTCCAGCCCTGATGGCAGTCGAACCTCAAAGCTAAGCACCGGTATATCCTCTTTTTCAAAATGATTCCAAGAGCAATCATCTTCCCAAAATTTGGTCTGAGTGGGATTTGCTGGATCGAGGCTAAGAAGATTTTTTGCTTTGGTACATGGAGTACGAAGATATATTATTAAATAATTATTTTCTCGTTTGTAATCAACAGATAACTCGGGATCTAAAGTGCCATCCTCTAGCTTGACCAGCACGGTGATTTTCTTACCCTCACTTCGACCTACCTCAATCGGACCGGATATATTTGAAAGAACCACTTGCTGAATATTCTCGGTTAGAAATTCCTGGTCAAAAATCTTCTGAGCAGTTGCAAGCTGTGACAAGAGCATCAGAGTCATGAAGTACGCTAATCTTTTCATCCGTTGAAATCTATAGCGTTGGCAATGCTTCTTCAATGCTGTGGA
Organism: Saprospiraceae bacterium; assembly: GCA_965223105.1. Lineage (GTDB taxonomy): Bacteria > Bacteroidota > Bacteroidia > Chitinophagales > Saprospiraceae > JABDMH01. Next base: position 3,514,007 of record OZ244987.1, on the reverse strand, counting down.
GCAATGGGGCTGGAAGATCCCTGTCCAGTAGCCTTTTAAATTCTTCAGTTTTGACACTTTCTCCCGTATATTGAATCGCTTCAGCCAAATGCAACAAGACAACCGGTGATTTTTGGTGTGATATGCTCTTGATCATGCCAGATCTGACCGTGGCCAAATGTGCGTAGGGTAGCAATGCATCGATGGCTGCCAATCTTACGTTGCTGCTTTCATCGGTGATCAGTGTAAAAAGCAAGGCGTCTATCACGTGCTTGTCAGCCAGGTGATCGGCATGAGTAGATGAGACAAGGTGTATGCGGTCGCTGGCATCATCAGCAGCCAATAACTGAGACATCATCGTGTCTTCATAAGGTGGTTGTTCTGATGAACGAAAATTGAGCATCATTCCCAGCAAGAAGGCAATAGCGGCCAGTCCAAGAGAAGGGGCCCAGGTCCAAACCCATTTCCGGTTAGTGCCTGAATGCCAGCTTTGCAATTGCTTTTTCTCTTTTTCCAGGATCCGGTAGAATCTGTCGTCTAGTTTACGTGTATCCATTTCTACTGACTCATCACGCAATTGAAGCATGACCTCTTGGTAGAGTTCTATCTCTTCATTGCTTAAATGGCCCGTTGCAATTAAGCGCTCCAATTCTATCTCTTCCTTCCTGGAAAGGTTGCCAGTGTTAAATCTTTTCAATAATTCCTTGGTACGATCCATTGGTCACTGCTCTTTAGCATTGTTGGGATATTATATTTTCCAAATGATTTTTCAGTTCTTTCATTGATCTGAATACATTCACTTTTAAAGTTGATTCCTTTATGTTGTATAGCTCAGCGACTTCTCGATACTTCATTCCCCGCAGTTTGATCAGAGCGAGCAACTCTCTCTTTTCATTCGAAAGCCGATCTAAGGCCATGCTCAACATTCTTTGACGATCCTCACCAATCAGTATTTCCTCTGCATTCGGTGATTTATCCACTGGATTTACGTCTTCAATGGGTGCCGTTTTTCGGTTTTCTGAGTGCCGATAAAAATCTTTAAGCGCATTTCGGGCAATACTGAATAACCAGGACTTGAATGCTCCGCGATTATGAAAATTGGAACGGTACTTCAGCATTTTCTCAAAGGTCACTTGTACAAGATCTTCAGCATGGGCACGATCGCTGGTACAGTTGATAAAAAATGCCAATAAGGGCATCTTATACCGTTGATACAATAAAGTGCTGGCATCCAAATTGCCTTTCTGCACCTTTTGCATCAATGATTCATCTGTAAGTGGGTCCAAACGCTATTTGGCTTTTTCGGTAAGGTAGACACGGATTTACAAAAATGGTTACATCTAAGGTCAAGTTTCTTGACCTGGATCAACAATTCCTTTGACGATTTATGAAAACAAATTCAATAAACAGAGGAATTATGCCGTTAAAGATCTGTAGCAATCCTGAAGGTTATGAAGAATCGTACCTGCCTCGGGATCCCGATTATTATCTCTGGTCTACTGTTTGTGGGCTGTACTTCCACCAGAGTATTATCAGATTTGACACCCAAAGGCACACATATGTACCTAGATCCCTACGTAGGTGCCTGGGACTTTATTGTGGAAAATACACCCTCGGGTGATGAATCCGGAGTAATTAACATTGGCGCTGATGGAGGTAATTATTTTGCTTACCTGGACTCCGAAATGGGAGAAATGCGCCTGGAGGAGATCACCATAAGAGACCGAAAATTGAAGGGATATTTCCGGTACAAAGGGTTTAGAGTGAATGTTAAGGGTGTTTTTGATCAGAATACCTTGGAAGGAAAAGTAGCTGTGACGTTGGCAAGTTTTCCCTTGTCAGCGACAAAGCGATTGCCACGTTAGCACTGCCATTTCACCAATCAACTCATATCCCCAGCCTGCATCCGCTGTGTCTATCACTAAGTAGAAGAATCCTTAATTCACGATGGTACTTGACCAGTGGTCTCCCAAAGTACCTGGGTAACTTGACGATTTCATAGGGTTGAGTCCCACCTCTTTTTCTTGGTATGTGATAAATCTGCTATATTTCAACTATGGTCAAACTCTTACCTGTACTTTATCTTGTCTTACTACTGATGGGTTGTGCCAGGAATAACAGACAAGTAACGTTTCGGCACTTTCCGATTGCTCATCCTTTGCCTGGTGAGGGTTATGGTACGGGTGGATTTGGATTGGCAGATTTTGATGGTGACGGAGATTTAGATGTGACGATTCAACGCCGGTCAGACTCCACGATCTATTTTTATCAGCGAGCGTCTGATAGTTTGTGGACTCAGCATATGGCTGCGCGGTTTGGTGGGGGTCAATTGGGCGCTGTTGTACTGGATGTCAATCAGGATGGTCATGTCGATTTGGTGATGGGCAGAGCATGGATTGAGAATCCAGCCCAACTGGATCAGCATCCTGATGCCTTGTGGCAAGTCCATGAATATCGAGGTGGTCTCAGTGGAGAGAATCACGATATCGCTGCCGCCGATATAGATCAAGATGGTGTGAGCGACGTCATCTGCTACAGCCAGAGTGCAGGCATCATACGCTGGTATGATCTCGACAACGCTGGTGAATGGAAACCGCATGATATTGCGCGCGATGTAGATTCTCTGGATGTGCATGCAGGTTTTGCTCCACATGGCGTGGGCGATCTCAATGGTGATGGTTATCCAGATCTGATTATGCCCTATTTCTGGTATGAAAACCCGGGAGAATCTCAAGGTAGCTTATGGTTCCAACATCCGTGGCCCTATCGGGAAATTGCTGAGACGCCCTACGGACGGAGCTTTCGCAGTTGGATAGTAGATCTGGATGGAGATACTGATCAGGATGTGGTCATTACAGAGTGTGATGTCACCATGTCTCGTGCTTTTTGGTACGAAAACAGTGAGAACGGCCGCCAATTTATTGAACACCCACTTCCTACCCCTCCAGGTCCGAGTGGGTCTTTCCATTCGCTGGTAGTAGCTGACTTTGATCTGGATGGGGACCAAGATATCTTTATTGGTGAACAGGAAGACGATAATCAAAGCCCAGAACCAGGAATGAAGCCCATGGGGCATCAGGAAAGGGGGATGCTTTTGGTCAATGAAGGCACGGTTCATGAACCTAAGTTTATCATCCAATGGATTCATCAAGATAATCCAGGATGGCATGATACTCAAGCTGGTGATGTTGATGGCGATGGTGATGTAGATTTGGTCACGAAGATCTGGAATGCAGATGAAGCTGGAATTTGGCATGCCGACTATTGGAGGAATGATTTGCAATAAAATCTTCGGCCTTACCTATCAGCCCTTTATGATAGGCGGACCATTTAAAATCATTGACCCCAAACGGTCTGTTGACCGTGCCAAGAGCTCCTCCTGGATTATTCCTGCTGAAGGGAATCAACCGGATTGGATCGTGCCGCTTTGATGGTCTCGATACTGACCGTGCTGATGGCAATGACCAATGCAGGTAGACAAGCCAGCAAAGCAATCCACCATTTTACTTCAATGTGGTAAGCAAAACGCTCTAACCATCTCTGCATCAAGAAGTGGCCCAAAGGTATTGCAAGGAGCATTGCAATCCATAAAGGTGTGGTAAATTCTCGATTTAGACGTATCACCAGACCGGTAATCGAGGCTCCGACCACTTTTCGAATGCCGATTTCTTTCTTTCTCTGTTCAGCCAGATAAGCTGACAAACCGTAGAGACCAAGACAGGATATGAAGAGAGCCAGCAAGGCAAAAATATTGCTGAGTTTTCCCAACCGTCGTTCGGATTGATAAAGATTTTCCAGGTCTTCATCAATAAAACCGTACTCAATGGGGTAGAGGGGATTGAGGCTAGATTGAATGCTTTCAATCGCTTCAATGGTCTCCTCCAACCTCCCTGGATGGCTCCGCACGACCGCATAGGTACCTTGTTCACGGTAGCGAATCACCATGGGTTCGATGGGTTGTGAAATGGGTTTGAAATTAAAATCTTCTACTACGCCGACGATCTGACCCACATTTCCCCATAAATTAAAAGATTGTCCGATGGCACTGTCGGGATCCATGTTCATGATGGCAAGGGCCTTTTCATTGAGGATATAGCGTCCGGTTTCTGATTTGTGTTGTGCAGAAAAAGTTCGTCCGCTGCGAAGTGACATGCCAAATACCTTAATGAAGGAGGCATCTCCATCCATCTGGGCGAAAATGACCTGCAGTTCTGGATCTTTCCCCGGCCAGTCGACGGCGATGGTGCCGGATAAAAGATCGGTAGGTAAGCCATCTACAATCGTATAATTGGTGGTTAGTGGATTATTTTCAAGGGCTGATTTTACTTGGTCTTGGTGGTCCGACAATTCACCGCGAAGAGTAAAATAAATGAGATTTTCCTTGTCAAATCCAAGATTCCGAGTTTTGATGAATTGTCTCTGTTGATAAACGACAATCGTTCCGATGATCAAGACGATCGAGATTGTGAATTGGATGATGACCAAAGTGTTGCGCAAGTAACTCGGACCAGATTTGGCGTACCTGGATAGGGAGAGGACCTTCACCGGCTTAAAACGGGAGAGGTAGAATGCTGGATAACTTCCGGCGAAGAGGCCAAGAATGAATGTTAATGCCAGGAGGCCAAGGCCAAAATTCGTATCGATGTCCATGAGATAAATTTGCTTTGCAGTCAACTGATTGAAGAGAGGAAGCAAGGCAAAGACCAGGATCACAGCAAAAATAAGCGCCGTAAAAGTGATGAGGCAAGATTCGGTAAGAAATTGGGAAACCAATTGACTTCGTATGGCTCCGGCAACTTTGCGAAACCCCACTTCACGTGCTCTTCTGGAGGCTCTGGCGGTGGAGAGGTTCATAAAGTTAATGGACGCGGCAATTAAAATAAGGAGTGCGACCAGAGAGAATAAGTAGACATATTGGATTTCACCATGGCCAGGTACATCTCCCAGGAAGCTGGAATGTAGGTGAACTTTCTTGAGTGGTTGCAAGTGAAAGGATACCCTGAGTTCACTCTCGTGCTGATGATACAATGATTCGATTTTGGTCTCGAGTTCGTCAATGCTTTCGGGTGTTATCGAAGACTTTAATTTTAGATAGCTGTAATAATTAAAATTGTCCCAAACATTCTCGCGAATATCCCTCCGGTATGGACGAATTGCAGCTGTTGGCATTGCCAGGTCAAATTGGAGATGAGAATTAGCCGGAATGTCAGCCAAAATCCCGGTGACAATCATGTTATCCCGGTTTTCAATGCGAATTACCCTGCCGATGGGATCATCTTTGCCAAAGTATTTTTGTGCAGTTTGCTGAGTGAGAAGAATCGAATGTGGATTCGCAAAGCAAGTAGATCTGTTCCCTCTTAAGAGCTCAAACGAAAACATATCCAGAAAATTGGAGTCGACAAAAATGGCCTGAGTCTCAGTATAGCTGACATCCTCTACTTCAGCCAAAATGGTTTCATACATTGTCATCAATAGAGCGTCTTCAACCTCAGGAAATTCATGTTTGGCAGCTGCTGCCAGGGGAGCAGGTGAGATGACGGCTTGAATATCCTCCACTTGGCAAGTAACCCGGTACAGATCATCTGCATGTTGATGGAATCTATCATAACTGAGTTCATCCTTAATCCAAAGGAGAATAAATATCGCACTGGCCAGCCCGATGGCTAGTCCTGCGATATTAATGATTGAATACGCTTTATGTCTGGCAAGGTATCTCAACCCCACCTTAATATAGTTTCTAATCACTTGAGTACATTTTAGTGTAATGGAATGCGCTTAACTTATAGGACGCAAGAGAAGGGAAAGAGTTGCTACTTCAACAAATCTTAGCGCATCATAGGGTGAGTCTCACCCCATTGTATATCCATTGTTGCATTCAGCTTTTTTGCGTGATAAACGTCAGTCTCATTTCATTAAGTAATATAGGACCACGCCATAGTATATACCGCCCAGGATAAATATTGCCCAGGCAATTTTGTGGTTTTTCAATAAATGAAACCACATAAGCACGCCGGTAAGGGTAAAGAGAATGATGGAGATTCCGGTGAGATCCAACAATAACGCATAGAGATTATATTGTATACCACCTCCGTAGCCACGTTGGCGATGAATGCCGAAAAATGCTCCTGCTTTGCTCTTATGATTGGTGATAATCTCGACGGTATCACTATTTATGAAATGTACCAGCTGGGTACTTGAAGCAGCCGAACTGTACTGACGAATTGCTTTGTGGTTATCGATTTTTTCGTTAACCAAACGTCCTCGAATTTTATAATCTCTTCGCAATAGGTCCCAGTCGGCTTCTTGCATTTCGCTGGAGCCAAGGGAAATTTTTTGGACCGATTTGTTCGCACTATGGTCAAATAAGTCATGGTGAATCATCGTATAACTGCTCAGAATAAACATCAGCAAGACCGAACAAGTGCTAAGACAAGCGTACAGATGAATTTTCCTGATGATCTGATAAGTTTTGGGGTTCATAGCAGGTACATGATGATTATCGAAGAAACAAAGATGAGTAAGAAGGCGGCAAATTCCCAGGAACGGAAATTAAATTTGATCCACAGGTATAGCCCCAAGAGAAGGGAAATCAGGAATATCAGTAAACCCAACCATTGATAAATGGCGAACGAGCGTAAAATCAAAGGAGCATTGGGGATTTTTCCGTTGAAGAAATGCATGCTATGCAAAACCGCCAAAAATCCTTTGGGAATTTCTTGTACATGCACTTCTTGCTCAAGATAATCCACCGTGAGACGATGCTGCTTTGCCAAATGATTGACTTCAAATTGGAAAGCGTGGCTGTCACGTTTAAATTGCCACTGGGGAAGCCATCCCATCAAGCCCAGTTCATCTCTAACTTTTTCGGCTGTTTCCAGTGGCGGCAGGGTAGGGGAGACCCGGATGGCCTGTGACCACTCCATTGTCACTTTATCGTACTTCAGATCAATTTGATGATTAAGGATCAGGGTACTTAGTCCCAGGGAGATCAGGTAAAAACAGGTAAATAGCCCACAGTAGAGGTGCACTTTGATCCAGGTGGACTTCTTTATGGCCATCAGCAAGTGTTGATTTGTTGTGAAGGTAGAAAATACCAGGTGTAAAATCCCAAAATACAAATCCCCAGATGAAAATCATTCAAAGACCAATAACCAATAGCCAAAGACCAATAGCCAAGCAAATGATTTTTCCAGCAATTTACTAAGTTAGTCCTATGCCCACAGGTAGAGGATTCTTCCGCAGCGATCGGGATCTCCTGATCAGGTACACGATATTTGTTTTGGCGCCTTTGTTGGCAGCCTACATCATTTTATTTGAGGATCTGGAGCCGGGGTCGCCAGCCGTGACCAACACGCTGGCGGTGGCGATATTGATGGCCTTGTGGTGGGTTACTGAAATCGTGCCTCTTGCGGTGACCTCGCTCCTTCCCATAGTGCTTTTTCCCGCATTGGGAATCATGGATGGTCGCGCAGTTTCAGCTACATATTTTAACCATGTTATCTTCCTGTTTATTGGTGGATTTCTGGTCGCTTTGGCGATTCAAAAATGGCAGCTTCACAAACGCATTGCCCTATCGATCCTGAAAGTGATTGGAAGTTCACCAGGGCGGATCTTGCTGGGTTTTATGATCGCCACGGCCTTCCTGTCCATGTGGATTTCTAATACCGCAACTGCCATGCTTATGGTTCCCATTCTACTATCCATCATCACTAAGCTAGAAGATATCAACGGCGAGACTGAGGTTAGACATTTTGCGATCGGACTTCTCCTTTGTATCGCTTACAGCGCTTCCATCGGGGGCATTGCCACCTTGGTAGGCACACCTCCCAATCTTTCTTTTGCCCGGATCTTTACCATCTATTTTCCCTCTGCTCCTGAGATCTCTTTTGCTACGTGGTTTTTCTATGCTATTCCCATTACGCTCATACTCTTCATCATTCTATTTGGCTACTTGTACTTTATTTTTGTGCGACGGAAAGGTGATTGGAAGAGTCTGAGTCGAAGTCAGATAAATCAGGATTATCTGGCGTTGGGTAAAAAAAGTTTTGAAGAGAAGGTGTTGCTCATCGCCTTTATTTCTCTGGCGTTTCTTTGGTTCTTCCGGGCGGATATTGAATTGGGATCGATCCGGATTCCGGGGTGGTCCAATTTATTTTCACAACCCGAATTATTTAATGATGGAACCGTGGCCATTTTTATAGCCGTCATACTGTTCATCATTCCTTCGCGGGAAGAACCAGGAACTTTCCTAATGGATTGGAAATCAGCTGAGGCCATACCCTGGGAAATTATTTTATTGTTTGGAGGAGGTTTTGCACTGGCCAGTGGGTTTAAGGAATCGGGATTATCGCTTTGGTTTGGACAGCAACTCGTATGGTTGAAAGACGTACACCCTTTGTTGATTATTCTATGCATTGCTTTCATCGTTACTTTTTTGACCGAGGTGACTTCAAATACAGCAACTGTTGAGTCTCTGTTGCCTATTTTGGCAGGTTTGGCAGTAAGTGTCGAGGTTAATCCCTTATTGTTTATGTTGCCAGCTACGGTAGCCGGATCGTTGGCATTTATGTTGCCCGTGGCCACACCACCTAACGCCATCGTCTTTGGTAGCCGGCGGATTACCGTCATGCAGATGGCCAAAGCAGGTTTTTTCCTTAATCTGGTTGGCATCGCCACTGTCACTCTAATGACTTACTATTTCGGGACCTTAATTTTTGATATTACACTGGGTATTTTCCCGGAATGGGCTACAATAGGGAAATAAGGGATATCGAAATCCAGTGACCGAAACCGACTTTGTTTATACACAAACGAGTTCGATTCATCCCTGATAAGATTTAGATTCCTAGCTTATGCCAGCGCTAAAATTTTCCTTACCCAGCAGGAAGCTCACTGTCCCAGTCAAATATATCCCAGCAATATTTATTTTACAAATGTTTAAAAAATGCGTACCTTTGTTTTACAAATATTGAAGTAATCACTGATGAGCAATCGACTTGGCAACTTGGAAGAAATGGTGCTGCTGATGATCGTCCTAGTGCACGATGAGGCTTATGGCATTAAGGTGAGAGAGGCCTTTATCCAGCAATACAAGCAGGAAATATCGCTGAGCGCCATCCACACGGTCTTACGCAGGTTAGAAAAAAAGGGCTTCACTGCATCAGAAATGGGTGGAGCCAGTCCGGAAAGAGGAGGACGCAGAAAGCGACTATACAAGATCACTCCCTTTGGCTATCGCATCCTGACGGAGATGCAGGATCAGCGCTCGCGTATTTGGGACCTCCTTCCCAAACTCAACTTTTAATATGAAGAACTTGAAGAAAGGTATCCCCAAGAGAACCAGGCGATTTTTAACCTGGTTTTGTGCGCCAGATCTGTTGGAGGAAGTGCAGGGAGATCTTCTTGAATCATTTATGCTGAATGTAGAGCGTAAGGGGGAAAGGCGTGCAAGATGGCTTTACACCATGGATGTCATCCGCTTCTTCAACTATTCCACCATCAAAGGAAATAGAAGATGGGAATTATCAAAACCAGGCCTTTATATGCTTCCACACTATTTTAAGATCACTGCCCGGCTTTTTGCTAAGAATAAAACCTATATTCTCATCAATACACTGGGTCTGGGTATAGCCATATCTTGTTGCATTACGGCCTACTTGATTTTTGCTTATAATTTGGAGTTTGATGACTTTCACAAAGCTGAAAAAGTATCAAGGATATTCAAGATCCACTCCCTAATTCAAACCAAAACAGGGAAGCAGGAAGAAAGTATCTCTGCTCCCATGCCGCTGGCTGCCGAAGCTTCATTGAATATAGCCGGAATAGACCGGTATACCCGTTTCATTCGGAACAGTGGCTTTCTGCAACAAGGTGAAAGGGGCTTTAGGGAAGACATTGGATTTGCCGACAGTACTTTCTTGGAGATGTTTGATTTTCCTTTAACCTATGGCTCGCCTGAGCACTTCCGAGACAAGCGCAGTATTTTTTTATCGATGGAACTGGCTGGGAAAATGTTTAACGATGTGGATCCAACCGGCTCAACCTTGACCTTGCATTTTCAGAATGAGAAAGAAATTCCAGTAACCATCGGAGGTGTATTTGCAAAGATCCCGGACAACAATACTTTCTTCTTTGATGCTTTGATGCGTATTGAAAACTACCTGGACATTCATGAGCTTCAGGCAGGCACTTGGTCGGATTGGAGGGATCCCTCTACGTTTGTTGAACTTACAGACCCACAAAATGCCGGCAGGATTGTTGCTCAGTTGGGAAAATTCAGGGCCGTTCGCAACGAGGCGAAACAGGATGTGGAAGTTAAAGCGTATCGATTGGAACCTTTTGACGCCAAGTATCATGGTGGTGAAATCTCAAGTGGATATATCAATTTGAGAATACCCTTCGCACCACTGATCGTTTTTGGGAGTATGGCCGCTATGATTTTACTCATTGCCTGCTTCAACTTGACCAATACTTCGATTGCAATGAGCACCAAGAGATTAAAGGAGATAGGGGTCAGGAAAACCGTCGGTGCGGCCCAAAGTCAAATTATGGGTCAGTTTTTATCCGAAACGGGTATGATTATGTTGGTATCCATTGTTATCGGTATGTTTATGGCGAGATTCTTCATCGTTCCGGAGTTCGCATCCATGTTAGAATTTGGATTTGATCTCGTCGATCTCGACGAACTCAACCTTTTGATTGCATTACTTCTGATATTGATCTCTGCATCTCTTCTGGCGGGTATTTACCCTGCGGTTTTCACCAGCAGGCTTCGCCCGGTAAATCTGGTGAGCGGAAGAATTACAATCAAGGGTACCAATTGGCTGACCAGGATATTGACATCCTTACAATTTGCTTTGACTGTTATTTTCTTAATCGCAGGAGTAGTCTTCTTTCAAAACCTGCAATTTCAGGAGGCGATAGGTTTCGGCTATGATAAAGATCGATTGATGGTGATTGATATACCTGGTGAACAGACTTATCATGTTCTGAAAAATAAAATTACGTCCAATCCAAAAATTCAGGAAGTGGCAGGAAGCCATTCGCATGTTGGCTCTATTTCTTGGCAGGCACCAGTAGAAGTAGATGGTCAGGTATATGACATACGAATCATGGGAATTGGGGAAAATTACTTCAATACCATTGGTCTAAATATTGTACAGGGAACAGATCTTGATGCCAGTAATGATTCTGATCTCGGTGGTAAGGTAATTGTCAATCAAGCATTTCTGGAAAGCACCTCGCTACGAGATCCTTTAAGTACAACCGTGATGATGTCTGGTGATAAATGGCAGATTGTTGGTACGGTCGAAGATCATTATGATAATTTGAACCGATCGTCCGAGGTCGAGCCTTTTCTTTTTTATATGATCGAGCCGGCAAGGTACCAGGTGATGGTCGTCAAGTCCAAGCGGGAGGATTTAGCAGCTACCTACAATTATTTGGAAAATACCTGGCGTAAGCTCTTTCCCAATTTGCCCTTTGACGGTCAGTTTCAGGATGAAATTTTGTTGGCTGGTTCGCGTCAAACCAATGCGAGTTTGGGGAAAATTTTCCTTTTTTTGACTATACTTGGTACATTGATGTCAATTGCCGGCATCTTCTCACTCGCTTCCCTAAATATTGCCAGGAGAACCAAAGAAATCGGTGTTCGAAAAGTTTTGGGTGCGACCAAAATAAATATAGTGACCTTGATCAACCGTGAATTTGTTCTTATTCTATCCATTGCTGCCCTTGCTGGTGCTTTGTTCGGTTCCATCCTGACCGATCAACTAATGTCTGTAATATATGAGAATCATATCACGGTAAAAGTCTTAACCGTGGTCTTGTGCGCTCTGTTGATATTTAGTGCCGGATTTCTGACCACCGCTGGTTCCATCCTTAGGGCTGCCGGAGCAAATCCCGTTGATACCTTGCGGAGTGATTAGACGATTAAATCATCTCGTTGGATTTGCCAACTGGAAACTCACGCAAAACCATCTGTTTTCGGTCCTAATCGTTCGTGGGGGCGCTTAGTCGGCCTATACCCAGATAATATGATCAAAGCCCTGCTAATAGGCAAACTCCCTGTCCATTAAGGAAAGGATCAAGATGATGTTCGCTAGCAACGATTTGATAGGTTCCTCCGCAACTAGATTCAATTCATAACTAAAGCGATTTCAAAATTGCACATTTAAAGATGATCCAGAGTAATCCACTTTGTTTCAGTGTTATCGGGAATCTTCCTAATGCTCAAATATCGGAGGCTTTGTCTGTCTTTCACGATCGACACTGAAACACTGCCTTTTACTTCATCTTATTTCACGTCACTCACCTACCTCAACCAGAATTGCTGGATAGTGCCTACCGTCTGTCAGCTGGCACTTTCGTACAACCATGCAAGAGTATAATGACCAGTAAAGATATTCATCGACTTCATCAACAAGTGAAGCGTTAAGGTCCGTACTACGATTTCCCTCAAATGTCTTGCTAGATTGCAGGTCATTACATATATTTAAACTGCAATTACGAATAATATAGTGAAGAAGACAAAGCTGGGAGAGTTTGAAGAGTTTGTTTTGTTGACTGTTGGCGTGCTACAAGAAGATGCCTACGGAGTAATGATTCGCAGCGAGTTGGAGCGGAGAATGGGTCAAACCATCAGCGTTGGTTCTGTTCAGTCAGCATTAAAAAGACTTGAGGAAAAGGGGTTTCTGACCAGTTACTTTGGAGATCATACCCCAGTTAGAGGTGGGAAGCGCAAGAGGATTTACATCTTGACCAGCTACGCAGAAAAAGTACTGGAAGAGCTTCGCGACTTAAGGAATCAGCTGTATGATTCATTGCCAGATTTTGCACTGTGAGAGGAAGGATGTCAATTTACAAACTATGGACTGTTGCAGTTCTTTGAAAAACGCTTTTGAGCGTTGAACTAGCCAATGAAGGAGAAGTCAGGAAATCGCCCTCCTAAAGTACCTCGCCAATTCCTACGGTGGATACTGAGGCCTGATTTTGTTGAGGAAATCGAAGGAGATTTGCACGAAACTTTCGGCGAGTGGGTTGCAAGGTATGGCCGGACAAAGGCATCCTGGTTTTATATCCTTCATACGTTTTCGATCATTCGTCCATCCCTAGTCAAGAAAAAAGTTCCAATGGATTTAACCTATCAGTTGAGCCTCATCCGAAATTATTTGGTCACTGGTTGGCGAAATTTTCGAAAATACAAGCGCTACTCGATCACCAATCTTATTGGCTTAACAGTGGGATTTGCTACCAGTTTGCTATTGCTGATGATTGTGAAATACGAAAGGTCTTTCGACCGGTTTCACAACAGCAGTGAAGACATTTACCGCGTAGCTACACAGCAGAAAGAAGGAGGCATCAGTGATCTGATTGTCACGCCACAGGTCCCTCTGATGGTAACACACTATCCGGAAATCATTGCTGGCACTAGGTTTAAAGAAGCCGAAGACATTTTTGAGGTAGAGAGTCGATCGGTTCGATCTCGTTTTCACTACGTCGACAGTCAGTTTACCAAAGTATTTGATTTTACCGTTCTTTTTGGCGACCTCGAGCAATCATTAGTCACCACCAATAGCCTAGTGATCACCGAGCCACTTGCCATATCGTTGTTTGGCCGCGTCGATGTGGTGGGAGAATTGATAAGGCTAGTCAATGACGAGACAACATTTGCGGTTGGTGCCGTTTTGAAGGAACCACCCAAGAACTCAACGCTGCAATTTAGGGCCTTAATACCGTGGGCCAACACCCCGGAATGGTTTTCAGAAGAGCGTGCCGGCAACTGGTACAATACCTTTATGACCGGTTATGTGCGACTACATCCTTCCACCGGTCAAGGTGAAGTTGAGGATAAGCTGGTCGCATTCAAAAATCGCTATTTTCTGGAAGAAAGAAGGGCTACATCCGACATCATTCTATTGCCACTCGAAGAGGAACATTTTCGCGATTCCAGCAAGAAGAAGGTCCTCTATATCCTTATGATCGTTGCCGTTGCTATACTAATCATCTCCTGCATCAATTTCATCAACCTGTCTATGGCTCAGTTGGCGCAGCGTACCAGGGAAATGGGTGTGCGCAAAGTACTTGGCAGTCGTCCTAGAGATTTGGTTTTCCAATTCGTTTGCGAAAATTTGATCTTGTGCACAAGTGCATTGGTCATTGGGCTACTGGCCTGCTACCTTATGATACCGGTAGTCAGCTCGTACTTTGACTACAGTATTGAATGGTTTACGTTCAGCAATGCAGGGATCTTGCTCTATTGGATCGCACTGAGTTTTTTCATTGTTGTGCTTTCTGTTTGGTGGCCAGCTTTCGCACTGACGACCAATAAATCTACCAGTTTATTGCATAGCGATCTGAGTTGGGACAAATCAGGAGGGTTATTGCGTAAAGGCTTGATGGTAGCACAATTTTGTTTATCCATCGCATTGGTAATCAGTACAGCATTCATTTGGAGACAAATAAATTATATGCAGAACAAGGACCTTCATTTCAATGGCTCACAAGTGGCGACTGCTGACTTTTACAGCGAATTATTTCGAGTGTCGGAAAATATGGCGGATAAGATCAAAGATTTAAAATTTCGGTTAAAATCAAATTCAGCAATTGAAAATGTGACTGTTTGCAACTCCGTTCCTGGTTCCTATCCTGAAAATTACAACACTTTTAGTGCTGTAGACAGTACCGAAATTCGGAAGGCATCCCTTCGCCAGTTATCGGTTGATGACGATTTCTTCACCACATTCGATATACAGCTGGTGCAAGGTCGGAATTTTGATCCTGAACGTCAAGTGGATCAACAGGTTGCCATCCTAAATGAACAGGCGATGAAGGCCTTTGGCTGGAAAAATATCGACCAAAAGTTCGTGGAATCAGGGGGCGGTGGTACCAAGTATCAAATTATCGGGGTGGTCAAAGATTACCATTACCGTTCACTTAAGGATGAGGTGCAGCCTTTGATACATTTCTACCATCCTGAATCACAGGGTGCTATTGCCGTTCGCATTGCCCCTGATCAAGTGGAAACGGGACTGCGTGCCTTCGAGAGAGAATACAATCTTCTGGATCCCTATGAATCTTTTTCCTACTCCTTTGTTGACGAAGATTTCGCAAACTTATATTTCGAGCAAAAACGACTGGGCACCACTGCCACATTCTTTTGCGGTATCGCCATCTTTTTGGCTTGCCTGGGATTATTTAGTTTGGCTGCATATTCCATCCGATTGCGCAGAAAAGAAATTGGAGTACGCCGGGTGTTGGGTGCTTCAACCTTTAGCATCATTCTACTCCTAGTAAAAAGATTTGGCATATTATTGCTCGTCGGATTTATCATCGCTTGCCCTTTGGTTTATCTAGCGATGCTGCGATTCCTCAGCGACTATGCCCATCACATTCCTATCGGACCACTGATGTTCCTGGGCGGGGGTGGAATGGTTATTCTGCTGGCCATTACCATGATAGGGTTACAGTCCAGGTACGCGGCACTGGAAAATCCAACCATTAATTTGAGAGATGAATGATCACATGATCATTGACTAGGAATCTTAAGGGCTTAAGGTCGTTAATCTTTCTTCAAGGTCTTGCGAACTTTGTAAAAACTAACTGAATAATACGCATTGGTTGCACGGTATGATACTTACTTAGAGCCACGTACCAGAAGAAAGGACAAAATGAAATACAAATGCTGCAATTGTTGATTTTGCTGCCTCCCGCACCCCTTGCCCCTGTTTTTCTCCGCCCTGCTCCGAGCAAACCGGGGAAGCCCTCGCTCATCTTTTCAATATCTTGCTCACAAATAGCATCTGTGGGTGGGATTCCCCGGATTCGCTTAGCGATGCAGGGGTTAGGGGTGCGCGCTGGCAATTTTACAAGAGCCATACGCAATCAGCAGAAAAGGGAAAAAGGTCTTTACCATAAGTTGCAGGAAAACACTAGTCCTTGCTTTATGGCTTGCTATTTAAATGAATCATTCAGAATTAAATAGGGTTGTGAGGATACTTTTAATTCAAGTTATTTCTATCCTGGTCATTGCATGCTCTGCCGATAGCATCAACTGTCAGCAGGACTTTGAAGCAGTTGATCAACTATTTGAAAAATACCATTCTTCTCCGGGTTATGCGCTTGGATACATCACCGATGGGAAACTCATCTACTCAAAGGGTTATGGTTTGGCTAACCTAGATTACGCCATTCCAATGACTGATACGGCTGCTTTTTACATCGGCAGCATGGCCAAACAATTTACTGCCGCTGCCCTGCTAATGCTGGAATCGGAAGGTAAAACGACCTGGATCATCCAGTACAAGCATACCTTCCGGAGTTTCCCAAATACGATCATGAAATCACAATTAATCACCTCATTCACCACACCAGTGGCATCAGAGAGACCAACTCGCTTCAACTCTTCCAAGGGATAGATCGGAAATTTGAGGAGGTATTCAATACTGATGATCTCTACGATTTGATTTTAGCCCAAAAGGACCTCAATTTTAATCCCGGAGAGGAATTTAGATACAGTAGTGGATGCTATGCCGTGTTGGCCAAAATCATCGAAAAGGTCACAGGTCAGTCATTAAGGACCTACATGAAGCATCGCATTTTCGAACCATTGGAGATGTATAACACTATGGTTTGTGACAACCACAATGAAATTATTCCCAACCGGGTGGTCAGTTATCAGAATATACCGGCCAATACTACAGTGCTGAGGTAGAAACCACCTACAACATCTCTGTCAATGAAGATAGCGTTCAAATCTATCATCCAAGGCATGGGGCCATTCCGTTAGAACTATTATTTCGTGACGTTTTGACTGGAGGCGGGCCAATCGGCACTGTCCAGATTGTGAAGGATTCGGAGGGCCAGATCAGTGGTTCTTCTGCAGTACATTCCAGAACTACCGGATTTTGGAGAACAAATTACCATCAGACAATTACTACATCATACCAGTGGCCTCAGAAGCTTACATGCACTTTTCGCACTAGCAATATCCAGCTGATAGATCTTCAGTTGATTCACAAATACATAAATGTACGAAGTTTTTCGTAGTATTGTCAAAATTACTACGAATTATTCGTAATGCTCTTTCTTTCCCGTGCCAGTAAATCCTCCAATGCTTCAAATGCTGTCTTTCGATTGCGATCGCCAAATATGTTAATCGATTCGTTGGTAACTCCTTACGGCCTTCCTCCTTTTACGCTGCCGCAAATAGGGCTCAGCCAGTATCTTATGGTTTAAATAATGGCCACGGTATTCCCTTGCATTGAGCTTCAATATTTTAATCGCTTCAGAGATGCGATTTAATTCAATCAATTTCATTCCTGTTTCCCGTAGTCCATTTTCATGCAGGCTCCGAAAGTCGTAACGGTAGTAATTTTTCGGATTCACGATGAGCCTTTTGTAAAGCCTAACACCATAGCTGGCTCCCCTCTCTAGGACAGCTTCAAAAATTAATACGCCATATGCCAATTTGGGTTTATTGTAGTCTTTTTGATCTTGCAAGAGTTGCCTCAAGTATTCGGTGGAAATTGCCACGGTTATATTTTTGCCTGTCGTGGGATCGAGAGAGGAGGCAGAAAGTATGCCAATCAAATGTCCGCTGGCATCAATCACCGGTGCGCCACTGGACCCGGGAAGATTAGCTCCTGTATCGCGTTCGATCAGCAGATCCATACCTTCTTTACGCAATAGTTTGGCTTCTGAAGCTCCACAAGTGTTGTCGGCATAGGGACAGGCAACGATGTATATTTTTTCACCGGGTCGCAGGGCAGTGTACCTTGGTTTCAAGGGAAAAAATGTCAGGATTATTATGTTTCAAAGGAGAAAATCAGCCAGTCCCTTTCTGTGATAGTAGTACTTGGGCCTTCCAATACTTCCGTACCGTCTTCATTGATCAATTGATTAACCCGGGCTTCCATCGTGGGATTGTCCTTTGATCGCATCGTCCAGGACTGCAGTTGCGCATTGATTTCCACATTTTGCGTTGCCCGGTTGCTTGCAATCCATAATGTGTGTTAGTTGTCGCAGCCAGCGTATCGGTACCCGTATCGATTAAAAATCCGGTGCCCGCATAGGCAAAAGCAGGATCAATATATGTATCCCCATTCTGGTATTGCACGTGTTTGGTCAGGGCAATGGTTGGCCATTTTGAGACCGGCAGGTCGACCCATTCTTCCTGTGGCTGAGCAACTATAAACAGTGGACACATGAGCAGCACCAGGTAGTAATGTGTTAGCTTGATTCCGCCCTCAATCATCGCTCAGAACCTTAACCGGATTGGTCGTAGCCGATCTTAAGGTCTGCACGCAAATCACCAACCAGGCAACCAACAGGACCAGTCCTGCAGCAAAAACAAAATAAGACCAGGTTAAATCAATGTGATAGGCAAAATTATTTAACCACTCCTGCAGGAGGTAATAGCCCACCGGGACCGCCAAGCAAACACCCACTATGACCGTTTTGGTAAATTGACCGGTCAGAAGCTTGACGACGCTAAAAACGGATGCCCCCAGCACCTTTCGAATACCGATCTCCCGGGCTCTGCTTTCGGTCATATAGGTGCTTAAGCCCAGTAGGCCCAAACAGGAAATGATGATCGCCAGTATGCCAAAGTATTTAGACAATATGGCCACTTTTTGCTCCGATTGATAGAGGGCCTGGTAATCCTCATCCATGAAGGTGTAGTTGAAAGGATATCCCGGATGCAGCTCCTGATAGATTTCCTGGATGGCAGGTATGGTTTCAGATTCTGTACCGCCTTTGATCCGGGCAACAATATAGCGACCCCACCTCCGGAAACGAAGAATTACCGGCTGCATCGGATCATGTAGCGACCCATACTGAAAATCCTTGACGACACCAATGATTTCCCTTTGATACGGAGGTAGACCCAGTCTAAAACCAATCGGATCATCCAACTGCATGAGCGTCTGAGCAGATTCATTGATGATCACTTTGGAATCATCGTTCTGGTCAGTTTCCTGAAATGTACGTCCTGCCTTTAATTCCATCCTGAATGTTTCGATGGTATTGATGCCTACACGCGGTGATAGAATGATAACATCATCCTCAGCTTCAGCTCCGGTCCAGGAATAGCCTCCGTTTCGGTCATCTCGCTTTAATATACTGGCAGAAGTATTTCCTGCCAATACTACTCCCGGAAGGGTTTGAATCCTGTCAATCAATAATTTGGGATCTACATCGTTATTGCCCATCTTAAACCGTATCACATGCTCGCGCTCATAACCTAAATCTCTTTCCTGGGTAAACCTGATCTGTTGCTGAACGACCAATACGCCCACTACAAATAAAGAGGACATGGCAAACTGAAATACGACCAATCCCTTTCGCAAAAACTGTGTGCTTCCGGATGCCACCCATCTACCCCTCAAGATGGAAAGGGGCTTAAGCCCACTCAAGTAGAAGGCGGGATAAGCACCGGCAAGCGCAGCGGTCAGGACCAAAATACCGACTAGAGGTAAGATGATGGTTGGCTGCAAATCGAGGTGCAGGTCCTTGCCCGTAATTTGATTGAACTTGGGTATGAGCATCGTCGCCAATGCCAGTGCTAAAAAGAAAGAGAGCGTGGTCAGAAGCGTGGAGTCGCTGATGAATTGCTTGATCAATTCTCTTCTGGTGGCACCCATGGTCTTCTTTACCCCGATTTCCTTTATCTTTTTTGAGGCTTGAGCGGTGGAAAGATTTACAAAATTGATGCATGCGATCAGAATAATAATCAAGGCGATAATAGAGAAGAATCGAACATAGGCAATACGTCCCCCTGCAATTTGACCATTTTCATAATTCCCACGTAAATACTTTTGAGAAAATTGTTGTAAGAATAGTTCCTGGTCTGAAAGATGCTCATGTTTGGTATGATGGAATTGTCTAATTTTTTGATTAAATAGATCTACATCAGTGCCCTCCTGTAGAACCACAAACGTGCGAGCACAACCTGAATTCCAACCGGAGGTCCATTTGTCGGCTTTGATCAGTAAATCAAATGGTACGACCGCGGAAAATTGCATGGTAGCATTGGATGGCGGGCTTTTAAAAATACCGGTAACATTCAAGATCTCCTCGTGAGTGCGGGCATCGAATACAAAATTCCATCGAACTGCTTTTCCGACGGCCGCGGTAGGGGAACCAAATAGTTGAATCGCCAATTCATCAGACAAGACGACATTGTTCTCACTGGACAATACACCTTCTGCAATACCCTCCAGCAGCGGATAAGTCAATACCTGAAAAAAATTGTCGTGAGCAAACAAGCCAGTGGCCGGCTGGACTTGGTTTTCTGCAGTGAAAATACCCTCAGGACTACAATAATCATTATTCGTAAAAGTAGCTGCCACTACTTCAGGCAGCTCCGTGAGCATTGCTTCGGCGAGGAAATTTGAGGTTACTTCGCTGGTTTGAATCTGGTCCTGAAGATCCACATTGGCCATTACCTCATGGAGTTGGGCATCGTTGGCATGAAAGGTATCCACATTTAATTCATCATGTATCCATAAGAATATCAATAAGGCAGCAGCAAGTCCGGTGGACAAGCCCAATAGATTGATTAGAAAAGTGCTTTTGTCTTTTTTAATGGTCCTCCAACTCATCAACAAATTATGTCTCCACATCACACTGAATTTTAAGTTTTTAAACAATGGTTTAATGATTCCTGGCCTAAGCAAGAGCATTACCTGCCATAAGAATTTGCTTTTAGCTCTAGATGCTCCACGGTGAGACGCATATTCATGGAATTGCTCCACGAGGTCTCCCTCAATATCCTCTACCATATCCGGCCGGCAAAACCAGCGGAAAAAGCGGAGGGGGAATTTCGGAGGATTATTGTTGGTCTGGCTACTCATCCCGGACACTTTCGATCGGATTGGCGAGTATAGCTTTGAGCGTTTGCCTGCCAATAGTCAGTAAGGCTATACCGATACCGAGAATTCCCGCAAGTAAATAGACCCACCAATGGATGGACGCTTGGTACTCGAAGTTTTCAATCCATTTCGACATCAAGTACCAGGCTATAGGGACCGAGATTAAAAATGAGATTAAAACCAATCTTAGAAAATCTATGGATAGGAGTCTGAAAAGCTCCATTATTGACGCACCTAAGATCTTACGGATACCAATCTCTTTTCCCCTTTGTTCTGTCATAAAGGCCGCCAAAGCAAAGAGCCCCAAGCAGGCTATAAAGATCGCGAGCACGGCAAAAATGAAAAAGATGAGGTGGGATCGCTTGACATCCTCGTACATCCTTTCATATCGGTCATCCAAAAATGAATAGCTCAATGGTTGATTGGGAGAGAACTGATCCCATAACTGTTCGATTGCTGATAATGTTTTATCTATTTCATGACCGGCTACTTTCACACCAATGATTTCTCCAAATCCACCAAACCTAAAGGCGAGCGGGCCGACTTTTTCGCGTAAGGATTCGAAATGAAAATCCTCAACAATACCAATCACGTGATAGGGTTGCTCAAACCCATTCGTTAGCAATTGTCCCGAGACTTCTTTGATTTGCATTAATGTGGCCATCTCCTCATTAATGATCATTGCATGGGAGTCAGTAGGCATGTCAGTCGAAAAATTACGACCTGATTTGATTTTCATGCCAAGGGTTGGTAGATAATTTTCGTCAACAATCCATTTTTGACCTCCCACCGGCAGATCTATTTCTTTTCTATCATTATGCCAAAACAAATTATTGTCGCGCTTGGTCTTGGAAATTGGCCAGTAATGGCTAACTGTGGCATTGGAAACTTGCGGCAATTTAATTAGTTCAGCACGCAAGGTCGAAAGTCCATTTCCAAGGGTATTCGCTCCCTGGAGCAAAATGACGTGATCTCGGTCGTACCCCAATTTAGCGTCTAATAAGTAAGTCATTTGCTTGTTGACCACCAAGGCACAAATAATTAATATGATGGATGCAGTAAATTGGAAGATGACCAATCCACTTCGTAGGAATGAATTTCTTGCTCCTGTACTTAATTTTCCTTGCACGACATCAATGGGCTGGAAGGACGACAGATAATAGGAGGGATATAAGCCAGCTAAAAGGCCAATAATCAGGGACACAATCAGGAGACCGGGCAGAAACCACCATTCCAACCAGGGAAAGATCAGCGATTTACCGACTAGACTGTTAAGAAATGGGAGTGAGAACCAGGCGATAAATGTGCCCAATAATAGCGCAAGAAAACTGAATATGGTAGACTCGTGTAAGAACTGTTGAATGAGATTGCTTCGAGTTGAGCCCACTACTTTGCGCAGGCCAACCTCTTTAGCTCGATTGGCAGATTTGGCGGTTGAGAGATTGATGAAGTTCATACAAGCTAATAGCAAGATGATAAGTGCGATGGCTCCAAAGAGTTGCACTGTGAGCATGTCACCATGTGCGAAATTATCATCAACATCGAAGGTGTTTAAGTGAATATCTGCAATCGGCTGGAGTCTGATTAGGTAGTTTTTTAAAGGACCTTTGAGCTCTTCTTCATCTGCTGCCAGGTAGTCATCTTTGATGAGTAGTAATTTTCTCTCTAACTCTTTAGCGTTAATGCCTGGTTTTAATCTAACATAATGATCATAATTCCAAGAATCCCATGAAGACTGCTCACCCGGCCAGAATTCTTCTTGAGATAAGGAAAGTAAAAAATCGTATGACAAGTGAGAAGCGGCGGGGAGATCTTGCATCACCCCACCAATAGTATAAGGTGTTTTAGTGTCTTCGTTTAAAATAATTTGTTTTCCAATGGGATCTTCATGTCCAAAGTATTGTATTGATTTCGACTTCGAGATTACAAGACTTTTGGGTTGCAAGAGTGCTTGATGTGCTTCGCCATAGATCGTCGGGATCTCCAGTAGATCAAATAGCGTTTGATCCATGTAGGCGAAATTTTCTTCATGATGATTGACCATTTGATCAGACCTACGCACCTGATTGGCACCAGCATTGTAGAAGTCATACGGAATGAGTCGTCCTACTTTTTCAATTTCCGGAAAGTTACTGCGAAGTACTTCCGCCAATGGAGGAGGAAAGGCCGGCCATTTTTGTCGCTGGCCGTCTTCTAAATCAGACGACAGTATCCGGAATATTCGATCTCCATCTGTATAGTGTTTGTCATAGCTCAGTTCATCACGAATAAATAAAGCAATAAGTAGACAAGCCGCGATCCCAATGGCAAAACCTCCAATCTTGATCGCTGTATACAATTTACTTTCGCGCATTTGTCTGATGGTGATTTTTAGGTGATGTCGATACATATCAGGATTAACTTTAAAACACGTAAAAGAGCGAACAAGATTGGGCCGAATTAATTTCATGACTTGAAATAATAAATACCAGTTTTGCTTGGCGGAGATTATGAGCGTTCACTTGCTGATTTAATTTCTCCATCAGATCTCCCTCAATATCCTCAGCAAATTCCGGCCGGCAAAACCAGCGGAAAAAGCGGAGGGGAAGCTTAGGAGTTCTGTTCTAGATTGCCAATAGTCATCATGAATGCTTTTAATCGGGTGGCCAACTGTTCTGAAATGACTACCGCACTTTTATCACCCAGGGCAGTTTCCCTATGTCCATCAATTAATGGATATGAAAAAATGTTAAAAAAGTGTTCACTCGCTATTAGTCGCTTCGCTTCGGTTCGTTTATCATCTTTCGCGAATATTCCCTCCTGATTTGAAGAGTTGAAAAATCATTGACCGCAACAACAGCTTCCACCGGGTAATTCGTCAACCGTACTTTGCCCCAAAGGGTACCGGTGATATTTCGGTAGTGAGGAAACCCTGACTCATTTCAAGATTGTGCATCACTTGATACAACCGTTCTCCATTTTCATCAAAATGATCAATCTTCGTCTCGTCTAACACCCATAGAAAAATTAGTAAGACCGCAGCCACCCCTGTGGATAAGCCTGTCAAATTGACAAATGTAGTCTTATTACGCATAAATCCGTGCAATCTGATCATAAAATTGTGTCGAAACATATCCGGTCGTACTAATGATAAAACTTTGTAAGGTCGGATTATATCCGGTCGAGATAGTAATAGAATATCCCAGGCAAAACTTTCGATCTGCCTTTTTCTTTCCCAATTCTGCAACTATCCGCAAAAATGATCAGTCTACCTTACCACAAAGATGAGATAACCATGAAATATATATGCATTCCATTTCTTTTACTTGTGACCTCGCTGCATCATGGCTATGGTCAGACAAAAAATGCACAGAGTGAAGTGGAAAACAGCCTGAACGGTCCAGTTGTAAAACTAGGAGAGGAGCATAACTTCACAATACGAGAAAGGATGTTGCATCATGGTGTTCCTGGAGTAAGTGTTGCTGTAATTAATCAGGGCAATGTGGAATGGGCATCTGGATATGGGTTGAAAAACATTGAGCATAACGATTCCGTAACCGTATCCACTCTCTTTCAAGCAGCATCAATCAGTAAGATGATAACAGCATTTGCTGTGATGCGACTTGCAGAACAAGGTATGGTTGATCTTGACTCAGACATAAACACCTGGTTGCGTACCTGGAAACTCCCCGAGAGAGGAATAGACTCTCTGGTAAATCTAAGAAGGTTACTATCCCATACCGCCGGAATCAATGTAGGAGCATTTCCTGGATATGATGTCGGACAACCTATACCAAGTACAGAGGAAGTATTGCTTGGTATCGGAAATACACCCGAAGTGGAGATTGACACAGTTCCAGGCTCAACCTTCCAATATTCCGGAGGCGGATATACCATAATTCAGATGCTGATTGAAGACGTTACAAAGATGCCATTTGCTGATATTATGAAAGATATCCTTCTTGATCCTGTGGGCATGTACCAGAGCACATTTTCAATTGAAATACCAGATCATCTGATGGAAGAAGCATCAGTAGGACATGTAGAAGGTACAGTAATGGATGGAAACTGGAAGATTCATCCTGAGAGTGCAGCGGCTGGACTGTGGACCACCCCGACCGATATCGCTCGATTGCTACTTATGGTGAGCAAGGCGTATTTCGGGGATAGTTGTGCATTGCTGGACAAAATCACTTGTACTGAGATGCTCACCGTTCAAAAAGGAACTTATGGACTGGGTCCAGGACTTGGTGGGGATGGTGAGTCACTGTTTTTTGCGCATCCCGGTGGAAATGTGGGATTCAGGGCATTTGCATTGATGTACCCTCGAAAGGGCAAGGGAGCTGTTGTAATGTCGAACTCAAATTCAGGTGGTGAATTGAATATGGAGATCATACGAGCTATAGCAACCGTTTACGATTGGGATCATCTAAAACCTGAAGACTTGAGAAAATAGGTGTCATTTTCAAGGCGGGTGTTGTCAGGCTTGGAAACCTATATACCGAAAATTTTCATTTCTGGGGAGAACAAATTGGGGGAACCAATTGCATAGTCTTCTTCAACGAATACATAATCAACACGATCTCTTAAACTCACCCTAGTGGTGTTGTAATCATGTCACATTATTTACTTTGATTTACTAAATTAAAATACAAGTAAGAATAAAGTAGAGACTCAGGACGTACTACTCCGACGTACATGCATTAGCAGAATTTTGCACAATTGTCCTCCGAACTTGCCAGCCGATGATGAGAATACCTATAACTATCACCGAGGCAAGACCGGAAAAAATTGCAAAACAAAGTATGCGGCGGATGTCTACCATATGTGCCCCCGCTGAGCCATTACCCTCAATGCGGCCCGATGATGCGATCAACCCATTAGCCCTTGAATAAACCCTCCGTCCTTTTCGACAAGCTAATGTGCATAGCCAATCTCGATTAACCATCTTTGCATCTTTTCAAAATAACCTTCACATGGTCGACCAAGACCTTTTGATCTTAACTCCTCCAAGCGCTCGCCATATCCTCCGGTTTGGCAAGACAGAATAAGATGATTACAATCTGGTATGGTTAAGTAAGTGAAGTCAGTGGCGGTACCAAGAGTCTCCTCATAAAGCGTTAAGCTTCTTTGCCAGTCAACTTGAGAGTCTTTTTCGCCAAATATGGCAAGTACTGGGCATTTGATTTCACTTAGTACCTCTGCAAAATTAGGGACAACAATGGTTAGCCCCGTTTCCTCATCAAACTCTTGATTTTGAAGTATTTCTTGAAAACTACGGAAGTTTTCTTCCGTATTAAATGTGCCGTTCCTTAAATCTAGAATAAAGGAGTCCTTACTTAGATTTGGTGAAGCGGCCAGATACTCCTCATAGGAACCACCTTTCCTTTGAATGGTAAAGCCAGCCAGCCATTCGGAGTATAGCAGTTCAATTTCGGCCTCACTTCTGCCTTGTACGCGCCAATTTGCTTCAAAAAAATATCCAATGGTTTCTAAGTGATCTGGCCCACTTGCAGAAATCCAATATGTAATCCCTGGATCTTTTTGGATCACCAATGGACTTATCCATCCTCCTCGACTGATGCTCCATAGTCCAATATTTTTTGAACCCGGAATATTTAACTTTCTAAGCTTCTGAATAGCAGAAAGGACTTCTTCACTACTATTTTGTACAGACTGATCATAGTTAAAAGTCCCTTCACTTTCACCACAACCTGCTTTGTCATATACCATAACTGAAAGGCCAATCTGAAGAAAAAATTCTCTTAAATTCTTAAAGTACTCATCACCCCCCAGCATATTGGTAGGCCCACTTCCTGGTATCAGTACTATCAATGACTTTGGTGTTACGGAAGGAATATCAATAAGGCCACTATATTTTCTGCCTTCGAAACTGAATTGAAATGCCTTTGACTTCACTTGTCCCTGAGTATGAGTACATGCACATAGCAAGTAGATAAATAGGAATAGCGAGCAATAATTAGTTTTTTTAATTTTATTCATTTTGTAGTGTTACATAGTTTATTGTACTCATCTGATCTTCGCATGACCTTGATATTGAGTGCCTTTATTCTTCGTGGATGCTTTTAATTGCGCCTCTTATGGATAATAATGATCTCAAGTAATGGAAGTCACTTTATTAATCCAATCTAGTGGCGATTTTAATCTTATCAGCAAGCAATCGGAATCCGGTTACATGCTTTTCTTCGATAAATTGGATACCCAAAAATGGGCTATTCTCAAAGAAGAAAATACTGTCAGATTCCGCAATGAGTTTCCTGTTATATTTTTTATTTAAGGTTAAAGAAAGTTTACCGTTCTCTGGAATTATTTCTGCAGTGTCCCTATCTATGAGGTATCTACCTGCGAATTTATCAAGAGTACTATTGGTTAGTTCAATTGGTTCAGGAACATTATTTCTCCGGTCTTGTGGCAATAACCATTGATAAATCTCCTCATTATTATAGGTCTGTTCCCAGGTGTCATGTCCTACTCCTGGGTATTTGGTGAACTTCGGATTTGCACCATAAGATTTCAGTTTGTCGAAGATCCTCTGGTTGCAATCAATCTCTACAATTTGATCTGCGTCCCCATGAAAAATCCAAATGGCAAGATTGCGCAACTTCCATGGATTAGCAATATTGTTCTCGGTGCTACACCCCGAAACTGGAATAATAGCTGCAAATCTATCAGGGGAATTGAAGGCCCATTCCCAGGAAGCATACCCTCCCATACTATGACCTGACAAATAGATTTTATTCTCTTCGATTCTGTAATTCTCTAAGATGTCATTTAGTAAAAAATTTAGAATATCTACATTCCATAATCTAGTATTTTTTAATGGTGTAACAATCACGAAGGGGTATTCTTTGCCCGAAATGATTTTGGAAGGGAAAAAATCCATCTTCAAACCCTCGATTGAAGACTCGCCCAATCCTCCGTATAAGTACATCAAGAGAGGCCAGCTCTTGAGCGTATCACTGGAATACTTCTGAGGCAAATAAATCAAATAGTCTGTGGTTATTACTGATTGCTTTTCAATAAGTTGACAATAGGTCAAATTTTTCGAAAACATGTTTAACAAAAAGATTATTGGTAATAAACGTATCATGTTGCGGGCGGTTTGATTAGGTTGATAAAATATTTGACATGAATGAGAGTTAGGGTCACGTCTATTTGAGTATAGCAGCATAGGTTTGTGTATGCTAGAGATCTGAGATCATCCATCTACCCAGCCTCCTCGACTAATGCTCCATAGTCCAATATTTTTTGAACCGGGAATATTTAACTTTCTAAGCTCATAGATAGCAGACAGGACTTCTTCACTACTATTTTGAACGGACTGATTATAGTCAAAAGTCCCTTCACTTTCACCGCAGCCTGCTTGTCATATACCGTAACTGAAAGGCCAATCTGAAGAAAAAATTCTCTTAAATTCTTAAAGTACTCATCACCCCCCAGCATATTGGTAGGCCCACTTCCTGGTATCAGTACTATCAATGACTTTGGTGTTACGGAAGGAATATCAATAAGGCCACTATATTTTCTGCCTTCGAAACTGAATTGAAATGCCTTTGACTTCACTTGTCCCTGAGTTTGAGTACATGCACATAGCAAGTAGATAAATACGAATAGCGAGGTATAAATAGCTATTTTGGTTTTATTCATTTCCCAGTTGTAAAATAGTTTATGGTGCTCATCTGGTTTTTTGATGTCATTGATATTGGGGTACCATTATTCATCATGTATGCTTTTGATCGGACTCGCTAGAGCCGCCTTAATGGATTGACCACTGACTGTAAAGACAGCAATAAGAATAGCGGCCAAAGCTGCCCCTGCAAATATCCACCATTCCATTTTGATATGATAGGCGAAGTCCTGGAGCCATCGGCGCATTGCAAGCCAGGCTATAGGTGTAGAAATTACGATCGCAATAAACACCAGTTTGATAAAGTCTTGCGACAGTAGCACCATGATATTGACCGCGGATGCCCCTAGTACTTTTCTAATGCCAATTTCTTTGGTACGCTGTTGCGCCGTGTGCATTGCCAAGCCCAGCAATCCCAAGCAAGAAATTAAGATGGCCAGAATGGCAAAATACTTGGACAAGTTGGCCACCCTCACTTCAGACTCATATTGAGCTTGGAACCCTTCATTTAAAAAGGTATATTCAAAAGGAAATCCGGGGTTAAATTCCTCATAAACCTCACCCAAATCTTGCAGCGCTTGTCGCTCTTTGCCTGCCTGAATACGGATCATGATATATTTTACGGCATGGGGCATCATCATAATGAAAGACGGTTCTACTTGATCATGCAGTGATTTAAAATGAAAATCTTGAACTACACCCACAATGTGCATCCGATCGGCCACACTCTTGCCAACAGGGTCTTCTAACCCCATGGCTCTGATAGCTGTCTCGTTGAGGAGCATGCCCAGACTATCCATGCCGAATGCCTGGTCAAACCCTCGGCCCTGTAAAACTTCCATTCCCATCGTCTCCAGGAAATCTTCACCCACCCCAAAAATTTGGAACTGGGTGATGTTGTTGGGATCTTTCCCTTCCCAATTCATAGTGCCTGACCAATTATGGCCGATCATATCGTGAGTTGAAGTGGTAATACTAACGATCCCCGGTATTTGCTTCGCTTCATTTTTAAAAGTCTGCAACTGGTCACCAATATTACCTTCAATTCTAAGCGAAACAATATTGTCTTGATCATACCCTAAATACTGACTTTGTACAAAATCAATTTGCTTGTAAATGACGAAAACGGAAATGATCAAAATAATGGAAATCGTAAATTGAGCGACCACCAATCCTTTTCGCGTCCAGAATTCCGTAAAAGAATTAGGTAGTTTGCCTTTCAACACTGCTAGTATATGGAATCCGGATAGGTAAAATGCGGGATAACTGCCGGCGATCAAGCCGGTTGCAATGACAATGACCAGCGCTGCGATGATCATGCCGAGATCAGGACTCAAAACCAGATCTTTTCCCACCAGCATATTGAATCTGGGCAACAATATCAGGACGAGACCCACAGAGAGTATGAATGCCAAAGCAGCCATACCGACAGATTCGGTCAAAAACTGGGATACAAATGCTCTTCTGGTGGCCCCCACCACCTTCTTGACACCAATTTCTTTGAGTCTCTTAGAAGCACTAGCCGTGGTCAAATTCATAAAATTGATGCAGGCTATCACCAATATAATCAAAGCGATAATCGAAATGAGACGGACTATCTTCATCCTTCCTGCCAACTGTTTACCATCCTCAAATCGACCATACAAATACAGGTCAGAAAATGGAACCAAAGTGGCCGTACGAATGGTATTTTCATTTCTTTTTCGATGAACCTCTGCCACCTTTGCATTCAATTGGGTAATATCGCTGCCCTCTTTTAGCAAGACAAAGACCCCAGGGCCACTACTATTCCAAGACTGCAGGGCATTCCACGGTGATTCGGTTTCAGAAGCTTCTGTAGAGAGCGCAAAATCAAATTGTACCGATGAGTTGTCAGGAATATCTTTGAATACACCGGTCACCTGAAATTGCCTTTGTTGATCAAATTCCACGAATTTTCCCAATATGTTTTCGGTGGTCCCAAATAAATTAATAGCCAATTTACTGGAGAGCGCGATAGCGTTGGGATCAGCCATCACTTGGTTCCTCTCTCCATCAATGAGTTCATAAGAAAAAACATTGAAATAGTTTTCGTCTACCAGTTGGCCCACAGCCTTGATGTTTTTCTCGCCTGCTGTAAGTAGATGCTTTCCGAACCATGAGGGACTTATGGTGGCAGTGGCAAATTCCACTTCCGGCATCTCTTCACTGAGCGCTTCGGCCATTGGGCCTACGGTTTCAATGATGGTCTGAATACCATCTGAGAAACTTAAGTGCTCAACCACCTGGTAAATGCGTTCATGATCTTGATGAAATTTATCGATCCCCAGTTCGTGGGTTACCCAGAGATAAATGAATATAACGCATGCCAATCCACTGGTTAGCCCAACCAGATTAATCAGAAATGTACTCTTGTCTTTTTTTGCATTGCGCCAGGCCATTAGAAAGTGATATCTAAACATAAAACTTGGAGTTAATTTGAATAATGTAGAAGACCTTACAATCTCTGGCCGTAGCAGCTTTACGATTTGCCAAGTCAATTTTCTTTTAGCCCTTGCTTCTCCATAATTAAGAACATCCATCTGAAATTTCTCCACCAAATCCCCCTCAATATCCTCCACCATCTGCGGCCGGCAAAACCAGCGGAAGAAGCGGAGCATATATTTAGGTGGTTCCTTCATAATTTATTTAAGAAAAATCTATTCAGATTGCAACGCATGGATAGGATTTTTAGCAGAAACCCTGACTCCATAGGCTCCAACAATTATCATTGTCAATAGAAAAATTATGGCAGTCGGTATTAAGAAATTTGATGTATCAAGTACGGCTCGATAGGTAAAGTTTTGCAACCATTCCTCACTCAAGATATAAGCAATTGGCGCAGCTACCAGGATAGCCAGGAAAACCAACTGTAAAAAACCGTGCGACAACAAATAGACAATCTGTGCAACAGAAGCACCCAATACCTTGCGAACACTAATTTCTTTAATGCGTTGTTGACCTGCAAATATTGCCAGTCCGAACAGACCCAAGCATGCAATAAACAGTGCTAAACCGGTGAATCCTAGGCTCAGAGATGCAATGGATTGCTCACTTCGATATTTTTCATTGAATTCTGCATCAAGAAATGAATATGTAAATGGGCGATCTGCATTAAATTGATTGTGCAGGATCTCCAAAGATTCTATAGCTTGTGATAATTCACCAGGTTTTGTACGCACAAATAAATCAGAGATATTTCTCGGTCTCAACCACAATATCGTCGGTTCAATATTTTCGTAGAAAGATGCCATATGAAAATCCTTAACCACTCCCACGATAGTACCATCTCCTCCCCAAAATGATAGCCTTTCACCAATGGGATTTTCGAATCCCATGATTTCAACTGCGCTTTCATTAATTAGATATTTATCTGAAGCATCAGGGGCTTGTGGCTGTAAAGGACTGCCATCCAAAATTTGCATTCCCAGTGTTTGGGTGAAATTTGCATCCACTGCTAATATCCGGTTAGAGATTTCACTGGTTGGGTCCTTACCCGACCAATTTACCTGGTGCGTATTTGACCTTATTTCTAAAGGAGATTCACTAGCTGCCCCTACTTGCTCCACACCAGGCATCCGAAGCAATTCCGATCGATACGTTTCATATTTTTCTCTTGCAGAGCCCTCCAGAGGCAAAAGAATAACATGTTCGCGATCGAAACCCAGATCTTTTTCATGAATGAATCGGATCTGTTTGTACACGGTAAGAGTGCCTACAATAAGAAGATAGGACATCACAAATTGAAAAACCACTAGCCCTCTTCTGAGAAAACTTCTATTAAAGGATTTTTGTGAAGATCCACGAAAGATTCGAATAAGTGATAATGACGAAAAATAAATAGCAGGATAGGCCGATGCCAGTAAAGCCGTAAACAGTCCCAATGTACCGAAAATGCCCCAGGTACCAAAACCAAGCTCAGTGAGAACAAGTTCCTTTTGCGTTATCGAGTTTAGCATCGGTAGGGCTAAAATCATAATTACGATCGCCAAAATAAAAGAGATAAATGTCAAGAGCACAGATTCTCCAACAAACTGTGCAATGAGTGATCTTTTTCCTGCACCTATGGTTTTTCTAACCCCAATTTCCTTAGTTCGCTGCGCCGACCGGGCTGTAGACAAATTCATAAAATTGATACATGCGATCAGAATAATCATTAGGGCTACCAAGCCAAATATTCGCACATACTGAACTCTACCCCCTTGCAGTTTACCATCTCGAAAGGAGGAATACAAATGCTGGGACTGATAGGGATGTAGGAATAAGTCGCTGCGAAATCCCTCAATATGCTGATTTTGCACATCCACCATATCATCACTGATAAACTGCCAATCTGCCTGGGGCTTCGTTTTAATATAAATATTGGGACCACTATTATTCCAATCTGTCAGCCATCCATTTCGGTCATAAAAAATCTGCATGGGGAGCAAAAAGTCAAATTGAACACTAGATTGTCGAGGCACATCTGCAAAAACACCAGACACAGTCAAATCAGGAACATCCGTAATGCTATGCCGCACTGTGCGACCAATTAGGTCTGTGGCAGGTTCGTCACCAAAATATCGTCGAGCCATTGATTCTGAAATCAGAATGGAGCTTGGATTGGATAATTGATCCTCAGATTCACCTACCACCAGGGGCCACGAAAAGATTTCAAGAAAAGTGGGCGTCACATACAATCCTTCTTCACGCATGGACTCTGCGTCATGTCTGAAAATAATTTCTGTACCTGGTGATGTAATTGCTACATGGTCTATTTCTGAATAATTTTCCTCCAACACATTCGCAATATTCCAGGTCACTCGATCGCTTGTCTGTATTTGGGAACCCGAATGAACATGACGCATGACTTTAAATATCTGATCTCCTCCTTCATGAAATCTATCGTACTTCAACTCATCAGTGATCCAAAGTACGATGGACATAGCTACTGCCATTCCGAGAGCCAGTCCGCCTATATTAATGGCTGAAAAGCCTTTGTTTCTCCACAAGATTCTCCAGCCGATTTTAAAATTATGATGGAACATAGACATCGTTAATATTTTTCTGTTTTTGAATAATGGGCGTACAATGCCAGGACGAAGGAGCCATAGAATCTGTATGAAAAAAGATCTTTTAGCATACCCATGTCCCTTTAGTTTCACACAAGCATTAAATTTCTCCACCAGATCTCCTTCAATATCTTCCACCATTTCGGGCCGGCAAAACCAGCGAAAAAAGTCTAAGGGATATTTTGGAGGATTTTTCTCATTCATTTCTAATACTTTCAATCGGATTGCGAACTGATGCCTTCACCGTTTGAAATACTACCATTAGGCCAGCAATCAAAAGACAGATCATGCCACCAAATCCAAAATACCACCATTTAAGTTCAACCTGATACACAAAAGAATTCAACCAATTTCTGGCAAATACGATACTGATAGGAAGCGCGATAGCAAAGGACAACAGAACAATCCAAAGGTACTCTCGGGATAATAATCGCACTAGTCCAAGAGTAGTAGATCCAAGTACTTTGCGGATGGCAACTTCTTTCATTCTTCTTTCGATGGTAAAGGCAACTAACCCAAAAAGTCCCAGACAAGATATTATCACTGCCAGGCTGGCAAAATATCTTGAAAGGGTGGCTACTCGCTGTTCTGCCTGGTACTGATGCTCATAGGTTTCTTCCAAAAAATGGTAATTAAAAGAGAAGTCAGCATTGTACGACTCATATAGTGCTTGGATTGACTGGATGGTCTGCTGCATATTTATTGGAGATATTCTGATGAATACCTTTCGTAATCCTTGTTCGGGATTAAACAATACCATCAAAACAGGTCTGACCTCCTGATGCAATGATTCAAAATGAAAATCCCGGACGACTCCGACAATTTCCTTTTCTCCCATAAAGAAGTTGACCTTCTCTCCCAGTGGATTTTCCAATCCCATGGTCTGAATCGCTTTCTCATTAAAAATAATATGGTCCTTTTCTGTACCATAAACTCTAGAAAAGGACCGTCCATTTTCTATTTCAATGCCCATGGTTTCAATGAAATCATAGTCAACACCCATGATCTCAAAATTTACATTGTTATCGGGATCACTACCTTTCCACTGCATGCCCTGCATTGACCAATTCTGCCCCACCATCCGATGAGAAGTCGCTGAAGCGTTAACAACTCCGTTAATGCTTTTTACATTATTTAGGAATAATTCAGGATCTTCTTGAAGTTTCCCTTCTATATCAAACCATATGACATTTTCTTTGTCGTAGCCTAGATGCTTATTCTGTATAAATTTGATCTGATTGTATGTTACTGCCACAGCCACCATAAAAACGATCGTGAGGGTAAATTGAAAAGTAACCAAGCTGCGGCGCGTCCATACTTGATTTCGACCAGATGACAGCTGACCTCGAAATATTTGTAAGGGTTGAAATTTTGAAAGAAAGACAGCAGGATAACTTCCCGCTACCAATCCTACCAAAAAGGTGAGGCCTAGGAGTGGAAGTAAGAGCGAAAGTGTCCAATCAAACCGCAGCAATTTATTTGTAATTAAATTGAACTTGGGTAAAACAAGAAGAACAGCCGTGATGGCTAAGGTAAGGGATAGCAAGGCAAGCAACATCGACTCGCCCAAGTATTGCACCATGAGATTGCCTCGGCCTGCGCCAATCACTTTCTTAACACCTATCTCAGTTAGCTTGCGAGAGGCTCTCGCCGTGGAGAGATTCATGAAATTAATACATGCGATCAGTAAAATAAACATAGCGATGTAAGAAAATAAACGCACGTATTCTATTCTTCCTCCAATTAAAACTCCATCTTTCCACCGGCCATGAAGATAAATATCTGAGTAGCGCTGAACAAAAGGAATGCGTGACAATTCTTCATCCCCAGCTTTACTTTTAGCAAATGCCAGCAGCTTTTCATTCATTACCTCAGCCTCACTCCCAGGCATTAAAGTCAGGTAAACTTTTGGGCCGGTACTTCCCCAATTATCTACCCAGGGTTTAATCTCCCTAAGCAATTCGTAAGAGAGAACAAAATCAAATCGATCTGTGGCGGTCACCGGAAGGTCCTCGATTATGCCCGTCACCATCAAATCTCGCTCCTGTTGATATTTGACAAATTTTCCAAGCAGATTCTCCGATGTTCCGAATAGTTTATTAGCTATTGATTTTGTTAAAATGATTGCATTGGGTTTAGTTAAGACTTCAGACTTACTTCCCTCGATAAACTTGTAGGAAAAAATGTTGAAGAAATCTGATTCAGCAAATTGACCCGTTCCCCGGACATTCTTGTCATCCACAGACACCGTAAAATTATCGGATCCTGGCCAGGAGGCCGGTCCCACGGCGGCAGCGTGTTCCACCTCCGGAAATTCCTTTCTCAGCATTTCAGCAAATGGTCCGGAAGTCATGACATCAGTAATGGTACCTTGCTCGTGCTTGCGATGTTCCAGTATCTGGTAAATGCGTGCACTCTTTTCATGAAATTTATCAACCCTTAGTTCGTCGCTAACCCATAAGTAGATCAGGATGGCACATGCCAGGCCACTTGCCAAGCCAACGCTATTAATTAAGAAGGAGCTCTTGTAGCGATAAAAATTTCGAAATGCTAACTTCAAATTGTGTCGAAACATGATTTTAAAATTGAAATGGTCTCTAAATAATGGTCTAATAATCCCTGGTCTAAACAATTTTAGGACTTGAATAGCAAATTTTCTACGAGCTTTTCTTAAGCCCAATGACTCAACATTTGTGTTGTATTTCTCCACCAAATCTCCCTCAATATCCTCGACGATTTCCGGCCGACAAAACCAGCGAAAAAAGTCTAAGGGATATTTTGGAGGTTGTACTTCCATTGGTAATTAAGGATTATTTATTCGGTGCGCAAGGCTGCTACCGGGTTGGAAAGTGCCGCTCGAAGGATGTGAAAACTTACGGTCAACATGGCAATCACTACAGCGACCAGTCCTCCTGCAGCAAACATCCACCAAACCAGATTGGTATGATAGGAAAAACCCTGCAACCAATCTTGCATATACCAGAAGGATACCGGGATCGCCAGAGCAACACCAATGCCGACCATAATGAGGAACTCACGAGACAACAGCAACCACAATGTTTCGACCGGGGCACCTAGGACCTTACGGACACCCATCTCCTTGCGTCGCTGCTCTGCCACCAACGCCGAAATTCCAAAAAGACCGATGCAAGAAATAAAGATGGCAATCACGGCAAAATAGGCCGCAATCTTTACCAGTCGCCTTTCATTGCCAAATTTTTGGGCATATTCCTCATCCATAAAACGGTAGCTGAAAATATTCACCGGATCATATTTCTTATATACTTCTTCGATTTTTGCCAATGCACTGCCAGCCGTACTTGAACCATCGATCTTAATATTCAGATAGCTAATAAAGCGTCCATAATGTAAAATATAGATCATAGGCCGCACTGCCTCATATGGTGATGTGGTGATCATATCGTTGACCACACCTATTACCTGAAAAACACCATTTAGATAATCATCTTTGCCCCATTGAATACGTTTGCCAATAGGTTCGTCAAGCCCCATATATTCCACCGCCGTTTCGTTGAGAATAAAGGCTAGTGAATCGGTGCCGTATTGAGGAGAAAAATCTCTCCCTTCTTTAATTTCCCATTTTACCAGATCTCCATAACCATGAGTAGCGCGCAGCGTATTAAATTCCTCACTGAAATTGGGATCTTTCCCTTCCCAATAAAATCCACTGTTAGTGGTATAAGTGGATGTCATTCTAACATCAGAAGCAGCAACACCTGCTACATCACCTGTAGACAATAATTCTTGCCGCAACGTTTCATAGTGTTTCATAACCTCCGCTGACTTGATAGGAATGGTGATGATGTTATCTTGGTTGTACCCGATTGGGCGCTGCTGGGCAAATTGAAGTTGACGAATGATTACCAGTGTAGAAATTATTAACGTAACCGAAACCACAAATTGCAGGGTGACCAGCACCCGACGCAAGGTGACCGTTTTGCCATAGCTGCTGAAAACCCCGCTAAGCGCATGGATAGGTCTAAAAGAAGACAGATAAAAGGCCGGATAGCTCCCGGCCACCAAAGACAAGATCACAATAAATAGCAGCGATCCACTCCAGAATTGGGCGCTGGCCCATGGCATTAGCAGCTGCTTCCCCGTGATGTTATTAAAATATGGCATTATAAACCAAGTGAACACAGCAGCGACTGCAAAGGCAATGGAGACTACCAACAGAGACTCGGCAAAAAACTGAGTTATGAGCTGGCTGCGCTCTGAGCCTATGGTTTTTCGGATTCCCACCTCACGAGCTCTCTTCTCCGACCGAGCGGTGGTCAGGTTCATAAAATTAATGCAAGCCAGCCCTAAAATAAAGAGTGCGATAATGCCAAAAATCCAGACATACTCAATGCGGCCCCCGGCATTGACCCCATTTTCAAACCGCTCGTACAACCGCCAGCGATTCATTGGGTGCAGGAACAATTCCGGTTTGATCCGGTCGGCAAATTCCGGATCCATATGAGCGAGCTTCACATCCTTAATGGCGGTAGACGCCACTTGAATATCAACCCCTTCCCTCAGCGCCACATAAACTCGAAACCAATTATTGCCCCAGCCCACTATTTCATCATAATTTGCGGTAACTCTCAGTAGATCCCAAGGGGCAATAAAATCCAACCCGCCAAAGGAGTTATTCTCAGCAATATCCTCATAAATGCCAGCTACTTCGACTTTCATCTTGCTGCCAATCTGGACCATCTGGCCCAATGGATCTGTGGCACCGAAGAGCCCATCCGCAGCTGACCTAGACAGCAATAGATGCGACGGATCCTCCAGCGCTTTAATGGAGCCCTCCAACATGTGAAGCGCCAGCATTTCGGTAATTCCCGGCTCGATGAAATTGCCGGAGATCATCATTTTTTTAGCACCCCAATCAATTTGCCGTTCTCCGGTCCAGGAAGCGGTGGCGACATGGTCAAAATAACTGCGGTACTCCTCTCTCAGTACCGTTGCCAATTGCATGGGTTGATTGCCAGAGGTCTGAAGGCCGTCACCGAAATGTTGATTTTGCATCACCTGGGCTATACGATCGGCATGGGGCACCTGACTGTTGTAGGTGATTTCGTCCTGCATCCACAAACCAATCAGCAGTGCTGCCATAATGCCGAGCGCCAATCCGCCGACATTGATCCAGGTATATCCCTTGTTTTTCCTTAGTGAGCGATAGCTTACCTTAAAATGTTGCTTGATCATCATGGGATTCATTTTATTCCTGCCGATAATATCTCTGACAATGCCTGGACGAAACAATAGCATAACTTGTACGGCCAACTTCCACTGCGCGCTATTCTTACCCAGATTCCTCAGGTCGTGACCAAATTTCTCCACCAGGTCGCCTTCAATATCTTCCACCATTTCCGGCCGGCAAAACCAGCGGAAAAAGTGGAGAGGCCATTTAGGTATATACTTCTCTTTACCGTCTTCTTGCAAACCGATCTTTTTTATCCCAGGTCCTCGCCGCCAACTGTCTCGTAATAACTGTTGGCTTTTTTGCGAGGTCTGGGCTAACTCAATCTACTGCCAGGTAGATCAATTCATCTAGAGTATTCAAGAGGTAGAGCTTTTTCCTGATCTCTGAAAAATGATCACCTTCTTTCAAATTTCTTTAGCATCATAAATGAGCTCAGATCAATCAAATGCGATGCGTGGTATAGCCCTCCACAGACTCAAGCGCTGGTCTCTGGTTTCCTGTAATACCTTCTGCCCATATTTGGTCACGACGAAGTATCGCTTTCGCTTACCTCCTCGCTCCGGAGTGGCCTCTCCAAACTCTGAAGTCAGATAACCCTTCTTTTCCAGGCGTCGGAGTACGGTTTGCAAGGATCCGATACTTACATTTCGCTTTAATCGCCTCTCGATTTCATCCAGGATAGCGATGCCGTACGCCTCTCCGTAGAGAATAGCAACAGTCAACATGACTATCTCCTCAAACTCGCCCAAGTGGTGTTTGCTCATCTACTACTATATTTACCTTAAATGTAGGTATTATGAATTAAAACTACAAGTAAGATCTAAATTAAGGACGGAGGCTGATACGAAAAGGTTGCAGTGCTGGAAAAAAAGTTTTTTGATGGTGGTACACGCTGGTGCACCAGTCCAGTCAAAGTGGATCAGCAGTGGTCAACACTTCATTAATTTTTGTACGATTATGCAAACTATTCTTATGCGATCATCTACCGGTAGGTAGAAAATGATAAGATGTTCCTTGATGAGACTGCGAAGTCCGGGTCTTACTTCTGATCGTTCCCTATCCAATGCAGGATTGTTGCTTAAAGCATCAAAGATGTCATCGAAGGATGAGACGTATTTAACCGCATGTTCTAATCCATATGCTGCAAGTGTGTAGTCGAAAATATCTTCCAAATCTTGATCTGCCTCTTGAGAGATCTCTATTGGTAGACTCATTTCGCCTTCAATGAACGTTGTTTATCAAGAGCAATTTGAGAAGCAGATCTACCACTAATTTTGCCTTCCCAGCCCTTGGCAATGTCATTCCGCAGATCTTCAATAAGCCGGTGATGGTAAATCTGGTGCAAACGTAAGGCATCCCGTACTACTTCACTGGCATTCTTATAGTCACCACTTTCAATTTGAGACTGAATGTACCTTTCTTGCTGTTTTGTGAAGCTAATATTCATATCAAGGAAATATAGTATCAATATCCATATTTGTCAATATTGGACATAAGAGTCATTGTTACCTAGTTATACGTGATCAAGGTTCATATTCTGCGGCATCTTTCTGGGACAGTGCAACCCAATACCCGCATCGATAGTCATTAATTAACAGTACATTTTTTTTTACATTCCATTAAAAATCCTTTCATGTTTTGGTCATCTAAATTTCCCCTTCTCCCATTAATCTATACTACCTTATTGGTTATCAGTCTTGGTGACGCCGCAGCCCAAATTTCTTCCAGTGAATTGGAGGAAAAGGTGGATGCGATGTTCTCCGAAACATATGGTCAAAATGTACCAGGTACTGCCATTGTAGTGGTAAAGGATGGTGAGATATTACTGAACAAAGGCTATGGCATGGCGAATCTAGAGCATAAGGTGGCCGTGACTTCAGCCACTGTATTCGACCTGGCTTCGGTGTCAAAGCAATTTGCCGGTTTTGCCATATCGACTCTGGTGGAGGAAGGGAAGATTGATCTTCAAGATGATATCAGGAAATACATTCCGGAGCTTCCCGATTTCGGCCATATCGTAACTGTTGACCAGCTTGTCCATCACACCAGTGGGATCAGGGACTGGACCAGTACCTTGCCATTGGCCGGCTGGAGTTTCGATGACGTCATCTCTATGGAACAAATTCTCCGTATGGCCCAGCACCAAAAAACACTGAACTTTGTACCGGGATCTCAATATGTGTATTCCAATACGGGCTACAATCTACTGGCTGAATTGGTCCAACGGGTAACGGGACAATCCTTTGCCCACTGGACAAAGACCCATATTTTCGAGCCGCTGGGTATGAAGGATACGCGATTTCTCGATGATCACACCGCGCTCATCCCCAACCGTGCCACAGGATATTACCGAGACGAAGTAGGCTCATACCATGTGGCGACCAATAATCTGACCGCACTGGGATCCAGCTCAATGTTTTCAACCACCACTGACCTGGCTCAATGGGCAATCCATTTAGATCGGCCAAGAAAAGATATGTCAAGTGTGGTTGATCGTATGTTTACCCAAGGAGTCCTGAATAATGGCGATACCATTTCCTATGCCTTTGGTCTGAGCATTGATGATGTGAATGGGACCCAATGGATTGGACACGGAGGGAGTTGGGCGTCATTCCGAACCTACCTAGCCCATTTGCCAGAATATCACTTATCCGTGGTGATATTGAAAAATGAACCAAGCAATACTTACCAGATAGCCAGGGACATTGCATCATTATTCTTACCCGCTACTTCATCCGCAGCCAAGACCGAGGAGAATCAGGAAACAGAAATTGCAGTGAAGGTAGCTGAAAAAATTCTCGAGGAGTATACCGGCACCTATCGCTTAGGCCCCGCTTGGTATGTTACCATTACCCGGCAAGGTGACCGGCTGTGGACCCAAGCCACCAATGAAAGCAGTTACCCCATGACTGCGCGTTCTGATTCCCTTTTTTGGATAAGGGACTATGGAGGAAGGACCATGACCTTTTTGCGTAGTGCCAAGGGAGATGTGACGCATGTCAAATACAACAACCAGCTGAATCCCCGGGTTGGTGATGGCGATCCACCTGGACCAAAGGACTTCGAGGCTTACACCGGCGAATATGTAAGTCGAGAGTTAAATACCAGCTACCAGGTCGTCATAGAAAACGGTAGTTTAAAAATGAAACACTTCCGGCACGGCACCTTGGATCTGACACGTGCCTGGCAAGATGACTTTACCGGGTCAAGATGGTTTGTTTCCTCAGTGGAATTTCAAAGAGATGAAACGGGCGAAGTGAATAGCATTAAAGTCTGGCAATACCGGGCCAGAGATCAAGTGTTTATGAAAGTGAGATAGTCTTGCAGCCCAGGATTATGGAGAGGTTTGAACGAAGAATCGAAATAGTGGGTAAGATGAAGTAATTGTTCTTTTTGAAAAGATCCACTATTGCTTATCTGGAGCATCACTTAATTCTTCCTCAACATCTCTTTTCTTTACAACCCGACAATACTACCATTAGGAATTAACGAAAATTTTGCTTTACTTTATCAAAACTACTTTTAGGAATTAACCGATGAAGAAATATCCATTAGGTGAATTTGAGGAGATCGTCCTACTGACTGTGTGTGTACTGTACGATGAAGCCTATGGTGTAGCCATCAAAGAGGAAATCGAGCAGCAGTTAGAGCGCAAGGTAAGTGTTGGCGCTCTGCAATCAGCCCTGAGGCGTATGGAGAAGAAGGGATATCTGGACTCACGACAAGGTGAGGTAACCTCGATTAGGGGTGGTCGACCAAAGCGCTATTTCACCATTACCGCTTATGGGAAACGCGCCTTGATCCACACCCGTGACGTGCGAGCTAAACTATGGAATCAAATACCCAAAGTAGCATTGGACCTCTAAAGAATGTTCGCAATGATCAAGAAAGTAGCTGAGGGCATTTTTAGATGGTACTGTCATCCTGATTTCTACCCTGATATAAGGGGAGACCTTGAGGAAATCTATCAAAAAAGACTACAGTGGTTATCCAGAAATCGAGCCGACCTCTACTTCTTCGTCGATACCCTACTATTGTTTCGAATTTCCTTACTGAGACCGATTAAATTATTACCAATGATAAACCGAGACTTACTGCAAAATCATGCCCGTATTGCCATAAGGCAGATGCGAAATGAAATGTCGTATTCTCTGATCAAAATAGGTGGCTTCTCCTTGGGTGTAGCAGCTTGCCTTCTCCTCATCATATTTCTT
The DNA here is from genome assembly GCA_965223105.1 of Saprospiraceae bacterium. Lineage (GTDB taxonomy): Bacteria > Bacteroidota > Bacteroidia > Chitinophagales > Saprospiraceae > JABDMH01. Next base: position 3,471,033 of record OZ244987.1, on the reverse strand, counting down.
CGGCACGAGCTGAGCTATGATAAGCACTACGAACGTGTCAGAGACATTTACCGGATGAATGTTACCTGGTTGGATGACAATGATACCTGGGTGGATTTTCCGGCACCGGTAGTGGATGTACTGCGCAATGAATATCCGGAAATCGAGGCTGCAGGGCGGATGAGTATGCCGGTCTCTTCGCGGAAGTCGCAACTTGATCCGGCCAGCTGAAACCCTGGTGAATCATTTTGAGGAAGGGGTCTTTTTTGCAGAACAGGAGGCATTGGATATTCTGGAAGTACCCATGGTGTATGGAAATCGAGCCAATGCTTTGTTGCAGCCTAACTCGCTGGTCATATCCAAGTCAAAGGCGGATAAATATTTTCCAGGAATTAATCCAGTGGGAAGACAGATGGTGGTCAATGATGTCGATAGTAGTCGCTTAACAATAGGTGGTGTCATGCAAGACTTTCCCTCTACCTCGCATTTGGACGGTTTACACTTTCTGTATTCCATGACCGATCTGGAGTTTTGGGATGGTGAACGAACAACCTGGTGTTGCGAAAATCATCGAATTTATGTACGACTTCGGCCAGGAACTAATGTGGCAGCCTTAGATAAAAAGTTACAAACCATTTTGACGGATTATTATCTTCCATCGCCATCCTGGGCGGTGGAAGAGACCAGCGAGATGGTCATTTCACTTCAACCTGTCCATGAAATTTACTTAAATGAGGAAGTATTTGACAATCTGTCCCATGGAGATCGCAAACTGATCTGGATTTTCGGCACAGCGGCCATTTTGATCTTGCTCCTTGCCTGCGTCAATTTTGTAAACCTATCTACGGCACGCTCCGCCAATCGTGCCCGTGAAGTCGGTATTCGACGTACTATCGGATCCCGTCGGAATCAATTGGTGGTTCAATTCTTACTGGAGTCGATCATATATAGTCTGATCTCATTTGCAATGGGATTGATGTTGGCCTGGTTACTCCTGCCCCTTTTTGGCCAAATGGCGGGAAAAACACTTTTCATGCCTTGGGGAGAGATTTGGTTTGGTCCAGGCGTTCTGTTGACATCTGTAATCATCGGAGTCGCTGCAGGATTGTACCCAGCCTCCTATTTATCCTCCTTCAAGCCATTGCAAGTGTTGAGTGGAAAATTTAGCTCTGGAAGCAAAAGTCCAACCTTACGCAATGCGCTGGTAATATTTCAGTTTACAAGTTCAATCATCCTGCTGATTGGTACCGGAATCGTCTTTCGCCAGCTCAACTACATCCTCCATGAAAAAGTCGGCTTTGAAAAAGATCAGGTGCTGATGATTCAAGGTACAAACATCCTTGGAGATCAGATAGTGAGCTTTAAGAACCAATTGGCTGCATTACCAGTGGTACGACACGCCAGCATTGGTGACTTCTTGCCAATAGAAGGTACTAAACGCGACGGTACCGGATTTTATAATGAAGGTAAGGTGGGGATTGATGGGGGAGTGTTTGGGCAATGGTGGCGGGTGGATCATGATTATGTAAAGACTTTAGGAATGAAAATCAAGGAGGGAAGAGATTTTTCTCGTGAAATGGCCACCGATTCTCAGGGTGTGTTGATCAATGAAGCTATGGTTGCTGAGCTTGCCTTGGAGGATCCGGTGGGTAAACAGATCGATTTCACAGACAGAACATGGAGGGTCCTGGGCGTGGTTGAAGACTTTCATTTTGAGTCACTCCGTGAAAAAGTACGGCCAGTCGCTCTAGTTCTTGGACTTAGCACTTCGGTCGTATCGATCAATGCTCAAGCCGAGCAGCTGTCCGGTGTCATCGAGGGTGTTCGAAACATTTGGGATTCCTTTGCTCCTCACCAACCTTTACGCTATCAATTCATGGACGAAAGCTTCGCCATGATGTATGAGGACGTGCAGCGATCGGCCAGCATATTTAGCGGCTTTGCAGGTTTCGCCATAATTATTGCTTGCCTTGGTCTATTTGGCCTAACCGCCTACATGACCGAACAACGCCGAAAGGAGATTGGAATTCGCAAGGTTTTGGGTGCGTCGATCAGCAGCATTGTATCTCTAATTTCCAGAGATTTTACGAAATTAATTTTGATCTCCATATGTCTGGCAGCCCCATTGGGATGGTACATTATGAAAAATTGGCTCGAAGATTTTACTTATCGTATTGACCTGGAGCCATGGATTTTTATCGGTTCTGGTATCATCGCTTTGTTGGTGGCACTCATCACCATGAGCTATCACAGTATTCGTAGTGCCAGGTCTAATCCAGTAGAATCGCTACGTAATGAATAACCAAAAACGCAATGATGCAACTGCAACTTGTCCACAGCGCACCCTATAATGGTTCCAGATGATTAAGACCCTAGCTGAGCGTATTTTTAGATGGTACTGTAATCCCGATTTCTATCCTGATATAAGGGGAGACCTTGAGGAAATCTATCAAAAAAGAATACAGTGGTTATCCAGAAATCGAGCCGATCTCTACTTCTTCGTCGATACCCTACTATTGTTTCGAATTTCCTTACTGAGACCTTTTAAATTATTACCAATGATAAACCGAGACTTACTGCAAAATCATGCCCGTATTGCGATAAGGCAGATGCGAAAGGAAATGTCGTATTCTCTGATCAAAATAGGTGGCTTCTCTTTGGGTGTAGCAGCTTGCCTTCTCCTCATCATATTTCTTCGGCACGAGCTGAGCTATGATAAGCATTACGAACGTGTCAGAGACATTTACCGGATGAATATGACCTGGTTAGCCTATGACGATGTGACGGGTGTTGAATTTCCCGCACCGGTAGTAGATGTATTGCGCGATGAATACCCCCAAATCGAGACCGCTGGGAGGATGAGCATGCCGGTCTTTCTTCGCGGAAGCCGCAACCTGATCCGGCCGGCAGAAACCCAAGTAAATCACTACGAGGAAGGGGTCTATTTTGCAGAGCAAGAGGCATTGGACATTCTGGAAGTGCCGATGGTGTATGGAGATCGAGCAACTGCACTATCAAAGCCCAACTCCCTCGTCATTTCTAAGTCCAAGGCCGAAAAATATTTTCCCGGAATAAATCCTGTGGGAAGACAGATGGTGGTCAATGATGTCGATAGCAGTGCCCTTACCATCGGTGGTGTCATGCAAGACATTCCCTCTACGTCTCATTTGGCTGGGTTACACTTTCTCTATTCAATGACGGATCTGTCGTTTTGGGATGGTGAACGTACGACTTGGTGTTGCCAAAATCATCGCATTTATGTGCGATTAAAACCAGGTACAGACGTAGCAGCTTTACAGGAAAAGTTACAGAGCATTTTAACCAATTATTACCTACCGTCGCCATCATGGGCGGTGGAAGAGACCAGTCAGATGAAAATTTCCCTACAACCCATCGATGACATTTACTTGAATGCGGAAGTCTTTGATGATCTGGCTCATGGAGATCGCAAACTAATCTGGATTTTCAGTACAGCGGCTATTTTAATCTTGCTGCTTGCCTGCGTCAACTTCGTGAATTTATCTACAGCACGCTCCGCCAATCGTGCCCATGAAGTGGGTATTCGACGTACCATTGGGTCTCGTCGGAATCAATTGGTAGATCAATTTTTACTAGAGTCGATCATATATAGTCTGATCTCATTTGTATTAGGATTGTTTTTGGTGTGGTTACTGCTGCCCTTTTTTGGCCAAATGGCGGGCAAAACATTATTTATGCCCTGGCAGGAAATTTGGTTTGCTCCGGGTCTACTGGCAGCATCTCTAATCATTGGAGTTGCTGCAGGATTATATCCAGCCTCTTATTTATCCTCCTTTGATCCCTTGCAAGTGCTAAGAGGAAGATTGAGTACCGGAAGTAAAAACCCAGCTTTACGCAATGCCCTGGTGGTATTTCAGTTTACCAGCTCAATTGTTCTGTTGATCGGAACCGGCATCGTTTTTAGGCAGCTGAACTATATCCTTAACAAAAAGGTCGGTTTTGAAAAAGACCAGGTGCTGATGATTCAAGGGACCAATACCTTGGGAGATCAGATCACGAGCTTTAAGGACCAATTGGCTGCATTGCGAGTAGTACATCACGCCAGCATTGGTGACTTCCTGCCTCTTGAGGATGCCAAACGGAATGGTACTGGATTTTATAATGAAGGGAAGGTTGGGATTGATGAAGCAGTACCGGGGCAATGGTGGCAAGTGGATCATGATTATGTGAAGACTTTGGGAATGAAAATCAAGGAGGGAAGAGATTTTTCGCGTGAAATGGCCACCGATTCTCAAGGCGTGTTGATCAATGAAGCCATGGCTGCTGCACTTACCTTGAAAGATCCGGTAGGAAAACAGATCGAATTTATCGGCGGTACCTGGAGTATCCTTGGCCTGGTTGAGGACTTTCATTTTGAGTCATTCCGTGAAAAAGTAAGGCCTGTGGCTTTCGTGCTTGGTCTTAGCCCTTCTGTAGTATCCATCAGTGCCCCTGCTGAGCAGCTGTCTGATGTCATTGATGATGTGCGTAACATTTGGGATTCTTTTGCTCCTCACCAACCTTTGCGTTACCAATTTATGGACAAAAGCTTTGCCATGATGTATGAGGATGTACAGCGATCGGCCAGCATATTCAGTGGCTTTGCAGGTTTCGCCATAATTATTGCCTGTCTTGGCTTATTCGGTCTGACTGCCTATATGACCGAGCAACGCCGCAAGGAGATTGGAATTCGCAAGGTTTTGGGCGCATCAGTAAGCAGCATCATATCTTTAATTTCCAAGGATTTTTTTAAACTTATTCTGATCTCAATATGCCTGGCAGCTCCATTGGGATGGTACATCATGCAAAGATGGCTAGAAGATTTTGCCTACCGGATTGACCTGGACCCATGGATTTTTATTGTTTCCGGTGTCATAGCGTTGCTGGTGGCTTTCAGCACGATGAGTTATCATAGTATCCGCAGCGCCAGATCTAATCCTGTGGATTCGTTGCGCAGCGAATAATAAAATGAAAATAAGTGAGGCGTGGTCCAATAGTGAGGTATTTAGCTAAATAAATAAGTAGTGCATTTCTCCGAGTGGGTTGAGAAAATTGATTTTGATAAACTAGTTAGTACTCTGTCAAGTTAATTATGTTGAATGATTTTAATATGATTTTTGATAAAGTTCGAGGAATGAACGACCGATCTCGAAGAATTACGTGCGACAGCAAGTAAAGGTAGAGAACCGCGAAAGCGGATGGGTAGCCACAGTCAGAGCCGGAGCTGCAGTGAGCCTGTCTGCTCGGCACCGCCAGGCAGGCCCGCCCGACCGATAGTTATTCGGGCGGGGATCTGCAACATCAACGAGTGATTTTTGGCCAAGGGCCAAAATTAAGATCCTGCGGATCTTAAAGCGAAGTTGACCATGTGCAGTGGATGGGCAAGCGCAGAAAGACATTAAAATAAACGACAATAATTGGCTTGACAGAGTATTAGACTAGAGAAAAACTATTTTAGCCGGTCGGGTTTCCTTAGAAGGATTTCGGAGCATTTTGCACCATCATGAATTCCAATGGCAAACTTGGTGTAATTCAGAAAGATTTCTTGCTGAAACATTCTTTATAACATATTATAGTATGAAGTTTCTTAAGCATGGTCAATATGTAACCTGTATGATACCAGAGAAATCTTGCTGGTAAAATCACCAGCGGAGCCTTACCATTCTTTCCTGTTTAGGGCTCTCTTTTGATTTTCCAACTCGCATCACAACTTCAGATAAAAAAACCTTATCGTGCGGCCCGATGACGCCAGAATATCGGTGAATGTTGACTGATTGGGGAAAGCTGCCTAGTACCACGACCATCAATCTTGACGGTCCTGTATGATCTTATGACAGCTGCCGCTTATGAAGTAGATTAATCAGTGCAATGACGATTTGTTCGTTCCACGGCCGTGCCGCAATCTGTACCGCAAGTGGAAGCCCCTGTGAAGCGGCTTCAATTTTGCTGGCTGTCTTTTGCAGGAGATCGACTGTTGCTTTTCTCCCAATGGCTTCGTCACGTTGAACTTTGGTTATAGTTGCTACTCCGGCTGGAAACCCTGTGACATTGTGAACTCCGGTATAAATTCCGCCAAGACCCACTTTGTCGGCTGTATTGTGAAGGTAAGCAGGAAGAGCACATACTGGACTAATGATGGCATCCAGTTTGCCAATCGGAGAGTGATCCATTGCACCAAGAAATTTGCTGATGAACTCCCGCTGCTGCGCTTCCACACTATTTCTAAAAGCAATACCCTTTCCACCAAAATAGGGGATAATTCGACGCAGACTTTTTTGACCAAGTAAACCAGCCAAGCCCCATAGCACTTTTCTTACCAAAACTGAGGCTTTGGCTAACATAATTAGCCCAGCTGCCTGGGGTATTGCTTTCTCATCCTGTAAATTATCTGTGAAAAGAAATCCTCTATCCGCAGAAAGGATCTTGAAAAGAAGCTCTTCTGCCTCGCTTAATTTGGGTGGGATGAATTCTACCACTTCAATACCGGCTTCTCTGAGTACCTTCACCGCCTGTAAAACAGCTCTCTTAATGGCGGGCATCGGTTCGAACAAACCGTCAGTTACAAAGTAACCTACTTTTAGCGTTGCTACATTCACGTCTTTGAAATGCTGAAGTGGCGTCACCTTCCGCATTTTTTTTGCAGCCTCATTGATTACTTCGAGCAACAGTTGCAGATCATTTGCACTGTTTCCAAGCACACCGGTGACCGACTGAATAGAGATCGGCTGAGGATCATCGACGAATCGAGCCATATCAACCATTCGTTGCATAGTCGGTTTAATGCTACAAATGCCGCAAAAAGCAGCCGGGATGCGAACACTGCCTCCGATGTCTGTTCCGAGGCCGGCCGGCGAGGCACCCGCAGCTATTATAGCTCCCTCACCGCCACTACTGCCCCCAGCAGTATGGGTTTGACTATGGGGATTATTTGTCACGCCATAGACTCGATTGGCACTTTCGAAAGAAAGTAGCAATTGTGCAACGTTGGTTTTACCTATTATGATTGCTCCTTCCTTTTGCAATGCATGAATGTATGGATCGGTTGATGAAGGAATGTCATTTTTTCTCCTGACCAATCCGAATGTGCTGGGTGTTCCTTGAAGGTCGAGGCATTCCTTAACAGTAAGTGGTAGACCGTGCAACCGCCCTTTGCGTTTGCCTTCTTTGAATAAGTCGTCGATCTGATCAGCCTCCTGTAAGGCTTCCTCGAAGAGATTTATCACGACAGCATTTAATTCAGGATTGACTTCCCTTATTCTATCGATGAAATATTGCGTCACTTGCCGGCTGGTAAACTCGCCCCGATCAATCAACTGTAGAATAGTGTGACACGATGAATGCTCTAACGGATGCATAATATTTCTAACTAGTGGTTGCTATGGCAACTATGCCATACTGACCATTCCATGATAAAAGGGTCAAAATAATCTATTCTATCTTGTCCAAGGTACAGTTTGAAAATCTGAATGGTCATAATTAGTTTTCTAACTCATACTGAATAATAAGGAATTGTGATGAGAATCAGAACTGTATTAAGTATTTAAACAGATAGGGATCAGCAAGATGCTATTTGCCGAGAAGAGGTGCGAAAAATAGTCGATCAATATGGCTGGCTTGATGCTAAAGAGATCGGATACGAAGCCAGTAGCGGGTATTGGTTGGTCATCCAACATGGACCTATTGATATGCAAAAGAAGGTGCTAGCGGAAATAAAAGAGGCTGTTCTCGCTGGTAATAGCCAAGGATCGTGGTTTGCACTGATGGCAGACCGGATAGAATTAGGCGAAGACCGGCCCCAGATCTTTGGGTCCCAGATGAAAGAAAACGAAGATGGGACGCATAGCCTATTGCCTTTGAAAGACAGAGATACCGTTGACAAGCGGAGGGCATTTTACGGCATGGAACCCCTGGAGGAGAATTTTAAGTTCTTTAACATGGGAGAAGAGGAAGGAAATTGATTGGTTCAAGAGTAAATCAAACTGTTGACGTTATATCAATGAAAGAAATGAATGAAAACTACGAATCAGAAAAAAATCAAATTATAAAATGGAAACCTATGACCATCCTCTAATTGTCAGATTTTTATTTTTACCTATCCTGATACCCTTGTCCTGGGCCCAACTCTCCTCGGCACCAATGTACCAACATATTGTACTTCAAAATGATTCACGGGTTCTTATACAAGTAGACAAAAAAAGGATTTCATAAATTGAATGAACAAATGTGTACATTGTACTTGGCGAAGAAGTTCTTACGACAATAAGCTTTGAACTTTAGGTAGTAATTGTTCGCTTACGATGTTAAATGGCACGAAAACTAACATGAATGAAAGTTCCACTGATGATCATAACCCTTTGCTACTTTTTATTGTCTGCTTCCTTTGCTCAGGATTCTTCTTCGATTTTTGAGATGAACAATCTGTTGGCCTGGTGTATTGTGCCATTTGACAGTGTGCAAAGAACCCCTGAGCAGCGGGCTAAAATGCTGCATGATCTGGGCTTCCGAAAGTTTGCCTACGACTGGAGAGATCAACATTTAGAAAGCTTTCCTAGGGAACTGGTTGCCTTGCAAAGTCATGGCATTGAGCTTTCAGCATTCTGGCTTTGGATTGATGACCAGCCATTTCCCAGCCCCACCCATACCCGCATTTTTGAAATGTTGAAATCGCTAAATGTGCGGACCACTTTTTGGATATCTTTTAGCAATGCTGTTTTTAAAGGGCGATCCGATGAAGATAAATTAGCCACTGCGGTGGAGATCATTTCCATTGCCTATGAACTGGCCTCCAACATTGGTTGCACAATAGCTCTGTATAACCACGGAGATTGGTTTGGTGACCCTGAAAACCAAGTGGCCATTATTCAAGCGACCGGATTTGAAGACATAGGCATTGTGTATAACTTTCATCATGGTCATCATCAAATGAGAAACTTTGATCATTTGCTGAATATTATGATGCCATATCTCCAGACGGTCAACCTCAATGGGATGATAGAGGACGGACCTAAAATAATTCCCATCGGTGCAGGAGGCCAAGAAGATAAAATGCTTGAAACTTTGACAGCCTCTGGCTTTTCAGGTACCATAGGAATCTTGGGTCATGTCGAAAATGCTGATGTAGAAAGGATACTTAGGCAAAATCTCTTGGGATTACGGGCCATGGGATATTGACTCAATATTCCAAAATAAAATCTGAATTCGCTAAACGGCGTTCCCTTTTCTTAAATGAAAAGCGGACTAAAAACTTACAGCAAAAAGATGCTGCCTTGTCGAGCTAATTAAAATAACCTTCCTGAGTGCACCACGCAGCCGCCGGTTTTTTTACCGGCGGATTAATTAAGCCTACAACATAAGTAAATTGTGTGGGTCCATTTTAAATTAAGGAGCAAACAGCCGGTCTTTGTGAAAAAAACTCGCAGCAAAAAAGATGCTACTCGGTCAAGCTGACTAAATAAATCGTTCTGAGTGTACCAGGCATGGCCGTATGTGACCACAGATATTGTAAAGCAGATATCAATGGGCAGGAGGCGAAATTTCTAACTTAGCCCTCATATAGGTCATCGCCTAATGAAAGTCTCTGCAATTCCTCCGACCTGGAGCAAATATATGCCAGGAGGTAGATTTTCAGTTGAAATTTGAATTTCTTGGTGTGCGGAGGCGATCGCTTCCTCAGCTACCAGGACACCCATGGTATTGTATATGCGCAATGGCTTTTTTTCACTTTTTGGGACCAGAGCTAGATTGAGCACAGTTTCACAGGGGTTCGGATAAAGCTTTAGTCTACTGGGTACTCCGTGGTTGCTGATGCTGGTGCTTAGAGGATCCGTGGTTTATATTTTGAGATTCCGCCAGTACCCCTGCATAGGTTGAGGACCACAGTTACACCACAGGGCAAATGATCGATCATTGTTGGTCTCCAAGGCAACGGCTTCACGCGAGACCAATTGACGATCGAGATAGAAGGAAGCAATACCTTGGTCCAGGTCGTAAGCAGCAGCAACTTCGTACCATTGCTCATATCGTAATGGTGCATTACCGCTGGCTTCTTTCCAGTTATTATAATTCAGCCTGAAGACCTTCTCTATTTGGTGGTATACAGGCGCCAATTGGCGCCATCCTTGACCCAGGACAAAGATGCTTCGTTTATCCCGTCCGATAGCATCAGGGATTGAATCAATGTTAACTTCGAGAGAAATGTAAAAGTGATCTAAATCCAGGAGGTCAAGAAAAGTATATACCTGACTTACCTGACTGAAGGTGTCTGTCTGGCTATGATCTGCGGAGAAAATGCCCATTTCTTTATCTAACGGCACGTTCGTTAGCACCAAGTCGTCGTGATTACCCAAAAGGTCTTCACCATTTTCTAACATTGGATAGTGAGAGACCAGGGGTAATGCCGTTTGCGGTGGCAAGACATTCAATTCACAAGTTTTCCTGGTCCCAATAGAATCGGAAATGGAGAGGAGATAGGATCCTTCGGATAGGGATCTAATGAATACTACCGATGTATCAGATTGATGAACCCAAGGCTCACTCTCGATGGTAGTAGTAACGGTGTAGGGTGCCGTGCCATGGTCGATCTCCAATTTGATTACGCCATCTTCTTGATCGGCTGCTGACAGATGTTCATCAATAGTACAGCGGATATCGAGTGAATCTCTTTCGATATCTACCCTGGTGGTGTCTGAGGTGGCAGCGGATGTGTCCGGTCCATAAATTTTTAAATTCCGCCAGTAGCCACCCATGGCATGATAACCGCAGAAACAATCTAATACGACGGTGCGATCATTGGCAGCATTCAACTCAAAAGTATCAGATGCCATCAGTTCCCCATCAATAAACATCCTACCCGTTTGAGATTCACGTTGATAGCTTAGTTCTATTTGATACCATTGGTCATAGTTAAATCGGAAGGTGCCGGGGGCAAGCTTCCAATTGTTGTAACGAAACTTGATTTCACCGGTGGTTTGTGTATAAGAAGCGGCCAACCAGCGCCATCCTGAACCTGCCACCAGAATGCTGCGGTTAAGGTCATCACCGGGGATCGAATCTAATTTAAATTCAAGGGAGATGTACACATCATCGTGGTCGAGTTCTGGAAAATTACCATTGATTCTATTGGCAGTATCTGAGAAAGAATTCGCCCCATCACTGTATACGGCGCTATCCAGCACTAAGATATTCGCAATGGACAGAGCGGAGTGATTTCCGGTAATGTCTTCAAGGTCGCCCATCAGTGGATAGTGAGACAGCAGTTCGCGATGATCCGATTGTGCCAATAGAAAGAGAGGGCTACAGCAACAAATCAACAGAACCAGGGATGAGGGTAAAGTCTTCTGCATCGTGAAGTATCAATTTTAACCCTTTATTGCATCTGGTTGGAATATGTTACCTGAGACTGCTACACAGTTTGTAATGAGATCTACCTTCTGTAGCCCACCATCATGTGTTCACTATAAGACTAAACTAAAGGAAGGTAGTTTCGTGCGTTCCCTCGTCGCATTATGGGATATTGGTAGTAACGGGCTGGGGCATTGTGGCAAGCCATTTGACACTTGAGATTGACAGCCCCACCAAGCGCTGCAGGTCGGCAAGCCACTTACGACAATTTTGCTGCGTATTACTCAGCACCCCGAGGTCTGGTGTAATGAAATGTGTGCGGTTGCAGCGACACTCGACCGAAGGGATACTTCAGGGTCATTATTAGAGAGGGTGCAATGTGTTGAGCAACGGCGGTCACTGCGACTTTTCAATCACCGTTCGTAACAGAGTAATCTCACCATCAGCACTTAGCGACGCTCCAGGAATTCCCGGCTGATCGCTGTTTGGATTGGGATCTCCTATGGTTATTCCATCAAGGGTAATGTCGTGTCGATTTGGAAGTATTTCGACGACAATATAGCTGTTGTCGCTAGCTTCATTGGGTATGCCAATATCGCCAGATAGTTCACTGATGAACATCTCAGGATCTCGTTGATTTAGAGAAGATCCCCCAAAAGGGAACCCTCCGATGAGCACGGTGCTGTCAGGCAGGGTAAAGGATATGGAAGGGTCTCCCTGGGTAGTGGGAAGGTACTTCCCCTCCGCTATGAAAACAGTGTCAACGTCTCGACACCCTGCCAATACCAAAGCTGGTGCGACCTCTCTCAAAGCGGTTGACCAAGATTTTCCGTGACCAGTCACTGGAATCTGCTGGTCTACATATATCCCGCTACCAACAAATGGCTCAATCTCGAGACAGTGCTGTAGAGTGTCTAAAACCAACATACCTGATTGCAGAAACACTTGCGATCCTATCGCTGGCAGTTGCTCTATTGAAATGTCATCAATATGCCAACCATTCAAGCCTGCTGATCCTACCGCACCATCGCAAACGAAACGAAATCGAAGCAGAAATGAAATTGTATCTGGTAAACATAGAGTGATGCAGCTCTCGATGAAATCTGTGCTGCTGAAAACTTCATCGCTAAATCCTGTAAATGCGTGCTGACCAGCAATGGGACTATCATTAAATAAGGTAGTCAACTGGCGCGTATAACCGTTCTTGATAAAATACTCCTGGGCGTCTTGCCAGGTTAACCCACCATCAATCGAGAATTCCACCACACCTCCATCATAATTTTCTTCGGTCTGAAATCGATGCCAAAAGCTGATTTTTACGACACCCGAGGTGTTTACCGGGGAATTTAAGACCAGAGCAATATCGGCTGTTTGGTTATAGTTTTGTGCGTACCAAGAAGTGGATGGACTTTTAGACTCATCGGTGGAAGTATTCCAGGCTTTATTGCCTACTCCTCCCAGTTTTTCGGAGTGATATTGTACGATTCCCTCGACATTTTCCATATTGACGATGTTTGAGAAACCGACCTGACAGGGCTCTACAACAGCAGAGTAGGAGAGAAGGGCAGTATCACCATGTCCGAGATTGGAGATTTCCAGGTAAGCTGAGTCTCCAAGCAGATTTCCCTGGTTCATCTGAACATCTTGAAGGCCTGATGGAATGAGTTCTCTAATGGAAAGATTTTGCAGTGGTTCGCAGGCGCAGATTGCGGCCAGCTCAACGGTCACTTCTCCTCCTTCTGGCACGATAGGCGGTATGTTGGTCGCTTCCAGCCGTACTCCCGCTGGGACATTGAAGGCTGCAATACCGTCCATAAAATCATCGGGATCATTTTGTTGTGCATCCAGCCCTAGGCCACGCTTGGCAAAAGCGTGCCAGATTTGGCACTTATGACGACCATCGTAGAGGATCTCATCCGCCAGTAATATGGCATCACGTCCGTCGACAAAACCCGGATTACAAGGTTGTAGCTTTAGGCCCTCCATGACAAGCTGCAAGGCAATGTTATTTCCAGCCTCACCGTGGTACAAGTCCAAAACTGTACCTTCATCCATAATGATCTGCCAAGTCATTTCCCATAACATGGTGGCCCAAATCGAACCGACATAGTGCGGACTGACCTGGCCATCGATTACAGGGGCTGAAGGAACATCGGCATAGGTGAAGGGATTAGAGGCTAATGAAGTACTGTATGGATAGGTGCGGATTCCCGTGGCATCCGTGGGAAACCCAGTCACATAAGTACCGATTCCCCGAGGTGTTTCGGGGGCAGCAGTAGACCAATCCGTGGTAAGCATTAGGGCAAAATAATCACTCCAACCTTCGCCCATTTGCTCTTCATTATTAAGGCAGACGGCGGATGATGGTCCACCGGTCAGACGATTGGAAATGCCGTGTCCATATTCGTGGGTGATGATTCCGTTGTCAAAATCACCATCAGGTGTTGTTGTGGCAACCGGGGTCAGGCTTGCGTTTACCTTATCAGACAGTAAAGCGGTTTTTATGGAGTCTCCATCCCCCATGCTGATCATAAAAGCAGGAATGGTTATGCTGTTGTCTGATCCTCCCATAGCAAATGGATCTCCGCTTACATGATTGGTAATCAGGGCCGCCACAGCACCAGCATCCTGCACATTTTTTACCTTCTCGGTGAAATTGCAATCCCCTCGATCAATCAGAGCAATCTTGTTGACCAGGCTATCGCCATTTGATAGAGGGTTGTCTAGGCAAGCTTGATGTGTACCTTCCATCTGATCTTCTACCAGCACCACATCTGCCGTGATGGCACCAACATCCGAAAGTTTATTGTTGGTACTAAATGCAGATTCTATCGCAAGGATTTCCATCTCTGACAGAGCGAGGGGACTGTTTATGGTAAGTGGACTGGTGTCGGCTACGGGAGACCAAAGAAACATTTGCATTCTCGGCAATTGTCCATCAGCCGGTGTAAAAAAATTGGCATTGTTTAGATCGGCTCCATCCTGGGCTTCCGCTTGAACGAAGTCATTGCCCTTTCCTCCTCGACCTAAATTGGACTCTTGAAAATTTCCTGCGGCTTCATCAAAACCGTATTGATACATTACATCGTGAATCAGATTGTTCCAATAAAACAGATTGGTGATCGAAGCCTCTTCGTAGGTCGAAGGATCCAGATTGAGGTCTAAGGGATAGTCGAAGCAGAGGTCGGTGTCACTGGGGCTGAAACCTGGAATATTATTGGCATCCCGGTCTTCATAAGCATAAACATTATTGCCGCGGGTGATTGTGTATTGGGAAGACCCATCGTCATGCCAACCCAAAGTGGTGGCAGGATTTCCGGGACCAGCCAAATTCCAAGGTGAGATCATCAATTGCCGGTTGCCGTGGTTGGGTGATTCGATGGGTGGTGGGAAAACTCGATAACTATTAGGGGTGCCTGATGCAGGACACTCCAGAGATTTTGACCCCAAATGACCTGATCCTGAGGGAGAATATGATGTCGGATGAAAATGACAATGCTTTACCAAATTGTCCTGCTTTCGCACAATTCCTTCCATTGCATCGACAAAAATGTGCCAGTAATTAGATGCACTCAGCTCATCAATGGTGATTTGCCAAACCAGATAAAGGTCGTCCTTCCCAGATGGCAACCAATATAGTTCTGCCTTAATTTCTTCCTTGGAAATTCCTCCTCCAGTAAAGGTGAATTTAATTTCTTGTCCGAACCGGTTAGCATGCCGAGAGCTTTCCTTAAACGCAGTAAGTCGCTTACCCAGATGCTGCGCAGCAATCCCAACGGCATCAGAAGCCTGCACTCTGGCAAGGCGAGACTTGGCCTGTCTGGCCAAATTGGGAACGAAACGACTATTCGTTTTAATGAGCGCACCGTCTTTCAGGTGGATGCTTAGGATGCCATTGTAAATGGCGATGTCCTGATATTTCTGCTGAAGGTAAATATTGTTGATGCCACTTTTGCTGGATACATATTGATCTCTGATCCTTACCTCGCTGATGTCTTGTTCTGACAATCCAAAGGATTTAGAGACTGATCGAAGAATTTCCATTATGCTGCTTGAATCAGGCTGTGACCATACGGTGCACACACTGGTGAGCCAAAGAGCAAGAGTAATTGTCAAGGGGTTCAACCTCATGATGTCGAAGAATTATAAATATCAGTCTCCACTTCACTGATAAAGATAGAGTTCTTCACTAGTTATAGAAATCGATGCTGTAATGATTAGCACCGTTAAAAAATTATTGGCTTTTTAAGTGTCGTAATGAAAACCTATTCTGGCAAATGTGAGGAGAAATTGGCGGCATTAGTTTTCTCTCACCGCCGTTAGAAGAGGAGCAGGATCATGTATAGTCAAAGATTGAGCAACTCCATCCTTTACATTGAATTGAATTTGGACTGAGGGAGCACCACCAGGTGCAAAACTATGGCTGTCGGTAAGGAGGAGCACACGGCCGGTATATTCACCCCGTTGAAGGAAGAGCATGCCACGCCTGTTAAGGCTCACTTTAAAAAAATCATTTTCTCCTTTGCCGAAATTGTAGGTACCTAAGTAGGTTTTCTGCTCACTTTCAGTAATGTCTTTAGCGGTAGCTTTCAAATCGGCGTCTCCCAATGATTTAAGATAAGATACCAGTGCTTCTTGTTCTTCCTTTTCCGCACCATGTACATTTTCTCGCCGCAATCGCATATTGGCATGATCCACAAGCGTGATGCCATGTGGTCCTGCAATCCGTTGGATGCCCGGCATGTCCTCTACCATTGCTTTGACAGCCTGCAATTTTCCCAGCATAGCAAAAGTGAATATGTTGGGCCTTGCGCCGTGTTCGATCAGGAAATCAGCGATATCCTTTCGACCCATATGTGAAGCTGCACCTAATGCACTTTCGACATCTCCAAACCCCCAATCCCAGGTTGCTTTTGCCAACTCAGGACGAGCACTAACCAGCTCTTTGACTTTGTCAAATTGAGTGTGGGCCGCACCGACTACCTCCCGCACATGGGAAGGATCAGTGGTAGGATAAAGGGGGTGGACGTGCTCGGAGTTACGGTTATTTTTACCAAGGAAAAGATCCGTTTTCCTTCCCCAAAGCAGTCCGAGTCCTGAGGAAAGTGATAGACCCATGAAATGTCGTCGATTGTTGGTCATAGTTACACTTGATTTTGAACAGAAATGAAATGACTCCAAAAAATCGATGAATTCATAGCCATAGGGAATAATTTAAGACTAAGAGGGCCCTTTTCTAGGCGAAGAAGCAAATCAGAGGTGGTAAAATGAAATCTCGCCTGATGCTAATTAGGGCAAGAAGACATTAAAGTTCTTGATAATGTTTTAGTGGCCAGAGTACTAGTGAGGATACTCCGAAAAGGTCGCCAAATCAAAAATGGTTCTTTTGGCGATCTTTCCCCGCTACGCCAAGGCTTCGACGGGACAGGCCATTTTTCTCAATCGGCTGATACTCAGGCATGCCGCTCACCCGCTGTACGCGGTTATCTTCGCTGAAAGGTGCACCGCACCTTTCCTCCTTCCTTCGGTCGGAGATCGCTCGATAATCTCGAAAAAGTGAAAATCTCACCTAGCCCGACTTCGTCAGTCAGGCAGGTCCAAAATAGGCTCATTTTATGAAGATGGCACTTTCCGGAGTAGCCTCACTAGTCCCACTGTGGGATGAGTTCATCAATCACAAAATCCATCAAATGATCGATGGGTAGATCCCAACCAATCTCCTCGTCAAACAGGATGTCAGGAATTAGACCACTGGGATGAAAAGCCTCTGGGGTGTTGATGAAAATTTTTTACCAATGGAATGCTCACATTTATACGTGTGTTGGGCAGGACAATCTTGCGAAAAGAACCTGCATTCATTACAAAGGGATTGGCACCTGCCTCCTGGCCTACGATGATTGCATTTGTATGCGTTCTTAGCATTTGAGCAAGAAGAACCGAAGCAGAAGCAGTTCGACCGTTGGTTAAGACGAAGATGTTTCCGGAAAATATCTTCTTTTTGGGTTTGACCTTCGCATCGAGATATTTGCCCAGGATGGTACTTGATTTAATTAACGTTTTCGTTTGATATTCCTTACTTGTCTGTTCACTGATTATGTAGTTGCCAAAGGGTTGTATTTCCTTGCTACTCAAAAAGGAAAGCAGTTCGAATGCAACCCCTGCAGAACCTCCGGTATTGTCCCTCAAGTCAATAACCAAATTGGAAATTGCATTTCTTCTGAGCTTATTAAAGAAATTTTGGAGAAAAGGTTGAACTCTATATTTATGAAGGTCAAAACTCTTTAGCTTTAAAATTCCGATCTTCTCGTCCACAAAGTTTGTTGATAAGATCGAGGCACTGCCTGGCCGGCCTTTGAGTTTAGGATACCTTGATTCATAAAAATCGACTTGATCCTCCAATAAGGGTGCTGGAAAACTCATCCTTCCTCTCCGTCCCGTTGAATCTTCGACCTGCAATACGAAGGCCGCCGGAGTGTCTTCATATTCAGCATAAAAAAGGGGAAAGTACTTACTCACGGTTACTTTGGGAAAACTCAGATTCTTTCCGTCACGAGGAACAAACTGCTGAAAGTTCTGCAATAATTCGGAGGTTTGCTTACCATTGATGCTAAGAATTCGTATGCCTCTTTCAGCTACATCATTGGTGGACAGATTTTTGTCGATATAAATTTGATCTTTGTAAGTATAAATTCTAATGGGAAAAAGTATAAGCTCATCTCTGATAAACCTATAGACATAGTTTGCATGAGTAATTTCCAAATGACCATCACCCACTTGGTGTGGAATTCTTGAAATATGTTGAAAAAATTGAGCATACGACATTGAATCTTGATCCTGTAGAGAGCTTGTGAATAACTTTTCAAATTGCATGCTGTCCAGGTAATCCAGAAATCCTGGGTGATATGTTTCTATCTCAAACTTCAACAGAGTAAGGTCCTCCACCAGTTTTTCTCGGGAAAGAAATAAACTGTTCCCCAGTTGTCCACAAGCGTCAGAAGGAAGAAGAAAACCACAAAGTAAGGCAGCGATTCTTGCGAGTGAGATCATCAGGTCAGGCAATAGCGAGGGTGCTAAAAATAATTGTTTTTCACTTCAGTCCAAATATTTGCGTTGGTGGTTCTTTGTTTGTTTTTTTTATTCTAAGCCAACAAGCCAGTCTGGATCTTCTTCCTTGAAAAAAAATACGGCCGGCTTGGATCTCCCCGCATACTCTTGACCTAGATGGTCGGTTCCTCAAGTATGGCTTCCTCGCCATCAGTGCTTGGAGGCAGATTCACCAGCGGCTTGCTCTTTTTTCCATTGCAAGATGACGCTGTTCTACCTCCTGGCAAAGATAGATATTAGGGGATCAGCAGCCACCGGTTCTTTAGTTCTGAGATTTCATTTCAAGAGGTACGATAAAAAGAAGATCGAATATCGAACAAGGATTTTCTCAGTAGATGGTAATCTTTTCTTGATGAATTACATTAGCATGTACTACTTGTATTAAATAAATACCTGCGGGTAGATCGCTCACTGAGATTTGACTTCCGGTTTCTGCCCGAAATTTACGGATCAAATGGCCTTGCACATCGATCAAATTGATGCTCAGAGGGGATGAGAGATTGGGATTAATATGGATGGTGTTGGACTGGGCTGAATAGTATATATCTCTTTGTGCGGAGTAGTGTTGTACGGCCACCATTCCTGATATATCCTCCTGCCCATCTAGATCCGCTGAAATCAATCGATAATAGTTCATTCCAGGTAAGGGATTAACATCTTGGATCTGATATTTCTGTTCCTCAGTGGAGTTATTTGCTGCCGGTGTTGTTCTGAGTATTTTCCATAACCTGCCGTCGTTTGACCTTTCTACTTGGAAGTAGGCGGTATTCGTCTCACTTAGTGTTGACCATCGGATAGCGATCTGTTTGCCTTCAATCGCAGCAGTAAAAGATTTCAGTTCGATGGGTAAGATGGTTTCCTGACATTGCCCGGCAGCACAGGTACCAGATTCGCAGACGGTCCCCCCACATGGATTTTGTACGGAACTATTGGTATAGGCTACATAGGTGCCGGTGATGACTGCACCGCAGGGTGCTACATAAGAAACCGAATAAGAAGTGGTTCCATTTGCCAAGGGACCAATGCACTCGGTGTGCACTTGAGTGCCGTTGGCGTTGATCGTAATAAGTGCATATTTCTTATTGCCCGTAAACTGTGTATTAAAGGTGGTGGTGTAGGAACAATCTCCGGTAACGCCACCGCAGTCCCCAATCGTGCATATCGTACCATAAGTGTCAGGGTCGGGACAGGAATTTTGGCCATTGATTTTTGAAATAGAGGAAAGGACAGTCAGCCCTAGAACAAGAGTGATGGTTCGCATAAAGGATATTTGGACAATCTTTTTATCGTGTCTTTCTTTTCTAAGGGCAGTCTATCCAAAATCGTACCAAATCAGGAAGAGTGGACTTGATAGACCTATTGCTAAGTATCTGATAATGAATTGTATAGGTAAATAGATTGATGTGATCACAGGAAATGAGTACCAGTGCTTGAGGGCGTAGGCTAGGTGTAGGGACTCATCGCACCTCCAGGTAGAGGCAAATCACTCTACTATACATCGTGACCAATCAATTCCCAGTCGGCATGTTTTCGATTGATGGATTTATTGAATCGACCAGAAGTCGCTTTGCTGAATCATGGTTGACTATTTTTAGGATCAATATTTGTCCATGAAATGGATCACCTGAAGTTTTGGGAGATTAAGCTATTGATGGCCATTGCAAGGATTTGTTTTTTTTGATTTTTTTGGACAAAATCCTGTAAAACATGTGGGGTTATTGGTTGAAAAGTACCTTGAGAAATGTAATGCGGAACAAGGCTTTCGCTCTGATTAATATTGTCGGTTTGGCATTGGGCTTGGCTTGTGCCTTCATTATCTTAATTTACATATGGCACGAATCGAATTATGATCAATTTCACGATGAGCAGGAGAATTTATATCGAATAGAATACCGTATATCATTGGGCCAGGAGATCAATGCTTCAAGGATTCCTCCTACCATTGGTCCGGCCCTGGAAACCTACGTTCCCAGTTTGTCAGCTGCAACGCGGTTTTATCCGAGAAACATCAGTGCTCAAAATCCTGAAGATGATCAGCAGTTTGAGTTGGAGGATGTCTTCTTTGTAGATTCTACAGCTTTGAGCGTATTTGACTTTGAGTTTGTTGAGGGCGATCCGGTTACATCACTGCACGCGCCAAATTCTGTGATTCTTACTGAGGAAACTGCAATCCGTTTGTTTGGGATCGACGACCCAATCGGTAGGACTATCCGGTTGGCCGGAGTCAATGGATTCAACGTCTCAGCTGTGGTTAAGGCCTGGCCGGAAAACAGTCATCTGGCATTTTCGATGCTGGTACCCTTTGAGGCTATGGTCAGTATCGAGCCCGAATATGCCCGTGAAATCACCCGGAATATATTGGAGAACAATTGGATTGCTACACATTCTTACACTTATGTGAGAATGAAATCGGGTCACCAGGTTGAAGAAGTAAACGCCCAATTGAAGAACCTGATCCTGGAGCGAGGCCATGAAACTGTGCGAAATCAGCAATCTTTTTATTTGATGCCAGTGAAGGACTTGCATCTAAAGTCACAGGGCGGCCCTAAGCCTCCTGGCAATTTATCCTATTTGTATTTGTTTGGTAGCATCGGTATATTGACCTTGCTGGTAGCTTGCATTAATTTTGTCAATTTATATACAGCCGATTCACTGTCCAGATCAAAAACTGTTGGAGTGCGTAAGGTACTGGGAGCTGGCAGGACCACGTTGATCCTACAATTTCTTGGAGAGTCAATGGCGATAACCTTCCTGGCTTTCATCATTGCCCTCACTCTCGCGATCTCCTTTCTTCCTCTGCTTAATCAAATCACTCACCTTACCATCCCGGATTCCATTTTTTTGGAGCTTCCCCTGTTGTTGATGATTGGGGGTATTGTTCTGATGACGGGATTGCTTGCAGGACTTTATCCAGCATTTTTCATTAGCAATTTCAGACCTGTCATAGTTTTAAGCGGATCCAGTGTAGGTGAACCCAAATCCCCTGGTGCATGGTTGAGGAAGGGTTTGATCACCTTTCAGTTTCTAGCTGCGCTGTCCTTTATCAGTGGTACAATGATTGTATATCTCCAGCTTAAATATTTGCGAACACAGCCTTTGGGATTCAACAAGGACTTAATGTTGGAGATCCCTTTGTACAGCGACAATAACATGAATGCCTCATTCCGCCCCGGAGATGCAGCTCAGAGAGAAAAGATGAATGCTTTTGATGCCAGCTTGCAGGAACATCCGGATATACTGGCAGTGACGCAGTCCAGTAGTCCTCCAGGATTGGGGGGTATCGCCAGAAACGTATACAATGAGCATGTCCGTCAGGAGGATAATTTTTTTCCTCAGATTTTAGCGGTTGACTATGACTATGCGGAAACTTTTGATCTGCAGGTCATTGCGGGTCGAGATTTTGATCCATCTTATGGAACAGATCACATCAGCAGTTTCTTGATTAATGAGACGGCGGTCCATCCATTGGGCTACGCAAATCCTGAAGAAGCCGTTGGCAAACAGGTTACACTTGAAGGAAAAGAAGGCATGATTGTGGGGGTGCTCAGAGATTTCCACTTCAACAGTTTGAGAGAACAGATTCAACCACTTCTGTTGGAGGTGAGGCCAGGAGCATTTGGTACTTTTTCGGTTCGCATAGCGAACAGAAGCCTTGGCCAAACCATTGCCTTTCTGGAGAAACAATGGAGATCCTTCTTCCCAGAGAAAGTATTTGAATATACATTTCTCGATGAATCTATTGACGAGCTCTATGCTTCTGAACAGCGTTTGGCCACAATGATCAGTTATTTTGCTTTTGTGGCTATTTTGATTTCATGCATTGGATTGTTTGGATTATCTGCACTGGCTACCAGGCAGCGATTTAGAGAAATTGGAATTCGCAAGGTATTGGGTGCAACTTCACTGCATATATTGCAGCTATTGATTAAAGACTTCGCTTTTTTAATACTGGCTTCTTTTGTCATAGCAACACCAATCACCTGGTATTTATTGAGAAATTGGTTGGCTGAATTCGCTTATCGAATTGAATTTCCCTGGTGGATTTTTCCGATGAGTGGACTAGTGGTTCTGGTGGTGGCCTGCCTTACCATCTCGTCACAATCTTTGAAAGCTGCTTTATCCAATCCTGTAGAATCCTTGAGAAATGAATAAATAGCTGGATGTGATTTGAGTGTTGAGCTGCTGGAGTTGCTGGAGATAGGAATAGATCGAATCTTTTGGTTCTAATCTTTTATTGACGTTTACTTCGAGACGATTGGCAGTAGGATTTTCCAATTGTCATTTATCGAAAAATTGGTCTAATCCGTCGAATGACGGGATATAGTGGAACATTAGATTGGAAGAAAGGGGTTGTATTAGAAAATGTAGCGAAATGAAAAACAATCAAACCCTTCACATCCTTATTCTTGTACCACTTTTTTTATTGTCTTTTGCATGTGCCTCTCCTGAGGCCATCGACGCGTGCGTAGATCCCACGGATGAGCGCGGATTTCTATTCGGTCTGATTCATGGATTTCTTGCTCCCCTTACCTTTATTATTGGTTTATTTACTGACGACGTGACCATGTATGCTGTCAACAATAGTGGTGGATGGTATGATTTCGGGTTCCTTCTCGGCATAGGGGGTTTTAGTGGTGGAATCTTTCGATCTTCTCGGCGGAAAAAATAATATTAGTTGAAATGGCAATTTTTAAGAACCGAAGTGGTAAAGCGAGGTCCTATGAAGTGCATGGTGAAATATTGGAATGCAGTCACTGTGGACATGATCATTTCTTTTTTCGACGTGCACAATTGAATACATCGTGGTTAACCTTCTTTAATTTAGATTGGGCAAACAAGAGTGCTTCTTACTTTACTTGTGAAAACTGCCGCCATATCATGTGGTTTGACACGTAGTTATTTCGAGAGTTGTGGATATACGGAGTATAGAGGTTTGGTTGATTAGGTCACATTTAGTTATCTAGAACATCTTAGGTTTCTTGGGTTTTTGTAAAAGATTGGGATATTGGAGGGTGTATCTTATCTATTTCAGGTTCAGGATACTTTATCGTTTCCATCGGGAAAATGCAACCTGACCTTTGCATTTTTGTTTAATCTCCCGGATTCCCAACCGTTTTGTGGCTTGAAATCTGGCATCTTGGGATTGCACTTAGAACTACCCAGCATTTAACTCGATCTTTTTCCCGGCTAGAGACAAATTTTCTTCGACAAAATCGGCATCCCATAGATTGGAAATCACTCCGGAGATATCCGGATTCTGTAAGGCCCAGAGATAGGCTTTCATTGGCGCCTTGAGGTCTCCTGGTACGATCCGGTTCA
The DNA here is from genome assembly GCA_965223105.1 of Saprospiraceae bacterium. Lineage (GTDB taxonomy): Bacteria > Bacteroidota > Bacteroidia > Chitinophagales > Saprospiraceae > JABDMH01. Next base: position 3,447,273 of record OZ244987.1, on the reverse strand, counting down.
CTTTGTCTATTCGCCATTGGGGGATTGGCTGCAATACCTTGTGATGGGTCGCAACGGCCATCGCAACCTTCATACCAATGATTCCCATACCTTTTTGCCTGTGGGCGAAGCGGATGGTATCTTCCAGATATCCACCATTGGCGATATTATAGGCACACATACAGACATCGAAGTGATTGGTCTCGGCGGCAGCAAATAAAACACCGGCCGGATCGTTGTGGGTGGAAACACCCAAAAACCGAACTTTTCCATCTTTTTTTAACCGAGCAAAAGTCTCCCAAATTTCGGGTATTTGCACTTCCTCAGGGCTATTTGCACCATGAGGACACATAAGGATATCAAAATAGTCCGTCCCGGTACGTTTTAAACTCCCTTCAAGAGAAGTAGTGATCTTTTCCTGGTAGGCTTTGCTTCCCTCGACTTTATGGGCATAGTCGGGGGCCATGGCATTGGCCAGATAGCTGGGGTCCATAGAGCGTTCCTGCCCCGGCCAATAGGTAAAATAATATCCAGGTTTATCGACACCCCTACCGGCACGCATGTCTTCAGCCTTTTTCTGGATCGCACGCTGTTTTTCCGAGGGTAATCCATCAAAAATCTCCTTGTACAGAGCACTTCGCACTCCGGAGAATCCACTCACTTTGGTGGTCATAAAAACTTTGGCTCTTTTCGATGAGCTGTCGATAATTTTACCGTAAGCTTTTTCAGTATCCCCACGATTGTAGGCTGGAGCCATGTCGAGATAATTTAGTCCCTTTTCAATGGCCATTTCGGTGGGTCGAATATTTTCGGAGGTTACCGGGTCACCACCATTGACAACTTCCGAAATCATCAATCCCGTCCGACCGAGCATGCGGTAGGCCATGCCCTCCTGCTGATTCCTCCATTCTGGTGCAATGGCACTAAAATCAAAGGCACCCTCTTCAGCTGGTGAAGGGTTTTTCGACAGTAGACCTTTTGTCGTGAAACCACCCAGTGAGGCTGCAGAACTCAAAGACAAGAAATCCCTACGTGAATAACCCTGATCGGATCGGTTTACTTTCTTCATGACCATGTATTTAATCTCCTAAAATTACAAAAATGCTGGTGATCCCGCCATTTTCGTGCTAACAATGGACTGATATTTACCGTCCTATCCCTTCAATTCACCAATTCGTAAATGATCCATCAGCACGAAAATATTGGGGAACGCCTTCCGTGTATTCCGTGGTCTCACCAATGAGCTTCAGCGGGGTGGTATCCAAGGTAACTCCCAAACCCGGACGTTCATTCGGCCACATTTTACCATCATGGAAATCAAAACTTTCAGGCAGATGTGCAAGGTCCTTTTTTTCCTTGCCAAGCATTTCCATCAACACGGGACCAGAGAATGGCGCACAGCAATGTACCAGTGCGGCAGTAGAAATGGGTCCAGTGAAATGGGGCACTAAGCCAATATAATGTGCTTCACACATGGCAGCGATTTTTTGAAATTCAGTAATTCCTCCGGCGTTTGGCAATGAAACCCTTGAATAGTCTATCAGATCTCTCTCTATAAATTCTGCGATATCCCATCGATCACCGAATTGTTCACCGACAGCAATGGGTACTTTTACCATTTGACGGAGAGTTTCGTAGGTGCGCTTATTTTCGCTACGAACCAGGTCTTCCACAAAATAGGGCTCCAGGTCTTCGATCAATGTGGAAAGTCGAATGGCATCTGGTAAGTCTAACCGGGTATGGTAGTCGATACACCAGTCACCGTTTTCACCGACTCCCATTCTGATCTCCTTACAATCTTGGGCCGTTTGCCTGACAGCCTGATGACTATTGTACGCTGTTCCCCGATTTGGTGGGCCGGTAACACTATATCTAAAAGCCCTAAATCCGTCATCCATGGCCGCTCTTGCCTTATCCTTTAGCGCGCCTTGAAATGGATAAGCCGTAGTATAGCATTCACAATACTTTCTTGCCTTCCCCCCCAGTAGAAGGGAAATGGGCACATCCAAGACCTTACCCTTAATGTCCCAAAGGGCCATATCCAGTGCTCCTAAGGCATGAATTTTTTCTCTTCCCGGCGGATAGAAATGACCACGGTACATCAATTGCCACAATTTCTCGGTATGGAAAGGGTTTTGACCGATCAAGAGTTTTGCCATTTGATCTACCAGGTAAGCAGTACCCCCTTCGCCGACACCTGTTATTCCTGCGTCGGTTTCAATGGTCACAACGTGGGCACTTTGGTTGACCATCGGCCGTGATGGTGCTTCATAGAAGCGGATCCGCGTAATTTTGATATCGGTATCCACGTCATCGGAAGTGGGCTTCCGGGGTGGTTTCTCATCGAATGAAAGCAAAGGCACAAAGCTACCTATTGCTGATAAATACAAACCTTTTAGTAAGCTTCTGCGCTCTATATTATCCCAATCCATTTGTCCAGTATTTTTATTTTTCACCAGGTACTTGCCAGGAAGAAAATAATAAATTTTCTTCTTGAGTGGCCTTTTTTCAGTATGTTAAATGTTAAGAGACTGCACTGAGATTCTTCAACTATTTTACAGCATGTTCATGACTCAACGTAGCGAGGCCTGTGAAATTGGGTGCTGTTTATCAACGAAATTTTATACTATTTCAACCAAGAAAAGGTTGAACCAGACGGCTAAGAGGAGATTGATCGAATCGAATACAGATCTCATCTTTTGATCAACCTCCGGCTTTGAGGTGGTACATTTTTTTGAACGATGATGATAATCAGTGATGAATCCGAATTGAGACCGCCGTTAAACCAACCTGGAAATTCAGAGGTTATTCATAGAGGGATATGAGCGGATGTTTGATGTGCGCCGATTGTGCCGCTTTCAAAAGGTGGGAGACGACTTCCGGGTGTTGATCCGCTACATTGTCAGACTCTGCAAGATCGCTCGACAAGTCGTATAGTTCATGAACTACTGCATTGGAGGTATCTCGGATATTAAGGCTTACCAGCTTCCAGTTGCCTTGCCGTACCGCACTTCTGCCGCCCTTTTCATAAAATTCCCAGTACAAAAATCGATGTACTTGCTGATTTTTTTGGTCAAACAGGGTGGGTAAGAATGATATCCCATCGAGATCTGGTGGCAAAATACCTCCCGACAAATCGCAAAAGGTTGGCAGGATGTCCCAAAATGCGCTCATATGATGTGAGGTTGTACCAGATTTAATGTGACCAGGCCATGAAGCAATAAATGGCACACGTACCCCTCCTTCGTAGAGGTCTCTTTTCATTCCCCTTAGTGGTCCGTTACTATCAAAAAATGCCATTTGATGGCCACCCTCCTGATGGGGTCCATTATCACTAGTAAAAATAATCAGGGTATTTTCTAACAAGTCTAGACTCTTCAGATGCTCTTGAATTCTTCCTACCGTTTGATCAATCATGTCGATCATCTTTGCAAATCCCTTTTCTGGAACAGGCCATCCTTCACCGGCAAATTTTCCATAATCCGGCTGGCTGATCCCGTCGATTTTTTTGGTGGGAACTTCCATCCCATCTCCAGTAAATTTTCCTGCTTCATTATTGGCGTGTGGCATGTTGAGAGATAAGAAAAGAAAAAAAGGTCTCCGGTGATGAGCATTAATAAAATTAAGGGCTTCTCTTTCAAAAACATTGTGGGCATGAATGGACTTCTCTTGGGCCACCCCGGCACCCTCTGGCATATTGGTAGGGTAAGCAAAAGAACTGCTGGTTTTATTACCTTCCAAGGGATAATATTGTCCGTTTTCAATAAGAAATTCGGGATAGAAATTATGAGCATGCCACATGTTAATATAGCCGAGATGGTGATCAAATCCCGTTTTTTTGGGATCGTCTAAAGGAAGGCCATTGCCCACGCCCCACTTACCAATGATACCACACATATATCCCTGCTGTTTTAGCACTGAGGCAAGGGTGGCTTCCTGTCGCCCGACCATTTGACCCGCTGGACTGTTACCCCTTACTGAGGTATGGCCGGTATGTTTTCCGGTGAGGAGACTGGCGCGCGAGGGGGCACATACAGTAGCACCAGCGTAAAATTGGGTGAATCGAATGCCCTCGGCTGCCAATTGATCAATATGGGGAGTCTGCAGGATATGCTGACGATAACAGCTCAAATCCCCATATCCAAGATCATCAGCCAGAATGAGTACAATATTGGGTTTGGCAGGACCATGATCTTTTCCCACGAAGGAGAGCAGGCATATTGAAAGACTGATGGTAAATAGGTAACCTGATATTTTCATCGATTTCACTGGACTTTCTGTAAAAATAGCATCTTCCGTTATAGAGGTACCTGGTTTTTTATGCCGAAATGATATTGGTATTCCTGATCTTATATTTAACCAAATAATCAATTAAGTTATACCACTGTTTGACTTGATCCAGTACGTGACCGTCGGAAGTGATCACGATATAATCGGATCGAACCAATTTCGCATCCGGGTTATTGACGAGCTGGACGGTCCATGGGAAACCATTGTTTCGAGCAATTTCTGTGAGTAATGATCGCAGCCGTCCACTATTGGATACAGGTTTGTCCAAAATCCAATGTATCCGCGAAGCGCCAAAATGTTGGAGAGACCTCCCTACCATTAGAATAGCATCCTGAGTTTGGGAGACCCGCCGGTAAGACCCATGAATACCTGAGATATCGCGATATACACCATCCTTTCCCCTAAAGATATAGGCACCAGAAAGCAGCCCTTCGACAAGAATGAGCTGATTGAATCCATCAATCTCTATCGTGGCATTCCTAAGGACTGATGAAGAGACTCTAATTTTTTTTCGTTGCCGAACTTGAGGAGCGCCAACGCTCATCCGAATCACTGATTCCCTTTGTCTCTTGGTAAGTCGATGGCGATTACCCACAAGCTCACTGGCAGCGTGTACGGCATAGCCGTGCGTCAGAAGCCATGAGAGATCGTTGACCGCTGATTTCAGAACGGACCTTCGACGGTCGTGGAACAGCAGCTTGTCTCTGGGACTGGCTCCTCGGTTTCGCATTAGTTTTTGATAAGATTCACCCGCAGTATTTCATAATTTACCCAAAATCTCCATAATGGGCCCTCTAAATTTCAAGAGATTCGAGTAGGTCAGCTTCGGGATTAAGTTGGACATTAAGATGTGCTGGTGTATTTTGAGTGGAAATCTGCAATCCCATAATAGATGAAACACCCATTATTTCATGCACATCTGGTCGTTATTCTACTGTTCTTTTCAGTCCCTAGATTTTTCGCACAAGTCAACCCTAAACAACATGAAGTGATTACCCAGGTTTTCAAACGGATCGATTCTTTGGGAAAGATCGAAGAGAAGATTGCTGAGTTGCAAACACAGGCCACCTACGTTCATGAGTTGGCTCCATTTAGCAAGATTTTTCTTGATTCTGCTATGCAATTAGCCATTGACAATAATCTCTCTGGTGAAGTAGTCTTAGGGTATCTAAATTATATGCAGTTCTTTGTCGCACATGCTGCCTTTGACAGTGCCGATTGGTATTTCGAAAGAGGAATGAAACATGAAGAAAGCCAATTGGACTTCATTTTGAAATCCGACTTTTTGGCTCAAAAGGCCACCATGATGCGAAAGCAGGGAGATATCCGAGGGGCGATTCAGTATTTTCTCGATGCACTGGAGGTACTTGAACTCAATAAAGTACCCGAAGATTCTGATGAAGAAATTATCATCGGACACCAACGCAGCAAATGCATATTACATAATAACCTGGCCAATCTGTATAATAGTGTGGAGGACTATGTCATTGCTGCTGATCACTACGATCAAGCTTTTGCATTGCTGATCTCCATGGAAGAACTGGCCTTAGCAGGTACGGTACTGATGAATAAGGGATCTATTTTTCTGGAAAGAGGCATCTATGATTCCGCCTATCAAATTCAGATAGAAGCCAAGCAGTTGAAGGTAGAAGGAGAAGGAGGCCAGAGAGCATTGGCTATGTCAGATCTCAATATTGGCAACGCATTGGCTGGCCTGAATCGACTCGAGGAGGCCGAGGATTATTTGCAGAATGCGGTGCTCGTGTTTGAAGACATTGATAATCAGATTGGGAGGACCTATGCCTATGTAGATTTGGGTCGAATAAAACTGCTGAAGGGTGATTACGGTGAAGCTCATCGCTTATGTGACAGGGGTCAGAAATTAGCAGCCGAGAGTGAGCTGATAGATTATAATCAAAAGGCCTGTGATTGTTTATTTCAGACACTTAAAACAGTGGGAGATTATCGACAGGCTTTACATTTTCACGAGCGACTAAAAATACTAAGTGATTCGGTCAGGAATGAAGAGAATATCAGACACATCACCCAGTTGGAGATGCAATATCAATTTGACCGGGTGGAAGAAAAAAGATTGGTGGAAGAGCAAGCCACTGCCTTGCTTAGAGCAGAGCGGCAAAAACGGCAGCGGATAGCCATGATCATATTGACGGTTTTACTGCTATTTGCCATCATTGTGGCCTATCTGGTATATCGTAACTTTCAGATAAAGAAGAAATCTGAAGCTGTTCTTGCTGAGAAAAATAGTGTCATTTCAAGAGCACTGAGGGAGAAAGATATTTTACTTAGAGAGATCCATCACCGGGTTAAGAATAACCTGCAAGTCATTTCCAGTTTGTTGAGATTACAGTCTCGATACATTGACGATGTATCTGCGCTTGATGCCATCAGTGCCGGTCGCAACCGGGTACGGTCGATGGCATTATTGCACGAAAATCTTTATCAAGAAGACAACTTGACAGGGGTAGACATGGCGGAATATTTTGATAAATTGATTGATGGTATTTTCCATACCCTGAATATTTCTGATGAGCATATTTCTTTAGTAAAGGAAATTGATCCAATACATTTGGATATCGACTCTGTAGTACCATTGGGTTTGATTACCAATGAATTAATTACGAATGCCTTGAAGCATGCATTTTCTGAACAACAACAAGGCATTCTGAAAATTAAGTTGACAGAGCAGGATGAAAAACTGATATTGGAGATTTCCGACAATGGTAAAGGAATGCCCGTTGACATGCTTCAAAATAATGGCCGATCGTTTGGGCATAAGTTGATTCAATCATTTACCAAGAAACTTGAAGCCGATCTTGAAGTCGAGTCAGAAAATGGTACCACCGTGCGGTTGGTGATCAATGATTTTCGGAAAGCAGCTTAATATGGGTCAAATTCCTTTTATTGACAAATCAAGATATCTGATGTTTCTGGCTCGATTCAGAAAAATATATCTTGCCTATTCCAAAATCTGTCGAAAATCATCGTATGGATATTGGAAAGATATCGGTTTAAAGTTGCAAACTAAACTTCAGTCAACGAATTTTATGAGTTAGTGTAAATGACCACAAGCTGTTGCCTGAAGTTTACAACTTTAGGCAAAATATTTCTAGACAAGGTTAAATTCTATGGTGGCAGATGATTTGGATTTGTAGTTGAAAAATTCAAACAACCCACTACTGCTGAGGTGAAGACACAACCAATGATTGGAATGGAATTCACTATTTTTAGAGAAATCATTTTTATGCAATCAGTTTATATAAGAGTTTGCGGTTTGCTTCTGCTGTGCACGACATTTTGGTCTTGCGGGGATCGTACTCCCAATCAGCCAGAAAATCGTCCCAACTTTGTACTGGTGATGGCTGATGACCAAGGCTGGGGAGATATGGCTTACCATGGACATAAAACGCTAAAGACTCCTCATTTTGATCAATGTGCCAGAGAATGTCTGAGGTTCGATCGCTTCTATGCGGCTGCTCCCGTGTGCTCACCGACCCGAGCCAGTGTCTTGACCGGTAGGCATCCAAACCGGATGAAATGTTTCAGCTGGGGCCATACCCTAAGACCACAGGAGATCACCTTGGCAGAAAAGCTAAAAGACGCTGATTATGTCACAGGTCACTTCGGCAAATGGCATCTGGGGTCTGTACAGCTGGGTAGTCCGGTAAATCCGGGCAACAGTGGTTTTGATGAATGGTTGTCGGCACCTAATTTTTTCGACAATGATCCTATTCTCAGTCGAAAGGGAATTGCTGAGCAGATCACAGGTGAAAGCTCCATGATTACAGTGGATGCAGCATTGGAGTTTATTCACCAGAACCATACGGAAGGGAAACCTTACCTGGCCATTGTATGGTTTGGATCTCCCCATTCACCGCATGAGTCCATCGAAGAAGACCGGTCTTTATACCAAGATGTTTCTGACAGCTCATTTCAACATTTTTACGGGGAAATCACTGGTATGGACCGTGCCTTTGGCAAGCTCAGATCAGAAATTCGTCAGCTTCCTGATCACGAAAATACGATCATTTGGTACTGCAGCGATAACGGTGGACTGCCCAAGTTTGGAATCACTGGTGGTCGTGGCCACAAAGGGCAGATATACGAAGGTGGATTGCGTGTCCCGGCACTGTTGGATTGGCCGGAGATGATCGAAGAGCCTCTACGTGTGAAATCGGTATGCAGTACTTCAGATATTTTTCCAACGATTCTAGATATCGCCGGCTTTTCTTTAGATGATACTTATCCATTGGATGGGATTACATTGTTACCAACCATCCAAGGCCAATCAGCATTTACGAGGCAGGGTCTAGGCTTTTGGCAGTACCCTCGCAGGGGAGTCCGCACACCCAGCAGAGAATGGATGCCAGAATTACTTGCTGCCCAGCAAAATGGCAAAATGGTTACTGATTCCTCACGATTGCGAATGGGTGCTGCTGATCTTTCTGAGGTGTTCACCGTAGACAGTACGCAAGGGCACTCCGCATGGTTGGATTGGCCTTGGAAACTACACCGTATTGAGCGGGGGAGTGATCCGGTCAGTTTTGAACTGTACAACCTCGAGGAAGATCCTATGGAAGAGCATGATATTATCCTGATGGAGAATCAGCGTGCCGAGAAATTAAAGCTCGCCCTTTCTACCTGGCAGTCTTCGGTGATCTCCAGCCTCAATGGTCAAGACTACCGGTAGAAACAGTGCCCTTACCTCTTGTAAAGCGTCACGTGTTGTGTGAGCAGACAAATCATTAAGGAACATTGAAAGGCCAGCAGCATAAACTTGTCAGTGAGGTTGGAATTATTTGATATATCAATTATATTTGTATCAAATATAGACTCATGCAAGTTGAAAACCCGCAACGGACCATCTTCTATGCCATTGAAAAGGCCATAAAGACTTATCGAACATACAGTCAGCGAAACCTCGATACTCAGGGATTTGACATTACGATCGATCAGCTTCTCGTGTTGCGTGCAATTCAAGATTATCCCGGGATATCACAAACTGAAATTTCTCAGATGGTTTTCAAGGACTATGCGTCGATTACCCGGATGATCCAATTGATGGTTCAGAAAGGTCATTTAAAGCGAGCCTATCATGAGTCTGATCGACGTCGGCATTCACTAATCATTACCAAATTAGGCGGGGAAGTGCTGGAAAAATTAAATGTAATTATTGCCCAGAATCGGGCTACAGCCCTGGCTGGCATTTCCCAGGATTTACTTGAGGCGATGTCATTGGGACTAGAGAAGATTATTCAAAATTGCAGTATCACTGTGGAATCTGTCGGAAAGCAGCTGACCTGACACTAAGCATGACCATTGCAAGCTTATTCATTCACCTTCCTTACAGGTGGATTTTAATTCTTTATTTGTACAAAATTCTTTTATAAACTATGAAAATTGTTCCTTTAATTTCAGTAGTGGGAATACTGATACTATCCTGCTATTCCCAGCTCAAGGCCCAAGATTTGACAGCAGCGATTTCCAAAGTCGAGCTAAGTCAATTGGTCGATTCCCTGAAACGACTAATGACCCACCACTATGTCTTCCCAGAAAAAGGTGAGCAAATGGCCACATTTATTGATAGGCGTTGGCGTGAGGGATTCTACGATGAATGGGTAGATCCCCGCACCCTCGCTGAAAAGCTCACAGAGGATCTTCAATCTGTAAGTAATGACCTTCACATTAGGGTGCGTTGGAATCCTGAGATGGTTTCGGAAATGACCATGTCGCAAAGCCAGGAAGACTCACTTCACCTTATCGAGATATGGGACAAGAGAGCGGCGCGCAATAATTTTGGTTTCAAGGAGATTCGGATGCTTTCGGAAGGTGTTGGCTATGTAAAACTCAATGAATTTTCCGGCTCACCAAAGGCAGGCAACGTTGCGGCTGCCGCCATGAATTTCCTGGCTGGCTCTGAAGCGGTCATCGTTGATTTGCGCGAAAATGGAGGGGGAAGTCCGGATATGATCCAATTTCTCACTACCTATTTTTATGAACGAGAACTTGTGCACCTTAATAATTTTTATCACCGGTCGACCGATGAGATCACGCAGCGATGGACCCTTCCTTTCGTGCCGGGTGAAAGACTAGCCGGTACGGATCTCTACATCCTGACCAGTGGACGTACATTTTCAGCAGCTGAAGAGTTCACATATAATCTCAAGAATTTGCAACGGGCTACGGTAGTAGGAGAAACCACAGGTGGGGGAGCTCATCCCGGGGGTATGATGCCTGCTTCTTCGGGTTTCCTGGTCTTTGTTCCTTCTGGTCGTGCCATCAATCCCATAACCGGGACCAATTGGGAGGGCGTTGGTGTGGAACCCCATGTTGAGGTACCTGCTGAACAAGCCCTGGATGAAGCGCATTATTTGGCCGTCGAAAATTTGTCTAAGAAATATAACGGGGAGGAAAATCCTTATTTGTGGACCAGAGAATTCCTACAGACCTTAGCCAGACCACTGAAAATTGATGCTAAGGAACTCGAAGAATACGAAGGTAAGTATGGTGCCAGAAGTATCCAGCTTAGAGAAGGTCATTTAGTATATCAGAGAGATGATGGACCACTCTATCCATTACAAATCATGAAAAAGGATCTATTTATGATCCGAGACCTTCCGTACTTCCGGCTAAAATTCATCCGGGAGAATGACCGGATTGTAGCCGTTGAGGGCCTTTATCAAAATGGACATCGAGACAAAAACGAGAAAAACGCCGGTCCGTAGATTCCTTTTTGCTTATGGCCCACACTGATGAAGACACATGGTAAATAAGATCCTCACTAAGGATTTTGGAGTCTGGAAGAAAAGATTTTCAATTGTTTGGTCAGAGCTTCAATACCGATTTAGCGTATCGATCTACTTGAAAAATGCAGATTCCCGGAGCCTAGATGGAAATGAAAAACGGGCGGCAAAGAAATGTCGCTCTGTCACGGTATGATGAAAGCCGTTGCGTAGGAAAAAGACAGCCGTCGGTTAAAGAACCAACCGGCGGCCTTTTTCCTTGAAAAACTACAGCTTTCCTGGCGCTCGCACGAAAACTCGCCCACGTAGCGCAATCTCAACGTAACACCGCCCCCTTTGAAGGGGGTAGAGTGCTCCAACCAATAGGTTGGCTAGCACTCTGGGGGATGACATATTTCGATTTGTATTTTAATGTTATCTTATAGTAAAACGAACAAGTATTGAAGAAATGAATATCGAACAAGGATTAACGATTTATGATTTTGGAGGTAAAATGGCAGAATGAATAAGTTTGATTTAGAAGAACGATTAATTAATTTTTCGGTTTTGGTAATTGACATTACTAAGGAAATGCCAAACAATTATGCGGCAAATCACTTGGCGGAACAATTGCTCAGATCCGGAACTTCAGTTTCTCTAAATTATGGCGAAGCACAAAGTGGTGAATCCCGAAAGCCTGCCTGTCGGCAGACAGGGATTTTGTTTATAAAATGAAGATAGTATTGAAAGAATTACGAGAAACATACATTTGCCTAAAAGTCATCGAACAAACTAAATTGTTTAAAAATGAAACAAGAATTCAAAACGCAAAACTGGAGAACAACGAGCTAATTTCAATTTTTGTAAAAAGCATAGAGACGGCTCAAAAGAATATGAAAACGTGAAAAATCAAAAATCAAACATAATTCTAAAATCGTTAATCAGTGTTCCTTGTTCTTAGATCCAAGTACCGACTGATGAAGCTAGAAGATAACACGAGAAGCCATACTTCCTAATGGTCGTACAGGCTCATATTCAAACCACCACATTTCTCCATTAGCGAACCTACACTTGTTATTGTTTTTTCTACTTTTTGGTGGCAAAAAGTAGAGCAAAAAGCCACCCTGAAGATTTTTCCTTGAAAAAACTACGGCTTGCCTGGCGCTCGCACCAAAACTCGCCCTTAACAGTTGTTCCTTAAGCATGGCTTCCTCGTCATCAGGGCTCTGAGCAATATTTTCTACTGGCTCGAACAGTTGGTGCTCTTTCCCATCCCGCAGCCTCTTTTTTCTGAGGAAAAATCTCCTAAGGGCATACCAGGTAGCGCAATCTCAACAAAACACCGCCCCTTTGAAGGGGGTAGAGTGCTACAACCAATAGTTTGGCTAGCACTCTGGAGGATGACATATTTCGGTTTGTATTTTAATGTTATCTTCAAGTAAAACGAACAAGTATTGAAGAAATGAATATCGAACAAGGATTAACGATTTATGATTTTGGAGGTAAAATGGCAGAATGAATAAGTTTGATTTAGAAGAACGATTAATTAATTTTTCGGTTTTGGTAATTGAGATTACTAAGGAAATGCCAAACAATTATGCGGCAAATCACTTGGCGAAACAATTGCTCAGATCCGGAACTTCAGTTTCTCTAAATTATGGCGAAGCACAAAGTGGTGAATCCCGAAAGCCTGCCTGTCGGCAGACAGGGATTTTGTTCATAAAATGAAGATAGTATTGAAAGAATTACGAGAAACATACATTTGCCTAAGAATCATCGAACGAACTAAATTGTTTAAAAATGAAACAAGAATTCAAAACGCAAAACTGGAAAGCAACGAGCTAATTTCAATTTTTGTAAAAAGCATAGAAACGGCTCAAAAGAATATGAAAACGTGAAAAATCAAAAATCAAACATAATTCTAAAATCGTTAATCAGTGTTCCTTGTTCTTAAATCCAAGTACCGACTGATGAAGCTAGAAGATAACACGAGAAGCCATACTTCCTAATGGTTGTACAGGCGGCTTCCCTGGCACTCGCACCAAAACTCGCCCTTAACAGTTGTTCCTTAAGTATGGCTTCCTCGTCATCAGGGCTCTGAGCAATATTTTCTACTGGCTCGAACAGTTGGTACTCTTTCCCATCCCGCAGCCTCTTTTTTCTGAGGAAAAATCTCCTAAGGGCATCCCAGGTAGCGCAGTCTCAACATACAACGCCTCCTTTGAAAGGGGTAGAAGATTACAACCAATAGGTTGGCTAGCACTCTGGGGGATGACATATTTGGGCTAGTATCTCAATGAGTTTTTTCTACTTTTTGGTGGCAAAAAGTAGAGCAAAAAGCCACCCTGGATCTTTTTCCTTAAAAAACTACGGCTTCCCCGGCACTCGCACCAAAACTCGCCCTAATGGTTGTTCTTTAAGTATGGCTTCCTCGTCATCAGGGCTCTGAGCAATATTTTCTACTGGCTCGAACAGTTGGTGCTCTTTCCCATCCCGCAGCCTTGTTTTTCTAAGGAAAAATCTCCCAAGGGCATACCGGGTAGTGCAATCTCAACAAAACACCGCCCCTTTGAAGGAGGTAGAAGATTACAACCAATCGGTAGCTAGCACTCTGGAGGATGACACATTTCGGCTAGTATCTCAATGAGTTTTTTCTACTTTTTGGTGGCAAAAAGTAGTGCAAAAAGCCACCCATGACATTTTTCTTTGAGAAAATTTCAGCTTCTTAGGTTCTCATACCTTGATCATAGTTTTCCTCGGTATTTTTAAAATTGCCTGGTCCTCCTTTCTTGGAAGAGGCAATCACCGGTTTTAGCAATGAACAACCGGTGGCAAAGAGACTTTGCCCAATGATGGAAGTGAAAATACATCGCGCATGAACAAAGCAGACGCCGCGTCTTTTACCGGCAGATAAAAAATCTGTATTATTTTTAGATGTGCATATTCAACATCTTCTTTCATTAAGTACCCGCAGTCTTTTTGTGGCAGTTGCCATTTACCACTTTTCTTGTACTGGTCCTCTGTATGATCCTCCATTATCACCTGCAGCAAGTTTGGAGACCATGGAACTGAGTCCTGGTTTTGCCATGGATCTCTTTGCCTGCGAACCTTATGTGATGGATCCCGTAGATATGGCGGTAGATGCTGCTGGTCGGGTATTTGTAGTTGAAATGCCTGATTATCCTTTCAAGCCAAAACCTGGGGAAGGCAAGGGTAGGATAAAGCAACTTCACGACCGGGATGGAGATGGTCAGATTGACAGTTTTACGTTGTTCGTTGAAGGCATTAGTGAGATCACCAGCATTCTTCCTTGGAGGAAAGGTCTATTGGTAGCAGCGGCACCAAATATTCTGTACTTAATTGATGAGGATAACGACGGTCAGTCAGATTCCAGAGAAATTGTTTTTACCGGTTTTTTTGAAAACAATTCTGAAGCCCAAATTACCAATCTAAAATATGGCATAGACAATTGGATCTATGCCAGTAATCATGGGCAGGGCGGCGAAATAAAATTTTTACGTGATACCTTTCGGGCACCCTTGCAGATTGCCGGAGGCGATTTCCGATTTCGCCTCGACCGGGGTGAGTATGAGGTCGTGGCCGGACCAGCTCAGTTCGGGCAGGCTTTCAATGATCGCTGGCACCGTTTTGTCACCCAGAACACCCTACACATCCGGCATATCGTGATACCTTGGCGGTATACTCATCGCCATCCTTACCTACCGTCTACCAGTGTGGCGGTAAACATTTCTGATCATGAACTGGAAATGTTTCAGCTTACCCCCCCTCCTTATTGGCGTGCCGAGCGAACCCGGCGAAGGCAGAAGAAGTACGATGAGCAAAATCTAGATCGTAGAGAATATGCTGAGGATCATTTTACCGGATGCTCTGGAGGTACCTTTTATGGTGGACATGCTTTTCCACCTTCTTTTTATGGAAATATTTTTACCGGAGATGTTGCCGGTAATTTGGTTCATCGGGACGTGATCAAAGTAGCCAATAACAGTCCTACCTACATTGCCACCAGGTCAGCCGGGGAGACCGATCGAGAATTCCTGGCATCAACCGATTCGTGGTTTCGTCCTACGCATTTTTACGTGGCCCCAGACGGTTTCCTGTATGTAGTGGACTACTATCGTCAGCACATTGAAACGCCACTTTCTATCCCTGTCGATCTCAAGGAGGATATGGACTTTATGGAGGGTGATGATCGGGGGCGGCTTTACCGGATAAGGCCCGACCAAGCGAAAACACAGGTTGAATTTGAAGACTTGACTCGACGGGAACATCGCGAATGGGTTGCTCTTTTGGCACATCCAAATCGGTGGCAGCGCCTACAGGCTCAACGTTTGATTCTGGAAAGTCAGGATGTAGATCTTCTGCCACTACTGGAAGCGATGCTTAGCGATCACGAAGATGCTCGCACACGCTTGCATGCGTTGTACTGTCTGGAGGGCTTGGATTTACTGAGTGAAGCGCATGTCCAGCATAGTATTCAAGACGATAGTCCGATGATTCGTGAACATGCTTTGGTTCTGGCTGAGGCTTTTCCCGCCCTTGCTGAATGGGTGGCAAGATCTATCACCGATCAGGACTTGTTTGTGGCTCTTCAGGCCACTTTAAGTATCGGTCAGTGGCAGGAACCTTCCGTTTATCAGCATTTGCACCGCACCCTAGTTGATCATGGAGGGGATCCTTGGTTTCGGATGGCAGTGTTGAGTTCTCAACCGGGTTCATCCCTGGAGTTTTTGGAATACATCATTGATCAAGAAGTTCTCCTATCGGATGACCAAGAATTCAGCAAGAATTTTTTGGTTGACTTCTCATTTATCGTGGGTTGTCGAAATCAGGAAGGAGAAATAGAAGATTACCTTCATATCCTTGCGGCCAGTACAACTTTACATTTACCGATCATTATTGAAGAGGTTTCTGAGGGTTTGACAAGGGGGCTCGAGGCGTCCGAAAAAACATTGTTATTGGACCCTGGCTTAGCTCAGGACCTAGAGGAAAAATCGGGATTGAATATTTGGGCCGGGATCATTGAGAGGATAAGTAAATCGGAATAAGGGCCTGTTTAATCTGTACTATAGATCTGCTTGAGGAGCCCAATAGGTGCAAAAGGCATCTTCATAGACGGGTCCGGAAAATAAGGTGCAACCGCCACAGTTTCCTTCCATATCCGGAGGCAAGTACAAATTACAATTGGCGCAGGTAGACTCACGCATTGGTGACATTTCAACGTATCCCAATGATTTCCTGAGCTGCATATCCTCTTCTGGCACTTGGGAGAAGTCGGTGCAAGAATCAAAAGGGATGGCTTCTTTCGGTTGCTGTGCTTTTGTTTTGCAGGCTAGAGAGCCCAGACCTAATGTCAAGCCTGAAAGAAATTGAAAGAGAAATATTCTTCTCGATGCAATTTTATTTTTCACTAAATTAATTTTTGAAAAAATTGTCTCTGATTCTGTCGATTTGATTAGGTTAAAACTACAGAAAAAATGGTGAGTAGAATGTATGCCTTTCTCTTGGTTTTTCTAGTAATGATCACCATGAATCTCCCGGCACAGGAGCTGCGTGTTGCACCCTTCAGTGTCAATGTATCGCCTCCGATTGGTAGTCCGGTGGCGTATGCCTTGGCCCGTAAGATTTTGGATCCACTCACTGCTCGAGGGGTTGTTATCCAATCAGCGCAAGACCCCATTGTCCTTTGTGCCGTAGATTACCTGGGTATTGCCAATGCCGGCTTGGAACGGTGGCGAGATGAATTGGCCAAAGCGGCTGGCACAACGATAGACCGGGTTTGGGTCAGTGCGATCCATCAGCATGATGGCATGCGGTGCGATCTCACCTTGGAAGAGGTCCTCGATGAATACGGTCTGGGTGGTACGCGTTTGGACGTCGAGGTAATTCTAAAGTCAATTGCTAGAACTGCAAAAGCAGTAAAACGAGCATCTCGCAAGACGAAACCTGTGACCCACCTGGGATTTGGAAAAGCTAAAGTTGAGAAAGTAGCTTCAAACCGTCGAATTCTGGATCCGCTTGCCGATACTGTGGCTATCATCAGGTGGAGTCGTACTCAGGACTCGGCGGCAATTGCTGCTCCTGAAGGACTGATCGATCCTTGGCTCAAAACGGTGAGCTTTTGGAATGAAGATAAACCTCTGGCCATTATGACGTACTATGCTACGCATCCGCAAAGTTATTATGGACAAGGTGATGTCACTTCAGAATTCGTAGGTCTGGCGAGAAAGGCGCGAGAGAAGGCCATTCGGATTCCGCACATTCACTTCAACGGAGCCTCGGGCAACATCACCGCCGGAAAATATAATGATGGCTCCGTGGCTATGCGACCGGTACTGGCTCAACGCATGGCTGATGGTATGAAACGCAGCTGGGAGGCTACAGAAAAACAACCCATCAACAGCGAAGACATCTCCTGGGAGTCTCTACCAGTTACTTTACCTCTCGGTGAGCATTTGATTGAGTCGGAACTGCGAGCCATGCTGGCTTATGATTCCTTACTCCGGATGAAGAAGTTTTTTGCTGCCAAGCATCTGGCTTGGTTACTATGGGTGAAGAAGGGAAACAAGGTTGACTTGTCACTGCTCAAATTGGGTGACGTCTGGTTACTGCATTTACCTGGTGAACTCTTTATTGAATACCAATTGGCTTCCCAAAGATTGGTCCCTCAGAAAAACCTTTGTGTGGCTGCCTATGGGGAATATGGTCCTGGTTACATCGGTACGGAGGAGGCCTATGGTCAAGGCGGTTACGAAACCTCTGAGCGAGCTTCCCGGGTATCGCCGGAGGTGGAGCAGGTGCTCATGGCTGCCATCAAACGCCTGCTAAAAAGAGAATAGGGGATAGGTGTGTAAAATCAAGAGTTGCCCATCTCCATCTGGGCTCTTTCCCTCTCCAAGATCTGTGCGGCGTCAACCGGAGAGATCAGGTTGGGAGGTGTCAGTAAACTTACCACTGTTCCGCAAATGGTTGCCACGAAAACTGCAGGTATGCCCGGATTTCCCCAATAGTCATTCCAGCCTGGCACAAGAAGAATCAGGATCGAGGCCGTCGCACCACCCAATAGGGTCGCCAGTGCTCCCTGCCAGGTAGCCCTTTTCCAATATTTTCCCATCATTACGCAGGTAAATAGTCCACTCATGATGATGGATATCATGTAGGTGATGTAGTTGATAATATCCGTGGCATACAGTGTGAACAATAGTGCTAGGGAGACGATGCCAAAAACCGCCCACCTTGAATAGTTAATCGCCCGTTGCTTATCGGGCATTCTTCCAAAAACTAATATGAATACATCTCTCAGCAGGATAGCGACACCAGCGATGGCATCCGAGCTAGCAGAGGACATCGTAGCACTGAGGCCGGCAATAAGCACGATCAAGCCGAAAGTGGCCGGGAGGATTTCGGTGGCCATAAATGGAAAAGCAAAATTAGAATTTTCTAGATCGGGATTGAGTTGAAAGGCAGCCATTCCGATAATTGCGGGTATAATGGCAAAGAACAAATAAATTCCCCCGCTGAGATAAAAACTCCTTTTAATGGTGCGAATATTTTCGGAAGAATAAATTCTTTGGCGATAAGCTGGGGTGGCTAAGACACCAATAAAAATGACGAAAGCCAGAGAAAGGGAAGGAATCAGGTGGTCACCCTGGAGAAATAACATCGAGGATTTTGAAAAAATGGATTGGCTCGTTTGCTCCGCAGTCAGAAAATTAATGCTCAAAAAAGCCATAAATATAAAGCCAACAAATAGTACAATCGCTTGAATCGTGTCGGTCCAGACTACCGCCATGTACCCACCGATGATTACGTAAATCCCAAATCCTCCAGCTACCAAGATCTTCGCCCAAGTTAGATCTATGCCGGTGATCCAGGAAATGTAAAGCGCACCACCCAAAATATGGGCACCAAGCCATCCTACGGACGCCAAAAGAACCAGGATGGCTACCACTCCTTTTACGGCCTTATTGGCTCCATAATAAAAGGAGAGTTCCTCAGCAAAAGTCATGAAGCGATGTTTTCGGGCCTCGCCAAACAATTTCGCCAGGAGTAGGATACCCAAAGCACCGCCAATGCCATACAATGATCCGGCCCAGCCGTCACTATAACCCTTTCCAATCGCACCCATGCTGGATCCCGTGCCGACCATGGTCGCTACTGTAGTACCCAACATAAGGAAGAAAGGCACGCTGCGGTTGCCCAAAAGAAAATCTTCTCCGGAGTGTTGCTTTCGACTCAAACGCCAGGAGAACAAAATCATGGCGCCCACATACGAGAGAAATACGATGAGGAAAAGCCCTGTCGGCATGGTGCTGGCTGGTTCCATTTCCGAAACATACACAAATCTGTACCATTCGCTGACCCTGTGCCCATAAACAATAAAGGTTCAGGCTTTTCTCTTTGAAGTACATGAAAATCGTATGGTACCGAACAAGTATTTGTACCAGACTGTCTATTCCTTAAAAATCAAGCATACTGGTGCCTGAAATTTTCATGATATATCCTCATTGATTCAATCACGTGTGCTTGACTAAATGTTATTTCCCAAAAGTGAAGACCTATGAATAAAAGCATCAAATCCCTCCTCTTGGTCATTGGTATTGCATTATTGGCCTATGGTTTCTACATGTTGATTGCACCTGAGGCATCTGTCAGTATCGGTGACTTTAATGTTTCTGCACAAGACAACTCCGACGCATATATCACCATTGCCTTGGGAATTGTTGCTGTTGCCGTCAGTCTCCTTGTGGGAAGGCGCTAAATCATTTGATCTCGGTAAAGTAGTCCCAGATCATTGGATCTCGCCATCAATGCTGACGATGGAAGGTATGGAAGTCGGATGCCAAATCTGTTCACGATGTCTGTCATAGACGGTGTGTCAATAATATAGTATAGTGTTTACATAATGGATGTAAAGGTTTCCTCATATGAGTAAACCTTCATATATTGTATCCCTGTCTATTTTTTAACATTAAAAAGTTCTATAATGAAGAAGCTCGTAAAATTAGTGGCCTTCTTGGCCATGATCCTGCTCATTAGTTGTGAAGAGGATGCATCTGTCGATCGTGTGGGTCCAATTACCGATGTGGCAGTTACAGTTGATGACCTCAGTGGAAGTACACTTCAACAGGCTCAGGGAAAGTTGGGTTCGAAGAATGTAGCCCTTTACATGGCAGAGTATCTGACCAGTGGAGAAGGGGACGAAATGGGGAGAACAATCATTTTTATGAATGTTGGTAACAAACAGCTGGGAGGCGATTTTCTGCCTGGTTTCTCACTCGATGGTTCATCAAGCATCAGCTACTACGTCGATGCTAATCGACCCTCGGCAGACGTTAGTCCGGGCATGTCCTCAAATGCCATTCGCCGGGCCATGGGTACGTGGGACCGCCTCAGATGCTCAGAACTGGGCATGCATGAGTTGCCTTATGATGGTCGTCCGACTGGATGGGTTGCTGCCTACCTGGGGTTTGGTGGAAGTTTTAATTATGTAGCCGATGTGGTCCATAACGGATGGATGGGTGCTCCATTTTTTGATGAACTGGTTGAGGATGGAAGCACCTTTATTTTGGGAGTCACTTTTACCATAATCTTTACTGACCAAAACGGGAACCCTGTAGACACCGATAACAATGGCAAGTATGACGTGGCCTGGCGTGAGATATATTACAACGATGCCTTTCCTTGGCAGGTTGGCAATCACATTGACATCGAAACAGTGGCTTTACATGAAGCCGGTCATGGGTTGAGTCAAGGTCACTTTGGATCTGCTTTCTTTTCAGAGGGAAATGGGAAACTGCATTTCAGTCCTCGAGCGGTTATGAATGCCGCTTATTCGGGGATTCAAACCCGGATTACCCGCTCCGATAAAGCCGGTCATTGCAGCAATTGGGCAGCATGGCCTGAGAATTAGCCTTGGAATAAAATTGACTAATCCAAAGGGAGCAGTGAAGTGAAACTGTTCCCTTTGCTTTTTTGTACCTGTTTGTCGATACCAACGCACGTGGTAATTGACTATCTTTCCTAAATGGAACTCAACCTCCAAGACAAGATTGCAGTAATCACTGGTGGCAGTGTAGGTATAGGTTTGGCTGTGGGAGAGGCGTTAGCAGCTGAGGGTGTTCATTTGGCTCTTTGTGCCCGGGAAGAAGAGAGATTGAGTAAGGAAGCCCTCAAAATCCGGACCCAATACAATGTGCCGGTTTTTTCCCAAGCCTGTGACGTAGCGAATGGTGAGCAGATCCTTGCCTTTTGTAGGTCTGTGCAGGAGCATTTTGGTGGAGTGGATATCTTAATCAACAATGCCGGTGTCGGGTCGAATGAAAAAATCGTAGATGCACCAGATGAAAAATGGCAATACTACTGGGATTTGCATGTGATGGCAGCCGTGAGAATGTCGCGATTTTTTGTTCCAATAATGGAAAAAAGGGGAGGAGGGGTCATTCTCAACAATTCTTCCATTTGCGGAACGCAACCCCTGGGCTATGAACCAATCTACAATACGACCAAAGCTGCTTTGACCATGTTCTCAAAGTGTCTGGCCAATGAATGTATTTCGAAGAATATTAGGGTGAATACCATCTCTCCAGGTTTGATCATGACACCCGATTGGCGAAAGACAGCTGACAAATTATCATCAGCTGAAGGCATTTCAACGGATGCATATCTCGATAGAATTGCTGAAAATTATGCGCCCATTAACCGATTTGCCACTACGGAAGAACTCGCCCAGTTTTTCGTATTTATGTGTTCCGACAAATCCAGCTATTGTGTCGGAAGCAATTTTTACGTCGATGGCGGTTGGTTAAGAACGGTAAATTAGTTGGGATGATTATTTTGAAAAAACGTTTGCGATCTCGGTCAATCCTCTTGCTGGGATTATTCCTCTTTGTAGGACTGTTGGTTATGTTTTCATTTAGAGGGACAACAGCTGATCAACGACCCAATATTGTGGTCATTATGGCTGATGATATTGGTTACTCGGATCTGGGATGCTATGGATCAGAGATTCACACACCTAATCTCGACCGTCTGGCTAATGGTGGACTGCGTTTCCGGCAATTTTACAATATGGCCAAATGTAATCCCACGCGGTCAACGATGATAACCGGCTTATTTAAAGGTAATGATCAGGCCATATCTTTTGTTCCTCTTTTGCGAGAGGCTGGTTACTCTGCCATGATGAGTGGTAAAGAACATTTTGACAAGTGGGTACCTCAAGATTGCTATTTTGCCGAAACCTTTGAGAACTCTCTCACCTTTTGGGCTACCACAGAATACTTTGTGCCCCCATCGGATACTTTTCAAAGACCATTTTATTTAAATGGAGAAAAAATTACGGCTGAAGAAATTGAGGCCCAAATTCTCCCAAAATATAAGACAGATTTTATTACTGATTATGCCTTACGATGGCTCAGCGAAATGCAGAATCGTGATGCTCCATTTTTTCTGCTGTTGCCTTATCACTCTGCCCATTACCCACTTCAGGCCAGGCCAGAAGATATTGCAAAATATCGAGGCAAGTACCGCAAAGGTTGGGATATGATCCGCAACGAAAGATTTGAACGAATGAAAGACATGGGGATCTTAAACCAAGATGCTGAATTGTCCCCTCCTGAGGATAATACCAATAGGTTCAGGGGTTCTTCACACGAAGGCTGGGAGAAAATAAGGTCTCGATGGCACAAATACTATCCCTGGGAAATGATGTCAGATCAGGAAAAGGACGATAAAGATTTGGAAATGGCAGTTTTTGCTGCCATGATCGATCGGATGGATCAAAACATAGGTAGGGTCATCAAAGCTTTGGAAGAAACAGGTGATTTGCAAAATACCCTGATCATTTTCTTTACTGATAATGGATCCTGTCCTTTTGACAGCAATGTCGATTTTGATGTTCCTCCGGGTCCGGCAGAATCCTATCGTTGTTTGTCTACTCCCTGGGCCAATGTGGGCAACACGCCGTTTCGGCTGTACAAGCAAAATGGACATGAGGGAGGATCAAATACTCACTGCATTGTTCATTGGCCAGCTGCGGTTTCACCCAATCAATGGACGGATCAAATAGGACATGTGGTGGATTTATTCCCCACTTTTTTAGAGGTGGCCCAGGTAGAATACCCCAGCGCATTTCAGGGAAAGACGACACTTCCACTCCAGGGACGGTCTCTGCTCCCCATCTTGCAGGGGCGACAGGCTAGCTCACATCCTTTTCTGATTTCTGGACATCAAGAGCGATTTAGAATGTATCGACAAGGACCCTGGAAAATTGTACGTCAGAATGGTGATGATTGGGAACTTTATCAGATGGAGGACGATCCGATCGAGCTGAGGAATTTGTCCAAAACCAATCCTCAAAAATTGGAGAAATTGGTGGAAGCCTATGAGAAATATCGAAGTTCAATCGAAGATCAGCATTGATTAAATTATTATGGAGATCTTTGACGCTAAGGCCCGATGATAATTTTCTGATCATGACAGAAAACGTGTGGATTTGTGTGGTTTTGTCTAGCCTGTTATTCTCTTGCGTAACTGATCAGTCAACGATTATAGAAAATACCGAGGCCCATAAAAATCACGAACTGGCTCCCTTTTATCACGGCGTGGCTTCTGGAGATCCAGATCATAATTCGGTGGTTATTTGGACGCGTGTCACTCCAACCAGGAGAGATCAGAAAATCAATGTACACTGGGAGATGTCAGAAGATGAAGGATTTTCAGAAATAGTACAACAGGGAACTTTTCAAACGGATAGTCAAAGGGATTATACTGTAAAGGTTTTGGTTGAGTCACTAGATCCGGGACGTTTCTATTTTTATCGTTTTTCGACTTCGGGACAGCGGTCGATCATCGGCCGAACGCGTACAGCACCGGATGAGGCCCAGGAATTGCGCTTTGCAGTAGCCAGTTGCAGCAACTACGAATGGGGTTATTTTAATGCCTATCGTGCAATATCTGAGGAATTAGATCTACATGCGGTCATTCATTTGGGAGATTATATTTATGAATACGGCATTGGAAGGTATGGTGACACCACCATTGGAAGAATCAATATTCCTCACCATGAAATTGTAAGTCTGCTGGATTACCGGGATCGCTACGCCTTGTATCGCACCGATCCGGACCTTCAAGCCTTGCATCAATATCATCCTGTTATTGCTGTTTGGGACGACCATGAGATAACCAACAATGCCTACCGGGATGGTGCGGAAAATCACCAACCGGAAGAAGGTTCCTATTTGGAGCGAAAAGAAGTAGCAAGGAAAGTGTATTATGAGTGGATGCCCATTCGGGAATCACCCAAGCACTACCGAAAATTTTCCTTTGGCGATTTGGCCGATTTAATTATGCTGGATGAAAGATTAGAAGGACGATCTGAGCAGGTGGAGGATGCAGACGATCCGAGGAGAGAAGATCCCCAGCAATCCATTCTCGGAGCGGAACAAATGGAATGGTTGGAGGAACAATTGATTGAATCAAGCGCCAAGTGGAAATTAATTGGGAATCAAGTAATATTTTCACATCTCGATTTGGCAAGGCCTAATTTTCATTTTAATATGGATGCTTGGGATGGATATCCTGGGGATCAAAGGAAAGTAGCTAGCATCATAAGAGACAACCAGGTTTCCAACGTGGTCTTTCTCACTGGAGATACCCATGCTTCCTGGGCCTTTGAGGTTACGCTTGATCCAAGGGGTAGCTACATGCAGGAAGGGGGTTTTGCTGTTGAATTTGGAGCCACCAGCGTCAATTCTGCCAATGCTGATGAGCAAAATCCAGTGGATTCCGTCATTGTCGCAGAAAAAAGGGTACTTGATCCAAAGATTAATCCCCACCTGAAATACAGCAATATGCGTGATCATGGTTATTGCTTGGTCACAGTGACTGCCGAGGAGCTAAAAGCAGATTTCATATATGTCAAGACTGTAAGAAAACCCAGTAGAGAGGTTTTTATCGCCCAATCATTTTTAGTGGAAAGTGAGTCTAATGCACTGCAACCCGTACATTGAAGACCCTATATATGGTTTAAATGTTGAATTGTTTAATTGTGTAGATGTTTAATTTCATGAGGGGAAAAATAGCCAAAGACCAACCGCCAAAGACCAAGGACCCTATAATGGTTTAAATGTTTAAATGTTGAATTGTGTAAATGTTTAATTTCATGAGGGGAGACCCCCAAAGACCAACCGCCAAAGACCAAAGACCCTTTTCATTGGTTTAAATGTTGAATCGTTTAGGTGTGTAAATGTTAAATTTTATGAGAGCACACTTTTCTGTCAACGTATTTCATGAGGGGAGACCCCCCAAAGACCAACCGCCAAAGACCAAAGACCTCTTATAATTGTTGGGTCGTTTAAATTGTGTAAATGTGCAATTTCATAAGAGAACATCGAGGTAAAAAGAGAAAAACTTAACTTTAAGAGTGCTCAAGATTCATTGAAGTTACACCCCAGGGAATGTTTCGTTGCAATCGGTTGGAAGGAATATCGTATATAAAGGGGCTGGTGATTGCCCTGTTGGCTTTGTTTTTCTTAGGATCCTGTCGAATGACCGTTCCTGAAGATGTTGGTCATTCTTTAACTACGATCAAGGAAACACCCAATTTTAATTTTGATGTTCGCCCCATATTATCGGATCATTGTTTTCCTTGCCATGGTCCGGATCCAGACCAAAGGGAAGCCAATCTGCGGTTTGATACTGAAGAAGGTGCATTTGCAGTCTTGGATGATTCATTAAGTTACGCCATTGTGCCGGGGAGACCTGGTGACAGCAAACTGATCCAAAGGATCTTGAGCAATGATCCCAGTGTTGTCATGCCTCCGCCAGAAGCCAAGTTGGATCTCCATCCTTACCAAAAGGCCGTGCTCTACCGGTGGATCAAAGATGGAGCTGAATGGGAGCCCCACTGGGCCTTTATTCCACCCGAAAAGTCTAGCTTTCCTCCCGTTCGTGACCAGAAATGGGCCAGGAATGAGATTGATTATTTTGTTCTGCATGCATTGGAAACAATCGGGCTGCAACCTTCACCAGCAGCCGAAAAACGAACCCTTGTTCGAAGAGTTTTCTTAGATCTCATTGGTCTTCCACCAACGATGGAGGAAGTCAATGCTTTTCTAAACGATCAACGGCCGACCAGTTATGAACATCTTATAGACCGATTGCTGGCATCACCACACTTTGGTGAAAGGTGGTGTTGGGAGTGGTTGGATGCCGCAAGATATGCTGATACGAATGGTTTTCAAGGAGATCCAGAGCGAAAAATGTGGCCATGGCGAGATTGGGTTATTAATGCTATCAACGACAATATGCCCTATGATCAATTTAGTATTGAGCAGTTGGCGGGCGATATGCTGTCCGATGCCACGACCCAGCAAATATTAGCAACTGCCTTCAATCGAAATCACATGTACAATGGGGAGGGTGGTAGAATACCGGAAGAGACTCGGGTCGAAAATGTATTTGACCGGACGGAGACGGTGGGTACCATCTGGCTCGGCATGACCTTGAATTGCTGCCGCTGTCACGATCACAAATTTGATCAAATAACCCAAAAGGAATATTATGAATTTTATGATTTTTTTAATCAGACCTCGGAGGAAGGGATTGGCTACAATGGTAGAATTAAACCCATCCTGGATTTAAGTCCGGTAGCTGATCAAGCCAAGATTAAAGAAATTGAAAATTTTATCGAAAATAATGCTGAGGATGTATATCGATATGAAAAAAATATTTTTCCCCGGCATAAGAACTTAAGTGCTGCGGAGTCACCCAATGCAGCACAATTAAATGGAGACAATATCTTTGCCTTAGGGTTTCATCCTGGCAAGAGAAACCCTTATTATCTGGGACTCTTGGTTAGGGCGTATGAGGGTCGCGATCCCGAATATGTTCGGCTTTTGAATGCTTTGCGTTCCTCGATCCGCAAAAAAGATCAGCTCACTGCTGATAATCTACAGGTGATGGTAATGGATCATCTGGACCGCCCAAGACCTACCTACATCTTAGAAAGGGGGTCTTATGACAAACGGGGTGAGAAGGTGCACGCCGGCATTCCCACAATATTGGCTCGAAATGAGGAAGCAGAGCCGCAAGACCGGCTTGAATTGGCTAATTGGTTGTTTTCACCATCACATCCACTCACATCAAGGGTTGCTGTAAACCGGTTTTGGCAAACAATCTTTGGCCAAGGATTGGTCAAGACCCCAGAGGATTTTGGAGCGCAAGGAGCCAAACCCACACATCCACGGCTGTTGGATTGGTTGGCTCGAGACTTTGTTGATCATGGCTGGGACGTCAAACGTTTGATAAAGAAGATAGTGATGAGTGCAACCTACCAACAAAGTTCTCACGTGGACAGTGTTCATCTTTTACAGGATCCTGACAACCAATGGCTGGCCAGGATGTCTCGTCTGCGACTTCCGTCCTGGATGATCCGTGATCAGGCCCTTGCGGTGAGTGGCCTGCTGGTTGATTCGCTAGGTGGTCCGCCGGTAAAACCTTACCAACCGGCGGGAGTTTGGGCGGAAGCTACCTTTGGATTCAAAAAATACGAACAAGACCATGGCGCTGACCTTTACCGGCGAACACTGTACACTTTTTGGCGCCGGATTGTAGCCCCTACGGTACTATTCGACAATGCCAGCCGGCAAGTGTGTACCGTAAAACCCATCAGAACCAATACACCCCTTCATGCACTGACCACATTAAATGATGTAACCTATGTCGAAGCTGCTCGGGTTATGGCCCAGAAGGCAATTCAGGAATGGGATGACGAGGAAAGCCGTCTCCAAAATCTCTTTACAAAAGTGACGGCCCGGAGACCCACTGCTGTAGAACTACAAATTTTAGGCACGAGATTGAAGCTTCTACAGGAGGAATATCACCAGGATATCGATGCGGCAAATCAACTTCTTCAGGTGGGAGAATACCCCCAAAACGAAAGTTTAGATCCCGCATTGGTGGCAGCCTACACAGGAATTTGCTCTTTACTGTTGAATTTGGATGAGGTGGTGACACGACAATAGATTTTGACGAATGGAGAAAATTAACCGCAAGAAGAAGTGGTCCGTGGATCCCGTGCTTGAATGGCATAAGTCGATGACAAGACGTCATTTTTTTGGTAAGAGTGCCTTAGGGCTTGGAGGTGCCGCTTTAGCGAACTTACTTAACCCTTGGCAAGCACTGGGATCAGCATCAGAACGAAAATCGCACAAGTTAAAGGATGTTGTACCACATTTCGCTCCTAAGGCAAAAAGGGTCATTTATTTGTTTCAGAATGGAGCGCCATCCCATGTTGACTTGTTCGATTACAAACCATTGCTCAAAAAATGGCATGGGACCCAGATCCCAGAAAGTGTAGTCGGCGGTAAGAGATTCAGCACGATGACTGGCAATCAAGTGCAGAGGCCGGTGCTGTCGGAGATTACGAACTTTAGTCAGCATGGTGATTCGGCGGCATGGGTGTCCGATTTTATGCCTTACACGGCGGAAGTCGCGGATGATCTTTGTTTTGTAAAATCGATGTATACCGAACAGGTAAATCATGCACCAGCAATCACATTTTTTCTCACCGGTGCGGAAATGCCGGGAAGGCCAAGTATGGGAGCCTGGCTGACCTATGGGTTGGGTAGTTCCTCTGAAAACCTTCCTGCATTTATAGCGATGACTTCACGGGACAAAGAAGCCAGCTGTGGCCAGATATTTTATGATTATTATTGGGGAAGCGGTTTTTTACCTACACAATATCAGGGAGTGAAATTTCGGGGTGGGGGAGATCCGGTGCTATACTTATCTAATCCCCCCGGAATGAACCGTAAGGTGAGGCAGGGAATTCTCGAGGATCTGGAAAAACTAAATCAACACAATCTTAGAGAGGTTGGTGATCCGGAAATTACTACCCGCATAGCTCAGTACGAGATGGCTTATCGAATGCAGATGAGTGTGCCGGAAATGACCGATCTAAGCAAAGAACCTAAGCACATCCTTTCGATGTATGGTCCGGATGTATACCGGCAAGGTAGCTTTGCCTACAACTGCCTGATGGCTCGAAAATTGGTTGAGAAGGGAGTACGCTTTGTGCAATGTATGCATGCCGGATGGGATCAGCACAAGAATTTGAATCATCAATTAAAGATTCAATGCCAAGATACTGATGCTCCCAGTGCTGCATTGGTAAAGGATCTCAAACAGCGAGGGCTATTGGATGACACCTTGGTTATCTGGGGTGGAGAATTTGGTCGTACGCCATTCCTGCAGGGAACCATTGAGGATGTCAAGAATTGGGGCCGCGATCACCATCCCTATGTATTTACACTCTGGATGGCCGGAGGTGGAATCAAACCCGGAATGACCTACGGATCCTCAGATGAGTTTGGTTTTAATCCCTCGGATAATCCTGTACATGTGCATGATTTTCAAGCAACCATTCTTCATTTACTGGGTATAGACCATGAACGCTTTACTTTTAAACACCAAGGCCGAAGATACCGGCTCACTGACGTGCATGGCCACGTAGTGAGGGATCTATTGGCTTAACTTCATAAAAGTCTTCTTCTCCTGATAATCAACTAGTGAAGCTACTCCGGAAAAGTGCCATCTTCATAAAATGAGCCTATTTTGGACCTGCCTGACTGACGAAGTCGGGCTAGGTGAGATTTTCACTTCTTCGAGATTATCGAGCGATCTCCAACCGAAGGAAGGAGGAAAGGTGCAGTGCACCTTTCAGCGAGGATAACCGCGTACAGCGGGTGAGCGGCATGCCTGAGTATCAGCCGATTGAGAAAAATGCCTGCCCGCCCACAGCCTTTTGACGGAGGCGGGGAAAGATCGCCAAAAGAGCCATTTTTGATTTGGTAACCTTTTCGGAGTAGACTCACTAGTCTGGTGCTCCTCAGTCAGTGCCCCTTCAGCTGGTTGAAAATCCTTTTTATCTATATTTGCGTAATCAAAAGCTTGTAACACATCATATATAAAATTATGAATATGAGAAACTTAGGAGTGACCATGATTTTTTTTGGTGTGAGTTTCTTCCTATCTGCTCAGGAGATCCCCAATCTACAGAGGCCTCTCTTCACCAAGATCACCGCCACCTGGTGCCCCAACTGTGGTACATGGGGATGGACCTACATGAAAGACATAGTCAACGAGCACGAGGAATCTACGCTGATTTTTGGTGCACATCACAGCGGTCGGTTACAGTCTGAAGCAGGCAGTTTCCTGGCCGATAATTTTAAAACCTTCGGTCAACCGGTATTTTTATTAGGTAATGACAATTTGGGTGTGCGGTCTAGTAATATGGATAGTAAAATTAGCGAAGCCCGCGATATCATCACCGTGGAGATGAACCGGGATCCGGATGTCAATACAGGCATGTACATTCAAGTAAGTAGTGATCGCATAGATGTGCAGACCAAGACCAAATTCTTTAATGCAATGGAAGGTTCATACTATGTTTCTATATATCTGGTGGAAAACGAAGTGGAGGAAATTCAATCGCAGCTCAGTGGTGAAGTGCTCCATCCTTACGTGGTTCGGTCAGCATTTTCGGAATTTCCACAGGGAGTAGAAATTGCTTCTGGGAATATTGCTAAAAATGCAGAATTTGAGACCAGCTTTTCTTTAATACGGCAGCCAGAGTGGAACCTGGATAAATCTTACCTCTATGCCATTGTATGGTCGGTATGAGCTATTCCAGTCAATAGTAACTGGTGCAAATCCCTTACTTGACCAATTTTGATTTGTTCAATATTCTCCTCCTGCACTGGGGTCCGGAATGTAAATTGCTTCCTCAGATCGATGTTGGTTTTTTTACCCATGCAGCCAGTTCATTCCTTGCCTTCAAGAAAGCCGATTGTGCCTCTTTGATCGAACAGTATCTCCCGCGAGGTGTAAGAAACCACTGTGCACTCCCCTTTATGGTATCGGTACTGTATTGTGAAAAAAAGAAATCCTTCCCTTGTGTGATGGATCTGAATTGTAAATATTGAGGTGCATAAGACACTACGGAGGTTTCTCTGAAATGCAGTTGATTTTGCATTTCAAGATGCTCGACAATCTGAGCAATGGACCAATGGTTGGTATCTTTTTTAAAGTTCCATTGATCATTGGTCAAAGCATCAATTTCTTGGATGAGTTCTCGCGTAGTCCTTTCCAGTTCTGAAATGATCAGCTGGCGATCTTCCTCACTCCACCATGGATCGGCACTAATTTGGCTGCTATCGCCGCCATTACATGACATGACAAAAATTGCCACTGTAATGACTTTAATTAGTTCTCTCATTGCTATGGTAACAAGCCAGTGGATTAAGAATCTGCAGAACAATTTTTATTAATGTTTGATTGATATAGAAGGGTTAGGGTGTCATGGATGCAGCGTGTTTCCATAATATGCCAAATCAACTCTTCAACAATTTTTATTAAATCTGTGCACTCATCAAAATACGATGATTGCCTGTTCAGGATTAATTTAAATGGTAATTACCATCATTTTGCGTTGGTTGTAATGTGAATCCATAATAGACAAGAATTGATGGTCGGAGTATATGGGATGTGATTATTTGATTTATTTTTTCCTTGAAATCCATACTTCAACGGGTTGGTAAGGTCCGCTCCAGTTGGCTCCCAGAATGTCATCCAGGCCATCATTATTTAGATCAGCTATTTGAATGCTGTGCGAACCACTTTGTGCCAGCACGATTTTCTGCCAGTCCTGGCCATTCATCTTATTGAGTAATACGGTCACTTCATCGGGATCTAGACCTTGATGCATTTCAGAATAAGCGATGTCGATAAGATTATCGCCATCAAAGTCACCCGTACCGACACCGTGCACTACACATTCAACCGAGTCTATCAGTTTATGCTCGATCCATGGTTGATTAATGAGATCATCCGGTTGTTCAAACCATGAGATCTTAAAGGTCTGTTTTGCCAATTCGGAAGGTGTGAGGACGATGTCCACTCGCTGATCGCCGTTAAAATCTGCAGCAGCTACATTGGCACTGCCATGCCACTCCGTAATAAAATGTTGAGACCATTGATTTCCCGGACGATTTTCAAACCAAATGCCAGTACCAATAATGTCGGGATCTTGGTCTCCATCTAAATCAATGACCAAAAGGCCCTCACCGTGATCACAAAACAGAATTTCATGATCCCAGCTCTTGGCACTGCGACTATACCATATGTGGATTTCATTGCCACGCATCTTGCCAAAATCCGATTGATCCCTGGTGATCACATCAAGTTGACCATCGCCATTAACATCTGCCAATTCTACATCATGAGTAGGATGGCTAGCAATTCGATGACTTTTCCAAGGTTCGTCAAGGACGTTAAAAACTCCCGGGTTTTCATACCAGAATAAACCGCCCATGACGATATCTATATCGCCATCTCCATCGATATCCCCTGCTTCCCCATCAACAGTCTGATACTCTTCTTCAGCTATGGTGAATTTATTCCAGTCAGGATTTTGGTACCACACCAGGGGGCCCTTTTGGCCACCAATGACGATGTCAGGTATGCCATCGTTGTCGATATCTGCCAAGATTTTTGTCCAGGGATTATGGATCGTTGAATCAATCATTACCTGCTCAAATACAAGTTCCTGAGCTGAGAGGTAATGTGCAGTAAAGAGAAGGAAAAGAAGGAGGATATGGTTCTTGAACATATTCCAAATTTTCAAGACGATCATCGAAGATAGTCAAGTTGACCATGCCACAGCAATATGTTGTTGGCTTTTTGCCTTGTCTAAAATTTGATACAACCTGGTCGTGTCAGGTGCTACTGTCACTTTGAACGAGCTATGACCTCCAATGAATCTTGGTGCCGAATTTGTTCAAATCCTTTACCAGAGTTTCAAGTAAGACTTGGACTGAGTACACAGCTACTCCAATTCCTTAATGCGAATCTTTCTCCAAAGGATTTGTTTGCCCTCTTGTTCTTGACTCCTGATGCTGTGCAGCTGGAGAGCAATAAAGCCGGAGGCTGCCTTATCATCATGAGTATCCACCGCTGGAACACCATTGATCCAGGTTTGAAAGTGATTGCCATCGGCAATGATCTGCAAATGATTCCAATCATTTGGCTTAAAGGCTTCACGAGCCTTTTCATTGTCGGTGAGTGGCACCAGCCAGCCTCGACCTCCCTCTTCATAAAAACCACCCGTCCAGGCTCTGTCTGACGGATCGATTTCAATCTGATATCCGTGTACTCTGCCCGCTTCCCAGGTGCGTTCACTAGCCTCCAATCGACCGTTGAGATAGGGTGTTGTGGTCTCGGCCTGGTACTGTCCACTCCTTATTTGCACCCCGGTATTGATGCCAGCTGGCACGAAAAACTCAACTTCCAATTCGAAGTTGGCATATTCCTGAGTCGTAGCTAAAAAGGTGTTCGGTAGGCCAAGCTTTGTTTCCGCAACCAGAATTCCATCTTCAACAAAAAAGTTACTTTCTGCGGCGCCCTTTACCTCCCAGCCGGTCAGATCCTGTCCATTAAAAAGATCGCGCCAGTCATCCTGGAGTTGCTCAAAGGGAGTGATCAAACCTGCAATATTTACCAATAAGAGAATCGTAAGGTGCATAGCGAAAGATTTAGCCAAAAGATAGTGAAAATATAGGTTTGGATTGATCCTTCCGGAGGAGTGATATGTAAAGCTCTGATGAACAATTGTCCAGCTTGAACAATATTTGGCGGCTGAGGTGATGGTGGAGGATTTATGGTAGAGCTGAGGGGGAAGTAAGTTTCCATTCCAAGAGAACAATTTTCCATAGTTAGAGACTAACCAATTGTACAACTGTCGGAATGAAATGGCTAATCCAAGCTTTGTGTTCGTTTGGGGGCATCTGGTCCAGAGATTGGAAAAGAGCGATCGACAAAAATATATTGAAGAAGACAATATTAAATTTATTCTAATTTATTCGTTGCTTCAAAAATGAGCTGGAAAGGATAACTTGGCTTAATGTCGGTGACTTTCTGATATAAGTCGATAGTTTTTGCTTTTTTTGTCAAGTCATAACCAACACAAACCAACACCTAATTCAAGAGACCGTGAAAACGACACTTACAATTTCCCTTGTCTGTCTGTATACTTTTTTTACTCAAGCTCAACAATTGCAGGTTGACGGTGGTCCAATACTACTTCCTCGACTGACCGCAGCAGAGAGGGATCAAATCACAGCCTTAGATGGAATGTTAATCTACAACACCGATGTAGGAAAAACCCAAGTTTATAGTCCATTGCATACTTCTTTTGGTACTACTCCAATTAATCCGGGAACATGTCTCGATTCTGTCTTTCAACCCTTTACTCCCACTTCTGATTTAGTTTTACTAAGTGTCGAATTTCACGATTTTACTGCAGGTCGTACAGGAAGTGTCAAGATCTTCACCGGCGATCCATGTGCCAATACAACAGTAGTTGCAGCAACCACTAGTATCACTTCCGAAGTTGGATGGAACAAGTATACCTTCACTTCACCTGTGCCATTACAGAGTGGGACTACCTATTTTTTCGGTAGTGACGCGGGTGATGTCTGCAGTGACTACAGTAATCTTGGAGACGATGCTGATGACCCATTATTTGGTAGGATAGCAGAGACCACCCAATTAGACTGCCAACCCATCATCAATCTTAATTTTGCAATACGAGTAAATGGTTATGGAGCATCTTATTGGCAAGATTTACATTGAACTGCCTCAACCATCTTTGTAGTTGGGTTTTACTTTTCTTAAATCGGAGGAGCTTTAAAAAGCCATCTTTACATTCGGAGATGCCCCCATATAATCTGGCTGTTCTAAATTTCCATGTCGATGCACTCCTCTTCTCCTAAGGGTGCACTTAGGGACTCATATTAGTATGTGTCCTTAGGAAGAGCGATCGGCTGTGGCCGGTCCTGGATGAGGGAGTGATACAACAATTCTTGCCGTACTGTGAACTTATTTGTATCTAGCAGACTCAAGATGCTGGACATTCCGGCTCTGCTTGTATAAGGAGGCCACACTGTGTGGCGTGGGATAAACGGATCATAGGCACAACCCTCTTCATAGCAGAGTACGAGGGAAATCATGACCACTTCCTTCTCGTTAAAGAATACATCGCAGATCGCCATCATTCGCAAATTAAATAAATCCTTACTGGCACCTCGTCTCAGATCGTATTCAAGTTGTGTTAATAGTGTTAAAAGCACGATGACTTACATCGGAGAGAATTGAACTTGTACATGGGTAATCATACTTCTCAGCCTGGCTGGACTGCTGTAATTACGGCTAAGAAAGACGACCCTGGAAATCCTGGTACGGAACTCGCTATTGAAGCTGATACTTGTGAAGATGAAATAATTCCATAGACCGAATAGTGCAAGGAGTATGGAAGGAAATTGCAAACCGTATTCATATGAATAACTATAAGAATTTGACTTGACCCCACATCTCAATCCTTAGCGGCTGCAGCAATTCCAATATCAATGTAAATTGATTTTGGCCAAAAATCTCTTGTAATCCGGATGACACCATAAATTCTTGAAATAGCTTACATGCATGACCGTCAGTAGTCCAGTGCAGGTCATGGCAAAACGTTTTTCGTAGACCTTATTTAGATATGAGAGGCACTGATTGACATCACCCAATCCGTAGTAGGCAATGGCCAAGTCTATTTCAAGCGCAAGATGTGGATTATTTAACTGGCGCTGCAATATTTTGCGTAAACACTCTTCCGCCTTTTTTCTCTGGCCATTTTCGACATATGCGAGTACCAAGCCGGTCAATCCTTTCAAAGGATCCAGTGTCATGGTATGATACTGCTCCAGCGACTCGAGGGCCTGTTGCATATTACCTAAGCACAAGTGCGCAAAGCCAATGCCCTCAACAGCTTCTCGATAATTGTTGTCTAAATGAAGCACATCTTCATACTTCGCCAATGCTTCAAGCACCTGGTTATTAAACAAATACATGTGTGCCAACTGACATAGGGCTGAAGCGGAAGCAGGATCCAGATCTACTGCTTTTTGCAGACTTTCAACAGCCCAATCGGTTGCTCCCGTAGTTGCATGATAGATGCCATAGATCTGATGAAGCATCGGAGAGGACAAACCCAATTCTTCTGCCCGCAATAATGATGCTTTGGTGCCTTGCCAATCCCATATATAAAATAACTTGATCATTGCTAAGGACAGAAATGAGTCTGCATGCAAACCATTTTTCTCTATGGCTGCCAGGGCAAACTCGTGTGCCTTGGTGTAAGCATTTTGAGGCGGTAAATAGCCGCAGGATCCCAGGAAGCAATAGCACTGTGATAGCGAGCTGTACGCTTTATGAAAATCAGGATCCTTATGGATGATGTCTTCAAATATGACCCGGGCTTTATCGATCTGATCAGGCTCTTTGCTGTTTAGATAATAAATTCCCTTCGAGTACAATTGGGCCAACTGCTGATTGCTTACCGTGTTCCGATCGCTTACTAGATTAGTCTTGGTTAATCTGGGTAACTTAGCTTGAATCCAATCAGAAATTTGATCCTGCAGATCGAATGGATGTTCAAGAGAACCCTTAAAATATCCTGAGAAAAGGACAATTTCAGATTTGAGTTCATGCAGCTGCAAATATACTTTAAGTTGCCCTGCAGCAGTCTGTACGCTTCCTTTCAACACGTAAGTTATACCCAATTGAAAAGCCATCTGATCAAATGCTTCGCCTTCCAGAGTAGCAAGTCTTTCACTAAGAGTGTGTGCTATTATGGATAAATATTCTTTTGAATCAATCATACACATGACCTGCTCGGTTAAGCCCATGCACACAGCGGCTGCTTCTTTGGTGTGGTTGAGATTGGCAAGAGGTAGGACCAACAGCTTGATGCCGGGGTGATCTATTGCAGACGCAGGCAATTCTCCTTTCTTGGGTACGGTAAGACCGTCGGCTTCAAGTGCAAAAACTTCGATCGTGTCTAAAATGTTCTTTAAGCGGAAATAACCCAGGGACCGGCTCACAAAATCCCCGTCAAACTTTATTTGTTGATGTACGGACGAGGAGAAAAGTACTGCACCGGGTACGGATAACGCCTCGATCCTTGCGGCAAGGTTGACTCCATGACCGTAAACACCATCATAATCCAGCACGATATCTCCCATGTGCAATCCCAGCCGCAGGGGCACATAGGGATCTTGCTGCATCGATTGCTGAATTTCTTTAGCAGCCCGAATGGCATTTTTCGCACTTTCAAACATGCTAAGTGTACCATCACCATAATGATGAACAACCTGGCCGCTATACTTCGAGGTGGCATTTTCCAGGACGACCTTCTGTTTGTGCCGGAGCCGGTGGGCATGACGTTCATCTTGCTGCATTAAGCCACTGTATCCCTCAATATCAGTAAACATGATTGCTGCTAACTTATGTTGTTGTAGGGATCTTTCGAAATGATTTGCTGATGCATGCATGGTAAAAGATGGTTTGTGACCTATTATCTCTAACCATCTAAAGCTATGTAGAGTCTTGGCTTAAAGAAAGGGCAAATTCCTATAGGGACTCTGCTTTCGAGCCGTAGGTACAAGATTTTTAGTTTTCTCATGAATAAAAGTGCCAGGATGTTTCGGGTGTCTTTTGTTGTTGCTGCCCATGAGGTCACGGCAGGCCTAAGATCTGGAAAGTCTGGGAGCGACGATGCCGTTTGATAATTGGTGGCCAGCGAGCTATGGTGATAAGCCATTTTTGGTCAGGAATCAAATAGGGCGAATGGTGGTAACATCCCGGTTGTTACTATTTATCACATTAGGTATTAGTAGAAAATTGGTTGGATGCAGATACTATGGTAGATGGCGCTGGTGGTATCTGATCGAATGGATAGGCGTGACTACAGAGTCAGATTCAAGAGCCTCAGCGATGTAGAGGTCTAGGTCTCAATCAACTCGACCCCCCGATTGTTGATCTAAATATCCCAGTATCTGCTGGATCTCACTGACATTTGGGAGGCTAAATTGTGTGGTTAGCAATAGTCTCCAGGATACCGGGAAAGTTCTAATTATTTGAAGTCATTTGTTTCGACAAAGATATGTCGGTAAATTTGACCGATCTCTACAACCATTCCAATCTAAGAGAACAATGATTAACAAAAAGGCTTTCAGTCCTGGGTGCTTCATTTGTGCTTTTTTTTTCTCTTTTGGCAAGCAGCAAGACAAATGAAGGATATCCTCTAACTTCATGTATAACCCTCCAACGACAGGATACCCTCCCTAAGGTATATGTAGCATATCTGATTCCATCAAATAGATCGCCTCAAGATAGTGCAGTTGCAATTCTTCAGGAAGTGGTCTTATTGGCGCAATCGTGGTTTAAGAATCAGATGATTCAAAATTGTTTCGGAACCAAAACCTTTCTATACGAAAATGAGGAAAATTCATCTTTACCGAAAGTACATATTGTACACCTGGATAGTAGCGATACATATTTCAGGGAAAATTTGGTAGACCATACACAAATTGCTGCCCGGAATAAGGGGATGCTCGTTGGTATTGAAAAAGGGCAGATTTGGATACTGTTTAATGAAGCCCATATTCAGAGACCCGACGGGAGTATCGACGGTGGTATAGCTGTTGGAGGGTATCCCCATGATAGTTCCGACGATCCTGGCTTTACCTTAGTTGGATCAAATGCAATTCCATGGTTCCGTAGAATCCTTGACGATCGTATATATGAAGGTCATATTATACCTGAATTGGGTCCTTATCCCTCGTATTTGACAAAAGTGCACCGTGGTTTGAAGGACGCACTTTTAGTTCGGTTTCTTCGTCAGTAACCGGAGCTGTCTTCCACGAGCTCAGACATGCATTCGGTCTCTACCATGATTTTCGGAATGATGAGAATTTTAGTGGTAATTTGATGGTTAATGGCTTAAGGGGTATTAGAGGGAACATTTGTCCTCAAAGATTCCCCAATGAGCATGCACGCCTGTCTTACTCTTCAGCTTCAGATTGAACCATACACCTTGGTTTGGCATTGACTATGAACAAAACCAGAACTCAGAAATCAAAATCGCTACCCAAGGGCTGGTGCAGCCCGACGATGATAACATAACGATACATTTTACCGCACAAGATCAAGATACAATTGCAGGCTTGTGGCTGGTTGAAGCAGGAGAGTACTTAGCAAATCTGCTTGTCAACTCAACTTCTGTCGATACTTTCGTTAATCTTACTGCTTACCAATCTGGTGAGACACGACTTTTCGATTTGTGGCTGAGTGATATTTTTGGGAATACTTTTTCTAAAACATTCCAGATTGAAATTGGTGGCACAGGTGACAAATCAATGGAACCTTATTTGGTAGCCTGGCAATCAGGGACCAATATCTTTTTAGATGCGTTGAAGAGCTCAAGTACCAGTGTAATTAGTAAATATCATTGGGCTTGTCAGCTGATCTCAAAGAAGATACCACGACCTTAGAACCTCGAATATCCTTTAAAGCCGACAAAGTTTGTAATCAATTTTCGGTCACAATCGAAAGCGACAGAGGTAATTTTGCCAGATCATCAATTACAGGTCTCTACAGTCCGTTTTCGACCAGTGAAACTTCACAATCTCATCTCCTTTGCGAGGGAGATAGCATCAAAATATCTATTGTGACGTACGGGGATGTTGAAGATTTACGATATCAATGGTATCGAGGTGACACACTTCTTGGGGGAGTTAATGATGGTGTCCTTTTTTTTAAGGAAATTACCAGAGTGAATAGTGGAGAATATATGTGCTGGATTAGGCATCCCAGTGGGAGAGCTCTGCATTCCATTGTAGATATTGATGTTGTAAAAAAGCCTATCTACCAATCAAATCTACCAGACTCAATTTCAATCCAGGATCCCTCCATAGTGTTGATAGGTAGTCCTGAAGGTGGTGAATTTATTGGTAATGGCATAACCAGTAACATCTTTGATCCTGCCTCAGCCGGCGAAGGTACCCATGTCTTAACCTACAGCTACAGAGATAGTATTTGTTCTGCCAATTATATGGATACAGTGACAGTTCTGGGCATGACGACTTCTCCCGCAGTTATCGATGCAAGGCAATTAAGGGTTTTTCCGAATCCAAATGACGGCTCGTTTCAAATTATTCTTGGTGAAACACCGATCATTGACCAATGGAAAATTACAAATATATTGGGTCAGGAACTGAACCCAGTTTATCAGTTGAGTGAGGGAGGCAGGATAAGAGTGGACCTGCATGCTGATGCAGGTATTTACCTGATAATATTGAAGTCTTCGGTAGATAGAGTATCTATTCCGTTTCTAGTGACAGGAGATAGATAATCCGCTAAAGATGAGTTGATTTTGGATTTCACATATTTTACCAGAAAATTCAGAAGATTAGTGCAGTACATCAAAATCAACGATTTACATGCATAGTACAACCTAATTAGGACAGGGTATTTGCGTACTACGGAGACTCCCTGTCGAATCGATGGTTAACTTCCAACAACCACCATTTTCATCCAAATTTCTGTTCATAATTAAGCCACTACTGTTGTTCAATCCGTTTAAATATAGATCACGGCGAGACTCCATATCAACATCTGCCTCAATGTAATTAATGGAGAAAAGATCGCTGGGGCTATTGCCATTACCAGCGTCATCATGCACGGCATACGGCGGGAACTTGTACTGTGGTAGTTCCAATTCCTGTAGCTGAAATATCTGCAGTATACATCGATGCACTACCCATGAAGTCTAATGATACTACCGATTTGTAACCTGAATATCCATGCTCTATTGTCTTTAATAATCGGTCTCTTTCTATCTCCTCCTCACTTCGTCCGCTCAAATACGCGTGAGGCTCCCGCTACAAATTCTCGCTTCCATTTGGCCACTTGCTGTGGAACTTGTTGGCAATCTCCTGTGCTGTAAAGCGCTCCTTAAGTGCCTCGATTGCCACCTTACTCTTAAAATCAGCGCTAAATTTTCGTCTTTTCATAACAGTTATATTAAGGTTTTTCTTAAACTTAACATACTGTCTAAAAACTTGGGGAAACTACACACTTCCAACAACCACCATTTTCATCCTTCATAATTAAGCCACTACTGTTGTTCAATCCGTTTAAATATAGATCACGGCGAGACTCCATATCAACATCTGCCTCAATGTAATTAATGGAGAAAAGATCGCTGGGGCTATTGCCATTACCAGCGTCATCATGCACGGCATCGGCGGGAACTTGTACTGTGGTAGTTCCAATTCCTGTAGCTGAAATATCTGCAGTATACATCGATGCACTACCCATGAAGTTAATGATACTACCGTTTGTAACCTGAATATCCATGCTCTCAAATCCTGTAATTGCTTCACTAAACATAATAGATATAGGGTAGGGGTTGGAAATTACCTGAGAATTATTGACGCCAGTAATCGTTACTATCGGCTTAACTGAATCGCATGGTGGCACATCACTACTCCACACCGGAGAGTTCACCAAAGTACCGTCATAGCCATTGATGGACTTGTCCGATAGTGTGGTTCCCGAGCCATCGTTAAAGTCATAATATGCCAATAATCCAACTTCACTTCCTTCAAGACATTCATGGTAAAGATTCGAAATTTCCTGTTGTGAAAGCGCGTAATTCCAAATGCTGAAATTATCCAGGCTTGCCGTCAAAGCACGGTTCAGACTTATTGTCCGGTCAACCAGTGCTGTATTCATAAAGTATCTGATATTAGTGGGGCAGCTAGTTTTTGACAGATCGAAGAGGCAAAACCGAGCATAGCGGTGCTATTTGAGGCTTTTGACGATGAAGAGATGTCAGAAACTAGCATGCCAATAGGGTCAGATATTTTGTGAATGCAGCACTAGAACTCTACTGGTTGATATGCCTTCACCAAGACTAATCAAAGCACTACTGGAAGTGAAAGCAGAAGAAGCTATTCTGTCTCCATTCAAAAATAGATAAGCGGAATCTACATCATGATCGGCAACACAAACTAGATGCCCTCTACTTGGGACACAATGCACTGCTCCAACTAGACAGTATTCCGTTTGCCTCACAGAATATTGACGTTGAGGGAAATCCACTGATCTGTGTTAAGAACAAACCTCCATTGGTAGCTGATCAGTTATCGCAATATGATATTT
Source organism: Saprospiraceae bacterium (assembly GCA_965223105.1). Lineage (GTDB taxonomy): Bacteria > Bacteroidota > Bacteroidia > Chitinophagales > Saprospiraceae > JABDMH01. The sequence goes on along the minus strand of OZ244987.1, from coordinate 3,405,139 downwards.
GTCCATCCAACTGAGAGGTGATGCACACAACAGATCGGTACATGACGCTACTTTTGCCAGTATCGATTGGTGTGAACGTCACCGGAAAACTCACCGTAAGACAGCAGTAGTTGGGTTTTAAGAATTTTCTGATAGCTCAGACCAAATCCTCTCTATTGTTCTGTAATTAAATGGATAGCACTACCAACTAGCTATAAGGGAAGCAATTTTTTTAATAAAGGTCTCGATTTCTTTCGTTCTTTTCATTAGTCCAATTCCTTGATGCGGATGCTTCTCCAAAGTATCTTCTTACCCTCTTGCTCCTGACTCTTGATACTGTGGAGCTGCAAAGCAATAAAGCCAGATGATGCTTTGTCATCATGGGTATCCACGGCTGGTACACCATTGATCCAAGTCTGGAAATGGTTGCCATCAGCAATAATCCTAAAACGGTTCCAATCATTAGGCTTAAAGGCTTTACGAGCCTTCTCATTGTCGGTGAGAGGTACCAGCCAGCCTCGACCTCCCTCTTCGTAAAAACCACCAGACCACGCCCTCTCCGATGGATCGATCTCAATCTGATATCCGTGCACTCTACCCGCCTCCCAAGTCCGTTCACTTGCCTCCAATCGACCGTTGAGATAAGGTGTCGTAGTCTCGGCCTGGTATTGTCCACTCCTTATTTGCACCCCGGTATTGATGCCCTCAGGTACCAAAAATTCGACCTCCAATTCGAAATTGGTAAATTCCCGTGTCGTAGCCGGAAAGGTATTGGGTAAACCCAGCTTCATTTCGGCGACGAGTATTCCATTTTCGACAAAGAAATTACCCTCAGCTGAGCCCTTCACTTCCCAACCGTTAAGGTCCTTCCCATTAAAAAGGTCGTACCAGGCATTCTGTTGTTGCCCGGTGGGAATGATCAAGCCTGCAAGGTATACCAGAAAAAAAATCGTGTGTTGCATGGTAAAGATTAAGCCAAGAAGATAGTTAAAAAAAGTATCGGATCGAATAGTCACAAAAACAAAGTTTATGCGTATATGGACCATTTTCAAGATGAGCAACAGCAGGCTACAAGGTAATATTTCGCGATAGGACGCTGAAAATATTGAGGGTGCGGCATCAAAATGGGTGAAGGGGTCAGAGATAAAACAGTTGCGTAAATATTGGTTGTTTGGGGTCGAGACAGTATCTTTGCTGCCCCCAAAAACCGATTGAACCGGAGGAATGGCAGAGCTGGTTGAATGCACCGGTCTTGAAAACCGGCGTACGTTTACGCGTACCGGGGGTTCGAATCCCTCTTCCTCCGCAATAAGGCATTGATTATCAATGCCTTATTTGTTTTGGGGGACGCTATGGGGGACAGAGAGTCCTTAATGATTCATCGTCGTTGCTCAAACTTATGGATATACAGCCAGTCATTGAATCCTTTCAGGATCGCTAAATCATTGATGAAGACTTTACGAACATGATCAAGGATACCATTGCCACCATCTCGCAATCTTTCTCAGTTGTAAGACAACAACTTGCAAAAGACACCAGTTCGTCCTCCTGTACCCCTGCTGGACATCCTAAGAGCAACGAGTTCATGGAGATAACAAACGCCCTCCACTACATTTATATTAACGAGAGCCGAAGCTAAATTTCCGGCTTCAGCTGACCGCCCTCTTTACGCACCAACACTGAATAATAGCCAAAAATACTCACATGTGAGTATTGACAGTCATACATTTCAATTTATATCTTGGCATCACATTCCTTGATTATGTTAGAACATCTACCTATCATACCTAGTGAGGCCAGTTACTATCAAGTCTCTCATGGCAAGCCCAGACCAACTTTTTCAATTGTTGGTACTTCAAGACCTGAATCATGCGTACAAAGAAGGGGTATGATTATGTCGAGGCAGCCCAAATTGAAGGGGCAGAAAGACAAGATCAAAAGGATGAGAGAACTTGCCCCTCACTCCACTTTTGCCGTTGTCAGTGGACGTAAGTGCGAATTCTTTCAGTTGACAGATATTTACTATTGCAGCGGTCAGGGCAACTACACCCAAATCCACTTAATCTCAGGCCGAAAAATCACCAGCAGTAAGATATTGAAAGAGATTGAAGAAGCACTTCCGTCCGACGCTTTCATTCGGATTCATAACTCTTATATCGTCAATATAACATTTGTCAGGCAATTGAGTACCGATCCAGAACCACTCCTAACCTTGACAGATGGCACACAACTTCCGGTAAGCCGTAGGAGAAGAAAATTACTTATGGAAAGGTTTATTAGTCTGTAAGCAAGTTTAGCAAAGAATATTTCAGAAGAATTTATCTATATGATTGCCACCAAACACACTCCAATCGCCAAAGTGGCATGGCTTCAGTCTAGGACCAAGGATTGCCGTGACCAACTGACCTCGCGAGAAGTTGAGATCCTTGAGTGGATGTCCTTGGGAAAAAGTACGGCGGATATAGCTGCTCTACTCTATATATCACAGGAAACCGTCAAGAGCCACCGAGCAAAGATGATGCATAAGTTAAACTGTAACAATGCCGTGCACTTGGTGGCAAAGGCGATAAAGGGAGGTGTGATATGAATGTGCATCGGATAAAGTTACTTTTTGCGAAAAAGAGCTACTTAGTGTCTTTAGCTGTTACCAACTTAATTCTGGTATCCGATTTAGCTAGCCAAACCATGCTCTACAATTACAGTTTTGGAACAGATCTTGAAGGCTGGCAATCGGTTGGAATTTCCTCTGCAGATCCTTCAAAAAGTGCCAATGCCGTGTGGATATGGACAGATGAGTGCAGATCAGTCGGTGCTTTTGCACAGGGAGTAGAGCTGGTATCAGAATCTGGAGGTGGTTGCGTCTTATTTGACTCGGATTTTCTAGACACCGGAGGTGGAGGACTTGGCACAGGAAATGCACCTGCACCACATAGGGGGGAGTTGATATCACCTTTACTGAATTTCAGTGCCGCACCAGAAGTATATATTTCCTTTCATCAATATTACCGCTACTTTTCCAAAGATGGTATTTCAGACTTCAATACACCGGCATCTAAAATCTTGATCTCGAGTGACAATGGGCTCACTTGGGATTCGATAAATGTCAATGGCGATATCCGGCCAAATCAGTCCACTCCCACTAACGACTTGGAATTTGTAGATATTTCCTCCTTCGCAGCTGGTCATCCTTCAGTCCTGGTTAAGTTTGTGTGGGAAGGATACCTATATTTTTGGATTGTCGATGATATTAAATTTTATGACACGAAAGGTGTGGACTTGGGAATTCTGGCGTACACGTTACCGGACAATTTTGCAACTCCAGCTTTTATATTCAATCAAGATACAGTTGATTGTGAAGTGAAAATTGTTAACGAGAGTGACATTCAAGCGACTAATGTGCAGGCCGAAGTGGTCATAATGGATCAAACTGGTACCACATTATTTAGTGACGTGTCTATTATACCACAGTTGGCTGCTGGTGAGGAGATGATTGTCGATTTTGGAAATCATTTCATCCCAAGCTCTTTGTCAAATGGAAATTATCAAATACAATACAATGTGAGTGCTGTAGATACCGATGCCAATCAATCAAACAACATGCGGACAACGCCTTTTCAATTGACTTCCGATCGATTTCAAAAAACCATGGGTGGTACTGGAATTGGCTTTACTGGCCAGACTGGGCCAGGAACTTATGAAGATTTTTCTTTTGGCAATATTTATCAGATTCCTTATGGAAGTGATCCTTCCGTTCTCAACTCCGTTACTTTCGAATGCTTTTCTACCAGTGGATTACTTGAAGGAAAAACAGTGAACACATCAATTATTGAATTTCCAGAAGAAATCAAAATAAGTGAAGGGGCGATCCTAGATTTAACAGGAGGCTTTCCCTCTTTTGATTTGACAATTAGTCTAGATGAAATGATTGCTATGGGGTGGGAAATCGCTGCCAAAGCATACACATTTACAGCGGAAGACGGGAGTGGGGGCGACTTCTCAGCGGATTTTACGGAAATGCAGCCCGTTGTCCTAATGCCAGGTCGCATATATTTTGTTGTCGCAAATTATAGCGGTGATGCCAACATGATCGCTCAGGAGGTGAGTGATAATTTTCCTTTGCATCAGGCTACCACATTATCTTATTTTCCTTCGTTTGGTCGGTGGCTTCTCCTTGGCACCGGGGGCAGAAGCTATGCAAGAAATATCGCCGCAATCGACATAGATGTCACTAGAATTGCATCTCCTGGCAGTGTCTGTCCGACCGCACATGTATTGATTAGCAATGGCATTTACGGTTCTATCGGTCCCACGGGCGGTGACGGCTGCCATAATTGCTCGAATGCCTCCCATGCTAACTGGTACTATTTTGATGCTCCAGCGAATGGCACCCTTCATGTCAACAGCTGTCTCTTTGGCGTAAATACCAGGTTGTTTGCCTATTCGGGATCGTGCGAGGCTCTCAGCCCAATCACCAGTGGTGATGATGAGTGTCTCCTTACCAATAGTGGAGCAAATTTGGCTACATCAATTTCTTTCTCAGCGACTGCAAGTACTCGCTACTACTTCGAATGGGATGACCGTTGGTCTACCGATCCCTTTCAATTCGAATTTCTGTTCATTCCCGATGTGGGCAATTGTACGGTATCAAATGATGGGGACACAGGAGAAGGCTCTCTCAGGAATGCCATTGACTGTGCCAATCCGGGTGACACCGTTTTTATCAGCTCCCTGCTCATGGGAGACTCCATCTGCTTAGAAACCGGTAAAATTGTCATCGACAAAGACCTAACCATCCTCGGTCATCCTCAATATATGATACCCATTGACGGGTCGGTAAGCAGCCAGTCCATAGAAATTGCTACTGGGGTATCCGTGATCTTACAGAATGTTGACCTGATTGTCAACCCTAGTAGTGGAATGAACGCTATTGATAATTTTGGTGATTTATCGCTTAAGGACGTGCGCATAGAATATTTATCCACAAGTGCCGGCGGCATTTTTTCCAATGAGGGCACGGTGGTGATGGATCCGGAGGTAGAGATAGTTCAGGTGGAGTAGATAATTCCTAATTTTTTCATGCCATGTCAGTGCCTTTGCTAAATCTTTCACATCAAGGATTTATCTGGAAGAATGCAACCTGCGCTCAGTCGAGATCTATCCAATAAGAGGTGATGACAAAACCGACATGTTGTAGCAAAATATGGCAAGAAATAAATAGTTACTAGACAAATGAGAAACTCCAAATATCGAGTATTGAACATTTGCTTCTATCAAAAGACTCATTAGTGATTTATTTGAAATAAGGTTATTTAAATTAAATATTGATTTATGTTTCAAAAACTTCTTCAACCTAATCTAATACCAGGAGTGAAAATGCTCTATTTTGCAATCTTCATCATATCACCAACGGCCTCTATTTATTCTCAATTATTAGACATTGAAGGAAATGTAAAAATTGTTCTCGATCATATTAGTGATGCTGATAGTGTTGTCGTACAGCTACCTGACAGTACCCTTGGAATTATTGCGAAAAGCGATCTTCTGAAGAATCTCTCAGATCCAATTGACCCTCAAGATGCAGCTACAAAATCTTACATCGATCAACTGATAACTGAAGTTTTAAACAATATGGCTAATCAGAATGAGTCTTTTTCATCACCTAGCACAGGAACAGTGACTGATCCAGAGGGGAACAGCTATAATATTATTAAAATAAGAGCTAATCATTCGAAGGAGTCATCGGCAACTTTGAACAGCCTTTACTCTAATAACCCAATGACCCAGGGCTCGCAATGGTGGATGGCAGAAAACCTGAGATCTACCAAATATAATGATGGCACACCAATTCCGAAAGTTACTTCCAATGCCGATTGGATAGACCTAAATACACCGGGATATTGTTGGTACGATAATGATTCGCTGACTCATGCACAAATATATGGGGCGTTATATAATTTCTACACTGTTGCAGATACTAATCAGAAAAATGTTTGTCCTTTGGGCTGGCACGTACCTACTATTGAGGAGTGGAATATACTCATTGATTTTATTGATCCGGGCGCCGTGCCTGCAGCTTTTATTGCTAGTGAAATTGCAGGCGGTAAAATGAAACAGGTAGGTACGACTTACTGGAACATTCCGAATTTGGCAGATAATGAGACCGGCCTTACAGCACTACCAGCGGGCACTCGGGCTAGCAACAGTGGTGAGTTTTTCAATATTGGAAACGGAACTGTTTGGTGGAGCTCTAGTGAGTTAACGGATATTTATGCTCAGGGAAGAGGTGTTTTGAATAACAGTACCAGAGTGATCTATTTAACTTACTTAAAGGGATTGGGTGAATCGGTAAGATGCGTAAGGGATTAGTTGCAATCAACTAACCAAATTGAGCTTAGTAATGATTACTATTTCAACAGAAGATCACATAGGTGTGACCGAACTAACAACTATTATCATCGCAAAAAACAGAAGATGCCTACTGCTTCTGGTTCTCTTCGTTTTATCCTTCACTATCCAGGCCCAAAAACCTATTTGCGGTAGCCAAAACAAGCACCTAAAAATGCATTTTGGTAATCCTGTATACCCGGTCAAAGACCATCAGCGGACCGCAAATACGGTCTACGAAATTCCGATCGTAGTGCACATATTTCATGACAACGATCCCATTGGCTCTCAATATAATCCAGATGATGCTACGATAATTAGTATCATTGAAGAAGCAGAACAAAGATTCCGACATCAGCACCCCGGAGCAAAATCATATACCAACCCATACTACGGCATTGATATAGAACTTACCTTCTGCCTGGCCAAAAGAGATGCCACAGGTCATGAGACAACGGGCATTGTTAGGTATAATAATTCTGCTTTGGCCACCGGAAATGGGCTCGACTTGATCACCGATTTTCTGCCATATACCTGGAATCCACAATATTTTTGCAATATCATCATAATGCGTGATTTGCAAGATGCATGCGGGTGGTATTTCAGCTCTCTAGATGCCACTTTGTACGATTCAGGGTGTCTCTGGTCAGGACTGGTAACCCATGAATTGGGACACTACTTTTCCTTGCTTCACACCTTTACTTCCGGAGATTGTGTCAATGATGACTGTGATGTCGATGGGGATCAGGTATGTGATACGCCAGCCAAAAGTATGGCAGGTAACAATGGGGCCACCTCCTGCGATAGCCCTAACAACGACTGCCAGACAGATGAAGATGATCCATCCACCAATAATCCTTACCGGTCAGTCGCTTCTGGTGGTCTGGGCGAACAACCCGATATGTTGGCTAACTATTTAGACTTCAGTAGCTGTTGGGACAGTTTTACGCAAGGTCAAAAGGATCGCATGAGGGCCAATATTGAAACCCGCAGATCCCGAATGATCGACGCCCCATCCCTCTGTGCAGATGATCCTGGTGTGCTATTCTTGTCCCATTGCTTTCCTATTAATTCTAATCAAAATAACCAGGCGCTGACCACAACAGCTCAGATGCAAAATAATCTGCTACCTACTTCGATAGCTGTACCGATAGAAATTTGCATTTATGTCTCTGGCTACATACCGTTTGCCCAGTCTATTTTTGATATCGTCGATGAAAATGCCGTAACCATAGGACAAACCAGCCACAATCCCACAAGTAACATTTGTGCACCTTCACCTGATGTATGCCTTACGATCGATCCAGCGGTTTACAATGATTGGATGGCTGACGGCGTCATTGACTTGACCTTTGTGCCCACATCTACTTTTTTTCCTTTCGGATGTGGTAGAACGGAAATCTGCATCCAGTTTACAATAAGTGATCCGGCATGCACGGGGAATTATCAAGGTGGCAATGCCTTGATGGGTGTGGTGACCATGAATCACGCTTATTTTTCCAATGCTCCCATTGAATCCCAGCAGGAAATTATGACTGGTGGAATTAATGTGCTGTATCAGTCGGCTCTGGCAGTAGATTTATTTCCCAATTTCTCGGCTGAAGCTGGGAGTATTTTTCAAATTAATATTGGCGGATGTCAAGAGTGAGATTTAGTCATCGAGATTATGATTAATAGAATTCAAATTCTTACTCAACCTATTTTCGTTATTAAGCATGGAAACTGTCTGAATTAAGATTTTCAGGATTATGAAATGGTAAGATTTCTTTGAATTGAGGTGTTGTATCAGTCGGCTCACGCAGCACATTTACGGCCCACTTTTTCCGCATTAGCGGGCAGCATTACCAAAAAGCGCTTCTCCATGCAATATTTTTAACTACGTGTTCCTACTATTGCCTCTCAGGGGTATGGAGAGCAATTATCGACCTCATGTATGCAAATCATCTCGTGCACCAAATATCACCCGCCCATCTTTATCCATCTTCTGGTTACAAAAAACTCATTGCCCTTTAATGTCACAAAGTAGGTGCCATCGGGAATGTGAGTCAGATTTATGGTGAATTGATTATGTCCTTTCACGCCTGTGTAGGGACTGCTCTGAATCCTTCGACCATCCATATGATAAATATCCACAGTGAGGGAATGTGCCCGTGGCAGACTAAACTGTAAGGTGAATGCTTCTCTACCAGGATTGGGAAATAGATTGAAAGTTGCTTCACTTACGGTGATTAGGGTTTCAGGTATTGCATTGATCCTCGCCGCAGGACACACCAACGTACCATTTAGCATCGCATCTTCTAGATCCGCGGCTACCTGAAGTAACTCGTCAGCCACTTCCTGGGTGATCTCGCCCTCAAGTAGTAGGAGTTCAACATTCTCGACGAAGGATTTGAGCTTATTGAGGGCTTTCTTTTGCTTACCTGAACAATAACTATCCAGGGCATCATTGAGTTTATTGGTGAGATTCGTTACCTGGCCCTCAGGGATATCCAAGTCATTAATGACATCCGTAGTGTTGTCTACTACTTCGTCTCCACAGGTTTCGATTACATTAGGATCATCCGCATCGATAAGTCCGTCACAGTCATTGTCAATGTAGTCGCATACCTCGGACGAGCCGGGATTTATTAGGGGATCTCCATCAGCGCAGTCACCACCACCGATGATAGCTGCGTCGGAACCAACCCAGTTATCACATGCAACGTAACCATCGGCATCGCCATCAAGCTCTCCTGCTGGTACCGTAGGCCAGCTTGGAGCGCTACAGTCGTTAGAGATACCGTCACATAGCTCAGAGGCACCAGGATAGACCGTCGCATCCGTATCATCGCAGTCTCCACCACCTAGAATCGAAGGATTGTCTCCTACCCAGTTCGTGCAAGCCACATACCCATCACCATCACCATCAAGCTCTCCTGAGGGTACCGTAGGCCAACTTGGAGCGCTACAGTCGTTAGAGATACCGTCACATAGCTCAGGGGCACCAGGATAGACCGTCGCATCCGTATCATCGCAGTCGTCTCCACCAAGAATCGAGGGATTAGAGCCTACCCAATTCGTGCAAGCCACATAGCCATCACCATCACCATCAAGCTCTCCTGAGGGTACTGTAGGCCACGCGGGTGCGCTACAGTCGTTAGCGATGCCGTCACATAGCTCAGGGGCACCAGGGTAGACCGTCGCATCCGTATCGTCGCAGTCGTCTCCACCCAGAATTGAAGCATTGGAGCCTACCCAATTCGTGCAAGCTACATAGCCATCGCCATCACCATCAAGCTCTCCTGAGGGTACTGTAGGCCACGCGGGTGCGCTACAATCGTTAGCGATGCCGTCACATAGCTCTGGGGCACCGGGATAGACCGTGGCATCGGTATCGTCACAATCTGCTCCACCAAGAATCGACGGATCGGAGCCTACCCAATTCGAACAAGCCACATAGCCATCGCCATCACCATCAAGCTCTCCGGATGGTACGATAGGCCAACTGGGAGCGCTACAGTCATTGGCAATGCCGTCACATAGTTCCGGAGCACCGGGATAGACCGTCGCATCGGTATCGTCGCAGTCACTATCATCAGGTACAAAGCCCGGAGGTGCACTACATGCCATCTGGCTGCTAGTCGGATCTCCATAGCCATCTCCATCATTGTCGGCATACCAAGTACGCTGTCCCACCACATCGCCATCGTCATCATCGGTCAGGCCGTCACAGTCGTTATCAATGCCATCACATATTTCCTGAGCATCAGGATTGACATTGGCATCCGTATCATCGCAGTCACCACCAAGCTCACTGTAACCTGAAGGGACACTGACCACGCATAATCTTATGGCTGGTGCAGCCCCATAGCCATCACCATCTGCATCTACATAATATTCATTGCCCTCACCGAATAAAAGAGGACAAAAATCATCAACATCCAGGATGCCGTCATTATCGTCATCTGGATCGGCATCATCACAAATTCCGTCTGCATCATAATCGCTATCGTTATCGGTGAACGTGGCCGTAGCATCCTTGGTCCAATTTGCAGCAGCAAAAGATATATCATCGACAAAAATGCAATTGAGATCTGGATTGTTCATCGAATAGAAGGTGATAATATGACTGTTATTCCCATTCCTAACATCCAAATTAACAAGGGCATTGTTAAAGCATTGAATGTGTCTCAATATTGTATTATTGCGAAAATCGAGGCTTTGTATCAGATTATGTTGACAACTGATTTCCTGCAGCAATGCATGCTGACTCACATCCAAATTAGTTAAGTAATTACCGAAGCAATCGAGGCTCTTCAGTGAATGATTTTTGGTGATATCTAAGGTACTTAGTCCAGTCCTTTGACAACCTAATACCTCTAGTAAAATATTAGCACTTACATCTAAAGAATTAAGAGGATTATTACCACATCTCAGTGAAGTAAGTAATGAGTTTTTACTGACATCTAAGTTAGTCAAGTCATTACCACTACATGTCAAATGATTTAGCAAATTATTATTTGAAAGATTTAAGAGTTTTAATCGGTTCCCATGGCACACTAAAACTTGAAGCGAAGTATTCTGGCTGATATCCAATGCTACTAGCTGATTGTTCCCACAGGCTAAATAACGTAGTAATAGATTATCAGTAACGTTAAGACTAGCCAAAGCATTTTGACTAACGTGCAAACTAACCAACAAAAGATTTTTTGTTACATCCAAGGTATTCAAATTATTATCCTCACACCTCAGAGAACGCAATGCGGCATTTTTACTAATATCCAGTTCGATTAGCTGGTTGCGATAGCAATATAAGTGTTCAAGATCAACAAAAGCCTCCACTCCCGAAAGGTCCATTATCCCATAGTTTGCAACATGCAAAATCTCAATTCCCTCAGCATCTGAATTTAATATCCGACCGTTGATTTGATCTTGTTGATTTGGCTCATCTTGCAGCTCCCTATCAATACCTAGTTGAATCAGTGCGAACTCAAAATTAGGATCTGGTATCAAGGTGTAAGGATAAATCACTTCAGGGTCTTCGGTGGCATCTTGACAGCCATCAGCATCCACGTCAGTGGTGGCATCCGAGGTCCATTCCAAATCACCCTGGGGGCAAGAATCATCACTGTCCAGAACACCATCGTTATCATCATCTGGATCGGCATCATCGCATATGCCATCGGCATCATAATCGCTATTGTCATTGGTGAAAGTGGCCGTGGCGTCTTTGGTCCAATTGGCATCAGCATAAGCTACATCATCAACGTAGATGCAGGAAAGACTGGAATTATTGATTGCATTGAATGTGGTGATGGCGGTATTATTACCATTACGTATGTCTAAAAAGTTTAGGGATGGATTATTCTGACAATACAATTGTTGCAAAGCATTATTTGTCGTGAGGTCTAGCATACCAAGCTGGGGATTAAAACCACACGCTAGAAACGAAACCAAGGGATTATTACTGAGATCCAAACTTTCTAGTCCATTATCGTTACAATACAATTGGAGAAGAAATGGATTATTTGATAAGTCTAATGCGGACAACTGATTAGCATTACACAATAGAGATTCTATAACTACATTGGCGCTTACATCCAAACTACTCAAGTTATTGCCGCTGCAACTGAGTGATAGCAGATCTTTGAAGGCTCCAAGCCCTGTAAGATCACTGATATTCTTATTTTGGACATTCAAGGATGCAACACCCATGGCATCAATATTCAAAATCCGGCCATTCAATCCATCTGTGTCAATCCCTAAGTCAATCAGAGCCTGCTCAAAATTAGGATCAGGGATCAAAGTGAAGGGATAAATCACTTCAGGGTCTTCGGTGGCATCTTGACAACCATCCGCATCAACATCGGTGGTGGCATCCGATGTCCATCCCAGATCACCCTGAGGGCAGGAGTCATCACCATCGAGTACACCATCGTTATCATCGTCCGGATCGGCATCATCGCAGATGCCGTCTGAATCATAATCGCTATCATTACTGGTGAACGTTGCAGTGGCATCTTTGGTCCAATTGGCATTGGCATAAGATGCATCATCGACAAAAATGCAAGAAAGACTGAGGTTATCAGTCGCATTGAAAGTGGTTATGGCGGTGTTGTTTCCATTACGCACGTCCAATGTGGTTAACTGATTGGACTGGCAGTCTACAATTGTGAGATTGGGATTGTTGCTCAGGTCTAAGCCATTGAGCTGATTTGAAGCACAAAAAAGTCTCTCTAAGCTGGCGATGTTGCTGACATCGAGCTGGCTGAGTTGATTTGTGGCTAAACTCAGGATCTGAAGTGCGGTGTTCGTACTGACATCCAGGCTAGCTAGTAGATTTGTACCGCACACCAGCTGCCATAAGGAGGTCGCACCGCTGATATTTAAGCTGCTTAGTTGATTATTGCTGCAATTAAGTTGCTGCAATGCTGTGTTTTGGCTCAGATCCATACTGCTCAATTGATTGCCACTACAGCCCAGGTTTTGCAACCCTGTGTTATTGCTTACGTCCAGGCTACTTAATGCATTCGAGCTGCATTCCAGTCTGATTAGAGCCCCATTAGCGCTTACATTTAGGCTACTGATCTGATTTGAACCACAGAGCAATTGCTGCAAGGCAGCATTATGGCTTAGATCCAAGGTACTCAATTGATTGTTGAGGCAGTTGAGGTACGTGAGATCGGTAAACGCCTCGATCCCGGATAGATCGGAGATCATTTTCGAAGACACATCTAAGAGCTCCACTCCTATTGCATCCCTGTTAAGAATCTTTTGATTGATCAACCCATCCGTGTCAATACCATCATCGATCAGAACTTCCTCAAAATTAGCATCGGGGATAGAAGTAAAATCTTCGGTAGCATCCTGACAGCCATCTCCATCCACATCGGTGGTCGCATCCGATGTCCATCCCAGATCGCCCTGGGGGCAGGTGTCATCGCCATCAAGTACGCCATCGTTATCATCATCGGGGTCGGCATCATCACAGATGCCGTCTGAATCATAATCGCTATCGTTATTCGTGAACGTAGCGGTGGCATCCCTGGTCCAATTGGCATTCGCATAAGCCACGTCATCAACATAGATACAGGAAAGATCAGGGTTGTTTTGGGCTTGGAAATCATTAGTTGCAGTGTTGTTCCCATTCCTAATATCCAGACTATTCAATTGATTTGAGTGGCACCAGACAGATTGCAGATTCGAATTGTTGCTTAAATCAAGACTCAGTAATTGATTTGAATTGCATCGCAATGATCGTAAATTGGTATTGGTGCTGACGTCCAGACTATTCAGTTGATTAGAATAACAAGATAAGGTCCCCAAATTGGCACTTGAGTTTACACTCAGACTGGTCAACTGATTCGAGTAGCATAGCAAGGTTTGCAGGTTGGTATTTGTGCCAATATTAAGACTAGTCAATTGGTTATCTGGGCAACCCAAAATCCGAAGTGCAGGATTGCCGCTGACATCCAAATCAGTTAGTTGATTTGCCGAGCAAGTCAACCATTCAAGGTTAACATTACTACTGACATCCAAGTGACTCAAATTATTTAAGTCGCATTCAAGGGTGCGGAGAGCAATATTATTACTTACATCCAAAGTACTTAATTGATTGTCGCCGCAAGCAAGGTTTTGGATGGCAATATTGTTGCTGACATCCAAACTGCTCAATTGACTTGAAGAACAACTCAGCGTTTGAAGGCTTGTATTGCTACTTACATTCAGATTGAGCAAAGGATTCCTGCCGCATATTAGTCGTGTGAGATTGGTAAAGGCTTCGATCCCAGATAAATCAACAATATTTCTATTGGACACATCTAAATTGATCTCACCTGCTGCGTCTGAATTCAAAATCTGTCCATTCAGTCCATCCGAGTCGATACCCATGTCAATTAATGCTTGCTCAAAATTCGGATCTGGGATCAAAGTAAAGTCCTCAGTTGCATCCTGACAGCCATCCGCATCCGCATCAGAGGTCGCATCAGAGGTCCATCCCAAATCGCCCTGAGGGCAAGAGTCATCTCCATCCAGGACACCATCGTTATCGTCATCCGGGTCTGCATCATCACAAATGCCGTCTGAATCATAATCGCTATCGTTATCGGTGAAAGTGGCGGTGGCATCTTTGGTCCAATTCGCGTTGGCATAAGCCACATCGTCAACCAAGATGCAAGATAAATGGGGATTATTTTGCGCTTGCAAATCGGCCATGGCAGTATTGTTTCCATTGCGCACATCCAAACTGCTTAGCTGATTGAAGTAACACCAGAATGACTGCAGGCTGGAATTTGCACTTAAGTCCAGGCTGGTCAGTTGATTTGAGTTGCACCTCACCGTCTGTAGGCTAGCATTGGCGCTTAGATCCAAGCTTCCCAATTGATTAGAATAACAGTACAAGGTCTGCAGATTGGTACAAGAAGCCAGATTCAGGCTACTCAATTGATTGATGTAACATTGTAAGACAAGCAAGTTTGGATTCGCCCCCACGTTTAAGCTGGTCATTTGATTACGGAAACAATGCAGGTCTTGTAAATTCGCATTGGCGCTGACATCCAGACTCGCTATCATATTCCGCTCGCAGTGCAAGATTTGCAGATTGGGGTTGGCGCTGACATCCAAACTACTCAACTGATTGGTATTACACTGTATGTTTTGCAGGTTGACATTTGCACCGAGGTTCAAACTGGTTAATTGATTGGAGTAACACTGTATTCTTCGAAGTCCCGTGTTGGCACTCACATCTAAGCTGCTCAGTTGATTGGCATAGCAATCCAGGAATTGCAAATTGGTATTGGTGCCCAGATTTAGACTGGTCAATTGATTGGAATAACACAAGAGAGACTGCAAACTGGTGTTGGCACTGACATCGAGACTACTCAATTGGTTGGCATGGCACCACAGGGTGTGAAGACTGGTGTTGGCACTGACATTCAGACTTGCTAATTGATTGTCATGACAAAGCAATGACTGTAAGTCAGTAAAGATTTCGATGCCACTGAGATCAGAAATATTGCGCGATGAAACATTCAGAGAGGTCACTCCGACAGCATCCCCGTTTAGTATCTGCCCATTAAGACCGTCTGAGTCAATGCCCAAGTCGATCAAAGCCTGCTCAAAGTTGGGGTCGGGGATGGCGGTCGATTGGGCAAATAGGTCGTTAAAATGTCCAACTATGAAGAAGGTGATACATATCAATGCAAATGTTAGATGAAGTTTCTTACTAGTGTGTCTTCTTGTCATCGTACTAGAGTTAGTGGTTTGACTGATAAGAGTCGTATTTAATATGCTCCCGAATAAAGTCAATGCGTCCAAAACGCAATCTTTGGTGGTAGTTCTTAAATTGCTGGAAATTCAAACGGTTAGGCGGGTTTTGAGTGTTTAAAGTAGACCTGCGAATGCGTTTCAACCAGGTTACTGTAAAGAAAATAACTCCTCTTGACCCCCGCAATACTCACATGTGAGTATTTTGACTCAATGGGCATTTACGCAGATTTGTGGTTAGAATACTTGTTTTTCCGGTTGTTTTTTTTAGTTTAGCATTGTATACAACCCCGACCATCGCTAGCTTGTAGTAAGTATGCTCCCCTCCTAAAGTTGAGCACACTTATTGTTATACTCAAAACTTTGCTGTAATGGTTAACGGATATTACGGTGCCATACGCTCTCTCGCTGTACCTCAGAATTCATCAAATCATTCTATTTGATGGACTGGAGCCAAGTGGACTTTAATGGAAGGAAATTAAAGGTGGCTAAATCCGGTCATGGTCCATACAAGCTCCTGTGCATACCTGGTGGCCCGGGTCTGACCTTGGAATATTTGCAAGTCATTCATGATCAACTACGTGTAGATCAATTCACCGTATACAGCTACCAGCCATCAGGTACTCCTGGTAATGAAAATGATCCGTTCTACCGCAGTTTGGCTGAATATGCCATCGAACTGAAGGGGGTGCTCAATCAACTCAATATCGAAGACTGCTCTATCCTGGGGCACAGCTTTGGAGGGGCCATCGCGCAGGAATTTGCGTATCAAAACAATGATTATCAACTGGAGAAGCTGGTACTGGTTAGTGCTTTCAGCTCAGGAGCTAATCTCAAAAAGGCTGTACAAAAGAGGTGGGCAAAAATGCCTGAAGAGGTGCAGGAGGAGCGCGAGACTCTCCTTTTAGCGGCTGACGGCACCAGCTACGAAGGCCTCCTATTTGCCAATTGGATATCACAGCACTTCTGTCGGGTACAACCACCGCCAGAAGCATTGATGAATAGTGTACTGCCAGCCCTCAACCAACCGGTTTACTACTACTACGTAGGCTACGATTTGCTGAACCTCTCAGGCGCAGCGATACTGTGGGATCGCAGTAGTGAGTTTAAATCGATTAATTGTCCAGTCATGATAATTGCGGGTGAATATGACTATCTGGATGAAGAAGATATAGCAGAAATGACTGCTGGGCACCCGGATGTAGAGGCTGCCATCATCGAAAATGCGAGCCATACAGCGATGCTCGAGCAAAAAGAGTCCTTTCATAGTGTCCTGCAAGAGTTCCTTTCTAAAAAGTAGCACAATCTATGCAGAAAGTAAGTGGGCTAAATGGGCATCATCGCAGAAGACATGGACGAGCGAACGGCACTCTTGACATCAATGGTATTATACAGCGCTACCCTCTGTTACCCAATGAGGCGCTCTATTTGGTGGACTACCAAAATGCTCTTGTGGAACCATTAGACGCAAATTTTTCCAGATTGGTCGGAATCGATAAACACAATTGTAAGGACATCAGCATGCTGTATGAGACCGTGCACCGGCAAAACTTTCCTGCCTTCGTTAGGCACACCAAGGCAGTGCTGGGATGTGGCTTTGATCCAGATCTTTTCTTACAAGAGGAAGGTGACTTTGTCCAATCACTTTTTAAAGCTCATCAGGGAAAAGTTTTGATTAAGACCACTACAGTTCTTCATTATGATGAAAAGGGAGCGATGCAATACAGTTTAGGTAGGTTAATGGACGTCACAAATTTAATTCCCTTTCGTCATTTTAGCTATAGCTTCAATGGTCCGAATCGTGAGCAGATTTATGATCTTTACCGGGTACTGGCTGGGGATGACCAGATGCTGTCAAAGCGGGAAAAAGAAGTCCTCCGTCTTATAGGTCAGGGTTTAACCAGCAGACAGATCGCCGAGCAATTGTTCCTCAGCAAGCACACTGTAGACCAGCATCGGAGGAATATCATCTCAAAGTTAGAAGTGGAGGAGTCAATGGCTGCCTACATTAAAGCGAAGAATTTTGGTATTCTATAATTCAAACGTGTCGTGATCAATCCTGCAAAACCCTCAAAAAAGTATCATAATCAATTCAGATAAAAATGCACTGAATGGTCATCAGCAAAGAACAAGAAGAGACTAACGGTCACATAAACATTGACGGCATTCTAGAGCGTTATACGCCATTACCCAACGAAGCACTCTATGTGGTTGATTACCAAAATGCTTCTTTTCAGCCATTGACCACCAATTTTTCCAGATTGCTGGGGATCGATCAGCTCACTTCTAAGGATATCAGTTATCTGTATGAGACGGTACATCGGCAAAACATTCCTGCGTTTGTTCGTCACACCAAGGCACTGATTGGATGCGGCTTTGACCCGCACTTGCATCTGCAGGAAGAGGTAGATTTTGCCCAAACACTATTTAGAAGCTATAACGGCAAGATTTTCCTTAAAAGCACGACGGTGCTCAAGTTTGATGAAAATGGTGCGATGCAATACAGTTTGAGCAGACTAATCGACATCACTGGGTTGAGTCCCTTTCAGCATTTTAGCTATAGATTCATTGGTCCGAATCGAGAGCAGATTTATGATCTTTACCGGGTACTCGCTGGTGATGACCAGATGTTATCAAAGCGGGAAAAAGAAGTCCTTCACTTGATTGGTCTTGGTTTAACCAGTAGACAAATCGCCGAGCGATTGTACCTCAGCAAACACACCGTTGATCAGCATCGAAGGAATATCATTTCGAAATTAGAAGTAGAAGAGTCAAGGGCTGCCTACATTAAAGCGAAGAATTTTGGCATCCTGTAATCCTAATTTGTGTTCATGATGCATCAATTGCATTCCGTTTATGAGACCATTCATGCGCAATTATTTGCCTCACCTAGCGAGGAAATCAATGTGGATCGGCTCATATCCAAATACGCCATCTTTCCCAATGAAGCAGTTTATTTGGTAGATTTTCAACAGCTGGCTCTCGAACCACTCACTAAGAATTTTAGTGATATTATCGGTATCGACTATCCCCACAAAAACGACGTCAACT
Organism: Saprospiraceae bacterium; assembly: GCA_965223105.1. Lineage (GTDB taxonomy): Bacteria > Bacteroidota > Bacteroidia > Chitinophagales > Saprospiraceae > JABDMH01. The sequence goes on along the minus strand of OZ244987.1, from coordinate 3,386,482 downwards.
TGTTGTACGAACATATTCATCCTGCAATTTTGCCTGCCATTCTGCGATACACCGATACCATCATTAAGTGCGCCTTCGATAAAGGACTACAATTTGCAGTAGAGGGAGATTTTCAGTATTCATTATATAAAACACACCACAACAGGACCATACTAAAAACGACGGCTCTATTGAGCCATGATTTAATTGGCACCATGCAATATTCCATTGGAAAGCTAATCGATGTCACTAATCTTATTCCTTTCCAGCATTTCAACTATAAATTTGTTGGTACCAACCGGCAGAAGCTTTACGAGCGCTACCGTATTCTAGCTGGGGAGGATCAAATGCTGTCAAAACGGGAAAAAGAGGTCCTCAGTCTCATTGGCCAGGGTTTTACCAGCAGGAAAATTGCCGAACAACTCTACATCAGCAAGCACACCGTCGATCAGCATCGGAGAAACATCATTGGCAAGTTGGAAGTGTCGCATGCCAGGGAGGCATTCATCAAGGCGAAAAATCTTGCAATATTATGATTCTTTATGCCCTCGAGATTAACTTGGCTGATAACAAATACAATAATGATCTATTTCCATCGAATTATTAGTATTTAGGCATGACAAAAAAGGTCGTCCACTCAAATGAGCTTTTCGCAATGACCACCATAAGGAAGATATCTTTAATTCTCTAACTAGTGATATATGTAGATTAGTACTTACTAAGCTAAACCAATTAATTGCGAGATAATGGAAGATTTCTCATGAGTTATCAAAACATTCTTAATACCCACTTATTGCAGACTTACGGTGAGTTTTCCGGTGACGTTGACACCGCTAGAATTGCCCGAAAATATGCTGCATTTCCCAACGAGGCGATTTATATTGTAGATTGTCAGAATTTTAGATTTTTCCCACTAACGAGCAATTTCGACCGCATCACCGGCATCGACAGACCGCATATAAATGATATGTTTGTATTGTGTGAACACATCCATCCTCAAAATTTGCAGGCCTGGCTTAGATATACCAAAACAGTCGTGGACTGCGGTTTTGATAGAGACTTGCCTATTATCGAAGAGGCAGATTTTCAAACCTGCATTTACCGGTCACACGATGATCGAGTTATCCTTAAGACCACCGCAGTCTTGCATTATGACACGGCTGGCACGATGAGATATACCATGGGAAAGCTCACCGACATTACTGGCTTAGTACCCTTCAGTCACTTCGGCTACAAATTTACCGGCCCAAATCGACAGCGCATATATGATTACTATCGTACTTCTTCGGGAGAAGACCAGATGCTCTCGCCACGAGAAAAAGAAATCCTGAGACTGATTGGTGAGATGTACACGAGCAGGGAAATTGCAGCGAAGCTTTATATCAGCAAGCACACCGTCGATCAGCACCGTAGAAACATCATTGCCAAGTTGGAGGTCTCCAATGCACAGGAAGGAGTTATTAAGGCAACTGGCTTAGGTATTATATGAGAATGGGACGAAAGAAGCAAATGAGGCTGTCGTTGTGATGTCCACATTCTGCTATAAATAAAATTATCTGATTTGGTTAACTGCGTTGAAATTGAAATAAGTAGGCCTATTATCTCTATTCAAAGTTGATCATTTGCCTATGATGGCAAAAGGTCTAACCTCCTCCAGTGATCCCACCTGATACCGTAGATAGTATAACCCATTAGAACAACCTTCATTTAGAATGAGCAGAAATCTTTGATCGGGAAGGCTTATCACATCCCTCAGGATTATGATTTGCCCCAATTGGTTATACAACCTAATGTTTGAAACTTTACTTGCTTTTAAATTTTCGAGATAAATTCTGTCGGTCGCAGGATTTGGATATAGCATTGCAAAATCCTCAGTTAGGTTCTTTGCGGTGGTTGTCTCACAAAATGCAGTTGACTTGGGTAAGACCGACAATTCCAATGTGACTACACTATCACAGCCTGAAGCGCTCACCAATGTATCCATGTAGGTACCGACCTTACTGATAATATCACTATTAAAATCGTAGGTCTCACCTTCGCATATGGTATCAGTGATGATTGTTTTTATATCATCTAAGATGCTCAAATGCAAGGTGACTACGCTATCACAGCCAACAGCACTCAGCAAAGAGTCCACGTAGGTACCGGGCGTACTGATAATATTGTCATTAAAATAATAGGTCTCACCTTGGCAGATTATGTCGAAAATGTTTGTTTCTTGTCTAGGTAGAACACTCAGATGTAATGTGACAATACTGTCGCAACCACCAGCACTTGAAAAGGTCTCCTGGTAAGTACCTGCAACACTTAAAGCTTGGCCATTAAAATCATAGGTATCACCGTGGCAAATTATGTCGGAAATGTTTGTTTCTTGACGAGGTAGAACACTTAGATGTAGTATGACAACACTATCACAACCACCAGCACTTGAAAAGGTCTCCTGGTAAGTACCTGCAACACTTAAAGCTTGGCCATTAAAATCATAGGTCTCGCCATGGCAGATACTATCGGTAATGATCGTTTCATATTCATCTACAATGCTTAAATGTAGTATAATAACTCCATCACAACCAGAATTTCCGATAAGTGTGTCAGTATAAGTGCCTCCCATTGTAAGTAATTGACCAGCAAAACTGTATGCTTGCCCATTGCAAATAGAATCTTTTATTTCACAGGTATCACCCTTAAAGAATCCTGAGGGCAGTGGAAATCTATTCGTTAATTTTCCCAAGCCTAAGGTGGCTTCTTCATAGCTGATGTATCTGTGATATACATCATCCTTATATCCCCAATTTGTCCATCCCGGGTGGGCCATTCGCATTTCCTTGGCTACCATTTCATCTGACAACAGATGCAATACCTTTAGCTCTTCATAGGTTAGTTTTCCACTACCATGAAATGAAATGAGAATATTCTTGCAATCAGCATCATAGTATTTCTCAAAGGTTTGATTATCGCGAGTGTACCAAAGTTCCCTTAATTCTGTCATTTGATCTCTCGAGACCGTTACGAGGGAATCAAACTTCCATGTGACGGACTCCCGTCTCGACTCAGATTCTGGGTTGGTACCAAAATACATAGTATCTGGTAGGCTCTCGGGAGGCAAAAGATTCATGAGAAATAATTCAAAGTTCGAATGCACGTTTTCTTCTATTCCGTCAACCAAATTAAGTCCTGTTGTATCACATGGCCCATGGACTGTAACCTCCCAACCATTTTCCGTCCTAACCAAATCATCAAAATGCTCAGGACATAGGTTGGGATAACTATATGACAAGGGATAGGTCCTTCCAAAACCTGATTGCCCGAAAAACTGCACTAAATTATGAACTGGTCCTCCGGCTTGATAAAATGGATTACCTGGAATATTCTCATTAAGATAGTCATTAAAGTGCGGTTGAAACATATGAAACAGCTCATGAATAACTGTGGAGTTTTCAAACATGCTGCGAAAGGAGGAATTGCCAGTCTTGTTTTCAACAAAGTAGTAGTTACCTGATCCACCATTTATTGGAAATGAATAAACCGAGGAATTTAGTCCGTCAAGTCCAAACTGTCCACTACCCAGATCAGTAAAAAATCTCTGTTGCCATATCGAGTCATAGACATCCTCCATCCAAAGTTCCTCGTCATAGAAATCTGCGGTAAAATGCCGATCGGCATCAATATATTTTCTGATGTTCTTTTCAAACTCGATATAGATGGCATTATCAATATGAACAATAGTTGAGTCCGCGGTGAGATAATTCACAGTAAAATCCGGAACTTCAGCAAGAAAATTGGTATCAATAACAATATAGGGTAAGAAGATTCGGTCGCTTCCTTGTAAATCACCCATCTGATCATAAAATTCCAGGGTGATATCAAGTTGACGAATGAAGTACGTATGTATCCAGTTTTCATAATGAAGTTTAAGTTCATTTGAAGTATATATATTGTCACCAGCAACTATGTCCCCATTAGATTGATCATCGACAAATGTTAATTCTTGTTCTCGAGTTTCTTCATCGTTTTGCCCATAGGAATATCGACAACTTGCAACGATCCTTGTGACTGGCGCTTCAGCTTTCAACTCAATCTGAATTGTCTCTTGGCGATCTTTAGTGACAATGAGATTCCCTTGAATTGGTCTACTTTGCAGAAAGGTATCCTGTGAATAGATATCTTGATAAACCAACGAGAACACCAAAATTGCAAGTACCGTCATTAAACTTGATAAGATTCCAGAGTTAGCACACAAATCCAACACTAAACGGTCGCCAATCCATACTCCCTTAGTTGCTACATTCGTGGGTGAAATCGTGCAATAAGTTTTAGGAACTATAGGTGTATTCCGATAAACCATCTCCGTCTTTGCTTTCTGCATTGCTAATAATTAATCAGCTTTATGTATTATTTTTCACCTTCTTTGCACAGTGGCATTACAGGGCATTAGTATTTCTTTCGTGTCTCAGTCGTCAATGGCCTTCGGATCCATTCTTTCCACCAGTGTGACTTTAAAAATTCCAAAGGAGCAGTCTAGCATTCATAGGGCCAGCACTCTAAATTTATGAGTCATTGCTAATAGAAAAAATCATCATCAATATCCCTTACCTCATAAACATTGACTACCTGAAGCCCTATTTTAAACTGATACATTAAATCAGTCAGTCGCGATCCATTGATAAGGATTATTGTATGATGAGCGTCCTTTGCTTTTCTTTTAGCTGCTTCGTCAAAGGTGGAAGTAGTCACGAAAACGCCCTTATTAGTATCTCCACTCATCGCACCAATGAAGTTCCTGATCTCCTTTTCTCTCACCCGGTTATCAGTGTAGCGCTTGGCTTGTATGTATATCTTTTCCAACCCTAACTGGTCCTGATTAATGATTCCATCAATTCCTCCGTCGCCGGTCTTTTTGGTTTCAATGAAGTCTCCATATCCCATCTTCTCCAATAGCAATAGTATTACCTTTTCGAAGTAGAATGGATCCATGCTCATTAATCTCTCAAGTAGTTCCTGCTTAACTTGCTGTTCGATCTTTTGAAAACCTTCGTCGATTAAATCCTGAGGAGATGCAGACTCCATTGCTAACTTGAACTTGCTTGCATTGCCTCCTTGGACCTTCACCTGTTCATGTTTGATGTAATCCGGGTCTGACTTAACATCTTTCAAGGTCAGCGTACCTTTTGCTAGCGCTTTTAGTCCCTTCTCAGTTATTTGAACGAACGCCCGCTTGGGCTGCTCCACAAACTTTGCCTGTTTCAAGTAGGTCTTCCCCCAACCAATGCGGTTAAGCACAAGTTGATCTCCGCTCTTGGTCTTCCGTTCTAATAGCTCCTGCGATAAATTCGAATAATACTTATCTCGAACCTTCACTTTTAGTTCTCCATAGTGGATCATTTCTCCGCTTGAAAGGGTCTCCAATATGGGAATAAATGTCTCATGATATTTTGGAAGATCGTTTTTTCTAGTCATTCTTGGCATCACAGTGTTTTAAGTGATAAAAAGATTAAAAAGATTCCTCTTTTAATGGAACGTCTTGACATTATTTGTTGACCTCCAAATTGAAATCTCATTAATCCCACTTTTTTGATATCAATCCCGGAAGCTACCAAATCGATGGCATAGAAAACACTTTGTATCGATGCATCTGTTTTCTGGATCGGGGCTTAGTTTGTTGGACAAATATCGTATTGCGATAGCTGGTCGGCAACCAGTGGAGGCTTGTTTTTGACACAGATCAGTGGATTTCCGTCCACTTGGATATACTGTAGCGCAAAAGGCAAACTATCTAATTGTAAAAGAGCATTGTATCCTAGGTAAATCTCATTTAAGTTGGTAAAGTCATATAGCGAAGGCATATCCGAGATATTACTATTTCCTATCGTTAGGCGCTCTAGGTTTGTTTTGTCAGCTGGAAGGTTTGGGAATGTTGAGAGAAAATCTTGTACATGAAACTCCGTAGCATTCGAAGGGATATTGAGAGTGACGATAAGGTCGGATGGACAGCAGTTTTGACCTAAACTTGACAGACTGACAAATTCGCATGATTCTGGAAGGGACGGAAGAGTCACTAGTGAAGGAAAATTATAGAGTTCCAAGTGCTTTAATTGCGGCGGGAAATCTGGAATACTCGAAGAAAATTGGCAGAAATCAAGTCTGATATACTGCAAACCAGCAGGAAAATTAGGCAAGCTAGTCATCTGCCATTGCCGTCCAGTGATCGTGTCAAGATACATTGGGAAAGCTGGTATGATTTCCAATTGATTACAATCGTCGCATGAAAATTTGATCATTGACTCAGAAAAGAAAGGTATTGCTTTCAGATTATGATTACGATTAGCATTCAGTACAGAAAATGCAGTCAAATATTGCAATCCATCAAGATTGACCACATTTAGATTGGTAATTCTCACTTTATCCACTTGATCACCCATAGCAATTATCAATGAATCTCCGTCCATCACTGACGGGTAAGCAATCTGCAGATACTGCCGAAATTTCGGATCCGGAACAAAATAACGCCCATTGGCACTGGGCACTCCAGAGGCACTAGGGCTGAAAGTTAAGGTGAGCTCATCGGAGCTGGTCGAGCAGTCGTTAAAATGTTGCCATCTCAGTAAATAGGTCTCTCCAGCAACACCGGTAAATTGCGTCATCGGATCAGCCATGTTGCTGATGATACCACCAATACCGTCTATTATCTCCCATTTGCCGTTGGACCCCATTTGTGGCACATTCCCATTGAGAATGATGGATTGAGTCGAAATAGCAAATAAATCATCTCCAGCATCAGCAATCGAGGTCTGTATATTTACGGCGATAGAAATGTTAACCTGATCAAATGAACTGCTTCCTCCCGGATGATTGACGGTCCACTCTAGTATATAACTTTCCCCTTCTTGACCTACAAAAAGAGCGTTGTGGAGAGTCGGATTGACCAGATTCCCACCAACACCAGAGGTGATTTCCCATTGCCCACTGCTGCCGGAGGCTGGCGGAGAAGCTGGGAGATTGAAAGAGGTCTCGCAAGCATTTACAATATCTGGCCCGGCATTGGCAAATGCCGTTCCTGAGTTGGAAGCACTGATGCCAGGAATGATCACCCAATTTCCTTCAGAGATGTGCAAGGTGTCTCCTGTCTCTGATACCGACAAATTTTGGCTCTGCAGGCCAAAAAGTCTGCTGCCATCTCCAATATGAATTCCTTTGAGACTATCGGCTGTGACTTGTTCTGCTTCAATGGTGCCATTTTGGGCGTTTACGGAAACGAGCAAAAATGCTAGGGCGGTTGCTATTAAAGGTTTGGTCATTGATGATGTGGTTCGCTCGATAAATGTACTAACAAATCTCTTTCGAACGAAATTACTTTGCCATGATTAGAACTATTATATCCACGTAAAGAGGTTCACTAACCCGGTCGCGCTCAACAGTCAAAGACAAAAGGGCTTATCGTTGATTATTACTCTTTTATAGAAATTCACTCCACAAGAGTTGTCGGGAGCCACAAAAATGCAGTGGTAGCTGCATTAACCACCGGGGGCAGGATTTAGCAGAGTCCTGGTGCATACATCGCCGTGGTCTTCGATCTTTTTCGATTTGGAAATTAAAGGGGGTGTCGCATCCCTTCAAACCTCGGCCGTTCTCGACCCTTTTATCGTTTTAACTTTTTTCAAAAAACGGTTTTTTTTTGATGTTCGACTGTCAACTCTGTTCAAAGGCTATGTTGGCTAGAGATTCAAAGCACCCCCCCTTTAAAGAAAAAGTAGGGAGAGATGAAAATCTCCAGCCCTACCCCGGGGTAAATATGAAAATCAGGAATTGATTCCTGTCGTCGTATAATCTCATTTCATCTTATGTGTTTTACTGCATTAAATTGTACTATGTCGGTCCCCTTTTATCGTCATATATTGACGCAAACAGGGCATTTCAATTTTTTATGTGATCGTATACGGTCCAAAAACTCAGTCACAAGGGGTTTTCGGGTGAGGACTGAAACCACCCCCTGGGCCAATCGAAGTGTCACCCTCATAAGCATTTGGTTATCATAGTGTTGTGTTCGTTTTGGCATCTTAGGGTGACACTTGCGACAGTACTTTCTATAACATATATACACACCTCCATATACCCCTCTATATATATATTCTTTATTATAAAACAACTGTCATACTGTCACCAACAAATGCAATAGGCTGATTATCAACAACATAAAGAGGTGACACTTCAAAAATCTAACTGTCACCACTGTCACCCTCAAAACGGTAATCCATCATCATCGTCTTCAGACAAGGATGCCGCTTCCTGTACTTTCTCTTTGTTCCCCTTAACCACAAAGTAGCCACGCTTTGTATTGGTGACTTTGTACGGAAAGCCCAACAAATTAAGTTCATGGCCCATCTTCACCGGTGATAACCTAAATGAGCCGGATGTCTGCTCGTCTATGTATCTCACTATTTCCGTGGCGCTAAGGAACTCATCTAGCTCAGTGCCAGGATAGAGCCATTGTAGGATTAGTTCTCTATGTTCGTTCACAAACTGGCTGTCCTCGGATGCCTGCTCAACAATGCGATAATCTTTAGAAGTAAGCTTATAGGGGCTTGAATCTCCTTGCTCTCTGGCTTCAAAATATTGTTGTACTATATCTGCCCACAGGTCATCTCTATCAATGCTATCGGCCAGCTCAAAATCTCTGGAGGTTACGTGCACTGGAAGTATGCGCCTATTACCTGAAGAGTCATTTAGAATATGTGGGCTGTTTGTTGCCCCGCACAGCACAGCCAGCCGGTGGAAATCCTCTTGTACTCGCCCATAGGGTACACGAACAGTAAATACATCTTGGCTTATTTTGGCTTTTATATGGGCTGCATCTTTTTTTGACTTCCCGGCATACTCATCATCAAGGATGATTAGCTTCTGGGTCATCAGCAGATCACTGTCCTTGCCTTGATCCAACTTATCGACGGTGAAATACTCCCGAAGGTCATCTGGTAGGAGCTGCGAAAAAAACATTGTCTTCCCGGTCCCGTGTTGTTTGCTGATAAGAACTAGTGCAATCTCCGATACCTGGCCATAGGCGGCCCCCACAATGGACAACAACCATTTTTTTATGTATGGTATTGGATCTACTCTCTCACCATTTACCATCCATGGTTTGACTTCAATATGGCTAAGAAAGTCCTCGAGTGGGCTGCCTTCAAAGTAATGGTGCCTTAGTGATTCGAATTTCTCGTGAATGGGATTGTACTCAGGTATCAACTCGGACTGAACAACAGCTTCGAATAACTCTTTGGTAATGCCATGCTTTTTCTTTGCCTCGACATAAAAGCTATTGTAAATCCGATTCGTAAATGTTTTACCGTCATGAGTTTCTAGTCTAGCGGTCACATTATTATAGCGAATGCCCTTCCTCAGAAGGAATCCTTGGCATTGCTCAACTTTATGTTCGCCAAAGTCAATTTCAACACCCTTTTGAATAAGCAGATAATAGAAACTACCGAGACCGGCCGGTCCCCTGGGATTATAACATGCCCGCTCATTGACTAAGAGTAAGTCATCGTACTTTTTCTCATCTTCTGGTGTGTGGCAGATCATGCTAAATAGCTCCCTTCCCTGCTCTCCAAAACATCTGGCGAAGATGATTCCTAGCTTCACCCACTCCTCGTAGCTAAATGCAACGTCGATTTCCTGCTCTTGAGCCTTTTCTATTGATTTTTTTACCCGCTCAAATTCACCACTTGATGGCGACTGTACGATAGTCTTGGTTTTCTTCTTCACCGGTTTAGGTGGAGGCGTTCTGTCGAAGGGTAGAGCCCAATCCAACATCATTCTTCTGTCATCAGGGCTAACTTTGATAGTTGAAAAGAGCATTCTAGACGATCTTGTACGGTTGGTAACCCGGTGTGGGAGCTACGATCGCATAACCACCCATGCCTTTGGTTTCAATAATGGGGTCGCCTTTTTTATTCCTAGCAAGGACTCTACTAGCACCTACCGCTGGACATTTGTAAATCAAGTGAAGCCCACCGGTGGGTGTGGTCTCGCAATAGATCTTTTTTAGAAAGGTGGGATTAAACTCTCGCAGCTTACTGAGGAAATCCTTTACTATTCCGCCTTCGGGGTCATTCTTAAGATCGATATCGATGCATTCAAAATCATTAAAGCCCATAATCATAGCAATACCATGTGTACGATCCCATGGCATACTATTGATGTCTGTTATATGCTGCCGTTCGGTCTGCCAGTGGGCCCACTCCTCTACCATTGGCTTTTTGTTTGCCTTCACTGGTAGAATATTAGTGTATGAGTATAGGTGATCAATCACCTCGGCAGTGATTGGAGATTGCGCTGGAATATTCGTATCTTGCATTACCACATTTTAAAATTCACGTATTAAAGTCCTGATCTGCACGGTCGGGCTTTTTTTATTTCTTCTGTAATGCTTTTCTTAGTTTAAGCACATCATCTTTGTGAAACATTCTACCTCTAATGCCTTCAGGTGGGAGAGATTTAATCCAACCACGCTTTTCATAATTATCAACTGATTGAGGACTCTTAAGTAGGAAGTTGGCTACCTGCACTCGTGTCAGTTTTTCAGGCAGATTTAGGGAGGCTTCACGTTCCTCTTCTATAGCCGACTTAATTGAATCTTGTATAAGAGATTTGAGTTCTACATCAGACATCTGTAATATCACCATCACAACTAATTTTAGTCTAATGCAAAGTAAAAGGAGAATAATCATTTAAGCTATACAGTGTATATATACTGTATAATCAAATTTTTCAGAAGTGGTTGGTTCTGAGCTAGATAACCCTTAATCTTTCCTAGAGTATTCTAATATCGCTTCCTTCAATCGTTCAAATATTTGCGAATTTTTATCTGGACTTGCTATTTTAATGTTTCTCAAATTATTTGAATACTTTGGAATTTCAACACCGAAAAATTTCGCAATCTCGGCCATCCATTTTTCCTTATTGGCTGGTTCAATTAACCCCAGTTGAAACATGCTAAAGAAGATTCTGATCAGGTCGATCTTATCTCCTTTATATGGTATCAGGCCTAGTGTGACATCAGAAGCCGGTTGGAGCAAAGGCTCGATTTTTGTTGATTCGACTTCTGCAGATAGTTTCTTTATCAATTCCATTTGTCGAAACAAACCAAACCCTGAATGATCCTGGATGATTCGTGGAATCTTTCCCTTTCTTTCTAAGAAATAGCCAACCTCTTTCTCAGGAAAGACAATTCTACTAAGAAGGGACTGATGATAATTTTTGAAATTCCCATTTGTCACCTCGTATAGAGATAACCATTCGGATCTATTGGCGTCGATCCTCGCCTCTTCAAGCTTACTTAAATAAAAGGAGTTTTGGTCAGCTCTTGAAAGTGCTTTTGTTTTAAGGTTTTGAACTTTACCTTCTACGAAGCTCTCCATAAGATGATCAATCCATCCGAAAATAATACCATCCGCTAATAACTCAGGCACAAGCTCGAAATGTAGTTTACAGCCCTCTTGATTTCTAGTAATGAGGCCCGCCTCCACCAATTCTTGTATAGTCATCTAATAATGCTTAAAATGTGAATGATCCGCAGCCGATTTAGCATGTTGTAAGTCATCTGCTCTGATGTATTTTAGAAATGTCTCTGTCTTTTTCCAGCCTCCCATGGCCTTGATAGTTGGCACTGGCACCCCGGCCAGATAACAATTGGTGGCGAAGCTCCTCCTCCCGGTGTGACTTGACACTACTTGCCATTTCTCGATCTCCCGCTCGATGTCCCGTCCCCCTTCCCTACGACTAATTACAACCTTGTCGGTTATGCCGGCCAAGCGTGCAAGGGTCTTGATGTTGTCATTCATCCGCTGGTTGCTTGCAGCCTTTGGCAACTTACGATCATAGTTATTAACAATGTCTGCCGCAATGTCCACCAGTGGTATGGAAGATCGCTGTTTAGTCTTTTGGTTTTTCTTCCTGATAAAAAGTGTCCCATCCTCTTCTACAATGTTGCCTTCTCTGATTTGGCTAAAGTCACTGTAACGTAATCCAGTGACACAGCTAATCACAAACAGATCCTTTGCAATCTCCAATTGCTTGGCCTCTTCACTGCTGTAATTCCTCCCGTTCTCAGCGGTTGCTTTATATACATCCAAATCATGAATTCTTTTGATCTCATCTTTGGTAAGATAGACCTTAGTGGACTCGTCACGGCTTGGCACTACATTGCGGGTTTGATAGTTGGTATGACTTATAAGTCCTTCACGGTGGGCTTCATTAAGAACTGTCTTGAGGGTAGACAGGAGCTTGTGAATGTAGTTGTCTGTAAAATAGTTGCTAGTAATCGGGTTCCACTGCCGGTACAAATAGCTTACAAAGCCTTCAATAAAATTTGCGTTGACATCCTCAAGCTGCACGGATGGACTGAAAATACTGAGCTGCTTAAGAGTGGACCGGTAAACAGTTATGCTGCCCCTGGCATATTTTGGGTTTGCTTCTCTCTTCTTGATAAATTCCTTTGTATAGGCTTGGAGTGTTTCAGTTCTAATCTCTTCACCACCTTTTCCTAAGACTTCATCTATTGCCTTTTTGAGCTTTCCAATAGTGGGCTTTTGCTTCAGTATTATCAGCTCATTGTACTTTGACTCTGTAGCGTTCTTGATGTTCGTCAACAATATATTTAGATTGGCTAGGTTGGTTGAGCTACCTTCGTTCTTAGCTCGCTGTGTCTTAGCGTTCCAGAAGTCCGGATGAATTGAGCGACCTACATAGTACTTAAGCCTATGGCCCCCGAAAGAGAAGAAATAGATGATCGGAGTGGACTTATCCCCCTTCGGTTGCTTCAAATAAAAGTTGCTCTTCATCGAAAACTAAAATAGAAAAGAAACTTCAGGGGGACACTATTATTAGTCCAACATTAGTATTGATATTCAGATAGTTCTTCTCTATTTAGCTTAACCTATTGATAAATAGGAGATAATGAACACTACTATATTAACTAAGTGGTCTACCCATCTGGGATCGCTGGAAGCAATCCTTCTTCCTCCGCCTTCGCCCTTTGGGCTTTCACCTTCGCAATGCTCCGGTGGACATAGTCGGCGGACGCGGTCCGCCAAGGTTAAGAAGGCCACGCATCGCGTGGTTTTTTCATTGGAGATAAATTCGGCAAGGTTACTCGCAAGTATTGACGGAAATGAGTCAATTCAATTCTAGGCTTGCAGGTGAGATTTCCAATTTCCATTGAGAAAAGTGACTTGCCCTAATAAAGCCATGCTCTATGCATTGCACTGGAGGGTTTGAAAATTTTCTTTCAGTCAAATAAGAAAAGGCCAAGAACTTTGAATATCCGCATCAGGGACGAACACAATAAGCCGAGTGAGTTTGAACAAAAAGACCCAATTTGAACCCCAACATGCAAATCAGAAACAAAACGGTATAACTAACTAACTCCACCAGTTTGATCTGCAAAACCCAATCAACGACATTCAGTACAGTCAATCGCGCTGGGAATTAGTTCCACTAAAACTATCGATCAGAAGCCTAAACACGTGGCATACTGAGGGCCAAAAAGGGTCCTTCTATTGCCTTATCTCAATGTTGCCGGGTCCTAGTTTTGACCCGACAATCTCTTTTATAAAACACTCTTACCTTGCAATGCTCTTACCAAAAAGGATATGACCAGCAATACAAGAGCGATGTAAAAAATGATTTTGGCTATGCCAGCCAGGGAGACGGCTATGCCAGTAAAACCCAACAACCCTGCGATCAAGGCTACAATAAAAAATACCAATGCCCATCCAAACATGATATATAAATTTTGGTTTGATGATGAGACGTCATAACCCAGCAGATGGTTCGATCCATCCTCTATCTCATCAAACTTTTCCACAGATCGTTCTGTCTCTGGGGCGCATACAAGCATTAGTTCCTATTGCATTACTATGGGCCATAAAGTTTTTATCACGGGCGAATCACCTCTGGTTGCTGCAGCAATCCATTCAGGTCACGAGATTCGACCCGCACTCTTACCCTTCTTCAAGATTAATGCCTGGCAAAGGCTTCGGGAGGAGGATCCCGGTACTGATCAATTGACACTATTTTCGGATAACCGCATCGTAGTCTTGTCATCCCGTTTTGAATTTGATGTCAACCGCCCAAGGGAGAAAGCGATCTATCAGCGACCAGAAGATGCCTGGGGGTTGCCTGTATCCGAAATACCTCTAAGTAAACAATTGCTGTCTGAATCACTTTGGTTGTATGATCAATTCTATCAGAAGGCAGCCCAGTATTTTCAAGATCTTCTGGAAAGGCATCCATGGGTGATCATTTTTGATATACATTCTTATAACCATCAAAGGGAAGCCTATCAAGTTTATGCTGATCCCAGGGAAAATCCTGAAATCAATATCGGCACTGGGAATATTCATACAGACCATTGGCAATCCGTAATCGACGCATTAATCCAATCGATGAGTAATTACAATTATTTAGGTCGACACTTGGATGTCCGATCCAATGTCAAATTTAGAGGTGGATATTTTACCCAATGGTTGCAGAAAAACTTTGGCGTCCGCGTCTGTCCGATTGCCATTGAATTCAAGAAGTTCTTTATGAATGAATGGACCGGGGAGATTGACATGCTTCAGTTGGAGCACTTGCAGGAGTTACTCGTGAATGCAAGGGAGGCTGTCCTAATCAAAGCACAAGAACTCTAGAGAAAATGGCCATTAAACATTTGGACCGTATTTGTAACGCCATCGAAAATCACGAAAGCGTCTATGAGCAGGGAGATACCTATGAATTGGTCATTGAGCGACCTTTGCCGTTCCTTTGCCTTCATCGATATCTCCATCAAGAGGACTGGGCCATGAAAGAGATTGTGGAAACTCAAGCTTCCTACCTCATCATCAAAGACCAGGATGATACCCACAATCTCGTGAGGTGTATATACGAATCCATATCCAAGAGCGCCGATACGTTTCTGGTACTGGAATTTTATCCAGGACCAGTGGGAAGTAAGACCTTTAAAATCTTTGGTCCTTCTAAAAATGCCCCGACCACCATAGGGGCTTTAAAGACAGGGCTCGGTGAGATCGGACAAGACAAGGTACAGACGGAGGTAGTGGTAGTCGAAGACGAAATCGGTCATAACCCAGAACTGGACATACTATTTACGACAGAGGAATCTGCCAGTATGGGTTGTCTCGCGATCCAAATAGAGATTCCCCCGATTTACCAATCAGAAAAATCGAAGGATGCCTTTCCAATATTTTATCGAGGATTAAAAGCGCACCTCTCAGAGGTCATTAAAAAGACGGTATTTGAGTTTATCCGGGTCCATACTTCAGAGGAGTTTAATCATTATTTGATGTTTGGGAAGACACAGATCGATGAGAAAACGGAGATGGTTGATCGTCATCTGGCCACCTTGACCGGACAGATTGATTTTCTATTACGGGTTTCACCCCTGAATACTTACCAGGAATGGAAGACCTTTAAGGACGCTAAATATAAAGTAGACCCCCAGTTTCATTACCGCTTAATCGCCATGGATCCAGAGCTCGAAAAGAGAAAGCTCTCAAATCTACCCATTGAAGAAATTGCAGACACCACGATGGCCTTCATCTTACGCGATAAGAGATCTGAATTAGAAAATAAGCTCAATATGTTGGTACATCGTGGATCCACAGCCTTTAAATATTACAGCATGATCGTTTACGGTGTACCCAGTGCCGCATTGATCCGGACTGCTGAATCAATTTTGAAAAATACGGACAATAATACTGCTGATCGCCCTATGCTTACTTGTCATGATTTTGCTGCATTGGCACGTAAGGAGATAAAATATTATCAATCTAGATTTGATAGGGAAAACATCGAACTGGAGATCAGAGATGATGTCACTGGTTTATTAGTTAGCAATGGCAAACTCTTGATTGGGAAAAAAATTAAAATTAGGAAAGAACGGGCCAAAGCCCTTCTGCAACATGAAGTGGGCACTCATGTGTTGACTTACTACAACGGTAAGAAAAATCCATTGCAACAATTGGCGGTTGGTCTGGCCGGCTATGAGGAACTGCAAGAAGGAATTGCAGTTTTAGGAGAATATTTTCTCGACGGAATGACCACCAACCGTTTAAGGATCTTGGCATCAAGGGTTTTGGCCGTCGCCAGCATGATCGAAGGCATAAGGTTTCATGAAACCTTCCAACGATTGGTTGATGAATGTGGACTAAAAGAATACCGAGCTTTTAATGTAGCAACGCGTGTATACCGTGGAGGTGGCCTAACCAAGGATATGATTTACCTCAAGGGTCTAGTCAAAGTCATCAATTACTTGGCTCAAGGTGGATCATTCGAATTATTGTATACAGGAAAATTTGGATTGAGACATATACCCGTGATCGAAGAATTAAAGCATCGTAAGATCATAGCCACACCGGTTTTACCCAATCACTATGAGGAGGACTCTTATCAAGAGAAACTACAATCTCTCAAAAAAGACATGTCACTACTTGAACTTCTTAATTAATAAAATATGAAAATTGCATTCATTATCAACGATTTAGCTACGGAAATCCACAAATATACTACACCCAACTTAGCTATGAGAGCACATTTGATGGGTCACGAGGTGTATGTTTTTGGAGTAGGAGATCTGGCCTACACCTCCCAAGGTCACATCAGTGCTCATGCCAAGAAACCCAAGGACAAGAAGTATAAATCTTCAGAACGATTTATGGAAGACCTTCGTGATTCAGAGGCAGTTTCAGTTAGCTCCCCTGAACTTGATGTTCTTTTCCTAAGAAACAATCCGGCCGATGAGATCGGCGTGAGAGATTGGGCCCAGAATCCCGCCTACATCTTTAGCCAGATTGCGTTAAACGATCATGTGATTGTGCTCAATGATCCTATGACTTTATCCAGTGCAATTAACAAGATGTACTTTCAGCATTTTCCAGAAATATTACGTCCGAAGGCAATCATAACACGCGACCAACGCGAGATTGAAGATTTTTATGAGAAGGAGAATAAAAGGATCATATTGAAACCTCTGCAAGGATCCGGTGGGACCAATGTATTCTTGATAGATAAGAACAGTAAGAAGAACCTGGCTCAGATAGTGGAAGCCATTAGTCGAGATGGCTATATCATTGCACAAGAGTTTTTGCCTGCGGCTCAGGAAGGTGATCTTCGCCTTTTCCTAATGAATGGTGAGCCCTTGGAGGTCGATGGCAAGTATGCTGCAGTCCGGCGGGTTAATAAGTCCGGCGATGTGCGTAGTAATGTATCAGCAGGAGGGCGGCCAGTAAAGGCGGAAGTTACCGACGAAATCTTGGAAATGGCCAATGTGCTACGACCTAAACTCATACAAGATGGTATGTTTTTGGTTGGTATTGATATAGCAGGCGACAAACTTATGGAGATCAATGTATTCAGCCCGGGAGGTTTAAATATGATGTCGAGAAATTATAAGGTAGATTTTATATCTCCGGTTATCGAATCCATTGAACGCAAAGTAAACTATCGCGATCTTTATGGGCCAGGAGCTTTGGAAAATAAGAGATTGGCGACATTATAATGCTTCAAATGAACTTTTTGAAGACTGCACCGGCACCAAGGTCAACTCAGTCAATGTAAAAAAGGGAGTGAACCTCCGAAATATTATACACTAATTAATCTGCGCCTCATCCAGGAAATACATTTTTAGAGCCCCCCGGTTTTTGACTTCGATTTCTCCCCGGTAGATACATGGAAACTCCTCCTTGATTTTTTGATGAGTTACTTCTGATAGATTGACTCTGCCAGGATCGGAGTTAGATTCCATCCGTGAAGCAATATTGACGGTGTCTCCCCAGATATCATACTGCCATTTTTTTGTGCCTACAATGCCTGCTACGACTGGACCGGTATGAATTCCTACCCGAATCTGGAACTGAGTAATTCCATTTTTACTGCGCATTGTCCGATTTACGAACTCAACGATTTCAAGCCCTGCCAAAACAACATTTTTCTCATTGCCTGGACTAGGAATTGGCAAACCACCGGCACACATGTAGGCATCTCCGATGGTTTTGATTTTCTCAAGACCATATTTGGTCGTGATTTCATCAAATTTTTTGAAATAGAAATCAATACTTTTTACCAGGCGTTCAGGATCTGTTTTTTCTGCAATGGAAGAGAATTGGACAAAATCTGTAAAGAGTACGGTAACTGTCTCAAATTTTACTGCATCGACATGACCTTTTTCTTTGAGTTCCCGGGCTGTGGCCTCAGGCAGTATATTCAACAGTAATTCTTCTGAACGTTTCTTTTCACGTGAAATGATGCTGAAAAGTCTGTATAAAACTCCTAAGACAACAATGACAATGCCGAGAACAACGGCTAGAAAAATTAGAATATTTCTCTGGTTTTTCTTCTGTTGATTCAGTAGATCGACTTCTACTTGTTTTTGGGAAACTTCATAGTCGGTTCGCAAGTCGGCGATGGCTTGTACAGTAGCAATATTGCTTACACTATCTCGATACGTCACATGTCTTTTGTAATGATCAAAAGCAAGTTTGGTATTATTGGTTTGAGTATAAAGTTTTGACAATTGGAGATGGCTATCGCTCAATTGATCCTTGAGACCTGCATGCCTGGCCAGGTCAAGGCTTTGCTTGGCATACAGGATTGCCTGTTGTAAATTTCCTTTGCCGGTATAAATTTCTGACATGGCGATGAGATAAACACTGATCGAGTAATTATCTCCGGATTGCTTCAAAATGTCCGTAGCCTCATTGATGTGCTGCTCGGCCAGTTGATGGTGGCCAATGTGGGCGTAGACGATTCCTTTATTCCCGATGCTATAGGCTTGTCCAAGGGCATAATCTAGTTGTTCGAATAGGTTTCCGGCATGCTCGAAATAGATTAGGGCCGAATCAAATTTTTCCATGTTCAGAAATGCATCTCCGGCATTAGAAACATAGGAGGCAAGGGCTACGCTGTCCGTTGATTCGCTTAACACATCAATGGCTTTGTGATAGTACAACATGGCGTTGTCATAATTTTCAGATATGGCATAGATATCAGCGATGGCCCCTAGGGCACTGCCTTCAAGAGATCGAAAGTTGCCGTTCCTAGCTATTTCAGCACTGGTAAAATAGGCTTCTATGGCTTGCTCGAGTTCACCCAAGAATCGCAAGGCATTTCCCTTTTGAAAATATCCTTGGAATAGGTAATACTGGTCGTTCACCTGTTCCGAAAGGTCAATCAGTTCTCTTGTATACTGGAGGGCCAATTCATGGTCCTTCATTTCATTGAAAGACAAATCAGAGAGTAATTGAAGCCTATTCCTTCCTGAGAGTGTATCTGCGCGGTAGATTTGTGTTAAACTGTCGGCAATGCGTTGATCCTGTGAGGTCAAGTCGGAAACTAAGCCGAAGAAAAAGAAACCAATGATCCAATAATTGGTCTTTTTAATGATTGACATTTGGTTATTTCGGCTGCACCTTGATCAGAGGGTCATAGCTCTTAGGCTGGCCACCTCCTTGATTCAACCATCCCGAACCACTGGTAACCCACTTAATTGTATAGTATTCTTCTGCACCATTCTCAATATTGGGGTTGACGGTGCCCTGCCAGCTCGTCGAATTGGGCAAAGGCGCTGGATCAGGGTTGAAAACATCTTCCGAATCTGGTTTCTCCTCAATAGATGTAATCGATGCTACACCTGATCCAGGTTCTATTTGCCAGGTGACCTGATCACCGGGATCGGTGTTGGTGGTACCTTGATCAGATAGGGTTAAAACTCCGGTCTGGGGATCTCCATGGGTAATCTTAATAATTCTGTCCATTTGGCTACATTTTGAGGATGATTTTCCGAGAATGATGGGTGGTCAAACAATCAAGATATTACTTATTTCTGAAAAGGGCTAAAGATTTTAGATATTGACCCTCCCAAGTTGTTCGAAACTTATAACGCAGCACAGCAAAATGTTTCAGTAGTGAAAATAATATCCGATTCGTGATTGGTTTTAAGAACCTTGAAATTATACGGTCGATCGATCGTGGAATCCAGTATCTTTATTCTAAGAAGCAGGGTGATCATTGGCACGGCTTTCCCACGCTGGCAGGACATTCGGATATCTGGGTTACCGGATTTATCCTCTCGCATCTCAAGATGATCAGAGATCATCTTGATCTTACGGATGCCTGTCATTTCCTGATGAGGTCACGTCAGATAGATGGTGGCTGGTCTTATAATCCTTCGGTGCCTTCGGATGCGGATTCGACAGCATGGTGTTTGCAAGCACTTGACGATTGGGGCGGGTTTTCGGAGAGTGATCGTAGAGAGGCTAGAAGGTTTATGTGGAGCCATTTCGATGGAAACGGCATATCGACTTACGGTCCAAATTCGAGTATTCGTCAGTTTATTGGTGCCCCAGAGCAGTATCCTATCGGAGGATGGACTTCCTCCCATCCCGATGTATCCTTGGCGGCGGTGCTGGCAGATCCCGGGAATCCTAATGTGTCTCGGATCTTTGAGTGGGTGTGGGGGATCACAACGGATAAGGGTCTTATCCCTTCTTACTGGTGGCAAAGCCCACTCTATGCTACAAATCTTTTTCTCAGGGCGGTGAAGTGGTCAGGTCCGCAACCAGATACCCGTCAGTTGGAACAAATCACTGATTCACTGACTAGTTTGCTGGAATCTGATGTTGCTTCAAATGCCTTCGAAAATGCCCTGATGTTGGAGGCGATGATCAGATTATGCGATGATTCTTATTTTTCTAGGGAGGTAGTAAATGATTCGGGAATGGCTCTGCTTGCACTTCAAGGGGATGATGGGAGCTGGGCAGGTGAATTTATCCTGCGTATTCCGGTTCCATCGGTTTTAGATCCTTCGAAGGTCGATTCTTGGAATAATATGCAAGGTGGAGGCAACGCACGTATACTTGATGAACACGGATTATTTTCGACCGTACTGGCTTGCCATGCATTAAACCAGTGGCTTCAATTTATCTCTTAATATTTGCCAATCATGCAATTGAGGGTTGATGAGTTTTGGCATCAGCATTTTGGTGAGGTTTTTTTTCGTCTGTGGAATAAAATGGGCTTCCCAGATCCTCACGATTATAGCAAGGCTTACGTGCAGATGCGGGAACACCGTGACCTAGATACCAAATGGCTGCGGGAATTCGTACCAAGAAATGGCGAAATTGACCTGGTAAATTTGCGCTCTGTTTTTGGCTTTGGAGCAGTGATCGGCTCTGTTTTTGCTGACCTATTGGCTGTTAAGGAAATACATCTAGATAAGATAGCCACTTGGTGCGGCCACTTCAATCTGGGCATTAGTTTATATGACTACATCTGTGATGAGCTCGGAAATTTTTCATCTGTGATATCTTTAGAATCCTTGCAATCATTTGAAATGGATGCATTGGATATACACAGACCCAGCAACTCCCTGGAAGAACTGTTGTCTAAAATTGTTCAATTTGTTTTAGAGGATGACCAGATCTCCGAGGATTCTGGTAGTGAAAATAGAACCCTCCTTTTTCATTTTATGCAATCTCTTTATGTAGCAGAGAATTTCGTCAATCGGAATAATATCTATTCCATGATGGATGTAAAAAAAATTGAGTCGGCCCTCCGTACAAAATCAGCGGGTCCATTTGCTCTCATTGCACAATATTGTGCCAGCACCACTTCACCTGGAGATAGGGAAATGCTCACAGTAGCAAAGGATATGGGTATGGCCATGGGCCATTGCTATTGGCTGATCGATGATGCAAGAGACCTCTGGGATGATTTAAAACTGGGTCACGGCAATTTATTTCTGCTCACTGTCAATAAAGAAGATGCTGAGCTTTTGAAGTGGGATGATGGTGCATCAGATCAACAGTGCCTGGTGGATTTCTTAATTGGGAATAAATTGGCAGAGAGTTTTTCGGGGCAGTTTCTGGAAGGGCTGAAAAAATCATTGGGTATGAAAATGAAAAATGATACAGCATTGGGGTTGGTAGGTGCCTCGCTTTGGCACTGGTATATGTATTGATCTTTGGGGGATGGTATATGGTGTTGTGGTATTATGGTATTGTGGTGTTGAGGTGAGGTTTAATTGTTTAATCGTTATATTTTGATCTCGACATAGGAGGATCAATTGCCGTCTGGTTTGCTTCTTATACCAGGAGCTGTGAGTATCGATGGCAGAGCCGGTTCTTTTAATGGCGGATCTGTATATGGTATTATGGTATTGTGGTGTTGAGGTGAGGTTTAATTGTTTAATCGTTATATTTTAATCTCGACATGGGAGGATCAATTGCCGTCTGGTTTGCTTCTTATACCAGGAGCTGTGAGTATCGATGGCAGAGCCGGTTCTTTTACCGGCGGGTGATTTGTATGGTATTATGGTATTATGGTGTTGTGGTGGGGTTTAATTGTTTAATCGTTTAATTTGAGCTCGACATAGAAGGACCAGTTGCCGTCTTGTTTGCTTATTATAGCAGGAGCTGTGAGCATCGATGGTAGAGCCGGTTCTTTTACCGGCGGATCTGTATATGGTATTATGGTATTATGGTGTTGTGATGAGATGAGGTTTAATTGTTTAATCGTTATATTTTAATCTCGACATGGGAGGATCAATTGCCGTCTGGTTTGCTTATTATAGCAGGAGCTGTGAGCATCGATGGTAGAGCCGGTTCTTTTACCGGCGGGTCTGTAAAAGGATCAATTACCGTCTGGTTTGCTTACTATTAGAGGAGCTGTGAGTATCGATGGCAGAGCCGGTTCTTTTACCGGCTGTTGATTATCTTGACAAAGAAGTATCATGAATCGTAGGCAATTGATTAGATGTGCGTCCCAACTCGGCATAGGGCTTCCCCTCAGTCGAATGCTCTATTTAAATGGGTATCAAAAATTGGAAAAAGTAGGACTACAATTATCCACCATCACTGCAATGCTGGCCGAGGATTTTCCGGGCACACTGCAAATAGTAGCAGAGATCGGCTATGATCAGGTGGAATTTTCTGCTTTAGGACTCCTGGGTCGAGACCCTATGGAAGTCAAGGACTTATTGGCCACCCATTCGCTGGAAGCACCGGTGGGCCGAGTGTCCTTTGATGTTCCAAATGACTTCATGTCAATGCCCAGGGATGAACAGATAAAAATCTTTGGCAGTCAAGGAAGTTTGGAAAGTCTAAAATCACGGATAGAACGGTCGATCAAGACATGTCAGGTACTTCAGCAAGATTTGCTGATCATCCCTGCCATTATGCCGCACGCCTTCTCAAGCCGGGAGCAGGTCAAGGATACCATAAAAATGCTGCAAGAAATGGCAGTAAGATGTCAGGATCAGGGTATTACCCTGGGATACCACAACCACAATTGGGAGTTTGATGAGATCGATGGCATGATTCCCTATTTGCTGATGCTTGAAAGTCTGGATCCAAGAAAATTTACCTTTCAACTGGACACCTACTGGGTACGGAAAGCCAATCACTCTATGGACGATCTTTTGAAGAAATATGCCGGGAGA
Source organism: Saprospiraceae bacterium (assembly GCA_965223105.1). GTDB lineage: Bacteria > Bacteroidota > Bacteroidia > Chitinophagales > Saprospiraceae > JABDMH01. Next base: position 3,363,015 of record OZ244987.1, on the reverse strand, counting down.
TTTATCACCTGCCATTTGAAAGATATGGATGCCGAAGGGGATTTTGAAGATGTGGGCTATGGAGAAATTGATTTTTCTCATTTTCTTAGAGAAGCCATTGATCAAGGAGCCAGATATTTCTTTGTAGAGCGAGATACTTCACCAGATCCAATGCTGACGATTCAAAAATCATACGAAAACTTGAGAAATCTAGAGTTTTAGTTGATTTATGAAGTTAGAACTTATTAAAAGACTGATTGCCTCCTTTACGGATTATCTTAAAAATGATTTTGACCGATCGGAATTGTTTAAGTGGGAGTGCCAATATAATTTTCAACTGCATTGGGATCCACGCAGTGCAAAGTTGCCTGAGATGTACGACCAGGCTTTGAGCAGTCAGTTTTCCGGAATGCTTTGGGGAGGAAGTAAACATTCCGCAAAATCAATGATGTTGAAATTCTTTACTACCAATCCTGACTATACGATCAGCGCATTCAGAGATTTGTTTGATGAAAGCCAGGATGTTAGTTTGAGGATTCAACGCTTCATCTCACATTGCGATGAGCTCTTGGAAAACCTGCCAATACATCAGCGTAAGGAGAATACACATTACCAAAGTCACTACACCGCATCGCTCTATTTAGCTTTTCGGTATCCCAAAAAATACTGTATATTTCAATATCCGACTTTCCTGCATACTGCTGAATACATCCGTGTACATCCTATACCACAACCATTTGATATCGAAAGGTTCTTTAAGATCAGCAATATTATCTCGACTTTTCTATGGAAAGATGAAATGCTGATGGATACCTACCAGAAGTTGATTGATGACCATATCCATTATCAGAAAGCTACCCAGTTGTTGACTTATGAACTATATCGTTTTGTCGAGCTAGCAAATAAGGTGTAGCTGAGAAAGACACCTGCGAAGATAATTTTCTGAAGCTCCACCTCAGGTTTTCAAAATCAACTGCAAAGATTTCAACGCATTGGACTTTCCTTCTATTTTTACAAAATATAGTCCCGGTGGCAATGTCCCAATATCAATCGTGATGGTACCAGTGACTTGATCATAGTTTTGATGTATCTGACCTTGGCTGTCCAGCACTTGTATGGTGTATTCAGAAAGTAAACCACTGACAGTAAAAGTCTCCTCCACTGGATTGGGATATAGGCCGATCCCCGAAGTTTCCAGTAGGACATCTGTAGATGTAGTTGGGGCTAATTCATCAGCTCCTATGTCCATGGCATTATTTGTGGGACGAAAGTCACAATCATAGTCTTGGGTTACTTCACTAAGGGTTATTCCAGCGTCACTAATTTGTGGTGTGATTGTCTCCAGATGATAGTCATATTGGGAGGCATCAACAAAGATGTTCAGGTCGGTAATCTGCACATTCGATTCAATGATTCCAGAGGATCCACTGCTGCGATCTGAAATGGCTTGATCGGTAATGTTGTTGGCGATGTGTACCTGGGTAGTAGTGGAAAATCGATATTCAATGGAATTGAAATAGTTTTCGGTGATGACGGTGTTGTGGTATACTTTAGCCTTCGTTGCACTTTCCAACCCAATACCTACATCCCGGCTGGTGTGCACAAAATTGTTTTTTATGATGCCCCCTTGGTGACCGGATGTCGCCTCACTTCCCAATCCAAAACCAATGCCGCGATCACAATCAATGATTTGATTGCCATAGACGACAGTGCCTGATGATTCTCTCCAAAAATGAATGGCATGCTCAGCAAGGCCGGCATCCGGACTACGGATGTGCTTAAAGATGTTGTGGCCTACCTCCCAATTGACAGCCCGGTGAGCGTCTATTCCCCCAGTGTAATTTTGGTAGGCAACCCCGGCGGTAAACTCGAACAAACAACACCGGATAATTCCCTGGTCTGCAAAAAGCTCTCCCCCTCCCGATACTTTAAGGAGTTGCTCTCTGGCATCGACAAATCGTATATTTTGAATCAAGCAATAGTCGGCATCGTTGGGATTGCTGTGAATCTGGATAGGATGGTAATAAACCTCGCCGATGGTCAGGTCAGCCAGCGTGAAACTGTCTGCCGCTACATTGAAAATGTGGGTTACTGCATCATTGTCCCAGCCCAAACCCTTGATGATGACATCATCACGATTGCCGGTGGCTCCTCTTATTGTGAGCGCAGTTGTGCCGGAAGAGATAAACGGCAGATTGGTGGTGAGTTGATAAGTGCCGGAGTTGAGCAAAATGGTCAGGTGTCCATTGTTGCTGATGGCCTGATTTAATGCTGCAACCAGTTCGTTACTATTATTGACGATAACTTCTGGATGTAAAGGGAGCACAGGATCTTCGCATGGGCATTGGCCGGCAAGTAAAAAAGAGTTGGCGAAAAGAAGAACACTGACGATTGCAGATCCTCTCATATGTTAGGATATAATCTTACAAAATGTGTTCCTACAGAAAACAACGAAGCTGGGTCTGGGATTATTGAATAATGGTGAATGAAAGAACAGATTATTGACGGAGCAGGAACCTCAGAATCCTTCAGGAGCAACTAGAATAACTAGGGGTAAATCCAATCTGGAGTTGATTTATGGGTATAAAAATCTTCTGCAGAAAAAGTTGAAGAGATTAGACGCATGTTGGGAGGTAGGCCATTAAGAATGTAAACTGTCGAATTCAATAGTGGTTTGACCACTGATCAGAAGGGCATTTATTTCAGATAGGGACAATGGTGAGAAGGAGGCAGTCGATGTGAATCGTTGCATCAATTTCCTCAATTTTCCTCAGTTGTCTGCACCCATACTTTAACTTGAATTGTATCGGCTAGAATGAGACTTTCATCCCCAATCTCAAAGTCCTGCCTATTTATTTGAAAAGTGCCTTCGAAGGTACTCCGGTCCCCATTGTTCACAAAGTTGAAGGGTATTTCAATCAGTTCTTGTCTTCCCTTTAGGTCAAGAAGAAAGGATCCCACAAAATTGTTGTCGAGATTTTTTTTGAAGGTGGTGGATCGCAGAGCAATCCGGGGATATTGTTCGACATCCAGGTAATCCCATTGGCGCAGGTGTTTATCACGTAAGCGGATGCCTGTCTTTATGGTTTGAGCATCTATTTGTGCCATGATGTGGGAATCATCGAGTTCATCAGGATCAAATTTTATGTCAGCAACCAAGCCTTCAAACGAACCGTTAACAAGAATTCCGGCATTCTTGATCTGGAAAGTGATCGAGGTCGTATCTAGGGTCCATTTGGTTTGGGAGTATGCCTGTTGACCGAGTAAATAGATTGGGATTAAAAGAAACTTCCACGCATGATGAAGGTCCTGCACAGTCTTGATTGCAAATAGGAATTGACCATGGCAAGAATTCATGCTATAGTGTTTTTAGAAATGATATTAATGCTTCATTATCTCTTGCAGACAAATTCATGGCAAAATCATGTCCTTTTACTGCGCGGTGTGTGACATCATGAGGTTTGAAACCGGTGGGTGTGTAGTCATCTTGTAGTCTGGCCTGATCAAAAACATCTTCCAGCTTTGCAAGTTCGCCGTTATGGAAAAAAGCATCTTTAAACCATAGACCCCGGAGTGAAGGTACTTTATAATACCCCGTACCACGCCGGCTCCACAGAGCGGAGCGCGGATCGGTCTCCACAGAAATATTGAAGATATCATACAACTCAAAGTGCTCCCTGGGCGGTGTGAATCCATCAGCTGGAGTCAGCATATTGTTGGTATAAGCGGGTGGGGTATGGCAGGTAACACAGCCCTCTTCCAAAAAGATTTGCTTCCCACGATCAATCAAGGCCTGAGGGAAATCATAGGGATTTTCTGGAGGTTCCAGCGAATAAATAAATTGGGTCAAAGCATACAGTTGTGATTCGGAATACCGCACAGGTTCATAACCTAGAGGGTTATCCCATTCGCTGGGAGATGGGAGTTTAGAATGATCATCGATACCCAAGGGAATAAAACCATCGTAATTGATTAGCATATCCATACCTTGATTGAGGGCAGCGTAACGCATAAGGTCCCCTGGACCCCGATGTAACATTAATCCAGTGGCATCGAGATATCTTATATCCTTGATGCCTATAAGGCTAGGGACACTTAGTGGTAAATTGAAAGCCATTCCTTGTCTGGTCATCGTGCCAGGTGGCAGAGCAAAAAGATCCTTCAGTACCTGCTCGCGAGATCGATTGCGTGTCTTCACTTCTACATCTTCTGGTGCCCATGGAGTTCCAACCAATTGATGGAATCCGTGATTTACCAAAGACATGGGAAACTCGAATCGGGCAAGATCGTAAGCGAAGGCACCATCAAACGCATGATTGCCTTGGGCTCCAATGATCACCTTGCCATCTTCAGTGACCCGGGTATGACAATTGGCACAGGATAGGTCGCCGATTAGTATTTCTCCTTTTTCTTTAATGACATAGTTGTAAAAGGGATAAATCCCGTCTTTAGTGATTCGATCACCCGATCCCTTCAAATAAGCAGAGTCTACCATAAATTCCGCCATCCGGTTATCACTCAGGATGTTGGCTGGCCAATGGAACACTTTTTTCCCGGCGGCAATCCAATCCTGTTGGGTCTTTATTTTATCGAGATCAAATTCAATAATCGGTTCCAGTTGTCTGAGTGAATCCATATATCCTTCAGGTTCAAATTCCTTCGCATAAATCGGATAGGTGCGATAAATGACATGTTCTGGCAAGGAATAATAATACTCTTCAGGGGGATAGTTGATTACGACACTTTGGTCTGGAGGAGGAAGATGTCCCGTTTTAAGGGCCTCAATATCCCAGGTTTTTGGAATGTCAAATGTTGATGGTCGGATGGAAGTGGAGAGGTGATAGGCAAAGCCAAGTATGGATATATAGATAAGGGTTTTCATCAAAAGAATTTTTGCGGACCAGATTGAAGACTATTCAATTTATGAAAAATCAGGAAGAATTGCTGGTCGCTATTATGGTATTATGGTATTATGGTGTTGTGTGGTTGTGGTGTTGTGGTGAGGTGAGGTTTAATCGTTTAATTGTTGAATGTTTAATGGTGTAATCGTTTTAGTTTGAGCTCGACATAGAGGATCAATTACCGTTTGGTTGCTTTATGGTACAGGAGTTGTGAGCATTGATGGTAGAGCCGGTTCTTTTACCGGCGGGTGATTTGTATGGTTTTGTGGGGTTGTGGTGTTGTGGTGAGGTGAGGTTTAATTGGTTAATGTTTAATTATGTAATCGTTTAATTTGAGCTCGACATAGAAGGACCAGTTGCCGTCTGGTTTGCTTATTATAGCAAGAGCTGTAAGTATCGATGGTAGACCGGTTTCTTTTACCGGCGGGTGATTTGTATGGTGTTGTGGTATTATGGTATTGTGTTGTGGTGTTGAGGTGAGGTTTAATTGTTAATTGTTTAATTGTGTAATCGTTTAATTTGAGCTCGACATAGGAGGACCAGTTGCCGTCTGGTTTGCTTATTATAGCAAGAGCTGTAAGTATCGATGGTAGACCGGTTTCTTTTACCGGCGGGTGATTTGTATGGTGTTGTGGTATTATGGTGTTGTGGTGTTGTGGTGTTGAGGTGAGGTTTAATTGTTAATTGTTTAATTGTGTAATCGTTTAATTTGAGCTCGACATAGGAGGACCACATGCCGTCTGGTTTGCTTATTATTACAGTAGCTGTGGGTATCGATGGTAGAGCCGGTTCTTTAACCGGCGGTTTGATATAGGTAAAGCTTATGATGCCATTTGCTACTACTCTATGGTCTTTTCTTTAGAAGTCACGCTGGCTACATTAAATATTCCCAAAATCTCTTCGTTTGGATCAGCACTGCTTAGGTTTCCTGGTGAATTGGCGATGGGGAAAGCAAAGATGGTGTTGTTTCCATTGAGAATTTGATCTCGTGCCGATTCTAAGAAAAGAAACGCATCTAAATTGATGGAGTGAATTTCCACCCTTACGCGATCGGTTACTCTATAGGGGGAAACATCCATTTCACTGCTGTCCGGGTCTGGATTTATAAATTCACGAATTGGGGGAATAAAGATTATTCCGTCGATTTCTGCACCGGCATCAAACCCTCCGTCAAAGGCCAAATTGATTTCTGAGGGTTTATTGAGGAATTGATTATTCTTAAAAGCTTTGATCCAATAGGTGTTGCCCAAACCAGGCAGATCCCGGGCAAAGAATTCAGCATAAATGCCATCTGGTCCCAATTCGTCCAGTCTCAACTCCTGAGTAATGCTGTCGATAGATGGTACAGGATTCATTACGGATTGTCCGGTTATGATGTGATCATTGAATCGGATGGTCAGTTCATAAGCTGAACCAACAGCACCGAAGACCGAGTCCGCCGGAGGTAGCCAACTGTAATCGCCGGTTCCCTCATCCTCGAAGATGAAAACTTCACCTCGATCGGAGCTGATCGATACTTCAGCGCCCAGCACTCCTGGTGAAAATTCGTTATTAAAATAGGGTTGGCTCTCCGTAATTCGGATGATTTGTTTTGCCGGTAAATTATTTATCCATGCGTCCACGACCCATTGATTAGGTGCATCGGGTGTTTGAATATCGATGACATCTTCACAGGAGGTAAGAACGATCACAGATATTGCAACGAAATAGAGCGGATTTTTTATCATGATTCTATCTAAATTTAAAGTTGTATGAGATAGAGGGGATAAAGTTTCCAATTACTGACAATTGTACGGCCTCGGTTATGGTGGGTTGATCTATGGAGACCCGGTCAGGCTGTTGCTGAAAGTAGATCGAAAATGGATTTCGGCGACTATAAATATTATAAACCGAAAAAACCCATTCTCCCACCCAACGATCATTAGCTCTCTTCTTTTTACCGGATCGTGTTACCGAAAGATCTAGTCGATGGTAAGTAGGTATACGTACATTATTCCGCACATCAAGACCATTGTGAGGCACAACATACCCCTGTTGTTCGTAACGCGATGTAGCAAATGTCGTTGGAGTTCCAGAATTCAAAAGAAAGGTACCGCCAAAACTCCAACGGTCATTCAATGTGTAGAAACTTGTAATACTTAAATTATGGGTTTGATCAAATCTGGATGGATACCAATTTCCAGCATTGATTCCCTCAACTTTTCTTTCTGTTCGTGCAAGGGTATAGCTGATCCATCCATTGAGGTTACCCTTTGATTTTTTTATCTGCAATTCCAAGCCATAAGCTCGGCCGATGCCTTCCAGAAGATCACCTTCTAAAAATTCATTCAGCAACAGATCTGCTCCATCGACATAGTCTATTAGGTGGTCCATTTTCTTGTAATAAGCTTCGATACTGCTCTCAAAGGTATTTTTAGAGAAGTTTCGAAAATATCCCAGGGCCCATTGATCGGATTGTTGTGGCTTGATGTTATTGGTACTGGGAGTCCATATGTCGACGGGTGTCGAGGCGGTTGTATTGGATACCAAATGGATGTACTGGGCAGTTCGGTTGTAACTGGCTTTAAGCGAAGAACTTTGGTTGAATTGATACCTTAAGGCAAATCGTGGTTCAAGGTTTTGGTAGGTCCTTATCGATTCCCATTGGTCAAAGGCTTCCATTCCAAGCGGTTGTCTTCTCCTGCCGGGTATCCTAGCATCAGCAAAAGAATACGCGGTTCCTTTTCCTGTATAATTAAAATGAGAAAATCGCAATCCATAATTAAGTTGTAGGCGATTGCCAAAATGCTGTTCGTTTTCCAGATATACGGCACTTTCAATAGCATATTTGTTGGCAAGACTTACGTCAGTGGTTTCCCCTTCGCTGACACCTACTGCATTCCCTGGTTCGAAAGTATACACAATGCCTTGACCTCCGAATCTGAGGATGTTATCGGGATTGAGGTAGTAGGTAAATGAAGGTTTTAAACTATAGTTTTCAATATTAGCATTCCAAGTAAATTTATTGGTAGATTCTTCACCAAAATTGAGTTTATAGTCATAGTCGCTAAAATAAATAGTGAAATTGCTAAAAAGACGATCATTGAATAAATGATTCCATCGAAAAGTGCCCGTGCTATTTCCCCAATTAAAGCCGGCGGCATCGCCAAAGCCGAAATTATCCCTTCCGAAATAGCCTGACAAATAGATTTTATTGCGTTCATTGATATCATAATTTCCCTTAAGGGTCAAATCATAGAAATTTAACACCGAACCTTCGAGTTCATCATTTAAGAAGGGTTTTGCTAAGACATCAATATAGGATCTGCGTCCAGCCACAATAAATGATGCTTTGTCCTTGATAAGGGGTGCCTCCAAGGCCAGCCGGCTAAAAATAAAGCCGATGCCTCCATCCATCGAAAATTGCTTCTTGTTTCCTTCTTTCATTCGCACATCGAGGATAGAGGATAACCTTCCACCATATCGCGCAGGTATCCCGCCCTTGTACAATTTTACGTCCTTAATTGCATCTGGATTGAATACTGAGAAAAAACCAAATAAGTGCGATGAGTTGAACACAGGCGCCTCATCCAGTAGTACCAGATTTTGATCAATACTTCCTCCGCGAACATTAAAGCCTGAGGCACCTTCTCCCACCGAAGTTACACCAGGAAGTAGTTGGAGAGTCCTGATCACTTCGACTTCACCGAGGAGGGTAGGCACGTTCTTAATGGTTTCGATATCCAGTTTGCTGACACTCATTTGAATTTCGCTGACATTTTGGTTGTCGGCTTCGGCTTGAACAACAACTTCTTGCAAATCATTCGATACAACGACAAGCTCAATATTGACGCTCTGATTCTGCTGGAGTTCAATCGTCTTCACCTCGGTATCGTAACCTAAGAAACTGTATTCCACGGTATAACTACCCGCAGGTACTGAAAGCGAGTAGAATCCATATTCATTACTGGTACCCCCAATGCCCAAATCACGGATAAAGGCTGTGGCTCCGATAAGTGACTCCCCATTCGACGCATCAAGAATATAACCACTGAGGGTCAGTTTTTCCTGAGCATGCAAGAAGCCAATCAAAAACAGGAAGTAGAACGTAAATAGTCTTTGCATAAGGGCGCTTTGTATCCAAGAAGAATAACGATTGGACATTGAGATTGTTTCTGCCAGATAGATCGGTGGCTTAAACCAACAGATGTGTTAGGATATATTTGCGATAAACGTTAGCTGCTTCGGCTTGCGATTTAGGGTTTTCCATAGGGGCAGTGTGATCTGATCGCTTATATTTGGGACCTTTCAAGGACAATCGAGTGAATCAGTTTTCGGCCCTTCTTATGGAGTTCTCACTCACTACCTGGCAATGGATCATCCTCATGGGTTGCGGATGGCTCTATGGTCTGTCAAAGGCCGGCATCAAAGGTGTAGCTACGGTGGCTGTACCGCTAATGGCCATTGTCTTTGGGGGTAAGGCATCGACGGGTATTGTCTTGCCCATGTTGATCATTGCCGACGTTATGGCAGTAATATACTATAATCGACACGCCCAGTGGTCTTATCTCTTACTATTGCTTCCGTGGACTATGGTTGGTGTAATTTTGGGAGTTTGGGCAGGAGAGTGGATGGAAGAAGCAGTGTTTAGGGATGTTATGGCAATATTGATCCTCCTATCAGTCGTTAGCCTCTTTTGGTGGGAGCGCCGACCAGATGTCTCCATACCTGGGCATTGGTGGTTTTCAGCATTGATGGGTATTGCAGCCGGATTTACCACTATGGTGGGTAACCTTGCTGGGGCTATAGTGTCTATCTATCTGCTCGCAGTACGACTTCCCAAGGATCGATTTATTGGAACCGGTGCCTGGTTCTTTTTTATCATCAACTTGTTTAAGGTCCCGATGCACATAATTTTTTGGAAGACCATCTCCTGGAAATCACTGGCGTTGGACGCTATGGTAATTCCAGCCATAGGTGTTGGCTTCTTGATAGGCATCTTTTTGGTATCTAAGATGAATGAGGGACTATACCGCCGCTTGGTTCTGGTGATGACTGCTTTAGCTGCTTTGGTACTCTTGATTAGGTAAGTTATTTCAAGGGATTCAGATCCAGAGCATGGGTACGTTTTCTTTCAGAGAGCGAAAAGCGGGTCTCTACGTGACCAATGTTCGGTACTGTAGATAATTTGTCCAGGACGAATTTGTTGTAAGTTTCGATGTTTTCGGTAAGTACTTTCAAATGGAAATCGGCATTTCCCGTGACGTGATGACATTCCATCACCTCTGGATACGAAGTTACTTGCTGCACGAAATGATCAATGGCCCTTTTGCTATGGTCCTTAATGCCAATATCCACAAATGCGGTAAGGCTTTTGCCCAGGAGTTTGTGGTTGAGGATGGCGATGTAGCGCTCAATAAAGCCCTGCCGGTCTAATCTTTTGATGCGTTCGAAGACCGGTGTCGTGGATAGGTTAAGCCTAGCAGCCATCTCCTTAATGGTCAACCTCGCATCGGTTTGCAGCATCGCTAAAATGGCGAGGTCCGTAGTATCTAATTTTGACATTGGTCGACTAGCCCAGAATTTTTTTCTCTATACCGGTCTCTTATTATCGGATTTAGGAAAAATATTCTATATATATGTTTAAAGATAGAAAAAAATACCAAATAGTGTCCTTTTTGAATAAAAATGACATGAAAATTGTTTATTTGATAGAGATGAACAAAGGCTAATATCAAATGGAAACTTTGGCGAAGAATAGAAAACCTAGGTCAGTGTCGAAGGACATGCTTCCTCTGCAAGGGACAGACCATATCGAATTCTATGTAAGCAACAGCAAGCAGGCTGCCCACTACTTTAAATCCGCATTCGGTTTTCAGTCTTTAGCTTATGCCGGCTTGGAGACTGGGATTAAAGACCGAGAGTCATTTGTGGTTGAACAAGGCAAGATCAGGTTTGTGCTTACCTCGCCGCTTCACAGTGGAAGTAAGATAGGTAAGCATATCGATCGACATGGTGATGGTGTGCATGTCTGTGCCTTGACCGTAGGTGATGCTCGCCAAGCCTATGAAGTTGCCATAGCTCGGGGTGCTCAGTCTTATGAAGAACCTGAGACCCGATCGGATGACCATGGCGAGGTTGTCACTTCTGCCATCCAAATCTACGGTGATACGCTTCATAGATTCATCGAACGCAAAAATTACAGAGGCTCATTTTTGCCGGGATATGCACCTTGGCAAACTCTATATAGTCCTACCAGTACGGGTCTTCGCTTTGTGGACCATATGGTAGCCAATGTAGAATTGGGCAAGATGAATGATTGGGTAAACTTCTATCGCGACGTGATGGGTTTTCGTCAGATCATCTCTTTCGATGATAAGGATATTTCCACTGAGTACACTGCCCTGATGAGTAAGGTCATGAGTAATGGTAATGGACGAATCAAATTTCCCATCAATGAGCCAGCTCCTGGACTCAAACGATCCCAAGTCGAAGAATATTTAGATTTCTATGAAGGCCCGGGAGTTCAGCATATTGCTATGGCGACAAACGATATCATCCATACAGTTTCCAGCATGAGAGAACGAGGAGTAGCATTTCTGGACGTGCCATCTAACTACTATGATGACCTAAGGGGACGTGTGGGGGCAATTGATGAAAACATTAACCAGTTGAGGGACCTGGGCATATTGGTAGATCGCGATGAAGAAGGATATTTGTTGCAGATTTTCACCAAGACCATCAATCCGCGTCCGACCATGTTTTTTGAGATCATACAGAGGAAGGGAGCAACTTCATTTGGTAAGGGCAATTTTAAGGCGTTGTTTGAAGCCATTGAAAGAGAGCAAGCTTTGAGGGGGACTCTATGATGGAGGAAGGAAAAATGCCGAAGTATGGAGGTGGCAAAGAACGTTTTTAAACCATATTTGAAGATCGCGGATAAATACCGTGGAGGAAAGGGAAGACCCAAGAGGTCGAATGGTCAGCACATCCATAAACTATCTTCAAATGAGCACCCATTCGGACCATCCCCGAAAGCCATCGAGGCTATTCAGCATCATCTACATCTCTTGCATGAGTATCCCGATAACGATGCAATTCGTTTGCGAGAATCTCTGTCAGAATACTATGCCAATTGCCTTCATCCCGATCAGTTTTTCTGTGCACCCAGTGGATCAGAACTGATTGAAATCATTATTCGTGGTTTTACCAATCCGGGTGATGAATTGATCATCACATCTCCAACATTTTTACCCTACCGGGTTTTTGGTGAGAAGAATGGAGTCCGGGTTATCGATGTGCCATTGGTCGAGCCCGATTTCCATTTGGATGAGACTAAACTCTTGTCCGTGGTCTCAAGCCGGACTCGATTGATCTTTTTGGCTTCGCCGAATAATCCCACTGGAAATGCTTTTCCCCCTCACCAGCTTACCCGCATTGCAAGATGGCTGCCAGACCATGTCATCATGGTAATAGACGAGGTCTATGCAGACTTTGTCAGTTCACCCGACTATACGCGTGCGGAGTACTATGTGAACGAGGGATTGCCTGTAATAGGACTGAACAGCTTTTCCAAGTCGCATGGGTTGGCTGGCTTGCGAGTGGGATATGCTTACAGTACGCTCGAAATTGCAGCGTACCTACGGCTTCTTTGTAAGCCGTTTTTGCTCAGTACATTGTGTATTGAGGCCGGGATTGCTGCCCTTTTAGATACTGCTTTTCTCAAGAGAACGGTTGACTTAGTGCACCGAGAACGGTCTTGGTTTATGAATCAACTCGAGTTCCTGAGGGTGAGGTACTGGCCTTCTCAAGGTAATTTTGTTATGATAGAAACCCCTTTAACAGCCTTGGAGTTGGAGCGACAAATGTTGGAAAATCATGTAATGATACGTCCTTTGGGATGGCCCGGGCACGAATATCGGGTACGTATCTCGATTGGTCAACACCAGGCAATGGAAATGGCCATATGGGCTTTAGCAAAGGTTTTAGAAATGTCGTTAGCATGTCGTTGATGGGATTGTTCCGGTCACTGACTTACCATGGCACGGCTTGCAGGGCAGTTGGATTAGTTGTAAATTTTGATCATGGTGTAATTGCTTGATTTGAAGTGAGAAATTCGAAAGAAGAATATATCAAGGCTGGTATTCCGGGCAATTCAGTGTTGGCAAAATTGCCTCACCACCTATTGCAATTTATCAAACCGCAGCATTATGATTCCTACACCCCAGAAGATCATGCTGTATGGCGATATGTGATGCGAAAGAATATTCGCGTATTGCCGAAAATTGCCCATGAAAGCTATTTGGATGGATTGTATAAAACCGGCATTTCGATCGAATCTATACCAAGCATGTATGGTATGAATCGGATTTTAGCCAAGATTGGATGGGCTGCGGTTGCCGTTGATGGTTTAATTCCCACCAGGGCATTTCTTGAATTTCAGGCATACAATGTTTTGGTTATTGCATCGGAAATTCGAACCCTGCAAGACATAGAATACACACCGATACCGGACATTATTCACGAGTCTGCTGGACATGCTCCAATTATTGCCAATCCGGAATACGCAGAGTTTCTTAGGAGGCTCGGACAGATTGGTGCAAAGGCCATCGCCTCATCTCATGATAAGGCACTAGATCGTGCGACTCGGAAATTGACAGAGCTGAAGGAAGATCCCAACACCCCGGACAGTGATCTGGCAGAAGCGGAGGAGGTCCTTCGAAGCTTACAGGACAAGGGGGTAGAACCCTCGGAGATGACCGCAATCCGAAATCTGCACTGGTGGTCAGTTGAGTATGGCCTTATCGGTACTCCTGAGCAGCCGAAGATCTATGGTGCCGGCTTGCTTTCCAGTATTGGCGAAAGTAAGTGGTGCATGTCTGAAAAGGTTGCCAAGCTGCCTTATTCACTTGAGGCCTCAGAAATAAATTTTGATTATACTAAACCGCAACCACAGCTTTTTGTGACTCCGGATTTTGCCCATTTGAGTTTCGTATTGGAAGAGTATGCCAATAGAATGGCGGTAAGAACCGGTGGCCTAGAGGCTGTAAGAAAATTAATTGACTCTGCAGATTTAGGGACGATCGAATTAAGTACAGGTATTCAAATCTCCGGAGTGTTTAAAGATGTTTTTACCACGGCCAGGGGAGACGTTGTCTACCTATCAACTTCAGGTCCATCTGCTTTGGCTTATCGTGATCGAGAATTGATCGGTCATGGAATACAAAAGTACCCAGATGGCTATGGTACACCTATTGGTCGATTGCGCGGGATCAATTTGGCCATCGAGGACATGTCGCCTCGTGATTTGGAGGCATATGATATTTACGAAGGGAGAAGAGTTAAGCTCGAATTCGAAGGAGAAGTTACGATTGAGGGAAAAGTCATCACTGGCCTCAGAAATTTAAAGGGGAAGATTATTTTAATTCGTTTTACTAATTGCCACGTGCAGCATCGTGGTGCAACTCTTTTTGCACCAGATCAAGGAATTTTCGACATGGCGGTAGGGAAGAGCATATATGCTGGATATGCCGGTCCCGCTGATTTGGCATCCTTTGATCTCATCACCCACGAGGTTGCTGTCGAAAGTCCGTTGCGCGATAGATGGTCGGAAAAAGATCACGTATACGATCGTATTCGGAAAATACGTTCTGGAGGTCACTCGACCAAAATCAGGGATTTGGTAGATCACTCATTAGAAAAACACCCAGGAGAATGGCTTTTATTGCTCGAACTATTGGAAATCGCTGTGAAGGAGAACAGACCAAAACTAGTTGATCAATTAGAAGCGGCTTTGGATTTGATTACCCGGCAGAAGCCCGAGATTTCTCATTTAATAAAAGACGGAATTGAGATAATCGAAAAGCAAGTCAAACCTGCAAATCCGTGAATTAATTCATGGGTGATTTACCCACAATTTTTTGACTTTCCCCTTCTCTATCCGCACAAAATAAATTCCCTCTGGTAATTCGGATATATCCACAGATTCGTATTTATAGTGAGTGTGGATATGCATCAATTTTTTTCCGGTGACACTATAAATTTCTAGACTGACTCTTTGAGAGTTCGGCCAGTCGAAATAAACAGTATTGGAGGCAGGATTGGGATACATTATGAAATCAAAGGGAGCATTTTCACGGATGATGGAAGTCAAAGTGCAAAAACTAGAATCGGGATTGATTTCGATCCAGTTGTTGCCAGTTAAATCACGACCAGTAAAGGCCGGATAGTCTATTGGATAACGATCCATGCGAAAAGTCAGATTATCACTTAATTGGAGTGAATCACCTTGCTCTACTGCGGTACCCCTACGCAAAGGAGTAATGTATTCCCAGACAATTTCATTTTCTGGTGTTAATTCAATACTGTAACCCTGTCGGCCCGAGCAGAATAGATAATTTCCATTGGGCAAGGCTTGAGCACTTGACAAACCCGTGGAGAAAAAAGCAGATGGTGTGGGATGAAATAAAGTCTTATGGTAATTACTGGGGCCCCAGAATCCGTTATCTTGATTGTAACTCCACAGATACATATCCCAGGGAGTTTCAATCGTGTTGACTTGTGAAAAGTCAATTCCTGCTTGGTTGTTGAAAATCATCACATCATCGAAATCGGCATGCGAAGGGGTTAAGAAGTCCCTTACCCAATGCGCATCATGTGGATTAAATAGTAATTGATCTTCCGGAACACCAACACGATAAGCTTGGGGATTGCCCCAGCGATAGAGTAAATCTCCACCCCGTCCAGCCAATCCACCAGTGTGTGAGGCCGCTTCTTGGGTACTTGTGGAATGATCTATGATCCAAATTTCATGCAAGAACGGTATACATAGAAGAATCTGATCTCTTTCGGGATGATAGTCGATCGCATTGGTATGCAGCCAATCGGGATCACCATCATCATCAAAATTAATATCGATGAGTTCGGGATGGTCACTTACAACGCCAAAATTATTCTTGGTGCTGTCAAAATCTTGTACCAAATGGTCCCAAACGTGCCAACGCCAAACGATTGAATCATTCTCGGGATCAATCTCATAGACTGCATCAGGCCATAGTTCATCCTCAGTTAGATTTGATGAGTCTCTTCCTGCGGCTATGGCTTCATTTCTTGATTTTCTCTCCCAGACGATCGTTAAGATATGGCCATTGGGCATCACCTCAATATCGTGATGGAGGCGTGCTGTCGAATCATTTAAGGTAAAGGACCACTCCAGGTTGTTATCCCAGTCCCTAATTTCAATGGTTGCACCTCCGCCGCCGGCCCAGATCACATCATTGGAAACCGAAGAAGGACGTTTTGTCTTCACCAATCTGCCATCTGGCAGCAAATAGGCAGTATTTCCAGGTCGGAAATCTGTGGAATCAGACCAACGATGAACCACTTCACCACAACCATTTATCAAGAATACATCCGATTGGTTATGAGGGTAGATAAGATTTACGCCTTCATAGGACTGACTGCGATCATAGGACACCAGCCCAACCGTATTCTGGCCAATAAGGCTGCTAACCAGGCTTGCTAAAGAAATCAGATTCAACAATCTCATTTTCATGATGTGAATATACATTAATCAGATTCTCGTCTATAACTGCTGCCAAGTGTCATCAGCTGCCTGGGCATTCACATTTGGCTCAAGATTTGTGCTTAAAAATCGCGTTTATTTGTGGTCCATCAGAAATGAAACTCCAAAATGGAATCAAAAGCCTCGGTAAGAGCATTTTTACTCATTCACTGCCCCGACCGGAAAGGTTTGGTAGCAGCAGTCACCGATTACCTTTATCGCCTCAATGCCAATATCCTTGATTTGGGACAGCATGTGGACTGGCAAGACAACCGGTTCTTCATGCGAGTGATGTGGGATCTGCACGGTTTCAAGCTCACTGAGGACGAGTTTAGGCAGGATTTTCAGGCGCGGATCGCCAGCAAGTTTGAGATGGTTTGGAGATTGCATTATGATCAACACCCTATGAGGGTTGCCATTTTCGTTTCCAAAATGTCTCATTGTCTACATGACATGTTGCAAAGGTATTCGGCTGGAGAGTGGCAATTGACTATTCCTTTGATCATAAGTAATCATGAAAAACTGCGAGGCGTTGCTCAGAGATTTGAGATACCCTATTATGTATATCCCATCAATAAGGAAAATAAGGCGGCACAAGAACAGAAGATCATAACCTTGTTAGCTTCTTTTAGGATAGACCTGATTGTGTTGGCCCGGTACATGCAGATTCTTACTGGAAACTTGGTCAGTAAATACCCTAACCGGATCATCAATATTCACCACTCTTTTTTGCCTGCCTTCGTGGGGGCTAAACCCTATCATCAGGCTTACGAGCGAGGAGTCAAGATCATCGGCGCCACCAGTCATTATGTTACCGAAGACCTGGATGGCGGTCCGATCATTGCCCAGGATGTTGAGCACATCTCGCACAATGATGACGTGAAGGATCTTATACGAAAGGGTAGGGATCTGGAGAAATTGGTCCTGTCACGGGCAGTTTGGCATCACCTCAACCACCAAATCTTGCCCTATAAGAATCGCACCATTGTTTTTAACCATTAAGCGGAAGGTAAAAAATCCTCGCCCAAACACATCAGATGGACGAGGAATGATGAGATGCAATTTACCATGTAGTGGGTACTAAGAGCAAAAGGTCACCCACCACAAGAGATATTTTTTAAATAGTAATATATTTACATAGTAAACAACCTCGTTACATGGGGGGGGGGAAGCAGATCAAGCATACTATAGATAGTTTTACTAGGAAGGACTGATTCTTGTCTTGAGGCCGAAGGCTATAAGTATTGGATAAATTTACTAGGAGTGATCTGCTGGAAGGGATGTCTGATTCTGGAAGTCACAAAGCGTAGATCCGGTCCATACGAGCTGCGATATCGGCTAATCTTGTTCTGTCTCCACCTGGCACTTCCGCAGATCCCCAACCACTGTAACCGACTTCAGCCAGTGTCTGATTCACTGCCGCCCAATCACAATCTCCATCACCTATTTCCACTTGAAATCCAGCCCATATGCCCTCTTCTTTTTGTTTGGTGCGGCTGTATTCCTTCACATCGATTTTGAGAATACGGCTACCCAAAGTCCGAATCCAGTGTTCTGGCCATCCATACCGTACAATATTGCCAATATCCATGTACCACCCGATCATATTGTTCTCAAATTGATCGATGTATCGAACGGCTTCCAGTGGGCTCAGGAGAAAATTATTCCAAACATTCTCTATTGCAATCTTGATTCCCGTTTCTTCGGCAACAGGTAGTACTTTGCGAATGGCTTCTGTGGACCGATTCCAAGCATCTTCATAGGAGACTTCCTTATTGACGACTGCAGGGACTAAAAGGACTGTTGTTCCACCGTACAGTTTACAGGCATGCAGAGCAGATTTCATGGATTCTAGGCATCTTTCCCGCACCTCATCGTTGGGATCCGAAAGAGGATGTTTCCAGTGTAGGGAGTTGACTACACCAGGTATCTCCAGACCCGTCTTGTCTCTAGCTTCCAGGATGGCTTTCTCATCCAAATCATTGGGACTATCAAGCTCTATACCGTCAAATCCCAAATCCTTAACCAGCTGGAATTTTTCCAGAAGAGACAGATCTTCCTTGATCATCCCAAACTTCAGACTCTTCTTCGTCAGTGGTTGGAGAGAATTGGTGAATAACCCCGCTGCACCGATCCATGGCGAAGAGGCAATGGCTCCAGTCGCTGCAATAAAGTTTCTTCGATGCATCCTAGGCAAATTTTGTGATGCCGGGTTGTGCGACAGGTCGATCTTGCCACTTCATATCCCAGTTGAAGTCATCAAGATCCGGGCCCAGGCGATCACTGGATTGAAGGGCTTCGTCCCAGGTGATGGTCTGGCCCGTATAAGCCACCATCCTCCCCCATATAGCCAACATGGTACTATTGGCCATCCTTACTCCATCATTAAATGGTTTGCCTGCTCGGATTGAAGAAAACAAAGTGTCATGCTCCGATTGATACATGTCATTGCGTTCACCTTCCCACTTCCAAGTCTTCTTACCGATAATTTCATGATTATTAGAGACGTGAATATTGCATCTACCCTTGCTCCCTAGGATGTCTAATCCATAAGATCGAGAGCAACCTTTTTGTTGCCGGCTGAAATGAAAGCCTTTTTGCCCGTTGGCATAGTCATAGACGATCGCAAAGTGATCAAAGACGTTACCATATTGATCTTCCGTCCTACTTTGACGACCACCAGTGCCACTCGCACTCACAGGCATGACATCACCCATTGCCCAGGACATTAAGTCCAAACTGTGAACCGCCTGCTCATTGATATGATCTCCGGAGAGCCACGTGTGGTAAATCCAATTCCGCATTTTTTTCTCCAATCCAGACCAACTTGGTTTAGGATCTCTATACCACAGAGCTCCAGTATTATAGGTATTGTAGACGGTATGAATTTCACCAATATCTCCATCTAGTAATCGACTATAGGTTGCAATTTTTGGGTCGTCATGTCTCCAGCAAAATCCAGACATAACAGCTAAGCCTTTGTCCTGCGCTTTTTTTGCCGAGGCTATGACACTTCTTACACCTGGCGCGTCAACCGCTACGGGCTTTTCACAAAAGACATGCTTGCCAGCTTCAATCGCGGCTTCTAGGTGGCCAGGTCTGAAATTGGGAGGTGTAGCCAAAATAACCACATCAACATCAGACTCCAAAACCTTTTTATAGGCATCAAATCCCACAAATTTGTTGGCATCCTCCACCTTGATCTTTTCACCATTTTCGACCAATAAATTGGCATGCGACTGTTCAAGTCGATCTTTAAAGATATCTGCCATCGCAGTGAGGATCACTTGATCGTCAGCCCTTGTTGCCTGGAGTGCGGCACCAGTACCTCTGCCACCACAACCAACCAGACCAACCTTTAGGACATCACTGCCAAGTGGCTGCTTGACTTGCGCCTTTAGAATATTAAATCCGATTGTGCTGCCAAGCATGGCTGAGCTGGTTTTTCTTACAAAATCTCGCCTCGTAGATTTATCAATAGGTACCATTAGAATTATTTTTTATTGTGACGTACAAAATTACGAAATTTTTTAGTGGCCAGGGAAGGATGCTTTCCATCTAAGATGTGCTCATAAAACCAAATCTTTGACTGATTTGATGTGGTTGCCAAATTATGATCAACCATCCATTTCACAGTGCGGAGTCGGGATGTTGTGCTTGACGGATTTGGTTACCAATGTCCGATTATAATTGATGAGAAAGCTTATCTTCATCGATTATGAGCTCGATGCAATTGAGATGAGCAAACTTCAAAAGTATTCCTACCTGCTCCTTGCGATTTGCCTGAGCGTCTTTGTGCTGATGCAGGCGAAGATCATTCTAGTTCCACTAGTCTTTGCAATCATACTATTCTTGTTGCTGTTACCTTTGCACCAGCGGTGGTTGTCTACACTGCCGAATCGCATACTAGCAGTTCTCCTTACCTTGTTGAGTGTTCTATTTCCGTTAGCATTGGTCATTACTTTTTTTTCACTTCAGATTGCCGATGTGATTCAACAGCTTCCGAGCATTGGGGATGATCTGCAAGAAGGAATCCAGGAAATCGTATTGTGGGTCTCCGAAAATAAACTGTTGCAGAACTTTGATTTTTCAGCCTGGACCAAAGAAAATTTATCTAAGGTTTTGGAGGAACCCATCAATTTACTTCAACTTGGGATCTCGGAATCTACACAGACACTCAGTAGTATTGTGCTCACCTTTATTTACCTCTTGTTTTTATTGCTCTATGAGCGGGGAATTAAGAGAGGTGCCTACATGATTATTGACAACAGCAGAACCGATTGGCGGGAAATTCTTGGAGAGATCCGTAAAATGATTCAGAAATACTTGAGAGGCGTGCTGATTGTCATGGTCATATTGGCTGTGTTGAATAGCTTTGGCCTTTGGCTCATTGGTATTGATTATCCAGTCTTTTGGGGTGCTTTGGCCAGTTTGCTGGCTTTGATCCCTTATCTCGGCACCTTTCTGGGAGGGCTTCTTCCTTTATTGTATTCTATTGCTGTGGGGGACAATTGGCTACAGCCGGTTTTAATCATTACACTGTTCTCACTGATTCAGTTTGTTGAAGGAAATTTTATTACGCCGAAGATCGTGGGAGATCAGGTGAGTCTAAACCCGTTAACAGCGATCTTTGCCCTGTTGGTTGGAGCATTTATTTGGGGATTGGCGGGAGTGGTATTGGCCATACCGATGGCAGCAATACTTCGAATTGTGTGCCGGCATTTTGAATCCCTGCATCCCATCGCATTTCTCATGGGTCCGGAAATGAGTCATTAACTGTTATTGCCGATGCTTCATTCTCCACAATTTTACCTTTTTCTGTCGGCGCTGATCGTTTGTTTTACCTCATTGCCTTCCTGTATTTCAGAAATAGGTAGTGCAGACCCTGACGAGTTCGAGGATCCGTATGGATTCTTTGTCGCTGGACACCTCTATGGACAACCTTCGGTTTTTCGACGTGGAGTGCATCCTCCATTTCTCGGAAAGTCAGCCTTAATTATCAATGACTCACTAATCAGGTTTGGAGTACTGACTGGAGATTTTGTCAGGAAGGCTTCGGCGGAAAATTTTAACGCATTCGAGGCTGACATGAAATGGTTTGAACATCCGATATATATTGCTGCGGGCAATCATGATTTAAGTGACAGGTCCCTATTTGAGAATCGCTATGGCCCCACCTACTATTCATTTCAGCATAATAGCGATATTTTTATCATCCTCGATTCCAATTTGGACGGATGGAACATCAGTGGTGATCAATTGGTTTTTCTGGAAGAAATATTAAATGACAAAATACCTAGCACCAGAAATATTTTTGTCTTTGTCCATCATCTCATTTGGTGGTCTCGTGATAATGATTTCCATCAAGTCCGAATAAATTCATCAACAGGTCGTGCGGATAGTACCAATTTTTTCAGTTCGGTTTTGCCATTATTTACGGTGCTGGATAAACCTGTATATTTTTTTGCTGGAGATGTAGGTGCTCAACCCGTGGGATCAGAATTTATGTATTATCAAGAAGACAATATATTTTTTATTGCAAGTGGAATGGGTGGGGGCGAGAGAGATAATTTTTTAATTGTCACGGTGACTGACGAGGTGCAAATTCGGTTGGTCGCCATCAACGGTGACGATCCTGATGCTTTGGGCCGGCTTGAAGATTACGTATTGCCTGGGGGCTAGGTGAGAGTAGTCTGATTTAGGATTTTTTTGGTTTAGAAAATTCTAATTGGAAATTACATAATATCAATCGGATTTTACGATCTCCTGGCATTTTTGAAGTATGGTGATTTATATACACCTTACAATTTGCAAGGTTATTTACTATGTCAAGAGGATCAATACGTAATAATCTCCCCAATTTCTACATGGATGTCGCCAATTCTTCCTCGCCAATTCCTTGTCGTCCCTTCTTCCAGTCCGATGTTCAGTTTGCTTGCCGCTGAAGCTTTAGCCGAGGATAAGTCTCGCATGGATAACAGCGTTTGATTTCACAAAATCAATTTGAAATTACTATTAAGGATTAATGCCTTAATCTGCTAAGTTAACCTCCTGAATTTTTACTTGGTTATTGTTCTCCCACAAACGAGGTTTCTAATCTTTGCTGATTCCCAGCACTATTTCTCTTAATCTTGCTACTACAAGTCTGCTGATTTTTTGGCCCTTATCTGCCGATGCTTTGGTGGGGTCCCCAAATACTCCATTGGGAGTCATTTCAAACATGGATCGGTATAACTTTGCTTGGGAAGAACGAAGCATGTCCGCTTCTGCCCAGGGGTAAGTGGGTTGATTTGCACCTTTGATGATCAGGTCTTGGTTGACCAGATCTGGGGCAATATGCAACATAAGTGAGGTTTCGAATTCGCCAGCATGCCCCACGCCCCCGATACCAGATTCACTTAGTTCAGCTAAAGCCTGAGGAGCCAGTTCCCACCAAGTCACCAGGACCATTTTGTCAAGTTCGGGCCCCAGGCTTTCCAGTAGTACCTGGGCGATTCCTTTATTTCCTCCGTGGCTGTTGAAAAGTATGATCCTATCAAATCCATGTTCTAGTAGGGATTGCACCAGATCTTCTACAACAGCAGTAAAAGTGTCGTGAGTAAGAGAAAGGGTGCCCAGGAAGTCCATATGGTGTACAGAGCAACCTACTGAGATGGGTGGCACAATGAGGAGTTTCGAGGAAATCTCCTGATTGAGTTGATCGAGAAAATATGCACCAATCATTCGATCGGTCGCCAATGGAAGGTGAGGGCCGTGTTGCTCTGTGGCAGCAATGGGAATGATAACAGGTATGTTTTTGCTTAGATTTTCAATTTCAGGCGAGGTCAACTGGTCCAAATACATGTGGAGTAAGATTTTGGGTTAAGATAGGATTGTTCTCATAATTTGAAGTCAGGTGTGAGGTGGAGAATTCTTCTGTCATTCGTGGTTTCAAAGTGTTGCGATTCTAGCAATGTTACTACAGATATTTTTAGAAGGTGTGTTTTGTAATATGTTGATAGTCAGATTATTCGTATATTTACGAAATACTTAAACATATACTAAATAACATTAATAACTCAAATTACACCATGGCCTTTGCAAAACACGAACGCTTCGATACCTTCCACCAAATAACCGCTCAAGTATGTCGGGCCTTTAATCACCCGGCCCGTATAAAGATCATTCAACATCTGGCGAAATCTGGAAGAACTGCCTTCTTTCAACTGGCAAAGACGATTCCCTTGGCCAACCCAACGATTTCACAGCACCTCAAAATCCTCCGTGATGCAGATTTGATCTTTGCCTCCGAGAAAGTCCCCCATACTTACTATGAGATCAATGGAGAATCTTGTGCGCAATACCTCCAATTTCTGAAACTATTGGTCCGCGAAATCAGTGGTGATCTATCCATAGGCACAAATGAAATAGACTAGCCAAGTTTTTGTCGTCCCAAGTAACTGTCTAGAAAGGGAAAAAGTGCTGCTGGTGTGCTAATTTTGTATGTATGGATTATATTGTCCTCTCTATACCAATCTTTTTTATCCTTATAGGCATCGAATTGCTGATCAGTAAATTGGGCCAAACTCAACTGTACCGATTTAATGATGCGATTACGAATATCAGCTGTGGTATAATCCAGCAAATCACTGGAGTATTTGCCAAGACACTCCTCATCGTCGGTTACGTCTACATTTATGACCACTGGAGATTATTTGAAATTCAGGAAAATTTGATGACCTGGCTATTGCTGTTCATCGGAATAGATTTCTTCTATTATTGGTTCCATCGCTATGCACATGAGATCAATCTTTTCTGGGGTACGCATATTGTCCATCATCAAAGTGAAGAATACAATCTTTCGGTGGCATTGAGGCAGTCTAGCTTTCAGAGCTTTATTTCGATGATATTCTATTTGCCTTTGGCATTAATCGGCTTCAACCCAATTGCTTTCGTAACCATCAATGCATTTCAGACCCTCTATCAATTCTGGATTCATACAAAAACCATTAATAAATTGCCCAGATGGTTTGAATTGGTGTTTAATACACCCTCACATCATCGGGTCCACCACGGCAGAAATCCCAAATATATCGATAAGAACCATGGCGGTACATTGATTATATTTGATCGGATCTTTGGCACTTTTCAAGCCGAGGAGGAAGAAGTAGTATATGGAGTTACCAAGCCATTGGCTAGCTGGAATCCAGTTTGGGCAAATTTTGACTGGTATGCAGATATGTGGAAGGACCTCAAGAAACCCATGTCCTGGGGTGATCGGATTAGATTGCTTTTTAGTAAACCAGGTTGGCTTCCCCCTCACCTGGGAGGTTATAGGGCTCCCGTGGAAGTATATCCCCACACAGCGCAAATCTATGATACAGCTGTACCTCAGCGTTTAAATTACTATATACTCTTCCAGTATCTTCTAATGCTGCTCTTAACCTCTTATTTCCTTTTTAATTTAGACGAATTTGATCGCAAGGTCCAGATAGCTCTTGCGGTATTCATCGTAATGGCAATTACGATTTTGGGCGGTTTGTTTGAAGGCCGCCGATGGGCATTTTATTTGGAACTTCTTAAGCTGGTCTGCATTATCGTAATCTTTCCTATCCTTGTTGACTTTGGGAACATTTGGAACTATGCGGTATTGACGGCAATTGTAATTATTAGTGTGCTCTGGATATCCTCTCAATACCCTTTTTTCTTGACAAGGAAGGCAAAGCCCTAGCATCTTCCCAAAGTAAGATTGACTTCTCTCATGACCCGGATATTATATAACCGCGAGTCGTATAATCATGCTCCCTGGTTTTCTGGAAATCATACCTGGTTGAAGTAATTTTAACAGTTTAGTAGACCGTTTAACATTCTTAGGAAAATTTTAAGTTTTAGCTGTTCAAGAGGAACGTAAATTCGTTTGTAACAATTACTTGGACCGATGCGGATGAAACTACTTCTTCTATGCATATTTTTCAGCTTGGGCTGCCAAAAGGATGATGAAATCGATCCGGTAGTTGGTTCCAATGCTCTTCACTACGATGGTTTTAATCAATCTGCACCTGCAGTAGTTAGGGGCATCTCATATGCTGCAGTAAGATTTCCTGCCGACGAGTTAATAAGGATGGGGCAAGTTGGTAAATCACTTACTTCAATTGATTATTATGTACAGGATGTGCCTCAATCAATGAAAGTGCTGATTATGCAATGGAACGATCAAGATCACAATGAACCGGGGGGTGTTCTTTATCAGTCTACCATCGATGATCGCGAAATCGATGGTAATCGCTGGAATCGGTACACGCTTGGCCAGCCTGTCACACTTCCTGACATGGGCTTGTGGATAACATTCGAGATTGACTCTGGAGATCAGGATCTACGTGTAATAGGTTGTGACCCAGGTCCTCGGCACGAAAATGGCGATGTGTATGGTGTTTTTGGCGACAATTTACCAGGGTGGAGTTCACTCTACAGTTTTAGTGATCAACAGGTAAATGTAAATTGGAATATCCGGGGGTTCACCCAATAGTGATCCACGATCGATAAAAGGCTTTCCTTTCATTCCGGTTACCGTACTACTCATATACGCTATAGGCTAAAGAATAGTTGTTCAGATATCTGACATCATCGATAATTTGTATGGGTTTTTCCAATCTCGTTCTGAGATTCTTTATCTTGCCGCTTATCGACTAATTCCTAAACAATATGTTCCCTAGAGCAGTTATTTACACCTTTTTTCTGATGTCATCCACTCTCTTTGCCCAGCCAGAAACGGCAGGTTTCCAACTTGAGGTAGTTGAACATTTTTTTAAGACTCCTCCTGATGGAAATTTCATTCAGCCCCGGGGTGTCGCAGTCGATTCCAAGGGGCATATTTTTGTATTCAATAAGGGGAAGCATCAATTAATGGAGTTTGACCCTCAGGGCCAATTTGTTCGGTCCCTTGGAGATGGACTGTTTGTTGATCCCCATGGTTTGCGGATTGACGGGGAGGACAACCTCTGGACCACTGATCTTGAGACTCATCTTGTACTAAAAATTAGCCCTGAAGGACAGGTGATGATGGTATTGGGTCAGCAGGGCACCAGTGGGCTGTTTGATGAAAGCAGATCAGCGATATTATTTTTTAAGCCAGCTGACCTTGGGTTTGCATCGAATGGAGATATTTTTATTGCAGATGGCTACGGCAATCATCGTGTAGTACAATTGGACAGTGACGGCAATTTTATTCGAAGCTGGGGTGAGCAGGGCGACCAAGAAGGAAATTTTGATAACCCTCACAACATCGTTGTAGATCGAAACCGGGTTTATGTCGCCGATCGCAACAACGCACGTGTACAAGTGTTTGACACCGATGGGAATTTTGTGGAGGCTTGGACGCACGTTGGAAAACCTTGGGGGCTGGCCGTAAGTCCGGAGAGAAATCTATATCTGGTCGATGGAGATGATGAGGTCATCTACAAATTGAATATGAGCGGAGAGATCTTAGGGAAGGTTGAAGCAGGGCCGGGACAACAAACAGGTCAGTTACGTGCCGCTCACGGAATTGCAGTGGGACCACAGGAGGAGCTTTACGTTACAGAAGTTTTGAATTGGCGTGTTCAAAAGTTTCAGCAGAAATGGAAGCGTGGAAGTTGGAAAAGATTGATCACTAACAATTGTGGGCATTATCGCCACGAATCCGCTTTTGTCGAGGCAGATGGTAAATTCTACGCCTTGGGAGGCCGCAATACCGTTGCTCTTGATATCTTCGATCCTGAGACAAGTATCTGGTCTAAGGGCAAAGATTCTCCGTTGGAAATGCACCATTTTCAAGCCGTGACCTTTAAGGGTGAGATTTGGGTCATTGGCGCTTTCACTGGACCCTATCCCAAAGAAGAACCCATCGCATTCATACACGTATACAATCCCAAACATGATCGTTGGCGTGTTGCTGGCCGATTGCCAGATGGAAGACATCGCGGATCAGGTGGAGTGGTCGTTTATCAAGACAAATTTTATTTGCTTTGCGGCAATGAACTAGGGCATTATACTGGGCACACTACTTGGTTTGATGAGTTCGATCCTGCCACTGGTGAGTGGACGGCTTTACCTGATGCTCCACACACCAGGGATCATTTTCAGACCGCAGTGATCGGTGATAAACTCTATGCGGCAGGAGGACGTAATTCATCAGCCAAGACCAACAGTGTAATCGACGCCACATTCGGAGAAGTTGATGTTTATGATTTTACTACCAAGAAATGGAGTACTCTGCCAAGTAGTGCCAATATTCCCACTCAGCGAGCAGGAACAGCAGTGATCGTCCATGACGATCGGCTGATTATATTGGGTGGTGAAAGCGGAGCTCAGGTTGCTGCTCACGATGAAGTCGAGGCACTGGATATAAAAACTCTCCAGTGGTCTAGTTTACAGCCTATGCTGCAGGGAAGACATGGTTCGCAGGCTATTTTGCAGGGCAATCGAGTTTATCTCGCAGGTGGCAGTAGTGACCGGGGTGGGGGACCCGAAATGAAAAGTATCGACTGTTGGACCATTGAATAAAGGTTTTTTTTAGTAACCTTTTTGCGTTTTGGAATGAGGATGAAAGGCCTGAGAATATTTGCAATCTTGATCAATGAATTTTCTGTAATTCCAAAATCAGCCTCGCCTCATTTTTTTCCTCCTAGAAAACTGAGCGCTGGGCCTACATTTCACTATGTTTTTTCAGATTATGCAAATACTCCAGTAAATTGGCCAATTCTTCCTCGGTCATCAATTCATGTAGATTTTCAGTCATAAGAGATTCAGCCATGGGTTCTTTTTTCTCGATGTCTGCAGCCTGAATAGACTGGGAAAGGCCACCCATCATACGCAATCGAATCTCATTTTCGGTCTGGCTTTCAATAAATCCATTGTATTTCTTACCATCGTTGGTTTCAATGCTAAATCCCTCGTAACCAAATCCAATGCCGAGGCTTGGATAAACGATTGCAGACAATAGAGCGTTCTTGTCCAGCTTATCACCTATAAGACTGAGATCCGGCCCGAAATTGATTCCTCCACCGTTCACTTGATGACAACCGAGGCAGTATTTTTCAAAAACGAGTTTTCCTCGTTGAGCATTACCCTTCTTGTTTGCAAGATCCTGGAGATTTATCGGAGTGTAACCTTTGTTGGCTTTCATCCAGGCAATGGCTCGTTGACGGACATCATTGCGCCAAGCCTGACTTAGGTACAAACTAATCACCTCTGCATCCCGGGCATCAAATTCTCCAGCTTCAAGTCTGTTCATCAGTTGTTCCATACCATTCCAGTCTTGACTCAAAGCTTTAGCCGCTCGATGTCGAAGTAAAGTCTCTTGTTGTAGATCCTGAAGAACTGCCCCCAACCATCGCCGGCTTACCTTGGTATGTATGTGGCTGGCTAAATCGACCAATGCCAGTTTTCCATTTAGGTCTGCCTTATTGAAGCGTTCTTTGATCATCGGGTAGCCATCAAGCTCCACGACAAGTTTGATGGCTTCACTTCTAAAGTTCTCATCGCCGGACTGAAGGGCCGAGTCCAAAAGGATGGGAGTCTCCGACTTCAATCTGGCATTTCTCACCAGCATCGCCCAGGTGTCGCTTCCCCTGATGATAGGTAAGGATTCTGTCACTATTTTGTGAATAGCCGGGTTCTGTTTGATGGTTTCGGGTTTGATGCTCGAAAGTGCGGCTAACAAAACTTCCTGTGGATTGTTAAGATTTTCATCTTGTAGTGCACGGACCAAGTATTTTTCCGTCTCTCTAGTTGGTAGAAAGTGCATAGCACGAAAATAACGTGTCAAATCACTGCCGGCTTGGGCGGTTTGGATTAACTCATATAAATCCGGGAGCACCAATGACGATCGCAATCTCCAAATGATGTCTGGGGAGGGCTTAAGGTTCTTTTCTTTGACAAAGGCTAAGTATGCACTAGCCCTTGAGTCTGCGTACAGATCGGATCCGATACCTAATGCCTCAAGATACCATCGATCCGCTCCATTATATTTTGTTGCGAGAACGTTCCAGAGATGATTTACTTTATCCCCATCTAAGAACCGCAAAGATATGGCTGCTTCTCTCAAGACTCCTTCATTTTGATCTTGAACGGCATCAGTTAGGAGTTGTAGTTGATCAGGTTCGTTCAGGAATTGACGGGACATTCGCAGAGCTGCCATCCTTAGGTTGGGATTTTTTTCGGCAAAAACCTGGTGTATCGTAGATTTATTGTTACTGGGAATTGAGGCCAGACACCAATACATTCTGGCCTTTAACCCAACATGTTCCGACGCATTAATTAACCTCTTGAGCACTTCCGGCCCAGTGCCATTTGACTTCACAGCTTGATAAGCTAGGTACCTGGTCGCTTGATTGGGATGGTTTAGTTGTTTTGCGGCCAATTCTACATTCGATAAATCCACTTTTTCTGTCTTGTAGTTTGGCGTCGATGAATGCAGGCGGTAGATACGTCCACGTTTGATGTCGGCCATCAGGTGACCACCAACTCCTTCATCATACCAATCAGAAATCATCAAAGATCCGTCAGGAGCACTGCAGACATCACTGGGTCTAAACCATCCATCGGCCGATCTAATCAGCGGGAGGATATTTGCGATGTAGCCAGCACCAGAATCTTGTACGGGATATGCTCTCACGACGTTCTTTCCGGGCTCGCAATGGATCATCTGACCCCATAAGACCTCGGGCAATTGCCGACCCTCATAGATCAACATCCCCGTGGGTGATCCAGCACCTGTCTGCAATAAGTTAGGAACCACGCCGGGATCGTTAAGGTGCCAATGCCGTTTTGGAATTTCTTCGTGCATGCCGATTCTTGGCGTACGCCAACCTGCACCGGTCATCTGATCTGTAAATCCATAATTGCCGTAGTCCATCACAAAATTGATACGCGTTGCCTGATTGCCATCATCATCATTGTCACTCTGCCACATAGCTCCATAAGCATCTACAGCAACCTCATAATTGTTCCGAAAATTATGAGCCATAACCTCCAAATCTGATCCATCAGCATTACATCTGAAGATCATTCCTTGGCGAAAAATTTCACCCTCCTCGACGCGATTACCATATCTGTCAACCGCAATTTCTCCAGATTTTAACCGCAATCTTTTTCCCTCATTTCCATAATTAAAATAGAGTTTACCATCGGGTCCAAAAACAATGGCATGAACACCATGATCGTGGTCTACGCCTTCCAATCCAGTAAATAATGTGTCCTTATTGTCGGGCATATCATCGCCATCAAGATCGGTAAAGACCAACATGTGAGGACTGGCAGCGACATAAACTCTATTTCCGAGTTTAGCTATTCCCAGAGCCGAATTTACATCAGGTCCTTGATAGAATACTTTTGTTTGATCTGCTTGTCCATCACCATCTATATCCTCCAATATTAGAATCCGGTCTCCTTCTACCCGCTGTGGGTGATCATTGCGAAAGCCCCGGTAATTTTGGGCTTCACAGACCCAGACCCTTCCCCTTTCATCTACATCAATATTGGTAGGATTAATGAGCATGGGCTCAGAGGCAAAGAGCTGAAGTCCTAATTCTGGGTGAACATTAAATGATGCCAGGGCATATTCTGGCTGCCGGGCTTCTTCCGCTGTCAGCTTGTCATAATTTGGGAGCTCATTTTTGAGTAAACCGGAGCTGCACTGAATAAGAAAAATTGATACGATTGCAGGTATAACATATTTGTTCATACACTCTGGTCATTTTATTACTACTGTGGGAAGTTAACGATTTGTAGATTCTTAACGACCAAGAACGTCATCGAATGTGAATCGCATAAAATGTTCCTATCGCTGACAGCCTATCTACTGCGGTGTAAAAGGCAAAGGTATTATCTTGCAGTTGGATATCTTACTAAATCACAGTACATGAAAAGACGAGAGGTACTTAGGAAGTCAATCGCAGCTGGCCTTGGCGTGGCCGCTTATCCAGCTTTTGCAAAAGTTTCTGCTCTTAATCAAGACCAATTGCGAATTGGCGTGATCGGGTGCAATGGAATGGGCTGGTCCAATGTGCGATCCTTGTTGAAAATAGAAGATGTGGAGCTAACCGCTATCTGTGATGTAGATCAGAATGTGGCTGGAAGACGAATGGGTGAGTACACTCAAGAACGAGATAATAAGGTGGCTCTTTACACCGATTACAGAAATCTCCTGGCTGATGCCAGTGTCGATGCTGTTGTGATTGGAACTCCAGACCATTGGCATTGTAAGATGCTTTGTGATGCGCTCGAAGCCGGAAAGCACATCTACGTAGAGAAGCCACTGGCCAACAGCATTGAAGAAACATTTATCATGCGAAGGGCAGCGAGTCGTCATCCAAATCTAATCATTCAAGTCGGTCAGTGGCAACGTAGTGGAGCTCATTATGCGGACGCTATTCAGTTGGTGCGATCGGGTGAATTGGGTAATATAAGGCTCGTAAAGACATGGGCATATCAGGGATGGATGAAACCGATGAAGCCAATGCCAAATGGCCCTGTTCCTGAAGGGGTTGATTATGAGATGTGGTTGGGACCAGCTCCAGACCGTCCTTTCAATCCCAATCGTTTTCATTTCAATTTTCGATGGTTTTGGGACTATGCCGGTGGCCTAATGACAGATTGGGGAGTTCACGAGATCGATATTGCTTTGTATGCTATGGGAGCTGAGGCCCCTAAGTCGGTAATGGCTTCAGGGGGTAAACTGGCTTACCCAGATGATCCTGCTGAGACACCCGATACTCTTCAAGCAATTTTTGAGTATGACGGTTTCAACATGCTTTGGGAACATGCAACAGGAATTGATTTGGGACCCTATGACCGCAGAGAGGGCATCGCCTTTATTGGTAATAACGGAACCTTGGTCGTAAATAGACAAGGTTACGACGTCTTTGAGGAAAAGCAATCTGTCAATTACAATGACGAAGGAAAGAGCCTTATGCGATTGATTGAGCCTGTGAAACGACCCGAAGGGGTAAACTATCTAGACCTACACACCCAGAATTTTGTGGAAGCGATCCGCTCAGGTGATCCTTCAATATTGAAAACGCCAATAGATTCAGGAAGTGTTGCTGCGGTGAACGCCCACATGGGTAACGTTGCTTATAAAACTGGGGAAAAAATCTATTGGAATGGTGATAAAGCCCAATTCAATACGAAAGATGCCAATAAATTAATTAAACCGAAATACCATCATGGGTGGAACTTATCTGATTATTGATCAGATGACTAGCCTTCCCAGTCAGCGTGCACTGATGCGCCTACCATCTTTACCGACCCAAATCGGAGCCCAAATCAGAAGGATCTGATCGATCATGACATCGGCACGGCGTGGTGTAATTTTATGCACTTCTATTTCTTCCGGTGACTTTTCCCATTTTCGGGCGATCTGTGCCAACCTTCCTTCTAATTCTTGCTCTAATTTGGTATAGTCTTCATGTAAATTCTCCAATTCCTCTTCGATCGCCTCAACTCTTTGAGATGCTTTTCTCCGCATTCTGCTTTTCGTAGTCACGCCACTTAGAGACCGTCGTCTACGACCAGCAAATACCGAGAAGATGGTTTCGGCCACACCTACTATCTCAGCGGTTTTCCGGTGTTGCAATTCGGCTTTCTGATCATCTAACTTGATTTCTTCCCTTCTGATGCGATCACTGATCCTTTCCAAGTCATCCTCATACTTATCCTGAAGAGCGTCAATTTCTTTATCCCGGTTTTCTCGTGCGGCTTGTAGTACCCGCATTTGAAATGACTCTGGGCTTTCAGTTAATTCTTGAAATAGATTCAGCTTAGGGTGCACCTGAATGGGTAGTTCTTGATTGTGATAGATCCAATCGGAAAAATCTTTTTTCACTTTGCTGATTTCTTTACCAGTGTTGAGGGACTCAGGTACGGCACCAAAAGTCACAGTTATGTCGGTCAGCTGGTCGGGCTGACTTACCAATTCATGTTTCCAATCGTCAATGGCAATCGCATTTGACCATTCGACCCTACCAAATTCATCGGGAGGACCAGCCATTTGAGCGAATTCTTGAATTTGGTCAATATCTCGTTTCTGGTCAAAAAACCTCACTTGCCCTAACCCCAGGGTCATTGGTTCATAGTGTAGAGTAGGCGGTTTGTTTGTTTCAAGGGCAGCGAGAGCCTGGTCAACTGATGTTCTTATAGTTAGAAATTTCTGATTGACCGCCGGATCGACTGAAGGCGGCACGATGGATGTAATTAAATTCGACTTACTCTTTTCAGCCAAAGCAAGCTTTGGGCCGCCCTCTCCCAAGTCTTGATCCTTCTTTTGCTCCATCAATACCTTGACCTGAGTACGAGTTAGTGGACCTCTCAAGTAAGACATTACCCATCGAGTATGAAAGACCACGGGTTCATCTTCATGTACATTATGCATAAGGAAAACCCTGGATGATAGCGATGTGATTAGCTGCTCGAAATCAAATTGATCCGAAGAGCCACTCTCGGCAATGGCCCCCTTGAGCCCCTCTAAAACACGCTTTTTATCCCGCTCTGTCTGCAGTTTTCCGATAAACCAGGTACCTGCATTTGATAACCCCTTATAATCAATGTCTACTGGATTCTGGGTAACCAAGACCGTTCCCACACCATACGCTCTTGCTTGTTTCAACAATGTCAATAGAGGTTTCTTTGATGGAGGATTTGCAACAGGTGGGAAATATCCAAACAACTCATCAAAATATATAAGACTACGCAGGCTTGTGGTCCCGGATTGCCCCCTCATCCAAGTGATTAAGCTATTTAACAGGAGGGTGACAAAGAACATTCGTTCTTGTTCCGACAGGTGGGCGATATAAAAAATACTGTGTCTTGGTTTACCATCGGAGGTGAAGTAAATTTTCTCAATATCCAAGGGCTCGCCCTTAAGCCAATAGGCAAATTGTGGTGAGGCAATGAGGTTGTTGAATTCCATCGCCAATTCAAATCGATCATTTTCTGGAAAGAACGTGTCGACGTCGAAGACACCCAATTTTTTTACCGGTGGATTCTGAATACTGAGTATCAGAGCCGATAGATCGAGACTCTCCTCTTTGCGCCAATGGTGCTCAAATATTTTCGATAGAAGAATTCCTTCCCGACTGCGGGATGGATCTTCTTTTCGATTTATCATACCCAGGAGTGCGGCTACGTTACCCTGAATTCGTTCAGTTAGCATCTCTAAATTTGCCTCGAAGTCAATTTGCGGAGCCGTAAAAGATCCTAGAATATTGATGGGGATGCCCGCACTGGATCCTGGAGTGTAAATCGTGTATTCTACAGACTTTCTGATCTGTTGGATCCGTTCTGGTCCTTGCCCCCACTTCTTCAAGCCTTCTTTCCATTGGGAGGCTGTTCTCTCTGCAAAAGTATCGATATCCAGGTCTTTGCGTTTGGCATCATCGACATTGATCCATGGTTTGAAGGATTTGGCTTTAAGGTCTTCAAATTGAAGCAATAAGTTGGTCATGTCTCCTTTGGGGTCTATGATCATAGCGGGAATCTTGTCAAGGGCAGCCTCTTCTAATAAACCTACACAAAGACCGGTCTTTCCACTGCCAGTCATACCTACACAGATGGCGTGAGTGGTCAAGTCTCTGGCATCGTAATTCAAGATTTCATCATTGATCTTGTTGCGATCCACATCATATGTAGCTCCCAAGTAGAAACTCCCCAATTTTTCTGGTGGTGGTTTGATCATAATAGATGGTTCTTATTAGCGAAAAATAGAGAAATTGTAGAAATGGCCACATTGCCATCATTATAAAGCAATAGGCACCTACCATTTTGATATTCCGTTCACGAATCGACCTCAAGGCTATTTTCTTATCTTGATGCCTACAATATTTTATCAATCATGCCAAAGGTCAGGTTTTGTCAGATTTGCTTCCTGGTTGTTGTTTTGTTGACTTCATGTCAGTCTTCGGATCCTCAAACGCATCCACAAACACCCAACATCTTATTTATTATGTCGGATGATCATGCCTATCAGGCCATAAGTGCCTATCAGGATCATCTCATTACTACACCTGGTATCGACCGGATTGCCAGGGAAGGCATGCTCTTCACCAATGCATGTGTTACCAACTCCATTTGTGCACCTTCTCGTGCAGTAATTTTAACTGGAAAACACAGCCACCTCAATGGCAAGATAGACAACCGCTTTCCATTTGATACTTCACAGATCACATTCCCACAGATCTTACAAGACCAAGGATACCAAACAGCGATGTTTGGAAAGTTACACTTTGGAAATAGTCCCAAGGGATTTGATCAGTTTAAGATCCTTCCCGGTCAGGGAACATACTACAATCCTGATTTTATCACCAAGAATGAAGGTCGAATCAGGGTTGAAGGGTATACCACTGATCTCATTACGGATATGACCATTAATTGGCTTCAGGAGGAAAGAGATCCTGACAAGCCATTTCTACTGATGTATTTACATAAGGCCCCACATCGTGAGTGGCTGCCCGCCAAACGACACTATTCTGAATATATAAATAAGGAATTTCCCGAGCCTGCTACCCTTTTCGATGATTATGAGGGTAGGGGGTTGGCAGCTAAGCAAGCGGAAATGAATTTATTGGATCATATGAACTGGGCTGGTGATTCGAAGATTTATCCTGAAGTGATGGACGAACTGGGCATAGAGGAGACTGCCAATTGGGACAAAAGGGCTTTTGAGCGAGAAGTCGGGAGACAAAATGCAGCGCAAAGAGCTGATTGGGATGCAGTATATGGTCCAATGAACGAGGAATTTAAGGAGAATTATCCCAAAATGTCACAAGAGGATCTAATGCGGTGGAGGTACCAGCGTTATATGCAAGATTATTTGGGATGTATTGCAGCAGTTGATGAGGGTGTTGCTCGTGTACTCGATTATCTCGATGAAAATGGCTTAGCTGAAAATACACTTGTAGTTTACACCTCTGACCAGGGTTTTTATCTAGGTGAACATGGATGGTTTGACAAGAGATTTATTTACAATGAATCTTTCAAGACACCCTTGTTGGTTAGATGGCCTGGCATCATTGAACCGGGGAGCAGGAATACGCAAATGGTACAAAATTTGGATTTTGCGCAGACATTTTTGAGCGCAGCAGGAATAGAAGCCCCAGGTGATATGCAAGGGGAAAGTCTTATTCCATTATTTAAAGGTGAATCATCGGGATTTCGTGATGCGGTCTACTATCACTACTATGAATATCCGGCAGTCCATATGGTCAAGCGTCATTACGGTATTGTAACAGAAGACTATAAACTTGCCCATTTTTATTATGACATTGATGAGTGGGAATTATACGACCGGAAAAAGGATCCGCATGAAATGAAAAATGTATATAGCGATCCAGCTTATCAGGAAGTCGTGTTGGACTTGAAAAACCGATTGACCGAATTACGGATCAAATACAAGGATTCCAAGGAACTTGATCAGATGTACATTGACAAGTATGAGGAGGCTGCTCAGTGATGTTAGGATAGTTTCGAACCTGCGGGTTTTTCATCTTGTCACCTGGGAAAAGCTAGCTTATGACCAGGTGCCGGGCCACTACCGATGAAGGAAGTCGATGTAAAAGGAGTGCTGCGAAGGATTCGATGTATTGCTTTCAACACCAGAAGCACGAACCTAAAAAAGAAGCCTTGCTCAGAAAAACCAGTAATGGATTGACTGTCCACGGCCTACATTCCTTAAGTATCAACAGAACGAAGTCCGACTCTCGAGTATCTTTCAAAAAGATAGGGATAATGGTGCTGACTTCTTACTTGTCGTATCTCATGACAAAGTGGATTAAGCGTCGATTGAGACATCAATAAAATCATTTACCCGTCGCAAAAAACTCGCATTACGATTCACCATTTGCTTCTGAATCAAAATTTAGAAAACATACAGGAATTAGACTCAATCGTGAATTTGGAGGTCACTGACTAATTCCGCCCGTGATCTGGTCATGGTCGATCAACTGATGGGCTGGTGCCTTCTACTCATGATTAAGTACGTGGTATTAAGGTTATTTCTATGTTTTAGTATATTGTAAATATACGAATAATCTGATTCTCAACCTATTATAGACCAGTTTCGCAGAAAATATGCCTTCTGCAACCACAGGAGTAAATCACCTATAAGTGAAATCCAGTGCACTTGCCACGATGTCATCATTGCTTTATCCAAATGATCTAGTGCTCAATGGGGTTTGGTCGGATTTTCAAACCAAATCACACCCAGACCTTGACTTTTGGTGCCGTAATTCTCTTCGCAGGTCAGTATGTCCAGATCTCCGTCGCCATCGATATCATGCAGTACCATTCGATCGTACTTGGCTTGCAATTGTGCTGAGATCGGAAGGAAAGCTGGCTCTGGTGAATCCAGGTCCTTTGCGCTTACCCAAACAATGCCATTTCGGGGGTAACCTTCGGAATTGCTACTTATCACCAAATCCACAAATCCATCTAAGTCCAGATCACCGGCAGAAATGGCTTTAGCATTCACGATCTGTTCCGGTAATGGCACCACTTTTTCCTTCCATTCTATTCCCTTAGAATCTTCTTGGGAGAGAATGTAAATATTCTGATCACTCCTTTCTACAAGGATGATTTCCATGCGATCTTCCGAATTAAGGTTCGCAACGTCCATAAACATGACTTCCTGATTTCTGGCACCAATCCAGTGGTTTTGCCATTCGGCAATTTGTTCATCGCCGGGTCCAGGATTTTCTAGCCAACGACAGCCTTGAAGCTCTCCCTTCCGGTCGGTGATGATGACATCTTGGTCTCCATCTGCATCTATATCATGGATTATAATAGACATGATCCAACCTACATCAGAGATCTTGTGCCACGTCCATTGCGAGAGATCACGAGCTCTCTCAGGAGCTTCAAACCAGCCTAAGGCAGCGCCTTCACCCTTCCCAGCAGCAATAAGATCAATGCCATGCTTATGGTCGACTTGCAGGGACTCGGCATACATCCATTGCATGAGTTGCCGAGATCGTGGGAGAGGCTCCTGCATCCATAGGTCCTTTTGCAGGTAGCCCTTTTTGGGTCCCCAGTGCACGAAGATGGTCTTTTCCTTTCCTTCAGTACTGCTCACAATATCCAGCATTCCATCACCGTCGAGATCAGCGAAAGTTGCGTCTTCTACAGCCGGGGTGTTGCCAACTGTGACCGCTGGCCATCGTTGCCGCACCAATTCAAGTGCCGGATGTATATACATTTTGGTTATGCCACCCTCTTCCCACCCTGTGACAATGTCTTTGAGTTGGTCAGCATTGACGTCATCCAATTTCACGCCATCGGCCCCCATTGAACCATCATCAATGACATGCAGATCCCAAGGGAAATCATAATCGCTGGAATCGCCTTTAATCCCCCAAACCTGAAAATTCCGGTATTTAAAATGCGTCCATTGCATTTGTCGGAATCCGATCTTACCTCCACCCAAGGTGGGACCATAGCTCAGCCCGTCATCATGCCAGTCAATGATCTTGCGATCATCAATGAACATCAAAATATGTTCGTTATTTTTTACCAATTTCAAATGATGTATTCGTGTTGATTCTACAGGTATCGGAGCACCTCCTACCATTACTTTGTGAAAACCACTATTTTTTCTTAGATGTGCGTACGGGCGGTCAGGATTATTGGGGGTGTTAGCATAATAGGAGATATGGTAATTATTAATGTCGCTTTTTGTGTATCCAGAAAAAACTCCATCTCTCGATTTTAGGTTCTCTTCAAAAATATCCTCACCATTGGCACCGGCAGCAGCGAAAAAGATGATACAAAGGCCAGCATCCAATTCTTGATTTTCCATTTCCCATTCAGCAATAAAACTGGATGGGAAATCAAAGGGACACCAAAAGACATGGTGCCCTTCCTCTTCAGGTGAAAACATATGCATCCATCCATCACGAAATTCGACTTTCCCTGGTCCCTCCATAGCCCATTCATGGACTTCGCGCTCAGAACTTAAGGTGTTTTGGTATAGTAAAGGGCCTTTCAAATCAAGGATTTGGTTCTGAGACAGTAAGTAATCCGGTGCGTGCAGTGATGCAAGCCAAATGGTAAATATTGCTCTTGATATTGAAAGTAATTGCTGCTTTTTGATTTCCATAATAAGGTAATGTCTCGGAATTGCACAAAGGTACTCAATCAAATGATCCTCAACTAATTGGTAATCTTACTATCCCCCAATCGATTGGGCACCAAGACTCCAAATCCAATCCCAAAACCGAATTGCTTATTAAAGTACTGACTGATCAGAGTGAGTTGGGCACCTAGACCTGCAATTGTAAGACTAAGTCCCAAAATCTCCGAATCAGCAGAGGCACTCATACTGCCTTCATTCACACTGACATCCAACACGACAATACCCATCGAGAATGCAGGTATAATGACAGTACTTTTACCAATGGAAATTCGTTTAAAGAGTGTGGGCCCAAGAGAATATGCTGTGCTTTTTACTTCGGCTCTTCCAAAGTGACTATTATTAACTTGAAAATTTGATGCGTTAAATCGACTGTGTTGAAACTCTGCACTGAGTGAGAAATTTATTGACGAGTTCGACTTCGGGTTAGAGACCAAATAGGACACTCCCAAACCATATGTTAAGGAATTTGCTACGGTTTCACCCCAATCACTTCCCATTATGAACGCATAACTTAGGCGGGAAAAAGTCACATTCGCATTGCCATAAATCCCATTAATTTTGTTGACTTTGGAATATTGACCAACAATCGATATACCACCGTATCCTTTAGGATAAATAAACTGTGCTTCCAAAGGGTTAATTAAAAAAATCACCAGAGACACTTGAATTATGATGAGGTGATTTGTCATTGTAGTAAGATAGCGAAAATATCACAAATTTACATATAAAATAGTGTTAATCAGATGCTTAGGGTCTAGTTACACTGTATTGGTCAAGGCCTTCAAGATCTAAACTGTTGTGCTGGAAGTTATCGGTGTTATTGGAGTCTGATGGGATCTGTACCTCGGAATAAAGTTAATGATTGAAAACCTCCTATTAGACTTTTCAAGATGCAAAGTACTCCTAACTCTTGTGAAATTGCTACAATGTTTCATTGAAAGGATTAGCGATCATTTCGAGTTCGAGTTACCTGTCCTGACAAAGCAACATTCATACCAGACCACAGTCTTGTAAAACCATCTGGATATACCTGGATCATTTCATTAACTCACTCATTCTTCAAATAATAAAAATGGCCATCTTCTGCTCCAACCAATAGGTCTGGGGTTCCATTGCCATCCCAATCAACCACCGTGGGACTGGTGGAATGCCCCGCTAGTTTATCGTTTGATAAATTACCCCTGAAAGAAAAATAAATTTTTTCACCTTCTTTACGGACTTGTTCAAACCAGGCAATATTTTGACTGTTGATTAAAATATCTTGATCTCCATCCTGATCCCAATCGCTAAAACACCACTTCCTGCGGCCACTCCGGCCATATTTTTCACCGTTGAGACACAATGGTCCATCACCTTTTCCTAAAATCTCATTTTTACGATCAAATATTTGTGCTCCAACACCATGAAATATGCGTCTGCCCGGTTGTAGTTTCAATTGACCCTCTTCTTGAAAACGTTCATACCAGGCGAGGTAACCCTCATGATCAAGCGTGACTAGGTCCATTAGTCCATCCCTATTCCAATCAATGGCCACAGGGGTAGTACGCCACTGAGTTGACAACATGTTAGGTTTAGGATCCCACCAATTCCATTCTGGCTTCGGTGGCTGATCTTCACCCCAATCCACTTGTACAGGAGTAGCTGCCGTTAGTTTTGGATTACCTGGTATGCCCACATTTTTAAACCATACAACGATGCCCCAAATGGAATTGACCACGATATCATGTAATCCATCTCCGTCCCAATCGGCCACAGATAAAGTCGTGTAGCCCCATTTTTTTTCTGCCGGGCCTTGGATGGAACCACTGTCGCCAGCCATGATCCTAATGATCTTTCCATCGGCTTCCAATAGTTGGGGTTTACCAAAGGATGGTGGGTTACCACCATCTAGATTTTCTATAAATCCAAGGTAACCCGCTGTATTTCCGCAAATCAGGTCCTCGTCACCGTCATCATCCCAATCGACACTGAATGGAGTTGCTAAAGCCCCAAATTTTACATTGCCGGCCTTTTGCCGCAGGTATTTCGGTGACTCAAATTGAGGCATGGATTGTCTGACATCCCCTGTATTTTCCAACAAGGCGACACGACCATCTTCATCTCCGACGATAAGATCCATATCTCCATCTAAATCCCAATCGACAGCAGCAGGTGTAATCATTTGAAGATCCATTTTAATAATTCCGTTGGCATTACGGAGAAATCGTCCCTCCACATATTTCGGCATTTTCCTGCTTCCGATATTTTCAAACCAAGTGAAACGATCTAAAAATTCGCCACAGATCAGATCCAAATCTCCATCACCATCAAAATCATTCATGCTAGGGGAGGGGGCTCCATAGACGTCGATAGGCTTACCCCCTGCCAGGATCTTACCCTTGTTATAGTACTGACCATTTTCATTTTCCAGCAAGTATACATAACCATGCAATGGTCCATTGGTCCATTTGCCCTGTGCATTAAAGGCATTATCCCAGCCATAGTCTCCCCATTCGTCAATTCCCGCGATTAAATCCAAGTCTCCATCGTCATCGTAATCGACATATTTCCATTGACTAAATCGAATTTTCTCGTGAAGATTTTGGAGGCTTTTGTGATCGGTTAGGGTTCGGGGTCTGGAAAACAGTTGCTTTCTGAAGTCGAGATACTCAACACCCGGGCTGAAAACTTTGGCGGTATCATTGGTATAAGACACCTGTAGATTCTTTCGTCCTACTCCAAGGTACACTGGAGGTTTAAATAGGGTCTGGTCGCCATCTGTACCATCAATTCGCTCAAAAAAGTAAGTGCCATTAAAAGGCACATCAGGACAGGAAACGACGAGATCCAAATCGCCATCCTCATCAAAGTCCATCGGCATGGGCCATGCCCACAATCCCACGCCTAAGTCGGTCCCTAAGTTTGAATCCTGATGGTTTATCCTTACGAAATCAGTGAACTCCTGGCCCAGCAATTGGACGGTGATCAATGACAAACATAATAGGGAAATGACCCACACCGGCGTTTGATGAAGTTCCATACTGAAGCTTTTCCTCATAGATAAAATGAATGTTCAAGACCGATTCACCATAAAAGGATCCCAAATATCCAATGGCAATATAACATGATGCCGCCAATGAATGCAAGAATAGAGGTGATCTTATGGCAATCACTAATCCTGACGACCGGGTTGGATTTTAAGCTCCGAATTCATTCGGAAGGAAAAACCCTCCAATGGTGAGTTTTAGGTTGTAGTTCGGAAGATAATACTATTGCATCTTGATCAAGGGTGGTAAATTGATGTCAATACAAGTTTTTAGTAATCCGTAGAAAAAATTGTTCCCCATGAAATCACCACTTCTTTCGCGGCGTGAA
Source organism: Saprospiraceae bacterium (assembly GCA_965223105.1). Classification (GTDB taxonomy): domain Bacteria; phylum Bacteroidota; class Bacteroidia; order Chitinophagales; family Saprospiraceae; genus JABDMH01. The sequence continues at coordinate 3,320,099 of OZ244987.1, read as the reverse complement.
AGAGAAGTCCTTGAACTCATTGCAAATGAATATACTTCTGACGAAATAGCCAACAAGCTGTTCATAAGCAACCACACAGCTCATTCCCACCGTAAGAATTTACTTTCAAAACTCTCGGTGAAAAACGCGGCAGGGCTCGTACGCAGGGGTTTTGAATTGGGCTTTTTAGAACTAAATTCTGCACAGAGAATCCGAGTTGATCAGACCATTCCTGGCTTTGGTACTTTGTCTGGCTGCGAAGCCAATCTCGAAGCCCGTAATGCAACCAAGGTCAAGAACATCTCTGCTTCGTATCTGCGCAACGCGGCAGTGAGATAGGATATAAAATTTCCTGATAACCAAAAAACCTAATCATGAAGACTTTAAGAAGAATCTTCGAAGGTAATTACAACTTACGGACCATATTAATGGTCGATGGTTTATCGCAATTTCAAGTCAGGGTCGGGATGTTGCTGTTGTGTAGTTTATTCCTCAGCGATCTGTACAGCCAGGAGAAATGTCTGAGTCATGTCATAGATCAAAGAAAGATGGAGCAAGATCCGGAATATCGAAGGCAAAGGAGACTTCTAGAAAGGAAGATCCAGGATTTTACCATAGACAGCAAAGCTAGAGAAGGAGCAATGGTAACAATTCCCGTGGTATTTCAGGTGATCCACAACGGGGATCCTGTAGGTATGAATGAGAATTTATCAGATGCTCAACTCCAGGCACAACTCGCACAATTGAATGCCGATTATGGAAGAACCAATACCGACGCGGGAAGCACTCCGGTTAATTTTCAGGACGAAGCGACCAACACGATGATTCAGTTTTGTCTTGCTACTATGGATCCCAATGGCCAGGCCACCACGGGGATCGTTAGAACTCACATCAATACGCTCAACAATGTTAGTGAAAACGAATGTTGGAATGCGGCCTACATCGATCAGAATATCGTCACCCCTTTGAGCTGGAATACCGCCAACTATCTCAATATTTTTGTCGTTCGATTCATTGAAGATGACGATTGCCAGGGAGGCCAATCCACCTTAGGGTATGCCACTTTCCCAAACGGTACAACATTTCCCACCCGATGTTGCAGTCCACGCAGCCCGTACCATTGGGTCGTTGGCCAGTCCAAATCCGGCGGGAGGCGCTGTCGGCATGGGAAGAACGGTAACTCATGAGGTAGGTCACTGGCTAAACTTGGATCATATCTGGGGCAACGGGGGCTGCGCCTCTGATGATCAAGTGGGTGATACACCCAGTCAGTTTATGGAATCTTCCGGCTGTCCCACATATCCTTCCTTCGATGCATGTACACCAGGTGGAGATGGCATCATGTTTATGAACTATATGGACTATTCAGACGACAATTGCATGAACATGTTTACACAAGGCCAGGCGACGCGGATGATGGCAGCTATTAACGCTTCAAGGCAAGGACTACTCAATTCCCAGTGTGGAGCAGGAGGTAACGATGGCTATACTTGTGCCAATGCCATCGAAATCAATGCCGCCGGTACTTACAATGCACCCGGACCCAGCCAAGGCAATGGTGCCATTGCCGGTGGACCTGGAACCCATGCCAATTGGTATCGATTCACACCACCCATGACCGGAATGATCCGGATCTTTACTTGTGGGTTGACGGGAGCCGGAAACAATCATTTCCATCTCTATCATCTCAACACGAACTCATGTGCCAGTCTGAACCTAAACGATGTGGAGTATACTCAAGATCGGGGATGTGCGGCTAGTCCCAATGATCCTGCGGCAGGAGTTTTCTTGGAAAATATTCCTGTGACTATGGGAGTGCCTGTGTACATCGAGTGGGATGATGCCCTGGGCAATACGAATCCATTTAGCTGGACAATGGAATATATGGCAACCGGTGGAGGGTGTACTGATTATGTAGCAACAAATGTCCCGGTCAATATCGTTGACGAGATGACGGTCACTTCTACCATTAATATCGCAACTGGAGGAACAATTTCTGATGTAAACATCAAGAATTTGAACGGTACACACTCCTGGATCAGTGACTTGACTTTTTCTCTTATGAGCCCACAAGGCACCACTGTAGTACTTATCCAAAATCCCTGTGATGACGAAGATGATTTTAATATCAGCCTGGATGATGCAGCGGCTAATGCTATAATGTGCCCACTGAATGATGCAGCCACCGAGCAACCGGCAAATCCGTTGTCGGGCTTTAATGGCCAGAACCCTATGGGCAATTGGGTACTATCAATCACCGATGGCTTTACCGGAGATCAGGGAATGCTAACTGGCTGGACATTAGAAATATGTACCCAAGGTGGAGGTGGTGATTGCCCGCCTACAAGAGCTGTCGATGATACACCGATTGCCAGTGGGACTTATCAAGCCGGAACCCAATTGACTTCGATGGGAACAATCCCTTCTCCAAATAATGTGACTTTTCGTGCTGGCAACAACGTGGAATTAAGGCCAAACTTTGAAGTAGCACTGAATGCGAATTTGGACATCAACATAGCTGGTTGTCCTTGATAATTTCTTATAGAATAGAAGCACAAAAAAATTCATTTGATGGTTTACTGAAGGATTTCTGCGATTTTTAGGTCTAGTCGCATCAGGGCGTTATTGGGCTCTGAGCCAAAAAGCGAATACTCAACTCTTCCGTCAGCATTGATGATTACCCAGTGAGGTGTGCCCAGGGCTCCATATTTTTGAAAGGTCTGGTGATCGGCCTTGTCCTTGAAATAGGGGAATCGTACGTATAATTCATCTTTGGCCGAGACTAGTGCCGATTTGGTAATTGGAGGACCTTCAAAGCTTGAATGGATCCCAACAACCTGGATTCCCTTGTTTTCATACACAATCCGATTGGCATATGGTATTGCTCTGCCCATACACCCCGGACAGCCAAGGTTGAAAAACAGGATCATCAAAGGAGAACCCCGGAAATGGGCAATGTCCGGGACATCATCTCCAAAAATGCTTTCGATCTCCCATGGTGGAGCATAGTCGCCGATCTTAAGAGTTTGGGATAATCCGTTTTGCGGAGCAGGAAACAATTGCTGAATTCTCTCGATTTCAGCTAAAATTTGCTGGAGATATTGCGGGTTGACGATCCCCTTTTCGGTAGAGAAATTTGCTTCAAAACCAGGCAGAGAAAAAGTTCCGATAATTTTTCCACCATTCCGGGGAAATCGATCTGCGGCAATTTTTAGGACTGTTTTACCTCCGCGCCTTCCAGGGGATGTGGCCATAAGGAAAATAGGCTTATCAGCAAACATTTTCCGGTTTGGGATGCGCGACACCCAGTCAAAAATATTCTTAAAGGCCACACTGTACGCACCATTGTGTTCTGCCAATGAGATGATAAGTAGATCTGCTCGATCAATATGTTTGGCAAACTCATAGGCCATGGCCGGTATACCTACTTCAGCTTCTCTGTCTACCCCAAACAGCGGCATTTCAAAATCGTTGAGATCCAAAAAACACACATCACCAAATGTAAATTGATCTGCTACCCATGTGACCAATTTCTTGTTGATCGAGTGTTTACTATTGCTTCCGGCAAAAGCCAATATTTTCACTTTGGATCTTATTTTGATAAAATGTTCAAGATTAAATCAGCCTTTGAGAACTAACTTACTCGCCAATTCTGGCAGCCAGTTGATCAGGCAGGGCATCCTGCATATCTTCCTGGTGCTCTTTGATGAGTTCCAGTAATTTCTTGACTTTCTCAGGGTTGACCTCTGATAACTCATATTTTTCTGAGATATCTCGCTCAAGATCAAATAATTCGGGATGATCGAGAATGACTTCTTTCCCATAGTTGACAGGCTCCCGTTGCTTGATATGTAATTTCCAACGGCCATCTCTGACCGCATGCAATTCACCCCGGTTCCAGTAATAGAATTTCGTTCGAGGACCATCTCCATTAGCATTCAAGAGCAGGGGAGAAAGGTCATAGCTGTCCATTTTTCGGTCATCCGGAATTTTCGCTCCAGCGAGGGTGGCAAAGGTATGGAAGATATCCAAGGTAGATCCCATCTCATGAATTACTGCGGGTTTTACTATGCCTGGACCCCAAAAAACTGTTGGCACTCGCTGCCCACCTTCAAAATTGGTCCCCTTGCCAGCACGAAGCGGACCTGCTGAGCCACCATGGGTCTTAAAGCTTAGCCACGGACCATTGTCGGAAGTAAATACAACGATGGTGTTTTGATGCAAACTAAGATCTTCTAATGTATTAATGATCCTGCCAACACCGTGATCGATTTCTTCCAATACATCTCCGTATAATCCCCTTTTACTGGTACCGATAAAATCGGGATGGGCAAACAGTGGAATATGGGGTAGATTATGGGCGAGATAAAGGAAGAAGGGTCTGTTCCTATTTTCGTTGATAAACTCGATGGCCTTGTCGGTATATCTGTGGGTGATTGTATTTTGATCGGCAGGGCGCTCAATTTCCTCTTCATTTTCAATCAGTGGTACATTATAGTGCCGGGTGTCTGCAAGAAAATTAGGATCTTCTGCTTTCTTTCGATAGTTAGGTGATCCCTTGACAAAGTCCATGTCATTAGAATAGGGTATACCATAGTAATAGTCAAAGCCCTGTCGTGTGGGCAGAAATTCAGGCAGATGGCCCAGGTGCCATTTACCTACTGCAGCGGTGGCATAATCCTGCTGCTTCAAAACTTCGGCAATCGTAATTTCTGAGGGAGGAAGCCCACCCTTTGAATCGGGGAAAAGTACGACACGACTGGGTGAGGTCATACCATTACGTTTGGGATATCGGCCCGTCAGTAATGCTGCTCTACTCGGGGTACATACCGGATCTGCTACATAGAATTGAGTCCATTTTTGACCTTCAGCTGCCATTCGGTCAAGATGCGGTGTATTGATGGTGGGATTACCGAAACAGCCCAGGTCGCCATAGCCCAGATCATCGGCAAAAATGATGATGAAATTGGGAGGACGATCTTGTGAGAACGAAAGTGTGGAGCAAAGAGCAAAAATTACCCAGATGCAGGGAGGAAAGCGAATGCTGAACATCATCTTTTTTTCTCAATATAGGAATCTTCTCGACCAACGGATCCTGTTCGATCCTTGCTAAGCCCGTGGGAATAAATGTGACTGAGTGTGCAACTTTACCTCGGGTGAGCTAGAATAAACTAGCAGGAATACTCAGTGGATCATGTTGATGCCCTCGTTCTAGTAATCTTGAGGCAATGAAATATCATCAGAAAAGGAGTTTCAGATAAACACCACGTCATCAATTTCCTACCACTGCTTGTCATCGGGTGGTCTGGTGATCTTGTTATTGGGTACCTCTAAAACCCCGTTCATGGATCGGACACAATGGCTTCGCCATTTGTTTTTTGAATCCTTTGAATTTATACTTCGTTGAATTTCAATCACGTAGTCCCGAGACAGTCGGGCGTACCTTATTCTTAGAGACGGTGGGTTTTTATGCTCGAATACCCGGAACTCCTTTGACCGGGTGAAAAAAACTCATCAAAACATCTAGCTGTACCTTATAAATCCTCTCCTCTTCTGCTTTGATAATGTGCAATTATTTTTCCCAGCTGCTTATAAACCTTTAATTCCGTCTTACTTAAGTTATTGATATCTAAAGGTTTTTTTTCAAGGTAGTCTTCAGGTACTTTGTAAAACTCCCCAGTACGGTATCTTTTATAATTTTGATCTCTAGCAAAAATCTGTGCTTTTTCATCTTCACCATTTCTTGAATACCAGCAATAGATCCAATCCCTTGGATTCCCCTCCTTGCCCATGAGTTGTGGCAAGAAGCTTCTGCCGTCCAGTTGGACTCCTTGAGGATGATCAATGCCGGCAGCCTCACATAGGGTGGGGAGGAAGTCCGTAAAATCGACTAGATCCTCATTTACTAAGCCTTCAGGTATCATGTTTGACCAGTGAGCTATCAGCGGCACCCGGGTGCCTCCATCAATAGTTTCGCCTTTAGCTCCAGCTACCTGCCGGCCTCCAAGTTGAGAAACAATCGGTTCATCGGTTCCATTGTCTCCCGTAAAAATGAACAAGGTGTTTTCGAGAAGGCCAAGATTTTCGAGCTTTTTATAGATTCTGCCAATGATCTTATCGGTATAGGCCATCATATCTCCAAAATAACGGGCTTGACCTTTATAAGTCATTACCGTGGTATCGTCACTCATCCACTCCGGCGAATCTGGTGTTGGACTAAAGGGACAGTGTGTTAAGATCATGGGATAGTAGAGGAAAAAGGGCTTTTGTGCTCTAGCTGATCGATCGATGAAATCAAGGCCATATTCCGAAACCACATCAGGGCCATAGTCGTTCGGTGCATAAGTTTTCAGTTTACCATTGGTTTCAAGCACTGGTTTCGAAAACCGGGTATCCCTTCTGGTCGAGTCGATCCTTCCTTGTGTCACTTGCCACAGGCAATGCTCAGCAAAGCCGGCTTTTTGAGGACTTGATGGATCTTTACCCAATTGCCACTTACCTACTATGCATGTGGTATATCCAGCCTTCTGGAACAAATGGCCGAATGTAGTCTGAGAGGTGTCGAGGTATCCGAACCGAACATAGTTGCGTACATTATATATGCCGGTCATGATTTGGATCCTTGAAGGTGTACATAAGGGCTGAGCATAACAATGCTCGAAGCGTATGCCTTTTGTCGCAATCTCATCAATGTGGGGGGTGCGGTAGGATGTGCCACCATTGGCACCGATGGTCTCATAACCCAGATCGTCAGCCATGATCAGGATGATGTTGGGTCGGATTGTCTTGGTTGCTTGTCCATGACAGAGATGACCCAGCAGACAGAAAATCAAAATCTTGAGGGAAGGTAAGTTCATCTGAGGAGCGCTAGCAAGCTCAAGATAATACAAATGATCGGAGTTGCTGGATTACAAGTTAGCAGCAATTCACTCATGAGACATCCTTATGCTGTAAAAATTTATTGATTTCCTCGCCAAGGGGAGCCGAGGATTGTGCTCCAGGCCGGGACACTGAGATCGCAGCTGCGGCACTGGCTCTGACAATGGCTTCCTCCATTGTTTGGTTCACGCTCAGGGAGGAAGCCAACACCCCATTAAATACATCACCAGCTGCAGTAGTATCCAACGCTCTTACCCTAAAGGATGAGAAGTGTTTGACCACTTGCGGTGAGCAGAGTAAACTCCCTTTTTGGCCTAGGGTCACGATGACACATTTGATACCCTGTTCAATCAACTTCACACCAGCTAGGTGGGCAGACTCCAAATCAGTGACCGCGATACCAGTCATTTGCTCGGCTTCACTTTCATTGGGAGTCAGGATTGAAATTTTAGGCAAAATAGTCGATGGTAAGTCCTGCGCTGGGGCAGGATTCAGAATTATTTTAGTAGAAGATTTATGACATAATTCGATAATAAATAATACGGTATCTAGAGGTATTTCCAATTGCAGAAGGACGACCTCAGCGTTCGCAATGATTTGCCTGAATGGTAAAATATCCTCGATGACTAAATTCATGTTTGCCCCGGGGGCAACTACAATAGAGTTTTCTCCGCCCTCTGATACCCATATTTGAGCCAGGCCTGTGGGATTTTCACGGTCAATCAAAATATAGTCCTCTGGCATTTGCTCTTGTAATAAATGAGTTCTTATCCTTTCGCCAAATACATCTTGGCCCAGCTTGCAAATAAAACAAACATCACTCCCCGTTCTGGAAGCAGCAACAGCTTGGTTGGCACCCTTGCCCCCAAAGAATATGGCCGATCGATTGCCAATGATTGTTTCCCCAATCCTGGGGATGCGAGGCACATTGATGACGAGATCCATATTGGCACTTCCAATCACAACAACAGACATAAATTGTAGCTTAGGCAATTCTTGAATATATGATCAGACTTAGGCCAGCAAGAAAGCACACAAACATCATCGCGATCATCCATCTTTCACCTTTAGGTAAATCAGCAAATTCTTTCCATATGAAGACACCCCATAGGGCAGCGATCATGGTGGCCCCTTGTCCCAAACCATAAGCGATGGCAGGACCTGCTTGCTCAGAGGCGATAATGCTGAAAGACATCCCTACACCCCAGATGATCCCACCGAGTAATCCAATGGCATGTAGTCGTAGCGATCCCAAGGAAAAATATGCACTATAGGTGGTCGGTTTTCCCGATAATGGGCGGTACATATTGATGGAATTAAACAAAAAATTCGAAAGAAAGATACCGGCAGAAAATATGACTAAGGCCGTGTAAGGCGTAAGCTTCCCCGTTTCTGGATTAACGAAATCCAGAGACATCGAAGCCGCCACATACTTGTAGAAGAACCCCATAGCTATGCCGGCCAATAGAGAAATGACAATACCCCGGGTAGACGTACTTCTGCTTTCCTTTTGCACCTTCTTATAGGCTAGAGCATCGAAGATAATGGCAGCAGTTACCAATGCCACTCCCGTAAATAGTATGGTTGGATTTCCCTCCGGGTGATCCAGGTAATTGGTAACCACACCAATCACCAAAGCCAGCCCAATTCCCACAGGAAATGCCACCGCCATCCCGGCAATTTCAATGGCGATGACCAACAAAAGATTGGCGAAATTAAAAATAATTCCACCTAAAAAAGCGAGAGCCAAGTAATGAGATTTGCCCTGTAAGATATCTTCAAGAAATGAACGTCCTCCACTACCGATGGATCCCAGAGTGAAGGCCAGAAATAAGGTAATCAGCAAAACCCCCAAGGTATAGTCCCAATAAAACAACTGAAATGGCCAATCCTTACTGGCCATTTTTTGAGTATTGGCCCAAGATCCCCAGCAAAGCATGGTGATGATGCAGAAAAGTACCGCTACGAAATAACTGTCGATAATAAACACAAACCGCGATTTGAGTCTATCTAAACTACAGTTTTTTCTCAGGATTTAAAGATGAACTCCTGACCGTTTTGCATGGCCAAAAATATTTTTCGGATGTTCGAATCTCAATCGTGACGATAAACGTTGCAAGCGGTGAGAATACACACCTTTCTCGCTGGACCACGGCACAACAGATAGTACTATGTTTATGCTTTCGATGTCCCGTAGGATGCCACCAACCGGTGGAAGAAAACATCCCAAATGGTATTGGATACTTTCGGGTTCTAAGTAGAACTATTACTTTGATGATACGGAGAATGATCTGGCAATCAAGGCACCTTTGCTATATTTGGCCGAAACTGAACAACATCCAAATGCAAAAGCTCTTCATTCTGGTTTTTCTATTATCCATTGAGGGTTTAGGACCAAAGATATGGGGTCAGGACCAAATCAGTACGGACACATTTTTACAGGGCGTAAAGTGGCGGAGTATAGGGCCATTTCGAGGGGGCCGCTCGGTGGCAGCGTCAGGAGTTGTAGGGAATCCCTTGACTTACTATATGGGAACGACCGGGGGTGGACTATGGAAAACAGATGACGCCGGTCAGCATTGGACCAATATCAGTGATGGATTTTTTAAAACAGGTTCGGTGGGAGCCGTGGCTGTCTCGGAAAGCGATCCCAATGTGGTATACTGCGGTATGGGCGAGCATGCAGTTCGGGGGGTGATGACTCATCATGGGGATGGGCTTTACAAATCGAGCAATGGAGGAAAAACGTGGCATCATATGGGCCTTGGCCAGACGCAACACATAGCCGAAATCCGCATTCATCCCAAAAATCCCGACATCCTCTATGTTGCTGCACAGGGGCCTTTATACGGTCCCTCAGATCAACGTGGGATTTTTAGGTCGAAAGATGGTGGAGTGACCTGGGAAAAGATCTTGTACGTGGACGAAAATACCGGGTGTACCGACTTAGACATGTTGGTGGACAATCCTGATGTGCTGTATGCTGCCATGTGGGAGCACGGAAGAAAGCCCTGGAAGGTAATTAGCGGTGGTCCGGGTAGTGGTCTCTACAAGTCAACTGATGGTGGAGATAGCTGGAGGAAAATCCATAACGGACTACCTAGAGAATTGGGTAAGATGGCGGTTTCGGCTTGCCGTACCGAACCTGATCGGGTTTATGCTTTGATTGAAAGTGATTCTGATCAAGAAAAGGGCGGGCTTTTCGTTTCTGATGATGCTGGAAAGAAGTGGACGCGCATCAGTAAGGATCACCGCTTGGTGCAAAGGGCTTGGTACTACATCGAGGTATTTGCCGACCCGAACGATAAAGAAACAGTATATGTGTTGAGTGCTCCAGCGTTGCGCTCCATCGATGGCGGTAAATCCTGGGAAAGACTTTCAGGGACGCACGGCGATTTCCATGACCTTTGGATTAACCCACAGAATTCAAAAAACATGGTCATTGCTAACGACGGTGGTGCAGCCATTTCATTTAATTATGGCAAGACCTGGTCGACTCAAGGTAATATGCCAACTGCTCAGTTTTACCGTGTAAATGTAGATAATCAGTTTCCCTACCATCTCTATGGTGGTCAGCAAGACAATTCTTCGGTGAAAATTGCCAGTCGAGCACTCAATGGTGGCTTGATCACAGAGCACCACTGGACCTATTCAGCAGGTGGAGAAAGCGCCTTTCTCGCCTTCGATCCCGATGATCCTAGATACGTTCTCGGTGGGAGTTATCTCGGTACAATTGAGGTACTTGATGCCAGAGCTGAGGCAGGAACTGATATCATGGCTGCACCTATTCAATACCTGGGTCGAGATGCCAAAGACATGAAGTACCGGTACAACTGGAATGCACCCATTATTTGGTCGCAGCACGAGCCCAATACATTCTACCACGCCGCACAATATTTATTACGCACCCGGGATATGGGCCAAACCTGGGAGGAGGTGAGTCCAGACCTCACTCGAAATGAGAAGGAGAAGCAGGGAAAGGGTGGTGGTCCTTACACCAACGAAGCCGTAGGGGCTGAAAATTATGGGACCATTAGCTATGTCGTTGAATCACAACACGAAAGAGGTGTTCTTTGGGTTGGAAGTGATGACGGTTTGGTACATCTGACCCGTGACGGTGGTGAGCATTGGCAAAATGTTACACCTCAAAATTTAGAGGAATGCCTGATTAATGCCATTGATGTCTCGCCCCATGATCCGGGAACTGCCTATATCGCCACCACCCGTTATAAATTTAACGAGCATACTCCAGCACTGTACAAAACCTCTGACTATGGGAATTCCTGGAAAAATATTACTGGTAATATTTCTCAGGGAGCATTCACCCGCGTGGTGAGAGAAGATCCGGGGCAGAAAGGATTGTTGATTGCTGGTACCGAGACTGGCATTTACTGGTCGAAAAATGATGGGATCGATTGGCAATCGTTGCAATTAAATTTGCCAATAGCGCCAATTACCGATCTACTCATCAAACACGATGACGTCATCGTGGCTACCTCTGGTCGTTCTTTTTGGATCTTGGATGATTTGGAATTACTCCGGCAATTGGATGATGACCTTGATCAAGTGCATCTTTTCAGACCTGCTTCCGGGCTTCTGGTTAATGGCTCGAGTCAGCTAGACCAGACCAAAGCTGATTTCAAAGGAAGCTCACCCTATGGAGGCATCAATCCTGCAAACGGAGTATTGATTTATTATCATCTGCCTGAGACCTTGGACAGCGCTAAACTCACACTCAGTATCATAGATGAAAAAGGAGAAATCATTCGTTCATTTTCCTCTCAAAAAGATACGACGTTTACAGCCTGGGACGGAGGCCCTCCTACAGAAGCGATATTGCCTGCCAAAAAAGGTCTTAATCGCTTTGTATGGGATATGCGACATGCCACCATGCCTGGAATACCTGGTGTCTATATTGAAGCCAATTACCGGGGTCATAAGGTAATTCCTGGCACCTATGGACTGAAGTTGGAAGCCAATGAGAGCATCCTTGAGACATCTGTGGAGATTGACGATCATCCCATTTATCCAACTGATCTTGAGACCTATCAAACCTATAATGCTTATATGTCTGAGATGGAAGGATCTCTCACAGAAATGCACGACATTGTCAATAGGTTGTTTAAAATCCATCAGCAGATCGCTGCAACGCAGTCAAGGCTTGGAAATGACCAGAAGGAATTAATGGACGCGGGTACTCAGCTGATGCTGAAGCTGAAGAAATGGGATGAGGAAATGGTGCAGCGAAAATCCAAAGCCTATGATGATGTTGAAAATTTTCCTAATAAGTTTACCGCCGATTATCTGTTTTTAATCAATCAGACAGAGAGTGATATACCTCGAGTCACCGAGGCATCACGTGAACTACGTAAGGAGTTTGATGCCATTTGGTCTGAAAAGCGAACTGAATCACAACGGCTACTGCAGGAAATAAAAGCCTATAATGAAAAACTATGGCAAGCAGGAATTGGTGCACTGTCGGTCGAAGTTGATCGCTCTTGATCGCGGGTTTGAAAACATTAGCAATGTTATGGTGTATGTTGATTGGCACAAAGATTAACAGTGTTGCGTGATTGGCAACCGATGCCCATACCTTTGTGAATCAAATTCAACGAAGTATACATTCAACAGATTCAAAAATCATATGGCGAAGCCATTGTATCCGATCCATGAATGGGTTTTTAGAGGTGCCTATATACTGGTAAGGACAATATCAGATCGCAAGGCGGTATAAAAGATTTGGGCTTCCAAATTAACCGAACTGGATCATCAGCTTGTGGCAAGAAAGCCGGATGAATACATTTATCTGATCGCTAAAGTCGATTGGTCGGCTGGAAAGTAAACCAAGTGCTTACGATGCCCGCTGCTTTCCTACTCAGCTGAAATTGGTAACCTTCTGGTAAGTGAAAATATAGTTTTATTCAATTCCGTCAGGAATGAGCTCCTAGACTTTAGAAAAAAAACTTATCCACTTGTTTACCATTTCTTTCCCCGTGGTATCAAGGGAAAAAACGACAGAAAATGAAATGGTTAACAAAAGCAGTAATAGTGATATTGGTATTCGGTGGCAATTTGAGTGCTCAAATTTCGGGAGAATTCAGCAATACCGATGAAACTGCTGTCAGGGCGGTTAGTAATTCGGGCCGGGGAGTTCATGCTTCCAGTGTGACCAATTATGCCATTTTTGGCTTCGCGGGTACAATGCCTGCCGTCAGGGGAGAAAGCTTGAGCGGAAGTGGTGTTGAGGGGTATAGTAAGCAAAGCTTTGGTGTCTATGGAGAAGGGGAAAATTCTACAGGTGTATATGGATTGAATAAAGGCAATCTTGGTGCTGGAGTGGCTGGCTTCAGTCAAGAAGCGATAGGCACCCGAGGTGTGAGCCAAGACAACTATGGTGTTTATGGTCAGAGTTTTTCTAGTGTGGGCGTATACGGCTACAGCAATTTCAACTATGGGGTCGAAGGTCTTGGCACCAATAGCCATGGTGTACATGGATCTAGTGCGCATTCTTATGGAGTGTACGGAACGAGTGAAAATGCGCATGCAATCCATGGATATGGTGGTGCCGGTGCAGGTGTTTGGGGATATAGTGTTCACAATGTTGGAATACTTGGCACGAGTACAAATAGTCATGGTGTCCATGCTGCAACGTTTTCAGACGATCATTTTGATTTTTACGCTGGCAGTACTGGCGGCAATAATTATGGTAGTGCCTCCTCACGCAGATGGAAAGAAAACATTCGCAACATTCCAAACCCATTGGAGAAAGTAGGAAAATTGCGAGGTGTGTACTACGATTGGGATGAAGCACACGGTGGCAATCATGCGGTGGGTTTTATTGCAGAGGAGGTAGGAGAGGTCTTACCGGAGATCGTGGTTTACGAAGAAAATGGAATAGATGCCGTAGGCCTGGATTACAGCAAAATGACACCCTTGCTTGTAGAGGCGGTAAATGCACTCCATCAACAATTTCAAGAAATCATAGATAAACAAAATGAAAAAATTAAGATGCTTCAAAGCCAAGTGGAAGATCTGACAAGGGCATCTGCGAATAGTCAATAGCTAAAGTAGCTGTCAACCTTATAAAACTTGGGATTTTTGAGATTTGTCAAAAATCCCTTGGTTTATTGGGAGGATAAATTGATTTGCTGCGGTCTAAATGATAACGGAAATTCAATTTCATTATCTAAACCTTCGTAGCGATAATTGATATTCAGGAAGTTGGCATTTTTGGTAAAAATTGGATCCGGATCATGCTGGCCCTTATCTGAGGCCAGCATCAGCCAGCAAAAAGTTGCTGAGCTTTGATCTTGTGTATAATAGATGATTGCCGGGTTGGCTATTTTTTCATCGTAGCTAGGGCTATACCATCCTTGAATGTGCGGACTTTCTTGACCAATGATCGCTTTACTGCTCCAGTCAAAATCACTTAGGGGGAAAATGGAAAAATAGATCGAGTCACCAATTTGACTTTTCAATACCTGATCTACTAGAGAAAAACTCATGTCGGGATGCAAATGCCACAACACTTGGATTTCACTGGGTTTTTCGACATCGACCTTATCTACTACGAGCCATAGATGGTTCTTTAGGTAAAGAACACTCCTAGTGTGAAGCATTTCTCCTTCTTGCTGCTCATAACCATAGCAGAATGTGCCTTGGGCGAAATCAAGTTCCGGAGTATGCAGGTAGTCCACCCCTTCGATTTTTTCATTTTCGCCTACAAGTGGACCTGCTTTCTGTCCGTGGCCATTGATTAGGATGGTATTGTGGGAATGACTACTGCGAAAATATCCCCGCCATATAGTGGGATCAAAACTGAAATAATCTCGATGGGTATATCGTCCACCATCAACCAATAAATCCTGGCCAAAGGCAGCAATGGAGATGTGTAACATATCACGATGTTGATGCCCAGTACCATATGGACCGATATCGAAGAAGGTCCAGTCGGAATCTCCGGACCAGCTGGTACGGAAGATCGATATACCTGCCCACGGAAAGGTCAAACTAGGCCCTTTACTGGGTTTGGTTCCGATGAGGCCACTGGTCGCAATATATTTCCAGTCGGATCGTCGGTAGGTTTCTGCTGCAGCCAGAACCCGGGGCCTTAGGTCTTCACGGTCAGCGTCATTGTTGAGAGGTTGGTGACCGTCTGGTCGCATGCAATAGGCCAAATAATTATACATCTCTTCAATTCTACGTAGATAGGATTTATTGATTTCTTGACCTGCCCTGCGAAAATTATTGGCCAAAGACTCAAAACGTCGCAACGCTACCCACTGGGTTTTGCTGGATAACTCCGTTTGTACACCATCCGGATAAACTTGCCGGTTGATTTCTTCAGTCATCGTTTTCAATGCATATTCGGCCCACTCTCCAGCATCTCTAAATTCGGGAAAAGCCAATCCCACCAGAGCCAACCCGTTCATTTCCATGGTGGTCCAGTTGTGGTTTGACTTGTGGTATTTTCGCAAATAATTTGCCTGGATAGCCATGCTGTTCAACATGAGTAGTTTGGTGGCAGGGAAAAATGCATCATGGTCGATAAATGCATAAAACAATTGTGGCCATGACGCACCCAGTCGTCTGCCCGTGTCAAGTGTCCGCCATTCCACTTCTCCTATGTCTCGGTAATCCAACCCTCCCACCTCATTCAATACCAAATAGATCGAATCATGCCCTTCCGGTAAGGGATGTTGGAGGACCCAATCCTGGATGATGCGGTTAAAAATAGCCACATAGTTCTCGTCCTGAGTTTCTTGATAGGCAAAGAAGAGCGCGGGTAAGTAACTCTGTGCATTCAAGGAATAGGCAAATTCGGCATCATCATTGGGTCCGAGATGGCTCCACTTCCAGGTGCCGCTTGGGGTCAAGGGAATCCTTTCCTTTACTTTATGAATTGATACAGAATCTGAGAGCAATGCACTGGAAATTCCTGAGATCTCTTCAGTCGGCATTTTATCGAGAGAATTTACCACCCAAATTCTTTGCTCTTGCTTGAAATGGGCAATTAATCTAGCAAAGGCTTCAGTGGTATCTCCCTTTATGAGGAGCGATCTGACTGATGCCAATTCCGGAAGATCAGTGTTGATTGTCGTCCAAAATTCCGAAACGAGGTCTGGGTAAATATTCTGTAGCTGGTTTATAGACTCAATGGGCTCAAATTGCACCTGTTGTGTTTTCTCAGACAGTGCACTGGACAAAAGGAGTTGCAAGCAAAATATGGTGATAGGTACCTCCAGAGATGTTAGCGGGCGCATTAGGTAAAATTATCAATATTTAGTCTGTGCGACCAAATCAACTTTCAATGAACTGAGTTTATGAATTTTGATCACTCGCATAAATCGGAATCTCAGCATTATTGACCTTGCTTGATTAGGCTTCTAAGCTCGCGCATAAATTTAATAATTTGAGAATACTCGTGGATATGGGCAACCCGAAAACTGGAGGGAAAAAGCAGGATGGCTTCACCACTGCTTTCCAAATGTGGGATGCTGCTTTGTATAATAAACTCCTTGAGTTTCTGTGAAAAGAAAGCATCAGCAGCAAGCTTGTCCTCAACTTTAACAATAAAATTATCTGAGAAATCCATGTAAGGGAGATAGTCAATGTCTTTATGTCCGGACAAATCGATCACTTTACTTAAGAACTCTTTACGCTCAATCGTAAATTTGGGGATATCGTAGGGGAGCCGGATTAACCCCAACGTAGTCCTGTACTCTTCATAGGCCAGGTAGGCGCCCTCTTCAAAGGTCACGTCTGTGATTTCCCATTCCATTTCTTCGTCTTGAGCCGATATACAGTTGGTCTTATATTCTATGGGGCGTGATTGAAAGAAATAGAATGGTTCATAATCGGAAAAGTGAGTGTCTGGCCCAGCATCGAAGCGCCAATTATAGCGCTCGGCTATTTCTTTAATGCTCCTTTCCCGATGTGTGATTCGGTGCTCTTTCTCGGTTAAGAATTTTAGGCCGAGCTTGGTACTGGCAGATGAGATGTGATTGTCAAGCCCACCGATTTCTACTTTACCCCCCAGACTGTTGTGACTCCGTTCAAACTCATACAATTTTTCCAAGATTGAGGAATCGACCAATCGGGCACCCGCGAGATTGATCGCGACTTCTGATCCGCTTGGGATTTGTTTCAACAAATTATCGATTTTAATGGCTCCTAGAAAGTTTGCGATTCCCCTGATATTCAGATCATATCCTCCATCGCTACGAAGGAACAAATTGGAACCAGGACTAAAGATCATTTGGAAAAACCTGGAAACAGGTACCCGGGCCAGGAGTAAATGGGTTATTAATGCAATCAATAGTCCCGAGAATAGACCGATCAGCAAGTCTGTGAAAAGGGTGATGATTAAAGTTCCGACAAAAAATATCAATTGCTCAATCCCTTGTTCGAATACATGTCTAAATACACTGGGAGAAGCCAACTTGTAACCTGTGTACACAAGCAAGATGGCCAATGCAGCCAAGGGTACCTTGCTGATTACAGGTGCCAGCAATAAGATGAAAGAGAGGAGCAACAACCCATGATAAAAGTTTGACCACTTCGTCTTGGCATGATTGTGAACATTTACCGTACTGCGCACGATCACCGTAATGATAGGCAGGCCTCCGATGGCTCCAGATGCCATGGTCGCCATCCCAATGCCGACCAGATCCTTATCCAAGTCGGTTCTTCGTTTGTAGGGATCTAGTTTATCTACTGCTTTGGCAATCGCTAGAGTCTCTACACTGGCAATCATTGTGATGGAGGTAACTGCTGTCCAGAATTTCAAAGTGCCAACTTGTGAAAAATCTGGAAAGGAAATAGCGTCCAATAAATTTCTGGGGACTTCAATAAGAAGTTGCGGTCCTACTTCGTATTGTTTGCCTAAAAATTGCAACGAATGCGTGTCAAAGAAATTAAATAAGTAAACCAGCGGTATAGATATCACTAAAACCCACATGGGAGCTGGGACAGCGTGAAACAACTTGTAACTAATCTTCGATTGATACACCAGTAGAATCAATCCTGCCAAAGAAATCGTAGCTACAAAAGGGTTGATATTAGGAATTTGCCATACTGCATCAACCAGTGCTGGCACAATTTCCGAGGTCTCGGTCGTTGTGCCCATAGCCACATGAATTTGTTTGGCAAAGATGATCACCCCTATTGCCGCCAGCATGCCATGTATGACGGTCGAGTGAAAGATTTCGCCCAGCTTTCCCAGCCGCAACAAACCAAGCATTACCTGGATTCCTCCTGATACAACGATGGCAGCTGCAACATAGCTAAAAGCATTGGGTTCACCCTCCCACAATGCCAGTGAACTTAGTATCACCGCAATCAGGCCAGCAGCTGGACCATTAATAGCCAAGTAACTCCCGCGATAAAAAGTGGTGACAATACCGCCGATGATGGCGGAGGTAACTCCAGCAATTGGTGGGATGTTGCAAGCATATGCTATTCCAAGTGCCAGTGGCATGGCCACCAATGAAACACTAATGGCAGCCAGTGCATCACTTTGCCAGTTCTCTATCAAGCCCTGGAGACCAGTCTTCGGTATCTTATGCATATGATTGCCAGGAGCGCAGATACCCGGCTCCAGTGATCTCCATACTACTGTATAGGGGTAATGCCTACCTGGATGGATAAAACTAATAAATTATCATAGAAAACTTTTCTACTATTACACTGTCTATTAAATTTTTGTGGTCAATTTCAACATGATTTTCGATGAAGTTCAAGCTACAAAAACTAGACGTGGTAGGAATCACGGCGAGGTTTTGCAACGAAGAAATTCGCGGAAAGGATATGAAATTGTTGCCGGGAATTAGTAGACATATTACTATAGTAATAGAGTAATTCCTTATAACTGTTGTAGGCTCACAAGGGTTTGCCAGGTTGGCTTATGTTACGGAGGATTGAGTTGGTTTGTATTTTATTATAGCGCAGGCCTTTGGATAAATGATTACCTTACCATGAATTCAAGGATCAATTTCTCTTCGTTTCGTCTTGAGTAAGTCTTTGGCCATACGTCCGAATTTGCGTTCTTTTCTTCGCCGCTCGGCCACTGAAGATTGGTAGTGACTTATTTCCCTCTGCATTTTTAAATAATTTGTGTAGCTCTGTTGATCTATTTGCTCATTATCCAGAGCTTTTAAGATGGCACAACCGGCTTCATGTTCGTGACTACAATTATTGAATTTGCATTTGGCGGCCAATTCTTCAATATCTTGAAAAGTAGACTTCAATCCGGAAGAAGTGTCGCTTAGTCCTACTTCTCGCATTCCTGGATTGTCGATCAAAATACTGCCATTGGGCAAGACGATAAGTTGCCGATGACTGGTAGTATGTTTTCCTTTGTGGGTGCTGCCGCTGATTTCTGCTGTTTGCATCCAATCCTTGTTGCCGAGGTGATTGATCAGTGTCGATTTGCCCACTCCCGATGAACCAAGCACGCAGTATGTCTTATATATTTCCAGATGTTGACTTAATGTTGAATATCCA
The DNA here is from genome assembly GCA_965223105.1 of Saprospiraceae bacterium. Taxonomy (GTDB): domain Bacteria; phylum Bacteroidota; class Bacteroidia; order Chitinophagales; family Saprospiraceae; genus JABDMH01. The sequence goes on along the minus strand of OZ244987.1, from coordinate 3,300,737 downwards.
TCTGCACTCTGGTTGGTAACGGCAGTGACAACCACTGCTGTATTTGCACTCCGTACTTTTTTCAGCAGAGATTCTACTTCTTTTTGATCTAGTAGGTCACATTTCGAGAACACGATGATAGGCATAACCCTAGCATCACGACAGAGTATGAGGTACCTTTCCAGTCGATTCGGATTGTAGTCGCGATCTAAGGCCTGTACAATTAAGGCGTAGTCAATATTGGTTCCAATAATTTGGTCCTGACTACTTGAGCCGGCAGCTCGTCTGCGAAGCATAGATTTGCGCGGAAGTACCTTATGAATCAAGGCATGTGAATCATCATAGACTGTGATGGTCACCCAATCTCCAACGGCTGGGAAATCTGATCTTTCAAGCGCGCTGAATCTGAGCGTGCCCGTCACCTCAGCTGAAAATTCTCCATTTTCGCTCACGACAACATATCGTTCGCGATGCTCAGAAATGACCCGGGCTATTTCCACTGCATCGGACTGCAATTCTTCAAAATGCCTTTCCTTCAATGCTTCAGTATATCCCAGATCTCGTAGCTTCATATTATGGGAATTCGGAAGAACCTTCAAATATTCAATTCAATTAACAAGAACATGTCCAGTCAAAGATATCGATTGCTCCTAAAAAGGAGGACAGATTGGACAACCAGGTCAATGTTTCTATCTACTTAAAGAAGCTTCATTCAACGCAATCAGTGCGTTGATCTTTCAAACGCCCAACGTTTTCCCTCATCCCATTTACTTTTTGAATTGCCATAGGGAGGATATCCATTGCGTTCTTTCAGCATCTTGGCTAAATGCATTAAATTATAGGTCATGAAAGTCGTGTTTCGATTGGTAAAATCATTTTCTGAAGCACCTGATTCCTCATCTAAGTAGCTGGGTCCTGGACCCACTTCACCAATCCATCCGCAATCAGCTTGGGGTGGAATGGAATAGCCGATATGTTGTAGTGCATAAAGAATTCCCATAGCGCAATGTTTTACTCCGTCTTCATTTCCTGTAATGATGCATCCACCTACTTTGCCATAATACAGATATTGGCCCGTTTTATTTTGTTTGCCACTCATACTGTATAAGCGCTCGATGAGTTTTTGTGCTACAGATGATTTCTCACCAAGCCAAATTGGGGTGCCAACGACCAGAATATCGGCATTGATTATCTCTTGAAAAAGATCCGGCCATTCATCTTCTGACCACCCGTGCTCGGTCATATCGGGATATACCCCAGGTGGAATACCAAGGTCTACAAATCGCAGGATTTTTACCTTGACTCCTTCTCTTTTCATGATTTTTATTGAAACATCCATTAAACCCTGGGTGTGGCTCTGTCTAGGAGATTTTTTCAATGTACAATTGATGTACATGGCGGTCAGATCAGAAAATGGTTTTTCCATTATGGCTCGCTTTACTTATTTAGGCAATGGCAAATAGATTTGTGCTTAATGACGTGAAACGATCAATTTTGGTTTACAATTGATGTTGACAGGCATGAAGTAATTGATCGTAATGTCGGGTGCGTTACGCTTTCATCAGTACTTACATATACATATTACGAAGTTTTTCCTGCACCCATTGGTGTTTTCTTCGCGAGACCGTGACCGATGATCCATCTTTCAATTCGATTCTTCCTTTCTGGGTATAAGCTTTGATGAAGATAGGGTTTACCAGATGGGACTGATGCACACGCAGGAACTGATATTCTGACAACAACTCATCATATTCTTTAAGGGGTTTGGCTGAAACAAACTTGCTTCCATTTGACAAGTGAAAGGTGCAGTAGTTGTTGTCGGCCTCACACCGTACGATTTCGTCTATATCAAAGAAAGTGTAGACCTCCGGTCGTGGCCACCGCCAGCCTGGGCTTTTGTCTTTGCATATGTCTCAGGTTTGACATCAGATTGGTCATCAACGGATTGAGGTCTTCATTGTGGATGGGCTGGTGCAAAAAGCGATACACCGCATTTTTTAATTCTTGTACATCAATAGGTTTGAGTAAGTAATCTATAGCCGAAAAACGGATCGCCTTAATGGCATATTGATCGTAAGCAGTGGTAAAGATCACGTTGATATTCGAGTCCTTGACCGCACTCAATAATTCGAATCCTGTCATTCCCGGCATTTCAACGTCGAGAAACACTAAGTCCGGACGCCTGGAATAAATTTGTTCTATACCTTGAGCCGGACCTTGCGCAATGATTACTTCATCAATTTCAGGTAAATGTCGCTCCAGCAACAACTTCAGCACATTCAAGGCCCTTTTTTCGTCATCGATGATTAACGCAGTGATCATACCGTAGTTGATAGCAGGGGCAATCTGATTTCAGAAGTAACCCCACTGGATTTGTTGCTCTCAACAGAAAGTGTACAATCCATCCCTGTTTTTTGACTCAATATGGCAATCCGGTCACTTAAGAGGTCAAGAGCTCTGACATCATTACTCCTGGTGACATTTCCCATCCTTACTCTTTGCGACATACCCACACCATTGTCTTGCACTTTTATCATTAAGAATTCTCCTTGATGCTTAAAGCGAATAACTAAGTTTCGTTCTCCAATTTGGGGCTGTAAGCCATGCTTGATGGCGTTTTCCACTAGTGGTTGTACCATGAAGACAGGAATTTCTATTGTTTCCAGATCGGGATGAGCTTGTATTTCATAATTAAAATTATGATCAAATCGAAGACTTTCTAAGTCGAGATACAGCTTGAGAAATTCAATTTCTTTCTCGATACGCACGAATTCCTTGGCTGAGATGTTAAGAATCATGCGCATTAGGCGAGAAAATTTGGTCAAATAATTTTGTGCCAGTTGGTTTTCACCAGAAATAATTAATTCCTGTAGATTGTTGAGGATGTTAAATAGGAAATGAGGACTCATCTGGGATCGTAGTGCTTTGGCTTCCAGATTAGCCATTAAAAGCGCCCGCTCATTGTCGATCTTTTGTTTCAATCGAAAGTGCTCGTGTCGCCTACGGTTATACAAGTATATTAGAAATCCCGTAAGTAATATACCAGAAAAGATTACTTCACCCTTTTGTAGAAATGGAGTTTCGATGACAAAAGACAGCGTTCCCTGAGCCAGAATCTGGTTTGCTTTTTTCGCTTGAATCTCAAGATGATAACTGCCGTGTTTGGGGTTGTAGAGCACCATTTTTCGATCTGTACTCCAGGGAGACCATGGGCTCTGGTCTGCCATTCTCCACCGGTATTTGACCAAGCGTGATTCAGTCAAATCGGGATAGTAGTAACTTACTTCGACAGTGCGCGTATTACTGGGGAAGGTAGTGGAGTCTTCTAAAGAGTCTATCTTATCTCCATTCAAAAGTATTTCGTCAAAAATGATGTTCCTTGAAAGATCATGATCCCTTTGGTGGTTTGTTTCCAATTTCCTTATTCCTCTTGAGCTGGCGGCAAAGAGTTCACCCCTACTGGTGAGTAGTAATTTCAAATGAGAAAAACCTTTATCGAAGAATCCATCAGTAGGTGAATAGATCTCGTGCCTTAATCCAAATTGATCTCTATCGATTTTTAATAGTCCATTTGGTCCGCCAGCCCAAATTTGACTTCCCTGGCCGACCATATCCAAGATGGATGGAAATGTTTCCTCAAAGGTATACCGAAGTTGCAGTTGTTGATCGATCATTTCGTAATGAAGAACTCCGTGGCCCACCGTTGCCAGCCACAGATTATTTTCATCGAAATGGAGTCCTCTTATTTGTGGTTGATGCCGGAAACCTGGCAGAAATACCAGTGATGGATCATCACTGCTCATTCTGTAAAGCCCGCAAGATGAAGCTGCGTAGACATATGCATCATGCTGCGTAATTTTGTATACGTCACAGTGATCAGGAATTCCACGATTATGAAAGGATAGAAAGCTATAGGTGGTGTCTTCGGCCCTTTTCTTAAATAATCCGCGAGTTGTCCCCATCCACAGATTGTCATGATCGTCTACAAAAAGATCCCATATATCAGGACCTAGAAAGGAAATCTCCTCTGAGGTCAGGTGGATAGGAGTCTCTCCCCTTAGATGAACAATACCCTGCCAGTAGGAAGCCAACCAAAGATTCCCTTCTTGATCTTCTGTGATATCCATGATTTCGCCTCCCAACTGGATCGGACCTTGCCATAAATCGAGATTGCCGTAAGTGTCAAATTGATAGATGGCTCCTCGCCCTCCCAACCAAACCCTTTGATCCCGGTCTTCATAAAGACCATAAATGGGAGTGGGCAATATCGAATCAGCTACGGATTTGAAAAGAGATTTCCGCATCAAAATGAGGCCTTCTGTCGTGCCTAACCACAGATCGCCATAAAGATCAACAAAACCCATATTTATGAACTTGATGTTCCACTGATGAGGTATCTTCATGATCTCGGCAGAACCATCAAACAGATCCACTATTCCCCATCCATACACAGCATAAGTCTTTCCCTGCCACTCCACAAACGAGCGAAAATCATGATTTTGGTCATTAAATGGACGTACAAGTTCAATCTCAGGCTTGCTTTGATCCAGTAGATAAATGTCATCACTCTTGGTTCCAAATAGTAGACCTTGTTGAATCTCGAGCATTCCCATAATGCCCCCTGGATTTGCTGATGGGTCAGAAAATATTGTGTCCATCTCCTGGTCATTGATCTGTAAAATTTCATTCAAGGTGCCCTGCCAGATCCTTCCGGAGAATCCTTGGGTAAGAAACCAGGGATTAGGTAGTTGATGACTGACAATGGTTTGACTGTCGGTCCCATGATGCGATAGGATATGGAGCTGATGTAATGTTGATATGAATATGCGGTTCTGGTGGTCGACCAGGAGGTATTGTATAGAAGCAGTATCAAGTCCAACAATCTCAACCTGACGGAACTCATTCCCTTTATAAACACTGAGCCCGGTTGTAGTACCGATCCAGATCTGTTGGGAAGAATCTACAACCAGGTCATTCACCTTCCCGGGCCGATAACTGGCCTCATCGTAAAAAGTTTGAAATGAGTAACCATTAAATCTAGCAATACCCAGCTCAGTGCCCACCCAGAGATGGCCGTGCTGATCTTGGGTGAGTGCGGTAATCCGTGCCGATGGCAAACCATCTTCAGTATCAAAAATGCTGAAACAAACATCCTGTGCGGAAATTACTTGCCAGGGTCCCTGAAGAACAATAGCTGAGACAAGACCCCTCATAAGCAGATGGAAACTCCTTAACCTCATCAGTCCGAAGTTACGTCATGCTGCTGGTTTAAGCTAGAGCATCCAGTAACCGTGTAGTTCCATCGAGAATACGGTTTTAAAGAAGAGAACTTTGAGGTAAGCGACGATTGATTATTTGGTTCTCTAAAATGAGAATTCGGTGCTAAAATATCAGTTGTAGGAATCTAGTCCGAATAAAAGGTTGTAAACACCAAATCCTTATTGTAGATGAAATTTAGATCTCATCACCCTATCATTGAAGTATTCAAAGAATGATTTATTGTGAATAAGGATATGGACAGGTTGATCAAATTACAAAAAGTAGAAAAAGAATTATGAATTCCGTTGATCTTTCCAAGCGACAAAGAGAGGTTCTGAAGATGATCATCTCTGGGTATACTACAGGAGAAATTGCGAGTCAATTATACCTGAGCGCAGAGACGGTCAAAAGTCATCGCAGCACCCTGCTTCGAAAATTTAATGTAAAAAATTCAGTGGGCCTGGTGAGAAAAGCCTTCGAAATGCAAATCACAGGGAAGGTTACCGTCTAGTCCTTGAAAAAGCTGCAAAATTCTGCTAATATTCAAAATATAAACATTACACAAGATGAAACATAGAACTATTCGCTATTTGATTGCAGGTGCCCTCATGTTGATCTATCATGCTGCCCATACTCAGGCACTCGATATTGATGGCAAAGGAGTGATCCGTGGTCCATTAGATATATGGGATTCACCTGATGCCTCATCGATTTCTGTCGGTCTTTTTGCCGGCTTTAACTCAGATCATACATCACAACGTCAAAATGCGTTTGTGGGTATTTCTGCCGGTTTGAACAACACCACAGGTACCTCCAATACGGGGCTGGGATTTCAAGCCCTTTGGCTCAATAAGGTAAATAATTCCAATACTGCGGTGGGTACCAACTCTTTGGCCAGAGTTCGTTCGTCGGGAAATACTGCTGTAGGTAGCGAAGCACTAAGAGGTCCGGGTGCGACTGTAGGCACGGGAGGTGAAAATAGTGCTTTTGGTTATAAAGCTGGTTATCTAAATGATGGTGGAAGATGGAATACTTTTGTTGGCTCCCAGGCGGGACGTGATTTTCAGAGTGGAGACAATAACGTGTTTATTGGACAAGGATGTGCATTGGAACACACAGGAGGTAGTGCAAATGTCTTTGTGGGCCACTCGGCGGGAAGAGTAAACAATAATTCCAATAATGTATTTATTGGAGATGAAGCTGGACGCAATAATGGAGGTACCGGAAATATATTCATAGGATATCAAGCCGGAAAGGATATAACGGTAGGCAGTAATATTCTTTGGGTAGAAAATTCATCGGCATTGACACCCTTGGTTTTCGGAGACTTTGGTATGGATCGAGTTGGGATTAATTGCACCAATCCGCAGGAAGCCCTTAGTGTAGTAGGGAATGTTAAAGCTACCGGAAATATTGATGGCACTGCAGTGGCCTGTTCATCAGACATGCGGTTTAAACGAGATGTACTTGACCTCGATGAGACATTGGAGCTAATAAAGCGGTTGCGTCCGGTAAGCTACAAGTGGAGAACTGAGTCATTCCCGGAACGGCACTTCAATGCGCGGCCTCAAATTGGCTTTCTGGCACAAGATGTCGAGGCACTTATCCCCGAGGTGGTGCACACTTCCGAGGACGGGTACAAATCGCTGGATTATTCCAGATTGACGGTCATATTGACCAAAGCAATTCAGTCACTAGTAGAAAAATATGAAACACTTGACCTGCAATATAAAGGCCTTGAACGCAGATTGGCCGATCTGGAACAGATGAAGAAGTAATTGGGGGCCTTCTGAAGGTATGGCTGAGAGTACAACAATCATAAAGCAAGCCTATAAGCAAAGGCCTAAAGCATACAATGATTTTGGTCAGGTAAGCAATGACGCACAGGAGCAGTCATGATCATCGCCGACTTAATGGGCAGATTCGCAGAGCAGACGGTCAAAAACAAATCAAACATTATTGGAACAAGTAGAGTTATGACCGTCATTACGTGTTCACATAATGCAAGCCGTCATCAAAGTAACGGACCTTCAATGGGTAAAAAATGATTGATAATACAAGAAGATAGAAGTGCTAATACAATGTGGCAAAGTCCATGATAAAATGTGATTTATTGTTTTTATTAGTGGCACTAGGGCTGCAAAATATCCAAACCAAAGCCCAGCCTACACATTGGTTATCTACGGGCATTGGTGGAGGTGGTGCATTATTTTCACCCAGTATCAGTCCACACGATGGTGATGAATTGTTCGTTGCTTGCGATATGACCAATTTGTTTCATTCTGAAAATGCGGGACGGTCCTGGGAAGTGATCCATTTTGAACAGATCAGGGCTTTACCTGACACACGGGTACATTTCACCATTAAACCAAATGTCCTGTATGCTCTTCATTATGATTTTAAGGCAGATTTTAAAATACCGGTCACCAGTCGTGATGGTGGAGTTACCTGGTCAAGATTAGTTGATGATCCGACCGAAGGAGAAGCCTATTATTTGTTTGCAGATCCGCATAGTGATCACCGATTGATCGTTTCCAATTACGATCAGATCTTTCTGTCCCTTGATGGGGGCAGATCATTTCAGGCAGTTTATCAAAATCCTGACAACGAGGGAGCATATATAGCTGGAGTCTTTTGGGATGGTCAGGACATTTACCTGGCAGTTGCCCAGGGTATCCTACTTTCGACCGATGGGGGGCTCAATTTCGTTCTGCAACGATACGATGGTATCTCTGATGGTGAAGGCATCGTGTCATTCAGTGGCGCTAGACGAGGAAATCAGTTGAAGTTTTACGCCATCACATTAAGTCTGCAAGATATCTATCCCACGGTTACTGGTGCGGAGCATTGGGGTTTTCAAAGTTGCTATACGCTCAACTACGACAGCGACAAGCGGTGGGTTCCCAGTAATAATGGACTTAAAGATGAAGATCATCCCTTTTACATGCAGGCAAGTCCAGGCAACCCCGATATTGCCTATTTGGCCGGTGGAAATAGCGACACTTTTTATCCTATTGTTTATAAAACAGAAAATGGAGGGAGTACCTGGCAAGAAATATTCCGGACTGTTAACAACCAAAACATCGCCACTGGATGGTCTGGTTACCGTGGAGATACTGACTGGTGGTACGGTGAATACGCCTTGGGTTTGGCGGTATCACCGACTAACCCTGACATCGCTGTTTTTACCGATCTTGGTTATGTTCACATGACGACAAATGGAGGGGCAAGCTGGGAGCAGCGTTATGTTGAAGAGTCCGGTCAGAATCCTGCAGACCAGCCCACACCTGTAGGTCGCAGCTATCAGAGCATTGGTCTGGAAAACACGAGTTGTTGGTGGCTCACCTGGATTGACCAGGACCACCTCTTTGCTTCCTTTACCGATGTTACCGGCATCCGAAGCAAGGATGGCGGGATGAGTTGGTCTCGAGATTACTTTAATTTGGATTACAACTCGGTCTACCAGGTTGTCCAGCATCCCGACAATCGGCTGTTGTATGCTGCGGTGTCTACTGTTCATGATATCTACCAGAGTACCTATCTGCAAGAGGAGGACTTTGCTGGAGGAGAGGGGGGCGTTATGTTCTCATCTGATGGTGGACGAAATTGGGATATACTTCATCTATTTGGCCATCCGGTGATCTGGTTAGCATTGGATCCGAGTGATCCCAATGTGCTGTACGCCAGTGTGGTTTCACGAAACGAGGGTGATATCTACCGCACGAGCAATCTCTCCGCTGGGGCCAATGCCGTCTGGAAGAGATTGGCTTCACCTCCCCGCACCGAAGGACATCCCTTCAACATTCACATGCTGAGGGATGGTACATTGGTGACAACTTACTCTGGCAGACGGGATCCAATGGGTACTTTTACCGGTAGTTCTGGTGTTTTTATAAGCACAGATCAGGGTGCCAGCTGGCTAGACCGATCGGATCCGGGTATGTACTATTGGACCAAGGATCTGATCATCGATGCAAATGATGAAAATCAAGACACTTGGTATGTATCCGTATTTAGTGGCTGGGGAGATGCCCCGAATGGCCTAGGTGGACTTTACAAGACTGAAGACCGCGGCCAAAATTGGATTCGGATCAGTGATTTGGACAGGGTAGAATCATGCAGCATCAGTCCTAATGACCCCGAAGTCATGTATGTTACCACCGAAGCTGATGGATTGTGGTATACTGATCAGTTGATCTCAGGATCACCGGATTTTCAACTGGTTGAAACTTATCCTTTTCAACATCCTGTTCGTGTTTTCTTTGATCCTTACGACGAAGGTAAGGTCTGGGTGACTAGTTTTGGCAATGGGATCCGGGTAGGGGTGGATCAACGGGTGTCTACAAAATCCAGCCATGTCGATCTGTCATTGGATCCTCGAATCAGCACCTATCCCAATCCTGTTTCGGATCAACTGCACATAGAATTTACACTAGATAGAAGTGGCGACACTGAAGTACTGATAATCAATTATCTCGGTCAAGTTGTGGGTCAGATACGACCTCGAAAATACGTGCCAAGGGGTAAACATGAGCTGACCTATGATCTTGGTGTCCAGGATCCGGGTATCTATCATGTAAAAGTTCTATCCGCTCACTCCGAACATATCGCCACTCTATTCCTCGTGAAATAAACTTCAGGGTACCTCTAAGATCCTCTGAGTGAGATCGGTTTTGAAATATTCAAAAAACAAATGGTGAAGCCATTGTGTCCGATCCACGAACGGGGTTTTTAGAGATACTCACTTAAGACTCTTTTATCTAAGTCGAAATTGATGAGAGGAAGACCATCCATTTATTATATCTCATTCTTCTCCAGTTATTTTCGAACTATGTTTGAAGTCAAGGATCTGGTTGTGAGTCATACCCCCAGGTGTTCACCGCTCGGTGTTTGCAGGGTCTAAAGTGGTTCTCCCGTGAGGTATCTTATGAATACCCAAATTCCAGACTTATTTGATAAGGAAACCATCATATCACCTCAATGGCGTATCTTAGGGGGCTTTGAATTCCACCAATTTGAGACTTGTTTAATGTCGATTTCCCGTAGGAATTTTATAAAGACGATAGGTGCTGCCACTTCAATACCTGCCCTTGGCAGTAATGTAATGATCTGGCCGGGTTATCTGTCTTCGGTGGCGCCAAGCGATCAGGTAAACATTGGCTTGATCGGCTGCCGCAATCGCGGTTATCATGTACTCCGCAATCATCTGAAGGTTGCGGGTGTAAATTGTGTAGCCCTTTGCGACATTGATTCAAATGTTCTAGTTCAAAGGAGTACCGAGCTGGTTGATGAAGGTTTACCTAAACCCAAGCTGTTTGAAGATTTTAGAAGATTGCTGGAGGATCCAGATCTGGATGCCGTAATCATCGGCACACCCGACCATTGGCATTGCCTACCCATGGTCATGGCTTGCGAAGCAGGTAAGGATGTTTATGTGGAGAAGCCCCTGGCAAACAGTATCGCAGAGTGTGATGTGATGGTGAAGGCCACACACAGATACAATCGTATCGTGCAAGTAGGTCAGCAGCAGCGCAGCAGTGAGGTCTGGCAGCAAGTCATGGATTTTATCGAAACCGGGCAGCTGGGATCGATCCAGAAAGTGGATGTCTGGGGTAACTTTAATTATGGCCTAGGGCCGAATAAAGTACCGGACTCACCGGTGCCCGAAGGTGTCAACTACGATTTATTTCTTGGACCAGCACCAGAAAGACCATTCAATGAAGCGAGGTTTCATGGCAGCTGGCGATTTTTTTGGGATTACGGTGGTGGCCTGATGACCGATTGGGGAGTGCACTTACTGGACATGGCTTTATGGGCAAAAAAAATAAGTCGACCTGCTCATAATGTGACAGCTAGTGGATTTCAGTTGGAGTTGCCTGATCGCTCAAGAGAAACCCACGACATCATGAGTGCAGTATTCAACTATAGAGATTACATGATCCAATGGGAACATAATGCTGGCCGGCAAGTGGGCCCTTATGGACGCCACTACGGAGTGGCCTTCATCGGAGAAAACGGAACGCTGGTGGCCGACCGAAGCAAATGGGAAGTCATTGCTGAGTACGATCCTGATAAGAAGATGCCTAAAATGACAGAGGTGACCCCCATCGAAGGTCAGCATGGACATCAGAAGCATCCCGAAAATTTTATTGAATGCATCCGGTCCAGAGCTCAACCAGCCTGCCCCATCGAAATAGGTCGGGCAGTGGCGGTAAATGCCCATATGGCCAATATTGCGGTCCGTAGTGGGACCCATTATCTCGAGTGGGACGAATCTAAAAGTCGATTTTCAAACAACCGCAAGGCCAATCAATATCTCATGCCTGATTATAGAAAGCCTTGGAAGCTGCCTAAGATTTAAGGCAGCCAAGCGATTCATTGCAGTAAATATTAATTTTTTGGAGCAATTTCCTACTCAGGTATTGATCTGCAGTTCATATTTACCAAGACGAAATTCCTTCAACTCTCCAACACTGTATACTTCAATCGGTTTTTGTTTGCCTTTGAGCTCGACTTCATAACGTGAGTGAGCGCTAAAATCCACTTCAGCCCATTCAACTACTTTGGAAGATACAATCAATTCTGCTTTAAATTTTTTAGTGAGGCTTTCGAGTCTCGAGGCTGTGTTAGTTGCATCGCCAATGGCCACCAAATTAGTAGAAAGTTTATACCCCATTTCACCTATGATTACCCGACCACAGTGAATGCCAAATCCCATTTGCAATGGCTCTCTCAGTTCCTGATGAAATTGGCTATTCAGACGATCCAACTGAAAGCGCATACTCCTTGCCGCATGCAATGCATCCCGACATGCTTCTTTGCGATTTCTGGAAAGACCAAAAACAGCCATAATAGCATCACCGATGAATTTATCAATACGACCTTGATACATCTCTATCGCATGGCCCATGAATTGGAAATATTGATTGAGGATAAAGACAACATCGTACGGAAGTTTGTCTTCAGCAAACGAAGTAAAACCTCTCAAATCTGCAAACAAGATTGCAACATCTCTGTCAATGCCATAAACTGCATTTTTTTTCCATAAACTCTCGCCCAATCCTATATTAGGTGCAAGTAGCGGATAAACAGTACAGTTGGTCACCGGTCTCGTCCTACATGCAAGTCTCACTGTTGATTGAGCGCCAATTTTGTACAAGAGTTTCTGTTCGTCATTGGAAGGAGGAGGTAACTCTGCAAGACCAGAAACTACCTGAACTCGGCAAGTCGAACAACGACCTCGACCACCGCAAACATGAGCATGTGGGATGTTTGCAAGCAAACTGGCTTCTAGAAGAGTGGAGCCTTTGGAAATGGTAACCTCAGCTCCTTCTAAATATTTTATGGTTATGTTTCTTTTTTTATTCCTTGCATACTGCCTAAGTTGACGAGCACTAAAAAAAAATAGTAGGAAAAGCAGATATCCGCCGGAATATTCATTTACCCAGCTTTCCTCCCATGCGTTCACATCGAAATCATTGGGATTGTTTACTGCAACTAAAGCTGTAACCCATGAGACATTATCCTGTAGAATATTAACTTCTTTGATTACTGTGACGGTCCCCCATAGAGCCAGAATCGGAATAGCGACTGCCATACCAATGAGCGTTCCACTCCATCTGTGATACCATTTCTTCTGCTTCAGGTATTGAATAATACCGATGGATCCGTGGGCCCATACCAGGATGAGCATAGTAGAAATTAAATACTGGACGTAGTCGGGTATTGCATAGAGGTAGTAGCTGTAGGAATCCTGCACCTCAAAACGTAGATTGGCAATCTTTGTGCTCATAAAATGAGGTACAACAAACAAAGGAATCAACAAGCCAATGATTATCTGAAACCACTCTGCACGGGTCATACCTTTGAAGGTGGATTTGTTATAAAGTTTATTCAGTGCGAAAGAGAAATGCACGAAGAAGCTAAAAGCAACCAACCATTCCAACACAGGCAATCTCCAAAAGCCAATAAATATTAGGCGAGCTCTCTCTATAGCATTAAGTCCCAAAATTCCAAAGGAGTGGTTAATAAGATGAGTAAAAGCGAAGATAAATAGGATCCAACCAGAATAAAATCTAAGCTTGGCGGTTAGTCTGGTTTTTTTAGCCCAGTTCATCTTATATTTAGTCTGCATCTACACCGAGTCCCAAGTTAATGAAATGGATCTGTTTTCTTTAAAAGATTGGATCAGATGATAACAGGTGGCAAGTACATCTTAAGAAAAGAGGTATAAATCGGAGCTGGCAAAGGATTTGTCCGCGCTTAGAAGAGAGGTATTCATAGAAAACTGTTGATAAGATTACCTAGAGGTCATGCAACTCACATCGTCCGATACCTAACACATTATAGCCGCTACTACTTAAGACTGCTCGTCAACCAAATGGGCCTGGTAAAGGTAATACTGCAGAAGATCTAAATTAATGCCCTCTAGGGTGCGAAAAGTTTTAGTTCTCACGTACTTTCGTTTATGATTCTCCAAATATTGGTGATCGTCATGAATTAAATGACCATAGCAGAATCCCAACGATACACCATTGCTGACATTGCCCCATGGGATTGATGCTGGCCAGATAAAACATATCCTGCGCCGGCAGCTGTAGTAAGGTACATTATAGGAAAGCTTTTCGATGCATTGGGGTAGGGTTTCACGTATAACTTCCCTCAGATATAGTGTCACTTCTCTTTCTGCAGCTGGGAGGTAATCTAAGAACTCATCAACATCTTCAAATGATAATTTTGATATTTTCGCCATCGATTAGTGATCTGGTTAAAGCTTAAGAACGCAGTCATGTGGTACTTGATCATCAAATTTTTCTAGTGTGTGTACATGCCCCATGCCCTTGGCAGTAGATATCTATAATCATTGCAACTTCTGCACTCACAACGGAAAATCTTATTAAAGTTTTCAAGATCACCCGTAGGAGGTTACAAAATAAATAATTAACAGCATCATGATCCTTAGACTATATGCTTATCGATTTTTTTGGTTTTCAGTTTTATTGACCTGCGTACTGTTGTCGGGTAAGACTGTAGATGCCCAATCCAACCACGCTCAGAAGTTTGAGCAGATGGGTCAACTCCTGCCAGATCCCAACACTTATCGCGGTGTAGATGGAGCACCAGGACCAGATTACTGGCAGCAGCGCTGTGACTATGATATCAAGTGTTTTCTAGATGTCGAGAATTTGCTGCTTCGAGGCAGTGAAGTCATTACCTACCATAATCAGTCTCCCCATACATTGAAGTATTTATGGTTGCAACTGGATGAAAACCAACATTCCGTAGAAAATGACAATCAATATTTTGATCCCAGTTCTATCAATCCGGTTATGAGTGAGAAGGAACTCCGGATGTTGGAGACCTGGCGGGAAAGAGCTGGATACGGACACCAAATTGAAGATGTCCGAGATGTCAACGGTGATTCACTACATTATGTCATCAATCAAACCATGATGCGCGTGGATTTGCCCCGGCCTTTGGCTTCCGGAGACAGCTATAGTTTTGTGGTGGAATGGCACTACAAAATTATTGATCGCATCGACGCTTCTGGTCTCATTGCCGGAAGTCAAGCCCGGAATTTAGCCCGAGGGGGATATGAATATTTTGAAGACGACGGCAACTACCTTTTTACCATCACCCAATGGTATCCACGTCTTTGTGTGTACAGCGATTTTGAAGGTTGGCAAAATAAGCAATTCACTGGTCGCGGTGAATTTGCCCTGACTTTTGGAAATTTTATCGTAAAAATGACGGTTCCCGCTGATCATATGGTCGGTGCCACTGGTGAATGTCTGAACTACAACACTGTCTTAAGCGATGACGAACTTGCTCGCTGGAATGAAGCTCAGGATGCCAGTACACCTGTGGAAATAGTGACCTATGACGAGGCGGTCAAAAGGGAGAAGAGCAAAAAATCAAAAGGAACAAAGACCTGGATTTACAAGGCCGATCAGGTGCGAGATTTTGCTTGGACCAGCAGTCGAAAATTCATTTGGGATGCCATGCCCCATATTACCTCTGAGGGTAAAAGGGTCATGTGTATGAGCTACTACGGCAAAGAGGCTTACCCGATCTACAATCGCTATTCTACCAAGGCAGTTGCTCATACGTTAGAGGTCTATTCTAAATATTCGATTCCTTACCCTTATCCAGTGGCCATTTCGGTAGAGGCTGCCAGTGGGATGGAGTATCCCATGATATGTTTTAATCCCGGACGTGCTGAAGAAGATGGTACTTACAGCGAAGCCGCCAAGAAATCAGCCATATCAGTGATTATACACGAAGTGGGGCATAATTATTTTCCAATGATCATCAACAGCGACGAACGTCAATGGGCGTGGTTTGATGAAGGACTTAACAGCTTTGTGCAATTTTTAGCTGAAAGCGAGTGGGACAACAACTATCAATCGTGGTTTGGACCTGCTCATCTTATTGTCGACTACATGAGTTTGCCCAAGGATCAACTCGAGCCCATTATGACGAATAGTGAAAATATCATGGATTATTTCCAGAATGCCTACAGTAAGCCGGCCACCGCATTAAATATTTTACGTGAAACCATCATGGGCAGGGAATTATTTGATTTCGCCTTTAGGGAATACTGCCGCCGTTGGGCATTCAAGCACCCCACACCAGCAGATTTTTTCCGAAGCATGGAAGATGCCAGTGGTGTGGATCTCGACTGGTTTTGGAAAGGATGGTTTTATACCACGGATGCGGTGGATATTTCATTAGATACGGTGATTTGGTATAAGGCAGATCTTGAGCAAGATCCTGAGAAACGAGAACACGTGGTTGAAACCAGACACAAAGAGCCCTTTCAGGATATATCCAGGATGCGAAACCGGGAAGAAGGAATAGCTTTTGAGATCGAGGATGACACCACTCTTCAGGATTTTTATGATGTTAATCCCTTGTATCAAAGTCCGGATTCTATCGAAAAAAATACGGTGGAACTGTACGGTGAGCCTTATTCAGATAAAGAAAAAAGGGAGATGTATGGTGACAAGAATTTTTATGAACTCCATTTTAGCAATGTTGGAGGACTGGTCATGCCGGTCATTATTGAATGGACATTTGAAGATGGTACCAAAGAACTGCAAAAAATACCAGTAGAAATTTGGCGATTAAATGAAAATAATTTCACCAAAGTTTTTGTAAAAGATAAGCAGGTGACAGGTATCGTGATTGATCCCTATCAGGAAACTGCAGATATCGATCGCCGTAACAATTCATGGCCGGAAGTAAAACAGATGCCTTCCCGCTTTCAAATTTACAAGAAGCACAAAATGGAGGAATCATTGAATCCCATGCAGAAGGCCGCTAGGCGGAAGAAGGGGAGGAGTTGATCATCGCCTTCCTATCTAAGATGTTACAATGCTACTACTTTGAGGGCATGGTGGAAAGATAGCAGGAACCACTTCAAGAATCTGAATGTTGGAATGGCAATTCTGCATTAGTCAACAATAATCACTACATGATTTGCATCACTAGCTGTGCCTCCATAGAGTTTTAAAAGGTAAGCCCCGGTGTTAAGATCCGTATCCAGGATGATAAAGTCACTCAAATTGAGACCTGATTGTACCGGATGGCCCAACATATTATAGATGGTATAGTAGATCAAGGATTCATCCATCGCCAAATACAGCGGCTTGCCCTGCTGTGCTGGTTGCGGAAATACCTTTATCCTGTTTAATCTCTTCAGACTGGATGAGGCTGTGGTGCCGCTCCCGCCTACTGCTAGGAATATATTGCCCAGAGGATTATTATCAGGGTTACTTCCCGAAAAAGCCACGTAAGGTGTGCCGGAACTATTCATATCGAGTGAGACGATCTGGCCAAAGTCCTGATCCTGTTTTGAAGCCACAATATCTATGTCAACTTGAACTGAAATGGTTGCCAGCTTAATCACAGACTTGTCGCCATAGGCGAGATATAAAATGCCGTTGTGTTGAGCCAGTGACGTGATGTTCCTGGCACCAGAGAATCCTATTTCAAGATCTTCCAGTACATCTATAGTCTGTGTAGACCAGATACCATTGATCTTGCCGGCTAACCTTATTTCACCACTTTCTGTGTAGTAACTCACATACACATTGTCTAGCTCATCAATCAGAATCGATGAAAATCGACCACCACTAGTCATTGCATCAACATCTTCAATACTCCAGCTTCCTCCTACATTGTTTGCAACTTGTAATATTGACAACCCATCATTGAAGTATGAAATGTAAACCTGATTTTCGCTGGTTAAAGCTATACCAGTGGCATTGGCATACATGATCGGACCACTTCCGATGGCTTCAACAGTCCAGGATTGACCATCATACATTCCATACTCGATGCCTGGACCTCCAAACGGGTTCACGGAGCTGGTGTGGATATTTCCATTCCTATCGACAATCGCCGCATTATCCCAACCGTCATGACCATCGTGGCGTGTGTCTATATTGACCCACTGCCCTCCATCCCACCTTCTGACTGCCTGATCTTCGGTATCATGATCGTGATAGGCAATGACCGGATTGTTTTGTGTGTCAAAAGTTATGTCAGGAGGTCCATAAAAATACCCGGTACTGACCATAGATTCGCTGACATTCTGATCTTCTACCAAGGCATAGCGCACCCAGCCGGAGACTGCTTCGGTCATATAAACCATATGCACGCGGTCTAGGTCATCGATGATAAGAGCCGGTTTAAAGCCGTCATTGGAAATGGTCCGCACTTGCCATTCCTGGCTCGATGACAGTGACCAATAAGCAATGAGAAGAGTGGTGAAAATAATGCGCATTGTCGAGTGATTATGAAACGTCAAATTACTGGTAAGTCAATAGATAAACCTGATCTTAAGGTTGTGCAGCCGACATATCCAGGTTAAGCATTCCTAGGCACAGTATCGTTCCATGGCAAGAAAAGGTCAATTAAGAAAAGATCGATGTCACTCCTCGGTGCAACATTACCCATGCATTTCGTAAGCGGGAGGTACAAAACATCTCCTCCCAGTGACACATTTGGCCGGAGCTATCAATCCATTGTCGGGTCCCAATCCACCCATGCCTTTTATACACCAGCAAATGGTATTTGTTTCGTCTAACAAAAACCAAGGATTTTCGCCTCCTTCGGTTCCTCCGTAGGGCGATTTAGCACGCAGGTATTTGCAATATTTATTATTGATGGGTTTGATTTCCATAGTTAACTGATTTCCAGTAGTGCACTTTTAATGATCGACTCAAAAACCGGGATTTTGAAACCGTTCAAACTCAAAGGCCGGGCACTCTCCATCGCTTTTTCTGCCGCAAGTTGGGCAATTTCCTCGTTGATGGAGCGATTAAGAACGACTTTTTCCGCCTGATAAGCCCGGATCGGAGTAGGAGCGGCGGCACCAAGCGCAATTTGTATTTTGGTGCACACATCGTTTGCAATGGTCGCAACGACCGCCACATCTCCTAAAGACCAGTCGTAAGACTCCCGGGCAACATGTTTGATGTAATGGCTCCGTGTGCCGGCAGGAGGGCTGACCATTTTGATTTGGGTGATCAAATCTCCAATATTTAAAATGTTTTCCCTGGATATATCTTCTGCTGGAGAGACGAAGAAATCTTCTATGGGTACTTCCTTTTGTTCGCCCTGCTGATCGACATAGACAATGGTCGCCTCGTAAGCCAATAAGGCCGTGGCAATTGAAGAGGCATGGAGACTGACACAGCTTCCATTATTGATGATGGCGTGATTTTCATTTTGGCCGGAATTTTGGTTTCGGGCAAAGCAACGATCTCCTCCTTTGCGAAGGCAAGGATGATCCGCCGAACGAAAATACCAGCACCGGGTCCGCTGGGCAAGATTGCCAGCCAAGGTGGACATATTTCTCAATTGTGGGGTTGCAGCATGAGCGACGGCTGTTTGCAACGCCTTGAAATGTTGCGCAATTTCATTATTTGATTCTATTTCAGATAAGGTGACATTGGCACCTATCGTCACGCCTTTTCCTTGATCAAATTCGATTTGATCCAGCCCTTTAATATTGCGGATGTTGACCACCGTCTTCGGGGCGACTAGACCTTCTTTAACCAAATCCCAGACATCCACTCCGCCTGATTTGAATATCGAAGCTTCTCCCGTGTGACTATAGATTTCTTCGGCAATCGTCGAATTTACCTGTTGGATTGCATCCTCCACCGACTTGGCTTCGTACCAACTAAATTTATTCATCGCTGTCTCTTTTATTCGTAGATTTTATTTAAGGCTTTTAATATTCGTGCGGGTGTAATTGGAATCTCCAGGATTCTCACACCAATGGCATTGTATACCGCATTGGCTATGGCTGCGGCAGTGGCAATGTTGGCGGGTTCACCAATACCATAGGCGTCGGTAGACGAACGAGCGTTGTACTCCTCCACAATGATCGTTTCGATCTCGGGTATCTCCATAGAATAAGGTACTTTATAGTGCTGTACGTTGGCATTGAGAAAATGACCAGTACTTCGATCCATGATCCTATTCTCATAGAGAGCATAAGAGACACCTTGAATCACCCCACCGTTAATTTGGCTCTCCAGTTGACCGATATTCAGAGGGCGTCCACAGCTGTGGGCGGCAACAATTCGGTCAACTTTTACAAACCCGGTATCCGTATTCACCGATACTTCAGCAAACTGTACCGAACCCAGGTCTCCATGGGCCAATCCCCAAGGCTGTTGAAATCCACCATAATCATCAGATCGACTGGCAATAGCCGTTATTTGGGCAGTGCGCATTCCCTTGAGGGCTTCTTTAAAGGGAATCTTTTTACTGTCGTCTTCGATGTGTATGATTTGTCCATTTTGAGCGCTGAGCTTGGAGGCTTCAGTTTCCCATTTCTTGGCCAATTGTTCAAACAATTTCATTTTTGCTTCGTATGCCGCATTCCGTGTCGGAGGCGTGATTGATCCGGTCACCACACTGCCACCGCTGCCCGGACCATCTGGGAAAAGGGTGTCGCCGATGCGAACCGTAATGTCTGTAGTGGTAAGTCCAAGCTCCTCGGCAACTACTTGAGCCAATATAGTTTTGGTACCTGTCCCAATATCCTGAACACTTGATCTGACTTCAACCGAGCCATCGTTCAATATTCTTACCTCAACAGTAGAGTTGAGGTTGACAAAGCGAGGCCAGCAAGATTGGGCCATACCCAGTCCCTTTTTAACCACCCCCTGGGTAGAGCCGGGTTTTTCTCGTCGTGACCACCCGAACTGTTCGGCTCCTCTCATACGTTCAACCTTCCTGACTTCACTTTTATCGATCTTATCTCTAATTGCGAGAGGGTCCATACCTAGCTTTTCCGCCAATTCATCAATCGCCTGCTCTACACCAAAAGCACCCTGAACATTGCCGGGCGCCCTCCAAGCTGCACCAGGACCAGCATGAGTCAAAACATCATATTGTTCCGTCTTAAAGTTGGGACATTCATAGAGAATCTGTGCTACACGTCCTACACCCGCACCCAAGCCTACTCCTGCTGTACCATGAGATTTCTGATCGATGGCCACCAGTGTTCCATCATTCTTGGCCCCGATCTTTAGGGTCTGAATGGAGTTGGGTCGATTGCCTTCGGCAAGGTGTTCTTCCTTGCGATCAATCATCAGCCAAACGGGTCTGCCGGTTTTCTTTGACAAGTTAGCTGCCATGGGACCAAAGCTTCCTGCACTATGTTTTGCCCCGAAACCACCGCCCATAAAATCGCAGATGACCCGCACTTTACTCTTGGGCAGATCAAAATGGTCGGCAAGTTCATTTCGAACATTGGCCGTATTCTGGGTAGAAGCATAAACCAGCATATCTTCCTCAGACCAATCGATGACTACACCATGTGTTTCCAGTGGCATATGGGTGTGTACTTGTGTTCGATAAGTACGCTCTACAATAACATCAGATTCCTGGAACCCCATCTCTATGTCACCTCTTTCTCCTCCGTAAAAACTACTGGTACTGGGTCCTCTCAGATTGCCCACGCCCTTACTTCCGTCGTGCACGACCCCCACGTCTCCACCATCTTCTTGGGCTGCTATCGGTTCATCAAAAACCAAAGGTGCGTTTTCCTTCATTGCATCTTCAATATCAATGACAAATGACCGGGTGTCATAATTTACCTTGATTTTTGAAATCGCTTCTTTGGCAATATCCAATGTATCGGCAGCTACACCAGCCAATGGCTGACCTACGTACTTCACTTCCGGATATGTGCCTTCAGTGCTGTCGTCCGCTTGGTTCATAATGATATGAACTGCCCGAACGCCTGGTATTTTTTCTGCTTCTGAGACATCGATTGATTTTATTGCAGCATGGGGTACATTTGAGCGTAGGAATTTGGCGTACAGCATACCTGGTAACCGAATGTCAGAAGTGTACTTTGCACCTCCAGTGACCTTAGCGTGTGCATCAATACGTCTTATTCGTTTACCAACTTCCTTCAGTTCTTCATTGACTGGCCAGGCAGGAGGTTCATTGCTTGGAATGTCCCGTTCGATCTTTTCCAGATTGTGTCCGGGAATGCCATAAGGAAAGGTCTCTTTTCTAGTTTCCATACTTATTTCATTTTTTCAGCCACAGATAGAGTGGCCTTAAAGACATGAGGATGGGTGCCACAACGACAAAGATTACCTCGGATAGCGTGCTTCACATCATCCAAGGAGGGCTTTGGATTGTGTTTGAGTAGGTGTACACAGGAAAGGACCATACCAGGAGTGCAGTATCCACACTGTGTCGCATCATGTTCAACGAATGCTTCCTGCACAGGGTGTAGATTACCATCTTTTGCTATGCCTTCGATGGTCGTTATCTCTCGCTCTCCGATGTCGAGTGCCATGGTCAAGCAAGCATTTACGGGTTTACTATCGACCAATACGGTACAAGCTGAACAAGCTCCACGGTCGCATACCACCTTGGTGCCAGTCAAACCCAGATGATCGCGGAGAGCGGTAGTCAGGGTGGTGCGTGGTTCAACGCGCAAATTATAGGATTGTCCATTCACCATCATTTTGATCTCCACACCCTCGGATGAAATTTCGTGCCCTATGGCATAGCTGGGTGGGCTTTCAAAAGCGCGCACACCCGTCTGTAGCATCACGGTGCCAGCCGTTGTTAGGCCTGCTCCTCTGAGAAATCCACGGCGACTTAGTCCTTTCTTCCGATCTTCATTATCTGAAAATTTCTGATCGTTTTCCATCGTCTTTCTTGTCTTTTGAAATTCTTTCGGTCAATTTAAGATTTTCTGTGATAAGGTGGAGTAGTCTTCAGACTGATCTTTGTCACCTTAGGTGTGGAGATGGTCGATTTGTCGCTTTTTGGTTGTCTTGCTTACAAGAGATTGCGAAGTCATGATTTGACGCCATGCGCTTTACTGACCAAGGCTCATTATGGGCTGGGAGTCCGAGTGCCGAGCTAATGATAATGGCCAAGTGCCAATGAATTTGTTAATAGGAGAAGGTTGGTATGAATACAGAGTTAGGGTCAGCTACTCAAGCAAATAGTGTAGTTCATGCTTAGCCAGGCTAATTTGATCCTGGTCGTCTATAAGCTCTGCTGCCAAGACCTTTTTCTTGGCCTGCAGCCTGATGATTTTTTCTTCGATGCTATTTTTGGAAATAAATCGAATGACTGAAATTGGGTGTTCTCTTCCAATGCGGTGGGCTCTGCCGATGGCTTGCTTTTCTACGAAAGGATTCCACCAGGGATCCAATATAAAAACATAGTCCGCACGGGTTAAGTTTAATCCGGTACCGCCAGCCCTTAGAGAAATCAGGAATACAGGAAAGTCGAGATCATTTTGAAATGAATCTACTTGGACTTTACGATCTTGCTGGGAGGTTTTGCCTGTTAATAGACAATAATTGATTTTTAATTCCTTCAGCTTTTTGGCAAATAAATTCAAATGAGAGGTGAAGGATGAAAAGACCAGGACTTTGTGACGAGCTTTCAAAATGGAATGCAGATGCTCCAATACCTGATTGAATTTTCCGGATCCGTGTGCGTATTGTGCGTCGAGGAGTACTGGATGATTGGAAATCTGGCGCAACCGCAACAATGAACGGAAAACATGAAAGTTAAAGCTGCTATCATGTTCAGACATGGACAATAATTCATTTCGGGCTGCACTTTTTTCTTTTTCAAACAAATCCTCTTGCTCACTGGTCATCGGAACATACTCTACTTGTTCGGTAATCTCAGGAAGATCTTTGGCTACTTCTTCCTTGCGGCGACGCAGGATGAAGGGTTCTACCAATGATCTCAGTTGCTCCAGTGACATCTGATCTTGATATTTCTGTATCGGGATTAAAAATTGTTCTTTGAAAAAAGTGTATGTGCCTAATAGATCGGGATTAATAAATTGCATTTGCGACCAGAGATCGGATAGTGAATTTTCAATGGGGGTGCCCGAAAGACTTATCTTGTTTTTCGTTATTAAGGTATTGACTGCTTTGAATATTTTGGATTCTTTGTTTTTAATCATGTGGCTCTCATCGAGCACAATATATTTCCAGGTTACTTCTCGCAATACTTCAATGTCTCTCAATGCTGTTTGATAGGTTGTTAAGACGACATCAAATTGATGGAGATGAGCATGCATTGTTTCTCTTCCGGTGCCTAGATAAATACCGACCTCAAAATGAGGACAGAATTTCTTAATCTCTTCTACCCAGTTAAAAACCAAAGTGGCAGGAAGTAAAATCAGTGCGCGAAGTGGCTGTACTGCTTCTTCTTGTAGGAATAGAGATAGTTGAGTGGCTGTCTCAGGCATGCGATTCTCTGACTGCAGATGAGCCTTGGTATGGCTTAAGACGGCCAGAGTTTGAATCGTTTTTCCCAGACCCATGTCGTCAGCCAGACAGGCCCCAAGGCCGTTGGCCTGATGTTTTAGCAACCACTTCACACCTTCCAGCTGATAAGGTCTTAACTCGCCCTTTAGTTGAGGATCAGTTTCATAATCAATTTCTGAATCTTCGGTCATGATCTTGCGCACGCCCTGAGACAAGACTTCAGTTTCTTCCACCACGGTGTATTGACTCTTCTTGATTTTAATACCTTCTCCGTTTCTTATACCAAATGTTGCTAGTGAGCGGTAGGTACTCATCCATGCCGCTGGAATGATAAACGCTTCCTGGTTGGGTAATATAAATAAGGGATCTCCAAGCCTGATCGATTCTAACAGGTCAGCAAAAGACAGCATGAAGCCACCCACTTCGATGTGGCCTTTAATGTCAAACCAATCTTGGTCGGTAGTCGTATATAAATTCAGGCTTGCTGGCTCGAGGTGTGTCATATGCCCATCTATGACTGGTGTCTTAATTTTGATTGCCAGAGATTCAAAAAGATCCCGGTGATTAATAACCCATTCTATAACAGCGAAACGGTCACCATTTTCTGGCAGTATTAACCTTCGAGCCATATTGAGAGAAAGCCCGGCCTCAAGTAGGTTCTGTATGACTTTATTTTCTGTATCCGATCTGGTAAATTGTTTTATGGTCACCTGACCATCTTCGTCCATTACCAAACGGTTGCGCCTTTTACTGGTATCACTAAAATAGAAATAGGTTTCACCATAATAAAAGATGAGATCCAAGACGTATTGCCTTCTGATAAAATCTTCTGTAAATGAAGCAGATATTGAGCGAATATCATCGAATTGTTGGATGTCAAATCCCTCGGCTTCGATCTCAACCCTATGGGCCATCTCTAAGATAAACTTCTCAAAATAGGTCTTGGTAAGGTGGTTGGGGATAAGTATTTCTTTCCGCTTCAGAAAGGGTTTGATCTTATTCCCATTGATGTGCTTAAGTGTATATATCTGATCGTCAATAAGCAGATATCCTGGGTCATCAAGAAGGATCTGGATGTTTTCATTTTGGGGAATAACAGTACGAGATCCCTTACTCAATTGGAGTGTATATGCAATGCCCTCGGCCATTTTAATGAAATGAGGCATTGGGAGCAGCGATTCTTGAGCCCAGGAAAGTCTGACTTGTTCCAATCGCAACTGCCTTTTGATCTCTATGCATAGCGGTAGATTCGCTTGCCGGATCGCTTGAAGGAAATCGCCCATTTTGCGTTGGACGAATTTTTTTAACAGTATCCCCGCTTTTGGATCTTCGTTAATCTGCTGCAGGGATCTTCTCTTCCTTTTTTGGCGGCTATACTTTTCTTCCAGTGATTTCGGGCGGAGTTGTTGGCATATATCGAATAATTTTTCATGCGGCGATCCAGCAATTGCTATTCCATAAGATGCAATGTTTTTAGGCACGACTCGGGCGACCATGTATCCCAGGGTCTGATCGGGTCTTTCCTGTACATAGTACGCTTCCGGCAGGTAGGTAGCAAGGATTTCTTGAAAATACAGGCTGTAAGCTATGATGGTTTTAATCATGAATCGCAGAGGCAAAAATCATGATTTCGCCAGAGAAATGAAAAAGAGAAATGTTATTTTCTCCACATTTTATCCACTGGTAAATCTACGGAGGATTGCGATAACATTGATTCAGTTTGGCTTAGCTCGATCTCGACCCTGTTCTATTCCCTTTTCCCCCGGCTGATTATAGAGGTGAGGGTGGAGGTAGAATCCTTTGTCTCTGGCAGGTTTATCTTGCTCGACTGGAATTCGGTTTTCATCGGCCCACCTATCCTGACGAATACCGGTGACTTGCCAGGACACCTCCATATTGGGTTTGCCACCAGCAACTTTAAATTGATTACCTATGATTTTCTCGGAAATAAAGAGATCTGGGGCACTTGCTCCGATCGGAGTGAGCTGATAGCGAAAATCGCGATTTAGTGAAGAAAAATAGCTCGGGAGCGTAATTATTGCTTCGCCCTTATCATCCAGCCGAACATTTCCATTGTAGATATTCATCATATCAGGGCTCTCCACAAAACTATGACTCAGGTATTTATTTTCAGGATCGAGGGGATGGTCGATTTTAAAGCTTCCCCCTCCCTTGGAAAGCGTGCCCGTAACTTCAACATCGCCGGTAAACTTGCCAGCCAATAATGTTTCGTCACCCGCAACTCCAATAACCCCAGCGATCACCGCACCTAATCTTCCAATATTTCCGTTGGTATGCTCACCTTGTGCACCGGAATTTGTATTGCCAAGCGTACCGAAATGGCCGTTACTGTGTGTACCCCAAACGCCATAGTTCTCCCTACCTAGCCAGCCCGTATTCCCGTTTTCGTGGCTTCCAGCTGCTCCGAAATATTCTGAGGCAAGGTATCCTGCATTTCCGCTGGAGTGAAATCCTCCGACACCGTGATTTATGGTGGCCATGTAACCGTAATTTCCGGCATACGTTCCGTAGACACTATAAAAATCGCCACCAATGTAGCCTTGATGACCGGTATTGTGCTCGCCAAATACACTATGCTCATCGCCACCTATGTAGCCATAGGATTGATAATCAAAAACAATGTGACTCTTCTCTCCATAGACTGCATATGACTCACCTCCTAAGTATCCAAAATTGTGGTTCTTATGCCTTCCATAGGCTCCCACTCCAGGTGCCCCGAGCGATCCATAGTTGCCGGTCTTGTAATAGCCATAGGCGCCATAGGTAGGTCCACCCAGATGGCCTTGATTTCCAGTAGCTTGGATTCCTGCGACAGAATGAACAGTCCCGCCTAGGAAGCCGTAATTTCCGTTGCTGTTTTGACCATGTGCTCCATGGTTCTCCGTGCCTAGTTGACCTTCATTCTCGTTTTGATGACGGCCGAATGCTCCGGATTGAGCATTTCCGAGATTACCAAAGTTGCCATTGTTATGCTTTCCGTAGGCCCCAAAGCCAGGACCTCCCAGGAATCCAAAATTGCCGTCGTTATTGTATTGACCGTATACACCATATGACAAAGTGCCCAATGAACCAAAATTACCGTTTGGGGAGATGCCATGAGCACCTATGTCTGTTCCTCCCAAGTAACCGTAATAGTCGCTGGCCGCTCTACCAAACGCACCATAAATTGGACCACCAAAATAACCGTAATTCGCATTGATATTCCTCCCGTAAGTTGCAAATGATGCTCCACCCAAATATCCAAAATTGCCATCCTTATGCACACCGCCTGCACCATCCCTTTCACCGGCTAAGTAGCCATAGTTCCCATTAGGATGAATGGCTTCGGCTTGTTGTGCATGCGAGACCAATGACATGTAAAAATAAAACAGCGTCATTAAAATCATGGAGATGTAAGTGTGCCATTGGTGACAATGGCAAATTCTTCCAGCCGATAATATGGAATATTTACATGAGTTGTTCATTGCGGCTTCAGGTTTAATTTTTTTGATCTCACGTATTTGTTAGATCCCTTCTGCAGAGGTTTGGTGATGCTTTCTTGTTTGGATAATTTGCATGCGTTCGCTTTTCACAGCATTCATCATTTTACGCATGCCCTCTGGATCACGGGCCCAGTCCACTCCTTTTTCTCTAGGTTGATTGTAGAGAGTAGGGTGTATATAGAACCCTTTTTCCGCGGCAGGCTTAGTTTCTTCGACTTGGATGCGGTTCTCCTTTGCCCACCTGTCTTGCCGTATACCGGTCACTTGCCACGATACTTCGATATGGGGTTTGTCGGTTTGAATGATGAAGCGATTATTTTTGATTTTTTCTGAAACTATGGCTTGGGCAAATGTTCCCAAGACGGTTAGCTGATAGCGGTAGTCGTTATTGAGTGCCTCGAAATAGGGTGGCAGTTTCACGATCGCATGGCCTGTTTGATCTGTCCTGATATTGCCATTGTAGACATTCATCATGTCTGGACTTTCTACAAATGAGTGGCTGAGGTATTCATTGGCAGGATCCTGTGGATGATCAATCTTAAAACTGCCTCCACCCTTAGACACGTTACCAGTGACAACAATATCACCTGAGAAATAACCCGCCTCAAGATTTGTTGCAAGTGCAGCCCACTTTTCACCGAAATTATTGTTAAAGCCTAAAACACCGTTACCTCCACCACCCAAATATCCATAGATATCGGTACCGTCCCCTCCAAACGCTCCGTAATTATCATGCCCAAGATAACCTCTGCTAAGCCCATCCTGATTCTGGCCAAGAACTCCATAAAAGTGGCCACCCAGGTTGCCATAGTTGCCTGAGGAGTGTACCCCATATGCACCGGAGGCTGCAGTGCCCAGCCGACCACTGTGACCATTGGTATGTTCACCGTGTGCACCAGCTCCTGCACTTTCCAACCAACCGTAATTGCCTTCATCATCTTCACCGTAAACACCGGCTCCACTGCCGCCTATGTAACCCCAATGCTCTGAATGATGTGTACCCTGCACGGCATAGTCCCTTTGAGCCAGATAGCCTTCATTGCTGTTGCTGTGTCTACCCATTACCCCATAAGTCGCACCTCCCAGATGTCCTTCATTGTTATTGCTGTGCTTGCCCAGTGCGCCATAGGTGGCACCACCGAGATGGCCTTCATGATTATTGGCATGTTTGCCAAAGGCACCATAATCGGCCTGCGCCAGGTAGCCAATAGAGCCCCCCGAGTGTTGACCGCTCACTCCGAAAGCAGCACCACCTAAACTGCCCCAATTGCCATTGAAATGAACACCGTGGGCTCCTTCTGCCCTGCCCGCCAGAAAGCCAGTGTTTCCATTGTCGTGCAAGCCATGAACCCCATTATTGGCATTGCCCAGAGTGCCTTGATGCCCTGCGGAATGCTGACCAAATACTCCAGAGGCGATGACCCCCAAACTTCCATAATGCCCGTTGCCGTGAATGCCATATACTCCGGCAACTGATCCACCCAAAAACCCAAAGTTCCCATCATCGTGCTCACCATAAGCACCGTAGATGGGCCCACCCAGATAGCCAAAGTTTCTGAAATTACTACCATAGGTCCCATAGAGCGAACCACCCAGATATCCGAAAGATTTGGCATAATGAAGACCATAAGCCCCATAGTCCGAGCTTGCCAACAATCCGGAATTTCTGTTGGGCGCAATACCGGATACACCACTATTGTCACTGGCCAGGATGCCACGCATCCCATTGATATTTTCTCCTAAAATGGCTTGGGCCCTAAGCTTTGTTGTGAAAATCAAGATGACGATCGTAATAAGCCAGAGATATAATTTATGTCGAGTTTATACATTTAACATTTTACGTGCTGGAAAAAATTTTAGCAAAATTGTCTTCTTTTTAACTCCCTAGTGCTGACAATATTCCTCGTGCTAATTGTCATCGTATATGAGCATATTTAATAGCCTTTAATTATCCAATGGTCAGGAATCCCAGCTCAAATCCCTTTCTTACCAAACCAGCAGTATTTTTTACCGATAATTTTTGCAACAGACTTTTCCGGTGGGATTTTGTGGTTTCAGGGCTGATACATAGAAACTTGCTTATTTCTGCCGATGTCATTTCCTGTGCAATCAATTTTAGGATCTGAGCCTCTCGTTCAGAGATATATGATCTTGCTGAATCCATGTCAATTCTTTTTATTTCGTATTCTAGTTGTCAAATTGTTGTTGAGATTCGTGTCCCAAAAGCTATTTCTCTGGATTTATAAGAACTGAGCCGCTATGATTTAATTCCGGTCAAGCAATTGATCGATTTGGCGCTGCAATGCATTGATTAAGCGACGCTGCTCGGATAATTCGAGTTGGACCTTATTCAAAAGAGGATTCCTGGCTTCACTATGATCCAATCCTACGATGGTATTAATCGATTTTAGACCACTATCGGCATTAGATGCCAAGGCTTGTCCGATAATTTGATGTCCAAGGCCAATCTCCGAGGTAGACACAGCCACTGCAGTACCATCGTTCTCGCCACTGGCCACGATCCAATCACCCGCTTTAACCATTCCCATAACTTTTACCGGTACTTGTCCGATAAAGCTGACTTTTTCGAAATGATCGGAGTTATTTTGCGCGTTACCAATGACAATGGGTCGGTCAGTGATTACCATGGCCCGGTCAGCGTCAATGGTATTCAGTGATATTTTTCCATCTTTTATCCCGACTACATCTCCTGCTCTAAAAGTGCTGGATTCAGATTCCTTGGGTAAGAACTCCGCAAAATCGGCACTGTTGGATTCAAAGGAGACACCACCGGAGCCGTTTCCTTCTATTCGACCGAGCATCTGGTCAAGCGCATCGTAAAAGGTCACAAAGTTAGAGGTACTACCAGGGTTGATGAGATTAATCTTCAATGACAGCACGTCTCCACCTCCTGTTCCATGGGTGTTGAAAATGTGGGCAATATGATCTTCGGGTGCAGCGGGATTTTGACTTTTGCTGCCACGCACATTTAGACTCCAGGCTGTTGCCCCAACGACATGAATGCCATCGTCTGAGGCATTTGAGATGTAAATGCCGTCTTCCCCAGGACTTTGGATTCGGATGGCATCACTTTCTGTTTCGCCAATTATTACACCATATCGGCCAGCATTGCCCACAGAAAGACCATCAACATCGGCATTCTGGATGCGAACACCGTCATTTCCGGCATGCTGTATTCTTATCCCAGCTACATCTGCACTATTGACAAATACTCCATCATTACCAGCCTTTGTCACTTGAAATCCGTCATCTTGTGCATAAAGGACATTGACCCCATCGGCCAAAGTACCCTTTGCAGAATCGATGACAATTTGCGTTTGGCTATGGAGGGATGTTATACAACCTCCCAGAATAAAGACATAAAATGTAATGGAGATAACATCATTATTTACTGTCATTTCCCTTATTTTTTGAATTCATTAAAGTGGTTTGGTAGAGACTGGCTTTTGAGGATCTTTTTTAATTGTGCGATCTCCGTTCGAATGGTCTCTATTGCCGTTTGTTGCGTTAAAATATGCTGCTCCTGTCTTTCCAAACGATCGAATGAGCTATCGATAATTACATTCTTTGCTTCACTTTTATCCAGCCCTACGATCGTATTTATCAGCTTGATTCCTGGATTCGCATTTGATTCCAGTGCTCTGCCTAGGATTTGCATTTCCAAGGTGATTTCCGAGGGCTCAGCCGCTTTGGCTATTCCGTCGTTCAGGCCACTAGCTACAATCCAATCACCTGCCTTCACCATACCAGTGACTTTGACAGGGACCTGACCTAGGAGACTGACTTTTTCAAAATTTTCCAAATCCACTTGTGAATTTCCAATGACAATAGGTCGATCGGTAACTGCCATCACATGCTCAGCATCTGTGGTATTTAGAGAAATTTTACCCCTCCTAATGCCTACGACATCTCCTGGTGAAAATACCACAGCCGAGGATTCCTTAGCTAAATACTCGGCAAAATCGGCACTGTTAGACTCAAAGGAAACTCCTCCCGAGCCGTTGCCTTCGATGCGGCCTAATATATCATTGTTGCCATCAAAAAAAGTGATGAAGTTGGAAGCAGTACCAGGATCGTCCTGGCCAACTTTTAGTGAGAGAACATCGGCACCGCCCCCTGCATGCTCATTCTCGATTTGTGCGATATGATCAAAAGGTGAGGCCGGATTTTGGCTCTTGGATCCTAAAACATAGAGACTTAACCTATCGGCGTCTGATACATAAACGCCATCCCCGGCAGCGCCTTCGATGTGAATGCCGTCGTCTCCGGCCTGACCTATATAAATACCATCATTCATGCTGTTTCCAACACGTACTCCATAAAAGGCATTGTCGACCTGCACGCCCGCAGATCCTGCCTCAGTGATATGAATGCCGTCGTCATCCGCATAAGTGACATGAATCCCATGGGTGCCCGCACTGTCGATATCTACCCCGTGCACTCCGCTGCGATGGATGTTTACTCCATCCCACCCTGCATCTGCGATGCTGATTGCATTTACATTTGCACTTTGAATGGTAATCCCGTTAAAACCGGCATCGCCAATTAATACTCCATGATCGCCCACCTCGCCTATGAAAATTCCATTGTTTGCTGCATCATTGATAATGAGACCGGTAGCTCCATCGATGATCTGGATGCCGGTTTGTTGGACCTCACGGACTATGATTCCATTATTTTCGGCATAACGGATATCAACACCATCTCCATTAGGAGATTTAGCAGAGTCCACAACAATTTGAGCTTGTCCAAACAATATTGTTGTAGAACAGCTTAGTGTGAGTATTTGAATCATAGTGGCCAGATTAAAGTATTTCATTGCGACTGTTTATTTTATCTGGTTTACTTATGAAGTCAGCTTTCATGTTTGCTCCTTTAGATTTTATTAGAATAAATCTTGTCATTGCTCACACACTTGCTCACCGGTAGGACTCTACGAAGGAGAGATCGGAAATCCAAAAATGAGCGGTGCCATTCTCTCCATCATCAATACAGGCTAGAGGGATCATCTGCAGTAGTCTCCGTATGGATTTGGTAAATCGGTAGCAACGGAGCGATCTAATTTATTTTAGAGGTACCCTTTAGTTACTTCATCTGTATAAATTTTCTCAACTCATTAATTTGTGATTGCAGCCGCTCAATTGTTCGTTCTTGTTTCTCGTTTGTCTCTGTCTGTGTTTGTAGATCCCTTTGCAGCCTTATAATTTTGGAGCCTTTCGCTTCACTATTATCCAATCCCACCAATGCCTTAATTAATTTTAGATCATCATGGCTACTTGATTCCAAAGCCTGTCCGATAATTTGATGCTCAAGGGCAATCTCTGAGGTAGATACAGCCACTGCAGTACCATCGTTCTTGCCGCTGGCCACTATCCAATCTCCCGCTTTGACCATTCCCGTAACTCTTACCGGGACTTGTCCGATAAAGCTGACTTTTTCGAACTGATCTGGGTCGTTTTGAGCATTTCCAACGACAATGGGCTGGTCTGTAATCACCATAGCCCGGTCAGCATCGACTGTATTGAGTGATATTTTTCCGCCTTTTATCCCGACAACATCTCCCGTTGAAAATGTGCTGGTAGCAGATTCCTTGGCTAAATACTCTGCAAAGTCTGCACTATTTGACTCAAAGGAAACACCTCCAGAGCCATTGCCTTCTATCCTGCCTAGAATATCGTTATTACCATCAAAGAATGTGATAAAATTGGATGCAGTGCCTGGATCATCTTGCCCAACCTTTAGCGCTAAGACATCGGCTCCACCTGTTGAATGCGTATTGTAAATCAAACTAATATGCTCGACTGGGGATGCCGGATTTTGGCTGACTGACCCTTGAACACTAAGTTTTACCTGAGGACCCGCATGACCTATGCCCACATTGCCATTGGTACTGTTTAGTACGGTATTCCCAGCATTAAGGCCGGCCTGGAGAAATAGGGAAGCAGAGCCAGAACCATGTCTGGCCAACAATTCATTTCGGTCGATTGCCAGATTATCCGCATCCGGATCACCAACAATCAATATTCCACTAGCATCGCCTAAAGATGCTTCTGAACCCTCAAGTAGTGTAAGGGTGCCGGATGTGCCAATTCTTAGATTTTCATCTCCCTCGGTAGAGAAGTTATCAATGCCGTCCATGAGTTTAAAAACACCTCCATCATTGATCATTTTCCAGTCAGTACCATTAAATTGGTTGCCACGTAGTAATTCGATGCCTGCTATTGAGGTTCCAGTGCTTGTCGTATGTATAACGCCTAGTTGTTCTCCTGTACCCTCTACATATAGATTTTTAGTCTGTGAGAGTAACGGAATTGTAAAAATCATTGAGATAATTGAGAATAGGATCGACTTTTTCATTTTAGCAAATTTTGTTAGACCAATAAGTGGTTTTCAAAGTATCTTACCTTTCGAAATTTCCCTTGTAGATCCGTTACATTTACCTATAAAATGGTTACATTTCGCAAAATGATGTTGTTAAATCTGGCTTAGGACAAAGCTGAGTCACCAACAAAACACCTGCGAATCTTTTACCCATTACACTGGTTACATTTTTTGCTTAACTTATGAAAAATAGGGGGCTGATTACTCCTTGATAGTGAGACGACACGCTCAGACTTTTAAAGATGAGCCATGAAACGATCATTGAGAACGCCCGTTGGTTTTTCTGCTCTGTCACTATTCCTGCTATCTGCCGGTTTAGCCACTTTATTGCCGGCTCAATCCAATCCTTTGGGATATACCGTTCGACACTTCAGCACCCAAAATGGCTTTAGTAACAATAAGGTTACTGCGATCTTTCAAGACCAGATGGGCTGGATTTGGATAGGTACCAATCATGGTTTAAACCGATACAATGGTCAAAGTTTAACGACCTATGTATACCATCCCGAACAACCTGATGGACTTCCCGGCAACTGCATCTTGGACCTATTTCAAACCCTAGACGGTACGTACTGGGTGGGTACCAGAGGTAAAGGTTTGGGTTGTTTCCGCTATACCGAGGGGGCCCTTCGTTGGTTGAGCCAGTCGCAAATTGGAAATCAGCGACCACTGGGATTGAATATTAGGGCATTGAGCGAATCGCCATCAGGTGAATTGCTGATAGGTTCCGCCATGGGTCTATTCGTCAAGAAAGCAAATGCATGGCCGCCAGACCAGATAAGCCAAACTTTTATTTACAACATGCATAGCCAGGATGCCGACCTTTGGTTTGCGGAGGCAGGAGGCATTAGCAGGTTCAATTTTACCACCGAAGTACTAGAAAAAATCGAATTAAGCAGCAGTGAAAGCGCGGTTTCCATTTATGCCTTGAACCCAGACACAATCGTATTTGTGACGCGGAAAGCTGTAAAAAGAATATCGAGGCTTGAAAGTGATTGGTACGAAAGTGATATCACAGTACCTGAGCATTTATTGGATCGAGCAGTAAACACCTGCTTTCTGCATGTCCAAGGCAAAGTCTGGATGGCATTGGGTAACGAACTGCTGATTTTAAATCGGCAATTGGAGGTGGTAGATCGATACAATAATGGGGATATCTTAAACATAAGAGATGCTAATGTGACCATTTCTGAGATGCTAATGGACAATGACGGTAATATTTGGATGGGTACGGATCGCGGTCTCTTTGAATTGATGCCGGTAAAAGAATTTACAGATCCTACTATGTTAACCTATGCAGAATCATATGGCCTCTTACGAAATAGTCTGAGAGTTGATCAGGGATTACTCATGGCTATGCACGACGGTTTATACCTTAAGGCTGACGATGGAAGATCAAAACTATCGGAATTGAAATTAAAAAGTTTAATTCTGGCAGAAGATGGCACACTCTACGGTGGCGCTGCCTGGGAATCTACTCATGGACTGTATGCTATTGATACCTCAGATTGGAGCATGACATACTTCGGAAATGAGAGCGGTAATATTTTCTCGTTTACTGGGGCAGCGACCTATGATCTGGTAGAAGACCAGCGGGGAAGAATTTGGATTGGAGCTTGGGAGGGATTCCAATTATTTGATCCTGGTCAAGGGAAATTCGTGCGCTTTCCTTTGCCCGATGATGACATTACTGACTTGCAGATGGTGGGACCTGATCTGTGGGTAGCGACGTTATCTGGTGGTCTATTTAAAATCAAAAATGTTCAGCAAATCAGTGACACCAGTGATTTCCATTTCACACAGTACGACTTTGATGTTGACGATCAAAATTCGCTATCATCGAATATGGTCTTTGCCATGGATTTAGATTTGAACGGTAATCTCTGGGTTGGTACTGAAACGGGGTTAAATTGTTATTTGCCTGCAGAGGATCGCTTTGAACGTATTTACCGTTTACAGAGAGGGTCAGGCTCTGCAGTTGAAAATATTTTTCGCGCATTGACAACCGACCACCAAAATCGCATTTGGTATGGGACCATTGGCCAGGGTCTGGGCTTTTATGAACCTATGACAAAACGATTTCATCATTTTACCGAAGCAGATGGTTTACCAAATAATAATATCCTCCTGAACTCGGCCTCGACGGATGATCAAGGTTATGTTTATTTCGGGACCGAGGTCAGGTGCGTTGTCTTTCATCCCGACAGCATCTTAGAGAGTGGAAAAGCAGCCAAACCCCTGGTCTTGGAAAGTGTAAGCAGCCGAACCAATCACCGGGATTCACTTAATTATTTTAAACCAAAGAGGAGTGACGACGGATATGTCTTTGCTGCAAAAGATCTCGATTATACTTTTGTCTTTGCATGTCCCGACTACAGCAACCCCAATCATTTTACCTATGATGTCCAATTGGAGGGATTACATGCAGATTGGGTGAACAACGGCTCAACGGGAAAAGTAACATTCGCGAAATTACCTACAGGTAAATATCTCTTGAGGGGTAGAGTGACACATCTAATGCAGGATTGGCAGAGTGAAGCCAAGCCAACATTTATCGAAGTCTTGCCGCCTTGGTACAGAACATTTGCGGCCAGAACCGTCTTTGTCATATTATTGATTGTCATTTTGGTAGTTGGCAATCAGTACTTCCTAACGAAGAGAAGGTCAGAGAGTGAAAGGAGAATCTTGAGGGCAAATAACGAGTCTCGCAAGAGATTTTTTCGGCAAATAACGCATGAATTTCAATCGCCGTTGACTATCATGCGTGGCGTCTTGGGGCAGATGAGAGTATCACAGGAATTCAAGACTGGATATCTTCGCAGGTTGAATCACAGTCTTGAGGAACTGTCGCATTTGACGCAGCAAATTCTAAGCCTGACTAAGGCTGAGGCTGGCTTTTCCGTGGTGCGCAAATCATGGATTGATCTCAAATCCATCACTGAAGGTTTGTTGGCATCCTACCATAGTCTATTGGAAGAAAGATCGGTAGAGATATCCCTTGCCGTTGATCCCAGTGAATCATTGACTTTTATGGATCGCGAAAAGTGGTTGTATATTTTGCAAAACCTGGTTTTAAATGCGGTAAAATTTTCTCCGGTAGGTGGTGTCGTCAATGTTTCCCTCAATAGAGATAATAAACTAGTTGAACTGATCGTCACCGATGAAGGAGAAGGTATTGTGCCTGCTATGTTACCCAGGCTGTTTGATGATTTTATTTCCACGGCAAGAAATGATGCCGAAGGTACAGGACTGGGCTTGTCGTTGACCAGTGAACTGGTGCATTTGTTGGATGGAAGTATTTCAGCCAGCAACCATGCAGAAGGAGGTGCCAAATTCGTAGTAGTTTTACCTGCTGAAAATTGCCCTTCTCGAAGGTCTAATTATCGCAAGAAGACTCAAGATGTCATGACACCAGAACTGCCAAAGTTGCTGATCATTGAAGACCATCCCATCGTGGCTCAGATGATGATGGACGCACTGGGTGATGGCTACAACATAAGCTGGGAGTCTGATGGACTCGATGGGATAAATTATGCGATAGAGAGTATACCAGATGTGATCATCACCGATATTGTTTTGCCTGGAGCGGATGGTTATGGTGTCTGCGAGAAAATAAAGGCTGACTTTCGTACCAATCATATTCCCATTTTGATCGTTTCAGCAAAAGCAGAAAACGTAGATCGCATAAAGGGCTGGAAAAGCGGTACTGATGCCTATCTGACTAAGCCTTATTCGTCGAGAGAACTGCAGGCTGTCCTCAACAGATTATTGCAAAATCGAAAAATATTGCAGGATAAGTATCAACAACATCTAGTCACCCCTGAAGTCTCAACGGATAAAGATCCGTTTATCCTACAGGTCGAGGAAATAATATTAAATCACATTTCAGACTTTACATTTAATACGGAGAAACTAGCCGAGCATGTACATCTTAGCCGTGTGCAGCTCTACCGGAAAATTAAGGGACTGACTGATTGGTCTCCATCAGATATCATTACTAGCTTGAGGATGGCTGTGGCAATGGAAAAATTGAAATCTCGAAAATATCAAATTGCCGAAGTAGCCTTTCAGGTCGGTTTTAAGGAGCCTTCCTATTTTTCAACAGTATTTTCTAAGTACTATGGACGGTCACCTTCCTCCATACTTAAGAAAGAAGGGATCCTTGAGCCCGCTTCCGGGAAGGGATCCTGAAGCCCGAAAGGAATTGCGACAACCAGCAAACAACCGAATTAAGAATTGAGGGTTCCTGGAGCCCGTCTTCATCTTGAAGCCCGCTTCCGGAATGGATCCTGAAGCCCGAAAAGAATTGCGACAACCAGCAAACAAGCCCGCTTTCGAGAAGGGATCCTGGAGCCCGAGAAGACGACAACTAACAAACACCGAATGAAGGATGGAGGGATCCTGGAGCCCGTCTTCATCCTTGAGCCCACTTCCGAGAAGGGATCCTGGAGCCCGAGAAGAAGCGACAACTAACTAATCACCGAATTAAGGATTGAGGGATCCTGGAGCCCGTCTTCATCCAATAGCCCGTCTTCATCCAATAGCCCGCCTTCATCCTTGAGCCCACTTTCGAGAAGGGATCCTGGAGCCCGAAAAGAATGGTGACAACTAACTAATCACCGAATGAAGGATTGAGGGATCCTGGAGCCCGTCTTCATCCTGGACCCCGCTTTCATCGCGGAGCCCACTTTCAAGAAGGGATCCTGGAGCCCGAAAGGAATTGTGACAACTAACTAATCACCGAATTAAGGATTGAGGGATCCTGGAGCCCGTCTTCATCCATGAGCCCGCTTTCATCCTTGAGCCCACTTTCGAGAAGGGATCCTGGAGCCCGAAAAGAATGGTGACAACTAACTAATCACCGAATTAAGGATTGAGGGATCCTGGAGCCCGCCTTCATCCTGGAGCCCGTCTTTATCCTTGAGCCCGCTTTCATCCTTGAGCCCGCTTACAGTATCCTCAACCTACTCACCTTCCAACAACCAGCCCACATAGACAATTTTCCATTCCCCATCGATTTTTTCTAGAATACGGGTTTCACGACTCAATCCGGGCATGTCAAAAGTGGGATCATCGGTGTCTTTGCCATATTGATCAAAGGTGACCCAGGCCATGTCTTGACCCACTCGGATATTGATGTTTTTCCTAACTGGATTTTGTGGATTGGGATCCGGATGTTGTTCCATGTGCTTTTTGGTTCGGGTTCCCCGTTCGTTCCACCCTTCGACGACGTGAATGCCTCCTGCCGCCCACCATCCCATAGTGCGAACGTACTCCGCATGAGCCCAACAATCGGCGTAGGCATTATAGTCTTTATCCCAGAAGGCTTGTGATTCCTTGGCAATTAAGGCCATAATGGCCTTCTCATCCGAATTATTTAATGATTGCTCGGTAAAAGAGGCTGCAAACACACAGAAAACCACAAATGCAATACTGAAAAAAAGATTTTTCATGATTGATTTTCTTCCAAAGATCGGTGCTTGTATCTCATCAAGATTGTAAAAATGCGGCAAAAAAGACCGAAATATCCCGCCTTGCCAGTCCATTCGATTCTGCTTGGAATATTATCCGCAAAGACGGCGTTCTCTGACATCTTCGACATCTATGCTACTCACCTCGTTGGGCTTCAGGCCTCCTGCTGTGTAGACTGCGGTTACATCTAAACTGCATGGACTTTCGATGACTAAGAATCCTTCAAATCCATGAATGTTGTGTAGCTCAAATTTTTCCAGATCGCGGCAAGTCAAGCGCATTACACCATCAGGCTTTAGACCTACATCGATCCACTTTGAAATGGCGATTGGAGAGGCTATTTTCATCCGTACCTCAAGTTTGTCTTCATGTGGATTGTGAATGTTGACTGCAGTTTGGTAATGTCCGGGTAAAAGTGCATCGGTGGTCTGTGAAGTGCCAGGAATATTTGATGTACAGATGAATTTGGATGCATATTGAAAACAATAATGCTCTTTTCTTTCTTTGGCCATGACTTAGATTTTTTTGGGTTAAGAATAATATCCCTCAAAAGTCGACGGTCATCGATAAGATGATCATCCAATTTGATGGGTTTCCAAATATTTATGGCAAGAAGTGGGAAGAAGTCACCTTTTAATCGAAAAATATAGGTGCGTTTTATTACGGCAATGCGAGATATTGGGTGTTAAGGGATCTGCAGATTTCTCACTATTCCAGCTCTGTTATCAAGAAAAGTTGGGGTGTTTTCATCGATGGTAGGGATCTATTTTCACACCATGGGATAGTGTTCCATGGGTAGACAAAATCCGGCCACTGTTTATCATGTAGTGGGTTTTTTATCATAGAATGCCTAGAAGATATGCTCTGCCTGCGAGACCACCAGTTGTCTTTACTCCCAATTTTTGAGTGAGGTTTTTCGATGGGTCTTTACGGATGCTACGCTGATGAATAAGGTTTTGGTATGATCAATAGAGGTCTGATCTTGCGCTAGGATTTTTAGACTTCAAGTACCCTTTGTGTCAGTGTAAGATAATGCCTCATCATAATACCGAAAATCAGGTAATGAAGGAAAAGTATTACAGATTAGCAAGCAGTTTTAGTCGCGAATACATCGCACCGCCAATCCTAGGAGTTTCTGTACTGTTCCGCGATTCACATTAGCATCATCGTATTCACAAGGGAACGAAAAGCGTGATTTAATCCATCTTCAGTGTAACTCCAAAAACTTGCTCCTTTTCCCAAGCTGAAGAATTGGCCACTCGCGAAGCGAAATCCATGAGGTAGTGCTGTAATGTCACTGGCATTGGTTGCCCCGGTATTTGGTGCCAACCAGTGTGCATTACCTACCTCTTTCATTTTTCCGCCGGCGGTAGCTTCCCCACCCAAATAATCCATCAAATTGTCCCAATCGGCTTCATCGGGCACGTGCCATCCGATAGGACACAGCTTACTGGTCTTCACGGCATACCAATTATAAAGTTTGCCATAAATGCTTTCATTACTGGGATCATTGTCATAGAGCGACCATGCTCCCACAGTGAGTGTTGACCAGTCTACATTGGAAGTAATCTGCGGTATGCTGGTACTGTCGTTGTATTTATCGGTGCATAAGTTTTCGGCCATCCACTCCTGTTGCCCCAGCTTTATAGTGGGGTAAAAATTCCCCCCGATGTCAGTTACGCCTCCTCCTGGTTCGGTGAGACGTGCCAAGGATTTCCATTGGCTGCCATCCCAGCCTTCAAAATCATGCAGTGCTGGATTGAATCGAATGGTGCCCTTTTTCGGCATTTCGTTGTCGCTGTCTGCCAGTACGACAACCCCCTCAATTTCAATTTTTTCTTCCTGAGCAAAAGTGTGGGAAAAGAATAGAATTACAATGGCCAAAACATGTAGTATTAATATCGCTGTTTTCATGGTTTATTATTTTTCTACAACAATATTCCGCCGAAAGAAGCTTTGAAACCAGCGCAAATGAGCGATTGCATGGAGGGGTTTAGTACCTGAATGTTTTTATTTAGAAATGATCGTGATTTCGGAAGGGCACTCTCCGAATATTATTGCAATCGAATAGAGTACTGTGGCTAATGTACTATGGCACAACATTATTTTCACCCAGTAATTGATTCAATGCACGATTGATCACCCTAACCACGTACTTATTTTCATCGTCGAGTGCATTTTCCATTTCGTCTATTGCCGGTCTGGCTTTCTCGTCCACCTCGTCAAGGATCTGTGCAGCCAACAGTCTCACCCATTGATCTGAGCTCCTGAGACCCAGCACAAGTACGGACAAAGCCGGATCCCTTCGATCTTGCTTGATCAAAGCTCGCGCAGCTGCCAATTGTACAGTTGGTATCGCATCCCCCAAAGTGGTGGTTAAAGGCTTGATATTCGAGAGCTTGTTTGTGTCATTGCCCAGATTTATAGCAGCCCAGAATCTGACTGCCTCATTTTTGTGCCGAAGGCGTTTGGCATATTCCCGTTCCTTCAAATCTGGCAACGCCGTTTCTCTGATCAGTGCCACAGGAACTTGTTTGGAACGCATGATGTCGTAGATAGACTGGTCGTATCGCTCCTCCCATTGTCGCAAGATGGTTTCAGGAATCAATCCTGTATCCTTTACATCATCCGACCATAGGGCGTGTGCTGCCCGCATTTCATTTAAGATCTGCTGATGTTGAGGGTCGTCAGCCAGGTTATTCAGTTCATGTGGATCGGCATGGCAATCAAACAATGCTTCTTTTGGCTTATGGGCTGCCATCATCCTTTGGCCTGCCTCAGGGAGGGTGCCATCCTGGTGGGCTTTGCGGATGGCTTGCATAATGGCTCCTTTCTCGGGGGTATTCATATATTGGCAGAAGGGCTTTGTCGGCTCATAGTACCGGATGTACTTAAATTGTTGATTCCTGACACAACGTTGCATGTCGTAGCGTTCATCCATGCGATCGCGGCCAGCGTAAACAAAAGTTCTGGGAGGACTCAGATCCTCACCTAAAAAGGCACGACCTTGCATGTAACCGGGAATCGGGATTCCGGCCATGTGCAGCACAGTTGCCGGTAGATCAACAAAACTGACCAACTCATCTGAAGTGTTGCCAGGAACGACCGGCAACCAATCAAGGTATTTTTCCGGAACGCTAGCGATGAGTGGAACATGAATTCCTGAATCGTAAAGCCAACGTTTATGACGGGGTATTCCGGCCCCATGGTCCGAATAAAATAAGACAATCGTATTATCGGCCAGCCCATCCTGTTCCAACTGCTGCAGTATCTCTCCCACTTGCTTGTCCATAGCAGCAATGATGTTGTAGTATCTAGCCCACAAAATCCGAGTACTGTCGGTATCTGGATAATAGGGTGGGAGTGGGACCTCGCCGGGTTTCTTCAAAATATGATCTGGTATGCCTGCAACAGCCGATTGATATCTTTCTGCATCATTGACTCGACTTTCGTGTGAGGTAGTGAAATTAAAAATGGCAAAAAAAGGTTGATTGGCATCAGATCTATTTCTCCAGTGCGCTTGATTACTACATTCATCCCAGATGGATTTGGGATCCATATCAAAATTATAATCTGTTTTCACATTATTGGTGCAGAAATAACCGGCCTCACGCAGTAATTCGGGATACATGTGGATTCCTGAAGGCCGTCTGCCTGCACAACGCATATGCTGCGTACCTAGTGAAGCAGCATGCATCCCGGTAATGATGCTGGAGCGGGCAATGGCACACACTGGCGCTGAAGCAAAAGCATGGTTATATAACACACCTTCTTCAGCCAAAGCATCCAGATTGGGTGTTTGCGCATACTTATCTCCATAGCATCCCAGGTTGGGACTGATGTCTTCGCAGGTAATCCAAAGGATGTTGGGGCGATTGAAGTCTTGGGCGGTGAGCCCAACACCTGA
Organism: Saprospiraceae bacterium; assembly: GCA_965223105.1. Lineage (GTDB taxonomy): Bacteria > Bacteroidota > Bacteroidia > Chitinophagales > Saprospiraceae > JABDMH01. The sequence goes on along the minus strand of OZ244987.1, from coordinate 3,257,424 downwards.
GCCATAGAGAATGAAGACAAAAGCGATATAAATTCTTTTCATTTGCTATCTTTTTCGGTCGATCTCTTTGTAAACTCAAGATACGTAATCCTGGGTTGGGTCATGAATAATTCCCCGACGCATCCATTTTACTAGGACAAACTCAATCACCTCCTGCTAAATAGTTCTTTTGTTTGGATGTTTGGATTTTTTTCATCTCTCTGATTAAAGGCCGTTTTCTCACTCAAGTTCAGCTACTGTTCGTACTCATCGATCATTGATTGATCCAGGTCTCTGCAATTATTCCTTGGTACGGTCGATAAAGAGCCAATCCGACCTCCACATGCTTCCATTCAAAGGAGAGATTCTCTTTTGACAAGGTCAAGGAAAATCCTTTCTCAGCCTGATTGATAAATACTTCTGGATGGAGCAACGGGCCGGTCTTGAAATAATGCTTGTTTTTGTTTTCATTTATTACAACTAGGATATCTAATTCTCTGTCGGTATAATAGGCAGGGAAGGCCCAACCCTGGAGGTGAAAATAAAGGGGATCATCCTCCTTCTTATCGATTACGTATTTCATCGGTTGCAGGATACCCAGGCGCCTATTGGGTTTGAATTCCAGAGTTTGAAAAGGGAGATCTCGATACCTATAAGTACCCAGCTGCTGGCTTAACCTGAGAATTTCAGCACCGCGAGTCACTTGTATGTAATTGAGCTGATCAGGTGAATCCGTAATCTGGAAATGATTCATTCCGGTTTGGAGACGGTTTCGTTGGTTGGCTAAGTCGGATAGGTTGTTTTCCAACCTGAATCCGTAGAATACTACCGAAAAAATCAAGATGGCCGGAAAAAATCTTTGTACCAAGCGAGGTCTTTGATTGATGAAATATATATAGGCAAAAATCACGGGTAAGACCTGAAAAAGCCGGTAGCGTTGGGTCGTTGTTGTGCCGAGTCCGTGACGGGATCGCATGATCGAAATCACCAGGGCCAATAATATCGCCAGCAGCAATCCACTAGCCAGGAGTGGTTTTCTGCGGATGAGGTCTCTTTCAAAAATCACCACCCATAGAAAAAACAAGACCATGATTCCTCCAAAAATTGCTGCCCAATGATGATGATCCCCGTACAGATCTTTAAAAAAGGATCCATAAAATAGTACTGCATTAAGGCCGTAAATCAAAACTGAAGGGCGGATGCTGGCTACCTTCTTGAATTCTGGTCCCAGTGGCAACATCAACCAGATATAAAATGCCAGAATAAGGACGAAAATGGCCATCCACAACGCCTGCCGGCGTCGGTCGAACTTTTGCAATAGAGGCCAAGTACAGAGAAATGCTAGAAAACCGGCTCCGGCACTAAACCCAGCCAGGGTAGCTGTCACCAGTCCCAATAGCCATCGCGAAGGGGTGGGTTTGGCAACTAAAGCCATGGTCAAAAGGATAAAGAAGATGGCAAATACATGTGCGGTGTACGACCCCCAATTTTGAACCTGGAAGGTTGGGATGGCCATAAGCATGGCAACGGGTAAGAAAAAAAAGAAGGACTTACAATCAAATCGGAATATTCTCAGCAATAGCAAATAGATACAGATGTGGAGCACACTGTTGACAAAAATAAGGTGCGTGAAATTTAGTTCTCCGAATAATCGGTAATCTAAAACTGCCACCAACCTGATTGTGGTAAATAAATAATTACTGACTGGTGAAAACAAGAGTTCTAACTGTTGGACGAGTCCGCCTGCTTCTGCATAAGCGTTGATAAAGTCCAACAGGAGATGGTAGTCATCCCACATCGGAATATTTACAGCATATCGTAAAGAGATACTTAGCTGGATAAGGGGTAACAACACCAGGCAAATGAATACTACCTTTGGCTCCCATTTCGAGAGCCTATGTGTCTGCTGCCAGTATTCCTTCGGACTTGACGCCAATCCTTCGTTGGGATTCATCGGGGATTGCATACTGTATGCAGTCTAAGGTAGGGAACTACAGGCAAACGGGTACCAAGTGAGGACAGCCCGCTATTTCTGAATCACGTCTGCTATGCGATCGAACTCTGTGATCTATTGTATTTTCCAAAAAATGAATAAACGCTCCGCTCCGGCCTTGACTAAAGTTGCTTACCCTTTCAAAAAGCAAGTGCAAGGTAAAAAGCCATAAAATGGGCATTTTTTCTTCAAATCATTTGTTTTAGCATAGAAAGCACATAGGGCCGCATAGGAAATTAGGCATCAGTAACTATGTGATCTACTGTATCTATGTGGTTCAAAAAAGGTGAATAAACAACACACTTTCTTTTTTCTGTTTGGAACCACATAGGCACATGAGGCCACATAGAAAAATAGGTTTCAGTAACTATGTGATCTGCTGTATCTGTGTGTTTCATCTCACTCAGAGGTTTTTAGAGGTACCCTATAGTCAAATTGAACCTCAGAGCCTCCTGTATATTTTACTCCTTAATAACCCTATGCACCTTTTTTTCACCATCATTAAACAATTCCACCAAATAAAATCCAGAAGGTACGGCACGCAAATCTACCTCGTTGACACCATAGGTCCTATAGATGATTTTTCCAAGTGCATTGTAGATGACTACCCGTTGAGCAGTATTTGAAAAATGCAAAATGTCATGTACTGGATTGGGAAAAATTTCTGGCCAGTTGATTGAACCTGGTAATTTAGTTTGAGCCACCGAGGAACCGACCTCTGGTGCGCAATCGACCTCTCCTCGATCTGCGGAGGCGATCAATAATTGCAGTAATTCGACCAGCATGTCCTTGGCATCATTGTCCTCTACCTGTTGTCGTAATATTTGTTCGGTGGCGTTGAGCTGACCACTCAGCGCTCCTATTAACCCTTCCGCACATTTATCACAAACCGACTCCAGTTTGGCTTTGAGCAGTTCTTTGGTTGACTCTCTAGCATCCAGGGCATCAATAAATGCAGATAAATAATTTGCAGCGCTGCACATGTCAATCGCGTCATCACAAACATAGCCCACTCCATCTTGATCGATATCTAATTGATCATTGTTGGCTATCGTAGGACAATTGTCACAAACATCTCCCAGGGTATCGGTGTCCATATTGGATTGATCTGGATTGAATACTGTGGGACAATTGTCTGTAAAGTCACAAACACCGTCATTGTCTTGATCGATCAATGAGGCTGCACCAAAAATTAGTTGATAGACATTGTCGTCGACCAGCCGAACATCGCTATTGAGTTCGGAAGCTGGCAAATCTCCCGATGGATTTTCGGCACCGGCCACAAAGTAATGGAAGGTTTCTCCGGCGAAAATCTCCGGAATTCGGTACGTCTTCACCCGTTCGGCTCCGATCAGATTACTAGCAACTAATTCGGCTTCAGCGGTACTTCCTCCTTCCTCTAAAAGCAAGATCAACTGGCCATGTGCTTCAGGATATTTTAACGTCGCTTGGGTCTCAGAGAAGCACTCCAGGCCACTCGGCGGCCCCGTCCAGTTGTATGCGTCCCGGTCTGCTTCAACCAATGGATTATCATGATGGATGGTGCCAGTAAATCCTTGACTCATTGCTGGATTTGGGAATACGTCGACCGGCACCTCGCCCATGGCTCGTTCATCCCGGTTGAGATCGAGCACATAACCCGCCGTTTCAAGGGGTTGAATGACATTTTGCGCGACCGCCTCCATAAACCGGTTGGGATGGACCAGAAGGCCTCTTTCGTTGTCCGGGTTGTTGAACATACTCAATTCTGCATCGGTATAGGCAGTGGACGTCAACAAATTGCGAACAGCGCCGGGATTAGATTGTAGACTGGTATTCACTGCCTGAGCTGAGGCAACCAAACCACTGATGTAAGCACTGGCTCCTGAAGTGGCACCAATTTCCTCTAGCGTTTGCGGAGAATTTATATCGTCTGTAGAGCTGGGTGCAAAATAGAAGCCGTGGTCTGGCGACCAGATGTCAACACGATTGCCAAAAATCTGAGTGTTTTCCTTATTGGCAGGATCAACGGCGCCCACACAAATCACACCATTCAATACACCAGGTATGGTCTGCCAATTTTCAGTAGTAAAACCTGAACGATCCAAATTGATGAATTCCTGGATTTCACTCGGAAAACTGTTCACATCAGGGATATTACCTGCGCTGGCCACTACGGTCACGCCATGAGCAATGGCATGATCAACGGCTGATTGCATCGTAGAACGGGTAAAACCCGCCGCAATTGCTAACAATGGGCAGGCCGATTCAATGATGATAAAGGTAGTTGCTGCAAGGGCCGGTGCTGCCGCCGCTATAGCGCAGCATGGTATACAGAAACCCAGCGAAGCTCCACACGCCAGACCAGCAGCCGCACCGGCAGCCAGAATTGCACCAGAAACAGCCGTCGCCAATGCAGTACATGTAAGGAAGACCTCTAGTGGATCGCAAAGGTCAATGCGAATTCCTAGAAATGTGGTGGGAATGGTACAAGGGTACCCTCCACTGATATTGATCACCGTGGCTCCGTCGTCAGTTGCCTTTCGAATGGCTTTGCCGATGCCAAAAACATAAGCGGCCAAATCCAACCGGTAAAGGTTGGGGACCACTACCTGGCCACCAGTACCAACAGCTCCAGCACCATCTAAAATTCTCGCTCCCATCATGGTCGCAATTCCGGTGCCGTGGTAGCTTTTGTCGCCAAATAAGCTGTTGCCCACTGTCGGTGTACTTTCCGCCAAGCCAGGCCCACATTGAATGGATCCAATAGCAGGAACATCGCATTGTATGCCACCCGGCCGCAGATCACCATTGAGCTTAAATCCATGATCGACAACGCCGGCAGAAATTTGTTGGCGGTCGAAATCAAAGGTGGACAGCAATGCCCAAACTGTCGGTATGTCAAAAAATTCATCAGTAAAGGACTGCGAAACCGATTGACCACCTGGTATCGGTGCTCCAGCAGCCGCATTACGACCGGCATTGAAGAAATCAAACTTGATGTTAGGTGATACTGCATATCCCTCCATTTGGAGTTGCATGAGCAGCGTCAATAACTGTAAGGTGAGTTCATTGCTTACCAGGCCCTCCTCGGTGCTGCCCAGAAAATGTTGCATTTGGCTGAAGGTAGTATGGTCCATGTTGCTGGGATCAACCATCACCAGGTAATCGGTAAATTCGATACCTTCTGGTCCAACTTCTTCGATGATATCCAATACTTCACCTCCTGTACGCCTGAGGAATCTGTCGAGAGAATGTCCCTCCGTAGGACGAAAAATGACTTCTTCAGCAGCCATCCGTACCGGATAACCATCTTTGGTCAGCAGGGTTCCAATATTCTTGCCATCGGGCCCGGGTAGTTCCTCTTCACAATCCTCTTGAAGACCTCTCCGATTGACACCGATGATGATTTCATCGCAAAAGATCTTTTTGATCTCCACCGTAGACTCGATGTTGGGGTCAAAATACAGGGCATAATCTAGCACCAGATCCTGCTTCATCTTACGGTTCGAGCCAGTTGGAAAAAAAAGTACCGAAAATGTTTCTCCCGGCATCAGGCTCAGGATCCCATTATTCTCCTCTGAGGAGCCGCTAAACACTTCTGAAGGCAAGGGAGGAATATGGCTTTCCCCTTTGACCGCATCGTATTGAATCTCCACAACCTCCGCATCACCAGTTTGAGATGAAGCAAAGATGACCACATCCGGTTTATTGGGATTACCCGGTTTCTTCCCAGAATCAGAGATCTCAACTACCAGTTCCTCGCCGTGCTGGTACACCTTTTTCGAAAAATTAATCTCCAGATCATCTCCGTAGCCGAAGGAGAACACTGACTTTTTTCCACCGGGAGGTTGCTGAGCCAGTAAGCTGCAATATGTTAAATTAAACAATAATAAGATGAGAATGGAATAGGGGAGTACAGTAAGTAGCTTTCTCATGGTTATTTGGATTTTGATGGGTTAATATTTTACTAGGCCTGGCAGCCTCCTTGAATTAGACTGACTTCCAGCCCTGCTGTCCTTAATATACATTAACTAAGTGGTTTAAGCAAACGGAAGGTCACCCATTTTGAAAGAGTAAGCAGGTCAGGAAGGGGTTTTTCGTATGGAAAATGGCAGTTGAATTTTTGCGAGTTTCAATCCAATAGGTGAAGGCCAGTCCATGTATCTTGTTTTGGTCATGAAAAAGTGCTGTTCAAATTACTTAACTTGGTTCGGAGATGCATCCAGCTGACTTAATTGACCAAATACGTAGCGGTATCGATGGCCGCAATCGAGCCATGGAATCTCTCTATCGCAACAAACAGTTGCGGCAGGCGACTGAGCGGTTTATCTTGAGCAAAGGGGGTACTAAAGAGGAGGCTGAAACCATATTCAGTGATGCAATTATCAATCTTGTAAAGAATTGCTACAAGAGAGACTTCGCAATTAAGAGCACTTTAGAAAATTACTTTTTTGGGGTAACGCGCAACCTCTGGTTTCGCACTTTAAGGGAGAAACAACGGAGTCATACCGATGATGCTCCGACAGAAGATATTGAGTACGACACGCCAGAGATCGTGTTGATGGCCTCTGAGCGACGTCAATTTTTGTCTCAACTGCTGAATAAGCTTGACCAAAAATGCCGAGAGGTATTGACCATGTGGTCGACCGATATGAAGATGCAATCCATTGCAAAGCAGATGTCCTACAGTTCCCCTGAGGTGGTTCGCAAGAAAAAACATTTTTGTCTAAAGAAGTTGATCGCAATTGTTCATGAGCACCCTGAGATCAGTGAGGCCCTTAAATCGAATTGGTGAAAGATCCGTACAACCATATTGAGCAGTATCTCCAAGGCCTTCTCCCTGCGGAAGAACGTCAAGCCTTTGAGCAAGCTATGCAGACTGACAAAGATCTACAGTCGGCTGTGGAACATTATACCCAATTGTCTCCATTGGTTGACTTAATGATGGAAGAGCACATCAGGGCCGGACTGGATCAGATCAAACGTCATCCGGGCACATCAGGAAGGATATGGAAGATCGTGACCTATGCCGCGGCGGCAGTGGTATTGCTGTTGGCGGTTTTTTGGCTTCTCATAGATCGCGTTGACGGGCCATCATTATACGCTGAGTATTATCGGTATCCCTTACTTGAAGATGTGCGTGGAGAGCTTGAAGAAGATGAGACCAGTGAAAGCTGGTATTTTCAAGCCCATGACCTGCTGCGGGAGAAAAAAACTGAAGAGGCCGAAGAGATATTCAGCCGGCTGATTGCACAGAATGGTGATTATCGTGAGGAAGCAGAGTGGTTTCTGGTGATGGTGGCCCTAAAGGTTGATGATGTCCCTTTGGCCAGACAAAGACTAAAACCAATTCTTCAATCGGAAACCCATTTGTATCGAGAACGGGCACAGCAGCTACAAAAGGATTTGGATTAATCAATGATTCCCAGGCTGTTCATATTCCCACAATGTTACTGCTAAGAGGAGGGGAGATGGCCAGGTATCAATGATCGAGGACACATAATTACACAAGTAGAGAATGTTTTCAGCTTTCAGAATTTTGCCAATTTCTTCGCATGATGACTCCTATAGCAACAATTACCAAAATCAAGAGGACAAGAGACCACCAGGTCCAGGGCTTTGACATTGGTAGAGGACTCATATCGCCCACCGCAATAAATCCGGCCCAGTAATATGGATGTTGATATTGTGGATCGACGGATTCTAAATAGTCCAGCTTTGCGAGCCTTAGAGCTTCGTCTTTGCGCAGGCCTTTCTTCAGGTGTTTGTAAAAATTGATCATGATGGTGGCAGTCGATTGATCGTTGACTGCCCAGAGGGAGGCAACGACAGACTTTGCACCGGCGGCGGTAAAAGCTCGAGCGAATGACATGACGCCTTCTCCCGGAAGATACTTGCCGATGGCGGTCTGGCAGGCGCTGAGTACGACGAGGTCGGCGGGAATCCGCATAAAGTAAAGTTGTGATTGTTTGACGTTCCCTTGCTGATCTGAGGTGGAAAAAAATATTTGTGACTCCACCTTCTCATCTGAATCGGCAAAAGCATGTGTGGCTAAATGAAGCACTGAGGATGAAGGAGCAAGATCACGAAAAGACTGAGCGGTAGCATCAGCACCAGTGACGAGATATCCATCACTAATATGGTCTCTGATACCTTCAGCTTCCTTTATGTTAAATTGTAATGGTCCGACATCCCGTTGATAAGCCATGTCGGCAATGTGATTATCTTGCAATGAAGAGGCAAACCGTGGTGCAAAAATAATTGTGCTATCACCGGATTGGTGAAATCTTGAAATTTCATGTAGCAGTGATAAGGAAAAGGTGTAAGTAACGTATCGACTTTCTATGAGCGAGGAGCCACGTGAATGCAGCGCTTCAAATGGAAAGTAAGAAAGCATTCCATCTGGTATGATTAATACAGGTTTGTTTTCTTTCCAGACCTCATCAGGTATCAAAGACCGGCCTAGTCGATTTAGGGCAGAAACAAGATGTGGAGAAGAACTGCTTGGTTTGCGAAGTGCGGGTAAACACACCTGAACCACATCCTCGTACCAGTCACCTTTACGAATATAATGGCAATTAATCTTCGTTGTATTTACCGTAATTAGAGATAGTGAGCTGTCTTGATGTAAGAAGTAGGCCAGTATGGTATAACCGGGAATCGGCTCGCTATGAATGGCAGCTTGAATTTTCTTGCTGGCTTCTATGGATGTTGGAGAATTTACCTCACCTTCTAACTGCAAGTATTGAAATAAGCTGTCGCAATAACGTATTTTCTCATTCAATAATGTGGCTGTATCAATCTTGTCTTCCAGATCATGATACTTTGTTATAAAATATTGATCTTGATCGAATCGCAGTCGATTTTTTAGAAACTCCTCTGACAAAACCATGGCCTTCGTTGCCTCCATATATAGCAATGCAGCTTCCAAGTGATGAGGGTTTTTATCTTGGTGGAATAAGAGGAACCTGATCTTAATAGCAGCATCGTAAAAACGTTTGCCAAATGCAACAAAATTCTGCCGGGAAGCGGGACTTTGCAGCTGGGACCGTAATTTGATAAGTTCGCTGGCTCCTGCATCCAAGAAATCCCAAGAATGGTCGCTCACAGCTCCTGCCGATAGAGCGTGAAGCAGGTGATGGGCGTAATTGGCATAAAACCTGGCAACGGTATTTGGTTTCATGTCCGTCAAATTTGGTAGGATTTTATAGGCAGCAGCATTGACATCCAGTGCACGGTCATAACGATGACCATCGGCATAGGTAGCAGCCAAATTCATTTGGTGGATAACTTTTTGTACAGCAGAGAGACTGTTGGTATCGACCGATTCATAATAGTCAAGTGCTTGGTCGATTTTACCCAGGTGTGAATAGGCGCTGGCCAAGTTGTTTACAAACCACTTTTGAGACGGGTTGTTCTGACCTACCAAAGCATTGACTTGCTCAAGGTAAATCACAGCCGAATCATATTCACCCAGGTTTAAATATGCCTGGCCAATCTCCGTGGAAATGAACTCACCGTACATATGATGATACGGGCGCAATACGCTCAAGACTTTACGAGACAGGTCTAGATCCCGGTAAATGCCAGCCAGTGCCAGATCGAAAAATCGCTTTGTTTCTATTGGATATTTCTGCCAATAAATAGTTGCAATCTTTTGGTAAAATTCGGCTTGTATCAAGTTTCCCCGGTATGCCATTAAGCGGCCCTGCAGGCTTAAGCAGCGCCCCCAATTTCGAGTCTTGGCACATGGCCATTGCACGCTTAGAGCACTGTCTAAGTAAATCTGTGCCTGATCAATGTTGCGGTCAAGGAAGAATGTATAAGCAAGATGATAGTAAGCCGAATGCACCACATAGTTGGTATCCGCAAAGCCATCTTTGTAATGGGAGAGTCCCCTTTCCAGCACAGCTATCGCATCAGAATATTGGCCGGCAGCGGACAATTGCATACCCAAAAGAATATGTGTGTAACCCATGATTGTGTCGTTTCGACAATTTTGCTCAGAAAAAATATGAGCGCCTCTGGCAAAATAATTTCTTATCTGATCAGAAGGCAGTCCGAGGTTTCTACAGTTTTTTAGTTTTTGATAGAGTGCTCGATGATTTTGGACCATCGAATCAACTTTCCATTTCTTTTCAAAAGTACCTTGGGCAAAACAGACTTGAAAAAGCAAAAGCTTGATGGCCATTAAGGCCACCAAGCAGGATATCCTATTTGCTGTGTGATGGAAAGGAAGCAATCTGACTTTGATGTTTTTCTAGGTGCCGTCAACGACATCTACAGCTCTTCTGAAAGTACCATTTTTTCAGCCGGTTCTGCATAAAATTGTAAGTTTTCTTTGGTACGTATGGCTGAGTCATCATTTACTTTGTAATTGTTGGAAACAATTCTCATGACATCACGAATATTGAGATTACTTCGACCTTCTCGGGCAAACGCCTCAGCATACATTCTGGATACCCAGGCTGCTGAAAAAGATGTCCCCAAGATCTCTTTTTCCGCACCAGGTTGATGCCAGGATCCAGTAGCGCATAAGGTTACACTTTTATCGCCAAAATTTCCATACTGTTCACCTGATTCCCGGATGGATGTCACTGAAATGACGTTGGGTAGATATAGCGAAAAATTGGCAGGCCAATTGGGATCTTCGTCATTGTTGGATTGACCATTGCCCGCAGAACAAATGATGGGTTTTTCAATTTTCTTAAGGACGCGATATAAAATATCGTGTGGTCTAGACCATCTGAAACCTTGACTGATATTTACCACCTGCACTTTATCTATCTCGGATTTGCGGCTCAGGGCACAAATCAGGTCGAAAACTGTTGGATCACCCTGATGCTTGATCGGGTCTTCGTCCAGCTCCAATTTTTCATCAGTATCCTTTACGGTATGTTGATGGGTATCCTGGACCATTGGTATTGAAAGGGGAACAACATTTGATCCCTGTCTAATGATGTCTGCAATTACAGTTGCATGATTGACATTTTCTTCGTCCTCATTTTCCTCATGTGAATATCGATCTACAATGCCAACAGCTATGGTTACTGTAGGCAAGTTATCGTTCTCCGGTTCAGAGAATGCAACCTGCTTGATCATTCTACGATCAAAAGATGACTCAATATCATCCCGTAAGTGACCATTTACACTTATAATGGCTTGATCATCGGGAGGAGGATCGTGATCTCCTCCTGGGTGATCCTGATTTTCAGGCTTAGGGAGTGTACATTCGACACATCTATGCACGTCACTCTCATTATTGCGAAATTTGACCAGCCAAATGGCATGGTCATCTGGACAAAGTCGCACGTCTAAAATATCATCTTCATGGATCATATTGTTTTTTTCTGCCTGGTGCGTCACATCATTAATAAAAGAAACCATGGTTTCCAGCGTAAGACTACCTCGCATTCGTTCTATAAGGTTGGGTTGATAAAGGGAATAGCCAAACCGATCGAGACCGGGTAGTGGATGACCAGTATGGATGATTATTTCGGATTTTAGGAATCCGTCAGTCAGTTGTTCGTGATTTTCAGACATCTCAATACGTTTTTAAGTGTGAGGAAATAAAAATTGTTCAATTGACCAGTGGGTGTGATGGAGTAGACAGTCTTCACCTTGGATTTTATTGCATAAATTGAAGCCTGTTACTCTCACCACACAGACTTGGTATTCTTTGGCAATTTATCCAACTAGAAATGTCGATGCTGGTACTATCGTTGCAATTTTTGGTAATTTGGTTTCAGGTTGTTACGTCATAAGTGTCGAATAGTAAATCGCATTTTCAGTAATAGTGAATGAGCCTTAGATACCACAGGAGTATCGAATTCCCGGGTCATTTAATGCAGGGCTTTAAAGTAATATCTTGATATTAGGGATAAGCTGCTGTATAGCCAAGTAGAAGTGACTTCGAGAACCGCACTCTGCTCACCTAAAATACAGTTAGAATTTATCTTGAGATATTATCTACCATGGTATATTCGATCTTCATCCTCCATTTTCCTGGCGTCATTCCCATCACATTGCGAAATACCTTGGTAAAGTAACTGGCATCAGAAAACCCCAATGTATCGGCGACGTCACCAATGGTGAGATCGGCATTTTGTAAAAGTAAACAGGCCTTGCGGATACGAATTTCGTGTACCATCTGGGTGAATGTCTTTCCAGTTAGTTTTTTCAACTTTCGATACAATTGTGCCCGGCTGATGCCCATTGTATGGCAAACATCCTCGATCTGGTAATTGTGTTTATGCAAATTTTCTGCAATATGTAGGCGCACTTTGAGTACAAATGGAGAGTCGTAGGTCATGGTAGATCATGGGCTTAGGGTTTCCATGCTTTTTATAATAATTTTGCAAGCGATGACCGAGAGGAAAAATTTGTTGGATGTGTTAAGGTATCTATTGTCTTGCTCATTGGATTTTTCATTTGCGAGGGTTGATTAAAGCTCCCGAGACATATGCATTTAAAAAGATCCCAGTTTTAAACTTATGAGATATTAGGCCCAATTTATCTGATTGGTGCATTTTCATTGCCGGGTCTTCCAATACTTCTTCATGCTAAATTTAGGCAAGACTCTCTGATCTTTATGGTAGTGTAGGTGCAAGTTTTGGTAAACTGGTTGCAGACTTTAGCCGCCTGAGGCCAAGGAATGATACACTATTTCTTGATAAGAGATTTTTTCTAGAAGCTGCATCTTACTTTATTAAAGGTATTATATGCCTTGAAATAATGACTGTTGACCACACTTGATTTCCAATTTACAAGAATTCATAATTTTCAAAGATATTGAGAAACTGGATCATGTAAAAATGAGGCCTGTGTTGAGATTCTTCCTCAACACAGGCTTCATTTTAGAGCGGAACTATTTCTAGTTTGCAATTTTGATTACATCCTCACCATCGATGCACATTCCATTGTCCAGGACGGCATCCAGCTCCAGGATGTAAACTTCTCCTGGTTGAGGATTTCCCAAGGCAGCAACCAGATCCTGGGTCCGGAACTTAAGGGTTAGGTCTTCAAAGCCATCTGCACCTGCAGTGTTACAAGCATAGGGATCGGTGGGCTTGTTCAATAATGGCATTTGTGGAGTACCTACATCTTCATAACTGTAGCTTGACGGTGCGACGCCGTTTAGAGAGATCTGGTCAATATCTATGTCCCTGACATCCAGTTGATCAGATCCGAGGATAGCTACGGGAGTAAAACCACCAGATCTTGTATTTAGGGGATTGGGGCAACTTCCGGGATGAATATCTAATGCAACCGCAAAGGGCTCTACTGTCACCTTTACTGTCTGTGAGGCATACTTTATGTCATCACCAAAAAGGCCAACCTCCAATTCATAATCTCCGGGAGAGGTACAGTTGGGCACCTTAAAAGTGATTTCAAAATTCAGTTCTGCAGCTGGACATACATTGACCTCTGAGTATTGTGGTGGATTTACATTCATAATCCAGGATTGGTAGGAGGGATCCACCGCCTTCAACTCAACCAGCTCCACGTCACAAAAGGAAGATTCAATCGCCTCAGTGACGAAGGTAGCAATATCTACCCCTCCTGGGATTGAACCATCTTGATTAATTCGAAATAGGTTGAGTTTGCCCATGGCTGCAAGAGATTCCCATGGCGTGTAGAACCCATCTGGCCCACTATGTATTACGACCAGGGTCATTCCGGCACTCTGAAGGGTCTCCAGACCGTCCTCTATCAATACATCGTAGCCCTGAGGATCCTCATCTAGAAATGCAATGACAAATTGAGCAGCATTTGTACGCCAGCTGGGTTGTGAAGCCAGCTCAGAGAAATGTTCACCGTAGTCTTCAGCGAAACCATTGCCAAGAATTAACCCATCCACTGCATTGTCAAACGTAGTAGCATCACTGGTCAGATCTTGATTTAATGTAAATGATTCGATACCTGAAGACACACCAACAACCAGATCATCAATTTCATCATTAATAGCATTGAAAATATTTTGGGAATTGATTTTCACATTTGCTATTTCACCACCCATCGAGCCTGATAGGTCAAAATGAAACATCACATCACCTACAGATGGTAAACCAAGGGTAGCAGTTTTTTCCTCTGAAAATGGAATGCCCGCTTGAGTGCTGACCACCAGTTCGCTGGGCTCCAATGAAGAAGCGGTATGACTTCTTTTTGAAAGTTTTTTGCGATGCGGGACCAGATCTACGGTTGCCTCTGGGATCTCACCATGATGATAATCTGGATTGTTTGGATCTATGACGATAGTGGCATTTTGTTGTGTCTGATTTGCCTGTAGCGATTCCTCCTTGTCACAACTGAAGTGTATAAGCATACATATGACCATGATGGTCAATAAAGGTAAAGGTCTCATTAGCTAATATTTTATTAGGTTTAGAAAAAATGTGTTTTAACTGTTCATGTTAGAATTCTGTGATAAAATTTTATTCATTCTGAATTTGAAAGAAGCAACGCTATGAATTAATTCCTGATGGATTACAATTTCTGTAGTTTTAATAACTGATTATGGTAATTCCGATTATATTTTTGGTAATATGGAATCATTTTAGGGATCCCAGCATTTTTTAGCCCTTCGGATATCGGACTGTTGGCAAAAAAGCCCTTCATACTTCGAAACAATTTTGCCTAAAGGCAGTCGACTGCCTCCTGCACAACTTTCCTATATGCTTGGGTTCATCTAATAATTACAGGGGTGCTCCGCTGATAATTTTTAGAAGTACCCTATAGTAATAACACTGTAGGGAATATAACTTGTAGTGTTGAGCTGAGAAAGCTTGAGCAAAAAAGTGAGGAGTACTGAGCCTCCTCTTATGTCAGGTTATGGAATTTGAATTTCTATGGTTGATCGATTAAGACTTGGATTAATTTTTTGCCCATTGACGGTAAAGAAAGAAGATGCCATATAGAAACACAATGAAACCCAGCACATAAATGTGCCAATTATTTGTGCGTGCAAATATCGGACTCATATCTCCTATCGCGATAAAACCAGCCCAATAGTATGGATGTTGATATTCTGGATCGACAGATTCTAAATAGTCCAGCTTAGCGAGCCTTAGAGCTTCGTCTTTGCGCAGGCCTTTTCTTTAGGTGATTGTAAAATTGATCATGATGGTGGCAGTCGATTCATCATTGACAGCCCAGAGTGAGGCAACATCGGATTTGGCACCAGATTCTCCTTTCGTATTTTCTCTTCTTACCCGTTTATGGTATTAAATTATTCACGCATTTGGGGCGAATTGCGACCTAATATTTACTAAAATGTTTGGCAAAGGGAAATATCGAGCTAATGGTGATGCAGGTTTCATATTGGAAGACATTGCCATAACGAGCATCGATCATTATCAGAAGTAGATGGGCCTTATTAGAACTAAAATAATCTAAAGTGCATTGAACCGAAATGCGATAGTAACCGCCTTCAAACAACTAGTAGATTGCAGCAACACTCATGTCAGCATGTGATCGAAACACAGTCATCTGCAAACGGCGATACCTCCCAGGGGTAACCCCATGATATTTCTTGAAAGTCTTAACAAAATAGCTGGGATCACGAAAGCCGGTATCGTAGGCCACTTCCGAGATGGTATTCGCAGTGGTTTTAAGCAGTTCTGCAGCTTTACGCATTCGGTATGTGCACACCAGATCCGTGTAGGAGCAGCCGTAGTAGCGTTTTAGTTTTCGATAAAGTTTGGTTCTGCTGATGTGTAGTGCCCGGCACATGTCTTCAATCTGAAAATTTTCATTGTCGATGTGTCGAAACAATACCTCTTCTACTTTCCCACGGAATGGATTCACGATCGTGGAAGCAGATGAGGATGCTAAATAGTGAATTTGAGATGACATGGTCAATAGTATTATGGTTAACAAACTCCGGCTGCTTAAGCCACTCCTTGGTATAGAATATCTGCTACAGTGGCTAATGCTTGAAAATCTGGCCAATACCGCCAATTTTGGTTCTCACGTTGATCTGATTACGTGTGGGAGCCAAGATTGCCGTGAGGGACATGATTTTATTGCACTAAGCCGCTTTGATGCGAAATCCCAATCAAGGTTTGGGCTTAACGACAACACTGATGCATCTCAACAATTGAAAAGTAAGGGAGCGCAATAGCTCAACTTCTGTCTCCCTACCACTTGTCTTTTTGATTCCTGGGGTTGGATTACAAATGGTACTGCGGACTTAAAGTCAATTTCGATGTAATTCTTGAATGTGTTTTGCCTATTTGTTGCAATTATTTGCCTATTTGTTTCATCCTAAAGTGTCTTCAGTGCTCGCGAGCGTTACCATTCATAGCGGATTTTCTTGAGGGTACCTCTAAAAACCCCGTTCGTGGATCGGACACAATGGCTTCGCCATTTGCTTTTTGAATCTTTTGAATTTATACTTCGTTGAATTTCAATCACGTAGCTACGGCTATGCTCTCTCAATTCGCTAGTAGGGAAACACATTAGTTTTACGTAAGAATTTCAATATTGGGTTTGCCAGATTGAGGCGGCAGGAGTGAAGCAGGGCGGGTTCCCTGCAAGCGACGACAACGAATAGATGGCAAAGCCAATGAAGAAATTGTAGATAATAATTAATGTGTTTACCTACTGATCTAAATCCAAAATATTGCAAAACCGATCTCACTCAGAGGTTTTTAGAGGTACCCTTGATAATAAATCTTACAGGTACTAATTAAATTCATACCCTCGGTCTATTGTCCTGCACTGATATCTGGTATAAATCTAAGGACAGTTGCCATTCCAGTTCGGTATTCTTGTTACTTATTGTGGTGATTTCGTTGCAGGAGAGCTTTGCCAACCGGGTAAATGCCGAGAAAAGATGATCATTGCAGGAGAGATATGCCGGGGACAGGACAGTTGAAGGGACTACGAACTTATAATCAGAAATGAGCACTCGCGTAAATTCAAGAATCTATGGCAAAGACCTAAACGACGAGGAACCTACACATGACAGTCGAAGGATATTTGACACTAAATCATCCTCCTGCTAGTTGCTCATACGAAGTACCGATGATCTTGGCAAGGCCTACCAACATATTTTGGACAGAGAGCCAAAAAGTGTGCCCTCAAAGGGTCCACCTATAGACACTCACTTCACCATTGAGTCACCCCTTACGAAATTCTCCAGGAGTACATCCCATCTCCTCCTTAAAGACCTTACTGAAATAGCTCGGGTCGCGAAATCCCAGTTGATAAGAAATTTCTGATACAGATTGGTCGGTCTTCCTCAACAGCTGCCTAGCACGATTTATCTTCAACTGCCGGTATAATTCGGTAAAAGATTTTCCGGTCAAGCTCTTTAATTTCCTAAACAATTGAGTGCGACTCAAATGCAGTGCCTTGGCCAGATGCTCGCTTTGGAAGTCATCGCTGATGAAATTTTGCTCCATGATTTGTTGTACCTTCCTAAGAAAGAGATTCTCAACCACCTTATCGCTCGGCAGCTCGCAGAATTTTTGGTAGTGGAGCCGGAGTTGCTCGCGTACCTCTAATAATTTCTCGGTGCGAATGAATAATTCTCGTTCATCAAAGGGTTTGACCAAGTATGCATCGGCTCCCTCTTCCAGGCCAGTAAGCCGATCGTGTTGAGTAGATTTTGCCGTGAGCAAAATAACTGGGATGTGGCTGGTCTTTGCGTCTGTCTTTAGGGTATGGCAAAGGGTGTAACCATCCAGTTCCGGCATCATAATATCGGAAATAATTAGATCGGGAATATGCTTGAGGGCGATACCTAGGCCTTGCTTGCCGTCTAAGGCTTCCCTCACCTTATATCGTGATTGCAAGAGGCGCTTGAGGTAGAGTCTTACATCCTGGTGGTCTTCAATAATTAGGATCTCCGTGCCATGGTCTGGAACTCCCTGGTCGAGCAAATCAAAATCATGGGGAGAAGTCACATCATGTGATCCCTGCCAATCTTCTGCAGCTATACTTGCATTTATGGGGAATTCAAGGCTGAAGGTAGACCCTTTGCCGATTTTACTATCCAAGCCTATTTGGCCATTTAGCATTTGCACCAGTTCCTTTACCAGCGACAAGCCGATGCCACTTCCAGCTACCGACGGATCATTTTTGTCGCTTACTTGATAAAATCGATCAAAGACTGACGGGTGGTGCTCTTGAGGAATCCCTTTGCCGGAATCAATCACTTCCAGATGGCAGCAGTCCAAGTGCCGGAAGACCCTCAGTATAATGCGGCCATCTCTTGGTGTAAATTTTGTCGCATTGTGCACCAGATTAGCTAAGATCCTTTCTAAAAAAGCCGGGTCGGTGTCCATCCAGATCGCCTCATCTAGAATTTCTATTGCAAATATTTGCTTTCGCTCTAAGCAAAGTTGTTCAAGTGTTTCCGCCAAATATTTCATCAAAGGCACAATGTCTATATGCTTTAATTGTGGTTTTAAATTACCCGCCTCCAGCTGATTCAAATCCAGTAATTGATTCACCAGATCCAGCAAATTATTGGCACTGCGCTGAATGAGCCTTTTTTCAGTTTGATGGCCCTTTATTTGCTGGGTTATACCTGAAATGACCGTCAGCGGTGTGCGAAATTCATGGGTGATATTGGTATATAATTTTGAGGTAACTTCGTTTAGTTCTTTCAGACGATCAGCCTCATTCTTTTCAATGATGCGATCACGCTCAGCTATTTCTTGGAGTTTTTCTGCCTCATTTCGCTGGTCTTGCAGTTCTTTAAATTGCCTAGCCAGGCCAAAAGAGAATAGCAGAAGTCCAATTGGTGCAGCATACTCAGTCGGCACTTTGATGTCCACTCCATTACTCATGACATTGAGTATGGCGATTGTATTTAAGATTTGCCAAGTACCCATTCCCATAGTATAGTACTTTGCATTCGCATTGCCGTGGTACCAGGCTACCATTCCAACCAGCACCATAAGAGGTAGATTGTATAGGTGAATGACAAAATAAAGTATCCCCAAGACTGGCTGCGAATCAGCAAAAGTTACAGGCGAATATACCCACAGTGCGATACATGCTACTGGAACTGAAATACTCATGAATATGGAGATTTGCAACAGTCTGCGCCAAAGGTTCTGACGATCATACAAACGTAAGTAATGAATGGTGAAAGGAAAGGCAAAGACCGTTGATCCATACGCTATCGGAAATCCGAGATCAAGAAGAGTACCTGGGTTTTTTGCCACCCACCAATTAATGGCTAGATCACTGTTGTATAAGATTAGAGCTACTGTGGAGAAGGCAAACAATCCCAGATGAAGGAAAGACTGTTCTCTATTGTAAAAGAACAGCACGAAATGGTAAATGCCGACAGAGAAGATAATGAAGATAATAGGCAGCCAAGTACGTAGAATTAATAATTGCGACTCATAAATCCCGTCCTGATCTAATAAGTGAAAATTATTTGCATGCAATTGGTGGTGCCCGGTATAGACGAAGCGAGCTGGTGATACCTTGGCAATAATCTCTATCTTTCGATGGTTCCTAAAATCCAGGGGAATAACCGGTGATGCGTTAAGACGAAGATATTCCCTTTGATTATCCAGATGGGTACCGATCCTACCAGTGGTCCAATCTTGATCATCTTTTCGCAAGTAGTATTCTATCTCCGGCCGTGTGATCGATAGAAGTAACCTTCTTTCAGCATTGCTATGAATCAGTAATCGTACCCAAGTCGACGGTACATTGTTAGCGGCTCTGGACCAATCTGTCAACCATGCCCGGGAGAATGGC
Source organism: Saprospiraceae bacterium (assembly GCA_965223105.1). Lineage (GTDB taxonomy): Bacteria > Bacteroidota > Bacteroidia > Chitinophagales > Saprospiraceae > JABDMH01. The sequence goes on along the minus strand of OZ244987.1, from coordinate 3,237,743 downwards.
TTGAACTCATTCGTTCTTTCCCGGACATCGTCAAAAGACCAGGTGCCGGATGAGTCATTCAAAAAACTGCAATCAGCGAAGATATCAAGGCTGAAGCCGGCAGGCAGGTCTTTTCGTAGATCAATAAAGTGCTGTCGGTTACCCTCTGATCTAAGTACTTCTTGGTTTTGTGCGGTGGCCTTTAAAAAGAACAGGGCAACCATGGATAGTAAACATGTTTGGCGAACCCAACTTGACATCTCCGATTTTTATAAACACGTGATAACGGTATCCTGTGCTACCGAATAACGCACTTCCTAAGGCAGCTTATTCTTCTATCATGAATATAACAAACTGACCCTGAGATGAGTCATTCTTTGCCTGACTCTGGAAAGCTCATCTTAATACCACCTGCGAGAAGGGAGGGCAGCATATCATGCACTGTAACTGTCTCATAAGCCTTCCAATCTCTAAGCTTACTCATGCTCATCCCGAATATCTTCACCGGTACCTTAAATTGACGGTGATCACCGGTAGCTTTCCAAAACAGCACGATCCTTTGATCGGTACAGCTGTAGTCTAGTATTTCTAACGCAAAGTTGTCTATTTCATCATGAGTTTTTTGAATGTCCTCAGCTCTTCCGGTAAACTTCTCACCCGCGAGCACATCACCCCTGTAAGATCGATAATCCATAGTAAATAGCTCCGGGTCAAGTAGGTCCTGATTATCCGTCCAACTGCGTTCTTCCAAGCGGACAAATTCTTCCATGTCGTCACAGGTCATTTTCTGCGAATGAAGGCTGGTGATCGCACCTGAGAATACTAATATTATACAAGAAGCATGTTTCATAATAAGAGAATTTTTATGAAGAAATAAATGATATCTGGTACAAATGACTACTCGAAGGTCTTCCTTCTTCAGGTAAAGATGTACGACTGATGTTGCAATAATAGGTGGTGGTGTTTCAGAATTACAGGAATTGGGCTACGAAGTGCTCGGCATTATGGCACTTCAGCTGAGAGCTGCTCATGGAGGAATCTAGTAGATCTTGCACTTGCAAATTACAGCCCGATTTGGTAAATGCCTCTTTTTCCGTGTTCTTCACCTACGGTGAGTAATCAATTCAGTCCCGTACCGATACAGTTGTTCAGCAGAAGGGAGTCAGGAGCTGTATAAAGTGATTTCAGAATGGATGCAGGTGCTAGCTTTGGTCGAGTAGACTACTTTTGGGGGTGCCCATCAAAGTTTTGCTCATAGGGAGATCATTACCTGCCTTTACATCCTCAGCTCACTTGGAGTCTTGCCCACTACTTCTTTAAAGACTTTGGTAAAATAACTCTGGTCTTTAAATCCCATCTGGAAGGCAATCTCGGCGATGGTTTGATCGGTCTTGGTAAGCATTTCTTTCGCCTGATGCATCTTCATTTCTTTAACAATTGTGGTAAAATTCTTGCCCGTTAGTGCCTTGAGCTTTCGATATAATTGGTTGCGGGAGAGATGAAGTTCTGTGGCTAAATCGTCAATTTGGAAATGCTCATTGTCAAAATTCGCTTCGATGATCGATGTGGCGTTTTGGAGGAATTTATTCTCTTGCACTTCCTCCTGGGGAAGCATTCTAAATCTTTGATAATACTGTCGTATTTTTTCACGGGATGCCAAAAGCTGACTTATACGCGCCATTAACTCCCGCTGGTCAAATGGCTTGGTCAGATAGGCATCTGCACCTTCCTTAATCCCTTCCACGCGATCTTCTTGGGTGGACTTGGCCGTCAGTAAAATGACCGGTATTTGTGAGGTACGCTGATCGGATTTAATGGCTTTGCAAAATTCATATCCATCCATTTCAGGCATCATAATGTCAGAAATAATAATATCCGGTATTTCCTGGTAGGCTAATTCGAGGGCTTGTCGTCCATTGTCGGCTTCGATTAATTGATAGTCTCTCAACAGCGAACTGATGTAATAACGTACATCCGCATGGTCTTCGACCAATAATATTTTCTGTGCGTCTGCGTCGGCTGCATATGCTAAGGATGGCTTATCGGGTGCACCATCGATTAAGGATGTGTGATTCTTTCTCCATTCTCCCAATGGTGCTTTGTTGGTAATGGGTAGGATAATTATAAAGGTGCTTCCCACGTTAAGTTGACTTTCAACTTGAATCTTTCCGTGCAAGAGTTCGGCTAATTCCTGTGCAAGTGCGAGACCAATACCTATGCCCTCACCATGCCGTGTTGTTGACGCATCTACTTGATAGAACCGGTCAAATATTTTTTGCAGTTGGTCTGGTGGAATGCCTCTACCAGTATCCTTGATTTTAACCACACAGGAGGAATTACTATGGTCTTTATGTACTCGAATATGCACCCTGCCGCCCTCCGATGTAAACTTAATGGCATTGTGCACCAGGTTGTTCAAGATGCGTTCAAAAAAGAATGAATCAATATCCATCCAGATCGCCTCATCCAGGTATTCGACATATAAAACCTTATTTTGCTTCAGGGCAAGCAGCTGATATGACTCGGCAAGATATTTCATGAAGGGAACAATATCTATCTGTGTCAGTTTGACTGCTAAATGACCGGAGTCAATTTTCGCAATATCCAGCATTTGATTTACCAGGTCCAGGAGTTGGTCTGCATTGCGTTGAATCAATTGTCTCTCTACACCAGATCCAGGAATTTGGTCTGCCAGTCCTGAAATGACGGTCAGTGGTGTACGAAATTCGTGGGTCACGTTGGTATAGAGCTGCGATTTAAATTGATCGAGTTCTTTGAGGCGTTTTGCTTCTTTTTGTTCCATATCCTTTTGGTGCAGTGCCCAATCGCGCTGTCGTGCAGCTTCATGTTGTTCCTTTTCCAGTATGCTCATTTTATCAGCCAGACCCAACGAAAACAAGAGAAACCCGACCGCAGTGGGTAGATTGTGGTTTTCCAAATAAAAATAGCGAAACGCCCACAGCAAGGTCGCCACATATCCGATGAAAGCCGTACCATAGCCGGCAAAAAAGAAAACAGCATCTTTATTTCTTTTAAATAGTTCTCTTAGTACTACGAGAAATAACAGCAAGTTTCCCGATAAGAACATGAAACCTAAGAAGTTCTTTTGTGCTCTTTGAGATATGGGTAGGTTTAACTGGAGCTGATGAAAGCTGAAGTACAACAGCCAGCCTATGAACGCTGCAACCATATAGATGTGCAAGATTTTACGGCTGGTCGACCCTTTTTTGATATCCAGATAAGAAATGGTAAAGGGAAATACAATAAGGTTAAGCACATAGGTCAGCGGGAAACTGTAATCAGCAAATCCGCCGATATTTCTGATGCTAAACAATTGAACAATGAGGTCATTATCATGTGCAATCAGCAATATTGCCGAGAATGCTGACAGTCCAAGGAGGAGATAGGTTTTATTTTGATTAAAAATGTAAAGAACAACGTGATAAAAAAATACAGTAAATAAAATAAAGACTACGGGCAAGGTCTGCCACAGTCGCTTAACATGAAACTTGTAGATGTAGGGTTTATTGACCAGTACATTGACAAAGCGCCACAACTGGTTGCTCACATTTACGCTGGGGTTAATGCCCTTGCTCTGCCAGTAGAGATGCAAAGTATCATGGGCCTGCAAGTGGATCGGTATGAATGGATTACTGACGGTATGAAATAATTCACCATGATTCACCATATCCGTACCCACTGTACCGGTTGCCGGAGGTCCTCTGACTGATCGAATAAAGTATCTGGTTGCTTCTGCATTGGTGCCAAAATACCATCTAGAGGGTACACTTTCAGAGATAAGGGTCAATTTCTTCCACAGATAGCCCACTTCGGAAAGTGGTGGAGAAGGCATAAAGCTAGCCTCCGCTATTTTTTGGAGGTCATCCTTACCGATGCTGTCAAGATAATATTGGATGGCTGGCCACATAGAAATACCTATGGCAGAGTCGGTCGACATAGCAGAATCGATTAGTATGTTTCCTTCTCTTGCCACACTAAAATTCATTCTTTCATTGCGACCGGATTTGTAAAGATTAAATGAGAAAAATATGATCAGAAATACCGGACCTAGAGCGAGAATTAGTATTCTACGAATGCTGAATTTCAAGGTGGTTTATTTATGGGTACCTCTAAGTTATTAAGCCCACTGTGGCAGGATCAATTTTACCCTAGTAACCCTTTCGAAGTGCGCTCAATGATTTAATGTACACAATATTTCGATGATCTGGTGAACAGAAGTGGCTGGATAATCATCCAATGTCTCAATTGGTTGTCTTTGAGATCAGACTGTTATCTACATATCCTCACAGGCTGAGCCAATAAGCTTGAGAGCACATTATCTAGCGGTCGGTCTGCCTAAAACCATAGGGTGTCTCCTCCACTAATGATTGATATTTATCATAGTGTTGTTGGCCTTGTTCTTCGCCGTATTCAGACTGTAGAAAGGCGAGGATGTCATATTGGGTTTTAGGGATGCCTGGATCCATGATCCAACAGTAGTACCAAGTGTCATCCTCTCTTTTCCTGATTGGCTCCAGCCAGCGGGTGGCCTTTAACTGGGCTTGTTTCATCGTGCTCTTGCTTTTGTTTAATGCGGCATACAGGACTTGATCTACCCAGGCCTCAAATTCATCTTTTACCTGATCCTTGACTTTGACGATTACGATATAGACGTGTTCGCCCACCTTGGCACGATTGCTTTCTTTGTCTGAGTTAATCCAGTGCTGCAGCTCTTGGGCGGAGGCCATTTCATTGTTCTGGGTGAAAAGGTGTGAGGTTAGACAGAATACCAGTATTGCACCCATAAGTACAGATTTCATAAAACAATGATTTTAAAGTTAAATAATACAAGGGTCTACTGACCCTATATCGCGATCAATGTAGAGAGAAGATCTTTCATCCATTGGTAAATTGGACTCGTTTGTTGGTAATTTGGGAGATCAAAGAGGGCTTAGCAATAAAACGTAAGGATCGGTAAGCCTGAAGCCTGAGAAGGGATTGCCGAGCCTGGGTCCAAAGGGCTCTGAGTTTGGGCTCGGCAATCCCTGCCTGTTGGAGGACTTTAACCTTTGACGTGAATTTGGTGTTGATGCGAGCCTAAAAGTGTTTGAAAAAACCGGGCTTACCGATCCCGGGGTTCTGGGATTGCCGAGCCTGGGTTCAAAGGGCTCTGAGTTTGGGCTCGGCAATCCCTGTCTGTTGGAGGTCTTTAACCTTAGACCTGGATTTGTTTTAATTGCGGGTTTAAAAAGTGTTATGAAAAAACCGGGCTTACCGATCCCGGGGTTCTGGGATTGCCGAGCCTGGCTTCAAAGTGGGCTCGGCAATCCCTGCAGAGTACCTTACAATATCCCTATCCTTGAAGTAAATCTTTGTAAGTAATATAAAGTATCTATGTAAGGAACCGGGCTTACCGATCCCGGGCTTAAGTGTTCGGGGATGCCATATCGAGTTTGAAGGCCTCGTGCAACTCGGTAAATACATCTAACCCACCCAGAAGGTTAAGCACTTCACTTTTTGCGATTATTGAATTTGATTCTGATAAATAATTTTGGTACGAGCAATATTTCCAAAGGCCATATACTTCGCATAAATGATGGTGAATAGGGTTGTGATGGATGTAACACAACAAATATTGAAACTTAGAATGGGAATTTACCTCGAGTCGTTTAAATCTTTCACTAAACAATGGCCCTCGTCTTTTGTATCTGTGATTGTATCGCAAAGAAGCTCCGCTAAAATACCTACGTATCTGGTCTTCCATAAATTCGTTGATGGTGCACTTTTCGTTGATTAGATCATCTGCCCTTTTGGTATTCTCATTCTTCACCGCTCTCCTGATCTCTTCTTTCTCACGCACGGATACTAAGAAGTGGAAATGATTTGGTATGAGGCAATATGCGTATGTTTTAAAGTAGGGACTGCAATACTTAATAAATCTGTCAAGAAAATCAGTATAGTCAGTATCCCGGCAAAAAAGATTAATTCCCTCAATTGATCTATTATAAATGTGATAAGTGCAACCTTCTTCAAATTTTTGCGAATAATTCATTTCTGCTGGAGGTCTTGACACAATGAATGTAATACTTTTCTGAAAGCGTAAGGATCGGTACGCCTGGAACTTGGGAAGGGATTGCAGATCCTGGGTTCAAAGGCTCTGAGTGGGGCTCGGCAATAAAACGTAAGGATCGGTAAGCCTGGAGCCTGCGGAAGGATTGCCGAGCCTGGGTCCAAAGTGGGCTCGGCAATAAAACGTAAGGATCGGTAAGCCTGGAGCTAGGCGGAAGGATTGCCGAGCCTGGGTCCAAAGTGGGCTCGGCAATCCCTGCTTGCTGTAGGTCTTTTACCTAAGACCTGAATTTGTTTTAATTGCGGGTTTAAAAAGTGTTATGAAAAAACCGGGCTTACCGATCCCGGGTTCCGGGATTGCCGAGCCTGGGTTCAAAGGCTCCGAGTTGGGCTCGGCAATAAAACGTAAGGATCGGTAAGCCTGGAGCCTGCGGAAGGATTGCCGAGCCTGGTCTCAAAGTGGGCTCGGCAATCCCTGCTTTCTGGAGGACTTCAACCTTAGACTTTGAATTTGTGCTAATTGTGGGTCTAAAGTGTTTTGGAAAAGTCCGGGCTTACCGATCCCCGGGGTTCTGGGATTGCCGAGCCTGGGTTCAAAGGGCTCCGAGTTTGGGCTCGGCAATAAAACGTAAGGATCGGTAAGCCTGGAGCCTGCGGAAGGATTGCCGAGCCTGGGTCCAAAGTTGGGCTCGGCAATCCCTGCTTGCTGTAGGTCTTTTACCTAAGACCTGAATTTGTTTTAATTGCGGGTCTAAAAAGTGTTTTGAAAAAACCGGGCTTACCGATCCCCGGGGTTCTGGGATTGCCGAGCCTGGGTTCAAAGGGCTCCGAGTTTGGGCTCGGCAATAAAACGTAAGGATCGGTAAGCCTGGAGCCTGCGGAAGGATTGCCGAGCCTGGGTCCAAAGTTGGGCTCGGCAATCCCTGCTTTCTGGAGGACTTCAACCTTAGACTTTGAATTTGTGCTAATTGTGGGTCTAAAGTGTTTTGAAAAAACCGGGCTTACCGATCCCGGGGTTCTGGGATTGCCGAGCCTGGGTTCAAAGGCTCTGAGTTTGGGCTCGGCAATCCCTGCCTGTTGGAGGACTTTAACCTTTGACGTGAATTTGGTGTTGATGCGAGCCTAAAAGTGTTATGAAAAAACCGGCTTACCGATCCCTGGTTCCGGGAAGGATCGGTAAGCCTGGAGCTAGGCGGAAGGATTGCCGAGCCTGGGTTCTCAAAGTGGGGTCGGCAATCCCTGCCGTTTGCCGGTAATTTATCCTAAACGAAAAATTAAATTCTTTGTAAGTCTGCAAAGAATTAAGGTTAATTATTGAGGTTGACGGCATGTCCGACGAATTTGAGGATGTGGCGCGAAATGATGAAATCCGAGAAGAGAGACTAAAGTATTTGGGCTATCATCTAGTACGTTTCTACGATTGGGAAGTTTTGAATGATCTGGGTTTGGTGGCAGAATTATTGACTGTTAGTAAGCTCAAGGCAAAAGTTACAGGTGACCAGATTTAGATGAGGGGAAATTTAATTAAGCGTTAGTCACCCCCCAGAGTGCTGATCAGCCTTCGGCTGGAGCACTCTAAGCCCCCTCAAGGGGGCCGGCTGAAGTGGTGTCATTTTGCCATCAGAAACTTAAATTAAAATACAGGAACACTGCCTGCCTTGAGAGAGGTAAGAATGACCCGAATCTTTGATTCGACAGACATTCTGGTGGGTGGCACTCACCTAATTTTAGAGACCCAACTGGTAATTGAACCGCATACAGCAGACGCTTCTTTAACCGACTGTTGTGTAAGTATTAAAGAGTATTTATTACAAGCTGGGCTTACCGATCCCGTGGTTCCTTAGGCATTTACCCACCGCCATCCAGATCCCTGCTTTTCGACCCTTCCCAATCCCGGAAAGGGAAAGTGAAAACTCTGTACCAGCAAATGCTCGGAATGGGCAAGCTCAAGCATTTGCACACGGGATTTCCTGGCTCGTTCATGATCTTGATCATAGTTGGTACGCCAATCTAAATGCTCGATGAACAAAGGATGCAACCAGGTGTCGGAGATATACAACACCTTTTCTCCATCTGATTCAATATGCACTGCAAATTGTCCTGGAGTATGACCTGGAACTTTGATGACAGTGATGCCAGGTACAATGTCCGCCTCTCTCTGGGTCAGTAATTCTAAATTGGCGTGCTGCAGTGGATGAATATTGCGTTCGACAAAAAACTTAAATATGGGAGGGAGGCTGGCCAACTGATCGCTCATCCAAAAATCCCATTCATCCTGGTGCGCAATATATTTTGCCTGAGGAAAAGCCAGGCTCTGGTCTTCAAGGCAGTTGCCACCAATATGATCCGGATGGAAATGAGTCATCACGACGTGAGTGATGGCGTTGGGATCGATCTTTTGCTCAGCCAGGAGCTTCAACAATACACCTTCGAATTTCACGGGATGACCCTGAAACTCGATGGACTGCGCCATAAATCCCACTCCAGTGTCAATCAGTATTTTATGATTTCCCCTTTCCACTAGGAGGGAGACAAAGGGTGATGGTATATTCTCAAGAGAGTGGCCGTATGGACGCAGCGCCTCACTTGCCCGATCAGGCGGCACGTTAATAAAGTAATCTTCACCTCTATAATTAAATTGAAGGTCTTTAAACAACGTGCAGGTAAAATCTCCGATGCTAAATATATGTATGTTATGTTTCAAAGATGTGTGATTTTACAGAATAAGCATATTCTGGCCGATTACCCAGGTGCAATATAGAACTAACAAGGATAAAAATATTTTTTAACCGTGGGTCTTTCCGCGATGGCTGAGTACCTACCTATTTATCCTGTGCCTGAGCTTCGACTTCTTTCGATTCAGAATTAGGGGGCTGAAGCGTGAAGCCATTGCGCACATATGCTCCCAGCATATCGTTTTCTCCCTTATCAATGATAATGAGGCCGTTTTCTAAGGTCCAAATTGCTTGTCCGGTTAGTTCCCAATCGACACTAAGGGCAGTATCATGCCCAGAAGCTGTCCAGTAAACGGCACAATGTTTTGCATCACAAAATGCTACCTGCATGTTGGTCTTGAGATTGCTCTGCGCTGAAAGTATATTACTCACATTATCTATTTGCGCATCCGCTCCTTTGATAGTGTTTCCCCCATATATGTTTTGATGTTCTGGATGGAGGGTCGATTTTAGTAAATTCATATCACGATCATTCCAGGCTTGGGTCTGTTTTGCAGCCAAGTCCTCACATATGCTGCAATCGCTCGATTGGTTTTGTTGTACACAGGCGTTTCCGATTACTAGGATAAAGAGTAGCCAGAAAGATTGGTTAAATTTTTTCATCACGAATTTTAATTTTACTTTATTGCAGCTCTAGTTTAGAGCATTAAGGAAAAAGCCAATGGTAATCTGGTTTCACATTTTGGTACTTTAGTTTCAGAGGCGTTAGGCTAGTACCTGGTAAAAATTTTCAATGCCTTAATCCATTCGCGCGTCTATCCCAAAATCTTGCTCAACTCGTTTATACCAATCCTCATCATTTTCTAATCCACCAAATGCAATCCATTGCTCATCGGTCATTGCACCCCTCCAATGGAGAAAGGGCTGTGCATCGGGGCCGACCGGATGCCGTAAAGTCTCATTGTGGTCTTCTATGACCTCCTTGACTTTTTGTGCCACCACGCTGGGAGGAGTGGGCATTTGCCGGCTAGCGGCAACCAGACCATAAAGTCGCTTCCACTGAGGATAAATGCTTTCTGATGGAGGTTGACCTTGCTTGTCTAAGATCGGTGTTTCGATAAATCCGGGTTCGATATTGGCGACATGAATATTGTGTGCTCTGACCTCCTGAGCTAGACATTCACTCATTGCCTCCAAAGCATGTTTTGAAGCCGTGTAAGCTCCGTAAGGTGAAGATGCTAACCTCCCGGATACTGAACTGATATTGACAATCATTCCACTCTTTCGGCTTCTCATGTGTGGTAAAACCGATTGGATGCACCGGATGGCACCAAAAAAGTTGGTTTCCATCATTTGCTTGAAAGTACTTATCGGTGTTTCCTCGATGTGTCCAAGTGGAGCGATACCAGCGTTGTTAACTAAAACATCTAATTGATTGACTTTGGTCAGTACTCCTTCGACGGCGGACTGCACAGATTGGTCGTGATCAACATCAAGTGCGATGATGTCAATCGCCAGTTGTTCATCCTCTATTACTTGTTTCAGAGCATTGCCGCGTTTCAGATTTCTCATGGATGCAAAAACCCGGTGACCGGCTCTGGCCAGTGTCAAAGCAGTTTCCTTACCTATGCCGCTGCTGCAGCCTGTAATGAGTATTGTTTTCATTTGTCATTGAAATATGATTAAAGAAATCTCGTTCTTAGCTTTTCCGGACTATTCTTCCCAACGCCTTGAAATGAAATGTTTTTCCGCTAAGTTTCTACCTAAAGGGTACCATTAATAACCTCTGAGTGAAATCGGTTTTCAAAAGATTCAAAAAATCAAAATGGCGAAGCCATTGTGCCCGATCCACGAACGGGGTTTTTAGAAGCACCCTAAATATAAACCCAATTCGTCAAAGCGTTTGGTACTTTGGTTGCAATCTTTAGCGTACCTTAAGGATACATTTGATTGTACCGATGCCAAAACCTACCATCTCATTCAATTTTCCGTGTCGGTACACATTACAGGCATCTTACCCGTCGTAAGGATGCCGATAAGGTGGCCGGTATTCTCTTTTCAACATCTGATTGGCGGCATCATTACCTTCTATGGTCATCTCGATGGGGTCAATCTTTACCGGCAGTTCTGTCCGGTATGAAATATCTGCATAATTAACGATTGCCGTGCTGGCGAAGCCCTCATCAAAGGTGCCTTTGATGTTTTTAGTAGATTTTTTACGGACTGCATCGGCAAATTGAGAAAACATTTCGAGAAATATTTGTTGCACCATTTCCATGTATTCTTCTTGACCGTAGGCAAGGCGTGGTTTGCCATAGGTGATCATTTCTCCTTCTTTGGGATACACCTCCCAACCCGTATCGGCGGCAAAGATGCTGGCTTTTTCCCCTTCATACCAGACGCCGATGTTGGTATGCGGCAATGGGGAAGTGTATCCCCACCCTTTGTGACTCCATGCTACCGGTAGCTGGTCAAAGTCAAAAGAGACATTGAGATGGTCGGGATTTTCCCGGCCATCATTACTCACTATTCCCCCAATAGCCGTTATTTTATCTGGCAACTTTAATCCCATGACCGTACGGATATTCTGTAAGTAGTGGATGCCCCAATCGGCTAAAATTCCTCGCGAGAAACCATGTTGCACCCGCCATGCAGGCCGTCCGGCATCCGGCCGTCCCATATAGGGTAACCGGGGCCCTGGACCGCAAAATTTCTCATAATCGAAATAGTCGGGAACGTCCAACACCTTAGGCCATCCTCCGGGATTATGAATATTAAAAGAAACTTGTTTGATTTCGCCAGCCTGACCACTGAGAATATAATCCTGTATTTCGGTATTGAAAGGAGCATGCAACCTGGGAAAATCGACCATCACGACATTTCCCGTGATTTGATATGCTTGCCTCATAGCTTGAGCCTCACGAATATCGTAGCTGATGGGCTTTTCCAGCCAGACATCAAGTCCTTTTTGACAAGCATCGATAAACTGCAGTGCATGCCAATGCGTAGGAGTAGCTATCAGTACTGCACTGAGATCGGGTTCGTCATAGAGGGCTTTGTAATCCTTGAAAAGTTTCGGCTTTGGTAGGCCAGCAGCCATTACTTTCTCAGCCGCCTGGCTTAGAGCGAGCTCACTGACATCGCATAAGCCGATGATATCAAAATGACCAGAGGCCAGCGCATTGCTCAATAGGAATTCAGTGCCCCACCAACCTACTCCGACAATTCCAATTTTGATCTTGTCCGATTGATATCCACTGACATTATGGGCCACCACGGCTCCGGTGGCCAGCGAGGTAGTTCGTAGAAAAGTTCTGCGTTTCATTTTGTTACAGTTATTGAATGTGTGACGAGACCTTCCTTGATTTGTGTTCCTTAAATTAAGATTTTCAGGCAATCAATTTTGGTAGTTTGGTTGCATTTTTTGGCGATGTCGTTAACGGATGGGGGAATTTTGCGTAATGCTGTGCCAGGAACATCAGGTGAATATACCACCAAGGTCAATGATCACTCATCACCGGGAATGGGTACATCATCCATACGGTTTCGATATTCGCTTGGGGGATAATTGGTGGCTCGCTTGAACATTTTAGAAAAATAGCTCGAGTCTTTAAATCCCAGTTCAAATGCGACTTCCGTCACGCTTTTATCGGTATTTGCCAGCAGTTCTTTGGCTCGGTGTATTTTCATGTCTTTCACCAGCTCGGTGAATGTTCGTCCCGTTAGTGCTTTTAATTTTCGATAAATCTGTGTTCTACCAAGGTGTAGTGTCTCAGCTAGGTCATTTAACTGGTAGTGTTCATTGGTTAGATTGGCCTCGATGTGCTTACGTATTTTGGTGAGAAAATGATTTTCCTTGACTTGTTCTTCTGGCAGCATCTGGTACCTCTGGTACTGCTCTCGCATTTTTTCTCTGCTCTCCAGCAATTTTTCCACCCGAATAAAAAGCTCTCTCTGGTCGAAGGGTTTGATTAAATAGGCATCTGCTCCTTCACGAAAGCCCTCAAGACGATCGTCTTGTGATGATTTTGCCGTCAAGAGAATCACTGGAATATGGCTGGTACGTGGATCAGCTTTGACCTCTTGGCAAAATTCGTAGCCATCCATTTCGGGCATCATAATGTCGCTGATGATGAGGTCGGGTATTTCTTTAAAAGCCATACTCAACCCCGATTTGCCATTATCTGCCTCCAGCACACGGTATTGATTGGTCAACAGCTGTTGCAGGTACGTATGAACATCGCCATGATCCTCCACGATCAGAATTAGAGGAGCATCCTCTTTCTTGGTTTCCCTGACAGTAAGTCTTTTAAAGGTCTCGCTTCTCGACGCTATCGGAGGTGTCCATGATTCTATTTCGGCGGACTGGCCAATGGGAAGGGACACTGTGAAAGTACTGCCCCGATGGATCTGGCTTGATACCGATATTGCTCCTCCCATTAATTCGGCCAACTCTTTTGCCAGGGCCAGGCCGATTCCGGTGCCTTTGCCCGTGCGTGTGGTGCTATTATCGACTTGGTAGAAGCGATCGAAGATTTTATCCAGTTTCTGTGGCGGGATGCCCATTCCCGTATCTTCAATGGTAATCAGACAGTTTTTGCCGTGACTGTCTTTGGCCAATCGCACATTGATTTGGCCTCCGGAGGATGTAAACTTAAAGGCATTGCGAAAGAGGTTGTGCAGAATACGACCCAGCATTGATATGTCAATGTCCATCCATAAGGTGTCTACCAGATACTGGGCACTAAATTTCTTTTTCTCGTGTCGTGCGATGTGTTGGTATGACTCGGATAAATATTTTAAGAATGGGACAATGTCTCTCTGTTTCCAATCGGGGGTGGATTGTCCCGCTTCGATCTTGTTCAGCTCCAGCATTTGATTAACCAAATCCAGCAATTGCTGGGCATTTCTGCGGATCATTTTTTTTTCGGATGCATGATCCTCAATCTGGTCGGCAATACCTGAAATCACCGTCAATGGTGTGCGAAATTCGTGGGTGATGTTGGTGTAAAGTAGGGTTTTTTGCTGGTCTAATTCTTTAAGTTGACGAGCTTCTTTCTCTATTAGTACATGTTTTTCATCTGCCAATTCTTTTTGCTGTAATGCCAATTGGTGCTCGACTTTCATACTCTGAAAATGCTTTGCCAGGCCGATGGAAAAAATCAAAAAACCAACGGTGTCGAAAATATCTCTCGGGAAACCTAAGCGAATTTCAATAATGGCAAATGCATTTAGGACATAGATACAATGGATAATAAACCAGGGGCCTAGACCAAGCAGGTAGTAAACAGCAGCTTGTTTTCGTTTGCTGTATGCAAGGACTCCAATCATCAGAAGAAATATTTGTTGTATAAAGTTGAATGGTGCAAGCAGACTGGCAAGGATCGGATTTGCCGAGATAAAAAATGCTTCAAAAGCAAATCTTAAGACCAGGGTGGCACTCCCTAAAAAAACCCATAGCCACATAAATACATCAATGCACCAGTTTAATGAGGGTTCAGATCGAAGGTTGAGATAATACTTTGAAAAGGGAAACATCACCACTCCTGTAGCAATGTAGGCTATTAATACGGAGATATCATTGATCGTGCCCCTATCCATGTCCTTTAACCAGATCTGAGGCCAACCATTGTAAGATATTTTCATTAATAATAGGGAGAAGGCGGCTAGTGCCAGAAACAGGAATGTCCGATTTCTGTTGAAAAAGAATAAGACAAAATGGTAAATGAATACGGTGATCAAGACACCTGAGGTAAGAAAGGCCAACCATAAGATGTGCTGATCATAATGAGAAATGTAGGAGGTGTTAACCAACTTTCTATCGAAATCATCGAGATAGCGATGACCAATTTGTGTGTTCAATTTACGCGAAGCCCTGAAATAGATTTGCGTTTGGCTGCCTTTCTCTAAATCCAGGCACAATATCGGGAGATGTGCACTTCCGGCGACCGGCCGACATAATCGATGATTAATTCCGAATGTGCCCTGAAGAATTCCTTCATCCGATTGTATGAAGTATTCGACAACAGCGTGACTCATAGCAATATACCAGGATTTAATTTCACTATGGTTTTGGATTTCCAGGACTAACCAAAAGTCCTCTACCCTGGATGTAGGGTTGTCAATCTCAAGGGAAGTAAATGGTGTAAACCGGGATTTGTCCTTGATGATAGCATCAAATTCATAAGCTGCTGCCGTATCGTAGAAAATGCCTAGGTGATTGCTTAGATCGTAGGCTACCGGATCATTGATGTCAATCGAAGAGTCAATCACGATGGTGAAAGGAGAATCTATGGCAATTTTCTGTGGTACAATCGGTTGGATCTCATCAATTCCGCAGGAAGAGAGCACAGTGAGGCTCACCAAGAGTCGGCAAAATAGGTCAAGTATTTCTCGATTTATGAGTCCATGACATCTTGGTTTAGACATTCGGCTTTCCATATTGCCCACTGAATAATTGGTCAGAGTACCTTTTGGTGCATAGTCTTATTTAATTTACCATATTCCTGGATCATATGAGAGCAAATGAGGTTCTAAAAGTCATCCATTTGTAGACACAGCCTTTCTACTAACAAATACCACCTGGTCGAAGTGCAATATCGCACCAATAAAGCACGGACATTAATTCCCGCGACAAGTACATCAGGCATCCCAGGCAAGAAAATCTTAGAAATCAAACTGATCAAATTCAGACTTTCATTCAGGTAGTTTCGTTGCGAAAACAGGTAGTATAGGTGCATCAGTTGTGTGTGATTCAGAGTAATTGGTACTGCTTAGTCGTATTTCAGGAAGATGGAAGTTTGTATGATTTGTTTTTTATGGCTAAGAAGATAGTCGTGGCCTGATATGGATCTGAAGTTGCAAACTTCAGGTAACGGTGTTTCGGCAAAATACCCTTAATCCAATGCGCTGAGTGGCTTGCTCAACCAATCTTCTAATCTCTTGCACTGGTCGAACACCTCCATCACTGCCTGATTGAAGCGAAGAGTTGTCATAGATATTCCAACACCTATTGATTCTCCACTCGCTGCCTCTCCTCCTCTGATGCTGTACGGCGCTCCCGGTGTTTCTCGACCTCCTTATTGCCAAATGAAAAGCCATAGGTCAGCATGAAGCGCCTCTCTGAGACCTGGGTTAGACCGAAGGTGCGAATTGCAATTTCTGGCTGATGGTATTCCCAAGGTATCCTCGCTGCACTGTTAAGCAGATCGTTCAGTGCCAGGCTTAAGGTACTGCCTGACTTAAATTTTTTCTGCAAGCCAATGCTCAGATTGAGAATATCAAATTTCACCTGATCTCCATCTAGTGCATCACGATAACTATTCAGTTGAATATCCATCGAATAGGATTTGGTAAATCGAATGGCCTGGCTGCTCTGTAAAATCAGATTGGTTTTGTGATGGGTAAAGGGAATGTCGCGGAGATTGTCGTCGTAAGTCTCGCGATACTGCCCTACAGCGGTAAGGTGAAAATCCCACCAGCTGGCCAGGTGAATGGGGATACTGATGGTGAGGCTGGCGATATCAAACCGATTGAAATTATGCTGGGTGCTGGTCTGCAAATGTCGAGGTTTGTCGACCGTGTTGCGATAGGTGATGAAGTTGTTGCTGCGTGTGCCTTCCAGGGCAAAATACATGGAGCGATGCATATAGGCTAGTTTGACAGAATGGATAAAAGATGGTCGCAAAAGGGGATTGCCGTTGCCCACCAGGGAAGGATCCACAAAAACAAAATAGGAAGCCAACTGGTTATATGCCGGACGTTGAACCCGCCGGTTATAGGCAATTTGCAGACTATTTAGCGAGTCCATTTTATAATTAAATCTCAAGACCGGAAAGAGAGAGGATCTTGTCTGTCTAAAATCATATGTGTTATTCTCAGTATTGACATGGTAATCGTAATATTCATATCGAAGACCGGTTTCAAGGGAAGTGCGAGTTCCCAGCTTCGGAACGAAGGATATATATCCGGCGTAGATATTCTCATCAATATATTCTTCGCTGCTGAAAAAATCATTGGTGGTCCAGATGCCCATTTCTTTCTGTTCGATCAAGGCCCGGTTGTCAAGGGTGCTTAAACTCACTTTGCCTCCAAATTCCCAGCGGTGACCACCTTCGGTTTTCTGGGTAAGATCTCCCTTCACCGTCCATAGCTCTAGCGGCGTGTTTCGAGTTACCCTGAAGTCGGTGGGCACATTTTGCACATTACTGCTGATGAGGTGGAAATCGCCCGGGCTTGATAGTTCGTATTTTGCGTAGTCAACATCCAGATTTATTGTCCTAGAACCACTTGAGGATAGTAAATTGGCGTTAACAAAGTGATATCGATTGAAAATCTGCGGACGCAGTGAAAAGCGCAGTTCATTGGTCATGTGGTTATTGATCCAGTGTGTAGACCGACTGCTGCCATTAACGGATTGACTGTAATCTCCCAGGCCAGCCAAGAGGCCAAAGGTGAGCTGATCATTTATCTGATAGTCCAAACCCAATCTGCCATTATGCAGCTTTTTTTGGTGGTATTGGGAGGTGAATAAATTATAGTAATCATAATGGTCTCCCTGATACTCGTATGCTCGCTGATGGGTGATATCGAGGTTGTGATTTTCGTCAAAGGTAAAATCGTATTCTCCGTAGGCATTTATTTGATCTGCCCGGAAGTTGGTCAATACGCTGGCACCAAGCTTACCCAGTTGGCCGTATCCAGCCGAAAGGCTGGCACTGCCATTAAAGCCAAAGCGATTGTCATCTTTCAGCACCAGATGAATGATACCCCCACTCCCGGATGCATCATATTTGGCTGGTGGTTGATGGATGAGTTCAATTTTTTCCAGCTGGTCGGCTTTCATGGCCTCAAGCTGATTGAGGAGCATTTGCACAGGAGCTCTGGATATTCGGTCGTTGATCATAATCAAAACGCCGTCCTTACCCGTAATACTGATTTGCCCGTTTTGCTGATCAACAAACACTCCTGGCAGTCTCGATAACACCTGTAGAGCTGAAGTGCCTGCTGTGGAAGGGCTGGCACTGAGGTTCATCACCAACCGGTCCGGTCTTTGTTCCAACAAGGGTTTTTTTCCTACTACCGAGATTTCGTCCAGCATCATGGCCTCGTTCTTGAGCGTGATGACGAGCTCGGCATGAGGCTGCCCACCTAAATTGAGGATGGAATCCTGATAGCCTAAAGAACTTATCATCAACATTTTAGATCCCTCTTCCTTGACCATTTTGAAATGACCTTTGATGTCAGTTATGGTACCACCAAGGAGCGTCGAGTCAGTGCCTAGCTGAGCGACTGTTGCCCCAAAAAGCGGCTGATGATCATCAGTTTGCACCAGACCACCGATTTCAGGGGCTTGCCCTGAGCCTTTCAAAAAGCCCAGGCAGAGAAGCAGGCCAAAGGTGTATCTCTTCATGTTGAGTTGTTTTCCATCTTATGATTCCAAGATCACGGATCCTCGGCAAGGTTTCTGGTGCTATAGTTGCGGTCTTGGGTAATTTCGTTACCGTTTGGATGTCTTCGTCCGTTCGCTGGTTGACTCCTGATCTCACTATTCAGGCACCTTGCAATTGGCCTTGTGCACCCATGTCCATCCATTGCTGACCTTATCAATACGTCCCAGGCCGGGAAAGGGGAAGTGAAAGCTCTGCACCACAATATTCTCCTGGTAGGCCAGCCGAAGCATATGTTCTCTGGACTGACGTGCCGCTCGATGATCCAGATCAAAGCGTGTTTGCCAGTCCAGGTGCTGGATGTGGAGGGGGTGGAGCCATACATCGGAAATGTACAGCAATTGGTCGCCCGACGATTGTAAATACACCGCAACCTGTCCCGGAGTATGTCCGGGTACATGAATCAGTGAAACTCCGGGCAATACCTCTTCGTGCTCTCGAGATATCAGCCTTACCTCTCGATCCCTTAGGGGTAGAATGTTTTTTTTGATAAAATAGGCATATAATGGAAGGACGGAGGGATTTGTGCATGTCCAGTAGTCCCATTCATTTTGGTGAAAAATGTAGCTGGCATTGGGAAATTGAAATGCTCCATGATCATCACATAAGCCTCCAATATGGTCCGGATGAAAATGAGTTAATATGATGTGGTCGATTGAGTTCGGATCGATTTTTTCTTTTCCTAACCTCTCCAGCAGACGACCCTGCAACTTGATAGGTCTTTCGGGAATTTCTAGGGTGTGGTTCGTCCTTCCAATGCCCGTGTCAATCAATATTCGTTGGTCTTCACTTTCAATCAACAAGCTGATGAATGGAGAAGGAATGGATTCGGGCATTTGGCGATAAGCTTTCAGCGACATTTCTGCTTGGTGATGGTCTACATTAGAGAAGTACTCCTTAGCTTTATAAGAAAATAGCAAGTCAAGAAAGATGGTGCAGGTAAATGATCCTACCTGAAAGCTATAGGTCCCATTGCCATCTCGACCAGTGTGCCAAGCCAGTAAGGTAGCATCAACACAAAGCCCTGTGGCGACGCTGATGCCAGATTTTATCATTGTTCTTCTCCTCATCTTTGACGAATTCTACGGTTGAGTGTTACTGAATAAACAGATGGGGGAATACTTTTTATGTCTTTTTCAAGGGATAGGTCACCCAGGAAATGTTTTTTTCTTGAACTGTTGGGAATGGATTGGCGAGTTTGGGTTTATGTCTGCAGGCCTGGGTTTTCATCTCTGAGGTTTGGGTTCCGGTCTCTGTGCGGGGCTCGGCAATCTCTTCCTTCCGGAGCATATAAACGAAGCTGGATGTAAGATCACCTTTACTGGTTGATAAAGCGTTCTTGCAGAGATCCGGGCGGATCCAGGTGCGGTGTCAAACTGCTTCCGGCACTTTACCGCTTCTTATCATTTTCAGGTTGTGATGAAACTTATTGCGTTCGTTGGCTTTGGGAAAGGGACGTGATGGTATGGGTACACCCAAAAAGTCACACAGCGGTTGCCAACCATCACCAATATGGAAGACCAATAAATCATCGTCAGGAATGCTTTCTTTGACTTTTTCTTCGAAATCGATAAAAGCCTTGATCATGTAATCTTTATCCTTCAGCCTGCCCTCAAATACGACATCCCACAGATAATCTACTTGGGCAAATACCGGCATCAGTTGCCGCATTCTCTTGCTGAATGGCAGTTTGGTCAAAATTTTCAATTTCTGCCAAATATTGGGACTGGCAGTAAAGATGGTCTGGCTGGCACTTTCGTACCAGCTCTCAGGATCTCGCGTGGTAAGCACCACTTTGGATCCGGGATAATAATCATAGATTTCCTTGTAAAGTAGAAATCCGGGGTAATCTACCGTAGATTGGTAACCCTCAAAGACCGCATCCCAATCGGTAGTCCTCGTTTTGTAGGCTTCCTGCCAGTAGTGGATTCTTTCCGGATTTTCAAATAATTCGTACATGTGATACGTCGGACCAAAGCCCAACTCTTCCAAGGCCAGTTTCATCGAGACCGTACCGGTACGGCCATTTCCCGCGCCAATAACTTTTATTACCATAATGTTTTAGTTGTGGTTTTCGTAAATAGGATGTGCCTGTTTGTTATTTCTGCACTTGATAGGGAAGACCCTAATCTACTTTTCTTTGCCAAACCAATCTACCATTGGCCTCTCCGAAAATCTTTTGTTTTACGTCATTTCCTTCCGAATCATAGGCTTGCTCCGGGCCTTCTACCAATAATATGCCGTCATCCTGAATTTGATAATTCCAGGTGACGGTAATGCCTGTGTTTTGACCATTGGAGGTGTAAGAAGAAGTCTCGATTAGCTGGTCATCGTGGGTATAGTAGTTGCCGATCATAGACCAGGAGTGATTTTCTTGGGGGGCATAAATAAATGCAAACTGCCCATTTTGAAACACTTTCTTTTGGAAGGGTTCGTTGATATTGGCTTTTTCTTGTCCTTGCTGTACCAGGTACCATTCGCCTTGAAGCGGATCAGATTTCAGCACCATAAGAGAGGATTCCTCTCTGACTACCAGCTCATTATATTCCTCTATCAAGTCTTGTAACTGGTCATTTCCACCTGCTAATTCAACCATCGATACAGAAACAGACTCCGGCGGTGAAAGAAGACTATAAATTTGCTCTTCACCCTCAATCGGAACGACGATCTGGGCATCCCAAGGACCGGTGATGTGTCTATGAACGGCAACATTGATACCGTTCATCTGATAGGCAGGAAGGAAAATCTTAAAACCTATATCTAGGGCTTCTTGAGTCTCACCATGTTTGTACTTCGCATATGTGACTCGATAAAGATCACCATGCTGAGCTTGAGCCCAGGAGGCTACCGCAAAGAAAACAGCTAGGAGGACAAGTCGATTTTTCATAAAGCAATACATTTATTTTTCTAAAGGGTACCTCTAAAGCTAATTGCTTTATGCAAAAAGAATTTTACTCTACCAGTCGATTTGTTTACTATTTATGTCATTACGTGTAGGAGTTTAATTATCAATTAGTTATATCAATCCATATTCGCCTTTTGACGAATATTGGATGGCGACTGGGCATAGCGATCTTTAAAAATCCGGGAAAAATAAGCCAGGCTGGTGAATCCCACCCGGCCACTGATTTCACCAACGGTTAAGTCTGAGTTTTCCAGCAATTTTTTAGCTTGAGACAATCGAAACTCTTTGATGTACTCTGCAATCGATTGACCGGTAATTGCCTTTAATTTCCGGTAAAGCTGGCTGACACTCATTGACAAGCTTCTGGCCAATGCATCGGTACCAAATTGCTCTTCATCGAGTCTTTCGATTAAGATTTGATTGATTTGACGCAGAAATACCAATTCTCTTTTTTCAGGGATATTGAGCTGATCTATCGCT
This sequence comes from Saprospiraceae bacterium, assembly GCA_965223105.1. Lineage (GTDB taxonomy): Bacteria > Bacteroidota > Bacteroidia > Chitinophagales > Saprospiraceae > JABDMH01. The sequence continues at coordinate 3,216,186 of OZ244987.1, read as the reverse complement.
TCGGCAGTTTTCAAGCGCTCGATAAACTGATTCCGGAGGTGGAGGGTGTTTTCTATCGTAGCGCTTAATATTTGCTCATCGAATGGTTTGGTGAGGTAAACCAATGCCCCCTTATCCATACCTTTCCTTTTTTCTTCATCAGTGGCCTTGGCGGTCAGGAGTATAACCGGGATATGGCTGCAGCTCACTTGATCTCGCAATTTCTCCAATAGATCGAGACCATCCATTTGCGGCATCATAATATCACTGATGATGATGTCTGGCACATATTTTATGGCCTGTTCCAATCCCTCCTGACCATTTCTTGCCCACTTTAGATTGTAGGTATTCGTTAATAACGATTGGAGATAGCGTGCCATCTCGTAATTATCTTCGACGATTAGGATGAGTGCCAGGTCTTTGGCTGATTGCCCGTGACCAATGAGCAAGCTTTCGCGGTGATCTACTTGACTGTTTATCTTGAGCTTTTCTTCACTTATATCTTCTTCCCAACAATGTAAGGGTATAGTGACCACAAACCTAGCCCCGGCGCTTGTTTCGGTGCTAACATTTATCTGACCACCCAGTTTGTCGGTAAATTCTTTGACGATGGCCAGTCCGATACCACTGCCATCGGCCAACCGGGATGAAGAATCATTGATTTGATAAAAGCGATCAAAGATTTTATCATGGAGCGCTTCAGGAATACCTGGACCTGAATCTGTCACTGAAAAAATAAATTGATTATTGATCCGGTCGATGTTGGTACTAACATCGATTTGACCCTTGGTGGGTGTGAATTTTACAGCATTCGATATCAAATTATACACTATACCTTCCAGCATCCTGGGATCGTATTCAAAAACGAGACGATCCGGCTGAAGATCAGTAGACAGGGTGATTTGTTTGTCTAAGATCAAGCCATCAAAAGCTTGCAAGATATTTCGAATCTCATTGATAATGTTGCCCCTTTTGGCAGCGTGACGAAACTGCCCCGACTCCAGCTTGCCCAGATCCAGTATGTGATTAATCTGACGTTGTAACCTTTCGGTATTTCTCAGAATGATTTCCTTCTGTGGCAAACTGTCAGCGATTTGACGTGCCATGCCCCCGATGATCGTCAAGGGCGTTCTAAACTCATGACTGACATTGGTGAAGAATCGACTTTTGGTTTTGTCTAGCTCGCGCAGTCGCTGAGCTTCCTTCTTTTCATACAGCAATTCTTGATTCACTAGAAGTGATTTTCTCTGAAAACTCAAATAAATCCTGACAAGAATCGCCAAACCCACAGCCCAGCAGCCTAATGCCCACCAACGCAGATACCATGGTGGTTTAATTCTGAAGGCCAAAACATAAGGGGAATCCATGCAAATGTGGTCGGCATTGCATGATTTGAGCAACAATTCATATTTGCCCGGTCTTAAACCGGAAAAATTGATTTGCTGTTGCGTACCTAGATTTACCCATCCCGTCTGCACCGGTAACAATCGATATGAATACCTGTTTTGCTCAGACCGGTCATGGTGCATAGCCGAAAAGTGGATCTGTAGATTGTTTTCCTTGGGTGATAGATGAAGTGACTCAGATATGGGCCACATCGACTCATTAACACGGATGTCAGTGATGGCAAGTGACGGGGGATTATTGTTAATGTAAAATAGATCAGGATTCAGGCGGACAAGGTTGCCATCGTCGATATAGTAGATTTTGCCCGTGCGGTCTTGAAAAGCCGGTCTGGACAAATCAGGGATGGGGTGGGCTTGTTGATTTGAGAATCTGTATACTTTTTCATCAAGAATATCGATACAATAAAGACCGGAAACCGATCCTATCCATAGGTGATCATTTTGATCGCTAAATATACTCGCTACCTGGTTGGGTAAGTTTACATTTTCCATCCGCTTAAATCCGGTGCCATCCGACACGTATAGTCCCTGGCCATTGGTACCTAACCATATTGTGTGATCCTCTCCCCAATAGGCATCTAAGATGTCCAGGTCAGGAGAGATCAATTGCAGGGTGTGGTTTTCAGGGGATCTGTGCCAAAGACCATGATTGGTTAGAATCTGGATTTCTCCAGCTCTATTTTCAGTCAACTTATTGATGACGAATCCCTCACCGGCAAAGTCGGCCAAATTAAAGCCTTTATGAAATGACTCCATCGCTGAATTAAAGAAAACAATTTGTGACCGGCTTCGATCGACGATCCAGATCATACCACTGTCGTCCAACTTTGCCTGAACCAGATCATTTTCGGTGCAGTAATTGGTGGTGTCCTTGATCTTCCAAATTTCTAATTGGGAGTTATTTTTATCGACTTTACCGAGTCCGTCAGATGTCAGTACCCAGGTCTTGTCAGTGCTGGTTAGGATGTCGTTTATGTAAAGATCCTCAGAGTAGTTACTTTTTACAGGTCTTATCTTCCTGATTTCCGGTCTCTTGCCCAAAGCATATACCTCAGCGATACTAATGGTGAATATGCTGCCCCTTTCCAATGCCCGTATCCGGATATAGCGGCAGTGTTGATCAATGGCGATCTGATCGATCTTGCCAACATTCCCCTGCCGGTGTTCGATTTGCTGCCAATGACTTTGATCGGTGGATATGTGTACGACGTAGTTTTGAGGTAATGTATTCCAAAAAATGACCAAAAGACTTATGAATCTCTCATCCTCAAGGTCAATGGTAAATTCTTGGGGAGCGTACATCAGCGAAGCCCAGCGGGTACGATGATTTCCGTCTACTGCATAATGGGTAAGATGTTTTGAGTACTCAACCGAAGATGCTTCGACCTTAGCATTCAGCGCGTAGTTGAGGTGGATAGCGCCTGCTTCAAGGTCCATTTGAAATAATCCATTAGTGGTTCCAATCCAAATATTTCCTTCGGAGTCACTTCTGATGACATTTGTTTTGATAAGAGGATCTCGGGCTACAGTGTGCAGCGAAATGGGAATGGCAAGTTGATCTTTCAGCAGGTAAATCTTGTCGGTCCATTTTCCGATCCATAGATTTCCCAGATGATCTTCGATGACGTTGGAAATGTTTATCTCACGATCTCTGGCCGCAAGATCCGCTGAAGACCTTATCTGCGTATAGGGCAAGATGTGTGCATTGAAGGTGAAAATGCCGTCAGATCTAGTCCCCACCCAAACTTTACCACTTCTATCCACCAGGCCCGTCTTGATGATAATCCGACCTTTCGGTGTATATACCCCTGACGATAGATAGCCGAGCCCTGACAACTCGGTCTTTACATGGTCCTCCCAATGCATCCTGTTGTCCAGGGTGCTGAAAGTCCAAATCTTGCCCTCCGACGAGTTGGGTAGCACCAGGTTGTAATTGGGTTGATTGGCCAAAGCACTGGCCATGCTGGGGTTGATGGGATCGGCCGGATTCACATTGTTAGCAAAGAACCATTTCCGTTGCCATTGATGCATCACTGGGTCGTAGATTGCCAATTGGTTTTCACGAGAGATCCATAAACGATTCCGGTGATCTTCGTAAATGTCCATCACCTTTTCCGAGCTGGCCTCGTCGGTTGTGTCGGGATCTCCACTGTGTAAGTTAAACCGATTATTACCATCTTGATATTTGAAGAGACCACTGTAGGTTCCTGCCCAGAGTTGATTTTTGTGGTCAACGAGCAGTGAAGTTATGGTACCACTAAGGAAGCCCTGCTCCACCGTATTGCTCTGCGGATCGTATCTACATAATCCTTCCGTTTTTCCACCAAACCAGATCTTGTGGTCAAACTCAGCAATGGCAGCACGACCGAAATGCATCGATACCTCGAATTGTCCCAAAGGAAAATGATCATCAATTTCCCATAGAAGGGGATCATTATCCATCATCATCAGCTTCAATAGTTGTTGACCATTGTCAAGGCAATAGATATCTTCACGACTGTCGATAAAGAGATATGTTAGCGGTGGCATTGGAACATGGTGGTATTGTTTCCTGCCTGGATCTACCAATAATAATCCACGTTCAGTGGCAGCCATTATTGTCCCTAGAGGATGTTGCGTAATATGCTTGATGGCGTAAGTGACTGGTTGACCTAAATAATCCCAGTTCGATCCAATGTCTTCAAAGTGATATCCATCGTACCGCAATACCCCCCTTTCTGTTGCGATCCAGATAAAACCTTCCCGATCTTCAAACAGTGCATTTATGGCGTTGCTGTTCAGACCATTCTTTGTAGTAATCTGATTTCGGATAAGATCTTGAGCGATAATGGTAAGACAAAACGCGAAAGTGCAGACCAATAAGCCTGAAATTTTCCGCCATGACCCTGTGGTTGGGTTCTTCATCATTGTTTGAACAATGTATCGTACTCTTAATTTACAAAATTTTTATCGACGGTAAGGATCGGTAAGCCTGGGTTCAAATGCTTCGAATTGGGCTCGGCAATCCCTGCCGTTTGACCGAAACTGATCCTAATCAAAAAAATATTATTCGCAAGTAAAATAATGTTTTGAAAAACTGGGCTTACCGATCCCGGGTTTTGGGGCTTTGATCGTTCCAGATTCCGATATCCTGTTCCAATTTGCGATAGCGGGGATCATCTTTGAATTTCGATAAAAGGGGGTCTGACCGAAAATAACTCAGGCGAAAGGATCGAATCTCGTACAGAGAGAGCAAAAGATCAAAGGTTTGATCTGCATCGCCCAACCATGCATAACATACTGCTTGGTGATATGAGTGGTTTAGAGGATGGCCATAGAATTTAATCCCTTCTGTTGCTAGCCACCTTACAATAGCATCAATGCCCTCTTTCCGGTAAATTTTATCGATTTGTTGGATGATTTTTTCTTCCTGTTCTTCCTCAAAAAACATCCTCTTGAGCATTTCAACGGCTTCTTTTTCTCGGGAACCTTGAAGCAGGGCGTAAGTGCCAAATAGTGCTGCAGGCTTGAAATGGGGATTAATGGTTAAGATGTATTTAAATTGATTGGCAGCTATGTCGTACCTGGTGCTCAGCAATTGAGCATGTCCAAAGGAAAAATTGAAGATAGCCGATAGTGGGTCTAATCTGCGTGCTATGTTATTGCTCTCCATCCCAATTTCAAATGCTCCAAGAATGCTGTTGGCTACGGTGTGTAGGTGGTAAACTAACGGGTTTTTAGGGTTGAGTGCAAGTGCTTTGTGATAATTATGCTGATAACTCTTTATATCCCAATTGCACAGGGCAAGATATCCTTTAGCAATGTAGGTGTCGGCCAGCTCTGGATCTGTGCTCTCGGCCTCCTCTAAATATGTCTGTGCCATCGGCAATGACTCAGAGAGATGCAGTTCTCCCCAATCAAAAAGTGCAAGATATGCGTAGGCGATCCCCACTTTGGCCAATGTGTACTTGGGGTCCTTAACCAATGCTTCTTTGAAGAGATCAATGCTCTTCATCATTCCTTCTCTGGTGCGCTTATACCATTCGAATTGCCCCATCAAATAAAGGTTGTACGCCTCTATGTCATTGGTGTGGCTGTCCAACAATTGTGCTTTCTCTTCTCCTATCAACTTAATTTTTAGCGCATCGACGATCGCGATTGAGATCTCATCTTGTATTTCAAAGACATCGCTGAGCTCTCGGTCGTAACGTTCCGACCACAAGTGAGAACCGTCGTCGGCATTGATCAATTGACTGGTGATGCGTAGCAGGTTTCCCGATTTACGAACACTGCCCTCCAAAATATTCGCCACATTAAGTGTTCTGCCAATTTCTCTTATATCCTCATTCTTATTTTTGAACATAAAAGCAGATGTGCGAGCTATGACCGACAGGTCTTCTACATGACTCAATGAATTGATTATTTCCTCGGTGATACCATCACAAAAGTATTCCTGCTCCATGTCATTACTCATGTTGACAAATGGAAGAATGGCAATTGTCTTGTCCGGTGCTTTGGGGATTTGCTTCTCCTGGCCAGTTTCATGACGCGGGCTGGCACTAACCAGGCCCTCCGCTCTGACAGAAAAAATTTCTATTGGCTCAAGCACGTTTCTTAGCTCAAAATTCCCCAGAGAGATTACATCAAAGTCCTGGTTGGCAATCTGTTTATAAATCGATCTTGAAACCAATACTGATCCTGGCTCGGCCAGGGATTCGATTCTCGAGGCGACATTTACCGCATCTCCAATGATTTCGTCATCTCTGCGGATAATATCCCCGCTGTGGATGCCAATACGTAACGGTACTTTTGGTTCTTGTTGCAAGACTTGCTGTAGTTCGATAGCGCACTTGACAGCGAAGACAGCACTGCTGAAAACACTTAAAGTGCCATCTCCAAAATATTGGACCACATCACCATGATACTTTTGATGCAGCCGGTCAAATTCAGATCGATGTCGATTGCGCCACTGGATGGCCAACAACTCATTGCGTTGCATCAGACTTGTGTAGCCCGTGATATCCGTGAACATGATGGCGGCAAGGTAGCGTTGCATGCAAATAAGCTGTCTCTCTCTTAAATTTACGGATCTTCCGCTAAGTGCATAAGAAAACTGCTCAGAAGCCTCAACAGTGGGGATTCCTGGAGCGAGGTCTAGCGAGTTTGGGCCCGGCAATCCAACCGAAAGGATCGGTAAGCCTGGAGCTTGCGTAGGGATTGCCGAGCCTGGGTTCAAATGTTCCGGGTTGGGCTCGGCAATCCCTGCTTGCTGCAGGTCTTTTACCTTAGACTTGAATTTGTGTTAATGTGGGTCTAAAAAGTGTTATCAAAAAACCGGGCTTACCGATCCCGGGGTTCTGGGAAGGATCGGTAAGCCCGGAGCCTGCGTAGGGATTGCCGAGCCTGGGTTCAAATGCTCCGAGTTGGGCTCGGCAATCCCTGCAGTATTCCCCACCTTGATCCTAATCCAGAGGTAATTCCTTGCACGTAATAAGTGTTTTTATCAAAAAACCGAGCTTACCGATCCCGGTTCTGGGAAGCATTTATTTACAGCATTGAGTATCTTAGGTGTTACTATGGGCACGATTAAGACACAACATCTGCCAAATTATAAGATCTCCGATTACCAATCTTGGCCAGGTGATTGGGAATTGATCAAAGGTATTCCCTTTTCCATGACTCCTTCTGCCAATCGTGCGCACAAAAGGCTGGCATCTAAGCTGCATTTTGCCATTCAGCTTGAAATTAATCGCGCCAATTGTTCCTGTGAAGTTTATTATGAGTTGGATCTTATTTTGGAAGATGATACCGTATTACGACCTGATCTTATGATCATTTGTGAAGAGTTTGACGACTATCCTAGAATCCCCCCTCAGGTGGTGATTGAAATATTGTCTCCTGAGTCGCAATATCGAGATAGACATATTAAATTTGATCTATATTATCAATTTGGCGTTGCCTATTATCTTCTAGCTGATCCAGTTTCTAATCAGATTGAGGGATTCTATAAAAGCAGTGATCGATTTGAACTGCTTAATCTTGATAAGCCATTGAAGCTAAGAGATTGCGAAATAATGATTCATCCCCAGTATTGAATCCAATTCTTGCATTAGAAGATCCACGGCAGGGACTACTTGTTTCAAAATCAGGTACTTCCCACAATTTTGGTCAATTTAGCGAAGCTTCATAGGTAATTTCCTTCATACTATTTGCTCAGATCTACCCATTTCCAGCCACTCATTGTCTTCTCTACCCTTCCCAATCCCGGAAAAGGAAAGTGAAAACTCTGCACCAGCATATTTTCAGAATGAGCGAGTTCAAGCATTTGCACACGTGATTTTCTTGCCAAGTCATGATCTTGATCATAGCTGGTCTGCCAGTCCAAATGCTCGATGTGCAAAGGATGCAACCAGGTATCGGAGATAAATAATAGCTTTTCGCCGCTGGATTCAATACGCAAGGCAAACTGTCCAGGTGTATGACCAGGTACTTGGATTGCTGTGACGCCCGGCAAAATGTCGGTCTCTCTCTTGTTCAGCAATTCTACATTGGCGTCTTTGAGTGGATGAATATTGTACTCGACAAAGAAATTAAAAATAGGAGGTAGGCTTGCGACCTTATCGCTCATCCAAAAATCCCATTCATCCTGGTGGGCAATGTATTTGGCCTTTGGAAAGGCCAGGCTTTTGTCCGGATGGCATACTCCTCCGATATGGTCCGGATGAAAATGAGTCATCACGACGTGGGTGATGGCATCGGCATCAATGCCTTGTTCGGATAAAAGCCTGGCCAAATCTCCTTGGAATTTCATGGGCTGTCCCTGAAACTCTATGGCTTCTTCCATATAACCCAAACCGGTGTCAATCAATATCTTTTGATCTCTTCTCTCCAGTAGCAGAGCGACAAAAGGCGACGAAATGTTGTCGGTTGCATGACCGTATGGACGGAGTGCTTCCTCGGCTTCATCCTCAGATATATTAATAAAATAATGCTCAGCTTGATAGGTGAATAGGAGATCTTTAAACAGCGTGCAAGTAAAATCACCAATGTTGAATTGATGGATGTCACGAATCATAGTACCTGGAATTGAAAAAATGCGAAGCAAGTAGGTAGATATAGCGGTGGATGAAACAGATGAAATGAACTGCCTGCGGTGCATCACTAAAAAATTTTAACTGAACGGCCTCTGGTGAGTACCCTTAAAGTGAAATGTTTGTGTAAGATAGCATCCTCGTCCTAAACAAAATTTGAAAAATATTCATCGAGTGTCGTAACCGGAATATCCGGATACCGTTGTGAAGCATCCAATACGCCGGCTCTTTTCTCCTTACCGTCACCCTTTACCCACACAGAGCGGTGTAGTTGAGCAAAGACCCGCTGCATCATTTGATCAGGGGCAGTAGACGATGTGATAACGTCTTCAAGATCCTGGGCACTGACCGGTATACGGCTGACAGATTGCCCACTAACGCTTTCCCATTTTTTGATCAATTCGTCCTGACTGACTTCATTATTGGCGATTAAAACCTCCTGATTAATGGTGCCAGGATCATCGATAATGGCACAAGTGATCCGGCCGATATCAGGTAAGGAAGTCATGGTCATTTTGCAGCTCCCATCTCCAAACAATTGGACCTGCTCAGGTGGAAAGGTTGGTCCCAGCTGACCCAGGCCAGTACCCCAAAACTCCATGAAGCCGTTATTATAGATCATCGTATAGGGTACACGGGCAGATTTAATGTGTTCTTGAGCTGCGAGTTTGGCATCGATCAGGTCAATAGAACCACTACCTACTGTATGAGGATCAACACCAAATTCACTAGGGATGAAACGTTCCACGCCGGCCTTTGATGCTGCTTTTGCGAGATTGACCTGGTTCATGATTTGATCTCCTCCAACCGCAGATACGACAACGTCCTGTCCTTCACAGGCTCTATCCAGGCTGTCCTGGTCTTCGAGATCCCCTTCGATCAATCGGACTCCCTGCTGTTTCAAAGGGTCAATTTTTTGGGCATTTTGTATGGTGGCAGGACGAATGAGTGCACTGACTTGATGGCCACCATCGACAAAAGCCTTGACCAGGTGCGGTCCGAGATTACCGGTAGCACCGACGACTAGTATTTTCTTCATAATACTTACTTTATGTGTTGTGTTTAAGAATGTTCACTTTTGGCCAGCCCAAGCTGCTCCATGAGGGCCATTTGATCGGCAATCAGCCAATGATCCACAATTTTTCCATTTTCAATGACATAACTGATGGCAAAGGGCATTTCAACTTCTTTATAAGTAGGTGGGATGCCCTGAAAAGTACCTCGATGCACCCCCTTTAACCTGGCACGGACGTTGACCCGGTTCCCTTCTGCAGTCATTTCATCGGCAAATACTAGGTATCCTGGAAAGATGGTGTCAAAGAAAAGGATATGTTCTTTCAAGACTTCATCAGTCATATATTGATCACAAATCTCCGGGGTTTTCACATGCCTGCTTAGTACATTGAAATACTCTAAAATAAATGCTTTGTTTTCTTTCACGCCCATAATAGATTCTAAATTTCCTCGAAAATTATAATGAATAAAGGTCTTTAAATTGCCTAATTGATTCAATTATTTGCCCAATTGATTCATTCTTTGCTGGCTCTTAATGATTTCGTCATTTGATCTATGGGTAAGCTTTCATTATCTGCACTCCATCGAATCGCGCTAGGATTAAAACCGAATTGCTGCTGAAAGGACCTGCTGAAATGGCTGCAACTCATGAATCCGACACGATAAGCCACTTCGGTTACATTCAGATCACCTTGTTCCAATAGACGCTTGGCACTATTTAGACGGAAAAAGCGGATGTAGCGACCTGGGGACATCTGGGTAAGTGCTTTCACCTTACGATACAATTGGCTTCTACTTATGGACATTTTTTTTGCCAGTACCTTGGAGTTAAAACCTTCTTGTTCCATATTGGCTGTGATGCGATCGTTGATTTTCTTTAGAAAATCGCCATCGTTTGAATTTTTTCCCGCAGCCAACTCCTGCAAGTGCTCAGCACTCTTAAAGTGAGAAGTCAATCGCTTCCGAATCTCCGAATACCAGGGTTGAATAATATCGTGATTGCCTCTTGGGGATTCATCTGTTTTTTGCTCACCATTTAGATTAATGGGCACATATAGACTAAATTGACTCCCTTGGTCAGCTATGGGTTTTGCAGTAACTTCATAGGGTAGGTCGGCAGTGATATCTCCCATAAGACTCAGATCGATGCCTTCGTTTTGAACGAGGATCAAGAGACAGTCGGGACGATCATGACACCTGCTCAACCGGACCCTCACGATTTGGTGATTGGGGGTAAAGGTCACGATGCGGCAAATCAGTTGGGTTACCGCCGGTAGTATTTGTTCGGGTTGATACGAGCCCGTCCATTCATCAAAATCGGGGAGCCACCGCAACTGAACCTTGTGAGCGTTGGCAAAGGGCCTTAGTGAGGATACGAGACCGCCCAATAAACCTACTAAATCTGCCTTTACAGGAAAGATCATGCCATGTGGATTCTCCATAATTAAAGTACCAAAATTACCATAGGTATTTGTCAGGTACCTTGTCTATTTCTAAACTTATGCTATAAGTAATATAATTACGTGCTTGACGGCTCTCTTTTCTAGAGGTACCCTGGAATTGTCAACACCTTCTTTAATAGTGTACCTCTCCCAACAATGATACTTATGTTAATTACCGCAGGCAATATCCCATAAGGTTATTAAATCCACTGCTCAAAACCACCAAATACAAAAGCGAACCCAATACACACGATGCCACCTCTCCAGACAAGACCCTTACCACTCGTGTTCAAAATTGGTATAATGTCACCCAATCCTAATAAGAGATTGATGGCTTTAGCTGTTTTATGATAGGCCGCTATTAGCCAAGATCGTTTCTTCGGAGGTCAGGAGAACTCTGATTCATTTACATTTGTATAATGAAATGTGTTGCAAATGCTATCATTGTTGCCATCATCTTCATGGGCGTGCTTGCCTGTACTAAAGACAAGGAGGAAAAAGTGGGAGCTCAGGGTGTTTATGAGGTCGACCCCGCTTTCGAGCCTTTTGTAGACCAATTCATCAGGGAAGGTGCCAAGCGTGGTCATCAGATTGATTTTTCTGATACCGGTCTCAGGATTGAATTTTCTGATCGTGAGTTGGAATTTGCTGGGGGGTTCTGCTATTTAGGACAGCACCATATTGTCATCAACAAGGCCATCTGGGGCCAAACTGGTTTTGTGGATTACAAAATGCGGTTGATCTTTCACGAATTGGGTCATTGTGCGTTGGGTAGAAGTCATCGCAATGATCGTTTCGGCAATAGTGTTTGGAAATCATTGATGAGAGGTGATCCACTCAATCAAGCAGAAAGGAGAATTCCTGTTCCCTTTTATGGGTTTCGCAAAGAATACTATATCGATGAATTATTTGATGAAGCTGTTTCTGATCCTGACTGGGCGGATGAGAGCTTTGATTTTCTTGAGATTGATTCCAGCCATAAAAGGGCGGTCATTGAGCAGGATAGCCTTTCTCGATTCTTCCAATTTGTAGATCGTCCCTTGAATAACTATGAGATCGAAGTCCGATTTAACCTGCCTGGCAGAACCAGCCAAGCCACGAAATTGCAATGGGATGCCGGAGAGATTAGTTATGTATTGACCTTTTACAATGAAAATCTATACACGATTGATGCCATTGATGGTGAAACCAGTGTTTTTCTTTTTCGTGCAACCAATGGAGGTAACATCAATGGCAGAAGAGTGGACCGCATACATATTCGCCGTCACGGGGGTTATGAGAAAATATTCCTCAATGAGGCATTTATCTTTCACCTTGATGAGCTTCCAGCCCCACTCAAATCGGTTCGATTTGAATCCACTGATCTGCAAACCAACGCCTTTATTATGGATCTCGATGTCCGTTATATTGGCATATCCGAGATCAAATGACCTTCAATTATCGGTGACTAAGGGAGATTTTCAACTTATCTAATTCAGAAAACAAGTCGTGAAATTTTCGAATGAACTTTTCTCGTTGGTATTTGATATCAAGGAGTTTGAGTGCTTTATCCAGGTGCACGGCGGTTTCATGTGGATTCTTGTTGTGCCAATAGATCCTCGCCTTGATGCCATAAAGCCTGATCAGCAAATTTTGACAGCCCATTTCTTCTGCTTTTGGCAGAGCAATTTCCACGTGGCGTCGAGCTTCGAAGGGATCATCCCGGATCAAATGGTATTCGGCCTTAACCGTATGGCACGCTGCCATGCCCCACCTATCGTGATTGTGGGTGCGAATTTCTAGAGATTTACCAATGAGTTCGTCCGCCTGCAGGTAGTTTTCCTGGGCCAGGACGATCTCAGCCAATTTCTGTAGTGCCAGGGCAAGTCCCCAGCTGTCACCAATGTCAGTAAAGATGGGCAGGCAGATTGAATTGATTTTGTCTTGTGCTTCATGCCAGCTCCCTAATTCTTGAAGAGCAATGCCCGTTACCAAATGTGAAAAAGCAAACATCTGACGGTTTTTAAGATCATGGAAGATCTGAATGGCCTTTTCCAGGGTGCTGAGGGCATGATCCGTTTGCCCCATCTCAACTGCGATCCAGGTGCAGTTAGTCAGTGAAAAAGCGATGCCATACCGATCCGACAGCTCCGTGTACCGCTCGATCAACTTCGATTGAATTTCATGGGCTTCTGACAGCTGACCGCGAAAGTGGTGTACCCATGCCAGATTATTGAGTGCACGACAAACATGTCGTTGATCGCCAAATTGGTGAGCTTGATCTAAAGCGTGCTCGGCATAACTGTTGGCTTTCTCATAATGCCCTAAGCGAAATTCGGCCCAACTCAGGTGGTTTAGGGTAATGATCGTTTCTTCTGTTGCTTGCGTACCAACAAAGTACCTCAGGGCGGAGCTAAAGGCATCTCTCGACTGTAGGTACTGGCCAAGGTTGTGAGATAAAGTGCCATAGGCAACTTGTAAATCAGCCAGTTTTTGCTGAACCGTCCCACCATTTGCCATAAAGAACAGGACCTTTTCTTGAGCCTCACGGATTAGACCTCGACGTAAGAAATATCTCCATGTCTTCAAGAACAAATCAGCCCCGATGTTGGAATCTTCCTTCATCCAGAAGTCAATCGCAAGTCGAATATTATCAAACGAGTCATCTAAGAATTTGTCGAAGTCCCTTTTACTGGACTCCTTCTTATCATAGTAGTTACTCAACTGATCCACTAAGTACTTAGAAAAAGTCTTACGCCTCGATTTCAGGAGTTGTTGTTCCTGCAGCAACGCTTGACCAAATCTCCGTACTACACTCAACATCCGATAATGCAGCTCATGGGTGTCTGAGGCTCGATAAATCAGGCTGTGATTGAACAATTGCTCGACCATTTCGAAGGCATCAAGGGATGGACTGAGTGTTTCTATATAGTCCATGGAAATGTTGCCTGGTATTACCGAGAGGCCCAGCAGAACTTCCCTTTCTGCCTCACTCAGTAAGTCAAAACTCCATTTAATGGTTTCGAAAATAGCCTGGTGTCTGCGGTTCTGAAGTTTGGAGTTTCGGAGAATCCTAAACAAATTATTTAGTTGAGACTTAATGTCTTTGGGCGACAACATCTTGGTTCTAGCGGCTGCCAATTCAATCGCCAGTGGGATACCGTCCAGATTTTGACAAATCTCGGCTATGTCCTCGTAATTCCTTTGATTGACTTGGAAATTCGGTTTTACTTTTCTGGCTCGGTTTTCAAATAACCGGATACAGTCATTTTCCACATTTCGCTCATGATAGTGATTCGGTGGTGAATTCATGACTTCAAGGGGGAATTCTATTTCACGAGAAAGATCCAGACTCCTTCTGCTGGTGCAGAGGATGGTCAGTAGTGGACAACTAACGACCAAACTATCTATGTTGGGAGCACAGTCCAGTACGTGTTCCATATTGTCGAGTATAAGTAGAACTTGCCGGTCCATCAGATAATCCCGGATACATTCTAACCAATCCATCTCTGCATGTTCTCTCAAGCCAAGGGCTGTACCGATGGCCATTGGGACAGAAGTGCTCTCCTGAAGCTTATCCAAAGCGACAAAACATACCCCATGAGGAAATTGATCTTGATTTTCTTGAGCTACCTGTATGGCTAACCTGGTCTTACCCAAACCGCCAACACCCAATATAGAGATGACGGTGTTGGGATGGTTTTGAATTACTTGAGCCAATTTCTGTCTTAATTTCTTTCGACCAATGAAATCATCACTAAAGCGGGGAAGGTTGGATTGAAACACATTGGTGGCCAACTTTGCATCCTGATGTGCTTGGCGAGGTACGTTGAGGATAGGATTTTCAATGGCGTAGATTCTGATCGGCCTTCTTACATGCTTAAAGTGATAGATGCCAAAGAAGACCGTCTTAATCTCCGGCTGATTGGCGATTTCTAGAAACACCTTCTCTGAAATCAAGATGCTGCCACTGACGGCCAGTGATTCAATTCGTGAAGCAATATTTACAGCCGTACCAAATACATTTTCATCGGTGATTAAGACCTCACCAAGGTGCATTCCGATGCGAACCGGGATTTGATGGCCGCCTCTGAATTGCCTCTGCAGCTCAATGGCACACTGCACGGCTTCAAGGGGAGACCAAAATAAGGACAGAGATCCATCTCCATAAAACTGAATCAATTGACCAGTGTGCCTAGCTACTGTGTGAGAAACAGACGTTCGATGGAAATCATGGATTTCCTTACCACGCAATTCATCCTCTTGCAAGATGGCCGTAAACCCTTCTACGTCAGTGAACATTATGACGGCAAGTTGGCGCATAGCATGAGAATGAATTGATAAAAAATCAAATGTAGATCATCTCACCATGATTTTAATACATGATCAATAAGCTCTTGAAGCTGTAGATCCATGTGGTATAACCATCACTTCTCCTCAGCAATGCCAATTCAGGCGACTTGAGTCGCCGATAATATCACGCCATATAAAACTCCCAGCTGATGCGATCCGGATCCTTAAAAGCCACATATTTCTTACCTAGGGTCTCATCGGTCTTTACCCCGGTATTTTCAATCTGTTCCCTTTCTAGTGCTGCGGCAACTCTTTGCAACTCGTCTTCACTTTCACAGGCCAATGCTACATGATCCATACCTACCCGGAAGGGATCAAATTGATCCTTTTCTGGTGTCTGCGCTTCGGGGCCCCTCACTGCGATGGCTGTACTGCCGGCAAAGAATATAAAGAGATTGGGCTTTTCCAGAGCAATCTCAAATCCAAGTTGTTCGGTATAGAATGATTTTGCCCGCTCATAATTGCTAGATCTCAAAGTCAAATGGTGAATTCCAGGTGTTTTTATTTGGATACCCATAGTGAATGATTGATTTGATTTCTGAAAAAAATGATTGCAGATCAACAATACCCATCTAAGATTCCTTCCAACCGGGGTTGGTTACATCACGGGGATCGAAGAAATTTTCCTGCTCGGTGATCATCCCGTTGTCATCCACCTTAAACCGATCTACAATTCTTAAACGGCAAGAAGGCTGGGCTATGTCACAATAAAACTCGACAGTGACTGCAGACTCATCTCGATTGACATAGGAATCCAGATAGGTTGTCCCGGCTACCAGTTGAGGCAGCGGTGCCCACCAGGTCTCTTTCAGTTGCTCGCGTCCCGTAATTGGTTTGGCGGAGCCTCCAGGATTTAACGGTGCCCTTAAACTGATGTTCTCATGATAGGGAATAGCATCGAAATTCCCACTGCCCAGTCCGTCTTCGACATAAATTCGAGCAATTTCATGGAGGGCGTCACTACGACTTGTGTTACTCATAACAGAGTTTTTTAGGTTGAAAAATTAATCTGCATCTCCTCAATTCAACCAAGGTCGATGATTGACACAAAAGTGTATTGTAGAAATGCGTCAAAAATTCCCCATGAAGACTACCACTGCAGGACTGAAGACAAAAGACTGCCAACTCCAACTGAAGACTGAATATTGCCACTTAAAGACTCACTACATCAACTGGCGCTGAAAATCAGCATGGTCCCAATCTACATCAATGTGTTGGATTTGGTGATTTTCATCGAGAGTGAATACAAATATATGCTCACTATCAAATTTCAGACCCTGACTGGGAATACCCGCAAAATCTTTGACTTGCGTGCCGCGAATAGAGACACGGCCAAAGATTTTTCCATTTTCCTGAAGCATTGAGTGCACGGTGTTGTCGATATCTGGAAAACAATCGATGAGTAACATCCAGAGTTGCTTTCCCAATTCATGTATAAGCCCTTTTCCCTGATCTTCCAAGGGTCGAAAACACACAGTACCGTTCGGATCGCAGTAGCCGATCATTCTCTCTACATTTTGATCTTGGTAGGCTTTCATAAACTTGACGCAGACATTTTTCCAGGTGGAGAGTTTGCGACCTTCGGATTTTTCTAGTGGATGATTCATTGGAATACGATTTAAATACAAATATCTGAAGTTATCTCAGGTAATGATTGTATGGATGCGTCAACTTTAATCCGTGAGCTTATGAGCCAATTCCTGATTGTGCTGGAGATAATCAGTGGGTGATTGACCGGAAAACTCTTTAAAGTCCCTGATAAAATGACTCTGATCGTAATAGCCTCCGTTATGGAGTATGCGACTCCAATCGGCCTCACGCTTTCCAGCTATCAGGGAGCATGTGAAGCCGTAACGACGTAACCGTGCATAGTACTTAGGGCTGAGACCCACATTCTTAAAGAAATGCCGTTCAAACTTGCGTCTACTCATGTAGGTTTGTTCCAGGACTTCCGAAATTTTGACATCACCCTTTTGGTCAACGATATAATTGGCGGCCTGGTCAATGCAATCAACGCTCAGGTCTTTTGCTATCATTTTGGCTGCTAGGGTCTTATCGAGTAATGTAATGCGATCCTGATCTAAGGGCGATCCCATTAATTGATCCTCTAAATTGGCCATGCTTGCTGATACATCGGCTAGTGCGTATCGGCAATCGGCAATTTCAAATCCCGGGATATCCAATATTTTATAAACGCCCGTGGGTTTGAAAACAATCCCTATCTGATCAATGTGTTCAGAGACTTCTAGTTGATAATTGCACAGAGTTTGCCCTATTACAAAGGATCCACTGTTGATCTGGGTTTGTCCATTCTTGGAAATTGCTTTGTAGGCTCCGGCAAAATTAAATACGACTGCAGCATATCCGGACGGTGGTGAATCGATCAATAGAGGGTAACGTAGATTATCTGACTTCCATACAAAGTAGCACTCAACATAGGGTTGCAGCAATTTAGAGGGTGAATATTTTGTATACTGCATGTAGCGACAACAAATGAAGTACCTAAGTTACATAAAGAGTGTCAATAGGACAAGCATTGAACTGGCATGAGAGGTGAACAGAAACGATCTTAGTTGATCGCTCATTCACCGATTGTTGAAATAGAAATTGACCAGCCAATGCATATACAGTGGGTCATTGATGGTGAGGGTGTTGCCTAAGAGATCAATGATTTCTTTCTCCTCAAGTGCTTTCTTAGCCTTAACAACAGTTGAGGATGTCCCAAGGTTGTATTTCTGAATGGTGCTTTTGGCACTGAGGTTTTCGACTTGCGCTGCAATGGCTTGCAACAGGTTGATTTGCTTCTTGCTCAGGGAATCGGTGATTTGTTGGAACACTAAACTGAGCTGCAATTGTAAATTTAATAAAGCATCCTGGACAATTTCGGGTGTACATTTTTTCTTGGTACGAAACCAAACAAGCTGAGCCAATTGCTGAACATAGTAAGAGTGTCGATCCACTAAATCAATCAGAAGGCCAGCGGTAGAAGCATCTATGTCCTTACCCGTATGAGAAAATTGATTTTGCAGGTAACGAATCCAATGCTTTCTCTCAATCTTTTCTAGAAAAAAAAGATCTCCAAACTTGTAGAAAGGCATCTGCGAATTGCTGAATAGCTCCAGCAGCTTATGTCGCTTGCTTCCATAAAGACAATAGACGACGTGCTGGTGGTACTGCCAGGTAGCCCGTAGCGATTTTTGAAAAGCCTCAGGATGATCAAATTGTCCGATGTTTTGAAACTCATCTATGCAAACGATCAGTTTGATTTTATTCTTTTTGGCCAAGTGTTCGGATAAAGCAAGAATTTCTTGGGGATTTTTCTCTACTTTCTGCCAATCCATGCTTAACGTAATCTCCGATTGAGGATCAGGAGCTATACTGATTTTGGGAATGACGTAGGAGAAGAAGGATCTGATCAATCGCATGGTGTCTTGAAGCTTTCCGCTGGTGCTGTTTATGATGCCTTCAGCATAGATCTTGTAAAATTCCCCTGGTGTCCGAATCTTGTATAAATCTAGAAAGCACACTTTGATGCTTTTATCCTTTCTCGTTATGCTTTTGGCAGCTTTAAATACCAACGAAGATTTGCCCCATCGCCTTGGAGATAATAGTATGGTGTGAGTGCCAGAGGTAAAGTTGTTATGTAAACGCTTGATATCTTGAGATCGATCTATGAATGCGTTTCTTTGAACAATTTTTCCATATTGAAAGGGTATCTCCATTTGATAAATATACAAAAGTAAAAGGCAACTTACTAAAAGGTAACTTACTAAAAGGTAACTTACTAAAAGGTAACTTACTAAAAGGTAACTTACTAAAAGGTAACTTACTAACTTACTAAATGATAAATTACTTGATCTAACTTACAGTATGGTAGATTACCAATGAATGTTCGCTTATTGGATGGTAATTTTGCTGATGGTAACTTACCGGCAGCCCTACTGTGGTCTACTCAATGCTTTTTCCTTGGTTTACTACTGGTAATAATGGGCTCAAGGTGCAAAGCATTTTCTGCAAATTGATATACGACTCTTTGTACATCGTTCAGATCATTGCGATAATATTTTGATACGAAGACGTGATAGCCGCCATCAGGAATGGGTCTTGCCACTTTGAGGTCAGGATGGGTGCCCAGGGCTGTATGCATATTCAGAATAGCAGGTACTGAGACTGTATTGTCTTGCTCATCTTCTGATTTGTAGTAATACAGTGTGAGTGTGGGTTGCTTTACCTTTTCAAAAGTTGATTTCACCATGGTGGCATCTACTAGTTGTCTGAGTTCCACCAACGCTTCAAGGCGATAGGAGGTGGTCCAGTAAGGTAGGGCTGCATTAGGAGCATCCCAGGTGTGGTAATCACCTCCCTTAATCAGTCGTGCAATTTGCAAGCCCCAAGGATTATCCAGCATCTTCGACGACTGGTCGTATAAATCAATATTCGGACTAAAGCAAATCTGTGCATCAATCATCTCTGGATTGTGAGCAGCCAGATATAAACTTAGCGTACTACCCGTACTGCAAGACATCACAATCACTTTTTTACCTAGCGTTTTGCCGATGGCAACTGCTTCTTTGGCTGATTCCAACAGCTTTTCCGCGGTTAGGTCTAAGAGCGGTTCCTCCTCCTGAAGGCCATGATCATAGAGCCTTGATAAATAGGCATTTAGGCCATATCTTTTGGCAAAATCAAGATGCACAGGATCGCCCTCACCCCGGCTGGCACTAAATCCATGTAGATAAACCAGAGCATACTCAGTACTTTGTTTACTCGAGTCTGCCCAATGAATGATGGCTTCATTGTTGGGACGGATATTCTCTGTACTTCTCTCATGCGCATTTACATAATCTTCAATCTCATCAATGGAGATCCGCAGTTCATTAATTTTTGGTTCCAGTTCCAGAGGTTCCGGTCTCGGTCCTATGAGATATATTGCTGTCACTACAACCAATAAAGGAAGTAAAACTTTGAGGATTCGAGTCTTCATAATGGACTAGGTTTAATCACTTCATATCACAGGAAGTCACTTGTTTACTAAGGAACACACTGGTCATTCAGTAGGGTCACCAAAATATAGGGAGATCCTGTAAATAGAAAGTGGTTTTGGTGAAAGTACTGGCTTAATTCTGTATTGGTCTTCTTGGATCATGAAAATCCAAACAATGGTTTCAAGTGGCAGGGAGTTGATCTGGCGGTCGATTTATTGCACCATCAATTTATGGAATCTCGAAACCAGCTCCTCTTTAGAGTATAGGAATTCAAAACACCATTAACCATGACAGTGAAGATTATAATCATAGCCTTGTTCCACCTCTTTATCAGTGGTGATACTGTAGACATTGACGCTCATCTTGATGGTTACTCTGAGGAAACCAGTCAAGCAGCACAGTTATTTTATCCATCGGAGAATCCTCAACTCACATCCTGATTCGTCTCACCTCTGCTTCATGCTGACTGGGGATCCACTGGTGGATTATTGAAGACATTGATACTTGCCAGTCAAGATCTCTGGAGATAAAGATTTCACCAGCCTAGGTGATTAGATCTATATTCTTACTGCTAAATAGATTGTTCCGTTAAGGCAATTGGTCGTACCAACGAGTATCAGCGACATACTTCACTCCCTCAGGCAGTCCTATTCATCGAGGCTTATATCCCCGTCCGGAAATTTACAATCCGATCACATGGCTGAACAATTTGCTCTCGCTGCTCATTACTTATATGGCGCTAATCCACGGTACAATGAAGACAGCGTTACGATCACGTGACACAAGCACTGCCCTATGGGACCAATACAGTAGTGTTCGAACCTACACTGAAGAGCTTTGTCGGCCTTTGCAGATTGAAGACTACATTCCACAGCCTGTAGCCTATGTCAGTCCACCCAAATGGCACCTGGCGCACTCTTCGTGGTTTTTTGAAACTTTCCTTCTTAAACCGCATTTGGCCGATTATTTGCTGTTTGATGCTGATTTCAGCTATTTGTTCAATAGTTACTACAATGCCGTGGGTGATCGAGTGCTGCGAGCTGATCGAGGAAACATTACCCGGCCTGGGGTAGATGAAGTGTACCGCTATCGATCCTATGTCGATCGACACATGAAGGATCTGATTTCTACCATGTCATCTGAGGATGTCCGGTCTTTGGTGATCTTAGGAGTTCAGCATGAGCAGCAGCATCAAGAATTGCTCATTACGGATCTGAAGTACATCCTGGGCCACAATCCAGTATTCCCTATCTACCAGGACGGTTTTACATGGGCAAATGATACTCATTCGAGTGATGAAGGATTTCTAACGCTGGATGAAGGTGTGTACGAAATCGGATTTGCTGGAGATGGATTCCACTTTGACAATGAATTGGGCAGGCATAAATATTACCTCCATTCTTGTGACATTGCCCGTTCTTTGGTAACCAATGGCGAATATCTTGCCTTTATCGAAGATGGTGGATATGATGAATCAAGCTTGTGGTTGGATGAAGGCTGGAACTGGCTGCAGACAAACCGCCACCACAGTCCCTTGTATTGGCATCAGTTGGATGGTCAATGGCACCAATATACCCTATCGGGTTTGAAAACCATCTACCCTCAAGCCGTCCTTTGCCACATCAATTTTTTTGAAGCGGCAGCGTTTGCAGAGTGGGCTGGCTATCGGTTGCCAACGGAGTTCGAATGGGAGGCAGCCAGCGATTTCCTGGATTGGGGTCTGAGGTGGGAGTGGACCCATAGTGCATATTTACCTTATCCGGGTTTTGACAAAGCACCCGGTGCCTTGGGAGAATACAATGGCAAATTTATGATCAATCAAATGGTATTAAGAGGTGCTTCTTCTGCAACATCCCCAGGACATAGCCGGAAAACTTATCGAAACTTCTTTCACCCTCATCTAGGTTGGCAGTGCACTGGAATAAGACTTGCCCGGAAAAGATGATCCTAAACTCAGTATTTTTTTTCCTCTTGACTGTGAACAATATCATTTGCGATGTCGTATGACGAGATTCCGGCGATTGACCAATCTTTTGCCGAACATGTACAGCGTGGATTGTCATCGAAAATAAAATATTTATCCTCTAAATACTTTTATGATGACGCTGGCAGCAGATTGTTCCAGGACATTATGAATCTGCCCGAATATTACCTGACCGATGCTGAGCATGAGATTCTAAATGATCAATCATTTGATTTGATCGCTACACTGGAAATTGACCGTAAAATCAATGTCATCGAGTTGGGTGCTGGTGATGGATTTAAGACAAAGCTTTTGCTTGAGGCGATGGTTAAACAAGGAATTCCACTAGACTTTATTCCGATCGATATCTCCAAGCAAGCGATTTCTGATCTGGAAGAAAATATGCATCAGGCGATACCGGAGCTATCCATTAAATCTATTATAGGAGATTATTTTCAGGTATTACCTTCGATTTTAACTAGGAATAATCTTAATCTGATTCTTTTTTTGGGAAGTAATATTGGAAACTTTGAAGTCGAGGCCGCCTATGAAATGTTGGCTCATCTGGGCCGAGACATGCAGACTAAGGACTACTGCCTGATTGGTTTTGACTTAAAGAAGAACCCTGCAATTATTAAAGCCGCCTATGATGATCCCCAAGGAGTTACCCATGCTTTTAACCTGAATTTATTGCATCGAATAAACAGGGAACTCGGTGGCAATTTTCAGTTGGATAATTTTGACTTTTATTCCTACTACGATCCCGTGAGGGGTGAAGTACGAAGCTTTATTGTAAGCCTCAGGGATCAAGTGGTGAAAATTGATGCCCTTCAACAGAATTTCTCTTTTACAACCGCCGAGGTGATTCGTACCGAATTGTCAAAAAAATATGACTTGGACGAAATCAGTGATATGGCATTCTCCACTGGATTCGTTCCGGTTCGGCATTTTCTCGATCAAAGGGCTTATTTTGCTGATAGTTTATGGAGAAAAGCATGATCGAACTTTCTCAATAAGAAGAGAAGAAATTGATGGGTTGGTAGGCATCACTGGTTGAATGAGCGACTTTCAAAACCCCTGATACCGGCTTCAACCAACATCGCAGCCAATCTGGCCGTGCGGTCATCCAAATCATACACTGGATTAAATTCGGCAATATGATATCCCGTTAATTTTTTGTGTTTAAATAGATCCCGTAAAATATCCCAAGCGATTTGAAAATTCAGACCAATTTTTGCGGGTGCACTAACACCTGGACTATGGATTGGTGGAAAACAATCTAAATCAATAGATAAAATGAAATGATCAATCTGACCGAGAAATGAATGGATCTTGTCTTCCAAGTCAGTGGTTTTTCCCGTGTTGATATCAAGAGCTTTGAAGTAAGGCACACTACATTTTTCCGCTCGTCGGAAGAGGTCCTTAGTATTCGAAACTTCTTCAATGCCAATGCACAGGTAGAAGAATTCTTTACCCTCATCTTGGCAAAGGATAGCTATTTGAGTAAATGGGGTACCTGAAGTAGCTTGTCCGGCAAATGGTCGGAGATCAAGGTGGGCATCAAAGTTAATGATGCCCAGTCGCCAGTGTTTGTCCTGTCTTTGAAGATGGGTGGAAGTGCCCATGAAATGACCGTAGGCCAGGTCGTGGCTGCCGCCTAAGACCACTGGAAATATTTGTTGCCTTAGCATCTTTTCTATGGAATTGGCCAATTCCATTTGAAGTTCCTCCAGATTTCCACGTTCAGGATGCAAATTTCCCAGATCCAAGACGGTGGTTTCTTTATAGATATGATCGGCGAAGTTGGCCAAGGTTTTACGTATCACTTGTGGACCTTCCTTAGATCCCGGCCGGCCATGATTTCGAACAGTACCCAGATCTGAACAATATCCAATCAGTCCAACTTTATATTGACCCTCTTCATCAAGGCAGTCACCAAAATCTCGACAGAGGACTTTCTGTTGCCATCTTTCAGCATTGGTCTTCGTGGATTGAACCATACGTCCTCTCCACCACTCCGTTTGGGCTTTTTCATGCATGGTGAGAATTTTCTTTTACCAATAGCTCACTACCCCGTTTCCAGACATGGGCAGGTCTTAGCATACCCTGGTGGTACAGAATTTCCCGGTAATCATTTGTCGGAAAAGCAATAAAGTCGGCTAGCATGCCGGGCTTTAGTTTTCCCCGGTCAGACAGATTCAGACTCTTAGCGGCACGAAAAGTCAAACCGGCAAGAGTTTCAGCATGCGTGAGCTTCTCATAAGTTGCCAATAGCGCTGCCTGGATCAACAGATTGCCCATCGGCGCCGAACCTGGATTCCAGTCACTTGCGATAGCCATGCAAGCCCCGGCATCTAAAAGCTTTCTGGCTGGCGCAAATGGCATTCCCAAACCCAGGCTTGCTCCGGGTAAGACAGTGGCGACGGTGGCGCTCTCTGCGATGATTTTGATTTCCCGGGGTCCTGAAGCTTCCAAATGATCTACACTGAGTGCTCCCCGATCGACACCGACAACGGATCCGCCGGCACTGAATTGATCTGCATGAACACATAATTCAAATCCCTGATCTACAGCCTTCTCAAGAAATTGACCGGCTATTTGTGGTGAAAAAGCACCGTCTTCGATAAAGATGTCGACCCTTTTTGACAAACCTCTTCGCCTTACCTCGGGCAGCAGGTCTTCCAAGATCCATTGCAAATATTTATCAGAGTGTTGATATTCAGGGGGGAGAGTATGGGCGGCAAGGCAGGTAGGTACGATATCTGGCAAGTGCGGTTTCCCAACCATATTGATGGCCTCCAACATCTTTAGTTCGGCTTCCTGAGATAGTCCGTAACCACTCTTAATCTCGCAAGTGGTGACACCAAGGGATATTTGTCGATCCAACCTTGACACAAGTCCTTTCATGAGATCTTGTTTGGTGGCATTGCGGGTATTACGAACGGTACGAAGAATTCCACCTCCACTTTCCGCAATTGCTTGATAATTGGCACCCTCCAGACGCAGATTGAAATCTTGAGCCCGGTGGCCAGCAAAGCATAGATGGGTATGTGCATCAATAAAACCTGGTAAAACGACTAGATCGCTCTTCGCTTCCCATACGGTAGTCCTTGGATCTTTTTGTGATACCAAAGAATGATAATTTCCGACCTCGACGATTAGACCATCGAAGACCAAAACACCTGCCTGGTGTAAGGGATAAATTAGTTCATCTTTAATGGGGCCCTGATCACTGATACCTTCCATGGTGAGGAGTTGAGTGAACGGACCCAGGATCATCTTTTCCATAGATTGCACAATCACAAATTTTTTTGATGAAAATTCAAGAAATTCATGCTCGTGGTTTTTTATCGATCCTTAGAAAGTGAGACCGAAATCCTCTTGATTTTCAATTGCCTGCCGATAACCAGCATCGGCATGTCGAAAGATACCCAGCGCAGGGTCATTATGGAGCACCCGTCGGATACACCGTTCCGCCCGCGCCGTTCCATCCACGAGGATGACCATTCCGGCGTGCTGTGAAAATCCCATACCAACACCACCTCCATGATGGAAAGATACCCAGGTAGCCCCACCAGCTGTATTGGCCATCAGGTTAAGCAGTGGCCAGTCTGAAATGGCATCACTGCCATCTATCATGCCTTCCGTTTCCCGGTGAGGAGATGCCACGGAACCACAGTCAAGGTGATCCCTTCCGATGACTACCGGAGCACTGAGTTTACCTTCTTTTACCAGGGTATTAAAAAGCAGTCCAGCTTCCTCGCGTTCACCCATGCCCAACCAGCAAATCCGACTAGGTAATCCCTGAAATGATACTCTTTCCTGAGCGATCTTTAGCCACTGATGCAGCGACTTGTTTTTAGGAAATGCTTTAATCAGTGCCTGATCAGTGGTGAAAATATCTTCTGGATTACCTGACATGGCTACCCATCGAAAGGGACCTTTTCCCTCACAAAACAATGGACGAATATAGGCAGGCACAAAGCCCGGAAAATCAAACGCATTTTCTACACCTGCTTCAAAGGCAAATGCCCTTAGGTTGTTTCCGTAGTCGAAGACAATGCTACCTCTTTGCTGTAATTGTAGCATGAGCCGTACGTGCCTGGCCATGCTCTGCAGCGACCTTGTACGATATGTCGCAGGATCTTCAGCCCTAAGTGATCTGGCTTGATCCAGGGTCATTCCATGAGGCACATATCCGTTAAGGGGGTCATGAGCAGACGTCTGGTCGGTGAGCATGTCCGGAACGATCTCATCTGTAAGCAGTCTCTGCAGCATGTCGCCGACATCACCAATCAGTCCCACCGATATGGCTGATCCCTTCGCCAAGGCATCAAGGATCTTCGATTTGGCATCCTCATAGGAATCGCTGACAAAGTCAATATATCCTGCCTCTAATCTTTTCTGAATCCTTGCCGGATCTACATCCGCTCCCAAAAAGCATGCGCCGGCCATTGTAGCAGCAAGTGGTTGAGCTCCACCCATCCCCCCTAATCCACCACTTACAATGAGCTTCCTCCGGAGGTCACCGCCAAAGTGTTTTTCTGCACAAGCCATAAAGGTTTCAAACGTCCCCTGCAAGATGCCTTGCGATCCAATATAAATCCACGAACCTGCCGTCATCTGTCCGAACATGATTAGACCCCGTTCTTTCAGTTCATTGAAGTGCTCCCATGTGGCCCATTTCGGTACGAGATTGCTATTGGCGATCAACACCCTTGGTGCTTCTGGATGTGAACGAACGATGCCGACGGGTTTACCAGATTGGATCAGAAGGCTTTGGTCATCGCCAAGACTCAAAAGTAACCGGATGATTTCCTGGAGCGCTTCTTTGCTACGAGCCGCTTGACCGGTTCCACCATATACGATAAGTTCAGAAGGATCCTCAGCAACCTGCTGATCCAAATTGTTTAATAATAATCTTAAGGGAGCTTCGGTCTGCCAGGATTTGGCGTGAAGTTTTGGGCCGTGCGGGGCGTGGTATTTTGGATGATTGGCATAAGCATCAATAAATTTCGAAAAGCTCGTGGAATTCACTCTTAAGGTCTGCATAACTTTCAGTGATTTTTAGTAGTGATCTTTGGCAAATAATATCATGAGCGATCTCGATATCTTCAGCAAAAATTCGATCGGTCATGGCATGGTCTATCCAGGATCGAATATGTTGATGGCATTCTTCCAGAATCTTGCCGGACTTCAGGGGTCTTCTAAAGTCAAAGGCCTGAGCAGCACAAAGGAGTTCGATGGCTAGGATCTGTTCCAGATTTTCAATGATAGCCAAGGTCTTGCGACCACTGATTGATCCCATACTCACATGGTCTTCCTGACCCAGGGAAGTGGGAATGCTGTCAACAGATGCCGGGAAGGAAAGAGA
Organism: Saprospiraceae bacterium; assembly: GCA_965223105.1. GTDB lineage: Bacteria > Bacteroidota > Bacteroidia > Chitinophagales > Saprospiraceae > JABDMH01. The sequence goes on along the minus strand of OZ244987.1, from coordinate 3,188,621 downwards.
TTTATTTTCGCTCACCAAAGCCGCAGATGTGTATTGCGGCACCATGAAGCCGCTATTCAACCCGGTGTTGTGCATGAGTAATTGAGGCAATCCTTCGGTTTTACCTTCCAATAGCAAATAGATCCTTCGGTCTGATATATTTCCCAGTTCAGCAGCCGCTATTGCATTGTAGTCCAAGGGTAATGCCAGTGGTTGACCATGGAAATTGCCGCCACTGATCGACAGGTTTTCATCAAAAATCAATGGGTTGTCGGTCACTGAGTTGAGTTCTATAGTAATGGTTTCTTTAAGGTGAAGCCATGCCTGCCGGGAGCTTCCATGTACTTGGGGGATACATCGCAAGGAATAGGGATCCTGTACCCGGCCACAATCGATGTGTGATTCCATTACTTCAGACTCAGACAACAGTACCCGGACCCGGTGTGCAACATGCTGGACTCCATGAAAAGGCCTTAGCTTATGTAGCCTTAAGTCAAAGGGTCTGATGGACCCCATCACCGCCTCTAGACTCATTGCACCAATGATATCTGCATGGGCCAGACAATTGTGGAAACGACTGATGATTAAAATGGCGTAGGCCGCCATAAACTGGGTACCGTTGATTAGCGCCAGTCCTTCCTTGGCACCCAGATTGATGGGCTGTTTGTTTCTCTTCTGAAGGACCTGAAGTGCTGGGACATGCTGGTCACCCAAGGATATTTCTCCTAAACCAATCAGCGGTAAGAACAAATGTGCCAGGGGAGCCAAATCGCCAGAAGCACCAACAGAACCTTGCTGCGGGACGACGGGAATCAGGTCCTGGTCTATGTGCCAGCAAATTCGTTCTAAGGTTTGAAGCGCCACTCCAGAATATCCCAGAGCCAGACTATGGACCTTCAGAATCATCATCAGTTTGGCTATTTGGAGGGGTACGGGTTTCCCCACACCCACAGAATGACTCTTCAAGATATTGTGCTGCAAAACCTGGGTATCTTCACTTGAAATCTGTCGGTTGCACAAGGATCCAAAGCCGGTGTTGACACCGTAGACTGTCTCCTGACTAGCCACTATATTCTGTACAGACCTCCAACTTCGAGTGATCTTTGTGGTAGACTCGGCAGACAATACTCCTTTCATCCTACCGTGTGCCAGTGCCAAAGCGATAGAAGGAGTCATTTGGTCTTTCCCGTATGAAAATACTTTCCTCATCGTGTCTCTATCTCTCCTTTCTCACAAGCAAAATTACATGGAGATATTGATAATTAATGATACTAATTATTTACTATTTTGATACCTATGAAGTATCATAAAATTGAACTACGCCATCTGCGGTATTTTCAGGCAGTTGCTGAACATCTCAATTTCCGTCAGGCTGCCAAAAGCCTATATATTACCCAGCCGGGATTGAGTCGTCAAATCAAACAATTGGAGTTATCACTTGAGTTGAGATTATTTAGGCGTACCCGGCAGCGTGTTGTATTGACCGAAGCCGGGCAGTTTTTGTACACAAAGGTTGATCTGCTCTTACAAGATTTGGAAACGACATTTCGGTCGGCAGCCATGATTGCAAAGGGAGAGCGCGGTCAGGTGAAAATCGGTTTTGTCGGTTCTGCCATGCAAACCATCATCCCAGAACTATTGAAGAAAGTGGCAGACAAGTTTCCTTATTTGCAGACCAACTTACAGGAAATGGCAAATGAGGATCAGGTAAATGCTCTGCTGAGAAACGAAATTGATGTCGGATTTGTGCGTTATGAAAGGGTCTCAAATGCTTTGCAGCAAGTTGTCTTATTGCGGGAGAGTTTTTCGCTGGTACTTCCGAAGTCACATCATTTGAATCAAGACAACTTTCGATCGGTGCGTCAGCTTAGATCAGAATCCTTCATTTTCTTTGGCCGTAGTTACAGTAAAGATTATTATGACAACATTATGAGCATTTTTACCGATCAGGGTTTCACTCCAGAGGTGTCTCATAGATCTGTACATGCCATAACCATTTTTAGACTGGTGGAAAGGGGTTTGGGAGTGGCTATTGTGCCCACATCGCTGACCTCCGGATTTAATCTTGGGGTGAGATTTATAGAACTGGCAAACTTGCACCAAAAGACTTCCTTGTCCATTGTCTGGTCATCAGAGAATCCCAATCCAGCTCTCCATTCATTCCTAACCTTCCTGCCCGTGAAAGCATAGATGTAATATTAATGTCTCGTTAAATTTGTTCATTTCTGATCCTGTCTAGTGATTTCTTTGTTACTAAAGAAGATAGATTGCTGGGTAGATCCTAGATCTGCCAGTAACAATAACCATAGGAAATGGATCTGCAAAGAAATAAGCTTTTTCTGTTGATGCTGACGGCATTCACGATGTTCTTGGCTTGTGGTGTAACGGAGAGGGCAGCGGATGCTGGCTCCAGCCACAGTGATTCCATTCGTGAAGTTCCTTATGCAACTTCGTTAGCTGACATTTTGGTCCGTGTACCGGGTGTCTTCCTCGATTGGCGGACTGGGGAACCGACGATTAGAGGTGGCGTGCCTCTTTATGTGGTCGATGGTGTAAGAGTGGGTCACGACTTTTTTGCGGTAGAGAGATTGGTCAGCATTCATGATGTTGCATCGGTGGAGGTGATCAAGAGTGGGGGAAATGCGCTGCAGTATGGTCGTGATGTTGGAAATGGAGTGATCATCATTCATACCAAAACGGGTAGGGAAGGGTCGGGAACGATCTAATATCTCAGTGAAGCTCTGGATATTGCCCAATTTCAATTAAGATTTTCGTGTTGTCTCCATACAATGATGTACGCCCGGAATCCTGGTAAGGATGTGGTAAGAAAAGCTCTTTTATAGGGATAGAGTATTCGGCATTATGCAGCAAGTTAGATTATTATTCTATCATCAGAGATTCGTTTTTAATACTGAAATAGATGAATGAAAAAGCGCAACAGATCTAATCTATTGCGCTTTTGAGATTTCTCTAAGCTTGTTAAATCTTTATTGCACTATGAAACGTTTATAGCGACTAGTCCCATACATCGTTGACTTTAGTCTGGCAATATAGATGCCTGCTGCAAGTGTCTCTCCTGAAATTTCCCGGTCGTATATTTCACCAGCTTTTGCCGGACCCTGGTAAATTTGTTGTAGGATCTTCCCGTTTAGATCAATGATATCAATGAGCACTTTATCCTCCTCGGGCAAAATCCATCGGAGTTGGGCAACAGATTGAAATGGATTGGGAAATACCTCAAAAATCTCGCTGTGATTTAGTGCACTTACCAACAATGACCGTCGATCCTGAGGAGCCATCATAGCAAACATTTCGTTACCGCAGGGTGATTCAAAACCGCAATTGGCAACATGATCACCATGAGCCAGATGGGTAGCCAGTGCACTAAGCGATACACATTCCGTATGGGCATTGTCAGCATTGCCGGGTGGAAAATGGCAAATGCGCACCTTGGTACCATTGCCTTTGCCACAGCGAATATCGACATAACAGACCGTGACACTGTCGATCGCTGTGCAGCCATTGGCGTCGGTGAGTGTCAGATAGTAAGTAACCATGGTAATTGTGTCTTCTACCGTCTCAAGACAGACTTCCTCACTTGCCATATTGCCTCCTGAACTCCAATTATAGGTATAGGGGGGTACACCTCCCATTTCATTTTGGGCCATCAATTGGGTACAGGCCAAATCTGGATCATAAAAAAAGATCGTCTGGTCCTCGCCTGCATCTACCGACAATGGGGGAGGTTCTGTTAGGGTGACCTGAGCAAAGGTGATGCAACCATTATTGTCGGTTACTACGACGGAATGGTCACCAGCACAGAGGTCAACCGCTTCTTTAGTGATCTGATTATTGGCAGACGCGCTCCAAAGATACGTGTACGGTGGCGTACCACCAACTGGTTCTGAGATTGCGGTGCCATCACAAACACCGTTGCATGAAATTGGCCATCCGTTGTAGTCACTGGTAATATTGATAGTTGCGGAGAGCAGCGGAGGATTGACCAGGGTTACGGCATCCACATCGGTACATCCCGCAGCATCGGTAGCCGTGACCTGATAAGTGCCAGCCGCGAGGTTGGTAGCAGTAGCTCCACTTTGTCCATTACTCCAATCGTAGCTGTATGGGGGTTGTCCAAAGCTGGCTACGGCAGTAGCCTGACCATCCAAAAAGCCGAAACAAGAGATATCCTGACTTACCGACGCCTGCACATCGAGGAATGGATCACCGACTCCCACTGCAGCCCAAGCATCTGTCACTGATCGAACTTCTTCAGAACAAACACCATACAGATCAATTGCTGCCTGTATTGACCCATCCCGTGCGTCAGAATAATCTGAATTGGTACCTAAGTAGGTTACGAGATTGCGATAGGCGATCTGTTCAGCTTTCAGGATACCTATACCGGAAACATCATAGGCATCACCATTGTCATTGGTTCCTGAACCGCCTTGGGTCAATAGGAAAAACCAAAAATTTTGTACACCACTATTGGTATGCACACCACATTCATCATTGGTGTTGTCGCAAGGCGGGGATATGTTAAACCAGAATGTTCCCAAATATGTATCTGGATCGCTGAAGTTGTTAGGATTAGACATTGAACGGATTGAGCCGGTACCACGTTCACTACCGATGAGCCAATCATTGGCACCGAAAACAAATCTTTCGAGCGTTTCACCAAAGATGTCGCTGAAAGATTCATTTAAAGCGCCCCACTCATTTTCATATACCAATGCGGCTGTTGCACCCGTTACAGCGTGGGCGTATTCATGCCCGATAATATCGATCGTAGCATATGAATTGGTAAGCACTCCCGAATTGTGCAGACCGACTTTCATTGTACCGCCAGTAAATGACATGCTGGCATTGTTGGCGGTAGTGCATCCAGGTCCACAGCCAAATATGGCATTGATAAAGGCATTAACATTGCCATTGGCATTATCATAGGATGACCGCCCGAAGCGGTTAAGAAAATAGCTGTAGGCCTGATTGGTGCACCACAGTACACTTCCACCGAATCTCTCATCTTGAGTGGTCCAGGTATTGGTCGTGTTGTCAATTTCGATCGGACTTGCTGTGGTGGTTGTACTGTTCCAATCCCGTACCCATATTTCTGCGACCTGGCAGTCATCTCTTAGACGCCACTCCGTGGCGGTATACTTATCGGTATTGATATTTTGGTTTCCATTAAAGACCGTATTTACCGTTGCCGGATCACAATTGGATTCCAAGGGAACGTCATAGATGATTTCACCCGTGTGTGCATCCACACAGATTCGTTTTTCGCTGTCGGGGCTAGCAGCGCAAATATCAAAGACGTAAGACAGCCGAAATTGAGTCTGGTCACCGCTTTTTTTCCTGGCAATTTTTAATGTGCCTGAGGGGTAGTAGGTAGCATTTAGGTCTTGCTTTCTGCTTTTTATGTCGGATTCCCAAAAATCTAGTTCCCACTTATATTTCTCCGCCCCTACATACTGCAAGGCAAATTTCAGTGCCTGGTCTGCATTCAGAGAGGGTTGGATTGGTAAATCGGGGATATTGAGAACTTTGCCGTGCGCCATGGTGATTTTCCCTTTTTTAGAGTGCACATAGTAGTAGGTCTGATCTACTTCCACTCCATCATACCATTGGATAAATGTCCGTCTGACAAACCCCAGTTGATCAATGTAACTGTCTTCTTCTCGCAATTCGATGTTTGGCCGATGATTAATCACCTCTGAGATCCATGCCATAAACTGTGCTTCGGTACGATTTTCATTGTGATCAAAGCGTATGGTAGTTGGTAGTAGATGATTGGCCGATTGCTTAATGTATTTAGCACCGGGAATTCTTTCCTGTGCCTTTTGACCCTGGATGATTTGGTGCCCCGCCCTCTCCTGGGTGTATGCATGGTAGTAAAACAAATTGGCGAGTAGGACAAGACCGATAAATTTTATCAAGTCCTTCGATCTGCTCAGATAACGGTTTTTCATTTTTTTGGGTTTTTAAAGTTTTAAAAATGATGTAAAGGTTTCAGATGGTTAGCTATCAATCTAAGTTTACATAGGTCAGGCTTTGGTGATGCCCTGATAGGCATTCCATACTTACCTATGACTCACACTTAGCGAACAAGACCTTGCCTGGTCAGAAAGAACTTAAGTCAGACACCCAATAATGTATAACTCAGATAAAGGGTTGCCAGGGCAAGAACTTGGTATTGCCAGTGAATCCATAATTTACTTGTGAGGAGAATACTGGATGCTTGAGTATCTATGGGTAATGCAAAAAACCCGTTCATTGATCGGACACAAAGGCTTTGCCATTTGTTTTTGAATCTTTTGAATTTATAATTCGTTGAATTTCAATCACGTAGTCCCGAGCACTCAGGACTATGCTCACTCAATTCGCCTCGTCTACATCCAAAATATTTCAAAACCGATCTCAGAGGTTATTAGGGGACCCCTATATTAGATGTGAGGATTTAAAGAAAGGTCACCCAGTATCGTCAATTTAATTAAATATTTTAATAATTGCAATATTTATTTCAGAAGAATTTCCCATGATGTTACTGGGTAAATCAAAATGGGGTTATTTGTCGTCTACAAGGGATCGACCTATCAGTTGGCATCAGGAAAGGTGAGGCAGGACTCAAAGAAGTGCTCAGATCATATCGGAGTGGGGATTACCCAGAGTACTCTGTCTCTTAAATTTTTGTGTAGTCAATTTCAAGTTGATTTTCGATGAAGTTTAAGGCGCAAAAAGTAGACGTGGTAGGTTCCAAGGCGAGGCTTTGCAACGAAGGGATAAGCGAAAAGAATTTGAAATTGTTGTTAGGATTTTAGTAGACAGAGCACTGGTCAGCTGGTCCGATCGCCTACTGGCAGATTTCAGACAAGGTACTCTCTCGCTGAATTACTTTTTCTTAAGAAAGTAGTTGGGATGAAGACCGCATTCAGTCTGTTGACTGGCCTGCCATCGACCGCTTCTTCCCTCACCCTTTCTGGTGCAGTGAGTGCAACCAACAGAGCCATATCCCTGTGCTTCCAGGGGGTGTTTTGGTAATTTGTAGTAAGAAAGGTGGTACAAAAATTCACCTTCATCAATATCGATAAAGGGGTGAAATTTGATGATGTCGCCCTGCTGCGTAAAAATATCCAGTCTTGCGCGGAAAGGTGTTTGCCAGGACATCAAGCCGGCAATCCAAATTTTGTGATTGGCGATCACTGGTTCCAAAGGATGAATTTTATTGATTGTGCAACACATTTTGGGATGGTCTATCCACCAATTCTCATCCTTCGTTAATTGGTTTTGTTTTTCTTCAGGATAGACGGATTTCACGTTCAGTCCAAAATCCTCGGTCAATTGTTGTTTGTATTGAATTGTCTCAGGAAAATGGTAAGTCGTGTCAATAAAATAGATTTTTTGACTGGGTCTGATTTGGCTGATCAGGTGCAACAAAAATGCGGATCGAGTACCAAAACTGGAGGTTACCAGAATCTCATCCTGTGGCACGAGATCGTATAGTTTCCTTAATCTTTGTTCAAACGTAAGTGGTTCAAAGATTTCGTTAAGTGTTTCGATATCATGGGTTACATCAATCGCAGCGTTTGGTATCATGACGATTATTTACTCTTTTTCAATTAGTGTTTTGGTTACCTCATTTAGGTAATTCACTTTATCTGCAAAACTAAGGGAGAGATTATCTCTGATTTGCCTAAGGTTTGGCAATAGTTCTTCAATATCTTCAGTGAGGTTTTGTTCCAGCCATTGCCTGAATCTCTTGGCAAAAGTGGGTGAAGTTCCATTTGTGCTAATCGCTACTTTAAGATTACCACGGGTCACAATTGAACCCATATAAAAATCACAGAGATCTGGTGTATCCGCTACATTGATCAAGATCTTCCTTGCTTTCGCGGCTTTAAATACTTGCTCATTTAGTGTGGTGATATTGGTTGCAGCGATAACCAGATCAAAAGGACCTAGAACATCTTCCGAAAAGGGTTTGTTAATGAGATTAATGTGATATTGAGTGTCGGTAAACAGTTCGATGATATCTTGATGTATCTCAGGAGCCATCACCGTTACCCGGGCATCTGGACTGCTTTTCAGCAGAAAATGAAGTTTTTCTTTAGCCACTTCTCCGCCTCCAATGATCAACAGCTGCAGCTTGTGCATCTTCATAAAGACTGGATATAGTGTATTTGTTTCGACCGCTTTCATTGCAAAATCCTTTTTAATGCAGGAACATATGCAGGATGGAAACTGACAACTTCTCCAGCTACAATAGTTGCCGGTGTTTTGATTTTTGCCTTTGCCACTTCGGTTTGGATGGTATTTATCGTACCAACAGCACAACGCTCTGTACTAAGGGTGCCATCTTGAATCACCATGACCGGTAGGTCCTCTTTGCTTTCTCCCTTAAAGGCCTCAACGATTTCTGGCAATTTGCGAAGACCCATGAGAATGACTACGGTTGCACTTGAAGCAGCGGCTAGGTGAATATCATTTGACAATGCTCCCGATTTAGTTGTGGCGGTGACCACCCAGAAGCTCTCAGCTACTCCTCTTCTGGTAACCGGTATACTCTGGGATGCAGGTACAGCAATGGCACTACTGATACCGGGTATAACCTCAACAGGAATATTAAATGCCTGAATATATTCCAATTCTTCATGGCCGCGACCAAAAACAAAGGGATCTCCACCCTTCAACCGGACAACTCTGCCATGGGTGTAGGCATATTGAACCATCAGAAGCTGGATATCGGATTGAGGAAAGGACGGCTGTCCAGCTCTTTTGCCCACTGGAACTTTAATAGCTTGCCCGGCGTACTCCAGGATTTCTGCATTGACCAGAGAATCGTAAAGAACGACATCAGCCTCCTGCAGAGTCCTCATGGCCCTAATGGTGAGGAGATCCGGATCTCCGGGTCCTGCTCCTACAATGGCGATATGTGGCGTGCTTTTTTGCATAGTCCCTACGCCTTATAGTAACTGTTGATGACCAGTTTGTCCTCTTCTACTGACAAAAAATCTTCTTTGCGATTTTCGATAATACCATCGACGAAGATCTTCGCTGTCTCATAGTATTGCTCCGCAAAAGTCCTGTCCTGACCATCTTGCCGCACTTGCAGAACTTGTTCCGCAAAAGATCCATCGAGACCTACTGCAGATAAATCACCAAATTCACGGTCGAAATCTTCAATGATACCAAAGTGGGTATTGCATTTGATGTCTTTGCTTAGGAGCCACCCTTTAGAGGCAATGATCATGGCAGTATATGCTTCATAGATTGCTTCCGGCCAGAAGCCTTGATCTAAATTCACTTTCGAGGCATGAATCTTTTCAGCCGAATCACCTAGGATGGCACCCACCATATCGTAAGAAACACCTGCGCATTCTCCCACACCAATGGATTGAATGTAGGCCTGATCTTGACCCCAATCAAAATATTCCTTTTCTGTAATTTGGTCGATCTTGTTAAGGGACTTGAGCAAATCGTAGAAATATCTTCTGCCAAATCGCAAGTAGTAACTTTGGTAGTTATCGTCTTCATCCCGGTTCGCTGCATAATCTGCCAACAGCATACGCAAAGCTTCTGGAACACGCTTGGTGGGAATTTTGATGATACGATCAGCTACGTGGCCTTCTCCTGTTGCTGGATCGATGCCTCCTCCCAATACGATTTGCATGGCAGGGATTACTTTAAATCCATTTTTGATGCTGCTGCCATGAAAACCAATTGGAGCTGCCATATGCTGACCACAACTATTCATACATCCACTGATTTTGATCAAAATATCTTGCTCAAAGAGCAAGTTTGGATACTCCCGATGGATGACTTCTTTTAGTGCGGTTGCGAGACCTGTACTGTTAGTTACCCCTAAGGCACAGGTATCTGTACCAGGGCATGCAGTGATGTCAGCAATCGATCCTTGGCCAGCATCGGCCAACCCAAGTTTGGTCAAATGCTCATACAAGTAGGGGAGGGCTGTGCTTTTCACATATCTAAGTAAAATGTTCTGATCAACGGTAAATCGGACATCATCAGCAGCCACTTGCCGCACCAATCGCGCCAATCCCCGCGCGATATCGGGTTTTACATCACCGAGATGTACCTTGAGAATTACCCCATGATAGCCATCCTGTCTCTGTTTAAATACATTGGTCCTTTTCCAATCTTGAAACGCTTGCTGATCGACTAGGTCGATTTGGGGAACATCATCGGAGGGAAGCACGATCGTTTCTTCTCTTTCCAAGGGGACTTCTGGAATAGAAGCAGCTTCACCCTTTTCCTTTTCAACCAAAGCCAAGAATTTCTCAACCCCCAGGGACTTAACCAGAAATTTCATCCTGGCCTTATGTCTTTTCTCTCTCTCTCCGTAGCGATCGAAAACACGAATGGCAGCCTCGGTAAAAGGTAGTATCTCTTCGGCAGGCATAAATTCTGATACTGTTGGTGCTACAATTGATTGTGCGCCCAAACCTCCTCCAATCACTACTTTGAAGCCTCTCTTTCCATCTCTAATGCGGGCGATATACCCGAAATCATGAAAGTAGGTAAAGCCCGAATCTGCTTCAGACGATGAGTAGGCGATCTTCACCTTCCTTCCCATATCCTGGCAAATTGGATTCCTGAGAAAGTACTCGAAAGCTTGGTAGACATAAGGTGTTACATCAAAAGGTTCATCCGGATCAATACCCGCGAGGGCTGAAGCGGTGATATTTCGCACCGTATTGCCACACGCACCACGTGCGGTTAAACCAGATTCTGCCAAACCCTCCCAAACCTTTGGTGCGTTATCCAACTTTACAAAATGAAGTTGAATATTTTGACGTGTAGTGATGTGCAAATTATTGTGACCATAATTTTCGGCGAGATCAGCCAAAACTTCTAGCTGAGTAGAAGTGACTTTGCCTGCTGGAAGTTTGGTACGAAACATTTGCACCCCTTCTTGTCGTTGACCGTATACACCTCTGGTGAGGCGATAGTGTCGAAAACGTTCTTCCTGCATCTTTCCCGACTGAAAGGCACCGATTTTCTGCTTTAATTCCTGGATGTCCCGCTGGTCTTCGGGCTTAATTTGATTTGTGACCGCTACTTTTGAAGTCATAATGGAGTATCTAAAAGTGAAAAGGCCTTTTCAGATTTACTCCGAAAAGGCCTAAATGTTATTTTTCTTACTTAGCATTTTACCAATCAGAGTAGGAAGAGGTAATACAACAGCAGCAGCAACAACATACTACACACATCATATTCATCAACTTATTCTGAAGGTTTATCATGCACTATTTAAATCAAAATTCGCACCAAATGTACTACTTTTTAAAATACCATGCCTCTTTTTAAGAAATCTTTAATTTAGGGTATATAATATTATAAATTTATTAAAACATATGTACATATGTTCATGTATTCATATGTTGAGAAGGGCGCTAATCACAGCCATGGCTGCATAAGTGCGGTTGTTTGCTTGTTTGATGACCAATGAGTTTTGATCATCAATCACTGCATCATCGACCACAACATTTCTCCTTACCGGGAGGCAGTGCATAAAATAAGCTCCATTGGTACGTTCCATCTTCTGCTCATTGACTTTCCAAATCGGGTCACTACTTAGGATGCGACCGTAGGATTTAAATGACGACCAATTTTTAGCATAGACAAAGTCCACCCCTTCATAGGCTTTGATAGGATCATATACAACTTTGGTGTCTCCCACTAATTTTTCATCCAAATCATACCCTTCCGGGTGCGCGATGACAAGATCGTGGTTCATGGCTTTAGACCATGCAATAAATGAATTGGCTACAGATTGCGGAAGTGCTTTAGGATGAGGTGCCCAGGTCAGGAGTACTTTGGGAGGTCGTGATGTAGGTGCATATTCACTAATGGTCATCATATCTGTCAAGCCTTGTAAGGGATGCCTTGTAGCTGATTCAAGGTTTATCAATGGCACTTGACTATATTCTGTGAATGCGCTGATCACTGGTTCCTGATAATCTCGCTCTCTGTTTTCGAGAGACGGGAAACTCCTGATACCCAGCACTTCACAATATTGACTAATCACTTGAGCTGCTTCCTTAACATGTTCACTTTTATCTTGATCCATTACTTTAGCCAATCCAAACTCAAGCGGCCAGCTATTGGCCACGTCCAGGACTAGTGATTCCATACCTAGCAACTGTGCGGCACGTTGGCTACTAAGTCGAGTTCGGAGGCTCGAATTAAAAAAAATTAAAGCAAGTGTCAAGCCGAGTCCAAGAGTGGGTGATTTTCTACCTGCCTTCATCTGGATTGCTGCATCCACTAGGGATGCAGGTTTATCAACATCTTCGACGGAAAGGAATTGTTTCATATCCCATTATTGGATTAACTCATTATTTTAGTGGCTTTCTCCAGTGCATCAATACAGTGGTCAATTTCCTTGAAGGATATCGTCAAGGGTGGTAATAATCGGAGGGTATAGGGATTAGAAGAACTACCCACAAACAAGTGGTGATCAAACAGCAACCGTGATCTCAAGTCCTTTACCTTGTATTCCATTTCCAAACCTAGCATCAAGCCCCTACCTCTAATCTCCCTCAAGCCCGGTAAGAGCTGAAGTCTATCTCTTAAATATTCTCCTTTTTCCCCGGCTTTCTCAATGAGGTTTTCCGTGGCCAACACTTCCAGCACCGCCAAACCGGCGCTGCAGGCCAGGTGATTACCTCCAAATGTTGTTCCCAGAAGACCATACGATGCCTCAAACTCTGGATGAATGAGCACTCCACCTATGGGAAATCCGTTTCCCATTCCTTTGGCTACTGTGATTAAATCCGGTTTGATACCTGATCTTTCAAATGCAAAAAATGATCCGGAGCGGCCGTAACCTGACTGGACTTCATCCAGAATTAGGGATACCTCGGACTCATCACACACTTTGCGGAGGAATTGCAAGAAATGATCAGTGGGCTCGTAGATTCCAGCAATACCTTGAATTCCTTCAATGACAATGGCGCAAACATCGTATTGGCGCAGGGTGGCCATTACTCCAGTTTCGTCACCCATTGACAATTTGATGTTATTTAATCCCGTATTAATGGGAGCTTGAATTTTCTCATTATCGGTTATTTGAACCGCTGCAGAAGTACGACCATGGAACCCATGAAGAAAGGAAATCACTGATGAACGTCGATTCCTAAATGAAGCAAGTTTTAAGGCGTTTTCGTTGGCCTCCGCACCAGAGTTAACCAAGAATAGATCATATTCATCGAAACCGCTAAGCTTACCTAACTTTTGGGCCAACTGATCTTGTAGGTTATTGATTACTGAATTTGAATAAAATCCAATTTTCTGTAACTGCTCTTCCAAACGTTTTCTATAGGTGGGATGGTCATGACCGATTGAAATTACGGCATGGCCTCCATAAAAATCCAGATATTTTTGACCATTGTCATCTACGACCCATGAACCGCTGGCGCGCTCTATATGCAAGGGGAAAAGCGGATATACATCGAATGGTTTCATGGTTAGTATACAGAACTTTTTAGCATCAGACCCGAAGTTTCGGGAAAACCTTGCATCAGATTCATGTTTTGAACGGCTTGGCCTGACGCTCCTTTAATGAGATTGTCAACCATAGATATCAAGTGTATCATATCACCATGCTTCTTAATATATAAAATGCAGTGGTTGGTATTGATCACTTGCTTTAGATCAGGATTTTCCTTCGAAATATACACGAAAGGGTGAGAGTCATAATAATCTTGATATGCTTCCAAATACTCCAATTCACTCAAATCGGTTTTCCAGTATAAGCTGGCAAAGATTCCCCGTGTAAAATTACCACGCACCGGCACGAAATGGATTAATGATCGAAAAAGTGGTGCAACTTTCTTTATACTTTGGTTGATCTCATTAAGGTGCTGATGCGCGAAGGCTTTGTAGACAGAGACGTTATTATTACGCCATGAAAAGTGACCAGTACTGCTGGGATTTTGTCCCGCACCAGTAGAGCCGGTGATGGCGTGCACATGCACCTCCTCATCAAGCCATCCAGTGGAAGCTGCTGGTAGCATGGCCAGTTGTATAGCTGTTGCAAAACAACCGGGATTGGCCACTCGGTTGGCCTCTTGAATCTGATCACGATTTAGTTCTGGTAGTCCATAGATAAATTCATGTTGTCCATCCATTCGATAATCATGGCTCAAGTCAATGATTTTTAAAGAAGACGGTACCTCATGCTTTTCCATGAAAGTCTTTGCTCGTCCATGTCCCGTACATAAAAAAAGATAGTCGAGATTGAAATGCACTTCACTGGCAAAATTCATTTGCAAAGAAAAGAGGTCGGGATGCACTGATGAAATCGGTCTATCTGCCTGGCTGCGACTGTGCGCGTAGGTTATCTGTGCATTGGGGTGCTGGGACAATATTCGAATCAACTCACCTCCCGTATATCCAGCGGCTCCAATGATCCCTATTCGAATCATTAAGTGTTTGATTTATTGGTGGAGTAATAGTTCTTCAGTGGGGTCGATAGCAGTTTGATAAAACCCTTGGCGTCATCGGCGTCCCAAGTCTTGTTTTTTTCACCATAAGATCCAAAGCGGCTCTGCATCAGATCATGAGGTGAACGAATACCCTGCAATTCATAGCGATAGGGGTAAATTGAGAGGATAGCTGAACCGGTAACTGTCTGCTGAGAGTTTTTAAGAAAAACCTCGATATCCCGCATTACCGGTTCCAGATATTGTCCTTCATGTAAGAGCATCCCATACCAATTGGCCAATTGTTCTTTCCAGTATTGTTGCCATTTGGTGAGGGTGTGTTTCTCCAGCAGGTGGTGCGCCTTAATGATCATCAGGGGTCCACCAGCTTCAAAGCCCACTCTTCCCTTAATGCCGATAATTGTATCTCCAACATGGATGTCACGACCGATCGCATACTGCTCTGCCAAATGGTTGATTTTCCGTATGGCCTCTACCGGGTCCATGGATTCGTCGCGATTTACCCCAGTTAATTCTCCCTTATTAAAATGTAAAGTTAATTGTATGTGCTCCTCTTTTATCAGTTGACTGGGATAAGCCTCCGCTGGTAGAGGTTCATCAGATGTAAGGGTTTCTTTTCCACCCACACTTGTACCCCAAAGTCCTTGATTAATGGAATATTGAGCCTTTTCCCAGGACATTGAGATTCCTGATTTTTTCAAGTACTCAATTTCATCCTCGCGACTCAATTGCTGATCACGGATGGGTGTGATAATGTCGACATTCTGCCCCAATACCTGGAAGGCCAAATCAAACCGTACTTGATCATTGCCTGCCCCGGTACTGCCATGAGCTATGGCTTTGGCACCTATCCGGTTTGCATATTCTATCAGTTCTAAAGCTTGAAATACGCGTTCTGCACTCACACTAAGAGGATAGGTGTTGTTGCGTAGGATATTGCCAAAAATTAGGTATTTGATACAATCTTGATAATATCTGTTGGTAGCTTCCAAGTGCACAAATTTTTCAGCTCCAAGATATGTTGCTCGTTGCCCTAAGGTCTTGATCTCTTCAGGGGTGAAGCCTCCAGTATCCACCAGAACAGCATGCACAGATAAACCCCTTTCCTCACTTAAGTATCTAACACAATACGAGGTGTCAAGACCTCCGCTATATGCAAGCACTACAGTGTCACTCATGGACTGTTTTTTTTGGTTCAATAATCTTGTGACTCAAATCGTGTTTTAGCGATTCGTTTTTCGAAGGAGCAAGCATACCCGTACATAAGCAGAGCTGATAGTTCTTACTTTCCAGGATAGAATAGTTTGAGCAACTAGCACAACCTTTCCAAAAGGTTTCATCTTTTGTCAATTCTGAAAAAGTGACAGGATGGTAGCCCAGAGCTGTATTGATTCGCATTACTGCCAGGCTGGTTGTGATTCCAAAAACTCTTGAATCCGGATATTTTTCCCGGGCCAAATCAAAAACCTTTCTCTTGATTTTTCTCGCTATTCCCCGGCCGCGATAGTCGGGGTGTACCAACAAGCCACTGTTTGATACGTATTTCTTTTCTTCGAAACTTTCGATATAGCAAAATCCCACAAAACGAGCACCATCGAGTGCGATGACTGCATCCTGACTTCTCATCTTATCCTGAATATAGATGGTTGAGCGCTGCGCTATACCCGTTCCCCGAACTTGAGCTGAGGCTTCATACTCAGCACTGATCTCATCGGCATACTTGAAGTGTGCCTCATCGGCAATTGTGATTTCTAGATCCATTTTTCTCGTTATGATAGGAAGTCGGATGGGAAAGCTTTCCCCTTGGTAGTGATTGGCTTTTATTTACGGCCATGCCGACACCGTAAGTCTTTGCTTCCGGCATCACGGGGCTCTATTTGAAGCACTGATCGTTTCATGGAGCGCAAATTTACATACATTTCATTATTCCACGGCACTTTTACCTGATAAAATTTGCAATCATAAGGTTCAAGGATTGAAAATTTGTTACCAAACATACCAATACATTGCATCTATTGCTCTCTCTACTAAAAACCTCAGCGAGAATTTTAATGTCTTTTGCCCTTCCATTTCACTAGGGATGATCTCAATGACTTCAGGTGACTTTTTTGGGCCTTCTGAAGTGTTCGAACAGAGAGATGTTCATGAAGATCAACAACATTCCGTAAAATGCATCTTCGATGGGTATTGTACCCATTCGAATGCCAAGGTTTTCAGAATCATTATATTTCACGACTTCCTCGTTGATCCAAGATCCAGTAAGTATGCCGTTGGTTATAAAGAAAGGCAGGAGCAGCACCAGGTAAGTTATGAGCATAGAAGGATGAAAAGGTCTGGGATTGATACAGAGGAAGGTTAAGAAGAGGCCCGTCAGCAAGAAAGTTGAGGTAGTGTACAACCGATTGAAAGATAAGAGTCCAACCAGGAGGAGGAGCGTGGCAGCACCTAAAAAGAGTGGTTTCGTCTGAAAATTGACTTGTCCAAGCCACCTGTTCAGGCAGAAATAAGTAAAAACACAGGCGTAGGGGATACAGAAAAAGAACAAAATCTCCTCAATGGGTAGATGGAGAACCTGATGGCCCATTACGTGCAATTCGTTGAACCCCCATACACCAATGCGGGTAAAAATCATGTCCCATATCAAGAAGGGCACAGCTGTGAATAGGCATCCTCGAAGAAAAGCATTCCAATGTTTGTAAAATGGTAGAGCGGGATGGAAGCTACATAGTAAAGGAACGCTAATTGCCGCCATATTAACCCAAAAATAGGTGCTCATAAACAGTCCGTCAGTTATGCCGTCCTTTTTTTAGCCATTATGATTTGCCTAGCTTCTCGAAAATATTGCCAGGGTACCCATAACATACCAAAGCATTCTCCCTCATCTTTGTCTAAATGTTTATGATGAATTTTATGGGCTCTCCTCAAGGCCAGAAAATATACTGATTCGGTATTTCGGAATAATTTTATTCTTTGATGAATAAATATATCATGGACCAACAAATAACAAAATCCGTAAAGAGTTATTCCCAACCCAATTGACAAGAATGCGGGATTTGTGTTTGGTTGCGCCCCAAAGAGACACAGTAAAAATCCAGGAACTCCAAAAATGAGAAAGAATGCATCGTTACGCTCAAGGGCATGGTTATGATCTTTTCGGTGATGGTCCCTATGCAATGTCCAGAGGAAGCCATGCATCACATACTTGTGGGTAAACCAAGTTACGCCTTCCATGATTACAAAGGATAGTATGACAATAAACAATTGAAGAAACATCAATCAATGGGCTTAATGAACTAAATTTGGTCTAAATCCGATCAAGGTAGACAGCAGCAAAAGTAACTTTCTTTGATTAGAAATACGTATGCGGTTTGACATAATTTCCTTGGCCGTTGTGCGTTGGATTTTCCTAAATAACTTCATATAGTAGAGATAGGCTGTGTACACTCCTCGCCTCGCTTTCTTTGGTAATTCTTTGATCCCTTTTTCTGCTTCCCTAAAGTCATTTTCTATTGATGCTTCGATAGTAAGCTTATCTTGTTCACTAAAATTGGCCGGGTCACAATCTGGGAAGTAAGAACGACCAAGTCTATGAAAATCGACTTCTAGATCTCTGAGAAAATTGACTTTTTGAAAAGCTGCTCCTAACTTCATCGCTGGAGTTTGTAAGGCTTCATATTGTTTCTTATCACCTTCAACAAATACTCGTAAGCACATCAAACCGACAACTTCAGCAGATCCGAGAATATATTTTCTAAAGGACTCTTCATCATAGTCCTGACAGCTGAGGTCCATACGCATACTTTCTAGGAATGTTTGTATAAGATCCCACTCAATTTCATGCTTTCTGACCGTACGCTGAAAGGCATTTAGAACAGGGTTTAGGCTAATTCCATTTTCGATGGCTTCGCGAGTTTCGTTTTCGAATTTGTCGAGGAGCACTGATTTATTAAAATCATGAAAACTGTCGACGATTTCATCCGCAATGCGAACAAAACCGTAGATGGCATAGATGTCACGATGAATTGATTTGTCCAGCATAAATATACCCAGTGAAAAACTGGTACTATATCGCCTGGTTATACACTTCGAAATTTCACTTGAGACTTCGTCGTACAGTTTTTTCATTGTTATTTTATTTTTGTTGCAGAATCTGATCGGCCACAATTTTAGCCGAGATGAGCGCCGGAGGAACTCCCGGGCCTGGAACAGTAAGATGGCCGGCAAAAAATAAATTTTTTATGGATTTATGCTTGATTTTTGGCTTTAGGAAAGCCGTCTGTCTTAATGTATTTGCCAAGCCGTAAGCATTTCCTTGATAAGCATTGTAATCCTTTTCAAAATCATTGACACAGTACATCTTCCTGACAATAATAGCATCTCTGATCTTTTCGCCAGTAATGTTTTCGAATCGATCAATTATGGTTTTAAAATAACTCTCACGCAATTCCTCAGAATCCTTCAGACCAGCGGCAAGCGGCATGAGAAAAAACAGATTCTCGAATCCAGACGGTGCTACAGTATCATCGGTTTTCGAGGGACAACACACATAGAACAATGGCTTAGCGGGCCAGGTCGGGTCTTCGTAAATATCTTTACTGTGTTGTTCAAAGGATTCGTCAAAGAAAAGGTTGTGATGCTCAATTTTACTCAGTTTACGCCCAATTCCGAGATAGAATATTAAGGCGGAAGGCGCCAATCTGCGACTATGCCAATATTTACTACTGTAGTTTTGGTGCTCTATACCTAGTAAATGCTGATCAACATGATGGTAATCTGCGGTCGCAACCACGTAATCTGCGTCATATTTACCTTGGCTAGAAATTACTTCTTTGAGTCTCCCATTTTCTGGAGATAATTGCGTGGATACTGTACTGAGATGAATGTCCACGCCCAGTTCTTTCGCGAGCTTACCAATGGAGTCGATCACTCGGTGCATACCACCCATGGGATAGAACGTGCCTTGTTCTAAACCGGCATAGTTCATTAAACTGTATAAAGCGGGTGTTTGCTGAGGTGAGGCACCAAGGAACAAAATTGGGAACTCCAATATCCTGATTAATCGGGGATCCTTAAAAAACCGGCCTACGTAATGGTCAAAAGGCTGGAAAAGGTGTAATTTGAACAATGCCGACAGGAGCCGGAAATCGAGAAATTCATTGAGCTTCAGACCTGGTTTATAGACCAGATCCTGCATGCCCACGGTATACTTATAGGCGGCTTCCTTGAGAAACAGACGCAGCTGACTGCCAGCACCTTTTTCCAGTGACTCAAACAGGTCAATTAGCTTCCCCTTGTCTGCTGGAATATCCAAATAATCTTGTGGTCCGAAATAGATCCGAAAAGCTGGGTCCAGTCTGATTAAATGATAGAAGTCTGCAACCGAATAATCAAAGTAAGTAAAAAAGCGATCGAAAACATCTGGCATCCAATACCAGCTAGGTCCCATGTCAAAGGTAAATCCATCGATTTCTAAGGATCTGGCCCTTCCTCCAATCTGATCATTTTTCTCCAGAACCTTAACCTTATAGCCCTCCTTAGCCAAGTAGCAAGCTGAGGCAAGTCCTGCAAATCCCGCTCCGATAACTACGACCTTCTTAGGCAAGAATTTGTTTAATGTTTTAGTTGCAAGATTAAACAGTGTAGTGAAAGGATGGTTCTGGAAAACAAAGAAAATCTGTTTCCACCGTGTAAAAAATGGTCCTGAACAAACGCTCAGAACCATTCTTTTGATCGGAAATGTCTCTTTACACTACTGTGGTTTAAAGGTGTAGGTACGGACTCAATCAAGATCCTTTAGAGAACGAATCTCCTCTCATCATGCGCGGGTAAGACCTGGAATCATTATGAAATCCATGCACTGTGACAACGTGTACAGTGCGTGCCCTAACCCAGAACTGTACCTTAAATCTACAGGTTTTCTCTTTATGATAACCCTACAATTACCCTTCATCATACCAGCTGTATCGCATAGTTAAAGGGCCTGCAGCTGCTTTTATCATGAAGTTTAACCCTACATTAACTTACACAAATTGATAAAGGAAATCGGTCAGTTTTTCCTTGCGACTCTCCAGACCAAATTTCTTTTTGATGCGGTATCTGGCAATTTCTATGGCCTTTGGGGTGACATGCAGGAGATTGGCCACTTCATTTGTGGTCAAGTGCATGACTACGTAGGCACAGTGTCGCAGTTCACTGTCGGTCAAATTGGGGTACCTTGTTCTCAAGTTCTGCAGAAAGTTAGGATTAACCTTTTGAAAATGTAGTTGGAAATCGTGCCAGGTACTTTCCCGATCTATATTTTGAGAGATGCGTTGAACCAATCGTCGTAAATCTTTCTGAAGGCTGGTATTATCAATCTTTTGGCCAATAAGCTTGAGATTTTCCGCTATGGAACGAAGCATTTCATTCTTTTGAGTCAACACCATGGTATAGGAGGTTAATTCTCGATCACGGTGACTGATTTGATCATCCTTCGCGACCAATTGACGCTGTTGTTCAATAACCATTTGCTCATCCGAAATATCTTGAATCACCACCAGTAATTTGGGATCAGCTTCATCGGTGTCAAGCATCCTTACAAAGGTTCGTGCTTGCAAGTATGTGCCATCTTTGCGGATATAACTTTTTTCCATGGTTAGCTGACCCATTTCCTGGCGCATCTTATCTGTCATCAAAACACTCGCCTTTCGATCGATCGGAGCGGTTAGTTCTTGATAATGGGAACCAAGTAGCTCCGATTCTGAATAACCCAACAGTTGGCATAAGGTAGGATTTACAATTTCGAATTTTCCCTCATAATTTGTGATGGCGATGGCCATCAGATTACTTTCAAATATGGAACGGTAACGATCTTCACTCCGTTTGCGGTGTTGTTCGGCAAGGACTCTCTCGGTTATGTTTTCGCAGGAAATCAGTAGAGAGCGGCCGTCAGTATCGTCCAGATAAGTCACAATTTCCCTTACCCATATGACTTCTCCCGATTTCTTAATTTTTCTGAGTTCCCATGAGGAACTCACATCTTCACTGGAGAGAAAGGATTGGATTTTGGATTGCAATGTATCGCGATCTTCGGGATGAAATACACAGGTGACTTTCTTACCCAAAAGCTCATCTTCACTATACCCCAATTGGCGAATGGCCGATTGGTTCACAGCGACTACCTCTCCATTAAAATCTATGGTGAAGAGCATTAATGGATTGTGATGGTACAGATTTCGAAAGCGCTCCTGTGATGCCAATAAGTTGTTTTCATTCATCTTTCTTGCCGTTATATCTTTGGCAAGGGCAAGAATGAACTCCTGACCTTCAATTGTAATCCGATCCAAGCAAATCTCAAGAAATCTATCCTCACCGTTTTTATGGATATGATGCCATTCAAACGTGGTTTTGTCGCCAATTAGAGCCTTCTTGACCACCTCCTTAACCTTCGTAGCGGAATGCATACCGTCGGGCTGAATAATGGGGGAGATGTCAAGGGGTGTCGCCCTCAGCAACTCATGGCGTTCATAACCCACGATACAAAGAAATGCCTGATTAATCTCCACAAATTTGAACTGCGACGGATCAACAATCGCAATGCCTAGAGAAGTGCTCTCAAAGACAATTCTCCATCGATCTTGGGAAGTCTGCAAATCAGACTTTTGTTGTAGCTCACTCCTAATGTCTAGAATGGTAGCCAGACAATATTGGAGCTTGCCTTCTTCAGAAAGAACCGCTTTGATCATCGATCGGCAAAAAATCTCTTCACCCTTGGCCGAAATGTAGGAGCCCTCCCAAGTGACTTGGTCGACATAGCCAGCATGAAGATCCCTGGCCATCGCCAGATTCTTTTGCAAGTTGTAAGGACCTAATATTTCAGAAGCACTTAGACCATTTAGGTCTATGGGGGAATAGCCCAACATCTCACAAAATGCATTGTTGGCCTTTATAATCCGTTCTTCTCCATCTAATAAGAGAAATCCCAGGGGATGGTGTGAAAAGATCCAAGAACTCAAAGAGTTTTCCTCATCAATTCCAGCAAGCTTTTGAAAGTCCAGATCCATAATCTACTATGTCATGCAGTTCTTCATGATCAGGATGCGGGGTCACCTGGCCAGGTAATTTGGGGAGGATGATGATTAGGCGGATTGATAATGATAGGAAACTTTTCAATGGTATCATAATCTCTATAAATGAGATCAGGTGGAATTTGTCACTTAGCAGAAAAATGGATGCTACTTTCTGTGCTTATCACAGCGCAGTGCTTATTGCTTATTTAAAGCAATTCTCTCAATCTTGCCATGGCCTGAGTTCTGGTATGCACGTCAAGCTTATCATACAGATTCTTGATATGGGTCTTCACTGTGTTCAATGAGATGAACTGGGTTTCTGCCATTTGTCGGTTGGTCTTGCCTTCAAAGATGCAGGACAGGATTTCAAATTCCTTTCGGGTGAGTTTTCCCAACAGTTTGCTGTTTATCTTGTCGAAGTCAAGAGAAGTGATCGGATATCTCTTGCCAAAATTAAACAAAGAAATTTCTAAGGTCGCGAAGAGATCGTATTCGTTAAATGGCTTGACGATATAACCCATGGGCCGGGTATGTTTAGCTCGGTCAAGAGTGCTTCGATCGGCGTAGGAAGTTAGATAGATGAAAGGCAAATGATACTTGTTGTTGATCACCTTGCCTATTTCGATACCGTCTTGTCCAGCACCTAGGTTGATATCCAGCAAGACTATATCAGGCGTATTGCGTTCCAACTCAATGAATGCAGCCTCACTGTTGTATGCCACACCGCTGACTAAGAAATCTATGTTGTCCAAAGTTTCTCTAATGTCTTCAGCGATCAAGGGCTCATCCTCCACTACCAAAACACGAATCTGATGCACTGTGAGAAGTTAAAAGCAACCAAAGCGAAAATCATCTCGAATATAACCCAATCCTTACAATTGGGACGGGATCTCGTGATCACTGGTGGATGTGCTAAATAAAGGATCCCCTCATGCTACTGATGAGGGGATACCAAAACTTACACTACTACCATTTACATTCCTAAAAAATCATGCCAAAGATCGGCGGTAGAGATTGTGAACATTGAACCACTTTCTCACCATTTTTTGTGCTCAGGAAAACCAAGGTTGAGTTATTGTTGAGGTAACATGTTTGCTACTAAAACCTCAACCAAATGTTAACATTGTACATTCATATATCGAAAAATATTTGTTACATGAGGCAACTTAGTGACTTAATTACAACCATTATGAGTAAAATCCTTTCGGGTGTAATCAATTGTTTAATAGAATAATACGCATATGAATTTATCTATTTCTTTTTTCCCGTAAAATTATAGTTGACTTGGTCCACTTTTTGATTCCCGAGATAAGGAGAATTCGACCCCACCATGGTAAACCGAACACTGCTCTTCAAAATAATCCTGTCTTGGTACTCGCTGTCTGCGTTTGGACAGGCAGATGACCTGTTAAATGTAGTGGAATGGCAATTGGAAGCTTTGGTAAGCCAATATGTCCAAACATCCATGCTTTCCCATGATTTTTCACAGGATACGAGTGAGCTTAGGCAGCTATACACTCCTTTGAGTTCTGATTCGATAAGTTGGAAGCAGGCCGAGTCAGTTTATTTGGCTAACAGGAAAGTGATCAGGAATGATAAGGGCCTGCAGTTACAATCTGGCGTTACGCACAACTTTGCAGGAAGCGTACTTGAAGATGATGGTTCTTTTTATGACTGGCGATCCCAGCTCGGTTTGGATTGGGATCTTCTGAGGAATGGATGGGCTTCGAATCAACGACTTTTGAAACAGCGTGAGCTGGAATGGTATGCTGAGAAGTTGGATTTACTTCAGTCCTACCGGGATCGCACTTACCGTCAAACCTTTGATTTCATCGTGTACACCTTCAATCGACACAAGATTGAGGTGATTGAGAAGCGATTGAATTTACTTCAAGAGTTGCAATCGGTTGCCAACAAGTTGTTCTATCTCAAATTTGTTCAGTGGGAAGATGTGTTAGATATTTTATCTAAGAAATCCGAGACCGACCTATTTCTCAAGAATTACCAAGTGTATCTGGACGCAGTACAACTGAGTCCGGATTATCAAGGAATGAACTTGCAGGAGCTGCCAGTATTTGATATTAATTATCCTATGTTGGAAGATCAAGGACTGGATACTACCCTCCAATATCAATCCATCGAATACCAAACAAAAGCTATTGATCAAAAATTTCACTGGACAAAGGACATCGGCGTCCGAGCACAGCTAAGATATAACTATTACGACGGCTCATTGTCTTCCCTTTATAAACAGAGAGACTTCTTGACCGCTGGCATTTCATTCTCCATGCCCATTCCTTACCGTCCGAAAGATCATAAAAGACTCGTGGCTGCAAAAAAGGAGAAGATTCGGACGGAATATCGATTGCATAATCAGAATTTACAAAACGAATTGCTAACGCATTATTACGAATATGAATATTCACTAAAGCAGTTTATCCACTTCTATTACAAGAAAGAAAGAGTTGCGGTTTTGATTAAGAGAAGTCTTCATCAAAAGAATCTCTCGGATCCCAATTACAGCCCAATGCAAGTAGTGGACCGGCTTGATGAACTCTACAGTATTGATCTCGAGCTATTGGATATCCAGCAAAAGCTCTACTTGAAAGCCCTAAAGATATTTTCACTAACCGGGTCACAAAACATCCTTCCCTTTATCGAGGTCATGGATTTAAGTCAAGGTGCAGCTCGTTATGTTGATGGTCGAACAATACATTGTTCGGAAAGAGATTTAACCAAATTGACACCTGAATTTATCGTTGAGTACCTAAGCCACCATGATTTTGATGAAGTTTGGCTCCAGACCGGTCGGAATGCAGAACTGTACCTGAAGTACGCACAGGTGTTAGATCTGGTGCAAGGCTCTAATTTGAAAGTGAGACTTTCACTCGATATAGATGTTGTAGAGGGGTCTTCAGAGTCCGTTCTTACCAATGCTTCTTTTGCGCTAACCGATGCCCTCCATCTTAGATTTCCTGATCACCTTGGTGCATCTGAATATAATAATGCCCGGGCTTATTTTCTCTCTGTTGTACAGGAAATGCATAATAAGAATTATGATATTTCTGTCACAATTCCTTTAGAGAATTCACAAGATATTTATAGTATAATCGAGCCTTTCGTATCGTCGATCTACATGATGCCTAGTCAATCCAATGAATTGGCAGGACTGTATTATATTACGAAAGCACAGAATATTGGGGGTGCTAAGAAGTATCAGGTTTCAATCAAACCAGGAGATTTTTCTTCCCGGCTTGAGATGGATAATTTCATACGAGAGTTGCGGTCTCATCTTCCGGTATCAGCGGTTGGAATATCCAGTCTTGGAAAAATGTTAGAGTTAGAAGGACAACTGGTGGGTTGGCATGAGGAGCGCAGATTTTAATAGTACAAATAGTAAGATTCGGGTTCTACAAGAGGTTAGACCAAAGAAGAAGAAGATCAATTGGGATCGACTTATCTATTTCTTCTTTATTATCGCATCGATCCTTACGGTATTATATTATGTCGCTCGCAATAATTTGTATGTCCGTGCTGAGGGTCAGGTCCTCTTTAGGAAATTGGAGATTCAGTTTACCCAAGATGTGCAAATTATTAATATCGTAAAAGAGCAAGGCGATAGGGTCTATGTTGGAGATACTTTATTCTATTATTATGATGAGAAAGCGATAAATCACTCCACATTGGTGCGACACGAGCTGCCAGTCAGCAGCGACAATTTGGATTGGATTATACGCGAAAGATTAACCACTCAGAAGAAAATTGAAATTGCTAAAATCTCTATTGATGAGGCAAATCAATTAATCAATATGACTCAATTGGAGAAAGATCGGCTGCAGAAGGAAATCTACTTGGATATTTACCCAGCTTCTAAGCTTGATCCCTACATTCATCGGCTGGTCGAATTTCGAGGGCAGATTGATGCAATGAATGAAGAAATCAAATTTCATGAGAAATACCTAGGGTGGCTTGCAGTTCAGGAGAGATTGGAAGTACGCAGGGAGCAATTGCGGGAACGGTTAGCTGATGGATATATACCTTTGGTTTTACGGGCTTACATTTCACCAGTCGAGGGAGTAATTACTCATATTGCAAAGGAGAATCACGAGGTGGCATTGGAATCTGAAATTGTTATGGCCGTACATAAACCGGCCAATCTTTATATTCAGGCCTTCTATGATCAGCAGGATGTAGAGCATTTAAAAGAAGGTGATATTGTTGATGTGACTTTCCCAGATGGTTCAGAGAGTCAGGGGAAAGTTCATCGATTTTATGTTGCTACTTACGAATTGCCATTGGAGTTTCAGAAGCGGTACGAACCATTGACCCGTAGTATTGCTGCAGAGATCATTCCCCTTGATCCCGTACATGCCGGTCAGTGGCAGGCATTTTACAAACTCAATGCTGAAATTTCCAAACCAATTTTCGCCTTCCTGGATTGATCCATCATGAAGATTGAAATGGTATGGTTCTTGCCTTTTTAGCAATAAGTTTACTTGGCTATGAAGGATGGACCGTCGTTCCTCTTTGATTTCGATCTTGCTGTTGGGAATACCAATGAGACCTCTGACATTGACGAACTGGTCGCGGGCCATTTCAAAGTGGGTTGCATCCGAGATTCTTATTCCTCAGACTTGACCAAGTTATGTTTCTATGATGCACTCCTTGTCGAGCATTCTTCTCAGGTGTTGACTCGTCGATTGGTATCGGCCATCAGAGGGTACATAGGGCACAGGCTGTTTCTCGTACCCATATTCATCCAAAGAGCAGATCTGGGACGTGCAGATTATCGCGGTGTCCCGATCGATGCTGAGGTACATTCCGTTCAGTCGATGAAGCAGATGATGCCATTGCTTAATAACATCCACCAGAAGAACCAAAAAGTCCCTGATCCCTTGTTTGAGAGATATGATGATGTCGCCCTTTCCAGTTTGCTTACCTTCATGTATAGTCGCTCCATTGAAAGAATTGAGCCCATAGTAAATCCGGATTACAGTAGCGGGTTCTATTATCCCGTGCTGAGTGAATTATCAGAAAAGAGTCGGATTGGGCATTTCCTGATTTCTGTTTTGAAAAGAGGTGAGGAGGAAGGGTTAATACAAGGGTATGAGCATCATCACAGCTACGTATGCAACCAATGTGGGGGTGGATTTCTGCATTATCGTGAGGTCTGTCCTTCCTGTCAATCTTCACACATAAGGAGTCATGAGATGGTGCATCACTTCAGATGTGCCCATGTAGCTCCGATTCGAGACTTTCTTAATGTTGATGACGGTGATCGAATCATGATTTGCCCCAAATGCGACCATGGTCTTAAACATATAGGCGTTGACTACGATAAACCGTCAAATATTCATCAATGTCGTACATGTCACTTTGAATTTCAGCAGTACAGCGTAATGGCTAAGTGCACTCATTGTGGTCATGACCAATTCGTCGAGCAGTTGTTCAAAAGTGCTTATAAGTCCTTTGAAATTACCCAGAGGGGCATTCAGGTCGTGGAAAAAGGAAAATTTGATGAAGGGATTTCCTCGAAGCAAAATATCGAAGGCACCATTGAATGGTCCTTGTTTAGGCAGAACCTGATTTATGACCAAGCCAAAGGTTGGGATCGGGGTTATGTTGTTAAGCTCAATGTTGAAGCTATCGCTGGCCTAAGGGCTCAGATTGGTACAAATCAATATAGACGCTTGCTCGAAGAACTGGTTCAGATCATTGGCGCATCGCAGAGAGACTTTGATTATATGACATTTCATGAATCGCATCTTTTATATACGTTGCTACAGACCAAGCAACGACAGGCAACGGAAATCGCCCAACGCACTAATTTTCTTTTGAATCATCTGCTGAAGGACAATTTGGGTGTTGAGATGCCTTCCCTTACTTCGGAAGTACAATCGCTGCACGATATGGTGGGCTCCGAGGTTTTTCACTCTACTGATTAAAGAAGATGGAATTCGGAGAGGTTTTCAACTATTGGTATCAGGCAGGATGGCCGAAAATATTCCGAGTCTTTTGGTACTTTATATTTTTTGAATTATTTCGATATGTTTTAGTCGATTATTTAGTCGTTGCATTTTACTTTATAAACAAGAGAGTAAATAGGGCCAAATGGACTGAAGCCAGGTGCAGGTTACTAGCCGAAAAGCCCTTAATTTCAATTATCGTACCTGGAAAAAATGAAGGCAAGCATATTTATAAATTAACGAAGTCATTGGCTGAACAGACCTACAGGAATTTTGAACTGATCGTTGTGGATGACGGCTCAGATGATCAAACGAGATTGATTGGTAGGGATCTTGAGAAGCGGGGTCTTATCGATCTATTTATCAGCAATGATGTAAGGGGAGGAAAGGCCTCAGGTGCGAATATTGCCTTGCAGTATTGTAGAGGAGAGTTTACCGTACATTTTGATGCTGATTGTTCCTTTGATGTGGATGCCATCGAAGAATCCTTAATTCCCTTTTACTACGATGAAAAGATTGCAGCAGTAGGGGGAAATTTAGAAGTGCGAAATCACAAGGAAAGTCTGGCCACCACCCTCCAAGCCATTGAATATTTAAAAGTAATTTTAGTGGGACGAATGGTCACTACTCAATTGGGTATTTACCGGATTATTTCGGGGGCTTTTGGGACTTTTCGCACCGAGGTTTTGCAAAGATTGGGTGGATGGGACATTGGTCCTGGACTAGATGGAGACATCACTGTGAAAATTAGAAAGCTTGGCTACCGTGTCTATTTTGCGCCTGAGGCCAATGGTCTGACTAGCGTTCCTAATTCATTCAAAAAATTATCGAAACAGCGTCTTCGCTGGGACAAGTCAATCGTCAGATTCCGAATTCGAAAGCACAAGAACGTCTTTTATCCCAATGCTGCTTTTGATTTCAAAAATATGCTCTCATCGCTTGAGAATATCGGATACAATGTCATTCTAAATATTAAATGGCTAATTTATATTGTCGATATTTTATGGAATTACTCTCATCTCCTTGTATATATTCTTCCGGCTAATATCGTATTATACACTGTGGCAAACTACGCACAGTTTTTTGCCATAATGTTGATTGTAAGAAATCCTCGAGAAAAGCATCGACTATTTCTCTACCTCCCAGCCATGGTTTTTTATACTGGCTATTATCTGCGGATTGTGAGAACAATTGCTCATTTCAAGGAATTCTTTCAAAGAGCCTCTTACCAAGATCCATGGAATCCCTTGAAATCTAGTATCAAGGCTAAAGCCATGAAGATCTAAGTTGCTTGCTGTTCTCGTCTTATCTTAGCGTGTCATCGCAGATTTCAGAAGCGCTTTTCAGACCGCCAATTGAGAGGCATTTTTCCAGTAACAACGAATGATTTGGGCGACACTTCCATCTGGATTTTCTATCGTTTTTTCCTCACCGTAGCTTGCCCCGCGCTTCTCGTAAAATTTTCTTGCCCTGTGATTTGCTATGAATACCCACAAGAAGAAGGGAGCTTCATGATGGTCTCTGGCGATCCATTCTGCAGAGGCATAAAGCAAGGCTGTTCCTATTCCTTTACGCTGATGAGATCCAATGACGTGCAAGTTGTCAATTAGGGCACCCCATTTTTTGTCATGATTACTAAACAAACCCGCAAAACCACAAGGAATACCATTTTGCTCAGCAATGATCACTTGAAGATCCGGATTGCTGGATGAAAACCTTTGTTCCCAGATGGATTTACGGTCTTGTTCTACGAATAGATCGAGGTAATCATCAGTCAGGATTCCACGATAATATTTTTTCCAGCTCAAGGCATGGAGCTGGGCTACCAATGATGCATCCTTTTTGGTTCCTTCTCTCAATGTCAACATGTAGTTAAATTATAAGCCTTCGTTCCATTAATTTTGATCAGCATGTATTGATCATATCTTGGCCAGTCACCTGGTCTTGACAAGTGAAAAATATTATTATCTTCTCTACCTAAAGCATTTTCAATGTGGGTTAGATTATTATCCGTCATCACGGTGGCAATATACGCCGCTTTTGGCTGCCTTGGTGGATCAGGAGAGGAGCCAGCCGGTGAGCTCCCAGCTCAAGGTGACGAAATATCGATCAATTGGGATAGTGTCAAACATGTCGTTATCGTCGCAACCCAGCATAATGAAAAACTGGTCTCTCATGTAGTAAAACCTGATCATCGGCCCTATCTGCATCCCATAAGATCTTTAAGGGGTGATGCTATCTTGACCGAGTTTAGCCCTGGCCATCACAGACATCAAACGGGAGTTTATTGGGGATTTACGAGGCTAAATGGACGTGATTTTTTTCATCATCCGGAGGCATCCTACTGGCAGCGGAGAGATGTAAAGATAATCCAAGAGGAGGGTAGTAGTGTGCGCTGGCTGCTTAGATATGGGTTGATGGCTGATGATGGTCGTACCCTGATGGAGGAAACCCAAATCTGGACCTGTACACTGGATACTGCTGGCTACTACCTGGATCTGGAATGGCAAGGTAGAGCTGTCGAGCACCTGACCATTTCAGCATATGATTACGGTGGTTTGTTTATACGCATGCCCTGGAGTGAGGAAGGAGGAGGAAGAGTGGTCAATGCAGCTAGGCAGATCAATGAACAGGCTGAGGGCCAGCGAGCTATGTGGTTGGATGTAGGAATGCCTATCGATGGATTAAATGATTGGGGTCATATTGCGATTTTCGACCACCCGCACAATGCCGATTTTCCGGTGCCATGGCGTGTTGATGGTCAATTGGGTGTGGGGCCATCGCGTTCAAGGTTGGGTGATTGGCAGATACCCAAAGGCCATACAGAAATCATCAAACACAGACTATATATTTATTCGGGGGTGATGAATGATGTGGACATGACCGCTCGTTGGAATGACTTTATCGGCAGCCAATCGATTTACAGCGATGCCGCTTTGTGGGGACTTGCCCAACAAGAGGGTCGAAATGCCGAGTTTTTAGATCCCGATGAAGCCGTTGATGCAATGACGGTTAACGAAGGATTTAGCGTAAATGTCTTTGCTGCCGACCCCACGATCACACAGCCTATGGCATTTTGTTGGGATGACCAAGGCCGATTGTGGGTTGCAGAAAACCGGGACTATGAATCGAGGAGCACTGGTTTCTCCAGCTCCGGAGACAGCAGGATTTTGATATTGGAAGATCTTGATCGTGATGGAACCGCCGATCAAGCTAAGGTTTTTGCTGAAGATATTCCATTCCCGGCTGCTCTGGCCGTGGGATTAGGTGGGCTGTTTGTCGGAGCACCACCCAACCTACTCTTCATTCCTGATCGGGATCGAGATGATCGAGGCGATATGGAAGATATTGAAGTTCGATTGACAGGATGGGGCATCAGAGACCGGCATGAGACGCTGAATAGTTTTCATTGGGGGCCAGATGGGTGGCTCTATGGTTGCGAAGGATTTGCAACCTCATCAAAAGTTCGTAAACCAAAGGGACAAGGTCGGCTGTATCGTCCCGGAGATGAATTTCCTGAGGATATCTTGGATGAGGAAGGTGTAGATATCAATGGCGGAGTTTGGCGTTACCATCCCATCAAGGATCGTTTTGAAGTGGTGGCACATGGTTTTAGCAATCCATGGGGTATTGATTACGATGCTAAGGGTCAATTATTTATTTCTGCCTGTGTGATCCCACATCTCTTTCATGTGGTTCCCGGGGGCATTTATCATAGGCAAGGAGGAAGGCATTTCAATCCATTTATTTACAGTGACATCCAAACCATTGTTGACCATCGCCACCGGTCTGCTCACGGTGGAGCCAGAATCTATCAATCTGATGCTTTTCCCCCAGCTTACCATGGTCATGTTTTTATGGCCAACATCCATGAACATGCCGTACTTGAAGATGTACTACGTCCCAAGGGATCCGGGTTTGTGGCTGAGCACGGGTCGGACTTTCTACTCGCAAATAATGCCCAGTGGATTGGCTTTAGCTTAGAAATTGGCCCAGACGGTGCCCTCTATATCCTAGATTGGCACGATGCTGATATCTGCGGTAAGGAAGTTCTTCAGAAGGAAACCGGAAGAGTATTTAGGGTGGAATCAACACAGAAGCAGGCAGGAGAATGGCCTGGTAGATTCAAAGACCTAAGCAGTCTGTCAGATCTTGAATTGTTGGCCTTGCAGACTTCATCGAGTGATTGGCATTCCCGGCGTTCTCGGATCATATTGCAAGGTCGTGCCTTTGAAGGGCTGCTTGATGCCGCGACTAAAGGAGCATGCGAAGAGCAGTTTAGCACCGAGCAGAATCCTGACCATCGTCTTCGATATCTATGGACTGGTCATCTGATAGAAGCATGGCCTCAGGAAAAGCTTATCCAATTACTCGATGATGAAGATCCCTACATACGAAGCTGGACAATTCAATTTCTCTTGGAAGATAGTCTTTATACTAAGCCGCTGATCAACAGATTAGAGCAGCTGGCGGCTGTAGAACCTTCACCGGTGGTAAGGCTTTACTTGGCTTCAGCACTACAACGAATACCAGTAACCAAAAGGTGGGCAATTTTGTCTCATTTGGTGAAATATTCGGAGGATGCAACGGATCACAACATACCTAAGATGCTTTGGTTTGCCATCGAGCCTATGGTAAGCTCTTCACCGGATTCGGGGCTGGCTTTGGCTGCGATGGCTGAGATCCCGTTATTAGCCAATTTCATTGCTCGAAGATTGGTCGATGGTGACCAGCTTGATGAATTGATCACTATACTTCCTAATACGATCTCTAACAAAGCAGCAATCTTGCAGGGATTGTCTGACGCACTCGATTCTCGACCTCCTCAAGCTGTCCCAGTGGCATGGCAAGCGACGGCTGCCAAGTTAAGTCGTGATTCATCTTTAGTGGAATTAGTTCATGAGATTTCTCAAAAATTCATTGACGCCGAATCTGCACGTGATTTACTTCATACGCTTTCAGATGGCAGATCAAACCCGCAGGAAATCAGTACAGCCATTGGACTTTTGGCCCGGCGCACTCATCCGGACTTACCAGCCATACTTCCCGTGTTTTTAGAGGATCCAGAAGTCAGGTTACCAGCGATTAAAGCAATTGCTTATTTCGATCAACCAGAATTGGGAAAACTTATCCTGGAGCAATTTGCTGACCTGGATTTAGAGGAAAAAGAACAAGCATTGCTTACCATGGCAAGCCGTCCACGCTATGGCAGGCTACTTACTGAAGCACTGGACAATGGTGAAATTGAGAAAAGGGAAGTACCTGTTTATATCGCTCGACAGCTGAGGAGGGTTGTGGGCAATGGTTTTGTCGAGGTATGGGGTCCCATTGACGAGACGTCGGTCGAAATTGATAAAGAGTATTTGAGATATCGAGCGCTTCTTATACCTCATAATCTTGAGAATGCCGATAGAGCAAGCGGCAGGGATATTTTTGATAGACTTTGTCGTACATGCCATCAGCTGGATGGTCAGGGGGGACTTATTGGCCCTGATCTTACCGGTTCTAATCGCAGCAATATTGAGTATCTGTTGGGCAACTTGGTGGAACCCAGTGCTGATATTCAGGATGACTATCTCATGACAATAATAACCACCCGTGATGGGCGTACTTATGTAGGAACCGTAGGAGCTGAAAGTAATCAATCGGTCAGATTACATGTCGTCGGTGGAGATCCCGTTGTCATTCAAAAGTCAAGCATTCAGTCCCGTGAGCAATCAGATGTTTCGATGATGCCTTCCGGCTTATTAAATACCTTATCTGACCAGTCCATAATCAATCTTGTTGCTTTCTTAAGAGACATTGAGGGTTGAGACGCTTCGCTATTTGAGACGCTTCGCTATTGGGGACGCTGCGCTATTGGGGATGCTTCGCTATTTGAGACGCTTAGCTATTGGGGACGCTTCGCTATTGGGGACGCTTTGCTATTGGGGACGCTTTGCTATTTGGGACGCTTCGCTATTTGAGACGCTTCGCTATTGGGGATGCTTCGCTATTTGAGACGCTTCGCTATTGGGGATGCTTCGCTATTGGGGATGCTTCGCAATTTGGGACGCTTCGCTATTTGAGACGCTTCGCTATTAGGGACGCTGCGCTATTGGGGATGCTTCGCTATTGGAGACGCTTTGCTATTTGAGACGCTTCGCTATTTGAGACGCTTTGCTATTTGAGACGCTTTGCTATTTGAGACGCTTTGCTATTTGAGACGCTTTGCTATTTGAGACGCTTCGCTATTTGAGACGCTTCGCTATTTGAGACGCTTTGCTATTTGAGACGCTTCGCTATTTGAGACGCTTCGCTATATGAGACGCTTCGCTATTGGGGATGCTTCGCAATCTGAGACGCTTCGTTATTTGGGACGCTTCGCTATATGAGACGCTTCGCTATATGAGACGCTTTGCTATTTGAGACGGTTCGCTATTTGAGACGCTTCGCTATTGGGGACGCTTTGCTATTGGGGACGCTTTGCTATTAGGGACGCTTCGTAATTGGAGACGCTTTGCTATTTGGGACGCTTTGCTATTTGAGACGCTGCGCTATTGGGGATGCTTCGCTATTTGAGACGCTTCGCTATTTGAGACTTTGATAGAATGGCCATTACGACTTACGTGATCAACTTCTGGTAACCCTCTACATAATATGTGGTCCGACCTGCTATCTTACTTTTTTGGACGGGACCGTTTGGATTGGGGTTGGTATCTTTTAAGGTTCGCCATTTCCAAAACCAATCATCGGGATAGACTCCATAATAAGCATCCTTATCGCAGGCCTCGATTAAGATAGAGCGCATTCTAGCAAAAAGGATATCAAGGTGGCGCGAGGTCAATTTTGCAGCTGTGGAACCAGGATGAATTTTTGATTGGTAACAGATTTCATCCGCGTATAGGTTTCCAATGCCAGCTATGAGTTTCTGATTCAGCAATATGGATTTTAGGGATGTTCTGCGGTCCTCGAAACAATGGCCGAATTCTTCTCTGCTGATCGAAAGAGCATCTGGTCCGAGGCCAATTTCATCCAGGTAAACAGGCAAATTTTCGATCACTTTGATTTGGGAAAATTTTCGAGGATCGTCATATCCGAAAAAGGATCGATCAGTGAACTTTAAGTAGAATCTTTCGAACTTGGGTCGATGCTTTCGATCACTGTAGTATACAATATCACCTGTCATTCCAAGGTGAAATTGTAGATGCTGGCCATCGTCAAGAGCCGCAAAAAGGTACTTACCTTGACGGTAGGTTCCCACAAAGCTCCGACCACATAAGTTGGAGATAAAGTCTTGCTTGGAAATGCCTCTGAAAATCTTGCTGTCTGTCACATGAACCGATGAAATGGTTTTTTCAAGTGCATTGGCAATAAACCTTTTTTGGACAGTATTTACTTCCGGAAGCTCGGGCATGAAAAGATTTGTAAAACAACAGTCGCAGGGAAAAAATGTTCCAATGGCTATTGCTCACTGGCTGTCAAGGCTCATATTTATTTCCAGGTTGCATCATCCATTGCTTCCTCCTAATCTGCAGATTCAGACAAATTTGCCTTTTTATTCATAACGAATAGAATTAATGGGATTTGAAAATGCCGCCCTTGCTGTTTGATAGCCAACCGTCATCCAAGCTATGAGCAATGCAATTAATCCGGACATCAGAAATAATGCTGGACCTAAAGTGACCTGATAGGCAAATTCTTCCAACCAATTTCTGGAGATGATCCAGGCAATAGGAGCTGCAATAATGAAGGCTATCAGCACCAAAATTGTGAATTCACGGGATAATAAAATGATCAGACGAAGACTGCTTGCGCCCAGCACTTTTCGAATTCCAATTTCCTTTTTTCTACGTTCTGCCGTAAAGGAGGCCAAACCGATCAATCCTAAACAGGCAATAAAAATTGCCAGAGATGCAAAGATCCCAAAGATCTTTCCCTGTCTACTTTCATTGGCATACAACTGAGCAAAATTTTCATCAACAAAGCTGTATTCAAAGGGGATCTCAGGGTTGAATCTCTTCCAAGTGTCTTCAATATGCTGGATACTGCCAGGTATATTTTGTGGAGAAATTCGAATGACATAATTCCAGGCCATATAAGGCGCAATAAAATAGACTGTAGGAACGATCTCTTCCTTGAGACTTTCAAAGTGGAAGTCCTTCAAAACACCAATTACTTTGCCATCGCGAGGTTCCCATTGTCCGGAACTCCAATCTTTGATCTCAGAGCTGCCGAAGGATTTGTCAATGGCCGATTCATTGGTCCAACCGATTTCCTTCACTGCTGCCTCATTGAGTATAAAAGCTGTATTTGCATCAGCAGAAAACTCCCGGGAAAAGGAACGACCTGCCGCCAATTCGAAGCCCATCGTCTCAATAAAGTCAAAATCTGTCCACACTGTTTGCATTCCTCGCTGTTGATCCTCGGGGATTCCCTCTGGACGGGCTCTTAGGCTGCTGCTTAGACTGCCTGGTGGTACCCTTGAAGATCCTGCTGCATTGATGATCGATGGGCTTGATCGTAACTCATTTCCAAACTGCTCATATTTTTCCCGAAGTGAAAGGGGGGCACCAAGTACGATGAGTTGCTCTCGGTCGAAACCCAGATTAATATTCTGGCAATATTGGATTTGCTGATAAACGACGGCAGTAATAATGATTAAGAGGATAGAGGTCACAAACTGCAGGGTGACCAGCGCTCGACGCAAATTGACTCCTTTAAGGTTCGTCTTTAATTTTCCCGATAGGACATTTACAGGGTCATAGCCAGATAGTAAAAGGGCCGGATAACTTCCTGCCAATACTCCGACGAACAAAGTGATGGTCAATAGACCTAACCAAATCATTGGATCTGAAAGAATAGAAAACGGTATTGATCTGTCAGCCAAAGAATTAAAAGAAGGAAGAGCCAGCCAGGTCAATAGCAAGGCTAATAATAAGCAGAGGACGGATAGGAGTGTGCTTTCAGTAAGAAATTGACCAATAAGTTGCCGCCTCTCGGCACCAACTACTTTTCTCAATCCAACTTCTCTAGCTCGTAAGCTTGATCTTGCCGTAGCCAAATTGATAAAATTGATACAGGCTATCACCAGAATAAATAAGGCGATAAGTGAAAAGGCGATTACATAGACTCGATCACCTCCGGGAGCAAATCCGGCTATATCTGCACTTTCTAGATATAGAGATTTAAGTGGGTGCATATCCAGGACGGGTGAAAAAGCAGCCCATCCTTCAAGTTTTACAGAGACAAAATCGGATAATCTTTCATCGAAATCGTCAGGATTTTTATCCGGAGGAAGAGAAGCAAAAGTCCAAACATAACCTTCCCCCCAATTCTCCAATACAATTCTAGAAAATAATTGGGGGGCACAGTTCATCGAGACCATAATGTCAAATTGGAACTGTGACTGTTTGGGTATGTCAGCCAAAATTCCATTGACCACGAAATCCTCACCCCTGATTTTGACAACACGACCCATGGGGTCTTCACCGGCAAAGTATTTCTTGGCAATATCTGCCGTCAGAACCAATGAATAGGGATTATCGAGGGCTGTCAGCTTATCACCCTGAATCAATGGGAAAGTGAAGACAGAGAAAATTTCTGGATCTACAAAGGCTAGATTTTCTTCGTAGTAGGTATCGGTTCCCACGTCGATGCGTTCACGGTTTTGCGGTGCAATTCGAACTACTGCTTCCAGGTCAGTAAAGTCTACATCGAGCTCATCTTTTAGTCGGTAGGGGCCAATGGCTCTCTTTGAAACATCACCGGTTTGTGGATTGGTAGTCTGTATGTTAAGTAAATAAATTTGGTCGATCTTTTCGTGAAATTTATCGTAACTGAGCTCCGATTTTACATATAACAAGATCAAGACGACACATGCCATACCAATGGCCAGTCCCAGTATGTTTATCGTTGAATGGCTCTTGTGCTTCCACAGGCTGCGGAGGGCCGATTTGAAGTAGTTCTTTAGCATAGCTTAGGATTTCATATTTGGGAGGTTATGTTAATAGACGTCCCTCCTGTGAGAAAAGTTGCAATATTCGGAGTGCGAGAATCTGAGAGAATATCACATTTGTGCCATTATCCTCACCAACAGCCAGACGCAATGCTATCCAACCTCTGAAGGAGCGACCTGCTCTTCATATTCCAGCAGATATTGCAATGCCGTAGCGATGCTATGGGCGGTCTGAGAAGGCGGCAATTGATAAAAGTAGGTCCAGGCCTCGGGTTTGTGATCGTGGTAGGCCTCCGCCATGTGGGGAAACTGCCGCAGAAATGCCATCCGGACAGCATGACCAATAATAACGTCGATCACGATATTGTCTTTAATATAAAGGTCAGGATTTTGTTCCGTGAATTGCGACACCACATGTAAAGCCTCGATGGTCAGTTGGCGGTACTCCGGTGCGATGATTTTATTTAGTAGCTTCTCAATTCGTAAAGCAAACGCCTTCTCACCAGGTGTCATATCGGAGAGAATGAGGCTGCTGGATAATCTATTCCTGCGGTCCAACTTGTCTCCAATGACGACTCCCATAGCGTGCTCAAGAATATACCAGATTTCTTCGTAGAAGTCATCTGGTTCGCGATTGATTGTTCCCATCGATTGCCTCCATTCTAGCCAGTCAATATCCCCTTCCCCTTGCTCCTGAGCGGGCTCCCCGACCCAAGTTAGTTCTCGACCAGGATACCGATAATCAAGGGCTTCCAAATTCTTTAAGATGGTACCCATGGTCTGGTACTTCTCCAAGACCATTCTTACCTGTTGCTGGATGTATGAGGGAGGCTGGTGCATCAACCAGTCAAAAGCATCTTCCTGAGTTAACTTTTCGACTCGAGCAGCTTCACCAGTGAGAAGAAGGATGATATAACTAACTCGTACAGTAATCAAGTCGGTGAAAAGTCCGGGATGTGATTTGATCAATATGCCTAAATAGACCAATACCTCTTGGGTTAGTACTTGATCTCGTAGGTCATCACGGCAATAATTCTTGATTTTGTCAATTAGCTCAGAGAAAGGGAGTGGGGTTACAATCAATGAATCGTCGGTGTAAGCCTTACCAATCTGAATAAGTTTTTGCCTGGCTAAGATCTGATTTACAGAGACCTGTAGTTGTTGATCCACTTTATTGAGAAGTGCTGATGCCTGACGAAGTATTGACCAACACCTGATCCTTCCTGCCTGTAAATAGATATGTTCCAGCAGTTCGGCCAGACTGAGGTCTTGTCCTTGGAAATTCACCTGATGTCCAAGTCCATGAAAACTCACCAGATTTGTCAAAATCTCAATAATATGAAACAGATTGTTGGTCTTTTGAAGCTGTTTAATCAGAACGTCATAGTCAGTTTCGTTTTCGATCTTAATTTCCTCTAGCTGGGATAACGGTTTGTCTCCTCTTGCATTGGTGAAGAGTGATCTATTGGTTCGAACCTCTGCAGTGGCATCATGGTCGGGTACAAACTGGTCAATATTTAGATTAATACGTCTTGCCTGTGGCTGCAATTCCTCCAGAGTTCCAAGATTTACTTCGATATTTTCAACCTTGCCGCTCTTCAAGGATGACATAAAATCATAGAGCTGCGGGGCACCCTGGAACAGATGATCATGGGTAATTAGTAATGTGACCAAAGGGTATCTTTCATGGGTCCAGTGGTTTGTGAGGTATCTCAATTCACTCTGAAATCGATCAAGAAGAAATGCCATATCAAAAGCGAGGTAAAACTCTCTTTGAGAAAAGAAAAGCGAGGTGCAAACGTAATTTTGTCCATTGATCTTGTAAAGCCGACTGGTTGTCAAGGTCCGCAATCTACGAATCGGCCGGCCGGTTAATCCTAATTTTTTATTTGCTCCAACTCGCTGATAGGCCCTGGCAATGTCCTTGGGCTGGACCAATTTGGCGTTTTCCAATTCGTCTGGCATCTGGGCATGAATACCATGCTCTGCCAATTCGGCTTTAACAGCCTCACTGTCGGCCATCAGCAGAATCTGAACCTTAGTAGAGTCTCCTTTGGGTTTCGAGCGTCGGATGGGAACAAGATCCTCAGGTCTTAGAAAATCATAGTCTAATAGCCGGCCTACTACAAAGAGACTCTGAGCCCAGGTGAGGGGCACATTGTTGTTTGGCAAACGCGTTTGTGTCCCAGGAGTTAGTCTTTCTTCATCCAAATTTTCCTCAGGGATATAATACAGCTCTGGTAGTAAGTCCTTGCCG
Organism: Saprospiraceae bacterium; assembly: GCA_965223105.1. Taxonomy (GTDB): domain Bacteria; phylum Bacteroidota; class Bacteroidia; order Chitinophagales; family Saprospiraceae; genus JABDMH01. The sequence continues at coordinate 3,147,963 of OZ244987.1, read as the reverse complement.
TCTTTTTCAAGAGTGACCACATCAAGAAGGTTTCGAAAAGTCTTTCTATCTGGTAAATGGCGGTTGAATGATGCATTGATATACTCATAGGTAAAGAACAAAGGCCATTCAGACTCAATATTTTCAAACTCTTGCAGTTCCTCTGGTTGATAATAATGCCGCGTTGGATCTTCAATCACGGTCTGATGGCCATCCCTCAAGAACCTTTTATATCCATATTTGCCGGCTAATAGATCTCTTATCTTCTCTAGGACTTGATTGGCCAAAAAAGGATCCTCTACTGCAAAAGCTGGAAAACCTATGATACTCAAAAGAGCTGCATCAATTTCCTTTGTCGCAGATTCTCTGGGCAACATCTCCTGGAGAGTGATCGACGATAGAGCCACATTATCAGGGTTAACTTGAATCTTGGTGGAGGCATGGTCACCAGGCAGTAGATCAAACCCATCCAGTGCCGACATTGCGGCTTTCGCCATTCCGATTGAGCTTGCATTTAATTCCACATAACCAATGTTCGTCTTTTCGCCTCGTTCCCAAATACCATAGTCTGGAGTCCGGTAGGCTCTCTCAATGTAGTATATCAGGTTTTGAATAAAATCCACCTCTGCTCGTTGGCTCACAATCCTCAATCCTGATGCGGTCATTTGAGCCAGCATGAGCAAGAAGAGAGATGTAGCATCAATTTGCAGATGCCCCCAATCATGATCACCGACTACAACATCCCCTGTTTGGGTATCGTATTTCGCATGAAGAGCATGGTGCAATGCCAGGGATTTCTTGAAGGACTCAACTTTTCCAGATTGACGCATCATTGCACGCAGCAGGCCCCGCATTAGTCGGATTGTAGACTCACGCAAGTAAAAAGTTTTGTGACTCTCTTCAGTATGTCTTGCAAAGGCCAACCAAAGACCCCAGACGGCTACGATACTGTAGACATTGTCTCTGACCCATGCATCATTGTAATTGCCATGAATGGTTACCGCCGTACTAGCCGGTAGTAAGCCAGTGATGGGATGTTGTTTCTGGAGGATTATGGAGTCTACCTCCGCGTATATTTCCTCGAGTATTTTTAGGTTCATGGATGTGATCAATATCCTCTTCTAATGGAGGTGCAATTTTACAACATTCAGCGAGATTCTGACTAACTGGTGGATCATCACAGGCTTTTCTTAGCAAATTTTCATCATTGATTTAGTCAGATTCACCTTATCTTCTGTATTAACATAAGCCTTGTTTGCTACTGAAGCTTTGCATACCCTGTGAAGTGACCGATTGAAACTTCACTTAGCATGCTGACGGGAAGAGGAAAGGCAGGAGCTAAAGCAATTTGCAGCTCCTGGAAGCAACGACAACGAAAAGATGACAGATACAATGAAGAATGTCTAAAAAAAACTTTGATTGACTAGACCACTATCCAAGAATTTGTAGATCAAGGCAACAGATTTAAGGAGATGTTAACTCCGTTCTTGATTCTCTAAGAGCGATTATCGTTGGTTAAAGAAGTATGCGTAACAAGAACCTATAAATCATTGGACAACCTTCGCCATCTTCCCGCTACGCACAAAGAAAAAGCCGCCTGTGAAGAAATTTCTCAGGCAGCTCAAACACAAAATCCGTAAGAATTGATCTTAAGGTTTCAGGTAATAAAATCAAACACTAACAATCCTGTTGCATATTTTATGCCAGACCGCGTAAAATATTACTAAGAATTAATACATAGATAAGAAATTAATTTGTTTGATCATAATAACAGCGCTGTGATTTCGATTATTAGTAGGTAATCGGCTTGAATATTATAAGATTTGTAATGTAAACGCGTTTGAATTAGTGATATCGTAATCAGTAATTAAGTTGTCAATTGCTGCTGTCATGCGACTGAGAAATCGAAATTGTCTTGGTACAATAACAAGCTAAGAAATGCTATTTGCCAACCTACTGATTGCCAAGGCCATAGAAGTTGTAAGCGTTTAGATTAAAAAACTTAATGCGATCGGAGTCAGATGATGAACTAAGGTATTGCCTGGTGATCTCCAGGACCTGCAGGTAAGAATCAGCTGCACATAGACAGACTGGCCAATCGCTGCCATACATGCATCGGTCTATGCCAAAGGCTTCAAAAACTGTATCTAAGTAGGGGATCAAATCCTCTATTTTCCATGATGACCAGTTGGCCTCTGTAACCAGTCCCGACACCTTACAACTGATATGAGGAAAGGAGGCCAGTCTATTGATCTGTTCTCGCCAAGGCCCGATTTCTCCCTTGGCTATATTGGGTTTGGCAAGATGATCAATAACCAGCGCCTGAGCGGGCAGCTGATCAACCAGGTGTATGGTATCTTCCAGCTGATCAGCATAAACCAAAATGTCATAGGTATAGCCCTGGCGGCCGAGACATTTGAGGCCATTAATGAAGGCTTCATTCTGAAAGAATGAAGCGGGTTCACTTTGCAAAATATGCCGGAAACCCACCAACTTAGATTGTCCTTTCAGATTGCCTAGTTCATCTTCCAAATCGGGTCTGGTTAAATCAATCCATCCTACTACGCCAGCAATGAATTCATGCTCTTTGGCTTGGTGGATTAGAAAGTTTGTTTCACGCTCAGTTGATAGTGCCTGAACGGCTATGGTTGAGGTGACTCCGCATTCCTGTATGATTGGCGATAAATCTTCGGGTAAGAAATCATGCTGAAGCATGCCCATCGAATGAGGATCGATCCAGTCATAATCGACCGGATTGTATGCCCAGAAGTGCTGGTGGCTATCAATAATGTCAATTTTGGTCATAAGCTGATTCCTCTTCTCCAGGGTATAAAATCCTCCTGTCCCAGGCGCTCGGCTGCTGGTATGAATTCACCACTGGCAGTTTCTATTATAAGTTTAAGTAATTGTTTTCCAATATATTGGATGCTTTTATCTCCAGTGATTATTGATCCTGAATCAATGTCTATGATGTCGTGCATTCTACGAGCAAGGTCACTGTTGCTTGACATCTTGATCGTCGGAGCAATGGCATTTCCGGTGGGTGTACCCAGACCAGTAGTGAATACAATGACGTTTGCGCCTGCACTAGCTAATCCCGTAGTAGACTCGACGTCATTTCCTGGTGTGCAAAGAAGATGTAGGCCGCCAATTTTCGCCACTTCTCCATAGTCAAGCACGGCCTCGACGGGAGATGTACCTCCTTTTCTTGCCGCACCCAATGACTTTATTGCATCAGTGATAAGGCCATCGGCGATATTGCCGGGAGAGGGATTGGCCTCGAAACCGGAGCCACCTTCCCGGGCTCTGAATTGGTATTGCTCCATCAAATGCAAGAATTTCTCTGCGACATCGCGGTCCCGGCACCGGCCGATAATGTCCTGCTCGGCTCCGTGCAATTCCGGAAATTCGGAAAGAATAGCGCGTCCGCCAAGAGCTACAAGTAGGTCTGAAGTGAATCCCAGAGCTGGGTTTGCCGAAAGACCTGAAAACCCATCTGATCCTCCACATTCCAAGCCAAGAGTGAGCTTACTCAGCGGTGTGCTTTTACGTTGAGTCCCGTTGGCGGTGATGAGGCCTTCAAAAGTCCTTTTGAGTATATCGGTGATAAACTGTTTTTCAGAACGACTCTCTTGCTGCTCGAAGTAAAAGATGGGCTTGTCAAAGTGTGGGTTTAGTTGGTGCAGATGTTTTTTCAGTAAACTCACTTGAGCATTTTGACAACCAAGGCTTAAAATCGACGCACCCGCCACATTTGCATGGTTGACATAAGTTGCGAGCAGCCGACACAGCATATCGGCATCCTGCCTGCTTCCTCCACAGCCGCTTTCGTGTCTGAGAAATTTTATGCCATCAATCTGGGGAAAGATTTTCTTTTGCCTGGGCTGATTTGTGCGATCCAATCTGATTTCGGAAAACTGTCGATGTCCAGTGCGAAATGCCTCTATTAAGGGTGTGACATCCACTACTTGCTGACTGTAGCGTTGATATCCCAATGGACCAAGCAGGGAATCCTGAATCACTTGAAGATTGCGGTTTTCACAGAAAACCAGGGGAATCACTAACCAAAAATTACGCGTACCTACCTCCCCATTACTTCGGTGATATCCAGCAAACTCTTTTTGTTTAAATTCACTCGTATCTGGTGCATGCCAGCTGGGTTGACTTGACCGCATCTCAACAGGCTGGGTGTCGTGACGTACGTTGTCGGTGGATAATGCACACCCGGATTCAATCTTCCTATTTGCTCTACCGGCTACTGTGCCATACATGATGATGGGATCATCGAGCTCCAGGGTCTCTATGGCCATCTTATGCTTCATGGCAATGTTCTCCTTGGCTTTGATGTCTCGCTTGCCATCGGATACCAGGCTGTGGGCTTCTATATCCTCTAGGGCAATCCAAACGTTATCCTTCTCGTGGACCTTGAGTACTTTCAATTGAATCCTCTTTTGTAGCCCACAAGATAACATGGATGATGTGCAAACCCAGTAGATTTGCTATAATTCTCAAGGTCTCTCTTCAGTTTTATTGGCCTGGAAATTTGTACTGCAGAGCCATGCCGCTATAATTCCCTGATCGTTGCAAGCAAAGAAATTCCTCAGAGAAATCTGGAATTTTATTGTAGGAATGCTTATATTCAGGAGGACGTCAAAAGTGGAGAATTGATCAAAGATTTGAACCTGGCGCCAAGCAAATAAAGACTAAATTCCGGCAATTCACTCCTCTCGAATTGCCTACTAACTCACCGAATGAAGAAGGTTGCCGCCCTCCCGGAAGCCTTCTTCACCTGCGAGCCAAACTTTGGGCATGGAATATGTTACTTTTAGTATTATTGGCCACCAATTGAGGTTTTCATGGCTCAAGCCAGTCTAAAACGCACTGAGAAAGAACAAAGCATCATCGATGCTGCTGAGGTAGTGTTCTCAGCAGTTGGTTTTGCCAATGCCAAGATGGAGGATGTAGCCAAGGCTGCTGGGGTAAGCAAAGGATCGGTCTACTTTTATTTTGACACCAAGGAGAACCTTTACATGGCAGTTACTTATCGGGCCATCACGGCGCTAAACGAACTGCTCTATAGAACCATTGATCAGCATCGAGGAGTGTGCGGTCTGGAAGTTGTCCTGGCCATTGTCGAAGCCTATATGGATTTTTGTGGAAGGCATTTTCTCTACACGGAGGTCATTCTAGATTATATGACCTTGAATCGCTCCACCAGAGATGGTAAAGATAAGGCCAAGCTAACCGAAGCTTTGCGGGAGAGTATGTATTATCGTATGGTGCAGGGTATTCAGAATCTCTCCATAAACCTGGTTACAAAGGAAATTGAAAAGGGTGTGCAGGATGGCAGTATCAAGAATCGCCGGAAACCCGAATTGCTTTATTTGATCGCCTGGGCTGCGGTCACGGGGTTCATTAAGTTAAATGTGGCTGCCGGCAGTCATAGTCAGACCCTTCTGGGTGTACAAATAGAAACCTGGAAAAATTACCAGATGGAGATCCTGCGCACTCTCTTACTGCAAGACTCATAGGTGATATTGGTTCTGTGTAATCAGATGCTCCGCAATTAACCGTCTGTTTTCTTTCACATTGACGGGTGCATACGACGTAAAGCGTTTGACGCCCATCGTAAATGTTTTGAGAAGATCGCCCGAGGCAAATGACGCCAAGGCATCGATGGCCGTTTTTGCCATTCTGGCGTTGGCGTCGTGAAGGAAGGTCTTCAAGATGGCATCATATATGGCTTGGCTTGCCGTTTTATCTTCGTTGGCTAATCGTTTGATACGGTATAGCAGTGATTCTGCAAGAAAGAGGTCAATGAGGAGATCCGCTCCATTCATTAAAATTTCTTGCTCCTCCTTTAAGTTAATTTTACCATCCATTTGCATCTTGGCGGCAGCTCCGAGTACCATCAGAGTCAACCGTTTGTGATTTTTTATTACGATTTCCTCCACACCATAATAACCACTTGGCTTAGATAAATCTGGCATTTTTGTCAACTCCTTTTGAACCTCCCAGGCGGGGCCCACCATATCTATTGATCCATTCAACGCTCTCTTGAACAGCATATTTACCATCAACATGCGGTTAATTTCATTGGTACCCTCATAGATTCGATTGATTCGTTGATCCCGGTAGGCACGGGCAACAGGGTATTCCTCGGAATAACCATATCCACCGTGAATTTGGATGGCTTCGTCGATGACAAAGTCGAGGTATTCGGAACCCGCTACCTTGATGCAAGCACATTCAATGGCGTATTCTTCTGCCGCTTTCAAAAGCGAATCCTCAATACGTAATCCATCGTCCAGCAATTGACTTTTTTTCCGTTGCAATAGATCAGAAACCCGGTAGACGGCACTTTCGAGGGCATAGATTCTAATGGCTTGCTCTGCCAGTTTATGTTTAATCGCACCAAAATTACTGATGGGCTGCTTAAACTGAATCCGTTCATTGGCGTATTGGATACTTGTAGATGCGGCTGACTTACATCCTCCCAAAGCCATATTTCCAAGCTTGAACCGGCCGATGTTCAGCGCATTAAACGCGATTAAATGTCCTCTGCCAACCTCACCCAAAACACTGTCTGTGGCTACTTTCACATTTTCAAAGAAGACCTGACGTGTTGAAGATCCTTTGATGCCCAATTTCTTCTCTTCTTCACCCAAAGTGATACCTGGTGTTTTGGCGTCAACGATAAATCCTGTAAATTTTTCTCCATCTACCTGAGCAAAAACTATGAAGACGTCGGCAAAGCCAGCATTTGAAATCCACATCTTCTGGCCATTGATCAGGTAATGCTGATGATCTGCGGTGAGGTCTGCTCTAGTTTTGGCAGCCAACGCATCAGATCCCGAACTTGGTTCAGTCAGACAATAGGCGGCGATCCATTCGCCAGAAGCCAGTTTGGGAAGATACTTCGTCTTCTGATCCTCTCTTCCAAAGTATAAGATGGGTAACATGCCGATGCCTGTGTGAGCTGCAAAAGTTGTATTGAAAGATCCTCCACCTTTACCCACTTCTTCTCCAATAATGGTGTTCGTATTTGTATCTAAACCCAGACCACCGTATTCCTCAGGCATGTGGGCCCCCAAAAGGCCTAGTTCACCAGCAATTTGCATTAGACCAACTTGTTCGTCCAATTCGTGACCCTTTACTCTAGCATGATTTTCAACAAATTCTCTGGTCATTTGCTGAATCATAGTTTGCTCTTCAGTAAAATCCTCAGGAACAAATACTTGATCGCTTTGAGTATCTTCTATGAGAAAAGTTCCTCCAGCCATTAATTCCTTCCTATCAGTTGCTGTAGACATTTTATAAATTTTTGACTTTGCGTTAATTATAGGGCAGCGGCATATGACTACTATATCCCCTTATTTTATAGCACTTAAAGTTATGTCATTTGCCATTAAGATGCTAGTTTTTACATAAAATTTTGACTTTAAGTCAGAAACATCTTTTGGTAGATTAAGAAAGAAGCCAGGGGAGGATCATGTGATTTCTTTGGATACAGACCCAACCAATCAATCCAAAGCATCTGTCTAGCAATTTGAGAATCCTAAAATGAAAAAGTCATGAAAAAGAACTTTCAGTATTTGCTTTTACTGCCGTTGGTCTTCCTTCTTACGTCATGTTTGAAGGATGAATGTACCGAGACGAGAACCTTTGTAGAATTTGTCCCAGTATACAGAACTGAAGCTCAAATGACGGCACTGCCTCAGATCCAATCTCCACGTGCATTGAGAGACCCAGGCATCCTCTATGTGTACGGGAAATATTTGTTGGTCAACGAGTTCAGGGAGGGTGTACACATTTACGACAACAGTGACCCCAGTAATCCTATAAACCTGGCCTTCCTAAGCATTGAAGGAAATGAGCATTTTGCTGTTAGCCACAACCGGATGCAGGCCAATAAATTTGATGCATTAATCACCATTGATCTTTCGGACCTGCAAAACCCCAGGCAAACTTCCCGTATCGAGAACGTATTTGGAGAACCACAACGAGATGCCAGGGGCACCCTAGTCTACTATCAAGAAACGGAAAGGAAAGTGACATTAGACTGCGATGACCCCAACTTCAATAATAGGAGGTGGAGGGGCAACAATGGCACGATCTTCTTTGATGCTGAACAATTGTCATTTGCCGGCTTTGATGCATCCAGGCTAGGTAGTAGTCCTGTTGGCACGGGGGGATCCACGGCGAGATTTACCATTTCAAAAAATCATCTTTATACAGTGTCAGAATTCGATTTGACGGTTTACGATCTTTCCAATCCAAGTATACCTGACCTAGCCTCCCGGCACCGGCTGGGTTGGGGCATTGAAACCATTTATCCCTTCAAGGACCAGCTTTTTGTTGGCTCCAATACGGGAATGTTTATTTTCGATATATCCACCCCTCAAAATCCCCTGTTGCAATCTCAATTTGAACACGTTCGAGCCTGTGATCCTGTCGTTGCAGATGACAATACGGCGTATGTGACCTTACGTGAAGGTACGATATGCGAAGGTTTCACCAATCAACTTGATGTCATCGATATTGAAAATGTGTTTTCTCCATTTCTCATCAGATCCTATAGCATGATCCATCCCCACGGTCTATCACTGCAGGGAAACCACCTCTACATATGTGAGGGAGATTTTGGACTTAAAGTTCTGGATGTCAGTGATCGGAGCGATATCAAGGAAATAGATCATCTCCGCAACGTCGAGGCCACAGATGTCATTGCACTTTCGCCCCAACACTTGCTGGTGGTTGGTGGCGATGGCCTGCGTCAATACGACTCCAGCAATCCAAAGAGATTAGAGATGTTAAGTCGAATACCAATAGAATTAACCGACTGACATGAATGCTTTAAACATTGCGATAAGGACGGTGACCTTTGCGTTGATCCTTTTGTGCCTGGAGACCAGTGGTTGGACCCAGGAATTAAAGAAGCCAGAAGTTATATTGCATCTAAAGAAGGGATTGGAGTTGCGAGGTACGTTGATTTCCTTTACACCAGGAGTTGAAACCGTGTTGGTCTCTATCTACGGAGACACTACGATAGTACCTGAATATCTCCTTAAGAAAGTACAGTATGTCCAAAGGTACCAAGTCAAGGAAAAACCGATGACCAGGCCATATTCCTTTCGCGAGAAAGGACTTTATCACGCCACTTCTGCCAGTGTATCGTTCAACACCGTTAGCCGAGATCAGGGAGGTCTGGTTGGATATGCTTTTTCAACAGTTGTCGGTCATCAATTCAAGCGTTTGCTCGGGGTGGGCTTGGGCCTGGGAGCAGATTTTTATACACCTGGTGCAGATGAAAAGATCTTCCCATTGTATGGGGAACTGCGTGGTTATTTTCTCAAGCAACCCGTCACACCCTTTTATAACCTGAGGGTGGGCTATGGATTTGCTTTTCGCAACGAAGATATTGGGATTGTCAGTGCAGACGGAGGTTATTTTCTCAATCCATCGCTTGGGTATCGACTGAGCGGGCGAAACGGGATGAACGTAGTACTCGAAATGGGATTGAAGTTCCAGAAAGCCGCCTTTGAAAGGTTTGAAGGCAGTGAGAGATCCGAGATTGAAATCTTTTATAAGAGACTAAATGTGGGGCTTGGCTTCCTGTTTTAGTCATCGGAAACGTTATACCTTATGATTTAATTGAGGGCATTTGCCTGGTTTGAATGACCGAGCACCACAAGTATACAGACGAACAACTGGTAAAGGGATGCACTGAAAACGATCGGATGTATCAGGAGGCTTTATATAGACGATATTTTGCTACTATGATGAGAATGTGCAGTCGCTATACAACGGATGAGAGCATAGCCCTATCCATCTGTAATGACGGATTCTTAAAGGCATTCAAGAAAATGGGAACCTATTCCTTCAAGGGTTCTTTAGAGGGTTGGATTCGACGTATTGTATATCACACCCTTTCCGATCATTTCAGGAAAGAGTCAAAATACATTCAATTTATGGTCTTCGAAGACCGGGATGAGCAGAGCAATCCCGAAATCATTCCTGGACTCTACTTCGAAGATCTTATGAAATTGGTGCAAAAACTACCGATCACCACAGAGAAGGTGTTCAAGATGTATGCAATCGAAGGATTTAATCATCGAGAAATTGGTGAAAAACTTGGTATGAGCGAAAACACATCCAAGTGGCACCTGGCAAATGCGCGCAGAAAATTGCAAGGATTAATTAAGCAGCAGCAAGAAAATTATGCTCAAGAAAAGTAGCAACGAAGAACAACATCACCTGGAAGATCGAGGATGGCAAGCAATGCGTGTACTATTGGATCAGGAGATGCCGGTAAAAAGAAAACGAAGACCCATCATCTGGTGGCCGGTAGGAATTGCTGCAGCCATTATGATTGCTGCTGGCCTTTTTTGGATAAACCCTGATCAAGGGGGTAAGTCCATGCTTGAGGTTGCCCAGCATAATAAGACCGGCACTGATCGAGAGTCAGAACTATCGGATCCACAGCGTGATGCGAATGGTAATTTGAAAGAAGCAGAAATATCTCATTTAGAGATCACTCCTAAAAGCCCTGTTGAACAACACCAAAAGCTAACCCGTAGCGACCTGGCGTTGGCAAAGAACCTGGGACAATCAAACCCAGTTGATCAAGAGCATCATCAACCATTTGTTAAAGATCAACGACAAGAATCTGATTCCCAATTGGGTAATCAAGCATCTGACCAAATCGAAACAGTGAAGAATGGCGATTCTTACACTGGTGAACCTAGTGAAGAGGTTGAGATCCTTCCGACCAAGAAAAAGCATCATTGGTCTTCCATAGCTATGCTGTCCTTTAGGGATGTGTACGTTTCTACAGAACCTTATCCTCTTTCATTGCTCTCTACGGCAATTGCTGATGAGGGAAATGTAAACATCCAAAACCCTAGGAGAAGGACATGGGATGCCTTGGTTGGTGGTGGTTTACTGGCAGACAGGAATTTTAATCACCTGAGTTGGGATGTCTCAACTACCCTTCGTTTTAAACTCCTGAAAAGATGGGCTGTAGGGCTGGGGGTGGCATTTTGGGAAGTTCGTAAACAGCACCAAGTTTATTACGATCCCTCGGTCTCCAATCAATTCAATATTTATGGTGACAGGTCTTCTCTGGATCAACAGTCTGAACCGGAGCGTTTTGATAGCAGTCAAGGTTTTGTCTCAAGCTCTTCCCGATTTAATTTGGATGTAGGATCCTATCTGCGCGTACCGATTTTTGCGCAATATAACCCCGACGGAAGGTGGCAGCCCTACGTGGGCATCACGCCAATATTTTTCATCCGGACACAGAAACTCGAACCTGTAATCACCCAAGGAAGTACAGGACAATTGCAATCTCCTCCGGATCTCGTTCGAAAGCAGAATTTGTCTGTAGATGTTGGGATCGCTTATGTTGTGACAGGTCACTTCAGGCTGCAATTGTCCTATTTGTATGGATTTCGTACCCATCTTACCGGAGAATTCAGCAGTGGTTCTTTTTCAAATCTTCATCGCACCTTCAGATTGGCTGCTGAATATGAATTTTGAGCTTTTTTGATCTAAAGCCATCATTGAGTACACCAAAAGCTTTCCTCACTTTCAGAAAAAAAGTCATGGAGTGGGCTGGTCTTGCCTACATTAACAATTAAATGTTTATCTTTTACACCTAAACTATTTTTCACTCTGGGGCTGAACGCACGCTGTTTGGCCCTATTTTCTTTGACTTTTCTAAGATTTAATTTCCTGATTAAAGCTTATTCCATGTTTATTTTTCATGCCGGATGATGGCTACTTACAAGTAAATTAATATCAAGAGGACTTGGATCTAGTCACACAGACACCAAGATTGTTATGGTGGTTCCAGAGAAACAGATTGATTCACCAATAATTTACAATTTCATTTGGTTAGCCGTTCTTTACAGGGTGAGCATAGCTAAACTCCTACTACTGGACTTGACAAAATTGATCCTGGTTCCTGAGAAGAACTAATTGATCAGATAGGAGAGGCTGTATTCCATCCTGGAATTTAATTCTGGGGATATCCGAAATTAAACTTGGTCTAGGATCTACAAATTCTTCGCCCCGTTAAGAATTTACCTGATCATCTCTTCTTCTGGCCTGATTTTATTTACAATCGGTAGGGCCGGTTCCTGCACAGTCGGTCGGAAAACATGACGTTTTACAATCCACGTTGGTTAGAAGTCCAACACTGGATTTACCTATGCTAATCATGCTTAGAGCAAATATTTCCTGCAAATGATATCTGGTTGTTCACAATGGGTATCTCCGGTGTGAGATACAACTATTAACCGGTGAATCTTACAGAAAGTCAAGTGCCTCCAAAAAAAAATGATGACTTAACCTGGAAGCAGAAAATACTATTTCAATACACTTCTTTCATTCAATTTGGCATGATTTTAAATCTTAATATGGGGTGTTTTAGCTCTTGATTGAGGTAGAAGTAGATTTCGAGAAAATCATCAGATTTTATTCTCTGCAAAATCTTCAGTAGGCAGCTATCGTCCAGTAATCCCTTCTTTGGATGGTAAATTAATGCACAATCAAAGGGGATATTTTCATGATCGATAAATTTTAGGTGTAGGGTATAAATCCCTTTGCTTTTTTTATCATGGGTACGAAGTAGGGGTTTCGACCGGAGCATACTTCTAACCTGGGCAACTGTCAAATGATTTTCAGTAATTCGTTCTCCGTTAAAGGTGACCAATGTACCAGGATAACTTTGGACATGCATATTCGTGACCGATTGTAGATGACCCCATTCTAGCGTGGTCTTTTCCTTCAGAACTTTTTTGGCTCCAATAAAATACATCTCCTCTCGTTCTAGATCCTGCCAGTGTTCATACTCGATGGTAGGTTGGTTAACCTCACTAAATCCGCTGAAAAATGTCTCTCCATTGCGACCCTCCAATTGCATCACCACCGGTGCCATCATAGATTTTTCGAGTTTGAGCCATTCGATCAGCGTTACCTTATCCACTTCTTGGGCTGGGCCTTTGAGCATGTAAAATGTGGCGTTATTTTTCAGCTCGATGGGCTCTTCATAAAATACAGAGGGCATCCCGGATTCCAACAGTGCAGTCAGTTCTTTTGAGGTGACCTGGTTATGGAAACCGATGAATTTATTCCCGGAACAGGATTGCTGGTGATTCTGTACATGGTATTTCTGACCTGACCACAAGATATAATGATCTTGATTTTCCAGATCGACCATTCTCAGAAATAAAGACAAACGGTGGTTCCCGATTTTGGTGGAAATAGTTACAAAAGAGGCTTCATCCTGATCGTGGATGTGATCATAAAAGGATTTTGATAGTCTCACCGGTGAAGAAGCAAATTTTTCCTGATAGCGGGAATAGGGCTTCTTGGCCGAGTGAAGGGTCACATAGATCGAATCAGAAATTGATTTTCCTTTGGGGCCAAGAATTTGGATTTTTTTACCCTGAGTTGCCAGCAACTCGCGTTTTTCTGTGAAATGGGATAAACCATAAGATGCTGGTCGATTTGCATAGTGATGAAGTGGAATTTGAAAATTTAGATTTCCCCACTGGATGGTAGCAGCCTTTTCTGGCAACCGGTCCGCATTCAAGGTAAGAATCTTAGTATTTGATAAGTTGTCCATTGCCGTATCTAGGTCACCTGCCTCAGGAGCAGAGAAAGTCAAAACTAAGCCAACGATCATAGGGAGAACCAACAGATAAGTGGTTCCGGAATAAGGAGGATCAGGTGCTTGATACAACCTTTGGATACGCTCCACTATGAGGTCACTGAAGGAAGTTATCGGTAGTTTCCTGCGTTCCTCATCGACAGGTGCGGCCAACAAATGCAAGTAGTCCTTGAGACCATATATTTTGACAATCTTCCGGTCAGCAATGAATTCATGGAGCATTCTCAACTCCCTTCCAATCCATGCGACGACGGGATTAAACCACTGAACAATGCTAATGATCTCATTGATCATTAAATCTAAACTGTGCCATGCCGCGCGTGTATTCTTTCGTGCTTTACGATCCAATTTGCCGCCTCTGGCGAATAGTTGTTTTTGTCATTCCAAAACAGCAGGTGAAAAAAGGAACTGGTGGGCAATTCCCGAGTCAGTCTCATGGTTTGTCCGTCAATTTTTGTCTTCCGGCTGTTTCGATAAATCCTGACCAACCGGATCAACTTCAGCAGAAATTTTACCGTCATAAATACGACCCCCACCCAATAGATTCCGACCAATAGGTCAGCCCAACTTAGCATTAACTCGGGTACTTTTGACTGAATGGGTTGTGAAATCCAGTGGATGAATTGAGATTCACCCCCTGCTACTTTTTCAGTGGCAAGGTCCGTCTTTCCTGGCATTGAAGCTCCTAGCTGAGGAAGGGCTTTTTCAGGTAATTCCAGCAAAGGAATGATGAAGGATAAGATCGAAGCGTACATCAGGTAAAATCTATTCAGTTGGTAAAAGGATCTCCTTCTGAACAATAGGCTATAACACAAATAGAAAACGGTTAAACAACAAGCTGCTTTAACCATGTATATAATCCAGTTTTCCATCATTGCTTCTTTTTTAAGGCTTTGACCAGTTGTTCAAGCTCGTCGACATCAATTTGTTCCTCCAGAACAAAATGGGAGAGAAGGCTCTCCGGTGAATTGGAAAAATATTCGCTGACAATCTTTTTCAATATCCGGGTACGATAAGCCGATCTTTTTAAGATGGGGTAATACTGGTGGGTTTTCCCAAAGGCTTGAAACCCCACCAATCCCTCAGCTTCTAATTTTCTCACAACAGAACTAATTGTATTGTAAGGAGGTGCTGGACTCGGCATTTCTTCGATGATCTCTTTCACGAAGGCTTTCTTGAGTTTCCAGAGTATTTGCATTACATCTTCCTCACGGGGTGTCAATTGTCGATTCATGTACGCAAGATATTAACTAAAATTTAGTTTGTCAACTAAAATTTAGTTAATATCAATACAAAAATTATTGAGTTCCTATAAAAATGACGCTTATCAGATGGAGAAGAGCACTCGAATGGCCTTTACTTGTGGGTTGGCTCTTTGCAGTTGACGGGTATCAGAAGAGATTCGATGATCGCCAATAAGAGATTTGTGGATCTGTTTCGGTTCGGCAAAGACAATGACCAGGTCTGAAGACACCTTACCGGCGTTCCAACTTACGGTGCTCCCCGCATAATCCCATTGAAAACCACTGATCACAAATGGTTTTCCATTGATGCCTTCAAGGGTTTTCAGATCAGTTCCGACTGACAAGCCTTCTTCAGTTTTCCAGGGAGAATTGGCCTTGGTGATCCGTACCTCGCGAAGATGCTCAAAATCTTCAGCGTCCCAGAGGAGTATCAATTCTTTTTCTGTTCCGGAAAAAAGATAAGTTGCTTCCACAATTTGGCCTTCGCCTATCATCAAGTCACCCCTTTCAACGTGTTCTGGCCCCAATCGCTCGATCAAACTTCGCTCATTATCTGTTGCCAGTACTGGACCCACCCGTTCACCTGGAATGATCAATAAGTCTCCCACATTTGAGTCTTCTATTTCCTGCATCGCACCTCCGAAGATCCATCCTACCGAAGATCCATATTTGATTCGTTTCCAATGGTCGGTTATCGATTGACCACGTAAGATTACTTCGAGTTGTTCCTGAGAACGCTCTCCCCAAAATTTGACGATCGATCCCTCAGGCAAAAGCATGATCGTCTCCGCCTCCATATCAGGAGCTGATCTCATACGCAGACGATCTACCATGACTCGGTTGAAGGTGGTATCTGGTCCCTCTATATGGGTTGTCGGACTTTGTTCCAATTCATCCTCTCCCTTGCAGGCTAGCATAGCCAAAAGTAGCGCAGGCAATACAAAAGACCGACCGAGTATATGCGTTTTTGGTAGCATAGTGACGAAAATAAGACATTCTGGATTCAATGAGGCTTCAGCGGTCTTCTGCTACCTGTTGGATTGTTTAGTGGCATATGAGAAGAAGATCTGCGTTTCAACGAGAAGTTGTGATTCTAAGCCATCAAAAAAATCAACCCATCATACATTGAGTGTAGCATCTCCAAATTACCGTGCATGAGTTAAGTAACAGATGAGTGGTGATAAACATTTCTATTTCAACTTCATGAGGCAAACTGGTCCTTATTTTTAACCGGCATATTGTACCATTGGCATGGTCAATGTCTGGCCATGCAATTGATCTTGTCAAACCCCATTCTTTTGATATTTTTGCAGCCTTATAAATCAAGGGCACCAATGCAAGACAAATTTAGAGGGATTACGAAAGAGGAATATGAGGCCTTAAAGCATTCGATTTCGCTTATTACTGCTTTGATTGCCGGCGCCGATGGTAACATTGACACGAAGGAGAAAGAGTGGGCTGCCAAAGTAACTGAAATTCGAAGTTATTCCCTTCCTCCGGGCTTGAGGGACTTTTACTTAGAGGTCGACAAAGACTTCGAAGAAAGACTCGATGCTACTATTGAGAAATATGCTGGTGAGACCGAAACGAGAAACAGACTTATTTCCGAGCGCCTTGCCTTGCTAAACCCCATTATGGCTAAAATTGAAGATCGAGAATTGGCCGTTGCTTTCTATGAAAGCCTGATTAGCTTTGCCAGGCATGTGGCCCGGGCTTCTGGTGGTTTTCTTTCTTGGGGAAGCATCAACGTGCAGGAACGCCGCCTTCTAAGCTTAGACATGATCGATCCGGTTGAGGAGTAGCTAGAAATGGCCTACACCTTGCGAATGGTGCACATGCATTCTAATGGATAAATACCTTGGTCCAAAATTGCGTCTGGTTACCAGTAACACCGATTAAGTATAGGCCAGAAGGCAGGTGCTCTGTATTTACACTTCGCCTCTGAAGCCCTTGCTGGTAATTTACTTCTTGGCGGTTCTTCAACTGCCCCGTCAGATCTCGAATCTCAAGCAAACCTGTACCTCTATGGTCACTTTGCCACTCAAGGTAGACCTCTTCCTTTGCTGGATTAGGATAGCTTCGGAAGCTAACGGGAAGTCGATCAACATCAAATACCGGTGCAACCAGACAAGCAGTATCCCCCATTTCATTAAGCGTCAATACGTAGCTGCCTTGAAGAATGCTGGAATCTGGAATCAGTGCTGGAATGGGACCAAGATTTGAGTTTATGGTGAGACCGATTTTCAACTCATAATCACCCGGCTGATTTTCAGGGGTGGCCATGCCAGTCAGCAATATGCAACTCACAGAGTCAGCCGGAAACTCACAATCTGGCCTACTGCAAACATAAGTGAAGCCCTCTGGCATATTGGTCACAGAATCTATGCGTACTGAGGTGACCGTCAAGGTCAATATGCCAAAAGAAATCGTACGCGGCAGTCTCACAAAAAAGACTTGCTCAAAAGGCTCTCCAATACATGCTGGGCCATCGAGGCCTTCTCCTAAGGTATCGTTGATTTGAGGAAGAGGTGATACAAGCGCATCGCCGGCCAGAAAACTCGAGTCTGGATCGCAGGTAGAAAGGGTATCAGACTGAGCTGTCGCTAGGTTGACAGATAGAAAGAAGGTACATATACAGGTAAAGATTCTCACGATTTTTACATTTTTACTTGTTTGAAGATACGGATAGCCTCGTAATTTTGTTAAAAATTAACAGATGTGCACCTTGCAGTGTTGGAAAACGCTTACTCCTTTCATTATAGCCGTTTTCCTTGTACAGGCGGAGGGACAAGAAATGCACATTTTCGGAACTGTTGTTGATTCCGCTGATCAGCAGGCTCTGGTAGCAGCCACGATTCAGGTAGCAGGTAGGGGGACATTGACTGACTTGGATGGTAGATTTAACCTTACCTTATCTGAGGTAGAAGATTCCGTCTTGTTAGAAATCCGCTATTTGGGATATCACCCTATGAGCGTGAGGTTGTTGCGACAAGCAACTCTAGATCTCGGCACTATACGCATGGTGGCAGTAGGAAGGATGATGGATGCCGTTACGGTGACTGCGGGTAAGTTTGAAAAGCCCCTGAGTGAGTCAACGGTGTCTATCGAGATATTGCAACCAGCACTGTTGGATGCTAACAATGCTACATCTATAGATGATGTCCTGGATAAGGTGCCGGGAGTGGCAATCATTGATGGCCAGGCAAACATCAGAGGCGGAAGTGGCTTTTCTTACGGTGCTGGAAGCCGTGTAATGTTGTTGCTTGATGATATTCCGGCCCTCCAAGCCGATGCAGGCTTTCCCACCTGGGATGATTTTCCAGTAGAGAATATTGCTCAACTGGAGGTAGTAAAAGGAGCAACATCAGCTCTTTACGGGTCGAGTGCGCTCAACGGGATTATCAATGTCAGAACGGGATACGCCACTGAGGATCCTGAGACCAAGGTTTCCATGTTTACTAGAGGTTTTTTCGCACCGCGAGATCGTCAGAAACAGTGGTGGTCAGGGATTCCAATTAACTACGGATTCAGTCTGAGGGACGCCCGACGCTTGGATAAAGTCGACTTGGTTAGCAGCCTTTATCACCAAAGTGGAGATGACTTTCAATTTGAGAATTATGACCGGCATAGGCGATTTACTTCGAAGATTCGATACCGTCCTACCCAGCGATGGGAGATTGGAGCCCAGTTGAACATCAATGATGGTGAAGGTCAGAATTTTTTCTTCTGGAAAAATGCCCAAGAAGGCGCCTATCAAGGAGACTCATCAAATTATTCCACCTCTGATTTCTTCCGGTATTTCCTGGATCCCTACATCAGATATTTCACAGACGACGGTGACCGGCATGAATTAAAGGCCAGGGTATTTCATGTTGACAATATGAACAATGCCAATCGATCCAATCAGTCAAAACTCTATTACGGTGAATATCAACACATTAATCGCATTGGTTCTCTTGATGGCATCATCACTTTGGGCATTGTAGGTACCCATACTCAGGTGACCGCTGCACTTTATAGTGATACAACTTTCAGCACCGATAATTTGGCCGCTTACCTTCAAATGGAGAAAAAATGGGGGGGGAGATTTACTTTGAATGCGGGCCTGAGATACGAGACTAATATTTTACATGGTCCGACCAGGGTTGGCTCGGAACGGATTCCCGAGGGAGTCCTTCGAGAGTCAAAACCAGTCTTTAGATTTGGAGCCAATTACCGGCTTGCAGAAGCAACTTACCTTCGTGCCTCCTGGGGCGAAGGGTATCGTTACCCAACCATTGCCGAAAGATACATCAGCACTTCTTTTGGCTCTACCATTGTATCTCCAAATCTTCAACTGGAATCGGAGACAGGTTGGAGTGCAGAGCTGGGAGTTAAGCAGGGATTTGAGTGGGGAGAAATGCAGGGATTTGCTGATTTGTCGTTATACTGGTCTGAGTATCAACAAATGATGGAGTTTGTCTTCACGGGATTGATAGAGGGCTTTCAGTCTCAGAATATTGGTGATACCCGGATCAGGGGGCTGGATTTTAGCCTAAATAGTGCCGGCAGGATTTGGGGGCAGGAAGCGACAGTTATAGCAGGCTATACTTTTGTGGATCCAAGATTTCAGGATTTTACCCAGAGGGATTCCTTTGCCTCATCGGTGGATTACAATATTCTGAAATATCGTTCAAAGCATCAGTTTAAAATTGATGTTCAGGCAGGTGGAGCAGATCTAGAGCTGGGCGTCAGTGTCCAACACACCAGTGAAATGGAGGCAGTAGATGCAATCTTTGAATTTTTTGTGCCGGGTCTTCAAGAATTTAGGAGGACGCACAAAGGATACACAGTGACCGATATGCGTGCCATTTATCACCTTGGACCCAAGCTGTCAGCGACCCTCTTGATGCGAAATCTCTTTAACGTTGAATATAGTGTGCGGCCGGGGTTGCTTGATGCCCCTAGAAATTTAACGCTCAGATTGGATTGGGAACTCTAAGGAATGAGGACTGGTGGGCATAGTTGCGCTTGATCGCTGTAGATGTGCTGTTTTTCAGAATGCTCGAATCTGCAATGATGGTAAGCCTCGTCGAACCTTTCAATGATGAAATGGGTTAAAACTCGCAGATGCAGTTTACCTTTTTTTATTTCAAACTATATACAACTGAATTTACTATGATCATGATGGTTTTTCTATCAACGGTACTCGCGATGTGTTCTACCCCAGAATTACAAGATGAAAAGGGCGACCAGGAGACTGCGACCATCTCCAATGTTCAAGTTGTAGACTCCTCCTTGCATTCTGACGAACTCGATTCCAAAAGGATCGTTGAAGAAGCTCCGGCAGAGGCAGATGAACCTGTACAATCTTCATCTGAAAGGAAGGACACCAATGACGAAGACCAACCGCGATCGGTGCTTGATTCCGAACCAAACGAAGAACTTACAACCGGAGTCTATCAAGGCGAACCCGAAATGTTGGAAGAGGAAGGTGTTCATGGATCGGCAATACTGGATTCTGGGTATGTTGACGACGATGAGGAATCTCTTGATCAGCATTCACCCGATCATCAGATATTTAGTAATTTTTTGGGAAGGCATGTGACCACATCGGGGGTTGTAGATTACCTAGCCATTAAGGCTGAAATCGATGTATTGGATGCATATTTGAAGGCTTTAAAAGAGCATCCCGTTGCTAAAGATTGGTCAAGGAATGCTGAGTTATCCTATTGGATCAATGCCTATAACGCTTTCACCATCAAATTGATCATTGATCATTATCCAGTGGAAAGTATTATGGACATTGAAAATGGAAAACCCTGGGATAAAAAATGGATAGAGCTGGGAGATCAGACTTATTCCTTAAATCAAATCGAGCATGAAATTATTCGGCCCAGATTTGGTGACGCAAGGATTCACTTTGCTGTTAACTGCGCTGCCAGGTCATGCCCACCTTTAGCGAATCGAGCCTTTACTGAAGCCAATATTGATCAATTGTTGAATGAACGAACACGGATTTTCATTAATGATAATAAATACAATATCCTAACTAAGACGGCCATTAAAATTTCAAAAATATTCGACTGGTATTCTGAGGATTTTGGAAATGTCATAACCTATGTAAATAAATACACAAGTATTAGAATAGAGGATGATGCCAGTGTTGATTTTTTAGATTATGACTGGAAGCTCAATGGAAAATGATCTTAGATTTCTAGTCGCATAGGATTAATCTTGATAACCTTTGGATTTAGAAATGAAGAATTTTAGACTCATAGGAACCATGAATTTAGATTTAGTCGAATTTTCAATCACCTAGTACTCTGCCAAAGTCATATAATTAATTTTTATCTAAAAATAAACTGACCAACGATGCAAATAAATAAAGCCAATCCACCCAATACAGCAAATCGACTATGTGTCATGATTTGTTATAATGTCTTTACTCTTTTGATGGTTTTAGGTCTCCCGGATGGTGCATTTAGTCAGGAATGTACGCCATGGTTTCCGTTTCAAGAAGGTTCACAATTTGAGTATAGTTTTTTTGATAAACGAGATAAAAGGTCTTCCCGGATCGAATATGAAGTAGTCGAAAGAAGCTCTGAAGGAGACGAGACTAAATATCTGATCTCATCGAAAATGTATGATAAGAAAGACAAGGAGGTCGGATCTTTTGACTTTTCTGTGTCTTGCGAGGATGGAAGTTATCATGCGAATGTTTCCAATTTCATGAATCCTCAATTAAAAGAAATGTTCGGTACGGTAGAGTTGAAAGTAAGCGGAGAAGAGCTGGTTATACCCTCCTCACTAAGTGTTGGTCAAGATCTTCCCGATGCCAAGTCTATAGTTCAGGCAGAAATGGGAGTTGTCAACATGAAGATTGAAATGGAGATCTCGAATCGAAAGGTCATCGACCGGGCTCAGGTGGAAACTCCCCTGCAGACCTTTGACACCTATAAAATAACCAGCACTGAACATATAAAAATGCCACTGATGAATCGTACCCTTGAATCGGTATATTACTATGCAGAAGGTTATGGACAAGTGAAGTCAGAAACCTATGATAAGAAGGGCAGACTTGACTCGTATATGCTCCTCACAAAGTTCAAGAAATAGCAGTCGGCATAAGCACTTTCAGATTTTCTTAGGTCAACGAATGGATCAAAAGGTGGCCCATCTCTGCACATTTGCAGCTGAAGGTGCAAAATGGTCAGATTTGATAGTATTCATTGGTGAGTGATGACTAAGGATCTCTTTAGAACAGGATGACAGAAATCAAGTATTCGAAATCAGGGGATATTGCCAGTAATCCCAAAGTGCAAGCTCAGGATTGCGTTTTCGAGGCTTGCATGTAGCAATCACCTTGAAGAGAAGGCCTCCACCAGTTTGCATCATTCAGGCATCTGGTGCGGGTATAATGAATTTCACTATTTTTCCAATCATGAAGATCGTTGTGCTGGATGGCTATACAGTAAACCCAGGAGATCTGAGCTGGGATAACATCACCAATTTGGGGTCAGTTGAAATCCATGATAGAACGAAATCGCAAGATATCATTCCCCGGGCCAGGGAAGCAGACGTCCTGGTCGTCAATAAGGTCAGGATCGGAGCTACGGAGATCAATGCCTTGAGTAAGCTAAAGGCAATCTGTCTGCTGGCCACCGGACATGATAATGTTGATATAGACACCGCAAAGGAGAAAGGCATTGAAGTTTACAATGTAGCAGGGTATGGAAACGAAAGTGTTGCCCAGCATACCCTAGCTCTCATTTTGGCATTGACCAATAGAATTGAGCGTCATCATGATTCCATCCGTCAAGGACGTTGGAGTGGTCAGCCAGATTTTTCTTACTCTCTACATACCGTGACCGAATTAAAAGGTAAGAAATTGGGGATCATCGGATACGGACAGATCGGTTCCAGAGTCGGTGAACTAGGACGATCTTTTGGTATGAATATTTTGA
This sequence comes from Saprospiraceae bacterium, assembly GCA_965223105.1. GTDB lineage: Bacteria > Bacteroidota > Bacteroidia > Chitinophagales > Saprospiraceae > JABDMH01. Next base: position 3,125,116 of record OZ244987.1, on the reverse strand, counting down.
CCCTTGATCGATCAAATACGCAAGATAAGCTAGTTAAGCTGGTCTCTCTGGAGGTGCTCCTATCTCAAAGCGACTTTATTACCTTACATCTTCCACTGACCGAAGATACGGCAGAGATGATCAATACAGAAACGCTGTCCTTAATGAAGCCGTCAGCCTACCTCATCAACACTGGAAGAGGAGGTCTGGTCAACGAACAGGCGCTGTTGATGGCACTTTCTGCCGATAAGATCGCTGGTGCAGCCCTTGATGTACTTAAAGTTGAGCCTCCTCAGCAAAGGGACCGATTAATATTCCAAAGGAAAGTGATTCTTACTCCCCACATGGCCTGGCGGAGTATCGAAGCGCGGACCACATTGATTGAAGGTGTTGCAGGCAATATTGGTCGAATCGGTACTGGAGACTACACCAACAGGGTTGTCTAATGAAAAACCAATATGGGACCTTGCGAAAGCACTAAGAGCAAACTTAATGGATGGACAAGGAGTTACAGCATTCTTCTTCATGCGGTGATCTTGTTCATTTGTCAACTGGGGCACTTTGCTCTCACTCATCCGGTGTACGAAATGGATAAACTCCAGCATAGGGATTCGGCAATTGAGGACATGAATGATAAGATCAAAGGAGTACATTATTTCAGCCGCTGGCGCGAAGGATCACCTAATTTATCTGAGCTCTCCAGATCACATATTGAACAGGTTGTACTCGTGCCCTATGGCTATCAAGATTATTATGATACCCCCAATATTCGGTTTCGTAGGAGGCGTCCGGGAAGTCAAGATCGTGATTCTGTCTATGTCCAGCTCGCTGCTGAAGCCACTCGCTGCGGTCTTGAGGTCATTCTGAAACCTCATATCTGGATGCGGAACAAAGATGATAAGTGGAGGTCACATATCGATCTGGCTAATGATACTGAATGGGAACAATGGGGTCGAGATTATCGTGCGTTCATTATGCATTATGCAAAGCTAAGTGAACGTATTGGAGCTACCTACTTCTGTCTGGGTACGGAGTTGAGCTCAGTAACCTTGAAGTATCCTCACTACTGGCGCGAACTGATTAGTGCGGTGCGGGAGGTATACTCAGGCAAGGTATTTTATGCCGCAAACTGGTACCGCGAATTTGATCAAATTGAGTTTTGGGATGCCTTGGATTTGGTCGGAATTCAAGCATACTTCCCTTTGGGCTCTAAGGAAAATCCTACCGTTGAGGAGATCATCAAAGAATGGAAACCTCATCTGCAGCAAATCAAAAAGATGAGTGAAAGGAGCGGTAAAGAGATCGTCTTTTCGGAATTAGGCTATAAAAGCACCGTTGATGCAGCGATTAATCCGTGGGAATGGGTGGAGAACCCAGATGTCAAACAGGCTGAGATTTCTATGCAGACTCAAGCCAATTGCTATGAAGCATTTTTTCGGACCTTTTGGCATCGACCATGGTTTCGCGGTGTGATGATTTGGCAATGGCGTGGAGGTACACTTGACCAGCGATGGACTGACGTTGATTTTACGCCCCAGAACAAACCCGCAGAGAAGATCTTGGAAAATTGGTTTGGGGGAAATAAAAAAGCATCATTCCCAACACGGAAATGATGCCTTTTGGTCATGATTTTGCCAACATTAGTTTTCCAATACCGGTATTCGCAATACTTGCCCTGGATAGATCTTATCCGGATCAGAAAGCATTGGCTTATTTGCCTCAAATATCACCGGGTATTTCATTGCATCTCCGTAGTGAGCTTTAGCAATTTTTGACAGACTATCACCACTTTTCACCTCATAGAAGGTAGCCTCCGGCGCAGGAGTTACAACAGATATCCTGTCATCAACGGTGCCAATTCCCGCCACGTTGCCAAGAGCCAGAATAATCTTCTCTTTGTCTTCCTGTGATTCAGTCTGGCCATAAACGGTTACTGCATCATTGTCATCATTCAGTTCGAGTTCAAGGTTTTCAATGGGGAGTGCCAGTCCGTCAATGACTCCGCGCAAAGCGATCAACATCTGTTGTTTGCGAGCGGCAGCTTCCTCAGCTCGCGTCTCAGCGGACTTAAAAATATTGGAACCGGCTTTTTTTAAGAAAGAAAATAATCCCATGTTGTTTTGAAATTTAAGTAATGAAAAAAATAGGCATCTCTACCCAGCGGCAATATTAAGCATTTACTACAACAATGTAAAGTGTCAGAGACGGCTCAAGTGCTTCCATCGGATAAAAAGGTTGTTGATCCCTTGAGACAAGATCAATACTTGAGTCAAGGCCGATCAATCGATTGACCGTGCCTCTGTATTTTTTAACAAAATCCAGTACGCTCATGAACTGATCTTGATTTTTTGATCTAGATTGTGGCAGACCCGGTTTGGCGGCATTTCGTATACTAACAGCGGTAGCATGTTGATAATTAGATCCCAAGACATAAAACCGACCTTTAATGTGTATTTGTGAACTTATGTTATCCGAATGCAGCAGGATCACTTGCATTGAGGCCCAACTACCTAGAAAATCTTATATTTGCGCAACTTTTTCGAAACGTAGTCTCATTTAATCGTGTAAAATGCAAAGTAAGGGGATAATTAAGTTCTTTCTGGTAGTTATGACGTTGGTTTGCCTCGTGCAGTACCTTCTGATACTCCCTACCCGAAAAGTAGAGAATGCTGCTGATGCTTACAGTCAAGAGGTTGCTGCTCAATTTGGTGACGAAGATCAGGCAAGGCAGGCAGCTAAGGAGGCCAGAATTGCATTTCTGGATAGTATGTCATCGGAAGAAGTTTTTAGCATACCCTTACTTAAGAGTTATACCTATCAGGAACTTAAGGCTCAGCAATTGGCCTTAGGGCTTGACCTCAAGGGTGGTATGAGCATGGTGTTGCAGGTAGATCTCCGGGAGCTACTAGAGACACTATCCAATGAGAGCAAGGATCCCACCTTTATTGAGGCCCTGGACAATGCCGACAAGGCACTCGCATCAGCTCAATCCGACTATGTGACCCTATTCGCGCAGGAATTTCAAGAATTGAGTGAAGGAAAGAAATTGGCCTCGATATTTTCACGCAATCAGGGATTGCGAGAGGAAATCAACTTCGAAACTCCCGATGCCGAAGTCATCAGCATTTTACGAAGAAGAGCCGATGAAACGGTGGATTTGACATTTAAACGCCTAAAGGAGCGTATTGATAAGCTGGGCGTGGTACAACCGAATGTATCATTGGATGCAAGTCGTGATCTGATACTTCTTGAACTCCCAGGAATTGACAACCCTGAGAGAGCCAGAAGTTTTGTGCAAAGTACTGCCAAATTGGAGTTTAGGGATGTATACAGGGTTAGTGATCCTGGCATCATCAACAGTTTCTTGGAGGCCGATGCTCGCTTGCGAAGCGTGGAAGCTGGCGATACTGTCACTGCCGAGGAAGAGCCGGAAATCACCTATGACACGCTTTGGACCCAGGTTACAGATAGCTTGGGTAACCTGACCGGCGATTCTACATTTGAAGTGGTCCAAAACACAGTTCCTGAAGATCCCTTTGCCAATCGGGGTCCATTGCTTCAAGTGCTGAACCTTAATATCCCAACACAAGATGGTACGGTGGCTTTTCAGCCGGCTGTAATGGGTGTAGCGGATAAAAACAAGATGGATCAGATTGATCGACTGTTAGATCGGGATGATATCAAACGTCTATTTCCGCAGGATGTGATTTTTGCCTGGAGTCAGAAACCTTTTAAAGATTTCAATACCGGAAAGCTCACCAACCAATATCAGTTGTATGCTTTAAAGAAAAGGAGAGGAAGCGACAAAGCTCCTCTGGAGGGTGACCGGGTGATCAGAGCTACATCTCAACCTGATCCTATGACCAATGAAATTGTGGTTTCCCTTGCCATGGACAACCAGGGAGCGCGGACATGGGGTGAGATGACTACCCGAGCGGCACAAGATAACAATCGTGAAATCGCTATTGTTCTTGATGGAGAAGTTGTCTCTTCACCAAGGGTAAACGAGGCTATTACCACGGGAGATTCACAAATCAGTGGAGATTTTTCGGTCCAGGAAGGTCGCGACCTGGCCAATATCCTTCAGATCGGAAAATTGCCAGCTACCCCTAAAATTATTCAAGAAGCTGTGGTGGGCCCTTCGCTTGGCCGGGACAACATTGATCGCTCTCTAAAGTCAATCACCATTGGTTTTGGCCTTTTGTTGGCCTTTATGATCTTCTACTACGCCGGTGCAGGTATCGTATCGATTATTGCTCTTTTTGCCAACCTCTTTTTCATTTTCGGAGCTCTCGCTTCTTACGGGACCGTGTTGACCTTACCTGGTATTGCTGGTATCGTCTTGACCATTGGGATGGCTGTCGATGCCAATGTGATCATCTATGAGCGCATACGAGAGGAATTGCGTGAGGGCAAATCCCTGCTCATTTCCATCGCCGATGGATTTAAGCACAGTTACAGTGCCATCATAGATGCCAATGTCACCACCCTACTGGTCGCTTTTGTACTGGCCTATTTTGGGCTTGGACCGATCAAGGGATTTGCGGTCGTCCTGATTATTGGGGTAATTTTCTCGCTTTTTACCGCTGTATTATTCACCCGATTGATCATTGATTGGTGGACGAAAAACAAGGCAAGGAATCTGAATTTTTGGAATAATTTTACCAAGGATGTTTTTGCACATCTCAATGTCGACTGGTTGGGAAAAAGAAAAATTGCCTATATCGTTTCCGGCTTGATCATCGTCGCCGGTCTCGCTTCATTTGGGCTGCGGGGATTTGATTTGGGCGTGGATTTTAAGGGGGGATACAGCTACAATATCGAATTTGAGGACGGTTTAAATATCGATGCAGGCTCACTTAGAAGTGGTTTGGAGGAGGTTTTTGGTTCCCAGCCTGTGGTCAAGAGTGTGGATACCGAGAATACTTTTAATGTTGTCACGGATTACCTGATTGATGACGATGCTGATGATGCGCCTGACCGGGTTATGGAGGCTATGCATCGAGGAGTGGTAGCAGCCACTGGCACAGATGTTACTCTGGATCAATTTAAGGACTCTGGCTATGGCGGCACCCACGTCATCAGCTCTAGTAAAGTGGGACCTACCATAGCAGATGATATAAAAACGAGTTCAGTTTATGCGACCATTTTCGCTTTACTGCTGATCTTTCTTTACATATTTATCCGATTTAGCAAGTGGCAATATTCACTGGGAGCGGTAGCAGCTCTGTTTCACGACACCATCATTGTACTTAGTGTCTTTTCCATTCTTTGGGGCTTGGTTCCGTGGACAATGGAGATCGATCAGCCTTTCATTGCCGCTTTACTGACCGTGATTGGTTACTCGATCAATGATACAGTGGTCGTGTTTGACCGAATTAGAGAATATTTAAATACCTACACACAGAAGTCTAAGACAGATGTAATCAATATGGCTGTCAACAGCACGGTGAGTAGGACCATCATCACCTCGGTAACTACTATGCTGGTGGTATTGACATTGTTTCTATTTGGTGGCACAAGTATCAAGGGCTTTGCCTTTGCCTTGGTCATCGGTATCATTGTGGGTACATACTCCTCCATTTTTGTGGCAACACCCATCGTTCATGATTTCACGGGAGAACTGGTGGCCAAAGACACAAAGAAAAAGAAAAGGTTTTCCAAGGCAGTTAATGTCTAGGGACCTATAGGTCGGAAATCGGATGACCAAAAACTGAAATACAGTCTATAGACTGGCACTTGTCTTACAACTATTGTGGGGACCTTTTCGTTATATTTATTGCTATGACCAAAAGGTATTTAAATTTTTTATGGCTCATTGTAGGGATCTCGGTGGCAGCCTGTACTTACACCGAAAAGATTAGAGATGGTAAGACAGCATATGAGCGTAAGAGATATTTCCAGGCAGCAGAGATGTTGCAAGAAGAGTACAAGGGTGCACGAAGCAATATTGAGCGCATGAATATTGCCTTCCTCATTGGAGAATGCAACTTAAAATTCAACAACGTAGACGAAGCAACCAAGTGGTTTAAAACAGCTTATGAAGGTGGGTATGGCAGCAGTGCTTTAGTGCAATATGCGGCTTGTTTGAAGCAATCGGAAAAGTATGAGGAAGCAGCCAATGCCTATTTTCAAGCCGGTGAAGAAATCGGAGACCGTGTGAAATTTAGGCGAGAGATTTCCAACTGTTTACAAGCGGTTGATTGGAGGGATGATGAACCCTACAGCCCCTACCAGGTGGAGCCGTTGTCAATCAACAGTATCTACTCCGAATATGCACCGGTACCTTTGGATGAGGACCAGATTGTTTTTACCAGCGATCGGCCGGAAAGTGAGGGAGATTATATGTATGCCTGGACGGGAAATGAATTTGTTGATCTATTTCTTTCAGACGTTAAGACCAACCAAGTAAAAGCCTTTGAACAGGATCTAAATTCGGAGGATAATGAGGGAACGGCAGCCTTTTCTTCGGATGGTAACCAGATGGTGTTTTGTCGCTGCTTCAGCGCAAGCGAATATGACATTCACTGTAAATTGATGATCACTGAAAAGGAAAACGACCGGTGGAGCAAGCCGAAGCTCTTAGAATTTGCCAAGGAGGGAGTTAACTATCGACAGCCTACTTTTGCCAATGGTGATACTAGTCTAATCTTTGCTGCAGATATTGACGGAGCGACCAACGACTATGATTTATATGTTTCGCATTTGATCGATGGGGAATGGACGGACCCAGTGAGTTTAAGCAATCGGATTAATACCCAATCCAGGGAGGGATTTCCGTTTATGCATAACGACACGCTTTATTTTTCCTCCACGTTTGGAGGTATGGGTGGCTATGATATATACAAGACCTATATTATGGGTAATGGTCAATGGGCACCCCCCATAAATCTGATGGCTCCAATCAACAGTGGTGCTGACGATTTTGGGTTTGTCATCAATGACTACTTGGAGCCTACGGATAGCGTTACCCAGTTTGGATACTTTACCAGTAGTCGGGATGGCGGTCAGGGATTTGATGATATTTATCGGTTTGAAAAACGTAGATTCTATCCGGAAAAGGAGCCTGAACCTGAAGAATTATTTGTCTATGAAATCGTCCTTGATTTAAGAGTTTTCCAGAGACAATTTGAGGATCCCGATGATCCCAACAGTAAGGTTTTGATGCGTGTGCCATTGGGTGATGCGTCCGTTGAGGTTACCGAGGATGGCGCTCTATTCACCGAGACCAAGTCCGATCAATACGGGATGTTAACCCTTGAATTAAAACCGGAAAAAGAATATGATTTCTTTCTTTCCCACCCAGGATTTTTTAATAATGAATTGACCTTTTCCACCAAAGACCTTCCCATTGATTCCTCGAAGAAAGTTCAGCGATTTGAGGAGAGAATTTTACTCAACAAGATTTTCTATGATAAGGAGATCGTTTTGGAAAATATTTATTACGACCTGGATGAATCTTATATAAGAGATGATGCTAAACCTACACTGGATTCTCTGGCAAATCTCTTGAAATTAAATCCAGATCTCAAAATTCAATTGTCTTCGCATACTGATTGTCGTGCAGAAGATGACTACAATGATCGTTTATCCCAGGCAAGAGCTGAATCTGCCGTTGCATACCTTCAGCAAAAGGGGATAGTTGGAGAGCGATTAACCGCCAAAGGATATGGTGAATCGCAGTTTGCCATTGATTGTGTGTGTGAGGAATGTACTGAGGAGGAACATCAGGCCAATCGTCGAACTACCTTCAAAGTCATACAATAGGTATTATTCTGGTGTTTTGAACCGATAGGTTGTTTTAGCGTAATGATTACAAGATATGTGGGAGCCAGTTTCACTATGTTTTTTCTGGCGGTCTGGCAAGGATAAATCGAAACAAATATTTATTGGCGATTTGCATTCATGGATTCTAATGGCATATCATAGGGAAGTTTCCAAAATTGTCCGGAAATGTCGCCAAAATATAGATGTGATTGAGAGAATCTCGTCGGATCTCCATCCGCCCAGTAAAAAAGGAAAGGGGATTTGGCGTTAAGCGGTCTCCTGACATAGGTGTGATTGTAGTGACTATTTTTGGTGATCTGATCAAGCATTGTCCAGGATAAGCCTTGATCAAGCGACTCCCATATAGCAATCTCCCCACCAGCGGCCCATTCTTGCGGACCCTTTTTTGTCGGACCAATGACGTACCAACTGGAGTCAGTCAAGTAGAGACTTCCCATATCATAATTATGATCGGAATTACAAATAGGGAAGGTATTCCAATTTGCGCCATCCCACTTGGTGATTTTCCATTGATAAGGTTGATTTTCGGGACCCGGCTCATGACCACCACTGGTGATATACAGGCATATGGGATGCCCGAGCCGATCGTATCGCATGTCCTTAAGATAGACATTTTGCCCATTTGATTGATAGTCAACGACTAGTGCCTTATTTTCAACTTTCGTCAATGGTGTAGAAAGATTCTCTGAGGCAACATTCTGCCAAGTTTTTCCAAAGTCAACGGTTTGGAGATAGTAGAGATCGGTACGGGTATCGGGATGGCCGTCTTTGTGACGATTAAAAAAAGTTCCCATTTTTTCCTCATGCTTTCCGGTAACCTGATAGTGCCCAGCTTTACCAAATCCATCTTCAATGATGCCAGCGATCTTCTGATCCTCAGTCCAATGGTGGCCATCTGCGCTGACTTCAAAGTACAGTTCTCTGACACCAGTATATTTTGTGAAAAAGTGGAAGAAACCCAGGTTTTCATCATACCAAGGTTGAGGATAAGTCATCTCTTCTTCAGAGACTTCATCAAAGGCTCCAATGTCATATGGTTTTCGACTCCTAAATTTGAATCCAGGTCTTTTCCGTCCCCTGCCACTCACGAATACCCACAAGTACCCAGAGCCGTCTATGAGTAACGAGGGATTGTCGTGCGGATCATCTACTCCTTTTTTATCATAGACCACAGTCGGTCTGGGCAGAGTTTCTGTCTTATGATCAAAAAAGCCAACCATACACAGCAAGTGCTTTTCAGTAGGGTCAGTCGTCCCACCATAAACAAAAAAAGTTTTATCCACCGCCTCTGCGTAGATGGCCATGGGCATGTGCTTGGCCGTATAGGTTCCCAATCCCCCCGAATATTTATCTCCAAAGGGATATTTTTGATTGAGTTCAAACCAAATGCCTTTGTAGCCTAAAACAGTGGAGTTATTTAGTGAAGTAGTATCAGATTGCGCGTGCAAGAGCAAAGAAGAAAAAAATATGAGTTGAAAGCAACTTATGGACTTCGTGATCATGGTGAATTCATTTTTTCGATAGACTTTATTCATTTTGATAAGATGCTACCAGATGGTGGCTCAAATGCTGGGCACTTGCTCCTTTCGTTTTTTCACTTACATAGGAATTGGTCTGATTCTGGTCAATAATTCTGGCTTTAATCCGGTCATTGAGTTGTAAATCTAGGGCCTGCCTCACCTTGGTAAATACATCAGGATTGGTTATGGGTGTAACGACTTCAATTCGATGATCCAGATTACGCGTCATCCAGTCAGCAGATCCCAAGTACATTTTTTCCTTACCTCGATTGTGGAAAATATAAACTCGAGAATGTTCTAAAAATCGATCGACAATGCTGGTTATGTATATGTTTTCACTTTGGTTTGCTATACCAGGTACTAGACAGCAAATACCCCGGATCAACATTCTAATCTGTACTCCTGCGGTGCTGGCCTCGTACAAGAGATCGATCATTTCTGGATCTTGAAGGCTATTTAACTTAAGTATGATAGTGCCCTCATATCCATTGCGAACATTGTCAATTTCGCTTTTTACTAAAGACCTGAAGGTGGTCCTGCCATTGAAAGGTGACACGAGTAACTTTTTGGTCTTTGGAATTATAATCGATCGTTCGATAACTGCGAACACCTGCGCCAGTTCATTAACAATAACTGGATTTGCAGAAAGAATTCCAAAGTCGGTATAAATCTTGGCGGTATTTTCATTGAAATTGCCGGTGGCAATGTAGCCATAACCCCTGCTCGAATCTCCTTCTGATCGTTCGATATAGAGAATCTTAGAGTGTATTTTTATTCCAGGATAGCTGTAAATGACCTTGGCTCCATTGTCTTCGAGTTTTTTACCCCAAATGATATTATTTTCTTCGTCAAATCGAGCTTTAGTCTCGATAAAAACGGATACTTCCTTTCCATTTTTTACGGCATCTACGAGTGCTGAGGCAACAGCAGAATGCTTGGATACTCTATACAGGGTGATTTTAATTTTTGTGACCATTGGATCAGCTGCTGCTTCCTCGATCAACCTGACAATAGGAGCGAAGGATTCATACGGAAAGTAAAGAATCCGGTCTTTTTTGAATATGGTTCGAAAAAGAGTTTTGCAGTTGGTAGACCAACTTGGTGTTATTGGTATGAGCTCTTCGAAAAAAATTTGACTCTTATCTATTGGCTGGGGAAAATCGAAGAGATCTTTCAGGTTATGGTAACTTCCCCCGGGTACCAGATCAGTTTCATTGACATCTAAAGAAGTTGTTACTTCCTCCAGGACTTGATTCGGCATTTGCTCATCATAAAGTAGTCGCGTAATTTGACCTTTATCTCGGTTGGGTAAAGACCTTTTTATCTTTTCTAATAAATCGCCAGAAAATTCATCCTCGATGTATAATTCTGCGTCTCTTGATGCTTTGATGGCATGAAACGGGACCTCATAAATTTTTAAAAGATTGTATTTTAGAATATCGTCGATGAAGGCAATAGTGATTCCCTCATCTTCTCCCGGAAAAGTGACAAAGCGTGGTATCTGGCTATTGACTTTAATCCACATCAGGTCACCATGGGGCAGCTTGCCTACAAGATATATTTCTTCATTCGCCAGAAATACAATTTCGTTCCCATCGGCTTGGCTGGTCATGAGGTGTATACTGCTCTCAATCTCTTTAAAGAACCTTTCGGCATATTCCTGTTGATGCTCATTGAAATCGTGGTAACCCGTTAGATAGATGTCCATTTGTTTCAGTGCAGGGATGATCTCAGATTGATAGATCCGGCCAAATTCCTGCTGCTGCGCATAGACCTCTTCCTTGATCCTCCGCAATAATTTGTTTGGTTTGGTTATCAGTTTTTTCCTGAGTTTTTTCTTGAGACCTTTAATTTGACGAATTTCAGATACCCTAACTTTAAAGAATTCATCCAGATTAGATGAGAATATGGCCAGGAACTTTATGCGCTCGTATAGAGGATTTCGGTCATCAGCAGCTTCCTGAAGTACCCTGTGATTAAAACGAAGCCAGGACAGATCTCGATGATAATATCTTTCACTATTTGATGTCATATTGCTAACCAGTCTCACAAGAAAGGAAGGCTTTACCTTGAGTTCATATGTCGTGATATTCCTTAGAACTGAGAAATAAACCAGCGTCCTTCTATGTGAATATAATATTTAATCTCATTTACATATGATAACCTTATAAATGATATTTTTGATGGTTGCCACTGTGAGGATCGATTAGTAGGACGGGTTGGATTAAATGTTGTAGCATTCTTCTGTGTGTTGGGTAATCAATGGAAAAGTGAATCAAGAGCACTTCAGACAAAGCAAAAAGGGTTGCTAAAGCAACCCTTTCATTTTTGAAAACTACGGATTAATAAGGCTTGACTGATGATGGTATTGAAGGGATGCTACTTTAAGCCCACCAAGTCATCAGTGCAAATAACGGAACATTTCTAAAGCAAGATTTGGTTCAAACGAAATTAGAAAGGAAATTTCGATTTGAGTGTTGTCTCCCAAAGATAAGGATTGAGATTAGAAAAACATAATCAATATACCGAAACCAATAGATATTTTTTGCTTTCATATATCGAGAACGACTGGGTTCGACCTTCCAATAGGCACTTTGGGTTTCGCGAAGACCAAGAGTAACATTCCGATGGAGCAAGATTTAGGTAGTTGCTTATGATCTCGATCTTCAATTGAATTGAATTCGATACCTTGCATTAATAGATAATAATGTACTAATATGAAGCTCTCTTTCTCTGCATGTTTAGTGATATCGCTATCGCTTTTCCTTACTCTTTCTTTACGGTCTCAGGAGTTGCCACTCAAGAAGATTGAAGCGCTCAAATTCCGTCATATTGGTCCGGTGGGAAACCGGATCATTTCTGTTACTGGAATACCAGAAAATCCACTTGTTTATTATGTTGGAGCAGCTTCTGGCGGAATATGGAAGACGGTCGATGGGGGCCTGAATTGGCAGCCGGTATTTGACAAACAACCTGTGCATTCCATAGGGGCACTGGCATTAGCACCCTCGGATCCAGAGATTGTATATGCCGGTACCGGCGAATCTTTTATACGGTCTAATGTTTCCATTGGAAATGGAATTTGGAAATCGACCGATGGTGGAGACACCTGGCACCATCTAGGTCTTGAAGCTTCGGGGCGCATAAGTAGAGTAGTAGTGCATCCCACCGATCCTGATATCGCTTATGTTGCTGCTATGGGCCATGCCTACACTCCTCAAGAGCAAAGGGGGATTTTCAAGACCGTCGACGGTGGCAAGAGTTGGCAGCGCATCTTGCAGGTGGATGAGTATACAGGAGCATCAGACCTCGTCATGGATCCAGTTAACCCCCGAATTCTTTTTGCTGGAATGTGGCAATTAGAAATGAGGCCGTGGACCCGTACCAGTGGAGGACCCGGAAGCGGAATTTATCGATCCACCGACAGTGGAGAGACCTGGGAGAAACTGAAAAAGGGATTACCCAAGGGTGAAATTGGTAAGATCGCCCTGAGTATGACTGCTGCGCAACCAGGACGGTTGTATGCACTGATAGAAACAGGAGATGGAATTCCTCTCGATGGAAAAAAAACAACGACCGGTGAGCTTTGGCGTTCAGAAGATCGGGGCAAGACATTTTCGTTGATCAATTCTAATCGGGATTTGACCGGAAGGGGAGCGTATTACACTAGGTGTGCTGCCTCACCGGATAATCCCAATGAGATCTATTTCTTGTCAGCCGCCTATTCCACCAGCATCGACGGTGGGTCCACAATTAGTAATGCAGAACAGGGTACAGCACCAAATTGGGATCATCATGAAATGTGGATTGATCCTATGGATGGAAACCGTCAGATTGTCGTTGGAGATGGAGGCTTATCCATAAGCCCCAACCGAGGCAAATCATGGCTGCGGGTTCAACTACCGGTTGCTCAGCTTTATCACGTCACTACCGATACAGAGATTCCCTACAATATACTGACCAATCGGCAAGATGGTCCTTCGATGAAAGGACCCAGTCGGAGCCGGATGCAAAGTTTTTTTGGGGGATTTATCCCGACCGGAATGTGGCATGACGTCGGCGGGGGCGAAAGTGGTTTTGCCACGGCCGATCCTACCGATCCTAATATCATCTGGTCCAGTGCCTCTGGGTACGGTGCGCTGGGAGGAGTGGTTGTACGATATAATCAAGAAAGCAGGCAATACAGACAGGTAGAGGTTTGGCCTGAGTTCACGGGTGGCAGTCCGGCAAAAGATGTCAAGTACCGTTTTCAATGGACTTTCCCCTTATTGATATCACCTCATGATCACCAGACAGTCTATGTGGCTAGTCAATATGTACACAGGACTCGCAACGGCGGGCAGCAATGGGAAATCATCAGCCCCGATCTTACCTTGAACGACTCAACGAAACAACAATTTTCGGGGGGTCTTACTGGTGATAACATCGGCGTCGAGTATGCAAATGTCATTTATGCACTGGATGAATCTCCACTTGAAGCCGGCTTGCTTTGGGCAGGTACCAACGATGGTTTGGTTCATCTGAGCAGAGACGGCGGAGATACTTGGCAAAATGTGACAGGTAATATATCCGATATGCCTGAATATGGAGCGGTGCGAAATATCGATGCTTCTTCTCATCAGGCTGGAACTGCCTATCTCACCGTGGATGCCCATGAAATGGGAGATTTTAGGCCGTATGCGTTCAGGACCGATGATTATGGAGCCAGCTGGACCAAAATTACCGACAGTATAAGCAACAGTATATTGAGTTATTGTAGGATAATTAAGGAGGATCCAGTGCGTCAGGGTCTTCTATACCTCGGAACCGAAAATGCCCTTTATGTGTCTTTCAACGATGGGAAGGAATGGCAGTCTCTGATGACCAATTTGCCGGCAAGCCCCATGTACTGGCTGGATATTCCTGAGCATTTTAATGACTTGGTTGTCGGGACCTATGGACGAGGTATTTGGATTCTTGATGATATCACCCCATTACAACAGTTAACCGAAGAAATTGCCGAGAGTAAAATTCATTTGTTCGACCCAAAGGCTGCCTATCGCTTTCATCCGGTATCAATGGTGATGCAATTTTTTCCTGAACCCAGTTTTGGGAAAGACCCACCCAATGGAGCTGCTCTTCATTACTGGTTGTCGGAAAGTTTGGATACGACATTACAAGACAGTCTCTCGTTCGTCATTACCAATTCCACTGGTGACACAGTTCGCACGATCAAACATCGAGGAAAGCCGGGTCTAAACCGAGTATGGTGGGACTTTACAGATGATCCGACAACCAAGTTGGAGTTGAGAACAAGGCCTCGTTATGCGTCCTGGGTTGACCTGGACAAGAATCGTCGGAGGAAAGGATTAGTCAGTCCACTCTCTCTTATGGTTCCGCCAGGTACCTATCAGATTGCAATGAATGTCGATTCGTCCACGCGCCAAGAAACGATGATCGAGGTTTTTAAGGATCCAAATTCTGAGGGTACGGTTGACGATATAGGCGAACAATACCAGCTTTTGAAGAAGATCAAGGCCGATGTTGAAGAAATTAGCCAAGTAGTCAATCAAGCAGAGCGACTTCGCCGGCAGTTACTTGATCTAGAAGTCATGCTACCCGAAACCGAGGTGGATCTGAGGCAGCAGGTGAAGGATGTGGATAGTTTGATAATCGAAATCGAAAACGAGATGTTGCAACTACAACATACAGGCACAGGCCAGGATCAGATTCGCAAGCCAGGAAAGTTGCTTGAAAAACTATCCTACTTGGCGTCAGCAGTTTCTGTGGCTGACTTTCAACCCGCCGATCAGCATCAGCGGGTCTACGAGGAGTTGCATGGTGCCTGGGAGCGGGTGCAGAATACTTGGGATATGTTCCTGGCAAAGGAGCTGGCCCAGCTGCTGCAGCTTTCAAAGGAGAAAAAGATCGGTCCCATCATTGTGAAGTAGTTCAATTCCTCCTGGAATTTGCTGCCATTTCAATAGATCTTTAGAATGTGGAAATCTCCCCTGATTTTCTCTTTATAGGGGAAAGACATGGGTTATTCCATCGGCCTCATTCGGGACAGTGGCTTGACGGATTAGGGTTCACCACCTGACGGCCAATTGGAGGGTTGCCATATTGTAACAGACAAATCAATTTATATTATGGAAAAGAATCAAATTCAATCGCTGTTGTCAGATTTCTGCCACAAAACTCATTCATTACTGGCCGTTTTCTTTTTGACGGCGCATATCATCAATGGTCAATCGGAAGTGCAAATCATCCACAACAGTACCTTAACTTCACCCCACCTTCGCTTGATCGAAGATCAATCTGATTACGCCAGGATCAAAATAGAAAATAACACCGTGGCCAACAAATACTGGGATATCGCAGGATTAACCAGTGCTGATGATGGTAGTTCTTCAGTCAATTTTTGGTATTACGATGGTAGTCTAGGTAAAGACATCATGGTAATCAAAGGCAATGGAACGGTGGGGATCAATCAATTCTCACCACAAGTTACCTTTGATGTTGGAGGTAAGATCAAACTAGGTGATGATGGCTTTGGAGCAGTTGGTGGAGCCATGCGCTTTGCTTCCGGGCAGTTCGAGGGGTACAATGGGACGGAATGGATATCACTGGGTGCAAAGACAAAAGATTCCATTATTGTGGGAGCAGCTGCGTTTACTTCCAGAGAGGGGGATGCTGTAACTAAGGTTTTGGGACAGGGTGGTGTTTACATCAATCAAAATGGTAGTGATGATGCCCTGGTTGCACAAGCAACACTGCCTGTTGGAGCAGTGGTCCAAGAAATCACGGTATACTATAAAGATGATGACGCTACAAGAAGTTTAGATATTTCTTTGGTGGAGGAGTCACTGAAGTTCGGTTTCTTCAGTACTGAAATGACGGTGACCACTGCAGATTCGGGTGCGTCTTGGACATCAGGAACTGATAGTGGCATGATCACGATTTTTGGAAATGCTTATTACTTCTTAAGGATCACATCTTCATCCACTTGGCCTGGAAATAGCGATCTAGCTGTTAAGGGCGTAAAAATTGTCTATGACTTGTAAGCACGAGCCTAAATCTTAGAGGTTCGAATAAAGTTCACATAGTGAACCTTATTCCTGTATTTGCATCCACACGGGTTGGGTTAGTGGCCGATGCTGCTCGCCAATAATTTCTTTATACAATTCCGGTCGTCTTGCGCTCCGATATCGCCAGCCACCTGCCAACCGCAATTTATCCTTAGTAATTTCAGCTAAACACAGATCATCTTCAAAGGATTGAATTTCAGCAACGATGTCTCCATAAGGATCGATGATCATCGAGTTTCCGTTTTTTAATTGTTCACCATCATATCCAATTGGATTACTGAATGCATAATAGACACCATTGTCGTATGCTCTCGCTGGCAACCATCGCAACAACCACTCACGACCTTTGGGACCGTTGAACTCAGCCCGTAATGCCTGAGGATCGCTATGTCGATTCTCCCAATAAGAATGTTCAACGAATCCACGTCCAGGCATAGGTGACGGTGTACATCCCGTAACATGCGGGGCGAAAATCAGGTCGGCACCCAGCAGTGTCGTTGCTCTTGGATTCTCAATGATATTGTTGTCGTAGCAAATTAAAATGCCACATTTCCAACCGTGCAGGTCAAAAATGCAATAGGTATTACCCGCTGAGACGGCAGGATGTATAAATGGGTGAAGTTTTTGAAACTTCGCCACCAGACCGTTCTTGTTGACACCGACATAAGTATTGTAGAATCGATCTTCACACCGCTCGAGAAGGCCAGCTAAGATCGTCATGTCGTGATCACCCGCTAGCTCTGTCAAAAGCTTGATACTTGGGCTAGAGTGATCATCAATGTTTTCAGACAGATCGGCAATTTGCGAAGTTCTTAAGTCCTTGAGGAAGGTGTAGGCCGTTATTGATAATTCGTGGAATGAGACAACCTCTGCACCTAGGTATCTTGCTTTTTCCGTTAAATCGGCAATCCTAGACAGATTGTATTTTTTATCGCCGTCTTTGGGTTGAAATTGAGCTACCGCTAAGTTCATGATTACCTATTGATGTTTTAAAGGATGGGTTAGACAGGTGAAATTAATGGTTTAGCCGAAAGTAAAATCTCCAGATCATTGTGTCTGGGCAAAATCCGCCGGGATTCTCTTTTTGGTCATCCGGCTTTTTTGAGGATAAATGCCGAAAAAAATGTTCATCGTCCTTCCCTTATATTTGTAGAAAAAGAATATGAAGTTCCAATCTGTTGTGCTGGGGGCAGTTCTTTTTCTCTTGAGCTGCCAATCCTCATCGGAGCATTCCGAAGGTGAAACCTCAGAAGAAACCAATGTAGTTAGTGTTCTGGGGAAAGAGATACAATATCAAGCCGATACAGTGACCATGCATGGTTACCTTGCTTACGACGAAAATCAATCAGGACCTCGACCTGGTGTTCTCGTCGTTCATGAGTGGTGGGGGCACAATGATTATGCAAGGTCCAGGGCAGACATGCTTGCTGAACAAGGTTACGTTGCTTTGGCCGTTGATATGTATGGTGATGGTAAGACGGCGAGTCATCCTGATGATGCCGGAAAGTTCGCCTCGATGGTCATGCAGAACATGGACGGTGCCAAGGCCAGATTTGAGTCTGCCATGAAAGTATTGCAGGCTGATCCTCATTGTGAAGGATCAAAATTGGCCGCTATCGGCTATTGTTTTGGTGGGGGAGTGGTGCTAAATATGGCATTGCAAGGAATGAATCTGAAGGGGGTGGCGAGTTTTCACGGGAGTCTACCTACTCCGGAAGAAGTAGATGGAGGTCAAATAAAGGCAGCTATGTTGGTTTGCCACGGTGCTGATGATCCTTTCATTAGTGCCGAGACTGTAGAGTTGTTTCGTGCTAAGATGAAGGGTGCCGATGTTGATCTGAGGTTTGAGGCGTATCCTGGCGCTGTACATTCATTTACCAGCCCAGCTGCAGATTCCCTGGGTAAGAAATTTGACATGCCCGTTGCTTATGATGCCTCAGCTGATCAGAAGTCTTGGGCTGCGCTGCAAGAGTTTCTCGACCGGATTTTCAACTCCTAGGAAAGCTAAAGATCAATGATCTCTGGTTTTCGACAATTAGGATTTGCCATACAGTGCGCCTAAGACTGAATTGACATCTTTCCTGGGATGGCTTCAATAAAACTTACAGGTTAAGCCAATAGGTAATCTTTGCCACCAGACCGCGATTGCGTACACTAAATTGACTGAAGGGTTCGAGGAAGTAATTATCGGTGTAGACGAGAAAGAAATCAGATACCGGTTGAAAACGCCACTGAAATCTTGTGTTGATATTTAGATTATCAAATTGGCTATTGTATTGAATAAAGGTTGTCAGGAAAACCTTCTTACTAAAAGTCAGGTCAATTCGTGGGCCCACTAGCCAGACGGTTGTCGGCTCGAAAGGTTTGGCCAATTTTAAGTGGTTGATGCCGTAGTTTACTGAAAGGGCACCAAAGGGTTGGTATCGATAGGTAAGTTCACCTTCGAAACCACGTCGAGATCCATTGAAGAATTGACCGATTACTGTTTCTAGTTCAATAGAAAATTTCTTGCGCGAGTCTGAACGATAACTACCGGTAAAGGCAGAATAGTTATAGTCTGACCCCGCGGGCAAAAAAATTTCATCATCCTGAGTGCGGGTAGGATCAAATTCATTTAGGAGAAATACATAGGAATGTAAGAGCCCCAGACTGGCCCTGCTGTTGTCAGTAAATTCAAAAGTCCAGGATGCTTCCACCTCTCGATCAGATAGACCATATTTGGGTAGGAGGGTGTTGCCGTCTGCCCCAACTTTATGAATAAATCGAGTATCTAACATCAGGCCATGCTGGCTCAATACTGCCGATTGCGGATAAAAGAGCAGTTGAATTTCTGGACTCAGTAGCAGGAAGTCTCGCCGTGGAACAAAACCCACTTCAGCATCAAACCCTTCACCAATAAAAAGAGCTGCCATCTCCAACCTGTAGTTGCGTTGTAGATACTCTAACTGGCCACTCCAGCTATATTTGTCGAGGACTTTAGATGGACTGAAAATCTGATGATAAAAGAATTTCCCTGTCCATTTATTATTTGGTGTGGCCAATCGATATTCTAGACCAGCCAGGCGATTATAGGACATAAAATTTTGACCAGCACCATTAAACTCTTCGACATTTGTCGCTTGCTTATTGACAAATATTGCTGAGATATTCGAACGGCTAAATACTTGCTGTTGCAGTGCCGCTACAGTATAATTAAAACCCGGTAAGCCATTTTCGACTTGTTTGGCAGTCTGCATATTGAGAAGTCCGATTCTCAAATCGTCAGATAGTTTTCCACTTAGCCTACCTCCAAATAGGATTTTATTTTGAATATTCTGTCCGGTTGCCGTATCTATTGCCACTCCGATTCGCCGTGAAAAAAAAGGATTGGATCGACGTCCTCCAAAAGAACTGAACAGATCTGCATTTTCGAGGAAGAATTGTCTTTTTTCAGGCAATAAGATTTCAAATCGATCGAGATTAGTCACTTGTTGATCTACCTCCACCTGTGAAAAATCTGGATTGATGGTAAGGTCAAGATTGAGGCCAGATGTTACGCCAATTTTTGCATCACCACCAATGTCACCGGTAAAGGACGCTTTCGATTCAAGTGGGTCTTCAAAATCACGGAAAGTGCCTGCTGTGGCGTATGGTATCAGCGTAACATTTGTCCCAGGGTTTGGAAGAGGCTCTTGCCAAATCATCTCGCCCATATGGCCTAGATCCATAATGATTTGGTTTTGCCTGATTTGATTCCAGGTAGTGATCTCATTGACTTGGGTGTCAAACCTGTAGCTATTAAATCGCCATTTTTTGCTGCCTGCCTTGTAGCGGAGCGTCTTGAAAGGAATCGCAAACTCCGCTACCCAGTAACCTTCATGGATTTTTGCTTCGCCAAACCACTTGTTGTCCCACGAATCAGCAAAATCTCCTCTCTCCCTTCCTCCATTGGAGATAAGGGCTTCGCGACGTACTCCGTAAGGATTCATTCCAAATAAAAAAGCATTGGTCTGGTCTTGGTAAGTGTCGAAAAGAATACTGATGTTATCGTTTCCCGAAAAGTTGTAATCCCGCTTTAAGGAGGTTATGATGTAGTCATCGGTAGCACTATAACATTTCGTGGCTATGTATAAATTTTGCTCGTCATAAGTCATGTAGATTTCAGTCTGGTGCTTTGCCTGTATCGTATCTACCGGGAAATGTTGCCAGAAGTGAATGGCGGGTTTGCCGGTAAACCAAGCTTCTTCATCCAACACACCATCAATAGTAATAACATCTCTAGTCTTGCTCAAGTAGATGTCCTCTGTATCAGTATCTGGTGACTCATAACCGCCAGGTTCAATGTCCTGAGCACCCAAAGTTGAAATAGCCACTAGACTCAAGCATATGATGATGATTCTGGTCATGGATGCAAAAATAGTACTTATACTTATACACATTGGAGGTGTATCCATGACCAGACTAACCCACTGGATGCGACGAGATTATCAAGGTCTAAATCTTCTGTTGATGATCCCATGGTTTTGGGTGGAAGTAAATTTGCTCAACATTTAGAAAAAAGCTGTATCTTCCTAGATCAAAATTGAAGCAATCCTTTTACAATCCGTAGGAACTGAGATTTTAAAAGGAAACTTAGAAAACCATAGTTCTTCAAACCCTCGTATTGCGAGGGTTTTTTCATGTATAAACCTCTTTCTTACAAGCCTTCAATGTGTTGAGCAGTAAAGAGGTAACCGTCATAGGGCCAACCCCGCCAGGTACAGGAGTGATGTAGCTGCAGAGGGGTGCAACTGCTTCGAAGTCCACATCGCCCACAAGCCGATAACCCCTCTTACGGGTTTCATCCGTTATTCGATTGATGCCAACATCGATCACAACAGCTCCAGGCTTAATCATCTCTTTTGTGATGAAATGGGGTATTCCTATTGCGGCAATCACTAAATCAGCTCGACGAATTTCGGCTGCTATGTCCTTAGTACGGCTGTGCGTCAGCGTGACCGTGCAGTTGCCTGGATAGGACTTCCGCGACAATAAGATGCTAATGGGAGTGCCAACAATATTAGAGCGGCCCACAACGACACAATGACTTCCCGATGTTTCGATTTTGTTTCTTTCCAGCATTTGTAGAATACCATAAGGGGTAGCCGGCAGATAACTCGGTAGGCCTTGAGTCATTCGGCCAACATTAATTGGATGAAAACCGTCGACATCCTTGATGGGGTCTATGGCCAAGGTGACTTTGTGTTCGTCTATGTGTGCAGGTAAAGGCAGTTGTACAATAAAGCCATCTATATCAGCATTTTCATTGAGATCAGCAACAATTGACAACAGTTCATTTTCGGAGACACTTGCATCCTTTTCAATCAAGGTGGAAGCAAAGCCACATTGCGCGCATGAATTTACTTTGCTTTTTACGTAAGACTTTGAGGCTGGATTATCTCCGATCAGAACGGCAGCCAGATGAGGCACTTTGCCACCACCAGCTCTAATCACATCAACCTGTTCTGCAATTTCAACCTTTATCTGATTGGCCAACCCTTTGCCATCCAATAGTTTCATTAGAGGAATTATTTCACTTAAAACCGCAAATGTAGGAATAACTAAGTTTGTGTATCCTTGCAGTTTTCCACACTGCCATTGATTAGGTATGGATGACGTTGAGAACTATATCAATAAAATCACTTTTCTGGTAGATCCCCGGCAAAAGGATCTGCTGTTGGCTCTCCTTATGGAATATCCTTTTGAGGCTTTTCAAGAGGTCGATGATGGCTTGGTCACTTATATTGATATAGATCGATGGACATCTGATCTTGAGATTGAACTGCAACAAATCTTCCAAGTTGTCCCATTTTCTTTTTCGGTTGAAAGAGAGGCCGTGCAAAACTGGAATGAAGTCTGGGAAAACGCTTTCAAGGAGGTTCTAATCGATGATTTCTGTCAGATAAGGGCTTCATTTCATCCTTTTGATCCAGGGGTCAAACATCAAATTATTATCGATCCTAAAATGGCTTTTGGCACCGGTCATCACGAGACAACTCGGCTAATGATCAGAGCGATGAGAGAATGTCAAGTGCTGGGGCAGAAGGTATTGGATTTCGGTGCAGGGACTGGGATTCTCTCCATACTTGCTTGTCAGATGGGAGCCAGTGAAGTACATGCGGTGGAGTCAGACCCAGTAGCTCTGGAAAATATGCAGTACAATCTAAAGGCCAATGGTGATTGTGAGGTAAGCATGATTTTGAAAAACAATCTTGAAGACTTCCCTGCCAACAGATTCGATGTCATCTTAGCCAATATCACAAGAAATATTTTGCTTAGTCATATGCAGTCTGTCATTAGAGCTGCTAAGGTTGGTGGACAAATTGTCCTCTCGGGATTTCTAAGTTCGGATTTGGACCAAATGGCCAACGCAGTGAAAGAGCATTTTGGAATCATTCAGGAAATCATTAGAGAAAACGAGTGGTTGGCCATTCGATTTCTAAAAGGTAAGGATTGAGTTTTGATGAGCTTGACCGGCAATTAGGTGAAGGTGACCTCCATTCAGATAAACTTTTCTTGCAACACCTGGTAGAGTCTTGCCATAGGCAATCCCATCACATTGGTGTAGGAACCGTTGATTCGCTTAGCTCTGCAGATACCAATCCAATCTTGAATGCCATATGATCCAGCCTTGTCAAATGGAATATATTTTCCAATGTAATAGTTTCGTTCTGACAACGTAAGCGGGTAAAATTCCACTTCAGTTTTGACACTAAAAGAAAACTCGATATTATTACGTATCAGAGACACGCCGGTGATTACCTCATGTACGGTATCAGATAATTTCTTGAGTGTTATTTCAGCTTCAGCTCGATTTGCAGGCTTGCCTAGAATGAATTCCCGATGAATCACCATACTGTCTGCTGCCAGAATGAGTTCATCTTTTTTCGCAGCTGAGATGACACTTCGAGCTTTTTGTTTCGCCAGGAATTCTGGAACTAAAGCAACTGCCAGGGATTTGGGGTAGGATTCAGATATATTTGAGGGTCGTATTCGAAAATTGAAACCTGCTTCTTCCAGTAGTGATTTTCTCCGCGGTGAGGCACTGGCTAATAATATCGGAATTTGTAGGACCGCTAAATCACACATGCCAAAATAGAATAAATATCAGTCCCTGTAAGAAATATATTTTAAGGAAGAAGCTCATTCTACGAAATTGTACATTGCTATCCGCTCGAACAGTCAAAATACCCAACACAACGGTAGATGCAATCAGTCCTATTCCATAAAAAATTCCTATTGCCCGAAGGTTGGCTCGCCCCCAATAGGTAAAAAATGCTAATAATGCAATTAATATCAGACTGATGCAAATCATTAAAATTGTGGTTGTTTGTCGACTACCTAGTATGGCAAGAGTACGTGCTCCTATTGCTTCATCGCCTTTCCGGTCTTCCATATCTTTGACAAGTTCCCGCCATAGAGTGGCAAGGAAAGCGAATGTGCCAAATGCCCAAAATAAAATAATGATTCGGTAAAAGTCCCCAATGTCCAATATTAATAGGTCTCTTTGACCACCAACCATTACAATCCATATGATCAGGGCACACAAAAAGGCGACGATAACGTTGCCCAGCAGCGGTGTGTTCTGTAAAAACTTGGAATATAAATACAGAAGGTAAATGGTGCCTAAGATAAGCGCTCCCAATCCTGCATCTTTAAGCCTCCAAGCCAACCAAAGTGCTGCGATAATTGCCAAAACATTCAAAATATTGTAGTAGGTCATGGCGGTTGACTCACTGACTAATTTTCTAATAATGACCCTTTCCTTCCGATTGATGAAGTCTGAAGGATAGTCAAAAATATCATTAATAATATAGCCACCTGCCATGATCGTCAAAGTGCAAAACGCCAAAAGAGCGAAGTCAAAGGGGCCAAACAAGAGGAGGTGATCGACCTTTCGAGCAGGGTGCCACAAAAGGCAAATGTAAAACAGAGCCTGCGTCACTAAGGTCAGGATAAGGTTTGGTAATCTTATAAGGCGTAAGAACAGCAAATCGTCACTTTGGATCAGGTAAATTACGAGAATTCCTTTGCACTTTCTATCATTGGTGCCATGTAAATCAATGAATAGGGTATCCATCATTTCATCTCTTGGTCGTGCAGCCATGCAAAGCCTGGTTTCAACCCCAAGACATCTTGGCCTACTCATCGATCGACGTAATTGGAAGAATTCGGCTCCCGGGAAACTCTATGGATGGAATGGTACCCTTTATGCACGAGATCTGACCTATACAAGTCACCCTTAGATCACCATTTCGAGAGAGCTAAGAAACAACGACCAGCTTGATGTGTTTTTGTCTAAGACGAGAATGACAGCCGGTGGTTTCAGTTATCGATGTGCGGTGCCTTTATATTAGGATAACCTGGCCACTGACCCTGAAGCTTCAGGACTTTCTCAATCACATCACGTACACAGCCATGACCACCCTGTAATGGTGAAATGTAAGCCGAAAGATCCCGAATTTCATCTACGGCGTCTTTTGGACAGCAGGGCATGCCAACCTCCGACATCACCTTAAGATCTGGAAGATCATCGCCCATATATAGGATTTCATCTGTTTTCAAACCATATTTTTGTATGAGTTCTCTATAAGTAGCGACTTTGTCCTGAATCCCAAGATATATATCGTTTACCCCAAGATCTCCCAAACGACACTTGGCCCCCGGAGTTGTCCCTCCACTAATCACTGCCACCTTGTAGCCACATTGTACAGCAACTCTGATGGCAAAGCCATCTCTAACATTCATTCGGCGGAGTAATTCACCGTGTTCATTGATTAACACCTGCCCGTCGGTCATCACACCATCAATGTCAAACATGAAACACCGGACTTTTCGAAACTTGATCAAGTAATTCATAGACAAATTCTTATTTAGCAATATCTAAAGATCAGGTCAGTTTACCGAAAGTCACTTTAGTTCTAGCTGAAAGCTCAAGCTTGCTAAAGTACCTGGAATGGTAAGAATTCGCAACTTTAAATCTTTTTGACTTATCTCAGGCCAGGAGGGTAGTAATGTTCTGCTGCATCAATTAATGGACTATGTCCCTCCTCGGCCGGGATCACCTCTAATCAAGCGATAGGTTTGGGCAGAGGCCGTCTTGCCTATCAGATGATCACATTCCCTCACGATATCTGGCGTGGCATCATTTGACTTAAGAAGGTGGATGGCAGGTGATCTGTAGATCGTGAGCACCTAGTCCACTGAGTCGGAAGCCTAGACTAAATGTATATAAAGTTGCTCTCCCATGGTTGTGAGCTTTTTGCCATGCTTCATGGATCGCACCAGTATGTTTCTTTGTGGAGTGGTACCTGGCACTGAAGCTTCTCGGAACAGGCCAGGGAGACGGGGACCGAAAATCGAAGACCGGACTGTGCGAAATATTCCCTACAGTCAGATGAGAGTTGTAAGGTTTGGGTTGAATTAATTTTCCTTACCCTGTAATGTTTAGCACTTATTACTTATCATTATCCTTGAAAGTTGGACTGGCGAGTATCGCAGCTAATCGCTAACTTATAGGTTCATTGTATAGATCGAGCCAAAATACTAATAGCATCCTTTGGAAAGTTTGACAGAGCGAAATAGTAAGAATCTTTACAAGTTTAAGGAGCTTAAAGTCTATGCCTCTACCGAATGGCTAGCAGATAATCGTAAGAAGTATCGACAAGTATTTGATCGATATGAGCTCACCTATGTATATGCTGAGATTTCATTTTATAACAAATTGTTCGATGAAGCTGATTGGGATGTATCGATAAGACTCAAGTGTTTTGCCGTAAATAGAGGCAAAAGAAAAGAATTATGTGAGCTGGCGCTGAACAAGAAAGTGAGTAAATATGATCAGGTTGTGTATCTGCGAGAGGGATGGGGCAATAAGAATGAAGGCACCTTCTGGAAGAAAGGAACGTATTATTGGGAAGCTTGGATAGGTGATCGCAAGGAAGCCACCAAATATTTTTACGTGGAAGATGCGGGGGATCCCATGCTGCCAGATTGTAATCCATTCCTGGAACTCAAATCCCTCCGGCTGTATGAGGGTCCTTTTGATGATCTACCCGAGGCAGAGAGGACATACTACAAATCGTTTAGTGCCGAAGATACCAGATATGTTTATGGAGAATTCGTCTTCCGCAATCTCAATGAAGAGAACAAATGGCAATGTGAGCTTTTTGCCAAGTTTTATAACGGTGCCCGAGAATTAAAAGGCCAAGTTGTGCGATTGCAGAGCATTAAGAAGGAAGAAGAATTTATCACGATCACTGCAGGTTGGGGCTCCAATGTGAAAGGATCATGGCGGCAAGGTCACTATACGCTTGAGTTGGTATTTATGGACCACCTGATCGCAATCATACCCTTTGATGTGGCCGATGAGGTTGAAGAAGGAGTTCCTGCGGTTCGGTTGCCTCATCGGAAGCAGCCTTTGATTATGGCTCCTGATGAGGATCTTTCCGAAACCTTCATAGATGTGTTGGCAAAGCTGGATGAATTGGTGGGACTGCAAGAAATCAAGAAAAGGGTACGAGATCATGCCAAATACATCCAATTTCTGCAATTGAGGCGTGAGAGGGGCTTCACCGAAGAGGATGATATTAACATACATTCTGTATTTATAGGCAATCCTGGAACAGGCAAGACCACAGTAGCTGGTATGATGGGCAAGATCTATAAGAAGATGGGTTTGCTCTCGTCAGGGCATGTGCATGAAGTGGATCGGGTTGATTTGGTGGGAGAGTATATTGGACAAACTGCACCTAAAGTCAAGGAGGCGATCGAAAAGGCCAGAGGAGGAGTTCTTTTTATTGACGAAGCCTATGCACTTGCTCGCACCAATGATGATACTAAGGACTTTGGCAGAGAAGTCATCGAAATATTGATGAAGGAAATGTCAAATGGGGAAGGTGATCTGGCCATTATCGTAGCGGGATACCCTAAAGAAATGGTGCATTTCCTCAATTCAAATCCTGGGCTTAAGTCACGCTTTAAGTTGATTTACGAATTTGCAGATTTCATGCCTCAGGAGCTGGGAGAGATTGCAGAATATGCGGGTAGAAGAAAAGCCATTAAACTTACTGCAGCAGCCAGGCGAAGAATCAATGAGATGATCACAGAGGCATTTCGTAAAAGGGATCGCACTTTCGGAAATGCACGGTTTGTATTCGATTTGTTGGATAAAGCCAAGATCAACCTCGGTTTACGAATAATGAAAAAGAAAGACCCTGAGGTCCTTTCAGCAGATGAACTTTGCACCATTAAGTTGGAAGATGTGGAAAAAGTGAAACTTCATCCTGCCAAGTATCATCCCAATATCCCTGTTGATGTAAAGTTGCTTGATGCCTCGATGCGTGAGCTTAATAGCTTGGTAGGGATTGAATCCATTAAGAAAGAAATCCGGGAGTTGGTCGATCTGGTGACTTATTATCGGTCGGTGGGGAAAAGTGTCCTTAATTCCTTTCATTTACATACGGTTTTTGTCGGTAATCCAGGTACCGGTAAGACCACTGTAGCTCGGATATTAACCAAGATCTACAAGGCTCTGGGTATTTTGGAAAGAGGGCACATGGTCGAAACTGACCGGCAGGGGCTCGTAGCTGGCTTTGTGGGGCAAACAGCCCTCAAGACAGCCGAGCGTATTGAAGAGGCCATGGGTGGGGTGTTATTCATTGATGAAGCGTATTCCCTTACCAATAGTGGAGGTCTGGGAGGATCGTCCGCCGATTATGGCAATGAAGTGGTGCAAACAATCCTGAAGAGAATGGAGGACCGCCGGGGAGAATTTTTTGTTTTCGTGGCTGGATATCCCGACAACATGGAAAGTTTCTTGAAAGCAAATCCTGGACTTCGATCACGCTTTGACAAAGTATTGAGATTTGATGATTATTCAACGGAAGATTTAGCGGGTATTGCCGAGAAAATGGTAAGCGATAATGGTTACAAGCTAACCCAGGAGGCAGCAGAACACTTGAGGTCATATCTGAGATTTTTAAGACAATATCGCGACCGCTATTTTGGCAACGCCAGGACAGTTCGGGCTATTATTGATCAAGCTATTAAGAATCAAAATCTTCGTCTGGCCAGCATTCCCAAGGAGGAGAGAAAGGACTTTGAGCTAATTACTTTATCCGATGTGCAACAATTTGAGCAAAAAACTGATCAATTTCTTTTCAATAAGAGTAGAATTGGTTTTAGAAGCTCTGATCGTTGAACGTTCTAAATAATCCAAGCGACCAAGGTTTCCAAAAGGAGAGTACCAAGGACATTTTGATTTTTTGCACGTTTTCGCTTCGATAAAACAAAATTCCCGTATGCCATAGATCAAGTGCAACCTTGACTGCGGGATCAGAAGATATCTCCTTCCAGGCTCTTATCATACCATTGGACCAATGAATATCATGAATGGCAACGATAGACCCAGAGTGAAGGTGAGGCTTTATCCTTTGGTAGTTTAGCAGGAGTTTTTCGTAGCGATGATCGCCATCAATAAATGCATAATCCAGTTTTCCTAGGCGATTTAGAGCCGGTTCAAGACAATCATCAAAAAGACCAGAAACTAATTGGGGGGCCTTATCCGCCTTACACATGTTATTGATGATCCAGTGCGCCTTTTCATAGACACTTTGATTACCTTCAATGGAGATCAATGTCATTTCCGGATTTGCAAAGTGTTGGTACAAGGTCGTTATACCAAAAGATGTACCTAGCTCTAGACCGGATGTAGGTTGGTATTGGCGAACTAAATGATGGAGTACTAAAGCTTCTCTTGGTGGAGCCAATGAGGTGCGAGCCATGCTGCCTATGGTGAAATGCCTAAACTTCATTTGTGAAGGTGCACCCAACACCTCATATCTGATCGGTGTTTCATCTCCTAAGAGGTCTTTTCGCAATGACTCAATCTCCTCTCTCTCGCGAAACCCACCGGTGTTCTCTAACACACTTGAAATAAAATCAAAGATAAATGGAGAATCTACGTGATGTTTGGTTCTGGCTCTAATATAAAAACTGATGAACTCAGATAAGCGCATTAACGAATGTATTAAATCTGTCCTAAAAAGATCTTCTCTAAAATAATCTGGAAAAATGGCAGTTCAATTCTCGCAACAATGACTCTCAATATGCGTCTTTTCATCAGCTGTCTTATCATTAGTGCTCATTCGGTAATTTTTGCCCAGACCTATTTTACTGCAATGGGTCTTAGAATGGGCAGTGATTTTGGCATTACTTTACAGCAAAAAGTACTCAAAAGGCTTACTGCTCAGGGCATCCTGAGTACCAGTGCAGCTAGATCCGAAACCACTGCAACGGTGCTGGTACAGAGCCACCAACCATTGATTTCAAAGCGTTTTAATTTTTATATCGGTGCCGGATTGCACAAGAAATGGGAAGAGAAAGTAGAATTCGAATCCCAGAATCTGCACGGTCTATCTGCAATTGCTGGTGCAGAGATGACTCTAGGTAGACTGAATCTATCCTGGGATTACAAGCCAATGTATCATCTCAATGCTGAGTCAAATCCTTTTGAGGGAGAAACGGCAATCAGCCTGAGATATGTTTTTGTTAAAAAAATTAAAAAACCTTCTCATAAAAGAGGCTTTCTTAAGGGTGATGAAAAGAAGAAGAGAAAACGTGAACGAGAAAGGCGAAAGAGAAAAAAACAACGTGAAAAATTGAAGCAAAAAAAATAATTTCTCTTCATGCTTCACAAAATCCGCTGATCCTTGATGCCTAGATAATCTTCAATTTGAGACTCCAGGTATAGCAACGTTTTCTTATCTAATCCTGATATCAGGGTTCTTTTCTTGCCCGAGTTTAATCTCACCTTTAAGCTGTAGTTTTGTCCCGAACGAGGGGTCTTATTTGTACGTGATTTATCAACAAACAGTTGATCGATGTGTGAGGTTTTAATGCTTTGATGCCTTTGACCTGGCCAGGGGAATGGCCTGGTTTGTACCTGTAAAGTTTTCCGATTAATTTCAATAATGCTCCGGTTGAATATTTTGCCGAATACATCCCACAGCATGGACACACCAGCAAAAAGATGCAAGCTTATGAAAAGTAAAATATAGAGTTGTCCAGAACTGATGATGAAAAAGATGAAGGGCAATAAAGCAATATTCCAAATCAAGGAAAAAAACATGACAGTAGCAAGGCCTGTGCGATCTGCATTTAGGTAATGTGTTACGCGAAGTTCTAGTAGGGAGGATAGTTTGAGTACTTCAATCCCGGCTGGATGGGTTTCAAAAGGTGGGCCAAAGGGATCCCAGTACCCATCCTCTTCATAGTTAAAAACATGATCACAATGATCACATTTAGCAATTTTTTTCTGAACATTTATATTATCTGCAGAAATAAAGGAGTGGCATTGAGGGCAATCCAACAATAAGGGTTGCTTCTCCTGAACGCGTGTGACAACTTTAGGTTGGTGTGAGGACTTCATGATTGCTTGGCCTCTTCGTTGCGGTCTATCTCACCTTTGATGGGTCTGTCTTTTATCCTGAGATAAGCCTCTATTTCCTGTTCAATATAAAGTTGGGTTTCCCTATTCATTCCTCTGATAAGCTCTATGGTCTTTCCATTTTTGAGAACCAGAGACAAGGCATAAGCCTGCACACCATTTTTAATTCTATCGTGAGGCTTCTCCGTATATCTACTGACGTAAAGTTGATCAATATCTGCAGCACGGATGTCTTTATTCTTGTTTAGTACAGATTTGATCGGTTTGTGTATGACCTGAATACCGGAGGGCCTCACCTCTATATGTGTTTTGTTCAAGAAGGTGGCCAGAAGTTGGACAACCAGCATGAGTCCAGTAGCTAGGTGACCGGCAAACAGGAAGAGAAAGAAGAACTGACCGTTGTAGGTCAAGAATAAGACGATCGGCAGTAGGACGATGTTCCAGAGAAATGCGCTTGTTACTAGCGTCAGTACTTTTCGTTTGGGAGCAGATGAATACCAATCCACGACAATTTCGAGCATAGACCTCAACTTCAGAGCTTCTACGCCGTCTGGAATCACGATTTCAGGTCTCCGGTGTGGATCTTTGACCAGTTCGTCTGAATAGTCGAAGGTGTGCGAGCAGGTACCGCATGTCGCAAGGGCAGAGTCCAGATCAATATTTTCAGCGCTGATGAAGTTATGGCAGTGCGGGCAATCAAGGAGAACAGGACGCCCGACTTTTGCTTTCACATTTGTATGATCGATCATTGGAGAGGTTGATCTTTCCACATTGTATATGTTTCTCATGTAATTTAATAAAATCCTATTTTTGTGCTTTTGCAGTCTGAGTACCTCATAAAAGAAAGAGATGAAACCTTATTACATTTTATTTATTCTGATGGCCGTAGTCATCTCGGCATGCAAATCCGATCGCACGGGAGATACAGATTCTGATGCTGGTGGAGAAGAAGTTGTCGAAAAGAAATATACGATCACACCTTTTTCGAAATCGACCCAATATCCTGATGCTCAGTTGACCAATATGCGATATAGCAATGGGAAATTTGATTTTGAAGTTAATGGCACAAGTTATGAACTAGGTGAGCAAACTCCGGATGCTGCTCAGAAAATGTGTGCCAATTCTGCCAAGGGCCAACATATCCATTTGATCGTTGATTCAAAGCCTTATGCCGCATACTATGTTCCTTCTTTTGAGCACGAAATTTCGAATGGCAGTCACAATTTGCTGGCATTTCTCTCTCGTTCCTACCATGAAAGCATTAAGACGCCAGATGCTCATATTGCTCAGAAAATTACCGTGAAAGACGGAAATCTTGAGGGTAGCGAGGAGATTACTGAGCCGATGTTGTTTTACAGCCGCCCAAAAGGAACTTATGTAGGTGATGATACTAAGAAGATCATGTTAGATTTTTATCCTCTCAATGTTGAGATTGGTGATGAATACAAAGTGAAGGTTCAGGTAAATGGTGAAGTGACCCTCCTGGACACCTGGCAACCTTACTACATTGAAAATTTGCCATACGGGCAGAATACCGTTGGTATCGCTCTTGTGTACCCTGATGGAAGTGCCGTGCCTGGTGAGCAAACGGCCATCTTACAGACCATCACCCTTAGAGAGGATCCACTTCCTGCGGAGTAGATCATTCGAATGATTGATAGACCGGTTTCTGACTGCTCCTTGTCTTTAAGGTTAG
This sequence comes from Saprospiraceae bacterium, assembly GCA_965223105.1. GTDB lineage: Bacteria > Bacteroidota > Bacteroidia > Chitinophagales > Saprospiraceae > JABDMH01. The sequence goes on along the minus strand of OZ244987.1, from coordinate 3,092,599 downwards.
GATCTCAGATAGGATAGGAGGCCCATTGACTTCAATGATAGTGCAGGTTGAAAACCGGGCTTCAGCCGAAGCGAGAAATAGTAGGGCAAGCCACCTTGGAAGGTCGGGCTACAGTGCGGAAATTAAGCCTGACTTTGGCCCCAGCTCAGCAAATGCCCTGCCAACCTCAGCTCCAGTGCCCTTGGACCCTCCGGTTACTAGGACAACTTCCTCATCAAAGTTCATGAGACCAAACACTGTGCTAACAAGAAAATATGGACAATAGCCAGCATCTCATCCAGCTGCCGACAGCAAGTCCTTGGATTGCATGGCACTAATCCTGAGGGTGTCCGTCCAAATTTATTCTGGTTCAAAACCCTTAACTTTCCAATGGATTCTAATCTAACGGTATGAGATACAAACGCCAACCAGGAAATGCCAGTACGGGATACTATCGCCAGGAAGGATTTCATCAGAGAGATGCAGGTTCGCCCCTCCGAGTCTTGAGCGAGGAACAATGGCAGCACTGGGAAAAGAAAGGCTATGTAATCGTTCCCGATGCGGTGCCCAGTGAGCAAATTGAGCGACTTGTGGCATTGATTTGGTTATTTGAAGAAAAGGATCCACAGGATCGCTCGACCTGGTATAGACCTCCCCGGCGCGAAATCGAAATGAGCGAATTGGTAGGAAGTGGAATGGTAGAGATATATAACCATCAGTTTCTATGGGATAACCGGCAGTATCCCAAAGTCTATGATGCATTCGTAGACATTTGGGGTACCGAGAAATTGTGGGTAAGCATTGATCGAGCAAATCTCAACTTCCCGATTCGGAGGGATTCAGATTTTAGTGGATTTATCCACTGGGATATAGACACCTCTGATCCCAACCGGGCAAACAATGTACAAGGGACGATTTCACTGACAGACACTTCTGAGGAGACGGGAGGGTTTCAATGTATACCTGAACTTTATCAAAAGTTTGATGACTGGGTTAAGACGCAACCTGAGGGCCGAGATCCATTTAGACCTGACATCACTAATTTTGAAATCGAACAGGTTTCCACCAAGAAGGGTGATCTCCTTATTTGGAACAGTATGCTGGCCCATGGCATACGCCCTAATCGATCAGATCTGCCACGGCTTGCCCAATATGTCGCCATGAGTCCTGCACGGGAAGATGATGAAGCTCTGAGGGCATGGAGAATCGAGTCATGGCGAAACAGGTTGCCTCCAGAAGGATACGCTTTTCCAGGTGATCCCCGGGAGTGGGAACAACATCATGCCAAAACCGCCAGACTGAGTGAGCTTGGAAAAAAACTACTGGGCCTTGATTCCTGGTCGGGCAGTGAGCAGGACTAGATCGAGCTCGCCCATGATTCTAGTGGTATGGTTTATTGAGAGCCTGTACAGGGATTTAGAAAATAGAATTAATTTGGTTCCTTTTTCAAGGCCAAACTTCTTATGAAATACACAAAGCTGGGTCTCACTGATCTTAAAGTGAGTAAAATCTGTCTCGGTACGATGACATTTGGTGAACAGAATACCGAGGATGAAGCCCATCTGCAGCTTGACTATGCACTTGATCAAGGCATAAATTTTATCGATACTGCTGAACTATATTCCGTTCCTCCCCGGAAGGAGACTCAGGGGTTGACAGAAAAGTACATTGGTACTTGGCTGACCAGAAGGGGACGTAGAGATGATGTCATCCTGGCCAGCAAGATCAGCGGTCCGGGTTCTCATGTAACCTACCTCAGGTCTGGTCCGGAATTTTCCCCGCTGCAGATTTTGGAAGCCCTGGATGCCAGTTTGAAGCGACTGCAAACAGATTATCTCGATCTTTACCAGCTGCACTGGCCAGAAAGGAAGACGAATTTTTTTGGTCGTCTTGGATACATACATCGCGAAGATGACCAATGGACAGACAATTTTCAGGAGATCTTAGCATGCTTAGATAAACTTATCAAGGCTGGAAAAATTCGATACGTAGGATTGTCAAATGAGACCCCCTGGGGCACAATGAGGTTCTTGCAGCTTGCCGAGAATGCCGGACTTCCAAGAATGGCCACCATCCAGAATCCCTACAATCTCGTCAATCGAAGTTTTGAAGTTGGTCTTGCAGAAATTGCCATTCGTGAGACCATACCCTTGCTGGCCTACTCCCCGATGGGTTTTGGATTGCTTTCTGGTAAATATCACATGAAGAGAGACCTGCCAAGGGATCGAATAAATCAATTCAAAAGAATGTCTCGTTACAGCAATCAACCAACATGGGAAGCCACCGAGCGATATCTCAGCATTGCCAACAAATACGGGATCTCCCTGGCGCAGATGGCCCTGGCATTTGTCAACACTAGGCCTTTTGTGGGAAGCAACATTATTGGAGCCACAACGATGCGCCAACTACAGGAAAATATCGAAAGTATCCATGTACAACTTACGGAGGACATATTAGAGGAGATTGATCAGGTCCATCAGGCGATTAGTAATCCCGCACCCTGATTTCCTTTATTCGAAGTCTACTAACGTGACATCAAAAATTAACACTGCATTTTCGGGTATAATGCTGCCAAATGGAGGATTGCTCCCATATCCCAATGCTGATGGAAGAAACAACTGACCCTTTCCGCCTCCCGATTCAATCAATGGTATACCTTCGATCCAACCGGGAATGGTTCGATTCAAATCAAATTTTATTGTGGTGGCATCTGCAGTCTTGTCAAAAACAGCTCCAGTGGTGAGATAACCACGGTATTTCACTTCGACTACAGAGTTGGCACCGGGATGGGTACCATCACCCTCCTCTAAAATACGATAATGCAGGCCACTGGCAGTTTTCTCAGCAGTGATATCTCGTTCTTCTAAGTAGTCCTCGATAATTCCGATGTCGATAGCTAATTGGTCCTGGGCTGGAATGGTTGTGTCTTCATCACTGCATGTCCACAGCAGAAGTCCAACAAGAGAAGCGTATAGTGGTAATCGCACGTCTAAATCTTTTGCGGGTGAAAAATACAAATCCTTCTTAAAGGGTACCTCTAAAAACCCGTTCATGGATCGGACAAAATGGCTTTGCCATTGGTTTTTTGAATCTTTTGAATTATACTTCGTTGAATTTCAATCACGTAGCTATAGTTATGTTCGCTCAATTCGCCTCGTCTAAACCAAAATATTACAAACCCGATCTCATTAAGAGGTTATTAGAGATACCCTAAAGTAGAACGGATAACGAATCCACTTCCGAAAATGATGCTCATTCAGGTAAGGCCTGATCTTCAAAGATATGTACTGACTGTCTGGACTCCCCTTAATATTTAGATGATCTGTTGCTATCTTTGTTTTAGAACAAACCTGTTTTGACCATGAGATTACTAATAGGCTCTACTTTCCTAATTTCTCTGATTTCTACATTTACGCAGGCCCAGCCTGACACGAAGGATTTCATTGAAGATCTTCTGTCCAAAATGACTTTGGAAGAAAAGATTGGACAGATGGTAATGTATACTGGTGGGTGGGATGTTACCGGACCCATTGTCAGTACAGACAATCTATCACTGATCGAACAGGGGCAAGTTGGGGCAATGCTAAATGTATACTCGACGGAGGGCACAGAAAGGTTGCAAAAGATCGCAGTTGAGAAAACTCGCTTGGGAATACCTCTGTTATTTGGTTATGATGTTATCCATGGTCAGCGCACAATTTTTCCCATTAATCTGGGTAGTGCAGCCAGTTTTGATCTTGAACTGATTGAGGAAAGTGCTCGAATTGCTGCCAAAGAAGCATCGGCTGAAGGGCTGCATTGGACTTTTGCTCCGATGGTAGATCTGGCGCGTGATCCTCGTTGGGGCAGAATTTCTGAAGGTTCCGGTGAAGATGTGTATTTAGGCATCGAGATTTCGAAAGCCTATGTTCGTGGCTTTCAAGGAGATGATTTAAGCCATCACAACACGATTCTTGCTTGTGCCAAGCACTTTGTAGGATATGGAGCTGCTCAAGCTGGTCGAGACTACCACACGGTTGACCTTAGTGAGCGGTCTCTGCGAGAGGACTATCTGCCACCGTTTAAAGCTGCGGTTGATCAGGGTGTCGCGACATTCATGACTGCCTTCAATGAGTTGAATGGTATTCCGGCAACAGGCAGTAAAGAACTATTCAAAGATATTTTACGTACAGAGTGGGGCTTTGATGGATTTGTCGTATCTGATTATACGGCCATAAATGAGATGGTAGCCCATGGATTCGCCCATGATGATAAGGATGCGGCAAGATTGGCTCTGGATGCCGGAGTCGATATGGATATGATGGGCAGTGTTTATCGTCTATACCTCCCTTCATTGATCGAGAATGGTAAAATCGATGTACAACAGGTGGATGAAGCCTGCAGGGTAATCTTAAAGGCAAAGTATGAACTTGGGCTCTTTGAAGACCCTTATCGATATATTGATAAAGCCCGGGAGGATACTATACTGTACCACCCAGATCATTTGGATGCTGCCAGGAAGCTTGCGGCTGCCTCTTCGGTTTTACTGAAGAACGAAGGCAGACTCTTACCCCTCGGGACTTCACAAAAAATTGCCCTCATCGGGCCTTTGGTGAGAGATGAGGAATCGATTATAGGCAATTGGGCAGCTGCTGGTGATCGCTTTGGTCGAGCAGTAAGCATTTTGGAGGGCTTCTCGGAATATGTGGACACCACTGAAATTCTGTATGCCAGGGGTTGCGACATAGAATCTTCAGATGAATCGGGATTTGCCGAAGCTGTTGAAATTGCAGGAGAAGTTGACGTTGTGGTGATGGTCATGGGTGAACATTACCATATGAGTGGAGAAGCGGCTTCGAGAACGAGTATCAAATTGCCAGGTGTTCAATCGAATCTTATTGCGCATATCAGGAAGGAACACCCGAGCAAGAAAATCGTCTTGGTTTTGATGAACGGTCGGCCTTTGGACTTATCTGATGAGGTCACGCTGACGGATGCCATCTTGGAGGTTTGGTTTCCAGGAACGATGGGCGGTGCTGGAGTAGCAGATGTCTTGTTTGGTATCTACAACCCTTCGGCCAAATTGCCAGTCAGTTTTCCTCGAAATGTTGGTCAAGTGCCAATTTATTACAATTATAAGAACACGGGACGTCCAGTTTTTCCTGACAATCCGAAACAGGATTATCGTTCTTTTTATCAGGATGCTCCTAATGATCCGCTATTCCCCTTTGGATTCGGATTAAGCTATACGGAATTTGACTACTCGCCGGTTACCATCAGTGACAGCGTGTTGGCCAATAATGGGGAATTACAAATTTCAGTTGAGGTCGAAAATACCGGAGAACGGGCTGGCCATGAAATCGTTCAGTTGTACATTCGGGATTTGGTGGGTTCGGTAACTAGACCGGTACGCCAACTCAAAGGATTCCAGAAGATATTTCTAAACCCGGGGGACAAGACTACGGTAAGATTCACCCTGTCAACTTTGGACCTGGCCTTTTACAACCAGGAAATGCAAAGGGTTGCCGAACCTGGGCAATTTCACGTATTTGTTGGAGGTGATTCGCAAACGGGAAATCAGGCTACCTTTAGACTTGCAGAATAGGAAAGTTAGGTGGCTTGGATGTCCTGCATCCACCTAGCAAATATGGTCTGTTCTTAGGAGGTATTAGCAACTGAAGAAGTGGCCCGGTTTTGTAGCCAGAGAAACTATTGGGGTGAAATTCAAACTTGCTGATCTCAATCTTCGTAATATGCGTCATAACTCTTAAAGAGTGTTGGAGTTTGCTCTTGTATTTTTCGAGGATCTCTTTGGCAGATTGGATCAGATATTCATCCTACAGAATGAAAATTAAGGTTTCAGAAGGGAAAGTAGAGTATTTAATGCAATCTCATTAGTCTTAGATAAAAACTAAATTCATCTTCCAATGAGAATGACCATTCTGATTCTAGTTGTACTGGCTGTGTGGTTTCAAGATCTAGCTGCCCAGCGTATTGAAAAAGTCAATTGGATTGAATCAGCTGAACCTCAAGATGTATCGATTCTCTTGATGGGTGACATCAACATCCAGAACCGTCCTGATCCAGCGTCAGGTTTTTCCAAAATCTCGGCCACCTTGGCAGAAGCCGACATTCGCTTTTGCAATTTGGAGGGTGCGTTTGCTGGAACCGGAACTGATCCGAATGTCAATGATATTCCACATAAGCCATCCTGGACGCATTCTGATCCGAAGATGGTTGAAGGACTAAAGTCTGTCGACATGGATGTGGTTGGTGTGGCAAACAATGTAACCTATCCCAATTCGGCATTGATGAAGAGTCTAATGGTTTTGGATGCAGCAGGCATTAGATCAACTGGCGGCGGTGCCAATATCAAAGAGGCCACCCAGCCGGTGATCTTAGAGAGAAATGGCACCAAGATCGGCTTTATCCAATACGCTTGTACCGTGTTTCCCTTCGATCATGCTGCCACAAATACTCAGCCCGGGATCGCTCAGGTGAAAGTGAGCACTTCTTATGAGGCACCAAGGAATCTTGACAAACCAGGCCAGCCACCGTATGTACGGACGCAGGTAAATGAGCAATCGCTGACTGCCATGACAAATCACATCAGATCTCTGAAGCAAAATGCTGATGTGGTGATTGCTTCATATCACTGGGGAGTCTCCAATGTCTATGAACCCGATCCCTACCAGCGTCAGATTGCTCAGGCGGCCATTGACGCTGGAGCCGATGTGATTTTTGGTCATGGTGCGCACAAGCTTCAGGAAGTTGAAGTGTACCAGGAGAAACCTATATTCTATTGCGTGGGTCAAGGAGTTTTTGATTGGTGGAAGGTCAGAAGTAGCCTCAATGGCTTGCTGGTTCGTGTTTTGGTACGAGACAAGCAATTGTATCAAGTGGCTGCAGTTCCGATGCAACGAGATGAGGATAATGCTCCAATTCTCTATCATCCCGATCAGGGCATTGGTAAAGAAATCTTCGAGAGATTGGCTCAAAACCGGAAACCGACGCGGGCCCGACTATTGGTAAAGGGACAGGAAATTGAGATCTGCCATCGTGATCGTAAAGAGGAAGTTCCGAAGTTGGCTCAAGCATGGGCAACACCTGGTTTCCTGAAACCAGAAAGCGCAGTCTACGATCGAGACCGACAAATGATCTATGTAGGAAATATCAATGGAGACTCTCCTGGTGATGGTCGTGATGGTGATGGATTTATCTCCAAGGTGAGCATGCAAGGGGAGATCCTTGAGTTAAAATGGGTTGAGGGCTTAAATGATCCTAAGGGAATGGATATTAGAGGAGATGTACTTTGGGTAAATGACATTTCGGAAGTTGTAGAAATCGATGTAGTTGCTGGGAAGATTGTCAGAAGATATCCCGTTCCAAATGTGGTATTTCTGAACGATATTTCGATTTCACCAGGTGGTGAGATATTTACCAATGATGCCGATGGTCATCAAACTTTTCGTTTTCGTGATGGTCGATTTCAACTTTTTTGGAAGGACATTGAAAGAGGCAGACCCAACGGCATTTGGGCTGAAGAAGACCGGCTGCTTATTGCCACTTCTAATTCTCATAAATTGATCAGTGTAGATCGGTCCAGCCGACGGCCTCACCTGCTTGCAGAGGGTATCGGACGGGGAGATGGCATCGAAGCCGTGGGCAATGGCGATTACTTTGTGTCTGACTATTCCGGCCGTATTTTTTATTTCTCATCCATGGAATATTTATATCCCCTTATAGATAAGGTTGGAGAACATCACACTGCAGACTTTGAATATATACCCAATGAGCAACTGTTGGTCGTGCCAACCCACAAAAACAATTCGCTGATTGGATTCAAAGTAGAGTGGGAGGACTCATATGCGGCACCAGGGCAGCAGCATTGAATCTATTGCTCTGTACTATAGTTATGTAGAATCATTCTGAGGTTATTTTGTGATAGGCTTGGCGGCCAAAAGAGGCACTGGAAATTAACGCTGATGATTCATGGAGACATTGGCTTGTTCAACTGACGCTAGCCAAGCTTAAATTTCCTTACCATAGCATCATCTACCTCCATACCGAGTCCGGGCTGTGTAGGGGCCTCCACATGACCATCCTTGATCGAAAAAGCCGGTAAGGCTGGATTGAAATCTCGTGCTTTCAGCGGATATGTCTCTAGTATCAATGCATTGTCTAGTGAAGCTACCACATGGATATTCCAATGTGCGGTACCATGGGGTGCCACCGGGATATGATAGGCAGATGCAAGTGCCCCAATCTTGCGATATTCAGTTATTCCACCGGCTTTAACCGTATCGAGATTTAAAATGTCACAGCAATGGTTCTCTACCAGATCTCGAGCGCCCCAACGAGTATATTCGTTCTCACCTGCTACAATGGGAATATCAAGTTCTTCTCGTACTTCTGCATTTCCACGCCAATCATCTGGAGCTACGGGTTCTTCAAACCAAAATAGGTCTAGGTCCTCCACCATCCTGCCAAAGTGTATGGCTTCGTATGCATTGGAATATCCATTGTTGGCATCAACCATCACCCTTGCATCTGTTCCCAGTGCCTTGCAGACCGCTTTCACTCGATCCGCATCTTCTCGTGGCGAAAGACCGCCAACTTTCATCTTTACAACTTTATAACCTTCCTTTACATAGTTTTCCATCTCGGCAACCAATTCAGAAATGCCTTTGCCGTCTTCGTAGTAACCTCCAGCGGCGTAGACGGGTATTTTCGTTCTAAAGGTGCCCAGTACAGCATGTACGGGCAACCCCAATGCTTTACCCACCACATCCCATACTGCCAGATCAACCGAACCAATGGCATGCAATTCAAGCCCCTTGGCCACGGGTTTGCGATCGTGGAAGAACATGTGATGCCAGACCTTTTCGGTTTGCATCAAATTAAGTCCTCGAATTTTGTTGGCATATTTTTCAACTAAGGTTCGTGGTCCCTTGGTCATACTTATTCCCTTGATGCCAGCATCTGTGTGAATTTCTAGAAAATCCACCTTTGGCCTGGTGCCGCCTGATTTTTTTATGGCATTCCATGACAGTGGAGTTATCTTGTCAAATTGAAGGGTAAAGCAATTGATTTCAGTGATCTTGATCTCTTTCTTCAAGGCTTTAAGCGACAACGGGTCGTCCTTTGATTTCTCAGACTTTGCCAGGTGAACAGGAACCACGGCACCGGCTCCGACAGTGAAGGCCAGGGTTTTCAGACTATTTCTTCTATCCATTTTGGTGTTAATTCTTGATATAAGAACGCTAAACGGCGTTGTAGTGGCCGATAATAAACAACTTATGGCTTTGATCCTTTCATTTCCTTACCGGGATTGTGAATATAACCGTCTACAATGAATGCCTGCTCGGAAGTAATGCAAAAGTTCCTTTCCGCCAATCTCCTAGCATCACACAGTCAATGGCTTGTGCTTATGGATAAATTCGGGATCGATCTCGACTCCACTGCCAATGCCCTGTGGAAGATGTAAAGTGCCATCTTCCGGGATGAGGCTTGAAGTTTTACACTCGAAAGGCACTTCCGTACTTACGCCCTTGAATTCATGAAAGGGTCCGGCATTTGGCAGCACCGAAACAAAGTGCATCATGTAGATGTAGCCTAAACCTGTGCCTGAAATGTGTGGTGTGCATGGATATCCCATGGTGTCTGCCATGCGAGCTACCTTCATCGAGCGTATCATGCCACCAAAATAAAACAGGTCTTGCTGAACCATTTGAACTGCATCTTGCCCGAGCAACCACCTAAAATTGCGCAGACTGACTTCTCCACCGCCTGAGGCAATGGGGATGCTTAGGGCATCAGCGGTAGCCTTCCAGTCCTCATACCAATCCGTGGGCACCGGCTGTTCAAAGAGATCGATCTCATACTCCTCCAAGATCCTACCTATTCTGATCGCCTCTTTGGCGTCATAGCTGCCGTTACAGTCAGCATAGATCGTGATATCTCGGTCAAAGGACTTACGCATGAGAGGTATCAAACGCTCGGTTCGTCCAGGAGGATGCTCCGGGATACTGCGTCGGCCTCCAATCTTAAATTTAACCGCTTTCGCTGCAGTTTCTGACTGTAGGGCTTTTATTCGTGCAACGCTTTCTTCCGCGGATCGCCCTCGATTGTTATTGGCTCGATAGATCGCAATTTCTCGGTGATGGATGTCACCCAGTAATTCGCCCATACTTTTGCTGGCTATTCTACCCAGCATATCCAGAATGGCCATTTCAACAGTGGCGAGAGGTATCCATAAGGCATAACCCTGATATTTGTAGTTGTTCTTGTACATAAGGACATCCTCCATTAAGTTGTCCAAGTCCCGGGCATCTTTGTTGGCAAAGAAGGGATTGACCAATTGTAACTGGATGGGATATAGGTGAGGCATCCGTATATTATGCCCCACACAGAATCCTTCGGCTCCATCCTTAGATCTCACTCTACATAGGTAATTTCCATTGTATTCTAGCAATTCACAGGACTCGATGATGATGGGATCAGTGAAGTATTGGCGTCGTAAGACGGGCATCTGCAAGGCTTGGTCTAATTTTTCGTAGTTAGACTTTAAAAATTCTACCCGCTGTGCTGTCGACCAGGACGTAAATCCAGTTCCGGCGCCTAAGAAAGCACTGGCTTCCAAAAATTTTCTCCTTGAATGTATCATTGATGCCTTTTGCTACTAAGAGGCGCTGGCACAGTTAAAATACTCAAAGGTTGTATTCAGCTTCCGTCACTATTGACCAATCTACTGCACTATCGATTGGATTCGCGTCGCTTGGTGGCCTCTTTCTGTTTTTTAGAAACCCATCGGTGCCGCTTGGCATTGAGAAACGGATCTTCACCTTTCCAAACCCATAAACGAATGATGCCATCTTGATGGGCCGACACCAAAAAGCTTCCATCTTTATTAAAATCAATATATTCTGCCCCATCATTGGCAAAAACCTGTGCAATTACCGGTACCTCATCGTCTTCTGTCGAAAGTACTTCCTGGGTCCTAAAGATGTTGATGTATGATCCGTGACCTGACGTCACGAGATAGTCTCCACTGGGATGCCAACATAAAGATTCAGTTTTCCTGCCCCGGTAATTAAAGTGCTTCACGAGTTTACCTGCTTGCCAATCCCAGATAAACAACCTTCCTCCAAATCCAGAAGCAGCAATATACTTGTTGTCAGGTGTGAAATCTGCCGTTGTGAACTTTTGGAATTCCTGTGTTTGCAGGGTCTGCAATTCATTCAAGGATTCGGTGCTGAATACCTTGACAAAATTATGTCCAGCCGCTAAGAAATAGGAATTGTCGGACGAAAACATGATTTCATTTACTGTGCCAGGAACTTCAAGTCCTTTAATTTGTTTCCCTTCGGGAAACTGGAACACCCTTATTTGCGCACGTGCGGAACCATCATTTTGTACGCCTTCCACCGCTTCTTCTCCTGTTACTAATAAAAGTCCTTCCCTTGACCATGCCAAACCATCAATACCGTGATCATGTTTAAGTTCAGTCATTAATTCACCCGTTTTGCTGTGCCATACTTGCACCAGAAAATCCTCACTACAGGAAGCAATATAATTTCCATCCGATGACCAACCTACGCGCTCAATTTCTTCCGCTGCATATTGTCGCCATACCTCAGCACCATCGGAAGTACGCCACATCACAATTGAATTGTCGAATTTGCTTCCACTTACAATAAATCGGCCATCTGGAGAGAATTCGGCGCTTTCAATACTCCCATACTCGCCATGGACATCGGCCACTCTCGACCAAACCGGATACAGCCGAAGTGTAGCATCTGGATAGTGGATTTGAGCGATCAAAGTGCTTGAAAGGCAAATAAAAAAGAACAGCGTCTTAAATATCATAATCATCTATTTGTGTACCACAGAGTTTAAGTAAAATTAGAAAATCAAAATCGATTTATGTTGCCGAGAGCAGTAAGTTGGAAAGGAGGGCTCCCTGTAGAACCGAATTCCCGTGCAACCATGCCTCCCGGGTAATCACCAAATCCCCGCAAAGATTTACAAGGAAGTTGTCCAATCATGAGTGTCGATTGCACATGGAATCCAGTGATCAGGTATTTGTAATAGCTAATGTGGGATTTTCGTGACAAAAAGCATGCTCGTCAAGATCTTTTTTCACTATTTTATGCTGGTGGTTTAACATTGATTAGCTTAAAATATTCTTTCTATTGATGGGAGTCTTGAGATATTTGAATACTCGGCCAGAGGAGCTCCGACCAGGGCTCACCAGAAGGTTGACCTACATAGGAAATCTAATGACAGCAGTCTTGGATTTCACTGATGGACCGTGGGATGAAGCTGAGGAACTTCACCGGCATCCACATGTGCAAACCTCTTATGTAGCCTCTGGAGAAATCATTTTTTATTGTGAGGGAGAAGAACCTCAGCGGCTGCAAGAGGGTGACATCTTTTACGTACCTTCAGGACAAAAGCACGGCATCAAATTGCTTTCGAAAACCGCCCGTCTGGTAGATAATTTTTCACCGATTCGTGAAGATTTCTTGCAATGAGATTGATCGATACTGTTCAATGTTGATCGTCATGTCCCAACACATACTGAGGTCGGTTAGAAGGACCTACTTTACTTTGCAGCAAGTACTTAATTGAGGGTGTATTCACAGATGGTCTTAGATCCGTTTTCCTCTATCTCTATCTTCATCACCTGAGCAGGAATTTCAGATTTTTCTAATAATCGGGCTTTGATTGACGATTGCGATTCATGAAATGGTACCACCAGTGTTACAAATCTAACTCCCTGGTTTGCCGCCTTAGCTTGTCGGTAACGAAAAGCCGGTCGACCTTGTTTTTTCGTGTATTCAAAAGAAACCTGACCATCTTCCTTTTCCAATAGAAGATCTTCTTCGCTACGAGCCTTAACCAGGAGGTTCCATCCTTCAGAAAAATCAGTAATTACCGCTAAATCCTCCGGATGATAATTACAATCTCCAGGGGCCAGTTGAAAATGAATATCAATTTTGCCGTCAGCAGGGCCATAGGCTTCGTCTACAACGACAAAGTATTTTTTATTCACAAAAAATACTGCCCGGCGATGGGTCAGGTTAGGATAACTTTCATTCTCCACAACTAAAATGTCATGAACGTCTCCAGGCTTCCAGAGCAACAGATCTGGGCTATAATTGCTGTTTAACCCATCAAGAGTCAATGTTTGATGCACACTTGTTTGTCTAAACCAGGCACGGTTTGCCGGATCTCCACTGTAAATATAACTGCCGGCGTCAGGCATGAGATTTCGTCCTCCAGCATACACGTCAAATGTGCCATTATCGGGCTGGCAATGACCACCACCATCGGGTCCGCACTTTAATACCAGACATATGGCTTCTTTGTTCCATCCACTGCGCATTGAATACAGACCGCTGCTAGGCAGAGCATAGGCCGTCTGCCGAGGAGCTTCTCCCTTTTTACCATCAGTAGCTAAATAGAGAAAATCCATTCTGTTGAATTGCTGGGACCACTTAAGGTACTTTTCCCGATGCTGGCCGGGTTGTCCAGCCCAAGCATCGCCAAACTGGACATTGGTTCCATCGGGTAGACCGATCTTCATTGGCACCTCACACATCTTTTCGATAATCTGTAAATAATTGGGGCTGAAGGCATCTTCCCATTGATTCAATTTTGCCAACTCAAAGGTTCGCTGAAACCATCGAATACAACCCAAATGATAACCGATGGCGAGCTCACGTTGATGGCCATCTGGGTATACCTGTATTTCGATTTCACGACTCAATCGCTTGATGGACTCTGCTCTCCATGAATCTGCCTTGCCAAATTCTGGAAATGTCATAGCTATAAAACCCAGGCCTTCGGCTTCCATCAAGGCCCAGTTACTGCCAGTACTGTAAGTGGTCATTAGGTAAGATGCATGCTCAAAACAGCTATTGAGGAATGCCGTCAAAACCGGTGCTGTGAAATTTGGTGATTGTATAAAACTTATGAAAAGTTCAGTCCAGCTGAACCCACGTATTCCAGCTTCAATTGATCTCCATGCATATTTGTGATCGGAGTCGTGCGGATTTTTATCGGTCCAATCTACAAGTTGGGTACACCACTCGTGAGCATATCTTTCATCATGGGTGTACCTATACACCGTTGCCATGGCATTCCAGAAGTACATGCGGTGTAGTTGCCAGATCCATTCTTTGTCTGGTACAGGCCTGGTGTTCCAGTTGATGCTTTCACCACAAAAGTAGGAAGGATAGGCAGGTTGACCTACGAAGATATGATCCAGAGCCTCATCGGCCATACGGAATTCCCGGTCAGAAGGAACCATGATTCCGGATGTTGCGATGGGATGCTGGATAGATTTTCGCTGGCGATAATATTCCAGCAGTAACTGGACTGCCTCTTTTGGTTCTGCTATAGAAGAGCGAACTTGCTCCAAGTCCGGACGGGTTAAGTCAAGGCGAGAAAGCAACAATTGATATGCGTCAACTTCTACTTTCGTCTTTAAAATAGGACTGACTGCTGCTGTTGCTGCTGAGGATCTATTTAGATCGCGATGCCCAATGGGCAACTGCAGATGATGAGATTGAAATGGAATCCATAAAGTAATCCCGAAAAGGATGAAAAAAGATCTTGACTCAAGTAAGTTCAGCATAGGTACATGAATTATCAACGGTATTTAGTGGTCTTCCGAGTCTACCCTCATTTCCCAATCATGCGGAATGGTCAATATCTGCCCCGCTGACTGCAACTTCTTGCGTAGATCTGAATATTCAAGATCTTGAACTGATATCTTTTGATCAAGTACCAGGGATGCTGCAGCTCCAGTACTTTGACCTAAAATCATGAAAGTGGGCAATATCCTTATGGCCCCGTAGGCGACATAGCTCGATGAAGGGCAAGTCGGTGTCAGGAGGTTCGTGCACTCTCCTCTTTTGGGAACAAGTGCCCGATAACTGATTCCAAAAGGGCGCCAATCACGTCCGCCAAAGACAAAACCTTCGTTGTATGCATGCCCTTGGTGTACTATCCGGCGGGCGTGATGGGTATCAGGCGGCCACCAGGCAATAGCCACCGGATCAGTGACTTTTACCTTCCGATGGCGGTCAGTATGATGTTGTGTGATGACATAATCACTGACCATACGGCGTGCACTACGTATATATAGACGTCGTGGCCAGTTTCCATTGTCGGTAAATTCATCTTTACACAAACCCCAATTTTCCCAATTTCCTTTTGTAATCGAATCAATAGACTCATCATTTTGTAGAAACCATAGTAAGCCCTGGGTAAAATCCCGGTGATATTGCACAATACTATCACGGGTAGCATAAGAGCCCGCTGGATATTGCCAATTTTCTCCGTATAAATTGGCCGACAGATCATGCCAGCTTCCCAGGTCGGTCTTGCCATTGGCTCGGTTTACCCTTGGGAAGAATAGTTGTCCACCGGCATTCAAGTACCTACGATAAATTTCATATCGAAATGGATCGTAATTCCATGGTTTAGAGATTGGAATACTGTTGTCCTTTTCCCGAGTCAGGCACAAACGAAAGCAATAACCCATAATGTGCTGATCTGGTGCACCGAATTCACCCAAATTACCGGGTTGAATGGTGGGAATTAATCCACTGGATGCGTCACCTGGTATAATATAAGGATCCACCTGCACCGAAAATTGGCGGTAATAATTTTCCGTTTGGATCCCGTTCTTTGATTCATGGTATTTGGCATTGCCTTCCCGAATCGTTTCAGTCGAGACACCGCTAAGATGGAGCAGATCTCCTTCAATCGATGCATCGATATAAACAGATGCTTGAATAATCTGACCGTTTTCAAGGGTAATTTGTTGGATCCGATGTTGATTCATGAGAGCTCCCTGGGATTCTGAGAGGCGATGGTTGCGTATGATTTGGATTCGCTTTTCAGCATCCAGGAATTCTTCAATGATCGATTCAGCGACCGATGGTTCATATTTGGAATACCAGCTCAGGCCCTCAAAGTTGGGCTCCTCACCATAGTGATCCTCAATAGCTGTGTAAATTTCTCGCGTGATACCGCCGATAACCACCGAACTGCCAAACCGAATATCCTTGACAATACCTTCGACCATCATACCGCCAGGATGACCGGTTGGCTCGATGAGTACTACATTTTTACCCATTCGGGCAGCCTGTAAGGCTGCCGTAAAGCCAGCCTCACTCCCAGAGAGGATACAGACATCTGTAATTAATGTATCCAACGGGTAGAGTACCGGGTGAGCTGTTGATAATCCATTTACAATTTGGAGAAAAATCAAGACGATTATCTGTGCTGTTCTAACCCCCAATATGATCATACTAGACTATTTCTAGACGGTGGAAAATACGACTTATGTCACAATCCAGGTGAATGGTGATGGAAATGGAAAAGGGGATACTTGAGGTGAATGCTCGGTTTTGCCTCTACTGATCCCATCGGTCGGCATCTAGGATTCGATCTGTCAAAAACTTGTTGCCCTACTATATCAAATACTTATGAAAGCCTAATTCTGCGACATCTTAAGATCAAATTCATTCGAATAGAGATTTTGACCACTGGGAAGAAAATCCCTGGCTCAGGGAAATCCGAAGGTGAAATGAACCAGCAATGGCCTACTTTGAGTGATAAGTTGAATTTTTCAACTGCTATATCCCTACCATTTAGAAGTTAAAGGACGGAGAGCTTCCTTGCTGGTGCTACTCTGGCTTTAGCTTTTGAAACACTTAAATACTGTAGAAATGACCTCGACAAAAACCAAATTCACCTGGGCCAATAGGTCTACTTTCGTCCTGTTATTAGTTGCCATACTCATGTCAACAGATCGTGGCCTGGCACAGCCCGAGTCCGAAATTATGTCCCGGACCCTTAACCTGGATGTTCAGTCCTTTGCCAATCAACTTGGGGAAACATCTCCTGCTCCGGGGAAGACCGTTACCGTGCAGTCGACCATCTTACTTACAATGGCCGATGGGCAGCCGGAGGCATTTGCCGCTTTGCCAAGTGACTTGATGCATCCTGACTTTGCCCAGCAATTTCCTGAATTCAAGGTCTACCGACTGCAGAGTCTGGATAATTCCGAGAAGACCGGACGCCTTTCCGTAACACCACAAGGGGTGACTGCTTTTATTTTGGGCCAAGAGGGTGTAACTCACCTGCGGCCGATAGATCCGGTAAATACCAATTTACATAAAGTCGGTCTTTATAACTTAGGTTCGGAATTGATCGAATGCAATTTTAGTCAGGTACTCGAACAAACTCTTGAAGAAAGTTTGGACCCCGTAAGTACTGCCGTGGCCAATGGGGCAACTTTGCGAACCTATACTTTGGCGATCGTTTGTACCGGAGAATTCCATGACGCCAATGGAGGAAGCGTTCCAGCCGCGACGACGGTGGCCATGAATTCAGTCATGGCCATTGAGGCCATTTTTGAGCGTGAATTGTCGGTCAACTTTCAATTGTTGACCCCCTTTATCTATCCCGATCCCGATACTGACCCTTTTAATCCGGGCTTGGACATGACGTTGGAAGCGGCTCAGGCAGTGGAAGCGAATTTTAATGGACAGAATTATGACCTGGGACACGTATTTCATGATCAGGATCAAGGCCGGGCGGAGTTGGGCACCGGAGGTGTGGCCGGTTTGGGGGTAGTATGTGACAATACACCTGATGGAACCGGTTTCCGCAAAGCATCTGCCTGGAGTGGCTCATTTGATAATGTGACACCAGGTTGGATCAAGTTGGTGACTCATGAATTTGGTCATCAGTTCAATATGACACATACCTTTAATGGTGATGGTTTCAATTGTACGACTGGCAATCATCCCCTCAATACCGCCTATGAAATTGGGAGTGGTACGACAATCATGTCCTACCAAGGGATTTGTGATGCCCAGTATAATATTCCTGATGGGGGCCTTGCCGATCACTACTTCCATGCCAATAGCCTGGACAGGGCTGTAACCTATATGGGCACACAAGCCTGTCATGCAGCAGCGCTGACTGGAAACAATCCGCCGGTCGCCAACGCCGATCCTTGCAATAATGGTCCGTACACCATACCGATAAGTACTCCCTTCCGTCTTACGGGTGCAGGGACTGATGGCAATGGTGATCAGATCTTTTATACCTGGGAGCAATATGATGAAGACGGAGCCAATGTCGAGCCCACTCATGGTTTTATTGGCCCACAAGCTGCAGGAAGTGCCATTGCCCCACTCTTTAGGAGTTTTCCTCCTTCGACATCTCCCACCCGGACCTTTCCCAACATGAATCTGGTAAGAAATAATGATTATACTTCATCGTTCGAACCTCTGCCCACTGTAGCACGTACCCTGAATTTTAGACTCACTGCGAGGGATTTCCGAATGAATGGTGGTGGCATTGATTGTAAACCTTTGGCTGTCACCGTGAGTGCCAATGGTCCCCTGACGGTCACCAGCCCCAACGGTGGCGAAAACTTAAATGCTGGTGCAGGGACGAACGTTACCTGGAATGTAAACGGTACCGATAATATTTGTGGCACCGTCAATATCCGTCTTTCAACTGATGGAGGGTTTACGTTTCCATACACCCTAGCGGCAGGTACGCCCCATGATGGTTTTGAAAATGTCAATATTCCTGCTGGCGTGGCAAATACGAACGGCGGACGTATTATGGTTGAAAGTGCCTGTAATACCTGTGTGGTATTCTTTGATATCTCAAATGCGGATTTTGTCATAAACTCGACCTGCTTGGCTCAAAGCAGTAACATTTGTCCGCTGACGCCGGTAAATCTTCCTGCTGCAAGTCCAGGCCTTAACCTCAACATGAACCAGTACTTTGGAAATGCCATAACCCAATTGAATTTCAATTTTGACAATGGTGATCCAACTGGGCCATTGGCAAATGCCACATTGGATGGTGGTACAACCTGTCAAACCATTTGGGGTACAGAACCGTATGAAGCTTTTGATTTTGCGGTGTCTTCTACTGGAGCATATACCATTACAACCCAGGCTGGGTTCTTTGTATCGCTGGCCGTTTTCAATGCCAATGGATATGACCCAGCCAATCCATGTAATTCAAATTTTCTGGGATCCAATACCACCGGTGCCATCATGGGTGGTGGCGATGTGACGGTAAACTTGAATCAATGCACTGTGTATAAGGCCGTTGTTTGGACTACAAACGGCACCAACGGTCCTGGTACCATCACCTTCGCCGGTCCGGGTTCGGTCTATTCATCTGGTGCAGGACCTGGAGCTGGCTATAGCTACACTTATACAGCCATAAATACAGCCAATGGTCAAGTGGCGCTTAGTGACATGGGTGCGAATTTCACCACCCTTGCTGCGGGTTCTTACAATATTTATGGCGCATCGTACTACAGCGGTGCCGGGCCCCAACCTCCTACAGTCAATCCGAATAACTGGACGGGAATGACGCTAAATCAGATCCTTTCTGGCGGCAGTTGCGTACTTTTCAGCTCTAACTTCAGAAGCGTGACGGTGACGGGCGGAGGTGGTTGTACGCCTCCCACCATCAACTCGGTGATGGTTGTTCAGCCAACTTGCCAAACCCCTACCGGTACCATCACGGTGAATGCCAACGGTACCTCAGCCTTAGAATACAGCGTGAACAATGGGACTACCTGGCAAAACAATGGAACCTTTGCCAATCAAAATCCAGGTACGTATAACGTGGTGGTGCGCCTTGCCAATAATCAGGCCTGCTTCACAAATTACGCCCAAAATCCCGTCACATTAAATGCTCCGATGGGCTGCGGAGGGAACAATTGTACCGATTACAACGCCGTCGATGTACCCATGAACATTACAGATAATAATACCATTACATCAACAATCAATGTACCTACTGGTGGTACCATTGCCGATGTGAATATCAAGAATCTCATAGGTACCCACACTTTTGTAGGTGATCTCACTTTTACCTTAATGAGCCCCATGGGAACATCGGTGATATTGATCCAAAACCAATGTGGTGGTGTGGCTGATTTCAACATTTCCTTGGATGATGCTGCCGCCAATGCCCTTAATTGTCCGATCTCTGATGCTGCTACTGAGCAGCCCGAAAATCCATTGGCCGCATTCAATGGCCAGAATCCCATGGGCAATTGGATGTTGATGGTCAATGATAATGCTGGAGGCGATGAAGGCCAATTGACGGGCTGGACATTGGAAATCTGTACCCAGCAGATATGTACTCCGCCAAACATCACTTCGGTGATGGTTGTTCAGCCAACTTGCCAAACCCCTACCGGTACCATCACCGTGAATGCCAACGGTACCTCAGCATTAGAATACAGCGTGAACAATGGGACTACCTGGCAAAACAATGGAACCTTTGCCAATCAAAATCCGGGGATGTATAACGTGGTGGTACGCCTTGCCAATAATCAGGCCTGTTTGACCAACTATGCCCAGAACCCTGTAACACTAAACACTCCGATGGGCTGTGGGGGTAACAATTGTACCGATTACATTGCTGCCGATGTGCCCATCAACATCACTGATAATAACACGATCACCTCAACCATCAATGTACCTACTGGAGGCACCATTGCCGATGTGAATATTAAGAATCTCACGGGAACGCATTCATGGGTGGGTGACCTGACTTTTACATTAATGAGTCCCATGGGAACTTCGGTGGTTCTGATCCAAAACCAATGTGGGGGTGTAGCAGATTTCAACATTTCCTTGGATGATGCTGCTGCCAATGCCCTTAATTGTCCGATCTCCGATGCTGCAACTGAGCAGCCCGAAAATCCATTGGCCGCATTTAATGGCCAAAATCCAATGGGCAATTGGGTGTTGATGGTCAATGATAATGCTGATGGCGATGAAGGCCAATTGACAGGCTGGACTCTTGAAATCTGCACCCAGGGAGGGGTTAATTGCCAAGATATGCTGGCTGTGGATCAGACCCCAATTCCCAATGGTACCTATCAGGCCGGAACCCAGTTGACTTCGATGGGTACAGTCGCTGGTGGTGGAAATGTGATTTTTAGAGCAGGAAACAACGTGGAACTAAGAGCCAATTTTGAAGTGCAGGCTACTGCACAGTTCGAAATCAATATAGGACCCTGTCAATAAGTCCATTTCTATGAACGCCCGACCTCGTCTTTTGCCTACCTCAGTGCGGTAAAGGGCGAGGTCAGTTTATTTACCAGCCCGATTAGAGTCGCGATGTTATTTGGTCGCAGACTAGACAAGTCAAAGAATCCAGAAATGACTCCCTGCTATATTGAGGATTATTTGGCGAAATATGTGGGCAAACAAACCAGCGAGCGAATCAGAGCTATTAGTGCTATAGCTTCCTAGATGGCACCGGAAGCCATAGAGCATCTAGGCAAACCATAGATTGGTCTAATAATCATCGGAAATACCTTGAATACTCATAGATTTACAGCCAAACTAGCCATCTATGAAAGCGCTGCCCATCCTAATGTTCATGCTTTTGATCGGTCAAGTTACGGGTCAGCATTGGCAAAATCAAGGCCAAAAGTCGTCGATCACTGGCAAGATTACAGGTACGATCATTGACAGCCTAACCCATGAACCCCTGGAGTTTGCCACCATTGCCTTGCAGGAAGACGACAGTGATCATACGGTTGATGGTATAATCACCAATGATAAGGGAGATTTTAAGCTGCCCGAGGTCAAGCTGGGCTCCTACCGCCTGATTATTTCCTTTGTTGGCTTTCAATCCAAGACCATTCCCAACATCAAACTGACTCCTGAAATCCCTGATTTTGATGCCGGTGACATATTACTTATACCTGATGAAGTCCTGCTTGAGCAAGTAGAGGTCACTGCTGAAGCTGCAGTAATCGAGAATAGGATTGACCGCATTGTGTATAATGCGGAGAAGGATGCTTCTACAGTTGGAGGAGATGCAGCTGATGTTTTGCGAAAAGTACCCATGCTATCTGTTGATCTGGAGGGAAATGTTTCTTTGAGAGGATCAAGAAACGTCAGGATTCTGCTCAATGGTAAGCCATCGGGTATGTTTTCCAACAATGTTGCTGACGCATTAAAAATGTTTCCAGCGGATCAAATAAAGAGTGTTGAAGTGATCACTACTCCCGGGGCGAAATATGATGCCGAAGGCACGGGAGGTATTATCAATATCACTACCAAGAAAAAAAGTGTTCAAGGATACAGTGCAACTTTAACCGGGGCAGTTGGCACTCGACAAAACAGGGGTTCGTTAAATGTAAATGCTGCCAAAGGTAGATTTGGTGTCAATGGATCTGGAAGCATTTACTATTCTTCTCCTCAAGATGCAAGAAATTCCTTTTATCGCGAAGATTTGGTAAATGGTGCACGGCGGACCTTAGATCAATCGGGTATTACCAATTCATCCCGTATCGGCTTTTGGGGAAGGGCAGGAGCATTCTATGATTTCAATGCCTACCACAGCATCAACAGTTCTTTCAGCTTGAGGGGCCATTCCTTTGATCAAGAGGGTTTTCAGAATGCTGAATTCCTTGACCCTTCTCTCGCTCTTCAACAAATGTATCTACGTGAAAATACTGTAGAGAATTTGCGCAGTGGATACGATTGGACAACCGACTATCGCAAAACCTATGAAACTCCTGAAAAAGAATTTTCCATAGCTTTTCAACTCTCGGGAAATGTCAGTGACGATCAGTCGACATTGCGACAGACGGGCAATGACCCCTCACTTCTTGTCAATGAAAATCTTTTGAATGATGGTCGAAATCTGGAAGCTACCATACAAGTAGACTATGTTCATCCGTTTAGCAAGTCACTGAGATGGGAGGTTGGTGCTAAGACGATCGTCCGCGATATAGATAGTGATTACAATTATGACATTTTTGACGAGACAGCACAAGCCTATTTTATTGATCCTTCCCGATCCAACCGGTTTGATTATAAGCAAGATGTCTATGCTGGCTATAACTCGTTCACCTGGAGTTTTGCCAAGAACTATGGCCTCGTTGCCGGTGCCAGATATGAGAGGACTCATATTGAGGGCGGTTTTTCTTCTGAGGAAAGACCTTTTTCAAATAATTACGACAATCTTGTTCCGAGTATTATTTTATCTCGAAAATTTGGGTTTAACACATTGAAAGCAAGCTATTCCAAGCGAATTCAAAGGCCAAGCCTCTTTTATATTAATCCCTTTGTAAATAGTATTGATAAGCGCAACATTACTTTTGGCAATCCCTATTTGGCTCCAGAAATCAGCAACCAATATGATATTGGCTACACATCTTTTAAGCGGGGTACCGTATTTAACACTTCAATTTATTACCGAAAGACCAATGATGTTATTCAATCCCTATTAACTGTGAGTGAGAATGGTGTTTCTGAAACGACTTATCAAAATATTGGTGTGACTCATTCATTAGGTCTCAATTTTTTCACAAGCTTTTCGATCAAGAAATTTTGGACACTTCGAAGCAATCTTGATATTTATTCCTTCAATGCAACCAGTGAGCGTCTCAATTTAGAAAATAGAGGGGTGCAGTATAAAATCTTTGCCAATTCCAGCTTTAGTCTAAATAAAGGGTGGAAAGCGGATGTTTTTGGATTTGCAAACTCACCTCGCCAGACTTTGCAAGGCAAAGTGCCCTCATTTTCAATGATGAGTTTGGGCATTAAGAAAGAGATACTCGATAAGAAGGCGAGTTTAGGCATTACCATTATTGATCCATTTAATGAAACCAAGCGGTTTCAAAGCGAGTTGGAAGGTCCGACTTTCTATCAAATGACGGATTTTCGATTGCCATTCCGGTCCTTTGGATTAAATTTTTCTTATACCCTGGGCAAGTTGGACTTCAAAGCTAAACAACGCAGCAGCAAAATTAGAAACAGTGATCTTAAGCAAGGTGATGGAAATAATAACCAGAGTGGAGGAAATACAAATTAGTAAGTATTGAGCCACTTCTGAATTAGAATCAATAAGGGGTACCTAAATTCATAACCAAAAGTGGATTACTCTACCCGGAGATGCTCAATGGGTTTCAATGTGGTTAAGCGATGGTACTGAATAGCAATGGTAAGTAAGGATAGACCAAATGTTAGGCCAATAGCAAGAATAAAAACCCATCCCGAAATCTCAATTCGATAGTTAAATCTTTGCAACCAAGACTCTGCCAGATAAAAACTAATGGGCATGGCCATCACGATGGCAAATGCAACCTGTTGTAGTAGCCTTTTTGAAAGAAGATTTAGTATTCTCATGTTTGAAGCTCCAAGGATTTTTCGAATACCGATCTCCTTAATACGCTGGCTGATGGATATCATTAGTAGCCCCAATAGACCTAAGCATCCAATGAAAATCGCCAGGCCGGTCAACGTGATGGCAAGCCATTTAAAATCCCGATCGGCCCGGTATTGGGAGAAGTAGTGATCCTCCAAGGAGATGGGTTCAAAGACGGTATATGGAAAAGCTTCTTTAAAATGGGGCTCTACAAGTGACGTTAAGTCGGATAAATCAGTACCGGGCTTAGCTCTTATTGTGTAGTATCCATCTTCTATCTCAGTTCCAGATCTATAATCGTAGATTACCGGGATCATGGCGTGGTGTAGAGATAGCTGATGGTAATTGTCTACGACGCCGGTGATCTGAAGTTCCCAATCCCATAATTCCAACTCCTGACCAATTGCATCTTCCGGGTGCTTAAACCCCAAGAAGTCAGCAGCCATCCGGTTCACCACTACACCTCTTTCATCAGGCTTTAGTTTACTAAAATTTGCAGCTTTTGCTATAAAAGGGATGGCTAACGTTTCAAAATAACCCGGATCACCGTAGTTTCGGTAGAACCCATATTCGAAGCTTTGATTGCCAAGGTTCAATTTTTCGATTAGTTCCAGTGAATTTCCGGGTATATCATGGGATGCAGTGATCGATTCGATATTTGGTATGGCCTGGATCTCGTGCTTAAAATTTGTCCAGCCCAGATGGAGCTTTTCATAGCCTATGCCGAGGGGACCACGTAAAACGAGGATATCTTTAGTTTGAAATCCCAAGTTTTTCTCAAGCATAAACTGCACTTGTTGGTAAATGACTCCAGATCCAACCATCAATACCATGATCGCGGCAAATTGCAGTACGATCAAAGTACCCCTCAGCCGTGATTTTTGAATGCCCGAACGTCCGGTGCCATAGACGTGTTCTACAATCTGACCTTGAGAAAGTAGGCTGGCAAGAAAGATAGCACTCAACAAAGTGCCGGATAGCAATAGCGTCCCCAGAAAAACCACCGGATCAACCAGACTGACTTGATCAATTGATAGTTCGTCAAAGGTCACACTGAAGAATGCTTCCAGCTGGGGTTGAGTGACGGCAACAATAACTACTCCCAAGCAGATCCCCAGAATGTTGGTGAGCAGAGCAGCTATGAAGAGCTGTAAAAATAAATCCTTCCTAGATGCCCCAATAATTTTTCGGATACTCAGTGATTTGATATTATCGAGCGCTTGGGCAGTAGCAATGTTGAAGTGATTTATCCATCCCAGTATCAGTACGACGAAAGCGATACTTATGAGCGTCAAGATATTTTTCCCAAGACCTGTCGGTCCCAGCTCATTGGAAAGATTAGAATACAAGTGGATTTCTTCCAGTGGCTGTAACCGAAAAATATTGGTGTTTTGATAGGAGGAACCAGATACCTCGCTGGTAATCTTTGCAGATAGTGCATCCAAATCAGATCCTTCAGCCAACAATAGGTAGGTGTACACATAGGGACTATCAAATTCATCATCGCCGAAGACTTCAAGACCCCAACTGGTCATTGTAGAGTACGAAGCCAGGATTTCAAACTGAATATGCGACTGCGGTGGTGGATCGGCCACAATGCCGGTGACTCGAAAAGGTTTCCTATTCTCAAAAAGGATGCTTCGATCCAGTGGATTCTCTGTTCCGAACAGCTTTCTTGCAGCGGTTTCCGTTAATACCACAGTATTGGGCTCCGATAGGGCTGACTTACCGTTTCCTGCGATCATGGTGAACGAAAATGTGTCGAAGAAGGATGGATCTGCAAAATAGCAATGGGTTCCACGCAACAGATTTTCTTCATGCCGAAATAATACATCATTAGCGATCCATTTACCTAACCGACACGAGTTTACAACCTCTGGAAATGCGGATTTTACCAGTGGCGCTACACCAGAATACGTCATGGCATTGCGGACCTCAGGTGCACCTGATTGAAGAATATTTGTTTCTACTCGAACGATACGGTCACGATTCTCATGAAATTTGTCGAATCTCCAGTGCCAGCTGGCAAACTTGATCAATAATAGACTTGCGCCGATGCCTAGACCTAGCCCCACTATTTTCATTGTTGCAAGGATTGGACTAGCGATTAATTGACGCAGAGCCAGGATCAAGTGGTTAATTAACATAGTCAGGCATCGTTAAACTTATCATTCGGTACGCAAGGACTCAATCGGGTTTCGCACGATAGATTGTATACTTTGAAGAGATATGGTTGCAATAGCCAGTAAAATTGTACCCATGCAAACAACAAGGTAAATCCACCAAGGCATATTGATATGAAAAGCAAAATCAGTAAGCCATTTATCCATCAATAGCCAGACAATGGGTATCGCTACCAAAAAAGACAAGCCGATCAAACGAACAAAATCTTTGGAAAGCAATTGAATCACATTAACCATTGTCGCTCCCAAAACCCTACGAATACTGATCTCCTTAGATCGGTTGATGCCTGCGAGAAATGCTAAGCCAAGAAGTCCGAGACCAGCTAAAAAAATCGAAATTCCACCAGCCCATCCAATGATCTTCCCCAATCTCTGTTCCGACCGGTAAAATCGATCCAATTCTTCATCAAGGAAGTTGATTTTGAGGGGAAATCCAGGGACTACCTGATTCCACACCTCATCGATTCTAGACAGGACTTGTGCCTGATTTCCTGCTTGTATCCGAACGAAGAATTTGAAGGGTTGGTAGTCTTCGAATTGATGGAACATTTGGGGTTGAATATCTTCTTTTAAAGGGCGAAAATTGAAATCATTTACCACACCGATCACTTTGGGTTGTGGACCGTTCCTCGAGTATCCAGTCAGCTCCTGACCCAGGGCCTCTGTAGGAGTCCAACCGAAATCTCGGGCCATGGCTTGATTGATAATAACAGATCTATTGGCACCATCTTGATAGTCCGGACCAAAATCTCGGCCGGTCAACAACTTCATCCCCATAACCGAAAGGTAATCATCATCTACGTAGTACTCATAAATTTCTTTGTGTTGTCCATGGTAGTCAAATCCTGATCTACTCCAGCCATTTCCTTCACCCAATCCTAGGTCAGATGAGGCCATACCTAATATCATTGGTGTTGTAAGCAGTTCATCTCTAATTCTTGGATAAATGGTCTTCGTATCTGTCCCTTCGGCGTCGATGACTAGCACATTTTCCTTATCAAATCCAGGATGCCTGGATTGCATGAAGTCAACTTGTGCGAGAATAATCCCAGTGGCAATAATCAACCCACTAGATAGAGTAAATTGGACCATCATCAGGGACTTAGTAAAATAATTAGAGCCTCCAAGTCTTATCTTCTTCTGCAGAACTTTAACCGGTTCAAAATTTGAAAGAACTAAAGCGGGGTATGAGCCGGCCAAGACACTGCTAATGATAACAGTGCCTACCAATAACCACGGCAGTTGTGGATAATCAGAAAGTGAGATCGACATTTCACGGCCTGAAAGCTCATTAAAATAGGGTAGTAGGCCATGGGTAAGTCCAACAGCCATTATAGTGGCCAATAATGTCAGTAGAAGAGATTCGAACAGAAATTGAAAAATCAGTTTAGGTTTGTTGCATCCCAAGACTTTTCTAATCCCCACTTCTTGTGCCCTGTTTGCAGACCGACCGATCGAAAGGGTGGTAAAGTTAATGATAGCTATGAGTAGGACACCACCAGCGATTAAAAGGAGCATCCAAATGTTGGCAGGATTTATAGCAGGAACCTCGCTTCCTCCTATTTCAGTATTGAGATGCATTTCACGGACGGGTTGAAGACGGTAGGTTACTGGTGCACCATCACCTGTCCAATAACCTTCGGCACGTAATTCAGCTTCTTCATTGGGGTAGTATTTACGGCGAAACTGCAATAGTGCATCTTCATTGCTTGCAAGCCCACTTCCCTCCCGCAGTTTTACAAAAACAGTCAGGAAAGAATTGAACCAACTATTGGCTCTTCGCTTACCATAAGCGGTCTGTTCGAAATACAAAAAGTTCCCTACGATTTGAAAACGCTTGGAAGAATTGCTTGGGATATTTTGAGCGATCGCTGACACGGTGAATGGAATAAACTCGTCTTCAATCTGAATCTCGATCACTTTTCCGATCGAATTACTCTCACCAAACAGTTTCTGTGATGTCTCCTCAGTGAGGACTACAGAGCTGAGCCTTAAGAGCGCTGATTCGGGTTCTCCATATTTGAGCGGAAAATCAAAAAATGTGAACAGATTTGGATCCACATGCGAGATTTCAACCCGATTGATCTCGCCGTTAATTCGAACAAAATTCTCACCCCACGCTTCCTTCCATCGCAACACCTCAACCACATCGGGAAGATCCTCTGCCATCGCTTGGGCCAGAGGCATCGGCAAATGGGGATCTCCCTCGTTACCACGACCGTGAATGTCTTTAGTCCAGCGATATACCCGATAGATCTGATCAGCATCTTGATGCATGTGCTCGAAGCTAAATTCATGCAAAGAGTAGGTCAGGAATAAAATAAGACAAGCCAATCCTAGGCTAAGACCAATAATATTAATGGCAGCCAGAATTTTTTGTCTCCGAAAGGATCTTATGGCAATTATGATATAGTTCTTGATCATCGGTTGTCCCTTTTTATTTTGCTTTTTATCAAAATTCAATGGTCCTGGTGCTCTGCAGGAATTCGACATAAATCATTTAATTTCCTCATTGCAGAGTAATCAAGGTGCTATAGGTAATCTTGAATGGTTTATTTGCATAGATGTAGAATTGTTCAGGATTATTCAGCATGAAGACTCTCCTTAGGATTTGACAAGCTTGCGCGAATACTATGCAAACACAAGGTGCCAAATACTGTGATTATTGGAACAGCCACCGTAAGTAGAAAAACCCACCATTGAATACCGGTATGATAAGCGAAATTGTCTAACCAACCATTCATAATATACCAAGCGATGGGAATGGCGATGATCAACGAAATCATGACCAAATGGAGGATGTCTCGAGATAGGGTCCGTATGATGTTGATGAGACGAGCTCCAAGGATAATCCGGATCCCAATTTCCTTCTGTCGCTGTTTAAGTGAGAGGGAAGACAATCCCCATAATCCAAGGAAAGCAATAAAAATGGCAAGTCCGGTAAAGACTCTGAAGATCAATAGCATTTGTGCTTCGCGATTATACAATCTGTCAAATGCCTGATCAAGGAAAAAATATTCAAAAGGTCTGTTTGGCATTATTCTTCTCCAAGTGTGAGCAAGACTTTCCAAGGTTGCGGATAATTGGGTTGTCTCTACCCTTACGATAATATTGTCTAGGTAGTATCGTTCGGGTGCGATCGCCAAGACCAACGGCTCGATGGGATTATGGAGTGATCTTAAATGAAAATTACGTGCAATTCCAACTATTTTACCTTCTCTGGGCTCTCCTTGAGCCACTCCCTGCATGGAAATTCTATATTGAGAAAAATCATTTAGATCCAAGTGCTTTCTTGCCGCCTCATTCAAAATAAAGGTAGGTTCCCGATTATACCCAACATCATCCAGGAAATTTTCGCCCTCTATAATCGGGATCCTCATGGTCTGCAGAAAGTCACGATCTACCAGCAGTGTGGGAAGATTAATATTCTGGTCCATACCATGTCCACTGATCTTCGTTGGAAAATCATAGAAATCTCCCTGCCAGGGAAAATTGGAAATTGTGGAAATGTTCCTTACACCAGGTTGTCTCAGCAATTCCTGTTTGACAGCAAAATAATTGTTCTGGACCTGCTCGTCTCTAACCGGTATTGCCAGTACTTGGTGGGGATCAAAGCCCATATCTTTTGAACTCAAGTAACTGGTTTGTTGGTCCATGATCACTGTGGTGAAGATCAGGGCCGTTGCACATACAAACTGAAAAACGATTAGGCCATCTTTCCAAGAAATCGTGCTCTTGTTTAGCGCCTTTATATTTAATTTGCCACTGATCACCTGGACAATACTCAGCTGCATGAGGCTAAGGTAGGGCAACAAGACAATGAGCAAGGCCAGAAAAATCATCAAAGCAGGGTAAAAAATCCAGAAGCCATTTGACATGAGGTCAGGGAGATCGAGGGTCGTAGAAGTTATTCTATTGTAGGCAGGAAGGGTTAGTTGTACCAGACCAATGGCCATAAATAAGGCCATCATCACCTGAATGCCGACATCAAGAAGAAGCTGAAAAAAGATCTGATGTTTAGCCGCTCCCAGAACTTTGCGAATACCAATAGTTGGAAATCTTGTGACAAGTTGACTAAGCGAAAGATTTATGTAGTTGATACAGGCCATCAGAAGAATAAGCAATGCAATGAAAATGAGCATCCATAAAAACCTTGGTTGAACACTAGAATGAAGGTCAGATACAAGGGCCTGGAAATGGATGTTGTCCATGGCTTGAAAATGAAATGTATATCTATCCCTAATTCTCTCTGGTAGATGTGATTCCTTCCATATCGGCTGAAAATTATGCCAATCATCAATAAATTGTTGGTCGGCAATCTGGACAAAAGTATATACCGGGGGATAATACCATAGTCCACCTGTATATTCACCAAATAATTTAGTTGAGGCCGTGATAGGAACAACAAAGTCAAAAGAAATGCTCGAATTACGAGGTGGGTCATTGGCAACAGCCGAAACAATGAACTCGTGACCTCCTTCAATGATAAGGCTCTTCCCAACTGGATTTTCACGGCCAAAATAGACTTCTGCGATACTTTGGGTCAAAATGATCTCCTGAGAACCTTTCAATATTTGCTCCGAATCACCAGCTAGCAGTGGGAAGCTAAACATCTCAAAAAACAAACTATCTGCAAAAAGGACGTTGTCCTCCTGCCTGATGATATCTCTCAGGGGATCTTGGACTGAAATACTTTGAGGGAAAAAACGAACAACCTGACTTCCTGCGGGAATCGATGACTCAAGCGCGGAAGCCAGGGGGTGAAATGCGTGTGCAAGATGCCTTTCAACTCCCTCTTCAGATTCGAAGGTGGTGATTCGAAACAGGTTGTCGCCATTTTGATGAAAGGAATCAAAACTCCATTCCGACAAGACATAAAAGCAAATCAGGATAAAGCCGGCGATTCCCAGCGCAAGACCAATAATATTAATTAAGGCATGCTTCCAATTTTTAAGAAGGCTTCGGACTGCTGTCGTTATATAACTTCGAAACATGCCAATAAAATTTTATTTTTTAGCGTATCCTAGACTAATCATCTCTGAGTGATTTTATCGGATTATCTACAGCTGCTTTTAGACTTTGGTAGCTAACGGTGAGGAAAGCAATACCAAGGGCCGAAATACCCGCTATGGCAAAGTGCCACCACTTGATTTCAACACGATAGGCAAAAGATAGTAGCCATTCCTGCATAAATAAAAATGCGATGGGAGAGGCTATGAGCAATGCGATCACTACCAACTTCAAGAAGTCTTTAGACAAGAGCGATACAATATTTGAAACGCTGGCCCCAAGTACTTTTCTGATCCCTATTTCCTTTGCTCGTTGCTCCACCGTAAAGGTTGCCAAACCGAATAACCCAAGGCAGGCAATAAAAATAGCGCAGAGGGCAGCTAGCGTCAGTAAACTGCTTCTTTGTTGATCGGCCTCGTAGAATTGTTCAATTTGATCATCCAGGAAGTGATATTCAAAGACCTGTTCAGGATCAGTTTGATGTAAAATATCTGTCAACTGAGCAATGGTATGTTCTACATTTTGGCCAGATATCTTCACCGTAAAATAGTCAATGGCCTGAATTGGATTTTTGCGGTGGCCGATAATCAGGGGTTCGACGGGTTGATGCAGGGATTGGAAGTTGAAATTCTCGACAATTCCAATGACCCGAAGACGAACAGGTTCCTCCAATGGGCTTTCCGATCCATTGGCAATGCCACTAACCATGACAACTTCTTGTCCGGTGGCTTCAGTAATGCCCAGAATATCTGCAGCTTGCCCATTGATCATGACTGCTGAGGAGTCCATGGGTCTTTGCGGATCGAAGTTTCTGCCGGAAGCCAGGGCGATATCAAACGTTTCCAAAAAGTCCTCATCCGCACCAATAAACCACGGAGTTAAGGTGGGACCATTGAGATCGCCAGGTTTGCGGATTCCAGCTTGAAGTAAGGTCTTCCATTCGCCAGGGACTCGGCTGCTGACCGTCACAGAATGGACGTTGGGTAGTTGCGCATACCCGTTTTTTATTGCTTCAAAGCCGTTGCGTACACGACCGCTGTTAATATCAACCACGATCATTTGCTCCTTATCAAAACCCAAATCATGTGCCCGAACTAGCTTCATTTGTTGCCATGTTACGATAGTGCCAATAATCATCAGCAATGAGATGGTAAATTGCACTACGACTAGACCCTGACGTAGAAATCCCTGACCTGATCCAGCCTTACTTTGTGCATGACCACGGAGGACTTGAGCCGGTCGGAAACGAGACAAGTAGAGAGCGGGATAGCTACCAGCCACAAAACTTACCACGACGACGACTGTGAACATGAGAGGTAGAATCCATCCCGAATCCATAGGGTTCAGGGTCAGTTCTTTACTTGAGAAAGCATTAAACCAGGGTAGGAGCAATTGAGCCAAAAACCATCCACCGGCTAATGCAAAACAGGTTAATAGAAAACTCTCAGTCATAAATCGAGTAAAGAGCTGGGGAGTCTCTGCACCAATTGCTCTGCGTACCCCGACCTCACGCTGATAGTTAGATGCCCTAGCAGTAGAGAGATTGATGTAATTGATGCAAGCAATCACTAAAATAAATAGTCCGATCAATGAAAATATGCTGAGGTATAGATAGGAGCTTTTTTGTTCATTGATCTCTCGCTGTACATCCTGTGATCTAAAGTGTATGTCGTTTAAGGGCTGAAGGTTCAGGTGCCCCTCAAAAGGTCGTTCTTCCTTGGCGCGTATCTCTGCGAAAGCGGTCAGTTGTTTACCCACTATTGAGGGGTCAACTCCGGGAGCAAGAAGGAGGTACGTACCCCAGTTTTGAGATCCCCAATCGGATGTCTGGGCTTCACCCCACCATGTTTGAGCCTCCATAGTTGCATGTGAGATCAAGGATTCAAATTGTAGGTGTGAATTGATAGGCAGGTCCCTTAATATACCGGTGACTTTAAGGTCAAATCCACGATCGCTATGGAGTGTTTGACCGATCGCGTTTTCTCCCAAGAAGAGTTTCTGGGCTAAAGTCTCAGTCAATACGATGGAGTAAGGTTCTGCCAAAGCAGTAGCTTGATCTCCTGCTACCAGCTCAAAATCAAAAATCTGGAAAAAGGACTGTTCAACCGTGATAAAGGGTTGGTAAAATGCCCGTTGATTTTTGGCATTCCGGACAACCGCACGACCCCACATAAGAAAACGAGTGCTGTTTTCCACTCCTGCAACTTCCGTTCTGGCTGCTAGACCCGCATTAAATGAGACAGCACCAAAAGTTTGTTCTCCTTGATCGGGCGAAAGTCGGTGTTGTATTACCCGGTATATCCGGTCTGCCTTACGGTGAAATTTATCAAAGGTCATCTCATCAATGGCATAGAGCGCAACCAGCACAAAACTGGAAATGCCAAAGGCGAGACCACAAAAATTCAGAAATGTGTATAATTTGTTCCGGGTCAAACTACGCCAGGCAAGCTTAATATTATTTTTTAGCATCATTGTTGTTTATCACACTTTGTTATTGGATTTCATCGGACAGGAACAATGGAGCAGCTCCAAGTAACCAGGTGAGGCGATTGATGATCGAGTCTGAGCGATTTCATATGTATGCTGATAGACTGTCTGGAACTAATCATCTTTTAGTGCATTTACTGGGTTACTCATGGTAACTTTCAAACTCTGAATGCTGGTGGTCATAGTGGCTATGGTCAAGACCAAACCCGTAACGAAAAGAAACAGCGGCCAAGATATCTCAATTCGGTAGGCAAAATCTTGAAGCCAGTGATTCATAATATACCAGGCAAAAGGTAGCGAAATAAGAAGGGCCAACGCCACGAGTTTTAGGAAATCACGTGACAACAAACTCATAAGGCCTACTGCTGATGCACCCAGAATTTTTCGAATACTCACTTCTTTCTGTCTTCTTTGCATCGTAAAGGTGGTAAGGCCGAAGAGGCCGAGACAGGCCAAAAATATAGCCATGACCGTCAAGGCGAGAATTCCCTTTCCTTGCACCTGCTCCTGCTTGGCATACTTGGCAAATGTGTCATCAATAAAGCCATATTGCAATGAAGCATTTGGTTCGAATTCCGACCATAGTCTCTCGGCAGTCTGCAGAAGAGATTCCAGTGAATTTTCTGAACTCTTTGGCTCGAGACGCATCGCCAGATGATTACCAGATCTGTCATGGGTGAGTACGATCGGCTGAATCCCCTGTTTCAGACTTTCAATATGAAAATCACTGACCACTCCAATAATTCTTCGACCCTTTCCAATCTCCACTCCGATGGGATTGTCCAGGCCCAGGGCAATCTGAGCAGATTCATTGATTATGGCAACAGAAGAATCAGGGGTCAATTTATTCCGAAAGTTTTCTCCTCTGAGCAACTTAATGCCCATGGTAGGGATGAAGGCTGCGTCAACAGGAAGCGTGCGGATTGGAATTGACCTCGCCATTGAAGCGCTGCGATAAGATGACTGATAGATGCTTGAACTTCCCGGAAGGCTCTGTGCAAAACTGCTATTTGAAACCAACGGATGTGCCGATAATTCTTGCTGAAATGTTTGAGCCGAAGAACCCAGTGCATTCATATTATCAATGATCAGTAGGCCCGACCGATCAAATCCAAGATCTTTCTTACTTAAATACTTGAGTTGTTTGTGGATCACGAGGGAGCCAAAAATCAGTCCGGTGGTAATGATGAACTGAACCACAATCAAAGCATTGCGAAAGCCTCCTTCTCCCTGACCAATTTTATTTCCCTTGACCAGATAAAATGGTTTCGCAGAACTCAGGTAGAATGATGGATAAGCAGCTGCAATGATAACCACAGTCATAACAAATACCGAGAAAGACAGCAAGGACCCGGGTCTTAATCTGAAGGACTCTAAAAGGGGTAAAGTGATCCAGGTATTTAGGAGCCAACCCAACATCTGCATGAAAGTGATGGCGACAACTCCAATGATTATCGCCTCCAATCCTGCTGTAGCCATCAATTGTGCCAGAAGTTGGCCTCTAGCTGCACCAACGCTCTTCTTAATACCAATTTCTTTACTGCGGATAAAGGAACGCGCGGTGGCCAGATTGATGTAATTCGCGATGGCGATCAACAAGATTAGAAATCCAATGATGAGAAAGCCATTTACTTTAGCCCTATTACCTCCCGCAGATAATTCAAAATTGAGTTGAGATTGCAAGTGTATATCCGCGAGGGGTTGAACGATAAATCGGTATGCATCGGGCTGCTTCTTCCATTCACCAAAGGTCAGTCCATCCACCTTGCCAGATGATGCATAGATCTCATTCTTCAGAATATCGTGTAATTCCTGCCTGAAAACAGCCTCATCTTTATTCGACTTTAGTTTAAAGTAAGTGTAGTAAGCCGCTGAATACCAAGACTTTTCGTGATCCAACAATGGTTGTATCGGCACCCAAATATCGCCGATCATATGAGTGGAGACATTCTCAGCGTTTACTACAGCGGCGATGAGATATGGTGCAATAATGCCGTCGAAGGGAAGTTCAATTTCTTCTCCAATGACATCAAACGTACCAAACCACTTCTGTGCAAAGGATTTACTTACAACGGCTTGGCCGGGATCGAATAATTTGCTCTTTCCTTTGCCAAATACCAGTGGATAATCGAAAAGCTCAAAGAAAGTACTGTCAACACCCATCACCATGGCCTTGACTGATTTTTGACCTTTCTGCAAGGAGATCTCACCAAATGTCTTTACCCTGGTGGATGTCTCCACCACTGCCGATCTGGTATCCATATAGTCATGTAAAATCTCCGGAGCCACTGCAAAACCTCCCATGTCCATGAAGTCGACACCTACCCTGTAAGTCTTTTCATAGTCGGTGAATGATTTTTCAAAACCAAATTCCTGATCAGCATAGGTCAGAGCCAAGTATGCACAGGCAATACCAAGAGCCAGTCCACCCATACTCACTGCTGAGATTAAGGGATACTTAGTGAGCCGCCGGTAGAACAATTTAATGTCGGTGAGATACACCATGTCTTTAGTTCATTTTGAGATCATCATTCATCCTTCAAACTCTCGACAGGATTGAGCAGAGCGGCTCTGACACTCTGAAAACTCACGGTTACGAAGGCAATAAACACTGCCACAGCAGCTGCAATCACAAAAACCCATACATCCAAATTGATCCGATAGGCAAACTGCTGCAGCCAACCATCCATTACATACCAGGCCACCGGCATGGCCACTAAGATCCCGATCATCACAAGCTTTAAGAAATCCAGGGAGAGAAGTGCCACAAGATGAGGTACAGAAGCACCCAGGACTTTTCTAATTCCAATTTCCTTAGTGCGCCTTTCTGCGGTAAAGGCGGCCAGCGCCAGTAATCCCAGGCAGGCGATGAAAATGGCAATAAATGTGAATAGCCCGGAGATCTTTCGTGTGGTGACTTCCTTCTCATATAAAGTTGCCCACTCCTGATCCAGGAATGTGTACTTGAAAGGCACCTCATCTTCAAAAGATCGCCACAGTTTTTCCATCTCGGACAAAGTGTGCTTGTAATCATCGGTGACAAATCTCACCGTGATCAATTGGTCAACTCCCGGTACGAAACTTCGCTGATTGTGCACCAGAAAGAGAGGTGTGATCGGATGATGCAATGATTGAAAGTGAAAATCCTCAACTACCCCCACTACCTTGTATGGGCTTTGTTGTCCTTCTACAGGATTGAGTAGATCATCATTGCTCACCAGGGTTTTTCCAATGGGATCTTCAAGCCCCATTTCTCTTACAGCTGATTCATTAAGGACAATGGATAAGGTATCCAAAAATTCCTCTGAGAAACTTCTACCCTCAATGATGTTCATATCCATGCACTCGATATATCCTTCGTCGACAATTAATGCACTGCCGGTGGTCATTTCCAGGGCTCCGCTGGGTTGAAAAGACATTCCAAAATAGTTACCTCCAGGTTGGGTGTTACAGCCGCTGACATGGCTGATGGCACTGATGTTCTGAAGCTCCTTCTTAAAGGTCTCTGATTCTTGAGCATTCAAATTGCCTGCTCCCTGGATGGTCATCACACTTTCCTTGGAAAATCCCAAGTCCTTGGATTGGGTGTATATCCACTGCCGGTAAACAAAAATGCTGGCGACAATCAAGAATACGGATACCGCAAATTGAAACACGACCAGTAAATTTCTAAGGCCCACACCGGCGGTACGCTGCATGAACTTACCATGCAGTACTTCAATAGGTCGGAAGGAGGATAAAGCCATAGATGGGTAAGCGCCGGCCAGAAGACCGGTAATAAGAGCAGCAATAGTCAACGTGAGCACAAACTGTGAGGTCAGTAAATCGGCAGACTCAAATGATTTTCCAGTCAGGGTTGCGAAAGGATCGAGTACTACCCAATTGATCATCCATGCAATGGCTGCCGCGATCAAGGTGATGATCATAGCCTCGAGCAGAAACTGTCCCGCTATTTGGGCGCGAGCTGATCCCAAAGTTTTTCTAATCCCCACCTCCCTTGCTCTACCTGCAGACCGGGCTGTGGCCAGATTCATGAAATTGATGCAAGCAATAACCAAAATGAGGATGGCAATTGCGCTAAAGAAGTAAATCCGTTGTCTGGATCCAGGTGGCTTAATTTCTGCCTCCAGATTAGACGACAGGTAGATTTCGGGTAGGTGCTGGAGAAAATAGCGATAGCCGTTACCCTGAGCTTGATATTCTGCATAATCTACCCCAAATTGATTAAGTATCTGTCCTGAAGCATATTTTAAGACCACATCAGGCAATTTTGCCTCGACTGCTTTTGGATCTGCTCCCTGCCGCAGCAGAAGATAAGTATATGCTGAAAAGTTAATATAATTGGGCTGTGCTAAGAATTGACCTAGAGAGGATGATGATCTCAACAAGTTAAATCGTAAATGCGAATGTTGTGGTACATCAGCACAAACAGCAGTAACCGTGAGGTCTTCGGCAGGCTGCTGCAGATCCAGTTGCTTGCCGATGGGACTCTGATTACCAAAGTATTTGCGGGCTGTGCTCTCGGTCAGAATTACAGAGTTTGGTTTTGACAATGCCCTGGTGGGATCTCCTTCCAGAAGGGGGATGGTGAAAAAATCAAAGAAATTGCTGTCAGCCCACATCTGGAGATTCTCTTCAAATGGCACATCATCAATTCTGAAATTGAGATTGGCCCCTTGAAAGTAAAACAGTCTACATGCATCTTCCACTTCACTTATTTCATCTTTGACCGCTTCTGCATAACTTTGGGGGACAATGGCATAATGACGTGAGCGACCCGGGTATTTCCGTTCTAATGCCATTCTGTAGATCCTTTCTCCCTTCTCATGGAAAGAATCGTAACCCAGTTCATCTTGTACGTATAACATGATCAGCATGAAACAGGCTAAGCCCACAGCCAGGCCCAGAATATTTATGACGGAATAGTTGCGATTCCTTATGAGATTTCTCCAGGCAATGGTGATATAATTTTTGATCATAAGAGGATACTTTATTCAGTGTTGATTACAAACTCAGGTAAGGAGCCGGTATTCGTGTTCTTATTCATTCTTTCCCTCATTTACAATGTGGTAAATCAGGGTATGATCCTTTTGAAAGCGCTCGAAACTCAGCTGAAAACTTACATATTGAAGAAGCAATAAACAGCTGGTCATTCTAGGTTGAAGCCCCAAGAAGAGAATAGTAGAACCAAAGCGATTCCGCGTTAAATTACTTAATGCAAGTTTGACATAGTAGAAAATCATATGAATAATTTCTCTATATGTTTTTGTGGCTTGCTGTTTACCGAAGTTTCTATTACCAATCCTCATCGAAAGGTCATGCCAAAGTTACAATGTGCTGATTCACAATGACCTGAATCAAATTTTCACTTCTTCCGATGTGCGAAAGCGGGCATTAAGTGTTCGTTAGCGTACAGTAAGACAATAAAGGCTCAGGGTACTGAGTGGCATGGTAATTGAATCCGATGCTGGTTAGGAAATTCACTCAGGTAGTATTTAAATCAAAATAAGGCCCTGTAAGATAATTTGCAGTTTCATATTAAAACCCTGGTGGTAGTTAAAAGCTCAAGATGATGAAGATATCAAGTATAGCGCTGGTTGCTGGTGTGGTTCTGCTTTGTGCATGTAGCAAAGATGAGGACTGTTCTAATTTATCTACAAATATCATTGGCACCTGGGAGTTGTCGTTTGATGAAGTCTTGGTTGAATTCAAATCCGACGGTAGATTGGTGGATACCAATGATGCGATCATAGGTGGACAGGTTAACGGCACTTCCCTTAGCGAAAAAACTTATTCTGTCGATGATGAGACGATTACCGTTCGAGCGGAATCAGTAGAGGGCAATCAATTTGTTGAAACTTCCTTTGATGTCACTGAAAGTAATTGCAATGAAATTTCCATTGCATTTCTTGGTTTTCCAGCAAAATTAAAGCGAGCCAATTAGATACTTGGCGTTCTGGATCCTGTTTGTGCAATCAAGATGGAGACCCACCTGCCAAGTTGCATGACCAATGAATGTTTTCGTGCAGTCCCCTCCGTTAAGAGTTCAACCGGTCTATTCATCTCTAAGGGCATCTACAGGGTTGGCCAGTGCCGATCGCATACCCATGTAGCCTACAGTAGCCAGCGCCAGTACAAGAGGTAACAATCCAGCTACTAAGAATATCCACCATTCCATTTGAATAGCATAGGCAAACTGTTGCAGCCAATCCTTCATGATGAGCCATCCCAAAGGGAGGGCCAGTAATAATGCTATAAAGACAAGCCCCATAAAATCTCTGCCTAATAATCTTACAATAGCCAGGAGCGAGGCACCCAAGATCTTCCTAATGCTGATTTCTTTACGCCGTCTTTCGGCAGCGAAGATTGCCAAACCCAGTAGCCCAAGACAGGAAACTGCGATGGCAGTGCCGCCAAAGATGTTGGCAATTTTTGAAGTGAGAATTTCATTGCGATATAGCTTTTCATACTCAGAATCTGCAAAAACACATTCGAAAGGCTGATCGGGGTTGAGATTTGCTGCGACCTCCTTGACATGAGCAATAGCCTGCTCCATTTTACCGGCCACAGGCCGGACCCAAGCAATCCAATTTTCTGGTTCGTAGGTGAGAACCATTGGCCGTATAGGTACGTGTAAGGATTCTAAATGATAATCTTTCAGCACACCGATGATTTTTCCCTTTCCATTCCAAAATTCAACCTCAGTCCCAATAGGTTCTTCAACACCAATGGCTTTGATAGCGGCTTGATTGAGTACATAATTGCTGGTATCACCAGGAAAATCTTTGGAAAACATCCTCCCGGCCACTAGATCTAATTTCATTGTCTTCGCAAAATCTTCACCAACCTGCAGACCAGCTACCAGAACCATTTCCTCGGGATTCTTTCCCGGCCATTGGAGATCACCAGAGGAAGCATCCACATTCATGGGGTTGTTTCCTGTGATGGTCATCGATTCAATGGCCGGAGATCTCATTACCTGCTCCTTAAACGTAGCTGAGTGAGTCCCATTGATAAATGTATAGAAAAGGTGGTCGCGATCGAAACCCAGGTTCTTATTCTTAACAAAGATTATCTGACTATGAATAACGATCGTCCCAACAATTAGAAATGCTGAAATCGCAAACTGGAAGATGACCAACACCTTCCTGATATTTACTGAACGATCACTTTCGCTAAAAGTATTTCCCTTGAGTATTTTATTCGGACGAAGTCGTGACAGGAAAAGGGCTGGGTAAGTTCCAGCCAGTAAACCGGTCATCAGGGCTAGAGAAAGGGTTGCAATCCAAAATAGGGGATGGGCATAGTTAATCTCAATTTGCTTGTCAAACAATTGATTGAAAAATGAAAGACTAATATAAGTAAGAACAACGGCGGCAATCACTGCCAATATGGAAGTCAATATCGATTCGCCAAGGAATTGCTTTATCAAGGATAATCGACTGGCACCAATAGATTTCCGAACCGCAATTTCTTTAGTACGCGTGCTTGCACGGGCGGTCGCCAAATTCATAAAATTGATACAGGCAATAACCAGGAGAAAGACGGCAATGAGCGAAAACAAATGCACATAAGTGATGCGACCTCCATCCTGTTTGCCAGCGGTAAATTTGTCATACAAATATTTTTCTGAAAGAGGTTGTAGAAAGAATTGAAGATCGTGATCTTTGGCATTGCCAATCGTCGAAATTTTTGAGTTTACCTCTGCCATTGTAGGTCCATCGTTCAATTGAATGTAGGTGCTAAAACTGACATTACCCCAAGTTTTAGACCACGATCTTTCTTTCTCAAAAACTTGCCAGGGTAAGAGCCATTCAAATTGTATTTCGGAGTTTACCGGAACATCTTCAACGACGGCGCTGACAACAAAGGGTTGGTCTTTGTTGAAGTATACGGTCTTTCCTACCGGATCTTCTATGCCAAACAGATTATCCGCAACCCGCTTTGTCAAGACAATTTGAGTAGGTGAGGATAAAGCCGTGTTTAGGTCGCCCGCTAGCAGTGGGAAAGAAAACATATGTAAGAAATCGGGATCAACATAAATCCCAGATCTTTTCACAATCTTCTGATCGACCGAAAGCAAATGATCATTGGGCCATGTGATCCTCGTTGCTGCTTTAATCTCTGGAACTTCTTGTTTGAGCACGTCTCTTAGTGGGCCTGGTGTCGTTGGCCAAGTCTGCAGACTGCCCCAGTTGGCATTGGTGTGGATAAAATACAAATCATTGAGGTTGGTATGAAACCGGTTGTATCTCCATTCATCGGTTACCCAAAGTCCAGTGATCAAAAGAAATGTGACTCCAATGGTGAGACTAACAATATTTAGGAAAGAAATTGACTTATTTCTTCGGATGTTGCGCCAGCTTACTTTTAGATAGTTCCAAAGCATTCTTTGTAGAGTTTTAAATTGCTGATTTTAATGGTTCCACATCTGCTATTATTCTCGCAATGCATGCACTGGATTTGCACGGGCAGCTTTCAGGCTCTGCTCAATCAATGCAGCCAATG
Source organism: Saprospiraceae bacterium (assembly GCA_965223105.1). GTDB lineage: Bacteria > Bacteroidota > Bacteroidia > Chitinophagales > Saprospiraceae > JABDMH01. The sequence goes on along the minus strand of OZ244987.1, from coordinate 3,050,210 downwards.
CAGCTGATGAAAATCATCAACTATATTGGTAATCATAAATCGATCATTTTCTTCGGAACCAGGTTGGCTCTAAGTCACTCTTTTACTTCGGTGCTGTCAGTTAAAGCTGGATTCTTCACAAAACCATCCCACAGTTCGATGATGCGCTCTCCATATTTAGCATTGTCTTCATTATGTGTAACTTGAAGTATGGTCATGCCATCCTTATGCAGTTCTGCCAGGGTGTCCATAATGACTTTACCTTGGGTTGAGTGTAGGTTACCTGTAGGCTCATCAGCCAATAATAACTTTGGTTTGCCGACCACAGCTCTAGCTACTCCCACCAATTGTTGCTGACCTCCTGACAATTGATGAGGGAATAGGTCTTTTTTGGCCACAATATTAAATCGATCCAAGATATCTGCAACGATGGCTTTACGTTGACTCCGACCCACCTTTTTATAGAGCAACGGGGTCTCGATATTTTCATAGACGGTCAGGTCATCAATCAGATGATAGGCTTGAAAAATAAAACCAATATAATGCTTATGTAACTGACTCCGCTTGCGCTCATTAAATTTATGAACTGGTTCATCGAGAAAATAATATTCACCACTGTTGGGCTCATCAAGCATCCCGATAATATTTAACAGCGTAGTCTTGCCAGATCCGCTAGGTCCCATGATTGAAATAAATTCCCCTTCCTCGATTTCAATAGTAATATCTCTAAGAACCCAGGCTTTTTGAGGTCCTTGTTTGAAGTATCTTTCGATGTTTTTAAGTTGTATCATGGTTAGGACGTGTAAAGATGTGAAAGAGGTCGAAAATGTAAAATATTTATCATATTAATTTCCAAGATAATGGGTATGAAACCAAAAATTCGCCGACTTGAAGATCTAATCGTTTGGCCGGAATCCCGTAAGTTGAATGAAAATCTATTTAAAGCTTTGGTAGATTCAAAGATGTATTTCTTAAAGGACCACCTGCTTAAAACATCGCTAACGACCTCATCTAATATTGCAGAGTGATTTGAAAGGAAGTCAAATAGAGAGTTCAAACGATCTTTGTACTTCGCCAGCGGTTGTGCAGTTGAGCTACGGAGCCAACTGTACTTTGTTGGTGATATCAAAGTCTTAGAGGATGAAGCTGTGGATGACATGATTGGCCACTGTAGAAGAACATCATATTTAATGCTTGCTTTGATCATATCTCTGCATGAATCGAAATAGCAATCCAGATGAACTTCATCAAGGCTTTTGAATGCAACTTTAGATGCCCTTTTCTCCTCTTTCACCTTTAAATATTTTTCTGCTATAAAAATTGCCTGACCACATTTTCTGTCACTACCTGCCCATCAAGCATTCGCACGATGCGGTTGGCAAACTCCGCGCAATATTGGCTATGTGTGACCATCACGATGGTCGTACCACTAGAGTTGAGATCTGCCAAAAGACGCATCACGTCATCACCATTAGCGCTGTCTAGATTTCCTGTCGGCTCATCGGCCAGGATTAGTTTAGGGTGGTTCACGATCGCTCGAGCTACTGCAACTCGTTGTTGCTGTCCACCTGACAGTTGCTGAGGAAAATGATTTCTGCGATGCATCATTTTCATGTTTTCTAGCAGCTCTTCAACACGTCTTTTTCGTTCAGCAGATGGAGTATTGGTATATAGCATTGGCAATTCTACATTTTCAAAAACTGTCAATTCATCGATCAGGTTAAAGCTTTGAAAAACAAATCCCAGATTATGCTTTCTTACATTTGAACGTTTGCGCTCCGGTAAATGACCTACTTCATCTTCCAAGAAATAATAATCACCTCGGGTAGGACTATCAATCATACCCAAAATATTGAGTAAAGTGGATTTTCCGCATCCCGAAGGTCCCATAACAGCCACAAATTCACCTTCTTTGATATTAAGATCAACCTCATTCAATGCTGTAGTTTCAACATCTTCAGTTTGATAGATCTTTACTAATTTGTCTGTTCGAATCATGATTGTAGATTAGATAATGAATTTTTATAAATGAATTGATTTTGTTTAGAGTTGATTACTTCAGTACGAGTTCATCTTTGTCGCCAAAGTTGTCATAGCTTGATGTTATGACGATATCACCCTCTTGCAATCCAGTAACCACTTCGTAGTAATTGGGATTTTGCCGATTAATTTGGATATCGCGTTTTCGCGCAGTCTTTCCATCTGGTTCGAGGACGTAGACCCAGTTTCCTCCGGTTTCTTGATAGTAGCCACCTCTTGCCACCAGCAGTGCACGTTCTTCGGCACTTAGCTCAAGTTTTACACTTACCGTTTGACCGCGTTTAATACCCTGGGGTGTTTCACCCGTAAATAACATATCTGCAGCAAAAGCTCCATTGAGAACCTGTGGATAAATCTTTTGAATGGTTAGAAAGTATTTCTTCCCAGCAAAGTCAAAAGAGCCGGCCTGACCGGTAAAAATTCTGGAAATGTAGAATTCATCAATTTGCACGCGGATTTTAAAATCCGATAGATCGTCAATTTGGGCAATTTGACTTCCTTCAATGATTAATTCACCCAATTCTGAAGTTAATCCTGACAGTTGTCCGGCAATGGGAGCCCGAACTGTGAGATTTTCCAAGCTCCTTCCTGCAATATTGAGGTTTCGTTGCATAAGATCGAGCGAGTTTTCCATCTGCTCCTGCTGCATCACCGCAGAAATACTGTCGCGTTGGATCGTGTGTGAAAGCAGATCGCGTCTCCGGAGAAGGTGTTCATATTCATCTTCTGTTTCTTGAAACTCCACTTCAGCGATGACCCCGTCACCGTGTAAGCTTTCGTTTCGGGCCACCCTTTTTTCCAGGAGGTCAATTCGGTAATCAATATCAAGTGCTGTTTCCTTAAGATTTAAACTCTGTTGTTCCATCATCAGGCTGTTCAGTCTGATTTGATTGATCTGCTGCACAATGTTGGCCTCTTGATTCAGGTAATTCAATTCCAAATCTGGATTGCTGAGTTGCAAGATCTTATCGCCTGCTTTGACCATAACACCATCTTCCAAATATTTACTTTCCACTCGCCCTCCCTCAACCGCACCGATGATAACCGTTTTGATGGGAAGTACAGCACCTGTGACGGGTATGAATTCTTGGAAAATTCCTTCATGCACCGTATCAAAAAGCAGGCGCTCCGGTTGCACATTAAGCCTGCTGGTACCACTGTTGCGATAGATGCTCTGGAGAACGAAACCGAGTAATCCTACAATCAAGATGATGGGCAAAACCCTTTGCCATCTCCATTTCTTCTTTTCAATTTTTCGATCCATATATTCCTTCCTTAGAAAAGATATGCCAAAAGTATAATCTTTTGACTTTCAAATACATAACATTGTAACTGTGCTTCTGATCCGTTCGCCAGCGGGCACCTACTGTACGAAATCGAACAGTTGTTGTATTTTTGTATGATGAAAAAGAAAGGTACCATATTGATTATAGACGACGAAGAGGACATCCTTTTTTCGTTGAAATTTCTCCTTAAGCAACATTTCAAGTCAGTCTTTACCGATAACAATCCTTACCACTTGCCGCGCCTCATCCGAACACATCAACCAGATGTGATCGTGCTGGATATGAATTTTGGTGCTGGCCAAGATACCGGTCAGGAAGGTCTCGATTGGCTCAGAAAGATCAAAGAAATTGACGAAAAAGTGCCGGTAGTCACCATGACAGCCTATGGTGATGTCAGCATTGCTGTCGAAGCTCTAAAGACAGGGGCTAAGGACTTTATTGAAAAACCTTGGCGTAATGAAAAAATGGTAGCGACAGTCGCAGCAGCGTTTGAGTACAGCCAATCAGAGCGGAAGCTAAAACATCTCGAGGCCACCAGAAAAGTATTGAGTGAAAGTATTGATCAGCCTTTTCAGGAAATTGTCGGTGAGTCACCAGCAATGAAGAAGGTCTTTAAAACCATTGATAAAGTAGCAGGCACCGATGCACATGTACTGATCCTGGGCGAAAATGGTACCGGCAAAGAACTGATCGCCCGTGCTATACATCGACATTCTCATCGAGCATCCAATGTATTTATTCCTGTTGATTTGGGTGCTATACCAGAGACCTTGTTTGAGAGCGAGGTCTTTGGACATAAGAAGGGGTCTTTCACTGGTGCCCACCAAGATCGCATCGGACGATTTGAGGCTGCCTCTGGAGGGACACTTTTTCTGGATGAAATCGGCAATTTGCCGCTGCCATCACAAGCTAAGCTGTTGCAAGTTCTACAAAATCATCAAGTTTTGCCGGTGGGCAGCAATCGACCCGTCAATGTTGACATACGCCTGATTTGCGCTACCAATATGCCCTTATATGCGATGGTCAAGGAAGGTACTTTTAGGCAGGACTTACTATACCGGATCAATACTGTGGAGATTAAACTTCCCTCACTAAAAGAGAGGGTAGGAGATATTCCCCTCCTTGCTGAATATTATTTACAGCAATATCGTAAGAAGTATGGCAAAGGGGATCTTCAATTGGATAGAACTACCCTGGAGAAATTGGAACGTTATCCCTGGCCCGGAAATGTGAGGGAGTTGCGTCATATCGTCGAAAGATCGGTGATTATGTGTGACAACAAGACCATTCATGCCGATGACCTTATCTTGGGTCCAACGCCAAATACATCAACGATCGAGGAATTGCCGGAAATTGAGGGCATGACCATTGAGGCACTTGAGGAAAAATTAATCCGGGCGGCACTACGCAAGTATGACGGTAATATCAGCAGGGCTGCTTCTGAACTGGGTTTAACGCGAACATCCCTGTACCGAAGATTAGAAAAGTATGGAATCTGAGGACAAAGTATCCATTAAAAAGCAGAATTGATGACCCAGAGAGGAAACCTCACATTGTCTTCTTTTAAAAGGAAAGTGCTGGCCCGTGTGATCCTGTTGGTAGCTATGTTTGGCATCGGTATGTATATGATCTTCCAAAAAGACTCCCTATTCTTAGGGGTTATCCTGCTGATTTTGGGATTGTTTACTGTGTTTAGTCTCTTTAATGTGGTGAATCGGACCAATCGCGTCTTGGCTAATTTTCTCATGAGTATTCAATACGACGATTTCGAAACGAATTACAGCAAAGGGGCCAAGGAAGAGGAATCAGAACGAGCACTCTTTGGTGCTTTTAATCTGATCAATACGAAATTCCGCAACATTAGACTCGAAAAAGAAATTCAATTTCAATACTTTCAAACTTTGGTTGAAAAAGTAGAGACTGGACTTATTGGATTTGGCCGGGATGACAAGACCATTTTCATGAATAAGGCCTTACAAATGGCACTCCACAAGTCCTATTTTCCTTCGTTCAATTCCATAAGAAAATACGATGAGGACCTTTATCAGTTGCTTCGGAACATCAGAATAGGTGAACAAAAGCTGTTTCGCAAAGAAATCGGTCAAGAAACCATTCAACTCTCCATCCGAATGACACAGTTGAAAGTAAAGGATGAAGTATATTCGATTTTCTCTTTTCAAAATATCCATGCAGAACTACAAGAGCAAGAGATCAAGTCCTGGCAAAAGATCATAAGGATATTGACCCATGAAATTATGAATTCGGTGTCGCCGATCGTATCGCTGGCAAATACCACCAATGATTTATTCAAAACTAATGAAGAACTCGAAGGTGAAACCAGAAAAGAGGTCCACGCAGCCATCAGAGCCATTCAGAAAAGGAGCGAAGGATTAATGCACTTTACTGAAAATTACCGTCGACTGACCAAAGTGCCTCTGCCAAAACTGACGAAATTAGATGCCGCCGAACTCATGGATGGAATTCTCTTACTCATGCAGCCACTCATGAAAGAACGATCTGTAGCTCTGTTTAAGGAATACAATGGCAAAGATCTTACTTTTTTAGGTGATCCCGATCAGCTGGAACAGACTTTCATTAACCTGATCAAAAACGGAATCGAGGCCGTAGAAGCTTGTGAAACCAAGGAAATCAGGGTGGGAATTGAACGTAGAAATGATCGTCTACATTTCCGGTTTGGCGATACCGGCCCCGGCATACCTAAAGAAATTCAGGAACAGATATTTATTCCGTTCTTCACAACAAAAAAAGAGGGATCTGGTATAGGTCTTTCTTTGTGCCGGCAAATTATCTATCAACATGGAGGCACACTTTCGGTATATTCGCCTGAAGAGGGGGGCTCGGTATTCACCGCGATTATTTAGTGCTTCATTTCGTCATTTCTGATTAGATAGCTTTTTGCCACTTCTCTTTTAACAACTTCCCAAACTATATTATTGGCAGAAGATAATCATTAGACCCAGTGTTTGATTTCATCGTAATGAAGAGTCAGTGAAGCGTCCATAGGCCCATGCCGGACCATCGGTATTTATTCTTGCTATTCCAATGTTGCAATGCCTGATGAGAGAATTTCACCTGTGAGCTGGTTTTTTCCACCAGTATTTATACCTTATACCTGATTTACAGATCACACCCGTATGAAAGACAAAGAAAATCAAAGTTTCTCTATGAGTCCAGAATTTAAGTCATTATTGAGTGCAAATTCCTGGGCAAATCTTGAGTATAGGATTTGCTGCGTGAAGCTGGAGTGCCGGTCAGATCTGGTATCTCACGGAATTGACTATTGCCTGCATTCCGGAAGAATTTCTCATGGATATGGGTGTGAAGTGGCTAAAAAGACGGTAATACTTTTCAGATTGTTCATAGTCGCATTCTCAGTATTCAACGGTGCCTTTGCGCAATCTTCCCTTACCATTGATCAAATCATGCAAGGTCCCGATTTCGTGGGTTACCTGCCTACACAACCTTTTTGGTCTCCAGATGGTCAACATCTTTTTTTTCAATGGAATCCAGAAGGTAAGCCATTGCCAGATTTATATAAGTGGTCTAAAGCAGATAGAGAAATACAGCAGGTGCCCGACAGCCTGTGGCATGAGGTGCCACCTAGTCACTGTGTAGAATCAGATGATGGTCAAATGTCGATCTGCATTAAAGATGGTGATCTTTTCCTTTTCAATAGAAATTCTGGCAAATTTCAGCAGATCACCAAGACCGTCTCAGCTGAATCAAATGTTGGTTTTTCATTGGGTAATGAGAAAATAATATTTCAGAAGGGTGATAATCTGTACACTTGGGATATTTCTACCGGAACGATTGAGCAGATCACTCAATTTATTAAAGGTAATGCTGAAAAAGAGAAAGAATTATCTGAACAACGAAAGTGGTTAAAGCGCGATCAACTGGAATATTTCTCGGTGCTGAAAGAGAGAAGTGATGACCAGGCGTATCGCGAGAAAATAGGGAAAATGCGAGATCCGATCCGTCCCAGGCCAATTTATTTAAATGGAAAGGGATTATCGGCGTTGTCTGCCAGTCCTGATTTACGATATATTTTCTACCGTTTGACCGATCAGTCAGCAAGTAAGCGGACTCAAGTGCCTGCCTATGTCACTGAAGACGGTTATCTACAGCTATCGCCAGCGAGAGCCAAGGTGGGAAGTGCGCAGAATCAGTTTGAATTTTGGATCTACGATCGATCCTCCGATACCAGTTATATTGTTGATCCTCAGCAGATTCCATTTATTTATGATAAACCAGATTTCCTGAAACTTTATCATTCCAGTGACAGCACGTATGTCGACACTTTTTCATCGCCACGCTCCGTGATATTTCACGGTCCTTTCTACAATGCCTCCGGTAATAGAAGCGTATTAGTGATCCGTTCGCAGGACAACAAAGATCGTTGGATCATGAGCCTGGATCCGGTTGATGGAGGACTAAATTTACTGGATCGACAAAGAGATACAGCTTGGATCGGAGGACCTGGGATTAGCGGCTGGAACTTTAGTGCTGGAAACGTCGGCTGGATTGATGATCAGACATTTTGGTTTCACAGCGAGGTGTCCGGATATTCCCATTTATATTCGTACAATTTTTTGGAGCAAGAGAAAAGTGCCTTGACTTCTGGCGACTTCGAGATTACCCAAGCGCAATTGTCAAAAGACAGTGAGTATTTTTTCCTGCAGGCAAGCAAGAAAAGTCCATTTGAAAATCATTTTTACCGCTTGTCTATTGAAAATGGTGAATGGGAGCAGATCACAACACGGCCAGGATCACACCTAGTGACATTGTCTCCGGATGAACATGATCTGGCTGTTTTATACAGTTACAGCAACCGACCGACCGAGCTCTATATCATGGACAATCAACCGGATGGAGAGATGCTGCAGGTTACAGAGTCTACCACCGAAGCCTTTAATGCTTATCCCTGGCGAGATCCAGAAATTGTCTATTTCCAGGCAAGAGATGGTGCTTCTGTTCCTGCAAGGATGTATAAACCAACTGCGGACCAAGCAAATGGGGCGGCTGTTATCTTTGTACATGGAGCGGGCTACTTACATAACGTGCATAAGTGGTGGAGTAGCTACTACCGGGAATATATGTTTCACAATTTATTGACTGACCATGGCTATACGGTTTTGGATATCGACTATCGGGCTAGTGCTGGGTATGGTCGAGACTGGCGAACGGCTATCTACAGGCACATGGGGAGCAAAGACCTGTCTGATCAGGTGGATGGTGCCAGGTATCTCATCGAAAACCACAGTATTGATCCAGACCGAGTTGGAATTTATGGTGGTTCATACGGAGGCTTTATTACACTGATGGCTCTGTGCACCGCACCAGGTACTTTCGCTTGTGGAGCTGCACTACGCAGCGTTACGGACTGGGCGCACTACAACCATGGTTATACTTCGAATATCTTGAATACACCTATGGAAGACAGCATTGCCTATTACCGCAGTTCCCCTATTTACCATGCCGAACATTTAGAGGGAAAACTCATCATGTTGCACGGGATGGTAGATAGTAACGTACAATTTCAGGATGTGGTGCGGATGAGTCAAAGATTTATCGAAGCGGGAAAAGACCATTGGGAGTTGTCGATATTCCCCATGGAAGGCCATGGTTTTGTAGAACCCTCCAGCTGGGCAGATGAGTACAAGCGTATTTTTCGATTATTTGAGGACGTATTGCGATGAAGAAGATAATGCCCACTCAATGATCATATCCTTCTGGATACTGATCGGCTTCAGCCTTCCTACGGCAGAGTATTATGACCCATAGTGATACTGATACTAGAGGAGATCGTTTGATTCACTATATTTGTTTGATTGCAGGTGATATTCTGCTGACTAGTAGGCGGTAAAATACTGGAAATATAATGCACAATGCAAGGTGTCAATAATCTTACTGAACACCTTCAATCCATCTAGATCACATGAAATGACATCATGAATCATTCAAAGGACACCTCAACAATTTCGACTGGGACTTTAGACGATACTCATACCGGCCAAATCAAGGCAGTGCAGTCCCGTCAAGCAGAAATTAAACATCTTCAAGAAATCATCCGCGATCAAAACAAAAGTCTTCAGTCAAAGTGGTTAATCATTGAAAACCAAAAGAATACCATCAAATTATTAAAGCATAAGTTGCGAGCTAAGGAACAAGTCATCCAGGACTTAGAGGCTTTCAGAAAGACCATAGCAGATCATTTTTTATACAAGGTGCTGGTTTCTGTTTACCACTTGGGAAGAAGTTGGTTTCGCGTGCGCAAATGATAAATTGTGCTTGAGCATTTAGTTGGTGTTTATCATCCGGATAAATCTCTTGATCTCAGGATCAGCCGGTTGAAGAATGTGGATACTATTTACTTTTTTGCTCCGGATCACTTTTCGACATTTTATGGATCTCCTTCCTATCTTTGCCTCCTACCGGGCGAATGGGAAGATCATGTTTCAAAGCTGGGGGATCTTATCCAGTCCAGGCAGGTTCGGGGAGTATTCTGCAGCAATGATTTTCGGCCTCCAGCCGGTTGGAATGTTAATCTTTGGACTCTCGAGAAGTGCCTTGATCAGCTTCGATATTTCAAAGACCAGATTATTGATGGTCTGGATGTAAGGTCATCGATTTATCTAAGTAGCTTAATGGTTCTCTCCACGCGATCCTATAGGCATATCCACGTTTACGGGAATCCTTTATCTACCGACAGCAGGATTCAATATCTGATCCAGGAAGCCCTAAGTATTGATGAATTTCCAAAATGGTTTATTTATAAACAAAAGAATAATTTCCAAGATACCCTGGATAGAATTGCCGCCAAAGAGAGGAGATTGGGTGCGGTTGTTATTCCAACCATTGCATCTGAGACTGACCTGCATGTTAAGAATCTGGAGACCTGGAATTCTCCAAATACTGCACCTTACTTTGATCTTCCTACCACACCGGTGGTGGACCTCATTTATTTATATGGGCAGGGTCTCACTGAAAAGGCACAACGGAAGATAATGGATACCTTTGAGAGGTGCCAAAATGTGAATTCATCATTTAGAGATGTCAAATTTCTCTCAGCAGATTTAACGGACCAAGATAATCTATACTCTCTTGAATATATAGATGCCGGTCCTCTCCATTTTTTGAAGAGGCCGCCTCGTGGTGGATATAAGTCAGGTCCGAACAATCTCTTTTATTTCATGGTGCAGTCCTTGCTTCAATATCCATTTATTTTTCAAATGGAGGCTGATTGTTTTCCCATAAGGCCAGACTGGCTTGGCTGTTTGGAGCGGATATTAGCAAATATTGGGAATGACTTTTGGGTTATGGGAAGCATCTATCGGGGGAACTCTCCACTGGATAAAAATTTTCGCAACCACATTAATGGAAATGCGATTTATGCAGTGGGAGATCCTGCCTTTAGAAAATTTGTCGGTAATGAGTTTAAACATTTTTTGGATCATATGGTCAATCACCGGGACCCGCGAATTGCCTATGATGTAGGTATGTATTTGTACTTACATGACGATGCTCATTGGAATTATTGCCAGTCTATATTTCATAAATTTGTCTACACAGATTTTATTCAAAATTATTCTGGTCATCCAAAATTTACTGGAGGTGATCGTCATAATATCATCTCACTCCAGAAGGCTCACAGACATACCTACATTTTACACGGAAAATTGCTTCGAAAGGATGATACAGGACAGCTAGAACCGCAAGATGAAACGGTTAAAGCCCGTTCATTAGCATCTTCATCTATCAAAGTGGGTAAAATGTATGGGACCATCAATATCAGCCATTTACTCCCTACGAAGTTGCTTCATTACCAGGTGCATATTACATTTATTATTCGATTGATACAGCAGCCATCAACTCTTGAATTTTTGTGGTTCAAATGGGGTGGCAATAAGCTGGTTCAGAAGGGTTATCAACTGCTTTGGTTTACACAAGGGGATGCCTTCGAGGAGTTGCTTCATTTAGGGATGGGAAAATCCTACCAGATTGGACTGTTCATACAGCAGGAGCGAAAGAAGATTTATCTTTCCTTAAATCAGGTTTATGTCTGGATTGGTGTAGGAAATATTCGGGAAGATGTACTGTTTTTTGGTCATGCGGAATACTTGAATGGTGTATCAGCAACCATCGACGAGATAAGGATTTCACCGGATAGACCTATTTTCCCGGAGCATTACGGCCATACAGACGGCTCAATAAAACCGGTGAGTGAGCCGATTGAGGCCGAGGAGTACCTCGAGCTTAAAAGCACGACTCCAAAATAGTTTGTCAATATGGATTCAGGTTCTATTTATTCATCAGTATTGAACGAAAGGTGGTACTATAGGATTCAAATAGACGATCACACCTTTACCAATGGCCGATTGCGGACCGCTTTGGGAATGGTAAGAAAAGTTCTAAGTCATATTGAGCTGGCAAACTGTAATTGCCTGGATATCGGAACTCAGGAAGGATTGGTGCCCATCCTGATGTTTCGTCAAAATGCGGACGAGATAACGGCTTATGATCGTTTGGATCTAACCTCTCGAGTAAACTATCTAAAGGGAATTTATGATGTAGACTTCCAGTATCAATCCGGCAAGAGTTTGGAGGAATTTAAATGGGATTGTGAGGAACGGTTTGATGTGGTCAATTTTAGTGGAATTCTCTATCATATGATGGATCCTCTGGCAGGTTTAATCATAGCACGAAGCTTTGTTAGAGAAGATGGATTATTCATCATTGAGACGAGCATTCTTAACACTGATGATTTTGCATTATACTTTAATCACCAGGGTCGGTATTATGAGGGGTCAAATTATTTTCAGATTGGACTCAGGCTCCTGCAATATTGGTTGGATATGGTAGGATTGCTTCCCATCGACTGTCTTTTTGTACAGAATGAAGTGACCGATATCGGCCGGGTGTGTGTGGTTTGTCGGGCTCTAGAGGCACCCAGAAAAATGCAAGGTGATCCTTGGCTTAGTAAAGCGTTTGTCAAGCGCGATATGGAGGATCTGGGATTGGATTTTGCGAGATTGACATCTGATGGAGGTAAAATTCCGTACAAAATTATAGATCCTGATAATCTGAGATGCATTGAAAGCACCCGTGCTGTCGATTTGTACTTGACCTATAATTCGATGAGACCCTTTCAAAACGAGGCTAAGTGGGGGCAATTATTTCTTGATGACCAATATTAGTGGCTAATTCATTGTTCATGCAACCGTTCAGTGACCGATTCATTTTTCATGCGCTGCACAAGTCAGGCAGTATGTTCCTGTACCATTATGCTCGATCCCTGGCATCTTACATTGGAGCTGATTTATTCTCGGCCAATCTTCCTGTTCCAAACGAGATTTCCTTTCTTGAGGATCTGTCTATGAAGGGAATACTGGCACCTTACCGCAAGTTTAAGACAAATAGGAACGATGTCGCAAAAAGAATTTTCATACTACGTGATCCCCTGGATATTTTAGTTTCGCAATTCTATTCCTTTGCGTATATGCATGTTTCTGATAAAAATGGACTGATCGCCGGCAGACCAAGGGAGGAATTCCAGCAGATGGGTATAGATAAATATTGTCTGTCAGAAGCAGTACATCTGTTGGCCCGGTATTCACCGATCTTTGCAGTGCATTCTTCCGAAGATCTATTGCTGACTTGTTATAGGACCATGGTACTGGATTTTCGAACTTGGAACGACGATGTTTTGACTTTTCTTAAGGTAAAGGAAGATGTCAAGGAGCATCTCTATCGTCAATTTTTTCTTGAGTTTGAAGATGTAGAGGAATTAACCCCAAAAGAAATAATCGAAGGAAATAAAAAACGGCACAAGCGAAAGATGTACCCGGGAGACTACAAAGAAAAGCTCAAGCCGGAAACGATTGATATATTGGCTGGTCAGTTTGCCAAAGTGCGAGTACTGATGAGTGCAGTTTCGGCAAGTAAATCATATCCAAGCTAATGCCCTTCCGAAGGAAATGCTTGAGTATTATTACCATCAATTACAACCAAGGCGAAACTTTGGAGAGAACAATGTTATCCATTGTCGTTCAGCGTTCACCAGATATTGAATACCTTTTGATTGACGGGGGCTCGACCGATGAATCCCTAAACATCCTGGAAAGGTATAGAAAGTATGTTGATTACTTTCATGCTGAACCGGTACGAGGTATCAGTCGAGCCTATAATACAGCTATCAAACATGCCAATGGCGATTACATTTTTATGGTGGCAGCAGATGATTGGCTCAAATTGGGTGCAGTGGATAAAGTTCTCAAGACCATTGAGTCACATCCGCATGTTGATATATTTACGGCAGGAATTTATCTATGGAAGCAGAGGGCATTGGTTGCCCCTGTTTTTTCTGATCCTGCGGGAATTCCGCGTGAATCAACCATTCAACATGCTGGTACCATCATCAAGAAGTCGTTGTTCGAAAGGATCGGATTATTTGATGAAGGTTACAAATTGGCGATGGACTATGAATTTTTTCTGAGGGCCTTCTATCGAGGTGCGCGGTTTCTAAATATGAAAGATATCTTGGCCAACAAGGAGCTTTCTGGTTTATCTCAGAAGTTTCACCGGCAGGCCCTTCTTGAAACATTTGTGGCCCGAAAGCCTTATGAGCATGTTCTGAATTTACACTTTTGGTACTTGTACTCTTTAATCAAAGACTGGCTCGGTAGATTATCAAGAAAATATATTCTTACTCGTCGGATTTATCGATGTTATTGGTGTTTCAAGAAGGACCTGATAAAATAACTCTCGATAAATGAGGCTCTCGTAGTTTCTTTTAATATTTTATTTAGAAGCAATAGAAAATTATTTTACGAAGCATCGTTCTCCCATTTTGTTAAGATTCTACCACGAGCCCTTTATTGAATCGATTAATATTTGTCACTGAATGTTGATTTATTTATCTGCACATTTTTGCAAGCCCATCTACACTCACATAGCAAGACTCAAAGCAGAATTGACAGATAAAGGTTTATGGGTACATACCAGTGCTCCATTCAAGAAATATCTAATACTATTGGCATGCTACCTTGCCCTCAGTGTGGATTTTGATCTAACATCGGTGATGACTTGGTATTTCTGATGGTAACCAACAGATCGCCCCTGTCCACAAAGTGGAGCTACAGCCATAAGGCTGGATGGTATGCGGTTTCAGCAAGAAGCTTTGATGTAATCAGTAAACGGATCGAAGTTATGGGAAGGGTGAAATTGATGTACTCCCTATGCCACCCGATGGATCACGATTCATTGGTTACCTAGTCAGGGTTTTGTGGTTAAGGTGCTGCTCTGAGGAGGTAAGGAAGTGCTGAGGAGATCGGAGTTAGAATAGCCTTGATCTTCGAGGTGATAAGACATCCGATGTTTTTGTTAATTTACATGACGATCAGATAGCGATCAAAGAGGCTGCCGACGGGTAGAAAGACTTACCTTTTATAGAAGATTAGCAGAATTGAGGTGGTGCAAATAAGCTGATAAGAACTGTTGCTCCATGATGTAAATTGGCTAAATGGCGATCAATGATTGGTTATATGATTGACTTCAGCCTTACAAAGCAGGGTTTTCCTTCCAGTATTACGGTTTTCACACAATTTTGAGTGTAAATGCATATTATGTAGTACGAAAACGTTTGTTCTGCAGCTAAATGACTCTAGAATCCTTATATTCAAGTCACATTGATATCAGTAAGGATGATGAAAAGCGAAGAAAGCCTGCTTGACAATATGGATTTACGCATCATACAGGCACTTTCGGAAGATGCACGCATTCCGTTTTCACAACTGGCTGAGCGCCTTAACGTTTCCAACTCTTTTGTGCACCAGAGATTTCGAAAGATTAGGCAGACAGGTGTTCTGAAGGAAGCAGTATTTCAACTCGATCCTGTGGTACTTGGCTATGAAACTTGTGCCTATACTCAGATCATCCTGACCCATGCCCGGCATCACAAACGGGTAGAAGATGAGCTTCAGAAGATACCTCAGATTGTCGAATGTGTCAATATTGCGGGTCGCTATGCCCTGATGGTAAAGATCTATGCATTTAACAATAAGCATCTACGTGATATCGTATACGAACAGATTCAACCCATTGAAGGGGTCGAAGAAACCAATACCGTGGTGTCTTTTGAAACCACCTTTAACCGGAATGTTCCGGTCCCCATCTGATGGGCTCGGTGCTGAAGTTGCCAAATTCAAATAGCACCATCTGGCACAAAGCAGAAGTTACATATAGATCTGAAGTTGCCAAACTTCAAGAATCACGTGACTAATTGTTGTAGACTAAGGAAATCAGTTCTGCGATGCAAGCGGGTTTCTCGATGTCCTTGATATCGATGGTAACCAACAATTTAAGCTTGGCTCCATTGGGTAATTTTGAAAAATCAAGCAAACTAACTCTGCCAC
Source organism: Saprospiraceae bacterium (assembly GCA_965223105.1). GTDB lineage: Bacteria > Bacteroidota > Bacteroidia > Chitinophagales > Saprospiraceae > JABDMH01. Next base: position 3,034,471 of record OZ244987.1, on the reverse strand, counting down.
GAATGGCCGCATCCGCTTCTACGGCATGTGTGAATCGAACGCGATCCAGGCCATAGTTAATGCCCATGGATTTATGCTTGATGGCAAATGTTTGAGCGCATAAGTATGGACAAAGTGACAATATCAAAAAACCATGGGCAATGGTAGTTTTATAAGGCGATTGCTTTGTTGATCTTTCCCGATCCAGGTGAATCCACTGATGATCTTCAGTCGCATCGGCAAAGGCCTGAATACGAGCTTGAGTGATGGTGAACCAAGGGCTACTGCCCAGTTCCTTACCTATTAATTTCTCCAAGGTTTCGATGTGATCCACTTCAGTACGGTAAGATTCGGACATAGCAACAAGATAACAATTAACAAGGCAGGAGTTAGCAATTGCCCAGGCAAAATTCCCTGCAATCAGGTGGTGTGGAGAAAGAATAATCTATCGGGTTTCCCAATTACATCTTCCTAAGAAGGTATGATGGAATGCATGGTCTGGGTACCCCTAATACCCTCTGATTAAGATCGGTTTCGAAATATTTTGGATTCAGACCAGTAGGCAAACACATCAATTATTATCTACAATTTCTACATTGGCTTTGCCATCTATTCGTTGTCATCGCTTGCAGGGAACCCGCCCTGCTTCACTCCTGCCGCCTCAATCTGGCAAATCCAATATCGAAATTCTTACGTAAAACTAATGTGTTTTCCTACTAGCGAATTGAGTGAGCATGGCCGTAGCTACGTGAGTGAAATTCAGCGAAGTCTCAATTGAAATGATGCAAAAACAAATGGCGAAGCCATTTTTTCCGATCCAAGAACAGGGTTTTTAGAGGTGTCCCTAAATCAAATTGCTCTAGACAAATAATTTTATTTATCTAGAAATAAATTAAGTATTTAAACACTCTCTGAATAGAAGGCCTCACTATTTATCATGAATGTGCTTTTCATACTGCACGCATAGGTACTGGCACATTTTGACTATCGATATTTAATTTTAGATAATTTTTTAATAAATATTAGTGTCCGCAATATTATTTTTATCCACTCATCAAGCTGAAATATTTGTTCGGAACATTTGAATGGCAATTGCCAGTAGGATAATGCCAAATATCTTACGCAAGTTTCCAGCCGCAGCATCTGAGAGTCTTCGTTCGATCCAATGGATGGATCGAAGTACTGCAAAGATAAAGAGCAGATTGAGTAAGATGCCTCCGATGATGGCCCATGAATCGAAACTGGATTTTAGGGATAGAATTGTAGTAAGCGTGCCGGCACCTGCCAACAAGGGGAAGACCAGAGGTACGATTGTGCCACTGGCATGTTGCTCATCAAAGTCACGGAAGATGCGTTGACCTAAGGTCATTTCCAAACCAATAAAAAAGATGATGAGAGATCCAGCCAGGGCAAAAGAGCTGACCTCGATGTGAAAAAGTTGCAATAGCGATGCCCCACAAAACAAAAATGTGATCATTAGAATGCCGGATATCATCGTCGCTGCACCAGCCCTAATCTGTACACCTTTCTTCTTTAAATCAATGATCACCGGCAGGGTACCAATGATGTCGATTACGGAAAACAGGATTAGTGTAGTCGATAAAACTGCTTTGATCATCACGGTGTTTCTTCTTTTGGTAATGAGAATGCTAAAATGACACTTTTTGATCTGCAATCGCGAAACTTTATTCAACTAATATTTCTGCAGGTGCTTGGTTGATCAAAACCTGCCGCTATTCGTATTAAAATGACTTCAATGAAGGCGTTCTTTGGTGACGAAAAGTCAATTTGACAGAATGTTTAGCACCTTGAGGAGGCACTTTTAGGAGATGCACTTATTCCTTTTTCACAAAGGGTTGGACAGGTCAATGTCTCCGTCATCAAGGGTTCAAAATGGTCTGGTGGACGTCTTTAATGTGACTTGAATTAATCCCCTTCAAACTCATATACAAATCTGGTGCTTTTGCCAGATCATTTGAGCAATGCTTACACCACCTGCTGGTCGAGGGGGGAACTGGCGGATGTCGCAATCATTGACTGTGTAGCCAGTGCTGGACGATATGTACACAGGGTGCAGGTGTATGCCTTCAACACCTAGTACGTTCGATATGACATCAAGGTTCACATTCAACCGATACATGGAGCAAAGCAAATCTACGCGGTCGTTTCATTTGAGACCAGTTACATAAAGAAGGTCCTGATGCCATCCAGGAGATAGGTCTTGTGCCCCTATCGGTCTTCTTGCTGGTCCGGAAAGGAAAATACGGACTGGCGTATGGTTATTTGATGGTAAGTCTCAGTAGGAATCATGAAAACAGTTTCGGTAGGGTTTCTAAGAAAATCGATCAAAAATCTACTGTTGAATTCCTAATCAAAAAACAATGTAATAGGGTTTTAAATATGGCCTATTGTCGACATTTTAATCTCGGGGTAATCATAAATTGGTGTGTCTATAATTTTTGAATATTAACCACCCATCTTGGAAATAAAGATATTCATGAACTCTTCTATTTTGGCAGGATTCATAGATTGAATCTGTTAATTCTTCATCGGGACCGAGGATTGAAGGTTGCCTATGTCCGATGATTTTAGTCTTTAGCCATCTCTCGATCGGCCTTGAAAAAGGGCTCTTATGGATGAGCAGTAAAGGGTTCAATTACCAATTGGACTCTATACATCTTGGAATTTATTTCCTGCGGAAATATAATCTTGTGATTTGATTTTTTTCTTTGGCCTCCTACAATTTTACCACTGATCCAGTACCCATTTTTCCATCAACCAGAATTTGATAGTAGTACAATCCATCTGGTAGATCAGACATGTCAATAGAATAATTTGTAGTTCCGCTCCATCCTATGAGTTCCGACGACTGATGACAAATATGGCCCAAGCTATTTACCAGCCGACAGGTAATCTGCTTAGCCTGAATAAGATCCATGCTAATCTGAAGCGATTCTTCGACAGGATTAGGGAAGGCCACTAGATTCTGCCAAGGCACGATCTCTTCGGTAGATGTGATCATTGGAGCGGGGCAAGGAGCCCGGTTAGTGGAGAGATTAAGTAAATTAAAACCATAGTTGTTTTCCTCGTGAATTTCTTCCTCGCGATTGTTTGGATCCAGACGTGCATAGATACGGGGAAAGGTAGGCAGTCCTTCCGGTACTTGCCACTTAAAGCTCAGAATTTCACTTCCACGAGGTTCCAGAATTGCAGGGGTGGATATGACTTTTCCACCATTGGTACCTACAAGGCGGTTTGCTTCATCGGTCGGATCACAAGTGTAGAGGCCTACTTCTACCGGCTGCAGGGTAGGTTGGAGGCTCCAATTGTGGACCTCGACAAAAATGGTGATGGTGTCTCCGGGTTCTGGAGAATCATTGGAAAAGGCAACGGACTTGGATTGAAATCGTTTTACTTCTTCATCCTGTAGGGTAAGTCCTTTTTCGGGGTCGTAGCGCCAGGGGAGGATCAGCGCCGGATCTGGCTGCTTCCCATAATTGGCAGACCACCAGGTGTCGGAGGCTCCGGGTGCAGGTACTTCAGGTCTGGTGATGTAATCCACTACGAGGGCTCCATCCTTGGACCAGTAGCAATAGGGATTGACCGAATACTTGACTTCTCCCAGTGATTCGTCTACACCTCCCAGATCGACAGTAATTTCAAGCTCTTCCGATACGGCCGTTCGGTGGGTGACTAGGTCACTGCGGTCGTAGGTACCTTCGACTGTAGCCGAGACGCTTCCGCCGAATATTTTGAACTGGGCCTCAGCCTCAACTGTAACACTGGCCTCAAGACCGATTTCCTGCTCGAAAGAAGAACCGCTCTCTGTAAATGATCTTTGGTTGATGGTCCATTTATTGAGTGAATTACTACTGAGGGTAAAGGCATCACTTGCAATTGACGTCCTCACTGTAGAGTAGTCGGCACGCATCTCTCGATAAGAGAGAATATTGCCTACTTCATGATCGGGCAAGTAATCATGTGCATTAAAGGATTTGCTGGGAAACCACCGGTTTTCCTGTAGAGTTGGCGTTACACTGATTAAGTGGGCAATCAGACTGTCTTTTTCATAAATGGGGTACTCCCAAATATCGTAGTCATTGACAGTTGCATAGATCTGATCGTCTTCAATGGCGGAGACCTGTGTACTGATTTCCAATGTTTGAGAACTGGCCTCGTACTTGGAAAAATTTTCGCCGTACCTACCTGTGACGGAGGCACTTATTTCAGCCTTTGCAATGAGGGGATCGCCTACAGAGGCGCTGCCCTCAACAGTGGCACTTACACTCCATGCTGAGGAGATGGTAGTCGAAGTCTCCATGGTGCTGGTGGAAGATCGAAAGTAGGTGCTGGCAAAATCGCACATGGAACCGTCATAGCAGCGATTGATATCGAAAGGTTGGCCCTCCAGCACATCAAAATGAATGGGAGGTGCATTGAGTATGATGATTGGTTGAGATAAACGGCTGATTTTAGAAAACCTTCCCTTACCCGCTCTCAGATTATCGCCATTAAATTCTCCAAGGATAAATGCGGCAGGGAGGACTCCTTGGAAGGAAGTAAATCCCACGCTGTGATGGACAGCGGTTAATTTTGGCTCTCCACCACTCAAATCAAATACTTCGGTGGTGATCCTTGCTCCCAGGATATTATCACTATAGATATCTTCCGTACAGCCTTCGACAAATCCATGCACCAGTTCTTCGACACCGTCCCGATTCAGGTCATTGATCGTAATAGAGATGGTTTGCTGGCCCCCACGGGTGAAGCAAAAAATCGGATCGCTGAAATCGGACATCAGCGGATAACTCTCTAAAAAAGTCGAATCCAGATTTTGGATTTGAGGAACGAAAAGCAATCGATCTAAGGGGCTATAAAGTACCAACTGATCGTTTCCATCTCCATTTAAGTCTCCGGATTCAGCATAGATCGGAGCATAAGGCACGGCAAATTCTAAAGGGGTTTCATGGACAATCTGTTCACTCAAGACCAAGAGTTTCTCAAAGAGATCTTCGTTGGAGGTACTTAGATCGTCGACGCTCTGCAGAATGATCATCGCTATTGTATGCCCCTTCTGATCACCATCGATCTGTCGAATGAATAGGGCTACTTCACGTGCGACATCGCCATTATAATCACCTTCTGATAGGGATAGTGAAAGTGCAGTATCCAGTGTTGCATCACCGAGGGTGGCAATATCATGTGAGTTCTTTTCAATCAATTCCTTGTCTTCACAAGCCAGGACCCTCATGCTCACAACTTCTTCATCATCATGGGTCTCTTGAGTACAGATCACGATTTCAGCTTGTCCGTCCAGGTTAAAATCAGTTGCTACAGCATCATATTTCACCAAGGTTCCTTGAATATGAAATTGAGCAATTTCTTCCAGTCTTCCACCATCTATATCAAAAACACCCACCAGTAACCGATCCATGGATGATGGGCTTCCTAAGGGTACAACCACGATGATTTCCACAGCTTGATCACTGTCAAAATTGCCAGATCCCAGCCATAGTTTTGCTTGAATGAGTGAACTTATCGGTCCCTCAATTTGGGTGGTGATCGTATTTCCCGTGGCATTGAAGTTCGATTTTACTTCGGTGATGCTCAACAAGACATCTCCCGAAGGAATAGAGGTTAGTTTGATCACTTCATCAATGCCGTCATCATCTATGTCTGCTGCATGTGCTGCAGTGCGTGTCGTCTCATTGGTGTATTTACCAGACCCCACTTGAGAAGGAATGATAACATCAGTGATGTCTCCGGCGAGGAGCGAGGTTGTCGGCTCGGGAGTTGGTACATAGTCAACAATCTGGTCCTTAAAGATGTCATCTTGGGCCCAGAGATAATAAATCTCTTTGGAGGCACGAAGTTCAGTGAGACTGGCCAGTGGTGCCATATTGGGAATATCGCTGGCATTGCGAAACTGGCTTTCTTGAGCCAGCATTTTATTATCAATCGAGAGTAACCCGATCCAAAGAATGATGTAATAAGAGAGTACCCTAGCTTCCATAGTGTAATTTTATGTTAGTATACCGGATTAAAGATGCAAGTTTATCGCGACTCCAAACCATACCTTGCCTCACTAGAAATCTCGGTAAGCCTTTATTGCGGTATCGTGATTATCGTTACCTCAGCATGGTATTTATTAAGGTAGCAAACGAAGTGCTCGATCCTAAAAACTGCAGTCATTTTCAGTGAGCAACTGGCTGGTATCGATCTGACCGTTTCCATTGGTTTGAGATCCGAAGATGCACGAAGGAAAGTCAATAATGTGTGTTTGGTTTTCGGTACAGTCGATTGAACAAAACGAGCCTTGAAGATGGAGGGTGTCAGTGCCAGGAAGGTCGATCATCATTTGGTAGTTAAACAAGCCGTGGATCGGCTGACCTCCAGCGTTGATCGGTTTCCAGATTTCTTTGACTCCAGAAACTTCCACATTAGATCTGGATATGGAAAGAATGTCGTTTTGTTCTTCCACAGTCAGGTGAATGATCTTGAATGCTCGATTTGTATGAATTGAGAAGGCGTCGTTCAGACCATCCTCGTTGGGTGTGATCGCATTGGGAATAAATATACTGAGCTGCTGGGTATCTACTTGAAGCGGTCTTGTAGCGCAACAACCCTCGTACTGATTGGGTGCAAGAATATCTTCCTGGCATGCACTAAGGAAGCATCCCAATAAGAGGTAAGGGAACAACTTCTTGAAGCATGCCGTGCTGAGCATAGGACGGTTGTGACACGACATACAATAGATAACGCATGGATACTTACTTATCATGCGATGGGAGCTACGGGATTGGATTAAAGAAATATTAAAATCACCTTGAAGGTAACCAAAGCTTACCTAAAACTGAAGATCTTGGGCTGGCAAATCAATTGGAGAACATTTATCTTTAGACTATGCAGATCTGGTTGAAAGGTATGGTCGTACTCTCTGTCCTGTGCCACCAGGTCAGGGGTCAGGTGGAAAGTGCAGATGGGAAACCCACACCTTATCTATTTCCATCCTTTTCAGAGGCTATTTTATTCTATCATACTACCGAACCTCAAACGGCTTCTTTAAATTATCATATGGTTGCAGAGGAGATGGTGATGGAATTGCGAGAGCATAAGGTCCCTATTAATGACATCGAAACCCTGGATTCGATTCTTATCCAGGACAAAGTTTTTGTCAGGATAAATGAAAAATTCTATGAACAGTTGATTGCTGGACCCATGCAATTCCTTGCATTTCACCGCTCTACTTCTCAAAAGGCCCCTAAGACTGGTGCCTATGGATCAAAGGCTCATACCGGCGGTGTAGAGGTTCTTCTCGACTATGAAAAGGAAGCAGACTTTTACGATCTGGTATGGAGTTCGAAAGAATCGATTATTAACCGAACAGAATATTGGCTGAAGGATGGAACTTCATGGTACAAGGCCAACACCCTAAAACAGATTGTTAAAGTCTTTCCTGACCAGAAGCCGGCCATAAAGCAATTTGTGAAAGAAGAAAATCTTAACGCTGAAGATCCTCAGTCCTTAGCCAAATTGATCAAGTTTTGTTTGACCAAGGATTAGGTAAAAACTGATTGTCTTTACCCTTGAAATTATCTATGTACCAAGTTTAATAATGCAAACAAGCAATATCAAAATATTTGGGGAGAGTATTATCGATCCCCCTGCCATCGAGCAACTTAAAAATTGTACGACTACAGATGGATATGGTGTCTTGACCGCTGATGCACATGTAGGCTACGGTCATCCTATTGGAGGGGCTATCGCTTACCCTGACAAGATTTCTTTGTCTGGAGTAGGCTTCGATATTGCCTGTGGCAACAAGGCGGTGCGAACCACGGTACAAGAGGGAGATCTCGATCTGGCTGGGGTGATGGATGAAATTAACAAAAGAATTTCCTTTGGCATGGGCAGGGTAAATAAAGAGCCGGTAGATCATGAGGTGATTGATGAGATTTATCAACTGCCAATCAAGGCCAGCAAATCATATAAATCGAAGTTATTTCAAAAAGCCCGAGACCAACTTGGTACGGTAGGAGGAGGCAACCATTTTGTTGATATTTTTAAAGATGAACAAGGATTTATATGGATTGGAGTTCATTTTGGATCGAGAGGTTTTGGGCACAACATCACTACGGGTTTTATATCCGTGTCTCAAGGCAAACCTTTTGAAGACCGGGCTACAGAGGGTGGCATGTTTTCTGATCCGATTCTATTTGAAGTAGAGAGTGAAACTGGTCAAGATTATCTGCATTGCTTAGAAATTGCGGGTCGCTATGCCTATGCTGGAAGGGACTGGGTGGTAAATAAGGTTTTGGAAATTCTTGGCAATCCTGGGGTTACATATACAGTTCACAACCATCACAATTTTGCCTGGCAAGAGAACCATTTTGGCCAGACTTACTGGGTGGTAAGAAAAGGATGTACACCAGCCTTTCCAGGTCAGCTCGGATTCATCGGTTCAAATATGTTTGATACATCCGTTATTGTAGAAGGGGTCGATTCCCCTCAAGCTAAGAAGGGCTTGTACTCTACGGTTCATGGAGCTGGCCGGGTGATGTCTCGGCGGCAAGCTAAGGGCAAAGGGAAGTTTCAGAAAGATCGAGTCGGTAAAAGACGGTGGGTACAAATGAAACCTGGCAAAGTGAATTTTAATCAAACCAGGGAAAAAGCAGTTGCCCTAGGTATAGAATTGCGCGGTGGAGGAGCTGATGAAAGTCCAGAGTGTTACAAGAATTTGGAAGAGGTACTGTTGCATCAAGAGGGAACCATCAAGGTTATCCACCGACTGCAGCCCATCGGGGTTGCCATGGCTGGTGATGATATTTTCGATCCATACAAAGATTGAAACACCTGGATATTCACGATTTTCTCGGTGGCAGGTCAAAAGCTTTGGCTTCGTGCTCAAAGTGATTCTTGTGACTCCCGTCACAGAATGGTTTATTCTGACTTCTACCACATCGGCATAGAGAGACAACAGTTCGACCTTGTAAATTGTAGACATTATCTTGCTTGTCAACAATCTGAAAGTCACCTTCTATCTTCAGTGAACCATTGTTTAAGACGGTAATCTTGGTATTAGACATCTTCTTCTTTATTATGCAAAGGAGCAAAGGTCCTAAAAATATCTGAGTACAGATTCTTGGTTTTGCTTAGGCTCGTTGCATAGCCAAGCCCTCGATTAGGAAATTGTAATTGGTGATTCGGAAGATTCCCGTTGACTTCAAGATCATTTTCCCATACTTTGACTCGACCACCCGATCCAATAGAATTCTTTAAAAACAAAATCTTAAAAGAAATGAAGAAGCGAATGTTTTTCATCACCAGCCTGACCTGGATCCTGGCAGTACTTTGTGTTGCCCAAGTTGACAACGTTCAAGCGTATCGAGTACATGAAGACCGGGTAAAGCCTGACAAAGTTCAAGAATACGAGGCGATTATGAAGGAATGTACTGCACTGCTCGAGGAGCACAATGTGGAGGGGGCCTGGCTGACATCATCCACCGTAGACTACCGTTACATGCACGTTAGCCCAATTTCTGGTCTTGATGCTCTAGCAGCTGATGGTCCAATCAAGAAATTGGCCGGTAAAATTGGTTCGGAAGAGATTGCAAAAATACTAGCGAGATTTGATCAATGCTACGATCAGCATGGTGACTATGTGCTAAACCTGGATAAGGATCTCTCTTATATGCCTGATGGCTGGGATATTTCTACCCCGGGTGAAAACTATCGGCGATTTGATTTCTACTACATTAAGCCGGAAAATCTGGAGAAAACTGAAGAGATTGGGGTGAAAGTAAAGTCAATGTTTCAGGATAAAAACTCAAAATTCCACTATCGTATTTACCGCAGCGGATTTGGCTCTATGGGTCCATATATATTGGTTGTGCATAGTGCAAAGGACGCCGCAGATCATGCACGCAAAATTGATGAAAATCGACAACTGCTGGGAGAGGAATTTCTCCCGCTATTGGGTGAGTTTACGGCTCAAGCATGGAAAATCGAGCAAGTACATGGTTCCATTCGTCCCGATCTTTCTTATCAACAAGCCACCGTGGTAAAAGCTGCAGATGCCAACGAATAGGGTTTATCGAAAGCAACACTATCGCTAGAAATCCTGGAGCCATTGTGAGTGCTCCAGGATTTATCTTCTGGTCTGGCAGATCAATTTTTTTGGCATCTTGTGATGGCAATGAAGGGACTTTTTATTGGCCTGACTTCGATTGACATCCTATATCTGGTTGATCATTTTCCAGTAGAAAATACCAAGCTTCGATCTGTTGGAGATTTCGTTGATTTGGGAGGCCCTGCAACCAATGCCGCATTTGCATTTCAAGCACTGGGTGGAGAAGCTACTTTAATCTCGTATATCGGTGATCATCCTTTTACCCAATTTATCCGTTCGAAGCTGAGCGAGTATGGCATTTGTCATCTTGATGTCAATTCTGGATCGAATCGTGAGCCAGTTATTTCTTCCATTTTATTAAATGTCGGCAGCGGCGAACGTACGATCATCACGAGAACGGTTGAAGCAGATGTCGACATCATTCATCCTGATGTTCAGCTATATGATTACGATGTGATCTGTGTCGATGGATTCTTGAGTGCATATACCCTGGACATGCTCAAACAAAATCATTTGAAAATTCCAGTAATTTTTGATGGCGGCAGCTATAAATCGTGCACTGATCAAATCGTCCCCTGGGTTACCTATCCCATTTTTTCAGATGATTTTCACCCACCCGGTTTTAGCACCATTCGGGCCTACCTGGAACAATTTGGGATCTCCCACTTTGCGGTGACAAGGGGTAAGTTGCCCATTCGAGTGTTTGATGGTAAGGAGAAACCCGATATTCCTATTTCGCGAATTGAGGCCGTTGATACTTTAGCTGCCGGCGATATCTTTCATGGAGCTTTTGCAAAATTCATCATTGAACCTAAGACAAACTTTCGATCGGCACTGATCCGGGCTGCAGATATTGCCACCCTCTCCTGCCAAAGTATTGGCCCGAGAGCATGGGTAGAGCAGATCGGTTAGCTGTTGATGACAGTATCTATTTCACTGCATTCCATTATATTCGAAAACAATCATAAATGATAATCAATGGATCCAGGAATGTCCTACTTGCCGCCATACGCCAAACCTGATATGATATTTAGTGCCCTTCCTGAAGACGAAAGGGAATGGGTGCCACAGGCTCCAAATGTTTGGTTCAGACCACTTTTTTTGGACACAGTAGCAGGTCAATGGTTTAATCTTCTCAGGGTACGGCGCTCCGGAGTCCTAAGTAGACACCGGCACCCTGGCCCAGTGTTTGGCTATGTGATCAAAGGGACTTGGCACTATCTTGAACATGACTTTGTGGCAACACCGGGAAGGTTTTTGTTTGAACCACCCGGAGAAACACACACCCTGGTTGTAGACAGTGCCGAGGAAATGATCACAATGTTCAATGTCAACGGTGCCATGATTTATGTGGATGAGCTCGGTAAGGCCTCTGGGTACGAAGATGTTTTTACCAAGATAGAGATGTGTGTTGCTCACTATGAGGAAGTGGGTTTGGGAGCCAATTTTGTAGAGAAATATATACGCTAGGTGGCGATATTGGATCAGTTTTCATTGAATGGAAAGGTGGCCTTGGTATCCGGTGCTGCCCGAGGACTGGGTCAAGCCATGGCTATTGGCTTAGCGGAGGCCGGGGCTGATGTGATTGTTCTTGATCGGGAAGAATGCGATCAGACAACCCGTTCAATTATGCGACTTGGCAGGAGATGTATGACAAATCGGTTTGACTTGTCGAGACTAGATAACCTCAATGCTAGAAAAATCATTGCCGACGGTATAAGCATGATGGGTAGAGTCGATATTCTACTTAACAACGCAGGGATCATTAGGCGCTCGGCAGCCATCCATCATACACAGGTTGATTGGGAGGAGGTATTGCAAATTAATCTAAACAGCACCTTTTATCTTTCCCAAGCCATGGCAAAGCCTCATATTGAGCGGGGCTCCCGGGCTAAAATCATCAACGTAGCATCTATGTTGAGCTTTCAGGGAGGTGTAAAGGTACCATCATATACTGCCTCAAAGAGTGCCGTTTTAGGTCTCACCAAGGCCCTTTCCAATGAATGGGCCCAATACAAAATAAATGTCAATGCCATTGCCCCAGGCTATCTTTCCACCGAGGTTACTGCTGGCATTCGCAGTGATCCAGATCGAAGTAAAAACATCCTCGATCGTATCCCGGCAAACCGGTGGGGTCTTCCAGAGGACTTAAAGGGCGTCGTGGTATTTCTCGCTTCCAATGCCTCCAACTACTTAAACGGTTCGATCGTACCGGTTGATGGAGGTTGGCTGGGCAGATAATCGTGGGTGCACGATGCAAGCCACAGGATATAAATTAGACTGCCAGGTATGAGATCCAAAATAGTTGTTACATATGATATAATGGATCGATGGTATAATATCCATGGGAAGAGACATGAGACAGTAAGGATTATGTTTTGCATGTCCGTATCGCGAAATGGCAAGATGCAACCCTCCGAAACAGGCCGAAGTACAAGTGAGGCTACTCCGGAAAGTGCCATCTTCATAAAATGAGCCTATTTTGGATGAGATTTTCACTTTTTCGAGATTGGGTGATGCATGAGTATCAGCCGATTGAGAAAAATGGCCTGTCCCGTCGAAGCCTTGGCGTAGCGGGGAAAGATCGCCAAAAGAGCCATTTTTGATTTGGCGACCTTTTCGGAGTATCCTCACAAGTGCTTCATGTTCTATTCTCCTCCCAGTTGAAGATACGGATGATGAGATCCGTGATTCGGCAGCATATTCATTTCGATGCCCCAGATGGAAGCTTCGATGATATCATGGCCGCCAAGATCAAATCTTATCGATCTTGTAGGATGGGGTGCATCTAAAATGATCGACTCACCATTTGCACATTTCTTCTCAATTTTACTTCCATCTTGAAAGGTGATCTGGACCTTTATGTGATTTTGCTGGTGATTCACAAATTTTACATCGACTCTATCCACCATGACCTCATCTTGAAACTTACAGGTTTCCTCCTTATCGACAGGGATGGTCATTAACAACCGGTATCCGTTCATTTCCGCAGTTTTTGTTGAATTTACCGCAGGTCTTTCTTGCTTTCCCTGTTTTTTCAGCCATGCTCTAATCGCTTCCAATTCCTCCTCTTTATGGATACTACGTTTATGTTCATAATAGTCATAGTAAGCCATTTCCTCATCCGACCAATTATTGGCTTCTCGATATTCTCCAATAAAGGGTACCAACAGATCCAGCCATGCGTAGAACTTGTGAAATTCTTCTTTAGTCAATTGCACGCCATAATGACCTTCTTCCAGCAAATGCATCAGTTGACTGGTCGCTGCTCCAAAGGAATATGGTTCCAGTTCAGTCGGTTTAGACATCTTACTTATCCAATTTACCACCGGATTTTCGGGATCACCGGCATAGTAGTGATCATCTTTCCTCTGCATCCTTGCCGAATGGGTTAGATTGAGATAGGATCTGCTCCATCTCCGTTTTTCGATGGTGCCATGACTCTTCATTGTCCCGGTAAGATCCATTACGTTTTTTCTGCTCCCATCATGACACTGCACGCACTTTTGATCTAATATGGGCTGGATTTCCTGGATATAGCTGAACCCTTTTACTCCACCATAAAATGGTTGAAGTTGCTGTGGTTTATGATTCCAGGCCAGGGTGTTCTCCTTCTCATAGGGATAGAAATTGGCATCTTCTTTTGCATGACAGCCTCTACAGGCCTTTTTTTCCCCTGGTCTGACTGTATCCCATGATCGTGTATTCTGAATGACCCTACCTTGCTTATCTAATACCTGGAGGTAAAGGGATTGCATGGCGGGTACCTCAAAAAGTGCAGAACCGTCTTCTTCGATATCAACATCACCCAAAATCTCTTTTATGTCCCAACTACCGTTACCGATGGCAACGGGACTGCTGTTTAGTGAGCGGCCACCTTCACCTTCGTTTAGGGTCATACCTACTCCAGCTGCTCGATAATTTAACCTAACAACACGGATCTTTTTGGCAGTGCCCCGTGAGATATTTTTAAGTCCTATCCCTTCGTAGACATCATGCACATAGTAAACGCCCGTTTTTTGATGATAATCTACTGTGTCAGGTATGATGGGTGGACTAGACACTCTTCTAACTAGCGCCGGTCTGCCTATGGGTAGCTCAGGATCATAATACAGCAGTTCTCGATGGCCATCAACATCCATCCAATATAATCCATAAACAGCTTTGTCAGGATATTCGGGATATTTCTCACCAGGCTCTTCAGGTAGGAAACTCACCAGAAATTCTTCTTCACTGATCGGATAGGGATAGCGAAATTGATCACCTGTTTGCTGAGCACGGTCTACTCGTTCATAGAGTACCTCACGTTTTGGCGCAATAAAGTGCATCCCTTTACCTTCATCGCGCCCTTCTGTTACGTCCAAGATCACGATTTTGCCATGCTGCCGGGTATGATGTCCGGCGGCAATAGCCATTACCTTATGGCTGCCAGGAATTCCACGGGCATGTAAAAGGGATGTGGGAAACCATGAATTGCCGCCATAAAAAACACGCTGGTCCGTACCATCAGGATTCATACTAAATAACGGATGAGGATAATTTTGACCGCGGTCACTGTAATCCCACCGGGTGTAAATTACCCTGCCGTTATCCATTACTTGGGGATATAAAGTGTGTACCTGGTCAATGGCTAATCTACGCAAATATTGACCCCTCTCGTTCATGCGGTACAAGTTGCTAATCTCAGTCCACCAGCAGGGAACACTTTGCTCCGGACGTGTACTGGTGAAAATAATATCTCCATCGGGTAGATAGACGGGCTCATAATCAGCCCGTCCAATTCCATGGGTTAGCTGCTCAATTTTGCTTGTAGACAGTTCATACTTGTAAATGTGGTAGTCATCAAGTCGATCGGACTTTTTCCAGGCAAATACCAGCTTGCTGCCATCAGGTGACACATCGACATCACGCAATAAGCCATGGCGATCTTCAATTAAGGAATGAGGTCGGCCGTATAGGCCATGAAAATCTAATTGCACTAATCTAGAACCAGGCTTGAAAAATCGCTCATGTCTGGCGTCTGAAAGTCCCTCAGTATAACCAATAAAGGACATCATAAAATTATGGTGCTGAGCGAAAACGACAGGACTGTTCAACGCTAAGAAAGTTGCTAAACGTGCCTCCCGTCGAAGTTCGCAAGCCTCCAGATAGAGATTCAGCAAGTCAGATTCATTCTGTTCTTCACCAAACACAATGGCATTGAGCCGGCCGTTGAGTAGCGAGACATCAACTTCAATCTCAGCCAAGTCCTCCAAAACATTTTCCACTCTTTGTCGGTCTTGCTCTCGGTTCGTCGACAGCGCTTTAGACCAATGTTCGTCGGTATCCTGTCGCAGCCAATCCGTAAGGATAGGGTACTCCCGGGCAAAATCACTTTGGATTGTGCTGTCATGGTTCATCATATCTCTTGCCTGCATCCATCCATCGGCCCATTTCTCCACTGTTTCGACTTTGTGCTCCGGATTGACCAGGCTGATCATGGTAAGATAGGCCAGGATTGAAAGAAGTGCCAGCATGGAAGCCTTGGTCAATCTATCCCTACTCATTAGTTAATAATTTGTGTCTCTGTCAAGATACAAAACTGAAACTTTTGAACCTTTGCAATGACCTTTCTATCCGATGATTAAGGATGTGGCACCTGGTAAGAAGACCCAAGTTGACGATGCGGATCTGCCTATTTTTGCCTAATTTGCTATCGAAAGTCTAGCCATGGATTAATGAGTTGTGAAAATTATCATATTCCATTAGGTCGGAGAGAATTCTTAACCAAATCGGCAATGGGGTTAGGTGCTTTAAGCCTAGCATCCCTATTCAATCCGATTTGGGGAAAGGATCTTGCAGCAGTGTCTGGTCAAGCATTGCCTCACTTTTCAGCCAAGGCTAAGCGAGTCATCTACTTATTTCAGAGTGGCGCTCCATCACAAATGGATCTCTTTGATTACAAACCACTGCTTACAAAAATGTACGGAGAAGAACTGCCAGCATCGGTGCGTCAAGGGCAAAGATTGACGGGGATGACTGCTGGGCAAACTTCGTTCCCTTTGGCGGGGACACTGTTTGACTTTCAGCGATATGGACAGTCCGGGCAATGGATGAGTGAGCTACTCCCTTACCAATCAAAGATTGTGGATGATTTGTGTTTCATTCATTCGATGCATACAGAAGCCATTAACCATGATCCTGCCGCTACCTTTATTCAGACGGGTTCCCAGTTTCCTGGGAGACCCTCGATGGGATCTTGGATAGATTATGGACTGGGCAGTGAGAATGAAAACTTACCAGCATTTATTGTTTTGATCACGAAAGGGAAGGGTGGTCAGCCACTGTATGCCAGATTGTGGGGCAATGGTTTTCTACCATCACAGCATCAAGGCGTCCAATTTAGGGCTGGAAAAGATCCGGTTTTATACCTAAATAACCCACCAGGGATATCCAGGGAGGACCGGCGCAAGCAATTGGATATCTTAAGGCGATTGCAAGAGGATCAATTTGATCGAGTGGGAGATCCCGAAATCGAAGCTCGGATAGCACAATACGAAATGGCTTTTCGCATGCAAGCTTCAGTGCCTGAAATAACCGATACTTCTGGGGAACCGGATTACATCTACGATCTTTACGGCCCTGATTCCAAAATACCTGGCACCTATGCTGCCAATTGTTTGCTGGCCCGCAGATTGGCAGAAAGGGGTGTACGCTTCATCCAGCTTTATCATCGAGGCTGGGATCAGCACGATCATTTACCCAGAAACATTAAGCGACAATGCCTGGAGACCGATCAAGCATCTGCAGCACTTATCATTGACCTCAAGCAAAGGGGATTACTGGATGATACACTTGTCATCTGGGGTGGCGAATTTGGTCGTACAAATTACTCCCAAGGGAAACTTAGTAAAACGGATTATGGTCGGGACCACCATCCCAAGTGTTTCAGTATTTGGATGGCAGGTGGTGGTGTAAAGAAAGGTATGATCTATGGTCGAACTGATGATTTTAGTTACAATATTGTGGAAAATCCAGTGCATATTCATGACTTTCAGGCAACAGTGATGCATCTTCTCGGCATAGATCATGAACGTTTCACCTATAAATTTCAAGGAAGGCGATATAGACTGACGGATGTTCATGGCGAAGTAGTACACGACGTACTGGCTTAAACCAAACACTTGATTTTCTCGTCCTTTTCTAAACTGAAAATCCGGAGATGAGGTGGTACTGACTTCGGCACCATCTGCGGGCATAAATTCTTTTCACTTGAATCAAATAATTTTCTTTGCATTTAACAAGGAAATGCTGGAGGTCATATTTATGACTAAGCTGTATGTAATCGGAGGAGAAAATTCAATGAAAACCAATGAAGGGGAGGATTACCTCAGAATTATCTGACCGTCCCTTGGTCATATTTCAAATGGGAAAAGTTGGCTCGACATCCTTGGCAAAAGCCATTGGAAATCCTGTGTACCAGGTTCATACGCTACGTGCAGAACGCATACAGGCGATTAGCCGGCAATTGGAGAGCAATGGCCTGGGATTCCCGGTTCATTTACGGCAGAGCATGTTATTTCTTGAAAGACATATGCCGCTGTCACCCGGCACAAAGTTTATCTGTCCGATCAGGAAGCCTCTGGATCGAAATATTTCTGCTTTCTTTCAGCAACTAAGTATGAACATTTTAATTTCCCCGACGATTCGTAAAGGTCTAAAGATTGGAAAGTCGGCAATGAAGATCGGTAAATTGCCCATTCCCTTTGAATGGAAATGCCTGATGGTTGAACTCTTATTCCACAATTCCATCGAGAAGAACATGGAATTTCTTTTGGACCGTTTTGCAAATTCTTTTAATCACCTATGGCCCGAAAATTGGATTGATCACGAACTGATGCCAGTATATGGGCTGGATATCTGGAGGCAACCTTTTCCCACCGAAGAGGGTTTTTCCCTCTACGAACACAAGCAGATCCAATTGATAATTTTCCAATCAGAATTACCAAATGACTACAAAACGGACATCTTAAGCAGTTTCATCGGAAAACGTATAGATCTTGATGGTCATCAACACAATACCCGGAATAAAAAATTGCGTAAAGCCTATGATGTTTTCAGAGAAAAGATAACTGAGGATGGAGGACTATTAGAATGTTACCATACATCAAAATTCCATAGGCACTTTTATGGAACAAATAGTGATCCAAATAATAATCCAAAATGAGTGCCAATAGTATTAGATATTTTTTGAATGAAGCACTAGAGATTCTCAGTATCGATAATGGCTTAGAGTGACAGGAATGCTTTATTTTTACTATTGATGTGTCATGTTTTTATCATCCGCTGCCATGATCTCTTTAAGTTGTCCTTATTGGCAGCCATTCTATGGGTCTCTTGCCAAAATAGTATCCCTACAGATGTCCGGCAAGCGATGGGCGATCTACCCGAGGAGGTCGATTTTAATTTCCATATTCGACCGCTTCTGGCCGATCGATGCTATAAGTGCCATGGACCAGACGATGAAGCTAGAGAAGCAAATCTTAGGTTGGATCTGGAAGAGGGTGCATTTTCCACCTTAGAAGGATCTGCCTATCGCCCATTTGTTCCTGGCAATTTAAGACGGAGCCAGGCCTGGCAACGCATCATTTCTCCAATCGAGGATTTCATGATGCCTCCTCCCCAATCGCACTTAAACCTTTCTGATTATGAGAAAGCTTTGATTGCAAGCTGGATACAGCAGGGTGCGAAATGGAAGGATCATTGGTCCTTTGTTGCCCCTGAAAGGCCTTTAGTTCCAGAAGTGCCAATGGGTAGCGTCTTTAACGAAATCGACCAGTTTGTGCAATCCAAATTGATGGAGAAAGACTTGACTCCATCTGAAATGTCGGCAAAGGAGGTGTTGATCCGAAGAGTTACTCTGGATTTGACAGGATTACCACCCACCCTCGAGGAAATTGATGCTTATCATAAGGATACTTCCGCTCAAGCATATGAGAAAGTTGTTGATCGTCTGTTGCGTACCGATGCGCATGCTGAGAGATTAACTATGGAATGGCTGGATGTGGCTCGATACGGAGACACTCAGGGTCTTCACATGGATGCTGAACGCAATTATTGGCCTTGGCGGGACTGGGTTCTAAGTGCCTTTAAAAGTAATATGCCCTATGATACCTTTGTTCTACAGCAAATGGCAGGAGATCTCCTCCCCAATCCAGGTCGAGACCAAATATTAGCCACAGCATTCCATCGTAACCATCCAATCAGTTCTGAGGGAGGTGTGCCGGACGAGGAGTTTAGGCAGAAATACGTGCAGGACCGAACCAATACTACCGCCACTGCATTTTTGGGTCTGACTTTAGAGTGTGCCAGTTGCCATGATCACAAATTTGATCCAGTCAGTCAGAAAGAATACTATCAAATGTCTGCCTTCTTCAATAATCTGGATGAATTGGGCTTGGTCAATGAGGCTAGTATCGATCCAGGTGGAATGGGCCCCAAGCAGGCATCAGGCCCGGTCTTGCTTCTGCCAGATTCCATACAGGAAATCCAAATGAATAAGCTAGCTCGGAATTTGGAAAGGGTTGGTCACGAGATTGATGCATACCGGACCCACGTAATATCATCAAAGCAATATATTCAATCATTGCCGAAGGGAATGATTTCCATTCCGGAGCCTGAGGCTAGCTTTGCATTTGATAACATAGGAAGCTACCAAATAGAAGAGGACGTGGTGCATCGCATCCAGAATAATCAACCCATTGACAAAATCATCGATCGGAACCCATATTCTCTGGCTTGTGGTGAAATAGAAGTGGTAGAGGGGAGGATTGGATCAGCCTTGCGTTCACCGGCCGAGATGGATTTGGTTTTCTTGAAACACGTGGGTCAATTTGATGTCTATCATACATACTCAGCAGGGTGCTGGCTTAAAACAGAGAAAACGGGACAATTTCAGACCATAGTTGGTAATTCTGGAGCCATGGGTAATGGTTGGCGTGGCTGGGATTTTTACTTAGATACACTAAACCGGCTGTCGCTCAAATTGGTAAGTATGCTCCCCCAAAATTATTTGCAAGTCACTGGCTCAAAAAGCCTGGAAGCAGGAAAATGGTACCATGTTTTCTTTACTTACGATGGCTCGGGGAAAGCTTCTGGTGTTAGGCTGTTTGTAGATGGCGAATCGTTAACTGTAGAGATTGACAGGGATCACTTGTATGGTACGATACAAAGAAGGTGGCGTGCACGACCTGGGTGGCCTCACCGTCCGCTGATGGTATTTAGGAGTGGACGATACCACACCGGCGAAAATGGAGTGTTCACCGGTAGTATTGATCAACTTCAATTTTTTGATCAAGAACTTTCACCGCTGGAAATTGCCAAGATTTTCTATCAAGAAGAATCTGCAGATCAAGAAAAAGTCACGTCGAACAATGATGCATTGCTTGCCCATCACCTACTGAGAAATCAACCAGCCTTCTCGCAGTTAACCGACTCATTGCGAACGCTGGTCCGTCAGATGATCAATCTGAATGCAGAGATACCGGAAGTGATGGTAATGAAGGATCAAGCAAAAGTTAGAAAAACCTATGTGCTTGACCGGGGTCAGTACGATGCACCTACCGAAGAAGTGTTTCCATCGACGCCGGCAGCGATATTGGCCTTTGACGATTCCCTTCCACAGAACCGACTGGGACTCGCCCTATGGATTATTGATAAGAAAAATCCATTGACTGCGCGTGTTATTATTAATCGCTACTGGCAAATGATGTTTGGTAGGGGTATTGTGGAGACTAGCCATGATTTCGGCACTCAAGGCGCTCTGCCAACACATTCGAAATTGCTGGATTGGTTAGCAATGGAATTCCGGGATTCAGGTTGGGACCTGCGGCAGATGCTTAAAAAAATGGCGATGTCTCATACCTACCGCCAATCATCAAAGGTGGAGTCTGAAGCTCTGGAGAGAGATCCGAGGAATCTGTGGCTCAGCAGAGCACCGAATTTCCGTCTATCTGCTGAAATGATTCGAGACAATGCCCTGGCTTCTAGTGGCCTCCTCAATTTCAAATGGGGAGGGCCAAGTGTCAAGCCAAATCAACCGGATGGTATATGGGATTACGGAGGGTTGGTCTCGGGCCGATACCGGCAAGATACTGCTGGCAACCAATATCGTAGGAGTTTATATACATATATACGACGTACCTCTCCTCATCCGGCGATGGTCGCCTTTGACGCTCCTAACCGTACGGTGTGCACAGTCAGACGGGAAAGTACAAATTCACCGATTCAGGCATTGGTCTTGCTCAATGATCCTCAGTTCGTGGAAGCGGCAAAGGTACTGGCTGAGCGCATGCAAGTTGAGGGCGGCCCGGACTTATCGGAACAACTTACCCTTGGTTTTCGGTTGGTAACCAGCAGACATCCTTCAGTCCCTGAATTAGCCAAATTAGAGGAACAATTTGATCTCGCATATCACAGTTTTCAAAAGAATAATGAAGCAATCCATAACTTGCTGTCTGTAGGGGATTATGCTGTTGACAAAAATCTGTCGTCACCCTCGACCGCCGCACTAACCATCGTCGCCAATACACTCTTGAATCACGATGAGTCTTACCACCGTCGATAGGGGATCTGATAATGTTGTAAGGCTCTTCACAAAAGGGTTAGGGGTGGTATGGTTCCAGGAATAGGATGATAATTTTCTTCTGCATCTTCGACTCTATTAAGTCCACTTCCATAGACCACATATATTAAGGGTTTTTGACCGATATCAATGCTATGGAGTATTCATTTGATCATCCTTTTCTTTTTTTAGGAATTCATCGGTAAAATGTTGCACCGTCTTTTCCTTCCTAAACTTTTCTCGATTGTATATTTCTGATTGCCCTTTGGGTATGGTCAGACTTTGCCAATCACCTCCTTTGAGCATCCGACCGATATAAACAATTTGCCCCACGTGATAAGCATAGTGAGCCAATTGACGGATTAAGGCTTCAAAAACAGTATGTCCCTGATTTCTAATATATACGATCAATTCCATTTCATCCTCCCTGATGCTTTCCAAAGCATGAAACAAACACTTCCAACCTTCCTCCCATTTTTGTAAGAGTTCACTACGATTCTTGATATCCGCAATGAATTCACCGTCCCGGTCTCGCCATGGTTTTTCACCATCTGTGGTCATGAAGTCAGTCCAGCGTGAGCGCATATTGCCCCAGAGGTGCTTCACAATTATTGGGATGCTGTTGCTGGCACTGTTGTACTGCCATAATAGCTCCTCGTCGGAGAGCTGAACAAATGTGCGGTCTCCAAGACTCTTGTAGTACTCAAATTGCTTCCTTATACTTTCCTTTTTCATTGGCCTATTGTCGTTTACCATCAGTGAAAAAGTGAAGAACGCCAATTTTCATCACTAAGCGTCAACTTCCGCCGGTCGGGAGTCCTTCAAAGACCCGTGGAAACTGCATAGCAGTACAAATATACATTGGAGATGTTTGAAAATGCACCATTTGAGAACAGACTGATTTCAGGTTTTTTATTAGCTTAGAAGTCAACCAAATGAGATGCGACTATGGTTGATAAGCAGCAGAAGATTGAAGACTTCTTTGCCAAGCAAAAGCGTTTTGGCCCCGCCTTAAGAAAGTTACGATCAATCATTTTAAACACCGGAATGGAAGAAGGATTGAAATGGAGTATGCCTGTCTACATGGTTGATGGTAAGAATGTGGTAGGAATCGGAGCCTTTAAAGAACATTTCGGTGTATGGTTTTTCCAAGGTGCTCTTCTCAAAGACCAGGGCAAGAAGTTGATTAATGCACAAGAGGAAAAGACCGTGGCAATGCGGCAGTGGAGATATAGAAATGAGGAGGAAATCGATGAAAAATTGCTAAAAAACTATTTGGAAGAGGCCATTGAGAATGAGAAGGAAGGTAAGAGAATTAAGCCAGCCAAAGCCACACCCAGGGGACCTAAGTACAGTGAGGAGTTCCAGGCATTTTTGGCTGAATCCAAGAAGCTATCCACTGCCTATTCCAATTTAACACCAGGCAAACAGCGAGAGTACGTGGAGTACATTATTGATGCCAAGCGTGACAGCACAAAGCAAAGGCGTATGGAGAAGATCAAGCCGATGATTTTGGCTGGGTTAGGATTAAACGACAAATACAAGAAATAAGTTTTGTCAATAGCTAAGCGATCAAAACAACGACTGTGGCTATTAATGTGAGTGCAAGTCCGGTGATAAAAACATTGTAGCAGGTCCTGATCTTGCTGTATTTCTCACCGAGTCCCTTACCCATGAAATACAAGTCTAGTTTGACATAATCTTTTACTGAGCTGGGATCATTGATTGTCTCTTCAATCAGATGCAAGTAATCATCAACTTTCATCTTGTAATAATTGCCAAAGAAAAAGGGGCTTTTTTGCAATGTATCTCCTCGTTTGACATCCTGTTCACCCATCTTGATCGGCCTAGTGGCCATCGCTGCCAGCACAATGGTAATGAAGCAAGTAATAGACAAGGTGATTAAAGGGAGATAGAGGACTTCACTCACAATGATCTCTAGGTTAGACAGTACAATGGGTATTAAGAAAGTAATCATCAATGCATTGAGACTCAAGAGAATGTTGGCCTTGTTATCCGCAATGTTGGTCAATTCTATATTGTTTCGATAGGTTGTACGGATCATATTTAAGGTGTCCTTACGGATCGCTTCTTTGAGCTTCTTACCCTTCTGCTTGTTCTTGCTCTTCTTTTCAACATGGGTACTTATCTCGTCTGGAAATCCCTTGTCCACTCGCCAATTTTGTTTTGTGAAAACGAAACTACAAAATCCTGGGAGATTGATGATCTATCGAAAATCTAATCATGAATTTCGCCTCAAACAAAAAATGCTGACTCCTTCGCTCGTTTACCTTCAAACTTAGTCCCAAAAAAATGAGGGTCGTTTTCTCAGATGCGATCATTAGAGGTTCTGAAAAGTAGTTGAAGTAGCCATGAACATTGGAGCTTAACCATCCGTTGACCTCCCTACCATTTTAAGTCGGACCACGTCACTAGAACACATAAGTTCTTACGTAGGATTTCGAGATTGGGTTTGCCAGATTGAGGAGTAAGGAGTGAAGCAGGCCGGATTCTCTCGACGACAACAAAGTGATGGCAAATCCAATGAAGAAATTGCAGATAACTAGCTAAAGTGTGTGCCTACCATCTCCTGGATAAAATGAGAATCCCAAGCTCAGGAAGCGTCACCTTTTCATTCAAGATTCGATTGCACAGCAACGAAACAGTAAGGGAGTTTGATTTTCGGGATAGAACCTGTGACTGAGCAAATTTCAGTGGCTGAAGCATTCCATGGGCGATAGAAAAACATCTGGCAAGGTCAACGCCGTATACTGACCGATTTGCCCGGGGTACTTTCCAAACCTTCCTCGTTAGTTGTGGTTAGATAATAGAAGTAAAGTTTACCATCAACGATGTTGTCATCTTCAAAGCTGTGTTGTTCGGCGCTCGTACTGATCACCTTAAAAGGGTTTTCTCCGGGCTGATAACGGTAAATATTGTACCCTGCTAAACCCTTTTGCCGGATTTCGCTCCATCTGAGCATAATACCATTGGCAGAGGTCGTGACACGTGGTGGTGGTGGTGGTGCCGGGGCTACTGCATACCATGAGGCCCTCTGGGGATAAGTCAGGGTACTTTTGGCACCGAAGTAATTTCTAGCCTGCAACTGGTATTCATAACTATATCCGGTGTTGATGGTGGTGTCATGAAAGTGGTTGCTGGAAGCAGATATTAACTCCGCAATAACCTGTGCACTGTCTTGATCTAACCTCCGGCGATAAAGGGTGTATCCCCACAAATTGTCGTCGACCTTACTGAGGTCATTCCAGAAAAGATAGCAACCCTTCCCGACTTTTCGCAATCTAAAGCCCGTGGGCATCGCTATCTCGGTAGGTAGATCAGGTCTCACGGTGATTGTGTCAGAAAAATCACTGGGTTGATAACCATCATTGATGGTCTGGATGCAGTAGTCATAGTTTATGTCCCCTCTCAGCGTACTACTGGTATCGTAATAGACATAATGTCGCGAAGTGTCGATGATGATCAAATCACTAATTTGTTCAAACTGATTTTGGTTTGAGGCCTTTCGAAAAACGTAAAAACCGTAGGTTGTTCGGCCATAGTCGTCCCATTCGATCTTTGTCCCATCAGACATACCAGTGCCCCTGATATTTACTGCGGCATCAGGTTTTTCTAGTTCTAAATAGCGACCAAAAGTGACCACTGTCGGTTTTGATATACCGTGAGGACCGTTTAAGATGAGCCGGTAATAATAATTTTCCATGGCCACGGGAATGTGGTCGACAAAACTGGTATCGGTTGGGGGCAATTCAGCCAATTGCACAAAGCCGGTATCAAATTGAGTGCTGCGCAGCACTTTTAGGCTGCGGATAAAGGGTTTGATGTCCATCTTCCATGAGATTTCCATCTGTCGATTATCTCTGCTCACCGCGTTAAAATTGCTCAGATAAGGAAAATCAAAATCTGAGAAACTAGCCTGCTGAGTATAGTTTGCAACTTCACCTTCATTGCCAAATAAATCCACTGGCTGGATTTGATACTGATATACCTGATAAGGCTCAATCAGTGTGTCTCGAAGATTGATAAATGTAGTGTCATTACTTGTCCGGTATTTCAACGCCAGGGGTAATTTCGTAAAATCACCTTGTAAATTTTCTCTTCGATAAAGATTAAAGCCCTGTAATCCGATTTTGTCGAAGAGCGTCCACTTGATGGCAATACTTTTTTCACCATCATAATCACTCGAAAATAGCTCGACATCGCGCTGGGGGTTAGGCAAGATGTAGGTAAATTCACCAGATTCTAGTGATTCAATGGTCACACCATTTCTTACTTTATCTATTCGATATTGATAAGTTTGTCCGGTGTGAGGGGTTGTATCCAAATAACCTAAACCCAGACCCAGGTATCCCAATGCAGCATCAATGATAATCAAGCTGTCCAAATTTTCATGGGTCTCGAAGTAGGACCAGTATCGATCTGCATTCATTGATGAAACCGGCAGCAAAGACGGGATTTTGGCCGCAGCTTCATCCAGCCGCTGGTAAAATTGTGATCGGTTCTTTGATCCGGCAATGGAAGCTAAGTGCATAAAATCTCGATCGGAGGTTTTCTTACGATATACCTCATAGGTAAAGTCCTTAGCAAAATCCCTCCCCAGTAGAACAAATATTCCTTTGGGGCTGGGATGAATAATTTGGGTCTGACCAAAATCTATTTGATAGAGAGTGGTTAACAAGACGAAGAGTAGCAATAATCTTTTTGTGATGCTTTTCATTTTCTTTTGATTTTAAGTTCTGAGGCTAATAACAGTTAATCGCAATTGAATTGATCACCGACTTTTTCATCGAGTTTAGGCCCACCACCGCAGCTGCCAAAGCCCATGGAGGCGTCGAAGGTGCCATCTGAATCCACGTACATTTCCATTTTCAAGGAAATGGATCCACACTCGCTGATGCACGGATTGGTACAAGCCATTTCAAAGGGATTCGGTACACATTGACTCACCGCACCCATGAGGGTTATACTACCGCATCCGAGGAGGCTGAACTTTCCAGTGCCGGTATTGTATTTTCCGGTAATGCCCAACTCTGCACCAATGTAGCCATAGAGTTCGGTGCAAGTAATCGCACTGACATTAAATTCTACGTAGGCAAAAGCCATGACCCCGATACCAAACTCAACTGCCGATTCATCAAAGCTCATCCATAGTCTCGCATCAAGGCCTACCTGGCCCTCCAGACTTCCTGAGACAATCAAGAAATTAAATTCTTTCTTGGGTATCGTAAGTTGTGGAATGCTCTTTCTGCCGGTTATAAAGAATCCGGAAAAACCATCCTTAAAGGAATCAGGAAGATTCTTGTTGTATGCACTGCCTAAGAGGAAATCGGTAATTTCCGGACGCATGTCGCTGTAATCGCCAATTCCGATTCCCGCTTGCAGTTCTCCAAAACCTGGTGTAGTAAGACTTCCTCCAGCGTAAAATATCCAGCCTGCTTTGTCAGTAATAAAATTTGCTGACCCTCTGATGCTCACTGAGCTGAAGTCCTGCTCAAATTCAAGTTTACCTATGAGGCGGGCATTTTGGATATCATAGGTGATTTTCATACCCCCAAATTCAGCACTGATATTCTTTACATCCATGCCTTCTCCTTCGGCGGTGATATCCCCCTCTACCTTAAAGGTTTTACGTTTCTTAGAATCTTCAACCCCTTTCATGCCATCAAGGTCTCCACTAAAGATGAAGTAGTCCCAATCGTTATTGACTACATGCATATCGCCAGTGATTTCGATCAGTTTATTGCTGCCATCTTTAGCGATATTCATCATTTGGTGGAGAGGTTCCACAATGACATAAGTGGAGTCGTTGTCCTTGTGCAATCGACCGAGTAAGTCGATGCCTTCCACGTCCTTAATTTTTCCGACTGCATCAAAGTTGCCTTGGATCAGTACTTGACTACCGGGCTCATCTGAGCTGATAAATCTTACTTTGCCAATGCCTTCAAAGTCTACATCCATTCCTAGAAAGTGAGAAACCACTTTCCCTTGCTCCTTAGTATATCTGAAACCTCCCCGACTCTTCTTCAATCTGGGTATATGTAGGTCCATCATGGCACCAATTTCAAAGCCGTCTTCATAGGCAGTAAATTGATCGGGACTGACATCGATGATGTCATAAAACATGAGCGTCTGCTGCTGGTCTCCCATGTTCATATCTCTTTCATTGTTGCTGTATAAAGTGATCGACTCAAATTTGATTTTGTCGCCAGACTTCATGCCAGGAAGATCGGTGATCGAAGCACCCAGACCACCGTCAATGCCTGAAATCTTAATCATCCAGTGTGGCTGATTATCATACGTACATCCCGGATTAATGTCAAATTCCAGGTAGGGTGACTCAATTTTTACGGGTACAATGCCACCAAACTCGATTTTATTAAGGTCTAGAGACCCTTTTTCAAAACTATGGGCAGTAATACGAAAGTCGCTCATGGCGGAGGTAAATAAGTCAGTTGTTAGCGTGCCTTTTATCAACTGAATACCGGTACTGTGCTGGTCTAACTCCCATTTGTCGAAGGAAAGTTGCCATTCTTCTAAGTTGAACTGTAGGGGTTCTGAGCCGATGATCTTATCAAATCCATTTTTAGTAATGATCATTTGACCAGCATCGATTTCCAAAATCTCGGGTACCATTTCCGGTATTTTTCCCGTCACAAGTCTGGTGCTCAGGTACAGACTGTCATTGAAGACGTATGAGTCTTCGAGAGAAGCCTTGGCGTTAAAATCTTGTACCTTAAAGGAGTATTCTTCCCCTTGATCATCAGCTACATGATATTTTTGGATGGGGTAGGAGCCCGCCTTAATGGTAGTTATTTCACTGGGAGTACCCACCTTAAGGTCTTGCAGGTGAAAGGCAGTATTGTCACCTGAAAATAGATCGACGAAAATCATGCTGTTGCTGATCTTTTGCATGCGTTGACTGCCTGCGGTAGAAAACCTGGTATCCTTGCTATTCGCCATTTGAAATGCTGAGGTATACACATCTGAGGCACTCCCGTCTGAGCCGGAATCGCCTTCACCAAACGACATGTAATTGTCGTCAAATTGGAAGGAGCTACTCATGATCGCAACTTTACCGCATAGGGTTCCTTTGGCATTTTTATCCGGTTTGACAGAGAGCAGAGCACCCTCGGTGGGCTTTATCTCAGCCAGAAAAGTCTGGTAATTCACTAAGTCAGCCCGGTCATGATCCAACAATATCTTATCGTCAGCCGGTACACCTACATTTTTTCCATTTACTACTTGATTTTTCACCGTTACCTGGTAGAATTCCAATCGGTGATCGTGATCTTTCATACGGAAGTTGGCATTTGCGGGTAGGTTGATGAAAGCACCATCTACTACGTATACACCGTTGGTCTCTTCGAGATTAGTTATGGTAACCGGAAGTCCCCATAAACTGGTCAGAGCAAACTCATCAAATTGTTCGAGGTGAAAATGTAGGATAGCCTGCATAGGTAGGGTAACGGCCTGATGATCAGCCACCAGTGTTAAACTATCATTCATATTTTCAGCCGATATTGTCCACTGGTTCTGGTTCATGGGAATTCCCTTTAGAGTAAAATGTCCCTTTTCATTGGCAATAGTTTCAATATTGTCACCACCCATGTCAATAAGAATTCGGGCATTTGACAGAGCTAGACTGTCCGGACCATAGGTGACCCATCCGCTGACCTTAAATGCTGGATCAAGTACAATGTCTCCGTGATCAGTGTATTCCGCTGAACTTATACTTTCAACACTCAGTTTCTTGATCGTCAAATCGAGATCCAGGGGAGGCTGTACTTCGATATCAAAGAAATGTGCGTTATTTTCAAAAGATAGGTAGATATATCCATCGTCATCCGTATATCCCCATATCTGATCGGCATCGGTTTCAATCAGTGAAAATTTTTGGGCCAATAATGATTGTTGTGTTTGACCAAAATCGGTATGGGAAACATCCGTCACAGCTTGAAAGCGTGAGTCTTGCTGACCGCTGATCTTGGTATTTTGCTCTGGAGTATCACCCATCACATTGGTGACCTTAACGAGGGCGTTCTTCACTGGTGTTTTGCTATCCCCGGACTGTTGTACCACGCGGAACTTCATACGATGTTTCAATTTCTCTACCTGGAAACCTCCGAGACTTTGTGGATGGAGTGGATCCTTATTCACATCAATGTTCACGAGGAAATCACCCTTGGTATATCCAAGGTCATCAGGTACAATTGTTAATGTACGTTGATCACCTGATGGTGCTTTCAACACAAAGATTTCACGCAGTGGCCCATCTATACCCAAATAATCTTGATAGGCTTGAGATCGTACGGTTGTTACGGAGACTAAGCTGTCTATAAATACCTCAGCCTTTATGGGTTGGCCATTTTTATCCGTGACCCAGCCATATACATAACCATCAGGCTCCAATTCAAAGTCGTGTCGATATTGATCTCCCCACTTAAGAATGCCTATGTCCTTACCCTCCTTTCGGTATCCTTTAGGATCAGTCCACATAAACCGGCTTGGTCCGATAACTGCAAAGTCCTTTATACCATCAAAGGCAAATTCAACGGGCAATTGATCAAATACATAGGAGCCATCTTCCTTGGTGGTCACTTTATCTATACCGGTAAAATACTTGTGGTCATCTAATTTAGCTGCCACTGATAGCAATTTGACCTGGGCTCCAGCTAGGGGTTCGATATTGAGTTTCTTACTCCAATTTGGAGCCTGGTTCAGCACATTTTCTGAAAGGCCAGTCAAACCAACCATATGATGGATAGATCCATTGGTAGTGGGTCGGGCTAGACTCTTTACCTTAGCTATTTCATCGCGCATCTTGTTTTGGAACTCTGCCGCAGGTAAGCCGACATCGCCCTGCTTGCTATAGACATGACCGATGATCCTTGGGAGTGATGGTTTCATTTTGACGGTGGTTTTGAACAGCTCGGGCTTGTACTCACTGTTGTATTTCCAGTACCGAGGCTGGGCATAATCGATGGATGTAGGCATACCAAAGGTCATCCCGATCTCTTTTTCTTGCCAGTCCCAATCATCGGAGTACGGAAAGATGGGATAGGGTACCTTACTATCCTGGTAATTGTAGCTGCCCACGTGCTCATTGGTGGAGACATGGACATAGTAGTGGTCGTTTGGATTATTGGCATCATGCCGTACCAAATTCTTAAGAACTGCAATTCCAAGGGTATTGGTCAGATCAGCTGCTATCGCATCCGGTGGCATAATCTCCAACTCAGGATCACCCTCGAAGACAGGAATATTTGGAATATTCTTCTGACGTAATATGCTAGTGGTAACCAGGGGTATCGTAGCGGCATTGGCAAATGCGTAGTCAAAGAATTGGAGGCTATCTCTGATGACTGTCACTTCAAGGTCATAAGAGTTGACTCTGGAGACCAATGTTCCCACTTCCAGTGCTTCCCATGGTTGAATCAGGATGTTGACGTCAGGGCTACAGTAATACGGACTCTCTACGATCAGACGATAAACGGGATAGGCCATCCCTTCCATATTGACATAACTCGCTTGAATATCTCCCGATGACGACTGATAATTGATCTGAATTCCCTCTTCCGAAAGACTGTCAAATTGCAATACATTAAAAAAGAAATTTCCCTGTGCATCAGTCTTCGTGGTGGCCACAATGTCATTCCAGCCCGGAGCAATTTCCTTAAAACCACTTTGACCTTGCAACAGTTGGCCATCTCCAATCGGCTGCCCAGCCACGTTCTTACCATTTAATTTTCCATACAATAAATAGGTTTTGAGAAGGCTCACATTTATATTACCTAAAGGGTGGGAGCCCTCAGTGCTCCAACGATCTACATTGTAAGTCGGTGTGCCGGCTGAAGGATTGGTTGATACTGCAACTCCGATTTTACCTGATCCTTGAAGGGAAGAAGCCTTATTCTTGGATTTTAATTCGAATGTATAGACCAGTTGACCTGATACCTGTGACACGGGAAATGAGAAGTCTATGAAGGGGTTTTCGGCGATTTTTGTGATCAGGACATTAGGTGGGTTGCCGGTGGCTGCAATCGGATCGGGCACTACATCGGGCACAATCGAAAAATGACATACAACACTTCGACCTTGGTTGATTCGTTGGACTCGGGAGGTTGCGTTGTTGAGATATACCTGAAATGCATAGGTTTTGCCCGGTTCCATGATTGGATCGGCTGGTCCATAATAATAGGATGTGCCTATCACCACTTGTTCAAAAAATGAAGGGGTAGTAGAAGCCAACAGTGCCTCGTTGGGATCGCGATTCGGATCTGCAAGTTCAACGATTCTCAGTACATATTCACTCTCACGATCTGCTTCGACTGCCGGCAACCAATTGAAAACGATCGGTTGTCGATCATTGGAAGGAATGGTCATGCCACATTCGGGCATTAAAATTTGTGGAGGTTCAACTGGTTTTACTGTGATCAAATTGCCGCAAGACTTGGATGTTGGCAGGGGATTCCCTGTTGGGTCTAGGGCTTCAAAGCACACTTTATAGTTACCCTCAGGCAGGCCCTCACTAAAAATGCTGTGGAGATCCGCTCCCGATGATATTAGGTTTTGTTGTTCAAAATATACATCGAGATCCATCCCGGTTAACAATACAGGTTCATTGGCCTCGAGCTCAATGACCTCCTTGGTCAAAAAATCAGGGATATTTTTAATAGTGACACCGTTGTCTCCCTCTATCGAAGCCCGGAGTAGAATATTTTGGCTTGCTGTCGACAACAAATTGACCTGGGTAATTTCCGGGAATAGCGGCAGGAGGTGTGTAAATGGCGGCACCACGCTAACCGCAAGTGATAACTGAGATGGCACAATACTTATATTGGTGCAACCTGTTGATTCAGAAGAGAGAGGCTGGTTACGGGCATTCCATATTTGAAAGCAAATTTGATAGTGTCCTGGCGACAGCCCTGTCTCATATATCCTGGTCGCATCGATATTGGAAAATGTCAAATTTTGTCGCTTGAAAAGAAAACTAAGTAGGTCAGGTTCAATTTCAGTGGGCATATTTCGTGGAATGTCGAAGGGCTGGTTGGCTGCATTGGCGTTCGATTGTGCCAAGATTGCTCCATCCTGATCGCGCAGAGTCATCGTAAGATAGGTGCGTTCCAATCGCTGAGAAGAAATTACACTGACTTGCGTTTGCTCTCCCAATTGTTCGAAAGGAATATTGAAGGGAGCGAGCACCATCGCATTGACCATCAAATTGCTTTGATTGATGGTAAAGTTGGCACAACCTGAAGGAGCTGCGTCTGAAGCTGGTGTATTTTCATTGTACCAAACCCGGAAGCAGTATTGGTATTCCCCTGGAGGTAAACCATCGGTACCAAGAGCATCGCTGGTAGTATTGGTAAATATGAGATTTGCAGGATCGAGCACAGCTTCTAAATCGGGTCCACTCAGCTGCAGGGGTTCATTCTCCTCGAGGCTAAGTGGCTGAAATCGGCCCGGAGCAGAAGAAATGCGCAATCCATTGCTGCCCTCCAATAGGAAGGAAATTAGGCCGTCATCAATGGTACGATTGGAGTGCATGGTGACCTGCGTCTGATCAGCCCAGTCGCTTATTGGTGATGAGTATGGTGGTGAAAGAATAGTAGAAACATTCACTAAAGCCGGATCTATCGAAAATGATGTGCAGCCCATAGAGGGGTGGGTTGCAGGTTGGTCATTGGCAAAAAACATCTGAAAACACAAGTTGTAGTTTCCGGGAGGTAGGCCCTGGCCGTGAGCTTGATCGGAGCTGATGTTGGTGTAGGTGAGATGCCTGGGTAGAAAATAGTCGGCAATTGTACTGCCGCTTAAATTGAGTGGTTCCATAGCAATGACATCAAAGGGAAGCCTGAGATTCACATTGGTTCTAATGCGTACTCCGTTATCTCCCTGTAGGTCTAAT
Organism: Saprospiraceae bacterium; assembly: GCA_965223105.1. Taxonomy (GTDB): domain Bacteria; phylum Bacteroidota; class Bacteroidia; order Chitinophagales; family Saprospiraceae; genus JABDMH01. Next base: position 3,000,832 of record OZ244987.1, on the reverse strand, counting down.
TTTAAGTATGCGTTGTCTATATTTCGAGAAGCATTGATAAGAACGTTGATTTGATCTGGCCATTCCGATAGTGGATTATCATAGGGAGGTTGCACGGTGGATGCAATTGAAATCATTCCTCCGTCAATTTGGATACGCTGGCAGGTTGGACCGGCCAGTCTTTGCGAACTGGTATACTGTGATTCAAAGCAGATGTTATAGTTGCCGGGGGGCAAGCCATCGTTCATAGCTGCTTGCGCACTGATTCCCTGAAAAGTGAGATTCCTGCGGTCAAACAGTGAGTTCAAATCAGATCCGTTCAGCACGACTGGTGAGTTGCCCAACAAAGGAAATTCATCGGTTGAGCCCAGAGTCTTAATTCTGATTCCGTTATCTCCAGTGATACTTACTGTGATAAAATTTTTAAACAGATCTGTATTGGAGTTCAGGGTAATCGTTGTTTGATCAGCAAACTCCGACAAAGGAGCATCATAAGGGGGAGTTACAACCGCGGCGATGGTCACATTTGGTAATGGGATTTCAAATGATATACACCCGTCAGGCATATCTCCGGTTGCAGGATCATTTTGGTCATACCACAACCTGAAGCACAAATCGTAACTACCTGGTGGTAAGCCACTTTCCAACATTTCGAGTGTAGCGTCCCCCTGTAGATTTAGGGTAGAGGGATCAAAATATATATCCATATCACTCCCTGAAAGGAGGAGTGGGGCGTTGGCGTTAATGCCAAGGTAGTCTGGTACGGTATTCGGTTTGGTGGAAATGATAACTCCATTATTCCCGCGAATGGTCAAGGTTAAAAAGCCGTCATCGATATCAACCGCTGAGTTGATGAGCACACGGGTTTGTCTGGCCAATTGATCAAAAGGAACTTGAAATGGTGGCTGGATGGTTGGCAAGATCGAAATATTGGCGGCTTCGACCGTAAATGAAGTCGTAGCCTGAGCATCTTGCCTGTTGCCACTGTAAATAATGAATGTAAAATTATAGGTATCAGGTGGAAGTCCTCGCTTAAAATATACATTAGTAGCATCGAGATTCTTGAAATTAACATTCGGGATATTGAATATTTTGCTGAACTCATCACTTGCCGTGAAACTATTGACTCCTGATGCTACATAAATATTCTCACGAATTGTCGCCTTTGAGGACATGGATCTATTTCCCCTTTCATTAGTGAGTGTCCAACCGACATAATAGCGCTCTGAACTTTCCCTGCTGTTTATCGTCAGTACAATTTGATCCAACAGATCCACAAAAGGTATATTATATGGTGGTGTTACATTTACGCTTGGTGTAATTTGCGCAAATAAAAAAGTGCCCTGCAATATTGTTGCGACAATGAGTGCAGACCTTAATATTTTATTGAAATCGGTATACATACTGTAAGTCAATTTTGTTTTCTGTAAAAGGGTTAATACGCTCGACAAAAGTGTTGCTCTTGTTTAGGTGCATTCTTAGTGAAATCCTTTGTGATCGATTGATTTTATAGGATGCTCGGAAAGATGTTTTGTTTAGCTTTCTCTGCAGTTCATCGTTGCTTTTATTTTGTAGAAAGGATTGGCCGAAGCTCATACGTAGGCGGTTTTTGAGAAGTCCGGCATTAAGACTAATGTTCGGCCCCCAATAGTTTGTTGTCAAAGCCCGGGTAGAGAATTTGGACCAGGTATAATTGATGTTAATGCCAAGATGTAGAGGTAAATAATTGACACTATAATTGAAGAAAAAGGTATTGTTTTGATAATTGGAGAAATCCGCTGTATTAGGATTCTGGTCACTTAGCTGCTGTCGTTGATAGTTTACTAGAGCATTGTGCATTGTTGACTCCGTGGTTACCTGATAGGTTTGATTGATGCCCCAATTCTCAGTTACTTGTGAGACATAATTTTCTTCATCCAATGGAATCAGGCCTTGCTTCTGAGCGATGCCGTAGTTGGCGTAGTTAATATTTAGGGTGTAGTTTGCGAAGGGGTGTGCCGTAATTCGAACCGAACCCACCGTACGATTTGTTTGAAGACTTTTTTGTTCCCTTAGATTGTTCTTTTGTAGTCCCAGGCTGGAAAAGATGTTGATCTTATTGTTCAATAATTTTAGGCTTGGTTCGATGGTGATCTTTTGCATGTCATTGAGGAAAAAGTATGCTCCCATTGAGCGATAATTGGGCGAGATCCTTTCAAGCCTTATTTTCATGCCCCATATTTTGGATTGGTAATGGAGGGATGCATCTAGTGCAGTACTGACTTCCGTAGAGGTAGTGCTGTTCACTATCAATGGTAGTGCTTTAAATAATCCAGGCGGATCGGCTGACTCAGTGCGTAGGTCGTTGGTATAGCTGCTTTGTGCATATTCAGCATCCACAGTTAAACCGCTGAAAATCTGCTGTTTGGTGATAAGACTTATGATTGTATTTGCAGCTGGTTGTAATCCATACTCCATTGGAATGGAATCAATAGATTCCATATCGTCTGATGCCTTCAGAAAGACAAGATCTACGAAGTTTTGTCCTGTTCCGTATCCTATCTTTAAGGCCTGGCCGGATCGCCGATAGGCCGGTATAGCTAGAAACTCGGAATCCTCAACCAGCTGATTGGGTTGGACTGCTTTAAGCAATCTTCCCCTCATATAGCCGACTCTCCATTTTCCGGGATCGATTTCAATACCTGCACCTGCCATGGCATGACCTGCCAGAGAAAATTTTGAGAAATTTAGGTTTTGATAGCCCAAATGAAGTTTAGCCCATTTGTAGTAGGGACTAAATCCGACACGATTGAAAGGTTGGCGAAAGTTTCGTTCCTGCTCGCTTACCATGATGTAGATCGGAATATCTACACCATAAATTGATAATACAGGATCTCCCCGAAATAACCAGGTGAATGGCTTGCGATTGGTATTTCGACCTTGGGTTTCAAAAAATACGGTTGATATCCCCAGGCTACCCGAAAATTTGATGGCATCTTGATCGGCGATCTGATTTAGATCTTGGCCCAGAACAGATGGGTTTGACCATAATAAAGCCAATCCCAGCAACAATATGATGACAAAGTGTCGAAATTGAATATGAGAGAATTCTAGCATCTTAAACTGCTTTTAAGTGAACGCTCTATTCCCTAAAGGGAATAAGAGTGAAATCTCTCATTGCATTTTTGGCGATCGATGGTGGAAGTTGTCCATCTATCGTTATGTACTATGATGAGTCATGATTGTCCTCATTTCCACAAAAATATTTTTGGAGCCAGCTCCTCAGACTATTTATTTAGGATGGCAATCTTACTTTGAACAGCAGGAGAAATGAAATGTCTACATAGAGAAATCTATCGCCTTTTGATCATCTTGATTACAATGCTAGAACTCTCGATAATAAGATCAGTCTCGGCTTCAACTGCTAACGGAATTTCTCAGGTTTTCTACTACAAAGCCTACCCATTAAGTTCTTCAAGGCTTTCCCGGTTCGCTTTAGAAGTTCTGTAACCTAGTCCTTATTATCTTAGCGTGGATGGCATTAAGGATCCTTTTCTTTGCAGATTCCCACCTTGGTTTTGACTATCCCCTAAGGGGGCCAAACCATACCCACAGAAGGGGGAATGATTTTTTTGATAATTTTTACCTAATACTGGATTATGTGCGTAGGATAAATGTCGATTTAGTGATCCATGGTGGTGACGTATTCTTTCGCTCTAAGGTCTCAAATAAGATTGCTGACAAAGCGTACGACGCTATTTTTTCTTTAGCTGAAGAAGGGTTTCCTATCGTCATCGTACCGGGAAACCATGACCGGTCTATATTGCCATCTTCCCTCTTTTTGCAACATCCCAATATTTCTGTGTTTTGGGAACCCGGCGTTTTCACTTTATATTTGCGCGACCAGATGTTGCATGTTGCGGGTTTTCCCTTTATTAGGCAAATCGGTAATGAGATTTCAGACATTGTACACCCTTTAGCCAAGGCAATACCTAAGAATGAGCTTGCTATCTTATGTATGCATCAAACAATTGAAGGTGCCAGAGTTGGGCCATCCGACTATGTATTTCGCAAAGGTCCGGAAGTTGTTTCTATTTCCGAATTAGATTCGTCATTTGCTGCCTATCTCTCGGGGCATATTCACCGTCATCAAATTCTATGGAAACAAGAACCGGACATCGATCAATCTCAAATTCCTATCATCTATCCCGGTTCGATCGAGCGAACATCTTTTGCAGAGCGCAACGAGGAAAAGGGATTTGTCGTATTGACACTAGAAGAGTCTTCGGTAAAATCTATTGACTTCATCCCCTTGCCAACCAGGTCGATGCATGTCATCACCACACAAGGAAAATCCTGCAACACTTCACTTACGATCTGGGTATTAGACGAAATCCAAAGGCTACCCGAAAGGGCTCAAGTACGAATTGATATTGCCAGTCAAGAAATGGCTAAGATGTTGACATTGAAGAAACTTAAAAAGCACTCGAGAGATGACATCATTATTCAACTAAGACAACAGTGGCTAACTTTATAAACCACAATATTGTTGTCGCCGACAGAGATTTTAGATATGATGCGCTATTTAAGGTTATGTCGAAGATGTGCAGCAACGTCCTTGATGAATCGTAAGACCGAGGCTTCGGCGATCTTATGACCTATGACGGCGTCTATTGCACTGCCTACAATGCCCAGGGGTACATCATAATTTCCGGATAGATCCAATTGAGTCTCCGTTGAAGTCAGGGGATATACCTGCAGTTGCCCATGTAATAGTGGGAAGAGGCCTGGATTGCTAACTGCTTTCCATTCAAAGTCGATAACAGTCTTGACCGGTTCTCCGACTCTTTTTTCGAGTTCTTCGATGTTTTTCACTACAATATTGACATCCTTTCCCAGATCCACACCACCAATGTTTACGTGGAGTGAGGCAGCAACGTCAGTGGCTCGATCTGCAGCAGACCTGGTGGAGTCCTGGAAAATGGTCAAGGGATCATCGGTAATCACTTTTTTCACCTGATCGTAAGGATGATTGATATAATCGTAACATCTAATGTTTTTCCTGGCCGGCATAGTCCTTTTTTTTGTGAATTTAAATCAAATTGATGGGGATCACGTTTGATTCAAATCATCGTAATCACTGATCTTGATCTGATCAGTAAATATCAGTCCCACCATCTTTACGGAAAGTTATGATATCCGCCCTTCTTGTGTAGATCGATCATAGATCTATAATCTGTCCAAATTGCAGCATGTAGCCATTGTTGTCATATATGGCAAATTCTCGCATTCCATATTCAAAATCCTCCAGGGGATAAGCGACTTTCACTTTTCCCTGTAGTTCGTTCCACAAATGATCGATATCCTCTATGATATAGAAGTACAATGAGCCTGTGAAGATAGGTTCCTTAAAGGGCAGATGATCATTTGGCAGTGTCATCATCAGTTGGACACCATCGCGCTCCAGAGACATCCAACCTTGTTGTGGGTCACCCCCAGTGCAGGTGAAGCCAAGCGTTTGGCAATAGAACAATCGAGAGGAATCTAAAGCTGTTGTATAAAGGATGGGGGCCACTCTTTGTAGCATCATAACCTGATGGATTATCGATTTTAAACAGTAAGATGCACTGGAAGATAGTGGTTTCTTCTAGCAAGGAATGACTATCAAGTCGGAATTTACGTGCAAGTTCACTACTTTCACTTTTTAACAATTTTACCAATGCTTGACTTAGGATTTGTTAGTGCGATCATGGCAGACCAATCATTTGAATCGGTTATTGACTTTGCATCTCAGCAACATTTTAAGTGTGTGGAAATCATGTGTTGGCCTAAGGGCAAGGCTGAAAGAAGATATGCTGGAGTCACTCACATTGATGTGAATGAAATGGAGGATGCACAGGTTCATCAAATTAAGGAATACTGTAAACTGCAAGGCATATATATTTCAGGACTAGGGTATTATCCCAACCCTTTAGACCCCGATGAAGAAAGAAGTAGGGTCTATTTTGACCATCTGAAAAGAGTGATTAGTGCTGCTCAGAAATTAGCCATACCAGTGGTTAATACATTCATCGGCAGAGATCCCTCCCGAAGTATGCATGACAACCTCGCTCGGTTCAAAGACGTCTGGCCCGAAATAATTCAATTTGCAGAAAAGTGCGATATAAAAATAGGTATTGAAAATTGTCCGATGCTTTTTACGAGAGACGAGTGGCCAGGCGGTAAGAATCTGGCCATTTCTCCAGCTGTTTGGGATGAAATGTTTTCGCTGATCCCCAGTGATCACTTTGGACTGAACTATGATCCTTCACATTTGGTGTGGATGCAAATGGATGAGATACAGCCGATTTACGACTATGCAGAGAAATTGTTTCATATTCATCTGAAAGATGTAAAGGTATTCCGTAGTAAGTTAAATCGACATGGTATCCTTTCTTATCCGTTGGATTTCCATTCACCTAAGATTCCTGGATTGGGAGATGTTAGATGGAGGGATTTTTTCTCTGCTTTAACTACCGTAGGCTATCGTGGGCCAGTGTGCATTGAAGTGGAGGATAAGGCCTTTGAAAGGGACCGTGCTGATGTCGAATCAGCGTTGCTTACGAGTAGAAATTATTTACGGCAGTTTTTAAGTTAAGCGAAGAAACATTTTTTACTAAAATAAATTATTTGATGGATTTAATTACGGAGGTAGCAAAAATGATTGATCATTCGCTTTTGCACCCAACGATGACGGATGATGATCTGCAATCTGGATGTGAAATTGCCATGCAGTATAATGTGGCTTCGGTCTGTATTAAGCCCTATGCATTATCTCTGGCAGTCAACGCACTGAAAGGTAGCGATGTGTTGGTTGGAACGGTTATCGGTTTCCCACATGGAAATTCCACGATCAAAATAAAAACGGAAGAAACTAAGTTAGCCTGTGACCAGGGAGCTAAAGAAATTGATATGGTCATTAACGTGGGAAAGGCCTTGGGACAAGATTGGAATTATGTCCAGAGGGAGATTGAAGAAATATGCCGGGTAACCCATCAGCAAGGGGCAATCTTGAAGGTAATATTTGAGAATGATTTTATTGCAGAGCGTGCTGTAAAGATCAGATTATGCGAAATCTGTACGGAAGTTGGTGTTGACTTTGTCAAGACCTCTACGGGATATGGTTTTGTCAAAGGTGGTGATGGAAAGTACGCTTACCGTGGCGCCACTCATGATGATCTTAAATTGATGCGCCAGCATTGTGGTCCAGGTGTTCAAGTGAAAGCAGCGGGAGGTATCAGAACCTTAGATGAATTACTCGCTGTGAAGGCTTTGGGAGTAACAAGGGTTGGTGCAAGTGCTACTGCTGTCATCATGGATGAAGCTAGACGTAGATCTGGCGAAAATGTAGATAGTGTGATGCCTCCAGACACCGTAGAAGGCTACTAGATACGGTTTGAAACTTAGCCGGAATAGACAAGGTTGAGACTCCTTCTTGATGAATTGCCATAGTGCAATGTTATTATTTACACGAACTGTGCTGGAAAGGGAATTTTTTATGCCTGAATAATTACGACTACGCTCTGAGGAAGAGCCTTGGTACCGATGGAAATGATATTCTCTGACGATCTTAGTCACCAAGTTCAAGGATAGCTATAAACGTCCAGTTTTTAGCCGGCCGTTCATAGGTGGCCCAATCTAGGCTTTTCTAATAGCGCCAACTTTTTAAATCGGCACCCTCTGGCGCTCGCTCCTGCACCTCTTCAGCCCACTTTCGAATGAACATACGATGATAGCGGAGACGGGAAATATGATTGGGTTGAGAATGATCTCCATTCCAACAATGTTCGGCACGATCACCATAATCTATTTCGCCATCGTAGTATGGATCCGATGTGTTTTCAAGAATTTCCTCCGCAAGATAAACTGCATTGTTCAGGTAATAATTATCCATGTCGCCACAATAGATCTTGATCTTTCCTTTCCAATGCTTACCGTTTATTGACCAATCCCTTTTGAGAATATAAGCAAGATCATAATGTTCTTTCCAATATTCAGCCACCTCAGGATTGATTTCTCCCGAATGTTTGTTCCAGATTCGCTGTGGGTAACCATCAACACCAATGGGACTATATACCGCTTCCCAAATATCCCATTGCTGGCCCGACCGGCTCTTGGTGCCGAGGGCCAGCTCGCGCAGGTTCATGTCTCTTAAAGTTGCATTGACATTTCCCAGGTAATCGCGGTGTCCGGGTCGCAAGGTCTTTCGAAATGGGCCCTTCATGAAATAGGCATTTTCATCTTCGTAGAGATTGACTAAGCAATAAGCCCGAAAGTCAATGGGGTCTGGGCAAGCAGCGTAGCAACCGTTGTATTCAGTGGGATATTTTACCTGCACAGCAAGCGCCTCCCAACCTCCTGTAGAACCACCGTATGTAAAACGTGCCCAGCCTTCACCTATTCCACGGAATTGGGATTCGATGTAAGGAATAAGTTCATAAGTGATGGCATCACCATATGGACCCAGATTTGCACTGTTCACTGCATAGGAATCATCGTAGTAGGGATTGGCATGTTGTACCAAAATGGCAAGGACTCTCGGAAATCCTGGTCCGGTCCAGGTCTTATAAAAATCATAGGCTTCCTGCTGCACAATCTTGTTGTAGCCATGTACATCAAATCGCGCGCTGTAGTCTGGTTTAAGATCCTTATCCGGTGGTGTAGTGCGCCAACCACCAAAATCATGCGGAAAGTGTCCATGCATAATGGCAAGAGGGTATTTCACATCCGGATGGCTGTGGAAACCTTCTGGTAAAAGTACATGTGCACCCAGATACATATCCCTGCCCCAAAAGTCAGACAGTAGTTTGGACTTAACTTTGACGTGTTTAATATATTCCGTGTCTTCGGGAGGAAAGATTGGAGGGATCTTCTGATCGAGGGATAGTTCGGTGATTGTATAGGACTTAGGATCGAATCGGATCTGCTTTGGTATCGAATAAATATTTCCAGGTTTGCGATTCCATTGCTGACCTTCACCTCTATCTGGTGGCAGAAGCACTCGATGGCCATCAGCCCGATCGAAATACTCATAAATATTTAGGAGGGCTTGAATTTGGTAAGTGCCAGCGGGAAAATTCATCAGCTTTTCTACCGGATAACCGAAGGCTTCCATTGAAAACGATAGCTTCTCGCTTGGTTGCCAGTTCTGGACATCCATGCCAAAGACTTGTTGTGTGTGTGGGCCGTCATTTACCTGAAATCGAGGTTGTTGACTTGTATCCTTTGAGATCAGCAGCAGGAGCCTGCCGTGTAATGGTTCACTAGAAAGACTGCTGGGATAAGAAAGGCGAAAAATACCTTCAGAAGGTGGATGTTCTTTAGGAGGTTTGTGCGAGACGATCACAACAAGACCGACCAGAATCAGGACAAGGTGGAGCAATTTCATGATACATTCGTATGTTTAATCCTACGATGGATCAGTAAAGTAAATAATTGAAATTGGCTGTGCAAACGAATGTACTTATTGGAGCAGCAATAGATTTGAGCAATGCATATGTGCTCATCATTGGGGCATCGTTAATTGTAGTTTTTTCATATTTATTCAATCAGCTAAGTCGACTGACAAATATTCCTTCAGTATTGATGCTGATATTGACCGGCATTTTTGTCAGTATCGGACTAAAGGATATGGGTGTCCATGATTTGGATCTTGCGATGAGTCTTGAGATTCTTGGGATCATCGGCTTGATCATGATTGTACTTGAGGCTGCTCTCGACCTGGAGTTAAAGAGGGATACTCTACCCAAAATCGCCACTAGCTTTTCGATCGCGTTGCTGAGTTTGTTGGCCTCATCATTTATGATCGCTTATGTTATCCAATGGTTTCTTCCTATGCCATTCACTATAGCATTACTTTATAGTACTCCGCTATCCATTATGTCGAGTGCCATCATAATTCCCAGTGTATCAGGTCTCATTTTGGAAAAGAAGGAATTTATGGTGTATGAGAGTGCGTTTTCAGATATTTTGGGAATTATGTTTTTCTATTTTCTCATCAGTCTCCTGGAGTCAGGTGGACAGGTCGCAGCAATCCAGTTTGGGGCCAGTTTTTTGCTGACCATCGCCGTCGGTATCGCCGCATCTTACTTATTGGTCTTCTTCTTTAAAGACCTACGGCATGATGTACGACTTTTCTTACTCATCGCCATACTTCTTTTGCTTTATTCAGCAGGCAAGTTATTGCATCTATCTCCACTCCTTATCATCCTAATATTTGGTATGGCATTGGCGAACCACCAGACTGTTTTTAGAATATTTAAAAACTATTTTATTAAAGCCGCTGATGATCCCATTGAGCGTATCGAGAAAGAGTTTCATCTCATTACCCTGGAGACTGCCTTTATCGTACGGACATTCTTTTTTGTGGTCTTTGGAATGACCATAGATTTGCAATCTCTGGTTAATTTCGATGTACTCATCACTAGTGTGCTGATTATTGCCGTGCTTTACTTGGTTCGTTATCTGTTTTTGAAAGTAATAAAACAAAAAGATATCGTACCTGAATTGTGGATTGCACCTCGGGGGTTAATAACTATTCTGTTGTTTTTTGCCATTCCTGCAGAATATCAACAAGAAGCCTTTCAATCGGGGATTCTTCTTTATGTGATTATTATTTCAAGTGTAATTATGACCATTGGTCTCATTCTGTACAAGAACGAGCAGCCCAAACTTGAGGAGGAAGTCGGAACAGTGAAGCACTAATTCAAATAGACTTTGCCCCGAGTGAAGTACCTAAGGTTAGGTAGAATGAATCAAAAAAATAGCCATTGTACAGGGTATCTGGAGAGGGTATCTTAGCGAACAGTAGAAACTCCGCTTTATGTCTCTAAATCTTGCAGACCTGAGCACCGGCCTTGGGGGTACACTAGGTAATTTTCAAGTATGTCCCTTGCATAAACGGCTATTGTCTATGGGTATAAGGCCAGGCGAGAAGATCACAGTAATTCGGAAGTTGCCGTTTCAAGGCAACCTATACGTGCGCATTGGCACGAGAAGGCTGGCCGTACGTTACAATGAAGCCATCCAGATTCCAGTCTATGTCTAAATGAGTGGTCGAAAGGAGATCGTGATTGCACTGGCGGGGAATCCCAACAGTGGCAAGACATCTTTGTTCAACCTACTAACGGGAAGTCGCAGTAAAGTTGGGAACTATCCAGGAGTAACAGTTGAGAGATTGTCGGGAGAGATGCACCTGCCACATCTTGGTCAAGCTAAGCTGGTCGATCTGCCAGGAGCGTATAGTTTATTTCCTACCGCAGCGGATGAGCGAGTTGCAACCGAAGTTCTGATCGATCCCAATCATCCTGAACATCCAGATCTGGTGGTTTATGTTGCTGACATTAACCAGCTTGATCGACAATTATTGGCCTTCCAACAGATTAGGGACTTGGGCCTACCCATATTGTTGGTTTTAAGTCTGATGGATGAATTCGATGAATCTGGGCACGAAATCGATCTGAAAAGATTACAAAATAAGTTGGGTGCGGAAATCATCATGATAAGCAGTAGAAAGCGCACCAACATTTCTGATCTGATCCATTCCATTGATCGTAAGCTTTCAGAAGACAGAGAGGTAGAGCGGCTACCGCAAGTCCTTCATAGGGATGCTTTGGCGATGTTGAAAGACTTGGGTCCTATTGAAGGCCAGACAAATCTTTACCGAAGATGGCTCTGGGCACACCATCATGATTGGCTGCCTGCTGCCAAAGTACTAAGTCGGGATAAGTGGCAATCAGTCACCTCAAGCCATAACTTCCAACCACTAAGAGAACAAGTTGACGAGACTTTTAGCCGGCTGGACGATCTTGAGGGTCTAATAGAAAGTGTGATTCGCAAGAAAGTCTTGGCAAGTAAAACAGAGAAATGGGATCGAATCTTGACTCACTGGTTTTGGGGGCCAATGATTTTTGTAGTAATCATGCTATTGGTCTTTCAAGCCATTTTCGCCTGGGCCACACTTCCCATGGATTGGATTGAAGGAGCTTTCGGATATTTGAGTGATTGGGCGTCGTCACATTTACCTGCTACGTGGTTTGGCGAGTTGATCACTGAGGGTGTCATACCGGGAGTTGGGGGTGTCATGGTATTCATACCACAAATTGCCATCTTGTTTTTCTTGATATCAATTCTGGAGGAAATCGGATATATGTCTCGTGCTGTATACCTCTTTGACCGAAGATTGCAGAAGTTTGGCATGAATGGCCGTAGTGTGGTGGCCTTAATCTCGGGTGGTGCCTGTGCGATTCCGGCAGTGATGGCTACCCGAACCATTGTCGATTGGAAGGAACGCTTGATCACCATATTTGTAACTCCCTTTATTTCATGCTCAGCTAGGATACCGGTATATACTGTTTTGGTAGCCTTCGTCGTACCCTATGAATCAATAGGAGGCATCTTTAATTCTCAAGGGCTGTTCTTTGCCGGATTATATGTCTTGGGTGTAGTTGCGGCCTTGGCAGCTGGTTGGGTCCTTAAAAAGGTCCTGAAATCCAGTATGCATTCTTTCCTAATGCTGGAACTACCGGATTACCGCATGCCCGATTGGAAGAATGTCTGGAGAAATGTGTCTTCAAAAGTTGGATCCTTTATTAAGGAAGCGGGAAAAATCATTTTGGTCATATCCATCATCCTCTGGTTCTTAGCATCTTATGGTTTGCCGGGACAAATGAAAGAGGCCAGAGAGATTGCCCGAGTAGAGGCCGAAGCCAAGGAACTGGATGATTATGAGACTGAGGACTTGATGGCATCCCGAGAGCTCGAAGCTTCGTTTGCTGGCATGCTCGGGAGACAAATTGAACCCTTAATAAAACCGCTCGGGTATGATTGGAAGATTGGAATCGGTCTATTATCAGCGTTTGCGGCCAGAGAGGTTTTTATTGGCGCCATGGCTACGATCTATAGTATTGGATCGGAAGAAGATGAATTTAAGATACGAGAACATTTGGCTAAGCAAACTGATCCCGTTACTAATAAACCCATCTTCAACTACGCTACGGCATTGTCATTGCTTCTTTTTTTCGTCTTTGCCATGCAATGTATGAGCACCTTGGCGGTTGTCAAAAAGGAAACCATGAGTTGGAAGTGGCCTATCCTCCAATTCACAGTCATGACCGGTGTCGCCTATTTGGCCGCACTGGCTGCCTACCAGCTGAACTGAGTCAGGGAAAGTGCAATGACTTTCAGAAAGTCCAACAAATAGCAACAAAACGACTGGTGATCTCATTTTCTTTGTTTTACTCGATCAATCTCCCCTGTTTCTTGGTCCTCGGGTACTGACTGGCATCGCGTGAGGCCGACAGGCCTCAAGGCGAAATGGGTAGGACTTGAGATCTGCAGATAGGGGTGGTTGAGGGACTTTGACCATTGTTGAAATTTGTCGATTGCGGCTGGGATGTGGGCACTACCATCAAAACCATGTAACACCGTGGGAAGATATCCCTTTGTGATCTCCAGGCTCCTGCTTCTCCAATCACTGTTTTGATATGTTGAAAAATTGGAATACCATTTGCGTCCAATAATCGAAATTGACGTCGACTGAGGGAAAGATTTGGCTGCCCTTTAGACATTTTGTCCTTGTGGTGTTGAGCATTTGAACAAGGGGGGTCTAAACCAGGGCTTCAGATATTTGTTACATTGAGTAATCATAACTGCAGTGGCTATGAAAATGCAAGATTATTTTGAGGATGACCTTCCTTTTGAGGTGAATCTAAGTTTTGAGAAAGCCTTCGAGTTTTGGGAGGAGATGGCAAATTCTACTGATGGTGCTGAGCGTGCCAGGGCATCCTATGTGTTGGATGAATTATCAAAAGTTCCCGCTTTACGCAAACCCATTGAGGACAGTGATATCCTTGATAAATACGAGAAGGAGGTTGGTTTATTGTTGTCGTGCTTTTTTCCAAAAGCTCTGCAGCTTAATGAAATAAAGGCAGCAACGATTCCTTTTAGCAATCTGTTTATACATACAACTTCTCGATTCCAGAATATCAAGCAGAATGCGGGGGAAAACTTTACCATTGAGTTTCGGAACTTGGAGGACAAGTATTTGATGTCCTCGACCTATATCCTCAATGTACTTTACGGCGCCAATATTAATCTCAATCGCCCCATGGTATTTGATCTTTACGATGAAAAGACTGAGATGTTGAGGACCTATCGTGGATTCATAAATGCAGATTTCATTGAATTAAAGAAGACCCCAAAGTCTCCAGAGCTTACTCCGTCAGACATTGATCACTTGATCAATAACATGGATGATCTTGCTCTTTGGAAGGAAATGATTCCTCCCAGATCTTTTGAGATGGTGGGATTCGGTATACTTACCATCTTTGACATCACTGCAGATGATGCACTGGCCGGCCTGAAACTCAATCTGTTTGATCAAGACTCTTTTTATAAAGATGAAAAGTTGAGGAAGATCGAAAACAACTTAAAGAAATTGTTTTCGATTTCAGATCTGAAACTGGGAATATCGGTCATGCAAGGTGATTCTGTGTACTCCATTGGAGGGACGCGTTGTTCTAGTCTGTCGCATGAGAGTAAGAAGTGTACCGATCGTGATGATTTCTTTTGCAGCTATTCACGAGATCATTTGATCTCGCAAAAGAAAACTATGGTGATTCCTAATCTTGAAGACATTGAGGCAGAGAAATCGCCACTTCTTCGAGGAGTGGTAGATCAAGGCATCAAGAGTTATATCATCACTCCCTTAATGAACAATTCTGATGTCATCGGAATGCTGGAATTGGGTAGTGGTAAGCATGATGTTCTTAATCCCGCAGCGGAAAGAAGATTGGAGTCAATCGTGCCATTATTCACGACTGCATTGCAACGATCCTTGGAAGACTATTGGACAAGTTTGGAGGCCATCATAAAGAAAAATTGCACTGCTATTCATCCAGCGGTTGAATGGAGGTTTCTTGAAGAAGCCGCAAAGGCCTACAACGAAGACATTGCTACATCCGAAGCTACCATGCAGGAAATCGTTTTTGAAAGGGTGGTGCCCCTTTATGGACAGATGGACATCAGTGGATCATCAAAGTTTCGTGATCAAGGGATTCAAAAAGACCTACGTACCCAATTGAAACTGGCCAAGAAGGTGATTAAGAATGCCATTCAAGATGAGCCTTTGCTGGTGTATGAGCAATTGGAAACGGCCATTGATAAACGAATTGATGGGATTTCTAAGAAGCTCAATGCCGGAGATGAAAGTAGTATACTCGATTTTCTGAAGTATGAAGTCGAACCCGTGTTTGAACACTTATTAAGCCTCGGTAAATCCACTAAGGCCATAGCGGCCTATCGCGACAGAATTGATCCCGTCATACAGATGGTCTATGAGGGTAGGCGCGACTATGAAGAAACGGTCAATTTTATCAATCGGGAGATTTCTGCCTACATCGAAAATTCACAACTTCAAGCGCAGAAAATGTTTCCCCACTATTTCGAGAAATATAAAACCGATGGTGTAGAATACAATGTGTATATCGGCGATACCTTAGTAAAAGACCGCAAGTATCACCCTATGTATCTAAAGAACTTGCGATTGTGGCAATTGATTCTGACCTGTGAAGTGGAGAATTTGTTGCATAAGATGAAGCCAAACTTTAAAGTTCCTTTGGAAATCGCTTCGCTCATCCTAGTGCAGAATAAGGAGCTTGCTATCAAGTTTAGATATGATGAAAAACAATTTGATGTGGATGGTGCCTATAATGCCAGATACGAAATCGTTAAGAAACGCGTGGATAAGGCCAAACTCCGAAATTCGGAGGAGCGATTAACTCAGCCCGGAAAATTAGCCATCGTCTACTCCTCTACTGAAGAAAGGCGTGAATACAACCAATATTTGGATTTCATGATTGAGCGAGAGTATATTCTTCCGGAGGTTGAACATCTTGAGTTAGAAGAATTGCAGGGTGCCGCAGGATTAAGAGCTATCCGCGTTTCAATCAACTATCAAGAAGAACATGCTGACAAACAATTGAGCCGGCAGGTCAAAGAACTGGTGAGTGAGTTAGAATAAGTCAAATAATAAGAATGCGCCGATTTCAGACAATTATCTCGTGTGAGTACCTGGCCAAATGTCTGTCTCATGCGGACCTGAGAATAGTCGATTGTCGATTTCAACTTGGAGATACCGAGTGGGGAAAATCTGAATATCAAATCTCACATATACCAAGCAGCATCTATATGCATCTTGATGTGGATTTGTCTGGAAGAATCTTACCGGGTAAAACAGGACGACATCCTTTGCCTGATATCAAATATTTCAGCAAGCGGTTGGGTGAGGCAGGCATAGGCAATCATCATCAAGTGGTAATTTATGACACATCTCACGGGGGCATAGCGGCTAGACTTTGGTGGATGATGCATGCCTTGGGCCATCAGGAAACTGCCGTTTTGGATGGGGGTTGGAAAAGATGGGTGGACTTAGGCCTGCCTCGAGAAACGGAGATCACCCGTCACACAGCAGAGAAGTTCAGTCATCAGGTTACTCAATGGCCAGTCTATTCCGCAGAAGAAGTGATGCAGACAATGGATACTAAGGAGATCTTGTTGGTAGATGCCAGAACAAATGAAAGATATAAAGGAGTTGAGGAGCCCATAGATCCGGTTTCTGGCCACATTCCTGGAGCAATTAACCGGCCATTTCTCGAGAATATAGGTGCGTCAGGATTGTGGAAGTCGCCTGATACGCTGAGAAAGGAATGGGAGAGGGTCTTAACCGGTAAACAAGGTGAGGAGGTGGTCTTCTACTGTGGTTCCGGAGTAACGGCTTGCCATAATGTCCTCGCTTTGAAACACGCCAATATGGCTAGTCCGATCATATATGCCGGATCTTGGAGTGATTGGATAACCGACCCATCAAGACCTGTAACATCATGAGATAATCGTTGACTTAGTCCGGCATTTCTTCTTCCTCAAAAAGGGATAAATCCAAGTCAAGTAATCTGGCCGCGTTCTTATAGTAGATCTTCTTAAGGATTTCGTCAGATAGATCGAGGCCATACATTCGCCAAAAGGCGTGATACCTTTTGTAGTAAGGAAAGTACTCATCTGCTGTCTCCAGCACCCGGAAATAAGTGTAGTATTCTGTGGGATTATAAGCGTCCTTTCCAAACAGGATGCGGTCTTGGTATTTCTCAAAAAACTTGGCCGCATGTCGGGGTTGCCTTCCAAGTTCCGCTATGACAGCTCCAAATTCTACATGCATATTGGGCATAGAATCCAACAGCAGGGACAAGTGGTCCAAATGATTGGCAAACCAGCCAAAATGTGCATTGATGAATGTAGTATTAGGGTGCTTCAAAAAAATGTCATGCTGTTCACTGATGATTTGTTCCCATGGAGCGGGATTGTCAGGCCCTCTCTTTCTTCCAGGTCTTAATTTTAGTTCTAACCAGCGTTCATTCAAACTATCGTGAGGTTCCCAAAATGATTTGGGATCGGCGGAATGAATCAACACCGGTATTCCCAATTCTCCACACTTTGCCCAAATGGGGTCGATCCTGGGATCATTGATGGCAATTCGGTTTCCGGCTGTGTCCTTATGTGACATTCCCTGACTTTTGTAGATCTTTAGACCTTTGGCACCATTAACAACGTCAAACTCAATCTGCTTCACGGTTTCCTCTGCCCAATCAGATTCATCAATACTTTGCAGATTGATGTTGGTAAAAACAACGAATCGATCGGAGTAGCCTTGGGATTTGATGTTGTCGGTCATTTGTTTGAGTGCGGCGCCTCCTCGACCACTGAGATTGACCAGTACTTTCATATTGAGCGAATCCATTTCTCTGACCAATTTTGACAAATCTCCTTCACCCAATCGCCATTGATGGTTGTGGATATCGACAAATGGAAATTTGGCTATCACCTTGGGATGCTCGGGCACCACCAGGGTAGATGGAGGATCGTAGGATTCGAAATCGATCGTTATATCAAGTGGTTCCCGTCTCTGACCTAATACCGCACTATACATGAAGACGATCAACAAGCAGACTTCGAAAGCTGAACTAATTCTTATCATCAGCGATGTTTTGCTAGAAAATTGACAAATTTACATCGAAAATATTGGACATCATCTCAGCACTGGGCTAAGATTGTGGTTCAATAAACCTCATTGGCTCTATGATGTCCAAATTTATACCAGACTTTTTCCAGGCGGTTCGGGCATTTATTTACGTTCCGGGTTTTATCAGGGATCACCAACTTTGGAAAGGCTTCACACAGCACCGGTTGGTGGTTGTTGCATTGGTTTTTATTTCGATCCTATTTAGCGCAAGTATTTGGCAGATTGTGGCACAATGGTGGAACCAAATGGAGATTAACCAGCCATGGGATTTGGGCATTCATTTTGCCGGATTGATGGGAGATCTTGCCAGTGGAGGCTACGACATGGTGTTTGCTGGTGGTTACAAATATTTGGTATTGATCTTTATGGAGCTACTGATCTTTCATATGGCATTGCGCACCAATGAAATCATCACTGGCCAAAGGGAAGCACTTTCGGCTGGTATATTTTTTCGAGCTCAACTTCGAATGATCAAAGTATCCATTTTCGTTTTCACACTTGAGATCATTGCTTCCATATTATTGAGCATCGTACTGGGTATCATAGGTCTTTCGGTCTTAAAGACAGGGGGCCTTTTTTTGGTCCAATGCTTTTTTCTTGGGTTCGCCATAATTGATAACTATCATGAAATCAATCAGTTGGCCATAAAGGAGAGTTTCAACAGAACCAAATGGTTTGTGGGTACTGCATTGGGTATTGGACTCATACTTTACCTTCTGATTCTCATCCCTATTGTAGGTGCTGTGGCAGGACCCTTGGTTGGTATGATCGCAGCTACACTTGCCATGTACTCAGAAGAAACTGATCAACCGATTCAGCTCATTGTCGAATCAGCCTCTCCTGATTGATGCCAGAGCGCAGGGTATATCGACTCAAAGCGGGCAAAATCAGCAACCTGGCCATCACAATGGAGCAGTCAGCTCAACCTGAGCCATCAGAGGTCCAGGTAATGGTGAAGGCTATCGGACTGAATTTTGCCGATATTTTTGCCATTTGGGGTCTTTATAGTGCCACGCCGAAAGATGCCTTTATTCCAGGGTTGGAGTATGCTGGAGTTATTGCCAGGGTGGGTTCGGAGGTAGATGGCTTTGAGGTGGGTCAGCGGGTGATGGGTATTACGCGTTTTGGTGCTTATGCTTCTGTAATCAACATCGATAGCAGATATGTTGTGCCTCTGCCAGCTAACTGGTCTTTTCAAGAGGGAGCGGCATATTTGGTTACGATCATGACTGCTTATTATGGTCTTTTTCATCTCGGCAATCTTGAGGCCGGTCAGAGGGTTTTGATTCACAGCGGTGCAGGTGGGGTCGGTATATGGGCCAATCGATTGGCCAAAGCAATTGGTGCTTACACGATAGGTACAACCGGCTCTGAAAGCAAATTAACTTTTATGCGCTCGGAGGGCTATGATATGGTGATCGTCAGATCTAAAAGATTTAAAGATGAAATTGAGCTCAAGCTGGGTGAGAGACCATTGAATGTGGTGATGGAGTGCATCGGAGGCCATATTCTTGAGGATGGCTTTGAAATGCTGGCTCCTGAAGGCCGGATGGTGGTCTATGGATCTGCACAGTATGCTACTCGTGGCAATCAACCCAACTACCTCCATATGGCCTGGAAATACTTGACTCGTCCTAAAATAGATCCCTTGAAACTTCCCAATCAAAACAAATCGCTTTTGGGATTCAATTTAATCTGGCTCTATCACAAGGTGGACAAAATGCACCAATTACTGAAGGAGATCGAAAAGCACACCTTGGGAAAGCCATATGTCGGACAAACATTCGCCTTCGAACAACTACCTGCGGCCGTTCATCTACTGAAAAGTGGCCGGACCATCGGTAAGGTGGTGGTGGAAGTCGACTGAACCGATTTGAAACGAAGATCTTACTGCTTCCTTACATAATTCTAAAGTAGATTTCGATGTCCTAGCAAAGCTTCATATCTACATCATTCCCAGGTGATATGTTAAAATTATGTACTTTGTTATGACTTGGCAAACAATTTGTTGTATATTACTTCAACTTAATATATGATAGATGAAAGGATCGATCTACGCGGCTTTTGTATGGAGGATTAGGGCTACCCAGTTGATCACTGCAATTATGGTTTTCAGCTGGCTTGGAACAGTTAGAGCTCAACAATGTGCGGTAGATTCGACCCAGATATCATGGGATACCATCGAGTGGATACCTGGTGAGCTGACTTTCATGGACTCACTTCCTTTGGTGGTTGGTATGGAGAATGTTGAAATGAAGATTGAAATTGAATCCGAAGCGATGGGAAGTTTCAATCGGAATGGCTCGGAGCCCTACCCACGCATTGACTCTGGTGCTTCTCAACTTCATGGCACTTTACCGGATATAGGGGTATTCTTTGATCCTTTAGAGAATGAGGGTACTTCTCCGGTGCGGATAAAATTATCATTTTCCACTCCGGTGAAATGTCTTGCATTTCAGATTTCTGATATCGATGCTATTGAAGATCAGACCAAGGATAGTGTAGAGATCTTTGCCAATGCTGATTCTGTCAAACCTACCATTCGCATATTATCTGAAGACCCAACGGTTGGCACGATAGATTTCCCCAAGGTAGCGATAGTAGTGGCCTTGGGGGGCATAACAGGTGAACAACAAGACGGCACCGCCAACGGTGGTCAGGACAATGGATCGGTGAAGGTTCACTTTCTGGGGGCCAGTGTAGATTCGGTCATAATCATCTTTCATGACAACAGCGGAGTCAGTGACCCGAATCAGCGTGCGATCGGATTGTTCGGTAATCTCACCTTCAGTAAGGAATCACCCCTTCCTGTAGAACTCCTCTCGTACGATGTCGGACGTGATGAAAATTGCCATCCTATGATCCAGTGGAAGACAACCAATGAATATGAATTAGCCTATTACATGATAGAGTACAGCTACGACGGAGTGAATTTTAGCAATGCAGCAGTAGTAGCGCCACGGAACACCTACACCGGCATCAATCACTATACCCATGTTTTGGATCGGAAACTCAATGAGAATAATTATTTCCGGCTTGTCAAGGTTGAGCTGGATGGTCGTTCTGAAATCATCGGATTTGACGCCATCGATGGCAAATCATGCTACGAATTTGACAATATCAATATTTTTCCAAACCCGGTCTCACAAAATCATTTCTATATCCAAATTGAATCATCAGCGGAAAAAACCTCAGAGATTTCGATCATTAATCACCAGGGAAAGTTGATCTCACAAGTTTCCTATGATTTATCTTCGGGAGCCAATTGGTTTAAAGTAAGTTCAGAAAAGCTTCCTCCAGGGCATTATTTTATTAGATTTCGTTCTGCCGAGGAAGTCGTGACCAGAAAAATAAATATTATTCACTGAGGTAGTCGTGTAATGTTCAGTCTTACAACCAAAGAGGAGACTGGTTATGAATTCTTCATTTTGTAACCAGTCTTTTTACTTTACAGTATCTCTAATAACCTCTGAATGAAAGGGGTTTTGAAATATTTTGGATTTAGATGAGGCGAATTGAATGAGCTTGGCTATAGCATAGCCACGTGATTGAAATTCAACAAAGGATAAATTCAGTAGATCCAAAAAACCAATAGCGAAGCCAAGGTGTCCGATCCATGACCGGGGTTTTTAGAGTTACCCTTGAGGGTGCTATCATGCATTTATTTCACCACACTAATGATTTGACTTAAACTCTGCCCTTTGTATTGCAACCGGTACAAATAGGTGCCTGACGCTATGGAATACAGTGATGGACTGAACAACGAGGAGTGCTGACCTGCGATCCGGTAGCCTTTATCTAAAGTAGTTATATGTGTACCATCTATGGAGTAAATATCCAATGTAATATCGCCTGCCTCAGGCAGACCGTATAGTATCCAAATATCACCGTTATCATTATACATCGCTTTGTGCGTAGGCTCATGAATCCCGGGGAAAACTTGCTCATTTGATGTAGAAAGGCCACAGGCTGTAACCAAATTTGAGATTCTTGGAAAAAAACTACCCAAAGATTGATTTACCAATGCTGAATCAACACAGAGCCACTGCTCCAGGATCGTTGCATAGACCGATCTAAAATCGGTGGAGAAAACCAAGTTGCCATTTTGATCAGGAGAGCGAAGATCTGACTTTTCTCCCACGAAGCCATTTGCACTCAGGCCGGGTCCAAACAGAAACATCGGTGCTGCGGTACCATGATCTGTTCCTAAGGAAGCATTCTCCTCAATTCGCCGCCCGAATTCAGAAAAAGTCATTGTCAACACGTCATCTTGTCTATCATCGGCTGCCAGATCGTCATAAAAGGCTTTGATGGATTTTGATATACCTTCCCACAATCCAGGATGGGTTTGGTTTTGATTGGCATGGGTATCAAATCCACTGATAGAAACCATGTATATTTTCGAACCCAGATTCCCTTTGATCAGTCGCGCTACGAGCTCGAGTTGTTCTCCCAGGTTGTTCTGGAAAGTATTTTCATAGTTGGCATCGGTTGTTGACGCATCGAAGGCTTTTTTGATGGACTCGGCAAAAGCAAAAGTGCTGTTGGAAATTGTCCGTACAAACCTAAGTTCTTCGCCATAGCAGGTGTTCGGCAACGAGGTAGTGTCATAGAGTTCTCCGTTTTGAGCGATTTCCGCCAGTTCCTCAGGATTGGTGACGCTCACTGATAGATTGAACATTCCATTGTTAAAAACCAAACTTCCATAGCTTCCAATCTGGATAGCAGGTGGAATGCTGGGTGGTTCGTTGGCGAAATCGGGATATTCCTCATCTAGCCATCGGCCCAGCCACCCGGATTTCAAAAGCTCGTTATCGTCGCTGGCTGCAGACCAGATATCGGTACCGCGGAAATGAGAGAGATTGGGGTTGGGGTAGCCCACATTTTGAATGATCTTCATAGCGCCATTATCCCAGAGTGATACCAGATCTTGCATCCCAGACTGAAGCCCAAAGTCATCATTGAGTTGAAGTACATTGCTTTCAGGTATTCCAATTTTTGGCCTGGCATTGCGGTAGAAATCATAGTCGTAAAGGGGTATCAAGGTATTGAGGCCATCGTTACCACCCCTAAGTTGAACCAGCACCAACACTCTCTCATCATCAGCGTTGAGAAGCCCGTATCCAAGCGGGGAAATTTCCGCTGCCTTAATGGGAACGCCACCGAGCAGCATACTGACCCCACCTGACATTCCAAGGGTCGACAAAAAGCTCCTACGAGACCAATGAGCATGATGGGCGTGATGATGCCTGCCATGATCCAAACTTTCTCCCTCAACCAAGGGCTTTCCTTCTATTGCTGCCTTCTTCATTAATATTTTATTGATATATTTTTAGATCAGTTGAAATTCGGGTTGCCGGGTCAGGAATAAGAATAACGAAGCGACTTGATAGGGCACCTCTTCCCAATCCAAATTCCAGGAACCATTTTCAAAATAACCTTCGGGTATTTCGATTTTAAATGCCACGGTAGCTCGTGCATACATACTGGGATCATTAAAACCATTAGGTGTAAAGTGATCTACTATGGCCGAAGCAACAATGGCCGGATCTGTACTATTATCAGATAATTCTTTAGCTACTGTCCGAAATTTTTCTTGATCTTCCTCAAAAATGGTGGCTATATAAATGGTGGCAACCTGCCAACGAGCTCGTAAAAAGGATGAAGATATCCAGGAGCGGTAACCCGGCCAACCTGCTACACTGGGTGGAACGAACAATATTTGGCCTAGAAAATCTGTAACATCCGTCAAAGGTTTTAAGGCCTCATCAGTCATTTCGAATCCGAATTCCCGCCATATATTTAAACTCATTTCAAGAGGGCTTTTGATCTGCGTGCCAATAATCGAGTCATCGAAAAAATGACCACTCTTGAAGAGCCGACGCATAACTGGAGCTATTTCAAAATTTTCTGCCAAGAAGGTGTTGGCGAGGTCCTGAACTATCTCAGGACTCATTTCGCCGGCATGCACAAATTGTTGATATATTTTCTTGCCGATGTAGTTAGCAATTAATTCTGCCTTTTCTTCAAATAAGATGTCAATGACATCATCATATCCCCAGTTGCCATCGCGACCAAAAATTGTCTTGTGTCCGTCATCCCATAGTGCAGGAATAAAACTGACTGCGGGACAAGGGACAACGATATAGCCCGTCAATGCCCTGGCGGTTTCAGTGATGTCATCCTGTGTATATCCATTGTCTCTGCCTAAGGTAAAGAGCTCATAAAGCTCTCGAGCATAGTTTTCATTTGGATTCTGCTTGGTATTTTGAGCACCATTTAGGTAGAGCAACATTGAGCTCTCAATACCAATTTTACGGACAAATTCTTTAAAATTACCTAAGGCATTTTCCTGTAGACACACTAGATATTTGTAGCCAGCAGGTGCACACAGATATTCTGTAAACTGGGTGACAAAGTGATTGCTCCAGAAAACCGTCATTTTCTCTCGAAATCCTTTCTCATAAATATCTTTGATCCACTGTGGTCGCCAATAGATGAAAGTGTCAAGCTGGGTGTTGAAATCTTCAAAGTCTAATAATGTGTAGTCGGCCCACTCGGGGGGAGTAGTTATTGTCTGCTGGAGTGCTTGATCAATCAGGTCATCCACTAGCTGACCAGGATCTTTTTCTAGTGCATCATTGATTTCTTCTAGAGAAGCACTGTGACCCATACGACGGAACAGATGTATAACTCTCCTTCGATCCCATGGTTGATCTGCCGAAGGGATAAAAGGAGCAAGAGATTCAGTATTGCAAAGCATTGTAGGTAACCTTATGATAAAATTCCCTTTTCAATCAGGGTGGTTTTAGGAGTATAACGCACAGCGATTCAAATACCCTACCATATTGATAAGTTTATTTTCTTGGTGCAGTTACTCATGCTGTGCCCTTAAAATGAAAGTTCAAACTGGAAGCTAGGCGCAATTCGAATGCCTTGCCGGTCCAGATAAAGAATTTCTGGTTTGCTTCGGTCATCGTCAAGATAGTTGATATAGTACAGCCGGTTGATGATATTGCTCCTATCGTATACGTTGAAAATCGAAAAACTCATACGCGCTTGCAGATAAGGGCGAATCCATCGATAGTGTAAGGAAAAATCCAACCGATGATATACAGGTATCCTTTCGCTGTTTCGACGGTGATAGGTCAGTTCGTGATAAATTTCCGATTGATCATCATTCAAATATTGATTAAAGCCTGTGGGTACAGAATACGGTGTTCCACTCCCAAAGTGGAATGACAAAACCATATCAAAATTGCCCAGATTCATCAACTGATTAAACTGGAGTTGGTGCCTTCGATCATGTGGAGCCGGGAAATATTCCTTTCCGTTGAAGTCAGGAAATTTGTAGCTTACCTCAGCAAGATGATAGGAGAATAGGGATCGAAAACGATCAAATTTCTTCTGGGCAATCATCTCAATACCTCTAGACTTACTTTCACCTGGCCTAATTTGATCCTCAAATCGATCAATTCTAAGGTTTAAGGCTGACAGCCCACGGATTTTCTTAAGGTATCCCTCAAAATCAAAGTGCCAGCCTCTCTTCTTGAGGGATATCCCCAAGGTGAGATCACGGCTGTTCATTACTGGAACAACATTCCGCTCGGTTGTAATCCAAATACCGTTGGAAGTGCCCAAATTATTTTCATCCAAATCGGGAATCAATTGACTAATAAATTGAAGGTAGGAGCCCACACTGGACTTAAGTGTTATGGTTGAATCTAATTTGTAACGTACTTGAAGTCTGGGCTCAACCTTGTTTTTCTGGAGTTGATTGAGTCGATTGTTGCGCAGCCCAGCTTGTAAAGCAAATCGATTCCGATAATTCCATTCGTAATCAATAAAGGTGCTTAAAACGGTATTGGCAATTGTCAGATCAAATGAGTCAGGTCGAGTTTGCCAGATCTTTTCATGGATAGTCTGGAAGTCAATCTCCCAGGTATTTGCTTCAATACCAAAAGTCAATTTATCGTTGGTTCCCAACAGAAATTTTTGATGCAGAGCCAGATGATCTTGTTCCATTCGATTCCTCTGATGAACAGCAATCTGAATGGGAGCTGATAAATCTGATGTAAAGGAGGCTGTGTATTGATTGGTAAATTCGGAATTCACCAAAGTCAACCTAGATTGCCACCAAGGTAACCATCTGTTAGAAACAGTAATGGCAGTACCTTGATTATCTGAAACGGTATGGTCTGTTGAAGCCCCAGTGAAGAAGGGTTGGTCTATCTCAAAATCATACTTGAAATTGTCTCGATTGGTAAAATGGCTCAGCGTTAAAGCATCATCTTCCTTGTAACGGTACTGCCATTGGAGGTGAAAATCCTCGTAAATGTAAAAAGCATTATTTTTATTTAATAGATTCTTTTCTTCAATGGCTCGATAATCAGCTATTTTCCCTGATTGGAATTTTTGATTAAATACCTTTGAAAAGAAGCCGGTCATGTATTTTTCAATAACAGACTTCCGGCCACTGATCAGCAGACTAGATTTCTTCTTAAAAAGTGGGACAGATAGGCTACCCTGCAGGTTGATGGGATCCATGCCAAAACTTGCTTTGAATCTTTCTATTTTTTTGACTTTGGTCCTTATGTCAATAACCCCTCCCACTCGTCCTCCAAATAAGGCTCCATAACCTCCCTTATAGATCTTCACATCTTCGACAATGCTATTGTTGAGTGTACTGAAGTGACCAAAAAAATGGCCACTCTTATAAACAGGAATACCGTCGACTAGAATCAGATTTTGATCGGGTGTGCCTCCTCTAATGTTTAAGTTTGCTGCCGATTCATCAACGGCTTGGATACCAGGTAGAATCTGTACCATTCGTAAGAGGTCTTCTTGAGCCCAACCCGCTTGTAGTTGTAATTGAGTGGCATTAAGTTGATAAGAGTGCGCTTCGTCAGAAAAATCAATGGGAAGGGGTGCAGACTCCTTAATAATTATTCCATCTAATTTCATTTTACTCGGCCGCATGGAGAAGTTTAACACTCTACCTGCAATCAACTTATTTCGTGGAACTGAAAGCTTTTCATACCCCAAATAATAGAACTCCAATGAGTCCCTCCGGAGGGCATCCGACCGAATGGTAAATCGACCATTTTTATCAGATTCGGTGCCAGTCTGAGTTGCTTGCCACATGACCGTAGCGTGGGGTAGGGGATCCCCGGAGTTGGCGTCAAATACCCTCCCTCGAAAAACCTGAGTATCTTCTTCTTTCCGATGATCTGGTTGTAAGGAATTACTTATGGTTATGTAGTCATCGGAGATAATAAATCGGAAAGGAGTGTATTTTTTAAGGTGATCAACAATGAGTGAGGGAGTCTCGGGTAGTGATACCGGCATAATCAAAATTCCTTTGATAAGTTCGGGATCGTAATTGAAGGTAATCTCATATCTATCTTCCAACTCAAGAAGGAAATCGGAAAGTTGAATTTTACCTGGGCTGGATTGAGAAAATAGGCTTGGTACCTCCAGTGCAAATGCAACAATGATCCAAACCGATATTGGAAATTTCATCGCCTATTTTACTTTTCCAGAATTTCATATTGCCCTTCTCCTATGGCTCGAAATTGTATTGAAAGGGCATTCTCTAAGATCTTAAATGATTCCCCAAGACTATCTAGTGGCAATTGACCTCTAAACAAGCGATATCCTGTCTCGTTTTCATGAATTTCAATTTTATGATAGTATTCAAGCAAACTACTTATCGAGTGGAGGTCTAGTTTAGATGCCATCAGTGCATCGTCTATCCAGCGAGGCCAACGGTTCTCCACGGGGAGTAAACGAGGTGTTTCCTGGTGATCCCACCTTAGTTTTTCATTGGCCTTTAGGACATAGGTTTGATCTTGTACCGAGATTTCAATGCGGCCGGTAAAACAGGTAACTTCAAAAACCTGGTCTTGTATAATTTCAAAACTTGTGCCCAGCACTGTAACAGAGCCCCAATCTGTCCGTACCTCAAAAGGGGCTCCACTGCTTACCTGAAAAAAAGCATTTCCCTGGAGAGCCAATTTTCTGGGAGACGAGCTACTATATGATATCCCAGCGGATGTGTGCGAAAGTGCAATGGAAACGCCATCGGGAAGTACCATGACTTCAGCAGATGGGAGATGAAGATCTCGCGGCATATTTACCACCTTCAAGGTGAGAATCGTGATGAGCACCAATGCTACGGCAGCAGCAGTTATCATCCAGGCTAACCGCCTAACCTTCTTAAGTTTGGTGAAGGAATGTTTAGATTTCTGTTCTTCAAGTGCACGATCAATATCCAGGGTAGGAAGAGACACTCCATCAAGTTCGTTCAGTGCCCGTTTAACCAAAGTGAGATCTGGTTGCGAAGACACATCATCTTCTTGTCCCATCCGGTATTGCAGGTACTTAGCGAAAATATCTTCCTTTTTTTCTGACATGGTTTGTCTAAACTATAAACGGTTAACTAAATTCAAACCCTACCTTTAGGAAGGGATAGTTCTTTTTCCAGGTAAGAAAGAGCAGCATGCATTCTCTTTTCGATAGCCTTAACACTGAGGTTGAGCCGTTCAGCTATTTGACGATAGGTCAGTTGATCGAGTCGGCTAAGTAAGAATACAATTCTAGATTTCTCAGGCATCTTGCTGATCTTTTCATCCAGAAGTTCTTGAAATTCCTTAAGCTCCGCTAGGAATTCCGGCGAATGCCCATCAGGCTCAGGTTTGAGTTGTTGAAAGAATTTGAGTTGCACTTTCTCTCGCCTCTTGAAGTCAATGTGTAGCCTGCTGGCAACTCTATATATGAAAGCCAACGCTTTGTCATCACTGACTTTGTGACGATTTTTCCAAAGACGTAGAAAAGCTTCCTGCATGAGGTCTTCGGACCAAGAAAAACTACCACAGCGATAGTAAAGTACATTTCTTATCTCCTCAGCATGTTTTCGGAAGAATTTATCGAAGCTATCCTCTGTCACTATGAGCTATCCGTTTTGGTTTTCGGACAAGGCCTGAATAGCATCAGAAACACCGATGGTGGCAGGTTTTGGGATGACTGACAAGTTAGCCATTCGGTGGGAATCCACAATTCTGGCTGGTTTTGGATCAATATAGTAAATGGGAATCGAAGGGTGAGCCATTGAAACCAGACCAGCAGCAGGATATACTTGGAGGGAAGTACCGACAATCAACATGGCATCGGCAGTCTGGATCACAGATGCGGCGACCTCTATCATAGGAACTGCCTCACCAAACCAAACGATGTGGGGGCGAAGTTGACTTCCTTGATCGCATAAATCACCCAACTGGATGTCATTGTGACAAGGGTAGATCAAGTGGGAATGGCTGGAGCTACGCATTTTTAGAAGTTCGCCGTGAAGGTGTAATACTTGAGTGCTTCCAGCTCTTTCATGTAAGTCATCTACATTTTGGGTGATCACAGTGACTTTGTACTTCTTTTCCAAATCTGCAATTTGCTCATGGGCGAGATTAGGCTCAACTTTCTTCAACTGACGACGTCTTTCATTATAGAATCTTAAGACCAGTTGGGGATTGCGCTGCCAAGCCTCCGGAGTCGCGACTTCCTGGACATTGTGGCCTTCCCATAGTCCTCCGTCATCTCTAAAAGTCTTGAGGCCACTCTCTGCACTTATTCCTGCTCCTGTTAATACGGTTAGATGCATCATTTGTTTCTTTTTATCTGTTGAATTGCCAAGCCGATATTCTCGATGATGTCAGTTGCAATCATACTCTCCTGTCCAATCTCGCGGGCAGCCAAGTCACCTGCCAGTCCATGAATATAAGTGCCGATATGAGCTGCTAGCACTGGGTCATAACCCTGTGCCAGAAGGCTGGTAATCATACCGGTGAGTACATCACCACTGCCTGCAGTTGCCATGCCTGGATTTCCAGTGTTATTAAAATAGACGAGTCCATCCGGAGATGTGATACAAGTATGTGCACCCTTTAGTACAATATTAATGTCGTATTCTATGCTCAAATTCCGTTGTCTACTCAGCCGTTCGAAGTCATTTTCAAATGAGCCAAACAATCGCTTGAATTCACCGGGATGTGGAGTAAGAATTGATTTAGCCGGCAAAAGAGATATGAGTTCAGGGTTAAGTGCGATGATATTCAAACCATCGGCATCGATTACCATCGGCATGTCGGTGTCTGCGATTAGTTTTTGAAACCCAGAGCAGGTTGTAGGGTTTGTACCTAATCCACAGCCAATGCCCATTGCATTGAATCTTTTTGTGGCCTTATGATGACTAAACCAGTACTCATGGTCATCGATTTCCACCATTGCTTCGGGAAGGCTAGCCTGCAATGCATTATATGCGAATCTAGGAATATGTACGGTGAGCAATCCCACGCCACTCCGGAGGCACGCCCTGGCAGCAAGCAGAGCTGCCCCCGCTTTTCCGTAACCACCACAGATCAACATCGCGTGACCAAAATCCCCTTTATGGGCAAATTTGCCTCGGCATAACAGATGTTCACCAATATAGACCTCGTCCAATAGGTGATATTTTGTCTCCTCCTGAAGGATAATGTCTGGATGAAGACCGATGTCGATCAAATGCCAATCTCCTACAAATTCCTGATTATCAGGGAGAAGTAGACCTAATTTGGGAAACTGAAGCGCGAGAGTTTGAGAGGCCCTAATGATGGGCGGCGACGAATGTCGATCGCTGTACATGCCTGACGGTACGTCTATGGCTATGACCTTACATCCTTGCTGATTGATATGCTCTACAACTTTAGAAACCAGCCCTTCTAAAGGCCTTGAAAGCCCGTTGCCAAAAAGTGCATCGACGATGATGGCATGGCCAGGAATACTTGTCAAGTCGTCCTCGCTGCAAATGACTTGCGCCTGCAAGTAACCATTCTTTGGTAAGCGTTGCCAATTGATTTTGTTGTCATGACTGTACCCACTGCTATCCAAAAGCCAAACCTTAACATTCCTTCCATTGGTGCATAACATTCGAGCTACTGCCAAACCATCGCCTCCATTATTGCCAGGGCCGCAGAAAACGTGATAAGGTATTGATGCTTCAGGAAAATTATCCAGGATAAAGTGATGAATCTGTTCAGCAGCTCTTTCCATCAAATTGATGGAAGAAATTGGCTCATTTTTGATCGTATACTGGTCTATCTTGCCTATTTGTTCAGCTGTGAAGATTTTCATAAAACATGACTTTTTTTATTATATATGAAAAACAAGAATATATAACATATAGAATTATTTAATATATAAAAGTACTCACTGACAGCATGTTTTGATATTTCTACTATATATAACACTAAGGTTATTAAATGTTAACACTTTAAAGTAATCCATATAGGTTAAAGTATTAAAGGATTTTTGCAAGCCTAATCTTAAGAATTACATTTATGTCGACACAAGGATTTTTCTCCAAGTGTTAGCAGCTGCATAGTTTGACCTTTGTGGTATAATCTTTGTAGCCAAGTTAGAGATAATAACCAAAAACGATCCACCTTGGACAGAGTATTACCGAACACGATAGTCCCAATACTCGTGACCCTGTTCTGGTCCTGGCAGCTTGCTGCCCAAGATATTCATTACTCACAGTTTTATAATGCACCTGAGTTAATGAATCCTGCCCTGACCGGGATATTCAATGGAGATGTTCGGTTGATGGGACACTACCGGCGGCAATGGCAGAATGTACCAACCGACTTCCTTACATTTTCAGGAACTTATGATCGAAAGTTTTATACTAAGCAGGCAGAATCCAATGATTTCTTTGGCTTTGGCGTCAACTTCAATTATGACAATGCCGGTTTTTCTGCATTGACATTAGCTCAACTACAATTGGGCGGTTCCTATACAACGGAATTAAGCACCAACGTTTTTCTTACGGGTGGAGTACAGCTGGGGTTGGCAAATCGAAACTTCAAAGAAAGGGATTTGACTTTTGATAATCAGTGGAATGGGAGTTCCTTTGATCCTTCGTTACCCACGGGTGAAGATTTTGACAATACATCTATATTTTTTGCTGATTTGTCCATAGGTGGCAATTTGCGCTTGCAAAACCCCAACCGCCGGACAAAATTGGATGTGGGCGCATCTCTATATCACCTAAATCGTCCTCGGCAGGAGTTTTTTGATGCCTCAGATTCTAAACTTCCGAGTCGGATCGCATTTTATGCCCAGGGAGGGATCAAACTGGGAAATCCCTTGGACATCTTATTGAGAGGTGCAGCACAATTTCAAAGCACTTACCGTGAGTATATTCCGGGTATTGCTTTGCGCCTATACCTCAATCAGAGTCGCGGTAAGGAACTTGCCTTTCAAGCTGGAGTTAATTTTCGCCTGACCAATAATGACAGTGGTGTTTCAGATGCCGTGGTGCCCGCTGTAGAATTGCACTACCGTACCCTGGGAATTGGAGTAAGTTACGATATCAATGTGTCAGATTTTCAGATCGCTACTGATCAAAGAGGTGGGCCTGAAATCTGGGTGTCATATCGGATCATTAATGTAAAACCATTGGGTCAGTTTAAGACCTGTCCGATATTTTAATAAAGAAGCAGGAGAGCAATGAAAAGAATGAAGTCCATATGGTTGTTTAGTCTGGCCCTACTAAGTGTAACTGCATTTGGTCAGACCAGGCAGGCATTCTTGGAGGCTGCAGAGGAGGCCTTTGAGTCTAAGGACTATTACTCCGCACTTCATTATTATCAAAATGTTCTCGAATTTAGACAAGATCAAGCCGTTCTGTATAAGACTGCGGAAGCTGCTCGCTTATTCAATTCGTATAAAAGAGCTGAATCTTACTATCAACAGGTGGCTGATCTGCAACAGAATGGTGAGTATCCCCTTACATTATACTGGTTAGCGGAAGTTCAGAAGCAGCAAGGCAAATACGAAGAAGCAAAAGAGAATTATCAGCTCTACCTATCTGAGAATGCTCTAGATAATCCCTATTATACTCAGACTGCTGAAAAGCAAATCGATGATTGTGACTGGGCTATTGAGCAGCTGGACTCAACCAGAACCAACGTTGAAGTCGAACGTTTGGATTCCAGTATTAACACGCCTTTCTCCGAGTTTGGACCGGTGATGATTGGTGACACCCTTTACTATTCCTCCCTGCGCTTTCCATTGGAAAATAGTAAGTACAATCCAGCGAGGATCTTTAGCAACTCGCTTTGGTCCATTAAAGGTGGAGCAGGAGTTCAGTTTGATCCTGATTTTAACGACAAGGAGTTTCATACTGGGCATGTGGTTTTTACTGAGGACATGTCAAGGGTTTACTATACGATTTGCGAATACTTAAATGCCCACGATATTCGCTGTGATTTATATTATCGGGATATCGAAAATGGCACTTTTGCATCTCCAGTCAAATTGCCGGAAAACATTAACGATAGTACGCATACATCTACCCAGCCATCGCTAGGATACGATCCCGATAACCACGAACCGGCAATTTATTTTGCTTCTGATCGTGCGGGCACCAAGGGAAAGCTCGATATCTGGTACTCCACAATAGATGGTGACGATTTTGGCGATCCCATCAACCTGATGCCAATCAATACCATGGAGGATGACATCACTCCCTTTTATCATAAAACATCGGAAACTCTTTATTTCAGTTCAACGGGTTACCAAGGTTTTGGTGGCTTTGACCTCTATAGTGTATATATGAGGAATCTTACAGATCCCTATATCGAGAATCTGGGGATGCCCGTGAATTCAAGCTGGAATGATTTATACTTTTTCTTATCTGAAGATGGTGATACGGCCTATTTTGCTTCAAATCGCGAGGGATCACTATATGTGGAGGATGAAAACGAAGCCTGTTGCAATGATATCTATAAAGCCGCCTTTGAGGAGATTGATCTGAAGTTAAAGGCACTGACATTCGACTATGCGACAAGGGAGGACCTGTTAGGAGCAACAGTTACCTTATTAGAAATCAATGGCGAAGAGCGGGTACTTGATTCGTTGACCGCAGACAATACCAATGAATTCTTATTCCCACTGGAGCGAAATCGCAGTTATAAAGTCATTGCCAAAAAGCCGGGCTATTTCCCTGACACAGCGATGTTCAGTACTAGGGGCATTACAGAATCACAGGAGATTGTGAAACGATTATACCTCCGATCTCAGTCTCTTGACCTGGAAGTGTTGGTGTTTGATGATGCGACCAAAGAACCATTGTTGGGATCAACAGTGAAATTGTTGGATCTCTCTGATCCTTCTAAAGAAACCGTCGTTCAAATCAATGAAGATGGCAACAGTTTTGTGTTTCCACTGGAACGCGACAAATCCTACCAGATCATCACCTCCAAGCGAGGATACCGTCCCGATACACTTAATCTGAGTACGGTAGATATTCCAGGAAATAAGATCACCAAGAAAATATATCTGAAGCAGGGTAATTTAGAAGACTACTTGCCTTTGGCGGTGTATTTTGACAATGACCATCCCAATCCTCGAACTTATCATCGCAGAACCAGACGAACCTATGACGATACCTATCCACCATATTTAGCCAGAAAGGAAGAATTTAAAGATCGCTATACGGAACCATTGGTTAATAGTGCCAAAGCTGAGGCGGAGGATGATATTGATCGATTTTTCGAATACAATGTAAGAGAAGGTCGCAATGATCTCATCAAATTCATACAAGTGCTGACCGATGAGATCAATAAGGGTGAGAAGATTGAAGTAGTACTGCAAGGATTTGCCAGTCCAAGGGCACCCTCATCCTACAATGATTTACTAAGTAGTCGTCGGATCAGCAGTGTCATTAACCAGTTTAGAAGATACTCGGATGGTGTCCTGATCGAAGCACTCAACAACGGCAGCCTGAAGATTGTGCAGGAGCCGCTTGGCGAGACCAAAGCACCCATTTACGTCAGTGATGATATCGCGGATGAAAGGAACTCAATTTTTAGTGTACCTGCATCGCGCGAAAGAAGGGTGGAGATCATTGATGTGAGAAGATCAAACGAATGAAAAAATGGAAGGTAAGCAACCAAGAATAAACCTATCAGGCGGTCTGAAGCATAGTGTTGCTGGTTTGGCATTATTATGTTTTGGCCTCATGGTTCCATTTACTTCATATGCTACCCATATTGTGGGGGGGGATTTGTCGTATCAATGTATTGGAGGCAATCAATACGAAGTCACTTTGATGGTCTATCGAGATTGCTTCTTCGGACATCCCGAAGCAGACTTTGATGATCCGGCTTCCATTGCGATTTTTGATGCCAGCAACAACTTGCAAGTGCATCTCGGTGTGCTGGGCCAGATTCTGATTCCATTCAACGCCGACGACACCATCAGGCAAGAAACTGATTGTATCATAGATGGCAATGGTGTTTGTGTGCATCGAACCATTTATCGAATGACCGTCGAGTTGCCCTTTATAGAAGGCGGATACCAACTTGTGTACCAACGCTGCTGTAGAAACGGAACTTTATCTAACATCATTGATCCTTTACAATCCGGTGCTACTTTCGTAGCTGAAGTTTCTGAAACTGCCCTAACCTCATGCAATAGTTCTCCGGAATTTAGAGAGTGGCCTCCAATTTTTATTTGTATCAACGAACCTCTTAGTTACGATCACAGTGCTACCGACGCTGATGGAGACTCGCTGGCTTACAAACTATGTACTCCCTACCTTGGTGCAACCATGGCTTTTCCACTACCTCAGCCCGCAGCGAAACCTCCCTATGATCCGGTTATTTGGAAGGAACCTTTCAATATTGATAATCTGCTTGGTGGCGATGATCCCCTTGCAATTTCGCAGGAGGGGATAATCTCTGGCACACCCAGCACCGTGGGTCAATTCCTGGTAGGAGTTTGCGTAGAGGAATATCGAAATGGTCAGCTTATCGGCATCACGCGAAGAGATTTTGAGTACAATGTGGTCGATTGTGACGGAATGAACCAGATATTTACAAGTTTCACAGTGGACACGATGATTGAATGTGCGGATGTGATGAATGTAAGTGTCATGGACAATTCTATCGGTGTGCCGGCAAACGCCACCATTTCTTATACAGTGACATCCGATAAGGGACTAAGCTTAAGCTTTGACGAGCCCAATCCTTCCTTTCAGGTAAACGGTCGACAAACCATTACGATAACTCAAACTGTAGACGTACCGGCCTTGTGCACGATTACGAAGTCGGAATCCCTGACCCTTGATGTGGAGGACTCTGGTCTGGGCTTTATGGACACAATCACCATATGTGCTGGAAGTTCGGTGTTCCTAAATCCTGACTATAGTGATAGGTATACTTATACATGGGCGCCAACGACCTACCTTACTTTTGCCGACAGCCCGAATCCTCTAGCAGAGCCCGAGGAATCAATACTGTACACAGCGACGGTTTTTGATCCCATCCTAAATTGTACAATTGAAGAGTCGGTTTTTGTCGAAGTCATAGAAAATCCAGGGGTCACCGTTGGATTTGATATAGAAAAAGAATGCGGATCTCTCAAATTGACATTTATCAACACCAGTACTGGTGCGGATACTTTTATTTGGGAGTTTGGAGATCCAGCAAATCCTGATTTCGTCTCCAATGAAAGGGATCCGATGTACACTTATCCTGAACCAGGCACGTACGATGTCGTACTGACAATTCCGGGAGATGACTGCAATTCAGTACGTTCACTTAGAATTGCGGTCGCAGGAGATGACTTTGTTGATTTTACCAGAGACATAAGTAGTTGTGGACCAAGTTTGATTGACTTGAATACAGGGCTAAATCCTCTTTACATTTATCAATGGGAGGATAATCCCTTGATTCCTGATCCCACAGTAGCCATACCCGAAGTATTGCTACGCGAGGATGCCTCATTTCAGGTTACCGTCACTGACCCACTAAACGATACTTGCCAGATTGAGGGCACCGTCAATGTTACAATAGGAGATCAACTGGTGATCGACCTCGATGATACAATATTTACCTGCGAAGCAGGTCCCATTGAACTTAATCCCAACGGTGATCCGAGCTTAATCTATATGTGGACTCCGGCTGACCTTTTGGATGATCCCAATAGTTTTAATCCGACGGCCACAATACAGGAAGAGACAAGATTTATCGCCAAGATCACTGATCCGAATGATTCAACTTGTATGGTCAGATTGCCCGTTGTTGCAAAGCTGGGATTAGACGACGGAGGTTTTATGGATGGAGATACTATGATTGTCTGTGATAGTAGTAGTTTCTTCATCAATCCCGGTGCCAACCCTGATTTGGTCTACGTTTGGACACCAGAAGAAGGATTGGATGATCCAAACCTTCCCAATCCCATTGCATCGCCAACAGAGAGTACCCTCTATACCGTAACGGTGAGCGACTCAGCTGGTGTTTGTAGTTTGATGAAGTCCATATACATTGAGATCGTTGAGTCAGATGTCGTGGTAGATTTTGAAATTTCAAAAGAGTGTGGGTCTTTGACAGTGACCTTCGTTAACACGAGCACGAATGCAGAGACATTTGCATGGACTTTTGGAGATCCCGAGAATCCTGGCTTTGTGTCTAATGAGGAAAGTCCAAGCTATACATACCCCTTCGCTGGAACATTTGAAGTTGAATTGCGATCCAACGATGATCCCAATTGTATGGCGATCAGGGCGATGCGAATTACGCTCACTGGCGATGATTTCATGGATTTTATGGATACCATTAGGACCTGTGATCCACGAAATGTGGCGCTTAATCCAAATCGTAACCCCAATTATATTTATGCTTGGCAGGCCGACCCAGCCATTGCTGACACCACCGCGGCGAATCCAATAGTGAGCCTATCGGATGACCGCACCTTTTTTGTCACGGTGACTGATCCTTTAAACGATACCTGCACGATCGAGGGTCTCGTGCATGTAATTGCCGACGATCGTTTTGTCAGAAATTTGCCAGACTCCATATTGGCCTGTATGCCAGGCCCGGTAGAGCTAAATCCAAATGGCAATCCAGATGGGATCTATATGTGGGAACCTGCAGAGTTGCTTGACGATCCAACGAGTTTCAATCCCACCGCTACGGTAGAGGAGAGCACCACCTTTACGGTCAGTATAGTCGATCCGAATGATTCGACCTGCACGGTAAACACTGAAGTCAGGGTATTGATCGAAGATTTTGTGAAATTGATCACTACTGAGCCGGTTGAAATGGCTTGTCCGGGTGATTCTGTGTTACTTACAGCCAAGTCGGACTTGGTAGACTCACTGCGATGGTGTGATCCGGATGGAATTGATTTAGGCCAGGGAGATTCTCTTCGTATTGCCATTCTCAAAAGTGGAATATATACCGTAAAAGCCCGGCAAGGAGAGTGCGATTTTGTTGATAGTGTTTCTTTACGCCTGCGGGAGTTAGAATTTGATTTAGATACGGATGTGCCCGTATGCTCAATGGATCCAGTGACCATCACGGTAACCAATAATACGGATTTCGTCATAGATACAATCATATGGCAGCCCGACAGCAGTATTGCCCTAGGTCAAGGTAGTGAGACAGTGGTAGTTCGGCCAAAGGAAACCACCAGTTATACAGCCTCAGTATTGTTTGAAGACGGTTGTATGGTCGTAGATTCGGTGACTGTACAAGTTAGCGATATAGATGATCGTTTTGTAGCGACTGCTACTCCAGATACGATCTTCTTTGGTGAGTCTACAACGCTGCAAGTTACTGAAGAAGAGGGGGCTACCTATCAATGGAACCCTGCCGCAGATGTGGTGAATCCGAATCAACCCAGTACTCAGGCCAATCCGACTGAAACGACTACTTTTTCTGTGGAAATTACCGATGCGAGTGGATGTGTGACGACAAAGCAAGTTACTGTTGTTGTTATCATGGTTCAGTGCGAGCCTCCATTTATTTTCCTGCCCAATGCTTTTAGTCCAAATGCTGATGGCGTTAATGATGTATTGTTTGTCAGGGGAGAATTCATTGAGCGGATGGAATTCATGATTTACGACCGATGGGGTCAGGAAGTTTTTAAATCCACCAATCCGAACACTGGATGGGATGGGTCTTTTAATGGTAATGAATTGCCCCCGGATGTGTATGGTTATTACTTGATGGTAGAATGCATTGGAGGTGACCAGCATATCGAAAAGGGCAACGTGACCATCTTACAGTAGTGCGGTTGCAGCTGTAATTAAATTCCTTGTTGGTCTTCAGATTTTGTTTAATATCTGGGGCAATTCTGACATGTCACTGAAAGCCAAGGTTGTATCCCGGTTATTCACTTGATACTGATGAGAAGGGGGTGCAAAGACCAAGACCTTCATCCCGGCAGCCAATCCAGCTTGTATACCTGCTTCGCTGTCTTCTATGACGATGCATTCGTTCGGATCTCGATTCATGGCTGAGGCGGCATGCAAAAAAAGGTCAGGGCTGGGTTTCCAACTTTCGATCGTATAAGCGGAAAAAATAGCTT
Organism: Saprospiraceae bacterium; assembly: GCA_965223105.1. Taxonomy (GTDB): domain Bacteria; phylum Bacteroidota; class Bacteroidia; order Chitinophagales; family Saprospiraceae; genus JABDMH01. The sequence continues at coordinate 2,961,354 of OZ244987.1, read as the reverse complement.
GCTGGAAATGATCATAAATACCGGTAGTTTTCAGATTCTCATGAATGGTGTGCTCCGGGCCATTGGAAGCCACACATTTTGGATATGCAGTCAAACGTTCCAAACACTTCGCTACCCCTGGAATCAAGGTCAACTCACGTGCAAATACCTGAGATAAATTTTCACGATATTGGCTTACGAAATCTTCAGCAAAGGTAATGTCATATTTGTCCTTGACGTAGGTCATGCATTCGGCCAGAGATGTGCCGGGAAAATGTTGCCAAGCCTCCTTCAGGCTTAGCGGAATGCCAAGCATATTTACTGATTCTACGAAAACACGGTTAGCTAGTCCCTCACTATCTACAAGTGTTCCATCGCAATCAAATATAAGAAGTGGCAGACTCCGCAAAAAATTGTGATCTAGGTTATGTCTTGGTCTTTAAGGCATCAGTCATCTCCTTAGATATGGAGTTTTTGACAACTTTGATGAAGGTTTTTTGATCTACCTGAAGGGTTACCGTATTGTCTTCGATCTTATTTATCTTACCTATGATACCACTACCAGTGGCCACTTCATCGCCTTTATTCAATTGCTCAGTGAAAGTGGTTTGAGCCCGTTGCTTTTTTTGCTGAGGTCTCATGAAGAAAAAGTAGAAGACCACAATAATCCCGATCAGTGGCAGAAAACTAACGATTGGATTGGGTTGTTGTGCTTGCAGAAAGAGTAACTCGTACATCTGTGTTGGTTTTACCAGTTCAAAAGTAGGGATTATTTTTGCTTCTTCATTCTATGAATCTCGATCAAATAGCGTATTTGTGAACAAGATAGTTGCTCAGAGCGTGGTGTGCATTTTTGTATTAACGGATCCCAAACCTTTGCGATGAGGTACTTCCTGGTAGGTTTTATGGGTGTAGGTAAAACGACCATCGGTCGTTTAGTAGCCCAGGCACTAAGTGTTCCGTTTCTGGATGTAGATCAGATCATTGAGGAAATAGAAGGGAGGACTATTTCGGATATCTTTGCCAAACACGGCGAATCCCATTTTCGCTTGATCGAGCACGAGGCATTGCTGAGGGCCATCGATCAACACAATGATTTCATCATGGCCACAGGTGGAGGGCTCCCTTGTTTTTTCGATCATATGGCCTGGATGAATGCACAGGGAACCACAATTTATCTCAGGGCTGATGTCGATTCACTCAGCAAAAGATTAGCTTCCAAAATCGATCACCGGCCAGTCTTGGCTGATCACGCCGACCAACTGGAAGCCTATATCGAGAAACTTTTAGCTGTCAGAGGTCCGATCTATGAACAAGCTGAAAGGACCATCGATTTAGACCTTGAAGGTTCAAAGCAAGAAAATGCCCGACATGTAATGCAGGTTCTAGAGGTTATCTGAACCATTAAAAGGGGTTAAGACTTCCATCTCCTGGGCTAATTTTTTGACAGCTGCCAATGGTTGGACCACGGGCCCGCTTTTGCTCGGAACATTCGATGAGATCCCGGTCTGGGCAAGAAGTTGATAAGCTCGTTCCGTATTTATAGATGGATCCAGGGTACGGAATATCCCTACTACCGCAGATACAAAAGGTGCGGCCATACTGGTTCCTCTTAAAGTCCGATATTGACCCAGTTTATAAGTAGAGTGTATATTATCTCCTGGTGCAGCAATCCCCCGTTGTAGGTCTTGCACTCCATTGGAGAAACTGGTCATTTTAAGACTTTGGTCTATCGCTGTTACAGTCATTACGCCTGGTGTGTTTGCCGGGGCATAGGTCTTGGCGTTTACGTTGGCATTGCCAGCAGCGACTATTACAATAGATCCCTTCTGATTGCAGTACTCTACGGCTTTTCGATATGCCTCTTGTTTCTTATCTCTGCTAGGACCTCCCAATGACATCGAGATCACATCAACTCCCTGATCAGCTGCCGATAGCATACCTCGAATGATGGTGGCCTGTGATCCAAATCCAAGATCATTCAAAACTTTCACACTGGTAATTCGAATCCAAGAATCGTCCGGAGCTAAGGAGGCGATACCTACTCCATTGTTGGTGCGAGCACCGATGATTCCTGCTACATGGGTGCCGTGTCCTACAGCATCTTTATCTGATTGATTGTCGAGAGATTGATATTGGTCTCTAAGGTCTTCGTGATCACCTTCGACACCGGTATCTATGATGGCAACTAGAGCGGGTTCCTTTTTTTGGGGAATCAGTGAATTTAGATATTGGTGAAACTGATCTACAGCAAAAGCAGACAAGATCCATTGTTTTCTAGCTTCTGGATCATTGATTTGGTAACGTCTTCTCATGGTTTCAACCTCCTGTGCAGGTATAGATACGGGATGCACCTGAATCACTTCATTGTCTTCAACCCAATCTACACAAGATAACTGGAGGAGTTTCTGCTTGACCTCTTCCAGCTTTCCCATGGCAGATGCTGGCAAATCAATGAGATAGTATTCATCGATATCCGTAATTTCTGGCGAACTTGGAGAAAATGCAGCCCTGAGGTCGGCATTGTAAATAGACAATAGTTCTTGAAGGGGTTTTCTATCCTGGTTGTTGAGATCGATCAAAAGTTCGCCGCTCTGATCATACACTGAAGGCGTATGGCTCCAGGTATCCCGAAGTACTGGCAGGTACAACTGCTGGGAGAGCACGAGAGCCAGAACAAACACACCTATACCTACGATCTTGTTGCTCCGGGCCTGTAAGATAACCAGGCCGGCCATGGAAAGGACGATCAAATCCCTAAAAGCTACCAGCAACTTAAATGCTGCGCTGCCCGGCGTAGAGATGACGATAAGGACCCATAAACCCAATGAAGCCACCAGGGCAGTCTGTAATGCGCCAGTGAGCCCCTTAGCTTTTGGGAACAATGCCCATCCACAGAGACTGGTCAGTGAGACGAGATAAACCCAGGGATATATTGTTGTTATGTCCATAAGAGATCTAAACCTGTAAATTGGATAGAAAACTAATCACGAGACCCTTCAATTGCATATATAACAGATGAAACCAGCAAAAAATTCGGTCAATCAGGTTTTTAAGTCTTAGTTCTGCAAAGTTGAGGAACTGATCTACGGTGATGGCATCCCAGTGATGTAACTTTTTTCAAGTCACCTTGTTGTTTGCTGAAAGCATGCTTCTATTGGTCTTAGTGAAGAAAACCTCATCTTTCACGATAAGCTACGGTTGTTGGTGAAGTCAGCGTAGGAGAGGGTTATTGCTGAGTTCCAAACTGCAACAGAAGGGCCTGGAAGCATCGGATAGTAAAGCGTGAATAATTTTTATTTTTGCACTCTTTAATGAAGCACAGATGGATAGTATCGAGAAGTGTAAATGCGTGATTATTGGTTCAGGACCGGCTGGGTACACTGCTGCAATTTATGCAGCTAGAGCCGGATTAGATCCCGTACTGTTTACAGGTCAGGAACCCGGTGGTCAGCTTATGATCACGACCGATGTAGAGAATTATCCAGGCTATCCGGATGGGGTGATGGGCCCTGAGATGATGGATCATTTCCGGAAACAGGCCGAGAGATTCGGAACAGACATCCGGATGGAGCTGATCTCCAAGTCCGACTTCAGTGGTCCAATTCACAAAATATGGACCGAAGGTGGCCAAGAAATTCACTCGAGTTCGATCGTAATTGCTACCGGTGCGAGCGCCAAATGGTTAGGCCTGGAATCTGAACAAAGATTAGCCAATAAGGGAGTCTCAGCCTGTGCGGTTTGTGATGGCTTCTTTTTCAAAGGTATGGAAGTAGCGGTAGTGGGTGGAGGAGATACTGCTGCCGAAGAATCCACTTATTTGGCAAAACTTTGCCCAAAGGTTCACTTACTGGTACGTCGTGACGAGATGCGGGCTTCGAAGATTATGCAAGATCGGGTATTTAAGACGGAGAATATAGAAGTGCATTGGAACACTTCGGCTGTTGAAATTCTTGGAGCTGATGAGGTAGAAGGAGTTCGTGTTATCAACAATATTACTAAAGAAGAGCGTGAGATTCCGATTAAGGGATTTTTTGTTGCCATCGGACACAAACCCAATACCGACATTTTTAAGGATTGGCTGGATATGGACGAAACCGGTTACATTATCACTCAACATGATACTTCAAGGACCAATGTTGACGGGGTTTTTGCCAGTGGAGATGCTCAAGACAAGGTCTATCGTCAGGCGGTTACTGCAGCTGGTACCGGATGTATGGCTGCTCTAGATGCTGAGCGTTATCTAACTGAACAAGGAATTATCTGATTCTTTCAAAGCTGATTTTAGAACAAAAAAATATATAATCATGACGACGATGACCAAGTTTAGACCCGGTGTTTTACACGGTCAGGAAGTGACAGATTTATTGAATTACGCAAATGAAAATGATTTTGCGCTACCGGCGGTAAATGTCGTTGGAACCAACTCTGTAAATGCTGTTCTTGAAACTGCCAGAGAAGTAAATTCTCCAGTGATGATCCAATTTTCGAATGGTGGCGCGGTATTTTTTGCTGGAAAGGGACTGTCGAATGATGGTCAAAATGCCGCTATTCTTGGCGGAATTTCTGGTGCAATGCACGTTCATACAATGGCTGCGGCTTACGGAGTACCAGTGATCCTCCATACCGACCATTGTGCCAAGAAACTTTTGCCTTGGATCGATGGTCTCTTGGATGCAGGAGAAAAGTTCTATGAGTCAAGGGGATACCCACTATACAGCTCCCACATGCTTGATCTGTCGGAAGAACCGATTGAGGAAAATATCGAGATCAGTAAGGGATACTTAGAAAGAATGGCAAAAATTGGTATGACACTGGAAATAGAGCTCGGTGTTACGGGTGGGGAAGAGGATGGTGTTGATAACACCGATGTGGATAGCGCTCGCCTCTATACTCAGCCCGAGGAAGTCTCATTCGCTTATGAAGAGTTAAGCAAGATCAGTGATAAATTTACTGTTGCGGCTGCATTTGGTAATGTTCATGGTGTTTACAAGCCTGGTAATGTGGAGCTTCGACCGATCATTCTGAAAAACTCTCAAGATTTCGTCCAGCAGAAATTTGGAACCGGTCCCAATCCAATTAATTTCGTTTTTCATGGGGGATCAGGATCTTCCCAGGAAGAAATCCGAGAGGCCATTGGTTATGGCGCTATCAAGATGAACATCGATACCGATATGCAATGGGCTTTTTGGGAAGGTGTGAGAAATTACTATGAAGGTAAGCGGGATTATATGCAAACTCAAATTGGGAATCCGGATGGTGACGATAAGCCCAATAAGAAAACTTATGATCCCAGACAATGGCTCCGGGCTGGTGAACAAAGTTTTATTGACCGGCTAAAACAGGCTTTCGAAGATCTCAATTGCATCAACCGTTTGGCTTGATTTTTTGGAATGTAATGATTGCCCTGGCTTATTCATTTCCTTAAATAGGACTTGCGATTGGCAAGATTTATTGCAGCAGTAGAGGGAATTTGGTTTAGCGTTTGTTGGGAAAACCGGATCAGAGGATGACGGTGCTGAGTTTTTCGGCGATTTCATTTCTCTTTTCAATCAATACAGCTTGGGCTTGAAGTTGCTTTAGAAGCTCTGTGTCATTACCATCAGAGAGGGCTTTGATCTTTTTACTATTCTCCTCACTCATTTTCTGGTATTTACGCAGTAGGAAGCGCAGGAGTGCTTGTGAGCTGTCTTGGATTTCATTTTCATCCGGTTGCGGTTGTGATTCCAGCCGGATCCCATACATCTTCTCCCAGTTCTCACTATACTCATAGGGACTACTGAGAAATGAGGTGGCCAATTGGGCAATTTCGCGATTCTGATGATGGGTGAAGAAGTCGGCATTTATGCTTTTACCCTCTGCCAGTCTTTGGCCATAGAGTGTAGCAATCTTCGCATAAAGCGGATTGTCAAACGCAGGGATTGTATCTTGAATATGAGCAAGAATGTAAGCGGCAACGCTCACTTCCTCAGGATCGTCCTGGATCAATTTATCACCATGGACGATGAGGATCCTCACAATATCTTGCTCTTGGTACTCGTCATTCGAGATAGAGTCAGTCTGTTTGGAAGGGGAGGGGAAGGCCTTGTTTAGTAATTCTTTCTCGGCTCGATGTTCATATCTCGCCTGGCGAATGGCATCGATACGGGCATTCCTGTGGCGCAAGTTCATGGCCTTATTCGTCTCGACGACCAACAATTCCTCATTGACATCCAATAGGTCTGCACATTGTCTGATATATAGAGATCGCTTAATTGGATCCTGAATACGTGCTAGACTACCGATGATATCTTTGATTAAAGAAGCCTTTTGAACTGGATCATTTCCGGCTTCTTCCTTGACCAATTGGGTCTTGAACAAAATGAAATCCTGTGCATGTTGAGCAAGATATTGACGGAATGCACTGGTTCCTACCCGGTTTAAATAGCTGTCAGGATCCTCCTTTTCCGGTAAGAGTATCAAATCGACGTTAAGATCCTGTTCCAGGATTAGATCAATTCCTCTCAAAGCAGCCTTTATACCGGCAGGGTCACCGTCGAATAAAATCTTGATTTGGTCGCTGTAGCGTTTTATCAACTTTATCTGGTCGACGGTCAAGGCCGTGCCCGAAGATGCAACCACATTTTCAATACCAGATTGATAAAGCGATAAAACATCGGTATAGCCCTCAACCAAAATACAATAACCTTCTTTCCTGATGGCATGTTTGGCTAAATGCAGGCCATACAAGACCTTGCTTTTATGGTAGATCTCAGACTCTTTGGAGTTGATATACTTGGCTGATTTCTTTTGATGAGCAAGTTGACGTCCGGCAAAAGCGACGACTTTGCCGGATAAATTGTGAATGGGAAACATGACCCTATTAAAAAAGAAATCCCGATCTCGATCGGTGGTCAGACCAAGCTTGCGCAAAAAATCGATATTGTACCCTTTATCAATAGCACTTTGGGTCAATCCATCACCTGATGCCGGAGCATAACCCAAGTCAAACTTCTCAATCGTCTTTAAAAGTAGACCGCGTTCCTTGAAATAACCCAGTCCAATACTCTTTCCCAGGTCGGTTTCCAGCAATTGTCTTCGGTAGAATTCTACTGCAAATTCGTTGATGAGATAGAGACTATCGCGTTCCTGTTTTTCAACAACATAATCTGCTGATACTCCCGTTTCTTCAACCTCAATGTTGTATTTCCGTGCCAGGTATTTAAGGGCCTCTGGATATGAAAGACCTTCATGTTCCATCAGAAAGTTCACCGCTGTGCCACCTCTGCCACACCCAAAACACTTGAAAATATTTCTAGTAGGTGATACTACAAAAGAGGGAGTCTTTTCATCATGAAAAGGACAAAGCCCCTTGAAATTGACACCTCTTTTGGTAAGACGGACAAATTCATCGACGACTTCTTCAATCCGAGTCGCTTGGAAGATGGCATCAATGGAATTCTGGGAAATCATTGAAGATCAGTTAATTCTCATCAAGCACGGCCTCGAGCTCATCAGTCATCTCCAAATTGTGGAAGACATTTTGTACATCATCATCATCTTCTAATGCCTCAACCAATGCCAGCACTTTTTTAGAATCATGTACGTCAAGGGTGGTAGTGGTGGTTGGTATCCTTTCTAATTGTGCACTGAGCGGCTCAATGTCGAGCTCCTCAAGCTTTTTCTGCATCTCCCCAAAATCCTCAAAAGCGACCGTAACGGAGACCTCGCCTAGCTCAGCGTCTGCATCAATTTCCTCGGCACCTCCATCAATCAACTCTAATTCCAGTTCCTCGAGATTATGTTCACCGATAGCCAAGGTAAATATTCCCTTGCGCTCAAATAAAAAATCAACAGAACCGGAGGTGGCTAAATTCCCTCCTTGTTTGCTAAAGATAGCCCGCACACTTGAGACAGTGCGGTTGAGATTGTCTGTGGTGCATTCAACGAATATGGCAACTCCTCCCGGGGCATATCCTTCGTAAGTTGGTTGAAGCAGTGCCTCACCTCCTGCATCTAACGCTTTCTTTATGGCCCGTTCAACATTTTCTTTGGGCATATTAACCCCTTTCGCGTTCGCTAACGCCAATCGAAGGCGAGGATTAAAGTCAGGATCTCCTGAGTTGCCTTCCCTCACTGCCACATTGATTTCCTTGATGATTCTGCTGAATTCCTTAGAGCGCTTCGCATCATTGGCACCCTTCTTCCGTTTGATCTTCGACCATTTATTGTGACCCGCCATAAACACCCGTATTCAATGTCAGGTAAAAATACAAATTTGTCCATGGACCGGGTGATTTGTGATCCAAATGCCTGTCACGGTAAGTCTGTGTGTTGCCCGGTATAATCTTGCAGTAGTGAGAAGTACTCTGAAAAGGCAGTCAAGATGCAAGTCTTGATTTTATTCTTTTGCCACTAACTCCAGCATTTCCTGCATGGTGGTTTGCAGAGGCAGCAATTAGACTGAAAATAGTCATGTTGGATTGTCTGGCGATCTACCGGATTGGCATGTTTGTTTCACTCTATCCTGATTCTCGTCTTTGCAAAGAGAGAATTATTCATAGAGAAGCCTTGATTTTTGAACTCTTTATCGTATATTTGCGATATAAGATTAATCATGGCATATTCAAAGACTGAAGTTTTCGATCAAGTGGATATTCATTTGGCCAAATTAGGTAAGGCATTGGGACATCCTGCAAGGGTGGCCATTTTGAGATATTTATCGGAGCGCGATACTTGCATTTGCAACGATATAGTCGAAGTGTTGCCCCTTTCTCAATCTACCGTTTCGCAGCATTTGAAGGCTCTCAAAGAAGTGGACCTTATTTCGGGAGATATTGATGGACCTCGGGTCTGTTATTGTCTCAATAAGGAGGTCTGTCGAAAAGCCATGGAGTTACTAAATTCATTATTTACTGATATTAAATGTTGTTAGTTATGATTGATAAAGAAGATCATTTAAAGAAAATTGTTCGTGAGAAATATGCAGCCATTGCCACCGAAAATTCGAAAGGAGGGTGTTGCTCAGGAGCCGAATGTGCTAGTGAGTATTCGTTCATAGGGGAGGAATATACCGGGAAGGCCGGTCACATACCTGATGCTGACTTGGGTCTGGGATGTGGGCTGCCCACGGAGTATGCGAATATAAAACCGGGAGATACCGTTGTTGATTTGGGCTCAGGAGCTGGTAATGACTGTTTTGTTGCAAGGGAGGAAACCGGCGCGTCAGGCCAAGTTATTGGTCTGGATTTTACTCAGGAAATGGTATTTAGAGCACGAGAGAACGCCCGGAAATTTGGATTTGAAAATGTTACTTTTTATTTAGGAGAAATAGAACATAATCCCTTGGCGGACGAATCCGCTGATGTTGTCGTTAGTAACTGTGTTTTTAATTTGATCCCAGATAAAGAAAAGGCATTTAAGGAAACGTACCGAATACTAAAAACGGGAGGACATTTTAGTATTTCGGATGTAGTAGTCGAAGGAAATTTTCCCATAGATTTGCAGCAGGCAGCAGAACTTTATGCTGGATGTGTGACAGGGGCCATTGACAAAGACGAATATTTGAAGATCATCGAAAATGCTGGCTTTAAAAATATTGTTATCCAGAAGCAAAAGAAGATTGTGTTGCCCCCGGAAGTTTTAGATAAATATCTAGATGCTTCCGCCAGAAAACTTTGGGAAGATAGCGAGTTTGGCATTTTTAGCATTACGGTTTATGCCGAGAAGGAAAAGGAGGATCCGTGTTGCAACGAGAACTGCTGCTCATAGTTCTTGCTGAGATACTTAACAAGCTCGCGAAGGTTGTTTCGCTACTTAGCGGCTCTGAAGGTTACTTACTATATAAATTCAAACTCCTTCCTGCAAGAGAAAACTGCAGCAAGGAAATACATAGTTAAATATAAATAGCAGTAGGGTTTAGGATGCCTGAGCGTATTAGGGATTGGTGACTATGTCGAATTAAGGTTTCCTGGCTCGAATTGGCGACTCAATAATGGAAATATCTTTTTCCTTAATCGATTGGTTAAGTTTGGAAATCTCTAAGGTGAAAATCTCCTCCAATGCTGCCAATTCACGGTCCAATGCTGCCGATATTTCGGCCTTAAATTCTACGGCCTGATCTGTAGGAGGAAAATCTCCCCTTTGCTGGTCAGCGAGTAGAAAAGCCAATCTATTATTTATCCGAATGCCGTAATTCAATGCATCTTGATAACTCCGGTTCTTGGTCTGATGGATGTTGTTTTCAATTGTTGTGGTTTTATTAAAAATGGTGTCAATCATGGAGAGAATGTCTTGGGCATTTGATTTACTTGCCAATCGGCTTTTTAAGAATTTTAGATCTGACTTCAAGGTGGCGATGTCGAGCATAGCCTGGTGAGCTTCGCTGACTTTATCCCGAACTTCCAGTAAGAAATCCAATTGTTCCTGGTAATCCTCCGGAGTATTGGGTAATCTTGGATCTTTTTTTATTTCGAAGGTCTGCTGAATACTGTCGGCACCGATTTTCAGACGAGCAATGTATCGGCCTGGTATTGCCTTGGGACCCCGATTGGGTGATGAATAAAGTACCATTCCCGGAAATTCTTTGAAGCCTTCATAACGCATGTCCCACACGAAGGACTGTCCACTGCCGATTTCAAGAGGCAACTTGTCTTTGTCTTTCGAATTGCTACTGAACGTTCGAATTTGTTCGCCATCATTTGTGAGAATCTGTAATTGGACAAATTCTTCTTCGTCTAATTCTTTGACAAAGAAATTAAATAAAACTCCATTTGGGTGATTTTGTCCCGCCAGCAGGGAAGAGGAGGTGCCAGAACTCTGTGACTGGGCCATTCTGAAGGCTGGTTTAGGCTGGTAGATATGGGCTCGTTGAGCTGCAATATCCCCACTGAGTTGATGTAGCGGACTCAAATCGTCAATCATCCAGAAACTGCGCCCATGGGTTGCAGCAATTAATGATTTATCTCGTACATGTAAGTCTCTAATGGAAACAATCGGCAAATTGAGCTGAAAGGATTGCCATGACTTGCCATCATCAAAAGAAATGTACATCCCCCATTCTGTACCAGCGTAAAGGAGGCCCTTCCGATCGGGATCGGCCCGTACAACCCGGGTATAATCGGTAGCTTTGATTCCATCCGTGATCTTTACCCAGGTTTCACCATAGTCATCGGTTTTGTAGAGATATGGGCTATAATCTCCAAACTTGTAAGTTGTACCAGCCATATAGGCACCACCTTCTTGAAAGGGATTAGGTTCAACGCTGTTCCACATGATGCTATCGGGTGCCTGACTGGGAGTTACCTCCTGCCAACTTTGCCCTGCGTTGCGTGAGATGTGGATGAGTCCATCATCAGATGCAACCCAGAGTAAATCCTTTTCGTAGGGTGATTCACAGGCTGCGAATATGGTCCCATAAAATTCAACACCAGTATTGTCTTGGGTAATGGGACCTCCCGAAGACTTGAGCGTACGTGGATTATTTCGTGTGAGATCAGGGCTAATTACAGTCCATGATTGACCTTCATTAGTCGTGACGTGAAGGTGATTAGATCCGGCGTACAGCTTGTCGCTATTGTGTGGGCTGAAGAATATTGGATAATTCCAATTGAAACGATATTTCATTACTTCAACCCCGGAACCCGCAGGATTGTCGGGCCAAATATTTGTTGAACGCACTTGGCCTGTACGGTGATCCAATCTCATCATATAACCTTTATAGGTACCCCCATAGACGATCTCCGGATCGTCTGGATCTGGAGCGAGATGCGCGCTTTCACCACCAGCTGATGGAGACCAATCAGCCTCTGTGATAGATGATCCGGTCGAACGATGGAGTATACGGACCGTAGAATTATCTTGTTGGGCTCCTAAAATTCTGAAAGGAAAATGCTCATCTGTGGTAACCCGATAAAACTGGGCAGTCGGTTGATTATAGTACGTTGACCAATTTTTCCCGCCATCGAATGAAATTTGGGCGCCTCCATCATCGGCAATGGCCAGGCGTTGGTTATTGTCTGGGTCGATCCATAAATCGTGGTGGTCACCATGTGGAGCGGCAAAGGATTCAAAAGTTTGACCGCCATCTTTAGAACGGTGATATCTTACATTGAGCACATAGACCATGTCTTCATTCTCTGTGTCGGCATAGATCCGCGAATAATACCATGCCCGCTGACGTAGTGCTCGATCCTCATTGGTCTTTTCCCAGTTTAAACCTGCATCTTCAGATCTGAAAACACCACCATCTAGTGCTTCTATGATGGTCCAGATCCGATTTGGGTTTACTGGTGAAACAGCCACACCGACAATTCCCCAAGTACCTTGAGGCAGCCCTTTATTTTTGGACAGATCGTTCCAAGTATCACCTCCATCGGTACTCTTCCAAAGACCGCTTCCCGGACCTCCACTATCCATTCGATAACCATTCCTTTTAATCTGCCACATACCTGCGTACAATATCCTGGGATTGGTAGGATCCATAATTAGATCTACAGCGCCAGCCTGGTTTGATACATGTAGGATTCGCTCCCAGGTGTGTCCACCATCTTTGGAGCGGTATATACCCCTTTCTTCATTGGGTATCCACAAATTCCCCATTACGGCTACATAAACCAAATTGGCATTTTGTGGGTGTATCCTGATTCGACCTATGTGCTCACTTTTTTCCAAACCAATGGACTTCCAGGTCTCACCGGCGTCTTCTGATTTCCAACAGCCACGACCACTGGAGACATCTCCCCTTACCGTTTGTTCACCTTCTCCTGCGTAGATTACATTGGGGTCACTGGCAGCTACGGCTACGGCACCAATTGAACCGCCAAAATAACCGTCACTAATGCATTCCCAAGTTGATCCGGCATCCCTGGTGCGCCAGACGCCACCACCTGCAGTACCCATGTAGTATAAGTTATCCCGTCCTACTACCCCAGCAACGGTGCCAGCCCTTCCGCCTCTAAAGGGCCCTACCTGGCGCCATTTCATTCCACCATATAAGACCTGGCTTGCATCTGTAGAAGATCCTGATTGTTCTTGCCCCTGGACCGGCAAGGCTGAATAAAGGGTTATAATAGCAGTTACAAGTAGGAGGTTTCTCATGATGTAAAACGGTCAATGGTAAAAACTTACCTGTCGAATATAGGAATAAAAGCCATCAAAAAATTATGCTTTCAAATTGCCTGATCGATGAGTGGGATTCTCCTATTTATTACGTGTAAAGTGGGAATACCAGACCAAAAATCACCAGAATAAGCCTGGTCAGTAACGATTACTTTGCACATTGGTACAACACATTGAAATTGCTTTCATATCTACTCTCTTGTGTATCAAAGGTAAATTTGTGGTTAGTCCCAGGTTTGCCTTCTCTATCTGATGGCATTTTATGAAATCCGTCTTATCTTTGAGCCCAAGTTCAAGCACAAGCTTTGATCGTAGACAGATAATAACTCATATGACTAAATATGTTTTTGTTACTGGTGGAGTGACCTCCTCATTAGGTAAAGGGATTATTTCTGCATCACTGGCCAAACTATTACAAGCCAGAGGATATAAAGTGACGATTCAGAAATTTGATCCTTACATCAATGTAGATCCTGGCACACTCAATCCCTATGAGCATGGCGAGTGTTATGTGACTGACGATGGTGCTGAGACAGATCTTGACCTTGGCCATTATGAAAGATTCCTTAATCATCCTACCTCACAGGCCAATAATGTGACCACTGGAAGTGTGTACCAGACCGTAATCAATAAGGAGCGTGCTGGTGACTACCTGGGTAAGACTGTGCAAGTCATCCCACATATTACCGATGAAATCAAAAGACGCATTAGAAGGCTTGGACAAGATGGACACTATGACATGGTCATTACCGAGATTGGAGGGACGGTTGGAGATATTGAATCTTTGCCTTATATCGAGGCTTTGCGGCAAATGCGCAATGATTTGGGTCCGGCAAACTGTCTGGTCGTTCACCTGACCTTGGTGCCCTATTTGAGGGCTGCTGATGAGTTGAAGACTAAACCTACTCAGCACTCGGTAAAGGAACTTCTCAACAGTGGAGTACAACCTGACATCCTGGTGTGCCGTACAGAACATCACCTGACCATGGATATTCGCAAAAAACTGGCCTTATTTTGCAATGTTCATGTCAATGCTGTGATAGAGGCCATCGATGCGGATACAATTTATGATGTCCCATTGCTGATGCTGGAGGAAAAACTGGATCTAACCGTTTTAGCCAAAATGAGACTTGAACCCAAGGCTGAGCCTAAGCTAAGGGCTTGGCAAGAATTTCTCGATCGCCTAAAGAATCCGAAAAGTAAGGTAAGAATAGGACTTCTGGGTAAGTATATGGAGTTGCAGGATGCCTACAAGTCGATTTACGAAGCTTTTGTTCACGCCGGATCCGTAAATGAATGTGAAGTTGAGGTGGTAAGGATTCATTCGGAAGATCTGGAGGGCTCTGATCATGGGAGAGATATCCTATCGGAACTTGACGGCCTGTTGGTTGCCCCTGGATTTGGAGCTCGAGGCATAGAGGGAAAGATATCGGCCATTCAGTATGTACGGGAGCACAATATTCCCTTTTTTGGCATTTGCCTGGGTATGCAATGTGCTGCGGTAGAATTCGCTCGAAATGTTCTGCACTTGACGGATGCGGCGTCGACCGAGTGGGGCAAAAAGACTAGTCATCCCGTTATTGACCTAATGCCAGATCAAAAAACCATTACGAAGAAGGGAGGAACGATGAGGTTAGGGGCCTACGAATGTAATTTGAAGAAAGATTCCCATGCTTTTAGAGCCTATGGGGAGGCCATCATCTATGAGAGGCACCGGCATCGGTATGAATTTAATAACGAATTCTTAGAACTGTTTGAGAGTGGCGAAATGAGAGCTAAGGGAATCAATCCAGAGTCGGGGCTGGTAGAGATCATGGAATACGATCAAAACGACTGGTTTGTTGGGGTGCAGTTTCATCCAGAGTTAAAGAGTACGGTTGAAAGACCCCATCCTCTATTCGTGGATTTTGTCAGAGCTGCCATGAAATTTAATCAGGGTAAAGTAGATGCCGGACGGGCGAAAATATCAGAGACTGTAGACGATAAATGAGTCCGTCTGGATCGCAATCTCTAAGTCCATTTCCCGACCTTGCTTTGCGACTACGTGAGTAGCACCTTCTTTCTTGAATGCCTCAAATTCAGTTTTCCCTAGATTCTCATAGAATTTTTGACCAGCCTGGACCATGTCCCGGCCTTCTCGTCGCCACGTGAGATGCATTCCGTAGAGTTTTTGGCGACGTCGAGAGGCTTCAGCCATATATTTTCTTGAGTGAATGTTGCTTTTATAGTCTACATAAATACTGCGCTCACTAAAGAACCTGAGACCGGTGATTTGTGGTGGGGTCAGTAAGACTGCATCTGTCGGCAAATGCCGTTGCAATTCCACACCGAGTTGCATTTCGTCGGTATAGTATGATTTCCAGGGCAAATGGTAGGGTACATTGGTACGCCATAATGCTGTACTCTTCAGCAGTGGAACAAGAGCAAACACCAAAAACAACGGGACAATCCAACGGAGAGGATACCGCTGCACCAACCCCCCATGAAACAGCTTCGAAAAAGCGTAGATGAGGGCCAGGAGGCCTAAGGGTTTTAACCATACCGTAGTCTTAAACCACTGAAGACTTAAAAATTCAGGAATTTCTAACAGTTCGATAAAAATAGTATAGAGGATCATACCCGCGATTGAAATGACAAAGAAGGCAAAAACTCTCTTATCTATCTTATACCAGATGACAGTCCCAATAAGGATGAGAGGAGTTAGAGTTATCCATGAAGTTTCTGGAAAGTAGGAGGGAAAAAAGTGGTGCCCGAGACGCCATTCCATCATCTCGAAATAGTCGGAACGATTGATTGAATGATCACTGAGCAAGTGATGCCAAAACACCCCTAATACCCATATTCCGGCAGTGAAAAATAGGGCGAACATGCCCTTCCATCCTCGAATTCCTTTTTCCGGGCTTCTGATCCATTCAAAGAGGACGATGAGACCAAAGATCAAGGCCAATTGAGCACCAACCACGGGTTGTGCCAGCGTGCTGAAAATCAGGATAATGAACGAGCGATTTTCTTTTCTTTCAAGAAAGAAGTATAAACTCCAGATGCCGAAAACCTTGGCCAGGTGACTCGGAACAAAGTAATTATACCATGCTTCATTTCCACCAAGGTTTACCTTATAGCTCACGAAGAAGAACCCCAGCAAGAATATCCATCTCCATACAATACCTGACAGATACTTGTCTGTAATTCTCTTTAGAGCGATGATAAAGAGTAAGGTCGTGATAAAATGAGCTCCAAGGCAATACCACTCCCAATCGATTTTGCCAGGTGCCAGAATAAGCGTGAAGGGAAGTCGTTCATTCAGCCAATGCTCTGCCACTGATTGAACATAAAAATCATGGGGATACAACGTTTCGTTCCAAAGGTATTTGGCATAGGATAACGTCTCACTCATATCTTGATCGCCAAACCGGTAACCATGAAAGGCAATGAGCATCACATACAACAACAATGCTACAAACCATTCGCTTTGTAGAATTCTGTGGCCGAATAAATCTCGATTGCGCAGCTTGAGCAACGGGATAAATTTTGTAAGATAGGACGCTCAAGATAGTATTTATGAGAAAATTGAAACTCGAGGAATTGAACCGGCTCTCTGTTGAGGCCTTCAAAAAGGTGGTGAAATTCCCCATTGTAGTGATCTTAGACAATATTCGTTCGGGACACAATACAGGATCAATTTTCAGAACAGCTGATGCATTTGCGATTGAAGAATTGGTCCTTTGCGGGATTACTCCCAGACCTCCTCACAGGGAAATCCTAAAATCTGCGATTGGAGCCACCCAGTCAGTTTCCTGGAAATATGAGGGTTCAGTTCATTCAGCCCTTTTGAACTTGAAATCATCTGGATTTCGAATTTATGGTATTGAGCAAACGGATTCGAGCACTTCCCTAAGGCAAACCCGGTGGAACGGTGAGAAAATCGCTGTGGTTTTTGGAAACGAAGTTGATGGTATTTCAGAGGAAATTCTACCCCTCCTGGATGAAGCTTTGGAGGTCCCACAATGGGGTAGTAAGCATTCACTGAATGTATCAGTCTGTGCAGGCATTGTACTATGGCATCTTGTGTCACAACGGTGCTGAAGCTGGAGAAGAAAACATACAGGCAGATATTGTTATCCTTCTTCTGATGCCAAAGTATCATCTTGAAGTATTTATTGATGGTTTCCCTTTAGGTTGGCGATGGCATGAGTACTTAGCGTGTCCCGATTTTCCTCTCATTTTAACAAAGGTTTACATGGATTCGACTACACTTTCCTAACCCAAATGTTGGATGACTCAAAACAGATGTGAAGAGAGTATTATGTGTACTGAGCAGTAGTCTAAACACTTATATGTGAGATATTTAGCACAGTTCAAAAATACCAAAGAGGGGGTATGCGGTCTACCACGAATTAATTTACTTTAGAGGGGACCATTAGATAATTTTTTCTTATTGGTTGTCCTGAAGACGATAAACCTAATTTGAGAATGACGGAGGCTCACCTATGGGAGCCTCTAGTCATTTTAGCAGCCTCCCTCCTGATCAGCAGGTAGCCAATCTTATAAAAGTCTAACAGCAATAGGCTGGGAAAGCGTCCACAAAGATGCCATGTAATCCACTTTTTTAGCCTAGAGAACATCCACATTACAAAACCACTTAAACATAAAGAGTCTAGTCTGTAGACCAGTTGCAACAATCTGGTGTCCACCGTCAATTGGTATTTGGAAAGTAGGATAAGGTTGTCAATGGCTGTTTCCTGTAGTTTGAGAAACTTATGGCAATCTTGCAAGCCCAAATGCATCACTGGATTGTCAATGTGTTCTATCTGAAGAGAGTCTTGGTTTAACCTGTGCCCGAATAGAGTATCCTCGTGTCCATAAGTGGTAATGTTTTCATCAAAGCGAATTGCCGTGAAGACGGTGCGACTAATCAGGAAATTGTTGGATTGAAAAGCAGTTTCGCTTTTGTGTTCTCGAGTTGTCCCGTACTTCCAATGTAAAATCTTCAGTGGATCTGCAGGTCTAGCAGGATATCTTCGACCCCCAACGATCACTCTGCTGGGATGAGCATGGGACAGATACGTTTTTAGGAAATCATTCCTGATGATCGATGAATCGCAATCCAAGAAGAGTAGATATGGATTTGTGCTCGCCTCAGCAAGTCTATTCCGAATGATAGAGCGACCAAGATTGGAGGGCATTTCTTGGTACTTTACTTTGGACAAATCAGAAATTTCGCGATTGATCTGCTTAAAATCTGTCGTTGACCCATCATCAAAGACGAGAATTTCACCATCAGAATCCAACGACTCCACTTGCCGGTTCATATCGCGAACCAACTGGCGAGCATCAAAATTGAATACGGGAATTAAGACAGAGATCATAGGTGGGGTAAAAGTAAAAAAGAGGCTGCCAAAAATCTACATGGCAACCTCTTCTACAGCTTTTGAGTCAGCAAGCTTTAGATCACTGCAAAATGATTTTTTGTGTGATCAGACCATTTTCAAAGTGGATCTGTGCAAAGTAAGTGCCAGGAGTCAACTGTCGATGGTCAATCCTAGTGTAGTTGCTGCCTATATTTCTACGCTCCAGTACAACCCGACCAGCAATGTCTAAAAATCTAACCTGCTCCATGGGTGTTGATATCGAACTACGAATTTCAATACTGTTGGTCGAAGGATTGGGAGACAGGGAAAGTTCAACATCCTCTTTGGACAGGGAAGGCAAGGAGGTGGATACGGTATCCAGACCGAAGGCATAATAAGCTCTAGGTACGGTGACCATGAAAATCGTGTCTAGATATCGATTGCCTTTTTCAGCCGACATATCTGGATTGGTCAGTAATCCATCCCGGTGAAGTGTATCCGCGTTGAATTCAGTGCCAAGAAGAGCGTTCGTCCCAGCAACGACAACTTGAAGGTCCTCAAAACTCCACCAATCCCACGGACTGCCCTCCGCACCTTGGGTAATGAATGGATAAAAATGATCTGTTCCAGCCTTAAGCATCCCTCCAGGAGGTAGGGCTACCGTGACGTCGACTTCCTTTAATTCCTGGATGCGAGGACCTAGCGGGTCTAATTCGGCAGGTACTAAATCAAGCACATTGTTGTTTCCAAGGTTATTTGCGCTGTCAATGACTATCCTGGCACCGGCTGCAGTTGGGATTACCAATAATGGTGTTTCACCCGGAGCAAATACGTCGGCGATTCCAAAGGGAGCAAAACGATCGGTCGTTGCGTGAAAACCGACTATTGCCGGTTCAGAAGATTCACCATCCAGCCAAGATATATCACCCATTGCGCCACCGAGGTTGACGGCAATCGAGAAATCTGAACTGTAACCCGGATGGTTGGGAATGCTGATCTGACCTGCTGAAGTACCGTCAAAGTTCCCCAGCAGGGCGGTATCTGCATAGGATTGCCCGGTCATGGTATTGATAAATTTCTCAATCTGCACTTCCTCAGGATCATCCAAAGTGGCTGCCCCCATGGATAAATATCCTCCTGTGCCAATTCCCCACACTCCAATCTTACTGGCATCAATGCCGTAAGGATTATCTTCTTCAGCACTTGATTTTCTCAAAAACCGAATGCAAGTTCTGGTATCTTGAATGCCTCTATATGCAGCCGTAAGGAGACTCCCAATCCTAATGTCCTGATCAAGTGAGGTAGCCAGCCAACCTGCCCGGTACGTTGCCGCAACAGCTACATAACCAAGGGCAGCAAGGCGCTTGCAGATATTAACTACAGTGGAATCAGTCCGTGATCCGGTCACTTGCTGATTAAATAAAGGTGGAAGAAATGTTCCTGTATGGAGTATAATCCAGACCGGTCGATTCATTACAGTATCCCCAGACGGAGTATAAACATCCATAAGCAGATCCGTCTCGGCAGGGGTCCCAGTCAATACACTAATGTTCGTGCCGTATACCACATCCCTTTGCACATCAACAGTGGAAAAAATTGGACTTAGGTAGCGACTGCTTTCCTGAGCATTCAATAGGTGCACAGAGAGGGTTAATAAGAGAAAAATCTGCAATCCGATTATCTTTTTCATAACTAGTTGATTTATTTTCTGTAATGCTGTTTCATTTCTTGAGCCATTCGTAAAGTACTGAAAAATAAGCCAGTCGCCCTATTTCGGGACCGCCATAGGCCTGGAAGGTTCGATTATCCAATATATTGGTTGCTCCGATCTTGAAGGTCAAATTGGCTTGTATCCACGTCCAGTTTATCTGAGCATTGAGAAGGCCATAGGAAGGTATGAAGCCTGTAAACTGTGGCGATCCTTCAAATAGAAAGCCTTCGATCCATTTGTATCCAATGTTAAACCCCCAATGCTGAGCACCCGCAATGGTCAATTCTCGCCCATTAAGAGATATGTTGTATTTGTGCTCAGGAGTATTAAATGCTGGAATAATTGGGTCGTCAACCTGCGAGACCAATTTATTCCATGAATAGTTCCCCGCAAGGGAAAAATTGCTGAAGTAGTAGTTGATCCCTATGGAAAAGCCTTGTGTATTTACTATATCTTCAGCATTTGAAGCCACACGGTAAACTTGAATGTTTCTTGGTAAGCGAACGAATGTGTCGAACGTGGCATCAACACCAATCTGATAGCCTATAAAATCTCTATAACGGCTAAAGTAGTATTCAGCATCAATGTAAACTGAATTAAATAATGTGGTTCTATAACCAAATTCAAGGGTACGGACCTTTTCTGTTTCAATAGGATCGACACTAAAATAATCCAATTGATCGGTGCTCAGGGTATTGAGATAGTCAACAAAGGAGTTGGTAGTAATCAAATTTTCAAATCCATCAATATTGCCAATTAAAATAGCAGGACCAACATTGTAAAAAAGAAATTGGTCGGATAATGTGGGATTTCTGATGGCAGATGACAGGGAAACCCGCAAATAATTATTTGCAGCGGGTTTGTAAACTGCAGAAAAGGCAGGTGATAAGTTTACTCCAAAGTTTTCGTGCTTATCCATTCGGAGTGAGGCAGTCAATGTAAGTTTTTTGTTGAAAGAAGATAATCGTCCACCGGCATATATCCCAAACTCATAAGTATTGATATTTCTTCCCATAGTATCCAATAATATTGAACCCCGAGATTCTGGAAGATATAACCTTCCACTGGCACCGGCGGTAATCTGTAGTGGAAGAGCTTGATCCTCTTTAATAACATCAAATTTGACTTCACTATGACCATGGAACAAGGCTGATCGATCATAGAACTTGGTACCACCCTCTGAGAAGGCAATCCTCCCAGTGATATCATCGAAGGCTCTCTGGAATTCGGGAGTGCCTGGTTCAAGAAAGTCTGTCGCTCCCTCTAGTGGATTTGCACTGTTGGCAAAATCTTGAGCCATTTGATGCCAGGTAAATAGTTCGCTAGTCAAGGAAGATAAGAATTGGTTTTGCGCATCTCTAAATTCCTCGGGTCTTCCGATGTAATCGGTGATTCTTGGAAATCCTTCGATTCCTCGTATTAGTGGGTTGATATTAGATCCCCAATAGTTGATGTAATCTATCGACCAGGTGCGGCTGGACTTGGCTAGCCGTTGTAATTTTAGTGCAGTAAAATATGGATCAAAAGAATTACCGGCATCTTCGTGGGTTGCATAAAACCGAACAAAATATTTTTCCTCTTTACTGAACTCCAATTTATGCTGAAAAAATTGAACATTCTTAAGGCTGAATCGATTATCACCTTGATAAACGGTTGTTCCACCACTGTAACTTGACGAGAGAATCAATTTTGGTGACGATAAATCCATTGCTGGATTGAGCCTAAAATGTAGAGAAACATTGGTCTTAAAATTATCTGCGTCGTAGTTGACCAAGTCCGCTTCACGATAACCTTTTCGATGAAAAATACCCAATCCAGGATTTGAAGCTGAGCGAGATAAATCATTGGAGAGTTGATACTCATCACCATAGATATTCACAGCATCATAACCACCAGGATTGTCTGGCCCGGTTAAAGTCCCATCTACAGCACTAAGGTTGTTTGCCTGCCAGTCATCGGCCATGAGGCCAAGAGCATTGATCTTAAAGGCAAAGAATGGCTGATTTTTCCTATTTCTGAATACCTGGGCATAACGCAGGCTAGCCTCCAAAAGATTTCTCTCACCTGCTTTGATTTGAGCAGAAATGCCCTCCTGTATAAATGGATCTTTTGTCTTCATGCTGATGACTCCATTGAAGGCATTTGGGCCGTAAAAAGCGCTGCTTGCACCAACGATCAAATCAACTTTTAGGATATCCAATTCTGGTACGCCTAAAAAATTACCCAGTGAAAAATTCAGTCCCGGACTTTGATTGTCCACTCCATCGATAATCTGAAGAGATCGTACTGGACTGGTACTGTTAAATCCCCTGGTATTCACCACTTTAAAGCCCAGACTTGCTGCAGTGAGGTCCACTCCCTTTAATGAACCCAAACCATCATAGAAATTATCCGAGGGAGTTTCCTTAATGGCCAAAATATCCATGGATTCTACGGTGAGAGGTGCAGCCTTCTGCCGATCGGAGATCCTTTGTGCCTTCACTTCTGTTACGGCCAGTGTAACGCCAGCTGATACTTCCATGGCTATGTCGAGAGGATCCGGAATTGTGGTAAGTTCTCTTTCGATCGTCTCGTATCCGAGATAGCTGATCTCAATAGTTACCGGCAGTGAATCCACACGTAATTCATAAAACCCATCAAAGTCTGTTATGGTACCTCGAGTGCTGCCTTGCAATAGTATGTTAGCTCCAATCAGTGGATCACCAGTCTCTTTGTCCGTGACAGAACCTCTAAGTCTTTCTTGACCTAAAACCGGGAAGTAAAGGAAAATAAGGGCAATCCATAGTGCCAGAGATCTGGCCCCAAATATTATCTTCATACGCTATCCATAAGAAGTTTCTAGCTTTCTTTTATACCTGGGGGTACTTGGCAATCTGGGCTGGTAAGATAAGCATTTAGCTGCAAAATCCATTGTTTCTCCCCTCCAAAGAAAGAGCACCTGTGACCCTTCGTTACCAAGCTTACAATGTCGTGGGAGTATACTTTGTCAGCAACTCTTCTTGTCTTAGACCTGATCCATTTGGCGTTGCTGGGTGGCCATTCTGTCAAAATCCGAACAACCTTTATGAGATGATTTTGTCGTACATTCGAAAGTTTTTGAAAAGGTATGATGCAGTCAATCATTGATTATGCGACGTCCACAGCGGATAAAACGATCGCCAATAAGGTATTAGAGGGTAAAAGGATCTCGGTTGAAGAGGGCCAGCATCTCTATGACCACAGTTCACTGTCATTTGTTGGACTCTTGGCAAATAAGGTTCGAGAGCTTCGTCATGGAGATAAGACTTTTTTTAATAGAAATTTCCATATTGAACCCACCAACGTTTGCATCTACACTTGCAGCTTCTGCTCCTATTCACGGCTGATTAAGCAGAGGTCGCAGGGGTGGGAGTATTCGATGGATGATATCATGGATATCGTCAGATCTTATGATGACAAACCGGTCACGGAGGTTCATATTGTGGGTGGTGTTCTCCCTCAGTATGATTTGGATTTCTATGCCACACTGTTTAGTAAGATTAAATCTCACCGACCTGACCTGCACATTAAAGCTTTAACTCCAGTGGAATATCATTATATATTCAAGAAAGCCAAGGTTTCATACCAGGTGGGCATGGAACTTATGATGGAAGCAGGCCTTGATTCAATGCCGGGAGGAGGAGCTGAAATTTTCCATCCCGAGGTAAGAAAGCAGATTGCTGGTGATAAGTGCTCTGGCGAACAATGGTTGGAGATACACCGGATCTGGCATCAGATGGGTGGAAGATCAAACGCAACGATGCTCTATGGACACATCGAACAAACCAAACATCGCATCCATCATATGGAGCAACTGAGAGACCTGCAAGACCAGACCTCAGGTTTTCAGACGTTTATTCCCCTGAAATTTCGAAACAAAGACAACGACCTATCCCACCTTGAAGAAGTCAATATTTTGGAGGATCTAAAAAATTATGCCGTCTCACGTATCTATCTTGATAATTTTGATCATGTCAAAGCTTATTGGCCAATGATAGGTAGGGAGACTGCCTCCCTGTCCTTGGCTTTTGGCGTTGACGATATTGACGGTACCATTGATGATACTACTAAGATCTACAGTTTGGCAGGTGCTGAAGAACAATCACCATCCTTGACCACTGAAGAGCTGGTCAAGCTGATCAAGAGTGTTCATCGAAAACCCATCGAACGAGATACTTTGTATAACGTGATTAAAGACTACAGCCATGTGGAATTTGAAGACGAGTCGGACTTTAAAGGATATTTGTCTCTACCAGTGGTTAAATAAGCATTTGACTTCATTGAATCACGCAATGATAAGCCTTGGCCAGCTCTACACTTCTCAAACATTTCCTTATTGCAAGTGTTGGACATAGGATGTTAAGAGATGTGATAATTTCCGCGGTTGAGTATCTTAATACACGGCCATATATTGCTGGATTAGAGGCCTACCTTTCAAAAGCCCTGTGGACCATTCAGAAAGATATACCGGTTGTTTGTGCTGAGAGGTTGCAGAAAGGGACGGCCGATGTAGGGCTGGTGCCGGTTGCGTCCCTTGCTCAATTGCAGAAATATACGCCACTTTCAAGGTGGGGGATTGCAGCAGATGGTCTGGTCGATTCGGTCTTGGTGTTAAGTGAAGTAGAATTGCAGGACATTAGGCATATATGGCTTGATTATCAGTCTCGTACGTCTAATCTTCTATTGAGGATTCTAGCACGTGATTTTTTTGGATCAGTAGAGTTAATGCATTCCAAGCCTGGTTACGAAGAGATGATCTCCGGTACCACAGCTGGGTTGGTCATTGGAGACCGGTCCTTGCATTTGCGCTCTAATTTTCGCTATTCATATGACTTGGCAGAGTTGTGGAAAGATCGGACCAGTCTACCATTCATTTTTGCTCTATGGGTTACCTCAAATCAAATGGATGAGCGTCAGAGGCAACTTCTTGAAGAGGCCTTTGATTATGGTCTAACTCTGCGCGACAGCCTTGCAAAAGAAGCCCAGGCTACTTTTAGCTCCGTGAATGTGAAGAAATACTTTTACGAGAGGATTCATTACCGGCTCGGGCCAATTCACCACCAGGGTCTGGAGAAATTTCTGAATTTGAGCAGAGATTTGGTACTCAAGCCATCTGGTATGTAATTCATAAAATGAGAGAGATGAATGAAATAAAAACCCTGGGTGATCTGAGGAACTCTCCATACCAAACCCGGTCAATCAAAGAAGAGTTAAGATCAAATTTGATTGCAAAACTTCAAAAAAGTGAACCGATTTTTCCCGGGATCATAGGTTTTGACCAAACCGTTCTACCTGATATTGAGCGGGCCATCTTGTCAAAACACAACATACTGCTGTTAGGACTTCGAGGTCAAGCAAAGACCAAGATAGCCCGATTGCTTATTGGCCTACTGGATGATTACATTCCTGTGGTGGCTGGAAGTGAACTTAATGATGATCCTTTTCAACCCTTGTCCAGGATTGCGAAAGATCTGGTTGCAGAAAAGGGAGAAGATACGCCCATCGAATGGGTACACCGGGAAGATCGCTACGTAGAAAAATTGGCTACTCCTGATGTGAGCATTGCAGATCTGATTGGCGATGTAGATCCCATCAAAGCAGCTAGTCTAAAACTGCCATATTCAGATGAAAGGGTAATTCATTATGGTTTAATCCCACGTGCACACCGGTCGATTTTTGTCATGAATGAGCTGCCAGATTTGCAAGCTCGAATTCAAGTGTCGCTCTTCAATATTTTGCAGGAAGGGGATATCCAGATTCGGGGATTCAAGCTCAGACTTCCACTTGACATTCAGTTCGTTTTTACGGCCAACCCTGAAGATTATACGAATCGTGGCAGCATCATAACCCCGCTTAAAGATCGAATTGAGAGTCAGGTGCTCACCCATTATCCAATCAGTATTGCTGATGCTAGGAAAATCACATCTCAGGAAGCCAGATTGCAAGTTAAGGCAAGCAGAGTCAGGATTCCGAACCTTGTAAGCGATATCTTAGAACGGATATCATTTGTTGCTCGTGCTTCGGAGTTGGTAGATGAAAAAAGTGGGGTTTCAGCAAGATTGAGTATCACTGCCTTGGAGAATTTAGTGAGCAGCGCTGAACGGAGGATGCTCCTCAACGACGAAAATGAAACTACGGTTCGACTAAGTGATTTTTGGGGCGTAATCCCCGCCATTACAGGTAAAATTGAACTGGTGTATGAAGGTGAGCAAGAAGGATCCAGGTCAGTGGCACTCCACCTCATTGGTCAAGCTTTCAAAGAGGAGTTTCTTACTACTTTTCCAAATCCAGATCGGCTGCAGAAACCAAACCAGGTCGATATTTTTGAAGACATCCGGCAATGGTTTGCAAAAGGGAACAGTTTAGATTTATATCATGACGAAGCCGATAAGGATTACCAACGCAAATTGAATAAAGTTCCGGGTCTCGCTGCTTTGGCTTCACGGGTTACCAAAGAGGATGGTGCCAAGTGGGTGGCACAGGAATTGATTCTTCACGCGTTGGCTGAATTCAATGTGTTGACTAAGGATCTTATTGACGACAAACTCACCTTCAGTGATATGCTAGCCAATATGCTTGATGATCTTGATAATTGATCCCCGATTACTGCGGATCTTCGAAAACAAGGATAGCATCTACTACTTAAAACAACAAGGCATTGTCTTGCACCTAAGAATACGAGATGCCTTCTTGAGGAAAAAAATGTGACTGAGTCAATCGAGCTGCTTAGGCAGGACGAACAAAAGTTCGTTTCACTTTGGAATTTAAACCAAGGTTTTCTTGCAAACTGAGCTTGCCAAATTGTTCAAGTAAAAAAGATTGCACAAGGTCTTTAGGATCTGATACAACCCTCTCTTCGACAGGGCCGGGGATTTGGGATTTTGCATTCATTCGGATTATCTTTTGTTATAAGGTATTGGATAAACGACGGCGGGTGCCAAGTTGTTTCTTTGGTTTGCCCGATTTTTTAAAATTTTAACAAATCGAAAAAGTAATATATGATAGATTTCTATCATTTATCACTTCCTGAGGCTGATAGAATATATGGAGGAATTGGAAAATATTAAAACAAAATGTGGGTTATCTGCCTTATAAGTTGGTGAGAATGAAAGTTAGTCGTATCTTTCGCAGAACAATTTAAGGCAACTGTTTTCATAGTTTATTAATTTTTTAGGGTGTATTGAGCGTTTGATTCTGTCAAACGCTCTTTCCTTTTAATAGCCCCTGATCTGCTCCCCAAAAATCTGTTTATCTTCTTCCGGGGATTTGAGGAAATGAAATATGGTTTTTCCTACCCTTTAGCGAATCAAAGCGACTTCCCCTCTTACGGTACGGAGGCTGCCATCTAGTAATTCAAGCACTGCTGTGTAAGCATAGACATCAGATGGTGCATCTTTTCCATCATGACGTCCATCCCAACCTTCGGGATCGTTGCCATCATAAACCAATTGACCCCAGCGATTAAAGATTTTGAATTCGGCTAATCGAAGGCCGCCAAAAATCAGCACCTTAAACCTGTCATTGAGGTCGTCACCCGTGGGAGTGAAAGCATTGGGAATCTCAAACTTGGGTGGATTGCCCACAACAACAGTTTCACCCATTGACATACAACCCTCAGGGGAAATCACTTCTACCTTGAAAGTATTGTCACCTTCTGAAGGCACTGAAGTCATGATTACCGCTCCAGTTTCTGCAATTTCCATGTCATTCACTAACCACCGAAACATACCTGTTGCAGTTACATCAGGAGAAGTTGCCGCCGTCAATGTAATTGTAGTACCTATTTCTACAGGACTGGGAGGTTCAGAGGTTATGGAAGTTACCCGGGGTACGGCAAAGGTGCTCAATTGCAAAGATCCCTGTCCCAAACAACCGTCAGGCTTAGTACCAATGACGATGTATAATGTTGGAGCCAAAGGTGTGGCCACGGGATCTGCACAATTGTTACAGCTCAGGCCGGCACCCTCCCAGTTGAGATCGTCGTACAATCCTGCTTCTACAGCGCTGAGCTGAACTGGAGAACCAGGGCAGACAGCTGTATCGGGCACAACTTCAATTAAGTCTGGGGGAAAGATATTCACGGTCACGGATCCTGAGGCCGGACATCCCATACTCTTGGCGCTGATTTCGTAAGTCATGGATGCTGGCGTCCGAATCGTGGGATCAGGACAGTCAGTGCAACTCAGGCCCTCTTCCGGCATCCATTCAATCTCATCAAAATTTTGCGGATCTTTCAGCTCCACCTTCACAGGACTATTAGGACATACGATGGTATCAGTCAGTGACAGTTCGAGTGGTGGATTTATAACGTTCAAAAGTACGCTATCCCGTTGTTCACACGCATTGTTTGTTGTCATACGTGTATAATAACTAGTGTCAACTGTTGTAAATGTGAAATTGAGCAATGTATCAGCACTTAGCGGTGATCCAGCGTCAAAACTCCAGGAGAAACGTACATCTGGAAATTGTCCCGGATTTAAATATCTGGAAAAGAGGGTGACGGTTTCACCAGGACAATACTCATCTTTCTCAGGAATAACAGTTATCGGTAATGGTGGCAAGGAATCTACACGAACGACGACAGAATCTGTAACAGTACAGGCGTCGTTCTGAAAGGTAAGGTAGTAGGTCCTTGTGACATCAGTGGTCACCTGTATGGTTTGATCGGCCAAGACCACAATGCTCGTATCCAAAGGGCTCCAGAGGTAGTCTCCTGCTGGATTTCCAATAATGTCGACAGTGATGGTAGCTTGCTCGCCTAGACAAATAAAAGATGTATCTCCTTCATTGAATCTGATCCCAGCCCGCAATTGGATATCAATGTCATCAGTTGCAGAACAGCTCCCTAGCCTAGTAAGAACCTCAACATTTGTTTCCTCACTTGCTACGAAAGAAAGGGTTTCTGCCGAGACAGTGTCTCGATCGAGAATCCAGAGATAAGTTCCTGGCAAGACGGTGGATAGAGTGACAATCTCTCCCTGACATACATTGACAACTTCAGGTTCGATGGTCACTTCCAATTCGTCAAGGATCAGTAGAATCAGTGAAGCGAGCTGATCCCCATTTTCATTGGACAGGTTGATAGAAATGGTCTCGCGGTCTTCAACTTCTCCATCGCTAACCACATCTATCCCAAAGGTCAATTTTGTGACTCCACTATCAAAAGTTATCCGAGTTCCAAGATCAGTGTTATAGTCAGTCTGATTGGTTGCAGTTCCCCCGAAGTCCACGATGAATTCGATACTGGTATCCTGAGGTTCTATACTCACGACTATGCTGTCTTCACTACTGCAATCCTCAACCATGAAGAGACCTGCGGCTGAAGTTTGAAAATCAATTTGTACATCCGATTGTGCCGACGACCAAAGAGGTGAGGCTAGCATGCAGCTTAACAAAAGAATAATCCTCATATGTTGTACATGTTCAGACCAAAAATACATACAAAAACCAGATCACCTAAAATTTCTTTAGGATCAATGAGTTAATAGCTAATCAATGCATTGGGAACGACGAAAACCACTATTCTGTGCACTCAGCCAATTGCTTGCGGACCTGTGATTCACTGACGGGTGTAAGCTGCGGGTACCATCGAAAAAAAATATAGTTACAGATATTGCTGATTTCAGCTTCAGTGAGTTCGGCATTTCCAGGCATCGGTACGTCATATGAGACACTGTTTACTACTGGAGGATTATCACGACCTCTCCGAATTAGGCAAGCCAAGTCCAGCGTATTCTTATTTAGGAAATCAGAAGAATCGATGCGCGGGTAAAGTGATTTCATTCCTTGCCCGTCGCTCATGTGACATCCACTGCAATGGTACTCATATAATCGTTTGCCTTGTACGTACGGAGTTTCTTGGCAAGCAAGGAATCCGAGAATTAAGACCCAGATTTGGAGATCAACCTTCATTTAGAAGGATGCGAATCTCTTCCATGAATTCAGTGACCTCATCGGGTTCGGTGCCATTACAATAAGCACGGATACGACCATGCTGGTCTACCAACATCAGCCGGCCACTGTGATCAAAGCCTCCCGGCACGCTTGAGTCTTCAAAGGCAACACTAAAATATTGATTGGCCACTCGCTCCACCTCGTCCTTCTTCAGCTGAACCAAGTGCCATTTAGCACTTGAAATACCGACTTTCGACGCATATCTCTTCAATATTGGAATCGAGTCCTTTCGATAATCTATAGAGTAGGAGAGTAACTTGAGTCTATCCTCATCAATGAATTCTTCTTGAATACGCAACATCTGGGCTGTGACCTTTGGGCAAATTGTTGGACAGGATGTAAAGAAGAAATCAGCTACATAAATCTTGTCTTGCAGTGTTTGTTGACTTACTTGATTGCTATCTTGATCTAAGTAGCTAAAGGGTTCAACCTGATGGTAAATCGTATCACCATCTTCAATTCGCTGTTCTCCCAATATCGGAAGTCGACCATTCTGGTCATGACAGGAGATCAAAACCACAAGGACGATCACAAACCAACCAACGTTAAGTCCCTTCATTCCGGATGGAATTGACTGCTCGCTAAATATTCTTCGGCCTGGCCGAGACTTTCCAGCATGAGCTCCTTCATACTCAGTGCAGAGCTTCTTTCTGTATTAAGAAACTGTTCCTTTTCATCACTCGGTATTGAGTCGAGCTTGGCAAAGTCATGCATCCAAGACCACATGGCGTTTTCAGCACGGTTCAAATCTCCCAGGACGCGATTAGCTTTACTAAGTTCATCCTGATCGATAGGCTGTTGCTGTCTTAGTGAGTCCAGTACAGTCTTCAATTGGTCCTGAAACCGACCCAGGTCTTGCATTCTAGGCATGACTTCATCATGTATGCCCAAAACCTCATCGTACAAGGCTTTTAACTCTGTAGGTACCTGGCTTGCGGAGCCTGTCATCCCCCCTTGGTCAGAAGATCCACATGATAAACAAAAAGTCAAGAATACCAGGCTGCTGGCCAGCATGCCAAATCGATCATTAAGCATTTGAATCAAGTTATACATCAACAAACTAAATTAAGCAACTGTTCTATTTTTGCCAGTAAAGGTAAGTATATCCCTTGTGGATACATCGGTATTTGAAACCAATGAGAAAGAGGCGTTCGATTGTATGGTTTAGACTTGATCTCCGGCTCCACGACAATGAGGCCCTGACCGATGCTATCCTGGCTAGTGACCAAGTGCTGCCCGTGTATGTCTTTGATTCCAGATTGTTTTCTGGTAAGACCAAGTATGGATTCCCTAGAATTGGTCATCATCGCTTGAGGTTTTTGATAGAGAGCGTGACGAATTTGCGGCACAGATTGAGAGATTTGGGGTCAGATCTAATCATTCGAGTCGGCCGTACTGAGGAGGAGATTTTTCGGCTGGCCCGGACTTACAAGACCACTTGGGTTTTTTGCAATCGTGAGCGTACCAGGGATGAGGTACTTGTGCAAGATCGACTAGAAAAAAGTCTCTGGACGGTTGGTCAGGAAATGCGCTATTCTCGAGGCAAAATGCTTTACTACACCCAAGATTTGCCTTTTCCAGTAACTGCCACTCCAGATACCTTCGCCGCCTTCAAGAAAGAAGTTGAGCATTATCTCCCGGTGAGATTTCCCTTAGAGACTCCAGCTCAGATACCGCCTATGGGCGTAGATGTTGATCCTGGTCGCATTCCCAGTCTAACCATGTTAATTAACTTCACTCCCCCCTTTGATGATGGAAGAGCCAACATGGATTTCCATGGAGGTGAGGAAGCTGGTTTACAAAGGTTAGAGACATTTTTCTGGAAGCTACATGCAATAGAACATTATGATCGCACCAAGAATGAACTGGTGGACTCCGATGACTCATCCAGATTCTCTCCCTGGATCAGCCATGGGTGTCTATCACCGAAGAAAATCTATCAGCAATTGATGGATCTAAAATCACATGTAGAAAATAGGGAGGCTCTTGAGCATTTCTTCCAGCAGCTTATTTGCCGGGACTATCATCGTTTAATTGGTAAGAAGTATGAAAATCGAATCTTTTTGAAGGGAGGTACCAGGGGAGTATCCCGACAAGATCTTGAGGAGGACTTTGAAAAGCTAAATATGTGGATCTTGGGTAAAACTGGAGAACCATTGGTTGATGCTTGCATGAATGAACTTTCGGCCACTGGCTATCTGTCACGGCGTGGCCGCGAACTGGTTGCTTCCTATTTGATTAATCAATTGAAGGTGCACTGGCAGATGGGAGCGGAGTACTTTGAATATATCTTGATCGACTATGACCCCTGCAGCAACTATGGCAACTGGAACCTGATGGCCGGTGTAAGCTGTGATACACGTAAAGAACCTAGTTTTAACATTAAATCACAAACGAAGACCTTGGATCCAAGCCGGGAGTATATCAGAAAATGGGTGGGCGACTATGCAGAAAGGTAGTAGCGGTATCCCAATATGGTGATCATGAAATGGAAGGTAAGAATCAAGGGCTATCGTTCCACTTCATAATGCAGCGCCAACAAGCCTTCAGCTCCTAAAGAGGGAGGAATAGATGGTCAATTTTCAAGCTGCCTGCCAAGAGCCGTTTTGCATATATTAGTCAGTAATCAGGGCGATATCATCTCGATGATACACGTCGTGAATAAGTCTTTCAATTTTGAGGCGATCTTCCTGCCGGCTGTCATTAGACTTCTCCGGAGACCAATGTATGCTAATGGCCATCATGGGTACACTATCGATTTGAGTATCGTAGGAAGAAGTAATTGACTGGATCCCATCGACAAAGATCTGAATCTGATTGGTGAGATCTTGCATGATCGCCTTTTTCTGATCAAGGCTGTCGAGAATCGAATGTAATCGATCGATCTCTTGCCGGGTTTGCGATTGCAGTACTTGGGTTGCTATAATTCGTTCTTCAACGCTAGCGGTCATATTATTGACTTCCAACTGCAATTTCTTGAAAGCATGAAGGTCAACTTCTGAGGTAGGAATGATCTCCAATTGGGTATTGTCTAATCCAAAGGATTCGAGCTGGTCTTCATATTTCTGTACATCTTTGGTCTTAATGTACGGGCCATAGACCTTTAAGATCATTCTTTTGCCCTCTGGGCCGTAAACCAAAAGGCATTCATCAATATATTTCATGTCCTCTCCGAATGTTTCAGACAGAAATTGGTCTTTTCGTTGCTGATCTTTAACCTTAGTTATTACGTCACGTAAAAGTACGAAGCTGGGAGCAGCCAGAGCCAGACTGATGGTTGCGACCCACATTTTTGTCCGCATCCGTTTGCGCTTGTCGTCATATTCCTGGAGTGGAAACCTTAGATATCTGACCACGATAAAGGTAGCCAGGGCTACAAAAAAAGCATTGAGGTGGAAGAGATAAAATGAGTTGCCGATGAAGGCTAGTGCTTTAAAAGTACCATCTTGGGATAATCCGACCTGAATTTTTAGCCAGGTGGCCAGACCAAATCCAGTTACGCAAAGAGGAGGCATCAAAGCGGTAGCGATGGCCACACCTGGGATGGCGTTAGAGTTTTCCTTTTGCATACCAGATATCGTGCCAGCGGTACCTCCAAAGAAGGCTACCAATACATCGAGAAACGTCGGCTCGGTTCGCCGTACAATTTCATCTGTTATGCTGGCAATCGGAGTAAGGAAAAAATATACAGTGCTGGTAAAAATGGCAATGCCGATAGCGATACTGAAGTGCCGGAGCGAGATAAATAATGTTGATCGATCACTGGTTCCGATACCCAATCCTACACCAAGGATCGGGGACATCAAAGGCGAAATGAGCATGGCTCCAATGATGATTGCCGGTGAATTCAGATCAAGTCCAAGGGATGCAATCATGATACTGCACATGAGCAGCCAGGCATTTGCGCCTTTTATCTCAGCATTTTTTTTGGTCGATTCGACGAATCTTGACTTGTCTAAATCGCCTTTTATGTTTAATAAACTTCGAACAGAAGCCCCTAGTTTCGGGAAATACGAGACATTATTTTGGTGGGTTACTTCTTCCTTTTCCATAAGGGAGGCGGGAATGTGGACTAATTAGATATTCGGCCATCAGCCATCGACAATGTTCGATCACATTTTCTAGCCAAATCAATATTATGGGTTACGATTACAAAGGTTTGGTTGAATTTATGACGCAAATCAAAAATGAGGTTATGGATCTCTTCCGATGTTTGTGTGTCTAGGTTGCCGGTAGGTTCATCAGCCAAGATCACATCGGGATCATTGATCAGAGCTCGTGCTATGGCTACGCGCTGTTGCTCACCACCAGAGAGCTGTTTAGGGCGATGCTGCAGTCGATCTGATAATCCTAGGTAGTTAAGTAAATCCTTAGCTTTTTTCTTTACATCGGCTTTATTCTGACCGGCGAGAAATGCAGGAATACACACATTCTCGAGTGCCGAAAATTCATCCAACAGATGATGAAACTGGAAGATAAAGCCAATATGACTATTTCTGAAATTTGAAAGCTGCTTGTCAGAGAGACCATTGATTGGTTTTTCGCGGTAAATCAAGGAACCTTGGTCGGGAAGATCCAAGGTGCCTAATATGTGAAGGAGAGTTGTCTTTCCGGTACCGGATTTGCCAACAATAGCAACGATTTCTCCTTTGCCTATCTCAATATTGACTCCCCTTAACACATGAAGGTTGCCGTAGTACTTATGGATATTCTTAGCCTCGATCAAACGTATTGTTTTTGTAAATATAGTCAATCGTTAATCTATCATAATCACCCGAAAAGGAAGACATCTGAAAGAATCATCGGATGTAGTCCATTCCCTCGATCACACTCAGTAATTTGTATGCCTCATCTGGCAACGAAGGGGGTAGTTGACTTGACAGTCGATGTGGTATTATTACCAAACATGCTCTGTAAACTTCACTTTTCCAAGCTTCTAAGGATAGTATGGTGAATTCTTGATAATTGATGGTTAACTTGGACACGATGAATTGACGGGGCATTAATTATTGATATAGGAACGGCATTCGACACCCAATTGCTGACAACATTTTCTTAGATTTGCAGTTTAGTAGTCAAACGACCAGCCTCCCACTGCATGAAGATTCTCCAGTTATGCAAGAAGTTCCCCTATCCTCTCAAAGATGGTGAATCTCTGGCGGTGACTTTTTTGGCCAAGGCCCTTCACGAGATTGGATGTCAGGTGACTTTATTGGCAATGAACACGACCAAACACCCGGTAGCTGTAAATAGGATTAGGTCTCATCTCGCGCACTATGAAAGCATCCACTACACCAAGCTAAATAATGAGGTTAAGCCGTTACACGCTTTTCTCAATCTTTTCTCTTCAGATTCCTACAATATCAGTCGATTTGATAACCAATCATTTCGTCAGAAACTTGCCTCACTATTGCGCAAACAAGACTTTGATGTGGTCCAGTTAGAGTCACTTTATCTCACACCATATATTGACATCATACGTAGATATAGCGACGCTTCGATTGTGTTGCGAGCGCATAATGTGGAGCACGAAATTTGGGAGCGAATGGCGGCGAACGAGGAATTGGCATTGCGCCGTTGGTACTTAGATTATTCGGCACGTAAGTTGAAAAAATATGAAGTTGATCAGCTTAGATTGATAGACTATTTGTTGCCGATTTCTGAGGTGGATCAAAGAAAATTTCGCAAACTGGGTTATGAAGGCAGATCGTTGGCTACACCCATTGGGCTCGATCTGCAAACATTTCCATTTGCACAAGTTCCGCCGGAGCAGCCTCAGTCGATATCTTTTATAGGCTCATTAGACTGGATGCCTAACATTGAGGGCTTAAGTTGGTTTTTAGATCGAATTTGGCCGAACTTGATCACGATCTTTCCCAAACTGACCCTCCACATTGCCGGGCGAAATTGCCCAGACTGGATTCGTACCCAATCGATGAAGAACGTGGTCGTTCATGGTGAGGTGGATGATTCTATTCGATTCCTGCAGCAGCATCCGATTTCCGTCGTGCCTTTGCTATCTGGAAGTGGTATGCGAGCCAAAATCATTGAAGCCATGGCTCTGGGTAGGGTAGTGGTTAGTACAGATCTAGGATTAGAGGGCATTCTGGCAAAAGATAAGCAAGAAGTTTTGGTGGCCAACTCAGTTGAAGATTTCGTGGCAAAAATCAAATTTTGTTACCGGCACCCCAAACACCTTCCCACAGTCAGCAAAAGGGCTCGAGATCTAGCAGAGACGCACTTTGATCACCTGCAAATAGGCAAGACGCTTATGCAAGCATACGGGATCACTGGGTCCAAGATCTAGCCATCCATTACCACCGTCCCAATTTAAGCAAGACTGTTTACCATAAAGTTTTGAGGAAGTGATATTTTTGCCTTCAAACAGAGATTGATTAGGAAGCAATCGAAAATATTGGTGTTGTCTTCTCGTTTCCCTTTGCCCCTTAAGAAGGGCGATAAGCTCAGGATTTATCACCAAATCAAATACTTATCTCAACAGCATGAGGTAGTCCTGGTGTCACTCGCACCGGCAGCATTGGATGATCGGCTAGTAGATGAGATGAAAACTTTCTGTAGTGAGGTTTTTGTCTTTAAGATCGGGCGAGTAAGAAGAGTAACGAGGGCCCTCATTGGATTCATACAGGGAATTCCTATTAACGTAGGTTATTTCTTTAGTCCGGTGGTGCGCCGTCAAATAGAGGAGATTTTTGAGGATCAGAGACCAGACACCGTGTATACTCAGTTGATTAGAATGGCACCTTATGCCATGAACTTAACGGGTACATTAGCCATTGATTACATGGATTCCTTTTCGTTGAGAATGGAAAGACGAGCATCTACAGCCTCACTGGATCGCTGGTTTTGGAAACTTGAATCAAAACGGCTTGCAGCTTACGAAAAGAAAGTTGGTTCCTATTTTAGACATCTTTTTGTCATTGCCGAAGCGGATAAGAGGCAGCTAGAAAACCTTGGAATTGGAAATGTTCGTTTGTTAAAGAATGGCGTTGACACGGGTTACTTTTCACGGGAAAATGGTCGAGGTACCGATTACGACCTTGCTTTTGTAGGCAATATGAGCTATCATCCAAATATTGTAGCTGCCAAGTTCCTGGTCAATGAAATTCTACCCCGGCTCAAGAAGAAGGTCCCTGACATAAGTTTACTTATTGCTGGCGCAAGGCCTACGAGAGCTGTAAGGAACTTAGCCAGCAGTCAAGTTACTGTATCCGGTTATATGAATGACATCAGAAAAGCATACCAGGCCGCCAAGATATTTGTCGCCCCCATCTTTGTAGGTAGCGGTTTGCAAAATAAGATACTCGAGGCCATGGCCATGGGATTGCCCTGTATCACAACTCCCATTGTGGCTGAAGCCATCGGCGCACCGACCAATCTAGTGTTTAGGGCAGAAAAGGTTGAAGAATTTGTGCAACAAATCATGAGGTTACTTGATGAGCATCACCTTCGTGCTGAAATTAGGCAGTTGGCTCCCTCCTTTGTGCAGCAACAGTTTAATTGGCAGATGTGCTGTAGACCTCTCGATAAACTTGTCGAGCCAGATTCCGTTTTACAATTGAATGAGCACAGCGGTTTGGAATGATAGTATTAGATTCAATCGAAGATGCGATAGAAGACATCAGAAATGGCCGGGTGATTATCGTCGTGGATGATGAAGATCGTGAAAACGAAGGTGATTTCATATGTGCTGCGGAATGCGTTACTCCCGAGATCATCAATTTCATGGCCAAATATGGCCGAGGATTGATCTGCGCCCCGATCACTGAGGAGAGAGCTAAGGAGCTTCAACTAGATCTTATGGTGCAGGAAAGTACCGCTTTGCACAAGACTGCCTTTACAATATCAGTAGATTTGATTGGGAAGGGTTGTACCACTGGGATTTCTGCCTATGACCGGGCAACAGGGATTAAGGCTCTGGTGGATCCATCCACTCGACCAAGTGATTTTGGTAGACCTGGCCACATTTTTCCTCTCAAAGCAAAAAATGGAGGTGTTCTTCGCAGGACCGGCCACACCGAGGCAGCGATTGACCTGGCTAGATTAGCAGGATACAAGCCAGCTGGAGTATTGGTAGAAATTCTCAATGAAGATGGCACGATGGCCCGGTTGCCCCAACTGCGAAAGATTGCTGCCCAACACAATCTGCGTCTTGTGTCAATCAAGGACTTGGTTGCCTACAGACTGGCGACAGAACGTCTCATTAATCGCGAGCAGTCAGTAAATATTCAGTCAAAATGGGGTGATTTTCAAGTCACACCTTATCACCAGATAACCACTGGTGACATTCATCTGGCAATCACCAAAGGAAACTGGCACGAAACAGAACCGGTCTTGGTGAGGGTGCATTCCTCCACAGAAACTGGCGATATTCTTGGAACTTTATTCGATGACTATGGTATCCAACTAAACGAATCAATGAAGAGGATCAATGAAGAAGGGAAAGGAGTACTACTCTATATGCGTCATACTGAAAAGAATAGTCTCTTATTTAAGTTGAAAGCCTTGAGTAATGGTGGAACTCAAGAGAAATTGGAACAACGCGATTTTGGAGTGGGTGCCCAAATCTTACGAGATCTTGGTATTAGCAAGATTCGGTTACTCACCAAGCACCCTAAGAGAAGAATTGCCCTCGACGGTTATGGTTTGGAGATTGTTGAGAATGTACCCTTGCTTTAATCGGTGATGGTAAAGCACCTTAGTAACTGGGATACAGTTAGACCGAATCCACAGCTGATTGGAAGGGCATCAGTTTCTATCTGGTAAAATTGAGCAAATCCTCCATCCCGAACACGCCCCTTTTTCCAACCAACCACTTGGCCGCATGCAAAGCCCCTCTTGCAAATCCTTCACGAGAGTGTGCAACGTGCTTAATTTCGATCTGATCAATTTCAGACTGAAATTTTACTATGTGTGTACCCGGTATATCAGTAAGTCGGTGTGAAATGATCGGAATTTGATCTGTAGCAGGATGTTCTGTTGAAATCCAACCTGATTTGGATGAGTCTTCACCTATGATTCCCTCTGCCAACGTAATGGCGGTTCCACTAGGCGCATCCAATTTTTCGGTGTGGTGAATCTCATCAATTTGTACTTGATAACCGTTAGTGGCCGTCATCAATTTGGCCAGAAAACGGTTGAGAGCAAAGAAAATGTTCACTCCAACGCTAAAATTGCTGGCATAAAAAAATGCTCCGTTTTCCTCGGTACAGATTTGCTTCACCTGTGGCAGTGCATCTAGCCAGCCAGTCGTACCACTGACCACGGGTATGCCTGCGCGTAGGCATGCTGAAATATTTCTAACTGCAGCATCAGGTCTGGAAAACTCAATGGCCACATCGATGTCCTTGTCGAGATCTTCTAGCGTACCCGGACGATCCAGATCGATCACAAGAGGTATCCGATGGCCTTCAGCCTCAGCAATTCTATGTATGGTTTTACCCATTTTACCGTACCCTATGAGAGCAATACAATATGTGGTCATTATTTTGTCAAATTGGGTGACCCAATATCGAGATTATTAGTGAATATTCTACCTTAGGCTGCTTTTATCAAAATCTAGAGGTGAAATGGAGCAAGGAAATACGCTTCTCACAAAGGTCTTGAATAGGGAACCGGTCGATCGACCAGCAGTATGGCTAATGAGGCAAGCGGGTCGAATCCTCCCGGAATATCGGAGAGTCAGGGCCTCCGTCTCAGGATTTAAAGAACTGGTCTCAAGTCCTGGTCTTGCGGCAGAAGTGACGGTACAGCCGGTTGAACTATTGGGGGTCGATGCAGCCATTCTGTTTTCTGACATACTAGTGATTCCTGAGGCTATGGGCTTAGACTACGAGTTGATTGAAAATGTAGGGCCGAGATTCCCGGAAGTGATTTCAAGATCAGAGGATGTAGACCAGCTAATTTCTGGACAGGAGGCTGCCGATCAACTAGCTTATGTTTACCATGCCATTCATAAAACACAAACATTATTAGAACGAAGGGTGCCACTGATTGGCTTTTCCGGAGCCCCCTGGACCCTGTTTTGTTATATGGTTGAAGGAGGGGGAAGCAAGACCTTTTCACGGGCCAAAGCTATGATGTATGGGCAACCAAAGATGACGCATCATTTGCTACAGAGAATTACAGACACCATCATTTCATACTTGCAGGAAAAGATCGATGCAGGTATTGATGTCCTACAATTGTTTGATAGTTGGGCTGGTGTACTAAGTGATGAATGGTATAGCGAATTTGGACTCAGATACCTGAAACAGATTTGTGACGCGATCGATCAAGTGCCGCTGATAGTTTTCTCCAAAGGGGCATGGTATTCATTAGAAAAGATTAACGCGTTAGCTTGTACTGCATTGGGTCTGGATTGGTCATTTGATCCAGAGACTGTACGGTCTATCGTCGGTGTAGAAAGGATATTGCAGGGCAATCTTGATCCTTCGATATTGTTGACCACACCGCAAATAATCCAAGAGTCCACCTTATCGATGCTGAAACGCTTTGGTAGGAACCATATTGCCAACCTTGGACATGGCGTATATCCCAACACTCCGGTTGAAAACGTCCTTTGTTTCATCGAAACAATTAAGTCATATAAGTATTAATCATTATATGTATTGTTTTGATTTTTAACCTTGTTTGTTAACTCAGAGGTAGCAGCCGTTGCTTTGTGATACTGTGCAAACAAATAATTTAATTTTCATCCTTTATCATTTTATTCTAATTTGGCGTCTGGGATCATAGTGCAACCATTGCGGTGCTTATGTAAATATGGGATGGTTTAAAAGATTGAAGGAGGGTATTCAGACTGCAACAAAGCACAAGAAGGAGGTACCCGACGGGCTCTGGTTTAAGTGTGATGCATGTAAGGAGACCAGCACCATGAAGGAGCTCAAGGAGAACCTTTATGTATGTCCGAAGTGTCAATTTCATTGTCGTATCGGATCACACGACTATTTTGATCTCCTTTTCGATGGAGCCTATCTCGAGTTATTTGAAGAGCTTAAATCCTATGATTTTCTTGAATTTACTGACCTCAAGCCCTATTCTCAGCGGCTCGTTCAGGCATTTGAGAAGAACAAGGTCTCTGAGGCCATTTCCGTTTCAAAGGGCAAGGTGCAAGGTCAAGACCTGGTCATTGCAGCTATGGATTTTAGTTTCATAGGTGGTTCGATGGGTTCTGTAGTTGGTGAGCGGATCGCTCTTGCTATCGAACATTGTCTTAAGACCCGGACACCACTACTAATTATATCCAAATCAGGTGGTGCTAGAATGATGGAGTCCGCATTTTCATTGATGCAGCTGGCTAAGACTTCAGCGTTGTTAACCCAATTGGCGAAATCCAGAATTCCCTATTTATCCCTTCTGACAGATCCGACAACCGGAGGTGTCACTGCCTCATTTGCGATGCTAGGCGACATCAATTTTGCTGAGCCTAAAGCCCTGATCGGATTTGCAGGCCCTAGAATCATCAAGGAAGCAATTAAAAAAGACTTACCAGACGGATTTCAGACCTCTGAATTCTTGTTAGAGCATGGATTTTTGGACTTTATTGTCGATCGACACCACCTGAAAGAGCGTATTGGCAGTCTACTTAAGCTTCTTAAGAATTGAGTCTTCCTATTAGAAAGCAAAAGAAAGACCCACGGTATGGAAATATTGCAGTTTTTCAATCTCAAAGTCAGCCTGCCTAACTCCAAAATTGATCCCAAACCCTAAACCTTTCCACACTGAAAATGACAAAGAATTGATCCATGTTAATTCCAAAAGACTGGGTTGATCGGGTTCTGCCGATCGATAAGGTAAGAAGGTTGTGAATGTTGTACCCCAGTTTATCCCTAATGGAAATTTCCGATTATAGGTAGATTTGATTTTTAATCCCAGAGCGGAAGTGTTTGTCACATCATCTCGATCACTAAAGATCAAATGGAAAGTAAGGGGATTAAAGACTACCGCTAGAGGCTTTGGCCGAGCTGGGGTCCAGGTCAATCCCAAACCAAAGTCCAGTGAACCAGGTTTTAGAAAATTGAAAGCAGAAGTGCTTAGATCAGAAAGTACCGATAAGGCCAGGGGTTCATTTAGCCGGTATCCATAGAGGCTGGATAATTGAAAGACATCCGTAGTGCGATTTCTCAAAAACGATTTTTGTTCGGCATCTTCAGTATCCGTGTCGAGGCTCTGCCATCCCAAATTGACGATTCCGCTATTTCGCCAGAAACTTCTTTCATTGGTCCTGTTAGCAAAGGCATTAAGACCGATGGACAGTGCTGAGGTAGATGCATTGGGGTTGTCGTTCGAAACCCATGACTTTGATGAAGAGAAGTCCAACCCGGTCACGCCATTGACATCCAGAATCCAGCCAGAGAGGATTTCAATCTGCTGTCTGATGCTGTCCAGGCGGTTGTCTAGTGACTCAAGTTGTTGTGCCTTGACTTCCTGAGCTGCTTTTAAGGTATCTCTTAGACAGCGGAGCTGACCCAATCTCTCATCTTGTGCCGAAGCAATGGACACCAGGACCAGCAGAATACTAAGCAACAAAAACCTCATCGTTCTGAATTCTCTTCACTTGAAAAATAATGGGAGATTGACAATACTTCGAATGTTTGGCTCATATCAGCCAGCTCAAACCTCAATAATTTTAAACATACGATCGAGAGGGTTGAAATGCTCCAATAGTACATCGAAGTAACGATCGGGAAGACGTAGATAATAATTCAAAAAATTATCCTTCCTTTCTTGCAAACTACGCTCAGGAAATATTTTTTCACGAACAGTTCTTAACTGATTCAGAGCTATTTCATGCTTCTGCTTTTCCGCTTTACGCAGTTTATCTTCGATATATTCGAGTGCCTTAATCTGATTCCGACCCTCTGCTGCAACCGTACTCTTTAGGGTTGGATCAATGGCCCCGGCTTTGGCTTCAATCTGTTTAAATAGTTGGATAATTTCTCCTTTTTCCTTTCCCAACTTAAATTCGTTTTCTGCTTGTTCGGCAACAAATTTTTTTATCTGCGTATTTTCATCCATGAAGAAATCAGCAATGTCGACCTCCAACTTTTTCAATCGTTTAGAAACGGTTTGATCGATCCATAGACATGAATCCCGACGAACAAGCATGGGAAAGTTTACTCCAAAAAATTCAAATTGTGATTTTCTCTCTAACCAATAGGCAATTTCACCTCCTCCACCGATGTACGCCAGATTTGGTAGGATCGTTTCTTGATACAGTGGTCGTAAAATTACGTTTGGAGAAAAGTTCTCAGGATGTTCTTCCAACTCCTTCAGAAGCTG
This sequence comes from Saprospiraceae bacterium, assembly GCA_965223105.1. Taxonomy (GTDB): domain Bacteria; phylum Bacteroidota; class Bacteroidia; order Chitinophagales; family Saprospiraceae; genus JABDMH01. The sequence continues at coordinate 2,917,944 of OZ244987.1, read as the reverse complement.
CTGTCGGGTAAGTTGCTGACCTGTATCCACGACCTGATATTGACCACTACCGTGCTCAATTCTACTTCGCAAATTATCTTGCAAGTAGAAAAGATTGATATCTCGTACGTAAGCCTGCTCCTCAAAGCCAGCAGCCTTCAGTTCTTGCTGTGTTTCTCGGACAATCTTCGCCGAATCGTGTTCCGTCAGATCATTAGCGAATAAGGAAATCATCTTCCTTTTAAGCCGGGGTTCATCCATGCCCAGCACCACCAATCCATATTTACCAAACAAAGCATTGATGAGGTCTATAAAGGAAATTCCGTAAGTCTTATGTTGATGGCAGCCTGCAATCAATTGGTAGACCTTTTGTGCTTCTGAAGCAGTCCCTAGAATCTCTTGCAATTCCAGTAAAGTTTCATCGAGAGTCTGAGTGGACATCCTGCCGACCGGCCCCTTTGATCTATTATTCCAGGTAATTGTCTTGCCAAAAAGTCGAAGGTGGTTAATTTCTTCAAAATCGTGGTCCTCCCCACCGGTTACAAAGACAGGAATGAAATCATAATCTGGATAGCTGTCATTTAATTGCTGGCTCAAAACCAAAGTTGATATGATCTTGTAGACGACATAGAGAGGCCCTGTGAAAAGAGCAGGTTGATGAGCTGTGGTAATTGTAAACGTGGTTGTTCTGGAGAGTTTTTCGATTTGCAAGTAGGCATTTGCAGTGGGCGAGGTCAATTGCTTATACTGGTCTTGGAGTACCTCAATTAACACATTACGATCCGTCTCCACCTCAAGACGATCACTAATCACTTGTTCAAAAGAACGCAATTCAGGTCGATAACGATAGAAAGGGGCTAACCGATCATCCAGTCGAAGATAAGCTAGGTCTTTATCACTTAAGTATGGAACCTGTCCATAATCAATTGTGTAATTTTTCATAGGGGCACAATATTAAGATTAATCCCGGTGACGTTCGAAAAACATCATCAAATGTCTCAGAATAGCGGGTTGAATTGCTATTGCTTATTCTTCCAGGGACGGCTACATGAGCTTTGAGAAGTGGGGAAGTCAGGTGGAATTTCGGTGGTGACTTTACCAGTGGCGGCCCATTCGGTACCCCGCAACAAGGTGGTGATAAACCCCACACATTCCATAGAATAGTCGGTGTGCCCCAGCACTTGGTGAAATATCCGGCCATTGCCGTATGTAATAGTCATCATCATGGGTTCGTGACGTCCTGTTCCGGGACGGTCCGCCCAGGACGGCTTATTGTCAATGGGATCGGAATAAGCTGTGGCCAGGACCGTCATGTTCTTTGCTGGTCCTCGCAGACGGTCGTACAGCTCATCTTTGGTATGCATCCATTGCCGTGGTATACCCCGGGTGATGGGATGAGTGGTATCACGCATGGTGATCATGAATTCTTGTTGTGGTCCATGGGATCCACAGACGCCATCTGAGTCGTCAACGACCTGGTGCCCGAAATCGTCGAAGTAAACGTAAACTCCATAGCTAGAATCCCGGTCACCCCATCCTCCAAGACCAATCATTTCATTGTATGCTACCCAGTCACCAAATGAATTGTTGGCAGCATGTATCACGACAAATCCACCACCTGAATGGACAAAGTCTTCAAAGGCGGCTTTGGTTGCCTCCGGCCAAGGTGAAGCTTTCCAGCCGAGATTGGAAATAATCACATCATATTCGGCAAATGAAGGGGAAAACGCAGGATCGGGTCTTGGTTCCTCAACCATTTCTGTCTGACGATTACTCGCAATCGGATACTTCTTAATCAACATCAGACGATTTTCCTCACCTATGCTTTTGTCATTATGGGGGCCCTGCCAAGTAAAGGCAGTACGATAGATATCCACTTCAAAGAGTCCAGATCGAAGTAGGAAATCGCGAATCATCACTGTCGTTTTTGGCCAGGCTCCATGATTGTTTTCACCATCAATGATGAGCACCTTGATCTTTCCCTCGGATATTGGTACTGGTTGGTTAGGTCCCAAATTCGTCGATTGGCTGGGAGTAGCAAAAAGACAATATACCATCATTACGGGCATCACTCTTACCGCATATAACATAGTACTTCTAGCTTAAATGTGTTTATGATATCTTTTATTCTATGGTTTGATTCGTTTTATCCCGGGTTGAATGATTTCAAAGTCTTCTTTTCGCTTTTGCGCCTCTACCATAACCCTTACATCCTCGAGAAGTTGCTTGGCGTTGTACACAATCCCATCCTTGATGGTATATTCCACTCCACCTACCCTCACAATCTCATTTTGATCGGTCAATTTGATTGCACCGGTACCATATAAAACCTTCAAATTCTGCAGAGGGTTCTCGTTTAAGACGACAAAATCCGCTTTTTTACCAACCTCAACCGATCCGATTTCATGATCCATGCCAAGGGCCTCAGCACCATTCAAAGTAGCGGAACGAATTACTTCTAAAGGATGAAATCCAGCTTCGCGTAAAAGCTCGAGTTCCCTGATGTAGGCAAATCCGTAAACTTGGAAAATGAAACCGGAATCCGAACCTGCGGTGACTCTGCCACCTCTGTTCTTGTATTCATTGATAAAAGTCATCCACAGCTGATAGTTTTTCCGCCAATCCACCTCTTCTTCGGTACCCCAAAAGTGCCAGTAAGAACCATGACTTATTTTGCTGGGCATGTAAAACCGCCACAGAGATGGCATGGTGTATTGCTCATGCCACTCTGCACGTCGGGCGCGGTGCAGGTCACGGCTCGCCTCGTATATATTAAAAGTGGGATCTATTGTGAAGTCAAGGTCAATCAATTCATTCATGACCAGGTTCCAATGCTGCGAATAGGGTTCAGCCGCTTGTTGCCAAAGTCTGCCAGCCTCTGCAAATCGATGTTGCTCATTCTGATAATTATAATTCGGTGGATAGTGTTGTATTGTTCGGTCGATAAATAGGGCTTCTGGTAAACCGTACCAGTGTTCCATCGAGGTAAGTCCTGCCTTGGCGGAGTTTAGGACATTCCAACGGCCGACATCCATTTGGGCATGATGGCAAGCTGATCGAAGCCCTAATTGTCTATTTTCGTCCAGGGCAGCAGCCATGATTTCTGGAGCAGCTCCAAAAAACTTAATACCATCAGCACCCCTTCTCGCATTTTCCCGAACCCACCTTCTAGCACCCGTTGCCGTATTGATTGTTGAGTCAGTGCCTTGGCCAAAAACGGTATAGGCAAATATCCTCGGCGCAGTAATAGAATTTTCTTTACTTCTTTCCTTGTGTTTAAGTACCCAGTCCAATCCGTTTCCACAAGCGGGGTCTCTGATGGTGGTAATTCCATGAGACATCCAGAGCTTAAAGACGTACTCAGCATCGGCACTTTGGGCCTTACCCCCGATGTGGCCATGCATGTCTATAAAACCGGGGAGTAGAAATTTCCCATCACAATCCAACTCATAGCCCCCTTCCTTGAGTTTGGGCCGGTTTTCACTGGAAATTTCGACTCCGGGGAAACCTACCACCTTAATCTCTGTGATCCGGTCTTTCTCAACAACAATATCAATAGGTCCTCTAGGAGGTGCTCCATTCCCATTTATAAGCGTTACCCCCCGAATAATCAATTGTGGCCACGGTCCTTCACCTCTGTACCGCTCAGGTGACTCCTTGACTTGACTATATAGGGGTGCAACAAGTACCAGAATAATAAAACAATAGCCAAATTTGTACATTACAGAACGATTTTTGTGAGGAGGATCTTTAAAGTAAGGATTTTGCAAAAATTCTGTGATGATACAAATTTTGAGACCTAATTTTTGATTGTTGGATAAGAAAGTGCAATCGCAGCTGGACCACCTAAATCGAGACCTCAAAAGACTCCTTACAGAATTGGCTGAACTAGGTGAAGAGCAAATTAATTGGCAACCCGCTGCGGGAAAATGGTCAATTGGTCAGATACTATCACATGTGATGCTATCGGAAAAACTGTCGATGGCTTATGTGAAGAAAAAATTGAGCTTTAATCCCTCTCTGCCAGCGGCTGGATTAGGGACACATATTCGGACATGGCTGCTTTGCCAATCCTTAAAATCACCATTTAAATTCAAAGCAGCCAAGGGAGTGCAGACGGAAAACCTTCCTAGGCACACTGAATTGGTGGAGTTGGAACAAGAGTGGTTGATTTTGCGTGATAACATGGCATCCTACCTTCATTCACTGGATAGGAAATGGGAGGGTAAGAGCATTTATAAGCATCCGCTTGCAGGTCGACTGTCGATTCCTCAAATGCTTCAGTTTTTTCAATGTCATTTTGACCGACATGCCAGGCAAATCCGCAATATTATGGACCAAGCGCAGATGGTCAATCAATGATTTTATGGATGATAGATTTCTTAAAGACTGGAGTCGCACTATAAGCAATTCCTGAGCGGATCATTTCAATGGCATCCGACAACTTTTCACTGTCATGACCAGATATGGTTAAGATGGGTTCACCAGCCTTCACTCGATCTCCGACCTTTCTGTAGATCCTAATCCCTGCCGTGAGGTCCAGCTTTCCGTGGTTCCACGCACAGTCTCTGGCTACCTTCCCAATCTTTCCAGCCTGAAGCATAGTGATGTATCCATCTTGCTCTGCAGGTACAGATACTGACTTACGGGATTGCTGCCATTCATAGGTTTCATCCAAGCAGGCAGTATCACCTCCTTGGCAGCGAAGCATCTGCTTTAACTTGTTTAACGCCGCGCCAGATTTGATCTTTTGCTGCATTAGTGACTCCCTTTCTTCTGTATTTTGCCCAATTTCAGCCATATCGAGCAATTGAGTCCCCAGAATCCTACAGATTTCAAGCAGATCTTTCGGCCCATCGCCTCGAAGAGTTTCAACAGCTTCTGCCACTTCCAAATAGTGGCCGACAGTGTAACCGAGGGGCTGATCCATGTCTGTCAAAACCGCTCGAGTGGGACTCCCAAGGGCGTTACCGATGAGGACCATCAGTTTAGCCAATTCTTCCGCTTGGTGAATATCTGGCATCATTGCTCCCGATCCAACCTTGACATCGAGGATGATGAATTGTGCCCCGCCGGCTATTTTCTTACTCATAATGCTGCTTGCAATGAGTGGCAGGGATCCAACGGTTGCTGTCTGATCCCGTAGGGCATATAAGATCTTATCAGCAGGAACTATATCAACAGTCTGGCCACTAATAAAAGCACCAGCTTGTTTGAGGCACTGAACCATCTCCGCTGGACTGAGATCCAGATTGATGCCCTGAAAACAGTAGAGCTTATCAAGTGTACCGCCGGTGTGACCTAGCGCTTTTCCTGATAATTTGGCCACCTTAAACCCACATGAAGCTAGCCAGGGGACCAGTACCATAGATGTCTTATCTCCCACACCCCCCGTACTGTGTTTGTCGACAACATGCCCATTGAGGCCAGTCCAATCCATGATACTGCCCGATTGGGCCATAGATCTTGTGAGGTTGATGGTCTCGTCCAAAGTCATGCCTTGCAAGTATATCGCCATCAACATCGCTGCCGTCTGAGCTGAAGTAACTTCTTCACTACAAAGGGCACTGATAAATGCATCGATATCTGCAGCATCGAGTTCTAGTCCGTTTCTCTTTTTCTCGATCAATGCAACCAATGAAAAATATTTATAATCTTTTGATTATTAAATTAATAAGTTCTATTACATCATGTGATACTCTATTCATGGTTTGCAAGACATCCTCATGGGTAAGCGGACCTGAACTCATCCCTGAGGCGAGATTGGTAATAAGTGAGAGTCCAAGAATTTCCATTCCTGCTTGATTTCCTACGATGGCTTCTGGCACGGTAGACATGCCCACTGCGTCAGCACCCAAAACCCTCATCATTCTAATTTCTGCGGGTGTCTCAAAACTAGGTCCAGTGGTGTAAAGATAGATGCCCTTATGTATACCAATGCCAAGATCATGGGCACATTGCAGACTTAGGTTAATCAAACGTGAAGAATAAACCTCAGAAGCATCTGGAAATCTCGGACCAAATCTTTCCGGATTATTGCCGATGAGGGGATTGGATCCCGTTAAGTTGATATGATCCTCAATGACCATCATGCAGCCTGGAGTAAAATTTTGGTTGATACCCCCTGCCGAATTGGTGATGAACAACTGCTTCACTCCTAAAGTCTGCCAGACTCGTATCGGCAATGATAGCACAGCCATGGGAATTCCCTCATAATAGTGAAATCTACCATTCATGATCCAAATCTCTTGTCCGGCTACTTCTCCCCATAATAACTCCCCTTGGTGTCCTTTGACTGTGGTTTGTGGAAAACCTGGTAGATCACCATAGTTAATTCGCTGAAGAATTCTTATACGCTGCAGCCATGATGAAAAACCCGAACCCAGAATAATCCCAAGTGGACTTTGACAGCCGGGAAGAATTTGCCTAATGGTTGCCACCGATTTATCAACGCTCTTGACTAGATCCATTGCCTTTCGATCCTGTGTTAAATATTGGGCACAAATATCCCTGCAATGATTGCAGTCATAAAGCATGCCACCGTGCCTCCCACCAATGCGTAGATTCCCAGTTCAGTCAGCGTTCTCCGTTGACCGGGGGCGATCGCCCCGATACCACCAATTTGAATACCTATCGATGCGAAGTTTGCAAATCCGCATAGAGCATAAGTGCTGATGATTATCGATTTATCGGTCAGTACACCTCCGGATTTCATATCCGCCAGACTTACGTACGCAAAGAATTCATTAAGAATGGTCTTTTCGCCGAGCAACTGCCCTACAGCAACCATGTCCTGGTGCGGTACCCCAAGTAACCAAGCCACGGGCGAGAAGAACAGACCAAAGAGATATTGAAGTGTCAAACCCTCAAGTCTGCCATCCGTGCTTTCGGAGATCAATGCGTTGAGCTGAGTCCATTTGCCAATCTCGAAGAATAAATTATTGGCCAGGTAAATGAAAGCCATGAATGCCAATAGCATCGCACCGACATTCACGGCCAAAACAACGCCATCTGCTGTACCCCGAGATAATGCGTCTAAGACATTGCTACCAGCTTCGGCACGTGGGACTTTAATCGTTTTATCTAGGTGTTCGGGGCTTTGTTCGGGTATCAAGATCTTTGCTGCCACAATAGCCGCTGGTGCAGATATGATGGAGGCAGTGAGTAGATGCATCCCAAATAGTTGCCGTCCTTCCGTTGTGTCTCCTCCAAGCATTGCCAAGTAAGCACCAAAGACCCCACCAGCAATGGTAGCCATGCCACCGGTCATTAAACACATGATCTCTGAACGCGACATCCTTTCTAAATAGGGTTTGACGATCAGAGGCGATTCTGTTTGTCCGATAAATACATTGGCGGCAGCAGCAAGGCTTTCTGCTCCTGATAAGCGCATGGTCTTATTCATGAGCCAGGCAAACCCAAAGACCACCCGTTGCAATATTCCTAAATAATATAGTAAGGATGATAGTGCAGAAAAGAAGACTATGGTGGGTAGCACGTAAAAGGCAAACCCGAAAGTCCCTCCTGAATCTGCCAGATCACCAAAAAGAAATTGGGCAGACTCCTCTGTTGCTCCAATCATCATCACAAAGAAATCAACGATCAGTCGAAAGAAAGTCCTAATTATTGGCACTTTCAACATCAAAAAGGCCAGAATGACCTGTAAAATCAGACCTGCAAAAACAACGTGCCAGTCGATACTTCTTTTCCGATTACTTAGCAGATAGCAAATGCCTATTATGACTCCCAGCCCTAACAAACCACGCATCAGATCGACAACCAAGTCCATACTTGCAGATACCTTTTAAAAGCAGCTCTAAATATTACAATAAAATTTAACATCTAAAATTTCCTCTGTAGACAATAATTGCCTCATTAAGTCATTAAGTAGATAGTACGAATCATATACGAGCCCCACTCAAATCTTTTGGTCTTTTCGCGACCAAAATTCTTTTTTCGGATTTCACTCTACTATCAGGCTAAAGTTCTGAGTTCAGACTTCAGCTTTTGGATGCGAACTACTCTTGAAAAAGAAGAACGTTGTATTGCTATGACCTATATATGTTGCCCGTCAGGTTTGTCATTTCCAATAGAGTTTCATCCCACCTACTCTCATGCGAATGATCGCCATCCCCACAAGGTGAACGCAGAGGTGGCTTCTCGCACGGTATCGCAAAGGAAGGAAAGGCAAATAAAATTGGGTCATGATAGTTGTCGGGTAAGTGAGTGGTCAAGATTCAATTGGGTGACGGCCAGCGAGCTGGACAGTGAGAAGTTGGAATACAACCGTAGTGCTGATGGAATTCCATTTTTTGAATCGCTACGTCACTGTTCAGCCGCTGGTTATTTACAGTAAAGATGTCTTGACCGTCCTTTTTCTTGACCAACAATACACTCAATCAAAGATTAGGACCAGCCTGAAAATGGGTTATGGTAAAGGGTAAAGTTTGCAGTACTGGTACATAAGTTGGTATTACAAAAGCCGCACTAAAAGTAGATGCGGCTTTTGCTTTTAAGCCTAACCCGGGATGCTTCTCCAGACCTAGTTGGCTGTGTTTCAAAGAACTTGAAGGGGATTGCTACTGCTGTTCTACCTAGAAAATGTTTTTTCTGCATTTTTTTGTTTACCTATGTCTGAGCTAATCTATAAAGTCAAACTGATTGATCAGCGATCGAGAAATTATCGAGTCAATTAGGGATGGAGAGGAGAAAGGCCTGATACAGATATATAAAGAGTATCGGTCTGAATTCGTTCAATGGGTCACCAAGAAATATGGAATAGATCCTTCATTGGCAGATGATGGATTCCAAGAAGCCATTTTGGCCCTAAGGTTTAACATTATCCATGGGCGACTTCAACAACTCAGCAGTACGTTGAAGACCTACTTGTTCTCCATAGGGAAAAATCAAGTGCTTGGCCGATTGAAAAAATCCAAATATGAGCTCTCGAGTGACAACCCCGGTTTGCTGGCTTCAGAAGTATGGACTAGCAGTCGCAGGGGTGAGTTAAGCGATCGCCAAAGAAAAGTGAGAGACAGTATTTTGAAGATGGAAGAGCCCTGTAAAACAATACTGAGAATGTTTTATTACTTGGGATATAGCATGGATGTCATCGCGGCAAGAATGGAATACAAAAGCAAAGATGTAGCTAAGACACAAAAGTCCAGATGTTTGAAAAAATTAAAAGGGAGCATATTGAGTGCTTGAAAATGATTTCTTCGCAGGGTGCGGTATATTTTTTCTACAAATTTGAAAACATACTAGGTCAATGAAGTATTCTGAAGAGTACATGCGAGACTACCTGTTGGGCAGATTGGATAAAGGGGATCAACAGCAATTTGAAAATGACCTGAAACAGGATAAAGATCTGCTAGAGGCATTGGCATTGCAGAGAGATATCATCGTTGGAATACAAGCTGGTTTTGATGATCAGCTGCGTAAGAAACTAGAGGAGGTACGTGATCAGAAGGAGGGCCTCGTCAGGCCAATGGTCCCAACAAAACTATGGAAGTGGGCAAGCGCTGCCGCTATCATTCTGGGTACTTTAGGTGTCTTCTTGTATATGAATCAAACGACCTTGACTGAGAGACTCTACGCAACATATTTTGATGATTTCCCAAACATCATTTCTCCTGGTCAACGAGACCAGGTGACGGCCGAGCCAGCATTTGCTGCTATGGATCAAGAGCAATGGCAAAAAGCGATAGAAGCCTTTTCAAGCCTGCAAGAGGCACGGCCAGACGAGGTCTTTCCCCAGTTTTATCAGGGCATGGCCTACCTGCACTTGGAGCAATGGGATGAAGCGATTGCTAAATTTGAAAGTGTAAGGCAAAGCAATGATCAGCGTTTTAGTGATCCCGCATCATGGTACCTCCTTCTAGGTTTTCTGCAAAATGGGGACATAGAAAAGGCAGTATTGATGGGTGAGTTTCTGGTAGAGACAAATTCGAATTATTCGGAGGAAGCAGGAGCGATCTTGGAAGCATTGGAGGATTGATCGGTTTCCCAGACAGGTATTTCTTCTATCAAAAGATCGTTAAATAATGAGTGCCTCCCTGTCCAATATCCGATGGCAGGTTTGTCAATCGTGATTATACCCGTTATCTTCAGGTAGAATGACAATGCATAGAGCAAATCATCTACGACTGGAGTTGCATACCTCAAATAAGGATAGAATAGGAACGGGCAATAGACCAACGGCAAGATTTTACCTTTTGATTCTCTTCTATCTGGGTCTACAGTATTTTCCTCAGCAAGGTCTGTGCTGGACTACCAATCCAGACTCATTGCTGGAGAAAGCAGTTCTCGCACAGCAGGAAAGGTCTTTTGATCAAGCTTATGGCCTCTTCAAACAAGCTGGTGACTTATTTCACGAGCAGCAACAGTATCGGAATTATTTCAAGTGCAGGGTAGAGATGGCCAGGTGTAGCCAATTTACATCTGTAGTAAGCAGGGAGGCCATCGGTGAACTCATGGCGCCAGTAATTGATATGATTGCCAATGACTCTACTTTGGCGCGCTGGCCGGAAGCTGCCGAATGTTACCAGTTTTTGGCACGATACCATTGGGCGATCAAGGCGGATTATCTAAAAGCCATTGAGGCCTATAATAAGTCCTTGGAAATTTGCCAAGAAATCGGGGATTCGGCACGATATACGATGATGGCGACCATGGCGGATCTAAGTCAGGTATATAGTAATCAAGAGCAGTTTAACCAAGCTGTCCGGTATGCTCAAAATGCTTTGTCTCTCTCGGAGCAGTTGTTTGGCGCTGATCATTCGGAAAATGCACCTCGTTATTATAATCTTGGGTTTATCTATTATCGCAAAGGGCACTATGACAAAGCCTTACAACTTATTCAGCAGGGAATTCAAATCCTTCAAGATAAGAACGGACCTGAACTCCAGATAGGGCTGGGGTATAATAATCTAGCTGCGGTGCACGTAGCGAGAATGGATCTTCAAGGTGCTCTTGAGAGTTCAGAAGCAGCGGCACAGATCTTCCAAAAGTATTTAGGTCCTGCTCATGAATCCATAGGGTTTATCAATCTTGATTTGGGAACACTGTATGCCGACCTTGAGGAATGGAAGAAAGCAGAGGAATATCTCTTAGAAGCGCAGCAAATATTTGAAGAACAATTTGGTGCGAGGTATCCTCAACTGCCAAATCTTTACCATTTGATCGGTCATTGTTTAACCAAGGGAGGCCAGATAACGGCGGCCAAACAGTGGCATATAAAAGGGCACGAGGCGAGTGTCCGTGCTTTTGGACCTCAACACCCACGGACGGGTGAGAGCTATCGCCAGCTAGCAAGCTACTACAATTTATCAGGTGATTATGACAAATCATCTGCTGCTATTGCCGAGGGTCTGTTCATAGCAAGGAATCCCGAATCGAATATGCTTCGGTCGTGGTTGTATAGTGAGCAAGGTCTGCTCTTGAGCGCCATGGGGCACTATCAGGAAAGTGCTCAAAGTTTTGATCTAGCGACCAAAGCGATTTGTAGGGAGAAATCGCAGCTTCAGGAGCCCAGTATCAATCTAACCTTTAATCCCCTCTTTTTTACTGAGTATCAAACCGAAAAATCTAGAGCTCTCTGGAAAGAATATCGGCTCACTGGCGATCAGGATATGCTGAATCAGGCTTTTGAAGCAGTGAGCAACGCCAATGAGGGAATACGGAGGCTGAGGAGCACATATCGAGGTGGCGACTCCAAGCTTTTTCTGCAGAAAAGGGCAAGGATAACCTACGATCTAATGCTGAATATTCTCCATGAATTGTGGCAGGTGACCCAACTGCCCAAGTATCTTTCAATGGCCTGGCAAATCAGCGAACAATCAAAATCTCTTCTGTTATTGGAGGAACTTAAGAAAGCGGATCTGGCATTGCAAGGGGTTCCTGAAGAAATTCGCGATTCTTTCTTTACGCTGCAACAAGACCTCAATTTTCTTCGACAGAGTATCATGCACAAGCAACAACAAGGAGACTCTTTGGGAGCAGCTGCAAGTCGAGCCACTTATTTTGCCGTTGGAAATGAACTTGATGTATTTAAGCAGGAAATGCAGGAAAACTATCCTGATGCTTTTACGTTGATGAGAGATTTGGATCCGGTTTCCTATGAAAAGGTGCTTGATCGGATGAGCGACGAATGTGTCCTGGTGGAATATTACCTCGGTGACAGTACCATACATCAATTTGTGCTGGCAGATAATCGCTGTGATTGGATAAAGTCTGAAGTATCTGTGGAAGATCTAAATGAAATCAACCAATTGATTAAGTATGATCGTGACCTTGAATCGATCTTGGCAGATCCCAAAAAAGCCATACACTTTCGTGATGCTCTGGCTTCCAGGATTGCCCAGCTGCTTTTTCCTCCTGAAATCCTGGAAACGTTAGAGCAGATTAATCAACTTGTCATTGTTCCCGATGGACTGCTTGGCTACTTATCTTTTGAAGCGTTTCCGATAGGAAATGATCGTACTTATCTCCTGGATAACCTTGCCATTGCCTATGCTTATTCAGGATCTCACTACTTCTTACAGTCCGAGGATTTGAGATCACCATCGTTAAACAGTTTCGCGGGCTTTGCGCCCTCTTATTTACCCCATGATCCTACTGAGTTTGAGGCTGATGAAGCCTATGCGTTCTTGTATCGTTCCGGTCTCATCGATTTGCCAGGTGCGCAGGAAGAGGTCTTGGGCATTCAAGATATCGTCCATGGGAAAGCTTGGTTAGAGGAAGCGGCTACTGAAGAGGCCTTTTTGCGTTTTGCTCCTGATCATTCCGTTTTGCATCTTTCGTTGCATGGTTTCGTAGATGAAGAAGATCCTTTAAAATCACGGCTACTATTCTATCAGGACGCACCGTCGGAAGGTCAGCTCTATGCCTATGAAATCTACGACCTGGATCTTGAAGCCAATATGGTTGTCTTAAGTGCCTGCAATACCGGAGCTGGCAAACTGGAGCGTGGAGAAGGCATCCTATCTCTCTCACGAGCCTTTTCGCATGCCGGAGGTGCAAATCTCGTGGCCAGTCTCTGGAGAGCGGATGATAAATCTGCCTCCCAAATAATGATCGAATTTTACCGAAATTTGGCACAGGGTGCCACTAAGGATCAGGCCCTGCGACAAGCCAAATTGAATTTCTTAAGCGATCAGAAGACCGAGACCTACCTACATCCCTATTTTTGGGCCTCACATGTTCTGATTGGTGAAAATATCAGTTCATTTCGAGAAACTGGCAACGGCACCAGATACTTAATCATTTTGCTGGCACTTGTCGGTATTGCTGCAATCTTTTACACCATTCGAAAAAGTATGAATTAAATCTTAGTAGCGGTTTACCTTTTTTTTCAATGTACTATAAAGGATGACAAATAATTTTAGTTCAACCTTTCAACTTAAGCACATGAAAAAGAAGTATTTTTTCGGATTGATACTCTCCACAGCTTTTTTACTTTCCAACTGTAGTAAAGAAGCAATAGTTAATCCCGAGAGCTGTCTGGATCGAATTTCAACAATTGAAGAAGCCTTGTCGAATTATGTAGCTGATCCTTCAGTTAGTAATTGCCGGAGTTATGTAAGTGCCTTGCGGAATTACCTGGCTTCTGATGCTTGCTTTGGCCATGTTTTCTTTGATCACTATAACAGTGAGCTAGACCGGCTAAGTGCTGAGGAGTGTAACTAGGGCTAACCATACTGCCACTCTTGATCTAGTGGCAGTACTTATTTTACAAGCTGAGTTTCTCGAATGTAGTCACTCAGTAATTGATAGAGTTCCTTCTCCTTTCCTTGATCAGATAGATACTCGATGTGCTTGTCTATGACTGTAGCATCACCTCGCTTCGCTGGTCCCGTTTGTGCTTGTTTTGGGCCCATTTGCCAAACCTTAACCATGGTTTCATCAATTAACGGTTTCAGCAGATCGAAGTCCAGTTCATTGCGTTGACAAATTTCTTGGCTGATCGTTAAAATTGCATTGGTAAAATTACAAGAATAAACAGCCGCAATATGTAATGCGAATCTTTGGTTGTCCGTAATGGTCCTAACATCACCACTAATTTGTTTTGCCAAGTGAAGTAATCTCTTCTCGGTATGTTCATCCGATCCGGTAATAAAAATCGGTACATTATACCAATTGATATCTTTGTTTTTTGAGAAAGTCTGCAGGGGATAAATGGCTCCGTATTTACGTGATGCCTTACTGAAAATTTCAGAAGGAACAGAACCAGCCGTATGACAAATAATTTTGTTGTCTGGAAGCGGCGCTTGTTCAATAATTTCTGATAAACTATCATCTCCAACAGAAATAATAAGTAAATCAAAATTGGGTCTAAGTCTCGACAGTTCATGGCTGTGATCAGCTTTTACTTTCATTGCCAAATTTTTTGCATGGCCTTTGTCTTTGCTGATTATTTGAACTATTTCTACCCCAGAGACTTTCTTTAGGGCAGGGGCGAGGTGTGTGGCTACATTACCTGAGCCAATGAAACTCACTTTCATTTGGACTATTTGTCAATTTAAATTTATGATATGGAAAAACTCGGGTAGGCAATAGAGGCAGGCTTAAGCAGACATGCAGCCCAGGATATCGATCCCTGTGGTTCATCCTATTATTAATGCTGAATTGCCCAAATTAAATTACTTTCATGCGACGAAACATTCCAAGAAATGCACCGCCCATCATAAGTATTGTACCAAGCCAAAATAAGTTTATTCCTGGAAATTCTATGGCTTCGAGAACTATATAATCATCTCTGGGAGCATCTGTGGCCACTTGTACTGGTATGGAAAGATTCTTAACATTATTCTCAGCAATCAAGAGATCCAGCGATTCTGTAGCTGGGTCTATGGAGGCAAATTTGATGGCAAGGCCAAGATCAGGAAGGTAGTCTTTGACCAGATAGGTCTTGTTGTCTCGAATCAGAAAAACAGGTTTGGAAAGTCCTTGCCGGCCATCAGGAGCCAAAACATCTATGATTAGCGCGACTGCGATATCTCCTTCTTCAGGTTTGTACGAAGGATGTACGGGATCTTTGTCAAACCCTCGAATGTAGAATTGATAATCCTGGTATTCGAAGGTATCACCCTGCTTCTGTCGAAATGCTTGATAGTCGAGCTTGGAATCATCTAAGTATACCCTATCCAGACCCTCCTCGGTAAGTCGTAATCGTACTCCCAGATCATTGGCCTGATCGTAGTAGCTGTAAATGTACTTATGTTGCTTTATAGCCAAAACGGGTGCGATCGTTTCTGGAGGTACTTGATCCTTCCAAGCCATGACTTCGACTCCATAAGTCAGATCATCGGGCTCAGCATGGTATTCAGGATGAGTGGGATTGAGTGATACAGAACGTAGCATTAGATAAGTGTCTTCAACCCTAATGGTATCATTGAGACCGAGTAAAAAAGTTCGATAATTCAGAGAATCATCAATTTCACGGGCAGCTTCTATACTCATTCGGTGCGGGGGAACTGAAGTGATGTGTGAGAATATGTCCTTGTGCAAGTAGCGTTTTGTCGAGGGATTAGGATTGACAACTTCAGTTTTCTGCGTATTATAGGTTAGGTATGGTGATACTTCAAAATCTTCAATCACAGTCTTCTTGTCTTCAGCTAGTTTTTCAATCAACACTTGATAGTGCCGGTCGAATTCAATCATGGTATCCGCTAGGTAGGTAGCCCGATAGTCGCCCATCAATAGCGGACGGCCTTTAATAAGGAAAACATTTTTTGCAGCCCGCTCATCGCCAGGTCCAAAAATGCCCTGCATCGCAAAGCTATTGGACGAAATATATCTTTTATTAAGCCCGGAAGCCATAATGCCAATGATCATCAGTCCAAAACCAATGTGGGCTAGGACTGACGCTGCAGCCCTCATCTTCAATTTCAATACCGATATTAGGTAGTACAAATTTGTTGCTATGGCAAAGTTGGCGCTGAATAATAAGAACAAATATGAAAGGCTATTGGCCTCTATCCAAAACTGTTGTAAGAATGTCAGTGCTGCAGCAAACAATGCACCGATGCCAATTGATCGCATGACCCTGGTTTTACGAGTTGCCCACCGCTGATCATTATAAATGAGGAACTGAGCAATACCTGTCAACAAACCAACAAAGAAAGCTATCCACAACTGGAACCGGTTGTAATGGGAGATAGGATCCTCAGGAGAAGCCATATGTAGGTCGGTTAGGTCGCTGCCTACCAAAGAGCCATAGACATCCAACAAGGTATTGTAGACGGGTAAGGACGTGGTAAAAGTGATTAAACCAGCTCCAAACAAGAGCACCAATGATCCAATAAACATCCAGAATTCGCGAGATGAGAAGGCTTCCTCTTTGGACGGTTCGACAATCTTTGGCTGATGGCGAACGTAAAGCAGCAACAAGAGGGCGGCAAAAAACACCATAAAAAATATCAGTTGCCATTCTAAGCCCATTTCGGTAAAGGCATGTACACTACTGTCGCCCAGTATGCCACTTCGAGTTAGAAAAGTTGAGTACAAAATCAGTAAGAAACTTAGGCCATAAAAAACATAAGTAGCTTTTATAGAACGACCGGTGCTGTTGGCCACGAGATTAGTGTGAAGACCGGCAATCAAGATCAACCAGGGGACAAAGGATGCATTCTCGACCGGATCCCAAGCCCAGTATCCCCCAAAACTGAGCGCTTCGTAGGCCCATGCACCGCCCATCAAGATCCCCGTTCCTAAAATGCCGGTGGAAAATAGAGCCCAGGGTAATACCGGCTTCAGCCACTCTCGATATTGCCTAGTCCAGAATCCGCTTACTGCGAAGGCAAAGGGTACAGTAACCGAGGCAAATCCCAGGAAGAGTGTGGGTGGGTGGATCAACATCCAGTAATTTTGCAGTAAGGGATTCAAACCCTTGCCCCTAATTAATTCCACGTAATTGGCGTTGGAAAATAAAGGCAAGTCGACCATCCCCTCTGTTTCTCGAAGTAATGCAAATGCAGTGACGCCTAACCGAAAGTCAGGCAATATATATATACCCAAGATCATGCTCAACAGAAAAGCTTGTACTGCTCCCAAAACTGACATCGTGGGCGACTCCCATTCTTTGGTCCATTTGAGCATGGCTAAACCCAGAATGGCATGCCAGAAAATCCATAGTAAGAAACTTCCTTGTTGTCCTTCCCAAAAAGCTGTAAAAATGTATTTGAAGGGCAATTCTTCAGCAACATGAGCTTGCACATATTCGTACTCATAATATTGATTGATCATGATGTAGAATATGATACCTATTGCGGTAAAAACTGAAAGACATTCTAAAAGAAATGAGATCCTACCGATCTGCCTCCACTGGATGGCCTCGGTTTGACCTCGTCGATGGGTAGCGAGAGCGTAGGAAACACTGGAGACCAGTGCACTGACAAATGCCAGAACAACCAGAAAATGTCCCCATTTACCTGGCAACAAATGCTCACCAAAATAGGCGACTTCTTGCATCGATCTAGATGTCAGAACGGACCGAGATCTCCTCGTCCTTGTACTTTGATGGACACTTCATGAGTAGGCTACTGGCTACAAACTCTTCACCTTTCATCTTTCCCGTGACGACGATTTGCTCTGAAAGTTCAAAATCCTGAGGTTTGGCATCATGTAAGACCACTTTACGCTCTTGCCCATCGCTGTCCCTAATGTAGAATGAGAAGTAATTGGGATCCTTTTCCGGCTCGTAATGCATTGGCTTGTCCTTGGACAAGACACCTACTACCTTCACTGCTGATTCACTCTTTACCGCTTGAGCAAATGTAGCGTATGAGCTCATGTCTTTTGAGGCTGATAGTAGTAGAGCAACTGCCGCTATTATCATAACCAAGCTGATGATATGTATTTTCTTTATGCCTCGCATCGTTAAACTTTCTAGATTATCAACGCCAAAATTAGCAAATAGATGTGCAAAGTGCTGGCAATGGCGAAACTATTCTTGATGAGACCAGTGGTAAAATTTAAAGTACAGTTTGGGGTTGTGTAGTAAGGTGGGACTTTACAAATATGGCATCCTTGAGAATAAGCTATGCAAATTTGGTCAGGACAATGCACAACGATAATTGGAATATAAATCGGGATGTACTTTTACAGCATCTTGTTAATCAATGTATTAAATATTATTATCTTTATCTATGCAAAATACTGAAATGCAAGCTTCAAGATCTTCTTCCAGCATTGGCCAAAGAGAACAGAAAGCCGGAACCACATTTGATCTGCAAGGTGATACGGAATCGGTGGTATCACTGCTCAATGTAGATATTTATCAGGATCAGCACTTGGTGCTTCACAACATCTCTCTCGAAATTGATCGCGGAGCATTTATTTACCTGATCGGGAAGACCGGAAGTGGGAAATCGTCAATATTAAAAACGATTTATGGAGCTCTTCCATTGGTAAAGGGCTCGGGTAAAGTTGCCGGATTTGACCTGACCCGAATCAAGAAGAAACATCTCTACAAACTAAGAAGACAACTGGGGATGGTCTTTCAGGAGTTCAATTTACTGTATGATAGAAACATGGAGGATAACCTCCGCTTTGTTCTTAAGGCAACCGGTTGGAAAGATAAAGTACGGATGGAGCGTCGAGTTGATGAGGTACTGCAAGAGGTTGGACTAAAGTTTATGAAGCATAAGAAACCGCATGAACTTTCGGGTGGCGAGCAACAAAGAGTAGCGATTGCCAGGGCTCTCCTTAACCAACCCCAACTTTTGATTGCAGATGAGCCTACAGGTAATCTTGATCCTGATACCTCAGATGAGATCCTTAAGCTGCTGTATCGACTTAACCAAGAGCATCGAATGAGCATACTTTTTACAACGCACGATTATCGATTGATTGAACAATATCCTGCTCGAGTGATCAGGTGTCATGGTGGAAAGATCTTTCACTGATCCAGGTAGTCTGCTTCGAGACTGCGGAAACGTAACATACTCTAGAGTAGGATCCTACCGCTTCTCTTCATGTTTCTATCTATGATGACCATCTGATAGCCATTGTAGATGTTTTGAGCTAGGATATAGAATATTGGGCCAAGAGCCAGGATTGGATTGAGGAAGGTCAAAGCGATCCAGAGTGCGAACATGGTGTTTTTTCGACCCAAAGCGAGGCCACCTGAAATCGATGCTGAATCCCGTTTGATCCATTCACCGATTTTAAATTGCAGCAAGCAAGTTAAAGCGATCACCCCGGCCAAAATCATCAAGGTACTCAGTGATTCTTCTTGTTTATAGAGAATATGATGTGTTGCATTGCCACACCCAATCCAAACGTTGATCAGGAAAAGGGCAAATGGGATCCAATTCAATTTGTGTAGGGTAGTCACCAATTTATGACTGGCTTGCCTGATCATTTGACTAATAATGAGAGGAAGTCCCACAATGGAGACTACTGGCCAGAATACTTCCGATAAGGTGATGGCATTGGCGGTATCGGCTACAATAGGAAGTAGGATAGGGATGATCAGTGCCATCAAAGGACTGTTAATCAGGACTGACGTCGTTACATAACCGATATCCGTGCGAAGAAATTGAGCAAGAATTGGAGCTCCAGCTGCCGTGGGAGCAATACCCATGAGAAAAGCGGTCAGCCCAGCAACGTGACTGATTGGTAAAAAGACGAAATACAACACCAAGGGAATGGCGATGTTTAAAAGGGCAATGACAAAATGACTCCTCCGCACAATCCGGAAATGGATTGAAATGGTAGTGAAGGCAAAGAGCAACATGATCATGAGGTTAGGTCTGATCAGATCCGTGAATTGCTGACCTTGAGGGAAAAGGATACCCAATGCGATGGCCAAAAAAATCAATGCGGATTGCTTCACCGCGCGAAGGTAAAAAAACTGTTTTGCACGCTCGATATACGGCTAGAGTGGCTGTTTGACCAGGACCTTCCATCAGTGTCATATGTTGCAACTTTGTTATCTTATTAGTCAATCAATCATAGAGTAATGATGAGTCGAATTGGTGCATGGGGCCTTGGTATTTGCTTACTAACATTCCCCATAATGGTCACAGGTCAATCTCCTTTTGACGTACTTACGGACTGGTCAAGGATACCTGATCAATCTAATTCCCTTTACATGCAATTACTCAATCGGGCTGAATACCACCTAGACCAGAGAGATTCGGTGATGAAGACATTGACATCGTATAAAGATTGGGAGGACCGGCAGAAATGGATTCGAGACAAACTCGAAACCCTGGTTGGGCCTTTTCCAGAGAAGACTCCACTCAGACCAACCATTACGGGAATCATTGATCAACCAACCTGTCGTATTGAAAAGTTATATTATGAATCTCGTGAGGGATTTTATGTGACAGGAGCACTCTTTTTGCCTAAAAATATTCCGTATCCAGCACCAGCGATCTTATTTTGTAGTGGTCACAGCTTGGAGGGATTTCGGAGCGATACTTATCAACACCTGATCTTCAATTATGTAAACAAGGGCTTCATTGTTCTTGCTTTTGATCCCATCGGGCAGGGCGAGCGGTGTCAATACTTTGATTCGAACGGCCATCGCTACCTTTCAGCTACGCATGAACACTCTTACCCAGGCAATCAGATTTTTCTAACGGGAGTTTCACCGGCAAATTATTTCATTTGGGATGCGATCCGATCAATCGACTATCTCCTCACTCGACCCGAGGTCGATCATGAAAGAATTGGTGTGACCGGAAGGTCTGGCGGTGGTACACAGACTGCCTATCTCATGGCATTTGACGATCGCATTGCCGCAGCGGCACCAGAGTGTTATATGACCTCATTTGAAAAATTACTGCAGACCCGCGGACCGCAGGATGCAGAGCAAAACATCAATCGATTTCTGGGCGCCGGTCTTGATCTAGCCGATCTCGTTATTGTGCAGGCTCCACGACCCACCCTGATCATCGCGACCACACGCGATATATTTAATATCCAAGGAACGCGTGATTTATTTAGGGAAGCAGGGGTTGTGTACCAAACTTTTGATTTTCCAGATAATCTGCAGATGGTTGAAGATGATGCGGGCCATACTTCAACCAAGAAGAACAGAGAGGCGGCCTATTCTTTCTTTCGTAAGCATCTGAATAACCCCGGACTTGCCAACGACGAGCAGATCGATACCTTGCCAGTACAAGAGCTCTGGGTTACGCCAACGGGTAGTGCAGTGCGAGACTTGCAAAGTGAAACTCTTTTCTCTTTAAATCGGAAACATTCTCAGGATCTAGCCCTGCCGGTGAATAATAATCAATTGACTTCGAAGTCGGCCTGGCTTAGAGATACGATCACTAGCCTATTAAACTTGCCAAAATTCTCCCGACCAGCTATTATTTTTTCTGGTCGTGATGTTCATGCGGACTATACCGTCGAAAAGTACCTCTTGCGAAACGGGCGCGGAGCATCACAAGGACCATGGTTACCCCTAGTACTGTTGACACCGAAAAGATTTGCCGGCAAAACAATTATGTGGTTGGACGAAGATGGGAAGGCGTCGCACAGTAACGAGGGAAGTCCAGTGATGCAGCTATTGGAGAAAGGTCACCAACTCCTACTTGCCGATTTGAGTGGTTTTGGCGAAGTCGGCGGTGGATATCAGGGAGGTGATGCCTTTCTAGATTCAGTACCAGTAAATGTGTGGTATGCTGGCATTTTATGCGGATCTTATCCCCTAACCATAAGACTTAAGGAAATTGCGTGGCTGAAGTACTTCGCTAACCAGCACTGCCGTCAAGGCGATTCGATGCATGTTGTGGCTACTGGCACTATCTGCCATGATGTATGGCATGCCGCAGCTTTGCAGATCATAGAAGGAGATATCACTTTGATTGAGCCTCTGGTAAGTACCCAATCGATTGTAGATACAAAACATTATGATCCAAAATACCTATTGTCAGCAATTCCAGGATCCATCCAGTTATATGACAGCCCCAGTCTGACCGGTCTCATTTCGGCAAATGTGAATCTGATAAACGCGGTTGATGGAAAAGGACAACGATTGGAAAGCTCCCCTGTAAAGACCTATTTCTCGGATTACGGGTACAAAGTGCCCAATGTAATCGTGACTACAGTCTCCTCTGTGACACCTCAGCTCGTAGAAGTAATGAGTGAATAGGTCATCACGTTAGTGCTTCTTTCTCTTTAGTATTTAGAATATGATCCTCTAGAGAGAATGGCAACACAATGAACTCATTGAATAGCAGAAAACCTTCGGTAACGAATCACAAAAAGCAAAGGGTGTGCCCGCTTAGTACACAACCATTCATGAAGTCGATTCTTCAGCTTAAGCTGAGGGAAAGCCCTGACTGTCAATTAATTCTTGAATTTGCTTGGTATGCCTATTGCAGTGTCCACTCATAAAAATTACAATTTGATAGGCATCGACTTTACCAAATGGAAAATCGTAAAAATGATTTCGCAAGTCATCTTCGGTCTTCTTCAAATACTTCATATTTTCCTTTCGCTTGGTTTTGAAGGCTTCCAATGATCCATCAAATGAACCGAAATTGTTCTTCGGTTCCAAATCTGGTCTAGTCTTAATTTTTTCCGTACGATCTGAAATCATGCTATACACTTCGTCATCAGACATGACCAGGTCAGCTCTCTGGGATGGATCTGCCTCCTCTTTCAAGGTACTTTGCACCAACATAGACAGGCCATTTTCAGAGATAGCAATGTGTTCAAGGCACTCGGCAACAGACCATGTGTCAGCATCAGGCTTATAATTCAACTGATCAGCTGTCAATCCCTTGACTGTTTTAAGAAGTTCATCTTGCGTTGCCTTTAACGAAGCTATGGCTTTGTCTCTTTCCTCCTTTGACAAAGTGTTTTGAGCCACGGCATCAAGACCCACACCAAAAAGTATCAAGCCTAGTCCTAAAATCATCATCTTTTTCATGGTATTATTTTTTTTGTGAATGATATTCATGTTCGAGACGGCTAGGAGAGGTATCCATTGGACAATTTGGCATTATAATGTGATTAAAGGGGCAATTTTGCCAAATAGAATTGTCGCTGCTGCGTCAAAAGTAACCAGTACCATCCTGGAGAATGTAGTGAACAGAGACTGAACGGCCGATTTCTACAATAAATTACTTGATTGGGCGGATGAACAAAGTCGTGTCACAAACTCCCAAAGCATCTCCCACACGTCCAATCATCAGGAAAGTAGTGATGATGGCATTGATTTCAATCAGCTGACCGTGATCAAAATGCTTCTTAAGTTCTTCCCATAATTCGGATTTGACGCCGTTGGCATCCATGCCAATTTGCTCTATTAAGTGGAAAATCAGCCTTTCTGATTGCGTGAAATGCGTGCTGGTGCGCCAGATGCTATTTGACAAGTCACCAAGTTTGTGTTCGCTAACACCAAGGTCCTGAGCTATTTTCTCATGTGCACCATAGCTGTAGTGACTACCCATCACCCGAAGGGTCTTGAGGATGATCAATTCTTTGAGAGCCCATTCAATCCTTCCTTCGCCAAGCGATTGAATCATGAAGTTTGTGATGGACGTACAAAGACTAGGGTTGGAACCCAGTGCCTTAACCAAATTTGGAACGTGTCCAAAAAAATCCTCTGCATTTTTGTATACCTCTTGAATTTCTTCTTGGGCTTGATCAATAAATTTTACGACAGGCATAACAGATATTTAGCGTTGATGACGATTTATGATGGAAGCTCAAGCTTCAAGCTAACTTCTTGCTTGGATAAAATTTTCGTAGTGATCCTTTGCCGCAGCCGAACTTGGTGGTTCGGCTTCAAATAGCACTGGTTGGTATCCGCTCCATACCGATTCTAGTTCTACGCCAAGGGCATCTCCAAACTTACTTACTTGAAGGTAGGCTCCGATGGTCGCTACGATCTCTACTATCTGACCATCATCGTAATATTTCTTCACATTATCCCACATCTCTTGAGTGATTTTTTCCGGATTCAGCACCATTTGTGCACAGAGGTCAAGGATGGCTACCTCATTAGACTTAAAATGAGGGCTGGTCTGGTACTCGACACCCACGATATCTCGCTGCTTTTCCTCGCTAACACCTAATCGTGCCGAAACAGCTTCATGCTGAGTCACACAGTAGAAGCAATCCCCCATCTTAGTGGCCTTGAGTATGAGCAGCTCCTTATCATACCAGCTGATTTGTCCCTCCTGCAATATGTCAAAGAAAATTTCCCACATCTTCTTTGCCATTTCCGGAGCATGACCAGTGATCTTAAAGATGTTTAATACCATTTCAAACCTTGCCACGGTATCATCGTAGATCTCTTGAGTTAAGGCATCCGCGTCATCATATTCTACGTAAGGTAAATATGCCATTATTCAGTACTTTAGTTTTAAACTAAGCATATGCTTAGTTTTAGATTAAAAAAATAGCAACTTTACTCACTGGATCACCGAAATCCTATGCATCATGCTTTAGTTTGCTTAATGAAAAAGAAATATAATTCTTGACCTCCTTTTGCGATCTAATTTTACCGTAGATGGAAATGCTTTGTGCCAATCCCAGCAAATACTCTCCGGTTTGCTTGATATCCGTATCCTTGGGAAGAAGGCCATTTTTTACATCGTTTTCAACAGCCCGTGCAAATTGTTTTTTCATTGTATCAAAAAAGTCTAAAATGACTTTTCTAATTCCCGCGTCAAAGCGATCGAGATTTGCGGTAGACTGGACCATCAAACAGCTGTTTGGAATCTTCTTTTGCTTCAGTTGTAATGAAAAAGTGTTTAAAAAGTGCTCGACGTCCTCCAAGCTACAAGATGGTTTATTGAGTTTATCTAGAAATCGATGATTTAGTTGTTCGTGATAAGTCTTCAAGACTCGCCGATATAAGATCTCTTTACTCTGGAAGGTAGAATAAATCGAAAACTGATTTATACCCATACTCTTTTCCAAACTCCTTACCGTTGTCTTCTCAAAACCATTTTCCCAAAAAGTCAACATAGCTTTCTCCAACACCTCTGCCTCATCAAATTGTTTATGACGACCCATAGATCGAATCTAAGCAATTGCTTTGAAAAGTACAAGAAAACTTTAGCAAACGATAAGAATCTTGAGTGACCGTTATGTTAGGATTAAAACTCAGACCATCAGCATCCTCCTTTCGCAACAGTAGATTCAGTGAGATACACATTAGTCTCTTGCTCCAGGGGGTAAATTAGTCAATAAATAGTTGGTCATAAGCTGGTGTAGATGTCTTGAGGTATTTTCACCCTCATAGATGCCATGTGAGCGGTTGGGATAGATCATAAGATCGAATACCTTGTTTTGACGGATGAGTTCATTGATTAGGTATTCGGCATTTTGGTAGTGCACATTATCATCCGCAGTTCCATGTATGTAAAGTAGCTTGCCCTGAAGCCCTGAAGCGTGGGTTGTGGGAGATCCTTCAATGAAATCACCATGATTTTCTTGTGGAAGTCCCATATAGCGTTCCTGATAGATGTTATCGTAGAACAACTGATTGGTTACGGCGGCTATGGCAATTCCCGTCTTGTATATGTTGGGATATTTGAACATCAGATTGAGCGTCATTGCTCCGCCACCACTCCATCCCCAGACACCAATTCGTTCAGCATCTACAAAGTCCCATTTCATCACTTCTTTGGCAGCCATGGCCTGGTCTCTTGCGTTGATTACTCCGACCTTTCGGTAAATTGCTTTGCGCCAATCTCTACCCTTTAAAGTTGGTGTGCCTCGATTGTCCATTGTAATGACAATATATCCCTTCTGTGCCATTAGATAGTGCCAGAGGTTTCCCATTCTGGCTGTTGCTGTCTGACCAGCTGGTTCTCCATACACATAAAAAAGTACAGGATATTTTTTTGCTGGGTTGAAGTTGTGTGGTTTGATCATTTTACCATCAAGGGTAACCTGATCATCGGTGGTAACCTGAAAATACTCTACAGCTGGAGTAGCCAATTCTTCCCAATGCTCAACGAATGATTGGTTATCATAAAGACCACTGAATACCGTATGATCTGGAAGGCCTACCAGAAAACCCTTTTGAGGCGCCATGTCGGTCGCATAAGTATGTACAGCATATTTGCCATTGGGAGAAACATCATAATTGTTCACCCCTGGGTATTTATCAGGAGTTAATCGTTGCATGCGCAAGTCATTTAGCTGGAGGCTATATAAATACCGTTCGGTTGCATTTTCAGGCGAGGCCATCATATAGATGATGCCGTTTTCTTCATCAAATCCCTTCAGACTGGCCACGTCAAATGCCCCAGGAGTCAGAAGTCTTTGACTAGATCCATCTGCAGCAATTTCGTAGAGATGTCGCCATCCATCTTCTTCACTGACCCAGATAAAATGTGTGCCATCATTTATGGTGATCAGATCCTGCATCTCCCATGCCGAAGTAATATCAAAATGTAAGATGTCAACCCAGCTGCTAGATTCTTCCTCATAGAGCTTATGTAAAATATCATCTGCGCCTAGGTATACATAGAGCGTTAATTTGTTTTGTTTTCGATTTAGCTGAGTGATGAGAAGGTCATTGGATGCACCCAACCATTGTATTCGAGGCAGGTAGTTTTCACGGGGATCACCAAGTTCATCTAACCACTTGATTTCACCTGATGTAAGGTCAAATATTCCCAACCTGGCTGACGAGGGTACATGACCTACTTTTGGATATTGCACTGGAATGGTAAAGGGATAAATAGAATCGGTTGTATTCAGCATGTGGTAGTCTCCGATGTCCTTGGCGTCAATTTGCCAGAAAGCGATGCTATTGCCATCAGGGCTCCAGCGGAAACCATCCTTACAGAAGAACTCCTCTTCATAGGCCCAATCAAAAGTACCATTGATTACATGCTCATTTCCATCTGTTGTCAAAGCCTGGTAGCGGCCATTATCCAGGTTTTCTAAGAAGAGGTTGTGCTCTGATACGTAGGCAACAGAATTCCCGTCGGGTGCAAACTTGGCAAACATTAGCGATGAAGGAGGTAGATCTGAACCGATTTTTCGCAATGTCTTGTCTTCCATATCCAATACCCAATAATCACCACGAGTATTGGTACGCCATACTCTGCGGGAATTGGTGAAAATCAACACCTTTTTGTGGTCTGCTGACCATTGATAGTCATCGATCAGCACGGGCTGTTGATGTCCTTCGGGTGTCAGGTCAGATGCTGTCAGTAGAATCGAACGCTCCTCCGTTTTACTGTCGTACATAACTAGGACCGGATTGTCGTGGCTATCTTGCTCAACCACTGTGTAGAATTCACCCTCACCTAACCATTGATAGGGTCCGAAACCTTCCTGTTGAAAATCAGAACTGGCAAAGATCTGATCGAGCGTCAGTAATTTCTTGGTTTCCACCTGTGTGAAGACCTGTTCCATCAGACTGAAAAGGATCATTGCGGTTATGATCCAATGTTGTTTACCCATTTTCTCTTTTTTGTTTTGTAAAAATAGAGAAAGTCTGCCCAGTGATCCAAGACTGACTCAAGAGGTCAGGAGATAATTTACTGTCTTGTCTTCCACCCTTTTTCAAAATTGCAAATTAGCACGAGCGAGTAAGCAATGGGAGTAATTGACTCCTCTTTAGGTTACAGGTCTCATGAGACTACCAATGCTGGATCTTTCCATTGAATCCATCAATTCCATACTATTATACATTAAGAAATTATGTTATATTTGAAGGGCAAAGACCTCAATCCTATGCCCAACCTAGTTACCGAACGCTTTGTCCGCTGTCATGATCACCTCAAATCTGAAGGAAAGATCAAGTCAAGTCGTCAATTTGCGAAATCATTAGACTTTCAACCGCAGAATCTCAGCGAAATTCTGCGAGGTAAGCGTGATGCCCCAACTAGTCTGATCAGAAAAAGCGTCGAAATCTATCGGTTTAATCCCTTGTATTTGTTTGCTGGTGAAGGTACCATGTTTTTGGAAGGGGAGGAGATGTCATTCCGTGTGCATACGATAGTGACAGATAATGACAATAATGAACGTATTGTGCACATTCCTGTTCCAGCACAAGCTGGATATAGTCAGGACTTTATTGAGCCATTCTTGGAAACTTTGCCTTCCTACTCTTTACCAGGTCTAAAATATAGGCAAGGAAGTTATCGGTCATTTGATGTGGCAGGTGATAGTATGGAACCTACGCTTGATGCAGGAGATCAAGTGATTTGCAGTTTTGTAGAACCCAATTTGTGGTTGACGGGAATTCGCGATCATCATGTTTATGTTGTCGTGACCAGGTCGGGTCTTTTTGTGAAAAGAGTCATCAACAATCTTCACAAACACCGTCACCTTGAACTTCGTTCGGATAATCCCTTCTATCGAACCACAAGAATTAACGTGGGTGAGGTAAAGGAATTATGGCTGGTTACCAGTGTCCTCAAGAATTTTTGCCATTCGCTACCCGAACCCTCTAGGAATGCAACCTCCTATGAGGCCCTCGAGGAAACCATTGGGCAACAATTCATGTTAATCAATAGTCTACACAAGAAGATTGAACAACTTATGCCAAATGTTCAAGATCAAAGGGAAGGTCGGATATAGTGATTTGGAGATGGGTACCTGGCTCATACATGCTGATGATGGT
The DNA here is from genome assembly GCA_965223105.1 of Saprospiraceae bacterium. Taxonomy (GTDB): domain Bacteria; phylum Bacteroidota; class Bacteroidia; order Chitinophagales; family Saprospiraceae; genus JABDMH01. The sequence goes on along the minus strand of OZ244987.1, from coordinate 2,889,404 downwards.
CAGACCTTTGTACCCACGAATATGCCAGAGCAACTCAAGATAACAGGACAGAGAGTCGAGATTACTGCGCAATCGGTGGATGGAGCAAATCTTTTTATGTTGGGCCAACTCATCGAGATTAGATCTTTTCACACCCTACCCAGGTTTACTTGAACATAAGTAGTGCTCAAAGTTAATTACGGGACTTCCAATCCAGATATTCGGCTTGGACATCCGACTTTGATATAAATCGTTTGTAAACCAAACGAGCTCGAAATTGGTACATCTTTCCGATTTGAGGTTGAGTGATGATCCATTGAAAGTCCCAGGCCGGATTATGCTGCCCGCCTCCGGTAGGTGACTGAGTAAATCTAATAGGGAACTCAGAATCGAACATGTAAATGAGTACCATGTTTTTGTAACGACCGAAGTAAAAGGGGTCTTGGTAGACGTATTTTGAAAAATGGTTTGCTAAGGTGGCATTGAAAGTTTTATCAAAGTATAAATCCAATGTGTCGTCGTGAGAAAGATGCGTGCTCTCAGCGCCATGAGAAGGTGAATCTGTCGAAAGCCAATCAAATGATTTAGAGCTTTGATCTGAACCTATGAAATGGATCCTTTTGTCACGTGGATGATTAATGTAAGAAGCCCAAAATAAGCCGGCATAACCATGCCGAAAGAACGAGGTATCCAAAATCCGGCATGAAAATGATATGTCGAGATAGTGGGAGTCTAGGCTGAATGTAGTTAAAGACTCAAGGCCTGAGAGGGGAGTTGGGGGTTGGTATAACAGGGTTTCGGCCCCATTACAGTGTAGAGACATCGGGTGCCGGCGAGGTTCGAAAAGCTCAATTAAGCTATCGCCAGCAAAGATATGCTCTAAATTGAATCCAGCATATTCTGGTACGAACAGTGGTTCCAGCTGATCTTCATGCACCATTGCGGCAATGCCGTTGTATCTTTTTCGATGGTTGGGGGGAAAGGCCTCGTTATTGGCGATGATGACCTGAAGGACTTCATTCGAAATCTCAACTCTACTTCCACATAAAGGTAGGTTGGGCCTCAGAGATGCTTGACCGTTGATATGGCCAAAAGTGCATATGATGAACAAAAGGCTCAAGATGATCCTTTGGTCCGTTGCTTGGATACAGCACTCGGGGTCAGTGATAACATCAGGTCGAATCAACCTAAAATAAATCATGTAGAATTTTTGAATATCTTGTTAAGAAACCAGTCGATGTGAACAAAGATAATTTTCTAAATCGCCGTGACTTCGTTAGATCCTCGGCAGCTGCTTCAGTTTTGGGCACTTTATTTCCCATTGATTTTGGATTAACAAAAGAAGATTCTGGCATGAAAAAAGAACCTGAGAAAAGCATCATCGGTGTCTACGGAAGTTGGGCTGCAGGCCTATTGCAGGATCCACCGGGATTGTCTTTCCGGCGTCCTACAGAAGATTCTGTGGAATCATGGAGTATGAGAGCAAAGGCCAAAGTTGGCGATTGTATACTTCCACCGGTATTTCATCGAGCGGTTCAACCTACCACATTGTCTTCTCATGAGGTTGATGGGATACACCGAGAGCGACTTCATTGGCAATTGCCATACGGCCATCAAACAGAAGCGATTCTCTTGAAACCAGCAGAGGGCACTGGTCCTTGGCCTGGAATTCTGGCTTTACATGACCATGGTGGAAATAAATATTTGGGCTGGCGGAAGATTGCCTCTTATGATGAAAGCAAATCAGCCTTTATTCAAGACCATCATGATCACTATTATGGTGGAGTTGCCTGGGCCAACGAATTGGCGAGACGAGGCTATGTGGTTTTGGTGCATGATACTTTTACTTTTGGCAGTCGAAGGGTGAGATTAGAGGATGTGAAGGGAATAGAATGGGGTATGCCTGATGTGACAGCATTAGAGAATGACACTGGTGAAGATCGAACCTATATCGAGTCCTACAACCGTTGGGCTTCTGCTCACGAACACATCCTGTCAAAGTCCCTTTTTTGTGCAGGAACGACTTGGCCTGGCGTTTTCTTTCGAGAGGATCAAGTGGCCTTGGATGTACTTGCGGCTCGTCCCGAAGTTGACCAGCATAAAATGGGCTGTTGTGGTCTCTCCGGAGGAGGTTTGCGGACGGTGTATTTGGGCGGACTAGATGACCGTATCAAGTGTGCAATTGCGGTAGGTTTTATGTCTACTTGGAAGGATTTTCTCTTGCACAAGTCCTATACCCACACCTGGATGACCTATGCGCCAGGATTACCAAGACACCTCGACTTTCCTGAGATTCTGGCTGCGAGAGTACCTCAAGCCACTATGGTCCTAAACAATAACGAAGATCAGCTTTTTACCCTTTCCCATATGCACAAGGCCGATCGGATCATACAGGAAATATTTAGCAAAGCTGAAGCAGAGGAGAGCTATAAGTGTAACTTTTATGAAGGGCTACATAAGTTTGACCGCACCATGCAAAGCGATGCTTTTGCATGGTTTGATCAATGGTTAGGATAGTTGCATTCTGAGGATTTAACTACTTTCGTCGCTCTGACGCGTCGAGGAGCAAATGTCTGATCACACTTCATATCGAGGGTCACCGCAAAAGGTCCTGGCCTATACGGAGGTTATTAAATCTCACAATCACTACTATCACCAGAAATTGCGTAGTCTTTTCAGCAACATTATTCCCCAGGGTACCCATGTGGTAGAAATCGGGTGCGGAGGCGGGGATCTCTTGGCAAGTGTAAATCCAGATCCCGGTGTAGGTATGGACTACGTCAAGGAAGCAATAGATATAGCAAAGACCCGGCATCCCAATCTATCGTTCATTTATTTAGACCAGGAGGCTTTAGCCTTGGATGACTATCCAGAATATATTATTCTTGCCGATGTACTGGGTGTTCTTTGGGACATCCAGCAAGTACTCGAGGAGATTCGATCTAAGGTGGATCCAAGAACCAAGTTGATTATCTCTTCCCACAATTATTGGTGGGAGCCAATCTTGAGACTTGCGGAGTGGCTAGGCATAAAACAACGACAGGTCCGGTCCAATTGGCTAACGATAAAAGATATCGAGAATCTGTTACACTTAGCTGATTTCGAGATTATTAAAGCTGAAAGAAAGGTGTTGTGTCCGATCTATATTCCGATACTCAGCTGGTTTCTCAATGTTGTGATCATAAATTTGCCGATTTTCAACCGATTAGGTCTTATCAATATGATCTCAGCCCGGCCGATAGAATCAATGGTGCAGGAAAGGACTGTGTCAATCATCATTCCTGCCAGAAATGAGAAAGGCAACATCGAGCAAGCAATTATTCGGACGCCTTCATTCGGACTTCATCAGGAATTTATTTTTATTGAAGGCCATTCGAAGGATGGGACTTATCAAGAAATGAAGCGAGTCCAAGAAGCCTATGCCGAACATGACATCAAGATCATGCGGCAATCAGGCAATGGTAAAGGCAATGCCGTGCGGGAGGCCTTTGCCGCAGCCAATGGTGATGTTCTTATGATCTTAGATGCCGACTTGACAACGCCACCAGAGGATCTTCCCAAGTTTTATCATGCGCTGACCCGAAACAAAGGTGAGTTCATCAATGGATGCCGACTAGTATATCCTATGGAAAAACAAGCCATGAGATTTCTCAATTTTGTAGCAAACAAGTTTTTTGGTGTGTTGTTCTCCTACCTCTTAGGACAACCCTTAAAGGACACTCTCTGCGGCACTAAGGTGTTGTACAGAAAGGATTATCTAAAAATTGCTGCAAACCGACACTACTTTGGTGACTTTGATCCTTTTGGTGATTTTGATCTGCTGTTTGGAGCGGCCAAACTAAATCTGAAGATCGTGGAGGTAATCGTAAGATACCGTGACCGGTCTTACGGAAGTACACAGATCAGCCGATTTAGGCATGGTTGGCTACTGCTAAGAATGAGTTTCTTTGCAGCGCGAAAAATCAAGTTTATCTCGTGAGACTGGAGGAGAGGCCATCCATTCTAATTTTGGCTTTGCTGCCATCTGTTTATTTGGCGTTATATTTCTATTTCATTTACTCGTATGGCCCTTTTTTCTCGAGTCGGATTGATCCCGAGTACCCCTATCTTTTGAATGGCATGAACAGTGCCCAATTGCTCTTTGGTCAAATCGGCCATGTGCATCATCCGGGGACACCCTTCCAAATATTGACCGGTCTTTTCATTCGCATCATTCATTTATTTTTAGGTAAAGGTGAGCTCACCATTGATGTCCTATCCAGGCCTGATTTTTACCTGCATGGCTGCTCCCATTTGCTGGCCATTGGCCTTTTTGCCATCCTCATTTGGCTCGGACGCCTGGGGTACCTCGTCAAACAATATTTGGGGATGTCATTTATACAATTGAGCCCCTTCTTGAGCTCAGTGGTTTTCCTGGTTGTTTTAACCCGTTACACACCAGATCGATTGGTGATCTGCTTAGTACTCATTTTGGCTGGATTTATTCTGTTGCGTCTGACGGGTTCCTGGGATGAGCGAAGATTTGCCCTAGCTTCAGGGGTGATTGGAGGTATGGCTCTTTGTACCAAGGTTAGTTGTGCACCCCTGTTATTGATCCCTTTTCTTTTATCAGGCAAATATCGCTGGTGGTTTAGTGGTGTTACTGTCATGGCCTTTTTTATTTTTCTCCTTCCTGTATTTTCGCGTATTGATGACTTCTTCTCTTTTACAGAGAAACTAGCCACTCATGATGGGCTTTACGGAGGGGGAGATGAACGCTTTGCCGATCCTACTAAAATCATGACAAACCTCCAAAGGATTGTCGAAAGAAACGTCGGATTTATCTTACTCTGGTCCATCACCTTGATTAGCCTGATACTAACTTGGGCCAGAAAGCGTCAAATCAATCTTTTCTTTATTGGCTATTTGTTTGCAGCGGCACTATTGGTGCTGCTCGTTTCAAAGCATTTCAAAAATTATTATCTCACACCCATCTTGACATTGAGCGGCTTGGTTCTGACCTGCTGGATCAAATCTCGAGCGCAGGATACGATGAGAAAAATTACCATCCCTGGAGTGATAACTTTTGCTGTTTTTTTGATTGGTTCGGCTCAGAATAAATTTTGGCGAGATCAATGGGATGGAAGCGACGACAGAGACCTTGTTGCAGAGCAAGTTGAGGTCTATAGGGAGTTCGATCGAGATAGTGTCTACCTTCTGATTGATCCAAGCTGGCAGGCGACCCCGTTCCCTGAGAACGGACTTTCCTTTGGAGTGAGCTATATCAGACATCATAACCGATTTTTGCCTTTGATAAGGACTTTGTTTCCTTATGTGCTAACGTATGAAGGTCAAGGGAACCCACTTAAAAAACTCAGGGTTGATCCAGTAGATGTAGGGGAGGTATTTAGCAGTAGGAAACCAATTATATTCTATAATCGAAATCGGGGTCGCACAAGCAAGATTCTTGAAGATTTTAAGCAATCTGCGGAAGATCTTGGTTTCGAATTGAATGTGGATACTGTCTCCTCGTTTGGTGAAGTTCATATTATGAAATTTCAGTTCCAATATTGATAGCACCTAATTGTCATCGATTGTCACCTTTCAAGTACAATATCCCATTTTCACTAGATTCTGAAGAGCGCACTTTACATCATCGTGAGTTACTGAAAAGCAAGGTTTTCTTAAGGAGACTCTATTCGGAATGGTATCAAATCTTCCAAAGATCTTTAGTTGATCTGCCCAATGAACGGACATTGGAGTTGGGATCGGGAGGGGGATTCCTCAAGGAGATAATTCCGAATGTACTTACTTCAGATATCATTGAACTTTCGTACACGGACATGACCTTTTCGGCACTTGATATGCCCTTCGATGACGATTCACTCGGTGCCATTTTTATGATTGATACTTTTCATCACATACCTGACGCTAGGATCTTCCTCCAGGAGGCACAAAGAACAATAGCTGTTGAGGGAAAGCTGGTTATGATCGAGCCAGCCAATAGTTGGTGGGGCAGATTTATTTACCAGCGCTTTCATCATGAACCATTCGATCCCTCCGGAGATTGGTCATTTCCGACATCAGGGCCACTGAGCGGCGCCAATGGTGCTTTACCTTGGATTGTTTTTGAAAGGGATCGATCTGGATTCGAGAAGGAATTTCCCCGACTATCCATAGAAAGCCTCAATTATCATACACCATTCCGATATCTTATCAGCGGTGGTTTTTCATACCCTTCTCTAATGCCGGCGTTTACCTTCCCATTTTGGACACATGTGGATAAACTCCTGGCTAGGATCAACAAGAACTGTTCAATGTTTGTGACGATCGTCTTAAAGAAAACATGATCAATGGATAACCCCATCAGCCAATTCCAGCCTCTTCTTTGTAAATCAGTGGACTGATTGGGGAAAGATCTTCTGAAGTTTATACATGATCCTATAAAAAAAAGAGTAGCTTACTGTCTGAACATAAACCTTAAGCCAGTTTAGAGGTCATTTTACAGTTAAACACTCCATGCTGCCCTTACTCAGCACTGACCATCCCGTGATCTTGAACTGCTAACTATTTATTTACGATTATTTAATCCACTTAAACTTCTCTTTCCTATGAAGAATGCATTCACTTATCTAATGATCTTATTCGTATGGTTGATCATTAGCAGCACAAAAGTAGTTGCTCAACCAGTCGTTTTTCTGCAATATCGACATGTACCGCAGGAAAATATTGGTGAATTCTTATTTCGAGAAAGGACCTATTGGTCAAAGGTTGCTAAGAAGGCCATTGATGATAATAAAATGCTCAACTGGTCTATCTGGCAACGCATTGGAGGATGGGACATGCCAGAGGGATCTAATTTCATGTTTGTTAATATCTTTGAAAATCCAGAGGATATTGATCACCTTAATGAGATTTGGGGTAGCGTACCAGAGTTGTTTCCGGATGTGCCTATGTCCAGTATCTCCACCGACAATTTGGGAACGGTCAATCACCAAGTGGTGCTCAGAGGAGTAGCTGGTGAAGGCCTGATAGGTGAAGCACCAACCAACTTTGTCAGGATAAATTATGCTAAGGCTTCCGATATGGGCAAATATCTGGAGCTAGAGCAGAGCTCCTGGCAGCCCTTTATCAAGGAGGCGATGGAGTCCGGCAAGACCACACAGAAGAGTTGGAGGCTGGCTCAGTTGATGATGCCTGCGGGTTCCGATTTGCCCTTCAATGCACTGACCGCCGATGGCTATGAGAAAATGAGTGAGGCCATTCTACCGGGCACCAGCTTCAGTGAGGACGTATCTTTTCCCGACTTGTCGGTACTTAACGAAGTGCATGAAAAAGTTTACATCCAGGTCTATTCTTTGGTGGCATCAGAGCAGTAACTTCTCCGCTGATAGGCAACAAATGCTAGGGGTCCATATTGAGAAATATGGACCTTTGATCTATCTCAAAACAAAGGGTACGACCATGGCGATGATTCCCGTGAAGACTACAACCATGATAAACAGATTGTAGCGGGTATTGTAGTTGGTCAATAGGGTAGGGTCATAGTACTTATCAACATCATTGTCTCTGTACATTTTTAGTAGACCATTGGTGAGTTTGTTCCGGGTGGCTCTACCTTTGATGAGACCAAAAATCACCACGAGGTTAACCAGGATAATTAGGGCTACAAAAAGGAACATTGCAAGCAGTACACTGTTTTCTTCCCGCGACTGGTTGACCATACCAGAATTGACCGCCAAGGTGATCAGGTTTAACAAAATGGCTGCCAGTATGAAAATGGTGTCGGTCCTGGTGTTCTGTTGGATTTCGGTCGTGATTTGGTTGTGAACCTGTTCTATCATGGCTGATCTTTTAATGAATTCTGCGATCTAATGAGAAAATGGTTTAGCATGGTGCAAGGCAAGATGCATATGGGGACAGAAACCGGGCACAAGGGCGATATCCATTAGTCAAATGAGTAGATGTAGTGAGCACTAGTTCTCCTTAAGTCGTCCAGTGTCCAGATGGCGAGTTTCTGGCTATTTCCGATGGTCGACCCAATTGTCGCATAGCTGTTAAATTTCATACTTTTATTTGAGTGATCTACAAGGTAATCCGTGTACTAGCAATATCGAAAAAAAACCATTGAATAACCCTTGCAAATTATTTTGCAAGGACGCATCGATCTTCTCATAGTGGGATTTACTATATGGATGACGATCAGAGATATTTTGAATTGTTAAAGAGTAAAATTGTCGAAACTCTAAGTCTCAGGCATCCTACCATCCCCAAAGAGATTGATGGGTGGAAACCGGTAACGATAAGCTATCTACAGCAGGACCTGCGTGATAAAGAAAGCGACCAAATCAGCGAAAGGTGGTTTTACAACCACATGAAGTCATCATCTCAATCATTGCCTAGGATTGATATTCTCAATCTACTCAGTCGCTATGTCGGATATATTGATTGGAGTGATTTCAAGTACCAGCACCAGGAGAAAATTGCAAAGAAAATACCTGACCATTCAAACCGCATATTTATTGTCATTCCACTCCTTCTGATCTTGGCTCTGGCAGCATTTTTTATCAGCTACAAGTTCTTGAGTAGGGGAGAGTATCAATTTTGCTTTGTAAGCAATGACGATTTGTCTCCGATTCAAGAAATCGTAGAAATCGAAATCCTTACTGAAGGACATCTGAAGAACATGGTGATCAGTGATACAACCGGATGTCTTGAACTGTCCACGGATCTGGTACAACTGAAATTTAGGGTTAGATCAGCGAATCATCAACCCGACACAGTGATCCTACATCTTGACAAATCGAAAGAGAAGTACTTAATAAAGTTGAGATAGGATGGCCTTTTGAAACTTTCATTTCCGTAACCGAGCAGGGGGTTCCTTGGAATAGGGGACTGAACCAGACTCAATGAGCAATAAAGGTAGACCAAGGTCTATCATGTGCTTCCGACCTGCGTATTTACTCATTCGGGCGAGGGAATAGGAGTTTCCTAAACTCTAGATCCAAGTTGGAAGGAGATACAGACAGAATATAATCGAGATGTACTATGCCTATGTTCTCCAATCAGATACTTACAAACGAAGATATAAGGGCAGTTACGAAGATCTGCAAGTCCGACTTAAGGAGCATAATGCTGGTAAGACTAGATCAACCAAGGGCTTCCGCCCATGGAATTTGGTCTACTTCGAAGAATTTAAGACCTTAGCGGAAGCAATTGCTAGAGAACGGTATTTCAAGACCGCTGCCGGTAGGCCCGCCCAGCTGTTCGGGCAGGCCCGCCCACCAGAGTCGTTCGGGCAGGCGTTATATTATCAAGAAAGTTGGCCATGTAGTTCGAGGGATACCCGCCCGACCGATGGTCATTTGGGCGAGGGAATAGGAGTTTCCTAAACTCTAGATCCAAGTTGGAAGGAGATACAGACAGAATATAATCGAGATGTACTATGCCTATGTTCTCCAATCAGATACTTACAAACGAAGATATAAGGGCATTTGCTAGATCTGCAAGTTCGACTTAAGGAGCATAAGCTGGTAAGACCAGATCAAGTAAGGGCTTCCGCCCATGGAAGTTGGTCTACTTCGAATAATTTATGACCTTAGCGGAAGCAGTTGCTAGAGAACGGTATTTCAAGACCGCTGCCGGTAGGCGTTATATTATCAAGAAAATTGGCCCTGTAGTTCAAGGGATAGAATAGGAGTTTCCTAAACTCTAGATCCAGGTTCGAGTCCTGGCGGGGCTACAATCTTTTGAAAATAGAGGGAATTGGAGTGCCAGATTCCTTTAAGAACTAAGTTGGTGCCAATCGTGCCCAGGTTGCGAGTTTCTTTGTGAGCTCTTCTAACTTGATAGGTTTGCTGAGGTAATCATCCATTCCTGCTGCCAAACAAATGTCACGATCACTCTGCATGGCATTGGCGGTCATTGCTATGATAAACGGATGTTTTCCCATCTTCTGACGGATTTGCCTGGTAGCTTCCAGACCATCCAATTCAGGCATCTGCACATCCATGAGTATAATATCATACGATTCATCTTCCAAGGCTTGTAAAAGCAGGGATCCATTCTCTGCAATTCTGGCCTGATAACCCAGTCGTTCCAAGGTTCTGCGGATCACGACTTGATTGATATAGTTGTCCTCAGCCACAATAATCCTGGCAGGAAATTTCTTTGCAAAGTCTTTTGACATTTTCTTCTTGGCTCCATTTTCGAGCTTGACATTCAATGCTGGATTATTACACTGTCCCAGGATTTCTTGAAAAAGTTTGTGTTGTTTGACAGGTTTTGTCAATGCGGCGGAAAATAGGTCGGCATGATCTTCATAGTGAATGTCTCCCCAAGAACTGAGTACGATGATCGGTAGATTCGGTTTCTTCTTCTTGATTAATTTAGCCAATTGCACACCATCCATTTCAGGCATTTGCATATCGGTTATGATAAGGTCAAATGGTCCGGAAGATTCTAGTTTGGCCAAGGCTTCTGCCCCAGATGATGCTGAGACTACTTCATATTTCCATAATTTCAGTTGAGTTTCCAAGATTTGCAAATTGGTATCATTGTCATCTACCACCAAGATTCTTTTTCCAACAACACTATCAATACCTACGGTAAGGTAACTTGGACGTGATGGAGTCGCCTCCTGCGATTTCAATGAAAAAAAGAAAGTACTTCCCCGACCTTCTTCGCTTTCCACTCCAATCTCTCCACCCATCATCTCGACTAGACGCTTACAAATGATTAGACCCAGGCCCGATCCTCCATACTTTCGGGTTACCGACGAATCGACCTGAGAAAATGGTCGGAATAATTTACTTCTCTTCTTCTTAGGAATTCCTATTCCCGTGTCGCGTACCTCAAATTTTAAGTCAACCAAACCTCCGGCAAAGCGATTTAATAAACTCACATCAACAAAAATTTCTCCATCGGTGGTAAACTTGATGGCGTTATTTATCAAGTTCATTAGTATCTGACGTAACCTCATTTGGTCACCAACAATTTGATCTGGTACTTCCGGATGTATTTGATACATCAGATCCAGCTGCTTTTCAGAGGCTTTGGTAGCAAATATATCCAGCACCTCTTCGATGCAATTTCGTAAATCGAAATCATCAAACTCCAAAGTCATTCTGCCTGATTCTATCTTTGAGAAATCGAGAATGTCATTAATGACGGCCAACAAGCTTTCTGCCGAATTGGTGATCGTTTCTGCGTAGCTTCTCTGCTCTTCGGTAAGGTCAGTTTCCATCAGAAGATTGGCCATACCGATGACTCCATTCATGGGTGTTCGGATTTCATGACTCATTGTTGCTAAGAAAGCACTCTTCGCTGCATTGGCTTGCTCCGCTTCTATGCGAGCCTTTTCAGCCTCCTGCCTGGCTTTCTTTTCTTGATTGCTAGAGAGCAACAATTCTTGGGTGCGTTCTGCCACTTGCAGCTCAAGACTCCGCTGTCTCCGGCTCATGGACCGAGTACGTTTGTATAAGATGGGAATAATGAGGGCGACGAGGGCAAATGCCGACAGTAATCTAAACCACCATGTTTTCCAAACTGGAGGCGTGATCAAAATGGAAAGTACCTTAGGAGTACCTGACCATTCACCAAGATTATCTAGGCCCTCTACTTCGAAGACATATTTGCCTGGATCGAGATTTGTAAAAGTGGTGGTGTGCTGATTTCCCACATATCGCCATTCATCATCAAAACCCAATAATCGGTATCTATACTCCTTCTTTTCTGACGGGACGAAATTAAGCGATGAATAGCTTACACTAATCATTGAACTTTGGGAAGGTAGAACCAGTTCATCGGTCAACACGATATTCAGCTCCAGGAGCGATTTGTCATCATTTTGGGCATTTGCCGGCTCTCTTCCAAATATTTGTAGATCTGTGACTATCACTGGAGCATCAAAGGGAATTTCCTGAATACTATCAGGAAAAAATGCGTTAAAGCCATTCTTCCCACCAAAATACATTTTACCCGACTTGGATTGAAGGAAGGCAAATGCATTGAATTCCCCCGCCTGCAAGCCATCAGTTACATTGTAGCTACGTACAGAGTGATCAAATTGATCGAACTTTGAAAGTCCGGCATTTGTGCTGATCCATAAAGAGCCATTATCATCTTCGAGGATGCCATGAATCTCATTTCCTACCAAGCCATCTTCGAAGGAATATCTCGTGAAAGCACTGGTTTTGAGGTCAAAGAAATTTAACCCATTCTTTGTACCGATCCATAAATTGCCAGCATAATCCTCATGTACATATCCTATGGTATTGTCACTGATACTGTTGGTTTGCTCCTCGTGTATATAATACTGAAAAGATCCTGTTTCTCTATTCAATCGATTTAGGCCACCACCATCAGTACCAATCCAGAGGAAACCCCGGCTATCTTCATTAATCGATGTAATGTCATTGTCATTGGTACCAAAGTAGTTGCCGGTAGTAGATGGAAATTGCTGAAATCTTTTCTTTTCAGGATCATAGGAATGTAAACCGCCACCGTACGTCCCGATCCATATATTGCCATCAGAATCCTGAAAGATGGCCCTGATTTGATTACTGCTTAGGCCTGAAGCATAAGATTCTTGATAGTGCCTATCCAGTTCTCGGGTTGGATTAAACACAGAGATTCCGTTTCCCCAGGTACCAACCCAGAGTTCACCATTGTCCATTTCAAATATACTTACCACGTGATTCCCCGCCAGGCTAGACAGGTCACCTGGCTGATTAATGAAATTGGTAAATTCCTTACTCTCGGGATCAAAGCGATGGAGACCACCTGCCTCCGTGCCAATCCATATCACGCCATGGGCGTCTTCATAAAGGGCCAGTATATTATTGTCAGTGAGGTGCCCTTCTCCGGATTTTCGTCGAAAATGTTTGAATTTCTTAGTGTCAACATTCAACTGGTCAACACCGGCATTAAAGGATCCAACCCAAATATTACCTTTGTTGTCCCGTAGTAACGAATGAATGGAGTTGCTGCTCATCCCAAAATCATCAAGGACATCGTGTTCATAAGTATTGAAGCTTCGGTTGTTTGGATTAAAGACCATGAGTCCACCGTCTTTTGTCCCAAACCAGAGATTCCCTTCCTTATCCTCTTCGATGGAATAGATACTGTGTCTTTGCCGGTTTCCAGTCTTCAAAGGGTCTTCCGTGATTGAAACAAATGAGTCCTGTCCTTCAAGATAGCGGTAAACACCTCCACCTCCTGTTCCCACCCACAGCTGGCGATCACTGTCTTCAAAGACAGTCAAAATTTCAGTCACTGGTGGGACCTTCTCATTTACCGGGAGAAGCTCATATTGGTCAAATGTTAGATCGCCGCCATGAAAGCGATACAATCCTTGATGCTTAGTGCCTACCCAGATGCGACGTTTATTGTCTCGGAATACACACTGAATGTAGTCATCAGCCAGGGTTGGTTTGTTTGTACTATTGTAGTGTCTAAACTCATCGCGCTCAATGTCATATACATCAAGCCCTTTACCAGCGGTAGCAATCCAAACATTTCCAGCATGATCCTCGAAGACACCATTAATGAAATTGCTGGAGATCGAATTAAGATCTTCAGGATCGTGTCTAAACGCTTCGAACTGATCTACCTCCTGCCGGTATAAATTCAAACCACCTCCATTGGTGGCGATCCAAAAATCGCCATTGCTTCTCAGAAACAAGTGGTTGATTTGATTATTACTGATGCCTAGAGAGTCCTGCTCACTGCGCTTATAAATCTTGCATGAGTATCCATCATATCGGTTTAATCCGTTCTCCGTGCCAAACCAGATAAAACCCAATTGATCCTGCAGCATACATGTGACATGGCTATGAGACAGATTATTCTTTTGGCCAATGTTTTCGAACCTCGTGTATTCATGCTGAGCGCTACCTCTACAAATCAGCAGAAGTAAGCATACCATAACTAATAACTGATTTCTCATGAGCATATGGATGTTCCCGGATAACTTGCTTGAGATTCGACGGATCGTAAGTGGTGTAGGCTTCCTCCTTTCCTATTGGACAAAATCTGAGCCAAAATTTGGAGCAACGAGCATCTTGACTTCATAAGCAGCTGTTCTCGTTTGATGATCCTGATCAAGGGTGCTTGATCGATGGGCTGGTAAATCAGTCCATAACCTCGATCTCGAAGGGGCAAGTACCGTGTTTGGTCGTTTCCAGCACGATTTTTGAATGGCTACTCAATGAAGGATTCCGAAATGAGAAGTCAGCCGATGCTGAAGGATTTCGGATGGACATGGTAAGATGACAATTACATGATATGAACCGAGACAAAAACATCAGGAAGGAGTCTGGAATTTCTGATCAAAAGGGAACCTTCCGGTTCAATCAAAATCTGGATAGAGCCTTACTTGAAGAATTGTATGCTGGGGACATTGAGTACGCCATGACCATCTTTGAGATATTTCTTAGTCATTCTCTTAATGAATTGAAAGAATTGAGGACGTATCTTGACCTTGGAGATTGGACTGCCACTGCGCAACTGGCTCATAAACTGAAACCTAACTTTACTATGGTCGGGTTACCACAGCTAGAACAGAAGATGCTCGAGATCGAGGAAATGGCAAGAAACCGAAGAAATGTCAAGAGGGTGTCAGAGCTTTTCGAGGAGGTCGAAGATATGATAACTACATATCGGCCGATTATCGATGCTGATCTGGAAAAAATGCGACAGATTCAAAAAATGGTATGAATTTTTCTATAGGAAAGTCTGAGAATGTGGTACTCTGAGATCATGGGTTACTAGAGAACCACCTTGATTGACGCTTAAACCCCCTGTTCAATGAAATTGAGTTGCATCATCGTCGATGATGAAATGATTGCTCGTCTATCCTTGAAACACCTTTGCCAGAAAGTAGACTCTCTTGAAGTTGTAGGCAACTTTGAGAATGCATCCGAAGTTTTAGCCTTTCTTGAAACAAACTCGGTTGATCTGATCTTTCTCGATGTTGAGATGCCAGGCATCAGCGGAATGGAATTAATGAACAGAATAGGCAATTTATGTCAGGTTATCCTAACCACATCAAAGACCGAGTATGCATTTGAGGCTTTTCAATACCATGTAACAGACTATTTGAAAAAGCCCATTTTCTTTCCCAGATTTGAACAATCTGTGTTAAAGGCACTGGATATCCATAAGCAGAATCACAACCATAGTATAAATTCGGAAGAGATTTACATTAGGGAAAATGGACGATATATCAGAGTAGCCTACCACGAAATACTCTATATCGAAAATGCCGGAGATTATGTTTGCATAGTGACTAGCAACGGAAATCACATCATTCCTGGCACCATAAAGGGCATTGATGGTCGGTTAAGAGATCCCAGGTTTCTTAAGGTGCATCGGTCCTTTATTGTCAATCTTCAAAAAATCAAAGACATAGAGGACAACACGATTGTTATTGAGAGCAAGGTGATTCCTGTTAGCCGGGCTCATCGATCCTCATTGGTTAGTCATCTTAATGTCTTATAATTGTAGATTAGGGATAATGGTGGTCGGATAACTTGTGTTGATTGGTCACGCTATCGACAAATCTCAGTGAAGTACGGATGCCTTTCTCCGCAACCTTACTGCAACGGATCCAACTGTTCAATATGTAAATATATCACCTGATTTATATCAGAACAAACCCAACGCTCTGGCCTGAAGGCTTCAGTCAGGGTCTTACCTCTACCGACGCTTTAGGTCGGCATCGAAATTGGATCTGCCAAAAAACTGGCTGCTCCACTAATATCAATTACTTCGTGGAAGCAGGTCTAGTCTTTGTTGTTTGGCTGCCCTAATCTCATAGTGACCAACGAGATCTCCGAACCATCCAAGTCAATGTTGATTTATTACTCGATTTTACAATGACGCTTATGAAAGTGTGCTAAAATTTAGCAGACCGTAATTTCAATCATGGAGGCACATTGATCTCGTTGGTACTAACTCAAGAAATTTTGACGCTAATCCCCATGTTCTTGCAGAGATTACAATAATTATGAGCAAGTTAACTGAAATAGGAACGGATCAGCCATATTCTCGTTTTTTGGTAGTTCTTGTTCGTTTTTCGGTATGATTCCCCCTTTTTTTGGTTATTTGGATAGTAGATGCACTTTACTAATCTGTTATTGACAATTTCTCTGCTTTTGCCAATTCCAAAAAAAGGGACCTAAATACCGAAAAAGGAGCTCGATTGGCCAACTTTTGAAAATGTACCGGTCGCTCAAATTTTTTGTGCTTACTTGAATTTGAATCACGAGTCTAATATGATTCAACTAAGAATAACTCGCACACCACATGGCTTTACCAGAACGATCAATGTGTCAGAAGTTAGAATTAAGCACGGGGGGACCATTCGACATGGTAATTTGATTGGTTCTTAAATTAGAACCGCACACTCAAATCGTGCATATGAAGCCAGACCTTCCCCCAGGTCTGGCTTTTAGTTTTATCTCCTCAGCAGGTCGTAATACTTGCAAGTTAAAGTCCAGTGGGAACCCGGCAAGCAGAGTCCAGCTAAAATGTAGCATCGATCCGTAAACTGAGTTTGTAACTATACTCAGATTAGCTTGTAGTATGTACGATAAGCTGTGCAACAGTAGTACTTACTGCTGGTTTCTTTAAGACAATATCGAATCTTAGTCACAAAATTTGTCAAATAATGTCAAGCCCTACACACAGAAGTGGTTTGGATTAACTCTGGCCATCTTTAGATTCTCCTCCGACCGTAAAAGCAAAAACCGAGGTTTTTCTACCAAAAAATGAGTGCATAACACCAACAAGGGAAAACGCTCTCATTTTCTGGTCTCTTAGTCTTTACTTTGAATGTCAGAGAAAGGCCTAGACAGACTAGTGAATTTGAATAGGAACTAATTAGAATGTGAAGTATGAATGTTACCAGAAAAACACGAGCAATATGAAGAGAAAGCGGCCACTAATAATGGCTTTTACTTTTGCTCTGTAACGGAGCTACATACTCAATTCCATATCAGAGCCAGATTAACATGAAATCTGGCTCTTTCTTTTGCTGCCAATCCAGGCTGGTGTGAATATCGTGAGCCTGAAGTGTCAAGCTATGTGAAGAACAGCTTGTGTTTTTTTACAAATAGAAGGCGCATTTCATGGAGAATGCTAGAATGGTTTAGCACTTCACAAGACATTTGCAATCATTGTAACGGCTCTTCGCCTCCTTCATCGTTGTGATGTCCTGAATAACGATTTTTATTCGATAATAAAAATGGCCGCAGAAATATTTTAATCCTACACTGCCTATCATACAGTCTTGTGGTGAATCAACATGATCAACACTTTGTTTCCTAGGAGCGATTAAGAATTTCTTTGTCCAAGGCACCCTTTTGACGCTCGTGATCATGACGAGACGATGTCGGGGCTGACAAAAAGCAGGTGTTACTTCAGCGATCTTATGTGCCTTCTGCTCCTGACCGTAAAAACAAAAATCGAGGTATTTGTCCCAAAAAGAGATGGCTGAACACCGGAAACGGAACACCTTCTCCTTGTCTAGATCTTTAGTCTTTACTTTGAATTGTGAGAAAGCAAATTAAAGTCTCTAATGAAAGGAACCTGTGGAACATGAAATATGAATTCAACCATAAAAATACCAGAAGTATGAAGAGAAAGCGCCATGAATAGTGGCTTTTACTTTTGCTCCTAAAATGGGGCGACACACTCAATTCCTTATCAGAGCCAGACTAGCATGAGATCTGGCTCTTTTTTCGTCCCTATCTCAGGGACCAGACATTAGCGATTCCACCTACCCATTTTTACTTTTGATAACACCGAAGCTGCATCTCTCTTTCATAGTATCAAGATTCGGAGTGCTAGTGCTAATTAGCCTTTCAGCAAATATTTGGTCTGCCAACATGTGACACCTCTTGCAGTCAATGTCGGCATAGAGGAACCCCAGAATGCTGTATTGATCACCATTAGAGCTCCCTGAGATCGAGGACAACGAAGAGATGGCAGAGCCAATAAAGAAATTCTAGAAAATTAATGTGTTTGCAGATGTTAAAAACAGGTTCAATTCCTTCAAAAAATGTTTCAAAGTAGTCAATAACTGAAACCCTTGGCACCACCTAGTGCTTTGGACCACTCTTTGAATGGTCATAGTAGATCCCAACAGATAATAAAATCTTGATCAATGATAGGCCGGAGGACATGTCCTTAGAATCTTATCTATCGTTGGGAATGTTATTCAATTCTGACCGCAGGGTCATCGACAACCATTTTCATCTGATCCAACAAGCCATAGGTTCTTATGATCAAATAGAGAATTATATGACAAAGCATCAGCAATGAAAAGTTTCAGAAAAATAACAATCAGCATGTATCTTGTTTATGGACTCATCATTATGGTCATCTACCTCATGTTGATATTCTACAATTGATGAACCTCGAGTATTTATTGATCATATTACTCCACAGCCATCTGAACCTTCTCACTTGGTACATAGCCGATCCGGTGTGCTATCACACTTAGACTGTCAGCCTCAACAGCAGTGGGTTCTGTATAAACCATCCAACTTTGAGGTCGATCATCTCCCTGATTCCAGGCTTGTATTCCAATCGAGGCACCTTCCGTAGGGCAAGTAATGGTGACTTTTCCACCGTCGAAAAAGATCATTGGATCTTGAGTTACAGGCTGTATCCCCGCAGGCCAGAGTTTTTGTAGTAGCTCTTGCTCAGGTTGAAGTCCTTGATCATCAATCTCTTCCAGCCACTGTTCCAGGGCTTGATTAAGTTGTTCGATCTTATCTTGATATTCTGGATCGCCGGCCAAGTTCTTAATTTCATGTGGATCCGTGTGGGTATCAAAAAGCTCAAAATCGGGCTTGGTTTCTCTGAACCAAAGGGCCTGAGCGGGCGACAACTTACCTAGCTTACGCAGTCGGTGAAGTTCCTGCATGATTGGCATTTGTTCACGGTAGGCTACTGGCAGGAACATGGGTTTATCTGGTTCATAATAGCGAATGAGTTTAAATCTCTGATCCCGGGCTGCTCTAATCTTGTCATATTGAGCGTCAAAACGATCTCCGGCGGCGAATATATGCGTCCTTTTGGTGCTGGGTTGATGATCACCCAAAAAATCGTACCCCTGCATGTAGTCTGGAGGAGCTATCCCGGCTAGAGAAAGGACAGTTGGTGCGAGGTCGACAAAAGACAACAGTTCGCTATTTCGACTGCCAGCGCCTAAACGGTCCGGAAAACGAATAATCAAGGGAACTTTTATCCCGGAGTCGTAGAGCAATCGCTTTTGACGAGGGAGTGGGCCTCCGTGATCAGAATACCAAAAGACGATCGTATTGTCTAACAAGCCGTCGTTCTCAAGCTGCTTTAAGATTTTACCGACTTCCCGATCCATTTCTATGATATTCGAATACATCCTACGAATATCCTGGAGGGCTACTGCTGTCCTGGGTAGGTACGGTATATCAGGTGCCTCAAGATCTGCAGGGACCTGGAGTGTGTCTTCTGCTTTTGACCAAATCTGTGATTCATGGGTGACCCCAAAGTTAAAGATGCTAAAGAAGGGCTGATCAGGGTTTCGATTACGCCAATGTGCGACCCTGCTACTTTCATCCCAAGCGGTAACCGGTTTATTGAATTGATAGTCTTCTTTCGAGTTGTTGGTGCAGTAGTATCCATGTATCCTCAGCCACTCGCTCATCATCCGTGCTTCGCGAGGAGGTATAGCTTCATAGGGAGAGATACCTTCTGGAAAATACTTGGCATTACCCCCGGTACGCATATGCCCAGCGGCAAAACTGGTGGCATATATGCCGGTGGCGATAGAGGCCCGTGCTGGAGCACAAACGGGTGCTGGAGAAAAGAAATTATCGTAGCAGATGCCTTCCTTGGCAAGCCAGCTGAGGTTAGGAGTTTGGACAGTGCTATCTCCGAAAGAGGGAAGATATGGACTCAGATCTTCAGCAACTAGCCATAAAATGTTTGGTCTCACAACTTTATCGGTCCCAAGAGAGGTTGATTGGTCATTGGTATTCAGACATGCCATCCAAATCAACATTGAGATCAACAAGGGAGGAAAATATCTTTTCATTGCTATTGCACCTTTGAGGATGGAAAATAGCGAAATGCTTTGAAAAGGACTCCAGATCAGGTCGTGGAGAGAGTGGCCCGAATGAACGAATGCACTTTTGTTATTGTATAATGATTGATTAACTTGATTCGTTTAGCAAAGAGGCGGCGCATCTCTTTTGATACGCCGCCGAGGCTATTAACCCTCAAAACCGTTTATTTTGGGGGAATCAGAGACCCTGCAGATGCTTCCGTACCTTGCAGGGTCTCCTTTGTCCCCTAGGGGGAAAGAATTTTTGCTCGTATTCCCTAATTCCTCTTAATGATCATCCTATTCTGAATTGTATCGGTAGTTGACACATAAATAAGGTAGATACCATTTGGAAGGTCCGAGAAATCCCACCGATGTTTATGTACGCCAGCGGGCAAGACTGTGGAATAGGTCTTCACTTCAGAACCCAATTTATCATACAGCTTGAGAATGACCTTGGTCTTTGAAAAAAGCTCCAGTTCGATGGTAGCTTCATCCGAGACCGGATTAGGATAGACCTGGATTTCCGTGTTGAGGATACTGCTGCAATTCAAACCTGAGATGACCAGGTCTGAATATTGTACGGAACCATCGAGATCGACCATTTTCAGGCGATAGTAGTTCACAGGTTTGGGATCGTTATCCATGAAGACATAATCTGTAACCAGGGTGACGTCTCCTTTTGCTTTGATAACGCCTAGCGGTTCAAAAGCTCTTCCATCGTATGATCTCTCTACTTCAAAATACTCGGAACCAATTTCTGATAGCGTGGTCCAACTTAGTTTGTTTTCGCAGTCCATCGGATCGACATGGAAAACTGCCAATTCTACGGGCAGTGCTGACGCTGCAGCAAATCCAGCATCCCATCCATCAAGCTTTTCTCCAGCTTGAAGGGAAATGATATCGGTCATACCAGTAGCTGGATCGGCATCGCTATCAGTTTGATCACTATCTCCTTGATTGGATAAAGTCAATCCCAAATTTTCTGGTGGCATAAACTGAAGTTGGTAAAGGCCGGGTAACAGGAAGTCAAACCTGAATTGGCCATCGTCTCCGTTGATCCGATCAGTAACCGTGGTTCCAGCCATGATCCTGGGTTCGAGTTGGCTAGAATCTATTCTGAAGAGATGTACCACTACGCCATTGATCCCTGGTTCACCTTCGTCCTGCATACCATTCGCATTGGCATCGAGCCATACCCGATTACCCAGGCTGCCTGAGATCAGGGTGGTATCAAAGCCGCATACAGCAATGATCTGTGTTGCTTCGCCCCGATTTCCACAATGGTCCGTTTTCGACCACGTTCGAACCAAGGCAAACTCACTACTATCCTCCGGATTATAATAGGTTGCCTCAACCAACTCGGTCGTATCTGATAAAACACATTCATCAAATCCATACACCGAATCCGCCGGAGGGGGGACCATAGAGTCACATTCGATTTCCAGGTATGGTTCCACGCCAAAGATCGTCGGTGCAGTTGTGTCATATTGAAGAACATTAAAGTGAAAACGGCTCATATTACCCGCTGCATCTGTCGCTTCATAGTAGCATTCCCATCGGCGGTAGTAGCCAAAAATGTGGCATACATCACTGGCCTTCAAAATATCATCCATCACAACACTTACCTCACAGCATTCATCGGTCGCAATGATATCAGACATTGCAACTTGTGGTTGAACACAGTCATAAACAATGAGATCACCACCGTTTGGAATATCTTGTAGCATAGGATTGATCACGATAATCTCAGGTGGGGTGGTATCCCTAAATTCGATGATCTGAGTTTTGGTTACACTATTTCCGCATCGATCACGTGCTACCCAAGTTCTGGTAAGGGTAAATTCGCAAGTATTGTGATTCTCCTGCTCTTCGGATAAGGTCACATCGAACTCCGAACAATTATCAGAAGCGGAAGTATACTCAGCCATGGGAATGATACCAGGACAGTAGATCACCGTGTCTCCTGGAACATCGAGTTCAGGTGGCTGATCATCCGAAAATGTAATGGTCTGGACCCCAGTCACCATATTTCCACATTCATCGGTAGCTGTCCAGGTCCTTTGTACACCTTCTCCGCAGGATGAGGGCAATTTCTTTTCTGACATAACGGGAGTAATCTCACCTGCTACGATGTCATAGCCGGTCACTTCCGGAGGCGGAGGTATTTCACTTCCACAAGGCAACTCAAGATCCATGGGCAAGCCCGACAGTACCGGAGGATCCGGATCATGCGTAAAGATATACTGCTCACTGGTGCTGGCAGCTCCGATCGTGTTCGATCCTGAGACAGTATAGGTGCGAGTGAAAATGTAGTCAATACCAATCACTTGTGGTCCTTCGAGGCTCTCTTCGACCAAAAGAGCACTCATGTCGGTACACGACGAGGTAGAAATTACAAACAGGGAAATGATTTCCTCCGGAGACATGGGTTCCGGTAGAAGGGCCACGGAAGGTACCTCTGGTAAATTTGAACATTCTGCCAGCTGACCAGGTAGAGGTGAGAGGATCAGTTCCCCTACACCCGCTACCACTATAAAGGTGCTGGTACAAGAATCTCGCTGGCAGGGTGATTCCACAACAATTTCAAGGGCAAGGTCATCACCACATCGATCAGGAGGGGTAAGGGTCGATGGATCTACCGGTATATCGTCAATTTGGTAGGTGACTTGCACATCACAGCCTCCGAGATAACCAAAGCCGTTAAGCCAATCTTGGAACGCATTGTTGACAAATTCCTGAGTTTGTTCTTCAGGTACTACGACATCACTTGGACAAACTGCTTCTAATGTTTCTTCCGCTTCAATGGTGAAGGTGCTGCTGCACCTTACCGTCTCAGCAATGCAGTCATTGGAGGCTATCAGTTCAATGGTTACCTCATCTCCGCAGGGATCCAGTTGTTGCAGCGTTGGTAGCTCAGTTGAGACTTGACCATTGACCAATAATTGGACTGAACCATTACAGTCCCCTCCTGAAGCAGCAAAGGTATTGATCCACGTGTTCCACTGATCGGTCGGATCGGTACAGGGAGGCACACTGACTGGTTCTGTCGGACAGACCACGGACGGTCGTGTATGTTCAATGGTATAGGTTACTGTGCAGGGTTCAATTTGACTTTGACAAATGCTGTTCAAATGGAAGATTGCTTCATATTGTGTCCCATTACAGTTATCCGTAAAATCAGGTCTTGCCACAGATATTTCGACTTCCAAATCACAGGATGTTTGGATGCTGTTGGCAATGGCGGCACTGTCTTCGATGATTTTGGCCTCTAGATCTTCGAAGCAGAGGACCGGAGACCCGGCGGGGCAAACTTGGCCAGAAATCTGAGCGGGTTCGACAGTGATATTTCTGCTGTGTGTAATTGTACGATTACAGTCATCGGTAAAGGTCCAGCTTTCAACATATGTACAAGCACCACACTCATCATGTGTACCTAAAATCGATCCACTCACTGAACCACTTATGACACAATGGTCGGACAAGCCATTGGTATATGACAGGGAACTTCCTGTGGGAGGAGCTGCAGAGCAAGTTATAGAGATGTCTCCCGGAAGGTCGGTAAAACTTGCTTGAGGAGCAGGTTGAACTGTAATGGTTCTGCTGTGTGTAATTGTACGATTACAGTCGTCGGTAAAGGTCCAGCTTTCAATATATGTACCACCACACTCATCATGTGTACCTGAAATCGATCCACTCACTGAACCACTTATGACACAAGGGTCGGACAAGCCATTGGTATATGACAGGGAACTTCCTATGGGAGGAGCTGCAGAGCAAGTTATAGAGATATCTCCTGGAAGGTCGGTAAAACTTGCTTGAGGAGCAGGTTGAGCTGTAATGGTTCGGCTGTGTGTAATTGTACGATTGCAGTCGTCGGTAAAGGTCCAGCTTTCAATATATGTACCACCACCCTCATCATGTGTACCTGAAATCGATCCACTCACTGAACCACTTATGACACAATGGTCGGACAAGCCATTGGTATATGACAGGGAACTTCCTATGGGAGGAGCCGCAGAGCAAGTTATAGAGATGTCTCCTGGAAGGCCGGTAAAACTTGCTTGAGGAGCAGGTTGAACTGTAATGGTTCTGCTGTGTGTAATTGTACGATTGCAGTCGTCGGTAAAGGTCCAGCTTTCAATATATGTACCACCACACTCATCATGTGTACCTGAAATCGATCCACTCACTGAACCACTTATGACACAATGGTCGGACAAGCCATTGGTATATGACAGGGAACTTCCTGTGGGAGGAGCTGCAGAGCAAGTTATAGAGATGTCTCCCGGAAGGTCGGTAAAACTTGCTTGAGGAGCAGGTTGAACTGTAATGGATCTGCTGTGTGTAATTGTACGATTACAGTCATCGGTAAAGGTCCAGCTTTCAATATATGTACCACCACACTCATCATGTGTACCTGAAATCGATCCACTCACTGAACCACTTATGACACAATGGTCGGACAAGCCATTGGTATAAGACAGGGAACTTCCTATGGGAGGAGCCGCAGAGCAAGTTATAGAGATGTCTCCTGGAAGGCCGGTAAAACTTGCTTGAGGAGCAGGTTGAACTGTAATTGTCTGAGTTACAATGGGTATCTGATTGCCACAGACATCATCTCCAGCATTCCAGTTTCTGGTAATGAAACCACCACAAGGTCCAGGGTGTGGTGTGTCTGATGACTTTACTGTTCCGGAGATTAGGCAATTTCCAACTTCCCCATTGGAGTAGTTAAGGGTAATGGGATTGGGTATGGCGTCGCAAGCGACTGTTACGGGTCCGGGTGGATTCAGTACGGAAGGACCAGATGGTGGAAGCATCGTATAAGTCTGCTCACAGACCATTGACTCTTCCCCTTGATCCAATGCACCGTTGCTATTAAGATCGTCGAAAAGCGTATAGGTTCTTGTAATTAATTGGTTGGAACAATATAATGCTGTGGGGGCAGGATTGTCATTGCAGATGATAATTACCTCTCCACAAGGATTGTTACCAACGTCGCTGGTGCCGTCCAAGGCTTCAAACTCATCTACGGTAGTCGCGCATGGGGGAGGGCTGCCACAAGGGTACTCACCCAGATCTGGCAAGGGACAAACAACCGAAAACTCACAGCAGGGACCGTTAAAAGAGATCGATTCTGACACTTGACATCGATCACCTTGAGCATCTAATTTTTCATTGTCATAGACAGTTACAGTGTAAGTGCCAAATGGAACGTTCATTAGATCCTCGGATGTCGAACCATTGCTCCAACTGTAACTGAAATTTCCTGAACCACCAGTTACTGTGAGATCTATATTGGTGGTGTTTCCTTGTCCACACTCTGCAGTCAAAGATGCATTTAGGGGCGGGGTGATCAGGATTACTCCATTGTCATAGCAGTATTTGCCGTTGGGATTATTGGCGGGAGTCACGGGACAGGATCCATTGGCGGCCGTCCACACCAATAGAATATCACTCAGTTCTAAAGTACTACCACAAGTGAAGGTAATAGGGCCATAGTCGAGAACCTGCTGACCATTTACCTCATCAGAGGATTTTAGTACAGGCCCGGCACATCGAGCAATGTCACAGGAGGAGGTAGAACCGTTAAGTGTTTCATCCAAGTCAGCATAAATACCCAGGTACCGATTGGCACTGTTGGTATTGTGATGAATGGTGATAATCAAATTTGCAGTAACTTGATCTCCCTGATTGCAGGAGTTGCAGTCATCACCCGTATCCAGCATTGCACCCAGAATCTGAATGTCATTGGCGGGACATTCACCAACCTTATATTCGGTATTTCCTCTCAGATCCTGCTGGTTAGCTGGAATGGGATCTCCGATACAAAATTGGCCGTGGAGATCAGCGGAAATACCTGAAATGGCCAATAAGATGAACAGATGCCGAAGCAAACTCTGAAGTGAGGCGTTATTTGTACAATATTTGAAGGAAGAGTGTTTCGTAAAGATGAGCATAGGCGATGGATTTTGAATACAGGTATGCAATCACACTTGACTAATAGATACAATGAAATAGCTGCACAGGATCAGGAATGAACCTGTGAACTAGGTATACCCATGACTGGGCTCTAATATTATTGAATATCTACTAAAGGGGAAGATTCAGTGCAACGGAGTCGAGTGGGCATACGGGTAAACGATTTAACGGGTTAAAAAATAGTTTTGTGTTCAATAGCACTACGATGATAAGTAAAATCCTGCCATTGCGCAAGATTTTAACACCCTCGGCTTGAAAACTTTACAAAATGATAAACAACTTATATAAATTTTTTGCCATCTTTTGATTCAAAGAATCTTCGGTCGTAGCTGGATGAAAAACAGAGATCATTTAGACAGAAGATATGGCGCACCAAACAAAAAAGCGGTGCACTGCTTTATGCAGGCACCGCTTGGTCCCAAAAAGAACCCTCAAAACCGTTTCAGTAGGGAAACTGTTGTCCGGAGTATGACTGAACTACTTGCCCCCAAGAGGGCAAGTAGTCAATCACAATCGGGATAAGATGGTCTACTCGGCCTTAATAATCGCATGACTACTAAGCGTACCACCTTGATTGATCTTCAAGTAGTATACACCTTCAGGTTGTTGTGAAAGATCTATGGTCTCGTTATGGAAGCCCTTGCCATAGGTGTTATCTATGGTATAAAGCTCTCGTCCCAACTGATCCATCACGCTAATCCGGACATGCTCCTGTTTTGTCGTCGTAAATGAAAGACGTGCTGTACCCGAGGTCGGATTGGGGAAGACGTTTAAGGATCTACCCACCTGTCGACAACTGGAAACTACACTTCTAATATCGGAGTAACGATACAGACCGGCATGGTCTACAATTTTCAATCGGTACAGATTCATTTGCTTTGGAGCAGGATCTTCAAAGTCGTACTGAACCAATAAGTCAGGTCCGCCGATGGCTTTCATTTCTCCAATATTCTCGTAATGCGTACCGCCACTTGACCGTTCGATCACATAGTGGTCGATCAAATTTTCGGATGTTGTGGTCCATATGATGGCATTCTCGCAACCAAGGTTTTTCACCTCAAAGCTGCTGATTTGAGCATCTGATTGAGGCTCGGGAATGAAACCCGCATCAACACTCATCAGCTGCTGACCAATCTCGAGATAAATTACATCAGTCATCATAGATCCAACATTTGCATCACTATCCAACTCTTCGTCTTCACCTTCATTAATTAAAGTTGGGATCATGCCTGTCGGCGCTTCAAATTTCACTTGATAGGCATCCGGCATCAAATAATCAAAGTTGAATTGACCAGCAATGCCATTGATCGTCCGGGTGACTGCCGAATCAAATGCGATCGGTTGTGCCGTATTTGGATCCAGTCTGTACAAAGTAACTTTCACGCCATTGATGCCATCCTCATCTTCTCCTTGCATACCATCTACGTTGGCATCGAGCCAGACTGAGTTGCCCAAAGCAGATGTCAACAAATCGGTATCGAAACCGCATACTGTCAAAATCTGCGTTGCTTCTGAACGATTGCCACAATGATCTTCGGCGTACCAGGTACGTACCAGAGCCTGCTTTGTCGTATCTTCCGGATCGACAAAATGTGTCTCTGAAAGCAAAGTGGCTGCTTGTGGCAAAGCACAATCATCTTCGGCGATTACCTCCTCGGCTTCGGGAAATTCCTCACCGCATTCCAAATGGAGATCTTCCGGCACTTCAATGACCGGAGCAGTAGTATCGTATTGAAGGACATAAAATGCCAAAACAGATACATTTCCGGCATAATCGGTGACAGTATAAGAGCATCTCCATCTACGGTAATAACCGAAAACGTCGCAAAGGGAGCTACCGATTAGCTCATCTTTCAATTCAACGGCCTTAGGACCACAGCATTCACCTTCAATCTCAATGTCACTCATCACCACCTGGGGAGCGTCACAACCGTACATCACCATCTCATCTCCGTGTTTCAAACCAGCCAACATCGGATTGACCAATTTAATCTCAGGACGAGAAGTATCCCGGACTTCAATGGTTTGCGACTTGACCGTACGACCACGACAGCTCACTGCAGTCCAGGTCCTGGTCAAGACATATTCACATTCATTGAGATCTGATCGGGTCTCCTCCAAATCGACATCCACTCTGACACAGGTTTCTTCTACCTCGTAGGATGCCTCTGGTATCTCATCTGGACAATAGACAACGAGATCGGCGGGTACCGTCAAAACGGGATCTTTATCCTCACCAATCAAGATGATTTGTGATTTAGTACGCTTGTTGCCACATTTGTCTGTCGCTGTCCATGTTCTGCGATAGCTGTCACGTCCACAGCTTCCAGGAATCTTCCTCTCCGAACGAGTAACCACGACATTAGGATCACAAAGATCAGTTGCCGTGACCACTGGCCAGGGTGGAAGATCACTTCCACAGGGTAGAATGACGTCTCTGGGTACACCATGTAACATCGGAGGTGTATTCTCTTCTTTCACTTCAAAAGTGGATGTACATGATACTTCCTCTGTCTCGCAATCATTGAATGCAACGACCTTCACTTCAAAGAAGTCTCTACACAAATCGCCTGGATAAGTGGTGGGAAGTACAGTAACTTCTATACCATTTAGGTAGTATTTAACACCACCTCCACAGTAGGATGCTGAGCCAGAAAACTCAACGACCCAGGCTGCCCAGGCTGCTTGAATAGACGCATCGCCATCACAAGCTTGAACGACCTCTTTTTTAGCGCACTTCACTTGTGGCAGGTCATGTTCAATGGTATAAGTAACTTTACACTTCTCGCTCTCATTCTTGCAGTCATCAATAGCATAGTAGTATACATCGTACGCCGTTCCATTGCAATTGTCAACAAATTCAGGCACTTTATACTTTAGTTCAAAGCCCAAACCACATGTTGTCTTCACCGTGCCTTTCAGGATTTCAGCATCAATCTCTATCCAGTCGATCAGGTCTTCGTAACACTTGATCTTGGCTCCGGTAAGCATTTCACAATCAATGGTAGGTGGTGGTGGAGGTAGAACGGTGACTCTACATTCCTTCACGATATCAACATCGGTGCAATTGTGTGGATCTTCGGCCTTGAGTACATATCGGATAACAATTTCTCCACCACATTTGGGTATTGCAGAGACGATCTCTCCTTCTACCTCTCCCTCAATGTCACATATTGTGCCCGTCGAATTCGGATCGTTATCATAAGTCGCTTTCGGCGGGGTGTAATCCTGCAAATCATAGCAGGTTAGGGGCTGAATGTTGGGACAAATAATTTCCGGTGGATCTGCAGGTTCTACTGGAATGCTACAACGTATTTCCTCTAAGTCACGCTCGCAGTCATCCTTGCCTTGGTAGAGAACGATGATATAGCCGCCACAAGCATCCTTTGGCCGTGCGACAATTTCCCCTTCTACCTCTCCTTCAATGAGGCATTCCTGAGCAGTGACATAATCCGCATTGCTGTACATCGCTGGATTAGGCACAAAAACCAGTGCTTCGTCACAGGTCAGAGTGGCAGGCTCATCAGGACAATAAAGTTTGGGTTTTGGAGCGGGAAGCACTTCAATGCTGCATCTCACTTCTTCGAGATCCCGACCACAAATGTCCTTACCACTGTAAGCAATAACCAGGTATCCGCCACAAGCGTCATCAGGCGTACTATAGATGCTGCCGTCGACATAACCTTCGATGACACATTCGACCTGGTCTACATAATCGGTGTTGCTATAATGAGCTTGGGGTGGTTGATAGACCCATGCCTCGTCACAGGTAAGTTCAGCCGGTAGATCGTCAGGACAGTAAAGTTTGGGTTTCGGAGCGGGAAGCACTTCAATGCTGCATCTCACTTCTTCGAGATCCCGACCACAAATGTCCTTACCACCATATGCTATAACCAGATATCCGCCACAAGCATCATCAGGTGTACTGTAGATGCTGCCGTCGACATAACCTTCGATGACACATTCGAGATGGTCTACATAATCGGTGTTGCTATAATGAGCTTGGGGTGGTTGATAGACCCATGCCTCGTCACAGGTAAGTTCAGCCGGTAAGTCATCAGGACAGTAAAGTTTGGGTTTCGGAGCGGGAAGCACTTCAATGCTGCATCTCACTTCTTCGAGATCCCGACCACAAATGTCCTTACCACTATATGCTATAACCAGATATCCGCCACAAGCATCATCAGGTGTACTGTAGATTCTTCCGTCGACATAACCTTCGATGACACATTCGAGATGGTCTACATAATCGGTGTTGCTATAATGAGCTTGGGGTGGTTGGTAAACCAAGGCCTCATCACAGGTAAGTTCAGCCGGTAGATCGTCGGGACAATACAATTTAGGAAGTGGTGCAGGAGCAACCTCGATCGAGCATCGTACTTCATCCAGGTCGCGACCACAAATATCTTGACCACTATAAACAACAATCAAGTATCCTCCACATACATCATCAGGTCTGCTTTCAATACGACCATCTACATATCCTTTGATCAAACACTTCTCGTTACTGATATAATCCTCATTGCTGTAATGAGCTTGTGGAGGTTGAAAGGCCCAGGCCTCGTCGCAAGTCAAAGGCTCTCCATCGCGACAGTAGATCTTGGGTTTGGGAGCTGGAAGCACCTCAATGGAGCATCTCACTTCTTCGAGATCCCGTCCACAGATGTCTTTGCCGCCATAAGCGATGACTAGGTATCCACCACAAGCATCATCTGGTGTGCTGTATATCCTGCCATCTACATAACCTTCGATCAAGCAGTCTTCTTCACTAGTATATTGTCCATTGCTATAGTGTGCCCTCGGTGGTTGGAATGACCAGGCTTCTTCACAGGTTAAGGGATCTACTGGAAGATCCGGGCAATACACCTTAGGAAGCGGTCCAGGCTTAACTTCGATCGAGCACCGAACTTCTTCGATTCTTCGATCACATTTGTCTTTACCTTTGTACAAGATCACCAACCATCCGCCACAGGCATCCTCGGGTTCTTCGATAATTTCACCTTCCACAAAGCCTTCAAATAGGCATTCTTCTTCGGTAACATAGTCACGGTTGGTGCAAATGGCATCTGGAATTTCAAAGTCCTGCCATTCATCACACGCAAGATATTCAGGAAGCTCCGGACAATAGGTTCTTGGTAGCGGTGGTGGTTCAACCCAAATGGAGCACCTCACTTCCTCGATTCTTCGGTCGCACTTGTCCTTTCCCCTGTAACGAATAACTAGCCATCCGCCACAGGCATCTTCGGGCTCTTCGATGATTTTACCCTCCACATAACCCTCGAAAACGCAACCCTCTTCGCTAACGAAGTCACGGTTGGTACAAATGGCATCTGGAATTTCAAATTCTTGCCATTCATCACAGCTCAGGTATTCCGGGAGATCTGGGCAATAGGTTATGGGAAGTGGGGGTGGTTCCACGAGAATGGAGCACCTAACTTCAGGAATTGACCGGTCGCACTTGTCCTTACCTTTGTAGCGAATGATCAACCATCCACCACAGGCATCTTCGGGTTCTTCGATGATTTCTCCTTCTACTTCGCCATAGATTTTGCAAACACCTTCTAACCCATTCCAGCAGATGGCATTTTTCACTTCGAAGTTTTGCCACTCATCACAACTGATGGTTTCAGGATAATCGGGACACTCTGTGACGGGTAATTCAGGAGGAAGAACATAGTAGTAAAATTCACATTCGATGTATTTTTCTCCATCGTCTAGGATGCCATTGTCATTCAAGTCATCAAAAACAACACAAGTTCTTGTGATCATCGTTTTCTCGCAAAAGGCCTGATCGGGATCGATGTCGTCTCTACAGATGATCCGGACGATACCACAGGCGTTGTCACCTATGTATCCTCCTTGGGCAACGAAGGCCTCAAGATCGAAATGGGGAGGATAGGATCCGCATTCGTATTCACCCAGATCGCGGTCTTGTGGACAGCGAGCTTCAAAATCACAACATTCCTCTGGAGGGTACAGAGTGATCTCACAGGTAGTTTTACAGGCTTCTTGATTCACAGCCTTCTCATCATAAACGGTCACTGTATATTCTCCTGCAGAAAGTCCATCAAACATATTGGATGTTTGGGTTGGACCTCCATTTAAAGAATACAAATAAACACCACTGCCTAAGCTGGCATTTACAGTGATCTTACCATCACTACCACCTCCATCGCAGGAGATCTCTTTAGTCTCTTCGATCTCACAAATCAAGATCGGTCTTTCAATGATTACAAACGGGCCGCAAGAGGTTTGACAAGAAGGAGCATCGGCATCACGAACATAGACCGTATAACTGCCAGCGGGTAAATTGGTGAAATCACCGCTGGACTGCCAGTCGGTGCCGTTCAGGCTAAATTCATAGTTTCCGCTTCCACCGTCGGCACTGGCGTGGATCTCTCCGATTTCAAATCCGCATAGGGTAGGTACCACACGGGCATCACAGCTAATATCACAGCAAGGTTCATCATCGATAAGGCCCAACGTAAAATGGCTGATTCCCATAACATCCTGACAATCACCTACGTCACTCTCCACTTTGTAGTACCAGTAGGAGTCGCCTGACTCGGTTGCATAGCCCAAAAATGTGATGCGATGGCCAATACTTCCATTATCGCAATAAACGATTGCTGTGCTGCCATTTTCACAGTTCTCTAGTCCAGAAAAATCTGAACAATTGGGTAAGGTACCAATACCTAGCACATCGGTGGATGTAATGCCTCGGGGACCACTTACTGTCAGATTGTAATAGCACTCGTTCCCACTTTTGGGATTGACTAAGACTTCTCCGCAGCAAGGAATACCATCTACCTTCATGTACAAGTACTCGGTTTCACCAATGGACATATCCCATTTTATCAATCCATCATTGGCTGGATAATTGGGACAAGATGGATCACCAATGTCTAAAGAAGTAGACTCGTGGGTGCAATTGGGCTTACCTGCAAACATCAGGTAAGACTTTGTGTCGAGATTGTCCGAGATGGTTAGCTCGGAACTGGTCTCGTTAACAGTACTACTCCAAACAGCAGAAAGCAAAGCCAAGATCACCACATTTACTGAAAATAAGGATGAACTGACTTTACCACCTCGTCTGAAGGCACCGTTCAAATCTCCGTTTAGGAGTTTTTTAATTCGATGCCTGAGCCGGATAATTCCGTGCTCACGGCGATTTTGTGTGGAAATTTTTCCCATTTTGATCGGGTTTTGATTAAGAGAAAATAATTCAATTGCTATGGTTATAGTATTGCTTTGCAGAAAGCTCTTACCGATGTAGTGTGGTAACAAGGGTCACTGGAAGATCATCCAGAAAGAAGGCCAAGTTGTAGATCTAACTCAATAGAGTTAGGAAAAAAAGAAAATGAAAGGTGATCTGTCCAGAACCGAGCTACTGGTCTGGCAAATCAACTATTCGCGAGGATGGAAAACTGAGAAATATTGGGTTGATAAGTTGAGTGCGACATACGGGGATAACGGTTTTGTGTATTAAAAAATAGTTTTTGATCGTCATGTAAATTTCGAGAATTTGGGTTGATAAATCCAAGAGATCAAACACATATTTTTTGTTGTAATGGATAAGATCTTAATATTGTATTTACATGTTATCATACGTTAGCCATTGATTCTCTGTATCTTAGAGTCTATTACAGAAGAAGCAATGATAATCTGGACTGGCAAGAAAAAAGTGATTTCTTCACCTTTAAAGAGCTGTAAAAAAGGGTGTAATATTATAGTTTTATTTACTTTGTCAGCAATCTCCCTGGTTTTTCTCCTGTCCATAGATCATTATTCTTGACGAGTTTTCCTCCAACAAGCACATAGTGGAAACCAGTCGAAAGTTGAAAAGGATCTGCGTAGGTTGCATGTTCATTTACCTCTGATAAATTAAATACGACCAGGTCGGCAAGTGCTCCGACTTCAATCTTTCCTCTCCGATTCAATCCTAAGATTTGAGCCGGAAGATATGTCATCTTGTGAACAGCAGTTTTGAGCGTGAGCAGCTTCCAATCTCGTACGTAAGAAGCCAAGATCTTGGCATAGGAACCATACCCCCTGGGATGCCTCATTGTCGGACTTCCATCTGTGCATATCATAATGGTACTGTCGGTTATAAATTGTCTTTGAAGATCTTCATCCATCACGAAATAAGCAGCAGAGGCCGCATGTGGCCCCAGTTGCATGAGGATATCAACGTAATGCTTTCCTGCAGAATCAGCGACTTCAGCGAGCGATCTTCCGGTAAATGGACCTGAAGTAAACAGGGTTGCCTGTGGTCCGTTGCGCTGCTCAACGACCGTCTCTAAATGCTTTCGAAGTTGGGCAGTACGGGTCTTTCCTGCATGCATGAAATCAGTTCTGGTCTTTGCCCAAGGAGGGAAGACAATACTCAATCCGGTATAGCTGGCACTGTAGGGGTATACATCGGCCGTAAGATTAATTCCTTCATCATTTTTCCTCGCGATGTATTGAAGTATTTCTTGGCCACGATGAGAGCCTTGTCCATATACAGACTTCAAATGCGAAATATGGACACGGCAATAGCGACCTTGACGACAAAGTTCGTCCAATGATCGAAAGAGTTCATTATCATTTTCGCTTCTCACATGGCTCATGATCACGCCATCGTACTTTCCCACAATTTTGGCCAGTGCTATTAGTTCCCGATCATCAGCATAGAGACCCGGCAGGTATTCAAGTCCTGTACTCATCCCATAACAACCGGCTTGGAGTGAAGAAGTCAACTCGTTCTCTAGTGAGGTTATAAGATCATCTTTGTTCTTCAAATCACTGTGCATCACCCTGCTTCGCATCGAACCATGACCACCAAGAAAGGCCATATTTAGAGGAAGATCATGTTGAGCTAAGCTGTCAAAGAATTGGAGGGGATGCCTAAACGGTTCTGCATGAACCGGACTATGCCCATCTTGCCCCAGGACGATGGTGGTAACACCCATAGATAGGAAGTTCTTGAATTCGTTGGAGAAAGGATCTCCATGGGCATGGGTGTCTATGAAACCGGGCGTGATCGTATGGTTACGGGCATCGATGGTCTCTTTGATATTCAGTATACTTGTATCTATTCGTCCTAAGAAGACAATCGAGTCACCCTGAATCAGTAGATCACCTCGCAAAACTGGACTTTTCCGGCCATCGATAATATGCCCGTTGATGATGGCTAGATCAAAAACCTTGCTGGGGGATTGACTTAGGAATTGTTCGAATTCAGTTGATTTAGTTTCCGAGTTTTGACTATGTGAAGTACAAGCCATACATAAAATGATGATCATAAACTGATAATTACTCATCATATCCTAAATTGTTTTTTTGTAAAACCCATCAATGGAAGCTGACTTCCGAAGCGAACCAGCACATTATCCCCTAAATCTAGGAATTTCCCTAGGTGATTTGACGGCATAACTAATTTTACGGACCAAGTACCTGCCAGGCTGGCGCCTAGGTCATATGTTCCTAGAAGTGTAAATACAGCTGGGAAACTCTCCGAAGTGTGGACTTGTTTACAATGTTCCCGTCACATGGTGGAGGTCTGCAGCACTGCTTTAAAATCCGCAGGAATACCGGTAGGGCCAATAACACGTCACCATCTACTCAAACTGGAACGTGAATTAAGAAATAGATTCCCTCATGATAATTTCAATTGAATAAAATATTTAATATGACCAACAAAATAGCCTCGCTATGGTTATGTTATTCATATCTTTGAATTATGGAAGAAAAGGCCAAATCATTGCTGAATGAAAAAGAAGCCGATAAATTAGAACGCATTGCCTACATTCTGAAGACGGTGGCGCATCCATTGCGTCTAGGTATCATCCACCTACTCGAACAACATCCACGTTTATCAGTTACGCAGATTTGCCAGATGTTGGGTTCCGAACAGTCCCTGACATCACATCATCTACAAAATATGAAGCTGAAGGGTCTCTTGAGTGTGAAACGGGATGGACGTAGCATGCTATATTCACTCAAAGAAAGGGATGTGTCTTTGATTATCGAGTGTTTGGAGAATTGTCAGTGCAACATGTGAAAAAGTGGTGGGTATCACGATGCCCAGCTGAGTTGCCATCGAAAGTTGGCCGATTATGCAGAGTTGATCTTTCTCACCAAATAAGATAATAAGGCATGGATTTCTGTGAATTACCACGTTGGCAATTACTCAAGGAAAAATTAGACAATCTATCTCCGGACAAATTTAGGGAGGAGTTTCTTAAGCACGATGATGCTGTGTTGGTGGATGTGAGGACGGAAGAAGAAGTGCGAATGGATTCATTGGAGGGAGCAGTTCATCTCGATTATCTGGCAGAGTCATTCTTGGATCGGTTGGAGGTTTGGGATCGCGATCGGACTTACTTTCTCTATTGCAGGACAGGAAGGAGAAGTGTACGTGCTGGAGTTTTGATGCGGAACTGGGGGTTTGCGCGGGTTAAGAATTTGGACGGCGGTTTGGTGGCCTGGAAGGCACATTTCGAAAATCAATCTGTGTTGAAAGATGCGGAGTGAGTCTATTGAATATCGCGAGGCGCTGGCACAAGACCTAGAGTCTGTCGTCGAAATATTCAACCAAAACATTGAAGCTGGAGATAGTACACTTTGGCAGGCGAAGTTTTCGATAGATTCTTTTCGCCACCGCTTCCAACCCTCGAATGATCGTGAGAAATTATATGTAGTTGTACAACATAACCAGGTGATTGGATGGGGAATGATTAAGAAGTACCACGAAAAAGAAGGTTATTCTGCAGCTTGTGAGACCTCAGTTTTTCTACATCGCAATATGATTGGTCAAGGTATTGGAACGTCTTTCAAAGCGTTCATTATTCAAGAGTGTCAAAAACTAAAATATCATCATATAAACGCCAAGATTCTGGCCTCCAATAAGCGAAGTATTCATTATAATCTCAAGCTTGGTTACCAAATTGTGGGTTTGCAAAGGGAAATTGGCAGGATAAAAGGGAAGTGGGTTGATGTCATGATCATGCAGTACATCATCGGAGAACAGAAGGTGTTGGAGAGTTAAATTGGTTCCTCTTAATCATTTGAGCTACATTAGTACAGCAATAATGAACTTTGCCACTTACTCATGTTCAAAAAGCTGAAACTGGAGCACGAAGACAGTGCTGCTCTCCTCGTTGGTGGTTTTCTATTGATAGGTTCGCTGGTATCTTTTACTTTACTGGTCTCTCCATCAATAAGGGGAGATGTAAAAGCGATCCGTCAACAGTTGGACAGCTTGTCATCATCGGGCGTACGAGGGATCTCATGGCACAAGGCATATCAACAATTGCAAAGCACAGAGGGTACAAAGACGAGCTGGGGTGCAAAGCTAAAATGGTTAAGTGGTAAGCCAGGAGGATGGAGCAAAGATCCCTTTAGAGCCTTTAGTTTATCTGAGAAAAGGGCCAATATCCAAGCTGCAACATGGCAAACGGCGTGGTTAGAGGCGAGTAAAGTTCTGGACTCGCTGGAGGAAAATGCGGTAGATGCGGAAAAACAAGCCAGTGAAGCAGGCTTCCAGGATCAGGCGCTTAATATGAAGATGCTGGTTGCGGCAGATGAATGGAGGTCTCACTTGGAGGGCACTCGAGGTTTGAAACAAAAAGCCCAAGGTAAACCCTATAATAAGTGGTCGGCCTTACTACTATTAGCGTTGTTCTTCATCATGATCTATGGGGCTGTACAGTTCTTACGAGGCGAGCGATTTTGGTCATTCGCGAAAGGGTTTGTTGGGATTTACTTCCTAGCGATTTTTGCCTACTTACTGGCCGGCCAGCAAAGCGTCCAAAGTTTGGGTATTGGCTATGCGGCTTGGGCTATTGTCATTGGTTTGCTAATTAGTAATACGATTGGAACACCTGGCTTTATCAAACCGGCATTGACCACCGAACTTTACATAAAATCCGCACTGATTTTATTGGGTGCGGAGATACTGTTCGGTAAGATTCTGGCCATTGGCTTACCAGGTATATTTGTCGCCTGGGTCGTGACACCGATCGTATTGGTTACTACCTACTGGTTTGGACAACGTATTTTAAAGATTTCATCCAAAACACTTAACATTACTATTTCGGCTGATATGTCGGTTTGTGGCGTCAGTGCTGCTGTTGCTACGGCAGCAGCATCGCGAGCCACAAAAGAGGAGTTGACCCTTGCGATCGGATTGTCGATGGTGTTTACATCTGTGATGATGATTGTATTGCCGATTGTTATTCATTCTCTTGGATTACCGGAAGTCCTGGGTGGAGCTTGGATTGGTGGTACAATTGATGCAACAGGTGCTGTGGTGGCTGCAGGTGCTTTCTTAGGGGAGGATGCACTTAATGTTGCAGCAACCATCAAGATGATCCAAAACATTTTGATTGGAATTATCGCTTTTGGGGTGGCCATTTATTTTAGTAAGATGGAGGGTCAGGAACAAAATGTAGAAATCGGATGGGGAGAAATCTGGCGAAGATTTCCCAAATTTATTCTTGGCTTTATTGGCGCATCTATCCTTTTTTCAATTGTGTACGAAGCCCTTGGCAATGATATGGCCTATGCTGTTCTTGACCGAGGATTATTGGGTGGATTTACTAAGAATATTCGTGGGTGGTTATTTTGTATAGCGTTTGTTAGTATTGGTTTATCAACAAATTTTAGAGAATTAAAGGCTCACTTTAGTGGAGGAAAACCGTTGATATTGTATTTAGTTGGACAGGCATTTAATTTGACATTGACACTGTTAATGGCATACATTATGTTTTATTTGGTTTTTCCAGAGATAACAGCAAATATTTAATGAAGATCAGCATCAGGAAATATTTATTATTCATACTGGGTATCTCGGTCATTGGTTTTTTTTGTTTGGTTTTTGCACCTTGGTTAAATGAACAATATCTTCCCTCAAAATTCCGTCAGGAAATCAATAATCGCAATATTGATCCAACGCATTTGTTCTATACTGAAAGTATCGAAACCCATAGGGCTTGCTTACTTCTGACTCAGTCATGATAAATAAAATAGCTGCTTGTTGTAACTTAAAAGGAAAAGCGCGCTTGTACTTTTAGCCTTGATCTTATATTTCCTTGGATGGTATTATGGGAGGATCCGATCGATTCTAAGTTGGTAAACCGGGTCTGTTCCCAGCGGGCTTCTACCATAATTGCTTTGCTCATTCGATATCTTACATTGAAGTAGTATCGAATTCCCTCATTAAAATATGCGGGAATACTGAAGTTATAAAGAAGATCATTTTCATAAGCATAAATTCTAGACAAGAAGTCATCAGTATCGAATAGCGCCAATCGTCCGGTAAAGGATAGTGGGGAATTAAGAGATCGAAATAAGATATCTTGATAAATAAGTAATCCCGTACTTGTGCCGGATGGAGAATTTACCCAACTAAATTCGATACGGTTACGGAGTTCTAGATTGGAATTGAGCTTATTATTAAAATGGATACGTAAATTTTTCTTTTTGGCATAAAAAATTGCGGCAATTTGCTGTCGATCCAGTCGATCGTTTAGGGCTTTTTCTTCATAGCGAAATTGAATGTATCCATCATGCATTTTCTTGCGAAGGTAGCCAAGCCGCACCATGAGTTCTTGTCCGGACGTAGGTGCATCGAGGTTGAATCGCAGCCATGGATGATGCCAGTGGTCGGCATAAAGGCTCAATTTGAGATGTGGACTGAAATGGAGTTCGGTACCAATATAGAACCCTTTTTCGTTGATAGCCTGCGAGGATTCAAGAAACGGATTAGCTTGGATCGCCTGATAATTACGCGAAATATTACGGTAGAGTAAGGCAAGGTCTACTTTGGTCCCCAAGGATATCAAGAGACCATTTATCGTCGCCATGGCACCATTATCACTTAGGGCTGATTCACCAAAAAAGTGAAAGTTTCGAAACCAATAATTGTATTCTAAGCTGGCATTAATCAAGTCGGTTCCCCGAAAGTAATATTGATTGTAAAGTTGCTCTGCTCTTATGAAGGGTCGATCAAAATGGTTGTTGACGACATTAAAACCGATACCGAGATGTGGGTGAGGTGTTGCCAGGATTTGAGCTCCCAACACGCGATGTTTTATTGCATTTTCGTCAGAAATTTCGGCAGGGGTCCGGTGTAAACCGGAAGACTGAAGTGAAGTGAATTGGGTTATGACTTGGTCGTTTTCTAAGCTGTCAACACTAAGATTGGCATCAGCACGCTGGAGAGATCCAAATAGAGTACAGCTCCAGATGTCATTCCGAAATTGCACTGCAGCGCCTCGTAAGAAGGAAGACTCGTTTACTGAAGTATAGGGTCGAATTGTGCGACCACCCTTCTTGATTTGGGTGACAAAAGGACTTTTTCCCCGACCGAATCCTGAATGCAAGATTAATCCTTGACCTAGACTGATCGAATAATCACCGACAGCAAGGTAACTTACCTTTGAACTTAGATCGCGAAGATGAAAGTGAAAGCTGGCAAAGTCAAAGCCATGACGATTACTTCTCCGGAACAGTGATTCACCTTCATCTTTTTCGAGGGTAAAACCATATCTTATTCTGTTGTATAAATAATATCGATATCTAAGGTATATTTTATCAGGAGAACCTTCAAACACCGGCTCTCGATCAGCTGAATTCTGATATCCAAGCTGAGGTTCGATGATCCTCGACCATCGGGTGTACATTTCACTCTTTCCGCTAAAGAGTAATTTTGGGTTTGTCTTTTCTGGTAAGAGGCCTGCATCATTGACCGTTATGAAGGGGAATAAGGATCGGACTGTTTTTAAGTCGAATGATGGAATGGCCTGCAATTCATAGGGACTCAGAAGCCGGCCCAGTTTATTTCGATATGTGATGAAGTTAGAGATCTGAATATCGGTAAGTATTTGTAGGCTCTGCAGGTCAGTTGGGCTGGCAGAATTTAGATCAAGTGGATTTGAGGAAAGAATGGAGAGATGTTCTCCAATGGTATTAAAATCGAAATCAATTTCCCCATCTACATTCTGCAGAAAGGATTCGATCTGTTCTTCCAATATCTGAGGTACTACAAAACTGCTATCGATTTGCCCCGCAGTCATTGAATGACTAGTTACCCAAATGATCAGGGTCAAGAGATGGGTGTGGAGTTTCATCCCTAAAAATAAAAAACCGTCCTGCTGATGCAAGACGGTTTTCTAGATATAGATTGTTCTCGATTATCCTACTGCAGCAGCTTCACCTTTGGCTACGGCATTTTTAACTGTATTTACGATTACACTCGCTACTTTGTATGGATCTGCGTTAGATGCCGGTCGACGATCTTCCAACCAACCTTTCCAGTCATTTTCGACGGTAGCGATTGGAATGCGGATGGAAGCACCACGATCAGAAATCCCATAGCTGAACTTATCAATAGACTGGGTCTCATGGGCTCCGGTAAGTCGCTGGTCATTATCGGCACCATAAACTGCTATATGCTCTTTGATTGTGGGCACAAATGATTGGCAAATCTGATCATAAACGGCTTTAGATCCTGCATTCCTTAAGGTACTGTTGGAAAAGTTGGCATGCATGCCTGAGCCATTCCAATCACCTTTTACGGGTTTGGGGTGCCAATTTACGGCAACTCCATATTGTTCTGCGACGCGTTCGAGGAGGTAGCGACAAATCCAGGTCACATCTCCAGCGTTTTTACCTCCTTTCGCAAAAGTCTGGAATTCCCACTGGCCTGCTGCAACTTCCGCGTTGATACCTTCTACGTTTAAGCCAGCTTCCAGGCATAGATCCAGATGCTCTT
Source organism: Saprospiraceae bacterium (assembly GCA_965223105.1). Classification (GTDB taxonomy): domain Bacteria; phylum Bacteroidota; class Bacteroidia; order Chitinophagales; family Saprospiraceae; genus JABDMH01. The sequence continues at coordinate 2,847,606 of OZ244987.1, read as the reverse complement.
CTACGATTTGACGTCCATAGGCAACTTTGGCTCCGACGCCACAATAGTACGGTCCTTGAGGTCCAGGAAATCCGTGCTCCGGGAAACCCAAAGGTAAATTGGTTTCAGGGTCCCACAAGAAGTACTCTTGCTCAAATCCAAACCAAAAATCTTCATCGGAGTCGTCAATAGTGGCCCGGGCATTGGTCGAGTGTGGTGTGCCATCAGCATTGAGCACTTCGGTCATCACTAACCAAGCGTTCTTACGTCCTGGATCGGGGTAAACTGCTACTGGTTTCAACAGACAATCTGATGATTCACCGGTCGCTTGTTGCGTAGAACTTCCATCGAAAGACCAAATGGGGGCATCCTCAACGCTACCACTAAAATTATCTACGATTTTAGTTTTTGCCCTTAGTCCCTGAGTGGGAGCACTTCCATCTAACCAGATGTACTCGAGCTTGCTTTTTGACATGATTGAAATTTTATTTATTAGTTAGCAATGAAAAATGTGACACAAAAGTAGGGCTTAGTCGGTAAGTCTGTATGTTAAGATGCAGTCAATTTTGCCATGCTCAATACCTTCAGCATGTCTGTAATTACCTGAATTTCAGAGAATAATATACAAATATTTTGTGATCTCAAACAAGCGATATTTCTCAAAAGCTGTATACAGCTGCCAACAGAAATGAGGTAAGACTCCTGGCCCGTTCTGCCGGACCGGTAATAACGAAGTCCTGGTCAAAAGCATCTAGTCTTATCTCAGGAATCAAAGTCAAGTTTCCAATCGTGTAGTTGGCCGACAAAGTGAAGTCGACTATGCTTGTTTCTTCTTCCGTTTCAAATAGTGCCAATTCCTGATCAGTAAAATATTCAGCTCTAAGGCCCAGTGCAAATGTTTCAGATGTGCTGACTTGTACATAACCGGCAGTCCCCCAAAACAGGTCCGAACTTGTAGCATTTAAGCCAAGATAGATATTGTCAGAAACATCCCACCCTGTGGTTAAGTCCACTTGGAAGTAGTCTTCGTCAATTAAAAAATTGAGCCATGCGCCGCCATTGTCATTCTCATACCCTAATTGGAATCCTCCGGCGTACTTTCCAGTCGGATTAAAGTCAGTCGCATCGGTAGGGTTAAATATACCTGCCATGAGACTAAAGCCACTTCCTAAGTCTACATCGGCCTTTAAACCCGTATGCGAAAATGGCCCATAGGAAAACATATAGGAAGTACTGTAATTAAAATTACCGGCGGGTGATATCACCTCGTACCCCAGGAAGGTATTAAAGTTTCCGAAGGTAAATGTGAGTTTATCACTGATATTCCAAAATACATAAAGCTGATTGATCAATGCACTGTTTGATGGATCTCCTGAACCATTTACTGATGCAAATACTGCCTCGTCGCCCCGGGGTCCGAATACCAAATCGGCGGTGAAACCGACCTTGCTTCCTTCATAGGATGCAATGAGATTGGCCATGCCTAGCGAGAATCCGGGTAGATTGGCAAAGGAGGTCGCGGGAGCCATTGTGCCTTCACCCGGAGTGTTGGTGCCGTTAAGATTGCTGCGGAAATATGCATCCACAGTACCACTTAGTGCAAAATTCGCCAGCGGATCAGTATCAGTAGCTGCATCCTCTGTTTGAGCCATCAGGTTTTCTGATGAAAGGAGAGCACTACCCAGTACAGCGATCCACACGAGCAGTTGGATATTTGAAGAGAGATTCATAGTTGCAATGTTTAGTTTTTTATGAAAATTGTGGAGTATCTCTGATCCGGTTGAAGGATCTGAATTTGTTGTATTTTTCATTTTTTGGTCATTTTACAGCATAGGCAAAACTGCCTTCTTTTTCACCGTAAGCTTCCATATCATGCTCAGCAAGATCAAGGCCCTTGATTTCTTCCTCTTCATCTACTCTTATACCCATAGTCACCTTAATCAGGCTAATGATGAGGAAAGAAAAGGTAAAGGCAAAGGCACCTACGGCCACAATCCCAATCAATTGCTCTAGGAATTGACTCCACCCAGCCATTGAGCCGAATATTCCAACGGCAAGTGTACCCCAAATACCACAAACCAAGTGGACTGAAGTGGCGCCAACGGGATCATCAAGTTTCAGGGTGCGATCAAAGAATACCACTGATAGTGGAATGATGATACCGGCAATGAAACCGATAGCTATTGCTGCAGTAGGGCTCATAAGATCGGCACCTGCTGTAATTCCTACCAAGCCACCCAAAATCCCATTCAGTACCATCGACAAATCGTGATATTTAAAGAGGACATAGGACGCCAGGAAAGCTCCAATAGCACCACCTGCGGCAGCCAATGATGTGGTAACGAAAACCAGTGATACTGCCATGGGATCTGCAGAGAGTACGGATCCTCCGTTAAATCCAAACCAGCCAAACCACAGCATAAAAACACCCAGAGTAGCCAGGGGCATACTATGACCGGGAATGGCTTTAATGCCCTTTGCGCTATACTTACCGTTGCGGGCTCCCAAGACTATGATGCAAGCAAGTGCGGCCCAGCCACCCACCGAGTGGACTAAGGTCGATCCGGCAAAATCATAGAAACCGCGAGCATCTAACCAGCCAGCACCCCACTTCCACATTCCAGTGATGGGGTAGCAGAGACTCACGAAAACCAAAGTAAATACAAGAAAAGAATTCAACTTCATCCTTTCAGCCACAGCGCCACTGACAATGGTTGCTCCAGTGGCAGCAAACATAGCCTGAAAGATGAAATCAGACCAATAGGAATAGGCTCCATCGGCATATTCAATACCTCCAGCAGCACCACCAGGAAGAGATAGCCCGAAACCATCAAACCCAAAAAAACCATTGATCGGATTGTCTGGATACATCAGGTTAAATCCGACAAAATAGTATGTCAAGAGCCCGATGGCAATGATCATACTATTCTTAAATAGAATATTGACGGTGTTCTTTTTACGGACAAACCCTGATTCTAGTGCGGCAAAGCCTAAGTGCATGATAAATACCAGCACAGCTGCCATCAGAATCCATAAATTATTGACGGTAAATAATGCGTCGTTCATAGCGAATTTTTTTCAGTGTCGAATTAATGTTAAATTAAAGAGTAGACTAAGCTGTTCTTAACTAGATAGCAGAATCATCGCGGTCGCCAGTGCGAATGCGCACGGCTTGCTCTACATCAAAGACAAATATTTTTCCGTCTCCTACTTCTCCGGTTCGACCGGATCTTTCGATCGTATCCACGATCTTTTCTACTTTCTCACTACTCGTAACAATGTCCATTTGTAATCTTGGAATAAAGCCCGATCCAAGGTCTGCGCCCCGGTACATTCGGGCAGTTCCCTTCTGTAATCCATAGCCTCTCACCTCTTTTAGCGAAAAAAATCTTACCCCAATTTCAGCTAAGGCCTCTTGGATGGCATCAAATTGCGTGGTTCGAATAATTGCTTCAATTTTCTTCATTTCCCAAATTTTAAATCATTGGATCTTGTGATAATGACAATTTGTTTTAATCTTCGTCTGGTGCAAAGCTAGGATGGGTTAGAAGAAAAACTTTCTCTGATATATGTGGTATCTGCCAAATCCATGAGGGGTGTTTTAATGCATAAGTATACTGATAATCAATAGTTTAGTAAGAAGTAATTTGTTATGCCTATTTCAACCACAGAGCAGCTATTCAATCTGGTAAAAAGTCTGAGTAAGGCTGAGAAAAGGAGTTTTAAGCTTTATGCAAAGCGCACGCAGCACTCTGGTGATGCGAAATTTATCAGACTTTTTGGTGTGTTAGATCAAATGGACCAATATGATGAAGACCTCATATTTCGCAAATTTAAGAATCTGTCAAAGGGCAAATTGTCGAACCTCAAGAGGCACTTGTACTCTCAGATATTGATTAGCTTAAGATTGATTCACATCCAAAAGAATATAGATATTCAAATTCGGGAACAGGTCGATTTTGCTCGTATTCTCTATGGTAAAGGGTTATACATGCAAAGCTTGAAATTACTGAATAGGATCAAGGGCATTGCTAAAAAATCTAACCAAGATATTTTGCATTATGAGATCTTAGAATTTGAAAAACTGATAGAGGAGAAACATATCACGAGAAGTAGGAAAATTAAAAATAAAGTTGAAAATTTAATTGATGAATCCGAAAATCGAAATCGAGTTCTATCGAACTCTAACAAACTGACAAATCTAAAATTAAAAATTCATGGCTTGTACATTAAGATCGGCCATGCTAAAAATGAAGATGATGCTTTTGTAGTTTCAGACTATTTTAAATCAAATTTGCCAGACCTCCAATATGATCAATTGACATTTTTTGAGAAGATTTACCTTCACCAGAGTTATGTATGGTATTATTATATATTGCTAGATTTTACAAATTGTGCTAAACACGCAGAAAAATGGGTGAAGATGTTTGATCAGAGCCCACAGATGATTGATGAGGATCCTGATCTCTACCTTAGAGGCTTACATTATTTGTGTACTGCACTGTATAGCACTGCTGAAAGGGAAAGGCATGCTGAGGAGTTAAAGAGGTTTGAAGCTTTTTATGACAAGTACGGATTGTCTCTAAATATCACTTCGGAGATCATCCATTTTCTATACTATTATTCTGCCCTGATAAATAAACATTATCTAGAAGGTACATTTACCGAAGGCCTGAAATTAGTTGTTCAGATAGAAGATCAAATTGAAAAATACCGACGTCACCTTGATGTCCATCGGATATTGGTTTTTTATTACCGGATTGCTTGGTTGTACTTCGGCAGTGGTGATTATAGCATGGCAATTGATTATCTCAATCACATCATTAATCTCAAGGTAGGGCACCTTCGCGAAGACATCCAATCATACGCCAGGCTCTTGCACCTTCTAGCCCACTATGAAATAGGAAATTACGAGTTACTGGAATATTTGGAAAAGTCCGTCAGTAGGTTCTTTGGTAAGATGAAGGACCGGAATCGAATGCAGTTAGAGATGCTCAGCTTTATTAGAAAACAATTGCGAAGTAGAAATATCCCAGACTACAGGCTATTGGAGACTACCAAGAAGAATCTGTTGAAGTTGGCGAAAGATCCTTATGAAAAGCGCTCTTTTCTTTATCTAAATGTCATTGATTGGGTATCCGGCAAGTTGCTGCAGCAGACCGTGTCAGAAACTATTAAGAAACGGATCAACCTTGAGCAGATGCCGGCAGCGATACAAAATGAAGCCGAAACTTAAATAATTGTGGAAGTACTGGCCCCAAAATGTTTTTGATCGAGCTTTAGATCATCGTCATGAACTAAAGCCTCAAGTAAATCTCCTACTTTGCTTGTGGAAAACTCAGTAGCTGACTTTAGATCGGCCGTGCCTATGCCTGCTGCCAAGCAGCGATGAACAGCTTGTCTAACGATATTTGCCTCATCTGCTAAGCCGATGTGGTCTAGGAGCATGGCAGCTGAAAGTACGGTAGCAATAGGATTAGCAATATCTTGCCCGGCTCCTTCGGGATAAGATCCATGTATGGGTTCGAAAACACTGGTCAATTCGCCCACAGAAGCTGAAGGTAGTAATCCTAAGGACCCTACAAGTACACTAGATTCGTCAGACAGAATATCGCCAAACATATTCGAGGTGAGGATAACATCAAATTGAGAGGGATTGACAATAAGCTGCATGGCCGCATTATCAACAAACATATACCTGGTTTCGACATCCTGATATTGAGAAGCCATATGCTGTATGGTCTCACGCCAGAGTCTTGAACTTTCCATGACGTTTGCTTTGTCTACCAGAGTAAGGATTTTTCGCCGCTTCTGAGCTTGCTCGTATGCCAGTTTCCCAATTCTTTCTATCTCTGAACGATGATATAAGCAAGTGTCAAAAGCTTGGTTACCATCCTCCGATCTTCCTTTTTCACCGAAGTAAATACCACCAGTCAACTCACGGTATATCACAAGATCAACATCTTGTAAATACTCTGCCTTTAGGGGAGAGAGATGCTCGAGATTAGGAAAAATAGTGACTGGTCTGACATTACAATACAGACCTAGCTCCTTCCTCATTCGCAATAATCCCTGTTCAGGCCGGACTTTACTTGAGGGATCATGATCATATTTTGGATCTCCTATTGCTCCGAATAAGACCGCGTCGCATTCCCTAAGGGTTTGGAGGGTTTCCGGAGGCAAGGGGTCTCCCATTTTTTCAATCGCAATACCACCGACATCCCCGAAACAGTAAGTAAAGCTATGATCAAAGCGATCTGAGATGGCATTCATCACCTTGAGTGCCTGTGCTATGACTTCAGGCCCGATTCCATCACCGGGAAGAACAGCAATGTTACAATTCATTTTATTTTGTTGGCTAGAACCTTAATTACGTGCATCCTCAAAGGCCGCTATTTTTTCCTTGATACTAAGCAAATAATCGATGTCGTCATATCCATTGAGCAAACACATTTTCTTATAGGGATCGATTTCAAAACTCTGGACGCTGCCAGAGCCGGCCACAGCAATATTCTGCTCACTTACCGATACTTCCACCTCCACCTTCGGGTTAGATTCGATAGCATTGAATAGCTCATGCAGATACTCTTCAGTGACAACGATAGGGAGCAATCCATTATTCAGGGCATTTCCCTTGAAAATGTCGGCAAAAAAACTTGACACAATAACTTTGATGCCATAGTCTTGTATTGCCCAAGCTGCATGTTCTCTACTGGATCCACAACCGAAATTTTTTCCAGCCACTAAGATCTTACCTGAATAGAGTGGGTTATTTAAAACAAAATCCTTTCGGGGTGAACCAGATGAATCGTACCTCCAATCGCGAAAAAGATTTTCTCCAAAACCTTCCCTTGATGTGGCTTTGAGAAAGCGTGCGGGAATGATTTGGTCAGTGTCAACATCTTCAATTGGTAAGGGAATACATGTTGACTTAAGGTAGTCCAGTTTTTCCATTTGATAAGAAATCAGTTTAAGTGTTGTCGAATGTCAACGATTTTACCTTCAATAGCAGTGGCTGCTGCCATGAGGGGACTGGCTAGGATTGTGCGGGCACCAGGTCCTTGTCTTCCCTCAAAATTGCGATTTGAAGTTGAGACACAGTATTGGCCTGAAGGTATTTTGTCTTCATTCATGCCAAGGCAGGCTGAGCAGCCGGCTTCTCTAAAATCAAATCCAGCAGAGCGCAATATTTTATCGATGCCTTCTTCGGAGGCTTGTCTCCTCACTTGTTGAGAACCCGGTACAACCATTGCGGTTACATGAGAAGCCACTTTTTTCCCATTTACATATTCGGCCACAAGTCTCAAATCTTCGATACGAGAGTTGGTACAGCTGCCGATAAATACATAATTTATCGGTTGTCCCAAAAGTGACTTGCCACGTTCAAGACCCATATAATCTAATGCTTTCTGAAATGATGTCTGACCTTGAGTGCCACCATCAGTGGGGATCACTTCCGTTATACCTATTCCCATGCCGGGGTTGGTACCATAAGTCACCATCGGCTCGATGTCGGCTGCATCAAAATGAAATTCCTTGTCAAAAACTGCCCCTTCATCAGTTTTAAGCGTCTTCCAATAGGCTACGGCTTCGCTGAAATCCTTGCCCCTGGGAGCAAATTCCCGATCCTTTACGTAGGCAAAGGTGGTCTCATCTGGTGCGATCATTCCACCACGAGCTCCCATTTCTATGCTCATGTTGCAAATGGTCATTCGACCTTCCATACTCAAATTACGAATGACTTCGCCAGCATATTCAATAAAGTAGCCTGTGCCTCCGGCTGCTGTGAGTTTGGATATAATGTACAAGATCACATCTTTCGCCAAAACTCCTGCCGACAAGTTTCCATCTATGGTGATCCGCATTCGCTTTGGTCGAGAAAGCAGCAGACACTGAGAAGCCAAGACCTGTTCAACTTGGCTAGTCCCTATGCCAAAGGCAATAGTTCCGAAGGCACCATGGGTAGAGGTGTGACTATCTCCACAGACGATGGTCATCCCCGGTTTGGTGATGCCTAGTTCAGGTCCGATAACATGCACAATCCCCTGATAGGGATGCCCCAAGCCATACAGTGGAACCTTAAATTCCTCACAATTCTCCACCAATTGTTGTACTTGGTGACGCGACAGTGGTTCCGAAATTGGTAGATGCTGATCTTTAGTGGGCACATTGTGGTCGGCGGTAGCCAAGGTTCGATCCGGACGTGCCACACCGATATTACGGTTTCGAAGACCTTGAAATGCCTGAGGACTAGTGACTTCGTGAATTAAGTGTTGATCGATGTACAGTACTTCCATTCCACCCTGTACCGTATCGACAATATGGGCTTCCCATACTTTGTCAAAGAGAGTTTTTGCCATAAGATCTTGGAAAATGAAATTTTAGTTGATTTGTTTGTGGTTGGCGACAAGCTCGGCTTTTCTTTCCATCAATTTGTGTAAATCGTCGTCAACGACTTCCTTCTGAATATCTGCTAATTCCAGGAAACGTTGATAAATTGCATCGAGCTCAATTTTGGTCACATTATACCCAATTTCTTTTAACCGATAGGCCAGGGCAGCCCTACCGCTCCGCGCCGTTAATACGATGGAGGATTTATCCACACCAACTTCAAGGGGATCAATAATTTCATAGGTTTCCCTCTTCTTAATCACCCCATCTTGATGTATACCTGATGAGTGGGCAAATGCATTGGAGCCGACAATCGCTTTATTGGGCTGTACCGGCATTCCCATTTCAGACGACACCAGGTGACTAATGGGATTGAGTAGCCTGGTATTGATGCCGGTCTCAAGATTTAAATCCTGATGTTGTCGCAAAATCATAACACATTCTTCCAACGAGGTATTGCCAGCCCGTTCACCCAGTCCATTGATGGTACATTCAATCTGACGGGCTCCATTGATAACACCGGCAATGCTGTTAGCGGTCGCTAGTCCCAAATCGTTATGACAGTGGGTGGACACAGTGGCTCTATCAACTCCTTTCACGTTTTCCATCAGATACTTGATCTTTGCTCCGTATTCTTCTGGCAGACAATAGCCTGTTGTATCCGGTATGTTTAAAACCGTGGCACCAACTTGCAGCACTGCTTCACAGACTCTCGCTAAAAACTCGTTATCTGTACGTCCGGCATCTTCTGCATAAAATTCTACATCTTCAACGTACTGCTTGGCATATTTAACAGCAGCTACTGCACGCTGCAGGACTTTTTCTCTGGTGCTCTGAAACTTGTAGCGGATGTGCGGGTCTGAAGTCCCGATCCCAGTGTGAATTCGACCACGTCGTGCCTTTTGAATCGCTTCCGCTGCCCGATCAATATCCTTTTCAACCGAGCGAGATAAGGCACATACAGTCGAGTCCTTGATCAACTCACTAATTGCACTAACTGCTTGGAAGTCGCCGGGACTTGAGATCGGAAAACCCGCCTCAATGACATCGACACCGAGATCCTCCAATGCTTTGGCCAGCTTCAGCTTTTGTGATTTGTTAAGCTTGCACCCTGGAACTTGCTCACCATCTCGCAGGGTCGTGTCAAAGATCTGAATCCTGGTCTTCCCCATTTTATTAAGTTTATGTAGCTGTTTGCTTTAGATCAAAAATACGTTTCATATGCAGCTGATACACCTTTAAATCGTTCTGTGATTACAAAGGCTAAATAATTGCAAATAGTTCAAATGATTGATAATCAGATATTTAACATGTAAATAGTTACAATGCCCACTCAAAAAACAGATCATCTCGTACAGCTCATCCGGTCGCTTTCCAAAGCTGAAAAGCGGGGTTTTCGATTATTTGTAAACCGCAATCAGATCTCCGACGATATTCTCTTTCTTAAACTCTTTGATGAGATTTCCCGGACAGGTAAGTTTGATGAAGAACTAGTCTTAAAGCGTATACCGACCATCAAGAAACAACAGCTGTCCAACCTGAAGGCACATTTATACAAACAACTGTTGATTTGTTTGCGATTACTGGGGCGAACTTCTAATGTCGAGATTGACGTGCGTGAGAAAATTGATTATGCAACGATTTTATATGCCAAAGGGCTTTACCGCCAGAGTTTAGATATGTTGGCCAAGACAAAGCAGCAAGCCCTCAAACGACATCAATATGTATTGGCTTTGAATATTGTGGAATTTGAAAAATTTATTGAATCTCAATACATAACTCGCAGTATTGAAAACCGGGCTGAGACACTAAAGAGAGAATCCGTCACCCTTTCACAAAAAATATTGCGTACGCAAAAGTTCAGCAACCTTTCACTGCAACTTTATGGCCTATATCTCAGAGTGGGATACGTTCGTAACCAGCATGACTACCAATATCTACATGACTTTTTTCACTCCAATTTGCCAGATCATGATATCGGACAGTTGGATTTTCACGATAAGCTTTACCTCTATCAAGCTTATGGCTGGTTTTATTATATGAATCAGGACTTTGTAAATTTTTATCGATACTCCAAAAAGTGGGTAGACTTATACGATGAATATCCTGAAATGCTTTCACTGGAGGTTACTATGTATCTGAAGGGTCTTCACAACCTTCTGACTGCATCGTACATGTCTCTTAGCCTCGAAAGATTTGAATATTACTTAAGCATTTTCAGAGACCAACAGACCACCCAACTTATCACTAATTTGAATCAAGAGGGAGTTTATAAACTATACTACTACATTCATCTGATCAATCATCATTTTTTGACTGGCACTTTTACGAATGGTGCACATTTGATGAACGATCTCGCCGATTTAGTGGAGGAGAATCCATATGATTGGGACAAGCATCGGGTGCTTGTGTTTTACTACAAGATTGCATGCATGTACTTTGGCAGTGGCGATTGGGATTCGTCTATAACCTTTCTAAACAAGATTATCAATGCCAAGACGTCTAATATCAGGGGTGATATCCAATCCTTTGCCCGGATCTTGAATCTGATCGCTCATTTTGAACTTGGGAATCGGGTTTTGCTGGAATATCAGATAAAATCCGTTTATCGTTATCTCGCAAAAATGGAAGAATTGCAGTCGGTGCAAAGCGAGATCTTTAAGTTCTTGCGCAAAACACCGAGAATCAGTGGCGAGGATCTAAAGAGCCATTTTATTGAATTGCACAATAAACTGAGCAAACTCGCTGATGAGCCTTATGCCAAGAGAGCTTTCCTTTATCTTGATATAATGGGCTGGTTGGAGAGTAAGATAACAGAACTGCCAGTAGAGGCGGTTATCCGGCAAAAGTTCTTGAAGCGCTCGGGTCATGAGATCAATCATGAACAGCATTTGAGGCCTTAAGGAAAGATGTCTAAGGCTATGTGCATTGATTTTTGAAATGCTTCCTCATTTAGACTAGTCAACAGTCCTTTATTTCTAAAGTAGTCAACCATATTTTCGGTGGGCATATTGCCGGTTAGGTCGTCCTTTGCCATTGGGCATCCACCATAACCTCTGATGGCACCATCAAAGCGTTGACAACCAGCTGTATAGGCGGCATTAATTTTTTCGTACCAAGTTTGCGGAGTGGTGTGCAAATGGGCACCAAACTCGACATCAGGGTAGGGGGGAATTAGGTTAGAAAATAGGTAGTGAATACTCTCCGGCGTGGATACGCCAATAGTATCGCTTAGGGCTATGATCTTTATCTCCATATCCGCCAGAATGTCTACCCATTTTTGGACGATTTCTACATTCCATGGATCTCCGTATGGATTGCCAAACCCCATGGAGATGTAGAGAACAAGTCTCTTATTATTTCCTTGACATGTGGATTGAATTGCCTTCACTCGGTCAAGAGATTCTTGAATTGTAGCATTAGTATTTCGCATTTGAAAGGTTTCCGAGATCGAGAACGGGAAACCCAGGTAGTCAATATCACGATGTTGTGCAGCGTCTTCGGCTCCTCGCTGATTGGCAACAATGGCAAGCAACCTAGTATCTGTTGAATCGAGATTGAGTAACGCCAGAACATCAGAAGTATCCCGCATTTGCGGTATGGCCTTTGGTGAAACAAAACTACCAAAGTCGATCGTGTCAAATCCTACCTGAAGCAATTGATTGATGTAAAATGCTTTGCGATCGGTAGCTATAAACCGGTCAATTCCTTGCATGGCATCCCTGGGACATTCAATCAATTTCAGCATAAAACCTGGTTGGCTTGCGAATGTGAGTTTAGGGAACCAAATTAGGTCATTTATGGCAAGATTGCACAATGAGCTTAAAATAGATGAACTAAGAGCCGACCTGCAATCCTTCTTTGTTCTACCTTTACAGCTATTAAAGCTTAACAGCAGTTATCTGATTTCAATATGACCAGGAAAGACATGATCACATTACTGGGGTTTTCCTTGTTCATTTTGGGATTTACCTCTCTGACATTAGATCTGGTGGGTATTCGGTGGCAATTTCTTTCGTGGCTTTATGAATGGAGTCCGGAAGGGGCTCTTATTGCCAAAATCGGCATGATCGTGGTTGGCTTGATAATGGTATTGTTGAGTAAGACCAATTATGGTCGTGAGTCAACCTAAACTGTGAGCTCAGAAATCGACCAGACCAGTACTTGATTAGTCAGATTTCAAGAGTTTGGCGGTAGTACGATCGTAGCCCATGATTACCTCCATAAGGTATGTACCAGGAGCAAGTGACTTTGGAAGCCGATGCTTGAAAGCATTGATCCCACGTACAATACTTAAGTTCTGCTGAACGACTTCTTGCCCCATCATGTTCCTGATGATCAAAGTGGCATCATCCTCCTTGAAAGAAAATAGTGTCAGATCGAAATCGCTTCTCACCGGATTGGGAAAAACGGATACCTCTAAATGCTTCTCAGCGATCTCCACTTTGTTACAGATCCGTTGCATGAGAAAGACGTTTTCTTGCAGTGCTTCAAGGTTTGTATTGCGCTTGATGATTTTAGATAAGCTTGAAGCCTCGATCACTTCCACTTCTTCAGCAGAAAGTTGTGGATCAACACGATAGAAAAAGCGATCTCCATCTCTCAGTGCCCTAAACTGTTCCTTGATGATGGTCATGATACTTTCACCAAAAATGGCTCCAGGCATATGAATTTCAGCCAACATTCCAACCCAGGGGTCGATTCGATTGACGTCTAGATATAGTGATTCCAGTACTTTTGCATCATCTGGCTTTTCACATATCTCTTCAAAACTTCTCACTTTTCCGATACCAATCACGTCTCTGATACTGTTGTAATCCATCAGACCCCGCTCCCGACCGCGGTTGATATTTATAGCAGCAAGATCCAGTCCGAAGCTAGATCCTGGCGGCCCAAAAAGAAAATTTCGTACGTCATCAACGACTTTGCAATCTAAGGCTTGCTGGATTTGTGCACTCATGCCTTTAACCAGAGGGTCCAAGCCTGAACTGATCAGGATCTCGGGATTAAAGAATGCATCACGCAATTTCATGTCACCCTGAGCCACTGTTTCACATCCATCGTCCATGCGTAACAGATCATGACTTAGCAAAGTATGGCCAAATCTGAAAGCTGCTGCTGAAAATATATTGGTAATTCCTGGATTTACATCGGAACGGTAACCACCGTATTCGTCCAAAAGTACACCCATAGCAGGCAACCACTCATTATAAGTGATTGCTTGAAGCATACCACCGACCATTTTTCGCGCTTTCTGATAAAGCTGCTCATCAGTGCCATTGGGATATTTCAATTTTAGTTCTTCGCAGATACGGTTGTGCTCTCTCACAAAGAGTGTGTGCATCGCCAGAAGCATCACATTTTCGTTCGCTCTAACATCTCCGGCCACAAAGTATCTTCTGGCATCTGAATCACTATGATCCATCTCTGGTGCCAAGGGATCGGTAACACCATTGAGCTCACCATTTAATGTATTGAATGGCAATAAATTACCTTCTGATACTTTAAGTTTTCCTTCATTAAAAGTACGGAGCCAAGCAGCTCGTTTCTCACTTGAACCGTAAATCCCGGAGCCATCGATAAAAGCCGACACCTGATTGGTATAGGATCTAGGATTATTGGGGTCGGTTCCTGTGCCATCCATCGCATTCGACCGCATCATCATGATCAACGATTGTCCTAGACAAGATGGATCAAATACGGGGTCACATGCCGGCACAGGTATGAATGCTGGTTCAGAACCACTATCCCTCACCAACGTTATATCGTGGTCAATGAATTGGCCAAATACCCATATGAAGTCAGAAAGTTCATGCTCATCATAGATGTACTCAGGCTGTGCGAATAAGACATTGGAGATTACTCGGGGATTCGGACGATCGACACCCGTGGGTGTACTGATTCCATCACTAAAACTCCTCGGCGTTATGTATCTCAGTTCTGCTTCAGCTGCTCCGAAATGTGGACTAATGACATTATTTCCGTAGCCATCATAGCTGCGGTGTTGAGCGAACATCGACATGCTCACCAAGAAAAAGAAAAGAATCAGGTAGGTTTTTGAGTATTGGTTTATGTCCATAGGTTACTAAAAGCATTTAGGTTTGGCCGTATTGGTACATGTTCTTTGGTCCCATAAAAGCCAGACTTTCTAGCTTAAACTCATGATAAAAGTACGTCATTTTCTCATCAAAGGGTATCATCTGATCAGAAAAAGACTGATATGAGTGTTTTTTAACATATCTAATACGAACAGAATATTGAGCAATTCTGGCTCGCTTAACTGAAAATATACCCCAACTATAATGCCGTTTTTTGCGATTATCCACACGGGAGGAAAATCCGTCTATCGACTGGCTTTGACTCTCCTCATACACTTAGGGTTTGCGGTCCGATTGTTTAGGGTCTTCCTTTACTCCAACTGATTTTTTATTGGGCCATGGTACAGGGCTTAATCACTGCATTAGAGATGAATGACTTCATCATAGGCAGCGGCAGTCGCTTCCATAACAGCCTCACTCATGGTGGGGTGCGGATGGATGGACTTAATGATTTCATGCCCTGTTGTCTCCAATTTTCTTGCTGCAACTACTTCGGCAATCAGTTCGGTCACATTCTCTCCAATCATGTGGGAGCCCAGCCACTCACCGTATTTTGCGTCGTAAATTACTTTGACAAAACCCTCCTTATGTCCGGCAGCGCTGGCTTTGCCTGAAGCTGAAAATGGAAATTTGCCCACCCTAATGTCATAACCGGCTTTTTTGGCAGATTGCTCAGTATGCCCCACTGATGCTACCTCTGGATGACAATAGGTGCATGATGGTACATTTTCATAATTAATTGGTAATGGATTCAGGCCACTGATAGATTCGATGCAAACGATACCCTCGGCACTGGCTACATGAGCAAGTGCTGGTCCAGGTACGATGTCGCCGATTGCATAAATACCGGGAACATTAGTTCGATAGTAGTCGTCAACCTGAACCAAACCATTTTTGGTTTCAACTCCGATCTTGTCAAGGCCAATGTCTTCGATATTAGCGGTCACACCAACAGCGCTGAGTACAATTTCACATTTTATCGTTTCGGTTTTACCTGATTTACGATCCTTAATCGTCACTTCGCATGATTTGCCATCGATCTGAACACCTTCGACGCTTGTATTGCCTCTGACATCAATTCCCGACTTTTTAAACTGCTTGGCCAGTTCTTTGGATATTTCAGGATCCTCCCGGGGAAGGAGACCTTGCTCGAGGAATTCAACTATGGTTACCTCAGTACCGATGGCATTGTAGAAGTAAGCAAATTCAGCACCAATTGCCCCGGCGCCGACGACTACCATCGTCTTTGGTTGTTTCTCAAGACTCATGGCCTTTCGATACCCAATAATGTTCTTGCCATCAATCGATAAATTAGGCAGTTCCTTAGATCTTGCTCCTGTAGCAAGAATAATATGGTCAGCTTCCAATGTGGTTGTTTCATCATCATTGGTCACGGCAACTCTTTTACCCTCAGATAACCTGGCATGTCCGCTAATGACATCAATCTTGTTCTTGCGCATCAAGAATTGAATGCCTTTACTCATGCCATTGGCAACCTCTCGGCTTCTTTTGACCATCTTTGAAAAATCTACCGAAGCTTTATCTACAGTGATTCCATAATCTGAGGCGTGTTTTAAGTATTCGAAAACCTGGGCACTCTTCAGCAGTGCCTTGGTAGGAATACAGCCCCAATTTAGGCAGATACCACCCAGCGATTCTCGTTCGATGATCGCGACCTTATGGTTCAGCTGAGCAGCTCGAATTGCAGCGACATATCCTCCAGGTCCGCTCCCAATTACGATAATGTCATATTTCATTTATTTTTTTTTAGGTTCAAGAATGGAGCGTGCAAATATAGCGAATAGCAGGATTTGAAACAGGTCCACAACCTCAGAAGCATGAATGGAGCCAAGGGTCCTTTACTTAGGGCCAAGATTTCTACGAGTAGTCACTGAACTCCGTGTTCCCAGGAGCGGATCTATAAGGGTTTGAAGATAGGTGGAGGAGTGAACTGAAGGGAAACAATTACGGTCTCTAGCACGTTATTTCCACATGTTTGCTTTGCTACTTACCGTAGGCCTTTGTAGCCTTACTCAAGACTGGCCCACCTATACATTCATTGAGGGTGGTTTTAGTATTAGGTCTCCAGGGGAATTGGCATACACGATGACTCCGATAGAAACTGACCTGGGGACTCTCCAGTATCATAGTTATTATCTAAACAAAGAACTCGAAGATGGAGGAAGCTATGTCTTTTTGGTACAGTATTACAAAAATGAAGTACTGGAGGAGCTTTCTGGAGACACCAGTTTGGCAGAATTTTTCGATGCCACCATCGATCAATCTGCAGCCAGTCTTGGAGGGACGGTTGTGATCAAAGATGAAATAAAGCATCGCAATCTGATTCCAGGTAGATTTTGGCGATTGCATTATAATGGAGGCAGGTCGGTCATGAAGACGCAGTCCTTTGTTTACAATGATACCTTTTATCTCGTGCAAGTGGCCACAGAATCCACTCATTCTTTGAGCAGCAACATGGATCGGTTTTTTGACGGTTTCCGAATTTTGTGACCTTGAATTCAGTATACTTGTCTCATTGAAGATGGGGGCTTTGGATAAAATCTTCTACCCATTAAGGGTCATTGTGATTTTGGTCTGAATACCTGAATTATACGATCATCTGCTTCCAGAAACGGCCCTCCAATCAGATCTACGCAGTAAGGTATTGCGGGAAAGACGGCATCGAGACACTCGCGAATGGCCTTTGGTTTACCAGGTAAATTAACGATGAGAGTGCTATTGCGGATGCCAGCAGTTTGCCTGGACAAAATGGCGGTGGGAACATATCTGAGACTTTCAGCCCGCATGAGTTCACCAAATCCGGGCAACATCTTCTGACAAACCTGTTGAGTGGCCTCTGGAGTGACATCTCTGGGTGCAGGACCAGTGCCACCAGAGGTGATAATTAGGCAACAATCTAATTGATCACTCATCTCAATCATGGCAGCTGCGATGAGATCCTGCTCATCTGGAATAACTCTATATTCCTTGTCGAATGGGCTGATCAAATACTCTTCGAGCGTCGTTACGATTGCCTTACCAGGAATATCTTCGTAGATTCCCTTACTGGCTCGGTCAGATACGTTGATCACACCAATTCGCACTTTATTGCGGGCCATTCCCATTTGATTTCTCCATTTGAATAATATCCAAATTTAGTTGTCGGTAGTCTTGATTAAAATCTGCCAGATCCTCATCCATAATTTTTTGCAATAATGCCAGTTGTTCGTCAATGGCCTGAGTAAGCTCCTCCTTGACTGCAACTGCCTGTTTTGTAGGTGGATAGTCGCCTCTTCGCGACATTGCATTTAAGTGAGCAAGCTTGTTGGTGAGCCTTATGGGAAAATTTAAAGGATCTTGGCGTGACTGATTTTGTGTTTGATATAAAGTCTTTTCAATTTCGTCCATTTTCTCTTCTATCATGCGTGTTTCCTTGATCAAATCTTCTGCTTCTTCATTTTGCTTTAAAATGGGACGAATTTGCTCAAATTGTGACCGAATTTCCCGGATCTTTTTGATCGCTCGATGGGCTTCGGTTACCTTTTTATTTATTCCATGAATAAAGGCAAACTGGGCTTTCATGTCTTCAATTGAACTCTCTGATCTTGGGTCTCGGAGTACTTGGAAGGTTTTTGACATTGTTTGCTGGCCGACCTGAAGCGTTACTCGATAAGGACCGGGTAACGCCTTCGGACCTGTCAGTGAAGCAGCCCACATGATCATCCCTTCGAATTTTTCGGCATCCGGATATTGCAGATCCCAAACAAAAAGATTTGATCCTGCCTTGACTTTCAGTTTGTTTTCCTTGTCGAGTGAGGAGAATGTGCGAATTGTATCACCATCCAAATCACTAAAAGATAGAGAAATCTCGGTTGAGTCATCGACTTCTTGAGTATAAAAATAAGTCATGACTCCAGCAGCATGGTTAGTGCCAGCGGTTTTTAAACCTTTGGTTTGACTACCACCCATCCGGTAGGTAGGTTTGGGTGTGAATAGGTACATCTCTTGATCTTGTGCTTCACTCAACTCGTATAGGGGTGTTAGGTCATCGAGGATCCAAAGACTTCGACCTTGCGTCGCTACTACGAGATTCTGATCCTTGACTGCCAAGTCGGTTATAGGTACGATCGGAAGATTGAGTTGAAATGGCGTCCAATGATCTCCATCATCAAACGAAATGTACATACCAGCTTCTGTTCCGGCGTACAATAATCCCTCCTGATTTAGATCCGATCGAAGCACC
Organism: Saprospiraceae bacterium; assembly: GCA_965223105.1. Lineage (GTDB taxonomy): Bacteria > Bacteroidota > Bacteroidia > Chitinophagales > Saprospiraceae > JABDMH01. The sequence goes on along the minus strand of OZ244987.1, from coordinate 2,828,895 downwards.
CTGGTGAAGTGCTCATCATCAATTCCATTGGTGATCTTCTTCCAGGTGGCGCCATAGTCTTTAGTTCGATACAGATAAGGACGATAATCACCATGTTTATACATAGTAGCAGCTAAATAGCAGCCTCCATCTAGATGAGGATCGGGCTCAATACTGTTTATCATGATCCAGTCGGGAAGGTCTTTTGGAGTTACGTTCACCCAATTGGTTCCTCCATCGCGAGTGATGTGTACCAATCCATCATCCGAACCTACCCAAATCAGGTCCTTAACTCGAGGCGATTCCGCAGCTGCAAATATGGTGCAGTAGTATTCCACGCTAGTGTTGTCTTTGGTAATGGGTCCCCCGGAGGATCCCATCTTACTTGAATCGTTCCTGGTCAAATCAGGACTGATGATATCCCAACTATGACCTTCGTCTGTGGTCATGTGGAGGTGATTGGAGGCGGTATATAGTTTGTCACTATCATGGGGAGAGAAGAAAATTGGAAAATTCCACTGAAATCGATAACGCATACCTTCGGCACCGTGACCCATCGGATTGTCTGGCCAAACATTGACTGCTCTGCCTTGGTTGATCGAGTGATTCAGCCTCTGGATAACTCCATCGTAACATCCTCCATAAACGATCTCCTGGTTGTCTGGATCTATGGCCAAATGGCCACATTCACAACCAGCAGAAGGCTCCCAATGATCTTCAGTAATTGCATTGTCATCTGACCTATGAGCAATTCGTACCGTACTATTGTCTTGTTGGGCAGCATAGATCCGGTACGGAAAATGATTGTCAGTGGTCACACGATAAAATTGTGCCGTGGGCTGATTATGATATGTACTCCAATTTTCCCCTCCGTCTTTCGACACCTGAGCCCCACCATCATCGGCCATAATCATCCGCTGGTTGTCTTCAGGTGCTATCCACAAGTCGTGATGATCACCGTGAGGAGCATTGTAAGCTTTAAAGTTTTCACCTCCGTCGGTAGATTTGTGGTAGCTGACATTGAGTACATAAACGATATTTTCATCCTGGGTGTCGGCGTAAATGCGAGTATAATACCAGGCACGTTGCCGGAGGGATCGGTCCTCATTTACCTTCTGCCAGGTCTTACCTGCATTGTCTGATCTGAAAAGGCCACCTGTTTTAGATTCAATCATAGCCCAAACTCGATCGGGGTCAGCTGGTGAAACTGCCACGCCAATGATACCAACTGTATCATTAGGCAACCCTTGATTGCGAGTAATGTCGGTCCATGTTTCACCACTATCCGTACTTTTCCATAAACCGGAACCTTCTCCGCCGCTAAGCAAGCTATAAGGCGTGCGCCTGATTCGCCAGGTAGTAGCATAAAGAATCCGGGGATTGGTTGGATCAAAGCAGATGTCGACTGCTCCAGCATCTGGGTTTACAAACAGTTTTCTGTCCCACGTCTTCCCACCATCAATACTTTTGTAAATCCCTCGTTCCTCACTGGATTTGTAGAGATCGCCCATAACCGCTACGTAAACAGTGTTGTGATCTCTGGGATCAATACGAATTCGGCCGATATGCCTCGAAGACTTCAATCCAAGCTCAGTCCAAGTTTCGCCGGCATCGACAGACTTGTACATTCCATTCCCTGATGAGACATTACCACGAACAGTTTGTTCACCGGTCCCCACGTAAATTACATTATGGTCAGATTCTGCAACAGCAATCGCACCAATCGAGCCACCAAAAAAGCCATCTGATATATTGACCCAAGTACCACCTGCATCTGTGGTCTTCCAAACTCCTCCACCTGTGGCCCCAAAATAATAGAGATCGGGCTTGTCTATTACCCCGGCAACTGTACAAGACCGACCACCGCGGAAAGGCCCAATACTTCGGTATTCCATCGCACTATATAAAGTCGTGTCAAAAATTTGAGAATGGGAGTCAGAAGGTGCGACGACCAAACTTGTCATCAGCAAAAGAAATGTGTAGAGCTTCATGGTCTTATTTTTCCTGGATATGTAGCCGGGCAATATAAAAAAAGTGAGTCGAAAAAGGGCTTCTCCGACTCACTTCCAAAATTGTAATCCCGTGAACATAATCCTTCAAGAAGAAAGGAATATGTACACAAAACGGTACTAAATAGATCCTTAGTATGTTCGGTTAAAAAAAATGTCCTTAATTGGGGCGTTTATCCAAAAGGTATGATAGTTTCTGATACTAAGATGACGATAAATATTAGGGATGAAGTATTCAATCATTACCTTAATTTATACTTACAAAATATTGTAAATCAAAATATTAAGTTTAAGAATTCTTGGCTCGGTGATCTTGAGATAGTCGTTGAGGTTTGCGAAGTGAAATTCATCGAACTGACACATCAGGCAGCAGAATTCTCCATCTTTTTGGAGGGACTGACCTTTCCTAGCAGAGTCAGTCAATTCAGCTTAAGAGGCAGTTTACTATTTACGGGTACCTTTTCTTTATTGGAATCTGGAGATTGGTTTCAGCCCAAAATAGAGATCAGAGATATCGTTTGGAAAGAACCGCCAAAGGCCCGGTTAGGTTCTCGAAGCATAAAGTTGAAAAGATTGGCTTCATGGCTACTCCGGTTGAAGAAGACCTACATTGAAAACAACCTAAATCAAGGGCTAATTGACAAATTAAAACCTGAGTTGATTGAAGAAAAACTTAAGGTGAGATCGGCATGGGGCAAGTACAATGGAAAAATTCTCGGTTTGAAAAAATTAGAGACTCAAATACAAAATCTGGAGATGAAAACTGGTCTTCTGCAACTTCAAGTTGCTGCAAACCTCACCTTAGAAATGGATGAGATCAAACCCGTTCCTCCACTAAATACAAGAGTTTCAAAGGTCAAGATCTATCCATCTGTAGGTAAGCTGACCGTCGAAATGACCTATGCCGAAGTGATGACACTCATTAACGCAAATATTGAATTGATCAACAATTTGCTTCATTCCAAAAAAGTGCAATTGAAACGAGTTGACATCTTAGGGTCCGAGTCTGGTGTCCTAGTGTTTAGAATCTCTTTGGAAAAGCCCATTTCAGACGTCCTTGAGGTAAGATGCGAATTCGCTCTGGATCAATCGAAACATGAACTCACCTTGAAGGAATTAGAGGTTACATCCAGTAAAAAGACCAAAGCGCTGACCAGAGGTCTTGTTTGGTTAACTTCAGGTAGGATTGAGAGTTATCTGCGAAAGCTCTTTCCGATTTCACTAGAACAGGCAGTGGTACAATTAAATTTGTTGCTGCAGCAAAATGATTGGGGTTTGTTAAAATGGGAGGGAGAGTTAACTGGAATTGACTGTTTCGAAACAATCGATTCGTTGGTCATCTGCTTTTCTAAGAAATCAATATGGAGTGTGAGAGCACTTTAGTATTGCGTAGTGTATCATTTTAATGAATCAACAAGACTGATCCTCCCAATTGATGTAATCGCTGATCATCCATTTCCACTAAGGCTATATAAGTGTAAACACCTTGTTCAAAATTGCCCTGCGCACCTACTCCATCCCATCCCTGCTGTGGATCGAGATCTCTTCCTTCAAATACCTGATTGCCCCATCGATCAAAAATTTTTAGCTCAGAAACTCGGAGTAAGTCTGGACCTCCAGCTATAGTAAAGAAATCATTGATGCCATCACCATTAGGGGAAAAGGCACTGGGCACAAATACTTCGTAGTATTGCAACCGGAGATCGATTATGCTATCGCAACCGTGCCTGGAGGTCAATTTCAAATCTTGTTCTGTTGGCTTGGTAAACTCCCTTCCACCTACCTTTATCACTTCGCCATCAAATATTTTTAGCGAAAGACGTGTCTGGACATGCTGTGCTTCCTCAAGGGTAAGACTTACAATACTGTCACATCCGTTTATTGTAAGTAGAGTATCCAAAAATACGCCAGGGGATGCTAATATTTGGCCATTGAACTTATAGGTTTGTCCTGTACAATAAAAGGCACGCATATCACTGGCAGGGGTTGGCAAGACGTGATGAAAGGGCTTGGTAACCCTGCAAGTCTCCTTTCCTTTGATGACCACTTGATAGCTGCCTTCTCCTAGATCACCTTCAATTCTTGAGCTGGTCATTCCAATCAGTGCCACCCCATCTAAATACCACTGATAATTCAAGGTGTCAACTTTTGGAAGCTGTAGTGCAAAACCTGGGCTGCAAGGATGGCCATCAGCAGCTATGACAAATTCAAACTCCTTGATATCAGCCAAAATGAGGTTGTCTAGAAAGTAGTAAGGGTTATCTGTAGGCAACAATTCAACACAGTCCGGTCCAATGGCTATCGCATAAATATCCTGAGGCGGAACCACGTCAAATGTTTCCTTTTTCCAGCTGTTGGCTCCCTGTGAATAAACATTGTCTAGGCGAATCCAACCCGGCCCATTTAAAGGACATCCATGACGCTCATTACCCATACCAAAGGGAAGGTTCTTACAATCTGTACTGCCGTAAAAAACCACATTCAGTGGTGGAGAGTTGGCAGGGTTAGTAAATCCTACATAAAACTCAAAACGATATTCATTTCCTGTCCGAAGTGGTTCAGTCAAGCAAGCACCAGTGTATTCCTTCCAATTGGGATTTATGTTGTCGCCACCAAACCTTCCATTTCGAAAACCTATACATGCTTCACCATCCGGAAAGGGTAAAGGGGGAGGTAAGTTTTCCCAACCCATCCAACCACAGGTATGCAGGTAATCGGTAGTGGCATCCGATGCCTGAATCCAGGTTTCCGCACAATCCAGGCTGGACCGGTTCATAGGACAGCAAGACATTTCCTCAAATGATGGATTAGGTATGAGTGAAGTAGGTTCTAATACCCTGCAATGGCAATCATCGTCATTGAGATCTATCAGTCCATCCAGATCGTCATCAATGGCATTGTCACAAACTTCTGGAACGACACCCCGACCAGCAAGACACAGGAGCAGCAGTCCCATGCTTAAGGCAGAAGAAGCTGTTTTAAGATTCAATCTATTCACCACTATTAAATTTACACAATTGAACCTCGTATAGACAATTGATAATTTTCTCAAACCGTCGGAAAACGGCTTGAGACCAACAGTCGTCCCCGAGAATGGACGCCAGGTAAGATGATAAATGAGCCGGTCCCGAGTCTGTCATGATTGGCTAAAGAGCCCTGAATTTCAATATTTTAGGATAATAAATCCTTGAACATATCCTTTCACTGTGTCTCAGATGGCTCCACCCTTGAGGTCCAGTCTCTTGACAATGAAGAAATGGTGGATTCTTCTGGAAAACTACCACGCCAATATCTGGCCTCTTCATAATATATCACTGCTGATTATCAACATGTTATGATAAAAAATATACGAGCTCGCCCTTTCATTTCTGGTAAATTGGCTCTATCTTTGAAGTCCGTTCCTTGACAATGAAGAAATTGTCAATTCTGCTAGAAATGTAGTCCCTTTTATAGTTATTCTGATCGCTGACATTAAATACATTCATTATGAAGCGGTCTAACCTCCTAGTCATTGCTTTGATCCTTACTACTTATTTCGTCCCTCGGGCTCAAGTTGGACATTCTGATATTTCGACCCTAGTAAATTCATTCTCAGAAAATGATTCTCTGGTGCTGGTACCTGCACAGTATCTAGCCATGCTGATCCGGTCACATCACGATCAGGAACAATTGAGTCACCCAACTATGCTGTCTGAAGAGGACATCCGGTTACAAGAGAGCATGAAATTAAAGCAAGCGGGAATGAAGATTTATCCAAAATCAACCCCAGACTACCTGCAGGTGGAGTTACCGTACGAAGATGATTATGAAGTAACCTTGTACAACACTGACAATAAGCAAGTACTGACAATTGATAAGGTTTATGGAACTAATCAACTGGATGTCAGGCACCTGAGCCAAGGCAAATACCGCCTTGAAATAAACGGTGCAGACAATCTAGTGGCTAGCCATTTCTTTAAGGAATAACCCCTGCACTCCCTCACTCAAAATGGTAAGTAGACCCAAAATCCACTCTTACATCTAATAAAGACGGTAGTATTCCTGCCGTTTTTTTTTGAGGCGATCTTTGGTTTTATACACTAAAATCACACTCTGCCAGTCTTTATCCTGTATGATGATCCACTCTCTATGACACAGGCGTTGGCAGACTAGTGACTTCAGAACTTGAGACCATATCTGATCGAGCTCCTAACTTCGGTAAAACCGACACTATTTGAAAACCTAGATGCTCGCCGAATAAAGGAGAGATCAAAACCTACTTGATGTCTACGAGACATCGTATATGTAGCATTGGCTCCAATCGTGATGACTGACCCGGAGGAAACTTTTTCTTGTGTTGCGATCAACCAGTGAAATTGACTGCTCGCTGAAATCTTAGATTTGGGATCTACTAAATGTGCGGTGATAAAAGGGCCCCAGTTCGATCGAATGGATGACGGTAGAGCGGATTGTTGGTAGATCATACCAAGGCGTGCAGCCCAATGTAAAGTCGGTGCATTCCAGGTGTAAGAGCCGTTGATGAGTATAAATTCATTGGTCAGATCGGATTGTGGAACATCATTTTCGATCTGATTAGCTTCCTGCCAATGGAAGTTAACTTGAAATTGTGATCTAGATTCACCTGAAGGTTTGTAGGTTAGCACTCCTCCCGCTTGACGATTCACCAGAGCTAGAACTACCGTATCTATGGGGCTTAGGGGATTATTCAACAGGCTAAGTCGATTGGTGCTACTAAAATTGGAGTAAGTTGCCGTCAGGCTGGTACCATTTCTAATTTGATAACTGATCTGCAAGTTTCCTACCCATCTTTTGTAGGTATTGACCTCGAAACCTGATAAGTTGTTCCTTTCATGGCCCAGGGAACCCATCAGCTGTATCTTATTAAACAAACGATGTGTCCATCCGGCACTAACGCGTTCAACATCATTATTGAAGTATAGGGTGCCCATCGAAGAATACCCGGGATCAATCCATTCGTGAGCTGCAAAGAGATTACCAAATGACGTGTGAAAATCTAGTTTTGTGGTCATTGCCCAATAGTAACCTGTGGAAAGGTGAGGGCGCACAAGTGTCAGATCGATCGATGCATGGTGGGAGCTGCGAAGCGGTGTTTCAACATTTGAAGTCAAAGCGCTTCGGGCAATTTCACTACTAATTTTGATCACTTTTCCCAAGCTCTTTTTGCCGGCTAAAGTAATTACCACATTTTCGCCAGGCCTAATGTCGCCATTTTCAAAGGGTGTCGAGATGGAGGACCTATCATCCCATGCTCCGAAGAGTGTAAGCATCAGTTCATCATCATTGTTGACGAATCCAGTCTGGATCCCCCATCCTAACCGCTTGTATGCTGGTTCCACATTTTGAACCTTTCCAATTTCCTGCACTCTGGCACGACGCAACCTTCCGTACATCGCCTTTAATCGAAATTTACCTGGTGTCATTTCTACTCCAATACCCCTAAAGCTATGTCCTGATAAGGAATATTTTGAAAAATGCAAATTTCGATCACCAAGGTGCAATTTAACCCACTTGTAAGAGGGACTTAACCCTGCAAAGGCAAATGCCGGAAGGGTATAATTAAAGACAGTACTTCTGGTATTGAAAATGACTGAGGCTGGAATCTTAATACCCAGAACATCTGCTTGTACAAAGCCAATGACCCGCCATCGGAAGGGATCAATACGCTGTTCGCTGCCCCCAATATAATTGTACCCCAAAAACGAATTTATCCCTCCAGCTAGTTGGATGGGATCTTCAGCTATCCTGGATTGGATAAAATTGGTGGTTTCCTCAATGTCTTGACCTACAACGATCCATGATGACAAAATGGATGCTGTGAGTAAAACAAAAATTCTTCGCCAGTGCTGGTATAAGGAAGAATTGAAACCTCTTTCGAAGTCTCCTCTACACTTAGAAATTACCTCAATCATTGGATGACAAATTGAATACTTTTCCAATTTTGGTCCGTTTGGATCAGTAATGTGTATATCCCAGGTGGAGGACTGAAGAGGTCTATTTCTTCGTGATACTTAATGCTTTCGATGTGCTGTTCATGATAAATCAATTGACCCTCAGGATTATATATTCTGATCTGCAGCATTGATGGATTGAAAAGCTCGACTTCGAGTTCGAAAGATCCCTGATTGGGATTGGGTGACAGCAGGGCAGAAATTATCCGGTTAGGGCCAGATCCAGGCATGTAGAGGGAATCAAGAGATTCAACTACAGTAATCTCCTTTTCAATCATACTCATGCATGATCCCCTGGTAGCATATAGCCGGATCAAATGTGGACCTGGAGTCTCAAAGAGTAATTCTACCAGATTGATTTCCTGATTGAGAATTTCACCTCCGACGACTTCCCATTCAATTGATTCAGGGATTGGCCAACTGTTTTCTACTGCGATAATGGACTCACCGATCAAGACTTGGCTCGCCACAAGGAAGTTGGCATGAAATGCCTCCTCGCTATAGTTTATGGCAAATTCTCTTCTTTGCTGACATCCTAAGCTATCGATTACCAGGACATGATAGCGGCCTGGGTGCGTAGTGGAAAACCTCGGTCCTGCAAAGAGAAAGTCTTCCTCCAGGTACCATTCATAGTTATACCTCGTATCTGTTAGCGTGAAATTCACCAACTCACCTTGACATAAAGGAGTAGAATCGATACCGGGCAAAAAGAAATTAAGAGGGGGTGGGTTGCTCAAAATATAATTGAAGTCTTTGGAACAACCATTCGTGTCAGTTACCGTAAAATGATATTCTCCTGCAGATAAACCTTTTCTACTGATGGACTGAGTGCCATCAGCCCAGAAGTAGTTAAGCGAATCTTCCCCCTTTAGAGTAATCTCTATAATACCATCTGAGCCACCATGGCAGGATGGTGACAAGACCATCTCGGAGACGAGGAAAGCATCCGTTTCAGCATTCAGGGTAATCTCTAAGGTGTCCAGGCATGTTCTTACATTGTCTCTGGCAAGCCATTGATATGTTCCGGGAGACAGATTCTCAAAACGGTTGCCATTGATCCAGTGTTCGCCATCGAGGCTAAATTCAAGATTAGCCAGATTGGTGGTATCCCAGATGATCAATCCATCATTCTGCTCACACTTTGAGGGATCGATCGCTTCAACTAGCACCTTATCTGCAATGGATTTCTCGAGTAATGCCACCTCGTCCCAATAAAAATCACATCCGGTGAGTAAGGACCGGATGCCAACTTGATATATGCCGGTCTCCAGCTCAAAGAATGTCCGGTCAGATTGCCAATCATGTCCGGATATCCAATATTCGATTGGTGAACCTTCCTTTGTTTCGATAGTGATAGATCCCACTTCTCCCCAACAAAGTATATGATCAACAAGCAACTTTGGAGGAATCAATGTATCGCGAAAATTCAAGTCAAAGGTCTTACTAAACAGACTAGTACAACTGGCGTCGATTTCCCTCACAAGCACTTGATAAAGGTCGCTGGATAATCCTTCAAAAGAAGGTGATGCGTGCCATTGCACACCTCCATCGATACTGTACTCTATTTCAAGTGAAGATGCAGTGATCCTTAAGAATCCATCGCTCCTGTTACAACCAGAAGGTGGGTTGAATTCAAATGACTCAAACACAACAGGAACTGGATCACCTAAGTCGATCGCTGTTTCAACTAAGCAGCTCGTGCCATGATGCCTGACCCAGATGCTGTATCTCCCCTGCTGTAAGTCAGTGAAGTTTGGATCCAAGTGCCAGGTGCCTCCACCATCAATACTATATTCTAATGCATTATTGAATTGACTTTTGGCTCGGATATTTATTCTTCCATCTAATGCTTGGCAGTCTGAAGGGTCTTCAGCTATTACACTATCAATGGTGATCCCTTGATCTTCATCAACAATGATTGCACAGGGATCCCCGGTTAGTAGGAGAGAGTCAGATCGTAAACATCCATTATGATCTGAAACTGTCAGATGATACCAGTGATTATTGGCCAGTCCACTAGCTTGACTTTCAAGGGAACCAGTTGACCACTGATAGGCAAATGGAGGAACCCCTCCGGAAACAAGGACTGAGGCCGAGCCAGATAGTGAATCGGACGGTGATACAGTAATGGTCTCAAAAGCAAAATCAAGGGAATCTGGTTGTTCTAAATAGACTTCAAAGGAATCTAAACATCCGTGGTCATTAGATATTTTGATGACATATTCGTCAGATTTGAGGTCACGTAGGTGCAACGTTGAATCGCCTGTAGGGTATTCGAAGAAATAACCGGATGATCCACTCAAGGAGACAAGTATTTCTCCATCACTGGCGTCATGGCAAGTTGGTGAAATGGTCGTGGTCTGAATGGAGGGGAGTTGACAAGGGGTTCCTACACAGTTACAGTTTCCATCTTCTTGATCATCAAAGGTCTGGGGATCATCATCGTCGCAGGTAGTACCGGCTGCGAAGCATCCAGTAGCAATAGAGACGGAATCGGTAAACTGACAACCATGAGCATCGGTGATGGTCACAGCGTAGGTTTTTCCTCCGGTCAGACCGGTGATGTCTTCAGTACTGGCCCCATTAGACCAGCTGAATTGATAGGGTAAAGTACCCCCGCTGGGATTTAAGTCTGCGCTTCCATCCATGGCACCGGGAGTGGATTCATTGGTACCGATAATATGAGAAAGGAACGGAGAAGGCTGTGTGATGGCTGCGGTGGCCGAGGCCGTACAACCGTTGGCATCCGTAACGGTGACCGAGTAGGACCCGGTATCTAATCCAATGATGGTGGAAGTCATCTGGCCTCCAGCCCAAAGGAAGGAGTAAGGAGCGACTCCTCCACTGGGACTGACCACAATGGACCCGGATTGGTCTTGATGGCAAATAAGATCGGTTGAAGCCACTGTAAGTTGGATGACGGGACAGGATGTGCCGCTGCAGTTGCAAAGACCATCTTCTTGATCGTCAAAGGTCTGGGGATCTCCATCGTCGCAGATAGTACCGGCTGCGAAGCATCCAGTAGCAATAGAGACGGAATCGGTAATCTGACAACCAAGATCATCGGTGATGGTCACAGCGTAGGTTCTACCTCCGGTGAGACCGGTGATGTCTTCAGTACTGGCCCCATTAGACCAGCTGAATTGATAGGGTAAAGTACCCCCGCTGGGATTTAAGTCTGCGCTTCCATCCATGGCACCGGGAGTGGATTCATTGGTAGCAATGATATGAGAAAGGAGGGGAGCAGGCTGTGTGATGGCTGTGGTAGCCGAGGCTGTACAACCGTTGGCATCCGTAACGGTGACCGAGTAAGACCCGGTATCTAATCCCATGATGGTGGAAGTCATCTGGCCTCCAGTCCAAAGGAAGGAGTAAGGAGCTACTCCTCCACCAGGAGTAATCGCGATGGACCCGGACTGGTCTTGATGGCAAATCAGATCGGTTGAAGCCACTGTAAGTTGGATGACGGGACAGGGTGTGCCGCTGCAGTTGCAAAGACCATCTTCTTGATCGTCAAAGGTCTGGGGATCTCCATCGTCGCAGGTAGTACCGGCTTGGAAGCATCCAGTAGCAATAGAGACGGAATCGGTAATCTGACAACCATGAGCATCGGTGATGGTCACAGCGTAGGTTTTTCCTCCGGTCAGACCGGTGATGTTTTCAGTAGTGGCTCCATTAGCCCAACTGAATTGATAGGGTAAGTTGCCCCCGCTGGGATTTAAGTCTGCGCTTCCATCCATGGCACCGGGAGTGGATTCATCAATACCGATGATATGAGAAAGGAGGGGAGCAGGCTGTGTGATGGCTGTGGTAGCCGAGGCTGTACAACCGTTGGCATCCGTAACGGTGACCGAGTAAGATCCGGTATCTAATCCCATGATGGTAGAAGTCATCTGGCCTCCAGTCCAAAGGAAGGAGTAAGGAGCTACTCCTCCACCAGGAGTAATCGCGATGGACCCGGACTGGTCTTGATGGCAAATCAGATCGGTTGAAGCCACTGTAAGTTGGATAACGGGACAGGGTGTGCCGCTGCAGTTGCAACGACCATCTTCTTGATCGTCAAAGGTCTGGGGATCTCCATCGTCGCAGGTAGTACCGGCTGGGAAGCATCCAGTAGCAATAGAGACGGAATCGGTAATCTGACAACCATGAGCATCGGTGATGGTCACAGCGTAGGTTTTTCCTCCGGTGAGACCGGTGATGTCTTCAGTACTGGCCCCATTAGACCAGCTGAATTGATAGGGTAAAGTACCCCCGCTGGGATTTAAGTCTGCGCTTCCATCCATGGCACCGGGAGTGGATTCATTGGTAGCAATGATATGAGAAAGGAGGGGAGCAGGTTGTGTGATGGCTGTGGTAGCCGAGGCCGTACAACCGTTGGCATCCGTAACGGTGACCGAGTAAGACCCGGTATCTAATCCCATGATGGTGGAAGTCATCTGGCCTACAGTCCAAAGGAAGGAGTAAGGAGCTACTCCTCCACCAGGAGTAATCGCGATGGACCCGGACTGGTCTTGATGGCAAATCAGATCGGTTGAAGCCACTGTAAGTTGGATAACGGGACAGGGTGTGCCGCTGCAATTGCAAAGACCATCTTCTTGGTCGTCAAAGGTCTGTGGATCTCCATCGTCGCAGATAGTACCGGCTGGGAAGCATCCAGTAGCAATAGAGACGGAATCGGTAATCTGACAACCATGAGCATCGGTGATGGTCACAGCGTAGGTTTTTCCTCCGGTGAGACCGGTGATGTCTTCAGTACTGGCCCCATTAGACCAGCTGAATTGATAGGGTAAAGTACCCCCGCTGGGATTTAAGTCTGCGCTTCCATCCATGGCACCGGGAGTGGATTCATTGGTAGCAATGATATGAGAAAGGAGGGGAGAGGGCTGTGTGATGGCTGTGGTAGCCGAGGCCGTACAACCGTTGGTATCCGTAACGGTGACCGAGTAAGACCCGGTATCTAATCCCATGATGGTGGAAGTCATCTGGCCTCCAGTCCAAAGGAAGGAGTAAGGAGCTACTCCTCCACCAGGAGTAATCGCGATGGACCCCGACTGGTCTTGATGGCAAATCAGATCGGTTGAAGCCACTGTAAGTTGGATAACGGGACAGGGTGTGCCGCTGCAATTGCAACGACCATCTTCTTGATCGTCAAAGGTCTGGGGATCTCCATCGTCGCAGGTAGTACCGGCTGGGAAGCATCCAGTAGCAATAGAGACGGAATCGGTAAACTGACAACCAAGATCATCGGTGATGGTCACAGCGTAGGTTCTTCCTCCGGTGAGACCGGTGATGTCTTCAGTACTGGCCCCATTAGACCAGCTGAATTGATAGGGTAAAGTACCCCCGCTGGGATTTAAGTCTGCGCTTCCATCCATGGCACCGGGAGTGGATTCATTGGTAGCAATGATATGAGAAAGGAGGGGAGCAGGCTGTGTGATGGCTGTGGTAGCCGAGGCTGTACAACCGTTGGCATCCGTAACGGTGACCGAGTAAGACCCGGTATCTAATCCCATGATGGTGGAAGTCATCTGGCCTCCAGTCCAAAGGAAGGAGTAAGGAGCTACTCCTCCACCAGGAGTAATCGCGATGGACCCCGACTGGTCTTGATGGCAAATCAGATCGGTTGAAGCCACTGTAAGTTGGATAACGGGACAGGGTGTGCCGCTGCAATTGCAAAGACCATCTTCTTGATCGTCAAAGGTCTGTGGATCTCCATCGTCGCAGGTAGTACCGGCTGGGAAGCATCCAGTAGCAATAGAGACGGAATCGGTAATCTGACAACCATGAGCATCGGTGATGGTCACAGCGTAGGTTTTTCCTCCGGTGAGACCGGTGATGTCTTCAGTACTGGCCCCATTAGACCAGCTGAATTGATAGGGTAAAGTACCCCCGCTGGGATTTAAGTCTGCGCTTCCATCCATGGCACCGGGAGTGGATTCATTGGTAGCAATGATATGAGAAAGGAGGGGAGCAGGCTGTGTGATGGCTGTGGTAGCCGAGGCTGTACAACCGTTGGCATCCGTAACGGTGACCGAGTAAGACCCGGTATCTAATCCCATGATGGTGGAAGTCATCTGGCCTCCAGTCCAAAGGAAGGAGTAAGGAGCTACTCCTCCACCAGGAGTAATCGCGATGGACCCGGACTGGTCTTGATGGCAAATCAGATCGGTTGAAGCCACTGTAAGTTGGATAACGGGACAGGGTGTGCCGCTGCAATTGCAAAGACCATCTTCTTGGTCGTCAAAGGTCTGTGGATCTCCATCGTCGCAGGTAGTACCGGCTGGGAAGCATCCAGTAGCAATAGAGACAGAATCGGTAATCTGACAACCATGAGCATCGGTGATGGTCACAGCGTAGGTTTTTCCTCCGGTGAGACCGGTGATGTCTTCAGTACTGGCCCCATTAGACCAGCTGAATTGATAGGGTAAAGTACCCCCGCTGGGATTTAAGTCTGCGCTTCCATCCATGGCACCGGGAGTGGATTCATTGGTAGCAATGATATGAGAAAGGAGGGGAGCAGGCTGTGTGATGGCTGTGGTAGCCGAGGCTGTACAACCGTTGGCATCCGTAACGGTGACCGAGTAAGACCCGGTATCTAATCCCATGATGGTGGAAGTCATCTGGCCTCCAGTCCAAAGGAAGGAGTAAGGAGCTACTCCTCCACCAGGAGTAATCGCGATGGACCCGGACTGGTCTTGATGGCAAATCAGATCGGTTGAAGCTACTGTAAGTTGGATAACGGGACAGGGTGTGCCGCTGCAATTGCAAAGACCATCTTCTTGGTCGTCAAAGGTCTGTGGATCTCCATCGTCGCAGGTAGTACCGGCTGGGAAGCATCCAGTAGCAATAGAGACGGAATCGGTAATCTGACAACCAAGATCATCGGTGATGGTCACAGCGTAGGTTCTTCCTCCGGTGAGACCGGTGATGTCTTCAGTACTGGCCCCATTAGACCAGCTGAATTGATAGGGTAAAGTACCCCCGCTGGGATTTAAGTCTGCGCTTCCATCCATGGCACCGGGAGTGGATTCATTGGTAGCAATGATATGAGAAAGGAGGGGAGCAGGCTGTGTGATGGCTGTGGTAGCCGAGGCTGTACAACCGTTGGCATCCGTAACGGTGACCGAGTAAGACCCGGTATCTAATCCCATGATGGTGGAAGTCATCTGGCCTCCAGTCCAAAGGAAGGAGTAAGGAGCTACTCCTCCACCAGGAGCAATCGCGATGGACCCGGACTGGTCTTGATGGCAAATCAGATCGGTTGAAGCCACTGTAAGTTGGATAACGGGACAGGGTGTGCCGCTGCAATTGCAAAGACCATCTTCTTGATCGTCAAAGGTCTGTGGATCTCCATCGTCGCAGGTAGTACCGGCTGGGAGACAGGACGGTTCGCCAATGTTGACTGAAGCAGTGTCCTCACAACCCGCTTGATCAGTCACGGTTACCTGGTAGCTTCCTGATGACAATCCAGTAATAATGGGGCCAATTTGACCATTACTCCAAACATAGCTGTAGGGAGCTGATCCTCCCAAGGCTTCTGCTGAAGCTGTACCATCTGAAGCTCCTGCTATAGACACATCGGTTCCGGTCGCAGAGGCCATGGGGCTCTCTTTCACTGTGATAACCAATGAGTCTCTACGTGTACAACCTTGAAAAGTGTTGATTGTTACATAGAAAATATCATCGTTCATTGCTTCGATAGAAATGATGGGCTCCGATTCTCCGGTACTCCATTGATAACTACTCCCGCCAGATGCCACCAACTGAATCGTTATGCCCTCACACACTTCAGGACTGGGAAGGGCACCCAAGGTGTAATCGTTAAATGCACATGGACTACCTATGCAGAATTGCGAAAATGTAGTTGAAGTAAAGCAAGGATTGCCAGCAGTGGCAACCAAGACCTCATTTTGACATAGGTTGTTAAAAGTTGCAGGGAAACATCCTTCCAGGTTATTATTTTGTAACCTCAGACCTTCCCAACCCCCATCAGGAAAGAGGTTACCAAGTTCAGGAGGAAGTGTGCCCGACAATCGATTGTCATTAAGTCTAAGTGATTTCAGATTGGTAAGTAGACCAAGTTCATGAGGAATAGTGCCAAAGATTCCACAATCCTCTAAGTAGAGCCGAACCAGTTTGGTTAGGTTTCCAAATGCCTGAGGAATAGTAGTAGAATAATTGTTTAAGCCTAATTTGAGCTCAGTTAGCCCCGTACAATTACCAATCTCTGAAGGAATACTACCGCTTAAACCATTGTTATTTAATTCCAATCTCACAAGAGAACTTAGGGTTCCAACCGAGGATGGGATACTACCGGATAAGTTGTTAAAGGCTATGGCTAGCCAAAACAAATTGCTCAGGCGGTCAATATCCGCTGGTAGTACACCCGACAAATCATTGTGATTTAAATCAAGCAACCGGAGAGTAGATACATCGGTTAAGTTTGCTGGAAGAGATCCACTCAAATTATTGAAGTATAGGGACAGAAGTTGAAGGTTGCAATTCGGTCCAAATGCAGGGATTACTCCGGAGAGGTTATTTTCCGCCAGATTCAAGCGGATAAGATTTGACATATTTAGGTATTCCGATGGTATCGTTCCGCCAACGGCATTCCTCCAGAGCTCAAAGCTAACTAGATCATCGAGATTACTCACTTCTACTGGCAGTGTTCCAGTAAGATTATTTTGATACAGGTTTATACCAACAACTCTGCCATCACGATTACAACTGATACCGTACCAGGAGCAGATATCACAATCTTCACCCCAGCCGTCAGTTCTCGTCCAATTGGAGCCATTAGTAGCTTGAAATAGAGCCATCAGCGCTGCAGAATCTGGATTACCACAAGGAGGCTTACTGTCAGCTAGGGTCAAGGGAAACATTGCCGGATTTTCTTTGTTATTCGACGAACGGATAGACATGGCGATCACCAGTAGAAGGACAAGGGGGATTGGGTTTTTCACAGCTGGTTCTAAATTGGTCTATAATGATCAGCTTAGTATTTTAATAACCGTAATATAATACTTACATTTGATATATGTATAAAAGAAATAAACTTTATTCTCCATAGAAGAAAAATAGTTACGTTCTTCCTTCCTAGTTATAACTTGGGTAAGATGAATGTTCTAGAGTAGCTTATACTTGTGAGCCAGCGATATCCCTATCATCAGATCAATAGCAGGAGTATGATTGAGATTAATTTGTGTCCCATAGCTGCTGAAAACGCATTGTCTAAATACGCTGTCTACTAAAATGTTGGCAACAATCTCAAATTCTTTTCGCGAATTACTTCGTTGCCAAGCCTCACCCTGGCTCCTAGTACTAGCTGAGTGAATTCAAGCCGACCGATGGGTCAGTAGATTAAATGACTTAAGCAAGATAGCAGTGGTAATCCAGTTTGATTGATTTCGTTTGGACAGATGTTCAGCAAATGTCTGAACTCTTTGTGTGAATGGTACTATCCAAAATCTTGATCTTCCGTCAAAGTCACCAAGTGGTTGAATGTCAACAGACCATAGGGTTCCCTCGGGCCTATGATATGGTCGGTGAACTGAGTTGTATTATTACCAATCACTAATCTGGTCGCTTCATGGAGAGAAGACGTTCTACACCCTTATGATTCATTCTGAG
Organism: Saprospiraceae bacterium; assembly: GCA_965223105.1. GTDB lineage: Bacteria > Bacteroidota > Bacteroidia > Chitinophagales > Saprospiraceae > JABDMH01. The sequence continues at coordinate 2,811,305 of OZ244987.1, read as the reverse complement.
GTGAAGTTCCTTTTGATCGACCTCTAACACTTGAACCACAAAAGTGTCGGCAGGTTCAGCACTGAATAATGAAATAAGGTCTTGTTTCAATTCGTAGATTCCCTGATAATGATCTAGAGGTGTAGCTTGATAACTGAAATTTCCATCCTCCTTAAGGACCAACTGTGCTGATGATAAGTCAGCCGTCACTGTATCACCGGCATCAACAACAGTAAGCGCTTGCCAATTTCCATACAAGTCTTCTTGGTCTATTTGGTGACCACAGTACACGAAGAGAAAACCCAGGGGTAAAGAAAAGAGTTGTAGAATTTTCACTATCCGTGAATCAAGGGTGATAGGACAATGTAGGTAATCGCTCCAGAAATAAAGCCTAGAAAGGCAAGAAACGAGATCTTCTTAAAGTACCAGATGAAGTCAATCCGTTCCATACCCATCGCAGCTACTCCAGCGGCAGAGCCGATGATCAACATGCTTCCTCCCGTTCCCGCGGAATAGGCAATAAAGTGCCATAATGAAGAATCCATTGGCACATCATACATACCCATGGAAGCTGCTACCAGGGGCACGTTATCAATAATTGCAGACAAAAATCCCAGAATGATAATCACGATATTCTGGTTGGGAATCAATTGATCCAATCCTTCTGCAAGGTAACGGAGAAGGCCAACCTGATGGCCTTCATGGCCCATGACGGCGACCGACTCCAATCCTGCAACGGCAACTAAAATTCCCAGAAAAAATAGAATGCTAGACATTTCAATACGGGATAAGGCTGTATGAGCACTGTAAAGATGTTTGCGCTCCTCAGTGAAATCTTCTTCTGGGTGAATATATTCCGATATCAGCCAAACGACACCTAAAGACAACATCATACCGACATAAGGGGGAAGGTGGGTAATGGCTTTAAAAATCGGTACAAAAACCAATCCACCAATACCGGCAATCAACATGGTTCTACTACTCAGAAGGCTTTCTTGATCACGATCTAAGCTTTCGCTGCTCTGAATAGAAATCTTCCCACGGAAGATTTTCATTGTACTCGCCGCAAGTACCGGCACTACGATACAGACGATTGAAGGAATTACCAAATTCTTTATCAGTCCGAGAGTGGAAACTTTCTTCCCTATCCAAAGCATGGTGGTTGTGACATCTCCGATCGGCGACCAAGCACCTCCGGCGTTGGCGCCAATGACAGCCATACTGACAAACCACAGCCTTTCAGTTTTATCTGGAATTAGCCTTCGTAAAAGTGAGACCAGGACTATGGTACTGGCTAAATTGTCTAAGGTAGCCGATAAGAAAAAAGCCAAGATGCAAATCAACCAGAGCATCTTTGTCTTATTGGTCGTACTGATGCGATTAGTAATAACAGCAAAACCCCGGTGCAAATCGATCAGCTCGACAATTGTCATTGCACCAATCAGAAAGAATAGGATCTCAGCTACTTTGCCAATGTGGTGAAGCAAGACCTCCTCCATATGGCCAACATGATGATCAGCTCCTACCACATCAAGATGTCCAAAGGATATGAAGGCCCAAATTACGGCACCCATGATCAAGGCAGGAACCGTCTTATCCAGTCTTAGGGGATGCTCAAATACTATTGTAGCGTAACCTAGGATAAAGCATATTAACAGAGCAGTTAGCATGGTACGTTAGATTAGGGTTTGCCTCGAATTAAGGGTCAGGCACTAAATATAGACATTTCTTGTGGTGCTCCAGCCATTATTGCAATTTAGTACAGGTACATCAGACCTGCCTGACAACTGAGCCGGTTAAATCAACCTATACGTAGGTAGGGGGCAATCTTGATAGGTGCAGATCACTTATCTTTGTGGCCGCAAACCACTTTGGCAAATGGTAAGGATCGGAAATATTTCGCTGGGACACTTCCCTCTACTCCTGGCACCGATGGAAGATGTAAGTGATCCCCCCTTTAGATTCCTATGTAAATCCCAGGGTTGTGATATGATGTACACTGAATTTATTTCAGTAGAGGGGCTGATCAGGGATGCTGAGAAAAGTATGCAGAAGCTGGATATCTACGAGAATGAAAGACCAATAGGGATTCAGATCTTTGGTGCTGAAGTCAACTCGATGAGAAAAGCAGCTGAAATCGTCGAGGAAGCCGGCCCTGAGGTTTTGGATATTAACTATGGCTGCCCAGTCAAGAAGGTGGTTTGCAAAATGGCAGGAGCGGGTATCTTACAGGATATTGACCGGATGGTAAAGCTCACTGATGAAATTGTCAAAAACACGAACTTGCCGGTAACGGTAAAAACAAGACTCGGATGGAACGAACAATCGATCTACATTGAAGAAGTGGCAGAGAGGCTGCAGGATGTAGGAATTCAGGCACTAACCATCCATGGTCGAACTCGCAAACAGATGTATAAAGGAGAGGCTGACTGGACGTTGATTGGGAAGATCAAAGCAAACCCTAGAATACACATCCCAATTTTTGGCAATGGCGACATCGACTCACCAGAAAAAGCCCTCCAATACAAAGAAAGATATGGGGTTGATGGGATCATGATTGGTAGAGCTTCCATTGGAAATCCTTGGATATTTGGCCAGATCAAGCACTATCTAAATACGGGTGAGCACTTAGCTCAACCGGCCTTAGATCAAAAAGTGCAGGTTGTAAAGCAGCACTTAACACATTCCTTGGAATGGAAAGGCATGAAGTTGGGTGTTTTGGAGATGCGGCGTCATTATGGCAATTACTTTAGAGGCCTTCCTGGAGTCAAGTTCTTCCGATCGAAATTGGTCACCGAAGAAGATCCGCAGAATATATTTACGATCCTGGACCAACTAGAGGCTCATTATAGCAATACTCTTGTGTACTAATTGGATATTATATGCTTTTCGCCATCTCCCCCAGGGAACAAAATATCTTTAAGATCATTCAGAAAGCTGGTTCCTCGTTAGATCAAGACACCTATATAGTGGGTGGTTTTGTACGCGATAGATTACTAAATCGACCGTGTACTGATATAGATATCGTTACGGTTGGGGATGGCATTAAATTGGCCAACGAAGTAGCTGGCTATCTTCGACCGATTCCGAGAATTACGATCTACAAACGGTTCGGCACAGCCATGCTGCGTCACAATGAATTCGAAATCGAATTTGTAGGTGCTCGAAAGGAGTCCTATCGTCCTGACAGCCGAAAACCAGCAGTTGAATCCGGCACCCTTGAAGATGATCAAAATCGACGCGACTTCACCATCAATGCCTTGGCAGTAAGCTTAAATTTGGAGAATTACGGTGAAATCATTGACCCCTTTAAGGGCTTAAGAGACCTCGAAGCCAAGATACTGAGAACCCCATTGGAACCCGGCCGAACCTTTTCTGATGATCCTTTGCGCATGATGCGAGCCATAAGATTTTCTTCCCAATTAAACTTTTCAATTGAAGAAGAAACCTATCGGGCGATTTCGCTCTTCCGCAATCGCATCAATATTGTTTCACAAGAGAGAATCACGGTGGAAATCAACAAAATCCTTGAATCTCACCAGCCATCCATAGGTTTTAGGGGGTTATTTGATACGGGATTATTACATATTATTTTTCCTCAACTGGCAGCTTTACAAGGTACTGAGATCAGGCAAGGAATAGGTCATAAGGACAATTTCTATCACACCCTCCAGGTAGTGGATAATCTAGCAGCAAAATCAAAAAAAATATGGTTGCGTTGGGCAGCCCTTCTGCACGATATCGCCAAGCCCGTAACCAAAAGGTTTGATCCTGAGCATGGATGGACTTTTCACGGACATGAGGCTGTAGGTGCTGCAATGGTTCCTAAGATCTTTAAAAAGCTTCGGTTGCCACTTGATCAGAAGATGAAGTATGTTCAGAAGTTGGTGCGACTACATCTGCGTCCCATCAGTTTGACTCAAGAAAATATTACCGATTCTGCGGTTAGACGGCTGCTGGTCGATGCAGGTGATGACCTTGACGATTTGATGTTGTTGTGTGAGGCAGATATTACTTCCAGAAATCCAAAGAGAGTGCAAAACTACCTTGCAAACTATCGGATGGTTCGAGAGAGCCTGAAAGTAGTTGAGGAGAAGGATCAATTGAGAAATTGGCAGCCACCAATATCAGGGGAGATGATCATGGATACATTCGAGATTAAGCCTTCTCGAGATGTTGGCACGATCAAGCAGGCGATCCGTGAAGCCATTCTGGATGGAGAAATCGAAAACAATTTTGAATCAGCGTTTAACTTCATGCTGGAAAAAGGGGCTGAATTGGGTCTGAGAGCCAAACAACGTTCGACCAAAAATTCAGAAATAAAGAAGTAAAGCGAGCATGTGTTTTCTAAAATACTTTCTCTTGGTAATCATGGTGACCCTTCTTAGTGGCTGTGGAAATCCACAGACCTTGGAAGCGCTGGAGGAAGAAATCACTGACATACTCCTAAGAGAAAAGGGTGTATTTGCGGTGACTTATCACAATTTGAGCACTGGAGAGGAGTTTGCCATCAATGGTCATGAAGAGTTTCACGCTGCCAGCACAATGAAGACTCCTGTCATGATCGAAGCCTTTACCCAGGCACATGAGGGAAAATTTAATTTATCAGATTCCGTACAGATAAAGAATCACTTTTATAGTATCGTAGATAGTAGCATCTATCAATTATCGGCTGAAGATGATAGTGAAAGGTCACTTTACCCCTTGATCGGAAGCAAGAAAACCATACAGGACCTCATTTACGACATGATCATTGTCAGTAGTAACTTGGCCACGAACTTGATCATTGACCTCCTAGATGCTAAGGAAGTCACAAAGACAATGAGGGAACTAGGAGCCCAAGATATTGAGGTGAGACGAGGTGTAGAAGACATTAAGGCCTTTCGGGCCGGACTCAATAATACCACCACCGCTATGGATCTGAGTATAATTTTCTCAGCCCTAGCACGAGAGGAAATCGTGTCAAGCCACGACTCGAAAGCGATGATCAACATTTTGATGGAACAGAGATTTGATGATATCATTCCAGCTCACTTACCTGAAGAAGTGAAAGTAGCCCACAAGACAGGTGTGATTAGTGGGGTTCACCATGATTCCGGTATCGTTTTTGCCCCGAATGGTCAGACTTATGTGCTGGTACTTCTATCCAAAGAATTGGCTGATTTCGATCATGGTACTGCAGTCTTGGCGGGTCTATCCAAAAAAATCTTTGAGTATGTAATGTCAAAGTAATGCTGATCGGCTCACAAGAATCTCTCATGGCCGGGTCATGACGAGACGAATATTGACCATTGTGCTGGATCAACAATGACCGTATCACTAAAAACTCATTGTTGAGTTCATGTGGCTCAAACACCGAAAATTACCTTGTGTATGTAATGGATATTCTAGTCAAGCTAAGGGCTTGCATTGATCTATCCCTTTTAGTCAAACAGACCCTCGTAACCTTCTGACGAACCATCTGACCGCTTGATTTTTTCTTTCTGCGGTACGTTTAAATCCAACATATCGTCGCTTGAGGCGGATTGTCCTTCTCCGAGTAACATCAACGTGCTTTCCTTTTCCCACTTTTCGAGCATCTTTAGACCCTCTTCTTCAAAGACGCCGTTTTGGAGATCAACTGACTCCATGAAATTGCTGGACATCTCCATGAATCGTTCCATCTCACCAACCTTGTTGGCCAAATCGTCGGCAATGGATTCAAGTGCTTGATCAAACATCTCGCGTTTACTGCCACTGCCTGATATGATATCCATAGCATTCTTCATGGCACTGTGGGAGGCTCTGATGGCTTTTCTTTCTTGCTCCTTTAGCTTGACCTGGTCCTTGGTGTCCTCCAATAAGATTTCCGAATTCTGGTACATCTTGTTAAGCACCCTATACAATACGGTCATCTTATTGTGTAGAGCTTGGTACTTTTCATTGCTGTCTTTAAGACGAGCAGCCTTTCTCGAATTGAGGAGCATGTGCTTGTCATTGCCCTGTTCTTTGGCCTTCTTAGCGATCAGCATGCTGTTGTTGATTTCCTTGTCATTCTCCTCCATGATCGTTTTCAACTTACGCATTTGCCCCCTTAGAGATCCGATTTGCTTGCTCATTTTTGCGAGATTATCCTGCAAATCTTCAACGTAGTTCTTTAAAATTCCGATCGGATCTATGGTGACGAAAATACCAGTTATCCAACGCATCACACTTTTGTACATGTACCAAACCAAGTTCCTCATCTTCGGATCTAATACCATGTATACAATAGCACCTAATACCAAGAGCATTCCCGCCAAGTATAACACATTGCTCATTAGTGCTATTAAAGTAGGCAAGGCTTGCACCAGCAAATACCCACCTCCTAAAATGAGTGCCAACAGAAACAAAGTGCCAGTAATACCTTCCGGACGCTTCCAAAAAGACTTTGGTTTTGTGCTTGGAACTGAATTAAAATCTGTCATTATTTATCCCTTTTAATTTAATTGCCAAGGAAGCTGCAGGACCTATTGATTTATTGATTGTCAACGATATTCGGAATTACTAGGATCAAATAAATTCCTTTGCATCCGAGACTTTAACGGTGACCATTGTGTTGGAGTCGATTGCAGATCCTTACAAGATATCCTTAAGTAATTCGATATCATGGTCTATTTGCCCCATGAAATCATCAAATGTATTTTCAAATTTATTTTTTGTCTGTTCAATTTTTCCTTTAGCACTCTTGATTTCTCCATCCGCTTTGGCAAGCTTCTCTTGATAGGAAATAATTTCATTTTCAAGCTCGGAAATCTTTGCTCTGTAAGATGCAATTCTTTTGGTGAGCGACTCTTTTTCCTCCTTCTTACCATGTACCCGTTGCGTCATTTGCTTCTGCAATGCCGTATCAAACTGCTGCTTTTCCTTTAACAAGACCTTCTTGTAATGTTCGGCTGATGCAATCAATTTCGACTTTGTCAAACCAACTGTACTTCCAGTGGTGAAAGCAGATTTAATGGCAGTGGTAATGTCTATGTTCATCGCTTTTAATGCCTGCAATGATTGCTTGAACTCTAGGTAGTCAAATCCGGGCAGGTTGTTCTCTTTTATAGCCTTTAACAGAAAAGAAACCGATTTCTGATCGAGCCTATCTAAACCTTCAAACATCTCTGATACTTTGATACTCATCTCTAATGGCCAACATTCATTTCGATAATGACAAATATAGCATTTTCAACAGCCTGACCATCAATATAATTCACTACTCTCGGGGATATCGACAAAGGCAGATCATTGGTCTACCTGCATCACATATAGGAAGAAATGCTATGTCTTTCTCGCTTGGTGACAATGCAACCGACGACGATAAGCACCGGAAAAAAACCGAAATCGGAATGAAGGAAGGCAAGATCGCCAAGCCGTGAGCTATGCCACCAGGATCTAGTATTCACTTTGAATGAAGCAGGAAGGGCAGTCATATTGCTAACGGATGCCAGGTTGGACTGGCATGATATCTGGTACCATACCAGCTCAAGATGATGAAAACCAGTTGCATAGCATTGAATTCTCACCTAGAAAATCATACCCCGGAAGTGACTAGAGAAAGCAGTTCTTAATCAAGACTTTTTAGTGCGGCCCTTCTTCTTTGTTTCTTTCTTTGGTTTAGGCTCCTCAACCTTGGTGTCCTTGCCTCTGCTCTTAGGTCGAGTATTGCCGTACGAACCCCGATAAATTTTACCTCTGCGAGTTTTCCTATCTCCTTTTCCCATATTTAATATCTCTTACTGGGATGCAAAATTAGTGATTTGCCGCTTACCCTGAAACCTGGATCTGGCTATTCATTTTGCTGGACCTATCTAACACTACATAAATTATTCCGGCTTCGTGATCACTATCTCTTAACAAAATACCTCTAGTGCTTCATTCAAGAAGTATATGATATTAGTGGGGCAGCTAGTTTTTGACAGATCGAAGAGGCGAAACCCCGCCTGAATGACTTCAGTCGGGCAGGCAAGCATTGGCGTAACTATGTGAGGCTTTTGACGATGAAGAGATGTCGGAAAGTAGCATGCCAATAGTATTAGATATTTTTTGAATGAAACACTAGTATTGGAGTCGGACCCACAATACTTCGATTAACGGCAATTGTGATCACTCCTATAAGGCCTGCAACAAGTCTTGAATCTCCTCCATCTTAAACTTACAATCTAAACTAAGCATGGCAAATTCACCGGGTTCGTTAAGGAGAAAGACTATGTTCCGAACAAAGCCACGATACTCCTTTGCATAAAGGTTTATCCGGGTTCCACTATGACGGAGGTAGACAAGTTTCTCAAAATCATCTCGATGAATTTGATCCTGTAGAAAATCAATCTCTGCTTGAGTCACAAATTCTTTGTCCTCTGAGTATAAGATCTTTGCCCGTCGAGATCTTCTGATGATCTTTTTCAGATCCGGCTCTTCCACAAACCAACTACCAGCGGTCAGTAAAAGGTTTCCGATGTTGAGGCTAACCGCGTTTCCGCTGTGGCTGTGGGCGTGGTAGAAATCATCAACAACTGAATACTGAGCACTTAGGGATAAAGGCACGGCCAAAGTCAAGAAGATCATACAGGTTCTCATCGTGTTTCTTATTTATTGGTAGGAAAAAGGGTTGTTGAGTGCAGTGCTTGTGAAATCTAGTTCTTATCGAGTTTTTCCAAGTGCTCGGTACCTGGCACATCGATTGCTTTGCCTAATTTTCCAATGGTTTTTAAATCAATGTTTCCAGTTAAGTCAAGCATAACAAAAGTACTGTCACCACCTACCAGAAGAATTAATTCATTGATGATCTTATTCGCGTCTTCGTGCACCATAAATCTAATGTTCTCCTGTTCATCTCTCACCTTTAGGAGCTCCTCGAACTTCACTTGACTCAACTCCTTGAAGGCCTGATTGTACAGCTCAATACCCGATCCTTCCTTTATCAGAATCTTTAGTCCTGTAATTGTTGTGATCAATTTGTCCAGTTCTGCATTTTCATCCTCCACGTCCAACCTGGCCATTAGTTCAAACATTTTTGGACTAATTTCTACAACGGTGAATTCAGGATCATTTTCGTAGCGCTCGAAGAAATTTTGAACGGCACTATTTTGGGCGTTGACCATGGAAAAACTTACGGACAGTAAGACCATACATAACCATATATTTTTCATTTATCTTTCTTTTTATAAATTATCGGAAGATTTAGTTTATCAATCAATTAAGGATGTCAACAAGTGGTTCCATCTTATCAATGCCTTGTTGTGCGGTATTTACACCCTTATTCATCTTTTCAGACACGAACATCATTGCTTTCTTAAATTCTTGATACGCTAACTCTGGATCTTCATAAGTATCCTCATATGCATGTGGAGATACGGTTTGAGTCCCATTGGTCTGAAGGAAATAGAACGCACCAATAGTGATCACCGCTATCGCAGCCACCGCCCGAATCCAGGCCGAATACATTTTTCGGGTTTTGGATGTATGGATAATCGCTGGTATAGTACCATTCATTTTAACGGAGCGAGCGTCGGAAAAAAAAGCAAACAATGGTTCGTACACTTTGAATGGCTCAGCAACATCGCCATGTGTGAAGTACTGGCGTAAAGCATTCTCTTCTTCTAAGGAGGATTCACCATCCCAATATTTATCTAGCAACCTCTTTACTTGATCTTCAGTCATATTTGTCGATTTTTGAGCAGTGCCTTTTTCAAAAAGAGTCTTGCTCTATGCACGCTGATTTTTACCTGACTTATCGATATCTCTAACATCTCGGCGATTTCCTTGTAGGTGTATCCTTCGATTTCTCTTAATTGAATGATGCTCTTTTGTTTTTCAGGCAACTGATCAATGATTTGTTGAATATGATTCATCATATCACTGGTCACAGCCTTCTGTGCTGGTGACTGATCCACATCAGGAGCATCAAAGTGATCAGGCATTGAATCTGTGTGCCGGTGTTTACTGCGTGTACGATCAATAGACAAGTTTCGTGTCATCGTCATACACATGGCTTCAATGCTCGACCAGTCTTTCCACTCATCGCGCTTATTCCACACCTTGATCATTATATCCTGCACCACATCCTCGGCTTCTTGTTGGTCCTTCACAATTCGTAGGGAATATCGGTACAGCTTATCTTTAAGTGGAAGCACTTGTTCATTAAATGTTTCCAAACTCATTTTGCTGGGAAGACGTTTATAACTTTGTCAATGTTACACTAAGTTGCACTAATTTGTGACATTAAAAGGGCCCATGCTCCTGTTTGATGATGAAATGGATAAGATTGAAGCAAATTGACAAGCTACTCTTTAAGGAGTTTGTGCCACCCTTCCTGATGGCATTCCTTATTGCAATGTTCGTTTTGATGATGCAGTTTCTGTGGTTGTACATCGATGACATTGCGGGGAAAGGCATTGGGCTCCTGGTCCTTGCTGAGATGATCTATTACATGGGCCTGTCATTGATTCCCATGGCATTGCCGATAGCGATCTTATTGGCAAGTGTCATGGTCTACGGCAATCTCGCTGAAAAGTATGAGTTAGCTAGCTTGAAAACTGCTGGTATACCCCTAATGCGCGTCATGCGTTCCAGCATGATCTTATCAGCCTTAGTCGCTCTATCGTCTTATTTGTGCTCAGATTTTGTTATACCCTATGCCAATTTGAAATTTAGGTCTCGATTGTATGATATCAAAAAGCAAAAACCAGCTCTCTACCTGGAAAGTGGTGTCTTTAATGATGATTTTCAGGGATACTCAATTCGAATTGGTAGAAAACATGCTGATAATCGCACCATAGAGGATGTAATGATTGATGACGATCAAATGAATAACCGGTCACTTTTCAACATCATCCGGGCAAAGTCAGGGCAGATGTATGTGACAGAAGATGAGCGTTACTTCATCATGCACCTGAATGAAGGACATCAGTATCAGAAGAACCGACCTACAACAGCACGCAATGATTACCCCTTTATTCGGACATCTTTTCGAGAATGGACTAAAACCTTTGATCTGGGTGAATTCGATTTGGAGAGAACGGATGAAAATCTCTTTAAGTCGTACCATGCAATGCTGAGCACAAAGCAACTAAGTGACGGTATTGATTCAATCCAACGCCGACTTGTAGATTTGCGCTATGAAATACTCAATGATCTTCAGACAAAAACCAATTACCTGTATTACGAGGGCCAAGCAAACCGTGATTCAATCATTGAAACTGAGAATACAGCCCAATCCTTGCTTAAACCTCAATTGACTTCAAAGCCATTCCTCAATACAAAGAAAAACGATAAAGCCTCGGATATTAAAGACAGGAGATGGGCCACCAAGCAAGCAAAATTGCATCAACTGAATCAAGGCAAGATCAAAAATATTACGGTAGATCAGCCCTACCTCGAGAACTTAACTGATGCTGAAAGTATTTTGATGACCTTCTCGACATCAACCAGGGCATCATATCTTGATAACCTTCGCAATATTGTACGCAACACCAAGAATGAGAATTATGAATTTCGCCGTAAGAGGGTCGCGGAAGAAGAAAGATTGAGGCGCCATCGCTACCAACTTCATTCTAAGTATGGATTTGCCATGGTCTGTTTTATCTTCTTGTTTATTGGTGCCCCTATGGGTGCTATTGTACGCAAGGGAGGCTTTGGGTATCCACTATTGGTTGCCATCTTCTTCTTTATGTTTTTTGTGATCTTGACAAAATTGTTTGACAAGCTTTCACGTAGTGGTTCTTTGGATGCAGCTCTGGCAGCTTGGTTGCCTTGTGTCATCCTCTTTCCCTTGGGATTGTTCTTAACCATTAAGGCCATGAACGATTCGAAGGTGCTGGATGTAGATCGTTTTATCTTATGGATCTCTAAGCAGTTAAATCGAGGAAAAAGCCAAGAGCAAGTGATCCAAAATTAATCCTCATTGTCAACATCTTTCAGTCTGGACTCAATAGACCTTAGTCTTCCTTCGCAAAATATCAGAAGGTCTCTAGCCCTTCTGACCACGCTTTCCAACTGATCAATCTCTACCACACCATCCTCTAAAGATTGAAGGATATTTTGCAGCTCCTCCTGAGCTTGCCGGTAGGATAGATCTGGATTTAACTGACTCATCTTTTTTCGCTTCTTAAGACCTCACTCACTACAGATCCATCGGAAAGATAAGTAGTCAGCTCACTACCTAAATTGATGTCATGGACCGATTTGATCACTTGACCATCCACGCTGCAATAGGAGTAGCCTCTAGCCAAGATCTGTTTCGGGTCATAAGCTCTAATCAAGCGGTGGGATCGATGGAGAATTTCCCATTCCCGTTGTAACAATCTGTTTCGCATACTGGTCAAACTAGTCATACGCTGTCTCAGATTTTGTCGCTGAATCTGGATAATATTAGAGGGCACATTTCTCAATGATTGGTTGTACCGGTTGAGCTTGTAGCGTTCAGTATGGAGGTGATCCAAAACGGTATTTCTTATCCGTTCATAGAGGTTGAGAACTCCCTGCTCAAAGGCCCGATGTCGATCGATCAGGAATCCAGCAACTGCAGTGGGAGTCTTGAATGCTCGGTTGGCACACATATCCGCAACCGACACATCCGCATCATGACCAATTCCAGTGAAAAATGGGATGGGCGAGTTGGCAATGCCCTGGGCCATTTCGTAGTGATCAAAGGCATGTAGATCTAATTTTGAACCTCCTCCTCTTATCATGACAATACAATCATAAGATCTCTTGTCATTAAAGATCATCTTCAAATTTTGTAAGAACTCTGGCAGCACCTGATTACCCTGCATAGCATTTTCGAAGAGTTTTAAGTCATATTGATATCCATACTCATTGCCTTGTAGTTGCATCATGAAATCCTGCAAACCTGATGCAGTGGGTGCACTAATTATGGCTATTTTTTGCAATACAGGTGCGATTGGCACTTGCTGATTGCGATCAATGAGATCTTCTTGTCGAAGCCGGGCTAGTGTCTGTTGGCGCAATTGCTGCAGCCGGCCCAAGGTGTAGGTGGGGTCTAAATCTTTAACGAATAGCTTGAGTCCAAATACGGTATGATAATTCAATTCTACTAGAAGAGATACTTCAGTACCGACTGTTAGTAATTGATCTAGCTCACCTGATAGTTTATCTGTAAGTGTTTTTCGATGCTTTTGCCATAAGATCGCTGATGCCTGTGCCAGGATATTATTGGAATGGTCTTTTTTTTGAACCAGCTCGAGGTAGGTCTGACCTCGATTTGTCCTTGACTGCAATATCTCCGCACGGACCCAGACGGGCTCTCGGAAGTTTAACGCCACTACACGTTGAATGTAGGTAGCAAGTTGCGAGAGACTGTAAGTTTTCACGCTAAAAGTTAATGAGAGAATTAGTCACTGCTCAATACCTCTCCAACGGCTTCTGCCGCATCTTGCAACAGAATTGCTGACCTAACACGAAGACCAGATTCGTCAATAATCTTTTTACCAAGATCCGCATTGGTACCTTGCAACCGAACTATGATAGGTACTTCAATATCACCTATGTTTTTATAAGCTTGTACGACTCCTTTTGCCACTCGATCACATCGGACAATACCGCCAAAAATATTGATCAAGATGGCCTTTACGCCCGGATCCTTAAGTATGATTCGAAAAGCCTTCTCGACCCGGTCAGCATCCGCGGTGCCACCAACATCCAGAAAGTTGGCCGGCTCGCCACCAGATAGTTTGATTATATCCATAGTGGCCATCGCGAGTCCAGCACCATTTACCATACAACCTACATTACCATCGAGGTTAACATAACTGAGGCCGAATGCTTTGGCCTCGACTTCCGTTGGGTCTTCCTCGTCTTTGTCCCTCATTTCTGCAAGGTCTTTGTGGCGGAACAACGCATTGTCATCCAATGATACTTTGCAGTCTACGGCTAAGATCCGATCATCACCTGTCTTAATACAGGGATTAATCTCAAAAAGGGTCGCATCGGAACCGACAAAGGCATGGTACAGGGAGTTCACAAATTTCACCATGCCCTTAAAAGCTTGGCCACTGAGTCCCAGGTTGAAGGCAATCTTCCTGGCCTGGAATGGAATTAAACCTGCCGCTGGGTCAACATATTCCTTATGGACCAGGTGCGGGGTCTGCTCCGCAACCGTTTCTATATCCATACCTCCCTCAGTTGAGTAAATGATGACATTGGATTGTCTTTCCCGATCGGTAAGTATTGATATGTAGTACTCCGTGCAGTCATCGAAATCAGGGGCATATACATCTTCGGCGATCAAAACTTTACGGACGAGCTTACCGGGTCCATCCATGCCACCGGGAGTTTGAGGAGTTTTTAACATCATGCCTAAGATGTTTCCAACATGCTCCTTTAGTTGATCCAGGTTTTTGGCGAGTTTGACTCCACCACCTTTACCCCGGCCACCTGCGTGAATTTGAGCTTTCACTACCGCAAATTCCGAAGCAAAGTCGTTTTGTAATGTATTCCAGGCGGATTCGACCTGATCCAGATTCTGCGCTACGATTCCGCGCTGAATATTGACACCATAACGAGCAAGCAGCTCCTTACCTTGATACTCATGTAGGTTCATTCTGTTTGGATTTGTGCAAAGCTAGTTTTTTAGCAGCAGCTATGGAAACGAGATTCTGGGTAATGATAAGTCCAGTAACATAGAAATCAGTACCTCTTCAAAAGAGAACATGGAGCGCAAGAAAAAACCCACTTTTTTTCCGAGAGAGACCGAGCCAGAACGACCTTAACCTATTGCTTGACGAACTTCTGGATAAAGCTTCCCTTTTCAGTCAGAATCTGAAGGAAGTACGAACCAGGTAACAATTGTTGGGTCGAAATTGGAATGAATTCTTCCGATCCATGATATCTTGCGCTAAAATGAAGCTTGCCAAAAACATCGAAGAGGCCGATCCTCAACTCTCGAATATCCGATATTTGTAAATGCATTTGTATCTCCTCTGACTGCGGAGAAATGAGCGTTGGAAATATTTCAATCTGATTGTTTGGGCCTAATTGATGTACCCCTACAGACTGGACAGTCTCAAAACCATCAAGTGAAAAAGTAAAGGGTGCACACACATCAAAATCGTTGAAAGGCTTGATCCGCCAGTAATATCTTCGATCCACTTCTAAGTCACCAATGTTTACCTGGGTCTCATTGACCACAAACTCAAGATCTACTGTAGGGAAAAATGGAAATCTACTAATCTGAACCAAATAATGGGTGGCCCCGGGATGTGGGTCCCAGCTTAAGTCGATGCTTTGAAAGGCTACTTTCTTTTTCTCTGAAGGTCTTAGATTAGTCACAGGGTCTTTCGTGACAGACTGATAGTCATCAGATGAACGCAGAAAAACATATCTAAAGACGATTGCATAGGTCCGCATAATTTCAACTTGGGAAGGACTGAAGGACAGTTGACATCGATCGGTTGAATACGACATGAAGTTAGTAGCATCCGACCTAAATCCAGCTCCAAAGGGATCAATCTGTAGCTGAGGACTCAGGTTATCTTCATTGCAATCCCAACTTATGCTTAAGTAATCTGGGCCAGTATCACAAATTCGATCACCAGCTTTTCTACAGTTCTTTCCGGAAACAGACTCTACATAGAGAGTGTCCTGACCATTGATCTTCAAGAATTTGGGTGTTTCTTCATCGGGATCATAGTTCTTTCCCTCCCAGCCATTGAACGGATGTAGTAAGCTCAGCCAATGTCCGACTTCATGGGTCAAGGTGTGGCCATGGGGTCCCATACAACCTTTCCTCACTACAATGGCATCGGGATCTGCCAACCAATAGCCACAAGCGGCATCTGGCGCCGTATTGGTGACATATACGTTGATGGTCTTGGCAAGATTATAGGTTTCCATCATGCGAAGACCATCGCCAAAATTATCGTGATCGTAGTATCTTGAGCGGTTGACCTTGTTCACATTGCCCTTGATGAAAAACTGAATATCATAAGGAGCAAAATCCTCGTTCAAACGGCAAACAGTTTCATGAATCTTAGGTAGACTGTAATGACCATCGCCCTCATTATCTCCTAACGTGTGAAAAGTCAACGGCAGATAAAGTACCTGATCAGAGCTTCTGCTTTGCCGGTAGGAATTGCCAAAATCAGTGACTGCATACCAAGGTGTAGAATCAGTTGACCGGGTGCCACAAGGTATGTGATCATACCCCTGTTGGCAATAAATTGGAGCGAAATAAACAGAAGCGATAAACCCAGAAAACAACAAATAGCGGGAGGTTGCTCTAAGAATCCGAAAGACAGAAGCTGGATCAATCATTTGTCATGCCCTCTGCTTCATGGCAGATGCTTTTAGTCTAAAATGCAATTTAAAATATTTACGAATAGCCCGCTATTGCTGAACTGTCACTTTCTTTACCAGACGTCCCTTAGGTGTCTCTACCAATAGGACATACATGCCGGAAGGAAGATCTTGTAATGAGATTTGAACCCTTTCATGGCCAGGATTCACCAATTGTCTTTCTAGCACCAACTGACCACTTAATGATCTTAATTGCAGCCTGGTCTCTAAGATCTCTTGAAATTCAAACCTGATATTGAGGGTAGAGCTTTCACTGGTCAAAATGGTTGGGAAAATTTCCACAAAATTATCGCCTCCCACTTCCTCTACAGCGGTTACATCGTAGGTGCTAAATTCACCCATATCAGTATAACCACTACAGAGATCGTAGGCATTATAAGGCATGATTCGCCAGTAGTACTTCTTGTCAACCGGCAAATCACCAATGTTGATAAAATTGGCATCAGAAGTAAATTCATAGTCAATGACGGCAAAGAAGCTAAATCGGCTAATCTGAATCAAATAGTGGGTAGCATTGGTTTGATGTTGCCATTCCAATTTGATGCTTTGGTAGTGCAACTTGTCTCCATCGGTGGGAAAGTTACCTAGTACCGGAGTCTCTGGTACGATATTCAGGGGAGGATTGTGATTGACATAAAAGGGCTTTGAGAAATCGATATAGGCCTTCATCGCATCTACTTGCTGCTTACTGAATTCCGACTGACATACATCCGATGAATAGGACATGAAGTTTGCTCCATCAGATCTGAAATCACTTCCCGTAGGATCTTTTTGGACAATAAGGCTCTCTGAACTACTAGGATTGCAACTCCATCCTACGCTAAGGTAATCAGGCGAGGTGTCACAAAATCGATCACCCGCTTTATGACAATTAGATCCAGAAACATTTTCGACATAGATTGTATCTCTTCCTTGTACCTTCAGAAAATGAGGAGTTTCTTTGGTAGGATCGTAGGAGATTTCTTCCCAACCTGAAAAAGTGTGCGGCAACGACAGCCAATGGCCCACCTCATGAGTCCAGGTATGGCCACTCGGACCCATACAGTTTTTGGTCACGACGATGGCATCCGCACTGGTATGATAATATCCACAAGCGTCTCTGGGAGCTGTTGAAGTAATGAAAGTATTGATGGCCAGGGATTTCTTGAAAGATTGCATCATCTGAAACCCATCTCCAAAGTTGTCATGCTCGTAATAGAGGTCGCGATTGATTTTTTGTATCGCACCCTTGAGATAGAACTGTATGTTATAGGGTTCAAAATCTTTATTGAGCCGGCAGATTGACTCAAAGATTTTTTGGGTAGAGTAATGGCCTTCTCCATTCGTTTTTCCGACCGAATGGACAGCCAGAGGTAGGTAAATCACTTCATCAGCACTCCGTGCCTTCAATGAGTGTGGACTTTCAAGATATTCAGCTAACCAGCTGGGAAAATCACCTGCGGTACCACACCCTTGATCAGCAACAGATTGACCCTGCAGGGGTACAGCGCAAATGACAAGGAATAAGCTTATTATGTAAAGTCCGGTTCGCACAATAGCTCGAATGCAAGCTAAAAATACGTAATTATTCGAATTCAACTCCGGCTTTTGACCTAAAATTGTCGGCAACAAGATCATTGTTGAGTAGCAGATGGTGATCATAGTATAATTTAACAGCATGTATTGTGCCAATTAGGTAACCAAATTTGACCACGTATTATTATAGGGAGAGCGACTTACAAATCGCTCAGTATATGCTTTTGTCGTGTTGACCACAGAAGGTACACTTTCAAAGTACTATGGATGTCCTTCACCCAGCATCTTTGTTTCCAGCAATGGTAACATAACCGGCAGCAATGCAAAAGGCCTAAGTTAGTGGGAATCGTAAATTTCCTACATTTACCAACCATTAATGTTCACTTAAAAAAATCACCATTATTTATGAGTAAAGTTACCGTGGTGGGTGCGGGAAACGTAGGTGCTACCGTGGCAAATGTACTGGCGCACCAAGACCAAGCGAAAGAAATCGTGCTTCTGGATATTGTAGGAGATCTGGCTAAGGGAAAAGCCTTGGATAGCTGGCAACAGGCTCCAATCGACTATTACAGCTCCTTCCTTACTGGCACTGATGATTATAGTAAGACGGCGGGTTCGGATGTTGTCGTCATCACTGCTGGTATACCGCGTAAGCCAGGAATGAGTAGAGATGATCTTATTTCCACAAATGCAAAGATTGTGACCTCGGTGACGAAGTCCATTCTAGAGCATTCGAAGGACCCCATTATCATCGTGGTGTCCAATCCACTGGATGTGATGACTTATGCCGCTCATAGCGTATCTGGACTTTCCGATAAAAGGGTTTTGGGTATGGCTGGGATCTTGGACACGGGTAGGTACCGTGCTTTCTTAGCTACGGCACTGAATGTTTCTCCAAAGGATATCCAGGCCGTTTTGATGGGGGGGCATGGCGATACCATGGTACCACTGCCCCGATACACAACTGTGGCAGGAATACCTGTTACCGAACTCATTAGTGAAGAAGCGCTTGAGGCGATAGTCAATCGTACCAAGACTGGAGGAGGTGAGTTGGTTAAGTTGATGGGCACTTCTGCCTGGTATGCTCCAGGAGCAGCAGCGGCTCAAATGGTCGTTTCCATTTTGCGCGATGAACAACGAATATTTCCGTGCTGCGTCAGATTAAATGGCGAATACGGGATGAAAGATGTATATCTGGGAGTGCCGGTCAAACTGGGACGAAACGGTATTGAAAAAATATTTGAATTGGATCTCAATGATCAGGAAATGGAGTTATTGAGAAATTCAGAGGGCCATGTCAGAAGTGTTATGAAGGTCTTCGATGAGATGAGTTAGTTAAACTAATTTGCCGATCTTGTAAACTCATGAGCCGGTCAAGGGGTTACAAAGATGGTGTAATGACAAGAGTTACGTTATCACGAGAAGAACTGACTGAGATCAAGATTGGGCCAGGTGAGACCCTGCACAGCCTTTCTCAAAAACAACCAGTGTTGTTGGTATTCCTGCGCCATTTTGGGTGTGTTTTTTGTCAGGAATCGCTGTATGATATTGGCCAGCTCAGAGAAGAGATTGGAAACAGAGGACACAAGATCATCCTGGTTCATATGGAGGAAAATGAAGTAGCAGAAAAGTATCTGAAGAAGTATGGTTTGGACAAGTTACCGCACATTTCTGACCCAGATTGCCTGCTGTATCAAAAATTCGGATTGGTCAAAGGAAGTTTTTCACAATTGTTTGGCCTACAGACCTTGGCCAGAGGGTTTAAGGCTGGGATGTCGATTAAGCAGTTTGGGGGTGCACCCTTTGGTGATGCCTTTCAAATGCCTGGGATTTTTGTGATCAACGAAGGGAAGGTCGAAGCTCAATTTGTGCATCAAAAGATTTCTGATAGACCGGATTATTTAGGTCTGCTTGATCGCTCTAAAGTGATGGATTGAATGATCGGATGGAGATTTAGGATGTACGAAGCTGTTTCAAGTGGACAAACACCATTTGAACGACTGCTTTCGATTTTTCAGGATCTGCTGATCTATACCTCAGGGGATGTAAGCGAAGCCCTGGCATGGTTGACGGAACTGGACAAAGAATATGACCTTACCAATGCCGAATATGGTATGGCCGACTTCATTCAAGACTTGATCGACAAAGGTTATCTGAGACAAGATCAGCAGGATGGCGCCATACGACCTGCCCGAAAGATGGAGATTGCCCTGCGCCAAAAGGCGTTAGAAGATATTTTCGGTACCATTCAAAAATCCAAACGGGGCAATCATAGCACAACAACTTCAGGGAAAGGAGATGAATATACAGCCGATCTGAGACCTTATCAGTTTGGTGATAAACTAGAGCATTTGGCGCTGTCAGAATCGCTGAAGAATGCTCAAATTAATCACGGACTCGATGATTTCAAGATGTCAACCGAAGATTTGGAAGTACGTGAAACTTACTACCAAAGCCAGGTCAGTACAGTCTTAATGATTGACATCTCCCATAGTATGATTCTTTATGGCGAGGACCGAATCACGCCAGCAAAGAAAGTGGCCATGGCCCTCTCAGAGTATATCACTACTCGATTTCCAAAAGACACTTTAGACATATTGGTATTTGGCGACGATGCTTGGCCGGTGGAAATCCGGGATTTGCCTTACTTGCAGGTGGGACCTTATCATACCAACACCATTGCAGGACTGGAGCTTGCGATGAAAATACTACGCAAGAGACGAAATCCTAACAAACAGGTCTTTATGATAACGGATGGCAAGCCCACTTGCATGAAGAAGGGTAAGAAATATTACAAAAATAGCTTTGGTCTCGACAGGCAAATCATCAACCGCACCTTAAACCTAGCAGGTCGCTTCCGGAAGATGCATATACCGATCACTACTTTCATGATTGCGAGGGATCCATATTTGGTACATTTTGTTGATCGCTTTACACAAGCCAACAACGGCAAGGCCTTTTACAGCAATCTCGAAGGCTTGGGAGAATTCGTTTTCATGGATTATAAGGATGGAAAGCGGAAGCGAGGGTGAGAAGATTCAGATGGCAGATCTTCATATGATCAAAATACCTATTGGCTCGTCTTTTGCGTTGATATATCTGGCAGTTTAAGGTTAACCACGCAGGAATGAAGTTCGCACTTTTCATCGCAGCATTACTAGCTTGCAGCTTAGGGACCAGTCAAGAGTTCTTTGCTGATAACGAAAGGCAGCTTATCGGCATCTCAGAGCGCTTGATGTTGAACGATACCTTAGAGCAACGGCAAGAGGCATTTAAGGAGATGGTCGGTATGCTCACCAATACACTAAGAGAAGATGGATCTTTTGCATATCCATTTCTAGCTTTGAAGAGAATTTCAGTACTGATGGCACCGGATTCTAGCTTCCGAATATTTACTGGCCAGCTTTACATCAATGAGAATGACTACCAATATTTTGGCATCCTGCAACGCCGTGAAGATGAGCAAAATCCCATTGTATTAAGGGATAGATCGGGAGCATTGGGTAATGTAAGGAAGGATGTTCTTGGTAAGGATGACTGGTATGGTGCAGTCTATTATAATGTGAAGTCATTTTCCAAGGAGGGCAAGCTTTACTATGTCCTCTTTGGATATGACGCCTACAGAATGTTTGAGAATAGAAAAGTTGCTGAAATCATGCACTTCGCTGGCGATACAGTGCTTTTTGGCGCACCAGTGTTTGAAAACCGAGACCAGGAGAATCTACATCGACACATCATTCAGTACAGCGCTGATGTTACAGCGACACTTAACTATGACAAAGATCTAGATCTTCTGATTTTCGATAATCTCATACCGATGAAAAGTCCCTATCCAAGTCAAAAGCTGGCCTTTGTCCCAGATGGCAGCTACAGTGCTTATCAGCTCGATCAGGATGGGAATTGGATGTATATTGATAAAGTATTCCACACACGCTCTGCAGTGCCTCCTCGAGAACACCCCGTGCTCGATGATGAAAATGGACGAGATCTTTTCGGTAAGCCGAAGGGTAATCGCAGATGAAAGAAAATATTGTTCCAGATCATTCAAGGTAACCACGGCAGCCAGCTTGCAACATCACAAACTCAAATTCAGCAAAACAGCCCATTACTATACACACGGTCATCTGTCGGCAAAAACCAAATATGCATGGTTGATATGTCATGGATATGGTCAAGCCGCAGATACGTTTATCCGACGGTTTTCAGATCTGGATCCCAGCCGGCACTACGTCATAGCACCAGAGGGCCTCTCGAGGTTTTATTGGAATGGTTTTCATGGAGAGGTAGTGGCATCCTGGATGACGAGCAAAGATCGGCTTGATGAGATTGATGATCATACACGTTTCTTACATCAACTTTACAACTCAGTACTACAGCAGGCTTCCCAGGTATCATGGGTCATGTTGGGTTTTTCACAAGGCGTGGCTACCATATTAAGGTATCTAGACCGATTTCGTCCAGATGCACGTCATCTGTTGTTGTGGGCAGGCACTTTCCCCCCTGATCTAAATTATTCATCTCTAAGATCATATCTGCGCCAGATTACCATTCATTACTTTCATGGCCTTCAGGATGAATTTATTACATCAGAACGACTTGATGTTGAAAAGCAGAAAGTTGTTGATAGTCAACTCAATGTAAAATTTCACGTCTTCGATGGTCCACATCATGTGCATAGGAATACACTAAACCAATTTGTTGATAGACATTTTGACCGTTGAGGGCATCTGGTTTCTTGAGAAATCTCCTAATAGCAATTATCTTCTAATGTTGATCCATCGGCAAAAGATGTTTGAAACCACGGTTCCATCAAATGGCAAAATAACGAGCAATTCTTGAAGTAGAATCGGCTCATTTTTCTTAGGGTGATTTTCCCTTCGCTTTCTCACTCCCGCAGAATGGTGATGCTGCCTTTGCATTTCCCTTCAGAGCAACCTTCATGTTCAAGTACATAGTAATAAACTCCGTTGGGCAGTAATTCACCGTCCTGATCGACACCATTCCAATTGGAAATGCTAAGGCCTTCTATCAAACTGCTGAATTCCATCTTGCCCCAACGATTGAAGACAGTTAAGTCGAATTCTCCAGCGATAGAAAGGGTTGGAGGTGGAATTTGCGTATTCTCCATGTCAAGTAGAAAATTGTATGAATCGAGTCCTACTTGATCATTACAGATTGGATTGGTCGGATTACGTTCGCAAATACATGCTAGATCATCGGGAAAACAAGGCTCGGCGCGACTCAATGCATGGAGAAATCCAAGACCGATCGAAAGACCATCCTCAGTTGATACCACCACAGTTTCTCCTATGGCAAGGTGAACACTCAAGAACCCGGCAGTTCGCGAGTCTCCTCCACTGGAGATAAGAAATGGTGTATGCTCCTGACTGGAAACTATGCCGGGTAACCCAACAAAAATCAATAAAAATAAGATTCTCATGGCTCCCTTTTTTGCTCCAGTACCATTAGCCTTTGTTGAAGGTCCTTCAGAAGGTCAGCTTGTTCCTTCAGTGTTTGTGCCTGTAGATCTATTTGACCTTGTAGGATCTCTCTTTGCTCCGTCAATTCTTGGATTGACTTAATGGCTAAAACGGAAAAGCCAGAATAATTTAGCGTTAACCGGCCGTCCATATCGTGCACGAGTTCAGGAAAAAGCTCTTGAACTTCTTGAGCGATAAATCCCATTTCATTTTGCTGGAGTAGATCGTGTCTGAATCGGTAAGTTACCGGGCGCAGTGCCATCACCCTAGTCAAAATGCTCGGTAAGGTGGCAATGTTTCTTTTAGCCTTTAGGTCAGAGAGTGAAGAATACTGACCATTTGTTCGGGAGAACTCACCCACCCGGGTAAAACTGTTGCCGTTGAGATAATACAGACTGAGATCTGGATCACTCTGAGATCCGATGCCAAACCACCAGGCCTGGTCGCCCTCATTGTACAGACCCAGACCACCTCTATCCTGCTCAGTTTGGGTGCCAACAAAACCCAAAATGACATTGGAGTTACCATTTGGGCCATACAATTCCAAGTATCCGAATGGTCCCTGGGGATCATCTCTGCTACCGTTGGCGATTAGTTCTACTTTCTTTTCGTTGTCCTCATCAAATACCTCAATAGCTCCATTGCGATTATCTGCGTCCATAATTACACTAGTACTACCACCATGCTTGACAATCACTTGGCCATCAGAATAGGAGATATCATCACCATTCACTTCCCAAGGAGAGTTGCCTCCACCCATGGGCAAAGAGACCGAAAGATCGCCCTGACCCGGCGGTACAATACTGAGACTATTCCCATTGATCAAAAGCTCTTGTAATTCATTGGTGGGGTCGGCATCAGCATCATCTATCTCATCAACGACACTTCCACCATCCTGATCAAGGATAATTAGGTTGCCCTCCTTTGACAAATTCTGCAGTTCGTTAAAAGGATCAGCATCTGCGTCGGTACCTCCTGTGGGAATAGCAATGTCGTTACCATCAGATATAGAGAGTATTCCATCTTCATAGCTCAGAGTCTGTAACTCATTGGTGGGATCAGCATCGGCATCCTCGCCACCGGTGGTGATGTTTACCTCATTACCATCGGAAATTTTCAAAAGACCATCGCTAAACTCCAGGGTCTGAAGCTCATTGGTAGGATCGGCATCGGCATCCTCGCCACTGGTTGGGATGATTACTTCATTACCATCGGAAATTTTCAAAACACCGTCGCTAAACTCGAGGGTCTGAAGCTCATTGGTGGGATCGGCATCAGCATCAGTACTGCCGGTCGGGATTGAAATTTCATTTCCATCCGAGATCTTTAGCAAACCATCACTGAATTCCAAAGTTTGGAATTCATTCGTTGGATCGGCATCATCGTCCTCAACCGCGTCATTCACTACTTCTTCAGCGATCAAAGCATAGGGAACGGATAATAAGGGGGTTGATAGTGGAATGCCCTCGACTTCCACATCTAGAAAAGCTTCGCCAGCACGCAAGAGATCGACAAGATCTATCGCTGAGACCTCGATTCTAAACACTCCGGCATTACTGGTCAGAGCCAGGGGGTCGTGATCTAAAGTGACACCATTCAAAGAGACTGAAACACTAACCTCCTGATTGGTAAGTGGATTTCCTTCTGCATCTTGTGCTAAGCCTTGAATCATGATAGACTGAGGCACCTGTGCCGAGACCTCACTGAAGCCTCCCCATAGGAGGAAGCATAAAAAGTAGCAAACGAGTTGTTTCATCTCTTTAATTGATTCAATTGATTTCCTAATGTTATGAAATAGTCAGTCTTGATATATTGCAATCAACCCAAAGCGGCTTCCCAACAGGGTATAGGGTCCCAGATCAGTCTCCACAAAAGCACCCATCCGCAGCAACTTTTTTTCACCTTCAATTAGATAGCGGATGAGACCACCTTGCACCAATAGTTGCTTTGCTCCAATCAAGGACTGTGTATTGGTCTTAAACCCTATTCCAGCCCAGCCACCTTTGGCGTTGACTCGTTCCGGATTGTGTTTCTCCAGGTTAATTAGCACCGCAAGATCCAGGCCTGCTTCCGAATGGGTTACAAAACCCGTGGTAAGAAAATAAAGATCTTCATAGTTGACATTTTGTCGAAGGCCGCCAACAAAAATAAGTTCCCGATGTCTAATGTCCGTAACTCCGTCTTGCTGATTGGTCAGCCGTAGTCCTGACATCCGAGTACTCAATCCTGCATGCCAGGTATTTTCCTCTTCGTTGTCGAAACCTCGATTGGTAAGAAAAAAGCCGGCATTAAACCCGAAAGTTGTTTGATCTAGTCCCTCTGGAGGAACTGCCATTGGATAAAGTTCTTCGAATACGCCGTCGTAATTGCTGCGGAAAAAATCAATATGAGGTTGCATTCCAATGAGCAAACGAATGGGCTTATAACCATAGTTGTCTGATAATGTGGCGTTGTAGGCATAAGCCAGATTGAATTGCGTTCGTTTGAAAGCAGCAATCTTATCGAGTTTTAGTCCTGCACCTCCAAAAGAATTGCTTTGTCCAATCTGACTGCTGCCAAACAGCACCCCCGTTTGAGGATTGCCTTCAAAACCAGACCAATCATATGATCCTTCGACACCGATGTAAGTATGGTCGGTGAGGCCCATATAAGCCGCATTGAGCTCACTTAGAATTCCCGTGGTGAAAACTCTCTGATCAGAGGCAAAAAAGGGCTTCTGAGCATACGTAATGAGGAGCTGAAATAATGTAATAAAGATTGCTACAAATCGAATGGATAGATGATGCATTTGGGGCAAGTTCGTAAATTATTGGGTGGTTAATACAAATTTTGTCGCCTAATCATCAGCAGATGGCTTCTATGATTTTTTTTGGATGCTAAGACGGGTATCTAGTACTAGCCAAAATACGTATTTTAAGCGCAAAGTCTAAAATATAGTATGAGGCAGGTAATCACTTTGATCTTTTGTATAGTTTTTACTTCATGCCAGCACAGGCAAAAGGTTGCGACGGCTGAATCTGAGACACCTATGGGCGTATACCAGGCTAACGACTTCACCGTGGAAGGCCTATTTACCTCAGGGATTGAGGGACCGGCTGTCGATATGGATGGAAACATCTATGCTGTAAATTTTGCAAGGGAAGGTACGATCGGCAAAGTTTCAAGAGAAGGCACAGCTTCTCTTTTTGTGGACTTGCCATCAGGAAGTACAGGTAATGGTATACGTGTGGGCCCTGACGGAGATCTCTTTATCGCTGATTATACGGGTCACAATGTGCTACGGATCCTTAAAGATGATAGGACCATTCAGGTATTTGCCCATAACGGTGACATGAATCAACCCAATGATCTAGCCATCTCAGATTCAGGCACCCTTTTCGCCAGCGATCCCAATTGGCAAGAGAGTACGGGCAATCTCTGGCGAATCAACAAAGACGGCTCAACCAAGTTGTTAGAAAGTAACATGGGTACCACCAACGGCATTGAAATCAGTCCCGACAACCGTACACTATATGTCAATGAAAGTGTGCAACGCAACGTTTGGGCTTACGACCTTGATCCAGACTTTGGGATCACGGGTAAGAGACTCTTACACAGATTTGAAGATTACGGCATGGATGGTATGAGATGCGACAGTGTAGGAAACCTCTATATAACTCGCCATGGTAAGGGTACAGTTGCCATACTCAGCCCTGGTGGTCAATTGATAAGAGAAGTGGTCTTAAAAGGACAAAAGCCTTCAAATATAGCTTTTGGAGGAAAAGATGGGAGGACTTGTTATGTGACCTTGCAGGACAGGGGAAATTTTGAGTATTTTCAATCAGAATATCCAGGCCGCTCCTGGGTACTTCTTCATAGAAAAATGAATTAAAATAACTTCTAATGACTCGGATTTTATTGCTTTTATATTTCACAGCGTTCCTTGGTGCATTCAAATTGTGCAATGCTCAGCAACAGGTCGATTTACTGATTCGCGGAGGTCGGGTAATCGATGCTAAGAATGAAATCGACGGCGTAATGGATGTTGCGGTTCACGATGGCAAGATTCATCAAGTTGGCGAAAATTTAACCGGTAATTTCTTTCAAACCATTGATGCTTCAGGCTTAATCGTTGTGCCTGGACTCATTGACATTCACTCTCATAATTTTCACGGTACGGTAGAAGATGCCTACCTAAGCAACAGTTATTCAGCCTTACCGCCTGATGGATTTACTTTTCGAGCCGGTGTAACGACCATTGTTGATGTTGGCGGTGCTGGATGGAGGAATTTTAAGACTTTTAAGAGACAGACCATTGATCGAGCTAAAACGAGAGTGTTGAGTTTTCTCAATATTGTGGGATCTGGAATGGCCGGAGGCGCAATTGAGCAAAATCTAGCTGACATGGATCCAAAGTTAACGGCAATGGAAGCTAAGGCCTATCCTGAAGACATTGTAGGTATTAAGGTCGCCCACTATTATGGACCGGAATGGACTCCTGTCGAAAGGGCAGTAGAGGCAGGTACCTTGGCAGACATTCCCGTTATGGTTGATTTTGGCGGTCATGAAACCCTGCTCTCATTGGAAACATTGTTTTTTGAGAAATTACGACCGGGAGATATTTTTACCCACACCTATGCCAGTGTACGCAATCGTATACCCATTGTAGATGAACAAAGAAAGCTGAGACCTTTTGTACTCAAGGCACAAGAGAGGGGTATCATTTTCGATGTTGGTCACGGAGGTGGGAGTTTCGTTTTTGACCAAGCTGTTCCTGCAATCCGACAAGGACTAAAACCTAACACCATAAGTACCGATTTACATACCGGCAGCATGAATGGAGGTATGAAGTCTATGATCAATGTTATGTCGAAGTTATTAAACATCGGCTTAACCATACCTGAGGTGGTAGCTAAAAGTACTTGGAATCCAGCCCAGGTTATCAAGAGACCAGAACTTGGAAATTTAGACATAGGAGCAGGAGCTGATTTGGCCATCCTTCGATTGGTGGAGGGTGACTTTGGTTTTATCGATGTTAGGGGATGGGCTTATAAGGGTGATCGCAAACTCGTTTGTGAGCTCACAATGCGTGATGGAACGGTAGTCTGGGATCTCAATGGAATATCGAGACCCACGTGGGAAGAATAGATTGAGTAGATGGCAACATATGCCTTTGGAAAAGCATTTGACCCCTTAGACGCCAGTAGATTGTGATTTAAATTTTTTTATCATAGGTTTAAGGGAAGGAGATGGCAAAATGATTACTTTAGTGGATAATAGTAAATGTCCTATAGCAAACAGACCATGATACGGAGAGGAATTATCCCCTGTGCAATATTGGTGTTGGGATTCATACCATTGTTTTCTCAAACGATGCCTCGGGAGGAGATGATCTTTCTGACGTCATCTTGGGAAGGGGAGAGGTTTGAGGATGGTCGCCCAAAAGTACCAGACGGTATATTGGAACGGATGAAAACAGTCACCATTGAGGAAGCTTGGGGTGTGATGAGGGGAGAGGGCTTCCACAATCAATTTGAGGGACAATGGCAGGTGATTCATCCCGACGTACCGGTCGTAGGAAGAGCGCTAACTGCCCAGTATATGCCTGATCGACCAGATGTGTCAGATCAAATTAAGATGCGCGGAGAGAACAACGGGAGAATCGGTAATACCAATTCCTGGCCGATTGATATGTTGCAAAAAGGGGATGTCTATGTGGCTGATGGATTCGGAAAAATAGTCGATGGTACCTTGATCGGTGATAATTTGGGAAATTCCATCTATGCCAAATCAGGTAATGGAGTGGTCTTTAATGCATCAAGCAGGGACTTAGAGGGTCTCTCTCAAATTGAAGGTTTTAACGCATTTGTTAAGGGATGGGATCCATCTTTTCTAACTGGGGTGATGCTGTCTGGATTGAATGTTCCGATTCGCATGGGCAGGGCGACCGTTTTACCTGGTGATGTGGTATTGGCGAAGCGGGAAGGCGTAATATTCATTCCTGCGTATTTAGCTGAGAAAGTGGTGACAACCTCCGAGGTGGTACGCTTGCGAGACCTTTTTGGAATCACTAGGTTGAAGGAAGGAAAATACACGCCGGGGCAAATTGATAGTCGTTGGACTGATGAGATCGAGAAGGACTTCAGCACGTGGTTGGAGGCGCACATTGATGAGCTTCCTGTTCCGAAAGAACAGATACAAAAGCTATTGGAAAATCGTACTTGGTAGTAAAATCATGAGTATCACCGATGTGACTAAATCCCGACGGAAGTCTGAAGTGAGCTTACAAAACCTTGTAGTCGAGATCGAAACCTTAGAAGCGCGATCACCACTGTAGAAAAAATAACTAATCCTTTAACCATTAAACTTAGGTAAGAGATGAACAAAAGAAGGGCCATTTTCAAAAAAGTCGGAATGACACTAGCAGCTCTGGTAGGTGTAAACATGGCAAAGGCATCGAGCTCGGTCAGCAAAGAAGCCGGCTCACCCAAAAAGGTAGGTAGTGTAGTACTTGATCAAGATGTACCTCTATTCTCTGGTCATACAATTCATGGCAATACGGTATATATCGCTGGTAAGGGAGCACATTTTGAGGGTGATATTGCGGCCCACACTAACCACGTGTTAAATGAATTAGAAAAAGAACTGGTCAAGGCTGGATCTTCTATGGACAAAGTCCTTAAAGTCAACGTATACCTTCACGACTTAGAAGATTATCATGAAATGAATCGAGTATATCGCGGTCGATTTGGTGACAAGCCTCCCGTGCGTACTACCGTTGCTGTCTATGGAGGAGTACCGGGAGATAGTTTGGTAGAGATCGACTGTATTGCAGCACTTGACTAGACCAGTGAAACACAGATATTTGTAAGATTTTTCAAAAAAATACCATAAGAAATGATTAGTAGAAGGCAATTGATGAAGGGGATGTCGACTTTACCCTTTATTGGAGGTTGGTGGGGATCTGCCTATAGCAGAAGTAGTATACCAGCTGGCACAGGGGGCAGGCGTGATTATTTTAAGGAATTGGGTGTGCGAACGTTTATCAACGCTGCGGGAACGTATACCTCGATGACCGGTTGCCTCATGGACGAGGCTGCCATTGATGCCATCAATTACGCAACCAACCAGTACGTCAATCTGGATGATCTGCAAGATGCGGTTGGAGAGAAAATAGCTCAGCTGATAGATTGCGAATATGCAACCATTACAGCAGGTTGCTTCTCAGCCATAACGTTGGGAACCGCAGGTGTTCTTACGGGCAAGGACTCCAAGAAAGCCGCGCAAATTCCAAACGATCTCACAGGAATGAAGTCCCAAGTGATACTACAAAAGAGCCATCACATAGGATATTCACATGCTATTCGAAATACAGGCGTTGAGTTGGTGCTGGTAGAGACTGCTGATGAATTAGAAGATGCCATCAATGATCAGACAGCTATGCTATGGTTTCTAAATTATGGCAATCCTGATGGTCAAATTAAGCACGAGGAATTTGTTGCAATCGGGAAAAAGTATGGTATCCCGACGATGAATGATTGCGCTGCTGATTTGCCACCGGTCGAGAACCTCTGGAAATATACCAAGATGGGATTTGATCTGGTGTGTTTTTCTGGTGGGAAAGGCCTAAGGGGGCCCCAAAGTGCAGGCCTATTGATCGGTAAACGTGATCTGGTGGAAGCAGCGCGGGTTAGCGCTCCGCCCCGTGGCGATACCGTAGGAAGAGGCATGAAGGTCAATAAGGAGGAGATCCTTGGTATGTATATTGCTTTGGAGAACTACCTCAAGAGAGATCACCAAAAGGATTGGGAAACCTGGGAAAGTCAGATCAAATACATGAGTGACCAGGCCAAGTCTGTAGATGGAGTCGAAACCGAAATCCATGTGCCGGAAATTGCCAATCACGTTCCTTCCTTGAAAGTGAGTTGGGACCAAGAAAAGATCAAAATTACGACCGAGGAACTGCGTCAACAGTTGCGGATGGGCCATCCCTCGATCCAAACCGTCGGTAATGATGAATACATTGGGATCACTGCCTGGATGATGAATCCAGGGGAAGAATACATCGTTGGGATAAAACTGAAGGAATATCTGCAATCGGCATCAATGCGAAGCTAGACAAATGTCTCTTTGTTGAAGTGCAAGATTCATCGGCATAGGGTGAAGTCGTGGAAACATTCGATCTAAATCATCTGCCTTAGCAACTCTCCATCAGTTGAGGTAAGTCACTTGTTTGATGGCTTTGTCGACAGTTCGTACCGGCAACTGGCAGACTCGATTTTGACAAACATAAATCATCGTTTCATCATCCTGCAATTTATCCCGCAGGAGTGCAAGACTTCCTTCATCTGCACCTCCCAAAAACAGGGAATTAGGTAAAAACATTCTTTGAAAACTCTGCAAGTGCTTTCTGAAATCTTTGCCTACAATGGCAATTTCATAAGTGGGGTGCAGTTTTTCCAAATATAACAA
This sequence comes from Saprospiraceae bacterium, assembly GCA_965223105.1. GTDB lineage: Bacteria > Bacteroidota > Bacteroidia > Chitinophagales > Saprospiraceae > JABDMH01. The sequence goes on along the minus strand of OZ244987.1, from coordinate 2,779,560 downwards.
TGCCCAATTGGAGTAGAAAGAAGTCTGTCCTGATTGCAGAATAGGTTCCACCATCGAAAAAAGAAGCTGATCAGATAGTCCACGGTAACCTTCATCATAAAAATAATGGCTAAGAAAATGGAGATTTCGAGCCATCGCGCTGTTGGATCCAGGAATGACATTGTCCCCAATTTCTTTCTTTCGTGCGACCAAGGGTGGATCGATATCTGAAGTATAGTAAAAGAAACCTGATTCCTGGTCGTAAAAGTGTTTGATCGCATAGTCGGCCAAAGCTTTGGCCTCGTAAAGCCATTTTTCATCAAAGGTAACTTGATAAAGTTTCATAAATGCCTCAATGGTAAATGCATAATCGTCGAGGAATCCATTGATCTTGACTTTACCATCTTTGAAATTGCGGGCAAGTCTGTGATCATCCTGTAGCATGAATTTTTTCAAAAAGTCAGCGTTTCTGAGAGCCATTTTCAAGGGTTGCTCATTCTGCGTCGCTTGGTAGGCATCCAATAGTCCGATGATCATTAATGCATTCCATGATGTCAATATCTTGTCATCGAGACCAGGCCTGATCCGTTCCGCCCTGGCAATAAACAGTTTGTCATTGGAAGATGAAATGACCGATTGCAATTCGGAATGAGTGATCCCATGTTTTCTACAGACGTTTTCATCGGATAAATTTCTATACAAAATGTTTTTGCCCTCTTCCCAGTTGCCACCGGGTTTGACTGTGAAATAATCCTTGTAAATCTGTGCTTCAACCTCAGTAAGCAACGAATCAATTTCACTCGCAGTCCACACATAAAACTTGCCTTCTTCACCTTCGCTGTCGGCATCAAGCGAAGAATAAAAACCACCTGAAGCATCGGTCATTTCCCGATTGAGCCAACCAATCATCTCACCGATGACTTTTGAATAAAGAGAATCCCCAGTCAAAGAGTAGGCTTGACTGTATAGGCTTAATAACTGGCCATTGTCATACAGCATTTTTTCAAAATGGGGCACGATCCAGTCAGCATCCACCGAATATCTTGCAAATCCACCACCCAATTGATCATAAATACCGCCGTTGGCCATCTGAGTAAGCGTTATGTTGACTGCTTCCAGTGCATCTTCGTCATCGGTCATTACGTGATAGTTTAATAGATACCGGTAGTTACTGGGCATAGGAAACTTTGGGCTGCCTTGCCGACCACCACGTCGCATATCGACTTTATCAAGTAGCCCTTTGGCCATCTTGTGTGCAATCTCTTTGGAGAACGACTGGGTCTCAGCTTTTATGATCTGATCTTGAGATTGAATACCTCGAGTCAGTTTCTGGGCATAATCCTGTAATTTATCTTTTTCATTGGTCCACATTTTGGCAAACTGACGGAGAATATTCATCCATTGCTCCTTTGGAAAATAGGTTCCGGCCCAGACTGGTCTGGCATCGGGCAATGCAAAACTATTTAGCGGCCATCCACAACCTTGGCCTGATGCAAGTTGACAGGCTGTCATATAAATATCGTCGATATCCGGTCTCTCTTCTCGGTCTATCTTGATGCAGACAAAGTGCTCATTCATGATCTCAGCGACTACCGAGTCTTCAAAGGATTCGTGCTCCATGACATGACACCAATGGCAAGCTGCATAGCCAATGCTGATCAACATCATCTTGTCTTCCCGTCTGGCCTTTTCGAGTGCCTCTTCACCCCAAGGATACCAATCTACCGGATTGTGAGCATGTTGCAGTAAGTAAGGACTGTTTTCATGGATGAGGTGATTGGTATGTTTGTGGTCAGATTGTTGGCTTGACATACGGCAGCTTATAAGGGTCGTGATGAGTAATATCAAGATGATTTTAGGCATCAATTGTGATTGATTCAGGGACACCGTCCCTATATGGAGAAAAGAGAGATTCTATGGTTGCTTTACGATAAGCAAATATACGCTCAATTCTGTCAGCCACGATCAGCCGGTTTACCATCGATCCCAATACTCCATACGGAATCGCATAGTGAAGGGTATCTACCATAAGAACTCCTTTGGGCGTAGTACTGAAACCGTGATGGTGATGCCAGAAGGCAAATGGACCCATCTTTTGCTCATCAACAAAGTGCTTATGTTTAATCATAGAAGTGATCTCTGTTAGCCATTGGGTCGAGAACCATGGGAAGGGCTGTATCTGATACTGGATCAACAGTCCCGGGTACATTTCACTGTTGCCAAGATCAGTGACTATTTCAAATCCCATATCAGGTGGAGTGATTCGATCGAGGTTGCCAGGTTTGGAAAAGAAATCCCAGATGACGGTGATCTTACCCGGAATCAACTGCTCCCACCGCCTTCTATAGATTTTCATGCAAGTGTAAACTGTGAGGTAATAGGAAAGTTCATAAATCGGCCAATGTAGGTTTCAGTAGGCCGATAAACTCAGAAGAAAAACTACGGAGCACAAGTGAGCATGGTTGAAAGGATTTCGTCGCCTAAATCTGGCAACTAGATGCTGATTAATAAATTGTTATATATTTACTGGAAATATAATATAGAATGAGGTTTTTACTGGTTTTGGTCGTGTTGATCGTGATAAATTGTCATCGTCTTGAGGCACAATGTCAAGTGCCGAATGGTGACTTTGAAGAACTTGTTGACATTACAGATACTCTATCGAAGGAGTTAACCCTCATCTTAAAGTTTCCTGTGGTAGCTCCGGTAGGTTGGTTGCCGACTTTTCGTACGGTTGAAATCGCATTGTCAGATTTCTTTGCCGATTACCTTGATAGGGATACCATGGATCTGGACATCTTTGCTGGACTCCGTCCAGTGAATCCCGGAGCGGCTGGGACGACGACAGCCGTTAGACTACAAGGAGATACCTTGGCACTGTCCTCTGATATGGTTCAGTTCTTCCCTTGCAGTGCAAGGCCAGAGAAGATCACTGGTTTTCATCGATACGTGGGTAGTGCTCCAAGAGACAGCCTTATAGTGATGGCATTGCTCACGTCTAATCAATCCTTAAATCAGGAAGATGCCATTGGGTCGGCTGTGTTTATTACCTATGGTGGTCCTAATGAATATACCCCATTTGAAGCCTCATTCGAATATGTGAGTGACGAAATACCTGATACTGCCGCGGTGCTTATTCTGTCTCTAAAGGACGAAGAGCACGCTGGCGATACATCTCATTACGTCGTTGATCAGATCCAATTTGAAGGTGAATCTGTTCCAGTCAGGGAAATCACTTGGCAACAAAGGCCTTTCCTTACTCCCAACCCAATTACCGACCGAGCGGCCCTATCAGTAAGGACAGAGGAGCCAGGTTTATTGCAAATTTATGATGCTTTGGGAAGGCCTTATTACCAGAGTCAGGTGGTCAATGGCAACTCAGTACATCTCAATCATCTTCCGACCGGGTTCTATTTGGCCAGGTTTGAAACCAGAGATCAGTCCCTTGTTCAGAAAATCTTGAAATTATGACTCATGCATTACTACCGAAAAAATTGGGGATGTCGGTCTTCAAAATTTGTGGCAGATTGAAAGGCTTCAGCCAGACGAATAATGTGAGATTCTCCAAATAAGTTTCCCAGGATCGTAATGCTGGTTGGGGTTCCGTCCGGCCCAAATCCATTGGGTAGTACAATGGCTGGATGACCAGCAAGATTGGTAGCAGTCAGCTGTTTACCTCCGAAGGTTGGAGTAATGATTGCATGATAGTTTTTAAATATCTCATGCAATTGCTCAATCAGCAGGGTACGAATTCTATTGGCCTGAATAAACTCTACGGCAGGAATAAACCGGGCCGCTCGAAAGACGTTGGGCCAGGCCTTCCTCACCTGCCTGACCAGCTCGTCATCTCGGTCAGATCTCGTTAAAAGGTCAAATGAGGCCGCAGCCTCAGCATCAAGAATAAAGTCAATCGCTGATATGGGGAGATTGATGTCAAAGCTAATGGGAGAAAGTTCTACTCCCATCTGCTCTAATGTCAACAAACTCAAGCTGTCATTTATTTTGCCTTTATAATTGTCTGAAAATAGATCCCGGAAATAAGCCACTTTTAATGTTGACACCGATTGCTTAGGGTTATAATTGAAAGCGGCATCGATCACGGTTTTATCAAGTTGATCTGGTCCACGGATTGCATCGAAAACGAGTGCACAATCGGTTGCAGTGCGACAGATGGGGCCAATTTTATCCATGCTCCAGCTCAAAGCCATAGCTCCATACCGAGAGATCCTGCCAAAGGTAGGCCTTAGTCCTGTAGTACCGCACCGGGTAGAGGGACTTATGATCGAACCCAAGGTTTCGGTACCCAGAGCGAAAGGCACCAAGCCAGCAGCCACTGCACTGGCAGATCCTGCCGACGAACCACTTGATCCCTGCTCAAGATTCCAGGGATTTTTTGTCTTGCCGCCAAACCAAACGTCACCCCAAGCAAGGGCTCCCATAGTCAACTTGGCGATGAGTATTGCTCCGGATCGATCTAACTTCTGAATAACAGTGGCTGTCTCAGAACGATGTTGACCGCGATAGGGACTTGCCCCCCAAGTTGTGGGATATTCTGGTACCGCAAAAAGATCTTTTGCTCCATAAGGTATTCCATGCAGTGGTCCACGGTATATCCCTTGCGCCAATTCTTCGTCAAGTCGCCTTGCTTGTTCGACAGCTCGGTTTTCGGTCAAAGAAATTACACATTCCAACGTGTCTGCAAAGATCCTAAGGCGCTGAATAAAGAAGCGAGTTAATTCTTCAGCTGTAATTTGGCGAGATCGAATCAAAGATGCGAGCTCTATAACCGTAAGAAAGGCCAGCTCTTGATCATTGTCGGGCCGTACTACCTGCTCAATTAATGGCCAGTTTATGCTGTCCTGAATTTGAAATGGTTCAAAACCCGTAGGAAGAGGATCAAAGAATAATGACGGTGGGACAGCATTATCGATCGGTACTTCTCGGATAAGTTCATATTTGCGTCTTGCTTGATCTATGTCCGGGCGTAAACTATCCAATTCTGAGGAATTAAAATCCAAACCATGGATAGTAGAAAATAGGGCAAGAGTATCGTTCTGAGCCCCAGTAAAGCAAACCGAAACACCGACGATTGCCAGTAAGAAAACATAGGTTTTTATCATGGTCACCGAGTAGAGCGGTAAATATCCTAAGATAGCGAAAAGCTCATGAGCAGACCCAGGACGGCTTTGGCTAATTTCCCCTAATCATAAGGCTCAGATCAAGGATACTTTAATTAGCCATTCAACCCATAGAAATAGTCAGTGACATCTGCGATGAATGTCGATCCGGAACAATGTGTGTGATCCCTGGATGATGATGAATTTTATACCCTCGAAGCATTAAAAATATTCCAATACTCTTGCGAAATATTCCTAAAAATATTAACTTAACCTCAAGAATTGATCCACGAGATCATCTCAAGCAAAATGCAAACCAAGACCCGGTAACATTGTTTAATCAGAATGGCCTTAGTCCATTCATTAAATGAGCATTTATGAGTCCACCTGACCATTCTGTGGCAAAAGGGCTTTGCTCTTTTGCCATTAAATCGGAATTGTATCGAGATTGTCTCGTTTACTAATTTGGTATTCAATTCCCATTTTGCGGAAAGTACAACAATGTAATTGAGAAGTTCAAATATCGAGACACTCTTCGGTAATAAAGCGTTGCACTCACTAAACTCGAACGTGATTCACCGAGGAAATCTACTGATACAAAGAAATAAACTGGATAAATAGCTTATCCAGTTTTTTTTATGGTACCTATTTGGTTATACCATTAGACCTGATTAACAGTTTAGGTAGCTCGATTGATCGATATTAACAACAACTATATTAGCCGACACCTCACATATTGATAAAGTTTTCGTCAAAAATCGAGGCTATTGGCCCAGGCCATTTCCTTTAGAGGCTCTAACATCAAGTGGACGACCATCAGTCTGATGATGCCTATTTTCGAACTGACCATATGCATAGTCTATGGAGGTGAATCGAAACCAAGGATCAGTTGGTGGGCTTCCTTTTTGGCAAGCATCATTCTACTTGAGCCTAAAGATCTTCGATGCCGATGTCATCTCCCGCTTCCATAAGTTCGATTTTAATCCCACCGACCCAGGATGCACAAATGTTGTAGATTATCCCTGCAATGATGCCTCCAAGGAAGCCAACAATACCGTAGAATATCGGCACAAGTAAAAATGCCATTCCACCGAATAAGGATGATAAAGCCGCAATCTCACCTGCTGCTGCACCTACTATCATATGCACGATAGAAAGCAGAATACCAATGACAAGTCCGACAACTGCTCCTGTAAGTCCGTAGATTTTTCCAAGGGAAAATGGGTCAATCCTTTTAATTTCTCTTAGCATTACCTAAATGTTTTGATTCTTGAAATGGGTTGAAAATATGAAAATCAATACCCGCCAAACTTTTACTGGAGGAAAAGAAATCATGTCTCATGAAATCTGTTATTAGTAGTACTACACCCTGATTTCATCTTCCTGGGTATCCTGAGAATCTATAGAATAGAAGCCCACCGATAAAAACTAGTAGACTTAGGAGAGCAGTGTATAAATATGGCGACCACTTCGAGGGGATCTCCAGGGCAACTGGATCTCCCTGTACAATGAAGCCTGCCCAATAAAAGGGATGTGAATTAAATTCATCGGCTTGATTAATATAGGTTGATTTTGCCTTCTGCATCGCGACATCCTTAGCCAGTCCTTTTGCCAGATTTTCATAGTAACTAACCATTATCTTGCTGGTGGTTTGATCTTGAGCAGGCCAGAGGCTCATGATTACACTCGGGCATCCGGCATAGGCAAAGGCCCTTCCAATGCTAAGAACTCCCTCGCCTTTTTGCATTTTGCCAGTTCCAGTGTTACATGCAGAAAGTACGGCCATTTCCGCTTCGAGATCCATCGTATACAGTTCCCAAGCATAGAGATTTCCATCTTCAATCGAATCGCTAACAGAAGTAAATAAAAGTCGAGAATTCAATGGATTGATGTCGTCGATAATCGCATGTGTAGCAAGATGAAGAATTTCATACCTGGGTCCATGTTTTTTAAACATAGTTTCAGTAGCCTGCCGCTTTTCAAAGAAAGTGCCTTCAAAGAAACGATCAAGAGCTGCAACTTCGTCCGAAGCCCCAGCGAGCGACCCGAAAGCAGCTCTAGAGTTATCCTTGGATGCGAAGAGCGGTATATCATCCAGATCTTCGATTTCATTATGGCTGTCAAACATAGGAGCAAAGGCGAGAAAAGACTTTTCTCTCTTATCCACATTTCCTGCTTTCATCTCACTTAAAAAAGTTACTGAAAATGCATAGGATATCGGATGTTGCAAGAAGAGATATGGCAAATCGAATGAATTTACGTCCTCACTTTTCTCCCGCACCAATATTTCAAAAGGTATATAACTCAGTGATCCATCAGGTATAACGGTCAGTCTTTTTTCTTGAATTTTTTCCTTTATGGGAGTAATAAATTTATTGTATAGGAAAAAGGACTTCTCTTGAAATGGACGAGCTTCAATATTTCTATCTCGCAAAAAGTCAGATAGAAAGGAGATGTTTTCAATAAGGGTGTCATTCACATTTACGCGGTAAAAATATTGATTTGATTGGTCCACATAGAGGCAATAGAAATGATTTTCCCCAGCAAAAAACTCCAATAATGCTTGATCGCCTTCTATCCAATGGTCTTGGAATGTTTTGTGGTCTATTGTATTCCGGTTGTATTTTAGTCGAAAATATTTCGGATAGTTCTTGTTAAAGGTATTTATCAGTTTGTCATACTCATTCTTCAAGTGAAAATATGTGTTATAAATTTCACTGAGACTATCGGCATCAGGGGATGCCTGCAATTGTTGTTCATAAAATCCCAAATCCCGTCTAAGTTGATTCTCACGCCGAAGAAGCTCAGGCGGTAATCCCGAGAATTCCCTGGCTTTCGATTCATTGATGGATGCAACCAAAAGCGCTGCTCTACTTTGTTCGGCAAGGTGGAGGGCTTGAATAAAATATTTGCTATCACCTTTTTGTTGGTAAAGTAGATAGGCTATGCTGAGCGCCTCTTCATACACAGGACGGAGCTCTTCTTGGAAAATTGCTACGGATCCTTTGGATTTATAGCTAAACTGGGTCAATGATATTAGGTCACTGGCAAGATTAAAAGTCTCGAAAGCCTTAAGAAGAAATGCTGGATGTCCCTCTTCGGATCTTGCTCTCAGTGCCCGGCCCTTCATAGCAAGGGCCTTGACCAGATCCTTGGGAATAAAGGTGTCTTCAATATCTGGATTATTCTCATAGCGAGTATCCTCAAAATCAACACACCCGGCGATTAAGGCAGATTGTGCGTATGTCAAAGCTTCTTCTACCTCACCCATTTCCCTACTGACTTGAGAGAGATTTACTAAGGCTCGCACCACATTTTGGTGCCGGTTTCCATGGAGTTCGGTACTGATATCTAGGGCGGTTTCAAAATGATCTCTAGCCCTCTGGTAATTCTTCTTTTCCAAGAAAATTTGGCCCATCCTGACGTGGTTTCCTGCTATAAACGGATGCGACAAACCGTAGTTCTGTGTGTTAATTCTTAGTGCTTTTTCTGCATTTTGAAGTGCCAGGTCAAGGTTGCCCTGACCACTGAGGATAACCGATAAATTGTGGTAAACTGGGCCCAGCTCAGGGTTAATACCTTCAATCGACAACAGAATTTCTTCAGCAGTTTGCAAATGTCTAAGTGCTAAATCTATCTGGCCATTTGCTCGATAAAGGGTGCCGAGCATAGTGTGAGTAACTCCGGTATTAAAAGTTTGGGCTCCAAAATATTTTTCTTCCAATGCCTTCGCCTTACGTGCCAATACGAGGGCTTGACCGATATCCCCAAGTTTTTGATAAATTACGGCAAGGCCCTTATAATCATACATCAACTTGGCATTATCTTTACCTAATGTTGCCAGCTTTATCGAAAGACTCTTTTCAAAGTAGATCAAAGCTTGCTTAAGATCTCCCATGAGTTCATTCAAAATGCCCAGGTTAGTATATGATTTGGCTAGGTTCGGATCAAGAGGGTCCAGATTTTTCTGGTCGATGGCTAACACTTTAGTGAAATATTCCAAAGCATCTGGATATTTACCCGTTTGAGCATAAGTGATGGCAAGACCATTATATACCGGACTTATAGACGGATGATCCACAGGATAATGGTCTGAGAGTATCTTCATCGCCTTGTGATATCGCTTCTTGGCCAAGGCAAAACGACCTTGCTTTCGGTTGATGATGGCTAAATCAGACAAAACATTGGCCATTTCCTGGCTTTCTGGCCCAAAATATTCAGACACAAGAGTTTCCTGCTTCTCATAATATCGCAGCGCTGCAAGGTCTTCTCCTTGCTCACGAAGAGCATCCCCCAATTGATCATAGCTGACCACTAAATCCTCCCCAGAAACATCATTTAGTAGCTTGATGTCTAGAGCACGTGTAAAATCTGCAAAAGCCTCTTTGTACTTACCTGTGTTCAGCGAGATTCGACCACGTACATCAAACATCTCAGCCAAACTGTGGTCGGTGGAATCCAACAGATGACCATATACATCCAGGTGCTCCTGAGTGATGGTCATAGCCGAATCATAACTGAGCTTCTTTCGCAACAATTCTGCTGTCTGAGAAACGACCCGCGATAATCCTCGCCAATTTTTTTTCTCTAAGTAATTTTGCCTGCATTGCTCAAGTAAAATGTTTGCAGAATCGTATGACCCACCTTCGATCAACGACAATGCTTGTCGGAATAGGATACTATCCAGGTTGACCTGCCGGTTACTCGCCAATATATTGCTACACAGAATGCAAAAGACTAAAATCAGTAGGTATTCAAGCAAACGAACTAGGTGTTGGCATGTAATTGTTTCTCTCATCCCAGGCAACAATGGATCGATGACCTCAATGAAGATACTCAAAATACAAAGAGGCCTGACGCCGTCGATTGCTCATGCAAGAGAGTAGGTGGATAGATCAAGGCTTAGGCGTGGCGACCGGTGGGATAAGCAATTCATGACCACAACAACGTAAGTGAGCTGGTATGGATCTTTGATTCTAACCTTCGAAGGTTAGAACAACCCCAGGGCACCTCAAACCATTGGGGTCGTGGATGGACCTAGGTGTCAATCAATCGGCTGACAAGCTGCACTGCCGGGACCAATCACTACTTATTCTTATCTTATCCGGGTGAAATTTGGATCATGAAGACGCAGAAACTTGGTTACTTATCAAATATGACGCTGGCCTGTGCATTCCTGTTGTCGTGTAATCAGAGCGAAACGGTAAACCCTGATTTTGAGCTACATCCCGACTTTAGTATCGACCTGATTTGTGCAGAACCTCAAGTTCTTGACCCGGTAGATTTGGTGTTTAGAGACAATGGTGATCTGTATGTTTTGGAAATGCCCGGATACCCAGACGGTAGTTTGCAAAGCAGAATAGTACACCTGGTTGACCACGAAGGCGATGGGTACTATGAAGACCGGCAAGTTTATGCTGACGGCTTGAGGCAGGCAACATCCTTCATGTCTCATCTTGATGGATTTCTGGTTGCAGCTCCTCCTGATATCATCTTTATTGCCGATCGAAACGAAGATCAGGTGGCTGAATTTAAGGAGGTCTGGTTGACTGGTTTTGCCGAAGGTAATTTGCAGCACAACATAAATGGCCTTACCTATGGTCTTGACAACTATGTCTATGGTGCCAATGGTGGGAACGGTGGAGCCATATATTGGGAAGGCCAAAAAGAGAATGTTACAAACCTGCACAGATCCGATTTTAGACTCCATCCGAAAGAAAGGATTTTTGAAAAAACGGGTCGTTCATCAGGTGGTTTTGAGATTGCCCTTAATGACTGGGGCCATTATTTCGGTACGCACAATCTGTATCATATCCGTCAATTGGTTTTTCCAGAGAGATATTATCATGATCTTCAACTACAACCCCTTCATACCCTTCATCAGATATCCGATCACGAGACGAATGGCCTGGCACGGATCTTTGCCATTGGCGATCAGAATACTCGGGTCAACCACCCCGAGCAATCCGGATATTTTTCGGGAGCTTGTGGCATCGAGCACTATGGAGGAGACTTGTTTTCTGATGGCTTTAAGGGAAACATCTTTGTAGCTGATGTGGTCCTAAATCTGATCCATCGTGATGTAGTAACACTAAGGGGATCAATATACGAAGCCAGCAGAGGAAGAGATAGAATTGAATTCCTAGCTTCAAGAGATCGTGCCTTCCGACCTGTCAATATGAAAACAGGACCGGATGGTGCATTGTACATCCTCGATATGCATCGAACCGTTATTGAACATCCCGAGTGGATCCCTGATGAGATTGAAGAAACAATGGATCTTACCGAGGGTAGAGACCAGGGCAGAATTTATAGAGTCTATCCCAAGGGTAAAGCGTCCTCTACAGCTTGCACCTGGGATCAGGCCGATGTTGAGACTCTTATCAAAGGACTTGACCATCCCAATCAAGTATGTCGAATCATGGTTCAACAGCAGCTGGTTGATGGGCACGGACATTCAAAACCGGTGGCTGATCAAATACGTAGATCTTACCCTGGCTTCTCTACTAAGGGTAAAATACACGCCATATGGACCCTTGAAGGGATAGGAGAAATGACCTTTGAAGATGTAAAGTCGGGGCTGCAAGAAATTGATGCGAGAGTATGTGAACAGGCAATAATAGCCTCTGAACATTGGATTGATTCGCCAGCATTCCTTGAGTCTGTTGTGCCCTTGTGTAGGAATAAAGACGACAGAGTTAAGCTGCAGGCAGTCTTGACTCTGGGAATGTATCTGGAGGTACAAGAAGAAGGAGATTATCTAGACATTGTTGATGAGTTGCTCCGTCTTTCGATAGATCACCGAGAGAATCAGTGGATGATTATGGCTATCGCAGCAACATTATGCCGAGTGCCTCAGATTTCATTGAACAGGGCCTTGAAAAATGAAGAGCAAATGCCTTTACCATTGGTCAGGATGCTCGCGTTAAGGTTCGGTCAGAGTGCAGATCATTCGACATTGATCCGATTCATCCAAAGACTAGAGATTAGTGATGACGGTGATGCTACTATTTCTGCAGTGATCAGTGGTATTGCTGATGGTCTTGACTTGCGTGCGGATAAGAAAGATTTTATGAACTCGGTACTTGGGTCGTCTTTAAAGAGGTTCGAGGGAAGATCAACGAAGTTAGATCTGGCGATTTTTACTTTCAGAGAAAAGGCGAGGTTGGTTGCATCGCAATACCAGAAGCAAAAGGTCAAACAGGCAATCGATCATTTGACAGATGATTCCTCTCCCGACACACATGGGATGCTGGCAGCACTTGATGTACTTCGATTTTCCTCTGATCACCAGGTTGTGGTCCCGAAACTCATAAGGCTACTCGATGCCAAACTTGATCTCGACCTGCAACTGGCAGCAATTCGTCATTTACAAACCATTCGTAGTAAAATGGTGGCAGAAGAATTGGTGAAGAATTGGTCTACTTTCAGTCCAGCAGTCCGAAAGAGTGCGTCTGATATTCTCATCTATCAAGAAGAAAACCATGAGATTTTATTGGCAGGTCTTGAATCTGGAGATCTGCCGGTGGCTGAGTTAAATTTTGATCTAGAGAGACGACGACAGCTCTTATGGTCAGAGAAGGATTCCATCCGAGAAAGGGCAGAGGTGTTTTTCAGTGACGCCGGTGTGGTGACTCGAAAAGAAGCACTGAATAAGGTTGAGCCCATTTACGGCATGGAAGGAAATATCGGTGCAGGGGAAGACATCTTTATTATGCACTGTAGTCAATGCCATCAGTATAAAGACCAGGGAAAAGAGGTTGGCCCAGATCTGACAGAGTGTAACCGTATGAGCAAAAGAACGCTTGTCCATCACATCCTTGATCCCAATGCTGTGGCGGAACCTTCATATATAAACCATATCATTGAACTAAATGATGGAACCACCTTGTCGGGCATCCTTGATTCTGAAGATAAAGATGGAATTACTGTCAAACTTATGGGTGGAAAGCTGCATACGATACCAAGAAATGATATTAAGTCCTTGACTTCAACAGGCTTGTCTTTTATGCCTGAGGGATTAGAAAGCCAGATGAACCTTCAGGAGCTGGCCGATCTCGTTGCCTTTCTACAGCAGGAGCACTAGTGAGGATGCTCCGAAAAGGTTGCCAAATCAAAAATGGCTCTTTTGGCGATCTTTCCATTTTTCTCAATCGGCTGATACTCAGGCATCACCCAATCTCGGAAAAGTGAAAATCTCATCCAAAATAGGCTCATTTTATGAAGATGGCACTTTCCGGAGCAGCCTCACTAGTGCTTCACTCAAAAAATATCTAACATCATTGGCCTGCTACTTACCATCTCTTCATCGTCAAAAGCCTCACATAGTTACGGCTATGCTCGCCTGCCCGACTGAAGTCACTCTGGCGGGGTTCGCCTCTTCGATCTGTCAAAAACTAGATGCCCCACTAATATCATATACTTCATGAATGAAGCACTAGTTGCCGGTCGCTTAACTCATAGGTTAGGACGCTATTTTATGTCTGAAAAAGGTGTGGCTTCCAGGAGGTAGATATCGGCCTTTGACACGGTGTTTTGGTATTTCTCCAGGCTTGACATTTTCTTCCATCTCGGATCGTTGCGAAAGGAGTCCCAATGGACATTTCTGGACTCCATGTCATCAAATGAAGTCATGTACACTAAATTTGGTGTACGAGGACCAGCAAGAGTTTCCGCATAGAAGATGGCATTGAATCCTAAGTCGTCGAACAATTCAATCTCACCTCCCACATTGAACATGTCGACCTTTTTTCGATACAAGATTTCAGATGCTCCCTCATAACTTCGCAATTCGAATACATGGGGCCCGGCACTACTCAATTTTGGTACTTCCAGATTTGGCATAGCTGAGAATGCTCTAAGCCAACTGATTTCTATGCGGTCAAATGCTGGATTATCATGCTTGCTGAGAAGATACTCTTGTCCCGCACCACTGAGTTGATTTTCCATCACTTGATGATCACCCAATCTTTCGAGGGCAGAGAAATCCGGGGCCACAATCAATACAAAGAGTCTTTTCTGTCTGGCGGTATCGTTCGCCAAATGTTTGAAAACTCCAACCTGAGTTAACCCGAGATCATGTGCCAATGGTATTAAGGCGGATTCTAGATAATGCTCCGTCCGGTCAATTTGATCCTCGGAACTACAATGGTAAGTGCGTAATTCATAATAATCTCTCTTTTGAGCCAAAATTGGTAAACTCAATACCATTATAATCAGAATAAATGGCACCGAAAATTGATGAGTGTTCATTAGTGCTACGTTAGAAATTGATTGATAAGGCAAAAGCACAAATTACGCAAAGTATCCATCTTTACCTTATAACGACAAAGTCTCCCGCTTTTGTCCGATTAGATACTGCACCTGACTCCGTCACCTGATAAGTCAATTGATACAAATACACACCCGACCTGATCTTCCGGCCTTCTGATTGACCATCCCAGCCCTGGTTTCCATCTGTTGTGCTAAAAAGATGGTTACCCCATCGATCATAGATCGATAATATCAGGTCCTGTAGTACACAATCAGAATAAACCATCAAACGATCGTTTATCTGGTCTCCATTCGGTGTAATTGCATTAGGTACATAGATCTCACAAGGCCGACAATTTGCTGCCTGTACATTTACAGTAGCCGATGCCTCACCACAAGCATTCGAAACAGTTACTGAGTAAGCACCTGGAGCAAGAATCTTTCTGACAGGATTTCTAGAACCATCCTCCCATAAATATTGCTTGATGTGTTCACTGGTTATATCCAAAAACAAATCCTGATCTGCACATAGGATCGTATCTGCTGGTAACCCGGGGTTTCCGATCGGGACATCGGTAATCTCAAAGGAAAATGTGATTTCACTGGACAGTGGATTTCCACACAAATCCAATAAATCAGATGGTGAAGTAGATCGAACAAGCAATTCATAGGTGCCTGGTGTGGAAATGGGCGGGTCTACAGCTAAGGTGAAGAATTTATCGTATTCTCCGCCGAGGTCCTTCGAGTTGGAAGTAATTGTGGTACTATGTGGATTGCCATTCTTGGTGAGCACAAAATTGTCGTCATTTATCGAAGCAATTTGTACATTTTCTGAGAAAGGAATCAAGATCTGACCATCACCGCAGGGATCTGGGAGCAGAACATCAAGTACCACCGGTGGCTCATTGTCAAATATGCCGATATCACTCGACAATCCAAAATCTATTTTATAACCATTGGTTGAGGCTGTCCAATTCGAAACCACCAGGACATAGGTATTTCCTGCGGTTACCGGTACCAGGGCATTGTGCGGATTCAATCCAGCAAATTGGTTGGGAATGGGAAAACTACATCCTCCCCCCTGATTGATGTGAGGAGATTTTCCGTTAGCGCCAGTAACACCATTACATAGAAATCCATCTGCTGGACCACTTCCCGCCGCATTACAACTGACTTGCAATGAAGCATTCGTGAAAATATCTTGACAGCTGGCATGGGTTATGTCAAATAGTGCCCAGTCATAATCGTCAGTAAGCTCGTTGGGTGTAAGCTCAAATCCAAATTCACCGGAGTTATTTACGGTAAAGGTATACCAAATGGAATTTAGTTCAGCATCCATACAACATATCCCCCCATTAGTGACTCCATTAATTTCGTTCGCATAGTTACCTGCACCTTCGGGGGATGAGCTTTCTTCATACACCTCGGTACAGATGGGAATGGCACCCAAGCAATCCTGGACAGTCGGGGTTTGCCCAGTAGCATCAATATATAAGCAGCAGGCAATGACAATTGAAAATAGAGTATGCGGCCAAATCTTACGTACCATAACTGATACAACGAATGTAAATAGAAATAGCTTCTTGGCCATTTTTCGACCGGCACAAACCAGCTTCAATGTGCTCCTCACCATGGTTTTATTCGGTACATATTAGCCTTCAACCGGATCTGTGGTACAAAAGAAGCCAACAGTGGCATTCGATCTCCGGAACAAGTGGTCAAACCCGGTAGCTCGACGATGAAATGATCATTCTAGGATATAAAGTGGCATGAAAAATGTGGTCATCAATACGAAGTTCAGTTTCGCTGTTCGACATTAATCTGTAGACCCCCGTTCACAAATTCATTATTGGTAGTACCTGATCGATCTAGATTGTTGCTAAAACAGCTATAAATGAGATATTTATACTTCATCATACTTATAACCTTAACCTGGCAACTCAATGGTCAGGCTTGTCTTCTTCCGAAGTCCATGAACTCACTCAAACCCGAACGATGCGGTATTCGATATGTTACCACACTTCCAGATGGTTTGGAGGTCCTTCTTGAATTCGAAAAGAGGGCCAGAGTGATTACACCACTAGACCCTGGCAATGCAAAGGGAAAACCCTTGAATCTCCGGGGAATTTACCGGCTTACATACGATCGAAATGGTGGGTTAATCAATGAAGAAATGTTTTATCTGCAGACTAGTGATATCCCAGATCAGAGCATGTTTTTCGGTGTTAACGAACAGCGGGGTGAACTGCTGGAATCTGATCCAAGCTTCATCAGTGAAGAAGAGTATCGGAAACTACCTTGGATCGAGATCGAAAGACCATTGGTCAGTCAGGAGGTTCAGCCGAACGCCACTACTTATTTTAAGACCATGCTCAATGTTGACCGCCAAAACAGACTGGTGGACCTTCAGGTCACCAGGTATGAACGGGAAAACAGCCAAACGGCACAATTTTCTGAAACACAAATGGAAACTTCCTTGGAAGCCTATGACAGCAGCACGAAAAAACAGTTTTGGACTTCCTTGTACTTGCCAACAACTGATCCCGCAGAGGGTTATACTTTGGCCATGCTCAATCATTTCGACCGAAGCAATGACAAGGAACCCTCAGATCAGAAACTTAGGCTTGTTTCATTTGATACTAGTGGTCTCGACTCCTTTTACTACGATCTTGTCTTTGAAAAAGACATGGATGTAGCATATCGTAGTGAGGAATTCGGTATTCACGAGGAAGGTGCAGAGGAACTCAAATCACAGACCTGGGTATTTACGCCTAGAAATGCTTCTACCTCAGGTAATTACCGTGAATTTCAATATTACCACTTCGACAAACGAGCAAATTTGCTCAATCACGTGAAAGTTTTGAGTGAATTCAATCCTTTTGATGCTATTCATTTCTTTAAAACCGATAGTGGCACGATCTTCTTATCCAATGAAGGGCACCAGATATATTCCCTCTATATTGATCAAGCGGGAGATTATCAATTGTCAAAGAGTGACAAAAATTTAACGAAGCTCCAGAAATTGATTGGTTCTCGCACAGGTTCCCAGGATCAAAAGGGCGTCACTCTGAATCCAATTGGTGAGCCGACTGCTTTCACAGATGGATCATATATGAGCGCTTACCGAGTGGAAGAAAACGTAGGTGTTACCGGAGTGTCGATGACCAATGCCTCCACAATGATATGTCATGGGATCTTGGGCGTACATCTATCGCCAAGGGGTAGGATTAAGTCAACTGGTTATTATCAGAGGCCAGAAAATGCAGATCCCCGTGCTAAGGTCCAAATCGGACCCATTGTGCTAAATGATCGAGGACTCGTGTCCTTCTACATCAGAGAAGTCACATCAGATGGTGCCTATCCTGTATTGTACTCTGCAAAGGGGGGTGAGGTTGCTATTGCACGAAGCAATGTTGAATCAACCGCTTCGCAATTTATCTATTTTGATGCCGAAGAAGCCATTGTAGGTTATTTCGGTCTCCTGGAAGATCCAGACGATCCAAGATTAACCGTGAGAACTGTGGAAATCGTGCGTCAGAAATGAGCTAATGACGACTTCTAAAGTTTCCAACCATCACGATATGCTCTCCTGACAAATTGATTGGCAGGATCGAAATTCGTAATGGTCATTTTATGCCCATCCCAGAGCAGCTTCTTTCGGCCCTCGAAGGTGTGTCGTCCACGCCTGTCTTTTTTATCACTGGCTAAGGAATAACTGCGAATAGCCAGATTACCCATCAATACGGTTTCGGTGAGCGGACCAGCATAGTCAAAGGAGGATGTCAGTGCTTGGTGTTCCGGACTACCAAAACCTGCTTTACAGGCTTTCGCCCAATGTATATGATGCCCATATTCGGGCTTATCTGCATGTTCATTGCTGCCACTAAAATTCTTGGGCATGGTGATCTTCTCACCTGAATTAAGATATATTCTTGGATTCACCCCGTAGGTACCACAGGTCATTACACCTTTTTCGCCAATCAGAATAACTCCATTGGCACTATCATCATCACCAATGGGATCACTAGGTGGTATAATCTGTGGATGAAAAGGTCTCAATCCTCCATCATGCCAGGACATCAATACTTGGGAATCATTGTACTCATTTGCTGGAAACTTGAGTTGGACCCTGCTGGAAGGTGGACATCCTTCGGGGATGTGCTCAGCTACCCAATCTTGTAAAAAGACCTGACCTACACTGCATTCAACTTCTAATGGATAACCAAGCCGCAAGACCCGAAATGCTGGATCAATAAGATGGCATCCCATGTCTCCTAACGCACCTGTACCAAAGTTCCACCAACCTCGCCACTTAAATGGGTGATACAGAGGGTGATAGTCTACCATGCTGGCGGGGCCAATAAAGAGATCCCAATCATGGGCTGTCATCGTTTCTGGCAGGGGAGAGGATTCTTTCGGTAGAGGTATCCCCTGCGGCCAGACCGGTCTATTGGTCCAAATCTGTGCTTCGTGAACTTTTCCAATGACACCTTCATCAAACCACTTTATCATTTGCTCCTGTCCAGGATTTGATGCGCCTTGATTACCCATCTGTGAAACGATACTCTGCTCTCGAGCCTTCTCTGTGAGCATTCTCGCTTCATAAATATTATGTGTTAGCGGTTTCTGCACATAGATATGCAATCCCAGATCCATCGCTGCCATAGCAGCTACTGCATGGGTATGATCAGGAGTAGAAATCGTCACCGCATCCAGCTCACTACCCAGCTCATCCAGCATAACACGGAAATCAGCGTAAAATCTAGCCTTTGGAAACTTTTTTAGCGTCTCACCTGCTCGTTCTCGATCTACGTCACATAGGGCCACGACATTCTCCGACCCCTTGTTCCATGCATTAATGATATCAGATCTCCCCTTACCACCAGACCCAATCGCAGCCAAGCTCAATTTGTCACTGGGAGCTGTATAGCCCTTCCCAAGTACATGTCGCGGGACAATCATGAAGCCTCCCGTCACTAAACTTCCAGTTTTCAGAATTGTCCTTCTTGAAATGATATTATCCACACGCTTATCATTTAGATTCAAAACAAGTTGGCAAATTAACAAAGTATCTTTGTATTTAGACCTGTTTACCCCAGCTTGCATGACATCTGCATCAAATTGATCAGCTGAATTCATATGGTGGGGACCACATCCCTTTCCAATAACCTACAGCCTTCTAAGAGCTAATCGGTTCAAAGAAGTAATTGAGCAATGGAGATTTCTGTAGGTCTGACCAATTCAGTTGCTGCCAATGATCGTCAATTGCCTGGCCGTGAATACGACTGCCATTGAGCCGGGTTATCTGAAATAGCAGGGAGGTAAGTAAAAGACAAGCAAGATTACGAAAAAGGAAGGTCTGTGAAGGTCGTATAAAGGAGCATTGCTTTATAGATCTGGACAGTTATAGAGTATGATAAGTAGGATGTCTCTGAATTTTATCCGAGATTTTTGTCCTAATCCAATTTTCACTCGCAACAACCGGGATCGATTCCATCCGCTTGCGAAGCTTGATTAAAGCCTTGCTGTCACGCGGATTAATGGTCGATAGCCGAATAGTCAAACTAATCAAATTGAGATACGACCTTCTTCGATCTTCTGTTATTGTATTCTTTCGGCGATGGAGAAAAACCCTGAAGGCATTGCCTAAGGTTTTGAGGGCTTCATATTCACCTAGCTCATAATAAGTAGCCAGAAGCATGGTTTTAGCTCCCAAATTATAGGAGACATCCTCGTATTCTACCTCTTGCAAAAGGGTCAATACGTGCTCAAACTTCTTCTGATAGAAATACAATTGTGCCAGATTATAGTTTACCGCATTCTTTCGAAATGGTTGTTCAATACGATCAGCAGATCTAAGTATGAAATTCTCTGCCCAGGAAAATTCACCGAGTCTCAAGGCCAATACCACCACATTTTTGAAGGTCCAGTGTGTTATGTATCTCTCTCCCAACGAGAATTGATCATCGAGCACTTGTCGATATAGTGCAAAAGACTCTTGCAAGAAATCGGAATGACCCTGATTTATTTTTCGATTGCAATAATTGAGTAAAGCATCAAATATCCCTTTGCGATGCCTTAGTGGCAGATAATTTGCTCTTTCGATCACCGTCCTCTTCAACTCGTAATAATGGACCTGTTCATTCGGATGGAGATGAGTAAGCACAATTTTATGGTAAACATGAACAACAGGAATATCTTCAAAGGCTCCATTTTCAATCAGCGATAAAATCTCACCGATCAAGCGATTTTGGTAATCATGTTCAACAAAAGATTTACGGCTTAGTATTTCGCAATAGTATCTTAATTTTTCAATGACATAGAAAGTGTCGAGATTGTCTAAAATATTATCAATATTGGCAATTTCAAAGCGCTGGAGATTCGCCTGCCGCATCTCATAAAGATTCTGCTGGACTAAGAACTTATGATAATAATAATTGGCCCCCTGTTCCGGCTGCCTGGACAATAATTTCTGTACCCGCTTTAGTTGGCTCGAGTATAAATGTTCAAGGCCTTTTCGCCCTAGTGACATCAGTCTCAGCGTGCCTTCCGTAAGCGGATCGCCCCAATACTGATCCCAGCTCAGAAATTGCTCCAGTAAGCGAACTGCATCGGAACAATCTTTCCGAAATTTCAGGTCATCAAATGAGCCTTCAAAGGTTTCTTCCCAAATCTCTTTACGACTTGGAACCGCCTCTAGGTCTTGCTCAATCTTATAAAGAATTTGATGCATCAAAAGCTGTGATCGCCTCGATGTCTGGCAATCCACAAATTTCCGTAACCTATGGCGTTCAGCTTTTGTCAGCGTTGTTAAAGCCTGGTACAATTTGGTCCTTTCCATATCAGGCCACTAATTCAAACGAAGAACTATGTTTATTACATGATCTGAACGGCATCAAGCTTATGTTAAAGATTCCCGGCAAGATCCAGAAAATTTTAGTCTTCCTCAAATATAGATTATATTGTGATTGAACTTAATATATACCATGCGTCACACCCTCCCCCAGCTTCTTTTGCTATTCTTTCTTGGATGGTATGAGTGTCACCTTTCAGCACAGATCATATCAAATCTTAGGGTCTACGAGACGCTTACAGACAGGACTTTGAACGTCGAAGTTGCCTCCAACGAATACCCGCAAATCTTGAGTTATCCAACCCATGGCTCAGTAGCTAAATACAAGCTGAATTTTGAATCTCAGTATCGCCTTAGATATACTCCAAATCCAGGATTTGAAGGTCTCGATACGGTGATTTTCAGGACCACAAGGGCCAGGGGAGGAGTTCCAATGCCCTCATTTGAAGGTTTCATTGTTGTTGTAGAACCGATCAAAACTGCACCGGATTATTACACTACGACTACTGACGCTCGCGGTCTGCACCTACCAGTTCTCGAAAACGATCAAACGATTTCAAACGAGCTCCAATTGAGTAAGATTGCTTATGTGCAGAATGGAAAGGTCACTATCAGTGAGGACGGCAAGAGCTTGATCTTTGATGCCATTGACGAAGGTTTCGCACACGTCTCCTATGTGGTTTGCAACAATCACCATTGCAAATCGGGCCGCGTAATCATCCGGGTCGATCAGCCAACAGATGTCTACAAGACTGATACCTTTTCCCATGCTGTCTATCCCGGAGAGCCCGCTGTAATTTTGTTGGCCAAGGGTCATCAAGCTCCCGCGAGCCTTTATTATGATGGTCAATTAGAGAAAATAACCTCCCAGATTTATCATTATACCCCTAAGTGGGGAAGTTTACAGACAACGACATTACGGTTTAGCAGGTGGAAAGGGAATACGCTGACTAATTCGCTAGTCACGGTCGAAGTGATAGATCCCACTTCTGGGAATGGTTTGAATCAGGAGGATCTCATTTTTACTGAGGTCAACAATCCAATCATCTTTGATGTGACCAAGAACGACCTCACCAGGCAGGTAGATGAGATCATCTCTGATGACGTAAGGGGCACGGTGACTTCCCTGGCAAATGGTCAGTTCAGGTTCGATCCCGCCACGAACTTCTCCGGACAGACAGCATTTTTTTATAAATCATGCAGTGAAGGCCGATGTGATACTGCCCGGGTTCTAGTCACTGTACATGACTTTGCACCCAAAGAAACCTTTTGGACTTTGCAGGTTAACAAGAATCTTCCCCTTAAGTTGACCTATGATGTGCCCATTGATCAATATAAGTTCGACATTATCAGTTCTCCGGCCAACGGTGAATTAGAGCTGTTGCCAGACGGTCAAAGCCTCTCATATCAACCCAATCTGGGTTTTGTAGGAAATGATGCGGCAGTATTAAAGTATTGTGTTCAAAATGCAGGATTAATGACCTGTCATGCGATCAGTGTCTTCTTTGCCGTGGTCGATTTTGAACCTGAGGAGCACTGTGATCTTGATTGTGTATGGCCTGGCGATATAAATGATGATGGGCTCGTGGACTTAGCGGATTTACTTCCTTTGGGAATGAATCTAGGGGCCACGGGTCCGATCCGTAAGTATCCAGATGATGAGCTGTGGTATGGGCAATTAGCCCCAGTATGGAATGGCCAACCTGCATTAGGTATAGAAAAACTTCAATCAGCAGATGCCAATGGAGATGGGCTGATTTCCATTCACGATCTAGATCTTATCGTCAGGCACTATGATAAATGTCATCGGATCGTGGCCTCAGCACCACTGGCGCTAAATTCGGTCCCGCTTGACATTAAACTTTTGACTCCAGAGGTTTCGGAAGGGCAGGAAGCCATGGTGGAAATTAGTGTGGACAGTCAAGAAATACTTGACGAGGTTCTTGGTTTACATTTTTCCATCGATATCTATCAAGGATTTGTCGATTCAAGTACAATTCGATTTGATCTTGATCCAAACGGTGCTTTTGATGCCAATAGCGGAACGTTGTCATACGCCATATCTCCAAAAGATGGACAGCTCGATGTTGCGATAGTGCACACTAACCGCAAATCGGTGGTGAGACATGGAGTGATTGGTCAGATTACCTTCATAGTCGAAGAAGATCTCAATGGTTTTAGGTCGTTAGATGATTTACTGGAGATCGGTATTTCGGTACAAGATGTTTTAACGTTAACGAAGAAAGGAGATCCACTGCGTCTTCCTTCATCCTTTCACAGTATGAATTATCAAACCAATGGGACTCTTGCTCCAGAGAAGTTGTCCTTATTTCCAAATCCAGCTGAAGATCTATTAAACCTCGTGGCTCCTGACCAATTGCATAAAGTCGAATTTTCCAATATGCACGGCCAATTGGTGGCAAGTTTTCCCGGTAATCAAACAAGTCAGCAGATCCTGGATATTTCCCAATTACCCCCGGGTTTCTTCTTGCTACGTGTATATTGCGCAGATGGAAGCCAATACGTCCGGAAAATAGTTATCGAGAAGTGACATTCCCCGTTTTGGGTACCAGGGAATAAAGGACCATGATGAAGCTTAACAAGCGAGTGGTATTCCTATCTATATTTTTTCACTATTCGCCTGACAGCGTTCAGATAGCTGGCTCCGAATAAATTCAGATGTACCAACAGATAATAGAGCTGATATATATCCACCCGGTTTTGAAATCCAGGAGTGAGAGGATAGTGGGCCTGATAGCTATCGTAAAAGTTCTTTTCAAAACCACCGAAAAGCTTAGTCATGGCTATATCCATCTCGCGATGAGCAAAGCTGATGCTGGGATCTATAAGAACGGGTATATTCCCTTGATGACATAAAAAATTTCCGCCCCATAAATCACCATGGGTCAGCGCAGGATCCTCCAACGGGCAAATCTCATCAATCTTCCTTAAGATACGATGGCAATCGTTACAATCTGCAACACTCAACCTTCTCCTATCCATCGCAAGTTGCAGTTGTGGTAAAATTCTACACTCGGCAAAAAAATCTGTCCACTGGAGACACCATCTGTTTATTTGCGGAAGTGAACCGATGAAGTTTTCTCGATTCCAACCAAATTTATCGTTTGAATATCGATGAAGTGCAGCCAATTTTTGCCCAAAAGTTGTCCAGAACTCTTTGGAAGGAGCAGAAGGAGGGATGAATTCTAAGACTAAGAACGCCTGTTCTACTGTCTTGCCAGAAACCAACACTTGAGGGGTACTAATGCTCCGGGTACGAGCTATTTCAAATAGGGCTTCCTCCTCTGCCACAAGCATCTCAAAGCCCTTTTCAAGAGCGTTATACTTGACAAAGAATGTGTCTCCCGAATCGCATTCTATGAGCGAGGCATCATTAATGTCTCCACCGGAGATGGCGGATATCTTTTTGATCCGGACTTTTAAAGTCTGCTCGATGTATCGAGCTAAGTCCAAAACCTAAAGTCTATTTTTATTAACCAATTCAAGCAATTCGTCTCGGTAATTTTTTCCGACCGGCAATAATTTCGCTTTTCCATTTTCCAAGATCTCAACTTGGTTCCCAACTACGGCTTTAATTTTGTCAATACCAACGATATACGAACGATGGATCCTCTTGAACAATTTTTCAGGCAATTTAGCCTCCAGGGTTTTCATTGTCTGGAGCGTCACTACTCGGCCGACATGAAGTTTAATAATCACATAATCTTTTAAGCCTTCGATATAGAGAATATCGTCATATTTTATCTTTACGAACTTTTTGTCGGCCTTGACAAAAATAAAATCTGCACCTTCTTCTGGGTGATCTCCAACCACCAGTCCCTGGCGCATCTTTATTTGCTCGATGGCTTTGTTCGCTGCTTTGACAAATCTCTCGGCAGAAATTGGCTTCAGCAGGTAATCGACAGCATCCAGTTCAAATCCCTCTATAGCATAGTTCGGAAAGGCGGTGGTAAAAACAACCATGGGTGGATTGGCGAGCGTTTTTACGAAATCAATCCCAGTCAATTGCGGCATTTGGATGTCTAAAAACATCAGATCAATGTCGTGATTACTTAGGGCCTCATTGGCTTCAAATGCATTCACACAGCGCTTTACTAAATGAAGCTCTGGCATCTGAGAAATATAAGTCTCCATAACATCCAGGGCAAGGGGTTCATCGTCTACAATTATGGTATTAATTTGCATATGTTCTGATTTAAAGTTTCAATCGGAGGGTCACTTGATATTCGTTTGGTTCATTCTTGATATTTAATTTATAGGCGTCATTGTAGATTAAGTTTAGACGCCGTTTAACATTTACTAAGCCGATTCCGCCGCTTTTACGATGTGTTTGTTTGGGGTGGCTCGGACCTTTACTGTTCTTTATATCAAAAATGAGTGTATCATCTTGAATGTCGAGCTGAATATGTACAAAACCTTGTTGAATTTCGTTGCTCACGCCATGTTTAAAGCTGTTTTCGATAAAAGGTATAAGCAGAAGTGGCGCAATTCGTTGATCTCCAATTTCTCCGCTGAGTTCAAAGTCAATATCAATCATGTGATGCTGGCGTAAACGTTCGAGATCAAGATAGTTTTTCATATAGCTTACTTCCTTGTACAGAGGCACCGTCCGTTCATTGCACTCATAGAGCATATATCGCATCATTTCAGAAAGTTTCAGAACAATTTCTGGAGCATCATCAGATTTCTTTAAGGTTAAGGCATATAAATTATTGAGGGTATTAAAGAGGAAATGTGGATTAATCTGAGACCTGAGAAATTTCAATTCAGACTGCATCGTCTGTGTTTGAAGTTGCATTTTTTCTGATTGATGAATAAACCAATCAGATATAATCCCGTAAATAGTAGAGGAGCTGCCCACTAGAAACATGCCCATATAGTAATAGGCTTGATTTTCGATCAGATAATTTTGAAAGGAAGGGAACTCGGAAAACAGGAAAACTTGAAAGGCTATCTTTATTGGAGTAAGTACAATAACCGTCATGAGCAGCAAGCCTACATAGGGCCAGAATTTTTTTCTGGATAAAAATCGAGGAATAAGGTACAGAAGATTGATATATATCAGCACCGCATAAAAGGTGATATCAACACTCTTTTGGTAAAAAACCATCGGCCAACCAACATTACTGAAGTCTGATGCAACCAAAATCACCAACAAGATTAACCAGAAGATGCCATGTGCAAACCATGTCCGGTGTATCCAGATGGGTGTACGTCGTAAGATCTGTCTTAAGGCAAAGGCTTTCATGCTACCATTAGAAACGCTGGCTTAAGATAGTACGTTTCAAGCAAAGACTGTAATGGACGAATCAAGAGTGAGCTTGGATCAGTCAATCCATCTCGTGGATAAGTTGATCCCATTTGACATCACTTGCTGGGGGTTGAGTTGGTTATGCTGTCTGTTAGGATGCTCCATATCCTCCTCCTCCACACGATGAGGAAAGAAGTATTCTTGAATGGCGAAAACTTAAGCAAGGTCTCAATGTGTCATATCGACCGACTAATAGTACTTTTGTACCCTTTATACTCTTTTAGAGAACATTTGTACTGACATAAACGTATATACTTCGTGAATCAAAAATATTTATTGTGAGAAGTACAAGTCAGAAGATTGGGAACAACTATACGCGACACGAGGAGTATGATCCTTCAGTGACCGCCCATCTTAGTGATCACTATAGGGAAATACTTGATGGTATTGGTGAAGACAGTCTTCGTCAGGGTCTTTTAAAGACACCAGAAAGGGCTGCAAAGGCCATTCAATTTCTGACTTCTGGCCAAGATGTAGACCCGGAGAAGATTTTGACTTCTGCCATGTTTGACGAGGAGTATAGCGAGATGGTTTTGGTGAAGGATATTGAAGTGTACTCTTTGTGCGAGCATCATATTTTGCCATTCTTCGGTAAAGCTCACATAGCGTACATTCCCAATGGAAGGATTGTGGGTTTGAGTAAGATTCCCAGGGTGGTTGATGTTTTTGCTAGGCGTTTGCAGGTGCAAGAACGTCTGACCCATGAGATCCTGAACTGCATTAATGATGTACTAGAACCATTGGGTGTGGCGATTGTAATGGAGGCTCGTCACATGTGCATGATGATGCGTGGTGTGCAAAAACAGAACTCAGTAACTACCACCTCCGCATTCACTGGCGAGTTTAGAAAGGAAGAGACTCGAGCAGAATTTCTTAATTTGATCAGCTCGAACCTTCATTAAATCCTTGGTATGATAGCATATGTGTTTCCTGGTCAAGCCTCCCAGTTTGTGGGAATGGGTAAACAGCTCGATCAAGAGGATGAAGAAACAGCATTTTATATCAACCAGGCGAATAGTGTGCTCGAATTTGATATCTATGAAATCATGTGCAATGGCACTGCTGATGATCTGGTACGGACTGATGTAACGCAACCGGCAGTATTCATACACTCCACAATCAAGTATTTGACAAAACGTCGATCGGTGCCTACAGCTGTGGCTGGCCACTCACTTGGTGAAATTTCAGCATTGGTAGCCAATGAGACCCTTACTTTTGCCGATGGGCTCAGGCTGGTGAAGGCTAGAGCAGAGGCTATGCAAAGAGCTTGTGAGCAAATTCCCGGTACCATGGCGGCTGTCGTAGGCCTAGAAGATGAGGAAGTAGAGACTGCCTGCAAAGAGACACCAGGCATTGTGGTTGCGGCAAACTACAATTGTCCAGGTCAGTTGGTCATTTCGGGTGAAATCGATTCCGTGAAGAATGCCGGTGATGCCTGTTCATCCATGGGTGCACGCATGGTGATACCACTGGAGGTAGGTGGTGCATTTCATTCTCCCTTGATGGAGCCAGCTCAAAACGAATTGGCTCATGCCATCAAAGAGACACCTTTTGAAAATCCAATTTGTCCTATTTACCAAAATGTGAATGGCAAAGCATGTAAGAGTCCCAATGAGATTCAAGAAAATCTGATGAAACAGTTGACGTCGCCCGTCCGGTGGTCAGTTTCTATTTTCAATATGCTTGAGGCCGGGATCGAAGAATTTGTAGAAGTTGGTGGTAAAGGGAAGGTCCTTCAGGGCATGATAAAGCGAATCGACCGCCGAGTTCCAATAACCATGTGGTGAGTGACAACCGGGAAATACGATTTACATTTTGACTAAAAAAAAACAGAATCGTCCAATAGCCAAAAAAGGTAAAGTTCTACTGGCTGAACCCTTTAGTCTCGATACAAATTTTAAAAGATCAGCCGTGATTCTTACCGAACACGATCGTGAAGGTAGTGTTGGTTTTATTATGAATAAACCCCTCCAGGTCAAAGTAGAGGATCTTCTGCATGATTTTCCAGAATTTGAAGCACAAGTCTATTTTGGTGGACCAGTAGCAACCGATAGTATTCATTACCTGCACAATGTGGGTGACCTCTTAGAAGATTCTATAAAAATCAGAAGAGGTGTGTATTGGGGAGGAGATTTTGAAAAGTTAAAATTTTTGATTGAGTCTAAATTAATTTTACCTCGCAACATTCGGTTTTACGTTGGATATTCAGGATGGTCGTCAGGTCAATTAAACGAAGAGCTTGAATATGGCGCATGGGTGGTAGCTGATCTTTATGCCAATTATGTTTTTAAGACCGAAGCAAAAAATCTCTGGCAGACGATAATGAGCAACAAGGGCAGCGCCTACTCAGTAATCGCTAAAATGCCAGACAGTGCCAATTGGAATTAACATATGATTCAAGTCCAGAACCTCACTGTCCAGTTCGGAGATCGAATTCTTTTTAGAAATGGTACTTTCCAGATCAACGCTGATGATAAAATAGCGCTGATAGGTCGAAATGGTGCAGGTAAAACGACCTTACTCAATATAATTGAAGGCCATTTCATTCCAGACCAAGGTGTTGTGAATACTCCACGGGGCTTAAAGATCAGTCACCTGGAGCAAACACTTCATCTAGATGTATCAAAGTCCATAAAGGATACGGCCAACGAGGCTTTTTCACAGGTCTTGGACCTCGAAGAAGCGAACAACAAACTCCAAGAGAAGTTAGAGACTTTTACTGACTATGAAAGCCCAGAATACCTACAATTAATTGAGGACATCAACAATAATCTTGACCGCCTCAACCATTTTGACCAGGCTTCAGTTGATAAGAAAGTAGAATTGGTTCTAAAAGGTCTCGGTTTTGATCCCGACCAGTTCCAAAGACCGATTTCACACCTTAGTGGAGGTTGGCAAATGCGTGTGCAAATGGCTCGTCTCCTGCTTGAAGAGCCAGATCTCTTGCTCCTCGATGAGCCTACAAACCACTTGGATATCGAGGCCATTATCTGGTTAGAGAATTATATCGTTAATTATCCCGGAGCGATTATTCTTATTTCACACGACCGGGCTTTTTTACGGAATACAGCATCCAGGATATTAGAGATCGAAAATACCCAGATCTATGATTATCCACTTTCATACGACCGTTACCTTCGGCAAAAAGCCGATATCCAGGCAAAACAAGAGGCAGCCTATCGAAATCAACAGCGAGAAATAGCCAGCAAAGAGAAAACCATCAAACGGTTTATGGCCAAAGCCAGCAAAACCAGTATGGCGCAATCCATGCAGAAACAGTTAGACAAGTTGGAGAGGATTGAATGGGAAGATACTATAGATACATCGATGCGCATTCGGTTCTTACCAGTCAGAAGGTCAGCTCGAAGCGTCTGCCAGATCCAAAACTTACACAAGAGCTACGGTCGAAAAAAAGTTCTCCAGGGTCTGACAATGAATATAGACCGTGGCGATCGAATTGCAATTGTGGGACAAAATGGGCAAGGCAAAACCACATTGATCAAGGCCATGCTTGAAAAAGTTGACATTGACCATGGTGATGTTATTATGGGCTCCAATGTAGATATTGGATACTATGCGCAAAATCAGTCCGATTTGTTGGCTGACAACGAAACTGTATTGGAATTTTTAGAAGGACGTGCGCCGGAGCAGATGTTTTCAAAGATCAGACATTTATTAGGGGCCTTCCTATTTAGTGGTGATGATGTGGATAAGAAAATCAAGGTTTTGTCAGGTGGTGAGCGAGCACGTCTAGCCCTGGCACATCTGTTGATGCAGCCTATTAATTTTTTACTCTTAGATGAACCCACCAATCACCTGGATATGAATTCAAAGGATATATTAAAGCAGGCTCTTTTAGATTATGAAGGGACGTTGCTTGTCGTGTCGCATGATCGAGATTTCTTACAAGGACTTACCTCAAAAACCTATGAAATGAAAGATCATCTTCTATTTGAACATTTGGGAGATATCAATGAATTTTTAGAAAAACGTAAACTCAAAGATTTACGTGAGGTAGCCATTAATAAAAAACCTGTTGTTGCTAAAGAAGAAACAAGTCCGAAAATTGAAATAGATTATGCCAAGCGAAAAGCCATTTTGAAAAAAGTAAAATCAACAGAGCGTAAGGTCTTGCAACTGGAAGAGCAAATCAATAAAATTGAAGAAAAAATGAAGTTGCCAGGGTTTTTTGAAGATTCTGGGAAAGACGACATCTTGCAAAAATATTATTCCTTAAAAAGTGATTTATCTGAAGCAGAACTGGCCTGGGAAAAGGCTTTGGATCTTGCCCATGAAAGCGGCCTTTAGTAAAAAGGCTGTTGGGATCGGTGGTCTTTCCATTTGGCTAGTTGATTAATCACCGCCTTCATATCTTTTGGAATGGGTGCAGAAAAGGCTCTTTCTTGGCCCTCGAGATCCGGAAATCGCAATGCACAGGCATGGAGAGGTGTACGACTCAGCAGGGGTCGTTCTTCATCCCGATTGCCACGGTAGTTCTTCTTAATTTCACTTAGGAAAAAGCCTTCTTTACCCCCATATTTCAGGTCTACCAGTAGAGGATTGCCAATGGCTTGCAGATGTACCCGGATCTGATGAGTACGACCAGTCTCCAGGTCTAAGTCAAGGTGAGCAAATGAATCATATGAAGTTCTAATCTTGTAGTGAGTCACCGACAATTTACCCCTTGATCCAATGCCCACTTTGTTTTGATTAGAAAGGGGTATGATTGGCAATCGAATCGAACCTTGTGGTGGTTCTGGTACACCAATGACCAGAGCTTCGTAGTGCTTTTGAATATTTCTTGTGGTAAATTGATCAGATAAATGCTTGAAGAAAGGCCTTGAAAGTGCAAAGACAATCAGTCCACTGGTGTCACGATCCAGCCTGTGTACAGGATAAACCTTCCCAAATTGGCGACTTAGTCTCTGATACAGATTAGGTATATTCGGATCATATCGGTCTGGAACTGAAAGCATATTCGGAGGCTTGTTGACCACCACGAAGTCATCGCATTTAAAAATGATCTGTTCCCTTGCTTTCACGAAATCCTATTTGAAGCGATCTTGCGAAGGTCAGCGTATTTTTTGCGGCCCAGAATGAAGAACTCCCAAATGATACTTCCGCGATACCGGCCTGCTTCCGTATTATCCGGTCCGATCCGTTTCGCTTCTATCAATTTGAGGATTTGTTTCCTCTTCGTCAGTGTGTTGAAAAATTGCTTGGACACTGATAAATATGCACTTATAACTGACCAGGCATTTCCAAACTCACCAACCAGCAAGAAACGTAAGCAAGCCACTAGGTCTAACAAGATTCTTATTGGCAAAAGCCAAAGTAACCTAAGTCCCTTCTCATTTTTAATTAAAAGATTCAGTCCGTTCCTAAAATTTAGATAGGTCTTCTTGGGACTCATGTATGATAGGGTACCTCCTCCAAGATGATATACAACCGAGTCAGGAACCATCACCATTTTGTAACCAGCCTGTTTCAGCCGCCAACAAAAATCGATTTCCTCCATATGGGCGAAGAAATCTTCATCAAATCCACCAAAATCCTGGAATAATTCCTTGCGAGTTAACATGGCTGCTCCAGTACACCAGAACGTTTCAGCTATTTGATCATATTGGCCCAAATCCTCTTCCATTTCAGACAGAATTCGGCCCTGGCAAAATGGATATCCCAAAACGTCAAGTAGCCCACCCGCTGCTCCTGCATATTCAAAACTTGAACGAGTCAGAAATGATTTTACTTTGGGCTGTACGACACCAACTTCACCATTTTCTTTGAGATATCTGATCAATGGTTCAAGCCAATGATTGGTGACCTCAACATCTGAATTCAAAAAAACAATATACTTTGCATCTACTTTTCTCAATGCCTCATTATATCCCCCTGCAAAACCATAATTTTTCTCCAAAGCAAGGGTCTCGACCTCAGGGTGAAATTTTTTTAACCATTTCACGGAATTGTCTGTAGAACCGTTGTCGGCTACAACAACCGAAGCAGAAGTAAAGCGTAAGACCGAAGGTAGAAAAGACTTTAAATGGTGTAAACCATTATAGTTCAGGATGACCACCGCTACACTTTCATTGTGCTTTTTTTTAGATCTGAAGTAGGACTCAACCGCTTCTTGGTCCTTCTTAAGCTGCAATTTCAATTCTTCAAGACCCGAAAATGTAGCATCGGGTCGAATGAATTTATGCAGGAAGATATGTACTAGTTCCCCATAAATATCGCCCGTGAAATTGAATATGTGGACTTCAATAGACTGCCTACCACTACTGCTAAGTGTAGGTCGCGTGCCAATATACAACATGCCTTCGTACAGCCTTCGATCATATTTAACCTGTACAGCATAGATGCCCTTGGGTGGAATTAATTTTAGATGATTATCAATACGAATATTGGCAGTGGGGTATCCCATTTTTTCGCCAATTTGATGTCCCCTTACCACGGTGCCACTGATCAAGTAAGGATGACCAAGAAGTTTATTAGCCGTTGCAATTTGGCCCTTCTCAAGACGATTCCTAATCTGGGTACTGCTGATGTTTATTTTGTCGACTACTTGTTGTTCTAACTCTACCACTCGAAAATTACCCTGCTCTTCATAGGCGCGTAGAAAATCAATGTTGCCAGCCCGGTTTAAACCAAACCGATGATCATATCCAATGACTACATAACGTGGACGAAATTTCTTTATGACGAAATTGGTAATATATTCGTCAGCGCTGATCTGAGAAAATTCTACTGAAAATGGACAGATGACCAAGTGGTCGATTCCCATTTCCCGCAACAGTAAGATTTTTTCCCTGCGAGAAGATAGCAACTGTAGTGACCGATCAGAAGGATAAATTACCTGTCGAGGATGAGGATCAAATGTCACAACGATCGTCTCCCCTTCAACCTCCTGCGCTAGACTGCGCATCTTATTGAGCAATTCGCCATGACCCAGATGAACACCATCAAAAGACCCAAATGTCACTACACCATTCGTGAACGACGGCAAAGCATCGATGTTCATGTGGATCACCATTCAATCAAATGTATGAAAGTTTTCTATAATATGTTTCAGTCAAACCCACTAGGTATATCTGATCGAACGACCGGGCAGTGTTAAATGTTTATCTTTGCGACGTAAATATAAGAGGTTTATACCGTGCCCGACATCAGTATTGAGAAGATTAGAGTAGCGCTGAGAAATATAGTGGATCCGATAACTGGGCGAGATCTAGTTACGGCGAAACGTATTGGAAATATCCATTTACATGAATCTAGAATAAATTGCACGCTCGTATTTCAGCAGGCACTTTCGGAACAGCAAAAGACATCCCTCAACTTCCACTGCATGGAGGTCTTGCAAAGACGCTTTCCCAACCACCAGGCACATATTCATCTTGAAACACAACTGAGGCAGGATTCAGCTGCTAACAAAGTGCTTCCACAAGTGGTTAATATATTAGCAGTGGCTTCTGGTAAAGGAGGTGTTGGTAAGTCAACAGTCTCTACAAATCTGGCATTGGCGTTGAAAAAACAAGGTCATGCCGTTGGTCTTATGGACGCTGACTTATACGGACCTTCGATACCTACAATGCTGGGTCTATCAGGCCAAAGGCCGAAACTCAAGGAAGTACACGGCAAACCGAAAATAGTTCCTTTGGAGGTTTATGATATGCCCGTCATCTCTATCGGATTCATTGTCGAACCTGAACAAGCAGTGGTGCTTCGCGGACCCAGGTTGGCCGGAATCATCAAACAGTTTATTGAGGATTGTCTTTGGCCCGATCTTGACTATCTCATTGTAGATCTCCCCCCAGGTACTGGTGATATTCAATTGACAATGGTCCAATCAGTGCCCGTAACAGGAGTAATCATGGTCACCACCCCACAGCAAGTTTCGGTAATTGACGCAATAAAAGCGGCAAATATGTTTCAGCTTGATTCTATCAATGTGCCTTTGATTGGAGTCATCGAAAATATGTCCTGGTTTTCACCACCAGAAACACCTGAAAAAAGATATTACATCTTTGGCCAAGGTGGTGGCCAAAGGCTGGCTGACCTGAATGACTCCATCTTGCTGGGGCAACTTCCCATTGTGGAAACGATAAGGGAGGGTTCGGATCAGGGAGTGCCGTCAGTGATCAATGATTTGAATGCCGATCTACAGAAAAAATGGTCAGAAATCGCCGAGCGAGTAAGTGAACAAGTAAAGATTAGGAATGAGAAAAAAGCTCCAACACAAATTGTTGATATAAAGACTTAAATTTATCCTGGTTGCAAGGTGTTAAATATGTCACCACAAAACAAAGCTGTATTGCTGGCGAGAGTAGAGTCGGCGCTAGATGATATAAGACCTCACTTAGCCGTGGATGGAGGCGATATAGAACTTGTTGATATTACCGATGATTATATGTTGGAAGTGAGGTGGTTAGGGGCTTGCAGTACCTGTCAGATGACGGCAATGACTATGCAGGCGGGAATTGAGGAAACCATTCGCAGCAAGGTTTCACAAATTCAGGGCATTAAGGCGATAAACAGCACCAGCCTAAATGACTTCAAGCAATGACCAAATCTGATCTGGTTCAACTTATCAGAAGAAGAGAATCCTTCCTCTGCGTTGGCCTCGACACCGATATTGACAAGATTCCTGCCTTTTTATTGGAATATGAAGATCCTGTCTTTGAGTTTAATCGCAGAATCATCGATGCGACCAGCCCCCACTGCATTGCCTATAAGCCGAATGTTGCATTTTATGAGGCCATGGGATCAAAAGGTTGGGATGCTCTGGCAAAAACTCTCGATTACATCCCCGATACCCATTTTACAATTGCTGATGCCAAGCGGGGTGATATAGGCAATACATCTCACCGGTATGCTCAAGCCTTTTTTGAGACACTTGATTTTGACGCCGTCACCGTGACTCCTTACATGGGATATGATAGTATAGCTCCTTTCCTTCAATTTGACGAAAAGTGGGTCATTATTTTGGCCCTCACTTCCAATCCGGGGAGTGCCGACTTCCAATGGTTAACTGATGGTCATGGTATGCACCTTTATGAGCATGTGTTGAAGGCTTCTTCCCAGTGGGGAAGTCCAGATAATACGATGTTTGTGGTCGGAGCCACCCAAGCAACTTCCTTAAGGAAGATAAGGCAATTAGTGCCTGACCACTTCCTCCTGGTTCCAGGCGTTGGAACGCAAGGAGGAGATCTTCATACGGTTTATCGCAGTGGGGCTACAGATGACGTTTCATTGCTGGTCAATGCTTCACGAAGTATTATTTACGCTGGTGGTCAATCTTCCACCTTTGAACGAGATGTCGCTTCCAGGGCAAGGGCGTTGAATGAAGAGATGAAGGGATTGCTGGGTACTTCAATTCAGGTGGATTAATGCATATCGAAGATTTTCGCTCTTATTGCCTGCAAAAGATGGAGGTCTATGAGACCTTTCCATTTGATGAGCATGTGCTGGTGTTTAAAGTTGTAAAGAAGATGTTTGCAGCAACAAACCTGAATAGTGAGCGCTTTGAAATCAACTTGAAGTGTGATCCTCAATATGCTCAAGAACTACGAGAAGAATACCTGGATATCCAGCCAGGATATCACATGAACAAGAAACATTGGAACACCATAAATTGTGAAGGTGTGCTAGAAGATAATTTCATCTACCAGTTGATCGATCATTCATACGAACGAGTGGTAGCAGGCTTGAAAAAGGAAGATCGAGAGAGATTGAGAGCAGTCTCAAAATGAGGGTTGACTACCTAATTGTTGGTCAGGGGCTGGCAGGAACGTTGATCGCGAATCATTTGGCAAGTCATAAGAGAAGTTTTCTTGTCGTAGATGAAAATCACCGAGAAGCAGCAAGTCGGGTCGCGTGTGGTATTATTAATCCTATTACCGGAAGAAGATTTGTCAAAAGTTGGCTCCATGATCTGCTGATGGAGACCGCCATTCCCATATACCGACAGCTGGAAGAGAGTTTAGACATCAACCTACTAAGGTCGAGAAAGATACTTCGCTCAATCCCTGGACCAGCAGCGAAAACCGATTGGCTCATCCGCTCAAGTGAACCAGCATATGTGCCATATATTGGAAAGCTCGTCAAGTTTAACCATTCGAACCAAATTGCCCTTGATGAAGTACTAGAAGTTAAGGGCGGATATCAGCTTGACATGCCACTTCTGATCCATACTTATAGACAAAAACTGAGGCAGGACGGACAAATTTGGGAGCAGTCTTTTTCCTTTAAGGATCTTCAAATCAAGGACTGTGAGGTAACCTACAAACAGGTGCGAGCCAAGGGTATAATATTTTGTGAAGGACAACGAATGAGGTTTAATCCATTGTTTAATCACTTACCACTTCAGCCGTCTGTAGGAGAGTGTATAAAAATAAGGATCCGAAATCTATCGCTCGATGCTCTGATAAAGAAGAAGTATTTCTTGGCTCCGTTAGGTGATGAGTTATTTTGGTACGGAGCTTATTCCCATTGGCAATTAGACGCTGCGATTCCCACCGAGAAGGCTCGAAACGAATTGCTGTCGGCTGCAACACAGATGATTACTGAACCTTTGGAACTGATATCAAACGCTGCTGCCATACGGCCTACAGTCAGAGATCGCAGACCATTGTTGGGAGTTCACACCAGTTATTCGAACGTATTTGTGTTTAATGGTCTTGGATCTAAAGGAGCATCTTTAGGGCCATATCTTGCCCAGAAAATGATTGCCTTCATCATAGATTCAACAGAACTTCCTGATCAGGTCTCAATAAGTCGCTTTAATGGGAGAGCAGATGGTTAAAGAGGTGTTAATAGTAAGACCCGTTGTGCACCATGACCCCTATTGATCATCTCTTATGTAGAACTAAGGGGACTTAATCTAATAAATCATGCAACGAAATTTTTGGCTACCTGCTTTCCTGGCTATTACAGCAATGACCATCTTGCACTGTGTTACGATCAAAGGCGATTCGCATATGAACAATCACACGGACAATTTTAGCGAGCAATGGGATAAAATTGACTCTCTCCGCGATGAGAGACTTCCCCAAAGTGCTTTAGCTATGACCTTAGATCTCCGCTTACAGGCTTTGAAGTCTGAAAATTGGTCTCATTACATCAAAGCCCTCATGTATATTAATGTCCTAAAGCAAGAACCGGCCGATTGGTCCCTTTCAAATATCATTTCTAATTTGGAAGAGGAAGTTGAAAGTGTTCCTTCTCCGGCAAAATCGATCCTTTACTCATACCTCGGAGAACTTACCGCAAGCTATGTCAGGCAGAACTACTGGCTTATTGGAGACCGCGCTGATGGGAGTGAGGATGATTTGGAAACGATGTCGATCAACCAATTGCACCGGAAAGCCAATCTTTATTACCTAGAGTCTATTAAAGATTCTACACTAGACAATGTACCACTCTCTGAGTATGGAGTTCTAATCGAAAAAGACAGTCAGTACTATCGCTACTGGACTACATTGTATGATCTACTTGCTTACCGGGCTATCACTCATCTTACCTCACCTGACTTGAGGAGACAATCTACATTTCAAAGCCATGGTATATATGCTATAGACTTCTTTTATCCTCAGGAGGATTTTGTCAAAATTGAGTTGGATCCAAAGGAGACGAGTGATATGAGCTATCAAGCATTGAGGCTTCTGCAGAGCGTTCTAAGCAAAATGCAAGCAGATCCAATGATGATTGAAATCGATCTCTTGCGCCTTGAATATGTCTGGAATAACAGCATTCGCCCCGATAAGGATCAACTGTATATCAAAGCCTTAGAACGACTGATAGGGCGTTTTGTAGATCTGCCGCAAGTGACTTTGGTGCATAACAAATTGGCGGAATTTTATTGGCAAGTGCCCATTGATCAGGACACATTGGCTTGGCAGAAGGCACATCGCATCTGTTCACAGGCGCTTCAGAACCACCCTCATTCAAGGGGAGCAGTAGCCTGCCACTCTTTACAAGAGAGAATTGAACAAAAAAGTTTGCAAGTACAGTTAGAAGAAGTCACGCTGCCCGGGCAGTCCCAGCTTATGCGAATTGATTTTCGCAATGTAGATACAGTATATCACAGATTGGTTCGCTTTTCAGAATTCGAACGCAAGGATTGGGTGCACTCATCTCCAGAAGAACAAATTGGGATGCTCAACAGACATGCGAGCCTAATTGAGGAGGTCATTCAACTTCCTAAGAGTACCGACTTTAGAAACCACAGCACGGAATGGATCATAGAGGAGCTAAAACCCGGATTCTATGTCAGTGTTGTGTCCACCGATGCACAAATGGACAAGGAAGGCCATGCCATCATACCGACGCCATTTTTTGTATCTAGATTGTCATGTCTGCACGCTCAGTCTCCCGTTAGTCAGGACTTTACGGTGGTAGATCGAGAAAAGGGAAGTCCGCTGATGGGTGTTAGGGCGGATTGGTTTGCTCTTCGATACGACAGACAAGGATCACAGCCTCATTACCAGCAGATTTCTACCGGCACTTCTGGCCCTGATGGCAAACTCAAGTTTCCTGGTGCTCATCAAAGAGGACTAATACTGAAGATGACTCAGGGAGATGATTGGATTGTGATTGACCGCCAGTTTCATGACATATATCAGCAACCGGACCCCGGCAAACAAGTGCGGGTAGAATTTATCACTGACCGTGCCATCTATCGACCTGGACAAATTGTACATTTCAAAGGATTAGTGATTGAATCTGAGAGCAGTGGTGATCCTCGAATCATCAAGTATAGGGAAGTCCGGATTTCCCTTTTCGATGCCAATGGTCAATTGGTGCAAGAGCTCCCCCTGGTATCTAGTAAATTTGGCTCTGTATCGGGATCATTTACCCTCCCGACAAGTGGCCTAAGGGGACAAATGTGGTTAGGATGTGATCTTTCCCAGCAGAGGCATGCCTTCCAGGTGGAAGAATACAGAAGACCTCAGTTTGAGGTGAAAATTGAACAGCCCAAGCAGGCGAATATTTTGGGCGACTCGATCGAGATCATAGGATCGGTAATGAGTTATGCCGGTGCCGCCCTATCGCACATGCCTATTCAATTTAAGGTAAGTAGGCAAGTACAATGGCCCCAATGGCCATGGTACAGACATAGGAATTCAATGCCACAGTCCATACCCAAAGAGGTGACGGTTGGTAGTGCCACAACAGACCATGATGGTAAGTTCACCTTCCACTTTCCGGCTAGCAGCGACCCAAAGCACAGCCAAACAGATGACTTTCTTTCCTACATCTTTCGGGTGGAAGTTACAGCTGTCGATCTCAATGGCGAATCTCAATCTGCCACAAGTCAGATCAAGGTGGGTAATAAGCCCATTTATCTCAGATTCTCGACACCTAGATTGAATCGTATCGATAAAATTGATACGATATTATTCTCGGCCATGACAACAAATGATCAACCGATCCCGATCGAGGGTACGCTCAGGCTCGAAGTTCTGCAAGGGCCAGAAAGATTCGTACCTCGACGCTATTGGCCCATGCCTGACCAACCGATTTTACCCCCGAAACAATTTGCGAGCAAGAATCTTCCCTTCCTTCCACAAGAGACGTCAGTAGAAGATTATCCCGTCAAAAGTGAGCTGACTACAATTCGATTTATGGGTAATGGTCAGGTGAAAGTGCCACTGGAAGGACTAGATCTTGCACCTGGTTACTACCGGGCCACCGCTATAGGTAAAGAGCCTAAGGGTAGAGAAGTTATCGAAAGCACCTATTTTATGATCTATGACCTGGGAGAATCATTTGTGCCTGGCGAAGATCTATTAAGCCTTTCACTGAGTCAAGATTCATACCAGCCAGGAGATACTGCGATGATTGACATCGGCAACGCCACCGGTGGTGCTGTGAGGTATCAGATTATCAGAAGACAAGGTAAGGTAGAGGCAGGATGGCTAAATAGCCAAAGGGGCTGGGAAATACTTCCGATACCCATCGGTCATGATGATCATGGAGGTGTGACTGTAAGTCTGGCCAAAATAGCTGAAAATCGACTTGAAGTAAAGACCATCTCACTATCAGTACCTCGGGTGCAAAAGGAACTTAAAGTCAATTTTGAAACAATGAGGGAACAATGGAGGCCCGCTGAGGAACAAAAGGTTACAATAACGATCTCTGACAATGGAGGTTTGCCTAGAGCTGCCGAGGTTGCTGCAACTATGTTTGATGCATCTCTGGAGGCATTCATCAAACACGATTGGAATGTGTCTTTCTATCGAGATGGATATCTGTATGGTCATCAGAGCTCCTACAGTTTTGGAATCCGTTATGGATCACTTTGGGCCAAAGATTGGAATACAAGGACTAGATACTCAAGAATCGAACACCCACAGCTGAAGTCTTTCGGATTGATGCCCAAACCATCTGCACATAGGTCTTATGCCAGAGATCAGGCCATGATGGAAGATGAAGTCATGAACACGTCGCTGGAAGGAGAAGAAAGCGCCAAGCCACGCAAGCAGCTCGATGCCGCCAGTAATGCTCAAACTAAACCACCGGAGATCAGAAGTGATTTTGCGGAAACCGTTTTCTTTTACCCCCATTTGGAATCTGATTCCAACGGGAATGTCCAATTTAGTTTCACGACCAATGATGCATTAACGAGATGGAAGTTGATGGCCTTTGCGCATACGGAAGATTTGGCCTATGGACAGGCCAGCCATGAAATCGTGACCGCTAAAGAGTTAATGGTCACACCAAACCTACCCAGATTTATTCGCAATGGAGATTTAGTCAAGGTGACAGCAAAGGTGGATAATTTGACCACTGAGCCCATTCTGGGCTCTGCAGTAATTGAATTTCGGGAGTTGGGAAGTGGGCAGGTTCGCAGCGATCTCGTGATTGATCCTGTAAATGTTCCAATCGACATCCCAGCCCAAGGATCTGATGTGGTGCAGTGGCAATTCCAGGTACCAGATGATCTGAACCGCCCATTGGAATATGTGATTAAGGCTGTTGGACTTGTCCATCAAGATGCTGTAAGTGGGATTCTTCCTGTACTGAAGCGAGAGATCTTAGTGACAGAAACCAAAGCCTGGCAAGTACGAGGTGAAGATACCTCTGCCTTTATCTTCAAACCACTAGTTGAGCATTCTTCTCCGACCCTCAGACATGTACGTTATACATTGGACTATGCCTCCAGTCCGGTGTGGTATGTCATAAAGGCTCTACCGTATTTGAAGTCATACCCACATCAAAGCACTGAACAAATTTTTAATCGCTACTATGCCAATACCGTAGGAGCTCACCTCGTCAATTCCATACCGGAACTTCAAACGATTTTTGAGGAATGGCAGAGAAGTCATGGTTTAGAAAGTCCACTGTCACAAAATCAAGAATTGAAATCAGCATTACTTCATGAGACACCATGGATGAGTGACGCTGAAGATGAAAAGGCTCAAAGATCAGAGATTGCCTTGTTTTTTGAGGAAAACAACCTACAACAGGAATTGTCCAACAGCATTCACAAGTTGAAGGAGATTCAGTTGCCAAATGGTGGCTTTCCTTGGTTTCCTGGTGGTCTACCCAATACCTACATTACACAATATCTGGTCACTGGATTTGCAAACCTTCATCAGCTGGACAGCAGATATATTGATACTCAGATTTTGGGAGGGGCACTTAACTTCATTCATGACCGTGCCAGAAGTCGATATTCCAGTCTGATCGCAAGAGAAGCATCTTCTGTCGATCCTGAGAAAGACTACTTAAGCCCCTTGTGGGTACAATACTTATATGTAGGAAAATTGTTTTCGAAACTACCCCTCCCTAGCGAAAATGAGCAACTCTACCGATTCATGTTGGATCAGGCAAGAAATCATTGGCAAGACAGATCTCTCTATGAACAGGCATTGTTGGCCTTGGTTTTTAGTCGCGAAGGTGATTCAGTAATGGTCGATAGACTTTTAAGATCCTTCAATGAACGTGCAATCAGGGATCCGGAAAATGGTATGAGATGGAACTATGATAGTGGGCAACTTTGGCACCAACTTTCCATAGAAACCCATACCCAGATGATCCAAGTTTATGACCAACTTACCAAGGATCGGAATGCAGTATCGGATCTTTGCGTGTGGCTATTGTCTCAAAAGAGGACCAGGCATTGGCCTACCACCAAGTCAACCGCCGCAGCCATCCATGCGATTCTTTCGGCCGTTCCTGGTTGGAAAAGTGCAAAAGCCATCGAATTGAAGGTGGGAGGAGAAAAGGTGGAAAATTTAGCCCTGGAATCTGGCACCCTACACGGAACCACCAGCTATCCCGTGGATGACCTGTCCAAAAAATTGGCACAAGTTGAGATAAAGAATCCAAATGAGGGTCCGGCTTGGGGAGCAGTGTACTGGCAATATTTCGAGCAAATCGATAAGGTCGATGCAACAACCAAATCATATCTTTCTATTGAGAAAAAAATGATACTCGAGACCTATAACAATGGTCATAGTGAATATCAGCCAATTGAATCAGGGCATTTGTCACCGGGAGATCGTGTTCTAGTCCAACTGACTATTGATGTAGACAGAGATATGGAGTTCGTCCATCTGTCCGATCAGCGAGCTGCTGGATTTGAACCAGAATTGGCGGTGAGCAGGCATTATTTTAAGCACGGACTGGGTTATTATCTCACAACCGGTGATTTTAGCACCGATTTCTTCATCGAATACTTGCCAAAGGGGAAGTATACGTTAGAGTATTCATTGCGTGTTAATCAACGCGGTGAATTTGCTGGGGGTATTTCAACCATTCAGTCGATGTACGCTCCTGAATATCGTGCGCATAGTGGTAGTAGGCGGATAGTCATTGATCCTGAAGGCTAAGTTCTAAAAAGAAAGCTACCATTCAAGGCTGAATGGTAGCTTTACACTCAAAACCCGTAGAAATAGTTCTTTGCTGCTCAGCTATAATTACATGAAACCACCTCATATATGGAATTATTGTACTACCTGGATACTTTTTTACCAACAGTAAAGCATTCCTGGGCGACTGATTCTGTCTTTTGATATAAAAAAAGTACAAGTATTTTTGATTGGTAATAACTTAGTTAGGCAGACCAATATAGTTTATGATGAATACAACTGAAGAAAAGACAACCGAGGCAAATGCGATCATAAAAAACCACATGATGTGGTCTATGGGAGCGGGTCTAATTCCCGTACCTATAGCTGATGTTTTTGCAGTCAGTGCTATACAGCTGGATATGGTTAGGCAATTGTGCAATCTATACGAGGTAAACTACAAAGAGACCGAAGGCAAGGCAGTGATTAGTTCAATTACAGGTTCGATTATGGCTAGGGTGGGAGCTAGAGGGATCAAGCTAATTCCAGGAGTTGGGTCGGTTATAGGTGGAGTGACTTTGGCTATCCTCTCAGGTGCATCGACGTACGCACTGGGAGAGGTCTTTAAGAAACATTTTGAAACGGGAGGAACCTTCCTTGACTTCGATCCCAGTAGATTGAAAAAGGTGTATAACGAGATGTTTGAGAAAGGGAAGAAATATGCCCGGGAGATCAAACGCGATCAGGCCAAGGCATTCAGCGCCGAAGAGCCGAGAGATGAAGTTCCGGTTGATAAAGGTGCACTACAGCGGCTTGAAGACTTGGCTCAACTGCGAAAGGA
This sequence comes from Saprospiraceae bacterium, assembly GCA_965223105.1. Classification (GTDB taxonomy): domain Bacteria; phylum Bacteroidota; class Bacteroidia; order Chitinophagales; family Saprospiraceae; genus JABDMH01. The sequence continues at coordinate 2,735,393 of OZ244987.1, read as the reverse complement.
AGGGATGCTAACTGATGAGGAATTTAATATCCTCAAGCAAAAACTACTGGATGGTTAGGTATCGTGAGTTTAGGTATCATAACTTGCCTTTGCATCGAGTCCTCACCAAGCCATCCTTGGATCCGCGACTGAGTCTAGGTCTGTAAACTCACCTTTCAAGTAAGCGAAATGAGCTGCCATGGCTACCATGGCTGCATTATCGGTACAATAGGGCAATTTTGGAACATAAATTTGCCAGCCATAAATCTCTGCTGCTCTCTTGAGTGCATTGCGGAGGCCACTATTGGCGGACACACCTCCTGCAATTGCCACCTGATCAATGTGGTTTTCTTGGGCGGCTAACTTTAATTTTGTAATCAGGATGGCAATGATCTTTGTTTGAATTGAGCTACATAGGTCATGTAGGTGATCTCCGACAAAATGAGGATTCAAGGCAATGTTATCACGAATAAAGTATCGAAATGCGGTCTTGAGACCACTAAAACTAAAATTGTAGCCTGGCACTTGCGGTTCTGGCAGATCGAAAATTGGTTTCCCTTTTTGCGCCAATTTGTCGATTTCAGGACCTGCCGGATAGGAAAGTCCCAACAGCTTACCCGCTTTATCAAAGGCTTCTCCAGCGGCATCATCAAGTGTTTGTCCAATGATCTCCATATCATCAACGGCACGTACAATGACCAGTTGGGTATGACCACCTGACACAGTGAGACAGATGAAAGGAAAAATCGGGTGCGGCCTTTCAATAAAATGCGCTAGGATATGCGCTTTCATGTGATTCACGCCAATAAATGGTACTTCAAGAGCCATGGCGAGTGTTTTCGCAAAAGTGTATCCGACCAGCAGTGAGCCCATAAGACCTGGTCCTCTTGTGCAGGCAATCGCATCAATGCTCTGAATGTCAACATTGGCTTCCTGTAGTGCCTTGTGAACCACCGGCCATATATACTCACTGTGTGCCCTTGATGCAAGCTCTGGTACCACACCTCCAAAATCCTTATGATCTGTTTGGCTGGCCGTAATATTGGATAGTAAAGCCCCATCTCTCATTATGGCGGCTGCCGTATCATCGCATGAAGATTCTATCGCTAATATTTGAATCGTCACATCTTATGTGTTTAAGTCTTACAAAGTTAGCCTCATATACAACCATCTGCAGCTTCTTAGCATCCTTATATGGTTAAGGGTAGATCAAAGCTACGTTATTAAGAAATCTACTCGAAAAATATTATTATTGTATTCAAACATGACATGAATCAGCTTTTATGAGACTAATAATCAATCTGGTGCTGGTAGCCCTTGCTGCCTTAATGGCCTTTCTGCTGGTGAATAGTATTAGAGAGCCCATCAAATTCAAAGCAGAGAAGGATAAGAGAGAGAATGCCGTCGTCGACAAACTCATTGAGATTCGAAAATTGCAGGAATATTACCGAGACATTACCAATGGTTCTTTTGCTGGTGATTGGGACACCCTCAAACAAGTGCTTATGGACGGTCAGTTTATGAACATCAAAGTGATTGGTGATCCCGATGACCCTGACTTTACAGGCGAAATCACCTATGATACGACCTATATACCAGCAATCGATACTGTGGAGAGAATGGGTGTCAATCTGGATTCAATACAGTACGTTCCCTATGGAGCTGGAGCCACTTTTGAAATAAAGGCGGATACCTTGACCTACCAAAGCACACTGGTGAATGTTGTGGAGGTGGGAACTGTAAGAAAAAACTTTATGGGACCGTATGCCGATCCAAGATTTGCCAAGTATGATAATTCTTATAATCCCAATAGTGTTATCAAGTTTGGCGATATGAACAAGCCAAATTTAGCAGGCAACTGGGAAAGATAATCGATTCTGGAGAAAGCAAGACATATACCCAATGAACTGTCCATTCTTTTAAGGATGGACAGTTTTTCTTTTATGATCATCGATCAGGCCAATATCGTGTCGGTTTATGAAACCGTACCGTATAAGTTGCCTCATCATCAATTTAAGCACATTGATCCTGTCGAGATTTTGAGCATCGTACAGAACAATAACCTTAGATCTAACCGGTTTGAGAAAGTCAAAATTGCCCTGGATCACGATACTTTTACCTTTGTACCTTCTCCACTATACCTTGCCAAATCATGGCATGAGTATCTTACCTTCGTTCATTTAGGCCTGAAAAAAGATGACGTTGTCGCTTCGGCCGCGACACAAGATTCAATGTGTGTATACACGTATCCGTTGGCCATTCGGAAACTCCTTTCAACATTATATCCGACCAGTCAAGTTCAACATTTGAGTGAGTCCCTGATCGCGTTTCTCCAAAAAGAAGTATCCGAGGATGCTACTCTCTTTGCCATCGTGCATGGTCACGAGCTATATATTTTGGTTTTTGAGGAGCATCAGCTGACTTTGGTTAATAAATACCAGGCTGTGACGGGGAAAGATCGACTGTATTACATCATGCTGGTCTGTAAGCACAGGGGCATGAACCCGCGCAAAGTTCAAGTCCGGCTCACAGGGTCTCGAATCTTCGTCGAGGAACTCAAGGCAGAATTGGGTCGATATTTCATTCATGTCTATCTGATCGAGTGGCGCAACGGCTGGAGATTACCTCTCAGTGTTAAGAATCCAATGGATCTTTTTGAGTTTTACTGCATTCACCATGCGGATAATTAGTGGCAGGTTTAGGGGCCGAAGATTCCACCCTCCTGCAAAGAGCTGGCCAACCAGGCCCACAACTGATTATGCAAAAGAAGGCCTATTTAACATTTTGACCAATCAAATTGATTTCTCTTCAATCGTGGCTTTGGATCTGTTTGGAGGTACGGGCAACCATACCTTTGAATTAATTTCTAGAGGATGCCTTCACGTGACTTACGTTGATAACTTCCGGCCTTGTTGCCTTTTTGTGCGGCAAATTGCCCGGGAGATGCAAATTTCTGATTCGATTACCATAGACTGTAAGGATGTGGCTCGATTTATCAGGCAAGAAAAAACACAATATAATTACATTTTTGCAGGACCTCCATATCCCTTGAAATGGCTGCCAGAGATTGCTGAGCGAATCCTAGATACGGATCTGTTACTGCCAGATGGATTGCTGGTGGTAGAGCACAATGCTGGAATTGACTTTTCTTCTCATTTCGCCTTTACATCGGTTCGACGATACGGTGACACACATTTTAGTTTTTTCGAGCGTCAAGGCGAAAATTGAATCACAGCTTATTACTTTTGTAGACTTTTGCCCCACGGACTTGAATACTCCCTTATAATGCATTTGATAGAAAAAATTCGGACCAAAATTCTCGGCAACCTTTATCGAAATTTCGCAAAGACCATCAACCCCGAGTTGATTTCCATTGGACCTACACGTCAGGAGTTTGAGGGAGATCTGACCGTTGTTGTTTTTCCTCTCGTCAAGTTATTGCAACAAAGTCCATTAGATGTTGGTAACGCGATCGGAGAACATCTGATAAACTCTATGGACGAAATTTCTTCGTTTAATGTGGTCAAGGGCTTCTTGAATCTCACCGTAACTAATCAATTCTGGAAGTCCTTTGTTGAGGATATTCGCAGGAATCCAAATTTTGGAAACCATCCTTCAAATGGGGAGAAAGTCATGATTGAATTTGCTTCTCCAAACACTAATAAACCTTTACATCTTGGACATGTTAGGAACATATTGTTGGGATGGTCCTGTTCCAAAATACTTAAGGCTGCCGGGTTTGATGTAGTGAAAGTCCAAGTGATCAACGATCGTGGAATTGCAATTTGTAAGAGTATGGTAGCTTGGCAGCGTTTTGCCCAAGGAGCCACACCTGAATCGACAGGAACTAAGGGTGATCACTTCGTTGGACACTACTATGTGGCCTTTGAGAAGGCCTTTGCCGAAGAGTATAAATTGTGGCAAATTACGGATACTTCCAAACTGATTTATGAGGAAAAGGCGAGAGAAGATCAGGGGAAACTGTCCTTTTTTAAGGAATTTAGGAATCAGTATTTTAATCAATACAGTGAGCTCGGTTTAGCTGCAAGGAAGATGCTGCAACTATGGGAAGAGGGAGATGAAGATACCATGCAGTTATGGAATATGATGAATCAGTGGGTCTATGATGGCTTTGAGGCGACCTACGATAAGTTAGGTGTCTCTTTTGACAAACTCTATTATGAGTCAGAGACATGGCAATTGGGTAAAAAAGAAGTATTGCAGGGAGTTGAAAAAAACAAATTTGTTAAGAAAGGAGATGGCTCTATCTGGGTCGACCTCACTGGCCATGGAATGGATGAAAAGATTCTCTTGAGATCAGATGGTACTTCGGTATATATGACCCAAGACATTGGTACGGCCTTACTCAGATATCGAGATTTTGGTATTGATAGAATGGTGTATGTCGTCGGTGATGAGCAGAATTATCATTTCAAGGTCCTGTTTCAAATTCTGGACTTGCTTGAACAACCATTTGCCGAAGGTCTGCACCACCTTTCATATGGAATGGTCGACTTGCCTTCAGGCAAGATGAAAACACGCGAAGGTACAATCGTGGATGCCGATGAATTGATTGTTGAAGTCATTGAAAAGGCCCAGGCAATTGCCAAGGAAAAGGGAGAACTCAGCCATCTTCCTATTGACGAGCAAGAATCGATCTTCAATAAGATCGGAATGGGGGCACTAAAATTCTTCATCCTCAAAGTGAATCCACAAAAGAGAATGTTGTTTGACCCAGCGGCAAGTGTGGATTTGCAAGGGCAAACTGGACCTTATGTGCAAAATGCCTACGTAAGGATTCAATCTCTTCTCCGGAAAGCTGAAGAAATCGGATCCGCAACACAATATATGCAGTTAAGCAGAATGGAAAGGGTCTTAAGTAATCAGTTGCTACATTACGGGAATGTGGTCAAACGAGCCGCCGCTGATTATGACCCATCTTTGGTTGCAAACTATGCTTATGATCTGGCCAAATCATTTCACCGCTTTTACCATGAGGAGCCCATACTCCATGCCGAGGAAGCGGGAGCTACCAATTTTCGATTGCAGATGAGCCAAGCCGTTGCAAAGGTCTTGCAGCATAGCATGGATCTGTTGGGAATTCACATGCCTGAAAAGATGTAGTCTTTTATCACAAACCAACAAGGTTATGGAAGAAAAGTCTTTAAACTTCATAGAAGAGATTATCGAGCGAGACTTAAGAGATAAATCTGACTGGAAAGTACATACAAGATTCCCTCCGGAGCCAAACGGATATCTGCATATCGGTCATGCCAAGTCCATTTGCCTCAACTTTGGCTTGGCAGAGAAGTATAAGGGTAAGGTGAACCTTCGGTTCGATGATACCAATCCGGTGACAGAGGATGTTGAGTATGTCGAAAGTATTAAGCAAGATATCAAGTGGCTGGGCTATGATTGGGAAGATCGGGAATACTATGCCTCAGATTATTTTGTTCAGTTGTATGACTTCGCGATCACCTTGGTAAAGAAAGGTCTGGCGTATGTAGATGATTCGACTGCTGATGAGATAGGTGAAATGAAAGGCACGCCCACCAAACCGGGAATAGATAGTCCCTACAGGAATCGATCGGTAGAAGAGAATCTCCATCTTCTGGAAAAGATGAAGGATGGTAAATTCTCAGACGGTAGTAAAGTACTCCGTGCAAAGATTGACATGTCATCTCCTAATATGCACTTTCGTGACCCTGTACTATATCGGATTAAGAGAGCTCACCACCATCGTACAGGTGATGAATGGTGTATCTACCCCATGTATGATTTTGCTCATGGACAATCCGATGCCATTGAAAAGATAACTTACTCACTCTGCACTTTAGAATTTGAGAATCACCGGCCACTATATAATTGGTTTATTGAAAAACTGGGAATTTTCCCCAGCAGACAGATTGAATTTGCCCGTCTCCAGGTTGAATACATGATCACAAGTAAAAGACGACTTTTGCGGCTTGTAGAGGATGGAGTTGTCGACGGATGGGATGATCCCAGAATGAGCACGATATCAGGGCTCAGACGTAGAGGCTATACCGCCAAGGCATTGCGTAATTTCTGTGATCGCATTGGCATAGCTAAGAGAGACAATTTGATTGAGCTTTCTCTTCTGGAGTTTTTTATTCGAGAGGATTTGAATAATATCGCCAATCGGGTGATGGCTGTTCTTGATCCAGTCAAGCTGGTCATTGAAAATTATCCCGAACGAAAATTTGAAGATCTGGAAACCGAAAATAACCCGGAGGATCCCTCCGCCGGGAAACGATTTCTTCCATTCGGTCGAGAATTGTGGATAGAGCGGAAAGATTTTATGGAAGATCCGCCAAAGAAATATTTTCGCTTAGGTCCTGATCGAATGGTGAGATTGAAAAGTGCATATATAATTCACTGTCATGATTATATAAAAGATGATCAAGGCGAGGTAGTAGAGATTAAGTGCACCTACTATCCAAACAGTAAGAGTGGAGAAGACACTTCGGGCATTAAAGCTAGGGGCACCTTACACTGGGTTTCTGTGGTACATGCTGTCCCGGGAAAAGTACGTCTTTATGAGCAGCTGTTTACCGATCCAGACCCTCTCAGCCATCCCGAGAGAGACTTTATGGAATTTATAAATCCCAATTCGCTGCAAACGATTGAAAATGCCAAATTGGAACCGTACCTACTCGAATCAAACCCCGGCCAACATTTTCAGTTCTTACGTACTGGATATTTTGTTGTGGATCAAAGTAGTAAACCTCATCATTTGGTTTTTAATCGAACGGTAGGTCTCCGGGATTCTTGGAGAAGGAAGCAGCAAAAGAAATAATTAAGCAAGTCCTGGGACCGACGTATGCAGAAGATTCACAAGTGTAATTCGCTTTCAGGTAGCTAATACCTGATCCAGAAGTAGGCCTCCGACCGGTAAGTTGGAGGCCATTTGAAACCCTAATAAAGCGATCAACTGCCTTATTTACCTCTTTTCCAAAAGGGTTTTATATTAATTTCCTTGGAGGTTCCATCATCAAAGGTTACCATTGCGGCATTGTTGCAAGCTCCATCACCGTAGTCAAGGATTCTCGTCTGGTCATCTCTAGTCAGTTCTACGATTCCAGATCCGAACCAGAGGCAATTCTGATTTTTTACCAACGGTTCAATAATAACTGCACTAAATGAGATGCCTTCGCGGTTGGTGCCAGTAGCTGATCCCGATACCTCAACAGTACCTTTAAATCGTACGATTCTCTTCTTCCATTTACCGGCGTCACGATATTTGACGAATTGGGTGCTCTTGGTCACTGTTCGCTCTGAGTTCAGTGATGAAGAGGTCCCATCCGGGAAGGTGAATGTCAAATTTGCAATTTTAGCGACACTCAACAATCCGTTTTCATCGATACCGAGATTTTCCCAGGATTTTGATCCCGAAATTTGCACACCGTCAACGAAATAATCTTCAAAAGTCACTGTTCGAATTGCTCCTGGATTGTGCAAGGAATCACTAATCTCGACTATGACTTTCCCACTTCGTTCCTTTCCATCTCGCCCTGAACAGCCATCACCGAAATCGATGGTTATGGTATTTGGGAAGACTCCCTTATCTTGTTCAGCACTGATATCCGCACAGTCCTTAAGGCTTTCCATCCCTGGTGGTGGTGGGGCAATCGTGGCTTCATCGGCTGTCTCTTCAACATCTGTTGCAAGATGCTGGGTATAAGCAAGTTCGGTTACATCGGCAGCAACCCCTTCCAGTTGATCAACCTCTAGTTGGCTGTCTTTCTGACAAGAAACCAGCAAAAGAACCAACCCTAAGAACGACAAAATTGACTGCTTAATCATGATATTAATTTTTGGTTTAAGAATGTAAATAACATCTACATTGACTCGTTTGGTTAATCATGGTTTAATTGGTCCCCTGTTTTTTTTTCACGCATCACGAATTCACTGGGGAAACGCCTTCACTGCGGGTGTTTTCCAACAATTGAGTCGTTGTTGTCGAATGAAGAAGGGTATCGTATCTTTGATCCAACTCCGACAATGAGCAAAGTTATCATAGAAGATTCCAGATTCTCCTTAACCATCGACCGCCTGTGTCATCAGTTGATTGAGCAATATGATGACTTTACAGATACGTGTATCATAGGGATTCAGCCAAGGGGAGTATTGCTTTCAGATCGCCTTATAAACCGCCTAAATCAAATTATCCCTGATCCCGGCTACAAATACGGCAAACTGGACATCACGTTCTTTCGCGATGATTTTCGGCTAAGAGATAAGCCACTGGAGGCCAGTACAATGGAGATGGAGTTTCTCGTTGAAAACAAGAATGTTGTGCTGGTGGATGACGTTCTCTATACGGGTCGTACCATTCACGCAGCGCTGACAGCACTACAACACTATGGTCGACCTGCTCTTGTCGAATTACTTACCCTAATTGACCGGCGATTTAATCGACATTTACCCATTGCCAGTGACTATGTAGGATTAACCGTTGATGCGGTCGATGAAGCTTATGTAAAAGTAGAATGGCAGGAGATATCTGGGCAAGATCGGGTTGTTTTATATCCAGAGAAACATGACTGAAACATCTAGACTGTCGTCCCTTAACCTGAGCACAAAGCATTTATTGGGCATTAAGTACTTACAAAGAGATGACATCCAATTAATCTTGGAGACAGCGGATAGTTTTAAGGAAGTGATTAACCGGCCAATCAAGAGAGTCCCATCATTGAGAGATGTCACCATTGCCAATTTGTTCTTCGAAAACTCAACTCGAACACGAATCTCGTTTGAATTGGCTGAAAAAAGGTTATCTGCTGATATTGTTAACTTTTCTGCGGCTGCTTCTTCCGTCAAGAAGGGAGAGACATTACTCGATACAGTAAACAACATATTGAGTATGAAGGTCGATATGGTGGTCATGCGCCATCCAGCTCCAGGTGCTCCAGCTTTTCTTGCCAAACACATCCATGCAAATATTGTCAATGCAGGCGATGGCACGCATGAACATCCTACACAAGCCTTGTTAGACGTGTACTCGATCCGAGAGCGTTTTGGGCCTAACCTTAATGGAATACGAGTTGCCATCGTGGGTGACATACTCCATTCACGGGTCGCACTAAGCAATATCTTCTGTTTGAAAAAAATTGGTGCAGAAGTCATGGTGTGCGGACCTCCAACGCTCATTCCTAAACACATTGACAGCCTTGGAGTCTTGGTATCCTATGACATCAGGCAAACACTCGAATGGTGTGATGTTGCCAATGTTCTTAGGATCCAGTTGGAACGTCAAGATGCCAAATTCTTCCCATCCTTGAGGGAATACACCCAGTATTTTGGGATCAATCGCCCCTTACTCGAGAGTCTAAAGTCTCCGGTGGTAATCATGCATCCCGGTCCGATCAATAGGGGGGTAGAACTAACAAGTGAAGTAGCAGACTCTGATCAGGCCATCATTCTGGATCAAGTAGAAAATGGGGTGGCAGTAAGGATGGCGGTTTTGTATTTGCTCGCCGCACCCAGAAGCCGGGATAACTAGTCCATTGATGTACTAAATTGTTTAAAAAGTGGTTAATTTATTCGATGAAGAAGAGCTCTCCATCATACCAAGAGTTATGTTGCAAGGTAAGAATCACCTAAGAAAAAATGAATTACAGCTATATGAGAAGGAGTATACTGATTGCCCTTTGGATTGGATGCCTGAGTGGAAAATTGGTGGGCCAGACAATAGCTTACCAGATCCAGGGAAAGCTAGAAAATTACCAGCATGATTCCATTTACTTGGGCTATTATTTCGCCGACAAACAGTATCTCTTAGATACCGCTGTTGTACGTGATGGTTCTTTTGCTTTTGAGGGAACTGATACTTTAGTTCCTGGAAGTTACCTGGTAGTGATGCCCCCCGATAACAGGTTCTTTCAATTGATGATCAATGATTCCCGTCCTAATTTTAGTTTTGCTGGAGATGTAAATCAGCTGGAAAAGACAGTGGAGTTTGAAGGGTCAACTGAAAATGAGATCTTTTATGAAAACTTGCGCTTCATTGCCCAGATGCGCGAACGTGCCGATTCCTTGACTGCAGCTAGGGACAGTACCCTTGATGCCCAGCTGAAAGAAGAAATGGAAGGTCACCTGCAACACCTCAATGAAGAGGTAATGACTTTTCAGAAACAATTGGTGAATGAGTATCCAGAAACCCTTACTGCAGCATTGATAAAGAGCGGGTTTCGGATTGAAATTCCCGAATATGAAGGCACACCAGAGGAAGTACAACAGAAGAAGTACCTGTATTACAAAAAACACTACTTTGATTTTGTTGACCTCGGCGACAATCGTCTGATTCGATCTCCGCAGCATGTAATGTATGATAAGGTAAACTATTACCTGGATAAACTTACCCCAAAAAATCCTGACTCTATTATTTTGGCCATTGACTACCTACTGGCAAAATTGGAGCCTGCTCCCGATGCTTATCGTACGTTCCTGATTAAGTTTCTCAATGACTATGCTGCCAGCAAGATTGTTGGTATGGATGCAGTATACGTTCATCTTGCAGAAAAGTATTACGGACAAGGCAAGGCTGCTTGGGTTGACCAGGATCAGCTAAGTAAGATTATTGGCAATGCTCGAGATGCCAAGCCAACCTTGATTGGAAAAACTGCACCAAACTTCACTGTGCAACGGCGGGATAGTACAGACATCAGTTTGTATGATATCGACGCACCGTACATTGTTCTGGTTTTCTGGGCTCATGATTGTGCTCACTGTAAGGAAACGATGCCCCATTTTGTTAAATTTCAGGAGGATTACAGTGAGCTAGGGGTCTCTGTATTTTCGGTTTGCACAAAGGTCTTAAAAGATGAGCCTGGGTGTTGGGAGTTTGTTGATGAGAAAAAAATCGATGCATTGATCAATGCCTCCGACAAAACAGGAGGACGATCGTTTGTCAGGACGTTGTACAATGTAAGGCGAACGCCTAAAGTATTTGTCTTAGATCAAGAGAAAAAAATCATCTCTAAGGAATTGGGAGTGGATCAACTCAGAGAGTACTTTGACACGATTATCAAGCCGGATAAGGGCCTTGAACATGATTAGATGCAGCCGATCTAGAGTCTGATGCGTTACCACAGTAGTGCTTCATGAAAAATATCTAATACTATGGGCATGCTGCTTTCCAAGATCTCATCATCTGCAAAACCCTCAAGTATCTCCGGCTGTGCTCGCCCGCCTGTACCGACACACAGTCGGGTTGGACTTTGCCTGCGATGCTGTCGATCAACATCTCGATTCGATCTGTCAAAAACCAGCTACCCCGCCAATATCAGCTACTTTATGAAAGCGGCACTAGGACCGTCAATGTTTCACCAAAAGCATGTCACCCTAGCGAAATTATTGATCGGACTAACCCTTGCTTCCTTGGCTCTGTCGGCATTTGGTCAGACAACCTGGTTGGCTGAAAATGGTTATGTCCATTTTAAGTCTGACGCACCTCTGGAAATTATCGAGGCCGAATCCCATGATTTGAAGGGTGCCATAGACCCCACTGAAAACACCTTTGCATTCACCCTAGATATTAGCTCTTTTCAAGGTTTTAATAGTGCTCTGCAGAGAACACATTTTAATGAAAATTACCTTGAGAGTAATCTTTATCCAAAGGCAATCTTCTCAGGAAAGATCATTGAGGCCATTGACTGGTCTAAAACAGAACAGCACTTAGTAAGAGCAAAGGGAATCTTTGAGATTCATGGTCAAAAGAAGGAACGAATCATTCAAGGTATGATTTCTGTCCATGAAGATGGTAGTTTATCCATTAGTGCTAGCTTTGTAATCATGCTCGAAGATCATAACATAGCCATCCCAAAAATTGTAAGCCAAAAAATAGCGGAGAATATCAACGTTGATATACAAATTGAATTTCATCGTCGTGAAAATGAATGACAGGTGTCGTTCGCACTCCTTTTTTCATTGGTCAAAGGATGTTGCTTATCGAGATCTCAATAAATACCTATTAACACTGTGATTTGGTCTTTCGCTCCTCTTTGTCAACGAACTCCCTGGTTAGAGAAGCTTCCAACCTCTCTTGAACAAAAAGCGAAGCCGTGATGCCCATTCTTACTCTTGAAGCTTGGCAAGTTTCGACCTTTCTAAGCCAGATCCGGGACATAGACTCAACCAGGTATAAATTTATTACGGTAACTGCATACCTGGGATTTTGTGCACTTTTTGCCTCGGCACAAGGCCCCTATTTTGCTCCACACGATTACCCTGGTGGAAGAGTTACATTCATACAGCAAGACGAGAGAGGATTTGTCTGGATCGGAAGTGTGGAAGGACTGTACCGTTTCGATGGACAGAATTTTACCCAAATCGTCAGAAGTGATACTGGGAGTAATCACGTTCGGTGCATTTGGGAAGACGGAACCAATAGATATTGGATAGGCTACCAGACTGGTGAAGTATTCCAAATGAGCGAAATCGATCATATCGAGCTCTGGCAAGAGTCTTCCGAATGGGATGATACACCGATTACTCAGATCGTTGGAGACTCCACGGGTAATATCTGGATCAGCACTTATGGCAGTGGATTACATCAATGGAATGGAGAAGAGCTAACCACTTTTACCACTTCTTCAGGTCTTGCTGACAATCAAATCTATGATATGGCCTTGGATAGTCTTCAGCGTATCTGGATCGCAACCGATAATGGTGTAAATATTTGCAACCTGAGTGCAGGTAATCAAATTATTCATATTTCTAGGGAGGAAGGACTACCAGATGAAATTTGCTACGCTCTACAACTAGATCGCACCGGCATGTGGATGGGATTTGACGTCAATGGCTTTTGTCACTATGACATTTTTAGCAATCAAATCGATTTTGCGGTAAGCTCATGGGATGATGGTGCCATTGAGGATCTCATGATCATGTCTCCTTCTGAAATCTTACTGCAATCGGGTAGAGGTACTTTACTGCGATATGATCATCGCAAGAGTTTACAGACCAGATTATCGGTGCCGGGCGATGATGAAAACAAATCAAGGATCTCGAACATCTTGGTAGATCGTAGCAACAACATTTGGCTGGTTGTAGGTGGAAATGAACTCTACTCAGCCGCATGGGGTCTGGAGATTCTCAACCACGAGCTGGGCGACCTTCAATGTATATTAGAAGATCATTTCGGAAAAATCTGGGTGGGTACACAAAGGGGAGTTTTCCAACTAGCGCAGGACACCTTGGTTAAGATGTTTGGCAAAGATCTAAATGTCATCAGCTTGTATGAAGATGCATTCTATAATCTTTGGATAGGGACTTTTGGTAGTGGAGTCTTTGTGTGGAATCCTTCAAGGACATCTTTTCTGCACTTTGACGAAAGCGATGGATTGACAAACAGCAGTATTCTATCTATTGCTGGTTATGAGGATCGTATTTGGCTTGCGACGTTAGGGGGAATTTCTGAAATTTTTCAGGGAGAAAGTGTGTTCGCCAATAGAAAACTCAAGTATATAAATCTGAACGAGTCAACAGGTCTAGGGGCTAGTTTTATCTACCAAATATTCGTGGACAGTAGAGGAGTTGTGTGGGCTGGATCCGATGGCAACGGCGTGATTAAAATTGAAAACGAAGTGCCTGTCAATCTGCTAGAAAGGAATATGCTCAGGGTAAAAACTGCCTACAGTTTTGCTGAAGACCCAGCGGGAAATATTTGGATCGCTACGGCTTCATCAGGTTTGTGTAAGTATGATGGAAAATCACCGGTTTATTATTCCCAGGGAGATGGTCTAAGTACTGATCTCATCCTGTCCGTTGAAGTAGATAAAGATGGGAACGTGATAGCCGTCCACGCAAGCGGCATTGACATTCTTGAACCAAGCTCGGGTGTGGTACATAAATTATCGGAAAGATCGGGAGTCGGTGACTTGAATCCACCTTTAAATTCCACAGCCCTAGATACAGATGGTCACATTTGGATTGGAGGGCACAATATTCTAGTAAAATGGCTTACTCAACCTATCAACACTCCAAAAATTGTTTTTGATAGGATTAATTTATTTGACACACCCATCGACTACAGCCATCAGACAGAGTTTGCCAGTAAAAACAATTTCTTTTCTTTTGCCACTAAAATTCCCTGGTTTGCTGATCCCCAGGCAGTTTCGATGCGTTATAAGTTGGCTGGAAATGATCTCCAGTGGAAATATACAGGCGATCAGGTGGTCTCATACTCCAAATTATCTCCAGGCTCATATACCTTCAAGGCACAACCTGTTTTACACGATCAGCCACTGAGCCAAAATGAAATCACCTATTCATTTACCATATGGCCTCCATACTGGCAGCGTTGGTGGTTTGTTACCGCAAGTTCAATTCTTACTGGCGCTTTCTTTTTCCTGTATCAAAGAAACCGGGAAAAGCGCATCAATCGAGAAGCTAATCTGCAGCGTGAAAGAGCTGAATCTCAGTTTGAACTTTTAAAGGCCCAAATTAATCCTCATTTCCTGTTCAATAATTTCAATACCTTGGCCAATATTGTTGAGGAAGACAGTGAAGTAGCCATTGAATACATTGAAAAATTATCTGATTATTATCGCTCGATTATCCAATACCGACACCAAAAAGTGATTCGACTGGACGAGGAGCTACAGCTAATCAATAATTATTATTACTTACTAAAGAAAAGGCTTGGCAATTCCGTGATTCTTAGGATGGATTTGGACGATCAGTCTGGCTTTGTTCCTCCTCTAAGTTTACAGATGTTGGTAGAAAATGCGGTAAAGCACAATGTGACATCGGTGAGGAAGCCCTTGAAGATCGACATTTATCGAGAAGGGGAGAGGTTAGTGGTTAAAAACAATTTTCAACCTAAAATAACAAAAACCCCATCCACAAAATTCGGTTTGCAGAATATTAAGAATCAATTTAGGTTGCTTTCTCAAAAACGTGTAACCATTTACCAGACCGATGACACATTTACTGTCAGTTTACCGATCCTAAACCAACCAATATGAGAGCACTAATAATTGAAGATGAAATCAATGCGGTCATCAGGTTAAGAAAGTACTTACTATCTGCAGAACCATCTTTATCTGTAGTTGATGTACTTGACAGTATTGAGACTACAGTGGCATGGTTCAAAAATAATATCCCCCCAGATCTAATTTTCATGGATATACATTTGGCAGATGGAAGTTGTTTTGAGATTTTCGAACGAATCAATATTGATGTACCAATTATCTTTACCACAGCATATGACGAATATGCATTGCAATCATTCAAATACCACTCCATTGACTATATTCTGAAGCCTTTAAAAAAACCGGATTTAGAAAGAGCGCTCGATAAGTTTCGAAAATTGGATATGGTAAAATCTGATGAAGCTAATGCAATGGATGTACTACTGGATAAGGATAAGTCACTTCAAAGACTCTTGGTCAAAGTAGGCCCTAATCTTACACTTCTAAAAATGAAAGATGTTGCTTATTTCTATTCTGAGAGTAAAATTACATTCGCCGTTACAAATAATGGGCGTAGATTTCCAGTTGATCGGAGTTTGGAATATTTGCAAAGTAATCTCGATACAGATAAGTTCTTCCGGATCAATCGACAATTTATTATTCAAATGGAGGCCATATCTGGTATGCAAAGCTATTCAAAGGGAAGGGTGAAGGTCACACTAGATCCACCGGTTGGAAGGGAAACCATAGTCAGTACGGAAAGGTCACCGCACTTTAAGAAATGGCTGCTTTCTTAGCGCAGAAAAGGGGTAATCAACTTCATTGATCTCTGCTTTGAGCCTGATCTGACTCATTCAGGCTATAAACATTCCTATTCATCCATTTGTGGATGTATCACGGAAACCCAGTTTATACCTTAGCACGTTGATAGGTGAGTATGCTGGAAACATAGGACCTGCACTGCTGTATCAGATATGCTAATTCGAAGCCCTGGCCAAGATTTGGGATATAATTCTTGAGTGCCTGATCGTGATTTGCCGTAACAAGGAGATGCTTAGGATCGTATGTCAATCTAAAGTTGCGATCTAGTGCGACCTTCATGGCCAATCTGAGATTGATAGGTAATTTTCTCCTGCATGACCTGAAGAAATTAACCATGAGAAGAACTGGATTAATAGAGAAATGGAGGGAAGAATGAACAAATTACTTTCCATGATGGCTATTTCGGCTTTCATGCTGGGCTGTGTTTATAACGCAGAAGAAGATCTCGTGATGAAACCCAAATGTGATACCGACAATATCTCATACAGCCAGGATGTCGCCCCATTGATTCAAAATCGATGCTTGAAATGTCATGCCGGAGATATCAGGACTGGCGGAGTGAATCTAGAGGGGTATGATCAAATGCTGATTTATGTTGACAACGGGAGATTGGTTGGCGCTATTAAACAGTTGCCTGGCTTTAGCCCAATGCCCCAAAACGAAGGGATGTTAAGTGAATGTAATATTGAGACCATAGATGCTTGGATTGCCATTGGCGCCCCCAACAACTAAATTCACTATGAAAAAAATCATTTTTGCCGTCATTCTTCTGGTTCTCATTGCCGTAGGAGGGATGTACTACTACATCAATTTGGATTTTAGAGATGGCATTGTCAATAAGAAACCTGACTTTGAAATTTCTGCTGCCGAGCTGTTTGAACAATTCAGCCATGATGAAACTGCGGCAAATGATCTCTATTTGGGTAAAGTTTTGAGTATTAGCGGAAGTGTGGAAGAGATACAATTAAATAATAGTGCAGGAACGGTCACACTGATGACGAACGACCCCATCGGAAAAGTCGTATGTGAACTGAATCAAACCCTAATACCTGAAAATGTTTCCATCAACCCTGGTGACCAGATTGAGATAAAGGGAGAATGTTCAGGAATGTTGATGGATATTATCATTGTAAATTCTGTAATTACTATACCATGAAGTTTGTTACTGGATTGTTTTTTGTTTTGATGATCCTAGGGATCTATTCGGAAGGCCACAGTCAGATATTTTACACAAAGAGTGGTACGATTTCATTCAATTCCGAGACTCCATTGGAGAAGATTGAAGCTACCAATAATAAAGCAGTTAGCATTCTTAATCTGGATGAAAACAAGATTGAGTTTTCGGTCCTAATCAAAGGCTTTCACTTTCCTAATGCCTTGATGCAAACACATTTTAATGAAAATTATATGCTTTCAGATGTATACCCCAAAGCAGTGTTCAAAAGTACTGAGGTAGATCTTAGTGCACTGGATATTGATAAAGAGGGAACCTATCAAGTTGCAGTCAAAGGCATTTTAACAATAAAAGACGTAGATAAGGAAATTGACACAGTAGCATCAATTGAAGTCCAGAACAAGTCGCTTTCTGGCAAGGCTAGCTTTGTAGTTTCTCCCTCAGATTTTAACATCGAAATTCCTAAAATTGTAAAGGATAAAATAGCCAAGGAGATCCAAATCACAGTTGGTAGCAACTATAAACTCTACGAAAAATCGTGATCATGAGATGGGTGTTGATATTTCTGATGACTACGAATTTCTGCGTCTGGACTGTTTCTCAGGAAGACTTACTGGCCATGTTGGAAGAGGAACAGACGGAAGAGGTCTCTTTTGTGGAGGCCATATTTAAAACCAGTCGTATTATAAATGGCCATAGCATTGAAAACACACCTGAGGGGATTCTGGACATCAAGATTTCGCACCGATTCGGCTTTCTTGAGAATGGCTTGTATGATTTATTTGGCCTTGATGCAGCAACGATTCGCATCGGAGCAGATTGGGGTCTGACCAACCGCTTAACCATTGGTGCAGGTCGAAGTAGCTTAGAAAAAACTTATGACCTTTATGCGAAATACCACTTCATCCGTCAAAAAACAGGAGCAAAAAGTACCCCGGTAGGCCTATCATACATCGGCACCGCTGCTGTCAATACTTTACGTTTTGAAGATCCCGATGCCAGTAATCTCTTTTCATCAAGGCTATATTATACGCATCAACTTCTCGTTGCTCGGAAGTTTAGTGAGTCATTCAGCCTACAAATCATGCCCACTTTTCTCCACCGCAACCTGGTTCAAACGAAAGAGGAAAAAAATGATGTGATTGCCTTTGGAATCGGAGGTCGCCAAAAAATCTCAAGACGTGTCAGTATCAATCTGGAGTACTATTACGTTTTGCCGGATCAGATTGCTGACAATTATAGAAACAGCTTTTCAATTGGGTTTGATATTGAGACCGGTGGTCATGTCTTCCAGCTGCATTTCACAAATAGTACATCCATGATCTACAAGGGCTTTATAGCAGAGACAGTAGGAGATTGGTTTGATGGAGGGATCCATTTTGGCTTTAATCTGTCCAGGGTCTTTTCGTTGCGAAATGGCGAAAAGTGATCATATCAGCCTTGGGATAATCAGCTATTGACGCCTCAACACAATCTTGAATTCCACTATAGTGCCGGAATCCTCCTGGCTAAATGCCAACTCCTGAGTATCTCGTTCATTTCGGGTTCGTTGGAGTCTAAGTTCATTGGCCGTGCCTTCATTCAGAATAATGTTGTTGCCTCCTTTGATCCAGGCAAAGTCTCCCCTGAGTGTTGAAGTACTGTTTTCAAAGGCAAGCATCATATCGACAGTTCCCGTACTGTCTTGATTAAAGACAAAGGTGCCGGAAGCTGTTAAGTCACCATTGTACACTTCGGCACCACCGGTTGTAGCCACTGCAGTGCCACCGTCAACCGTCCAGCTACCAATGATATTATCAGGACCATCACCATCATTATCTTTACTGCAACCAGAAGCCACCAGTAAAATCATTAAGGCTCCGATCGAATATATGGGCAGAAATCGCATAAGTAAGATTTGAAAGAATAGACTGTAATAAAGTAGAAGAACGATCGAAACAAACCTCAGATTGTCATTAAACGGAGTAAAAACCAAATCACTAAAAATTGCGGCATGGTTGCTAGATTATCTTCCTTCGCTCCCATCATTTACATATCCGTGGAGATTTTGCCTGATGAAAGTTTTGGGGAAAGTTTCAACTCCCGGAAAACCAAGCTTGATATCTCGGCCATCATGCGGAATGTAGGCTGTACCGAAGAGATAGTCCCAAATGGCGAGGCTCAATCCAAAATTTACTCCGTAAGGTCTGTCTACTGGTAAGTCATAGGCATGGTGCCAAATATGCATTTCTGGATTATTGAACACCTTTTTCATAAGTGGACCCAAGAGGATGCCAAACAAAGCAGCAGATCCCAAGATGATCGCTATGGCCGCCAATACAGACGGATCAGGAAACAAATGAATGTCAAAGGAATTGCTGGCGATGGCAATGCCCACTAGTGCCCCAACTACACCGGCCGACACGATACCCTTAACCGTCAAATTGCTGTGATTAAAATGACCAACTGCTAAGGTAAATATGTGAATGATAAAGAAATCATACAAGCCAATACCGAGAAGAGCCAGCGGAATATATTCGATACTACGGTAAACGACATTCTCCATCCAATGATATCTCAATTGTGCAGCGAATCCCATCTGCTCCACAGAATGATGAACTTTATGAAATTCCCACAACCAACTTGAGCGATGCAACAACCGATGTATCCACCACTGTACAAAATCCCTTACAACAAATCCCACGAGTAAAATAGACCACATTGGCCAATCACTCATGGGATTAAGTGAGGTCAGATCTATACCAAACAATCGATTGATCCAATCATTAAAGAAGATCACCACCACGTCACTGGCAGCATTATAAATAATCAAGGAAAACAGAAAGAAGTTGAAAAACATGTAGAATGCGTCAAGCCAAAAATCTTTACGAAATTTGGGTTGGTCTTTTCGCCAGGGCCTGGACCATTCTAATCCCAAAAAAAATAGCGAAACAAGAATGAGCCAGTAGAAATAGTTGTGCCAGGAGGGATTACTTATCTCATTCCACAGATATTGAGCATAACCACGATAACCATCCAAAAAAACATGCCAATAGTTCATTTTTCCTCCTCAGAGATCCATTGGTGGTATCCTCCACTGAGGTTATATACCTCAGCAAATCCCATCTGTTTCATTATTTGCATGGCTTGGCTGCTCCTGCTACCCTTCGCACAATAAACAATATAGGTCGCATTTCGATCCAGTCCATCCAGTTTACTAACAAAGGTGGAATCACGAAAATCAAGTTGACTTGCGCCCTCAATCATTCCACTCGCCGTCTCGCCTGGTGTTCGTACATCGATGAAGACAACCTCCCTCTCTTTCGACAACTTCCTGATGTGCTCAGCGCTAACATCTTTAAAACTGGTTGTTTCAATAGGGGAAGTCTTGCAAGCCAAAATTGTACTACCAATTACCAGCAGGATGGAATAAAGGCCTTTCATGATCTTCAAAGATAAAGATTTGATTACTGGATCTTATTGAAATCTTGCCCTCACTACCAGAGCGCTTACTTCGATGCAGTCGAATGAGCCAAGTCTGCCGATATCTCGATGCCTACTGCGAATCCCAACAAGTCCCCATCCTAAATCTTAAGACGAAGTTAATGTCGTGGCCAGTTGGTAAACACAGAATTCCGGGGACCCTAGCAAAGGTATTTCTGGCTTAATTTTTGTTGCCTCGTGGAATGCAATGAGTATAGAAGAAATTAACAGAAAGCATTATTTCAAGACGGACATGTATTACCGTGTAGGATATGGGCTGTCATCACGGTTACTGGCATTTCGGAATGGGATCATTTATCTGCAAGTGGTTATAGGCAGAAAGTGGGACAAAGACTACCATGCAACGACTTTGGAGCTTGCTCACTGCTGGAAAACCGAACACAAAGAGCTTGCAGATGCATTGGGTTGTAAAGTTTTTATAATTGATGCCCACAAGTATCCATACAAACAGGATCTATTGAAACTGAAGATTCAAGTTTCATATGATGCTCGCATGGGTATGTTGTTTGCTAGCCATGTCTTGAACTAATACCCGTTTGGTAATAGCTGATTATCCCGAATGGAAGGTATAACATGAGAAAGAGGGCACCCATCAAGAGCTCTCCACTCAAGATATACCATGGCCAGGGTCCCAAGAAGTCAGCAACACTGTTGACAGGAGGTTTTTCCATCGTATATCCATAATTAGAACCAAGCGTCAGATTGATGACCAGGGTCATTACAAGATATCCTTGTGCTGCGATGACCGCTCGCCACAAATCCCTCATAGTTGGAACAAAACCATAGACAAAGATCATGTAAGCCGCGGTATTGATAAGGCCTACATGTAAAAGCCAATATCTCCAAAATTCGTAAGTTGGAAACGGATCTTGCAGGTCCGGAGTTAATATGGCCTGCAAAGTACCGCCAAAAATCAGATAATATAATACACCAAAGGCAGCGCGGTTTTTAAAATAGAGGACAAAAGGTACTACAAAAGGAAGAATACGGCAGATATGCAGCGGTAGATCGGTCTGGAGATTGAACTTACCAGTGAGAAATATAGAGGTTAAGTCATAGATAATCAAAGTCGGGAGCAATAGTGAAAAGCCGAAACCCCAGAGCGGTTGCCATGCTTCATTAAGTCTCTTGCCAGAGTAAATCCATAGCATGCCAATGGTCAGCATAGAGAGCACCGAAAGAACATGCTCAATTCCATATGGGCTGAATGAATCCAATTGGCTTTGTCAAATTGACTAGAATAGTAAGTACAAAGAAGATCTGCTCGTTACAAGCACTCCTATGCCCTCAGCGGGCCAGCTCCCAATCTGAAGTTGGCAATATAACGCTTTGGACCAATTCAGGTGGTATCAGAACCACTTCAGTCAATATTTAATCTGGACTCCAAAATGACTTACATCAGATGCGGCATACTGGTGCTTGTTTGCCAGAATAGAGCGTACCAAACTCAAGGCATGATCAGACACAAATTTGTAAAAAACCTTATGTTGTACTGCGCTGAGAGTAGGTCATGGAAAGAAAGATCATTCACGTGGATATGGATGCGTATTTTGCATCAGTCGAGCAGAGAGACAACCCTGAACTCAAGGGGAAGCCAGTAGTCGTAGGAGGAGACTCTAAGCGATCGGTAGTTGCTGCGGCTAGTTATGAAGCTCGCAATTTTGGAATTTATTCCGCAATGCCGATGGCCATGGCTAAGCAGAGATGCAAGGATTTGGTTATCGTACCCCACCGTTTTGGTAGATACAAAGAGGTCTCGAACCAAATTAGGGAAATTTTTGGTAAATACACCGACTTGGTGGAACCGTTGTCATTGGATGAAGCCTACCTTGATGTAACAAAAAACAAGCTTGAGATTCCTTCGGCAACCATAATCGCTCAGGAGATTAAAAATGAGATTCTGAAAGTCACCATGCTAACGTGCACTGCTGGAATATCAATCAACAAATTTTTGGCTAAAATTGCCTCAGATATGAATAAACCGGACGGACTTACCGTCATTGCACCAAATCAGGTTACCGATTTCATTACGCAATTGTCGATTGAAAAATTCTTTGGTGTAGGGCCAGTAACTACAAAAAAAATGAAGTCCCTGGGCATCCATACAGGAGGTGATCTACAGAAAGTGGATCAACGCACTTTGATCAAGCATTTCGGCAAGGCAGGTCGGTACTATTACAATGTTTGCCGGGGCATCGACGAAAGGAAGGTGACCCCTAGTCGAGAGCGAAAGTCGATAAGTGTGGAGCGCACCTTCGAGGAAGACATTATAACCAGAGAGGAGGCTGTGTTGGTTTTGAAAAAGCTGTCAGACAGTCTCTCGAAATCACTTTTCCGGTTGCAGGTAAAGGGAAAAACCATTCACTTGAAATATAGGTATCCAGATTTTACCACACTCACTCGGAGCAAGACCTTGGCTACTTACTTAGACGATCCTAACAAAATTCTTGCGGTTGCTCTAGAGCTGTTTGATTTGCACAGAGATCCAGACAGGGGACTCAGACTCCTCGGTCTTGGATTGAGTAATCTGGAACCAAGAAATGCGCGCAACCTACAATTGACTTTCTCATGGTAATGGAAGGGATTAAAGTGCCACCTGAAGTTATTGAGGCCTATTGGTCTGATACGATGCCGATTAAATCCACAAGGTTAGACTCTGGCCTGGTACATCAGACCTTTGTCATAAATTTTCATGAGAAGGATTTTATTTTACAACAAGTAAATACCCATGTTTTTCGCGAGGCAACACTCACAATAGAGAATATAGATATCGTCACCGATCACTTGCTATCCGATCCGCTATATGACCTTGAAACGCCTGCCTTGGTAGAGACCCGCTCTGGAGAGCTCTATTACGAAGATCCTCAGAATGGCTTTTGGCGTTGTCTCACATTTATCGAAAACAGCCATGAGAAGAGTATGCTAAGCAGTCCTCAAGAAGCCTATCTGACTGCGCTCGCTTTTGGTAAGTTTGCTGCTTCCCTTTCTACGTTAGATGCTGCAAGGTTAAACATGACCATTCCAAACTTCCATGATCCGCTGCATCGTTGGAAGATGTACAAAAAGGCTTTAGAAAATACCGAGCAACCAAGAAGCCAGGTCAAAGAGCTCATTGATCTTATTGAGGAGTATTACTTCATTCTCACTGAATTTTCGAATCTGAAGGTTGCGGTTAGGGTGGCTCATAATGATCCCAAGAGTACGAATGTTCTTTTTGATCCGACCAACAAACCTTTGGCAATCATAGATCTGGATACCGTGATGCCCGGAACACCCCTCCATGATTTCGGAGACTTGGTGAGAAGTATCGCGAGTTCGGTACCCGAGGATCATGCGAATGTTTCCGAAATTTTTTTTCTTAAGGAGATGTATGACGCATTACATGAAGGCTACATCAGTGGTATCGCATCTTCGTTGACCGATGTCGAAATTGTTGCCTTACCCCAGGGCGCAGGCTATATTGTTTTTGAACAATGTCTTCGTTTCCTTACCGACTATCTGTCGGGTAACCAATACTATAAAATTGATCATCCTCATCACAATTTAGTTAGAGCACGCAATCAAATGGCACTGCTGCAGTCTTTAGTTAATTCGTTGTATTGATACGGGCACAGGAAGTTCTTGATCCAATTTTCCAAAGCTGTTTGTTTGGGAAAATTTCTCATTTTTCTGCGGTCATTTCAGCCAACATGTCTAATAACAAATTGACATGCTTTAAATGGGTGCGAAAGACCATGACGCAAATCCGCAGCCAGTAGACTCCATCGATGGTCGTGGAAGAGAGAAAGATTTTCCCGCTGGTCTGAATCTGCTCGACCAGCACGCGGTTAAATTCACCGGGATCTCCGTCTTTGGGTATCCAGCGGAAAATGCATACTGATAATTGCGGTTTGGGACCTACAGTAAAGCCAAGTTTTGCGACTTCCGAATAAAAGTATTGGGTCAAGAGTATCTTTTCTTCCAGTGCCGCCCTAAAAGGTGCAATTCCAAATAATTGCAGGGACAACCACATCCTGAGTCCCCGGTAATGCTTGGTTAACTCTGGTGATAGATCGGCAGGGCTGTAGCTGTGATTTGCAGCATAAGCATCCTGCATGTAATTGGCAATATAGTGATGTGATTTAAGCACTGAATCAGCATCTTTTACTAAGACAGCACCTGTGCCATAGGAAAGAAATAGTCCTTTATGTGGATCCATTACAATAGAGTCAGACCGCCCAATTCCGTGAAAAAGGGATTGTATTTGCTCCACCAAAAGGAAGAATCCACCATAGGCTGCATCGATGTGAAACCAGCATTGGTATTCAGTAGCGATTTCCGCTATGCGATCTAGAGGATCCACAACGCCGGTATCAGTGCTGCCTGCAGATCCAAGAACCAAAAAGGGTTTCAAGCCTTTCCGGCGGTCCTTAGTTAGCTGCCTTTCAAGATCATCCGTATCCATTTTGTATGCTGAATTCATGGAAATCGATCGGGTTATGGCATGATCTAATCCAATAATCCTTAGAGCCTTATGGATGCAGTGGTGCAGTTGTGGGGTGGCGTAAATGACCGCTGTGCCAATTGTTTGTGGAGTCAAACCATGGTGGTCCCTGGCACTAACCATCGCTATTAATGTAGCGATCGAGCCTCCTGATGTCAGATTTCCCACGGCTGTGTGAGAATATCCCACGAGCTCTGCCATCCACTGAATGCACATTTCCTCTGTAAGAACCGCACCAGGATTGGCATAAGTGATACCAGCATACCGGTTGGTGATCGCAGCCAGATAATCACCGTAGGCAGTAGGTACCACACCGCCACCCGGCACGTAGCCCATATGTCCCGGACCTGCTGGATTGATGCCGGTTCGGTCCACTGCCTGCTCAATAATCGAGAGTATTTGCATCATATCTCTTGGATTCTCTTGAAATGGCTGGCCATAAAGTTGCTCTAAAGAGCCATTGTCTGGGGAATAAACGGGAATTTCCTCTATCTCACGCAAGAACCGATCACAATACTGCAAAACCTCCCGATCCCATATGTTCTTCTGATTGAGATCAGGTTCTAAGTAGCTTGCTTGATTTTCTAGCCGTTTGATTTTATCTATCATCAGATTCGCTCATTGATATGGAACATGAAGAAAGGCATCTGGTCTGAGATGTCAAAGCCGTGAAGTACATTGATCCAAAATTGCCATCTTTGCTGGATGAAGAAGGCGGTCTTTCCTGGTTCTTTTGATCCGATTACCACTGGGCACGTCGACATCGTGAAACGAGCAGTTCCCTTATTTGACCAGATTATTGTCGCGATTGGACAAAACAATCAAAAATCCTATCTCTTTCCTTTGGAGCGTCGCCTTAAGTGGCTCCGAAAAGTATTTGCAGATGAACCGACAATAATAGTAGACCATTATGAAGGGTTGACGGCCCATTACTGTCAACGAGTTGAAGCGCGCTATATGGTGAGGGGAATCAGAAATGCCTCCGATTTTGATTATGAGAAAACCATAAGCCAGCTAAATCACATTGTAGGTGATCAGTTGGAAACGGTTTTTCTGATTAGTCGTCCTACTTTCTCACATATCAGTAGTACCATTGTCAGGGAGATCATCAGGGGTAATGGTGACGCTACTCCTTTTATTCCAAATGAAATTGAATTGTAGGGAAGGTGTGAAATCGAGCCCTAGCTCAAAAAAATCTTGAAGTGGATTGGTCATACTTTATCTGAAATGATCCAAACCGATCGAACGAATTCAAGGACAGGAGGTACAGCATATGGCAAAGGGCTGCCAACGTGACAGCCCTTGTACAAACTAGACCATGCATTCAATTAATTCACCACAATTGAACCTTATAGCCTACACCAAATCCAAAACCATGATTTCTTATATCAAATTCGACTACTGGCACTTGGAAAGAATCCAAGAATCCATGATTATATCGTGCATCTATGAAGATTTTACCTCGACCGGTGTTAAAATCAAGACCTGCCGCGGCAACACCACCCACATCAAACCTCGGGTGATTTGATCCAAAGCGAATAGGTAAATTGGTGAGGTTGACATCAAGCAAGAAATTGGCCTTAGTTCTGATGTTCCCATTGACGGCATAGCTGACTTGAGGACCTGCAGCAACGAACCCAGTAATTGGTCCAGCTCCAAAACTATACTTTGCCATGACCGGAACATCTATATATCTAAGTCTGGTATCAACCCTAACACCTAGTGGGATGTTAATGTCAAAAAGTTTTAGATCCGTCGATTCATGAATACGAAATCCTTTTTCGCGATAGATGGCTTCAGCCATCACCGAAAAATGTTCACCAATTTCATATTCGCTACTGACACCCCATTCAAATCCAGGGAGATAGTGGATGTCAGGAGCAATGAGATCGACGAGTGTCGGAGTAGTAATGTTAGAAATCGACGCACCTGCGCGTGGCCCGACATACCATTGGGCCTGAGAAAATTGCCAACTTGTGGCCAAAACAAAAACGAAAATTGCTGTTCTCTTTTTCATGGCTTAAGATTTATTTTCAATACTATACTGACCAGACTGCTCCAAAATGTTAAGGGGAGTTAGTGATATGTTAAAGCTCTTCATCGTCAAAAGCTTCACATAACTACGGCAATGCTCGCCTGCCCGACTGAAGTCATTCCCATCCGATCTGGTGCGGGCGGGCGAACTGGGTTTTGCCTCCACAGTGGCTATTGGTCGGCACTTGATTCGATCGGTTAAAAACTAGCTGCCTCACCATTAACAGATACTTCTTGAATGAAGCACTAGTGCTTTGTTCTCAACGTTCTAACTTTGTAATTCCCGCACTAAATATTACTGTGTTCTTTAAGCCTATTCATTTATTGATCATTTCGTTTCGTAAACTCCGAAGGATGCGATGGTATGGAGTGCTAAATATTTTCGGTTTATCGATAGCATTTACTGCCAACCTTTTTATTGGCTCATATCTCTACCAGGAGTTATCCTATGACCGCTTTCACGATCATGCTGAGAGGATCCACCGTGTCACATATCTCGTTGAGGGTCAGGAAGGCTTTAGGACTCATTTTGCTCGTATTCCGGTCGACTACGTCAATGAACTACCGGCAGAAATTCCTGGAATCCAAAGGTTGGTACGATTCCAGAATCACGAGCAAAAGTATCTGAGAATTGGACAGGACCGCTATCGTCCCAGACATGCTTACGTGACAGATGCGGAAGTTTTTGAGGTTTTTGACTTTGCATTGTTTCAAGGTGATGTGCGATCGGCGTTGTCGAGTCCCTATTCGGTTGTATTAACGAAATCGGCAGCAAATACCTACTTCGGAAGGACCGATGTTTTGGGTGAGGAAATTGTAGTGACTGGTGAATGGACTCCTGAGGAGCAGATTTACCGGGTTACTGGTATTCTTGATGATGTACCGGTCAATAGCCACATGCCTGTCGATATGTTTTTTTCCTTTGTCAATGAAGAAGAACGAACCGGGTGGGCCTATGTCTACCTACTGCTATCTCCTGGTGCCGATGGCCGCGAGATCGAGACGATGATCGATGCCTTTGTACAAGACCATAGTGATACACAGACTGGTCTTGAGATTTCAATGATCCTTCAGCCCTTGACCACTATTCATCTGCACTCTCATCTTGCTAGAGAGCTGCAACCCAATGGCCGGTCTGTTTATGTCAAACTGCTGTTTTGGGTTTCGTTGGCTATTTGGTTGATTGCATTGATCAATTTCAGCAACCTTAAAACTGCACAAATACTGGGTAGGATAAAGGACTTTGGCGTTCGTAGGGTTTTAGGTGCCACTCGCTGGCAACTTGGTTTGAATACGTTGCTGGGGGTGACAAGTCAGTCATTCATCGCAATGTTGATGGCAACCCTTCTGTACGTCATTATCTGGCCATTAATGCAGGTTTGGATCGATGATCTGGTTTTTCCACCGATGTATCTTCTGTTGCCTTTTATTCTGGTCTTGGGATTGCTTACCGGTGTGTTGGCAGGAATATTTCCCCTATTCATAACCGTATCGATGAGGATTACTGAATTACTAGAAAAAGGACGGACCTGGAGTTTGCAGCTTATCCATTCTAGCAATAAGATTCGGAAGCCACTAGTTTTCATTCAGTTCAGTGCTGCGATTGCTCTTTTGGCGGGAACATTTTTTGCTCATCAGCAGATAAATTACTTATACACCAAGAATCTCGGCATTACAACCGACCAAATTCTGACCATTAAGGAAGTGCCCTATGCTGTGATTAAAGGGTATAAGAGCTTTAAGAATCAGATCATGGGAGTGCCAGGTGTCATATCTGTCAGTGCATGTATGCAGCTACCCTCAACTGAAATTAGGGACGTTGGCCCGGTTGATGTTCAGGGCCGCAAGCAACAGGTTTCTGAAAAATCCATGATGGACATGCAAATTATTGATCCTGACTTCATAGACATGATGGGCTTAGAGATCATTGCTGGTGAAGATTTTACCAGGCATCTGGATCTTGGCAGTGTACCAGAATTCAATCAAGAATTTACCGCTCTCGACTATCTGGGAACAGCACCGCGCAAGTATTTCATCAATGAAACCGCTATGCATCAATTGGGTTGGCAAAACCCTGATCAGGCCATTGGGACACCGATAAACTGGTCAATCGGCAATTACAAATTAGCACATGGGCCCATTGCTGGAGTGATCAAAGACTACCATCAGGAATCATTGAAAAACAAGATTGATCCAACATTGATGACTGTTGAACCCATTTGGCTTTCAAACTTCTTGATTAAAATCGAAACGGCCAATCTTGAGTCGACGCTCGAAGAGCTAGAAAAAGCATGGAACAAACAATTTCATTATCCGTTTGAGTTCTCTTTCCTTGATGATGAATACGATCAGCTGTATCATGGCGACCAGGTTCAGATAAGATTATTGAGTACACTTACTGCACTCGCTATTTTTGTTTCACTTGTCGGCCTGATCAGCTTGGTCGCATTAGCCTTGAGAACGCGAGCTAAGGAGCTGGCAATTCGACGGGTTATGGGAGCCAATTTGCCGTCCCTGACTTTTCTTATTGGAAGGGAATATTTAGGCATTCTCATTATTTCATTTTGCCTTGGAGTACCAGTGAGTTACTATTGGATTCAAATATGGCTTGACAATTTTGCCTATCGAATTGTACCAACCCCGATTGGCTTTCTCATGGTGTTAATCATTATGGCTTGTTTAATAGGTCTATTGACTCTGTTCCAGACTTTCAATGCTACCCGAACCAGCCCGATAAAATACCTTTCGGAAGATTGAATGATTTTCAACCGAACCTAAGGGTCGAATTTTTATGGTCGATCTTTCTGATTCCTTTCTTCTGGCAGCGCTACTTAGATTGTTGAAATTTCGTGTATATACTCCATAGAGTTGGTCGCCAATCTCATATCTTCGCCGGTAATCTTAAAAGAGTGTTCATTATGTCAGATGCAATCTTTACCCTGCCTAAAGCGGTTAATGAGCCTGTACTAGAGTATAGGCCAGGGTCATCGGAAAGGGAAGCTGTTTTGCAGGCAATCTCGCAAGTAAAAGAAGCGCAATTAGATATTCCCTCGGTCATTGGTGGCAAGGAAGTCAGAAGTCGTAACAGGCAGAAGATCTATAGTCCTCACAATTTACATGAGCCCATAGGAAGTTATAATCTAGCCGGAACCAGGCAAGTCAGGCAAGCGATCCAGGCTGCACTTGATGCCAAGCCTGGTTGGGAAAACATGCCATGGCATGATAGAGCGGCTATTTTCCTTCGAGCTGCAGAATTACTTAGTGGTCCCTTTAGAAGTACAATGAATGCGGCTACTATGATGGGGCAGTCAAAGAACATTTTTCAATCGGAGATTGATTGTATCGCTGAACTGGCTGATTTCTATCGATTTAATGCTGAATATATGATGAAGATCTATCAGCAGCAACCAGAAAATTCACGTGGTATTTGGAATCGGCTTGACTACCGGCCCCTAGAAGGATTCGTTTTCGCCATCACTCCTTTTAATTTTACTGCCATTGCTGGCAACCTGCCGGCGGCTCCAGCTATGTTAGGCAACACCGTCGTGTGGAAATGTGCGCAATCTCAAATCCTTTCGGCCCATGTGATCATGTCAGTCTTGAGGGAAGCTGGGCTACCAGACGGAGTGATAAATCTTGTTCTTGTAGATGGACCAGATGCAGGGAAAGTGATCTTTAAGCACGAGGACTTCGCTGGACTACATTTTACAGGTAGTACCGGTGTATTTCAGACGCTATGGAAAACCATTGGTGAGAATATTCATAGGTACAAAACTTATCCACGGATTGTTGGCGAGACAGGTGGTAAAGATTTTGTCTTAGCCCATCCCTCAGCAGATCCTAAAGCTGTGACCACAGCCTTAAGCAGGGGAGCCTTCGAGTTTCAGGGCCAAAAATGTTCTGCAGCTTCCAGGGCTTACTTACCAGGTAATTTATGGAAAGAGATCAGCAGTGGATTGAAGGCTGACTTGAAGTCATTTAAAATGGGCTCTCCAGAGAATTTTGAAAATTTTATCAATGCCGTGATTGATGAACGTGCATTTGATAAAATATCCAACTATATCAAAAGGGCGAGGAAAGACAAAGATGCCCGGATTTTGATAGGTGGAGATTTTAGCAAAGACCAAGGATACTTCATAGAACCTACGGTGATCACCACTAAAAATCCCACATATCGTACTATGGTGGAGGAGATCTTTGGTCCGGTATTGACGATTTATGTCTATGACGAGAAGAAATATGAAGAGACCTTGCGTTTGGTCGACCAGACCTCTCCCTATGCATTGACGGGTGCAATCTTTGCTCGTGATCGAGCAGCAATCGAAAGAGCAACTATGGTCCTGAGGCATTCAGCCGGTAATTTTTACATCAATGACAAGCCGACTGGAGCTGTCGTAGGTCAGCAACCCTTTGGTGGTGGGCGAGCAAGTGGAACCAATGACAAAGCAGGTTCAATCTTAAACTTGTACCGATGGCTATCTCCAAGAACCATTAAGGAGAACTTCAATCCACCTATCGATTACCGTTATCCATTTTTGGGCTACGAGGAATAATTTTGCCGGGGATCCATCGAATAGTTTTACCGGGATCTTGTTGTTAGCCAGTGTACTGACAGTAGTCTGAATAGGCTATGGACGAAATATTTTGTCGATGAATGATCGGGGTCAGTGGACCCCAAAGACATCCCAATCGTTTTCTCTTACTTGATCTTGTGCTAATGATTATTTTCGTGGCTATATATGGTCAACCTTTTCTAAAAGTTTTCAAAAAGATCTATGATGATGATAAAATTGCAGTACTTGGCTATAGCATGTATAGCCATGACCCTTAATGTTGCAGAAGGTCAAATCGAAGCAAGGCTATTTAGGTATCCTGATGTTTCTCAAAGGCACATTACATTTTCTTATGGTGGTGATATCTGGCTAGTCGATAAAAATGGGGGTCGTGCATCCAAATTAAGTTCACCTGCAGGTGCAGAGATTTCACCGAAGTTTTCTCCCGATGGATCCGAGATCGCTTTCTCGGGTAATTACGATGGAAATATCGACATCTATGTAATCCCCACTCAAGGGGGGTTGCCAAAACGGGTTACGCACCATGGAATGCCTGATAGAATTCAAGACTGGTATCCTGATGGAGAACATTTGTTGTACACCAGTTCGATGAATAGTGAAAAGCAGAGATTCAGTCAATTTTATCGAATATCCAAAGAGGGAGGACTCCCAGAAAAATTACCCATGGCTTATGGAGAGTTTGGTTCACTGAATGCTGATGGCAGCAAAATTGCTTTCACCGATAAGTCTAGGGTATTTCGTAATTGGAAGCGATATAAAGGAGGTATGGCGGCAGACATATTTATGTTTGATTTGAAAGATCTTTCCAGCGAAAACATTACTGCCCACGAGGCCAATGATGAAATGCCCATGTGGCATCAAGATAGGATCTACTATTTATCGGACAAAGGTCCTGAAACTCGTTATAACATATGGGTCTATGATCTCGCCGAAGCAAAACATGAGCAACTTACTACCTTTGCTGATTTTGATGTTCACACTCCCTCTATAGGACCCGAGGAAATCGTCTTTGAAGCTGGTGGTAGAATTCATCTACTCGATCTGACAACCCACACCCAAAAAGAGATTGCGATTGAGGTAGGAACTGATCTTCTCTCCATCAAGCCGCGAAAGGAGTCTGTTCAAAAATATATAGAGAACCTTGGTATTTCGCCAGATGGCAATCGCGCAGTTGTTGAGGCCAGGGGAGAATTATTTTCTCTGCCGGCAAAAAAAGGAATCATAAAAAATCTGACCCGCAGTAGCGGAGCGGCGGAGCGTTATCCGGCATGGTCACCAAACGGCAGATACATTGCCTACTGGAGTGATCAATCTGGTGAATATGAATTGACGGTGAGAGATTTGAAAAATGGCTTTGAGGAGAGGAAGATCACCTCCCTGGGTCCTGGGTTTCGCTATCGATTGTATTGGTCACCAGATAGTAAGCATATCGTATTTGTAGATCAAACCATGACGATAAACCTCGTCGACTTTGCCACCGGAGCTATTGAGAAAATCGATCAAGATATTTCGCTTTTTGAGGGTGGTTTAAGAGGATTTGATGTCAGCTGGTCTTCTGATAGTCGTTGGTTGGCCTATGATAAAACCATAGAAAATGGTAATTCAGCCATTTTCATTTACGATAGAGAGTCTAAAAAAACAAATCAGGTGACTTCAGGTTTTTACTCAGACCAAACGCCAAGGTTTGACCCTGAAGGTAACTACCTGTTTTTAACCACGAATCGAAATTTTGACCCTGTCTATTCTGATTTCGACAATTCCTGGATTTATCCCAATGCCACTCACCTGGCATGTATAGCATTGCGCAAAGATGTTCCCAGTCCGTTGGCACCTGAGAATGACACCGTCGCATTTCTTCAGGATGATGAGGAGATCGATAAGCAAGAAGAAGAAGAAGAAGAAGGAGAAGAAGGAGAAGAACAGGATGGCAAGGAGAAAGATCAAGACGGTAACTCCGATGACGAAGAGGAAAAAGTCGAAATCGATTTCGAAGATTTTGAGCGTCGACTGGTTCTTCTGCCTCCCAAACCGGGGAATATGGGCAACCTTGCAGCAGTCAACGGCAAGATTATCTTCTTGCGAAGGCCCAATAGTGGATCCGAAGGAGGGAAAAATGAGGTAATGTTTTTCGAACTGGAGGAGCAGGAAGAGAGCTCGATTATAAAAGACGTCCGGGGATTTGCCGTATCCCAAGACGGTAAGAAGATGCTCGTTCTCAAGAATGGTCAAGCCGGAATTATTGATGTTTCAAAAGATCAGGAATTGAAAGATCCTCTTTCACTTGCAGAGATGGAAATGACGATTAATCCACGTGAGGAGTGGCGACAAATTTTCAATGATGCCTGGCGCTTTGAAAGGGATTTCTTTTATGATAAGTCAATGCATGGAGTTGATTGGCTGGGGTTGCGCAATCATTATGGGCAACTCATTGACCATTGCATGACCAGGGATGATGTCAATTTCGTCATAGGGGAGTTAATCGGTGAGCTCAATGCATCACACACATATCGTGGAGGTGGCGATGTTGAGAGTCCTGCCAGAAGGAGTGTTGGATACCTGGGTGTAGACTGGGCTAA
This sequence comes from Saprospiraceae bacterium, assembly GCA_965223105.1. Lineage (GTDB taxonomy): Bacteria > Bacteroidota > Bacteroidia > Chitinophagales > Saprospiraceae > JABDMH01. The sequence goes on along the minus strand of OZ244987.1, from coordinate 2,701,332 downwards.
AGATGGTGGCCATTTTAGGATCAAGAACATCGTTCGTGGTGCTGCATGGGACAATGAAATACGATCGCCATTGGATATGCCTGGTGTTGATGTCAACGAAGGGGACTTTGTCCTGGCGGTAAACGACGTTCCCTTAAATGAATACTCCGATCCTTGGGCTGCCTTCGAAGGGTTGGCAGGTGAAACAGTAGAACTAACGATCAATGACAAACCTGACTTTTCAAACGCTAGAAAGGTCATTGTTGAAACCTTGAAAAGCGAGACGAGACTTCGTCACTTGGCTTGGATTGAGAAAAATCGCCAAGAGGTGGATGAGGCTTCCGATGGAAAAATTGGTTATGTGTATGTTCCCAGCACTGGTAGAGACGGACAAAAAGAATTGGCACGACAATTTTATGCACAGTGGAACAAGGACGGGTTAATTATCGACGAGAGATTCAATAATGGTGGCCAGATTCCTGACCGATTCATTGAACTTCTGGATAGAAAACCTCTGGCTTACTGGGCTGTGAGAGATGGCCAGAATTGGCAATGGCCACCTGTCGCCAATTTTGGCACCATGGCTATGCTAGCCAATGGCTGGAGTGGGAGTGGAGGTGATGCTTTTCCAGACTATTTTCAAAAGGCAGGTTTAGGGCCAGTGATTGGCACCAGAACTTGGGGAGGATTGATTGGTATTTCGGGATCACCATCACTCATTGACGGAGGAGGAGTTACTGTCCCCACCTTTCGAATGTACAATCCCGACGGTACATGGTTTAAGGAGGGCTATGGTGTAGAACCAGATATAAATGTGCCGGAAGATCCTAGTGAGTTAGCCAAGGGCAATGATACACAACTCAAAGCAGCCATAGAATATGTTAAGGAACAAATTGAGAAAAGGGGCCCAATACACCCTACACCTCCTGGCAAAGAAAAGCGTACATAGATCCCGTGTTTTTAAACTTCTGTAGTCAGTCGGCTACTGTTTGAAATTTCATTAACAGGATCAATGAGATTCCCCTACAATCTAGGATAGTTGGGGAATCTTTCTTTTTAGGGATATCTTTTGTGATGATTTACGTCACACAACGGTTAGTAATCTATGAAAGTAAAGAATACCAGATCTACTTGAAGGCTACGCAACAGCCGGATCTGAGTTCTAGCTACTGACCATTAGTGGGGAAATACCCTTAGGACAAAGTCACTCAAAAAACAAATGAGATTACAGTAGAATTACTACTTTCACAAAGTAGAACATGAGATGGTTATCCTACATCCCGTATGTCATCTTCAGTACTGTAAATCTCGCATTTACCCAAGACCTTATATCGATACAGCCAGGAGCAGCTGGTGGAAGTACAGGGTCGATAAAAGCAGTTCATACTAATGTTTTGGCGATGTATGGAAATAAAGCCGGAATCGCCTGGATTGAGGATCTTTCGTTGTATGCCAGTGCGGAAAGGAGGTGGAATCTGAACAATCTTGAATTTTATTCTTTGGTAGGTACACTGCCTACCGATCTTGGAAATTTCGGAGTGTCATTACAGCATTTTGGCTTTGATCTATACCAAGAACAACTTCTGGGGTTGGCTTATGCACGAAAACTGTCAGGTGGGATATCGATGGGTGTACAATTCGAATCGATCCAAGTCAGCATTCCAAGTTATGGTCGGAAGAGATCCTATACCGCTGAACTGGGTATTTTAGCGAAATTGTCACCAGAATTTGTCATCGGCTTTCACGCCTATAATCCCTTTGAGATTAAGTGGGTGGAGGCTGAAGCCTTACCCTCGGTCTTGATGATAGGTACCAGCTATCAGCCTTATGATGAAGTCTGGGTGGCGGCTGAGTTGGAGAAAGTAATCGGCATGGAAGAGAACATAAAATTGGGTATTCAATATCAGCCTGGTCAACGGCTATCTTTGAGGCTAGGCGTTACCTCCAATCCACCCAGCTATAGTTTTGGTGTTGGATATAAATTTTACCATGGTTTAATCATTGATGCGGGTAGTGTCGTACATCCTCAGCTGGGTATCAATCCGTTGGCGGGGATTGGTTATCAAGTTTCAAAGGATTCTAAACAATGAAACTCTTGATTTGCAGTGCAACGCGAAAAGAGCTCCAACCTCTTGTCAACTACCTACAGGAGAATGGATTTAGACAAACTCAAGGTGGCTTCTATCAGAGGTCTCTCTTGCAAGTCTACACTTTGGTCACCGGCATTGGCGGGGTATCCATGGCAACCAGTTTGACCCCATTGCTTTTTGCCGTTGAACCTGATATGGCTATCTGTACAGGAATCGCAGGAGCATTTCCGGGAAGCTTTGAGATCGGCGATGTTGTCAACGTAGAATCAGAGCAATTTGGTGATCTGGGTGTTGAAGAGGCAGATGGTAGTTTCCACGACGTTTTCGAAATACAACTTATCGACCCAAATGAATTTCCTTTTAGAAATGGTGTTTTAGTAAATCCTTACATTGATGATGCTGCATTCCTTCCTCTGGCACGTGGCTTGACGGTAAACAGAGTTCACGGAAGCAAGACATCCATTGAATATACTATGGAGTATTATGATGTTGATATCGAGAGCATGGAGGGAGCAGCATTTTTTTACACCTGCTTGATTGCCGAGATTCCTTTCTTAGAAATACGTGCAATTTCTAACTATGTCGAACCCAGGAATCGAGAAAACTGGCAGATTGATGAGGCCATTCTACATCTGAATGACGCTATCATCGAAATGGTAGAAGTATTTTCTATGGGAGACAAGAAATCTTCAAGGTAATGTGTAGGGTACAAATGATGACTCCGCAAATCAAGTAATGATTTTGACGATACTATAAATTGCGATGATTATAGTAGTTGCAATACTTACCCACAAAAGAAAATCATAGATCCATCGGGGTGCAAAGTTTTCAACAAGCCTCTGATAGCGAAAGTGTATGACAACCCAGATGACCAGCAGAAGTATCAGAGAAGTGATGAACCCTCCAGCAATAACCATAGCTACTGGCAATTTTATGAAGAGAAAAATGAGAGCCCATGCAAATGGGAAGAACCAACTTAAATACTTAATAGTGGTAAGTCTTTGCTTGCGATCAAAGAAGTCTATCCAACCCAGCTGACCAAAGACATCAGAAAATTGTCGAGTCCATTGTGCCAGGGCAGCAAATAGAGTGGAAAACAGCACCATGAATGCGCCTACCATAAACATCCAGTATGCCCCTGGTCCAAGACTGCTGGTATACATCGCTGATAAGGTTTCGATCATGGCGTATCCTTCTGGAATTTTTCCACTGGCATGTAAAACTGCTGCGCCCAGGAGATAAAATGCTGCTGTCATCACTGTGTAAACCACCATTGAGGTCACAGCATCAAAATGCATTACTTTAATCCAACCATGAGCACGGGCCTGCCATTCAGCTGAATCATCTCGAAGGCCCGTCTTGGCAGCATAGCCCTTCTCCAAGCACCAATAATTGTAAGCGATAATTTCATCGCCACCGACACCGGTAATTCCAAATGCACCAATAGCAATCGCCACCGCTTCTTTTGGCAATTTGAATTGAAGTCCATCCCAGATTTGATCGAGAGTGATGGCATACGGTGTGAATTTCAGAAAATATACAGAAGCAAAAGTTAGGATGGTAAAGAGTCCTATCATCACCAGTGAAAATTTTTCAATGCTGCGATAGTATCCACGAAAAACCATTAAAGCTACAACCGTGGCAATGGTCAATGCAAGTACTGTGATAGACAGAGATGGTATGATCAAATTCAGGATGATAGCAACCCCCCCAAGTATTCCTCCAACCTGTAATATTTTGGCAAAGAGCATCACAAAAAAAGCCCAAACGCTCCAATGAGCTCTACCCAGCCGGAAGCCTGGCAACTGATTAAAGGCTTGCATGGGAGTCTCTCCAAACAATATGGTATGTTTGGCAAACTCAACCTGCAACATTACCTTGATTGTACAGCTGAGAATAATAATCCAAAACGTGACAAAGCCGGCCTTGGCCCCTAAGGTTGTGGTGGCAATCAATTCTCCTGATCCCACAATCGATGCAGACAAGATAAATCCAGGACCTAAATACTTCATCCTACCCCAAAATGTGAGTGGGGGTGGTGCAATTAGCGTATTTTCAGGACTGTAAATATCTGGCATTGCCCAAAATAATAAGATTTTCCAACGTTCCTTAACTTCGTGATTTTCTAGTTTTAGATCAGTTCCTATGCATAGATTGACTTATACCGTATCAATTAGCCTATTATTTATATTCACGCACTTTAGAATGACCAGTCAAACCATTGTGGCAGAAGAGTTCATTTATGAGCAAGCGCCCTTTCCCAGTTGCCATGCTTCAACAATTGTAGAGGTCAAGGGTACACTGGCAGTAGCTTGGTTTGGGGGAACGCATGAAAAGCACCAGGACGTAGGTATATGGTTTGCCCGCAAGACCGGTGATACATGGACAACTCCCATTGAAGTGGCCAATGGTGTCCAGCATGAAGACAAGAGGTACCCGTGCTGGAATCCGGTACTTTTTAACCATCCCAACCTGGGGTTGATGTTGTTTTATAAAGTAGGGCCCACCCCAGATAGCTGGTGGGGAGAATTGATGATAAGCCACGATGGAGGGGTAACCTGGACCTCTCCACGTAGATTGCCAGAAGGCATCGATGGTCCTGTAAAGAATAAACCCATTCTTCTCGGAAATACCTTGATTTGTCCGTCTAGTACCGAATATGATGGTTGGAGAATTCACATGGAAATTAGCAATGATGCTTACTCATGGAAGAGGGTAGGACCTTTACCTAGCGAAGATAGTCTCCATGCAATCCAACCCAGTATCCTGAAGCATCCCGATGGACGGCTCCAAATACTCTGTCGCACTAAGAATAATCGACTTGCAGAGTCTTGGTCGGCCGATCACGGCTTCACTTGGTCCAAACTCAAGCTCACCAATCTACCTAATCCCAATTCTGGCACAGATGCAGTAACAGCTTCTGACGGTAGACACTACCTCGTCTATAATCCTACATCCAAAGTTCCGGGAGAATGGGGTGGCCCCCGAACACCACTGGTACTTGCCACGTCTCGAGATGGCCAAAATTGGCAGGACCTCACTACCTTAGAAGACGAAGCAGGTGAGTATTCCTATCCCGCCATTATCGAAGGAGAAAACGGAAATTTACACATCACCTATACCTGGCAAAGGGAGCGCATCAAATACATTCAAGTAAATGTGGAGTGATCTCGTACCAGTGAGCAAGTCGAATAACTGAAGTTCGATGAAGCCATGCGCCTTTAAAATTGCCCAATGCTTAGGAGATTGTGATATCGATAGGTGGGGCATTGTCGATGGGAGGGTTCTTGATCCTATGCGAAAGATTTCTAAAATGTTTGGCCCACTGGGTGGGAATACATGCAGGTATTTCATGTACTTAATTTTTTCGTACTTTCTACAAAAACTATGATATGATAAGGGGATTCCTAGCAATCATGATGATATGGCTGGTCCCAATGCCGAGTTGGCAAGAGGATCTTGATCGAGTGATAAGCGAAGACTTAGATTACCTCATCCAGTTTTACAAAGAATTGCATCAGGAGCCTGAACTCTCTTTGATGGAAGAGCAAACAGCAGCAAAGTTGGCTGGTGCTATTTCTGAAGTTGGATTTACGGTCACCAAAGGGGTAGGAGGGCATGGTATCGTTGCCGTCCTGGCAAATGGGGAAGGACCTACAGTTCTCTACCGTACCGATATGGATGGATTGCCTGTAATTGAAAAGACGGGGCTTCCTTACGCGAGTTCAAAAACCATGATCAATCAAGATGGGGTGGAAAATCAAACCATGCACGCTTGCGGCCATGATATGCATATGACGGTTTGGCTAGGAGTAGCTCGTGCAATGATGAAAATGAGGGATCAATGGAAAGGTACTTTAGTATTTATCGGTCAGCCTGCTGAAGAGATTGGGGCAGGTGCTCGTCTTATGTTGAATGCTGGCCTTTATGAACGCTTCCCGGTGCCTGATTATGGTGTAGGTCTCCATTGTAGTCCTGATATCCCTGCTGGTGCTGTCGGATTTGGAAAGGGATTTACCATGGCCAGGGCTGAAAGCATCGATATCACTGTTTACGGTCAGGGGGCACATGGAGCATCACCTCATAAATCTATTGATCCAGTCGTCCTGGCATCTTTGATGGTCATGGAGTTGCAGACTATTGTGAGTAGAAATGTAGATCCGATTGAATCTGCAGTCCTAACGGTGGGTTCTATACATGGCGGTACAAAACACAACATAATTTCGGATGAAGTCCATCTACAAATCACAATACGCACTTTTAAGGATGAGGTCAGAGAAAAGATCCATCAACGTATAAGAGAGATTGCACGTGGAATAGCTATTTCAGCAGGTCTGCCTGAGAATAAATATCCGCTGGTGACTATTCCTGAGCTCTCAACAAATCCAAATTACAATGATCCAGAGTTAGTAGATAAGATGATCGTGTCTGCTGGTGCGGCCATTGGCTCTTCGAAAGTAATGCACGCTCCACCACAAATGGTCGCGGAAGACTTTGCTTTATATGGACAGACTGAGCACAAGATTCCCACAGTACTGTTTTGGTTGGGGACCGTGCCAGAGGATCGCATGGAAAAAGCAAGAAATGGAGAAAGCATTCCTTCTCTGCACTCACCTTTTTACTATCCTGATCCTGTTCCATCTATTGAGACTGGAGTTCGAGTGGTGACTCAAATCATCCATGATCTGCTGGCCGAGAACAAATGAATTTAAATTTTCATGGTACCAGGGCTTGGACCAAATGAGAAGTGAGTTCCTTCTTAAAATAGAGGGTTTGCCTTTTTGAAGGATAGTGAATTTTTACAATATTTCGCTGACTTTCAAAGAGTTCGAGGAATACCTTATTTTCCATCTGAATCTGACCCTTGGGCCATTGATCTTCACCTACAAGTTGAATAGTTGCCAGGTCTCCAATTCTTGATATTCCACTAATTTCATAGGTTATTGCCCCTGCTGAAGATGATAGCAACAAATGATGGAATAAATACTTCTGAATAGAGGTTTTGTAACGCTCGATACGATTTATAGTCAGTGTCGGTCGGGTTTTATCTTGATTTTGGAGTGCATCTTCCAAATCGTCATAAAATACATGGATTTCTCCACTCCATGACCGGTCGGACTGAACGTGGATGTCACTGACACTGATATAAACCGGGTGTTTGTTTAGTTCAAGGGATAGATTTGATATCAAAAGAAGCAAAAGGAACATATCGCGGATCGACATGGGTCTTGACAAAGATATGGTTAATTTGAGGTTGCTATTTCATGGTTAAGCACAATGAAGTATGGATCTAGAGATTTTTCGTGAACAAGCTCACCAACTGGTCGATTGGATTGCCGACTACCTAAGTGGTATTGAGAAATTACCAATAAAACCGCAACTGAAACCGGGAGACATCTACGACCAAGTAGCGGCTGTGCCCCCAAAGAGTGGACAGGATTTCGATCTCATTTGGTCTGATTTCAAGGACAAAATCCTACCTGGAGTTGTTCATTGGCAACACCCCGGATTTATGGCTTTTTTCCCCGCAAATAGTTCACCTCCATCAGTTTTAGCGGAGATGCTGACTGCGGCTTTAGCTAACCAGTGCATGATGTGGGAGACGTCACCAGCAGCAACCGAGCTGGAGCAAAAAATGATGGAGTGGCTATCCAAGATGCTTGACTTACCAACGGCATTCACCGGAGTCATTCAAGATACTGCCAGTACCGCCACGCTCTGTGCATTGCTGACTGCGCGCGAACAGGTCAGTGGATGGACTATAAACCAGAAAGGGTTTGAGAACAAACACATGCGGATCTATGCATCGGATGAAACACATAGCTCCATTGAAAAGGGAGTCAAGATTGCCGGCTTTGGTGCAGACAATTTAATCCAGATACCCACGGATGAGAAGTTCCGGTTAGACGCTAGTTCTCTGGAAAAGCAGATTGTTAGGGATAAGGGCCAGGGGCTTATTCCGACTTGTGTTGTCGCCACGCTGGGAACGACTGGAGTCACTGCAATTGATTGCCTTGAATCCATTGCTCAGGTGTGCATTCATCATGGAGTCTGGCTACATGTTGATGCGGCTTATGCCGGTTCAGCCCTTATCTTGCCCGAGTTTCGCTGGATGGCTCATGGTCTTGAGTATGCCGATAGCTTCGTGTTTAACCCGCACAAATGGTTGCTGACAAATTTTGATTGCACAGCTTATTACGTGAAGGACAAATCATCATTGATCCACACTTTCGAGATCCTGCCTGAGTATCTAAAGAATGAGAGTCGTGGAAAGGTGAATGACTATCGTGATTGGGGAATACCTTTGGGCCGTAGATTTCGAGCATTAAAATTGTGGTTTGTGATTAGAAGTTACGGTGTTGATGGCTTGCAAAAAATATTGAGATTGCACATTGATTTGGCCAAAGAATTTGAGGACTTTATTGGGGGACAACCATGCCTACAGCTGGCAGCTCCTCGCACCGTAAATTTGGTATGCTTCCGATATCATCCCGGAGTCGGTGAGGAGGAAGAACTTGATCAATTGAATGCTGCGCTATTGGCTAAAATCAACCAATCAGGTTCCTTTTTCTTGACCCATACAAAGGTGAATGGCCGGTATACCATCAGGGCGGTATTTGGCCAAACCTATCTTCAACGAACGCACCTGGATTCGTTAAAGAAACTTATTCAAACCCTGGTGAATAACTCATGATTCTTCAGTGATTTTGGATAGTGAGAAGGACTAAAAACTGTATCATTGCTAGCCAACAAAAGAATTGATAGATGGTCCTCAAAGGATTTCTCACTTTATTTCTAAGTCTGGCATTTTTCGATTTAACTACTGCTCAGGTCCTTGAGTTAGATTGGGATGAGCTGCAAAAAACGAAACCGTGGCACGAAACCGAGGTTTGGGATCCGATTCCTCGGAAAGTAGTTCCTGGGATAGTCAAGGCTGCACCATCCGATGCGATTGTGCTCTTCGATGGTAGAAATCTCGATGCATGGCATACCCCAAAATATGATTATGGTACCCGGATGGACCAAGTAGCATCAATACTAAATGAGAAGATCCAGAATCCGGAGTATTCAGAACCAAAGTGGAAGGTCAAGGATGGTGCATTAATTGTCGAGCCGGGTACAGGTGCGATCGAGACTAAGCAGTCTTTTGGGAATGTGCAATTGCACATTGAGTGGCTTGCTCCAGTCGACCCTGGTAAAAGGGACCAGGCATACAGCAATAGTGGTATCTTCTTTATGGGCTTATATGAAATTCAAATCTTAAACTCTTACGAAAATCAGACCTATTCTAACGGCCAAACGGGGTCTATGTATAAGCAATCAATCCCCCTGGTCAATGCGAGTAGGCCGCCAGGAGAATGGCAATCTTACGATATCATTTTCATGGCTCCAGAGTTTACTGCTGATGGTACTGTGGAATCTCCGGCGACAATAACAGCATTTCATAACGGAGTCTTGGTGCAAAATCATTTTGAGCTACAAGGGCCATGCATTTATATCGGAGAATCCTATTACATTGAGCATCCAGCCAAGTTGCCCTTATTACTGCAAGATCATGGTGATAAAGTCCGCTTTAGAAATATTTGGATTCGTGAACTGTAAATGAAACCGACATCTTTTCACTCACGATCTAAACGCATCATCTATAATCACTATTGGAGAGGTTTAGCCCGGTGGTTTAGTGAACTTCAGAATAACCGAGGCAGGGATGTGTTGCCCTCGTGGCTAGCGGTACCTTCCAAATCAAAATCCCTATCTTCGAATTAGATGGACCTCCACCTTACGATGACATGACAACACTCTTCTTTCTTGGATTCGGCATCTTGTTTAGTGCGTTGGGAGCACTAACCCCAGGTCTCATCAACTTAGCAGTGGCCGAACGGACAATAAAACGAGGATTCAGGCCTGGAGTCATCACCGCCTTCGGTGCAGGTACCACAGAGTTAATTTATACTTTTGTTGCCATCTTCTTCATTGATACCATCGCTAAGAATGCTACAATCGGTAGATCAATTCAATGGATAGCCGTTACGGTATTTTTGGTTTTGGGCATCCACTATCTGTTGAAGAGTCCCAAATTGGTCAAACAGACGGATAGTGGAAGTAACCGCAAGCATTTCGGATATGGACTAGCTATTGCTGGTATGAACATGTTGATCATCCCGACCTGGATTTTTTTAGGACTTTGGCTACGTAGTCTCGGATACCATTTTGACAAATTTACCAACATTGTATTATTGGCATTTGGATCTGCCCTGGGAGCGACACTCGTCTTTATAGGATATGTCTACCTCGGGAGATTCATTGTCACCAAACTTGAAAGAATAACCAGATATACGAATAAGTTTTTGGGTGTGGTTTTCATTTCGCTTGCGACCATTCAGTTGGTTCGGATTTACTACTACTAGTGAGGATGCTCCGAAAAGGTTGCCAAATCAAAAATCGCTCTTTTGGCGATCTTTCCATTTTTCTCAATCGGCTGATACTCAGGCATGCTGCTCACCCGCTGTACGCGGTTATCTTCGCTGAAAGGTGCACCGCACCTTTCCTCCTTCCTTCGGTCGGAGATCGCTCGATAATCTCGAAAAAGTGAAAATCTCATCCAAAATAGGCTCATTCTATGAAGATGGCACTTTCCGGAGCAGCCTCACTAGTGCTTCATCAAGAAGTATATGATATTAGAGGGGCAGCTAGTTTTTGACAGATCGACGAGGCGAAACCCCACCTGCCCGGACGGGAATGACTTCAGTCGGGCAGGTGAGCATAAGCCGTAACTATGTGAGGCTTTAGACGATGAAGAGATGTAGGAAAGTAGCATGCCAATAATGTTAGATATTTTTTGAATGAAGCACTAGACTTTATGGTGTCTGCGTGGATTTTATCCACGAACCACAGCTAATTTATCGGTTGACCTGAGGTCAGGATCATTAATCTGGTTCCTCCAAATCTTTAGGAACGGCGCAAAGACTGGTAATACCTCCATCCACGACAATGGTCTGACCATTGATTTGCCTGGCGGCCGGAGATAATAGGAAGAGGGTAGTTGAAGCAATATCATGAGGGGTTGCTACACGCGAGGTTGGAATGTACTGGGCATACTTTTGGGCATAATTGGGATCTTTAGCTAAGGTGCGTTCTGTACTCACCGCTCCCGGGGCAATAACATTGACACTTATATTGTAGGGTGAAAGTTCAATGACCAGAGATTTGCCCAACATGGTAATGGCGGCTTTGGTCATGCTGTACGCTGCCAAGTAGTTATGGGCGAGAATACCCGTCACCGAAGACATCAGCAATATCTTACCACCACTCGCTTGCTCTATCATTTGCCGGGCACCTGCCTGGGCTAAAAAATAGGTTCCACGAAGGTTTAGATTCAGCAATTGGTCAAATTGCTCAGGTGTGGTTTTAAGGAATTCTCCATAAGATGTAATACCGGCATTGGCAATGCAGATATCAAGCGAGCCAAAATTTTCTACAGCTGCTTCAACCATTGACGCGATAAAATCAGGTTTTCCCGCATCTCCGGGGAATGCCAAACAGTTTTCCTCCCCAATTTGCAAAGCAGAAGAAACGGCCAGCCCCTCGTCAATATCGTTCAAAATCACCTTAACTCCTTTTTCCACCAATTGGTGAGCGATTTCAAATCCAATGCCCGATCCGGCTCCAGTTACAATCGCAACCTTTCCTATAATTGTGTCATTCATAATTTAAATCGATGCGCAAATAAAACTGAAGGTACCTAAAGTGTCTTTATTGGGGTAACCCAAATGCCATAAGGGATCCACCTGGATCCTCTTCTGTGCCCGAAACTGCAATCACCACCAGCTGATCCCTGTCACACAGATAGGTGGAGGGTGTTGCAAATCCACTTCCCGGCAAGGAGATCTCCCAAACTTTTACACCCGTGTTCTTGTCGAAAGCACGAAACTTTTGATCTTTGGTCGCTCCAATAAAGAGTAGTCCTCCACCGGTTACAATTGGACCTCCCCAATTTTCCGTTCCTGTTTCTTGAGCTCCTGGCTTTTGCCTCTCCCTATAATTTCCTAGCGGTATTCTCCATCGATAGTCGCCAGTCTCCAGGTCGATGGCATTGAGGGTGCCCCATGGAGGTTTGATGGCCGGATAACCGTCTGGATCTCTGAAGAAACTGTAAGCGGTAATATTTCGATATCCCGCATTCTCATAACCCCCCTGTTGAACTCTTGTTGCACTCGCATCCTCCTGACCTGTAAGAAAAGCGATCAAAGCCTCGATCTGAATTGGGGTCAGATGATCATGGGCCGGCATTCGACCGGCTCCAAACCGGATCCTCTCGCTAATTTCCTCTGTGGTCATTCGCAGCTCAATCTCAACAAGCGATGGATGCAAGGGTGGTTGTCCCTTCCGGTTTCCTCCATGACAAATCGCACAGTAATCTATGTAATATTTGGCTCCTCGATCATACAAGGTTTGTTCTTCAGTCATTACATTGGATCCCCGCCCATGCAAAGTCATGATCTCAGGAGATTCATTTGAATTCACATAAAGTACAGACGTCTCTGGATCAATAGCCGATCCACCCCATTCGGCACCACCGCGAGTCCCAGGTATCATGAGCACATTCTGTGTATCTGGCGGTGTAAAAAGTCCTTCAAAGCGCAATTCCTCCCATCGGCTTCTCACCGCCTGACGCACAAGCTCCGAAAAACCAGGTAAGTCCTCTTCCGTCATTTGTTGACGGGTAAAAGGAAAAGGTTTGAGAGGCATTGGTTGTGTAGGCCAGGCTTCTTCGCCTGGAACTCGACTACTGGGTACTGGTATCTCTCTGACAGGATAAATTGGTTCACCTGTTTCTCGATGGAAGATGTACAGAAATCCTGTTTTCGTGACCAAACTCACTACTGGTATTTCTTGGTTATCCCGGTGAATGGACGCTAGGGATGGTGGTGCAGGTAAATCATAGTCCCACAAGTCATGATGGACGGTCTGAAAATACCACAGTAAAGAACCAGTTTTCGCATCCAGAGCAACAATACTGTTTCCGAACAGGTTTTTTCCCTTTCGATCAGCTCCATAGAAATCATAAGTGGGAGAACCAAGGGGTGCATATACAATGCCACGATCGACATCAAGACTCATCCCGCCCCAATTGTTAGCCCCACCGGCATACGTCCAGGCATCCTCTGGCCAGGTTTCGTATCCCAATTCACCGGGATGTGGAATGGTATGGAAAATCCACCTCAACTCGCCGTTTCTTACATCATAAGCCCTCAGGTGCCCAGGAGCGGCATCATGGGACTCTGACACCTCAGAACCCATGATGATTAAATCATCGTAGATGATGCCTGGAGAGGTCGGTTTTACCCAAACAGAATGAGGATCCACCCCCAACCCCTCGTTCAGATTTATTCTTCCATCATTTCCAAAGGTGGAAATCAAAGTACCGTCTTTGGCATTAACTGCCAGGAGATGATGGCCAGCCGTGAATAGGATGCGCTCATCATTTTTATCTCGCCAGTAAGCAACTCCTCTCTTCATCCCACCCCCCCGAGCGCCGTCAAACGGATCAAACGACCAGATCTCCGATCCGTTGCATGCATCAAGGGCGTAAAGCCAACTCCTTGAAGAAGTAGCATACAGGACCTGATTGACGATAATGGAATTACATTCGTACTTTCCATAGGTGCGACCCGCCGGAACATCCTGGAATTTGTACTGCCACCTTAGTTCCAATCGTCCAACATTGGCAAGGTTGATATCGTCCAGGCTAGAGTAACTCGTACTTGCTGGATTTCCTTTGTACACTGGCCAATCGCCGGCGTTCGGCAGTGAATCTATTCTACAGCCATAAATGAGCAATAAGATGTTGCATATGCCGATGGGCATGCTCATGATGTACTTCCCCATAGCTAACAATCTGAATGAGGATAATAACCGGTCTGATCATCCACTGGTTTAGTTTCGGATGACATATGCAGCCCAAAAATTCCAGTCAAAGAAACATAATTCAGTTCTCTTGAAAATGCCGTTTGGCAAAGCTCAGATATTGCTGCCAGTCAAACGAAGTAATGTCGTGTTTGCCAGAGCGGACATGATAGGCGACATGGTTTTCCACTAGGGGTTGATCTATTTCAGGCATCGCTAAACCGGCCAGCCCAGATCTACCCATCAATGCATAAACAACGCTGGCTTCACGAGCAGATAGAAACTCTCCCTTGGGATCAGCCCATAAGTCTTCGGAAGCAGACGCAATGTACAATGGCCTTGGAGCGATCAAGGCCAAAAGGCTGTGCTGATCAAAGGGTAACTGATTAACATTTTGGTTGTACTTATTGAATGGTTCATTAAACCAATGAGGAAATGAATGATTGATGCGATTCACCGTCTCTCCAAATTCTCTTCGTGATAGAGCAGCTCCACCGCATCCCGAGTCATTCGAAATTACGATAGCAAAACGTTCATCGGTTGCTCCAGCCCATAGAGAAGTTTTCCCCAATCGAGAATGACCAATGACAACGATCTGCTCGTGATTAATGGTGGGATCCTGGTGAAAAAAATCCAACGCCTGACTCAGACCCCATGACCAGGCACTAATCGAACTCAATTGTTCTTGATGAAGATCCCTATTGAAAATCAGACGGTGCACTCCATTTTCAAAACCATCATCGAAGTCGGGATCGATATCGCCGTAATACATGGTCGCTAATCCAAAACCTTCTGACAAAATCATTTCTACCGGCCATCGGCTGGCACGTACTCCACGACTCGCAGCAGAAGGACGATTATTAGAAATGCCAAATTCTTCATTGTTTCTTGACCAGGATCTAGGAATGATAATGCCTTCATCGCTATGAATGGTGTGGTTACCATAAAAATTTAAACCTAAAAAAACTGGAACAGCCTGTTTCATGTTGGCAGGCAGGTAGACCAAAAGATGCATGTCAACTTGTTCTTGACCATTACTTGCTTGGAGGGTCACTTGTTTACGTCGGACTTGATCATTTTGAATCAGCTGGTCTCCAGTCAGTATAAATTCAACATCGATGCCCGAGTCAGGAAAATATCCGTACATATGATTCGTCATCAGTTGAAGAAGTTCTTGTCTTCTGGACTGCCAATCTTCTTCGGAAGTTACTTGATTGCCCTGCTCATCGATCAAAAGTGGAGGAAGTTCAAAAGAAGGAACCCTTGATTCGTCATAATTCGGTTCTTGTTGACCAAAGATGTTGGGGGTCAAAAATGTGCTACAAATGATCGGCAGTATATACTTTTTCATAATGTCTTATAATCAGTATTCACAAAAAGAATCTCACTTATCTATATTGATTCCTAATAAAAATCGGGAGGACTTACCTTATGAAAGTTTGAATGACACGTCATTTATCTTCTGTAAGCTGATGAACAACTGTCGTAAACCCCTTCATAAATTCACCGTATTCCGAAGTGGCAGGACCTGAGAATCCGGTATGTATTTTTACGATCTCATTTTCCCTGTTGAGGAATAACAGTGTAGGATAAGAAATGATTTCGTCAATAATGGGTAATTTTCTGGATGCTTCCTCTTTATCAGATAGGCCAGCATGCAAGATGGGATAGGGAATATTAAGCCTATCCCGATAGTGGCGTATTGCTTCCTTGGCTCTAATGGGATCCCGGTGTCGTTCAAAAGCCAAACCGATGACCGGGACATCGATCTTCGAAGTATCCAGGAAATTTAGCAAGAACTTTGTCTCATCCAAGCAATTGGGACACCAGGTTCCTAAGATCTGAATGATCTTAGGCTTACCTTCAAAAACCGGATCATCCAGTGAGATCATATTTCCCCGTTCATCCGGAAACGTAAAAGATAGTCTATTGTCCTCTTCATTCTTTACAGTTGATAAAGAATCCCTATCCGTCAAGGTAAATGTCTCATTGCGAACTGCATTCCAGCTGGTAATAAAGTGAATACCACTCCAAAATATGCCGCTGAGAGAACTGTCTGGTTGAACTTTTGCTTCAAACAAGAACATATGAGAGCCATCAAAACACGAAAGATAAATTTTGTCCGCTTGTACTGTTCCTTCAAGATATCGATAGTCTCCCGTTTCAGTCAGGAAAGTACCCTCAAGATAGTTTCCTTGCTGTCGAAATTCTCCTATGGCAGGAAAGGGATCATCGGTTTCAAGACCGAAGAGAACCTTCCATCTGCCCGTAACGTCTATTAGGGGTGGTTTTCTTAGTTGGGTAAACCTGTAGTCTTTGCCATGGTGCGCCACAAAATGAATCTGGTAGTTTCCTCGGCTTGGAACAATCCATTTTCCCTCTAAAACATTACCTTCTGCAATGACCTCGAAATAAGAATCATATGGCGAAAATGGGATCAGAATGGTGTCTTTTTGTGTCGCTCGGTCCGGCCTGATTACGTAATCACGCAGTATGATCTCTTCATCAGCGTTGCGTATGATTATGTGAAAGGTCGTGTCGTCGGTGTAAACGACATCAAAGTTAAAGGGTAAATCGCCTTCGGTGACCTCTTCGAAGTCTAAGATATCGTTGACACCGGTTTCACGGGGCAGTTGATCGATTAATGCTTTTTCCGGATCCAATTTTAAGACACCTCTCCATGGACCAGGCGGTATTTGACGGTATGGGTTTGGCATTTCAAAGCAACCCATCCACAAGATCTGTATACAAATAATGGAGGTGATCAATGGACTAAGCCTCATTCTCGAACCAATTTTTAGAGACACCTAGCCTGATTTTTCTCCTACAAAATGATCCTTCTTTTGCTTGAAGAGCACGTTGAAGGTGGTCAGACTCCCATAAATCCTGGTTATATATTGCTGGAGATTGACCTTTTCTTCATCGCTCAATTTGCTGCTGTTGATACGCTGTTCCATTACCCTTAGTCGGTCTCTTACCATCACCACTTTGTGGAAAAAAGTCTCAATGGGTATTTCTTTTGATCGAACGTCTTCATCGCCTGGTTTAAGTATCATCAATCCATCTTTCCACTTATCTCCCAGTTCGACCGTCTGGCTGATATCCGAATAGGCCGATAGAATTCGCATCAAAGACTTTTCGGCCTCGGTAAAGGTCATAATCTCGTCTAAAGGTAAAGCCTCGATAATCTCCCACTGGTCGTAACTCTTGCCTACTTGTTTAACTCCAAATTTCATGAAACAGACTTCGTAGGCAGCCTTATGAACTCTGATGATCACTCCTTCTCCATAAGCTGGGTGATTCACTCGTGAACCGATTCCTAAAATTTCTTCCTTCATATATCCTGCTGAATGGTTTCCTTCTGGTAAAAGTCGTCGACCTCCCTGACATGGGGTTCACCTAGCTTGTTCAAGCTTTTAGCAACCATCAGCGACACGGTAGCATCTCCAGTAACATTGGTAATCGTACGAACCATATCCAGTGGTCGATCAATTGCAAAAATCAAAGCTAAACCTGCCTCTGGCACCCCCACCGCTCCCAGAACGATCACCAACATAATCATACCTGCACTGGGAACTGCGGCAGAACCAATCGAAGCAAGTGTTGCCGTCAGAACAATGGTAATCTGAGCACCCAAAGACAAATCTATGCCAAAAGCCTGAGCAATGAATACAGCAGCGACACCCTGATATAGAGACGTTCCATCCATATTTACTGTGGCGCCAATGGGAAGGACAAAGCTGCTTACTTCCTCGTCAACACCCATATGCTCATGAACACGTTCCATGGTCACGGGCAGAGTAGCAGCACTACTGCTGGTCGAGAAGGCAACCAATTGAGCTGGTCCGATTCCAGAGAAAAAACGACTGTATGAAAAGCCGGTGAAAATCTTAGCCAAAGTAGGATAAAAGATGGTTATAAGAAGGCCAAGCCCTATTAGTACGCACAACGCATACCACAAAAGGGCTTGAAACAAGTCCCAGCTTGGAGACTCTACCACCAAAGCAGCTAGTAATGCAAAAACTCCGTAAGGGGCACCCAGCATGATAATGTCAATCATCTTTAAGATGACCTCATTGAGTCCATCGATAAAATCTGTCAATGGCTTTGCCTTCGTCGGTTCGATGAGGATAAGACCAATACCAAAAAAGATGACAAAGAAGATCACCTGCAACATATTTGTGTTATCGGTCATCGCTGAAAAAATATTTCCCGGAACTAAATCCACCAATGGTTGTAGTGGGCCCTTACCTTTTTGAGCCTCTGCTATGGCGATCTTACCTGATGCTTCACCAGCATATCCCTCAAGTAACTCTTGCCGGGTTTGTTCATTGATGGAGGTTCCCGGTCTGACTACATTCACGATCAGAAGACCCAATATCACAGCTACGACTGTAGTGAGCAAATATATGCCTAGGGTTCGCCCTCCCATTTTAGATAGTTTTGAAATATCTTTTAGATCACTTACTCCTTTAATGAGGGATGCAATGATCAGCGGGATGGCAATCAGTTTGAGAAGGTTGATGAAAATGGTTCCAAAAGGCTTTATCCAATCAATAACCCATTGTTTTATGCCGGTGAAAGCAGCCAGCAGGCCAATGACCACACCCAAAAACATTCCTATCAAAATCCTCCAGTGAAGTGCCATCTCTTTCTTTGCCATGTGATCTGCCTTTGGAAGCTGTAAAATAGAAAATACTTTGAATCTGCTTTATCCCTTGTGTCAGTAGGAAGTGCAAACAATGAAACCATGGAAAATTGATAAGGCTTTTAATAAACGAGATTGTTCAGTGACCCCATTTGGCCATCTTGCAGAACAGAAAATTCGTCTCTTTAGACCGCCTGAGGACCACCCTACCGAAATGAAAAGTAGCCTTATCTTGCATGAATTTTTGAACAAAGGATCTATTTGAAAAGCATGAAGCTAAGAAAACATTCTTCGCTACTGGTGGCACTACTTTCCCTGTGCTCCACAGCGTTTGCCCAGCCTTCCATGAAGTCCAATATAGAGACTCACATACGTTTTCTTTCGTCTGACGAATTACGTGGACGGGAGACAGGTGATATAGGCCTTCAGATTGCAGGAAGGTATATAGCTGAGCAATTTAGAAGAACGGGTGTCGATCATTTTGATCATTTAGATGACTATTTTCAATGGGTTCCTTTTAAGAAGGTGGCACCTCCATCATCTTTTTCATTACAAATTGGGGATTCTTTGTATACAGAGTCGGACTTAATCGTCTTGAACAAGCACCGATCTAGATTAGAGTCAGAGGTTATCTTTATTGATTTTGAATCAGCAGCAGACTTGAATTTACCCGATCTTCAAGGGAAGATCGTACTGACACAGCTTGGCCACCAAAATACTAAGAATGCTCAAGAAGGATTTCAATATTCCTCGACTAAGCGCAAGTTGGTCCAGGAAAGAGGTGGATTGGCACTGATCGAGATTTATCAAGGTCGATTGCCATGGAAACTGTTGCGAAATTATCTTGGTCAAGACCGGATCATACTTGACAAGGTAGACGGAATAGATACACTGACGCACCTCGTACTCAATCACCCGCTTACAAGCCAAATACAAGATCTGCAACAGGATGTGACCCTTGAGGCAGCCATTGAGATTCAGGGAGGTCAGGTAGCCAGATTTAAGGCAGCCAATATCGTCGGCTTGGTTAGAGGTACCGATCCCGCACTCAATCAGAGCTACATTGTTTGTTCTGCGCATTACGATCATGTCGGAGTTAGAAAAAGACCAGATCGACCTCTGACCGAATTTGATTCTGTGTTTAATGGTGCCAGAGATAATGCCATTGGGGTTGCTGCTGTGCTAAGTGCTGCGGAGGTCTTATCAAAAAATCCCCCCAAACGGTCGGTATTGTTGGTGGCATTCGCAGGTGAAGAGATCGGCCTTCTAGGAAGCAAGTATTTTGTGGAGAATGCGCCAGTGCCTTTGAGCAACATTATTTTCAACCTGAATACTGATGGGGCAGGATACAGCGATACATCCATCATTTCCATTATGGGATTAAACAGGGTAGGGGCAGGCGATCAACTCACAGCTGCATGCTCAGCTTTCGGACTGGATGCCTATGCCGATCCGGCTCCGGAGCAAGGCCTTTTTGACCGGTCGGATAATGTAAATTTTGCCCAGGTGGGCATCCCAGCCCCCACCTTTAGTCCGGGTTTCCGAAATTTTGATCAAGCGATTTTGAAGACCTACCATCAACCTACAGATGAAGCTGATTCACTAGACTTTTCCTACCTACATCGATTCTGCCAAGCGTATGCTTTGTCTGCCAAGCTGATAGGTGATCTAGACCAGGCACCTCGATGGAGTGCAGGGGATAAGTATGAGCAAGCCTTTGAAAAACTGTATAATCCCTAGAAAATCAGATGCGCTCATAGATATGGGATTACGATTGATTTACTATGGTTTATGCGCCCGGGTCATTTCCCGTTTACCCGGAGGCCCTGGCAAAGTTTCGACAGTTAGTCCGAACTCACGTAGGCTTCTCTTAAAGCTTCCTTGTGCACAATAGGTGACCAGGATCCCACCTTCTTTTATCTGCTCAGTCACTTGATAGACAAAATCCTTTCTCCACAACTCTGGCTGACTACTTGGAGAGAAGGCGTCAAAGTAAATAAGATCATACTTTTGATCTGATTGGAATACTTCAAATCTTATTCTTCTTTTTTCAAAAGTAAACTGATCATCCATTCGATGGCTTCTATCCCATGGCAACCTGTGGAGATCGAGAAAAGCCGGAAGATTGAAAACATGATGGTAGCCAAGTACTTTGACCACCTCTAGCGACAGGGGAAAGGCCTCGAGAGTCAAGACTGCCGAAGACATTTCTTGAGATTCCATGATCCTTTTCCATGTCAGCAGGCAGTTCAATCCAGTTCCGAATCCATATTCTAAGATGGATATGTGTTTCTGCTTTGTCTCTAAATATTCTAATCCGTGTTCGATAAAAACATGCTGACTCTCCTGCACCGCCCCATTTATCGAATGATAGGTGTCTCCAAATTTTTCCGACCGCAAAGAACTTGATCCATCAGCTGTTTGTATAATCTCAACTTCACCTGCACTAAATCGATTCATTAAGAATGCGTTTGTTAGGGTTTGAGTAGCTGGATCGTCGGTTAAACATCTGATCCAAGTTCTGGAACCTTATTTATTTGACCATGTGCACGTTATGACCTCTCAGCTACAGAATCACTTGATCAATTCTGGAAACTGAATGATCATAGCAAGGAAAAGAACCTTTACCGTAAGATAAGTCAAAAATAATCTGGATAAAATCAGAAATGAATAGATGCAAGTTTCTCCTTGGTTGGAACCTATAGGAATGATGATTTTAGAAAACTGGATATCCTTCTCCAGGATAGGGGACCTAACGATTACCTAACACTGCTGTTAAAATAAGACATGACTTGGCCTGACTAACGAGTCAATGGAAGACCAATAATGTCAGTAACCACAGGTACAACAGATTGTTTTATTGAGAAGTCGCTAGGACAACCGATACCGCGGTTACACGAGGAAAGAGTCAATGCTAGGGTCGCCAACATTGCAATACCTACCATCAGTCTTTTAATCCCGCTCATTTTCATGATATCTTTTTATTTATTTTGTTCGTAAAACAGATACTTCCCTTCAAACGATAGGATTTTTTCTTTTAGTCTCTATCGCTATAATGAAACCCAGATTCAAGATATGAGTTCCAAATGTAATTTATGAAAATTCATCTGATTGCGATCGGGGGCAGTGTCATGCACAACCTGGCCATCACGTTGCAAAAAGCGGGCCATGTTGTTTCAGGCTCGGATGATGAAATCTATGAGCCAGCACGAAGCAGATTAGAGAAATACGGGCTGTTGCCCAAGAAGGACGGCTGGGATGAGACAAGGATCAATGAAGACCTCGACTTGGTTGTTTTGGGTATGCACGCCCGAAAGGACAATCCGGAACTGGTAAAAGCCAGGACCTTGGGAATTCGTGTTACCTCATTTCCAGCTTTCATTTACAAGCATTCGAAAGAGAAAATGAGAATCGTGGTTGCTGGCAGTCATGGCAAGACCACCACTACCTCCATGATCCTTCATATATTGAAAGAAGCTGGATTCAACTTTGACTATCTCGTTGGGGCTCAGATCGAAGGTTTCGAAACTATGGTCCACCTTTCTGAAGCAGAGGTCATTGTAATTGAGGGAGATGAATACTTGTCATCTGCATTGGATCCTGTACCTAAGATCTGGCACTATCGACCTCAACTGGCAGTCATAACAGGGATTGCCTGGGATCACATGAATGTATTCCCCACCGAAAGCGATTATTTAGCGGCGTTTGAAGGACTCTTAGATCGCATGCCTGCAAATGCAACCTTGTTTGTGGATGGAGAGGATCGGAGCGCCTTAAGGATTTGTCAAAGTTATCAGCACCTAAAGGTTTTGCCATACCAGGCTTTTAAGGCAGAAATTAGAGATGGTGTCACCTATCTTGAAGGGCAAAATGGTGCAGTACCTCTAAGAATCTTTGGACATCATAACCTCAAGAACTTGAAGGCAGCCTATGAGGTCATCAAAGCATTAAACATTGATGATCAACAATTTCTGGAATCAATACAAAGCTTCAAAGGAGCTGATAAACGTCTCCAGGTAGTACAACAAGGTCCTGACTTTGTAGTATATCAGGATTTTGCTCATGCTCCCTCAAAGGTCAGGGCTACAACTGCTGCTGTCAAGAGTTTATATCCCAAAAGAAAGCTGACAGCATGTTTAGAGTTACACACCTACAGCAGCCTCAATCAAGTGTTCTTACCACAGTATCACTCATCATTGCAAGCTGCTGACCGGGCAATCGTCTTCTTTAGTCCGCACACCATCAAAATGAAAAAGATGCCTCCCATCAACACCTCAATTCTGCAGAAAGCATTTGGCCGGAGCGATCTCGAAGTCTTCGATGATCCGGAACACCTAAAAAGAGCTTTGATGACAGGCGATTGGAATAATCACAATCTTTTAATGATGAGCTCAGGGACCTTTGGTGGACTTGACCTGAGCAAGTTGATTACTTGATCGATCTATGGCACACCAGTATGACTTAGAAGCTGGGTCAGTACCTGAAGAAGCTGGGTGTCTCTTGGAAAGGGAGCCTGAGAATAGATAAAGTGACCCTGCCGGTCCAGGAGAACCGAGTGCGGCAAACTATCAATTCCGTAGTCTTCGAAAAAAGGAGCATCTGCACCCTCGTCTGGACGCATATGTATGACGTTACCATTCTCATCAGCGACTGTGGATTTCCAGCGATGAGCATCAACATCAGCATTAATACATATCCAGGTGACAGATTCTAGGTCCATTTGTGATGACAATTCAGATATTTTCTCGAGTTCGGAAAGAAAATTATGGCAAGCAGTAGACCAAACGTAGATGTAAACCAGATCGCCCCGATAGTCACGCAACCTCAAGAAATTGTCATCTGGACTTTCCATCTTGAATAAAGGGGCTTTCCTCCCTCTCTGAAGTCTGTCCCACTGGTCATAAAGTGATTGTACTTTGGCAATGATTTCCCCATTTTGGCACTCTACCAGAAACTTGTCCATCCAGAATGCATGTCTCTCAGCTTCATCACTAGACAAAATTTCCTCCATAATCAGTAAAAGTGCAAAATCTTTAACATCCTGATTATCAATAGTTTCTGAAATATGACTAAAGGTAAGTTGGCTTTGTTCTGCAAATCTCCCCTTACTCATTAATCTCGCTTTCTCTACAATTTCATTCTTGATGTAGGTACGATACTCTGGTGTATGCAGGAGCTCATCTTCATTCAAATTGAGTTCATCTTGAAAATCAAATTCTTCCTCCCTAGGCAATCCTTTTGTAGCCATGATATTGGGTTGAGCATAGTAAGTCCAAAGACGATTTCCCCAACGATAGAGTACTCGAGATTTCTCCCTGGTAATAAATTCTGGATCGAGATTGTGATTTTTTCGTTGGTAATTACGAATG
Organism: Saprospiraceae bacterium; assembly: GCA_965223105.1. GTDB lineage: Bacteria > Bacteroidota > Bacteroidia > Chitinophagales > Saprospiraceae > JABDMH01. The sequence continues at coordinate 2,677,339 of OZ244987.1, read as the reverse complement.
AAGGCCTCTTCTTTACTTCGGTACCTCCGTATCTCCTGCCTGAATACAAGCTCTTCGCTGTCCCACAACGCATCAAAATTGGGTTTATTCACTTCTTCGAAGTGTTGATAGGCAGCCAGAAAATTATTCGCTTCAGATCCACGACCTTCATAGCTAACGCTTAACCGATTGGTCGTATCAAGTGTCACGGCCAACTGAAAACCTGGTTCCAAATAGATGGGATACTCTCTTCCTGCATAAATCAGACTTGCATACATTGGTTCATGGATTGAAAAATCCCAAGTAAACCTTCCATTTTTGAGAATTAATGATGATTGTTCTTCGCTTGAATGTAGGGTTATCAAGCTATCTTGAAATGTTGCCACTGTACCAAAGAGCTTGGTTACTTCTGGCGGGCTGACATCAGTCGTCTGCTCACAACTAATCACAATTATCAGCAAACAAAGGATCGAAAGTAGACGGTATAACCTCGACATGGAGCTTCAGATATTGGGGACAATTCCCTTTTAAACTGATACAAGATTCATTCCATTGTCCACTAATCTGGCAATTTTGGGAGTTAGGGCTGTTTTCATAGGAAGAAAGCTTGTTTGGTTAGACTTTCATTGAGTCATATCTTTTTCCAAACTTCAGATCAATTCAGCTATTTTTGGGTTCAATTATAAAAAAGATAGTCAAATGGCTAGAGAACTTGCCCTTCGTGATGCACTTAACGAGGCGATGAGTGAGGAGATGCGAAGAGACGAAACGGTCTTCCTCATGGGTGAGGAAGTCGCTGAATATAATGGTGCTTATAAAGTGAGTAAAGGAATGTTGGATGAATTTGGATCTAAACGGGTCATTGATACACCAATAACTGAGTTAGGATTTGCCGGGTTAGGTGTTGGTGCAGCAATGAACGGCTTAAGACCCATAGTCGAATTCATGACCTGGAACTTCGCAATCTTAGCTTTTGATCAGTTGGTAAATAATGCTGCAAAGACCTTATCTCAATCAGGAGGACAATTCGGTTGCCCCATTGTCTTTAGGGGCCCTTCTGGTGCTGCTGGTCAATTGGCGCAACAACATTCTCAGACATTCGAAAGTTGGCTGGCCAATTGTCCCGGTTTAAAGGTTATATCTTGCACCGATCCGGCGGATGCCAAGGGATTGTTGAAGTCGGCCATTCGGGATGATGATCCGATATGCATGATGGAGTCCGAACTTCTATACGGTCACAAAGGCGAGGTCCCAGAAGGGGAATACCTAACGCCTATTGGAAAAGCAGCTGTACGGATTGAAGGCACAGATGTTACCATAGTTTCATTCAATAAAATGATGGAAGAAGTAAAATCTGCTGCCTTGGAGTTGAAAAAAGAGAATATCTCTGCTGAGGTCATTGACCTGAGGACTATAAAACCATTAGACTTTGAAACCGTGGTGAAGTCTGTTAAAAAAACCAATCGACTGGTTGTCGTGGACGAATCTTGGCCATTTGCCGGTGTCTCGGCGGAAGTTGCTTATCAAATTCAAAAATATGCCTTCGACTACCTTGATGCTCCAGTTACGAGGGTGAATAGTGCAGATACCTCATTGCCCTATGCACCTACTCTTGTCGAAGAATATCTGCCAAATCCATCAAAAATTATCCGGGCAGTCAAGGAAGTTGCCTATGTAAATTAGATGTCGATTGAAGTCGCAGTCACATGCAATCGTTCCTATGATCTCTTTTTGCAATTAGTTGACTTTTGATTTAACAATATTTTGCACAGCCAGGCTTTTAAAACCAAGTAATGTTACTGGAGTTATAGGTCGTTTTGTTTCAACTCAATAGGGGATGATAAAAAGGCCCACCTACGAAAGAATTGAAGGCAACTGGAGTAATCTGCCACTTGAGGAGTACGACTCGCTCAAATCATGGGATTTACATACTGGAGGAGAACCACTGAGAATTGTTTATCAGGGATTTCCCGAGTTACAGGGAAATTCGATTCTGGATTACCGGGATGATTGCCGCAAGAACTATGATCACCTTCGGAAGGTTATCATGTGGGAACCCCGGGGTCACAGAGATATGTATGGATGCCTGATCACTCCACCAACAGCTGCGAATGCTGACTTCGGTGTTATTTTCATGCATAATGATGGGTATAGCACCATGTGTGGTCATGCCATTATTGCTTTAGCCAAATTGTCACATTTGTTGAAGTGGAAGGATCCTGATCCAGATGGAATGATATCATTAGTGATTGATGCACCTTGTGGGTTTGTCAAAGCCACCGTAGACAGCAATCGAGCTAGCGAAGAATTTTCGTCGAGTTTTATTGGTGTACCCTCCTTCTCTGTAGCCATTGATCAGACCTTACACCTGCCGTCAACCGCAGCACTCCAGTACGATATTGCCTATGGCGGGGCCTTCTATACTTTTGTTGATGTAGCTCAGCTTGGTATAAAGCTGGGAGACGTGCCACTTGCTGAGATGATCAAGATTGGGATGCAAATCAAAGAAAAAGTTCAGAAGGAAAATGCTTCGCTTATCCAGCATCCTACTGAATCTCGTTTGAGCTTCTTATATGGAACTATTTTTACCGAACAGGTAAGCAATGAATCTTTAACCCTAAGTCGACATCTCTGTATTTTTGCTGACGGGGAAGTGGATCGTTCACCGACCGGAAGTGGCGTTTGTGCACGCATGGCCCTAATGAATGACAAGTCATTGATAACTAGGGGACAGGAACTAGTATTTGAAAGTATTACTGGAAGCAGATTTCAATCCCGAATAGAAGATCACATGATGTTTGGGAACCACCAAGCAGTGTTACCCAAGGTGGCGGGTAGTGCCTTTGTGGCCGGTCACAACACTTGGATCATCGATCCAAAGGATCCATTTAGACACGGGTTTTTACTCAAATAGGCTCGAACGCCACCATTCATTTGTCGATAGTAGGTTATCTGCCGATCTAGCTAAATAGAGACCCACTGAAGATTTGGCAAGAAAAATGCTTCAGATGTCGTTAGAGTGCTATCTGCTGTGCTCATATCACCAGGTCCTGAACTTTCTTTTATTCTATGAAGAGATGCTGAAAAGGTTGACACAAGATTTTACCGAAGTGGATATTGAAGAATATCTTTTTCCGCGTATTCCCATTCGGTTTCAAGATACAGATCCCCGAGAATTTGAAAGTTTCATTGCTTACCTGTTCTCAGTGAATGGGTACATTTTAGAGGATGCGGATTACAGTCCGGATTTTGGAGCAGACCTGATTGTATCTTATGAGGGGAAGAGATCAGCGGTTCAAATTAAACGGTATCATGAAAGTCATAGGGTAGGACTCCAAGAGGTTCGCCAACTCATCAGTGCCAAGGAGTACTACCAATGTGATTTGGCGATGTTGATCAGCACATCCTCATTTCAGAGATCTGCTCGCAAATTGGGGGAAGAGGAGGAAGCCATTCTCTGGGATTGGTATCAGTTGCAGCAAGCGATCGCTGACACCTTCTTCCAAGGCAACTTTCAAGATTATTTTGACCGCTATCCTGTGATCCAACAACCACTTGACAGTAATCTGACCTTCACCTTGACCTCGATTGATCTCGGTAGACCAAACTGGTCCTTTGAAGGCAAAAGTACGGTGTATGGTGAGTTACACAATCGAAGTCAAAATCCCTTAAACATCTATCTTGATCTCCCGGACTACCTAACCCACCAACGCCGCCAATTTCGATCCTTGGGATGGTCGTCTCAAAGTTTTCAACAGGGCCAGATAATGGGTGAAGCCGTTGTGCCATTGATATTCTCTTTTGCATCTAAACAACTCCATAAGTACCATCGACATGACCGGATTGTCTTACGTGTCCACTCCATAGAGACTGGAGATCTCGTGCAGTTAGAAAGTAAAATGAAGGATTTAAAGAAGCAGTTTTTTTTGGTGGGATGGATCAGATCAATATTGGGCCGGTTCCGCCAGGAATAAAAAACCATCGACTGGGACATACATTTGCCCTTATTAGAATTCGATTCATTTTCGAATCGTAATAGGTAGATCTTTTTACAGAGATTCTAGTAGCTTTCTTTTCTGTTCGTTAAAATCCTCTTCGGTAATGATTCCCTTTTTCTTCAGCTCAGCGAGTTTCTCCAATTTGGTATAGGGATCATCGCTACTTGACTGTTTCTGCTCAACTTCCTTTTCCATTTCTTTTGCCACTTGCTTGCCCTTTTCAAACTCCTGCTCGTAGATCTTTTTGGCCTTCTCAAAATTGAAGCTCATAAAGTCACCTCCAGTAGCAAAATGCCAAATAAAGACCTGACCGATAGCATAGGTTGATGCGCCGCTAAGAGCAGACATGGTTACACCTCCCAGTATTGAACCTATTCCGGGAATAGTTTTGACTAGACTTGCTCCCATGCGAGCCATCGTACTTCCTGTAATGGCAGAAATCCACCCTTTTCCAGCCGATTCCTTAAAATCCTTTCCGTACAATTTTGCCAATTGCCTGAGCATATCCAATTGCACTACAGAAACTGCCGCTATATCTAGTAGAGGTACGGGTACAAGCCCAGCTCCAAGCGAATACATTACATGACTTTTTACAATGTCCTGTGCCAATTCTTTTCGGTTCTCCATCTCACTTGTCTTCAAATGGTACTAAATTATATATTAAAAACAATGGCCGTGTGAATATTCGACGAACGGAACGCACCCAGATCATCTTGGTTGGATCTTTTCTTCAGCAGAAGATGGCATATGCTTCTTGTTGATTTTTTGCCATATCTCTAAGGGTACACCTTCCTTGTGCACGGTGATGCCAATCGTATTTAAAGCCATGTATCCTGACGATGCCATAAGGTAGCCTTGAAAACCCGGCGATTCACCCCAGGAATTCTTTACGTAATAATATGGTTTTCCACTTTGGTCAGTGGCTTTTCCCACGATATGCATCAAATGATCGTCGGTAAGGGAATAGCTATCAAATTCTTGCTGTCGCATTGGCCCGGATACCTCCAATTCCTGATCCGGAGATTGGAAATTAACACTGGCTTGCTCAGAATATTCATCCGGAAGGAGCGCCAACCCCTGTCTTGCCGAAAAGCCCTTCTCACTCACGTCGCAGTCCCAAACGATTGTCCTACCTGAAGATAGGCTGTGATCGATCACCTGCATCAGATCTTGCAGCGGCAGGTTAATATACATTCCATCAGAAAAGTTGTCAGGAACTTCAAGCACAAACTGACTGTACCATGGGTGGTGCGAGAACGAGGTCAGGGTAACATATTCATCAGCATCTACTCCGACATGGGATCTGGCGAAAGACTGTGGATCATAGACTTTCCCTTCGTAGTTAAACTCCTGAGGAACTACACCCAAATATTGATCGAGAATTTTCTCATATTTCAGTTTCCAATCTGCAGGAATATCTCTCCTGTCAATAAGGCTATCCAAATAAGATTTCAGCTCTTTTTCCAGACTATTGTGATTGTGCTTCTCGTCAGCATTCACTAGACCATCGTAGACTTCTTCAGGGACAGCTCCATATTGCTGGTACAGTCGAAGTACATCATGACTCAGACCTCCCTGTCCAAAATTGGCCTTACCGTGATAGCGCAAATATTTTTGAGCCTTTTCGACGTAAGCCTTCCTTACCCAAAACATTTCAGAGAGATCAGTCCATGCCTTACCCATTCTGAAGGCTTCAGACTCCAGATAGGATGCCGTACTGAAACTCCAACAAGTACCAGTCTTAGCTTGATTCTTAATGGATGTACAGGGTATCTTATTCACAAAGGTAAACTCAAAACCGTTACGCTTAAGGACGTCTTGGCCACTTACCGTGAGCCATAAGAGAAGTAGTCCGGTCACTATAAAGGTTCTAACTGTTGCTATCATAATCAGCTGATTTGAAAAGTGCGAACTGCAAAGATAGCCAATAACGTTTCAACCTCATTTTTTTGACATTTTTTATCCCAAGGCGAAAGGGGGTCAAATATATAATCCTATACTACCGAAAAGTTAAGAGATAAGTTAAAGTTCTAATATCATAGTTACAGTAAATTAGGCACTTATTTTGCCAGATATATTCTGTAGTTTTAGAATACGAACGCTTCACTTTGAAAAGTCAAAATGAAGCTCCCAGAACATAATTAATAACTCCTAACTCAAGAACAACGCATGGGACAACCTACTAGACGCATCTCTGACGCGTACCTATTGACGGTACTTGCGTATCTCCTCATGTCTCCATTCCTGTACGGAAATACAGAAGGAGGAATCCCCTTCAAATGCCCAGAAGAGCACATCTATGTTTATTGCGGAGAGCTGTACGACAACCTTGACCACTATGGATACCCGAAGGCCTATGGATACGATAAGATCCATGTCGAAGGTCCTTGGGTAACTAAGCATTTAGACAAATGCGGCAAAGGTAAGATCATTCGTAAGTGGAAGGTCAAGTATCATTACGATTGGTATTGGTGCGAGCAAACGATCCACATTACTGACCCCCACGGAGGACACGGCTTTAATGGTCATCACGACGTCTATTGGCCAAAAGATTACCATATGAAGGAATGCGGTGGATCGCTACATCCCGACAAATTGCCAAAGCACTACAACTGGCCCGAGTTTGATCATTACGGCTGTGCCAAGTTAGGTCTTCGATATCACGATAAGACAGTACCATACCATAGTACCGCTTATGGTTATGGTCACAATAAGTACGGTCACAACCCCTGCAAGGTAATTCACCGGACCTGGGAACTCATTGACTGGTGTCAATACCAAAGCAGCTACGGTGGTGGGTATGGCCATGCTACTTCGAAAGGTAAATGGACATATCTCCAAAAGATCTATGTCTACGATCATGAAGCCCCCACAATAACTTTTTGCTCCGATGATATTGAAGTGACCAATGGAGACTGTGATGGTGAAAAAGTCTTTGTTGATATTCCTAAGGTAAAAGCTAAAGACGACTGTGGTGCAGTGTATTTTGCCTATTCACGCAAAAAGGTAGAAAGTTCGTCTGAATACCATTCTTATAGTTCCAGTGGGGTCAGCTACAGCGGTTCGGATGCCAGCGGTTATTATGAACCTGGCCAAACGCTGGTTACTTTCAAGGCTTTTGATGTGTGTGGGAATACCACCGAATGCCAGGTAGTTGTCGATGTGAAGGCAGTAGACAATAAGCCACCAACTGTTATAGGAATCAGTTCGATCACTGCCGTGCTTGTGCAGTCTGATACTAATGAAGGCAAGGTAGAAGTCTGGCCAGAGGAATTCAATTCCAGCAGTGTAGACAACTGCACCTCACCGGAGAACCTAAAATTTGAATTAGAACCCTCGGTCTTCACTTGTGAAGATTTTGGTTCTAACCAGGTCAAATTTATTGTGACTGATGAAGCCGGCAATTCCGATTACATTATGGTAGAGGTGATCGTGCAAGCCAACAGCTTTGAATGTCTAGGTGGCGTGATCAGTGGAGAAGTGATGAGTGACGAAGGTCAGGGAGTTGATGGAGTAGAGGTAACACTGATGCAAGAAATGCAGCAGATGACCGACCAAGAAGGCAAGTTTGCCTTCGATAATATTCCCTTGGGAAGGGAGATTATGATCACACCCTATAAGAATACTGACGTTATGGAGGGTGTGGATATGTATGACTATACCTTGTTGTCCTTGCACGTTGATGGTATCCGAACATTGAAGGATCCCTATGATCTGATAGCAGCAGACATCAACGGTGATCAGACCATAGATTTCTCGGACTTACTGGCTATGCAGAGATTGATTATTGGCCTTGACAAGAAGATGGGCAATGAAGCATGGAAGATCTTTGATCGCAGATTCCAATTTCCTGATACCCTGGATCCTTTGGAAGTGAAACTTCCAGATCACTACATAATTTCGCCTTACAATGGTGGGAATACCAATGTCCAATTTATGGCGGTTAAGGTAGGTGACATTGGTCAACTAACCATTGAGGCACCGTCACAAGATATCCAGCCTAAGGAGATCAATATCGTGACCAAAGACCGATTGGCTAACCAGAATGAGATCATAACGGTACCATTCAGGTTTGGTGACGACGTGGCTGGTCTCAGGGCATTTTCCTTGTCCTTAGATCTGGATCCTGCTTCCTGGTCGATAATGGGTATAAGCAAAGGAAAATTTCATAGAGATGGCGTATTTGAGGCGGTTGTTCCAGAAGAAGACCAGCACGGATCTATTGCCATCACTTGGTTTGCACAGTCCGATAGGTCTTTTACACCAGATGACATTTTGTTTGAAATTGAGCTGAAGGCGCTACGGGCTGATATACTCAGTAGATCTCTGAGTCTTGCTGCGGATTTGAATAGCCCAACGGCCATAAGTGTTTCAGAAGGTCTTCAATCGGTTAGGTTAGATCTTCAGAGGGGAAATCAGGTACTTCAACCTATATTGATGCAAAACGCACCAAATCCCTTTCAACAGGAAACCACTATTGAGTTCTACATGCCAGCGAACGGAACCGCATCACTGGAGATCCGCGATGCAAACGGTCGAGTTGTCTGGCATTCAAACGGAGAATATCTTACTGGATATCAGCGTATTACTGTAGATCGAAACGAGTTAGGTGTTGGAGGTTTATTGTTTTACCAGTTGGTGGCCGGTGACCATTCCATCACCAAGAAGATGCTGGTCATCGATTAATGGTAACCGACGAAAGATAAGAATAGGGCTGACTCTGCCACGGGTCAGCCCTTTGGCTTCTAGTAAATACTCGTAGCCATGAGAATTGGGCTGCTTTCAGATACGCACGGTTATTTGGATCCTGATCTAATGAACCATTTTTCAAGATGTGATGAAATATGGCATGCCGGTGACATAGGAGATTTCAAGATTATTGAAAAATTGGAAGACTTAGCACCGGTGCAGGCAGTATATGGTAATATTGATGACCGGAGAATTACCAGTAGCCTCCCAGAAGATCTAAGATTTGATCGCGAAGAAATGAAAGTCTTTATGACCCATATCGGTGGCTATCCGGGTAAATATGAAAGCAGAATTAAAGAGATGATGGATCGTGATCCACCAGACATCTTCGTGTGTGGTCACTCTCATATACTCAAAGTCATTTACGATCAGAAGTTTGGGGTGTTACATATGAATCCTGGAGCATGCGGACATCAGGGCCTTCATGTCCTAAGAACAGCCATTCGCTTCGAGATTAACCAAGGACGGGTTGAAAATGCCGAAATCATTGAATTGGGTCGCCGGGGAAGATCTAGATGATATAATACATACCCACTGATACAAGATAGTTACGCAGCTGCAAAATGGGTTCTGGCTCCCCCTCCTTTAGCCTGACCTGAGTCTGCCAAGCTTCGATTGCCTCTTGATTTCGGTATAAATATTGAAAACCGATGGTCGTACGAAAGAGGATCCCAAAATGGGAGTTGAATTCATATCCCCCGCCCAGTACGGCATTCCATTCTGACCTGTTGAAGTCTGCTGCCAGCTGCTCAAACTTGTCTAAACTCCCATCACCATCTACCTTAAATCGATTCTTGACCAAGTATGAGATCGATGCACCAATTTCGCCAAATAAGCCGTTGCGTTTTTTACTGAACAGGCGAAGCAGCATAGGAATCTCTGCATAGACCAAATGAATAGTGCGGTTTTTCTCGCCACCTGAGAGTACTAAGTCTGTTTCAATTCTGCTGCCCTTTTCCTCCCAATTAAGCTCAATAATAAAATCCATTGTCTCATTAATGTAGGCTTGTCCTCTAAGGCCGATACGTTTTCCAATCTTGTCATATCCCGTATAACCATCGCCATCCATTTGAGAAATGATAAGGCCAGAACCTATTCCTGCACTAAAGCGCTGAGCCCAGAGACCATCCCATCGAATAGTACTCACGATCAAGGTGAGCATCAGGATAGTGTATTTACAATGGAGTTTCATCTTAGCGAATCAGCATTCCTTCTGTACCGCAAGCAGTCTAGTAAAATAAGGATCTTCCTTCATAAAATGTAAAAATTTGCTTTCCCAGTCGTCCTAAGGTCGTTTATCAGATTATTTGATCTCATAATCTAACTCCGGGTGGTTGCCAAATTCATCTCAAAAAATTTGATTTCATTGATTTAGTCATACTTTCTATCTTACGCAAAATTCCTCTCACTTATACATGTTTAAGATCTTGGTTTAGAATGAGTCTTTATCATTCGACCCAGGGTTAGAACGCAAATTATTGAACCTTGGAAACACATTTGGAAATCAAAGGAAAAGTCATAGTAATCACCGGTGGATCTGGGACACTAGGAGGTGCCCTGGCCGAGTACCTGATCCAACAGGGCTGCAGAATTGTGGTTATTGGTTATCACGAAGAACGGGTATTACAAAAATTGAAAAGTCTTGCCATACATGGTGGTGATCCCTTGGGATTAGCTGTTGATGTGACCGATGAGCAACAGCTGGTTAACGCCAGATCCCAAATTGTAAGTCGTTGGGGACGGATCGATGTTCTGATCAATGCCGCAGGAGGAAATATGCCAGGAGCTACTGTACCACCGGGCAAGACGATTTTTGACGTAAACCTGGAAGATCTTCAAAAGGTAATTGACCTCAATCTGATGGGCTCCGTGGCGCCATCACTGGTTTTTGGAAAGACCATGGCTTCCCAGAAAGTTGGCAGCATTATTAATATCTCTTCCATGGCTGCAGATCGGGCATTGACACGAGTCTTTGGATATGCTTTGGCCAAATCTGGCATTGATATGCTGACAAAATGGATGGCTATGGAGCTTGCTTTACAATTCGGTGATGGGATTAGAGTGAATGCGATAGCACCAGGTTTTTTCATTGGCAATCAGAATCGACATTTATTGACACAAGATGATGGGTCCTATACGGAAAGAGGCAAAAGCATCATAGCAAATACACCCATGCAAAGGTTCGGCGACATCAATGAACTCAATGGTATCGTCCACTATTTATGTAGTGATGCAGCTAGGTTTGTGACGGGCACCATTATTCCCGTCGATGGTGGTTTCAGTGCCTTTGCCGGGGTTTAAGACTACATGGCTCCGTATGCTTTTACCCCAAAGGTCAGCAAGAAAGGAAGCGTGAGCCAAAAGAATTCAGGCAGAAAAATGAGAAATAAAATGAAGGCGAGTAATGAAATGCCGGTGTATAACCAATATTTCTTATGGGAATCGTCTGATGCTGTGCTCATTCTCGTTTAGATTATGAGTGCAAACATAAAAAGAGTTACCAATCTTCAGAAACAAAAGAATAGGTAAAGTGATTTGAATCCTAAACTAAGAGTGAAAACCGACCGATGAGACGTTCAGGAACATCAGATTTACCCTTGCATAGAGGACGAGTCCCTGAATGGCTGCACGAACGGATGTCAACGCTGGGAAGAGCCATCATCGAATGCATTGTTTTAGATTATGGTCGTGAAGAAGTCTTGAGAAGATTCAGTGATCCCTTCTGGTTTCAATCTTTTGGTGCTGTATTGGGAATGGACTGGCACTCTTCCGGCATTACTACTTCCGTAATGGGCGCTCTAAAGAGAGGGCTTGCCAGCTGCTCGAGCGAATTGGGCATCTATATATGTGGTGGCAGAGGAAAACATTCACGCCGCACACCGCAAGAACTAAAACTCATTGGAGACAAGACCGGACTCGACGGAGATGAACTGGCACGCAGCAGTCGCCTGACGGCAAAGATCGACAATACGGCCATCCAAGATGGCTATCAAATTTATTTACACTCGTTTATTGTCAGTAAAGAGGGCCATTGGACCGTTGTTCAGCAGGGAATGAATCCCAGGAAGGGATACGCTCGCCGTTATCATTGGCATTCACCCTCTATACGATCATTTAGTGAAGAACCACATACTAGTATTGTGGGGATCAATCAGGGGCAGATTCTTAATCTCGTAGCACGAGCGGCTAGAAGTACACGACAAGGCCTGCTTGATCTTATGCACGAGGATCCTGGTAAGGTCCTGAAGGAAGCCATGCATCTACACATGCCGTCCCATCATGAAGTCACTTCCTCCGATGTCGATTTAAAGAGGCTTGGTGCCATTTTATATGCAGCCCACCACAGCGATCATCCGGATTTTGAATCCTTGCTTTTGACGCAGGGACTTGGCCCCAGGACTCTCCAGTCCCTTGCTTTGGTGAGTGAGGTCATATATGGAACGCCGATTCGTTTTTCTGATCCGGCAAGATATGCATTTGCTCATGGCGGTAAAGATGGACATCCATTTCCAGTTCCGCTTAAAGTCTATGATCAAACCATTTCTTTCCTAAATCGGGTGGTCAGTTCCGCAAAGATTGAACATACTGACCAAAAACAAGCGCTGCAAAAACTACACGAGATCTCAAAGACACTGGAAAAAGGTATGAAGTCTGATCCGGGCAAGTTTGGGGCTTATCTCGAGTGGGAGAGGGGGCAATCTTCCCACCTGGGAGGCCGTACCGTTTTTGACAATAGGAAAGAGAATAAGCCCAACAAGGACCAGCCCCGATCCAATCAATTAAGTCTCTTCTAAGACAAGTGCAGGGACAATTAGAAATCTGAAAAGCTACAAACAGTACGCTCTTTAACATCCGTAATTGCCTTCATGGCCGTAACTGAAAGCGGGCGCTTGCCTTGTAAGTGCTTACTTAGCGATCACCTTTAATAATGTACCCGATTCCACATTGGCATCCAAAGACATTCCATTTAAGACTGCATGCTCTGACATCCGATCGGTCGGCACCCGGTTGCGCTTGAGAAATGCCTGTAAGGTTTCATTTCGATTGGCTGTGCGAATGCTGATTTTCTCTGGTTTCTTATTGATTTTTGCAGGATCGGTCAGTCGAGTGAAATTTCGCATGCTTCCGTTAAAGGTAGCGACTTGTGCATCAAATGTGGAAATCTCTGAAAGTCCATGGAAGGTATAGATCAATCCATTGTAAGAGATAAAATAGGTAAGCACTCTAATCTTTTGACCCGTCTGTTCGTTAGCCTGATCGGCTACCATAGCCAATACACTCATGCCATTGAGGTTCAGATTCTTCTTTTCCACCAATTGGAGTTTGTATTTCTCCAGTACCATCTGTGCCGCTTCCTCTAAACTATTAGCTTGTGTCAGGGTAAGTAGCATAAGTGCCTTACCATCAGGAGGAGCCATCTGTACCTGGGATGGTGTATTGATGGTCTTCCAGCCTTTTGGTATGGGAAATTGAAATTTGAGTTCAGGATGATAGAAGTGGTTATTTTCGACATAACCCTGTTTTGGATCATTGCCATAGATCAGTCCATCCACCATCCGGAGGTAGCTATTTCTCCCCGTCTTCAATTGGCTGGCATTAAGATCAGTTTGAGCTTCGTCAGCCATTTTATTTACTTTTTTATATCGGTCGTATGGATCGGGATGAGTAGATAAAAAGGTTGGAAGAGTTTCTGACTCAGTTCCCTTTCGCATGGCATTCAAGGTATTGAAGAAATTAGCCATGTGATGAGCATCATATCCGATGGCTGTCGAATAAGCAACGCCAAGCTCATCTGACTGTGATTCATTGTCTCTGCTGTATTTAAGAAAAAGCAATTGCATACCTTGTTGAGCTTCATTGGCAAATGCCCGGAACTCTGGTGAGACAACCAGCCCACCTATGAACAGGATCTGTGCGATCGTGGCTTTGGTCTGCTGTTTGGCTGAGTGCCTAGCAGTGACGTGGCCGATTTCATGACCCAAAACTCCCGCAAACTCTGCCTCATTGTTGAAATGTGCCAGTATTCCCCTCGTGAAGTAAACATATCCGCCAGGTACAGCAAAGGCATTGACTACCGGAGAATCCAAGATTTTAAATTCAAAGTTCAGATTTGGCCGATGTGAGATCTTGGCCATTTGTTGACCTTTCTGGTTGATAAAATCTTGAAGCTTCTTATCTTCATAAAGACCGTACATTGCCACAATACTTGGATCAGCCTGCTTACCCATGGCAATTTCCTGCTCCTCCGACATAAACATGACCTCTTTCTTACCCGTGACGGGATTTACCGCACAAGACGAAATAACCATCAGACAAGCGGACATGAGGGATATTGAAATCAATCTATTACATTTCATCTTTATCAATGCATTGGCTTTTTTCATATACATAAGACCCTTTATTTGCTTGAGAAACTATTAAATTAATGTTGTCATTTTCTTAAAATCTCACCGGCTCGGATATCAGTAAAACGTCCATCATCAACAGATATCTTCCCATTGATGATCACATAGGCAATCCCCATGGGATAGGCATGAGGATCAGTAAATGTCGCTTTATCTATAATGGTTTCCGGATCAAATACTACAATATCAGCTCGCATATCGGGTTGGAGAACACCTCGGTCTTCAAGCCCCAGCCGTCCTGCCGGTAAGCTGGTCATTTTTCTGATAGCTTCGGTCAATGTGAGCAATTTCCGCTTCCTCACATAATGCCCGAGAACTCGAGGAAAAGTACCATATGACCGGGGATGTGGATGACCTTTGCCAAAGGGAGTTATTCTGCCGTCCGAGGCGATCATGGTGTAGGAATGCTGCATAATCCGGTCTACATCTTCATCGGCCATAACATGGTAGATGCAATGTGCACCTCGGTGCAATTGAATCTCAATGACCATGTCAGCCCCATTTTCGATGGTTGGTTCCTTACCTTCAGCAATCACCAGATCATGGAGGGTCTTACCAGCAAACTCAGGCTTCCAATCGATGCGAGCAAATTGAATTCTGCGCAAATCATTACCGCCCCGGTCATGGACGAGATTATGCACAATGCCTGATTTAATCGAATCCCGAAGTACCGGATCTTTGCACCGTTCGGCAAACTTTACATACGCATGGCCTTCCAACGCCCATGGGGGAATCACAATTCCAAGCCAGGTATGGCTAGCAGTGTAAGGGTATTGATCCATCATGATGTCTAAACCTACCGCTCTAGCTGAATCAACCATTTGTAAGGTCTGCCTACTGGCACCCCACATCGAATAGCCGATTGCTTTGTGGTGGGTTAGAACTACAGGTATTTCTGCCTCTTCTGCAATGCGAATAGCTTCCGCAACGCCACTAAGCAGACCCAACCCCTCTTCTCGTAGATGAGAAGTATAGATACCACCAGCATCTCCAGTTACCCTCGCTAAGGCAATGATTTCTTCAGTTTTGGCAAAAGTGCCGGGCAAATACTTTAAGCCTGTAGATATTCCAAAAGCTCCTTCGCTCATAGCCTCGACCACCAGCTCTTGCATCTTAGCCAATTCTTGCTCACTGGGGTCACGGTTTGAGAGACCCAATACGTGATTACGCACTGTGTTGTGACCAATTAAATAAGCAACATTCAGTCCGATACCAGTTTCACTGAGTGAATCGAGATATTGCCCAACTGGAAAAGGGGAGCTTCCATCAGGACCACCCAATGCAGTGGTGACACCTTGCATGACGTGGCTTTTACCAGCGGGATACAGAATAAGCGGTTCGAGATGAGCATGCATGTCAATAAATCCGGGACACACGGCCATGGCAGATGCATCAATCACCCTGTAACTCAAATCGGACTGAATATCTCTTGCAATGAGTGCAATCCTGCCATCCACAATGGCTACATCAAGGGCTTCAGGATGCCCTCCTAAGCCATCATAGACATTGCCGTTTTTAATAAGCAGATCATACGGCTGTGCGAATAGCGGGTGCAAGCCAGCTATCGTCAACATGATCATCAGAAGCCTCATTTGCTCTGTTATTTTTCTAAACTTGCAAAATACTAAATCAGTGCTAGGTCAAGGTTATTTCCACAAGGGAAACGATTTCAAAGAATCCATTGTTCGACACTCAACGAACCGCTATTTTTGCGGTACAATTATAAATCAGTGATGAGTAAGAAAGGACGCATATTGGTAGCAATGAGCGGAGGAATAGATAGCACCGTTACCGCTATGCTTCTCCATGAAGAAGGGTATGAAGTTGTGGGCATAACTATGAAAACTTGGGACTACGCAAGTACGGGTGGAAGCAAGAAGGAGACGGGTTGTTGTAGCCTGGATTCTATAAATGACGCTCGGGAAGTGGCCGTAAAGATGGGCTTTCATCACTTCATCATTGATATTCGAGAAGAGTTTGGTGACTTTGTCATAGATAATTTTGTGGAGGAGTATATCGCTGGACGAACACCAAACCCATGTGTCTTGTGTAATACACATATTAAATGGAGGGCGCTGCTGCGAAGAGCCGATGCCTTGGGATGCGAATGGATAGCTACTGGCCACTATGCCCAGATCGCTGAAGCTGAGGGCCGAAAGTTTATTAGGAAAGCCAAAGACCAACGCAAAGATCAATCATACGTCCTGTGGGGATTGGATCAAAGTTGCCTCCGAAGAAGTATATTTCCTTTGGGTAAATATCAGAAAGAGCAAGTGAGACATATCGCCTCCGAGTTCGGATATGAAGCCTTATCCCGAAAGCCTGAAAGCTATGAGATCTGCTTTGTACCCGATAACGATTATAGAAGCTTTCTCAGACGGAGAATACCATCTTTGGAGGGTGAAGTTACAGGAGGAAAGTTTGTAGATCAACAGGGAAATGTCATTGGTACCCATGCAGGTTATCCATTTTTTACTGTTGGCCAAAGGCGAGGTCTTGGTCAGGCTTTTGGAGAACCCATGTATGTATCAGAAATTCGACCAGATTCAAATACAGTAGTCCTTGGCCCAGCAAAGGCGCTTATCAGAAGTCGAATGAGTGTAAGGCAGGTGAATTTGATGAAATACGAGCACTTGTCAGACGGTATGGAGCTGCTGACCACAGTAAGATATGGAGACCCGGGTACAATGGCTGAAGTATTTAATACCAGTGATGGCATCGATGTCCACTTTCTCGCGGGTGTCAAGGGTGTAGCACCAGGCCAATCTGGCGTGTTTTATGAAGGTGAAGATGTTGTTGGCGGTGGAATAATTTACAGCTCCGGAAGGCAAGGTTCATGAAGTACATTTTAACGCTAGGTATGCTCATTCTACTGATGATTGCTTGTCGGGATGAATTGTCATCACCAGTGGAGGAATCGATTTACGGCTATGGCTACTTTCCACTGGAAGTTGGATTAGAAAGAATTTACCGGCTTGATTCTATCCAATATGATCTGGGCCGAAATGACTTACCAGTCGATGATTCTTCAACATTCTATCTACGCGAGGTAGTCGTAGAGCAATTACTTGATCATACGGGCATGTCAGTTTACCGGATTGAGCGTTTCCGATCTGACGATCCAGATGGTCCCTGGGAGATTTTTGATGTGGCAACTCAGAGCAGGAGTACCAATCAGGCATTTTATACCGAAAACAACCTTCGCTTGATCAACCTGGTTTTTCCGGTTGAAGCCGGGAAAAAATGGGATGGTAATGCATTCATCAAGGATGATATTACCGTAATTATTAGAGGAGAATCAATTGAAATGTTTAAGGGATGGGACTACCAAATGGTGGCTGTCGACTCCACTGAGCAAGTTGGAGAAATCATGTTTGATGAAGTTTTGACGGTTCAGCAGGCCGCCAGCGAAAATGCCATTGAGCGAAGATATTCCTTCGAGAAATATGCTAAGGGAGTGGGTTTGGTTTTTCGACATCGAGAGATCTTGGATTCATATTGTAAGTACATTGGAACCAATGAACCTTGTATTAATAAAGATTGGCGAGCCAAAGCAGGCAGGGGCTTTATTCTACGCCAGACGCTCGTTTCACACAATTAACCAGGTTCGTTGCACTGAATGCGGAATCCAAAGATTCTCATATGAATTTTCATCAGGTTGGCTTTACAAAAAGAACTCACGGAATTAAGGGAGAGATCAAGGTGCCATCAGATCATCTTCAATCATTATCCGACTTGGCATTTGTCTTTATCGAGATGGAGGGGATAAAGGTTCCCTGGGAAATTGAATGGATCGTTTGGGAAAAGCCCACACGGATAAAATTTACAGGAATCGATTCAATCGAAGAAGCCCATGCGCTGGTTG
This sequence comes from Saprospiraceae bacterium, assembly GCA_965223105.1. GTDB lineage: Bacteria > Bacteroidota > Bacteroidia > Chitinophagales > Saprospiraceae > JABDMH01. The sequence continues at coordinate 2,659,343 of OZ244987.1, read as the reverse complement.
GCAAGCCCCTGTATGCTGCAGAAAAAGATCTGACAAGGATGATAACACCGATTCAGGCGGAGAAATCTGCATTCCATTGGATAGAAGGATTTCAAATGCATGAAGCCAGTACCGGTTTATTCATAGGAAAAATAAAAGAAGTAAGATCATTTCCCAATCAAGAAATGGCCGTTGTCATTCTAGAAGGTCAAGAGAAGCTCATTCCATTGGCTGAGCCTTTAATCCATAAAATTGACAGGATTACCTCAACCATCATTATGGATCTTCCTGAAGGACTGATGGAATTGTGATCGAGGCTTTCGCATAGTTCGGCCTCAAATCACGGGCCGGTGGAAAAAAGAAATCGTCTCGTTATCTGATTTACGACTCTATGATCAATTTTTCTCGATGCTTATGCAACTCATCAATTTTGTCTTGGCACTTTCGTATTTCATGGTCCATGGATTGAAGAGTACGTAGTACTCCATCCCTTACAGAAATCACATTGTTTAGAGCATTTTGGATTTTTCGCTGCACGATCCAGTCGGAAATAAGATTGTCGAAGAAAACATCGGTAAACCGGTTAAATGACTCAATCTGTACATGAAAATTTGGGAGCCTTTGACCATAAAGGGTTTCCATATCATGACTCAAACGAGTCAAAATGTGTTGAGCATGATAGGACAAATCTCTCGCTTTGTCGATGGCAGAGTGTTTTAGGTAAGAAGCTCCTCTCTGTCGGCCGGCCATGTCCCATTGACCCCAATTGCGTGCCTTCTGTAAAGCATTGATCATCTGTTCCAAAATCGCAATGGCCTGTTGTGCGGTCTTCTTTAAATCAGTAATCCGGTGTATAAGTTCACCCTGGCGATCCACCATCTCCATCAGCTTTACAATTTGGTTGCCAATGGTGCTGTTTTCCCTAACTAAGAATTTCTGCCGTTGTTCCAACAAGCTCTTTAGCTTCGCCTTGAGCTGGGGAATATTCTCTACCTTGCGCTGGAGAAGATCCCGCTCAAATTCTAGCAATTCGCTCGATTTTTTCGCTTCATCGTATTTCAAAGATGCTTGCAAGTATTCTTGACGCTCTTTTTCCATTTGGTCCTCTTTACTGCCAAGCACTTGATGAAAGAGTCCTTTAAGGGAAAGCTTTTCTAGTTGCTGAATATCTTCAAATTCCTTCTTGAGTTGGTTCTCAAGTACATCCAAATTTTTATAAGCTTCTTCAAGTTTCTGATTCACCAGCTTGAGATGTCGATCCACATTGATGGCTTGCTGAAGTTGCTGATGAGTATCTCTCAAGGTATGTTCAATATTCTCCATTGATGATTACCTGATTACTATGAGTCAGTCAAGATTGAACACCTAAGATACCATTCCGGAAATTTTGAATTATTGATACTGATCTAGGTGAGAGCTGTTTTTCTCCAAACATTGGTGTTTTGAAGCTTCGGAGATGGCACTGTTACACTAAGCCCAGTATCTCGCTGGCTCATAACTTATTGGAGCGATAATGGCTACTAATTCAGGTGACAATCCATCAGATTTCGCAGTTGGTTAAGACCTTTTTCCTTATCACACCTGGTTCTCCTTGTTATGCTAGTGTAGGCGTGGGCAGTCAATAGTGGCTAGCAAACACTATGGAGTTAGGTTCTGCAATGATGAGCAAAGAGATGTTAAAGAAAAGGCTGCAAAAAATTACTCATTGATCTTACAGGACGTATTTAAAATCGACAGCCATCGGGAAGTGGAGCTTGCTTAGATAGATTTGGGGCAAATTCAGGATCCAGTTTCACAGATATAAAGCCACCACTGACGGTGCCAGACTGCCCTTTCAGACCATAGCCCAGATTGTTCATATGAACTCTGATGATGACAGAATCTTGTCCGCTTATCTGAACGGGGCCTCCAGAGCGAGTAAAAGGCTGTTCATCGACATGGCTGTGGGTCAATATTCGACGGTAGATTAAATCACCCCTAGGTGATATAACTTCCCACCAATCAGCGTATTGTGAGCAGCCGGTGTCTGGACTACGTATCGTCACCGAAAACTGATAGTTGCTTTCATCGCCACTAATGGAGACGGCAGTGATTTCTCCACCGGTAATTTCGATGCCCTTGTCCGGCTCTAGATCAGCACTTCCGTTACATTGCAGGCATATCGCACCCATGAAAAAGATGAATACAGTCACAAGATTTTCTTTATTCGCTCCGCTTAAGATAAAGTACATGATGATTCAAATTTCGCAAAAATGCTGATCAAGTGATATTCAAACTCAGATCTAATATTCGTTGGCTGTCTAATCTCTGATCCTGGCCCATAAAGTGAATGCAAATAAAACCAAGGTTTTGCTTGCTTAGATCCGGACTAATGAACCAACCGATCTTTTGCATGTATATACTGGGGGTGTTGAAAGCAAGAATTCAGGAAGCAAATCCCTGAAATCAATATTTCTGTCATGATTTGTATTGCCTACGACGTAAAATACAGATATGCTTTGCCGGCTGCTCATCGCTTTCCCATGGAAAAATATGATCTACTGCCGGAGCAGTTGTTGTATGAGGGAACAATCAGTGAGGATCAGATTTTTCAACCGGATCTCTTACCGGAAGCCGACTTGCTGTTAACCCATGAGCATGCCTATTACCAAAGTCTGCTGAGCGGAAAGTTATCGAAGCGAGCTGAGCGTAAGATTGGCTTTCCAGTGCGGCCCGAGCTCATTGTGAGAGGAAGATGCATCGCTCAAGGCACAATCAATTGTGCTATCCACGCTCTTCAGCAGGGAATTGCGTTAAATGTTGCTGGTGGCACGCACCACGCTTTCCGCAATAGGGGGGAGGGATTTTGTGTGTTTAATGACTTTGCTATTGCGTCCAACTGTTTGCTGGAAAGAAAACTTGTAAAGAGAATCTTAATCGTAGACCTAGATGTCCACCAGGGTAACGGTACAGCAAAGATATTTTCAAACGATCCTCGTGTATTTACCTTCAGCATGCATGGGGTTAATAACTATCCATTGCAAAAAGAAAGGTCTGACTTGGATATAGGCCTGCCCGACCGATGTGATGATGGCACCTATTTGCACGAGCTCAAAGTAGCTTTGCCCTTCTTGATAGACCAAGTAGAACCCAATCTCATTTTCTACCTTGCTGGGGCTGATATAATAGCATCTGACCTCCTCGGGCGACTGGATCTAAGTAAAGCGGGGGCCCGAGAAAGAGATCGCATAGTTTTTAAGACATGCCAAAAAAATGAAATACCTGTAGTTGTCAGCATGGGAGGTGGTTACTCGCCAAGAGTTAGGGATGTAGTGGAAACTCATGCCAATACCTTTCGTGTCGCGATGGACTTATTTGGTTGATTTCTTCGTTTGGACTTCCAGGGTAAAAAGATCGTTTCCTTGCTGACTGTAGGGAAACTGCTTTTGAATCTTGCCATCAGCTGATACCACTAATGAGGAACCGATGCACCACCATCCTTTCCAATCTCCATCTTTGACAGCTCCAGTATTGCTGACACCAATAACAGGGACCTGATGCTTCTCGGCAATCTGTCGGTAGGAACGTTTCCAAATATCGCCATATGGTGTTTTTTCCTGGTTAAAATCTGGGGGAACCGCCCAACTGCAGGGAGACAATATGATCTCTGCTCCCAAATAGGCAAGTGTATGCCCTAATTCATTGGTAGCGGGATCATTGTCAGCACAGATATTGATGCCAATCCTCCCCAGGTTGGTTTCGAACACTTGACATGAATTCCCAGGGGTATACATGTGCTCAGCAATGTCTAGGATATTGATCTTGCGGTGTTTCCCGATGATCGCTCCGGATGGATCAATCAGGATGGCTGAATTGTAGATCGCATTGCCCTCCCTTTCTGTGAGTCCAGCGACGACATGAATGTGATTTTTTTGTGCAGCATCCTGCAGGACCCGACTGTAAATACCAGGAATGGGCTGTGATCGTAACCACGCTGAAGAGTTTGTCCAGCCAAGATCGAGACATTCAGGCAAGACGATCACATCACATTTCAGTTTGGCCGCCTTTTGGATAAAACCTGCGGCATTGCCTATGTTGTACTCTGGATTTCCGGCATCAACGTGCATCTGGCCGATGCCAATCTTTAGCATAGTAATCTTATTTTGAGGAGGTAACTTGTGAGCTGCCGTATTCAGCTCTGTGGCGGCAAGGACCACAAGAACAAGTACAGCTCATGTGAATTGCATTTTTGAGCATCTCGATCAATATAGGCTAAAATTTTCTTTACAGATACTCGCACTGACCATTCCTTACTTCCTGGTTCGTTGTTAAAGACCTTAGGTTTGGCGAATTCTCCTAGATTCCCCAAAGTACATAAGTTAATCTCGCATCAGGAGGTTCCTTGATCTTCGGAACAGTGTGAGGAGATCCTCGCCGATTTGAGCTAACCGTGAAAAACTAGGCTTGGTGCAATAATGATCAGTTACCTGCCTTAATCTTTTTATCTTCCTCCGATCTTAAATGCATGAACCTATGACTTCAAGGTTACTATTCCTACTAATCTGCCTAACTTCTCCTCTTGAAGGAATAATATCTCAATCCATTCCTCTACCAGAGCACCCACGTCCTGACTTTGAACGTCCTCTTTGGCAAAATCTTAATGGCACCTGGGATTTTGCATTTGATTCCTTGGATCAGGGGATAGATGAAACCTGGTACAGCACCAACGAGAATTTCACGGAGACGATAAACGTGCCTTTCCCCTGGGGATCAAAGTTGTCAGGGGTGGAGGATAAGGCTGATTTGGCCTGGTACCGCCGCAGTATTTCTATCGATCCTGCTTGGGATGGTCAAAGGATATTTATCACTGTGGGTGCATCAGATTGGGAAACAAAGATTTGGCTGGATGGACATTTATTAGGTAGCCATAAGGGAGGATATGTGCCCTTTTCATTTGAGATCACTGACTTTGTGCGATTTGGTGAGGATCAAAATTTAGTAGTCAGGGTAGATGACATTCGTCGTGATTTCACGTTATACGGCAAACAAGGTTACGGAAATGCCCGCGGCATCTGGCAAACAGTATATCTTGAGGCGAGGGGATCGATTTATCTCGATGAGATTCGATTTACACCCAACGTAGATGAAGGAAGAATCAATTTCACCGCCTCGATCTCCGATCCTCCTGATCAACCGGTGAATCTGACCTTGACTGTCCAAACTCCGCAGGGTGACCTCACACACCAACATCAGTTGGAAGCAGGTAAGATAGTTTCGGAGGGTTCCATGGTTATTGAAGATCCTAGATTATGGAGCTTAGAAGACCCCTATCTCTATGATGTCAAGGTAGATCTGGCAGGAGACATTGTTCAGACTTATTTCGGAATGCGTAAAATATCGGTAATGAACATGCCGGATACTGATCACCGGTACATTGCGCTTAATGATAAACCCATTTACCTGCAAATGGCACTGGACCAATCTTATCACCCCGATGGATATTATACCTTCCCCAGCGATCAATTCTTAATCGACGAAATAAATCGAAGTAAATCCATCGGCCTAAATGGTATACGCACCCACATTAAGGTGGAGGTCCCGAGAAAATTGTATTGGGCTGATAAGTTGGGACTTTTGGTTATGGAAGACCTGCCCAACAGTTGGGGTGAGCCTGGACCGAAAATGAAAGAAGAGTCGGAATATACCCTCAGAAAAATGATAGAAAGGGACTACAATCATCCCAGCATTTTTTCGTGGTGTGTCTTTAACGAAACCTGGGGCCTTAAAACGAAAGTGGAGGAAAACGGGAAAACGGTAGATAAATATTTGCCAGCTACACAATTTTGGGTTGCATCGATGTACTACTTAACTAAGTCTCTGGACCCTACGCGTCTGGTCGAAGACAATTCCATTTGCTGTGGTCGAGGCCATACAGAAACCGATATCAACTCGTGGCATGCCTATTTGCCAGGATGGGCGTGGGAAGACCATATCGAGGAGATCTCAAAAAACACCTATCCCGGAAGTACTTTTGATTTTGAGAAGGGCTTTCAGCAAGGAAACCAACCCAATTTCAATTCTGAATGCGGTAATGTTTGGGGTTACGAAGGCAGTACTGGTGACGTAGATTGGAGCTACGACTATCATCGAATGATCAACACTTTTCGGAAGTATCCGAAGATTGCTGGTTGGTTATATACCGAGCACCACGATGTAATCAATGAATGGAACGGCTATTGGAGATTTGATCGATCGGAGAAATTTACGGGAATGGGGCAGCTGGTCCCGGGCATGACCCTCAATGATCTTCACAGTGAGGTCTACCTGTCGACTGGCAACGAAATTACCTTTACTGCCAAAGCCGGAAGTGTGCTGAAGATACCGCTCTATCTATCGGTTATGACAGACAGGGACTATGGTGATCGGTTGACGATTAGTTATCAAATTGAGTTACACGATAGACTTGGCAACACCACATCAATTGATGGAGAATCCAGGCAGATATCCTATAAACCTTATATGCAAGAGACTTTGGACCCATGGCAAATTCAGGTGCCGACTGAAGGTGGTTTGGCGATTATCCAAATGAAAGTCACCGACATGGATGATATGGTGTTGCAGTATAATTTTGCATCACTGGAAATTGTCGATGGGCAAACAAGTGATCAGATCTTTTCCGTTTCCCCTGGTGAATTTCAAAGAGCAGAGTTCAGTGCTAAGCAATGGAACATTTTGGATGGATTAAAAGCATGTGGAACTGGAAAGGGATTTTTTGAATATCGCATTCCAGTGACTGGGGTAACTGCTAATCAAGGAGAGGCCTATTTTATTGCGGAGCTTTCATCAAAGGAGCTCTTTGTCAAAGATCAGCAGGACTTCGATCGAGATCAAGATTACATGAGGGGTTCACGAGTAGCTCCCAGCAGCAATCCCAATTCCTATCCGATGACTGATGAGCAAATGTTTCCATCTGAAGTTTCGATTTGGATCAATGGTCATAAAATGCATGAGATTGTGTTGCCTGATGATCCTGCAGATCATCGTGGTATTCTCTCTTGGCATCATCAGCCCAAGGACAGAAAACTGCGGGAAGCAGGTTCGTACGGTTACTTGGTGAAGGTTCCGCTGACCAAGAGGCAAGTGCGTCAAGCCCGGCAGTTGGGCCATCTTGAGGTACGTATTCAAAGTGAGGGTGATGGTGGCGTTGCCGTCTACGGACGAAATTTTGGCCGATATCCTATAGATCCTTCCTTGGTCCTAAAATAGTATAGTAACTGCCACTGCAAGGTTGAAGATCATCAGGTGATTGAGACCTCAAAAATGATGACACGGATATGAAAGCCGGAGACCAGAGGTGTGAGTAAGGGGTGGGGTAGAAAGCTTCATGGTAGGAGTAGGAAAGCACCTCCTGCATTAGCGAATGTGCAATCTCTAATGAAATGAGCATCAAATACTGGCATCAATATACCGCTTGTAACTCCGACAGATCGTCATTGAAATCTCTGGCAGAGAGACAGATCGTTCAAACCTTTTCAAACATCAGCAATCGAAATTCTATGGCCATTTTGCCAGGAATCTTTCTTGCTCGAAGGTTTAGATTGGTAGGTCCCTTGGCCAAGGAAATCACGCCTAGATCCAGAGGTCTAAAGTCCTTAACATAAGACTCACCTCGAGGATGACGATCTTCATCCATCCCAACCAGGGGTGGATCGTGCGCTTCTGTAATCTCTCTGGAAATTGAGTTACCAGATGCAGACAATTGCATTACACAACCAGTGTTTTCCGCACTACAAGTGTAGTATAGCGTCACACGATAATCAGAATCGTGCAGTACCTCTACTGGCCAGGTGATAGAATCAGTCACGTATAGCCAATTGGTGAAGTAGGAGCAATTGGGCCATCGATTGGATCTCTTGATGGCACCATGGGCCTTCCCATCACGTGCTGGAATCTGGGTGTATAAATAATCGCTATGTCCCAATGGGAATCTTCGTAGATCATCCGCAGGCAATTCGGCCAGCACTGTGGCTGACCAGTGATCAATTGAATCTTTAAGGCCCTGAAATATTTCTGGATATTGCTTCTGCACAGGCATACTTTGACCAGGATCTTTCTCCAAATCAAAGAGATTGCCTTCGTGATCTAATCTGAATTTTTGGTTGCGAGCCGATACCCGGCCATTCCAGTGACTAAAAAGCAATCTTTCCGGCCACTTTTCTTTGGTATTCAAAACTAAGGGCGATAGACTTCGACCATCCAAGTTTAGTTTGGTGGGGAGAGGTACCCCGCACAGATCGAGAAGGGTGGGAAAAAAATCTATGGCACCAGCAATCTCTGCAATCTTCCTTCCTCCATCAATCGTTTCTGGCCACCGCATGACTAAAGGTGATCGAACTCCGCCTTCATCGGTGGATCCCTTCCTTCCCTTCATACCACCATTCCATCGCCACCCGTTTGGTCCATTATCTGACAAGTAAATCACCAGGGTATTTTCGTCAAGCGCTAACTCTGACAATTTTCCCATAATTCTACCGACATTCCAATCAATATTTTCAACCATGGCCAGTGCAGCCCGTGTATGATGCACATCCTCTTTTTCAGACGCCCGGTGTCTCTTTACAAGTACTTTATTCTCGTACTTCTCCCAATAATCCTCGGGTACTTGCATTGGGCTATGTGGTGTATTGAAAGGTAGATATACAAAAAATGGTTGGTCTCGCTGTTGGTCAATAAAATCTAAAGCTCGATTAGTGAAGTCATCAATAACAAATCCTTCTCCTCGAGTTAGCTCGCCATTGTGCTCAAGCATTGGACTAAAATAATGTCCCCAGTGTCCGGAACAGAACCCATAAAATTCTGCAAAGCCTCGTCCATTGGGATGATAGGGATATTGCATACCGTTGTGCCACTTGCCAAAGGCACCAGTTTGGTATCCGGTATCGCGCAGGAGGTCAGCTATCGTTACCTCATCCAGATCCATTCGTTCTCCTCCAGCCGAAGTGCTATATACTCCAGTACGGGGATGATACCTTCCCGTCAATATCTCGGCTCGGGTTGGAGAACATACTGGACTAACATAAAAGTGCTCAAATACAACTCCTTCTGCAGCCAATTTATCGATGTTAGGAGTGGAGACGTTGGTATTGCCGTTAAACCCTAAATCTCCCCATCCTTGATCGTCAGTGAGAATCATTACAATGTTGGGTCTCACCTCCTTGGAAAATTGATCGGAGTATTTGCAATTTACTGTGGTTAACCCAAGTCCAATTGTAAAGAGCAAAAGGACATTTGGTCCGAGATTTCTTGAAGCCATATTCGTAAAAATACCACGATTATCTATGTCTGCCCAAAGTCGATCAAGACATAGCCTCTGACCCTGCTCCAAGGGAGGTTCAAATCGGTAGATTAGAAAGATCGGCAGGAATGGGAAGGGTGTGAAGAACCCAGCAAGATCATTTAACCTGCCGCATGCTTAACCTTGCCCTCACGAAAAAAGGCAATGATATTCTCAGCGGCTAGTTGAGCCATTCCATTTCTCGCTTTATGCGTAGCGGAACCGATATGCGGCAGTACGGCAACGTTTTCCATCTGAAGCAAGGGACTATCAGCGCTCATGGGTTCTGGATTGGTAACATCCAGGCCCGCACCCCAGATATTACCTTGTTGCAGAGCCTGCAGTAAATCACTTTCATTGTGGACACCACCACGAGCAGTATTGATAAAGATGGCATTGGGCTTCATCTTTTGAAAAGCCAACCTATTAAAGATCCCTTTGGTCTGAGGATTCAAACTGGTATGGACCGACAGGACATCGCTGCGTTTGAGTAGAGTTTCAAAATCAACAAAAGTGGCATTTAGATCAGTTTCTGCTTTTAAATTCCTAGTTCGGTTATGGTATATAATGGGCATGTCGTAGGCCAAATGACAGCGTTTGGCCATGGCAAAGCCGATCTCACCCAACCCAAATATTCCCAGTGTTTTACCCGTGATCTCCTGCCCCAAATAAGCAGTTGGTCTAAAGTATTGCCAGTCTCCCCTGGCAATGCGTTTGTGCTGAAAAAAGAGTTTTCGAGAGACGGCCAGGAGCAAGGCAAAGGCTATATCGGCGGTAGCATCAGTCAGGACCCCAGGTGTGTGGCCAACAGCAATCTTCAATGACTGTGCGGCCTGAATATCAATATTATCATAACCAACAGCGTATGTTGACACCACCTCAAGATGGGAACAACTTTTAAGGAATTCTTCATCAATTCGATCTCCTCCAGTACATAACAAGCCTTGGGAATCATGAACAGCTGCCAACAGCTCCTCATGTCTCATGGGTCGCTCTTCCGGCCAACTTTTAACATCAAAACCCTCATTTGATAGAAGTTCCTCAGCGATAATAGGCAGCTGCCGGCTGATAAATATTTGCTTACTTTTCATGTTCAGGTCAAGTTTAGAAAAATGCAAAATACCAACTTCACTGCAATGATTAAGATGGCAGACTGCTACCGACGTCAATTTCTCCTCCGAAAATCCTTTCCATCTCCCTCTCCAAGGGGGGTTCTAATGATGCTTAACAGTTGCATCATTGCTTTAAGCTTAAATATATCGGCTATTTCGCAAATACAACCCGATGCCAATTATCCACAATACTGGAACTTCCGGGGTGAGCCGACTTTGCTATTGGGAGCCTCCGATGAAGACAATTTATTTCAGTTGCCTCAGCTACATGAGCATTTACAAGTCCTGAAAAATGCAGGTGGTAATTATGTCCGATGCACAATGTCCAGCCGTGATGAAGGCAATCGGTGGCCCTTTTATTTTGATCCTGAAAAGAAGAAATATGATCTGAACCAGTGGGATACCATTTACTGGCAAAGGTTTGAACGGTTCCTAAAATTGTGTGACCAACTTGACATTGTGATCCAAATCGAAATTTGGGCCACTTTTGATTATTACCGTGAACCCTGGTCGCTCAATCCATTCAATCCGAAGAACAATGGTAATTATTCATCTGAAAGAACAAAATTGCCCGATACTATCGAGACCCATCCCGTCTATTGTGATAACCCTTTTTTTTGGTCTATTCCCATGCAGGACAACAATATGCCGGTGCTTAGGTTTCAACAAAGATTTGTCGATAAGATTCTATCCTATACCCTCCATCAAGAAAATATACTCTACTGCATCGACAATGAGACTTCGGTCACTGCCAGCTGGGGTAGATTTTGGAGCACCTACCTAAAGAAAATTGCCAAAGAGCAGGGCCGAAAACTAATGGTTACAGAGATGTGGGATCCACACGAGCTTGACCACATCTCACACCGGGAAAGTTTCGATCATCCAGAGATTTATGATTATGTAGACATTTCGCAAAATAATCATCAATTGAATCAGAACCATTGGAGAAATGGCTTATTCTCCATTGATCGATTAAAGGAGCATGGAAACCTTAGACCAGTCAATAATGTCAAGATCTATGGCAGCGATCATGGTCGACATGGAGGAAATGATCAAGATGCAATTGAAAAATTTGTAAGAAATATCTTGATGGGATGCGCTTCAGCGCGCTTTCACCGACCTCCTTCGGGTTTGGGCCTTTCAGATACCACGTCCTTAGTCATACGTAATATCCAAAAAGTGGTAGAAACAGTGCCTTTTTTTAGTATGGAGCCTGAAGAAGAGATCGACAGAGTTTCACCTGAAGGTTACGTAAGGAAAGATGAGGATGATATTTACATTATTTATTTGCCCAAACCTGGAAATACTAAGATAATGTTGGATGCTGATGGACCATGGAAGGTTGAGCGATTTTCACTCCTAGACGATCAAGAGTCAACTTCAGATTTCTTTAATGGTTCTCAATTTTCTATGGAGGTTACAAAAAGACACCAAATCCTGGTATTTCGACAGGAGCCATAGCTTTTGATCTGCTGGTCACGGGCAAAATACTGCCCCCTTCATGGTGATCTAAATTACCTGTAAGTATTTCATTTCCAGGAAGGTGAAATGAGAGTACTAAAATCTCAAATCTGAACATTCAGCGCGTTTTGTTTTCTTCATCCCGCTAGAGGTCAATTGTGACTCAATACATACCTGATCGTCGAGGGGAATCTACATAGATTTTAAGCAATCTCCAGAGAATTCTTATTCGATGAAGCCTCGTCGATTTTATAAGCCTTTAGGTCGATCTCAATTTGATCTAGTCATCTTGCCAACTATATTATCAGGTGCCAGTAAATACTTAATGATGCCGAACAAATATTCAGAACCTTTTCCATATGAATGGGAAAAAATACAGGGTGATAGTGATAACCTGCTAGAGATTTTTGAGAACCCGAAAGGTCATTCCCCGAAGACAATTTCACAACAGACCGTAAAGTCAACATTGCGGGAACTCTTCTTAATGCTTCTCGTTGCTGCGGCGACGATTTTTGTGATGTTAACCGTTCGCCATTACTTTTAAGCCTAAATGAAATATTTACGAATCAGGTTGTAGAGTAATCGATATTGGTTTGATTACGTTTGTGAGACGACACTTGTCCCATAATTCGACAACATTTTACCGCAGCAATTGTATTTTACTATAGCATGCGTTTGAGATTATTAAAGAGTCTTGCCTACATATACTTGGTTTTATCAGTGAACTCGGTCGCTGCACAATTTAACAATCCTCGTGGACTAGCTTTTGAGTGGGATACGGAGATCGGTAAAAACATTGTACCTCTAAATGAGCTCACGATGGTTGTACCCAGAGGTACTTTTCCTGCCATTGATTATCCGAGATTCTTGTCCAAAGATGAGGGATTAAAGTCCTTTTATAAGCATGAGCCGGCAATCGTCGTTGAGATCAACGGAAAGGCCAAGGCATATCCTTTGAATATGCTGACCATGCATGAAATGTCAAATGATACATTGGGTAGTGTACCCATTCTACCAACTTATTGCCCACTGTGCAATGCCAGCATTGTCTACGACCGTCGTTTCATCTACGATGGGCAAGAATTCCTATTGGAATTTGAGGTTTCTGGCCTACTTAGAAATAGCGACATGGTCATGGCCGATCGAGAGTCTCATACATTGTGGCAGCAATTTACCGGCCAAGCCATAGTGGGCAAATTTGCCGGCGCCTATCTAAATGTTATTCCATCCTTGGTGCTATCGGTAGAAGAGTTTTTTGATCGATACCCGGACGGGGGCATTTTATCTCCAAACAATGGTACTCGGGCAGCTACACGCTATGGAAAAAATCCCTACGAAGGATATGACCAAATGGATGCATCCCCTTATGTACATTTTTTTGAACCGGAAAAAATAGACAATCGACTTCCCCCGATGGAGCGCGTTGTTGATATTCAAGTAAATGGAAAGAGTAAAATATATCCCTTTTCAAAAATTCGGAAAGAGGTAGTTGTTAATGATAGTTTTGAAGACAAGCATGTTGTCATTTTTTACAAGGGAGACGCAGTCTCAGTACTCGATGATGCACTAATTAAATTATCCAAGAAGGTAGGCAGTGCAACCGTGTTTGATCGAACTGTCGATGGTAGGGTGTTAAACTTTCAGAAGAAGAAGGGCCAGTTTATCGACATTGAAACCGGATCGGTATGGAACATCACTGGATTATGTCTATCTGGGCAACTGGCAGGCAAGAAATTGGTTATTGAGCCCCACAGCAATCATTTTGCCTTTGCATGGTTTGCATTTCATCCAGAAAGTGAAGTCTACTGAGCAACCTCCTCCCACTTCTTATTGGCCCCTCGATGTCATCAGAAAAAAGTGCGCATGCGACAAGGTGGTTGATTTTCTAGACTGTAAAGTAGGGCTTTATCGCACGGCAATTGGTCGACCGGGAGATCCCGTAGCTCCCTTGAGCCTAAGAGGTGCATAGACAAACATGAATTCATAAACCTGATCCTCAAGCAAGCCATCAAATTTCATCCACTCGAGATTCCAGATACCTTCTTCCATCGTGATTTTAAGGTGTACTGCCCGATGATGACCGTCCAGTGTAACATCTGAACCTATCATAGAAGGCTGTCGATTGATAATCCATTTCACCACTTCCTCACTGATGTAGGGTGTACTCTGCAGCACCTCAGGTTGGGGCCACATCCGCCATCGGCCCACATTAAACAATAAAGCATCTCCCGGTTGAATATCAGCAGAGCTCATCCCTTGCCGCTGCAATGCACCATCAATATCCTCCATCGAAATCTCATAATCATCTGGTAGAATATCCACTTGCTTATACCCAGCAACATCCAGCAGGATTCCTCGTGTGATATATGGCCTGACGTTTTCAACACCCAGTTTTTCCAACCCATAGGGTCCTTTCAATTCTTCGGAGGTAAATCCATTATAAAATACTTCAGTTGTGGACCCATCAGCCATTTGGATCTGCCTCCCGACATGGCCAGGCCCGTCAAATTGGGTACCCACCTGGCCGATTTCTGCGCAGAGAAATTCATCATTGTAGACGATTCTTTGCTCGCCATCGGGTCCATAAGTGGGAAAAGATGGAATGGTCATCTTATAACTGCGATTGCCAATAAGCGGCATCTGGTGTTCATACATGTGGCCGAGTTCATAGATCTTTCCAGATCTGACCAGGGATACCGCAGTCAACACTTTCTCAGGGGTGACCCAATTGGAGGCTCCGGCCTGGTCATGAGCACCCCACTGCGAGTGAGGCCACCATGGGCCCTCAGCTCTCGTCTGTGATAAAATGGAAATTGATAAAAGCAATAGGACTTGGATAAAAAATATTTTCTCAAGCATGAAGCATTAATTTAGTAGTGAAATAAGGTTACCATTTACTACTGCAAAATGGGCCACATCATTTTTGACAAGAAAAAAGGAAGGGTTCCTGCCGAGAGCAATTGAATGGTCAGGTGCTTGCCCGGGTTTAATCGGAATAAGGAAATTTTTATCCCTATAAGTATCTTTAAAATCCTCCACTACACAATAACCAAAACCATCACGCAGGTGTTGTATGTGGTCAATTTTCTCCAGTGCCTTCAGATCAGGAAGAACTTTAGGAAATACTTTTGCAAATTCCACCACAAAGCCGTTGGGGGCCAATTCACTGTATCCATGAAAATTATGTAGATCTCCGATATCACTTATAAACCCTCGAAGATGGAAGGTCTTACCATTGGTTTCGGAATGTTCTGACTGACGGAAAGCCAAGTCAAGTAAATACTTATTGTCATTATTGAATATTTGCACTTCTCTGACGATCAAGTCATGATGACGGCTTCGATTCATGGGTATAGAAAGATAATCTTCAAGCCCTGCATCTGCATAGTCTTTGTTGGCAATCGAGTGGAATGCCCTCAAAAGCATGATAAAATTGAGCTTCCGTAATTCTTGTTTTTCACGGTCATTCTTTAGTCCTCCAGTTTCAATCAAGATTGTACTGGAGCCCCACTTCTGCATGTTATCTCCAAAAGCTCTGGGCTCAAAAGTATCATCGTACCTTCCGACATGGCCAGGTAAGTAGGTCTGAATTGTCTCATTGAGTCTCACAATCACTTGCATAGCACGAGTTCGAACCAAATTCCAATCCTTCTCATCATTGTAAGCTGGAGCCAAGAAGGAAATACTGGCTGTCTTAGCGTTTGCACCAGCAGAATGGTAGCGGTTTTGATCATGTAAATTAAATCCCCAATCTGCCTGGATTGAGTCACGAGCAAGCTTCAATATTTGGGACTCAGGACAAGACAAACGCAGTGCATCACGATTCAAATCAACATCAATCGCATTTCTACGAACATAATTTTCCGCACCATCAGGATTTAGCATGGGAATAAAATACAAGGTCAATTTTCCCAAGATATTTTGCACGAATGCTGACGAGAATTCATTCGATTGAAAATATCGAAACAAATCCATAATTGCCATCGTAGCGGTGGGTTCATTGCCATGCATCTGCGACCACAACAGTACTTTCTCTGGCCCAGAACCGAGCTTTATTAGATAGATTTCCCTGCCCTCAATCGATCTGCCAAGTACTGAAATGGAAAAGATGTCATCAGGTAAATCCTCAATAACAGGAACCAAATCTTTGTGTTTAAATCTTCGTTCTGAAATTACTGGCTCCCTATATTGATCAAAGTTACTGGCAATACTTTCAAGAGTGACGACTTCTTGCTTTTCAGGAACCTGGTGGCAGCATATCATAAAAAGCCCAAGAACTAAATATAGGATTAACTTTCCCTGATTATTACTGTGCATAGAGGTTACATTATAGTCTCTTTGTAATAAAATCTACAGCGCTTAGATAAGCTTGATCCAATTCTCTAACGCCTGACTCAGCGCCTCCAATATCTATTCCAAGAAGACCGTCATATTTCTTTCTTCTGAGTTCATTAAAGAAGGTATCCCACGCTATGATACCATTGCCCAGGGGCAAATGCTGGTGATCGTGAATGCCTGTATCCGAGAGGTGAATATATGGTGAGTGATCAATGAGCATTTCGAGGGCAAGAGAAAGATTTTGTTTGAGTGCTATTAGATTCGCCGTATCAAAATTAAAACCCAAATTGTTTCGGTCAACATCCCTGTGAAAAGCCAGGAATGATTCCGGTGTTGAGCAGAGAACACCTGTGGCCGGATGTAGGAGATAAGTCAGGCCATATTGACTACATATGTCACATACATCCTGAAATATTTCTACCAGCTGACCGTAAAAAGTGCTCCAAGAAAAACCCGTAGGCAATCGAGCATCAGCCAAAATTCTAAGATCGTAGTGACGATTAATGGCATGCTTTTTATCGAAGGAGTATGGTGGGAGAGGACCGTTATCCAACAAGAAATTAGCCCCAATGTGTCGTGCAGTCTGGCAACCTATTTCGAGCAATTTCCGTTGCTCATCATAGTCCTGACCAGGAACCATGGAAGACAATTTTGGTAAAACAGTGCAATAAACCGGTACTGAAATACCAAGTTTATCCAAAATTAATTTTATATTTTCCCTCCTCTCATACATTTGGGTAATATGTGCAGACCCAATACCTTCGAGTTCTATCTGACGAAATCCCAATTGCGACATTTCTCGCATGTACTTTTCAATGTCTTTTGCAGGTGGAGGATATCCATACTTTGAGATCACATATAGATATGCACATACAAAATTTTCAGGTAGGAAATTCATTGACGAGAGATTTGATAATTATCATAGTCATATTTAGCTCGAAGGAACATGATCTGTCCATCTTCATTCACGCGGTAACTGGTTCTTTTTTTCGGCCAAAGAATTCCACTCTTTTCAGTAAGATCTTCATTGACAACTAGGCTGATGTGATCGAGGTGTTTCACCTTATAACCCACCTGTCGATAGGTTTCAATTTCATAGTAATGCCACCAGGTATCGACCGATTCTGAGTACTTGGCCATTAGGGCGTGAGAGGTGCCAATCCTTGGGATGGAATCGATTCCTTCGTAATGCAGGGTATACCCCGGCTCGAGAAGTTTAAAGGGAATATTCATGACATATTCTGTACTCAAGACAGTGTTCCATAAACTTGACTCCCGAGGATTATCAAGCTGCTTCTCGCCCTCATATTGGTATATCTCTTCGCCTTCTTTAATGATCTTATGGCTTACCCCATTCTCACTCCAGGAAATTTGTATTCGACGACTGTCCTTTTCAATCATGATATCTTGATGACGCTCCAACTCTACAAGTCCGGTAGAGTCAAACAGCATAGTGTGCTTAGTAAATTCCAGTCTACTTATGGTTAACCACTTCTCATATCCACTGCCATTACAGGCATTTTCCAACAATTGCCTGGCGTTGAGATCAGTAATATGCGAAAACGAATCTGTAACATCGGAAACCGCTTTTCCCGAACAAGATGAAAACTGGATCATTAGGGCCATAACAATCACCTGGAGGTAACACTGAAATTCCATGATTGATCAACCAATCATTTCAGCGGTGCCAACAATAGTGAGCACAAGGGTGAAAAGGAAAATAAGAGCCATAATTGTATTTTGACTTAAAGTAAATGCATGTTCTCGCATCAGCTTAGTTCGATTGCATAGGATCCACATCAGCAGCAGTATCAGTGGTGTTGCCAGTAGGGTAAGCGCTTGAGAGAAAATCAACACCAACACTGGACGACCACCAAATATCGGTACAACCATACCCAACATCACGCCAAACAACACCAGAAGTCTGGATTCTGTACTTGACAAATCTCTTGGCGTTCCCCGAAAGTCCGCCAATAACCAGGGAGCAAGTAAAACGATAGGAAAAAGTGAAGAGATACCTGCGCACACAATTCCAGCAACAAAAATTGATGTGGCAAATCGACCGGCGAGTGGTTCAAGAAGCCTTACCATGTCAATGGCATTATCGATATGAAGACCCTTACGATGTAATGTACCCGCAGCAGCAGCCATGACCGCAAAACTGAGAATAAACATCAATGTCGCAGATATCGCAGCATCTCGTTTTTCGATGCGAAGATCTTTCAAATTCCACCCCTTTTCCTGGACGAGAATAGATCGGACGATATACAAGATTCCTCCCATGGTTGTTCCAACCATACCGGCCAATAAAATGACACCAGATCTCTCTTGAGGAATAAAAGGTTTCAGACCGGCAAGAATTTCCCGAGGAGAGGGTACCACCATAAACATAGTTAGCAGAAAACTGAGTCCCATCATAGCTACAAAGAAGGCCAAGATTTTCTCAAAGAATTTATGACTTCCCTGCCAAAACAACCAGTAAATAAATACCCCAAATAAACCAGCCATAAAAACAGGGTTGAAACCGTTATTGCTTGGTGTGAGCGGTCTTGACCACTCTTGTACCACTTGAACGACCACCGCCATTACCCCCATCGATGAAATCCATTCGCTGCCCAGTAAGGCTACCAGGACCAGGAGAGTTATGGGAGTACCAAAATATTTGCGATAACTCTGCAGACTAGTCTGTCCAGTGACGATCGTGAAGCGGCCAAAAGTGATAATTAGAAAATAGGTAAAAATGCACGAGAGCAATACGGGTAAGATTAGGCTCATGCCATAATCTGCACCGGCAGATGCCATGGTGGTGATGCTGCCGGTACCGATGTTGTAGCCAATGAGAAAGATCCCGGGACTGATTGAAGCCAAAAAAAGGAATACCTTTTTAAGAGACAAGGGGATTCAAATTTGATTAAGGTCAAGATACGGATAACAAATAGATAGGCAAGGATCATCTAAGGGCCAAAGATCACCCAAGGGCTACCTGCAATGGGCAGGGAGCCGGCTTTTTCCATATCAATTTGATGTCTTCATCTTTTGAATGTACTGCCTAACATGGTCCTCTAAAATGAAAAGAGGGATTGATCCATTCTCCAGGATTGTATCGTGAAAGCTGCGCAGATCAAATTTGCTGCCAAGTTCTTCCTCCGCAAGCTTCCTGAGCTCTTTGATTTTCAATTCTCCGATTTTGTACGAAACTGCCTGACCTGGCCAGCCGATGTACCGATCTATTTCGGTGTTGCATTCATGCAAAGACAAAGCTGTATTCTGCGATAAAAATGCAAAAGCTTGGTCACGAGTCCATCCCTTGTAATGCATGCCCACATCTACAACCAGACGGCATGCCCTCCACATTTCGTAGGTAAGACGGCCAAAATCCTGGTAGGGAGTTTCGTAAATTCCCATTTCCTTTCCCAGCCATTCCGTATATAGAGCCCATCCCTCTCCAAAAGCACTGATGTACTGTTGATTTCGGAATCTCGGCAAGCTATCCAGTTCCTTGGCAAGTGATATCTGCAAGTGGTGACCTGGCACTGCCTCATGTAAAGTAAGGGAAGGGAGAACATAGAGAGGTCTACTAGAGAGTTTGTAGGTATTGACCCAATAGCTACCAGCGCGATTATTCTCCCACGATCCTCCCGAATACCTTCCACCGGTATAATTGGGAGCAATGGCGGCCGGTACAGGTTCAACCCCATATGGCAAGGTCGGTAATCGATTGAAATATTTAGGCAGAATGCCATCAATCCTTTTAGCGAAATAAGATGCTTCCTTTAGAAGGTCGCGAGGAGTTTTGGCATAAAATTGATCATCCGTCCTTAGAAATTCAACAAAATCTTCGAACGAACCTTGAAACGCCAGACTTTCAATGATTTCTTGCATTTCCTTTCGGATGCGCTCGACCTCCTTTTGTCCGGTGGTAAAGACGTCTTCGGGAGATAGGTCAAGGCTTGTATAATAAGCGATCCTTTGTTCGTACCATTCCTTGCCTCGGGTCACCTCATAAATACCAATGCCTGATCGGGCAGCTGGCAGGTAGACCCTAGCCATAAAGGAGTCCAAATACTGGTAGCTGGTCAAAATGCTGTCCTTGATCCACCGGAAGGCATGATCCCTGATCTCATTCCAGTCCTCTTGTTCATAGAAATCAGGTTTGGCAAGATATGGACGAAAAAGCAGGTGCGAGTCAATGTCCATCTCCATATACGGCTTTGTGAGAACCTTGTAGTTTTCAGCTATCAACCTTGGCGAGACTATCCCCTTTTCCATGCCGAGGCGCATCAGCTGGATATTGTCTCGTAAGAATTGTGGCAAAGCCGTTAATTTTTCTCCATATTCTTCGTAGTCCTCTTTGTTGGCAAAGTACGCAGGATTTCCCGTAAGTCTATTGTAAAAACCCCCTTCAGCATTAAAGGGTATGAGATACATTTCCAAATCAATTTCTGCCAATCGATTCTCATAGATGTATTTGAATACCTGGTGATTAATCTGATTTCTCCTTTCAAGTTTATCAAAAGGCAATTCCGAAAGTGCCTCAAGAGTTTGACTCAGGTAGACGGAATATTGCCTTTGCTGATCAGGTAGTACATCAGGAAAAGGTTTTTCATTCCTGAGGTCATGGTATTCATCATGTTTATCGAAGAGATCATATAATCGATCGGCAGGATCATCCTGTGCTTGGGTATGATTCAGAGAACCTGAGGTCAGTTGAAACAACAGGGTCCAAATCATGCTGACGCACAAACACCATATTTTACTGATCCGACTCGGTGCCACCTAAGATTTTCCTTTTTTGAATCTCAAACTCTTTTCGAGACAAATCACCCCGTTCCAATTTCTCGCCCAATTGCTCGATTTTATCCAGAACCAGGGGATCAAAGGTATCGCTAGCCAAAAGATCGTCTTGGGGCTCGGGTAATGCCGCTGGCATTTGAAAGTTGTTATCGGCAAAGGCTGGATACTCTGGCTGGTCTCGAAGATACTGAAGAGTGGGTTCAGTCACGATGGCTCTTCTGTCGTTGAGCCCATATTTTACCGCCTGCGAAAGGTGAAAAAAGGCATCTCTCTTCTTTTCCGTGGCCGAAAAGCAGCAAGCCAGGTAGAAATGCGCTTTGATATGATCACCTTCGAAATCGAGGATATGGTCAAAATAGTTGATGGCTGCAGCGAAGTTGCGAGCTTCAAATTTTCGCATACCCTTCGTCATCAGGTTAGCCACAGGATCCTTTTTTGGTTTGGAAACCCGTCTTACTTGCGGTCGCCGTAGTGGTTTTTCCCTCTTAACCAGGACGGGCTGTACCAACCCCTTATTGTATTTCTGATCAAATTCAATCTGTGGCATCACCATCAAAAGGACAGCGTCAATCATTGCTGCAATGGCCACAAAAGCAGGAGCAGGAGGTAGTTCGTTCTCGGCAGCCAACATGATCGCTAAAACAAATAGAACGGCATAAGCAATTCCCTTCCCGCGTTGTCCCAGATAGAAACGATGCACTCCAAACACACCAAAGAATAAAGCCAGTAAGGCAGCTGTCCTTTTCTTCCGGCCAACCCCTCTCCTGACCACAGGCATTTCTTCCTCCTTGTCACGATCAGCAATGATCCGATGAAACTTCTCTGGTACTGCCAGACTCTTGCTTTCCACCGCATAAATGGTGATGGGCTGGGTAATATTTCGTAAACGATGTGCACCGAGATTAATGGCTGAAAGCCAACTGTGATTCTTGATGTCATCGTAAACCTTTGCGGTCATATACACGCCTCCTGGAATGCATAAGTTCTCCACCCTAGAAGCAATGTTGACCCCATCTCCAAAGGCACCATTCTGATCGTAGGAGATGTCGCCTGTATGAATGCCAATTCTCAATGGAATTTCAGGCTCCTTTCGGAACTCAACCTGCATATCAACTGCACATTCTACAGCAGATACAGCACTATCAAACACACTTAAACTTCCATCGCCAAAATATTGCAACAACTCTCCCTGATACCGGGCATGAGCACGTTCTAGTATCGATCGATGACGCTTTAAGATCTGATTCGCTCTGGTTTCATCCTCTTGCATCATCGCCGAGAATCCCGAAATGTCAGTAAACATTATCGCCGCTAACCGTCGCTTTTTTGTCATAGATACGTACAGCTAATCTAATCAAAATTAGTCTTCTGAATCCGTGACTTCAATTTTCTAGAGTGGTTTCCCTCTGCTCGGGGTCTTTAGAAAGAGAAAAAGACAAAGCGGCATAGATTTCACGTCCAGGATAAATCGATGGTAATCGTCCTACTTCTTGAGGCAGCGTGAATCCGGTCTTTAGAGCCAGACGCTCCCAACTGACAGACGAGACGGGAAATGGGATCCATTCGTTGGCATCTTCTCGATCATACTCGACCACGACCAGAGCACCATTAGGTTTCAACAAAGCATGAAGCTTCTTGACCAGTGACGCCTGATCCTCAATATAATGCAATGCATTGGCCATGATAATTCCATCAAGATCCGGTAACAGCTCCACAGCACGAGTCAAATCCGCTTCGACAGGATGAATCTTAGACCGTACATAACTGGTACTCAACCGACGCTGTAAGATTTCTATCTTCTGATCAATGGCGAAGATCGTACCTCCAAAACCTAGAATTTCATCTAAGGCGAAGGTAAAATTTCCTGAACCTGCACCTAGATCAGCCCAAATCAATCGATGGGGTTCGATGGAATCCCGGATCAAGGCTACAATCTGATCGTGATTCATCGCACTTGATTGGATGACGTTTCGCATCTGCTTACTCCCCCTTTCAACAACATCGAAAGAATCACCATCTTTCCACACACTTTAACCAAAAGTTCGCCTGTAACTAAACGAATGAATCCACTCCTCAGCTGGCAGAAACCGTTTGTGGTCCTGCTGAAAGAATGCTTTCCTCAACCTGATTTTCAAACTGACGGAAATTGTCAGTAAATAGATTCACCAATTTCTGCATGGTTTGATCATAAAGGGTTGGATCATCCCATGTGTTTCTGGGAAATAATACCTCTGAAGGAACACCCGGGCACGATGTTGGGACCTCGAGACCAAAATGTGGTTCTATTTGCCAGTCAGCAGCATCAAAAGCTTGATGATGTATTGCATCAATAATTGCACGGGTATGAGCTAATTTTATTCGGTGGCCAACACCATAGGGTCCACCCGTCCAGCCAGTATTAACTAGCCAAGCCTGTGTGCCATGCTGCTTGAGCTTATCCGCCAACAGTACTGCATATCTATTAGGGTGCCACATCATAAATGCCGCTCCAAAACAGGCAGAAAAGGTAGCCTGGGGCTCCTTAACTCCCATCTCCGTCCCAGCTACTTTGGCAGTGTACCCAGAAATGAAGTGGTAACTGGCTTGATCGGGGGTAAGCCTGCTGACTGGAGGTAGTACGCCAAAAGCGTCTGCAGTTAGAAAGATCACATGGTTGGGATGACCAGCTACACATGGAATTCTTGCTTGATCAATGTAATGAATGGGGTAGGAGGCTCGGGTGTTTTGGGTGATGCTTGTATCACTATAATCCACTTCCCTGGTCCTGGGGTCGTATACTACGTTTTCAAGGATGGTTCCAAAGCGAATCGCATTAAAAATATCGGGTTCCTTTTCAGCACTGAGATCTATGGCTTTGGCATAGCACCCTCCTTCAATGTTAAATATGCCGTCATCAGTCCAACAGTGCTCATCATCACCGATCAATTGACGATTCGGGTCAGCACTAAGCGTCGTCTTTCCCGTGCCTGAAAGTCCAAATAAGATGGAGACATCATCCGAAGCTCCCACCGTTGCGGAGCAGTGCATGGGCAACACCTCTTGCTTGGGCATTAGATAATTCATGATGGAAAAAATGCCCTTTTTCATTTCTCCGGCATATTCTGTTCCCAGGATCACAAATTCCTTTTGTTCGAGATTGAGATCAATACTGGTAGTCGATGTCATTTGGGAGGTGTATCGATTGGCTGGAAATACTCCACCATTGAAGATCACATAATCGGGTTCGCCGAAATTTGCCAGTTCCTCTGCAGATGGCATGATCAGCATATTCTGCATGAAAAGCGCGTGATAGGCTCGAGTACAGATGATGCGGATTTTCAAGCGATATTTAGGATCCCAACCAGCAAATGCATCAACGACATAAATACGGTCCCGAGTATTGAGAAAGTCAATGGCACGTTCGCGGTTGATCATGAAGGTAAGCTCATCCAATTCGATATTGATCTCTCCCCAATCAATATTTTGCTCCGAGTCGGGATGTTTTACAATTCTCTTGTCCTTTGGACTGCGACCAGTTTTTTTACCAGAATAGACCAAGAGAGCTCCTTTGTCAGAAATCGCAGTTCCTTTTTCACGTTTCAGGGCGATTTCATAGAGTTGCGGAGTTGAGAGATTACGATGGATCTCTTCACAGAATATGTCGTATTGTTTGAGACTAAATGACATGGCAATTATTCTTTTTTACAAAGCTCCAAAGCTGATAAAGTTCTATAGTCTAAATACTAAGGAAGATCAATGGTTCGAATGATACTCATCAATGGTACGTCTCAGGGCTAAACCAGCGTTGGAAGAAGTAAAGAGTGGAGTAGTCATTTGTGATTGCCTCGTGAGCAACTCCCCTGGGATACTTTGGCCCGACCTCACATGTTCTTAACTTCTTGCACCAGGGTTTGCAAAGAGTCTTTGGCATCTCCAAAAAGCATCCTATTTTTCTCGTGATAAAATAGGGGATTATCGATTCCTGCATAACCAGGGCTCATACTACGCTTAAGTATAACGCAATTCTTAGCATTCCAGACTTCAAGGACCGGCATGCCGTAAATGGGACTACCGGGTTCGTCCAGGGCAGCAGGATTAACCACATCATTTGCTCCCACAATGATCACAGTATCAGTATCTTTCAAAGCTGCATTAGCATCTTCGAGGTCTAGTAATTTAGGATAAGGTACATCCGCTTCTGCCAACAATACATTCATATGGCCCGGCATTCTGCCGGCTACGGGATGAATGGCATACTTGACATCGACTCCATTGGCTTCTAAGAGATCATCAAGTTCTTTCATGACCTTTTGCGCTTGGGCAACTGCCAGGCCATATCCAGGTACAAACATCACAGAATTGGCATAAAACATTTGGATGGCAGTGTCGGTGGGAGTTGCTACTTTCGCAACTTTGTCTCCATCGGCAGCACTTCCGGCTCCGACTGCGGCACTACCAAAGCCCCCAATAATCACATTGAAAAGAGAACGGTTCATTGCTTCACACATGAGAATCGTCAAGATGGTACCAGCTGCTCCTACCAGGATGCCTCCAATAAGCATAATTTGATTGTCATAAATCAGTCCGGCCGCAGCAGCAGATAAGCCGGTAAATGAGTTCAATAACGATATGACCACCGGCATATCGGCTCCTCCAATGGGTGCCACAAATGAAAAACCATAGGCCAAGGCCAAAATCAGAAAAATCAATGCTAAAGTCAATCCGGTATCTTGTCCTCCTACAATAAGCCAGACGGCCACTGTAAGCACCACAATCAATAAGATGAGATTGACCAGACTATGCCGGGGAAGAATGACATTTTGGTCTTTTACACGACCATCCAGTTTGGCAAAAGCAAGCATACTACCGGTAAAGGAAATGGCCCCGATCAGAAGGGCAAAAAATATGATGACCCTTTGACCAGCTCCCAGTGATACTGCTCCATCATAGTATTTAATGAGCTCAGCAACAGCGAGGACTGCGGCACAAGCACCACCCAAACCATTAAAGACAGATACCATTTGAGGCATGGCTGTCATCTTGATGCGCTTAGCAGCAAACCAACCGGCGATCCCTCCTAAAAGAAGCGCTACACCGATCCACAGATAGTTATTCTCTCCGAAAGTTACTGGTTTTATTAATGTCGCCACGATGGCCAGCGTCATCCCTATACCCGCCAGGATATTGCCTCTTCGCGCAGAATCGGGAGAACTCAACAAGCGGAGGCCCCAGACAAAGGCTACTGCTCCTATCAGATAACTGAAGTTGATGTAGGAGGTTGTAAGCATGACTATTTCTTTTTCTTTTTAAACATTTCCAGCATGCGATCAGTAACCGCAAACCCCCCCACTACATTGACCATTCCCAGCATTACGGCAAGTGATCCCAGAAGAAGCGTGACTATGTCTCCGGCTTCGGCTTGACGTATTAACAATATGGCACCAATGATCACCACACCACTCACTGCATTGGCTCCAGACATCAGGGGAGTATGCAGTACGGTGGGCACTTTTGAAATGACCTCAAATCCCAAGATGATCGTGAAGATCAATAAGTAGATCATGATCAACTGTTCATTGAAAAATTGAATGACAGTATCCATATTTCTTTAATGTGTGATGTAAGCCGACTTGACGATTTCATCCTCGAAGTCGAGATTAAGCTTACCGTCTTTGATAATGAGCTTTAGGAAATTGAGTAGATTGTTTGCATACAACGTGCTGGCATCTTGAGGCATATCAGCTGCCAGATCGGAGTTACCAATGATCCAGACGCCGTTTGCCTGAATCGTTTCTCCATTTTTCGTCAATTCACAATTGCCTCCTGTTGATGCGGCGAGGTCTACAATGACCGAACCAGATTTCATTTTCTCTACGGTAGTTGCCGGCACTAGAATTGGTGCCTTACGACCCCGGACCTGGGCTGTGGTGATGATCACATCGGAATTCATGGCCCTTCTTTGTACCTCTTCACGCTGACGCTTTAAAAACTCTTCATCTTGTTCTACAGCGTAGCCACCGGCATCAGTATCTTCTTTTGCACCTTCAACTTCCACGAACTTAGCTCCCAAGCTTTCTACTTCCTGTTTTGCGGCAGAACGAGTATCAAAAGCCTCCACTTGGGCTCCTAATCTTCGGGCCGTAGCAATGGCCTGTAGCCCAGCCACCCCCGCTCCAAGAACCAACACTTTGGATGGCTTAATGCTTCCGGCAGCTGTGATCATCATTGGAAAATATCTTGGCAATTTATCAGCAGCGGCCAATACTGCCTTATAACCCGCGATGGATGCCATAGAGCTCAGCACGTCCATGGATTGTGCCAGGGTTGTTCGCGGGATCATATCCATGCTGATTGCCTGTAACCCCATAGACTTAATTTGACCGGAAACTTTCTGGTCAAAAAAGGGTTTAAACTCGGAGACCAAAATCGTGTCTTTTTTCACATTCTCCAGCTCACTCGGTGCCAGAGGATGGACAGAGATCAATACGTCACACTCCCCAAGGATCAACGCACGTTTCCGTTTAAGGACATCCTCATAATCCTCATCACTAAATCCAGCCCTATGTCCGGCTCCCTCCTCCAACAACAGATCCACTCCCAGATCGATCAGTTTTTTGGCCACACTTGGCACTATAGCCACCCTCGAATCGTCATGTTCTTTAAGGATACCTAGTTTCATGGTTGGTATTGTGTGGGGCGAAAATAGTTAAATCTTATCTAAACCAAACTTATAATCTAAGATTGGCTTTGTCACCAATTTTGCAGCCGTGACAACTAACGATACTCAGCAAATTTAACCTCCGATGAGACGTGATGAAGAGTAACGGCCACTGCGATTCGAACCAAATGAGATTTGGGTCAATGAGTAATGATTTGTGTTATCCTACTGGCCCGGTTGTTCTTGCTAAAGGTCCTTAATCTAACTTCTGCATCCAGGGGTATTTCTGTTGGCTGGGTATATAACTTTGATTGTGGATTGGGATCTGAACCATCAATGGTATATCTGATCTCCAAGCCAGGGAAAGCAACATTTGCCTTTAATAATCCGCCTTCCATCGCAGCCCCGGGAGGTGGTATTCGATAGTGGTATCCTCCTGCCATATAATCCAACTTGGGAAGGGCAATCTTGCCGATCTGATTAGCAAATTGGTTCCATTCCCTCTCCAAAATAAGCTTGATCATCGATGGGTCATTGCTCTGCAACCAATCTGGTGCTTGCGCCCAGGCCCGCTCGGCCAGACCCAACATTTTTGGCAACAGTTGATATTCCAACACGGCCTGGCTGGCAATGACCTCGGTCCACAAGGTTCCTTGGATACCCAGGAGATTTGACCGGGCTTCATCCTGCAACAAGTTCGCTTTCTCGGCAATAGCCATTCCATTAAGAGGATTACCCTCTTCGTCCGAAAAAACTGTCTGAAAAAGATTATAGGGCGTGAGCTCAAAGACATTCTTCGTATCCACATAACCGGCCCAGTACAAACCGGGTTCACTTGGATCACGATTATAGGCCATATCCAAGTAGAGATTGGATGCATTGCACATGACCACTTCAAAGCCGAGGTTAGCCAGTCTGTAGATCAGGTCCTCATTGCCGCTGCCAACAACAGAATTCCAGACATAGGGTATGGGTCTCTTTGATAATAAATCGAGATTAGGAGCGTGGCCACCCTTTTGGTCGATCTCCAGCACAATCTCTTCCCAACCCCCAATACGAAGATCATGACCCTCAGCAATCTGCTGATATTTAGACACAAAATAGGCCATGAGATCCTCTGGCCCTTTTAGGGCTGGCACCTCAGCAATCAATTGCTGGCATTTAGGCGAGCCTTGCCATGCTCCCGTTGGAACCTCGTCACCCCCAATGTGTATGATCGAGAGGGGAGCTTGGGCTTCTTCGTACATTGCCACCAACTCCGCAATCACTTTAGCAAGAAAGCCAAAAGTAGATTCTTGACAAACACACATTACATTGTCATCATAGCCTTGGGCGGAAGTGTAATTGGACCGGTCCTTCGGGTCGTGTAAAAGATATTTGGCCGCTTCCTCAACATTACCAGTCTCTGACAATCTTTGATATCGATTTGCCATGGCAACAATTGCTGCCCTGGCATGGCCAGGACCATTGATCTCCGGGATAATGTCGACCTGATGTCTGACGGCGTATTCTAGCAGATCAATGAACTCACTTCTGGCAAGATAACCAGTGCCAGCACCTGCACTGTCAATACCGCCGGAACCATAGGCGGGAGGGAGCATAAATCCCTCAATAAAACCGTGACCACGCCGAGCTCCGATGTCAGTCAATTCTGGTAAATCCGGTATCTCCAGTCGCCAACCCTCGTCGTCCGTTATATGTAAATGCAACTTATTGAGCTTGTGGAAACTCATCACCGAAATGATCTTCTTGAGGCTTTCCTCATCGTGAAAATTTCGAGCGATGTCGACGTGGAGACCACGGTAACTAAATCTCGGGGCATCTTTAATCTGATAAGCTGCCAGCTTCAGTTCCTCAATAGGAGCTACATAAATATCAGGTGGCCAAAGAGCCTTCAGGCTCTGAATACCATAATAAACTCCTGCAACATCAGAACCTATGATTTCAATACGACGGGGATCAATGCTAAGATGATAGGCCTCATCGGAGATCCCTTCAACCCTGATCTCTTCGATCTTGAGTTGAATCGTAGCTGAGTGATCAGAAGGGTCGGAGTCCGACCTTGATGGCAGGAGTATAGAGTTAAGTTCATCGGAGAGAAGTTCAGCAACGGCTCCGAGTCCACTTTCATATTGAAGATTCACTTTGGAGGTTAGCGAGAAGAAACCTTTTCTTCTCTCCATGAAAATTGGTTTTGGAATAATCGGAGGAAGATCTTCTAGTGGCAATTCACGTATCTGGGAATTCTGTTCAAACAGTTCCTTCGCATCGACGTGTATCTTTCTTGCCTGATCCTGAGATTGGAAGGTGATGTCTTGTGGGAAAGGTAATATACTGAATTCTTCGACACTGATAATCTGATCTCCCTCAGCAGCATTGGAGAAAACAAAGTAAAGGCCATGAGGTCCATGTGTCCGTTTGACGAGACGATATAAGCTCTGGTATGAAAGCTCGATGGCCTGACCCGGAGTGAGAATGGGGAATGAATCACCTGGCGTAATTCGATGCAGATCTCCATTCAGATGGTCTATTTGAAAAATCGACTGCATTTCTGCAGACTGATGGATTTCGTTAGGAAATTGGCTGTAATAGAGTGCCCAGGTATCTTTCGGAAATGGCAGATCACCCAAATTCCTGATGGTGAAAACAGCAGTTCTTTTACCTTCATCGTCAACAGCATCGTCGAGCACATGCCAAGTGATCTCAATGTCTTCAGGTGATGGAAGATCCACCGACGATCTATCTGTTTTACAGGACCAGATGGTGAGCAAAAGGCAGAATGCCAGCCAAATTGTCAAATGCTGCATGACCATGCAATTTCTTGAAATTCGAAGCAAGATAAACATTCGTTGAAGTTCGGCCAGCTAGGTTTTGTGACTGTCAATGCCCAAACTTACTTCTCAAACAGGGAGAATTTAAGATATATTTAATCCGAATCTCAATCATAATTATTACTGAATCATTAATTTGGCTACTCAATCGAATGCTTGAAATAACAATATATGTTAATTGATGCAAAGTGGAGACGTCTGAATGGGCAGTCGATTGACACTCCCGTCACTCGAGCCGTTGAAAAGACCATCCGGGAAGAGATTGAGAAAGGCCATAAACTGAAAGTCTGTATTGGCACAGATTCACAGCATTACAACAACCACATTGAATTTGCCACAGTGATCGTCTTTCTAAGGGAAAAGAAAGGCGGCTTCATGTTCATCAACAATTCGAATACCCAGTTGAAGATGAGTCTGAAGGAAAGGATGATCACTGAAGTCGCAAAGTCGGTGGAGGTGGCTTATGGTCTTTGTGATCTCCTGGACAAATATGACATAGATCTTGAGGTGCACGCTGACATCAATACTGATCCTTCGTTTCAGTCTAATACTGCCCTTAAGGAAGCCATGGGCTACATTCTTAGTATGGGCTTTGTTTTTAAGGCAAAACCCGATGCTTTCGCAAGTACATCTTGTGCCGACAAAGTTATCTAGAAGTCCCATTTCGAATATATGTGTACAACCTTATCCTGATATTCTTCAACTGTTCGATTCTCAATGTTTGAGCGTGAAATCTAGGTATGGGCAAAACCGCATCCATTTGTTAGCCGGTAGAAGTCGGGTACACTTGGCTAGCGCTAGATAAGACTGTTGCCGATAAGCAGGTGGAAAGGGTTCTGCTTAGGTATTAGTATTCCCAAACTGGGCACCATTTACGGCCAAACCGTTTGCTAAAGATCGACTGGTCAAATTTGGATCCCATCTCGTCAACTTTGATTTCCTCCACCAAAATGATCATATTGGAATGACAAAGTTGTCTCAATGATTCAGATTTTCATTACAGGAGGTACATTCGATAAAGAATACAATTACATCACGGGCGAACTCACATTTTCAAAAACACACGTAAATGACATGTTGAAACGAGGTCGCTGTGGATTGGATGTTGATGTGCACACCATCATGATGAAGGACAGTCTTCATCTTACCGATCAAGACAGATCCCTGATCTTGGACCATTGCCGGGACACAATACATGAGATGATCGTGGTGACTCATGGAACCGATACCATGGTACAATCAGCCCAAGCTGTTGCAGAAGCTCATCTGAACAAAACCATCATATTCACAGGAGCATTGGTACCCTACACTTTTGGTACCTCATCGGATGGATTTTTTAATTTAGGTAGCGCACTTGCCTTTGTTCAGGCAATGAAGCCTGCAGTCTATATAGTAATGAATGGTCGCTGCTTTAAGTGGGATGCAGTTCAAAAGAACTACAACACCGGCTATTTTGAAGCCATCACTTGAGTAGGAGCACGGCCATTAGGCAAAATGGCGCCTGTCCCGTCCCAATTTTGTCACGATGAGGATTGTTAGTCCTAAGTTTCTCCTCTGCATATCCTTTCCGGAGTTTGTTGCGATTCGCCCTGTCTTAAGTAAACAACATTTGCTACAGTCTTTCAATACTGACGCTAGTGTTATCATCCGGGTCTCCAGATTGCACATAATAAATACCTCTGGAGAGATGAGAAATATCTAATGGTTGCAAGCTTTGTAGTACTTCTACCCGCGCTAATTCATTTCCATCAGTATCAACGATAAGTGCTTGTCCTTGTTTACTTGCAGATAAATAAATCACATCGTTTGACTTCAGGGGTATGGCTTCAAGTTTAGGTTTCCCCAGGGCCAAAGTCAGGGTCTTAAGAACAACCGTTGTACCATTCGGAGTCTGTGCAGTCAATCGGTAAGTCATTTCCTTACTACCATCAGCTTTCACGATCAGATTCTGCCAGGGATAATCGGAGACCGGATGGATTTCCTCATCAGAAATCACCTGAAAATCAGCACCGTTTGTACTCTGTAAGACTTGAATGCTTTCAAAATCATCATTTGGAAAAGAAGTTGACCACCTGAGCAATATTTCATCTGGGTGAATTTCGCTGGCGCTAAACTTTACATCCAAACCGATGTTGTCTGTGAGTTGGTTGGCGGACAAGTGCATCCGCTCTCCACTTAAAAGTAAGGTAAACATAAGGACAATAAGGACTGGCAACGTTTTCATAGTTTTTTAAGGATTTAGGAGTTAGTTAAGCAAAAACTGAACGGGAGTCCAATTTAGACGATAACGATGGGCATAAATTCGACGAACCATTCTCATTTCAATGCAATTACAGTTCCAATAATTGAACAATAAAAAAGGGGCTTTAGTTCCTGTTCGTCAAACTGATAACGAACAATTAACACATGTTTATGAATTATTATACGTTAGAGGAGGAAAGCTTACCTATCTAGATTTTACCTTCAAAGTGGAACGCACTTTTTTGGCTTTAAGTACAGCCTGTTCGAGGGATGAATCTACTATGGTGACATGACCCATTTTACGGTAAGGTTTGGTTTGGCTCTTGCCATAAATATGAACGTGCACATTTTCGAGAGCAAGACAATCTGACAACCCCTCATAAGAGGGATTTCCCTCAAAGCCAGGTTCTCCCAACAGGTTGATCATGACCGAAGGCGATTTCGACTCCGTAGATCCAAGTGGTAGATCAAGAATTGCACGTAACAGCTGCTCATACTGCGAAGTAACACAACTTTCGATGGTGTGATGACCACTGTTATGAGGTCTAGGAGCAGACTCATTGATCAACAGTTCGCCAGTCTTAGTCAGAAAAAGTTCTATGGCCAGAATGCCCACCATATCAAAAGTTTCGATGATGTGTTTACCCAAGTGCTGAATTTCTAATGATTGCTCCTGGGAAAGATCCACCGGGCATCGCAGCTCCTCCACCAAGTTGGCCGTTGGATGAAAAACCATCTCTACGATGGGGAAAGTTCTTATTTCACCACTGGGATTGCGAGCAGCAATAATGGCCAGTTCCTTTTCTATCTCAACCAGATCTTCAACCACTGAGGGTACATCGAGGAGACCTGCCAAATCTTCTGTCGATTTTGTAATGTGTACTCCGCGTCCATCATAACCCTCCCGTCTTGCCTTTTGCACAAAGGGGAGAGAGAGTTTACCATCTGAAACTGCCTGTCGAATATCATTTGCATTGCCATACAATGCAAACTTACTGGTGGGAAGGTCGTGTTCTGTATAAAAGCTTTTTTGTAAACCCTTATCTTTAATTGTTTCAATAACAGAAGGTTGCGGATATATTAATTTCCCTTCATTTTCCAGTTTCTTTAATGCTGTACTGTTGACATTTTCTATTTCAATGGTCAAGATATCAACGTGTTTTCCAACCTGGTAGACCAGATCATAGTCCGTAAAGTCACCCACCACAAATTGACTAGTGACTTTGGCTGCTGGAAAATCAAAGTCCTTATCTGTCAGAAGTAGATTGAGGTTCCAGCGGCTGGCTGCTTGAGCAAGCATTTTCCCTAACTGGCCACCACCCAAAACACCAATTTTTTGATCCCACATAGAGGTTTGAGTTTGCATTTGCTTTTATCCATTGAAAGTAGGGAAAATCAAGTACCAGACTAATCCAATGTTACATTTTGTAGGTATTCAGCACTTGTCCTGAAATGTTAAGATTTTGTTAATTCTGCTGCCAGGGCAGACATCCGGCATCTGCCATTAGACTGCAGTTCAAGTCAAAACATTTAACAACTTCTTAAACTTCACAAGAATCATGAACCACTTTTCACTCGTTACTGCTCTAGTTTTTATTGCCCTCAACACATTCACTGTACTTCAGGTCTCTGCTACCAGCAATTGCCTGTGGGATTCCTGGTTTAAATATCCCAGGATGAACGCCAGTTATGAGGCTGGCTCAGATGTTTATTGCCGGGTTGATCCCAAGAAATATCACGATATAAGGGAAATGCAGCTGTTTATTAACGGCAAATTCATCCGGAAGGAAAGCCAATATCCTTATGAGTGGGCCAAAGGTACAAACGGAGATCACTACCTGCGAAACATGAAAAAGGGGACCTATAAACTGAAATGTCTGATCAAGACCAAGTGTGGAAAATCGCACGAGATCTACACCACCTTTTATGTCAAAGGTCAATCGAGAGATGATCACGATCAATCGGGACATTGCCAGTATAAAGCCTTCTTCAAGTACCCACAAAATGGCAAATACTATACACCAGGGTCAGATGTTTATGTACGACTGGCCGTCCAGAATTACCAGAAAATCAAGCATGTGGAACTGTACATCAACGGAAAATTTATCAGAAAAGAAACCAGCTATCCATTTGAGTGGGCCAAAGGTCAAGGCAGCACTGACTCATACCTCCGTAATCCCAAAGCAGGAACGTACAAATTAAAGGCAAGGGTGTTTGACAAATGTGGAAAATACAAAGACTATTACACCACCTTTCATATTAAAGGAGGAGGCAATGGCCAAGGGGGAGGAAATCATGAGCAGCCCAATCAGTGCCAATATCAAGCATGGTTTAAGTATCCAAGAAACAATGGAACGTACCGATATGGAAGTGATGTATATGTCAGAGTTGATCCACAAAAATACCAAGACATCAAAGAGATGCAGCTCTACCTGAACGACAAATTTATCCGCACCGAAAGCCAGTATCCTTTTGAATGGTGCAAGAGTAATGGCAATAGTGACAGTTACCTGAGAAATCTCAAGCGAGGAACCTACAACTTAAAAACAAGGGTAAAAACCAAGTGCGGAAAATGGCATGAGTATTTATGTAAGTTCTATGTGCGATAAAATTCTGACCGTAATCACCCAAGCTCCAGATCCCCGCTACTTAGTGGGGATTTTTTTTGTTGTGCGCCAAAAAAGCAAATTGTGGATATTCTTAGGTAAATTCCCCAGTAAATGAGCCAATGGGTAAGATCATTATCAGAAATGGGTTGGTAGTAAATGAAGGAGTTGCCAGGCACCTCGACATCTTGATTAATGGTCAACGCATTGAGAAGATAGATCACAGCATCAATGAGCAGGGCCTTATCAAGGAATTGGTAGCAGAAGAGCGGTTGGTTTTGCCTGGTATCATTGATGATCAAGTGCATTTTAGGGAACCTGGTCTCACCCATAAGGCGACGATTGCAAGTGAATCTCGTGCTGCACTAGCCGGTGGTACTACCTCTTTCATGGAAATGCCAAATACCCAACCACCGGCCTTGACCCAAAAGCTGTTGTCAGACAAATATGACATCGCCGCCAACACGTCCTACGCCAATTATTCATTTTATATGGGTGCCTCCAACGAAAACTTGGAAGAAGTACTACGTACTGATGGCCAACAGGTTTGTGGTGTGAAAATTTTTATGGGCAGTAGTACTGGTAAAATGTTGGTCGACGACCGCCAAGTTCTTGAAAAGCTATTTGCCAATGTACCCATCCTCATTGCTACCCATTGCGAAGACGAGCAAACCATCAAGAGAAACACCGAAAAGTATAGAAGTCGATTTGGCGAAAGGCTGACGGCAGCGCATCACCCCCTCATTCGAAGTAGGGAGGGATGCCTTTTGAGTTCATCCCTGGCAGTTGAATTGGCACATCGATATGGTACACGACTACATGTTTTACATATCAGTACGGAGGATGAACTCTACCTATTCGACTCGGATGAGGAGTTAGCGAATAAAAGAATTACGGCAGAGGTTTGTGTACATCACTTATATTTCTCGGCAGCAGACTATGGACTACTTGGCAACAAGATCAAATGTAATCCAGCGATTAAGAATGTTGAAGACCAAAATGCTCTATTGCAAGCACTTAGAAAAAATCGGCTGGATGTTATTGCTACGGATCATGCGCCACATACGCTTGCTGAAAAGGAAAGACCCTATTTAGAGGCTCCATCGGGCCTGCCATTGGTTCAACATTCTCTAAATATTATGTCGGAATTCTGCCAAAAGGGACTGATCAATTGGCAAGAGGTCGTTCAGAAGATGTGCCATGCACCGGCAACCGCCTTTCAGGTGAAAGATCGTGGTTACCTACGTGAGGGTTATTGCGCTGATGTGGTTGTGTTCGATCCGCGCCCGGAGTGGAAAGTAGACCGATCAAACATTTTGTACAAAGCCGGTTGGTCCCCTCTCGAGGGCAAAGAATGGAAGGGCAAAGTGGAGCATGTCATTCTCAACGGGCACCATGTGGTAGTGAATGGCAAAGTTTCTGAAGTGCGAATGGGAGAACGCTTGATCTTTATGCGGCACTAGTGAGGATACTCCGAAAAGGTCGCCAAATCAAAAATGGCTCTTTTGGCGATCTTTCCATTTTTCTCAATCGGCTGATACTCAGGCATCACCCAATCTCGAAAAAGTGAAAATCTCATCCAAAATAGGCTCATTTTATGAAAATGGTACTTTCCGGAGTAGCCTCACTAGTATTGCTTTGTTTTTTTTGGTCGGAGGTAATATTGATTGGGTGCGTCAACATCACTGCTTCTACAAAAGTTGTCTATATTCGAAACCAGTTATTAACTGGCAATTCCAACGCATTATGAATTCGGTGTTAAAGGCTATTGGCACGTACTGTTTCGTCCTGATATACGTACTTTTACTGGCGTGTGGCAGTCAAGCCCCCCCGTCAGAACCGTCCACGGAGGAAGTTTCTGCTCCGAAAGAATGGTCTTACTATCCGGGCAATGAAGAGTTTAAAAAACACAAGAAAGTTGTTCTGATCAGCGGTGATGAAGAATATCGGTCGGAAGAAGCTCTACCGCAACTAGGTAAGATCTTATCGGAACATCATGGTTTTGATTGTACCGTATTGTTTGCTCAGGATCCAGATCAACCTGGTCTGATCAATCCTAATTATCTAAAGAATATCCCGGGCCTCGATCAATTGGCAGAGGCCGATTTGATGATCATTTTCACTCGTTTTCGGGAGTTACCACCGGAGCAAATGCAGCACATCGACCATTATCTTATGCACGGTAGACCCGTGTTGGGCATACGTACGGCCACCCATGCCTTTCGTTTCGAAGATTCCACCCACCAATGGCGACACTATGGCAATTATTACGATGGTGAAAGGACCGATTGGCAGGGGGGCTTTGGACGTCTGGTCCTTGGTGAAAGGTGGTACAGCCACCATGGTCACCATAAACATCAAAGCACTCGGGGAGTTGTTGCTCCCGGTGCCACTGATCATCCTGTGACCAGAGGAGTAGAAGATATTTGGGGTTCCACCGACGTCTATGGTGTCCGCTTGCCTTTGCCTGGTGACGCTCAACCGATTATCTTAGGGCAAGTGATCAACCGGGCAGGTGAGTTTGATGAGAATGACCTCCACTTTGGAATGAGGCCGTCCGACAGCGAGATAGCCACCAATAATCCAGCAACAGATAAGTCTTACAATCCGAACGATCCCATGATGCCAATTGTCTGGACCAAAAGCTATCAACTGCCTGAGGGTCAAGTGGGTCGATCATTAACCTCGACAATTGGTTCATCTGCTGATATGAACAATGAGGGTGTCAGGAGATTGTTGGTAAATGCCTGCTATTGGCTTCTCGATTTAAACGTACCTGATCAAGCTGATGTTTCATTGGTCGGAGACTACCAACCAACTCCATACAGCTTTCACAGGGAGGAAGGTTATTGGCAATCGAAGGAATTGAGGGTACCCTAACCTAGTACTTAGTCCACTACTATATTAACGTGAATGTTAATGGACAGCTAACCTCTACACAGGTTCAGTGAATCGAATTTGAATGACAATCATGAAATGTTGTCTTGATTGATAGTAACCTACTTACAGAAAGTTAGTCGGGCTTGATTCTGGCACCGGGCAAATGCATTGAAATGTTAAAAAATGCAACTATGTAAAATATGTCTTAAATTTATAGGTAACGTAAGTGTTCGGTTCATAAACTCCAAAGATCGATTTTGTAAGTTTGGTTAATCCCTCTCTGGTTCCCAGCTTGAGAGGGATTTTCACATATGTGACTCGCACATCCTCTTCACTGAAGTCTTCGATATTTTCCGTAAAACCACGTTTTGGGTCCTTTTTGGGGATTATCCTGGCCATAGTAACCATAGCCAATGATTTCGTAGGTGCTGTCTAATACCGTCTCCCGAAAAAACTCGATCACAAGTGGCTCTTCTAAGTGACGAGACCAGCAAATGGTATGATTGCCTTCGGTTTGACCCTGATGTACGATCAATTCATCTGGCTTCTGAACAACACACCACATTTGTCCAGACTCAACCTTGTTAACTCCGAATGATCGAACTGTACGTAGCGAGTCATTTTCCAAATAGGTATCTTCTATGGCAACCCGTTGAAAGTATGGACTTTCAGAAATGTATTCTTGTCTGACCTTGACTTCACCATTTTGTTTCAAAGGTAGTTCACGAATGAGATGAGGATGGATATCATTATCCTTTATTCTCTCGGATGGCTGACCTCGCTGATCCTCATAGATTCGAAAAAGACCTTCCCATCGACCATCCAAGGGCCTGAATACTTCGGCAAGAACCTGGTCTTCATCATGTACCGGTCCTTGATTCATATCGACGATCGGTTCCTGATTCTTTGGTGGACATCCCTGCGCATAGGCGCTCACGATTATGAAAATGTATATCTGAATGCGAATCATCGTTTGATTCTTGTTTAGTTAAATTTACGGGATCTACAAAGAAGTAGAGTTGAGATGCCTGAAAATCTATTTTTCCTGGCGGTACTTCCGCCTCCTTCCGTACGTACAAGCATTTTGGAACTAAAGGAATTTGTGGCCGCTAGGTTTCACAGCAAGCACGCATTGAAATCGCCACCGCATATCACTTTAATACCACCCTTTTGGTCAGATGCCACAGTACTTACTGGGATTATCTCTGCCATACCCAGGTGGATTGGCGACATGGAGCCCTTTCCCATTCTATTGAAAGATTTCAATTGTTTTAGGCCAAGGGTGATCTATATTGACGTGAAAGATCCAGATCGCCTATTGGAGAAATTGCAAACAAGACTCAAGAGTCAACTCCTGGAAACTTACGGTCTCAATCCTGACAAGCGGGATGTTTTCC
Organism: Saprospiraceae bacterium; assembly: GCA_965223105.1. Taxonomy (GTDB): domain Bacteria; phylum Bacteroidota; class Bacteroidia; order Chitinophagales; family Saprospiraceae; genus JABDMH01. Next base: position 2,619,754 of record OZ244987.1, on the reverse strand, counting down.
GGCCTCATTGTACTATCGCATTCAAAGATCTTTCGAAGAAATTGTTTTATCAGGCATGGAATTACTTTAGAGACAAGCGCTTCGAAAGATCTTTACTTGTTGATTCAGTGGTCCTACTTCATCACAAGCAGGGCATTTGGAGAATTTACAAGGAAATACCGTTTGGAGTTGATCAGAGTGGATACTGAATATTAATTACACTGGATAAGTTGGAATGTAAGCGTTGCCAAACTTCGTAACCGTCATACTCATTCGGCCAGAAATCTCCCGCGTTCATCAAGCTTGACATAACTGGATTCAGTATTTGGATCATGCTCGTAAAAGATCCGATACCGATCTTCCACGGCCTCGCTTAAAAGTCTTTTCTTCTCTTCCAAAGTCAGCATAGGTTGCATGTCATAAGCCATCACGTATGGCAATCTAAGATGCCAGGTTGATGGAAAGAGATCCGCTCCAAAAACCACTGTTTCAGATCCAGTGTCTATGAGTAAGATCATTTGCCCCATGGTATGACCATCGATAAATCGAACTCGAATGCCAGGCATCCACTCTAAGTCATCTCGCTGATAATCGATGAACTTCAACAGTCCAAGTTCCTTTAAGGGTATGAAGTTCTCTTTTAAGAAAGAAGCCGCTTCACGAGGATTTGGTTCATTGGCCCATTTATAATGCACTTCATTTGACCAGTAAATTGCATTTGGAAAGGTGGGAATTGGCTCACCCAAGTGATTGTGTTTTAAGGCACCGCCAACATGGTCGAAATGGAAGTGAGTAATGAAGACATCGGTTATTTCCTCTTCTGCCACACTAATCAACTCCAGAGATTTTGTAAGTTCCTGGCCGTGAGGATAAAAATGTGATCTGAATCTTTCTCCTTGTTTAAAACCTATCCCAGTATCCACTAGTATCTTGCGATCTCCAGTTTCTATGAGCAAGCTTCGCAAGGCCCATGGGCACATGTTTTGATCATCTGCACTATTCAGCTTATTCCAAATTCGCTTGGGTACCACTCCAAACATAGCGCCTCCATCCAGCTTAAATCTTCCAGCTTCAACAGCAGTCAACTTAATCATGATTTGAAGCCGATCTTTTTATTTGGGGCCTGCAAATTCTTCCGTAAATGCGCCATTCGCATGGCTGCTATGGCTGCTTCAATACCTTTATTCCCATGGGTACCTCCAGCACGTTCTTCAGCTTGCTGCATGGAATTGGGTGTGAGAACTCCAAAAATGAAAGGCTTGGATCTCATCAAACCTAGTTGGACTAAGCCTGTAGCAACCGCTTGATTAATATAGCGATCATGCGCTGTTTCTCCCTGAATGACACATCCCAAACAAATGACCGCATCCAAATTGTATTTGTCATCAAGCATGCGAGCTGCACTTGGTAGCTCGAAGGAGCCAGGCACGTTGACAATCAGAATATTCTCTTTGTCAACGCCATTTTCCTTCAAGGTGGCAACACATCCTTCCGCTAACTTTGATGTAATCTTCTGATTCCAATCAGAAACCACAATGCCGAAAGTAAGACCAGAAGCTGAGAAGTCTTCTTCAAGCGAGAAGTTTGAAAGGTTTTGTTTTTTGGCCATCATTGGATCTCAAGACTGTATTGGCTTACTCTGACCGTTGTCCCTTCTGCGACCTGTGAAATACAAGAGCAGAATCAGGGCTAATTCAATTGAGCCTGAGCTCGCTCAATGTATTTTTCGATGTTAATGCCGTCCTGACTTTTGGCATAATTTGCTTTAATTTCCTCATAAGCATCCAAAGCCGCACTGTAATTGCCCTCCACCTCGTGAAGAAGTCCCAATTTCTTGAGGTAATAAGGCGTAAGGAAATCATTATCTGCAGCATTTGCTGCTTTCCGGTAGGCATCAAGGGCATCCTCATTTCGGCCCAATTCGGAATAGGCATCACCTAGTGCACCCCACTTCATGATAGGTGTTACTTCACCTGCAGGATCAAAATCTTCCAAATAGCTTATGGCGGCATCAAATTTTCCCAGATGGAGGTAACATATGCCTGCATAATAGCTGGCAAGGTTTGCAGCTTTCGTGCCTTTGTACTCCTCGGTGATATCCAGGAAACCGGAATACCCTCCACCAGGATTGAGAAGGGCCAGCTGGAATGAATCTCGCTGAAACTGCAATTCAGCCTGAAACATCTGTTCGGCTGCTTCCTGTTCTTTTGGTGCTAGATAAAGCTGCTTATATGCAAACCATCCACCAACGAGTACGCCTATTCCAATCAGCACACCCATGATTACCTTCTGATTCCTCTCAAAAAAATCTTCCGCCTGTTCCTTAACCTCAACAATGTCAACCAGTGTTTCCTGTTCGGCCCTACGTGTTTTTTTCCTTCTAGCCATACTTTTTTTGGAAAATTTCGGCAAAGATACCTTTTTGCTTCTTAATCATCACATTGATCATATCACAAAAGTTCCTATAATATAATTAGAACATATTGTGGAGGTTGCATGTTACAGCGTGTCCCTCCTTCAGCCGATCAATCCTTGATAAATGGAAAATCCTCTTGCTGGTAATTGTCCGTATAGAGCTCAGAAGGATCAGGGTATTCCGATGCCTCGGCAAAATCAACAGCCTCCGCAACTGTTGCCTTTACCTTATCCTTAATTCCTTTAATCTCATCCTCCTCGGCAATCTCATCCTCCAAAATCTTCTTTTCCAATTGTTTAAGGGGATCTCTCTCTTGATATTGCTTTAATTCCTCCTTAGATCTATACTTAGCTGGATCAGAAACGGAGTGCCCCTTGTATCGATAGGTTTTGAGTTCGAGAAAATAGGGTCCTTCTCCTGATCTAATGTGTTTGGCAGCTTTTTCAATTGCATGATGAACATCTTCCGGATCCATAGCATCCACAGGCTCTGAAGGCATTTCAAATGCAGCCCCTATCTTATAGATGTCAGTGACATTGCTCGTGCGTTCCACCGATGTTCCCATAGCATAGTGATTGTTTTCACATATGTACAATACCGGTAGATTCCAAGTGGCGGCCATATTGAAGGATTCATAAACAGCCCCTTGGCGAGCTGCTCCATCACCAAACATAGTGACACATATGTTGTCGGTTCCTTTGTATTTTTCGGCGAATGCTATTCCCGTACCAATGGGAACTTGGGCGCCGACAATACCGTTACCACCAAAGTAGCGGTGTTCTTTACTAAAGAAATGCATTGACCCACCCTTACCCTTGACAATACCAGTCTTCTTACCGAAGAGTTCCGCCATACACAGTTTGGGCTCAACACCTCGCATCAAGGCAATTCCATGCTGCCTATAGGCCGTGATCACGGCATCTTCCGGTCGTAGTGCTGTCAACATGCCAGCAGCAATTGCTTCTTGACCAATATACACATGACAAAATCCACGCACTTTATTCTGTCCATAGGCCATTAGTGTCCGCTCTTCAAATCGTCGAATGAGCAGCATAAGCTCGTACCACTTCAGATAAGTCTCCTTAGTAAACTTGGTCTTCGTTCTTTCAGCAACTTTTCCCATCAGTTCAAATTCCTTTTAAACGGAAAATAAAGGTACGAAATATATCGGCTCAGGAAGGATATAGAGCTGAGGCAATCAACCAATCGAATGGGTATATCTAGGTGATCTATACACCAAATGAGTCTATACATGCAGCAAAAAAAAGTAAGTGTAAAGATATATAGGATATTGTTAATGTGCGTATTATGTCGTCCTATTTAATGTGCTACATAAGACCCAAACGGAAAAATCCCCTGACCATCACCGAAGTTTTCGGGTTTGTTTAAGGACCGACTACACCTTCTTGAATGAGGCCGGTTAATCCCTTCTTTATCATATGAAATATTCTCCTAATATATAATACGATCAGTGTACAATTTTTTGTGGAGATCGGAGTTAACTTAATATTACCAATCTAATGTACCGGTCTGTCAAGATCGTGTAATACCAGGCAATACCACTTTTCTGTAGACTTTCATTGTAAGCTTTTTTAACCCTTAACAATATTTGATACAATGAAATCTATTTATGTACAAAGTTGGGCAGTGATCTGGCTCTTCACCGCAGGAGTCACACTCCCCAAAATTTGGGCAGCCCCCTTAGCCGACTGTGATAAACCCATACAGCTCCTTGTTTCAGATCTTACCGAATCTGGAGCGACATTGAGTTGGTCGGCTCAAACCAATCATATGGGCTTTACGGTAGAAGTCCGAAGCAAAGGAAGGACTCCAAATTTTGCGTGGGAAAATGAAACTGTCGATACCTCTATTCGAATTGAGGGGTTGGTCCCTGGTAGCAGGTACCAATTTCGAGTTGAAGCCTTATGTGATCTCGGAAGCAGCAGTGGTTCTTCTTCATGGCAAACCTTTGAAACTGCAGGAATGAATCCAAGCGAGTCTTGCTCCAAAGCTAATGATCTAGAAGTGATGGCACTTACTGGCAGCAGCGCAGTTTTGACCTGGACCGGAGGTGTACACAGTTCCCACTTTGAAATTGAAGTAAGAAGCAAGGGAAAAACTCCGGTTTATTTCTTTGAGCGCAGTCTTATGGATAACATCGTATTGATCGAAGGTTTGGTACCCGATGGCAAATACCAGTTTCGGGTGAAGACGACTTGTCAGAACGGTGCTTTCAGTGGCTCTACGACCTGGAAAGGCTTCAGGTCCACAATGGTGACAGAAGATACTTGTAAGGCTCCGGAGGAGCTTGTGGTTGACACAGTTACCGCTACTTCGGCCACCCTCTCCTGGGCTTCGGCCGCACATGCTGAAGGCTATGAAGTTTCGCAGTTTACCTCTGATACCAGTGCGAGTGATACTGCATTCATGGTGATCACTCCCCAAATCATGCTGACCTCTTTAGTGCCGAATACCAACTATAAGATTCAGGTGAAAACCCTCTGTGCATTTGGAATCTCTGAAGATTCTATCACGGCTAATTTTACAACCGCAGAAGATTCAGCAATTAACTGCCAGCCACCCGATAGCCTTTGGGTTGATACGGTCTCTGCTACCGAAGTAAGCCTGCTATGGAGTCAGGTTGACACAAATACAGTTTACCAGATTACCTGGGGATTAGAGTCAGATACCGGGAACTACAAATCGTTAATGACCAGTGACACAATGGTAATCCTCGATTCCCTTCAAACCGACACTCAGTACTTTGCTGAACTATGGGTTCTATGTGATGAAGTCAGTTCAGACACACTCCGTATTGTTTTCAAGACGTTAAGCGAAGTGAGTGACAGTTGTATTACTCCAACTGGCATGGCAGCCAATGATATTACTGCAGAAACGGCAGTGATCACTTGGAATCCAACCGAGACCGCAGTGTCTTATGTCCTCGCTTTAGAAGGTCCATCAGGAAGCAGTGAGTTGGAAACTACGGATACATCTTACCTTCTGACCGGTCTTGAAGCCAATGCTGCCTATATGCTTGCCCTTCGTGCTTTATGTAGCGATGGATCATCAGAGGCGATTCAAATCGATTTCTCGACACCCCAGGGGGAAGATACCCTATCCTGTGAAACACCAAGCCAGTTGACTGCAGAACCAGTAGACACCAGTTATTTACTCAGCTGGAATATTGAGACATCCGCTGATTCTTTCCAAATCGAGGTCAAAGAGGCTGAAGGGTCTGAGATTCTATTAGACAGTATCTTATTGGATCCCATGCTTTTATTTACTCCTGGCACCAACACGATTCACGAATTTAGGGTTCAGGCGTTCTGCGGACAAGGAGACACAAGCCAGAACTCAGCTTGGCTGGCTTTTCCAGCGCTGGATAGTACTGTATTCGTATGTGATCCTCCCAGTGGTCTGAATGTAGATACGTCTGGTTCTGAATCTGCTCAACTCAGCTGGTCGGCATCCTCTACATCTGTTTATCAGATCGAAGTTCACACTGGAGATAGTACCTGGAGCTTTATCCTCGAATCCGATTCAACCCAAACCACCTTGATGCTTTTTGATCTTGATCCGGGTAGTGGATACAGCGTCAGGGTAAGAGCAGTGTGTGAGAATGAAAATAGTGATTATACGGATTGGGTAGATTTTGAAACACAATCGGCTACTTCAGAATGTGCTGTACCTTCGGCTTTACAAGCTCAGGTTCTTACAGACAGTAGTGTATTGCTGCATTGGTCAGGACCCGACACCGCACTTTATCAGGTTGAAATCGAATCAACAGATACAAGTTCGCTACTCAATATGGTCATTGACACCGATACCACAAGTGTTGAGATTTCGGGTTTGGTGATGGACATTGAATATCGATTCCGAGTGCTTAGCATTTGCGGATCATTAGATTCAAGCGACTATAGCGATTGGTTTGTTTTCATGATTGAAAATGAAATTGACTCCTTCTGTTTTGAACCATTTGGGCTGGACTTAGATACCGTTGGTTTAACCCTCGCTGGCTTCTCGTGGGAAGGTCCAGACAGCGCAACCTATCAGATCCAGATTGAATCCATTGATTCAATGCAAAGTTTTACAGATTCAATACAATCTGAGAACACCCATGTAATCATCGAAGGTCTCACACCCGGGACATCCTACCGGGTGCATGTAAAAGCAATCTGTGAGGAGCAAGAAAGTCAGTACAGTGATTGGTTGACATTTGCCACACTTGCTGATAGTATGCAATTGGCATGTTCGGCTCCGGAAAACCTCATTCAAGATAGTCTGTCCAGCCATAGTGTGTCGTTGTCATGGACCGGTCCTGACAGCGCAGAATACGAAGTAATGATTGCCCGGGTTGATACCTCCGCAATGGATGTTATTTGGACTGGCCTGACTGATCATCCTCAGGTTTTGGTTGAAGGTCTATCTCCATCTACATCTTATACAGCCCAAGTTCGCAGTATTTGCGCTGGACCAGATACCAGTGATTACAGTGATCTTTTTGAATTTACTACTCTAGAAGAGGAGCTGGATAGCTGTACCACTCCCATCGGTCAAATTCTTGAGATTGGATCAGAGGAGGTTCTGGTATCATGGTCTCGATCTTCGGCAGATGCTCTGTACTTGATCGAGGTAGAACACCTTGGCTTGACTTACGGCTACAATCTGATAAACACGTCATATGACACATCTTACCTCATCCATGGTTTGGTTCCGGGAGGAACATATCAATGGAAAATTACGGCCTTTTGTTCGGTGGAATCGTATAGCGAATGTTCGCCTTGGATGGCCTTTACAACGGAGTCTGACTCTGCTGATACCAGCTGTGTTGCTCCACATAATCTATCTCATTCCGAGGTAAGTCCAACAGCTGTTCTGCTGACCTGGTCTGGGGAACCCGATCATTTTGATTATGAAGTTGAAGTGCAGAATCTGGACACTACGCCCTTTTATAGCCAGATTAATATCACCACCGATACCACTATGCAGATTGAGTGGCTTTCCCCTGGAGGGTCCTATCAATTTAAAGTAAATGCACTGTGTCATTCTGGAGAATTAAGCGAAGACAGTGAGTGGTACGAATTTTCACTGAGCGGATCGGATTCAGTTTTGGTCGGTGACGCAGAAGGGATGGTTTTGGCATATCCAAATCCAGTTATCGAAAGAATGACCATTGAAATGCCAGAAGACGTTCTTCACGGAACCACCCTGATTGAGCTTACGGATCTGACCGGCAGGGTAGTTTGGCAAAGTCGTAGATATGACGTGCAGAAGGGTGATCAAATTTATTACGGAGTTTCTCACCTTCGTGAAGGTGTCTACAAGTTGATGGTACGATCCGCTACGAAGGAATATCATCAATTGGTCTTTGTGTCAGAAAATTAGTTTAGGGTCTGTCTGAAATTACCTAGGCACTTTTTAAGGAGTATGGACAATTGCTGTTGTCCATACTCTTTTTTTTTGAGTACTGGATGTGGTTTTTTACAGTGGCACAACCAGATTTGCGCACTCACCCCCATCAAGAGTCCCTATACTTGGCAAATGTTTGGCAGTACTTTAAGGCTAAAACAATGACTTGAATACCTATAACTCAGCTCAAAGAGTCCTGTCACGCATGGCTGTTTGACCACATATTAAGCGTAGTAAACTCGACACTTGAATGACTTATCATTTACTAAACCCTTGATTGGTGGCCTGATGCCTGGTTGAAAATTGTGGGAAAAACCTAAAATCGCTATTTTAACCCCTTGGCAAGCAAACTGTAGCCTGTATGTCTCCAGAAAATACAACTGGTCCACCAGCAGTATCTATTCTAAACAATGGTCGACCCAATCGAGCTGCTGAGGTACTACTGCAGCGCGATCGAGTGACAGTTTCCCGAGAGTTTGTCTTCACGAGCGAGATCATTGAGTTCCTTGATCGTACCACCTGGGGCACACAGGAGACTCTTTATCAGCACAAAAATACCTCCGAGCGTTTGGCAAATTTGGTAGATCCCATACTTGCAGTGCTAAGGATCGATGGTGAGCTTGTTGCCATGGTAGTAGTAGACCGTAGAAAAGTTCGTCATGGTGATTTAGTGACTGATTCGTACTTTTTTAGATACTATGCAAGTGCAACTGATGTCTCTTTTCGAAATCGAAGAATCGTCGGCCTCTACAGTAGGGAATTCATGAACTTAATTCGGAAAGATGATCCCAACAAATCGGTTTATTATGCCAGTGTAGAACAGAAAAACCACCGCTCCCTCAACGCCATTATAAAAATGGGTTATCAGGTCGTGGCGACGATTAAAACGATCGCCTTTTCCCGGTTCTTTTTAAAGACCCATACCCAGGTTAAGGTGGCCAATAAGGAGGACCTCGGTACAATGCGTCAACTCTTGCAAGAACGATATAAAGATCATGCTCTTTACCATGATTCCTATATTGGCCATAATGATCAGTACTACATCTGGAAAGAAGAAGGAATCATTCTGGCTGGCATCCAAGTTCATAGAGCACAGTGGGTGATTGAAAAACTTCCCGGCCCGATGGGGGGAATTCTGGTTAAAATTGCGGGTTATCTTCCTCTTTTCAACCGAGTATTCAACCCTAAAAAATTTGAGTTTCTGGCCATCGAGGGGCTCTACCTACGTCCAGGAAACGAAGATGTCCTGATACCTCTATTGGAGGGTGTCTTGGCTAGTGAAAAAATTCATTCTGCGATTTTGTGGTTAGATAATCGAAGTCCTGACTACGATCTGGTCAGCAGACAAAAGAGATTGGGACTTCTCAACGGATTCACCAGCGAAGCGCAAACATTAATCGTCACATCATACCGCAATTTGCAACCTACCGAAGAAACGAGAATTGGCGATTACCCCATCTATATTTCTTGTTTTGACTTCATTTAGTTCGGTCAAAGACAAGTTGATCAACTGGCCTTTTGCAGGTGCGCTCTTTTCTCTTAATTCTTAAGTATATGCCATGGTAAGTTTAAAGGGACTGAATCTTTTGCTTAATTTGGCACATGTTGGTTGAAGTTACTTTCTAATTTCGGAAAGATAACGTTCTTTCAAATCGCTTCTAAATCAAGAAATTATGAGACTTTACCTTGAGATGGGAGCACTCATACTACTATTTTTCACCGTTATCCAGTTATCGGCTCAGGGTACAATGCGCCTAAGAGATCACGGAATCGAGATCGGAATTTTCCCGCCAGCTACCTGGAATGCGATAACAGATGTCCAGGGAGTAAAAGTGGGCCACAGCACATTACATAAAGGTGCCCGCGTACACACCGGAGCGACGGCAATTCTTCCACATAGTGGAAATATCTATCAGTCGAAAGTGCCGGCTGCCCTGTATATTGGCAATGGATACGGCAAGTTGGCTGGCAGCACGCAGATCGAAGAATTGGGACAATTGGAAACTCCGATTTTACTCACCAATACCTTGAGTGTAGCAGCCGGAATTGAGGCCTTGGTTAATTATACACTAGATCAGCCAGGAAACGAAGATGTCAGGTCAGTGAATGCAGTCGTTGGCGAGACCAATGATGGCAGAATAAATGATATCAGAGGACTCCATCTTCATCCCAAGCACATGATTGAAGCGATAGAAAATGCAAAATCTGGTCCTGTCGAAGAAGGATCAGTGGGAGCTGGTACCGGCACCGTTTGTTTTGGATTTAAGGGAGGAATCGGTACTGCTTCGCGTCAACTGCCACCAGCATTGGGTGGTCACATTGTGGGAGTGTTGGTTCAAGCCAATTTTGGTGGAGTCTTAGAAATTGCCGGTGTGCCGGTGGGAAAGGAGTTGGGAGCCTATCCTTATAAGAGGTCCATTGAAGATGCAGATGGTTCGTGTATGATTGTTGTTGCTACTGATGCACCTATAAATGCCCGCAATCTGAAGCGCATGGCCAAGCGTGCCATGCTCGGACTAGCAAAAACAGGAGGTTTTGCCAGTAATGGCAGTGGAGATTATGTCATTGCTTTCAGTACCTTTCCTGACAATTTAGAAATGCATCAACCCTTCAAACGCCGACAGCTAAAAACGGAAATTGCCAATGACTATGTTTCACCGCTTTTCTTGGCTTGTGTGGAGGCCACTGAGGAAGCCATCCTTAATGCTCTTTTTACTGCCCAGTGGTTTGAAGGCATTGATAAAAGAATGGTATCAGTATTGCCAGTCGATCAAATCATACAACTCTTTAAAGAATATGGGCGACTACCCTAATTAAGCAACTAACCTATTGTTTGAAGGCTCAAGATTTATTCCCACATGCTAAACCATCGTCTGGCTACAATGGCAGTATCTCATCATTTAAAAATCAATGAATTATTCAATTATCGAAGATTGCCTTGGCTCGTTCAGCTTTCTAGGATGCATGATGATCAAAGTTTTTACCAGCACTTGGTCAAGTTGCAAGACAGCATCTATGCCTTAGATCATTACCTGGAAACTTCTTGGCAACTTTCTGGTGATAGGCTTTGGAAATTTTGGCAGGACATCTACAGAGATTTATCACCATTTGGTCTTGCAAAGGGAGAGAAGTTTGAGTTTACATCATCTATCCAGATCTATCAAAGCCATGAAATAAATCTGAGGAGGCGTCTCTCGCCATCGCATCTCAAAATGAGTGATTTCTATCATCATAAATCTTGCGATATAAAGCTAATGCGGAAACTGATTTATCGGACGGATCCAACCATAAAACAGCTTATCCATGCTGACGATTGGATCCTCTTTGACTTACTTACTGAGATCCACGATGATATTGAAGACCTTTACGAGGACCTGAAGATCTTTAACGCTAACCGCTTTCTTTACATGCTCCTGCAACAAAATAGAGTCGAAGTCCAATCTTTATATGAAAATTTTATCAAGGCAATCAAAGAGAAAGCAGGTATATGGATCCAAAAAAATCCTAGTGTAAATGGTGAACGAATGACGATCTACAGAATCACTGAAGACATGGCATCAGAAACCTTAGAGCTGTTGGACCGGAGATTGAGAAACTTGAACAGCGAGGACCTGGTAGCTGCCTGGGATCAATGAATTGGAAGGATGCTTCGGTGTTTAAATGTGGCTAAAGGACAAACATAATGATACGGTATTGCGTTCTTTTTCTTGACAATCTGCTTTGGATGAAAGCCATCAAGATCTACTTACTGGTATCGGCCGGTTTCCTTATTTCCTTTGCCACCTGGTCTCAGGCCATCGTCGATATCAGCTTGGAATCTGAACTGACGAGCAACCAGCTATCCCAATCTTTGCAATTTCCGGTTTTGCATGGAGTTCGAAATTACCGGGTAACCTATTCTACACCTGGTATTGATGGACAACCAGACACGGCCTCAGGCCTGATCGTACTTCCCACAAATACAGAAGCTACGGGGATTGTCGTCTATCAACACGGGACCAGCAATGGACGGCAAGATGTACCTTCTAACCTAAACAATGAGGCCCTTCTGGTTATGGCCTTTGCTGGTCAAGGTTACATATCCTGCGCACCTGACTATCTGGGCTTGGGTACAAGTAGGGGTTTTCACCCATATGTACATGCGGCTACCGAAGCCAGCGCCGGAGTAGATTTATTGATCGCCACCATGGGTTTTGCAGCAGATCAAGGATTCGAGTCGGTACAACACATATTTGTGACGGGCTATTCTCAGGGGGGACATGCGGCGATGGCACTCTCACAAGCTCTTCACGAAAGGCCGACTGATGATCTTTGGCTCACTGCAGGTGCGCCTATGTCAGGGCCTTACAGTTTGTCAGATGTGATGAATGACCGAATGATCGAAGGTATGATTGAGTACGATTTCCCTGACTATGTAGTTTATAATCTATTGGGTTATCAGGAGTTTTACGGCAACATATACAGTTCTTTGGACAGTGTCTTTAAGGAAGGATATGTCGACCAAATTTTGGCCTTTAGCAAAGAGGAAATATCCTTGTCGGCGCTGCGTAACTTTCTGGTAGACCAGTTGGAAAGAGACTTTGGGAACACGATTCCAATTAATATGTTTCGAGAGGACTTTGTACAAGAATTGAGAGCTGATTCCCTTCATCCGTATCATATTGCATTGAGGGAAAATGATACCTATCTATGGACTCCGGATGTTCCATTGAGAATGTACTATTGCGGAGCTGATGAGCAAGTTCCTTTCGAAAATAGCCTAGTAGCAGAAAGAGAAATGAAGGCAAGAGGTGCATCCGATGTCGAGGCCATCGAATTGGATCCAAATGCAAATCACGGTGGTTGTGTTCCTCCAGCAGTCATAGCAACGATTGGATTTTTCAACACCTTCCGTACTACAGGGGTCGGAACGGGTGTGACTATGGAAAGCATTTCTGTCCATCCAAATCCCACAAATGGATTCGTTGACATTCAGATTTCAAATGGCAAAACCATAGATTTAGTCCTCACCAATCTTCTGGGTCAGATCATCCTTCGAGCGAAGCACGAGGCCCAACCTAGCTTGAATCTCTCTAGCTTAAGAAATGGAATTTATCTACTCCATTTTCAAGATGTTGATGGCAATCGCGGTGCCCATAAAATATATCTCAACAAATAATGACCGCCGAAGAGATAAAACAAGTCCGGGAGAAACTCGAAAAAAAAATCGATCGCACCAAGCGGAAAATTGGACGCATGGAGGATATGACTCGTCCCATCGCACCGGAAAATGCGATCGGGAGGCTTAGCCGAATGGATGCCATAAACAACAAGAGTGTGATGGAGGCAGCCCTTCGTACTGCACGACGGGACCTTGATGCCATGCAGACCGCATTGAAGAAGATTCGAAATGGCGAACCATTTGGCTCCTGTGCAAAATGTAATCAATCTATTCCCCTGGCCCGATTATTACTCATGCCGGGAAGTCCATACTGTGTTCGATGCGCTCCGAGTTGATTTGACAGTATTCTTTGTCTTCGTTCCTTAAGATGGTCCTAAAATCAAGCGTATGCTCTTAAAAAAGGGTTAAATCCATTGATTTAGACCATACAGATTTAAACGCCTTCCCGCTTGCTCTAGTCAGAGCTAGCAAATAATTAACGATTAAATCTACCGCCATGAAAAATCTGATGTGTTTATTTGTTTGCGCTATGTTTGGATCCGTAAATTTTGCCCAAATTCCTGCTGTGATCATAGAAGACATGGTTGCAATGGAGGAAGAAAATGCACCAATAATCAATCAAGGAGTCCAAACTGCCATTCCTGTAAGAGTCATCAACCACGTAAAGTCTGAAAAGATATTTATTCGTCCGGAGATGACACTTTCTGAAGCTGAGCTTAACCTTATCAATGACGAAGGTGCTGCACTTTTGGCCCACCATTTTGATCATCTTTCTGAAGTTGACCTCTCACTCGTGGGGTTGCCCGAGGGCGATTATCAACTGCAAATTCATAGTCGTGAAGGCATTGTCTCAAAAGCTTTGCGAAAGTAAAGGAGAAAATGACCGAATGCCAAAGGCCTGACTTTAAAAGTCAGGTCTTCGCCTAAAGTCGATCCTGTCACTACAATCTCACCACCGAGTCCAATTAAATTCAATACACCATGTCTAGAGTACTTCCCTCTCAAGCCACCCTGTTTGTTTGCAATTGTGTTTGGTGATTTCTGACAACCATCCAAGGATTCGACCACCTTTGGTGACAAATGATTGGGCAAAGGCCAAACCAAAACGATCGAATTCATAGTACTTGACACGTCGCTGAAAGAGTTGATGATTTTTTCCTCAAGTATTTTTTTCCTTACTTGTCTTGAGAAAACTGGCTGGGCCATTTCGCCAACTTCAATCATAACCAGTGTATAAAATATGAGTCAAGTCAAATGGGGCATCATCGGCCCCGGCCGCATTTCGACAAAATTTGTTAAAGATCTCGCCCTGGTAGAAGGAGCCGTCTTGCAAGCTGTGGCTTCACGAAATAAGGACAGAGCCAAAGATTTTGCTGAAAAATCCGGAGCGAAGATGTATTATGACTCCTACGAAAAGATGATCGAAAATGCCGATCTGGACATTGCATACGTTGCCACACCACATACCTTTCATTCGGAGCAGTCCTTGCTCTGTTTGCAAAATGGGATCCCAGTGCTATGTGAAAAGCCAGCAGCAATCAATAGAAGGGAGCTTCAGTTTGTGATCGACACAGCCAGAAATACAGGCACCTTTTTCATGGAAGCCCTTTGGACACGCTTCATACCAGCAATCGCTAAAGTTTTAGAAATTGTTGAATCGGGGGAGATGGGTGAGGTAATCAATGTAGAAGCCGAGTTCTGTTTTACTGCACCGGTCGACCTCTCCAGCCGCTTATACGACATCCGCCTCGGTGGAGGAGTGACTTTAGATATTGGTATCTATCCCGTCTTTCTGGCTTATTTGCTCCTGGGTGTTCCCGGCCAGATCATTGCCTCCGGGCAACGAGCAAAAACCGGTGTCGATCAAACCGCATCCATCCAGCTTTTCTATCCCGACAAGAAGGAAGCAGCACTCCATGCCTCCATTCTGTATGCCTCCAATATGCCCGCACGAATTACAATGACTAAGGGCTACATCCTAATGGAACCTCGTTGGCATGAGAGTCCTGCCCTCACTGTTTTACAGGCCGGAAAAACCCCGGGCGTAATTACTTGTCCTCCCACCGGCAAAGGATTTACCCATGAAATTCGAGAGTGCCATTTCTGCATCCAGCAGGGGAAAATTGCCAGTGACTTATGGAGCCACTCCGACAGCTTAAACTTGATCAGCATACTTGACGAAATTAGACGACAGATCGGAGTAGTTTATCCTGGGATTGATCCGTAAGAAGATAAGGCACCAATCCAAGGCTATTCTTTCATTTTTCACAAGAAGGTGTGACAGAATACCTGGCTCGTTTCATCAGTCCAAAATGGATTTGCTATCTCTGGACAGTCAACCTACCTTGTGCTACCATAATGATGGTGTATGCATGACTACGTAAAGGGAATTGTCCAGGTATTCAGTGAAAATGCTGACCCTACCATCGCCAATGGTATGGAGAAATACATGCGCAATCAATTCACCATGTTTGGAATAAAGCGTCCGGAAAGAAACGCACTACAGCGCGCCTACTTCCAGCACTGCGGTAAACCACAATTGGAGGACTTACCTGAAATTTCAATTGATCTTTGGAGTATCCAACAGCGTGAGTGTCAGTATTTTGCCATGGACTTATTGAAGCGATTTCAGAATCAATTGCCCAAGGATTTTATCAATATCCTAACTAAATTGATTACTCAGAAATCTTGGTGGGACACCGTCGATCTTTTGGCCACCATCGTGGGGACACACTTCCTACGATTTCCAGAACTCAATCCTAAGATTCCTGATCAATGGATTGAGGAGAGTAATATATGGCTACAGAGAACGGCCATTCTTTTCCAATTAAAGTACAAGGAGAAAACCGATTGGGCACAGTTAAAAAAATACATCTTAAAGGTCGCTGACAACAAGGAATTTTTTCTACAGAAGGCGTCAGGGTGGTCACTGAGAGAATACGCTAAAGTAGCTCCTCAATCAGTGAAGGCATTCATTAGTGAAGTAGAACTACCTGCACTTACCGTGCGAGAAGGGTCCAAGTACTTGTAAGATATCGGTCCATATCTGACTTTCGGGAGAATCTGCATTACTAAGAACAGATGCATCTCCAATCAGTAGATTTTATAACCCTGTTGACCGTTCATTCCTACCTTTTGAAAAAGAAGTTGACTATATTGCTGATCACTCTACAACAAAAGTGATAGTATGAATATTACGCTCCTTTACCCTCTAAGGACTTCCTTAGTATGCCTGTCGATATTTGCGATAACATGTCTTACACAGGCACAAATCATCTTCGTTGATTCCACGGCTATGGGTAGTAATGATGGCACAAGCTGGCTTAATGCCTACGTTAAATTACAAGACGCCCTCACAACGTCTACTGCTGGCGATACGATTAAGGTTGCCAGGGGCACCTATTTTCCCGATGAGGGGATTGGTATGGTCAATGACGATAGGGAGGCTTCATTTTGCATCTCAAGTGGAACCGTGGTATTGGGTGGTTACGACCGCGGAGGAAGTGATGCTCGGCAACCTTCTGTGAACTCATGCGTCTTGACGGGTGCCATCGACATGTCGCCAGACAGTGCTGGTAATTCATATCACGTGGTCAAGATGGAGAATGTCGATTCGACAACGGTGCTTGACGGATTTACTATTAGCAATGGCCATGCCGACGGGCCAGGGGAGTTTCGCAACGGCGGAGGATTATACCACCGATCCACCTCGACGAATCACCCTTCGGCTCCGCTGGTCCGCCAGTGTATCTTTCTCGAAAATCGCAGTCGCACCAGAGGTGGAGCAGTATATACTGCCGGGGATGGTACCGGTACCCAGGCCCTGGTTCGCTTTTCTGAGTGTCAATTCCTAAGTAATGTTTGTGATAGTTTTGATGCCGGCGGTATTTTCAATGCCGGTTTGGCCGGTATTTGCAGAACATCGGTTGATGCCTGCAACTTCTTTAATAATCGAGCTCAGGCAGCGGGAGCTTTACACAATTTTGCGATCGGCGATGGAGAGGCTTCCTTTTCCATCACAAGTTCCACATTCACGGACAACAAGGCATCGACCAATGGAGGTGCCCTTCATAGCTTGATTTTTGACGGCTTCAGTAACAACAGGGTTAAACACTGCCAGTTTGATGACAATGAGGCTGGTGATGGGGGAGGGGCAATTTATCTGGCTTCCGCCACAGGCAGCTATCAACAGGAAATTTCCATCGACAGCTGTCAGTTTACCAGCAACATTGCGATCGGTGGCGAAGGGGGTGCCATGGATCTGGTAGCGATCGAAGGCAGTATTGAAAGTGTTGTAGGAAATTCTGATTTTCAAAGGAACAAGGCCATTATTGGGGGAGCGGTTTGTGGTCTCGCAGACTTACCTATGGCACTCAATGATCACACTTTTCTCAACTGTACATTTAAAGAAAACATATCGGATGATTTGGGAGGGGCGATGGCGATATTTTCCATCGATGGTACTGTGAATTCCAAGGTGATCCAGTCACTCTTTGTGCGGGATTCATCAGCACTCACTTTCAGTGGGGCTATAGATGTTTATGCTGATGGTAGTGGGGGCCTAAATTCCCTGATCCTAAACAGCACTTTCTTTGAAAATTTTGCTGATGATATAGGCGGGGCGATTGCCATCGACTCCATTGGCACTGGACCATTTGAAGTAAATATCGAAAACTCGATTTTCTGGCAAAATCGTGATGCCAGCGGTTTTCGGGGCATTGAGTCGGCAAGCGCAGGTGTTCATATTGCCCATTCTTTGGTGGAGGTTGATGACTGTGCCTCTATGGGTACCATCAGTTGCGGACCAGGAGTAATCTTTAACCGTGATCCGAAGTTCGATGACGCTGCTGCTTGTGATTTTAGTCTAAAGGCGGGTTCTCCCCTCATCGATCAGGGCCGGAATGACTCCCTTAACAGCAATGGCATTACCTTGGACTTTGCTGGTGGTCCGCGCTTTGTCAACACGATCGCCGATATCGGAATTTTGGAGAGTAGTGTCATGCCATCCTTTTGTGATGATACCATTAGCCTCCTTGATGTTAACATTCCCAATGCTCTTTATCAAGCCGCATTAAAGGTCTTGAGTAACGGTACCGTAGCTGGTGCTTCGGTGACTGAATTTAAAGCCGGAAATTGCATTGATCTATGGGCAGGATTTGAGGTCCAGGTAGGTTCAGTATTGGAAGCAAGCATTGACAATTGTGTCGCCCAAGCCAGTTCTCCTCCAACCAATGTCACTAGAGAACAAACTTTGGAGCAAAATAATGCCGTGATCGAAAAGCGACAGGAGAGGAGGCAAAAGTTTCGAAGATGGCTTGCTGAATCCAGAAAAAGCAACCATAGCTATCTGGAATCAAAGACCTGGTGAAATATCTGGATCTTCTGGAGCCCGATTGGACTACGATAATGGGATGGCCTTGTGGCTTGCTGTTTACCCTGGAGATAACTGGGTGCCACAGTTGTCAGATTTATCCAGGTATTGATTGAAGTGACAATCCGGTAGATTACTTGTCCATTGATTACGCTGCCGAGAAGAAATTTCAAGACCGTGTTTCTATATTGGGTCATAATTTAAAGAGATCCACACCAATGAAAAGGCTTATCCTCCAACTTGTCCTGATGTGTTTATTCGGAATGATCAAGGGTCAGGAAAAACCCAAGGAATTGGTAAAAGTGACCATTCAAATTCGTGATGATCATCACCAGCTCACCCCTTCAAGGGTGCATCTTACTGATCTTTCCGGAACATATTATGCACCAGTGGGTCATTCGACGGATTTCCCAATTACCTTTAGTCGAGATCAAGTAGCCGTTGAAAAAGATGTGATGCTTGCTGACAATCGAAGATTTGCCTATGTAGATGGCACATTCGACATCGATCTACCAGCAAATAATTCTTATCACCTAGAGGTGATCAAGGGTTTCGAATACTTGATGAAGAAAGACACTTTTGAGGTCTCGGATACATCAAAAACTTTGCGTTTAGCACTCTCACGAGCTTATCATAGACCACCTGATTGGTACAGTGGAGATGTGCATGTACATCACATTAATCCAGCATCGGCTCTAATGGAAATGAAGGCGGAAGACCTCAATGTTTGTAATATTTTAATCTCAGATTTCACCAAAGATCACCATTTATACCGGGGAAGTGTCGAACCGATCTCGGACTCAAATCACTTGATTTTTCTCGGTCAAGAGTATCGTGAAGACCGGTTGGGACATATCAATCTCTTAAATATTAAGGAAGGATTGGTACAGCCAGCCAAGGAAATGCGTCAGCATCAATATCCACTTAATACTTCAGTGAGTGATTCCATTCATCGCCAAGGTGGCCATATATCCTGGGCCCATTTTGCAGCCTGGCCCGGTTTAGAGGGTCCATTGGGATTGCTACTCCAGAAGGTTGATGCCGTGGAGTTGCTTTGTACGATAGATCCCTTTCATCCACCCATCTTTGTAACTGAGGTAGTACCTGAATTGCCTCTAAACTCTGGTCTTCGGCTATGGTATCGGCTATTAAATTGTGGATTAAAGGTGCCCATCACCGCCGGCACCGATAAGATGGGGAATTTGGTGACCGTTGGTGCCAACAGGGTTTATGCCAAGTTGGATGGTCCTCTGGTCTATGAGGATTGGGTCGCAGCTCTGACTGCAGGCAAAACTTTTGTATCCAACGCACCTTTTCTCTTGCTTGAAGTCGATGGCAATGAAATGGGTGCTTCAATGCGGATAGGGTCTGGAGATACCCTCACAATAAATGCCCGCGTCTGGTCACAACTTCCCATCCACACTTTGGAGATTGTGGCCAATGGAGAAATGATTGCCAACAAAGAAATAGGAGAGGGCAGTAGTTACCAAGAATTGACATTAAAATACCGACCTCAAGAAAGTGTCTGGATTGCTGCCAGGGCATACCGTCGGAAGAACGACTATTTGCGGCAGGGACTGAGCCCCGCCGCAAGAAGGAATTTGGGAAAAGTGCAGACAGATTATAATCGTTACTTCGGGACCTTACGGTCAGAGGTACCGTTCGCACATACGAGCCCAGTATATATTTCCGTGGATCAAATGCCCATATACAACAGGGTCGATGCCGAATACTTTATCCAATATTTAGACAATGTCACTGCATGGCTGAGCAAGCATGGTGACTTTCCTTCGGAAGCTGCCAAATTAGAAGTCTTGGAGAAATTTGCTGAGGGAAGGGCGGCTTTTGAATCGCTGGGGCATTAAAATAAAAAGCTCTTTTTAAGGAACTAAATAGCAGATTTACCGGTACTTATTAGTAAATTTACTATAATCTACAAAAGTGGGCAATTATGAATGCGAAGGCATATTCGTTGGATCAGGCAGATGTATTGTCATTACAGGAGCCGACTGTAGCTTATGGCATGGAGTTGGTGACTGCTGCACGTAAGGGTATACGAAGGCGAGATTTTGTTGGTTTCGCAAAGCGCATCAATCAATCGGTCCAATCACTCGCTAAGGTGATACCGGCATCTTATAGTAGCCTGAGTAAGAAAGAGATTTACAATCAGGAGACCAGCGAGCGGATATTAGAGATCGTGCGCGTATATGCCTGTGGTCAGGAGGTTTTTGGATCCATTGAAAAGTTCAATGATTGGATGTTTAAGAAATCTGTGATCTTCGATCAACAGAGACCCTTTGATCTCTTAGACACCAGTTTTGGCATCGAGTTGGTCTTGCAGGAGATTGGTCGCATTGATCACGGTGTCTTTGCCTAGCAGCACAAGTGCTTGCCTACAGGATTGACCGACAAAAGAGGATCCACGAAGTGCTTACCGGTAGGGGGGCAGAATTGTACGGTGGAAGGTGGAATTTTCCGGGAGTAGCCGCCGTCTATTGTGCTTCTTCGCGGTCGCTGGCGATATTGGAAATGCTGGTGCATATGGAAAAAGACCAAATTCCTTCTGATCGGATTATGGTGGAATTGGGATTGCCAGATGACTACATTCAGACCGTTGAAATTGATCGTTTGGGAAAGCAGTGGAGTGCATTTCCCTACCATAAGGATAGCCAGGGAGTGTTTGGAGAATTTATAGAACATAGGGGAGAAGCATTCATTTTAGCCGTTCCTTCAGCGATCGTTGCTGAAGAATTAAATTTTATTATTGATCCAAAGGCCGCAAACATTGGTAAAGTGCGGGTACTAAATGTGGAGCCGCTGGATCTGGATCGACGCTTTAATGATTAGCGGTTTTCAAGACTTTTGATGTACTTCCAGGATAGGTGGATCATGAGCCTGAATTTCGGACTTCAGACAATGATGACTGTCAGTAAGGGAGAAATTAGGGGCGTCTATTGCGGCCACAGCATTGACTTCGGCGAGTAAATTTGCCGATGTGGAGTCTGCGGACTACAATTTCACAGCAAACCAGAAATATTTCATCAGAAAAAAGCACTAACTTAACATACCAGGCTACTTAGTTGCCCCGATTTCAAACATTTCGATGCCATGAAAAACTACAAACAAAAATCTACCGATGAGGTCAAGTCGCTTCAAAGGGAATTCAAGCCGCCCTCGGTAACCAATTACATGACAGCAGCTGAAAGTCTAATCACTTTTCGACCAGAAACCGAAATTTTTGATGTCGTAGACATGCTGCTTGAAAAGAAGATTACCGGGGCACCAGTACTCAATGAACGAAAGGAATTGGTGGGTCTGATTGACGACAAGGATTGCCTAAAGGTATTATTCGACATTGCTTACCACAATCAGCCAGTGAGCAAGTCTACCGTAGCTGATTACATGACCAATGTCATGAAGACCATCACGGTGCATGCCAATATTGTCGAGATTGCCGATGTGTTTTTAAACACCAAGTACAAGCGCTTGCTGGTGGTGGATGACAATGGCAAATTGCAAGGCCAGATCAGCCGGCGGGATATACTGAGGGCGATTCATGATTTTAATGCGGATGTGTAGGTTATGAAGTAGCCTTTCTATTGACTTACCTACAAAGGAGTTTGCGTTGCTTTTTTGCGATGACTTGTCAATCTGAGTAGGTACCCAACCTCTAATTTGTTCAAGGAGACCAGCCATAAACTTTGCTGTTTGTCCTATTGCCATATTTTTGAGGAAGTTACATCCTTGATAGATGAGCTGAGACAACTTGAAATGGGCATTATTTGACATTAAAAAAGCGTTTGGTATGAGGTTGACCCGCGGACTGCCAAAACTATTTATGTTGGCGGTTCTGGTTGTTGGAGGGATCTCTTTTTGGGTGTATTATTCTGTATCCAATCCTGTAACGCACTCCAATGCTGCCAGATATATTACTATTGAACCAGGTCTAGCTTCGAATCTCATTCTTGAGAAATTGGCCCATTATCAGGTAATACAGGCACCACTGGCCACCAAAATTATTTGCGTCTATTTAGCGAAAGTGCAAAGCCTGGATGAAGAAGTCACTGAGGTCGCATACGCGCGAACCTACATTCCCTCATGATGCAGTGAGTTCCAGGTTTATTTCCTCATTTTCAAATTTCTTCAGGAGCTATTCTTATCACAATAGCACTTCATTCAAAATCATATGCTAAAAGTTATTTTAGTAATCTTTGATAATGGAGGTCGTCAGTTGTATATGGAAAGCTCCTATTTGGCCGAGCTGGACATTCCCGTTTAGCCATACTCACCACACTTTATTGACTAAACATTTTCTGGTATGCGTATCGTTGTTGTATCCATTCTAGCCTTGACCGTAACAACCTTATTCGCACAAAGTAGCGAAGATGCTACCGAATGGGCACCCATAGGTGCGCAATGGCACTATCAACTGATCTTGGAACCCATTGGTCCAAATGATGTGTCTTTCGTAAGCATTACCTCTTCGAAAGATACCTCCATAGAAGATCGATCGTACCGAAAACTTGATATTTCGCAAGGCACAACTTCTGACTATGTCTTGGTGCGTCAGGAGGGGCGGAGGCTCTTGCGGTTTGTTGATGGCCAGGATGTGATATTATACGACTTTTCCCTAAATATCGGGGATACTTTCTTCATAAAATCCTTTGTAGAAGCATTTGGTTGCACTAAAGATTTTCTCCTGGTACTAGATACTACTTATAGTATAGCAATAAACGGCACCACCCGGTTAAAGCAAGTATTTGAGCCAAGCCCAGGTCTTGATTATGGTCCTGAAATTATTGAGGGTATTGGCTCTATAGGTAATTGGTTCTTGCCAACCTGTTCATCCGCCGGCGATCAAAACTGGTTAGATGGCTTTAGGTGCTATGAAGATGAAGTGCTAGGTCTCTTCCAAGAAAATTCTATACCATGTGATTTTGAAGGCCTGATAACAAGTACAGCAGAGCCTGCCTTTGGGGTATTGCAAGTCTTTCCCAATCCTTTTTCGGATCAGATCAAACTGGAGTTTGACACAGATGTCGATCCAAATAAGCTATACTTTATATTGACAGATATTAAGGGAGTCAGCATAAGGGAAGGGCCAATTAATAGTACGACAATCATTGATTTTGATCATTCCTTACCTCCAGCAACAATAGTTTTGCTTACCATTTACGACGTTTCCGGGTCTCCATTAACCACGATTAAGTTAATCTCAATCTAATCACTCCATTCTCATGAAGAAGATACTAAAATTCTATTGTGCTATTATTATGTTAAATCGATGGTGAATATCAGAAGACAGGTTCGATGCCAAAACATCAGTTAGCTAGAGATAATGTAGAAGTCCAACAATTCTACACGTGATCTGCACCCCAATTTTCGAACCATTTGTTGAACCAAACAAGCCATTATACGTACTTTATATACTTAAATGACTTAGCCATCAATGAATAAGTTTTTTCTTTAAGGTATCTCCAATCGTCTTTGACAACAACCGATGAAATTATTATTGCCAATCGCAAGATTATGATAACAAAAGCACTCCACTTCTATACATTATTACTGCTTCAATTTAGTTTACTTTTACCGTCTTTTGGTCAGACCTGGCAGCTTGAATTTCACTTGAAACCAATGCTGGTACAGCATCAAAGCAACTATTCTTTCCGAGATGGCATTCCTGCCGAAATCCAATCAGCTGTAGATATTGCAACAACTAGTTTTTCGTGGGGTTGTGGGCTAGGTGTAATTCGTAAACTATCATCTCATTTTCATCTTCATTTCGGCCTCGCTTATCAAAACAGCAATATCCATGGTTTATCGTTCCTTGACCAGAGAAACCTTCCCCCAGATCGAGCTAGTCCCACATACGACCTCATTATTAATCCTCAAACCAAATACCATTATCTGCATGCGCCAACTAGACTGTCTTTTTTACCCTTCAATATCAAAAATTCGCCTAGCCTTACGCTGGGCCTGTCTCCAGCTTATCTATGGAGGGCTACTTATTTCCCACTTGCTGAGGAATACAGAGGAGGCGTATTGAAGAATGATTTTTTTAGCTTAATGTTTATGTTCAGCTTACATCAACGATTTACTCTTTCTGACCTTATTGATCTGCGACTAGGAGTAGAGTACTCGCTTCTTACCCCAGGATACGAAGATTCCCTGTTATTTAAACAAGGTCCGGATGATAAAGGTATAGCCACTTACGGTATCTCTCTTGATCACAAATTACTGGCATTTAGTGTCGGTATAATCCATGATCTATCAGATCTTAAGTGATTTGATAATCTGCAAACCGGCCCAAGTATTTTGAATGCTCAATTTTTACCTTCATCATGATTCATCATGAAGTTCATCCATAGTGCCTACATCAAGAGAGTCAAACAACATTGGCAGCAAGTGGAGGCCTTCATCATTAATGATCGCCATAGTACTTGCGTGGATCAGTCTTCCATATTTCAATGAGTGGTCTGAAAAGGATTTGCAGTTGAGCTCTTTGTGGAATAGTGACATGCTATACTATTTAATTGGTGTCTTCATTCTTCTGGTTACTATTACTGGTCTATATCCATCTTTGTTTTTCTCAAGATTCACAGCTACAGAAACCCTCAGGGGTATGCAGGGAAGTTGTTTTGTGAGAAATACTCTGTGATTGAATAAAAGACCACATAGTGCTGACGTATGCTGTGGCTCCTGATTCCCCGGCGTGAATGTAATTCCATCCATCGTCATTTTTCCAGAAATAGATGTTTTCTAGATGGACCCTTATCCGCGAATCATCATAATGAGGTGAAGTGGTGGTCTTATTGTAGACATCCAAATCAGAGAAGCGATTATTGATACCATTTACTATAGCCTGTATATAACTTCTAACAGCTGGCGAATCCCCCAGCCCTGCAGTACCTGCAGCGTTCTAGAATATATGAAAGGTCAGACGAATTGTCTTGATCGGAGTATCAAATTCATCTAAGACGTGATAGTCAGCCCAATCTGTGCATGAGCTCGTAAGTGCACGAAAGGGGCTTGATTGACGTGCCATAAAATCCTCCTTAGTATCGCCACAGGGCTGAGACAATAGGGTGTGGGAGGATAATAAGCCAAACCATACAATACAGAAAATGGTACGTAAACAATTAGTAAGAGTTTTCATTAGAAAGAATTTTTTAGTGATGAAGAATATAAAGGCATAGAGCTTTTAGCTTCTTAATCATGCTTGTCTGTAAGAGACATTAAAGAATGAATACCTACAGTTTGACTATTCTGTGTGTTGTACTATACGAGCCTGAGACTGAGAAAGTAACGAAGTATGTACCGGAAGCAAACTTTGAGAAATCAAGGGTTGCGTCTTGTAGTTCTAAGTTTTCAAGGAATTGACCAGCCAGATCGAATATCTGAATATCAAAATCATTTCTGTGGTTCCAAGAAGATGGTCCATGGATTCTGAGTGCACCGTGTGTTGGATTGGGATACACTAGTATACCAGGATCATCGAAGTCATGAGTGGTGCTGGTGATACAATATGATGACTCAGAGATCGTAATTGCAAGATCTTGATCCTGATAGCACAAGAGGCCGAAGGGGCAAGCCCCATCGCAGTCACGATCATTGACTGGGAAAAAATATGTATCAATATTGCCCAATTTTTCTATGGCCAAACCATCAAATACCCAAGGCGAGGCGAAGGTACCTGGTGGAATGTAACGAGACATAATATAGCTTCGGAGACCGGACGAAATAGTATCAGCAAAACCCGATTGAGAGACCTCCATATGCAGCATAGAATCATTTGAGAAGCCATCACGTGGTTCCGTGATTCTTATGATGTCACCATCAGAGCTTGCAAAGTTGTATAAGATAGAGAATTGATCAAGGTATCTATTATAATAATAAATTGTATCACCAGATTGATGAATGTAATGTGTGGTGACGCTGTCGGTCTCGCCATCCAAATCGCGATCGTAAGATTCTCTTAGCTCACGGCAATTCTTCTCATTAATTAGAGTGTCACTAATAGATTCCAAGGTAAGAATCGCCTTTTCTTCAGGACCAAGTAATGGATGTAGGAGGTTGTATGTCCATTCAGCCCCAATGGGAGCCCAATCGACAGTATCCTTGCTACTTTGCGCGAGTGAGGCTATTGAGATCAAGACAAAAAAGGGTGCGACAATAGTGCGCATACCTGAGATGTTTCGGTTAATAAAATGTGGTGAGTGTGCTTAAACAGGAGAGGTCAACTCTAAAAATAGTACGGTCAATATACACCTATATGCAAGCATTGTCAATGACGAAAGTCAGTTTTAACATATTAATTCTGTGCAACGTGATATTGCTGATGTGAATGGCGTTCAAAGGAATTTCACATCAGTCAACACTAAGAGGAGATCATAACCGTAACTTCCTGCACGAATGCCCCCGCTAGTCCAAACGGGTCCTTTGTATCCCAAAGCCCGCCATATTTTCATGTAGGAGAAATCGATATTCGGTGCCTCACCTCATCCGTTTGGGACTCTTCGCTTAATCATCTAATAGAAGGTCATCAGGTGCCACTTCATGTTAACCTCTGGTTTAGTTCAATCAACAAGAAGTCCAAAGGGAAAATTACTGAGTCAACATTGGAATTAGCGATGGCCGCAGAAGTTTCAAAAGAATAATTTTTTTAAGAACAGGTTTGGTGGTAGAGAATATCGCCGAGGTAAAGTGCTCTTAGGATGGAATCTTCCACAACACATTGATGAAACACTTAGAAGATTTACCGGAAGATCATTCAAGGATTTCAATGGTGAGGCTTGGGAGGCAATCAATAGGTTATGGTTGTTCAGAGGTAAAATAGCCCATGGAGACCATTCCCCTGAAATTCACTTTAATTCCACAGTTTACCACCTGACTAGAGATGAATGGCGCCGTGCCCTGATGGCGACAAAGGCCTTGTTTGATTTCTTCGATACTTTATGATTCCATCTCATTAGGATCTGGTCAGCCATCTTCTTTTACTACCAGATTAGTACAATAAGGCCTAAAATAGAGTAGGAGGGAAGTGGTAAAGAAAAGGGTCATTTTCTTTTACCCTCGGAGGTTACATGAAACGGCACCAAGCAAGGTTCTTGCAACTTTGATTTTTATCATGTTTGATTTAACCGGTATCACTGGCCTTAAGCGGTCGCACCAGATGGGGGAGCGGAGTTATAAAAAACGACCGTTTATTTAACTCGTTGACCATAACAAATCATGCATGAGTACATCCTTCTAAGAAGCATTGATCTTGCCATAAAAAGAAACAGGGCCTATGCCATTTAGGGGGCCGTCACATCCACCCTTTGATTGCCAATTCTGTCTCTTGATATTGGCTCTCCATCGTCAACAGTGTGTAAGGTGATGGAAAAAATGCGAATGTTTGATATCAAAAGTAAGCCAAGTACTCCCGTAAACAGACTGATTTTAACACTTGATTGGATTAGAAGGAAGCTACTCCTTACTGATGGCTGGGGTAGGCTGATAAAAAATACAAGCTAAATCCTAAAAGAAGTGATCAGTCAAATGAACGATCTGAAAGGTGGTTTGGATTGCACCAGTCATAAGAAAATATTGCAAATTCAGTTTTTTTGATTTACCGATAGTTTTTGATCCATTCGCTGTCAAATTAGTCACGACCACAGAATTAATGTGTTAAAATCAGTATCACATCTTGACATGAGGTTCCAAACCAATTACCTTAGGAGGTGCCAGTCATTGGATTATTATCCTCTTAGAACACCTTCTTACTGCTTTCAGTTAGCACTACACGGCACAATGCACTGAATTTTCTTAACAAAGCAGATCCAAAATACTCTTGGATCGACGCTTTAAAAAATCTAGCCATGCGATTACAATTTATTTTAGCCATGCGATTACAATTTATTTTAGTAGTCACTCCTTTCATTTCTTATAATAGTACACATCTATTGCGATCTCCGTGCAACTACAGTCAAAGAAAATCAGAATAACGACAGTAGAGTTTGTACTGAAAGGTGAAATCAATATATGTTAAGATCGTACCAGTGCAACAATATCTTACGTGCCTAATAACTGATTATATAATACATATGCACTCAATTACTACTGAATTCATCAGAGCTAAATTAATAGCCTTGCATGAGAATGCGCCCTAGCACTTTCCCGCATTACTTTCAATTGGACTCAATGGATTGTGGTCCAACGTGTTTGAGGATGATTGCCAAATACTACGGCAGATCGTACTCCATGTCCTATCTTCGTGAACGCTGCTACATTGATAGAGAGGGTGTCAGCATCAGAGGCATCAGTGAAGCTGCTGAACAAATCGGATTCCGTACGTTAGCTGTTAAAGTTAGATTTTCTGCAAGAAAAGGACAACCCAGCTTGAAATATGCTCTATTGCCCACGATTTTGCATTGGAATCAGAATCACTTTGTTGTGGCCTATCGGAGAAGCCGATCACATGTCTGGATATCTTACCCTGCAGTTGGAAAATTTAAGGTCAGTAACAATGATGTAAAGAAAGGATGGATCTCGGATGGAAACAAGGGAGTAGCTCTGCTACTTCAACCCACACCCTCTTTTTATGACAATAGTCTTTCTCCGAATGTCACAGGATTTTCGTTCTTGCTCAGATATCTCAAGCCATATTATCGCCTCCTATTCCAAATTGTGTTAGGTCTGATAGTAGGATCACTATTCCAATTGGTCGTTCCTTTTTTGACACAAAGTCTAGTTGATGTCGGGATAGATACAAAAAACTTGGATTTCATCTACATTATCTTGATTGGCCAACTTATGATATTTATCGGTCAAACAAGTCAAATTCATTCAAAACTGGATATTGCTTCATGTCAGTGTAAGAATGAACGTTAATCTAATTGCAGACTTTCTAATTAAATTAATGCAATTACCACTGGGCTTCTTTGACTCTAAACAGACTGGTGATCTCTTGCAAAGAATTGGAGAACTTTACTTTTGTCTCAGGTATCAATCTTTTTTGCTCTGAAGAGATCAAAAAACATGAAGATCCGATTGCCCTTCATGTCCGCAGAACTGACTATGTACAGAAAAAGGACTTCCACAACGTGCTCTCCACTGCGTACTATGAGGAGGCTCTTGCAGTGTTTGAATCGGATCGCAAAGTAATTGTCTTTTCAGATGATATATGTTGGTGTCAAAAACAAGAGATTTTCTTAGATCCCCGCTTTCTTTTTGCAAACTTTGAAGCCTATTTTTCGCTCTGTCTTATGAGCATGTGCTCTGACTTTATCCTAGCTAATAGCACATTTAGCTGGTGGGCTGCATGGCTGGTAAACAAAGGGAGGGTGGTCGCACCCTCGCATGAAAGGTGGTTTGGACCGAGATATGCCCACCATGATACTAGAGATCTTATACCCTTCCGGTGGCTTCGTATTTAATCTATTACCAAATCTTTCTTGCGCCTCTCAATTGGTACTTCTTCACTTAGACACAAAACAAATGTTTCAACATCGTTGTTTTTTAATTGGTAATAATGCTTGAGAAGCATAGCAATTTGATCTTAGGCAATCATCTTCACACATTAATAAGATATCTTTATGGTATTTCTTACATCATAAAGTGAAAAAATTTCTCACAGTGCATATAACTTTAAAATTGGCATCGTTAATACAAGTACCAACTTCGTCAAAACTCATCTATCCCTATATATTCTTATTGATTTTTTTAGTAGATCTCAATGTAAACGCTCAAGACACAACAATACACTTAGAACTCTCGGTTGAGACTGGTGCTTTTCCAGGAGAATCCCGTTTTTACGTCTCCAGCAGGTACTATTCTGATATAGTACACAAAGGAATTCCAGAATTTCTCCAAGAGTATAGAACATTTGCAATACCCTTCCCACGAGTTTTACCGAATGATTTCCAAAAAGGTGATACAGTTTTTGCCGTCTGCGGTTTGCACGAAGATCAAAAGATTGTCATGCTGGATGCCAATGGGAATCGTGATCGGCTTTAGTGATGAAAAAATATTTAGATTCTTCTACGCTAGGGATTCCTTTTTGAAAGCAGCAATGCATGGGCAGTACCCGCCCGAATTTCAGGTTAATAAGTGGTCTCTTTTGGACGACTATGCAGGAAATGAAACTTTCATAAATTATACAATGTATGATGGACAGGAGATGCAATCACACCAAGTCCTAGTTGAGGTTCAACCGAACTTCCTAGTTTTTCCTAATCCAAAATCAGAAAACTATCGGAGTGGCCTAAAGAACTTTGATTTCAGCTTTATTTTGATGCTTGCAGAATATAGGCGAGCTGACTTTAAGTATAGGGACAGTACCTATCAACTATACTTACGACCATTCGATGCGAGAGGCTTATCTGACGATTTTAAGTGTTACGTGAGGGTAAAACAAGCAGGGGTACCATTCATTTCTAAACCGGAGGACATAGTATCTTTCCCCAGCCAAAGATTAATAATAGCCAATGATGTATTTGATGTGAAGACAGATCCGTACGGTAAGGAATGTATATTGACTTACGAAAATTCTAAGGAAGCATATACGGCCAGTATTGATATCTTACGGAGCAAAACACAACCATTTGTAGGCCGTGATCTCCTGTCTGGACGCAAGATCAATTTCCCCTCGTCTCCGGATAAGCGTACGATCCTTCACTTCTGGGGTAGTTGGTGCGGACCTTGTAAGGAAGACATGCCCGATCTTGTGAATCTTCATGTCAGGGAACAGGATCATACTGATTTTGTTGGAATTGCTGCAGAACAGAGCATCGACAGCTTTGCCCTTAAGGAAATATTACGCGGTCACTCGATTAGTTGGGCACAGATACCTGATCTATTATCTGATCCCAATGGCATAGCTAATCAATATCAGATTGATCTATTTCCAACATATTGTATAATTACACCCGGTAAAGGGATTACATTAAGAACAACAAGCATTGAGAAGCTTATAGCCGCCTTTGATGTTGGAAAGTAGATACTAGTGGGACTCGCGGGAGCAACATCGAGCCAGGCCCAAGCAGTTTTACAAAACCCTAATAATCGGATCCATTGCGTACACAGCTTTGCAATTACTAGAGTCCTGACACAAGAACTCCATTCCTACTTAACATAATATTAATTATAGGAAAAAGACTGCCTGAATCTTAATGTGTGGCTTTCAATTCGCTGGATGAATGCCACAAATTTTCAAAATCTTGATTGTGAATCCTTCAGTGATGGAGCAGATTTTTGCTTCTTTGCCACTTCATTGAGTTGAGAAAAGATTCATGTCTGATTCGAGAAGAGCTTCCAACTTACAGCTCGAAGCGATGCAGCAACGGGTAGCCAGCCAAACGCGCGTCATTCAGTTTATGGCCTGTATCCTGATTTCATTGCTGTTGGTTCACTTTACCAGTGGTCCTGATTTTTACGATTCCCAGCACTACGTACTTTTCCTGGTATATTTTTCTATTGGTTTGTGGATTACCGAAGCTATTCCGCCATTTGCCGTCGGTGTGATGATCGTGGGATTCTTGGTATTCTTTCTGGGGCAACCAGATCTGGCTGCGGAAGGCATCGAAGTTCAAGAATTTGTGAATACCTGGTCAAACAGTGTGATCTGGTTGCTGCTGGGTGGTTTTTTCTTAGCCGCTGGCATGAAGAAGTCAGGATTAGATCTAGAGATTTTTCAAAGCGTGATCACTCGCTTTGCCCAAAATCCAGCCAAACTCCTCCTGGCTCTGATGCTTTCGACAGCTGGCATATCCATGCTGATGTCAAACACCGCTACCACCGCCATGATGCTTGCTGCTCTCAGTCCGTTGATGTCTCACCTTGGCTCAGGACACCGGTATGTTAAATCCCTTCTCTTAGGCATTCCAGCAGCAGCTTCCATCGGTGGCATGGGAACCATCATTGGATCACCACCAAATGCCATTGCCGTCGATGCGATCAATCGATTGGAAAACATCCCTTTTGAGATTGGCTTTTTTGAGTGGATGATCTTCGGATTTCCAGTCGCCATTCTACTTACCATTATAGTCTACGTCGTCCTAGTGAAGAAATATCCTCCACCGGAGCAACTGGAATTAGATATTGCTGATCCACGATCAACCGAACACGCTAATGAAACTGTGCTTGATCCGATACAGGAAAGAAACCAAAAGATACAAAGGCAAATTGTGCTGGGTGTTTTAACCACCACAGTTTTACTGTGGCTCACTGACGGTCTTCATCCTATTCCTACCGCAGCGGTATCAGGAATACCGATCATTGCCCTCACTATGCTGAATGTGGTGAACGGTCGAGACGTTCGCAGTCTGCCTTGGGATACGCTCATGCTGGTAGCTGGAGGTCTGTCGCTGGGCTTGGCCATCGAAGAGACCGGTCTCGCCCATTACTTCGTGAGCTCCCTACAGTACGGCCAGGTACCTCCGCTCATTACCATCGTCTTCTTTGCTTTTATTACTGTGGTAGCCTCTAATTTCATGAGTAATACTGCAGCAACCGCCATACTTGTACCTGCAGCTGGGTTGTGGACTGGAGTCGATCCCATCATCATGCCGCTTGTCATTGGCCTCTCTGCCTCCTGCGCACTTTTCTTACCCGTTTCAACACCTCCAAATGCTATAGCCTATGCCACAGGATTTCTCAAACAAGCTGATTTTCGCATCAGCGGATTAACTGCTGGCATATTAGGCCCTATCCTGGTTATACTTTGGTGCTTCTTCCTACTATACATAAGTAGTTGATCTTTAGTATTTATATTGTTATAGTTACTAATTAGATGTCCAAAATTTTTAGGGTTCGCCAATCGATATATCTGCGCCAGCTTCGATATCGAGTTCACTGTCTGTGATCTCCAAAAAGCTGATATTGACGCTGCTTTGCTCGACTAGAATTTTTCCCTGATTGATCATGAATGCACTATTCATGTTGATGCCACGGTGTCCACCAAGGTCTTTAAACCGAATTTTACCATTCATTGCATTGATCAAGGTGCCACCCGTATTTATATTCAAACCCGTAGCGGTAGCGCCGATCGACAAACTGACACCGATCTCCTTTTGATTCGTCAGGTGAGCGGCAGAGTTAACCCTGACACCTGTAGTAAGATATCTGCTGATTGAAATGGTGTCTTCGTTCTCTAGCTTAGCCCCATTCATTAAATCCAAACCGACAAAGATTCCGCTATCAATATTTATCAGATTTGTATTAGCTAGGAAGGCGGTTGCGCCACTGTTTCGAAGACCAATTCCACTTGTATTGAAAATATGGATTTGTCCATCATTGAATACCGAATCAATGTTGATCAGTCCTGTTGCTGAGGCATCCATCAATTTGGAGACCTTAATGACACCCGCAGTGTCATTCTCGAAATCAGCATTTGTCCAGATGCCAACCGCTGAGGGTGCCGAACTACACTGAATATCTACGGTGCCACAATTCTTAAAACTCGCCGTCGTTGCATTCTGTATTCCAATGGCAGCAAATTGATTGATGTCGATCGACCCTCCATTGAAAACCTGACTCAGCCCGAGATTATGTATTCCATTGGTTTGTGTGCCAGTGATCTCAATTTTTCCTTCATTCAGAAGGGTCGAAGAAGAGTTTAAAATTCCAGTAGTTGAACTGGTAGGTCCATTCATATCGATGGTAACTCTGCCCGAAGATTGGATATCAAAGATCGCGTCATCCTCATTACTTATGGCGGTTTGAATCGTTGCACCTCCATCCTCGAAATTTGAAATTAAGAGTATTCCTTCAATAGTAACTTCAGCGATGGAGCCGAGATTATCGAATCCCGTATCTTCTACATGACGGATAACCAATCGGCCTCTTTGGCTGACAAGATTGCGAAGGATGTTGAACTCGCCACGGTTTTCGACGCCAAATTGGGGATTATCTCCATTGTCTGCTTCGATTTCGACAATACCTCGTGGCTGGATATTGACCGTGCCTGAGGTATTGACCTCTATGCCCAGCAAAGTCGCATCCAAGATTCTGAGGGTGTCAAATACCTCCAAGGTGCCATTGACTGTGATCCCGGTACCTGACGTCGGATTGTCAATAGTCAAAACCGCCTTGTTGCCGAAAATGGACAGATCACCAATTTCCAGTGAAGTTCCGGCTTCAATGGTTACCGACCTAGCAGATGCTACCCCACTGATCAAACATCTTATGGTACCGCTGCCACTGGAGATGACAACATCATCACCGGTGTTTGGAGTACAAGCGCAGGCAGGACCACCAGGACTAAAACTCCAACTATTCACACTAGACCAAAGGCCATTCCCCCCGATCCAATACAGGTCTTGCGCAGGTAGGACAGCCTGCCATAAAAGCATAGCCACTAACAACAATAAAGGCCGAAAAGCCGATGGATAATCCATAGAGATCTTTCATTTTCTCGGTATTAAAGTATACTGATGGACAAAGGGAGAACCTACACCTGGGGGTAGTATTTAGGGCTCTCGTGGACTTGACCAATAGGTCTTCTGATTATGAGGCTGGTAAAGCTTAACTTAGATTTACCACGGGGTAAGGAATTCCACCCAGTTTATTATCTCTATGAAGATTGCACTGCCTGTTGTTAAGGAAGTTAAGGAGTTTAAGCAAAATCACGCTCGTGCCTTGGAAGAGCTTTGTGTGGCACCTGATCTCGATGAGAGAATGCGGCAGGAGCACCAACAAGCTTTTACCGAAATCGATTGTATGAAATGTGCCCATTGTTGTAAGACTACCGGTCCATTGTTTGTCCAGGAAGACATGGATCGCCTTGCTGCATTGCTGGACATTACCACGGGAGATTTTATTCAGCGCTACTTAGAGATGGATGAAGACGGTGATTTCGTGTTAAAGGTCCTACCCTGCCCCTTTTTAAGGGCTGACAACCAGTGTTCCGTGTATGCCCATCGACCAAAGGCTTGTAGAGAATATCCGCACACGGACCGCGGAAGACAATCAGACATATTCGAGTTGACACTAAAAAACATGGAAATCTGTCCTGGTGTGTGGCGCATCGTTAGAGCATTGATATGAGCGTTCCGGGCTGGGAGGCGCAAGCAAATATTTAGGCTTGTTTGGATGACAGCCCCAAAGGGCTATCAGACAAAATCAGCCCAACGTACAATCTGTTGGGTCTGCATCGCTTTATTGGCTAAGGCCACACATATGGCACTTTTTTTACCACTCTCATAACCCACGAGTGGTTCCTTGTTGTTTCGAACACAATCAGCAAATGCTTGCAAGGAATAGAGGGTAGGTTCCCGGTCTTCTTTACCCGCTTCCGCAGCAAACAATGGTATGGGATCCCCCTTCTTCAGCAACTCAGTCGCTCCGGAAGTCCCATCTGCTTCCTCCGTTTGATCCGTGGTCATACTGGCTAAATAGGTGGGCTCTACCCAAAGACGGGCATTGTAATTGTCTTCTCGAACAATCTGAATGCTGCCATTCTTTCCGTAAAACTTCATT
The DNA here is from genome assembly GCA_965223105.1 of Saprospiraceae bacterium. GTDB lineage: Bacteria > Bacteroidota > Bacteroidia > Chitinophagales > Saprospiraceae > JABDMH01. The sequence continues at coordinate 2,583,958 of OZ244987.1, read as the reverse complement.
TGGAAACCCATTTGTGCATTGGTGGTCAGGCTGGTGCAATTAACCTTGAGGCCATCAGGGTACTCAAATAGCACGTGGATATTGTCATAGGTTTCGCGGCCGTCTTTCCAGTAGTCGATGCCACCTGCTCCCATGACCTTGACCGGTGTGGCTCCCACCATCCAGTTCACGATATTGATTTGATGTGAGGTCAACTCAGCCATCAATCCTCCAGAGAACTCACGGTACATCCGCCAATTGATGATTCTCTCAAATTTCGGGTCAGGAACAGGGCGTCTCCAATCGCCATTTCGGTTCCAATAGCATTCGATGTGACTCAGTGTCCCAAAATCCTCACCGTTGATAATGTCTTTCACGTTACTATATAGCTTGTTGTAACGATGTTGATACCCTACCTGAAACACTTTATCGCTGTTTTCAACGATCGACCCAAGTTTCTTAGCCTCCTCAATGGTGAAAGTCATGGTTTTCTCACAATAAACATGTTTACCAGCGTCCAAACTATCTTTGGCCATTTCGAAGTGAAGGTGCAAGGGAGCCGAGATAATCACGGCATCAATCGATTGATCGTCCAGGAGGCTCCGATAGTCGATGTAAGACTTTGCCTTCTTGGATGCTTTCTCCATTGCCTTCTCCAACCGAAAAGGAAGGATATCACAACAAGCTACTACTTCAGTGCCGGCAATTTCCTGTAGAGTTTCCATGAGATTGATGCCGCGGCCCCCAGTGCCAATAACTCCAAGTCTAAGGGTATCATTAGGACTGACTTTCCCCATGCTTACCCTATTTGGATCCCTAATCCAAGAATTGAATCCTGTAGCCGCCAGCAGACCACCATAAAGCGAAGTTTCGACACTAGATCGCAAGAATGATCTTCTTGATCTTCTCAGCATATCATTGAGATTTTACCTTTCTGATCGTAAAGCTTAATTGGAACCTTCAAAAATACGCATTTTCACTGGAATACAATCTTCTTCAATTTTTCCACAGAATTGTTTCCCCTTTGCCAGGCCCAGGTCTAGAACTGTGGAAAACACTACACACACTTGTGGATAACTTGATGTGTGGGATCCTTGACACCTACCTTTTGCAGCCATTATCTTCACCTCCATGAATAGACCTGAGATATTAGAAAGACTGTCGGTCCATCAGCTTGGAAATAAGAGCCAAGGAGATCCCCTCCATCTCGCTCCCCAGCCTGTTTTGGTTGAACAGCCCCATTTGCATGAATTGCTTCTCTCCTACTTCCTAGATCACTTCAAAGGCGTCGAATTCTTTCATTTGAATCACAGCCCAGAGGCACCAAATGAGATTTATCTTGCGGCATCAAAGATCTTTGATGATCCCGAGAATTTGCACTTCCAGTCTACTGTGCTAGCGCGGAAACTTTTTGACTTGGGTACTCATCCCAACATTAAGTCTGGTGATTTCTATGTTGCCCTGATTCGCAATGTTCTGCTGGAAGATGAACTCATTGATGGATTGGGTATTTTCAAGGCCGAGACCAAGGATCACTTTCTAAAAGTTAATCGGCAATTGGATGGAAGGATGGAAATCCTTTCCAGCCAAGGTACCTACACCGGAAGATTAGACAAAGGGTGCATCATTTACAACATCGATCCGAAGGAGGGTTTTCGAGTGGAAATGATTGACAAAACCAACAGAAGTGAAGCTCAATATTGGAAGGACGATTTTCTCAATCTCAGTCCTTGCCAAAACGACTATTTTCATACACAGCAAGTCATGGGGCTAACCAAGAGTTTCTTGGACCAATTGCCCCTCGACTTCGACGTCGATCGACCGGATCAGATTGACATGATGAATAAATCCTTGGATTATTTCAAGAGCCACGCACATTTTGACGAAAACGAATTTGCCGATGAGGTTTTCCAGGATCTCGATGTGGCTTCTGCCTTTGGAGAATTTAGTTCAAATTATCGCAACACCTTACCCTCCACCTCCGATTTTGAACTGGATGAGAGAGCAGTCAAAAACCAAGCCAGGCACTTTAAGAGCATATTGAAACTCGACAGAAACTTCCACATTTATATCCACGGGGACCGAAGTCTTATTCAAAAAGGCGTAGATGGCGAAGGCCGAAAGTATTACAAGATCTATTACTCGGTGGAGAGCTAGAAATGATAAGACATAGACTTTGAATTTTTTCATGGAATAGAGAAACCCAGCCTTGAACGGACCGAAATTCTCCGTGCCGGAAACAGCGACTCCTGATAAACATAGGATGAGATCGTTGCAGCTTGGAGGACTCTGCCATGAATGATTTATGGAATAGGTTCAATTTACAGGCCAACTGAGTATTCGCTTCCTCAAATAGCTACTACTCTTCAACGGATAATGGCAGCAGCAGCCTCGCGATCTAAAAACCAATGCACATCGGTTTCATCCGGCTTGATCAGTTTGGAGGGGATGCTTTGACTAGTCTTTGTGCCGTACAGCACTTCTGATACCGTGTTTCTTTTACCTTCCCCTGCCACTAAGAAAAAAACCTGTCGAGAGCGATTAAGGCTCGCTGCAGTTAATGATATCCGTTGCCTCTCTAACTGAGGAACCCAGACGGAATCCACAAGCTTAGGAGTGTTTTCTAATATTTCGGTGTTCGGAAAGAGTGAGGCCGTATGACCGTCAGAGCCAAGTCCCAGCAAAGTGAGATCAAAAGTAAACAGATCTCGTCCAAAATATCGATCTAAGAGACTGGAATAGTTGGCAACTGCTGTCTTCAAATCTCCCCCTTCATACAATGGAAAGATCTGACTTCGAGGTATATCGACTTGATCCAACAGTGCAAGATTGGCCATCCGGTAGTTGCTGTCTACATGGTCTCTGGGTACTACCCTCTCATCACCCCAGAAGATATGAGTCTTTGGCCATGGAAAAATTTCTCGAAATGGTGGCCTGGCCAAGCATTCATAGATTTGCTTTGGTGTATTTCCGCCGGCCAGGCAAAGAGTAAATTGCGATCTTCTCTGAACGGCAAGAATCGCCTGCAATAGAATCGACTCTGCTACATTAATCTCCCAATCATTGGTGTTTGTAAATATATGAAGGCTTGGTTCTTTCATATCCACTACAGCTATTTCATCAATTGATCCAATGTCTGCCGTCTGCAGCAATCAGCCTCGATGAAGCTTCCGGGCCCCAGCTTTGTGCGGGATAATTTGGAAAATCCGTAGCCTGATTACGTCCCCATGCTTCCACGAACGGCATGACCACTTTCCAGGCGGCTTCCACCTCATCACTTCGCATAAAGAGGGTGGCATCTTTGGTCAACACATCGTGTAACAGAGTCTCATAGGCCTCTGGCTGTTGATCATCATCATCGTTGCCGTAATGAAAGGAAAGATCCTCTTGTTTAAGCCTCATATCCTGTCCCACTTGCTTGACCTGAAAGCGAACTTTAATTCCCGTTTCCGGAGCAATACTGATTACGATGCGATTGGGAGCCATGCTATTCTCACTACCGGCAAATACATGATGAGGTACATTTTTGAATTGTACAATGATCTGCGATGTTTTTCTTGGCATTCTCTTTCCGGACCTTAGGTAAAAAGGAACACTTTGCCACCTCCAATTACCTACATAAAATTTAATGGATGCAAAAGTCTCCGTATTGGATTTAGGAGCTACTTTCTCCTCCTCCCGGTAACTTGCTTTTGGACTTTCAGGATCTAAGCCCGGTCCATACTGGCCCCTGGCGGAGTTGTCAAATATTTCACGGCCTTCATAAATTTGAATGGCTTTAAGGACATCTAATTTTTTGTTTCGAATTTCGTCGGCATCAAAACTCACCGGTGGTTCCATAGCGGTAAAACACAATAGCTGTAACACATGGTTTTGGATCATATCTTTGAGTGCTCCCGACTTGTCATAATAGCCCCCACGGTCACCCACCCCGACAGATTCTGAGACGGTAATTTGTACATGATCTATGAATTTGTTGTTCCATACAGGTTCAAAAAGCAAGTTTGCAAAACGAAAGACCAGTAGATTTTGGACGGCTTCTTTCCCTAAATAATGATCAATCCGATACAATTGTGATTCGTGAAAAATTGATGTAAGCACACCATTCAGTTCTCTGGCACTCCTCAGGTCATGACCAAAAGGTTTTTCCACGACCAAGCGCGTATGCTCAATATTATCACATATGCCAGCATTCCCAAGGTGCTTAACAACCGGCATAACCAGTCCAGGTGCAATCGCGAGATAATATATGATTTCTGGTTCTACCCCCCATCCACTCTTGATTTCTTCAATGACAGATCTAAGTGTTGTGTAACTTTCCTGATCTTTTATGTCTGAGACCAAATACCTTATTTTTGCACTGAATTTCTCCCACTCTTCTCCCGAAATCTTTCGTCTGGAAAATTGTGGCAGTTCCTGGCCTAAATAATCGCGAAACTCCTCGTTAGAATATGCTGTACGTCCCAGACCAATAACCTGAAATACCTCTGGCAAGTATCCATCAATTTCGAGATTTACCAAAGCCGGCACCAATTTTCGTTTGGTCAAGTCTCCACTACCACCAAATATGACAAAAATGGTGGGATTGAGAATTTCTGAGTTATTTTCCATAATTAAGTCCTTTCCATTCAGTAGTAAATGTGCCGTCTATATCGGTTCTCTCATAGCTGTGGGCACCAAAGAAATCCCGTTGTGCCTGAATTAGGTTTGACGGCAATCTAGATTTCCGATAAGCATCTAAGTAGGCTAGGCTTGATGAAAAAACTGGAGTAGAAATCCCTGCCCGGACGGACTTTTCAACTACAGTTCGCAACGATTGGTGAAACTGCTGTACGATAGCACCCAGCCTGGGATCCAGTATTGGATTCAGCAAATTGGCATCTGCTTCAAAAGCATCCTTAAAAAGATCTAGTAGGCGAGATCTAATGATGCAGCCTTCCCTCCACACACTGGCTACATCCTCAAGTCGCAAATAATACGAATATGCACTACTCGCAGCCCGCAATTGGGAAAATCCTTGTGCATAACAAATGATGAAAGATATATAAAGTGCTTGCTCGAGTTTTTCAAGGTCATTTGCATCCACCTTCCATGGATCAATCTGCATAGACAAAATGCTGGAGGCTTTTTCTCTCTCTTTACTGCGGCTCGACAGGTACCTCATGGCCACTGACCAAGCAATATTTGGTACCTCAATACCCAATTCCATGGCATCTTGTGAAACCCACTTACCCGTTCCTTTCGTTTCAGACCTGTCTGATATTTTAGACAACAAGTGAGATTCTCCATTCATATCTTTTTGAAGCATTATAGCTGCGGAAATTTCCAAAAGATAAGATTGGAGCTTGCCTTCGTTCCATCTTTTAAACAATTCGCCAATTTCCGTCAATGAAAGTCCTATTCCATGATGAAGGGTATCGTAGGACTCTGCAAGAAGTTGCATCAACGCATACTCAATCCCATTGTGCACCATTTTAACATAGTGCCCTACAGATGCATTCCCCAAGTATCTCACGCAAGGCTCACCTTTGTATCGAGCGGCAATTGACTCAAAGATATGTCTGACTCTCTCCCACCCTTTGACCTCTCCTCCAGGCATCATACTGGGACCGTGGAGGGCACCATCAGCACCACCGGATATGCCCAGACCCATAAAAATGACTCCGGAATGTTTCAAGTAGTCCTGCCTTCTCTCTGTATCAGAAAAATGGGAGTTTCCACCATCGATCAAGACATCTCCTGCATCCAGGTGGTCTTCCATTTCATGAATTATGTCATCTACGACCTTACCAGCTGGTACGAGAATAATGATGGCCCGTGGTCTTCTCACGGCTTTGATGAGGTCGGGTAAGCTTTGAGCACCAGTACTTATATCTTGCTTTTCCCTGGTAAGTTGCTCTACTTTTCCGTCTTCAATATCATAGGCAGCAAGAGGAAATCCCTTGGAAATAATATTGAGGGCAAGATTATACCCCATGGTACCCAATCCGACAATTCCGATTTCTGCATTGCCTACAATCATGTTGTGTGCCTTTTCAGGATGATTCGCTTAAGTTACACAAAGCCAGGAATACCTTCGCCTGAAAGTACGGCTCACAGCCTCCATACTGAAATACAATTCCAGAAAAAGAGTAGAAGCAACTGTACCTAAGTACACTGTGGTCGAGGCCTGCAAAGGGGTTTAGATAAGAAGTCTATCCATCGTCGGCCGGTTTCCGTCCAAACCGCGGGATGATCTTACCTTGGGCTCTATCCCAGTATAGATTTCACCTTGGTCACTATATTCTCAGCAGTGAAGCCTAGATTAGTCATGATTTCCTGATAAGGTGCACTTACTCCAAAATGATCGATACCAATACAAACACCTTCGTCACCCACCCACCGATGCCAGCCCATTGTGGAGCCAGCTTCAATCGATAACCTGGCGGAAACGGATTCAGGGAGGACCGAGTCTTGGTAACCGGCATCCTGTTTCTCAAAAAGTTCCCAACTGGGCATACTCACCACTCGGGCGTCTACATCTTCATTGTGGAGTTGCGATTGAGCTTCTAACGCTAGCATCACCTCAGATCCTGAGGCCAGCAGGATAACATCAGGACGTTCACCTTTTTCCTTGGAGATAACATAGGCACCTTTAGGGAGTCCCTCCTTAGCTAAAGATGCAGTCCTTTCTAAAATGGGTAGTTTTTGCCGGGTCAACACCAACATGGTTGGACCTTCATTGTGATGCAAGGCAGATTTCCATGCTTCTATTGTCTCATTGGCATCCGCGGGACGAATTACCGTAAGATTAGGCATCGCCCTTAAAGAGGCCAAGTGCTCTATAGGTTGGTGAGTTGGCCCGTCTTCTCCCAAGCCAATGCTATCGTGGGTCATTACATATATTACAGGCAATTCCATCAATGCAGCCAATCGTATAGCGGGACGCGCGTAGTCTGTGAAGACAAAAAATGTAGCAGCATATGGCTTCAGACCACCATGAAGCTGGATGCCGCTGGCTGTACCGCACATAGCCAGTTCACGAATACCCCAAGCCAAGTTTCGACCATTGTAATCGGACTTTGAGAAATACGAATAATTAGCCATCAAGGTTTTAGTGGATGGCTCCAGGTCGGCACTACCACCGATCAACCAGGTCAGTTCATCGCCAACGGCATTCAAGAATTTGCTGTTGATTGCTCTGGTGGCAATCGGACCATCAGTGGGATGAAATTCTGGAACGTTTGCATCCCAATTCTCAGGTAATGATAAGTTTTGATGTTGATTCCATATGTTGGCCAATTCAGGAAATTCTTTGGAATAGGCTTCAAAAAGTTGATTCCAAGCTGATTCCGACTCGTCTCCCCTATTTCTAAGTTGACCAGCCAGAGATTGGACTTCTTTTGGTACCAGAAAAGTCTGATCCACAGGCCAATTGTAATTTTCTTTGGTCAGTCGTATTTCATCTTCACCCAGTGGAGATCCATGAGCTTCCGGTGTATCCTGCTTATTAGGGGACCCGAATCCAATGTGAGTGCGCAATAGGATCAATGATGGCTGCTCAGTTTGCCCCTTCGCTTTTTCAAAAGCATCTGAAATGACGGATAGATCATTTGCTTCCTCCCCCAAATTTTGTACGTGCCACCCATATGCCGTGAAACGCTTCTCTACATCCTCGCTAAAAGCCAAATCAGTTGCACCTTCGATCGTAATATGATTGTCATCATAAAGAAAAATGACTTTGCCCAACCCCAGATGACCTGCTAACGAAGCGGCTTCGTGTGATGCCCCTTCCATTAAATCACCATCGCTACAAATACAGTAAGTATAATGGTCGACAATTTCATAACCAGGACGATTGAATTTAGCGGCCAAATGGGCTTCTGCCATTGCCATTCCAATGCCATTCATAAATCCCTGTCCCAAGGGACCTGTGGTAGTTTCTACGCCAGGAGTAATTGAGTACTCGGGGTGCCCGGGCGTCTTGCTGCTCCACTGCCTGAAATGTTTCAGATCATCAAGGGTCAGATCGTATCCGGCTAGGTGCAGCACACTATATAGTAGCATTGAAGCATGTCCATTGGAAAGTATAAAACGATCACGGTCACACCAATTGGGATTCTTGGGATTGTGCTTCATGATCTCAAAATAGAGTAGGTAGGCTACTGGGGCCAGTGCCATTGGTGCACCGGGATGTCCGGAGTTTGCCTTCTGGACAGCATCCATTGACAATGTGCGGATAGTATTAATGGTCAGGGTTGAAAGGTTTTGATCACTCATGCTCGTCTTATTTTTGGTAGTTTTTCACTGCACAAATCTGCAAAATCTATTTGTGATCTCAGAATTTTCCGGTCAGGGCTTGAATCAGGTTAGCAGATTAACTCCACTATAGGTGCGACTCTATCCAGCGATAGTAGTCAATATATCCTAAAGCATCGGGAGGAATCGTGGATTTGCCCGAACGCAATTTTGCATTCAGTAGTTGAAACTCTTCTTGATAACTTTCCGAAGGAACACGACCAATCACCCTAAAAAACCGGAGCAGTATTCTCTGATAAGCTTCAAGCTTCGAGGTTTTCTTTACAAACCTACGGGTGCTTTCCACAAAATACCTAAGGACGAATAAATTTCTTAATTCAAAGTGAATCATTAAATTGAGAAATCTGGCATGTAAAAGAAGTGGCAGTTGTCTATTTGGACTTTGATCCAGCAACGGATTAACCCAATACAGGGCTTTCTGGTAGTCAATTAATACGAAATAGATGTTTGCCAGCTGAAACCAAAAAGCCATCAAATAATCTCGGGGAACATTCTCCTTATGCCCTTCAACCAGTGTGGTAATGTCTTCGATTTCTTCCTGGTGATCTACTGCACTCAAAGTATCGCGATAAATCTCAAGCTCAAGACTGGAGGTTCGGAGCATTTGTTTCAGAAGCGTAACATTATCTCTGGCGACCGCGAGTTGTGTATAATGATGTTTGGTGCGCTTCACCAAAACCAAGGCATTTTTGTATTCTTTATTAAAGATGTAGTAGCTGATCAGATTATTTACACTCGATGCAAACAATCTGGGATCTTGCCTGATAAAATGTGCATTGGTTTCGAAGTAATCAATCAACGTCACCAGTGGAAGGGCAGGCTGCTTTTCATTTTTGAAAATTCGCCAAAAATAGAGCGCGTTATAATATAGTACTCTAGCATCGAGGTTCTCCGGTGGAAGGTCAGTTTGGATCAATTCAAGATTTCGAATTTTGACTTCCTGACCTGTCACCCTTCGGGATAAGTCAACGACCAGCTCATAATACTTGGTATTGGTATTTGCCAATTCTATGGCTGATTTTTGATCAGCGATTAGATCATTCATCACTGTATAGTTTTGAGGCTCTCTATTCTGTAACAACCGCCGCTTCCAATCCAATACCTCGATCAAAGGATATATCAAATCGTGTTTTCGGGCGATTCGCTCAGTCCGTTTGATTTCATCTTCGCACAATTCATACAACTCCCTATTAAAGAGTATCTCTATGTTACTCAAACCTGCTCTAACTTTGGCACCATTGGACTTTTCCATATAGAAACTGCGAAGGCTCTTTAGAATCAACTTCCTTAAATAATTTTTTGTGACGTGCAGTTGCCCATCAAAGGCCTTTGACTTGAAATGATTCCTGATGGCTTGATCATCTGAAATCTCCTGTTGTTCGAGGAAGTTAAATAGCTTCAAATAATTGGAATCTTCCTTCATTGACGTGGCAGACAAGCGGACATAGCGCTTTTCACTCTTACTCAATGACTGAACCAGATAATATAGACGATCCTGCCTTTTCATATAGAAAACAAAGACAAATTATGATTTGCACTGTAATTTAAGAAGAATGAGGGACCTGATGGCTTTTTAGAAACCTACGTTTTAGTCAAAGATAAGCAGCATGATTTTCCGGCACATCTTAATTTGCCATCGTAAGACTTTTAAAACAATCAATATTTCTTCATTATGGCAAATGTGATTAACTGGTTTGAAATACCAGCAAAAAATTTCGAACGGGCTTGCAACTTCTATGAGACCATATTGGCGGGTACCGTCCAAAAAATGGATACTTCCAATATGCCAATCTCCATGGGATTTCTTCCGGGTTATGAACCGGGAAACGGTGTCGGCGGTGCAGTCGTGGCTGGGGAAGGTTATGAACCTTCTCAAAACGGTTCATTAATTTATCTTAATGGTGGAGATGACCTCTCAATTTCGTTGGCTCGTGTTGAGGAAGCAGGAGGACAAGTGGTTGTGCCCAAGACTTCGATTGGCGAAAATGGATACTACGCTCAGTTCATAGACTCAGAGGGGAACAGGGTTGCCTTTCATTCCATGAATTAGTTGTCAACTCAGTGATCAAAGGTAAGTGTGCCCTAGGGCACACTTATTTAGATTTCTTGGACTTGTGAAGATGATCATACATGAAGTCTGCCAAACTCAAGGCACAAAATCCAATTTCCTCATTGCATTAGAGCAACAACTCCTTTCATTCGGGCACCCTATTGCAAAGGAATTTCCCTTCTATTAACGAGGGTAAATTGAATGCTGCCAAATTATTAAAAATTACTGGTAAGCCGAACTTCACCCAGTCCCAGCATCCCGATTTGCACCATACAAGAAACCCCTCAAGTTTCTACTTGAAGGGTTCTCTAAAATTTTCAAACTCGAATTGCTCCGGAAAACTACTCGGCAGTCTTTCGAGGCCGACCTCGTCCTCTTTTCTTTGGGGCGGACGTGGATTCACCGCCGTCAGTTTTTTTCGGACGGCCTGGCCCTCGTTTCTTGGCTGTAGTTGTTGTTGCGCTGCTGGTAGATTTTTTCGGACGACCTGGTCCCCTTTTTGCAGTTGTCTTTGCCGCACTACTTTCGGTTTTTCTCGGACGACCTGGTCCTCTTTTTGTGGTTGTTTTTGCAGCACTGCTGGTAGATTTTTTCGGACGGCCTGGCCCTCGTTTCTTGGCTGTAGTTGTTGTTGTGCTGCTGGTAGATTTTTTCGGACGACCTGGTCCCCTTTTTGCAGTTGTCTTTGCCGCACTACTGGTGGATTTTTTCGGACGGCCCGGTCCTCGTTTCTTGGCCGTAGTTGTTGCTGTACTACTGGTAGATTTTTTCGGACGACCTGGTCCCCTTTTTGCAGTTGTTTTTGCCGCAGTACTGGTGGATTTTTTCGGACGGCCCGGTCCTCGTTTCTTGGCTGTAGTTGTTGCTGTACTACTAGTGGATTTTTTCGGACGACCTGGTCCCCTTTTTGCAGTTGTTTTTGCAGCGCTACTTTCGGTTTTTCTCGGACGGCCTGGCCCTCGTTTAGTAGATGTAGTTGTTGCAGCACTGCTGGTAGATTTTCTTGGACGACCTGGTCCCCTTTTTGTGGTTGCTTTTGCAGCACTGCTGGTGGATTTTCTCGGACGACCTGGTCCCCTTTTTGCAGTTGTTTTTGCAGCACTGCTGGTGGATTTTCTCGGACGACCTGGTCCTCTTTTTGTGGTTGTTTTTGCAGCACTGCTGGTAGATTTTTTCGGACGACCTGGTCCTCTTTTTGTGGTTGCCGTTGCTGCGCTACTGGCGGATTTTCTCGGACGACCTGGTCTCCTGCTGGTTGGTTTGCTATCTTTTACAAGACCTTCGACCTTCTCCGTTAATGCCTCGAGCTTTTTCAATCCTGAGTTTAAGTTGTCGATCAAGTCTTGAAGCTCATCTTTTTTACTTACTTTAGCCATCGTTTAATGTTTGTTATTAATAGGTTGCAAATTTTCACGCAAAGGTAGTATAAATTTTTCCGTTTTATACTACAGTTTTCAAAATAATTTCCTATGCATACCCCATGACTCCCTGTGGAGAACACACAAAAATTATTCCACATATGACAAATTGTGTTTCCACCAATGCTACGATCAAGCACAAAAACCAGTATTTCAAGAATATTTCAACCTTTGATGGTGTGATTGCCAAATAATCTTGTAGTCCTTTAAATACACGACTTCTGATTAATTTTTGCCTGCATAGCCTGGATATCTGATCAGAAAATCGACTTCTCGAAATGGCATACCGGATTGTTTGTGATTCTGAGATCCTTTGGCATTCATTGAATACCATGCTAGCCAAAGCAACCCACCCACTATGTTTGTGGCCCTGACTTTTTGCCAGGGTTTATATTTTGGTTCTCTTCAGGATATCTTTGTATCTTCACGATAATCAAATACAGCAGTCATGGGATTCTTTGATGAGATAAAAAAAGTACTTTTTGGGGCTAAAGCTGTAACCAAAAGTGCTGCAGACAAAGTAGTCCAAAAAGGTAAAGAAACAGCCGCCGAAGTATATGAAAAGTCAGAGGAGGTGGTTAATAAGGCGGCAGATAAGGTAGAGGATGTGGGTGAGATTATTTTGGATAAAGCCGAAGAGACTTGGGACAAGGCAGTCGATAAGACTGAAGAGATTGGCGCTACAGTACTCGATAAAGGTGGAGATTTAATTGAGGACTTCAAGGGGTTGGCCGAAGATGTTGGGGAAAAAATATTGGACAAAACCAGAGTGCTTGGTGATGAAGTAAAAGAGAAAAGTGATTTCGCTATTAATAAGGTTGAAGATCTCTTCGACGACCCGGATGAGGAAACTGGGGAGAAAATAAATCTCGATCTTGATCAGGAGCTCCCCGACAGTGAAAATTTGACAGCCGAAGATTCGATTGATGCGGATAGTCCTGTTGAAACTGACGATAGTGAAAGTGATGTGACCGATCAAATAAAGGAGGATATTGGAAATTTGGGTTCTACAGTACTGGAGACAAAGTCGCAAATAGTCGAAAAAGCAAAGGAATTGGCTAAAGATCTCGAAGACAAACTTGATGAGACTATATCAAAGGCCGAAGAAATGGCCAAGGAAGATCAGGTCCAGCCAGTGAAGAAATCTCACACCGAGGCCCTGAGAGAGGATCAATTGGATGATAAAGATGATTTTTTCAAAAAAGCGGAAGCTTTTGCCGAAGGCAGGTATGGCGAAGTAACTGGTGAATATTCTAAACCCAAGCCTAAAATCACCAAGATTGAGGAATCTAACAAAAAAGAGGGTTCATCTGCACCTTTACCTGGATTTGAGGATTTGGACGGTGATGGAAACGAAATTGTGGATGACGCCTTGATTGTTGATGATGATGAGTAGGTCATAGATGCCGAGGTTACCAATTCTTCATCGTAATTGATAGTGAAAGATTAGTGACTAATTTAAAGCGACACTTTCTAAAGCTGGGTGGTCCAAAAATGAGTCGAGGGTTGTTGCTAAAACCAAAGGGTTCCTTTGGAATTTGAAATTTTCCTTTGTCAAGTTCTCCATTCCCATTTAGATCTAGAAAAAGAGCCGCAGCATAGGTTCCCGTGGGTATCGATTCAAAAGTCAGAAACACATCAGTTGCTCCTCCCGTATTAGTGCTGGCCGTAAAATCGCAAACCCTGAGGAATTTTTCTTCACTGCCCGACACACAAGCAATGAGGGTTCCTTCTTCTCGGGGCAAGTTAGTTATCTGAAACACCAATGTACAAGTATCTGATGGTACCTTCGATTCGTAACCTATACCGGTTAAAGAAACCATCAAAAAACTCAAAATCAGTGAAAAGGTCTTCAAAATGGACAAGTAAATAATTTGGCCGTGAAGATACTATTAATAGATGCGGACACTCCCATCCAAAACAAATTTTGATGCAATGAGGTGTAGATATGGTTTTTAAAGAAGTTTCTAACGTGCACGGGTAGCTCCTACCTCAAAATACAAGGCCGATTTGAAAATGCTGTTTATTGAGGTCCGAGAAGTTCAAAATCAGCGTTTACCTTTACCACTTTAAAATAGGTTATAGACACGTGTCAGGTACTGAACAAAATTCCTCTTCTTTCCGGGCTTTTGTGTCATCGGGTTTCCCAATATGCTCCGAATTCGATTTGAATGACCACAGATCCATGGGCTATGAAACATGACTCAGCCCTAACAGATGAGAAGTTAAAGGAATTGTTGAGTGTGGTATCATCCACTGCTCAATCAAAGCGAATTTCCCAGTTTATTGGTACGGATTACAAGCGATTTCAAACCTTGTTTGAGATTTTCATTTCTGAGGATAATCGACTGGCACAAAAAGCATCGGCCGTGATTAATCACTGTATCAAGAGGGAACCTAAATTTCTCGATCAAAAATACCAAGACTTGTTGTATTTGCTCGACAATCCTCCGCATAAAACTGTAATGAGAAACGTGCTGAGAATGCTCCAATACGTGAACATCCCTCAAAAATGGCAAGGCTACTTCTACAATAAATGCATGGCTTTGGCCTCCAACACTCGAGAATCTATTGCGGTAAGGGTTTTCAGTATGCAGGTGATAGCGAATATTGCTTCTGGAATACCAGAACTAGAATCGGAGATTCGCGCTTTGCTTGTTGACCATGCTCAATCTGATTCTCCGGGAATTAGGGCCCGATGTCGGAACATACTCAAGAGTCTCGATAAAAATCGGATTCAGAAATAAGCTTACTAAGGGTCTATTAACAGAAAAACGATCTGAGGGAAAAACACTACAATCAGCAAGAAAACTACTTGAATGATTACAAAGGGCACGATCCCTCGATATAATTGGGCGGTTGTCACGGATGGTGGAGCTACACCTTTAAGATAGAACAGAGAAAACCCAAAGGGTGGGGACAAGAAAGAGGTTTGCAAATTAAGCGCCAGCAAGATCCCTATCCAGATAAGGTTCATGTCATAGGAAATAAAAATTGGTGCAACTACGGGCACGATGATAAAAATAATTTCGATGAAGTCGATAAAGAATCCGGCAACAAAGACAACAATCATGACCAACAACAAAAATATCATGGGTGATAATTGTGACTGCTCAATCACTTCAACGAGATAACTGTCGCCCCCCATTCCTCTAAATACTAAGGCAAACGTAGTCGCGCCCAGCAATATGATAAAGACCATACAAGTCAATTTGGTCGTCTGGATCATGACCTCCTTTAGGACCGATAAATTGAACTTTCCTTGCAATACAGTCAATAATGTTGCACCCATGGCGCCGACTGCAGCAGCTTCAGTCGGTGACGCGATTCCAGCAAAGATGGATCCTAGTACGGCAACAATGAGAGCAAGAGGCAAGATGAAGGCTTTAATTACCTTTCTCCAAAACCCTGTTTGATGAAAAGAGGAAACTTCCGAAGCCGGCATAGGTGGTGCTACACTGGGTTTCACTTTTGCTAAAATCAGGACGTAGAGGATATAGCAAGCCACCAGCAATACACCAGGTATCAGCGCAGCGGCAAACAAATCACCGACTGATACATTAAGAACACTACCCAATAAAACCAAGACCACCGACGGTGGTATGATTTGACCTAATGTTCCGGATGACGCGATCGTACCTGTGGCCAACTCAGGACTATAATTGCGTTTTAACATGGTTGGAAGAGAAATTAAGCCCATAGTAATCACAGTCGCTCCGACAATACCAGTAGAAGCAGCCAACAATGTACCCACAACAATCACTGAAATAGCAAGGCCACCCCTGATTTTACCAAACAGTAAGGCCATAGTTTCAAGCAAACTCTCAGCCAGCCCAGACTTTTCAAGCATGATACCCATATAAATGAAAAGGGGAACGGCCAATAGGACATAGTTGCTCATGACCCCCATAATTCTGGATGGTAGGAAATTGAAAAATTCAACGCCGAGGGCAAAATAACCGAATATAACAGAAAGGCCCCCGAGGGTAAAAGCTACCGGAAACCCGGCAAGGATCAGTACAAATATGATGACAAAGAGTACAATGGCTAGTATTTCCACTAGAGGTTTTCTTTGGTGTTTTCAAATACTTTGTTCTTTCCGCCTAACAAGACCAGCAGACTCTTCAGCCACACCGATAGGGCTTGAAGAAGTAAGAAGAAAAAACCAACCACAATGGCATATTTGATGATGTAGCGTGCAGGTAGTCCGGCTGGATCTGGTGATGCCTCGGCTATTCGATAGGAATTGTAAGCATATTTATTGCTTGATCTTAAAACAACCAAACACCAAGGAATAAGAAATATGGTGACACCTAAAAGGTTAATCCAAGCCTTCTTGGTTTCGCTAAATTTTGTATAAAAGAGATCTACTCTGACGTGATCATCAGACTGGAATGTAAAAGCTGCACCCAACAAAAAAATCATTGCAAACAAATGCCATTCGAATTCAGTTATCCAGGCCTGTGAGGCATTAAAGAAATACCTTACGATCACATCGGTAAAAATGACCACCACAAGCAAACTGGTAAGCCAGGAAACTGTCAGACCGACAGCCTTACAAATGCGGTCAATAGCAGTGATAATCGACTGGATCAGGATAAATGGTTTAGTTATCGCAGAGAAGATAGTTGATTTTTTCCATAGTAAGGATATCCTATCAAATCCTGATCATGGCAGCAGCAGTTGTCATGATCTCTGATAAACGGGATAAATCAACAAACTTCCTCTTTTCACAGCATTAAGTCGACTTTATGCAGTAGAATCATTTTGAGCCGAAATTAAATGACAAGGGCTGGTATCACTTAAGCATGTGCAAAAAAGACCAGAAGGTAAATAACAATGACTGGTCCTGCCGTCCGCTTATCCAAAAAGCCAAAACACGGGATTTGAACAGGCCCAAACTCTTAATTTGAAGAGCTTAATTGCTGATGATTCACCTAAACTTACACTAAAAACATAGTCCTTTTAATGCTGATAATCAGTAATTTAAATCATGGAATATGTCTGAATCCACTGCTGCCAATATCGGCACCAAGATGAACCTACAAACAAAAAGGGCCAGCCTCTGAAGACAGGCTGACCCAACAATGGCTTTCTATATATTCTTTCAGATCAATCCTGGAAATATGATTTTTCGATCGAGCCCCCTGCTTCCAATGTCTCCAGTCTTTCCTTAAAGATATTGCTGGTCTCAAAATCGTTTTTACGGGCAAAAATTTCTTTGAGAGCTATTAGGGTATTGCGATCACCTGGGTCCAAGCGCTCCACCTTCTTAAAATAAGGTAGTGCTGCTTCAAACAATTCTTCAACTTCCGCTTTCTTCTTCTCATATTTGGCTGTACCCTCTTTGGAATAATCATCTGCTAATGCATTCATTTCTTGAGTGACAATGGCAGCCTTATTATAGATGAGTGCTCCAAGACTATAGATCGCATCGGTATATTCAGGTTTAATCTCAATTGCACTTTCATAGTACTGGCGCGCTAAGTCGTAGTACTCTTGTGCCTTTGCATGATCACCTTCTTTGAAAGAAGCTTGATACAGTTTGTCATAAACATTACCAAGAGTAGAATGTAACGAAGGATTTTCAGGTTCTTTTTCAATGGCCAATTTTAGCTTCTCTTCCAACACCTCAACCTTTTCCAATCGCAGATAGTGATTGATTTCGGTAAAGAGTAAGCCTACATCATCGGGGTATTTTTCTCTTGCTGCATTCAAAATTTCCTCCGCTGCCGCTAAGTCATCATCGACTGTCAATTTATACATCGCATCGTAGACCGCAGGTTTGTCATATGATTTATCATAGAGTTTCTGCATATAGACTTTCGCCGTCTCATTCTGTCCAGCACTCATTGCAGCTAGACCTGTAATATAAAGTTGGTTGTCGTACTCCTCTTCGACATCCAATGGACTTACAAATTCATTTTCTTTCAAAACTTCATGAATATCCAAAACTGATCTTAGTGCATTAAATGCCGTCTGAAAATCACCCTCTTCATAGGAAGTAATTCCGGTATTATTGATGGAACCAATAGATGCAGAAAGGCCCTCGAGTGCTTTCTTATTTCCCGGATCGAGTTCTAAAGCTTTCTTGTAGGCCTGAAAGGCAATCATTCCACCATTGGGTTCAACATCTTTGTGCTCGGGATTTACAACCTTTTGCGTCTGATTATAGGCAGCAAAAGAATTGTACACATCACCCATGGTTATCCAGGCTTTGGGATCCTGTTTGATCTCCTCATCCTTTACTGCGTGATCAATAGCGGCTTTGGCCTCAATCAATTTATCTCCTCCATTTTGTTGATCCAAGCTAAACGCACTTAGACCTCGTGTAGCCATTTTAAGGGCCTTTTTTCCAGACATATCTGAAAAGTCCTCTTGCGCAGAAGCCACGCCAACACTCATCAGAAGTGTTGCTAAGGCGAGCATAACATTTCTCATTGACATAGTTTTATAAGATTTAACGTTTTAAGTTCATCTACAAGACAGTTTCTGGAATGGAACGTACCCTTTCAAAAACGTTAAACAAATTTAGGAAAATGTTAAGAAATCTGTTTGAAACACTGCATCGGGCCAATTTGAAGGTCATTCTTCTTCATCGTCTTCATTTTCTTTCACCACTGCCAAATCTGCAATCTGATCGTTTTCACCTAGGGTGATGACTTTTACGCCTTGGGTAGCACGACCCATGACACGGATATTCTCCAGTGGCATTCTTATCATAATGCCCTCACGACTGGTGATCATCAGTTGGTCATTTTGGGACACGGCTTTAATACCGACCAAAGGACCGGTCTTCTTGCTGATCTGCATGGTTTTTACTCCTTTCCCTCCCCTATTGGTAATTCGATAATCTTCCAATGAAGATCTCTTACCATTGCCTTTATCAGACAGAACCAAAATGCTGACATCCTCTTCCGGATCGAGGCAGATCATACCGATGACTGCATCTTGCCCGTCTTCATCAAGGGTCATACCTCTAACCCCTGCCGCTGTTCGTCCCATTGGCCTCACTTTAGACTCCGGAAATCTGATCGCCCTACCATTTCTGTTGGCCAAGATGATTTCGTAGTTTCCGTTGGTAAGCTTCGCTTCGATCAGCATGTCACCTTCCCTTATGGTTATGGCATTGATGCCATTGACTCTGGGTCTGGAAAATGCTTCAAGACTTGTTTTTTTCACCTGGCCCGCCTGGGTAGCAAAGACAATAAAGTGGGTGTCTAAAAATTCTTCATCCGTAAGATCATCAATATTGATGTAGGCCTTTACCTTATCGTCTTTGGGCAACTGAATAATGTTTTGTATTACTCTACCAGTGGCCGTTTTTGCAGCCTCAGGAATTTCATAAACACGCAACCAGTGGCACCTTCCCTGTTCGGTAAATAGTAACAAATAGTTGTGTGTGCTGGCAATGAACATGTGCTCAATGAAATCCAAATCTCTGGTCTTGCTTCCTCTCGAACCTCTTCCTCCACGACCTTGAAGCCGGTATTCCTCAACCTTCGTCCGTTTTATGTAGCCGAGATGGGAAATAGTGACTACGACTTCCTCATTGGGAATCATATCTTCAATACTTATTTCTCCCTCAGCGAAGGTGATCTCGGTCCTCCGTTCGTCTCCAAACCGGTCTTTGATTTCCAGCAGCTCTTCCTTGATAATTTCCCTCTGCTTTTCCTCACTCGCCAAAATTGCTTTTAATGTACTTATGGTGCTTTGAATCTCTTCATACTCTTCTTTGATCTTAGCACGCTCCAGGCCGACAAGTTTTTGGAGACGCATGTCAAGAATTGCCTTGGCCTGGATCTCCGAAAGTTCAAACTGAGATATCAAGCCTTCTTTGGCTTCATCTACAGTCTTGGAGTTTCTAATCAACTGGATCACTTCATCCAAATTGTCTAATGCAATCAGCAATCCCTCCAAAATATGAGCTCTCTCCTCGGCTTTGGCCAAGTCAAACTTGGTGCGTCTGACAATAACCTCGATTCTAAACTTGATAAACTCATCGATGAGTTCTTTCAAGTTGAGCGTTCGTGGTCTTCCATTGACAAGGGCAACGTTGTTCACTCCATACGAACTCTGCAATGGCGTATACTTATAGAGTTTACTCAACACCACCGATCCAATGGCATTCCTTTTAAGATCAATGACAATTCGGATTCCAGTGCGACGGTCTGATTCATCGCGAATGTCATTGATACCGGATATTCGACCGTCGTTGACCAGATCGGCCATCTTGACGATCAAGTTGGACTTATTGACTTGGTATGGAATTTCAGTGATAATGATTTGCTCCCTCCCGTTGGAGCTTGCAACCACCTCAGCACGACCACGTACGATGACCTTCCCTCTGCCGGTTCGATAGGCCTCATGCACACCCTGCAAACCATATATAATGCCTCCGGTTGGCATATCTGGAGCCTTGATATATTGGAACAGGTTTTCTATCTCAATTTCCGGATCCTCGATCGTGGCCACAATACCATCGACACATTCATTGAGATTGTGGGGAAGCATATTGGTGGCCATGCCAACCGCAATTCCTGATGCCCCATTAACCAGGAGGTTTGGAAATCGGGCCGGCAATACCGTGGGTTCCTCAATAGAATCATCGAAGTTCAAAGCAAAGTCAACCGTATCCTTCTTGATGTCATGAAGCATCTCATCAGCAAGACGAGCTAACCGCGCTTCGGTATATCGCATTGCTGCCGGACTATCGCCATCAATGTGCCCAAAGTTGCCCTGACCGTCGATCAGGGGATAGCGCAATGACCAATCTTGTGCCATCCTCACCATTGCATCATAAACACTGCTGTCTCCGTGAGGATGGTACTTTCCCAGAACTTCTCCAACCACCCTTGCTGACTTCTTATGGGCTTTATTATAGGTGAGCCCAAGGTCATGCATTCCATACAAAATACGACGATGCACCGGTTTCAAGCCATCCCGCACATCAGGCAAAGCTCTCGCCACGATAACCGACATTGAATAGTCGATGTAGGCCGATCGCATCTCCTCCTCTATATTGATCGGTATAATTTTCTGATTATCAGACATTTAACAATTTTAGATCATTCTTATAAAAGACATGCAAATATAGAAAATCTGGGTCAGAAATTTGTAGTCGGATCGGCAGTTTTGGGCAAGGCTAAAAAGACAATTGCGATCGTGTGTTTGCTAATCAAACCATCAGATAAGGTAAGGCGCCATTTCATCATTCTCCGGTAAGAATTCATAAAAACTCGCTGATATTAACAACGATTTGAGATCTGGGCATGCAACTTGCTAGTTAGGGGTTGAAATGGCACCTTTGCAGTCTTTCTATATGCTTCAAAATGTCAATATGTCGAGTGAAGTGACCCCATACGGTAGCGATGCCAGCAAGAAAGAGCAGGTGAAAATGATGTTTGACAACATTGCCCATAGATATGATCTATTAAATCGCGTTTTGTCTTTAGGCATTGATCAGATCTGGCGACAGAAAATGGTCCAGAAAATAGGGACTACGGAGCCGGTCTCCCTATTGGATATTGCCACGGGAACGGGAGATGTAGCATTATTGTTGTCAAAAATTCGAACTGCCCGTCGAATTGTTGGGCTAGACATCTCGCCCGAAATGCTGAAGTTGGCAGAACAAAAATTGGCAAAAACAAGATCGCAGGGAGAGAAGAAAGAAATAGAATTTCAGTTGGGGGACTCAGAGAATCTTCCTTTTGCAGACAATAGCTTTGATGCCGTTAGCGTTGCGTTTGGAGTGCGAAACTTCGAACACACGGTGAAAGGACTGGCAGAGTGTCATCGAGTATTAAAAAGTGGTGGAAGATTGGCCATTCTCGAATTTTCACACCCCACCCGATCACCCTTTAAACAAATTTTTAATGCATATTTCAAGTACGTTCTTCCACTGGTTGGTCGTTTTACTTCCAAAGATCGAAGGGCGTACAGATATCTTTTTGAATCTGTCCAGGCATTTCCGCAGTACAATGATTTTGTAGATCTATTGGTTGAGGCAGGATTTGAATCTGGGACTTTTCGACCATTTACATTTGGTATATGTACACTGTATTGGAGCGACAAATCATCCTGACTTGCTTGTGCTTACTGCTGTCAATTACCTTGTCAGCTCAGACCTATGGCAAGCAACGCAGCTATAATTTCCAAAATAAGGCCAATAAGCCCTACTATTTTGGACTTACGCTGGCCTTTCATAGTAGCAACTATAGCATTTTCCGCAGCAAGAAATTTAATGAACAAGAACAGATCCTTTCCGTGCAATCGGTGACCGGTCCAGGCTACAACGTCAATGTCATCTCAAATTTGAAGATCGGCAGGTATTTCGACTTCCGTTTGCTCCCGGGCTTTTCATTTACAACCAGGAATATCAGGTACAGAAACCTCGCCCTCGAACGCGAATTTGAAAAAGAGCAAATCGAATCTGTCTTTGCCGAAGTGCCTTTTCATGTAAGATTCAAATCCGAACCTTACAGCGACATGAGGTTATTTGTGCTTGGAGGTATCAAGTATAGCTTTGATATCGCCAGTAATTCAAGAAGACGAACTGACGACAACATACTGAAAATATCACCCACCGATTTTGCTTTAGAAGTAGGATTTGGTGCTCAGTTTTTCTTTCCGTACTTCATTCTCTCGCCGGAATTGAAATTCAGTCATGGTCTCAACAATATCTTGATCTTTAATGATCAGAGTATACAGTCGAGTATTCTCGAAAATGTGTTATCCCGTACCATTACGCTTTCATTTCATTTCGAGGGTTAGTGGAGGTTTCACATCCATGTCCCTGGTTGAGTTTCTCCATCTTGATCAACTGAGCTACATGGTCATGGGAAAAAGCAATCAGTTGTGGAAAAAACCCGACAAAGATTAACTCTAGATGGTCCTCCAGAGCTGGCAGGATATCGGCCGCTAACGCTAAGTTTGAGGGAAATTTGGCCTTCTTAGCCAGGTATCTGAAAACACGATCTAAACCTTCATAGGTTTGATAGTTTTCTAACCAGCGATGATCAGTCATCCTCAGCATCCTTTGTGACCATATTTCTGGCATTTCATGCTGATGAGCTCGCAAATATTGATAAGTTTTTACACAAAATGATGTGAGCGTTTCCGTGTGATATTCTGGCCATAACTTGGATAAGAGAAAATCAAAATATATATCCAATACCACAGGCGAGTATTTACCGAAATGCTCGTGAAGATGTGCTGTACCCTGCTTAACTATGGGGTGCCGGTCGGTGTATTGGTCTATAGCTCGATGCAATTTCACACCATCGCGGATGTCTCTGTGTAAATTTGGCAATTGTCGGTTTGATACGAAATCACCCAGATAATTGCCAACCACCAGCCGGGGTTGGTCAAACGATAGATACGCATGTGCCAGAAAGTTCATTCCTATGCTTAGTCGGCCAAATGATTATTCTACAATTTTTCCATTCTGCGTCTGCACAGCGTCGTTAGCCCTAGGTGAGGTGCTCTGTTTGCCTCAACAGTCGACGACGCAAATGAAAAGTTTCTCCGGAAAAACCCGTGAATTGATCTCTGATAATGATAACAAGCAAATGACTGGTAGGTTTAACAGTGGCAGCTACAACTGAAGTCAACTTCGTCTTCCCTAGTTGATTGATGACCGAACCTCATCCATCTTCCTATTGCGTGATGCTCAGTACTCTGTCAAGCCAAAATTGTGAATAATTTTAATCCATTTTTGCAGATTTCTTCATCGTAAATACCCGCCCGAATGACCATCGGTCGGGCGGGCCTGCCTGGCAGTGCCGAGCAGACAGGCTCACCAGAGCTACGGCTCTGACTGCGTTTTGCGCCTTGAACTCCATCAAAAATCATATTAAAATTAACTAACATCTTTTACTTGACAGAGTAGTGGCACGTAGGCAGGTCGATGTTGGTAAATATCATTCTAATTCTATCTTTGCCGCCAATTTGACCACCAAGCATTAGATATGGCCCTCAAATGCGGAATCGTAGGTTTGCCCAATGTGGGAAAGTCCACCCTTTTCAATGCATTGACCTCTGCAAAGGCTTTGGCTGCTAACTATCCCTTTGCAACTAAGGAACCCAATGTGGGCATGATCACTGTACCAGATCCGAGATTGGATAAATTGGCATCCTTGGTGAAGCCAAATGCTGTTGTGCCCACTACCATTGAAATCGTGGATATCGCCGGACTTATTAAGGGCGCCAGTCAAGGTGAAGGATTAGGAAATCAATTTCTCGCTAATATTCGTGAGGTTGATGCCATCATTCATATCGTCCGATGCTTTGATGATGGGCAGATCGTACATGTCGATGGCTCAATAGATCCCGTGCGCGATAAAGAAGTTGTCGAGACCGAGTTGGTACTTAAGGACATTGAAGTAATGGAGAGACGATTGGAAAAGCTATCCAAACAAGCCAAAACCGGGACCAAGGAAGCAAAAGCCAAGGTTACGGCTGCCGAAAATATTCTTGATAAGCTATCTGAAGGGATACCCGCTCGAATTCATTCTTGGAATGAAGCGGAAAAGACCATGGTTGAAGAGGCTATGCTCTTGACCCAGAAACCGGTACTATACGTCTGTAATGTAGATGAGGCTTCAGTGTTGGAGGGGAACGACTATACAAGACAATTTGATCAGTTCATCTCAGGAGAAAGTGCTCAAAGACTTGTCATTAGTGCTGGTATTGAAGCGGATATAGCTGAATTGGATGCCGCCGAAGATCAATGGGCATTTCTTACCGACCTGGGTCTGACAGAGCCAGGCCTAAACAAAATGATCAGGGCTGCCTACGATCTTCTACAGCTCAGAACATTTTTTACTGCTGGCAAGAAAGAAGTGCATGCTTGGACGATTAGCGCAGGAGCGAATGCAGCTCAGGCTGCTGGCGTTATCCATACCGATTTTGAAAAAGGTTTTATCCGGGCAGAGGTAATCAAATATGATGATTATGTGCAGCTGGGCTCAGAGCAAGCTGTCAAAGAGGCAGGTAAAATGTCTGTCGAAGGAAGGGAATACCTCGTGCAGGATGGTGATGTGATGCTATTTAGGTTCAATGTGTAGTGCCAATTCCTGATATGGTGTTGTCCTCTTCGTTGCGCCGCCATAGGTCTTAATCGCTTAGGTTGGAAAAGATGGGCTTGGCTTTTTCCTTGTGATCTCATAATTGAACCCAAACACCGCCGAAAAATGAGTTATTATCTCACGCTTTACCAGCGCAACATCAACCTGCTGACCAAGCTCTTGAGCCATAGAAGTTACCTGCTTGCTAGACTCCTTAATACCGCAGGGAATGATCTGCTGAAAATAAGCGAGGTCAGTATTCACATTTAGTGCGAATCCATGCATGGTAACCCAACGGCTCACGTGCACACCAATGGCACAGATCTTTTTCCGGGTACCTTGGCTATCTGGCTCCAACCAAACTCCCGTAAAGCCAGGCACTCGTTCAGCAGAAATACTAAAATCCGCCAAGGTGCGAATGACAACTTCTTCGAGCTCACGAACAAACCGATGGATATCTGTAAAAAAAGCGTCGAGGTCAAACAAGGGATAACAGATGAGTTGGCCGGGACCGTGAAAAGTGATATCTCCACCACGATTTATCTTATAAAAATCGACATCTTGAGAAGTCAGTTCTCTCTCGCTAGCGAGTAAATTTTCAATCTTGCCAGACTTGCCCAATGTGTAGACGGGCTTATGCTCACAAATCAGTAGTGTATGATTTAGGGGTTTAACTAAATGCGGATCTAAAGACCGGTTTTCCCTTTTGATTGATGTCATGCGTTGGTGAATCGCTGTTTGGTACGCCCAACAATCACCGTAAGATATCAGGCCTAGGTCTTCAACATATACATAAGGTTTAGCAGTCTGCATCCTAGAAAGCCAGAAAGCCATTTATTTGTTGATCCAGCACTTGAAGCGTAAGATGATCGTTTATTGCACCCTCTTCATCCTTCAACCTAGAGATAGAGCTGATCGGTAGTCGATTGGGATAAACTACCACTTGGAGATAATTGAGAATGTTGCTCAGATGATCCATACCTCGCAAGTTTCCCGCTCGACCGGTAGATACACCAGTGAGGCAGGCTTTCTTACCGTGAAAGGTAGCCTTCAAATCTCGCACGGAGAGGGCATCAATAAATAGTTTTAAGATGCCTGGAATACCTCCGTTGTACTCTGGAAAAACGAACCATAATTTATCGGAAGGAATAATAAACTGATCTTGTAACTGAGCAATCTTAATAGACTGACCCTGTGGCGTATACATTTCAGGATTAACTAAATTATGAGGCATGTCAACCAGACTCAGATAGTCTACCTGTTCGGGTTGCTGTTTTTCCAGCAGGCGGTATATATGCCTGGCTACAACTTCTGTCTCACTTCCCCAACGGTTGGTGCCTGAAATTACTGTAATCATCAATCATGATTGGACTCCAAAGATAGAGATAATAGAATGTGGTTTGCCGAGGAATTATTTCAGGATTATGTACTTTTGTACTGCCATATCACTTTAGCCATAAGTTTAATTTAATCCAAACAATGTCTAAGATCACCTACTATGGTCACTCATGTTTTCTTATCCAAACTGGCTCGACGAGCGTACTTTTCGATCCCTTTATTACCGGCAACCCGTTAGCAAAAGACATAAATATCGAAGAAATACAGTGCGACTTCATTTTCTTGACCCATGGACATCAGGATCACGTATTAGACGTGGAAGCAATTGCATCAAACAATACCACTTGTCAGGTGGTGAGCAATTATGAAGTGGCGAATTTCTTCGCTGCCAAAGGATTGAAGACGATAGGCATGAATCATGGAGGTACTTGGCGAAACGATGATGTATCCATCAAATATGTAACTGCTGTTCATACCAGCAGTTTACCTGATGGAAGCTATGGTGGCCAACCTGGAGGTTTTGTGTTAACTTCAGGCAAAGGTCAAAGGATCTATGTAGCAGGTGACACCTGTTTGACGATGGATATGAAGCTTATTCCTATGCTACTAGGTCCAATAGATTTGGCGATCTTACCGATCGGTGGCCATTTCACGATGGATGCGGAGGAAGCCGTTTATGCCGCTCAATTTGTCCAAACCCAAGTGGTCATCGGATGTCATTACAACACGTTCCCGCCGATGGAAATCGATCGAGCAGAAGTTGAGGAGATATTTACTGGCAAGGGATTGCAGCTCCATTTACTTGATATCGGAGCAACACACGAGGTATAAAGAACTAAGTTAGACATGGGTAAAATAGTAGCCATTGCCAATCAAAAAGGAGGGGTAGGTAAAACGACCACAGCCATCAACCTGGGTGCCAGCCTGGCCATTTTGGATTTCAAGGTTTTGATTGTTGACGTCGATCCACAAGCCAATGCTACCTCTGGTCTAGGCATTGATCCGTCTTCCATTGAACGCAGTATATATGACTGTATGATCAACGATGCCACCCTCGATGATATCGTCTTGGAAACTGAAACCCCAAATCTCTTCATCGTGCCTTCCCATATAGACCTAGTGGGAGCAGAACTAGAACTGGTGAGCCGCCTACGCAGGGAGTATATCCTCAAGGATCAGTTGTCCGGACTGCGAGATCAATACGATTTTATTTTCATTGACTGCTTACCATCGTTGGGCATACTCACCGTTAATGCCTTAACAGCTGCAGATTCAGTGATGATCCCAATCCAATGTGAGATCTTTGCCTTGGAAGGATTGCAGAAGTTGAAAAATACCATTGACCTGGTCAAGGAGCACCTCAATCCCATCTTAGTCATTGAGGGCATCGTACTCTCCATGTATGATGGTCGATTGCGACTAGCCAATTTGGTTGTGGATGAAGTCAAGGGACACTCCGAAGATACCGTCTTTGATACCGTCATTCATCGTAATTCAAAGGTAGGAGAGGCTCCAAGCATGCATCAGCCGGTTTTGTTATATGACGCAAATAGTAAAGGCACCCATAATTTTCTAAATCTTGCAAAGGAGTTTCTCAGCAGAAATAATGTTGCATTAAACTTGACATCCAATTAGTAATCCAAAGTCATGGCTAAAGCAGATAAGGAAAAGCTGGGCAAGGGGATTCGTGCTTTATTAGGTCAGCAAAAAGACGAAGTACCGAGCAAATCCGAAGAAACGGAATCAACCTCACCTGGAGGTATCCAATGGGTGGAAATTGATGCCATTGAAATAAATCCTTTCCAACCGCGAAACAATTTCAATGATGAAGCTATTGAGGAGCTATCCGTTAGTATACAGACTTTTGGCCTGATTCAACCCATCACAGTCCGTCGGCTGGATGCAGAGAAATATCAGCTGATTTCTGGTGAACGCCGGTTGAGAGCTTCTCGGTTGGCCAATTTAAACCGTGTTCCGGCATACGTCAGGAAAGCCAATGATCAGCAAATGCTGGAGATGGCACTCGTGGAAAACATCCAGAGAGCTGATCTCAATGCAATTGAAGTAGCCATATCCTATCAAAGACTTATTAGCGAATGTAATTTGACCCATGAAGCACTGAGCAATCGGATTGGGAAAAATCGCAGTACAGTCACTAATTACATCAGGCTCTTAAAATTACCTCCACCAGTCCAAAAGGCCTTAAAACTTGATAAAATTAGCATGGGACATGCCCGTTCACTACTGGGGCTGGAAACTCAGGATACCCAATTAATTGCTTTGGATGAGATTCTACATAGAGAACTGTCGGTGCGAGATACGGAAAAGCTCGTTCGTAAACTGAGCGGTGAGCCACAGAAAGAACCTCAAGGTCATAAAACCCGACTTTCTCCTCCCTATCAGCAATTGGTGGATCATTTAAGTCGCACACTGGGTACCAAGGTTCACATGAAGCGATCACAGTCAGGAAGCGGAAGTATTACCATTAAATTCAGTTCTGACGAGGAGCTGAACCGAATCCTCGATAATATTGATGGCAACTGACACTCACTGTTAGTAGAATGTTTTCGAACGAGGTTCTGCAACACGCCATATCGAAGAAGGGGACCAGAATTAACTGTAATCTTTCATTATATGGTGCACTAGATAAGGGCAGCTATCGTTTGTGGAGTATGAAGTTTAAGTACATCATAATGGTTTTGGTTTGTCTTTTGGCGATTGGCCCTGAGCATTGCATGGCACAGCAACTTCCCAGGTCACAGCCAAATGACACCGAAAACGAAAGCGGTGGCCAGACCATGACCAAAGCCAAGAAAACCAAAGGTAAATTCAAGGCCAACTGGGCTTTGCCTTACCCTAATCCTTACCGTGCTGCGATTTATTCCCTAGTTCTACCCAGTGCCGGCCAGATTTACAATAAGAGATATTGGAAGGCCCCAATTGTATGGGCAGGATTCGGTGGTTTGGTCTATGCAGTAAATTACAATAAAGAGCAAAGGAATTGTTTTGCCAGCGCTTATGGAGCAGCGATCTCAGGAGATCAACATAAATTTAGCGGTCGCATCGATGCTCCGGATGCTTTGCGGACCATTCGCAACAACTTTGACAAGAATCTCCAGCTGTCTTACTTGGGCTTTTTTGCCCTTTACGCACTAACAACACTTGATGCTTATGTTGACGCCCATTTGAAGAATTTCGATATAAGTGACGAACTTTCCTGGATAATAAGACCCGTTCCCATCCATGGAGAGGTCACTCAGCTGCCAATCTCCTTAGGCATCAAATGGCAATTGTGAAGGTCTTACATCAGGCCAAAAATTTTGGCATACTTAAGCATTTCCTTTTGGTTGCTGATTTTCAATTTACCCGTCAAGACGGCCATTAGTGGGTTCAGCTTACCTTTCATAACGTTCATCAAATTGTCTTCCTTAGCTTTTACTACGCATTTAGCATCGCCATCCAGCCCTTCTTTGGCTACACATGTTCCATCTTTTACCTGAACAGTGACTTGGCCACCTCCATCTCCGGAGATGTCAAAGTGAAAAACCGTTTCTAAGCCTTCCAATGTCTGTGGCTCAACCTTCGCCGGTAAACCCATTAAAAATTCCTTTGCAGTCATGATTTCAATCTGGTTCCTTTTTTAAACTCGATAATCTTTGCGTCTGGGTAAATGTGTATAACTTCTTCCCGAAGGAATCTGGTACATTCATTATAATTATCAAAGCCACCAAGGAGGTATGCGAACTGGCCACTGGGAAGTCTTTCTCCATAGATTGGTCTCTCAAGGGAGAAAATTCCATGATCCGACTTTAGCGGACGATCCACCTTCTCTAGCTCGATCATGAAACCACCAAATGTCTTAGGAAGTCCCTTTGTTCCAGGTAATAAGAGTTTTCGGCGAGGAGTTAAACCAACAGCATCAGCCACTGATTTTTCATACACTGCCGCTTCATCAAATCCAATCTTCTTTGGCTTTTTTTTCGGATCCCTTGCCAAGGGGAGATCGCCAGCGTCCACTACCCTATTTCGCTTCTGATCACGGATCTTATGGCCTGCTGACCCTTGGGTCAAACCCTCTGCTACTCTTTTCGAATCCTCATTTGTTTCCTCATGAGGCCCCATGGGATCTGCCGGTACATCAACGGGTCTTAAATTTATCTCAATACTCAGCGGATGACTTCCCATTGCGTCAGTGGATAGTTCTTGAGTGAAGGTTTCGTATTTAGGATGTGATGCCTCCAGCGAGAACTTTTGATCCCGGGATAAGAGCAAGGAAAAATGACCTGACGTATCAGTAGTGAGTTGAACGGTTTTCTGAGTAACCATATCTTGAATGGTAATGTTCACCTCAGTCAAAGGAGAACCGTCCTTGCTTTCATAAACATAACCGTCTACGAGTACCTGTTGGCCAGAAACACCATATGTTGCGAGGCAGACAATCACGAAAATGATCAAACTAGCCCTAGCCTTCATAGTCAAAATGCAGAATTTCACGATCATAAAAATAATAACCCGCTCCAAATAGTTCCCATGGGGAACCTTTGAATTGAAATACCGTTGGACTACAAAGATGAAAATATTGGCACGATGACATTTGAGAATCTTCGAATTGTTTTTATGGGTACACCCGAATTTGCAGTGGCGTCACTGCATCGACTGATACAGGAGAGAGCCAAAATTGTTGGTGTAGTGACTTCACCAGACCGGGTGGGTGGTCGAGGTCGTGACCAAGTGATGACTTCAGCGATTAAGAAATTTGCCGTCGATCGAAAATTACGATTGCTCCAGCCCAAGAATTTGAAGTCGAAGAAATTCAATAAGGAGTTGGAAGCACTCAAACCGGATCTCATTGCCGTCGTAGCATTTCGAATGTTGCCTGAAGTTGTATGGTCACTGCCACCTATGGGTACCATCAACCTTCATGCCTCCCTCCTACCGGCCTATCGCGGTGCTGCTCCCATAAATTGGGCGATCATCAATGGTGAGAGGCTCACTGGACTGACCACATTTTTTATACAAAAGCAAATCGACACCGGTCAAATTTTATTGCAGGAAGAGGTCCCCATATTACCAGATGAAACAGCCGGTGAATTGCACGACCGGATGAAGGTTGTTGGTGCAGACCTGTTATACCGCACCCTAAGAGGAATTGCCAGCGGATCATTGAGTGCGGTAGAACAGGACGACTTGATGGCAACCAAAGCTCCTAAAATCTACCACCACATGGCCGAAATTGACTTTGATCAACCTCTACAGCAGGTATACAATTTTGTACGGGGGATGAGTCCATATCCTGGTGCCTGGACCCTGTTAAATGGAAAGATTCTCAAAATCAAAGCAGCATCCATGAAACCGGGTCAGGGAACCCCCTATCAGCTGCTAAGTGATGGCAATAGTGAATTATTGATTGGTGCCAGAGGTGGATGGATATCGGTGAAAGAACTACAATTGGAGGGGAGAAAGCAGATGGATGTTGAGCGTTTCTTGTTGGGTTACAAGCTAACCAATGCTACCATCAATAGGTCGAAACAGCTACTTTCTTCAGAGATTCAAAAATGAACTTTGAAATCTTCACATCTGTCATTTCAGGATCTAGTGTGAACTCCCCAGAGAAGGCTTCTGGACAATAATTGAGATACAGAAAGGATGCTGCAGCGACAATGATCAATAAGATCATCCCCACAATCCTCAAGGTTTTCATGATTTCGTTTTTTGGTCTCATAAATATAGGGCCGAAAACTTTAATAAAATGTTAAGCTTTCCTGATCAAACACCCTTTCACTAGAGTAGACGCATATGTATAGCTTTTGGTTGCACCAATTGTCAAAAATATTTGGAAAATTAGGAAGAATTGACCAAGGCCTGAATATACTTTGACTGTGATCGGGTAAGCACCTCCTCTGTTCTCCCAGATTCCTCTACCCTACCTGCATTGACAACCAGGACACGATGGCAAAGATGACGAATCAATGCCAAATCATGAGAAACGAGGATGATGGTCTTGCCTTCTTGCTCATTTACTCTTTTTAGTAAAGTGACCATCTCGAATTGGACCGATTTGTCTAGTGCGGTCAAAGACTCGTCCAAAATCAGGAGATCGGGATCGGCACAAAGTGCTCTGGCTAAGGCAACACGCTGCATTTGACCTCCAGACAACTGGCCTCGATAGCGATTTACAATAGAAGTTGGCAATCCAACGAATGCAAGAATTTCTTGTATCAACGTCCTAATCTCTTTTGATTCAAGGCCCCTAAAAGTTCGTAGTGCTTCCTGTAATAGGTATCCAACCCGGATCCTAGGAGGGAGTGCGCTGGCAGCATCTTGCAGCAGGTATTGTATGCGTTTGTAGTACCCCATACGATTGTGGTTGAGCACTTGGCCAATCTCCGTACCGTCTAAAATTACCTCACCCTCGTATCCCCTCAAAAGCCCCCCAAGGATCCGGGCAATCGTTGATTTACCACTCCCGGAGCGGCCGACGATACCAAAGATTTCACCCCTTAGTATTCGGAAACTGATTTGGTGGAGAGCAGCCTTGAGGTCTGATTTTCCATCGTGGTATCGAAAGCTTACGTCATTAAAAGACATAAAGCGCTTGAATTGGACATTCGAATCGAATTTACCCGGTTGCTGCAGTTTCTGGTAGCTGGCGGTCAGTATTTGTAAATACTCTTCCCGGTGTTCTTTGGAAAGAAACGGAGTGCTTCCTTGAGCCAACAAGTTTCCCTCCTTGAGCATACACCATTTTTTAGCTATCCTATCGATGATTTGCAGATCATGTGAAATCAACAGGAGGGTAAGTTGCCGATCTGCAATCGCTGCCTGAAACAGTTTTAGTAACTCCAGGCGAGTAATGGTATCTACCGAGGTAAAGGGCTCGTCGGCAATGATTAACTCCGGATTGGGTGCCAATGCCATCGCGATCATTACTCTCTGCAATTGGCCTATGGAGAGCTGGTGAGGATAGGACCGGTAAACTCGATCTGGATCTTCCAATTCGTATTTTTCCAGCAACCGAAGAACCCGGGCTTTTCGATCTGATTGGCTGGTCTTCCCTTCCAATGGCAAACACTCTTCGATCTGCTTACCACACCGCATGGTAGGATTCATAGCAAGCAATGGATTTTGCAAGACACACGTGATCTTTTTTCCCAACAAGCCATCCGGTTGCTTTTGTGGTCTCTGTTTGTTAAAATGATAAGTAATGTCACCAGTCATTTGTGTAACATCAGTTGGCAAAGATCCCAGTATAGCACGTGCCAAAGTAGATTTACCAGAGCCTGTTTCACCAGCTAGTGCCACTATGTCGCCAGTGTTGATCGACAGATTTATCCCGGAAAGCGCATTGATTTTCTCTCCTCGATGCTGGAAAGTAATCGATAAATTCTCAATGACGATCAGTGGAGTGCGCATTTTAATCTGGAGAAGATAACAAAGTTAGCAGAGGGCCATGTGTGATTCAGAGATAATGATTATCTAGTGTTTAAATTGTGTAATTTAATTATCAGGATACCCATCGAATTGATCCTGGCCATTCACTGGACAGGTCAAAGCTGGGAGTTACTAAGGAATTCCAAACCACAACCTTGACCAATCTTGCCAATCCTAAGCATTAAAGGTCTAACCAAGAGCTATGGCTCCATTGAGGCGGTTAAAGATCTTGATCTACTTATAGAAGAGGGCCAAATCTACGGACTTTTGGGTCCAAATGGGAGTGGAAAGAGCACGACATTAGGTATGGTCTTGGGAATTCTCAAACCATCTTCGGGTAGCTTTGCATGGTTTGAGGGAGAGCAGGAAGACCTCGCAAGACGCAGAATCGGTGCCCTGCTGGAGACGCCAAACTTCTACCCGGATTTAAATGCAGATGATAACTTGAAGATTGTAGGTCACATCAAGCGGGCAGGGAGTGTCACCTACGATGAGATATTAGATCTTGTACAGCTGAAACAACGCAGGTCTTCGAAGTTCCGAACCTTTTCGTTGGGAATGAAGCAACGGCTGGCCATCGCAGCTGCCATGGTTGGCGATCCCGAAGTGCTGGTACTTGATGAACCAACCAATGGCCTGGATCCTTCTGGGATTGCAGATGTACGAAATACAATTATCCAAATCGCCGCCCGTGGTAAAACGGTTATTTTAGCAAGCCATATTCTTGCTGAAGTAGAAAAGGTCTGTAGTCATGTAGCCATCCTAAAAAATGGCCGGAAACTCGCAGATGGCCTAGTGGGAGCCATTTTATCAAAAGATCAAATCATTGAGGTCAGCAGCAATGACAATGAGTCTTTGGCTGCCTTTCTACGCTCACATCCTTTAATTCATAAAGTTGAACGACGTACGAAACATTTGGAACTTTGGACCGATCCAGAACTATCTGTTGCGGCACTTAATCGAGAGCTTGTAACTCTTCATTTTGAAATCCATCATCTGGTAGCTAAAAAGCGCGCGCTAGAGGAAGAATTTTTGGAGATCGTACGGTAATAATATGATGCATTTGTTGAAATTGGAATGGCTGAAGTACCGCAAGAATTCCGTATTCCTCTGGATGATTGGCCTTTACTCAGTATTTCTTCCACTAAGTTTATTGACCAGCCAAAACCTATTCGCCAATGCGCCAAATATGTCTGCTGACAAGCTGCTGCAATTTCCGATTATTTGGAGCTTTTTAGGTTATGTGGGCAATTGGTTATCATATTTTTTCTTTGGCTTTTTAGCCATTTATACAGTGACCTCTGAATTCAATAATCGCACCCTGCGACAGAACATCATTTCAGGACTTAGCCGCACCCAGTTTATCTCTGCTAAATTTCTTGCTTTGGGCACCCTGGCTTTACTAGTCACACTCTACTTTGCTTTGCTCTGTATAGTGGTCGGGATGATAACCACTGATGCAATTGGAGGTGATTTGATCGGGCAAAGAATTGATATGATTGGAAGATATTTCCTGATGCATCTTGGCTATATGAGTCTAGGGCTCATCATCGCTCTGTTGGCTAGACGTACAGCCATGGCTGTCTTCTTTTATTTTGCCTATACCTTATTTTTTGAAACGATCTGGCGTTGGACGCTGCACCGCAGGATCTTTGAAGATGTGTCGATGCATTTTTACCCTGCCAATGCCTTTGAAGATTTGGCACCTATACCTTTTGAAGACTGGCCCATGTTTGGGCAATTTTTAAATAGTACTGAATTGACTTTGTTTCTCAGTCCCTTGCAAGCTGTGACTTGCTCTGTGATTTACATTCTTTTATTTATTAGTGCTTGCAAGCTGTGACTTGCTCTGTGATTTACATTCTTTTATTTATTAGTGCATGTTACCACCTAATTTCAAACAAAGATTTGTAGGTGATAGATGAGTCAACTGACTCAGAGAACTGATCACAGTTTGAGCTTCGAATAAGTCCCATAGTTGATATGGTAAATCTACTCAGCTCTAATTGATAATAATATTAGGCATTTCTGGTTTGACCCCCTAATTATCAGACTTTAGTTACAAGGTTAACAAATAAATAGAATTGATTCAATAATTTTGCTTCTTGGGAAACGACCGACGGTGACCTTTGTACCGATGGTTTTAAAACTAGAAGGCAGATGGATAAATATTTCATCTGTCTTCTTTTTTCAAGCTCTACGAGCTTGATTAGTTATGGGAAACTCCCTCAAATTCCCATTACCTGATAGTTTCCAGTAAGGTACTGTGATTTTAAATTTTGGCTTACCCGACTGGGTGTAGTATTTAGCTACTCTACCATCTTCCCACAGAGTCCAGAAAAGTGCTGGTGGTAGACACCCTATCGATCCGTGTAATCTTACGTAGTTGTATTTGAGGTAAAACCTATCCAAGATTTCCTGTAAATCATCCAGCGTCTGTATTTGAAACATCTCAAGGTGCTGTGATAGTATGGCGTGATAACTTTCAATGTGACCATTTTGTACTGGACAATAAGGGTAGGTGAAAACTTGATCTATCCCATTGTCATGCAGAAAGTCCATAACCATTTTGGCAGCGAATTGTGGTCCGTTATCATTGCGAATTTCTACAGTCAAACCTTTTGACAGAAGATCTGCCCCTTGCAGGTATTTGGTGATCACTTCTTCCCAAGCAGATCTTATTTGTTCTTGTTTCATTTGATAGCCCACTGATTGATGCAATACCGCTCTGGTAAATGTGTCAATTATACTCAGTATGTAAGCTGACCTTGCATATTCCTCCACCCATACCTGCTTAATGTCCATTGATAGGACCTGTAGTGGTCTATCTGGATCTACTCTTCTACCTCTTACCCTGGTCTTCCCGCTGGGTCGATACCGACGCCTTAATAATCCATTTTCTCTCATCAATCGATAAACTTTTTTTGTGCCAATCATATAGCCCAATAGCATCATAGCTGCTGTCATCCTTTTGTACCCATACTGTGTGTCAGGATCTTCGGATATATGCTCCATCTGGTCAACTACCCGTTCATTTGGCACAATCTGTTTTGTATACTCATCTATATATTTTTCAGTGTGTGTACTAATAGGACGACCTGCCTTTCCTACTTTCTTCCTCTTACCAGGGTAGTAGTGATTCTTGGTTATTCCCATAATCGATAAAGCAGATTTTAACTTTAACCCCTGTGATACATAGCTCCTAACTATAGACCTTTTTTCTCCCATAGCGGTCGGTTTTTTTTTAAGATTTCCTGCTGCATCTTTATTTCCAACTCCTTGTCAGCTATGATCTCCTTGAGCTTTAGGTTCTCCTTCTCAAGGCGCTTTATTTCCTTCAATTTTGCCTTTGTCATCCCATGTCGAAATCCTGCTTCTCCCATTTCTGCCATCTTGTTTCTCCAACTGTAGTAAGTCGCTGGATAGATCCCATGCTTAGATAGCGTCTCGTTTACACCGTTCTGTCTGGCTTCTTCCAAGATCTTGATCTTCTCTTCCTTGCTGAATGTTCTTCTTTTCATGTCCAAAAATTACACTTTTCTTTGTGTAACTCAGTTTGATCCTTTAAGGGGCCGATACAATTTCCAGTGCTTTAAAGGGGTGAATTCCTTGTTTAATTGCCGAATCGATAATCGTTCTTAAAATGGCAAATCTTTGTGCACCCTTCTGAGAGCGAAATGTACCTGATATCTTGCTCTTTAATTTGATCATCCGGATTGCTCTTTCTGAGGCATTATTGTCCGGTGGTACTTTGCGATTGTATAGGCACACAGTAACACAATCTCTCAATCTTTGTAATCGATTCCTTAGAGATTTAATCGATTTGTGGGATTTAGATAATTTTTGTGATAATAACTTATCCAATCTGTCTTCAATGTCTTTCTTTTTGTCTTTTGGAATCCTTTTCTTCCTGCATGTCAGCATGATTTCTTGAAGAACCTTCTCCAGTTTGATCGCCCATCTGGATTTATGAAACTCCTTTAATCCTCGGCACTCTCTTTTCAAATGAGCTAGACAAATCTGATGGCCTTTTGCCATAGTATTCAAATGAGTCCTCCAGCAATCACTATTTAGTATGCCTTTACTGAATCCTTGCGGAAATAATCCTCTTGTGGTTAAGTGACCTCGATTGTCGCTAATATGTATTAGGGAAAATTTTGGTGTTACCCACGTCCAGGCCCAATGTTTGCGTCCTTGAACACTACATCCACTTTCATCTACGCCAACCACTTTGCTTTTCTCAATCGCACCGATGACCGATGCATAAGTATCTTTTGCTTGTTCTGACTTACTGGCCAGCATATTATCGATGGTTCCCTCACTGATCTTATGCCCATAGATAACTTCTATGGCTTCGCTAAGCCTTCTATATGGCAATAATTGTCGGATCGATAAGTACACAATTTGATTTTGGAGGCAATCTCCGTATCGTACCGGAGGTCCCTTTTGCAAATTCACTCCATAAGACGAACTGGTCCATTTGCAGCAGCCTTTACAATACTTTCTATATCTCCTATGTTCAGTAACCTCCAAACTAACTAGTGGAATATCCCATATCTGCTTGCATTCTATTAATTGACCTTTTCCTACCATATAATCCTGGCAGTGAGCACACTGATCGGGTGCATACTCTATCACATGATCTACCTTTTCTGACATCTTTAAGGTCCTGCCGTCGTGTCCCTTTTGACCCCCTGTTTTCCGCTTACTCTTTTTCCTTAGGCTGCGAGTCTTCCTTTTTACCTCTTGTTTATCTCGTGATGGCGGTAATGAAGTGTTCCTGCTATTTTGATTCTTCAAACGCTCTATTTCAGCCTCCAACTCCTTCACTCTATCTGCCAAGGGAAGCAACATCATTATAATATCGATGAGTTCTTCCTTGCTCTTTTCCTCTAGTGCTTTCCTGATTCTCGATAAGTCTTCCATACATATACAAATTTCGTATATGTATTCATTTATTTACTTGCCTATTACATGTCATTTTTCCACCATTCATCCCTTTTTGTTCACAAATTGTTCATAACTCATCGATTTTTCAATTTTTCACCCCTCAACTACCTATTTCACCCCTCAATCCCTCAATTTTGACCTGAGTAGTTACAATTTGTTTAATGATCATCGTCGGATCATTTTAATCAATTACTCCTTAGTTCTAGTAAATTATTACTCAAGTCAACATCCGCGAGTCGAAATGTTGGATCAATGCGAATTGAAGAGATATCCTCGCTTGGTCGGCTGGTAGTAAAAGAATAGGTTCTGTGAGTCCATGGCCAGTCTTCTTCAATTTGAAATAATCGTGGGCCATCATTACTCTTTTCTCCTCTCATCATCCTCAATGGAATCGTATGCAGGGATACCGTCTCATCCACATAACTAATTTCAATGTCAATTGGCATCGGCATGCCTCCTTGATTGGCCAAATGAATTCGAGAAAAATTGCCTTCGCTGGAGATTGAGTCAATACTATAATTTATGGTTCGGGTAGTATTGACGAAATACTCTCGATACCAATCAAGTTCCATACCGCTATTGACTTCAAAAATCCGGATAAAATCATTGGCATTGGGGTGCTTGAAACGCCAAGTATAGGAATAGTCCAAGATCGATTGATCAAAGACATCCTTACCCACAACGTACTCTAGTTGCTTTAGGAAGACCGCACCTTTGGTATAGGCGGCAGCATTGTAAGCGGTGTTGGTTGTAAAGTGATCAGCATGCATACTCATGGGTTCCTCCAAACCTGAAAGTGCAATACTGCGATAGCTATTATAGATCCCGACATAGGGTAGAACACTGTATTTGCCGGGAATCAATTTCAATCTTCTAAGCTCATTCATTATCTCTGAGGTTGCAAAATTGGTAAAACCTTCATCCATCCAAGCATACAGACTTTCATTTGTGGCCAACATCATCTGAAACCAAGAATGCATGATCTCATGTATTGATACACCCACCAGGCTCCCGATGCTCCGTTTGCCTGTGATAAGGGTGGCCATGGGATATTCCATTCCCCCATCTCCTCCTTGAATAATGGCATATTGGTCATAGGGATATGCACCAAATCTTCGCGTAATCATTGGCCATGCCTTCCTTAAAATCTCTGGCAGGGCCTCCCAATTTTCCACAAATTTCTTGTCCCTTTGATAGAAAAAATGCAAAGTGGTTCCATCCTCAGCTTTGATACTTGTATGGTTGTAATCACGATCGGCGGCCCAGACAAAATCATGGACATTCATAGCTTGAAAATGCCATGTTAACTTATCTTCTCCTCCATGCCGCACCTTTTTGTCAGTATAGCCATAACCAATTTCATCGGCATTTACCAAAGTACCAGTGCCACCTATCATATATCTCTTATCCAGCGTAATGGATACGTGGTAATTGCCCCAGACACCATAAAACTCTCTTTGCACATAGGGATTGGCATGCCATCCTTGCACATCGTATTCGCACATTTTCGGATACCACTGGGACATGGAATAGTCAATACCTTCTTTATTGTCACGTCCTGACCTCCTGATCTGCAACGGTACTTGAGCACGCCAAGTCATTTCAAATAAAACTGCACTTTTTGGTAGAATGGGATTTGCCAATTTAACTTCGAGAATTGTTCCATTCTCTAAATAATGTACTGGCATACCATCTTGGGTCAAGCGGTCGACTTTAATATAACCTCTTTCTTCCGGTGTAAGCTTCAAAATCCTATCTCCTATTCTAGGGTCAGGATCTCTCAGTGTTCTTGATCTCACATCCATCATACTGCCAGGCTGAAAGGCATTAAAGTATAGATGGTAAAACACTTGTTGTAGTGTGTCTGGTGAGTTGTTGAAGTAAAACAATTCCTGCTTTCCTAAATATTGATGAGTTTCCACATCAAAGTCTATGTGCATCCGGTAGTCAACCTTCTGTTGCCAACGATTTGCCTGCCCCTGCACAAAATTGACCATAGAAGCCAGAATTATACTACAAAAAAATAGTCTCATGTATTCGCTCGTTTTTCACGCCATTAGGTACAAAAAGAACAAGAAGGACTTTTCCTACCTGCATAGATTAAGTAGGGTTCAATAGCCTTAGGACGCGAGGCAAAATAGCTAAAGAATATTTAGACTCCAAGCAAAATGAAATTTTGGAATATCAGTACAATTCGCAATGGGCCTTGAGCGTCTCTTGCCATCATTATCCGTTGTAGAGATAACTGAGAGTTTTTGTAAATCGGGATTCTCCTATTAATAAGGAACGACTTAATACCCAAAACAATTGTTCCGATGATCCTGGTCATAGAGACTGCAATATTCAGGTCTCCTAAGAAAGACCTTGGGAACAAGCGACTTTCACATGATTTGTACTGGCTTACAGATTTCTATCCCCAAAATCGCCATCGCCTGCCTGCCTTACTGGTAGAGTTAGTTCAGTAAGACGCCAACGATAACACCTCGCGAGGTATATAAAAAAGATAAAGGCAACCAAGAAAAACATGATCAACATCCCTTGAATATCTAAATTATCCACAGTAATTAGTGCTGGCGTTTGTAAAGCTGATTCTTCAAAGGTTACCATCATCGCTCCGTAGATGTTGGTGGATGCATGTAGACCCAATGCGATTTCCAGTCGATTATCTAACAGGGTGCAAAGACCGAGAAAAACTCCGAATCCGATATAGTAAATCATCATTCTGGTCAGCCCAAACGCCTTAACTTCCGGATTGGCCAAATGCATGAGCCCAAAGATAATGGCCGTGATCAGTAATGCCGCTAACTTATTGTTGAGTAACAGCCCAATATGTTGCATCAGATAGCCACGAAATAATACCTCTTCAAAGGTGGTCTGAATGGGAAGGAATAACATGGCCACAATCATCAAAGGAAAAAAGGATTCCGGTCGGAAAGTCCACCGATAGTCCATTGGTGCTAATAGATACAAAACCAATTCAACCAACAACGTTAGACCAAACCACAATCCTGCACTGAAGAACAACTTCTTCCAATCAATCTTTCCTGGTGTGATGAGAGTTAGCAGTGGTTGATTATGGATCCACTTCACCCCGATCATGAGGGCGAGAAGGCCACCGGCGAATGTCAAAATAAGAAGAAACAGGGTGAGATTTTGGTCTAACCCAAAGGAGGAGGGATCGGAGGAATCTATACCGATTGCACCCGGATTGACCCACTGGATGGCAATGGCTAATGGGATCTGACCTATGAAGATTCCAGGAACAATGAGGGCCAGCGTTGCTATCGTGCGCCAGAGACTCCAATTACTTTGTTGGGCAGCTATAAAGAACGACTTGTGCTCTTCTTCAGATGTCATCAAATCCTTACCAGTTCAGTCAAGGTGCAAGATAAGAAAGCCCACAGCGACTAGCACTGTGGGCCGATGGTGCAGGTTTGGTTAATAGGCGTTTACTGACTTTCAATGCAAAA
Organism: Saprospiraceae bacterium; assembly: GCA_965223105.1. Taxonomy (GTDB): domain Bacteria; phylum Bacteroidota; class Bacteroidia; order Chitinophagales; family Saprospiraceae; genus JABDMH01. The sequence continues at coordinate 2,541,957 of OZ244987.1, read as the reverse complement.
ACCATGACAAAAAATCATCATATGATCATATTGTGAAAAATAAATTTGAAAGTGTTTGATTGCGAACAGTTTAAACTTTCCCTTAATTTTGTAGCAAATCAAAGACGTTATGCAAAGAGAAAGAATGGGATGGATTTTGATAATCAGCATGATTGGAGTGGCTGTCTTAAGCAGATTCTTGCCTCATTGGCATAATTTCACGGCTGTAGGTGCCATGGGTTTGTTTGGAGGGGCTTATCTCAACCGAAGGTTGGTAGCCATTGCCATACCATTGGTGGCTTTATGGATTAGTGATTTACTACTAAACAATTTGGTCTATGGCCATTATTATGATGGTTTTGTCTGGATTGGACATGGCGCTTTATGGGTTTATGCGGGCTTTATTGGCATTGTGCTCATTGGCATTTTGCTTCTTAAAAAGGTACGCTTTGGCCGATTGATTGTGGCAGCAGTTGTGGCTTCACTCCTGTTTTTCATCGTGACTAACTTCGGTTCATGGCTCACCTCGCTAGTTCCCATATATCCAAAGACGCCAGCGGGTTTGCTAAGCGCTTATGAGGCAGGATTACCATTCTTCTGGAATACGCTACTGGCCAATTTGTGCTACAGTCTTCTCTTTTTTGGCGTGTATGAGTGGTTTGCCAAGCGCAATGCATGGTCAACTACGATGGTAGGATGAAGATCTACACTAAGAAAGGCGATGACGGAACGACGAGTCTTTTTGGAGGACAACGGGTTGATAAAGATCACATCCGGATTGAAGCGTATGGAACGATAGATGAGTTGAATGCTTTTCTAGGTCACCTTGCTGACCAGATCTCTGTAGAACATCAGACCTTTCTTCATCGTGTACAAAACGAATTGTTTTGTGTTGGTGCCATGCTGGCAACAAGTCAAGAGAGAAAGCCTCCCGTCTATCTGGCGGAAGACGTCATTCAATTTGTTGAAGTTGCGATTGATCAGCTGGAAGAGACCTTGCCTCCGCTCAAGCAATTTATTTTACCCGTTGGCCATCGGGTCATTTCACTGGCTCATATATGTAGAACCGTTTGCCGGCGAGCAGAGAGGCGAGTGGCGTCTTTGAGTAAGTCGGCTTCGGTAGATCCCATAGTGCTGGTGTTTCTAAATCGCCTTTCTGATTACCTTTTTGTATTGGCTAGGAAACTTGGTCAAGACCTGGAAGTTACTGAAATAGGATGGAAACAGGAATAAATGGTCACTGTGGAACTCAGAAACAAACCCTCCCAACAGAGGATTTCGACATATGACCATCAGCAAGAAAACTGATGAGTTTTTGGCCAAGTGAGCGCAGAGTTAGGCAGCAGGCAAGGTTTTCTTTACATCACTTTCAATCATTCCATCCCGTAATTTGACAATGCGGTGAGCGTGCTCGGCAATTTCTGGTTCATGGGTTACTATGATGATGGTATTCCCTTGATCGTGTAATGTCTCAAACATCTCCATAATTTCCTGTGAAGTTTTGGAGTCCAGATTACCGGTCGGTTCATCTGCCAGTATGATCGCTGGGTCATTCACCAATGCTCGGGCCACTGCAACCCGCTGTCTCTGACCACCAGACAATTCATTCGGTTTGTGGTCCATCCGATCCCCCAAGCCCACAGTGGCCAGGACATCCTTTGCTTTTGCAATCCTTTCATCCTTAGACAACCCGGCATAAACCAATGGTAAGGCCACATTGTCGAGAGCCGAAAGACGAGGTAAGAGGTTGAAAGTTTGGAATACAAAACCAATTCTCCGGTTTCGAATCACTGCCAAATCATTGTCATCCATGGTGCTGACTTGTTCACCACTCAGCTTGTACTCGCCGAGCGTCGGGGTGTCGAGACATCCCAGAAGGTTCATCAAAGTGGATTTGCCAGAACCCGAAGGACCCATCAAGGCCACAAACTCATTGGGATAAATATCCAGGTCTACGGACTGCAGGGCTCTAACCTCTGTCGTACCCATCTGGTAGGTCTTGGCAAGATCTCTGACTGAAATTACAGGCTCCATCATTCGATATATATGGTGAGGTGACTTAACTTCGATTAATGACTTTAGGAACTACGAAATAGGGCGCGTGCTTCTGCGGTGCATTTCGCAATGCCTCCTCTGTAGTCAATTGTTCTCCTACAACATCGTCTCTCGTTGCATCATCTACTTCACTAAGATGCATCAACGGCTCCACTCCGGTGGTATCCAACTCATCTAATTTTTCGATCATTCGCAAAATATCCTCCAAATCGGCCTTGAGTTTTTGCCGTTCTTCATCAGCAAGTTCGAGGCGAGCCAAAGTTTCGAGTTTTGCAATCAGTTGGTTATCGATAAGCATATCGTAATGTTACCACTTCACAAAGATACACCGATCATTGGCACACTACACCACCCAAAGATCATAAGTTGCAGATTCTTTATTTGAAACGAATCCTTTCATGATGTTGGTCTCTTTAGTTGCAACCCTTTCCTGGGCTTGACACCTCGCTCTGGGTAGACGATCTTATAATTTCAGTCAAGGATCCAAATCCTCGTATGCCATTCTGTGCTGCAACCTCACCATTCTCTGTTGTTTTCGAAAAGGAAAGATGAGACCCTCATATTCCAGTTGAAGTTGTATTTTGCCCGGCGGAATAGAGGTTATAAAACTTGGATGCCATCTCCTAAAGCAAAATACATTGCAGTCGCCGGGAACATCGGTGCCGGAAAGACCACATTAAGCACCCAACTTGCCAAATACTTCAACTGGGAGGTACATTATGAGGATGCCGATGATAATCCTTATTTGGCGGATTTTTACAACGACATGAAAAGATGGGCTTTTAACCTGCAAATATTCTTCCTCAACAACCGATATAAACAAATCCTCAAAATCCTGCAGGGAGAACACACCACAATTCAAGACCGGACCATATACGAAGATGCGTTTATTTTTGCTCCTAATCTCCATGAGATGGGATTGATGTCAACCCGGGATTTTAACAATTACCTCGATTTATTTAAGACCATGGCATCTCAGATCAGTAGTCCTGATCTACTGATCTACCTGAGGGCAAATATTCCAACCTTGGTAAGCAGGATTCATGAGAGAGGCCGGGACTATGAAGGAAGTATGAGCCTGGATTACCTGAAAAAATTGAATGCCAGATATGAAAGTTGGGTCAGAGATTACCAAGATGGCAGACTATTAATTATTGACGCAGACAACTTAGATTTTCGCAACAGTCCAGAAGACCTAGGAGCCGTAATCGACAAGGTGTCCAGTCAGCTGCATGGACTTTTCTAACGGCAAAAAAATGCCGCATGAGCACCTACCCCCCTTCAAATCGGGATGGGTAATAGTGAAGTTGAACGTCATGTTTGATTTACTAACTTCTCGCTTGTTTGTCGACACTTTGCACACTCTCCTGTTCGGTTACCTCAGCTTGTTCGGCAGGGGAATCCATCAAGTAGTATAAGCCTCCAAAAAGGGCAATGTGAAATAAGAGTGTCATACAAATAGCCACCGCCTTATACCATGCGTTCCTTTTTCTTTCCCTGCTGCTTTCCATAATCAGTGGTTTTAGTAGAAGACGACAAAGTCAGGCATTAAATTTTAATATTGCGTTAAAAATTTTTACCATGCTTTACAAACCAATGATTCTACTTCTCCTATTGGTGACTGTATTATCTTCTGCCAGTCAAACAATTCAGGCACAAGACCCAAGCCGGTTTGCCGAACAAATCGCAGAATATCTAGAGGATACCACCCATCGAGATGGTCGTCGACCCACGCTGTTCGTTGGCAGCTCTAGTATTAGGATGTGGCGATCTCTATCCTCCGATTTCCCAGAGCATTATGTGATAAACCGCGGCTTCGGTGGGTCCCACATGAGCGATCTAGTCCACTATTATCCCGAGCTGATCAAAAAAAATAATCCCAAACAAATTTTCATCTACGAAGGAGACAATGACCTGGCATCTGGCAAATCGATTAAGGAGATCATGGATAAAGCTCACGAACTATTGCACAAAATATCAGTAGACATCCCTGATGCACATACCACCTTTATTGCCGTCAAGCCCAGTCTATCAAGATGGCACCTCAGGGAAAAATATTTGGAACTTAACAAGGAGTTAGAGTTTCTTGCCCAACAAGAGACGAACATATCATTTGCCGATGTCTGGACGGCTATGCTCGGAGATAATCGTCTGGTACGCTCAGATATTTTTATCGAGGATGGTTTGCACATGAATGAACGCGGTTACAAGATCTGGGCACAAGTGATCCGACCATTACTTCTGGCCTCTTCAGAATAAGGGATTATCAGCTGATTTTCAAATCTTTAAGTGACTCTTAAATCCAGAGTATTTCTGGCCTCTCTCGATGAAATTTATCAATCAAGCTCTGATTTCCCATCAGGGTTTGACTTCAAACAGATGATCTGATATTTATCAATCAAGCCCTGATTTCCCATCAGAGTTTGACTTCAAACAGATGATCTGATAATTTATCAATCAAGCCCTGATTTCCCATCAGGGTTTGACCACAGCCAAATGAGTTGATCAAGGCGCTGATTAAGATCTATAAGCGCTGAAGTTTTGCCAGGGAAACGCCACCGGCCTTAAGCAAGATGGAGCTCAATGCCAATGGACAGAAATTTACTCAAACAAAGTTGATCTTTACTATATTTGCACTCCGTTCCAAACCAGGCGATCAGCGAAAGTAGCTCAGCTGGTAGAGCACGACCTTGCCAAGGTCGGGGTCGCGGGTTCGAATCCCGTCTTTCGCTCAATCCCATCCACCAACCACGCTTTTTGCGTGGTTTTTTTGTTTGCAGTCGCCGCAGACTGCTTGCTGGCAAGAGGTGACAAGAACAAAAAAAATACCGAAGGGGTTGGTGGATGAATTGTCAGGACCCCTTTTTTGGGATCGATGCAATCAATCCCGTCTTTCGCTCAATCCCATCCACCAACCACGCTTTTTGCGTGGTTTTTTTGTTTGTAGTCGCCGTAGACTGCTTGCAGGCTAGAGGTGACAAGAACAAAAAAAATACCGAAGGGGTTGGTGGATGAATTGTCAGGACCCCTTTTTTGGGATCGATGCAATCAATCCCGTCTTTCGCTCAATCCCATCCACCAACCACGCTTTTTGCGTGGTTTTTTGTTTGTAGTCACCGCAGACTGCTTGCAGGCAAGAGGTGACAAGAACAAAAAAAATACCGAAGGGGTTGGTGGATGAATTGTCAGCACCCCTTTTTTGGGATCGATGCAATCAATCCCGTCTTTCGCTCAATTCCATCCAACGACCACGCTTCTGGCGTGGTTTTTTATTTTCCGTCACCAAAGATTGCCTTACTCCAAATCTTATGGTGGTGGAAACAAAGGGAATCGAAGGCATGAATGGGATCGAAGGCACCCTTTCGGGATTGCCTTGGAGCTCCGACGACCCGATGTTACGTTCCTTGTTTCTCCGACAGTTTCTCTACCACTGTCACGAACTCAAGCCCTGACTGCTCAAAACTCATTTGATCCTGCTAAAAGCCAGCTTCGGTGGGAGTCAGCCCAAATCCTAGACTCGTTCCAGCATTCTCAGTAGCTCAAACATTCTGCAAATCGTCCTATAAGGTCGGTTACATATCTGGCGCCTCGATCTTTCTTGATCACGTTGAGTTTTGCGGACCTCTCATTGCCACCAAACCAGACCAAATGCTCCCATTGAAGTCATTGTTTTCTATGCAATAATGGAAGCTTGCGAAACTTAGTTTTTTGAACGTACTTTATATATGGCGAGACATCAAAACTAATTACTAAACTTAAATGACAAGGTCATGAAGTACAGAATATTTTTGATGCCTCTTCTTCTCTTTTCACAAGTTTGCTTTGGGCAATTCGAACAGCTACTGGTAGATTACAGTGGCCCCTTCTATGCCATTAGAGGTAGTTCGACCAGCTCAACAGGTACTGGGATTTGGGGACAATCCACCGGTTCATCTGGCTTCGGAGTCGTAGCCAGTGGTGCCACTGCATTATCCTGTGCAGCCACAAATCCCAATGGTTTCGCGGGTGAATTTTTTGGTGGGCAGGGGGTTATAGTTCGAGATTCACAGGCCCTGGTTACCCTAAATACAGACATCAGTGGCTTTGGATCAGTTCTTACACTAAGAAATTTTGCCAATGCGGCATCTTATTTGGGAGCTATAAATTTTGAACCCGCAGTTGGGACACCGGGGCAGATCGCCTATCGGATGGACGGAAACTCAAGGATGACATTTCGTGTGGCCGGTGTCGAACCCTTCATGACACTAAAGACCAGTGGAGACCATATAGTCATGTCCAATGGAGCGATCCTAACCTCCGGTGGCGTTTGGACCGACAATTGCAGTGCAGCCTTGAAAGATATTCATGGTCAACTTGAAGGTGATGAGATTCTACGTAAAATATCTTCCTTACCGATCTATCAATGGACTTACAAATCTAACCAGCAGGAGTCCCACATAGGCCCGATGGCCGAAGATTTCTACCAAGTATTTTCATTAGGCGTTTCAAACAAGAACCTGGCAGCCCTGGATTTAGGTGGTGTAAGTCTTGCCGGCATCCAAGCTTTAATAGTTGAAAACAAAAGACTTCAAGATCAACTAAAAGCACACGAGATAAAATTCCAAGCCATTGAAAAAGAGCTGGAATTTCTAAAGCAACATATGGAAAAGACCAAACGGAGCGATCCGTAAGAAGAATGGAGATGCTATAGTGAGACTGCAACTATATTGGTACATTCTATAAAGCATTCTCCGACAGGAGTCTGGAAGTTAACCTGGATCAAAATAGGTAGATAGATATAGAGTTTTTCTCTTGGGTCAAGGACCATTCATCAGTCCAGGACCCGCTTGTAGTTTTCCACATTAAAACCAGCATAGGGTTTGGCAACGGCAACCAGACGATCCAGATCTGCCAGAGACAATTCGCCTAAATTCTTGAGTACGGAAATGTTGTGCTCCATTTTCTCAATGGTATCACATCCACTACAGAGGGCAGAAACGGGCTGGGTATAAACGTACTCATGCAGTTCTTTGAAACTCAAACCAGACTGAGTGACCATATCTGGAATATCCTTGGTAGCAAGGGAAGATGGTGTCGTATCAATTCTTTTACCCATCATGCTGCCACCAGCCATGGTCTTCATAGCTATTACACCATACTGCCGGGTCAGTAGTTCAGGTAAGACCTTTAGTTGAAATGACTCGAAACTAGGATCGCAGACATTTATAGGCATCTGGCAGGTGTCCATTTCAAGACCTCGTTCCTTGAGAAAAGAAAGAAAATGCAAATGGGTCTTTGGATTGCGATGGCCAGTAAAGCCGATATAGCGCGTCTGTCCTTTTTCTTTTGCCTCCAGAAAAACGTCGAGGACACCATTGTTTATCCGTTGATCGACATCCTCTGGTGAATCAATATGATGAATCTGCCAAAGATCTAAACGATCGGAATTTAGCGCTTTAAGCGATTGTTCAAGATGCTGTTTCACAGCATCGCTAGTTTTACCATGACTTTTCGTCATTAAGAAAATCTGATCTCGGTATTTAGGGCTTAGAAATTTCCCCATATACTCCTCTGAGCGACCTTGATGATATCCACGGGCATTATCAAAAAACCGCACACCCAGCTCAATTGCCCGTTCCGCCATCTTTTCGGCGTAACTCCCCTCTTCAGTGATACCCATATGATATCCTCCTAAACAAAAAGCAGTAACCATAGTGCCATCTCTGGTAAGGCGGCGTTGTGGCAACAGTTCTCCAGCCGAGTCGGAAGGTGGGTTTTTCAAAGACCATCTTTGCAAGAGGCCCATTGCCGCTATGGTAGAGGTTTTTTTAAGGAAAGTCCGACGATCATCCATTTGGTGCTACAGTTTATGCCAATGATCAAATTACGAAGAATTGGTCGTTTTGCCAATCTGGATCAATGATATGAGGGAATTGACCCTTTCGCATATAGTACCATTGTCCTGAAACTATTATATATTATGTGTGATCTTTGATAGAATTAACCGAGATTTAGATGGCAAAAATACCCAAGGTAAAATCGAGAAGGAGATTTCTGAAAAACTCACTTTCAAGTGGACTAGTGCTCACTACTCCACTCCTACCGAATCATGAACAGAAAAGATTTACTGGAATTTCCGTTACTCAGGCACCAAAAACACCTCGGCTACCATGTAAGATCATCTCATCGGCCGCATTAGATCCAGAGTATTCTGAAGCGATTCTTTCCATATCTGATGAAATGAAATTGATGACTAATTTGTCAGGTAGTGCATATACAAAAGAATTGGAAGACGCCGACGTTTACCTCGGCCGGATGAGTGAAGAAGATTTCGGAAGAGCTAAAAATCTTAAATGGGTCCAGAGCATCTCGGCTGGTGTTGAAAGACAACTTTTTCCAGCGTTCGTTCAGTCAGAAATCTTGCTCACCAATGCCAAGGGCTGCTATGGGCCGGCCATTGCCGAACATGCAATGGGAATGTTGTTATCGCTGACTAGAAAGATTGGCAGCCAAGTCCGGAGGATGCAAGAAAAAGATTGGGGTGGATCTGGCGAGCAACTGGAAATTAAGGACATGACGATGGGAATTGTTGGTTTCGGTGGCATTGGCCGCCAAGTTGCCAGGCGAGCTAAGGCGATGGATATGAGAGTGGTAGCAGCCGACATCCAAGGTTTCTACCCGGAGCAGATAGGCGATTTGTGCGATACACTCTATCACGTGCAAGGAGATGGTCTGGAAGAGTTGCTAGCGCAGTCTGACGTAGTGGTCAGTGCTGCACCACATACCCCCATAAGTGAAGGTATGTTTGGCAGGGAGGAATTTGCTCAAATGAAACGTGGTGCGTTCTTTATTAATGTGTCCCGCGGTAAATTGGTCGATACGCCGGCAATCGTTGAAGCCCTAAAATCGAGTCATCTTAAGGGAGTAGCCCTCGATGTCACTGATCCGGAACCCCTTCCAGCAGGTCATCCGCTTTGGGAATTTGAAAACGTGATCATCACCTCACATATCTCTGGGCGTTCACAGTACTCTTGGAAAAGACTGCAAGCAGTATTTGCCGACAATGTTTACCGTTACGTCAACGGTTATCCACTAGTCAACAGGGTGGACAAAGTGGCTGGCTTTTAAGTCGCCAATTTCCTCTGCCAGCTCCTCCATTTTCAGACATTGCCCAGAATCTGCTGGTCCAATGAAGTCCAGATTGTAAACTCCGCCCACTCTCCCACATCGTTGTCCAACTCAATAATCACTGCATCTTTAGATATCAAAAAAATATCACTGCGGAATTTCTACCTGAAATCAAAATCGGACGAGAAATTCGAAATCGTGTCAAATAATGCAAAGATCTGTGTGTTCTTAGGTTTTTCTGACCTATTTTCGAAGGCAAAAATGGATAGATTCCAAGATCAAATAGCAATCGTGACGGGGGCCGCCCGTGGTATTGGTGCCGGAATAGCTTCCCGGCTTGGTCGTGAAGGAGCTAAGGTAGCCTTGTTTGACCTCCTATCTTCAGACCTTAAGAAGACAAAAGCGGAGATCGAATCTGAGGGAATAGAAGTCAGCATCCACTTGGTCGATATCACGGATGAAGAGCAAGTAAAACAAAGCATACAGGATGTAGTCCAGAAATTCGGGCGTTTGGATATCATGGTCAACTGTGCCGGCATTGCTGGCCCAACCTCGATCCCCGCAGTTGACTATCCTTACCATGATTTTCTCCGGGTCATCGAAGTCAACCTAAATGGTTCCTTCCTGGTGACCAAGTATAGCTTACCACATATGCTGAAACAAAACTATGGTCGCATCTTACTGATCGGCTCGGTAGGTGGAAAGGAGGGCAACCCGGGTATGGCTGGCTATGCGGCAAGCAAGTCGGGTGTGATGGGGTTGGTAAAAGGCATTGGAAAGGAATATGCCAAGACCGGAATAACCGTCAATGGCCTCGCCCCGGCTGTTATTGCCACGCCCATGAACTTAGACACTCACCCCGACACGATGCAGTATATGAAGGAAAAGATCCCAATGGGGAGGTTAGGCACAGTGGAAGAGGTGGCAGCATTATCCTGCTGGATTGTATCTCCGGAAGCTACTTTCAATACCGGTTTTGTATTTGATTTGACTGGTGGCAGGGCTACATACTGACATCTGTAGGCAACTTTGACCTGTCATGCTCATGAATTTCTTAGTTTTGTGCAACTTATGAAAGAACTGGAAATCAAGGAAGCTCTGGCGGATTGGCAAAAGATCGTTGTAAAATATTCTCAACCAGACCGCAAGTTAGCCACCATTCAATTACTTAATACAATCCTTCCTTTTGTAGCCATCTGGACACTCATGTATTTTCTGCTGGACTGGTCCTATGCGGTTACGCTTCTATTTGCCGCTGTCAACGGCTTTTTCCTAGCCAGGCTCTTTATTATTCAGCACGACTGTGGGCATCAGTCTTTTGTCAAGTCTAAGAAATGGAACAATCGCATTGGTTTTGTCTGCAGTCTGTTTACCTCGCTGCCTTATAAATATTGGGCCCGTGTGCATAATTATCATCATGGCCATGTAGGGCAATTAGAACATCGCGATGTGGGTGATATCAATTTTCTAACGGTCAAGGAGTTTCGCGAGAGTCCCAAATGGAAACGTACTGCCTACCGAATCTTCAGAAATCCCATTTTTCTATTTATTCTGACTCCAGTAATCTATATAGCCATCTCCAACCGCTATCCCTTCTTCCGGTTTAAAGGTTGGGGAAAGGTGCGCCGGTCACAATTGCTTAACAATGTTGTGCTACTGGTGGTCTATGCTCTACTGGCCTGGTTACTGGGTTGGAAGGCCTTTCTGATGATCCAGATCCCGGTCATTATCTTCTTTGCGATCATCGCCTTTTGGTTTTTTTATGTTCAACACCAACATGAGAAGTCGTACATGCAATGGAAGGATAGGTGGGATTATCTTCTGGCCAGCATCCAGGGCAGTACATATTACAAGCTTCCTAAGGTCTTTCAATGGCTTACAGGAAACATTGGCTTTCACCACATACATCACCTCAACTCCAGCATCCCCAACTACAAGCTGGAGAAGTGTGCTAGAGAGAATCCCGTGCTGCAGAAATATGTTCCTACCATCACGTTCCGTGAAAGTTTGAAATGTATCAAATGTAACCTCTGGGATGAAGAATCACAGCGGATGATTTCTTTCCGTGAATTCTATAGGCGAGAAAGAAGCAGAACCTGAATTTGACTACCACAAAAGGAGAAATAGTCTTACATTTGCGTCCATTTTAGACGAATTACATATATGATTATCATTAATGTCAAAGAAGGGGAGAGCATTGATCGAGCTTTAAAGCGTTATAAGCAAAAGCACCGGCGCATTGGTCTGATGAATCAATTGCGCAGGCGCAAGCATTTCACTAAGCCCTCGGTTGAGCGGCGTAACGAATTACTTAAAGCCAAATATAAACTCAAGAAGTTCGCCGAGCAGTAGTCTGAATACCTATCGTTGACTGGTGCTGGGGCTCAATTACGAAATGTAGTCCGGGCAAATGGTGCCAGATTTCATCACAAAATGGTTTAAGCATTTATCCCACACTCTACCCGGTATTTCTCCTTTTCTCTTTACCTTTAGAGGTGTCTTAGGGCTAGGGTCAAAGTGAGGTTTGTCCTTTTGACAGACGGGCCGGCACGCAGGAAAGTCCTGCTGTGTTCAGTAATTGAAGAAAATGACGTGGATTCATATAATGTACCCTTTTTGCCCGGGTTACCGACGCTGAAGGCCGGCACAAGGGTAGAATTGGTAGACCCTCCTCCGCTTTGCTACGGATGGGCAGGCACGCAGGAAAGTCCTGCTGTGTTCAGTAATTGAAGAAAATGACGTGGATTCATATAATGTACCCTTTTTGGCCGGGTTACCGATGCTGATGATCGGCACAAGGGTGGAATTGGTAGACCCTCCTCCGCTTTGCTACGGATGGGCAGGCACGCAGGAAAGTCCTGCTGTGTTCAGTAATTGAAGAAAATGAAGTGGATTCATATAATGTACCCTTTTTGCCCGGGTGGTGGAATTGGTAGACACGCAGGACTTAAAATCCTGTGGCCGTTGAGGCCGTGCGGGTTCGATTCCCGCTCCGGGTACTATACCTTCTGATTTTATGCATTTTACCTACGCACTCCTGAGTTGCACCAGGAAGTACATTTACATCGGTATGAGTGCAGATCTCAAAGATCGAATCCGTCGTCACAATGGAGGATACGAAAGAACTACAAAACCTTATCGTCCTTTCCTCCTGCTCTACTGGGAAGTATTTGATAATCAAGCAGAAGCCCACCATCGGGAGACAGGGTTGAAATGCAAGACAGGTAGGCGTTACTTGCGTGGACTCGTTTACAAGCACAAAAGAAAACTCTGCCGTGCGGGCCTGTCTAGCTGGCTTTATGATTAAATCATCAAAGGTAATTGCCAGGTGAAGCGACTAAATTACATCAATGTATAATTTAGCAGCTAGCCAGATAGATTCGATTCCCGCTCCGGGTACAACCCTTCTGATTTTATGCATTTTACCTACGCACTCCTGAGTTGCACCAGGAAGTACATTTACATCGGTATGAGTGCAGATCTCAAAGATCGAATCCGTCGCCACAATGGAGGTTATGAAAAAACTACAAAACCTTATCGTCCCTTCCTCCTCCTCTACTGGGAAGTATTTGATACACAGGCAGAAGCTCATCTTCGGGAGAGAGCGTTAAAACTAAGGACAGGTATTTCGCTTCCGGTGAAGAACCTTACCATTAGCCGATGAAAACCACTACCAGTCGATAAAGGAGAAGATGGGGATTCCTGAATTATGCAGGCAAAGATGAGATCATACCTTGGCAAGAAGGGAAATAGCAGATGCCTGGGAGGATTATATGTAGACATTGTAAGAGGAAGGTCCGAACGAGAGAGGATCAAGCGAGACGGGGAGTATAGGGAGAGGCGAAGGGCTTCGAAGCGGGCCTGGTATGCTAAAGATCACTGTGGCGCAGCCTACCAAGCAATCTACCATAAGTCATATCCAGATTACGAACAAGAAAACCGCAAGAATCAGCGCATGTGCATTGAAAGGCGTAGATTAAAGGCTTATCAAAGATTGTAAAGACGGACGCGTTAGTCGGGGCCTACCCAATATTTGCCGATCAGAGCCTAGCTTTCTAAAACATGCAGGAAATCGATCACTGTCGCCAGCGACAATGATGCGTCTTCCCCTACCGTTTGGTCGTACTCTTCTGGACTAAGTTGGCTCCGAATTACATCATGAAGCCTTGTGTGTTCATCTCGCCAGATGGGTGGGACCACCACTCCGGTCCTGGCTCTGACCAATCGTGCAAAGGCAAATAATCGAGCTGCATCCGCATATTTATGCTGGTGGCAGAGTATCTGGGCAGCTATTTCGAGATCATCCGATAATATTAATTGCATACGGCGACTTGCTTGTTCTTTAATGCTAGATGTCACAAGATCTGCCGCTTCATTCCATTGGTTCTGTTGTATCAAGAACCTTATCTGCATCTGTTTTATCCATAGCCCCATGGTTCTGTACATCTTTGCACTATCAACTGCTGGCTCCTGTGCAAATAGATGATGTAGCTGCTCGTGTCTTCCACATTTCAACCAATTCATTGCTGCAATGACATTGCACATTCGATCACCATAGTCGTTGTTTGACTCTCTCCATAGCGGTCTGGCAACTTCGATCAGATTAGAAGACTGCTCGTAGTCGCCCGTATAGGTGCAATTAAAGGCTCTTAATGTATTTACGAACCCAAGCAGCTGTTTATCAGCAAGATCGGTCAAAGTGGGAAGGGCGGTATCCAGTGACTGATTGCAACCGTCATAATCGCCACGCAGGGACTGCACCCAGGAAATATGACACAAGTTGAAGGCGTGACCCCGGTAATCTCCGATCTTACTCATGATCTGAGCTGCTTTGTGATGCATGGAAAGAGACTCATCTAATTTCCCTTCCAGGCGCAACTTGTTGGCAATGTTGTTATAAATGGCTGCAATATCTCGATCATTCCCTACCGAGAGCAATGTATCAAGAGCCTGACTAGAGTAAGATTCGAAAAGATCGAATTCACATTGAAAAGCATAAATCCAGGTAATGTATTTCAAAGCCTGCGCAACACCTTCCCGGTAGTTAAGTCTTTTGGCCATTTCCAGCGACTCCTCAAATATGGACAGGGAATTTGCGATCATCGACAATACTCCATAGCATTGCAAGGCACGACACCGTAGCACACTATCAGTTTTTGGAGGAATCTCGAGCATCCTCTCAAACCATTGAGCTCCTTCCCTGACCATGGCTCTAATCAGCCAAAATCGCCAAAATGAGATGCAGAGTTGTAAGCCTTTCTCTTCAACTCCCGCAACGTCGAGCCACCCCATGCATGCCCGTAGATTGTCAAGCTCATAATTAGTGATCTCTAACCATTGTTTTGCATCAGGTCCGGTGAGACCCTTTTCCGCGTCAGCTACCAAATCAAGAAAGTAGTCGCAAAAACGGGTCATGGTTGCCTTTTTTTCCAATGACTTTTCCAAACGATTCAAGCCATAAGCCCTAATGGTCTCAAGCATATAGAATCGTGGTTCGCCGTCTTCTTGATCAACTCGCTGAACCAAGCTCTTATCAACCAAGCCCAACAGCACATCAACTATGTCCGCATTGCCATAGTAATTTTGAAAACATACTTGTTCAGCTGATTCAATCGTACATCCTCCACCAAAAACTGCCAGTCCGCGAAATAGGGTTTGCTCTTCTGGGGATAAGAGGTTATAGCTCCAATCAATGGCATTGCTTAGTGAGCGATGACGCTCTGGCTGATCTGGAGCATTACTTTTGAGGATATCTTTATTTGTATTTAGGCGACGTACCAACGCCTCTGGTGAAAAAAGTTTTATACGAGCTGCTGCAAGTTCCAAAGCCAAAGGCAATCCATCCAATTGATTGCATATTGTCACGATGCTCGAACAATTTTGTTGATCAAGCGCAAAATTTGGCTTGACGCGCTGCACGCGATCAATGAAAAATTGCACTGCAGCTATCTTCTCGAGGTCCCTTATTTCATATTCCTGGCTGGGATCAGGCAAGTCAAGGCCTGGGACACGATACTCATATTCACCAGAAATATTCAGTACGATTCTGCTGGTTACCAGAACTTTAAGATTGGGACACGTGCGTAGTATTTTTGCTAGCTCAATAGAAGCACCGAGTACATGTTCAAAGTTGTCTAAGACAAGTAGTAGATTTTTGCTTTCAATAAAATCTTGCAGTAGCTCCGTTGTTTCCTTGGTCGGATCCTGTCTCAAATTTAGGATCTGGGCAATTTTTGGTAACACCTGACCATGGTCTGTCAGCGGTGCCAGTTGTACGAAATAGGCACCATCTGCAAAGTCTTGCTCTACAAGCTGAAGAATCTGTAGTGATAATCTGGTCTTTCCAGTACCTCCTGGCCCGCTAAGGGTAAGAAGTCTGATGTCGGAGAGCTGGTCCGAAATTTCGGTGAGTTCTTTTTCTCTTCCAATAAAGTTGGTCAATTCTGTTGGAACAGAAGATCGCCTTCTGCTTTGTTTTGCATGCACTGACGGCGGGTGGCCAAAGCGATCCTGAAATGCTTTGCTGAAATACGATAAATTGTTGAATCCGGTTTGAAAGGCAATTTCTGAAACGTTTGCCACATTTTGTTCAAGTAGCTTAGCTGCCTCTTCCAAACGGATTTCCCGAATGAATTCACTGGGAGATTTACCGGCAATAGCTTGAAGCCTGCGATAAAGCTGGGGCCGGCTGTAACCTACCATCTTGCATAAAAAGGTCACCGATAGTTTATCATCTGCCAGGTGGGATAGAATGATGGATCTCACTTGATCTTCAAGGGCTTCATCCTGAGATTTCAATTCTACAGGCTGCTCTTCATTAGTCCGGTCCGAATGTGTTTTTTCTTCCAGTTTGCCATCAAGGTCCGTACGCTGCGGAATGACAAGGCCTTTGGAAGTCACAGCATAAATATCTCTGGGCATCTCATCATTCTTGAAATGAAAAGCGCCCAAGAGCGCTAGCGGAATGGGATGGTTCTTGAGTTCTTCCTGCACTTTGTTAGAAACTAAAACCGATCCAGCCACCCCGAGCGACTCCACTCTTGAAGCCAGATTGACACTATCGCCGATGATGTCCGTATCTGTAATCATTACGTCTCCCACATGGATACCTATCCTCAGTGGTACAGCAGGATCAGCCAATAATTTTTCTTGAATAGAGATGGACGCATGCACACAATCGATCACACTATCAAAGATGCTTAAGGTCCCGTCTCCCATATATTTGATAACCCTCCCATTTCGCGCTGCATGCACGTCGTCAATAACCCGGCGATGACGCTCAAGAAGTGCTATACCTCTCTGCTCGCTTTCTTGCATAAGCCGGGTATAACCAACGATGTCGGTAAACATAATAGCAACCAGTCTTCGTGTGTAGGGCATACTAGGGATTTATCGCAACTAGGAGGCTTAAACTAGCAAAAAGGTGCGCTTTATTAAAGTTTGCTAGTATTAAAGATAGGCTAAGTGGTGCCTAGTGCCCATGCAATGAACATTTCGCAAACAGAATGAAACCGAACAATTCTCCGTTGCTTCAGACTTCTTCGAACATTTTGCATCAAGATCCTATATTTGGTGCTCTTTATTGCAATTGACCACGGAATGTTCATCGATATCTCCTAAACATGGAGAACTTTTCTATAGCATGGCCTGTCATGAATTAGAATTAATGCCAGCCTGTCTTTCTGGCTCCATTGGCTACAACCTGTTTCGAGTATCAATCCCATTCAAAGTATAATTCCACGGAGATATTGAGCTACCCAGATAGACCTCATGGCCGAAGAAAATTCGATTCCCGCTCCGGGCACCAAAGGGAGTTTGAGTAAGATCTTGCTCGTTTTTTAGTATTTCGAGTACTTCTAATCCTTTGAATTTATGTATGTTATGATGAAACAAGGGATTGATTAGAGATGTTCTATCACGATATTCAGGTGATGCTGCCCCGTCTTAGATATTCATGTAAAACATTTTTACACGAGGCCATTCTCATGTAAAAAAAAATGAATTTTCTTTACATGATATTGAATTAGAGCCTATCTTCGACTGCATTATGAATCCGGAGATACCGTTCAATAACCTTCCGCTACTGCCTCCACACGGAGAAAAACTGGAAACCGTGCCCATTCTTCGGCAAGTTTCAAAAACTGCAGCAATAGTTGGTGAATTGAAAGGTCTAGCCAACATCTTGCCTAACCCAGCCATTCTGTTAAATGCAGTGGTTCTAAAAGAAGCATCAACCAGCTCTGAAATTGAAAACATTATAACTACACAGGACAAACTATATCAGGCACTTAGCATCAAAGGGATGGCGAGTGATCCTTCCACAAAAGAGGTACTTCGCTATAGGGAAGCTCTACTACAAGGTTACCAAATACTCCTGGAGAAAGGTTTTCTGAACACCAATGCTATTATCAAAATCCAAGAGATACTAGAAGAGAACAGTGCCGGAATAAGGCGGCTACCGGGCACTGCATTAAAAAATACTACAACAGGTTCAATAATCTATACACCTCCAGATGACCACAAAATCATCGTCAAATTGATGAAAAATCTGGAGGAATATCTTAATTCTGAAGACGATCTATCACCCTTTATCAAATTGGCAATTCAACATTATCAGTTCGAAAGTATTCACCCTTTTTACGATGGAAATGGACGGACGGGACGTATTGTAAATGTGCTCTTCCTAATTATGAAAGGTCTTTTGGACAAACCTGTACTTTATTTGAGCAAATTCATAATTGACCACAAATCAGATTATTACCGATTACTGCAGGAGGTCCGCACCCATGATCATTGGGAAGAATGGATACTTTACATAACCAGGGCTGTCGAAGTAACTGCTCTTGAAACGATCGCCCAAATTTATCAAATCAACGAACTGTTTAATCAAACCGTCGAGATTGTGAAGCGAAAGAAGCCAAAGATTTACACCAAGGATCTCTTGGAATTACTATTTATCCAACCTTATTGCCGAATTGGAATAGTCATGGATCATCTGAATGTATCTCGTCCCACAGCCTCCCGGTATCTTAATGAACTCGCTGGGATTGGCATTTTGAGTACGAGGCAAATCTGGAAAGAGGCTCTTTTTATCAATCAAGCATTCTTCGATATTCTTAAACAATGATTGTCATCAACCTCCTAAGGTGTTCAATTAATATCCCACTCCGGATACTTTCTAAACACATCAGTGAAAAAGCTATAATAAGTATTTAGCTGTTAATCTGTAAATGATAACTTTTATTTTTTCAATAATTAGGACTACATTTCCTGATCAAGGATTTACTCAGGCTTTATTGAGATAGGCTGTATCCCCTTCCTTGTAAATTCTGTGAAACAGCGCCAAACCCTGGATTTATTTTAATGCGTATGACTAACTGCGTATAAAAGAGAATGCAAGTCCTCAACACCTAAAAACAATCAGGTCCGTCGTCGGTGGTTGTGCCGTAGGTCCGGTAATATCGGTAACCATTGAGAAAGGTTTTACCATCTTCCAAAGCCAGAACGTATTGGGAAACCTTGCCATTGAGAAAAGTCAGCTCTAAGATCGCCTGTCCCTGATTGTCTCTAGTGACCTTCCAGGTGCCATCTCCCTGGCCGGAACTATAAGAACTTCCAAATGTACCTCCCGTGTCTATGGAAAGCGAACTGGAATTAGAATGCCTAAAATATCCCTGTGCACATAAATCGATCACTTCTTTATCGCTGTATCCTCCACCTGTGGAATATCCATCATAACTACCACTGTTTGAATAATACGAGTTCATGTAGGTCAATCGGGCGTTTTGTAATAGAGCCGCCCAATCCGCCGATCCAGCTCCTGCCACATTGGTGGACTTGTTTATTGATGAAACCGATGTCGCGACCTTTTCAAATATTACGGACTCAGCAATAGTTTGTGGAAGAGTCTTGTGCATGTCAGTGAATTGGTCGACCGTACTGATTGCCAAGATGGTGATACCGGTTCCACCATGCGGATTAATCAATCCGACGGCATAGGCCTTAGCGGGTTGCCAGGAAATTGTGCCTTGGAAATGGGCTTGTATACCCTGAGCACCAAATGCATCCAGATCTCCATGAAGTTGGAGCATAGTCCCTTGCTCATCAGCCAATCCTTGTCTGGCCTCCTGCTTCAATTGATCCAGTTCTCGCGTTTGATGAGGGATAACCATGATTAGGCCTGGCTCTGTATAAGAACCCATGGCATAGCCAATTTCATTTTCTTGTCCCACCCAATTATTGGGAATCGTTAGCGTAATTCCTAATGCCGGAAATGATTTTTGACCGGTGTCTTGTCCTTGTGCCTGTGTTATATGAAGGACCAATAGCAAAAGAAATAGTTGCCGCATATTATTGATATTCTTGTTTGGTAAGCATCTTATCACCTTGCTGTACATTAAGAAGACCCAATGTCCAAGGTAAATCCAAACTATTTAATACCGCTGGATACAGCGGATTGAATGTAGGGGAAGATATCGATAACCGGGGATGGCTGCTCTGGGATGATGGCGATAACCGGCTCAGTTTGGGTACTCGATCTGCAGCAGTGCATTATCCCACGTCACTCACAGTAAAAGATGGGAAAGTTGGTATTGGTCAAATCGATCCTGCCTTTCCGCTTGAGATGGGAAGTGGTGCCCATGTCACTGCTGGTGGTGTCTGGACAGATGCTTCCTCACGTGATTATAAAGAAAACATCAGGGATCTCACGTCAGAAGCAGCCCTGGCCACGCTGAAAAAACTCAGCCCGAAGCAATTCAGCTACAAAACGGAAAAGAATGAGATGTACCTCGGCTTTATCGCCGAAGAGGTCCCAGACCTCGTCGCAACGCAGGAACGGAAAGGACTAGTCCGATGGATTTTGTAGCAGTACTAACGAAGGTAGTGCAAGAGCAGCAAGCGATGATCGAAGCGCAAAGTGAGGATATCGAAGCTTTGAAAGAGATGATAATGCAGTTGATCAGGAAATAGGAAGTTCGTCAAAACAATATCAGTCAAGGAGAGGGTGTAACCGATACGTAGTGTAGTGATTTAAATCTTGATCAAAAAAAGAGAAGCCCAACTGAATGGGCTCCTCTTTCAGTAAATGCTATTCTATGAGGATCAGATTGTTCTACGAGTGACCTTTCTGTAACGGGGCAATTTGGCCTTGAGAATTCTATAATTGTTGTTCTCGTTTGACTCTCTAACCATGCGCCGTGAATCAACCATCGAGCTGAGCTTGATGTACCGGCCGTTGTAAGATGCGGGTACATTGATCGTCATCATGAAGGTTGCCGACTTTCCGGCTGACAGTCTTGCAATCGTTTTGGTGTCTAATTCCTTGCCACCGAATTTCAGATTGGTCCGAATGCCAAATCCGTTCCTGGCGAGATCATTTCCTTGGTTCTTGATGGTCACCTTAACTTTCAATTGAATAAGGTTGTGTGTATAAATTCTGGCAGCCGGTGGAACATAAGGCAGCTTTATACTGGTTACCACCAGATCAGGTGCTATATTATGACTAATGCCCGTGGATAGCTTGAAGGAAGTGATACTCTGTGCATGTAGTGACCCTGCGATCAATAGTGTGGCAATGAGAAATGTGATGATGCTTTTCATGATTGTTGTTGTTTTTGTTGATTGAAATGTTGTGAGCTTCTTTAAACTTGGTTTGCTGCTCACTGTCACCCTATTGTGCAACGAACTCGACACTTGTCCTGGGTTGATTCTCCTGATTGAAGTGATTTGGTCTTATTGTGGTAAAAATTGAAACTATAGTGTCAAAAGTGCTAGGACTTCAAGCAGAATGCTGCGTAAACCAATGATTCATTTAGGTGATATTGACCTAAATTGTTCTCTTATCCAGGCAAAAGAAATGGCCTGATTTTCTAACCTAAGCGCTGCCGTAGCTTTCTTTACTTGGAGGGAGATCTGTACTTCGATCCAAAAGGACCAAGGTTCCTTATACACTCATCAATGTGTTTACGTCCTACCGGTTTAGATGAACTGCACCCAAGTATCACATCCAAACTGATATCTTTGAAATCGATATGCTTGTACGACTTACACTATTATTAGCGATGTTTCAAGCAGCTTGTGACAAGGATGCATCTTCATGTTGGGAGTGTTCAGTAGTCACCATTACGAATGAATCTTTCGCATGTACTGATCCCGACAAAATTGAAGAATTGGCAGCAAGCAATTTGCAGATCATTTGCGATAAGGCAGATAAAGACGCCTACATGGCCAAGCATGCTCTGGAGAGTGAAACCTTACCCAAAGATTGTCCTGATGGGATACGTCCCTATGTAGTGAGTATGTCGCCGGTATGCGTACCCGTAGAATAACCAGGTCCAGTGAACAATGATTGTTCTGCCTTTATCAAAACTCGTTACACAAAGTAGGAATAATTCAATGCCAAGAAGGAGGCTCCGGCACTCACAGGCGCCTTTTCACTGCGCAACTTTACAGCGGATCATATCCCAGAACTTCGTATCTGATCTGGCTTCTTGCACAAGTGATTCTACAGAAATCCGCAGTCTTAGAACCAATAGTTAGATCCCCGCCTAATCCTCAACATTGGTATTTGATCAGCTAAGGTCAGTAAAGACCTTGCAAGTGATCCTTCATTATTCGATACATTCCTCAATAATCAAATCGAGGATCCCTCCGATATCAACAGTAAATCCCACCAGCAGCTCAATACTCTGGCCGGCTTTAAAATCAATGTCTTCTCCTGTGGTAATGGTACCCGCAGCGTCAAGCGTTTGAGCAGCATGGAAAACACTCAAATGTGGATCATTGGCTAGATAGAGAGAAGTTACTGAAAGCATATCTGGACACACTTCGCATTCGATGGGTTCTGCACAAACTTTATTTAATACTATAGCGGCGTGTGCTCCATTGCTCCCGGCACTGCAACTCAAAGAATTTGATCCATCAGTAGCCAATTTGTAGGCACCCCAACATCGGGAAGCCGATAAATTAAAATCGTTGTCGAACACTTCAGTCTGACCCGAATTTCCGGTGATGGCCGTGTTCTGCCGAAACATATATCCCTCCCATAACATGTCTCCTGCTGTTGCATCAACAGTTACCGTACCCGATTGTGCTCCATCAGTATCGCCCAGAGAAGCGTTTTGATCCACACCGGCAAAGCTCATCACATGAATGCTTCGGGGAGTTAGATCCGTACCGCTAAGCACAGCTCCGGTCCCATTGATTTCCGCCCCTGAACTCACGGGCAAATACCACATATCTACGGCACCGGCTAAACTGTGATGTTGACTAACGCCTTTTGCCATGGCCATACCGTTCCAAGTGACACCAGTAATATCACCGAAATGACATATTTGCACGACCACCAGCCGATCATCAGCCATGGGAATAGTACTACCCGTTCCCAAAAAAGTCACGTTCTGTGCGGGAGACAGGAGGTGAGCTAGCGAGAAAATCCCGAGTAACAGGACCAACTTCCACGAAAAAGAAGAAGTATCGAACTTGGTATTCGCTGTTTTCATAAGGTTCTTTGAAGTTATTCGGTAAAAAAAATTGCCATAATGACCTGGCATGTACTAGATTCTGATGAAAATTCATGCCCCGAGCTTACAGCATTCGGTGAATATACAGCTAGATTCAGACAATGCTTCGATTATTATACTCGTTACGCTGATTTGTCATTGGGATAATCATGACGTCTTGGTTTTTCTCTATTGTTGCTGGCTCAACCCCGCTAATACCTTA
Source organism: Saprospiraceae bacterium (assembly GCA_965223105.1). GTDB lineage: Bacteria > Bacteroidota > Bacteroidia > Chitinophagales > Saprospiraceae > JABDMH01. Next base: position 2,519,091 of record OZ244987.1, on the reverse strand, counting down.
AGATCTCGAATCCTGAATTCAATTGATTTTTCTATGAAGTTTGAGGAAGTAGATTGTAATTGTAGCCGGTGCTACAGTGAGGCGGCCCGACCGATGTTCATTCGGGCGGGGATCTGCGATGAAGAAATTCGTAAAAAGGGACTAAAATAAAAGAGAATATTTGGCTTGAGAGAGTGCCTAAGACGACGCAGTCAAGTGGGTGACTTCTCACCACGTAAACCGAAAGGATATACCAATGCTTGATCCGCATATTGGTGGTCACCTGCTACATGGTCGATTCTGCTGTACCAGATATCCTTGTCGCTCTTTTTGGGCGTTGTCGGACTTTCTTCATTTCCTTCTGCCAACAAAATCTCTCGAATAAAAACGCCTGCTTCTTGCCCCAGGCCTTCATTTACCGTCCAAGTTCCAAGGTAGATTAACATTCTATCGGCGTGAAGTTCCTGAAAAGTTCGACTTCGCTCATCAGCACTTTTGAAGTCTTTAGCCAATGGCAAAGACACTTGATGCCATTGACCTTCCTTTGCCGGCAGATCAAAATATAATACATCGGCAAGCTGCCGCCTACCGAATCTCTTGGTCAAGCTTCCATAGACTTTACCCGGTGCATAGATCAAATTGGCGACCTGATGAGCTTGTCGATAGCATTCCAACCAAATAAAAAGTCCATTCAAGCTGGTGGAATCATAACAAGTTTCATCCAGCAGGTAAGTCAATGAAAGTTCGGGAAATCTCTTACCCTCTAGTGAAACACATTGAACAATTCGATTGATGTGTTGGGGCAAACGATCCTGGCCTGGTGTATCATAATCCCGCTTACGACTGTACAAGTACAAAGCCTTCTTTCCATCCGAAGTGCTTCTGACCTCCCGAATATTTGAAGGGTTTTGATCTTCAGTATAAACATAGCGTTGATGCCAAGAATCCAATCCGAGTAAAAAATCGCCATTGACCAAAGAAGATTGTATTGGCAACTCCCAGGGTTGTTGAAACCAAAGAGCATAATTATGATCATCAAAGTCAGGTAACGTTTCTGGATAAGTAAACCATTCTCTAGTGACGGATTGAAAATGAACCTTGAGTTTGCCACCATTGATATCGATGATGCCAACGCCCTGCTCCGGCCCACCAAAAAAATCGGGTTCACCAAAAGCCCTCGGTCTAAAACCAGCTGCGGGTAAATTGATCATTTTCATTCCTCGATAAGTCACCGCGGTCTTAAGTGAAGCCCTTAAAGGGATATGAACATGTCCACTGACGACCAACTTAACGTTTCCATGTCGACTCAAGATGTCAACCAGTAATTGCTTTACACTAGTGGATTCCACATAGGAAGTCAATGGGTCGATTCCGATCGGATGCAATGGCACGTGGTGCATAAAAATCACCGAACGATCTTTATGGTGTTCCAAATCCTTTTCAAGCCAATCGAAATAATGTGGATGTGTCGACCAAAAATTGTGACGAAGCGGATCTGGCCAAACAACCAGATGCCACTGCCCAAGATCGAAAGAATACAAGATCTTTTCCAAACCGTTTACCCTCTTTTGACTCGCAAAGAAATTGTCGAGATCAGTCATGTTGTAAGCCGGGGTAAAATCTGCCCGATAGGGAGATTCATGGTTGCCTACTTCCAGAAGGATGGGATGGCGTAATGGCTTAATCAGATCCTCCATATGCAAGAAATTTCCTTGCTGGCCTTTACTGTCGACAAAGTCTCCCAGAATGAGGGTAAATAGTGAAGGAGGATCTAATTCAGTAATGCGTTTCACCGTCTCCTCCACAAAGGCATTGTGAATCTTCATGCGGGTCGGGGCATCATTTGTGTCGATCCTCGGATCTCCTCCTTGCGGATCAGCCATAATTGTAAACCGAAATTTTTCTTGGTCTTGGATATGTAAATCCGTCAGGGTCATTCGACCAACTTCCCGGTACCCCAATAGATTAATAGTCAACTTGGTTTTCTCTCCAAATTGTAACTCACCTTTTTTGAGTACTTCACCCAAAGTGAATTGGTGATTTCCTATGGAACCCGTCTGCACTCTTACCAAAGTTGTCTCAGTCCCCTGGAGAATCCAAGCTACCAAAACATCCCCGTCGGCTGGATCCAGGTGAAGACTCTGGGATACATTATGTGAAAAGCATTGATCCGGAGGTTCAATAAAATAGCATTTCGTTCGAGTTGAACTTGCACCACCTTCAACTTCAATTTGTAAATCAAATTCGATATCGTGGTCGGCATCGTTTTGCCAGGCGAGTCTCAGGGCTACTTCACCTTGTTCGTTAGTTGCATCCGCAAGTGACTGGATGCCTGGATATTTGAATACTGCTGGTGCCTGCTGTTGACTTTTTGCACCCTGATTCAAAAGACTTGAGCCTATTCCCAACCCAATATTCTTAAAAAATATTCTCCTTTCCATATATAATAGGATTCATCCAAACGACACTGGAAACCGGAAATCCGATCCAAGGATTGTTCTATCCCCAAGAAATTAGACAGTAAATGTAGCTAACTTTTAAACAGTGAAATATTACTGTTAAGAAAGACGAAGATTGAACGCAGAGTCTGAGACATAAGCGGTTTTGGAAGCACTGAGGGACATGTGACCTCTCAGCAACTCACCAGGATCTACCGCCCTGCCTGTGTTCTGACGTTCATCTGAAAAAAATCGTATAGAAATTCAGCACAAAACCTCAGTGAGCAGAGTACTAGACAAGTCTAGTCCAGCTAGTAATAGTCTCAGAAAAACCCGGCCCCATAGGTTGACCTCTGTAAGCAGAACTAAATGGTGTGATTGCGGTTATATGCCATTTTCTCTGGTATACTTTGTCGATGGCAATCGGCAGTTGATGGTGCTCGAATCATATGCTTAACCGCATATCGTAATCGGCAGCTGATTCAACCACCTTCTCTACCACGGCTGGGGCGACTGAATTTTCCTGTGCGTTGTCCTCCCCCACTGGAATTCCAATAGCCGCAAAAAAATCTATGAAGCCTTTCGGACTGTGAATATCCACCCACTTACAGGTTTGGTCACTCTTATTGCTGAATGTGTGCAGGGTATTGGGTGGTATCTCGATAGATTCTCCAGCCTTTAACACCTTGGTTTCTCCATTTACCATGAACTCCATTTCACCCTCTATGACGATAAAACTTTCAGTGTAGGTATGGTGAAGGTGTGGAGGAGGTCCAGCAACATGGGGTGGTGTTTCAATCGTTACCAAATCATAGTCACCCGAAATCAGATGGGGGGTGATCTTATGACCTAGCACCCAAAGAGCGTTAGAATTTTTCATTTTATGAGATTTTTGTCTCACAAATATAAATTAATACTTGAGTAATTCCAATTTATATGAGATATTTGTCTCATGAATGAAAAATATTTACATACTGGCAGGAAAAAACAAAAACTGAAGACGCAGCAAAGGATTTTGGTAAGTGCCCAGCGATTTCTAAATGAAGGTCAAGATTTTACCTTGGAGGACGTTGCTACGCAAGCCGGTCTATCTCGAGCTACCATTTACCGGTACTATTCTAATGTGGAAGTATTGTCTCTGGAGGCCGGCTTGGATTTGAATGTTCAGAGTCCTGAGTCCATCTTAAGGCAATTAGACGGTCAGTCCATACAAGATATGATCCTCAGTATACAGGACTATTACAACCGTTTTACCCTCGATAATGAAGCCGCCTTTCGAAAGTTTCTCAGTGTGGTGATTTCGGCAGATGAAATGGAAGGAAGAAGGGGCGCTCGCAGAATTCGTGCTTTGAAACTGGCATTTGAAGAAATACAAGTTGATCTAAAGCCCTCCGATATCAACAAACTTACTCATGTGGCAACCCTTTTGATGGGCATTGAAGCGATAATCGTCACCAAGGATGTGTGCCGTCTAAGTGATGAGGATTCCTTACAATCGCTAAAATGGGGATTGACCATGATGTTGAGGGGAGTGTTTAATCAACAACAAACATGAATACAACAACATACAATGGAAGTGAACAAGTTCCAGCTTGAAACCATCCCGGAGGGTGAAGCTGAAGAAAGGATCATTGCCATTCTCTTTTGCGATATGCGGAATCTCACCCGCATCACCTCCCAAAATATGTTGTAAAAAGCATAGAAACGGCTCAAAAGAATATGAAAACGTTGAAAACGTATAAAATCAAAAATCAAACATAATTCTAAAATCGTTAGTCAGTGTTCCTTGTTCTTAAATCCAAGTACCCTGATGAAGCCAGAATATAACACGAGATATGAAGTCATACTTCCTATCGGTCCTACAGGCTCATATCCAAACCGGTATCTCGATAGATTCTCCAGCCTTTAACACCTTGGTTTCTCCTCGGTTAGGGCTGTTTATCGAGACCACGGTGCAGACAGGATTAGTGAAGGCACTTCCGTGATGGCTGACCATCCAGCCAGCTGAGTTGCATCATTCGGTACGTGAGCCCTTGAGCGTATGGCAACCGGTAAGTGCCCTGGGAATGTACCTGCATTTTTAGGAAGGTGTGAATTTCCTCTTCATCAATAAGGATATTTCATCCTCAGATTTACAGATCTGACGAACTATATCTCGGCAACGAACTTGTATGTCCCCACCAAAACCGAATACCTATATTTCGTCACCCGAACTATGTGTACCGTCTGTGCGGAATTGGACGAGCTTCTTAAAACGTTGATTCTGAGATATCTTGTTTAGTGTTCTTCTCCTATGATTTGTGGGTGGGGTAAATCTTTTCCAACATTCGCTTGATTTGAGCCAGCTCCCCATCTCTAATTGCATCATTCTTCTTTAATTCACTAAGCTCCTCCTTTAAATTCTGGATCATTGACTGCTGCTCCTTTATCACCTCGATCAAGATGGGAGTAAACTTTACATAATCGACATATTTGTAGCCGTCCTTGCCTTCACTCACCAATTCCGGGAATTCAGCCTCGACTTCCTGTGCTATGATACTGTATTCCTCCCCACGCTTCCATACTTTGTTTGGGAACTCCTCATGTTTCCATTCGTGAATGATTCCTTTCAATTTCAGTAGTCGTGACAAGGGGTCGGAAATTTTTCGAACGTTCTTCTTGAATCGTAGGTCTGAACACATGCTTAACGTACCAGTGTAACAGAGATCTCCATTTATTTGCACATCATTATTCAAGAAATCTCCCCAGATCAAGGGTGCTGCTGAATTGGAATTTTCGATATATAATAGATTACTGCCCGATTCGTTAAATCCTGCTTGATAACCAATAAATACGTTAGAAGATCCATCGCCGCTGTATCCTGCCTGAGTGCCCAGCAGACAGTTTTTTGATCCATTATTGTTTCTACCGGCCCAAAAACCAATCATTATATTTTCACTATTGGTACTGAACTCACCGGCAGCAGTACCTAAGTAGGTATTTTTTTCGCCTGTGGTGTTTGCTATACCGGTATAAGCACCCACAAAAACGTTGCGGTCTTCCAGAGTTGCTTCGCCAGCCTTGAATCCCACTAGGCAGTTATCAAATCCAGACACATTGGTCGAACCTGCCCTATGACCAATGAAAGTGTTCCGATTTCCCGGTGTATCAAAACCAGCCATCTGATTCCCCACATTGTTCAAACCTGCCTGATAGCCAAAAAATGCATTTTCATGACCATTAGCATCCGAAACACCTGCTTGGTATCCAAAATAAGTGTTGGAATGGGCTTGAGTGCCCATGATTTTTCCGGCTTCAAATCCAGCTAGAGTATTTCCGGTGCCTTTTAGTAAATCTAAGCGACCGTTGATTCTAGAGTCCCCTTCAACATCTAGTTTTTGCGTTTGCGCCAACAAATTGAATGATAAAAATGCAAATACAAAGCTCACGAATTGTGTCCTCATGGTACCTGTTTAATTTTGTCGCTAAAAATCTCTAAAAATACGATTCTGTCCACCAATTTGCACTGCCCACAAGGATCCCGCTGTTTACCCGCATTGGTGCATATAGAGCCCGTTGCTATGCGTATTATCCACCTAAACACCGGTTGTAGCGGCATCAAGAATCCGGATTGCACCTTTTTGGCACTAGATCAACTAAATGAAATTAAAGATTACTTTTTCGATATTAGCTAATTCGTGAGCGTCACAGTAGTACACTGTCCATTAAGATTTTGTATTGAATTTCTAACAGGATTTTAGATGAAGTTGAAGACGCAAAAAGTGGACTTGGTAGGAGCCACGGAGAGGCTTTGCAACGAAGAAAATCGCGTAAGAATTGGAAATTATAGCTAATATTTTAGTAGACAGCGTACTAGCTTTTCGCCTAGGGACTTAAACAAATGAGGGAGCTTATGACAATCAAATTTCTTTACACACCATCATCGTCAACATTCGTCTTGATCTTGCTTCTCTTGAGCGGATGTAATGGTCATCAGGCTGTCAAAACGGCGAGACCAAATATTTTATTTGCCTTTGCCGACGACTGGGGTAAGTACGCCGGTTGTTATGGTCAAATTGATGGAGCAAACTCCATCAATGCATTGCTCAAAACGCCCAATATCGATCGCGTTGCTCACGAAGGGGTACTTTTCAAACATGCCTTTGTCAATGCCCCATCATGCACCCCTTGTCGAAGTAGCCTCTTATCAGGCCAGCACTTTTACCGCACCGGTCTTGGGGCGATTTTACAAGGTGCCGTCTGGGATGACTCTATACCCACATTCCCTCTTCTATTGCAGGAAGGCGGATATCATATTGGTTACACCTATAAAGTGTGGTCACCAGGAACACCTCAAGATGCCGGCTTTGGGGGGAAGAAAAACCGATATCAACAAGAGGCAAAATTCAATAACTACAGCCAAAATGTCACAAAATTCATGGCGGAAAATGGGATATCTTTGGACTCCGCGAAGGCAATTTTGCACCAAGAGGTTAGAGATAATTTTTCTGCCTTTCTTAAAGCCAGAAACCAAGATCAACCATTTTGTTACTGGTGGGGCCCCACCAATGTACATCGCAAATGGACGTATGGTTCGGGAAATGCACTTTGGGACATTGATCCAGATGCGCTAGAAGGGAAGATACCGGCTTTCCTTCCCGATGTGGATACCATTCGGGAAGATTTTGCCGATTATTTGGGTGAGGTACTCGCATTCGATGCCGGATTAGGAGTAATCATGGACATGCTTGAAGAGATGGATGAGCTTGACAACACGTTGTTGGTCGTCAGTGGAGATCATGGATTTCCGGGTATGACAAATGGCAAATGTAACCTTTATGATTTTGGGGTACAGGTTGCCTTAATGGCTCGATGGCCTGGTGTCATTCCCTCAAATCGCATCGTCGACGATTTCGTAACACTACCAGATCTCGCTCCCACCTTTTTAGAGGCTGGTCATATACCTATCCCCGCAGAGGTAACCTTCCGCAGTTTATTGCCAATCCTTCAAAGTAAAGTAAGTGGTCAAGTCGAACCTGATCGTGATCATGTCATCACGGGCAGGGAAAGGCATGTGCGGTTAGCCAGAGCCGGAGAACTTCCCTACCCTCAGCGAGCCATCCGGACGGAAGATTACCTGTACATTATCAATTTTGAACCGGACCGATATCCCATGGGTGATCCACTTGTAGTTGATGATGAATATGTTGCCAATATCGATGAACTGACCAACAACACTTTCCATGCTTTTGCTGATTTTGACGCCAGTCCAAGCAAAGCCTGGGTTGTAGCACACCGTAACGATCCCGAGAATGGACGATATTATCAGTTTGCTTTTGGAAAACGACCGGCCGAAGAATTGTTTGACGTAAGAAAAGATCCTGATCAAATAAACAATCTCGCCACTGATCCTGACTATCTGGACATAAAAGACAAGTTGCGAAATCAACTTATGGATTCACTAAAGGAGACTGGCGATCCGCGAGTTACCAGGGAGAAGGTACCTTTTGAGTATCCTCCATATGCTGGGGTTGACGGCGGGTAGGTTACTTTTAAGTCAGTTCCGGTTAGTTAACGGTCAAAGATCCTGTCTGGCTGCGTTTAGGGTTGAAGCCCCAAGATTGACTGGGACTCATAAGAATGCAAAAAGGCCAACTATACTTGATGTGACAACCACGGATCAAGCCCGTTTGGTGTCACTTGAATCCACCTGTTTTTTGATTATTCACTCGGCTTCTTTGAGTGGACTCGTTTAGCAGCAAACTCTATTTGATCGTTTTTGAATACCTCAACCGTTTGTGCCAGGTTGTTCTCGATATGGAATCGTATTTTCAAATCAGGCTGTACGGCTTCTAGTTTACCTTCGTCATAGCGTCCAAGAGCAAAGTCATGATCACCAAGTGGTACGAGATGAAACCGCCGCCCTGATCTTAGCCCCGGCTTACCAGCCCGTAAATGCAGTTGTCCTGCTTCATCCCAAACATACAGTGCCTCAGGTTCTCCCCAAGAAGGCCACCATTCACTGAGAACTCGGTCCGGTTCTGAAACGCTGTAGGATCCCGTACACATGGAGCGACTGTCAGTCGATATCTCAACCTCGGTCAGATTTTGTTCACTGACCCAATCCATAAAGCCATTTATTCCGTAGCTTACGCGATTGTCCAAAATTCCGCTCATGTCCACCCGGTTCCAAAATCCTTCGACCCAAGGACCCCACCGCGAATGAGTTAAGAAAACCACGATAGTATTGTCGCCCGGAAATGCTCCGGACTCGGTACCATCTCCACCTCCATGTGAAAAGGCTGAAAGCGAGCCTTTGTTCACCATATCAAGGTTCCACCCATATCCGTAGGCAAATGAGTCTTCGACATCAGCATGTGGTTGAAGGGCCATCTGCACTGTTTCCGCACGTAACAATTGCTTACCCTTCCAGTGTCCTCCATTTAGCCAAAAAGCCATGAACTTAGCGTAATCCATGGCTGTGCTAAACATACCATAACTGCCGACGTAGAAAGGCCAGTGATTGCCTTTTGTGGTCCAGCGCAGATCATAATGCTGAGCTCGCTCATTCCATCGATACCACGGGTTGAGTCTGGCACGCCATACCGGATTTGATGAGAAGCCAGTTGACATATCCTTCAATCCAAGCGGTTCAAGAATTCTGGCTCTGGTGAAACTATCCAAAGTTAGATTGGAGACACTCTCCACAATGAGACCCAGTGCGGCATAATTGAAATCCGCATAGCTGAACCGTCCGAAAGGCTCAGTAGGTCCCTCGATAGCCCAGTCCGCTACGTATTCTCGTACTGAAGGGAAATTTCCCTCACCACCTCCCAATCCATGGTTGCCATGAAATCCGCTCATATGGCAAAGGAGGTGATGAACAGTTGTTCTCTCATCGCCAGCAAATTGAGGAATGAACTGTTTGACCGGATCGTTGAGGGATAGTTTGCCCTCTTCTACCAACATGAGGATGGCGGCGGCTGTGATCGGCTTTGTCATGGACTTGATCGACCAGATAGAGTTGCGTTTCACTGGGATCTTTCTCTCTCGATCACTCCAACCATAGGCTTCGTGAAAGACCGTTTTTTCATCCTTGATCATCAGCAGCTCGGCCCCGACCAGCTCACCGTTGGCAATCCAGCCGAGAATTTCATTAGCAATCCAATCGAGCTTCACGCTTGATATTCCAACCTGCTCAGGTAGAGTATATGGAAAAGCCGGATCGACGAGACCTGAGAAGGTACGGATATGAGGAACTTCCTCATGCTGAGCCCACAAAGGTCCCATCATAAAGAAAACCACAAAGTTAATGGTACAGGCTGTACTGAATGAAAAGAGCTTTTTAGCAAATCGTTTCACTGGGAAACTAAATTGAATCGTATCCTAATTTACTCAGATTTCACGCATTATTCAACATAGGCAAATCGATTTGTCCTGCATGGAGAACCGGTACACCTTCGGGAGAGATCAGGCTAGCCAGTCTTCAGGTGAAGGTAAATCGGTCCTTTGACTTCAAAAGGTTATTCAGTTCGTCTTAGTACGAGATAAGGATATTCGAGTCACAGATTTAAGTGAAGCAATTTGCCCATTTGAAAGTCAGTTTCTGAAGCAACAGGTTGGCCGCATAAAACCACCAGTTTCCATAAAGTATGGATAGGCATTACCACTGCCCTCTTTTTCAAAATAAAACAGACCTCGTTTTCGATTGTAATTTCCCACTTCATTCATTGTGGCTGAATCATACACCCGCCCATTGACTACCGTGTATTCTACTTTCTCGGTGGTTTGGATATCTTCCAATGGATTGCCATCGATCACGATCAGGTCAGCTAGTTTGCCCACCTTAATCGAACCCAGTTGATGTTCCATCCCCAAGTACAGTGCCCCGTTGATGGTGGCACATCGCAAGGCCTCTAAATTGCTCATTCCGCCTTGCTTTAACATCCACAGTTCCCAGTGAGCTGCCAATCCCTGTAACTGACCATGTGCTCCAAGGTTAATTTTAACCCCAGCGTCTGATAATTTTTTTAAGGACTGAGCAGTCAAGATATGCCCATTTTGATACTCTTCTTCTGGTAGCATGGTCCGGTGTCTCGATCGGCTATCCACCACGCTGCGAGGAGTGAATGAGAGCAGCCGGTCTTTTTCCCATACGTTTGTGTGTTGATACCAATAATGCTCTCCAGTCACACTGCCGTAATTGACAACCAGCGTGGGTGTATTGTGTGCCTTAGTAGCTGACCAGAATTTGACCACATCCTCATACAGGGGAACAACCGGAATATTGTGTTCGACACCGGTATGTCCATCGGCGACCATACTCAGATTATGATAAAAAAAGGACCCACCTTCAGGTACCACCAGAATGCCTTGTTCTCGGGCCGCTTGCATGATCTGTTGTCGCTGGTTTCGCCGCGGTTGATTGTAACTTTTCACTGAAAATGCACCGTAAGCCGCAGTGCGTCGAATGGCACTTCGTGCGTCTTGCAGTGAGTTGACTACTGCCTTAAAATCACCATCGGCTCCATAGAGGATCGTTCCGGTGCTGAAGAGCCTGGGACCGATCATTTCACCCGCCTTAATCAGTTCACTCTGTGCAAACACCATTTCAGTGTTGGCAGAAGGGTCATGACTGGTGGTTACTCCATAAGCCAGGTTTGCGTAATACTCCCATTGTTTACGCGGGCTGAGACCATAGCGAAAATTGCCGCTATGGGCATGAACATCTATAATCCCGGGCATGATGGATTTGCCGGCACAATCAATGATCAAAGCATCTTCTGGTATGTCGACATCGGTGCCTACTGCTCGGATCTCATTCCCCTCAATCAACACGGTACCCCTACTGATCACTTCATCTCCTTCCATAGTAATAATCTGCCCATTGGTTAAAGCAACCATTCCCTGGGGTCGATCAGCAGCTACTTCAAGATTAATCCTTATGCCCATCGTATCCATGGGTGGCAAAGTATCCAGGTCTTCATTGAGAAATTTAAACCGATCGGAAAGATTGGCACTAAAATATTCCTCCCCTAATGTCCAGTGCAGTGTACGACTATCCGGTGACCAATGGATATTTATTCCAGCGTCACGACCCACCTGAGCAACCGGCACAGCCTTTGTTTTATGGGTCAGGCCCACCTTCTGGCCCGTATGTGGATAGGGTGAAATATAAACTTTAAAGAGCTCGGACCAAGCTACCCATTGGTTATCAGGGCTGATTGAATATCTCTGAATATATTTGCCATCAAAGTGTTCTCTCCTGTCTTTTCCATCTAGATTGACGCTAGCAAATGTTTTGGTTAGACTACCAAACAGATATCCACCAACCTGATAAAAGATTCGTTGACCATCAAGGCTAAAGACGGGATATTCACCTTGGGGAGTAACCAACTTTGAGGAATCATGCTCAAAACTATAGATATAAATTCCTGGTTCCTGGCAATGCACATAGCCCTGATGGCTATTGCCACCATCTTTGCGATACACTATTAGGCTACCATCCGGTGAAAACACAGGGGTCCGGTAAATACCTGGGGTTTCTACAATCGTATTGATCTCACCATTGGAGCGGTTGTATTGCTTAACCCTGCCTAGATTCTGGTCATCCCAGGTCACATAGATCAGTCGTTCGCCGTCGGGAGAAAACGCCGGCTCATATTCCAGATCCGTAGATTTGGTCAATCGATGAGGTTGACCATCAGGTAGCTCTTTTTCCCATAAATAACCAACAGCATGAAAGACCAGATTCTTTCCATCAGGTGAGGTGACTGCGTGTCTAACCGCCTTCGCAGTATAAGAAGAGTCAAAGGCGTTGTTTCGAACTTTTAAAGTCTCTGCAACTTTCGTGTTTACTTGCACATCAAATGGAATCTCTACAGCTTTCCCATCCTTGATCGACACCTTCCAAATCTTTCCTTTACCATAAATGATAATAGCATCACTCTTGGGCATCCAGGAATACCCGGAATAAACACCGAAAATAGCCCATGCTTCCTGCTGATCCTTGCTGAGGCCACTAAAGATTGGGTGTTCCATGCCCGTATCAAGATCATAGGTGCACAGTACAGTATGGGTACGAATGCGTTTTATGAATGCCAACTTCTTGCCGTCCGGCGATATTTCTGGTCGGAAAGCACCTCCCGGACCAGATATGACGGTGTTTATCTCTCCTGTATGGCGGTCATATTTCTTGATGACATAGATTTGGTCATTTGGATCTTTGTTGTACTGAAAGAAACCTCCCGGGTACATGTCTTCACTATAATAAAGGTATCGACCATCGGGAGAAATGCTGGGTTCATTCACATCCTGCTGATCATTCTTTCTCTTGGTCAGCTGTATCCCTTCACCTCCTGAGATGTGGTACATCCACATCTCTCCAGCACCTAATGAGCGCTGGGATGTGAAGTGCTTGCGGGCAATGATATACTGGCCATCAGGTGTCCAAATGCCGTTATTCACCAGGCGGAAATCTTCTGTAGTCACTTGCCTGGCATTGCTTCCATTATGATCCGCCACCCAACAATTGTCTCCCCCGCCAGCATCACTGGTGAAAAGTATTTGCCCACCATCAGGACTGAATCGTGGCTGAACTTCCCAAGGAATTCCCGTTCGAACCGGGATGGCTGTACCGCCATCGATGGGCAGTGCGTAAATATCACCTAGGAGATCGAATACTATCGTCTCCCCGTTCGGACTGACATCGATGTTCATCCATGTGCCTTCATTGGTATTGAATGAAACTTCCTTCCAGTTCCACTGTCCTGAAGGATCAGCTACGTCCCATTTCTTGTCCTTCTCCTGCGCATAGAGGAGATTCATTGTCACTATCGTTGCCAACGCCAGCAAAGTCCGCTTTTTCATTTCAGAAAATTTTCCGTTGAAAATAAGTTATGTCTTTCACATCCTATAAAATGGGATGTGATCTGTCCAACAAAAGCTCACCTCTGCACGGGACATTTTCTTTTATTCAGCACACAGAAGGGTAAATACCTGGCTATCATGCAATACTTGCTCACCCTGATGATCCTCTCTGGTGCATCCCTGTGGTCTAATCAAGCGCTTTCCCCTGAATCGATCGGTTCGACATTCGGCTGCAATCAATCCATTTACTTTGTAGCTCCAACAGAATCTCTATTTAGTCCTGGAGATGATGTCTATGTAAAGGTAATTGTAAGTGATCCGAACTATGTATCCTACGTAGATTTGTACATTGGAAAACAACTCGTCGGAAGAGATCATACTCATCCCTATGAATGGGCAAGACCAAATGCAACTGGCCATGAAGAATTGAGAAATATGCCAGCTGGCCACTACAGTATCACCGCAGTGATAAAAGATGTATGTGGTAAAAAGAAAACCAGATCCAGAAAATTTACGGTGGGCTCACCTTATCTGGCCGTAAATAAACTTCCCGACCATCTTACCTTAATCAAGAAAATCAGGGCGCAACATAATGCATGTAAAATAGCCGAATACACGAAAGGCCGTACTTCCGTATTTAAGGTCCAATCTTGCCGTAACTCCTTATACAACTATTGGTATGACCGCACGGGCAAACTCATCGGCAAGTTTCGTGCTCGAGCCCGGTACCAGGGAGCCTGGTCAACGGCAAGGTTTAAGAAAGTCTTGTCAGATTCATGCCCAGGAACTATTGGTTTACTAGAATAAGTTGATAAGGTGACTCCAAAATATCTGACTTCGCAAAATCGCAGACGATTGACGCTTTCAATCTAGTTGTTGACAATAATATTTTCTGTTGCGATAAGTGAGAGACTATCTAAGCCACCGGCTTCAAACAGGCGGTCAAAATCCATGATATTCCGAGTTTCCTTAGGATGCTTGTAGTTGATATAGTCCGTAAATCTTATGCCGCCAATCTCCCTGGGATTAATGGCTTGTCTAAACCGTGAACCACCGCCATCGGTCAAATAATTGTAAGTCAGGTAATCCATAGTATGCCGGTCCTGATGAAACCAATAGATAAATTCATCCTGATAGTCTTTACCTCCACCCTCTTGAGTAAAGGTCACCTTGACCTTGTGGTAAGGTTCACCTTGGATGGCGACCTCATCTATATACTGACTTTGCACAGCAGGATCCGTCAGGAAATATGGCAAAAGAGCAAAATAGATCACGGAGTTAACCGAACTGGAATAGGCCTTTTTTCTTTCATCAGTGATGTCTGCCACCTCACCATCAATGTAGCGAACAAAGCCGTCGTTGGTCAGAACATCACGGAAATGCTGCCCACTGGAATCGATAAAAATTCTCTCGTACTGGAAAATACCACCATCGCGAATTGACTTATAGGTACGGCTGCGAAACTCAAATTCTATGTGGTGCTTTTGCAGGTGTTCACCGCCGTGCGCCGCAATCGCTGCATCGATGATTCGCTGTGATTCGGCATCTCCACTTCTCACCGGATTCCGGACCGCATTGCTGTCGGATCCCATACAGCTGGCAAGTATATAACAGAAGAATGAATACAATAAAATCAACCTCATGTGGTCACATCTTTTGGTATGGAGAGCCTTAGGTCCGATGTCAAAACTACAGGTTTTGGTATTCAAATTCAGGCACATCTCCAATCAACTTCAACATTGTACGCCAACGTGGGTCTTCTTTCAATGGTCTTAGATAGATATCCGATCGAATCATCATCGAATCACTGATTCGATTGCGAATGGATTTTTCCAGGTGCAGAAAGGCTTGATCAAAATTGCCAAAACAGGTAAAGAGCACAGCCAGATCCATAGAGTAATTAATATTGGTTTCGGCCAATTGTTCAACTTCACCCAGTAATTGAAGAGCTTCATCCCTGCGGTCTATTTTCCAATAGACCCATGCTAGGCAGGTAGACCTATGCAGGCGGTAGCCTGCTGATGGGAGACTGTCAAAAATCTCAATTGCTTCATCAAATTGACCAGTGAAAGCAGCAATCCAGCCTTTGTATTCTCTTGAAGCTCGGTGTTCAGGCACCATTTCCAGAACCTTGTCTATGAGCTTTTCAGCCCGGTCAAAAGCACCGGCCCATATATAGGCAATGCCGGTATAAAGGTTCATTTCGATTGATAATGGGTCTAATTCCAGGCCCTTATTCATCAGGGTCAAAATTGCATCCAGGTTTCCCTTTGTCCATTGTAAAGTTGCCAACAAATGATACAGTGGTGCATGATTGGGAAATTTTTCCAGTCCCTCCAGGGTCACTTCCAAAGCATTTTTCCAGTTCCATTGATTAAAGTGTTCGTAGGCACCTCTTATGAAGTAGATGTCAGGTGATTCGATTTGCAACTCAGCTACTTTTTGAATGCAATGAGCTACCTGCCTTTGTGCCTCCTCCCAACTCAATTTGCCATTGAATGCTTGAAAAAAATAGCAAAAAGCGAGTTTTCCGTAGGCCTGTCCAAAATCTGGCGCTTTTTCAATGGCTTGCTCCAGGAGAGGTATAGCCTTTGACATTGCGGCATCATGGCCAAATTGATTGGCATAATAAAGTCCCTGCAGGTAGAGTTGATAGGCTTCCATGTTGGTGGTAGGAGCCGCTATCATCGGTTGTTGCTGATCTCTGCTTTCAAGATGTTGTCGCAATAGGTGTGTGATGGTGGTGGCAATTTCGTCCTGCACGGCAAAGATATCGTCCAGTGTTCGATCATACACCTCGGAAAAGAGATGAAAGCCATCGGCAGCATTGATGAGTTGTGCCGTAATTCTAACACGGTTGGATGCCCTGCGGACACTGCCTTCGAGGATGTATTTGACATCCAATTGACGGCCAATCTCCCGGATATCCATTTGCTGGCCTTTATAGGCGAATGAGGACGTTCGTGCGGTCACTTTTAGACCCTTCACCTTGACTAAGGCATTCAGGATTTCTTCTGAAGTGCCATCACTGAAAAATTCGTTTTCGGGATCACTGCTCATATTGGCAAATGGCAAGACAGCTACGGATTTTCTTTGTTCCTTCAACTTACCTCCAAGTTCAGTACGATTAGGTAAGTGAATGCCCGAATTGGCTAGCGCATAAATCTCAACAGCATTCCTGATGTTTTTAAATTCAAAGAATCCCAGGGAGGTAGTCTCCAGATGGGTATGATTCCTGATGGCGTTCTGCACCTGATCGGTGATCAGTACAGCCCCTGGCACTCCCAGGGTTTCAACCCGTGAGGCCACGTTAACCCCATCGCCGTAAATGTTAGCATCATCTACAACGATGTCTCCCAAGTGAATGCCTACCCTCAAAGGAATCCTTTTCTCCTCGCGGCATGACCTTTGAATGGCTACGGCACAGTCTACTGCATTGACTGCACTGTCAAAGATACTGAGGGTGCCATCTCCATAATATTGGACGATCTTGCCATCGTAGTTCGCATGTAGTGCATCCATGAGTGTACGGTGTCTTTCGCGCATCTCAATCGCACGTGCTTCATCATTCTGGATCAGAGCAGAATACCCGGCAATGTCGGCAAACATGATGGTTGCTAGTGTTCGTCTAGGCATTGGTGAAAAAACTAAGTGTATTCATTAGTAGACATTGAATAAGAAACAGCCATGCGTTATGTAATGCCATATCAGCCCCCACCGCATTGGTCTAAAGACTGGCGAGTTAATAATCTTCAGGCGATGAGATGCGAGATCTACTGAAGTACAGAGCACAGCAATTATTCTGAGATGTCTTTCCACTCTATACTATGTCGCCCTGCCTTTTTCTCACTGAGTCTCTTCTTTAGTTGTTTCCTTTTTTCCCTGATAGCCTTAGGGATTTTAGTAGGGATTCGCTTTTTCCTGACAGTGGTGGTCTCATCAATAAATTCCTTTAACAGTTGTAGCGCCATTTCCCGATTTTTCCTTGCCGACCTAAATTTCTGAACTTTCACATTGAAGACACCATCCCTATTGATTCTCTTATCTCCACTGTTTGTCAACATAATCTTAAGATCATGCGACAAAGAGGACTGCATGATGTCAAATCGAAGACGGACCGCAGAAGATACCTTGTTTACGTGCTGACCACCTGGACCTGAAGCCCTGACCCCCCTAACCTCAATTTCGGCTAGATCCACAAATAGATCATCATCAATCTTGAGTTTTTTCACCGGCAACTGAATTGGTTGTGTTTGATCAATAAATTAACCAAAGTAACTTTCTGCATCTAACACTACCTCTTGCTCATCTGCGTGAGTCACCGTGTAATTAAAGCCGGGCTGGATCGCATAGGCGCCTATTCTCCCATCCTTTGCCAAGGCAATAAAGCCCACTTGAAACTTCTTCGCCCTATTGGCATCACGAGAAACGATGCGTTCTACCGCTTTGGCACAAGCATTCTTAGGCGACAAACCATTACGCATAAACTCTACCACTAGGTGGGATCCAGCCACTCGAATCACCTCCTCTCCCTGACCAGAACAGGTCACTGCACCTATCTCATTGTCGACAAAAAGACCTGCACCAATTATGGGCGAGTCCCCTACTCTACCATGCATTTTAAATGCCATACCGCTCGTCGTACACATTCCACAGAGATTGCCAGCATTGTCAAGAGCCACTGTACCCATCGTATCATGATTGAAGGAACCACTAGGCATCATATTTGGAGCAAAAGGTCCTTTACCTTTCTTCTCAGTATTTCGCTCGATATTGATCTGCGGTTGGAAAGTCGACTTCTCAAGCCACTTTCTGTATTGCCTTGCCGCCGACTCTGAGAGGTCGGCTGATTGTAGATCATGTCCCATTTCTAAAGCAAATTTCTGAGCACCCGCACCAACCAACATCACATGGGGTGTTTTCTCCATGACCTGCCGGGCTACAGTAATGGGATGCTTGATCCGTTGCAGAAAAGCTACTGAGCCAATGTTGGCTTTTTCATCCATGATACAAGCATCAAGTGTTACAAACCCATCTCTATCAGGATTGCCGCCAAGGCCAACACAACAGCTAACCACATCTTCTATGGCTCTTCCTGCAGCTTCCACCGCATCGATGGCGTGACCTCCCTTAAGTAAAACCTTCCAGGCGGCTTGGTTGGCAATCACCCCACTGTCCCAGGTTGATACTACCGTGGCTTGATTTGCCGGCCGCGAAAACCTGGCACCCTTGAGACCCAATATCCAAGGTAAATGAACACCTAGTGATGAAAAGAAAGACCTTCTGCTGGTTTTTATCGTAAAAGCCATATCTCGGTGGTTAAATTTTATTTTTATCAAATGATCTCATAGAGGTTGTTTCTGGTCATAAGCAGTGATGGCGGCAATGAGGTCTTGGGAGGCGTGACCAACAGATTTAAATACCGTTATCTCTTTCGGAGATTGTCTTCCCACCCGGGTTCCTGAACAAAGATCCACCAAGCCCCCCTTCAGATCCTTTGTCCGTATTAGCCCTGAACTGATGGGCTGGTAGAGGTCGCCGGATTCCATGATTCCTTGTTCCATATCGTAAAACACTTCTGATCTGGTGATTGCTTCATTGTCAGCTTCTCTCATGTCTTGACGGTATGCACCTACCAGGTCAATATGCTGTCCGGCACGAAGATACTTACCTAATATCAAAGGTTTGCAACTCATAGTTGCCGTCGAAACAATATCTGCCTTACTAAGACCTTCCTTAATTTCTTGACAAACTTCAACTTCCTGACCTGATTTCTCAATTTCCGTGGCTAACACCTTTGCCTTTTTGCCATTTCTGCCCCATACATATATCTTGCTAATCGATCGTGTCGAACTATGAGCTGCGACCAAATAAGGTGCAAGACTACCCGTCCCTACAATCAGTAAAGAACCACTGTCCTCTCGAGAAAGGTGCGAACTGGCCAAAGCACTGACTGCAGCAGTTCGCAAATTGGTGAGTGTTGGTGCATCGATTTCAGCCAATCTGACACCGGTAGAAGCATCGAAGAGCAGAAACACACCTTGAATGGTCGGAAGATCTGATTTGTGGTTGTCCGGTGAAATGGTCACAATTTTGACACCCAAGTATGTTCCTTCAATCCATGCAGGCATAAGCAGTAATGTGGAATGAGAACCATCAACGGCTGCTCCAAAGTTATGATGGGTTCTGGCAGGTACTGTAATAGAAGTGGTGAGTCCTTTTCTTAGTGATTCAATCAAATGCGGAAATGGCAAGAGACGGTGGAGCTCATCGGCACCTATCTTAAGCATCCTCACCTACATTGTCATTGGCCACTTCTTCTGCCAGTGCTTGAAAAAACTGTTTAGACATCATACTGATTACTCCACCAATCACCCGCTGGCCCATCCTTGCCAAGACCCCAGAAAGCAGAACATCCCCTGTATAATGAATTTCAGTTGCTCCCTCACCCTCTTCAATCAGTTCAATGCTTATGTCTGCCTTGGCATTGCCAATCTTACTTTTCTGGTCAATAGATAATACAAAATCTCGTGGTTCATTCTTCTCCTTTAGATGTACCTCACCAGAAAAATTGCCTTTCACTGGTCCCACCTTTACCTCAGCTACCGCTTGAAATCTGTCCTGAATTTCCAAGGGCTCCAAACGGTCGACACCCGGAGTGATCTTCGCCAACTTATCCGTATCCATCAAAACATCCCATATCTCCTGCCTACTGGCCCGAACCTGATGCTTCCCGTTAATTTTCATACAACCAGCATTTCAGGACAAGATAACCAGAAGAAGATAAAACAGAAAGCTCCGGCAAAGCTTGTCAGGAGCTTTGATGTATACAATTCTAGCTGATATATATCATCCGGTCACCAGATTCTAGATAAGGACGAACAATCTGGTCATATACTACCTTAGAATAAGTATTTTTATCCCAATGACAAGTCTAGTAAGTATCATCATGGGTTCTGATTCGGATCTGCCCGTAATGAAGCCGGCTGCTGAGATTTTGAAGGAACTCGAAGTTCCGTTTGAAATATCCATTGTGTCGGCTCATCGCACACCTGATCGGATGGCTGACTTTGCAAAAGGGGCGGCCGATAGAGGCATCAAAGTAATCATAGCAGGGGCAGGAGGAGCTGCCCATCTGCCCGGTATGGTAGCATCTCTATGTCCGCTTCCCGTCATCGGTGTGCCTGTAAAATCGTCAAATTCAATTGATGGCTGGGATTCGATTCTTTCCATTTTGCAAATGCCGGGCGGAGTCCCAGTAGCCACAGTGGCACTCAATGGGGCCAAGAATGCTGGTATCCTGGCAGCCCAGATTGTAGGAACAAGTGATCAAAAGGTACTAAGCCGGGTCACCGCATATAAGCAATCTTTGAGAGATGCTGTTTTGAAGAAAGTGGAAAGGTTGAATGAAAAGGGATACGAAGAATATTAGCACCTGACCAGTCTGCACAGTTTGGTAAATACTGAATAAAAAAGGGACCACAGTTGGTTTCTGCAGTCCCTGGATAAATTCCTAACAAACTTTTATCATTTGAATTTGACCTCAAATTCGACTCTTCGATTTAATCTTCGTCCATCAGCAGTTGCATTGGTGGCAATTGGCCTTGCCTCTCCATAACCCACGTAAGTCAAACGAGCTGGATCGATGCCCCTGGCTACTAGATAATCATAACATGCTTTGGCCCGGCTTTCAGACAGGCTTAAATTTGTAAAGGTTTCACCGGTATCGTCCGTGTGTCCAGATATTGCTAGTCCATAGTCCTGGTAAGTATTCAGGATATCCAGGATTTGATTAAGTACCGGATAAGATTCAGACTTGATGGTCGCCTGACCTACATCAAATTGGACTGCTCGCTGAGCAAAATCCAGGAGTTCTTTAACTTCCCTTTTTACAATCGGACATCCATTGTTGGTCGCCAGGCCGATTGTTTCAGGACATCGATCGATTCCATCATGTACGCCATCTCCATCACTATCGGGGCATCCACTAAATTGCTTAAATCCGGCATCTTCAGGACATAAATCTTCCGAATCCTTAACGCCATCACTATCACTATCCGGACATCCTCTTGCCGCAATGGCTCCAGCCTCGTCTGGGCAATCATCATCAGCATCTAATACGCCATCATTATCACGGTCCAATATCGGGCATCCATTATTTTCTATGGTACCAATGAGATTGGGACATTCGTCTTCATTGTCAGATACTCCGTCTCCATCGGAGTCCGGGCATCCATTCATTTCTATAGTACCTACAAAATCAGGACAAGCGTCATCTCCATCGGCAATGCCATCACCATCCGTATCTGGGCATCCTCTCAGTTCCGGCAACCCCGCAATATCAGGACAATTGTCCTGCTCATCCGGTATACCATCAGCATCAAAATCGGTTGGAGCCAATGGTGTTTCCGGCTCAGAGGTTTTCTTTCCAATCAAGTATCTAAAGCCGATGCCATGTTGTAGGTTATTTCGATTGTCCTCCAGACCTAGGTGATACTCCAATTGCAGATTGAAATAAGCATTCTTGCCCATTTTAATATCGACACCAACTCCCAATGGAATTTCAATGCCAAAATTGCCAGATCGATTTTCGTACACAGCATGGCCTCCGGTCAACAAGTAGGGTATGGCTGGTGCCCCAGCTTTCCAGAGCTGAGCATGGACTTGCCCGCCCAAGCTGAAAATTGCATCATTGCGAAGCTCCTCATTAAAATTGGCTACTCCAGTCCTTAGAGGGATAGACACATTGATATAATCATTGATGTTCCGTTGATAGGATACTTCAAACCCATTCTTATAATTGCCTAAATTGCCGTAATTACCCGTTATTGGGCTCTGATAATCAAGAAATAGTACCTTGAATGTCAACGCATCAGGTCGCAAGGGATTCTGGGCCTCCATCGCCGCTGTAGAAAGAAGAAATGCCAAGACAACACTTAAGTAAAAGGTCTTCATTTCAATAGTTTGTGTTTTGATATCCGCCGTTCTCCGATCTTCACTTCACTCAAAAATAGCGAACAATGGGACAAATAAAGAATTTTTCTAAATCATTAACAACTAAAAATCAAGAATTTCTGCACAAGAATTGTACCAATTGTCTGACAGAGTTAACGTTAACCACTGCTGAATTATTACCTAGGCTGTTTCTGTAATGCCCAATTATGGGCATGATTTATTCTATTAAGATCATCTTCCGTGCCGCGGTATAGGTACCTGCATTAAGCCGGTAGTACAATATTCCGCTTACACCCAGATCTGTCTTTCTGAACTGGACCTGATTGTAACCCTTCTGGAAATCTCCTTCTATCGAGCGGATTATCCTTCCGGTCACATCATAGACCGTGATGGTGGCCTCCATCGAACTCGGCAGTACAAACCCGATGCTGGTCTCTTCGGCAAACGGATTCGGTCGGTTTTGCTCCAAACCATACCCTTGACCCGGCAGCAAGGTCCTGCCATCCAGTGGCCGGCCTCCTATACCCGTTGCCTTCTTGCCGCCATCCGTACTCAGCATTCCACGGTCCATCGCACGACTCTCCTCGGTCATCCCGCTCACTTCACGCAATGGCTCTCGCTCTCCTACTTCACTGGTACCACAGCCATCTCCATCTGATTGTACGATCAACACTACATCACAGTAATCTCTGCTATCACTTGGCAGACTCACTACCCACAACCGAACCAGGTGGGTACCGATATCCGAACAACCCAAGGACAGACTATCGGCATCTCCAGCTGCATCATTGTCGGTACTGTCTCCCTTGATGAATTCTATCCTGAACTCAATGGCTGTATCCTGACATGCCGGTGCACTGCTCCGGTCAAATTCTCCGGCCCATACCACCGCATGGGCACTGTCTACCTCACCATCCTGATCACTGTCCCAGGGGGTCAATCTCGCCGTCAGTGAGGTCACACACACCGGACTGGGCTTCTTCACCGATACCACATCGACCACATACTCACAATAACCCTCATTGTTGCAATTGTCTACCGTGACCACCTTCAACTTGTAGGTGCCGTGATCCAAGTCCTCCGAACTGATGTCAAAACTCTCATCTCCTGAACCGCCTAAACTGCCACTGCCATCATCCACCACGACCGTTGCAGTTGAATCACTGATGTCTAGCAACTCCCAGTAGTAACGGTCTATCCCACACGAATCAATCGCACTCACCGTCACCTCCAGGTTGTAGGCACAGGCCCCTACCTCTATCGATCCTCCAGATTCTACCGGACCCGTTATCACACATACCGGTGGCATCGTGTCGATCACTATGATCTTTTGTACACAACTGTCTATCACCAACTCGCGCTCAAACCACCACTGAGCTTCCAGTGGCTCTCCTCCATATCCACACCAGTCCGCAAAATACCAGGTACGCAATATCTTGTAGCAGGCCGCATCTCCTCCCACGATCTTGAACACCTTGTCGCTGTGACCTATGCCCACCAACCGGCAATCGTCATCAAAGCGATAGGTCGCATATCCTGTGCTCTCCGGACCTGCTGCTCCAATCAAATTGCCGGAAGCATCGTATTCTAGTCCACAGGTGTTTACCTCCGTATCCTCTGGTACATCAAACATGTACTTACTCAATGGACATTCATTGCCCACCCAGATGCGCTGATGACGATAAATCGTATCTACAGGATGCTTTAAACTGTCCGGTACATTGTGATCCAGATAGAAACTATCCGGACAGCTCTGCCAGATCTTAAACTTCCTGAATATGTACCCCTGTCCACAGTGGTCAAACTCACACCACACCTCCTGCTCACAGTACACATTCTCCTCACAGTTGACCAACACTATCCCCTTTTGAAAGTCGATCGTGTCTTGGTAATAATCACACTTGGTGATCAACGAATCCTTCCAGATAAATCCGTGGTGCTCATCATATACCCTCACCTTATCTGTATAGCTGGTGCATTGACACACACTGTCGTAAAACGGTATGTCGCACTCAATCTCATTGCCTTCTATATCTACGTAATTGCCATAGGGATCTTTC
The DNA here is from genome assembly GCA_965223105.1 of Saprospiraceae bacterium. Classification (GTDB taxonomy): domain Bacteria; phylum Bacteroidota; class Bacteroidia; order Chitinophagales; family Saprospiraceae; genus JABDMH01. The sequence continues at coordinate 2,494,811 of OZ244987.1, read as the reverse complement.
CACGCTTTGCAGTAGCCGCCAAACACTTCATCCAGTAAATCATAGGCATCTTCCTCTCCTGCTTTGGCTTGTTCTACCACGTAATCCAAACTCACCGGATGGGTCTGTCCTGGGTAGTCGTAACGTGCATCTTTGTAGCTCTTGCAAGTGATGGTCTCTTCATCAATCACATCCTTGACCACTTGTACCGGGGTCTTGTCTTCTACCCATACATTGGTCCAGGCCTTGGCCCAGTTGCACCAGTAGTCCATCACCAGGATCTCTACGGTCACCGGACCACAGGCATCTTCACAAGAGAATACCACGGCATCAGACCAGCCTCCACCAATTTGCTCGTACATATCTAGTTTCTTGCTGATGCAACCGTCATTTAGTGATGTCAGGCCTGTAATTGGATTGCCGGTATTGCCAATGGTGGTACCAGCTCCGGTCTCAGGATCGATCTCAATTAAGAAACCGGATTGAGCACTTCGTTGTGCAAGTCCCCCATACAGTTTGCCATCGGGTCCAAATTCAATGCTTCCTACAGCATCATATCCCACCTCCCCAATGGCGGTGGCCTTGCCCGTCTCCAGACTAATGGTAACCAGCTCAGGAACTCCAGTGTCATCAAATTCTGGAGTATAGGTCACACCATTGGTCACACCGTATAGCACCTGGGCGCATTCGTCATAGGCCAAACCGGGAATGGGTCCGTAACCGGTAGCACCGATCACTACGTGTGTTCCACCCACTGGATCCAGAACTACCAGGTAGCTCATTCCACCAGATTCATCGATGAATGTAGCATACAGCTTTCCTTCGATATACTCCATACCCGTGTAGGCTCCAGGATCATGCTGGTAGTTGTTCAATACTGCACCAGTTTCCGGATCCAATTCATACAGGAAGGGCAATCCATTCACGGATTCACTCAGGAGCTTTTTCCCTTTCACATCATATTCAATCTCTGTAGATCCAGGAATAGCTGTGCTGATCACCGTGGCTTTTCCATTATCCAAACTCACCTTTGATAGGATTCCCGATAAGGTCCTGGCATTGGCTCCCACTCCATTGATATCCTGCGAAGCCGCCAATAGATAATCTTTGTGCTTAAACCTGGTGTACAGGCCATCATACCAGGCTTCTTCAACCAATTTTCTAAAATGCTGACCATCTACTTCGTACGGATGTTCTCTGCATTTTAGCGTTGCATGCTTCATCAAGTCATATTGCCAAGCGTTGTACAATAGCTCATTGCATGGCTCTTCGTCTTCCCACAACCATTGCAAGGTTTTCGCATAGTGAGCTTCTACTTCGTCTCTGTGCTTATCCGGTTGTAAGAAAGCTTGCCAAATGGTATCATGATGCTCCGATACCCAGCAATAGTCAAACGAGTCACATAAATCAATACAGGCATCATACCAGTCTGCTCGTCGAACCAGAAGATGGTTGATCCCACAGTTATCCCAACTACCCTCATCAAAACTCTCCGCATCAACCCACACTTTCTTATCACTCAAACTGACCGTCAGTCCTTTATCTACCACCGGTACCGGTTTAACTCTGTCCTTAATAAAGATGAAACACGTATCGGCTGTCACATTGTGGCAACTGTCAAAGACCTCATAGGTCACATAGTACGGACCTTCCTTCTTGGCCAATTTGATACGCGTATGACTCTCATAGCACTTCTCTTCTTCATTGTAAGTCAGCACAAACGAGCCCACACCCTCAATGGTCGCTTTGGCTTGCTTGATCCCTGACCAATCATCAGAGGCATAAATCGGTGAAATATAGGTATGTACTGCACACTCGTGGGTAGTGGTAGATACCATCTTAGCCGGTTCTTTACAATAGAATTCAGGCCCTACGGTATCCAAATCCGTTACCCAGAATTCACACCTCCAGTAGCCAGGTCCCAGTGGTGTCGCGGCATTCGGTGGAGTGCCGGCTGGAGGTGAAACCGGGCAACCAGATTGTGCCAATCCATAACAATCTTGTTTTAATTCAACGATAACTTTGTATTGTGAATCACAGTCCCGATTAAACTTCCAATAATCGACATGCACATTTACTCCGCATTTTCCCACAAATGAGGCCGGTATGAATTCGATTCTGCCATCTTCATCCTGGTCCGTAATTTTGATCAAATAGGTCGTGTCGCAGATTCTTGAATTCAAACCATTACTGGTGAAAAAGGGACCGATTTGCATCGTGGTATCACTGCAATAGATGGTATCTTGATCTGGGCAGAAGAAATGTCGGTCATCAATTTCTGGGAACGCAAGGACGACGATGGTGTCAAAACTTATCCCACGTTGACCCCATTTGTCAAAGGCCTCCCATTCTCGAGCAATGATTTTCAAAGTATCTTGATTTCCTGGATCACAAAGGAAAGATGTAACCCAATCCGCCACGTGAGTGGCTTGGCCAACTTCGCTACAAGCCAATTGAGCTGTCGGTGGAGCTCCACCAATGCCTCCGCCTTCAACCAAGGGATCGTTACAATAAACTGCAGTTGCTCGATTCTGCAAAATTGGCAGATGACGATCATTTAATGTCAATCTACTCCAGCAGGTTCCCAATGAGTTTGAAATCCTTACTTTAAGGGTTTGGTCGGTGTATTTGCAAGCATTTGTTATGAAAATCAGATCACTGGCTATCAAATTATCACTCTGGAAAATTGTCATCCCGGCGCTGTTTTGGACCAGCACTTCAAGATTTCCCACTCCACTACTTCCGTTTACTACCAGTTCTGAGATGGCAACCCGGGCGATGCCATCAATGTAGTCAATGCTGGCATCAAGATCTCGACAATTTGGTGCCACAGTTTCTCCAAGAGCCAAGCTTACTGCCCTTGGTGTCTGTATCAGTCCATGGCCGCTGCCCAGATCAAATCCTGGACTCAACATGTCCATAGCACTGATTTCAAGGGCAGACTTCACCTGGTTTTTGTCCCAGTTTGAATTTGCTTCAAAGACAAGACTAGCAGCTGCCGCTGCATGAGGAGCAGAAGCTGAAGTACCGAAAAAGTTCGGTAAAGCATCGGGGTCAAAATCAGTATCACTTCCAAAAAAAGTATTGTTTCCACCATCTGGAGCTACTAAATCTGGCTTGTTTAAGATGATCGGGGATATTGCGTTTCCAAAAGCATCATAGACCAGTGGAACTCCTCCCCAGGAAGAGAAATTGTTTAGACCTGGTGGATCTACTCCATACTTTGGAGTAAAGAAAAATGCTGATGCACCCACAGCACATGCACCAGGTGTATTGGCGTGGCCCACTACCGTCGGAGCGTCGCCACCATACTCCCAATTAACGACCGGAGAGCCATATACGATAAGTTTGATCCGGTTGGGAATGGTGAACCCTCCAAAGAAGGGAATGTGAAAATCAACCACCAATGGACCGAACCCAACAACATTAAAACTCACCAGTTCAACTGCATCACCGGTAAGAAATATATTGTCTACTAAAGATCCCAGCGCAAGACTACCCCCAACATAGACGCCTAAGTCCAAATCAGAGAGCGTGGTGGCGGAAAGGTCAGCCGTACTAGAGAAAAAAGGTTCATCCCATTGTAATACCACTGTATAGCTGCCGGGATTAAAGGAGATAGATAACAAACTATCTCCTGGTGCAAAAGCATGGGCGTTGATATACGATGAGGGTCCAAAAAGGTTGTCCATCTGAGGCTCTACTCCAGTAGAACCATCATAGATAGACTCATAGGATTCCCGACCTGAGTTACCTGCTGAAGAAAAATACATGGCACCATTGGCACATACTTGCTCCACTGCCTGAGATACCAAGCCAGGGCTGTAATAGGGTTCTACAAAGTAGAGTATGTCATCCACGATAATGTTGGAACCAGCAGCTTCCAAATCGAGAATGCCCTGAGCAAAATCGGCATAGCCGTTAAAGGCAGTATGGAAAGCGACCTCAGCTCCTGGTGCCACATCGTGAATGATCTGAATCATCGCGCGACCCTCATCTAAACCTCCAAATGGTATGTCATCGATCACATCTACCGGCAAATCAAAGCCAAAGGGATTTCCCGGCCCCGGTAAGTCGCCGCTGGCAATATCCGCTAAAGCATCCCCTAAATTATCATATGAATCTGATAGGACGCCAATCTTACTACCTGCACCATTTACGCCAAAAGCTATCCGTGTTAGATCACTCATTTGAGCAATGTCACCTTGAGAGGTTATTGAACCGATCCGTGCAAGGGGTTTTCGAGACAATCGCACGAACTTCACTTCTGCCATTCCCTTTAGACTTTCCAATGATGATAAGGGAGCCATGCAGTTGATCATGTGGCGGAAATGTGAGATGTGCTTCAGTCCCATGGAAGTCAATTTAGCGAGACAGCCCTCAACATCCAAGGCAGCAATCTCAAGACCAATCATCCCATGATCCATTACCAAGAAAGTCTCTGCCAACGGCATCACATCTGCCATCTTCTGGCCAGCTTTCATGCCGTCATAGGCAGCCATAAATTGCAATAAATCAGTGGATAACTTAGTAGATCTCGACCATTCCTTAATTGTTTCCGATTCCAAATGCAGATTCATTGGGAACAGGGGTTGAAGCTGCTGCGCGTATAATGGTGGACAGATCAACATCATCAGGTAGAGGAGGACTGAAAAGATGATATGTGGGACTGATCCATCGCAGATTCCACCGGTCTTTCTGCTCTGGTGCATAGTTTGGTTCAGGTTTTATTTCAAAGCGTACTTTATGGCAATGCTCTGGCTTATAATCAAGAAGACATTACATTCAATCAACATATAAGATCAAATAAGATAACCACTTGATTATTAGCCATATCTAAGCTAATGATAATGAATAAAGCCAACAACTGGGCCAAAAGCTAAGCAATTTGTATTGCCGAGTATTGGTAGTTTCAAATATCACACGCTCGGAAGCTGATGATGCGTAAGAAAAATCAATGAGTGAGCCGATGACCAGGGACCTGTTGAGATGCTTCAGCTAAAACTATGACACGGTCGGCATGATGCTCCAAGTATTTTAGCTTGGATCCAGCATGGACCAATGTATATCAGGGGTTAGATCTTATGAATTAAGTCTCTTATGGATTGATAAGAATCAAAGGAGTCTAACAGAAATTCCTGTTTAGTTATCCACTGATAGTCCACAATGCTTTCCTCTGTCTGAAGTACTACTTCTCCTGACATTCTCTTCATCTTATACCAATTGGTCTTCTTTAATACTCTCCTTCCATCCTTAAGCCGATAAGCATGCCTAGTCGGTGGCAGTTTAGCAAAGATTTGGCATTGTAGTCCCACCTCCTCAGCCACCTCTCGCAAAGCAGTTTCTCTCATTGTTTCACCTTTGTCTTTCTTGCCTTTAGGTAAATCCCAATGTCCCATTCGATAGATAAACAAGATTTCATTTGCTTCATTGAGGACTAAACCACCAGCGGCTTTGACGGGTTTGAATAGACTCCGCAGTACCTTATAAAGCCTTTTGGGTCTTTCGGTGAGCAGGACAATTCCGATATCTTCAGTTGACTTTTCGAGCTTGTCGATATAATTGATGAGATGTTTCTTCTGTCCAAACCAAGAGATCCTTTGTAAACCGGTTTCATGCTCACTAACCTGCTCTGTATCAGAGGCCAATATCAAAGGATGATCATTAATGTAGATTTTGTACATTAGTCTGAATTTATGAATTGAATGGATACGTCTGCCCAGATCGCTGAGCTCCTGCTGCAAATAAAGTCAATAAAGTTGAGTCCTCACGACCCCTTTTCATGGTCATCCGGACTTAAGTCACCAATCTATTGTGACAATCGAATAGCCCTATCACATCCATATGTTCGAACACAGATTAAGGAAGCTCTGGTTGCATCTATGCCGGTCTTTCCACAAGTCGAGATGATTGCTGGAGTAGCAACTGCAGGTATACCCCATGGTGCTCTCTTGGCCGATGCTCTTGGTCTACCTTTCTGCTATGTGCGTTCTAAGACCAAGGACCACGGCCGGCAAAACAAGATTGAGGGCGACCTTCAGGAATTGACCAAAGTCCTCGTTGTTGAAGATCTAATAAGTACGGGTGGAAGCAGTCTATCAGCAATACACGCCTTGGAGGAAGCCGGAACCGAAGTAAAAGGGCTCCTGGCGATCTTCACCTATGGATTTTCCATTGCCAGTCAGCGATTTAGGGAGGAGAAGATTCAGGTGCATACCCTCACCAACTATAAAACCATGCTCGAGGTGGCAAAGAAATTGTCCTATATCAATTCCGAGGAGGTGCAAATTCTAGCTGAATGGAATCAGTCTCCAACCAAATGGCAGGATCAACACAAGTAGCCAAAACCCAAAATCTATGGCGATTATTAACAAGAAGTCCGAAGCTTTTCTAACAAAGTACATTAATAACGCTTCACCCACAGGATATGAATCTTCGGGCCAGAAGTTATGGCTGGAGTATCTCAAACCATACATCGATGAATGGCATTTAGACAGTTATGGAACAGCCTACGGAATTATAAATCCGGGAAAGGAATTCAAAGTAGTTATCGAAGGACATGCGGATGAGATTTCTTGGTTTGTCAATCACATCACAAAAAATGGCTTTCTACATGTGGTGAGAAATGGAGGATCAGATCATATGATCGCACCATCTAAAAGGGTAAATATCCATGGCCGAAATGGCATTGTGAGAGGTGTCTTTGGATGGCCGGCAATCCATACCAGAAAAGGTAAGGATGCCAATCTCTCGCCGCAGGTTGACAAAATCTTCATTGACATAGGTGCTAAAGATAAAGATGAAGTGGAAAAAATGGGTGTGCATGTGGGATGTGTAATCACCTACGGTGACGAACTGGAAATGATCAATGAGGATTTCTATGTAGGCCGTGCATTGGACAACCGAATGGGAGGATTTTGCATCGCGGAGGTAGCGAGGTTATTGAAGGTGAAAAAGCAAAAATTACCTTACACTTTATACATTGTAAATGCAGTTCAGGAAGAAGTAGGCCTGAGGGGAGCTCAAATGATAGCCCATTCTCTGAAACCCAATGCGGCAATTGTCACCGATGTTACTCACGATACAAATACTCCACTTATCGATGTAAAGAAACATGGCGATGTAAAATGTGGTAAAGGACCATCGTTGACATACGCACCTGCAGTTCATAATATCTTACTCGATCTAGTCATCGAAGCAGCTGAAAAAAACAAAATTCCATTCCAACGTGCAGCTGCCTCAAGGTCCACTGGTACAGACACAGATGCCTTTGCATACTCTAATTCAGGAGTTCCTTCAGTTCTAATATCACTACCGCTACGTTATATGCATACCACCGTTGAAATGGCACATAAGGGCGATGTCGAAAATCTCATCAAATTAATTTATGAGTCTCTGTTGAAGATCGAATACAATCACTCTTTCAAATATTTCTAGTACCTCGAATCCTCCTCTAAAACTTGCTTCACTTTTATAGTAATTTAAGCTCACTCATTCATCAAGTGTAATGTGAAGTTCTTTATCAAGCTGCTAGATTTAATCTTATACAGCAACTTTTTCATCGCCTTAGCAGCTACCACCCTGATTTGGCAAACAAACTGGATCATCTACTCTGATTTTAGATGGACTGATCCATTATCCCTAACGATATTTAACGCAACACTATTCGTATACACCTTGCATCGACTCATCGGTGTAAGAGGGAAATGGAACCTGGTTGCGACCAGGCGTTTTTCGGTCATTAAAGAACGCATAGTCCACATTCAGATTTACGGATTCATCGCTTTGGCGGCACTCCTTTATTTTGCCACCAAGCTTTCACGTATCTCTATTGTAATGCTCGGATGTTCAGCGGTGATTACCTTCTTATACTTAATACCGGTCTTCAAGGGAAAGAGACTACGTGACTTGCCATTAGTCAAAGTCTTTACTGTAGGTCTTGTCTGGACTTGGGTCACAGTGGCCTTACCTATGATTAGCTCTGGGATGGAATGGAAGGTCGCCTGGTGGCCTATCATATTTGAAAAACTGTTCTTTATTGTTGCCATCACCATACCTTTTGACATTCGGGATCTTACCCTAGATTCTGAAAATCAAATCTTGACCATGCCAAATTTGCTCGGTGTCAAATGGAGTAATGTATTATCCATTGCGTTGCTTGTTGGGTCTGTATTATGCGCTTTGCTCAGTTTTATTTACCAAGGATATGATGTAATATTATTGTCGTATCTAATCTTGAGTTACCTCATTACTGCAGTTTTAGTAGCTTTTGCCAGTGAAAAACGTCACGACTATTACTTTTCACTCATTTTGGACGGTACGATCATCATCCAATTTCTATTTATGCTGTTGACAACTGTGTGATTCGACGTTAACTTAAGAGTCCAACTTAAATTTAACCTGATAGTAAGCCAAAATGAAGATGCGTTGGTTTCTGATCCTAGTCATTGGTGTCATATTCGGCGGAGATATGCATAGTCAGACTTGCTGCTCAGGAGGTGTTCCTGTATCAAGTAATCTTGGATTGCCCCAATCGGAGAAGGGCACCTGGCAGATCAGTTTGAACTATGATCTCAATGTCCTGAAGACTCTAAAGACTGGTGAGGAAACCTTGGAAGATCGCAATCGAAATCGAACCACACATACAGCCCTTTTTGAAGTCGGACACACTTTTTCCAGGAGACTATCGATTGATGGATTATTTTCTTACATACGTCAAGAGAGAACAGTTAACAATTTCGGCACCGACCAATTTACTGCCACCAATGGTATTGGTGACGTGACCTTCCTACTCAAATATCTAACCATTGACCGATCATCGATACAACTTCACACCGGCATTGGCATTAAAGCCCCCACTGGTGCCTCGGATAAAACGAATACCGATGGAATCACATTGAATGCTGATCTGCAACCGGGGTCGGGAGCCTGGGATGGAATTGGTTGGGTTTACCTCAGTGTACCGATTAAAAGTCGCCCTACCAGTGCACTCTATGCCAACGCCATATATGCGCGGAAGGGGCATAATACTTCCTATCTGGGTACTCAAGATTATAAGTTCGGCGATGAATGGCAACTGATTGCCGGGATCGGTGATCAGAGGATGCTTTTTGAGCAAATTTTTGACCTCAATGTGGCACTTCGCTATCGCAGGGCTCAACCCGACGAAAACGACGATCAATTTGTACCAAGTACCGGTGGTTCTTGGATCTTTATTAATCCGGGCATCTCTTGGTGGACTACCCCCAACTTCTCTATGCAGACGAATGTAGAGCTACCCCTTTTTGCCAATATAACGGGCACCCAAGTTACCCCCACCTATCGAATAAATGCGGGCTTTTATTATAAAATACCGTCTTCCAAAATAGATATTGACCTATGAAAATCAAGAGATCATACATGTACTTATTGGTTGTTGCCATCTTATGGGCCTGCCAAGATGAAGTGACCACCATTCCCTCTCCCGGCAACACAAATACCGGAAGTCCTGGGACCAACAATGGTTGGGCCATCTCGGAAAACGAGGTCTTTGATGGAGGCCCTGGTAAAGACGGGATACCATCGATTGATGATCCTAAGTTTGCGCCTACTTCCAGCATCAACTACATGGCCGATAACGACCTCATCCTGGCTATAAATGTCAATGGAGAGATTAGGGGTTATACCCATCCGGTACTGGATTGGCATGAGATTGTTAACGATGTGGTCGGAGGTGTCGAACTTGCGATTACCTATTGCCCGTTGACTGGCACGGGAAGTGCTTGGAATAGAAGGATTAACAATGAAGTGACTACTTTCGGAGTTTCTGGACTACTGTATCGTAACAATCTAATTCCTTACGATCGCAAAACCGATAGCAACTGGTCTCAGATTCGATTGGATTGTGTGCAAGGTCCTCTGCGAGACACCGAAATTGAGACTACTCCAATGATAGAAATGCCTTGGCGCACCTGGAAGAAGATGTTTCCAAATGAGCAAGTTCTCACCGCAAGCACTGGTTTTAACAGGAGTTATGGCGTGTATCCCTATGGCAGCTATAGGACCAATCACAACCAGTTGTTATTTCCGGTGGGTGATGATGATGATCGGCTGCCGCGCAAAGAGAGAGTGCTTGGTCTTATCGTCGGTGGCGACGCAAGGGTCTATACTTTTGGAGCTGTTTCTGATGGCGTGACCGTTCGTCGAGATCAATTTAGGGGGAAATCGGTGGTCTTAATCGGTAGCAAGTCAGATAACTTTATGATTGCCTACCATGTCCCCGATCATCTGAGTTCATTGCAGTTTGAAGGTTTACCCATTTTCGAAGGCGGAGTCATCATGCAGGACGATCAAGGCAATCAATGGGATGTCTTTGGCATTGCAAGGTCAGGACCAAATGCTGGTGAAGCGCTTGAGAAGCTCGATATCTGTATTGGGTACTGGTTTAGTTTCGGTGCTTTCTACGATCCTGAAATCTTTTAATCCATAAGACCTGGCCGTCGCTGGCGGGTGCGCTTTAAGGACTGATCTTCTCTCCATGCAGCGATGGCTTTATCATTTCCTGAGAGTAAGACCTCGGGTACCACCCAGCCGTTAAAGTTCGCCGGGCGAGTATAAACAGGGGCAGAAAGCATATTGTCTTGAAAACTGTCAGTCAAAGCTGAAGTTTCATTATTCAAAACACCGGGAATTAATCTAACCAAACTGTCTACCAACACGGCAGCTGCCAATTCACCACCTGACAGCACATAATTCCCAATGGATATCTCGCGAGTGACCAGGTGGGTGCGAATACGCTCATCAATGCCTTTGTAATGACCACAAATCAATAACAGATTCTTGGCCAGAGAAAGCTCATTGGCCAACTTCTGTTCGAAAAGAGTCCCATCAGGTGTCAAGAATATAATATCATCGTAAGTTCGTTCACTTGTCAGGAATTCGATGGCATTGAATAAAGGCTCCACCATCATCACCATTCCTGCTCCGCCGCCATATTGGTAATCGTCGACTTGCTTGTGTTTTCCAATGCCAAACTCTCTGAGATTTAGGATATCTATCTCGACCAACCTTCTATCAATGGCACGTTTCAAGATGCTATGATTGAAGGGACTGTCAAGCAAATCTGGGATGGCACTGATGATATCTATTCGCATCAGCCTTTCTTACTTTCCAAGTAAAACTGATGAAAATAGGGAATGGTTTCGATGCCCTTAAAGAAGTTATAAACCCCAAAATGTTCGTTGGGAGAATGTATGGCATCAGAGTCTAAACCGAATCCCATCAATACGCTTTTAACACCCAAGACCTCTTCAAATAAGGCGACAATAGGAATGCTTCCTCCTCCTCGGGCTGGTATTGGCTCCTTTCCAAAAACAAGCTCCATGGCCTTGGCTGCAGCAATATATTCGTCACTGTCCGTAGACGTCACGACTGGATTACCACCATGATGTGGCTCAACTTCCACCCTCACCGAAGGAGGTGCCAGCGATTGAAAATACTGAGTAAATAAGTCGGTGATTTCGTCTGGGTCTTGGTTAGGCACCAACCTCATGCTGATCTTTGCGTGAGCTTCAGATGGTAGCACAGTCTTTGCGCCTTCGCCAATGTATCCACCCCAAATGCCATTGACATCCAGGGTCGGTCTGGTTGATGCCCTTTCCAACGTGCTGTATCCTTCTTCACCCTGGACGGCTTCAATGGCGAGGTCTGACTTGTATTCCTCAAGGCTAAAAGGAGCCCCATTGATTGCTGCCCTTTCTGTTTCACTTAATTCAACAACTCGATCATAAAAACCGGGTATAGTAATGCGATGGTTCTCATCTTGCAGCTTGGCGATCATTCTTGCTAGTATATTGATCGGGTTACCTACAGCACCTCCATATACGCCTGAATGCAAATCTCGATTGGCACCCACGACCCTTACCTCTACGTAGCTGAGCCCTCGGAGACCGGTGGTAATGCTAGGGATATCACGTGCCAGAAGGGCCGTATCCGAAATAAGGATGACATCACATGAGAGCTTATCTTGATTCTCTCGGCAAAAAGTCTCCAGGTGCTCTGATCCTACCTCTTCTTCTCCTTCAATCAAGAACTTGATATTGCAGGGAAGTTCCGAAACCGCAAGCATGCTCTCCAGGGCCTTAATATGCATAAACAATTGCCCCTTATCATCACAAGCACCCCTGGCAAAGATTGCCCCTTCCGGATGGAGCTCGGTCTTCTTGATCACTGGATCAAATGGTTTTGAATGCCACAGGTCAAGTGGATCTGGCGGTTGTACGTCATAGTGACCATAGATCAAAACTGTTGGAGCTAATGGGTCTACCTCCTTCTCAGCAAAGAGAATTGGATGTCCAGGAGTTGAATGAATCTCAGCCTTATCGACTCCAGCATTGATCAGATGTTTTTTTAAGGCCTCCGCCATGAGCAACATATCTTTGACGTGGGCTGGATCCGCACTGATGCTCGGAATCTTTAGGATATCGAGTAACTCTTCTAGAAAACGTTCACGGTGCTTCTGGATATATTCCTGGGTTCTCTTCATCGTAGTATTATTATTATTAATGATTACTTAATTGACTTGATTGATTTGATTAATTGATAGGTGGCTCTCGTAGGTGAGTCAACTCTCTAGGTTTGGATAACGAATTTCCTGACCCATATGGTAAAACAAAAAGCTTAGCAAATCTGTACTTTCCTCAATCACTTTTGAGGTTGGCTTACCTGCTCCATGACCCGCACTGGTGTCAATTCTAATCAGAATGGGAGCATTGCCCTGATGATGTCTTTGCAATTCTGCAGCAAATTTAAATGAATGGGCCGGTACTACACGATCGTCATGATCAGCGGTCATAATGAGAGTAGCGGGATAATCTGCCTTCCTGACGTTGTGCAACGGCGAGTAAGCATAAAGATACCTGAAGGCATCAGGATCGTCACTCCGTCCATAGTCTTCCGACCAAGCCCAGCCAATAGTAAACTTATGATATCTCAGCATATCGAGAACCCCGACTTGAGGGATGGCAACTTTAAACAAATCTGGCCTTTGAGTCATACATGCTCCCACCAGCAAACCTCCATTGGAGCCACCCATAATGGCCAACCTCGATGATGAAGTGTATCCTTCCTTAATCAAGTATTCGGCAGCTGCCTGAAAATCATCAAAAACATTTTGCTTCCTCTCCTTTGTTCCCGCCAGATGCCATTCTTTTCCATATTCTCCTCCCCCTCTAAGATTTGCCACGGCATAAACGCCTTTGTTTTCCAGTAGTACAGCATGGGTCACACTAAAAGCAGGGGTGAGACTGATATCAAAACCTCCGTAACCGTACAGCAATGTTGGATTAGATCCATCTAGAGCAATCTCTTTTCGATGGGTTATAAACATAGGAATTCTGGTTCCGTCTGAACTGTGATAGAAAACCTGCCTGGTCACTACCTCTGCCAAATCAATATCCAAGCCTGGCTCCTTAAATTTCTCACTATTAAGTTTCTCTAGATCAAGACGAAAGACCGTAGTAGGCAACGTAAAACTTGAAAACGAGTAAAATGCATAGGGGTCTCCCTTGCGACCCTCTAGTGCACCCATGCTGCCAAGACCCGGCAATTTGACACTCTGCTTGTCTTTACCACTCAGATTGAAACAATATAGTTCACTCCGGGCATCAACGAGATACTCGGCAAGTAGCTTTCCACCAGCAAAATGTACATTGCGTAAGAGATATTTTGTTTCAGGCAATATTTCGCTCCAATGCTCATGGGTCGGACGAAAGATATCCACAGCGACCAGCCGCCAATTTGGTGCATCATCATTGGTTAAAATATAGAGATGATTGTCGATATTGTCGATAACTTGAAGATCAGCCTCGAAATCATCCCTGACAATTGTCCAGCTTTTTTTCTGGCCATGGAGATCCTTGACCCAAAGGGCATTTCCACTGGTAGACTCCGATATAGACACATACAGAAATCGTTCATCTTCCGTGGTCCCTGCATAAAAATTTCGCAAGGCGTTCTTCCGGTCTTCAAGGATCAACAGATCCTCCTCCTGCCCAGTGCCTAATTTGTGATAAAACAATCTGTGGAACTTGTTTTGACCTGACAACTCATGGCTTTCAGAAGGTTTGGGAAATCTACTGTAGTAGAAACCCTTTCCAGCCCAAGAAACCCCTGAAAACTTCACCCATTCAATTCGATCTGGCAAAGTTTTGCCCGAGATAAGATCCTTTACTCTGATACTATGCCAATCGGATCCAGCTTCAGATACGAGGTAAGCGAGTAATGTTCCTTCCTTATTGAGAGATATTCCACCCAAAGCTATCGTACCATCCTCACTGAAACCATTTGGATCCAGAACAAGCTCCGCATCTTCACCCTGATCCGCTTGGCGAAACAAGACACTCTGGTTTTGCAAACCGTCATTCTTAAAAAAGTAATGGAAATCCCCTCCCTTAATGGGACATCCAAATCTCTCAAAATCCCACAGTTTCGTCAGCCGTTTCCGGAGGGTATCTCTACAGCGAATCTTGCATAAATATTCTTCAGTCACTACATTCTGAGCCTCCACCCAGGCCTTTGTATCAGGTGCGTAATCATCTTCCAACCAACGATAGGGATCTGGCACGGCCTGGCCATGATAGTGATCAACAATGTTGTCTCTTTTTGTCTCCGGATAAATCACCTCCATTTGTTTGCCATCAGTATTCCATTCACCATGGTCGGCGACCGTGCTGGGAGATAGGATGCCCAGTCCTGGAATCAGGGGCAATCTCGAGTACTTGTCCTTCATCTGAATTCTGGTCTGAACAGTTTACCAGCATGGATTAAAACTCTAATAATCTTACTTTTGCGATCAACCCACACAAATTGGATGGTCAAAAATAAAATTGTTTTAAGGATTACCTTCTTATACGTTGTAGTGATCTGTTTATTCCCACTTTGTCCCTTGCACCTCGGTGCCCAAAATGTCGAGGTCAATGATCAGGGTGAAAAGATCGTGGTCTTCGATGATGGCACATGGAGATTTTTCGAAGCCAGAGATACCATATTGGAAAAGGCCGCTGATAGATCTAATCCTCAACAAGAGTACAATTACCGGACATTTCAAAGATATGTAGCAGCAGCCGTAGCGTACGAGGCCCAACAAGTTAGGCAATTGGACTCCAGTAAGAATACCTACCTAAATTTGGAAGATCAGATTCGAACCGCCGAATCCAGCAATGCGCCTACTCATGCATTACAACTGAAATTAGATTCTTTGCGCAGACAGGTTCACGAAGATCAGCGTCTTGTTGCTTATTCACGCAAACTAATCCGGAGGATATTAAAAATTGGCGCAAAACAACAATATGCGAAATTGGCTAAAATCTATGTGCCCGGAGTAGCCAACACAAGATTAACAGATGAAGATCGGGTGAGAGCAGATCAACTCCTTACCGACCATCAGGAGCAATCCTTTGATTGGAATCCTTTTCAAAAAAAGCAGTCGGTTGATAAGGAGGTGCACCGTACCAACCCAGGAGTCAAGGACAAGAATCTGAACAGCGATGAAAGAAGGGTCAAGGATGCAACAAGGCAGGCTGACTCTACAAAATCAAATGATGCATCCAAGCCATTAACTCAGGTCAGGGACACAGATGCAGCAGGAAACAATATACTTGCTCCTGCATCAGGCCAAATAGACATGGCATACCGGCCTGACGGTTCGATGGTTTGGCATACCCAAGCATATGACAATCCTGGCCGGTACGATTGTACTTACACCTTCGAAGGTGTTGACGAATTTACGCAGCAACAAAAGAAAGAGCTCAAGAAGGAATACATCTTTTATCATACTGATGAACGACTTAAGCCATACCTAAAAAACAAGGAATACATCACCTGTCAGGGATATCTAACCAGTATATCCGGTGGGTTCAGATATTTAAATCTGATAATCACCATAGCCTCACGAACAGCTCGACGCGACTTTGGTTATATTAAGGCCAGCAGTTTATTGAATATCAAATTGCTAGACGGAAATACAGTATCTCTATTCAGCCAGGGTGATGAATTGGGTGCATTAAATGCTCGGAGTGGTGACACGGTCTACAAGGTCAGGTACCCCATCGATTTTCAGAAAGAGAAATTGCTTCTAAGGAGCGAGGTTGATAAGATTCGCCTAATCTGGTCTACAGGTTATGAAGACTATGACATTTACAATGTTGACTTTTTTATCAATCAACTGAAATGTTTGAATAGTAATTAATATGCTGGGATTAAAGTTGCCAACGGATCCTAGATGGGTCAACTTGGCTGAAATCAGCTTGGAGGAAATATTGACAGATCATGCTTACTGCGAACAAAAAGCAGCGACCTCATGCATTTCATTGATCCAAATGTATCCTCAACATGAGGAATTGGTACAAGCCCTGGCTCCCATTGTCACTGAAGAATGGGGACATTTTCGGTTGGTACTGGCAGAGTTAAAAAAGCGTGGCTTAAAACTTGGACACCAACGTAAGGATCTTTACGTCAATGAATTATTAGCTCTCCAGAAAAAAGGCGGCAATGCTGAGACACGTCTGGTGGAGCGCTTACTTACCTGTGCCTTGATTGAAGCGAGAAGCTGTGAGCGTTTTCGCCTGCTCTCCCTACACATTGCCGATGACGATCTCAAGTCCTTTTATCACAGTTTTATGGTCTCCGAAGCTGGTCACTACCGTTTATTTATTGACCTGGCCAATCGCTATGGTAATCCGGACCAGGTTAAGACCAGATGGGCTTACTTTCTGGAAGAGGAAGCTAAAATCATGAAGCAGTTGGAGCTAAGGGGAGATCGGATGCACTAAGCGGCTGCAGGGATTCAAGATACAGATCCCAAGATGCAAAAAACAAAGAAATCCTGGCTTGAACTAAGATTATCACCCACAACACCACAATACCACAACACCATAATACCACAATACCATAATACCTATAATACCATAAAAGAAGCCCTCAGTGCACGCGACGGAGTTTCTCTTCATCCCAAAATACAACATGTGCCGATCCAAATCCTGCCTTCCTGGCATGTGCGGAAGCAGCTTTGGCCTTGTCAAGGTCAGAAAATCCTTCCAACAACATAATGGTCCATTCGTCTTTCTTCAGCGCCCTGATTGATCCCAAATTTGCAATTTTGACCGCATCAAACAAATCCGGGTTTAGATAGGATGCCAATCTCACCATATACCTTTCGCCCACGAAATCCTTTCCATTTTCTGCCTTTTGCAAAGGAACATGCTGTGACAAGAAGGCATGGACAAAAGGAGTACTTTTTTTGATTTTGGTCAGTGTTTGCTCGGCTATTCCTCTGTCGAAAAATTTTCCCACTTTGAGTCGGTCAATTTCTCCATCACTTTCTACATATACTTCGCCAAATGACTGCAAAGTATTCTTGTAAGTACCAACATCTATCTTGCCCTCCTTCTTAGCCAGAATTTGAATACTGTAATATTTTGGTTGTACTTCCCTTGATGAATGGGCACTTTCCTTCTTGGTCACACTTAGCCCAGCACTAATACCCACCGGCTGAAGATTGGTGACCAAAGGAGTCAACAAAATGTTTTTAATAATGTAAGGATCCACTTTCTTTCCGGTCTGGAAATTCTTCTCAAAAGGCTTGTAATCCTGGCGACTTATCGAAAGTCGGTATTTTGTGTTCGGGCGTAAATACAGCGAAAATTGACCTTGCCGGTTAGATACTGCCTTTTGAATCTGATGATCTTGCAAAGCGACCAATTCAACCTTGACATTGTCTAAATACAAATTGCCGGCAGTTACATCCTTGACGTATCCGGTGAAATGATTAGGAGATCGACTCAAGTATACGTTGTAGGTTTTACCACTTCCCAGTATTTCACGATAGTCCAGCAGCAAGTCCAGGTTAGTGTAACCACTCTTGGCAATACGCACATAGCAGGAAAACCCTTCGACGGTTTCCATAGCGAATAACCCCTTTTCATTGCTCTCGTATACCGGATGGCCACAGGAGGTAAAGTCGATCGTAAAGAATGGCACCGGCTCCTTGGTATTCATGTCCATCACTTTAATACTGATAGACTTCGAAATAATTGCGGGCTCAGCAGCCATAGCTGCTGGTGCAGCAAGCACTGCCTGTCCAACTAAACTGGCATCTTGACCATTTGCTTGTAACACGCAAATACCTAAAATAAGGTGGATTAGTGCCCGCATGGCGCCAAACATAGCATTTTTCGGTGATTCAATCATATATAAAATAAATCTAATCTAATATATACACATTTACAACTAAATACACATATTACTTTATCGTAATATTATACCGACAGAAGTAATCAAATATGTTAAGTATCTTATTATGAGAAGTTTACATGTGTTTGAGTGTCGGTGAACCCCTTCATTACTTTGTGTACACGGTTTAACACCTAATAGACAAATACTATACCTAGTTGGCCGATAGTCAAGATGAAAAGGCATCCTTTTCATTTTTTCGGTTAAATTTGATCTGTCGCAAGTCAACGATTTACCTATGTGGATGAAAAGTTTGGGTACGCTAATTTTACTTTGTGTATGGATAGCTTCATTAACAGCACAGGCTCTCGACTACCGTCAAGGTGAACTCATTATTTGTCTGCATCCTGGTACTCAAATTGACCGGGTTTTGGCCGATTATCAGCTCGTCAATGGCAAGAGATCCAAAATGGAGATCGCTCGTTGTTTGTCGCCCACCGGCAATATTTGGAAGATCACTTTCGACCACAATACCTTAGACCACCATAAATTAATCCATGCATTGAAGGAAGGACCGTTGGTTCAAGTGGTCCAGTTGAATCATTTCGTTAAGAAGAGGTCGCGATTACCGAACGATCCATTCCTAGACCGGCAATGGCAATGGTTTAATGTTGGTGCCCGCAATCCAATGGATTTGAGCAATTTGGCCAAAGCCTGGGACATCACTACGGGAGGGCTTACAGCCACGGGAGACACAATAGTAGTCGCCTCCATCGATGTTGGCGTAAACTATATGCACCATGATCTGTCGGCCAACATCTGGTATAATACCCATGAAGTACCTGGCAACCGAATCGACGACGACAATAACGGATACATCGATGACTACCGGGGATGGAACCTATTGTTTGAAAATGACAATATCGAACCCGAATTGTTTGCCGGCAACATCCCTGAAGAACATGGCACAGAGATCTTGGGGACCATTGGTGCACGGGGAAACAATGGCAGTGGCGTTACCGGCATCAACTGGACGGTAAAAATGATGAATGTATATTTCAACCGGGACCTGAATGAAGCAGACATGATTGGTGCCTACGGCTATATTCTAGAGCAGAGAAAACTATATAATGAAACGCAGGGCCAGCGTGGTGCATTCGTAGTAGCAACCAACCTATCTTGGGGAGATGAAGACCTTACTCCTGATGAGACGCCGATCTGGTGCACGATCTATGACATGTTGGGAGAGGTGGGTATTTTAAATGCCGCTGCCACAGCCAATGATCTGTTAGATATTGACGATATCAAAGATGTGCCAACTTCTTGCCCAAGCGAATATCTTATTTCAGTGACCGCCACCGACGTTGATGATCAACGTACCTTTGCTGCATACGGTAAAAATGATATTGATCTGGCCGCTCCAGGACAACTTATTTACACTACTAAAGTCAATGAGTACGGTTTTGCCACCGGTACATCATATGCATCATCAATTGTGGCTGGATCAATCGCTCTACTCTACTCTACCCCATGCTCCGATCTGGCAAATATTGCTATGACCAATCCAAGCGATGCTGCTTTGATAGCACGAGATTTGATTCTTGACCATGTCGATACGTTAAGTGCACTCTCTGAAGATGTCAAGACCGGTGGTCGACTCAATGTCTTCAAATCCTTGTCTGCAACTCTAGAGGAATGTAATGCCTGCATTGCACCTTTTGATGTCGTGGCTACAGTCGAACTAGACAGTGTAATTTTAACCTGGAGCTTGAGTGACTCAGTTACAACAACATCCCTAGAGTTTAGAACCTTTGGCGACACGGTTTGGAGTGAGATTGATTCTGTGACATCTCCTTATAAGTTTACTGATTTAGAAGAATGCACAGCCTTCGAATTGCGGCTGACGGGTACTTGTATTGACGGAAGCAATGCCACCTCCAACCCAACCATCTTTACGACACTATTGTGCTGTGATCCTCCCCAGAATGCTGTGGTTACGGGTGGTGATGGTTCGATCGTTGTTTCGTGGGAGGCGGTTCTGGGAGCCGAGGCCTATGAGCTCCGATTTGCTCCAATCGATTCTGTAACGTGGGATACGGTCACAAATATAACCGCCACTACACTCACACTAGATAGTCTACTGCCCTGTACCAATTACGGAATACAACTGCGCACCATCTGCACCGGAAACATGAAGGAATTTGGTGATACCCTGACCTTTTTGACCAATGGTTGTGGACCCTGTCTAGACACCACCTATTGTGAACTAGACATACAACCTTTCGGTGCCGAATGGATCGATAGATTTTCATTATTAGAAATCGATAATGCCTCAGGCTACAATGAGGGTTACGGCGATTTCACTGGATCCATACATACCACCACCCTGAAGACCGACAATGCTTACGAGCTAACTTTTTGGCCAGGTTTTGCCAATGATTCTCTAGCCGAGCACTATTTCGCCTGGATTGACTATAATCAGAATGGAGATTTTGATGATGAGGGTGAAATGGTCTTCTCCACCGAGGAAGCCACAGCAGACAGCATGGTTGTGGGCAAATTTAAGGTACCCAGTACGGCCGCGGAAGGCGTGACTCGTTTGCGTATTATGATGCTATTCGAGCCCATCGATACGGTACGTGGATGTGGTACTGTTGTAGATTTGGGTGAGGCCGAAGATTACTGTGTCAACATCGTTTTTGATTCCCTCCTTTGTCCTCAACCTACCGGTATCGACACCATGAATTTTGCAGGCACCTCGACCGACATTGTTTGGGAGCGGGTAGATTCCGCCATTGCCTATACCATCCGGTATCGCAAGGTAGGAGATGATGAGTGGGAAGAGATGGCCGATACAGCTACGCATTATAATTTAGCCGAGCTTGAGGAGTGCTCGGACTATGAAGTCCAGGTACAGGCTGTCTGTAAACAAGATACCAGCGGTTATACAGAAAGCTTTGTGTTTTCGACATTCTGTAGTACGAGTACTGACGAAGAGCTCGTGGCACTTTCTGATTTTCAGGTTTTCCCAAATCCTTTTTCTAACCAAATCACAATGCAATGGAAGAGCGACTTGTCACTTCCGGCAAGAGTTATCTTGCGCAGCTTGGATGGTAAGCAGATCTTGGATCGTCGGGTTCATCTGTCATCCGGGGGTCACGGTACAACTTTTTATAACCTGGGCAATTTGACACCGGGAGTATATCTGCTGGCCCTTGAATCAACGCAAGGACAGGTGGTCAGGAAATTGATCAAACAGTAGTTCCTGGCATAGAGGTGATCAACCGAACGCTTCGGAGTCTGGTGGATGGCAATATTCCGCGTGATGATTCCGACAGCTTTCATCTTACAGCTTCTGTCCTAGAGGGAACCAACGAAGGACTTGAGATTAATCAAGGTCAATTGCTCTTTCAGATCACCATTTAATTGAAACCTGCATTCATTGATCTCTCCGTGGTTTTCCGTGATGATATAGATCATTAGACCTGAGGAAGCCCATGGTAGTGATTACTTTGCCAACCACTTTCGTTCTTTTTATTCATTGGCCTGCAGAGATATGCACTGATTGTCATCCAGTGCTGAGTCTATAAAGGATCATCCTTTTCATCAGACCAAAGAGTTAGCTTCGGATTCCTTGCGCCATTAACATCTATGTCCATACAAGGACAAACATACTCGCCAGTATTCTTGTCGCCCAGCTAATACTTCCTAGTGCTGTCGTGAGGAGTGGACTTTCACCTCCAAGTAGCTGCACCTTGCCGGACGAAAAAAAAACGGTGGAATGGCTCCACCGTTAATTTTAAGTAAATGGCTTTAACGAATATTATCAATATTTTAATATCTGCCTAGTGCTCACTTTGCCGGCATGGTCTTCCACGCTCAGCATATAAATACCTGGTGGTAGCTTACCCATTTGAAAACGAATATTCATTGCATTGACATCCTGTCGTCGGAGAGGATGCCCCTGGACATCATAAATATAAACACTTTTCAGATCAACTTCATCAAGATTCTGGATAAATAGTTCATCCTTAACTGGATTGGGATAAAATAGGATATTGTCTGTTACAAAGAAATCCTCATCAACATCAGTACCAAGGTTGGTGAGGTCGGCGCCTAATTTTTGCCCATTGGTACCAGCAGTATACGATTGAGCCGATTCGGGGTATGAAAAGTCATGGAAGGTTGTAAAACGATCAATACCCTGACCACCAACAGCAGAATAAACCGGATCAGGTGTTAGGTCGGAAAAATCCCAATCACCTGCGCCATCGATAAGTACGCTGGTATCAGCAGCAGCAGCATCAGCAGTTATGAATTGAATGGGAACGGGAGGTGCATCGGCAAACTCCAGCACTTCGCTGATATTGGTGGTCGCTGATGCCCCTTCCATGATGGCTGCGGAGATATTAGGTCCGAATAAAGTATTTTTGACACTATAAAGTGAATCCCCACTGGCTCTAGTATCGGGCAGTGCTGCTTCAAATTCTTCACTGACAAAAATGTTGTTGTAACTGACGTTGATCAAATGTTCACCACTGACAAAAGTGTCGATGGTCATGGCATAAGTCATACTGCTGTCGGTCTGTCCCAAAAAAACTGGTTCTGCAAAGATATTATTGGTAAAGGTCAACTCATTTGATTCACCAAAGGTGATACCCTCCTGGCCAACACCCCAAAATGTGTTCTGATTGAAAATGCCGACATTGAGTGCACCATTAGCGCTTCTGTAAATTCTGGAGGTAACGGCATAAATAACGCAATTCTCCACCCAGACTGAATCAATTGGATTTCCTCTACTGTCAATAAAGCGACCATTGTTAGGATTTCCTGGCTCACCTAAACGATTTAATATAGAATTAGTGAAGAATAGTTTTTGACCTTCACCATCTACCCTTACTGCAGCCTGTCCCACATCAGTAACAATACAATTATTGACACTTAGGGTTGAACTATCCCCTCCGATCCTAAAAGCTCGATCTATTAGAAAGCCCAATAAATCTCGGCCACTAACATGGATGCCATCGAGACTTAGGTCTGCACCAGAATTGGTGCGAATGAGTTGATGACAATGTCCCTCCACCTTCGCTATTCGCAAAGATGAGGATTGGTCTTGCTCCTTCACCCTCTTCGGCTTTCAGCCGGATGTGGTAATCGCCCCAGCGTAGATTTTGTGCCAACAAATAAGGTGTGCCTCGTCTCAAAATATAAACTCGGTTGGGGTTCATTCGTTCACCCGTCTCCGTGGTGTCGCCAAATATGGTTTGTTCAATAATACCGGGCTCACCAGCTTCGATGATCATCTCATCCTGAGCCTGGATTTGCCCATAAAAACATAACGTGAATAACAAAAAAGCGGTAACGTGTTTCATATCATTTAGGTTAACATAGTGGTTAGCGGGTAAGGTAAGAAATTATCTAAACTTGAAAGCGATGCCCACGTCGGCAGTCATTCCATAAAACTCTTCTTCTCGCAACCTTTGTGCAATTCCAAGAAATGCCCTTTCAGCAGTATTGGTAAAGTTATTTAAATTAAACATGACTGTCCATCTTCCCTGCTTATCAATCCGTTGCTTCATGGCCAAATCAAAGCGTAGGCTGGCTTCATCGAAATAATCTTGTTCAGGAATCGTCCCTACCCCAGCTTCGGAACTACCAATACCAGGATTGCCAGGAGATAAAGCATCTCCTTGATAAATCACTGAGATACGGCCTGAAAATCCTCCAGTTTCGTAACCCAAGATTACATTAGCCAGCACATCAGCCTGGCCGACAATTGTGCCCTCCCTCACCGTGTCAACCACCGTTGTCTCAAAAAAAGTAGGTGGACCAACGAAGACTGTTTCTACATTGAATAAGGGATAAAATGTCTTAGACCTGGATAGGGTAAGATTGGCAGAAAAAATGGTTCCTCTCAAAAAATTATCCAATGAACTCAAGTTGGTTTGAAAATCTAGTTCAATTCCCTTTACTGAAGATACATTGGCTAAATTGCGCGGACTGATAATACTCCATCCCTGATAAATACTCTCTTGGTCAGTATCTACTGTGGATGAAATGAAATCTATATTTTCCAACTCCTTGTAAAACCCACCCATTGTAAATAATCCAAACTTGCTGTAGACCGACAAGAACAAATCATAATTCCAAGCGGTCGTATGCAATAAATTTGGGTCGCCAAATTGTGCTTGGCGCTCGGCAGCATTGTAATATTCCCATGGAACGATATTGAAGAAATTAGGTCTTGCCAGAGATTTGGTTACTGCCGCACGTAAATCCAACCAAGAAGTGGCTTTAAACTTTAAGTGAAACATGGGCAATAATTCACTGTAATTTCGCCCAGCAGTTTTACTCGAAATCGTTCCTGCACTGGGATCATTGTTGTCGTCATTGTCTAGCGATCCTGTTATGATAAAACTGGTGTATTCTTGATCGGTTTGTTCCCACCGGGCACCACCTATGAAGGTCAATTTTTTGCCTAAGTTAAGTTCGGTCCTTAGATAGCTGCCAAGGACACTTTCCCCACCATTGTAGTCTCCCGAATTGATGAAAATATCCGCTCGATACCGGTTGTTATATGCCCTCTGAAATGTTCGAATGTTATTGATATCAATGTGCCCAGGATAAAATATTTTATCACCTTGACTATAGGTGGTACCGAAAAAATCGTTAAATCTGGAGAGATCTACACCCTCTACGGTGGTGTAAAAGTTGTTCCTGATTTCAGGCGTTCCTGGAAGGATATCGTAATCTCCATCATAAAAATCGGGGTTGGTGTAGTCACCAATAAAATTTGCCAGCAGGATCTGTCCATTGGCTGCAGTTAAGAAAAGATTAGGATCATTGGTAGCTGGATTTTGACCCGATAAATAGGGTGCCAATATGGTGCCTTCCCGGTCTCTGGAGCGGTCAATCGAACGGTATTTTGCACCGGCCCTAATTTGTCCATTTATCTGAGAACTGGCTTTAAAATCATAGTGAAAATCCAACCTCCCAGTATATCGATCTTCGTTAACCTCGGTATGATTTACCCGGCTGTCGTAGAGGATCATGCTCTCTAGATCATTCTTAAAATACTGTGGTAATGCAGCGATATCGCTCTCATTAGGTATGGAGGAGCTGATGGCACTAATCTCTCTAAATCTACCTCTTAATTCTTCTGGAGTACGCTGGTTAGAGCTGGAATAAGACGCTCGCCATTCCAGGCCAAATTTGCCAAAAATATGTTCACCCGACAGGTTATTTGCCAATAGTGTAATCTGCCGGTCGCGCTGTGTAGCATCCAGCTCCTGGTAATTGTTACCCAAGCGAAATCTCCTCCTGAACCGCAATTCTTCGCGATCGGTTTTGCCTAAACTGGAATTCAGAATCAACTGATGATTTTGATGAAACAGGAAGTCCAAAGTTAAACTGCCTCCATAACGGTATCGTGTCTCAAGCTTGTCACTTAAATTGTGGTTTTCGATCGACAAAAGTGGATTCCCATTCTGGTCCTCTCCCTCATATATATAGTCGGTCGTTAGAGATTCATTGCCGCGATTGGCAATCTGATAGTTTGCGGTAGCAATTACGCCAAAGGCATTATCGAAAAAACGATCGCTCCCACTGACATTGGCTCTAAATTGGCCATAGTCCTGCCGCAGATCATTATATCCGGAAAGTACTCGTCCTTGTACCCGTCCACCCTCATCAGCCGTGGCCACCACAAAATTTACTGTACCCCCAATCGCATCACCATCCATGTCCGGTGTGATGGCCTTAAATAATTCCACACCTGCCAACATATCAGGTGATATCATACTCAAATCAACCGAGCGTTCAGACTCTTCAGTGGAGGGCAGCCGTTCACCATTAATGGTAATGGCATTGAACCGAGGAGAAATGCCCCGTACAGAAATGCGTTGTCCTTCTCCTGCATCCCGGTACACTGAAACACCAGCCAGCCGGCCAACCGCTTCAGCCGCATTCTGGTCAGGCAGTTCTTGCAGTTTCTCTTTGGAGATCACATTGACTATCGTGTTGGAATTGATTTGTTGATTAATGGCAGCACGCTGACCGGTGGCTTGTCCTCGCACCACTACTTCGTCCATCAATACACCACTTCCAGATAAAGTAACATCCAATTCTAACCTCGCACCTTCTTGCATCACTATCTGCTGACTAATTGATTCGTATCCTAAATAGCTAAAAGTGACTTGGTAAGTGCCTTCAGGTATACCGGTGATCCGGTACACACCATCTAAATCTGTCGTAGCCCCCAAATTCATCTCGGCAATGTAAACATTGGCAAAAGCCAGCGGCTCCTGTAAGCCCCCATCCGTCACCGTACCATATAAGACACCATTTTGTGCAGAGATGCCTGAGACAAAAACTATCGCAAAGTACAATGGGTAAAAACCTCTCCTCATCATCAGTAATAGATTTGAATGCAAGCTTAAGATCCACAAAATCAAAAGATTTTGCAACAGGATGAGTTTCTAAATTACTTACATTGTCCGATTCTCTACCTCATTACCAGAGAAAAAGATTTGGCCTCCGATTTTACCACGACTTTGATCTCAAAAATCAAACGGAAGCCAAAGCAGCAGATCTACGGATCTCTTTACAGCACCTGCCTACTGATCACTTTCGTCGTATATTTAGATCGGTTGATCCCTTGTGCAAAGTCAGCCTTATGCGTTGACCCGGATGATGAATTATTTGTTCGGTAATCTTTCCATTGACTTCCATGAGATATTTGCCTGGCAACAATGCCCATGGTCTCATGACTACCTCATCCGGTCTCGCATTGTGGTTGTAAAATTCTATGAATAGCTTTTCGGCACTATGTTCCTTCACCAAGGCTGTAAAACCATCAAATGTCCCCTCCCAAGTGACGGCCATATATGGCGAAGTACCTTGTCTGACTACATCTCCAGTAAGCATTGCCGTTATCAGGTCCGTTTTTAGGGAGGAGCCATCTTGGTGATGGGTGGCAAGAATTCGATCCGTGTAATAGGCTTCACTAGTCATTATCTCCCTGTTGGCACTCATGATTTTCGAGAAGTCATCCAACTGAGCAATCAAGGGATTTTGTTTGCCACTGATCCGGTAATTTACATAAGCGGGACCAAAATCCAGGAGCAAGTCGTCAAATGTCGAATCTCCCGTCTCCAATCGCCACTGACCAGCGACACTCCAAAATCTCTGGCTACCGAGCATTTGCTGGGCAGCCCAAGCTGGTGAGCCGGGAGAAGCCTCCAGCGTATTCCGATGTTCCTTGATTAACGACAGGCAAGTCTTCATGGGGTAGAGCAAGGAGGTGTCATTATTATGCAAAAAAATAGATAGAAGGTGATCAAGAATAAAGCCTCCCCCTGAAAAATCGTAGTATGACCAAAACATATTGGCTTCATACCAATTGGGTTCATCTCCATTGATGGCCTCATCAGAAAGACGAACGGAAGCTGGTATGACACCCAGCGGCTTATCCTTATCATCAGATTTAGCGGCTGCTGTCCAGGCCCTGGCCCATTCAACCATAGGAATGAGAACGGTGGTATCTTGTGGATGCCGTCGGAGCCAATATCGCAATGGTTGCAGTGCCCTGGCATTGTAAGGAACGTCCCGATTTCTGGGTGGTCTGAGATCCAACGCTGTTGCACTGTACCATGATCCGAAAAAGTGTCTATGACCAGCGGGGGTAAATCCACTCCATAGATTTACAAAGTGATCATAAGTGTATAGGAGCCGATGGTGATAGGATGTGTCATCAGTGATAAATAGCAAGGGAGGGCCGGTATCAGAAATAAATTCAGCAGCATGCTCAACGTCATCAATCCTTCGGGCAAATCCATTCTGTACCTCATCGCTGTACCATACGGCATCCGCCAGTTTTATCCACCCCTCAATGGCCTTTTGATCTCCGAAATAAATCAATGGTAAGAAAAACCGTAGGGCCTCGACATCATCACCTAGTTTGCCACCCAACTCACCATTAGCGGCTTGCCGTACATTGACCCAATAGTGTACGAGGTATTGCAGCTGCTGTATAGCCTTGGTTTGACCAATTGACCATGCGGGTGCGGTAGAGTCAAATCTCAGTATCACATCATCTGATGAGATCCTTTCGCCTCGATACATCTTCAATAGGTGATCGTCAGGATACAATTTGTGCAGTGCCTTGAAGTCTCGCTGTGCTGCTTCACGCTCAGCACTATGCCGGTATTCTAAATCAAGATGGAACAGAAAACGAGCTCTAAACCAAAGTGCTCTTTCTGCCAATAAATGATCTGTATCAACAAGGATTGGGTCCAGGAGCATGACACCTTGTTGTGCCCTTTGAATCATACTCATACCGGTGTGGGTCTTAAGCCATTCCCACCCACGCCACCGATAAATCTTCTCTGCTCTTTGCAGCAATTCCAGCTGCCGCAACCAGAAGTATGGTCTGGCCTCTCGTGGCAATCTCAGTAACTCTCCCTTTACTATATCCAAATCTAAGTGCCGTTGATCGAATCTACCGACCAATTTGATTTGTTCTTCAATCCACTCTTTTCGATCAAAAGGCGAGTCAGCCATTGGTATCAACTCTGCGTTCAGCAATCTCACAGAATCACCTTGACAACTCAATTCAACTTCCAGCGTTGTCGAGGGCACATCGATCAAGGCTTGCCATATTCGAAAATGGGGCATCAAAGTTTCTCTTGGTACAGGCGGAGGTCGAAAATCCTGCCAGCCTGGGTCATAAGTCTGGCCGTTGATCTGAATGGAAAGGGTTGAAATATCTTCATATCCAGCATCAAAACTCAGGTACAGGTAATGTCTACCGGGAACTACGGGTTGTGTCCAGGCCAAGTGTTTACCCTTCACCCCAGTTCTTTCTGACACCTTTCTGATTCCGTTGTACTTCTCATGAGTATACACTTCAGTTGGTTGGGCTTTCCAGAAGGGGTTTTCCGGATGCATACCTATTCGCTGATATTCCTCCTCCGGGACCAGGTGATCAGGTCCAAAATCGAAAAGTTGCCAACTAATATTGCTGCCGGTAGACCGCATTAAGCTTACAACCAGCAGTACCAGGCAGAAAATTGTCCTATGCCGAATGTAGAAAATCAGGTGGCCATCAAACCCTCTTGAATTTTGATCGTCCATGTCAAAAGATTAATTTATAGCGATGCAGATCGGATACTTAAAAATAATGATTCTTTTAGTGGCTATGAGACGTACTGCATCTCTCAGACGGAAGTCGTTTTACCCTAACCATACAGCCAGGTTGAAGCGTAGAACTTCGGCCACACTAGAGATGATCAAACCAATATTCATGTTAAACGAAGTTTCGAAACACTGTTTTCTGGATTCCGCCTCAGCATCCGGAAGGAATGGCCTTTATTGTGGTAGACCGTCCATTAATGAACAGCCAATGGACTTATGAAAGATCATCTCTTTACATTTACGATTCTTGCATTTCTATACTGCTTCGCCAGTGGTCAACATCTTCCGTTGATTCCAACACCCCAGCAAATTATTTGGGGAGAAGGTAAATTGGATTGGTTTCCGGGTGATACCATACGTATTATATACTCTGATCAGGTGACACAAGACAGTTTAAGGCAAAATGGCCTACGAATGCTTATCCAAACGCTGGAGGACAGAAGCTTCACGGTATGGTTGGAGGAACAAACAGGAGTAACCAATGATCTTCATCTCACCAAACATCGCCACCGAGGTTCGCAGAGTACCGTTTCAAAATTCACCTTACCTCCTGAAGGATATTGGCTCAAGGTACTTCCTTTTGAAATTTTGGCCTCTGCCTCTGATCATGCCGGTTTTTTCTATGCGACCATATCATTGAAGCAATTGCTCACTGCATATGGTAAAACCGATTCTCTACCCTGTTTAACGATTATAGATTATCCTTCATTTGGATTTCGCGGAGTTATGGATGACATCAGTCGAGGCCCCCTCCCCCACCTAGATTATATGAAGCAACAAGTTAGACGGTTGGCTAGGTATAAGATCAATGTTTTTAGTTTCTACATCGAGCACATCGTAAAGACAACAAAGCATCACACCTACAGTCCTATGGAAGGAGTCACGCTAGATGAATTGCGCGAATTGCAAGAATATGCAGCCAAATTCAATATTCAATTGATGGGTAGTTTTCAGTCTCTTGGTCATTTCCGAAATATTCTTTCTCACTCCGACTACACGCATCTCGGTGTCAGTGATCGCATGTTGAAGCCAGGAGATAAAGACGCCCTTGAATTTCTCTTCGACATCTATGAGGAATTGACTCCTGTATTTAGCCATTCCATATTCAATATTAATTGCGATGAAACCTACGATCTGGCTCGTGGCTACCTGGCACAGGAAGCAGAAAATATTGGTGAGGGAAATATCTACTATCGCCATATTTCTTCTTTGCTGAGCAAGGTGGAAAGCATGGCCAAGCGACCGGGCATATGGGGAGACATGTTACTCAAATATCCACATTTGCTTAGCCAGATTCCTAAGGAAACTGTGGTCTTTACTTGGAATTATGACGATTTGCCAGACTTTTCTCCATGGATAGATCCGATTAAAGAAAACAACCTCGATTTCATAGCTTGTACAGGAGTTGTCAATTCATACAAGATATGGCCGGACCTGGAGCAGACTAAAGGAAATATTAGGAATTTTACCATCGATGCCTTTAGAAAGGGAGCTCTCGGTATGCTCAATACCGTGTGGGACGATGGAGGACGGCATTTTTTTCATTGTGATTGGTATGGTGTTGCCCTGGGAGCAGCCTACGCCTGGAATGCTGATTCACTTGCCCACCTTCATTTTGATCATACCTACGACCAGCTCCACTTTGGCAGCTCGGGATTTAGCTTTTCTCAAATGAGTAAAAAGCTAGCCCAATGCAAAGAATTTGGTCGTCTTAGCAGACTCAATAACCTCCTGCTAAACCTGGACTTCGGTAGTTCAACTTTTGCCACCGAATATATTGACACCACCGAATTTTCGTCCATCACAAGATATCTTCAACCATTATCATCGCAAATTTCGAAAACACTCGATCAACGTGAGATCTTAGGTCAGGAACAAATCAATGAACTGCGAATCTGGAAGTTAAAGGTCGACGAACTTTTGCTCAATATTGAGACAGCCAGGAAGTTATTGGATCGCAATAGTTACGACAAAGGATTTCTTAACCAGCTAAAGTCACTATATCAGCGGTGGGAACTATTGCGCGATGACTTTGCCCATTTTTGGCGACTAGAAAACCGCAACTACTGGCTGAATGTTGCTTTAGACTTCTACAATCAAAAACTGGAGATACTCAAACAAATGATTTCCGATCATGAATTAAGTCAAAATCCCGCCTCCACTCAAATACGACATAAAATGGTGGCCACTGACGGATTCTATTTTCTATATTGGTTAGGAGCTGGTCCTTTTCAGAACCGTGAAGGTATGTCTAACGACTATCTCTTGGCTGATGGTGGAGAAAGGAACATCAAACCTGCGGCCATCGATTACTTTGTCAATCAAGATGGCGTCCATCAAGGATGGAATAAGATCATATCTACCCGACCTGCGGAACTTGATTTCTCTGATTTTTATGCAATCGATGGGTCTTCTCCAAATGGTTTAATTGCGTACGCTTCATCCAGTATTGACAGCGATGAAACCACGAAGGTCCAAGGCGAATTTCGTTCTTCATGTCCATGTCAAATTTTCTTGGATCAAGATATGCTCGTTTCGATCAGGGGTGAATCGGAAGAAATCATATCAATGGACCTGACACTCGAGGCAGGAAGAAATTATTTGCTGGTAAAATGTCTCTCAGACGGTCTTGATGAATGGAAGTTCTCTTTTCGAATCAAGGGCGAGGTCATGGTCCAAAACAAATACAAGTATTATCTCAGGTAGTAGACAAGTTATGCTATTTGAGTTGTTGGCTAGCTAAGAGGGGTTGTTGGCGATATATTATGTGAAATATCAGGTGAAAGCGTATTAGCGAAAATCTACGAGTACCTTGATTGTGAATGCTTTATGACATTAAAAGAACTAAGCAATCAATTGCACCCTTCACTCTCCACCGTAAGCACACCTATTAGTCCAGTATTGAAACCAGGCTCAAGGTTCACTGTGGGGGCACTTAGGATGGCAGATCCTATCCGGTGAGACATGGATGTCGCCATCAATCACAATACCTAACTCTTCATTGCCACGTATCACTAAGTCCTTGGCTATCCAATATTCCCACAATGGCTTTATGGTATCCACCGATGCGTCAAACAATATCGTATCATTCACAGCAGCATCAGAGATGAGTTGGCGAAGTGAACCCTCTCCCGCATTTACTGTCGATGTTACCGTGAGGACACCGGCTGATGAAAGCAAGGGAAAAAAACAAACGAAAACTATGAAGGACAAATATGGACAGATATTCATTTTCAAAAAATAGGGTCAGCTTCCGTTTTTTTTCTTTTCAAATGCTTGCGGTAAAATGCCAGCTTTTTACATGTTAAAACTACAAAAACATCAGTGCGATAATAAACACAGCTCGCGAGGATCTGTCTTCTACCATGGGCAGCTCAATCTCTGGGCCACTCGGCATTAGCTATCAGCCTACACTGGATTCTGAATTGATCCAACATCCTTGGGTCAAGAAATCAAAGAGATATATTGTCAATTGAACCGAGTATTGGTGCACTGTGTATCATGATCAAATAAGCCCACGTGGGGTCAAAGATCAATCACCCAAATACAGGGACTGACCGACCTTGATCACAAAATCAGATCCGATTCCATTATTTGCAAGGATGACATCAATGCCTACCCTATAGCGCTTGGCAATACTGTACAACGTATCGCCGGATTGAACGGTGTATGTAAGGTCTTCACCTAGATCTGGCGCATTCAAAACCGGGATGGACCTTCTTTTTGTAAGGGAATTGGGCTGCTTCTTTTCAACTAACCGCTCGTTTGAGGAAACACGAGGCCTTTCGCCAGAGCCTACATTTCGGTGCGCTGCTTTTAGCTCTAAACCATGCTTATGGATTTTACTCTTTTTGGTTGAATGATGCTTTCGAGGATTGGTCCATTCCGAATTGACCCACCGATCAGTCTCGAGTATTTTTCCAGACTCAGAGAAATCAAAGAGATATTCCGGATTAATACTCTCCCCTCTGTATCGAACTTCCAGGTGCAGGTGACTACCCCGGGCATTACCTGTGGTTCCTCCTCTTCCCAAAACCTGCCCTTTGGTAACTTCCTGGTTTTTCATAACAGACATCTTGGAAAGATGACCATAAATTGTCTCCAAACCATTGCTATGCCGCACAATCACTGTATTTCCCATACCCCTGACATAACCTACGAGACGCACTTTTCCTGGCAGCATCGCCATGACCAGATCCCCGGTAATCAAATCGATATCAATGCCATGATGAGATTGTCCTGCACGGAGACCATACCTGGAAGTCACAACCATGGCGCGATGGATTGGAGCTGCGTACATTGAGTCCTCAAAAGAAACATGAAATGGATGTTTGACTTTAATGTCATGATAAGGATTGAGTTTGTTATGATCCCAACACTCATCGTAGACGGAAAGGATTCTTTCAGTGTTCAACTCATCCAGCCCTTTCACCAGGTTTTTGGATTCAAAATAAGCGAATTGTTCGCTGTGCCATATTCCTGCAAACTGATCTCCACCGGATTGTGAGTAAAGCGGTTTAGAAATCATAACCAGAAAGAGGGGAATTACAAGGGATCTCATGTCTGTCAGAGTCGTATTGTGTTTAACAATTGATTTTTCCCACAATGATGGTGCCACTAAATCAAATTATAATCAAATGTAATGTTTAACACGCTTATTATCAAAAATTAAAGATAGAAATAGGTGCTGAGATTCTGGAGGTTGCTTATTGTTCTTGCGTAGAGATGGATCATTTGACAATCGGATTTGCCAAAAGTTCCGATTGGCCAGTATTTGCAAGAGGTCTTGACAAAAGTGCACTAACACCATGTCCAGCAATACATATTTTAATACCTGACTAAAACATGAGTCAGCGATTGGCTCGTGACTGTATCTCCTCAATCTGGAGCGATGCACCAGCAACAAGGTCGTGTCAGATCATATTTGGTCAACCAGCACAATCCCTTTCCTAAACTTAGGTCTTAGCCCAATAATCCACAACGGTAGCCTTCTCCAGATGGGGTCTCAGGACATCAACAAAAGCCTTGTGTGCCGGATGAATCAAATAAGCATTCCGGTCAGCTTCCGATCCAAAGGTAAGTAAGAAACAGTGGGTGTGACCATCATTTAAACCCTCTGGTGAGTTATTGGTACCATACTCAAAGGACTGGATTTCCGAAATCTTGTCTGGTAAGGCAGCAAAGGCTTTTTCGACCTTTTCAATATCACTATTTGAGGCATCAGACTTGAACGCAAAAAATACGACATGCCGTAGTTTACTGTTTTCTCCTGCATCCTGGGCAATTGTCAGTGTGGTCATGAAAACTCCAAGTGTTAACAAAAACATCTTCTGCATGGTACTGAATTTACTGCCAAAAATAAGATTTCCGGCAATATCCAACCCCGGTATGATTATCTTCATAAAATCCAAGACTGATTGGCAATGTTCTTAATCAGATCCGGATAGGACCATCCCAATCCTTCAGCTGCGATCGTGGTGAGGCTATCATGTTTCTCCCTTCCCGGTCTTCCATTTCCCGTCAAATTAGGTTTCAAATTGATGTCAAAAAGGGCAAAGTGCCCCGATTTGTCTTCCCGCCCATCTATCCGTATGGGTGCCCTGATCTCGAGAAGTTGACCAATCTGAACACAAGATCGAATCAATGATCTCTGCAGACCTTCGGAGTCTGGCGTATCCCATATCCTACTATTGGCCTGCACAGGTTGTCTGCCGCTGTAGGGGGCGATGGCAGTCTGAAACTCTCTAATGACGACTGGAAGACACCAGGGATGTTCCTGTCTTATAACTTGACTTTTGATCTCAAATTTTCCTGGTGGCATGACGGTAACTGTTATTTCCCTTCCTGGTAAGAATTCTTCTAACATGATGGCGTTCCCAAATCTCGATAAGTACCCACCATCCTGAATATACTTCTTCCCCTCAGCCGCATCCATGACCTTGGCAACACCCTGACTACCCCTCCCACGTATAGGTTTAAGCACATGAGGGTAAAAGAGATCACCTGCGGATGAGAGGTACTCTTCTAGTGTCATTTTAAGGGCATAAACCATCGGCATACCCAATTTACGCAAGAAACGATTGGTGAAGAACTTGTCATCAAAACGGTCTACCATCCCGGGGTCTTGGCCAATGACTCCCAGATTTTTACCCCGTAGCTGAACGACCGGATGATCAGAGTGTAAAACGGTGTTTAACCATAGTGCATCTAGCCGGTCGTGGGCCAGGGCTAGAATTTCGTCCATTGTATCTGGAAATGACCAGTCTTCGTCCTGCGTCGCTACGGGTTTCCCGACTGGAGTAACCACATCAACGTTCTTTCTCAATAAGGCAAAAGCAATATCAGCCGAACTATCACGATAACCACCCTCCTTGAAAGGTTTGATCACTCCTCCTTTGAGAGGTGCTGGATTTGCCTGATGTAAGACGGCAACTCTCATTGTGTTACTGGCAAGTGCAGTGTTTCACAAATTCGAACCCTAAAATTATTTTGTGGTGAGACCACTCTACAGATAATCATGAATTGATATTCCAGTGTCACAGTCAAATATTCTCTGGATAGCCAGATCCTCCCATGATTCTAATCTCGGAGTCCCTGGGCTCTGGAGTAACATAGATAATAAATCATGGTTACATACGTATTATCTATGTCCCCGATACATAATTGAACCGATATTACGAACACATGATGAAGCCATCCCTGCTGCTCATATTGATGATGTCAGCTCTGTCGTTGGATGCCAGAGTGACAGAACAGATTACCGAAGATTCGTCGCATTGGGTAGTTAAACCCACTGCTGGATTGTTCTTTGCGCAGAACAGCTATTCTGCTTACTATAAGGGAGGTGGTGCAAATTCAGTTGCTTTATCCACTCAATTTGATCTTCAAGCCAAATTTGAGAAGGAAGAGAACACATGGCAAAATCGTTTGGTCGCTAAATATGGGATCAT
Source organism: Saprospiraceae bacterium (assembly GCA_965223105.1). Taxonomy (GTDB): domain Bacteria; phylum Bacteroidota; class Bacteroidia; order Chitinophagales; family Saprospiraceae; genus JABDMH01. The sequence continues at coordinate 2,458,482 of OZ244987.1, read as the reverse complement.
TAAGATAGATGATCATCCCTTTCAGAAAAATCAGGACCATTTTGAAATCGATTCGAAGTTTGACCACAAGATCAACAAGCATTTACATATTTCTGGAGTATTTAACCTGAAAACCAACCTACACGATGCCTATGAAATCAAGAAATCAGGCCAGCGTGGAAAGAGAACTGGGAATTTCTTTGCACCAGCTTATCTGAATCTAGGCTCAGGACTGGACTACGCAAACAAAAGCAAAACTCTTAGTGTCTTTTACACACCATTGAACAGTAAAGTAACCATCGTCAGTGATCCCAGTCTTATTGATCAATATCTGCCTCCAGACCGGCAAGACCATGCAGCTCGTTATGAATTGGGGTCACTTTTGCGCCTTGAACTAAGGCATGAGATTATGACCAATATATTCCTCCATTCCATAAGCAATCTCTTTACCAATCATTTGGATAATTTTGGTGCTTTTGACGTCAATATTGAAAATCAATTGAACTTCAAGGTCAACAAATACTTCACTGTGAATTTGATGACCAACTTGATTTATGATGAAGACATACTTTTTGACATACCAGTAGATGAAGATGAGTCAGCCTCTACGAAGCAAGGACCGAGGACCCAATTTAAAGAGGTTTTAAATATTGGCCTATCCCATACCTTTTAACCTCCCCTTTGAAAGACTAAGGTGATCCCATATTGAGATAGACAATGGCAATATTTAAGGCACAGGCAAATAGTACCCAAGCCAGATAAGGTAATAGAAAGACTCCAGCCGTTCGATTGATCCTGAAGAAACGAACAATAGTGACGATGAGTACGATGATCAACAAGACAATAGTCACTAGAGCAGCTGTGGGGTTTCGCATACCAAAAAAGACCACCGGCCAAAGGGCATTAAGTATCAATTGAGCCAGAAAAAAAAGAATGGCATTACTGACTTCAGATCTTTCCCACCCCTGATGCCAAACCAAGGCGGCAGCCAGGCCCATTAGTGTGTACAGTATTGACCAAACAGGAGCAAAGACCCAGTCGGGCGGAGTAAAGCCTGGTTTTTCGATGTTCTGGTACCAACCATTCACAGCCTCCGGAGTTGAAATACCACTGATAAATCCTACCATAAGGCAGGTTGCAATGCCAATCAGAACCTTTGACCAAAGTGGTAACCTCATGTGAATAATTTTATTCCTATGTCTAACTCCGTCACCCCCGTAAATGTTTGCATGAGATAAAATTTTCATTTGTCCAGGCAACGGACGGTTGACTTCGATAGTCTCTGTAGCAAGGGATCTCTCTCAGAACATCACGAATGGGACCAATCCCGGTTCCTTTTTCACATTGCGAACATGAATCAAGGCTTGGAATTTAAGGGTCATACCGTCTGGTTTGCCTGACCGGGTCGCTGATGACTATGTAAAAAAGGATATAGAATGATCAAACTTTACTTTTGTCTGTGCTGTGCTATCATTGGTCGCTGGGTTTCAGCTCAACCAACCCAATATCTTGGTGGAGAACCAGGACAAGGCATTGTTGTCACCTCAAGTGACGATCACTTTCGATCGAACTGGTCGGAAATTGCCTCCGGGAATAAAACTATTGAAGGACAGGGCATGGATGCTCGACGAATGGAAGCTTCGCGATTTTTGGACCAAGCTACTTTAGGAGCCAATTTGCCCACGATCAATCACCTGGCTGCCGACCTAGACTTTGAATCATGGATCCAGGAGCAGTCTCATATTGATCCCACTTATTATCTGTTTACTCTGGAAAATATTTATGCAATCATCTATCAAAATCACCTGAATGAGGGGGGAGATCCAAACGAATTTCGATGCAGACCGCGCTGGTACCATGCCAACTATGCCTGGTGGGAGATGGTATTAACTGGTGAGGACCTGCTGCGTCAAAGGATAGCCTTGGCTCTCAGCGAAATCATCGTCATTTCTAAGCAAAATTCCGACTTAGAGAATTATGGTTATGGTGTTGCCAGTTTTTACGACATTTTCATTCGACATGCCTTTGGCAATTACCTTGACATTCTGATGGAAGTATCTCTTCATCCAGCCATGGGCAACTTCCTGAGTCACCTGAATAACCCACGATCCAATCCCACTGAATTTACTTTTCCCGACGAAAATTTTGGACGGGAATTGATGCAACTGTTTACCATTGGAATTCATGAACTCAATATTGATGGTACGCCCAAGCTGGATCAAAACGGTCAGACCATACCAACTTATAGCAATGCGGATATTACGGGTATTTCAGCTGTATTTACGGGTTTAGGTGCTGGAGCCACCAGCGACTGTGACGATGTATTTGCTCCTGCCTTTGGTTTGGATATTCGCAAGATCGACATGACGGTGCCGATGAAGATGTACGAGGAATGGCATCAACCTGGTGAAAAAAGGATCATCGATGGCCATGTTATTCCTGCGGGTCAGCCGGGAATGCAAGACGTCGATGACGCCATTACTCATCTCTTCAACCATTCTAATGTTGGACCCTTTCTGGCATTTCGTCTTATTCAGCAGATGGTAAAGTCTAACCCCACTCCTGCCTACATCGAGCGTGTAGCCTCAGCATTCAATGATGATGGACAAGGTGTTCGCGGCAATATGAAGTCGGTGATCTGCGCCATTTTATTAGATGAAGAGGCCCGCCAATGCACTCCGATGCAAGATCCAGCAAATGGCAAATTGCGATCTCCCATATTGCGTTATGTACAGTTTGCCCGCAGCATCGATAAATTCAGTCCCAGCGGATATTACTGGAATACAGGTGACGACTTTCATCATGCAACTGGGCAGCATCCATTGGACGCACCATCGGTATTCAATTTTTATCAACCGGACTTTCAACCCAATGGTCCTCTCGGCAATGCTGGTTTGACGGGACCTGAATATCAACTACACAACTCCATTAGCGGTCTTGAGTTTTTTGATATCGTCCACAGATGGACCGTTGAGGAAGAACTACTACGCCACCGGGAAACCGGTACCAACCGTGAGGTATATATTGACATTTACAATATCATGGGCGGAGCCAGGGATCCTGAAGTATTGATCAACACACTAGATATCATGTTGACCCATGGGACCCTCTCACACGATAGCAGAAAATTGCTGCGAAGAGTACTGTATGAATATGAGGACGAGGGCATCGAATTGCTGGTAGAAAGAACTATGTTGGCCCTATACTTTTTCCTGGCTAGTGCCGATTATGCTGTTTTTAAATAAACGACGATTTATCGCATGAAATATCTAAAACCTTCCATATCCCGGCGTCGATTCTTAAAACGTGCTTCAGCAGCCAGTTTTGGATTGGGCACAGCCGGTGCTTCTTTGTTTAAATTAAACGCATTGCGCGCTGCTGCTAAAGGCAATATGACTGCCGGGGGAGCAGACTACAAGGCCCTGGTCTGCCTCTTTCAGGCTGGCGGTAATGATTCCCACAATATGTTGGTACCCAGTGATACCTCAGCATACCGGGAATATGCAATGACACGTACCAATCTGGCGCTGTCTCGTGAGGATCTACTGCCGCTCAATCATACCAATAATGATGGAAGATCCTATGCCTTGAACCCCAGTATGCAGGGTGTTCAAAGTTTGTTCAACCAAGGGCAATTGGCCTTCATTAACAATGTCGGCACATTAGTGCATCCTGTAAATAAGATGGAATATGAAGATCGCAAGGTACCGCTGCCCTTAGGATTGTTTTCACACTCCGATCAAATTGCGCAATGGCAGACAGCCCAACCCAGCTTACGCGTCAATCATGGCTGGGGTGGAAAGTTGGCAGAAATGATGCAATCGTTGAATGCCAGCAATGATATTTCAATGAACATTACCCTCTCCGGCACCAACATCTTTCAGTTTGCAGATCAAGTGGTAGAGTATTCGGTCAGCCCTTCAGGCGAAGGCTATGGTATTCGTGGCTATGGGGGTGACCATGATTTTGATGTAGCGCGCACCGAACTGATCAATGGGATTCTGTATCACGAACATCAGGACATGTACAAGAAAACCTACGTAGAGGTACTGCGAAACTCGATCGAATCACAGCAATTGTTTAATGAAACCATTGAATCTGTACCGGAATTTCTGACTGAATTTTCCAACAACCGTCTTTCCGGAAGTTTTCAGATGATTGCCAAGATTATTGCCTCTCGTGAGTTGCTGGGTTTTAAACGGCAAATATTTTTTGTCCGAGTTGGTGGATGGGATCACCACGACAACCTCCTACGGCGTCAGCATGAGTTGTTGGGAGGTGTCAGCAATGCCCTGGCTGAATTTGCCAGTGCACTGCAAGAGATCAATGCTTTTGATTGTGTCACTACATTTACGATGTCCGAATTTGGTCGAACCCTGACATCCAATGGTGATGGCTCAGACCATGCCTGGGGCGGCAATGTGATGGTGATGGGTGGTGTAGTTAATGGGGGTCAAATGTATGGTGAATATCCCTCATTGGCTCTTGACAACCCATTGGATATCGGTCGAGGCCGCTTAATTCCAACCCTGTCCAACGATGAATATTTTTCAGAGTTGGCCTTATGGTTTGGGGTTGCACCCTCCGATTTGCCAACCATATTTCCAAACGTGACTAATTTCTATTCACCCGGTCCCACCAAACCAATTGGATTTTTAAGCTAGAAAATTTCTACCGCCGTATGAAGTTGCTCCATTTTTCTGCACTGATCATCATTTCTTTATTTGTTATCCAAGGCATTTTTGGGCAATGCTTTCCAGATCGTCATAGCACCAATTGGTTTGATGGTTGGATATCTTGCGAAACGAAGGATAATCCGAACACAGACCACCAAACGTCGCATTGGATCTTGTACAATTTCGGACAACCCTATACCCTGAGCGCTACCAAATTGTGGAATACCAATGATCCTCAAAATTTAGATGCTGGTCTACGGACTTTCATTGTTGACTACTCAAATGATGGTTCTAGTTGGACAAGCCTGGGCACTTTTGCATTGGCTCAAGCCGATGGTCAAAGTACTTACGAAGGATCAGATGGAGCCGATTTTGGAGGAGTTAGAGCTCAGTATGTATTGATCACTGCCGTTGATAACTACGGTGCTGACTGCTTTGGACTAAGTGAAGTGCGTTTTGAGACCACTGATGTTGTCACGTCAGGTACGACGACACCCAGTGAGGAGAGCGAATTTTGTATGTCGCTCAAAGTTTATCCCAATCCCTTTTTAGAAAATCCGAGATTGGACATTCAGTCAAATTGCCAAACCCCGGTTGATTACACGATCACAGACGCACTCGGGCATACCATTTACCAGGCTTCACATCAAGCTGATATCGACATTTCTGAAGACCTGCCTTTAGATGGACTTTTGCCCGGGATGTACTACCTAGAGGTAAACTATGGAGGAAACAGAGTAAAAATAAAAAAATTAATAAAGATGGAATAGCTGGCTTAGCTGAATCAAGCCCTGATTTACTATCAAAATATTATTATAACAACTACAATTTCGAACTCCTACCTAATAGTAAATAATCAGTGCCGACAAACCGCGAAATTACAGTACTCCTGGAAATGACTGTTTGATGGTTACCTATTCAATGCATTTAGAATAGCCTTGCTCATATCATTTGTAGTATGTCCTCCACCCAGATCCGGGGTCTTGACCTGCTCATCTCGGATTACCGTTTCGATCGCTTTATCAACCAGCTGGGCTGCGTGATGTTCGCCAAGGTGATCCAACATCATTGCCCCAGTTGCGATGCAAGCAATGGGATTGGCTATGCCTTTGCCCGCTATGTCGGGAGCACTTCCATGTACTGGCTCAAACATACTGGGGTATGTGCCCTCTGGGTTGATGTTGGCGCCGGCGGCTAGGCCCATACCACCTACCAGTGCCGGGCCCAAATCCGACAAGATATCTCCAAACAGATTGCTAGCCACCACTACATCAAACCAATCCGGATGTTGCACGAAATGGGCAGCCAAAATATCGATGTGAAATTGACTAGTTTCAACTTCGGGATACTGTGCTGCGATCTTTTTGAAGCGTTCGTCCCAATAAGGCATGGTATGCACAATGCCATTGGACTTCGTGGCACTGGTGACATGCATGCGGCGTTTCCTTGCCAGATCGAAGGCATATCGCATCACCCGGTCGGTACCCTTCCGTGTGAAAATACTTTGTTGCATTACCAGTTCCTCGGTTGTATTCTCATAAAGCCGGCCGCCGACATTGGAATATTCACCTTCATTATTCTCGCGTACGATCATCATATCGATCTTACCCGGATTTCTAAGGGGAGATTCGATTCCCTCCATTAACTTTACTGGCCGTAAATTGATGTATTGCTTAAAAGTGCGACGAATAGGAATCAATAATCCCCAGAGTGAAACGTGATCTGGAACTCCGGGATATCCCACGGCCCCAAGGAAGATTGCATCGTGGTCCTGCAATCTGGACAAGCCATCTTTTGGCATCATCATGCCGGTTTTCAGAAAGTACTCGCAGCAGTAATCAAAATGTTGGCAGATGATTTTAAATCCACATTTTTCTGCAACGTTATCTAATATTCTGATAGCGGCAGGTAACACTTCCTTACCGATGCCATCACCAGGAATGACTGCGATCTTGTATTTTTTCATAAGGAAATCTGCAATTGTCAGGAAAGGTAGGCAGAAAAAAGGATCCTGGTGTTGCCGTATGAAAGCACCGAGATCCCTTTTTCTTTTTCGGAAAATACATGGACCAGGAATCTTGATTATTGCGGGTTCCAGAATACCTTTTTTTGAGTTCCGACACAGATCCCTTAGCTTCTCATGGATTTGCTTAAATTACCTTTTGACCAAACCTCTCGAAATACATGTCTGCACAGGCTCCTAATGAAGAAAAGTTGAAACGTACGCTAGGACCGGTAATGCTTTGGGGTCTGGGTGTTGGCTATGTGATTTCCGGGATGTACTTCGGATGGAATCTGGGACTGGAAAAGGGAGGCACACTAGGACTTGCTGTGGCGACGCTCTTCATCATCCTCATGTATCTGTCTTTTACCTTTAGTTATACGGAGTTGGCCTGCTCCATTCCGAAAGCTGGGGGAGCCTTTGATTATGCTCTGCGGGCGCTTGGTCCTGGGTGGGGCTTTGTCGCCGGGATGGCTCAGAGTGTCGAATTCATTTTTGCTCCACCAGCTATTGCTTTTGCCATTGGAGCTTACTTTAACATCTTCATTCCTGGTTTGCCAATCACAGTCATTGCCCTGATTGCCTACCTGGTCTTTACGGCACTAAATATCTATGGTGTCCAGGCGGCCGCTTCCGTTGAGCTCTTTGTCACCATCGTGGCAATCATTGGTCTTATAATTTTTACCAGTACGGCCTTGCCCCAATTTGAATGGGAAAATGTGAAACAAAATGCTCTACCCCACGGCTGGAAGGGTGCATTTGCCGCCCTGCCATTTGCCATTTGGTTCTTCCTGGCCATCGAAGGTGTGGCAAATGTAGCTGAAGAAACCATCAATCCTCAGCGGAACATCTTATTGGGGTTTGGTTCTGCGATTCTTACCCTGGTCATTCTATGCATTTTCACCTTTATCTCATCAGTGGGGATTGCCGGTTGGGAAGCCGTGGTTTATCCCAGTCCAGGAGGAAGTCCCTCAGATTCGCCCCTGCCATTGGGTATGGCTCAGGTTGTCGGAAGCGAGCATATATTGTTTCAATTGGTAACCTTCATAGGTCTCTTCGGACTGATCGCATCTTTTCATGGTATCATCTTAGCCGCCGGCAGGTCTACTTTTGAATTTGGTCGAGTCGGATTTGCACCCTCTGGGCTTGGAAAAGTACATCCCCGATTCCGAACACCGACCAATGCTTTACTCTTCAATATGGCGATTGGAATCGTTGCATTGTTCAGCGGCAGAACCGGAGAAATTATCACCATTGCCTGTTTCGGGGCGCTTACATTATACATCATTTCGATGATCTCTCTGATCTCGCTTCGTAGAAAAGAGCCCTTGTTGGACCGGCCGTTTAAGGTACCCCTTTACCCTTATACACCTATCATCGCTTTGATTATTGCTGTAATTGCACTTGTGGCCATCACCACCAGCAATCTCATATTGGCAGGAATATACCTAGGCATCATAGCCATTGTTTTTTTGTGGTTTAGGTTTTATTCAAAGGCTCGTAACGATATAAAATAAAAGGCGAGGGCGACCGCAACCCTATTGTGATCGTGGTTAAATCTGCTCTCGATCAGCAGAGCCTTCGATGTTGACCAAGGCAGGTTTGTTCATGAAATAATTCCTGCCTATTTTGCTGGAATGAAAGTTAAAGGCAAACTAACCGTCGAGGAATTGAGATCCCATGTTAAGGAGGAAACGATAGACACGGTCATTGTAGCTTTCACGGACCATTATGGTCGAATGATGGGTAAGCGTTTTGATGCAACTTTCTTTGTAGAAGCTGGCTTGAAAACCGGAACTCACGCCTGCGACTATCTCCTGACAACCGATATGGAAATGGAGCCCGTTTCTGGTTATAAACTGGCCAACTGGGACCTGGGATATGGCGATTTCCACCTCGTACCCGACCTTTCCACACTACGTCATGCATCGTGGTTGGATCGCACAGCGGTGGTCTTCTGCGATCTCTATGATCAGAAGAACCATGACCTGATTGACGAAGCACCGAGAACGATATTGACTAGGCAGATTGAGAGAGCCGCCAATCTGGGCTTTTCCTGCAAGGCAGCTTCAGAGTTGGAGTACTACCTCTTCAATAATTCGTACCAACAAGCCAACAAAACCAACTATCAGAACCTAGAGCCGGCAGGCTGGTATCTGGAGGATTATCATATTCTTCAAGGCAGCCGGGTGGAGAAATTTACTGGTGCCGCACGTCGGCATTTAAGGGATTCGGGTGTTCCCGTTGAAAATTCAAAAGGTGAATGGGGATTGGGTCAGCACGAACTCAACATTGGATATGCCGATATTTTGGAAATGGCGGATCGTCATATGATTTACAAACAGTGTCTCAAAGAGCTGGCAGATCAGCAGGATGTATCCGTCAGTTTTATGGCCAAATACGATGAAAGGGGAGCCGGTTCAAGCTGTCACTTGCATTTGAGTTTGTGGAGAGAGGGAACAAATGCCTTCGCCGGTTCTCAGACTTTTGGACCAGTCAAAGGGTCAGATTGTTTCCAATGGTTTTTGGGTGGTTGGATTAGACATGTCTATGATGTCATGCCCTTCTATGCTCCCACCATCAATTCCTATAAGCGGTATGTCGATGCATCGTGGGCACCCACACGATTGGCATGGAGTCACGACAATCGGACCGCGGGATTTAGAGTCGTTGGGAAGGGCGACAGCTTGAGAATTGAATGTCGTATTCCTGGAGCAGATTGCAATCCTTACCTGGCACTAGGAGCATCACTTGCCTGTGGTCTGGATGGAATTGAGCACAAAATTGAGCCACCGCCGATCTTCAACGGCGATATATATGCCGCTCAACACCTTGACCGGGTACCCCATTCATTGGAAAAGGCGTTGGAAAGGTTTGCCAGCAGCTCATTTAATGAGACTGTATTTGGTGCCAAGGTAGTCGATCACTACGCCCATTTTTATTTAAAGGAAGTTGAGGCCTATCGACAATCGGTCACAGACTGGGAAAGGAGGCGATATTTTGAAAGAATCTAGGATGGCAACATGAGATTAGGAAATAAGACGGCTTTGATTACAGGAGGAGGAAATGGTATTGGAAGGGAATCGGCTCTCCTATTTGCCCGGGAAGGGGCGAAAGTGGTGATTGTGGATCGCAATCAAGATCTGGCGCAAAGAACTACTGAAGAGATTCTTTCTTCCGGTGGCCAAGCAGCATATATTTGCGCTGATGTCTCTCAGGCAGAAGGGTGCCGGACAATGATAGAATATGCCCAAGCTAAATTTGATCAGCTGCACATCTTGTTTAATAATGCCGGAATCCTTGAGTCAGACGATGGCAATGCACAACAAACCTCAGAGCAAACATGGGATCAAACGATGGCCATCAATGTCAAGAGTATCTTTCTAGGTTGTAAATATGGCATTCCACTAATTAAGAAATCAGGAGGTGGTTCTATCATAAACACGGCATCTTTTGTAGCCTACTTAGGGGCAGCAACACCACAAGTAGCCTATACTGCCAGTAAGGGTGCAGTTCTGGCTCTTACTCGTGAGCTGGCTGTCATACATGCTCAGGAAAATATCCGGGTAAATGCCCTGTGCCCGGGACCTCTTAAGACGGAGTTATTGATGAAAGTGCTCAATACGGATCAAAAGAGACAACGTCGTCTGATACATATCCCTATGGGGAGATTTGGCGAAGCTCACGAAATGGCCAAAGCAGCCTTATTTCTGGCATCAGACGAATCTTCGTACATGACTGGATCTGACTTGAAGGTTGACGGTGGCATTACCGCCGCCTACGTCACTCCTGAATAGAACCAAGTTTGAAACAACCATATGATAAGATGTATCAGCCCAGCGGATAATAAGGTCTATTTGGAGCGGAAAATAGCCGCTGCGAGTGAAATCGAAAGCGCACTCAGCAGCGCCTCCATAGCGGTCAAGCAGTGGAAAAAGATCCCTTTGACTACAAGACAGGAAATTTGCCAAAAGGCCGTAGAATATTTCATTAATCACGCAGATGAAATTGCTGGTGAGATTAGCTGGCAAATGGGTAGACCGATTACTCAAAGTCCTTCGGAGATATTAGGTGGCTTTCGGGAGCGAGCTGAGCATATGATCCGAATTTCGAGAGAAGCACTGGCCGACATTAGAGTAGCTATGGACAGCACTTACCAGCGTTACATTAAGAAAGTACCGCTTGGAACAGTCCTAGTACTGGCACCATGGAACTATCCATATCTTACTTCCGTCAATGCCATTATTCCGGCGATCTTGGCTGGCAATAGCGTGATTCTCAAACCTTCGGCACAAACACCACTTTGTGCGGAGCGATATGCGAAGGCATTTGAGGCAGCCGGTATGCCTATTGGTGTTTTTCAGTTTCTGCATCTAAGTCACCAACAGGTCCACAAGCTGGTCGTTGACCGGCGAATCAATTACGTGGCTTTTACCGGTTCTGTACCAGGAGGAAGAGCAATCAAAGCAGCAATAGCCAAAAGATTTATTAATGCTGGGCTCGAACTTGGCGGCAAAGATCCGGCCTATGTTTGCGCTGATGCACCTCTTGGCTACACCATCTCAAACCTGGTGGATGGTGCTTTTTTTAACTCCGGACAATCGTGTTGTGGGATTGAAAGAATCTACGTTGATAAAAAGTGCTTCCCAGACTTTGTGGAGGGCTTTGTGGAGCAGACCAAGAAATATCGACTGGGTCATCCCCTGGATGCTGACGTTACGCTTGGTCCCATGGTCCGAACCTCGTCGGCTGATTTTGTACGGTCTCAGATCAATCAAGCTGTGGCGTCTGGCGCAACCAAACTACTGGACGAAGGGCATTTTCCCAATTCCCAGCAGGGCACACCATACCTGGCTCCTCAGGTCTTAACCAAAGTAGATCACAGTATGGACCTGATGCAAATTGAGACTTTTGGGCCCGTAGTGGGAATTATGCCGGTGAAAACTGATGAGGAAGCCATAAAGCTGATGAATGACAGTCTCTACGGCCTGACGGCGTCAATCTGGACGAGGGATCGAGAAAGAGCTAAGAAAATCGGTGATGAGTTAGAAACAGGTACTGTCTTCATGAATAGATGCGATTACCTGGATCCAGCTTTAGCATGGACAGGAGTCAGAGATTCGGGTGTGGGAGTCACCTTATCTTCGTTGGGTTTTGACCAAGTTACACGGCCACAATCCTTTCACCTAAAATCCCTGGGATAGTCATGCGCATTGCTTTTCTTCAGTGTGATCACGTAGCGCCGGAGCTATTGTCAATCGCCGGAGACTACGATGAAATGTATGCAAAGTGGTTGGGTGTGAAAAGACTCGAGTGTTTTCGAGCCGATCATAATGACTTGCCTGACTGTTCTCATTTTGATGGTTTCGTCATCAGTGGATCAAAGTATTCCGTCTACGATACCGAAGATTGGATCATATCATTACAAGATCTGATTAAGCAAATAGATCTGTCGCATAAAAAATTGGTAGGCATCTGCTTTGGCCATCAGCTCATTGCCGAAGCCCTCGGTGGAAAAGTGGCTCCTAATTCCGAAGGATGGTGTGTAGGACTGCACACTCATTTCCTACTTTCTTCGAAAACTTTTATGAAACCTGCTGCCGGTCACATCAAATTACCTATGAGCTGCCGGGACCAGGTCATTGACCTTCCACCCCATGCTGAATTGCTCGGAGGATCGCATTCCTGTGTCAATGGCTTTTTTCAAATAGAGGATCACATCCTGGCGATTCAGGGTCATCCAGAGTTTCCCATTGCTTACTTACAAGCATTGATAGAAAGGAGAGAAACCAAAATTGGATCAATAAAATCAAGGCTTGCTTTAAAGAGCCTCAATGATCACAGCGATGGACACCTGGTCGCCAAATGGGTTAGATCCTTTATGTCAATCTAAGATAAATGGCTCTGCCTCAGAAAACCGCATTGACAAATTCCAATAAGCCATTGCTATTCTTTCTGTTAATTTTCATTGCAACAAGTACCATCGCCTATCTGCTGAATCCTACAATTTACAATACCATTTTGGGGGACATAAATCCCATGATCTTCTTTACTGCATCCAGTGTTGTAGCCTATCTATCCTTAATATATATTGATAAATTTGAATGGCATTTTATCGACAGGCAATTCACTATAAATAGGAGCCTTTATTACATCTCAATTTCGATGCTACTTGGCCTGATGCCAGTCCTGATAGATATTTGGCAGCCGTTCCCTAGAGATATTAATGTCTTATTTCCAGACTCAATAATATTTTACCCTACAATAGGTGTAGCAGCCGAAATAATCTTCCACCTGATTCCCTTGGTTATCTTAATCCTGATCTTTAAAAATCGGTTGGCAAAGTTATCATGGGTATTTATTATTATACCTGCAGCTGTCGAGCCGACCTTCCAAATAATGAGTGGTAATACTTTAGATATGCTGTCGTTGAAAGATATGCTTATTTTTCTTGAAATCTTAATATTTAGCATTGTGCAAATGCGTACTTTCATGAAGTTCGGTTTCATCGCTATGTACATATGCCGCCTCGGATTTTATTTAACCTGGCACTTTGTCTGGGGAGAACTTCGACTTGAACTCCTTTGATCATTCTGCCTTCGATCATGAGAGCTTGAAATCCCCAAAGAAGGTTCGGTAAAACACCAAAGCTTAAGGTGATGGGATTACCGAAGCCAGGGTCTTGAACTTCAAGCATAATCCCGTTTTTCAATTGTATCAATTATTCTATTAAAGTCATTTAACTCTCTAATCTTAGCAAAAAGAATTTTCAGGGACTTGCTGGGCTTGCAGAGCCATACCTAAGGCGATTGCCAAGGCTTTTGTCCAGTAGATCGATCAATAAATCAAATTCAAACCTAGCAATGCTAAATTTACCACCAGAAAAAATCCGATCAGATGATTCAATATAATAGAGAACAAACAATCACTGTAGAAGAGTTTTTACAGGTATTGACCAACTCCACCTTGGGAGAAAGACGGCCAATAGATCAGCCTCTGCGTCTGGCCAAAATGTTGGAATATGGTAATTTGATTATCACCGCCAGAACGCAAGGTAAGCTCATCGGCATCTCGCGTGCTTTATCTGATTACTCTTATTGTACCTACCTTTCCGATCTGGCGGTTGATGAAGCATACCAAAGGATGGGCATTGGCAAGGAGTTAATCAGGCAAACGAAATTGGCCGCACCAGAAGCAAAATTGATTCTTTTATCTGCGCCTGCCGCCATCAGTTACTATCCCAAAATCGGTTTTACACAACATGAATTCTGTTATTTTCTGGATGATCTGAATCAATTAAGATAGGCCCCGGCTACCCCATGCTTCTTCCCTAATTTTCCACTTGGCTTTGGGTGCTTGAAAAATCAAGAGGGGTACTCCGAATGAAAAAATGACTTGCTTCAATTCGTCCTTAAGAAATTTTTGGAAAAGCGCACGATCGTGACTGACCAACAGCATTAAATCAATGGGATCCTCTTCAAATGATTGTTCCAGAAACCGCTTGATCCGGCTTGATGGATTGGTGACATAGTTTACAGCTGAACGCCAGAAACTGGAGGTAAACTCCTGCTGTTGAAATGATTTTACCTGCAGTGCTTCCTTCTCTATTCCAAAGGAGTCAAGAAATCGTTCGATGATCTCCGCTTCATTGGCACCCCGGTTGATGTGCCAAACATTAAGCCAGGGCCGATATTCTGTATCCGGTGGGATGATCAAAACCGGACATTTAGCAGTGGATGCAATGTACGAAGTATGACTACCTAGGAACCGCTGCCATGTAGAGCCATAACGGTGCCCTACCTGAACAATTAACTGATATCTAGCGCTTAGTTTGGCGATCGTCTCTACAGCCGAACCTGGAACAGCAAGGTATTTTGCCTCAGTTAGACCTGGAAGTGCTAGTTCACTAGCCAACCCAGCCAACATATCGACAATACCTATTTGGTATGGTTTATGACCAAAGTCGTACTTACGATTGTAGACACGGTCGTCATAACAGTGCAGCAAGGTAAGCTTACTTCCAAAACGATCGTGTAAAGAAGCTGCATAACGCAACACATCTTTTGTCGTACTTCCAAAATCTATAGGTACCAAAATCCTATCGATCAACTTACCCATTGCCTAAATTTTGTCCGGCAGATTGCCAATCATCCTTCTAAAATAGACAACATCTTGGGAAGAACATGGTTCGATGGAAGCCCAATCCAAGGAATCAGGTTAAGTAGGTCAAATTGACCCAGTGGTTACCTACCAGATAAATCCCAGTTTTCGCAACCCTTCTTGGATTTCCTCGCAGCTCATAAAGAGGTCCCAAAGCAATCCAGTCCGGTGATTTTCGATCATCACTGGAATGGGGCCTTGATCAATTGCCAAGTATCTGCGAGGCCAGAAATCCAATTCCATGCTGAAGGCATCGAAAAAACCCGCGGGACCCTGTAATTTGGGAAGGCTATAAAACCTCCTTGCCGCCGCTATTGATTCTTTCGGCGTGTAGGGCATAGAGCTCAAAGCCGCAGTGGGAGAAATAATGCCCTTATCTCGGTCTGGCCGATGAGAGGCATAACCAACACCGGGACCATCCCTCCTGGTCGAATAACTAGATGTAAGTCCCCAGCAATCGGGTCCGTATCCATCGTAATTGTTTGGATTCTCCACACAGTATTCGTAGTGACTCAGTGCATGACTCCTGTTGAGCTGCCAGTAATCAGCATAGCGATCGGAGAGACCTTTAGGTCTTAATCCTAGATAAGAATAATGGGACCAAAACAAAGGTCCAACCGGTGAATCATCGACATCGTAATGGTCCAATACGCGAGGATATCCCATGAAGGAATCTCTTGCCACAATGGCCCCACTCTTGGCCCATCCCTCATGATAAACAGCAGGGGCAATGGGATGCGTGGGTGAAGAGGCAGCCAGAATGTAGTAAATTAGGCACTCATTGTAGCCTCTGATGGCAAAATCCATCTCCCATCCATAATTGGGAGACCAATGCCAATAGAGCACATTTTGACCTTGAGTAAACCAATTCCATTCCATGTCGAGCCATAGTTGGTTGATGCGGTCGGCAAGCGCCTTTTCATCCTTTTTTTCTGGATCGCAAAATTGCCGCACGCAAAGCAATCCTTGGATCAAAAAAGCACTCTCCACCGCATCTGCTCCATCGTCTTTACGACTAAAGGGCTTGGTCTTACCCGTTTGCCCATTCAGCCAATGAGGCCACATACCATGAAAGCGATCTGCATTTTCCAGAAATTCGACAATCCTGGTCAGTGTTTGAATACCATCCTCACGGGAAATAAAGTCACGATGAATACCAACTAAGATCGCCATGACGCCAAACCCCGTACCACCCGTAGTTACGATATGAGAATCATTCATCGGATAGTCACCATCCGGATGAAATCTTTCCCGGGCTAGGCCGGAGTGTGGCTCGGCATAATCCCAAAAGTATCTAAAGGTTTGACGCTGTACAGAATCCATAATTTCTTCATCTGAAGCGAACTGATACCAGGGTTTATCCATGGTATTCTCCTGACCGATTGATTGCCTTTGCAACTGACAGCCAAGAAAAAATATACAGATCAATATTGTTGTTAAAGGGCTTTTCGTCTTCATAAAGTTTAGTATCCGGGATTTTGGCTAACGGCTCCACCAGACAGATCGATTTGAGATTGTGGGATCGGTAACAGCTCGTGCTTGCCAGAAACAAAATTCTTACCAACCGCTTGCATCACCTCAGCTGCTCGGCCAGTACGCAAGAGATCAAACCAACGATGCTGCTCCATCGCCAACTCAACGCGACGTTCATGCCAAATGATCTCACGCAAAGCACCTTGATCATTCTCGGTTACTGGTCTTAGTATCTGAGGAGGCAGACCACCCCGAGCCCGATCTCTAACCATATTTAGCAGTTCAACTGCCTGTGCGGATTGACCCATTTCATTCAATGCTTCGGCTGCAATGAGAATAACATCGGCGTAACGAAGAATCCGGACATTGCCACCACCCTCTCTACCATTGCCGCGCTCCGAGTCAGGCAACCAGGCTTTTTGATTATATCTCTCATTAAACATCTCAGGATTGTCTTCCACCACATACGATCCGTCAGGAACGACCTCCCCGACGTAAAGTACGGTGGCCTGCAGCCGGGGATCACCGGGTTCATAGGTCTGCACAAGGTCATCGCTGGGTCGGTTAAAACCCCAACCTTTTGTCGGTCTTATTCCCTGAACCTGACTAAACTGAATCCAACCTCCGTCCAAGTTTGAAGTGGCCTGGATCTCAAATATAGATCCGGGGCCATTCTCGCCTTCGATGCTGAATATCTTGGCATAGTTAGGTGCTAAGGCGTACTCTCCAGAATTGATCACGTTCTGCGCCATTTCTGCAGCCAGAGCGAACTCTTGCCTAGTCAGATATACTTTAGCCAATAAACCCTCTGCCGCCCCTTTGGTAGCCCGGCCCAAATCTGCGGATGAATATTGAGACTTAGTGGGAAGTGCTGAAGCTGCGTCCTGTAAATCCTGGATGATGGCGCTGTAAACTTCATCAACCGATGCACGTGGGATGGCAATCGCGTCCCGGTCAAGCGGTTCCAATACCAAGGGAACACCTCCCCACCAACGGACCATCTTAAAGTAAAAATAAGCCCTCAGAAACTTCGCTTCTCCTACAATCCTGGCACGCAGATCTGGGTCCATATCGATATTAGGCACTTCTGCAACAACCCAATTTGCTCTTTTAACACCCCGGTAATATCCTTGCCAACTATCGTCTATGATTAGGGATCCCGGATCCAAGGTCAGTTCGTCAGCTGGCAATATTGGAGCACCATCCGAAGGCGTACTTCCTTTATCCGCGTCGTCGGAAATTATATCCGTTAGAGCTATATAGGCAAACACATGGGTTCTAAATCTCCGCAACGTCTCATAGGTGGCGTTGAGAGATTGAATGGCGTGGTCCTCAGTTAAAAAGAAATTATCAGAAGTCAGCTGTCCCAAAGGCTTTTTCTCTAAAAAATCCTCTGAACAACTGGACAATAATAGAACGGTGATCAATGCTGAAATTATTGAGGCGCCAGAGATTTGTATTTTCTCGATACCACTCTGTATATTTTTCATCATCGGTAAATTTTAATTTACTAATTGATTTTCTAGCTATTGAATAAATATTCTTTTCGAAAACCGATTAAAACACCACATTTAAACCTACATTATAAGTCTTGGACACTGGATAGATGCCTCGATCGATTCCTGTTTCCAACACATTTCCTGTTGAAAACTCCGGCGTAAATCCAGTATAGTCAGTCTGGGTCAATAAGTTGGTGCCACTCACGTATACCCGAAACTGATTGATTTTAAATCTATTTAGCAGCGCGGACGGCAAAGAATAACCTAAACTGACATTCCTCAACCGCCAATAACTGCCATCTTCCAAGAAGCGATCAGAGGTTCGATAGTTGTGTCCACCATTCGTTAATCGAGGTTCAGAATTACTGGTGCCTTCTCCTGTCCAACGATCTAAAAAAGAAGTCTCAAAATTATAGGTACCAAAACGAGCAGCCTTCTTGGAGTTGTAGATCTTGTTTCCATTTTGTCCATTAAAGTCTATAGAAAAGTCTAACCCTGCCCAATCAAAGCCAAGGGAAGCACCCCAAATCAGATCAGGTATAGGGCTCCCAATAAAAGTTCGGTCTGCCGTAGTAATTGTACCATCACCATTGGTGTCGGCAAATCTAATATCTCCAGGCACTTCAACTCCCACCGTGGGTAAATTGGCAACTTCCTGTTCATTTTGGAAAATACCTTCCACCATGTACCCGTAAAAAGCTCCGATCGGCAAACCCGGCACTGTACGAGTACCTAATTGACCCCCAAAAAGTGCACCACCAATCAACTCCGACTTATTTTCACCCAATTCCAACACCTCATTTTTGACTGTACTTACTACGACTCCAAGTGAATAGCCAAATTTTTCACGATTTTCTTTCCAATCCAATTTTAGATCTATACCACTGTTCTTTACTTTAGCGGCATTGACGAAGGGGAAATTATCACGAATCCCAAAGTGACCGGGCAAAGCCAGGTCGATTAATATCTTATCGGTGGTCCGGTCATAATAATCTATTTCTCCCAGCAACCTATTATTCAACAGACCGAATTCAAAGCCGACATTAAATTGCGCTGTCTCTTCCCATTGGATAGAAGGATTTGGTAGTCCCTCAATCGTGGCGCCAGGCCTAAGATTTTCATCAACACCAAGAGCATAAAAGAAAGGACTATTAACCAGGGGTCTTCCTGGATATGGTCCAATTTTATCGTTTCCAATCACTCCCCAGCTGGCCCGCAGTTTGAGCCTGCTGAATATATCCTGCCCCTCCATAAATCCCTCATTGGTCAAATTCCAACCAAGTGCTACAGAGGGGAAATAACCAAACCTGTTCTCCCGTCCAAACCGAGACGAGCCATCGGCTCGAAACGAACCAGTAAAAAGATACCGGTTGTCAAATGTGTAGTTCAATCGGAACAAGTAGGAAAGCATGGCCCATTCAGAGGAGCCGTTACTTGCATCTTCTTCTTCCGATTGAGCAGCATTTAAGAACAAAAATTCTTCAGTTTCTCCAATCAAATTACGCGATGTCCCACTTAGATTTTCTTGATTAAAAACTTGAGAAGTCACACCTCCCAGGATGGTCAAGCGATGCTTTTCCCATTCACGATAATAATTAAGGGTATTTTCCCAAAGCCAATTTTGGACCTGGTTAGACGTTGCCGTGAGATCGCTCTCCTCATTTCTCTGAGTGGCTGACACAAAAAACTCTGGCGAAAAGAATTTACCATTTGACTGATTGATGTCCAAACCCAAATTGGATCGAAAAGTGAAGTGCTGAAATAATTTTATATCAGCAAAGGCATTGCCGACCAGTCGATAGCTTTTCGTACGACTATTAGAAAAAAATATGGCCGCCACGGGGTTTCCCGTGCTGGCATTGGTACTGAGATCATTAAAATTTCCCTGATCATCTTTGGGAGGAATGGTGGGATCGGCACGATAAGCTGTACCTGACTGGTCTGGTACAGAATTGCGCCAATCCCTGATGATCGCCAGATTGTGTCCGATACTTACGTCATTCCTGATTTTGTACTCGTTGTTTACCCTCAAAGTAAATCGCTCATAGTTGCTTCCAATCTGGATACCATCCTGATTGAAATAATCGGCACTGACTTGATAAAGTACGGACTCAGTTCCTCCTCTCACCGCCAAAGAATGGTTTTGAATAGGAGCGGTTTGAAAAATCTCATTTTGCCAATCCACTCCTTCTCCAAAAATGCTGGGGTCATCAAAAATTACGGGTCTTTTTTCGTTGGCCGCCAATTCATTGGCCAACGTGGCATATTCTACGGCGTTGGTTAAATCAATTTTTTGCCCCAGCTCCTGCCAACCGACATAGCTGGAAAGGGAAACTGTAGGTCGATCGCTAATCTCGCCTTTCTTGGTGGAAATGATAATTACTCCATTAGCTCCTCTTGATCCATAAATAGCCGTTGCTGATGCATCTTTGAGGACTTCCACCGATTCTACATCCTGCAAGTTTATGAAGGATATATCATCAAGCAACATCCCATCTACCACATAGAGTGGAGAGGCGTCATTTAATGTGCCGACTCCCCTGATCCTAATTTCTGCGCCTCGGCCTGGTTCTCCCGAACTGGGAGTCACTTGCACCCCAGCGATCTTTCCTTGCAGGGCTTGCTCAAAGCTTGACGTAGGGATTTTTTGTAATTCTGTGGACTCAATGCTGGCAATCGATCCGGTCAAGTCGCTCTTTCGCTGCACACCGTATCCTACGACGACTACCTCCTCCAGGGTTTCTACGTCTTCAACCAAGGTAATGTTCCAGTCCTCACGCTCAGCAGCATTGACTTCCAATGCCTGATATCCTATGTACGAAAAAACCACGGTTACATCTGATTGTTGCAACACTAGTTGAAACGAGCCATCGAAATCCGTGACGGTACCTGCAGTGGGATTTCCCTTTTCATAGATATTGACTCCAATCAGTGGCTCCCCGGCTGCGTCCGATACTACCCCTGATATGGTAACTTGCTGTGCCGTTAATAGGAAAGGAAGGCAAATACCTGAGATCAACTCAATTATTTTAGATTTCATGATCTTCGCTGGTTTAGCATGATAACCTCTACATCATTAGATGAAAGAGAAATGAATGTCTGTGCAGCTGTATTTCTCAGCATGCTCAATAATCATGTTCACAGGAAAAAGGAGCCAGGCGAGAATATTATTCCCACCTGGCTGGCAAAACAATTATAAAAATCCTAATGCTTGACAAACTTAGCATTGCCACTTAATGTGCCTTTAGAATCAAAAACATGTACAAAATAAATTCCATCCATCAAGGCCGAAACATCGATTTGTGACTGAGCCTGAAATTGATCGTATCGTGAGAGCACACGTGCACCCATGGCGTTGTAAACATCTACTCGGGTAAACGGCTCCGGTGCAGCGATCTGAATCCAACCATCTGTTGGGTTGGGAGACACCACAAACGTGGGAAGGGGTTCAATGTCAAAAATGGACACCGAAGTCTCGCACTCCGTTCCGGCAACTCGGATATTATCAAAGAAGTACACCTTATTTTCAGCTGGGATATTGTCGAAATCAAAGATCAAAGAAAGAGTAGTAAATTGGTCATTGGGTAAATCACCAAAGCTCCAAGTCAATGTTTGCCATTGGTTAGGAGTGGTATACATCTGCATCCGATCTCCTGAAGTATTGACGGTAAGCCCATTCTCGACTTTCAGGACGACGTTTGCCTCATGGTCCATCCACACGTCCATACTGACATTTTGATTGTCAGGGTCAGTAAAGTTAATGGGTGTTAAGTCTCGTACAAATACGCCAGCAAAGGGTCGCACATTCATCGTTGCATCTTCTGCAGATTCGACAAATCGACCGACATTATCTGATGAGTTAACATCGTCCGGTGCAGGATTCGCCACTACTTGCAAGGTGCTGTCGGCAAAAGCTCCGTTGGCAAAATAGATCCAGCCTTCTGGATTAAATGGACTACCCGCATCACCTTCGAAACTGACGATGCATTCTTCAAATGGTGGCAATGACCACTGGATATCGTCCCAGAAATAAACCTCTCCTACCATGGCCTCCTGGCCGGCATTCATAAACAACACCAGTCGGGTATGGCCTGCACCGGCTGATTCACTGAAATCAACCGAATAGTTCACCCATTTCCCTGCTTCGGGTACGTCGACGAAAACTTCCTGCACGCCGTCACCCCCTTCCAACTTGAAGAGAATCGGTACGACTCGAGGCGACCAGATCTTCATTTGTAATTGATTGAAGACTGAGAGGTCAATGGGCTCTCCAAAATCGTATACCAAGGCAGCAAAATTTCCGTCTGGTTCGGTGTATTTACCCACTACCGAACTTTGATTTTCTGGAGATATATCCGGATTTGGACTCACTTCAATGTCATCGGCACCTAAGGTGATATCAACATTGCGTTGGCATTCAAAATCATCGACAATGAGTGGATCAGCCTCCACTGCTTCGCACGGATCAACAGTGGTCTCACCCAGGGCCAAATTGTCGATGTAGTAAGGTCCCACCAATTCGCTTTCCGCATCAAAGGTGAAATTGATTTGATTAAAATCAGTCACCATGCTGGAGCTCGAAAAGTCAAATGAGATGGTCTCCCAGGCACCCGTGGTGCTGATATCTCGCGTCACATCCACGAGGCCCTGGGTGGGGCTATTTAGTTGCATGGTCAGGGATGAGGATCCTTCAGGTGCCCATACATCTAGGTTGAGCTGGGCGCCATCAGAAAAATCAAGGGGTTCCAATAAAATGGCACTTAAGGTGCTAAAAGCATTGGTCCCGCGACTATGCGAACCCACCGAATCACTGGGATTGGCCTCGCCCTTATCCGGATTGGCAATCACCTCAAAAGTACCATTGGCAGGGTCATTGTCCAATGGCAGCCATGCCAAACTCGGTCCTTCTTCGAAATCTTCCAGAATCGTCGACCTAGCTGGAGGTATGGTAAATTGTATCTCATCTACATAAAAAGTGACGGCAGTATCAAATGGTGTGCCAGCCGCAAAGAATATACCTACCCGCTTATGATCTTCGTTGGCAAATTCACTAAAGTCAGCGATGTAGTCGACCCAGGTGTTTGCTTCCGGAATGTCGATAAATATTTCACGGGCAGGTGATGCGCCACCTTCTAGTTTAAACAGAATACGGTCGACTACTGGTGACCAAATTTTAGCATTAAGTGCATTGAGCACTGTCAAATCGATGGGATTATCAAAATCGGCAATTAAGGTAGCCCAGGCCTGAGAATCTGGTTTGCTGTAACAACCTACGTGTGATGTTTCATTGACCAGCGACAAATCGGGATTTTCGGCCACAGTAAGCCGATCCCAGCCATTGTCGTAGGTGACATTCCTCTGGCATTCGAAATTGTCTAAGACCCCGGCAATGGGGACAGTGCCCGCACAATCGTCGTAGGGCATGGCAATGAGATTATCAAACAAGTAGGTATCGCCACTTTCTTCCACTCCCGGGTCAAAAAACAAGATGATCTTAGTGATGGTGGTAAAATCAGCGGCATCGCTAAAGTCCATCACATATTCCCGCCACATATTTGCGGTCGGGATATTCATTCGTACCTCCTTAGCTTCACCCGCACCTTCCAATTTTAGGATAAATTCACTCTTCACCGGCGAGTAGATCTGTATGCTCAACTTATTGAGAATCGAGAAATCCAGTGGTTGATTTTGCTCGTGAATAAATAGACTAAACCGGTGCGAATCAGATTTTGTGTATGAGCCGACATTGAGGCTACTGTTGATACCGGTGGTATCGGGATTCTCCACTACACCATTGTAAGTTCCATTTCTAGCTTCCCAATCCAATCTGGCGCCATCTACTTCAAAATCCTCCAAAATGGTTGTGTCAGGAAATGGATGAGCCACAATGTTGTCAAATAAATAGGTGCTGCTGTCGTCGGGGTTACCGGGAGAGAAAAAGATGAGCAAATCGGTCATGGTCATCGCATCAGCCCTGGAGCTGAAATCAAAGGTTAGCTCGGTCCAAACCGAATCCCGGATTGGTTTTCGGTCTTCGACAGCGTTGCCACCACCTTCTAATTTCAAAAGTACCTCGGTTGCTACTGGCGACCATACCTGCATCTTCCACACATTATTCACCGAAATATCAAATGGCTCCATTTGCTGAACACGGAAAAGGCTGAATCCAAATCCCCCTCCCTTGGTATATGATCCTACGCTGTCGCTGGGATTCACACCCGTGGTATCGGGATTCCCAACAATACCGTTGTAAGTTCCCTGTCCGGCAGTCCATGTGAGCTTTCCGCCGTCTTCAAAATCTTCTATGACCACTTGGCTGTATAACAGCGAGCAAGAGGCTAAGAATACAAGCAGTAGTAAATTCTTCATCATTTCTAGCTTTTTAATTTGATCATTAAATAATAGTCATAGTCTGTAAGCAGTCCTCAAATACTTGATGTTGGTATAATCAATATCTTTTTTATCCAGTAATTTTTGCTGTCATCCCCTCGAAGCACAAGGTAGTACTGTCCTGATGGTATGGGATTTTCCCATCGTAAGGTGTGTTGGGTCCAGGTTTGAGGCAACAAAAATAAGTCTGCCAACTCACCGGTTGAGGTATATAATTCCGCATGATTAAGATTTACCATGCTGGATTTTGAGATCAATGTGACAAAGCGATCAGAAGGAATAGGAAAGAGTCTGATTTCGTTGACATCGTGATCCTCAATTGAGGTCGTTGCTGTATCTTCTACAAAACCCACCGCTGCCAGGGCATCAGTAATTTCCTGATTTCGCATGAAATACTCCCAGAGAAGACCAGATCGAAAATTTTCAATCATACAGATAATCGGTCCTTGATCTATGGCCAAGTAGGATGTGGCAAACCAATTTCTGGACAAATTGAATGCATCATAAAACCCCATAGGGCCCCAGACCTTTTCACGGTAGGTCGCCAAAAAATGTCGGATTGCAGCTATCGACTCCTCTGGGGTGTACACGATAGAACCAATGGCGGCAGATGGTGTAATCGTGCCGTTGTCTGCCTGAACATTAGGAGCATGGGCACGGTAGCCATCCGGATCGTCACTGGCCGTCAACCCCCAGCAATTAGCCCCATAGCCCTGGTGATTTTCTGGATTGCTTATACAATAGGCTCTATTGACCAAGGTTTGATTTTGACAGTGAAAAAAATAGTTGGCATAAGCGTCCCGCTTGCCTCTTGGGTCCAGGCCTAAAAAGGAATAGTGAGTAAAAAATAGGGGTCCACCAGTTCCGTCACCTACCGACAATTTGTATCCGTAAAAAGTTTGACCATTCTCATAGTTAGACCCTGCCCACCCTTTGTCATACAAATTTGGAGGAATCCTATGAGTAGGAGATGCTATACCCAAGATGTAAGCGATCATGGTCTCATTCCATCCCCGGATGGGAAGGTTGATGTCAAAGCCAAATTCTGGTGACCAATGCCAAAAAAGTTGCGTCTGTACCTGCTTTCGGTACCAATTCCAATTGACCTCCTCCCACAGCGTAGTAATTTGTGTCCGTAACTTTTCCTCCTCTATCGACTCTTCATCGAAATAAGACCTTGCAGTCAATAGACCTTGAAGGAGAAATGAAGTTTCGACCAAATCTCCTCCGTTGTCCTTTGCACTGAAGGGAATCACCCTGCCAGTTTGACCATTCATCCAATGAGGCCAGGCGCCCTTAAAACGATCGGCCATCGATAAAAATGTCACCATTTTCTGAACTCGAGCCCGGCCTTCCTCCCGACTGATAAACCCTCGATGAATACCCACCAAAATCGCCATAACACCAAAACCAGAACCCCCACTAGTCACCAGGTCTCCTGACGTATTTCGTTCGCGGATCATTCCTGAAACTGGATGAGCGAAATCCCAGAAATATGAAAATGTAACCTTCTGGATCTCCTCCAAAAGCTCTTCATCTTCCAGGTCAAGCAAAGCCTCAATCTGATCGTTTTGCTCATCTGGGACCCACCTATCATCACTGTGCATGGATACGGGGCCAATACACACCAATAGCAAGCATAAACTGACTGTGTAGGTGCGACGTAGCCACGAAGGTCGCCAGATGGCAAAAAGGCGCCAGCTTATGAATGCCACGAGATTTAAAGTACACCAAGCTATGATCGAATGTAATCCCGGCATACACCAATGATAGTTCAAACTCGGCAAATTGGCAACAAAAATACCTCACCATTACTACACCATCGCTCAATAATCCATATGGACCTGGCTGGCATCAGATGCTACAAGTAGTTAATAATGAGTATCTAAAGGTTAAGTCATGGTAATCCTTTGTAGCAATGTTGTTTTTAATAGTGCATCAAGAAGGAAACTAAATTCTCCTCTGCTCCCAGATTCATTTTCTTGCGTAACCGATAACGCTTATTCTCTACACCACGTACTGAAATCTTGAGCAATTGGGCAATCTCCTTGGAGGAGAGATTCATCTTCAGATAAGCTGCAAGCTTTAATTCTCCAGGTGTCAATTGTGGGTGATCTCTCATCACGCCACTGAAAAAATCGTCGTGCACTTGATTGAAATGTGTTTCGAATAAGGTCCAATCTTCACTCTCTGACAAATTACGGTTGATCATCTTGACTAGATCTGCGTAGTACTTATCGGGAAAACGGCTACCAAGTCCCTTCTTTACCTCTTTCAAACTACCCAAGATACTGGTCAAGACTTCATTTTTCTGCACCAGACTCATGGTTGAATTCGCCAACTCTTTGGTTTTTATGAGGACGTCTTGTTCCAATTTTTCGGCTCTCATCATCAGTAACTGGCGATTGAGCAGTCGCTGATGTTCTATTTTCAGCCTTCTCTTGTGGCGCTGAATTCTAAGCTGGTAGAGATGGTAGGTGAGATAAATCAATGAGCAGAATATTGCAAATGCCGCAAATCTTGCCAGGTGGGTTTCAAACCATTTAGGCTGCATTGTGAATTGTAGCGCTGCCTTCTTCTCGTTCTGATCGGATCGAAATTCAAACTTGTAGGTACCCGCACTTAAATTGGTATACTCCTGATATGAAGCACGGTCCCATGATGACCAATCTTCTTCAAATCCGATCAGCCTATAGCTGTAGTGAGGAATAGAGGTATAAACGTTGGTGCCACAGTTAAATCTCAGACGAGCAGTATGATTGGGTAGCGAGATGTCTTCTGACTGAAAGGCGGGAAACTCAATCTTTCGAATCAAATCTCCCCTTTTGTCATAGATCTCCATATTACTAATGTGAGGATGGGGTATCACCTTGTCCTTATGCTCATCTATGTCAGCAAAAAGACCATATCCCTGGTCAAAACAGAGAAAAAATAGACTGTCTTCTAATGGAATCACTCCCTCACTTCCTTCAGCGAGATCTAAGGGAAATCGATGCCTTAACTGGTTATTCCTATGGTGAACCAGAAAGCGATCAAAGAGGTGAAAAGTATGATCTTTTCCAGTCAAAATCACTTTTCGTGGACTAAAATCAGTCTCTGGTATATGCTGATAAGAACGAAAACAGTCACAATCCCTTTTATACCGATAGACATTTCCCAGGCGATCTGAGACTAATACATTTGAATCTTGTACATCAATAAACAAGCGTAGATCACTGACGAAATGATCTGGAGCTTTATATTCAGATTTGCTGGTAATGGCGCAAGTCAATGAATCTATCGAGATCCGAGCCACTCCATGGGCCGATTCAGCAACCCACCAGCTTTCTCCTCTTCCCTTGTACAACCACCTGACCCCTCGATCAAAGCTACATCGATCAGTGGTATATGCTCCACTGCTCTCCTCAAATGTCACTGATGTTAGTCCAGTATAAGTTCCCACCAACAGGGTCAATGGTGTCTCTTTCCATACCTTGGCAGTATAAACACCGGCAAAATCACTGATGAGAGATAAACTATCACCCACCAACTGGTATAGCCCATTATTATGGGCTACGAATATTTTTGCACCGACTTTAATCAGGTCCCAAACCTGCCCTTGTGAACCCCTCACCAGTTGATAAGAAGAAGGCTTCGCCATCATGTCCCGGTAATATAAGCCCTGATTGCTCCCAATGTATAGGCGGTCTGCAAACATCATGGCGGTAAACGGCGTCCCAATTGTGCCATCAAAGTCTTGCCAATAGCGCAAGGGACTGGTGAGCTGTACCATAGCCAAGCCATCATCGAGCCCTGCCCACAAATTACCCCCCTTGTCCTCAAATAAGGAGAGAATTGTATTGTTTGCCAGACCGTTTTCCTTGGTGAAGTGAGCAACCAGTTTACCCGTAAGATCCAAAATGTACAGTCCATTGGTAATGGTACCAATAGCTAACTGGCCGTTACTCAAGAAAGCCAGCTTGTTTATTTGTTCGTCATGGAGTGAGGCATCAATCTCAGTAGAAAAGACTCCTTCTTGCTGGCCATCAGACAGGAAAAATCCCTGATTTTCGGTTGCTACAAGCCAATTTTGATTATCCAACCCCACCACTCCGACAATTTTCCGATCATCCCATTGGTTGGTATTTACAAGAGGGGCGACCACACTGTCGATGATTTGATACAATCCCAGATCTCGGACCTGGAGAATAAGATCCTTGTCTATCTTATGAATGAATCTTATGCTGCTGGGCGGCTCAATCCGCTTCAGCCCATGTTCACCCACAAGGAAGATATTTCCGAAAGACTGGCAATAGATCTTTCCATTATGCTCAATAATATTCCAGATTTCCTCCTGTTCAATTCCCAAGCTAGTATCACCAGCAGTCAGACTGTTGTACTTTAGACTACCTTCATTAGTATCTAAAAACCAATAGCCAAACTCTCCAAAAGCACCAGCATAGATCGTATCATGGTGAACTTTGATTGTTCGTAAAATTTTATGTTGGGGTAGATGATAGGTTGTCCAATGAGACCCATCAAAAGTCAACAAACCACTGGTATTAGCCACACAAAGAAGGCCAGTCGAAAGTTGATCAATGTCCCAATTCTGCTTTTGAGCACTGTAATCTGCACGAATGAAATTCCGGACCAACGGCAGTTCAGAAACCTGCCCCTTTACACTAAAAATCGAAAGAATGCTCAGCAGCATTGCCAGTGCACCCATCCCTAAATGTCTGATACTAAGCTGCGGTCTTTTTCTCTTCAGTTCTTCATTATCGCAAGTCTTACCTTGCCTGGATTTACCTGTCTGTGGTAGTCTGACAGACAGATGCGCTTGTTCACTTTTACCGATGCTGACGGTCGCCATCGAGTTGCGATTTGGGAAAAAATAAGCTCGCCCATGGTAACACATGCTTGCGAAAAGCTGTACTATTGATCTACTATGGGCAACCAATATGTTTGCAAACCCAAACCGGCTTCGGCCAAGGGCTGATTCCTTAACAGTTCCACCCTGCCATTCCCAGTGAAATAATTGGCCTACCGATCCGGTCCTCTCTATTTTCGTCGACATATTAACCGAAAATTTAAAAAAAATCATGGGCTCACTTCAAATTCGGTTGTGACTTTTAAACCTGGTCATGGTTGATCTTTTCGGCATGACCTTGAGATAAGAAAGTATCGAGATCAGTCAAATAGACAAGATCCATACCGGCCCCAGAGGTATGTTCAATTTCACCTTGGAGAGTCAGAAAACGATCTAATATTTTCCTTGATCTTACATTGTCTTGATCGACATAAGCACAACACGCCCTAGCTTCCAATGTCCCAAATGCATGGCAAATGAGTGACAAAATGATCTCTTTTCCGTATCCGCATCCCCAATGATCAGGTAGCAGGCGAATCCCCACTTCAAAAATCCCAGGCTTTTCCAATACTAGAGCTCCTGTACCCAAAAATAGGCCATCAGCTTTTCTTTCGACAGCCCAAACCGATAAGTTACTATGCAGTTCGTGATAAGCTCGGATCACTCGATTTAAGTCCTGCCAATTTTCAGCTTCAGACATTATCTGACCGGTACTAAACTTCATGACTCGAATATCACTCTGTAGCCGGTGGAAATCACTAAAATCCTCCAGCTGCAGCTGACGAACCTTCAGATTTCTAGTGTGGAAAATGATTTGATACTCCATGCAAAATTGACTGTATCAATTTCCTTTTATAATTAATGGTACTCAATGCCGATTCGAGCGGTCAAGTGTTGGTAGTGACCAATGGTACCTAACAGCCAATAGACGTAGTCCCCAGATCATTACAATGCACAAACCCATCCACCAATCAGATTGGTCAAATAAAGGCAATAGCAAGACATAAATTCCCCCTCCCAGGAGACAAACTGTGGCATACACCTCTTTCCTGAAGATCAAGGGTACCTGAGAACAAAGCACATCCCGAATAACCCCGCCAAAGACCGCCGACAACATGCCCATCATGATGGCAATGACCGGATGGAGACCGTAATCCATACCTTTCTGGGTACCAAGCAAAGTAAAAACACCAATACCCAAGGCATCAAAAAACAACAGAGTTCGATGCCGACGTTGCATCCAATTGGTGAAAAGAAGTGTCAATAATACACCTGATAAGATCATCCAGAAATAGTGAATATCCATGATCCAACTGACGGGCTGGTCACCGATCAACAGATCCCGCAATGTGCCTCCTCCAACTGCAGTGACCAAGCCCACTACTGTCGCTCCAAAAATGTCTAACCGTCTATCTATCCCAGTGATTGTGCCGCTGATAGCAAATACCAATGTTCCGAACAAATCAAAATAATAGATCACAAGGATTCATCTTTCTCAACGAAATACCGATCCAGTCACCGGATAGAGCACTAAGCCATCAAACAAAAAAAGGCTAATATTGACCGACTACAAAATTTAATGACGAACCAGATGAAAAAAGATCTCCCATTCTTATTCTTTCTGTTGCTCTTATCTCTAGTGACTGCTGCTTTTCTCGGTTTGATCAAGGCATATTTATTGTCTGTATTCTGGGCCGTTACTTTAGCCCTTCTCTTTCACGACGTCCAGGAGTATGTCTTATCCCGTACGAATGGTAGACGCAACCTATCTGCTGCAATTACCTTGTCAGGCATCATATTGCTGGTCATCATCCCTGTTTTTTTCGTTGGTCAGGCAGTAGTTACCCAAGCTATTGACACCTATCAAAAATTCGAAAGCAACGAGGTAGACCTGCAACAAAGGATTGAATCCTGGAAACGGAAATTACCGGCAATAGATCCTTACTTGGACCGCTTTGGTATTGACTTTGAAAGAGTAAAGTCATCTCTGAATGATGCCTTAGGTACGGCTACTCAAGCACTTACCAGCCGGGTGATTAACATCACCCAAAATATCGTAGGCTTTTTGATTCAATTTTTCTTGATGCTTTACGTCTTATTCTTTTTCCTGAGGGATGGGAAAGATCTGGTCCTCCGGTTGGTTTGGGTGCTTCCCATTGGAGATAAAGATGAGTGGAAATTGTTGAATCGCTTTGAAAGCGTGACTAGAGCCACCGTAAAAGGAAGTCTGGTAGTAGCGATCGTGCAAGGTACCATTGGAGGTGTTCTTTTTTGGTCGGTTGGGATTCCTGCCGCAGCCCTTTGGGGAGTGCTAATGACCATTTTATCATTATTACCCTTGGGAAGCGGGATCATTTGGGTACCTGCAGCTGTAATATTTTTCTCCCAGGGTGATTATGTCAAAGGGATTGTAATCTTGGCAGTTGGGGGTCTTGTTATTGGCTTGGTGGATAATTTTCTGAGACCACGATTGGTGGGTAGCGATACCAAGATGCCTGATTACCTAATTCTCTTATCGACCTTGGGAGGATTGACCTGGTTTGGGGTCTCCGGATTTATTCTGGGTCCGGTCATTGCAGCGCTGTTTATTACCTGCTGGTCCATGATTGGAGAAGCCTATGGAGAGGGCCTTGAAAGTGCAGAAAAAATAATTAGTCAAAAGGAAGCTGAATAGAAGCCAAATACTCTGCTCGAAGCTGCATCATCTTCTTGATGAACTTTTCCAGATCCTTACTACGATAAATTTGTTGCAGTTCTAGAAATTCTGCGTCTCCAAATATCTTCATACCTGAACCCGATTTAAGAATACTTGATTTGGCATAGGGTATTACCCATGCATACTGGCGGTAGTGATATGACAAATGAACCAAGATGCCTTTAGGTCGCAATTCCAAATTGCAGAAATTGGGAAGATCCGCATACGGTAAATATTCGGTTAATTGGTCACTACTTGCACCTATTTCCATTCTTTCAGACCCAATGCCTCCCATGCTTAACCTTTGCAGTAGTGAAAAGGGTTTTCCCACTCTATGATCTATCTCAAAGTCTGTTTTGTCATCTTGGTAGGTGATGTCAAATATCATGAGCCACAACTTATACCATCAATTTTAACAGTTTTCATCGAGTTTTGGTTTTTCACCAAAATCCTCCGTTGGTTCTTACCATAGATAATAGATTCCAAATAAATATCTAGTGCCCCATTAGAAATCTTGGTCATCGTCAGATTCCTCTATACACAAGATTGTATGGCAACCAGCCCTGTCATTTAGCCTGCTCCTCGTGAAATTGTGCCGCACGGATAAAATCCAGCACTTTACGAATGGTTTTTCGCTTAATGACCTTCTCTAAATCCACCCCTGCCTGCTGGAGAGTGTATTGAAATTTGAGTTTAATGCAGTCTTTTTGTATTTCTGCGATCTTCAATTTGAAAGACTCGCTTACGATATGTTCCTTAAATTCCGACAAATTGCTTATTAAACTACCCTCCAGGTCGTCTATCCCCCCGTCAAATTTGCTGCTTAGTTCGAAGGCCACACTCACACGACGCTCATCACCTTTACTAAAATTCACAATTTCACCTAAATAGGCTTTGTCATTGGGAATATAAATGATATCATCATCTTCATTGAGAATGACAATTTTTGTCAGTTGCAAGTCCACTATCTTTCCCTTATGATCTCCAATTTTGATATAGTCTCCAATACTCAGTTCTTTCGAAACTGCAATGACTAAACCCGCAAGGATTGCAATCAGGAATTCTTTGCTGACTATCGCAATAGCAGCTGCGATAATACTTAAGGTTGTAAACAAGGTTTGGGCATCCACACCCCACATACTGAGTAAAAGCAATACTACAGCAAAACTCATAATCAGGATATAGATATTGTTGATACCCTTGGTCATATTGTCTTGTGCGTCCAAGGGAACTTTCTTTCTGATGCGATAGATCGCTGAGAGAATACTCATGGTAAAATTGAGCAACACGGCAAAAAGAGTAAATCCCAATAAACTCTGAAAATTGTCTTCAAAGCGACCGGCCCAGCTGAAATCCAACTCACCATACCAGAGCACGATAAGTAAGGCTGCTGTCAAGCCTTTGAGAAGCAGATGAAGTATGTATCTATTCATCGATGACACAACTGATTCATTTTAGCCATCCACTTGGTGGTACAATGCCAGAATATCTTCAAAATTATGAGCAATTTTTCCTGGACCTTTCCCCCAAGCATCAAACGTGACATCCCGATGGCGACAGAGCCAAATGGTATCTAAACCAGCCAAGGTAGCTCCCTGAACATCAAAGGGGTTTGCCGAAACAAAGTAGAATTCATTGTTGGTAAGTCCAATTTCCTTCTTCAAATAAGCATAAACTTCCGGGTCAGGTTTAAATTTCCTTACTTCATGCACACTCACAAGCTTTGAAAAAAAATCAAGGGCTCCGGCAGCGGTAAAGATTTCCTTCAAGTCTTGGGGAGATCCATTTGAAAAAACATACATCGAGATGTTTTGTTGAGCAAATACCTTTAGTGCATTTTTCACATCAACAAAAAGAGGCAATTTGAGATAAGCTGACATCAGTTTTTTTTGTTCAACCTTAGATAACGAAATGTCGAGCGCTCGACAGGTGTACTTCAATGCATCTTCAGTGCAACGGGTAAAGGGTTCATACTGACCCAATATATTCCTTCGGAAACTATACTCTATTTGCTTTCGTCTCCACAGGGCACTGAATTCCTTGGAGCGATCTCCCATTAAGTTGTACAGCCCTTCTTGCACAGCGGTAGTGTCGATTAACGTACCATAAACATCAAAAGCAATTGCCTTCTTCATCATCATTTCTTAGTCTAAATCATTCACCCATGCGGTAAAGTAAGACGACTTGCCCGAAGATACGAACCTGCCGGTCTAATCTGGTCACATCAATAGAGTGTACCTCAAAAAAACCCGTTTATAGATTGGACACAAGGTCTTTCGCCATTTATTTTGCATCTTTTCAATTATACTTCGCTTGATTTCAATCACGCAGCTACGCTATACTCATTCAATTCTCCGCGACTAAACCAAAATATTTCAAAACCGATCTCATTCAGAGGTTATTAGCGGTACCCATAAGGAAATAGATCTACTATTGCAGCGTTCCAGTATTTTTACGCACTCACTGCATAAAGAACAATGCTAAAGAACAAAATCATAGTGATGACTGCTCTCTTATGGATGGGTGGTCAGCTGACAGGATGCGGACAGGACACAGCAGAATACCCCAGCAGTAAAGTAGAATTTGAAGTGGAGTATATATCAGAAGATTTTGAAAATCCCTGGAGCTTTACCTTCTTACCGGATCAATCTATGCTTGTTACCGAGAAAAAGGGCAAACTCTACCACCTGAAGAACGGTGTTAAGACTGAGGTCACAGAGTTGCCCCAGATTTATGTTCGGGGACAAGGGGGTCTAATGGACATTCAGCTTCACCCCAATTACGAGGATAATCAATGGATCTATATCGCGTACGGTCATCAGGCTGAAGGAGAAAATGGTGGAAATACGGCAGTCGCCAGAGGCAGGATCATAGATCATCAATGGGTGGATCACCAAGTATTATTCAAAGCTTCGCCGGGAAGCCGTCGTGGTCAACATTGGGGAGGCAGACTCGCCTTTGATGACAGTGGATTCCTTTATGTCACTGTAGGAGACCGGGGTGCTCGAGATGAAAATCCCCAATCACTCTCCAATCACAGTGGAAAGGTGCACAGGCTGCTGGATGATGGCGGCATACCTTCAGACAATCCCTTTCTCGATATCGCTGGTGCACAACCCTCCATCTATAGTTATGGACATCGTAATCCTCAGGGAATAGCCATACATCCCGTTACTGGTCGCACCTGGATACATGAACATGGACCGCGTGGTGGCGATGAACTCAATGTGCTTTATCCAGGAAAAAATTATGGCTGGCCGGTGATCAGCTATGGAATCAACTATAGTGGAACCAAGTTTACCGATCTGACTGAAAAAGAGGGTATGGAGCAACCCGTCAAATATTGGGTGCCATCCATTGCTCCATGCGGAATGACCTTTGTAGTCAGTGATTTGTATCCGGAATGGAAAAACAGTGTGCTCATCGGATCACTTAAGTTTAACTATATCCACCGCATTGAGTTGAATGGAGAATCAATGAGTTTTGAGGAAAAAGTATTGGAAGACATCGGTCGAGTGCGAACGATTAGGGAGGGGCCGGATGGGTATATCTATGTCTCGATCGAAGGCAAAGGTATTGTAAAAATCAAACCTAAGAAAACGTGAAAATTGGTCTGTACCTCCTTCCTGCTGTGCTTGGATTCTTGGGGTGGCAGGATGACCAATTGGCAAGCAGTGTAGCCAAAGGTCATGAGATCTACCAGGATTTTTGCTTGACATGTCACCTGTCTAAAGGCGAAGGAATTGAAGAGGTCTACCCTCCTTTAGCCAATTCTGACTACTTAGTAGACAGCATTGATGCATCAATAAGGGCGGTTAAATATGGACTAGAAGGTAAAATTATCGTGAATGGTAAAGTGTATGACAACATTATGGCACCCCTATATCTTTCTGATCAAGAAGTGATGGACGTTATGAATTTCATTTTGAACAGTTGGGGTAACCAAGGTGATTTTATCACATTGCAAAGAGTTCAGCGCATTGGACCAAAATGAGGGGCACGCAAAGCCATATGGACGTCGTCCCTACTTTTTGGCAAGTCCACAGTTTATTCCAGTGCTATCAACAAAACAGGAGTAGTCTTGAATGTTGGCCATCAATCATCTATTGTTTATGATACTAGTATATTGTTCCAGGATTTCACCTATGGCAGATGGCATCGACTGCCAGGGAACAATATTTCCAGGTCTTTGTAAGCTAAGCTTTTTCTGCCACCACCCTACACTGTGGTATTTGCCCATTTTGAAGCCCACATCCCGATAATGACCAATCAACGCAAATCCTAGTTTTTCATGGAGTCTTACACTAACTGGGTTTGGAAGAGTGATACCAATTAAGGCATTGGTGAAACCCTGAAGTTCCAGAATGCTGAATAGTGATTGGTAAAGTGTGGTGGCAATCAGCCGATTGCGATAATCTTGGTGTACATAGACCGACAGCTCGCGATTCCACTGATAAGCCCTCCGGTTTCGATGAGGTGCAGCATATGCATACCCCACCACTAGGTCTCCGGCACTGCAAACCAACCAGGGGGCTTCCTCCTGCACTCGTTGGATCCGCTGCCACATATCCTCTGGAGTGGGAATTTGGTACTCGAAGGATATGACCGTTTTTTCGATGATAGGGCCGTAAATGGAAAGGATATCATGTACGTCACTCTTTTCAGCCATCCTAAAAGACAACCGCTCAATCATGGGCCATGTTGTGATTTTACTTGCACCCGAGCAATTTTACTGGGTTGATTTGCCATTTATTTCACGAAGAAAGAAAATTTTGGCTTCAACACTTCATATTGCCCCTTTTCACTTGAATTACACTTTTTTGATAACAAACCTTACGCTGTTGTTTCTCTCACTTTGAGCGTTTTACCAATGTTGTTCTTTCACAATAATGGATATCGGTTATATTTGCGCACTTTTAAGGTCAAGCGTGTCCTTAAGGCCTCGTTTGACTGGATGGAAGACTCGATGATGAAACAGAAAATCCGCTTCACCAGCCCCACCTTGATAGCCATTATATTAACCACGGATCTCTTTGGACAAACCAGTCCATCTCTTGATTCAGGGGCAACAGCATGGATGCTGACTTCGACAGCTCTAGTTCTATTGATGGTACCAGGCCTAGCCATGTTTTATGGAGGGTTAGTACGGACTAAGAATGTATTAGGAACGATGATGCACAGTTATGCTGCGATGGGCATTATGACCATCCTGTGGGTGATCTTTGGTTATTCAATGTGTTTTGGTGAAAACACCCTTGGCGGTTGGTTTGGATGGAATTCGGACCTGGTATTTTTGAAGGCCCTGGATGATCGAATCTTGGACGGTGGCGTGCCCGAATATGTATTCAGCATGTTTCAGGCAAAGTTTGCCATCATTACACCCGCCTTGATTGCAGGAGCTTTTGCTGAACGGGTCAGGTTTAAGGCCTATTGCTTTTTTATTGCTTTATGGGGAATATTGGTGTATAATCCCCTTTGCCATTGGGTTTGGGCAGAAGACGGCTTCTTGTTTAATATGGGAGCTAATGGTGCCATTGACTTCGCTGGTGGAACCGTTGTTCACATCTCTGCAGGTGTCAGTGGACTGGTCGCTGCACTGTATCTCGGTGCCCGGAGGGGCTTTCCGAAAACCAACATGCCACCAAGTAACCTCGTCATGACAATGATTGGAGGAGGCCTCTTATGGGTTGGCTGGTTTGGATTTAACGCTGGCAGTAGCATAGAGAGTGGACTCAGCACGGCACAGGCTCTTACTGCTACTCAAGTGGCAGCTGCTGCCGGAGCCATGACCTGGGTCATCATCGAAGGGTATCATCAAGGAAAGGCAACTGCTCTGGGACTAGTCTCGGGCATTTTGGCCGGTCTGGTGGCTGTGACTCCAGCTGCTGGTGTAGTGCAGCCCATTGGAGCACTTGTACTTGGCGTTTTGGCTTCAGCATTTTGTTACCTCGGGATATTGCTTAAGAACAGATTGGGCTACGACGATAGCTTAGACGCATTTGGCATCCATGGGGTGGGTGGCATTGTCGGTGCTATCTTTCTTACCTTCTTTATCCGACCAAGTTGGATGGAAGAAGCGGCAGTGGCTGCAGGAGGTCCATGGTCTATCATGCAGCAGCTTGGTGTACAGCTGGTTGCAGTGCTGATGGCTGTGGTCTACGCGGCCATCATTACCTACCTGCTTTTGATTTTGATCGATAAGTTGATCGGCTTTCGCTCCACACCAGATGTGGAGATGCAAGGCTTAGATAGTGCCTATCATGGCGAACATGGTTATGGCATGCTAAATCCCAGTTAATTGCTATGAAACTGATAACTGCTATAATTCGCGAATCACAGCTTGACCACGTTCGTGAAGCACTAATCGCCAATGAAATTACCAGGATTACGGTTAGCCGGGTTTCCGGACACGGAAGGCAACAAAGAGAAGAGATTTACCGTGGTCGCCGAGTTGTTCCCAATCTGGTTCCGAAGATCAAATTAGAAATAGCGGTCAATGATGATTTTATCGATATTACGGTAAATACGATCATTGAGGCCGCTAGATCTGAAGGACGCCTGGATGATCCCACGGGGAAGATTGGCGATGGAAAGATCTTTATTAGCCCTCTGGAGGAATGCATTCGTATCCGTACCAATGAACGCGGTCCATCGGCGATCTAAAGCACCGTCCCCGCATCTCGGCAACCATGAACTTCTTCGGATGGAAGGTCACGCTTACCTTGATACGGGTGAGATTGAAGAAATATTACGTTCAGCATTACCCTCGTTTCACTGACGTAGTAAAGCTGTCAACAACATGAGGAGGAAACATGCATGTAGTTCTCCTCGGCATTTGATTTGGGGTCACCTGATGACAGAATGTACTCTCTACCAGATCCCACAAATAAGTTTGTTTCCCGATATCGAAGCATACCTACAAAGAGTACCAAGGTACCGATTTTATCAAGCACCCAGATATTAGTAGGGCAGCTAGTACTCTGTCAAGTTAGTTATGTTGAATCATTTTAATATGATTTTTGATGAAGTTCGAGGAATGAACTACCGATCTCGAAGAGTTACGTCCGACAGCACGTAAAGGGAGAGAATCGTGAAAGCGGATGGGTAGCCGCAATTATGGCCGGAGCTACAGTGAGCCTGTCTGCTCGGCACCGCCAGGCAGGCCCGCCCGACCGATGGTCATTCGGGCGGGGATCTGCGACGACGAAATTCGCAAAAGACATGAAAATAAACGACAATAATTGGCTTGACAGAGTACTAGACTAGTGAGGATACTCCGAAAAGGTCGCCAAATCAAAAATGGCTCTTTTGGCGATCTTTCCATTTTTCTCAATCGGCTGATACTCAGGCATCACCCAATCTCGAAAAAGTGAAAATCTCATCCAAAATAGGCTCATTTTATGAAGATGGCACTTTCCGGAGTAGCCTCACTAGTATTTGGCAGATCGAATCTAGATGTCTACCGATAGGGGCGGTTGAGGCTAAACATACCTAAAGGCCCGTGCCGGATCGGACGGGAATAACTTCAGTCGGCCGGGGGCTTGGCTACCAAAATAACTCTGAAAGGTCAATAAAAAAATCCTGAATTCATGGCTTCAGAGAATTTTGAACTACATTCGTTATTTCATGAGAAAGTATTGTTGAGGGAATATGGATCGAAGAGAAGTTTTGAAGAAAGTAACCCTGCTCTCAGGTGGAGTGCTGCCACTGTCTATAGCTTCAGGTGTATTGTCGAGTTGCCGGTCCCACGGAGATGTCGATTGGAGTCCGATCTTTCTTACAGGCCCAAAGGCCAAGTTGGTAAGCGAGATCGCGGATATCATACTGCCCTCTTCAACCACACCTGGTGCTATTGATCTTCATGTGCCAGAATTTATTGACCTTATGTTACATGACTGTTTAACCCGGGAGGAGCAAGATGCTTTCTTAGGTGGTTTGGAAGAATGGCAAGTGAGATTTAAGAACGAATACAACAGGGACTTTCTAGCAGCCGATTTACAGCAGCGAAGAGACTTTGTCGAGGCCATTGACCTTGCGGCCTATGTTGATTCTCAGACCTTTTTCACCTTTTATAGAAAAATGAAACAACTTGTGCTTTTAGGATACTTTACTTCAGAGCCAATCATGACCAACCACCTCAATTATCAGGCGATTCCGGGTAGATATGACGGATGTATCCCTTATGATCAAGCCGGGGCATATGTCGACAACAATGTAGAAGGAAGATTGTAATTCATTGATTATGCAAATAGGCGATTCATTTGATGCTATTGTCGTCGGCTCCGGTATTACAGGAGGCTGGGCAGCTAAGGAATTGTGTGAACGGGGTCTGAAAACTTTGGTCATAGAACGTGGAAGAAAGATCAATCATCCAGACTACCCTACGGCAACTACATCTCCTTGGGAATTTGCACATCGTGGGGTTCGTACGGCTGAAGACATCAAAGAATACCGGATTCAGAGTACCGTTTATGCCTTCAACGAAGGAACCCGCCAGTACTGGGTTAAGGACACTGATCATCCTTACGCATCAACGGCCGATGGCCCCGAGTATAAGTGGATTAGAGGTTATCATGAGGGAGGTCGATCCATTATGTGGGGCCGCCAGTGCTATCGTTGGAGTGATCTGGACTTCGAAGCCAATATGAAGGATGGGTACGGAGTAGACTGGCCCATCAGGTATAAGGACATCGCACCATGGTATAGTTACGTGGAAAGGTATGTTGGAATCAGTGGTCAAAAAGAGGGCTTGCCACAGCTGCCAGATGGTGAGTTTCTTCCACCATTTGAAATGAATTGTGTCGAGAGGCATGTGAAGGATGGAATTGAGATGGCCTATCCCGACCGACACATGACCATTGGTAGGGTTGCCAATTTAACCGTGCCTCACAATGGCCGAGGACAATGTCAGCGACGCAATTTGTGCTATCGGGGATGTCCCTACGGCGCTTATTTCAGCAGCCAGAGTGTCACCCTGCCAGCAGCACAAAAGACCGGTAATCTTACTCTTCTGACTGATTCTGTGGCGACCCGTTTGATTTACGACAAGGAGACGAATCGGATCTCTGGTGTAAGGATACTAGATACCGACCTTGGTACTGAGAAAGAATATCAGGCAAAAGTGATCTTCTTGTGTGCTTCGACCTTAAATAGTACCTGGCTGCTGTTACATTCTGCCAACGAAGAATTCCCCGAAGGATTAGCCAATAGCAGTGGTGTCCTTGGTAAATATCTAATGGATCATCAATATCAGGCCGGAGCATTTGCCACCTTTGAAGGATTTGACGATCAGTACTATTATGGAGGCAGACCCAATGGAATCTACCTTGCTCGTTTTCGCAATATTGATAAGCAGCACCCTGAATTTATTAGAGGATATGGTTATCAGGGAGGGGCAAGCAGGGCAGGAAGTGTGCGCGGTGTGGGTTCTCCCGGTATTGGTGCTGAGTTTAAAGACGCACTTATGCATCCTGGTCCATGGCAAATGCGATTGCACGGTTTTGGCGAGGTTTTGCCCTATGAGGACAATTACGTTACGCTTAACCAAGATCAGCTGGATGTGCATGGCCTGCCCACCTTGGCTATTCATTGTAAGCATCGTGAAAATGAAAGGAAGATGAGGCAAGATTTTATTCAGGAAGCCATGGATATGCTTGAAGCAGCCGGAGGCAAGGATATCCAGGCTTTCAACGGTGTTGATCATCCCGGATTTGGCATACATGAAATGGGGACTGCACGTATGGGCCGTGACCCAAGAAACTCAGTCTTAAATCGTTGGAATCAAAGTCACGATATCCCTAACTTATTTGTCACCGACGGATCTTGCATGGCCAGCGCAGCTTGTGTCAATCCTTCCATCACTTACATGGCTTTGACCGCAAGAGCAGTGGATTATGCCGTAAAGGAACTGAAGAAGTTGAACCTTTGAGGCAGGTACAGTTGGTAGGCCATTTCCTTGATCACACCCAGGCTTATCAATTTTTTCTCTTCCTTGACCGGCCTCCCTGCAGTATAAAGCAGTCTTCCGGCTCAATTGGTATGAACAAGTCGGCTTCTTCAATCAATATAGATGCAGTGGTTTCTTCTACTGCGGCGATTTCGACCCTGACTCCCTCAGATTTAAGATGCCTAACCAACTCGATGTAGTCAGAATCGCCCGATAAAATGATGATCGTATCAACTTTCGGGGCAATTTGCATTGCTTTGATGGTCAGGGGTATATCAGCAGATTTATAGCACGGCATCACGGATCCGTGGAAGTGGTGCAGAAGCCGTTCCGCTAACCGGGGTGAAATGCTGCGTCCCTCTCTGAAATAGATCAATCGACTCAATCCGCGGTTGTATAGCAATTTGGGTATGAGGGCATCAAAATTCAAGAGTGCATTTGGTTCATCAATAAGATGGTGCAAGGACAGCTCTATGTTGTTTCCATCCACCAATATGGCCACGTCTTGATTGATCTGAACCGAGTATTCATTTTCGTAAGATTCCATTTTTCTTTCTTCTCGGGAACTTTTCCTTAGTCTATGTTGTCTTCATTGTATGCTCGCAGTATGTCGGAATGAAACCATCCACGAGTTCGTTATCGTGGAGAGAATGCCATTTGCTTTTCTCTTTGGTTGATTAGAGTAAGTCATAATCGACCCAGACCTCCTCTGAACATGAACTTACGAACCTAATGGATCGTACGGATTTTGTCAACAACTAAACAACATATGAAATCAAAAAAATTATTCGAGAAAGCTATTGCTTGGGCACAAAGTAAGGGAATTAATTCGATCAAGGCCAACTATGGAGATTACGAAACTCCCTCATCTTTTGTTCTCAAGGGCGAGGATGATACTTTTACACCAGATATAACCGGGATTCAACGGACAAGGAAGAATTACATTGAAATTGCAATTAAAGATCCCGAAAGTGCGGAGCGAAAGGCTTCAAAGTGGAAACTCCTGAGTACACTAGCAAATCGAAAAGGAGGAAAATTCTACGTGCTGGCACCGCATGGACATCGTGCTTTTGCTGAACGATTGGTCAATAAATACAAGCTAAACTCTCAAGTGGTTTCGATCTGAGGAGAGAATCAGAACAACATTACCACAATCCC
This sequence comes from Saprospiraceae bacterium, assembly GCA_965223105.1. GTDB lineage: Bacteria > Bacteroidota > Bacteroidia > Chitinophagales > Saprospiraceae > JABDMH01. Next base: position 2,415,658 of record OZ244987.1, on the reverse strand, counting down.
CTTTGTTTAGAAAGAATACCTTGCGAAACCTTGTATGAGTCTGTTTCATAGGGTAGTAGTTTCAATTTTTTACTAAAAGAAGTTTATGAGAGCACTAAAGATCACACCGACAATCACGCGGAGAGACGAGAAGTCTCTGGAGAAGTATCTACAAGAGATCTCCAAATACGATGTATTGTCTCCTGAAGAGGAATATACCCTTTTCACGCAAAGAGCTGTTGATAGAGATGAAGCATTACGAAAGATTGTCCAACATAATTTGAGGTTTGTAGTATCTGTGGCCAAGAAATACCAAGACTGTGGATTGCCTCTTTCAGACTTGATTAATGAAGGCAACTTGGGACTGATGAAAGCGGCGGAACGATTTGATGAATCGCGAGGCTTTAAATTCATTTCTTATGCAGTTTGGTGGATTAGACAGTCAATCATTGCTGCTATCAATGAGAAAGGCAGGAAGATTCGGACGCCACTAAACCTTCAGGGAATTTACAATAAGATTCAGATGAAGCGCTCGGAGTTTCTCCAAATTCACGAGCGTGAACCAACACATCAGGAGCTTGCTGACGAGCTTGAGCTCTCCGTCGAGGTCTTGCGCCGGGCGATGAGCCGATCGGATAAATGTGTTTCCCTTGATCGTCCTGCTGGTCATGACAGCGATGCCTCTATTGGTCAGTTGATGGAAGATGACAGCCTAGGATCTCCCGATGAGGACTTGGTGGGTGAAGATAGTCAAAGAGAAGAAATCAGTACACTGCTTAGAACACTTCCACCCCGCCAAGCACACATCATAAAGTCTTACTATGGCATAGGACAGAGGTTTCCTAAAACGCTTACTGACATTGCCGACGATCTCAATATAAGCCGGGAAAGAGCCCGGCAAATTCGAGATCGTTGTTTGCGCCAATTGAGGAGAAAGGGTTCACATCTCGTAGTAGAACGATAGATAAGTTACTTGCACGCAAATAAAATCCGGGTCATTTTGGATCAAACCAAAGTGACCCATTTTTTTTATGCTGATTCCGTACACCCAATAGGCACTGTTGCCACTTTCGACCAGAAAAAATAAACGAGAAAAACTTGCGTAGACGATAGAAGATGGGCATATTGCTCAACCTAGTAGACTGTCAAGTTAAAGATGTTGTGAATTTTAATATGATTTTTGATGGAGTTTGAGGTGCATAACACAGGCGGAGCAGGAGCTCTGGTGAGCCTGTCTGCTCGGCACCGCCAGGCAGGCCCGCCCGACCGATGGTCATTCGGGCGGGTATTTGCAACGAGGAAATCCGCAAAAAGGGATTAAAAAATTCTTTGACAATTTTTGGCTTGACAGAGTACTAACTAGTCATTTGCATTTGGCCATTTTACAACGTCACAAATATCTATGCACAATGTGTATTCACTTCTTCACAAGTTTGAGGGAGCCGTCGAACAGGGGTTGGATAAATTAGCAGACGCCGATGCGATTTCTGCATCTACATATTTGGCCAGCGAACTCGAGCATCTCCTGCCATTGGTCATCGAGATTGGAAAGGAGGCCAGCAGTATCCTAACCAGGGATGGTGAAGTAGAGATGTCTGACTTGACTACGAGCTTCCTTACTTTATTCGAGTGGGCAGATCGTGCCAAACATTACTTACTACTGTGGCGAAACTCGGCCATTCAATCCCTAAAAGCCGAAGTGCTGTTCATGGATGCAGAAGTACAAAAGGAGGGGGTCGAAAAGCTTTACCACAAAACCATTGAGACCCTAAAAACAGCCTTTACTGATCTAAATGGCCTGGTCAGACGACACAGTCATGATATTAAGAAAGATCCCAATAAGAATACTCGGCAGATTCAAAAATGGAAGTTGCAAATTAATCCGTGGTCAGAATATGAGAAGCAGTTTGACCAACTAGGAAATCAAGCATCCTATTTAAAAGGACTCCATAGGGAGCTATCGTCCCGATCAAAGGCATTTAGGGAGATTCGTTCTTCGATTATCAAAACCGTAGAGTATAGCAGGCACCAGGTTGAGGAATATCTGGTAAATGCTCAGGAGGCCATAAATTTTCTGGAGACCCATCTTGCTGACCAGCCAGCTAAGGTTGCGAGTTATTTAGAGGATCTTATGTCAGATCTCAAATTTGACGATCTCAAAGTTGAATTTACCAGGACCCTTCATGAGTACCTGGATGCTCTTGGGAAACCTCTAAGACTTCCCACCATTTTTCAGGATGTTGCCTGGGAAAAGGAAATTGATTTTCGCCGCAGTACCCAGAGATGGCTGGAATCAGAAGTGCTACCCAGCCTATATGAAATGTGGGATCTTCATAGTAAGGTAGCTAATGGTATGAAGACATCGATTGCCAATGTCCGCAACCGCTGCCTTCTTCTTCAATCTGAACAAAACAAGGGAGAAGAGATTCAGTCAACCACTACTGCAGGCATGGCCAACCCCATCATTCTTTTTATGGAGAAAACCGGAGAAGATTCCAAAGAAATCAAAAGGATACAATGGACGATAAACCGTAGACTGGAGCGGAGGTTTACATTGGCCAAACTCTATAATCCCAATGAACTGTTCTTGAGCAGCCCATTTGAGAGATCCTTAAATCCGGCCAAATTTGAAAGAAGTCCGTTGGTGGTAAACGCAAGAGCATGGTTGGACCGACAAGTAGGTCTTTTCCGGGATTTTCAATCGGTATTTGCCCGAGAGAAAACGCTCTCTAACCAAGAAAAAGTAGTACGGTATGTTCGATCTAGAACTATTGATCCGCGAAATCATGCCTATTCCAACATTTTTCTAACCAAAGGTTATTTAGGGGATTCATTTTGTGTGGGAAGGCAGGTAGAATTGGAGCGTACCGAAAACTTGATCAGCCAGTGGCGCAACGGGTTTAGGGGAGCACTTTTGCTAAGTGGTCAGCGACTCTGTGGTAAAACACTCATGGGCCGTCTGATCCTTAATCGCTTTGCATCCGGCCAGTCCCTGAGTTTGGCCGCCAATCAACCGATACGTTGGCAAGGAAGATCTTTGCCTGCATCTTACAAATTCAGGGATTATGTTGAGTTTCTTAGAAAACATGGCCTTAATACCAAAACGCTTGTTTGGATAGACGACATAGAAACCTGGAGTGATCAACATCATAGCCTATCGGATAATGTGAGCGATCTGCTAAGATTAATTGACTCACCTGCCGCTACTTCACTTTTTGTCATAGTATCTATCAGTAATTGGATGGCTCATCATCTAACAGCCAGTCATGGTTTGCGCGATGTCTTTCAGTCTGAAATCAATTTAGATCGGATGAGTTCCGAGGAGATTCGTGAGGCAATTGCCATCCGGCATGGAGCGACTCATAAGGTCTTGGTGCAGGAAAATGGAGTCGCTGCCAGTCCGGTGGACTTTCGCAGGATGACCAAGAAGGTGTACTATGCAACCGATGGAAATATTGGGGAATCTCTCAGTCGGTGGGCTGAAATGACCAATGAAGCAGGGGAAGACATGGTTCGCTTTACCTACCTATCTGAAAATCCCCTTCCCGACTTTATGGATGCGGATACAGCAACAATACTCAGCACCATAATGCGCTATAGGAGAATCAACGAATACCGTATGAGAAAGATGTTTGGTCCCAATTTTTCCAGTAGGTATAGTATAGTAATACAGCGTCTGATTAATATGGGTGTCCTGACCAGAACCCTTCAAGGACAGCTGGAAGTGAAGGAACAGTTGGCCAATCAAATCGCCAGGTTGCTTGATGCCAAGAAGTACCTGAAATTTCGATCCTGACTTCTAAATCTGTGCAATGAAATATCTTGACATTCAATACACATGGACCGGATTTTTTACATGGGCGGTTTTGCTGTTCCTTCTGTACTTTGCCATTAAGATTACCTATCAGCTACTCAGTCGTTTGAATTTGCTTGGTCGGTATCAAGTCAGTGTCTTAAGAATGCTCAAACCAGTCAGATTACTGAGCATGCCGGCCATCATCATTGTTTTGGTATCCATCTTCGTCCTGATCAATCCAGTAGCTCATGGTGTTATTATTGCCTTGGTCCTATTGTTGGGTTTTGATCATATACGAAATTATTTTAGTGGTAAAATACTGCGGTTAAATAGCAATGTTGCACTGGGAAAGAAAATTAGTGTCTTACAGCGAAATGGGATCATTGAGGATATGACTCCAATTGGTCTGCGACTTAAGACGACACAGGGACTGGCTAGTATTGGCTATGCAAAAATACTCACAGATGGCTTTTTGCTGGTGGGTAGTGAAGATATTGGAGGTATAGTTCAGCTACGCGTACAGCCAAAGTCAAAGGATATTGATGTCGAAAATAATGAGAGAGAACTCAGGTCGATCATAACACACAGTCCTTTTCTGGACTGGGATCATATCCCGGAAATAGAGCAAGATCCTGATGATCAGAAAATACATCTAATCACCATATCGCTGAAAGTACACAGCCAATTATCAGACCTCATCTTAACCATTGAAGAAGCCGGTTACGAGGCGGAGGTTATCAGTTAGTCAAGAAAATTGAAAACTATTTAACTATGGAAGTCCTGACATCTTATAATTTAATTATTGCCGCATCGGCTATCCTGATATGCTCTTTCTTTTTCAATGAGGTGTCATCGCGAACCAATGTGCCTTCTGTACTTATGTTGATTGGATTAGGTATTTTACTGAAAATTGGACTTGATGCTGTAGGTGGCTCATCTATCAATTTCTTTCCCGTCCTGGAAGTCCTGGGAATCGTAGGGTTGATTATGATCGTACTGGAAGCGGCACTTGAGCTAAGACTCAAGAAGGAAAAATATATTCCCATCGCCAAAGCCCTTTCGATTGCCCTGATTTCACTACTGGCATCAACGTACCTTGCAGCGCTCATTTTACATCGATTTATTGAAGGGATGACCATGGCTTCAGCATGGCTGTATGCAACTCCTTTATCAATTTTGTCGAGTGCGATCATCATTCCAAGTGTTAACGGATTGATCGAACACAAAAAGGAGTTTCATATTTACGAGGGAACTTTTAGTGACATTCTTGGGATCATGCTTTTCTATTTTTTGACTGGACAAATGGACACAGCTGAGCATTCAAATGGTCTCATTGGTTTTTCAGGAAACGTCCTTTTGACTATTCTCCTCAGCCTTCTTGCAAGCTACATTATTGTACTTATTTTCCAAAGGATCAAGAGTCATACCAAGCTATTCCTTTTGATCGCGGTCCTCTTGCTTTTATATGCTCTAGGTAAAAAGATGCACTTATCATCACTCATCATCATTCTTGTATTTGGCTTATTGATAGCCAATATGCAGCTATTCTTTCAGGGACCTTTAAGAAAATGGCTTAACTATGAGAAGGCCAAAGAAATTTATGAAGGCCTCCATGTGGTCACCATGGAAACTTCATTTGTAGTCCGAACATTCTTCTTTGTGATCTTCGGTGTGACCATTTCACTGGCATCACTAGCAAGTCTAAAAGTAGCTATGATCAGCCTCTTTATTATCCTAACCATATACGTGATTCGATATATTGTACTGTTGGTCTTTATCCAAAGGGACTTGCAGCCCCAACTTTTCATTGCTCCAAGAGGTCTGATCACTATCCTTTTGTTTTATCAGATACCCGAAGCTGTCAAAGTTCCCCATTTTGAAGCTGGCATACTCCTGTTCATTATTATCGGTACTAGTCTGATTATGACCTTTGCACTGGTGGCTGATAAACGCAGGAGTACAAGGGCACTAAGAAGAGCTGAAGGGTCAAAGGTAGGATTTGAAAAGTGGGTCGCACCATCCATCGACGAGATAAAGAAAGTTACTTAGCTCTCAAAGTTGTACGTGTCTTGAGGCCTAAAATTTACTCTCCAATGAATATGACCCAGGTTAGAAAGTCATCCGTAAAATCTGCAAAGCGATGTTCATCACCAGCCGGGACAAAAAAGAAATCTCCAGGAGAAAATGATGTAAGTTGACCTTCGTGGAGAAAAGTACCTTGCCCGGCAATGATCACATAGATTTCGTCACGGATATGAGGCTTCTGAAGGTCTACTTGAACCGGTTTATAGATTTCCACTGTTAATCTACCTTTCTCAAACAATTCAATAAATCGAGATTCTGTACTTTCCAACCTTTTGATTGCTTCCGATACGGATAGATGCATACCTATTTATTGATGAAAATCTGCAAGCAGCCTGCCACAAATTTCTAATTTTCTGCCTAAAAAAGGTAGCGTGTGAAAATCATACAGCGGTCAGAAGGGAATGTCCGGTCATTCACCAGATCCCCTAAACTTAGTTTTAGTACACTAGACTAGTCTAGTTCCTATCGCCCATTCTATATCCCCACACTTGATTTTGTAATTTATGCTATGCACGAGTTAGTGTATCTTAGCTGTTAAATTCGTCATGCTGTGATCAAACATCTTTCTCCCACATTTACTATTTTATGGGTTGCAACCACGCTTATGTCAGCTCAAGACTCACTACCATATCACCAGATACCGGAGTATCCGAAAACGTACACTCCAGCCACGGTAGGAGCTCGGTTGCTTGACGGACTAGGATATCGCTATTACTGGGCCACCAAAGATCTTCGACCTCAAGATCTCACTTATCAGATAAGCCCGGAGAGTCGTACTGTGCAAGAAACCCTCCAACACATCTATGGATTAAGCCTTACTACACTAAACGGCGTGATGTCAAGGCCTAACACACAATCTGGTGGAACAGAACAAAAGGCTTTTATGCAATTGAGAAGGGAAACTTTGGTCAACATAAAAGAGGCCGCAGATTTTCTGCGTGAAGAACCGTCTAAAGACCTGGAAGAATGCAAAATCATTTTTCAAAGGGGCGATCGATCCCAGGAATTTCCCTTTTGGAATCTGATTAATGGCCCTATTGCGGATGCTATATGGCATACTGGTCAAATCGTATCCTTTCGGAGAGCAAGTGGAAATCCATTACCACCTGGGGTCAGTGTATTTTCGGGCAGGACCAGGGAAAGGTGAATACCTAGGCCTTGATGTTCTCCTTTCTACTAACCCACAGAAGCTTACATTACTCATCGTCGAACCTCTTAATTTCAGCATCCTTACGAGATGTATTGACGGTGAATAGTGATGGATAAATGCATTCTACTTGGTCGGCTACCAAAACCATCTCTGCTATTTTGAGTTACCTTATGTGAGCATTTGAGGAACACTTTGTAAGTTTAAGATTGAAGCGCGATCTTAAATCTATGGCTCAACAACACATGACACTTTCAATCTCTGGTATGAAAAGAAATTCGATCAGACTTTATGCCTGCATTCTGACCCTGGCGATGCTCGGTTGCAACTCGGCCAAGTTGGGATATTATGATCTCGACCACCAAGAATGGAGTCAACGGTCCCTCACAACCTCAAATGCTCTCTTACATACTCTCTATTTGATTGGTGACGCAGGAGAACTAGATGATCATTCTGAGAAAAGAAACTATGTTTTGGAAGCTTTCAAGGATATGGTTGACAAGGAAGGAGACGAGTCGACTGTGGTCTTTTTAGGTGACAATATTTATCCACAGGGTCTACCGCACAAAGGAGATCCCCAACGACCCGAGATGGAGGACAAGATTAATAGTCAGTTGGAATCGGTGAGAAATTTTGAGGGTCACACCTATTTCATTCCAGGAAATCACGATTGGATGAAGGGCCACAAAGGTGGCCTCAAGGCCATCCAGCGACAGGAGGATTATGTGCAGAACTACTATGAGGAAGATAACAAGGTTAGGATGTATCCAAACGATGGCTGCGGAGATCCGGAGGTAAAGAAGATCCACAAAGATCTGGCATTCGTTTTTATTGACTCACAATGGTGGTTGGAGGATTGGACTCGAGAACCCAAGATGAACCGAGGATGTGATATCAAGTCTCGAGGAGATTTTCTCAAACGGATGGAAGAAATTTTCCTTGAGCATAAAAATGATCAAGTGGTTGTGCTGATGCATCACCCAGTATATTCTAATGGAATCCATGGTGCAAAGTTCTCTTCTGCACATCATCTTTTACCTTTTCAGGAATTGGGAGTACCTATTCCACTGCCCATTTTAGGGTCAGTCTATCCCCTATTTAGAAGTGTAACTGGGTCTGTCCAGGATATACCCCATACGCGTTATCAACAATTGGTAGGAGGTTTATTAGAGGAAGCAAAGAAGGTCGGCGTAAAGGTAATTTTTGCTGCAGGACATGAACATGATCTGCAGTATTTTGAGGATGATGATCTGAAATTTGTGGTCAGTGGATCTGGCAGTAAGAAGACCTTTACGGCTAGTGGCAGCAAAGCCATCTACGCTCAAGAAGAGAGAGGTTTTGCTAGAGTTCTATTCTATGAAAACAGTGAAGCCTGGATTGAGTACTATACGGTAAATGGCTTTGATGAAAAGGCTGTGCTATCATTTCGCAAACAATTGTATGAACCTCGAGCAGGCACAATCGAGACGCCGATTCAATATCCACCTATAGAAGCAAAGGACACCCTACTCGCTGCAAATCCTACTTTTAGGGCAGGGGGCTTTAAGAAGTTTTTGCTAGGAGCACAGTACCGGGAGATCTGGAGCACTCCAGTGACTGCTAGAATTATTGACTTAGAAGAGGCCCATGGTGGCCTGGTGCCTATTAAGAAGGGAGGTGGTATGGCATCGAATTCACTTCGAATGATGGTGGAAGACGGAAGGCATTACATTTTACGCTCAATCAATAAAGACTACACGAAGCTGGTGCCCGAGGAATTGAGCAACCTCAAACTGATCAATATCATGAGAGATCAAAATAGTGCCAGTCATCCATATGGTGCTCTAGTTCTACCAAAACTGTCGAAGGCAGCAAACATCTATTATACCACACCTAAGCTGGTTTATTTAAAGCACCAAAAAGCTCTGGGAAATTACAATCAATTATTTCCTGAAGAACTCTACTTATTGGAAGAGCGTCCTGATGAAGATTGGAGCGAGTTTGCCCAGTTTGGCAATTCAGAGAAGATCATTGGATATGTCGATTTATTAAATATTCTTGAAGAAAAGAAAACCCATTTTGTAGACCAGGAATGGGTACTAAAATCCAGGCTATTTGACGTATTCATACACGATTGGGACCGTCACGATGATCAATGGAGATGGGCCACATTTGAAGAGAATGGACAAACAATTTATAGACCAATTCCTAGAGACCGTGATCAGGTTTTTTATAAATTCCAAGGTGTTGTACCCAGTATTGTGGCTACTTTTTTTGTCAAAAAATTCAAGAGCTTTAAGGAGGATGTCAAAGATGTCAAAAATCAAAGCTTTAATGCCAGATATTTTGACCGCTATTTTTTGAATGGTTTGGCATGGCAGGATTGGGAACCTGTAATTCAGCATTTACAAAAGTCCCTAACCGATTCCATCATCAACGAGGCCACCAAAGACCTACCGGATGAAATAGAACACCTCAACCGTCAAGAGCTTGCAACTACATTGATTGCACGGAGAAATAATCTTCGGAATATCGGCCGTCGTCTCTATGAGTTTCTCACACGAGAAGTGGAAGTAATAGGATCAAATGACGACAACTTATTCGAAGTAATTCATCATGCCAATGGCAGCACGCAGGTACAAGTGTCAGACATACGGGACGAGAAAGGAGATCTGCTCAAATATGATCGAACTTTTTTTCCCGATGAAACCAAGGAGGTAAGATTGTATGGTCTGCGGGGAAAAGACGATTTCAAGGTAAGTGGTACTGGTCCAGCCACTATCAAGATCAGGGTAATAGGTGGTGAGGATAAAGATGAAATCATTAATGGATCTTCCTCTGGTAAAGTGCTAGCCTATGATGTACCTGATGGCATCAAATTAGAAGGAAAGATCAAGGACAAAACCGAAAACAAACTGGGGATCAACGAATACGATAGACGAGGATTTAAATACAATTCATCTCTTCCGAGTCTTGTCTTTGGAATAACACCTGATGATGGGCTCTGGATCGGTGGTGGCTATAGCTGGACGACCCATGGCTGGAGGAAGGAACCGTATAAGACCAAACAGAGCATCTCGGCCAGCCTGGCTCCAGGGTCTCAGAGAACATTTAATGTCAGGTACAATGGAGTGTTCCGAAAGATCCTGGGACCTTTTGACTTCGCCCCAGACCTACATTTCCGCAATCCCGATATCGAGAATTATTTTGGGCTGGGTAACGAGACCGTAAATCCGCTGCGCGAAAGATCCTACCATTGGGTACGTATGGAGTCTTATACCATTCGTCCAATGATTGGCCTCAGTTCGTACAGTCGAAACCGCAGTCTTTATTTTGGGCCCACTTTTCAATCCAGTGAAGTAGACAATACCCAAGGCCGAGTTTCATCTGATCCAGAAATCGGGCTTAACCCTTCAGAATTTCTCAGGCGTGACTACTTGGGTTTCAATATCCAATATACTGATGGATATCAAGATGATCCCGTGGTCCCAACCAATGGATTTAGACTTGATTTGGGTTATAATTACTGGAATCTGATCAACCTATCACAAGACGAGCAAGTTTCGACATTACGCACAGCTATGCGATTTTATATAGGACTTTCGAATCGACCCAAATTCGTGTTGGCAAGCAGGTTGGGTTATGAAAAAGTTTTTGGAGATCCACAATTTTATCATTATCCTAGTTTAGGAAATAATACCAATCTGCGGGGTTACCGGAATGATCGATTCCGTGGTGAATCTCTATTTTACCAAAATATCGATCTGAGATTAAAAATACTTGAATCCCACAATAACTTTATTCCTTTTGATATTGGCCTTGTAGGGGGTTTTGATTATGGCAGAGTTTGGCAAGAAGGTGAAAATTCAGACACTTGGCACAACAGCATAACAGCTGGAGTCTGGTTTGATATCCTTTCCTTAGCTGTGATTCAACCCTATATTGCATTTAACGAAGAGGAGACCATCTTTACTTTGCGTTTTGGATTTAATTTTTAGGTATTTCACCTGGTATTCTAAGCTAACCACGCAAATCTGTATTTTTATTTAGAACGACACATCCATTCCAATAAAAAAATTGACCAGAGGAGCAGGTTCAAAAAATCGACCTCCAAATGCATTGATCCGAACGTTATCAAAATATTTAGTATTGGTCATATTTCTGATTCCTCCAAATAGAGAAAGATCAGTATCCCTTACTTGCCATTGTTTTCCAGCGCGTAAATGCAGAAGAATGAAATCATCGATTACCACATCATTTTGATCATCAGCAAATAAGATTCCAGTGTATCTAAGATTGGAAGACACCATAAATCCATGTTTTTGATAGTGTATACCCAAATCACCAAAATGTTGTGGAATTCCAGGGATTCGTTTTCCATCCAAGTCATTGCTATTGACCATAAAGTCGGCAAACCGAAAATTGGAATAGGTATATGATCCTGACAAGGAGAGCACTTTAGCCATGGTGCCTTGTATACTGAATTCCAAACCCGTGCGGGTTGAATGACCGGAGTTTCGATAAAATGTGCGACCTGGAAACTGAGCCAACTCAAAAGGAATAAGTTCATTCTCCAAATCAATGAAAAACAACACACCTTGATAACGCCAATTGCCGATACTGCCTTTTACTCCCACTTCCAGTTGATTGGCAGTCTGAGGCAATAGTGCAGAATTAAAACCTCCTGATCCAGAAGGATTATTGGACAACTCACTAAGGGCTGGCGTCTCAAAATTGTGTCCAATACGGACAAAAGCAAATTGTCTATCAATCCAGTTGTAGTTGACGCCAAGAGCCGGACTAAAATGCGACCAATCGATCCCACCGGACTGATCTCCATCAGTCAAAAATCTGTCCTTGGCCCTAACCTGCATTAAATCAAGTCGCATCGTCAGGTCCATTCTCCATTTGTCGCCAAAATCAATTTCTTGCTGGGAAAAAATACCACCGAGATAAAATTCTTCCAACTGTTTGAAAACCAGCGGCCCCTGACTACCTTCGAGATTATCAAACCGCTCACGAAGATCCCCTTGGTATTCCAAATCTGAACCTAGCAATAAATGATAAGACCCTTTGCTCCACTCCATCTGTCCTTGCCAGCCTCCGTAATTTCTAAAAAATGAGACCATACCACCTTGCTCAAAGGGCAACCGGTTGTTAAAATCTCGAAACACGTAGTATCCCTTAAAATTAAGTCGCTTACCAGCCGAAATATGCTTGTCAAATATCATGCTCACCGATCCACGTTTCAGCGCTTCACCTGCATCATATAGACTGTTGCGATCTCTGGCAGATTTACGATCTGTTCCAACCTGAGCCAAATCAATGCCACCTGGATCCTGCGCAACTGGGCTGCTGGTATAGTTTAATGTCCAACGCAGAATACCGCGGGGAATGGTTTGAGAAATTTTGAGTCCTACCGATGAGGTCTCGGTACGGCTGTGATCGCGATAACCATTAACTTGACTGTAGTCAAAATTTCCCTGCAGACTTGTCTTACCCTGGACCAGATGACCAAATAAATGAGATTTCAGCAGGCCAAAACTCCCCGATTGCAGGCTGGCACCCCATCCATTGCCAGTAAGCTGTTTGGATGTGAGTTCGATGACGCCACCAGCTGCGTTGCCATACAAGCTACTTCCCGGTCCGCCAATTACTTCGATTTTATCGAGATATTTGAGTTGTAAATGATCCAATTGACTCTGACCATCAGGTGTCGTTGCAGGTATATCATCTACGATGATCTTTAGTCCTCGGATGCCAAAGGCTGCCCGGGATCCAAAACCCCGAACAGATAAGCGGACATCCTGGGCAAAGTTTAATGGATTCAAGGCAAACACGCCGGGGATGTTCCAAAATAATTCATCGGCAGAGAGGTTTTGATTGTAAAGGTTGGTTTGAGATAGCTCTTGCTGATAAATGGTACGGGATGACCTACTTAGTGACGTTGGTAACCTTGTGGCTACAATTGTGATCTCTTCTAGAGATTTCTCAATCAGGGTGTCAGTAGTCTGGCCAATAAGGATTGTAGCTGGACACACGACCATACCTACACAGAAGCTGACTAAATTGATACTCAGTCCCACCTTTCAAATGTAAGGAAGTATTTGATTTGGATTTTTAGTGATTCCATCTTGAATCTTCGCATTACTAAACTGGAAGAGACCCAAATTGCCATTACTGGAGAAATGGCCGTCGTGATTGGAAGGGAAATTGGTGAGAATCCTAACGCTCACGGTGTGATCAAAAGTCGGTGGCAATCAGATCAACGCATGTGTTTCGCAAAGAGGATGGAATTTGGAGAATGATCCATGCCCCTACTGGTCTCCTTCCGTTCTTGGTGGAAAAATGGAGTAAGCCCTATCTTTCATTTCAATGCAGCGCATCTTCGGCGTCATTAGTCTAGTTGACTCGTCAATATATTTCTCTAACCACCACCCGCAGGCGGTTTCGACACGTTATTTGGGGATAGAGAGGGTCCACCATAATAATTTATTTGTTATGATTTGCACCCAACCTTATTTTAGAGAGCTCGCCTTCGAGGTCTAGTTGCCTCTGCAACAGTAGTGCAATCTCCCTTTTCAAAAGCTCATTTTCTGCCTTCAGCTCCTGAATGCCTTTCGTTAGGATGGGTATCAGTCCCAGCACGTTCAGATTCTTATAATTTATTATTTGCTTCTTCTTACCACTTTGCAAATCATCCTTACGAAATGTTGGATCCGTATAAGTGGCATCACTAACCAGCTCCGGGTAAAGTTGCGCTACTTCTTGGGCTATAAATCCAAGTTGTTGCCCTGGTGGCAATCCCATTGAAGGAAATTCTTCAGTGCGCATTTGAAATTGAACGGGATTCAATTGCGTGATTTTACTCAGTTGATTATTAATCGAGGATATCTTCTTCTTAAGATTTTTATCCGATGGAGCACATAAAATGCCGGTCACCTCGACATCACCGGCAAAATATCCGGCGTAATGAGTGCCACCAGTGGCTCCATCTTGTCCAAACACAGCATATCTGGTGCCATCAGACTCTTCGAAAATTGCGCCAGCAATCCCGAATTGATTACCAAGACCTATACCTTCGGCAATACCGATAACACCAGCTAATGTTACACTATCATGACTGGCGACCCTTCCATGAACACCAAACTGAACCGCACTAGAACCGGTGGCAGTACCATAGACACCGAATGATTGTACCCGTCCTGCACTAGCAGCACCAAGTACACCAACATTAACGAAACCACCAGTTAGAGAGGGGGGTGTTAAGCTCGTACCCCTAATTGCAATATGCTCTCCACTGGACACGAGAGCATTTATACTCCCTTCCACATCCAGCTGCTGGCCATAGGAAATAAAGCTCAGAAAGAGAGAACTGAGCAATACTATCAATTGAAATAAAATTTTCATCTGTGTCGCTTATGTTGGTTTATACTTCCTTATCTAATAGCTGCTGCTAATATTGATCTGACAATCTTTCAAAAAAAATTGAGTGTAATGGGAGCACTTTCAAGTATGGTTTTAAAAAGGTGAGACAAATCTATTTTACTAGTGATCCCAGCAAGCTCTCTTTTATTGCGATTGCCTTGAAATCAAAATTGAGCGTAATTGAGAACACTGTCAATCCCCTCTAAGGGTGAACTTAATCACATGTTGCCTCAACTCGAATTAGGGGTAAAATTGCTCAGTCAGGGAAAATCTCAATAGTCTCAAGATCTATGAGGAGATCTGCATATCACTTAACGATTCTTTCAGCCAGCACCTTGGCAATGGCCTCCTTGCCACAATTGACATGTAGTTTCCGATAGATATTCCGAAGGTGACTACGGACGGTTTCGTAAGAGATAAACAACTCAGCGGCAATATTCTTAATGGAGTAACCCAATACCAGTAGATTTAATATTTCGGATTCTCGTGGTGTAAGGTCATATCTTTTTCCACAGTCAATTCTTTGACTGCGAAAGGTATTCAATACCTTTTTGGCAATGGATGGTGACATTGGTGCCCCTCCAAGGTATGCTTGCTCGATTGAGTTAAACAGGTGCATCGGGGATGTTTTTTTGAGGATATACCCATCGGCACCAGCACAAATGCTCCTAAAAAGTCGATCCTCATCTTCAAACTGCGTATACATTATGATAGAGACCTGGGGATCAACCTCCTTGATCTTACCTACGGCAGAAATACCATCTGTTCCAGGTAGATCAATATCCATTAGAACTACATCGGGCTCAAGCTCGGTCGTCTTTACTTCAGCTGCGTCGGCATGACCATAGGCTCCTGCAACATGATACTTGTCGGAATTGTCTAAAAGGGTATGCAGTGCCTGCCGCAGCACCTCATCGTCCTCAAAGATTAGTACTTTAATGACCATCGCGCAAAATTACGACCTGATCGCGAATCTGTATATCCCCTTTAAGGGTGATTGTAGCTGACGAGGCATGGATATCATCACCCAGGTTCCATGATCTGAATTGGACTTTATGATCATATCTCCTTGCCATGTCTTGATGCGATTTCTTATATTTCTAATTCCATTGCGAGCCGAGATCGCCTCTGGGTCAAATCCTATGCCATCATCCCTGATTTCAAGTCGAATAGATCGGAGATTGTAATCCAGTTTTGCGATCACATTCATTGCTTGCGCATGTTTTTGTGAATTATTTAGAAGCTCCCGGTAAATGAGAAAAAGATCTTTAAATTTCTCAACATCATCACTTAAATCACTAAAACCTGGTTTTACCTGTAGTCGAAAACATGTGGAAGTTGGCTCAAAAAGGTTGTTAGCGAAATGCCGCATTTTAGCCAGCAGTTGATCTGCCCGCAGATCCCCAGTCTTCATATTCCAAACAATTTCGTCCAGAGCTGCTGTTGAACGGTCAATTTCGTCCTGGATCTGATGTAGATATCGACCAGACTCCTGATCGGCAGATAAACGTTGGCGAGTCAGTGCAGCGAGTAGTTGAATGCTTGTCAATCGGGCACCAATGTCATCATGAAGGTCTGCAGAAATACGGTTTTTTATCGATTGTATTTTTAGCATATCATTCAGACGATATCGGTAGAGAAGGTAACCTAATGCAATGATCACCAAAGCAATAGAGAGTTGAAACCAGGCTCTTTGAATTAACTTAGGCCTAATTTCAAAGGAGAAGCTGGCAATATTGGCACTCGCAACTCCATCACTATTATATGCCCGGGCCTGAAATTCGTAGGGTCCCGGATCAAGATCAGCGAAAGTTACTTCTCGACTATCTCCGTTTTTCCACAAGGGACTTACACCCAATAGGCGATACTCATGACGAACCTTCTTTGGGTAAATGGTTTCTACGGCAGCGAATCGAATACTGACCTGAGATTCAAAAGGTTCAAGAAACAGATGGTTCTTGTAGGTAAGTAAGGTGTCAAGAATCAGACTTTTACCATTTACGGTTAGATCGGTAATATGTATTACTGGTGCCTTGTTGTTCATAGGGAGCTGATCGGGATAAAATGCATTAATCTTTCCATTGGTTTCCAAAAATATTTTTCCATCTTCAGCAGTAACCACACTTCCCACTAGATAGTTTTTTTCCAGGCCTTCAGACATAGTAAAGGAATGCCAAGATTGATTAGAGTGATCAAACTTGAGTAATCCGTGATTTGAGGTTGCCCAAACATTATTATTGAGATCTATGGTCAAATCGTCAAAATGGTTAGAAAATGTCTGTCTTCCCAAACTAAAATGCCGGACGAAGAGTTGTTGATCTGGATCGAATATTTGTAGGCCATTGTATTCCACTCCTACCCACACTAGACCATTCTTATCTGTTTCTAAAGAAGTTAAATTGGGTGTAGCCAGCTGATTTGAGTCGCCGTTGCTCTCACAATGGTGCTGCATTTCGACAGTCATAGTATCAAATTGGTAAAGACCTCCGCTCGTAGCTATCCATAGCGTTCCACTGGAACTAAACTCCATACCCCGGATCCTGGTCTCACTGGGAAGTTGACAGTTCGGGCTTGCCTCAAGCGCATGTTCCGTCAACCTTTGCTGCTCAATATCCCACTGCCATATTTGTGAGGTCGCGGAGTTAAACCAAAGATGTCTACCATCACTACACAGATTGAATACCGGAACTTCGGGGAAACCATTCATAAATTCATCATAAACAGGAGTAAAGCAACATTCCCCTTCATTCCAGAAGGAAAGATATGGATAAGAGTATGAAGATAGCAAGTAGGTACTGTTTACACGTATCAACTGTAAGTTGGCAAAAGGCTTTTCAGCTCCCTTGATAGGAATCTTTTCCACAAGTCTTAACTGTTTATCCAGAACCAAGCAGAAGGGTAGACGTGAAATCGCAACCAAGTGATTAGGCGTTTGCTCGAGACATAAAGCATCAGTAAAAAAGGGGATAGCTAGATTGTCCTGCTGAAGGTATCGCAGGTCAAGTTTTTGCTCGAATCGATTGTAAAGAGCGTGATGATGCAACAAATAATTTTCACCGCTTACCCAAATGCTTCCATCTCTCGTCTTGCTGATGGAGCGACAAGGTAGTGTCTCTTTAGATAGCAATGGAAATACATTGGTACTAAATTCCTCCATGAATACTAAATTCTTTTCGTCAAAGGTAAAGAGACCACGATCGAACGAACATATGTATAGAGTGGTGTCGGATTCGGGGTATATATCCAGTATTACGTTTGAAGTACCATCCCCTCTTGCGTAATCGGACTTGCTGATTGGAAATTGCTCAAATTTGTCATTAATGTAGTTAAATCTTATTAGGCCACCACCCCATGTACCCAACCAGATATTCTCTAGATTACGTATAAACAGGCAATGATACGAGTTTAACCACCACTCCTTTTTGCCATCCCTTTTGAATTCAAAAATTTCGAAATTATTTGTCTGCGTATTAAAACGATAAAGAGCCTCTGCAGCAGCTATCCACAGGATATTAGGGCTATCTGGATCCTCTTGAATGCGCCATATCTCATTCTCAAATCTTACTGATCCATCACTAATTTTGTTGGGTTCTGGTATCCAGATGGCAAAACTATCTGAATCAGAAATGTAGCGACTGATGCCTCTTCCACCTGTCGCAAACCACATATTATTTTGTTTGTCTTTGTAAATATCATAAACAGGATAACGAGGATTATGATCTGCTGATAGCCTAGGGTACCGAGTGACCCTGCCAGTATACTTATTCAATTTATTTACTCCTCGATCTGCTGTTGCTATCCAAAGGTGTCCATCTCCATCTTCCTCGATATCAGTAATCGCATTACTAGACAGTGAATTGCTGTCATCGTAAAAGGAATAGAATGGATCGAATTCGTAACCATCGTACCGGAAAAGTCCATTTTGGGTGGCTAGCCAAAGGAAACCCTGGCTATCTTCAAAAATTCGTCGATTGGTATTGGAGGGTATGTCTTCCTGGCCGAAAAACATATATTTACCCACCTTGGTCTGTCCAGTTATCCGACTCACTGAAAGCCCAAAAAAAATAAGTCCTAGGATGATTGTCCAGCCAAAACGTAACATTTGACTAATATTGCTGTAAGCGGAAGACCTTATAATTTGGTCCTCTCTTCTAAAATAAGTATTTAAAGGTGCAATGACAAGGAGAACAGATTAAAAGGTCTAAAGATGTACATGTCTGTGCTGTTAAATTTAGTCAGTTTACAGCACAGATTAGAATAGACCAAGCGTTGCCTTGCTGGCTGATCAATCCGTCGAAGTAAGGAAAGAAATCAATGTGTACCAGGTAGTTGAAAAATAATAAACATATGACGCTGACTATATTCATCTGGTGACTTGAAGCATTCCTGCTACCCTTCGCGTCACATAGGGACACATGGCCCCAGCATGGCTTAATCAACAAAGTGATCGCTGTGTTCGTTATCTTTAGAACTGGTAATCTTGGAACATCTCAAAATACTCATATTATTTTTTTTGTGGATCCCAGTTAGTCAAGGGCTGTGGTCACAGAATGATGAGTCTACTTTGGCGCTTGCACGAGAGGTTGGCGTCAAGTTGGGCTTACATGCTAGTGATATTGAGGAACTCCAGGTCAGTTCACAACACCAATCCAGCAGCAGCAAACTTATCTATACTTACCTGCAACAGCAGTTTCAAGGTATTGATATTGAGGGGTGTATGTTTCAGTTGGTGACGGATGCAGATGGAAATTTGATCCATCAATCGCATGGTTGTGAGCAAAATTTAAAAGAAAAGATGTTCGTCCCTCAAAGCCTCATTTCCAAAAAACAGGCCATCATGGCTATGGCCAACCACTTGGGCCAACCCTTTGAATCCACACAGCGATCCCAGCTGGAGCCTGTAAATAAGGGACAATACCTGATTACAACCTTCTCACCTCATCCCATATTGGTACGTAAGAAATGGCAGAGATTAGACAATGTCTGGCGACTTGTATATGACTTACGCATTCAACAAGATGACCATTATTGGCAATATTTTATCGATGCAAGTTCCGGCGATTTCATCTCGCGAAATGAACGGGCACACCATTGCACCTGGGAAACGGGTAATCAAGTGATCTCCTCTCCCAGAACATTCTCTGAAAATAAAAATGCCAATGCGCAGGCAGACGAAACGTACCTGGTGTATCCTTTGGGAGTTGAGAGTCCATCACACGGGGTCAGACAAGTCATCACCCGGCCTGCCGATCCGATCGCATCACCTTTTGGCTGGCACGACATTGATGGTGTTAGCGGACCTGACTTCTTCGATACCCGGGGCAACAACACCTTTACTCAAGAAGATTTTAATGCCGATGATCAGATGGGTTTAAGACCTCATGGAGGTGAATCATTGATCTTCGATTATGCATTGTCAACTGGGCCACCGAATGAATATATAGAAGCCTCTTTAACCAATCTTTTTTACTGGATTAATCTGAACCACGATATTTTTTATCACTATGGCTTTGACGAAGCAGCTGGTAACTTTCAGGTAAACAATTACGGGAATGGTGGGAACGAAAACGATCCAATCCTGGCCGATGCGCAAGACGGCGGCAATAGAAATAATGCTACCTTTTTTGCCAACCCAGATGGACATCCCAGTAGAACCGAGATGTATCTCTGGGGAGGGTCTATTTTTAATGCATCCCTAGAAGTGATTTCCAGCGGAGATTTACCGCAAACTATTGAAGCTGTTGAATCGGCATTTAGTCAAAATAATAAGTTGGTAGACCATGGTCGAGTGACTGGTCAGATTGTGCGAGTCTTTGACTCACAAACTCGTACCAGCCTAGCCTGTAGCAATTCACCCATTAGAGACCCCGGTTCTCTTGATGGAAAAATAGCCTTGATCGACAGAGGTACATGCTTTTTTGTTGAAAAAGTGAAGAATGCGCAAGTGGCCGGTGCAGTTGCGGTCATCATCTGTAACAATGTAGCTGGGAATCCGGTGGTGATGGGAGGCAATGATCCTACAATCACCATACCGGCGGTTATGATCTCAAGGTCACATTGTTTGCCACTGATCGATCTTTTAGAAAATGGAAAAGATATAAGAGTTACCCTTGCACGACAGGTTGACGATATGGATCTGGATTCTTCTTTGGACAATCTAATCATTAGCCATGAATATGGTCATGGCATCACTGATCGACTAACAGGCGGGGCTGGAACGGTAGATTGTCTACTGAACTTGGAGCAAATGGGTGAAGGTTGGAGTGACTATTTCGGCCTTATGCTTACCACCGATTGGCAGACTGCCAGTGGACAGGACATCCGGGGGATCGGTACCTATTTGTCGGGCCAGAGCTCTAATGGTACCGGCATCAGAGAGTTTCCATATACTACCGACCACCGGCGGAATCCATTGACCTACCATGATCTCAGGTCGGCAACAATTCCCCATGGAGTCGGAGCCATTTGGTGTACCATGCTTTGGGATATGACTTGGAACATCATTGACATGAAAGGAGCCAGTCTCGACATTTATCGTGGCAAAGGTGGCAATAACATTGCATTACAGCTGGTTGTTGAAGCGCTGAAATTACAGCCCTGCAATCCTGGATTTGTGGATGGACGGGATGCAATTTTGCTGGCGGATCAGCTCCTGTACGAAGGGGAACATCAATATGCCATTTGGAAAGCTTTTGCCGATCGAGGGCTGGGATTTGGTGCATCGCAGAACAGCTCAAATTCAGTATTTGATGGCATCGCAAGCTTTGATTTACCTAGGGAATTCCAGACCGAGATCACCCTCTTCGAAGCTCGAGATAGTCTCAGTGCCATCGTCGTAGACTGGACAAGCTTACGAGAAATCAATCATGATAAATTCACTCTTTGGCGAAGTACCAACTTACTTGACTTTGAACCAGTAGAGGAGTTTAATGGTGGAATATTTAGAACGAGCCCCACAGACTACATATATGAAGATATCCATATCAAGACCAATCAATGGTACTATTACCGGCTAGAGCAGACCGACCAGGATGGTATAGTCAGAAGTCTAGCGCTTGATTCGGCCATTGTTATTCCCTTCGATCATGTATTGGTTTTCCCAAATCCTGCGCATAACCAGCTGCATTTAAAACTATCCAGAGATTTTTCAAACTCAGTACAACTGACCCTATATGACATGAGTGGGAAACCCGTCTATGCCCAGAAAGTTAATGCAGCGGACTATTACAAACCAAACCTCCTTAACCTGGAACGACTTTCAGCAGGAAGCTATACATTGCAAGTGAAAGGGAAAACCCTTCATCATCGCAGAATTGTTTTGTTCTGATTTCTGGTCCTTATTGATCTGGTGGCTGGTACTGCATCGAGAGATTTGTTGCCCTGGAGTATGACACCGCTTTAAAATACCCCTTACCTTCCAAGGCATCCACATAATCGATCGACCCCAGCCGAAATTTAAAATTTACCCGGTTCTGTTTTGCAATGGCGTCTTCTATTCTACAGAAAAAAGGATTAGATGCCTTATTCCCTCGATGAATATACATTTGAGCAATCTTTGGATACTGGTGAGAATCAAGCATGTACGTTCTATGTATGGCAGGATATCTGATTGCCTCAATCAATTCACCAGTTGCCAAATTCGGCTCCAAAAGGGAATGTTCCAGCGTGATCTGCCCCGTTACTACTGAGGTCATCACTAAGCTCGCCACGATTACGAAAGTGGTCTTGACCAACATCATCATTCGTTAAAGATATAAAAGAGCCCATCGATAAAAAACACCAAGACACTTAAATCGATATTCTTCGATCCAATAAATTGTCCCCAGATGGACACGAGGAATGGTCGAGATAATCAACATTTTGTTTGCTGGTATTAAAATTCCAGCATTGCCATATTTATGCTTGTCTGGTTAGTTGTGACCTTTTGCACCACTGATCAAGTGGTCTTCGACATCGAATTTTTTGGCAATCAAACCCCGATCCCATGAATATTTTTCTCCCTATGTTGGTAGAAATTGGTATCTTTTGATAGTTGTGTAAGTTGAAAACATGTAGAGGGAAAGACGAGGTTGGAATGCCTTATTGGGCGAGATCGAAGATCTACTGGTTGGCAAGTTAGCGCCATCACCCACTGGCAAGCTCATGAGTAATAGACGCTGACACAGCAATGTCTACGATCTAACTGATGGTGTGATCTGGAATAATGGGTCATCTCACTTGTTGAACTACACATCTTTAATAATCTAGAAATAAAACTAATAAAGCAATTGCTTATGGATGACAAACAGACAGTTAAGAAATACATGGCTACGGATTTGATAACATTTAAGCCAGAGACTGGAATTGATGAAGCCATGAAGATTATCTTGAAGCACAAGATAACTGGAGCACCAGTTGTCGATGATCACGGTAGGTTGGTAGGCATGCTTTCCGAATCCGATTGTATTAAGACCATTTTAGATGGTCCATACAATAATTTGCCCGGTGGGACCGGCACGGTTAGCAACTACATGTCAAGAAAAGTGGTTACGATTGATGTAAATAAGACCATCCTGGAATTAGCATATGAGTTCATGAATACGGCCTACCGTAGATTCCCGGTCATTGAAAAAGGAAAATTGGTAGGCCAAATCAGCCGCAGTGATATCTTGAGAGCAATCATCAAAAGTAGACCCAAATTAGACCATGCTCCCTCTTCCTGGAAGGGTCGGGAGCCCCAAGACAAGGGTGCTTAGGTCACCTATATTTATCCCTGCAGACATTGTTATATATAGTCTGGCAGTAGACTATTTTCATGCATACGGTCGGCGCTAATTTTGACCGGAATTGAAGTTAATTTACTCTGCCCGAACCTAAACAAGACAATAGGTAGCTAGCGCGTACGGAGCTGTATTCAAGTAGCGGCATCAACGCACACTACTAACTCAGTTTGGTGCTCGAGCTCGAAGAAACCCAAGGCCACAACCTTAGTCGCTCTACCTTATGCATCTCTATACCCATGGCATGTCATCCGCGAATGAGGACCCAGATGCTATGGCCTTTGTGATGCTTCCATTCACCAAAATGGCTCAGATGGTTGGTACGATACATGATTCCAAGGGAGATAATAACTGTACAATAAAAACTATACTTTTTGCATTACCTTCGCAGACATTCTTCAAAATTGACTTTATGAACAAGTTTTGGAAATCGATTGGACTACTTTTCACGGTTGGGACTCTTATGATTGTGGTTGCTTGTAGTGGTGGTGAGTCAAGCTCTACGAGCGAATCTACCTCCTCTGATAAGATGGAAGAAGAAGGGCAAAACCAGGATGGTCCTGAGTACACCAGTGCTTACGTATGTCCGATGCATTGTGCGGGAAGTGGAAGCGATCAAGCAGGACAATGTCCCGTTTGTAAAATGGACTACGTGGTCAATGACGAACACGGACATGATCACGATCACAATGGTCATGGACATGATCACGATGGTCACGATCACAATTAGTCAGATCCAAAGACCAGGCTTACTCTGCAGCGGCTAAATCAAGATTGGCATACAGATACCATGTTTACGTAGTGTGGAAGCTCAACCGACATTTTCTTGGTAGCATTAGATTTCACATGCTGCGATCAGGATATCGAGTGTAAAGGGGAGTCCAGAAGCGGCGTACTTAGGCCGGTTTCCTGGATCGTGAATGTGATGATCCGGTACACGGTAATACTCCAAGAGTTTACCAATGGACAGTTCAAGGGCAACAAAGCTGGAAAAGGGAGAACTTTTTCTTTCCCAACAACAACATTCCCGATCAAACTGAGAAAAAGTTCTCCACAAACCAGATGTATCTTTAAACCTACCTAGGAAAAGTCGGTCAATAGGAAATTTCGTTCAAATGTTGAAAACTGATCGGACGGCTTGCATCCCCTGGTACAGCAGTAATCGGGCCAATTTTAGATTGCGGGAAATTTGACGTGCCTGGTTTGGCCTGCGCACTTCATTCTGCCAAGCGTTTCTTCAACCTTGTCAATCTGTACTTACCTCCAACCGATGCATTGCCACCCTTCCATCCTTGTACCTTGCCATGATTTCAACCACCTTTTTTCCTTGAACATCGGAACCAAGAACAAATAAATTTTCTGATGTTTTTTGGGACAAGTCCAGGAAGGGCATCCAATAGTGCAAGGACTGAATTTTAGGCAGTGAGTCATCTGCAGGATAGGAAATGGGATACTTAAGGGGGACTTGCAAAGCCTCAAAACTTGTGCTGGGAAGTAAAGTTTCATCTGGTAAGGTGAAAAGCGGATCCATCATATCAATCACCACCACCCCACCAATCCTATGGCCTCCTACCAATTTTTTGAGGACCGGCAAACTACTAAAAATGCGAATTCGCTTTATTTCTTGAATGGCTAAAGTACTTATATAAGCTGCATCCTGCGTTGCTAAGCCATTGGAGATAAAAACAGGAGGTGAATTAAAAAAATATTTACTCCCGGCTGATTCATAAAGCACCTTAGCGTAATATACTCCCTTTTTTTTTCGGAACTTCAAAGTAGTGAGTAATTCCTTAAAGAGATCGACAATTGTTCCTCTAAGTGCATAGTCTTGCACGTCAATGTCGTAATCAGGATCAGGGAGTTCCCGCTCCTGTTCTACTACTATTTCCTCGACCACTCTCGGCGGTGCACCAAAAAGTTGAAAAATTTTCCTTTGTTCCTGATACCTGAGAAAATTATCTCGAATGAAATCGGATTCCTGAAAGTGGCTGACACCTGGTGATGAAGATAAATCTAACTGATCAGGTCTGATTTCAATCGGTAAAGATAAGTAATCAATAAAGTGCAGGGTTTGCGTTCCATATAGATCATTAAAAGGAAGCACAAAGCGACCACTATCTTGCACTTGAATCAAGGTAAACTGCAAGGAGTTGGGATGGCATCCATACATCAATTTATTCCGATTCGGATCAGAGTGTCCCAACTTTCGGTATCCCGCAATAGCTACATCAGTTAAACAATGTATACTCCTAAGAGCATGGTTAAAAAAATGAATGCTACCCCCGGGAGTGCTACGGTCTGTACTTCGCACACTTATAGAAGCATATTGGATTGACGTATCGGGATTGGGTAGATTGACAACAATTTGATTGCTGTCCCTTAGGTAATGTGCGGAAGGTTCTACAGGCATGTCCATTGAACCACGGAGCTTCTCTTCGCTGGCAAAATGCATCGTTTCCCCCTTCTCTGATCCAGTAGAGACGATCGTTAGTTTTCTCTCATACAAGGATATGTGCCTACCGGAGATGCTGTGAAAAGCAAACACACAAAAGTCATAGTGCCCGCTGGTCTGAGTGTGAGATAGTTTAATATAACCGTTAGTAATTCCGTCACTGCATCTGTGTAAATGATTTGCAATCACTTGCTGATCATCACCGATGACCACGCGAAGTACAGCATTGGGATTTTGAATGTCACCGAGATAAATGGAGTAAAAAATATACTCGCCAGCAAAGTAATAGGGCTTATCAAACTGTATAGCTCCAACCTGTGCTAAGATTTGGCTGGTCCAAGTCAGATATAAAACTACGGCCAGGGAAGCGGTTCTATCCAAGGTCTTATCCTTCATCATTTCCAATAATGTGGTCTCTCAAGGGTACTGTTTCTGAAACCCTCCAAACAGTTGCAACAAGGCACTTCCATCGAGTCCAGTGGATTGCAAAGGTGACGCTGAAAACCCGTCTGATTTGGTGTAGCTAAAAACCTGACAGTGTCTATCCCAGCACTATAGAAATATCCTACGATGCTTTCATCATCGGGATCGTTCACATTAACGATATTGCTCCTGATCTTTCCCGGAGGAGCATCAAATAAGGTGCCTTCACGAGTCAGACTGGCTTCAATCTCCTTCCAGTATTCAGCGGTTGACACATCAACTGATTTAAGCAGTACGGTATAGTAGTATCCAGAATGAAATTTAAAGTCAGCACGGGTTTCATGAATCTTGAATCCGCTCAGGTGGTCTCCATTGATATCGGCTGAGCTGACCACACTCACTTTATTCTTTAACGAAGGTTGGTACACATAGCAAATATCAGGAAGGAAGAAGGGATTATCCGTCCACACCTGCTCAGGAAACCTGAATACACCGGATACATCCCAGAGAAAGGACACTCGCTTCCCCTCTGCATTGACCAGTGGGGTATTGATCAATAACTCAATAAAATCCAAATCAACAATATTTTCGGAAAGGTTTAATTCTGGCCTTACTATAAGGTTGACCTCTAATGAGGCATTTTGAGGTGGATCGATAATCTGTTGATTTGAGGATTCAAGTGTTCTACCATCACTTGTTATTACCCGTAGCGAAAAAATTGTAGTATTAGGATTACCACCAAATTGAGAATGGAACTCTGAGATGGCCACTTTCCATACCTGATCATTTGCCAGTGGGGCTACGACTCGATCGTTTGCGAGCAGCATGATTTCGGCTGGCTCTAGATCAAATGCATCATCTGTCAATTGAACAGTTCTTCGAACAGCAGCTCTAATGGCATAGTCTTGACTGCTTCTCTGAACCGAACCCTCCACTACAATTCGCCCCGCCACGTTCGCCGGCAATTGCACATCGATTGTATCCAAACAAGAAGAAAACACAACGCTCAGAATAATCAGACCGCCCAATCTCCGATTCATAGCAATTCAAAATTAAATGTGAGTGAAGGAAAGGCACTGCCCAATACAGATAGCCGCCTCACGCGCGGCTCACCTAAAGTGACTTGTTCAAGAAACACCGAAAATGGATTTCTTCTACCATAAAGGTTATAGACTGAAAATGTCCAACTCGTCTTAAACTTTCGACTTTTTTTAAAACCCTGCCCTAGGGTATAAGCAAAATCCAACCGGTGGTAATTGGGAATGCGAAAGGCATTGCGTTGTGAATAATTTAGCACAGAAAATTGATTTTCCAGCAGATAGCGGTCAGTAGGGATGGTAATCGGTCTCCCCGTACTGTAATTAAAATTGATTGAAATGGTGTTCCTTTTATTGACTTGAATATTAGCGACTAAGGAGAGATCATGTGGTTTGTCAAACACTGCAGGGTACCATCGACCTTCATTCACTTGAGCCACCTTTCGTTCGGAACGAGAATAGGTATAGTTTATCCAGCCATGAATGTATCCAACTTGCTTCTTGATACTGAGTTCAAGGCCTCTGCTGCGACCAATGCCACGCCGAAGCTCCGTTTCTAAGTGATCGTTGGCTACTAAGTCAGCAAAGTCCTTATAATCAAATAATTCATCCATATATCGGTAAAAAACATCTACAGATGTGATATAGATATTCTGCTTGAAATTCCTAAAATAGCCCAAAGAAAAATTGTGGGACAATTGACCAGGAATGTATTGATCAGACAACTTCCAGACATTGGTTGGAGTCGGTGTATCAGTGTTGCTGATCTGATTAATAAATTGGCTGGTGCGGGAATAGCCAATTTTTAGGGATGATTCTGGAGATAATTTGTGCCTGGCTGAAAGTCGTGGTTCTATTCGTGCAGAACTGTAGATACTACTGCCTTCAAAAATCATTCTACCCAAAATGTTTTCCTCACGCGGACGAGCAGGATCCTCATAAACATTCATTTCCCTGGGTCCTCGATATTGATAGTGAACGACTCGGAGACCTGCCTCGACAGTTGTCCTCGGACTTAGGTCGTAAGCAGCAAGCAGATATGCTGCTGCTTCAATTCCATTTTCGTCTTCTACCATTTTCGGGCGAATCAGGGACTCCGATCCCACTGCCTCCAGCTGACCAGGGCTCACCTCATACAAGATTGCAGAAACTCCCCCATCAAGTTTCAATACATTTTTTTCCAGACTAAGATTCTCTTTGAATTTCCAATATCGCGTGCCTATCCTCAAATTTGAAGCAAAGAGGGGCCTCAACTCCTCCTGAGAACTATCGTACTCACCCCACACTGCACTCAAGGTTGAGAGAAGGTTATTTCCAAAGAGACGTTGATAGGTCAATTGTCCCAATGAGGTCTGGTATTGAAATCCAAATTGATCATTGAAAGTAAAGTCATCTTCAGAAATGTAGGCAGATAGTGAAACAAAATTTCGATCGTCAAACCGGTGAGTTATCCGTAGATTACTATCGTAAAAAAAAGCTGAGCTTGCCTTGAGTTCTGGTACATTGATTGCCCCCAATAGCCAATCGGAATAGGTACTTCGTCCCGATATTAAGAAGGAGGTCTGGTTGGCTTTAAGCGGGCCTTCAAGGGTAAACCTACTGGAGACCACACCAAGTCCTCCCTTAAAATGCAATCGCTCAAAATTGCCATCTTTTACATTGACCTCCAGAACCGAGGAAAGCCGACCACCATACTTAGCCGGTATATTGGCCTTGTAGAGGGTAGCATCACTTACAATATCGCTATTGAAAGCGCTGAAAAAGCCCAGCGCATGACTGCTGTTAAAAAGCATAGCCTCATCAATAAGAATGAGATTCTGGTCAACATCTCCTCCACGAACATTAAATCCACTGCTGCCCTCTCCTATCGAACTTACCCCAGGTTGGAGCAGTAAGCTCTTAAGAACATCAACCTCGCCCAGGAAACTCGGTAATTTTTCGATCTCTCGAGTTCGGAGTCTGGTCACACCCGCCTGAACCGACTGGACATTTTCATCTCTTTTTTGGGCTTCAACAACCACTTCGTCCAACAATATACTTCCCTTAACTATCTCAATATCTAGGCTGCCAGAACCAATAACCTTGATGGGAATTTCCCGCTTTCTATAGCCTATGTATTGCACGGTCAGTGTATAATCTCCTGGTCTCAAAGGAATCTCATATGTTCCCGTTTCATCGGTAGCAGTCCCGTGACTGGTTTCCTGAATGAGTAATGTGGCACCAATGACGCGTTCACCGGTCTCACCATCAATGACCTTTCCATTCAATATCATTTGCCCTGAACCCGAAACGGAAGACAAGTCACCAACCACTTCGGTCATCGTTTTCTCATCGTGCGCAACCTCAATACTCTCTTCAAGTGCCTGATAATATTGGGCGGTAAACTCCTGCTCGATGGTCTCCCGATCTCCAACAATGATCACCTGATGTTGGTAAGTCATGAAGGCAAAATTCGTCTGGCCAAGCAATTCCGCCAGAATTTCTATTGGAGGTTTCGCTTCGAAAGTCCCATGAAGTTGAAGCAAAGTATCGGTGTTGGGAGCCAGGTAGATTGGGCACTGACAGGCATTCCTTAGCTGATTCAACGCTGACGTGATCGGTTCTCCCTTAAAATCTATGGTAACTGGTTTTTGGGCATTGGAAATTTGCGCCTGTGCCGATACAATCGAAATTTGCCAGACCGCTACTAGCACAATTAAGCTTGGTAAACCTCCTCTAGTGAATCGAAAGGTGTTCATGCAAAGTCAAATACCATTTGGTAACGTTCAACATCCGAAAAATCACGGAAAGTACTCGAGAATTTTGAAGAGAAATTGAAGATCTGGGGCGATAAAAAACTTTTTCTTCAATCTCATCCTGGTGCATGATGATAAATAGGACGAATGTCATAATTTAGGATGCCGCAGCCGCAGGTCATGGAAATGCTGAAAAGCACTCCACCATCCGTGCTGCAACTAGAAAACCATTATTAGAAACAAAACACTAAAAAATGTCTGACCTAAGATTTGAAACACTACAACTACATGCAGGACAAGAGGAAGTCGAGGGGACCACTCGCTCTAGAGCAGTACCGATCTACCAAACAACGTCTTATACTTTTAAGGATTCAGAACATGGAGCCAATCTCTTTGCCCTGAAAGAATTTGGCAATATCTACACCAGAATCATGAATCCCACCACTGATGTCTTTGAAAAACGGGTTGCTGCATTAGAAGGAGGTGCAGCAGCATTGGCTACAAGCTCTGGACAGGCTGCTCAATTTACCGCCTTGTCAAACATCATGGGTAGTGGAGACAATTTTGTTAGTTCTTCAAATCTATATGGTGGAACATACAATCAGTTTAAGGTGACCTTTAAGAGACTTGGCATTGAGGTGCGCTTTACGGCTGGTGAAGCCCCCGAAGACTATGAGGCTTTAATCGATGAAAATACGAAGGCTTTGTATGTTGAGACCATTGGCAATCCCAGCTTCAACGTTCCTGATTTTGAAGCAATAGCCGCCGTGGCAAAAAGACACGATCTTCCTTTGGTGGTCGATAACACTTTCGGTGCCTGCGGTTACCTTTTTCGTCCTTTGGAACACGGGGCTCATGTCGTCGTTCAATCGGCTACCAAGTGGATTGGTGGTCATGGGACTTCAATCGGTGGTGTGATCGTTGATGGTGGAAACTACAACTGGGCCAACGGAAAATTTCCGCAATTTACAGAACCTTCTGAAGGTTATCACGGGATGATATTTTGGGATATCTTCGGCACCGATGGGCCTTTTGGAAATATTGCATTTATCATTCGAGCCCGTGTTGAAGGCTTGAGGGATTACGGCTCATCTCTGAGCCCGTTCAATGCGTTTCTGATGCTGCAGGGATTAGAAACACTGTCATTGAGGGTGCAGCGCACTTGTGATAATGCACAAGAATTGGCGGAATGGCTTGAACAACATCCCAAGGTCGAATCAGTTAGCTATCCGGGCCTACCCTCGCATCCCAATCACAATGTGGCAAGTAGGTACCTAAAGCGAGGCTATGGTGGTGTTTTATCTTTTACGATCAAAGGAGATAAGGAAAATGCGACCAAATTCGTAGATAGTCTACATCTGATCAGCCATTTGGCAAATGTC
Organism: Saprospiraceae bacterium; assembly: GCA_965223105.1. Classification (GTDB taxonomy): domain Bacteria; phylum Bacteroidota; class Bacteroidia; order Chitinophagales; family Saprospiraceae; genus JABDMH01. The sequence continues at coordinate 2,384,456 of OZ244987.1, read as the reverse complement.
GGTGATGCTAAAACGCTGATCATCCAGCCATCGGCCACAACCCATCAACAACTTTCCGAGGCCGAGCAAGCCGCAGCTGGAGTGTTACCTAACCAACTGCGAATTTCTACCGGAATTGAACACATAGAGGACATCAAAGCAGATTTGGAGCAGGCTTTTGCCAATATCCCAGCAGTTGAGCCAACATTGAGCTAGCACCAGTTTATCCTAGATGAGCCGTTGAGGTCAAGAAGTTGTTGAGATCACGTTCGAATGCAACTTTTTGACCTTTCCCATAGGGTACAGCGGAGCCACCGTATCGGCTTGTAGTGACAGTTGCGATCTGCAATCAAAACCACTTCAATAGCCCAAGTATGATAGCAGGAAGGTATCATCAGACCGCTAAATGCGATTAGGTGTTTTCAGATCCATCCCAGTCTGGAACAGGCTTTCCGATCCTACCAATAATTCCATACAGAACCAATAAGCCAAGGAAACCAATTACAATGCAAAGCAACCAACCCCCACCGAGATAAGTGGCTAGGGTACCAGCAATTATACTAACACCTCCGACGGTCAGTGCATAGGGCATTTGCGTTCGCACATGATCAATGTGATTGCAGTCTGAGGCCAATGAACTCAAAATTGTGGTATCTGAAATTGGACTGCAATGGTCACCCAGCACAGAAGCACCCAGCACGATGGATATCACATTCAGCATCAATTCTAAACTTAACGCCTGACTGAATCCAGCGGCCTGCGAGACCGACCAAATTGTTGGTATGGCAATGGGATATAAAATGGCCATTGTACTCCAGCTAGACCCGGTTGAGAAGGCAATGAAAGCAGCCAGTACAAAAATCAAAGGAGGTATGAGGAAAGGATTGATGGTCCCCGTCAAAGCTGAGCTCAAGTAATGTGCAGTGTGAAGTTCTTCGGTCGTAATCGCCAATGACCAGGCCAGGGCTAAAATGATCAGCGCCGGCATCATCGTTTTGAAGCCAGTGACCATCGTATGCATGGTATCCAGGAGTTTCATTATGCGGTTGTAAATGGTTATACCAATGGCTACTACAACTCCCGATAGCGATCCCCATAGTAAAGCAACATAGGAATCAGAACTTCCAATCAAAGCTCCCACCTTGCGAAAAAAACCAACTTGATCTTCCTCAAACAGGAGGGCCATGGTCGACCACACTTCCCGCCAGGATTCGGCACCACCCACACCATTGCGCGCCAAAAGCTCACCATGCAAACTTTGCATGCCTGTACTAATCAGTCCTATGATGGTGACGACAATTACAGTGGCGACAGGGAAAAAAGCATGTTGCCACTTCAAAGGTGACTTTTCCACTGGAGTAAGATCTTCCATATTGGGCTCATCCTCAGCAACTTGTCCCGGGCTCACGACCTGACCGGATCTTCGGGCACGTTGTTCAGCTTGAAACATCGGACCATAGTCGCGCTTTCGAAATATCAGAATCACAATAAAACACAGGGTCAATACCGGATAAAATGAATATTTGAGTGAACTGACGAAAACCGCATAGGGTGTCAGTGAATATGAGAAGCCTGCCAATTGTGAAAGGCCCCCATCAATATACCCCAGTTCAGCTCCAATCCAGGTCGTAATGAAAGCCACTGCGGCGACAGGAGCTGCAGTACTATCGACGATGTATGCCAACTTTTCCCGCGACACACGAAACCGGTCGGTGACTGACCTCATGGTGTTGCCTACAATCAGGGTATTGGCATAGTCATCAAAAAAAATAGCGACTCCCAGGAGCCAGGTAGTAAATTGAGATGTAGTTGCTGATCGAGCATAACCTGACAACGATTTGACGACTCCCGCCATACCTCCATTACGGCTGATAATGGCCACCATACCTCCGATCAATAGTGAAAAAATGATTACACTGAGGTGCCCTGGATCGGTAAGGGCCTTCACCAGATGGTTCTCAACTACATCTAGGAAAGACCTGATGAAATAATAGAACGAGTCAACCCTTAGTCCTCCGGCTATAAATACCCCAGACCAAATCCCGATAAAAAGTGAAATGATAACCTCCTTGAAGATCAGAGCCAACAAAATGGCGACCATAGGTGGAAGAACCGAAAGCCACAATGGGATCTTAATTAGTCTGACCCTCTCCCTCGAACTCAGAGAATAGTGATATAACTTCAATTTACCCCTGGGATCTTTAATGCTCAGAAGTACGCCCTCCGAATTAAGGTTGGTTTCAACTTGAGCACTTCCATTGGAGAATGCTAAGGTTGTCGGCTGTCCATTGATGACAAAGGTGTCATTAACAGAGTACAGATCCGAATACAGATTAAGGGACTGGCCGATGACCCTTACATCAAAGGTGGGGTCACTCTGTGATCGGACCAACATTGGATAAAGAATGAAAACAAAGATAAATCCAAGTCGGACCGGCATATCCAAGTTTGATATTATACGTTAGGTATCAAGAAACGAATATTTTTGGAGTTTCCAAATATGAACATATGCTGGGTCAAAAAATGAAAACCGCCATCCTATGGTTGCTGCCGGTTGCTTTCCTGTCGGCGCAGGAGTTTCATCGAGAAGAATGGCCATTCGTTGTTGATGATCAATCGCTTAGTAATCCACTCGGTGGAGGATTAAACTCACCTCAGTTTTCGTCAGCAAGGATAAACGAGGATTCATTGCCAGACCTTTTCATTTTTGAAAGAAGTGGCAACAAAGTACTGATCTTCCTTGCTACTGAAGAAGAAGAAAGACCCTATGTCTATGCTCCCACCCTAGAGGTGAGTTTTCCCGATCTTTCCGATTGGGCCATACTCAAGGATTTCAATGAGGATTCCATACCCGATATTTTTACGTATTCCAATACCGGCGCTCCTGGTATAGATGTTTATAGGGGACGGAGAGATGAAGGGCTGCTATCCTTCGAGAAAATGTTCTTTGATAATCCAGTGAAAGTACTGGGTTATCCAACCTCAACCGGGGCCGTTGCCAATATTTTTGTAAGCGCACTGGATCTTCCGGCAATTAGTGATCTGGATGCAGATGGAGATCTTGATATCCTCAGCTTTCAATCAGATGGTACCAAAGTTTTTTATTATAAAAACTTAGTGCGAGAGAGAGCGTTGAAAGCGGACACGTTCGATTTTATACTAGAGGATCGTTGTTGGGGAAAATTCGTTGAAAGCTTTAATTCGAATGCTGTCTTACTTTCGGATGATCCTGAGATCTGCCCATCCGACTTCAACCAAAACGCGAGGCTGCACGGAGGGTCCACACTTGCCGTCTTTGACCAGGACTTTGATGGTGACCAAGAATTGCTATTGGGTGATCTCACCTTTGAAACCCTACTACTATTGGAGAATGGAGGCACTCCAGATCGGGCCTACATTACCGCACAAAGACAAAACTTCCCGAGTTACGATGTACCGGTTTTTATTCCATTTTTTCCTGCCGCATTTGTTCAAGACTTTGATGGCGATGGCATTCCAGACTTCATTTCATCTCCAAATCAGGAAGATGCCAGGGAGAATGTTGAGGTGGCATGGCACTATCGTGGTTTCGTAGATAACGGTATTCTAAGATTTCAATTTGAGCAATCAGATTTTCTCATCAGGCAGATGTTAGACTTTGGTACCGACGCTTCTCCGCACTTTTTTGATTACAACCAGGATGGGCTGATTGACTTGATCGTTGGCAGCCGCTTTCATTCGAATTACGACAACCAGTATCCTTCCCAGCTATTCCTCTTTCAAAATAAAGGAAATCCAAGCTCACCGGCTTACGAGTTGGTGGAGTCTAACTGGCTAAATATGAAGTCATTGATTTCGGAGGTAGATGCACTATATCCTACTTCTGTTGACTTAGACAATGATGGAGATTTAGATTTGATCGTCGGCAATAAGCGGGGGAAATTGGCTTACATAGAAAATGCATCCGTTCCTGGCAGTGCCTTTACCGTTGGTGAGGTCCATTATCCTTGGATGGACATCGATGTGGGTTTTGCCAGTGTCCCTACGTTCTTCGACCGGGAGCAGGATGGTGATATGGACTTGTTGGTCGGTGAGGAGCGAGGAAATATCAATTTTTTTCTCAACCAAGGCACTCCTTCTGAACCTTTTTTTGACCCGGCCCCCAGTGCTCTGGGCAACAATGAAAACTTCGGCGGTATCGACGCCAGACAAAATCGAGCCGTATTTGGATCGGCGGCACCTCAAGTCTTTCAAAAAAAAGACAGCAGTTTTTTACTGGTCGGCAGTACCTACGGAAACTTTCTTTTGTACCCGCTAGATGGAGATCTTGACACACTCAATACACTGAATGGCCCCCATACTGATATAAAAGATGGGGCCAGGTCGAGGGCCACTTTGGCAGATATAGATCGTGATGGATATTTAGAGTTATGTTCGGGCTCTAGTCGAGGTGGCTTGGCGATTTATCATACTCCGTGGTTAATCGATCCCACAGTAAGTACAAATGAGGAGCCCTTGCCCGGTGAGATGATGTCTGTCTATCCTATGCCCGCGCATGACTGGCTCCATATAGAGCTGGTCAACGGCATCCATCTGACCAATCTACAAGTCATCAATTCCTTGGGTCAGCGCATGACCGCCGTGCCTCACGAAGCTTCGATGAAAAGAATCCCCATTCACCACCTACCACCCGGAGTTTATTTCTTAAAGGCATATACAACACATGGGACCATTACTAAACAATGGATCAAATTCTAGGATGACATCAATCCCAAGAGACTCTGTAAAACGGCACGACATCAGAGAAGAACATAACGAAAGTTAGCGTGCTCCAAATATCAGGGTGCCAATCCTTACCATCGTACTGCCCTCCTCCAGGGCTATCTTGTAGTCTCCACTCATGCCCATAGATAACTCTGAAAAGCAGGCATCCCGACTATAATAACGGTGTTTCACCTCTTCAAATAGATTGCGAAGCTTGCGGAATTCATCCCTGATCTGATGAGAATCATTTACAAAAGATGCCATACCCATCAGGCCACGAATTTTGGCATATCGGTATCTTGCTTTGCTTGCAGATTCAAAGAACTGGTCGATAGATGCCCGATCTTGTAAGCCATATTTTGTACTCTCTTCTGCTATTTTAACTTGTACAAGAAGAGATATTTCCCTTTGTGCCGCAGCTGCTCTTTTCTCAATCTCATCCATCAATTTGGCACTATCCACAGAGTGAATCCAATGTACGATCCCGGCAATCTCTTTCACTTTCTTGGACTGAAGGTGGCCGACCATGTGCCAGGTGATGTCGGCCGGAAGCTGATGGCTTTTTTCTATTAATTCTTGCGTACGATTTTCACCGAAGTGCCTCAGTCCAAGGTCATAGATCCGTTGTATTTCCTCTACCGATTTGGTTTTTGAGATGGCGACTAATGTAGCACCATAAGATGATAATTCAGCTTGGATATCGGCCAACATAGTGAAAAATTGTGGTCGCAAAACTAAGTTATCTGTAACTTTTAAGGAAACGTCATATTTCGTGCTCTCGATAGGATTGCAACCCTTCCGAGAAGACGGTAATTTCGAGTTTTATGAAACACCGAAGTCCCAGGCGATCCTTCCATATTCATCCGTATAGGATTTTTGTGTTCCTCTTAATATCAGCCATTACCATTCTTTTCCTGAGCCTGACCATTGCTTATATGTACACCAGGATTGAAAGCGGCATGGAGCCTATAGCTCTGCCCTGGATCTTTTATTTGAATGTGATTGTTCTGTTGATCTCGAGCTATTTAATGATCGTCGCCAAAAGAAGTTACGAGACCGATAATATCCAAAAATATATGCAATCGCTTTTGGTAACTTTATTGTTGACCTTGATTTTCTTGATGGGTCAGGGTCTTGGTTGGTACGAATTGCTGTCGAAGGAAATCTTACTCGACTACAGCACGGGCACGAGCTATCTGTATTTGATTAGTGCACTTCACTTCACCCATGTTTTGGTAGGACTACCCTTCTTGATTTCCTTCTATCTATCTGCTCGTGCAAACATGTCAGAGCCGGTCAATGTATTGCTCTATTTTTCAGATCCAGAGAAAGAGGTAAGACTTGACCTATTGTCTGTGTACTGGCATTTTCTTGATGGTCTCTGGATCTACCTGGTCATGTTTTTTGCTGTAAATTATCTTTTATCACCCGGTATCTTTCACGGATAATCTTGCGATAACGTTTGTAGTAATCCCGGTAATATCGAACACTCGAAGAGGAGACCCCACCCTGTTGGGCCATTGCATCGTCACGCACATCTTGACCAGGTAAAAATCCTTGCTCCTGCATCCACAAATCATTAAAGATTTTGCTGAGGTACCGGCTACCATGATCAGCAAGGAGGATCACCACCACATCATCCTCTGTCAGTTGGTCCCTCATCTGATAAACAGCCTGCAAAGCGGCTCCGCTAGAGTAGCCAACAAACAAACCCTCTTCCTTCGCCAATTCCCTTACTTTTAAGGCTGCATCTTTATCACTAACCCGCATGAATTGGTCTATACATGCGAAATCCATGTTTGCCGGAATAATCGTCTTACCCAAACCTTCTATCCTAATGGGTTTGATGACACTGCGATCATAGACTCCTGTTTCATGAAACTTTTTTAAGACCGACCCATGGCCATCTACCGCAATGACACGAATGTCCGGATCCTGTTCTTTAAGAAATCGTCCACTACCAGAAATCGTCCCACCTGTACCTGCACAACATACAAAATGAGTGATCTTCCTACTTGTTTGCATCCATATCTCAGGACCTGTAGTTAGGTAGTGAGCTTCTTGATTATCGGTATTAAAGTTTTGATTTAAGTAATAGGAGTTAGGTATCCTAGCCCTCAATGACTTAGCTTGGGAATAATACGACCGAGGATCTTCGGGTGCCACATCGGCAGGGCAAACAATGACCTCTGCTCCCAGGGCCTTCAGGCCTTGAATTTTTTCTTGACTTGCCTTGCTCGTCAATGTGAGAACGCACTTATAGCCCTTAATGGCACAATGCAATGCCAAACTGTACCCTGTGTTTCCGGAAGTTGCCTCGATGATGGTGCACCCTGGTCTAATATTGCCGGCCTGCTCGGCCTTCGCCACCATATATCTTACTATTCTGTCCTTGGCTGATAAACCGGGATTATAGGCTTCTACTTTGGCTAATACAGTGGCCGGAATGCCTTCCAGTTGTTGTAATTTTACTAATGGAGTATTGCCAATTGTCTCCAATACACTGTCTATGTACATTGAACTTTCGTTTAAGGTCTGGTTATGAGCCCTGGAGGTGCAACGGTCAAAGGTCTACAATTTTATCCAAATCATGCGTACAAAAACCCATTTTTTACGCCCACACCATCTCTTCTTTGTTGATATTCAGCTTATTATCAGCCTAAAGATCACTGAGTGCTGCTGTTTCGGGAGACCGAGTAACCGTATCTTCGACGATGGCTGCAATATCTGCTGGACTGTAATCGACAGATTTTAAGACCTTGCCATCAACTTTCCGATAGACGAGATAACCATCACCTTTCTTTACGATCATTCCTTCTACATTCTGCTCTTGGTAGTATTTTAATGTTCTCTCGGCCTCTTCTCGACTTCGGCAACGTTTGCTCATATTTGACCTTTGTACTTCATCAAAAATCTCAAGGAAGCGGTCGGCCAATCCAAATTCCAATATGGCACCCGAGAGTACGTATTGAAGATCAGCAAAAGCGTCCGCTGCTTCAGTCAAATCTCCATCAGCAATGGCTTCTTTCAATTCTTGGAGCTCTTCATCGATCAGATTTATGCGGAGCTCGCATCTCTTCATATTTGGAATTTGCGGCTTTTCCAAGATCGGCAAGTCAAAGGCACGGTGAAACTCAGCAACTTTACTTAGAGCTCGCACATCTGGGTATTTCATGGTTTGAATTTTCTTATGCAAAGTATTATAAAAATGTCGAATATCTAAAGCCGACTTATCAACACCTGTTGATTTTGGCCTTGGCATTCACGGGCTTTGATCTGAGGACCAAAACCCATGCCGCATTGAGGTTTAACATGCTTAGACATATCCCAGGTTAGATCTGAGAAACAGACTCTCCGTAGACCTGCTGCTTCCCTACCTCAGACATCCCTAAACAAATTTGTAGACAGGTCCATAGAATTTCAATGACTTAAGATATTTCTAAAGGATCCTCACAGCAATTGACAGCAGGGATCGTTTGCCGTCGCTTCTTATTGGTCGCAGTAGAATGACCTTTGGTTTAAACAACTACTTTCTTAAATTTTGGGGCTGTCCCGCTACTGGGATCTACTGCAGAATTTAGATATTCATGCTTGGAATGAAGATCAGACAAAGACCACTGCGGATTGGGTTGACAGGTGGAATGGGTGCTGGAAAATCTACGGTTGCCACAATTTTTTCTATGCTTGAAATTCCCATTTATTATGCAGATCAGGGCGCCCGTAGATTGATGGAATCAGATCATGATCTGAAGAATAAAATTGTCGACCTCTTAGGTCCAGAAGCTTATCATGGGGATGGAAGGCTCAATCGCAAATGGATCGCCAGCAGAATATTCGATGATGATGACCTCTTGACGCGCCTCAACTACTTGGTTCATCCAGCAGTTGACAAAGACTCAAGGGCTTGGCATAGCGATCTCGCATTAAATGTTCCCTTCAGTTTGAGAGAAGCCGCTCTCACTTTTGAAAGTGGACAGTATTTACATCTCGATGCTGTAATAAGTGTCGAAGCTCCTTACGGATTACGCATCGATCGAGTGATGGCCAGGGACATGGCAGATCGAGAGGCGGTCAAAGCTCGAATGCAACATCAGTGGCCGGATGACCGGAGAAGAATGATGGCCGACTTCATCATAGAAAATGATGGCCGACAGGCTATGATCCCACAGATAGTTAGTATCTACCGGGAGCTCACATATGGGCGCTCGTAGTAGGACCACATTCCCATATACCATACCTTTGTGGAATAAATTAGACGACTATGATTCACTCAGAAATCTTGAACGCAAGGGATCTTATGCAACTGGAGGATCAGTTTGGAGCTCACAACTATCATCCCTTACCGGTGGTGCTTTCTCGAGGCAGAGGAATCTTTGTATGGGATGTTGATGGCAACCGGTACTACGATTTCCTCTCGGCATACTCGGCAGTGAATCAAGGACATTGCCATCCACATATCATTGATGCCCTGATTACCCAATCACAGAAACTGACACTCACTTCTCGTGCCTTTTACAACGACCAGTTAGGGAAATACGAAGCCTATATCACCAAGTACTTCGGCTATGACAAAGTCCTCCCTATGAATACTGGTGTCGAGGCAGTGGAAACGGCTATCAAACTGTGCCGAAAATGGGCATACGCAAAAAAAGGCATTTCAGAGAATAAAGCCATCATCATCTTTGTCCAAGGCAATTTTCATGGCCGAACCTTGGGAGCGATATCGGCTTCCGTAGACCCAAGCAGTACCAAGGGTTTTGGACCATATATGCCAGGTTATGAAATCATCCCCTATGATGATCTCGAAGTATTAGAAAATGCTCTTCAACAGCCCAATGTAGCCGGGTTTGTCGTCGAACCTATTCAGGGTGAAGCTGGTGTTGTTGTACCTGAGGACCAATACATTGGTAAAGCGGCCGAACTCTGTAAGAAAAATGGCGTACTGTTCATTGCCGACGAGGTACAGACGGGAATTGCAAGGACAGGACGACTTCTTTGTTGCGACCACCATGGTGTCCGACCAGATATATTAATCCTCGGAAAAGCCCTTTCTGGTGGTGTGCTGCCTGTTTCTGCGGTTTTAGCCGATGATGAAGTTATGCTGGCGATAAAACCAGGAGAACATGGCTCAACTTTCGGTGGCAATCCACTCGCATGCCGTGTAGCCATGGCGGCACTTAAAGTGGTCGAAGAAGAGAACCTAGCAGCTAATGCTGAAGCAATGGGCCAGTTTTTTCGCACTCAAATGACGCATCTGGTACAGAACTCATCCCTAGTAACTCAAGTAAGAGGTCTGGGCTTGTTGAATGCCCTGGTTATCGATGATGAAGAGGAATCAGAAACAGCTTGGAAAATCTGCTTGGCCTTGAGAGATCGAGGCTTACTGGCAAAACCCACCCATGGAAATATCATCCGGTTTGCTCCACCACTCACTATTGATCGAGAGTCCATGAAAGAATGCTGTACAATAATCACTGAGACGATCAATAATTTCCCATGATCAATCGTTAGATGGTCAGCTCTACACGCAGGATGATCAGTCTACTGGCAGCAGACGACTAACTTATTACATATAAATCTAATCTATATTATCCTAGTAATCTTTACGTTTTATATTAGAAAAGGTTAAAATTTTCTAAATTCGTGACCATGGGGCAATGACGGGGGTTATTGCCTCCTTTTAGCAAGTAGGATAAACTCATTGACATATGGTAAAGAAGATTGCATCACTGTATATCTTCGTTTGCTTCCTATTTTTCGGTGGTTTCGCTCAACGTACTGCCGTCTATTCGGAAGCCAACGCAAACTTTAAAAAGGGACTTGAATTCTTTGATCTTGGGGTATATCCCATGGCTCAAGCAGAATTTACGAAGGTACTTAATGACCTTAAGCCGGTGAATGAACCGGAATACCGGATCATCAAAAAGAAAGCCGAGCTGTATTATGCACGCAGTGCAGTAAGATTGGACCAATCAGATGGTCAGAAGTTGATGTTAGATTATGTGCGAAAGTACCGTCCGGATCCGACGGCCAACACCGCGCTATTTGAACTGGCCAACTACTACTACAACAGCAAGAAATATGAAGATGCTGTAGCTTTCTTTGCCATGATGGACAAGCGAGGCTTCTCTCAAGATGAACTTATAGAGCTAAACTTCAAGCACGGCTATAGCCTATTTGAACTCAAGCGATTTGACGAGTCTAAAGCCAAGTTTGCCCAAGTGATGTCTTCACAGAGTAATTATTATTACCAAGCGCATTACTATCACGGCATGGCGAGTTTTTATGGTAAAGATTATGACAATGCCATCAAGAGCTGGAAAGTGGCAGAAAAGAGAACTATTTACCGAAACGTCATACCCTATTACATTGCTCAAATCTATTTTGCACAAGGTAAGTATGACGAAGTGATCGACTATGCCATCCCCTTCACCAGCAACAGCCGGATAAAGAACCGGGCAAGTATTCATCAACTGATTGGTCAAGCATACTTTGAAAACGGTGATTACCAAAATGCCTTGCCATTCCTTGAGTATTATGAAGATAAATCAAACAAACTCCGAGAGGAGGATTTTTATCAGTTGGGGTTTGTCCAATATCAAAATCAAAAATACAAGGCCTGTATACCCAATTTCAAGGAACTGGATAAAACGGACAGCGAGATGGGCCAATCGGCAATGTTCTATCTTGCAGACGCTTATTTGCGAACGGGTGATAAAGCCTCAGCCCGGAATGCTTTCCTAAAGGTCAGTAGATTAAAATATGACGAGGCACTGAGGGAAGATGCCCTTTTCAACTACGCTAAACTCTCGGCAGAGTTGCACTTTGACCGTGATGCAATCGCCGCTTTGCAGCGATTTCAACCAACTTCCAAATACTATGGACAATCGCAGGAATTGCTGAGCGAAACTTTAATCAATACCAAGGATTACAAGAGTGCTATACATATCATTGAAAATCTTGAAACACAAACACCCCGGATAAAAGAAGCGTACCAAAAGGTGTGTTACTATCAGGCCATCAAGGAATATTCGGCCAGAAATGATGTTGAGGCATTGAAGTATTTCAAGAAATCTCTTCAGGTTCCTATTGACGCAAAAATCAAAGCACTGGCTACCTTTTGGCCAGGGGAGATCTACTATCATCAGAAAAATTATGGATCCAGTAAGTCGGAGCTCAGTAAATTCTTGACCCTGGCTTCAGATCTGGCTGACCTTCCTCCCGCTTCATCCTTAGCCACGGCCTACTACACCCAGGGATACAATTACTTAAAGACAAAAGACTTCGTGACAGCGCTGAAGAATTTTGAACAATCTATTGAGGAAATTCGCAAAGACGGTAGCATGAAAGATCTGTTGGCCAACCAGATCTTGCCCGATGCATATTTGCGTGCCGGAGATTGTAATTTCAAAAGAAATAAATACGCCTTAGCCCTATCTCATTATAATGAAGCCATAGCACTTCAGGCTCCTGGCTTTGAGTATGCCATTTTTCAAAAGGCAGTAATCCATGGTTTGCAAGGCAAATCTCAGGAAAAAATTTACGCCCTTGAAAACCTGGTAGAGAATTATCCAAACTCTGCTTATGCGGATGACGCCTTGCTGGAGATGGGCGAAACATATCAAGATATTGGAGCCTTTGAAGAAGCCCTGGTACCTCTACAACATCTCGTTACCAAATATCGTGGAAAATCGACTTTAATCAATCAGGCATACCTGCATCTGGGTCTAATTACGTACAATCTGGGTGACCCCGAAAAGGCACTGGTCTACTATAAGAAGATTTTTGAGAACAATCCTTCATCCAAAGAAGCCAAGGATGCATTGGCTGCCATTGAAGAAATCTATGTAGAAGATCTCGGAAAGCCGGATGAATATGTGGCTTTTGTTGAGTCAATCCCTGGATACAAAGTCAGTGGAAGTGAAAGAGATTCACTGAATTATTTGGTTGCTGAACGTCTTTACGAAAATGCGGAATACGAAAGGGCTGTTGGGGCATTTGGTGAGTACTTGGCCAAATATCCGAAGGGCTTTTATGTTTTAGATGCCTACTACAATCGGGGAGAATGTCACAGTATTCTGAAAAATTTTGATCAAGCTCTTCCTGACTATGAGTTTGTCATTGGCAGAGGACAAAGTCGTTTTTACTTATTTGCACTGGAAAAGGCAGCACTTATAAGTTACAACCATGCTCAGCAATTTGAAAAGTCTTTCGAGTACTTCTCAAAACTTGAGTCACTAACGAACGATCCTCAGCTAAAGTTTACGGCGCAATTGGGAGCAATGAGATCGGCCTATCGCTCCGGCGACCGCAGGGCAACGGTACAGTATGCAGACAAAGTGATGAAAAACGAATCTGCTTCAGCGGAGGAGCGAGCAGTAGCACAATTTTATCAAGGGAAAATCCTCTTTGAAGATAAAGAGTACGATCGCGCGCTGGCACTATTCGAAAAAGTGGTGGCCAATAGCAACGATGAGAATACAGCAGAAGCAAGATATCTACAGGCTAATATTTTCTATTTACAAGGAGATTTCGATCAAGCTGAAGAATATTGTCGAATATCTTACAGCGAAAGTGGTTCTTATCCCTATTGGGTAGCCAAGAGTCTTATCCTACTGGGCGATATTCTGTTAGAGAAGGAAGATTACTTCAATGCAAAAGCTGCCCTTGAGGCGGTAATAGACAATTTTACCGATGATCAAGAATTGGTGGAGATCGCACGTGAAAAAGTCAAACAGATCGAGGCTTTGGAGGCCAAAGCCAATAGAATTATCGACGAAGGGGAAAATAGCAATCGTTAACTATCTAAAAGATCGTTTTAAATCGGCATCTATGTTTGCAATCAATAAAATCAGTGGTCTGCCCTTTTTACTTTTTTTGGCATTAAATAGTCTAGTGCAAGCACAAGACCTGCCAGGAAGTAAGGTGGAAGTGGTAAAGAATTTTGAAGCCAGATTGGCTGATGCGCCAAAGATTAGGCTAAGTCCTGAGGCTGAGGTCAAAAAGGTGACCGATCAAAAATTCGAATATGACGTGGTTGAAAAAGTCCTGCCCGTAGAATACCCAGCACCAGTTATAAATCCACTAAACATGAAGACGGAAGAAATTCCGCCAGGATACAATGGATTTGCCAAAGCTGGTTTTGGATACCCGCTATCGCCCTACCTAGATGCTGGGTACCGATTTGGCATAGGGGAAGATAAATCACTTTTGGCCAGGATAACACATCACAGTGCCAACGACAAGAATTTTGAAAACCAGCGTTTTGTCGATAATGACTTCCTATTAAAGGGTACCGCATTAACCAATCACGGTTTTTCAGTAGATGGTCATGCGCATGCCAGCATTGATCAGAATTATTTCTATGCATATGACCACGAAGAAATTTCATTCACAAAAGAGGAAGTTCAAAATAACTTAAATTTCTATGATTTCGGAGTCAAAGTATATAACGGCATTGAGACATCATCAAAACTAAACTATTGGGCTGCTGTAAATACTTATTTTTTGGGTAATAATTTTGCCACGCGTGAAACTGGAATCAATCTCGATCTTGGATTGACCAAATGGATGGGAGACAATCCCTTGAGTATAACCATGGGTACCGATCTCACCCGCCTGAAGGATACCGCCATCAGGAACCTCAACAATTTTTTTGTGAATCCGTCCTTCAGCTTCGGCACATCCACAGTCAGAGCCAAAATCGGTGCTAGGATGAATACATCAAATGAAGAGTACTATTTTTTCCCAGATGTAGAATTGTTGTTTAACATAGCGGGCAGCAGCCTCTCACTATTCATCGGTGCCGATGGTGATTTGCGAAAAAATCACTTTAAGAGTTTGACCGATTACAATCCATTTATGGTATCAGAGTTGTATGACATTAGAAACTCGAAATTCTATGATTTCTATGGCGGAGTAAAAGGCACCGCATCAGGATTAGAATACAGCCTTCAAGGGGGTTATAAGCCGACAGATGATTTGGCATTATTCGAACTGGACGATCAAAAACTCTGGAACCGTTTTGATGTTCTTTATGATACGGTAAATATCATCTATCTGAAAGGTTCGATCAAGGGGCATTTATTTCCCAATTTTGACATTTCCGGAAGTGTTGTCAAGAATTTTTATGACGTTACGACTCAAGAAGAAGCCTGGTATTTACCGACATTACAGGCCAATGTTGGAGTGGCATACTTGGCTCTTGATGGTAAATTGAGATTAAAGGCCGAAACTTATGTCACAGAGGCTGTTCCATTTGAGGAATTACCCATTCCCAATGAACCCAATCTCTTGTTTGATGTCAGTTTGGCTGCAGACTTTTTCTTCACCGAAAATATTGGAGCCTTTTTACATTTGAACAATTTGGCCGCAAATGAATACCGACGTTGGTATGGTTATCCATCGTATGGAATTAACGTATTGGGTGGAGTGACCGCCAGATTCTAATGTTACAACATAGAGTTTCATACGATCCAGGAGAAATGCTTACTGATATTGCTCCAGAGATCTAAACTTGCATTCACCAATTACTCATCTCATCCCGGCCACCATTTTTGACTTTTAGATCACCGTGCCGGAGAATTCTCGCTTTGCTACGAGGCCGTATTCCAAGGGAAACCGATCACGCAATTTTTTCATCCCTTTTCCTAAGTAATATAATTACTTCTGTTTGGATGATGCCTAGAATCTAAGGCATACGTATATTTACCATGAGGTGCTATGTTAGACAACTTACTTTTCGTGGTAAAGGTAGGCACGAACGTGCTTACTGATGACCAGGGTTTGCTGGAAGAGCGAATCCTTGAACACCTGGTAGGGCAAATAGCTGAAATTCATAAGGAGGGATATCAAGTAGTCTTTGTAAGCTCTGGGGCAGTTGGTGCCGGACTTTCCTTGATTCAGCCAAAAACCAGAAACCGGGTCGAAAGCCGGCAGGTGCTGGCTTCGGTAGGTCAACCAATATTGATCGAGAAATATCGCCAAAAATTTGCCGGTTATGACCTAGCCGTCGGTCAAGTACTAGCCACTAAGGACGATTTCAGAGACCGGCATCATTATCTCAATATGCGCAATTGCATTACGGCCTTACTTAAGGAAGGCGTAGTACCCATTATCAACGAGAACGATGTCACAGCCATCGAAGAGCTCATGTTTACCGATAATGACGATCTGGCGGGTCTGGTTGCATCGATGATGGGTGCAAATAAACTCGTCATATTGACTAGTGTTGACGGATTGATGGACAGAGATCCAAAAGACCCCAATGCTCAATTGATACCGGATGTAAATCCTGTTGCTGATGGCCGAACACCCCATTTCATAGGCAAGGGCTCGGCAATGGGGCGTGGTGGCATGGGCAGCAAATATCGTGTAAGCTGTAAAGTAGCCATGATGGGCATTGAAGTAGAAATTGCCAATGGTAGGAAAGAAAATGTTTTAGTCAACATTGCCCACGGCAAGCAAATGGGCACCGTCTTTCACCGAAGAGAAAAAATTTCACCCCTCAAGAAATGGATCGCTTATCAGGAAAACGGACAGCAGCCCACCATCATTGTAAACCAAGGAGCTGCCGCCGCATTAACCAGCATTAGGGCCACTTCATTATTACCCATTGGTGTGGTGGTCATAGAAGGGGACTTTCAGAAAGGAGATATCGCCATCATTAAGGATGAGCAAGGTGTCCAGATTGGAGTTGGTCTTACTCAGTATAGTTCGAAAGTCGCCAACAACTACCTGGGACAAAGGGGATATCGCCCTCTAATTCACTATGATTATCTATTTATAACCTCAGAAATAAATTAGTTAAAAATGGCAAAACAATTAACAGAAAGACTGGAAGCGGTCAAAGAAGCAAGCAGAAAAGTTGGGGTCCTTGATAGAAAGCTGGCTCGTGACATTATCCACGAGGTGGCTGATCAGGTACTGGCCAACAAGTCCAAAATTCTAGCCGCTAACAAAAAGGATCTCGCCAAGATGTCGAAGTCAGATCCCAAGTACGATCGTCTCCTACTCAACAAGAAAAGATTAGAAGCCATTCACTACGACATGCAGTACGTTGCTGAGATGCGATCTCCACTAAATCTGACCATTCATGATCTGGTAGCTCCTACGGGTATGTATTTGCGAAAAGTGACGGTTCCACTGGGTGTGGTAGGTCTGGTGTATGAAGCTCGACCAAATGTCACTCTCGACGTTTTTTCAGTAGCCATCAAATCAGGTAATGCGCTGGTTCTCAAAGGAGGCAAGGATGCACATGAGACCAATACCGCCATTATGGAGATCATTCATGCTGTGCTGGAGAAACACGATCTTGCAAATGCTGTCTATATGTTGCCTCCGGAAAGGAAGTACTTACAGGAATTGTTGGAAGCCACCGGGCTCGTAAATGTGGTGATACCGAGAGGCGGTGAAAAACTGATCAAGTATGTAAGAGAAAATGCAAAGGTGCCTGTGATAGAAACAGGCGCTGGCATCGTGCATACCTACTTTGATGAGACCGGAGATAAGACGATTGGAAAAGCCATCATTGCCAATGCCAAGACCCGCCGGGTGACGGTGTGTAATGCCCTGGACACATTGTTGATCCATGAATCAAGACTTAGCGATTTACCCGGGTTGCTCAATGGACTTGACAAAAAGCATAAGTTGCAACTGTATGCCGACAAGTCTGCCGCACAAGCTCTTGCCGGAAAGTACAACCCCAATTTAATCACAGCGGCCCGATCCAATCACTACGGTACAGAGTTCTTGGACATGAAACTTGCGATCAAGACCGTTTCCAGTTTGCAGGAGGCCATTGACCACATAAACAAATACGGTTCTGGCCACAGTGAAGCCATCATTGCACAGAGTGAAGAAGCCATTCAACGATTCTATCAGGATGTTGATGCTGCTGCCGTTTATAGCAATGCATCAACGGCTTTTACTGATGGTGTAGAGTTTGGATTAGGAGCTGAGGTTGGAATCAGTACACAAAAATTGCATGCTAGGGGACCCATGGGCTTGAGAGCCCTGACCTCGTCAAAATGGTTAATAGAAGGAAGCGGGCAGATTAGGCCGTAACCCGAGGAAAAACCTGGCCCAATTGGTGGCGAAGTTACCGTCTTAAACGAGATTCCGTTTGACGGACCGTCAATTGATGACCTGGTCGTTATCGGATTTCAGTAAACAGGATCAAAACTCAACCGGGAGCGAACCTCAAGGACTTGCGCTGACAATCAACTAAGACGAATTCTCAAGGACGAAATTCGATGATCCAGATTGCGTGACTTACGCACCGGTCCTTTGATGACATGAACCATATTGATCTGATCATCAAACTGGTTCATCAGTATCTTATTTTGGAATTCAAGTTCTTCACAATCTGACGCTGGTAATTTACCATATAGGATACATCCAACAGTTTTTGTTGGTCCCTCTCCTTCTATGGTAATGCCGGCAAGCGTAGTTGGTACCATTTGTCCGTTTAGCTTCAGTTGAGAAAAGGCAGAGAGATATCGGTCAATCAACAAGCTATCTTTACCACTCCAAGGGGAGGTGAGTTGATAGGACGGGTCGCCTGTAAAATCCTGCAGAGCTTCTTGGAAATCATCGTGGAATATCCGGTGTCTGACTTCTATGTGGTCGTTATTAAACTTAATGTAGCAAATACTGACATAAAATTCATGGACCGGTACGACCATCAGCTGCGCTGCAAAACAGAAATATAGTAACTGAATGCTACCAACCATATCGATCCAACATGTAGACCAAAGTAGCTAGAGAAGCAGTACCCAGTTCTAATTCTCTGGGATGAACAGTTTCTATCACATCATTGGCTGAGTGATGTAGGTCAAACATTCGTTGACCGTCAACAATCAAACCTATCATGGGTGTACCGTCGGCTCGGTGCAAAGGCCCGATATCGACTCCTCCCCCGCCTTTTGCAAAGTATGAAACCGTATTGCGTGGAAACACCGGCAACCAAGATTCCAACAGTTGGCGTTGTTCTTCTGCTGCTGTTACCCCAAACCCTCGAGGTGTGAAACCCCCAGCATCACTCTCTATGGCGACGAGATGATGATCGCCCTGAGCCACGGCAAGATCAGCGTATTTCTGTCCACCCCTGGTGCCGTTTTCTTCGTTGATGAACATCACTGCACGAATGGTGTGATTGGGTCTTATGCCAGCATCTATAATCAATTTGAGTGCTCCGAGGGCATGCATGCATCCAGCACCATCATCATGAGCGCCATGACCGACATCCCACGAATCAAGATGTCCTCCCATTGCGATGATCTTGTCTGGTTCGGTATCTCCTCGAACTTCCCCAATCACGTTAAAGGACTGAGCATCTTCATGCCACTGGCTATGGATTCCCAGATGAAGTTGAGCGTTAGGATCCAACGCCAAAATCCTATGCAAAAGTTCAGCCGACACTACACCCAGGGCTGCAGCTGGAATCGAATCTACATTGGCCGAGTATGAACCCGTGCCTGTATGAGGCACATCATCGTAAGCTGAACCCACTGAGCGAATTATACTGGCGATGGCACCTTTTGCTGCCGCTTTTATTGCTCCTTGAGACCGCGTGCCCACATTGGCTCCATATGAGGCACCAGTGGAGATATTTCGCTGGTCAAACAAAGGATTGTAAAAGACGATCTTACCTTCTACTTCCTCATCCATCAGTTCGTCGATTGCATCGAGAGAGGGCACTTCAATGACTTCTCCAGAAAGGCCCTCAGGGGGGGTAGCCACCGAACCTCCAATGGCTAGGATGTTGAGTTCATATCGGCTTCCATTATGATCAATCAAATGTGCTGTTTCTCTCTTACCTCGCTCCCAATGTGGCACCATAACTGGTTGTAGATAAACTGAGTCAAAACCACAGGTGTCCATGACCTCCTTGACCCAACTGATGGCCTCAAGAGATGTCTCGGAACCACTGAGTCTGGGACCCAAATTACAAAGGTCAGTCAGCCATTGATAACTCTGCCTTTTGGTAAGCGCTTCATCAAAAAACCCATTGGACATTTGCAAATCCTGGTCATCATAGGCAAGTTCTTGTCCATAACCAATGATGGTTACGAAAGCTAATACTAAGATACTCAGCGATTTGGTGAGGTTGGCGATGCTACAGTGTATTGAAGATCCCATCGGGTAAGTCAAATTTCAGTCCGGTAGCACGATAGGCAATACGTACTTTAGAATTTAATGGTTCCTGAATTTCCAATGGACAACCAATGATCCTGCTCATGTTGATACCCAAAATATATCCTCCGGGAAGGGAAATATCATCGGTGACATACATGATGTACTCCTTTTCTTTTGCTGAAGCTTCTCCTGGAGGAAAGTACATTTCAGTTATGTTCACTCTGTAACAAGGAAATCCTTCGATGACCTTAGTGTCTGTCTTATCGGTCGCGACCTGATAATCGAAGTATCCCTTTTCGGGTGAACCCTCCAAGAAATATGGCTGTACCACCAATTCGTCCTGATCTCTTGAAAATAATTGATTTTGAGATGGAACGATCATATAAGCATTGGTCAATTCCTGTTCGACCAGTTCATGAATAAGTATGGTATCTTTCTCAAAGTAGATACACTTTGACTTCCGAGTGGCTAAAGAGGCAAAGTGGTTAATATAATCAGATGTGGTACTGTCCAAATCTCCGTCATTTCCCATTTCACGAGTGAGGTAGCTTACCAGTGAGTCTACATAAGTCTCCACCGTACCCTGAGGAAAATACTGAAGGCAAAATTGGCCACTTTCTATCTCCTGGCCGTTTGAGGAGATACTTATCCCCATCAGCAGACCCAAAATGGGCCCTGCAAGTTTCCTAGACATCTATTTGATTTATACTGTGGAATACAAATATAAAGAGGTAATCCGCCTTTTCTGTAATTGGCAAATAAAAACTACACATAGTACTCTGTTCACTAAGATATTAGTAAAAATTTTAATGCCCTTTGCTGTCATAATTCATTGCAGTGCCTCACCCGGGCTACAACCCCTGCCTGGATTCTGATGCTTCATCTGAGAATAAATCATTTTTAGAATGCACTACAGCACCTTTATGGACAGCGTATTGGCAGGCAACCACATAATTATTATGTACAATCTCTTCATTGGTTTTGCCATCACTTTGTCGTCGTCGCTTGCTGGAAGCCCCCCCTGCTTCACTCCTGCCGCCTCAATCTAGCAAACCCAATCTCGAAATTCTTCCGTAAATAACTTATGTGTATCCCTACCAGCAACGCCAACTAACGTAGTTAAACGCAGCACCCATCAAGATTGGTATGATTATTACTATCCCATCAGTATCCCATCTCCTATGTTTACTGATTCCCTTTTACCCTGGTCTTGGGCACCTAGTCTGCTCAGACCCGTTTACCAAAGAGTAGGGATCGCCGTACATAACGTACAGCAGATCCCTGCTTTTATGTGCTTTGAAACATATGCATTCATCAGACATCCTCTACACAAGAAGAGCAAGGTTTCCCTTAACTTTTAAGTAGATTTGCGACCATCGAAAATCGACATAAGTAATGCACAGATACATTGATGGATGGCATAGTCCGGCCCTTGGAAAACATATGGAGATTGTGACCTATGGCCATTATGGTTTTGCGCTTCTATTGCTGCCCACTGCGGCTGCTGATTACCTGGAATATGAGCGGTTTCAATTGATTAATGTCATAGGCCCATTCATTGATCAAGGTAAGGTCAAGGTCTTTAGCATCAATAGCATCAACGCAGAGAGTTGGTTGAACCCGGATATGGCGCCTCATCACAAAGCTATACGTCACAATGATTTCAACCACTATGTTTACCATGAGGTAATCCCCTATATCGAGGGAAGCACCAGCAACGAAACGCCCATTATCACATGTGGCGCTTCATTGGGTGCTCTACACTCAATGAATCTATTCCTTAAACGTCCAGATCTTTTAGATGGAGTTATTGCTATGAGTGGTAACTATGACCTAAGCACATACAGTAAAGGGTTTTGGAATGATGATGTGTATTTCAATTCGCCAATGCATTACGTGGGCAACATGCACGATCATAACACCTTGGAACAGATTCGTAACAGTAATCACATTCACCTCCTCAGCGGGTCAGGGGACTATGAAACGCCGGAAGCGACCTCTCAGTTTAGTGCATTGCTATCGATGAAGTCGATTCCGCATGAATGTGACATTTGGGGTCATGACATGCCTCACGATTGGCCTACATGGAGAGCCATGTTACCGCACTATCTGGGCACACGATTTTGATCATTGTAATGTTGGTCAGAAACCAAGTTGACCACCCATACCCATCTTCTGCAGCTCTTCCATACTCATTTCTTTATACTCTCCAGTAGGTTTTTCGAAAAAATCATCGGCAAGCTCATCGGAAATCTCGACAGCCCGGTAGGTTAAACTCATCATGTCCATGTCCATGATAATTTCAAGTGGTGCACCCTCCAACTTGAGATGATTCATATTCTGCACAAACGCTCTTGGTACAGCAATTCGGTCACTGATATAGAAAGTTATTTGAACTTCCTGACCTTCTGTACCGCCCTTCAAGACTGCTTTATAGCATTTGTGACCCAGAATGTCCTTCGTATCTGATTTGTCATATTTGATTTGATCCTGGTCTATCAGCTGTTGTGAAGCCTGCTCCTGTTTCGCTATTTGTTCCGGATCCATGACCATTTTGATCTTCTGACCCATCATATCCATGTAAGTTTCCATCTCCTTCTCATCAAATCGCTGATACATGTTGGTCTCCATAAGCCCTCCCATCATATTCATTTTGATCCGCTGTTTGTCTTGATCAAAATGGATTTCATGAGTTGATCCCTTCATCATTTGCACCATCTGCTCCATATCTGATTGAGATGTCTTAACATCTACAATTTCCATTTTAATGACACCCTCCTTCATATCCTGGGCATAAATGCCTGAAGACAGGAGTAAGAGGAAGAAAGAAAGAAAAAATGTTTGTTTATGTTTCATATCGATGTTTTATGTAAGTTAACTACAAGCTATTAAACGCGTATGTCATGAATTTCATTCTGTCAGGGATTGATTCAACCCATTAAATCGAATGCTAACCAAAATCACTCTTCAGAAATCAATATGGCCATTCATCAACGTATTGTCGAAAGATCTTGACAGTATTCATTGCATCGTCAATGGCCCGATGTGGTGTACCATCAAAATCAAATCCTTCAAGATTTAGGGTTTTTCGAAGACCGGTTGGTTTCTTGAGATTCTTCAAAGACCGGTATGCCTTCTTGAGATTAAGATGCGGATAGATCCAATCCGTCTCTACATCATGACGGAGGCAATCATTGTAGAGTAATCCTTGATCTTCTTTTCCCCATGATATCAGAAGGTAATCTCTTTCGAATATTTGAGACCATTCAAAAAACTGTTCGATCACGACATCAAACGTGTTTGCGGCATTTACTTGCTTTTGCTCAATTCCGGTGAGTTCCTTGCAAAAAGGGGAAAGTTGAGGATTAGAGACGGGCCGCACAAATTTATTGAAGCTGCCAAGCTCCTCACCATATCCATTGAGTAGGATGGCACCGATCTCAATGATTTCTCTAATGTCATTGGGTGGCGCTCCACTCCAGCAAGTTGCTTCAAGGTCGTAGATGATGAAATTCAAGGTGTATTAACTTTGAGATATTAAATCTTTTTTACCCACGCTCTGCGTAGGCTTAGGAGACCGTTTCCATTTTTCTGTAAGGGGTTGGTTTGGTAACCACCTGATCAAGCCCATAGCCGTCCAAGCGGTTATGATAATAGAACAGCAACTTGAGATTTTCTGTTGTCACACACTCTTCGGAGTTTACTTTTAGGGGCTTTTTGTCATGATACAGCCCAAGTTTTTCAATGCCGTCAGCAACTAATTCTTGTAGTTCCCATTTAACAGGCTCAGAGATTCTGATCATCTCCGATGCTTCAAGCCTGAAAAGTTTGTTTCTCAGCTGGTCGATCTGTCGGAAGAAAGCCGACATCGGTATACACATATCTTCGAACGGTAATTTCAAGATTCCGAATAAATCCTGATGAGGATTTTCCTTCCATAAAATTTGGAATGCACAAAATGCTACCAAATGTGATGTCAATACGACATTATCCTTTTTATACCTCTCAAGAATCCTGTTGCTGAGCAAACGGGTATAAACTGATTCCCTCTGCAAATTTTTAGATAGTTCAGTATCCAATTTGAAGTAATCGCAGATGTCTACGGGACGCTTTTGCGCATCAAAGCTCTGCCCCTGGTCATCGACAAAATTGCCCAATACATCAAAGGGTTCACCAAAGGACATGACGATTTCTGAACCCTTATTGTAATACTGCCACAAGAATTTAAGCAGTTTCCTTTTGCTTTTTGAATCATCCCGGATGGCCATATATTTCTCTCTACCGATGCTTCGGAGGTGCTGCTCGATCAGAAAACGGGCTTCAAGGACGAAGTGATAGTCCAAAATCAGGGGTACCACAAATACCTTGTTGGCTACATCTTGTTCGCAGATGGCACGTTGTGCTTCAATCACCGTTCCCAGTAAGCCTAGTTTCAATTTTTCTTCCACCTTGCCCGATCGTGATCGCGTACCACCGGGAAAGAAGAGGCTGTGCACCCCCTTTTGAATGGAAAGTGTAGACATCGACTTAAGTGTTTCGAGATATACCGGATTTTTCTTACGCCGATCTACACGATAGGCACCCAACCGATTCATAAAATAAGCTGCCGGACCAAAATTATAAAGATTCAAACCCGCTCCGTACGAAAAGGAAGGTAGCCCTACTTTTGCATCAACTGCATAGCCAATCAGAAGCGAATCTAGATTGCTAAAATGAGTGGGTACCAATACGACAGTCCCGATCTGTGCCAGAGATCTGATGCGTTCAATAGGCCCATAAATCTTGATCCGATGGTATAATTGCTCTTTTCGTCCCCAGCCCCTTGCCGTGTCCCGATATTTGCTGAGTAGCCTTTTAAATAAGGCTGTGAGTATTTTCCGAGCTTGCAAGTAGGTCTTCGGCACAAATGACCCAACGATTTCTTCAGAATACCGATTGATGATCTGATAGAGAACTTCATGCTGAATCTGTTGGCGACCGTTGCGATCAAGATGAGTCCCTTCATCAACCTTCTTCCGAATCTTTTTCCAAAATTGAGCTTCGTTCGGCGGGTCGACCCTCCATGGCTTTTCTCGAATTCGAATCCTTTCCTGATATATTGTCTTTGCCAAAAGATCTGTGAACTCACCGTCATATTTATCACGGAAACGCTCCAAAGTAAACTGATTAATCTCTTCTACAAACTTCTTGCGCTCTAAGCTTAGCTTATAGATCGGCCAATCTTCCAAATCTGGTAGTATGTGCGGATGTAGCTGTATACTTTCCTCCATGTTAAGAACTTCTATTCTTCAATTCCCCATAATTGGTTTAGCTGATCGATGTAGTCCATGAGTGCTTCCTGACCATGCCCCGTAATCGAAGATACAACTATCTGGTTAGGTAAAGTTTCCCAAGAAGGTTCTAAGGTTCGTCTGAAAGTCTCTAACACCGAATTTCTTCTGGTCGTTCTTACCTTATCAATTTTGGTGAAGACCAAGGAAAATGGAATCTGATGAGTACCCAACCAATGGATAAAATCGAGATCGATCTGCTGAGGTGGAATGCTGCTGTCTATCAGTAGGAAAGTACAGTAAAGGGATGGGGCATGTTCAAGATATTCACGCACCATCACCTCCCAGCTCTTTCTCTGCTTCTTTGACCGCTTGGCATATCCATATCCAGGTAAATCGACCAGCATCCAATCATCATTCACTAGAAAGAGATTGATCATTTGTGTCTTTCCCGGTTGTTTCGACACCCGGGCCAGCGCTTTGCGATTCGTCAGCATATTGATCAATGAAGACTTGCCTACATTGGATCGACCTATGAAAGCGTAGTGCGGATGGTTAGACTTAGGCAGCTTTCGATATGAGGGGTAACTGCCTTCAAACTTTACCCTCTTAATCATAGCACGAATTTTGTTAAAAATTTTGCGATTTTTGCGCACTGCCATTAAAACTCTGTTAAACCGGCAAAGTTGAGGGGACTTTTAAGTAACCATTAGCAAGACAATGCGTTCAGTTAAATAAATGCCAAAAGCCTTACGGTGCGATTCAGGACGTTGAACATAATATGCTTTTTCTTTGCCATCTCCAGTCTGTACGGACAAGTGAGATTTGGTTTCAAAGGTGGCCTTAGCACCTATGACCTTGGTGTAAACCAAGCTTTAGAAATCGTTTCAGGAGCCAACACCTTCGCTCTGAATGTAGAAGATTCTAAATACGGCTATCATTTGGGTCTCGTCTTGCAAGCTAAGCTAGGATCCTTCATTATCCAGCCCGAACTTGTGTTTAACTCTAATTCCGTAGATTTTAGCTTTAAGGAAGTCACTCAGTCCACGCCTGCCAATATTTTTACAGAGCGATATCAGAACCTAGACATCCCTCTTTTACTTGGCCTGAGTGCCGGGCCGATGCGCTTGATGGCTGGTGCTGTTGGCCACTATCATCTCAAGAGTTCCTCAGAGCTGTTTGAGTATGAGAGTTACGATCAGAAATTTGAGGATCTAACCTATGGATGGCAAGCAGGTATTGGTGTTGACGTGCTCAACGTCATGCTTGACGTCAGATATGAAGGCAACTTTACTAAATTTGGTGACCACATTGTCTTTTCGGGTACATCCTACGCCTTTGACAACGCTCCGGCCAGATTACTTGCTTCTCTGGCAGTCACGATCAAATAGCCTAGTTTTCAAGTCCAAACTTATTGCCAATCTTCCGTGAAGCGCCTGAAGATTCGAGTGAATGATCTATCCCATTCAAGGGACCAAAATTCAATCTATGTCTCGTCGTATTAGACTTACTCGACCCATTCGTATCCAAAGTATACTTTACCACACTGGCTATGACAATGCTTCACCTAAAATTTTGGCGAACCTGTAACACTCTTCATAGTCATTGTAAAGAGGTACGGGTGCAACACGTATGACATCCGGGTTTCTCCAATCTACCACAATGTTAGCGTTGGTCAGGGCCTTGAAGATTTTTCGACCTTGGTGAGCAAATTGAATGCTGAGCATGGTTCCACGATGAGAATAGTCACTTGGAGTCAATATCCGAAATTTGTCGGTATCTAAATTCTCAAGTCGGTCGTACAAATATGAACTTAACCATTCAGCCTTTTGCGAAAGTTTTGACATCCCAATTTGATCAAAAATCTTTAATGAGGTTTTGAGCGGAGCTAAAGCAAGTATTGAGGGATTACTGAGCATCCATGATCTAGCACCTCCTGCCGGTGTAAAATCATCCAGCATCTCAAAGCGATTCGATGTATCGTTTCCCCACCATCCCTCCAACCGGTTGAGCGCTCGACCATGGTGTTTCTCATGAATAAAACACGCACCACTGCTGCCAGGGCCTCCATTGAGGTATTTATAAGTACACCATACAGCAAAGTCCACCTCCCAACTATGTAGTTGTAGGGGTACATTGCCAACGGCATGAGCTAAATCAAAGCCAACAATGGTACCATATTGATGTGCTAATGTGGTAATTTTCGACAGGGAAAATCGCTGCCCATTGAAGTATTGCACACCGCCGAGTAGTATTAAAGCAATCTGGTTACCCTGTTGTGTCATGATGGTTTTGAAGTCATCCCATTCGTAGAATCCTGTTTCAGCATTGATGGGCCAAATCACTATGGAGTCATCATTGTGCCCATTCAATCGCAGTTGTGATTTAATGGCATATTGATCACTGGGGAACGCTTTTTCTTCAATCAAGATCTTGGTCCTTCCGGGAGCCGGATTGTAAAACGACGTCAGCATTAGATGCAAGTTAATCGTCAAAGTATTCATAACACATACCTCAGACAACTTAGCTCCCACTAATTTCGACATCCATTCGTCAATTTCATCTTGGTAATGAATCCAGGAATCCCCTTCAAAGTGACCTTTCACACCCTTATCACCCCATTGGCGAAGTATCGCTGCAACCTCCTCTTTGGCATTGACCGGCTGTAAACCCAGCGAATGCCCGCAAAGGTAGGTATATACCTCTCCTTCGTCGTTTCGTGGAACAATAAAAGCTTCACGCAAGGGTAACAATGAATCGCCTTTCTCGATGTGAATAGAGAATCGACGTCCTGGTCTAATATTCGACACGCTTTACTATTTATCTGCTCATTTGACAAGCAGGATGAGGCCGGTTCAATTCATGGTTACATCAGCATCACCCTAATCAGGCCCCAATGATAACGGCGAAGTCATCGGCTTTAAGACTAGCTCCGCCTACCAAGCCACCATCCACGTCGGGCTGGTTGAAAAGGGTACCTGCATTTGCGGCCTTCACACTGCCGCCATAGAGAATATGCATTTGGTCAGCAACAGTCTGATCATATTTCTTCTCCAACATATGTCGGATGGCATGATGCATTTCCTGGGCCTGCTCAGGTGAAGCAGTTTCACCCGTGCCTATCGCCCAAATTGGTTCATAGGCAATGGTGACCCTGTCCAGTTGTTCCGGTGTCAAATGAAAGAGCCCAGCCGACAATTGGTTACTTACAAAGTCAATATGGTTATCTGCTCTTCTCACTTCTAAAGATTCGCCACAGCAAAAAATGACTTTCAATCCGTTTTCAAGTGCAATATTGGTCTTCTCGGCCAGTAGTTGATCACTTTCCTTAAAGTATGCCCTGCGTTCAGAATGCCCCAATATGACATACTCTGTATCTATAGAAGCCAACATAGGAGCTGAGACTTCACCAGTAAAGGCGCCTTGAGCTTTATGATGACAATTTTGTGCTGCTATAGATATGGTCGATCTTTCCGTAACTTTTTTCAGTTCCAGCAAGTAGGGAAAAGGTACACCTAAGATCACCAGTGTATCATCAGAGATTGTAAGTTGACACAAACTGGATGTCAACTGAATAGCCTCATTCAAGCTCTTGTGCATCTTCCAATTGCCGGCGACAATCTTTCTTCGCATTACTAATAAATTTTTGGGTTGTAGGCTGAACAGTTCATGTTTCGATAAAATCCCGATCTGATCAGACCTTGATAAAAAGAAAGCAATGTTACCCACAAATTCGCAGAAAGAGAAATAAAGCGAACGCGCATTTTCTAAGCCTGCTCAGTTATCATGTGATACCATCTGATTTCTCAACCTGTGGTGTCTTTACATTCCATGAAAACAGGTTTCATAGGGGAGCGCTCCGGAACCTCTGTGGGTGGAAGTCGGTCTAGAGAACTTTGTTGGATGAGCCCCGATACTGGGCTTATAAAGCCGTTGTTTAGTCTCACCATTAGAACCTATCTTTGGCTCCTCTAATTAGATGGCATGAGAAGGACCGAAGGTAGATATCACATTCAGGACGTTTCCGTACTGGAAATCGCTGAGGAGTTTGGGCTCCCCCTCTACATTTACGATACCGATATTATAATTCGGCAATTTGAGCGGCTTCGTTCGTCATTTGATGTGCCTCGGTTGACCTTCAACTATGCTTGCAAGGCTCTTTCCAATATATCTATCCTCCGTCTTATGAAGGCCTTGGGGGCAGGGATTGACGCTGTTTCAATCGGTGAGATCAAGATGAGCTTGAAAGCCGGATTTAATCCTAAGGAAATTGTATTTACCCCCAGTTCTATTGGCATCGAGGAGTATCGGGAGGCCATTTCCTTAGGTGTACGAATCAACGTCGATAACCTTGAAGTGCTCAAACATCTGTCCTCTGAATATCCCTCATTGCCTTTGTGTGTCCGAATCAATCCCCATATTATGGCTGGAGGAAACAAAAAAATTTCTGTGGGTCATATCGATTCTAAGTTTGGCATCTCCATCCATCAATTGCAGGAGTTGAAAAACCTGGTATCCGAAAAAGGCATTCCCATCGAAGGCATTCATATGCACACAGGATCAGATATTTTGGATGTAGATGTTTTTCTAAGGGCCACAGACATTCTGTTTGATGTGGCAAATCACTTTCCAACCATTCAATATATTGATTTTGGCAGCGGTTTCAAGGTGGGATATAAAGAAGGAGACATTGAGACGGACATAGAATTGTTTGGTCGGGAAATGAGCCGGAAATTCGACGCATTCTGTCAGAAACATGAAAGAGAGATAGAACTCATGTTTGAACCTGGCAAATATATCGTTTCAGAATGTGGCTACTTCCTAGCGAAAACCAATGTACTAAAACAGACACCTGCCAATCTCTTTGCTGGCATTGATACCGGATTCAATCATCTGATTCGACCTATGTTTTATGATTCTTATCATGAGATTATCAATTTGTCAAATCCTGATGGTGTACAAAAGATCTACTCGGTTGTTGGCTATATTTGTGAAACCGATACCTTCGCCTGGAATCGACCCATTTCTACCATATCGGTAGGAGATATACTGGCCTTCAAGAATGCCGGTGCCTACAGTTTCATGATGGCATCAAACTATAATTCGCGACCGAGGCCGGCTGAAGTCATGGTGCATAAGGGTAAGCCTTACCTGATCAGGGCAAGAGAGACATATGCAGATCTAATACGACATCTCAGTGATCCACCGATTGCTTTCTAACTCACAGTATAAAATCGGTGGTACAGATGAGCAAAAAGCCAACCAATCAAGAACCCAACCAGGAAGCCTCCGACCACATCCAGTGGATAATGTACTCCAACATAGATCTGGGCTAGTCCGATACTGGATGCCCACCCAACCGCCAGCCATCTCCATCGAGGGGCCATTCCAGAAAAGAGGAAAAAGAAAAAGAAGGCGAGGGTACTGTGGTTTGCTGCATGTGATGAGGTAAAGCTATAACCTCCGCCACACCTGATTCGGGCATTGGTCAATATCATTACATCGGGGTCGTTACATGGCCTTATTCTTTTGACTGAATTCTTGATCCACTTTGAACTGACTGTATCTGAGCATCCCACAGACAAAATAGCAAAAAGTAGGATCCAAAGCCCTCTCCTAGGAAAGTTCATTACCAGGAACACAACGAGAAATATGTATAGCGGCACCCAGAATAATTTGTGCCGGAAATAGGGCATCAAGCCATTTAATACCGAATGGTCTATTCCATTAATCCACTGAAAAACGTGCAGATCCCATATTAAGAGTTGTTCAAACATATGTCTCCTTTGCTCATTGGGTCAAACCGCTCTAAACATAAGCATATAGCCTAAATTCATACCTTTGATGGCAGATAAATCATCTAAAAAAGAGGACATTGACACTAATTACTTCGATATCTGGCATACGGGGCACTATCGGTGGTTTTCCAGGTGATAATTTG
Organism: Saprospiraceae bacterium; assembly: GCA_965223105.1. Lineage (GTDB taxonomy): Bacteria > Bacteroidota > Bacteroidia > Chitinophagales > Saprospiraceae > JABDMH01. The sequence continues at coordinate 2,353,385 of OZ244987.1, read as the reverse complement.
ACGCCGCTTGATATCGTTTCTTGTGCGGCAGCTTACGGCGCATGGTTACACACCAAAGCTCAGCCAAAGAGGGTAGTCTTGGGAAGAGATGCGAGGATCTCAGGTAAGATGGTCAGTGAGCTGGTAGGTCAAACCCTCATTGGCATGGGAATCGATCTATACAACCTGGATCTGAGTACGACACCCACCGTCGAAATGGCTGTGCCTAAACTGCAAGCTGGGGGAGGGATTATCATCACCGCTAGTCACAATCCAAAAGATTGGAATGCATTAAAGTTTCTCAATCATCGCGGGGAATTCATCTCCGCTCAAGATGGTCAGGAAATCGTTTCACTGATCAAGGCAAACCGATATGAATTTTCCCCGATCCAAGAACTGGGGATCAATCATCGACCTACTGAACTCCTGGACTACCATATTGAACGGATACTGGATTTACCATGGGTAGACAAAGATTTGGTGGCCTCCCGTCAGTTTAAAGTAGCCGTCGATTGCATCAACAGTACAGCCACTTTATCTGTTCCGCCACTTCTGGACGCCTTGGGTTGTTCCTATGAACTCATCAATGCTGACTTGACCGGCAATTTCGCCCACAACCCCGAACCGCTTCCCGAGCACCTACAAGATCTTTCCAATTGCGTAATTGAAGAGCGTTGCGACTTAGGAATCGCGGTTGATCCCGATGTGGACCGCTTGGCACTGGTGTGTGAAGACGGAGAGATGTTTGGCGAGGAGTATACCATTGTTGCTATTGCCGATTTCATACTCAGCCAAAACGCCGGCAATACAGTTTCCAATCTCAGCTCTACCCAAGCTTTAAAAGTTGTCACAGAAAAACACGGTGGTAAGTACTTTGCATCAGCGGTCGGGGAGGTGAATGTCGTTGAAAAAATGAAGGAAGTAGGCGCTATATTTGGGGGTGAGGGAAACGGGGGGGTAATCATACCCTCCTTGCACTACGGTCGTGATGCTTTAGCAGGCATTGCCGTTTTTCTTACTCATCTGGCACAACAACAGATTCCCGTCAGTGCATTGAAAGCTGGTTATCCTCAGTTTGTGATGAATAAGCAAAAGGTATCCTTAAAAGATGGAGTTGATCCTGATCACATCATACAGATGATGTGTGATCGATACCGTGACGAGGATCTATTTACTATGGATGGTCTCAAACTTATTTTTAAGGATGAGTGGGTCCATATGCGCAAAAGCAATACCGAGCCGATTATCAGAATTTATGCGGAAAGCACCGATGAATATAAAGCCACTCAATTGGCTGATAAATTCGTCCAGGAAATCGCTGAATTAACCCAGGATCTATCATGAGTGCACTTGAGGAATACTTCCGACAATATCGAGAACGAGTGATTGGCCATGACCAGCATTTTAATGGTCCTTACGGTCAGAAGCGCATTGTCTATGCTGACTGGACCGCCTCGGGAAGACTTTACAAGCCGATAGAAGAGCACCTTCTGCATGAGATCGCCCCATTCGTAGGCAATACGCACACAGGTACGTCCATCACGGGTTGTGTAATGACAAAGGCTTACCAGGAGGCTCGCAAGATTATCAAACAGCATGTTGGTGCATCATCCGAGGATATTCTCATAGCTAGTCATTCGGGGATGACCGGTGTTGTCAATAAGTTTCAACGGATCCTTGGACTGAAGGTACACGAGAAATTTCAATCACAGCTCGAGATTGAGGAAGTCGATCGTCCCCTTGTTTTTATCAGTCACATGGAACATCACTCAAATCAAACCTCCTGGCTCGAGACCATTGCACAAGTCGAAATCATCAAACCGGATGGTGATGGTCTGCTAGACCTTCAGGACTTGAGAAGAATGCTTGAGAAATATGTTCATCGCAAGACCAAGTATGCGGCAATCACCTCTTGCAGCAATGTCACGGGGATTCGAACACCATACCATCAGGTAGCCGCATTGATGCACCAATATGGCGGCTACTGTTTCGTCGATTTTGCAGCCTCAGCACCATATATTGATATAGACATGCACCCCAGCAATCCTGAAGAAAAATTGGATGCCATCTATTTCTCACCGCACAAATTTTTGGGTGGACCGGGTTCTTGTGGAATTCTAATCTTTAATGAGGATTTGTACCGCAATAAAATTCCGGATCATCCGGGGGGAGGCACAGTGGACTGGACCAATCCGTGGGGCCAGCACAAATATTTCGACGCCATTGAGGCTAGGGAGGATGGTGGCACACCGGGTTTCCTTCAGACGATGAGGGTTGCATTCGCGATTCAACTAAAAGAGGAGATGGGAGTCGGTAAAATGCTGGAGCGGGAGAAGGAGTTATTAGAGATCATTTGGCAGAGACTAGATTCCATAAATGATCTCCACTTACTGGCCGATCGCCAACGGCATCGATTAGGGGTCGTGTCATTTTACGTCGAAGGACTTCATTACAACCTTTGTGTCAAATTGTTAAATGATAGATTTGGTGTTCAGGTGAGGGGAGGATGTTCTTGTGCGGGTACCTACGGCCACTACTTGTTGGAGGTATCTCCCGAAATTTCAGAATACATTACTTCACGGATCAACGCTGGAGATCTTTCTCAAAAGCCGGGTTGGGTTCGATTTTCAATTCATCCCATTATGACCGATGAAGAAGTCGATTTCATTTGTCAGGCAATCGCCGAAGTCGTGCAAAACTGGACGACCTGGCAGTACGACTATAAGTATTTGCCAGATATTAACGAATTCGTACACCGAAATGGTCCGTTCCCTGAAGAGCTATTGGTCGAAAAGTGGTTTGCCAACCATCTCGTTTATTCATCATGAGGATATATTTCGACAATGCTGCGTCTACCCCAATGTACCCTGAAGTCATTGATGCCATGGTGGAAAAAATGAAGGACTGCCATGGAAATCCTTCATCTATTCATCAGGCCGGCCGCATCAGTCGGGCCACCATCGAAGAAGCCCGTAAATTGGTAGCCGAATCACTCAATGCTTCAGTCGGTGAGGTTTTCTTCACCAGCGGAGGAACGGAAGCCAATAATACAGTGTTGAAATGTGCGGTCAGAGATCTGGGAATAAATCGTATCATTTCAAGTCCCATCGAACACCCTAGCGTGCTCAATACTTGTCGTCGATTGACAGATGCCGGAGTTAGATTTGACTTAGTCGACGTAGATCGCCAGGGTCGACCCAGATTATCTCACTTAGAAGAGCTCCTGACACAGAATGAAGCCCATACCCTGGTATCATTGATGCATGCCAACAACGAAATCGGTACCAAGATTGACTTGTCTCAAGTTGCCAACCTTTGTAAGGCTAAATCTTGCTTACTACATTCAGACACCGTACAGACGATAGGGCATTTTCCTATTGACATTCAAGAAAGTCCCGTAGATTTTCTCTCAGCCTCAGCGCATAAATTTCACGGACCAAAGGGCATCGGATTTCTTTTTATGCGACAAGGGATTACCCTAAAACCCTTACTCGAAGGAGGCAACCAAGAGCGCAACCTGCGGAGTGGGACAGAAAATGTGGCAGCCATCCACGGTCTGGCATTGGCGCTGCAAATATCCCTTCAGAGATTATCGGAATCTCGTCAACATATCGAGGAATTAAAGACCAAGACGATCAGGGAATTCAGACGCCGATTTCCGCAAATCGTATTTAATGGTGATCCTGAAGGTCCTTCCTTGTATACGGTAATAAGTTTCACTGTTCCGAAGAGTTTGGGATCAGATTTATTGGTCATGAATCTCGATATTGAGGGCATTAGCGTTTCTGGAGGCAGTGCTTGCGCCTCAGGGACTCAGAAGAGTTCCCATGTGATGGCTCACTTGGATCAAGAAAACGACGGGCAGACCATACGTATCTCCTTCTCGGAATTCAACACCACCGCTGAAGTCAACTACCTGATCGAAAAGCTAGGCAAAATTTTACACGATTAACCCAACATCGAAACGTAGGGATCCTCAGCAGCACTACTTTTTCGCTTCGGCTTTCGGCTTTCTCTTAATCTTATTGAGTTTAGCCTCATCACCGTAGACTTCCTTGGCCTTCTTATTATAAGCCCGAGCAGCCTTCTCCGGAGTTTCAAACATTCCAATATGCACCGCTTTGCCATTGATGGTTATGATTGCACGGTACTTTTTGTTTTCCATGTAAACTCCCGTGTATCCGGTCTTACTGGTGGTCTTGCGATTGCGACTTGAAGTAGATCTGGTTCTCCACTCCAGATTATTTAACCTACAATCCAATTTATTTCCATTTTTTGCCCCGACCAGTTTTTGCTTTGGCGACTTGGGCTTGGGTAAAAACTTTTCGGCAATGTAGCGATGCAAATAAATTGTTTCGATTTTGTAGTAACCGTCAGCACGTTTCCAAGATTTTTGAAAGACAGCACATCCCGAAGAATGTTTCCTCAGGTTTTTCACAAAATCAATCTTCACCAGGTACGGATCTGTGGTGAGGTGGTGATAGACCTCGTCATCCAGCATGACGTTCTCGTCAGCGTTTTTAAGTTTAATTTTGTACAACAATTTACGTGAGTGTTTAAAAGTTTACGGATAGATCTTTACTTGTGTTTGATGTGTTACAAAGAGGGGGTATTGCCTGCGAATATGAAAAACTTTTGCTGTAAAACAAAATTTTTTAACAGTACCTTTTACACTTAGGAAAGTTGGTAGATCAGGATCAAGTTAACATTTTTATGTTCCGATGTCTCGATCTTGCGCGATTAGGCACTGGAACTGTAGCACTCAACCCTAGGGTAGGCGCAGTGATTGTAAATCCCGAAGGGAAAGTGGCGGGTGAAGGTTATCACCAGGCCTTTGGAGGGCCTCATGCTGAGGTCAATGCCATTACGAGAGCCAAGAGCAAGACCTCAGATTTGTCGAAATGCCATCTGTTTGTTACCCTGGAGCCTTGCCATTTTAGGGGAAAAACTCCAGCATGTACTGACTTAATCGGCCAGGAGAAGATCACCCAGATATCCGTCGGTTGTTCAGATCCTAATCCACGGGTAAGTGGTCAGGGACTCGACCTTCTTCGACGCACCGGACATCTCGTGGAAGAAGGTGTTATGCTGGGCCAATGCAGAAATATGATTAGACGATTTGCTGTCAATCAACAAGAGGCCCGCCCCTACATTATCTTGAAGTGGGCCCAATCTAGAGATGGTTTTATCGGAAGGACTGGTGAACGGATTAAGATCAGCAACCCCTTTACGGATCGGTTGGTACACAAATGGAGGTCGCAATGTGATGCAGTCATGGTGGGCACGAACACAGCCATTATCGACAATCCCCTGCTGACAACCCGGCTTGTACCCGGTCGAAATCCCTTGCGTATTGCTCTAGACCGACGTGAAAAGATACCCAAATCACATCATCTATTCGACGGTGGGTCATCTACCCTGATCATTACAGAAAAACCGGAGTATTCATTTGCAAATACACTTCAAATAAAGTTCGACAATGAGTTCATTATAAACATGTTACATAATCTATATGAAAGGGGGATTGCCTCGGTGATGGTCGAGGGTGGAACTTTACTGTTGCAATCATTCATTGATCTCAAACTATGGGATGAATATCGAATCATCATTAACAGCCAGCCATTAAAATATGGTATAAAGGCTCCACAACTGAGTAAGGATTTGTTAGTGGGTGAGACCGGGATTTCTGACGATAGAATCTACATGGGATATATGAAAAGTACAATTGGACCAAAGGTCACAAGGGTAAGTTAAAGTTCTTTTAAAAGCATGATCGGGGGCGATAACCAACTTGTGTTTCTTGTTTCAAAGTTGTTAATTCGTCGATAAATTGAGAATGAAGAAGCTGATATGTTGAGGACCATTTCACGACTACTGATGATTAGCGGCTTGACTCTCGGTATCTCAGGTGTGTTATGGAGCCAGGCCCAAGAAATCCAATGGATGACAATCGAAGAGGCCTTGGCAGCACAAGATGTTGAGAAGCGAAAAATCGTGGTAGATATCTTTACCGAATGGTGCGAATGGTGCAAGAAGATGGATCGTACCACATTTCAAAACCCTTTTATTGCTTCATTTCTGAATGAGCATTATTATCCAGTTAAGTTTGATGCTGAGTGCCGAGACGATCTCGTTTTCCAAGGCAAGGTCTACCAGTTTGTAAAGAATGGTCAACGTGGCTATCACGAGTTGGCGGTAGAGTTAACTCGAGGAAGACTGAGTTATCCCACCGTCGTATTTCTGGATGAGAACTTGGAAATTATTCAAGCCCTCAGGGGTTTCCAGTCTGTACTTCGCTTTGAACAAATCATGAATTACTTTGCACAGGACTATCACAAGTCGATTCCTTGGTCCAAGTACACTAAGAACTACCACAGTGTAATGACAAAGAATTAATCCCAATTCAACGTCGATTCCAGACGTTGACGCGCTCTCGATATCTTTGTTCATTAAATGGCCAGTGTTGCCAATTGATCTTTGACTCCACGCTGTCTTCAACCTCCTGAATAAACAAGTCAGCAAAAAGATCGAAGCCTGTAAGGAGCTCTACCTCATCTACAGTCTTGGCAAAGGTAGGTAAGGGCAAATCAGACTTCTGATTAGGTATGACAAATCCTATAGCAAAGTATTCGGCTCCTGTTGCATCCATGATTACTTTAAAAAAAGCATCTGGAAGACCTACCCCATTGGCTCCTATTCGTTCAAAATGAGGGTTGCTGAAGATAGGTCCAGTGACGATCAGCAGCTCATTATAACCTCGTGCCCAATCCCTCACCTGTTCTTCGAGTTCACGCCAAATGCCCGCATTAAAATGATAGGTTTGCGGACTGATATTACTCATGAGAAATGTCTCCTCCATAGCTCTTTCACTAAATGCCCTGTCGGCTGCGGGTACCAAATGACCTTTGGTGTATCCCGAACCTTTATAGTCATCGTAGCGAGAAGAACCCGTATGAATAGCAAGATCTTCATAGAAGAAGTCGGTTCGGCTAACCCTAGCTGTATTTAACTGGTCTATAGAAAGCTTGTAGGCTACCCACCTGGCTTGCTCCGTGTCTTCGTCATACGACAAGGTGAAGTGTGCTTTATGATAAACGGTCTGCGAATCTGCCGCCGGTAAATAGAAGATCTCTACCTCTGTTGAGCTGTATGGATCCCCACCGAACCATTTTATAATCCACCCCTTTCCAAACCACCAAAAAAGGATCAGAATCAAGGTGAGTAACGCCAATCTAAAGCCGAGGAACAGACCGCCTCGACCGGTTCTGGAATGTGATGACCGAAACTTTGCCATGCGTGTAAATGGTACCCAAAGTTGTAGTTTTCTTACCGGACAAGCGTGACGTCTCCAGTAAAATGTTGTTGAGTACCGTCCACCAGCTCGATAATGGCTTTGTACACATATACTCCAGGATTCATCATTTGCGTACCCACGTATCCATTCCAACCGTCACGCTCACTATTGACCAGGATATTTTCATTCTGATACAACTTCTGACCCCACCGACTATAGATGGAGAAATCGGCAATCATGTACGGATACTGACCAACTACATAAAAGAAATCATTAACCCCATCGTCGTTGGGGGTAAATGCATTGGGAATCCATAGATAAATATTGCGATCGACCAGGACTTCAAGTTCATCCCCCTCTTCACATCCAGAACCATCTTCGACCACTAAGGAGTATACACCATCAAAAAAGGGTCGAATCGTAGGTGTTTCGCAATCATCACAACTCAATGTTTCCTTTTTATCGGAAGTTGTCCAATAGTATGAAAATGGTCCCAATCCGGTGATCTCAGGTGTAATCGTAAAACTATCTCCGAGGATCAGACTACGGTCAGGTCCCACATCCACCGTTATTGGTGGAGCATAGTCAACGACAATGGTATCAAATGAAACGTCACATTCAGATCGAAGCTCAACCCAATAAGTTCCCTCCGAAGTAACTGCAAATGATGGTCCCGTGAACTGATCCATCCAGAGGTATTGCACGGAAGGCAGATCCCCGCTGAGTAATAAGCTATCACCACGACAAATCAGCTTATTCTGGGATGACAGGTCGATGTCCAAAGGCCTGATTAATACCGAAGTGGAGTCTTCTACTTGTAATGTCCGGGGATCATCGCTCAAGGTAAACCCCCCCAGTGATTCCAATAGATTATCCAACCGGGCCTGATTTTTCAAAAGTCCCGAAACATCAGCGCCAGATCTGACTTTAACAATGAGACTATCCAAACCCAGGGGAAGCACCATGTTTTCAAATACTAATTCGTTGCTGCGTCCGGTATTGATTCGGTCACCCCCGAAAGGATTATTGACAATTTCAATGATCTCCATACCATCAGGCATGATATCTTCAAACACAATTCCATCTTGAACGATTCCTGTGGCATTGGCAATGGTAAAAGTATAGATAATTTCGTTGCATGCCACTGTCTCCCTGGGGAAAGCGTCCTTAGTCAGTTTGATGGTAAATGGACATGCAGCGCCATCGCTGCGGTCTGCTGATTCTCCCGTAGTCCGCACCGTTACTTGACCAGTCAATTTGTCTATATTAAATAACGTGTTTTGTGCATTACCACCCTCAGGCCGTCCGTAACCATAAAGATTACCAAAAGCATCAAAGAACAAAGTGCCCATTGAGTTGGCAATCTGACCAGGGTTTCCGACTTGACTCATGGCTCCCGTCGTGATATCGATCGTGCACAGTACCTGATTATTGGCATCATAGCCATAACATATTCCAGTAAAGGGATCAAATGCCATGTCAAAGAATAAAAACCTATTGTTATCCAATCTCACTTCACGGGTTGGATAAGCCGGATCCCGTAAATCAATAAAAACCAGGTTAATATTGGCACTTCCAAAGCCAAAGTCAATCGGCGATCCCGAAATGATGAGGTAATTTCCATCAGGTGTGCAGGCACCAGCAAAATATCGGTAGGACGGCAATTCTTCTAACACTCGCAACCTGGCAATGGTACCATCTCCATGTATTCTCAACAATCCTGTATTGGTCTGATCAATGATATAAATGAAATTGTCTGTAATTCGATAACCCATGGCATTGAGGTCGAATCCATCGACGATGGGCACCTGATCAAATGTAACCAGTTGTGTACGCGGATCAATATTTACGGTAAACAATTCGTTAAAGCGACGTGCACGCAATGTCAAGTAGTATTCTCCTCTACATACAAAAGGCACTTGAGCCGCCAACTCAGAAATCAGCAACAGTAAGAAGAACGAGATTATGGCTCGCAAAAATGTCATTGCTAAAGTGTGTCCATTAAAATACAGGATTTCACACTACCTTGTTCATGACAAGTCGTTAAAGATGTACTAAATCATTAGTAAGTGACAAATGGACATTATTGCCATGGAATCTTGGACTCACTCACGATGATTTCTTTATCCGCCGAAGCCACCTTGAGCCCCAATGAAGTTCAGTAATGGCCATATTAGGCCACAGGAGAAATTCTTTACCTTTAGAAATCCTTATTAAACATAAATCTGTAATACCAAAATGCCTATCACTTCTTTAAAAATGATTTGTGGCCTCCTTTTGCTGACGACAATACCCCTTCATTCTGATGCTCAGATATTGGATCGGGTCTTAAGGAGATCGAAGCAAAAGATCGAAAGAGCTGCCGAAGATCTCCTGGTCGAAAAAGCATCGGAGGCCATTGCTCGCAAAGTCTACAAATCAATGTCCGATGCATTTGATCAAATGTTACTTGACGCCATGAAACAGGACAGCAGCTATTCAGGCAGCGATGGTGATTCGATTGCTGTACAGTACGGCGAACTAGCCCGCACCTGGATGGAGAGAATGAATGAATCTGTTGATTTACCAGATCAATATGAATTTGACCGGCGCGTGGTCGTTGAAACCACCGACGGCAACGACGTTCAGGAGATTGTCATGCTGCTCTCAGAAGATGAGGCACTCTTTGGTATGGAGCAGGAGGAAAAGGGTGAGACCCGAACAATCATCATGGATCTTGAAAAAGATGTGACGGTAATGTACGTAGTCGACAAGAAAGGTGACCGCACCGCACAAGCCATACCCAACATCTTCTCCCTAAGTGCTGACATGGCTGGCCATGTTCAAGATTCATTAGAGCAGTGGACAATCCGGAAGACTGGAAAGTCCAAGGAGATTTTAGGGTATCAATCCCATGAATACGAGGGTGAGAGTCAAGATTTCGAGACCACGTTTTATCTTACTGAAGACCTTGACATCGATTGGAGATCCTCTTTTATGGGGTTTATGGAAAAATTCATGTCGGTCCAGTATCAGGAGCAAATGGATGATATAAAGGGCTTCCTTCTTGAGTCCCATACCCTGCACAAAAAGAAGAAGAAAGATCGATCAAGTTGGGTTACAAAGAATATTGGGATCGAACAGATTATCATCGACAATAATGATTATGAGTTTGGTGGCCTACAAGCTTCCGGTGCAAAGTGATCGACCTTTTCAGAAATCGAGCAAAGTGATAAGATCGCAAGGTGGGAGCTGGTTAGCAGGTGGTTCTTAAAATGATGCCCATAACCTTTTAGGGCCGTTATATAGTCAAGGAATTTGCAGATGATCTTGGCACACCAATAAAAGTCGACAATTGGGATATGGCTACTCCACTGGCAGAAAGAATGCGTCCTACAGACCTAGACAACTATGTTGGACAGGAACACCTGGTGAAGCAAGGCGCAGTATTACGTAAAGCAATCGAAGGGGATCAGATACATTCCTTCATCTTGTGGGGACCGCCGGGCGTAGGCAAAACTACCCTGGCTCGGATCATCGCTCACCAATTGCATCGTCCTTTCCGTGCATTGAGTGCCGTGAATGCTGGTGTCAAAGATGTGAGGAACGCCATTGAGCAATCTAGGAAACAGCAATTTTTCGATCGTGGAGGGCCCATCTTATTTATCGATGAAATCCATCGATTCTCAAAATCTCAACAGGATTCTTTACTGGGTGCTGTTGAGGAAGGAACCATAGTTTTGATTGGTGCTACAACTGAGAATCCATCATTTGAAGTCATTTCCGCACTCCTTTCCCGGTGTCAAATCTATATCTTGAAACCCCTTGAGAAGGTGCACTTAGAGATCCTCCTCAATCGTGCAATTACGCTCGATAGCGAGTTAAAGAACAAGCAAATAAAGATCTTGGAGTCTGAAGCCCTAATACACTATTCGGGAGGTGATGCACGGAAGTTATACAATGCGCTTGAAATCGTGGTTGCCTCTTTGCCGGAAGGACAGATAGGAATTACCAATGCCATGGTAGAAAATACCATTCAGCAAAATCTATTGCTGTACGACAAAGGAGGGGACCAGCATTACGACATAATTTCGGCATTCATCAAGTCAATCAGAGGTAGCGATCCCAACGCTGCGCTCTATTGGCTGGCCAGAATGATCGAAGCTGGGGAGGACGCAAAGTTTATCTGCCGGCGGTTGATGATATCTGCAGCTGAAGATATTGGACTTGCCAATCCCAATGCGCTTTTAATGGCCACCCAATGTTTTCATGCCGTTCAAGCTGTGGGATTTCCGGAAGCACGAATCATTTTGTCACAAGCCGTTATTTATCTGGCAGTCAGCGAGAAGAGCAACAGTGCCTACACAGCGATCGCAAAGGCTCAGGAAAAAGTGAAGGAAGTGGGCAATTTGCCGGTACCTTTGCACCTACGGAATGCCCCAACTGATCTAATGAAGCAATTGAACTATGGCAAGGAATACCAATACGCCCACGACTTCCCTGGCAATTTCGTTCATCAAACTTATCTACCTCCAGAAATTCAAGACCAAATTTTCTATGAGCCTGGTGGCAACAGTGTCGAAAGCCGGATCGCAGAAAGATTGAGGAAGTGGTGGGCTGCCAAATACAAGGTTTAGGTGAGTACACGATCATCAAATACACTTTGAACAATTATCTTGTTAAAATGTCATATTGCATGGTGAATGGTTATTTTTGTCGAAAGCGAATGGGTTAAGATTTAGGCATGAAAGTGGAAACTATTGAGAATGTTCGGCTCATCCGGGAAAGCGTACGCGACTTTGTGGAAAGGGAAATCAAACCCCATGTGATGGAGTGGGATGAACAGCAACATTTTCCCATTGATGTCATGCGTGCTCTGGGTAAACAAGGCTTTTTGGGTGTCTTGGTACCGATCGAGTACAATGGAGCGGGATTGGGATATCAGGAATATGTTACTGTGATAGAAGAAGTCGCCAAGGTCTGTGGGTCGATTGGCCTATCCGTTGCAGCGCACAATTCTCTTTGTTCCGGTCATATTCTACTTCATGGCAGTGAGGATCAAAAAAGCACGTACTTAGCAAAACTTGCGACGGGTGAATATCTGGGAGCTTGGGGGCTTACGGAACCTACCACAGGCAGTGATGCCATGCGGATGCGTTGTGTAGCAAAGAAGGAAGGTGATCACTACGTGATTAATGGTACCAAATCATGGATTACACATGGTAAATCGGCGGATGTTGCCGTAATAATTGCGAGAACGGGTGAGTTGCTCGATAGCCGGGGCATGACCGCTTTTATTGTCCCAAAAGATACTCCCGGTTTTAGTTCAGGTAAGAAGGAAAATAAACTCGGGATGAGGGCGTCAGAAACTGCTGAAATGATCTTTGACAATTGCCGGGTACATGAGCGTCTAGTACTTGGTGAGGAGGGAAATGGTTTTATTCAGGCCATGAAAGTTCTTGATGGCGGCCGAATATCTATTGCAGCACTTTCTCTGGGAATCGCCAAGGGTGCTTATGAAGCCTCCGTTGCATACGCCAAAGAACGGCATCAATTTGGAAAACCGATTGCTGAATTCCAGGGAATCAGTTTTAAACTTGCCGACATGGCAACACAAATCCAAGCAGCCGAATTACTGACCAGGAAGGCAGCTGACCTAAAAGATCGACAACAGTCGGCAACCAAACAGTCGGCTATGGCAAAGTTATTTGCCTCCGAGGTGGCAGTCAAATGTGCGAATGAATCTGTACAGATTCACGGCGGTTATGGGTACACCAAAGATTACCCCGTTGAGAAGTACTACAGGGATGCCAAGTTGTGTACTATCGGAGAAGGAACTTCAGAAATTCAGAAGATTGTAATCAGCCGGGAAATCCTGAAAGATCAATATAGTTAAGCCTCAAGCTAGACAATGTGGTGAAGCGCCTTTGTCCAGAATGCAACAGCGAAATCTTTGGCAGAATCGACAAGAAATTCTGTAGTGACAGCTGTCGCAATAACCACAATAATCGACTCAACAGCGGAACCAGTAATTTCATCAGAAGTATTAATCGGACCTTAAAAAAAAATCGGCGGATCTTAGCCGAATTGAATCCCAAGGGCAAGACCAAACTTCATAAGAAAAAATTGATTGCAGCGGGTTTTAATTTCAATTATCACACCAACATATACCAGACGAAATCTGGAAAGACCTATTACTTTTGCTACGATCAGGGCTACCTTTTCATCGATGAAAATTATGTCGCCTTGGTTGTACGTCAAGAATATGTGGAATGATGACCTGGAAAATTTATTAAGAATCCCAAATAGATTCCACTGCACAAAAACCAATTATGGTCAAATACTTCTTATGGATGCTGGTGTTACTGGGCAGCAGCAAATGCGCTTCAAAAATGACTGTACCTGCCTCCCAATTTGATATTCAGGGCCACCGAGGTTGTCGGGGCCTGATGCCAGAAAATTCAATTCCTGCCTTCCTAAAAGCCATTGAATTGGGAGTTACTACCCTGGAGATGGATGTAGTGATTTCGAAGGATCACCAGGTTGTGGTATCTCATGAGCCCTATTTCTCACACGAGATCGCGCTGGACCCCAAGGGCATGACCATACCGGAGGATGAAGAACAGACCCATAATTTGTACCGACTCACCTTGGAAGAGATTCAACAGTACGACTGTGGCAGCATAGGGCACTCCCGTTTCCCTGACCAACATAAAATAAAAGTTTATAAGCCGTCACTTGATGAGGTTTTCGACCGGGTGGAAGCACTGTGGCAGGAGCACGAATTGTCACCCATTAGATACAACATTGAGATCAAGCGACGACCGCAGTGGGATCAAGTCTATCATCCCGCAGTCGAAAAATTCGTCGCATTGGTGCTGGCTGTAATCGAAGAGCACAAAGTGCAGGATAGAGTCATTATCCAAAGTTTTGACGCAGAGACTTTGCAGGAAGTAAGGAGATCTGCACCTAAGATATCGCTAGCCTGGTTAATCGACAACGATCGGGATCTTCAAACCAATATTGAAGAGTTGGGATTTATTCCTCCCATATATAGTCCAAATTTTCGTCACGTAACCTCAGATTTGGTAAAAGAAGTACATCATCATGGGATGGAAATCATTCCCTGGACGGTAAATGACAACATTGATATTCAGCGAATGTTAACCCTTGGCGTTGACGGTATTATTTCCGATTATCCGAACCGTGTTCAGAACCTGGTAACTTCACCCGGAAGCTAAAGGTTCCATAAGGCCCTGGCCCTGTCGAGGTCGAACACCAAACAAGGTCATTTTAACCCCGGTGACTGACGATTTTGCCTTTACACCAGCACGGCTTATTGTGTCTCTAGCCAGAACACTTCACTTGGCAAAATCACATCACTCTATAGCAGTTACGGTCTTATTTTTCCACATTTCCACACTTGATGTATATAGATTAATCCAATATATTAAACCTATCTTTGGAGAAAGGAGTTGGTTTGGCAAAATCAAAAGCTGATAAGAAGAATAAACCCAAGAAGGCAAGTCGCACAACACCCTTGATGGATCAATATTTCCGGATCAAGCAAAAGTATCCGGAAACGATTCTATTGTTTAGGGTGGGTGACTTCTACGAGACTTTTGGTGAAGACGCAGTGAAGACCGCTAGAATTCTAGGCATTGTACTCACCAATCGAAATAATGGAGGTAGTCAGGTGGAACTGGCGGGATTCCCGTATCATTCCATTGACATGTATCTGCCACGACTCGTCAAGGCAGGCTATCGGGTGGCCATTTGTGAACAATTAGAAAAACCCAGCAAGGAAAAGAAGATCGTAGACCGGGGCGTGACCGAAGTAGTAACTCCAGGTGTAGTTACGGACGACCACCTTCTTGATCGCAACCACAACAATTTTCTGGCCTCCGTACACTATCACAATAATCGACAGATGGGAATCGCTCTTTGCGATCTCTCAACCGGTGAATTCTTTATGTCAGAAGGTGATCCCGCTTACTTGGAAAAACTATTTCAAAGCTTTCCTCCATCAGAGGTAATTTTTTCAAAGGACCACCGGGAGGATTTTACTGCTCAATTTGGAGACCAGTACTTTATCTATCCCCTAGACGAGTGGGTTTTCGTCCAGGAATACGGACGGCAGAAACTCCTCGATCATTTCGACTTACACTCACTCAAGGGATTCGGTGTAGAAGATTTATCACTGGGTCAGATTGCCGGAGGAGCCATTATCCACTACCTAGGAATCACCGAAAACCATAAGATTCCTCACATTAGGAAGATTCAGCGATTAATTCCCGATGAGTATGTTTGGCTTGATCGCTTCACCATCCGCAATTTAGAGTTGATCCACTCTAACCATCCCACGGGTGTATCCATGATTGACGTGATTGACCTTACTACTTCACCGATGGGCAGTAGACTCCTTAAAAAGTGGTTACTTCTCCCGCTTAAAAACAAAGATACCATAGAGGAAAGGTTGTCAGCTGTCACTATTCTTAAGGACTCCGACGAGGTCGTTGAAGAGATCACCGAGGCACTGACCAAGAGTGGAGATCTGGAGAGGTTGGTAGCGAAGATTTCAGTAGGAAAAGCCAATCCCCGAGACATCATGCAGCTGGCTAAAGCGCTGTTGGTTGTCCCCTCTCTTAAGGAAACTTTAGAAAATCAAGCCGATCCTCTCCTGACTAAGACTGGAGAACATCTTAGCCCCTGTGTCAGTTTACGCGAGTCTATCCTGACCACCCTTGTCGATGATCCACCGGCTCAAATTCACAAGGGCGACGTGATAAGGGAAGGCGTATCCAAGCCATTGGATGAATGGAAACATATCATATTGCATAGTAAAGATCTGCTCACTGAAATACAGCAACGCGAAGCTACAGCCACTGGGATCTTAAACCTAAAGATTGGTTTTAACAATGTGTTTGGCTACTACCTCGAAGTGACCAATCGATACAAAGACCAGGGTCTGGTACCTGACCATTGGATCCGGAAACAGACCTTAACTGGCTCAGAACGGTACATCACTGAAGACTTGAAGGAACTGGAAACGAAAGTCCTTCATGCCGAAGACAATCTAAGGGAGTTGGAGACTTCCATATTTAATAGCCTGGTGGCCTCCTGCTACGACTACATAGCTCCAGTACAAGCCAATGCACAGTTGCTGGCGCAATTAGATTGTCTTGTAAGCTTCTCTAACCTAGCCCGACAAAGATCCTATGGCCGGCCTGAAATTGATCATTCACTTAGCATTGATATCAGAGATGGACGGCATCCGGTGATTGAGCAGCAAATGGATCCAGGTGATCATTATGTTCCAAATGATATACTTCTGGACAATGATGATACCCAAATCATGATGATCACAGGGCCGAACATGGCTGGAAAATCTGCCTTATTACGGCAAGTGGCCCTAATCACCATATTGGCTCAAATGGGTTGTTATATCCCAGCAACCAAGGCAAGGATTGGGATCGTTGATAAGATCTTTACTCGAGTGGGAGCTTCTGACAACATTTCTTCCGGTGAATCTACTTTCATGGTGGAGATGAATGAAACGGCCAGTATCATGAACAACATCTCCGAGAGAAGCCTAATTTTACTCGATGAAATTGGACGTGGCACCAGCACCTATGACGGTATTTCCATTGCTTGGTCGATTGCCGAATATCTGCACGACAATCCTTTAGCCAGACCCAAGACCTTGTTTGCCACCCATTACCACGAGCTAAACGAGCTAGCAGCCAAGTTTCGCCGGATCAAAAACTACAATATTGCCACTAAAGAAGTTTCCAACAAGGTGCTGTTCCTCCGAAAGTTGGTACCAGGGGGAAGCCAGCACAGCTTTGGTATTCACGTAGCGAAAATGGCGGGCATGCCCTACCCCATCTTGAAACGCGCGGCGGCCTTGTTGGCACAGCTTGAGGCAAAGTCGCTAACACAAGCAGCGTCCGAAGATGAATCAGTCGAAGAAACGCTAAAGGCCTATCCGCCCCCTCAATTACAGCTCAGCATTTTCGACCACACCGATGAAAGTGCCGGGAAGGTAAAAGAAGCCATCTCTACCATTGATGTAAATACCATGACCCCAATAGAATGTATGATGAAATTAAGTGAATTAAAAGCTCTCTTAGAAGGCAGCGAAGTCTAGTGTAAGATGAATAGTTATCGAGATCCAATGTTCAAAGAATCGGTTCTACAGGACAAGGTCATTATCGTAACCGGCGGTGGTACCGGACTGGGAAGATCCATGAGTAAATATTTGGCGACCCTGGGTGCAAAAATATGTATCACCAGCCGGCGAAAAGAAGTAATCGAGCAAACTGCGCAATCTATAGCCGAAGAAACACAAGGAGACATCATTGCCGTAAGTGGAGATGTCAGAGATGCCGGATCGGTTGGAAAAGTCATTGCAAAGACGATAGAGGCCTTCGGAAAAATCGACGGTTTAATCAACAATGCAGCCGGAAATTTTGTGTCTCCCACCGAAAGGCTCTCTATCAAAGCCTTTGAGGCAGTAATCGGCATCGTATTACAGGGATCGGTTAACTATACGCTCGAGACCGGTAAATATTGGATTGAGCATAAGATACCAGGGACAGTACTCAACATCATAACTACCTATGCATGGACAGGTTCTGGATACACGGTACCTAGTGCTTGCGCCAAGGCAGGAGTATTGGCTTTAACTCGCTCTTTGGCTGTAGAATGGGGACGTAAGTACCACATTCGTATGAATGCCATTGCTCCGGGGCCTTTCCCGACCAAGGGCGCTTGGGACCGCCTCTTTCCCGAAACAGTTCGCAAGCAATTTGACCCAGCTGCCCGAATACCGCTCCAGCGTGTGGGTGATCATCAGGAACTGGCCAATCTAGCTGCCTACCTTATGTCAGATTATTCTTCATACATTAATGGTGAAGTGATCACTATAGATGGAGGTGAATGGCTTGAAAATGGAGGACAATTTAATGCATTTCGCCATGTGGATGAGGAGGTCTGGGACCAGCTGGCGAATATGCGACGACAGCAGAAGGGATAACTCTCCCATCAGTACCCGCACTCTATAAGCTATTCTCATACCACTCAGCTTTAGCATAATTTTTGCTTTTCTCTTGTCTGACCATCCTCGTCTATTTGAGGAAGTCGTTCCCAATCAAGCTGTGAAGGAAACCCATTGAGAAAAGCAATAATACCATGCAACGCTGCGCTGGATGCCGATGCCTTTGTTTATGCTTCATCGTATCAATATTTCAAGTCACCATCATCTCATCCCAATGTGATCGATTGACCATGGTTCGCGATTATGAAACCCACTATTTAGGGTCGGTTCTGCTCACGACAGATCTAGGTTGGGATGGCGATATTGGCACATGTAAGTCTGGAAAAATATCAGACCAAGCTATCGCATTGAGCATGATGCGTATAAATTACTTTAGGCGTTTGGCCGGAATAAGCAATCCAGTCTTTTACGATCCTGGCCTGGAGAAAATGTGTCAGGAAGCAGCCCTAATGATGCACGCTCAAAATGATCTCGCCCATCAACCCGACAGCCAGTGGACTTGCTTTTCTCCAGACGGCCTCCAAGCTGCCATGAGATCCAATTTAGCTCTGGGGGTACATGGCACTGCTGCCATCTCCCTATATATGCTTGATCCAGGGATGAACAATTCCGCAGTAGGTCATCGTCGTTGGATCTTATATAGTCGTGCGAAGGAATTTGGGTTGGGCTCTACTTCCAATGCCCACGCCCTGTACGTTATCCATACCAAAACTGCACCTCCGCCAGACTTGGAATACATTGCATATCCCAGTGCTGGATTTTTCCCTGCTCCCCTCCTACCGGATCGATGGTCACTGGGACTCCCACATGCGAATTTCACCATGACAAAAATCCAGATGAAAGACCAATTTGAATCTGAGATCGCTTTGGAAACCATGCCTTTGAAGAATGGCTTTGGAGACAATACCATCGTATGGGAACCTATGAAAGAATTGGTACCGAAATATGGCACTGAAGATTTGACTTACCAGGTATATTTGACTGATGTTCTTATCGATGACGATACGATAGATATCAGATACGCGGTAACTATAGCTCCGGTCGACTATCCCCCTGTTTGTACCCAAAATGCGATTTGGGATGAAGAACAGTGTGCGTGCGTTTCTAATCAAAGTACGGCAGCTGCAGATGTACTTGGCCATCTTGAGCTTCAGTTTTATCCCAATCCGGCCAAAGAAATTCTAACGCTGCAAATCAACGAATCCTCTCCTACTTTACATGTTTCGATTTACTCGATTACCGGCGACTTGCTCACAGAAACTTCAGTGCAGGACAAAAGAAATACCATTGATGTCAGCCAATTGCCATCTGGCACCTACCTCCTCCAGATGTTTGATAAGAGAAGCACCTTGGTGAAACGGCTGGTGATAGCCAGATGATAAAGGTCCCGTTTAGGCCTTGCTCTGCAATTTTCGCAAAAAGAGCCTACCCTTTCGATATCTTCGTAAATCCCGGTATTCTTGCCAATGGCCATCCAGGTGATAGTTACCGTCCTTATATTTTAGAAGAAATTGCAATTTACTGACTCTCCTCCCATCCTTGAGGGCCTCATATCGATCGATCACATCACTCAAATAGATACTTTTATCGGCATAAATGATTCCTGTCAATTCGATGACTTCCTGATCTCCGTTCCTGTTATGAATCGCTACAGCCTTTAAACTCCCCCAACCACCATCCCGTTCCGGCAATATGTCTAAACTAAATACATATCGAGCACCATTTGCCGTCTTCATCTTTCCATGCCATGTACCATACAGTGGAGCATCTTGTGCCGAGATAGACAAAGCACACAGCATGGCCACAGAAGGTAAAAGGGTACGAATGAGGTTAAGCATTGATATCACTGAGGCAATGAATCCAAAGATATCTATTCTTTTTCTTCCTCTGGCATCATCACTAGCTGGATGTAATTCTTAGTGGAAAATACCTCCTTAGCCATTTCATGGATCGCCTCGGAATCCACTGATGACAACAGCTCATCATAATGGTCTAACAAGATCATTTCGGGATCGAGACCAAACCAATAGTGCCTCTTTAAAGCGGAAGACCAATAGTTATTTTCCTTCAAGTTCTTGATTCGTGATTGTCTTAAAACTTCAAGTACCTTTTGCAGGTCCTCTTCCGTTGGACCCTCTTTTACCATACTTTCCACTTCTGTCAAGGCAACATTTATCAGTGTATCTACTTGATCAGGCTCAGCATTAAAGGAAAAACTTACGCTGTATCCCTCCTTTGGTTGCTTGGAAACACCACCACTCACCCTAACTCCATAAACTCCACCCTGGTCTTCTCGCATAGATTCGCGCAAACGGTTTTTCAATATTTCTAGCAACACATTGTGTTCGAAGCGATTGGAACGATCGTCCCAATCCATTTCACCAGACCAGCTCATATCGACTTGTGCTTTGGGAGCTTCACCAAAAGAGAATCTTTCCACAATCTTGCCCTCCGCCACGTCTGCGTTGACATCCTGCCAAGATTCCTCCCGGTCGGTTGCAGGAAGGGTAGCAAGATACTGTTCGACGAGGGGTTTAATGGATTCCTCGGTAAAGTTGCCTACAAATATGAAGGTAAAATCAGAGGCGTCGGCAAAACGATCTTCATAAACCGTGAAAACCTTGTCCAAATCGACCTGGTCTAACTCCTCAGCTTTGGGGATGCCCTTTCGCAAGTGATCATTGTATTTGATCTTATTGAGTTGCTCCCGGAAATAGTAATTGGGATTGACCATGAGGTTTTGCAAGATCTGCTTTTGGCGAGTCATTAAGGATTGGTATGCTTCACTATCTTTTCGTGGGGAGGTGAAATAGAGGTGAATAAGTTGAAACATGGTCTCCAAGTCCTTGATGGTACTAAATCCTTGCATGCCCTCCTCGAGGTCACTTATGTAGGGGTTTGCCCGAACCTGTTTGCCAGCAAGCACTTTTTCCAATTGAATGCTGTTGAAGTCTGCCACACCAGATTGATTCACAATGGCTGAAGCCAGTGCAGCCGACCAATAATCCTCATCGGGATACAGTGAATGCCCTCCCGGACTAAAAGCAGTAAAGATGATTTCGTCATTTTGGAAATCCGAAGGTTTCAAAATCACCCTAACCCCATTGGACAAAGTCCACTCGGTCACACCAATCTTATCCATGATGTTAGCAGCGGCAATGGACCCCGGTGGAGGGAGATCAGCGATAAGGGGTTGATCTGTTACCGTGTCTTCATAGGGGTCGACTGGGGTTTTATCAACTTCTTCAATCAATGACAGTACCTCATCTTTTGTGGGTAAAGGAACTTCTTCTTTTTTGGGTCCTGTAATGACAATTACTCGGTTGCTGCCATCGGTGATCCACTGATTAGCCAGATCATTGATCTCTTGAAGTTGGATAGTGGGCAACAATTTCTGGTACAATTCGAATCTCTGTGTGGGACTAGGTACGGGATTTTCATTGAGATAATGATAGACATAACGCATGGCTAGTGAGCCCGATTGGGTTTTGTCTTCCTCTTTAGCTGAAGTCTCCGCCTCGCTGATCATTTCCAATACGGTACGTTGCAATTCGCTTTCAGTGAAACCGTGCTCCAGGGCTCTCTTGTTTTCCTCTAGCACCGCACGCAATCCCTTCATCACTTCACCTTCGCCGGTGGAGACATATGACGTGTAACTGTCCAAATTGCCAACCTGTCGTCCATACCCTGAATAACCATAAAGGAAGGGCGGATCAGCAGCTTGTCGAA
The DNA here is from genome assembly GCA_965223105.1 of Saprospiraceae bacterium. Classification (GTDB taxonomy): domain Bacteria; phylum Bacteroidota; class Bacteroidia; order Chitinophagales; family Saprospiraceae; genus JABDMH01. Next base: position 2,331,345 of record OZ244987.1, on the reverse strand, counting down.
GTTCGTCAAGGCGGTTGTTAAGCATCCGGTTGTACACATTCTGTACCAACGATCGCCGGTAATCATCCAGATTCTTCACCTTCTTGTGCTGGTGCTTATACATCACCCTAGCCGTGGTGAAAGTAGCTTCCTTGTCAGAGGTTATGACAATCAGGGTTTCCTCGTGATCAGGGAAACCATAGGTCTCTCTCTGCCGCGGTTCTTCCGGATTAGTCAACTTGGCAAACCTCTGTTTGATGTCGGCTTCAACATCATCAACATCGATGTCTCCCACCACGACCACTGCCATAAGATTGGGACGGTACCAATCCCGATAGTAGCGTTTGAAGGCTTCATAAGGTGCGTTATTGATTATTTCACGAGTACCAATGGGAAGGCGATCTGCATACTTGGATTCGTGAAAAATGACCGGCAAGTACTCATTTCGCATTCTCTCCTCTGCACTAAGTCCCGATCGCAGTTCCGATTCAACGACTCCGCGCTCTTTGTCAATCTCCTCGTCCTCAAAAGCAACTCCCTGGGCCCAATCCTCCAGTATCAACATTCCCTTGTCAAACAATGCCTGGGAGTCTGTACGTACTTGCAACATATATACTGTTTCATCAAAACTGGTGTATGCGTTAAGATCGGGACCAAACCTGGTTCCCACACTCTGTAAGTAATCAACCAGCTCACTTTTCTTAAAGTGTGTTGTCCCGTTAAAGGCCATGTGCTCAACAAAGTGGGCCAATCCCAGCTGATCGTCGTCTTCGTTGATCGATCCTACCCCAACTGCGAGACGCAATTCAGCGCGATCTTCCGGTTTTTCATTCTTCTGAATATAATAAACCAATCCATTGTCTAATTTCCCCATCCGGACCCTCGGATCCATGGGTATCTCTGGATCGGTTTGTTCTCCACCATGATCCACCATCTGTTTGGTTTTTGGAATTTCATGAGTTTCTGTCGTTGCTGGGGCATTGGCGAGAACGGGCCGTGGTGACTCTTGCTGCTCTTGGCTATTCTGCGCAACAATGGTCAGTGTGGGCAAACAGCCTAAAATCAAGAGGATCGCTGTGAATTGGAAAAGTTTACTTCTCATAGTTTGATTAGATTCTTTTTTTTTGAGTAGAACGTTCTGATTTGTTAAAATGACACTCATCATTGCTTCATTGTTTCCAAGACAAGAATACTGATCAGTCTTGAGATTCACTAAGAAGAGAAAAACATGGCTGGCTCAGGAGATTCTTCATCCAGGTATTCTTCATCGCCGACTGTTCACGTAAATTAAGGTTTTCAACACGTTCATCTGCTAAAGGCCGGAGTAAAGTGGTCAAATTTTCGACCAACAGACCGTCAATCACATTAACTATCTCTTAGGCCCTCGCATGCCGGCCATGGCCTCATTAAAATTTCCTTTGCTCAACTTGTGCATCATTTTACGCATCTGGTGAAACTGTTTGACAAACATGTTGATCTCATGAATATCGTGGCCGCAGCCGAGTGCAATACGTCTCTTTCTGCTCATATTGAGCAACTCTGGGTTTGCGCGTTCTTCCAGGGTCATGGACTGTATGATGGCCTCGACCTTATTGAAAGCCTTGTCATCAATATCCAAATTTTTGGTGATCTTGCTCATACCCGGAATCATCCCAATCAATGACTTAACATCGCCCATTTTCTTAATCTGCTTCAACTGACTTTGAAAATCATTAAAGTCAAATTTGTTCTTTTTGATTTTCTTCTCCAGCCGCTTGGCTTCCTTTTCATCAAATTGTTCCTGGGCTTTCTCGACAAAAGAAACGATATCTCCCATCCCCAAAATTCGTTGAGCCATCCGATCGGGGTGAAAGACATCAAGTGTGTCCATTGATTCGCCTGAGCTGACAAACTTGATCGGCTTTCCAACCGTGTACTTTACCGTCAACGCGGCTCCACCCCGGGTATCGCCATCCAGTTTGGTAAGCACCACGCCATCATAATTAATGACCTCATTGAATGCTTTCGCCGTATTGACCGCATCTTGTCCTGTCATGGCATCCACTACAAACAAAGTCTCAGATGGTAGGATGGTGTTCTTGATGTTAGAGATTTCGTCCATCATCTGTTCGTCAATGGCCAGACGACCAGCAGTGTCAACGATCACCACATCGTGACTGTTTTGCTTGGCAAACAATAGAGCTTTCGCCGCAATATCCACGGGATCTTTATTGTCAACTTCTTTATAGATTGGCACATTGATACGGTCGCCTAAGACTTGCAGCTGATCGATAGCTGCAGGTCTATACACATCACCTGCCACTAATAAAGGATTTTTCTTTTTCTTGCTCTTCAGATAATGAGCCAATTTGGCACTAAAAGTGGTTTTTCCTGATCCCTGCAATCCTGCCACCAGAACAACGCCAGGATCTCCACTCACATTAATACCGACTGCTTGCCCTCCCATTAAGGCGATCAATTCATCCATCACAATTTTGACCATCAGCTCACCTGGTTTGACAGACTTTAACACATTCTGCTTACCCAGGGCCTCATCCTTTACTTTGTCGGTAAACTCTTTGGCGATCTTGTAGTTAACATCTGCGGCTACCAGGGCTCGCCGGATTTCTTTGATTGACTGTGCAATATTGATTTCGGTGAGTTTGCCCTGCCCGCTAAGGACCTTGAAAGCACCCTCTAACTTGTCATTTAGGCTTTCGAACATTGGAATAGATTCTTGTCAATGAAAAATAGATGCGAAAATAACGATTTACCCATCATATCGCTTACTGCAGATGGTACCATCCAGGGAATGGAGGTCCCAAGAACTAAACGGCACGGTTGTCGGGTATGTTCAACGCTCAAGAAGCCTTTCTCTATCCTTCACCTTCGTTTGTCGGAGATATGTTTGACGCTGGCATCAAAATTGTACCTTTGCCGAAATTTTTCAACAGGGCATTGTGATGGATAAGAACACCATTATTGGTATAGTGCTGATTTTCTTGCTTTTCTATCTATGGGCAAGAATGAATGCGCCTACGGAGGAGCAACTTGCCGAGATGCAACGGGTCAAGGATTCGATCGCCCTGGCGGAACAGACACCCGTTCCTGATACACCTGGTTTGCCGAGCATTGAGGTAGATGTCAACGCTGAAGCACCGACTTCGAATGACTCTGTGGAGCAACTCATTTTGCAACGAGATTATGGTGCCTTTGCACCAGCAGCCTCAGGAAACCAAGCTACCCATATCCTTGAAAACGAGGTGATGCGCATTTCATTTGACACCAAAGGAGGCGCGATTAGGTCGATACTGCTTAAAAAATACCAAAAACTGATTGAAAACGAACAGCGGAAGGATGAATACCAGGACTTATATCTCCTTGAAGATGAGAAGAATCGATTTGAATATATCTTCCCCGTACCCTCTGCTGCCAACGGAAGGGTTCGCAGTGGAGAGCTTTTTTTTGATGATGTTCAAATTGATGACCAAAGCATTCGTTTAACTGCCCACCTTGGACCAGGCCGGTCTTTTAGTCAGATTTATACTTTGACTACACATGGTTATGAACTGGATTACCGTGTGGAATTTAAGGGATTAGACAAAATGATTGACCCCAAGGAAAAGAGACTCCAACTGCACTGGGTCAATTATCTGGACAAAATCGAGAAAAATGACGGTTACGAACGTATTGTAGCCACCATTTACTACAAAGAGACTGATGAGGACCCCACCTATTGTTCGAGTACCGGTGATGATGTTGAAGAGGTTGAATCTGCGCTGAAGTGGGTATCTCACAGCCATCAATTTTTCAACACCACTTTGATTGCCGATCAGTCTTTCGAAAGAGCTCGCTTAGAAACAATCACTCTAGATGAAGACAACGAAGACCTAAAGCTGGCCAATTGTATCATAGATATCCCACTGCAGGGGACATCCGATGAATCGATCGATATGAGTTGGTACCTCGGCCCAAATGAATTTGAACGATTGCAAGATTTTCAGATCGATTTGGAAGACATCATACCTTTTGGTTGGAGTATCTTCGGCACAATCAATCGATGGGTCATCAGACCGATCTTCAATTTTCTTTCCCGCTATATCGGGAGCGCCGGTATTGTCATTCTCCTCCTCACCTTGATTGTAAAATCATTGGTATATCCTCTTACCTATAAGATGCTATACTCACAGAGCAAGATGGGTGCACTGAAACCACAGATGGCTAAGTTGAAGGAAAAATATAAGGATGATGCCCAGAAAGTACAGATGGAAACAATGAAAATCTATCGGGAATATGGAGTAAATCCAGCAGGTGGCTGCTTTCCTATGGTCTTACAGATGCCCATTTGGTTTGCCCTCTACAGATTTTTTCCAGCTTCGATAGAATTTCGACAGGCCTCTTTTTTATGGGCCAATGATTTATCGAGTTATGATGTCTTTTTTCAACTTCCTTTCGAAATTCCTTTTCTAGGAAGCCATCTGAGTTTGTTTACCTTTTTATGGGCTATTTCGATGCTGATCTACACCTATTACAACAGTAAGATAATGGACATGAGCAGTATCAATCCTATGATGAAATACATGCAATATGTCATGCCATTGATGTTTGTGTTTTTCTTCAACAGTTATGCCTCGGGTTTAACATGTTATCTGCTGTTCAGCAATCTGCTGAATATTACTCAGACCTTGGTAACTAAAAATTATCTGATCGATAATGACAAAATCATGGTCGAATTAAATGCCAACAAGAAGAAGCCAAAGAAAAAAGGTGGCTTTCAGGAAAGGCTGGCCAAAGCTCTCGAAGAACAACAACGGATTGCTGAGCAAAGAACCAAACGAAAATAGTACTGAATCGCCACAGATCACTTAAATCTACACCTTCGATCATCCTCAATGGAGATCCCGCATACTCAACTAGGTTGGCTAGTACCTCCCGAAGAAGGAAAGCAAAATCTGTTCTATTCAACATTCTCTTGAAACAGAGAATCACTCCATCTCACAAATGAGTATCTTTCTGACCAATTCTTCTTGACATCCTTTGAAAAACTACTGTCCAGAGATCGTCGGAGTAATCGGTGCTGGTAGCTTCGGCACCACACTGGCCAGCATCCTAGCGCGCAACTGCAGGGTGATCATCTATGCCCGTCGTCAAGAGATTACTGAAGCCATAAACGCTGGCGAAGCAGTCGACGGCTTTACCCTGCCTGACAATGTAAGTGCTACATCATCTGCCGCTGAAATCTGTTCTGCTTGTAGAGTTTTGGTGCCGGTGGTGCCTTCGGCGTCATTTCGTCGGGTGATTCGAGATTTTTCTGACCACTTGTATCCAAATCACCTGATGATTCACGCCACCAAGGGATTTGACTTGGTGAATGTCAATCTCGACAGTCCTCACCCAAGGATTACCAAATCAAATCTGCGTACGATGAGCCGAGTGATCATTGAAGAATCTCAAGTGGTTCGGGTGGGATGTATTTCAGGTCCTAATCTGTCGGTTGAACTGCGCAAGGGACTCCCAGCGGCTACGGTGATTGCCAGCGATTTTGATGAGGTGATCACCGTTGGTCACCACATACTCAACTCTGAACGCTTTAAGATTTATGGATCACATGATTTATTAGGTACCGAAATCGCGGGTGCACTTAAGAATATGATCGCAGTAGGCACTGGTATGATTGCGGGATTACACCTTGGGAAAAACATCGAATCTCTCTTTATTACCAGAGGTTTGCGAGAGATGCTTTTAATCGGTAGAGCTATGGGCGCCGACTCAAAAACCTTTTTCGGAACGGCCGGTATTGGTGACCTCATCGCTACTGCCACGAGCCCGGATAGTCGCAACTATTCGTTTGGATATCAAATTGCTCGAGGAAAGACCAAAGAACAAATTGAGTCCGCACCACACGATCTGACCGAAGGTGTTAGAACCATCGAGCTCATCCATCACTTTTCAACACGCCAGCAATTAGATGTGCCAATTGTGGAAATGCTCTACGCCGTCATTTTTAAGGGTTTACCTTTGGAGAAAGCCATGAGCTACCTCCTGGAGTATCCTTATGCCATCGATGTCGATTACTTTTGAATCTCCACCGGAATGATGATCAGGCATCAGCCTACCTTTAAAAAGTAAAAACCTGACCCGTCTGATTGGATCTCACCGGCAGGTACGAAATCGGCTCATTTTTTGAAGATGCAGTTTCCCGAGAGAGCTCACGAGTTTCAACTTTCTGAGCGCTGCAGATATTAAGCTTCCACTCAAATGAACTCTGGCATGGATCTTAGCACCCGATTTTCTATCTTGCTCCTCAGACGAAGGACTTAAAACCAATGATCTAAAAATTGACTACAGAAAAGGAAATACCACACATTGAGCGGGACATCAGCTGGCTGTCTTTTAACTATCGAGTTCTGCAAGAAGCTAAGGATACGTCGGTACCTCTATTTGAGAGGATAAAGTTCATGGCCATTTACTCTTCCAACTTGGGCGAGTTTTTTGCAGTGCGTGTAGCTCAACAACGGAACCTATTGCGTATTGGGAAAAAAACCAAAAAAGAACTAGAGTTTAAACCTCGGGCAGTACTTAAAGAATTACTGGCCATAGTCAACAATCAACAGGAGGAATTCAGTCGAATATTCGAAGATGAAATTGTACCTGCATTGAGCCGACAAGGAATCCATCTCAAACGCAGATTGGATCTCAACGAGGAACAACAGGAATTCGTCGAGCAATATTTTAGAGATCACATGTTGCCATATGTCCAACCCGTCTTGTTGGTAAGAAATAAAATCCGTCCCTTCTTGACGAATTCATCACTTTACCTAACGGTCATGATGAGAACGAAGGATAAGCCTAAAGCACCTTATCAATATGCTATCGTGAAAATTCCTTCCGACCATTTACCGCGATTTATCACCTTGCCTTCGGAAGAGGAACAGCACGACTTGATCATGATTGATGATATTGTGCGACATAGCATTGCCTGGCTGTTCCCGGGATTTGAAGTTGAAGACACGTATTCCATCAAGTTAACCCGCGATGCGGAGCTATATATCGATGATGAGTTTTCCGGTGACCTCCTCGAAAAGATCAAAACCAGCCTGCAGAGGAGAAATGTCGGCCCAGCTTCACGCCTGGTGTATGATCGTGAGATGCCTAAAGCACTATTGAGATATTTGCAGACAGTACTCGAATTGGAAAACTATGACCTACTTCCGGAAGGCCGCTACCACAACAATTTCGATTTCTTTCAGTTCCCCGATTTCGGAATGGAACATCTCAAGCGACAAGAGCTTCCACCACTCCCCTACGTACCTTTGGAAAGAAGCAGAGATATTTTTTCCACAATTACCACGGAGGACCACCTGATTCATTTGCCCTACCACAGTTATGATTCAGTGGTTAAATTTTTTCAGCAGGCAGCTACAGATCCTGACGTTACACACATAAAAATCATACAATACCGAGTGGGCAAGAGCTCCCAGATTATGGAAGCGCTGATGGATGCTGTGGAGCGTGGCAAAAGAGTATCTGCCTTCGTGGAGGTAAAAGCACGATTTGATGAAGAGGCCAATTTAAACTGGGGCAGTAAGTTGTCTGGTGCCGGAGTCCGTGTGCATTATAGTTTCCCTGGTCTCAAAGTACATGCGAAGGCTGCACTAATCAGGAGAATCGAAGATGGTGTACCCAAGCTCTATACTTACCTCAGCACCGGCAATTTTCATGAGATTACCGCCAAGATTTACAGTGATCTTGGACTCTTCACTGCGGATGAACGAATCACTGTTGAAATTGCTCGAATCTTTACCATTTTGGAGACACGTAAATTGCCAGAGCAGGAATTCGATCATCTGCTCGTCGGTCAATTCAATCTACGCACAAAACTTGTAGAGCTTATCGATCAGGAGATTGCCAATGCACACGCGGGAAGAGAGGCAAAAATCATCTTAAAACTCAACAGCTTACAAGACATTGACATGATTGATCATCTCTACCAGGCGAGCCAGGCAGGTGTTCAAATTCAACTGATTGTTCGGGGTATCTGCTGTCTGATTCCCCAATTACCGGGATACTCTGACAATATATATGCCATTAGTATTGTAGACCGATATCTGGAGCATGCCCGGATTTTCCTATTTCACAACAATGGTGATCAACAAATCTATTTATCTTCCGCTGACTGGATGACACGCAACTTAAGTTACCGGGTGGAAACTGCCTTTCCAATCTATAATGAATCGATCAAAGAACTCATTATGGACCTCCTGAAGACACAGCTCAATGACAACGTGAAAGCACGAATTATTGATGCTGAACATAAAAACGAATATGTCAAAGGGGGTAATGGGATACCAGTACAATCACAAGTGGAGACCTATTATTATTTCAAACGTCAGCAAGAAAAACTTGAAGACTCACTCACCCCCACTTAAGCAAGCATTTGCTATGGCGAAATAAAGGATGTATTGATCAGGAGAGACACCGCAATAAGATGCAAGATATATCCTACGACAAGGACGAACAAGAACTTCTTTCTGGTTATCATTTATGACGCTGATTACTTTGCAGTAGCGGCTGGTACTCGGTGGTGAGCGGCTTGCTCAAGACAAAGATCAAACGCCAAGTACCAACCAATATTATTCTAGAGAAAAGATAAAACGATGAAAAATCCCGTCTTCTACTTGATTCTGGCTTCTGGCTTAGTAGTCTTCTCCTGTGAGACCCCTTCGCAAGCCGCCAAGACTGCCAAAGAGTCGCAAGCTTCACAGACCGTCAAACAGGGATTGTCGAATTATGCACCCTTTCGCCTTACGGCTTCCCTGGAGCATCTAACAGAAAATCAACGAAAGATGATCCCGTTATTGATTGAGGCAGCAGAGATCATGGATGAATTGTTTTGGTATGAAGCATATGGAGATAGAGAAACGCTGATGACCAGATACCAGGATAGCTCCGTTCTTACATTCCTCAAAATAAATTATGGACCTTGGGATAGGCTAGATAATAACCGACCATTCCTGGATGGTTTTACTACCAAACCTGCTGGCGCGAATTTCTATCCAAAGGATATGACCAAAGAGGAATTCGAGTCGTCAACGCTTGCCGGTAAGACTGATCTCTATAACTTCATCCGGAGGGATGAATCAGGCCAACTTGTTACGGTCCCGTACCGCGAGCAATTTGCGCCACAAGTGCAAAGAGTTGCTGAACTGCTAAACCAAGCTAGTGGCCTGGCCGATGAACCCGGATTGCAGAAATACCTTGCGTTGCGAGCACAAGCTATGTTGACTGATGAATATCGTCCTTCAGACCTAGCCTGGTTGGAGATGAAGGATAATCCCATTGACGTGGTTATTGGTCCTATTGAGACCTATGAAGATCAGTTGTTTGGATACAAGGCTGCTCATGAGTGCTTCATCTTAATCAAAGACATGGAGTGGAGCGAGAGACTGGCGCGGTATGCAAAGTTCCTACCAGCATTACAACAGAATCTTCCGGTGCCGGCTTCCTACAAGGCAGAGAAGCCTGGAACAGATACGGAGCTCAATGCTTATGATGTGATCTATTATGCCGGAGATTGTAATGCCGGTAGTAAGACGATCGCGATAAACCTACCGAATGACGAAGAAGTTCAATTGGAGAAAGGCACTCGGAGACTTCAATTAAAAAATGCAATGCGAGCAAAATTTGACCTGATATTAAAGCCTATTGCCGAAGTTCTGATCGACCCAGAGCAAGCCAAACAAATCAACTTTAATGCCTTCTTCAGCAATACAATGTTTCATGAGGTAGCCCATGGCTTAGGGATAAAAAGAACGGTAGATGGAAAATCTACGGTTAGAAAAGCATTAAAAGAACATGCGTCCACAATTGAGGAAGGCAAAGCAGATATTTTGGGGCTATTTATGATTAATCAATTGCATGAAAAAGGGGAGATCGAAGGAGATTTGAACGCATACTACGTGACTTTTATGGCCAGCATTTTTAGGTCTATTCGCTTTGGGGCCGCCAGTGCCCATGGCCGTGCCAATATGGTTCGATTTAACTTCTTAAGGAACGCTGGAGCATTTTTGAGAGATGATGAGTCGGGAAGGTATAGTATAGATTTTGAACGGTTTGCAGTAGCCACCGATGAGCTGACCCAAGTCCTTTTGACCTTACAAGGTGATGGGGACTACGAAGCCACCAGCAAAATGATTAAGGAGATGGGAGTGATCGAACCTTCTTTACAAGAAGACCTCAATCGCTTGACGGTCAAGAATATTCCGGTGGATATTGTTTTTCAACAAGGTCTAACTCAAATGCAGTTTTAAGTGGCATCCTTAAAAGACATTCTTTTGCTTGGTGACCCTCGGTTGAGGGTGATATGTGAACCGGTCGCTCAACACGAAATTGGTTCGCTCGAGGCCCAGATAAAAAAGATGTATGAACTGATTCAACTGTTTCGTAAAAAGCACAAATTTGGAAGAGCAATAGCAGCTCCCCAGATTGGCTTGATGAAGCGATTGATTGTGATCGACACTGGCCAACCGTTGGCCATGTTTAATCCTGTGCTTAGCGACTTGAGTGATGATACCTTTATATTGTGGGATGACTGTATGTCTTTTCCCAACTTACTGGTGCGGCTTCAGCGACATAGGTCATGTCGAGTTTCTTACCGTAATGATCAATGGGTTGAGATCGCAGAACACCATTCGAATGACCTATCTGAGCTACTGCAACACGAGTGCGATCACTTGGATGGGATTTTAGCCGTAGACCATGTTCTAGATCAAGATTCGTTAAAATGGAGATGGACGGCCGAATGATGCAAATCACCATAAAAAACCGTCTTCGGGCAATGCTTATCCGGCTGGGATGGGATTTGACCAAGAACCTAAAATACGATCGACTCACACAAAACGTTCTAAAAAAATTTTTACATAAAAATTCAAATTGCATAGACGTAGGTGCTCATCATGGAGAAGTACTAAAGCAAATGATAACATGGGCTCCCCAAGGTCGTCACTTAGCCGTGGAGCCAATTCCGGGATTGGCTGATTCATTAAGAAAGAAATTTGACCCCAGAGTCAAAGTCTATCAGGGCGCTTTGTCAGATCGAAAAGGAATAGAATCATTCCATCACGTAATCAATGCCGAAGCCTATAGTGGCCTCAAACCCAGGAAATACAATGTAGAACGTGCTCAACTTGAAACCATAAAAGTGCACCTGCTACCGCTCGATCTAATAGCGAGTGAATTTTCACCTGTAGACCTAATCAAGATCGATGTGGAAGGTGGAGAATATGAGGTTTTGAAGGGAGGAGAGAAAACGATAGGGCGAGATCGGCCAGGCGTACTTTTCGAATGCGGCAAAGGGGGCCTAGACCACTACGGACATTCCCCGGAAGAAGTCTTCACCTTTTTTGAAGAAAAGGACTATGATATTTTCTGTTTGGATAAATGGTTAGACAAAAAATTGCCCCTGTCTTTGGAGCAGTTTTGTGATCATTTCGAGCAAGGGTCGGAATACTATTTTTTTGCGATATCTCATAACCACTCCTAATCTAACCACTGCAACTACCCTCTTATGGGATGCGGCCGATCAGGGATGGAATCATTCAAAGTGAAATGACAGAAAAACACCAGTCTACCGGTGGTTAACTTCATCATTTTAAAGGTGAACTCCCGCTTTGACTGTCCGAAAACGAACAGCTAGTGCCCACTTCCGCACAATCTGAACTTCACCAAACCCATACCTATGCACGCAAGTACCTGTCTTACAAATACATATATATTTGGCATATATTTTTGTCCTAATGGATCAGGTAGTATAGAAAGCCATTCAAATTCGCAATCACAGAATTCAATGAGTTAACCGATGCTGAAAAACCACATAAAGATAGCTTGGCGCTCCCTGAAGAGGCACAGCATTTACGCAGTCATTAATCTTACAGGGCTGATCGTCGGTATCGCAGCTGCACTTTTGATTTACCGGATTTTGGTATTTGAACTGAGCTTTAACAAGCAATTTCAAAATTACGATCGTATAGGTAGAGTCGTCAACGTTCTTTCTACTCCGGAAGGTACAAGTTATGGTACTTGTACCCCCGAACCCGCCATGAATATTATCGAGGAAGAGATCGTTCAGTTTGAAATGGTGGCCCGCGTAAAAGAAATGTGGGGAGCCATCACTGTCCCTAATCCCGCTGGAGGACCTCCTTTGAAGAAATTCAATCCCGACAATCAGACCACTGCTTTTTTTGCGGAATCTGAATTCTTGGAAATTTTTTCTTTCAACTGGTTGGCAGGTGATCGCACAAAAGCATTGGAAGGACCTGGTGGTATCGTCTTGACAAAAACCTGGGCGGAGAAATGTTTTGGCGATTGGAAAAATGCTGTAGACCAACCACTGATGTTGGAAAACATCACGCCTCTGGTGGTGCGAGGAGTTGTGGCTGATCCACCCAGTAATTGTGATTTTAATTTTCCCTATTTGGTTTCCTACGGTACTTTAGTCTCGAATCCAGATCAATATTTTTACAATGAAGGCTGGGGCAGCTGTAGCTCGAATGATCAACTTTTTGCCAAATTATTACAGCCTGATCTGGTTGAAGATGCCAATAAAGCCCTGGCACTTGTGGGTAAAGAGGAATATGCAGATAGAGATCGCAATCGACTGAAAAAACATATTTATCAACCCATTGCTGATTTACATTTCAGTGAACACTTTGCAAATTCTGGATCGCATCGGACCAAGCGTTCAAGGCTTTATCTTCTGGGAGCAATTGGTATAGTAATCATATTGATGGCATGTTTTAATTTTATTAATCTATCTACTGCCCAATCTGTTTTGCGCAGTAAGGAGGTTGGTGTACGAAAAACCCTTGGAAGTACGGGTGGGCAAGTGGCCATTCAATTCCTATTGGAGACTGGCCTTCTGGTCATGGCTGCCATCGTTTCGGGTACTCTTTTGGCAAGCTTTGCCCTACCGCTGTTACCCAAAGTCTCCAATCTTCCCAACGACATTCCTTTAATAGAAGGAATTTCCGTCCCATTGTTTTTAGTCCTTTTGATGATCGCTACCACAGTTTTGGCGGGCCTGTATCCGGCCTTGGCCCTAGCAAGGTTTAAACCAATTGACGCCCTGCAAAATAGCGATGTCTCCAATGCGTCCAAGGGGCTCTCTCTTCGTCGAGCGCTCGTTATACTTCAATTTGCCATAGCTCAAGCCCTGATCATAGCCGCTGTCATTAATATACTTCAGCTCAATCACGTCAGGAATCAAGATCTGGGATTCTCCGAAGACTTACTGTACACCTTTTCCTTTAACAACGACAGTCTTAGTCAGACCAAGCATCAAGTACTCAAACAGCGCTTGAAGCAACTGCCCAAAGTAAGGCAGGTAAGTTTATCCAGTGACCAACCTCTTTCCGGAAATACCTGGAGTACCAATATGAGATACGATACACGACCAGAAGATGAACCGTGGCATATTAATCTGAAATTTTGCGATGCTGATTATAGTCAAGCTTATGATATTCAAATGATGGCCGGTACCTGGTATGAAGACTCTGATACGATGAAACAGGGCGTGGTCAATGCGGAAGTTATAAGAAAGCTGGGCCTTTCTGATCCGCACAAAATCCTTGGCAAGGCCATTCGTATCGGAGGTCGGGAAATCGAAATCGTCGGGGTAACATCCAATTTTCACACTCATTCTGCCAGATCTGAACTTCAGCCACTTCTCCTGACTACACGAAAGAAATTTTATTGGGAAGCCGGCGTAAAAATTAATTCAGGACAAATAGCTGCAACAATCCATGATATCAAGAAAGTTTTTGATCAGGTATTTCCGGAACAGGTCTTTGAAGGACAATTTCTGGATGAACAGATCTCGATGTTTTATGAAAATGACCAGCGATTAGCAGCCACCACCAAGGGATTTGGGTTCTTGGCGATTTTCATCTCTTGTCTGGGTCTATTTGGTTTGGCTACTCATGCGGCAACGCAGAGGGTCAAAGAAATTGGTATTAGAAAAGTACTCGGTGCAACAGTTGGACACATTCTCTATCTATTGTCTAAAGACTTTTTATTATTGATTATTGTCGCTCTGCTCATTGCCACACCATTGGCTGCATATTTAATGAGTCGATGGTTGGAGAATTTTGTATTCCGCATTTCAATGCCGTGGTGGGTATTTGGCGTAACAGGCATTGGAGCACTCACTTTAGCCCTGCTGACTGTAGGTATCCAAGCCTACCGCGCTGCATCCATTAGCCCGGTACATGCATTAAAAGACGAGTAAAAGGTATGATAGTTACCACGAGATATTTCGACCGACCAATCCGCTCCACCTGCACTATAACTGACTGAGCAAATGATTCTAATACACATTAAGATTGCAATTCGGAATCTCCTGACCAATCGATTTTACGCCATCATTAATTTGATCGGCCTGTCCATCGGCATTGCGGCATTTTTGATACTTACAGCATATACCAGGCATGAGTGGTCTTTTGATCAATTTCACGAGAGATCTGATCGGATCTACAGGCTAGGCCTGACCGCGCGTTATGAAGGTATCGAAGAAAAATGGGCCAACGTACCCAACATTGCAGGACCACATTTTCAAGGTCAGATTGCCTCCGTGGTGAATCAAACCAGAATTCTCAAACACAATTTTGGTCGTACAGCATTTATTGCACACGATGATCGCCACTTCACAGAAAGGAATTTGTACTGGGCGGATGGAACAATGCTAGGGATTTTTGATTTCGATATGATCAAAGTCTCGGGAGTACCCCTCGACGAACCCAATGAACTCATCATTAGCTATAGTTCCGCACGCAAACTATTTGGCACTCTTGAAGAAGCGTTGGGATCAGTCATTGAGGTCGATAACCGGCATAAACTCATGATTACAGGTATCTACCGGGATATGCCATCCAACTCTAGTATTGATTTTCCAATGGTCGGTTCACTGAGCACTTTAGATTGGGCGGTAAAAAACCTTTACTGGAGTAATGCCAGTTTCGAAACCTATCTACTGGTGGCTCCGGAAACCAACGTCGACGACCTCACCACGCAAATAGATCAGTCTTTTAATCAAGCAGTGCCTCAGGAGAATCAATGGTTTTCTTTCTGGGTACAACCGTTGCACAAATTACACCTTCATTCTAGCGGCATCAGTAACTCTTACACTTCAAATCTGGGCAATGCTGACGAGGTCAGCCTACTTTTTATCCTGGCCGTACTCGTATTGTTGATGGCTTGCTTCAACTATGTGCACCTCGCCACCGCTTTGGCTCAAAACCGGTCAAAAGAGGTAGGTATTGCTAAGACACTCGGTGCTGGATCAATACAACTGGGTACTCGTTTTTTGATCGAGACGGGGGTCTTGGTTTTAATGTCTATTATAGCAGGGCTTGGTATCTCCTATCTATTATCTCCCTTATTTGAACAATTATTTGATCGCACCTTTTTTGACGGTCTCTTCGTGAAAATATCGACTTATGTTTTTCTACTGGGAGTATGGTTACTTGTTACCCTAGCGGCCGGTGCATATCCAGCCTTTTTTCTCTCGCGATTTACACCAAAAAATGCCTTTAATCCCTCTGGTACAAAAGTACAAGACAAAATTTTCGCCAGAAAACTAATGGTGGCCTCGCAGTTTGCAATTTGTCTTGCTCTGATATCGGCAGTGTTAATTTTTGGTAAGCAAATTCGCTATATCATCAACAAAGATTTGGGATACGATGCTGAGCAAGTCCTGGTCGTTCATACGGCAGCAGCCGGCGATAAGAGCGAGGTGCAAGGCTTCCTTGATGAGCTCAAGACTATACCGGCAATCACAGGGGCTTGCCGAGCCACGACCTACCCCGGATCTACAGCTCCCGGGTATGCCATGCAAGTACCCAGCCAACCGGAAGTTAGTATTTCAGTGGCTTCAAATCATGTAACCACTGGTTTTGATCGCGTGCTCGGTCTGGAGTTTCTAGCCGGCAGAAGCCTACCGGTGAAAAGCAGCAAAGACACTACCGTGCAGGTAGTGTTTAATGAAACCGCAGTAAGGTTGATGGGATGGACACCTCAGGAAGCCATTGGTCAAATCCCCAAAGGATTGTACCAATATCCCACCACGATAGTTGGCGTTGTAAAGGACTTTCATCATGAGAGTTTGCATATACCGATAGGTGCTTATGCCTTTAATAACGGAAACCAACTCGGCCGTCTAGCATATGTTATGATTAAAATGCAGAGTGAAGATTTTACATCTACCATTGATCAAATTGGAAAAATATTTCATGAAAATATTCATTCATCTGCCTTTGAATACAAATTTCTTGATGAGGAGGTTGGCAATCTCTATGCTTCTGACCGAAGGTTAATGACTTTAGTATTTATCTTTACGATTATTGCGATCGTAATTTCTTGCTTGGGTCTGTTAGGTCTAACAGCTTATCGTACAGAGCAGCGAATGAAAGAGATTGGTATTCGCAAGGTCTTGGGTGCAGGAATATGGAGCATCGTTTGGTTGCTGATTAGTGACCTGGTGAAGATCATGATATTGGCTCTTGTCGTTTCTCTCCCGCTGGCCTGGCTATTCATGCAAAATTGGTTAAATGGCTTTGCATATCGAACCCTTGCTGGTTGGGAAACGATGGGACTGGCAGCAGCCATTGGATTGACCATCGCCCTATTGACTACAGCATTTCTAGCATTCAGAGGTGCAACCACCCACCCGGTAAAAGTATTGAAGAATACGGATTGATATTTTCTTGCAAAAAACTAATGCTGATGATTAAGAATTATGTCAAAATTGCTCTCAGAAATCTACGTAGTGGCTCCCTGTATGCCTTCATAAATATTGTTGGTCTTACCGTAGGTACTACAATTTGTATACTTATTATGCTTTTTGTTTGGGATGAATATTCTTTCGATCGCTTCCATTCAAAATCAGATGAAATATATCGTGTCTGGGTCAAAGAGCACTACCAGGGTGAAGTATTTTTTAGTAGCGTGACTCCATTTATCCTCGGTACGGAGTTGAAAAATAATATTCCCGAATGCAAGGAGGTCATGCAGTATGTCACCATAAACAGCAATGCAAGGCGGGGAACATTTACAGACCAGGAATCAGTGCATGTGGTTCAGTCCGGTTTTCTTTCCCTTTTCGATTGGGTGGTCATCGAAGGCAGCCGGCATCAGGCTCTAGAAGAATTGCACAACGTAGCCATCACTTCCGAGAAAGCCATTAAATATTTTGGCAAAGCTTCACCTCTGGGTCAGATTGTTCAGCTGCAAGTTGGAGGTGAGTGGCAGGATTTTCGGGTGTCGGCAGTGATTGAAGACCCCCCCTCCAACTCGAGTCATCAATTTGGGTTCTTAATTCCTTTCGAAAATGTAAAAGCTTTTACTTCGGAAAATGGTAGAACCAGCTGGACCATTGTATTTCCCGAAACCTACGTTTGGATCGACAGTGAGACCGACATGTCAGCACTCCATTCCAAAATCGCAACGATGGTTGATCAAAAAGTAACCAATATCTATAAACCAGGTGAATATCAAGTTGGGTTACAGCCATTGACCGACATCCACCTTAATCCAGAAATACCTCAAGGTATCGTGCCGGTAAGTGATCGTCGTTATCCAAGAATATTATCGATTATTGCCATTCTGGTGCTGATCTTGGCATGCATCAACTTCACCTCACTCGCTATTGGAAGATCCATCACCCGGGCTAAAGAAGTAGCCATGCGAAAAGTTAGTGGGGCACAAAGGTGGCAGTTGATGATGCAGTTTTGGACTGAAGCCATTTTAATCGCTGCGTCTGCAGTCGCACTGGGTGTGGTACTGACCATTTTTCTATTGCCATGGTTTAATACCATCACCTCTAAGGAATTGGTCCTTTCACTGGATCTCAGTCACCTGTTTGCATTGTTACTGCTCACTATGGTTACAGGACTCATAGCAGGTTTTTACCCTTCAGCTGTGTTATCACGGTATTCACCACTGCAGGCTTTAAGGGGGACTGGTAATGACAGCACCGGAGTATCGAGGCATAGAATCTTAAGATTGTTGGTGGGGTGTCAATACCTGCTATCGATTATCCTAATCAGCAGTACCCTGATCATGCAAAAACAATTGCATTATATTCAAAACAAAAATTTGGGGTATAATCGTGAGCAGGTAGTGGTAGTGCCCTATCAAGTTTCTGGCCAATCACTTAGTCAAATGTGGCAGGATGCAAAGGCGGTCGAATCAAGGATAAAGGCAAGCGCTTTACCGGGGCAAGGAATAATAGACCTGACTACCTCCACGCATACATTTGGCATTCCCGGCTGGATGCGACTGGGCTTTGACGATCCAGAGAGCGACCGTTTTAGAAATTTCACCGCTCAACAGATCGGTTCAAATTATCTGGATATGATGGAAATTGAGCTGCTGGCAGGAAGAAATTTTCACAGCGAACCACAATCTGACCTCAAATCGGCCATCATCAATCAGGCCATGGCAGATGCATTTCAGATCAGTGATCCGATTGGAACTTCACTCCCAGGACCCTTCGCAGAGTACCAAATTATCGGAATTACGGAAGACTTTCAGTATGCCTCCCTTCACACTGAGGTCACTCCACTGGTAATGGTAAAAGATGCCATTCCCCTATTCCGCGCTGCACCTGACATGGTCAGTACGGACGGACCTAACCCCAAGTTCTCCTTTAGGGTAGAAACCAGCGATTTGTCAAAGACGCTAACCTATCTGAAGCAAGTGTGGTCTGATGTCGCTCCGGAGCAACCCTTTGACTATACTTTCCTGGATCAGAATATCGAAAACCAATATTTAGCAGAATCAAGACTTAGTAAAATTGTTGCGATTGCCACATTATTGGCCATTCTTATCGCTGGTTTGGGATTGTTTGGTATCGCCTTACTTACGGTAGTACAGCGCAAAAAAGAAATAGGCATTCGCAAGGTCTTAGGAGCGTCAGTAGGGCAAGTGGTATTCCTGATCGGAAAAAAGTTCTCTTTGATGGTCTTGGCATCAGCAGTTGTTGCCATACCTATAAGCTGGCGTATTATGGTTGGCTGGCTGGAAAACTATGCCTACCGAATCATCTTAACACCGTGGATATTTGTTCTGGCAGCAATTATAGCTTTGATCTTAGCTTGGATTTCGATCAGTACACAGACATTATTGGCTGCCAAAGCCAATCCAGTGGATAGCCTTCGGGAATGACCGATTTTAATCAGTCGCAAAGGTGCTGTGTCTTTGTGATCGGTGAGATCAATGTTGAAAGAATTACTTAACAATTTCCACCTAATCATGTACAAGAATTATCTAAAAATCGCTTGGCGAAATATATTGAAAGACAAGGCGATTTCTTTGGTCAATATATTTGGACTGTCACTAGGTATTGCTGTTGTTATATTAATTGGAATTTATATCATCCACGAATCCAGCTATGATAAATGGATTCCAGGCTCAGAAAATACCTACCGAATTTTTAGATACTGGGAGAATACTGACGGAAAAACGGTGTGGAGTCCAAGCAGGCTAGCTGGTAAATTAATTGATGAATTTCCTGAAGTGCAGACGGCATCAGGGTTGGGATCAGAGGGTGAGGTGCTCCTATCTTATAGAGGGGATAAGTTGTACGTCGAACATGCCGCACAGGCAGATTCCACATTCTTCGAAACACTGAGAATACCTTTCGTACATGGGTCTCTAGAAACGGCTCTACACCAACCCAAAAGCCTGGTGATATCTCAAACGCTCGCTCAGAGGCTGTTTGGAGATTCAGACCCACTAAACAAAGTAGTCAAATACAACGGTGCTGAAGATTATCAAGTCACTGGCGTTTTTGACCTCGGCTCAAAAAACTCCCATTTGAAATACGAATTGTATTCACCTTTTACCTGGTATTCGGATTCTTGGACGGGTAATAATAGAGCAACATATGTAAAAGTAAAACCTGGCGCCGATATTTCCGCTTTGGAAGAGAAAATTACTGCTTCCGTCAATGCGCTGATCATTCAAGAGTTTGCCAAGAATAATTATGAACCCAAACCCGGAGAATTACCGGCATGGAAACTACAACCCTTACAAGAAATACACCTAGCTTCGGGTTCCATAGGGTGGATCAACAGCAGTGGAGGCAACATCAAGTATTTGTACATTTTCTTTGCTGTAGGGCTCTTGGTTTTATTGATCGCTATCATTAATTACATCAATTTATCAACAGCCCAATCGACCAACAGGGCAAAGGAGGTGGGGGTTAGAAAAGCCAGTGGAGCCCGAAAATCACAACTGATCCATCAATTTTTGGTTGAATCTCTGCTGCAATCGATTTTTTCCACTGCTGTCGGACTGATCTTGGCTGAACTACTACTGCCTTTCTTTAGAAACATTGTAGACCGCGAGATTCACCTTTGGAACTCTCCTGAATTTCCATTGGTGGCGGGAACTACATTTATATTTTCACTGATTGTTGGATTTTTGGCCGGTCTGTATCCAGCATTTGTCTTGTCTTCTTTTCGACCGGCAAGGGCCTTTAATATTAAATCTGGCTTAAACCTTGGTACCGGAAATATTCGGAAAATATTGGTGTCAGCCCAATTTACCATCACCCTGACATTGCTGATAGTCATGGCATTTATCTATAAGCAACTCAATTTTATGTTGGATTATGATTTGGGATTTGCACCTGACCAAGTGATGACCATCACCTTGAATGATGGGGATAGCCACAAGAAAATCAAGAATTTGCGAAACCAATTCCTATCTATTCCTGGGGTCGGAAATCTAACTACGGCATCGCGTGTTCCAGGGAAGCGACTTCCCGATTGGGGCATGAATCAGGAAGGAAGACCTGAAATGATCTATCCCTATGTATTATTTACGGATCCGCATTACCTTGATGTTATGGATATCGAAATGCAATCTGGTCGCTTTTTAACCAATCACATTGCTGGCGATACGCTAAATAATTTTGTGGTTAATGAAGCCTTTGTCCGGAAGTACAATTTAGAGGAACCTCTTGGCACCAAATTGAAGTTCAGCTCTGAAGAACGATACGGGCAGATCATTGGTGTATGTGAAAACTTTCACCACCTGGGACTTCATTCAGAAATACGGCCCATAGTGATTACCGGACTACCCCATCGTTGGTATGCCGGAATACAAGTGGCACCTTCGGATCTAGAACAAACCATTGCTTCCATTGAATCGCTTTGGAAAACAATAGAACCAGAGCATCCCATGCGCATCGGCTTCCTAGATGAAGAATTTGCCAAACAATACGATGAACAAAAAAGATTCAGTAAAAGCATCCTTTATGCCACCCTGCTTACCCTGTTTATTGCCCTCTTGGGATTATTTGGACTGACCACATTCTCTGTACACAAGAGAGAAAAAGAAATTGGGATCAGGAAAGTACTGGGTGCCAGCACCTGGGAAATTCTCTATCTTTTTTCCAGAGATTTCTCAAGGTTGGTGTTGATCGCTTTTGTGATTGGCGTTCCCATGGGAATATTCTTTACCAACAGGTGGCTCCAAGACTTTGCCATACGCATTCAGCTCGACCCCCTGACATTCTTGATCGCCTTAATGGTCGTTTTAGTAACCACCATTGCCACGGTCAGTGCACGCACTTTTGCTGCTGCCCGAAGTAATCCAACGCATAGCCTGCGTTCTGAGTAACTGTTGATGTCAAGTAATTAAGAGAATAACTCCACGGTCCAAAATAAATATGCATTTGATGGCTCTTGGCTTGCTTATTTCATTAATACTGGATCGAAGATCTTTTCTTTGTTTTTTCTGGGTAATTAATTGTCAAGTTTCTACCGTAAAATATTATCGCCAATCTCTCCAATCTCTCCAATCTCTCCAATCTCTCCAATCTTTCCAATCTTTCCAATCTTTCCAATCTTTCCAATCTTTTCCAATCTTTTCCAATCTTTCCAATCTTTCCAATCTCTCCAATCTTTCCAATCTCTCCCCGCATACTCTGTCTACTAAAATGTTAGCAACAATTTCAAGCTCTTTTCGCGAATTTTTTCGTTGCAAAAACTCGCCATGGCTACTACACCAGTCTACTTTTTGTGCCTTGAGCTTCATCGAAAATCATATTGAAATTCGCTACAAAAATTTAATAGCCAGAGTACTAAGGTATTTCCACATTTTCGGTGGAAAAAAATGTAGAAAAAAACCACACAGCATCTTTTTCGAAAAACCCATGGCTTGTTATATCAATCGAACCAAAACTCGATCCTAGTGTTGCTGAACACATTGTACCTGGCGCTTGATAAAATACTGACCTTCATTGGAGGGATAGGGCTCAAAATGTGGCTTGGTTACTGGTCCCTTTGGGCATGAGATCTGAATACTTGAGAAATAACCCTACTAATTATTTTAAATGTGCCAATAATTTATGAACTTCCAGCATGCGCATTATAATCCAGTTTTTATTACTGATCTTACTATCCGCCTCAAATATAGGATATGGACAAAACAAAACAACATTCTTGGCAGGTGTATCGCAGAGAAATATCACGCCACAAGAGCCCATAAGAATGAGTGGTTACGGCAACCGCACCGAACCATTCTCGGGAGTTCATGATTCCATTTATTGTACCGCGATCGTCATCCAGCTTCAAGTCCAGACCGGAGTACTGATTTCCGCTGATGTAGTTGGGCTCTCGCATGAGTTCGTTGATGAGCTCAGAGCTGAGATCAGTGAACGAATGCAGACGCCCCAAGAACATATTGTGATTGCTGCCGCACATAATCATGGAGGACCAGTCACCTCTGTGTACCTCGATCAACCAACGGAAGATGAAAAGACCTATTTCCAATTTTTAGCTGACCAAATGGTGTTTGCCGCACAAGAAGCCAAGGCCAATCTTCAACCTGCAAGAATAGGTGCTGGCAAAGGCCGCTGTAACCTTAACATCAATCGGCGGGCAACTCATTCAGAAGGTGGCATATGGCTTGGAAGGAATCCCAGTGGTCCTTGTGATCAAGAATTAAGTGTGATCCGTTTCGATGACCTGGAGGGGCACCCGATTGCTGCTATGATCAATTGGCCCTGCCATGCCACAGTAAGTGGGCAGGAAAACCTAGAAATTACCGGCGATTGGCCGGGTATGCTGGCTGCCTATTTCGCGCAATCCACAGGCGTACCTGCCTTTGTCACAGCTGGCGCATCGGCCGACATCAACCCCATCTACGGACCCAATAACAGATTTCGCGACATCGAGGCGATTGCTCAGGCATTAAATGGTGAGGCAATCAAGGTCTTTGATCAGATCAAGACGTATACGCCCTCTACCTTGCGATTCTTAGGAGAAACTTTCATGGCCAAAGGAAAGAAACGCAGTGAATCAAGGATGCCCAATGTGAGTCTGCAACCAGCAGAAGACGAGGAAATACGTGTTTCCTGTATGCAAATGGGACATATTATCTTGGTTGGAATCTCAGGTGAGCTGATGACCGAGATTGGCATGGATGTAAAGGAGTCGTCTCCCTTTAAGCATACAGTGATGGTCACCCATTGCAACGGCAGCTCCGGATACTTATGCACTGATCAATCTTATCTTGAAGGGGGCTACGAGCCCATGGTATCCCGGACTATGCCGGGCACGGCTGCAATGATCAGGGAAATAATACAAATAATGCTAAATACCCTTTGAATGAAAATAATGATGGATACTATTCAAATCTCCACATGGAGCTCCAGACCACAACATAGATGTGTGACTAGGACAAAGGATCGGCATGTTGACACTTTTCAATAGATTGACTAAGAAATGTCGACTTTTGCAGAAGATCGATCAAGTGCAATGTGCTTTTTAAGCATATCTTTATGATATTCCATGAATTAAGATGAAATTGACAGTCTTTATACTGCTGCTCTTCTCGCTGGTGTCCTGCAAAAAGGACAAACTGGAGATGGAACCGGCGACCGATTATGGACCTCATCCGAGGCTCCTGCTCCAAGATAATGATGAGGAGCTCATCAATGACCTCATTTCATCCGATCCCACCTGGCAAGCTCTCCATGCAGCAATACTCAGGGAAGCAAATAAGATTTTGTCTAAAAGTCCATTGCAACGTAAATTGACCGGTCGCCGATTGCTAAGTGTCTCCCGAGAATGTTTGAGAAGGGTCTACTTCCTATCCTATGCCTTTCGAATGACTGGAGACATGCGCTTCTTGGATGGAGCAGAGAAGGTGATGCTCGATGTTGCCCGGTTTAGTGATTGGAATCCCTCCCATTTTCTTGATGTCGCAGAAATGACCATGGGATTGGCGATAGGATTTGACTGGCTTCACGCCGAGCTTTCCATCGATTCCAAAACCATGATCGCTGAAGCCATCAAAACGAAAGGACTAGAACCATCCTACAATCCAGATTATAACTGGTTTGTCAGGTCTACCAACAATTGGAATCAGGTATGTAATGCAGGAATGACCTTTGGTGCTCTGGCAGTAGCTGATCTTTATCCTGATCTGGCCAGGCACACCATTGAACGGGCCATAGAAAGCATCGAATTACCGATGAGTGTCTATCAACCGGATGGTGCCTATCCAGAGGGTTATGGATATTGGGGTTATGGTACCACGATGAATGTCTTATTTCTTGATGTACTCGAGAAAACTATGGGTTCCGATTTTGGCTTATCTTCCACACCGGGTTTCTTGGAAACAAGCCAATATTTGAAGCACATGTTGGGGCCTTCTCTATCGTGTTTTAATTGGGGAGATAACCGTCTAGGTGGAAGTTTAAAACCAGCAATGTTTTGGTTTGCAAATAGAATGGGTGATCCTTCAGTTCTATGGATGGAGAAGAACTTCTTGAAAGCCACAAATTTTGACAAATATGCTCGTGGCCAGAGACTTTTACCCTCAGCATTACTATGGGCCAAGAACATTCCTATTGAATCCATTTCTGAACCTTCCGAAAAGATGTGGGTTGGTCAAGGAGACAATCCAGTAGCCCTAATGCGAACGTCGTGGTCCGATCCCGATGCCATTTACCTAGGCTTCAAAGCCGGTTCTCCCTCCGTTAATCACGGACACATGGACATCGGGTCCTTTGTAATGGAATCGGACGGGATAAGATGGGCAACGGATTTAGGTGTACAAAATTATGAATCTTTGGAGTCCAAAGGATTAAAGATTTTTGGTAAAACCCAGGACGCCCAGCGATGGACAGTGTTTCGCTTTAATAACTTCTCTCACAGTACTTTGACGGTAGATGAAAAATTACAAAGGGTTAAGGGGCACGCCAAGATTGATCGCCACTCCGATGATCCCTCGTTTCGTTTCGCAATTTCCGACATCACATCAATCTACGATGGTCAATTGCAAAGTGCAACGAGAGGTGCCGGCATCGTAAAGGACCAATATGTTCTCGTACGCGATGAAGTGACCACACTGGAGGACTTCCCCGTAAAGGTCAGATGGCAAGTAGTGACCACCGCTGATGTACAATTGAATTCGTCAGGAGCCATACTTCAGCAAGGAGGAGAAAAACTCATTTTAAAGGTACAGGGCATTGAAAATTTGCAAATGCAGATTTGGAGCACTGAACCAACAAACGACTACGATGCACCCAATCCAGGCTCTCTTTTACTCGGGTTTGAACAGCAGATTCCAGCCAATTCATCTAGAGATTGGCAGGTGGCTTTTATTCCTGAAAAAAATATGGAAACTGTACAGATTCCATCCGCTAGGTTGGATGCCTGGTAGGTTATTGCGAATGAGATAAATGAGTTTGGACAGCTAACGTTGAGGTTTTCTAGTGCACTGTCCTTATTTCTGTATGCATAGTTATCTGAAATTACAACGATCAAATCTTCAATAACTGACTTCGGCGAATGGATTCACCGCTGCATTGGTCCTGGAATCAATTTACCGGTGTAGCGGCGGTTTCAACCCCCGGCATGATTTTTCAAGAGAACGGCGTCTATTTTCATTAGTACGATCGTTATCAGGAATTACCGCGATCCGATTTTCAATAACTGACACCGGCGAATGAATTCGCCGCTACGTATTAGAGCGATACCGTTTTTGGCCACCCTACAAATTGCTGAGCATCATCCTTGGTCAGGTCTGCGTTTCTTGGCCAACATTCAAAAGTCACCTCATGGTTGCTTTTGTCAAATCGAATTAATCCATAGCCGGCACCATTGGAAGGACTGTCGGGATTGGCATAAGCATGCATGGTGATTTTATTATGGAATCCATCCAAATATTGTCCCGTCCAGGGCAGAAGGTCGTTGCCATTTTTTCCCGGCTGTTCATTTCCGGGCCACCACCAGCGGCTGTAGTAATTATTGACGATGGCAGGAACGACAAAAGCCCAAGGACCATCGTCAAACTCATCAATACCATGCTTGATGATGGTGGCCAGGTGCTGATCTCCGGCGATGTGCACAGCATTGGCATCTCTGATGGCACGCAACGCCTTGTTTCGGCCGGTTTGCGGCCAACCGTTGCTGTCCATATCAGCATGCAACCGGTTGTCTTTCTGGCCATGTAAATGGGCACCACCGCAAAAACCAGTCTGCGATAATACTGCACGCATCACGACATCGCCATTTTGCTTAGCCCAAGTTTGCAGAAAATGCAATTGCCGAGGGCCAAGTAGTTCCAGTCCTTCGACATCGACAGAAGCCGGATCGTAATCGGGGTTGCGTATGTGGTCGGGACGCGGACCTTGCTGGGGAATTTTTCCTTCAGGACCAGATTTAAATTTTCGGTCTTCAATGATGGCAAAATCTGCCCCACCAATATTCAAGTTTGTGTAATAGACTCCGATACCTTGCTTCACCGGAGTCGGATCAAAGGGGTCAGGCAGGTGGGCAGTTTGGCAACGCTCAACCATTTTCACGTACTCGGGGTGATAAAAATAACCACCATCCGGACCGGCAGGGGTAGCTGCTTTTTTACCGTATTCACCCCAAATATTACCTTGTCCGATATCGTGATCATCGGGTATTGTCACACAAGGTCGGTTTCGAAACACGTCGCGAAATTGCATCCCAAACTTTAACCATGCTGCCGTATGCTCTTTGTGATCGTAGGATTGATCTCCAGCAAAGAACACCAGATCTGGATCTTGATGATTGATATTGCGTACATAATTGGCACGGCCACCACGGTCCTTATTGCTGTTGCAGGATAGCGCTGCCAGTACGATTTCATTCTTGTCCTTCGGATTCTTACGAATGAGCCCTTCGAAGACAGCCTCTTCTCCGTGCCTTAGCCGATATGGAACATCTTGAGAATCATCCCATCCTTCTATACGAAACAATGCCGACCAACCCAGGTCATTGACCTCTTCCACTCCGATCTCTTTCCACTGATCACCATCTTTTCTTTCCAAACGAACTTCCCTAGTCTCGTTGGGATATAAAGGAAAAAGTTGTGCCGACAACTTAAGAACTCCATTGGAGACCGTATAGATACCGAAAGCAATAGTCTCATTTCGATCTACCTTCACATCTATGATGTCACTTGACCCACGATTCCACCAATCATTGGTGGCCAACGTATCCAAATCGGTAAATGGAGCCGTAACTGGAGGCTGCATATCCGACTGGCTTGGAGGTGCTGTGCAACTTATTATAGAAATAAACCCCAAAAACAGGATAATGCAGGGAATTAAGGAGAAAAAACATTTCATGATTCTAGTGGATTGCTGATTTTATTCAAATTATCGCCATGAAAGGTAATCAATTATCTACCTTTTCCTCAAAGCCCATTAAACACTGGGTGTGAAAAGCATAATGCGGCAACAGTGATGACTTTCTTGGTCATGTGCCAAGCATCAGCTGTCTTATGGCATCTAACGTTTGCAAATGCTTGACCTCCAATGATCGACAAATATTGGCCTGAGTTTCATTCTTGGTTGATGGACACTTCTGTGAGCAGCTTCAATGGGACCCGATGCGATCAATTCTGATCGTCATGTTCAAGATAGCGGGATAATACTTTTCCTTAGTATCTCAAGCAGATCATCTGAGAATTTAAGCCGCACATTACCAGTTTTTCCTTGGCGATAATAATTCAGACTTATATCTTAATTATGATAAAAAATCAGCACATTTCTAACGCTTCTTCTGGAATTTTCATTTCAAAAGACTGTAGTGCCAATCGATTGGGCTCAGGGTGGAACACGTAATTCGAATTCAATAAACTGTGATCTATCCCCAATGATTGTCAATATTCGGATTTTCTACTTCGTCACTCCTCAAGATACTTTTTGATCTTGTCCAGGTTCGTAGTATTGATGAGTACATCGCCATTTCCATCTGCCAAGATGTAGGTAGGATAAAAGGAAATGCCCCATTGATTCGCTAAGTTATTCTGGTCCTGCAAAGAATATTTATCCACCAGTACCTTCCAATAGAGCTGGTAGTCGTTTTTTACCTCTTGCAATCGCTCAAAATTTACTTTCCATTCAGAGGCGCACCCTACCACGTTGAGATTGGAATTCTGTTGTGCCAATTCCACCAACTCAGGGAAGTATCGCTTACATGGACCGCACCACGTACCAAAAAAATGCAGCAGGGTAAGATCATGTTTCACCAGGGAGCTATCAAAAATGGTTTCAGTGGTTACATCCATGAGTTCATAATCATACTGGGTAATATTGGCCGGTTGCTTGGAAATGGCTAAGTCCTCACTCACCTTAAGCATCCCACTGGCGCCATCTGCTGTGGGGAAGATACTGACGTCGTATCCTTGCACAGTGATCGGTCCACCATTATAGTTTCGCATTATTGGTGAATGCGCGTGACTCATATTTCTGAGGAATGTGGGACATCTTAGATATTTGGTCATACGCTTAGGGATGAGCGAAACTTCATAGATGCTGTCCATAATTTCTACCTGTGCCTTTACATGTTCGATTGTAAGTAGTTCAAAATGGTAATCAATCCACTTAGCATCCTTTGGTATTGTGGGATTGAGTAAAATAGCGTAATTAGATTGCACCTCTACCAGTATGTTGCACCGTATGATGGTGTCGCCATCGTACATTTCGTAGTTAAGCATCAACTCATTACCCAGAGTCCGGTCCATCCGGGTGAGTGGATCAACCTTAAATGCCAGAGGCGCTTTCCGAAGTGCTTGTATGCCTGCCCGGTTATAAGAGAATTGAAAGACCTTTTCACCTTTAAGATCTCTATTGTGGTCGGTATCAAATATGATCACTTTCTGACCACTCCGCAGTCCACAAACTGCATATACGAAATGATTGTACTCTTGAGAGGTAAGAAAAGTGGTGTCAAAAAACATCCATTCCTCCAATTCTTGATATGACACCGTATCTCCCGCCAGGTGAACCAAATAATTGGTATGTGCTCTCGCTAGATCAATCTTATATACCTGGTAGGATTCAAAGCTCTCGGGAATGTTCTTAAGAAGTGTGTCGGTACGATCACGATGACCAACACCCCAGCGCATCCGGTTTGGATATGCACCAATATATTTGGTAAAATTCAACTCAATGGAATCACCTGGCAAAAGACCTTGAGCATAAAGGTCAGTACTTAAGATTATAGTCAACAAGAAAAAAACAATGCTGCTTTTCACATTCTCCTTGATGTTGGCATTACCACGTTTAATACTTCTATAACCGATAAAATCTATGTAATATTACCCCAATTCATAAACCGATGAGCTTCCTATGATCTGGCGATGAAGCTATTGGGCACTTTCGCTGGGCGATCAACAATCTATGTATTAAATGAGCTGAAGGCTTCAGTAATCCAGGCCATCCATTGAGGCGGCATAGTAGTTTGATTACTTTCATTTACAAGCAAAGAATTAACGATTGATAGCACGCCTTGTGAACAAACTTATTTTTACTCTGCTGGAAGACTAGTGGTCCTGCTGGTCACCCTGAGGCAATCATGCCTAATCCCATCTGGCATTGCTTACTTATCGATATTGTAAAGACCAAGGTGATTTCAAATACCATTTAACCTGCCTGATCCAATTGATCCACATCAAGAACACGAAAATAAGCGCTTATCACATCAATTTGGAACGCCTGTGTTACAAATTGAACCCACAATGTCAGCGGTTGAGTGCATGTCTTAGCATCTTTCGTGCAAAAGATACCCATGAAAACACTATGCACCCTTATCAGCCTCCTGGTTTCTTTATCGTCGATTATTGCACAGTCCGAGCGACCGTTCATCACCATATGGCAAACCGATAATCCTGGCATCTCAGAGGATAATCAAATACTTCTTAACACCCCAAGGCATCCAATTGACATATATTGGGAATCGCTTACCGATCCAGCAGTGAATGGCAGTATAAGTAACGTAAACGAGGACATCCTCATAACGTTTCCCCAGCCAGGCAGATATCGTGTAGAAATATCACGGCTCTCTGGATTTGGCTTTCGCTTTCAATTCCCAAATAGTTGGAGTGACTCAAGAAAGTTGCTGTCCGTAGAACAGTGGGGAGATAGCAATTGGACACACTTAGGTTTCCCTGATGCCAGGAATATGGTGATCAATGCCACCGATGCCCCGGACTTGGGCGATGTACTTAACCTGAGTGCTATGTTCTTTAACTGTTCCTCCATGAATGACGACATCGGTCATTGGGAGGTATCGAATGCAGTTTTGATGCGCAATATGTTTCAAGGGGCTACACTTTTCAACCAGGATATTAGAAGCTGGGATGTCTCTAATGTCGTTGAGATGGATTACATGTTCTTTAACGCTACAGCATTTAATCAGAACATTAGCCAATGGGATGTCTCAAAGGTTCGAAATATGCAATCCATGTTCCAACGCGCCCTTTCCTTCAACCAGGATATTGGCGATTGGGATGTCTCGAACGTGAGTAACATGTGGTCCATGTTTGACGACGCACGCTCCTTCAATCAGGATATTGGCAATTGGGACGTATCCAACGTAACCAATATGAGCCATATGTTTAATAGAGCTACCGTCTTCAATCAGGATATTGGAGGTTGGGATGTTTCTAAGGTGATCAATATGACCTACATGTTTGCCGGAGCTCCAGATTTTAATCAAGATATTGGCAATTGGAATACGGCAAGTTTAACGGCAACCAGCAACATGTTTGACGGAGCCCGTTCGTTTAATCAGGACATTAGCGGCTGGAACATGTCTCAGGTATTTACCACCACGCATATGTTCCAGGGTGCAATTGCATTCAATCAGGACCTCGCTATGTGGGATGTCTCTAATGTAAGGCAGATGTTTAGAATGTTCAATTCTGCTCTGGTATTCAATCAGAATTTGGGAGATTGGGATATTTCCAGTGTGACCAACATGACGTTGATGTTGAACAACACCGCGTTGAGTATTGAAAATTACGACAACACCCTGATCGGTTGGGCCAATCAAGAGGTAAAGACCAGAGTGAGTCTGGGAGCAGCGGGTCTTATCTATTCTTGCGCCGGCAAAGTGGCCCGTGATCATCTGGTGCAGGAACATTTCTGGATCGTTTCTGGTGATAACCATACCGGCGAAAACTGCGGTCTGCTTCCCATAACCGGGATCACCTTTGAGGATGGGACTTTTCCTTATGACGGTACGGAAAAAACCATATTGATCGACGGTGAACTTCCAGAAGGTACCATGACCATCTATGAAGACAACACTCGCACCGAAGTAGGATCACAAACAGCAACCGCTACGATCAGTGGCGATGGTTACGAAACCCTGGTTTTACAAGCCAACCTGGAAATTGCTCCTGCACAAATCACTGGAATCTCATTTGAAGATGCCACTTTTTCATTTGATGGCACCGAAAAAACTTTATTGATCAGTGGAGATCTGCCAGATGGTACTTCTGTGGTTTATGAAAACAACACCAGAACCAATGCAGGGACACAAACTGCAACCGCCACCATCACCGGCGACAACTACCAAACCTTAGTGCTGCAAGCCAACCTGGAAATTACGCCAGGAGAAATCACCGGAATCTCATTTGAAGATGCCACTTTTATTTTTGATGGTACTGAGAAAACTTTGCTGATCGGTGGCGATCTCCCTGAGGGTACTACGGTGACTTACGAAAACCATACGAGAACGGAGGTTGGCATGCAAACAGCAATTGCTACCATCAGTGGTGCTAATTATCAAACACTGGTATTGCAGGCCATCCTGACCGTCATCAGCGATGAAGATTGTGATGGTGTGGCTGATGAATTTGACCTATGTCCAGGTGGAGACGACTCCATTGATGGTGATGAGGATGGAAATCCAGATTGCTTTGTATTTCCGGGAATACAGCATTTACCAAAATCCTGGTTATGCGGTCATGATACTTTGAAAGTCTTGATTTGTCATAATGAACAGACCATATGTATTTCCGATAATGCAGTAACCGCACATTTATCTTTACATGAAGAAGATTACTTGGGACCATGTGAACATGTTTCCTGCACAGAAAATTTAAAGATTGGGAATGATCGTGTATATATTACTGAAATGCCAAAATCTAGATTTGAAATATATCCAAATCCCACATCTCACATCATAAACTTGCAATTTACTGAATGGAAGTATATACCATTTACCATCAGAATCATTAATGAATTGGGTCGCTACTGTATTCCGATCAGATATTCAGGCCATGCCCATCTTCAACCATACCTTTGGATTTAGATTTGTTAGGATTGACCAGTGGTGTATATCGAGTACAAATGATAGGAACAACCTACTCTGAGATAAAGCCATTCGTTCTCATGAATAGATAGGACTCAATGGCTCCTGGCATCCGTTGCTCAGAGAAACATTTAGACATCAGTCATTCTTGATAACTGATTGACAAATCCGGAACTCGAGCACTTATGATCTTCAGGCTGAAATTTATTAGGCATCTTGACTGTGTATCGGTGTGCCACCATACTCTCCAACTACCCACCAGCCAGTGTTTCTGTCGCTCCAAGATCTCCAAGATCTTGGTCTGCCCTGGCAGGAGCCGTTCCTCACCTCACCAAACTGCATCCTAATTTTGCAAAAATGCTCTTCGTACCGAATCCTGCTACAACGTTTGGGTTTAAGAGGAATAGCATTCGATGAACAGCTCACATTTTACTGATGTATGCCCAAAAGGATTCACCGTCAACTTCACCATAGTCTTCGACTGCCGCGGTTTCAATGTCATTTAAATAATTATTATAGACAGTAGCTTTCTCATGTTGCAATGGTATAGGGCAAAAGCACATTTCATACCATTCAATCTGTCCTGGCGCCGTAATTTTCGCTCGTTTCATGGATGCCACAATTTCTCCACCGTCAGGTTTTTGACTGGCTATGCTGCCATCAGTCAATCTTGCAAAGAACTCCCTCAATTTATCGTCTTGATATTTTGCTTTTACTTTGTAGATCATGCTGCTTTACTTTAATCCAGGTTACGGAGTAATTTTTAGGGTAACCCTTTAGTTGGTGAAACAAGAATTTCACTCATCATGTTCTCCAACCCACCATGGTCGTGACCTTGTACACGGGATGCTCATACGATGATTATCTCTGTTTTTAGAAAGGAATTCTCGCAGACGCCTTAAAAAGTTCGAATTTCACAGCGGGACCAGCGTTCAAGTCATGTGCTGTCGTTTCTAGTCCAGTGGATAAAATCATGTCAACAGCAGTCGCTTTTACGAAATGAGCAGACTTGATCTTCTTTGATGTCCTGAAATAAGCGATGAATTTCATCGTGAAAATAGTGGCCATGCCAATACAGTCGTCCTAAGAAATCATTGAGCAAATCGTATATTTATTTATCGCGTGAAATTTTAACCTATGACTTTTCGAACACTTTTGAGCATCATATTTGCTGTATGCCTGACATGCTTTATTTCAGCCCAAAAACCCAATATCATCCTGATTGTGGCAGATGACCTGGGATATCACGATCTGGGATGTTATGGTAACCCGGAAATAATGACACCAAATCTGGATCAGTTGGCAAGAGAAGGGATTCGATTTAATCAATTTTACGTGACGGCTCCGGTATGTACACCTTCCCGTGGCAGCTTACTCACAGGAAGATACCCCCAGAGAAATGGCACCTACGACAACTTTCGGAATGATCGCGTCAATGATAATTATCGATATGGTGAATATGAATACAGCATATCTCCAGAACGAGTGCTGGGAATGGATGTGAGAGAAGAATTGATTTCTGAAATACTGTCGAAAAATGGATACACCAATGGTATCTTCGGCAAATGGGATCTTGGTCAATTGAGAAGATTTCTGCCTCTGCAGCAAGGCTTTCATAAATTTTATGGGTTTGTAAATACAGGTATCGATTACTTTACCCATGAACGATATGGCGTACCGAGTATGTATGAAGATAATGAAGCCACAGTAAGGGATAAGGGTACATATACCACTAAATTATTTACTGACGAGGCCAGGGAATTTGTTGCAGCCCATCGCGATAAACCTTTCTTCTTATACTTGCCCTTCAATGCTCCACACAGTGCTTCTAACCTTGATCCTGAAATTCGAAGTTCGGTACAGGCACCAGAAAAATTTCTGGTTAGATACCCAGAGGGTTTGACCAAAAGGGAAAAGCAAATGCAAGGGTATCGGGCTGCCGTCACATGTATGGACAGCTGCATTGGGGCCATTTTCGAGGATCTGAAGAATTATGAGATCTACGACGAGAGCATCATTATTTTTTTATCAGACAACGGTGGAGGTATTGGCTCAGAAAATACACCACTTAGAGGTCGCAAAGGTCAATTATTCGAAGGGGGTGTTCGGGTTCCCTGCATCATAAAGATTCCGGGAAGTGATCAGGTTGGTACAGTGTCAGAGACCATGTTGAGCACCCTGGATTTATTCCCTACGGTCCTTGCCTACGCTGGTATAGAAGCTTCATCATTGACGATAGATGGTCATGATCTGGTGCCCCTCATTGAAGTGCAGACCCAATCCATTAGAGATGCCATATTTTGGGACTTTCGGCAAAACCAAGCGGCCAGGGTTCGAAACTGGAAATGGGTTCAGTCTACCCATGGCAATGGATTGTTTGATCTGAACCATGATATCAGTGAAGAAAAAGATTTATCAGAGATGTTGCCCGATACCTTACAGATGGTTAAGCACCGGTTTGAACAGTGGCAACATGAGATGCAGCAAGCTGATCCAAGAGGACCTTTTAGAAATTATTAACCATACGTCAATGATACCGTTTTTACAAATTAAAGATACTCATTGGCAAGATTGGCCAATTCAGAGCGTTCTCCTTTGCGCAATCTGATATGTGCAAATAAATTATGACCTTTTAATTTGTCAATAATATAGGAAAGTCCGTTGCTTTGTTCGTCCATGTAGGGCGTATCAATCTGGTGAATATCTCCAGTAAAGACAATTTTTGTTCCTTCCCCGGCGCGTGTTATGATGGTCTTGATCTCGTGTGGAGTAAGATTCTGGGCTTCATCGACAATAAACATAGCATGGGAAAGGCTCCTACCCCGGATGAAAGCCAGTGCGGTCAGGGTAAGTACACCACTTTCCTGCAGCTGTTCAATGATTTTTATTTTTTTCTCCTGTTTCCCAAACTGAGCTTTGATGAAATTCAAATTGTCCCACAGGGGCTGCATATAGGGAGATATCTTTTCATGGGCATCTCCAGGTAAATACCCAATGCCACGATTACTCAAAGGAACAATCGGTCTCGCTAAAATAATCTGTTGATAACGGTTTCTCTGTTCTAAAGCCGCAGCCAATGCCAAGAGTGTTTTTCCTGAACCGGCAACACCCTGCAACGCAACGAGTCTAATGTCTTCATTGAGCAAGGCGTCCATAGCAAAGGTCTGCTGCGAGTTGCGTGGTTTTATTCCATAGGCATATCTTTTCTCCACCCGCTCCAAGATGTTGTTTGCACCATCATATCTTACCAGAGCAGACTGGCTACAATTATTTAGAATATAGTAACCATTGGCAATCTTGTTCTCATGAAGAATTCCCGTAGCATCAACTTTCTTCTTCTGGTATACGTCTCTAATGAGATCGGCATCAAGGTCGGTAAGTGTCGTGTAACCTTCCGATATTTCCTGGATATTCTTCACCTTCCCGGTTTCATAATCCTCAGTGTGCAAACCCACCGCTTTGGCCTTAATCCTAAGGTTGATGTCTTTAGATACCAGGACAACTTTTGCCTCTGGATGCTGCATCTTAACCCTGGATGCTACATTCATGATTTTGTGATCATTCTTTCCCTGACCATATACTTCTTCTGCATCAATCTCAGGGGAAAATGAATCCATCATAATTTTCAAACAACCCAATCCCGGTCCTAGAGGTAGCCACTTATTGAGCATACTCTCCTCTGATAATTTATCCAAAAACCTAATGATTGTACGGGCTTCAAAATTCCGGGTCTCGTTGCCGATCTTAAACTTGTCTAGTTCTTCCAAGACTGTAATCGGAATCACAATATTGTTCTCTTCAAAACTGGTAATCGCATTGTGATCAAACAACAAAACAGAAGTGTCAAGTACGTAGAGTTTTGGCATCGTTTTCAAGTCTGTTGTATGCAAGATAAAAATATTATGGAAATATATAATATGTATCTTGACGATAAGAATTGCTCGACAAAAGTTTACCCGGTACCATAGCAATCATTGAATGGTGTTCATCCTGCGTCATTTACCACCTTTCCTACTTACTTAGATTTCGGCTACTCCAAACCTAATTGCCCACCCACCAAGAGCAAAAAATTCCATTCACGTCATCCCAATGCTTAGCAATCCCCATCTTTGCTGACCATCAGTGGTTGAATGCAATTTGAGGTGATTTTTGTAACTTCTGCAAAAGCCAAATGCTGATTAGAATTACATTTAACCTGCTGATACTACACCTGGCCTTGACTGACTATCTGATGGCCCAAAGCCCATCAGAACCCTCCTATCCATCCATTTTTCTTCGCAAGGAAAAAGTGAAGCATTTTGCAACCATCCATGATTTCAAAGGAGCAAACCTTAGTCCACGACAAGAAGTTTACTTGCAACAGATCTTCGAAGATGCCAGCCATGACCTTAGCTTACCCTATATCGATCCTACCACGGATTTCCCAGGTCGCAGTCCGATACACCGAAAGCATGCCAACGTGAGTCATGATATGACGGTTGGATTGAGAAACAGACTATTAAGAGCCGCCTTTCTGTTTTTATACACCTCAGAAAACAAGTACAAGGACCTCATTATACAACAGATCAAGGCCCTTTATGATACCGAGATTTGGCCGGCCTGGTGTGACAAGGCTCACATGAATCGACGTCCGTATGTAGACATCAGGACCTACCGAATCTCCATGTACATTGCGCTTTGCTACAATTGGCTGCATGACTCTTTGACACCTGAAGAACGAGCCTGGATCCTCACAGGTTTGGATCGTAGGGCCATACAACCCTTTTGGGAAAAAATCGAGCAAAAACCCCACTGGTATGTACATCGACACAATTGGTTTACGAACATGTACGGTGGTATGGGTATTACGGCTATGGCGATCAGAAATGCTCATCCCGAGGCCGAAATGCTATTAGATACCATCGTTCCTGCCATGATCGAATATCATGAGATTTTTGGTAGCGATGGAGAATTTAATGAACCCCCGGGCTACACCGGTGCCTCCACTTTTTCTGCCGAATTTGCCGAAGCGTATCGGTACTATACCAACAATGAGGTAAACCTTCTGGGGAAAAGACCATTCCCACAAATCTGCTATTGGATGATGTATCACACAATCCCTCCCCATCGCATTATGGCCTTTGGCGACACTCCTGTCAATGGTCGGCCAAGGGGTGCTGAAGTCATTGCTGCTGTAGCCAATGCTTCGAATGATGGCATCCTGCAGTGGTACTACCTGGAGAACTTTCCAACCATTTCGACACCTCTCGAATTGCTGTGGTTTAATCCCAGTCTAGAACCCATCGATCCTAGCGGCACACTCGCCCTGGGTCAGGCATATTACGAATATGGAGCCAGCCTTATCAGTCGCACAAGTTGGGATCAGCGAAGCACCGCTTGCGTCGTTTATGGAAAAGCTGGCAGAGAAGCCAATCATGATGACAACGATGTAGGTCAGTTGCTGATCGATGGATACGGAGAACGTTTGATCATCGATCCCGGCAAGCCTGACCCCATATACCCTGCTGATTATTTTAGAGACTCGATTCAGTACCGGTACTACAGCAGGTCGGCACAAGGTCACAATATTCTGACCATCAACGGTAAAGAGATCTTGTCCGAACCCAATGCTTTAGCTCGTGGAGTCATCGTAAATTCTTCCTTTGATGACTCATTGGGGAGCTATTGGCAAATTGATTTGTCGACCGTTTATCCTCACGCCAGGCGGGTCAAAAGATTTGTAGGACATTTGTTTCCCGGACTGGTGGTAGTTGTAGATATCGCTGCGCTGAATCGGGTTGGTGAAATCTGTTTGAGATGGCACACCATTTCGCCCCCGGAGTTAGATGTCGCTGGGAATTTTACAACCTCGGCCGACTCTGCCTATTTATCTGCCAAAGTGATCAGTCTAAAGGATAATGAACTGGAACTATCAACCGACCATCATCGGTTCGAACCACCCTACCATCTGAGCAGGCAGGGAGATCCCCTGGTACAAAATCACGAACCCTACGTCAGGGTCGAGACGAGATCAGATCAATGCGCCATCATGAGTCTTTTTGCCATTTCAAAAAATGACGAGGGCATTTCTAACTTACCTTCCTGGCAAGCAACTGAGGAGGGATGGAAAATTGAAGTAGAAGAGCATACGTATTTGGTACAAACCAGTCAAGACCAATTGATCCTGATGGATACCGACAGTCCTAAACATAGGCTTGTGATACCATACGACCTATGAGCCAATGCAGATTCTGAAGCGTAGCAGATGGAGCTGCGGGTTCCTAGTTTAATAATACGGGCTCCAGGATCCCTGCCCTTTCCTCACCAAAATTCTTTGTGCTCAAGAAATTACTGGGATCACGATGGGTCCAGTTCTCCAAAAGCGGGGCTCCAGGATCCCTCGAAGCAACGAACCCTCAGCGTAGCAGATCCTGGAGCCCCTAGGATCCTAGAGCTGAGGATCCCCGGAGCTGCCGGTCCAAACTAAGAATCCCTAAATAATTTCATTGATTTCCTTAAGTTCACGAATGGCTTTTGATTATTGGCAAGAACTCCTTGAAAAAGGAGTATATCACATTTACAACAAATCAGTTACAGGTGAAAAGATGTTTAGAGATTCCGATGATTACAACCGCTTCACCTCCAAATACGAGCGTTATTTTGGTTCTTATTTCGACACTTTCGCAAACAGCTTGATTCCCAATCATTTTCATTTTCTGATCCGGGTTAAACCACTGAATAAGACCGTTCTTGACTTGATTGCAAAGGAAGATACCAGGAGTGCTCAAGAAATTGGCATCAAATCAAAAATCACTCAGCCAATTTCTTTCTGATCAGTTACGAAGATGGCTCAGCAGCCATTCATTGTACTACAATAGGAAATATAAAAGGACTGGCCCCTTATTAATGAATAAAGTCAAAAGAGTAGGATGTAAAAATAAAGAGCAGGTGAAGGATCTCATTTGCTACATTCACCATAACGCAATTCATCATGGTTTAAGCCAAGACTTTGGACAATGGGATTTTGATTTCTTCAGCCTATTTCAAGTTGAAAAAGAAAAGGGGTTTATTGCCAGGAAAGAAGTGATTGAATTGCTAGGAAACTATGCGAGCTTTCAGGCCGTCCATAATGAGTACAAATCTATTCATTTCGAAGAAAAATATCATCGGATAAACTCGAGTCTTGAAGAAATTTAGGTAATCAAGTGGGGCTCCGGATCCCTCGAAGCAACGAACCGGGCTCCAGGATCACTCAGCGTAGCAGATCCTGGAGCCCCTAGGATCCTGGAGCTGCGGGTTCCTAGTTCAAACAATAATACGGGCTCCAGGATCCTTGCCCTTTCCTCACCAAAATTCTTTGTTCTCAAAACATTCCTCGGATCACGATGGGTCCAGTTCTCCAAAAGCCGGGCTCCAGGATCCCTGCCTTTTCCTCACCAAAATTCTTTGTTCTCAAGAACATTACTGGGATCACGATGAGTCCAGTTCTTCAGAAGCCGGCTCCAGGATCCCTCAGCGTAGCAGATCCCTTTTCTAATCCATCAATCTTGCATTATACTGCCTGGGGCTAGGCTGGTATGGCTTTGCCTGAGACCAGCCAGGGCGATTAGCGGTGAAAATGTGGATGGTTGTGTCCCATGGATTGTAAACAATGATTTCCTCTCCATCATCACCACAGATGTCCACGGGTATTGCGTGATACCAGCCCTGCCTTTTTGGGCCGACAGGAGGGTTCTTAGTTCACGAAATTCAGCTATTCTTTCCCCCTGGGCATTCCATATCATACCGCCATTGTACAATACGGAGATCGTATCCTGGCCATACCATTGTATTTCCTCCATTCCCGTGTTGTTGGGTGAAGAATTCAATTCAAATGAGCGAATTAACGAGCCTTCCTTCGAAATAAGATGTACTGCAGGTTTATGACCATCGTATCGCACAAACATTTCTCTGCCCGGATATTCCTGTGCAAAATTACCAACGCGTAGCTCCTGACCGTGAGGGATCAATTGCTCTCCAATCATCAATACCGTGTCGCCCCGGTGATCCATCACAAAACCACCCCCTGAGCAAATTGCCCGCTTGGTAGAGTCAGAGTCCCAGAATTCAATTAAAACACAATCCATATTCTTACCCAGTTTTCGCTCCCACAGTACTTTACCATCATCATCTAATAGATAATATCCTCCATTGATTTCATCACGGCCATCCTTGTCTACATCTCCGACCGCAGGTATGTATGCCGGACAATTTTGGTATTCATCATTCGGGTTGTAATAAGACCATAAAATCTTCAATTCGTGATTGATGGCAAAAACATGTTTTCCCAATTTTACAATGAATTCTCCCGGTATTTTCTGTCCCGACAAATTGGCAATCAAAATCCGTTGATGTACCCAATTAGGCCCCCTTCCTGTTATCTGTTGAAGTTCATCAAAGGTCTTTTCCCTTTCAATCTCACCAGTGTGCCCATTTAAAATCAGCAAGTGCACGTTTTGTAAAGAAAATGGATCCGAATTTAGCGGTTGGTCAAGGAAGAGGGCAATAATTTCAGTCTCTTGATCACCATCAATATCATGGACAGCAACCGGGCCAGGACGATTGGGCTGTGTTCCACCACTTCCTCTTTGCCACAAGATTTCACCATTCTCACGAAAAACAGCGATAAAAACAGGATGAGATGCTCCGCCTTCCACCAATTGGGCACCGCGATAGATCAAAAAAGAAAGCTGATTGTTGTTCTCAAAGTCCCCGATACGGATATCGCCTCCAAAGATCATATCCCGGTCTTCGGTCAGTATTGTAGGCGGAATGTCCACATCGCGAAATAAGCGGTAAGACGGTTCCTGAGCAAAAATATGACCTGGCCATAGCATCAAGCCTAGAAAGGTCAGCCACCAGATAGTGGGTTTTCTAGTCATGACAAAATATAGTTAAACAATCCCGCACTTTGATCTAGCGCACAAAGGATACATGACCAATAAGACTCATTTAGCCACCTTCCAATTGGCAATGATATCAGCGATTTCAATCATGAAGATTTGCCTCTTGTCGCCCTTGTGGGTAGAATCAAAAAGAACGAATTTACCATCCTGACTGGTCTTAGGATGTAAGTCGCATCGCCACTCCCCTTTAAATTCGATGGGTTCATGAAATTTACCTAGCGTTATTTTCCTTTCAGTAGGTACATGGAACAAGTAAAGCTCTTGCAGACGACCAATGCCTTGCGGATAGGTGTCGTTTAAGATCCACTCATAATTGGTACCTGGCACATAAGTATTGTGGCCATTTACCGTCATGATCCCCTCTCCCACGGCTTTGTATTTCTTGGTTTTATCCTGAAAGTCGAAGAAACCGGGTAATTCTCGGTCATCAGGTACTGCCCATGCACAGATCTCGTCATCGCCCTTCCAAATAAAATGGGAGAACTGACCACTATCATTGAGCGAAAAGATATCTTTTCCATTGACATCGGCGGTCATGGCTCGTGTGACATAACTAGAACTGAAATTATTTCTACGATAATCCGGATTTTGCTTTAAATATTCGGACATTTCGGTTGTTGAAGCCACCGGCCTTGATCTATTCAAGAATATAAATCGTGTACCAGAGGGGTTGATCAATAAGTGATTGAACCAGTGAAAATTTTCCGACACATCGCCTTGGGATCGCTCTACTTTTGCGATGTCGGCATAAGAAATAATTAATTCGGCTTGTCCTGTAGATAGATCCATCTTATAAATGCCTTGATCTTTGGGGGCCTTTTCGTAGGTCAATTGGCTACCTTTTACAGGATATCCGTAGCCTGGCCTAAAAAATTGCAGCCTGTCAAAATCAACACATAAAGCATATTCTCCATCCGGACTTAGGGTATAGATGGGCCTGGGTAGAATCCTATGTTCACCCGTCCTCACATTGTATATTTTAGCGATGAATCCACCTTCCTCGCTATGATCGTTCCAAATAACCTCTTCATCTGATCCAGGTATCCATTGCAACATGCATCCTTGCTGCCATCCCCAAGCGGTAGACGTGCCTATCTGCTGCCATTTGTTGTCGTTGTGTAAATCGATTAGTCCGATGCTTAAAGTGTCGCTGGGGGTTGGAGATCTGAAAAATACATCCACCTGAGAGGCCAGGACATAACGATCTGATGGGTCTACTTGCCATTTGTCATAATAACCAGACCAGTGTTGCATGGGACCATTAGTCAACTGGATGACTTCAGGTACAATCGTATCTTGCTCGAATGGCAAAGGTTGCGAATGTACCTGTGGCTCTTGGTCTATGGGTCCGAATGCGGTCACAAATACTGCAAGGGTAAAAAGGAATTTGAGCATTTTTAATTTTTACGAAACAAGATAATTAAATGACTCATCGCTCACTGGTTTTCTTTGCACATCCATGAGTATTCTACGGATATCATACTTTCTTTTAGTGTATCGATTCACACTGTAAACTGTTGAAGAAAATACATATACTTTAGTAAATGAGGTATCATAAGGTGAGCATATTATTGCAATTGGCCCCTATATTTCTGGCACTCTTTTTTTACTGGAATGCCAGATGGAAGCCATCCACCCTTAATACCATCTCTTGTGATCTAAGCAGTTACCAACCACAACCGGGATTAAAAGCAAGCATAAAGGAAGACACCCTGCAAATCCGTTGGGAAGGAGATGATGGCAAAGAGCT
Organism: Saprospiraceae bacterium; assembly: GCA_965223105.1. Taxonomy (GTDB): domain Bacteria; phylum Bacteroidota; class Bacteroidia; order Chitinophagales; family Saprospiraceae; genus JABDMH01. The sequence goes on along the minus strand of OZ244987.1, from coordinate 2,288,062 downwards.
TGAATTGAAAATGGGGATCGAAAGGGGTGTTCCGACCATCTATAAGCTTTCTGAAAGAGAGCCTGGCCATCATTGGACCACCATAGTTGAGCATATCGTTCCCGAATTTCGGGTGGTGTCGGGAGTGCGCCGCATCACCCAGCAGCAGACCGAACCTCTGAAACAGTTGGGTATTCCATTGACGACTGCTTTATTAGATTCCCTAAAATGGGACGCGTTTTGGGATGCACCACTTTATATATCTGAAAATCCCCCACTTTCACACCAAAATTCTATTCCAGCCGCAAAACCCTTTGCCAATCATCCGGGAATGCCACGACAGGGAGAGGAGGTGCTCCGTTCTGCAGGAAAATACCATTGTACCATGTGCAAAGTAAAGACAAATGGATCCAGATTAGAGGTCATTTTTCCGGGTATTTCACTGGGACTTTTTGAAGGATACCTGCAATTTGATGTTTTCAAAGGTTCGAATTTGATTAGGCAAATGGCCGTAGTGAGAACCAAAGAGTCGTCCGTTGCATTTAAATACGATGCGGGACTAAAAGGCTTTTCAATTACCGATTCCTCTTTTGTCACTTGGCGAGATCTCGCTGATCACTCCCAAAAATATTTCTTTGGGGGCCTGGTAAATGACCGTGAGGTACCGATAAAAAGTAGGGCTCGAGTAATTGCTGCTCAATGGAATGGGGGCGCCCTGGCGGCTTTCCCTCCACCACACAGCTTTTTCTGGGCACGTGAATCAGAGCAGAACCTGGGTTACAGTTGGTATAGAAAAGACTCAGATCATAGCTTTTCATTTGGGATCAGGCAAGCCGAACTGGAGGAAGACCCAGAATACTACCACAATTTTGCACTATACAATGCCCGGCCAGGCAAATGGCAACGTTTGCCTGTATTCTACTACATCAGTTCCGAAAATGGCCATGATGCGATTGAACAAACATTAAGGTTTACCCATGGCGACAGGTTTAAATCTATCCCTGGTTATAAGGTGATGGGACATCATTACCATGTGGGGCTGGTGCAACGACTTAAAGACCAAGGGGGCCTCCATCAGAGATTAAATGACGTGGGGACCATGAAAGCAGCAGGCATCGACATATTCAGTGTGATCGATGGAGCAAGGGGGCCAGGACGGCACGATCGTGGCGATGCATATCTAACGGACTTAGATAATTACTACCAGGCAGCTCATGCCCAATCAGATAAAGGCTTCCTCTTGATGCCAAGTGATGAAAACAGTACAGGGGGAAGAAAGCCAATTCTTGGGGGACATTACGATATTTTGCCTTCCAAGCCCATTTATTGGCGACCGGATCGCAAACCTGGGCAACCATTATTTGAGGACCATCAAAACTTTGGCAGGGTATATAATCTGGGTACACCTTCTGATCTAATGGTTATGACCGAAAATGAAAATGTCTTGATCTCCATGCCTCACCCACGCACCAAGCGATCAACGGGATATCCCGATGCCATTAAAGACAGCTTGTATTTTCTTCACGAAAACTATTTTGCATTGGGATATCGCTGGGGAATGGGTATTGATGGGTCCGAACGACGACTTGGCGAATACCGGTTTCTCAAGCTTTGGAACGAAGTCAATAATTGGATGGCACAAAAAGGCCGTAAACCCAAATTTGCCCTGGCCATATCTGAAGCCCGGTCCGACAAAGGCCACCGCGGCAAGCCACCTTATGACGATGTGTATGGAATGGCGCCCGTTAATTATGTCCAAATTGAAAAAGTTCCATCCGTAGATGATATGAGTTCGATAGTCAACGCCTTAAAAGATGGCAGGTATTTTGTCACTTCTGGCGAAGTTCTAATCCCCAGCTACTCGGTGACACATGCTGATTCCGTATGGCAGATCGTTGCTGAAGTACACTGGACCTTTCCTCTAGAATTTGTAGAAATCGTATCCGGAGACGGCGAAAAAATCTTCCGTGAAATCATTCCAACCACTGAGTTGCAGCCTTTCGGAACCAAGACTTTTACCTTACCCTTTGATGCTCGTGGAAAAAAATGGGTCCGCTTTGCAGCCTGGGATGTGGCTACCAATGGTGCTATGGTGCAACCAGTGAACCTCAATTAGATGAGCTAAATAGGAGGCAAAATATACCTCTTTCAAAAATTATTGGTCAGATAAATGCTCTCTCACAGCTGGATCGGCGTCGATTTTTATGCGAGGCAGCTCAGTAACCAAACAAAATTTGTAGATGTTGACCGAATGATAGGGTGTTCCGGGTTAATCCAGGACTGAGTTCGATTCTTGGCAGCAAACATGCCAACTTCTGTATATCTATCCTATTTTTAGCCACACCAAAAAGGTTTTTAACGCCATGTATTATCGATCAATTTCTCTATTTATCGGATTTATGATCATGCAAACTCATATCATCTCAGCCCAGCCCTGGTCTGCACAAGTGCAATCTCTGATTGATCGCATGACCATTGAGGAAAAAGTTGGACAGATGACTCAATTGTCTGTCGATTTGATATTTGAAGGAGATCCTTACGCCATTCAAATTCCGTATGAATTTTCTGAAGAGAAACTACAGAAGGCCATTGTAGAATATGGGGTAGGATCAATACTCAATACGCCAACTGGTCATTATCCTACCGTCGAACAGTGGCATGAGATCATTGGCAAGATTCAAGGAAAAGCTTTGGAGACTCGTCTGAAAATTCCGGTCCTATATGGATTGGATCACATCCATGGCGTTAGTTACATTCAAGGGGGAACTCTCTTTCCACAACCATTGGCTCAAGCTTGTAGCTGGAATCCCGAACTTACGGTGGAAATGAGCCGCATCACAGCCTACGAGTCGAGGGCTGCCGGGGTACCTTGGAGCTTTTCGCCAGCTATGGATATTTGCCGCAATCCTACTTGGCCCAGACTATGGGAGTCATTTGGGGAAGATGTATTGATAAATAGCATATTTGGCAGGGCCATGCAAGAAGGCTTCCAAGGCAAGGCCATGAATTCCAAAACCAGCATTGCCGGTTGTCTAAAACACTTCACCGGATATGGAATGCCTCTGAGTGGCAAGGATCGAACCCCAGCCTGGATACCTGAACGCTATCTGCGTGAATATTACCTGCCCCAATATGCCGATGCAATTGATGAGGGAGCATTGACAATCATGATCAATTCTGGGGAAATCAATGGTATACCCACCCATGCCGACAGGAAAATTCTGACCGACATTTTACGCGAAGAAATGGGTTTCAAGGGATTTGTTGTTTCCGACTGGTCGGATATCATCTACCTGCATGATCGCCATAAGATTGCGCCCACCATGAAAGATGCAGTAAGGATCGCGGTGGAAGCAGGCATTGACATGAGTATGACACCAGTTTCCTATGAATTTGCTGACCTCCTCGTACAGCTGGTCAAGGAGGGTACCATACCAGAATCTCGCATTGATCTTTCGGTGGGACGAATCCTTCATGTAAAAGAAAAACTGGGATTATTCGAAACTACCCATCACAACCTGGATGATTTTCAAAAATTCGGCGATGAAAAGCATCAGGCAGTAAGTCTCCAGGCAGCGACAGAATCCCTGGTGATGCTAAAGAATGAAAATAATCACCTGCCGCTAAGCAAAGATGCTAAAGTACTAGTCGTTGGACCTACTGCCCATTCTCAACGCAGCTTAAACGGAGGCTGGAGTACTACTTGGCAAGGAGAAGGGGCAGATGACTATCTCTCCGAGTTTTCCACAATTCTTGAAGGCATTAGGAACGTGATAGGTGATGAGCAGGTGAGCTATGTTGAGGGTGCTTCTATAGAAGCACTGACCAGTGTAGATGAAGCAGTGTCTGCGGCTGAACAAGTGGATCAGGTTGTACTTTGTCTGGGAGAATTATCTTACACGGAAGATGCCGGCAATCTCAACGATCTGAATCTTCCGTACGCTCAAGTGGAATTGGCTAAGCGCCTAGCAAGAGTGGGTAAACCCATTACCCTAATTATTACCGAGGGACGACCACGCATAATCCGAGAGGTGGTACCGCTAGCTAAAGGGATCCTCTGCGGTTTTTATCCTGGTCCCCAAGGTGGCCAGGCCATTGCCAATATTATCTTTGGCGAATCCAATCCGAGTGGAAAATTGGGTATTACCTATCCTCAGTACGCAAACTCGTACACACCTTATGATCACAAGTACACTGAAGACCGTGACGTCATGAGTTCGGGTCTTTCTTTTAATCCTCAATTTGAATTTGGCCATGGTCTGAGCTACACCACATTCAAATATGATCATTTGAAGATTAACAAGACTGAATTGTCACCTTGGGATAGCCTTACATTACAAGTTGATGTAAGCAACACTGGCGACAAAAAAGGCCAGGAGGTGGTCATGGTCTTTGTCAGTGACCTATATGCCAGCATCACCCCACCCGTCAAGAGACTACGCACATTTGACAAAATTCTTCTGGAACCGGGGCAATCGAAAACCCTATCTTTCAAAGTCGCCATGAAGGATCTGGCATTTGTAGGTCAGGACAATAAATGGGTGGTAGAACCCGGAGAATTTGAAGTGCGTGTGGGAGGTTTATCCAAACGGTTCACCGTGCAATAAAGCCCGACTTTGGCGAAAAACTCAATCATCGCAAGGCCGAACAAATTTTAAGCAAGAACAATATGGCATTGGTCATGGATCAGATGTATCAAGCCTTATAAACGCCGCCACATTTTTTCAGGTTTAGGATCCAGCTCGACATCCATACTTTGGCAAGTATATCAAGCACATAAGAAATTATTGAAATTTCCAGATCAGTGACTTCCCATTTCCATCAGGGCAAACGTAAGTCTCTTGATCTTCTCATGGGAAGCATCTTGTAGATGAAGATTACAAGAAGGTACTTACCCTTGCCATCCCCTCCCTAAATTTCCCAAAAACCAATGCTCTGGCCGCCATCGCTTTTCGTTTACTCTCTTCGACTTCGCTGATCATCCTTAACACTGTTGAGACGTACCTTCCCCGGTCTGCGTCAGCATCCATATCAAACAACCACTCTTTAAGGCCAATATCGGACCACATAAAACCCTTGGTGGTTTGCTCCTGAAAGCGGCCCACAATAGCCGGGATCCCTTGGCCAACGCACATGATGGGGGAATGCATTTCTAATCCAAAAAGTCCCACAGATTTTAGATAAGTACTCAAAGCCTCGTCAGTCAGCCAGTAATTTGGTCGCCACACCACCTTTTTTCTAATATTTCGGGGCAATTTATCGTAGATAATTTCCTTACCTAGTTGTACTTGCGTCACATCCTCAGCACAAATCAGCACCTTTAAATGGGTATTGCTGACGATTTCTATGATCGCTTCTCGCAGCAGCAAGTGGTCATGCTCCTTCTTCGCTTGATTGACCCTGTCTTTCTCTGCATTGTATGCTGCATTCTTACTTGGAATGGTCCAATTGGGTGTATATCTATAGCGCGGAATTACACAGACGAAACCGGCCGTCTCGAGATCATTGTGTAATAGAAATTCTTCGGCTGCATGGTCATCTCGAATATCGGTGGCAAAAGCTGCATCGGGGCCCCAAGCCATCTCCCGGCATTTGACTCCTGCTTCTTGAGCGGCTTCCAGGGATTTGCTGTCACGAAAATAAATAAAGCTGGCATCGTTCATCAAGTCGACCATCAAGGACAACTCACGGTGTGGCATGAAAGTGATTCCAAAAACACCATAAGGTTTGCCGGTCTTCTCTCGCCACTGGGCCAATTCCTTCCTACCGACCAAAAAAGGTCCAGATCCATGCAAGAAAAAATCAGCTGAATTAAAAATGGTCTCGACTTTATCCACCTCTTCATTGGTAAAAATATCAACTTCCGGAAAGCGCCTTTGAAGAATCTCCCTCACTTCCGACTCCATGGCTGACGCCCACAATGAGACCTTACAATCGGGAATAAAATCTCCTAAGAGTCTCAGTAACCCCGGTGTATGTGCTATATCTCCAATATTAATCGTCTGCCATGATGATCTGACGACAATATGCTTTGGCTTCGACCTTCTGGCACCGACCTTGCCACTCAAAGAAGCCAGAAGAAAAGATGCCATTAATTTTAGAGATTGCCTTCGTGGGATCATCTACTTTGCATTCAGCTGGAGGGCGAACCAGCAAACTCCAAAAATATTTGATATTTTGACAAATGTCATCGCATTATTTCCTAAGGTTATTATCCGTATCACTTACTTTAAGGACAAGGATTGATCGCCGAGAATCTACCGGACATTTTTGCAAGCAAGTAAATCTTTCTCAAAAAATCAAATCCCTTGTATTGTACTACTCAATTCGTGCATTCGGAAATTTCATTCATGTACTGTTAGAATCAAGGCACGATTTAAATGGTCGAATTTCACTTGTTTGTCGCTAAAAGTGCACACTGTTACGTGTTTTTTATGTCATGTCATATGTCACCTTAAACCACTTGCATTAGTGAATAATAATTCTTTTTAACCCCAGCCATTGGTCTTGCGACTTGAGCTCTAACCAGTAAAGGCCTGGAGGCAAAGAGGTAATGTCCATTGTATTTCCCCAACTCACTGATTCTTGAAGCATGGTGTTCCCCACCACATCTCTAATCAAGACATCAATGGGGATATCTAAGGGTATTTCAAATCGCAATACCGAAGTTGCCGGATTGGGAAAAACCTTGATTTTCTCCATCAAGAACTGACTGGCAGATACAGTAGATTGACCTGCAATAAATCGAAAGGGTTCACTCAAAGACGAGTAGATTCCCAGCAAGCCGATACTCTGTCCTCGTAAGACATATTCGACTCCGGGTTCCAAATCGAAAAAGACGATGGAGCGATCCTCAGATACCACAGGTTTATGATGTTCCTGAAATGAGAGCTTGTATCCCAACAAATTCTCCGGGGAAGGGGATTCCCATGCTAATTCACCCCAATTTTCACCCCAAGGGGAAAAATGGAAGCCACTCGGTGGGTCTGGTGGATCTAAATTTGCTGGTACCTTATACTCAAAATGGACCAATAACTGAGGAGCAAGCGAAGGATCCAGATCATAGCTATAAGCCGACCTTTTTGATAAACCAGGATCAAATCCAATGAGCATATGAACAGGGCTGTTCACGGCCCAGTCATCAAGGCCGACCAGTTCATTGAGTACAATGGACAGATCCGGGCTGCGATGCATTGACGCTAAGTCCTGCCAATCCCTTGGTTCCCAAAGGACCTCATGCTGGGTGACATCTCTTCTTGAAATGTTATTGCGAGAAGCAAAAAAAGTATGGGGATGACTGTTTTTTTCAGCCTGAATCTTAAGGACGGTCTTCCCAGTTTGCCCACTCTTTTGGCTGTGAAATTGAACCCAAGCACTGTCAATATTCGCCTGTGGAGGTAAGTTTGCCGATGCAAATCGGATGGCATTCAATCTATCTCCGAGATCGAGGTCACCAAGCACTTCTATAGATCCATCGGCCAGCTGTTCCACATCATGATCGTCCTGTTGCGGAAATGAAATGCTGACATGCTTACTTCTGGCGCTATCCAATAATGTGATCGACCAGAGCGTTTCCACTCTCCCAAATTTATTGTCCTGCACATGAATGCGAAAAGCGTTGAGACCCGCCGGAAAATTTTCCAGTGGCATGGACATATAGCCCCCTTCGACTTCATGAAGCAATTGACCTTGGTTACTGAAGACCTGAAATGTCAAACTATCCCCATCGTCATCAATGGCCGAGGCAAAAAGTTCGGCTTCTGGGATCTTGATTAACAAGGAACCATTTGGCGGGAATAGGTTTTCCATGCGTGGCTTAGCGTTCTCCTTGTTGACACTTAGATCTTTCAGTGGTGTGCGACTACGGTATCCCGATCGAAAAATCACTTCGGCAAAGACGCTGGTCTGTACCTTTTTATCAACGAGCAAAGTATGGCTAAAGGGTTCCTGAGAGCGCACCGCCAAGAACTCGTAGTCTTTGAAATAGGTCACCGACAAGATACTGTCGGATGCCTTTACTGTCAATTCAATAGGTTCATTGGTGAAATAGGCCTCCTTTTCGTTGGCAATCACCAAATCAGCAGTCGGTACAGCTCGAGCTTGGTCGGGGTCAAAAACAATTTCTATCGATAAATCCTTAGTAATATCGATTGGCCTATGAACAAACAGACCATCTGACTCCACATATACATCTAAAATACCTTTAAAAACTCGATGGGAGACTTCTCCGGCATTTACTGACAACAAAGTATCCGTCCACCATTGATCCTTCACCAAATCAAACCAGGCCTTACCGCTTTCTTTGATACTCCAGTCATCATTATAAATGGCTCCACTGCCTCGCCACTGTCTTCCATCCCATGCTCCCCAAAGACTGAATCCCTGCATGAGGGGCTCTGAAAACACAGCATACAACACCCTTTCCATTTCTTCATAGCCATTCTGTCTCATATCAAATTCTGTGATTTCCAAGGGCAATCCCAGTATTGCTACTTGACTTAATCTTCTCTTTAATTCCCCGTAGTCGGGAATGTCTCCAAAAAAATGTCCCTGCATTCCGATCACATCCACTGGTGCGCCATGTGTGCGCATATCATTGACATACTTTACAAAGCGTGTATGAAAATTATTACCAGACTGAAAAAGATCGTATTCATTGGCAACCAATGCGATCTCTGGTGCCGCTGCTTTAGCCCATTGGTACCAGAGAGCATGTTCTCCTGGTCTATCATCTTCTGGCAATTCCATGACCAATTTGGTAATTTCTCCTTCATGGACCAATTCGTTGACCAGGTCCATCGCATAGATTTCGTTGGATAGCACTGATAATTGACTTTCGATATGATTCTTAATCACTTCACGGACCACATCGTTTTTGGATTTAATGACCTGGCCACCTTCTACGATGGCTCTGGCATCCACTACTTCAGCCGGCACTGCATTCCATCTGGTAATGCTGGGCCATATCGTGGTATGACCACGATTGTTAATGCCCAACTCACTCAGCCAATTGATGGTTTCCAGGTATTTACTTCTGATTGCATCTTGTTTCCAAAAATTCCACTTGCCTGCATTTTCGGGAGTAACCGAATTAAAGTTGCGAAAGTGACGGAGGTATGGATGGTCCGATTGGAAATGATGGCCCTGAAACTCCAATTGACGCAGTAGTTCAATACTAATGGCTGTACCCCAGGTAAAGGCATGAGCTCGCTGCAGAATATAAATCGTGGCATCATTCATAAGAGTACCATCCTGTAATCTAACTGAAATATTTAGATCAGCCATACGATGAATATCAATGTTCTCTTTTGCCTGTGACTTCCATGGTTGGGAAAGAGCATTTGGGATCCAAAAGTGAATAGCAATAATAACGGCAACAATTTTGGGAATCTTCAAAGCCATTGCCATACTGGCCACATTAATGCATCTTGATACAATAGCTGACGGGCCGTTCGAGATGGTTAGGTTCATGTTTATCGTAAAATATTTCGTCACTCTAATTGGGTTGTCCATAAGCCAAGAATCTACCATGATGTGAAAGTCCTTATACCCCTAAATTCGTCCCACATCATTGACCGAAGCGCATACTTTATTTCGACCATTCTTGAATAAAAATGATAAATTGTCTTAAGGACAAAGGTCTTCCTAGAGTAAGTCAGTAATGGTCAATAGGCACTGTCTGGATATTCCTCTACACCACCTTTCATCATGATTAGCTATTTGTTAACGGTCACCATATTCCGTATCAACCTCCAAAGACCTGACAAGTTAAGCAACGTCCTATGGCTAAGATTCGCTCACTTCTGATGATCCACTTTCATCTGCTATACAGGATTGCTACTATCGCGAGCAAGGCAACAATTCGGAATATCAGGGAAAGATCAAAATATTTTTCATCTCCTCACCCAAAGTGGAGCGGATACGAAAGATATAGAGACCAGGACTTAGGTCTTTTCTTCCGCAATCCCATCCTGGAAAATGCCAAGCATCTCCACTTCCTTTGGATGTATACTGGTGCCTTAATATTCGTCCTCGATTCGGGTGGAAAATCTCAATCTCCAAGCAGTCCATGGTGGCAACCAGTAGGTCGCTCGGTAACTCGCTTGAAGGTTTTTGAGCCAGAAGATGTTCAATTAAGTCATCACAATTTCTCTCAAGAGTAGAAACAGGTATAGCCAGGGAATTAACCGATTTTTCTTGTATGACTTCCATCGAGTTCATCGGTATGAGATCTTTGATATTAAATCCCCAAACCAGTAGAGCTCCAATCATGATCATCTTAACAGTGATTCGATTTGCTCTCATGTCTTTGTATCGTTTTTCAGATCCTTTTATATCTGTAACTTCAATAGTTCCTGAATTCTTAAAACCCAATAACTTTTATCTCTATTTTTTTGACTCTTCAAGGCCCTACTCAGGAAACTCACCGGCAAAAAGATAGCGATCCTGTGAAATCTGCTCTTTCCATTTCTTCAGGATAACAGTATCCAGTGGAATATCATCGGGAAAGAGATGAGAAATTGCCTTGACTTCCGTGTTCTTTTCCACAAAGTCAAAAAATGGATCGTACCAGAAGCTCCACAGATCATCTCCACTATAGCCAAAGTTTTTTATGACCGAGGCTGGACTTGACTCTAACACCATAATAGGCAAATCTTGAGCTCTGGCAATCTCCAATAACCGATCAAAATTAGGCTTGTCGAATTGCACCTTCACCGCATAATGGGCTTCAGTTATTTTGTGCATACTGGTTCCTAACCAGTTCACATACTGGTCACCCGGATACCATTCCATGGGATCTTTCCCCTGATATCCGGGACTCATACCAACCAGTGGCCAGATAAAGGTTGCAGTAGGTACTTCGTGAGTGCATAGCTCATCGACAAAGTATCGGTAAGACTTTGTATAATCATTTGGTTCATTGGCATATACAGGGTGATTTACATCGACACCAACAGCGATGTAGATGGGGCGATCCATGGATTGAATAAATTCAGCCAACCTTTTGATTCGGTCATCAAATTCACCCGTCCACAAACGAACATACAGGGACTTGTCAATATTGACCATCAATACGGGCAGCAGATTCGGGTGTTCACGAAAAAATGGCATTAGGTCCTCAACAGACTTTCCATCGATAAACTTTACTGAAATATCCAAAAACACCGAAGTGTTGATGATCAATCCACTAGGACCTGGTATCTGTTCTCCACTACTAAATATTTCCTCCTTCTGCACTAGATAACCATACTGGTCACAGAGATACATTTTCAAACCATCTGATGGAGCAAAACTGGGCTGTAATCTTGTACCAGCTTGATCTGAACAAGAAGCTGCAATGAATAACAAAAAAATTCCCAGATATCTCATAGAAAGATCAGGCAAAGAAACAAATGGAGAAATACACCTATCGAAATATTATCTACAAATGACGAAAAAGCATCAAAGCTTCCATCAAATCACAGTTACGCAGGAATCATGTGATGCAAGCGGCGATTAATTGACCAACATTTGGTAAATATTCACCAATAAGACCTACTGGAATCTCTCTCTGAGATTTAGAGCCAATAGGTCCTAATGATGAATTTCAATCATACTTTTTCTCTCACTGTTTGTCCAGCGTCAGAAGTATGATCGTGACTACTACTACTACTAATACAATACTCTATTTAACTACCAATATTTTCGATGTCTCAACGGTAAAGGCTTCCATCTTTGAAATCACACGATAGGGATAGGATCCTGCCGCCATGTGCGCCCTATGAATATTAATCTGACGATCGCTACCTGGTGCATAATATTGCTTAGGGACAGTCAGCACCACTTTTCCACTAAGATCATACACAATTACTTGAACTTCGGCTGCATGCTTCAGATCAAATCGAATTGTGGTGTAATCTGTAAAAGGATTGGGATAATTTCCATGAACCAGGAAATCACTTTGACTTTCATACTCGCGATTACTGACCGTTTGGTTGTGCCAACGCTTAGCACCCAAAGGTAAACCATCGGTACCGTGGGTAAATGACTCTGCCTCCATTTGATAACCATAATCCAAGTCGTAGAGATCTTTCGAAAGATCCAATTCTAAGGTCTGGAAGATTACATTGGCTGGATCTGACCAGTACAACTCTTTGACCGTTTTGGGTTCTTCCACAGTGCTTGCTGGGTTCTTGAATTCCAACATTTCACTGATGTTGTCTTGATAAACGAAATTAAAGCTCACTCCGGTTTCGCCGCTGGCTACCTCAATCAGAGAATCCATTTCCGGATTCCACATTCGATAATTAACTGCTGAATCAGGGATAGGGATGTTCCACAGCTCTTCATCCATGTAAATGTTGTTGTTTCTGAAAACAATACTCTGGGTGCTGTCAGTCGGCTTGATGAAGAATACAAAATGTCTGCTTGCGAATTGTGAATCAATGCCCATGTACCCCACGTTGTGAAAAATATTATTCTGCACTGAAACATTTTGAGGTATACCAAGATTAATGGCAGCGTGTCGCTCTACTCCGCCATATTGACCAGGTTGTTGCAATCCTCCTACACTGACGATGGTGTTGTTGTTAAATTCCAAGTAATCTACGCCCTCTCCTCCATCATTTTGGTAACCTACCACACAGGTACTGTTGAAATAGGTATTGTGGTTCCAGACGACGGTATCCTGCTTATTTCCTCGCATGAAAAGACCACCGCCACCTTTGTTCCATAAATTTCTTTCATACCCATTCCTCATGATATTGTTGGTAAAGAAGCAACTTTGACGAGAACCATCCATCCGCAAGACATCAAGTCTCTGGTTTTCAACCAGATTGTCGTCAATAATTGAGGTAAATCCATCTCCTCGTGGACGGAAAGGTGCATTGTCCGTGTGTTCACCATCACTGTCCAATCCTGGAAAAGACATACCTCTCCATTCAAAACTGTTTAAAACCCGGCAAAAGCTGGGTGCCTGACCAGAAGCCGGATGTATAGACAGCATGATGGGTCTTTTGCCTTCACCCTCTTCAGCCTCTAAGTGAAGTGGATAGGTTGGCCTCCATTCCTCGGTAAAGGGATAAGTGGCATCCCTACGCAATATATATTTTGTATTCGCCACAGTAGCACTATCAGTTGCGGCCAGGTCAGCCTCTACAAAATTTCTAATCACGTCGGCAGCAGCCATAGGTTCAATGATCATGACCCTTTCATCTTGCGCCTGCATTCCATCTGAAAGAACGAAAACAAATAAAGCGCAAATAAAAAATGTGTAGCAGTTCTTCATATCCATATTGTTTTTAAAAAAAATTTGCTAATTCAGAATAAAAATTTATTTGTCTTTGCTATAATATGCTCTATTCACTACCTCCCGTATAACGAATACCAAGCCAGCTGGTCGTACCAAAAATGCTTTCACGGCCTGGAAGTAGAAGTGTACCGGTAAACGACCGGTCATGTGTATTTTGCAAATTGGTCACACTTCCAATGAGGGTAAAATTCTTGGTTATTCTAAAATTTAAACTAATATCGATCCGGGAAAACTCATCCACCCAAACATCCAACTCCTCATTTGAACTAATCACTGCAAGGGAAGGGCCCTGCAAATTCCATGAGACGCGACCGGAAAACCTACCTTTATCATAGCCCACCGATACATTCGCAATCTCATCGGATTGGCCCGGCATCTGAAGTGTTCGGAAGGTATCAACCAGCTCCGTAGTAAAATCGTCAAAATTAAACTTTGCCAATCTAAAAGGATAGACGGCCTCAGACTCAATTTTTGAAAAATTTCCATACAAGACAATTCCATCAAAAGGGCTCGGCAAGAATGAAAGGTTGGTTTGCAATTCTAATTCAAAACCCTTCACCGTAGTTATTCCGGTTGCGTTTATCGGTTCAATAACAGAATAAGCACCAGTTATATCATAGGACGCAAACCTTTGCTCAATCAAATCTGATTCTAAAATCCGATTAAATAGGAAATCAATATTCTCTAATTCTTTGTAAAAGCCACCCACGGTAAAAAGGCCAAATTTGTTATTGAAGATGGTGAGGAAAGCGTCGTAGTTCCAGCCTAGAGTGGGGAGCAAGGTGGGCTCAGACCGGGTAATTACACTGGAGCGAGCGTTAATACGCTGAAAAGGTGTGAGGTTGTAATAGTCGGGACGGGTGATGGTACGGGTTGCGGCTAAGCGCAAATCCAGTCCATTGCTATTGTCGTCAGAGCCAAGAATCTTGAATTTGGTGTTTACCATGGGCAACCACTCACCATAATTTTGCGTACTAGTCACCCAATTGATCCTTCCCTCCGTCAAGATCGATCGGCCATCATTGGAAAGCGTTTCATTGTAATTAAAATTATCGTAAGCGCCATATTCATTGTCAGAATGTTCATAGCGTACTCCCCCTACTACACTCACTCTTCTACCCAAACTCAGATCGGTCATCAGGTAACCTGCATAAATATTTTCAAAAGCCTCATAATCTCCACCTCCGCTGATTAATTCGTCCACACGTAGATGCCGATATTCTTCAAATAACCTTCTCGGGGCCTCTGTATCTAAGACCAGCGGGAAAGGGTATTTCTCCTCGAAGAATGGTTCGACAGTGGAGCTTTCATCCAGAAAGTTCGCAGCCGATATCCCATTGCGATTCTGAACCGATTCCGGATGGTCAGCCAAGTAGTTCTCGATATATAAGCGGCTTTGCATGCGCGTACCGTTGGTCCTTCTTCTGCTGCGATCCTTAGACTGCAACTTGCCTCCCACCTTGAAATATCCATTGACTTGAGGAGAAAATCGAAATGGTTTTTTGGCATTAACCTGCGCAATCCAATTTTGGTCAAGTCTCCGATTGTTAGCACCTCCGCCAGGTATGGCACCGGTAGCGGTCACCGCGTCGAAATTGGTATACTCCATAGTCAGATATGGATCTTGACGAGGTAAATCCACATTGGTTAGAGGATTGGGCTCACCAAATCCATAGCCATAACTGAAGGGATTTTCATCTTCGGTTTGAACGTAGTTGACTTTCCAATCCAGGTCAACAAAGGGCAAGGTATGTTCTGAACCCAAACTCAGATTAAGTAAATTGATGTTTGATTTTGTTCGACCAGCACTCCAGGTAGCACTGTTGCTCAGTGAGCCCACGCGATTGTTGCGCCAACGATTGTCTAGATCCGTGCGCGCGTACATAGCCGATAACACGAATTCATGATTATCTCCTATCGCATAGTCAAAGACTACACTCCCATTGTAGCGATCTCTGGTCGTAATATTGTCGAAGGTGGTCAACCCGTTCAACGTGGTTCCTCCACGAAATTCATAATCTACTTCATCCTCATCGGAACTACGATCTACCGTAGAGAATCCTGCGGTGGTGATGATACCCAATTTATCGTCGAAAAGTCGATTGCTATATACCCCATTCACCTTCACGTTCTCTGTAGTCTGATGAAAGTGATTGCGACCAATTTGAGCATTGACGCGGTATTTTGAACCCGCAGGTGCTTTTCTTGTAATGAAATTCACCTTACCGCCTATCGCATCACCATCTTGGTCAGGTGTAAGGCTCTTATAGACCTCAATTCCGGCCAGGGCTTCCGATGAGATCATGCTTAAGTCAACCGAACGATCATCGAGACTGGGGACATAATTTGGCTGGCCTCCCCCCTGAGCTATCGAAAAGACCCTTCTACCCTGCCCAGTAGCTGGAATCTTCACTCCATCTACTGTTACCGAACTAAACTTAGGAGATAACCCACGAATGTTGACTCTTTGGCCTTCACCACCACTCCGGCTTACTGAAATGCCGGGGAGGCGTCCTACGGATTCGGCTGCATTCTCATCCGGCAACTCCTGAATCCGTTCAGCTGAGACAACATTGATGATAGAATTGGCCTTAACTTGCTGATTGATGGCTGCTGCTTGTCCCTGCCGTTGACTGGTGACCGTGATGAGCTGACCAATGATGGTAATGGGATTTAGCTCAATATTTAGCTCAAGTGACTGTCCATCTGCAACTTCTGCAACCAAAGTATCGGCTTGATAACCAATGTAGGAAACCAGCAAACTATGGGTTCCGGGAGGAACATTAGTCAATCGGTAGTTGCCGTCCAGATCAGCGGCAGTCCCAATGGTGGTTCCTTGTATCAATACCGTGGCTGAAGGGAGTCCATCTCCGCTTAGTCCGTCCGTTACTGTACCATAAATTTCACCAGCCACGGCAGCACTAAAGTTTAACTTTGTTACTACGCGAGGATTTGATTTGACTCCACTGGCGTTGCCTTCCCGCCGGCTTACCATGCGGAGAGCCTCACCAGGACTGGACTCTACCACTAGATCCCCGCTTTTTTCTAATTTTTGTATCTGCTCAAATTTTCTTCTCAGTTTCCGCTTTTTTCGTAAGCCTACTTTGTTCTTAGTGTATATTACACAGTACTTTTTGCCTACCATCTCGTAACCCAGATTGGCCATCGTCATCAGACGATCGACAACATCTTCCAACTTTTCACCCTCCTTTAACTCAAAGTCTACAATTACTCCCTCCAGAATCGCAACATCGTATGCAAAAAAGACGTGATAGGTCTCTTTAATCTGCTCTAAGAGATCTACGATCTTCTGAGGATTTCCATGCGCAGGTGTGAATCCATTTGCCGGACTCACGATAGGGAGTACCAGCAAGGTAATCGTGGCCAAATGACAGAAGCTTTTATTCAAGCATCGGATTCTCATACTCGATTATTTTTTTTCTAGGGTCACTGAGTTATTTCAGGTTCAACCTCTCGCAGAATGATTTGACCTCCTTTCTTCTCAAAATCCAAAGACAATACTTTAGCCAGCATTTCAAGGGCCATTTTTTCATCGGTCAAGGGTAATCCACCGCCAAATTCTCGCCCCTCCAGATTTACCTGATCGGTGACCACCTCTAACCCATAAACATCCATGATCTTCTGAAAGACTTCCAGAACCGGAGTTGGCTCATCAAAATCGATGGTACCCTCTGTCCAGTCTGTACTTTTCGGTTTAGCTGGCCTTGTTTTTTCTAAATCATCCGGTGTCTTTTGTGAAAACCTCACCAATTCTCCAGGTTCCATTTCAAGTTTTCTCATCGTTGCATCCTTGAGCTCCAAATTGATCTTACCCTCCTCCAGAAACACTTCAGTTTTGTCCCTTCGAGTATTCACGTTGAATGTGGTGCCCATCACTTCAATGGTCAAATCTGCAGTCTTGACCTGCAACCTCTCTTCTGGCTTATATCTCTTGGTGATCTTGAAGAGTGCTTCTCCTACCAGATCAATTTCTTTAAAATTCCGACTGTGATAAGCAATAGACGAGTTGGCATTGAGCAAAACAACGGAATGATCTGGCAGGACAATCTCTTTTTGTTCACCAAAGCCAGTCTGCACAAACTCCTGGGAATCTGGGTAAAACCAATAGATTGCCCCTGCTACGGCAACGAGACCGATCCAAACAGCAGCCCGCGTCAAAAATTGTCGCAATCTCCTCTTCTTCGCAACTTGCCTCCTCTGCTCGATCTTCATTAAGGTGTTTTCCAGGGATAACTTACTCACCATCTGTGGTATCTCGTCCTCTTTAATATCCACTCCACGGATGACCAAAGCTGCAATTTCAGCCAACTCCCTACGATGAGGATTCAATACCCACCAACTTTCCCACTTTTCATGATCCTCAGGGTTTGCATCAAGTGCCCAGTTGCGAAATGACTCATCCTTAAGCCAATTTTCCAATAACTGTAGTTCTGTCCTGTTCATAATTATGTCTGAGGTGTACTCTACGTATGTGTTGATTTATAAGAAGCGTATTGGCAATCTGAATACTCACTATGAAATAAAGTTTCCGACCACCATCTCTGCAATGACCTGTCGAGGCACGATCAATCGATACGATGAAAATCTGATTAATGACAGTCATTCACAATCCCTGTACATGTAGGGCTTCTACCTAACCGCGGTGAGAACATTGCCAAAGAGGGTCAACACATTTGGACGTTTTTCCAGGTAAGGTGAGATGATGAAGAATGAATACATGAGGTAGCTTCTGGAAATAGGTAAGGAAATGATTATCAAATGAAGCGGTTAGACAGTACTATTGAAAACAATAGGACTAAGTTGTAAGGGTCGCGGCAATTGCACGCTTACGATCCCAAATGAGCCTGTTAGTTATCCACGCTAAAGATCCCCAATACTTTCCGCAACTTCTTAAAGGAACGATACAGGATATTGAGTATACTTTGATGCTTCATAGATAGCATCTTGGCAATTTCTTTATTAGACATATTGAGGTAGTATCGCAGATATATAACCTCGCGCTGATTAGGTGTCAACTCATCTAAAACTTTAGAAAGAAAAATCTTCCGCTCAGTCGCGTATTCTGCAGCGATGATTATATCCTCTTGCGATAGCTGCATGATTGGCACTTCGGCATCCTTGATTCGGGCCAAGTTTCGTTTACTGGTAACTTTCTCCAGTAGTCGCCTCCGATATGCAAGGAACAAATAGGATTTAACATGGGTCACAACGGCCAAATCTGATCGCTTTTCATACAAATAACAGAACAGCTCCTGAATTGTCTCTTCCGCTTCGATCGCGTCATTGACAAGGCGAGTGCCATATTGAAGTAAGATGGGGTGATATCGCAAGTATAAATTGGAAAAAGCCTCTTTATCGCCACGGATAAATGCCAACCATTGATTCCTATCCCTAGTTTCTTGCATAACAGCAGCAATAAAAGTATTTCAGCAGGATGCCAGGGGAAAGATATAATTTTTTGCTTATCAAAAGACTACACTAAAATGGAAGATTTACGGCAATTTAGCCAGATGGCTATACTAAATTCATTTTCATATTTCTCTTAGCCTTAATCAATTTTTCTTCAGATCTCGGTTGTTAAGTTGGGCATCGGCAGTGCGGTGATAAAGGCCCTGTTTGTGTTGTAAATCCGACAAAAACATATGTAGCCCAATCAGGCCACTGTCTTCATGGGCCGTGAGCATCAATCTGCCATCCATGGATATGTCGATGTATTCACATCGTGGCGTACGATACTCTGCTGCTTTCTCTAAATCACTGATGCGATAGAAGGTAACGGCATGTTGATGGCCTCCGGTAAGTAGATATTGTGAATCTCCTGTGAAAGCAATGGCCTCAATCCGCATGGGCTCAGTGAAAGTTACAACTTCTTTGCCCGAGGTAAATTCAAACAGCTTAGCTTCCTGAGCAAAACCTCCGGTGGCTACCCATTTTTGATCAGGTGAAATTCTTACGGATTTTACCGATGCTGAGTGCGTGCCATAACTCCTCACCACGCTCCTGGATGGCAAGTCAACCAATTTAGCGTAACCAGTATAGCGTGTCTTCTTCGGATCATCGGGATCGGGATTTTGGTAATTGCCACCGACAACGATCTGCCGGTCATCCAGTGTGAAATCCAGGGAATTAATGGTTGAGCCCAAATTGATCTTCCATGCCAGCTCGTAGCTATCCGCATCCCAAAAGTACGCCGTACCGTCTTCTGCACCTGTCACAATCAATTTACCGTCGTGCGACCAGGTGATACCATCCAGACCATTGGGATGTTCCCATGCCCGAATCTGGGCCCCAGTTTCCACGTCCCAAATTCGAACAAAGAAATCCTCACCTCCCGTGGCAATGCGGCTCCCATCAGGAGAAAAAACGACACATTCGACTTCGGACTCATGCCTGTTCTCCCAAATCAAGGTTCCATCAAGCACATTCCACAGCATGACTTTGTAGCCAAATTTGGAGCCACTGACGGCCAATAAACCGTCAGGGGAAAGTTCAGCAGCTTCTACAGCACGAAGTTTGGGTGTAACATCGGCAATGCGATACCAAATGTTCTGGATGTTGGGAACTTCCAGGTTGTAGATCGATTCCTGGGCATTAATACCATGTGAAAAAGTCAGGATGAACACTAAATATCGCATCAGTGAAAATTCTTCTGGTTAAAAAGACAACAAAGGTCAAGATCAATACTCAAAACACTGTACCTCACTTTATACTAATTTGGGATCAAACCACGAACCGGTTGGAAGGTCTTGGTATCCACTGATTTATGGATTTTGATTGAAAACAGCACAATTTATTACAGATTTTGGGTATTAGGCGTAAAATTGACATTCTTCAGTAAAAAGTAAATCCATGTCAGAACACATTACTCATCTGGCTGTGGCCGAAGACAGTGCCAGATTGGTTTCGGTTGATCCGGCTTTCGATCAGCGATTGTTGAAGTGTATGCAAGCTCATCCCGAAGCGCTGCAATGGGGTAGTATGTCCCGGTCGGGTGATACTTTTATTTATCCACTTCTGGAGAAATGGAAAGCAGACTGGGAGCAGTCATCCATGCAAGAAAAACAGGTGTCTTACGTCATAGGATGGGCAGGTCACTTAGCTGCTGACCGCACCTTCAAACCCGTTTATCGCATTACCGACCTGGCTTACTACGTACGTGGCTATCCGGGACCATCGCATGCCAGTGTCCATCACGATGCTGTCACGTTACGTGAGGTTTACGATGGTGGACGAGAACGACCGTTTCACCCGCAAGTAGTGGATTCTACATTAGCCCATCATCCAGCGGGTAGAATATTCCCTGCTGAGCGGATCGAAAATGCCTTGGCCATGAACTTTGGGAGTAACCTTGCTTCCTTTAAACATTTTTTAACTCCTGATCGCAAGGAAGACGAACCATTCCTGGAGCAGGTTGAAAACGAGCGCCAGAGATTCTATGTAGAAATTCCACGCTATACTGAAGCCTATCATCGACCGGATCCCGCCAGGATTTATCAATATATTCTTAAGCCCCAGTTTTATAATCGCAATGATCCCATTATTCAATTGGCCCGTCAGATTCAAAACGGCACGGACCCAAAAGTAGATTTACAGCAGGCCCTGGATGTTGCCAGTGACCAGTCACTATATGCGCAAGCGCTCTTGTTAGGGCATCAATTCATGATGGCTGCCAGCGACTTTTTTACCAATAAGATTGACTTGGATGAGGCCAAGTTACGTATGCGTACTGCTCAACCGCACAAGAAACCACTCGAGTACTATGTCAAGCAGGCGGAACAATCCAATTGACTCAAATCAGAATCTATGATGTTACGAAGAACTTTTTTTCGCAATGGTGCCCTTTTGGCCCTCTCAGGAGCCGTCCCAACAAACCTGTATCAAGTACTCGGGAGGCCTTTAAACATAGGAGACGTCCAATATACCCGTCGGAGTCTTTTGCCTCACTTTCTTCTAGAAGACATCGTCCGGCTCATCCATCTGAGTGATCTGCCAGAAGATTTCATAGCCGCGATGAGGATCAATGCATCGCACCTGCATTTGGGTAGCGCTTGTCAGCTAACAAAGGGTACGACCTTAGCATTGCTGGAATCCCTTCGACCCAAATGGGGTTCTGATCTAACTTTGGATGAAGCTCAGACCACCTTGGCTCTACTGGCAGGCTCCACAATTTGCCATGCGATTGATAAGTTCGTGCCATTCGATGATTACACATCTAAAGGCCGGGGAAAACTTGATACGCTAACCGATGAAGCAATTTACTATGACACGGTAGTCATTAAGGAAATGGCCATTGCCGAATCGCCGAACCTGACGCTATCTCTTAGTGAAAATATAAGCGAAGTCACACCTGAGCAGGTTTGGGAATTAATAAATATCATCAGGCAGCGAAATCTCATTCGGATGCACACTTTCCGTCCAGAGTTTGGTGACATCGATGGTTGGCTAAGCAATTTGTTGGCTTATCAAGATCTGATTCATCTGGAAGACGCTAGATATGCTCATATTTATTGCAAACCAGCATCCATGCCGTTTAAAGACCACCTCATCTTTTATAATCCTAAGGACAGCCTGATCAAATTGGCTCGGGGATTGCAGATGGGGCAAACCGAATTTTCTGACAGCCTGGATGATGCTGTAGATCAAGCCAAAACCCAGTCGACCTATGCCATCCTATTGTCCGAGGGTTTAAAAGTAGTGCAATTGTATAATAACCTGCTGCAAGGAAAAATCAAGCCGGAGATGGTCTCAGGTTAATAAACCATGTTTCCCATTGTCATCAGTCTCTGTGTCAACAGAATTTGAAGGCAACCATTATTTTTACACCGCCAATAATAGTTATTATGAAACGACGCAGCATGATAAAGGCCGGTCTAGCCTTGCCCCTATCAATTTCACTTAAGCAATCTATCGCCGGGCTTCCCGCCACAGCAGAAGGTAGATACTCGGGGAGCTCCAGCTCCGAGCCGGTATTGAAGACATCCTTCTTCAAGGATCCGATCATTATTGATTCAATCGAATTGCTGCGATACGAAAACAATTTTATCTGTCGGGTCAGATCCCGAGATGGGTCAGAAGGCATTTCGGTTAGCAATAATATGCAAATGGTATCTCTATATCCTATTTTTATCAATCGGATTCAGCCCTATTTCAAGGGCAAGGATGCCAGGAATCTGGAGCAAATCTTGGAAGGAATTTATGTGTATAAGAGCAATTATAAATTGCAGAATTTAGCCTTCTGGGTTCCTTTGGCGACGGCCGAATTCGCCATCTTGGACATGCTGGGCAGAATTGCCGGAAAATCCCTTGGTCAATTGATTGGTGACATCCATCACCGCAAAGTAGCAGTCTACCAGGCCAACAATTTCCGGGGCAAGACAGCAGAAGAATCCTTGGAAGGCATAAAAAAGCAGGTGGCAGAAACGCAGGCTAAGGCACTTAAATTTAAGGTTGGAGGTCGAATGAGTAAAAATGCCGATGATCCACCTGGCCGCAGTGAAAGATTAATTCCAATGGTCCGCAAAGCATTTGGAGAGGACATGGTAATTTATGCTGACTCCAATGGTTCTTATGATGTGACTGAAGCCATTAGAATTGGTAAAATAATGGAGCATTATCGCTTTGATTTTTATGAAGAGCCGGTACCATTTGATTGGTACCATGAAACCAAGGAAGTAACTGACGCTTTAAGCGTGCCTATAGCAGGAGGTGAGCAGGAACCCAGCATGCGAAATTTCCGCTGGTTGATTGAACATGACGCGCTGGATATCGTACAGCCTGATATCTTTTATTTCGGCGGAATGATTCGTTCTATGCGGGTAGCCAGAATGGCTGAGGCCAAAAATAAACTTTGCGTACCTCATATCTCAGGATCAGGTCTGGGCTATTTATACATGATGCATTTTGTTTCTGCTGTACCCAATGTGGGACCTTACCACGAATTCAAAGGCTTTAATAAGGACATACCCCTGGAGTGCTCAACATCCGATTTACAAAGTCATGGCGGTGTAGTCACGGTTCCCACCGGACCAGGACTTGGTGTTGAGATCGATCCTCATTTTATCGCCAAGCACCAGGTAGTTAAGGGATAGCAGAGCCTGGATCTGTGGGTTCCTGGGTCTAAACCGGGCTCCAGGATCCCTACCATTATCAATGTAAAGAGTTTTATAGCTAAATAATTATAGCTATATTTTAACAACAGGCTGTCCTTTTTTGCCGGGCTCCAGGATCCCTGGGTTGTCATTTGATCATCAACTTCCGAGAAACTATCCCATCATGAGACCTTATAGTTAAAACATATAATCCCTGATGCTCGAAGCGAAGTTGGTGGGTCTGCAAACCC
The DNA here is from genome assembly GCA_965223105.1 of Saprospiraceae bacterium. Lineage (GTDB taxonomy): Bacteria > Bacteroidota > Bacteroidia > Chitinophagales > Saprospiraceae > JABDMH01. Next base: position 2,264,432 of record OZ244987.1, on the reverse strand, counting down.
TTGTGTAACGGTATGGTTTGATGGTACCACAAACCACCCTGTAAATCATTAATTTCCACCAGTGCACGATGATCAATCCCAAGATAATTCAGCTGTAACAGAAAGGTGCCATTGCTGGGATTGGGAAATATCTTGACTTGCGACTGACCCTGCCAGGTATTGAAGGAGTTGACAAGGTCTTGTTTGGTTTCTATATAAAATTCTAAGGTGCGATAAGTATCTACATCTGGCCAACCATCTGTTGCTGGCGGAAGTGTGTATTGATGCCCAAAGGAAAATAGGCTCTCTTCCAACAATGAATCGAGTAGTTGGGGATTAGCAGGTGGGTTTTCTCCCAGATGTTGCGTCGGGGGCAAGGTTCCATCTCCCTCTCTCCTCATGCTCCACCTAGAGACACCAAGTGCGTCAGTGCGTAGTGATGGTGGAGCGGGATCTGCAGCTAAGTTTTGGTTGCCCAGCGTAAATCTCCGCTCAGGTGCAGCTTCGGCAAAACCTACAAGAAAAGCATATCGTCTCCCCCCTTCCAAACGGATCTCATTGTCACCTATCAAATCCCACCGTAGGTAATGAAGATGTGCGGTCTGCCCACCATTTTGATCGGTTGGTCCGATGGCCGGGAACAGCCCTTCCGAGGCTATCAAAATAGAGCGGTATTCAATGCCTTCCAGATAATCGTCGGCCCGGTGATTCGGTGTAAATCCATGTTTTGAGGTTGCACCCACTAACGTTCCGTTATCATTGATGCTCGGTTCGCCAAGTACTTCAAAAAGTTGTAGGTAGACTTCAGCAAATAGCGCGCCCTGTTTAACTGCGCTAGAACTGTTGCCAGTGCGCAGAACAATGGCATCCAAAATAAAGGAGGTATCCTCTGGAATTGAGAAAGTTTGGCCCAAATCGCGATTTCTTTGAAAATAGCCCTCTTCTTTCCAAGATAGGTTGTCTCTGTCCACATTACGAACTGAAGTGCTTCCTCCCTGATCGGCCCGATCAAAAAACAAGTAATCCGGTGTACTCGATGGATTTCTTTGATAGGATTTGCCAATGGCCGACACCTGTAGGCCCGGTGAGGTAATCAATGTACCTTGACAATTACAGTTTCCATCCTGAATATCCATCAGTGTAAATGAGTTTCCATCATCACAGGGGCTTCCTATCGGTGGACACGTGTTCTCGCCTTCACAATCACAATTTCCATTTTCCTGGTCGTTGATCGTGTAGTCCAAACCATCATCACAGGGCGTTCCGGTTTGCGGACATTCGATCTGGCTACTTAGATGAGTACCAGGTATAGGTGCTTCAAAAATGCCATTGGGTAATTCCCACGCTACCGCCAGGTGATCGTCGCCCTCATGTGTTTTCATGAGGGCTTCGATATAATAATATTCACCTGACTGTAAGAAGATTGGTCTTGATTTCTGCGTATCAGACATACCCCATTCCCGTGGTGGAGTACCGGAATTATTGTAGGCTATGCGCCGCCTATTTGATGGCGCTTTATCAGTACTAAGATTCAGTTCGGTGGCATCATCTCCTGATATGTAAAAGATATAGCTTCCAGAAAGGGGTGGGCAAATATAGCCGGACATCCGAACACCAAACCGTTCACCAATATTGATTGGAGCTTCAAACAATGACAATTCAAAATTTTCGTCAGGATTGGCTGGATAATTACTGTTTTGCTTTAATGCATTTATTGTTGCTGTGGAGGTAAAGAGATCGTCATAGCGTTCATAATTAATGGTGCCAGTTGAACTACATCCCCCTGGCACCTTACCAAAACAACCACAAAAACCATCTGCTGCATCTTCAATCGTGAGGCTATCTCCATCGTCGCAAGGTGTCCCGGCAACCGGACATCCATTGGCGACCTCAATATAAAATTCAAGAGCCCGGTAAGTGTCTACATCCGGAAAACCGTCAGTAGTAGGAGATAAGGAGCAAGAATGCCCTTCTTGATAAAGGGACTCAGCTATCAAAGCCTGCTTCAATGAATCTTTTTGCGGCGGTTGTTCTCCTGGCACCTGGGTGGGTGGTAAGGTGCCATCCCCCTCGCGGCGGATGCTCCACCATGCGGTACCATTGTCATCCTTTCTCAACTCCGGCGCAGCACGGCTACCTGCTTGATTCTCATTGCCCAATGAAAAGCTCTTACCAGGGCCGTTTTCCAAAAAACCTACCATAAAGGCATATCGTCTTCCACCATCCAATGAAATTCCCGCCTCCTTGAGGGACCATCGCATATACCTGAGATGGCCAGATTGACCTCCATTTTGGCTGGTGGGTTCAAAATCTGGGAAAGTGCCGCCGCTGTATATTCCGATGGTTTGATAGGTTACTCCCTCGAGAAAATCATCGGTGCGATGGTTGGTATTAAAACCGTGGGTGGAAGAGGTACCTGGAGGGGTGCCATTGTCATTGATGATGGGTTGTCCCAGTACCTCAAAGAACTGCAAGTACATTTCAGCTCCTGGAGCACCAGTCTTTACCGCATTGCTGCTATTGCCAGTACGCAATACGATCGCCTCTAATTGATAACTCGTATCGGCAGGGATGTTAAAGCACTGGCCCAGTTCACGATTGCGTTGATAATATCCTTCCTCTTTCCAAATCAGACCATCTCCATTGATCCTACGCACACTGGTGGTGCCACCGCGGTCGGAGACCGTAGCCTGAAGATTAGCAGGCACTTTGCTGGGATGAGGCTGATACGATTTACCGAGGTCTTCAATGATCAATGCATCCGGATATTGAAAGGTATCTGGACAGATCTGGCCACTGATTAATAAAGCTTGAAAAAGAAGAATCAACAAACCGGTCAGACGAAGCATAAAGGAGTTATTGAGCTACTTTAATTAGAGAAGCTGTGATGGTCGGAATACTCAGGAAGCAGATCCTGGAGCCCTTGGGATCGAACGAAGCAGATCCTGGAGCTGTGATTCAAGAACGGGCTCCAGGATCCCTTCGACGGTGCAGATCCTGGAGCTGTGATTCAAGAACGGGCTCCAGGATCCCTTCGACGGTGCAGATCCTGGAGCTGTGATTCAAGAACGGGCTCCAGGATCCCCTCGACGGTGCAGATCCTGGAGCCCATAGGATCCTGGAGCTGCGACTCAAGATAACGGGCTCCTGGAGCTGCGACTTAAGTTGCGGCTTTGATCAACAATTTTCCTATGTTCAGGAATGGCATTCGACTACTGGCAGAAATTCATAGAAGATGGCATTTATCATATCTATAACAAATCTGTTACTGGAGAAACCATGTTCAGAGATGATAATGACTATAACCGATTTATTGCAAAGTATCAACGATATTTTGGTGCTTTCTTTGACACTTATGCTTATGCTTTGATGCCCAATCATTTTCATTTCTTAGTGAAAGTCAGACAACTAAATGCCAAAACTCAGCTGATGATTGCAAAAGAGGGCACCAAAATGGCCCAGTTAGTTATATCTAACCATAGGGCAATCCATCATTTTCTAATCGACCAATTAAGAAGATGGCTAAGCGGTCACTCTCTTTACTTCAATAGGAAATATCAAAGGACTGGACCATTACTCATGAACAAAGTCAAGAGAGTTGGATGTTCCAGTAGCGAGAAAGTGAAGGATCTCATTTGCTACATTCATCATAATGCCATGCATCATGGATTGAGGCAAGATTTTGGCCAATGGGACTATGACTCTTTCAACCTCTATAGGGATGATCAAGAAGGTGGGGTGATCGCAAGGAAAGAAGTAATTGAGTGGATCGGAGACTATGAGAACTTTATCAAAATGCATTTGGAGTATCGACATTCGTATTTGGAAGAAAAAATCTAAAAACGGGCTCCAGGATCCCTTCGAGGGTGCAGATCCTGGAGCCCCTAGGATCCTGGAGCTGGGGTTCAAAGCGGGCTCCAGGATCCCTTCGAGGGTGCAGATCCTGGAGCTGCGACTCAAGAAACGGGCTCCAGGATCCCTTCGAGGGTGCAGATCCTGGAGCCCCTAGGATCCTGGAGTTGCGACTCAAAGAACGGGCTCCAGGATCCCTTCGAGGGTGCAGATCCTGGAGCCCTTAGGATCCTGGAGCTGCAATTCAAGAAACGGGCTCCAGGATCCCTTTCCTCTCCTCGGAATTATCCTTAAAAAAACTATCAACCTCTGACTTTAAACACGAATATCTTTCTATTTGCCGGGCTCCAGGATCCCTTCGACGGTGCAGATCCTGGAGCCCATAGGATCCTGGAGCTGGGGTTCAAAGCGGGCTCCAGGATCCCTTATTAAAAGTCCAAATTCCCAATAATTCTTTCATCCTTTTCTCTAAAAGTCCTGATATAGAGATCAATTCTTTCTTTAGCTGACTCCAGATTAAAATTATTGAGGTTAATATTTAATAAATCGATATACCAGGGAAATTTAACTTCACTTAACACAAATCGCTCCACAATTTCTCGAGCAATGGGCAGTGTGGTTGTTTTTGAATCGTCATGTACATCACGATTATCGGCTGCCAGCAATTTGTCATGTTCTTCCTGGAGTAACTGCCGAAAAATCTTTCCACTAAATTGATCTCCGGTTTGCAAACCCATATCTAGGTCATCCTGAGTGAGTACAGCTCCTTTATTCACCCATTCCCACAGTATACTGACCCGGATCTCACCTGTTGCCATATCTTCCATTAAATACAGCACATCATCATTTCCAAAAAAATCAGCAGGTTTTAAAGCCGCAGCTTGAAAGCCTTGGCCAAAGGCATTACCATATTGAAGTGCGACACTGATCAAATTTCGCGCTCCCCTAATTGTTCGATCTGCAGGTTCTAATTCGACCAAAGCCCTTTGATCGGCTTCTGAATATCCCGCTGCTGGAAAAGATCTACCCAATTGATTGACTTTGCCGACTCTTTCCCAGACCGGTCTGACTATGTGTACCATCTTCCAGTGGGCAACCCACTTGCCACTAGCGCCGGCTTCCTCTTCCCTTCTGGCACCGGCGACCGCTTTTTCCATACTGGCTCTTACACCTTCTTTAGATCCTACTGGGATGTTGGGTTCCATGCCGCCCTGCCAGAGGGCAAAATTTCCATTTTGATCTGGTGTATTAACAATCCGGCGTACGCGATCTTCATAATGACGCATGTACCCATAGGTCATCCCGATCTCTTCGATGTTCGGGTTGATAAAATCGGGATCCCAGCCCATGGCATCTGCAACACTATTTATGTAATCCCACCTACCTGTGTTGTAACCTACAAAATGCCTACCCATAGCGGCCCTGATTTCCATCAATTGGTAGGTAGCCTCCAATTGCTCAACAAGTAAGTAGGCTTTAATAGTGCCCTCATCCAAGGATAAGTGCTCTTCCAATCTGTTCAATATCTCGTTCCACACTGCGGCCTCTTCAGCGGTTTGAATTTTCGGTAAATACAAGACAATCGAGCGATTGGCATTTCTCAGGTTTCGCTGATTGTTGACCACAAAAAGCACTGTATCTACCAAAGAGGCTGAGAAAGGTGTACCATCCTGCATTTGAATATGGCGATCGGCCAGATGCAAACCACGTGAACGATTGATGATGGTTGTAAAATCCAATTGCTTTTCCCAGTCATCAATGATGGAATGACCGAAAAATTCCGAAGCCCATTTATTCATTTCCTGCGATACCTTGTGCGCTACCTCCAGAAACACCGATTCTCTGGCAATGGCTAATTTCAGACTGCGATGGTGTTCTAAGGACATAGTCTGTACTTGACCCAATGCATCTTCGGAATCAAACATCCAACCATCAGCTCCCGATAAAAGCGCATAAGCGACATTACGCAGATTCGTTTTGGTGTCTGCACCAGGCCTTGCTGCTGGTCCTGTGCCCTGGATCCATTGACGTTGTAAATCCGAGGGTATTTCCCCGCCATCAAATTTTCCATCTCGGGCGTCCTGTACGCTGATATTGACCAGTGGTATGACATATTCGGGAGCAAGGAAGTCAATAGGTTTCTTTTTCTCATAACGGTCTTTCCGACGTCGATTCCTCTTGGTCATCACCTCTCTGATAACACCATTGAGTGAGCTAAGTGCTTCCAAAGCGTTACACACTTCTGGTGTATAGATGTCTGTGTATCGTTCTGCTAAATCGTCACGTATTTTAAATGCCGCCATAGGACAAAGTTTGGTTTTTGAACTACACAAATATAGAAGCAATCGGAATATGCGGATACTCATCCGATTTCAGTTTTCCATTTCGGACTTTGCTCCATTCACTCAGGTAATAGACATTATTGTATATTTATTTGGTGGCAGGATGGTGCAAGTGCTTCATTCAAAAAATCTACTTTTGGCATGCTGCTTTCCAGAGATCACTGTTGGATTGATGCAACCTACAGCAGCAGGCTTATTATGGTCAAAGCCTTACATAGAACGCAGGCAGGCCGTAGCCCTGTCGAGGCTCTGCAATAAAATACGAGGGCTAAAGACATTAAAATTCTTGCTAATATTTTAATGGACAGGGTACTATTACATGATCAGTTCTCACGATGCTGTCTTTTCACTGACTTAGGCTAATAAAGAATTATATTCCACAATAATATGAATAGGTACACGGTAACTCTATTGATTCTTTTCAGCATTTCTACTAATGACTCTCTGGCTCAACGCAATTACCTGGATTATGTACTTCAATTTGCGGAGCGAATGATCGAGGTGCCAAAGGATACTTTCGGTGGGCAGATTGCACATTTGTGGCCTGGGGTAATTAACATTAAAGAAAATCGAATGCCAACCCTGGAAGAACAAGTGGTACCAACACCAGGGACCAGACCTCATGATAGAGCTGTCTGGGGTAGCAATTATTATCACGACCTTTCTACGATAAAATGCTTTCAGATTTTGACAGGCCTAACAGGTGACTTAAAATATCTTGAAGAAATAAAAAAATATACGCATGATTTTTTAAAATACTGCCAAAATCCTGAAACGGGTTTATTGGGTTGGGGTGAACACTTGTATTACCACTTTCATTACGATTCGGTTTCTGTTGATGATGCGAAATCTGACCGAGCCCGTTATCACGAATTTCTGGCAGCAACGCCAAACTGGGATTATCTTTGGCAGGTGGATAGCCTGGCAACCAGGAAGGCGATTGAAGGCCTTTTGTTCCACTTTAGGGGTTATCTTACAACCTCCTACCTCTTTAATCGACACGCGCATTGGGACGTGTATCGTCCAGAGTCAACCAATTGGCAGCGCTTTCAATTTATGCGTGATGGCCAACCCTGGATAAAACACTCTGGTCTCTTGGCCTACTCCTTTGCCTTCTTATACAGCAAAACCCAGGAACAAGAGTGGCTGGATTGGGCCAGGGGAGTAGGAACACTATATTGGCGTCATCGAAATCCTGAAACCAACCTCACCGTCAGCTGTATCGATGATCAGAGACCGCATACCCAGCTCTCGGGATTGCAGGGGAGCTCCTCACTGGCCTATTGGTTATTGAAAACACAACAATTCCTACCTGAAGACACCACTTTTAAACACATGGCGCTAGAATATATGGAAGCACTGAAAAAATATCACTGGTCAGATTCATTGCAGAATTTCTTGAATCTTTGCCAACGTAATGGAGCACCATCTTACCAGGAGCCCGCACAAGTCATTAGTACAGGATACAGCAATGCGAGTTTGTTGACGGTCGGAAGAAAAGCGGCATACATCACCAAGCAGACGAATCATCTCCCCAGCAAAGAGGTCGCATTGAGGTGCCTGCAGGTGGCCGATCAAGCCCAATTGCCCGATCAATTTGTCATCAACAGTGCAGCCGAATTGGTGCATTTCTACCTTGACCTATATCAACTAGACAAAAATCCATCAGCAATTGAACAAGCTCAAAAATATGCCGATCGTGCCATTGAAACACTGTGGCGTGATGATTGGTTTGCACGTCAGACAGACGATCCCTATTATGAGGCCAAGGTAGGTACCGGTGATCTTATCTTAGGTTTGCTTCGACTCCACCTGACGGTAACAAAACATCCCCTGGAATCAGAGGTGGATTGGAGCTTTTAAAGAAAATTATTAATATAGGGTACCTCTAAAAACCACATACATGGATCGGACACAATGGCTTCGCCATTTGTTTTTTGAATCTTTTGAATTTATACTTCGTTGAATTTCAATCACGTAGCAATGGCTATGCTCACTCAATTTGCCTCGTCTAAATCCAAAATATTTCAAAACCGATCTCATTTCAGGGGTTATTAGAGGTACCCTACAAGCAAACATTGATGAGAAGGAGTTGAGCTATAAAGCCGTTTCATGACAGTGTTCCAATATTTGGTTCTATCGCTATTCCTAATTTGCGTATCCTGTGATAAGGATGACACTGTCGAACCCATCGATAGTTACTGGCAGACCGCTCTTCCCCAAGAACATGGCCTTAATCCAGATTCCATTCAGCAGGTCTTGCGCAAGGCAGAAGATTTAGAAAATATCTATGCTCTGTTGGTGGCAAGAGACAATCGGCTCGTTGTAGAAAAATATTTTCACGGTAAAGGCCCTAATGATCTGTTGCATTTAAGATCAATCACCAAGAATTTTACATCGACCTTAACCGGCATTGCCATTCAGCAGGGTATTATTCCATCTCTTGATACCACCATCTGGACTTATTATCCAAATCTGGTGACTGATGAGAAAAAAGCCATCACCCTACGCCATCTTCTCAATATGTCATCGGGACTAGTATGGAACGAAGATCAAGAAATTAACCCTTTACTCGATCACGAGATTATCGATCCGGTTTCTGTGGTTTTGCAACGCAATCTTGAATCTGGTCCAGGCTCTGCCTTTAACTACAACACAGTTCTACCGCACATCGTATCTGACATCATAAGCATGGAAGTTGGACAGACTTTCGAAGATTATGCGAAGGAGCAGATCCTATCACCACTGGGCATCGATCGATACCAATGGTTACGTGACAACAATGGGTCAGTATGGGGAGGTGTGGGTCTGCAGTTGACTGCTCGGGACTTGGCCAAATTTGGACAGCTGATACTAAATGATGGTCGATGGGAAAACCAATCCCTCATCAATGCTGAATGGGTGGAAATGATACAAGACCCCCAAATTCAAACCAATGGATCAGCTGGCTACAGCTTGCAATGGTGGATATCGCAAACATTTCCTACCAAATTATTTTTTGGAAATGGCTATGGTGGTCAGGCACTCATGCTTTTGCCCGACAAAAATATTTTGGTCGTTGCTATGCAGGAATTCTTTGTCCTCCCCGATCAAAATGAAAAGCAATGGCGAAATTTTGTAGAAGACCTTTTCATCCCAATATTTAACGCAATTGAGAAATAGTCATTTTAGCATGAAATTAAACACCGTACAAATATCGTCCCTTCTTGCTGGAGCCTTCCTCATCTCAAATTTTGGTGTCAGTAAGATCGTCCACCACCAGAATCTCCAACCCAACATTATTTTCATTATGGCTGATGATTTGGGTTATGGAGATTTGGGATGTTATGGTCAGTCAGAAATCCTCACCCCTAATATTGATTTGCTGGCAAGTCAAGGAATACTTTTTACCCAGTGCTACACTGGATCCCCAGTTTGTGCACCCAGTCGCAGCGTCCTCATGACCGGCCGTCACACTGGCCACACCACGGTCAGGGGTAACACCGGCAAGAACGGAGTCAAAGGGTTAGGTGGCAGAGAAGGTAGAGTACCCCTCAAACCACAAGACCTGACAGTGGCCGAGTGTCTTAAGGCCGCTGGATATTACACGGGGTGTATAGGCAAATGGGGATTGGGTGAACCCAACACGTCAGGAGAACCTCGAAAGAAGGGCTTTGACTATTTTTATGGATATCTAAACCAACGCCGGGCTCATCGATATTATACTGAATTTCTGTGGGAAAATGAGCAGAAGATGCTCATAGATGAAAACCAAAACCAGCAAGAAAATATTTATTCACATGACCTACTGACTGAGAAAGCACTGCAATTTATTGCAGAAAATCGCGACACCAATTTCTTTCTCTACCTCCCTTATACCATTCCTCATGATCACTACGAAGTTCCAGACCTTGGTCCTTATGAAAATAAACCTTGGGATAGTGAGGAAAAGATTTATGCTGCGATGATCAGCCGAATGGACCGAGACATTGGAAGGATCATACAATTCCTATCCGATTTCCATTTGGAATCCGAGACCATAATCTTTTTTTGTTCTGATAATGGGGCTGCCCAAAGATGGGAAGGAAGATTCAATAGCAGCGGAGCACTAAGAGGCCGAAAAAGAGACTTGTATGAGGGAGGCATAAGGACTCCGATGGTTGTAAAATATCCAGGTCGAATTCCAGCAGGAGTGACGAATGATTCACCCTGGTATTTTGCCGATGTCCTCCCCACATTGGCTTCGATTGTGGGAGCTACACCCTCGCAAGAAGACTTCGATGGCACAGATATCTCCCCCACCCTCTTTGGTCAAGATCAAGATCTATCGGATCGAATTTTCTATTGGGAATTTCACGAGAGAGGATTTCAGCAAGCTGTAAGAAAAGACCAATGGAAGCTCATCAATCATGGGTCTGAAAAACCACTGGAACTCTATGATCTCAGTATCGATGCCGGTGAAAAAAACAATCTGGCAGAGGTCAATCCGGATGTTGTGAAGGAGTTAGCGGCCTACTTTGAGAGTGAAAGAACCAGTTCAGAAGAATGGCCTGTTGAGTAAAAGAGGCGGACGAAATAAGATCATAATGATTATTGATCCATCAATAAGCATTCATTTAGAAATCTGCACTGATCTGTTTTAAAATTTTTGGCAATGCATCCTGGTTCTCACCTGCCAAAATGAGGTTTTGGTTTTCGTCAGGATCTACCTGATGATCAAATAGCATCTGAGCTTCTATAGAATCATTTTCTGATCGCCACTCGGTGTAGGCGTATTGATTGGATGTGTAAGTAAACCCATTGTGCCAGACCGATTCGACATACTTTTTCCAATCGCTAGGCTGCTCTGGACCTAGTAAATCGATCAAACTATTCCCCTCCAGATGACCGGGATCGGGCAATGCACACAACTGCTGAAGGGTAGGATAGATATCTACAAATTCTACCATTTCCGACCTTTGATAACCCTGATCCTGGCCTGGTTTTTTCACAATGAGTGGTGCCTTAAGGGAAGTTCTGTAATTACAATGTTTACACCATAAGCTATGCTCGTATAAATTCCAACCGTGATCTCCCCATAATACCACTATAGTATTCTGTGCCAGACCCAGGTTGTCGAGCGCATCCAGCAGTTTCCCGATCAAGGCATCGGTATAACTTACACAAGCATAATAACCATGGATCAGGGTGGTGGCCATAGAGTCACTTACAGGACCCTCTGCTGGCACACCACTATAATGACGCAACTCGCCAAAATTATGTAAGGCTTGGCTAGGTACATCATCGGGTTGATATCGGTTGCTTGGTAGCTCAATCGACTCTCGGTGATATAAGTCCCAGTACTTCTTTGGTGCATTGAAGGGGAGATGTGGCTTAAGATAACCCACTGCAAGAAAGAAGGGATTGGAACTCGATTTCAATCTCTTCAAATCCCGAATGGATTTTTCGGTCATCTTCCCATCCTTGTACATTGTGTCAGCAATTTCAATAGCTTCAAAGGGATAGCCCCTAGAATCTGGCAGGGTATCGAGACGGATATTTTCAGGCCTGAGATAATCTCGCGATGACCTGCCCGAAGCTCTCCAGATTTCATCCCAGTCCCCGGCAGAATCCTCCTTGATATGAAAAATCTTTCCATTGGAAATGGTAGTATAACCTTGGTTCCTAAACAAACCTGGTAAGGTGGTAATTCCGGCTGCATCTTCATCCGCCCGGGTATAGTAGTTTTTAAATCGAGTGTAGGTGGGACGTAGACCGGTAAGCAAACTAGCTCGGGAAGCACCACAGACTGGGATGTTGCAATAGGAGTTGAGAAACAAAGTACTTCGAGTTGCCAGCCGATCGATGTTGGGAGTGTGCATTTGTGAGGCCCCATAGCAGCCCAACTGCGGTCTTAGGTCATCAACGGCAATAAAAAGTACATTAGGGGGTCTTTCCGGATTTTGTTGACAGGAAAAAAAGATCGATACCCACAGTAGATAAAGCCGTATTCTCATCTCTTCAACATTACTTGATCTCATTGAAGGTATGCTAAAATTGGTGTGTCGACAAAAACAAAAACACTATTTTGCGACGCTCAAATGAAAAAATCAGCACTATATATATATCTAAAAGGACTGGCGATGGGAATGGCAGAAGTGGTTCCTGGTGTATCGGGAGGTACCATTGCTTTCATCAGTGGCATCTACGAAAGGCTGATTAATGCGATCAAGAAGGTAAGTTCATTCCCCATTAAGGAATGGCGGCAAGATGGTTTTGTGGGCGTTTGGAAGCATATTGACGGTAGTTTTCTTTTTCAGCTTGGGTTGGGTATGGTGATCGGTATTTTGATCGGAGTCTTTGGAATTTCCTATCTGCTGGAACATTATCCACCCATCATTTGGGGATTCTTCTTTGGTCTGATTATTGGATCCGCATTCTATATTGGCCAGCAGGTAGATCGCTGGGACAAACGACAGGTTCTTTTCCTGGTGTCAGGTATCGCCATTGCTTACTTCATCACCGTCATCAGTCCAGCGGAAGGCAGTCGTAATTTGATTTTGGTTTTCCTAGCCGGTGCCGTGGCGGTATCGGCCTTGATCCTACCTGGAATCTCAGGCAGCTTCATCTTACTCCTGTTGGGTATGTATACAATCATCCTGCACACAGCTAAAGAATTGATGATCAGTCCTTCTGCCGGATCGATGGCGATTGTTCTTGTATTCATCGCCGGATGTATAACCGGACTGATTTCATTTGCCAATGTTTTAAGCTGGACCTTCAAATATCATCGTTTTACGACCCTGGCAATGCTTACCGGGTTTATGATTGGTTCATTAAATAGGATTTGGCCCTGGCGAAATGGTGTTTTGTGGCTTGATGAATTGACCGGAGAACGGATCGATACTGTACCCTTGGGAGGACCTCCCGAGCACTTTCATTTGCTACAGGAAATTAATGTACTCCCATCGCAGTACGCTGGTTCGCCACTCGTTTTAGGTACGATATTTTCATTTTTATTTGGCCTGGCAATCATTTATATTTTTGACCGATTTCTTCCATAGATAGGGAAGCCAAGCATTGCGGTTGGATCCAACTTAAAGTCGAGCAGACTTAATCACGAGGCACGCGAATCTTCTGGACCATATCCTGAACTTCAGTGGGTGGTGCCGGTGTAAATGCCGACACCGAAATGGCTACCAAAAAGTTGAGCATCATACCGAGCGTACCAATACCTTCAGGTGAAATGCCAAACCAGTATTGATCTGGTGTCCCACCTCCATATTTAAAATAGAGGATATAAGCAGCAGTAAAAAGCAGACCAACGATCATTCCAGAGACCGCCCCAGGCATATTCATGCGTTGAGAAAAAATGCCCATGATGATGGCCGGGAAAAAGGAAGCAGCCGCCAAACCGAAAGCGAAGGCTACCACTTGGGCAACAAAGCCGGGTGGATTGATCCCGGCATAGCCGGCAATTACCACTGCAGCCGCAATGGCGATTCTTGCGGCCCTCAACTCACCCTTGTCAGAGATGTCTGGTCGCAGCCACTTTTTTAGTAGATCGTGAGAAATTGAAGTACTGATCACCAATAATAGACCGGCAGCAGTTGAAAGCGCGGCAGCCAAACCACCCGCTACTACCAAGGCGACTACCCAATTGGGCAAGTTGGCAATAGAAGGATTGGCCAGAACCATGATATCACGATCTACCGTAAGTTCACTCCCCTGCCATCCACGTTGTTCTGCCTTCGCTGCATAGGAACTGCTTTGATCATTGTAGTACTGAACCTTCCCATCACCATTCTTATCTTCAAATTTGAGCAATCCGGTTTTCTCCCAGTTACCGAACCAACTGGGAAGGCTTACATATTCCTTGTCGTGGACGGTCTGAATGAGGTTAGTGCGAGAAAAAGCCCCGATGGCTGGAGCAGTAGTATACAGTAGGGCAATAAATAATAGTGCCCAACCCGCAGATTTTCTTGCGTCTGAAACTTTGGGTACTGTAAAAAACCGTACGATAACATGCGGCAAGCCAGCAGTACCAAGCATTAGAGCCGCGGTCACGAAAAACAGATCTACCCTACCCCGGTGTGCCGTGGTATACTCACTGAAACCAAGATCGACCAAAACTTGATCCAGTTTATCCAATAAATATGTGCCATCCTCCAAAGTGCCCCCCAATCCTATTTGAGGTATCGGATGATCAACCATCAGGACAGAAATGAAAATTGCTGGTACCAGGTAGGCAAATATCAATACACAGTATTGTGCGACCTGGGTGTAGGTGATGCCCTTCATCCCACCCAATACGGCATAAAAGAAAACGATGCTTCCACCAATAATCACTCCCCAAAACAATTTGATCCCGAGAAATGCTGAGAAGGCCACACCGACCCCCTTCATCTGACCTACTACATAGGTGAAGGATATAAATAAAGCACAGAGTAAGGCCACCAATCTTGCAGTCTGTGAGTAATATCTTTCCCCGATGAAGTCAGGCACGGTGTATTTGCCAAATTTGCGAAGATAGGGTGCCAGCAGCAATGCCAGCAGTACGTAACCACCAGTCCACCCCATCAGGTACTGAGCACCCTGATAGCCCATAAAGGCAATCAGTCCAGCCATCGAAAGAAACGAGGCAGCCGACATCCAATCTGCGGCAGTAGCCATCCCATTTGTGATGGGATGTACACCCTTTCCCGCAACATAAAACTCAGAAGTACTGGCAGCTCTCGACCATATGGCAATGCCGATATAAATTGCAAAAGTGAGGCCCACCAGAATAAAGGTCCAAGTTTGTACAGCCATAAGGATCAATCGTTTACATCAAATTTCTTATCGAGCCGGTTCATCAGCCGTACATAGATATAAATGAGTAGTACAAATACATAGATGGATCCCTGCTGTGCAAACCAGAACCCCAGTTTAAATCCACCAATCCGGATATGGTTTAATTGGTCAGCCCATATGATGCCGGCACCATAGGAAACTAGAAACCAGATGAATAATAAGATAAATAGATAGCGCAGGTTGATTTTCCAATATCCAATGAGATCTTTCTGTGCCATGGTGACTTGTGTTGGCTCGACGCTGAAAATAATGAAATTTGCAGGAAGCACCGATTGATCTGATTCGTGCATCCTAGAATCAATCTCCACGAACTCAGCGGATCTTTCTTTTAGGAAGAAAAGTGCACAACTTTCTCCATCCTCTTCTCCTTGAGGTACCAGTACATGATCCTTTGGGCATCTCTGTTGGGTGCCAGAGGATTGATGATGTCCTTGACTCGTTGACGGCAATTGATCACTGTTCCTTCATGCATATAACCGTATCCCTGTACTTGACCGTCTTCCACCAATATGACTGATTTTTCACTGATTTCACGGCCTTGATCAATAACAAAAAAATTGTCATCAATTGTACGTTGCAAATATTCGATTGCCTCCCTAACTCTTTGATTGTAGGTGTCCACTGATTCTTGACCTGTGCAAGCGCCTAAGCATTTGCCAATTCTAGTATAAAAGCATGCACCCACTCCTGTCTTATCTCCACATAGATGTTGACACAAATCAAATTCTTCAACTAAACCGTCTAAATGACCCTTAGCATATTTCAACTTTGGATATTCCTTGATGATGGTGTAGCCGGGCGGAATATTTTTCTTCAACTTCTCCGCCTTGATGTTTATGTAGCCATCGTTGTCGATAAAATAATACAATGCGAAGGGAAATAATTTACTACGCAGGCTTCGGTTAATTTCTGGTTGCAATCGTTTTATTTCTTCCTGTTCTAATAAAAGAGCCACCAATTCACTTCCGGTCTCCTCAAAGCTTATGTCGTGCACGCGTTGCTGCAACTTGCTTGCCTTTGCCGTATTTTCGGCAAAATGCTGCATTATTCTCTTTTTTATATTGATGCTTTTACCAACATAGATAACCTCACCAAATTGATTGTGCAGGTAATACACTCCACAGGTCTCGGGCAAAGCGTGTAATTTCTCAAGTGTGATCGCTGCCGGAAGCCGTGAGGCCTTAATTCCGTAATTAATAATTTCTTCAATCGACTCATATCCGGATTGCCTCTTTAACATGAGCTCAAATACCTGAGCCGTGGCCATTGCATCTTCAAAGGCTCGATGCCTTCCTGACATCACGATTTCATAATGTGAACAAAGTGCGTCAAGACCATGGCGCTGTAGATCTGGATTTAGCATCCGGCTGAGTCTCACTGTACACAACTGCTTTCGGGTATAGGTATATCCCAGCGATTCAAATGCCCGTTTGATGAAGGAATAATCGAATCTTACATTATGAGCAACAAAGATGCAATCCTCTGTAAGTTCAACGATCTGCCTGGCAATTTCATAAAACTTGGGAGCATCTACCAACATTTCATCCGTGAGACCAGTTAAGCGACTAATGTGAGTAGGGATGGATCTTCCGGGGTTGACTAGCGATTGAAAGGTATCAACGACTTGGTGGCCATCGTGCACTACGATCGCAATTTCTGTTATCTTATCACGCTTTAAGAGACCTCCAGTTGTCTCAATGTCAATGATGGCGTATTTTCGGGACATGGGGGAATGAAATTAAAAAAATTTCTTATGCGTTATAGCCTGCTAATCATTTTTTTAATATTTTTTCTCGGCAGTACTTGCTCCGAAGGTGTCCAAACTGGATCTGCCGCTGATTCATCATCTTTTCAATCAGTGCTTCCAGGAGCAAGTCAAATGGATACCTACCTGCATTTGCTGGATGGTAAGACCATCAGCCTTGTCGTAAACCACACATCAACCGTTGGGTCAACTCATTTGGTGGATACGCTCCTTTCACATGGGGTCCTCATCGATAAAATATTTGCGCCTGAACATGGATTTCGTGGAACTGCTGACGCCGGTGAGCATATAACAGATCAAGTTGACGAGCAGACTGGGATCCAAATCATTTCCCTTTATGGATCCAAAAGGGCTCCCGATAAGGGGGATTTGGATCAGACTGACCTAGTCATTTTCGATATTCAGGATGTGGGGGCTAGATTTTACACGTATATCTCAACTATGCATTATGTCATGCTTGCCTGTGCACAATATGAAAAACCGATCATCGTATTTGACCGACCAAATCCCAATGGTCATTATATCGATGGCCCGATTCGTGAACCTACCTATCAATCCTTTGTTGGCATGCATCCGGTTCCAGTAGTTTATGGGATGACCATCGGTGAATACGCGCAAATGATCAATGGTGAAGGCTGGCTTGATGACCAGCTGAATTGCGACCTCAGGGTGATACCTGTCGCAAACTACACTCATCAGACCTTATATGAACCTCCAGTACCACCTTCCCCTAATCTGCCCAATTTGCGCTCAATATTGCTTTACCCTTCACTGTGTTTCTTTGAAGGTACACCCATCAGCATTGGCAGAGGAACCAGCACTCAATTTCAAGTCATAGGGCATCCGGATCTGGAAATAAGAGAATATTCATTTACTCCAAAACCCATGTTTGGGGCAGCTAACCCCAAGTTAAAAGGTCAAGAAAGTCATGGAATAAACTTGGTCGACAAACCTGTAAAAGAAATCTTTGATGAAAAGAAGATCAACCTAAGCTACCTTCTCCAATGCTATGACAAATTTCCTGACAGAGACAATTTCTTTAACAGCAATGGCTGGTTTGACAAATTGGCAGGCACCGTCAGACTTAGGGAAGATATTCAAGCAGGAAAAACGGAAAGTGAAATCAGGGAGAGTTGGGAGCTAGGGTTGGCTACTTTCCATGAAATCCGTGCCAAATACTTACTGTACGAGTGATTGTTTCGATATTGTCGAGCAAAACGAACGAGGCATCTTGCCTAGAGGACAAATAAGAGTAGGACTGCCGAATAGCTGGACATAAGCGGGATCCTAAGATGGCTTAGAATTGAAATACAGTTTGGGTCTAAGGACTAATTTCACTTTGACACTTTAACCATCGATCGAAAATGACCGTGAAAATTCTTTCGACCATGATAAAAAGATTATTGCTTCTTACCATATTCATCCCCTTTCACCTTTGTGTAGCTTTTGCACAATCAGCCACCATCTATGAAGAGATCATAAGTGTGCCGACCTACTATTTTAGCGATCCCAATCCAGTACCCATTCTTGCTGAGAACCCTAAGATATATCCCTATTTCAAGTTCGAGGGGTATGAACATCAGTCCACCATGAAAGACTGGAAAGTGATCAGCATGGAAAACGATTATATACAGCTATGGGTACTTCCAGAGATGGGTGGTAAGGTATGGGGTGCTGTAGAAAAATCCACGGGTGAAGAGTTTCTCTACAAAAATGAGGTGATGAAATTTCGGAACTTGGCCATGCGAGGCCCGTGGACCTCAGGTGGACTCGAGTTTAATTTCGGCATCATAGGGCACAGTCCAGACACTGCAACTCCGGTAGACTACAAGATCAGAAACAATAAGGACGGCAGTGTGACCTGCATCGTCGGCACTATGGATGTTGCAGCCAGGACTCGCTGGTGGGTTGAAATCACACTTCAACCAGAGAAGGCTTATTTCGAGACGCAAGCTTCTTGGTATAATGGTACTCCCCTAAATCAGTCTTACTACAACTGGATGACTGCAGCAGCGGCAGTAGCGGATGATTTGGAATTTATCTATCCGGGCGACCAAGAGTTGTCACATGGAGGTGAAGTCCATCCCTGGCCTATCGATGAAGAAGGTCGAAATCTTGCTTTCTACAGAAACAACAACTTTGGACCTGCCAAATCAAAGCATATCGTAGGTGAGTACTGCGATATTTTCGGTGGCTATTACCACGATAAGAAGTTTGGTTTTGGACATTGGGGCCTTTATGAAGAGATTCCGGGCCAAAAGTTATGGTTGTGGTCGC
Organism: Saprospiraceae bacterium; assembly: GCA_965223105.1. Lineage (GTDB taxonomy): Bacteria > Bacteroidota > Bacteroidia > Chitinophagales > Saprospiraceae > JABDMH01. The sequence continues at coordinate 2,245,406 of OZ244987.1, read as the reverse complement.
TTTCCCGGTTTGGAGGTATATGGGAAGACTTGTTGACTGACGACGACGGGCAGTATATGGAATTTCAGGCAGGACGGCTATTCAACCAGTATTTTCCCGGTGAAACCAACCCCATTAGTCAAGCAAATTTTGATCCACTTGTGATGGACCGCTGGCGCGAATTATGGTTTCCCTTCAAAGATATCGGTGGTATGGTGGCTGCATCCGAATATGGTGTTCTCAATGTCCGGGAGGATGAGTCGGAACTATATGTGGGATTGAATGCATTACAGAAAATTAACCATGAATTGAAAGTTATAGTCAATGGAAAGCAAGCATTTGGCAGGAAACTCAATCTCCAGCCTATGGAAGTCTTTTCTACAACTATACCGGTAATGGCTACGGATAGAATCAGTGTAGTTGTTGAGGATGCAGATTTGTCCTATCAAAATGATCCTGGTAGGCTCCAAATAGACCGACCTTTCCAAACCGATGAAGACATAAGACTTTCTCCGACTGAAAAATTGTATAACGACGCCTGGGAGGATATGAAATTCAGACTCTATGGTGAGAGTTATAATAAGTTTTTCAAACTACTCGAAATGGATCCATACCACCGGGCGGGATTGGTAAGGATGGCGGAACTGGAATATCGCAAGACCGATTACAAGAAAGCTCTAGAATACGCCAATACTGTACTTCAGATGGATACATACGATGGCGGAGCAAATTATTTTGCTGGCATCAGCTATCGGGCGCTGAATGATAAGGTCAACGCTCTGGAATCACTCGGTTGGGCTGCCAGAGATGTCAAATACCGGTCGGCCAGTCACGCCCAAATGGCTGAAATCTATCTGTCCATGGAAAATTTTACGAAAGCAACCATCTATGCCAATAAAGCTTTGGACTATAATACCTACAATCTTGCTGCAAGGAAGGTCCTGGCAATCATACATAGAGTCAAAAAGAACTCCACCTTATTCACTAAGCAGATTGAGGATATTTCAGAAATCGAACCGCTAAATCATTTTGTAGTGGCGGAAAGGCAGTTCATGCACCACGACGGGAATCTGAATGAAGAACTTTTGCAGAGTATCCACAACGAATTTGTTGCAGAAACCATATTGGAACTGGCATTGGAATACCACCATCTCGGAAGGACAGAAGAAGCGATCCAGGTGTTGAAGACTAAAGTTGATGATCCAAAAAATAAATTATGGCTGGCCTGGTGGCTGAAGGATTTTGACGTAGCGGCAAGTAATAAATTGTTATCCGAGGTGGCTGATTCATCCATAGAATTTGTATTCCCTTACAGGGTGGAAACTGTTACCGTCTTGGAATGGTCACAAGTCGAGCGGGCGAGCTGGAAGATGGATTACCTTCTCGCCCAAAATTATCTAGCAGTGAATCAGGATGAAAAAGGAAAGAAACTTTTGAATAATCTTGGACAGATCCCGGATATGGCAACATTCTACCGGTTCCGCGCTAAAATTCTGAAAGAAGAAGGCTATGATTATCAGTTGGAGAATTATCAGAAGGCCCTGGAGCTGGATAATGGAGACTGGAAGATTTATGAGGAATTCATACAGTTTTACCTGGAAAACGAAAGGTATGATGAAGCACTGGTATTGTCCTCAGAAGCTGCTGAGAGATATCCCCATCACCACAGTATTGGACTCGTTCACTCGAAAGCACTACTACACACCGGGCACTTTCAGGAGGTACTGGATGTGTTGTACAATATCAAGATACTCCCCTACGAACACGCGAGGGAAAGCCGGCGAGTATATGAAAAAGCTCATCTGGCAGTGGCCCAGCAATATCTCACTGAGGACAAGAACGATAAGGCGCTTGAAATACTAAAAAAATCTAAAGAGTGGCCCGAAAACATCGGGGTAGGGAAACCCTATGATCCAGACGAAAGGCCTCAGGATTACCTACTGGCCTTGACTTACAAAGCAATGGATCTAAGAAAGGAAAAAGAAGACATATTGAATGCCATTGTAAACTACACCAAGGAGAATATTGAAACATCGAGTCCAAATCACATATTTGGGGTTTGGGCTTTGGTGGAGCAGGGTAAAAATTCAGAAGCTGAAAAGTTGTTGGCTTCGGTAAAAATGAAAGCCAAGGACAGCACTCTTAGTCAATTGGTGGCGGCACTTCATAAAAAAGACAAGTCGGCACTGCAACAGCTCCGCGGAAAGAAGATATTGGACAAAACAGAATGGGAGTTGTTCGTAAACTTTTTGAAGTTATAATTATAAGGCCAATCCTCCTACCCAAGACACTTGCTGCTTACATAGAGCATTCACACAATCTGATGTGCTAATAGATGGTACCTACATGAGGTTGATTCTTCTGAACATCCAGGCAAGGAAAAGACTAATCCCAATAGAAATCGCCACCACCATATAGAAGCCACCGGCTGTGTCTGCCAGTGGCAGTTGGGCGAAGTTCATTCCATAGTAGGATGCGATCAATGTGGGAACCATCAGTATGAGGGTAATCAGCGTCAATCGCTGAATTACAAAATTTAGATTGTTAGAAATAATAGATGCATAAGCCTCCATAGTGCCATTGAGGATATTGGTGTGCACATTGGCCATTTCCAAAGCCTGGCCATTGTCAATGATCACATCTTCCAGCAGATCCATCATATCCTCATCATCTCGAATTCGCAAGAAGTCCGTTCGCTTCATTTTCATTTTGAGCAATTCGTTAGAACTCAAAGAATTGACGAAATAAACCAGACTTTTTTCAATCCTCAGCAATTGCTTGAGTTCTTGACTTCGACTTGAGTTATACAATTCCTGTTCGATAAGATTTCTCTTTAGATTCAGTTTCTTTAGACAGGCTAAGAATTGAAATACCGCCTGCTCAAACAACTGCAAAACAAATCGGGTTTGGTTTGCAGTGTCGAAGTTCTTAATTCGATCTTCTTTAAATAGTCGTAGCACTGGATTGTCAATGCCACATATCGTAATTAAATTTTCGGGAGTCAGAATGGTACCAATAGGTACCGTGGTGTAAAAGGCCTCATTATCGCCCTTATTGTGGTTAAGGATGGGCGTATTGAAAAGTATCAGCTTCCCCTCTTCTTCATGTTCATATCGTGACCGTTCATCTACATCCAAAGAATCGGTGAGGAAGTCTAAAGGAATCTCAAACCTCTTTGATAATTCAGCCAATTCATTGGGATTAAAGGGAGCAGATACATTGATCCAGCAACCTGGTCTCGGATCATCAATTACTTGCAGCTTTCCCTTGACACGAAAATGGTATTGGATCATCTCTAAACACTGATTACTTACCCTTATGATTCGGGCGGCGTAAACATACGTTTTTCTGGATCAGAAATAGTTGCCGAAAGACCGGGGTTGGCCCAAAACTTCAGTTACGTCAAAGTGCCGTAGTTTCAAGGCAAGCCTGTAGTTCGGTTTCGTATCTCACCCAGCTATACCGCGATGGCATTGTCCTCGTCTTTCAACTCCATCAACAATTGCTCAAAAACCCAGAGATCTTGCTCATCTCCAAGGCTCCATCTGGGGTTTCGGCCCTGTTTGATCCGCAGATAATCTGCGATGATATCCCCCTGCTGTTCGAGATTAAACTGATCAAGACCTCGTCCGGTCTGAACAGCCTTCATCAGGCTGGCCAGCCCGCCATAATCATAACCCTCATCCGAAAATTGGGCACTCAGGGCCCGCGGAATATAGACACTGCCGAGCTGAGCGTACTGCCAAATGTGAACCAATTCATGCACGAAGGTATCTTCACTCATTGGCCCCCAACTGTTGATAGTATAGAAACTCACATAAGCAAATTTATGCGTTCTAGGACCACCAAAAGCGTATTCATCGATTCTGACCCTCTTGGCATTGATCTGTTGACCAAAATACTCCTTGACGATCTTCGCCTCTTGATCGGTGAGGGGACGGGTATTAAACTTCACTATTTCTGCCAGGATCTCATAGATTTCTCCAAACCCAACCAGGTCGATCAGGTAAAACAGAAGTTCCACTGTCCATGACCAATGGCTCCTTATATCGAAGAGGTGTCGGGGCATCCGGTAGAGGCGAAGGATCTTGGCTCGAAAATGATTAAATATTCTCCTAATTCGAACAGGAAATAAGCGGAAGATATCGATCAAGCGTATGATCAGACCTTCCAGTTTTGCCAAACAAAACCGGACAATAGGTGTGCTAAAAAGTGTGTTCACTAGCTAAAGCGAATCGCCTTTGTAGGCGAGATTCGACTCACAAAATAAGAAGGCAAAATTAAACATAAAATGGTTAGGAGTAAAGTGCCCAAATTGATGGCCAAGATCATAGGCAGGTTGAAGTCGATCGGGGCAACGGATAAATAGTAGTCTTCCTCCCTCAATTTGATGAATTCCAGATGTTTTTGTGCCATACAAAGCAGGATGCCTACACCATTTCCCCACAAGAGACCCCTTACCAAAATATTTGTCGCCTGCCGGATGAAAATCCTTCGAACCTGCCAATTGTTGGCTCCCAGGGACTTAAGCACCCCAATCATGTGTGTGCGTTCAAGAATCAGGATCAAAAGAGCCGTGATCATGTTTATCACACATACCAGAAGCATCAGACCCAAGATCAACACTTCGTTGATGTTCTGCAATTCAAGCCAGTCAAAGATACTGGCAGCTCTTTGTTTGATCGTTCGGGTGTAAATTTCCGGAGGGAGGACTTCCTGATAAATGTAATAATTGAGAATATCAAGGTCTCTAATATCATCAAGTACGATTTCAATTCCGCTCACATCATCACCCTGCCATCCCAGCACGTCTTGCAAGGTGTTCATGTGGGCAAAAGCCACCTTTTCATCATACTCAGCCAGACCGGTCTTGTAGATTCCACTGACTGTGAATCGGCGCGGATAGGGATTGCCATTGCGAATGAAATGAACCAAAATACGGTCGCCCACTTCCAAAAGCAATCGATCGGCAGTCATCTGTGAAATAACTAGGGTCCTATGCGTTGAATCCGCCTCGGAAAGAGATCCGCCGATGAGGTATTGATCAAAAAAATCCCTTGGATAGTGTGAAGCGATGCCTTTAATCAGAATGCCCTCCATATCCTCTTTGGTGGTGATGGCAGCCGGATACTGTACATACGGGAAAGCGGATTTTACACCACCACGTGTTCGCCGAGTTCTGCTCTGCTGCAATTCAAACCCAAAAATCGCCATCGGCCATTCGTAAGTCACTCTTTGAATACTCACTAATGAGTCAACGATGCCCTCGGGAAAGACAATGGGGCTGGTCTCCAGAATAGGGTTGGTGAATGCTTCAGTAACTTGAATATGACCCCAGAAATCAAAGATCTTTTGGCTGATCTGCTTCTTAAACCCATAGATCATTGAGGAGGCAGTGATCATCACCGAGATGCTCAAGGCCACCGAGATAATGGCAATGCGAACAATAATCTGCGAAAATGAACCCACATTGTCGGACCCTCGCAATCTATTCGCTATGAATCTCTCTACGTGCATATAAATTCTATCCCATCGACCATGATGTCAGGACGAAAAAAAAACGGAGAAAAGTGAAGGGCGCAAGCTAATGTATTACTTTTGAATCTCTAATAAAGATGACATGAATTTTGTAGAAGAACTCCGCTGGCGGGGAATGCTTCACGATCATACAGAAGGTATAGAGGAATTGCTTGAGGCTAAGTCGATCTGTGGATACATCGGCTTTGACCCAACCGCACCTTCTTTGACCATTGGGAATTATATCCAAGTCATGATTCTCACCTTTTTTCAGCGAAGCGGTCACAAACCCATTGTTTTGATGGGTGGTGCCACCGGCCGAATTGGGGATCCCTCGGGCAAAGATAGCGAGCGGAATCTCCTTTCATATGAACAATTGGATAAGAACCTGGAACACCAGGCCCAGCAATTTCGTCAATTGCTCGATTTTGAAGGTGGAGCAAATGCAGCTCAGATGGTGAATAATCTTGATTTTTACCGCGATATGAATGTGCTGGATTTTCTTCGCAATGCGGGAAAGAGTCTTACGATAAATTATATGCTAGCAAAAGATTCTGTGAAAAACCGTATCGACACCGGCCTTTCTTTTACCGAATTCAGTTATCAGTTGCTTCAAGCCTATGACTTTCAGTGCTTGTATGAAAAATATGACTGCAAATTGCAAATGGGAGGATCGGATCAGTGGGGCAACATCACCACCGGCACCGAATTTATCCGAAGGAATTTAGGCGCAAAAGCGCATGCCATCACGACTCCGTTACTGACCAAATCAGATGGATCCAAATTTGGGAAGTCTGCTGAAGGTAATATTTGGCTAGATGCCAATTTGACCAGCCCATATAAATTCTACCAATTTTGGATCAACACCAGTGACCAGGACCTGGAAAGATTTTTTCGCTATTTTTCTCTGAGACCTCGGTCTGAGATCGAATCTCTGGTAAAAGATCTAAGTGACAAGCCTCAGGAAGTCAAAAAATTATTGGCTCAGGAAATGACGATACGTATTCATGGACAAAAAAGTTATGAATCCGTGATGAATGTATCTGAATTGATTTTCAACCGGAGGGCCAATCGGGAATTTTTACAAGCTTTAGAACCCGAAGATTGGCAAGCTGTCGGGCAAGAAATTCCATCCTATGAAGTTAATCGTTCGCTAATTCCAGGTGGTATCTCGCTGATAGATTTAATGGCACACGAAACAGATATTGTTTCGTCCAAAGGAGACGCTCGACGAGCCATCCAGGGAAATGCCGTGTCGATCAATAAGGAAAAAGTAAACTCATTAGATCTCAGCATTAAACCAGAGGACCTCATGCAGGGTAAATATCTCATGCTAGAGAACGGAAAGAAAAATAAAGTGTTGATCGTGTTTGCTTAAATTACACTTCAGCGGATATTCTATGAAAAAGGACCGGCAAACTGATTTTGGATCAGGAGATTATTTTCACAGAATTTTCTGAATATTTTTTGTTGAGGCCGAGTAACCTATAATGCCAATGAAAAAAATCGATCGCAGCACATTCCTCAGGCAATCAGCCGCTGCTGGAGCCGCCGGTATCGGCATGGGTCTGGTGGCATGTAATCCCAGAGTCGATCAAAGCAGATCTGACGGTGCGGAGATAAATTTCAATAAGAAATTTCGCTGGAATATGGTCACAACGTGGCCACCCAATTTTCCAATTTTGGGTGAAGGTTGTAATGAATTTGCCAACTGGGTAGACCAGATGTCAGGAGGCCGTTTGAGCATTAAGGTGTTTGGCGGTGGAGAACTGATCCCAGCACTTGAGGCCTTTGATGCTGTCAGTAGTGGAACGGCACAATTGGGTCACGGTGCTGCTTATTATTGGGCTGGAAAGATACCAGCCGCACAATTCTTTGCCTCGGTACCTTTTGGGATGAATGCCCAACAAGTCAATGCATGGATTCTCAGTGGAGGTGGCCTGGAGCTGTGGAGGGAACTTTATGAACCCTTTAACCTGATTCCCTTCCTAGCTGGCAACAGTACACCGCAGATGGGAGGGTGGTTTAACAAGGAAATCAACTCCCCGGCCGATCTCAAGGGACTAAAAATGCGCATTCCCGGTCTGGGTGGAAGGGCCTTTGAGAGAGCAGGAGGGTCTGCCATCCTGTCCGCGGGCAGTGAAATCTACACTAATCTGGAACGCGGAGTGATTGATGCGACGGAGTGGTTGGGACCCTTCCACGACTATAAAATGGGATTCCACAAGATTGCCAAATATTATTATAGTCCGGGCTGGCACGAGGCAGGGACTGCCTTAGAACTCTTTGTCAATAAACAAGCTTACGAACAGCTGCCACCAGACCTTCAGGCCATTCTGGAAACAGCCTGCTACCGATTGAATCAATTCATGATGGCAGAAGTCGAAGTCAAAAACAGTGAGTACCTGCACATTTTACAAAATGAAAGTGAGGTGGAGATTAGACGCTTTCCTGACGAAGTCCTTGCGACTTTAAAGGAGAAAACCGACGAAATAATTAAGGAATTAGTCGACAAGGATCCGAAAAGTGCTAAGGTCTATGATTCCTTTCTGGCCTTTAAGAAAATGAATAAAGATTGGAGCAACCTTACCGAGCGAGTATTTTACAACGACATCGCCTGAGGTTGATGTTGGAGAACTAACAACCTCAGTTTCCCATACCATGCAGTTCATGTAAGGTCTTCGTGCAGAGATGATTTTGGATTGTCATGACAAGATCTTTTAGAAGATTCCTAAGTTCAGACAATTCTCGTTTGATTAGGCATCCTTCCTGCACTAAATGCTGGATTAGGCACTGTTGTAATTCGATCAACTCTTGTGGTTGCTGAATGGCACCGGTCACTGTCACCATCCGTGCGTAGTATTTATCTATCTCCAAGGCTAAGTTTCTTCTAGTGAGTATCAGCCGGCCAAATTTGCCAATGAAAAGTCGGGAAAAACACATAGATTCCTGCCATAAGATTCCACATTTTAATATATTACCAGACAGAAACCTGAGGGGCCAAATCTGGTTTGGTCCATCTGGGTGAACTCATTGTTTTTATAACTCTACTGCCGAATGGGATCACCGATTTGCTGTCGAAGTCTTAGGTGGAAAGTGGCCGAATGGATGGCCTTGAAAACTTTCCCTTAGGACCTTCCTTCACTTGCAATCGATTACATTTTAAGATAGAGTTGATCATTGACAATACTATTTCTATTAATGAACAATCACAAAAAGCATGACGTATGAAATCTAAATTACTCATGACCTTCCTGGTGATCCTGGGAATGGGAACGCTGGCTGAGTTGTCGCCTTTGATTGCGGCGACTGCAGCTGGAATGACGTCGGAGGAGATTACGGTATCCGGTATGGTGACCGATACCGAGGGAGAACCTCTGATTGGGGCCACCATCGTGGAGAAAGGGACCAGCAATGGTACCACCACTGATTTTGATGGTCGATACTCGATTACAGTGCAAGATGGTGCGACCCTGGTGGTGTCTTATACCGGCTATGCCAAACAGGAAATTGAAGTCGCCGGACAGAGCACCATTAACATAGCTATGCAAGAGGCTTCCGCCTTGCTGGATGAGGTAGTTGTGGTCGGTTACGGAATTCAAAGAAAGAGGGACGTTACCGGATCTATTTCTACAGTTGATGAGGAACAGATCAGCAGGATACCGGTTGCATCTGGTGTTCAAGCCATGCAGGGTCAGGTTGCCGGAGTGGATATTTTGAGGACGGGTGGCAGACCTGGACAAGCTCCCACAATTCGAATTAGAGGTAGAAGATCAATCTCTGCTTCCAATGATCCACTGTTTGTGATCGATGGCATCCCACAGACCAGTGGTACTGCTGCGATCACGGACATCAATCCACAAGATATCGCCTCGATGGAGGTATTGAAAGATGCCGCTGCGACGGCCATTTATGGATCGAGGGGAGCTAATGGTGTGATTATCATCACCACTAAACGTGGATCTGAAGGTGAAACTGTTGTGTCCTATGACGGATACTATGGAGTCACCAGAGCCATCACCAACGTCGACATGATGAATGGGGAACAATGGGCCAACGGGCGAAGGGAAGCTTTCCGAAATGGTTACGATGGAGTCATACCCCCTGACGATGAGATCTTCGATGTGATTCATCAACAAGCCATGCAGGATGGGGCTGTTGATTGGTTGGACTTGATACTAAATAATGGCTGGCAAACCAATCATCAATTAAGTGTGAGGGGTGGAAGTGCCAAGACTCAATTTAATTTATCTCTGGGGTATTATGATGAAGACGGTATTATTGATAATATGGATTACCGTCGGGTCACGGGTAGATTAAATCTTGATCATGCCATCAATCAGCGATTTAAAGCTGGTGTTTCATTTACGCTTTCCAACTCCATCCAAAATTGGGGTTCAAGTGCCACTATGGGAGAAGCATTGGGTAATGTACCGCTTGGAATTCCTTATCAAGAGGATGGTGTAACACCACGCTTTCTGCCCACCAATGATGGGATCCGTACTAATCCCCTTAATGAAATCTTGCCAAACGCTTTTATTGATGAGCGAAAGGTGACCCGGATTTTCAGTCCAGTGTATCTTCAAGTAAATATTGTTGATGGTCTAAGGTTCACCTCTACTTTCGGTCCGGATATCCGCTTTTGGCAAAGAGGAGAATTCAGAGGAAGTTTGACCAACGACAATCGTGGTGGGCCTGCTGATGCCGAGATCCAAAATCTAACAGAGTATGGATATACCTTGGAGAATCTTCTCAACTACAACCGACCGATTGGCAACAGTAATCTTGGAGTGACCTTACTTCAAAGTATTCAAGGATTCAGAGCCGAAAATCATTACACGGCGACCGCAAATCTACCCTACGAGTCTCAACTGTTCTATAATCTTGGAACTGCAGCAGTTAAAGGGAATCTCGCCTCCCGACTAACCGAGTGGAGTCTAGCATCATTTATGGGACGGGTAAACTATGAGATTGCTGGAAAATATATGATCCAGGCAACGCTAAGGGCAGATGGTTCATCTCGTCTAACTGATAAATGGAGCTACTTCCCTGGTTTATCGGTGGGATGGCAAGTTGGTGAAGACTTGTTTGCAGATGCAACATGGTTGAATTCGTTGAAGCTTAGAGCTTCTTATGGGGAAGTAGGAAACACATCTGTTGATCCCTATCAGACAGCTGGAAGGTTAACTCGGCGCGTTTATTCTTTTGGCGGGGACAATGCCTTTGGATTTGGGCTCAATGAAATTCCCAACTCCGCGTTGAACTGGGAAGTCTCCAAAACAGTAGATATTGGTGTTGATTTTGACATCATCAACGGACGAATTTCCGGGTCACTAGACTGGTATCGCACCAATACCGAAGACATCTTACTGGAGCGTCAATTGCCTCCAACATCAGGTTATGGCAGTATTCTTCAGAACATCGGCTCCACGAGGACCTCGGGAGTAGAATTGGGCTTAAGTGCAACGATCGTTGATAACCAGGACTTCTCTTGGTCCATCGATTGGAACATTGCTGGTTATAAGGAGCAAATCACTGCATTGGCTCTCCGCGATGAAAATGGTAATCCGACCGACGACATTGGCAACCGATGGTTTATTGGAGAGCCTATCCGTGTCTACTATGACTACGTAAATATTGGAATTTATGGAACGGACGAAGTGGATCTGGCTCAATCGGCTGAGGCAAAAGTTCCCGGAGAGATTAAACTTCAGGATCTGGATGGCGATGGTGTCATTACTGGAGATGATCGCAAGATTTTGGGTACCGATGTACCCGATTATTATGGTGGAATTACCACCAATTTTGCCTACAAGAATTTTGATTTGAGTGCTTTCTTTTACTACCGTCAAGGACAGATGGTTTACTCCAATTTCCATGTTGGAAACAATTCGCTGTTTTTTAGATACAACAACTTGAATGTTGATTACTGGACAATTGACAACCAAGATGCTCAGTATCCACGTCCAAATCAAAATCAGGAAAGACCCAGAAACAATACGACCATGGGTTATTTCGATGGAAGTTATGTAAAACTCAAGAACTTAAATCTAGGTTATAGTTTTCCTTCTTCTGTAACAGATCGATTGGGAATCAATGGTTTACGCCTGTATTTGTCTGGGCAAAATCTCTGGTTTGCGGCCAAGTACGATACCTTTGATCCAGAAGTAGATGATCCAGATACCGATGATCTACCTTCGTTGGGAGCAGGTACCACTCCTTCGACCAGGCTCATATTATTTGGTGTAAAAGCTCAATTCTAAAATCAGAAAATCATGAATCAGAAAATATTTATTCTATCAATGATACTGCTGGCCTGGGTTTGCCAGTCTTGCAGTGATTTCTTAGAGGAGGAGCTCGTATCTGATGTTTCTGCTGCCTCCTATTACACTACTGCTCAGGGTTTTGAAGATGCGGTCAAAGCGACTTATTGGTGGAACAAACCTTTTTTCGGCCCGGAGCGAGGATTTACGATGTCCGTTTTTGGTACGGATACCTACACTGAGGGTGCTGATGGAAGCCATAAGACCTTTAACCGGTATGATGGTGGTCTCAATCCTCAACAAAATTTTGTGAATGCCGCATGGAGAGATTTCTATCAAGGTGTCAATCAAGCCAATGCAGTCTTAAATCGCGGCCAGGAGCTACAAATTGATGAATCTCTAAAGGCGACTAGGTTTGCAGAAGTTCGGTTCTTGCGTGCCCTATTTTATTTTATGCTGACTTCTCATTATGGTGACGTCCATCTGACTTTGGAGGAAACTGAAGGCGTGGAAGTAGACGCAAATCCTACCTCGGTAGCTGAAGTTTATAATCAGGCCATCATCCCCGACTTGGAGTTTGCCATCAGTAATTTACCTGACGTGCAAGATGATTTCGGACGGGCTACCAAACCCGCTGCGGAGTTCTTGTTGGGTAAAGTTTTACTGCGTAGATCATGGAAGCCCTACGCTGAAGGGAATGATGCAGCCCGTGCCGAGCAGCTATTTACCAATGTCATTGAAAACTACGGTTTTGAACTACTGGATGAGTTTGCTGATCTATGGGTGATTGGCAATGAGCAACATTCGGAAATTGTCTGGACCGTACAAAACAGCAAATCCCAAGTAGATGAAGGCATCGACGGAGAGGGTCACCGAGGGCATTTGTACTTTCTCTTTGAGTATGACGTACGACCTGGTATGACTAGAGATATTGCCAATGGACGCCCCTGGAAACGTTTCCGGCCAACCGATTATTTGCTGTCGTTGTGGAACCGTGACATCGATTCACGCTACGATAAGTCTTATAAACATGTGTGGTTTGCCAACAATGAGGGGACCATTCCCACCTTCCCTGATGGTACACCCAAATTTGGATTGGGAGATACCGCTCTTTTTATTCCTGGTCCTATGCGAGAAGAGGAGTGGACTGATGAGCGCATTGCCGCTGCACCCTATACGGTATATACCAAACGTAATGATTATTGCTTCGAATGTGTAACCCACCTGCGAATTTTCCCTTCGATGAATAAATGGATTGACGATACTCGTCCGGACAGACAAAAGACGCAGGGTCAGCGTGACTATGTACTGATGCGCCTGGGTGAAGCCTACCTGCTACGGGCTGAAGCCCGCATGCAGCAGGGAGATAATGCTGGTGCGGCCGACGACATCAACGTGATCCGAACGAGGGCGGCCTGGGATGGACAAGAAGCTGCTATGGAGATAACAGCAGCAGATGTAGACCTGAACTTCCTACTTGAGGAACGAGCCAGAGAACTGATTGGTGAAGGGCACCGTTGGATGGACCTCACTCGAACCAATACGCTGGTTGAGCGGGTACGGATGTATAATCCTGTGGGAGGACCCAACATCCAAGACTTCCATGTGGTTCGACCGATCCCGCAAGATCAGATCGACCGGACACAAGGTGGATATCCGCAAAATCCGGGATACAATTAGTCTCGTGAATGAGAGAACATGATATCAAGGCGCACCGGAACTTATCGCCTCCGGTGCGCCTTTTCATTGGAGAATCTGGATATTCGCCGTAAATTGTACGAGCAATCACAACTTGGTGGCTGTCCAAAAACGCAACAACGAGACCCGTATGCTGTAAAATATGCCTGAGCCAAAACCCATTCTAAAGCGACTCAGATGACCTGAGAATGAGATTCTTGATCACAAAAAACAATAAGCCTCTCACTTATGAATCAGAAATCCTACTTCTTTGCTATTTGGTTCTTTGCTTGCTTGCTCTTTAACCTAGATGCCCAGGACGATGCTCCGTGGCAACATCCGTTTAACGGTGAAAATTTTGACGGATGGAATGTGAAAAACGGCACGGCAGAATATGATATCATAGACGGAGTAATCGTAGGTACATCGAGACTCGGAACACCAAACACCTTCCTTTGCACGAACGATGATTACGGAGATTTCATTCTGGAACTTTACGCAAGGATCGATTATGGTTTAAATTCTGGAGTGCAAATTCGCAGTGAGAGCAAGGATGATTATCGCAACGGACGTGTCCATGGCTATCAGGTAGAGTTGGACCCTTCGTCTAGATCTTGGACCGCAGGAATTTATGACGAAGCACGCCGTGGATGGCTGTATCCCCTGAGCCGAAACCCCAAGGGCCAAGCAGCCTTTCGAGTTGGTGATTGGAATCATCTTCGTGTAGAAGCCATCGGCGATCACATCCGCACTTGGGTGAATGGAGTACAATGTGCCAACCTTGTTGATGACATGACCCCTTCCGGATTCATAGCCTTACAGGTACATTCCATCAGGGATGAAAACCAGGAAGGCTTGCAAGTTGCCTGGAAGGACATCCGTGTTTTAACCCAGGATTTGGAGAAGTACAGCTGGCCATCATCACAATACGCTCCTGAAATCAATTATGCCAGCTATCTGACCGAAACGGAGAAGCGAAAAGGGTGGCGAATGCTTTGGGACGGTGAAACTACGGAAGGATGGCGAGGAGCCAAGATCGATGATTTTCCAGCGCAGGGCTGGCAAATGGAGGATGGCATACTGACCGTCCTGGAATCGGGTGGCGGAGAATCTGCGCATGGGGGCGACATCATTACTAAAAACACCTTCAGCGACTTTGAATTGATTGTGGACTTTAAAATTACCGAAGGCGCCAACTCTGGCATTAAATATTTTGTAGATCCAGAACTAAATAAAGGAGAAGGTTCTGCCATTGGCCTCGAATTTCAAATCTTGGACGATGAAGAGCACCCGGATGCCAACCATGGAGTCGGTGGGAATCGTACGGTTGGTTCACTTTATGATTTGATTCCTGCTGGAAATCTATCTGAAAAAGATCGGGATTCTAAGCGTTTTTTCAAGACAGAATGGAATAGAGCCAGGATTGTAGTCAAGGGAGGACATGTCGAGCATTGGTTAAATAATATTCAGGTATTGAAATTTAACCGTCATTCCCAGATGTTTGCTGCATTGGTGGAGAAGAGCAAATACAAAGACTGGACAAATTTCGGACGTATACCTTCTGGTCATATCCTATTGCAAGATCATGGAAATACGGTCCATTTTAAGAATATAAAAATTAGAGAATTCTAAAAATTCAAGATAATGAATATGCATGAATCCAGACGTAAATTCATAAAAGGAACAACATTAGCGACCGCAGGAATCACCATGGGAATTTCCGCTAGCAGCTATGCTAAAATCTTGGGAGCTAATGATCGCATAAACTTCGGTGTCATTGGAATGAATAGCCGGGGGGGTGGTGTCGCAGGATCAGTGCTGGAGGTAAAAAACACGAGTATTACAGCTGTGTGTGATGTTGACTCAAGAGTGGTTGAGAAGCATGTTTCGGGAATCGGTGAAAAAACCGGATCCAAACCCCAAGGCTACAAGGATTTCCGAAAGGTACTGGAAAGCCCTGATGTGGATGCCATTGTAATTGCTACTCCGGATCACTGGCATGCTCCGATGGCTATATTAGGAGCAAAGGCTGGTAAACATGTATATGTTGAAAAGCCTTGCTGTCACAATCCTGCCGAAGGTGAATTGTTGATTGAGGTACAGAAAAAATACGACCGGGTGGTGCAAATGGGCAACCAGCAACGGTCTGGTTTTGCTTCCATCCAGGCTATCCAGGAGATCCGTGATGGCTTAATCGGAGACGTGTATTACGGGAAGGCTTGGTACGCCAATAATCGAGATAGTATCGGACACGGCAAGAAGGTGGCTGTGCCTGACTGGTTGGATTGGGAATTATGGCAAGGTCCTGCCCCTCGCAAGGAATTTAAAGACAACTTTGTACACTACCATTGGCATTGGTTTTGGAATTGGGGAACCGGTGAGATCAACAACAATGGCACGCACGAAATCGACGTTTGCCGATGGGCACTGGGCGTAGATTATCCCATTCGAGTGACATCAGCTGGTGGCCGGTACCACTTTGATGATGATTGGGAATTTTATGATACGCAGATCGCCACCTTTGATTTTGAAGGCGGTAAGAGCATCACCTGGGAGGGACGAAGTTGCAATGGTCATCAGTTTCACAATCGAGGTCGCGGAGTAACCATCCACGGTACCAAAGGCACATTACTCATGGACCGGGGTGGCTTTTTCGCATATGATCTGGATGGCAAAGTGATCAAGGAAATGAAGGAGCAGGTAGATTCTGGCACAATGGATCTGGTAGGTGCCGGTGGTCTTACTACGCTACACATGCTGAATTTTTGCAATGGGATTCGAAAAGGTGAAAAACTTACCGCACCGATCGACGATGGTTACAAGAGTAATCTTCTGCCCCATCTTGGAAATATTGCCCAGAAATATGGCCGGGTGCTGAATATTAATCCGAAGAACGGACACATTATGGACGATGATGAGGCTGCCAGTATGTGGGAACGTGATTATGAAGAAGGCTGGCAACCCACTGCCTAGCCGAGCCAGAAGGACACGGGGAATTTCACTTGCAATATCAGCTAGTAGAAAGAACAATTGGAGCAAGGGTCCACAGATTATTTACCGCCACTGACAATGGTTACTGTGAAATGGTCCTTACTCTCTCTGGTTTGTGGACTGTTGTTGCTGTATTGTAGTGGATTCAATGAAGAAACCGGTCGTTCACAAGAGAACTGGCTGTCTCTTTTTGATGGCAAAAGTCTGGAAGGATGGATACCAAAGATCAAGGGATCGCCAACCGGTGAAAACTACCAGCAGACCTTTCGAGTAGTAGACAGCTTCCTTACGGTCAGCTATGAGAAGTACGACAGCTTTGACCAACGCTTTGGCCATCTATTTTATCGAGATTCTTTTTCTTTCTATCGCATCCGAGTGGTCTACCGGTTTATTGGTGCTCAGTGTCCCGGAGGTCCGGGATGGGCCAAGCGCAACAGTGGTATCATGCTGCACTGTCAAAACCCTTATACGATGACCGTAACGCAAGATTTTCCGATCTCCATTGAAGCCCAAATCCTGGGTGGTATTGATCCCGGTCAGCAACGAAGTACCATGAACCTGTGCACCCCTGGAACTGATGTCTATATAGCCGACACTTTACTAAAGCGACATTGCTTACCCTCCAACTCCGAAACTTATCATGGAGATCAATGGGTAACCGCTGAAGCTGTGGTCTTGGGTGATTCGCTGATCATCCACCTAGTCAATGATCGGGAAGTGCTTAGATACGAGAAGCCACATATTGGAGGCGGTGTCGTTAACCATCACAATCCAGCCCTTAAAAAAGATGGCCTGTTCTTGACTGGAGGTTTTATCTCTTTGCAAAGTGAAAGTCACCCCATTCAATTTAAGGAAGTGTCCTTACTAAATCTTTGCGGATGCATGGACAAATCGGCGAAGAATTACCGGGCCTATTTTGTCAAAAATGATCCAGAAAGTTGCCTGTACTAGCGTGCTTTCTTCTTAAACATGGCTGCGAAATACAGGGAGCTGCCGGTCTTCAAAAGAGCAATGCTCGCGACATACCCGCTGTTTGGCCCAATTGATGTGTATATTTGGTAAACTACACTTAGGATTAAAGACTTACATGGTAAGGAAATTCGATGACCCAATTTTAACACAATTAGTCTACGCAAACGAGTACCGCTATGGATACGTCCTTTCGCAATCAACTCTACCAAAGGCATCAAGAGAGCATCAAGTGCCCTTCACCCGATAAAGTAGCCCGTTTTTTCAAAGATTTGGTGGGAACACTCTATCCCGATTTTGCCGACCACTCGTTTCACAACCGGATCGACTTCGATCTGCATCTTGAGAATCTTCGACAACAACTCTACTACATTTTATATCAAAATATTCAAGCTGAAACGCTAGATCGAGATCAGATTCTCGAGTCCTTTTTTGGTGATTTAGAAGGCATTTATGCTATGATCAACAAAGATGTCGAAGCATTGGAGAGTGGAGATCCCGCCGCAGCAAGTAAAGACGAGGTGATCCGCACCTACCCCGGATTTTATGCTATTGCGGCCTATCGGATTGCTCATCAGCTGCTCAAGTACAATGTTCCGGTAATTCCCCGGATGATCACTGAACATGCACATAGCCACACAGGCATCGACATTCATCCCGGTGCGATCATCGATGAGAGCTTCTGCATAGACCACGGTACCGGTATTGTGATCGGAGAAACCTCGGTCATTGGAAAGCATGTCAAGATCTATCAAGGTGTGACGTTGGGTGCGCTTAGTGTCAGGAAAGAAGATGCCAGTAAAAAACGGCACCCGACTATTGAGGACCATGTGGTGATCTATGCTGGCGCCACCATCCTGGGTGGCGACACGGTGATTGGCCACCACAGCATCGTCGGCGGAAACGTTTGGATCACCAAGAGTTTAGGGCCTTACTCCAAAGTGTACTATCAGGCAAAATTGCACTATGACAATAAGGAAGAACTGGACAGTCTTATTTACAAGATCAAAGATAAATGAACATTTTAGACCTCATTGGACATACGCCGATCGTCAAGCTGCAGCGAATATCACCCAAGAAGACAGTCACAATCTATGCGAAGTTGGAAGGTCAGAATCCGGGTGGCAGTGTTAAGGACCGGGCTGCTTATGGCATGATCGTTGGAGCGCTTGAAAAGGGCCACATTACCCGGCAGACCCATCTCTTGGAAGCCACCAGTGGAAATACGGGAATCGCCCTGGCTATGATTGCACAAATGTTGGATATCCGCCTTACCCTAGTCATGCCCGATGATGCCACCCTGGAGCGTGTCAACACCATGAAAGCTTATGGTGCTAAAGTAATACTAACTCCTGCCGAACAAACCATCGAATATTCTCGACAATTGGCCGAGGAGATGGCCGACACGGGTGAATATTATATTCTCAATCAATTTGCCAATCCTGACAACTATGGAATGCATTACCGCACTACTGGGCCTGAGATTTGGCATGATACTGATGGAGAAATTACCCATTTTGTATCCGCCATGGGTACGACCGGTACCATCATGGGCGTTTCACGTTATCTGAAAGAGCAGAATCCTGACATCCAAATCATCGGAACCCAGCCCACCGAGGGATCTCGAATTCCCGGCATCAGAAGGTGGTCACCTGAATTCTTACCTAAAATTTTTGAACCCGAAAGAGTAGATCGCATTCTCGATGTAAGCACAGAGCAAGCCATCGCTATGACAAGGCGTCTAGCCGCCAGTGAAAGCATCATGGCCGGTGTGAGCAGTGGTGGGGCCTGCAGTGCGGCGATTCGATTGGCGGAGGAGCTTGATCAAGGGGTAATCGTATTTGTAGTTTGCGATCGCGGTGACCGGTATCTCAGTTCTGATTTGTTTGGCTAGAAACCGGCTAGACATCGATCCATAAAAAAACATGGTTCAGAAAATCAGGTCAGGGTTGAAAAGGTCAAGCTATATCTCGTCCGGTCTGGTACGTTCAAAACTATTTCTGTTTGGCAGCGTGTTGATCAGACAAAGAATACTGACGTGAAAATTAATGCCGGTCTCAAGAATCGCGAGAATGCTTTCATACCTACATGATTGTTATGAGGTAGCGAGTTGGAAAAACATAGATAAGAGTGATGAAAAAAGGTAAGCTTTATACTTTGCATGGTCAGCATTGCCAGCTATCAGAATGTTGACATACAACGATCAAATGAAGTATTAAAAGAAACCTTAGCAGTGGCTGGAATTTCCAATCATCTGGCCTCTGTTTGCCCCCTATTCCGCAAGACTACACGAAGACCCGGGGAGTCCACGTGCAGCGATACAGCTGAAAGCCAAATCAACAAGTTCTCTCTATCATAAAAAAAGCAAACAGACTCATTCGTACCTAAGCGAATGAGCCCGTCTGCAGAGGCTAAGAAAACTACATTACGGCCTTGAGGGCCAACTGATCCGAATTGGGTAGTTCTTCGACTTTGTTCAATTTTTTCTCCAGCACTCGACGTCTTACTCCGGCCTTATCTATTACATTGTGGGCTTCGGTAAGCTTTTTCTGCACCTTGTCTAGCGCAACGCCAAACTTCCCAAATTCCGTTTTAATCTCTCCAAGCAATGTCCATACCTCGGATGACCTTTGCTCGATTGCCAGCGTACGAAATCCCATCTGCAATGAGCTTAGGAAGGCACTGAGATTACTGGGACCTACCACCAACGTTTGGAATTCACTGCGGAGCCGGTACAATAGATCTGGAGATCTACTGATCTCAGCATAAAGACCTTCGACTGGCAGAAACATGATGGCAAAATCGGTGGTGTAGGGCGGTGAGAGGTATTTTGTTCTAATGTCCTTGGCAGCCACCAATAAGGCGCGATGAAGCATCTTGGTACCTTCTTGTACTTCGATTGGACATCCACCCTCATAAGCTTCTACCAACCGTTGATATTTATCCATCGGAAATTTACTGTCAATGGGAAGAAAAAGGTTTTGGGTGTCCTTATTTTTCCCTGGCAGTTTAATGGCCACTTCGACCCGGCTTTCTCGTCCAGGCACTGTAGATACATTGACTTCGTATTGTTCTGGGGTCATGATCTCCTCAATGATGTTCAACAATTGAATCTCGCCAAGTATTCCACGAGTCTTCACATTGGCCAGGACTTTCTTTAGGTCCCCTACACCGGCAGCCAAATTCTGCATCTCACCCAAACCTTTCTGTACCTTCTCCAAGTGATCACTAACCAACTGAAATGATCGACCGAGACGCTCTTCCAATGTCTTGTGCAACTTCTCATCTACAGTAGCCCGCATTTTGTCCATATGTTTCTGGTGGTCTTCCTGGATACTTGACAATTTCCTTTCCATTTCCTGCCGAATGGTCTCCAGTGATTGACTCGTCAAATCCTGTAAGCGGTGAAATCTCTTTTCATTGCTTTCGATCAGATGTCCAACTTGCCGGTTAAGTGCTTCATGACCTACACTCTGCTGGACACCAAATTTATCCAACGCTTCCACCAGTTCACTGCGAGCGTTCCGAGACTGTTCACTCATTTCCTTGCGATTAAGCCCCACTTCTTGTCGTAAGGTCTGCTCCAAGGTCATTTTGTCCTGTTGGAGTAAATTTGCCACCTTGCCGACTACAGCTTCCAACCCCGGGCCGCGCTTCAGCAAATGAATAAGCAAATTTGCCACCGACACAATGGTCAGCGTTATTAGTAACCAAAAAAAGATCGTTTCCATATCAGAGATTTAATGTTTCCTTGCCAAAATCAGCCTATTTAGGAGATCTTGCTCTGCCTTCTTCCTGACGAAAAAGCAAGATCTCCATACCCTTATCTCATCCTGCTGCTAAACATGCTTGCAACAATGTTCATGAAAGTCAGCAGTCCAAGAGCGATAATCGCAATGAGTAAAATGTGTGCCATGAGTCTTGTGTTTTTAAGTGTTAGTTACAAACGATATCACAATGCTAGACTTTCCCTGTGCAATGTTTTTGCACTGTAACTAAAAAAGACATATTTTTATTTTTTTATATGTTTTCTGCGTTCCTAATGAGAATATTAAATAAGTTACCGTCATCATGCCGACCAATTTACATGCCTTGATTAGATACCGAACCATTGATGAATGTCTCACCAAGCGACCACAAGGGTGGACCTGGGAAGAACTCGCAGACGCATGTGCCGATAAGATCTACGAATACGAGGGTATTGATGTGATCCCTTCCCGACGTACCATTATGTATGATATTCAGTATATGCGCAGTGGTAAGCTGGGCTATGTTGCCCCTATTGTCTTTGATCGGATTAGCCGGGGGTACCGTTATGAGGATCCTGATTTTTCCATACAAAAGTTTCCGCTCAGTCGTGATGACTTGTTCGAATTACAATACGCTCTTTCAATACTCAAGAATTTTCAGGGATTTCAAAATACTTCGGGCATCGAAAACATTATCACTAAGTTACAGCATACGGTCACTCTGCAGGAACCAACCCAGAGAAACATGATCCATTTTGACCATAGTCTGAATGAACCAGGGCAGCGATGGCTTCATGCGTTGTATGACTTTATCCAAAACGAAAACGTTCTGGAGATTACCTACCAACCCTTCCACTTGGACGAGCCCTATAAACGAACGGTTAGTCCTTATCTCATCAAAGAATACGACAACCGTTGGTTCCTGGTTTGCTGGGATCATATGCGTAAAGACCTCCGAAATTTTGCTCTAGACCGTTTACAAAACATAGAAAAAGCACCCATTCGCTATCACAAAATGGAGGGCTTTGATCCCACGCATTACTTTGACAACATCATTGGCATTACCCTCCCAAAGGGAAAGGAAATTGAGAAAGTCCTGTTTCAAGTACAGGGAGATGACGCCAAATATCTGATCACCAAACCACTTCATCCTTCCCAAAATTTGATTAAAGAAGAGGGCAAGACTCACGTATTTTCGATCGAAGTCATTCCGAACTTTGAATTGGAAAGTGTATTACTGTCATTTGGAGAAAGACTTGAAGTGCTGGCACCCAAGTCACTGTTAGAGAGTGTAAAAGCAAGGGTACGCGACCTGTACCTTAGCTACCATAATAGCCAGAGTCACAGCAGTCATAGCTGAAGAAGCCATCCGGGTGGGATCGAACCACCCCAGGTGGGCATCTCAATGCCCAGTAAGAACTAACCACGTGTCTCTAGCAACAACACTGTGACCTAACTACAAACTTGAAAGAAAACAGAATAGCAAACGAGCATAGCTCCAATTGGTCCGGTAGGCAGACAAACTTATTTGGCCAAACAATCTTCTATCACTATGTCCAATAATTTGGTAATGCTCCATCCATATGCTTGGGCTTGCTGTGGAATTATACTGGCTTCACTCATTCCAGGAATGGTGTTTGCTTCCAATAAATAAAATGTCTCGCCGACTAAGATATAATCAAATCGTACCATTCCTCGACAGTCAAGAATATGGTACACCTGACGGGAGATTTCCTGGCATTCTTGCGTAAGTCGGTCTGGAAGAACTGCAGGTGTGATCTCCTCGCTTGCCCCTTCGTATTTTGCTTCATAGGTAAAGAATTCTGCATCAGGAATGATCTCAGTAATTGGAAATACATGAAGATGGTCACCTTCCTTGACAATACCACAACCAAATTCGCGCCCCTCTAAAAATGCCTCGACAACGACTTCAGTATCGTACTGCAGTGCTTTGCGAATAGCAGTCTGCATTTCATCGTAGTGCTTGACCTTGCTGATTCCATAACTAGAGCCATTATTATTGGGCTTGACAAATAGTGGAAGGCCCAGAGACGAAAACTTTTCTACATTCCATTGATCACCGTCCTTGATGAGCATGGATGGTGCCATGGCAACTTCATGAGCAGATAAATAATCTTTACATTTTTGTTTGTTGAAAGTAAGTGAGGCCGTCAAGGTATGGCAGGTACTGTGTGGAATACGCAGGTATTCAAAATATCCCTGGATCTTTCCGTCTTCAGCTGGAGTGCCATGGATCATCAGAAAGACAAAATCAAAAAACTCTCTCTGACCGTCAATGATGAGGCTAAAATCATTCAAGTCTACTCGCGAACCCGTACTCTTCTCAAACCAGCCCTCTTTCTCCATCACGATGTACCGGTAGGTATACTTGAAAGCATCTAAGTAAGTTGCCACGCATTGCGCACTCTTCTCAGAAATCCCACGTTCAGCTGAGGGGCCTCCCGTTAAAATGGCGACATGTATCATTTGCATGTATTATAAACACGATGATACCCAATTTCAATCACATGACTCACAGTCACTTCGATCTTCAGCCTACCCTCCTACCCTAGAAAGACTTTTCTCACCTACCAGGATTCGCTATCTTTAACCATATGAGCAGGAATCGAAGCTCTCTTTGCAACCACGAATGCGAGCATAATATTCACCTAAGCCATGCCCATGTAACGTTCAGAACAAGCGCAATCTAAAAGAACTAACGTGGTTGAACAAAAAGGTACCCAGTTTGTCAGTGATCGTATCGGAACCGTCAGTACCCTCTTTATAGAACCCCCAGGTGCAACACATCTCTTACTAATGGGGCATGGAGCCGGTGCCGGAATGGAACACCCTTTCATGGCTGATCTTGCACAGTGCCTGGCCGACAAGAGGTTGGCCACCTTGCGGTATCAATTTCCTTACATAGAGAAAGGAAAAAGAAGGCCGGACGTACCAGCTGTCGCACATAAAACCATCGAGGCTTGTATGGAAAGCGCTGCTGAGCGGTTTCACTTACCTCTGGTATTGTCTGGTAAATCCTTTGGTGGTCGAATGTCTTCCCAGTTTGTTGCTGCCAAGAATCCTGACCAAGTCTCAGCACTGGTATTTTTTGGATTCCCACTGCACTCACCAGCAAAACCAGGAAATGAACGGGGTGAGCACTTAAAGGAGATTGATTTGCCTATGCTTTTTTTGCAAGGAGATAGAGACAATCTGGCCCGGCTGAATCTTCTCAGGCCCCTTATTGATACTCTTCCCCAAGCATCACTCGTTGTTTTAAACGGTGCCAGTCACGGTTTTTCCTTCACCAAAAAATCAGGAATAACCAACGAGCAGGGATTAGCCTTATTAGCCACATATACCAGAGAATTCTTGGATAAAATTTGATCCAAAAAAAATGTAATTATGGATAAGAGAACATTCCTCAAGAAATTTGGCTTAGCAAGTATCGGAGCCGCACCGATATTTAAACATCTAGATCAAATTATCAATCGCTTCCTAGACCATTCACCTGAAGAATTGGCTTCTAATGAAGATTTTTGGCACCAGATCAGGAGTGGCTACCGGCTCAAACCCGATTATATCAATCTTGAAAATGGCTACTATTGTTTTATCCCACAGGAAACACTGGAGAATCTAATCCATCACGTACGCGAAATCAATTATCAAGGATCATGGTACATGCGTACTGTTCAGTGGGACAACAAAAAGCATATCTGTACACAGCTCGCCGAGTTGGCAGACTGCGATCCAGATGAGATCATCCTTACCAGAAATACTACAGAATCTCTGGACACGGTAATTGCCGGTTATGATTGGGAAGAAGGTGATGAGGCCGTAATGGCAGAACAGGATTACGGAGCCATGAGAGATATGTTTACCCTCCAGGCGCGTAGATTTGGAATGAAAAACAAGGTAGTATCCGTTCCTAATCATCCAAAATCAGATGAAGAAATCGTGCAGCTCTATGAGAGCGCCATCACGGAAAGGACTAAGTTGCTGATGGTCTGCCACATCATCAATATTACCGGACAGATTCTTCCGGTCAGAAAGATCTGTGATATGGCTCATGCTAAGGGAGTAGATGTCATGATAGACGGAGCACATGCTTTTGGTCACTTTGACTTTTCACTTAAGGACCTCGATGGTGACTACTACGGCAGTAGTTTGCACAAATGGCTCAGTGCACCGTTGGGTGCAGGGTTGCTTTATGTACGAAGACAAAAAATACCTACCCTCTGGCAGATGTTTGGCGATATGGGTAAGGAAGATCATGACATCTATAAACTCAACCATACCGGCACTCATCCCGTACATACGGATCTTGCGGTTGGGAATGCCATTGAATATCACAACCGCATCGGACCAAAGCGGAAGGAAGCCCGCCTGAGGTTTCTGCAACGGTATTGGTCAGATCAACTTCGACATCAACCAGGTATTGTGGTCAACACTCCCGAGGAAGAGGAAAGATCATGTGGAATTGGAAATGTGGGTATCGAAGGGATGAAGCCCAAAGAAATGGCTGAGCGCCTTCTCAATGAACACCGGATCTGGACAGTGGCGATAGACGGAGCCGGTGTGCATGGATGCCGGATATCACCCAATTTATATACCTCCAGAAAAGAACTGGATACTTTCGTCAACGCCGTAAAACAACTGGCCAGAGATGCCTAAGAATTGAGAGCATATCAAGGAGAATGTCCATCTCGGTCACAGACAAAAACTTGTCTAGTTCAGATAAATCAAGGATTTTGCAGGCCTTTTATGAAAGGCGTAACTCTTAAGTCGAAGTCCTCGAGCATAGATCGGCGCCAAGCCTATTTTGCTGTGCTGGGCGGCGCTATTATTGCTGGTTTTACGGGTCTTTTTATCAAGCATATACACATGGATGCAGGGAGCCTGGCTTTTGTCCGGACAATAGTACCTGCTGCTGTTTTGGGCATCTGGTTGCGTTGGAAGCAAGTACCATTTTTCAGAGGCAATTACCAAAAAATGTTGTTGGCTTCATGCTTCAATGCCGTACGTATGTACCTTTTCATCATGGCCTATATATACACATCAATCAGTACGGCGGTGATTATATTGTTTACTTGGCCAATTTTTGTGAATATCATGGGATTTATCTGGCTAAGGGAAAACATTGGAATCCGGCAAATTGGCCTCCTGGTTTTGGCCTTTCTCGGAATTTTTCTCGTGTATTTGGACTATGGCTTTTCCATCAGCAGTGCGGATGTCATTGGAATAAGTTCTGCGCTGGGTTCTGCCCTTTTCTTTTCGATCAGCTATGTGATGTTCAAGTCCGAAATTCAAGAATACAGCCGAAATGAGATTATATTCTATCAAAATATTGTAGGATCCATATGCTTTCTTCCCTTTTTCATTGTGGCTCCATGGCCGGGTTACGCTGATTGGATATTGAGCTTATCTTATGGTAGCATTATGGGTATCGCCCTTTTTCATTTCTTCTTCTTTGGTCTCAAGCATTTGCCGGCCTCCAGAGCTTCAATTATTCACTACTTTGAGATTGTCAGTGCAGTGGCTACTGGAGTAATATTTATGGGTGATGCATTGACAATCAATATGCTGCTGGGTGGAATATGCATTGTCATCAGTACACTGCTGCTCAAGCGTTTGTCGTCTTCCGAAATGGTAGAGAAGTAAACAGGTGGGTATAGCCATCCCGGCAGATGCTTCAAAGGCATACCACAGTGCAGAAAGCATTGACTGTTCACTAAAATATCAGCAAGATTCTTGATGCGCAGGGTACTACTTGCGCTTTCTGACTTTCTTCTCCACTCGACTTTTCTTAGCGACTTTCTTGCCATTGGCAGACTTGGCCTTCACACTTTTGGTCTTCGCCTTTTGGGCCGTAGCTCCTCGCTTTGATTTCGCCACTTTACGGCTCGTCGATTTCGTACCTTTCAAGGTCGCTCCACGTTTACTTTTCAGCTGTTTTGTTACCGAAGTTCTCTGACCAACGGCTTCTCCTCGGCCATTATGGCCCTTGCCCGAAACTTCCTTCTTCTCGACAGAAACTTGCCTACCTCCAGGACCGGTGGCAGTAACATTAGTGTTGGATTTCTTTCCTACAGCAGTGTGGCCTTTTGCATTGGTCACCCCTACCTTGGCGGTACTCTTCGTGGCAGTAATCTTACCTCCGCCTGGCCCTTTCTTAGTCAGGGTAGTGTTGGTCAGCGAGCTCCTTTTTACCACTTCCGGTCTGGCGCGATAGCTCTTTAACTGGGCTGAATTTCTATTGACCACTATTGATGAACGCTGTCTGCGCGGCAAATACACGTGATGTGCTCTAACCATTCTATGAGTATATACAATGTGATATCGACGGGTATGATGTGTATGGCGTCGATGGTAACTTGTCCATGAAAATGGTCGCCAAGGTCGCCACCAGGCCGGATAATGGTGCCAATGCCAGGGTGAAACCCAGAGGCGATAGGAGGTCCTGTAAATGTAACGCACCGAAGGCCAAAACCAGACATTCACCACCAGTCCAACTCGGTGATGTACAAAGGGACCCTTACCTTGATCTTCTTCCCCGATAGGTTCTACGATCACAGACTCACCATACACATCGGGATCTCCAACAATCTGCAACATGGCTTCATTCGATCCGGTCTTTTCAATTTCTATAACAGCTATGTCCTGAGATTCACTTGCACTGATTGGCGTCTGAAGTATGACAGCATGGACATCATCCGTCGCCTCATCGATAACTCGGATATAATCGGTTTGATCGTCACCATTGAGATCAAGGTTATTCACATGATTCGTTTTGCTGTTTAGAGCCCTTTCAAAATCTTCTATGGAGGGAGCATTCTTGAATAGGTCCAAAACGGCCATCAAATGGAGATGATCACCAGGCATTCCCGTGCTGTCTTGAACCACAGTATTTGCTCTTCCGGCATGTGCCAGGGCAAGTAAAATAACTAGGCTTAAAGTTGATGTGAGATTTTTCATTATTGGTTTGTTTTACAGGCATTTGACTTCGACATTCACCCAGGGTTTAATCTCTCTCCCGAGATAACACTTTGTTAACAAAAAATCTCATCGCTTTTTAAGGATGCCAAATGTTTCCCAAGCATCAACATTTATTTTTCGATCTTTACATACTTATGACCGTCTCTAGTACAGGCTAGATCCAAAGGTTGTGCCTGAAAAGTGAAGATCTATGGTAATATTGTCCGCAGAGGAACTGCTCAAGCGACATCCTGAACAAATCCTGTTTGAAGATTTAACATTCAATATCCATAAGGGAGAAAAGATCGCGTTAGTTGCCAACAATGGTACCGGTAAGTCCAGCCTCTTGAAAATTTTGGCCGGACAGGATGTTCCGGATGAGGGCAGGGTAACCGTACGTGAAGGGATTCGCATAGGATATCTACCTCAGAAGCCCACATTCAGTGAAGGAGAAACCATCCAGGATTTTATCAATGCAGCTCATCATAATATTAGGTCAGTCATTGCAAGCTACCACCGAGCATTGGAAAAAGGAGAAACCGCCAAACTCGAAGAACTTTCCACCCATCTCGATGTGCTAAATGGATGGGATTACGATCGGGATCTGCAGACCTTGCTGACAAAGTTTGGCATTAACCAACGAGATGAGTCTACCAGTAACCTTTCTGGAGGACAACAAAAGAGACTAGCTTTGGCAGTTGCGCTGGCCGACTCTCCGGATCTCCTCCTACTTGACGAACCCACCAATCATCTGGATATTGATATGATAGAGTGGTTGGAAAATCACTTGGCTAAAACCAATATTTCGGTGTTTATGGTCACCCACGATCGGTACTTTCTCGATGCTGTGTGCAATCAAATCCTAGAGTTGCATAAAGGGCAACTCTATCGTCATAACGGCAACTATGTACATTTTCTCGAAAAAAGGGCTGAAAGGGAGTCAATCCTAGATCGAACCTGGGAGAGAGACCATAAGATGCTGCGGAGAGAACTAGAATGGATGCGGCGGATGCCTCAAGCCAGAACCACAAAGGCCAAATCGCGCATTAATGCCGTGACCGATCTGGCGACTAAGGTTGCAGATAGAAGCCGGAATGCAAGTTTGTCACTAGCTGTTAAAATGTCAAGGGTAGGTGGAAAAATCCTTGAGTTGAAAAACATCTCCAAATCCTTTGATCGGGAGCCTCTTATTAAGGGATTCACCTACACTTTTAAGAAGGGAGACCGTATTGGCATCGTAGGACCAAATGGCACTGGTAAATCGACCCTGCTGAAATTAATGACTGGAGAACTTCAACCTGATGTTGGGAAGGTGAATGTAGGGGAGACAACCATCTTTGGTCACTACCGTCAGTCAGGACTAGAGATCAATCCAGATGAGCGAATCATTGATGTTGTGAAGGGTATTGCTGAAAATTTGATTCTGGCCAATGGTACCAAGGTGTCTGCCTCTCAATTCCTCACCCACTTCATGTTTCCCCCTTCGGTACAATACAAACCCGTAGTCAAACTTAGTGGAGGAGAGTTGCGACGGTTGCATCTGATCACGGTTCTGATTAAGAATCCAAATTTCCTTATACTTGATGAGCCTACCAATGATTTGGATTTGCTTACCTTGAACAGCTTAGAACAATTTTTGAACGAATTTACCGGGTGCCTGATTTTGGTTTCACACGATCGATACTTCATGGACAAGTTGGTTGACCATCTCTTTATACTGCAAGGAAATGGCCAGATCAAAGGATACAATGGCACTTATACCGAATACCGGTTCGATAGCCAAAGTCATGGCAACGAGAAGGCACGAGAACGACAAGACGAACAAAGAGTAAAAAAAGAAAACCACAATCGGAAAAAAGCTTCGAAGCGCGAGAAAAATGAAATCAGAAAATTGGAAAGGGAGATTGAAGCGCTTGAGTCAGAAAAGGCCATTCTGGAGCAACTTTTGTCGACTGAACATCTCAGTATAGATCAAATTAGGGAAAAAAGCTCAGAAATTGGTGATATCATTGACCAGATCGAGATAAGAACAGAGCGCTGGATGCAACTGGCTGATCTTTTTTGAACATTGGGACCATGACTACAATAATAAAAAAACCAAAAAACCTCTCGAACATAATACTCATCGAAGCCGTTACGTTGATGAAACAGATAAAAACTGCGTTGTCAACTTAAATGCTTTACACATTTATCTTTTTAATTAATATTTATCACCATGAATGAAGGAACCGTTAAATTTTTTAATGTATCGAAGGGTTATGGCTTTATTGTCGACGATCAGTCGAGTAAGGAGTACTTCGTGCACTCCTCGGGATTGATTGACCAAATTGCCGAAAATGACAAAGTACAGTTTGAGTTGGCTGAAGGACGCAAGGGTCTAAATGCCGTAAATGTGAAAAGAATATAGTCAAATCAGGACCGCAGGTCCAAGCCATAAAAATGAAGAGCCTCGCTAGATCTAGCGAGGCTTACTCATATCCCGATTGTTCTCGACTTGCGTAAATTTATCCACTGACATATTCGCCAACCTCACGGTTACGCTTAATATTAGCCCATGCCATTTTAGTGTAGCTTCAAGCTCACCGTACTCCAATCTAAGCTTGCCATTTTGATGAAATTTGACCAATTGCATGATTGATAAAACGTGAACTGGTTGAGAAAAGCAAAATATTCAGGTTTTCCAAAAAAATATTGGTAAGCCTTTCTCAGAAGAATCTTGAAACTTTCATCAAGTGGTAAAAATCCTTCGTATCCTGTAAAAATATGACCTCTGGCGTCGCACTGAATGCGCAGATATAATGGTCTCAATAAATCTTGCTTGTTCTTGAAATCTATATAAATTGTTGCAGGAGATACCTTTGCTCTTTTGGCAATCAGCACCATAGAAGTATTCACCAGGCCCCTACTATTTATTAAAGTGATGGAAGCCTTACAAATAGCTTCTTCCTTTTCACTATACCTTTTTCTCATACCTAAGCCCTGCAAATTTTGTGATGTTTAATCATTGGCCAGCTAATGCAAGCGACGTGCCATTGTCGATAAACTGACTTTGTAAAGAATTTGTTTAGAAAAATTAGATCACAAACTAGGGTTTGAAAAAAGGGCATAGATCGTCGGCATAAAATCATAATATATTGAATAATAGAATATTATGATTCCTGCTTTGGGCTACGGCCCAAAGCCAATTCAAGAAGTGTTAAAGTTTCATTGATTAGGCCAGGACCTCAATTTCACTAGCTTCCACCTGTTCAAAGGGACCCTCATTTGTCATGTGTCATTAGATCTGGTCCATTCAAAGACCGAGAAGTCCTCAAACCAGAAAGATTTGTTCCATACCCGTCTTACCGACAGTCCTGCCGCATCTGACTTCTGCATGATCTCGGACAAATCAAGATCATCACTGAAGACCATCCACAATTTTCCCCTGTCTGCCATGAAATGATCTATTCCTGAAAACAATTTCTGAAAAAAGGAATGCTCTTCACCTGTAAAAAAAGCAAGTTCCCAGTCATCAGTGGGTGTACCAGAATAAAATGGAGGATTTGTTACTATGATGTCGTATGGATATGGATCAAGATCTTCAAATACATCGGATCTCAAAATCCGTAGGTTCACATCATTCTGACGTGCATTAAATCTCAAGGATTCAAGTGCTGAATCGTTAATATCAGTAGCTGTGACCAAAGCTCCCTCCTTAGCAGAAAGAATGGAAACCATGCCACTACCTCCTCCAATCTCCAGAAGTCTGGATTGGTTAAGATTCTGTCCCTGCAAAAATTCACAAAGAACTTGGCTTGACCCAAATGCCGTAGGATCAAATACTGTTGGATAGATCTTCAAGGATAGACCAAAAGCAGAGATGTTATAAGTCTGTTGACTCTTTCTCTTGGCCCACCAATACAGGGGAGGATGTAACACCCGCTTTACAAGATTTCGAAAACATTCCAAATTAATGATATTTGGCAAAGAGAAAGAATTTTGAAAAAGTCGGTAGTTGAGATGGCGGAGTAATTGTTTCAACAAGTTGCCAACGATTATGATCTCTTTCAATATCACTGACAAAGTTTCGAAAACAAAGGTGTGGATAGATGGAAGACCCAGTTGCCCTTTCATTCCTACCAAATATGAGCACCAATTTTGTTGAAAGGGCAAAGAGATGATCTAGGTAGATTTTGTACAGTCCCGGTTCGGTAACGTGAAAAATGACTTCTAGAGACAGTACCAACCTCGCAGCTAATTCTTGGGGATTAAAATCGTAAGGATTATAGTGAATAAAGGACTTCCCGTCGTCGTGCTGATAAAGTCTCTTACACCGGTCAATGGCCGACTTTGAGATATCCAGACCACAGTATTGATCGACAGTAAATAATGCCAATTGCGACCCATCTCCACAACCCAACTCAACAAGTCGATGAATGTCGTACATGTTGATCACCCTATTGACAACTTCTGCCTTGAATTGTGCCACAATTTCCGAAGAACCCGAACCGGAATCACCACCCTGAGCGTATCTCTTCTCCCAATAGCGCAAACTACCTGGATAGCGCTTCTGCCGATACCAGGCTAGCCATGGTCGAAAGATCCTAACAGCTTCAATAGAGGATATTATATTCCGCCAAAATTCCATCAATGGCAAATTTAAAATCCTTCCCACTCTGGCTGTCGATACCGGAGCCAGAATTTTTGCAGAAATTTTATTTCTAAAGGATAGGAAAAGATATTGTGG
Organism: Saprospiraceae bacterium; assembly: GCA_965223105.1. Taxonomy (GTDB): domain Bacteria; phylum Bacteroidota; class Bacteroidia; order Chitinophagales; family Saprospiraceae; genus JABDMH01. The sequence continues at coordinate 2,212,560 of OZ244987.1, read as the reverse complement.
GTGTATCGAAAAGCTGAGATCCTCCGCATCATTGACCTCTGCCAGGACTTTATTTTGATGTCTGACTTGGTAGGGAAGTATCCATTCAACACCGTTTCAAAATTCTTTATTTTATCAACCATCTGTGGGGTCAGCCATGGCGTTAGGGGATTTTTTCTAAGATCAAATTGGATCCAGTCTGGTTCGAGCCATTCCTCAAGGGTCTTGGGGTAGGCAAAACCCGCTTCTTCAATCTGGTGATACAAAGCCGACCCTTCGGTAGGTACAGGACTATAAATGTATATAATGATCTCCGTATCTGGATTGATCTCCTTTATCTCTTTAATGAAGGCGATATCATCATCGATTTGTGCCATGACTTCCTTGGGGTTCTTACCCGGAAGGCCCAAGACAAAAGAATATTCTGGAATAATTTCAAAGGCCCTGAGTCTCTGAGCAAATGCCTTGATCTGTGCACCTGTTTGACGCCCACCTTTGTCCATCTGTTGCAAGATTTTGTCACTGCCACTCTCTGCGCCGAAGAAAATCATTTTACAACCTGCTAATCGCATCTTGTCGAGTGTATCATCAGAATATTTATCAATAGTGTCAATCCGCCCTTCTCCCCACCAACTCAAGGCATCCTCTGAAACCAAATCACAAAATTCTCGGACCCTTTTCTCCGATACAAAAAAATTATTATCGTGAAATTCGACGGCATCGATCCCATAATTCTCAATAAAAAATCGAATATCTTGATAGATTTTGACCGCTGATTTACCTCTCCATCTTGCCTGATAGATTGGCACTACTGCACAGAAAGAACAAGTAAAGGGACAACCGATACTGCTGTGATAGGCAAGGGTTCGTTTTCCCAAAAAGGTTCTGGCCAGGTAATGCTCCAACGGATAAAATCTCGCCAATTGCTGATACGGCAGATCAGGTAGCTCGTCTTGATCCATTAAAGCCTGGGTAGGTGTACGAACAATTTCTCCCCTGCCGTCCATGAAAACCAAGTTTTCAATATGTTCAATGGGTCCATCCTGGTCGAGTGCTTGAAGCAAAGATGGAAAAGCCAGATCACCAGGTCCCCTCACTATATAGTCTACATATCCGGATTTCAATACCACCTCAGCATGGTTACTTGCAAAGTAACCACCCCAGATGATCTTCAAGTGAGGATACTGTGACTTTATACATCGACTAAATGGAATAGCTTGTTTGAGTTGAGGTCCGGGCATGACTGTAAATCCAACGTACCTCAGTTGAGGGCTGTCAAGGTACGTCTTTAAAGCCAGCCAAGCATCTTGCTCTCTGTTTCCGTCCACAAATGCATACGAGTATTGTTGCTGTATGGAGGCACCCACCTGTAATATGCTGTTTGGAATTCGATGGTTGTGGTCTGCCGATCTGGGATTAAATAATATGACTTCCTCTCTGTCCTTCATCGTTAAAAAGCACTACAGCACCGTGTACAAGCAGGCAGAAGGCCACCTGCCCCAACCAGTGTCTTTCTGAATTTTGCTGCTGCGCCACTATTCCAGATCTCCTCAAGATCATGTTCATAGAGGCTCCCTAGATTAATATTGTAACAACGTCCATGAGCCGGGATCACACTGCCATCAGATTTGACCATCAAATTCCTAAAAACATCGTGGCAACGTTTACCTATGGAAAGTTGCGGGCGATGATAAAAGATTTCCAAATCTTCTCTGGAGGAAAGATCAGGAGAAAACATAATGCGAGGATCACCTGACGATTTAATTCTTGCTATTTCTTTATACAAAATATCGAGATCCATCTCTTCAACATCGATCTCCTCCATATTTGATGCTGTGGCCGGATAGATACTCCCATATTGGGTATTGTGTATACTGGCCATATCTTCTGTGGTAAAATTAGTATGCATGAATCCAATCTGCTTCAGGGGAAACTGGCCAATTTGTTTGAGAAATGATTCTAAATGACCAATATTCCATTGAGTAATTACACAATAAACCGATACTTTAGGAGGATCTGTATGGCTCAAAATCTTTTCGATACCGGCGATCGCCTTTTGAAAAGAGCTCTTATGACCCCTAATCTGATTATGTATTTCTTGTGGGCCATCAAGAGAAATAAATAATTCATTCAGGCCAGCCTCGCAAAGTTGCACAGCCTTCTGTGGCAAGTTAAGGGCATTGGTCGTAACGGCAGTATGCAATAAATGATTCTGCGCATAGTGCAGTGACGAGATCAAGTGCGGATAAATGAGGGGTTCGGTAAAAGCAAATCCGATCTTCACTTGTGGAAAATAAAAAGCAGCTTGATCGAGAATGATCTTTATCAAATCCTCAGGCATATTCAGTGGTCGAGAACCCATCAGATTTTGATAGAAATTACTCCGCTGATACCTAATCCCCACATCACACATTTTGCAGTGCAAATTGCAGAGATTATTTACGCCGAGTACCAACCAGGATGGCGCATAGTAAAGATGGCCTGGTCTGGCCATCATATTCAATGTCTTCAATCGATTGACAATCATCCTCATTAGACTCAGTAAGATAAGCTAATTTCGATCTAGAATGCACCTGGGTGATCATTGTAAGGGTGTGAGTTGGACGAACCGGTTATTTTAGTCGCTAACTGGTCCTTAACAATATCACTGAACAAGCGTATTCTGTAAAATCAAGGGTTAAATCCATAGATCATCACCGTGGATCTTATTCTGATTCACCGGGGAGCGTCCTTCCTCCATATGCCGAAATAAGAGATTGGCTGCTTCGGTATATAGGTACTAATCATCCTTTTGCCCCTTTCCTTCCAACTGGCCGGCAACAGGGTTACTCCCTGGCTAGAGAATTGATTGAAGTCATCGAGGTCTAAATAACCTTTGGTCGGTTTGAGAAACAATTCGAAATTATATTGCTGTCTTATTCTTGCTTTTTCTTTTTGTAAAAACTGTTTTCGCAATTTTGCATCGGCATAAAAGTGCATTCCAGTGATGACAAGCATTCCATTGGACCTGAGGAGCCCTTGCAAATTGTGGAAGACTTCATGCGGACTGGATAAAAACGATATACATCGATTGACGATGATGACATCAAAGGTACTTTCGATGATCGATATATCCTCAATATCCATTTGGACACAACACCAATGGTTGGGAAAAAACTGTTTTGCTCCCAATCCATCGTAGGGATCAAGGAAATAACCGATGGCCACAACTTCGTGACCCCAAGCCGCCAACTGATTGCTTAACCAGCCATTCCAGGAGCCAAAATTAAGGATGTGCAGTCCTTGCCGGCCTTTTAACATTCGCCGGATAAAGCGCAGATCGTTTTGTAGTTGATTCCAAAATTTCCCAGCCAGGCCAAAAGGCAAATTTGGATAACTCGCTGGATTCGTAATTCTCATTCCTTTTTCATCTCTAAATCTTTGGAATGCGCTAGAATGAAGTTTTAGCCGTTTCTCGAATTCAACGGTCTGTGGTCTCCAAACAGAATATTTTGGCGGAATACATTGGCTTCCTCCACAATAGCCCGTGATGGGATCTAAATAGCCATTGCAGCGAGGGCATCTGATCCGCAGGACCATCATCGACGCAATGCAAAGGTGGGAAGCAGTATGAGAAGAAGCCATTGAATAATGGCACTGGCACCAAGGGCAGCCAACATACCGTATTTGGGAAGGAAAATTAATGTCAATAAAAGATTTACCATTGCACCGGTGAAATTAATCGTCATGAAAAAACCCTCCCTCCTTTGCGCGTACAGGTGGTACACCCATGGCAGATAAAAATAGATGGGTAGAGTCAGCAGAATAGCGAAAATATAATAAATTGAATCTAGGTCGATCCCATACCAAAATTGGAGAATCCATCTCACACCGCCCGTACCCAGTACAGCAATGACCATCCCTACCAGGACCATAGATAGGGTTAGACGCCTCAAAGAGGATTTTGGTAGTCGCATAACCTCAGACGAGAACGGTATTAAAATAAAGCCAGACACACTTTGCAGCAATATCACAAATGAAATAAATACTTGATAAACACCTACCGCCTCATCATGCAAGTAAAAACTAACAGCATACAGATCAATTCGGCTTTGTAACAGGCCGCTGAAGCCAATCAGGAAGAACCACCTCGCCTCATACAGGAACCGCAACGACTCAGTCCACCTCATCGGCCTAGTCAATGATATTTTACCAAATAGGCCCGGAACCACGACTACTCCCTTAACGAAAATCGAAAGGGGAAACAGGACAAGTAGGCCACCAATCCCTGTCAGCCCCGTATAAAGCCCAACTAAGATGACCAGTATCCCGATCAACTCTGCAATGGTGGAAATCCAAAATATACGTTCCGAAACAATCAGAACGTCGAGTGATTGATAAAGAAATTGCAAGAACACCCAAATGGCACAGTAGATAAAGTATGACCCGGGGATCATGAGATAGAGGAAGATGAAACCCAGAGGCATGAGTGCACTTCGGCTTTGCAGCGACCGCCAAAACATTGGACTTTTACTGGCAGGACGATGACTAAACTCGCGCAGGAGATGGTCCCGGTTTCCCCAGTTTATGATATGATTTATGATGGTAACGGGGATATACACCTTGACAAAGGCACCCCAGGTTGTGGTTGATTCCAGATCGATCACTGAATAAGCGATAATGGCGTTACCCAATGTGGTAGACAAATGCCTGGCCGCATAACCAGATATCTGACTAAGTCTTTTTAAGAATCTTATTTTCATACATTGTCTGGTATGCCCATATGGTATCTATCATCGGAAGCTGATGTGGCTCAATTTCTGGCTCCTGTTTCAAGAAATGTAAGCATCCGTTGTAGAGCTGCCTGATGTTTTCCCCCACACACCAATGAGCTGTGCTCTGCACCGGGGCCTGTCCGACACCCCTCGAAACAATGGCTACACCAAGGTGGCGGGCTTCAGAAAATACGTATCCAAAGGATTCGTAAAACGAGGGATGCAATAGGATTTTGCTTTGAGCCAGCAAATGCAGTGTTTCTTTTCTACTTTTAGCTCCCGCCAGCGTTACATGATGTTTGAGATCTCGCTTATCAATGGATCGCTGTAAGGAGGTCATCATGGGTCCGTCGCCGACAATCAAAGCACGTAGATGTGGATTATCGCGACGAAGTAAGTCTACGACGTGTAGAAAATCATCATAGTTTTTATTGGCTGTAAGGCTACCAATCCCAATCACATCAATGGCTTTCAGACCTTTCTCTACATCTTGAAAATCGTCGGTGAGGGTGCCCCAGGGAATGATGGATTCTACCGGTTGAGAGGTGAGTTCGGCCCAGTCCCTGGCCTGACGTTGTGACAGCGCCACGTAGGATGAGGGTCCAAACTTTAGCAGGGGCAGGTAGCGATTGTAGCGACGGCTATCTTGCCCCATCAGGGTAGTGATATGGGCCAACTTCCGACCTCGTGAAAATAGTCCTCCCAACAGTGAAACATCAGACGCCCAAAAACTGTGCAGGACGTCAATCGCCTGGCTGTCATGGAAGCTCCTTAGATATTTATAGGCCATTGACCATGATGACAGCTTTCCCAGTAGTCCCGTCTGATAGCAAGGATAAATTCTTATGTCATGCCACCAGAAGGGAGTATTCACTTTCGGATAAACCAAAGAAATCACCTTAACCTGGAACAAACCTTGTTGATGAAGGCCCTTTACAAAGGCTTGCAGTGGTGGAATACAGTTGTCCTCAGTCTCGTCACTAGCAAAGCCCGGCGTCAAAATAACGACATTCCACTTGGCAATTTCCTTGGTCATCGCGATTAAGTTAGCCAAAATGGAAGGGACAGTGGTTCAATATCAGACCAGGGATCGCATCCGCACCATTGGTAGCGTGATTCCAGCAGATGGCTAAAGTTCAGATTATAGGAGAAGTGTCAGATGAAAGAACATTAATGGTATGGCTGAGCGCCGGATCGGCGATTCTCCGATACACCGGTGATCAGAGAATACGGCTAAGTACAGATTAAGTTGCCTCTACCGTGGCTACATTTCACCTTAAGGACAAGATCAACTTTTGCCCAATCAACTTTGTATGGATAGGTAATCCGTGATTTCCTTTATGGCGATCGTTGCCAATAGTAAATTCAGGTTGTTGATGCACCACGCTTCTAGCTTCCTGATCTCCTCCCTGGTAAGTCGACCCAAAGACTTTCTCAACTCTTTGCGAAAGATTTTCTGGTCGAAGCTGACTTTTTCAAGAATGGTCTTACTGTAGGAGAGCCACGAAGTGTTTTTTTCCATTTGGCAAAGGATTTAGCGATGCAATTGTTTTCAGACCTTAGAACGCCGGGATCGCGCGAAAGTTATGTGAATATACGAACTTCTCTGTTAAATTTTTCGCCTTTTGTCTTTTACTGACAATCGGCGCTTTCTTCGCCTTTCAATCATTCGCCTCTTGGCATTCTTCTTGCGGTCTCGCAACAATTTCTCAATCAAATCATCCCGACCTAACGCTTTGAGTTTGCTACGTATGATGCCCCAATTTTCGGGTTTATACCAAAAGAAAAATAAATGTTGATTTTTCCTTTCGCGTTTGCTCTTAGCGGTGTAAATGGGTCGTAGGGTGTAGGGATGGAGTCCACTATAATAAATGACTGTAGCTACGGTCATGGGTGTCGGGGTAAAGTCCTGGACTTGTTCCAGTCGAAAACCCATTTCTTTGGTTTCTGCAGCCAAGTTGGCCATCTCTTCCTCTGTAGATCCCGGATGACTTGAAATGAAGTAAGGCACCAGTGGTTGATTGAGGCCATGTTTCTCATTCAACTGATCATATTTGGTCTTAAAGGTGTGGAAATGTCTAAAAGAGGGCTTTCGCATGATCCGCAAGGTTGCCTCGGAGGTATGCTCTGGTGCCACTTTTAACCTTCCGCTGATATGCCGGCATACCACTTGCTCCAAGTATTCGTCTAAACTTTCATTGCCCTGCTTATTGTACTCATCGACCAGTAAATCATAGCGTATTCCACTGCCTACAAATGCTTTTTTCACCTTGGGATGCGCATCTACTTTTCGGTAAAGATTGGTCATGGGCCGATGATCAGTATCTAGATTGTTACACACCACCGGATGGATGCAAGAAGGACTGACACATCGATCGCAAATGGCTTGTACTTTACCCTTCATACGATACATATTTGCTGAGGGGCCTCCCAAATCGCTGATGTATCCCTTGTAATCCGGCATTTGAGTCACCTGATCTACCTCTCGAAGTATGGAGGCTTCGGAGCGACTGGCTATAAATTTCCCCTGATGGGCGGAGATGGTACAAAAACTACAACCGCCAAAACAGCCGCGATGCATATTGACCGAGAATCGAATCATTTCATATGCTGGTATGGATCCCCTTTTGTCATACTTGGGATGGGGCATTCTTGTAAAAGGAAGATCAAAGGATCTATCAATCTGTTCCTCAGTCATAGGGGGAAAGGGGGGATTGATCAAGAGGTTGGATTTTCCGACACGTTGGATCAATCGACGGGCATTCACTTTGTTTGATTCCTGCTCAATGTGCTTAAAATTAGCGGCAAAGGCCTTCTTGTCCCTGAGGCACCTTTCATGAGATGTCAACTGTAGATTCTCCCAGTTTTTGTTGCGAGGAATTTGGGTTTCATAAGGTTGCAAAAATGCAGTTTGCGGAATGGTTTTGAGTGAAGAAAACGGCACGCCCTTCTTCAGCAAACGAAGAATTTCGCGCAATGGCATCTCGCCCATCCCATAAACCAACAAATCAGCGCCACTTTTTGTCAAGATGTTGGGAAACAACCGATCGGCCCAATAATCATAGTGAGTAACCCTTCTCAATGAAGCTTCAATACCACCGATGAGAACGGGAACCTCAGGATAAAGATCTTTGAGGATCTTGGTGTAAACAGTTGTCGCATAGTCGGGTCTGAAGCCCGCTTGGCCACCTGGTGTATAAGCATCGGTCGATCTTCTTCTGCGGTTGGCGGTATAATGATTTACCATCGGATCCATACAGCCGCTACTGACTCCAAAAAACAAGCGGGGTTTGCCCATCTTTCGAAAGTCTCTCAGATCGTCCTTCCAATTGGGTTGTGGAACGATAGCAACACGCAAACCTTCAGATTGGATGATCCTGCCTACTACCGCCGTACCGAAAGCTGGATGATCAACATAAGCATCTCCAGAGAAAAGGACCACATCTAACTGAGACCATCCATGAAGATGCACCTCTTTCCATGTGATTGGCAACCAATCGGTGACCGGTCTCTTGTCGTGCATGACGCAAAGATAAGGTTATACGGAGACCTTAATGAAGGGAAGTCTGAAGTGGAATGCAAGAAGGATCCAGCCGACTGTTTTAATTGGTAAATTGGATCTTACGCATTCGGAGACTAGTTGGTGTAACTTCCAAATATTCATCATCCCGAATATATTCCATGGCTTCCTCAAGGGAAAAGTCGACTTTTGGTGAGAGCTTCACTGCATCATCAGATCCGGCGGCGCGGATATTGGTCAGTTTTTTACCCTTGATTACATTGACCGCAAGATCTTGAGCTCGTGAATTTTCTCCCACCACTTGGCCACGATAAACCTCATCACCCGGTTGGACAAAAAATTTGCCACGATCTTGTAACCGATCGATGGCAAAAGCCAGTGCCTGACCGGTCTCCATGGAGACCAGTGATCCGGAATTTCTATCTTCCAAATCGCCCTTGAACTTCTCATAGTTTTTAAATCGGTGTGTCATCACTGCCGTACCTGAAGTAGCAGTCAATATGCGGCTTCGAAGACCGATTAGTCCCCTGGAGGGAATGTCAAATTCAAGATGTAGTACATCGCCTTTCGGCTCCATACTGATTAACAGGCCCTTCTGCTTGGTGACCAATTCGATGGCCTTTCCACTATAGTCTTCAGGCACATCAATGACCAGGTGCTCCACGGGTTCATATCTCTCTCCGTTGATCTGACGAAAGATAACCTGCGGCTTTCCTACTTGAAACTCATAACCCTCTCGACGCATCGTCTCTACCAGTATGGATAGGTGCAAGACACCGCGACCATACACGTTAAATTTATCTTCACTGTCCGTCTCCTCCACTTTCAAAGCCAAGTTTCGCTCAGTCTCTTTCAGAAGGCGATTTCTCAGATGACGGGAGGTCACATATTTTCCTTCACGGCCGAAGAAGGGCGAGTTATTAATGGTGAATAACATACTCATGGTCGGTTCATCCACTTCAATTCGCGGCAACGGATCCGGATGCTCCGCATCACTTATGGTATCACCGATCTCAAAGTCGTCGATCCCCATCAATGCACAAAGATCGCCCGCTCTTACCTCAGCTACTTTTTGTTTCCCCAGCCCCTCAAAAATATACAGTTCTTTAATACGCACTTTCTTTACTTGATCATCTCGCTGGCAGATCACGTAATCTACCACTTGAGAAGGCTTGGCTTCATAAAGTCTCAAATTTCCCCTGTATACTCGTCCAATGGCAATCCTTCCCACAAAATTTGAAAAATCCATCGAAGCAATCTGCATCTGTACCGGACCATCAATGTATGGAGCAGGAGGAATATTATCTAAGATGCAATTGAGAAGTGGCGTAATATCTGTAGTGGGCTGCGACCAATCAAAACTCATCCAGCCCTGCTTCGATGATCCAAAGATCGTCTCGAAGTCAAGTTGCTCCTCAGTGGCATCTAAATTGTACATCAGGTCAAACACTTCTCCCTGCACCTCCTCCGGACGACAATTTTCCTTATCGATCTTATTGATGACGACAATCGGTTTCAATCCCAGCTCTATGGCCTTAGCCAGCACAAACCTGGTTTGTGGCATTGGTCCTTCAAACGCATCAACCAATAGCAGCACACCATCGGCCATTTTCAAAACCCGTTCAACTTCTCCTCCAAAATCCGCGTGTCCCGGAGTGTCAATGATGTTTATCTTGACACCTTTGTAATTTACAGCTACATTTTTCGAGAGAATGGTGATCCCTCTTTCCCGTTCCAATTCATTGTTGTCGAGAATCAGTTCTCCTTGATTCTTGCGATCATCTACCGCTTGACAGGCTTCGATGATACGATCCACCAACGTGGTCTTGCCGTGATCAACGTGAGCAATAATCGCCACATTTCTAATTTCCTGCATATATCGTCGTGCTTTCCTTTTAGCGGCGGCAAAAGTACATCTATTTTCATCGGTACAACCAATGAGTTTTGTAGCCAAAAAAATGAGCCTACGGGACTTCTTTGCCCGGGGAAGTATGCACAAGAAACCGATACACGACTTCATGTCATTCCGTCATCGGTACTCTAGAAAAAAATATCACCGACTTTCTAGTCGGCCCGGCAGGCGGTTGTCTTGCTGGCTCGATTTGGATCGCCATGTCATTTTGGCCATAAACGAGCGGCAAAGACAGGTCAGCAGCGCCTCATATCCAGGATTTTTGGTGACTTGTTCGGACCTTACTGTGCTGCAGCTTTGGCAGATAGGCAACGAGAACCAGTGAGCAAATCTGTGCTGATATTTCAATAGCTTCCAAACGATGATTGCTTTGCCCAGCAAAAAAGGTTGGAGATAAGTAGAGTACGATGCTTTGGGTCATCGACGGGAACCAAGGATATTCAACCACCCTGTACTACTTTCGGGAATAGGTTCTTGAAGCGCTTCCGATTGCGGTAGGGATACACATCCAGTATCTTCTTTTGTCTCAACTGCTCCTGAACATTCTGCCAATAATCCACGGAATAAAGATCACCATGGTGCTTAAAAAACAAAGCTCTTAATTCAGGGTTGCCAATCAGAAACCTGGGAAACTCTTCGGGAAAGATGTCGTTGACCCCAACATGATAATAGGGCTCTGCAGACATCTCCTCCCAATCATTTCTGGGTTCAGGAATTCTTCGAAAATTATAATCGGTTAAAAATCCAATCTCGTCATAGTCATAAAATACTACTCTCTTCAGGCGGGTGACTCCGAAATTTTTTAACAACATATCGCCCGGAAAAATATTTACTGCAGCCAATTGCTTAATGGCCTTTCCGTATTCTCTAATGACGTCCTCCGCATCGGCTGGATTTGCTGACTCCAAGTACAGATTGAGTGGGATCATTTTCTTTTCTACATATAGATGCTTAATTTCCACTGAATCTTTGGTAACTATGATCTTTGATGGAGCATCCCTCATCAGTTCCGATAAGTGCTCTTCAGAAAATCTGGCACGATCAAATACCAAATTTTCAAACATATGACTATCGGTCATCCTCCCTACCCTATCGTGTTGATTTACCAAATCATATTTTTGTTTGACCTCATTTTGGGTAACCTGTTTCGGAGGAGAAAATTTATCCATAATTACCTTAAACACCACGTTATAAGATGGCAGAGTAAATACGTGCATAACCATTCCTTTGATTCCTGGCGCAACGGCAAACTGATCATCTGAGATTTCCAAATGGCGCAGAAAATCCCGATAAAAAACTGTCTTCCCATGCTTCTCAAAACCCAGTGAATTGTATAACTCACCCAAACTCTTAAGCGGCAGTATGGACTTTAGAAAATCAACCATTTCGCTGGCGATATCGACATCTACCAAGAAATAGGATCGGTTATAGCTAAAAATTGAACTAACATCGCTGTCTTCCAACAACAGAGCATCTACAAAAATGCCATCTTCATGATGGAGTAAAGGCATCACGAAGGGAATCGTTTCATAATCAGAGATCATGCGACCGACGATGTAGGCTCCCTTATTTCGAAAAAAGAGAGATTTGATGGTTTCGATTCTAAAAGATTGGATACTAAGTTGTCGCCTTCTAATAAAGTCCTGCAAGACACTGACCAAATAATTAACATCGCGTTGCTGATCCTGCCAGTGTGCATCAAATCGGTAGCGCCTCAAGATGGATTCGAAGACATAATCGAAGGAAGGGTCAATTCCAAATGAATGGAAAATGGGCTCGGTAGACTTAAATTCACGATAGGTCGCTGTGGCATGAACAAACATATTATCGGCATCAGCTCCCAGTCCTTTATGACTATGTCGATAAATGCTATTGTAGAAGGTCTCAGCAATATTTCTGGTATTAAAATTTTTAATCTCGTGCGTATAAAACTCTTTTGTCTCCTTCCAGACAGATTCACCATCATCCACATCTGTCAAAAGATTCTTTACTTCAGTTGTCGTGTCGCCTACGGCTTGGCGATAGTAGGATATGCGTTCGCGCGCATCAGATTGAATACCATGCCAATCACGGTTTTCGAATCTGATCTTGGCTCGTTTAGTGATGCGTTTAAATTGGTAGAAATACCGGTAATAGGCTCCCAAGATCAAATGAGCAGCATCATAAGGAATGAGTTTTTTAAACACGAGTCATATGTTGCTGGATGAAGGTAGCAAGGAAATTCCAATTGGGGTCTGGCCTTATTGTAAGGGCTATATTGTGGCATTAAGGCATCTGTCGGAGCCTGAAAGTGCTGAAATGTGACGACCATAAGAAGCATCGATGAATTACAGATTCTATATTGATTTGTGGCTGGAAGTGCTTCATCGAACAGTTTTTGACTAACTGGTAAAACTGGGACTCATGTCATGAGTTTAGGGCCCCACCATTGTGACCCCTGAGTTCACTTGAAGATTTGTCTTTATCAATGTAATTGGTGTTGATCAGAGCAATCGAATCTGAGAATTTGGCTTCCTCATACATCTTGGGCACTCCATATTATCTATTGCTGCAAGGGTGTTTTCGTACGCTTTTCCTTTAAAAAAGTTGTCATTTACCAAACATTTTGGTTACCTTCATTAGGAAACTTAGATCTACTGCAGCCTAACAATTAGCACCTTAAACCATACCATCAAGTTCTTTGATCTGTCTACGTCATCTGCAGTGGATAAAACCTTTTATTCACTAAATGTAAAACGAAGTCTATGAAAAGGAAGATTTACACAACGTGCAAATCGCTCATTCCCCAGCTTTTCCTGTTGTTGGGATTGGTACTACCCCTGGCTTTGCAGGCTGATGCCGAAACGGCACCCTTCGAGCCGATTACGGGTACAGTACTGGGAAGCGATGGAGAACCACTCATTGGCGTTACTGTTCTGTTGAAAGGCACGCAGCAAGGTACAGTCACAGATTTTGATGGTACGTATACCATCGATGTACCGGACGTCAATGGTGTGTTGATTTTCTCCTACACGGGGTACGAAACGCAAGAGATTGCAATCGATGGCAGAGAGATGATCGATGTCACGATGATCGAAGCCGTAACTGCCCTGGATGAGGTAGTGGTGGTCGGTTATGGTACCCAAAAGAAAGCAAACCTAACTGGAGCGGTTACTGCCATTTCTGGTGAAACACTGGAAAACCGGCCGATAGCCAGCGTTGGCCATGGTTTGCAGGGATTAGTCCCCAATATGAATGTAACCATCCGGAACGGAGATCCTACCCAAGGAGCCAACTTTAACATCCGAGGTTACGAATCGATCAATGGTGGAGATCCACTGATTCTGGTGGATGGTGTACCCATGGCTTTGGAACGCATCAACCCCAACGATATCGCCAGCATCAACGTACTTAAGGATGCCTCGGCTGCCGCGGTCTATGGCGCTCGTGCGGCCTTTGGTGTTATTTTGGTAGAGACCAAGCAGGGTAAGTCCGGTAAACCCAAGATCTCGGTAAGCTCGGAATTTTCTGCCGCTAAACCGATTTTTCATATGGATCCCATCAACGATCCATACCAATTTGTTTTGGCTAGAAATGCGGCCAATATCCGTACATCAGGAACACCATCTTACAATGATGAATTTGTTTCCAGGGTGAAGGCCTACTCAGAAGGCACAGGTCCTGAGTGGGGGGTCGTCGATGGAGTACTACAGTTTTATGGTTTCAATGATTACCAAAATAAGATCATGACTGATTTTGCTCCACAACAGAGATATGATATGAGTGTATCTGGTGCAAGTGATCGAACCTCTTATTACGTTTCCTTTGGACACTTGAGCAAGGACGGTTATTTGAAACCATTCAACAACGAGAAGTTCAAGCGTTACAACGCTATAGTCAAAGTGGATTTTCAAGTCAACGATTGGCTGGAACTAGAGGAAAAGATTGTTTATACGGGCCAGAATAGCGACAAGCCCACCTTCTATCACTGGGATGTCAACATCAACACATTGGCACGTCAGCATCCGTTGGATAGGATCCAGTTTCCGGATCTGGAGTTTTACATCACTCCGGGAGACCGGGCCCAATATGAGCAATACATTGGTGAGTATTTTGGCGGAACCAACTTCTTTCCTTACCTGCGGGATGGCGGAAGAAGAACGTTTAATGCCAACGATACCTGGTTTACTCAGGGTATCAATATTACACCTTTGAAGGGCTTGGCCATTAAAAGCAACTTCTCCTACAACACCTTCCACCGTCACTATCAAGATGTGCAGAGCAAGATCGAAGTCCTTAATGGTGCAGACTTAACCAATTTACAGTTTGATAATGGATTCAGCGGCACCGATTTTATCATTAACAATATTGATTACGATCAGTACTATGTAATAAACTCTTATGCCGAGTATACCCCTGAATTCAGTGAGGATCATTATGTGAAAGCCATGGTAGGATTTAACCAGGAGTGGGGTCGTTACACTGCTCAATCGGCAAGGGCATTTTCCTTAATCACACCACTGATTACCGATCTCAACGCCACAGTCGGCAACCAAGAGGTAGGTGGATCTAAGCAAGATGTAAGTTTGCGCGGTGTTTTCTATCGGCTCAACTACATATTTAAGGATCGTTACCTATTTGAAGCCAATGGTCGATATGATGGAACATCACGCTTCCCTAAAGAAGATCGTTTTGGATTCTTCCCATCCTTCTCCGTCGGCTGGAGAATCTCAGAAGAACCATTTATGGCCGGATCCAATCTTTTTGACAACTTAAAGATCAGGGCTTCCTGGGGAACTTTGGGAAATCAAACCATCAAGATTGGCAATCAACAGGTGTATTATCCAGCGATTGCCACGATGGGCATTGGATCTTCTCCATACATGTTTACCGGAGGTTCGAGGACACCTTTTGTTTCACCAGCGGGATTGGTTAGCCCAAACTTGACCTGGGAAACGGTGGTCACCAAAAACCTGGGATTGGACTTTTCAATTCTCAATCAGAGACTTGATTTCTCTTTCGACATCTATACCAGAGATACCAAAGACATGTTGACCGATGTTGAGTTTCCCGCCACTTTAGGTACTTCTGCTCCCAAACAAAATGCAGCAGATCTTCGCACCAACGGTTGGGAAGCTACGATCAACTGGCGTGACCGCATTGGCAGTGATTGGAGTTACCGGGTTGGTTTCAATCTGGCCGACTGGACCACCGAGATCACCAAGTACGAAAATCCAACGGGATCAATCAACGAACGGTATGTAGGTCAGCTCATTGGTGACATTTGGGGATTTGAAACAGTAGGGATTTTTCAGGATCAAGCTGAAGTGGATGCCGCTGCTGACCAATCCCGACTGGGTGCCAACTGGAGACCAGGAGATATTCACTATGCCGACCTCAATGGCGATGGCGAGATCAGCCGGGGTAACGAGACATTGGATGATCCCGGTGACTTGAAAATCATTGGTAATGAAAGGCCGCGGTATAGCTTTGGTGTAAATCTGGATGTTTCCTGGAGAAACTTTAGTTTGACAACTTTTTTCCAGGGCATTGGAAAGAGAGACTATTGGCCAAACGACGGCAACTGGACCTATTTCTTCCCTTGGAATGCAGGACATGCAGAGTGGTATTATGTGACCGACACCTGGACCGAAGAAAACCGGAATGCCTATTTTCCAGCGGCTCATATCTCCACTCGTGACGGAAAGAACAAGCATCGACAAAGCAGATTTATGCAAGATGCCAGCTACATCCGTCTCAAGCAGCTCACTTTGGGATACAACCTCCCACAACAGATTATTCAGAAAATTGGTTTAAGCGAGTTGCAAGTATATCTGGCAGGGATGAACCTTTGGGAAGCGTCCAAAATCCGCAAGCCTTTGGATCCGGAGTATCTGCGCCGAAATGTCTTAGCGGAAGAATTTAACAACAACGGTGCCGTCGAGTACCCGTTGCAGAGGTTATTTTCTTTGGGTGCCAGAGTATCCTTTTAATGAATCATGAATCTATATAAAATGAAAAATAAATTCCATAGCTATAAATTTCTCTTGCTAACACTTGCGATTCTGGTAAGTTGCAATGATGATTTCCTGGAGCGGGCTCCCTTGGATGAAATCAGCGCAGAAACGTTCTGGAACACGGAAAGTGACATGCGAGTTTACAACAACCGGATTTACGACCAAGCTAGAAATGACAATGACGTTCCCATCCTTATGGGACACCACAATGGGTTTAGTAGCCACCGTTGGGGCCTTTGGTATCTCGATGAGTTTACCGACAATATTGCTCCCCGGCACGCCAGACATACCCGATACCAGCAGGTGAGAGCTGGCAAGCATAATGTTCCCTCCAGCCCGGAATGGTTTGGATATCGCAATGGGGGTTGGTCTTTTGTCCGCACAATTAACATTGGTCTGGCCAATTACGATCAAGTACCCGTCAGTGAAGAGGTTAGAAATCAATACAAGGCCGAAGCCCGTTTGTTTCGAGGTTGGTTTTATGCCGACAAGGTTTCAAAGTTTGGTGATGCTCCTTGGCTGGATCGAGAACTCAACATCGATTCCGAAGAGCTGGATGCTCCACGTACACCGAGAAATGAGGTCATGGCCAATGTCCTGGATGATTTAAATTTCGCTACTACCCATTTGCCCGAGGATTGGGGAGATGGCGGAGGTCCTGGCCGCATCAATCGCTGGGCAGCTCTCCTGGTGAAGTCCAGAATTTGTCTGTTCGAAGGGACCTGGCAAAAATACCATGGTGGATCCGGAGCCGAAATGTGGCTTCAAGAGGCTGCCAACGCGGCTAAGGAACTGATCGACAACGGTCCATATGAGCTGTATTCCACAGGAGATCCGGACCATGATTATAACGCGATTCACCGGATTCCTGATGACATCTCCGGCGTACCTGAAGTGATGTACTGGCGACGATATGAGCGCGGTATATTCACCAATCACGTGCAAAGTTACCACCGCAGTTACAACGGTGGAGCAACCAAGAGTATGGTGGAGGACTACCTCTGCACCGACGGATTACCCATTACATTGTCTCCACTGTATCAAGGCGACGCACAAATCGAAGATGTTTTTGTAAATCGGGACCCCAGATTGCGACAAACTGTGCTGCATCCTGAGGATGTCGAGTTCTACCATTATGGCAATTTCGATACTAGGCCTTATCCGCGCTTGACTGGTATGGATGGCGGGCAACGCATCGAAACTGGCTACCATATCATCAAGGTCTATGAAGTTGGATCAGCTCATCGAACCTATAATACTTCACAGACACCAGCGATTATCTTGCGCTTTGGTGAGGCTTTGCTCAATTACGCCGAGGCTGTAGCTGAACTTGGAACCATCACCCAAGAGGATTTGGACCTCACCATCAATCAGCTTCGCAACAGGGTCGGAATGCCACCCCTGGATATGGCCAATGTCCCTGTCGATCCTCGATATGCTAATGACGGAGTTTCACCATTGATCGTAGAGATCCGGAGGGAGCGCCGAGTAGAACTCTTCATGGAAGGTTTCCGCTACGATGACCTTCGGCGTTGGAGGCAAGGGAAAAAACTGGAGACCCCTGACTTCGGCATTCGTTTTGATGCTGCGGCAGTCGAAAGGTATCCTGGAGCAAATGTTCAAACCTCCGAAGTGGACGGAGTACCGTATATCGATGTTTACAAAGGTACCGACTGGGAAAGCCCCGTGTTTGACGAAGGCAAGCACTACTTATGGCCGATCCCTTTAAGTGTGATCTCACAAAATCCCAACGTCAAGCAAAATCCCGGGTGGTAGAACTGATCTGATTTCAGTACTCCGGTATTGCTCGGACGCATAGGATACTACAAGCAGTAGATTTCGGAGCCGCAATTCTTTGCGGCTCCGTTATTTTAGTTTATTCCAGATGAAATCGAGACGGTGGCAGGCAATATGATCAGAATCTTGACAAGGGCTTATCTGGTACTTTTACTCACCCAGATCATTTCAACACTAATCCTTGCACAGTCCTGTGTGATCGAAGAGTTGTCCCTGACCACACAAGAAGAGATTGATGATTTTGCCCTGAGACATCCGCTTTGCAAGAGCGTCGCTGGAGATGTAAAGATCGAGGAAAAAAGTGCAGGCTCGATCGTCTCTCTGAAAAGCCTGAGCCAAATCACCAATATTCAAGGGGCTTTAATCATCAATGGAAACAGAAATTTAGTTGACCTGCAAGGTCTTGACCAAGTGATAGCAGTCAAGAGCCTTCAGATTACCGCTAACGCTTCACTGCAAGATCTGCAAGCCCTTAAATCCCTTGCTACAGTTACACAAAGTCTCCGGATAGCCAATAATCTATCGCTTCAAAGTGTGCTGGGACTCGATCAGATTACCCAAATACTGGGCGACCTGTCAATCAGTGACAACGACCTGTTGGTTAGTCTCGAGGGATTAAAGGCCCTGCAGTACGTTGGTGAGCACCTGATCATTACCAGCAATGCTAGTTTGCTCAATCTAGAGGGTCTCGAGAATCTGGAAGCGGTCGGTCAAGAACTCTTCATCAAGGACAACCTCACTTTGCAATCCGTGCAGTCGCTTGCTGGTCTTACTAAGATTGGACGTAGCTTGATGTTTGACAATAATCCGGAGCTAGAATCCTTGAATGGGCTGGAGAATCTGATCTCGATTGGAGGCAACCTGTTGATCGCCAATAATCAATCTCTTATCGATCTTACCGGCTTGCGTCAAATGAGAAAAATGGAGGGTATCCTTCAGCTTTTTAACAACCCCAGTATCCGATCCCTCTCAGGCCTTGACAGCATCGATCATCGCGGGATAGCTGATTTGGCCCTTTTGTCATCTCCTGAACTGAGCGATTGCTCAGTAACCAGTATCTGTGATTATCTGAGAGAAGAAACTGGCACCGTCGCCATCCTGATGACCGCGGAAGGCTGCCTAAACATTGAAGAAATACTCAGTACTTGCCCAAGAGGAGGTCCCAACAGCACTCCCGGATTGAGAAGTGACAACATCTTCTTTCCGAATCCGACATCGGGTATTGTCTTTATCAAGAGGGGACCCTACAAAGGGGCCAGTTACAATGTAACCGATACAGCAGGACGTTTGATGGCACATGGCATTGTAATACAAGATCAAATTGATCTGGGAAACATGTCCGCTGGTATGTTCATCATTGAACTATTGCATCAAAACCAAAGGGTACGAGAAGGGGTGATTAAGATCGAATAACCTGGACGGTCATTATGACAATACGTCTTCTTGCCAGATTCCTAAAAATCTATCCCAAGAAAACCGAATGAATTTTCATTTCTTATCTCGCGTTGTTCATTGAAAGAAAATATGATATTTTCCAATTGAAATCCTTAATCTTCAAACCATGGGAAAGCAAATAAAAACCATTGTACCGGTACTGATCATCATGGCTTCTGTATGGAATCCACTCCTAGCTTTTGCTAGGGATGCGATCTATCCCAACATGGATTCAAGTAAGCTGGAAAACCCTATGACTGTTGAATACCTGCAAGCCCATCTTCGATCCGAACAACCGCGATTGATCCTCACTCCAGAACTTCGACAGGACTTGCAAGCAAAAATCCAGTCAGATCCCATGGTTAAGAACTATTACGCAGCGATTAAATTGAACGCAAAAATGATCCTCGAAGAGCCGCTGCTCGAAAGGATTCAAGTTGGCCGACGCTTGCTTTCAGTATCCAGGGAGATGCTCTATCGAATGGGGATCTTGGGAATGGTTTACAGTATGGAGGGTGATGCAGTGATTCTCGACCGGATTAATGATGAAGTAGGTGCAGTATGTCATTTCTCAGACTGGAATCCCAGTCATTACCTTGACGTCGCTGAGATGTCGCTAGCCGTAGCATTGGCGATAGATTGGGTAGGTGAAAGTCTGCCGGAAGAAACCGTAGAACTGGCTAAGAAGGCCATTATTGAAAAGGGCATCAAACCGAGTTATAATGCGAAGGGGAATGTAGGATGGATCAAGGGAAACAACAATTGGAATCAGGTATGCCATGGTGGGATGATAGCCGCTTCGATTGTTATAGCCGAGGAAGATCCTGAGCTGGCGGCCACGACCATACATCGAGCGCTGGATGGTATCCCTCATGCGATGGATGAATACGGACCCAATGGAGTTTACCCCGAGGGATCCACTTATTGGGCCTACGGCACAAGTTTCACTGTCCTGACTTCTTCTATGCTCCAAAGTGCATTTGGATCTGACTTTGGTTTGGCTCAATATCCAGCTTTTCTTGAGAGTGCTGATTTTCGCGTACTCTGCAATGCACCATCAGGGTGGTATTACAATTTTGCCGACTGCGGAGACCGGCGTGGAGAAAATGGAGACATTGTGTTGGCCTGGTTTGCCACACACACCGGCAATGCCACTTATTTAGAGCGGGAGCGATTCTTAAGACCTGCAGGGGATATGGGTAAACTGTCACGGATCGCTGGTCCAGGACTGGTCTGGTTATCACAATTCACAGAAACAACCCAAAAACCATTGCCAACCGCTTGGATGGGAAAAGGGGCCAATCCCATCGTAATTTTTACCGGCTCAGAGGGTGACCCAGGTAGCTTTTATTTTGGTGGCAAGGGCGGTCGCGGCAGTGTCAATCATGGTAACATGGATGCCGGATCCTTTATTTTGGAGTTGGATGGTGTGCGCTGGGTCGTGGATCCCGGTAATCAAGGATACCATGCTTTGGAAAAAACGGGATTTCACCTCTGGGGGAGATGCCAAGAATGTGAACGCTGGACCTTGCTCACTAAGAACAATTTTGGCCACAGCACCTTGACGGTTAATGAACAACTGCACGTGGTAGATGGGATGGCAACGATCGCTGACTTTTCAGGTGGACCAAATCCAAGTGCCACTCTGGATATGGCTCCAGTGTTCAAAGGTCAGTTGGAAAGTGCCAAGCGAAGTTTTACCAAAGTAGGGGATCGATCATTGTCGATTGTCGATGAATTGGTTTTGACCGATTCAACGAAATCAGTGTATTGGCAACTGATGACTACAGCTGATGTTGAGTTGATTGCCGGTGGCGTTACACTTCACCAGGATGGCAAAAAACTGCAGGTTCGGCAAGTCTCCCACCCCGGGTTAACTTTTTCGGTTATTTCATTGGATCCACCACCACTTGAGTTAGATCGTAAGATCACCGGGTTAAAACGACTTGAGCTTCGCTTGCCAAATTATTTATTTGAAGGAGGTAAGGGAAAAATTGAAGTATTGCTATCTGGTGAGTGATTATCCTGTTGTCCCACGGACTTCCTGGACAACACCATGGATTTGATTAAGACTAAGATCTCCTCAGATCAAGCGTATGCGGAAATTCGTTGCTCACTGGCAATTTTTTGGGAGTCAATCCTTCTTTAACTTGACGATGTGGAGTGAGATAATTGCCTGACCTGCCAGTAGACGATTGGGGTGCAATTTGCACATTGGATTTTGGGCTGTGATTGAAATCCCAAAATCGAGAAGCTCGCCTGCCTTCTGCTTCCAATGGATTGACAGGAAATGTCTCATAATTCCGCCCTCCTGGATGTACAACATGATAGGTACAACCACCTATCGATCGATTGTTCCACTTGTCAAAGACATCGAACACCAGAGGAGAATTGACACCGATGGTCGGATGCAGTGCTGAGTGTGGAGCCCAGGCTTTGTATCGAATCCCAGCAACCCATTTTCCCTCTTGATCAGTACCCATCAGGGGCACCTCAATTCCATTGCACAAGATCAGGTAACGTTCAGGGTGAAAATCTTGCACACTCACTTCCAGTCTTTCGATTGATGAGTCAACATAACGAGATGTACCGGAGCTGGTCATTTCTTCACCGAGCACAATCCATGGTTCAAGTGCTCCACGAAGGGTCAGTTGAACCCCATTGACGATGACTGACCCATATACGGGAAATCTAAAATCTCTGAAGACCCTCAGCCAATCATAATCAAACTTTATGTTCTTCCTTCGCAAATATTCCACTACCTCGAAAATATCTTCACTGACGAAGTGATGAAGCATGAATTTATCGTGTAGATCTGTCCCCCAATTGATCACTGACTCTCGATATGGTTCATCCCAGAAAGCACTTACCAGGCAACGAATCAAAAGAAGCTGCACCAGACTCATATGCTCATGCGGAGGCATATCGAATCCACGGAGTTCGAGAATACCCAATCTTCCTGTGGAAGATTCAGGATTAAATAATTTATCGATGCAAAACTCAGCACGGTGGGTATTGCCGGTGATGTCAGTCAAAAGGTTTCGAAACAGGCGGTCAGCCAGCCAGAAAGGTGGTTTCTTATACTTGTCCAGCTCCTTAAACGCAATTTCAAGTTCGTAAATCATATCCGGCCGACCTTCGTCAAGCCGTGGAGCCTGACTGGTAGTCCCGATGAATGAGGATGCAAACAAATAAGAAAGACTGGGATGGTTTTGCCAGAAGGTTAACATTGAGCGAAGCAAGTCTGGTCGCCTAAGTAATGGGCTTTCCTCTGGGCGAACGCCTCCCAAGGTAATGTGATTGCCTCCACCTGTACCGGTATGCTTGCCATCAATGTCAAATTTGTTTGTACTCAATCCAGCATGTTTGGCCTCCGAAAATAAGATCCGATAGTTTTTAACTAATTCATTCCAATTTTGAGCAGGATGAATATTCACTTCGATCACCCCTGGGTCTGGAGCCACCACCAGTTTATGTACTCTCTTGTGAAATGGTGGTTGATAGCCCTCAATGACTACGGCCATATGTAGTTGTTCGGCCACAGTCTCGATCACATAAATGAGATGAAGGAAATGTTCGAATTCGTCAAGTGGAGGGAGGAACAAGTGTAAAGAACCGTGTTCAAGATAAAGACATAGAGCGGTGGTGAAGGTTTTCGAAGCCACGCTCGACTTTCTTGAGGATTGAGCCAAGTAGAAGTTGGCTAAATCCTTTCTCGACGGCAATTGGTCGGGTTGCTCAATGGGGTCCGTTGGCAAAACGACATCATGGATATCTTCAGTCACTTGATCAATTCGATCCTGCGGCAAACGCAAACCCATTTGTGAATTTCCGGGAAGTAAGAACAGGTGTTTGCGCCTGAACTTCCAAAGACAGGTTTGCCACCCCCGGCCAACATAGTCCCAGCGCAGAGGCAATACATAGCCTGCCGTCTCTTCAAAACCCTGACGCAGGAGATGGAGTAACGTCTGCCGTTGGATACTAAGCGTCGAGGATCTGTCTTCATTTGCCAGCTCTTGCTGCATATCAAATTCAGTCGGCAAGCAGTTTTCTTCCCACAAGTAATAAAATTTATCTTCATAGGCCGGCAGAGCGAACTCTCTGGCTATCATCATCTTATCGCATAATAAATCGACAAACTTTTTTAGGTCTGCGTCCGTATATGACCCTTTACGATTAGGGTCACCGATCAGTTGATCATTTCTCCAGATGGGCTCTTGATCTTTCCTCCAGTATAAGGTGTATTGCCACCTGGGAATGGCCTCTCCAGGGTACCACTTACCTTGTCCAAAATGAATAAATCCACCCTTGGAAAATTGGCTTCGCAGGCCTTTCGCCAAGGATAATGCCTTTTGCCGCTTATCCTTGCCATCCGCCTTTGTGTTCCATTGGTCAGATTCCATGTCTCCCTTGGAAATAAAAGTTGGTTCTCCTCCCATGGTAAGTCGTACATCGGCCTCCTCAAGTCTCTGATCCACCTCCTCACCCAGAGCCAGGATATCGGAAAGCTCTTGTTCAGAATAGGGTTTTGTTGGTCTGGGATCTTCTTGAATCCTCTCCACCCTGTTTTCAAAGGTAAATTCTACTCCAACCGGCTCCAGCAACCCAGTAATCGGTGCGGCACTACTGAAATGAGGCGTACAAGCCAAAGGGATGTGTCCTTCTCCTGCAAAGAGGCCGCTCGTGGCATCAAGCCCAATCCAGCCAGCCCCAGGAACATAAGCTTCAGCCCAGGCGTGAAGGTCAGTAAAGTCATCATGCAATCCCTTCTCAACTTCCTCGGGTTCATCTGGGCTAAGTTGTACCAAATAACCAGAAACAAACCTCGAAGCCAAACCGAAATGACGAAGTAGGTTGACCATGAGCCAAGCAGAATCTCTACAACTTCCTAGACTTTTATCCAGCGTCTCTTCACAAGATTGAACACCCGGTTCCATCCGTATGGTGTATTGAATCCTGCGATTGACTTCCTGATTTAATGACACCAGAAAATCGACGGTACCCGTATGGACAAAGCGCTTACAATCGTTGTACAGAGAAAGCAACTTCTGTCCAGCTTCGGTAATTTCTAAATATGGCGAAAGTTCCTTTTTTAATGCTGAATTGTAAGTAAATGGAAATTTTTGAGCACTCTCCTCTAGAAAAAAATCAAAGGGATTAAAGGCGACAAGATCAGCAATAATCTCAACCTGAATTCGAAATTCGTGCACCAATTCAGGGAATACAACTCGGGCTTGATAATTGCCAAAAGGATCCTGTAACCAGTTGATAAAATAATCACCGGGTTTGATATTGAGACTGTAGCTATGGATCTTGGTTCTCGAATGTGGAGCCGTTCTCAATCTGATTACCTGGGGTCCCAATCTGACAGCCTTGGCATAATGGTAAATATTGTGGTGACTGATAGCTACTTTCATACCCATACCACAAATCTAATGCAATTCAAGTGTAAATTTCGGCACTTCAACAGCAATTAATCCCTCGTATTCAATCGAATTGGTCAGGAGGTAACTTCTGCTTCAAAAAATGACCAATCGAGGGATCCGATATTTTCAGCATTTGTTCTTTGACTATAGACAAGCCAACTTTTCGGGATCACATTTCACTGCCCTAAACCTGCGGAAAGAGGTCCCTACAAATAGTAGGTCGAAAAGTGAAGCCAAGAGAAAAGGCCCTGTTGACCATAACAAAACTGAAAAAAAACGCATCCAATCAGTGTAGGTGATTTCACAAATTGGCGACGAAAAGAGTATGTTCAACCATCAAAAGTCTATTGTTCAGTTTAGCAATCATCGATTTTCGCTATCTTGTAGATAGTACACTTACCTAATGAATATTTTAGAATTGTATAACGCTAACGGTAAAGCTGATGATGAAGTAATTCATGATCTCAGCACTGAAGATTCTAAGTATAGCAGTTTTTTCAAAATCTTTAAGGATCTAGAAATTTCTGATTTCAAGGGACTAAATGAATCAGCTAAACTTTCGTTTCTCAACCAAGGAGTTACCTATGCATTGTACAAAGAGAATGAAAGTGTCGAACAAATATTTCCTTTTGACCTAATACCTCGAATCATTAAGCGAGCTGAATGGGAAAAATTAGAAAAAGGTATTTCCCAAAGAAATATTGCTTTAAATTTATTTATTCATGACATCTATCATGAGGGGAAAATTTTAAGAGACAAAGTCTTTCCAGAGTCACTAATTAAGAGTTCCAGTCACTACTGTTCGTTGATGGAAAAATTTTCACCTAGAAAGAAGATATATACCCATATATGTGGCACTGATATTATCAGACACAGCGATGGTAATTTTTATGTTTTAGAAGATAATTTACGAAACCCTTCTGGTGTTAGTTACGTGCTGACAAATCGCATAGCGATGAACAGGGTTCTTCCACAAGCATTTCAAGATTTTTCGATTGAGCCTGTAGCTATTTACAATGAGAAATTATTACAAGCTTTTTGGTCTGTATCTGGAAAAGAATTGGGTGATATTTTCTGTGTGTTGCTTACTCCTGGACCTTTTAATTCTGCCTATTTTGAACATACTTACCTAGCGCAAAAAATGGGAATAGAACTGGTAGAGGGCCGGGACCTTTTTGTGGAAGACGATATCGTATATCTACATACGATTGGAGAAAGAATTAGAGTGGATGTTATCTATCGCCGGATAGACGATGCCTTTTTAGATCCAATGTTATTTCGTTCCGATAGTATACTTGGTGTTGACGGTCTCATGCGGGCATACCTCAAAGGCAACGTTACCATCGTAAATGCACCAGGTACGGGAATTTCAGATGACAAAGCAGCCTGTGCCTATGTGCCGGATATGATTAAATATTATCTGGGAGAAGAGCCAATCATTCAAAACGTTCCTACCTATATTTGCGATCGGGAGAAAGACCTTAAATATGTATTGGAGCACTTGAAATCATTGGTCGTCAAGCCTGTTGACATGTCTGGAGGCTACGGAGTTTGCATCTGCGACCAAATGACGACATCAGCGTTGGAGGAATTGAGCGTTAAAATCAGAACCAGCCCAAGGGATTATATTGCGCAACCAAAAATGCATCTAAGTATGCACACGACATTTATCGAGGATGAAGACTGTTTCGAGCCCCGGCATATAGACCTCCGAACTTTTACCATTCTAGATGGCCAAGATGCCTTCGTTCTACCCGGAGGATTAACAAGAACCGCCTTGGTAAAGGGTAGCCTGATCGTAAATTCCTCTCAGGGAGGCGGATCGAAAGATACCTGGATATTGGAAAATTAAAGGTATGCTAGCACGAGTAGCTGAAAGTATGTACTGGATCGGTAGAAACATAGAACGTAGTGAACATTGTGCTCGATATTTGAAGGTGCAATTTTTTTCAACCTTGGATGCTCCCATGTCCCAGAATAAGGATTCACCCTTCGCTCAATCATGTTTATGTCCGGTTCAGATTTTGACTTTAAAGATGAACTAGAGGAAGATACCGTATGGCAATGGGTTATTTTTGACAATGCCAACAACAATAGCCTGTTCAATGTAATTCGACTAGCACGAGAAAATGCTCGTGGTATTCGCAACAAGATATCCACCGAGCTGTGGGAAGCGATTAACCGGTGGTATTTGTATGTTCGGTCACTAAAAGAGAGACCATTCCGTTCGGCAGACATCTACACTTTTTCGCAAGATATGACTGCCCATATTGCCGTCATAAAATCAAATATATCCAATACGATCTTACACAATGATGGCTGGCATTTTATTAGCCTGGGAATTTTTATAGAGCGCGCCCTTCAGGTGTTGAGGATCTTACGAAGTAAAATTTCTGACTGCACAATTTTAAGTGATAATGGAGTAAATAAGGCTTTAATGCAATATCAATGGACCACCATGCTGAAATCACTCGAGGCCTTTGATGTGCATACCCAATACTTCAAAGGCAAGATGACCAGTGGCAGTATCTTCGAGATGATTCTCGCCATTGAATCATTCCCTCGATCCATCCTTTATACAACCAATCGAATTAAACGTCACCTTGAGGGCATAAGTGTCAGGTCACCTCGTTTTGAAGAAGACATTACTCCTTGCCTTCAAAGTGTGGAAACATCCCTTCAATTCGAGAAGTATGAGGATGAAGATGCCGTAGTCAATCAGATCGATGAGCTCTACAGCCATATTGCAGATATCCATATCCAGGTGGAGAAACTTTACTTCCAATAGTTATGTTTACATCAAGTTTGGACATACTATAAATCAACCACCACATGACCTATTGTTTGGGAATCAGGGTACGAGAAGGATTGGTAGCAATCGTAGATACCAGAATCACTTCGGGCACTGAAACGACGACGGCCAAGAAGATCAGTTTGTTTCACCAAGATCAGGATGCACTTTTTCTCATGACCTCTGGACTTAGGTCGATCCGTGATAAAGCCGTTACCTATTTTGAAGAAATTTTGGAGAATGAAGGGCAAAATTTTGAAAAGATGTACCAGGCAGTAAATGCCTTTGGTACCCAATTGCGCCGTGTAGGAGCAGAAGACAAGGCAGAACTTACTGCTTCCGGGCTCGTTTTCAACCTGTACACGATCGTAGGTGGTAAGTTTTCTCGAGACAAAGAGCACAAACTCTTTTTGCTTTATCCAGAGGGCAATTGGATCGAAATCGGTACCTATGCACCATTTGCCATATCGGTAATTCGGGGTATGGTAAACCCATTCTAAATCGTACAGTCACCTTTGACTCCAGCATTCGTTTTGCCTTGAAGACCGGCTTCCTTTCGTTTGACTCCACCAGGGTTAGTGCCAATGATGTGGGCTTTCCGATCGATGTTGTCATTTACAAATTAAAAACCGGAGAACTCACTGAGAAGAGGTTTGAGGAAGCAGATTTAAAACAGATTTCATCTTTGTGGGATAGCAAACTCAGCTCCATCATTCGTGAAATACCGGAAGAATGGATCGATCAAATCAATGACCTTTCGAATGAAAAAGATGGGAACCTTCTGATCCCTTATAATCAGTAAATCTCACGGTGAGTGTCTAGCTGTTACTCGCTTAATCCATTTGTGGAGAAACGGTCCTTAGATCAATGTAGGGTAAGCGACATGACCCCATAAAAAAAAGGGGAACAGAATCCTGCTCTCCCTTTTAAAGAATGGTAAAAAAGACTGTAACTTTTAGTAATTAAACGCTAATACCAAACCGTTTGTTGATAGCCATTCATCTAATTACTAAGCACTACAGGCCTCACATGTTGGATCATCCAAGCTACATGCCAAAGATACCGCAGGTTCTTCAACCTCTGTTGTGACAACTGTGCCATTGGTAGCGCCATCGAATTTCCGTTGATGCTTTTGACTCAAGGTAAACTTGATGGGATCGACAGCTGCCTTGGATCGCAAATAATACATTCCAGTCTTCAAACCTGCCTTCCAGGCATAGAAATGCATGGAGGTAAGCTTGGCAATGGTTACGTCTTCCACAAACAGATTCAGACTCTGACTTTGGCAGATGAATGCACCGCGATCTGCAGACATGTCAATCAATACCTTCTGACTCAGCTCGTAGGCAGTCTTATACAACTGTTTCAAGTCTTCTGGGATGGCCTCTATGTGTTGTATTGATCCATTGGCTGCCATAAGCTGCTCCTTCATGTCGTTGTTCCATAAATCTCTAGCTATCAAGTCCTTCAGCAGATGTTTATTGACAACAATATATTCACCACTCAATGTTCGTCTGGTGTAGATGTTGGAGGTATAGGGCTCGAAGCATTCGTTGTTACCTAATATCTGGGAGGTAGATGCGGTCGGCATTGGGGCAAGCAGCAAGCTGTTTCGCAACCCATGCGCTTTGATCTTAGTCTTTAAATCCTGCCAATTCCAACGATCGCTGGGCATAACTCCCCAGAGATCAAATTGTAATTGACCCTGACTTGCTGGAGAGCCTTCAAAGGTCTGGTATGGTCCCTCCTGTTGGGCCAATGCATTGCTTTCAGTCAATGCGGCAAAGTATATGGTTTCGAAAATATCTTTGTTCAGCTGCTTGGCCTCCTCACTATCGAAGGGGCAACGCATTTTAATAAAAGCGTCGGCCAGGCCCTGAACCCCAATACCGATCGGTCGATGACGCAGATTAGAGTTTTCTGCTTCGGGAATCGGATAGTAATTTACGTCAATGACCTTGTTGAGATTCCGGGCTACAACCCTGGTTATTTCATAGAGTTTTTTGAAATCAAAAGTTGCGTCTTCAACGAACTTGGCCAATGACAGCGATGCCAGATTGCAGACAGCTACCTCATCCGGGGAGGTATATTCGATGATCTCGGTACATAAATTGCTGGATCTTATGGTACCCAGATTCTTCTGGTTAGATTTTCCATTGGCCGCATCTTTGTATAAAATGTAGGGTGTACCCGTTTCAATCTGGGACTCTAGAATTTCAAACCACATGTCCTGAGCATTGATGGTTTTACGTGCTCGTCCCTCTTGCTCATATTTTTCATAGAGGGCCACAAACTCTTCACCGTAGGTTTCGCACAATCCTGGACACTCATTGGGACAAAACAAGGACCATTTACCTCCTTCCTCGACTCTCTTCATAAAAAGGTCGGGAATCCAGAGTGCATAAAACAGATCACGTGCCCTCATCTCCTCCTTACCATGGTTTTTCTTTAACTCGAGAAACTCTAGTACGTCGGCATGCCATGGTTCAAGATAAATGGCAAATGCCCCCTTTCGCTTGCCACCCCCCTGATCAACATATCTCGCGGTATCGTTGTATACTTTAAGCATGGGAATAATTCCATTGGAAGTTCCCCCGGTACCTTTGATGTAACTTCCCTTTGCTCTGACATTGTGAATACTCAACCCGATACCACCAGCTGATTGCGAAATCTTGGCACAGCGACTCAAGGTTTCAAATATTCCCGGTATACTGTCATCCGTCATACTCAAAAGAAAACAAGACGACAATTGTGGTTTAGGTGTTCCTGCATTAAAGAGTGTAGGTGTTGCGTGAATGAACCACTTCTCAGACATCAAATGGTAAGTCTCTATTGCCGACTCGATATCTGACCCATGGATGCCAACCGCCGTTCTCATCAGTAGATGCTGTGGTCTCTCTACTGCCCTACCATTCATTTTCAGTAGGTAAGATCTTTCCAACGTCTTAAATCCGAAATAATCAAATGAGTAGTCCCGGTCATAGATAATTGCTGAATCGAGCCTATCCTTATTGGCTCTGATGACCGTTATGGTCTCTTCACCAATGAGCCCGGCTTTCTGACCCGTTTCGGGATCGACATATTTGTATAGAGCCTCCATCGTTTGAGAAAACGATTTCTTGGTTTCCTTGTGGAGATTAGAAACTGCAATTCGAGCAGCAAGTAAGGCATAGTCGGGGTGAACGGTCGCCATGCTAGCTGCTGTTTCAGCAGCCAGATTGTCAAGTTCTACGGTGGTTACACCGTCATATAGTCCTTGAATAACACGTTTGGCAATTTCTATGGAATTGACAAATTCCGCATTGAGCCCATAGCACAGTTTCTTAATTCTGGCGGTTATTTTATCGAAGCTGACATGCTCCTTCTTACCGCTTCTCTTTATTACTTGCATAACAGAAGTAGTTGGAAAGTTTGGTGAAAAGTAGTTTATCGATGCTCTACAAAAGGTTTATTCTAGAATTCTTCATCCAGCTTAAACACTTGCTTGTCCTTGTCAGCCATGACTCCGGCTTTCTGATAGTCACCAACCCTTTTCTCAAAGAAATTGGTCTTGCCTTGTAACGAGATCAGATCCATCCAGGGGAATGGATTCTCCACATGATACTGCTTGGTACATCCCAAGGCCCCGAGCAAGCGGTCAGCTACAAACTCAATGTATTGACACATCATCTCGGCATTCATTCCTATCAGACTAACAGGGAGGGCATCTGATACAAATTCCTTTTCAATCGTCACTGCATCTTTAATGATTTCGATGACAGTTTGTTCTGGTAAACGGTTTACGATATGCTTGTTGTAAAGCAAGCAAGCGAAGTCACAATGCATACCTTCATCTCGAGATATCAATTCGTTGGAAAAGGATAGTCCCGGCATAAGACCTCTCTTCTTCAACCAGAATATCGAACAAAAACTTCCAGAGAAAAATATGCCTTCTACGGCAGCAAACGCAATGATTCTTTCAGCAAAGCTTCCGTTTTCAATCCACCTGATGGCCCAATCCGCTTTTTTCTTGACACAAGGCATGGTGTCGATGGCATTGAGACAAAAGTCCTTTTCCTTAGGATCCTTGATATAGGTATCAATCAGAAGTGAATAGGTCTCCGAATGGATGTTCTCCATCATGATCTGAAAACCGTAGAAGAACTTAGCCTCGGTATATTGAACTTCAGAAACGAAGTTTTCTGCTAAATTTTCATTGACTATGCCATCGCTTGCAGCAAAAAAGGCCAAAACATGCTTGATGAAATGCCGTTCGTTGTCAGATAGTTTTTCATTCCAATCTGTCAAATCCTGACTTAGGTCAATCTCTTCGGCAGTCCAAAAACAAGCCTCCATTTTCTTATAAAATGACCAAATATCATCGTGCTCGATGGGAAATAATACAAATCTTCCAGGGTTTTCTTTCAAGATGGGTTCTACCTTCATGTCCATATTTCTTTTGTTTTGCGTGTTGAGGATCCATCAAAGCTTCCTCTGCTGACATCCTTGGACTTGGGGGGAAAGATGTCATGAACTTCGCAGTCCTCACATTAAAAAAATCTAAATATATAACTATTCTAAATACTTACTCCTTTAGTAAGGAGGGGATTACGTATTTATTTCACCAGTTGTATAAACATATTAGAGGTTTATATCATATCAACTAGCGAGTGCTAATTTATGCAAATGAGGGAGTGAGTGGTGGATTAGTTATTAACAACGTGTTAATAAAATCTGTAATCTGTTGAGCGTCATTATATAATCTTTTTTTATAATGTGTTCAAGCAAAAGCCTGATGGGGATATTCTGGGTATAAAGGCCTTCTTACATCAGGACTACCCTGTATGTATTACAATCCAAACATCAAATTGTGAATGACACTACAGCTTGTCACCAGCCTCAAGGGCGATCTTCCAGCAACTGTACGTAGTCCTGAACAATATCGTTGGGAACCAGAATGGCTAAGTTGTACTGTTTTAATTTCCAAGTACCCGAATCATCTTTTGTCATCACACCAGAGCCACGACATTTACCCATCCAGGTATCGAGTAGTTCATTAAACCAGGCCACCTGGCCACTTTTAGAGAAGTAGACATGTCTGTCATAAGGTTTGAAATTCCACGCCTGGCCTTTTGAAAAGAAAGGTTGAGCAAACTTTTTAAACTCGGCCTTATTCCAATGCTCGGCAGGATCGGTGCCGAGAAAGTATCCATCATGGCTAAGGAGATCGAAATACACCTCTCCATTGGCACGAGCAGCAGCTTGGTGCCAACCATCCAACGCGGCTTTAATCTCCGCTTCAGGACCTGCGGGAGCACATCTATCATGCCGTGTATCGGCAATTTGAAGAATCTTCCACCCATTGGCATCCCGGTGTAATTGAAAGGCATCGTATCCACAATGAGTGAAGTTTCCATTCACAAAGAAATCGTAACCTACCCAGGCTGTGGCCAAAGCGTCATCAACTCTAATTTCCATGCTGGTTACCTTCTCCTCCAGTGAACCCGCAGGTGATTGCGAGATCATGGCGACGAAATCCTCAATGGTTATGATCTTGGAATCTCCATTGCTTTCTGTCCCGACAATCCGGCCATCACTGGCAAACAACGAACGAATTTTAGAGGCATCACTCTCATGCATAGCGTCAAACAATTGCAGGACGACAGCCTCGACATCAGCAGTAGCATCACCAGTTTCTAGTCTTGGATTCGTAGGAGCGGGATCCTTGTTGGCATCAGGAATGTAAGTTTTGTCCTTTTTAGGTGTATTCGGTCGATTGATCTTGATGTCTTTAGATTGAGACCAGGAAAAGACCGAAAGGCATAGACTGAGGATGAGTAGCAAGAATCTTTGCATGGTAGATGGTGTTTTTGAAATGAAGTGGTTTACACTTTCGTTAATTTATGAATAAATTTAGCCAAAATTTAGGTAGGCATGAATTGTCGTTATTTCCTCTTGCTGTCTTTAGGTCTCCTAGTAGTCGATTGTAAATCGGACAAATCGACAAATCAAGATATTGAGAGTTTGGAGGCAAAATTGGCCAAAGAACCCGATCAAGAGACCCTTAGGTCGCTGCTCAACTTGTACCAACAAAAGGCCGAGAACACGAGTGGTGATGAAAGGATGAATTTTCTTTGGAAAACCGGTGAAACCGCGAGAGCTGTGAAGGAATTCGACATCGCTGAAAAGGCCTTTACCCAGATCTATAATGAGGAACCGACTTCGGAACTGGCTGGAAAAGCTCTATTTATCCACGCCTTTATGTGTGATGAAGATCTCAAACAATTTGACCGAGCCAAGGTCTTATATGAACAGTTCTTAGAGAATTTTCCCCAGTCCGATTTTCACGATGATGCTCAATTTCTTCTCAAACACCTTGGCAAGAGTGATGAGGAAATGCTCGAACTACTCAGTCAAGGGCAGGAACAGTAGACCGATAAGGAGGCCACTTTGGTCGAATGTTTGGACAGGTAGGGAACAAAAAAAGCGTTGACAGCATTGATGAAGTGTCAAATCAATTTTCATGCTACGAAGGGTCAAGAAATGGTTAGGTATCGAAGGTGTCAAGATCGAGGTTACCTTACCGGAAGTTACTACAAAATCTGAAGGCGTGATCCAGGGCCGTATTCGTTTGAGTTCGATGCAAGCTCAAACGGTATCGTCCATTACCCTCAAATTGATTGAGAAATACACCCGCGGTCGACGCAAGAACAAGATGATCGACGAATATCTGTTGGCAGAAGAAGAGATCAACCGGTTGATTGAAGTGCCCGAAGGAGGTGAGGTTGAATTTGAGTTTGAAATGCCTTTTGAACTGCTCAGGTCTGAGATGGACAACCTGGAGGAAAGAAACTTTGTTTACCGGGGCCTTATCAAAACTGCAAAAGCTCTGAAAGCCGTCCATTCTGAATTCCGACTGGAGGTAGAAGCTGACGTGGTGGGTACGGCACTCAATCCTTTTACACGGGAAAACGTCAATCTGGTCTAAGGGTTAATATTATGATAAAGGGTGTTCCCACCAAGTTTTATTCCTCGGATACACCGGCACTTTAGTCCTTCTTCCGGTGGGTACTCTAAAAAACCCTGTTCATGGATCAGACACAATGGCTTCACCATTGGTTGTTTGAGTCTCTTAAGTTTATACTTCATTGAATTTCAATCACGTAGCTATGGAAATGCGCACGCAATTCGCCTTGTCTATATCCAAGATAATTCAAAACCGATCTGATTCAGAGGTTATTAACCGAGAAAAGATCGGTCTTACCGGTCATGATGTGGGTGAAGGTTGGCTTATTTTTGATCTTCCTGAGGTCGATCTGGGTCGTCAACTCCAACTCTAACAACCCAAGTATTGAAGTACTTTCCTTTGCACTTAATCCGATTATTGTGGTATGGCAGTGGTTACCATACGACGATGCCAACTTTGATTGAGCGGTTTTTTCCAGTTCCATTCAAGTTCCCCTTTCGTCTTGATGAGGTGATCGAAAACCAGCGTTTCATCGGTAATCGTGCCTTGCTGATATTGCTGTTTGAACTCAGTTTTGTGAATGGTATGTACTTCCCCTGCTTGTTCGTAAGAAAACCACAAACGGTCAAATAGTTGTAGATCAAAGTCTTTCTCGAGCTGCTGCATAAAATGAACCGAAGCATCTATCGAACAGCCACTGACCTGAAGAAAGCTCTCATCCACTCCCAGAATGATAAAACGATCAAAAGGAATTGTATAGGCGGCTTTTAAGGGTTGCTGATGTGCAGACCATGTGGACACAAAATCAGTTAAATGCCCTTGTATCTCTTGCAACACTCCCCTGGCTATTGGACCGGCATTGGGGTAGATCCAGATTCTTGCATGCCCAGGCAATTCTTTAAAAGCAACTTTCATTTCTTGAGATTTTGAATAATCAATTCAGACAAATCAAAGACCATTACTTTATCCTCTTGACCCAATTGGGTCACACCATCGGTCATCATCGTCAAGCAAAAAGGACAATTAACCGCAATGATTTCTGCACCTGTATCTATAGCCTCCTCCGTTCTCTCAGTATTGATCCTCTTGTCTCCGGCTTCATCTTCTTTAAACATCTGGGCACCTCCTGCTCCACAACACAAGCCCTTAGCTCGGTTTCTTTCCATTTCAACGAGGTCTATGTGCAATTGGTTTAAAATTGACCGGGGAACTTCATAAACCCCATTGGCTCGTCCGAGATAGCAGGAGTCGTGATAGGTATAAGTTGTGGACTCCTTAGGTGACTCCAGGGTCAGCTTCCCTTCACGTAGCAGCTGATCAATCAATTGAGTATGATGAATAACCTCATAGTGCCCTCCCAATTCAGGATATTCGTTCCTTAACACATTGAAGCAATGTGGACAAGTCGTGACAATGCGCTGTATGTTGTAGGTATTGAGCGTTTGAATGTTTTGTAGAGCCAGCATTTGAAATGAGAATTCATTGCCTGCTCGTCGTGCCGGATCACCAGTGCACTGCTCCTCATTTCCCAAGATGGCAAACTCTATTCCAGCGTGCACTAAAATCTCCACCAATGAGAGGGTCACTTTTTGCGCTCTTGGATCAAAACTTCCAGCGCAACCCACCCAAAAAAGTATCTCCGGCGCCCGGTCTTTTGATGTCCTTTCAGACATCAGTGGTACAACTGTCATGGGATCGAATTTTGCTTATACTTCATCTAGGTCTTTTGCGCTTTCAAGATCTTTAGTCCAATGAGTCCGATCAACGTTTACCTGCCATACTGCACCGCTATTCTCCAGGCTATTAAACATTGGCAGCCAGTCTGCAGGTCCGGACCCTTCCGTCAAGATTTCATAACGACGCATCTGCAAGATAATGTCTAAGGGATCAATCAATACCGGACAGGCCTCAATACAGGCTTGACAGGTTGTACAAGCATGGATTTCCTCCCTGCTGATCAAATCAAAAAGTGACCGCCCATCATCAAAATTTTTGGGACTAAGCCCCTCGGGAGAATCTTTCTCAGTAGCCGTGATGAAAGCCGGATTCTTACTATCAAGCTTCTTTCCAACCTCTTCAAGACGGTCCCTCACATCCATCATAATCTTACGAGGTGAAAGCTTCTTGCCTGTGATGTTGGCCGGGCATTCCGCAGTACACCGACCACATTCTGTACATGTGTAAGCATCCATCAAGTTCTTCCAGGTGAGGTTGAAAACGTCCCTGGCGCCAAATTCCGGGATTTCTTCCTCAGCTGGCTGTGAGCCCTGTGGTGGATTAAGCATGTTCTGGACCTCCTGCATGACCGAGGGCATGTTCTCCATTTTTCCAGTGGGCTGCTGTTTGGCAAAATAGGTATTTGGAAAAGCAAAAAGGATATGCAAGTGCTTTGAAAAAGGTAAGTACAGTAAGAAGGCAAACACCGTCAATATGTGCAGCCACCAGCCCACTCGCTCAAGACCCATGAGTACGTCGGTATCCAATCCACCAAATATGGCAGGACCTAACCATCCACTAATCATCAAAAAACCAGTGGCCGCATAATGTTGAGGGGCTTCACTTTGCAATACCACATCAGTCCCGTTCATGGTGAGTATACCAATGATTAAGACAATCTCTCCCAAGAGAATGAGGTTGGCATCTCTGGTGGGCCATCCCTTCATTTCTTTTTTGGTAAACCTATCTACCCTCTTGATATTTCTTCTCCATAAGAAAGCGATTGTGGCTATCAACGCGAATAGAGAAAGGAATTCAATCGTACTAATGATTATTGTATAAAGCTGTCCCAAGTGTGTGACAAAAAACCGGTGAACGCCAAAAACGCCATCGATAATAATTTCAATGAGTTCGATTTGAGTAAATAAAAATGCGACGTAGATGCCCAAATGCAAGACGGCTGGGATCCAGCGCTTAAACATTTTCTTTTGGCCAAAGGCTACCAATAGCATTTGTCTCCACCGTTGCATGCTTGTCGTCTCTGGATTCCAGCTGCGGCCCAAAGAGATATTGCGGAAGATGGGACGATAAAGTTTCACTGCCATTGACGCGACAATGATCAGGACAATCACAAAGATAATTTGCTGGATACCCATGAGCGGCCCGGCTTAAAAACACTAACTTAACCTCCACTAAGAAAACAGATTTTTAGTGGATTGTCATGAAAATACTGAGTGAATCGCAAATTAAACAAAAGATCAAGCGCCTGGCTATTGAGATCTTGGAGCACAACCACGATGCTCAGGAGATTGTTTTGGCAGGCATAAACAACAATGGCGTGCATTTTGCCAGATTGCTCCATGATGCTTTGAAGAAGATGACCAACATCAAACTTGAGCAGGTGCAGATCAGTTTGAATCCAGCCAATCCCCTCGCTAGTGAAATTCAGATAAGTAAACCGCTTTCAACACTGGATGGGAAGAGAATTATTGTCATCGATGATGTGGCAAACACAGGAAGGACCATTTTTTACGCCATACAACCCTTGCTGAAAATCTTGCCGAGCCAGGTTGAGGTTGCAGTGTTGGTAGACCGTAAGCACAAGTCTTTTCCGATACTTGTCGATTATGTTGGACTCTCTCTAGCCACTACGCTGATGGACGATATTGATGTTCGTATCAGAAATGTCGAAGAGATGCAAGTGCACTTGGTCTAGCCGATCACAACTGAGTGCGTTATCACCTGTGGATGCTCAACCAAAAAGCCTACCTGCAACCAAGATCTTATCTCGCTGTATATTTCACCAATCCTTCCAATTCCTGTTTCATCTCCTTTAACCTGATCTTGGCCGCATCATAGCCCAATTGGGTTATTAAATTCGATTTGCTAAAATTGAATATGTGATAGTTGTTTAAGCCTGAGGGTTCTATCACCAAATCACAGGCATCATAATGAAGACGAGATCGATACCATAGGGAGATTTCAAAGACTCTTGCCAGAATACTCTTGAGACCGTTGAGCTCTTCACGAGATTTTTCGACTTTGGTTACTGCATTGCTGGCTACTAGAAAATCACATAGATGACGAATGGGATGAGCGGGCATGTTGTTCATCACCCCTCCATCTACATAGTATTTGCCATTGATCTCGATAGGTTGAAACACACCAGGTACTGCTGATGAAGCCAAGACCAAATCATGAAGGGGACCACTATCCCAGATTTCATGCTTTCCAGCATTGAGATTTGTTACTCCCACGAAAAATTTTCGTTGTAAGCAGGTAAAATTATTCTCTGGAATATACTGCTCCAATTGTTTTAAAACATAGTCTTGACTGCTTAGTCCTCGTCTTGGTAAGACCAACCGAAAGACCTTCCGGATGTTACTCTGCTCAGCAATCTGCCTAATTTCATCGGGATTATAACCATAGGCATACAAGGCACCGATAATTGCTCCCGCACTCGTGCCACAGATCACATCAGGGTATATATCCTCTTCTTCCAGGGCCTGCAAAACACCAATATGAGCGAAGCCTCTTGCTCCTCCGCCTGATAAGGTGATACCGATCCTGATCTTATCCAGATACACAGTGTAAATTAACGTTCAGCTTGAAACTTTCGCTTTGAAAAAATACAAAAAAGCCGCCATAGAAGCATTCTCTAGCAGCGGCTCATCATCTCATGGTCTGGTCCCATTCACAGGACGCAAACACCGAGAAAGATAGCTAAAACAGTTGACTAAAAGTCAATTTACCATGTTGTAATCAACCATTGGCTGTCCATAGACTGACCCCGTTCCTACCTCTCACGATTTGGCTCAGGACAAGATTTTGCAGGTGCGCCCTGTCATGATTTCAGCATATCAATGCGGTTTACAGACAGCCCACAGGTCGCATACCTATCGCATCCCCAGATTTAATTGGGATGTCTCTTCTCATAGTTCAGTACTTAGAAAAAGGTTAATTGAGCCAACGATCGTAGTAAAATTGGCTATAAATCTAGCGTGCCTTGTCCGTAGGATAAAAGATTTCGGCCATCATGCATCTTGCACTTCCACCACCAAATTGTTCAATAAAATCTAGAGAAGTGTAAAGGGGTATCAAGCTCGCTTTAAGAAAGTGCATCTGATCAGGTGTTAAACTCAGGAATGCCTGCCTCGACATAACAAGATAGGACTGGCCTTTCTTGCCCTGTAATTCCAGCATGTTACCGGCGAAGGCATACATTTGATCCATTGAGATTTCACAAATTTCTTTGCCATTGTTCTGCAGTCGATCCACGACAGACCTCCTTTCATTAGGATCCTCAATGGCCTCCAGGCATACAATGGCAATCTTCTTCCCAATACACATCATCACATTTGTGTGATAAACCGGTCTTTTGTCGCGATCATAGGCTTTAAAAACTACTCTATCAAAGCCCGTAAGTGCACAAAACTTATCCAACACAATGGGATTACTGCGCTCGCTTAAACACACAAATACTGTTTTGGCAGGACGGTCAAGGACCATGCTACCTGTAGATTCCAAAAACTGATTTTTTAGCTCGTATTGCTCAAAGGAATATCTGCGTTCGAAGCCATATCTTTTACTCAACACGTCTATAATGTCTTCCCGGCGCTCACTTCTTCTGAGAGGAGAAAGAAGAGGATAGGTTATGATGGCACCATCTTCATGAAAGGAAACCCAATTGTTCGGGAATACGGCATCGGGTTTTGGTGGATCGGAAGTGTCATCAAAAACTTCCACCGTGATATCGTGGTGACGTAACATCTCGACCATGTTATCAAATTCTTCCTGTGCCTGTGTCTTAATTTGTGCAGAAGAGTGATCTCCTCCACTGGACTGAAAAGCGTTATCTCCTGAAGTTTCAGCATTGAAACCAAAATGATGAGGTCTGATCATCATGATTGTATCGGTAACTTGTCTATCCATCATATCCAAATTAATGTACGAATCTGCCGCTTCTTCTCCTTTAAGCTTTGTACTGATTTGACATCCTGAACTGCACTTCTTCCTCCTGGATCTGTCATTGGTAATTTATGTGGATCTTGTGATCAGGTGGAGGAAAAACATATCCAATGGCCACTCTGCCTACAGCATCTTGAATGCCATCGCTCCGCAAAAAAGAGGTGATCTGCTCACTGGCTACCCATTCAACCTGCAAATCCTCTAGATGGTCCATGGACTGATCGTTAAGCCTTTTGCAGTCAAGAGCAAGATAATGGAAGCAGCGATTGGTCACATAAGCAGGATTTAGAAAGGTAACTCCCAGGTAAATCCATTGATCAGTTTCATATCCCGTCTCTTCCCTCAATTCCCGTCTCGCAGCCTCTAGACGGTCTTCACCAGGATCGATCAAACCTGCTGGAAGCTCTGTCAAAAAATCATCGATACCAAACCTAAATTGTTTCACCAAAATGAGATCACCGTCAGAAGTCAAGGCCACAATATTTACCGTGTCCGGTGCATGCAAGACGATGGCATCCAGTCTTGCATCATTCCTGGGATTTTGCACCAACCTCAACTCCATATTAAATAGTGGAATTTTAGGTCCGGGCCGCGATCTAATCGTTTTCCAACGTTGCATTTTCCTCATTGTAGGTCATGTACGAAGATGGCCAAATTAGGAGAATTTGACTCAACCATTTACTCAAGATTTGAGGAAAATTGATAAGATTCCTGACCACCAGTCCTGCTTTCATTAAAGTATCTGATCATCGTGGGGCAGCTAGTTTTTGGCAGATCAAATCTAGATGCCGACCGATAGCGTCGGAAGAGGCGAAACCTCGCCTGGCCGCCCATGCCGGATCGGACGGGAATGACTTTGTTCTCAGATGAAGCGTCAAAACGCACCAGGGCCGTAGCCCTGACGAGGCTCTGCAATGAAGGTTCAGGATCCTCTTAGACTCTTCTAATCAAAGTGCAGTCTCAATTGTGGTTGCTTAAAACGGAGATACTTTGAAGTATCCAGTGGTGGTCGATCACCTCCTGGCAGGTACTTAGCCACGGCTAGTTTAAACTGATCACCGATCATTCTGGCAATGATGCCTTCTCCTTTCATTCTGGTATGACTTCGGCTATCATTAAGTCTACCATCATGGCATGAAGCTATTTTGGCTAAGACTTTCTCACATCTATCTGGATAATTTGCTTCGAGCCAGTGAGTAAATACCGGTTGTACATCGCCATTTAATCTTACGATCGTGTACCCAGCCTTAGTGGCCCCCATCAATGACGCCAATCTTACAATTTCGATCACCTCGTGATCATTCAAACCTGGAATTATAGGAGCTACCATTACACCCACCGGAATTCCTTCCTTTGAAAAATGAGCTATCGTTTGAAGTCTTTGTTTAATTGTCGCTGTTCTAGGTTCTAATTTTTGCCGGAGCGCTTCGTCAAGAGTCGTAATTGAGATGATTACATGTACCAGATTCTGTCGAGCAAGATCAGACAGTATGTCCAGGTCACGTTGAATGAGGCTGTTCTTGGTGATCACTCCCGTAGAATGTCTAAAGGACAAGAAAACTTTCAGCAGTGAACGCGTTATTTTCAACTTCGATTCGATGGGTTGATAGCAATCGGTGTTTCCTGATAGCACAATAGTATCACCTTTCCAATTGGGCTTACTTAAAAATTGATGCAATAGATCCGGAGCATTTTTTTTCACCAATATTTTGGTCTCGAAGTCAAGACCTGCACTATAACCCCAAAAGGG
The DNA here is from genome assembly GCA_965223105.1 of Saprospiraceae bacterium. GTDB lineage: Bacteria > Bacteroidota > Bacteroidia > Chitinophagales > Saprospiraceae > JABDMH01. The sequence continues at coordinate 2,170,351 of OZ244987.1, read as the reverse complement.
GTGCGTGTTTCGGGCATAGCAGTAGACACAACCATGCTCGCATCCCTGATAGGGATTAATGGAGTAATCCATACCAACGTCAGGACTATCCACTTTGTTTACAATGGTTTTTGGGAATACTTCTATATACTGAGATCTTCGATACTTGCCGTCTTCGACGTCTTCCGGATTCGGATCCTTGTCATAAATGTATTTGGAAAAGCGATCTGACGGATTGATCTGCGCACCCCTTCCTTTGATAAGATTCTTCAATTGACGAATTTTCGTCTAAATATAGACGATTTAATCGACAATGTCAATGCTTGATGCTACGGATGCTTGGCAAAAAACACCAATAATTTTAGTTGGTTGGTGATCTCATAGAAATGATGTGGTGCTTGAGCTTGGACGAAAATGATATCTCCAGGTGAGACATCCATATGGGTTTCTGAGACCTGAAATTTGGCTTTCCCTTCCAATACGTAATAGGCTTCATCAATTTTATGGGGTTCCTGTTTATCCTGTGCACCAACCTCTAGAGTATATATACCCATGGAAAGATGTTCATTATCAAAGAACGGCAGGTAGGTTTTGTCAAGTGAGTCCTGGATGGCTAGAAGATCGGTTAAACTAAAAAGGCTGAGCTCTTCCCCACTCTCAATCTTGGCCATATTCTCTTGACTGTAACTCACTATTGCAGAGACAAGAGCAACGAAAAAAATACCATACCTCATAGAAATTTTGTCATTATTTAAGCATCAAGTTACCAAATTCAGGAACTTTGTCATTGGAGACACCGGGCAGTGCTTACAGGGATTACTCATCTTAAGTCATTTGAATTTATCCTTCGTCTTGAGGATTATGTAAATCATTACATCATTGCCAGCTGGACTGCTTACATTTGCCCATTATTTAATATCTGATCTGTCATGGAGACCACTGAGATTCGAGGTACTTTAGAAATTGCGCAGCAACTGGGATTGCTGGAAGAAGAATACCATAAAATTCTGGAGATCATGGGTCGTGAGCCCAATTTCACAGAACTAAGTATTTATTCTGTGATGTGGTCGGAGCATTGCTCTTACAAGAATTCGATCAGGTTGCTGAAGACTCTTCCGCGGGAAGGAGGAAAGTTATTGGTCGGTGCAGGTGAGGAGAATGCCGGTTTAGTTGACGTGGGGCATGGGATGGCCTGTGCATTCAAAATCGAATCACACAATCACCCTTCTGCAATCGAGCCCTATCAAGGTGCAGCTACCGGAGTTGGTGGTATTCATCGTGATATTTTCACGATGGGAGCTCGACCCATTGCTGCTTTAAACTCCTTGAGATTTGGCGATATTACGACCAACCATACCAAACATTTGGTAGAAGGTGTAGTTAAGGGTATTGGTGACTATGGGAATTGTCTAGGTGTACCCACCGTGGGTGGTGAGGTCTATTTTGAATCCTGTTATCAGCAAAATATTTTAGTCAACGCGATGTCTATCGGGATAGTGGCGGTGGGTGAAACCGTATCGGCGATAGCTGAAGGAATTGGAAATCCAGTATTTATTGTAGGTTCGGCTACCGGTAAAGATGGAATTCACGGAGCGACCTTTGCTTCCGCTGATCTGACCGAAGATTCTGCTGAAGATCTTCCCTCGGTACAGGTAGGAGATCCGTTTCAGGAAAAACTCTTATTAGAAGCCTCATTAGAAGCGATACAAACAGGAGCCATTGTGGGCATGCAGGATATGGGGGCTGCCGGCATTACATGCTCGACCAGTGAAATGAGCGCCAAAGGCGGATGCGGAATGACCATTGACCTGGATAAGGTACCCACCCGTCAACTTGACATGCAACCGTTCGAAATCTTACTCTCAGAGAGCCAGGAACGCATGCTGGTCGTAGCTCATCGAGGTAAGGAACACCTACTGCAGGCCGTTTTTGATAAATGGGATTTGGAGTGTGTTGAGATCGGTGAAGTAACTGATGGAGGCCTTTTGCAGTTCTTTGCTGATGGTGAAAAGGTTGCTGAGGTAAATGCCGAATCCCTGGTTTTGGGTGGAGGTGCTCCGGTTTACAAAAGAGAATCCAAGGAACCTCCCTATTTCCGAGAACGAAAGGATGTATTGACTCAGCAGATTCCAGAGCCTCAGGATTACGTAGCGACAGCCAGGAAACTAATAGCCTCTCCGAATCTGGTGTCACGCCGATGGATTTACGAACAATATGATTCTATGGTCAGAACCAACACGATTACGACCAATGATCCGTCAGATGCAGCCGTTCTACGATTGAAGGGGACCAACGCTGCCCTGGCAGCAAGTACCGACTGTAATGGAAGGTATGTCCATGCCGACCCCTATCGTGGAGCTATGATTGCTGTATCAGAGGCTGTCAGAAACATCACCTGCAGTGGTGGTGAAGCCCTGGCCATTACCAACTGCTTGAATTTCGGAAATCCATATGACCCAGGAGTATATTGGCAATTTGAAGAGGCCATCAGAGGGATGGGCGAAGCCTGTCGAGAATGGAACACTCCAGTAACTGGTGGGAATGTCAGCTTTTACAACCAAAGTGTAAAAGGCAATCAAACCGAACCTGTTTATCCAACCCCTACTATTGGTATGCTGGGCCTTTTGAACGATGTATCTACCCATACTACCCTAAGTTTTAAGAAAACCGAAGACTTGATTATCATGCTGGGTCACGATATGGGAGACATCAATTGCTCAGAGTACCTCAAGGAAATTCATGGGATTGAAGGAACCTTACCCCCCTTCTTCAATCTGGAACAGGAAAAGGAACTTATCTCAGTTTTACGAGAATTGATATTGAGTGGCAAAGTTCAATCCGCTCATGATATATCTGAGGGAGGGCTTTTTACCGCTTTGCTTGAATCTGCTTATGTACATGACCTGGGATTCAAACTGAATTTCGATTCACCACATCGTCTTGATGCCTTTTTATTTGGTGAGGGTCAAGGCCGGGTAATCATCACTATTAATGCATCAGACTTAGATTGGATAACTCACACACTAAGCCAATTCGATCTGCCGTTTGTTAATCTAGGAACCGTGACAGATGGCATCATTCATATAGGTGAGTTTGACTTTGGAACCATCGCCATCTGGAAAAAAATACATAACCAATCATTAGAAGAACAATTAGCAAAGCAATAGAGCTATGAAATCTAATATTCATCTTTTTTTCGCTGTAATAAGTATACTAGGAATTTTGGCTTGTACCCACCAGGAAGACTCAAAAGGGTTCATTTTAGAAGGAAAGGTGTCAGATGCTGCTGATATGCAGTTTTTTCTAGATAATATCAGACTTAGTAAAATGCAGGTCATTGCCAAGGCACCCATTGATGCTAGTGGAAACTTTAAAATAGAGATCGAAGAACCACTCACTCCAGGTATTTACCGTCTTCGGGTAGGTTCGCAAAGGGCGATAACCTATTTTAATGGCACGGAAAAACAAGTGACCTTAGAGACCGAAATGGGTAAGATCGGGTCCTATGATTTCACATTGGAAAATGCACCTGCAGCAAACGAAATGCTGAAAACCATCGGTCAAGTCAGAAAGAAAGAACTTTCAGCCTCCGATTTGGCGAAAATAGCCGAGGAAACAGAAGACCCCATTGCAGCTATGCAGTATGCCAGCATGATACCTCCCAGTGCCGAGAACCTGGTCGTCATGAAAAAGGTTGCAGGTCGCCTGGATGCACAGTATCCCGATTCTGAATACACCTCGACTTTCAAAGCACAAGTCAACAACTTGGAAAGTCAAATCGCTAGAAGACAAGCACAGGAAGTAGTAAAAGTCGGTCAACCTGCTCCCGACATCGCGTTACCAGATCCGGAGGGCAATGTAATGCGTCTTTCGGACTTAAAGGGAAAAGTCGTCCTGCTTGATTTCTGGGCAAGCTGGTGTGGTCCCTGTCGACGGGCCAATCCGCACGTTGTAAAGACTTACAACAAATACAAAGACAAAGGATTTACAGTGTATAGTGTATCCCTTGATCGGCCTGGGCAAGCCGCCCGGTGGAAACAAGCCATCAAACAAGATAAGCTGACCTGGCCCTATCATGTGAGTGATTTGAAATACTGGAATTCGGCTCCAGCAGCCACCTATGGAGTGCGTGGTATTCCTAAGACATTTTTAATCGATAAGGACGGTACCATTGCATCGACCAATGTCAGCCCCTATTCCCTTGATCAGGCGTTAGAGGAACTACTGTAGGTCTCTCCTCTGGGTTGTGCCTACAGCTAGTATACAAGATGATTGAGGCCGCCATAGCCACATTGAGGGAATCGGCTTTCGAATTTGGATGAGCAGGAATGGTAATCGAGACAGCATTAGGAAAATCAATACCCAATACTCCCTGTGATTCGTTTCCCAGAACAAAAATAGATTTACTTGCGAGACTAATCTCGTTGAGGGGTTGGCCTATGAGACCAGCCGAATACCAGGTATGTTCGGGAAATTGTGTTGCCAGCTGTGCCGGCTCTGCCACGACCAATGGTACCCTTCCTATACTACCCTTCGATGCCTGCACAGCTTTCGGATTATAGATATCGACGCTTTTTGGTGAGCAAATAACCATAGATGCACCAAACCAATCGGCAGTGCGCACTATTGTACCCAGGTTACCAGGATCAGATATGCGATCAAGGTAAAGAATGGTATTGGCTTTTGGAGGGTAATCATCACGCTTTAATTCGCATTCAGCCAAAACACTATCTGCTGTCTTTAACGTACTGATCTGCTTTAGTTCAGCATCGCTCACTTCCCAGAGATCAAAGTTGCGATCAATAAGTAGGCTGGAAGATGATTCTATCCAGGATGCCACCGCATATATATTTCTGATTTTTAGACTTTTATCTATGATGACTTCCCGTACAGCTTTTCTTCCTTCGAGAAGGAATACGGCATACTTTTGCCTATACTTTTTTAGTTTTAACGATTGTAAATACTTAATCCTCTTCTTTGAAACTTTCTGTATCGCCATATTGGGAACCTGCCTCAGAAAGTAAAAGTACGGATTCAAATCAACCCTGCCGCTTGTGGTTGCTGTTGGGAAGTATTCTACTCATCTCATCTGCATGCAATACACGCAAGTATCTACAAGCTGATGAGGTGCTGTTGGTACGCAATAAGATTGAGATCTTATCAGACATGCCGCTGGCTGATCGAAATGCCCTTAAATATGAGCTGCAGACGCAGATTGCACAAAAACCAAACGATCGGTCACTGATCTTTTTCAAACCCAGACTTTGGTTCTATTATCGACAACAGGAACGTGGTGACTCTACTGACTTCGATAAGTTTGTACAGCGAAGGTTGGTCGAACCTCCGGCCCTGTATGATACCCTCGCTACTCAAGAGACAAAACGCAATATGGAGGAACTAGTCTTTAACAAAGGGTATCTCGATTCTGAGGTTTGGTATGAAGACACGGTCCTCAACCAAAAAGCAATAGTTACCTATTATATCAAACCCAATCACCTGTATCAAGTTAGAGATTTCAACGTCGTATCCAGCGACAGTATCGTAAATCAGGTACTCGAATCACATAAGAAAGGTTCTTTCCTGCATCCAGGCGAACCCGTTTCCAATACCCTACTTGGACTTGAAAAGCAACGAATTATAAGCATATTGCAAGAAGAAGGCTATGCCAATATTACCTTTAACAACTTCGACAAGCTTGAAGCCACAGATACTACGGGCGGTAAAGTGGCTATGAGGTTGAGAATATTACCCAATCAAAATGGCAAACTCTCAAGAAAGTATGTTGGCAACATTCGAGTGAATAACCGCTCGGGCGACTTGCCGTTGGCCTTGGCAGATAAATCTATTCACGAAGGGATTTCATTCTATAATTTCGATCAAAAGAACAGTGTCAATCCTTCAACCTTGTTGAAGTATATTCACTTAAGACCGGGTGAATTATATCGGAAACCAGAACTAAATCGCACCAGGGTAGAATTGCAACTACCGGCAATTCAATTTGCTGATATCCGAGCCTTTCAACGTGATTCCTCAGATGTAGTTGACTTTGAAATCGACATCTTACCAGCAAAAAAGATCGAGACGGATACCGAGGTCGAATTGAATAGAACCACGGTTAGTAGTCAATCTTTTGTAGGTGTCGGGTCGAGTCTCAACTTGAGAAATAATAACTTTTTAGGTGGGTCAGAGAGGCTCAGCAACAGTATTGACGTAAACTTAGAAATCGGAAGGCGCAATGATGCTGCAAATATTGAAAGCGTATTTAACGCTGCCAATCTCAATGTTCGAAATACCTTGGAGATTCCGCGTTTTGCCGATTATTTTGGTCTTTATGATAAACTATTGAAAGATCGAATTCTGGATTCAGATCGATATGATCATTTCAGCCTGGGTGCCAATACCATATTTGACATTGGCTATGAGTATGTAGATCTGTTCCGGTTTTTTAATTATCATTCACTGACCATGCAATATGGTTTTCGGAGTAATGTTTCAGGAGTCAATGAGAGAAGGCAAACGGATATCATCCACCCCTCAGTTACTGTCTTTGATCCAACCATTCGCCAGGATTTCGATTCACTTTATTCTGAGCAGACCTTTGCTAAAAAATCTTTTGCTCCGCAACTTTTTACGAGTATCCTTTTTAATCGATTGACTTTTAGCAGGGAGCGCCTACAGGGACAAAGAGGGTTTTCTTATGCTTGGCTTGGTGACATTGAGCTCTCTGGGCTAGAGATTCTGGCAATTAACGCCCTGGCAAATGGTTTGGATAGGCCATTTTCCATCGGAAATCTGACCTTTGCACATTTTGGTAAGATCGATCTTGAAGGTAGACTATACAAACAACTAACTCCTGAACAGGTCTTGGCCTTTAGGGCAGGATTTGGAATCGCAGTTCCCTACGGTCCCAGCGATGTCATTCCCTACGTAAAGCAGTTCTATTTGGGCGGACCGCTGAGCATGCGTGCATGGCGAATTCGTGAATTGGGACCAGGTTCCTATGAAGACACCACCATCACCAGAAGAAGTGGAAACCCATTTTTTCAAGCTGGTGATCTAAAAATCCTCTTCAATGCTGAATATCGCTTCGATATCTTTTGGCGTATTGAAGGTGCTCTATTTGTAGATGCGGGCAATATCTGGACTTTAGAGAGAGACGAACGAACGGGTGGTTTGTTTACAAGCCGCTTTTTGAGACAAATGGCGGTGGGTTCGGGTGCAGGCATGAGATTTGACGCAGACTATTTCAAAGTTGTGCTTGATTTAGGGCTAAAACTTCGAAACCCCTATCCCGATGAAAATGGCCAGTACGGTGCAATTCAAGAGGGCATACCTCCGCGCGAGCTCCTCAATTGGAACTTTGCAATCAACTACCCTTTCTAATCTTGAACATCGATTTTCGACCAAAGTCCTTGCAGATTGGGCAACTGTAGGGATCATGTCCACGTGCTGGACAGTATTTCCTTCCAAAATAGATCATTTGCAAATGCACCTTTCCCCAAATATGCTCTGGAAAAGCTTTCTTGAGATCTCTTTCGGTCTTAATTACGCTCTGGCCGGTACTCAACATCCACCGGAAAGCCAATCGATGGATGTGTGTATCCACAGGAAATGCTGATTTGCCAAAGGCCTGACACATGACGACCGATGCTGTCTTGTGTCCGACACCAGGAAGTTTCTCCAACAGCTCGATATCATCAGGTACCTGACCCTGGTGCTGTTCGATGAGGATCTTGGAAAGGCCATAAATGCCTTTTGATTTCATCGGTGTCAAGCCACAGGGTCTTATAATTTCAGCGATACGGTCTAGTCCCAGTTTAACCATTTGCCTAGGTGTATCTGCCTCCGCGAATAGAAGAGGAGTAATACGATTCACTCTTTCATCGGTGCACTGTGCCGACAGCAATACTGCAATCAACAGAGTATATTCATCCCTATGGTTCAGAGGAATCGAGGGATCTGAAAAATAATGATCCAATCTTGAAGCAATCGCCAGGGCTCGTTCTTTTTTGGTCATGAAGTTTAATAGTTTATCAAAGGGCCAGCAAAAACTGTAGGGTATCTACATCATCTGCGAATTGATCCAGTCTTGGTTGCTGAGAGGCTCCGAAAGGTACAGCATTAGAAAGCAGATTTTCACTTGAGCTGACGACACACTGAATGCGTGACTCGATCGACCTTATGGCTTCTTTCAGCATTTGGTCGTTTTCATAGTAGCTGTAGTATAATGTGCCAATTCTCGATGAAAGAGATGGATCCTCCTTTAGTAATATGCACTTATTTGACAAGAACTCAATCCGATTGATGACGTAGGTTGCTAGATTATAATCAAAATTGTTCTTGTATTTGCTGTGCATTAAGACGGACTCGTACTCATTGAGCATTTCCAACAACGGGACAAAATCATATCCCACCGGCACATATAGTTTAGAGACACTTCGACAACCCAAGCCGAAGTACTGAAAAATATCTCGCCCCAATAGTCGCAACTCCTGGGGCGATTCTTCACCGTTAAGAACGGCAATGCCGTGACGATTTCGACGAATAATGCGGGGGTAATCGCCAAAATATTTTTCAAAATACATAGCCGAAGAATCACTACCAGTAGCAATGACTGCCTCAAAGTTTGACAGCCGTTCACACCACTGGTATCGAGGAACTTTCTCTTGAGATATATCTTGTAACTTATTAAATATGAAAGAAATAAGCACACTATCTTTATCCGATAGTTTAACCTTGGCCAGGTGTCCGGCCAAATAGATGCATAGTAGATCATGGAATCCTACCAAAGGAATATTCCCCGCTGTGATCACCCCAACTCGCTTTGGTGTTGTATTCGAGATTTCCGGATAGCCCGTTATGAAATCCGACAGCTTATCCGGATCCAAATACTGATCAACTATCGCTTGCATGGCAGTTTCAATCGATACTGGAGTAAACCATGGATTTAGTTGCTGGGCTTGTCTGATCACCGGTTCCATTTCACCTCTTGCCTGTGCAGTCCTTAACCAATCTCCAGTTTGTGCAAGTACCTCTATTCTATCCTCAATACTCATTATTCCGTTTTCTTCCGATGCTCCAGATAGCTTCTCCACTTGTCTACCAATGCTGCAAAATCTTCCGGGGGCTCAGAAACAAATTCCATTCTTTGGCCTGACACCGGGTGCTGAAACGCTAGCGATTCGGCATGCAAGGCATGGTGAGGCAGGAGGCGAAAGCAATTTTGAACGAATTGGCGGTATTTTTGAAAAACTGTTCCTTTGACGATTCGGTCGCCACCGTACTTAGTGTCGCCAAATAAGGGATGTCCGATCGATTTCATATGTACCCTGATTTGATGGGTCCGGCCGGTTTCAAGTCGGCATCTTACCAGACTAACGTAATACATGGGCTCAATTACCCGGAAGTGTGTTACCGCGTACTTACCTCCTTCCCCATGTAAGAAGGCAGTTTGAAGCATACGATTTTTTGGATGTCGACCAATAGGCATGTCAATCATTCCTTCTTCCTGATCAGGCTGGCCCCAAATGAGTGCAAGGTAGCTTCGTCCTACGGTGCGATCGTAAAATTGTTTGGCTAGATGGGTAAGTGCAAGGTCGTTTTTTGCCACCACCAATAATCCTGAAGTATCCTTATCAATACGATGCACTAAGCCCGGTCTATCGTCTTCATTACCCGCCAAAACCGGAAGAGGAGCCTGTCGTAAATGGTGAAGAAGTCCATTTACCAAGGTTCCAGTCCAATTCCCTGAACCTGGATGAACCACCAAACCAGCAGGTTTATTAACGACCAATACATCTTGATCTTCAAAGATGATCTCAAGTGGTATCTCCTCAGGCAAAAGCTCCATGGATCTCGATGGTTTGGGAAGGACCACCACTACCTTATCACCCGGCCTGACTTTGTAGTTAGATTTGACAGTTTCTTTGTTAACCTTTACCGCGCCGTTTTTGATGGCGATTTGAATACGATTTCTGGACACCCCCTGCAGTCGTTCACTCAGAAACTTATCGAGTCTCAAAGGTGTCTGCCCAGGGTCTACCTTCCAGCACTTTTCATCGTACAGATCTGCGTCCTCTTGATCAAGCCGAGCACTCAAATTGCTATCTTCAGCACTCACTTAGATGAAAATTAAGAGCATGGAAAAATCATCATTGAAATTCGATTCAATTTGCGTTCGCGAAATTAAGGAAAATCGCACGACCCGGCCACATGTGTTGCCCATCTACTCTACTTCTTCATTTGCCTTTGAAGACGTTGACCAGGGTATCCGCATTTTCCGTGGTGATGAGGAAGGGCATGTTTACAGCCGGTTTGGCAATCCGACAGTAGATACTGTCGCTCAAAAGATTGCCCAATTAGAGTCCTTTGGCCTGGATCAGGCGGCGGCAGGCATTTTATGTAGTTCTGGTATGTCAGCCATTCTGACCCTGATCCTTGCCACTCTCAAGACTGGAGACAAAATTCTGACTCAGGCAAATCTCTACGGAGGCACAACTGAGCAGTTTATGAAAATTCTGTCACCTAATGGTATCGAGCCCATCTTCACCAACTTGCAAGACTTGAGTGCTGTTGAACGATTATTGAAAGAGGAACCCCGTATCCGGATGATTTACGGAGAATCCCCGGCAAACCCTACCGTATCATGTGTCGATATGGACCATATATCCAATTTGGGAAAAAGATACAATGCCTACACAGTGATTGACAACACTTTTTTGACTCCCTACTTACAGCAACCCTTAAAACACGGAATTGACTTCGTAATACACAGCACCACGAAATTCTTGAATGGACATGGCAACTCAACGGCCGGTGCCATTGTAAGTATGCACCGTGAGCTGATCAGAGGTGACATCTGGCGCACCATGAAACTTGCTGGAACCAATGCCAGTCCCTGGGAGGCGTGGCTGGTCCACAACGGCCTCAAGACATTGGCAATAAGGATGGATCGTCACTGCCAAAATGCCTTGAAGCTAGCCCAATTCTTAGAAAGTCATCCGGCAATTGGCAAGGTAAACTATCCCGGCCTACCCTCTCACCCAAACCACAAATTGGCGCTCAAACAGATGAGGAATTTTGGTGCTATGTTGAGCTTTGAAATTTTGGGTGGCTTTAAAGCTGCTACCAACTTCATGAGCCGGTTATCGTTGTCGACAATTGCACCCACACTAGGTGATGTAGATACATTGGTTATGCATCCGGCGAGTATGTCACACGTCAATCTACCCGCTGAAGTCAGAATGGAACAAGGCATTGTGGATGGTCTGGTCAGAGTCTCAATAGGTATTGAAAATGCCGAAGATATCCTTGCTGACTTTAATCAAGCACTTGAATAAATGGTCGCAATCGATTGATAATTAAAGGAAAGGCCAAGCAGATCACTTGGCCTTCCTCGGTTAGGTCTCGTTCATTGCATTACTTCATCAATACCATTCTCCGTACAGCTGTGTACTCATCAGCTTCAATCTTGTAGTACAGCAGTCCACTGGTTAAGCCGTTGTCCAGATTTGTAAATCTCCATTCATTATATCCACGAATCGCATCACCACTTCTCATTTCTACCACTTTTCCAGTTACGTCAAATATGCTAATGGTCACCTCTCCTGATTGAGGAATAGTAAATCCGATAGAGGTTTCTCGATCGAATGGGTTCGGTCGGTTTTGGTACAAGGCAAATTCTGAATCTGCCTGAAGTCCATCAAATGCAATGCTAATGGGCATGGCTGGTTGACCTACAGGATAGGACTCAGCTTCCACTACCCGATCACCGATGGCCATTGCCTCAGAAAGCTGCCCGTTTGCCATTCCACTCAATTCCAAATAAAATAGAACTTCATCACCAGAAACCGTCAGATCCTTGCCAGATGACTCGTTCCATGCGATCGCAGCCAGATCTCCTTCTGGAGACAGGTGCCAATGTTCCTCTGACAAGGGCAGTGCCTCGCCCTGGAGACCCATGATTTGCAACCGGTTTGGATTCACTGCCAGGGTCAACTGGAGTCCTTCGACGGCTACAAAATCCGATGATCTAAATGGAATCAGTCTAGTTTGACCTGCTTCGATTTCCAAGTCATCTGTGTGCAATACCAAGTGCTCTACAGATCGGCTCATCCGTCTTGCCGGATTATTGTCTCCATTAACATCTCCAATCTTAACTCCTATGAAATCAACCTCCATACTTTCGGGCATGCCATCGATAAGGTAGGCTTGCTGATTGGTCTCCTTTTCATAAAAACGCCAACTCATACTGTTTGGCAGTTCATCAATCTTACCCAGAATTAATTTACGCAGTTGAATGAGATCCAGGGCAGATATTGCACCATCATCATTGGCATCAGCAGCCCTTAATTGATACCATGTCTCCAAGTTGGCTTTCCCCAAAATTTCTTTTTGGATACTGATCAGATCACGGGTCGAAACACCATTATCGGGATCAGTGTTCTTCGTTGGTCTGATGACAGCCTTAAGCCCTTTAGGTAATACAAACTGGTAAGTACCACCAACATCTTCAGTCTCCAGCATGGTTCCACCACTGCTGTGCTCAATGGAAACGTCTACTAATTCAACCAAATCCTGTTGCTCAGTCAAGATCTGTCCACTCACCAGGCCATTATTGGCAGAAATATCGCCACAGCCTCCCATGTTGTTTTGGACGATCAATATCACCTCACAATAGTCCCAAGCACCATTCTCATCCAGCACGTACATGCGTATCGTATTGGGACCTACATGGTCACAACCTACTTCCAAACTCGTGGCGCTGACGTCTGGCAATTCGGGTTCGCCTTGTCCATCATCAATCAAAAAGACCAGGCTTTCCTGACTACTGCCACAAGATGCAATACTGCTTTGATCGTATTCATCTGCCCATACTACCGCCATGGCGGTGTCAGCCGACCCATCGTTGTCTGTATCCATAGGATTGAGCTCCACGGTGATACTGGTCAAGCAAACTGGTGAGGGTTTCTTGTTGGCATCAACGGTAAAGATTCGGTCACAAATGCTTTCATTCTGACACTCATCCGTTACCGAGACCTTCAGACTGTAGGTCCCCGCCGGAAGGTCTTCAGCCAACACCGAAAATGCATCACTTTCTTCGCTGTTCAGGTCTCCCTGACCACTGGCAAAGACTTCCAGAGTCTTGGTATCAGTCACCTTCCATGAGTACTTCAGAACACCACATTCATCTTCCACCTGTACATCTGCAGTCAGGGTATAATAGCATCCCTGGGTTTCCACCACTTCCGGGATGTCATCGATCGTACAAATCGGAGGCGTGGAGTCTATGACGATGATCTTTTGGGTGTATTTCAACAGCTTACCATCATAGTAGGGATCCCACCACCACTCCTTGGCATCTGGCTCTCCACCTATTGCGCACCAATCGGCAAAGCACCATGTTCTCAGGATCTTATAACATCCTTGATCTCCGCCTACGATTCTAAACACCTTATCGTAGTATCCGATGCCCACCAATCGACAATCATTATCAAATACATATTGTGCTTCGCCGGTAGATGAGGGAGAGGCTGAACCTGCTACATTTCCACTGCCGTCATCCAGATAGGTGATTCCACAGTCGTAAACCAAGGTATCCTTGGGCACTTCAAACATGGCTTTACTAATCTCACAGTCTGGTAAGATCCAGATGGTTTGTGTACGTCTAATGGTATCAGCTACGTGCCCCGAACCCTCAATAGTGCATTGACCGACAAACTTAAATACCCGGGTAACTCTACCATTGCCACAAGCATCGATCTCAACCCATGGCTTTTCCTCAATGCATTGCAAACCGCAATTGTCGGCCACTTGCCCATTGTACTGGATGCGTACCGTAGTGTCATATTCCGCACGATAGTAGGTAAAAGTTTTCCAAACATACCCCAGGTGTTCATCGTACACCAGGCTGTCTTTCTCCACCAGATTGGAATCACAATTCAACTCATAAATGTCAAAAGAAGTCTTAGGTGGTACATTATCATAGTCGTCAAATTGCACCTTATCATAGGTTCCCAACACCGACTGTAAACTATCAAAATCGCCGGCCAGGGCCATCTCAACCGCATCTTGGTAGTAGGTCTTATAGCTGGCACAGCTAACCGTGACATCAAAAAGTTCACACACCACCTCGGGAGGTGTTTTGTCTTCGACTTTCACTGTGGTCCAGCACTTACTCCAGTTGCACCAGTAATCCATGGCCAACACTTCCACCACGACTTCCTCGCAAGCATCTTCACAACAGAAGGGAACCGCATCACTCCATCCACCTCCGATTTGTTTGCCGATGTCCAGCAATGTGTACTCACTACCGATAAAAAATCCCAAATCGGCAATTTTGAGGATATCACCAATCAAATTTTCATAGAATGTACTGGTGTCACTTAGTAGAACATCAATGGCAACCGAATCCTGATCAAATGCCTTAAAGCAAGGAAGGATAAAGCCAAATTCGCTGATGCACTCATTAATCATCTGATCTACAAAATCGGCATCTACCGGATATGGGTGCTCTCGACATTCCTTGGTTCCGTATTGAATCAAGTCATAGGCCCAACCCAAAAGGAACGGCAAGGTACATGCCCGACCATCCTCACAGAGCCATTCAATGGCCTGCTGGTAATGTGCTTCAACCGGGTTGATGTGCTTGTCGGCCTCTATCACTGCACACCATAGCGAATCGTGATGATCTGTTTCGCAAACATAAATCAAGCTATCACAAAGATCCATACCACAGGCTGAAGCCCAATCCACCCGGCGTGCCAGGAGTACCTCAATCCCGCAATTGTCCCAAGAACCCTCGTCAAAGGTCTCGGCCGGAACCCAAATGATGCTGTCTGAAACCGTTACGTTAACACCTTTGTCGCATATGGTCACCGGTTTGGTATCGTCAACGGCAATCAAAGGAATGGATTCTAAAGTCGTTTTGTTGTGGCATTCGTCAACCGCTTCATAAGTAATGTAAGCGATGTTCTGAACCTCAAAACCATCGTCAAACACCAGCTGAGCCAATGGAATCTCAATCTTTTCATGGCTTTCCCAACGATCCTCATCTTCATTATATGACAATACCACTGTACCCACTCCGCTTACTATCGCCTTTACTTGCTTAATATCAGTGCAAGTATCCTCTACTTCTACCCATGGGATGTAGGTCTCGGCGATGCATTCATGGCTGTTCGAAGGTGTTGCCACAATGAATGCATTGGTGTCGATGCCAGTAAAAGTAGGACCAATTGTATCGAAAATCATGATCCACTGTACACAAGAATCAAAGGCTCCCGTACAGTTGTTCTTGATAAACCACTCGCGTCTGATCGTATTGGGACATTGGTCGTGGAAGTCAAAGTCCTTGTATTTTATCGATATGTCGCAGATGCTGGGAGGTGCGGGCCAAAGAGGAATAGAATCGGCCATCGGTACCCCAGTTTCCAGAGGTGAAGGATGACCATTTTCATCCTTGAGATATCCTGTATGGCAGTACACACTGTCCCGCTCAGGAGGACATATTAATGTATCTGGCAATGCTCGAACTGCAATCGTATCCATGCAGAAGTACTCCTGCTTATTATAGATGATCTTGAATGTCCTTTTGATTTGCTTTACGATGTTCTCACAATCACCCAAGATCAAGTCATAAGACTCGACTTCTCCGGCCATCGTATCTACACATTGAAAGACCATGCGGCAGCCAGGAAAAGTATCATTCTCTGCCGTTTGTTCGGAGGCAAAAGGATGTATACAATCAATGGTGTCTCTGGTACCAGGCACCAATTGAGGTGCTCCGGATTGAATAGTAATGACTACACTATCCGGGGGCTGGGGGCCACAAGGATCATCCAGCACCGATAAGAGCAGGGTCACTTGACCATTGAGTAAATCCATTGAATCTGGGCAGTAAAGTCTTGCACCAGCAAAGGTATTGTCATCAACGAAATTGGAGAGACCTCCTCCACCAAGTCGAGTCCATTCTGCCATGGTAGCTCCGGAGCCATTGGCATTAAATATGGCACCGATCGAGGTCAGATCTACACATTCCAATCCACAAATGGTATCATCCATACCGGCATTTACAAATGAAAATGGAATTTGATTATAGATCATCGTTCCCATCACCATGCATTGCTGTCCACTGCTCAGATTTGCACTGAAATACGCGGTATCTGGTAAGATATTGAACTGAAAGTTTTGTGGAAGAGGCATGGTCTTGGCTGCATCTGAATAGAACATCTCCGTACCCGCTTGATAATCCAAATTGAAATCTGTCAACTCCTGTGATAGGTCCAGGGTTGCACCCAGGCAGATTACACGCTGATACTCGATCATACCAATACCGTCCAGATCAAGTGGAGAAAGCGTAATTTTCGAGATAGCATAACACATGGTATCGTTGGAAATACTTACTCGAGCATAGACACAGGAGTCCATGCCGGTACAGACCATAATTGGTCCGGTGGTAATTTCATTGACCAGACTATCGTTTACCAGATCTTCATAGATGCCAACGATATTGGTTGTGTTGCCCAGTGCCCTTGCACAATCCATTAAGTCACTTAAGTCGAAAGATGCACAGCCATTCTGATCAACGCATTCGACCAGGGTACATTCCCGGGCCTCGGGACCAAGGAAGGCAAAATCAATCGAATGGTCATTTGTGCCCACTGGACCCGAACAAAACATGGCTACCGAAAATCCTGGGATCATATTGGGATCCCCATTGGAATCAAACAATGTGTCTCCCCCTTGAAAAGGATCAGGTACCAAGCCAGAATAACCGGCGATGGTTAACTGGGACAGGTCGATCCGAATGGAGTAGCAATGATTGGGCAAAATGTTGGTAAAAATGAACTCCCCTCCATTAGCCGTTGTCGTCATATCGACCTGCTCATCCATGTTCTCTTTGTCATGTAGGGTAAGCGTGACTCCGTCAATCCCAAATTCCTCTGGGTCTTGAATTCCGTTGCCGTTTCCATCACACCATACATAATTTCCGATCTCTCCACCAATGAGTGCCGAAGCGAATTCCATGTCTCCAAGTCCATTTGCTTTTCCCGAAATGAATTGATCCACAAAGAGATACGCCCGCTCCTTGGTACCATTTCCGGTGTTGTAAAATTGGACCCCCTGGGTGTAGACTCCACTGTTTTCAAACTGGGGTGTATTGGTCACAATCGGATTGAAGACGGTACTGACTACCTCCCCACTACCCGGTAGTATGCCCATTCCTCCCGTAAATATTTCACCGTGATGCGCCGCCGCCGCAACAAAATGATCCTCGTAAAAGAATTCGCCAGCAAAACTCGGACCGTCGTCATTTCTAAAGAATTGGCCATTATCAGCAACATCCGCTGACTGCTCTAAGCGGTAAATGCCTTGATCATCAAAGGCTCGGATGACGTCGCCTGCTCCATAGGAAACGAGTAAAGTCTGGTCGTCTAAAACCGGAGGATAATTGAGGTAGCCGGTTTGATGTGCAAAGCGGTCCATCAACCCAATGACAAACCCGCTGCCATCAGCAACAAAGTCTATATCGGAAATAATCGGCTGTGCATATGCGCAGAGCAAGGCTCCGGTGGTTGATTTCTGTTCTTGATCCTGCATGATGGCCGTCTGCTCCCAGTTCTGAATCCAAGGCTGCCATTCAGCCGATCTCAGGGGCTGCGGACTGGGAAGATGTGCATTCGAGGCACGCTCACGTGGATAAGCCAGTGGAAAAGCCAGTTCCTCAGTAAATCCAGCCTCCATATTGCTGGGATCGAAAGAAAGGACAAAGCCAAATAGATGATCGCGTGATTGGGATGTCGAGGCATCAGCAACAACACCCAAATAGCCCCGGCCTTGATTGAATGATAGGCCCCATGGTCTCAATTCTCCGGACGGCATGATCGGGCCACCAGTGATCTCCACACCAGATAAAATGGCTTCAGAGACCTTATTGCCAATTTTGGCTGTAAAGTCAAGGTTGATCTCATTGTTGCCATCCGATTGCACGTCGAAGGTTACCGTGGTAGCGCGATTGGCACCTTGAGCCCTGGCAACAATGTCAAAATCAGTGTACATGACTTGACCTTCTGCAGCAATATCAAACAGACGATCACCTGCGACGAAATTGTTGGGTTCAGCAAAATGCAGGGTTACCTGATAAGTAGCTTGCGTAGGTACTGGGATATTGTAACTAAAGGTACCTTTACGGAAGGTCTGATACAAAGGTCCTTCAGAGGTAGCATCGGCGGCACTTAACTCATTATTTACTTTAAATGCCTTATATCCGAACCCTCCACCTGAAGAATACTTATTCTTGTCCCAGGAAACTTTGTTCTGATCCGTAAAGGGTTCCGCTCCCGTGCCATTTAGGTTGCCGCCTGCATTGATACACATGCTGTAGGCATAATTGAGGTTGGGTAAACCGGTCATTGACAAAATAGGGTAATGCCTTAAAGCCGCCGAAGAAGCAGTCACTTGCTCTCCCGATATATCCAATACGATCAGAGACCTCTGGTGCAGATTGACCATCCATAACTCATCCCCAAAAACATCAATATCACCAAAGGCGATCTTTCCTACCCCATCAAATGCAGCCAGATCGTAGGTGGCGGTATTGGGGGTATAAGTAAGTGCGTGTGGCATAGAACCATCCACATCCCCGGTTACGTTAACCCTCGGAATAGATCCCAAGTCGATGGTTGGACCGACCGAAGGACCAACATTTTGAAGTGAGAGACTACTGACTTGAGGAGTCCCTGATGAATAGTCGATCACGTAAAGTCCGCCTTCATTTTCTGGCCCTAATCCTACATGCCGCTTTACTAGAGCGGATGTAAAAGCCCTTCGTCTTTCATGCTGATAGCCAACACCCCAGGTAGATCCAATCTGCTGAATGGTAGCATCAGTGGATGGATCGGCTGCCTGCCCTCCTTTTGAAGCCGCGATGCCATTGACATCGTAAGGAAAGGAAACAAATGCTGGTCCTGTATTCTGATCCGCCGGTCCTCCATCGTAGCAGGGGACCATAATATCTGATTCCAAACTGTTAAAATTTGGACCCGTACTGATAGACACCTCCACTTCATCACCATCCTCGACATAAAAAACTGAGGTGGGACCAGCTACTCCCTGTAACAGACCAGGCGCATATCCTGTGACCTGCACCCGTAGCCGCGAGACGATCACATCACCCGGTAAAATGTGAGTGCCCGCGCCATCATCTAGAAAGGGCCATTCGTTACCCTGTGCATCAGTGGCAGTAACCGTAAGCCCCGAGATTAAACCCTCACCGGCATCACGCTGACCATTGTTGTTCTGATCGTGATAAGTCTTTACGGTAACATCTGCCTTGAGTATTGGAAAAAACAGGGCTAAGAAAAAAAGTACTGTCAGGGGATACCTGTTCAAGGGATTGATCCTCATGGTTGTGCAGTTTTGGTTTCTTATAACTTGATAATCAACAGAATATCAAGTCATCTTTACTGGATTATATTTTATCCTTCAATTTACCTTTATGGTAAGTCGTAAAAGTAGTCAACTTATCATCAAATGTAAGCACAAAATATATGAAAATTATCAATACTAATTTGTGTTATACTTCACGCGAGATTACGGCCGCAAATATACATTAAGCTTTTATATATTATAATTATCTCCATATATAAGAGCATGAAAAACTCCGGTGCTATATCAGCACCAGAGTTTAAGTGAGTAATCAAATGGTATTTCTTACATGCGGTCGTTCCCCTCAGTAGCATCTACTGAGGATATCTTGACTTATTCCAACAAAACCAATCGAATAGTCTGAGACCAGGAGGCACTGCTAAGATGAACCAAATACATCCCTGGTCCTCCAAGCATTTCTCTTCCTATCCGCCAGTCTTTCAAGTCAATCATCGGGAGGGATTCTTTGATGTAGGCCTTACCGTCAAGACCCAAAATTTGTAGCTCCAGTGGTTCAGTGAATTGGGGATCAATGAGCTGCAAAAATGCCTCATCAGCAATTGGATTGGGAAAAACCTCAGCTTTGCCAGAAATCTGCTCCGCGAGCCTGGTCGTGACTGTACTAAGGGCCAATGAATAAACTGAGTCTGTGTCGGTATAGAGTATGCTTGGAATCCGTGACGATCTCACCGTTATGTGATCAAGTGTATTAGGACTGGAAAGTTGCACCCCAAGGTAAAACAGTGTATCTCCGGCTGCAATGGCGATCTCGTTTTTTGGAACATAGCACAGCCGCAATCCTGCTTCACTGATGTGCCAGGCATCTTCGGCGATAGGCAAACTACCAGGTATCAGATCGAGAAGGTGAGATCCTCTATCAACGGCGATTTCACATTGTAAACCTGCCAACTGAATATCGGCACTGGCTACGACCGGTAATCTTGCATGATTATCTGATAATAAGGGAGGTAAGTGTAATAGATAACGCTCATCACTCGATCTCCCTCGCTTCTCTAGCTTCGCGGCATCTCCCGTTACATCTCCTACTTTAACTCCGGTGAAGTTCAGCAATTGTTCGTAACCCGGAATTTCCAATCTGGACCAAGGTCGCATGTCCCGGTTGAAGAATTTCCAGGTTTGATCGATGGGTAGAGAATCGATCTTACCCAAGATCAGCTTTCGCAAGACAATGATGTCTGATACCGAAATCCATCCATCTCCCGTTACGTCTGCAGCTTCCTGTTCAAATCTGGTCTCCAACTCATCCTTTCCCAGAATATGACGAGAAATCCTAATCATGTCTTGGATTGATATCCCGAATATGGGTTCATCAGTCTTGCTGGGAATCAATTCGTAGGATCGATGATCCATCCTAAAATTCTCGAATTTATAGATTCCCTCACCATCAGTTTTAACCATTCCAATATCATCTTCTGCTTGTTTTAATTGCAGAAGTACATCTGCGATCCCTGCTCCTTGCAGACCACTGACAATGCCATTGAGTAGACCTAGATCTTCAGAACATCCTTCAATAGGTCCGGTCACCTCGACGATTACCTCACAATAATCGGCATTTCCATGGTCATCGACTACCCACATTTCAACCATCCGGGTTCCAATATCTCCACACCCAAGGCTCAGCTTGACTGCACTGGTATCCGGTGGGATTAATTCCCCTGCTTCATCAATTTGTCCTGTCCCCTTCCAACGTATTCTAAAATCAGTCAGCTCTGATTGACAATTATCGTGGGAGCTTACATCCAATTCGATGGCCCAAATTTCCCCAATCGCCGTATCGATGGTACCATTTTGATCCAGGTCAACCGGCCACAATTTAGCCGTAGTATGTGTTAGGCAAATAGGGGAAGGCTTCACACAATCGACCACATCAAAGTGATCAGTACAAAAGCTTTCGTTGTGGCATTCATCGATTGCCGACCAAACCAATTTGTACGAGCCAACTTGTAAGGCATCCACAGAAGCCGTATCGGTATCGTCACCTGCGATCTGCTGATAACCGTAATCTGTCTTTTGATAGAGCTTCCACGAAAGCAAAATGTCTTCGGGTGCCGTACAATCATCCATGACTTCGACTGAGGTATGCAGGCGGGCATTGCATTGGCTCCCTATACATAGCGAATCAATATCGCAGTCCACAAATGTGGGAGCAACGCGATTCTTGATGTAAATGATTTGATCATATTCATAGTAATGATATCTCTGATCACCGATCCATTCTGCATGAAACGGCTCACTTTGTCTACACCAATCAATCACAGCCCATTTTCTAATAATCTTAAGACAAGTACTATCTGCATTATAAAGCTGGTCGATCACTTCATCCCTAAAGTGGATTCCGATCTCGCGGCATTCATCATCTTTTTTCATTACGGGACCCTCAGTTTCTATATCCACTAATCCGCATTCGTATATGGTCGTATCCTTTACAGGCCAAATAATATCAGTCTCACGAAGCGGACAATCATTGTATATATTGATTCGTTGAATCACCTTAGTGCTGTCTGCTTTTGCACTGCCACAAGTCCCCTTGAAAACAAACTGCCGCTCAATCCAACCCACACCGCATTCCTCGAAGTGAACTTTTTGACTCTCACGGATCTCATAACCACAATTGTCTAACACCACGCCATCATAGATGGTATCGATCAATGTTTCGTGATAGTCGCCATCCAGACCTGGATCGTCGGTGCAGATGTGATCTTTGATGATTGTTCTTGAGGCATCACCGTATCGATCAAAGGGAACATATTTTCCGAATACATCCCAATTGTCTTGCTCGATCTCCGACCGATAGTAGTTATTAAATGCATAACAAGAGATTTCAAGATCCGGTAGTCGATGCCTGACCTCTGGTGCTGATTTATCTTCAACCAGCACATTGACCCAACTCTTAGTCACATTGCAACTGGCATCAATGGCGATCAACTCGATTACGACCTTCTCATTGCCACAAGCATCATCACAGCAAAACGGTATTTGATCGGTAAACCCATAATGAATTGTATCAAGGCAGAGAGAATCCCCGTCACTTCTTATCCAATCATAAAAATTATCATAGTGATCCCTAACCACACTAAGTGTTGTAGAGTCTGTGGTGTAGCCACATGCAGTATCCCAATCTATTCGCCTTCCGAGTATTTTATACAGATGACAATTGTCCCAGGTACCTTCATCAAAGACAGAAACATCGATCCAGGTCACTTCAGCATAATTGCCTAAGGTCACCACAGGATATCTATCTACAGCCATAAACGGAGCTTTGAGGTCTTCCGCTACTGCAATCAGTGTATCGTAGGTGAAATTGTGGCAACCATCAGCCACCTGTATGGTTACGACGTGTTTGCCCTTGCCTAGATTTTCAAATCGAAGATGCTTATCCTGCTCCCAAGTGTTGTAGCGTATGTGCCCATTTGACCAGGAAATATCTACGACTAGGCTGTCAGAGGACGAGCAAAAATCTCGTACTTCCGGCTTGGGAAAATACCCATGGGCAACGCAGGTGTAGTCAAGGGTTGGGAAATACACCGTCTTATAAAGCCGCGTGGGATCTACCCCAAATAAGTTCGGGTGTTGCTCATAACTCACTTCGGAGGTATCGAAAGTAACCAGTGGACCCGAGGTATCAATAACTTCTATAACCTGGTGACAGTTCATTTGCTGTAGCACGGGTCCATTAAGGTCGGTGATTTCCCAATCACGGTAAATGGTATAATTTCCAGGGCATTTATAAGTAATTCGATCGGTGTATTCAATGCCAAAATCGCAGTAAGTCACATTACTGTAAATGGGCAGGCTATCAAAAGTGGGTACCCCTGAAGTAAGAGGATCATTTGGATCGAAATAAGCAGCATCGCAAGCGATCACAGTATCCGGGGGACACATGATCTCATCAAAGATCACACGTCTGATGAAGAGTGTATCATGACACTCGCTGCGGTTACCATATTTATCGATGGCTTCCCAGCTTCTGATGACAAGATCGGAAATCACCGGATCATTAAATATCTTAACCCACTCATAACCTTGTGGTTGTGGAATGATGTCACCGGAGCAGTTGTCAGTTACCGTGGGCTGAGCAAAGGAAGCATTGAACGGATCCCAGGCCAATGGATCATTACATATGGTGGTATCATTATTACATGTCAAGATCGGCGCTGTACCGTCCTTTAATGTGATCAATGACGAACAACTACGACCGCTTTCAGGATGTGTAATGGTTGCCGTGATGATTTCACCTACATAAGATTCATTAACGGGATTGGGAACCACTACATCACCATCCAGGGTAAGGGTAATTTCGAAGGTATTGTCACAATCCGGTACTCCACTGGTAAGAAGGTGCTCTGGCAAGATTAATTTTTCACAATTGTTATCCAGCGGAATGTTCACCTCACTAAAACAATTGAAAGGATAGCGGGCGATGTCATCAGCTACGGTTACATCTAATACATTGCCCTGCGTACACAGCATTTGATTGGTCTCTTCCATCAAAATTGTAAAGGGACCACCATTCACGGATTGCCACAGGACGGTAAATGTGGTGCCTGTATTTGATCCGATCACTACACCTCCACCATCCAATAACGTCCATTCATAACTGTTGGCTGGTGAATTATCGGTAGTTACGGAGTACACCACCTGTACACCAGGACAAACCAATCCAGGACCCTGAATGGGATTGAGCAGCGGACAGCCTTGGCCAAACAGGAAACCGGTTGATCCAATAAGCCAGCCTACTGCCAAAATCCTTAACCACTGAATTGCTGAATTTGACATACCACTTGAAATAACTCACGCCTATGACTTCAAATATTATGCCAAATTATAATATGTATTGATCTTTTTATGAGACTATAAAACTTGATAAAAATAATTAATATGTCAAGCCATCGATACCGGTTTACTTTTGAGTTAGCATTCTGCAGATTATCTTAATTTTAGCGGCTTATTTTTAACATATTTCAAAAATTTAAATCTATGGGCGATTCGCGTTTGGCTGATAGAGTAAATCGGATGGAAGAATCAGCAACCATTAAAATGGCCCAGATGGCGCGGGACTTGCAGGCAGAGGGGCACCAAGTCATCAGTCTAAGCATCGGGGAACCTGATTTTGACACGCCTGATCACATCAAACAAGCGGCAATTCGGGCCTTGGAAAATGGGCATACAAAATACACTCCGGTTCCCGGGACGATGGAGTTGAGGAGAGCTATCGTGGAGAAATTCCGGCGGGATAACGGATTGCATTTTGATCCGTCGCAAATTGTGGTGAGCAATGGAGCTAAGCAGTCCATCGCTAATTTGGTACTGGCCCTGGTAGATCCTGGAGATGAAGTCATCTTGTTCACCCCCTACTGGGTATCCTACAAGGAGATCGTGAAGCTGGGTGAGGGCATCCCGATAGCCATCAAAGCAGGGATTGACCAGGATTTCAAGGTCACTCCAGGTCAACTTCAGAACTCTCTGAATGAGCGGACCAAAATGATCATCTTTTCATCACCGTGTAACCCTACAGGCTCCGTATATACCAAGGATGAACTGGCTGAGCTGGTGGCGGTTATCAAGGATTATCCCAGGGTAGTGATCGTGTCTGATGAAATTTATGAATACATAAATTTTACGGATCAGCATGTGAGCATTGGAACATTTCCAGAAGTGTCAGACCGAACAGTTACGGTAAATGGTTTTTCAAAAGGTTTTGCTATGACTGGATGGAGACTGGGTTATATGGGAGCTCCCCAATGGATTGCTTCAGCCTGTTCAAAAATTCAGGGGCAAGTGACTTCCGGAGCAACTGCATTTGGTCAAAAGGCTGCTGCAGAAGCACTTCTGGCATCGATGCAGCCGACCAGCGAAATGAGGGAGGCATTCAGAGCCCGCCGTGACCTCTTTATTGAATTGCTGGCAGAGATTCCTGGTTTTGAAGTCAATCGACCTACAGGAGCTTTCTACATCTTCCCTGATATTCATCACTATTTTGGAAAGGCTTTCGGCGAATTCAACATAAACAACGCTGACGATTTTGCGCTATTCATACTGGATAAAGCTCACGTCGCTCTGGTCTCTGGCAGCGCTTTTGGTGCTGATGAATGTGTAAGGTTATCTTATGCGGCTTCAGAAGAAGAATTAAGAGAAGCAGTGACCAGAATCAAAAAAGCCGTCCAGCTTCTAGACTAGATATGAAACGGGATTTTTGATTTACAGATGATCAGGGCTGACTACTGCATTGCTTCACGTTTCATTTGATGAGCAAGATCAGGACCCAGGTACCGATCAATGAGATAATGGGCCAAATAGATTAAGGGTGTCAAGACAATAGCCATTACAAATTTATAGATGTAATTGACAAGGCCAATGGCCAGCACCAAAGTCATGGACCAACCGGCGCCAATGTAGAAAGCGATAAACAACACCACAAAACTATCTACAAACTGTGAGATCAATGTTGATCCCGTGGCTCTGAGCCAGACATTTTGTTCACCCGTCCATCTTTTTATCCGGTGAAACACCAGTACGTCAAGTAATTGACCGATCAGAAAAGCGACCAATGAGCCTGCGATGATCCACAATCCCTGACCAAACACCAGTCTAAAGGCATAATTATAGTCGGAAACTTTAGTGCGAATCGCTTCTTGTGCAGACGGTGAAAGCTCTGGCAGGATGTGGGAAGTTGGCCAGAAATCGGCCGGTGTTAACCTTATGCCGATAAAAAACATGAGAAATGCATACAGAATCATCCCTACGGCCAGGAACGACAACGTCCTGACCCCACGCAACCCAAAATATTCATTGATAATATCCGTCATGACAAACACCACCGGCCACAACAGCACTCCGGCAGTCAAATTGAACGATAGGCCATCTTGATCTAAAATGGAAAGATTGAGTGGTGAAAAGCCCAATGTTTTTTCGAGTGAAAAAATTTTCACCCCAATAAACTCAGCGATCAAAGCGTTGGCGATGAAAAAGCTACCCAGCAATATGAAGAGTCGAGTTCCTTTATGATCGAGAGTCATCGTTTTGCTTATCTAGGGAATATTTTGCTAAAAAAAAGAAAGTTCAGTTGCATTCCAATTCGACGATTGATTTTCGCATGACAGAGTGTTTCTTCACCACCGCTTATCTGCCAAGGATTTCAGTCTCTCTTGCCGAGAGGGAAATGAGGTCTTTGCAAATCGGTAAAAGTGCCAAAAGATCTTTGGAAAAAATGAAACTCTTGAAAAAATTAATCCTTGGTATATTGATTTCTTGCTCGGCATCGACACTTCAGTCTCAAATGGAGAACCATCTGAGGAAGGAAATTGAAAAAATCATTCGATATGAAACAGAAATATCTTTTGAAAGTGTCCCTGGCTTCCTTGTGGGTATCATTGATAAGGATTCAACCTATATCCTCGCTTTTGGATCTCGCCGTAAAGGTTCGGCCGAGTCTCTAACTGACAGCAGCATCTTTGAAATTGGTGGGCTGTCAAAAATCTTCAGTGCCCTACTTTTTCACATACTCCAAGGAGAGGGATTTGTAGATCGACATGATCCTGTCAATAAGTATTTAAAGGAAGATGAAATCAACCCTGCCCTATCCACATTGACACTCGATCAACTGCTTACCCATACATCTGGACTACCCACCCTTCCGACAAATTTGGGTATAAAGGAGAAAGAAACCACCAGTAGATATGCCCAGTATAGCAAAAATGATCTTCTGGACTACTATCGACAGCTTGACAGAGAAATGAAATCTGGCAAATACATTTACTCACATACCAATTATGCATTGCTTGAAATTGTGTTTGAACGAGCAACGGGCCAGCCATTTGCAAAATTAGTCCGTGAAAAAATATTTAATCCTTTACAAATGACTGACTCTGGAATCGAGATCAGTGAAGGTCAGATGTCTCGACTAACTCCGGGGTACACCCGGGCAGGTATGGTTGCACGGCCTTGGGATTTTGCATCTTTCACCGCTTCTGAAGGAATCAAGAGTTCAGCCAGAGATTTATGTAGATTTGTATCCGTCATGCTGCATGAAGCCCTCCCGATGGCAAACTCACTTAAAGAGATGCTTAAACCTGCACATAAAATACCAAACTTAAAAAAGACCTTTGTCGCAGATGCCTGGCATGTCTTCGTAAATCGGAAATATCCGAACATCTATTTGCACAGTGGCAAAACCGACGGTCATGCGGCATCGATACACTTTATTAGGGAGAGCAAAAAGGGTGTAGTCTTGCTCACCAACGCCACTGGGCAAATGGATGGATTGGCTGTACTGATCTTAAGAATGATTAATCTAAACTGGAAGAATCAATAACATGTCAAAAAAGAATAAGAAAATTCGGGGTGGTGGCATTGTGTACTCGACTGATAATGACACCATGAAGAGCTTGTTTGAGCATCTAAGCCCCGCCATAGAGACCACAAAAAATTCTGGGCCAACAAGTAAAGAGAAAACTTACGATTGGCAGGTTAGAGTATGGCTTGACCGCAAAAAGAGGGGTGGAAAAGAAGTCACTTTGATCAAAGGAATCCAACACAATCCCGATGCATTAAAAGTTCTGTCCAAAGAATTAAAGGCAGCCTGCGGGGTTGGAGGGTCGGTCAAAGATGGTGAGATTCTATTGCAAGGTGATCAACGTGACAAGGTGATTCCCATCCTGCTAAAAAAAGGATATGCGAACACAAAGAAAGCCGGAGGCTGACTCAGATCAAATTTGGTCTTCATTTCCCAAATACCTAGACTGTAATATTCTATACTTCCCGCTCATGTCCTTGAGTAATTGATGGGAGAAATCATCAAATTCATCAATAAGGGATTTTATGGGCTCAGTGGAAAACTCATTGATTTCAGCCAGCAAATAACCACCTTTAATAAGCTGTAGCCTAGAGAGACGCAAGAGCATTCGATAAATCATAACAGGGTCATCATTTGGTGCAAATAAGGCTCTTGCAGGTTCATAAAGTCGTACATTTCTCGACATGAGATGAGTTTCAGAGGTCACAATATAAGGGGGATTGCTAACGATAAAATGATAGGGACCACTATGCGACCAGGTGCTTGGCCGCATAATGTCCCACTGTTCAAAATCCATTAAAATCTGGTGCTCCTCAGCATTTCTTTTCGCTACATGGAGCGCCTCCCTGGAAATGTCCATAGCGACAATATCGGCCTGAGCAGAAGCTTTCTTCAGAGCTATGGCAATGCAGCCTGACCCGGTACCCACATCCAGTAGCTTGATCTTTTTTGACTGCGAACTGCGTATTAACTGTAAGGCAGTAAAAACCAATTCTTCAGTTTCCATACGTGGAATTAGCACATGCTCATTGACCCTTAATTTTAATCCATAGAAATGAGCTATCCCCGTAATGTATTGTACCGGCATTGAATCACGTAGTTTCTCCCAGGCCGATGTAAGCTTTTGAATATCTGCTTTACTTAATTGATATTGGTAATCGTGGGGGTCTAGATGCAGGTAATCGATAAAAAGTAAGTCCAAGACATTGCTTAATTCTATCCTATCCATCTCCGATTCCAAATCTTCGATGATCAACTTTCTAAACTCACCGATCGTCTTCATATTTGACCCCAAATCACCATAGCAACAAGATAGACAATGAGACTGCCAAGTGAATAGAATGACCAGGTTTCTATAGATACATAATCACTCCACTTCATCCCGTACTTGCGGTACAGATATTGGCCCAACCACCACTTCTCCAAACCAAATGCAACTACCGTAGCAAGGGCAACACCGACCAGGCCCCAATATCGGATGAGTAATAAACTCAAGATCACGTTTACCATCAATTCCAGGACCGCGTATCGTATTAACCTATTGTTTTCTTTTAATACCACCATCATCACTTGAGGAAACAACCAACGACTGGTCATCAACAACAAATAGGTATTAAAAATCCAGGCACTGCGCACGAAATCAACATTAAAAATCAGCTCAAAAAGGTAAGGACTTATGAGCATCAAGATCATACTGAAAGGAAAAAACAAATGCATTAATTTTGTACTCCCCTTTTTAATTCTTATTAAGCCGTTTTTACCCTCGTTGCGAAACTCCACCAACATGGCGGTTGTAAATGCAGCTGCCAGGGCCAGGGCTCCTGGCAATTCCCGAGCCCCATACCTAAATTGAGCAAATGTAGACATATCTCCAAAGGTCCACTGTACCAACCATGCATCGAATATCTGAGCCATCAGCCCCATTCCTCCATAAATGGTCAGCGGGATGGCCAATGAGATCAATTGCCTGATACGATGAAATGAAAAATTCATCCGTGAAACCACTACCAATAGGAATATTAATGACAAGTATTCTACTATGGAAAAATAAATAAGGCCAATCAATAGATCATCAAGGTGCCCTCCTCCCCAAAATAATGGATATGAAATAGCCAATATATATCCCAGGGCATAAAACAAGGTGTAGGGATAAAACCACCTCACCATTTTCTGGACCAATAAAATATAGGGAATTACCGAGCTCGATAAATGAAGCCATAGAAAAAATAATACTTTTATTAAGCGGCCATTTGTTTCAGTACCCATTGGTTCACCTATGAGCTGGCAGACTGAATAGAACCCCAAAACCGCAATCAGTGCACCACCACTGGTTAAGAGATAGATGGCAAACGGATTTGAATTTTTACTATTGGCTACATCTTGACTGTAGTCACTCACGTAGGCCTGTAGCGAACCACTAAAACAAATAAATGTGAGGATCATACCCCAGTAGAGCCATGTTTCATAGGTTCCAATGTCAGCCGTAGTAAGTGCACTGTTGGCTAAAAATATACTAGCGACCAAAGTAGTGCCCTGACGCACCAAGGAAAAAAGCTGAAACCTCCGATAAACATCAAAAGTAAGATCATATAACCATGCTTGAATTCTCGCGATCACTGCCTTACTGCTTCCCGCTCCACAAACTTTACACCTAATGTCCGCAATTCCTCCAGCACGGGTTGATAGATGTCGGAGAAGACGGGTATCCTCACTCCCGGCTTTGTAATTTTACCTTGCATAATCAATTTGGCACCTATAGCCAAAGGAAGTCCCACCAACATACTCATAGCCGTTTGGTTTCGATCGATACCTTCAACCACCATCGTACTTTTCGTGGTCCGTTTAATACCTTCCAAATCATAGTCAAATTCATGTTGCATTACCACCAGGTCCTTATCATTTGGAGCCATTCCCCATTTATCCACCAGCAAATTCTCTAGAATCACTGCAAGAGTGCCGGTTTGTTGGACTCGTTTATTTGAGAACAATCCCAGCCATTCCAGTTGCTTCATGATGGAACCTTGAACTGGAATGTCTAGGAGTTTCGAAATACGATCCCCCAGATGTCCCTTGCCATCAGGAACAAGAGCTTCCATCATATCTCGATAGCACAAGTTTGTAGTTTCTCGAATCGTTGTGATATCGTCTGTTAATCCCAACTCTACAATTGCGCTCCAACCTGCACAAAAGCCAGGATACCGGAGAGTTCCCCGGAGGAGATTGGGAATATCATCAAGACCATAGTGATTACGATAGGTCAAAGAATCACGATTAGGGTACATCTCGAGTTCACCAATGCCTTCAATGGCCACCCTTCGAGCGACTTTAAACAGTTTATGGTATGGGATGAATTTATACCGGCCATCAGTTAAATATTGAGTGGTTCCCTTTCCAGCTCCCACGACATTCCGGGGATTCCAGGTGATCTTGTAGTGCCAAGGGTTGTCATCCGATTGCGGGGCCACCAAACCACCGGTATAGGAACGAAAAGAGGTGATCGTTCCTCCGGATCCTTTGATTCGTCCAATCTTTTCGACGGCTGACATATGATCCAGTCCAGGATCCAAGCCCATCTCACCTAAGAAAATTAATCCCCGATTCCGTACAAGTTCATCCAGGACCAGCATAGGCTCGTCAACATATGATGCAGTGAGCAGATGCTTATTTAAATGAAGGCAATCTTCAGCAATCAAGTTGTGCAGCGACGGAGGCAGAAGAGATATCACCAGATCTACCCGTTTCACAAGGTCTCTGCGGTCATTGGGTTTCATGGCATCCAGCCAAACAGCAAGTCCACATTTGTGGCCGGCAATTCGCTTTTTGGCCAAGGTAGGTTCAGCATCCGCAACTGTGATCAACCAACCGTGCTTGGCAGCCTCGGCCAGGAGATAAGAGATCAAGGATTGCGAGGACCGACCGGCACCAACGACTAAAACATTTTTCATAAATACAGGACAACTCTAAAAAAAGCACCAAAGTATTTAAATGACCTCCCAATTTCATCAAAATACGCGTTGAATGTCGAAATTAGGGTGTGCAAAAACAAAATCACCATATTGGATATTTCAGATATCACGATCGGGCAGATCTTCCAACAGGTGATCGCATTTTGCTGGAAGAAGCAAGAGAAACTCTACCTCAATCTTATGCTCCATACTCTAAATTTGCTGTCTCAGCAGCGATTCGCTTGACCAATGGGCTTATTGTTGCAGGTACCAACCAGGAAAATGCCTCACTTGGCCTAAGCCTATGTGCAGAGCAAAATGTCCTATCTGAAGCCGGTAGTAAACACGGAAGCCTTCCTGTAGAAGCGCTTGCAGTCACTGTACACTATAGCCATAAGTTGATTGACTATCCCATAACCCCTTGCGGAGCTTGTAGACAGGTAATCCGAGAACACGAAGTACGACATCAGCATCCGATCCGGATTATTTTACAAGGAATGACAGGTCATATCTTGGTTTTTGAGTCGATCACCGAATTACTCCCTTTCTCATTTAACCCTGGTGATCTTTTGATGTAAAACAGGCTGGTATGGAATGAGTAAAATCGACAGACGGATGAGCACGATCAATTTTCACCTGTGGATCTTTCCTTTGGTCATTCATCGATCAAGGGGAGTACCTCAGCAACATCAGCAGGGGTATCAATTCCCGGGCTGGCCTTAGGCACTTCGACCACCAATATTTCCATACCTCCTTCAAGCCACCGCAATTGTTCCAGACCTTCCTGTAACTCCAGTTTGCTTTTTGGCCAGCAAGCGATTTCCAACAAAACCTGCTTTGAAAAGGCATAGACGCCCATATGTTGCCAGTAAGTAGTCTCTCGAGTATCAAGGTTGCGCTGATATGGAATGCCAGATCGACTAAAGTAGAGTGCTTGCCCATTTGTCCTTTTTACCACTTTTACAGTGTTGGGATCTTTGAGAAGATCAAGGTTTTGAATAGGCGCAGCAAGTGTGGCAATATCAGCATGCTCATTGGCGATCGCATTCACGAGCTTATCCAGATATTTCGATGGCAAAAGCGGCTCATCCCCTTGTACATTGAGTACCCAATCAGCATCACTGTTGCCGGCAACCTCGGCCACTCTGTCGGTACCTGATTGATGAGAGGTAGAAGTCATAACAACGGGTACATTGACGTTAATACAATGGTGATATATTCGTTCGTCGTCTGTAGCTACGGTAATCGACGTGATTGAATTTGCCTTGCTTATTTGGTTGTATACACGCTCTATCATTGTCTTACCCTTTAGATCCAGTAAGGCCTTGCCAGGGAAACGGACCGACTCAAATCGTGCGGGTATCACTGCAAGAACCTCCATATGCTTTTTTTTTGTAATATATAATGTATTTTTGTCTAGTATGATAGATATGACTAAGGTGAATTTACTGACAATATTTCTTGTACTTGTCTGGGTAAGTATTTCTTCCGTTGTTGCGCAGAAAAATGAACCTGAGCCTGTTTTGGTTCAAATCGACCACAAATTAGGAAAAGTGGTCAATCATCGAGTGTCTGATCACGAAACACTCTATGGTCTTAGTGGAATCTACGGTGTAGATTTGGCCTCAATTCATTTACTAAATCCGGAAATCGATGACAACAGGCAATTGCTTCCTCCCCTCGTCAAAATTCCGATTACCGACAGTCAAATCCTTTATCAATTGCCTCAGCAGGGACACCGGCACCACTACATTGAGTTGTATTACCGGGTAAAGAAAAAAGATAATCTCTTTAGAATATCTCGCCGTTATTTTGATCTGCCCACATCTCTGTTGATTGAGAGAAACAGCCTCCAAAACCAAGACCTTCAAGAAGGGCAGATCCTGCATATTGGATGGATACAATGGAAAAAAAAGCCACTGGCAATTGCTATTGGTCGGGAATACCAAGGTGAGGTTGAACAAACCCATTCAGACCACCCTTTCGAGGCACAGTTTAAGAATCATCATATGGTTTCTACAAACGAAGTGGCCTTCTGGAATACCGGAAGTAAGGCAACGGGGATATACGTGTTGCACCGCAAAGCACCACCTGAAACGATCATCGAGATAACCAATCCAATGCATCAATCGATCATTTATGCCAAAGTGATTGGACGTCTTCCAGAGAAACTCTATGGCAAGGAGATTGACATGGTCGTTTCTCCCGATCTTGCCAGGGCATTGGGTGTTGTAGACCCGAAATTTTTCGTCTACTGCCGTTACCAAGGGGCAGGTTTAGGGGTAAGCAGATAGAAAATAACTGGCCACTGGTTCAATGACTGTCTCAACATGGCGTTGTTCTGGAAATGGCCCCCAGTTTGGTGACTTTTCCCTTTGGAGCTCTATTTTTGTGGCAAACTAGAATACCTGTGATTTGAGAACATATAATAACATCCTCGAAACGATTGGAAATACACCGATGATAAGACTCAACCGGATTGTGGATCACCTGCCCTGCACAGTGTATGGCAAAGTCGAGACCTTCAATCCTGGGCATTCCATCAAAGATCGGATGGCTTTGCGCATGATCCAACAGGCAGAGGAGGAGGAGCTATTGAAACCTGGTGGGACGATCATTGAATGTACCTCTGGAAACACAGGCATGGGTTTAGCCATTGCAGCCGCAATTAAAGGTTACAAGTGCATCTTTACCACCAACGATAAACAGTCGAAAGAAAAGATTGACATGCTGAAGGCGGTAGGAGCGGATGTTATAGTGTGCCCAACAAATGTAGATCCTAAAGATCCAAGATCGTACTACTCCGTTGCTGAGAAGCTCAGTAAAGAAATCAACAATTCGTATTGGTGTAATCAATATGACAACCTGGCCAATACTGCAGCGCATTACGAATCGACGGGACCGGAGATTTGGGAAGATACTGATGGAAGGATTACCCATCTGGTGGTAGGTGTGGGCACGGGAGGCACCATATCCGGTGCCGGCCGGTATTTGAAAGAAAAAAATCCCAACATTAAGATCTGGGGTATCGATACCTATGGATCTGTTTTCAAGAAGTATCATGAGACCGGTGTTTTCGATGATAAGGAAATCTATCCGTACATAACCGAAGGCATTGGGGAAGACATATTGCCTGGGAATGTAGACTTTGATATCATCGATCAATTTGAGAAGGTAACCGACAAGGATGGAGCTTTGGCTGCAAGAAATTTGGCTCGACTGGAAGGGATACTCCTCGGGTACTCTGCAGGCAGTGCGATGGCAGGATTATTGCAATTGAGTGACCAATTGGCAGCTGACGACTTGGTGGTCATCATCTTCCATGATCATGGCAGCCGGTATGTGGCCAAGATCTACAATGATGATTGGATGCGCGAGCGCGGGTTTCTAGATGAAGATCTAAAGGTGAAGGATCTGATTGGGCTAAAACCAACCAAAACCTTTGAATCAACTCAACCTCATGCACTGGTGCGAAGCGTGATAGACATTATGAGACAAAATGATATTTCACAGATGCCGGTTATGGATGGCGAACACATGACTGGGTCAATCACCGAGAGTCAGCTCATTGACTGTCTTTTGCAGCAGGATGAAGAGAGTATGGGTACACAGATTAGGGATATCATGGGACCAGCATTCCCATTTGTTGAGCTAGATACATCAATCAAAAAAGTGGCACAAATGATCAATAGAAAAACACCGGCGGTAATAACTAAAGATCGTACGGGCTCCCTTCAGATCATTACTCAATATGATATCATTCAAAATATTTAAGTCACGATTTATAGTCCTGAACGGAAGTGCGTCGTTAGATCAGGAGAAAACGCAAATGAGATTATGATGAATGGCATTCGGAAATTGAAAAAAAGCGCTCAGCGCTTCCTGTTTTACGTAATGCTGCTGATTCTCGTCACCCTGGAAGCATTTGGCCAGGACCCTCAGTTCTCACAATTTTATGCCAATCCCACCAATCTCAATCCAGCCTTGACAGGGGGCTTTGGAGCAAAGTATCGTGTGTCAGCGATTTACCGAGATCAGTGGAGGGGGCCACTGGAGCAGTCGATTGGCATATTTGGTGCGGCTCTCGATCTTCGATTTGACTTTGAATCACGAGCCCTGGAAGGTGATGCGGCTGCGGTAGGGCTACAATTTCTATCTGATCAAGTAGGCCCTCTTGACCTGTCTACAAACACAATTGGTCTTTCAGGAGCATTTCATAAATCGCTTGCCGATGACCATTCTAAATACTTGTCGGCTGGCATCCAATTGAGTACGATCCAGCGAAACATTTTGTATGAAAACCTTTTCTTTCAGGACCAGTTTGACGGAGTGGATCAATTTACCGGTGCTACAGGTGAAGACCTTCCTGAAAATAATTTTAGCTTCAGTGATTTTGCCTTTGGCCTAAACTATAGCTCGAGCCCGAATAAGGGTACAGCGCTGTACGTGGGCGCCACCATACATCATATCGTTCAACCACAGATTTCTTTCTACCGCAATGATGACGACGAACAGCAACAGAGTTTATCGAGCAGCAAGCTTTTTCGACGATATGCCGTGCATGGCGGCATTGCCACGCATATGAACGAAAACATCCGAATCTCTCCCAGAATGTATTATGTACATCAGGGCCCACATAGCAGCCTGACCTTGGGCAACAACTTTATTATAGAGCCCAATAGCACGGATGTATTTAATTTCCATCTGGGGGCATGGTTACGTCTTGCTCAAGATTTCGATGACAGTATCCAGCCAGATATGGTTGGATTCTTGGTAGGATTGGGGTTGGGAGATCTGGTCATTGGGTTAAGCTATGACCTCAACATCAGGGATGTGATCAACTATCGAACGGGTCAAGGTGCCCTGGAACTATCTATCTCTTACTTCGGAGTCTACGAGGAAGAAGGCAGTGCTTGTCCTACTTTTTAGACCAACTGACCAAGTAAACCTCAATTAAGCCGGCCTCTAATTCTACCGGGCGACAAAAGGCGATGCGATCAGCCTTGTATTGATGACAGTCATCACAGTCAAAATCACAAAAAAGGCTCTCCTGATCGGATCAGGAAAGCCCCAAATTTTCAGATAGAATATATGGTCGTTAACTAATCCTTGTTTTCGTCGACCTCCTCAAATTCAACGTCGGTGACATCCTCTCCATCGGTACTTCCCTCAGAACCGTTATCGCCACTGCTTTCCGAAGTCGAGTCCTGGCCACCTGTTGCAGCTGCACCATCGGCTTGCTGCGCCTGATATATATCCTGACTTGCCGCAGCCCAGGCATCATTCAGTTCTTTAGTGGCTGCATCTATTGCGGCAACATCCTCAGACTTATGCGCTTCTTTAAGCCCAGAAACAGCTTTTTCAATGGTCTCCTTTTTATCTCCCGGAATCTTATCGCCAAACTCCGATAGTTGCTTCTCAGTTTGGAAGATCAATGTATCAGCAGCATTGATCTTATCCACTTTTTCTCTGGCCGCCTTATCAGATTCAGCATTTGCAGCAGCCTCACTCTTCATCTTTTCAATCTCCTCTTTAGATAACCCTGTAGAGGCCTCAATACGGATTTTCTGCTCTTTTCCAGTACCCTTATCCTTAGCATGAACGTTGAGAATGCCATTGGCATCGATATCAAAGGACACTTCCACTTGCGGCACACCCCGAGGTGCAGGTGGTATTCCGTCAAGAATAAATCGACCTACTGTTCGGTTATCTTTGGCCATTGGCCTTTCACCCTGGAGTATGTGTATTTCCACTGAAGGTTGATTGTCAGATGCAGTTGAATACACCTTCGACTTCTTGGTCGGGATAGTGCTGTTGGCTTCAATAACCACATCATAGACTCCTCCCATGGTTTCAATACCAAGCGAAAGAGGAGTAACATCCAGTAAGAGTACGTCTTGAACGTCTCCACTTAACACTCCACCTTGAATAGCAGCACCGATTGCTACAACCTCGTCGGGGTTAACACCCTTACTGGGCTTCTTCCCGAAGAATTCTTCAACAGCTTGTTGAATTCTCGGAATTCTAGTGGACCCACCAACCAAAATAATCTCATTAATATCACTCTTGCTCAAGCCCGCATCATTCAGTGCCTCCTGACAAGGCTTTAAGGTACGTTCAATGAGATCATCAGCGAGTTGTTCGAATTTTGCTCTGGATATCTTTTGCACCAGATGCTTTGGCACACCGTCTACAGCAGTGATGTACGGAAGGTTAACTTCAGTCTCCGTACCAGCGGACAATTCAATCTTGGCTTTCTCTGCTGCATCTTTCAATCGCTGCAGTGCCAAAGGATCTTTCCGAAGGTCAATATTCTCCTGTTGCTTAAATGCATCAGCAAGAAAATCAATCAATACCTGGTCAAAGTCATCTCCTCCCAGGTGGGTATCTCCATTGGTTGATTTGACTTCAAACACTCCATCGCCAAGTTCTAGGATAGAAATGTCAAAAGTTCCTCCACCCAAGTCAAAGACGGCTATGGTTGTATCCGCTCCTTTTTTATCCAGACCATAGGCTAAAGCAGCTGCAGTAGGTTCATTAATTATTCTCTTTACCGTCAAACCAGCGATCTCCCCAGCTTCCTTGGTAGCCTGTCTTTGCGAGTCATTAAAATATGCTGGTACCGTAACGACGGCCTCAGTGACTTCAGAACCAAGATAATCTTCAGCCACTTTCTTCATCTTTTGCAAGACCATAGCGGAAATCTCTTGAGGTGTATATTTACGACCATCAATCTCAACCCGCACAGTATCATTATCGCCCTTCGTCACTTTATAGGGTACTCTGCTGGCTTCCATTTTTACTTCAGCATAGCGGTTGCCCATAAAGCGTTTGATCGAGGAAACTGTCCGTTCGGGATTCGTGATGGCCTGACGTTTGGCCGGATCACCAATTTTTCGCTCACCGTTATCCATAAAAGCCACCACGGAAGGAGTTGTTCGCCTCCCTTCATCATTGGGTATTACAACCGGTTCGTTACCCTCCATTACGGCAACACATGAATTGGTCGTACCTAAATCTATTCCTATTATTTTTCCCATATATCTATTTTTTTTCTATGTTTTAAGTTGTCATTCATCATACAAGCTCAATTTAGATGCCAAGGCATGATATGTACCAAATCGTCAGGTTTTTCTGGAAATTTGTCTTCCATTGTGTCAGAAAGCGATCCACAGTGTGACATATCGTCAGGAAAATTATCAACGTGAAATGGAATCCTCTTCGAAGGTAATCTTAGAATCAAAACGGCTGTACCTCAGGAAATTGACGGAATCCGACCTGCCTTTTCTGCTTTCGATTGACCAGGATCCAGAAGTGATGAAATACATTGGACCCATCCGAAATGAGGCAGAAATAAAGGCGAGATTAGAAATCACTTTGAACAAATACAGGTCTAGGCCGGGTTATGGCCGGTGGATGGCATGTAAAAAATCTGGGGAGGAACCCATCGGATGGGCATGCCTTAAAGACCTGGATGGCAGCAGAATGATCGAACTGGGCTATCGCCTGTCACTGCAAGAATGGGGCCAGGGTTATGCGACAGAAATTTCGAGAGCTTTGGTAAAGTATGGTTTCACTGAAAGGAATTTGGAAGAGATCGTAGCAGTAACTCACCCATTGAATACCGCATCGCAAAAAGTGCTGCTAAAAGCTGGTCTAACTTATGAGAAGAATGCGTACTACTACCAAAACCCAGTGAGATTTTACAGCATCCGCCGAATCCAGTGGTCGTCGAGCACCAAATGAAAGTTTGCAGAACGGTCTCCTATCGCAATTTGATTAATTTCGGGATCTGATTAACCGCACCACTTATGTCAGTCAATAAGGAAATCAAGCGCGTCACCGTACATACCCTACAGCGCATGAAGGAAAAGGGAGAACGAATCAGTATGTTGACCGCTTACGATTACTCCATGGCAAAAATTCTGGATGAAGCCGGGATCGAAGTTCTCTTGGTAGGAGATTCAGCTTCAAATGTCATGGCTGGTCATGAGACCACCCTTCCGATCACGCTTGACCAGATGATTTATCATGCCAGCAGCGTAATTAGAGCCATCTCAAGGGCCCTTGTCGTGGTTGATCTGCCCTTCGGCACGTATCAGGGCAATTCCAAGAAAGCACTGGGGTCAGCCATCCGCATTATGAAGGAATCGGGTGCACATGCCGTAAAATTGGAAGGGGGAGCACCAGTCCAAAACTCAATAAAGCGCATTCTCAAAGCAGGTGTCCCCGTGATGGGTCATCTCGGTTTAACCCCCCAATCAATCTATAAATTTGGTACGTACGTGGTGAGGGCTAAGGAAGAAGATGAAGCCCAGCAATTGCGAGAAGATGCCAAACTTTTGGAACGCATAGGGTGTTTTGCCATTGTATTGGAAAAAATTCCCAGTCAATTGGCCAAGGAAGTAGCCGAATCAGTGAAGATACCCGTCATTGGGATTGGGGCCGGTAATCATGTAGATGGACAGGTATTGGTTACCCATGACCTCCTCGGGATCACAAAAGAATTTCGACCGAGGTTCTTGAGGGTCTACTTAGACCTATACGAGCAAATACGAGGTGCTGCCTCTGCTTACTTAGAAGATGTCAAAAATCGAGATTTTCCAAACGAGTCAGAACAGTATTGATAAAGGATTGCGGAAAATGGGCAATGGAAAGAGGGTAAGATTGATCATTTGGATTTTAACAGTCCTGGCTGTTGTTGGAGGGATCAGTGCTTTTATCCTGTATGGTTGGGTTGCAAAACCCAACGTAACCGTAAGCGAACCAACCATCATCCATATTGGGTCAAATGAAGGTTTTGAGAATCTGGTGACCACCCTGACCGAAAAAAGACTCTTAAAGCATCCTAAATCATTTAGGAGAATTGCCAAATGGATGCAATACCAAGATCCGAACATCAAAGGGGGACGATATACGATCGATCCGGGCATGAGTAATCGAGCCTTGATCACAAGATTACGAGCAGGTCAGCAGACCCCAGTGCACTTGACAATCAACAATGCGCGTACAGTTGCTGAACTGGCGGGTAAATTTGCAAACAAATTGGAAGCCGACTCCACTACTTTCTTAGCGGTGTTTACGGATTCCTCGGCAGTAGAGCAACTGGGCAAGACCCACGAAAACATCATGAGTTTGTTTATTCCCAATACGTATGAATTTTTTTGGAATAGTAAACCCACTTCAGTTCTGCAAAGAATGCTCTCGGAACAAGATCGATTCTGGAAGCAAGAGCAGAGAGAAGAAAAACTGGTTGAGCTGGGTTTGACTCGTGAACAAGTCTACACTTTGGCTTCAATTGTGGAAAAAGAAACGCAAAGCCAAGATGAGCGACCTATAGTAGCTGGTCTATACCTCAACCGCATCGCCCAAGGTATTCCTTTGCAAGCGGATCCAACGGTAGTTTTTGCCACTGGTCAATTCGACCTCCGTCGAGTACTGAACAAACATCTTGAGATTGATTCGCCTTACAACACCTACAAGTATCCAGGGCTACCTCCAGGCCCTATTTACATGCCATCCATAAATAGCATTGATGCGGTATTAAATGCACAAAAACACGATTATCTCTACATGTGCGCCAAACCTGGCTTTAGCGGAAGGCATGTTTTTGCATCGAGTTTGGCTGGTCACAGTATCAATGCCAACCGCTACCGTCGGTGGTTAAATCAAAATGGAATCAAATAATAGTGCTGTCTTTAAACAAATCAATAATTAAGCAGACTGCAGAGTATATTGAACAAAATGAGCTATGTACACACAATGACAGAATCCTCCTCGCAGTTAGCGGAGGAGTGGATTCGATGGTCATGACCCGCATCCTTCTATCTTTAGATTATCAAGTGGCCATTGCTCATTGCAACTTCAAATTGAGAAAGAAAGCCTCCGATAAAGACCAAGCTTTTGTAAGCACCTATGCACAAATTTGGAAAACACCTTTTTTCAGCAAGGATTTTGACACCAAAGAACACGCAAAAAAAAATAAACTAAATATTCAAGAAGCGGCACGAAACCTCAGATACACCTGGTTTTCGGAAATTATGGAGGAGAATGACTACAACCTGCTGGCAGTTGCACATCACATGGATGATCAGATCGAAACAGTGCTTATGAACATTGCCAGGGGCACCGGCATCTTTGGTTTACAAGGTATGCAACCAAAGCGTGATCATATTATTCGACCGATATTATTCTTAAAAAAGAGACAAGTCCGGGCTTTTGCCAAGTCGGAAGGCATCCTTTATCGCCAAGATCGTTCCAATAAGAAATCCAAATACCGCAGAAACTACATTCGGAATAAATTAATACCGAAAATTGAAAAACAATTGCCATTCTTCAAGAAAAGAATGCAAGAA
The DNA here is from genome assembly GCA_965223105.1 of Saprospiraceae bacterium. Classification (GTDB taxonomy): domain Bacteria; phylum Bacteroidota; class Bacteroidia; order Chitinophagales; family Saprospiraceae; genus JABDMH01. Next base: position 2,128,331 of record OZ244987.1, on the reverse strand, counting down.
AATATCTTAATCTGGCAAAAGAGTGCACGCCTCCTTAGGGGATTTCTTGACCAACAAATCGCTGAGCGGAAGAAAATCAATCAGGATAGCATCGTTTTAGAGCTGGATAAAATAGAAGATTCTTTACGAGATCTGGTGGCCTTCGAGTGGCTACGTACCTATGGATTTAATTTCAGCCAAGTTGAACAGATGGTACGGTGTGTCAATGAAAATAAGTCCGGACCAATATTTCATTCACACTATAATCGAGTGACGGTAGATCGAAAAAAACTAGTACTAAGCAGCGTAGAGCTAGATCAAGCGATCGAAATAGTAATCAATAGTCCTGATGAAGTGGTTAGCTTACCGGCTGGAAAACTTGAATTAAAACTGTTATCAAATCCTCCAAAGGAATTCAGACTCGATCAATCCACTGCTTTCTTAGACGCCAAAAAACTAAGTTTTCCACTTTTCTTACGCCATTGGAAAAATGGCGATTCATTTTATCCCCTTGGATTGAAAGGTAAGAAACAAAAACTCAAGAAATATTTTGCCAATGAGAAATTGAATAGATTCGAAAAAGAAAGAGTTTGGCTTTTGACACATGACGAAAAGATCTGTTGGATTGTTGGCATGCGAATAGACGAACGATATAAGGTCACCGATGAGACACGATACACGCTGCGTCTCAAATGGACAGTAGACAACCCATCGTAAGAAAAATTTCAAGTGTCCAAAAAACCCCTCAACTGAGATTGAGGGGTTAAAAATCGTACGGACTGAAGTTAACCTGAACCGTTCAGATTTTTTAATCGATAAAAATCATTTTCTTGGTCTTGATAAAATCATCTATGATTACCGAATAGTAGTAAATTCCTTTTGCGTTCATATGAGATGGCAAAAGGGAAAACTCATTCGAACCTGGTTTTATCGAAATCGCCTTTCTTCTTATTTCCTTACCAAAACCGTCATGAATGACCAAAACACCCTGAGCTTGACGGGCAGCCTGCACAAGAATCGTCGTCGCCTTTTGCCAGGGATTGGGAAAATTTTGGCTTATGGAGTAATCCTCTTCTGAAGTTGAATAAGACAAAGCAATAGGCACAATGGATTTTCCGGGTAAATACACTTCAGATCGTAGGCGGCGATCATCAATGGCAATGGCATCGCGCAGCTGAACATCTTTCTTTGCCACTACATCAATCTCCAAGAGACCCACCTGATGACCAGATGGCAGATCCCAGCCCTCGTTGATCCAGCTGACCAGCAAACTTCCTTTGTCAACAAATCGAAAGCCTAAATGATCACGGCGGAGTTCTGCCTCACCCGATTCTCGCACGTCTTTCCACTCAAGCGATGCTGTATCATAGGCCAAGGTAAACTGGTAGCCCAGCAACTTTTGGAGATCATTACTACGAATGCTAATTGTGTATTCTCTACCCTTCAAGAGCCCCTGATCGACGGTCGAAAACAGCCATGGCTCTCCGGCCCTGGATCGAGTGCTACGGTCATAATTGAGGTCTCCCGTTTTAATCGCGATAAAATCCTGCTTAATCTGCGGAGCATGAGCAGTGATGGTAGCTGAAGTTATCATGCTATCCAGTATTTCTTGTTCGGGTAGGTCGGTACCAAATTCGTATTCTGCACGAACAAATCGCCAAGGATCAACCATGGGAAATTCCGAGAGCTCCCCAAGGATTACCCTCCGCAATATCAGGACATCGATCTGAGCTATCACGCCATCTCCATTTACATCTGCTGCAATCCTCTTGTATGGCCCCTCCAAAGGGTTACCGTTAATATGATTAAAAAGTGTAATTTGATCATGCGTCGTCACTCCGTTTGTCACCTCATCTTCACGTCTGGGGACTAATGTTAGCTCCTCCCCATTCGTCACCAGTAACTGGTAATCACCAAATTGGTCAGTCGTATCAAGTGCTGCATTCAGAGCCGTATCACCAACTGGAAGAATGACGCCCTCAACCCCCAGACTGTCATCAGTCCGGATATTTCCAAAAATGGTATTAATATCCGGCATTGATACAATGGTATCGGGAGTGGTGATTGTGTCGGTCGGGGCAATGGTGTCTGAACACCCCTCTGCATTTGATTGAACCATTAAAAAGACGTCGCAGTAATCAAAGGTACCACTGGAACTCAAGACCCAAAAGCGCACGGAGTTTATGCCGATATCATCGCAACCCACTGTCAAATGGTCCAAATCTTCTAAGGTGTCTAAGGAACTGAATCCGGTATTATTTTCATCGAGGATTTCAAGGAAAAACAGCAAATCTGCATCATCTTCACCACAAGGAGCCGAGCTGCTGCTGTTAAATTCGGAGGCCCAAACGACAGCCATGGCAGTGTCAACTAAGCCATCAGCATCCAGATCCATTGGAGTGAGTTCTGCGGTAATAGAGGAAATACATACGGGACTGGGTTTTTTCCGAGCTTGTATCCCTACACTATAACGACAGAAGCTCTCATTTTGGCAAGCATCTGTCGCCCTCACTACTAGGTGGTATTGGCCATCAGCAAGATCAGCAACATTCACGGTAAATTGGGTTTCAATATCTCCGCTCAATTCTCCATCCATTGCTTGAACAGGCTCCAAATCCTCGTTCCCCCTTTCCCTAAATAACTCCCAATGATAATTTATCCCGCCACAAGCATCCATCACATCGATCCGGGCTGTTAAATCGTAAAAACATCCCGACGTTTCTACCAAACCACCATCTTCCACTGGTCCCGTGATCACACAAACAGGTGGAAGGGTATCCAACACAATGATTTTTTGCACAAAAGAATCAATCACTACGTCGGAATCTTTCCACCAGGAACCGCCGGCAATGCCTTGTTGACACCAGTCGGCAAAATACCAGGTACGGAGGATCTTGTAGCAAGCTTGATCTCCACCTACAACCCTAAAAAGCTTGTCAACCTGAGCAATCCCAACAAGCCGACAGTCATCATCAAAAAGATATTCTGGCCGACCGGTGGAATCGGGATCTACTGCACCGACAACATTTCCACTGCCGGCAGGATCGAACTCGATGCCGCAAGAGGAAACCTCGAGATCTTCAGGAAGATCAAACATTTCCTTCGAGAGTCGACAGTGATTTCCTACACCAATTTGTTGGATCCTAACTACTGTATCGACCTCACCCGCACCGTGCCCATTTGGATCACACCCCTGCCAGATCTCAAACTTTCGATAGATTACCCCTTGGCCACAATGGTCAAAATCAGACCAAACCGTTTGCCTACAGTGCACGTTCTGTGGGCAATTTACCACAACCAATCCACGATTGATCGACTGCTTTGTCATCTGATAGGAGCAAGCTGAACTGATAGAATCCTTCCAGATATAGCCTAAATGATCATCTAAGGTTCTGACTGGTGTGGTGTCTGTTTCACAAACACAGATACTATCTTCCACCTCCATTGAACCTGCTACTTGATCACCATTGATATCGAGGTAGGAGCCCTCCGGTCCTCTCCAGACCTTCTCATAGGTACCAAATATCGAGTTTAAGGTATCCAAAGCCCCTGCATCACCATTTTCCGCCATTTCCACTATATCTTCCAGGCTGATCAGGTCGTTAGATGCATCGAAATCATACCGGGTATCCCGATAACTTTTACAAGAAATATTGGAATGAGACAAATCTTGGACAATCTCAACTGGTATCTTGTCCTCGACCCAGACCTCAGTCCATGATCTGCTCCAATTGCACCAATAGTCCATAACCAAGATCTCTACAGGAACCGACTTGCATGCATCATCGCAGTCAAAAGGCACAGACTTGCTCCAGCCCCCTCCAAGGCTTGACGCTCTGAACAGTGCTTCTTCATAGGAAATCGAATCATCTGCACAGCTTAAAAAGTTGTCGATCTCCAAACCAAACTTCAGATCACAATCATCTTGAGACATAATCTCTAAGAAAGTCTCACGGGTCAAAGATTGAGCAGGTTCACAGATTGTCGTGGTGTAATATGCCAAATCAAATTTCCAGGCATTGTAAAGCTCATTGGCACACATGGTTCCATCTTCAGCAAGCCACTTTAAGGTCTCAGCATAGTGCTTTTCAACCGAGTTGTCAACGTTGAAGAAAGGTTCCCTGACCTCGATGTCATGGTAGGTACAAAGCTCCTCAGTGCTGTCACATAAATCAATACAAGCCCTGTACCAATCTACACGTCGAGCCAATAGGAAGTGAATGTTGCAATTATCTGAACTGCCCTCATTAAATGTCATGGCCTCTACCCAGACTTTGCCAGCTTCACCATCAACTTGATGAGCTCCTGACAAGTCGACCTGAATACCCTTATCGGAAACAGCGGTAGGCTTTACCCGGTCTTTTACAAGCAGATAACAAAAAATCGAATCGATGTTGTGACAGCTATCTGATATTTCAAATATTACCTGGTAGGGTTCATTCCGGTAGGGTAAGTCTATGATTCCGTCATGGCGATATTTCTTGGATCCCGAACCCACGGCGCAGAGATCATCCTCCTGCAATATATAGGTACCGAATCCCAGGATCTTAGCTTGAACACGCATGATACCGCTCCAGTCATCGGAGGCACAAATGGCTGGCAATGCAGTAGCAGCCGAACAATCATAGGAAGAAGTTGATGCCACCAGAATCGGTTCATTGGAGGTGTCTCCAGGATATCCGGGAGTAGTGAAACAATGATCTCCACCATCATCCTGTGAAGGAATAACTACTTCCGAATTAAAGTCACTATAGTCACAATAAGCTATCGGGGCAAGTGTATCAATATTGTAGAGCCAAAAGTTGCACCTCCAATAAGTTGCATCATTGGTAATTTGCTCCACAACATTGCCTCCGGGCACAAAACATGGTGCCAGGTTCTGGCTACCCGCACAATTTTGTTTGATGTCAACTGCAACTTTGTATAATTGTCCGCATCCGTGGTCAAAAGGGTGGATGGTCACATGTACCTGCAAGTCACATTTCGAACCAGATTGGCTGCTGACTGCAATCAAACCCTCAGTACTGGTTTTGAACTCGACTAAATAGGAGGTGTCACAAATGCCACTTCCCGGATAGGTCTCTTCAATGAGATAGGGACCCACTTTTTCCAGGTTATCACAGTAAGCCGTATCTGCCTCACTACAGTACAGGTGCTCCCGGTCAAGCTGCGCGTGCCTCATGACCCGAATTGTATCAAAGATGGATGATCTCCTTCCCTGCTTATCGTAGAAGGCCCATTCCCTTAGTATGATCTTAGCGGTATCTTGAATACCGGCTTCACAAGGGATAGGAAAGGCCCAGTCACCGGCAAATTCCGCAGGTTGATCACTTGGGCCAATACAAGGGATAATTGGGAACACCGGCGTTCCATCAATATAGATAGAGGGATCAGTAATCAGAGGATCTTCACAATACACCGTCGTGGACCTTCCTTGCCCCGCCCATCCATTGGTTTTAAAAGTCAATATGCTCTCACAGCTACCCAGTGCATTGGTTACCTCGATCACCAGACCCTGCTCCAGGTGATCACAGATAGCGCTAAGCAACAGATATTCCTGATTGCCTACGTCGTCTGAACTTCCACTGGCTACAGGCCCCCCTTGCCTAGTGGATAATGCATAGGTAAGGGGCAAGGCACATTCATAGTTGGTGAGGAAATCGGACCAAAAGAGCTTGGCATGAAATTCTTGCCCGTCTTCCGTCTGTACGGACAAATTTACATCACGACAATTAGGTAGACAGGTCTGCCCAATGGTAGTTGTCGATACGAATGTGAAAAATAGGCATATAGCATGCCCAAGGAGGAATGGTAAGTTTCTAGTCATGGTCAATCTATCGGTTTAGTAGAGCATCCCGGGGGCTTCTCTGGCAGCTAATATACATTATATATTAAATGTTCTCTATATAAATTCACAAGCAAATTTATAGCTGCTTCTTTATGTGTCACTTACATGTAATTTGAATAATTTATGGCACAGATTAATATGTGTAAGTAATCAACTAAACCGATGCATTGAGTGCATCTGTTTCCCTCCTACTACTTTGCCTCAGCGTGTTTTCGCCCAAGATTGCTTGTGAATGTTGTGGTGCTAGGAGAAAAGTTGGAGATCACCTGGGTAAGAAAGTCAGGACGAGAAGGTCCTTGAAGGGATATCACTGAGGCAAGTACTCCAACTGATGAGGTCGATTATTCTCTAAGGCCACAGTTATGGCCTGATGTGTGCGAATGAAAGCCATTTCTAATTGGGGCCAGTACATAGAACCAGACGCCTGCCTTCATGACCAAAGGCCGGGGGCACTCACGCTTAAAATTGTTGGTTGACAGTTACTCACCTTCCGCAAGCATGGTGAAATTTGCCAAAGTCCAGTATTCACTTTACTTTGCCATCCGAATTTGTAATACTTCACCTGGTATAAGGTAAATTTGGCAAGATTAAGGCCTTGACTTTCACGAAATGTCAATCAAATCACCGGAAATGTTAAATATTTGGCAGATTGGCCACGTTTCACTTGTTGGAGGCGTTTGCCTTAAGAATATTTGAAAACAGGGTAAAATCCATGAAGACCTTACACAGGATTTGCGTTACTCTTTTGGTGGGATGCTTGTTGCCACTAGTTGTAGCTGCACAACATTCAGTATCCCTTTCGTTCGCCCCAAAGATTGGAGTTAATTTTAGTGAAATGATCGTGTCTCAGCCAACCGTTGCAGCCACCTTATCTAAAATGGGATGGAACCTTGGTCTGGATGCCAGGATGGGTAATCGTCTGACCGCCAACGGTGGACTACATTATTACCGGTTGGGATCTGCTGTACAGCTGGATACCGAAGACTCCCCAGCCTCATTAATCTCTTCACAATTCAAAGTACCAATTGGTGTGGGGTATAAACTTCTCCAAATCGACTATTTCAAGATTTGGGCCCGTTTTGATGCTGTCCTAAACTATACCCTGAGTATGGTTGAGGGTGACTTTAATCGGAGAATTACTGATTACCCTCGGACTGGATTCGGAAGCCGAATGGGAGTTGGAATGGATCTGGGACGATTAACGATTGAAGTGCATTACGAACGTGGACATACGAAGTTCTTACAGGACCTTGTTAGTGCTCATAATCGACTGGTCATCGTCTCGATGGGTGTACAGATCTGATAAACTGCACAATTATTTTCTTAACGTGGGATATTCGACTCCCAATTGTTGCAAGTAGTTGTCAAATTTGGTTTCGTCATAATAATAAGGCTCTAGCAACGGCCGAAATTCTTCCATAATTTCTTGATTGAGGTAAATTGCGGGCTTGTCATCGTCCGTAACCATCGGAATATATTCTTGTTTCATGCCTTGCTCCTCACGAAAGTACTGCCAGGCCTTATCTACCAGTGAAGTATCACAAACAAAATCCAATATTGTCATGGCCTCCACTTTTGCTCCTGCCACTACCCCCTTGTGTGCAATGGGAGTAGCCATTGATACAGCGTTGCTCCAATGATGCCCCTGCAGACCTGGGATATTGGATGGAAACCTCAAGGTCACGGTGGGTAACTTCCAGGAGATGTCTCCGATATCATCAGAGCCTCCACTCACAAAACCTTGTCTGGGGGCACTCAAGGTATCAAGTTCAACGGCAAGACCAGAGGTATCATGGGAGCCGACCTCGCGCTGCAAGGCCATCGCCAGCTCTTGATCGGCTGACGACCACCCCGGTAGTCCGATCTCCCGGATGTTTTGGTACATCGTCTCGGCAATGGTCTTATTAAAATGCCTGGGCCATGCAGATCCCAGAATCTTCTTACTGACCGTGGTGTTGGTCATCAAGGAGGCGCCTTCGGCTATCTTATTCGCTCGCTCATAGACCTCCATAATTCTTGGATATGTCACATGACGGAAATAGTACCAGATCGTGGCCTTAGATGGCACCACATTGGGCTGATCTCCTCCATTGTTAATGACTGAGTGTGAACGGTGTAGTGGATCGAGGTGTTCTCGCTGATATTGCCAACCAATATTCATCAACTCGACAGCATCGGCGGCACTTCTACCTCTCCATGGAGATCCAGCGGCATGTGCAGCTTCACCTTCAAAAGTATACTCAACTGAAATCAGACCGGTACCACGAGCCTGCCCGTAAGTCACCCCCAGGTTGTTACCTACATGGGTAAAAATACATATATCGAAATCGTCGAAGTATCCATCGCGGGTGTAGTAAGCTTTGGTACCTACCAACTCCTCCGCAACACCTGGCCAAAGCACAAGCGTCCCTTCTATCCCTTCACGCTCCATGATTTCCTTGACCGAAATAGCCGCCAAAATATTCAAGGGGTTGCCTGAATTATGTCCTTCACCATGTCCGGGAGCACCCTCTACAATAGGATCATGGAAAGCTACTCCCGGCCGTTGCGATGCTTTAGGAATGCAATCTAAGTCACTCCCTATGGCAATTACTGGTTTGCCACTCCCCCATTTGGCTAACCAGGCTGTCGGAACACCACTAATCGAATCGGTGATCTCAAAACCATGATCAGCTAGAATCGAAGTTAAATAAGCTGATGTCTCAAATTCTTGAAAACCCAGCTCCGCAAAACTAAAGACCTTGTCGACCATTACTTGGGCCAACTTTGCCCGGCTATCGATTTTATCTTTCACCTCTTCTTTGAACTTCGTTCTTTGCTCTTCAGGTATTTGACCATAAAGTGATGAAATGGTCAGAAGAACCATCAGACCAGGCAACAATGGCAAGTGTTTATACAGGTTAAACATGCTTCAAGTGACTAATTGAAAATGTTTTTAAATCTAGCAAAATCTAACAGATGACCTCAAGCGTGGGTTGTCGAGCTTATTCTATTGGATGAAGGGGCTGATATACTTTCATCCGGCCGGAAACTCCCTTAAGGGAATGGAATCCCAGTAGTTGGCACTTGAATACTCCACCCAATTGGCAGTAAGTATCCTCGCTGATAGCAATGCCATTTTTTGGTGCCAGTCCCTGTAATCTTGCTGAAATATTCGGTGCACCTCCCAGTGCCAACCGTTCCTTGCGATCGCCCAAACCCAAATCGGTCATGATTACGGTACCGGTGTGAATACTGATTCTGATGTCGAACTTTACTTTAAATGTCTCTTTGATATATCTCTGTAATTCACATATATCTCGCAGCACGCCCAAGGCAGCCTTTACCGCATGTACCGGAGCCCCTTGAAATGGTGCCGGGTAACCAAAGTAGGCCATTACTCCATCGCCCAGATGCTGAACCACATATCCGTACTGCACCGTAATGGCCTGATAAACACATCGATGGTACCGTTCCATAATATGGACAAAATCATCCAGATCCAACTCCTCAGCCAGGCGAGTAGATTCCAGAACATCGCAAAACAAAATGGTGAGTTCCCGCTTCTCAGCTTGCATCAAATAAATGTAGACAATACCATTGGTTAATCCTTCAATGCCTCTTTAAAAGTTTCTAGGCAACGCTTCCGAGCATAACGGTGATCCACTATCGGTGCTGGATATTCTGCAGTTTCAAGTTCGGGAATCCATTGTCGAACATATTCCTTGTCTGGGTCATATTTCTCCCTTTGAGTAATGGGATTGAAAATCCGAAAATAAGGTGCCGCATCTGTTCCACAACCGGCAGACCACTGCCAACCACCATTGTTGCTGGCCAGATCATAGTCCAAAAGCTTTTTAGCGAAATAGGCTTCCCCTCTTCGCCAGTCAATCAGCAAGTGCTTGGTCAAGAAACTAGCCGAGATCATTCTTACCCGGTTGTGCATATATCCGGTCTGATTTAACTGTCGCATACCAGCATCTACCATAGGATAACCTGTAAGCCCTTCACACCATGCCAAAAAATCATCATCAGCATCACGCCATGATATCCGGTCATATTTGGTCCGGAAGGACTCATGGACTACTCGAGGAAAGTGATCCAAAATCTGACTGTAGAATTCTCGCCAAATTAATTCACTTAGGTAAGTCTCACTAAGAGATTTGGCCTTTCGAGCCTTCTCACGAATACTAATCGTGCCAAACCGGTAATGAATGCCTAACCTCGAAGTACCCTCTCTGGCTGGGTAGTCACGATTTTGCCCATAGCTCCTAATCACTTCCTTAGAAATCTCCCTCGGTGGCATTTCCATGTCCGAGGCGGTAAAACCCATTTCAGCTAAGGTCGGCATTTGCTCAGGCCTATCTAGACGGTAGAACTTATGGCTATAGTCAAGCGTAGAATAAGACTGTAAATAATAGGACCTGCCATCTTGAATTCTTGAGTCTAGTTTCTCCAGCCAGGTCCTCTTATAGGGAGTGAATACGACGTACGGATCACCATCATCTTTCAAAATTTCATGGGATTCAAATATTACCTGATCCTTGTATCCATTAAAACTACCTCCATGCTCCCGGATGATCGAGGCTATTTTCTTATCCCGAGTTTTGGCATAAGGCTCGTAATCATGATTATAAAAGACTTCGACGGCCCCATACTTATTACAGATCTCTTTCCATATCGATGGCGGATCTCCATAGTAAACCATCATACCTGAATTAAGGTCTTCGAGTTGTTGCTTCAGATTTCTTATTTCCTGATAAATGAAAGTCACTCGTGAATCCGATCGGTCTTCGAGATCGTCCAAGATTTGTCTATCAAAAATAAAGAGGGGAAATACCGGGGCTTTGGCGGTTTTAAGTGCGTGATAAAGGCCAGCATTATCCTCCAAGCGAAGATCCCTCCGAAACCAAAATATACTTACTTTTCTAGCCATACTGAGGAATAAATATGATCTGCAAAAATCTTAGGATTCGTATCATTACAGCATGCTTAACAAACCATACGGAAAAATGTTATCCCAAAGATTCATCTTCCAAACAACCATTGTGTCCTTCTTTTTGAGCTTGGCTCAAATGGCCTTTGGACAACTACCCACGCCACAAGAGGTGATTGAGAAGAGCATAGATTTTCACGATCCTGACCGAATATGGGGTAAGGAAAATCTAACCATTGCCCTTCGTGAAAAAAGACCTGATGGGGCAAATCGCACAAGTAAACTAAAGTTCAACTGGTCGCAATCAGCATTCGAGTTACATCGTGACATAGACGGCAATCAAATCTCCTATCAGATCTCCCAGCAGGATACTTTAATATATTTTAATGGACAGGCCGTGACAGATTCCGCGTTGATCAGAAAATATCGACTGGAGAAAAAGCACGCGCTGCTGCTCAGGGATTATTACAATTATCTTTACGGACTACCGATGTTATTAAAGGAAGATATAGCATTCGCTCATGAGGTCAGGGATACGGTCTTTGACAGCCGCCACGTGTACAGTGTTTCTCTTCACTATGAACCACCTGTCGGCAATGATATTTGGTATTTCTACTTTGACAAAAATGACTATTCTCTCATGGGCTATCGATTCTATCATGACCCCAGCGCCAACGATGGTGAATACATTGTTGTGGAGGGGATGGCCGAACTCGAGCAGTTCAAATTACCCAAAATTAGAAAATGGTATCTGAATAAAAATGCAAAATTCCTTGGAGAAGATACGATCACTGAATTGAAATAACATCCTCAGTATGTCTGCCATTCATGTCGAAGATCATTGGCCTATCTTTATCGTACTCCTCGTTTGTGTCGTGATTGGAATATTGGGTGACCATCGTGGTTGGTTCGGTAAAGTTTCTGGCATACTTATTACGATTGCATTGGCTGCACTGGCTACGTCTACTGGTCTCCTTCCCTCAGCATCAGATCCTAACCTTCAAGTGCCGGCCTATCAGTTTGTGTACAACATTTTCGTTCCCCTCTCTATTCCGTTGCTGCTTTTCAATGCGCATCTCAAAAAAATATTAAGAGAATCAGGGAGGCTGCTGTTGGTGTTTCTTTTTGGCTCAATGGGTATTGTTATCGGTGCCATTTTGGCAACTTGGCTAATCAATTTTGGTGCTGAAACCTACAAAATTGCCGGTGTTTTTGTCGGCACCTATACGGGAGGAAGTGTCAATTTCTTAGCAGTAGCCTCCACGCTCGACTTCCTACACAGTGAATTGTTCCCTACGGTGATCACAATCGACAATGCGTTTACTAACCTCTATTTTATCCTCCTATTCGGCATACCTTCAATATCGTTCATAGCCAAGCATTTCCCTGTCCACTATCCTTCCGAGGCCATTGATCACCATCAGCCAATACCACAGCCGACCGATATGAATATGCAAATTATCGCCGTCCCACTGACGATTGCAGCGGTCGTCTGCGGTGTGGCTAATCTTCTATCACCCATCCTTCAAAATGCTCTGTCAACAGACATTACTCTGGACATGCTGATCATTACTCTGTTGATTACGATCATTGCCAATATTTTTCCAAACTGGCTGGAAAAATATGAAAGGAGTGCTTTTTCAATGGGTATGTTTTTAATGTATCTCTTCTTAGCGGTCATAGGTGCTGCCTGTGATGTGCGAGTACTTTTGCAAACCTCTTTTCAAATGTTGGCATTTGTGATTATAATCTTATCCGTACATCTGATTTTTATACTAATCGGTGGAAAATTGCTTAGGGTAAGCTTGCAAGAAGTATTGGTGGCCTCGGCGGCTAATGCCGGAGGCCCATCGATTGCTGCTCCAATGGCAGCAAACTTCGGCCTCCATCGCACCATTACACCGGCAATTCTCATTGGAATTTTAGGATATTTGATTGGCACCTTTTTAGGTGTTAGTGTCGGTTTAATTTTGCGTTAATTTTTATGCGCATTTGGTGGAGCTTGATACCCAATTATAGAGAACTTTATATATAGCTATGAATTTGCTGAAATCGAGTGACGGTTTGGATATGAGCCTGTACGACCGACAGGAAGTATCGCTTCTTATCTCGTGTTATCTTCGGGCTTCACCAGTCGATACTTGGATTTAAAAACAAGGAACACTGATTAACGATTTTAGAATTATGTTTGATTTTTGATTTTTCACGTTTTATTTTCTTTTGAGCCGTTTCTATGCTTTCTACAAGAATTGAAATTAGCTCGTTGTTTTCCAGTTTTGTGTTTTGAATTCTTGTTTCATTTTTAAACAATTTAGTTCGGGATTCACCACTTTGCTTAGCCATAATTTAGAGAAACTGAAGTTCCGGATCTGAGCAATTGTTGCGCCAAGTGATTTACCGCATAATTGTTAGGCATTTCCCGAGTAATCTCAATTACCAAAACCGAAAAATTAATTAATCGATTACCCTAAAACCATTTCCTCAATTGCTTCAATAAACCGGTCTAGATCCTTCGTCACCGTATAAACATTCGGAGTAATTCTTACTCCATGGATATTTTCCCAGTGAATGGCAACTGCATGGATTTGATGATTATTCAGCAATCTTCGCGTAATATCATTTGGATCCATTCCCTCAATCGAAAAAAATCCAATGGCGCCACCATACTTTGGATCTAGAGAAGTGTGCAGCTTAATACGGGGGAGCTTCCCCAATGCGACCATCCAATAATTTTTCAAATAATGTAGACGTTTAAATTTCCTTTCCGAACCAATCATTAAATGGAAATCAATGGCCTGACCAATCGCCTGCTCGTTGGCAAACGGCCGAGTACCCAAATTTTCAAATTTTCGAATGTCGTCTGATTCAGGGTCAGGAGCAGCAAAAAGTGGATAAATCCCTTTGATCTTTTCCCTCTTCACCCACAGCATTCCTGATCCAAATGGTGCACACAGCCACTTGTGTAGGCTTGTACCAAAGTAATCACCTCCTAATTCAGGGATATTATAGACCAGGTGAGCGAATGAATGGGCTGCGTCAATAACCACCTCGATGTTTCTAGCTTTTGCTTCTGCAGCAATTTTTCTAACCGGCAACACCTGCCCCATCCAATTGATCAAATGAGTGATGTGCACAACCTTCGTGTGTTCATTGAAAGCGTTGATAAAAGCGTCAGCTATTTGATCCTCATCTTCGATGGGAAAATCAAAATCAAGCCATCGCAAAACGATTTTATCACGATGAGCCCTTTGTTTCCAAGCATTGATCATATTTGGATAATCTTGCTTGGTAAGCACAACTTCGTCTCCAGCCTGTAAAGGCAAACCAAAAATCACGGTCTCCAGGGCTTCAGATGAATTTCGATGAATGGCTACTTCCTCCGCAGCACAGCCTCCTAAGTCTGCCAATTTCTCCCGAATCGCTTCCCGACCTTTGTCCAAAATTCGCCACATATAATAGGATGGAGTCTCATTGCTAAGTTGGTTATACCTTTCCAAGGCTTCCTGCACTACTCTTGGCTGTGGAGATACACCTCCATTGTTGAGATTAACCAAGGTGGGAGATACTGTGAAAGCCATTTTGACTTGATACCAAAATTCTTCATCCCTGGTGACATCGTGATCCTTGGAAACGAAAGGGACACCCCAGGACTGAGGAATTTGTGATGGTGTCAATAGCAAGCTGGGTGTCCACGCTGCCCGTTCCAAAAACTTCCTTCTACTCACCATAGAGCTCTATATTTTGTACTCAATGTACAAATTGCCACTGGCTCTGAGGTACTAGCTATGCTAAGCACAACAAAAAACACCGTATGCCACTCATTGACATACGGTGCAGATAAACGGGTTTCCGATTAAACCTTATTCCTTTGTAAATAGTTTCGCTACAGCCACTTCTTGATTGACAATTAGTCTGGCTACATAAGTACCTGATGGTAAAGAACCAATATTCAATAGCATCTTATTATCGCCGGCAAATAAAGAACTCCTTTGCTCCATCACCATTTTACCAGTATAATCCAGTATCCTTAGCAGCCCCATGGCATTTTGTTTCATTACAAACTCCAACTGAACTTGTTCCTTGGCCGGGTTTGGATACAAAACAAATACATCCTCCAAGTACGGATTTTCCTGAATACTGGTGGAGATACCTTTGATGAGAATTACTGAGTCAATAGAATGAACGCCACACAGGCTTCCATCCGAAGCAGTCACACGATGATAGACGGTGACTGCTTCTCCACTGTCGATTCCCAAGGTGGCCAGCAGAGTGTCGACGAGACCGAAGGTAGTGCTAAACTGTGTAGCACTATCGGTTGCCACTGTGATCGCCGGAGCGGCAAAATCACTGGTCAATGACAGTTGCCACAGATACCTTATCGCATCGCCGTTGGGGTCAGAAGATTCATTCCAAGTCACTGTAAATGGTTGGCTCAAGTCGCCTCCTATGGTTATGGTGTCACCTGACTCCGGTGAAGTGAAGCTGGTAGGTGTAGGTGCATGGTTGATTTCGTGAAGGACCTGGCCTCGGATTTCTCCACCGGGCTGAGTAGTACTGTGCACATTTACATAGGTATTCCCACCCATCAGACTCATTCGAGTTGAGTCTGGCAAGTCAAAACTATTGCTATCCGCGAGGAAGACTGCAGCCTTCAAATCTGCACTTTCTACCGAAGATAAAAACAGCCCAATACCTCCATTGGTACCAACTGATCCAAAGTGAACATGAGCACCTCCGGCGATGCTCTTATCAAAATCACCAATGAGGTTATTGAAAGATCCTGATGCCACCAGATGATTGCTATTTCGCTCAAAGATCATCGAACCCACTCCTGTAGATGGCATCGGAACCGTCGAATTCTTTCCTCGGAGATTTGCCAGGTAGTAACTCATGGCAATTGGCCTGAAATTGCCCCTCAATTCACCACCTCCTTCATTCAAACTATGAATATTGACGTAGGTACCTCGGTTTCTGACTGTGTCCATAAAAGCGGTAGTAACGGGAAATACATTCGCAGGTACCGCCATCGTGCCACTGGTGTCTCCATCGCCAAGAGACAATGCCAAGGGAAAGGCGACGCCACCATTTGATCCGGCAAAGGCGGTATGAACGTGACCTCCTCCTAAAATGTTGGTATTTACCGGACTGCCCAGTCCGGTAAAACTCCCGGTAATAATCGCAGATTGACCATTGTATTCCATTATGGCAGCTCCCGATCCGTCACTAACTACCGCAGGCACCTCTTCCGCTCCGGAAAGGGGAGCATAGTAGTAAGCAGCCGCTTCATGGACAAGCTGGCCTCGAAGTTCTCCCGTCATCACATCTTCGCTATGCACACTGATATAGCCCCATCTACCTCTCAATGAATCGCGACGCGTAGGCGATACACTAAATTTATTGTCTAAGGCACGAAACCGCCCACTGGCAATATCATCATCAGGTGTGGTGACCAGATTGATAAGATGAGGGCCCATTCGCCCGGCTGGAGCAAAATGGATATGAGCACCGTTGTCAAGAGAGACAAGTAAGGGAGAAGAGAGGTTTTCAAATGAACCAGTGACTGTAATATTACCGCCCAACACTTCGATAATCGCGGATCCACTACCCATGGACTCGACGGAAGGCACCATCTGAGACCCTCTTAGGTCACCTTGAAGAAAATATTGACTCTCGGGCAAGATTTGACCTCGAATCTCTCCGCCCGAATAGTCAAGCGAGTGAATATTTACGTAAAGGGCCCTGCCCAGCAGTGCCATCAAGGTATCGCCGCCCACGAGAAAACGATTGTTTGCCGGATCTACGAGCGCTCCCCGTTTGTCATCATTAACCGTAAGTTGTAGCGGAAAGGCTACTGGTCCATTCCGTCCTGCCATACCGAGATGGATGTGGCCCCCACCCAGAATATCTTCGTTAAGATCGCTTTCTAAACCACGGAATGTTCCGCTCACGGTAAGGATTCCATCCCTTAATCCGTAAACCAATTTGCCTCCGGCAAATGATTGAACTGCGGGTGATTGGTTGGCTCCTGAAAGGTAAGTCCTGAACTTGACATCAGCCAACGGCGTCAATTGACCCCGAAGCTCACCTCCTGTCCAATTTCGGGTATGAATGTTGACGTATAGGGCTTCTGACTGCAGTGCTTCTATAATGCTGTCAGCCCACATAAAGGTGTTATCTCCTGCCCGGATTTCTGCAGATGTACTGTCGTCACTCAGTTGAAGGGTCAGTGGTTCTACTACCCCTCCATTACGTCCCGCCATGGCCATGTGAATGTGAGCACCACCGATAATCTCCGTGGCAATTGCACTGGAAAGGTTGGATATGGATCCAGAAACTACAACCTCGCTACCTGTAAGCTCCAACATCACTGTCCCTTGCCCATTAGACATAACGGACGGCACCTGATTGGATCCAAAGAGATTTGCGCTATACACTTCATCAGCTGCCGGTAATAACTGACCCCTAATCTCGCCAGCACCATAGTCATTGGAATGGATGTTGATGTAAAGACCGCGCTCGGCCGCAGCCGCCTTTACCTCTGGATCCAAAATAAAGGTATTGGATGCGACCTCAAACATGCCACTATTGAGTCCTTCAGACAAGGTGGGTTTTAAAGGAATCACCACGCCTCCATTCTGACCTGCCAGGCCAGCGTGTATGTGAGCTCCACCCACAATCGAAGTGTCGACACCAGATAGAATATTGTCAAACGAACCTTCAACAGTAAGTGTATCGCCATTGATGGTGGCATTGATCAAGCCCGAAGCCTGCGAGACTACCGGTAGTGGCTGGTTATTGCCAGAAAGACTGGCTTGAAAATCTTGTCCTACGATCCTTGAGTTTAAACTCAGTATCAATACAGGAACTAGAAATAATGTAGCTATTCTCATAAGCTTTAAACAAATTTTTTGATGTTAAACAGATGGTGAATTGAGTTGGACGTAATTACATATACGAAACCTATACGTGGATTAGATGTCATTCTCGAGGCGAGGTTACAAATAATAAATACAGCTTCGTACTTTAACGGCCTAAGGTATGTAAATGTTCGTTCATAGTATCAAATTTTTTAATGTATAAATATATCATTTTTGATCTGGGCGGAGTCCTGATTGATTGGGATCCGAGGCATTTGTACACTAAAGTGTTCAACAATCGGGACCAAATGGAATATTTTCTGTCTGAAATATGTACCCCTGATTGGAATGAGGCCCAGGATGCGGGAAGATCGCTGGAGGAAGGAACCAATCTATTGATTAGGAAGCATCCAAATTACGAAGAAGAAATTCGCCTTTTTTACGACCGCTGGGCTGAGATGCTGGCTGGCCCGATCACCGGTACCGTCCAGATTTTAGAAGAATTAGCAAATGTCAAGGATATCATGCTTTACGCTTTGACCAACTGGTCTGCTGAGACATTCCCAATAGCCATGTCACAGTTTTCCTTTTTAAAGGCCTTTGATGGTATTGTGGTGTCTGGTCACGAAAGGATGAAGAAGCCAGAACCGGCCATCTACCAATTGCTTCTTAGGCAATATTCCATCCCCACGGAGGAAGCCATCTTTATTGACGACAATATTCGAAATGTTCAAGCGAGTCAAGAGCTGGGACTTAGGAGCATCCTCTTTCGTAATCCCGAAGATCTACGACATCGACTCCGAGAACTTTTATTGCCTGTTTGAAAATTGTGTTACATTCACAAATAGCATTTCCCGGTACTGACCCCTTAGGGCAACAAGGTTGCTCAGACTTAGGGAATGGCTAGCTTTAGCTAAAACATTAAAACCTAACTTCATGACTCCCTTCATTGCTGAACTCATCGGTACAATGATCTTAATTTTATTAGGAAACGGGGTCGTCGCAAATGTAGTGTTAGCCAAAACCAAAGGTCATGGTGCCGGATGGGTTGTCATCACTTTAGGATGGGGATTTGCTGTATTTGCAGGGGTGTTGGTTGCGCAAGATTTTAGTGGTGCCCACATCAATCCAGCAGTAACCATTGGACTTGTGGCAGCCGGTAAATTTGCTGCATCTGAAGCTCCCCTGTATATTGCAGGCCAGATGCTAGGTGCGGCGATAGGTACCACTTTAGTGTTCTTGATGCATCGCGATCATTATCGAGCTACTGGTGATCAGGGAACCAAACTGGCGACCTTTTGTACCAGCCCAGCAATTCCCAATGTGTGGACCAATATGCTTTCAGAAATGTTGGGGACTTTTGTATTGATCTTTACGGTACTGTATATCACTGGACCAAATTTTGTGTCTGACAATCCCGGCACACCAGCTGGCCTTGGTAGTTTAGGAGCTTTACCTGTAGCCTTAATAGTCGTCGCTATAGGCATGAGTCTCGGCGGCACTACAGGATATGCCATCAATCCCGCAAGAGATCTCGCCCCTCGTATAATGCATCAACTGTTACCCATCCCTGATAAAGGGGGCAGCAATTGGGCATATGCCTGGATACCTGTGGTAGGACCCCTATTGGGAGGCATCGCAGCAGCCGTACTATATCTTGTACTTAGCTGAAAACTGCTCAAAGAAATGCTGGTAGAAATCACTTTAGCGTCTTTTTAAGCGCTAGAAATATGGCCTTATATTTTCCATGCCTGACCATCTACATAATGCTTTGCAACTTATTTGACCGTTTATAATTTGCTTAAGATCATATGCCCTATGGCTTGGGCAACTTCGAGTTTCTCGCCTGCACGATCACCAAACCATGCAACCGCCACGGTGACCTTGTAATCACCTTGGAGAATTACCAATTGATTTGCACTATAAAAGGCATCTTCACCTATATTACTAACTCGATTTACACCGCCCATTAAATCCCGAAGTTCTTGAAAGTCCATTTCCGGATTTGTTAGCTTCTCAATTCGTATCAACAGGTTACCTGAATTCGTAAGATTGGTTGTTTCAAGACTTTCAAACTGACATTCTGATGCACGAGTCACAGGATTATAGCCACTGGATTCAGGATCCTTCAAGGCCATTTTCATACTTTCTTCTGCATGAGCTTTATTAAGAAAAGTACAAGCATCGATGGTTTATCCCTGCTCAGCAGCTTGATCAGCTTGGTTATGGCTTTGAATCTGATGATGAATTGCCTTTGCAACTGGTACAAAGCAGCAAAATACAGACACTGCTGACAAATATTAGATTCATTTTTACAAAGCTCATGATGTTCCGAATTAAGGGTGAAATTCAGATTTTCTCTTGGGAAGACGTGCAAGGGTGTACCCTTGGTAGGTGAACACTCTTGTTTCCTAAATTTAGGCCTTTTTAAGGTAACCGTGCAATACACAAACTCATAAGTGTGTTATTTTGAAGAGGTAATCACTAGTGACAAGATCCAACATCATCCTTGTAGGCAAATCTTGAACAGTTGACTTAATAAGGATCAAAGGCTTAAAACTGCTCAAGAGACGCTGGTAGAAAATCAGTCTAGAATCTTTTAAGCGCTAGAAATATTGACCAAATCCAAAGACAAAGCCCCTTTGCCTATGGTCATAGATGTCGACGCCGTAGTCCAATCGAAGTACCGCATTAAATGCCCGCTTGTAAAGGACTCGCACTCCCAATCCCATAAAATGTCTAAAATTTTCGGGATCGGTAAAATCACTGAGCTGACCACCGGGATTCCGCCAGGTTCCCATATCGGAAAAAGCCACCATCTGACCAGCAAAATATCCGGCATCAAATAAAGTGTGTCTGTATTCAGTGTTGAGAATCAATTGACCAGTACCTCGATCAATCCGATTGCCACTGCCTCGTATATTCACTCTACTATCGATGACAAATGGGGCAAAGGGAGTAACATCATTTGTCGACAATCCCATGCGAAGTCGAAAGCCTAAATTACCGCTCCTTCTCCAGCGGGTAAACCACACAAGATCATTGAGAATAATGTGAAACCAATGTGTATTATTCCATGTATGAACTGTCTGCCAAGTGGATCTTATGTCAAATCCTGACACATAAAATGATTCATAATTTTTCCGATCAATCGAGTGGAGAATTTTATACAATGATTTGTATTCTTTTAAACTCTCAGGCCCTGGTGGATGGACCAATATCTGATCCCTAGCTTTAACATACTTCTCCCTAAAATAAGCTGTTGCTATTTCCAAGTATTGGTTCACTTTAATCTCATAAATTCCCGAAATTCCGAGATATGAGATATCATAATCGTAAGTCACCTGACCTTCATCAAAATAAAGCGGTTCGGTCGAAGCCCATTTAACCGGATTTATCGAAAATCCCAATCTACTACCTCCGGGATGGAGGTTCTTGAACGAGAGATAAAGATTGCTTCTCCTATCAATGTTCCCGTACACCGCACTCCATTCAATACCTTTGCCACCAGAGTGAATGTCCTTAATTCCCAGTTGAAACCAGGCATTGTCTCGAACTGCACCAATTCCAACAATGGGAAATAAAGTCATGGCCTCATCAATTTCGTAGACGAGTGTAAATGCATCGGACGAGTCAACGTAAAATTGTACTTCGGCAACGGGATATAAGTTCCGAAGCACCTGTTCATCTCTCTGCACTCCCTTTTCCTCAAAATGGCTTCCTTCGACGTGTTGCAAAAATCGACGAAGGTAATCCTCATCAGTCCTGCTCAAACCCTGGAAAATTACCGTGTCAATGATCTGACCGGTTGCATTGACTACATACAACAGGCAGAACATTTGCAAAAAAAGATGATATCGAAAAAACATTTGAATATTACCGTGAAATTCTGACTCCTAGATTGAAGGTCGATGCTCTACCCCCGATCTCCTGCAAGAAGGAGTTGGTAAAAAAAGTGTAGAGGATTTCGAGTTCGAGTCTTGGTGAGAACTGATATTTTGTACCCAGACCCGGTTGGAAAAAATAATCCAGATCTGGTGACCAATAAGGAGAGAAATTCACCATAGTATAAAGGGTCGTTTTCGAATTAGGAAAATAACTAAAAATACCTGTCACTGGAGTAGAAATTCGGTTTATTCTCCCGTGCTGCAGTTGTCCGATATCTTCCCACAAAAAATCCAACTCTGTAAACAGAGAAAAGCGAGTTCCTACATCGAAATCATTAAAAAACTGAGTCCACCAGGTGGGACCAGCCCAATCAATCCATGGCAGACCACCTCGACCATCGAGGTCATCCCGTAAAGGAAACCAAACAGCAGATTGAACCGAAAAATTTGACCAGTATTTCATAGGTGAAAATCTCACCTTAGGGCCAAAAGTCGCAAGGACAGACCGGCTGAAGGTTGCATCAGAAAAGGTGAAAACCTTCAAAGGCGAGGCTGGCGCAATGTGAGAGCTATAGCGCCGATATCTGAGATCAAATCCCAGATTGATCCGATCAGAGAATCCATACACAAAGTTCACCAGTGAAGTAAAGTATGACTCCCTGCGATCCATAGGGCCATCACCCGGCGTAAGTTGAGTGTAGAGGTTATTGAACCATTTGAGCTCATATCCTCCTTTCGCCACCGTTGCGGAGACAATATAGCGACTGGCATTGGGCGAGCCCAAGGGCTCCTGTTGATCGTTAAGGGTCCAATCGTACGAATAAAAACTTATGCTGATGTCAGATTCGATAGGATCGTCCTGGTACTGGTTAACGAAGTCTAGCATTGTTGACTTCTTGCCACCAAAGTCGTCGGCATACCAGCTGAAAATTTGGGACAATTCCAGTCTGTCCTCAGTGGTGCGACGAAGAAATTGGTCATCATTCAAGGCCAACCATGTGCGTTCATCAAGCTGTCGATCAAGTTGCTCCGGCCGATAGGCAAAATCGGCCAAAGGCGGGCATCCCAATGCCCCACATGCCAAGACGAAATGTAACCTGGGATCACTGAAATCAGGAAGGATTAAGTCCTTTTCGAGTTTGTTTAGACTCAAGGTTTCGGAGCCAACGATCCATTTAGGTTGATCAAAGAAACCAAACACCTTAAGCAGGGAATGCAGAGGATAGTGATCTACTACACCTTGTATGACAAGCAGGTTGTAGACATTGATGAGGTAGGCCTTCCTGGTGTTCTCATCGGCAGTTGACACGTCATAGTCGGCAATGAAAACAACAAGCTCTTCCAGTCTCGGATCATCAGACAATCTCTCATAGTCTACCCTACCCTTCACCACGTACTCATTCAACAAAATGTCTGCTTGATCAAAAAAATGATCTAAGTCATCTCGTTGTCCTTGGGCTGTGAAGGTCTGGGCTAATGTCAATAAGATAAATGGTATGGCACTCCTCATAGGATGCTAAACATCTTTTCGAGGCTCAAGTTATGCAAATAGCGGACAATAGATACCTTGAGCCTGCCTTACCGCCATATTATCGTGCCGGTGCCTACCAATTACTAAGACAAGGTGAGTAATTTATACTGTGGAAGGGCAAACCAATCTAATCGGCGATTACTACTGGCGTTGGCTAAATCTCACTTCCTTGTATTTCACAAGTTGCCGACGCGCCTTTGCAATGGCTTGTTTTAAAGCTTCCATATAATATTCGGCTTCATGAGCTGCAAAAATCGTGGGCCCAGGCACATGTAGTTCTACTTCAGCCAAAACCGTTTCATCGCCCGTTCCATCACCCAACTTAAAATAAACATGAGCGCGGGTAATTTTTTCAAAAGTCTTTTCCAATTTTTCCAGATCTTCCCTAATCATCCTTTCAGTGGTCTCCGACAGACTGAAAGGTGCTTCTATTAATATTTTCATATTTGTATGCGTATTCTTTGATACAAAATCATCTTCCATATTAAAACACTTTAAACTTATCATTTGTTTTTACATCATACCGCAGCAACACTATTGATCTTAAGTGGAATTGATGACACTCAATTGTGATCCAACCATCACTGTAAATCGGCATAGAAAAAGTAGGTATTGTCACCACCTCACCAACCCCGCGCTGGATATTTGATAAATTCGTATATCAGATCAAACTTTTTGCTTATATGAAATGTCTTTAAAGGTAAGAACTTTGCATCTTCTAATAGGGAATGGAGGTGGAATTTCATTTATTAATCAAAACATTTGTCAAGCGATATGAACTATTTAGGAATTGAAAAAGAAGAATTGAGAAAAGTAGTTGAAAACCTAAACCAGCTGCTCGCCAGCTACCACGTTTACTATCAAAACTTGAGAAACTTTCATTGGAATATAAGTGGCGAAAACTTCTTCGAACTGCATCGACTCTTTGAAGAACTCTACAATGATGCAAAAGTCAAAATCGATGAAGTTGCGGAACGTGTTCTGACCTTACGTTTCAAGCCCATGAGTCATTTGTCTGCATATCTGGAGATTTCTCACATTGAGGAAGCAAAAAAGGATTTCTCTGATCGAGATATGATCAATGAAATTCTGCAAAATCACAGCACCTTGATCTCACAAATGAGGTCGATTTTGGAAGCTGCTGAAGAAGTCGGTGATGAGGGAACAATTGACATGATCGCTGGCTTTCTAGCCGATTTGGAAAAACGAAGTTGGATGCTTGACAGCTGGAGGAGTAGAAAATTTAAAGCTGCTGCAGCCACCATTTATTGATGGGTATCGTGAAGGAAATTACAATTTCCAGCATGATAATTAGTGACGGCCTTTGACATTAAAATGTCTGTTGATACAAATAGAAACACCTTGATCACATTGTGTGCATCAAGGTGTTTCTCTCTTTACTGGGGGCAGAAATTGCCGGTTTTTTGTGAGTCGGTCGAACCAATAGGACGTAGATACTGTCCTGCCTTTAACAAAAATACAAAACACATGCGAGGACTTCTGGACTTAATCATCATTATATTGTTGGTTGGATGGCTGATAGGCTATTTTGGCTTTGGAGAAATGGTTGGCAATCTGATCCACATTTTACTTATCTTCTTAGTCATAGGAATTGTCTATCGATTATTGCGTTAACGAGCCCCAAACACGTGATGGCTTCTGAAGCTGTTCTGCCCTTTGCGGACTAGATCATAATTACATACTATGTCCGGATGAGGGGATTTTACACATATCGGAGAGTCTTTCCAGTCAAAGTTTGTTTTGCAGAGAATTAATCAAATCTCTATTGGTTTTGATTAAATGCTCCAGGAGATAGACAAGATTATCTTCACCAACTGTACCGTCCTTACCTTGTGGATGACGGTCATCGTTTCCCCTGATCTGACGGAACGCTTTGAATCCCTGCACCATCTTCTCAATCTGCTGATTTCTTTGTACAAATTCTTTAAGTACATGCGAATTTAAGCCATATACTTGCTTGTCAAGGCTCATGTCAGAATCTGAAGAAGCAATAGGATTTTCTGCAGACCGACTTTTCACGGCAAGTAACTCCCGTTCATCAGCTAGGTTTCGATTGATCATATCATCGATTGAAACCTGAAAGTGCTCAGAATATCTGCGCAGGACTTCCAGGCTCGGTCTGGCTTGATCGTATTCGTATGAAGCGACCTTATTTCTGGTAAGTTCTAAAGTATTGGCCAGGGCAGCTTGACTTTTATTCGCCCTTCTTCTCAAGATTCTTAGATTATTTGATAAGTAATTCTCCATAGACTCACTACTACCTTCATCAAGGAATACTTATACAATAGTATATACAGTATAATGCCTCGAAAAGTTTGCTATTTAATAAGTAACACAGCAGTTCAAAGTTTTCGGAACATGTAGTCCAGAATCGCCCTTGCTGGCCTGCCAAAGTCAAGATACTATCCTGACTTCCTGCAATCCAACGTCAGCTGCTACGCCTTCTCCACTGACCGACTCGATTCGGTGCCATTCAGACCTTGAACCTCTGCAGAAAATGGAATGCCTCCTTTGATTCCGAAATCAAGGGTCCGAATTGGGAAGGGAATGGTTATGCCCTCTTTGTCAAATGCCTTCTTGATGGCAGTTAGCGCTGCACTTCTGGCACGATAATACGAAGCCTGCCCCACCTCGCTGATCCAAAACCGAATCCGAAAAGTGATCGAGCTCCCTCCAAACTCCAAATAGAAAAACTCAAGGTTCTTTTCTTTTAGATAGTCAACTGACTTCATGGTTTCCCGGACAACTTCTTCCACTTTCTCTAAATCTTCTGCATATGAGACACCACAATCTAATTCTACTCTGCGAATTCCTCGAAAAGAGTAATTAACCAATGGATTCTGCAATACCAGCTTGTTGGGTAGTGAAACGACCTGACCGGAGGGAGTGTACATCTGCGTCGTACGAAGATTCACTTCCTTGATAGTACCAAAGTAATCATTGCTTTCTACCAGATCACCAATACGGTACAATTTGCGCATTGAAAGCATAATGCCACCAAATGCATTTGCCAATGGTTCTTGCAGGGCCAGACCAACCGCGAGACCCAGAACACCTGCCGTAGCCAGAAGAGATGTCAATAGTTGATCCAAATTCAATATCCCAAGAATTAAGAAAAGGATAGCCGCCATTAGAACAAAAGAGACCACGCGAGACAATATGCTTGCAATGGTCTCATTCGCCATATGACCCTTTAAGAGGGATCTCAGTTTCTTGTGCAAATATCGCACTGAAAAATATCCCAGTACAGCGACCAGTACACTTAGAACTATATTAGGCAAAAGCAGTACCAGCCCCTTAAGCATACCTATAATCTTTTCGGTTAACAGTGTCCAGGCTTCATTCAACTGATCTAACATCCCTGTTCATTTTTACTGAGAACTTGAATTCATACTATGAAATAGAAATTGGATAAAAAGGAAATTCCCTTTGCATTTAGACAGCGTAGATCGAGAGATGGTTTGATCACAGCTGGATGAATTCTCAATACAATCCTCAGTGTTTTGAAGTATAAATCATTGTTCCTCATCCAGTAATTTTCTCGACATTTATCATCTAAATTTCCCAACCTCAGCCGCAAAATCTACCCTTACAGAAAAATAGTAAAGAGAATCTTTGTCCGAAGTCAAATTCTCCCTTGACAGGTGGAGATTCCAGGTTAGCGACCATAAAATCTAAGCCAATATCCTCAATCTTACCATAAACCTTCCACAGCTACAAAACTATTTATGATGATAAATTGTCTTGAAATAGTATAATCTTTACTCAGTCATCACTAACAACAGGAGGCAATGGAATCAGAATTACATAACTTAACTTTTGGAAAAATGAAATACAAATCGGTCATACAAGCTATATTTCAATTGGGCTTGTTACTTCTGCTAATCCCTACGACCAATACATACGGTCAATTGTGTAAAATTTCAGATGACAATGCCAGATTTGAAAAAGCGCTTCGGCCAGCAGTTAAAATCACTGTGGACATTCCGATGGACGAAGTTAAATCTGGGTTCAATGATTTTGTGAAAGATCATTTTGATACAAACTTGAAAGGGTATGGCCTTCTGGCACGCAAAGATGAGGTCCATACCGAGTTTGAAGATATGCCGCTGCTGGCTCAAAATGCCATTCGCTTAATCGGATCTTTTACGGAGAGTGGTGACGAGACTCACTTATACCTGCTGGCTCAATGGGAAGATGAGTCTTTTGTAACCCCATCTGAGGATCCGGATGAATATCAGAATCTTCGAAGAGCCGCTATAGACTTCACGCAAAACTTTGTACCAACGTATTATGCAGAGTTGGTTGAAGACAGCAACAAAGCCTATGAGAAGGCCTCTAACGATTTAGAGAAAAAGAAAGCTGAGCTGGAAAAGAATGAAGACGATCTGAGGAAATTAAAACAAGAAATCATCGAATTAGAAAATGAAATCAGGGAGAACAAGGTGGAGATCGAGACACTAAGAGAAAGCAGGGACGATCAAAAAATGAAGGTGGCTGAGATCAAAGAAAAGGCAGATCTGGCCAAGAAGGCCGTCGCAGATCTCAATTAGTTGGACGGAGATCAGTGCCAAATGCAAACAAATGATCTGGCACACCAGCTGTTCCCTCCAAATATTTGCCCTCTATGACCTTAAGTACTAATGATGAGATTTCAGACTGCTCACTCATGTTCACAGCTAATTGCTCTCCAACTTTATCTGATGTAGAAGCCCAAATTTAATGGGGTGATAATGGGTGGCATGCCCACTTCAATCGATGGCTTATCGATGAGGGTATAAATGTACCAGGTCATACCTTAAGTTAGGCTCTTCGGGTTTCGTAAGAAGTTGGACTAAATTCAATGATTCAGGGCTGATTGGACCGACCATATCGATGATCGCCAGATCTATGACGAAGGGGAATGAACTTGCAAATTCAATGGCTAATTTTGTGCAATATGAATGAGCCGCGAAAGTACGTGGGAGACGGCTACGATCATACCCTCATTCAGTGCTTTCCCGAGATTTTAAACGATTTTATTTGCTTTCTTTGCAGTTGACGAAAGTCACCTGGTAGCGAGTATTGTGTCAAGTTAGTTATGTTGAATTATTTTAATATGATTTTTAATGAAGTTCGAGGAATGAACGACCGATCTCGAAGAGTTACGTACGACAGCCAGTAAAGGGAGAGAACCGCGAAAGCGGATGGGTAGCCACAGTGTAGCCGGAGCTACCATGAGCCCGCCCGAACGATAGTTCAGTCGGGTGGGGATCTGCGGCGAAGAAATTTCTTAAAATAAACGACAATATTGGCTTGACAGAGTACCTCCATTCAAGAAATATCTGATAATATTCATGCATCCGACAGCGCAGGCTCTTCATCGTCAAAAGCCTCACATAGCTACGGTTATGCTCGCCTCTACTTACGCTACCGGTCGGCATTTAGATGTAATCTGTCAAAAACAATGCTACTCCAATCATATCAGACACTTTATAAGGGGAACACTAAGTGTCATGCTAAAACTAAGGCATAACAAAGTGGCGAATGGATTGATGAAGCCATCAGGTCTTGTAATTGGTGCTAGTGCAAACTGATTTAATAATTAACCTGGAAAAACATTAATCGAAATGCAAGATTTTTTAAATGATGTAAATGATCAATTGTCGGAATACTACGACCAACTAGTCTACGTATTCCCGCGAATTCTATTGGCTATTGCTTTCTTGGTCATCTTTTGGATGGCGGTGTCCCTTGTGATCAAGTATGTAAGACCGATTCTGAAAGAACAATTGGATGATCAGCTACTGGCCCGATTTATTGTCAGGGCTTTGAAGTTGACCTTTTTTCTTATTGGCCTACTGATAGCTCTGCACATGATGGGACTTAGTGGAGCAGCAGGTGCCCTACTGGGAACGGCAGGGGTTGGTGCATTTGTCATTGGCTTCGCACTAAAAGACATCTTCGAACATTTTCTTGCCGGTCTAGTATTGGCTTTCAACCGGCCGTTTCGCGTCGGAGATACAGTTGAGCTTGATGGAGTAAAGGGCAAAGTTTTATCACTCAATATGAGGAATACGCACATCAAGACTTTTGATGGACAGGATGTTTACATACCCAATGGAAACATCATCAAGAATGCACTCAAAAACTTTACCATCGATGGCTTCTATCGATATGATTTCACTGTGGGATTGGACTATGGGTCTGATGTAACTCGTGCCATTCAGATTGTACAGGAAGAGCTGAAGAAAATTCAGGATATTCTCCAAGGCGACAAAGCTCCTACTGTAGTGGTCGGCCAGTTGGGAGAAAGCGCTTTAGAACTAAATATCTTCTTTTGGTTACATACTTTAGACCCTGAAGTCAGCGCCGGAGCTGTACGGACTCAGGCTGTCGATCATGTATTAACGGCGCTTTCTGATGCAGGTTTCTATCTCCCGGGTACGATTATTGAACTCACCAAGAAAGGAGGTGGCACAGTGGGGATTTGAGATAAATGTACTTAGGCCAAATGTCGTGACCTTCCCTTTGCTCGAGAGCAGAGAACCAGCGCTGAACTCATTAGTGTACCTGCCTTCTTATTTGCAGCAAACCCGGTGGTGATCAGCAACACAAATAACTTTCCGGATAAGAATCATTGCTCTTTCACATGAAAAATACGGTGGAGGTGATTTCAAGGTCAGAATAGCCACATTGCCGATGAAAATACAAGAAAATGGTAGATCAGCCATGGGATGGTTGTCTACTGTTCAACTTTCCACCGGGTCGGTAATTTCTTGAGTAAGGATCCCGGGTCCGAATGATGCAAATGCACTACTTCACAAGCGTTGGAGATTGCAAAACGATTGAAAGCCCGCAACCAAGTTATCTCCCTTATCTTTCGTACTGAGACCTGGTTTTCGCAATACCATTTTTTTACGTGAAGTGTCCTTGATGATCGGTCCGCTTTGGCATCTAAACGTCCAATAAACTTTGAGCCCCAAAGGATGGGCAAACAGTAATAACCAAATCGTCTTTCGGCTTTTGGAACATAGCATTCAATCTGATAGTCAAAATCAAAAAATTTAACCAATCGATCCCTTTGGATCACCAAAGGATCAAATGGTGAAAGAAACCTGATGTCTTTATTAATCCTGTGGCGCTTAGCTAATATTTCGGGAAACGCGTAAGATTTTTCCTGTCTGGTCCCTTTCACGGTGACATTGACGATTTCGGAAGAAGCACTTAGTTGATCCAGGGCTTGGGCCACAGGTATGCTCAAACCCTTTCTCAAATAAGCAATTTCTCTTGCACTTGCAATACCGTGGACCTTCAGTGCCGATCGAATCAGATATTGAGCGTACTCCCACGGATCAGGTTCGTTCTTTTCAACCTCCCTTGGAAGAATACGGTTTGGCAAATCATAGACCTTTTGAAATCCTTGGCGGTGCGAAATCATCAGATCACCTTGAAAAAAAAGTCTGTTCAAGGCCAACTTAGCTGGCTTCCAATCCCACCATCCATCTCCCACTGTAGTGTCGGCCCGCTTAAAATCTCTGGCCATAACCGGACCTTCATTTTCTACCCGCCTTAGCACCTCCCGCATAATTTTTGGATCCGACTTAGGCCACCGATCTCTTCCTTCGCGAAAAAATCTCATGACCGGAAGGGAAAAGCGATAATCTTCCATGGGTAAAAAAGCGGCCGCATGAGCCCAATATTCGTATATACATCTTCTCTTTTTCTGGAGATCATGAAGATGAGTGGGCTGGTAATCAGGGACACGTGACCTCAGAATATGATGATGTGCACGATTAACCACAGAAATGGTATCGATTTGAACGTAGCCTAATTTTTTGATGGCATTCTCTACCGCCTTAATGCCCTTACCAAAGGGTTGCCTATGATGCAGGCCTCCTTCAGCTACAATAATCCGACGAGCCTCATCCTTGCTGATCAATGGCATCCTTCAATCATTTCTGCGGGATCAGTAGAAATGTAGTTTTTGCCACAGATTCAATTTTGTCTCTGGAAAAAAATAGGGGAAAATATTGATCGTTTGCCCACAATGAAAATAAATCTTGATAATGTATACTGGATGGATCTCCAGATTGCCCGGGAGCATTAATCGCCAAAGATCGATCCCAATCATCAGTGTTAACGATAATCTTAAAAGTCGCACCAGAAGTCTGGTTGAGGTCACCGCCCGTATTTCCGACAGTGCTCGCACTTCCACCCCTGGGCAGTAATGGTGTATTTAACTGACCCTGCTGGAAGGAAGAGGCAATAGTACCTAACGCATGGTTTATCTGAACGTGTTTGTATGCCGCCTGGCCATAGTGCCATTGGCTCGCATCTGGGCCAATTTTCTCCTGTAGGTTAGCCACGGCGTCTGCTAAGGCATCTAGCAATAGCCTATTGCGTCCATTGATTGGGTCTGGTTCAAAAGTACCTGAGGGGAAAATCAACCAATCTGCCAAAACCTTGTGCTGCACGTTGTCATAGTAAAGCTGTGCATTCAGAGGCACTTCCATCTGTTTGAAAGCCTCTTTCAATTCCTTCTCCCATTCATTGTAAATTGTTGCAGCAATTGATGATGGCGAAATAAGTCCATCCCATCCCAATAGGAGTTCAATGTATTTTGTAAAGAGAGTATCCCGAATTTCCACTCCTTCAAGCAAAGGTAGCAGGGTTCGAGCTGGAATGGAAACGTGATCATTTTGTAGCTTGGCCATATCCATGACCGTAAATTTTCGACCACTTTCGATGACCTCAGCAATACGATCACCCCTTACCGGATCAGACCAAAGATAGCCAATGGCCTCTGGAAAGCTAAAATCAAGGCCCGTCAGGTTTTCGTTTGCAGTGATAATATGACCAGATGCGGGGTTGAAAGAGTTGGGCTTTTTTCTGATATCTAGAAAACCACTCCACTCATAGCTTCCGTCACCAGGGATGGGCACCAAACCGCTAAAACCATTTCTGATCGGAGCAATACCGACCGCTTGCCAACCAATATTACCCACTCGATCGGCCCAAACCATGTTTTCACCTGGTATATGACTGTAGGTGCAAGCCTCTCTAAAGGATTCAAAGTCAAAACTTTGATTCATTCTCAGACTTGCTAAATAAGGGGCTCCACCCACTTCTTGCCATCCACAGCGTACTGCATAAGCAATGCCTTGGGCGGAATCCTGATAAACCACAGGACCATGAACCGAATATTTCAATTCAATCCTTTCTGGCTCGGAGGAGCCTTTGATCGGTATATCCTCCATGATCACTTGAAAAGCATGCCAAGTATTATTGTACCAATATTGCATTGCATTTTCGGGGTTTAGACGATATACATATAGGTCTTCCGCATCCGTCCGAAAAACGGTCAGACCCCAGGCACCATATTCATTGTGGCCAATCGAAATCCCCGGTATTTCAGGTTCACCTGCTCCGATTACATTCCAACCGGGACCATTTAGGTGACATAGGTAACGGAGGGAGGGTATGGCCAAACGGCGATGTGGGTCGTTGGCCATGATTGGATAGCCACTTTGGGTGAGTTCTCCTGAGATCACCCAATTGTTGCTGCCAATTGTAGAAGGATCATTACGGTCTGGAATTGGTTCTGGAAAAGACCAGAGATCCTCAGACAAAGAGTATTTACCAACATCAGCAGGTAAAAATTTTACCGGCTTACGAAAAGCATTATAGAGTTCAAGGATATCATTCAGGAGATGTTCTCCATCTATGGATTCGTGTATGGTTAAGTTGGGTTCAAAGGGATGAAACCACATGATCTCCTTCACCTTTTCCTCCCCCAGTAAGTGGACTAATCTGCCAATATCGAGTTCTTGACCAATGTTACCCAGTAGTCCCTGATGCCGGGAGACTACGATTTCAGGTGTCCATGGTTTTGGTTTGATTTTCAAGATCTGAAATGGCAGCGGCAGTCGCTCAGGGTTGGCATTGATCCAAGAAATGTAGGCGTTAATCCCCTCTACAAATGATTCAATAATCATTCGACCACGCGGGTGATAATGCAACATCTCTAATTCCATATCTCCCCTAAACTTAAAGAGTCTGGCACCGATATCTCGTTTCAACTCCCGGCGACCTAGAATTTCGGCCACTGTTCCTGTGGCTTGGCGCCGCCAAATTTCAAATTGAAACAGACGATCTCTGGCAGCATTGAAGCCTTGGCCGAAAAATAAATCGCCTTCGGTCCTGGCAAAAATGTGGGGTACTCCCCATTGATCGACAATAACTTCTACGGTATCGTTGACGGCGGTTCCATACACCTGCTGACCTTGAGCAATGTGCCACATTGTTGCCAATAGTAGCACAATACATAGAAGTGGCTTTGGAGGGCTTAACATTTCTGTACTCATTATTCAATTCTCTAGAGAATTTAAGATAAGAAAAATGAGCCCGGTCATAACATTTCCGAGATTCTCATCTGTTGCCCCGAAATAAAAATTCTGGTGCTTTTGTAAATCCTAGAATTTTCGGATCAAGTTTCTCTGGTTGATCAAAATCTACTTGACCTCAAGGTTGGCTCGTCCGATACCGAATTGGTCACCGGCAAACACCGCCTTTCCATCACTCAGATGTACTTCCACCATCTTCTCACTGGAAACCGTATTGTGAAACTCATCTTTTAATGTGGTGACGATATCTCGAGTCTTCACGTTGATAATTTCCCCGCTTGATGCAAAAGCGTACTGACCATCCAAACTCATAGTAATCCACCCCGGCATGTCACTTAAGGGTATTGAAGTCTGTTGTTGGTAGGGAGGTTCAGCAGAAAAAACATGAATACGCATATTGTGAGCATCACATACCCACACTTCGCGCTCATCAATGGTCAATGCGATGCCATGACTAGGACAACTGTGTCGACGAACTGGCCCCTTATCCCAGCCCTGCACAGTCACATTTGCCAATTTCTCTCCCGTCTGTAAATCACCCACCTCAAACCCCAAGACATCGTTAACACAAACATAAACCCTTGTTTCAGCACTATTGATAGTAAAGGGACGAATTCCACCTTTGAAAGGTCCTACCTTACTTTCGAGGGTATGGGTTTCTGTACTGGCAATGTTAAGAAAAGGAGTACCAATATCTCCCAAGTAAACCCGTTTTCCTGCCGGGCCATAGATGGTATTGTGAGCGCGGGTAAAGACATCAAACTGAGAAATGATCTTGCCATCGTGGCAATCTACAACATTCCAATAATGCTTTTCGAAAGAGGGCATATACATAGTAAGTCCATCAGGTGCAATGGACATGCGGTCACACCCTCCATCAAAGGGTACTTCCCATTGGAGTTCTTCGGTGGCAAGATTCAAACATTGTAGTGAATATTTGGTGCTGATGTAAATGGTATTCAGAGGAATACTAACATCAATGCCTTTAATATTTGCCGGAGTTCCATCGGGATGAAAACCTTTGAGTGGTATTCTCTTGATAAAAGAAAAGTTCTTCTCCATATCAAACACCAAAAGTCCATGACCTCCATATCCCAAGTAATCCCGGATTCCCGGCACCGCTACATAGAGGTATTTATCGACTTCTTGTACTGATTCTTCATCGACAACCTGGGAATGATCTGAACCTGTTGACCAACCTATACAGATCGATGATAGAATAACTGCAACAATCACTTGAGCGATGTTTGATGAAAAATTAGTAGTGTATTTTCCAGCTGTCCAACAACTTTGAGACCTCACCGATCTTCTCACGAAAAATAATGCTAAAGCATCGCTGGATGTTTTTCTTATTTCTTTTCTCATAAGCTTAAAATTAATGCCACTCCAAAAGTGTACGAACGAGAACACAAGGCCATCCAATTTAAAAATATTCACTTGGAAGGTCAAACCATGTTGTAAATAATTCTGCCCAAAATTTATCACGATAGATTTTTTGTGCAGAGGCATTTATGATTGAATTTAATTAACTTTCAGACAGCGGAGATCAACAACCAATGATTGTCGATGCATCAAGAAGCGGCCTGAAATCAATCACAAGATGTTTGAAAACCTTAAAATCCATGGATTGAAGTTTTCATTATTCTCACTTCTCCTGGTTATTTTTCTGTGCCATACTGCAAGATCTGTTGCGCAAAATACGATGGCCTTTCAGACCATAGGTATCGCGCAAGGTCTTAGCCAATCTACCGTTTTTGCAATTGCTGAGGATTCTCTAGGTTTCATGTGGTTTGGCACTCGAGATGGACTCAATCGTTATGATGGTTATCATTTTCAAATTTTATCTGCCTCCGACCAAGACACTTCCAGTATAGTGTGTGATGACATCCGGGTCTTGTATGCTGATCAGACATCAAACAGCCTATGGATTGGGACACGAAAGGGGCTTTCCCAACTTCGCCTTAACACCTATGCTACAACGAACTATTTTCATGATCCTGATCGCATCCAATCTCTTTCATCCAACTATATTACCTCGATTTACCGGGATAAAAGTTCGCGATTGTGGGTTGGTACCGACGCTGGCCTAAACCTTTATACAAATGACAATACATGGGAGCGATTTTATGCCTTAGGCCATGAATTATCCGATGGTTTTGCAAACGCAATCACGACCATCTTCGAGGACCATTCCGGGAATTTATGGATCGGTACTCGAAGGGGCATATTCCACATCACATTAGGTGCCGGCTCTAGATCCTCGATGAATGAGGCAAATATCATCGATTCTTTAGGCAGCGATTTATCGAATAACTATATCATTGACATCGTTGAGGATTCGACCGGTATTTGGATCGGCACAAGGTCTGGAAATATCTATGCAATTGACCACTCGACAAGATCTGTTAAGCATCTGGTCAATCTTACTGACCCTGTCCCTTCCTCGGTAACCATCAATGCCTTGCAGAGCTTCCATATCGATCAACAAGGTATGTTGTGGATTGGCACTTTACGAGGCCTATTTCACTATGATCCCAACACTAGGGCATTGCGTACTCTTTTGGCCAATGGTTCACCAGAAAGCATTTCAGGCAATTCCATCCGATCTATTGCTGAGGATCAAAATGGTGGAATCTGGCTCGGCATTTATAATGGTGGAATCAACTACTACAATCGGAAGAACAATCGCTTCAGTCATTACTCACCTCAACCAGGATTAATCACTAGTCGTCATGAATTGATTAGCTGTTTTCATGAGGATTCAACCGGAAGTGTATTTATTGGTCATGAGGAAGGTGGGCTCAGTAATTTTCATCCTGACGAGAATGTATTCACGATACCCCCCATTCAAGAACGGTTTATCAAATCATCAGAAGTCCCCAGGGTAAAAAAGATTTCGTCTTACCGGAACGAAATCTTCATAGGTTCCTATAGAGGGGGACTCTACAGATATGATCGTACCTCCAATCAATACAGCCGATACTGTATAGATTGTCCAGATCATGTCTCACTCTCCAGCAATAATGTCTACGATATTGACATCATAAACAATGCTCTTTGGCTGGGCACTTATGGCGGTGGCATCAACATGATACATTTGGAAAGTGACCATCTCGAATATATTCGTCACGATCCTGACGACAGTACCTCCCTAAGCAGTGATTTGGTAAGAAGTATTTTGCAGGATTCTTGGGGTCGCATCTGGATCGGCACCGAAGAGGGGTTGGATCTAATTCGTAATACAGGGGGCGATGAATTGCAATGTAAGCATGTGTTGCCAGGACAAAACATCTATACCTTACAAGAGGACCGGGCAGGTGCACTTTGGATTGGCACTTTCTCCAATGGTCTTTTTCGCTATAACGATCAAATTGCCCAATTTGAGCACTACACTGTAAAGGAAGGACTACCAAGTAATTCGATCTCTGGAATAGAAGAAGACTCCGAAGGTTATTTGTGGATAAGTACCTCAAGAGGCATTGCCCGGCTGGACCAAGAGAGCGGCTACATTACGAATTTTGGAATTGCTGATGGCCTGAAGAACCTGGAATTTAACTACAATGCGTCCATCCAGTTGGCCAATGGCGATATTCTATTCGGAGGCCGAAAAGGCTTTACAAGATTCAACCCTCTACAGATCAAACAAAGCCATTATCGACCCAATCTTGTGTTGACCTCGCTCAGTATTCAAGGCCAACCGGTTGATTTAAATCATCCTGACCAAATTCTTAGGAGTAAAATACACCATACAAAATCCCTAACTCTTCGGCTTCAAGATGCGGTTTTCGAGGTGGGATTTGCTGCACTTGATTTTTTTAATCCAGAGAATCATCAATACGCTTATCGGCTGGTTGGCCTTGAAGACAATTGGAATACTACTCGAGGAGAGAGCCATGCCAAATATACCGTTCAAAATCCCGGAAGATACACCTTGGAAATTGACGCAACAACCAGTACTGGGGCAAGAGTTAAGCATCCGATAGCTCTTTCCTTACATGTACTACCTCCCTTACATAGAACCTGGTGGGCATGTACCATCTATATTATTTTCCTTATGGCATTTGCTTATTTCCTGATTTCACAATTTAAGCTAAAGCATCGGCTTAAGTACGAAATTTTAAGTAAACAAAGCGAGCAGAAAATTCACGAACTCCGTACTCGTTTCTTTGTCAACATCACCCATGAATTGAGAACCCCACTGACATTGATTTCAGGACCCATCAGCAAACTTATGAAGGACTACCAAGAAGATGCTGTACTTGTCAAGCAACTTGCTCAGGTACAAAAGAATTCGCAACGATTGTTAAAACTAGTAAGTCAACTACTGACCTTTCAAAAATTGGAAGCTGAAAACGGTAAAGTCAATTTAGTGAACCAGGATATTGTCGCATTCATCGAAGAAACTTTTTACTCTTTTGCCGATGTTGCCAGGCTACGATCAATTCGTTATGATCTGAATACGTCGATACCCACACTAGTCGTACCCTTTGATCGCGACAAAATTGCCAAAGTGATGACAAACCTGCTCTCCAATGCTTTCAAATTTACCGATGACTTTGGATCAATCTCCGTAGACATTGGTTCTGTGGAGAATGCAGTGGAAATATCGGTACAAGATTCAGGAAAAGGTATAAAATCAGAACATAAAGATTTGATTTTCAAGCGATTTTACGAACTGGAAGCACCCCCAGAGATTGGGGGTACTGGCATTGGTCTCTCTATCTGCAAGGATTTGATTGCTTTACATGGGGGTGAGATTTGGGTAGAGAGTAAAGTAGGCCAGGGTTCAACTTTCCGATTCAGAATACCCAAGGTCTATAGTGGCCCCATTTCTGCACGTGTACCGGAACCAGAGGTAAGCATAAGCTCGGTACAACAAAAAAGCACAATAGCCGTCGAAGGCTCCGTCGATAAACCATCAAATCCACGAGATCGATCCAGAATACTTCTTGTAGATGACAATAAGGAGATCGCAACCTTCCTTACCTCAATTCTTGAGGACCAGTATTCCATTATGGTGGTTTTTTCAGCACTTGAGTGTTTGCGGCAGGTGAAATCTTTTCATCCTTCCTTGATAATCTGTGACATACTTATGCCGGAAATGGATGGGATGGAATTGTGCAGACAATTGAAAAACGATATAGAGACCAGCCATATACCGGTTATTTTTCTCACGGCAAAAGCCACCATCGCCACTAAACTTGAGGGTCTTAATTTAGGGGCTGAGGATTTTATGACTAAACCTTTTGATCCCGAAGAATTAAAGATGAGGGTGAAAAATCTCATTACTTCACGCTCAAGAATTTACCAACGTCTCAGCCGGGTCATGAAGATTGAACCTAGGATGGTGCACATTTCATCCAGGGATGAGATCTTCCTGGACAAGGCCATCAGCATTGTCGAAAAACATATCGATGATTTCAATTTCAATGTAGTTTCCTTTGCCTACGAAATGGCAGTAAGTAGAGCATCTTTATTTGAAAAGATTAAGCGAATAACTTCAATGACCCCCAATGCCTTCATCAAATCAATACGCTTAAAACGCGCCGCTCAGTTTCTCTCTCAAGGCAAGAATGTTGCGGAAGTATCCTATGAAGTCGGGTTTAAAGACCCAAAATATTTTGCCAAATGCTTCAGTAAACACTTCGGAATTTCTCCATCAAAATATGCCGAGTCTTTAATTCAAATCAAAAACCCCTGAATTAGACAGTTATCTACCTAATTCTGGACTTTTAGCACCCTATTCCTGATTAAATTAAGGGAGGTATTTGCGAATTATTGGCGTATGAGTAGAAAAGTTGGACTTTTTCACTCACGGCATGAACACTATCTGCAAGCGAGATGGGATCAAAATTCTTGTTATCTCTTTGTTTTATCCTAGGATATTCGGCAGTCTACGCACAGACACACTCTATTTCCGGATACGTTTACGATAAACAAGAAAATACCCCACTTCCCGGAGCGGCTGTATATCTTGAAGATCAGATTGTCTCGGGAACCGTCACCGATATCGATGGGCATTTTGTATTGGGAGGTGTCCCCTCCGGAACACAGACCATTGTCGTCACTTATTTGGGTTTCGTAGCAGAAAAAGTCAGCTTAGAAATACCCTCATCTGATGAGGAGGAACTACAGATCGGCATGGAACCGGCACCCATTCTAGGCAAAGAGGTCCTCGTGACTGCACAGGCTCTGGGCCAAGCAAAGGCCATCAACCAGCAACTAAATGCCGAGTCGATCTCGAACATCGTTTCTTCAGACAGAATTCAAGAACTACCAGACGTGAATGCTGCTGAAGCCATTGCCAGATTGCCTGGAGTTTCCATCAACCGAAGTGGTGGCGAGGGTCAGAAAATTGTTGTCAGAGGTCTTGAGCCGAAGTTCAATGCCATAACTGTCAATGGAGTTCGGTTGCCAGCAAATGATGCATCAGACCGTTCTGTTGATCTTTCCCTCATCTCACCCGAAATGTTGGAAGGCATTGAACTCTTTAAAGCTCCCCTACCCTATATGGATGCAGAGGTGATTGGAGGCACCGTAAATCTGAATTTACGGAGAGCAGCCAGTGATTTGAAAGTCATTGCCAAGTTGCTAGGTGGCTACAATGATCTGCATAATGATTGGAGGGACTACAAGGGGGTTTTACAAGGCAGCAAAAGGCTAATTAAGGACAAATTGGGAGTCGTATTGCAAGGCAGCATCGAAAGATTTAATCGGGGTGGTGACTTCCTAACCTATGCTTGGACAAGTGGAGCTACGGACCGCCAAACTGGAATAACTGAGATCCTGGGAAGCCAACTCAGGTTGCGAGATCGAGCTGAAATCCGGAGACGCCGTAATGGCAGCGTTAATCTCGATTATGATCTCGGCCGGAATCACAGCCTGAATTTCTTCGGCCTTTACAGTAAAACCGATAGAGATCGCTTTGAGCAACAAGAGCGCTATGATCCCGATGCTCCGGAAATTGAATATCGGGCACAATCTGTGCAGAATGACCTGATCTTGAGCACCATGGCGCTAGGTGGGGAACATCCCCTGGGCGGAACAACAATTGAATGGAACATGTCCCGAAGTACATCACAAGGAACCACTCCCTATAATTTTGACATAGAGTTTCGCACATCAGTAAACCCATTTGACCTATCTCTGAATCAAACTGGACACCCCAGGACTTTTTTTGGAGCTGCAACACCAAATCTTGGTGAAACCTTACTGCGAGGCAATGATCATTTTTCAACCAACACTTTTGAAGAATCTACCACCGGCAGCGTCGATTACAGAATTCCGCTATCTCTTGGTGAGAATGTCGGCGGATATTTGAAATTTGGTGGCAAGTATTTTGCCGTGGATCGCAGTAGGGTAGTCAAACAACTTTCAGAAAATTTTTATTACCTCGGTGGTGAGATCGTAAAAAATGCTTCAGAAGCGTATGACGCTGAAAATTTAACCTACCTCGCCGCCAACAGCTCATTGATCAGTATCTTAAGTTTTACGGAAGATGAACCGATCGATTATAAAAGCGGGGATGGAAGTGATGTGGGTTTTACCTCCAGCTTAGACCCTGATATCATCAGGGCCTGGTATGATGCTCAAAATAGTCTTTTAAGCAACAACCGTGAGTCGGAGGATGACAACTATGAGGTCAAGGAGACCATCGCAGCTGGTTATTTTATGCTGCGGCTAAATTTTGGGAAAAACCTTACAATTATTCCTGGCTTTCGCTTCGAACAATCAGACAACCAGTATACTGCGGGTATATCTACCTTAAGTGGGCGCTATGGCACACGTGGGAAAATAATTGATACGACTACTTATCAGAAGTATGGTGAATTTCTACCTCATCTACACCTTAAATATCAGCCCCTACATTGGTTTGACATCCGTGCCTCTTATTCGGGTACCTTGGCAAGACCTGATTATCGGTTCTTGACACCTAGAGCAGAAATCAGTATGGAAAGTTTAACAATCGATGCTGGCAATCCCAATTTAAGGCATGCCAAAGCC
This sequence comes from Saprospiraceae bacterium, assembly GCA_965223105.1. Taxonomy (GTDB): domain Bacteria; phylum Bacteroidota; class Bacteroidia; order Chitinophagales; family Saprospiraceae; genus JABDMH01. The sequence goes on along the minus strand of OZ244987.1, from coordinate 2,086,904 downwards.
ACCAACTATGATTTACTTTTTTCGGCATACAAAGGTGGTCTGGGTTTATTGACATTAGGTTTCTTTTACAAAGAAGTGGATGATATTTTTTACGAACGGTCAACTCAGTTGGCGGATCCCGATATCGCCGCTGCCAATGGATGGCCGGCCCGTTCAGGATATTTACTGGATTCCTACACCAATGCTGATCGATCTACAGTGCGTGGCTTCGAAATCGATTTACAAACAAATTTTGCTTTTCTACCCAAACCCTTTAATGGTATAGTATTGAGTGCGAATTATTCAAGGCTGTATTCGAAAACACAAGTCTTCTTTCTGACCTCAGAGACTGTACTGATCACACCAATTCCTCCAATCTTTGAAACCACCTATACCAGCAATGCCCGTGTGGTGTCCATGCCCAGCCAGCCTCCCCATATTTTACATTTCTCACTTGGCTACGATTATAAGCGTTTTTCAGCCAGGGTATCTGGAATATTCCAGGGTACCAAAGCAAACTCCTATTCACTGAGCAAAGACTTTGATTCATTTACCCTGGAATTTTGGCGGTGGGATGCCAGTATTAAGCAAGACTTCGGAAAATACTGGAGTTTCTTTTTGAATTTAAATAATTTTAGTAATCAACAAGACATCACTTTTATAAGAAACGAGTCTTACCTAAATACGATTGAAACTTATGGTTTTACCAGCACCGCCGGGTTGCAATTCGCATTTTAATTGTGGGTGCTAAATATTTAATGATAAGGTTGAAAATTAATCTCGATCACTAATAAAAAATAGACAATATGACTGGATACTACCATGTATCAATTGTGCTGTTGGCTACATTCGCCTTGGGAAGTATAAATGCACAACGGATTGTTGACATTCCACCAAGTGACGATCCTGCCAAACCCACTGACCTATCACCCCTTATTAATGGCGATACTCTGCCTTCGGGCGAGCGCGTTGATAACAACACGATCTACCGACTAGCAAATGGTGTGGTTTATACCATTACATCTCAGCTTGAAAACACCCCAGAGTGGACCCTTCATCTGGAGGCGGCTGACCGGACCCAAACTGCCCAAAGAGACAAACCGATCGTCACCACAACCCCAAATGATGCCGGCGACTACCCACGAGTAATGGGGGCATCTGGTGACGTCACACTGATTAATCTTTGGATCATCAACGGGGCCAGAGGGCCTGGAGAGAATCCTGGAAACGGTATGATGAGGTTTTTTGGAACCGGGGCCCGGATTATTGTCAAAGATTGTGTTTTAGAAAAAGACCGGGGCGGGCTATTGTCATTGCGTGCCGATAGTCTTCGGGTCTATGTTGACAATACCGTGATGCGAAATGCAGGCAATAGGTTTGCTATTTCGGGAAATGGTAGAGCTATTGATTGCCGCACATTCTCTGTCGACAGCTTGGTGGTCAAAAACAGTGTGATGCATAATATTACTGATCGTATCCTGCGAAGCCTCGGTGCAGTAAAACCACATCATTATATTGAATTTGATCACAACACCATCTTCAATCACGTTGGAAAGCACGGATGCTTCATATTTGCTATGGCTCATGAAGTAAAAGTTACCAACAACCTCATGGTCAATCCATTGATGTTGGGTGCATCACCTTACTATGCCAATGAGCAAAATAATCCCGATGGAAACGTCAATAAAGTCTTCACCTTGGATACATTGGTGGATCCGACCACGGTTACCATTTCAAATAATAATATATTCTGGACCCAAGATATAGTAGACGTCTGGGCCAAACATGACACCGTGAGCCGTCCTCCAATATACTCTACACTGATCGCTGAAGCGATGGGTGACACCACCAATGGCCATTTTGAGGAGGAAGTCGAACTAAATAATGTGCCCACAAGATTAACCGAATATCTCGATGCCTGGCTGGCCAATCCCGGATCCGAAAGTTTACCAGATTATATGGTTGAGGATAGTGCCGTGGCAGGTACAAATTTAGATTTTGGCAATTTGTTTGATTTCGTCGGTGTAAAGGATGGCATGGGTGATTTCGATCCGTGCTATGATGTGGCAAACACTATATCCGGAACGGCTGCCACCGATGGCGGGCCCATTGGAGCTCGAACGATTTGTGGACTGACAACCTCGGTATACGACAATGCGCTAAACCATAATCTTGAATTGGCGGTATTTCCAGTACCTATAAAAGAACATATGCAAGTAAGTTACAAGTTGCTGGCCAGTGGTTTGACCAGACTAAGCTTGTACGATATGAAGGGTACTTTGGTGCAAATACTGATCAACGAAGTACAAACGGCTGGAAGTCATCATTTGACGTGGTCGGCACCGGCGACAATGCCCATCGGTGGCTACGTGTTGAGGTTGCAAACTGAGATCGGACAAATGACCCGAAAAATCGTGATTCATTAGCAAGAAGTACATTTCTTTGGCAGTGATGGTCAGCAATGTCGCATATCGTTAGTAATTGTGCCGTAAAACAGGGTTACCATGTGACTACCGAGGAAGAGCGATTACGTTTATCTTCCACCTCATTATAGCCCCAGCGACCCGAATAGCACTGTACCGAAGAGTTGGTACCATCACATTGTTCTTATGCTAATTAAAGGGACTCCATACTAGTAAACCATGTTAGCAGAAGGAGTAATTGCAGCTGTGGCCACCCCACTGCTTGACAACGGCCTGATCGACTGTGATGTACTATTTCATCACTGCAGCAGATTGATCCATAATGGGTGTGACGGGGTGGCCCTTCTCGGCACAACGGGTGAAGGAAACTCCTTTTCATTGAGTGAAAGGCTTGACCTGCTGGAAAAGGTATCTCATTGGAATTTTGAGTCCAGCCAGTTGATGATTGGAACCGGCTGTTGTGCCATACCAGACACCGTTGCACTAACCAAAGAAGCATTGGCGGCAGGCTGTGGAGGAATTTTAATGCTGCCACCATTCTTCTACAAGTCAGTGACTGATACTGGCATCCTTCGATACTTCGACAGGGTGATCAATGAAGTGGGAAATTCGAAACTCAATATTTACTTGTATCATATTCCGCAGTATTCAGGAATATCTTACACCCTCGGTCTTATGCAAAAACTAATTTTAGCTTTTCCTGATCATATTAAGGGCTATAAAGATTCTAGTGGTGACCTAGATGGTATGATTGAAAAAATAAAGGTTTTCCCGCAACTGCATTTCTACGTAGGAACAGAGGCCTATTTGCTTAAAATTCTACAATATGGGGGAAGTGGCTGTATTTCAACTACAGCGAATTTAACCAGTCCAAATGCCCAAGAGATCTACCAATCATGGAAAAGAAATGATGATCCCACCCAGCTCCAAGAGTTACTTTTTGATTTTGTACAGGCCTTTGGGAAATTTCCACCGGTGGGCGCCCTAAAATCTTGCTTGCAAGCCCTCCACAGAAATGAGCACTGGGAAAGAGTCCGGCCACCAAATACCGAACTTATTGCCGACGATGTCACAAGCCTTCTATGCCAGCTGGAAGAATTAAACCATATTGACATTGCTGAAACTTGACATCACTCTAGAACAAAACCGATCCGTGAGATTTTATGTATTGAGTTTTCAAGCCTATCTATCATATGAAACTAACTTGGAAGAATATTTTGAGCATTGTCTGGTTGTGTTGCTTTTTCTACTACAAGGAAAATATCTGGGAAATGAAGGAACCCCCACCGGCCTTTCCTGTTTTTCCCGAACTAAATTTTGACTTTCCGGATGGCGAGCAAGTCACTAAGTTCTTATCGTTTTCAAACGGGAATCTCATGACCACTGATAGGCGATTTTCGAAGCTTACCCAATCCCTAGCCATGCCCCAAAAGTAGTATCACAAAATTGATAATCGGGTAAGTATTATGTTAAGCCATTATGCCGTCTCATTGGCCCTTGAATTAGCTACATCATATGAAAAGAAGAGAATTTCTACTCACTCAGACCACTTTGGCAGGCCTTGCCTTCGGCAATATTCCCAGTCCTTGGAGCAACCTGCTCGCTGACCATAGTACCAGTAAGACTATGATCGGGATTCAGATTGGAGCACCCTCCTTCGTTGACGAAGGTATTGAAGAAACCCTGGATACTTTACAAGAATTGGCTTGTGTCAATACTTTATTCGCCATGGTTTATTCCTACAAGGAAGGGCTATCCGGGCGTGCATGGCCCCCCGTAGATCATGGTAGCCAACAAAAGCACAACTTTCATGGGGGCTATTATGCAAAAGTAAACCCTGCATTTTTTCAGGGCACCATATTCGAAAATCAGGTGGATAGACTTAGGGCGCCAGACACCCCGGATTTTGATATTCTTGGCGATGTACTTCCTATGGCAAAAAAACGTAATATGAAAACCATCGCCTGGTTAGCGGATCAGATCCATGAAGAAATAGAAGAGTTCGAAATGATGAAAGAACAGGATCTCCAGGGCAGAAGTCTTAACCAGGTCTGCTTGAGAAATCCGCATTTCAAAGGCTTCTTGCAAGCTATGGTTACTGATTGCGTAACTTCACACGATCTGGATGGACTACTCTGGCGATCTGAACGCTGGGGTCCACTTACCAATACTTTGTACAAATACAGGGGAGACGAGCACTCCGTAATACCCTGTTTTTGTCCTTATTGTCGAACAGAGGGAGTTGAACAAGGCATTGACCTATCCAAAGTGGAAGAGGGCTATACTCAATTGACCGGTTGGGTATCGAGTCTTCGTGCCGGAGAAACTCATTCCAAAGGAGCGTACATTAATTTTTGGCGTTTTCTTCTCCAGTTTCCAGAAATTCTTGCTTGGGAAAAATTTTGGTACGATGGATTGCTGAACACCTACCGCATGGTGTACAAATGGGCAAAAGCCATCAAACCTAATCTTATGGTGGGTACGGCCATTCCCCACAGCATTTCCTTTAATCCATTTTACAGAGCCCTGGTCGACTTTAAGACATTGGCCACTTGTAATGACTTTTTAAAGATTATAGCCTATCACAGCGATGGTGGCCCTCGTGCGACCAATTATGTTGATCAACTGTATAATACTTACCTGGCAGATCTGAGCCAACAAGAAAGGCTTGACTTTATGTATCACATCATGGGATTCCACGAGGGCACTTACGATCACATCGAGGCAAATGGTCTTTCTCCAGATTATGTGTACCGTGAAAGCAAGGCCTGGCTTCATGCCGCTCGGGGCACCGACTTAAACATCTGGCCGGGTATAGATATTGATGTTTCTCCCAAATCGACTGATCCCGCCCGTTCCAGGGCCCAAGTACGCGATGCTGTACTGGCAGCCTTCAAGGCAGGCAGTACCGGAGTCGTTCTAGCCCGTATGTACGCAGAAATGATGCTAGATCACCTGGCCGGAGCTGGCGACGCCATTCGTGACCTAGGTCTGTGTAAATAAGTACTGAGGAAACCAGCAGGCAAATTCTCTTCGGTTTGAATGTCTGGCTTTATCTGCTACCTAATTCACACCAAACCCGCTTTGCTTAGATCTTTTAGAAATGGCTCTGGATTTTCATAGGGCAATAGTTTTCTCAATCCTGAAATGGTTATGGACGGATTAATTCTTCTAACTTCTCTTATTTCGTTCACTCCCTTTAATTGTTCGCCAAGCTGCACATAGCAGGCAGCTAGGAAAGCATGTGCAGGTACAAAATCGGGATGATCTTCTACTAATACTCTCAAGTGCGATTGAGCACGATCAGGTTCTTTGTTTCCATAATAAGCACAACCGAGGAAAAATTTGTAGATAAATGGATAGAAAGGATTTAATCGCATCGCTTTCTCGATTAGCTGGATGGCTTCTGGATGCCGTTCAACCATGATAAAAGTATAGCCAAGGGCAGCCATTCCATCAGCAAAGTTGGGATCAATAATCAAAGCCATCTCGCCACTTGTGATGGCTTCCCTATGACGCCTTGTCCAACCATAGGCAACACCCAGTGAGGCATGTGCCCAGGCGAGTCCTTCGTCTAAGCTCACAGCTTTTTTAGCCAACTCAACAGCTCTGACCAATACCTCGTCATCAAGCTTCCAATACATTGACCACTCGGTTATGTAAGTCCTGGCTATTACAGCGTATGCTGCAGCGTAAGAGGAATCCAGTGCAATGGCTTTCCACAATAGATCGCGAGCTTCAGACATCGACTTTCGATTGTATTCCCAAAATTTTGACTCACCCATTAGGAAATGGTCATATGCCTCCAAATTTTCAGTAGGGGTCCGCTGAAATCGAATTTTCTCTGTAGGAGATAGTTTGACTTTGAGAGCGAAGACGACTTTTGCCGTTATTTCATCTTGCAGGTCAAAAATTTCTTTCCATGCACGATCATAGCGATTGGCCCATAAATTTCCTCCTGTCGCACCATCAATTAATTGCACGTTTACTCGAATCTGATCGGAAAGCCTTCTGACACTCCCTTCCAATATATAACGAGCACCCAGATCACGACTGACATCCTTAATATTAATGGCTTTCCCTTTATAGAAAAATGTTGAATGTCGAGCTATAACAAATAAACCAGAAACTTTGGAAAGGTCTGTTAATAAATCATCCGTCATGCCATCACTAAAATACTCCTGATCCTGATCATTGCTGAGATTGGTAAATGGCAATACAGCCAAGGATGGCTTGTCCATCATAATTTCCCAATGCGGTTCTACTGGATCTCCTTGTTCTGCAAGTGGTTGGCCGAGTACGATGTTGTACATCCGTATAGGACTAGATATATTCTTCACCTGTTGTTCACCTTGATAAACACATTTTATATCAAGTTTGGTCTTGATTTGATCATGAACAGTGCCAGAGATGGCAATGCCACCAGGCCTAGCAAGACTTTCGAGTCTGGCAGCAATATTAACTGCATCTCCATAAATTCTGCCATCTTGCTCAATAATCTCACCTACATTGATTCCAATACGGTACTGCATCTGACGATTCATAGGATGATCTGTATTTCGATTCGCCAACTCTGCTTGAATTTCTAAAGCTGCAGTCACCGCCGCTTGGGCACTAAAAAAATCTGCTAAAAGATTATCTCCAGGTGAATCAACTACTCGTCCTTCATGCTTGTGGATAATGTTACTTATTACATCGCGAAATATCACAAGTGTCTCAATGGTAAGTTCCTCGCTATCACCCATTAAGCGACTGTAATCCTTTACATCAGCACTTAGAATTGCTTTAAGGTTTCGTCTCATTGTTTTTGCCACTTTCGACTTACAAACTTCAAAGCATTGAGCGGTATTAACCAATGCACTGGGTAGGTTGGGGTATCTCTATTGCCTGTATCGATAATAACCAACGACGCTATCTGGCAACTACCATTAAAATCTCCTATCTTCAAGATAGAAATTCAAACTGTACTTTACAGATGAAAATGAACGACAGGAGAGAATTTATCAAGCAAATGTCATTATTGACTGCGGCTGCCATGATACCAAATATCTCTGGTGCTGTAAATCAAAGAGATCAGTGGGGGGCACTACTTCCTTTGAGGAAGTTGGGCAAGACCGGCAAGGAGGTGACGATGCTCGGAGTTGGTGGCTACCATATCGGTTGGACGACCGAGAAAGACGCCCAGGCAGTCATCGAGACCGCCATGGAAGGGGGAATTCGATTTTTTGACACTGCTGAATCCTATGACGATGGTGGCAGTGAAGAGAGATATGGCAAATATCTAGTGCCCAAATATCGGGACGACGTATTCATCATGACCAAGACCACGGCAATTGATGGAAAAACCGCACAAGATCATCTTGAAGCTTCCTTGCGTCGGATGAAGTGTGATTATGTGGATCTCTGGCAAGTCCATTCACTCAAAGGACCAGAGGATATAGATAACCGCATCAGCAATGAGGTTCTGGATGTCTTTGAAAAGGCCAAGGCCGAAGGTAAAGCCAAACATATCGGATTTACTGGTCATCAAAACCCTTTCGGACATAAGCACATGTTTGAAATGACAGCTACACCTGACAATTTTGAAACGGTACAGATGCCAATTAATCTGCTTGATGCCCATTTTCACAGTTTCATGGAAAATGTCTTGCCCATTGCCATCGCGAGAAATTTTGGAATTTTAGCCATGAAGACCCTGTCTGCCGGACGCTTTTTTGCAAAGCAAGAGAAATTGGGAGTAGTGGAGTGGAAATCAGAAGATCCGGTTATTCCCAATTATGTTTCGGTCCGCGAAGCCATTCACTTTGTTTGGTCTCTGCCCGTAAGTGTTTTAATCACCGGTGCAGAAAATGTGGAGTTTTTGAAAGAAAAGATCGAATTGGCCAAAAGCTTCACTACCATGACTGAACAAGATCGCCTGTCTTTGATAGACCGGGTAATGGAAAAGGCTGGAAATGAGGTCGAATATTACAAAAGTGTCTAGTCACCTGACGTATTGTAGTTTTATAACCAAGTTGCTTTGGGACTAGCGCCAGGTCCGTTGACGGTTGGCAAGCCATAATCATTCTATAAAATCAAAATCAAGCATGGATTCACTTAGCCCCAAGATGTAATGCAGTATAGATATTTTGTCAATGCCTATACGATCAGGAAGAATTGCACCATATCCCAGGGCATACAATTGGTTTCATTTTAAATGAGATCAATGCTGGCCAAATTTAACCTTGTTGCGCTGAAAGTTTTATTTTCACTCGATCCAGTCTAAATATGATCAGGGGGCAGAAAATTAAGCTATGGTCAAGAGGGCTTTCTGTTGAAAAAACAATCACATGGAAACTAAATACATTGATCTTGATACACTCAGGTTTCAACTTTTTGAGGTGCTACAAGTAGAGGAGCTATCCTCGTACCAGCGGTTTGCAGAATATGACCGGAGAACCATCGAATTTTTATTGACCAGTATTAAAGCATTTTCTGACCAAGAGTTGTACCCCTATTTTAAAGTGATGGATGACAATCCAGTACGATTTGTCGGTGGTCAGGTCAAAGTGCATCCGCAAGTCGAAAACATTATTAGAAAAGGTCGCGACCTGGGTCTTTTTTGTCCATCCTTCGATTATGCCGATGGAGGCATGCAACTGTCGAATATTATTTATACGGCGTTGTGGCACATTATGGATGCTGCGAATAACCATGTAACTGGATATATTGGCTTAACCAATGGTGCAGCTAAATTGATCCGTTCTTTTGGATCTCAAAAGTTGTTTGATAAATATGTTCCCCATATGATGGCGGGCAGATGGTTAGGCACTATGGCATTAACAGAGCCTGATGCCGGAAGCTCCCTGTCCGATATCACCACAACGGCCTATCCCCAATCCAATGGCACCTACAAAATGAAGGGTCAGAAAATTTTCATCTCCGGGGGAGATCATCAATATGCCGACAACTTTGTTCACCTTACCTTGGCACGCATCAAGGGTGCACCAGCCGGAACAAGAGGTATCTCTTTATTCGTGGTACCTAAGTTAAGGCTTGGTGACGATGACCAACTCACTTCCAATGATCTGATAACCGCCGGAGAAATAGAAAAACTGGGCCAACGCGGGTATGTAACCACTCATTTGGTCTATGGAGAAAATGATGATTGTGTTGCTGAGTTGGTTGGAGAGGCCAATGAGGGATTGAAGTACATGTTTCAAATGATGAATGAAGCGCGTATTTCAGTAGGTATTTCAGCAGCATCAATGGCTACTGCGGCCAGTCATGCCTCATATGCGTATGCCAATGAACGTAGGCAAGGGCGTCCAATTCTGTCATCCGGAAAGAAAGACGTCCACGCAGAACCAATAGTCATAGCACAACATCCTGATGTAAAACGCATGCTGCAACTACAAAAAGCCATTTCACAAGGGGCAGTGAGTCTTGTTTTGGAGGCTTCCAGATTAGCTGACCTGGCAAAAGTAGAGCGGGGTGGATCTGCCGAAGAAGCGCATTTGCTACTGGAACTCTTGACACCCGTGGCCAAGACTTATCCTGCCGAAATGGGTCAGATCGGTATCAGCAATGGCTTGCAAGTTTTGGGAGGTTACGGATATACAATGGACTTCACCTTACAGCAATATTATCGCGATGTGCGGATCGCTGCCATATACGAAGGAACAACCGGTATTCAATCACTTGATCTTCTGGGAAGAAAAATTCTGATGAAAGAAGGTCATGCCGTCCATTTACTGGAAAAGAAAATCAATGCTGATATTGAGTGTGCTAAAGCATTCTCAAGCTGCTTGGAAGCCGCTGAGGTTCTTGATGCCCGGTGGAGATTGGCTAAATCTTGCATTCAAAACCTCCTGCCCTTTGCTAAGAGTGGCGACTATCAGGCTTATTTGGCAGATGCTACAATATTTATGGAATTGTTCGGACATCTTTTGGTGGGCTGGCAGTGGTTAAAAATGGGTTTGACGGCAGCCCAACAACTTACCGCCCAGTCAGGAGCACTCTCTGATGAATTCTATCGGGCGCAATTGGAAACGATGCAGTTTTATTATAAGTATGAGATGCCGAAAATATTGGCCGGTGTGGAAACACTTAAGAGTCGTACTAAAGAATTGGTGACTAATCGTCATGAGGAATAGTAGTCAATATTGCAACTGTCATCAGGCACCTTGTCAGAAAATGGGGCCACCCCAGCTATGGTGTCCTTGCTAAAATGAGATAAGACAAACCCATTGAGCACACCATCGATCTAATAAAATCAATGGATTCGAAAGCCCGGACTCTCCGGATTAATTCCTGGAAGACCTGCTTTCGTGCTATGACACAGCAGCCGCAACCCCCATCACCTCCTGAAGGGCAGCCGTATTGACATACTGTTGAAACTTCTTCAGCTTACCATCACGTACAGTCCAGATGTGGCAAACCTGAATATCTGCATCTTTATCGGTTGCTTTGTATTTTCCCGTATAACGTCCCTCCACTACCACTGTGTCGCCCATCTCATAAAATGCATGGCTATGTACTGTGAAACCATCCCATTCCGAACCTAACCGCATAAAAAGTTTATTCAAAATCTCATCAGGACCCACAAAGGGATCACCACTAGGCATATAAGGATTACCTTCTGCTTCATACCATTCCATCTCAGGATCCATGGCCCCGAGAACACCTGGAATATCACCACGTCCAAATGCTTCATAAGTGTTTTTTACAAGCTCTAGATTGCTCATTACCTTGGTTTTTGTGTTTTATAAACGTAATATTCAGATACTTACGGAGACCATCAATTAATCTGCCGGCATATCTCAAGAGTTAAGATAGAAATATTAAGGCAACTGAAAAGTGGCTTGACAGAATTGATCTTTAAATGAGGTACCTCTGTCTTAGCCCTGAGTTCTATGTGGTACCACGATTTACGTATTCAGCAACTCCAACCTTGCTTTTTCATTCAGAAAGTCAAAGAGCTGAATTAGGTCTGCTGGTAATCTTTCCCATGTTATCTGTAACTGACCTAGGCAGTTTGCAAAACTGGTTTCAATCAAACATTCTGCTCGATACGTTAAACCGTCCTGACTTTAGGTACAGGCACAATGTACGTGTAGACTTATGGCAGACTCTTGAAAGGGATTCCCTACTACATGATATGCAATGCGATCATCGATGTATGAAATGCTGCCGGCATTCAACTCCGCTGAGGATAAAAGTCGGCGAGATTCATCGCTGGCATATCGCTTTTCTATAATCGCTCCCTTGAGAACCTTAAAAAGGCAGCCGCCTTCGTCCAGACTTTGAATACTGCTTTCTTGTCCAGGCCGCCAATGGCTAAGGACCACTTTCATGAAGGCATTTTGTACAAGTACATGACTAGTCTTCGGATTTGCCAAAAATCTCTCCCAGTCACTTTCTGCCACGGATAAGTGTTCGCTTAAGATCGGAATAAATCGAAGAGCTGAAGAAGGTGAATTTCCAGAAATAAATGTATGATACAACCGGTAACAGAGGCCTTCCAAATCAGGTATACCACCGGCCCGGATCTGCTGTTGGGCATGGATCGTCAAAAACGAGTGATGACCCTGCTTCACTCCTTCATTCATGAAATAGGCATTCAGGAGATTGTGTTGTTGGGCTCGTTTTTGAAAAGCACATACGGTTTCTATAAAATTGCTGCGTTCCCTTTGGCCACTATGTATTGCTGTTGTGTTCATTGTCCCATATCTTTTTTTGTACAATACAAAGAAGGGCATTATTAGCCCTGCGGATTTGGCCTGAAAGACCAATATATTGACTGAGAAGTTCATGATTGAGAAAAAGCTTGATCAGGGAACGGCAATGCGGTTAGATATCAAGCATCATACCTAAAATCTCTTGCTTGAATCGAGAACTGCAACTGGAAATGAGCCTTCTACCTAATCTTTTGATCCCAGCCAAAGGTATCATCGAACTTCATGAACCTATTGGACGTCAATAGGAAAGAACGAAAATTGATGCGCCTATGGCTGATTCTATCTTAAAAAAACTACCACGTTATCGCAAGTTCATTCTATTCTTCCTCAAATATTGGAGGAGTGATTTATTCGATCACTCCAGACTTGAATCAACACTTGGCCTCGAATACAAAGAAGAGGTAGAATCTTACGATATAGAACCTGCTGAGTTGGCTGCAGATCTGAAACAAATGGGTGTGACCTTTATCAAATTGGGCCAACTGCTTTCTACAAGACCTGATCTCCTGCCGATTGCATATACAGATGCCCTATCGCACCTTCAGGATGATTTGGAACCTATAGCTCCTGAAGAAATCGAAAATATCATCCCTTCTGAGCTCGGCGCAAGAATGTCAAAATTATTTGCAGAATTTGATAGGAAGCCCATGGCTTCTGCTTCCATAGGACAAGTACATAGAGCTACTTTGCGCAGTGGTCAAAAGGTAGCCGTCAAAGTGCAAAGACCCAACATACGTAATCAAATCGTCAAGGACCTTGATGCCCTTGACGACATCATAAGTTTCTTGGTATCACAAACCGCTGCTGGGAAAAAATTTGCTCTTGATGAGATCTTCCGGTATCTCCGGAAAATTTTGTTGGATGAGCTGGACTACTTAAAGGAAGCAAGGAATTTACAAGTCCTTAAGAACAACTTACAGGATTACGATCTGATCATTGTGCCAGCCGCCATCGATGACTATACCACCTCCAAGGTCTTAACAATGGAATATTTTGATGGTATCAAAGTAGTTGATGTGACACCACTTAGACGGATGGAATTGGACGGGGAGAAAATCTTAAATCAACTATTTGAAGCCTACTTAGATCAGATCGTGACCCACGGCTTTCTTCATGCCGATCCACATCCGGGGAATGTTCATTTGCTCCCCGATGACCGGCTGGTACTTCTGGATCTGGGCATGGTTGCCCGGCTGTCTCCCAGAATGCAAGAGCAATTGCTCAAGTTACTCCTTAGTGTCAGCGGTTCGCGCACTGCAGATACCTGCCAAATCATGATCGAAATGAGTCAGATGCCCGAGGGAGCTGACCTTGATGGGTTTTCCACGACTGTAGAATCTCTGGTCCTGGATCAAAAAGATTCCAGGATTCAGGAGATGAAGACTGGGCAACTGGTCATCCAACTTAACCAAGCAGCCGCTAATCATGGCCTACATCTACCGGTCGAACTTAATCTTGTAGCTAAAGTATTGCTAAATTTGGATCAGATCGGTGTTGTCCTATCACCAGAATTTAAACCAAATACAGCGATTCAAAAATACGGAGCAAAACTCATGGATAAGCACATGTGGTCGAGTCTAACTACGAATCAAATGTTTTCGACCATCCTCGACACAAAAAAGCTAGCCGAGGAACTGCCCCATCGAATAAATCGAATCACTGACCGACTGGCAAAAAACGAATTCGAACTAAAAATTGAAGCGTTTGACGAAAAGAAGATGATGGCAGGCATGCAAAAAATCGCAAATCGCATCACCCTGGGTCTGATTCTGGCTTCACTGGTGATCGGCGCTGCCCTGCTCATGCGAATTAAGACGACCTTTCAAATTCTAGGCTACCCCGGGTTGGCAATGATCTTCTTCCTGTGCGCAGCGATCGGTGTCATTCTACTTTCTTACCAAATTGTTTTCAAAGACGACTCGGCCCAATGATTTACCATACTATTGCGCTACATCAATTCACATAGGACGTACTCTTGATTCTGCATAGGAGCATTGAAGTCAAAAGAATTTGAGCGTAGCCCGTAATACAATGAAAAGCTAAACTTAGGTCAATGAATGATTTCTTCATTCTGCCCTTGGACATTATCTTCAAATATTGACTTTGTGTAGATAACTTATAACGATGAAAATTGCTGTTGTTCAAATGGACTGCATTCCCGGTGATGTATCGGGAAACACGGAAAAAATCTGTCGATTGATTGACTCGGTCAAACCCGTTGACTTGATCGTCTTTCCGGAACTGGTGGATACCGGATATCTCATGTCAGAAGTCAGGCAATTGCGCAAGAGTGCGCCCATGCGAGAAACGCTCGAAAAACTGAGCCAAGCTGTAAGGAAAAGAAACTTTCATCTGGTAATCGGCATAGCGGAAATCGTCGATCAAAATCTTTATAACATAGCCCTGCTGATGGATAATCGGGGAGAAGTCATAGCCCGCTATCAGAAAATTCATCTCTATACTCCATCAGGTGAAGATGTATTTTCATCAGGTAATAAAATCATCATCAGCACGGTCCATGGATATAAGGTAGGCCTTATGATCTGTTACGATACGCGATTCCCAGAAATGGCACGAAGCCTCGCATTGGCAGGTGCCGACGTACTGATCACACCCACGGCATGGCCATTTCCACGCGTAGAACATTGGCAACTACTGACACGGGTACGGGCTATGGAAAATCAGTGTTACTTCGTTGGTGCCAACCGGGTCGGTGTCGATGGGAAAGCCATTTTCTGTGGAAACAGCCGAATCATAGATCCCCACGGTGTTGTAATAGCCGCTGCGTCTGAAGATCAGGAGGAGGTGCTTTATGCTGAAATCAATCGCACCAAGCTGGACTTTGTACGCAGTCGAATGCCCATTTTTGATCATCGCCGTCCCGATGTGTATATTCATGACAAGAATTGATAGAAGCCCGCCTTTATTTAATCCTATAAAGCAGAAGAAATTCTTCCGTTACACACCTTGGTAAAGCATACCTACCTTCCGGCACACATCAATTAAAGTCTTTGACATTTCAGCATCTACCAGAGAAGTACACTCCCTTGGTGTGGACATTGGCATTTCGTGCAATCAAGGATGAAGTACCAGGCTCTTGTTTGCTTGATTCTCGAGAAAGTCTCATCATTGCTCAACATCCTTTGTGGATGTGTCGCAACCTGGTCGAAGGGCCATACAATGAAATCAGGAAAAAAAATGGACTTCCTGGCGATGTAACATTAAGTACCACCACGCCATTATACATGCCAATAAATCGAGATGTCAGCACGTATGGAAATAACATAAATTTGTTTGAAAGCTTCTAATTTTCGAGATTAGATCTACTTTCGTCCATCGAGACAAAAGATTTAATTCTAAAACACATTTAAAACCCGTACCTATTATGAAAGAAAGGAATGTATTAGTCTGTGGCGCTGGAGGATTTATTGGAGGCCACCTGGTCAAAAGATTAAAGAATGAAGGAAAGTGGGTCAGAGGCGTTGACCTAAAGCGACACGAGTTCGTCGAATCACCTGCCGATGAGTTCATCGTTGGAGACCTTAGGGATCCCAGAGTTGTAGAGAAAGTGCTTGATGATGTGCAAGTCGTTTATCAATTGGCAGCAGACATGGGTGGTGCTGGATACATCTTCACTGGAGAACACGATGCCGATGTCATGCATAACTCAGCGACCATCAACCTGAATGTCGCACACTATTGTCAGAAAAAAGGCATCAAGAAGATCTTCTACTCCTCTTCCGCCTGTATTTATCCTGAGTATAATCAATTGGATCCTGACAATCCAAAATGCAGCGAGGAATCAGCTTATCCGGCAGCCCCCGATAGTGAATATGGTTGGGAGAAGCTTTTTAGCGAACGAATGTTCCTATCGTTCAATCGCAATTACAACATGCAAGTACATATAGGACGATTCCACAACATCTATGGCCCAGAAGGTACATGGGAAGGTGGCAAGGAAAAAGCACCTGCAGCCATGTGTAGGAAAGTAGCCGAAGCTGACAACAATGGCAGCATTGAGATCTGGGGTGATGGCAAGCAAACAAGGTCGTTCCTGTACATTGATGATTGTTTGGATGCGGTGCAGAAGTTTATGGAATCTGATTTCATGGGTCCTGTAAATATTGGATCAGAGGAAATGGTGACGATCAATCAACTTGCCGAAACAGTGATTGATATTGCTGGCAAGGAGCTTTCCCTTAAACACATCGATGGTCCACTGGGTGTACGTGGAAGAAATTCCGACAATGACATCATCAGAGAAAAGCTTGGTTGGGAGCCAAACTACAGCCTTCGACAGGGTTTGGAAAAAACCTTTGCTTGGATCAATGATCAGGTCAGATCGCGAACCTCTGTGCATATTTAGCAGATACAAAAGCCTTTTCGACAACCTACCATACTGGACATTTTACTGAGCTGCAGGTGTAGTGCCAACGGACCGATCAACCTGTAAGCTGATCAAGGGCAATCCCATGATTTTATCAAGTATCACACCACTGTTAAGCCAATCAATGTGAGTAAAATGAAAAATGCCGTGCATGTGGGAATTTCAGGATTCCCCTTTGGATCTGCTGCAGTGTACAACTGCATGTCCAGGTATAGGGGATTTGCAAAATTAGGGTATGCGGTTAAGATCATCAATCACAAGGCTGTCCACGGAAGAAACATTCCTATCAAATTAGAAAAGGATGCTGAATTTCAAGGCTTAGAATATCTATACACTACCAAATCACCCTACAAGGCTAGCTCTTTCATCGGACGTCGATGGGCCAGATTTATTGGACGAGTGAACGAATTCTTCTATTTGATCGGTCGAGGCATGAAGGGCAATATTGATTTGATGATCTACTATCCCGATGGCTCCTTTTTGGAATTGGTGTATTACAGTATCCTGGCCCGATTGTCTCGATATCCGATCATTATGCACCTCGTTGAATATCGAAGTGAATTTGAATCAAGAAGGGGCTTCTTTAAACACCAGAATGATCGGCTCTTTGATCAGTATTTTCCATTATTTGTTGATGGGGTGCTGCCCATAAGTGACTACCTCATTGAAAAAATGAGCACTTTAAAATACCAAAAACCATATGTAAAAGTACCTCCGCTCACCGACTTTGAAACGTTCGATATTCCAAAAGATGGAAATGTAAAAAATTACTTCTTATATGCCGCTTCAGCCTCGTACGAGAGTGCACTAAAGAAAGTGATCAGTGCATTTGAATTGACGGGGAAAAATGATTTTTCTCTCTACCTGATCATCAGCGGGAAAGAACATCAATTAAAAGCCGTGCAAGAAATCATTGACAAAAGCCCCAAAGCCGAGCAAATTGCTCTCTTCTCCAAGATCAAATATTCTGACCTGGTAAATAAATATGTGAACGCCAAGGCGTTTCTGATTCCACTCTCCAATAAGATCCAAGATATTGCCAGATTTCCATATAAAATATCGGAATATACCGCCTCGGGCAACCCTATAATCAGTACCAATTACGGAGAAGTTAAATCATACTTCACGGATGGTGTCAATGCTCTTATAGCCAACCAATACGAGAGTGACCAACTTGCAGATAAAATGAAAATGGTTATCTCTGACCCTGAAAAGGCAATATTGATCGGCCAGAAATCCAGGGAAACAGGTTATAAGTATTTTAACTACGATAGTTATACCGATCAGCTTAAAGAGCTCCTTGAAGAGATTGGAGAGATTGGAAAGATTTGAAAGATTGGAAAGATTTGAAAGATTGGAGAGATTGGAGAGATTGGAGAGATTTGAGAGATTGGAAAGATTTGAGAGATTGGAAAGATTTGAGAGATTGGAAAGATTTGAAAGATTGGAGAGATTTGGAGAGATTGGAGAGATTGGAAAGATTTGAAAGATTGGAGAGATTGGAGAGATTGGAGAGATTGAGAGATTCGAAGATTGGAAAGATTGAAGAGATTGGAGAGATTGGAGAGATTGGAGAGATTGGAGAGATTGGAGAGATTGGAGAGATTGGAGAGATTGGAAAGATTGGAAAGATTGGAAAGATTGTTTGCAGCAAAGCATCTCAATCTCTCCAATAGCCCAGCGTCTTAAATCTTTCAAATAACGTTGCATCGCAAATCTCTCCAATAGCGTAGCGTCGCAATCTCTCCAATAGCGCAGCGTCGCAAATCTCTCCAATAGCGCAGCGTCTCCAATCTCTCCAATAGCGCAGCGTCTCAAATCTCTCCAATAGCGCAGCGTCTCCAATCTCTCCAATAGCGCAAAATCTCTCCAATAGCGTAGCGTTTCTCTTTCAAATAGCGTTGCATCGCAATAGCGTTGCATCGCAAATCTCTCCAATAGCGCAGCGTCGCAAATCTCTCCAATAGCGTAGCGTCAAATCTTTCAAATCTCTCCAATAGCGTTGCATCGCAAATCTCTCCAATAGCGAAGCGTCTCAAATCTCTCCAATAGCGCAGCGTCTCAAATCTCTCCAATAGCGCAGCGTCTCTCCAAATCTCTCCAATAGCGCGTCTCAGCGTCTCCAATCTCTCCAATAGCGCAGCGTCGCAAAATCTCTCCAATAGCGTAGCGTCTCCAATAGCGTAGCGTCGCAAATCTCTCCAATAGCGTAGCGTCGCAAATCTCTCCAATAGCGTAGCGTCGCAAATCTCTCCAATAGCGCAAATCTCTCCAATAGCGTAGCGTCTCCAATCTCTCCAATAGCGCAGCGTCGCAAATCTCTCCAATAGCGCAGCGTCGCAAATCTCTCCAATAGCGTAGCGTCTCCAATCTTTCAAATAGCGTCTCGCAAATCTCTCCAATAGCGAAGCAGCGTCTCCAAATCTCTCCAATAGCGCAGCAAATATCTCCAATAGCGTCTCCAATCTCTCCAATAGCGCAGCGTCTCAAATCTCTCCAATAGCAGCGTCTCCAATCTCTCCAATAGCGCGTCTCCAATCTCTCCAATAGCGTCGCAAATCTCTCCAATAGCGTAGCGTCGCAATCTCTCCAATAGCGTAGCGTGGCAAATCTCTCCAATAGCGCAGCGTGGCAAATCTCTCCAATAGCACAGCATCTCAAATCTCTCCAATAGCACAGCGTCAATAGCAAAGCGTCTACTCAGGAGACAACCGAGCACCTTTTCCTGAACAAATACTGGTCTGAATGAAGTTCAACTGATCAGATAATTCACTTTGTGGTTCTGAGAAGTCGGACCTGGTAAAGATACCGTTTGGCTCAAAATCTGCTTTGTTGGATTTCATTTCATGAAAGCTTTTGTCCTCCCTTATTGCTTGTGAATCAGAAAGACTGGCGTAGCAATTATGATCGAATACAATACTATCCAGCGATCCATTGATCTTCTGATCCGTATTTGAGAAATCGAAAATATTGTTCTTAAATTCAATAGCCTTGAGTTCACCACGTAATCGCAAAAAGTTTCCCGTGCGATCTGAGGGTGATATGGTGTTGTTCCAAAATTGCACCTGGGAGGCATCCCGAAGTAAGACCGAATGATGGCCAGTACCGCAGACAATATTATCAATCACACGGACATTCGAGCAGGTGATGGTCAAATCCCCAATCCCCTTCTTGATCGAATTCGACTTTAGGAAATTGCCTCTTATTTCAACTGTATTCACACGAGTTTTTCCGGTGAAGATTCCTCCCGTGTAACAATGCTCGATCTTATTAGCTTCCAGTAAGATATTTGTGCCTGAAGTAATGTCTATGCCATCCTCTCCAGATCGGATAATTGTATTGTTCCGAATGATGATATCACCGGCAATGTTATAGTCTTCGGCATTGCGGTGGCAACTTATACCGTCCTCTCCTTCAATGACAAAGGGTTTTTCCACCCGGCAATTCTCCACCAACACTTGTTGAAGTGGATTCAATGGTGACCCCGCCAGGTAAATACCGTTAACTTTATAATCATAAACATATAATCCATTTAGCCAATTGTTTCCACCGCCTTTCGAAAAACGAACAGCATTACCGGCACATCGGGTTATCTCTACATCTTTAACAACATTCCAGTAGTTGCCATTTTGAGCGTTAAATTGCAACATATTATTGCCTCCATTGTCCAGATGCAGGTCGGCTACAATAATGTAATTATGTTGAATGATCAAGCCTTTCTTTCCCTGGCAATCTATTTTGGGTTTCTCACCCCGGCCATACGCCCCAAAATAAATACAGTGGTGATCGTCCAGGTCGACTAGCTCGATGCGAATTGGTGTACCAATGATGGAATCCTGTACAACCACTACCCCACCGGCCACACCGCCATTTCGCGGATTTAATGGTCCGTCATTCCAGACACCATCTCTTTTAAACAAAATACTGTCACCAGGTAGAAACTTTGTCTCATTGACTTTTGACATCGTTTTCCATGGACCCTTCACACCACCTCGAAAAGCTGGAGAGAGCCCATCATAATCATCGCTGCCATTCACTACATCGACATAATAAGTGGCCACTTGGACTTCGTCTTCACATGTGGGTTGCCATAAGCCAAAGAAAAAAAACCCAATTCCGCAAATATTCACCAATGTTCTCATGATATCACTGCTGTGTATCTGGTTCTACAAAAAGCCTGCATGGGTTTCATGTTAGAAACTCCAAAGCTCAAAACATGTGACGATCCAGCCGTCTACTGAAGTCACACCGCAGACAGGCAAAGATCATCGAAAATGCTGAGCTGGTGATTACACTAAATTTAGCCAAAAATCATGGCTTCTATCTTGTTCCTCCGACCCATTAAACTTGGTCAATCACCTCATAGGATCCCTGGTCTGGCATCTCAGTCAATGGATTCCAAAACACAGCGCACTCATCAAAGTCGATCAATGCATTGGGTTTCTCCTCCAAAATTGACAATTGTACAGGAAAATTTCATTGGACTATCTTACGTGCATCACCTTCAAAATGAGTATCTTGCATCAAGATTTGGATGGAAGAGAAAACACTTGAATAATCTTTCTACTGTCTTCGATGTCCAGATCATCGGTCTGAAATGGAAAACGTCTTCTAAAGTTAGGAAGATCGAAGTCCATTCAGATTATATCACACTCAAAACGACGAATGATGAAAATTAACTTGGAGAAAAGGGCTCCGACAAGATTACATCGAATCCTAAAGTCCTTAACAAACGCCGGGAACTTCAGGTCTTGGATCTTGGGTTTGGTTGTTCTAGGAGCCATTGCTTTGACATTCCTTGCTGTGATCAGGTATGGATTCGACCTCCAAAAGAATCATGTGACTGGTTACTACAAGCATGCTTTGGTACAGATTGCCAATTTGGATTTTTCCTTTATCAAGAATTATGCAGTTGGGAATTCATCAGAAATGGACGATATCGTCATAGATATCAAGTTTAAGCATATTCAACGTCTTCAGTATCTCAGAGAGCAAGCCAGGCACAACGGAATGATCACCGACGTCCATAAAAATGAAGAATTTCCGGCAAAATTGACCTTCAATGGTGTTACACACAGCGTAAAAATCTCGCTGACCGGGATGATGACTGTACATCTGGAAAATGACGATAAATGGTCGTTCCAGGTAAAAGTGAAAGGCGATAACACGATAGAGGGCATGAAGCGTTTTGGTTTGTTACTTCCTGAAACCAGAGGTTATATTACGGATTGGGTGGGAATGGAATTGATGAAAGAACGGGGCCTAATGGGACTTCGTGTGGATTTCGTAAACGTAACGATCAATGGTAAGCCCAAAGGGATCTTCTATATGGAGGAGCGCTTTGACAAACACCTGGTAGAAAACAACAGTAATCGTGAGGGTATTATTTTTAAGATCGAGAAGGAGATCGCGCCTTATAAGGAAAGCAAACTGATGGCTGATCCCATCGCGCGAGGGCAATTACTGATGATCAGGCGTATGTGGCAAGATGTCCTCGCAGGCAAGATGGAGCTTGGCAAATTCATAGATCTTGAAAAAGTGGCCCAGGCCTTTGCCATTACTGATCTTATTAACAATCGACATGCACTCTACCGTTTCAATCTGCGCTTCTACTTTAATCCGGTTACTGGCCTGGCGGAGCCCATCCTGAGGGAATGGGGCTCAATGCATAAAAATGATCCGGATGAATGGTCCATTATACTGCAACATCCAAGGAAACCCGGAACACAACGCGCTAAGCTTGACCGGGACAAGATTTTGAAAATGTTTTATTACGATATCGACTTCAAGCGTTTTTATCTACGAGAAGCTAATGTCATCAGTCAACCAGAATTTCTGGATAAGTTTCTGGCCAAAAACAAAGAGAAACTAAAACAATTAGTAAGCAAAGTATATATTGATTGGCCTTTTTATAAACTGCCAACGCATTTTCTTTACGAAAACCAAAAGTTTATCCGGGAGGCTATATCCCCAGATCCAAATCATATCATTGCCTATTTCAAAAAGCAAAGGGATTCCAAACTCAATATTCAAATTCGCAATGCAAAAGATTTGCCCGTTGAAATACAGTATTTAAGCTGGCGAGATAGCATCTATTTCTATCCCGATCAATCGATTGTTCTCGATGGGGAGCATACGATATCTAAAACTAATATACAAACCTACCCTTTCAATATACCTCCGGATATTGTTTGGGCAGACTCTTTAGTAGACGAACTCCAAATAACTTACAACTTGCTTGGCTTGAATGACCGAGAAACCATCCTGGTTTTTCCGTGGTCACAGGAAAACTGGCTTGCTCATAGCTGGAATCCCATGCCCAGGGATGGCAACCATACTTTCTTCGAATTCGTGGTAAAGACAGGGGATGTCATCACTATTCCCAAGGGACGATGGACGTTGGCAAAAGACCTTGTAATCCCGCCTGAGCATCAACTAATCGTAGAAGCCGGTGCAGAGATTGATCTGATTAAACAAGCGAAAATCATTAGTTATTCACCGGTGTACTTGATGGGCACTGAACAGGAGTCTGTCCGGGTATATTCATCTGATCAAACCGGTGAAGGTTTGCTGATCATTAAGGCCAAAGACCGTTCTTCAGTGGAATACACTTCTTTTGGCAATCTTTCTTGTCCAACAGAGGAAGGATGGAGATTATCAGGCGCCATCGTTTTCTATGAATCTCCCGTAGATATTGTGGCTACGACTTTTGCCAACAACCGGATGGGAGATGACTATCTCAATATCGTTCGCTCCGATTTTACGATAGATCATACGCTGTTCAAGAATGTACGTGCGGATGCTTTTGATTGTGATTTCTGCACGGGTTCGGTCACTAACACCACTTTTGTAGATATCGGCAACGATGCCATTGACGTGTCAGGTGCAGATATTTATGTCAGTCATGTATTTATGAATCGCATTGGCAACAATGGGCTTAGTGCCGGTGAAGGCAGTTCAATGACCACCAATTGGGTGGAGGTGACAAATTCGGAGATCGGTCTGACCAGTAAAGACCGGTCAAAACTTATCGTGTCTGATTGTAAGCTCACCAATACACGAGTCGGGATAACCATCTTCGAAAAGAGGTCGGAATACGGTGCAGCTTACGTACAGGCGGATAGACTGAAAATTACCGGGGCTGAGCTGCCCTACCTTGTCGAAGCCAAATCCAGCTTTTTACTCGAAGGTGAGCCCTTCAATCCAAATTATGACAACGTAGAGGAAATATTGTATGGAACGGAGTTTGGCAAGGCCGGTCCACGCTAATCTAGTGCACAAATTCCGAACCAGACGAGTTGAATTTGGAGAGGATGACTATAGGTATTTTCAGGCTTGAAAGACATCTCTAGATGGAACAGCAACAGCACCATTGCTCCACTCCGAGAATAATATTCGGTACACACTTTCTTCCTCATAGCCTTTGACTCTTCCAAGAAAAAGATTTACTGTTCTTGACCCGCTAGCGCCTTCAAAGGGGACGGGATTGTACTGAAGTTGAGCGTCGCTGTCCTTGAAGGGATTGCAATGATCGATTTGTATTTTTACCTCATGAAGCAAGAAAAAAGACCTTCCATCGCCTATTTCTGTATGGAGTATGGCCTGCAATCTAACTTCCATATCTATGCAGGGGGGCTAGGTATTTTAGCCGGTGATTACCTTAAAGGTGCCTTCGATGAAGGATACCCCATTGTGGGCATCGGCATTTTGTGGAAGCAGGGTTACACCACCCAGGTCATTCAGTTTGATGGCACACCGGTCGACTCCTATCCCATCTACCACTACGATCATTTGGAAGATACCGGTATTTCGGTCGAGGTAGAGATACGAAGACGTACTGTGAAGTGCAAAGTTTGGAAGTGCAATGCCTTCGGAAATGCGGACCTGTACTTACTGGATACCGATTTACCAGAAAACGAAGATCCCTGGATCACCGGTCAACTTTACGGTTGGTTTGGTGAACAACGGATCGCACAGGAGATGGTCTTAGGTGTAGGTGGAATACGGGCCTTGCGAAAATTAGGTTTGAAAATCGATGTCTATCACTTTAACGAAGGCCATGCCCTGTTTGCCGGTCTGGAACTGATCCGGGAAAAAATGGCTAAGGGAATGACATTTAAACGAGCATGGAAGGAATCACGAAAAGAAATTGTTTTTACTACCCATACACCAGTCATCCAAGGCAACGAATCACATCCGGTAGAGAGGATCATGTATATGGGAGCAAACCTTGGACTTAAGCTCAGCCAGCTTAAAAGCATAGCCGGAGATCCTTTCAACATGACCATCGGTGGCCTACGATTATCCAGAAAATCAAATGCGGTTGCCCAACTCCACGGCGAAACTGCCAATCAAATGTGGAGTCATGTCTCCAATCGCTCCGAGATCATTGCCATTACGAATGGCATCCACCGGCCTACCTGGGTCGATCGACAGATGAAATCATTGGCTGAAAAGGGAGGAGCCAACCTATGGAAGCGGCATCAAAAAAATAAAATGGATCTTATCCATTTCATTAACCAGAAGATCGGTGTTCACTTGGCTCCCGATCGATTACTGATCGGATTCTCCCGCCGGACAGTACCATACAAAAGATCGGACCTCATCTTCGCTGATCATTCGGTGATCGGTCCACTTTTGAGGAAAAAAAGGATTCAGTTGGTTTTTTCCGGTAAGGGTCATCCACTGGACGACGAAGGGAAAGCCATTGTCAAGGGGTTAGTGGAGATGCAAAAAAAATATCCACGCTCGGTGGTTTTTCTGGAAAACTATGATATGGAAATCGGGGCGTATTTGACACGAGGCTCCGATGTATGGCTCAACAATCCACGTCGACCAAAGGAGGCGTGTGGTACCTCTGGTATGAAGGCTGCTATGAATGGTGTACTCAATCTCAGCACTCTGGATGGCTGGTGGCCAGAAGCATGCCGACATGGAGTCAATGGCTGGAAAATTGGTGATAAACGCGTTTTAAAGAGGGAGAGTTCCCAGGACAAAAAAGACAGCAAAGCCTTGTACAAAATATTGATCGATGAGGTGCTGCCCACCTACTATAAGGAACGGGAAAAATGGCTGGAAATGATGCAGGCCAGCATTCTATCTACGTGGAATCATTTTTCAGTAGAGCGTATGCTCAAAGAATATTATGACTTATTGTACGAAGACAAATGACGATCACACAGAAGAGCCGTAGCTCTGGTGAGTATTTGACAAGGTCATTGAGGGATTGAGGGGTGAAATAGGTAGTTGAGGGGTGAAAAATTGAAAAATCGATGACGAAAAATCATGTAATAGGCAAGTAAATAAATGAATACACAGGGATGTTGCTTCCCTTGGCAGATAATGACAGGATCACAAGAATCAGAAAAGGTAGATCATGTGATAGAGTATGCACCCGATCAGTGTGCTCACTGCCAGGATTATATGGTAGGAAAAGGTCAATTCATAGGTACCTCAAATAACCTCTGAGTGAGATCGGTTTTGAAATGTTTTGGATTTAGACCAGTACTCTGTCAAGTTTAAAGATGTTAGTTAATTTTAATATGATTTTTGATGGAGTTCAAGGCGCAAAACGCAGTCAGAGCCGTAGCTCTGGTGAGTATTTGCAGGAGTTTCATCATCGACCGATTTTCGGCCAGGTGGCCGAAATGATGATCCAAAGTGGATCATCAAGGGAGATGACCGCGTCCAGCGGGTGGGCATGCCGCAAAAATGGATTAAAATTATTAACAATTTTTGGCTTGACAGATTACTTAGGTAAACACACTAATTATTTTCTACAACTTCTTCATTGGCTTCGCCATCTATTCGTTGTAGTCGCTTGCAGGGAACCCGTCCTGCTTCACTCCTGCCGCCTCAATCTGGCAAACCCAATATCGAAATTCTTACGTAAAACTAATGTGTTTGCCTACTAGCGAATTGAGTGAGCAAAGACCCTATGTTTGAAAAAAAAGGTTCTAGTTAACTTTAATCAAGCAAGATTATTAACTAAAACCTTATTTATAATGAAAGCTAAAGGTAGGAAATTGGATTATACTGGACAAGAGATCTATTGTGGTTTGGACGTCCACAAAAAGCGATGGAAGATGACGGC
The DNA here is from genome assembly GCA_965223105.1 of Saprospiraceae bacterium. GTDB lineage: Bacteria > Bacteroidota > Bacteroidia > Chitinophagales > Saprospiraceae > JABDMH01. The sequence goes on along the minus strand of OZ244987.1, from coordinate 2,060,303 downwards.
ATGTACAGACCATGTGTGGTGCTGAATTCGGTAAGTATAGAGCGTCCATTCGTCAAGAATGTATGGGCGTATCTAAGCAAGAATTTTCCGGGAGGAACTTATTATGTTGCATATCAGGCTGGATTTAGTGGATTTTGGGCACAGAGGAAGCTGACAGAGAAGGGGATGAAGACCATAGTGGTACATCCCGCAGATATTCCAACAACAGACAAGGAACGAGATCAGAAGAATGATCAAAGGGATAGTCGAAAGATAGCGAGTAGTCTACGAAGTGGAGAACTTCGAGGAATCTATATTCCATTTCTCTTTGGTGCCTATCGGTTCATCTAACCTGAACTTATATTCAAAAACACTGGTCTCAAACCCAGATGTAAGGCAACTGCCGTGATTGAAATGAAAAAAAGTTACTGAAATCTTGGTTTTCAACATAGAAGCCAGAGCTACATGATTGAAATTCAACGAAGTATAAGTTTAAGAGATTCAAGAAACCAATGACGAAGCAACTGTGTCCGACCCACGAACGGGGTTTTTAAAGGTACCCTCATGGAATTAATCCTCTCCGGGCTACACAAGTCTATCATCTTTAAGCCATATGGACGATTTTGATCAGGCAATGAGTATATACATCTCCTAGATAACACATGTAAGAAACTGGAACATTGTCTGGATTTCCATGTTGGACTTAATAAATGTGCGTCCATTTGGTTCTTTTCACGTCTTATGGATAAACGTTCCGGGTTATGGTTATAGAGCAAGTGATATCAGAGTTTAAGGATGCATTGTATCGCTTTGTGATCAAGCATGTGCATAATAAAGAAGATGCCAAGGATCTACATCAAGAAATCCTAGTTAAGATTTTCAGTAAGTACCAAACACTGAAGGACGACAATAAATTAGAATCTTGGATATTCCAAATAGCCAGAAATACCATTACGGATTATTACCGACATACTAAGAAAAGACAGACACTTGATCATTCTGGCATCACGGAAAGAGAACTTGAGCACAATGGAGAGAAGGAGCTCATCCTCTGCATCAAACCATTTCTGAAGAGACTAAAACCTTCGTACCAAGATGCGCTTGAATTTACAGCTTTTGGTAATAGAACCCAAAAAGAGTTGGCAGAAGAGATGAACATGAGTTATTCTGGTGCTAAATCTACGGTTCAAAGGGCTCGGAAAAAACTCAAAGAATTCTTTTCGGATTGCTGTCAGATTGAAACCGATAATTATGGAGGTATTTTATCTGTCACTAAAAAAAATAGTTGTTCCTGCAGTTAAAAGTGCGTCCCTTTCTTTAAACGTCCGTCTACCCACTAAATCAATTAAAAACAACGAAATATGTCTAATCTAAAAGATAAGATTAAAGACTCCTATACTCAGGTTTTAAGCAACCAGGCCATAGGGTGCTGTGGACAGACTAGCAACCAAAGTCAAAATTATGGTTGTGGCTCCCATGACAACACATTTGCTGAAGATTACAGTAATCAACCTGGCTACCACGAAGAGGCCGACTATGGCCTAGGTTGTGGTATTCCTATTAACTTCGCGGGAATCAGTGAAGGAGACATCGTATTGGATCTAGGATCAGGTGCGGGTAATGATGCCTTTATTGCCAGTACGCTGACCGGTTCAGAGGGCCGGGTGATTGGTGTGGATATCACACCTGCTATGATCGAGAAGGCCAACAAAAATAAGAAGAAACTCCAAGCCCACAATGTCGAGTTCAGATTGGCTGATATTGAGGAGCTGGATATAAAAGAGGGTAGTGTCGATGTCGTAATAAGCAATTGTGTGCTGAATATGGTTTTTGACAAACTGGCCACATACCAGAGTATTTACAAAGTATTAAGACCAGGGGGACATTTCAGTGTATCAGATATTGTGATGTCAGTAGCGCTGACTGAAAATTTAAAAAATATCACCGCCTTGTATGCAGGTTGTATTGCCGGTGCGGCAACCAAGGACCAGTACCTGGAGATTATTAAAGAAGCCGGTTTTAGAGATATTGCCATCAAGAGTGAAAAGGTGATTGATCTCCCGGATGAATTCATGCTCCGACATGTGACGGCTGAAGAATTATTTGAATATCGCGCAAGTGGTAATGAAGTGCTGAGTATCACCGTAAACGGCTGGAAATAATCTATGAGTTACTCTCCTGCAGTATTTCTGGCAGAACTAAAGGGTAGGTTTCCAGGGAATGAAGTGGGCTGGTCACCACTATTTGATGATTAGTTGAGTCTGCCAGGTCTTACGTATACGAGCTGAACTGACAAGACACCTTGTAGTGATCTAACAATAACATGATCACAGGAATTCTTCAAGAAGCAGCATGTCTGCTATAAGTCTAGGAAATCTTTGAAAGTATCTCTACCATACAGTGGCCGAATTCCTTTAGTGGTCGACAGGTTTGTTGCCAGAAAATACGACCGATCAAGGCTGGGCCCAGAATACTTAGATTACTTACATGAACTATTCACCCTTTAGATGAAAAGTTAAATCTCTAATCATAGGGAAGGAGATCGGGAGCCAGGTATGTATGCTTAGCCTCCGGAGTCTGCAAACGCTCGGCGGAATAATGCGCCAATAGCAGCTCTCTAAACTGGCTTACCAACCTGGGAAAAGTGTCAATCAAGGATACGAAATCAGCTTGGGGTACTCGCCTGATAAAATGCGCTACCGTTCTCACTGCCGCTGCCGTTACCGTATGATGAAATTTCATGCCGTCGCCATAATGCCCGTCAAAAGCTTGGATCTGTTGGCACATTTTCACGCAAGCATCCTCAATGCCATACTCCTGCAAAATCAAGAATGCCAAACGCAAATGAGCTGTATGATTAAATATCCGGGGCGGTAAAGTCAAATCTGCAAACTCTTGTTTGAAGTCTTCATCTGAGTAATCAAAGTGCGTCATGAGAACATTTTGGGTGAAGGTAAGACTAAATATTCGCCAGATGTTTGGACTGCTTACCGTTTCTTATTCATTTTACGCAGTACCGTCTTAAATGGGCATTTGGTGTTTCAGGTCTCACGCCATTTATCACCGGCCAATCCTAGTGATTCATGTGTTGTACCTGAGAACGTTCTACCGTTGGTGTGAGTTCATCGAAATGTCAAGATAGTTCCTTCAGCAATACGGCTGGTTGAACACCAAGGTGCATAGTATTCCCACGATCAAAAAAAACAATTGATCTCTCGATATTCTTGAAGCAAGTTTCAAGACCAAGATATAGTTCCCTCAAGAGGCTATTCCATGGTCGATTACCATACTTTGATAGGCTTTCTCAAAAAACTGCTGCCTGGAGTATACGGGTGTATGTCCATGGGATCAGCGAAAAAATTACCCCTGTTTCAGATTACCATAGTTAAATGAGATCTACGGTCTTAACAGGATAGAATATAGGGCTTCAATTTCTTTAGAACTAGTGAGGTTACTCCGGAAAGTGCCATCTTCATAAAATGAGCCTATTTTGGACCCGCCTGACTGACGAAGTCGGGTAGGTGAGATTTTCACTTTTTCGAGATTATCGAGCGATCTCCGACCGAAGGAAGGAGGAAAGGTGCGGTGCACCTTTCAGCGAAGATAACCGCGTACAGCGGGTGAGCAGCATGCCTGAGTATCAGCCGATTGAGAAAAATGCCTGCCCGCCCACAGCCTTTTGGCGGAGGAGGGGAAAGATCCCCAAAAGAGCCATTTTTGATTTGGTAACCTTTTCGGAGTAGACTCACTAGTGCTGTTGCATAATCAATTAGTTTTTGAATTTAAAGACACATAAAATAATTCCAACAACGTCAAGACAGATGAAGTAATCTGGGTCAATCATGCTATATCTTTCATACTAGAGCAAGGAGATTAAAGATGAAAGTCTTTGGCAGTAGCTTAAGGCAGCCTGATTTCAATGTGGATTCAAATGACGATCAAATGTAAATAGTCAAAAGGCAAGGGACCCCTTGGGTAGATTTTGTAAATTCAATAGGTAATATGATCCCTAATGGCTATTTCAAAAAAAAACCTACTCTGCCGAATACTGTCTTGTGGCTTGCTGTGCTTGATTGCATTTTCATCTTGGTCCCAAATTAGTCAACTAGACAGCCTTGAGACGCTTCTGAGAACCTCCATCACTGACAGCACGAAAATTGCGATCTATCGACAGGTTATTTGGCCCAAAACCCGGTCTGCTCCTGAAGAAGCACGGTTGTTGACAGACAGTCTGATGAGTTTAGGTATGAGAACTGGTAACAAAAAGGCACAATTACTTGCCACCTACTATTATGGTACTACCTATAAGAACCAAGGCAAATTTCCGGAGGCACTTCGGTACTTCAAGCGCTATGCCGACTACTACCAGGAAAAAATGGACACAGTTCAATTGACCAATGTGATGTATCAGTTAGCTGTTGTCTACATTGGAATGGGAGACTTTGAGAAAAGCATGTCCTATTACAACCAATGCATCGCTTTCGACAGAATTTTGAACCGTCCCAATAGTTTGGCTACCACAATTAGTAGCAGGGCCTCCCTATTTCGTCAACTCGATCAGTTTGACCGGGCAATTAAGGATCAAATGGAGGCTTTAGCCCTATTCCAATCAGTCGACAATACAATGGGTATAGCAAGTTGCCAACTCAATTTAGGTAACATATATATCGATAAAGGTGATCTAAAAGAAGGGCTTGAGTATTATGATCTGGCCGAAGTCACTGCAAGCGAGGAGAAGAACGAGTACATGTTGGCGATTATTTTTGAAAGCCGTGGTAATGCGTTTGTGAAAAACAACGATTATCAGTCGGCGCTTCAGGCATACATAACTTCTTTGGACCTACGTACCAAACTTGGCCGTATTCAGGATCAAGCCTCTACCCAAAACAAGATAGCCGATCTTTACCTCAAGACTGGACAGTATAGTCAAGCCATTGATCTTTCTGTAAAAGCCCTGAATAAGGCAACTAGTCAGGATGTGCTGTCACAGGTCGAAGCAGCTCATCGGAACCTAGCTCATGCCTATCGGCATTTAGGCAAGTATGAAGAGGCATTTCAACATCATGAATTATTCGCTAAAACACGTGACAGTATCTTGAACCTCAATATAACCAAGCAAATTGCCGAAATGGATGCCCGGTTCGAAGCTACTCAAAAACAAAATGAAATTGATCGATTAAGTTTAGAGGCTGAGCTTCAGGAAAGTCGCCTAAAGTTACAAGGCACCATTCTGATTTCGGTGTTGGTGATTTTTGCTATTTTGATTGTGTTGACAAAGAACATTTATCTACAGTCCAGGCGGATCGAAAAACAAAAGGATCGTATCGAAAAGTCTCTCCGTGAAAAAGATTTTCTGCTCAAGGAAATTCATCACAGGGTAAAGAACAACCTGCAGGTCATATCCAGTCTACTCAAGCTTCAGTCAAGAGAAATCACCGATAAAAGTGCACAGCTGGCATTGGATGAGGGACGAAACCGGGTTAGATCAATGGCTTTAATTCACCAAAATCTTTATCAAAAGGATAATCTCACCGGCATCAAGATGAGGGATTATATCAAGCAGCTTGCTCAGGAGCTTATAGATACTTATCGCATAGACATCACGAAGGTCAACCTAAACTTGGATATTGATGACATCAACCTGGATGTGGATTCAGCCATACCTATCGGATTAATTATTAATGAATTAATGACTAATTCAATGAAATATGCCTTTTCCAATAACAGCCGAGGTGAAATTTCAATAGCACTTTCGCAAGAAAGTGGAGTATTGCTTTTACAGGTCGGAGATGATGGCAAAGGATTTGATCCAAACCAAAATTCATCAAATACTTTTGGGCAAAGATTGATCTCAGCATTCGCAGAACGTCTCAGAGCAGATTACTCGTTGACTACAGATGACGGAACACAGGCTACTTTCCAAATTCGGGATTTTAAGCTGGCAGCATGAGTGACTTTACAATTCTGGTCGTGGAAGATGAGGTTTTTATTGCGGAAGACATCCGTGCCACTTTGCTGAAACTTGGATATGAGGTTTGCGGTGTAGCATACGATAGTGAAAAGGCTTTACAAATGATCTACCAACAGCGTCCTGATCTGGTCTTGCTGGATATCACCATCAGGGGTTTGAAAGATGGCATCGAAGTGGCTGAAACGATCAATAAAATACACGGAATTCCCTTCATTTTTCTCACATCTCACTCAGATTCCATTACACTTGATCGAGCAAAAGCTACCAGGCCGTGTGGATATATTGTAAAACCGTTTAAAGACAGGGATTTGATAAGCTCGATTGAGGTTGGTTTGTACAACTGGAGCCAGGAACTCAAGAAGAAGAACCTTGATAAATCAATAGTGGATTCAGTGTCTGATCAGCCACTCAGCAGTCGAGAATATGAAATCTTCTTGGATCTGGTAGAAGGACTTAACAACCGGCAGATTGGTTCAAGGCATTTCATTAGCGTGAATACAGTCAAAACACATATCAAGAGAATCTTTATCAAATTGGACGTTCATGACCGGGTTTCTGCATTAAGAAAAGTTCTGTCTTGAGGAAATCCAGGTCAAATCGACAATAATCATCCACCTGGGTGACAACACCACATGCAGAATCTGCTTTCCTTTGTAAAATAAGTAGAGAGAATACGATCAAGCAGCGTTTGTTCTTCACTTTCTCAAATAAATCATTACACGATGAGTGATTCAGGGTTTCACAGAAAGACTAGGTCCAATCGAACTGATTTTACGCAGGTGGTTTCAACTTTTCGACAACAGGCTCAGCAACATAATCTCATGGCTTACCAAAAGAATACCGCCGAAAACCCTCAAACTGAGGTGAGATCAGAAATCCATTATAAAGTGACATCAGCCTTATACCCGGATCGATTAACTTTTACTGCAATGAAAGCCCAGCAGGATCTTATTGATGAGCTGCAAAAACACATTGATAGACAGCGAATAGAAATCTGCCGTTTGCAATCACGTCTAGATGAGTTGGAGGCAACACTAAATTCTGAAAAAGATTAATTTATCAAACGCGACTATCCGAGAATTTCTTCAGAAAAGCCATTGTTTTTAAGAGACGCTGTTCAGCCCCATTTTTTACTCAAGGCCCCAAGATCTGCTCGAACTAAATCCTCTGGTGACATGCAAGGTGTGAATTCCACTGTCGCGTTAAAATGCAAGAATAGAGGTTCAGCATATCTGGGAATTTCCGATACATCATTCATATCCACAATCATGATTCCACCCCGTTTCCCATCCTTAGCAGTAAAATAAACTGCTTCTCGTTGAAGGTCCTCAAGAATCTTCCCTATGATTTCTCCAGCAGTGCCATCTCTAACCAGTGAGTTAAAGGGTTCAATGGGATTTTGAAATTGGACAAACATTCTCATCTTCAATTGGTTTTTTGTTAGGAATAAATGTTTTATGGAATGCACAAAATATATTTGGGAACTTTGATCATTGAATGAAAAATGAAGGCACTATGGCTTCCTAGCACTCAGTATTGGGAAGTACATGACCTGTCACAAATCAGACTGATCAAGACCACATTTAGAATAACGAATACGAAAGTTATCAAGCACTTCCTTGTCGTGGATGGACACCTGATATCTAAGCGAAATGAGCTATAAACCGTTACAGATTTGCCATTTTTTTCTTAGATCCCCGACTGCAAATTCTCCTTCAACTCCCCTTGGCATGCCTTAGAAATGAAGGCGATTGTCATCCTTGATAGGAAACTTTAAGTATTTTCTGAAAACAGTGTACCTTTTCTAAAGATTTAAGAAAGAGGCGAAAATCTAAGCAAGTCAGTTTCACTTGCAATTATTGGACTAGGCATATACACAAGATAAAATGATGCTGAATGACAATTTCAATGGAAATTATCAATTTCTAAGGGGCATTGCTCCCTATTCAAGTGGCGTAAAAGCCATGGCCGGATTTGAGATTATTCGGATCCGGTTGCTTCAGCCCCTCCCATTACTGGGATCTGCATTCAACCGAATTGCCCGATATCTTGCAAGTGAGGGTCAATCTTTGCATGCTCTATGTGCAATGGAATTGCGAATACCCAAACCCCTGAGCTTTGATGGATTTAAGGAATTTAACGACATGTACCAAGAAATACTAAGACAGCACGGCTTGCTCTTAGGAGATGTTAATCCGGTCACACGGACAAATATTTCGCCTGCTGAATATGAATTAGAGGAATCATCAGTTTATGCCTTTTCTTATACCGCCCCAGTCGATGATGAGTTTAAAGGTCCATCATTTATAGTCGCTGGTGCCGGAGATCTGGTAAATCAAGCCGATTTAAGTCCCTCTGCGATTGTTAGAGCCAATGAAGCAAGTGCAGATGCTCTACAGGAGAAAGCCGAGGTCGTAATGAAGGTTATGCAAGAACGTTTATGCGGTCTCCTGACCGAATGGGAAGATGTGTCTAACATAAGCATATATACGGCAGTTCCATTGCATACGCTGATTGTCGATGTTGTCCTAAAGCAAATCGGATCTGCATCACTTCACGGAGTAAACTGGTTCTATAGCCATCCACCTATTAAAGGACTAGATTATGAAATGGATGCGCGCGGTATCAGAAAGGAACGAATACTGAAACTCTAATTGTCCTGAGTAATGGCCATAATCTTATCACAGTGGAAGGTGCTTGTCATTTTTTAGGCATTATAAGGCCGTGGCTGCATACCAAATGCTATTCCACACAATCACACTTCTCGCCAGTTGCTTATCTTCATTACTGGCTTACCTTTCTCAGAAGGATCAGAAAATCTTTAATTGCGTCAGGGCTTGATTCATTAATTCACCCAAAATTACTCGTTATATGTCGAATGAGCCTTCCGTAAGCTATGACACAGGGCTAAAAGAAAGCTATGGACGATTTCGTAACATTCCATGTTTTGCTTTCAACAGATAATACAACCACTATAAACTCAGGGCTTGTGCATTTAATAGAGTTTACCTGAAACTTTTGGATGGAGTTTCTGTCTTTACAAAAAAGCTGTCTATGGAGAAAACAATTTACTTGTTCATCCATCTTGGGCTGCCGATGGTCATGTTGGCTGATGTTCTTCTTCGTCCAGGTCGGACTAAGATCGGCACCATCGCCCGTGGATCCTCCTATACGCTGATATTGGCTTTCCTTTATTTGTGGGGCCAATGGGCAATTGTGGGAAGCTATTACCTGAAATGCATGGTGATTTTAATCATGCTGATTTGTCTTAGGCGAATGATTGTAGACCTAAGAAGTGGACTACCTCTACTACCAACGGCCATTGTTACCCATATGGTTATTGGAGCCGGGTTCATATTGTCGTTCTTCTTCACTTATTTGGTGGTAAGCGTTTACCAAGGGCGCTCCTATCCAGAGGTTGGGGTAGAATGGGAATTTCCTTTAGGTCCTGGAAAATATTACGTGTCTTCCGGTGGATCTACCAAGATCGTAAACAATCACATTCGGACACACATGACGTCCCAACATTACGCCATTGATATAAATAAGCTAGGAACTTTGCTGGGTGTCTCAAAGGGCATGCTATCTGCCAATCCAAAAAGCCATCATATTTATGGAGAATCGGTATTTGCACCCTGTGCTGGCAAGATTATCAAAGTGAAATCCCATGTTCCAGATCGTACAATATCCACGATGGCCGTCAGTCCGGAAGATGGCACCGGAAATTTTGTTGAACTGGATTGCAACGGCGTCATTGTATCAATTCCGCACTTAATGCACAATAGTGTAACTGTTGTGCCTGGACAGCAGATCGAGGTTGGCACCCATCTGGCGAAAATTGGGCTGTCGGGCTTTGCCCAGGAACCGCACCTGCATATCCAGGCTGCCAAATACGGGGCTGATTCAACCTTAGTGGGTACTCCCATTACCTTTAATACGAGGCAACTGGTCCGAAATGATATTATTGAAATAAAGTAGGCACTTCATTAGAAGTTATTTATTTCGTTTGCTGAATAATGCAGTTGAATAGGAATCTCAACAAATATTGATGCTGTGATTTGAAAGCCTTTAACTTGCGCCCGGTACAATTCCATGGTCGTTCTTTTACAGGTTATGGACTTTTTAAGTGGTTCTTCTGTACTTTTCCTATTCCCAGAACCAACTCGACATTCCTTTAATACCACAAGAGACATCTCGATTCGTCTCCCCAGTTTCCCTGACCGATACAACTGTAGCTATCCCGGTTCATGAGCATTTGCAGTGTTGTGAATTTTATGAAGACACATTCACGATCTATAAAAATAACAGGTAAGACAACAGGAATTCTTCTTTAGATCTTCTGAACAAACTTTCACTAGTCAACAATGGCTTGATAGGTTAATTGTCTTAATTTCTCAGCATAATACTCAGTGTAAGGCCAAAATTGCATCATCAGAATGGCGATCATTTCCTCAGTCGGATCAATAAAGAAATAGGTATTAAAGGCCCCACCCCAGTAATAAGTGCCCATCGAACCGACTTTGGCATCCTCCGCCGGATCTTCGACGATGCCAAATCCCAAACCGAATCCCTGGCCATCTCCCCTGCCCTGACTCTCTTCCAAGAAATTTGATGTCATGAGCTCGATCGTTTTACGACTAAGAAAAGTCTTGCCCTCATAGAGCCCATCATTCAAAAGCATTTCACAGAATCTCATATAATCGGCGGCTGTCGAATACAATCCGTGGGTTCCTCCGAAAATCTGATGGCCGGTAGCGGGCGTCTGATCCGGATTCTTCTGCATAGTACCATCCGGCCCAGTGGCATATAGATAGGCCTTTCGATCCGCATTATCTGTCCGGAGGTTGTATCCCGTATCTTTCATCCCTAAGGGTTCAAATAGCTCCTCTCTTAAAAAGTCGGAACAATTAACACCACTAAATTTTTCGATCAACAGTGCCAAGATATCAGGTGAGGCACTATAATACCATGCAGCACCCGGCTGGCCAACCAGAGGCAACTTGGCCAAAGCCCCGACTCGGTCTTCAATATTCTCATGGGGAGTCATATACAGTTCCTTAAAATATCTCTTCTCCAAATCCGTTTGACCTAGACCATGGGAGAATCCGGCCGTGTGAGTCAATACTTGTTCAATCGTAATTGGTGCCTCGGCATCCACAAATTCCATGTCGGTTTCATCTTGGGAGTTGGCTACCTTTAGCGCCCTAAATTCCGGTAAATATTTACTGACCGGATCTGACAAGGAAAAAAGCCCCTGTTCATAGAGCATCATGAAAGCCACTGAAACGATTGGCTTGGTCATCGATTGGATGTAAAAAATCTCATCAGGAGATATTGGGATAGGATCATCAGGGCTTTTAACACCATAGGCCTGATGTCTGATCAATTGACCTTTGCGTTTGAGCATAAATACACTGGCGGGAATCCGATTGGCCTCCTGCTCTTGTCGCAGGAATTCATCCATACGATTCAAACGGTCGAGGGAGACTCCGGAAATCGTCTCTCCAAGGAGCAATGTAGCATTGCCAGCGACTTTAGATTGTGAAAACGTAGTCGGTGATTGTGCTGTACTGTGTATTGATATGGCGGCAGAAAAAATCCAAATACAAATGGTCTTACTTCTCAAATTTTCCATATTTCATGAAATTTTCACGTAATAATAAATGCTAGGGTGATCAAAACGTTTTGCAAAAGTAAAAATAGTACTGATCTTGAACACTAAGGTTTTCCATGAGCAAGATTTCAAAATCAAACAATATTTTGTGATGGTTAGTCACAGAGGCTTTAATTAATGGAGAAAGCCTATGTCAAACCCTATCTCTCAGTGAGAGCTCTGGCGATATTTCTTAGCCAAATCTCCTAAAGTAGGTAGAGAAACAAAGCTAGGGAAAAAAATAGCACCTACTGTTCGAGCCGGTCACGGATAATACACTAGGAGCTGATGACGAAGAAACAAAAAATGAGCCCAAACATTAGGATGGGCTTGGCGTGCAAAGCTACAGCAAGCCTTAGTTAAGCAAGGAAAACAAAAAAAAGAGATCCCATCCGATATTGAATGAAAATGAATGAAAAGCCAAATAATAGGTGTATAGTATATCTATTGCATCTTTGTAACTCTGATCTCGTTTTTTCCCTTCAAGCTCAGGTTCGTTATGGTGAACACGATACGGGTAACACCATTAGGCCAATACTGTTTCAGTTTGGAGTCCCTCACTTCATTAAACTCGATAACCGGTGCTATACTTTGTTCATCGTAGGTCATCTGCAAATTAAATCCCTCCCCAGCAAGTTTCAGCAGACCTGAATCGACTTCACTGACCTGACAAGAGGTGACAAAATTTAGTGTAGTTGGGTCATCGCCTATTTTGCTCAATATGTACTCATCCGAAATCGTGAATTTTTGTCCTCGATCAAGGCGATAACTTCTCACCCACTGGTCAACCATTGCTTCTTGAGGATAGGCACCCGCAATATCGGTCGTGAAAACCACTGCCTCAGGATCAGAGCTAAAGGAGGTATTCTTGGTCTCATACTGCCTGCCGTTCATTTGATCAATGCCATTTATTTTGGGGAGATTGTGGTATTGAGATTGCATGGTCCAGATTTCATATCTGCGGCTACTGAAAGTTTTTGCTACATAATTTTCTCTTCCGATATCGATCAGACAAGGCTTACCATCAAAATATAATACACAACTCCCCAGGTCATTGTGGTTGTGGCTCTCACTGTTGTGCCCCCCCTTTGCAGCAAAAAAGAACCCCTCAGAAGAGCCCGCCTCATCGCGGGCGCCCCCCACCTGAATATCTGGCAGCCAAAAGTTGCCGATCAATGCATTTTCTGCTGGAGCATCTTTTATCTCTTGCAGCGACAATAACTGCATAATCTGCTCATCAATCTTCCCATGGGGAACCTTCTCCCCCCAAATTTGCTTCTTGGCCAGATAAGCACCAAATTTTTGCATGGTGGCATCTTGAATATCCTTTCCGTAGCTGTATATGATTTGGGGGCGGCTTCCGGTGGTAGCATCGGCATCAGCAAAATTGATGAAATACGGATAATTGATATAGGCCTTATAAATATAAGTTCCGATGTTCTGTACTAATGGGTTATCAAACACATCAAATTTACCCTTGGTAGCCCTTTTGAGGAGATCGAGATTCTGATAGAGAGAGGCTCCTGCCCTTCCCCAATAGGAAGGTCCCTCGTCACAACCCCCATCTGACGGATAATGATTTAGGAAAGCATCCAAAGACCGGACTACTTTTTCTACACCCCTAATTTTCTTCTCTTGGTCTTCTTCCATGATCAGGATACTTGTAAGCATATTGTGATTAGTCCACGGATTCCAATTGTTTACCGAACGATCGGTATCCAACCCCATCCACCAAAAATCATCGCGCTCGTAATAAGGTACAATGGCTTTTCTCCTGATCTCATCTTTCAACCTCTTGGAGATCAATGGATGAATTTTATCGAAGGCATCGTGAAAAAGAAACCAGGTCCAAGAAAGAATATTGGCGATCTCACCCACCCCAAGATCAATCGAAGGATGATGAATATCCGGTAAACCTTTGGGCGATGGCAAATGAGCCGACCACCCCCACCAGGTTTGTTCGGCATAGTACCACACGCCATTGACGATCTGGTCCAAAAACCTTCCTTCACCTTCGATTAGTTCTCCCATCACCAATCCCATCAATGCAGCCCGAGGAGCGGCATAGACACTCTGCCTCCGATCACCGGAACGAATGATTTCTAAATAATCGGTTGCTTTGACCACTGGCCAGTTGTAATCAAGTTGTGCTTCCCCTTCTTGAATATACTGGGTACGAAGATTTTCGGGTAACTTATCCCAGAACTCCCGATGACCATACCCGGGCAAACCAATCTCAGTAAATTCCTTGATCAGGGACTCTGACAAGATGATTTCATCAGCTTCATTCTGAAGAATATCGCGTAGTTCTATTGAAAATCCACTTATAATCAGGCAGGTGATCAGCAAAGTGGTAACAGTGATTTTTTTCATGACCAGAATTTTACATGGTTTACCACTAATATAGGGGCACCTCCATTAACATCATTGATGACTTGATTAGAAAATTAGTAGAATTCTGTAAAATGATGTTCTTGCGAACATTTATCCCTTTCGGGGACTCATCCATGGGTGAATTAGGGTAAGACCACAATGATGCTGAAACAGTGCAAACATCGGATCAAGGCCACAACTAGGAATGTGGTGGCTAGAGATATAGATACGGGGAGGTAGATCCAATGACGATTAAGCCTTTCTCGGATGGCACCGCTCCTGCAACCATGGCATGCCGATCCATAGCAGCTGATTATTATGGTTGAAAACCGCTTGATATACCTCGATCACAAGCACTCAGGTGTGGTCTTGATCATTGTTTGGCATTGTACTTGCTCTTCCCAATGACGCATAGCAATTAGCAATGCAAAAGCTGCTCCCTTTCACGGAATCCGGGCAGCTTTTCTTTTTGTTCGATGTTGGCATGGAAAAATGCCCTGTGGACGGATCATGACTGGGTACGCCAATGGAGATCATCTCCTGCAAACTTTCCAGGTGCACACGAAACTGAACACTAGAGAATAACCCTTTGTTCCTTTTCCAAAATTCGAGGCCAAGCTTGCAAGTCATATGTCACCATTCAGGCTTTATAGATAGCTGCAAAATCCATTTCTTGGTCAATCAAAATCTATTTGCACAGGCTTTCTACCAGTGAAGTATTGGTTGACTCCCAGCTAGGTAGTTTGACAGTGAAGAGCTGGTGCCCCACGTTTCCGGGGGGGGAAACCAATTTATTTATCCGTTTTCAGAATTGGAGTACGCCTAACGTCAAATCTGTGGAGACCACAAGCCATCGCGTCCTGATAAACCTGTAACAGCTCTTCCGATCTGATCCGCCGGTTGATTTCCGGGTACTTCTCGCCACTTACATTTGCTGTAGGATAATATTGATCCATAATATTGACATAAGTGTTCGTGGAGATCTTCTCCGCCAGGAACCTCATGATTTTTGCACTTTCTTCTACCTCGCCAGGCATGACCAAATGGCGTACCAAGAGACCCCTGGTAGCCAACCCCCTGTCATCGGTTTGCAAATCACCCACCTGCTGGTGCATTTCCCAAATGATCGCTCTGGTTATTTTTGGATAATCAGCATGCTTTAAATAGCGTTTCGATTTCTCCGGACTCCAGTATTTGAAATCGGGCATATAAATATCCACTATTCCTTCCATGAGCCGAATGCTTTCCAATGAATCGAAGCAGCTGGTATTGTAGACGATAGGCAGTCGAAGACCCTGTTCAATCGCCAGGGGCAAGGCCTCGAGAATCTGTGGCACAACGTGTTCGGGGGTAACCCAATTGATATTGTGACAGCCCCGGTTTTGCAGCTCGATCATCATCGCTGCCAGCACATCAGGGGTGGCTTCTATCCCTGCCTCCGCCTGGCTGATATCGTGATTCTGACAGAAGACACAGCGCAGATTGCACCAGGAAAAAAAAATGGTACCGCTTCCATTCCAACCTCTGAGACAATCCTCTTCTCCAAAGTGTGCAAAGTAGCTGGCCACCCGGGCATATCTTCCGGTTCGGCAAACCTTCGTTTTGTTTTCCAGGCGATTGATGCGGCATTCCCAGGGGCATACCTGGCATTCTGTCAGGCTAGCCAGGGCTTTTTCGATGCGGTTGTGCAACTCACCAGTTCGGTATAAATGGACGTAACCAGGTTCGTAACTAGGGGATGGTCGATATTCCATTGAGCCTTTCATGACCATCAAAGATAAGATGATAAATCTGCATAGTCATCCCAAACACTTTACTGTCAGCGGATTAAGACAGAAAAAGTCGAATGCACTAGTGAGGCTGCTCCGAAAAGGTTGCCAAATCAAAAATGGCTCTTTTGGCGATCTTTCCCCTCCTCCGCCAAAAGGCTGTGGCCGGGCAGGCATTTTTCTCAATCGGCTGATACTCAGGCATGCTGCTCACCCGCTGTACGCGGTTATCTTCGCTGAAAGGTGCACCGCACCTTTCCTCCTTCCTTCGGTCGGAGATCGCTCGATAATCTCGAAAAAGTGAAAATCTCATCCAAAATAGGCTCATTTTATGAAGATGGCACTTTCCGGAGCAGCCTCACTAGTGATGTATGCAGTTCACAAGACTACCATGGCGACGAGCTGCTGATATTGGAGACGTTCAGGCCTTGTATAAACAGCATCGCAAACCTTTCTTTATTCGGCCGCTCGGAAAAGATTTAAGCTGTTAAAGAGACAAAAAAGAGTGGCTAATTCTGTACCTAATGTTTCTTTTGTTTCACAAAGCTTCGTCCTTAGCTGAGAGGAACATGAGGGTCAATATGAACGGAATCGCCAGACGAAAAGCGCTCTGTTGGGAGTTCCATTCGGGCGATAGCCACATCATAAACCATTCTCCACCGATGACCATGAATCCCACCAGCCAAATCAGGATACCTATTGTCAAAGCCCAGATAGCCATGCCCTTCTGCCGGTTAAAGGCTGTGACATCTTCTCGGACCCTCCAAAGTCGTAAACTACCCCAGAGGCCAAGGATGGCGACTGTAAACTCAGCTACGATGATGAGGATATACGCCAGATGATGGATGAAAGGAGATTCTATGGATTTCCAGGACTTAGCAGATGTCTGAACAAGATGTGCATCCATCGAGAGTACATGTTGGACATTGACAAGGTTGACACCATAGTCCAGTATATTGCTTAATCCCGGCAATCCCGCAAGAAGAGAACAGGCCAATACGAGAATAATTTTGCTGATTCGGATCTCAATCATGTTTTCTTTAATTTATGAGTGAAAGGATTCATCAAAAGTGGATTACATCCAAGTTAGATCATAATGCTATGCATTCAAACGCTAAAAGAAGGTCTCAATCATGTTTTCTTTAATTTATGAGTGAAAGGATTCATCAAAAGTGGATTACATCCAAGTTAGATCATAATGCTATGCATTCAAACGCTAAAAGAAGGTCATATGCAATTTAAAAGCTGATTAATGATCAAACAAATGGATTCGAGATGACTGGTTCAATTTTTCGTAATATTCACATGACAGAGAGCAATTTCTAAATATCTTTATGGACTGGAGAGCTCTCGTGTCGATCAACGCTTCCTGGGTGGATTTTTGAGCTCGGAAAGGAAATTACAAAAGATTGACATTTGTTCGGATCTTCCGGACCGAGCCAAGGCTGTGATTGAACGAACAATCAAGTTATCTGAAAATAATGATTAATCTGACTCCTTGAATCCATGGTTACATTCCTCAGGAAAATTCGTCGTTCATTGTTGGCATCAAAGCAATTTAGAAAATACCTGCTTTATGCCATAGGTGAAATTGCGCTGGTCGTCGTCGGGATACTGATAGCACTTCAAATCAATAACTGGAATGAAGATAGATTAAATGATGGACTGGTTAGAAGTCACCTGCTCAACCTTGTTGAGGCTATTGAACACGACATGCGTGAGCTTAGCATTTCAATGGAGTTTAATGAATTCAGCTTTCATTCCTGGCAATATTTGTTGCAACATGCGGGAGTGGAAACTCAACGGCACCGAGATATGCCGAGGCCTGATAGCCTGATCATACCTGTTTGGGATGCTCCCTATCCTACTCCTGGTGAAATAAATAAAGAATTCATTGACCTAAGTATGGAACAGTTTAATCGTGCCTTTACCGATATGATTTTTAATTATACTGCTATAAATGAAATGAATAATTTGGGTATCATGTCGGACATAAAAAACCACTTACTTAAGAAGAAAATCAATCAGTACTATTACTATCTAAACTGGAGATTTGGGGAAGAAGCAGTCAGCAGGAGATTTAGACTTGCCGATGTCCTAAGGAATTATTTTAGAGAGAAGCATAACATATCTTGTAGCTATCCGCCTGATCCGACTTGTGTATTTGAGGTAATTGGACAAGATGAACAGATAATTATCATGATGAAAGAATTAGTGAAAGTGGTTAATTCGCATTATTGGGTTACCAGGTCATTGCGTGACTTAGGTATTGAGTTGATTGCAATGATCAATGATGACGTTGGAGGTTAGTTCCTGCACCCAGCTTTGACTTGTCTCCAAAGGGTGGATTAAGTCATATACTCCGAATCAATTGACAAAAAAGGGCTCTCCCATCAGCCGATCGATTCGCTATTTTCAATAACCATGGAGTTTTCATAGTTAATTTTAATCAGTGATGAGAGACTTGGACTTCTAACTATCTTACGAAGATGCTGACATTCATGCGAAAGATCAATATTGCAGCTTAGTCGCAAACTTTCAAATTATCAAAAATTCCTGTCAAAATTAATTCTTATGAACATCTATTTCATCGATCTGGCAATTCAAAAATACCTTGGCCAAATGTCTCCTCCAGTGACTGCTTGCTTGGCTCCCATATTTCTGTCCGATATTGAAAGGTACTATCCAATGGATGGCCACCACCTGAACGTACCAATCCATCGTCCGTAGCCCACTTGGTGAAAATAACTCCAGTCATTGATCCATCCGACAAGGGATGATAGTGCATAAAGGGTCTGTTCATCTCATCCAGAGCGAAACTGCAAATAAACATCTCGTCCTCATAAAACGCTATTCTCCCCATCGTGTCGATCTCGACGTGATAATCACTGGGATTGCATGCCAATTGATGTAATTGGACATTCACGTTGTGTTTGTGATTGTATTCGAAATCTTTGAGTTGTTCGGTATTTAAGATCCTGAAGGTATCCCGATCATCCAGATAATGTATTCTACCTTCCGAGGCATTAAACACCCCTTTGACGTGAAATGAATCATTCTGCTGTGCTATCACCACCTCAAAGGTATCCATGGCCCTCCAAATTTCACTCTGGTAAGGAATTTCCATCTCTGGTTGGGTATGCTCAGCCTTGATGTAAAGGGATTTCAGCGCACACCATTTATCAAGGCCCCCTATACTTTCAAACATGGCCACCGCACTGTTCACCGCATCTTTAGGTCCCATAAAAGTCCCTAGCCACTCCTCATTCGGTGTGCAGGAAACAACCGAAATGATGACTGGTACTAGAAGGATAAATAAAGTTTTCGAACGGATGTGACCTTTCATGTTGCAAATCTGGCTTTCAAGTTAATCTTATTTCCGTCTGCAATCTCTCATTTAACTCAAGCAATGTTCGTAGCATTATTTATCTTAAGGCTAAAACTCAAAGTTTCAGCCCAAATTTTCTATTTGTCTTTTACAGTCATCATTTATTATACCCGTAATGAATATTTTAAGATTAAACATCATTTATGCACTTCTGGTTGCCGTACTTCTGTTGGTGAGTGCATGCCAAAAAGAGGCTGGCATTAAAGAATACCAAATCTTATCTCCTCACCACACCAACGAGCGGCATCACGCACAAATCAATGTCTGTCATAACGATCGGATCATCACCATTGATGTCCATGCGATGCCTGCCCATCAGCTACATGGGGATGCGATCGATATGGACGGCGACGGATACTTCGACCGTGAAAATACTTGCAGTGAGACCGACTGCGATGATACTGACCGTACCAAAAATCCTGGTATTGAGGGATCTTGTAGTGGAAATCCCAATGTTGAGGAACTCCTTATTGGCACCTGGACAACAGTGGATTTTGATATCCAGGCCTTTGTCGGTTCCTCAACACTTACCGAGTATCTGATCAGTATGCTAGGCCTTACTCCGGAAGAGGCAGAAAATCAAAATAATCTATTTGTGACCAGCTTGGAGCCAGAAATCATCGGCTCACTAACCATAAATGCAGATCATACCTATTCGTCCGATTATCTCGGCGGGTCGGATATGGGCACTTGGAGCTTAAGTCCAGACCAAACAACCTTAACATTTTTCGAGGGGCCCGATACGATCATCATCATTATCAATTCGATTTCCTCCACGACCTGGGAAGCTACACTTCAAGACGACTTTTTCGTCGATCTCGACGATGATCCAGGTACACCGGATGTTGCCGTGACGGTCATTGCACAGGTGACCGCGATGAAATAGCAGCTGTGAAAATAATCACTTCCTGGCACTTCAAGTAGTCTTGAGGAAATACCCATCATGCGAAATCATCATTAATTGGTATCTCTCTTAGGAGATTTTTCTTTAGAAAAAAAAACAACAGTATGATGGTAAAAGGGAAGGCTAGCTCTTTATCGTGCCAGAGGTACGAAATGTGCTTCAGGCATATGGCTTAACCAGCTTGTCACAGCTGTAGTAGACACATGCAGTACCTAAAGGCACTGGGTGGTGCGCTCATTCTTTTTTACCCGCATCTGGTCACCAAAGGACCGATGCCTAAACTACATAGTGATGCCTATTCCCTTGGGGGCAATATGTCGGCTAGGAAAGGTTGACTGTTAGTATGCCAGAGGAAAACTTCGTTAATTACCCACACGCTTTCCTTCTTCTTCCAAACCAGTTTTACGATTTCGTGATCTGATATTTTCGTTTCCAAAATTATAGCTCAAGTTGAGGCTGACCTGCCGGCTGTCCCAATTACCAAAACCAACGGCATACAAGCCATTAAATCGTGAATACCCTTCCCACCCACTTTGGTAAAATAGGTCTTGGGCACTGAGTTTCACATTGAGCTTATCCTCGATAAATTTCTTTTGAAGTCCCAAATTCAGGCTCCAACTGGGTTCGTATCTAAAAACCCCACCCCATACACCCGGGCCTGAAAACCAACCCGAGATTTCACCTTTAAATCCCTTGGGCAATGTGATGGTGTGTTGTTGAAAAATGCTGTAGGTGCCCGCTTGCACATCCACTATTGCATCCCCTCCATAGTCCGCTTGATTGTCCAGATAGGATGCACTAAGATTGAAATAGGCGTTCCACTTTTCCGCTATCAGTACCGGTGCACTTATGTTGGCACTCAGGATTCTCTGGGTGGCCAAATTTTCCCAGGTAATAAAACTGGCTCGCTCATCAGTTTCACTAGGGCCTATTAACCTGGTGATCTGATCAATGGTTCTACTGTATCCAATCTTAAAGTTGTAGCGGTACTTCAGGGTGTAACCCAATTCGATGTTGTTTACGATTTCTGGTTGCAAAAAAGGATTTCCTTTCTCATAGGATAACTCACTTAGTTGATTATTAAAAGGATTTAAAACGTTATAATCGGGCCGATTAATTCTCCTGCCATAATTAAGTGCCAAGGTATTTTGTTGCGAGATCTGATAGGTCAATCCAGCCGATGGAAACCAACTGAGGTAATCAAACTCCACGGGAGGTTCTTGTAGCTCGGGATCAAAAGCTTGCAAGTCTCCCACTGCATCAGTATACTCGGCTCTCAGACCTGACGAGAAGTTCCACTTATCTCCTAGTGATATGTTATAAGTGAGGTAACCGGCATACACCATTTCGTCATATTTGAATCGATTCGATCGCTGATTATTTAGGATATCTTCACCGGAAATAACATCGTAAAAGAGAAAAACATTGTCCGTTCCTACCCTACTTAATTTTGTTCCTGAGCCAAATTTTCCTTTGCCGACCTTCGTCTCGTAATCCAGTTTAAATGTGTAGATATCAATATCACGGGGTGTGTCAAATGCATTTATCACCGTACTGACAACAACCTCTTCACTAGGATCGAAATACCGGTTGGGTTGCAGACGTACATTCTCATTGCGATAGCGTCCGTAATCCGCATCAATATTTAAGGTAGTTTGATCCTTCTCAAACCGGTAATTGATGTTGTAAGTGGATGCATTTCGCAGAAAATCGGCATCACTGGTCGCCACAAGTATACTATCAATGAGCTGCCCTCCTGCTTCCTGGGCGATAGTAATGCGGTTGTTGCTAAAATTCATCCCCTGGTTGTCGCGATGGGTGACAATAAAGCCGATGGTATTGTTTTTATTGATGAAGAAATCTGAACCCACCCGAAAATCGTAAGAGTCCCAATTCCGTTCCCAACGATTGCGCTCTTCCAGCACCAGACCATTCTGATAACTGGTAAAGTCGATGGTATTGAAATTGCTTCCACCAGAATAACCGGCATTTCCGTAAATATTTACCATTCCCTTCCGGAAATTTCCGATAGCATTGATATTTCCACGAGTCAATTGTCCTTGAGTAATGCCGGCGCTGATACTGCCATTGGCACCTTCGTTTTTATTCTTTTTGAGCCGGATATCGATGATTCCAGCGTTCCCTTCTGCTTCGTATTTGGCACTGGGATTGGTGATGATGTCAAATCGATCAATTTGCTCGGCTGGAAGATTTTGTAAATAATTGCTGAGATCCTCACCCTGTAGGGGTAGTCGTTTGCCGTCGACATATACCAAAACGCCGGAGCGGCTAAGTACTGAAATGTTGTCATTGTTATCCACCACGACGCTGGGCGCTTTCCGCAGCAGTCCCAGGGCATTGTCTCCGGTACTGTTGATGGTGCCTTCCACATTAAATACAGTGCGATCGGGCTTGACTTCTACCATGACCCGGGAGGCGGTTACCGTTGCTGTTTCCAGGTCTACGGCAGTGTTTGTCAATACCAAGGGTTCGATGATCAAGTCTTGACCGACCTGGAGCGAGACCTGCCTGGCGGCATCATTGAAACCGATGAAAGAAGCCTTCAAGACATAGCCACCCACTTGCAGATCTTTGAATTTAAAAGTGCCATCTTCATCAGAAACTTCCACCTTGACTAAAGTAGAATCGTGTTGCTGATAAAGGGCAACATTAGCATAGCTTATCGGTTGGCTTTGTGCATCTTCAAGTCTGCCCTCAATAGAAGATTGGGAGAACACAGGCAAAGTCAGCCAAATAAGCAGAAGGCTCAGGCCAGCTGTTTTCATAGTTTATTTTTAGGTGAAGCAAAGAACATAAAGGGCAGGTGACATACGTAGTATTTTCGATGAAAATCTGGCTATGGTCGGCAAAAGGGCACAATTTGTGAAGAATATCGGTGGAAATGAGCAATGGCAGAGAGAAGATCGCTCTCTGGTCTCTAGAACTCTGAATATTCTTTAGACATGTTTACACGAATCTCTTATTTTTAGTTGACCTTGTCCAATGCCCGATCAGAATCAAAAAAGTCGAAAACTTGCTGCAATCCTCTTTGCCGACATTGTGGCCTACACTGCATTGATGCAAGAAAGTGAGGAAAATGCGATGTCGATCCTTTCTCGTTTCGAAGAAATTTCTGCACATACTGTCAAAATTCATCAGGGTGAAATCATTAAGAATTACGGTGATGGCAGCTTGATCCTCTTTGCAAATACCGTTGATGCGGTCCGATGTGCTTGTAGCATGCAGCTGCAATTTCAAAAGAAACCTATTGTGCCTTTGCGGATTGGCATTCACGTTGGTGAAGTGGTCTACAAGGGTAATGATGTCTTTGGCGATGGGGTCAATATTAGCAGCCGGATAGAATCAATTGCTGTTCCCGGAGCCGTTCTACTATCATCGAATGCCTATGAAAAGATCAGGAATCAGGATGAATTCGACACCCAATTGTTGGGCACATATAACCTTAAGAATGTGGAGCATCCCATCAAAGTCTATGCAGTCTCCAATAACGGCTTGGTTGTCCCCACAAAAGCAGATGTAAAGAACAATTCAAAAGCTCATATCAAAAAGGGGTGGTTTCAAAAGCCTGTCGTTCACCTCAGCGCATCGCTATTCCTTCTGCTGGTTATTTTTGGTCTTTTTTTTAAGAATCAAATATTTTATGAGACGATTTCAGAAGAAAATCGTGAGAAGCGCATTTCGATATTGGGTTTCATCAATCAAACCAATAATGCTGAATTAGCATCCTATGGCAATATGTTATCAGATTGGATAACCAGAGGTCTGATAGAAACAGAGAAAGCTAATGTGGTCAATAGCGCCAACTTAAGACACCTCTTCAGTGAATCTGAAATGGAAGGAACTTACGATCAAAAATTTGCTCAAAAAAGTGGAATTGACTTACTCTTAAGAGGGCGTTATTATCTGGTGGAGGACCGGCTGGTAATCACAGCGGACATCACTGATTTGGAGACTGGTGAGGTCATTCGAACTTTTCAAACGGAAGGTGCGCGTGAATATTCGATGGATATCTTGGAAGATCTTACAAGGGAAATAATGAGCTACTGGCTGGTAAAGGATCATGCTCAATTTTCTCAGGATCCACCCAATTATGAAGCATATGAGGATTACCTGAAAGGTCTATCACTTTTTGCGGTAAATGCTGAAGAGGCAAAGGACTACTTCGAGAATGCTTTTCGCTTGGACTCTTCATTCTTTCCTCCACTCTTTCGAGCGTGGGCGCTTAGTCTGAATCTGGGCCAGGTGGACCAAGCAATGGAAATCCAAAATTACCTGGCTGGTAAAAAGAGCGAGTTTTCGAATTTTGAAAGTCTTC
This sequence comes from Saprospiraceae bacterium, assembly GCA_965223105.1. GTDB lineage: Bacteria > Bacteroidota > Bacteroidia > Chitinophagales > Saprospiraceae > JABDMH01. The sequence goes on along the minus strand of OZ244987.1, from coordinate 2,035,930 downwards.
ATTTTGAGGGCATAGTTGCTGCCCAAGAACACCGGTATCTTGATGCCGCAAGATTCAATCATCAGAAATTTGAATTAGATCCAGGCGATATTCGAGCAAATTCTAGTGCCGCTCTTATGTATAATTCTGCAAATTATCCTCGGAAGGTATTAGAGACGTTGGCCAGCTATGATAGACGTTTATCAGTGGAGGATAAAGACGTCATTATCTGGAGGATAACAATACAAGCCTTTGCCAATTATCGGCTCAGAAATTATAACGTTGTTCACCAGTTAATCACTGAAAATTCCTTTGACAGGATGCCACATGCTTTGGCAGATTTTCACATGTTGGCATTAATAAGGCTTGACAGCATTCATTTGATACCATATTACTATGAGAAATATAGAGAGGAGGGTGTTTACGCATTCACTGGAAGAAAGGTGACCGATGATCAATTGCTGGTCAATATTTGCTGTGAGCTCATGGTCACAGGAAAGATGGATCCTTTACAGGAATACGCCCGGAAATTAGAGGATTGGGTGTCCACAAATGAAGTCGTTGATTTTCCCCACGATGGAATGGACATCTGGAATAATGTCCCTTTACGACAGGAGGAAGCTCGCGGATATGCCCATTTCTTTCTCGGGGAGTTGCAAGAAGCCATCCAGGCATGGTCAGCGGAATATATACCCGCCACCAATTGGCCCGACTTGCTGGAAAGAGCCAGTCGCTTGGGTTATTGTTATGCATCAGTTGGCGACACGATAAATGCCCATGATCAGCTGCAGCAAATTGCAGCGATTGAAATGAGCCATCCAGAGTGGGTGTCCCAAAAGAGCTACTACCAATCACGAATTTTGTGCTCATTGGGACTGCACAAGGAAGCGATTGACAAATTGAACCAATCTATTCGAGATGGGTGGTCCTATTTTCGAATATATTCACTGGATAGAGACCCGTTTCTGATCCCATTATTTGATTACACTTCATTTAAGGATTTGGTTCGTCCTAAGGGATGAGGGTAACGTGAAGTTTATTCATCCAAAATTCCTGCTTCTCAACCAGGTTAGAAAGAGACTCTCGTAGAGAAATAAGACGAGGAATGATTGGATCTGTCAAAGAAACATTAATTTGGCAATATTCAAGATTTATGTCTTGGACGCCATGCTTTCATGCATTGATCTTTGCATCTAGGGTTGGAATGGGTTGATTTTGGGGATCGTATCTTAAATGAGCAATGACAATGGATAGATAATATGAGAAGACGGAAATTTAATCAAGTAGGAGCGATGGGCATTGGGTCTGCTCTTTCGAGTCCGATTTACGGATTGACAGGGAATGTAGAAAAGAAATATGTGCGTTTGGGAGGACCAGTTTTTGAAGAATACAATGATCCTGTCCAGTGGATCTCAGCGTTAGAAAGATTGGGGTATCGTGCGGCTTATTGTCCGGTCAAAGTCGGTGCTGACGAGATGGTAATAAAGGCCTATGAAAAAGCGGCAAACGATAATGATGTCATCATCGCTGAAATAGGTGCCTGGAGTAATATGGTCAGTCCTGATGAAGAGGAGAGAAAGAAAGCAGTGGAAAAATGTGTAAAGTCCCTGGAACTGGCTGAGTTGATCAATGCCAATTGTTGTGTTAATGTCACTGGTTCGAGGAACCCAAAACACTGGGCTGGTCCACATGAGGATAATTTAACCGCCGACACGTTTGATCTCATTGTCGAAACGACGAGGAAAATCATCGATTCAGTAAAACCTTCACGGACTTATTTTGCGCTTGAGCCGATGCCATGGGCATACCCCGATTCGGCCGATAATTATCTGCGGTTGTTTAAAGCGATCGACCGTCCCAGATTTGGAGTCCACTTTGATCCTGTCAATATGATCACAAGTCCCCAATTGTATTTTAAAAATGGAGATCTAATCAAGGAAGGTATCAAAAAACTGGGTAAATATATTCGCAGTTGCCATGCAAAAGACATTACCCTCAGGGAAGACAATTATATCCCTCAATTGGACGAATGTCAGCCCGGTCTTGGAAAATTAAATTACGATGTGTTTCTCTCCGTGCTATCGCGCTTGAGAGATATTCCATTGATGATGGAACACTTGAAAACAGCAACGGAGTATGCAGCCGGAGCGGAATATATCAGATCTGTTGGAAAGCGTAATGGCATAGAAATATAAACTCCTGTGATAACCAAAGAAGGCAATTTGTATCCTGTAAGTTTCATGAATCGAAGCCGATTTCTTTGTCAGATCCTCAAGCCACCTTTTAGACTTGTATCTGAATACCAACGTTATCACTCCTAGGTCAAGTTTCAAATGCTTATTGGTAAATCTGTTTTATGATGAACAATTTGACATTTCGACTACTGATCCCATGCTTTACCATGGTCTCTTGCTTCACGGTTGCCTCGCAAGAAATCAGTGATCCTGAAAAGAATTTCGAGCACCTTTGGCAGACATTCGATAAAGATTATGCTCTTTTTGAAGCAAAAAATATCGACTGGAATGCTTTATACCAAGTATATCGGCCACTAGTTAGCAGTACCACGTCAGAAGATGAATTATTTGAGATTCTCTCGAATATGCTGGGACATTTAAACGACAATCACGTCAGGCTGCGTTCTGAAAATCCACCTCGAAATTTTAGTGCTGGCTATCTGTATCAGCGGTTTGGTGGCGAAAAATATGATCTATTTAGAGATTTAATGTCACGGAGGCCTTTGCCGGATCATTATGTTTTGAAGGATCAAGGAAAAAGCAGTGATGGCATCTTTTCCTATGGTTGGCTATCTGACAATATTGGATACTTTCACTTTTCTAGCTTTAGAGGTATTGAAGCAACTACCAGGACCATCGACCACCTGATCCGCTTTTTTCAAGATGCCAAGGCAATGATCATTGATGTACGTAGAAATGGTGGCGGTGATGACCAGGTGGGAAAATTGATTGCTGACCGGTTTGCGGATGATAAAAGACTTTACATGACAACACAAAAACGAAATGGAGTGCAACATTCCGATTTTGATGAGAAAAAATACTGGTATGTGGAGCCCAATGGCCCACAGCAGTTTACGAAAAGGGTCATCCTTTTGACCGATCGAACTTCCATTAGTGCCGCCGAAAATTTTACCCTGGCCATGCGCATTCTACCACATGTGACTGTGATCGGTGACCTGACTTCCGGATGCTTTGCCGATGCCTACACGGCTCGACTACCTAATGGATGGCAATTTGGCTGCTCCTATAATCTCTTTTTGGACCATACTGGTTTTTGTTGGGAAGGCATTGGGGTCCCTCCTGATTTGTTTGCACCCAATGATTTAGAAAACGTGAATAGTGACCAAGATAATGCCCTTGAACTGGCCATATCCTTGCTCAATATTTGGTCTCAAACTGAGAGTAGTAAGTGATCAACCTATTTGTACTTATTTTTGTACCATTTCGTACTCGATGATATCACCTTCGTTCTTGCTCTTAAGCTATATTCACGAGCGAATTCTGGACAGCGTAACAAAGGATCCTGAGGACCTTTGAGCGAACTGAACCTCGACAGCGGAAGGGCTAGATTTTGTGATGACATCTCGGCGATAGCCTATGGTGTTGGCTCGAGGAGCTGGTGCAAAACAGCATGCAAACTTGTATAGTTTATTTTGAGAAACGGTACACGAGGTCAGGAAAATCCCTAAGTAATTAGTGGGATCAATTCGCAGGATTTTGTCCAGCCCTGAAACAGCACAGTAGTAAGAAAATACATAGATAGACGCTTCAACAGAAGGTTTATAACGAACAATGGACCAATACAGATTCCAGCAATTTCATCGATATTAAGTGGTCATGCTGCAAAAAATAGTCGTTTATATATTACTAGGGTTACTTGCTTTAGCTTCCTATCGATGTAGTGAAGATAGTTCGAGGTCGCAGTCCGGCGAAGCAAGTCCAAACGTTATTTTGATATTTACGGATCAGCAACACGTCAATATGATGAGCGCAGCTGGGAATCCTTATGTACATACACCTAACATGGATCGCCTGGCACAGAGGGGAGTATTGTTTAAGAATTCCTATTGCACTTCACCGGTTTGTGCTCCGGCTCGGTCGAGCATTATTTCCGGTCGCATGCCCCACGAAACCGGTGTGGAGTGGAATGGCGACACCATGCAATCTGAGGTCAAAAACGTAGGAGAAATATTCCGGGAGGCGGGTTATGAGACAGTTTGGGGAGGCAAGTGGCATCTGCCAGAGAGCTATCCGCAACGACCAGCTGCCAGGCAGAAGTCAATCAGAGGATTTGATCTTTTACCATTTATGGCGCCTAATCCAGATAACTGGATGCTGGGATCTGAGACTGACCCAGCATTGACTATAGCAGTTGTAAATTATTTGAAGAATCGTATTGCAGATAAGCCACTCTTTCTGGCCGTCAGCTATCACAACCCACATGACATATGTTTTTATGCCCGGAAAGATGGTTGGGTCAGTACCAATGATTCAACCCTGGAAATCCGCTATTATGATTTCGAATATCAATTGCCGCAGGTTGTAGCTACTCATCCATCGGCCTTTCCTGATTTGCCACCACTTCCAGAAAACCATGACATAGACCCGGATGAACCAGCATTCATCACCGATAAAAGGTTGTACCATAAGGAGTACGGCCTGGAGACCCACCTAGCCCATCATGAGTTTGGTGAAGAAGAATGGCGAGGGTATCTCAATGCCTATCATGAGCTGACAGAGTTGGTTGATGTCGAAATCGGGAAGGTATTAGATGCCTTGGAAGAGACGGGTCTGGACCAAAATACGATCATTGTATTTACTTCTGACCATGGTGATGGTGCCTCTGCTCATCAATGGGCAGCAAAGCTTAGCCTCTACCAGGAGTCCGCCACAGTTCCTTTGATCATTTCCTTTCCAGGACATATTGTTGGAGGTAAAATAAACGGGGAGCATTTGGTATCACAAATTGACATTGTGCCTACCCTTTGCGATTATGCTGGCATTGAAACCGATGTGACATTTACCGGGAGTACTCTGCGGCCAATTCTGGAAGACGGGCAAGCAAATTGGCGGAATTATATAGTGGTGGAGTTGGCAGATTACAAGCCGGACCGCAGCCGGAAAGGGCGGATGGTGCGCAGTGCCCGTTACAAGTACAATATATTTTCATCCGGAGCACGGAATGAACAGTTATTCGATCTGCAAAATGATCCGGGGGAAAATGATAACCTGGCCTTGCAAAAAAACTACCTCCCAATTCTTGAGGAGCACAGAAGTTACTTGCGTGCTTGGCAAGAAGATACAGGAGATCATTTAGAAGTTCGGATCGATGGCCGATAAATGTGTTTATCTGCGGATTGGGAATGGCACGAACTTATTCGTATATGTTAGGTGCTCCGTAGTTAAACTTAACCATTCTTCTTACTACCTTTCACACGCCTGATCTGGTGTCATTAATGGCCATTCATTTTGATCTGTAGAGAACAGAGACATGGATAATTTCCAATGAAAATCGACATCATTAGATTATTGATCCATGCACAGGTTCTCGGAACCATTCTTTTACGAACCATCTCATTGAAACTCATGCTTGTTTTGCATCTTTACAGAAGCTCACTTCTGACGAGAAATCGTTTTGGTGCAATTAAGATTGTTTCTTGCTCAGACGATGAAACAACCATTGAAAGAGTGGCTAAAAAATTGCATCAAAAAGTCCATTTTTATGAATGACTGGAGAATTTGGCTTGCCCTGGTTGTCATACCAGGAATCTGTTTACCCAGCTGTACCTCAAAAAATAAATTGCCATCAATAAACACACTCTCTAGTGACCCACCTAATATCATTTTCTTCCTCACTGATGACCATCGCTACGATTGCCTAGGTTTTTTAGACCATCCCTTCTTAAAAACTCCGGGCCTAGACCGCATCGCCAAAGAGGGTGTCTACCTTAAAAATGCGTTTGTCACTACCTCCTTATGTTCCCCCAGTCGAGCATCTATTCTCACTGGTCTGTATGCGCATGAACATCGAGTCGTCGACAATTACCATGAAGTAAACCCTGATCTGATTTTTTTTCCGCAATACCTTCAACAAGCCGGATATGAAACCGCCTTCATCGGTAAGTGGCACATGGGAGATGAAAATGACCCACAGCGTGGTTTCGACCATTGGGCCGCATTCCGAGGACAAGGGACGTATTACCCGGATGGTCACGGGACTAGCCGGGTCGTACCACAAACCAACTACGAAGGGTACAACATTAATGGCATTCAGGTTCCTCAGAGGGGATATATCACTGATGAATTAACCGACATGTCTATTGACTGGATCGACTCCAGGGAAAATAAGGACAAGCCCTTTTTCCTCTATGTCTCCCATAAGGCGGTGCATTCAGACTTCGTGCCCCGGGATAAAGACCGGGATATGTATCAAAACGAAAATTGGTCTCCTCCATCAAGTTATTATGATACCCCGGAAAACCGGGAAGGAAAACCCCGATGGGTTAATGACCAACGCAATAGCCGGCATGGTGCCGACTTTGGATATAATCTATACAACTTTGATCTGGAATTTTATTACAAGCGGTATTGCGAGGCCTTAGTGCCTATTGATCAAGCCGTCAGCCGTACCCTGGAATACCTTGAGCAGTCTGACCAGCTGGACAATACCCTATTCGTCTATATGGGTGATAATGGCTTCTTTTTTGGGGAACATGGTTTGATAGATAAACGGGCAGCTTATGAGACATCCATGCGTGTTCCATTACTGATGATGCTGCCAGAAAATCTGAATGCAAACCATGGTCAGGTATTAACTGAAAATGTAGCCAATATTGATATCGCACCTACGTTGCTAGAAGCCGCCGGTATGGAAAAGCCACCACATATGCATGGCCAGAGTTTCTTCAAAATACTGAAAGGAGAGGATCTCGTCTGGCGAGAATCATTTCTCTACGAATACTTTTGGGAATGGAATTACCCACAGACACCCACCACGCATGCACTTCGTGGGAGCCGCTATAAATACATCCGCTATCACGGCATCTGGGATACCGATGAACTCTACGATCTCAGAAATGACCCTCATGAGCAACACAACCTCATCAATCACCCGGAACATCAGGAAAGAATAGCAACGATGAAAGCGGAGCTCTTCGACATCCTTCGCACTACCGGCGGCCAAAACATACCTTTCCACGAGGACAGAGGCCGGAAATTCTATCATCGCAATGGCAAGAAGGCCAAACAAGGAGAATTTCCCCCGTATTTCTTTGAAGAGATGCCGCCAGTGACCGAGTGAGGATAGTTCTTGTGGAGGATTTTGGTTTTTTTAACCTCAGAACGCTCAATTATCTCCCTAGAGAATTAGAGTAAGAAAGCGGTCATTCAATGGCCATTTGCATGGCTTAATGATCAGGTGCCTCTAAGCTTCTAATCATGTATCGGTATGGCATTGTTCAGATTCGGAAGTGCAAATGTGCTTCGGCCGTCCCCGCCAAAAGTGGTTCCTATGAGGGCAAAAAGTGCTTCATAAGATGCTGCTTGCAACTCTTGTCCGTCGCATGGCATCCAATCCGAAGGTACCAACGAATCAGGCATGCGAGCAAAAGTAAGGATAGCTCCGATGTAATCCGTCCTCAGTGCGCTTCCTGATGGAAACAATCCCGATACCCGGATGAAGTATCGCAATTTCACCGGAGTGTGCAATGTGACACCATTGTCAAATTCGATTCCTTCCTATGAGACGTGTGTTTTGGCATTAACGATCAGATCTCCATCGACTTCAAGATCTCCTTGTGCCTGCATGCTGGTGGCACAAGAAATGACCAAAATTAGGAGGATATAGTGAGATGTTTTCATGATTGTGATTTACGTGGTTTATGGCCTTAAGATAGTGTATTAGGACTTCCATTAGGGAATCAGGCTAATGGGCCAAATAAATTGGCTTGATTTGATTCGCAAAGTTATTTTGATCCTAGACGAAGCCAAAAACCGCAGACATGGACCTCTCTAGATCGAGGATTTTTTGGGAAGTGTGCGGGCAAAAGAACCAGCGAGCGAATTAGAGTTGGTATTTCAACAGCCTCCTAAGATAACTAACCTGGGGAGGACTTCGAATAACAGTTGATCCTTTTGATGAAAGTTGTTAAAGGAAACAATATGTTATTTGAATTGAAGCTTTAATTATAGTCTGTCTACCTTACAGGACTATTCCTCAACGAAATCACACTCTTTAAGTTGAGATTCGGATCAATGAAGAGACTGATGATTGTCGTTCTACCCTTCTTTTATTCGGGTATCCATGCACATGTCGAACTTATTTTTCCTCAGGGAGGTGAATCCTTTATTGCAAATAGTAAGATTGAAATCGAATGGTTTCCTAGTGTTACACACAGCACAGAAAATTGGGATTTATTCATTTCTGCAGATGATGGAATTACAGGGGATACGCTACAAGCAAACATTCATGCAGATACCCTTACCTATTCTTGGCTGGTACCGAGTGAGGCTTCATCGGAAACACGTATAAGGGTGATTCAAGATAATCTAGGTACCGACTACGACAATCAAAGTGATAACTTTTCCATCGTTATTAATATGCTCTGGAGTGGAGATATCAATACTGCATGGGACAATGAAAGCAATTGGGAGGGTGCTATCGTACCCAACAATTCGCATCCACTTGTCATTCCTAATACTGCCATCAACTTTCCAATAGTAGCTGCTGGTGTTGAGGCATACGGAAAAGAACTGAGATCGTGCTTGGGGCAGAATTCGAGGTGCTGAGTGGTGGATTATTCGAGATAACTGGCCAATAATAGTTCTGTCAGTTTTGCTAAAATCTCAAAAAACTGCTCAAATCGGAAAGAAACATTAAAGCCCAATCGGTTCATTTTTGGACCAACTAGATTCTCGATCGGTATTTGCTACACCCGCCATTGTGAGATCTGATTCACTTTAGATACCTGAGTAAGTTTTTTTTCTTGTTTCTAGATACATTAATGTGAGAACCATCACTCATCATGACATATCCGCCGTCACCACGGACGTATTGACGTATCTCATTCAGATTTATGAGAAAAGAATGATGCACCCTGATGAAACTACGATAATCATCCAGCAACCTTTGAATCTCCTTTAAGGTTCTGCTGGCAATGATCCTTGCATCATCCTTGAGGATAATGTGCGTATAGTTGTCTTCGGCTTCACAGTACACGATATCGTCAACGGATATCATCTTAAAACCTTCCAGGTTGGGAATGGCAAGTTTCTTATGGGTGTGTTCTTTCTGAGAAATTTTATCAATTAAGAATTGAAACTGTTCAATAGTTGGTTTTGACGAGTGCGCCTCAAACCGCTGGACGGCTTGGACCAGCTCTTTCGGATCGATCGGTTTAAGTAAATAGTCAAGGGCGCTATATCTAATGGCCTTGATCGCATATTGGTTATAGGCGGTGGTAAAGATAACGGAGATGGGATTGGCCCGCATCTGCTCCAAGAGATCAAAGCCATTCATGGTAGGCATTTCGATATCTAAGAAAAGGAGATCAGGTTTTAGATCCTCAATTAGAGATAAGCTGTCCACGGCTGACTGAGATTTTTCCATGATTTTTACCGAAGGACAGTGCGATTCGAGGAGGATCTCTAAGGAGGAGAGCGCATTTATTTCGTCATCGATCAGTATTGCTTTTATCATGTTATCAATTCGAGATTTATAAGTACTTCGGTGCCTTCTGCCCTTCCCGTCGGATCGACAAGATCGCGTATTTCTATTTTACCTGATGCACTAGAATGATCCCCAGTCATTGCTTTGATCCTTTCTGTGGTCACCGCCACTCCGAGAGATTGTTTCATCTGCTTAGTGTGCGCATTTAGTTTAGCTGCGCGTTCACGACCAATACCATTATCTTTTATATTAACTCGTAGAAGGTCATTCCCTCCCCGGATGTCAATAGTAAGATGGCCGGGTGCGTTTTTGGGGATGAGACCGTGATGAATGGCATTCTCTACAAACGGTTGCAAGATGAGCGGAGGGACTTTGATCGATAACGTATCGAGATGGTTAGGATATCGGATCTCGTGTTCAAAAGCATGCTCAAAGCGCAGTGCCTCCAACTCGATATATAAGGTAAGGGCCTCTAGCTCTTTTTCTAAACTTATCAGCGAAAACATAGAATTTTCCAGGATCAGCCTTATCAATTTTGAAAACTTGACTAGGTATTCTGAAGCCTGCTCTTTTTCGTTTCGCAGGATAAAATTATTGATGGAATTGAGTGAGTTAAAGATAAAATGCGGATTCATTTGCGCCCTGAGTGCCTTCATTTCTAACTCCGCAGCACGTTGCTTGAGTTGCATGTTCTCCTGTGATATTCTGTGATTTTCTTTGAGACGACATACTTGGGCGATTGTTTTTTGAATGGTGACTTCAAGGTCATTCATGTCAATGGGTTTGGTCAAGAAGTCAAAAGCTCCCCGGTTCATAGCGAGGCGGATATTAGACATATCTCCATAGGCAGAAATAATGATAACCTGCAGAAGTGGATGCTGTACTTTGGCCTTTTCTAATAAGGTCAGACCGTCCATCTTAGGCATATTAATATCGACCAGGGCCATATCAATGTCGGTATTGCTGTGAATTATTTCAAGTGCCTCGAGCCCATTCCTTGCGAAAACGAACTGATAGTCACGTAGAAAATCTTTATGTGCAAATCTTTGCAGGATCAATTGTTCCTGATCTTCTTCGTCGTCTACGATTAGAATTTTCGGCATGTGTTATTGTGATAGTTTGTTATCTAAAATTAATCTGTATCTCGCATGCTGTACAAATGTTTCACTTGCTTACTATTCAATGGCAAATCGTAGATTCTAACATCATCGATAAAACCATCAAAATATACCTCTTTCCCGTAATCCCAAAAACCCCTTCCAAGCCACATTCTATCATGATTTAATGCGTTTTTAAAAAATTGTGATGCATAAGCATTGCTAAAGTTATAATGCCTGTAATGAACTTCTTCACCATTCAGATACCCAGTATTAAAGTTTTTGCCAACGACGGCGACAAAATGATACCACTGCCCCTCCTTTATTAATCCTGCTGTATCCTGGATGTGGGGTTCAGAGTGCGTATCGAAGCAAAAGGTAGGAAGCTCGCACGGATTGTTGAAAACTGTGAAATACACGCCCTGGGCTTCTTTGTGAATTTTTCCATGAGCCACTTCAATGACCAATCCCTCATTTGAGGCATCAAGCATATGTTCACATCCGCTAGCATTTCCATAGTAGAACAATGGACTTATGCTGGTATCTTTAGGAATACTACGTGCTTTAAACCAAATAGAAATACTGCCTTTTTTCAAATTGTGGAATTGAGCAGGGGATTTTCCGTTTTGCAGGATTTCAAAATAGTCATCCTTTCCGTCTAATTGTAGGCAGCCTTCGCCAACAACTCCATTTGCCCTAATCGGATTTCCCTTGAGCGCTCCATGGGACTTAAAACGTGAATGGTCCATTGCCAAATTTGCTGGATTATCGAAGGTCCAATGGCCCACAAGTGCGTCATTTAATTCACTGACGGGGTGAAAAGATAGAAAGACTGGCAGGCAGAGTAGGAAGAACTGTCCTGTGAGAAAGTACCTAGCTCGGTTTTTATTTTTTGTGCCTACATATTTCATAATCAGTCTATATTGCTTAATCCAATAATTACCCTTTTAGCTGTGCTTCTCAATCGGTAACACGATCTCGAATTCCGTACCCAGCCCTTTTTTACTGCGCACGTTCAATGCTCCTCCATGGCCTTTGGTAATAATATCAAATGCCATGGATAAACCGAGACCTGTACCTTGACCCGTGGGCTTAGTGGTGAAGAAGGGTTGAAATACCTGATCAATAATATCATCAGGAATGCCCGAACCATTGTCTGCGATCGTAATAACAATATCTTGCAAAGATTCGGCAGTGGTCAATTTTATTTCCGGCTGATACTCGTCGAGATGCACTGGGGTTCCGTTGAGGGCCTTCCTTTTTTCATTCATGGAGTAAAATGCATTGTTGGCGATGTTTAAGATTACTCGACCCAAATCCTGAGCTATGACCCTAATTGGGGGAAGACTATTACTGTAATCTGTTGTGCATGTGACATCAAACGATTTCTCTGTAGCTCGGTATCCATGATAGGCCATACGCAAGGATTCATCACAGAGTGTATTGATATCCACTTCTTCGTAGTGGGTGGCACCGGTTCTTGAATGCTGCAACATACCTTTGACGATCTCATCCATACGCTTGCCATGATGATGGATCCTTGTGGAATTGTTTTTTAGCGTCTCCAGGATTTGTGATTCTTTGTTTCTCTGATCATTATGCACTGCCGCATCATCCTTGGCGATGAGCTCTTCCAGGAGTTGCATATTTATGTCAGAAAAATTATAAATGAAGTTTAGAGGATTCTTAATTTCATGAGCGATACCAGCTGTAAGTGTGCCCAGTGCAGCCATCTTTTCAGCCTGGATTAATTGAGCTTGTGTAGTCTGTAGGTCTTCGAGGGATTGACGCAATTCTTGCGTCTGCTCACTGACCCGCTGTTCCAGCATTTCGTTCTGCGATGCCAGCATATCCTGTTTTTCTTTCTCTTTTTCGAATTTTATGCGCACGTTGTCCTCCTGTAGCCGGTTGTACTTATCGGCCAATGCGAAAGAGAAAACAATAGATTCTGTTGCACCTAAAGCAAAAATAGAGGAGGGAGTTCTGAAATAATTAAAGAATTCTGTTTGGGGTAGAAAGAAAATCATATCCAAGCCAGCATAATGCGAACCTGTGATCAAAATACCTACTAAAAGAAAGATTTGCCCAACGATAAAAAACTTAGCCCTAGTATATCCTTTGAAATAACTTATGATGGCAAAAATGAAACAAATCGTCGTAGATATATTCCATGTTATGACTCGAGATACACCTGTAAAGTGATATGCGCCTGTCACATTGGCCAGAAACTGAAGACTAATCATGACAATGCAAATCTTCAGTACCTTGTCCCAAACTGGATGTCGGTCTTTAGTTACTAGAAAATTTCTGACAAAATTGACATAAGATATCCAAATGATCGGGTCCGCAAACTTCTTGAGATAAAAGGCCAGTAATGGATAGTTAGGAGAGAAAAACTGTGTCCATTTTGATGGGGCACTGGAAAATATAGTCATGAAGCTGAAAGCGAAAGAAAGAATGTAAAGCGAATACCAAAAATAGGTTCTATCCCGCAGGGAAATAAATAGAAACAGATTATAGAGAGCCAGACCAAACATGATTCCAAATGTGATACCATCTATGTAGTTGGTAAATGTCTTACTTTGTAAGGCTGGTAGGGTCGGTTTGATAATGAGATTGATGTTGTCTTCTCTACGAAATTTACCACTTGACTCAAAATTAGCGAGCACCTCATACTTCATTTGCGGCTGTAAAAGAAATTTATTGTAATATGGAGTGCTCAACACACCGCAGGGAATCAGGGTAATATTCCCCATCGAATCGCGGAAATAAAGTTGCACATAATCCCAATAGTAGGATTCGAAACTTACCCACTGTTCAGTTTCATTGCGGTTAACCAAGTGAAATCTGGCCCAGTAATTATGCAGATCTGGTTTCAACTCTACTGAATTTTCTTCGAATAAATTACCTGATGTGGTAAACAAAGATTCTGCGGTCCACTTGCGTTCTTCATCGGCCATAATCTCCAACTCAGTGATCAGTGTCCTGCTCCAGTGTTCATCGTTGGGAATTTCTATGCTTCTTTGTGCCTCACTGGTTAATGGCACAAACCATAGAAGGCTAAGTACTATCAGCCTATAGATACTTGTTTGGAAATAAACAGCAAAATCTACGGAGCGCTTCATTTGGCTCATTCACCACATATTATATACAATATACGTATTCAATCCTGGCAATGGTAGTGTTCATGATTATTTCAAATACACACGATTTGCGGTGATCTGCTCAGCTCAACTCAGGTCCGAATACGGATCTATCAAAAAAATTGATCACCTTTAATTGTCATATTTTTGCCAAGGGTTTCCGACCACTATCTATTATTGCTATTGTTGATCTGTGATTGGGTGCAAAAAGAGAATAGAACTATTCGCGAACAAAAACCGCCATAGGAGCTCAAAATCGATCAGAACTTTTAAAAATCAGGCTCAAAGGCTCCATTTAAATTCGAGTTAAGCTTTATTAGCACACCGAAAAAGAATTGCACATCGGCAGATCCTCCAGGGCTATGGACTCCGAGAATTTCGCCACCAACAGTTTGCTTGATTTCGCGGGAGAGCATGAAAGGCACGTATCCATAAAAAGACACCTTCGGCAATCTCCATATGAAGCCTGGTTCGAAGGAAAGATAATTCCCCGGTCTCCTGCCCCCTCTACTTCCACCCAGTAGGTCACGTACGGGTACGCCTTCAAACCTAAGCCCACCTGAAACCATAAAAGAAGAAGTGAGCCTATGGTACAGGCCACCACGCAGGGCAAAGGCGTCCGCTACGGACATCAGATCGATACCGGCTTGAATTTGCTCGGCAGAAAGAGGTAGATCACCCCACGACTCGCCATTATGCTCGCGTGGGTTAGCCATATAGTAAAGGTTAGCATAGAGGCCAGTTCCTTGTGCTACATCATAGTAAATACTCAACTCTCCAATCAAGCCCAGGCCACCATCGCCCGGTTGAATTCCGGGATTTACAGCTGCCAATACAAGACCTCCTGGGCGATGGAAGTAGTCTTTTTGTGCAAAATCTCCGGTGGGGAATTTCAGGCCTAGACCCAATTGAAGATTTCCCTTAAGCGTAGAGCTGGGCTTGAGGAGCCATTTTGATACGACTAGTCTAATGTCGCCCAATCCAAAAGCTCGTGTCTTAAATCTCTGGGTATTGGGTCCGCCATGCTCCCTCGATGCTTCGCGCCCATTAGCGGAAATAGGTAAGGCTAGAGACAGCGACCACCCATTGTTCATTAAGTGGTTGACCGCTATTTCCGTGGTAAAATTTCGATTAATAGATTGATTTTCGGGTGGTGTTTCTAGATCGACTTTGGCCCTGAAATCACGGAAAGATTTGAAGTACCTATTATTGATACCCACAATCCAACGAGAGCTGGTGCTCCCTAGATCGCCTTGTAAAAATTGGTCTTGACGGACCTCAGCGACATTTTTTACACCGGCGCATCCCTGAGCCTCCATCTTTGTTGTCAAGAGGAACATGCAAGAAATGAGTAAGTAAAATGCCTTGATCAAATTCGGTTGAGCTGTTTGCATAGAAGTTTGTTTTAAATGGTTGTGTACATCGATATCGTCGACAAATAGAATGCTGACAGCACCGACTAGTCCATCTTGCTTACCCTCCTGATAAGTGCATTGGCATGCGTTATCCGATCACCTGGACCATCTACTCGCGATGATATCATATCAGCAAAATATCACTAGTGAGCGTACCATTAAATGGCTAAAGAGCAGTGGGTAGATATCAGTGAGTAGTTGGTGACTTGAATGAGTGGATGTCGTGCTAGTGAAGGAAGAGGCCTCTGCCCTGCTATACGTCCTAGGTGCGAAGGCTGCGCGGGCGTGGTCCTATCCTTTTTGTGTAAGCGGCAATACGATTTCAAATTCGGAGCCCAATCCTTCTTTACTGCGTACAGTCAATGCACCTCCATGACCCTTGGTAATGATATCGAAGGCCATTGATAAACCAAGGCCCGTACCTTGCCCGGTCGGTTTTGTAGTAAAGAAGGGTTGAAATACTTGATCAATAATGTCATCAGGAATGCCTGAGCCATTGTCTGCGATTGTGATGATGATATCCTGCAGCGATTCAGTGGTGGTCAATTTTATTTCCGGTTGGTAATCGACGAGATGCTCAGAGCTGCCATTGAGTGCTTTTCTTTTCTCATTCATGGAATAAAATGCATTGTTAGTGATATTAAGGATAACGCGACCCAAATCCTGCGCTATGACCCTAATTGGGGAAAGACTTTTACTGTAATCTGTGGTGCACGTGACATCAAACGATTTCTCTGTAGCTCGGTATCCGTGATATGCCATGCGCAAGGACTCCTCACAGAGTGTATTGATATCTACTTCTTCATAGTGGGTAGCACCGGTTCTGGAATGTTGTAGCATACCTTTGACGATCTCATCCATACGTTTGCCATGATGATGGATTCTGGTGGAATTGTTTTTCAAAGTCTCCAGGATTTGAGATTCTTTGTTTCTCTGGTCATCATTCGCTACTGTACGATCATCAACTATGAGCTCTTCCAACAGTTGCACATTTATATCTGAGAAATTGTAAATGAAGTTTAGGGGATTTTTGATCTCATGGGCTATACCAGCGGTCAAGGTGCCAAGAGCAGCCATTTTTTCAGCCTGAATCAATTGAGCCTGCGTAGTCTGAAGGTTTTCCAGAGATTCACGTAATTCTTGAGTCTGTTCGCTTACCCGCTGTTCGAGCATTTCGTTTTGCGTAGCCAGCATATCCTGTTTTTCTTTTTCTTTTTCAAATTTTATGCGCACGTTATCTTGTTGTAATCTATTATACTTATCTGCTAGCGCAAAGGAAAAAACAATAGATTCTGCGGCTCCAAAAACAAAAGTCGAAGATGGGTCTCTGAAATAATTAAAGAACGCTGTTTCCGGTAGAAAGAAAATGATATCCGAACCAGCATAATGCATAAATGTGATCACGAACCCAACCATAAGGATGATCTGTCCGAGGATAAAAAATTTGGCCTTCGTATATCCTTTGAAATAGCTGATGAGGGCTAATATGATACAAAGCACCACGGGTATGTTCCAGGTCAGGACACGGGTTATTCCAGAAGAGTGATATATGTCAGTCACATTAAGCAAAAACTGAAGAATGATTGCGACGATGCAAATCTTCAGTACTTTGTCCCAAGTCTGATGCCTGTCTTTGGTTGCGAGAAATTTTCTGACGAAATTAACATAGGATATCCAAATGACCGGGTCGGAAATTTTCTTTACGTAAAATGCAAATAGTGGATAATCCGAAGTAAAAAATTGTGTCCATTTTGGTGGTGCACTGGAAAATAGGGTGGCAAAGCTTAAAGCGAAAGAAAGAATATACAGAGTATACCAAAAATAGGTGTTGTCACGCAAGGAAATAAATAGAAACAGGTTGTAGAGGGCCAGCCCAAACATAATCCCAAAGGTGATGCCATCCATGTAATGGGTAAACGTCCTGTTTTCTAAGGCGGGTAGGGTTGGCTTGATGACGAGGTTAATGTTGTCTTCTCTGCGAAATTTACCACTAGATTCAAAGTTAGCAAGGACCTCATATTCCATTTTTGGCTGCAGGAGAAACGTATTGTTATATGGTCTGCTCAACACGCCCATGGGTACCAGTGAAGTCTGCCCAGTCGAATCGCGAAAATAAAGCCTAATGTAATCCCAATAATAGGACTCGAAACTTACCCATTGTTCGTGGGCCGCGGTATTTACCAAATTAAATCTGGCCCAATAGTTATGTAGCTGGGGTTTTGCGTCGACTGCATTTGGTCGGAACAAATCCTCTGAAGAAGCAAATAGTGATTCGGCCGACCACTGTCGTTCTTCATCAGCCATGATCTCCAGCTCGGTAATTAGTGTAATGCTCCAATGAGCGTCGGCCGGAATGTCAATGCGTGTTTGAGCCTGACTGGTCAATTGAACAGAACATGAAAGGCTAATTACTAGCAGCCTATTTATATAGGCTTGAAAATAAAAAGCAATAGCTACAGAGCGCTTCTTTTCACTCATTCAGGGCATGTTATTTATACAAGATATCTATTGGATCCTGGCAATGTTAACTTTCTAGGTTATTTCAAATCCATAAACAGTTACACAAATTCTTAATTCCGATTTTATACTTTATTACTGTTCTGTGCCTTTTGCCTAATTGGCAATACGATTTCAAATTCGGTGCCCAGTCCTTCCTTGCTGCGCACATGCAATGCACCTCCATGTCCCTTGGTAATGATATCGAAGGCCATGGATAAACCGAGGCCTGTACCTTGACCTGTGGGCTTAGTGGTAAAGAACGGTTGAAATACTTGATCAATAAGATCAGCGGGAATGCCCGAACCATTATCTGCAATCGTGATAACAATATCTTGCAAAGATTCAGCAGTGGTCAATTTTATTTCCGGTTGGTAATCGACGGGAAGCTCTGAGCTACCGTTGAGCGCCTTTCTTTTCTCATTCATGGAATAAAATGCATTGTTAGTGATATTAAGGATAACGCGACCCAAATCCTGCGCTATGACCCTAATTGGGGAAAGACTTTTGCTGTAATCTGTGGTGCACGTGACATCAAACGATTTCTCTGTAGCTCGGTATCCATGATAGGCCATACGCAAGGACTCCTCACAGAGTGTATTGATATCTACTTCTTCATAGTGGGTAGCACCGGTTCTGGAATGTTGTAGCATACCTTTGACGATCTCATCCATACGTTTGCCATGATGATGGATTCTGGTGGAATTGTTTTTTAGCGTTTCCAGGATTTGAGATTCTTTGTTGCTCTGGTCACTATGCACTGGTGCATCATCCTTGGCGATGAGCTCATCCAACAGTTGCACATTAATATCTGAGAAATTGTAAATGAAGTTTAGCGGATTTTTGATCTCGTGCGCAATGCCGGCAGTTAGTGTCCCCAATGCAGCCATTTTTTCAGCCTGGATTAATTGTGCCTGGGTGGTTTGAAGATTTTCGAGCGATTGTCGTAATTCTTGCGTTTGCTCACTAACCCGCTTTGCGAGTAATTCGTTTTGCGAAGCAAGCATCTCCTGTTTTTCCCTCTCCTTTTCAAATTTTATTCTCGCATTGTCCTCCTGTAGCCTATTGTATTTATCTGCCAAGGCAAAAGAGAAAACGATAGATTCTGCTGCGGCGAAGACAAAGACAGCGTTTGGAGTTCTGAAATAATTAAAGAATTCTGTTTTAGGTAGAAAGAAAATCACATCCAAACCCGCATAGAACGCAATTGTAATAAATAGTCCAGCTACCAGTAAGATCTGGCCGACTATGAAGAACCTGGCTCTGGTATGCCCTTTGAAATAGCTGATCATAGCCAGTATGACACAAATCACCACCGTTATATCCCAGATAATGACACGACTTACCCCTGTAAAGTAATGTATGCCTGTCACATCAGACAGAAACTGAATCATGAGCAGGGCTATGCAAATCTTCAGTACTTTGTCCCAAACCGGATGCCTGTCTTTTGTCGCCAGAAAATATATAACGAAATAGGTATATGATATCCCACTTAGCGTGTCGACAATTTTCTTTATATAAAATGCGAATAATGGACAATCAGGAGAGAAATATTGAGTCCATTTTGATGGTGCACCGGCAAATAATGTAATAAAGGCGAAAGCAAAAGAAAGAATATACAATGAATACCAAAAATAAGTCTTATCCCGAAGGGAAATAAATAGAAACAGGTTGTACAAGGCTAGCCCAAACATGATACCAAAGACGATACCATCCAAGTAGTTGGTAAATGTCTTACTTTGTAAGGCTGGTAGGGTCGGTTTGATAACCAGATTTATGTTGTCTTCTCTCCGAAACTGACCGCTGGATTCAAAATTGGCGAGTACCTCATACTCCATTTCTGGCTGCATTAGATACTTGTTGTTATATGGGCTGCTCAAAATACCGAAAGGGATCTGGGTGATATTCCCACTAGAATCGCGAAAATACAGCCTGACATAATCCCAATAATAAGACTCAAAACTTACCCATTTTTGCCGAGTTGTGGTATTTACCAAATTAAATCTGGCCCAATAGTTATGCAGCTGAGGTTTTGCATCGACTGCATTTGGTCGAAAGAGATCATCTGAAGCAGCAAATATTGATTCGGCCGACCACTGTCGTTCTTCATCGCTCATGATCTCCAGCTCGGCAATTAGTTTAATGCTCCAATGATCGTCGGCCGGAATGTCAATGCGCGTTTGAGCCTGAATAGTCCAATGAAGAGCGCACAAAAGACTAAATACCAGCAGCCTATCTAGACCTGCTAGAGAAGATAAAGCAGTATTTGTGGAGCTCCTCATCTACTCTTTCACCACGTTTAAATTATGAGTACCCTTGTGCAATATACATATATGGTTTAAGCTATGATTCTCATTTTAAAAAATGAAAAATCGTAACCACCCCTGGGAGTGGTTACGAATACGTAAAACCATTTAATCAAATAATCTACTAATTCTTTACATCTCATTATATCATGTTATTGACTTGGGTGCATGGCAACCTGTACATTGGCACAATAGCCAATCACATCTGAGTCGGGATATAAAGCGGGACCTGACGGAAAACCTCCGGTGCAGCCGCCATCGATGGTATGAATTTGGTCTGGTATCATTCCCGGCTGAGCTGGTCCATGTGTTCGTAGTGCTAAATGCACTTCAGCAGTTAGCGGATTAGTAAAAACCTCACTAGTACTCAAGTGTGCCGAAAAATTGCCATTTCCGCTCCCTCCAATAACGTGACCAGCAGCATGGGTAACCAGTACGGGTGGGCCCGGGGCATCACCAAAGATGACAAACCACAACGTGTAGGCATTTCCCGGTATTAAATTTTTCGTCTTGAAATTGATGCTAATGCCAGCTGCGTTTCGATGTAGGGTTGAATATGCTCCAGGCACTGCAATGAAGGGGCTGGGTGGTCCATCTGGATTCTGTTCGATGATCACTGTAGAGGTGCTTTCTGATCTAAGTTTTACATTGGTGAAGGACTTGCCATTTAAAGTGGCTATTCCCTCAAGACCATAGTTGGTGTCCGTTAAATCAGATTGGCAAGAAAATAGAAATAGCATAGCAATTGTCATGAGGTAAATAGTTCCTAAAATTCTCATAGGTTATTTATTTATAGGATTAGAAAATGTGTTTTCGCTGTCTTTTTGAGTTTAGCCAGAAGACTATCTCCATATAATTATTCTAATATAGATGTTGATCAAAATTTTACGTTACCTGAACATCTGACTGGTGACGATATTGATATCACCAAATTATGATTAGGGACTATGCCATGGAATCGCCAAAGAGCAATGAGTGGAAATCGATGAGTAGTTGGTTGCCAGAAAGTGTGAACGTCATGCCAGGCTATGGAAGGACTCCTAGCGTTCTACTACTTGGTGTCGAAATCTAAGTTTGTGTCATATCAGATGTCTTGAGCTGTTTTATCCAGGATTTAGATAGACTACTAAAGAGATCCATTGGATTTTCCAGAATCTCAATTTCATGAAGACTTACTGGATTCACACATTTAGAACTGGTCAGCAGGACTATCATCTTAACAGATACGCCCCTAAAAAAAGCACTAGTTGGATATTCACTCCACAGCAGCTGGTCACCATGCTTAATGGTTGATCACAATTATTCGATAATTCATGGCATTGGGATTTTGCGAGCCTGATGTAACGTTATTCCACCTAATTTGCACGGTATCTGCTGCCGAGACTCGAGCAAAAGCAATCACGATATCTGAGGGAATCGACCCTTCCGGGGATACCATGATGGTGGCATCGGTAGTGGCTCCCGTGACCGTGATGAACTCAGAATGATTACCTCACCTGAAGTCAATATGTTCAACATGTTTATCACATTGGTCAGTAGAGATCCCTGGTGTCCGAGACGGATGTTTCCATTCAGCTGGATGCTATCATTGTCAGTGACTTTAATATTAGCCGTTTGATCCTTTGCAAATAACACAAGACCAGTATCATTCCCACTGATCATTCTCTGATAAGGTTCAATATCTCCATTATCTCTAATCCTCAAAGTAAGTAGATTATCGTTGGTACGAAATTTGAAACCAGAATCATCTTTGGCCAGCATATTAGGGATAATTAAATCTCCATTCATCTGAACGAAGTGTGTAGCAAAGCTGCCCTCAATTAAAGGAATTCCATTATCTGCATTCTGAATGATCAGTTGGAGATAGCCTCTCTCGGCATACTTGTCATAGGCGGAATCAGCACGCCTTTATCGGTACTTTGTACATCTAATATTGCCGGAGAATTTGGATCTGAGATATTAGGATAAAACTCAACTTGAGCTATTGTAGAATGGACTACTGAAAATGAAAGAAGTAGAGCAAATAGGTGCTTTATGTGTATAGTATTCATTCGTACGAGAGATTATTAATCTTTGTAGCGTTGAGGTATTAATGTCAATACCCACCTAAAAAATGCTGCAAAAGTAAGTTTTGTGAACCTTGCATCCAAATGTAAGATGGTGGCTTGATAGGGTGCTGAATTCTGCGCTATCGTGTCTTCTATCGTGAAAAATCATCGAGAAAATCACAGGAATTTTCTGTATTTATGCATCTAGTATGGTTGGTGGAGTTCCTGGGCCGGATGGATATTATATTTTAACGGAGTTATCTGCTGGCATTGTCATCAGTATTCTCTCTTATTTATTTTAGACATTTTTCAATATGATACGTTGATACTAATTTTCGCTTTCTTTGCTATATTTACCTATGGTCACCACGATATGGGCCATGTAAGAGATGCTCTCGTTTTTTCGAAGAATAAGAAAGTCATTGATTGAATCAGGATCGGTCCGGAAATATTTGCTGTATGCCATAGGTGAGATTGCCTTGGTGGTTGTTGGAATATTGATTGCGCTGCAAATCAACAATTGGAATCAGTTGCGAAAGGAAAAGGCCTATGAAAATAAAATGCTGGCTGAAATCAACACGTCGATAAAGGTGGACATGGGAGAACTTAGCCGAATGGCCGACTTATGCCAGTTTTTGCAAGAGGATGCGGAAGAAGGACTGCGAATTTTGAATGCTACGCACGTTGCCGAGGATTCTTTGGCTGATATATTAGGGAGCAATATTCAATTGGGCATTACTTTTCAAACTTCAGCATTTGAATCATTAAAATCGCGAGGTCTCGACTATTTATCAAACGATTCTATCCGGATCGGTCTTTCAAAACTGTACGATCAATCCTATAAAAAGATCGAGCAATCGTTCAATGACTACAATCAAATGTTACGAGGGATGTGGAGACCCTATTTGTCAGAAATAACCAGAATAGTGAACAAGAATGGTGGCCTAGTCCATTATCCGTTGAATTACAACCAAATCAGGAATGATGCCAAAGTCGCCAACCAATATGAAACCCGATTGTTTTTGATGCGCCTTTTAACCTCTTCATTGCAGCGTACCATTGAAGAGTGTCAGGGCACTTCAGCTGTTATCAGCAGGGAATTGGGGGAAAAGGGTCAATGAACGAATTGCCTCATTTGCACTGCTGCTAAATTCTATGGAATCAGTATGTTCAACAGATCTCGGACGCGATGGGCACACCTGATACCAGACTGGCTAACTGGTTATCTTTGAGTTTTAAATTAGGTCTAAGCACAGAATCAATCAGCAGGCTGCATTGAACCTGTTTGCTGATGGAAAATATTGACGATGATATTAACAGAGGTGTTGGCAGAGATCTCCTTCACCTGCTACTTCACGATTTTACAATCTTGTCGGTTTGCCTAGTCATGACCAAATGATGCACCAAGGGACCCCAACCCTGGTAGCAAGCCTCTGTCATCGGTGTGCAGATCACCCACCTGCTGGTACATTTCCCCGATGAGCATTCTACTCACTTCTGGGTGATCAGTATGCTCAAGATAAGGATTCGTTCATGAGCTCCATAAGAGAACAGCGGTTTCTACATCGTTCTTGCGGCTGAGAATGTCGCAACAATAAACGAAGAGAAGCTCATATACCAGGTTGAAGTCAAGGTGGGCGTTGTTAATTTGGTGATCATAATCGCTTCTCGATCGAAACACATCACCCAAAGATTCCGTGGTAGACCAGCCCAAGAACCAAGAGGACATTATTTGGGAGGATAAGTGAGATTTCACACCAGCAATGGTCCAATCCTGCTGCAAGGAAGCTGTTACCATTGTATGAGGCAGGCCAATTGGAAGTCTAATTAGACTTTTAAAAGTTCACAAGAGGACTTATCTTTGCCGACCGACTTTTGGCATTGAAGCACTTCATGAGGAATCTGAAGTAGTATTGGTCAAGAGTCGAGTACTAACTTGGTGGTTGTAGCTCAGTTGGTTAGAGCGCTGGATTGTGGTTCCAGAGGTCGCGGGTTCAAATCCCGTCTTCCACCCATAATTTTTGAAAGATCCCGCCTTTGGCGGGTTTTTTTTGGACATGGCGAAGGCAGCTTGCTGCAATGAGCTATGGACAAATAAAAAATGGTGCTACTGCACCGATCTTTCAAAATACATGGGGGTTCTCCCCTTATAGGATTCAGCGAAGCTAAATCCCGTCTTCCACCCTTGACGGGATTTTCGACATTTTCGAGATCCCGTTTTATTTTTATGTATTTGTAACTATCTGGATTACAACCCATTATGTCAAACAAGGCATTGGTTTTTGGAGTTAGATACCCCTCATAATCCCCCAACATATAAATGCCGAGCGGAAACGCCGCTCTTAAGAATAGATTCTTCTGCTTGTGTACGAACTGATTGAATTAAGGATCAAAAAGATAACCAGCTATTGATTATTCTTTTTCTTGTCTTTATCCAAATGGTTATAGCTCTTTTCCTTCTTGTCTTTACCCTCCTTTCCTTGGTCCGGTTTGATTTTTTCAATATAAAGGCTCTGAAAGGGATGGGTAAGAAGCGGAATGGTTTTGGGCAGACAGACGATTTAAAATACACCTACGATGGCAATAGACTTACTAAAGTGAAAGATAATCAGACCGGAGAGCATGAAGTGGATTTTATAGACCGTATCGATGGCACCAATGATTGTACTTATCATCCCGATGGATGCCTGCAAAGGGATCTGAATGAAAATATCAGCAACATCAATTACGATACCTATCTGAGAAAACCAATTTTGGTATCGCTCAGTACAGGGGAGAGCATTAAATATATCTATGATGGATCTGGCAGCTTAATTACACGCGAATTATCCAATGGTGAAAACTGGGACTACATAGGTGGGATGATCTTAAAAGATGGTGTACCCTATCAAATTGCAATAGCAGAGGGGCGGGCGATGAACGAAGATGGTACATGGCGCAATGAATATGAGTACCGGAACAATGTAGGCAATTTGTGGGTCTCTTTTACTGAGCGTGATGGCAAACTACAGCAGAGCTATGCAGCAGGATACACACCATTCGGTGTGGTCATCCATCCAAAGGTAAACTCACCGGTGCCCTGTAAATTCACTTATCATGGACACGAGGATCATGGAGATTTTGGCTTAAGACTGACTAGTATGGGTGCACGGTGCTATAATCAGACCATTGGTGAATTCCTGGGTCACGCCCCTTTAAGTAGAGGAGCACCAAGCTGGACAGGATACAGGCTGGGATGGTGCCAGCCCCAGAACGTGAATGATCCATCAGGGAATGTAGAAGTTAAACAGACTGGTATTGGAACAAGGGTGTATCCAACGGATGGGTATAAAAAGATTGTCAGTGGTGGCACTGCGGTCGGGTACAGTCGACTACCTTGAGACTATTACACACAATCTGGTAAATATATTGGCAGTGATGGGAAGGACGATAATAAAAATTATGTCGTAACTAATAAAGAAGACGTTAAGACTATTAGAGGAAATGAGAGAGGAGCCGGTACAACCTCTCTAGAAGATGTGGAATCTGCTGTTGGACTCCCCAGTGCATATGTGAGATCGGAAATGGAAAAGGCTGTAGAAAGAGCTGGTTCGCCTTCGTTTCTTGAGGAAGGTGGATTCTTTGGAATGGATAATACTGGAAATGAATACGTCGTCCATGCAAAACCTGGAGAAGAGGCTGATCCAAGCCTAAACGAAGACGCCGCGATCAATTTATTCCAGGCAGCTGATCCATCATCAATTCCAGGAGGATCAATTGTTGGGACTTTTCATACACATCCAGATGGAACAAAAACCATTGGTAACACTACACACTTTTTTCTAAACGAACCTTCTGGGTCCAAAGAGTACGGAGACATAACAAATGCACGCACAAACTCGATTGGAGTTCTGAGAAATCACTATGTGTTAGCCCAAGGAAATAAAACAGTATATATCTATAATGGAACTGGTACTTTAGGGACCTTACCATTTCGGTCATTCTTGTCGATAGGATTAAATGAAGATGATGAAGCATTCAATAAAAAAAACAGGGAACTTTTTGCATCAATAATCATACTGTTCCCTTCTAACCCCCTGTTAAGCAACCAAATCCAGGGGTTGGCAATGGAAGAGTCCACAGTGGGCGGCCTGCCCTAATTGGCTAAGAGAATCTGTTCCATTTATTAAGGGGGTTAGGACATTATCTTGCCCCTATCGGAATTGTATGTATTTTAATAGTTAACAATTCATACTGAACAGATCTTGTACTTTAGGGCTGATGGGTTCATTGATGAAAAGATTTGGAATGACTTCTTATGCAAGGTTGAATGAGACTTAGAACTGATTGTGTATTCTTAATTCTTTTTTTTTCCTGCTTCTTTTGCCACCAACTGCAAATGAAAACTCTAGGTCCATTTAGCGGATCGCTTTCGCACACCAAGGGCCATTTTATGAAGGGAGGGGAAGATGCAATTGATGTAGAAGTAGCGATTTTACCAAAAGATAATTGGGCTGATTCCACTGACGTTAATAGACCGAAAATAACGTTATTAAAGGGGCCGAACAAGCTCACAGATTCTCATTGGGATGTGCGAATAGGCGATACGGCAAAAGTTAGTCAATCTCAAGTAGATTTACCCCTTTTCTTCCCTGGACGAAGAGGCAGCCCCCTGCCGATAAAATCTAGTATAAGGGGAAGGCAAGTGCCTTACGTGGTGCCAAAATCTGTGAATGCCAAATTGCCTGAGATTAGTAGTGAGGCCGTAGGTAACATTCAATATTTAGATCGCAATCATGGTATGAGCCACTCATTTGTCAGTGCAATCCTCCAGGATCGGCAAGGCTATTTGTGGTTTGGTACCAACCATGGAGTAAGCCGATACGATGGTTCCAGCTTTACACATATGACTGTAAAAGAAGGCTTAAGCCATAACAAGGTCGCATCATTGCTGGAAGATAGTAAGGGCAATTTATGGATCGGAACTGAGGGCGGTGGTTTGAACTATTATGATGGTCATAGTTTCACACATTACACTTCCCAAGAAGGTCTAATTGATGATAGGATTAGGTCGATTGTCGAAGATCACCATGGTAATATATGGCTTGGGACACATGCCGGTGTTAGTTGCTATGATGGTACGAGCTTTACAAATTACACTACAAAAGAGGGATTAAGTCACAATTCAGTCTGGTCCATATTGGTGGATCGAAACGGGAGCTTATGGCTAGCTACTTTTGCTGGAGGTGTGACCAGGTATGATGGTGTCCGTTTCACGAAATATGCCTTGAATGAAGGCTTTACAGATGCTTGGGTTATGTCTATTGTTGAGGATCACCGTGGAGATTTATGGTTTGGTACTGCTAGTGGAGCGATCCAATACGATGGTACCAGTTTTACCCATTTTACTAAAGAGGAAGGATTAAGTCATAATGCTGTCAAATCGATCGTGCAAGATCGAAACCAAAACCTGTGGTTCGGTACTTTGGGAGGTGGTGTGAACCAATATGATGGTATCAACTTTACCCACTATACAACAGAAGACGGATTAAGTCATAATGCTGTTACATCAATTATCGAAGATACGAACGGCAATCTATGGATCGGGACTTTTGGCGGAGGAGTTAATCGATTGGTTAGCAATGGCTTTAGGCACTTTACAACAAAAGATGGTTTAAAACACGACTACATCAGATCAATAATGGAAGATCGACAAGGTTACATGTGGTTTGGAACACCATCAGGAGTGAGCTCTTTTGAGGGTAATAGATTCAGCCATTATACTTTAAGGGAAGGACTACCTGCATCACCCGTTATTTCGATGCTACATGATAGTCAGGGAAACTATTGGTTTGGGATGGATGGCGGTGGGCTCACCTTTTACAATGGAAAAAGATACACCAATTTCAGGAAGCGTGAAGGTCTAAGTGGCAATGTCATAGAATATATCTTGGAGGATCAACAAGGTAATTTATGGTTTGCGACCAGATTTGGAGGACTGAACCGCTATGATGGCAATAGCTTTGTTCATTACACTAAAAGAGAAGGTCTTGTTCACAATTCTGTCAGAACTCTATTATTGGACCGGCAGGGTGATATTTGGATCGGAACAGACGGAGGTATAAGCCGATTTGATGGCGACAGATTCACCAACTATACAATTGAAGAAGGTCTAAGTAATAATTGGGCTCAGACACTGTGCGAAGACAGTCAAGGTAATATCTGGATCGGAACCAGAGGTGGGGGTGTGAACCACTTCAACGGTGACCGTTTTGTGCACTTCACAGCAGAAGACGGCTTAGGTAATAATTGGGTCAGATCAATACTGGAAGACGATCGAAAAAATATCTGGATTAGTACACAGGTAGGTCTTACGGTTCTAGCACCTGGAGTGAGTACCGAAGCTGTTTCGATTGACTTGGACTCGAGTCTCTTTCAGGTATTCACATTTGGCCAAGGAGATGGCTTAAAAAAATGGGATTATGAGCCTTTTCAAGATGTTTACTTGGATCACGCAGGACGCTTGTGGTTGGGGTCTGCAGAGGGCCTGACCATGTTGGATGTAAACGAGGTTGTCTTCTCACATGAGCAACCAAAGGTCAGATTAAACACCATTGAATTGGCTCAAACCCATATAGACTATAGGAACTTAGGGGATTCCCTGTATCGGAAAAAGCTCAAATTTGGCGAAGCTTTGATGGGGACCTTTGATTCCGTTTCTGCCTTCGAAAATTTCCCAATTACAATGTCCTTGCCACATCATTTGGACCACTTAACTTTTCACTTTTCTGCCATTGATTGGACTGCACCTCACCAGATTCAATATAGCTACTATCTTGAAGGGCAGGATAGATACTGGAGTCCACTGTCTTCGGAAAGGACGGCTGAATATCGAAATCTTTCTCCTGGGTCATATATCTTTAATCTAAAGGCGATTGGAGCAGCCAACATTTGGAGTGAGCCCTTCAAGTATTCATTCTTTATTTCCTCTCCATGGTACCTTTCATGGTGGTCTAAGTTTATCTACGGCTTGGGAATTTCTAGTCTACTATATTGGATCTATCGTTTCCAGCTTAATCGACGTATGGCTCTTGCAGAGTCAAAACGTCTGCAAGAATTGGATCAAATGAGAACCAAATTATACACTAATATCACGCACGAATTTCGGACTCCTTTGACACTGATAATGGGTGCAGTGCAACGAATTAAAGGAAATAATGAGGTCAAAAAATTGATCCAACGCAAAAGCCGTGATCTATTAACCATGGTTAATCAAATGCTGGATCTAAGCAAGGTAGAAGCGGAGACCCTGAAGGTTTCAATGGTGCACGGTGACATCATTGTCTATCTAAAATATATTTTGGAATCTTTTCGATATCTTATGGACTCTAAACAGCAAAGGCTACATTTCCTGACTGACCTCTGGCGTGCCCATATGGACTATGATCCAGAAAGGCTCCTTCAGATACTGTCAAACCTAATCTCAAATGCCGTGAAATTTACTCCTAATGGAGGAGATATCTACGTGTCTTTTACGATCGGCTCTACGCCATAAATAGTGGGTTTAGTACATTTGATACCTATGGATGAATTTACAATTTTTACAGCAGCGTTGAATATCAGGGCACCATGGTATATCGAAAGAGTGACGATAATAGAAGGGGAAGATGGTGAGGAACTACATATTGCAATAGGGCACAAAAAGGGGGCGCGGTTTAATTATGAAGGCATAGACTATCCTGTGTATGATCACCAGGACAGGACTTGGAAACACCTAGATTTCTTTCAGTATCAGTGCTATCTGCATGCATCGGTTCCTAGAGTTAGAACCAAAGAGAATAAGGTCCGATTAGTACAAGTGCCATGGGCTGAGCCTGGGAGTAGGTTTACCCTCTTATTTGAATTAAAGATTATGGAATTAGTATTCAATGGAATGAATCAAAGTAAGGCGGGCAGGACACTGAGGATAAGTGCTAAACGAGTCGGCAAAGTGATTAGTCGTAGAGTAGCTAATGCCTTATGTGATCAGCCCCTTGACCCAGTAAAAGAGCTTTCAATTGATGAGACCAGTTCTAAAAAAGGTCACAATTATCTAACTGTATTGTGTGATCGAGAACGAAAGAAAGTAGTAGGTATCTCTGAGGGTAAAGATGCTGAGGCGGTAGACAATGCCCTAATAGACATGGAGGTTAGAGGAGCTCACAGAGAGGAGGTAAAAACGATAACAATGGATATGTCAACCGGATACATAGCAGCTGCAGCAAAGTATTTTGATCAAGCAGCCATCATATTTGATCGATTCCATATCATGAAAAAGATGAATGAAGCGGTAGACAAAATAAGAAGAGAGGAGCAGATCAATTGCAGAGAGGACTTTAAGAGAACCAGATATTGGTGGTTGCGCAATGCTGATAAATTAAAAGACGATCAAAGAAGAAGATTAGCAAGTCTCAGTAGAGCATACCCCAATATAGGTGAAGCATATAGGCTTAAAGAGTTGCTAAGATCTGTTCTCAATCAGGCACGTCATGATCCAAGATTGCAATGGATAAATGATTGGATTAAACAGGCCAAAAAATCTGGACTTGAACCTATCCTCAAATTTGTTGACATGCTTCATAATCATTGGTATGGAATAAAGACATACTTCAAAAAATTGGCCACTAATGCCTATGCTGAAAATGTCAATCTTAAAATCCAAGAAATTAAACGCATATCAAGAGGCTTCCGTAATATGACCAATTTTAAATTGCTCATCTATTTCCATCTGGGTGATTTGGACTTGGGCCTACCCACTAATTATGGCTAAGTGCCTTACGATCAAAGCCTCAAGTAGTGCTGATCAAAAAAAGGCAATAATAAAGGTACGCGATACAGGCATTGGCATGACGATTGAGGAAAGATCAAAAGTATTCAATCGCTATTATCAAGCGGACAATTCCACCAATAGCATCCAGGGAACAGGTATTGGCCTTGCACTTACCAAGGAGTTGGTTTCTTTGTTGAAAGGGGAAATTAGGGTTAAAAGTGAACCGGGAAAGGGTAGTGAATTTACGGTAGTACTCCCAGTTGTTAGAAATGCCCCAACAACCAACCTCAGTCCCATCAATCATTCTTCAACTTATTTACCTATGAGCGAGTCAGCGGCCATTAACATTTGGGAAGATAGCTCAGCAACTCTGGAAACTAAGGAATCAGGTATACCGATAGTCCTGATTATTGAAGATAATATGGATGTGGTTCAGTACATCAGGAGTTTATTAACAGATAGGTATCAGGTGGAGACATCGTATGATGGGAAACAAGGAATTGAGAAAGCCTATCAGATTATTCCAGATATCATCATCAGTGATGTTATGATGCCAAAAATTGATGGATTTGAAGTTACGAGCACTTTGAAAAATGACATCAGGACGAGCCATATTCCAATTATATTACTTACTGCAAAGGAAGATAATAGATCAAGAGTCACTGGACTGAAAAAAGGAGCTGATGCCTATTTGTCAAAACCATTTGATAGAGAAGAACTATTCATCAGGATGCTAAAACTGCTTGAATTGAGGCAAAATCTACAGGAATATTACCTAAATAGAAATAACTCCTCACCTGATAAATTAATTGATGTCAAGTCTGCGAATAAAAGTTCTGCTGAACAGGATTTTGTGATGAGAGTAAGGGAAATTGTCAAGGATCATATTGCTGATCATCAACTAAATGTGGATTATTTATGCAAAGAGATGGGTCTTAGTAGGTCGCAGCTACACAGAAAACTGATCGCTCTTACTGGATTATCAACCATGAAATTGGTCAGACATATTAGACTAGAAGAGGCAAAATCCCTTTTGACAGAAACAAAACAAAGTATAGCTATGGTAGCATTTGATACAGGTTTTAAAGATGCAGATTATTTCTCACGAATCTTCCACCGTGAAATCGGTGTTCCACCATCCGTATATCGGAATCAGTCATAAAATGGCATCCCTTTGTAGCGTTAACCTTAAGCTCGCATACTTTCCTTCTTTTCGTCATAATTTCAGAACGAAGACATTTCCTATCTTCTTAGCGATCAAATTTGATCATCCGCATTAGAGCGGCTATTCCCTTGCATTGCACGATGCCTAAGTGCTAGATAAATATCTCCATGCAACATTTGTCTAGACGATAGACATAATCCTCCAGCTGTGTTGCGATAAAACATTGCAACTTGTCAGAAGTGTTTTCCAATTCGCATACATGCTATTATACGGTAAGCATCCTTCTTTTGCCGAAATCCGCTACCAGAAATCTGTTAATAAATCGCAATCACAATATCATATGTCAAAAGTCAACAATCAACTGGAAATGAATTCTTTACTATTTAAGACCATGAAAAAGTATTCAGCAATGTTGTACTTTATTGTGTCTTTGATCATTTCTACTCCAGCACAAGATCTTTCCCAATCCATCAACCTATTACAGCAGAAGGGAGATGGGGCCTTATGCTTGTTCTTGTATGATTCCTCATACTTTACAGACCAGGGTAAAGATTGGCAAATGGACAACATACGAGTCCACCTCATTGCCTCTCTAAATGACCATAGGGCAAAGCGGAAAATTAAAGCTCTTGGCGCCTTCATTAACACAGATCTGGGGTCGTTGATCACTATCGATGCGCCCATTAGTGCCGTGAGAAAAATAATAGCCTTAGAGGAAGTAACAAGTCTTGAATACGGGAGCAGACTCAATAATAGAAATGAGAAAGCCAAAATGCACATAGGTGCAGACAAGGTGCATAATGGTACCGATCTTTTGAGTAATGGTTATGACGGCAAGGGTGTCGTAATTGGAATCATTGATGATGGAATTGATGTAATGCACGCTGATTTTCGCGAAATGATGGATTCCGGTCAGAGCAGGATAGCTTATTTGTGGAATCAGGCAATCTCAGGTAGGAAGCCATCTCGATTCTCCTACGGTAGAGAATATGTCAGGTCGGAGATTAATGAGGCAATTGCTGTTAATGACCCCAGCAAAATCGGGGGCGAAAACCACAATGAAATTGCTGGAGTGGGTCATGGCACTTCTGTAGCAGGAAGTGCAGCTGGATTGAGAGGAATTGCACCAGGAGCAACCATTGTTGCCGTCGCTTTAGAACACTACAGGGGGCCCAACTTTATTGACGCCGCTGAATTCATTATCCAAAAAGCAGAATTAATGGGAATGCCATGTATAATCAACTATAGCATAGGTTCTGAAGTGTATGCTGGAGATGGGTACGGTGCATTTACAGTAAGTTTTGATCAACTGATCAGAAGACATGATCGAGTGGGTATCTGTGCCGCCGCTGGTAATTCCGGAAATCCTGGGATTTATTGGTTGGCAAATTTGCAGAATGACACGGTTTACAACGGAAAGATGAGCGCGGGTTCTTCCTATGCAATACTATATCTAGACAATGAAAATATGGATTCGCTTTGGTTATCCATTTACGTAGATTCGGTGTCTCTGGCCGAAGATATCAGGACGCTTGATTATCGATATATAAAAACCGCCGACACTATCGGACCGATTTCTTTTCAGCAGATCTGGGATAAGGGAATACTCAATTACACCGCCCTTCACAGTGACAGTTCAATTGCAGGTCATCTAAGTTTGGCGGCAAATAAATTCGTAAGTCAGAAGACGGGAAAGTCCTATCATGAATTCTCTTTATCCTTTGATGATAGAGTAGATCTAAGAAATTTTGAGCTTGAGAGACACAAGATGGATTTCCTCAGGATCGAATTGAGTGGCAATGGCAAAGTTGAAGCCCGCTTCGAGGATTTTCCACCTACGCTGACCGATCCCATTGCTAAGGGATTTCCAGAGAAGCATTACTTACCTACGCAAAACCAATATAATGTGGATATTCCTGCTATTGCGGATAATGTTCTCGCAGTTGGAGCATATATCAACCGAAGTGCAATAGTGAGCACAAGTGGAGATACCATATATGCAAGCGGAGTCGAAGGAGACTTAGCTGTCTTTTCAAGTGCAGGACCAAGACCAGATGGTCGGATAAAACCAGAAATCGTTGCCCCAGGAGAAATGGTTCAGACCTCAATGTCAAGACGTTATCTAAATGAACTAGGAGTCGCGGCCAAGATAGATGGAGCCTTACCCCTTGCAGGCGAATATGCCAATCCAGATGTTGTGACGGGAGGAACCAGCCTTTCCACTCCCATGGCGACCGGGACAATAGCCTTGATGTGGCAAGCTAACCCCAACTTGACATTTAGCCAGATCAGGGACATTATCGCCAACACAGCCATAAGAGACGATTTTACAGAAGCAAATGATCCAACTCCAAATGCTGAATGGGGATATGGTAAACTCAACACCTGGGCCGCAGTGCAGGAAGCCGAGAGATTGTTGGAGGTGACCCCTGTAGCTGATTTTGAGCAGCTGGATATTCAGGTGATGCCTAATCCCGTTCAAAATGAATTGTTAATCGATTTAAAAAGTAGCAACGCTATCATTTACAGTAGTTTCTTGACTGATTTGCAAGGTAAATCCCTTGATTACAACTCCTACAAGGATCCTCCAGAGAGGATTATCATTGCCCTAGATAGGCATAATTCTGGCGCCTACATCGTTACCATCCTCACCAACAAAGGAAAATTTAGTAAGAAAATCATCAAGCAATAAATTTCCCGGTATTTCAATGTATAAAAGAGCAGATGAGTTCTGGTTTGTCTTTTTCAACAATCACACTATTCTTGCCTAGTTCCCACCAAAGAGGAACGCGGCATGCTTTATCTTTTTCGATTCAGGTATGGTACCGCCCCCCTATATCTTACCGTTTTTTCCCCACCCCGGACCTCTCCAGTAATAATGAAATATGGAACCTTAAATTGAAGAAATATAATTTGTTGCCTCAAGAACTACACCTTTCAATCAAAAACGTTCATCGCCGCGGATATAAGTATTCAGCGGATACAGTAATAAATCATGTAGTCCTTAGACTCCCTAATAGGTAGAAAGTCATCAGAAGGCTCCTACAGCCCTTAGAAACGATTTTAAATGATGCTAAAATAGGTGGAGATGGGCATTTTGTAAGAGGCAAAAAAAATACTCAATTAATTTTAGAAGATTATCATCAAATGAGACATCGCTCTTTTAAAGCACTTCCTCTGACGAATAAAGTATCGTCGCGGCGAAAAATATTTCTGATAGTAATCAAAATCTCCTTAATTTCTAGCTTATCCTCAATTGTTGCCAATACTTGGTTCAACCATTCTAGGGCAAAAACCAATCCGACCAGGAGCACAAACTAAGTCAAATGGCCTATCAACCGAAGCGTATGGAAGAAGTAAGACAAATCATCAGGACCTATCTAGAATGGCGGTTAATTTATAGATTTTCATGATGTTCAATTTAGAAGGTGATTAATCAGAAATTCACCCTTAATAGATCATCTTGACAGTAGGTAAACAGAGGAATCATTTTTTTTTGGAGTGTCGGAAAAAAAGAAGCCAAATTTGTGATAGGGGATGGGAGAGGACCGAGATGTCGTTAGCCCGGTCACCAGACATCCGACTGCGAGGTTTTCATAGACCCTTTTGTTTCAGCAGTTTGCGTTTATGCTTGATCTTACTGCGATAGCGCAGATCCTCTTTGTGCTTACAGGCATTGTGTTGTAGTGCAGGTAGTATAGACAAGCGAGTGTGCTTTGCTCGTGGTAGAACTGGTGTATGTGGCGGTGGTGGTGTGGGCTGGGACGGGGGTGAGCTCAAAACTCCACCGCTACACTTACCCCAACAGACCTCGCAGTCGGAGGCGCAAAGCCTTCCAATCCTTCTGACTCCATGCCCGTACCGACAAAGACTTCCGGATCGATGATCCCTGCTTTGTTAGTGAAGAAGAATAAGTTACGACCCACAAGTGAAAAACGAAGGGCTTTGATCAGGTTGCTATGCTCAACCGGAGCTCGATAGCTCAACACTAGTTCTCTCAAACGAATATTGGAAGCATCTTGCACAAAATACTCATTCACCGGAGCACAGCACCCTCCTACAAGGCTCCAGAAGGTCTCCGCATCGATCTCGATATTGTTGATCGAGCCATCTTCCAGGACGGCCCTTTCTTCGGGAAAGAAGTTGACTCCGTAAATCAACCCACCTTTGCGGCCTTCAAGGGTTTCTTCCGACACCCCTGCTGAAGCCATCATCTGCCTTGTCATCGAAAACAGGCTCCCTCCCTGACGGATGTCGATCAGGAAATGGAGCGTGAAGTTGTGAAGCGTCAAAGAATTTTGAACTCCAGCCAGCCACTTGGGGTGGAAATTGGCGATGGGTCGGGTTCCCCCGACATTCAAATCCGGGGCTCCGTTTGACAGGATGGTCACCTGGTCCTGTGGGCCTCTTTTTACTTCAAATGTTGGATATATTTGTCCCCATTTTTCTTCCTCCTCCAACTCAAAATAACTTCCCCAAAAATAAATATTGCCCCTGATCTTAGTCCGCTTTGGATGAGTTTCCATGACCAGATTGTTGTATCGACTATAAGTCATGAGGAAGTCCCATTTCAGTTTATTTCTCAGTATCGGGATGAGATGTATGACCGCTTGAGTTTGACACGGTTTTGGTGCAGAAAGCTCTACAAGTCAATGTTTATGGGGATTGAGTTCGAGATTTGTTCAAATTTGTCGTAAGAACATTTCATTGACTTTGTTGATTTTTTCCGGTAAATTAGCTTACAAATAGTCGTAAGACATTTGATGGCTTATTTACGGAAAGAGCACAAAAAGTACGGTACTTACATATCTTTGGTTGAAGCCTATAGAGATAAGAATGGCAAAGCACAGCAGCGTAGGCTAGCTAATCTGGGTAACATCAACAATTACAGCAAAGAAAGCTTACGAAACATAGCCAGGAGCCTTTACGCTTTGGGAGATGGCAATGTGGATGACTTATCTGGACCTAAACTTGAAGAATTGGGTCGCTATAATTATGGCTTCTACCAAGTGTATGCTAAAGTGTTGCGTCTATATGGACTGGATACTTTGTTGAACCGCATTTCACGCAAACATAAGTTGAGCTATAATTTGGTCGCAGTTGTGCTTCTGATGCTAATGGAAAGACTGAATGAGCCTGCCAGTAAGAGAAGGAATTATTTCAATCAAACAGAGTATCTGGGTCTTCAAGGAGAAATTAAACTAGAACAATTGTATCGAAGTTTGGATCTACTTGATAAATACAGTGACATAATCCAAAACCAGATTTTTAAGAAAGGTCGAGACCTTTCCAATCTAGATCTGGATGTAGTTTTCTATGACGTAACCACCCTATATTTTGAATCACAAAGAGAAGATCCTGAATCTATCAGGCAAAAGGGGTTTGGTAAGGATGGCAAGATTGGAGACACACAAATTATTTTTAGTCTATTGATTGATAGGAATCAGCAACCGGTCGGCTACGAAATATTTGAAGGCAACAAATTTGAAGGGCATACTTTACCTACTGCCCTAGAAAGGCTGAAGCAGAAGTATCAGATAAATAAAATTATCCTGGTGGCCGATCGTGGTATGCTTAGTCGGGACAACTTAGACAAAATTGAAGAACATTCCTTTGGCTTTATCATTGGGGAGCGCTTAAAGTCTTTGCCAGAAGAAATGATCAGTTATTTGACCGATCTGAACAACTATAAACCAACCAATTCACACTCAAATACGGAAAAGGAGTCTGATGACCGCACTCTATATGCTCAGATCGAATATAAGGATCGTACGATTGTTGGTACTTATAGCGCGAAAAGAGCCAGAAAAGACAAGCATGATCGAGAGCAAAAAATTGCCAAAGCACTGCAACTGCTTAAGACACCTTCGAAAATAAAAAGCAAATTAACCAAGGGGTACTTAAAAAATGTCCTCAATAAAGCCACCTATGAATTAGATGAGCAAAAAATCGAACGGGACCAAAAATTTGATGGATTCCTAACGATTAGTACCAACGCTTCAAATCTGAAACCTCAGCAAATTGTTAGTCAATACAGTCAATTATTTAAGATTGAAAAATCTTTCAGAACCTTTAAACACCATTTGGCAATTAGGCCGATCTTCCATTGGACCAACTCAAGAATCAAAGGACATCTGTGTATGGCATTTATTGCCTATACCTTACTAAATTATGTGCTGACCACCATGGCGTCTTTTGATTCTAAAGTCACTGAGGACCAACTTCGCTCTGTGATTGGTAAAATGCAGGTAAGTCACATTAAAATCAATGATGATACAACCATGTATATGAGATCCAAATCTCAGCCAATAGCTTCCAAACTTGCCAAAGCTCTGAAAATCAAATCCTTACCTAACTACCTACATCCAGATACCATCGATTCCTACCTGCGGTAGACATCACTGATTCACTACTTTACCCCCAATCGTTGTCGTAAGACTATCGAAACCCTACTTTCCTCATTATCAACTTTTTAGCTTAAAATCCTGTCAAACACAGGAATAAGTTACGACCCACAAGTGAAAAACGAAGGGCTTTGATCAGGTTGCTATGCTCAACCGGAGCTCGATAGCTCAACACTAGTTCTCTCAAACGAATATTGGAAGCATCTTGCACAAAATACTCATTCACCGGAGCACAGCACCCTCCTACAAGGCTTCAGAAGGTCTCCGCATCGATCTCGATATTGTTGATCGAGCCATCTTCCAGGACGGCCCTTTCTTCGGGAAAGAAGTTGACTCCGTAAATCAACCCACCTTTGCGGCCTTCAAGGGTTTCTTCCGACACCCCTGCTGAAGCCATCATCTGCCTTGTCATCGAAAACAGGCTCCCTCCCTGACGGATGTCGATCAGGAAATGGAGCGTGAAGTTGTGAAGCGTCAAAGAATTTTGAACTCCAGCCAGCCACTTGGGGTGGAAATTGGCGATGGGTCGGGTTCCCCCGACATTCAAATCCGGGGCTCCGTTTGACAGGATGGTCACCTGGTCCTGTGGGCCTCTTTTTACTTCAAATGTTGGATATATTTGTCCCCATTTTTCTTCCTCCTCCAACTCAAAATAACTTCCCCAAAAATAAATATTGCCCCTGATCTTAGTCCGCTTTGGATGAGTTTCCATGACCAGATTGTTGTATCGACTATAAGTCATGAGGAAGTCCCATTTCAGTTTATTTCTCAGTATCGGGATGAGATGTATGACCGCTTCGAATCCTCTGTTTCGGACAAGTCCACCATTGACGTACTTATCCTCGGCACCTGAAGCGATAGGAAGCGGAATGGTGAATAGCTGGTTTCGGGTATGAGCCTGATAGAAGCTAAAGTCCATGATGATTCTGTCGTCCATCAGGCCTATCTCTGCTCCCAATTCCAGTGAAGTTGTCGATTCCGGCTTCGGCTTTTCCAAAGCCAGGACAGGATCTGTCTCCAAAAACCCATTGTTTCCTCCTGGGATAGCATTCAGGATGCGATACCGGGGATAAGAGCGCAGCGTATTCCCTGCCATGGCCCATGAGCTTCTTAGTCTTAACAAACTGATGTTTTCACCCAGCTGAAACAATTCTGAAAGAAGGATACTCATCCCAACAGATGGATACAACAAAGAAGCATGATCAGGCGATAAGACCGAGCTCCAATCATAGCGGGCAGAAAGGTCAAAAAATATCTGCTTTCTCCAATGAATGTGTGCAAGCGCATATAAAGAGTGAACCGATTGGAGGGCTTCAAGATCCTGTGTTGAACTGACTTCCTGGGTATTGCTGAGGTCAAACTCATTGGGAACTGTCAAAGCATCACCAGTATGCGATAGCAGATGAACGGCTCTTGTCTGGCGGAGATTCCCTCCTATCCAGGCTTGCATTTCCCAATCCTGGGTCAATTTCTTTTGATAGGATAGGAGGAGATCACTGTTCCACTCCCAGGCTTTAGCGGCACCAACTTCATATAAGCCTTCGTCTGCAATGATGTAGGTGTCATTGTAATATCTGTTATCATAATTGCTCGACAACCTGTCTAACCCCGTCCGTAGCTGAAGGTTCAGGCTTGGGCTTAGTTGCCCAGTCAAGTAAGCGAAGCCTATGAGTCGTTCTTGAGCATGCTCGTTCAGATTGCGGTTAAGGGTCCAGTATGGGTTCGCACCACCATTGGAGCCGGGATTCCAGAAGTGTTGGCGGTTAAGATCTTCTTGATGTGTATATTCAAAGGCCGAGATATCCGCAGTACGAATATTGGGGGGGAGCCGATACAGGTGACGCAAGGGGTTATCATAGCGGGAGCCCTCCGCCAGCAGATTGTCAATAACCTGCCTGACATAACTCACTTTGGTATCCAGGGTCAGTTGATCAGTGATCTTGCTGGTTGCCCGGAGGTGAAGATTATGCCGTTGTAGTTGGTTGGTGGGAACGACGCCCTCCGCGTCAGTGAAACTATAAGAAAAATAGCTTTGCAGGCGAGCAGTGACCTTACTAATGTCCAAATGTGTCGAATGGGAGTAGCCATTCTGAAAAAAATCCTGAACAGCATCCTGAGGCTGGAGGGCATAAGTAGAATCCGGAAAATCCGGATTCGGAGACCAGTGTAGCCCTTCCTGACCAGTGAGTGCCGGCCCCCAGCTTCGTTCTGACCTGGGATGATACATTTCTGCATGCCCCTGCCCCATAGCTGCGCTGAAAGCTGTGCAACAACATCGGAATATCCGCCATGAAGGTAGAACTCAATCGTACCAGGTAGTCATCTGATCCTTGATGAGTGGTGATAAGGATGGCACCATTTTGTGCTTGGTTGCCGTAGAGAGCAGCAGCATTAGGGCCTTTCAGTACCGAAATAGAAGCAATGTCATCTAGATTGAGGTGCATCAGATCGCTACCAATCATAGGGACACCATCGATGATATAAAGTGGCTGATTGTTAGCTGAAAAGGAACGATTGCCTCGCAGTGTGACGCGAGAAGGGCTTCCCACTCCCGACCCGGAGCGAAGAACGGAGATTCCTTCGGTACCGATCCTCAACGTTACCACCTAGCAGGGTAAAACGTTACCACCCTTATACAGCACAATAGGGAAGGGAGATATCAGGGGGTAGCTTTAGGAGGTAACCGGTGCCACTATGGGATTTCAAAATATCATTTCCTGCAGCATGAGTATATATCGGGCAATGATGAGCTAGAGGTCTGTCTGGAGCCCTTTGTTCTATTTGTGATTGGGTTGAGTTTAGATCAGCTCCCTGGTAAGGGTAAAGTGTATTGGAAGTAAAAGAGGCGCCATAAACATGACGCCTCGTGACAACCATCGGTATAAAGAATCGCCGTCGGCTGCCTGGAGCCCTTATCTTTAGGCTAAACCGCCTAGCCCTTGTACTTTTGCTGTAGCTTTTCGCTTTCATACTTACGATAGCTCTGGCCGTTGATCTGCACGGTGACCGAGTGGTGAAAGATCCGGTCCAGGATGGCTTTGGTGGAGACCGGATCTCCCAGATAATCTGCCCAATCTGTTTCTTCTACATTGGTGGTGAAGATTAGTGAAGCCTTTTGATTATATCGCTGGTCGATTACTTTGAATAGTAAATGTGCTTCTTTAGTTACTTCAAGTTCGAGGCGGTCGTGACCCATTTCATCGATGATCAGCAGGTGGGGGCTTACATATTTTTGCAAGCGTTTGAGCAGG
The DNA here is from genome assembly GCA_965223105.1 of Saprospiraceae bacterium. Classification (GTDB taxonomy): domain Bacteria; phylum Bacteroidota; class Bacteroidia; order Chitinophagales; family Saprospiraceae; genus JABDMH01. The sequence continues at coordinate 1,994,157 of OZ244987.1, read as the reverse complement.
GTTTTTTCATATACCCCTTGGTTTAGATCGTTCAACATATCAGAGCAAGTGGTGTAAAATACTTTGTACCTATGCTGACAGGCCAATAGGCCCAGGCTGCGAGCCAGGTGGCTTTTACCGGTTCCGGGTGGACCTATCAGTAAAATAGATTCGTTCTGGTGAACAAAATCCAGGGTAGCCAAATCCATGATCAGAGTTTTCTTTAGACTCGGTTGAAAGGTAAAATCAAAGTCAGACAGTAATTTATAGGGTTGGGGTAGTTTGCTTTGTTTTATCCGGTATTGGATGCTTCTTTCAATTTTATGATTGGTTTCGTTTTGGATGATTTGCTGAAGGAAAGCGGTAAAACCCAAGTTTGACTTATTAGCCTTTTGGATGATATCCCGATATTCTGCTTCCAGGTATCTTAAACCCAGATAACGGCAGTTTTCGATAAACTTTGTTTCTTCTTTAGTCATGAGATTGGGTATTTGATGGGAAGCTGAGTTCCGATTTCTTTTCCGCATTTACCTTTAAAAAGTTTTCTATGGCCTGGGAGCAGTATACTCGGTATTTTCCGGCTCGTTTCACTGCGGCGAGGATATCTGCAGGATGATAATTGGCTTTCAACGAAAGGATATGACTGTAATGGTGGCGGTATGTGGTGGGTTTTTGTTTTTTTATTTGTTCTATATATTGCTGCATGACGGGCCCAAAAGCTGCTAATCGTTCTGCCACTTGTCCAGCCGGCAAAGTATATTTCTTTGCTTTTTCATTCTTACCGATATACCGGTTTTTCTGTCCTTTTTCGGCCAATGGGTAGGTGGCTATCTGGTGACAATCAGGACTGTATATAATAATTTCATTTTCATTGACACGAACCACACAGGTTTCGTACATATACTGTTGAGGAACCTGATAATAGTAGCCCTCCCATTGAATGGCCGAACTGTTGTTTACAACACGGTAGGCTATGTGTGAGGTGTCGTATTGTGCGACGGGAAGCGTTTGCAAATAGGCAACTCCTCAGCGTACAGATCTATCGGTTTTCGTCTCGTGGTACGATGCATGCGTTGATCATTTTTTTGAACCAACCAGTCTTTTAGCTGTGCCTTTAAATCTTCGGAATTAGCGAATCTTCTGCCATTTAAAAAGTTGGTTTCCAAATAATAAAATGGTCGCTCCACTTTTAAATTTTCCCGGGGCCGGCCTGGACGAATGGTTAGAGGGCGAAAACGATAATGCGTGGCAAAACTCAGATAGTTGCCATTAAACACCGGCTTGCCCAATTCCCATCGATCCACACACGCTTTCTGGTTATCACTCTTTATTTCCTTGGGCACCCCATCCATATACACAAAGGCATGGACCAGGCAGCGCAGCAGGGTGTTTTGGCTTTTGTCTTCTACCATCTCTATGTATTGACGCCTGGAATAATTTAGTATATAGCTGAAAAATGTCACCTTGCTATCTCCTTTCTCAGGATCGGTAAATTCTATATAATAATCACTCCAATCATGGCTGGCTCGCTGACCAGGTGAGGTCTCCACACATACGACCACTTCTTTGCTCCGCCTGCCGCGGATACTCGCCAAATAGACCCCCAGTATGCTGATCTTGCCCCTGTAGCCTTCTTCTACCAACATTTCATAGATCCTTTGATTGGTGATCGGTGGACTTTTGTACTTTTCTATTAATTCAGAGATATACTCTTTATAGGGATCTAATTTGGAGACTCTACGGACAGGCTTACTCAATTTTTCATTCCCTTCCTTGCGCTGACGATCATTATTGTCTAATATTCGCTTGACCCGCTGCCGACTGATGCCAAATTCACGGGACAAACGACGCATCGACCACCCACGTCCATGTAAACTCACTATATTATTTTCTAATGCCTCATCTTTCATATCTATTATTTTTATTCATAGGCTTTTGCTTATTATCGATTGAATTATTTCTGCCTTTTTTACAATATCGACAAGGCCTTCTGTTAATATTTCTAATTCTGTTTGGGGAAGCTCCCCTAGTGGGGGATTCGTGCATCGACCGATAAATATATGTTGCTGATGAGCCAATAAGCGGCTGCTGATAAGTATCCGATTGCCATGCTCTCCCAAACGACTATCACTAATCTGTTCTTCCTGACTTTGACGATCTAGCACTTCATACGGATGGCTTAATACATAGTCCTGCTCTTGTTTTGATCTGCTTTGTAGATACTGCCTGATCAACACGGTGGTCTGACGACTGGTGAATTGATGATTCACGATCAAATGCAAAAATTCAACCTGTTTGCCGCGCGGCAACTTGACCAGCTCGCGCGCATGCGTCAAGGTGATCTTTCCTAACTGCAAATGGGTCCCCACTTCATCTTCCAGTCTTTCTATAAATGACAAACGACGACTTACCCACGATATACTGCGTGACAATAATCCGGCTATCTGTTTGTGTGGCAGTGAATGTTGTGTCTTTAGACTATGCACAATCCTGGCCTCTTCGTAGTCCACCAGGCTTCTCCCTTGCTGATTGTAGCTCATCATCATCGTCTTTGCCGTAATGTCATCAGCCAGTACCTCCTGCACTTGTATCTCCTTCCACTTTAACCCCACCGCTCCATAATAGCGCTTAAACCCATCCAAAAGTTGGTAGCCTTTTCCATGCTTTCTCACCACAACCCCCTGCAATTGACCTACCTGTTCCAGCGATCTTCGCATCCCCTTTATTTGTTCTGGTCGGGTCAAGCGAAGCACACTCATCGAATCATCTATTTGTTCTATGTCCACCAGGGTAGGCAATGTATTTCGGTTTGGCTTTATGCAAAATTAGCCCCCAGGCAAACCCCTCACAATCGCGTCCGTCTTTACAATCAACTACTGTTTTCATACCCTGTGCTCATAAGTACTTGCTTTTCAACAACTTGTACCAATAACGCGTCCGTCTTTACAATCTCTATCGTGTCCGCTTCCTTCCTGTAGGGCAATAGTACGTATATGCCTTGATTATCAGCACTTTGTGAGCCTAACGCGTCCGTCTTTACAATCTTTGATGCATCCGACTCCCTTCTGCACTTTTGGTTGCGCATTCGCTGCCTCTCACGGTTGTCTGCTTCGTAATCTGGATGCGTCTTGCGATACTCGGCCTGGTACGTCGCTCCACAGTGATCCTTCTCATACCAAGCCTTCTTTGAAATCTTGCGCTTCTGCCTATAATCTGCATCTCCATTGGTCTTCTCTCGCTCCCAGGCATTCTTGCGAGCCTGCTGACACGTGGCTGTGCCGCAGTATTTTTGCTTACCTTTTATTCGTGGATTCCCTCGTGTGGCCTTTTTGCAATGACAACATATTATCCTCCCTGGCATCTGGTATCCATTTCTCGCCAAGGTAGATCTCAACCCTTTATCTATCCTCCCGGTCGCATATTTCCTCCTCCCTAAGTGGTAACGGTTCTTATCGGCTGGTGGTAACGTTCTTCACCGGCACCGAAACTGAGGAAAGGCGTAGAATAAGAAATTAAGAAATTATTAGATACTGACAGCACGGAGATAGCCTTAATGTCGGGGCTTCCTCCACATTCCAAAGCAAGTTGGACCTTTTGAAAATGGCTTGAATTCGTGCCGAACTTCGAACCCAAGAAATCGACACATTCGCATATGTAAGCGGCCTGCAGTATCGAGGTAGCAACCAACCTTTTGTCTATCAGCACGTGCCAAGACAAATCGCGCGAGTTTTTCGGCCATACCACCATCACGCGAAGCAGGCTGTACTCCAAAAAATGCCAGATAATAACAGGGTTCTTTTGGATGTGATTTCTCCATTAATGATGCTACACGAAATAAGCGTAGAATTCCTGGATTAGTTACTGCTAAAATGAGAGCTGGCGGAAAAAACCTCATCGCCATGGATAGCATCGTTCTGGCCTTAATCGGAAAGTGATTGGGCCGGATGCTTATCGCAACTCCAATTAATTTGTCTCTATCAAAGGCACCGTCTATTTCACTAAAAGGGGCATGCCCTTTCAGCATTCCCCTCATCAAGCCTCTTAGTAATTGTGCCCGCTTTTGTGCATCTGCGCCGAGGAAATACTCAAATAAAGGCTCCTCTGAGAAGGATGATGCAAGAACTCCGACAGCTGCCTCAAATTCACTTCGATCAAGCGAGCGAATCATTAGATTCCGATCTCTCACGGTCTTCAATATTCGGTTATATTGTGCATTCCCCACTCATGATGTTCTTAAAAATACGTACAAAAATTTGATCATCTGCTACCCTGAGCTTGAAACCAAATATCTAGTAATGAAATGGCGAGATCGACTGCATTATCTTGACCACTCTGTAGGTTTTCTAATTCATTGGGCGTAAATAAATCGGGCGGAATGCCAATGCCTTCCCAACAAAAACCCGTATGGTCCAAAAAGAGTTTATAGGAGCATCCAAATTGCCATCCATTGGGAAGTCGATCCGTATAGACATCCGCAAAACATCCCGAAGTCAAATCACCGATCACCGTCACATGTGGCAGATTGCGCATGGCCAAGGTAAAATTTTCGGCGGCACTGATAGAAGTCCTATCGGTCAAGAGTATGACCCTTTTCGTAAACTGTTGGGGACCGTTGGGCTCTACATACCAATATTTTTTCTCATCAAAATCGGAGTGATGTACTCCATTTCGCTTTTGTGTTGTCATGTAAAGCCTTTTTTCATCTGCAAACCGGTCCGCAATCAATTTTCCCACTCGGTCATCACCACCTCCATTTCTACGCACATCAATAATCATTGCCTGTGCATCTTGAAAAAAGTGGATCAGTTGATCTATAGTCCTGGTAGTTGCTTCAATACCTCTAAAGCCGGAGAAGTGAAAGTATCCAATATCGTCAGATAGCCAACCATAGGAAAAAATCCCGTCACTGCTTTCCCCCTGGTCCTTCAACACATAGTGCCTGTCACAACTTTTTTCATCATTTCAAAAATTGGCCGCTCGTCTACTTTTAGACACGGTTTTTTCAGTAGGTAAGATACCGATTTACCAACCTATTTTTTCTTTCAATTGATTTTTTCAGTTGAAGAAAAAAGAGTGAGATCAAGTGCTGCGATCTAATTCCTTTTCCTGCTCTAACACGAACTCTAAAGCATCTTCGATTTCCAAAACGGCAACAGGTAAGTAGCTTTGTACTTCGGGTACTAAGAACTCCTCGCGGGTTTTTGACTGCTTTGCAAATAGAATTTCTTTAAACTGTGTCCTGGAGATTTTTGAAGAGTCAAAAGAAGTGTCTGCCAAAATACTAACCATATAGCCGTACTCTTCATAATACTGATCTTTATTCTCCCAGCTTATCGGATTATTCAGCAAGTAATCTATATGACCTTTTAATCTTTTGATCTCCCCTTTGGTTAATTTTCTCTCTGTACTCATCCATTTCAGATATTGGTGGGTCAAAGATAACTAGATATCACGTTGCCTGACGACTTATACTCCACCCGCTGTGGCTATCCCACACGCAGTTATAAGGTGTGTCGCCGTGGATAGTCCGCGGCACATACCACGCCAGCCAATAGGCACATTACATTTGTCATGGTATGATGCAGCGGCCATCACGGCGCCACTCGCTCTTTCCTGATGCCCACCTGACGATCCCTTTGGTCTGTCAGGGGTGCACATCGCAGCTAGTTGATATGGCGGCTGCGCATGCCACCTTCGGCTTCGCTGCTTCGCAGTACTGGCACCTACACGAAAGAATCATTCTCGTTGCCAGACCTCGGTGGCGCCGCAGCTGCCGCCAATAACTGCGCCTTGCATGCCCGCAATCAATCCCACATTTCCAATCCCATTTTAGCTTTCACCGAACGGCAAAATTAGGCCGCGCAAGCTTAATACAATGGAGCCTATGGCCATCCCGCTATGGCCTCGATCTCCTCCATTGCCTCAAGCCCCACCCGCAGATTTGTGCCTATCGGTTAAAGCTAAGCCACCCTCCGTTCAAGATTAATTTTTCTGATCCCGGGAAGCCGAGCTGAAGCAGGTAGTAGGATTAGGAGCCATTGTAAGCAACTAAGATGCGGGAGGGCTGCCCAGTCAAGGTTTCTCCGGAGACGAATAATTATTTATTAAAATCTGCTCCGGAGAACTTGTCTTGACCTTGACGGGGGAGTGGGTGGATATATCTTTGTGTCAATGGCTTCTAAGCCACGGCAACGAACGAACCATAATATCCAGGCATTATTTTTAGCACTGATTTAATTCCGCGGTTATGAGCGCTAATTTTGTGCTTTGCTCGCCGTTTAGCGAGTGCGCCCGAGGCCTCAGACAGAGGAATCCTGAGTTTACCGAAGGATGCTGGCTGAGTGGTGCGAAGCACTCACCCATAGGGTGACCGAGGGCGCCGCAGGCGAGCACATAAAACATGGCAGCGGCCAGGCCTCAAAAACAACATTGCCCGCTAGGGCGCCATAAAGAGGCCTGGAGGGAGCTGCAGTGATGAGGAACGCAGCCACGAGAAGATGGCAATCAGTGAGCACCTACCGGAGCGCAAGCTGATGGTGCTATGCAAGGAGGAGTGATTGGGAGAGCAGTGAGTGGAGCCAAGCTCCTTGTCATAGCAGCCATCTGAACTGGGGTGAGTACCGCAGGCACACCTTATAACCTGTGTGGGTGAGCTACAGCGGGTGTGCATTATTTTCGTTCTGCCAGTTGCAACCATCGTTCATAAGGAGTGGTATATTGATCCGGATTTTTTATGTAGTGCGATAATTCTTTTCGAATACCATGTTGGTGTAAAAAATCCAGCAACAAAATCACTCTGGTAAGCGCCAACGTACAATACTGTAAATTCAAATCATCACCTGGATCATCACCCAGCAATAAATATTCCGATAGCTTCAAGAGCCGTTCTTTGGTTGCCGCAATTTCCACCGGCCCCAATAGCAGGTAGTCAATTTTTTGTTCAAAACTAAGTTGGTCGCCTATGTATTGGTTATCGACCTGGAACCTGGGCTCGGCGGTAAGTTCTTCCATCAGTTTATTAAATGTGGATTCTTTATTGTCGCACATAGTAACTGGTTTAAATGATTGGTGTATGACGTGTAAATGATTACTCGCTTGGACTGATTTAGTAATATTATTTCTCTACCGTAGAGGATGATATTTATCCAACTGCCGGGATAATTCTTCCATATTCCCTTCTAGGTATCTTTCTGTGGCATTAATATTTTTATGACCTGCCATGTACTGCACTTCCCTTAAATTGTGATGTTTGGTCCAGTTGCAAAGGACACTTGCTCTGATCTGTAAATAATTCTTGAATAGATCACTGTAGGCTGCAAAACGTTTGCTAAGTGTAAACATAAAATTCCTGAGCTGATCCGGATGTTGACAACGATCTGATCGCACAACCACCAAGTTGCACTCAGCATTCAATATTTCCAGCCGTATTCTTTCTAGGTATCGAACTAGCAAAGATCTTTGAAGAGGATCGATCCTAAGTGATCTTGCTTTGAGTTTGGTTGTTTTTCGTAACCGGATAAAATCGATCTCTAAATAAATATCATCCAACACAAGGCTTCTAATTTCTGTAGAACCCATCGCCTGGTAACATAATAAACCCAGTATCACCTTGTCTCTAACTAATTCATTCGAATAATCTGGGTAGTTATTGTATAGTTCATTCAATTGTTCTTTGGTTAATATTGGACTAGGCAACCCCTGTGTTCGAGTTGGGATTAACAAGCCCTTGCAGGGATTGGGTCGAACGAACATGTAATCCAGGTAATATTTTAGGGTACGAACCTTGCGACTGACGGTGTATTGATTATTGCCCTTTTGCCGGCAGTAAGCTATGTATTCCAGCACATTTGCATAAGTTATTTTTTCCACATCAATCCTTTCGTGGTCTGCCCACTTTATAAATGCATTAATTTGCTGCTCACTTCTAGAGACTGTGCCTTTGCTCATACGTAGATTCAGTAGATAAATCTTAAAACTCATATCCGATTTAATTCATGAACCAAGTGTGTATAGACCTGCGTGGCTTGTAATGTGCTGTGGCCTAAAAAACGAGCAATGTGCTTGAGTGGCATGCCGGCATGTAATAAATGCGTAGCAATGCTATGCCGCAAGGTGTGTACACCGATCGATTTACTTTTTAAGCCTGGATGTCCGCTCTTTTTTTGAAGTTGTAATATACGGTCATAAATTCCTTGACTGGTGAACCTGGTACCACGAATACTTATCAAGAAAGCACCTCGTTCTGTCCCAATAATAAATGGCCTTACCGACTCGATATATTCAACAAAATGCTTTGCCACCCTTGGTGTAAATGGGATGTATCGTTGTTTGGCCCCTTTACCCTTTCGAATGTGGACCAACCGCTGTTCTAAATAGATATCCGTAATGTCAATGGCTGCTCCTTCACTGCGGCGTACGCCACATGCATAAAACAAATCCAATAGGACAATATCTCTCAAACTTAATATAGAGGTCTGTGACCTGGCGGCATCATATAATAATCCAATTTCTTCGGTGTTCAATACAGTGGGCCTGGTGGGTGGTTTGACTAAAAAATTAATCTCAAAAAACAGATTGATGCCATGAGCTTGTTTCAAATATTCTTTAAAGCGTTTAATGGCCGTGATATGCCCATTGATGGTGTTAATCGATAATGCTCCGGATCTCCTTTGATTGGCTCTGAGTTGCAGATAACATATATGATCACGAACATCCTCTACAGTGACAGAGTTAATCTCGCTGTGATTTCTTTTTTCCAGGTACAGTAAAAACTCATGCACATAGCCTTGCATGCTATAAATTGTCCTGGGTGATTTTCCGATGAGGCGATTCCATTCCAAGAATCCGGCTTCTAATTTTTCGAAGTTTTTAGACCGAAGAGGCTTGTGCCGAATACTATTTTTTTTACCCCCCTCTTTCACATTGGTGGAATAGTGGAATACTTAAGCTAATGCGTTGACCTTCTGCTGCTTGGGTGTTCCATTTTCAGAATGGAATACTTGTGGAATTCCATTTTTCTGCCGGATGTTAGCCAGAATATCGTCCAATAACCGGTTGATTTCTCCTTTTAGCTCAGCATATTCGTCGTAATCTACGATCTGGTATTCATAACCTCGATGTCGATTACCGCCCTTGTATTCGATATATCCGTGTGCCTTTAATATTCTGACGTAGCGATGTATTGTGGTACTGGATAGCCTGAAGGCTTTGCGTATTTCCTGGGTGTAGAAAGATTGATCCTCACCCACCTTTTCTTTTAATTTTTCCAAAAAATCCCGGGTAGCTTTATTTAATTCGTCGCTCTTATTAAACAATACGTTTCTCAATAGGCGAAAGGACCATTCCACATCCTCCACAGTGCTCTCAATGAAACGAATGCCGGTCGCTTTATCAATCTTGACGTCTCTTTGATACTGATGATAAAAAGTCACCGTCTCAATAAAACTCAGCAATATTTGCAGGGTACGCCGTGGCTTAAATACTTTTGCTGGCAAACTGATTAATTCGGCATACGGATTGATCACTTCGATCGGCAGCAGCACTCGTTGGATATTCTGATGCAACTTTTGTATCTCAACTTCCATGGCCGTTTTGATCAGACCGGCACTTTTTTTCTTTTGATAAGCCATGATTTTTTCATCTTGGTTTTTACTCTCATCGATATATAATAAAATGCACCGGTTGGCATTGTCTTCATATAGCTTTTCGCGCGTGGTACAGCTCGATATGCATACTGGTCCTTCGGCTATTACATCCACACTTTGCATTTTGCCTTTACTATCTCGCCATACTACCGTCTTACTGATCCAGCCTTTGGTCTGTAGCTCCCGGATAACAAACAGCACATTTTCTGCACCGTCTAGATCCTCGATCAACAGCACTTTATTTTTTAATTGCTTCGCTTGATAATAAAGACTCTGATCGCTTAAAGCTGTCACGCTTTTTTTATCCTCCCGGGGAATAAAAGCTGATAATTTCTCTTGTAGATAGGTTTTACCCGCTCCACTGCTTCCCAAGTACATCACATGCATGGGCTTGTTGCGTTTTCGGCTCAGATAAATAATATGACCGATCATCGCATTTTGCAGCTCTCCCACAATACCACTGCGTTCAAAATCCTTTAGGGTGCGTTCCATTAATTTCTTGCCCTTCAGATATTTTATCGCCTCTTTTTCCTCCACAGCACTCATCTGATAGGCTTGGGGTTCGTGACTGCGTCTAGTCGCTTGTTTCCCGTACCGGTATTGCTCCAATGATTCGGTTAAATCGCTGATGATGCGCCTGCTTACAAGCTGTGTAATTTTTAGCTCTGCCGCCATGCGCTCACTTAATTGCTCTACTTGTTTATTGTGATAAAGATCCAGGGTGTAGCGCAAGGGCATTAGGTCTGTGTTCGCCCTGGTGATCTTTAACGTCACTCGTAATCGGTCTAACCCTGCGATCCGGATGCCTCCCAATATTAATATCTGCAAGGGTTCCTGGTGGTACACCAGCAACTCCTCATTTTCGGTGACCAATTTTCCGTTTAACTGCTTCTCTTCTATTTTTTTGTTTTCAATTGATTCTTCATTTGAAGAAAAAATATCAGCAACCAATGGCTTACGGTGATCTAGCAAGTGAGTAAAAATTGCTGACTCGTGCCCTTGACATAAACTATTCGGATCTTCGTCCCGGGGTGTTTCCACATAACTGATTTTAATATCCGAGCGGACAGCTTTGATTTTCTCAGCTAGGTTTGGCAATGCTTCATCTCCGGCTTGGTCTCCATCCATGAACAGCGTTATTTCTTCCAGGGATTTTAATCCTTTGATTGCCTCCTTGTGGTTTACAGTAAAACCATTAGTACCGTATAGTGCCAGGTAGTTTATGCTCTGGCTTCCTTGATGATACTGGATTAACGTAGCCGTATCGAGCAAGCTTTCGGTCAAAATCAAATGCTTGCAATCAGCAGCTGGCCACCTTGGGTATAATCCCTCCTTCTCTCCAGATAAATAAAAATGCTTACCTGTATCATTGTTTAAAGTGTGCCGACCATATAGGCTCACAATCTGACCTTGTGCATTGCGCATGGCAAACAATAGGCACCTCTTAAACCTCTCCAAGCCTAACTTTTGCATTTGTGCCTGCAAGTCCGCATTTGATTTGCGACCCATTTCTGTACCGCAATAGGTATATAACTCCGTGGGGTATTTTAATCCTCGTGACTCCGCGTAGGCTTTTCCTTTGCCTGATCGTGTATTGGTCGCCCGACGCATGTAAAAATTGCTTAGGACAGCGATCCTGCTTAAATCCTCTGTTCTTGACTTTTGCTGTTTGGTCACCACCACACCAAGCATCGCTTTGCATTTCATGATCGCTTCATGCTTGCTGCATTGTGCCTCTCGCTGTACAAACTCGATCTGATCACCACTGCCCGCACTACACTTGCTTGAGAAACACGTCCAGGTATTGGTCTTCGGATAAATCTGCAAGCTTGGTGTCTTATCCTTGTGCCAGGGACACAACATCCGGTTATTCCGATCTAGTTTGTAACCGTAGTGAGTAATGACCTGGGTGATTGGGAGGCGCGATTTGATCTCGGAGATCTCCATTGAAAAATGTTAAAGTCTGAAAAAATCCAAATGGAACTATTAGACGCAAATATAGATTATAATTCCATTAAGCCAAGGAACTAATAGATTTATTTTCGGCCTTTAATCCCATATATTTGCTCTGAGTCGTGCCTTTAAGGCACAAAAACAGCTTATTATGGATAAAATAGCCGTCATTATTGCTAACCTTAGGAAGGAAAATGGATGGTCGCAGAGTGATCTTTCTGTGAAAAGCGGCGTGTCCAGGGAGATGATTAGCAAGTATGAGCGAAGACTTGCCATTCCATCTGTCGATGCCGCAAAGAAAATTGCAGACTCCTTCGGCGTCACAGTTGATTTTCTATTAGGTGACGGCGAATTCGCCAGCTACGATAAGGAGACAGTAGAAAGAATTGAGAATATCCAGAAAATGGACGAGAATACTCGATCCGTCCTTTTCAATGTAATCGATACCTATATCCAAAACTTTAAAACAAAACAGGCTTTTGCTAAAGCCAAGTGACGACACCAGCCAAGGAATTCTTAAGCAGATCGCTCTACTATTGAGTGCCCCTCAACAGCTTTTGAATAAAGTAGATCATCGAAAGCATCACGCCACTCACCGTTCTTGTAATACGCTTTAAAAGCAAGCTCTAATCTTACCGGTGCTACATAAGACCTATATATCAGGCTTTGCTTTTCGTCATCAGTAGCTGTCTTTAGTGTCTTACCTTCAAAATTCTCAACCATGACTGGATCTGTGCCAATTTTATAGTAAGGCCTAATGACATTTGTTTGGCCTAGATCCATATTATCAATGATAGTCCAATGCTTGTGATACAACTTAGCATCAAATGTATTTGCAATCAGTAAGATATCATCCTCAAGTATCTCCTTCGAATCTGGTCTTGACTTATACATACTTTTGAAAAGTACGACACTAATCGAGCCGCCTTTTCCAAGACCTATAATTTGGCCGTAAGCTAGTGCATTGTCATTTGGCCTAAATTCAAATATATCTCCCTTCTTAAGCTTCATTCCTATTAGGATCTATCTTTTCTAATAACATTTTTCTTGTTTGAAGTTCCCCCTTGAGGATTAGATTTATTTCTTGGTCCACCCCTTGCATCAAGGGCCCTTTGTTCTTTTATGTCAAGATCGGTTGGAAATTTTCCTCTTGGATCTCCACGATCGATAACTTTAAATTCAAAATCTGAATCGGGATTTGCTCTAGCGTGTTCACCTTGGCGCTTCAAAAAGCGTTTTTCATTCTTTGATTGCCCGACATATTTATCTAAAGCTCCTGTTTGGTCCGTTCTTTCATAAATGATCCCTTCCCTGGTAGCATCATCTGCCTTCCCTGCCGCTCTCACATTTAGTGATGTTCTCCCAGCTCTACTCGGAGTTGATACCCCTTCAGCCATCATCAAGATGGCACCAACATTCTCCGGGCTAAAGATCTCATGCATAGCACCTCCAACGGATTCGTTGCCCACAATCTCATCTACATTACCCAACCCTCCAGTGGATGGATGGCTCATTATGTAGTCAATTGCAATCTGTTCATTTGCAGCGTCGATGACAGCAGGCGAATTCGGACCTCGCAAGATCTGACCATTAATCAACTTGACCTTCTGCAAGCCATGCAGATCTATATGCGCTACGGGAGAATTCCCCGCATAATTTATCGTCGTAAGTTGCGGAAAGCTTGAACTTATAGGATCCGGCCCATCAAACACATTAGCGCTCTTAATATAGTTCCTAGCTCCAAAATCTAAATACTTCGTGTGTGGCGTCCGCTCTTTATTATTGTAGGCATTACGGTATTTAGCAGTTTCCTGGGTGGGTTCGTCCCATTCGAGGCCGAAGGGGTAGTAGTTTTTGACCTCCTCAATCTCGGTAGCAAAATCAATCTGGTTATTATTGTTCTTATCCTGGAAGACCACCCTGGGGCTGCCCAGATGGTCCTTAACCACATAGTGCCTGTCACAACTTTTTTCATCATTTCAAAAATTGGCCGCTCGTCTACTTTTAGACACGGTTTTTTCAGTAGGTAAGATACCGATTTACCAACCTATTTTTTCTTTCAATTGATTTTTTCAGTTGAAGAAAAAAGAGTGAGATCAAGTGCTGCGATCTAATTCCTTTTCCTGCTCTAACACGAACTCTAAAGCATCTTCGATTTCCAAAACGGCAACAGGTAAGTAGCTTTGTACTTCGGGTACTAAGAACTCCTCGCGGGTTTTTGACTGCTTTGCAAATAGAATTTCTTTAAACTGTGTCCTGGAGATTTTTGAAGAGTCAAAAGAAGTGTCTGCCAAAATACTAACCATATAGCCGTACTCTTCATAATACTGATCTTTATTCTCCCAGCTTATCGGATTATTCAGCAAGTAATCTATATGACCTTTTAATCTTTTGATCTCCCCTTTGGTTAATTTTCTCTCTGTACTCATCCATTTCAGATATTGGTGGGTCAAAGATAACTAGATATCACGTTGCCTGACGACTTATACTCCACCCGCTGTGGCTATCCCACACGCAGTTATAAGGTGTGTCGCCGTGGATAGTCCGCGGCACATACCACGCCAGCCAATAGGCACATTACATTTGTCATGGTATGATGCAGCGGCCATCACGGCGCCACTCGCTGCTTTCCTGATGCCCACCTGACGATCCCTTTGGTCTGTCAGGGGTGCACATCGCAGCTAGTTGATATGGCGGCTGCGCATGCCACCTTCGGCTTCGCTGCTTCGCAGTACTGGCACCTACACGAAAGAATCATTCTCGTTGCCAGACCTCGGTGGCGCCGCAGCTGCCGCCAATAACTGCGCCTTGCATGCCCGCAATCAATCCCACATTTCCAATCCCATTTTAGCTTTCACCGAACGGCAAAATTAGGCCGCGCAAGCTTAATACAATGGAGCCTATGGCCATCCCGCTATGGCCTCGATCTCCTCCATTGCCTCAAGCCCCACCCGCAGATTTGTGCCTATCGGTTAAAGCTAAGCCACCCTCCGTTCAAGATTAATTTTTCTGATCCCGGGAAGCCGAGCTGAAGCAGGTAGTAGGATTAGGAGCCATTGTAAGCAACTAAGATGCGGGAGGGCTGCCCAGTCAAGGTTTCTCCGGAGACGAATAATTATTTATTAAAATCTGCTCCGGAGAACTTGTCTTGACCTTGACGGGGGAGTGGGTGGATATATCTTTGTGTCAATGGCTTCTAAGCCACGGCAACGAACGAACCATAATATCCAGGCATTATTTTTAGCACTGATTTAATTCCGCGGTTATGAGCGCTAATTTTGTGCTTTGCTCGCCGTTTAGCGAGTGCGCCCGAGGCCTCAGACAGAGGAATCCTGAGTTTACCGAAGGATGCTGGCTGAGTGGTGCGAAGCACTCACCCATAGGGTGACCGAGGGCGCCGCAGGCGAGCACATAAAACATGGCAGCGGCCAGGCCTCAAAAACAACATTGCCCGCTAGGGCGCCATAAAGAGGCCTGGAGGGAGCTGCAGTGATGAGGAACGCAGCCACGAGAAGATGGCAATCAGTGAGCACCTACCGGAGCGCAAGCTGATGGTGCTATGCAAGGAGGAGTGATTGGGAGAGCAGTGAGTGGAGCCAAGCTCCTTGTCATAGCAGCCATCTGAACTGGGGTGAGTACCGCAGGCACACCTTATAACCTGTGTGGGTGAGCTACAGCGGGTGTGCATTATTTTCGTTCTGCCAGTTGCAACCATCGTTCATAAGGAGTGGTATATTGATCCGGATTTTTTATGTAGTGCGATAATTCTTTTCGAATACCATGTTGGTGTAAAAAATCCAGCAACAAAATCACTCTGGTAAGCGCCAACGTACAATACTGTAAATTCAAATCATCACCTGGATCATCACCCAGCAATAAATATTCCGATAGCTTCAAGAGCCGTTCTTTGGTTGCCGCAATTTCCACCGGCCCCAATAGCAGGTAGTCAATTTTTTGTTCAAAACTAAGTTGGTCGCCTATGTATTGGTTATCGACCTGGAACCTGGGCTCGGCGGTAAGTTCTTCCATCAGTTTATTAAATGTGGATTCTTTATTGTCGCACATAGTAACTGGTTTAAATGATTGGTGTATGACGTGTAAATGATTACTCGCTTGGACTGATTTAGTAATATTATTTCTCTACCGTAGAGGATGATATTTATCCAACTGCCGGGATAATTCTTCCATATTCCCTTCTAGGTATCTTTCTGTGGCATTAATATTTTTATGACCTGCCATGTACTGCACTTCCCTTAAATTGTGATGTTTGGTCCAGTTGCAAAGGACACTTGCTCTGATCTGTAAATAATTCTTGAATAGATCACTGTAGGCTGCAAAACGTTTGCTAAGTGTAAACATAAAATTCCTGAGCTGATCCGGATGTTGACAACGATCTGATCGCACAACCACCAAGTTGCACTCAGCATTCAATATTTCCAGCCGTATTCTTTCTAGGTATCGAACTAGCAAAGATCTTTGAAGAGGATCGATCCTAAGTGATCTTGCTTTGAGTTTGGTTGTTTTTCGTAACCGGATAAAATCGATCTCTAAATAAATATCATCCAACACAAGGCTTCTAATTTCTGTAGAACCCATCGCCTGGTAACATAATAAACCCAGTATCACCTTGTCTCTAACTAATTCATTCGAATAATCTGGGTAGTTATTGTATAGTTCATTCAATTGTTCTTTGGTTAATATTGGACTAGGCAACCCCTGTGTTCGAGTTGGGATTAACAAGCCCTTGCAGGGATTGGGTCGAACGAACATGTAATCCAGGTAATATTTTAGGGTACGAACCTTGCGACTGACGGTGTATTGATTATTGCCCTTTTGCCGGCAGTAAGCTATGTATTCCAGCACATTTGCATAAGTTATTTTTTCCACATCAATCCTTTCGTGGTCTGCCCACTTTATAAATGCATTAATTTGCTGCTCACTTCTAGAGACTGTGCCTTTGCTCATACGTAGATTCAGTAGATAAATCTTAAAACTCATATCCGATTTAATTCATGAACCAAGTGTGTATAGACCTGCGTGGCTTGTAATGTGCTGTGGCCTAAAAAACGAGCAATGTGCTTGAGTGGCATGCCGGCATGTAATAAATGCGTAGCAATGCTATGCCGCAAGGTGTGTACACCGATCGATTTACTTTTTAAGCCTGGATGTCCGCTCTTTTTTTGAAGTTGTAATATACGGTCATAAATTCCTTGACTGGTGAACCTGGTACCACGAATACTTATCAAGAAAGCACCTCGTTCTGTCCCAATAATAAATGGCCTTACCGACTCGATATATTCAACAAAATGCTTTGCCACCCTTGGTGTAAATGGGATGTATCGTTGTTTGGCCCCTTTACCCTTTCGAATGTGGACCAACCGCTGTTCTAAATAGATATCCGTAATGTCAATGGCTGCTCCTTCACTGCGGCGTACGCCACATGCATAAAACAAATCCAATAGGACAATATCTCTCAAACTTAATATAGAGGTCTGTGACCTGGCGGCATCATATAATAATCCAATTTCTTCGGTGTTCAATACAGTGGGCCTGGTGGGTGGTTTGACTAAAAAATTAATCTCAAAAAACAGATTGATGCCATGAGCTTGTTTCAAATATTCTTTAAAGCGTTTAATGGCCGTGATATGCCCATTGATGGTGTTAATCGATAATGCTCCGGATCTCCTTTGATTGGCTCTGAGTTGCAGATAACATATATGATCACGAACATCCTCTACAGTGACAGAGTTAATCTCGCTGTGATTTCTTTTTTCCAGGTACAGTAAAAACTCATGCACATAGCCTTGCATGCTATAAATTGTCCTGGGTGATTTTCCGATGAGGCGATTCCATTCCAAGAATCCGGCTTCTAATTTTTCGAAGTTTTTAGACCGAAGAGGCTTGTGCCGAATACTATTTTTTTTACCCCCCTCTTTCACATTGGTGGAATAGTGGAATACTTAAGCTAATGCGTTGACCTTCTGCTGCTTGGGTGTTCCATTTTCAGAATGGAATACTTGTGGAATTCCATTTTTCTGCCGGATGTTAGCCAGAATATCGTCCAATAACCGGTTGATTTCTCCTTTTAGCTCAGCATATTCGTCGTAATCTACGATCTGGTATTCATAACCTCGATGTCGATTACCGCCCTTGTATTCGATATATCCGTGTGCCTTTAATATTCTGACGTAGCGATGTATTGTGGTACTGGATAGCCTGAAGGCTTTGCGTATTTCCTGGGTGTAGAAAGATTGATCCTCACCCACCTTTTCTTTTAATTTTTCCAAAAAATCCCGGGTAGCTTTATTTAATTCGTCGCTCTTATTAAACAATACGTTTCTCAATAGGCGAAAGGACCATTCCACATCCTCCACAGTGCTCTCAATGAAACGAATGCCGGTCGCTTTATCAATCTTGACGTCTCTTTGATACTGATGATAAAAAGTCACCGTCTCAATAAAACTCAGCAATATTTGCAGGGTACGCCGTGGCTTAAATACTTTTGCTGGCAAACTGATTAATTCGGCATACGGATTGATCACTTCGATCGGCAGCAGCACTCGTTGGATATTCTGATGCAACTTTTGTATCTCAACTTCCATGGCCGTTTTGATCAGACCGGCACTTTTTTTCTTTTGATAAGCCATGATTTTTTCATCTTGGTTTTTACTCTCATCGATATATAATAAAATGCACCGGTTGGCATTGTCTTCATATAGCTTTTCGCGCGTGGTACAGCTCGATATGCATACTGGTCCTTCGGCTATTACATCCACACTTTGCATTTTGCCTTTACTATCTCGCCATACTACCGTCTTACTGATCCAGCCTTTGGTCTGTAGCTCCCGGATAACAAACAGCACATTTTCTGCACCGTCTAGATCCTCGATCAACAGCACTTTATTTTTTAATTGCTTCGCTTGATAATAAAGACTCTGATCGCTTAAAGCTGTCACGCTTTTTTTATCCTCCCGGGGAATAAAAGCTGATAATTTCTCTTGTAGATAGGTTTTACCCGCTCCACTGCTTCCCAAGTACATCACATGCATGGGCTTGTTGCGTTTTCGGCTCAGATAAATAATATGACCGATCATCGCATTTTGCAGCTCTCCCACAATACCACTGCGTTCAAAATCCTTTAGGGTGCGTTCCATTAATTTCTTGCCCTTCAGATATTTTATCGCCTCTTTTTCCTCCACAGCACTCATCTGATAGGCTTGGGGTTCGTGACTGCGTCTAGTCGCTTGTTTCCCGTACCGGTATTGCTCCAATGATTCGGTTAAATCGCTGATGATGCGCCTGCTTACAAGCTGTGTAATTTTTAGCTCTGCCGCCATGCGCTCACTTAATTGCTCTACTTGTTTATTGTGATAAAGATCCAGGGTGTAGCGCAAGGGCATTAGGTCTGTGTTCGCCCTGGTGATCTTTAACGTCACTCGTAATCGGTCTAACCCTGCGATCCGGATGCCTCCCAATATTAATATCTGCAAGGGTTCCTGGTGGTACACCAGCAACTCCTCATTTTCGGTGACCAATTTTCCGTTTAACTGCTTCTCTTCTATTTTTTTGTTTTCAATTGATTCTTCATTTGAAGAAAAAATATCAGCAACCAATGGCTTACGGTGATCTAGCAAGTGAGTAAAAATTGCTGACTCGTGCCCTTGACATAAACTATTCGGATCTTCGTCCCGGGGTGTTTCCACATAACTGATTTTAATATCCGAGCGGACAGCTTTGATTTTCTCAGCTAGGTTTGGCAATGCTTCATCTCCGGCTTGGTCTCCATCCATGAACAGCGTTATTTCTTCCAGGGATTTTAATCCTTTGATTGCCTCCTTGTGGTTTACAGTAAAACCATTAGTACCGTATAGTGCCAGGTAGTTTATGCTCTGGCTTCCTTGATGATACTGGATTAACGTAGCCGTATCGAGCAAGCTTTCGGTCAAAATCAAATGCTTGCAATCAGCAGCTGGCCACCTTGGGTATAATCCCTCCTTCTCTCCAGATAAATAAAAATGCTTACCTGTATCATTGTTTAAAGTGTGCCGACCATATAGGCTCACAATCTGACCTTGTGCATTGCGCATGGCAAACAATAGGCACCTCTTAAACCTCTCCAAGCCTAACTTTTGCATTTGTGCCTGCAAGTCCGCATTTGATTTGCGACCCATTTCTGTACCGCAATAGGTATATAACTCCGTGGGGTATTTTAATCCTCGTGACTCCGCGTAGGCTTTTCCTTTGCCTGATCGTGTATTGGTCGCCCGACGCATGTAAAAATTGCTTAGGACAGCGATCCTGCTTAAATCCTCTGTTCTTGACTTTTGCTGTTTGGTCACCACCACACCAAGCATCGCTTTGCATTTCATGATCGCTTCATGCTTGCTGCATTGTGCCTCTCGCTGTACAAACTCGATCTGATCACCACTGCCCGCACTACACTTGCTTGAGAAACACGTCCAGGTATTGGTCTTCGGATAAATCTGCAAGCTTGGTGTCTTATCCTTGTGCCAGGGACACAACATCCGGTTATTCCGATCTAGTTTGTAACCGTAGTGAGTAATGACCTGGGTGATTGGGAGGCGCGATTTGATCTCGGAGATCTCCATTGAAAAATGTTAAAGTCTGAAAAAATCCAAATGGAACTATTAGACGCAAATATAGATTATAATTCCATTAAGCCAAGGAACTAATAGATTTATTTTCGGCCTTTAATCCCATATATTTGCTCTGAGTCGTGCCTTTAAGGCACAAAAACAGCTTATTATGGATAAAATAGCCGTCATTATTGCTAACCTTAGGAAGGAAAATGGATGGTCGCAGAGTGATCTTTCTGTGAAAAGCGGCGTGTCCAGGGAGATGATTAGCAAGTATGAGCGAAGACTTGCCATTCCATCTGTCGATGCCGCAAAGAAAATTGCAGACTCCTTCGGCGTCACAGTTGATTTTCTATTAGGTGACGGCGAATTCGCCAGCTACGATAAGGAGACAGTAGAAAGAATTGAGAATATCCAGAAAATGGACGAGAATACTCGATCCGTCCTTTTCAATGTAATCGATACCTATATCCAAAACTTTAAAACAAAACAGGCTTTTGCTAAAGCCAAGTGACGACACCAGCCAAGGAATTCTTAAGCAGATCGCTCTACTATTGAGTGCCCCTCAACAGCTTTTGAATAAAGTAGATCATCGAAAGCATCACGCCACTCACCGTTCTTGTAATACGCTTTAAAAGCAAGCTCTAATCTTACCGGTGCTACATAAGACCTATATATCAGGCTTTGCTTTTCGTCATCAGTAGCTGTCTTTAGTGTCTTACCTTCAAAATTCTCAACCATGACTGGATCTGTGCCAATTTTATAGTAAGGCCTAATGACATTTGTTTGGCCTAGATCCATATTATCAATGATAGTCCAATGCTTGTGATACAACTTAGCATCAAATGTATTTGCAATCAGTAAGATATCATCCTCAAGTATCTCCTTCGAATCTGGTCTTGACTTATACATACTTTTGAAAAGTACGACACTAATCGAGCCGCCTTTTCCAAGACCTATAATTTGGCCGTAAGCTAGTGCATTGTCATTTGGCCTAAATTCAAATATATCTCCCTTCTTAAGCTTCATTCCTATTAGGATCTATCTTTTCTAATAACATTTTTCTTGTTTGAAGTTCCCCCTTGAGGATTAGATTTATTTCTTGGTCCACCCCTTGCATCAAGGGCCCTTTGTTCTTTTATGTCAAGATCGGTTGGAAATTTTCCTCTTGGATCTCCACGATCGATAACTTTAAATTCAAAATCTGAATCGGGATTTGCTCTAGCGTGTTCACCTTGGCGCTTCAAAAAGCGTTTTTCATTCTTTGATTGCCCGACATATTTATCTAAAGCTCCTGTTTGGTCCGTTCTTTCATAAATGATCCCTTCCCTGGTAGCATCATCTGCCTTCCCTGCCGCTCTCACATTTAGTGATGTTCTCCCAGCTCTACTCGGAGTTGATACCCCTTCAGCCATCATCAAGATGGCACCAACATTCTCCGGGCTAAAGATCTCATGCATAGCACCTCCAACGGATTCGTTGCCCACAATCTCATCTACATTACCCAACCCTCCAGTGGATGGATGGCTCATTATGTAGTCAATTGCAATCTGTTCATTTGCAGCGTCGATGACAGCAGGCGAATTCGGACCTCGCAAGATCTGACCATTAATCAACTTGACCTTCTGCAAGCCATGCAGATCTATATGCGCTACGGGAGAATTCCCCGCATAATTTATCGTCGTAAGTTGCGGAAAGCTTGAACTTATAGGATCCGGCCCATCAAACACATTAGCGCTCTTAATATAGTTCCTAGCTCCAAAATCTAAATACTTCGTGTGTGGCGTCCGCTCTTTATTATTGTAGGCATTACGGTATTTAGCAGTTTCCTGGGTGGGTTCGTCCCATTCGAGGCCGAAGGGGTAGTAGTTTTTGACCTCCTCAATCTCGGTAGCAAAATCAATCTGGTTATTATTGTTCTTATCCTGGAAGACCACCCTGGGGCTGCCCAGATGGTCCTTAACAACATAATGATCAGGTAGAGGCCTCTGCGACATTAAATCTCTAAACAGATCATATTTTTCACCACCAAATCGCTGAAATAGATAGCCAGCACTAAAATTTCGAGGTGGATTCTGAGAACGCAGCCTGACGTGATTGTCGTTTAAATGCCCCAGCATATTTGAGATAATCTCAAAAAGTTCATCATCGGAGGTCTTATCGCTCACTCGTGATCGATATACCTGGTATAATGCACTCCAGTCGATATTTTTAACTTCAAATAGAGCGTAATCTTTATCGAATGTCTGCCAAAGGTGCTCGAAGTTTTTTTCGGGATCACTGATTTCCTGTGATGCAACACAGAAGCAGGAGACCATGGAAAGGCATTGGAGGAGTAAGCGAAATGTCAAATTCTTCATCATAAAACAGGATTCATTAGTAAGCAATGATTGAAACTTGCCCTTAGGAGTGATAACGTTGGTGCACAGAACCAAGTATCAAGGGTGGGTTGAGAATCTGACGTAGAAAAATTGGTCGAAGTTGCAAAGATTCGGTCCATCATTGTTACTATTACGAAGCTTGTCAGCTTGTCCACTTGTCCTTCAGCTTTGGGCTTTACAGATTATTTGAAAGACCGGATAATTTCTCACGTCAATCGCAAATTCAATTTCGTAAGCTAGAAATATAGGCTCTCTGAAATCTACTTTGCCATATGACCTCATTCCAAGCTCTGCCACCCTCACTCAAAGGGCTCAAATAACACCATCTGTATCAAAAGATACCATTTTTCTCCACCGGTTCCATTTATCTTTGTTGGTGACAACATCGCTTAATTGTTTTAAATTCTATCAAATGGAAAAAGTAATTCACTGTAGGGATGTAGGCTTTGATTGTGATGGCATCATCAGAGCAAAAACAGCGGATGAAGCACTAAGATTAGCTGCTGAACATGCAAACACTGAACATGGCATTAACGAGGTGACACCAGAGGTTGTGGAAAAAATCAGATCCGTAATGCGTGAAGAGTAGCATGAAGTGCAATGCCGTCCAAAATAATTATCACAAAAGGCCCCGAAGGGGCCGAATCATCATAGCGCCGGGCTGAAACGCGGCACGATAATGGGTATCAGAATCAGCTTGGCGGGAGTTTGACCAAAATCATGACAACCTCAATTTGATAATTATTTTGAACAGATGTGTATAAAGTTAATTATTAATTGACTTAAACCATTCGTTGTGAAAAACCTGCTTTATATTTACCCATTATTATTGCTATTAGTTCTTCTGGCATTTCAAAAGGGGCAAACACAAAATAACGTCAAAGAAAGCGTCCTAATTCATTTAACCCGAGGACCTGAGAATCCAACGGTAGCAGCATTGGCATTTTTAGTGGCAAAAACTGCCGTAGATGAGGGGCATACCGTCACCATGTTTTTGGCTGGAGATGCAGTCCAGCTCATGAGAGAAAATGTCATCGAACATGTACAAGGCCTGGGAACCGGGTCGCTGAAATCGCATTATGAAGTGCTGGAAAAGGCTGGGTGCCAAATCTACCTTTCGGGTATGTCAAGCAAGGCGAGGGGACTGACTACCGAAGAGATTCAGGGGAGGAAAATCAAATTTGCTCTTCCTAAAGAATTATTAGAACTTTCCTTGAATAGTGATCGCATGTTTGTCTACTAGAAGTATATATTGGCGTATCTTGTTACAAACGTGATGTAAGAAGACCCATGAAATTAGTTGACTTACCATTTGAAAGTGAGCTTAAAACTGAAATAGCTTCGAAATGCCAAACTGTTACTGTTGATAAAAATGTTGTCCTTGCCGAATCGGGAAGATACATGAAAGTGATCCCTCTAGTGCTGAACGGTTCCATTAGGGTATATCGAAATGATTATGATTTGGATCGAGAAATTTTACTGTACTATATTTCTTCAGGGCAAACCTGTATGATGTCTTTAGTGGCAAGTTTTTCCAATATGCAAAGTCAGGTTCATGCCCATACCGAACGCAAGTCGGATTTGCTACTTGTCCCCATCGATAAAGTACGCGAATGGCAGATTAAATACCCTAGGTGGAATGGTTTTATTATTCAGACCTTTTTGGACCGATATACCGAATTGCTGAATACAATCAATGATTTAAGTTTTAAGCATATCAATGAGCGACTATACAACTACTTCATCCAATACCACCATAGACAAGGAGACAAAAAAGTCTTATTGACACATAAAAGATTAGCCAACGAGCTGGGCACAACCAGGGTTGTAATTTCAAGGTTGTTGAAGGAATTTGAAAAAAAGGGTGTTGTTGAATTGCTTCGAGGGGAAATCATACTTAAACTTGATGGCCGCCCCTATTAGCCCTTCAATAAGTAAAGCAAAAGAGTCAAATTGATAGATTTCGAACGAACCCGAAATGGCAGTTGATAACAGACAATAAATCGAGAAGCACTCAATCCTTTTCTCACTCAGTTACCGGCTGCATCTCTTCAAAGAAATACGCTGGAAATTGACCCTGTTTGGCCTGATCGGGATGGCGATGATAGAATTTCCGCCCCTTATCCTCTTGGAAAGGGATTTCCTGTCCACCGGTGTTACGCAAAATATCAAAGAGTTCTTTTTTCATTCTTACGATCCTGTCCTGATGTTCGGGATGCTTGATGAGGTTGACTCGTTCCTCAGGATCCATTTCAAGATCGTACAGTTCATCTGTATCCCAAATGCCATGATAGCGGATGTATTTGTAGCGGCTTCCGCGAAGTGCATGGGTGGTGGGAGTTTGGGGGTAGTTCCATTCCCAAAAGTATTCGTAGAGAAACGATTCGCGCCAATTTAATTCCTCTCCCTTCAGTGTTTTGAAGAAACTCTCTCCATGCATATGCGCAGGCTTTTCGATAGCGGCTGCTTCGAGCAAGGTGGGTGCGATATCAATATTGGTCACATTTTCAGTAACTACTTGACCCTTATTTCTATCCATGTTTGCTGGAAGTCTCATAAGTAATGGGACACGCATAGATGTTTCATAGGCGGCCCTTTTATCTATCAAACCATGCTCCCCAAAGAAGAACCCGTTATCACCCATATAGACGAATAGGGTGTTATTCAACTGGCCGGATTTCTCGAGGTATTCCAGAGTCCGGCTTACGGCTTGGTCGACCGGTACCAGCGCTTCACAATACCGCTTGTAGTAAAATTCCAGATCAAAGTGATCTAGATTATATCCAAATTCCGCGCCATGGCGGCTATTGCGTTGGTCAATTAGCCATCTCGGTTTTCCCGCCCTGTTTTCCGGGGTATCATAGTAACTTGGCGGAGGAGCCCATTCTTCGTCTCTATACATGTCCCGGTCTTCATCACGCGGGACGAAGTCTGAATGCACAGCTTTGTGAGAGACATAAAGGAAAAAGGGCTTGTCCTTGTTGTCCCGAGATTCAAGCCAGTCGATAGACATATCGGTAAGTTCATCGGTGATATATCCTCGTTGAGGCACCTGGGCACCATTGATGTTGTATCCTTCATAATTGGTTTGTGGTACAACCCGGCTGGTCCCATGGCCATCGGGATAATAGGTACCCTGCCCACGAAATGCTGCCCAATGATCGAACCCACGTTGAGGCACATTTTCATCTCCCATGTGCCACTTACCGATGAAGGCCGTTTCATAACCGGCTTGCTGGAGGTATTGTGGGAAAAATATCAAGTCGCGGTCCACTTCATGATAGTTATCGATCACTCGATGTTCGTGCGCATACAGTCCGGTCAGAATAGAAGCCCGGCTGGGAGAGCACAATGAGGTCGTGACAAAAGCATTTTTTAGGTAGACACCCTCCGCCGCTATACGGTCCAGCCCGGGAGTGCTTAAAAACGGGTGGCCTAAGAATCCTAAGCAATCATAGCGATGGTCGTCAGTGAGGAAGAAAATGATATTTGCTCGATCATTAGGCAATGTGTTTATCGACTGCAAATCTCCTTTTGGGGCACATCCAGGTAGGCAAAATCCTGCCATGGCGATCAGGGTAGACCAAATTCTCCAATCATTCATAAAGTTGGTTGGTTTTTCTTTTGATTAACACGGTTCTCCACTCATCCAATGATTGATCCATGTCTATGGCCAAGCAGAATCCAAAAAAAGGGTATATAATAAATTCAGATGAGTTATCGGTAATAAATTACTGAATTCGGCTCTAATTTGCTTCTCTGAAACTGAAATCCACCAAATATTGCCTCGTGGTAGATGCATATGCCGCTATGTCTTATTCAGTGCCATCTCAAAAAACACATATTCCCTTCATGATCCCGTTGTCCTTGCTCTTCCAATCCAATACTCCGTTCATCTCCATACTGAGTATCCTGTCCAATGATCGAAACTGATATCCGGTTACTCCTATTACATTTAGCCTATCTTCAAGACTTGCCTAAAGATCTCTGACCAGAGCCATGTCGAACGTATTATGCAGGCAATAGACTTGGTGCGAAGCAGAAAATCTAGGTGAGATAATCAACTTGGTAGTGTATATGACAGATTCCATTCTGAAGTTTAAGCTACTCCAGATCTCTGTTTGGCCCTGCGAAAAAGCCGGACTTGATTACAAAAGAAAATTTGTAACTATGAAGATCGCAAAGAGACACACAAAGGAGGAAAGGCTCAAGATTTTAAAGTAAAGCGTCAAGGCGACCTTAGAGCAGTTTGATCTGTTTTTAGCAACATGCTATTATTGGAAGAAAAAGTATGAAGCTATCTGAGCTGAGGATATGGATCATGGGACAACGAATGAGCGTTTAGGCAGGATAAGGCAGCTAGAAAAAGAGAATAAAATACTCAAGCAAATCATGCTGTGAAGGAGGTAGAAGGAAAGATAGAACATCAATTACTAAAAAAGAGATATCCCCATCTGAGAGATATTAAATAGAGACATAAGCAGATAAAAAATGATAGATATTTCAGTGATAATACCATTTTATAATCATCCAGCAATGATTAATAAATGCGTCAATTCAATTTTGAACCAACAGGTTGAAAAAAATTTTGAAATCATAATTGTAGATAGTTCAAGCCTTAGAAATCAGTCAATAATAGAAAATCTGAATATCACCGATAGTAGAATTAATCTCATAAAACTAAATCGACAGACTTTTCCAGGGTCAGCTAGAAATATTGGGATTAAAGAGTCGAAAGGAAAGATCATTGCTCTAATGGATGCAGATTGTATTGCAAGTGAAAATTGGTTGAAAAAAATAGATGCGAATATGGAAGAAGACTCAATTATTACTGGGATTATAAAAAATGGAACTGAGGCAAGCATTCTTGGAACATGCTCTTACCTTGTTGAGTTTAGTAATTTCCTTGAGTTTAATGTACCTAAAAGAGAAGTTGAAGTAGCTGCAACCTGCAATTTTGCAGCTAAAAAGAATGTCTTCGAAAAATTTGGAGGTTTTTCCAATGATCGAGCGTTTGAAGATTTTCTATTTTGTCATGAATTTAAAAAAATGGATGGTAAAATATATCAAGTGAAAGACATCAGTGTAATCCACGTTAATAAAACAAATTTAAGTGAGATAGTCTCAAACCAAAGAATGCTTGGCAGATTTTCAGCAAAAGTTAGGAGGAAGAATAATATGCCGCCAAAAATAATATTTAAGTGCCCAATTCTTGCATTAACACTGACAGGATACAGGTTTATTAATATATTTTATAGAGTCATTAAGACCAGGTATATTTTCAAATTTCTATTATTCACACCCATTATTCTCTATATCCTGATCAATTGGTCCATTGGGTTTTATAATGGAGCAAGAGAAGGCAAAGTAAGTTATGTCTAACCATGACGGTCCATACCCAATGGGATCGTCAGACTTTCCATATCTGCCAAACTGTACAATTATTCAACTTATAATATAAATATAATATACGTACAGTAAGAAAATAGCATTTGAAAGTACAGTTCATTTCATGAACTAGCTATTTATCGCATGTATCGCTATTCTAATGTATAATAAGAGGCTGCCCTGGTTAATGAAGATTTGGCACTAACTATTGGGAATACAGCAGATTCACTAACAAAACAATAATTTCCCGTAAATCGAACAGCTTATTATAGTGCTTGTCAATGTGAAATTATGATAGGAATTGAACTTAGTTCCGTAGCATTCAAAATGCGAATGTTATATAGTCCATCAGAAACATGACCTGGTACCGGTATTGTGAATAGGTCGGGTTTTGTATTAATTAATCTTTGCACGAAAAGTGTCCTTCCTAACATATCTACTAATTGGAAGTGGATAAATTCCTCATTGAAATTCTTAAGCCTTATATTAATCTCATTGCTGGCAGGATTTGGAAATACTTCTAAACTGACCTGGTTCTTGTCATCAGCCTGAGAAGAATTATCGACATCACCCCGAAGCGGACCGGTTGTAAAAGCGTCAGCGTGCGGTGCGATGCTTTCTTCACAAACGCAGCTTAATCCTACCTGGTCAAAACCTAACCCTTCCTCCCTTCCTGCCTTTACGGATACATCCGTCTTATGTAAGCGATGGTCACCTTGTAATGCGTAGTAGAACATGGCACATCCGTTGGGTTCGTGTTTAATACCTCCATCATCGGCAAAGTCCTCAAAAGTAAGAGCATATCTTCCACACTGATGAGGCCTGCCGGTTGTCTCCGATATCACTCCTGATACACTCGATCCTACATTGCTGATTGATTGTGAAGATAAACCGCAAGGAAGAGAGAATCGGATATTAGATAGATCCTGACATCGCGTATCCGACACACATAATTCCCAGTTAAAAGTAGTTGTGTTATTGCTGGAATTATAAGAAATATCCAATTCAATGGTAAAACAAGGATCAGACAGCCGAGATTTGACTGTAATTATTTGGATACAGGTACCAGTATTCCCGCAAGCATCTGTGGCACTCCAGGTTCTTGTGAGCGTATAAAAATCCGAATCGCAATGATCCGTACGAACCTCTCCATTGTAAATTGCGGCTATTGTCCCATCACAATTATCTGTAGCGGTTAAACTCGCGACAGCGGGAATCATCAGATTACAATCCACCATCACATCAGCAGGACAGTTATTGAAGTCCGGTGCTTTAGTATCCGCAACAGTAATTGTCTGGCTCACAGAGCTAGAATTTCCACAGATATCGGTAAAGGTCCAGGTACGCAACATAACCAAATCATTGGGACAGTCACCCGGGGTAACCTGTTCCGTGGGTCTCACTGTGATATCTTGTCCACAATTATCAATCGCAGTAAGACTTGATGGTGGTGGTATGTCATCCACACACTGCACAGTAATATCAGCCGGTGGGTCCGGTGTTGAAGGTGCGTTTTCATCATACACACGGATCACCTGGACTACACTATCCCTATTGAAACACCGATCACCATAACGCCATATTCGAACCACGGTGAAATCATTTGCGCAGCCACCTGCTATCGTAAATTCTTCAGGGCTGATCATCATACTTCCATCGCAATTATCCACGACCTCCAAATCAACCGCTGGTGGCACCTCCGAAGCGCAGGAGACCTCCATGCTAGCTGGTACTGGATTTATCAATTCAGGTGGTTTAAAATCGCTCACTCGGATCACCTGGACTACACTATCCCTATTGAAACACTGATCACCATAACGCCATATTCGAACAACGGTGAAATCATTTGCACAGCCACCTGCTATCGTAAATTCCTCAGGGCTGATCATCATACTGCCATCGCAATTATCCACGACCTCCAAATCAACCGCTGGTGGTACCTCCGAAGCGCAGGAGACCTCCATGCTAGCTGGTACTGGATTTATCAATTCAGGTGGTTTAAAATCGCTCACACGGATCACCTGGACTACACTATCCCTATTGAAACACCGATCACCATAACGCCATATTCGAACCACGGTGAAATCATTTGCACAACCACCTGCTATCGTAAATTCCTCAGGGCTGATCATCATACTTCCATCGCAATTATCCACGACCTCCAAATCAACCGCTGGTGGTACCTCCGAAGCACAGGAGATCTCCATGCTAGCTGGTACTGGATCTATCAGTTCAGGTGGTTTAAAATCGAGCACCCGGATCACCTGGAATGCGCTGTCTCTATTGAAACACTGATCACCAAAACGCCATATTCGAACGATGGTTAAATCATTTGCACAGCCACCTTCTATTGTAAATTCATCGGGGCTGATCATCATACTTCCATTGCAATTATCCACGACCTGCAGATCAACCGCTGGTGGAACCTCTGAGGCACAAGAGATCTCCATGCTCGGTGGTACTGGATCTATCAGTTCAGGTGGTTTAAAATCGAGCACCCGGATCACCTGGAATGCGCTGTCTCTATTGAAACACTGATCACCAAAACGCCATATTCGAACGATGGTTAAATCATTTGCACAGCCACCTTCTATTGTAAATTCATCGGGGCTGATCATCATACTTCCATTGCAATTATCCACGACCTCCAGATCAACCGCTGGTGGAACCTCTGAGGCACAAGAGATCTCCATGCTCGGTGGTACTGGATCTATCAGTTCAGGTGGTTTAAAATCGAGCACCCGGATCACCTGGAATGCGCTGTCTCTATTGAAACACTGATCACCAAAACGCCATATTCGAACCACAGTGAAATCATTTGCACAGCCACCTGCTATTGTGAATTCTTCTGGACTGATCATCATACTACCATCGCAATTGTCCACGACCTCCAGATCAACCGCTGGTGGAACCTCTGAAGCACAGGAGACCTCCATGCTCGGTGGTACTTGGCCTACCAGTTGAGGTGCTTCAGAATCTCTTACCCGGATTACCTGGACTACACTATCTCTATTAAGACAGTGATCAGTATATCGCCATATCCTAAGTATTGTGAAATCATTTGCACAGAAACCTTCAAATGTCAATTCTTCAGGGCTAACGAAAAATGAGCCACCACAGGTGTCTACAATCTGTAAGTCCTGGGCTGGTGGAACTTCCGATGCACACTCCAAATCTAGATTTTCGGGTATGGAACCAACAATTGATCCAATGACATTCGAATTCAATCGGAAGAATGAGTTTTGCCAAGATATTGGGTTCAAAAGCATTTGCTCCCAACTTCCTGATAATTCTGTCGAATTGGTTGAAATCAAGTTAGCGTGATCCCTGTTCCCATCAAATTCTGAAGAACTTCCACTTGTTTGCCCTTTTTTTTCCTCTGGATTGACCAAATCAACCAACACAGCCTCTAAAATAAAAGTAGCCAAATGGCTATAGGCTAAGACTGCCGAACTGGATTGTGTGACCGGGCGATAGAAAACTTGAAATCTTCTTTGGAAGGAAGACTTCTCCACAGAACCTGAAAACACTACCGATGGAGGTGGCTCAGTTACCTGACTTTTGTCATTAGTCGATTCGAGGGAGTTGCCGGTGAGCGAAACAGATGGTTCATTAACTAATTTCTCGAGGGGATGGACAATATCAACTCCAATGTCATCATCAGTTGTCCATTTGACGTTCGGCGTTTCAACCGCCCTCCATACAGTGAGGCCGAATAAAAACAGCAATACAATACTATACTGAAAGGTAAATGTGACTTTACTGCATCGGAGTTTCATGGGGATTCCATCACGGGTTGAGCCTAAGCTACAAAATAAATCACGTTTATAATAATTCCATTCTACCAACTAATAGCTTTCAAGTGAAACAATGACTATCAACCAGCAATGGATGTAAGATTCAGGGATTGTGGCTCGAACAGATTTAGGAGTCGGCGCCAGATCAACTCATCGAAGTTCAATTTTTGTTAATTCGGATAAAATAGTCTCCACCAAAATTGCTCCTCTTCGCCGAGGATGCAAACCCTGAATGGGAGATTGGTGCTTGGAATTCACGATTTCTTCCTACACATTGAGCAAGGTCCAGTTGAAATTTGAAAGCGAAATAAACTAAAAAAGTGATTTTAGGTGAAAGAAACTAGGCCTAGTCCAAGTAAGCAAAGTCTCAAACATCTGTCTGATATGCATGGTGTCATTTTTCTTGTTTGCCATATTGTCCTTTGGTTTTATCGTCACATTTAATCTTGATGTAAATGACAACCTGCACTCTCCCCATATCGGGCTTGATTGATTTGCACAATTGATCGAAAACGCTGATACAACAGGTAAGGACACAAAAAGAGCACAACCTATAGAATGCCAGCTATCTTTTTCTGCGTCTTCACAACTAATTTACATAAAGGGTTTTATGGAGAAAGCCTCCCCTACAAGACAAACGAACTTGGTACCAGCCTTCTGCCCACTCACCTAATGAAATGTCTGTTTCCAATACTTCACGAATCGCACCAAAAGACCTAACCCAAACTTTCTGCCCCAAATGATTAAATACTTCGATCTTCACCCGCCCTTCAAAGCCCGGAGCTACAAAAGAAAGATGTGCCTTAGTTGTTGCCGGGTTGGGAAACACATGTAGTGTGGATGATGCTAGAAATTTCCCATTAGAATCTAAGAGATTTGTAGAAGGAGCCTTGAACTTTGCGAGGTGGCAGGGCTTGTTCAGATCTTTACATTCGACAAAAAGATCATTGACCTGTCCGATCGCATCAGCCAAAGTTCCCGGCTTTAATTGACAATCGTTGCCCCCTCCTAGTACTTCATTTGCGCAATCGACCAGGTCACTTACCGTTGCATCATTACCCAGTCTCTTATATATATATTGGGACTTGAAAAACAGCTTATATCTTTCAGCGTAAGAAAACGCAATGTAGGGTCATACCGCACATTCAGCATTAGGCTAATGGTTTGAGTCAGAAGAATATTTTTGATTCTAGCGCTGCTGGTAAGTTGTATTGTCCCTACGCTACAATTGCTCGCATTAACTGTCCAATCTCCCAGACTTGATGGAAGTATTTTGGGGCTTGCACTGCCTGGTAACAGATTAATGATGCACTGGGAAGTAGTCTGATCAAAAGTTAACGACCTTCCCGGCAATCCCAATACCAAAGGATCAGAAGTTCCATCTCCATCAATATCCTTATTGAGGGAATTCTGAATAATTTGAAGTGTGTTTTGCCCAAATTGTTTCCCATTAGATTCTCCATAGAATCCCTGTGATAAGGTGCAATATTCGTCATCAGCTTCGATACAATTTAAGATGATGTCACAGATAGTCGAACATCCATTTGCATCCGTTACAGTAACTTCAAATACTGCTGTACCGGCATCTGTGAGAAAATTCACACTTTGTCCGCTTGAAGATCCATTGATTGTCCAGCTCCCACTCTTTACTTTCCAGTTATAGGTGAACCCTCCAGAACCAGAGCCAGATGGATAGGTCGCATGAGCGAAGAGGTTGTTATTGGGAGAGCTGGTACCACACACAATATCTGTTGGTCTAGTGATGGTACAAATTGGATTTTCACCCACCGTT
The DNA here is from genome assembly GCA_965223105.1 of Saprospiraceae bacterium. Taxonomy (GTDB): domain Bacteria; phylum Bacteroidota; class Bacteroidia; order Chitinophagales; family Saprospiraceae; genus JABDMH01. Next base: position 1,960,626 of record OZ244987.1, on the reverse strand, counting down.
ATATAAATACTGGCTGTATCATCCGGACAAATATTTCCACTAACGACGATGTATTGAATCAAATAGGTACCCGCTGCCAATCCTGTTGCCGAAAAAATTGTTCCTGAAAGGCCTCCTGTAGCTCCAGGATCATTGAATGTCCCACCGGACCCTGAAACCAAAGTTGTTAAGTCTATTGTTTGTCCTGAACATAGTACTATGCTATTATCCTCTCCTGCATCAGCCAAGGGAAGAAGCGTTGTAGTCGTAATCACCACACTGTCGCAACCAAAAACGTTAGGAAGAGTCTTCTGAAACACTCCTACTTGAGAAGGATCACAGGTTCTCGCAGCCAGATAGGTCGTGTCGTTAGGAAGAAGCGTCGTAGTCGTAATCACTATACTGTCGCATCCAAAAACGTTGGGCAAAGTCTTCTGAAATACTCCTACTTGAGAAGGATCGCAGGTTGTCGCAGCCAGATACGTCGTGTCGTTAGGAAGAAGCGTCGTAGTCGTAATCACTACACTGTCGCATCCAAAAACGTTGGGCAAAGTCTTCTGAAATACTCCTACTTGAGAAGGATCGCAGGTTGTCGCAGCCAGATACGTCGTGTCGTTAGGAAGAAGCGTTGTAGTCGTAATCACTACACTATCGCAACCAAAAGCGTTAGACAAAGTCACCTGAGATACTCCTACTTGAGAAGGATCACAGGTTGTCGCAGCCAGATTGGTCGTGTCGTTAGGAAGAAGCGTCGTAGTCGTAATCACTATACTATCGCAACCAAAAACGTTAGACAAAGTCACCTGAGATACTCCTACTTGAGAAGGATCGCAGGTTGTCGCAGCCAGATACGTCGTGTCGTTAGGAAGAAGCGTTGTGGTCGTAATCACTACACTATCGCAACCAAAAACGTTAGACAAAGTCACCTGAGATACTCCTATTTGAGAAGGATCACAGGTTGTCGCAGCCAGATACGTCGTGTCGTTAGGAAGAAGTGTTGTAGTCGTAATCACTACACTATCGCAACCAAAAACGTTAGACAAAGTCACCTGAGATACTCCTACTTGAGAAGGATCGCAAGTTGTCGCAGCCAGATACGTCGTGTCACTGGGGCAAGCAACCTCACTGATCCGAAAGAAATCAATAATTTGAGGTATTTCAGAATCGTTTACATTGATTACTTGGACCAGACTATCGCTAATAAAACAACGATCAGTATACCGCCATATCCTAACTATTGTGTAATTGTTTGTGCATCGACCTTCAATCCTGAATTCCTCTGGGCTAATTGAAAATGAGCCACCACAGGCGTCTACAATCTGCAATTCCTGGGCTGGAGGCACTTCCGATTCAGAATTCAAATCTAGATTTTCAGGGATGGAACCGACAATTGATCCCATGACATTCTCACTCCGTGGAAAGAATGAGTTTTGCCAAGATATTGATGAGTTCAAGGGCACTTGCTCCCAATTACCTAATAATTCTGTCGAATTGGTTGAAATCAAATTAGCATGATCCCTGGCCCTATCAAATTCTGAAGAACTGCTGTTTGTTTGCTCTTTTATTTCCTCTGGACTTACCAAATCAACCAGCACGGCGTCTAGAATAAAAGTAGCCAAATGGCTATAGGCTAAGACCGCCGAACTGGATTTGGTGATGGGGCGGTAGAAAACTTGAAATCTTCTTTTGAAGGATGACTCCTCAATAGAATCGGTATACACCACTGATGGACGTGGCTCAGGTACACGATTTTCGTCACAAGTCAATCCGGGGGAGTTGTCGCTGAACGAAACAGTTTGATCACGAGGTAATTTCTCACTGGGATGGATACCATCAACTCGGGTGTCATCATCAATTGTCCATATGACATTCGGAGTTTCAAAGGCCCTCCACACAGTGAGGCTGAATAAAAGCAGTAACCCAATACCATACTGAAGGGTACCTTGACTTTACTACATTGGAGTTTCATGGGGATTCCATCACGGGCTCAACGAAAGCTACAAAACAAATCACATTTATCATAATTCTATTGAATAACCAATACTTACGAGTGAAACAATGGCAATCAGCCAGCAATGGATGCATCTCCGCATTTTGACTGATAGGAATGCAATCCAAAAAAAGTGAGAACCCTATCCCCAAAACCATAACATTTTCTCACTCTGACCCTTGTCTTAGCTTTATCCAAAGTTCATATGGTCTTCATGCTTTAAGGACCTCGCTACATGGGCTTCTCCCGCCAATTGAACTTAAACTTGGCTTGTTTCAGATCGTGGGAAGCGAGATCGATACATGCTGACACCTACCAACCAAATAAAGCCATACAGTATGAATGACGAAGAAATCTTCGAAATAATTCTTCCTGTATAGAATGAATGAGGTTCGAATACAAACTTAATCTCATGTTTTCCAGGAGGTACTCTTATTGCTCTCAGGATGTAGTTAGCCCTAATGTGTTCTACAGGCTGATCATCAATAAATGCTTGCCAGCCCTTATCCGGATTATACCATACTTCCGAAAATACCACTAGCATTTCACCATAACTCTGTGTCGAATAAATCAGGAAATCAGGCGCATAATTGGTCAGACTTATACGACCAGAAGGATCTGGATCCAGCCCTGCCAAATAATTTGTAAAATCCTTATGTATTACTGCTATGTTTCCAGGGTCAATGCTGTCTATGACGGCTAACTCCTGATAATGATCTTCTGCCATTTTAATGGAGTCTACAGCCCAGGCATTACCCAGTGCACCTTCATTGACGCTTGCATGAGGATTTCCTTCAGGATCAGTCTGAATAATGTATTTGGCATTAAGCATGTTAATGACCCCTCTGTCTCCCCTGGCCAGGTACCAATCTATGATATCCTGATACCTTCTTAACTTTGCTGCATGGTAACCGCCCAACGTCTTGTGAAAAAATGATGAAGAAGCAGTATTAAAGGTATTTATGGAAAGATCAAGAATCCTGAAATGAGCACTGGTATCTGCAAGGATCTGCCGGTCCACATCCCTTGCCTCAAATGGCACTTGAGTTTCTTTCTCTTCCTCAAAGCTGGCACTGTCAATAAAGCGTCGATTCACAGTCCAAAAATCTACCAGTGTCAGAACTCCCAACACTAGAATAAACAACATGCGACTGAGGTGATCGTGAAGATAGGCCCATAGCAGAAAGAGGGCTAAGACTAGCAGAAGCAATGCCCTTGTAGTGTCATATTTGAACAGATATCGACGGTCGGCTCGCAGATTTTCCAAGTTCAATCCATTGGCTGCATGTTGAATATCAAACCGTGATTCGAAATCAAGGACATAAGGTCCCAGCAGGAGTAACAATATCAATACCGAAATAAATCGCACACCAACTTTTCTAACAACCGGCCAAAATCGACCTTTATCCTCAGTTTGAATTATTCGACTAAGTGCTAGCAGTGCGAGTGACACGATCATGAGAGGAGCAACAGACAAAATGGAATTTGGCGTCCTGAATTTATTGTAGAGCGGTACATATCTAAAGACGAATTCGTTTAATAAGCTAAGATTATCTCCCAGTGAAAGGACTGTAATCAGAAGCATTCCAAGTCCTGCCCACCATTTTATGGGATCTTTCATAATCAAGAGCCCCAAAACAAAAAAGAAGACCAGCACAATGCCCTGATATTGCGGGCCATCTGTGTATGGTAATGCACCCCAATAGAGGGGTGCATTGTGAACTTCATTTTCAGAAGCACCTTCAAGTACCAAGGCCTGATACAGGGTAGACTCCCTAAATAACCTGGCCTGAGAGGAATTCCCGGCAGCTCCCGGAATCACACAAGCAAGAAGATCCAGGGCTCCATTACTCCATTCCATAGCGTATTCCCAGGATAATCCTCCACTTCCTTGATCAGCTCCTGCACCCCTTGAAGATGACTGCGGCGAGGATACGATAGCTCCCCCCCTGGTAGATTCTTCTGCATATTCATAGGTGGGCCAAAGATTACTGGTTGCAGTACCTAAAGAAACCAACAATGCCATCATTAATACCAATGAAGCTTTTGCAAAACGTCGAGGGTGGTGCTTGTCTGCAGAATCCCGGACAACCGCAACAAGGTAAATTGGGATCGTAAGGAAAAAATAATAGGTCATTTGTATATGATTCGCCAAAAGGTTTAGTCCCAATCCTAGTGCGAAACAAAAGAAACCCCATACATATTGACCACGATACGCCAATACGATTGTCGCCATGATCAACGGCAAAAAAGAAACGGAACGAAGTTTTGATATGTGGCCGACCTCATATAGTAAAATATTATTGGTAGTTAGCCCAAACATCACGGCACCGATCATGGCAATACTAAAGTCAACTCTCAAGATTACCAGCAAAACAAACATGCAAACCATGGCAGTGAACATCAATCCGATTGGATTTTCCCGAGTCAACATGAGTGCCCGGCTTATGTACTTCAGGTAATTGCCTTCTTCAGCTGTGTTAATCTGATAGGTAGGCATACCGCAAAACATTGCGTTTGTCCAGAGAGGCGTTCGACCAGTCATCTCTCTGTAAGACCTGATTTCCTGACTCATACCCTGGTACTGAATAAGGTCGGGTTGACTTATTCGCTGCCCATCTAGGTAGGGCCAAAAAAAAGCGGAAGAGACAGCCAGAAAAAGGCAAACAGCAAGAAAATACCTAAAAGCTTCCCGCCACATATTGAAATAAAGATATAAATGATGAGCATCAATATAATCTTTTATCACAGTTTGTCTATCAGCAAGCTACAAAAGGATTCAGAAATACGATGCACTCCTTAAGAATGCAGTGAAGAGTGAAGCGAGAAGACCTCCAATCAATCTGCGACAAGAGGGATTTGGCGAAGAAAGAAAGCGGTGGTGCAGAGACTACTTTTATTTCATTGATTGATAGGAATTAGAACCAAGTCCTTCCCAAGAGATATTTGATAACAATAAATGTTAGGCATATCCAACACTGTGCTAGAAGGACTGAAGCAGAAGTCAGGACAAAACCGATGATCCGTTTATCATGTATAGCAACCTTGCAATATCACTCATTTTAGCGGTGATTTTCGAACAAACCTATATTTATGATTCCAATACTTTTATTGTCGCAGCTTAGACTTTTCACCTAATATTCTTGAATTTGGATAAACAAAGTTATATTCAACTCCCTTTAACATCCGCTCCTCAAACCTCAAATCCAGGTATTCGCATATTCCCGTAAGCGTAACGATTGGATTGTGGACCAGGTCATGAAACTGTATATGATATGCATTTTTGCCTAAATGTTCAATTATTTGCATTGAGCGCCGGTATTCACTTTCTGCCTGGCTTCTAGTCATTCTCGTCCTGGTGGTAATACTATCTATCACATCAATTTTATCTCTCACTATAGTAATTATATATGCTCCCTTATCCATATAATCCTGAATGGATAAGACGGAAGTAGGAAAAACCCGAATTCGATGATGCCTCTGTGGTTTTATTCCCAAATCAAAATTAACAACACGATTAATCAAATGACCAAATTTTGAGGATTTCCTTCTTAGCCTAATTTGCCTCCAGGCTAACAACTTATTTGCACTATATCTTTTCCCAATCAGCCTTAAGACTTCATTCGTAGTAGATTCGAATAACATGTTTATTTCTGAATGCCCCCCTAACATTGCAGATAATAAAGTAGTGCCGCTTCTTTGACATCCAATCAAAAGCAATATTTTCGATTTACTCTTTTCCATTATCCAAACACATTAAATTTTTTCTTAATTAATGTTGATCCGGTGAAGCTCGTTAAATAATAGAGTGCTGTCTTTAGTCCCCATCTGCTGCGGAGAAAATAAAATCTTGCCATCCTCATATTATTATTTAAGTATAAATATCTAGCCCTACTACCATGTAATCTTAGATTGCCCTTTCTTACTGACTCAGGATACTCATCCAGATAATTTTCGATAAACATTAGGGAATAGTAAAAATCCTTTGTACTGAAAGAGTTACTCAATGACAAATTTTGGCCATCAAGATATCTGATATATAGGGACTTACATACTTCTATGGAGTCCCTCCTATGAAAAAGCCTAAGAACCCAATCGAAATCTACCATACCAAAGGTTTCTTCAAATAATATGTCCTTAAGCTCCTTGGAGTATATTATAGATCCTAAATAGGTGTGTTGCCCAGTTTCGGATTTTGTTAACCTTGAAAGAAATGTTTTATTTTTTGCATAGTAGACATGGCCCTTATCATTTTTATTCACCCTAATAATATTCTTATTAGTGGATCGGTCAATAACCGTATAACCAGATGTAACTATCGGAACTTTCTCTAGATAAGGAAGTAGTGAAATGATCTTATGTTTTTCCCATATGTCATCCTGATCTGCAATGCAGATGTAATCTCCTGTTGCCTTTTGAAGCCCTATATTCCTTCCCTTATTTGGTCCTCCACTGGTTGATGTGGTGGTATATAGAGGTATATCGAATTTACCAACTACCCCCACTGTGTTGTCTGTTGAGCAATCATCAATTACAATCAATTCGAGTTCAAATTCTTGATTGATACTTGCTTGATTCAATATTGAGCTGATCACCAACTCAAGGGTATTACCCCCATTGTAGGTTGTCAAAATAACAGATACTTTTTTCATGTTGTTTGAATTTGAGACCATGGGTTTAGTAACGCACGGTGTCTGTGTTCACCAACCAGAATTCCCAAAGCCTTTTCCTCCAACTTGAAAGGACTATTAAATCATACCAGTGAAAATACAGAGAATGACGATACCAGTTTGGTGCATATCATAGCTAGTTAACTAACACATTACAATTAAAGCGCATACTTCAGCTTGTAATGCATGACATACCCAGGTACTTAGACCATAACAGATCAAAGAGTTAGCACTAAATCCAGATCATTGATTCCTATAGCTTCGCTTAAATTTCGGGTAAATATATTCCAGGAGAATTGTTCTTGATTGTCGAAGATACATTCCTGGATGTGCGATTTATCCTTAAAATTCAGGAATCTACTTATGCCCCTGGCAAGTCCCTTTGAATTTGGAGTTGAGATAAAACCATTGCATCCATCCTCTACCGTTTCAGTTAAGCCACCAACATCTGAAATCAATACAGGTCTCACAAAATTTAGTGCAATCTGGGCTATTCCACTTTGCGTGGCCGAACGATAAGGCAAAACTACCAAGTCACTTGCCGAAAAGAAATACCTAACTTTACGATCTGGTATATAATAAGGATATATTATGACTAAATCCTCGATATCGAGCCTTCGAATCAAATTGAGATACTTCTTTTTTCTTTCATAAAACTCTCCCGCAATAATGAGTTTTACATTGGCTTTCCTGAGAATGGGATCGGCCAATGCTTTGAGAAGCATATCCAGGCCCTTATATTTCCTGACAAATCCAAAAAACAATAGATAGGTCACCCCATTTTGTAGTTGGAGATAATCCAATGCTTTTTTCCTGGAAACCTGAGAACCATATTGATCATATATGGGGTGATGTAGCTTCAGGATGGGCTTATTTAACTTTAATGACTCAATATCTTTATGGACTTTAGTCGATAGTACTATAAAGGTATCAACAGCTTCCATAAAATATGTAGTCAGCAAACTGTCACCCAGTCTCCTTTCATGAGGAATCAAATTATCAACAAGTCCGACAATCTGTGTCGAGCAATTCCTTTTGATGATTCTAAGCATGCTTCCTAGGGAAAGGGCAAAATAAGGCATCCAGTATCTGCAAATGACCACATCAGGCTCTAATTCTGCAATCTCCCTGGCAACCTTGATCCAATTAAATGGATTGATAGAGTTGATCCTGGGCCGAATATCCAGACTACTATTACTGCTTACATCAGGAGAGAATTGAGTCTTGCCAGGATAAAAGACACCGGGATACTGTAAGGAGAAAGTGAAGATAATTGTGTGAATGCCTTTCCACTCCAATTCTTCGGCAAGCCTTTGATTGAATGCTGCCAATCCTCCTTTATAGGGGTAAGCCGGACCTATAATGACGACCTTCTTCAAAAGAAAACGGATTTTGAGCACTCAATGTAATACTTATTCTTCAGAATATGACTTGCAGAACAGGTCTATCCCCCAAACATGCCGATTCCACCAAGCCATATCCAGGACTTCCTCCTAGTCCAAATGGAGAACAAGTGGCTGTAATTCACAGGCATAGATATTCGTGAAGTATAACTAAAGATTCTTTGGCTCAGATAACGACATCCGTTGGCGTGTACCCAGCCTTGATGGATCTAGATGGGAAGTGCAGACAAAGCAGGCATTCTTTTTTCTAAGGACGTGTTAGAAGAAAACCAAATCATAAAAGAACGTGGGTTTAAATTACCAGACAAAAGAGGGATATGATGCCAATTCTCTTCCCTCCGTTGAAGGTTGAAGGTGTGAGAGTGAGTATCTCCTAAAGCCGGTAAAGTAGAAGAACAGACCGTGGTCGGAATGAACAACCTCCCTAAAACATTGTCGGCTAGTTGCGCTATTGCTTGAATACTTTGATCCGAATTCCTTTTTCCATCTCTATCCGGTGCTCGATTGATCAAAGGCACGAAAAATAGTCCTCTTGGAGATGTTCATCAACTAAAATCAATATCATTACTAGTAAAAGCAAATCTATAAGCAGCGTTTTACATCCAATCCCAGGTATCGGATGCCCCTTGACTTTCACTTTGTTTATGTGAATCAACAAATAAGACACCTAACAACGTAGAAGCATGAGTATTATAGGATAAAATAAATGCACTCGATCGGGAAAGTCTTCATATTTGATTTGAATTCTCTGATCGCATGAAGACACTGGCTTCAAGTGGGGCCCTATGGGCTCTAGCAGACTAGGTGTAATGGTTATCAATGGATCTTTGCTATATTGACTTTTCCAACCGGACCTTGTACATCTAATTGGGCATTGTTGTGAGTACCATCAAGCTCTTGGATGATAAAGGTTTTTGGAACCAATTGATCACTTATCGCCTTCCAAGCTGTATTAATGTATAGCGCAACGAAAAGTGATGAATAAATAATGAAGGTCAAGTTGACACTCCTCATGATCTTTAGCGACTTAGCACGAAAGTTACTGCAAGAGATCAGACCAGGTTCCTTTTCACTCGAGATCTCATAAACTTTTATAGTCATGGCTGACGATGGATGATTCTAACGAAAGATTCAGGTGAAGTAGACCGAGCAGCTATGAGCTGATCATTTGACCTAAATTCAGGTGCACGAAGTCAAAAGATTTGCAATATTTCTAGTTATGAATTCATTTTACAATTTCATAAGAAATTCTGGATATCTAGTAGATTCATAATTCTTGGTTGTGTCAGAAGATTCTCTGGAAAGGTATGATAAGAACTAAAATATAACACAAGCCCCAAGATTTCCTTTATTTTATTCCAAACCAACTCAAGTTGATGCTTGTCGAATATCAAGTGTTCGTTGATAACTTTTACGCGTTACCTTTTATAGGACTTTGGTTCAAAAAATATGGAAAGCCCAGGGACCTTGCATTAGTCAGAGCTGCTGAACCAATTCAAAACAGAACGTAAAATCAGTCTTGAATTCGTAAATTAGTTTCATGAAAAAAGATACAAGTGGCATTGTTAATGACACTCTTATCTGGAAAATAAAATCTAAATTATAATTTATATCTCACCACAAAATCCAGGCAAATCTGCTATTCAGTGCTGACATGAGATTTATTTAATGCAGCTAAGATCAGATCTCATCGATGTACGCTATTTCACCATTTTGCTAACTTAGTCAAGCCCCAGCTTCTCGAAAAGGACGTTATCTCTTGGGAGGCATTAACCAGAAGATGTATCAACAGACTTGCTTTTTGAAATATCCTAAAATGTGCCCGATGTTGCTAAGGAATTACTTCGTGACCACTGTGCGAGCGATATTAAAAAGTAAGGCTATCACAGCGATCAACTTACTCGGCCTTTCACTCGGTATGGCATGTGTCATAGGGATATCATCATACATTTTTGAGGAATGGAAAGTCGATCGATACCATCAGGACCTTGACCGCATTTACCGGATATTAGTGGAGGAAGTCAGTGAAGGCAGTTCTGTGGTACATACGGGTATCGCAGGTAATTTTGGACCCGCTATTGAAAGCGATCTGCCAGAGGTAGAGTATGCGGTGAGAATCGTAAACCCCTCCTATATCTCCACCTGGGTATATCATATGGACAAAGCCTACAGGCAGCGATTCTGCGCAGCAGATCCTTCGATTCTGCAATTATTTGATCTCCCCCTGGTGGAGGGAGATTTAGGCTCCATTTTCAGTCGAAAGGAGGCTGTGGCCATTACCGAAACCATGGCCAAGAAATATTTTGATGAGCTAAATCCCTTGGGACAAACACTGCGCGTCGAGGGTTTTTGGGAAGGTGAGTATGTCGTCACCGGTGTTCTAAGAGATCTTCCGCAGCACAGCAATCTTCAATTTGACATTCTCTCAGGACAGATTCCCGATCTGTTTGACCAATGGAATACGACAGACTGGAGACCTGTAGAAACTTACATTAAATTGTCAGGTCAGACCAGCGGAGTGGAAGTCGAAAGAAAATTGCCGCAGTGGCTCGCTCGCTACGTACAGCGCCCTCTTATCAAGTCTACTTATCATCTGCAACCGCTGAAACGTGTGCATCTGTATACCACTAGAGACTATGGCATTGCAGGGTTCGGAAATATCTTGACTTTGCAATTATTGACCATTATTGGTGCCTTCATCCTGGCAATTGCCAGTTTCAATTTCCTCAACCTCGCAACAGCCCAAGCTAACGAACGTCGAAAGGAAGTGGGTGTGCGGAAAATTAGTGGAGCCTCCAAATTCCAGATAACACTGCAATTTCTTTTCGAAGCTCAGGTAACGGCATTCCTGTCGCTGCTTGCCGCGATAGTACTGATCTGGTCCTTGCTGCCAATAATAAATAGGTTCATTGAAAAGACATTAATTGTAGGGCATCTGACGACGCCTTCAGGCATCCTTTGGTTGATAGCAGGAACGATATGCATTGGCCTTCTAGCCGGTATTTACCCAGCATTGGTGCTTGCCGGATTCGGGCCCTCACGAGCATTGAAGGTCCATTGGATAAACCCCGGTCAGAGCTTCCATCTGCGAAAAATATTAGTCATTTTCCAATTCGTCATTACGGTTGTTCTTTTTGTTAGCTCTTTGACGATCTACCGCCAATCCAAATTTCTCCATGCCCGGGATTGGGGATTCAACAGTACTGAAGTCGTTTCGATGCCTTTATTTATGGTCGACCCCGAACCTATGTACACAGCTAACTGGCTTGGCCTGAGACAAAAGGCAGTGAAAGAGGCCTTCTTACAGCATCCCAGCATCGAAGCGGCGTCGGTATCTCACGTGATACCACCGCTGAGCATTCCCACCAGAGTATTGGTACCCTCCTACCCAGACCCTATTCCAATGCAGTACATTTATGCCGATAAGGATTTCCTCGACACTTATCAAATTGAACTAAAGGAGGGACGAAATTTCGATCGAGAGCTGCTAAGCGATTCGATCATCCCTGGTATTCTCATAAACGAAGCCGCAGTGAGACTGCTCAACTGGGACGATCCCATTGGGAGAAATCTCAGGTGGGAAGGAACTGATGCTGATCTGACAGTTATCGGAGTGATCAGCGATTTTTTGAATCGCGATTTGAGTCAACCCATCCAACCTTTGTTTTTAACCCAGATGAGTCAGCCACCCCAATTCCTCTCTGTCCGTTTACGTATCGATGACCTTGATCAAACCCTTAGTTTTCTGCGGCAGCAATGGGAATATTTCCTGCCCACTCGACCATTTGAATATCAATTTGCCGATGATTACCTAGCTCAATTATTTGCAGAGCACAAACGCATGGGTCGATTGATGGCTGGAAGTGCTTTCGCATCAATTTTCATCGCCTGTTTGGGACTATTTGGTTTGGTCACTTTTGCGACTAAACATAGGGTAAAGGAAATTGGTATTCGCCGAGTTCTAGGTGCCAGTGTTCTCCATTTGGTAGGATTGTTGTCCAAACAGTTTATGCGGCTCATTATCATCGCCTTAATAATCGCCTGGCCGATAGTATGGTTCTTGATGGAATCTTGGCTCAACCGCTTTGCTTGGCGAATCGACCTCCATTGGTCTATATTTTTAGTAACAGGCCTGGCTACGATTATTATTACGTTGGGAGTGGTAGGTACTCAGGCCATCCGTGCATCTCTCGCACATCCCATGCAAAGTCTCCGAACTGAATAGTAAGCACCCTAAATCAGCTGGGTGTCTTTGTGTGATCTTTATCGTAGTTGGCATAGTAAACCAATTCTTAAATTCTACTGTCTATGTTTTTCTGCCCCGGATAAGTACGTATCTCAAAAAGAAATTGTGATTCACATTTGCGCCTGTTTTAAAAATTATAATTGGTCTACATGTTCTCTGAGTCACATTAGCTGTCGGTGCCCCATTAGAATATTATGAATCATCGATGGATTCCTGACCTTGGAGAAATGGTCAAAGCAAAGGTCATAAAATCAAAAACACAAATGAGGTAGTCCCTATCAATATTGGAAGCTACATTTCGTCAAGGGGATAAATAGGTCGTTTGATCCTTTTCCAGTCAAATGTAGACAGATCTGCGGAAACATACCCAGGTGTAGCGCTCATGATGTAATGGTAGACGCTCTCCGGATATTGGGGTCGAAAAGCGAAGCTGCCTTTGCACACCGTCATTTGATAATCTTCAGGTTTGATGCCCATGGCCCGAACATTGGTTTGGTCGTTGGGACCAATCCTGTGCGTATTTATAAGTACCGTGACACCATCCATATCAACACGTGCGCACTTGTGCCAGGGGTCACCCTCTTTTGATATTTTCGTTACGACTCCCGTTATCGGCACTGGAGATCCGTATAATTTACTGGATTTGGCACCGACTTCCAGGGAAACTTTAGCACCCGTCCCTGCTACGAAGGCCTGAATAGCGGATTCCGGGTCATACATTTGAACAAATGCCGACTTGACGTTTTGTTTCAAGATTTCTGCCAAAAGATGTGTGCCATCACCAGCTCCACCTCCTCCTATATTATCCCCACTATCGGCTATGGCGACGGGTTTTTTTGATTGAAGGGCCAGCTTGATGGTTTCTTCAGGACCGGGAAGATGAATCCAAAAATCTTTGCGGTATGACCACATCAGATCACCTAATTCATCTGCTAATTGTTGAGCCAAGACCAAATCGCGATCGGCGGTGACCATGACACCGGCACCTGCACCGGGTACGTCCTGTTGCATAAAACCATGTGCTGGGCAGCAGGTCAAAGCACCCGGGATGGTGCGCTGCAAGGCTTTAGCCCGGTCATATACTTTCTTCATGGGCATATCAGCTGTGACAACGTTCAGCGGAGGGCCAATGAGCAAGGGCAGATGTTTGACGGCGATCACTGGTTTAATTTTCCCTAAAAGGGTTCCCATAAGGATGTTGCCAATTTCATATCCTACTTCATAGGCATCTATATGAGGATAGGTGCGATAAATACTGACCGCATCTGCGTTTCGTGCCATTTTTTCAGTCAAAGTGCTGTGGAGATCAAGCGTATAGACTATGGGAACTTCTGGTCCCACTTTCTGGCGAATCAATTCAAGGGTATCGCCTTCTAGGTCGTCATGGCCTTCAGTAACACCAGCTCCATGCATACTTACGTATACGGCATCCACTTCATTATGTTCCAAAGTTTCCAGCATATGACCCGTTACAAAATCAAAGGTCTCTTCCGTCATGAGCCTGAAATCTCCGCTGGCAGAAATGGATCCAATGACTTCGACATCATACATCTTCATCACGTCCATGAAACCATTGATCGAAGTTCCGGGAATGCCGTGTACCATGCCCTTTTGATAGAGCACATCACTTCCGTATACCGCAGATTTTTTAATTTGGTCCAGCGTCACTCTTTCGGGAATAAAGGTGTTGGTTTCGTCGAAGAACTTGCCAACCATAATCCGCTTGCGGTCACGTTTGAATGCGGATTGTCTCCACAAATTCAAGCCTGAACTTACGGCCAAAGATCCCAAGCCGGCCGATTTCAAGAAATTCCGCCTGTTTGATTTTGTTGAAATTGCCATGATGAAGGAATATCATTTTATTACGATAAACATATGCTCCTGTAAAGTAGGCACGATGTTGTGACCACCCTACCTCTCCTCGCTAACTTTAATTCCCAGCTTTTTTCCAAACCTTTCTTGAAAAATAACTCCTAAGCTTTGATCTAATAACGCTATGTTTCAACCTCGGTACATTACTTACCCTGCCATGATAAGCGAGATGATTTGAAGGGGCTTCTATAAATCATAGAAATTTGATCTAGCTCCTATCCTTCCGAAAATACTAAAACGTTCCAATACTAAATCACTCTAAATCATGTTTATTCAGCTCTATCTAAACCGGACACACACCATTCTCTAGTGAGCACTCTTAATACTACGCTATCCTCCTAGCTTTTTAAGATATTGTCGCGACATTTGGATTCACAACTTTAATATCGACCAAAATGTACATCAGAAACGCAATGGTTTGTTTGATCTTCTTTGCACAAATCGGATGCAATTCCCAGGAACCTGTGCCCCCACCCAACATCATACTGCTCATGGGCGATGATCACGGCTGGGAAGAAACGGGATACAACGATCATCCGTTTGTCAAAACACCAGTCTTGGATGAGATGGCTAAATGGGGCCTCAGGTTGGATCGATTTCACGCAGCGGCTCCGGTTTGCTCACCCACCCGGATGAGTGTGTTGACCGGGCGTCATCCCAATCGCAGCGGCACTTTTGTACCCAATTTTTCCATCCGCCCTGAAGAAATCACCATCGCACACCTCCTGGCTGAGGAAGGTTATCGATGTGGCCATTTTGGCAAATGGCATCTTGGTCCAGTAAAAGCGGACTCTCCGACCAACCCCGGAGCAATGGGCTTTGACGAATGGCTGTCTCACGACAATTTCTTTGAACTCGATCCGGTCTTTTCAAGAAATGGTGCTGCCCCGCAATCCTTTCAGGGTGAAAGTTCAGAAATCTTGGTTGATCAGGCCATTGATTTCATCAAAAAAGCCAATGCCAACAGTCAGCCGTTTCTCGCGGTTATTTGGTTTGGGTCCCCACACGAACCCTACCAGGCATTGCCTGACGACCTGGCATTTTATGACGACCTACCCGATCATCTGGCAGACAGCACAGTGGTACTGACATCTTTAGAAACCGGTCAACCTACTGAGCGGCCACTGCGTGAGGTGTTGCAGGAACGGTATGCTGAAATCACGGCCATGGATCGTGCCATAGGAACTTTGCGTACTGACCTCGATGATCTGAACTTGCGAGATCATACGTTGCTTTGGTATTGTGGCGACAATGGAATTCCTTCCAGTGGTTATTATCGGTCGGCATTGCGCGGACTTAAAGGAAGTATTTATGACGGTGGCACCCGGGTACCTGGTGTGGTGGAATGGCCTCACAAGATACCCAGTCCAATCTCGAGCGATGTCAATAGTGTGACCTCTGATATATTGCCAACGATTTGTGCCTTGATAGACATAGCGCCTCCAGAAAGGCCATTGGACGGCGTCAATCTCCTGCCACTGATTGAAGGTAAAATGACTTCACGCGAGGAGCCCATTTACTTTTGGAGTTTTGACGTGAATCAAGAACTAATAAAAACACCCGCACCCTATATCGATCCCCATTTACAGGAAGGCACGACACCACTGGTCAAAATAATGAACGGAAAATACACACGTAGTTTTCGAAATTTTCATCATCCCCAGATTGAGCCTGACGACTTTCAGGGCGACTGTGCAGTGCTGGATGGAAAATATAAATTGGTGGTTAGAAATGCCTATACATCAGAGCAAGAGGTTGAGTTATTTAATATTGGAATAGATCCTTCGGAACATCAAAATCTGGTGGATGAACATGCAGCGTTGGCAGATAAAATGAAAGTTCAATTGAAGGAGTGGCAGCAATCAGTGGTGCACAGTTTGACAGGGGCTGATTATTGATTTTAGGGTCCTTATTGCCTTTGACTTTAGTGCGGAAATGAGGCGGATATGAAATCCTCACCTTGATCAATCTTTAGTAAGACATTCTGCAGCGGTTTACCCAAGCCCTCCCATTCGATTTGCATGATTTCGCCATTCTCGAGGTGAATGCCATGAAAAAAACTAAAATCAGCAGCTCTAAAAAAGTGAAAATGCGCCTGACCATGTTTTCGGTGCTGTGGATATTTAGAATGATGATGTTTCAAATTGGACAAGCTATGCACCATTTGCCGCTCACCAGTTTGTATCGATGACGACCACACCATCAAGTGTTTCAGCAGCACTCCATTTATTTTTTCACAGATAACTTCCTCAGTATGAAATCAAACTTTGCTGCAGCCATCAAAAACTGAGGTTCGGCCGAATGAATTCCGCCCTATTGTAGCGGCGGATTTATCCGCCGACCAGGTGTTTTAGCAGCACTCCATTTATTTTTTCACAGATAACTTCCTCAGTATATAATCAAACCTTCTTACACCCATCAAAAACTGAGGTTCGGCGAATGAATTCGCCCTATTGTAGCGGCGGATTTATCCGCCGACCAGGTGTTTCAGCAGCACTCCATTTAATTTGTCACAGATAACTTCCTCAGTATATAATCAAACCTTCTTACACCCATCAAAAACTGAGGTTCGGCGAATGAATTCGCCGCTACATTGGTCCCGTCATCGAAACTCGATCTGTGGTCAATGAATGAACAGCTACATTGGGTTGTGATTTTAATTAAAAAGAGATATGGAAGCCCCTCGGTCCTTATGCCGCTGGCCTCGTCCGATAGCAGGACTCTTGCTGCGCTTTAGCACTCCTACGAATAGGTGCCAAAACTTCCTCAGCAAAGCACTACTTTGCAACCATTTCCGACAAACATGAGTCACATATATAAACAGTCAATATGCTGAGAAACTACCTAAAGGTTGCTTGGAGAAACGCCTGGCGAAATAAGCTATGGTCTTCCATCAACATTTTGAGCCTTGCCTTGGGACTTGCAGCTTGCATACTAATCCTGCTTTTTATTGAAGATGAGCGAAGTTTTGATGCTTTTCACTCTAACAAAGACCATATTTATCGACTGGATGAAGTACAAAGTTTTCCAGGAACAAATACTCAAAAGGTAGCCTTGTCCATGCCAGGTATGGGTCCGGCGTTATTGAAAGATTATCCACAGATCAAATCATTTACACGCTATTGGGGAAGGGGCAAGAACGTGTTTAAGGGTGCTGGAGAACAATTTTTACTCGAACAAGCGGTCGTGGTCGACAGTAGCTTCCTCCAAATATTTGATTTTGCACTCCTTGAAGGCAGTCGTAAAACTGCTCTGACCAACCCCTACTCTATTGTCCTAACTGAACAATCCGCAAGGAAAATTTTCGGAAATCAGTCCCCGATTGGCCAAACACTGAGAAGAGAGGATTCCGACTTTCAAGTCACCGGAATAATTGAAGATGTGCCTGAGAACTCCCACTTACAATTTGATGCACTAATTTCTATGTCAACAGTGACTACGGAAAACCCCAACTTTGACGAGAGATTTGGTTCTAATTTTTTGGTAACCTATTTGTTGATGAAAGAGGGAACAGATATCAAAGCCCTTGAATCTGAAATGCCGGATTTTCTACTTCGTTGTATGCCTCCAGATCCTGAGAGCACGCAAGATGTAAATGATTTTTATAAGATATTTTTTCAAGAGTTATCAGGTGTGCATTTGGCAAGCGCCGACATTGAACACGACTATCACAACTATCGAAAGTTTAATGGATCTTATCTGGGCATATTTACCATAGTGGGGTTCCTTATTCTCATTATCGCCGTCGTAAATTTTATGAACCTGATGACCGCTAGGGCTTCTCACCGGTGGAAGGAAGTAGGGATACGAAAAACCATAGGAGCAGTCAAACAGGAGATGTTTCAACAATTTTCCGTGGAAGCACTGATTCTTGGTTTTATTGCATTTGGCGTAGGAATGGTCGTTGCATTGGCATCCATTCCGCTTTTAAACACCGTATTGGATCGCGACTTGTCTCTCACTTACTTTACACTTCACCCTAACTGGATGATGCTGGCCTTTGCCAGTACATTGGGTCTGAGCTTACTAGCCAGTTTATATCCAGCGTATGTACTCTCTGCTAGACAAACGGTAGATATCCTGCATGGTGGCGATCACGATACCAGCAAATCAATATTTCGCAGTAGTCTTATCATCCTACAGTTTGGATTGGCCATCGGCTTGATCATCTGCACCCTGATTGTCATCCAGCAAATGAATCACATTAAGAACAAAGACATTGGTCTCAATAAGGATCACATTTTACTGGTCGACCTGAATGAAGATGCCAATAAGGTTTTTTCGACGCTAAAGACGGAGCTCAATAGAAATCCTTTGGTGAAGGGCGTGACTGCATCCGGACAACGACTGGGAAATAATTTCCACCAGTGGGGGTTTAAGTTCCGGTCAGATTCCATTCAGAATGTAACACCCAGCAATGTCAATGTAGATTTTGACTACCTCGATGTGTATGAAATGGAAATAGTGGCTGGGAGGAAATTCTCAAAGGAACGACCTCTGGACGATGGTCAAGCCTTTATCATCAATGAATCGTTCGCTCGAGAACTGGGGGTAGAGAATCCTGTTGGTTTGGCAGCTGGTCACTCCTGGTATCCCGATGATAGTTTGGGATCGATCATTGGCGTGGTCAAAGATTTTAATTTCAATTCTCTGCATTATTCGATCAATACATTGGCTATGGTCGTTCACACGGATTGGGGTTATGATGAATTATCTATCAAGATCGATGGGAGTGACATACAAGGTGCTATTGCCCAGATACGCAACATATGGGAAGGGCTGGTACCGACATGGCCCTTTCAATACAGCTTCCTTGATGAGCATTTTCAGGATCTTTACAAATCGGACAAACAAATGGAGGCAGTGGTGGTGATCATGGCGATATTAGCCATATTGATCGCGTGTATGGGTCTATTTGGTTTGGCAGCGATTACTATTGAAAAAAAGATGAAAGAGGTTGGCATTAGAAAAGTCCTGGGTGCTTCAGCACAAAGTATAATCATTTATTTATCTCAAAAAACAGCTTTACTGGTATTGGTGGCATTCCTGGTTTTTTGCCCTATTACTTACCTGGTGATGCAGAAGTGGCTGCAAAATTTCGCCGACCGTATTTCCATTCAACCATTTGTGTTTGCAGTTGGGTTCTTTATTGCGCTCGGCATTGCTATGGCAACTATGACTTACCACACCGCAAGAGCTGCTTTTAGCAACCCTGTAAACGCTCTTCGCGATGATTAGTCACTTCGAGTTTGTGCAGAAATATTTAGATATGGATTGGGATGAGTCTTCAAATTTTCTGTGCATAGCTAGAGAAACATATGGAGTTAGATCAGTGCCACAATTTCTTCCATTTAGATCAACCTAACTTTCCACCTCTAAAATGCTCGATGATAAAATTCTTGGAAGCTAATCGGTAGATTAGAATCCACCTATTTAGGTCTAATAATTCTCTTTCTTTGTTTCTATCATTCCACCCTCAATGTCTGCACGGGATTAGCCACTGCAGCCCTGTAAGTATCCCAAGCTACTGTAACGAAGGTTATAGCTGCAACGATCAACGCAGCCAATCCGACAATAATCAAACTGATTTCCACCCGGTATACAAAGGTATCCAACCAACGGTCCATCAAAAAATAAGAAATCGGAATGGCCATTAAATATCCTATCAAAATCAACTTACCGAAATACACGAGTAATAGCTTCATCAGTGAAAGCTCCGAGGCACCCAATACCTTTCTTACTCCTATCTCCTTTTTCCGTTGCTCAGTTGTATAGGAAGTCAAAGCAAAGAGACCCAATACTGCGATAAAAATAGTGATACCAGCAAAAAGATTAAATATCTTGCTCATCCTCCGCTCATTTTCATACAACCGGCCAAACTCAAAATCCATGAACCAACTTTCCATGGGTAGTCCCGGTATCAGCGACCTCCATTGTTCATTCAAAAATCTGATCTTCTCATTGAGGTTGCCAGGGGTAATCTTAATATAGCAAATTCGATCTATCGGACTTGGAGTGCCCCAAATAGCCAATGGCTCAATTGTCGTATTTACAGATTTATAAGGAAAATCTTTTACCACCCCAATGACCTGCCCTGTGAGATCAGTCTGCTGTTGTAACTGCTGATTAAATACGCGATCAACGATCGTAAGGCCTACCACATCAGAAGGAGCTAAATTTAGAGCATTGACGGCTGCCTCATTCAAGATAATTGCATTGCTATCAGATAAAACCATTCTGTCAAAATCACGGCCAGCAATAATTTCCAAATCAAAAGTCCTTGCAAAATCAAAATCCACGTCAAATTTATTCCACTCAACGGTTTGATTTTCGACATCAGGTAGGCGAAATTGCTGATTGATCAGGCCAAAATGTGGCAATCTGGGAAGATGATTTGCGACAGATATTTCTTCAAAACGGGCATCTTGCTGAACCGTATTTCGAAATACTTCAAAACGGTCATCCAGCCCAAAACCACCCAGTCTTATACTCAATATCCGATCCTTATCCTGCCCTAATTTGGTGTCGTGGATCAATTGCATTTGCCCGTGTACGACCATCGTACCAACAAGTAAAATAATCGCCACTGCAAATTGGAAGATCACCAATATCCTGCGGATGTTTTCAGCTCCCCTACCCGACCGGAAGAGACCCCTTAACGAACTCAAGGGATCAAAATTGGACAAATAGAGTGCGGGATAGCTCCCTGAGAAAAGGCCAACCACGAAAGTCACTGAAAACAAAATCAGCAGGAATTCGGATGAAATCAAATCCATAACACCAAATTGCTTTTCAGCCAGATCATTGAACACAGGCAGTACCAACCAAAGGAGTCCGACACTTAGTATGGCAGCTACCAACGCCATCATCAAAGACTCTCCAAAAAACTGCATCATCAGTTGCCATCGATGGCCTCCCAGCGTTTTTCTCAATCCGATTTCCTTAGCACGCTTAGCTGATCTCGCAGTGGCTAAATTCATAAAATTAATGCAAGCAATGATCAGTACCAAAATGGCTGCTATAATAAATAAGGGAATATAATCTGGATTGGCCGGTGCATCAATTTCCCATTTCATTTCTGGCTCAAAATGCATCTGGGCTACTGGTGTAAACTTCAATTCTTGATAAGTGTCGGGTCTCAAATTGGCATTACCTGCAACCACCTCAGACATATATGCCTTCCAGTCAGACCTCATCCTTGGCAATACTGACGGATCTGAAATTTTTATGTAGGTAAAGGCAAAGGCGTCGGTTGCTGAATTGAGAAAGTCAAATTGGTACTGCTGAACATAAAGCTGATGGATGTAATCAATATTACCTATAAAGGTTGGCTTGATATGGGTATTTGATGGAGGATCTTTCATCACTCCCGACACGAGCAACTTGGCCTCTACTCCGCTTACGTTGTAAATCAGTGTTTTGCCAATGGGATCTTCATCACCAAAATACTTGTGTGCACTCTGCTCACTCAATATCACTGACTGCAGGTGTTCTAGGGCTTGATCGGATCTACCCCTGATCAATGGAAAATCGAAGAACTGGAAAAAATTTTCCGATGCCCATTTGAAATCAGGCTCCATGTAAACCTCGTTTTCTCCTTCGCGAGTCATATAACCCGGATAACCTGAATGGGTCAACAAACAATAATCTTTGACTTCGGGCATAAGCTCTTGGTAACGTGGAGCCCAGGTGGTACCAGAAGTTGCAAAAGGGGTGATCGTTCCATCCTGGGCTTTACGGAAATAACTCATGCGGTAAATCTGTTCATAATCGGGATGAAAACGGTCATAGGACAATTCATCTTTTACGTACAGGATGATTAAGAGAAAGGAGGCCATTCCAACGGTCAAACCCAAAATATTGATCGCTGAGTACAATTTTTGGCGCAAGAGATTACGCCAAGAGATCCTGAGAAAACTTTGAAGCATCTTTCATCATTTATTAGCCAACCAGTATGATTGGTAGGAATATTTAGCAAGAACGATTGAGATAGGCTGAAAAAAAGAAATGCGGCGTAAGGGTGTCAATGAAAGTAAGACAAAAGCATCGAGAAATCAAGAGCCAAGAACTTTTTGATGTTAATAGCATCAAAACATCGGTGACAACAACAAATATGGGCGGATTTTCCAGGGAATAATGCAGTCTGTAGATATTTTGAGGGGAATCCATCAATACCGAATATGGCATGTCCAAAGTAGAAGCGTTTGCTGCACGGGTTCTCAGATTCGTGATTACCCTCAACTGCCTGCCTTTTCTTATTATTACCGACTTAAAAAGCACATCATGTCCTCCATATTCCCACAAAATGATCCCAATGGCCTCTTAGAATATTCTGTGGTTTACACCGATCGGGCATTAAATCATATGTCCGGATCTTTTCAGCAAGTGATGAAAGACATCAACTCCAGTCTATGTGAGGTCTACCATGCTGAAGTCGGCATCATTGTTCCTGGTAGCGGCACTTTCGCTATGGAAGCAGTAGCGCGTCAACTTGCCACACGAAAGAGATGCCTGGTTCTGCGCAACGGTTGGT
Organism: Saprospiraceae bacterium; assembly: GCA_965223105.1. Lineage (GTDB taxonomy): Bacteria > Bacteroidota > Bacteroidia > Chitinophagales > Saprospiraceae > JABDMH01. The sequence continues at coordinate 1,937,933 of OZ244987.1, read as the reverse complement.
TTAGTTATCGATGGACGCAGATTTTTGATATGGGATCGATTCCTGCTGAGAGCAAGGTTTTAAAGGCTCAACCCATCGATGACAGCAATCAACCGGCTTTCATGCCCTGCCCTGTTGATCATGTCTTAGCTGAAATTGAGACCTACCAGCCGGATATTGTATTTGCTCCACACGTTGAAACGGCTTCCGGCATGATCTTACCTGAAGACTATATCAAAAAGGTCGGAGCTGCTGTACATCGCTTCGGTGGTATATTCGTCCTGGATTGCATAGCTTCGGGCGCTGTATGGATTGATATGGAAGCCTGTCAAGTAGATGTCTTGATAACGGCGCCGCAAAAAGGATGGAGCGGGTCTCCTTGTGCAGGAATAGTGCTATTGAATGAGCGTGGTCTGGCTGCAGTCAGGGAACGCCAAAGCTCGAGTTTTGCCTGTGACCTGGGTAAGTGGTATCAAATCATGGAGGCGTACTTAGAAGGTGGCCACGCTTATCATGCCACCATGCCCACTGATGGTCTTGCTAGATTTCGCGATATGGTTTTTGAAACCATCGAGTTTGGTTTGGATGCAGCTGCTGAAGAACAGTGGGAACTTGGTAAGACCATAAGAACAAAATTATCCGGGCATGGCTTTAAAAGTGTTGCCGGAGAAGGCTACCAGGCTCCCGGAGTTGTGGTGTGTTATACGGATGACATTGACATACATACGGGAGCTAAGTTTAAGGCACAGGGTCTCCAAATAGCTAAGGGTGTTCCCCTAAAATGTGACGAACCTCAGCCCTTCCAAACTTTTCGATTGGGTTTATTTGGATTGGATAAATTAAAGAACCTGGAACGAAGCATCGGTAATTTTGAAAACGCATTAAAAGAGATTATTTACTAGACTGAAACTGTGGATTTTTCAGGTAATCTTGGGAAGGTACCGCAATTTATTTTTACCCATGAGCTAAATACTGTACTGGATTTTTAAAATGGATTAACAAATGAAACCATCAAGAAGAGATTTTATTGAGATTATGGCAGCTGCTGGTATCGGCAGTAGCATTCCTGCAATTTACTCTTCCTCAGGGTGGAGAAACGAATCAGGTAAATCACCCCTCAAATTGGGTCTTGCTTCTTACACCTTGCGTACGCTTTCACTTGATCAGACCATCGAGACCACTGCCAGATTGGACTTGACATACCTGGCTTTGAAAAGTATGCACATGCCACTAGATGCAGGCCATGACACCTTAGGGGAAATTCACAATCAGATAGAACAACGGGGCATAGAATTATATGGTGCAGGAGTAATATATATGAAATCGGCCGCTGAAGTCCAAAAGGCTTTTGACTATGCAAGAGCTGCAGGCTTGAAGGTCATCATAGGTGTTCCCAATCATGAGCTCCTACCGCAAGTGGAGCAATTGGTCAAACAGACAGGAATTAAAGTGGCCATCCACAATCACGGACCGGGTGACCTTTTATATTCGAGCTGCAATGACGTCTACGATAAAGTGAAAGACTTAGACAGCAGAGTGGGTTTTTGTATTGATATCGGTCATGTAGTACGTATCAATGAAGATCCAGTCGAAATGATTCTCAAATACCAGGATCGCCTGTATGATATCCATCTAAAGGACGTCGATAAGGCACAGGCAGAAGGTAAATCGGTGGAATTTGGCCGGGGGATCATTGATTTCCCTTCGGTGTTCAAGGCACTTTCCAGCATCAATTACGAGGGGGTCATGGCGATAGAATTTGAAAAGGACGAAGATGATCCCGTTCCCGGTTTGGCCGAGTGTGTGGGCTATGCTCGGGGATTAATGAAGCTGTTGGATTAATCTTTCAACTCAAGATTCCAGTTGCCCCGGTATTGCCTTCTTACAAATTGGTTAGCAGGTTCAAAATTTGTGACTCGCATGCTCTCACCGTCCCATAGTAGTTCCTTACGACCAGGGTAGTCCCACTTCCAAAATCCCTCTTTACGTTCGGCATAATTGTAACTCAAAACAGCTAGATTACCCATCAAAACAGTTTCGGTCAAGGGACCGGCTTCGCTAAATGGAGAGCTCGTGACGGCACCGTAGCCTTTCTTACAAGCTTTTACCCATTGTTGCTGATGACCATCTTCACCACCTCCAACCAAGGGTTTAGCGGGCTGCGGTTTGGAGATGTACTTCATCTTGGCGGTTGGTAAGACGGTCGGATTCTGACCAAAAAGACCTGCCATCAACTTGCCTTGAGTACCCTCAAATAAGATTCCTCCATCGATTTCGCCCATCGGTTCATCAGGAAGCAGTTCCTTGGGACGTTCCGGCTGGATACCACCATCATACCAATTGACTTGTACGGGTGGTAGCCCCTGCCTGGAAGGAAACCTTATATGGATCTTCGTCGCAGACGGATAACTATCCATAGAGTTGTCTTCTTCAAAAAAACCTGCCCATTTACCCACAACACTGCAATAAGCTGAGATAGGGTATCGCAATTTTAGGGCCCGAAATGGTACATCCAGGAAATGACAGCCCATATCGCCCAAGGCACCGGTTCCAAAATCAACCCAACCTCGCCAATTGGCCGGTATGTAGATGGAATTATATGGACGAAAAGGAGCGGTTCCCAACCATAGCTCCCAATCTACTTCATCGGGAATAGTATGCTTTTCTTCAGGGCGAGAAATGCCCTGTGGCCAGACAGGACGATTGGTCCAAACATGTACGGTGTGCACTTGTCCTATCAAACCATCTTGAATCCAACTTTCAATGTAACGAGTGCTGTCACCACTGCTGCCTTGATTTCCCATTTGTGTTACTACCCGGTACTTTTCAGCAGCCTGGGTTAAAATCCTAGCTTCATAAATGTCATGGGTCAGCGGCTTTTCACAATAGACATGCTTACCCGCCCTCATGGCAGCCAAGGCTTGAACGGCATGCATGTGATCTGGAGTACTTACCAGGATTGCATCGATACGATCTCCCTCAACTTCCAACATCTTGCTATAATCCCGGTAATAATTTGCCGCCGAAAACTGCTTCCGGGCATTAACCGCCATGCGGTCATCGACATCACAAAGGGCTACTATGTTGTCGGTCCCTTGATTGTAAGAATTGGCAATATTTACGGCCCCCTTCCCTCCTACTCCAATTGCAGCAATATTCAATTTATCACTGGGTGGAATATAACCTCGACCCAAAACAAACCGTGGCACAATGGAAAATGCACCGATTGCTTTTAAGGATTCACGTCGATTCATCAGATTATACTTTGTCGTCTGAAGAACAAAAGTATGTGAAAAATCTCCAATAGTGCCATTACGGAAGGTAAGCATACCGAATGGGTAAAGAAATCCTGCACCCGCGACCCATTGTAACTAATATCTAAGGATGTCATCTAATCTAAAAAGTCTGGCTATGACACCTACAATTACTTCATTTTTTCCAGTACTTCTCGCTCTCGCTCTACCGACTTGGTGCTTTAATCAAACCACGGTAATGCTGACACCCAACAAGGATAATTCCATCTACGATGAAAGCACCAATAGTAATGCCCTGGGTGATCTTTTCGCCGGCAGAAATGGTGGTGGTGATATTCGAAGAGCTTTACTATCATTTGATGTTTCGGGCATTCCAAGCAACGCAACTATAACCGCAGTTAACCTGAAATTAAATAAAAACAAGGGTGGTGCCAGCTCTATCACAGGAAGCCTTCACAAACTCCTGGCCGATTGGGGTGAAGGCACCTCCTTTGCCGGAGGTGGATCTGGTGCTGGCCAGGGAGGTGGCGATGGGGCAAGTCCCACCACCGGAGACGCTACCTGGCAACACCGTTTCTTCAACACCATGAATTGGTCTACGAATGGAGGTGATTTCGAATCCACAGCCAGTGCGTCGATCAACATGGGTACCGCACATGGCATTCACACCTGGTCATCAAATAGCATGATCGCCGATGTACAGGCCTGGGTCAGCAATTCCAGTACCAATTTTGGATGGATTCTAAGAATCTCTGAAAACACATCAAGCTCAGCATCCCGTTTCAACTCCAGAGAAGACAGCTCAAATAAACCACTGCTGACCGTGACCTACACGGTACCACCATGCCCCCCAAACCTTCATCTTGACGGAACAATTGCATCTGGCACCTATGAAGCCAGCCAGTCTATCACCGCAGATGGGACGATTTTAAATGGTTCGGTTGTCTTCATGAAAACGGGAGGTACCGCTGAACTTCAGGATAACTTCACGGCTGACTTGGGATCCGTACTGGAGATAACACTCGATGGTTGTCCGTAAAAAATATTCAGGCCTATTTTTTTTACTGAATAATGACTTCAGTTGCACGGGGAGGTACTTCCTTAGAGGGACAAGAAAGTGGGAAGTGAGAAAATGTTTAAAGGAGTAGGCATTAATGGGGATGTCACCCTCTACAAATTCAACTCGCCTGCGGCTCGGAATTTGTTTCCATGAGGTGTCGTGGCAGGCTCCCCCTTTGGAGTCCTGCCAGCCCCGTCAGGGGGTCCTTTAGGGTTGGGGGGTGCGAGCTGGCATCCTGCAATCTTGTAATCCTACGAATCCAAATTCAGACCGCTTCTGTTGCAAGCCACTACTGACGAACTGCGTTATCAACATCTGATCACACATCAATAATCTTGTCTATCCTATGAACCTTTATAATTATGTTCAGACAATAGTCAGAACAGGATTTATATGATTAAAAGATCCAGGATTGTATCGACCACTAAATCTTGACCATCATATAAATCTTAATCTGCTTTGATCGCATTTCTACATACTTTGACCGATCACTATTTTCTCGAGGATGAAAAATTTTCCGATCCTTTTCAGTGAATTAATTATTTCTAGCCCCAGCGGGGCGATACCTATATAGCTCCAAAGGAACGATATCTTTCTAGCCCCAGAGGGGCGACACCTATCTGAATCGCAGTTTAGAAAAGGGTACCCCGTCTTTATCATCCCCTGAAGTCAAAGCTGGTCAATTCAAAGGATGATGGGAAATCATCCTCTGAAACCAAAGTTGCATCTAGGAATTTTGCATCCGAAAAGAGAGATAGGGCCGGATTGGACCTCAGAGTTCCACCCCCTGCACCCCCGCCAGCGGGGGATAAGGTTCGTCAAAATAAAGACGAGTTTCTGATATGCTACTTTGCAGTCGCATCCAATTTGCAATCACTCAATCTGGAGCGCCAAGCGAGGAGGATTTATGTAGAGTAGCTCCGGAGGAACGATATCTTTCTAGCCCCAGAGGGGCGATACCTATATAGCTCCGGAGGTACTATATCTTTCTAGCCCCAGAGGGGCGACACCTATCTGAATCGCAGTTTAGAAAGGGCACCCCATCTTTATCATCCCCTGAAATCAAAGCCGGTCAAATCAAAGGATGATGGGAAATCATCCTCTGAAACCAAAGTTACATCTAGGAATTTTGTATCCGAAAAGAGAGATAAGGTAGATTTGGACCTCTGAGTTCCACCCCCTGCACCCCGCCAGCGGGGGATATGGTTCGTCAAAATATAGATGAGTTTCTGATATGCTACTTTACAGTCGCATCCAATTTGCAATCACTCAATCTGGAGCGCCGAGTGAGGAGGATTTATGTGGAGACTCGTAGGCCAATCGATCAAAGCAGACTTCGTGCATGTTGTTGTATCTTCCAGTCGCGGCAGTGACACCCCAGTATACGAAAGGATTGCCACCAAAGACCTGATTGATCAAGTCGATTCGAGCAGCAATGACTTCACTCCCATCAATTTCAACGCGCAAAATCTTTTCGTTTGGTCTCCAGTGCACGTAAAAACCATGTCTTTCACAGTCTTCTATATTGGCAATCTTTATAGGGCCTACCAGGTCATTCCAATGGCCCACTCGACCATTTAACATGACAGAGATGTGATCTTCAACAGGGTCATTTAAGTGTTCATTGAGCCAAGTATCAATCTCTACACCCACCGAAGGCACCAAACCGGAGAATCCTATACCTTCACCTCGAAATCCCACCCGATTGGCCTTTGGCGTCATCGCAAACACCATTCCATCGGCACCAGAGTCATCCTGGCATCCCACCATGATTGACAAGCGAATAGAAAAAGGATCTCGCAAATTGATGGGTCTCTTATACCAAATTGAACCAGAAGAGTAATCGAGTTCATCGGTCAGCCGGAAACACCCCTCCTCAGTTAAATAGGTGTCGCCGGACATCGTAAAATCTTCAACAGTAGGCCTTTGTGCCCAAAGCACACTGGACAACAAAAAGAGCATTAACACCGAAAGAAACCTCTGAAAGATCATTGCAATTGGGAAATTATGACATTTTTTCTGGTCTTGCCCATTAAATCATCTGAAAGGTCTCTCTAAGACTAAAAAATGGTCTCCATCTGGCCCTATCAATAACCTGTATTCACCACCTAGGAATGACCCTTCATTTGATGGAACCATAACCAGGTTTTATGACTACGACAATTAAGGATGCGACACAGGGTTAAGATCATCTTTGCGAGATCGAATTTCATTGCTGACTCACCCAGCCAATACGAAACTTCAAGGTAGTAGCGTCGACAGAAACGAAACTAGGCGTATATTTTGCCATTGTGGGAAGGCAGTTCCATGGATTGACACATACCCATGCAAAACCCTTAAAGCAGAGCTAGAAATACGTACATTGCAGGACTTAGGTTATTGATGCCACATGTTAAAGTTGCCCCTGTTATTTTTGCTTTTTTTTGTGATTTGCTATGGTCTCCAGGCCCAAACTCAAGCAGATTCTGTCGCATTTTTTTCCAGTGACAGTTTGCTACACATCAAACTACGTGGAGAGGTACGTCAACTATTTGCAGATCGCAAATCAGAATCAACCTATTTTCCCTTTAGCTTAATATATCAGCAAGATAGCCTTGTAGAAGTCCCTCTGCGGGTCCGGACCAGGGGTCATTTCCGCCTTCAAAGAGGAAATTGCCGGTATCCGCCCCTGTTGCTAAATTTTGCCAAACGCAACACTCCGGAGCATTCCATTTTTGCTGGCCAGGACAAACTCAAACTGGTCATGCCATGTCAGGGAGAAGACTTGGTCATGAGGGAGTACGTGGTTTACAAGATATTCAATCTCATTTCCAATTATAGTTTTCGAGTGCGCCTGGTAGAAATTACTTTCATTGAAAATCAGAGGGAAAAAACACATGGTCCCTTTATGGGCTTTGTCATTGAAGAGGATAAAGCCATGGCGTCACGGAACCAAGCCAAACTTTTCAAAAGAGATAAGCTTAGAGGAAATAAGCTTAGCCGCGCAGAATATCTCTGCATGTCGGTATTCCAGTTCATGATTGGCAACACCGATTGGTCAACTGAGTACCGTCACAATATCAAGCTCCTAGTGACTGAGGAAAAACCGCTGCCCATACCCGTACCTTACGACTTTGATCACGCAGGTCTGGTAAATGCACCTTATGCCAAACCTGCAGAAGCACTAAACCTCCGGGATGTACGGACACGACGCTATCGAGGATTTTGTCTGGACCAACTTTCAGAACTGGATGAGACTCTTGAAAAATTTTCTAATGTCAAATCAGTCATCCTGCAATTTGTCAACGATTTTCCTTACCTGAATCGAAAAAACCGTGACGATATTATGGCGTACATTAATTCTTTTTATTCACTGATCGATGACGAGGATTACCGGGTTGACGCCTTCTCGTATCCATGTCTTCCGAATGGTACCGGCAATGTAATCATACAGGGCTTGCCAAAATGACGATCGCGATATCCTATGGAGCACTTTCATCGGTAAGGATGAAACCCACCTTGTAGACATTTTCAATTTGTATCGTGGAATCCTGAGCCAGATGCTTTCGTAACTTAGAAATAAAAACATCAAAGCTCCTCCCAAGAAAATAGTCTCTTTTGCCATAAATTCGCTCGACAGCATCATCTCGCCGGACCACTTTATTCCTATTGCTACATAAAATATAAAGTATCTGATTTTCTTTTTCAGTCAATCTGACCTGGTGTCCATCCAAAGACAGTGCGTGTGAGTCGTAGTCAAATGTGTAACGACCCAACTGAAATACGTGACCTGATGCATTCACTTCGGTCCTACGTTGATGAGCAAGAATGGCACGTACCTTACAAAGCAGTATTTCCTCATCGAAAGGTTTGGTAACGTAATCAGATGCTCCAAGGGCATAACCCTTGATCGTATCTTCCTTGAGGGAATGCGCTGTAACAAATAAGAATGGAAGCTGAGGATACAACTTCCTAATTCTTCGCGCCAGCGTAAAACCATCTACCGTTGGTAAAGAAACATCCAGCAAGCAAAGATCTAACGGCACCTGAAGCAGGCCCGCTAAAACCTCTCCACCATCCAAGTAGTGAGAAACCAAATACCCTTGTTCAGTTAAAATTTCTTTCATTAAAAATCCCAAATGAGGATCATCCTCGGCCAGCAGTACCCGGGGTGATTTATTGATATCGATGGTATTCATCAGGAGAGGATTTTAGGAAATACCAATTCAAACTTGCTACCCTCACCTTTTTTACTCCAAAGATTGATTGTCCCCTTGTGTAAATCCATGATCATTTTTACGTAGGCCAGGCCAAGACCGAAACCATGGGTCTCGTTCCTATCCGCTCCGAGCCTAACAAATCGTTTAAACACCAAGCTGCTGTCCTGCTCATTCATGCCCACTCCATTGTCTTTCACGATAAGATGAATGCTTTGATTTGACTCTTTGATACCGATTTCAATTATTGGTTGGTCATCACAATATTTGATGGCGTTGTCAATAAGATTGTGTAAGGCGTGACTAAGGTGCAGAGGATCGGCCCAGACTTGAAATCGGTTCAAACGCTCATCAGGAATTATTCTCGCTCCAGTACGCAAGAGAACAATTTTCATATCGTCCGTGATTTGACCTACTAGTTTTCCGATATTTACCTTCTCCCTTTTTAACTCGTACCGTCCTTCATCTAACTTTGCCAGTGAGAGCACCCGCTCCACATTCGCTTTCAGTTTGGAGTTTTCACTAGAAATGATTTTTAGGTAGGGATTCTGACTAAGGGAGGGATTTTTCAGGAAAAAACGATTCAAAGCCAATTTCATGCTGGCAATGGGGGTACGAAATTCGTGAGCCATACTATTGAAAAAATCCACATTAAATTCACTGATCTTTTGCTGCTGCCACAACGCACGAATTGCCACTAGGAAGACAAACAAAATAAATAGTAGGCTCAGCACCGATGACAAGACCATCAACCAAAGTTTATTCCATATATAGCTGCTTCTTTCAGGAAAACGAATATTGATAAATTGATTATTGGAGGCAGTAAATGGTCCTAGTGCACAACAAAACGGCGAACCTGGATCACAATGGTCATCGTTTTCCTGTAAAATGTCGACCGTAAACTTCTGAGGTAAATCATAGAAAAGCAAGGCCTCATATACAGCCGCCTCAAGTTGACTCTTATTAACGAGTCCATGATCCAAACAATCGGTACTGAAGGACAGTGAGCCACCAGATCTTGCCAGACAATCCTCGTTTTTCATAGCACAGTGCTCAGGGCTACATCCTTCCAAAGAACCGACTGCAGCACACAACGCCATACTAACTTGCCTGTTAAACTGCTCCTCCAGGGCCTTCCGCGACTGGCTGAGCCAGAACCACTGAAAGCCCAAAATGACCAGAAAGCAAATGGTCATCAAAGTCATGACCAAAGGCAACTTATTGACCCGCATACCTGCTAATGTACGTGATCTCATATCCTAAACCGGATTTTTAACAGGTGGTTAACAGGTGGTTAACTACTGAATCACAAGGAGATGGCAACATACGCACTACCTTGGATTCTATGAAACCGGTAGCTCAGCGGATCTGAGTGCATTAAATCCAACAACATGAAATTCTTGAAATTTAGCTTACTCCTTGCATTTATGGTCATACTTGACTACCATGGAAATGCTCAATGCAAGCGCATCTGCCTTCCAGAAAGTTCTTCAAAAGTAGTAGCAGTAAATGCTGACACGAAGCACTCTGACAAGGTATCTATTGCTTCAGTTAGGGTAGAAGAAGAGCCAGACTGCCAAATGCCAAAATCCTGCCAGCCTCCGATTTGCCCACCTTGTTGTAAAGTGATCTGCTTAAGAGATGTGAGGCAATTTAGTGACCCGGCACAAACAGGAGGAATGACAGACCTTGCAAGAATAACTGCAAAGTTACCTCAAAAGTCACTTGCGGAGTTGTCCAATATTGATGGGGGTTCGCGGTAGGTACAAACAGTCAGCATTGAAAAAGGGCCTAAGAAGGCCCTTTTTCACTTAAACACACTCAAATCCGTAGAATGATAAATCTTCTACTCAAACTCTAACATGTTTATCCAAAAGTCGTGCCAGAGCATCTACAAATCCCTAAATCTGTGGTGAATGGTCGCTCTAAAGCTGCGAGTCGTCATTTTACTCTTCGTTGCTCATCCTGAAGGCCCGTTGCTCGACTACGCTCTTTTTTAACTTGTTCATTTCCAAAGTTATAGGTAAGTGTAGCACGAAACTGCCGGCTCTCCCAACCTCCCGACGTTTTGATTACGAGTGCACCAAAGCTGTTATCACCGGTCCATCGCTGAGTCTTAAAGATATCGGAAATAGCCAGTTTGAGATTGGCTCGCTCCTTAAACATTTTCGTCTGAAGGCCAAGATCTATAGCCCACATCGAACGAGTTTTAAAATTACCACCCCATATACCCGGTGAATTATAGAAGCCGGACAACTCAAGTTTAAGACCTCTGGGTAACATAAAGGTGTTCTGTCCATATAAATTGAACACGTTTGCGGATATATCCACAATCTTTGCCCCCCCAAAATCAGCATTGTTGCGCACACGATAAGCAGTAGCATTTGTATATACACTCCACCACTTGGATACTGAGAAGGGATAGCTGACAGCCAAACTGATATTCTTTTGCTTTGCGAGATTGACATAAGTGATAAATGAAGCATCAGCGCTAAAGGTGTCTGTAATTTGGGTCATCAGATCATCGGTAATGCTGTAAGTCAGTGTAGAATTTAACCTGGATTTATACGTATGGCTGACAGAGTAGCTATTGGTGTATTGTGGACTTAAAAATGCGTTGCCTTTTTGAAAAGTCAATTCATCAAGCTTAAACTCGAACGGATTCAGGTCCTGATAACTTGGACGGTCAATTCTTCGACTGTAGTTAATACGCCAGGCGTGGTTTTCATTCGCACTGTAGGTAATACCTCCACTGGGGAACACATCCACATAATCTCGTTCGACCAACTGATTGTTTCTCTCCTGGGCCGAAGTAAGGTCACCCATTGAATGGGTATGCTCAACCCTGAGGCCTGCCATGAAATTCCACTTGTCTTTTTGCAATTGATAAGTGGTGTAACCAGCATTGACATTTTCTTTATACACGAAGTTATTGCTCCTATCTTCATTCCTTATCTCCTCACCATCCACGTGATCGAAAAAATCGAAGGTGTTGTCTGTGCTTACGTAGGAAAATTTTCCTCCGGCAGATATCGTGCCTTCACCCAATTTTGTCTGGTAGTCAGCCTTCAAAGTATAGATATCAATATCCGTTGGTGTATAGCTGGTAAATATGCGTTCGTCAAGAAGAATAGTCTCGGTATCATCCAAGTATCGATTGGGTTGGAAGGAACCATCTTGGCTTTTGAAGAATCCGTAGTCTACATCAATATTAAGAGATGTCTCATTGCCATTTCTATACACATAATTGATGTTGGCATTTAATCGATCATCATCTTGATTCATATAATTCTCTGCCAATAAATATCCAGAAGTGATATTAGTAGCAAGAGGATATATTCTCGTTCTTGCCTGGTTGTGCCAATCGCCCTCCTTAAGCCCACCGTCAATCAAAAAACCGAAGGTATGTTTATCATCTAAAAAGAAATCCGTGCCCAGTCGGAAGGTATGGCCTCGGTTGTCTGAAACCATATCACTATGGGCATCAAAGGCTTGCCCCACTTGTTCCCTCAATATGTTATTGTAATTACGCCATTGGCCAAAATTGTTTCCGTAATTGCCGAAAATATTTATTGATTTGTCACGGTGGTTAACACTCAATGAATTGCTGTTTTTGGCCGTGATTCCCTGTCGAAATGTTGAGGTCAGGGTCCCATTGGTTCCCAATCCTTTATCTTTCTTGATTCGGATATTTATGATTCCGGCATTTCCTTCGGCATCGTATTTTGCAGATGGATTAACAATAATCTCAAAGGCCTCAATCTCACTAGATTGTAGTGACTTCAGATAATCGGCCAAGTCATCAGCAGCCAAAGGTGATTTCTTACCATTGATATAGACCTTCACCCCATTCTTACCTTGCAGCATGATTCTTTCATTATTGTCAACTACAACTCCAGGTGCCTTGCGCAAAAGCTCTAAAGCATCACTTCCAGCAGCATTAATGCTTCCTTCAATATTGAATACTGTCTTATCCGGTTGTACTTCGACTAAAGGTCTGGTTGCCTTAACGACGACTTCCTCAAGCTCTTCAGCTTTTTCCAATAATACAATATCTGGAATGGTGAGATCCTCCCCACCCTCCAGTTGAATAGGTCCACTGGTATAATCTGAATATCCCACAAATGTAATGTTAAGTACGTATTTATCAGCTTCTAAATCATTTATCGAAAATTGTCCCTCAAGTTCAGAAATCTGGGCTTTAACCAGCGACGAATCCTTTTCGCTTGATAGCATAATTGTAGCAAAAGAAACCGGCTGTCCATCACGATCAATAACCCTGCCTTCTAGTGAAGCAGAATTCTGAGCATGGCCGGCTAAAATGGACAGGAAGGCAATCAGTACAGTAGCAACTTTTTTCATGGTTTGAATTATTTCGGCTTTCTTGACAGCATCACAATCAATGAAGTGGAATCGGGCTCACTATATAGACGAGTCGTTGGAAGCGTGGTTACGGTATGAATTGGGAAATCTATAAACAACCGCAAACCATAGATCAAGGGGTCAGATAAGACTTCAAATGATCGTTAAATGCTGCCCTCACTAAGTCACAGCAGGCTTAAAGCCAACCTGACAAAGCACAGTCTCGTAAAAACGACTTATAAGAATTTGACTGAATCAGCATCTTAAGGGAGATCTGCATATTTGCATTGCAGAGTCATACCTCCTGTCTTACGCCCTTTAGATCACTGTTTGGCTATCTCTCATGCCTCTTTCTGCATTGAGTGCCAATAACATTTTCTCTAGTTGGTTTGAGGTATCCTCGGCTCAATATGTTTGCATCATCCCTAAACCGTTGTCAAATTCATTCGTGATTGAAGTGCACTTGACCAGTGCTAAAAAATATCTAGTACTATTGGCATGCTACTTTCCGATATCCCTGTAGGATGCATGCATCCTACAGCGCAGGCTCTTCATCATCAAAAAACGTCAAATAGCTCCTGGTTCGATTTGCTTGAACAACAAAGGGTTCAATCAAGAAAGTAGTGACAAGAAGCCGGCACGAAGCCCATATTACCTGCCAGGTTTCATGGCTCGAACTGCAAGGGTGTAGGCTTCACGAGGATTCTGGATCAGCATCTGATCGATGTCTTGTTGGGTGAATCCCTCCTTGTGTAGAGCAGGAATCAAGACTTCAAATATTGTCGTGTACCTCTTGTAAGTGGATTGATCTTCATTTCCGACTGTATACCATCCGGCATCGTGAGAAATCAAAGTCCGATTTAGTAGGTCGTTTTCTTTGAGATTCTGTAAAAACGTAATGTACTGAACAAGACCACTTTGATCCGTTATCGATTCGGGTATCCATCCCAATCCGTCTAAAGAAATCCACACGCCCTCGCGGGCCAGGTGGAGATGACCTTCAGATGTACCTCGCTGAGCATGAGTCCATACAAAAGCAGAAGGGTCGACACCAAAGTTTCGCAATATTTTGATTTGCTGGATCGCCGTCGTATCTGTACCTGTGTGTCCGACAATGGTGAGGCCAGTAGCCAGATGAGTCATTGCTGCTGCCTCAACAATCTTAATGTCTAAGCTATCTAACTGATCTTTGCTGTCAACACCGATCTTGATGAATCCCGGTTTGATACCTGTTTTGTCAATGCCATGGTGGCACTCATCGATCCAAATCTGGGAAATCTGTTTACTGGTCTGCTGCTTAAGGTAGGTCGGGATATGCTGCTGGTTTCTAGCAGCATAGAAACCGGTGTTGGTCAAAATTTGTAGGCCTGTTTCGTTACTCAACCTTTGGAGCAGCATAGGATTTCTTCCCAAATAGGCCGGCGTACACTCCAGGAAACTCTCCACACCCACCGATACCATCTCTTGCAAGTAGGGTAAGATGACCTCAAATGCCTCGTCGTCATTCCATAAGTCCCGGTTCATGCTATCTGCCGGAGTCCAGTCCAGAAACACGTGTTCATGGATCAATGTCAGGCCGAGATCCTGAGGAGCAAGGTTTCCATTAACCGTATGAATGACTTGATCAGCTGTCTCTGCAGTGGAACAGTGAAACTGCATACCGGCAATAGCCGCCCACAATAATAAATGAAAGATTGAAGCACTCCTTGGCATATCCAATTCTGACTACCGACAATAAAAATAGCAATATTTGATTCAGATCTCGCTCGCCGACAGAAGAACTCAGCAGATGCTCCGCCTCCAACGTGTATCATTCAGTAAGACAGAGCGGCATCTTTTTGCCGCGGGTTTTTGTTCCTCTCTCCTTTTGAAATCCGTGGGTAAAAGAACCCACGGCTACCTCTTCCTCGCGATGGTTTTTTGACGCAATGACAAAGCGGCATCTTTTTGCCGCGGGTCTTTGTGCCTCTCTCCTTTTGAAATCCGTCGGTAAAAGAACCCACGGCTGCCTGTTTCTATGCCAAAGAACTCAGCAGATGCTCCGCCTCCGACGTGTATCATTCAGTAAGACAGAGCGGCATCTTTTTGCCGCGGGTCTTTGTGCCTCTCTCCTTTTGAAATCCGTGGGTAAAAGAACCCACGGCTACCTTTTTCGCTTGAAATCCGTGAGTAAAAGAACCCACGGCTGCCTCTTCCTCTCGATGGCTTTTTGACGCAATGGCAAAGCGGCATCTTATTGCCGCCGGTCTTTTTTGCCTTTTTCGTTTGAAATCCGTGGGTAAAAGAACCCACGGCTACCTCTTCCTCGCGATGGTTTTTTGACGCAATGACAAAGCGGCATCTTTTTGCCGCGGGTCTTTGTGCCTCTCTCCTTTTGAAATCCGTCGGTAAAAGAACCCACGGCTACCTCTTCCTCGCGATGGCTTTTTGACGCAATGACAGTTCTCTATTTCAATCCGTGGGTAAAAGAACCCACGGCTGCCTTATTAATTTAAACCATGGCTGCCTCGCCTTTAAAGACTTCTTAATGGGACAGAGCGGAAGCTCTTAGCTTTTTGTGGTTTTCATATTTTGAATCGGCAATCACCTTATATTTACTCACAATACTAGATAATGAAGCGATTGTACATCAAAAAAGCTGCATATTTTATCACAACAAACCCTCAATTTCGACTTGCCTTTTTCTCAGAGGATCTTATATCTGAGATCTTTGCCTACAATCTATTTGAGTGTGCGGCTTTAAAAGATGCTTTCCTTATTGGATACAAGATAAATCCGGATCATGTGCACATTCTTGTGCAGGTTGGAAGCCAATATAACATTTCAGAGGTAGTTCATTCAATCAAAAGGATAACTACAATCAAAATCAATCAAATACTTTCATTCAAGAATTGTGGAGAAACCCACAGAGTATTTCAATGGACTCCATCACAGATTAATTTTAGAAATAAATTTCTCCAAAAATACGGATCTGAAAATCATCATGACTTTCCACTTTTCAAATGGCAAGCAGGATTTAATGATCAGCTGATACGATCAAAATTAGGACTGAACATCAGAATTGCTTACCTTAAGAAACAACAAGAAAGGCATTCCTTAAACGACAATAAATGGTTGTATATCTCACCAACAATACCTAATGACATTATATTTGTGGGGGAGTAAGTTTGATCCGCCGATTCGATAGTTTATAAAACAATAAGGAAGAGCGGCATCTTTTTTGCCGCGGGTCTTTTTTGCCTTTTTCGCTTGAAATCCGTGGGTAAAAGAACCCACGGCTGCCTCTTCCTCGCGATGGTTATTGCCGCGGTCTTTTTTGCCTTTTTCGTTTGAAATCCGTGGGTAAAAGAACCCACGGCTACCTCTTCCTCGCGATGGCTTTTTGACGCAATGACAAAGCGGCATCTTTTTGCCGCGGGTTTTTGTGCCTCTCTCCTTTTGAAATCCGTCGGTAAAAGAACCCACGGCTACCTTTCGAATTTGAGACCCCCGGTAAAAGAACCGGCGGCTGCCTTTTTTCTATGCAAAGAACTCGTGGCTACCGCTTCCTCATGATGATTTTTTCACGCAATGACAGAGCGGCATCTTTTTGCCGCGGGTTTTTTTTGCCTATTTCGTTTGAAATCCGTGGGTAAAAGAACCCACGGCTACCTCTTCCTCGCGATGGCTTTTTGACGCAATGACAAAGCGGCATCTTTTTGCCGCGGGTCTTTGTGCCTCTCTCCTTTTGAAATCCGTCGGTAAAAGAACCCACGGCTACCTCTTCCTCGCGATGGCTTTTTGACGCAATGACAGAGCGGCATCTTATTGCCGCGGGTTTTTGTTCTCTATTTCAATCCGTGGGTAAAAGAACCCACGGCTGCCTGTTTCTATGCCAAAGAACCAGCGAATGCTCTGCCTCCAACGTGTATCATTCAGTAAGACAGAGCGGCATCTTTTTGCCGCGGGTTTTTGTTCCCTATTTCAAATCGGGTTTCAGGATCTCACTACTCCAAGGCTCGCCACATTGCAGGATTTGAAAGGGCTGACGAGCCGCCCTAGCCAAAGCGGCAAAATGCTGAGGGTCTACCGTATTAAATGTAAACATGTCATAGTGACAAGGTATGATAAAACCCAAGTCTGCCTCTTGTCCCAGTTTCACAGCTTCGGTGGCATCGAGATTTCCTGCGACCCTGCGCTGTGGCCGATAACCATTGATGGGTAAAAGAGCAAGGTCAATCTCAAATCTCGTTAGTTGGGGTACCAATTGATCATGCCACCTCGTGTCCCCACTGTGGTATACGGCCCAGGGGCCAAATTGGACTACATATCCTAAATATCTGTGCTGTCCATTTTCATCCTTGTCTACTTTATCATGAGCAGCAGGGATACCGTGAAAACGAAAAGGACCGATGGCAATAGGATGGTTGACCAGCACTCCCAGTGGCCAATCACGACTGCACCTCAACCGGTGATATACAAACGCTCGATTGGCCTCGGGAATCACCATAGACATACGCGGATTGGCCTTCATCAGCGGAAGCAGGGTTTCAGCATCTAAGTGGTCTGTATGATTATGACTAGAGGTTACAACATCAATCATATCCAACCGATTCGGATCGATAGCCATCATAGTCATCCGAATATGGGGTTTATCTGTATCGGCGTATTTTTTTGTCAAAGAATCGGATAAATACGGATCAAATAATAAATAATAATTCTGCCAATGCAATAAAAAGCCACTCTGGCCCAACCACCACAAATGGAAATGGTCAGATTTTTTATTCACTGAACGAATACTTTGCAATAATGCATCATCCCTCAAAAATGGTTCAATCATCTTTACTTGTTCATTCATGAAATTCACAAGCTTGAACGTACAATTGCGGCACCTTTCACCATATTTGTGAGTTTTGCCTTGGCAGCCCACCTTGCCGTCTGGCTTAAACCGCAATCCGGAGCAACAGACAGCCTATTCGGTGAAATATATTGCAAACAACGCCTTATTGAAGATGCAACATTATCTGGCGTCTCCACATAATAATTTTTTACATCAATAACCCCTACAGCGACATGCATTTTTTTGGAAAACTTGGCTATGAGTTCCAATTCGGCAAATTCACGGTTGGCCATTTCCAAATGTACTTCATCGACATGAAATTCCAGAAAATCGGGTAGCATAGGTGCAATTTTGCGGTACCCAACAGCATGACCCTTGTAATTCCCAAAACAAAGATGAGTTGAAAGCCGGCAATTGCCCACTGCAGGCTCAACCGTCCGGTTGAAAATATCCACAAATCGCTTAGTATCTTCCTTATATGCATAGCAGCTCATGGATGGTTCATCGATGGTGATTTCCTTACATCCCGCATTGACTAAATCTTCGATTTCTTTTCGAACCAGAGGTAATAGTGCTTCCGTAATCGCATACCGATCAGGATATTTTGCATTAGGTCTTAACCTTCCACTTAATGTATAAGGTCCCGGAACACTTGCTTTCAGGACAGGACCTTCAGGAGCTAGTCTTTTCAATCGAAAGTACTCTGCTACAACACCAAAACCCTTCGGTGCATCAAGTGTCGAGCTTATGGAATGCTTGCCACGTTGATCATGTGCCGGTGGGCCCCAGCGTCGGGGTACGGTGGCTTCCGGTTCGATTCCTTCCAAGAATCCATAAAACGACAAGTTAAAATCCAAGCGTGTTTGTTCGCCATCGGTAATAACGTCCAATCCAGCCCGGACTTGATCTTGAATGGCAATAGTCACGGCATCATCGATCATCTCTTCAATATCTGCTTCACCCAAGGCATCGAGGTGCCGGGAAGCAAATTCAAGCCAAGAGGGAAAAGGATAGCTTCCAATTACTGTTGTACGAATGGGTTGATCAATCATATATGGGTCATTCAAATTGTGGCCAATTTATCTAGCTTAATTGTTGTCAATGCTTAGAGCACTTATTTTTGTCCAATGGTGATATAGAGCTTGGCAAGTCGTCTGGCATGTTCATCGTAGGCTTCCTCAAACAGATCTTTCGATGCTCCCCTCCCAATTAGTGCACTGCTGGTCAAGACCTTGGGAGCAGATCCGGCTTGGGTCAAGAGTTCAGCAGTTTGAGCTTTTAGACAATTGATCAAGACAGTACCACCTACCGTCGACCCCGGAGAAACAGGGGTGGACAAGTTTTCTATATAGATAAGTGCATCTCCAACCGGTGCTCCTGTGTCCAGCACCAAATCTGAAAAATCGATCAGTTTCTTTCCGTCTTCCCGATTGCTTTGAGAAGCCATTGAATGTTTCTTGGTGACAATAGAAACCACTTTTACACCCTTTGACTGAAAAAGCTCAGCCATTTCGATAGGCACTACACTGCATCCACTTGAAGAGATGATCAATGCCGTATCCGATGGTTCTACATCAAAATTTCGCAGTATTCTTTGAGCCAAACCTGCTGTATTCTCTATGTACATTGCCTGCCTCTGACCGTTTGCTCCAACCACAGCATTGTGATAGGTTAGGGACAACTCAACGATTGGGTTGAATCCAGGAAATGAACCGTACCTGGGCCACATTTCTTCGACCATGATCCGGCTATGACCCGAACCAAATACATGTACCATCCTTCCTGTTAAAATGGTCTTGGCAAACCATTCGGCGGCCCTTTGAATTTGTTCCTCTTGTGCTTTGATCTGCCGCACGATTTCATTGCATTTCTCAATATATTCTCGAATCACGGACATCTCTCCCATTTTATTATAAATAAAACATCACGTTGACGACTAAGGGCCTTCTTGATGATCAGCCGCATACAGGGCAGCACCAATGGCTCCCGCATAATCCTTGAAGCCCGACAGGCAAACCTCAGTTCTTTGTCCTGTGGGCCTCCATTCGTACCGGTCCAGGAAAGAATTCAGCGGTTTCATTAGATGATCTCCTGCTTTAGTTATACCGCCGGCCAGTATCACCATCTCAGGACTAAATGCGTTACAAATAGAAACTACACCCGTCGCCAACCGTTGAATCGAATTAAGCCAAATGAAGGCGGCCCAAGGATCTCCACTACAATAATCGCGGACCAGATCCTGAGTAAATCGATAGATTCCATGTGATCTTCTTTCCAAGGTGGCCTCTCCAATAGCATCTTCTAGACTACCGGGTGTGCCTGCGATGCTCCTCGATGCTGAACCTGCATCAATCGTCATATGACCCAGGTGACCCGCTCGTTGCAAGAATCCGGTATGGAGCTGGCCACTGAGCAATAGGCCTCCTCCTACCCCCGTACCCAACGTAAGTATGGCCAGGTCTTTCTTTCCTACACCATTTCCGACTTTATATTCTGCCCATAATGCCGCATGGGCATCATTTATGACAGTCACATCAGTATTCAAAAAAGCAGACCAATCAAATTGTTCCAATCCTTCCAACCGATGAGGCATGTATGCAATGGCTCTACAATCTTCCCTTGCAATCCCAGGCGCCGAGAGCCCCACTACCTGCACCATATTATCGGCTTCCCTGCGAAGAGCGCTATAAATCTCCTTGACTTTATTTTGCCACTGCTTGCCATCGTCCGTCTCTACGGATTGCTGACCAATGATTTTGTGATCCTGCATGGTCACACCCTTGACTTGTGTACCGCCAATGTCAATCCCGATCAACACATCACTCACGGCCCATAACTTGTCCTTCGCTAACCGTCCAACCGCCATCAACCGAGATCAACTGCCCCGTCAAAAAAGATGAAGCGTCGGACATCAGAAACAGGGCTGCTCCATCTAAATCCTGAGGATGTGCAACGCGTCCACCGTCCAATGGCTGCTTGGTTCGGATGTACTTCTTTATACTTTCGTCCGAAACCGCTCTCCTAGCCATTGGAGTATTGACCAGGGAGGGTGCGATTACGTTAACCCGAATATTATTTACCGCATAAAAGGCCGCGACAGATTTCGAAAATCCGATTAGGGCAGATTTAGCAGCAGCATAAGCATGGGTGGCAAAAAAGGCCGGCGCAGGAGAGGTGGCCAACACCGAACCCAAATTTAAAATGACGCCAGCTCGACCATGGGCCAGCCAATGACCGATTACTGCTTGATTACTGAGCATCACCGAGGTCAGATTTAATTCCAAGGTCTTATTCCAACCAGACAATGTCATTTCATGCAAGGGACCATCGCCAAAAGATCTGCCGCTACCACCTGCCACGTGATAGAGACCATGCAACG
Source organism: Saprospiraceae bacterium (assembly GCA_965223105.1). Classification (GTDB taxonomy): domain Bacteria; phylum Bacteroidota; class Bacteroidia; order Chitinophagales; family Saprospiraceae; genus JABDMH01. Next base: position 1,916,884 of record OZ244987.1, on the reverse strand, counting down.
GACCAAAGTCCCGTTCCAGTACTTCTATGGCCTTTTGAGTAGTGCCCTCCTGCGTTGCATCCAGAAGCATAATGCGAGCTTCCTTACCTAAGCGAGTCTTGGCATTGTCACATGATTCAATGTCCTTTCCTGTAACTACGATGGCCGCCCCCTGTCGTAGGAACGCCTCAGCTGCTGAAAGGCCAAGACCACTCGTTCCACCAATGACCACAATGTTTTTTCCCTGCAGCACGATTTTAAATGATCTTTTCAGTGATCTTTCCGGAATTCTTGTGTTTCAGGATGGCTTTCTTACGACCATCTGGTAAAACCTCTTCCTTAATAAGGTAGTGATCTACATCATATTCCTTGCTATACATTCCTTTTTCTGTATCCAAAGCACCTCGCCAATCTTCGATTTTTATCGGCTCCCATTGCTTCGATTTTGCCGAAAGATAACAGGCATCCATGATTGCATTCACAATATATCCGTCGTAAAAAGTTTCCATCGGTTGCTTCTCTTGGGAATAGGCCTCAAACATGTCGGTAAACATATGATTGTAACCCAATTCATGAACCTCATCACCCACCGGAAATAGCCACCCCTTCTCACTTTCAGCTTTCTCAGCCACATAACTACCCAGCCCTGTATTGGTAAACATCTCAAATCCCGTTCGTAAGAAATGGTCAGTGCGAATATTGCCTTCCGTTCCAGCAACTTCATCTCTTAAATCCATTCCTCCACGATAAGTCCAACTGACCTCAAACTGACTAATGGCTCCTGAGCTATATTTAACAAGGCCAATGGCATTATCCTCGGCATCGATGGGTTTCTCCTGAGTCGCAGCCCAGCACATCACCTCCAGCGGAAGAACATCTTTTCCAATATAATTTCTCCCAATTTCGATACAATGACATCCAAGATCTATAATGGCTCCGCCACCAGCCATCTCGGGATTCCAAAACCAGTCACTGTGCGGTCCTGGATGGGCTTCTCGTGATCGGGTCCAAAGAACTCTACCCAATGCACCGTCCTGTACTGCCTGAAGAGCCTTCAATGTTTTTGGAGTGTAAGCGAGATCTTCCAGATAACCGTGAAATACTCCTGTCTGTTCCACTACATCAAGCATTCTCTTCGCTTCAGCCGCCGTTCGGCCCAGGGGCTTAGTACATAGCACTCCTTTGCCTGCCTCCGCAGCCAACAAGACAGCTTCTTCATGTAAGTTGTTGGGCAGGCCGATCACTACCAGGTCCACATCCGGATGCTGTACTGCGGCGGCGATATCCGAGTGGTAATTGGGAATTCCCCACTTCTCTGCAAATGCTTTGGACCGAGAAAGTGTACGTGAATACACGGAGGTGACCCGGTCTCGGTTTCTTAAGCCGTGGAGGCACATAGTATAAAAAGTACCGATTAAACCGGTGCCGAGCATACAAATATTATAAGATTTCATATCGATGAATTGATCTAAATCAAATCCGGATCTTACATTGGAAATTTGCCATAAAAGCCCGCAAGGTCCTTAAATTTGGCATCCTACAGGTTGAATTCCGGAAGGATAGGCCACAATAAACTCCACATGCGCTGAGGCTATTGACCACAGGGTCTGAATCCTCCCTCTGTTTCGCACAAAGTGCGTAGAGAAGGGAAATAGAGAACCACCAAAGAAGACCGGATATGTGACTTCGCAATAAAATTTCGAATCCATGTTATGTCTAAGATAGGAAGCTTCACAATTTTATACGGTATCTATGCCGTGCAGCTTACAGATCAAACCCAATTGACCAGCGTGATATCCTTCATGTCTAACCAAATGGTAAACGGCCAGTCTATTGGTGTGAAAGATAGAATGATAGGAGGGATTTGGATAGGATAAATCGAGAAAATTACTTGAGAGCCCAGCAATGTAAGTCCCGATTTGCTTGTGGATATCATGCCAATAATCCATGAGGTCCGAAAGGATCGGCCAATGGCTTTGGCTTTCCTTGTATGTACTTCCCAATGCAAAATCTCTCTGCCATGGGTGTGTAGTGATATCCCCTCCCATGCCATTGATAACGCCCACTTCCACTGTCGTCAAATGGGCTATTATCCAGTAAGGGCTATTGAAACGGTACCCTTTACAGTTGATATAAATGCTCATTTGCTCAGGAGAAAGAAATGAGAGATACCATTTCGTAAGCCGACGTGTATGGTGAAATATTTCTGAAATCACCTTCCCTTCTTCCATATTCAATGTTTGCCTAAAGCTAACCAAATGCCTAAGAACGCTTGTAGCCAATTATCTGAGTATTGACAAACATCTTAGCCCCATTCAATGTTTCTCTCTCATACTTCTTAGGCTATGTGGGAAAGATTTCCAATCACTTTTGGAAAAATCGAGACAAATCGTCGATACCTTTTGCTGTGGTTTCACTCAGGCCAGGGCCTTGTTGAGATCGATTTTACACCATACTACAATTTGACCAACCACCTGATCTCTCTTTCTCCTGAACAACCTTTTCGGTTTGTACACGGAGACTTCGATGTCCGGTCTGTTGGATATGATACTGATTTGATCTCACAATCTCCCGATCATCGTGTTTTGTTCAAGCATCTGGTTTCCTTGGGTCATATCACTCTTGATGCAAAGGCTGAATCGGTTAAGTCTGATCTCAGTGAAGGAGATTCAGACAAGATTCTTCAACTTTCCGTACAGCAATGGTTTTCCCAAAATCCCTTTAATGCTTGTCGGGATGAATATGATCTTATTTTCGACCTAAAGGACCTTCTGGACACGCAGTATCATCAGCAAACCAGTTTAAATCGGCTGATCAATAAATTACCTAGGAACTATGCCTACCTCAGAAAATTAATCAGAAATAAAATAGGTACCTCCATTAAATATCTCGCGGAAAGAACCCGCCTGTTGGAAATCCAAAAACGAATTGCACTTTCTAATCAGAGTATACAGGAAATTTCATACAGCACTGGATTTCATGACCCATCTTATTTTATCCGATTTTTTAAACGCTATACTCAAATTACTCCCCGCGAGTTTCGACAAAAATTTGGCACTTCCCTACCTAATCAATTTGCTATAGATCTCCTGCAGTTGATCTCCACACATCACCGAGAACAGAGAAGTATCGCTTTTTATGCAAGGTCATTACATATGAGTCCTCAAACCCTGCAAAGGAAGGCTGGTTTTCATTTAGATACGACAGTCGGCAGGATACTGCAAGAAGAGATAATAAAGAGTGCCAAACTACGACTACCACACTTATCTGTTCAAGAAACCGCCTACGAACTGGGCTTTATTGAGGCAAACCATTTCAGCAGCTACTTTAAAAAATACACAGGTTACACTCCGTCAGATTATCTATCTAAAAAGTACCATTCTTAGAGTATTTCTTGTAGCCGGCCCGTGGCTCCTAGGGCATAGCTTTGCATCAAATTATTTTCTGAACATATAAATAACAAAGTTATGCAAGTCAAGGATTATGTATCGGCGATGAATGATCTGGTATCAGGTGGGCAGATCATCGATGCCATAGACCACTATTTTGCCGATGTAACCACCACAAAGGATTTCGATGGCACACTAACCAATGGCAAGGATGAAATGCTTCAAAAAATGAATCATTTCCTGGCTAAAATCGAGGCTGTCAATCAAATTAAACACCATCAAACAATCTGCAAGGGACAGACTACTCTTTCAGAGTTTACCTTTGATTTCGACATGAAGGATGGCAGTCATATTTTATGGCATGAAATCATCAAAAGACAATGGGAAGGAGACAAAGTGGTTCATGAGTCATATTTTAAAAACTGACGGCCATTTTTCTTTCCCTCACTATTTCTATTTCACATTAAATCAAATGTTATGTTATCCAAAATATTTATTTTCTTATGTGTGTTATTGTCGGCCAACACTATGGCCAATGCACAAGAATACAACACTGATGATAGTAAGATCGCCCTTTCTGGTTTCAGCCCTGTCTCCTATATTGAACTGCAATTGGCACAACGTGGTAAAGCAGCCTACAGAACTGAATATCGAGGATTGAAATATTATTTTACCAATGCCGAGCAAAAATCACGCTTTGTGGCCAATCCGGAAAAGTACCTTCCAAAGTACGGAGGATGGTGTGCAACTGGCATCGCAGCGGGTGCTAAATTCAGGGTAGATCCTCACAAATTTATTGTAGAAAATGGAGAACTTCTCTTGTTTCTGTATGATTTGGAAGTTGACGCTAAAGAGCTTTGGCAGGCAGACCCAACCGAAATGCATAAAAAAGCTGAAAGCAACTGGAAAAAAATGACGATGTAGGGGTGATTTGTGGGTATTGAACTCACCGTCTGCCGTGCATTTGGCATTGCAGACGGTGGTTTCTGCTTTCTTCAACCCAACGATTTTCCGGCATCAGACATCAACTGGGAATTCGATACCTCCAGGGTACCCTCTAATAAATCATAATGTAAGGAGAGGTGGCAGATCGAATCGTCTTGTCCCTACCACCTGGTCCTTTTTTTGCCACATGGGCGCCATAACAAGCTGATAGAAATCATCAGCACAATGCCTAATCTTGATCTAAAAGTATGTTGATTTCACCGTCTTTCCTCATTGTATAGCCTCAAACAAAAACTTGTTGACTGGCTGAGCAGCCTTGTAAGTCGTTAGGAGAGTTCTAGTGAAATCATCTTTAAGAATCTCAGAGGTCGGCCACTTTTTAAAGTAATAAAAACTCTTGTTAAAGAGTAAAGGCTCTTTGTCGGCATGCTCGGCAAATTCGGAGGGAAGTCGTTTATTTTTATCACCATGAATTTCACCAAATGTATCGATAAACTTTTTGTGTGATCGTGCTTTCTTAAATCCCTTCAGATCGTTGACGATGGCTGTACGAACAGATGTCAACTGATTTTTATCCAACATATGTGCACCGCTGTATAAACGGGCATCTTCAGCACCCAATTGAATATACATTCCCGGGCTCGTCTTATCTTTGCGACCTCCCGGCCCAATCAGGGTTGCCATGTGTGTTTTATAAGGTGTTTTATCCGCACTAAAACGAACATCCCGGTATATTCTAAATACACAATCCTTAGCTTCCAAGCTGTCGAGGCCTGGTTGTACTTTTTTCAACAGATTGATCATCTCGGTGGTAAAATCCTTAAAGGGTTGTTCAATATTTTCCTTAAATCTCTTCCTATTGGCTTGAAACCAATCTCGATTGTTATTCGCCGCGAGCTCTTCAAAAAATGCAATAAAATCCTTGGTGAAATGTGACTTTGCCATGGTGCCTAATTTTTCATTGGATTAAAGATATCATCCTTTTTTTAAGCAAAAAAAGAGATTAGATGATGCGTTGCAATATTCGGAAGACATTGACCAAGTCCAGGAAGTCATTGAGAATGTAATCTGCTCTCGTTCTTGACAGATCGTGGGTGCGGTGATGATCGATTCCGAGAAAGGGAATGCCAAGATTTGTGGCACTCCGGAAATCGTTTGGATGGTCACCCACATAGGTAACCGGTCCAAAAGTCTTAGAGCTCGATCGATTGCACTTTTCAACGGCCAGCTTGATTATACCTTGTTTCGATGTGCAATCTTCAGCTGTCGTCATCACATGACGATCATCACTCACTCCAATAGCCTGAAGCTTAATAGATGCAGACTTTCTCCAACCTCCGGTGGCAAAAGCAACTTCAAAAGTCTGTAGGTTATCCAAATATCTTACCAAATCAACTGCCCCTGGAATGGCTGGTGTTTGATTCAGCTCATTGGTTAGCAAAAAAACAAAGGCAGCTTGTAATGCCTCACTTTCCTTCCGTGAAGGTAAACGCTTGTAATGTTTCTCAAAAATATCCCGGGTTAATCCACTGTCAGTCAAATCACGGTACTGACTCCAGTCTTCATCGGACAGATCGAGATTAAAGACGAGCTTAAATGCCTGAATGAAGCAGGTAAAGTCAGTTTTGACGCTATCAATCAAGGTGCCATCGATATCAAATATCACCAGATGCATTAGGGCAAAGATAGGTACGCATCATGAGAGAATGTGGCTTCAGCCACCGGTTCAAGCAGGTATGGGAAGAAATTCTGGACGAAAAGGCGGCAACAAAAGGACCCGGTATACTTTTGGCCGACATACCTTATCTTGTCTTAGCCAAGTCCCTTGTCCTTTGAAGTCTAAATCCATTGCTCGTCCTTCGACCCATGCAAGGCTGGCTATTTGCTTCCTGCTGGGTCTCCTTCTCTGGCATTTGTCAGGGTGGGTTGAGATCGACGTTAAAGCCTGGCATATTTTTGCTGTTTTTCTTGCTGTAATCCTGGGTTTTATTCTTCGTCCCTTCCCCATGGGTATGACGGTGTTGCTTGGTCTTTTAGTCCTGGTCGGATCGAGAACCATAACTCTTGAAGAATCTCTTTCAGGTTTTGCGGACACGACAGTTTGGTTAGTTATCGCCGCCTTTCTGCTTGCCGGTGCGGTTCTCCACACTGGCTTTGGAACACGGGTGGCCCTGTGGTTTGTGATCAAACTGGGGAAAACACTAAAGGGACTCGCTTATGGTATTTGCACCTCAGAATTCTTGTTAGGCTCCGTCATTCCTTCAAATACTGCCCGTGGTGGAGGAATCCATGCTCCAATTGTCGATTCATTGGTGCGATCAATGCAACGTGGCACCTCAAATGATCACTCCCATGGAAAGTATTTGAGCTTGGTCGGCGCTCACGCCAACTTGATTGCCGCATCTACCTTCATGACTGGAATGGCCGCTAATCCTTTAGTCAGTGCTGCAGCAAAGGATGTCTTCTCAATTGATTTTGGTTGGGGCACATGGCTGTTGGGCAGCATCGTACCAGCCATCTGCTCATTTATGCTACTGCCTCAAATTCTCATGTGGCTGGCACCTCCATTATCGGATGACAGCCAACTTGCTCGGCAAACTGCACGATCTCAGTTAGAAGCAATGGGCTCAATGCAGCCTGGGGAAAAAGTGATGCTTGGTGTACTGGTCAGTATGCTGATACTCTGGGCTACTCAATTTATCCACGGACTTTCGACCACCTTTATTGCTTGGTCAGGAGTGGCAGCCCTTCTCTTGTCTAATGCTCAAACCTGGACTCAAATCATCGAGAACAGCAAGGCCTGGGAGACTTTATTCTGGCTTGGTGGGCTTCTCACGATGGCCGACTTATTGGCGGAATATGGATTTATCGATTGGTTTGTTGAACAATCATCAGCCTTGGTAGCAAGCACGACTGGCATCTCAGTGATCATAATCCTCGGTTTGATATACTTCTATTCAATGGTTGCCTTCTCCATGCTCAGCGGTCATATTGCCGCCATGGTCGTGCCCTTTTTTAGTGTTTGCTTGGCTGCAGATGCTAATCCGATGTTGTCAATTGCAATCTTTGCCTATTTCTCCTGTCTGTGTGGTTGTACAACCAATTATTCCACTGGACCAGTGATCATTTATTTTGGATTGGGTTATGTAAGAGCTCCCCAATGGTTTGGCATAGGTTTTCTCATCTCGTTTTATCACTTAGCCATATGGCTGGGCATAGGCTTACTCTGGTGGAAATTACTTGGATGGTGGTAGGGCATACTGGTCTGGAGGAATTTCCCAACCTTCGCGATAAGTCCGACCAACAAATTGATTAGCTTCTTCCACATTGGTTATTTTCATGTTCTCCCCGTCCCAAAGCAATTTCTTTCTCGCATAATAATCGTGACGACCATTGGAGGTTTCTTTTCGCAACATGTAACTTCGGATCGCCAGATTACCCATCAACACAGTCTCGGTCATCGGACCAGCATAATCAAAGGACGATGTTAACGCCTTGTGCTCTGGACTATCGAATCCAGCCTTGCAAGCATCCACCCACAAACGATGATGCCCATATTCTGGCTCATCATTTTTCTCGACCTCGGGTCCAAATTCTGTAGTACCATCATCGAGATAAAGCTTAGGCATCAACGGTGAGCTATCATTGATATTGGTCGAAATAATTCCATGTTCTCCGATGATCAGCACGCCGTTGCTGCTGTTGGCACCTCCAATATCGTGATCTGCAGGTATGATATCAGGATGTGCAGGCCGAATGCCTCCATCGCTCCAGGTCATTTCGATAGGAGCTTGGCTTTTTTCTGTCGCATCGAAATGTAATGTGATAAAGGAAGAAGGCGGGCAACCTTCTGGGTTATATTCTGCAGTCCACATTTGCGTATATATTGATCCTACCGAGCATTCGGCATCCTTGGGATACTTGAGTCCAAGTGTTCGGAAGGGAATATCGATAAGATGACATCCCACGTCGCCCAATGCTCCGGTCCCATATTCCCACCAACCACGCCAATTAAAAGGATGAATATTGGGAGTATATGGAATCTGTGGTGCAGGACCTAACCAGAGATCCCAGTGAAGTGCTTCTGGTTTGGCGCTTGGATCAGGAGCTGGCATGGCAAATCCTTGGGGCCAAACCGGTCGATTGGTCCAAACCTGGACCTTGGCAATCTTACCCAATTTACCGGAGTCGACCCAACCTTGTACCATTTTGAGCAATGGATTGGAACCACCCTGGTTGCCCATCTGAGTTACCACCTTTTTAGCCCGTGCCATCTGGGTCAGCAATCTCGCTTCCCGGATATTGTGTGTTAATGGCTTCTGCACGTAAACATGCTTACCTCTCTCCATGGCATAAGCTGCTGCTGGGCCATGCACATGATCCGGTGTTGAAATGGTGACAGCGTCAATATCGATTTCACTGTCCAACATCAACCGATAATCATGAAATAGCTTGGCCTCGGGAAAAGTCTCCACAGACGCCTTCGCATTGCCCGAAAAATCTACATCACATAAAGCCACTACCCGTTCACGACCATTAACTGAAGCATTCTTGATGTCGCTCCTACCCTTACCACCTGCACCGATGGCTGCTAGATTGAGTTGATCACTTGGGGCCGTATACCCCTTACCACCCAATACGTGCCGTGGCACAAGAAAAAAAGAAGAGGCTATGGTACTTTGCTTCAGAAATTCTCGACGAGAAGATGACAGATCTTTTTTGTTTTGCATAATGATGGCAATTTGCTGCTAAAAAATAATGTGATCACTGGTAAGCCTACAATATACGAATGTTGGATGGTAATTGAAGTAGCTGTTTAAGAACGATACCTTATCTCCAAGGTATTTTTTCTATTCGTGTAGAAGATGAATTTCCGGTAACGAATGGAGCCCGCTGCATAAGCCTCTGTTACCGGCGAAGATAATTTCTCCTGAAGAATAATTTCAGCAATGCATTCCCTTGCTGATGAATGCTGGCTGATACATTTGGGTGCGTATAAATAAACCCTGCATTGAACCAATGCAGGGCAATCACTTAAAATACAAAGACCCCGACCCCAGATCTGTACTTTACTTCAGCCAAACCTGGATTTTTTTTCCAGCAACTATCTAAGTTGAAAGGTGGTCGCGCCTAAGAAACCGTGATCGGCATATACCATTAGGTTGTATAGACCGGAATCGAGATCTCGATCAGCATCAAACGTCATTTCGATACTCTGACGGTCTTTTAATACAGTTTTTTTCCGATCAACAACATTGATCGCTACGGGAGTCGTAGATCCAACTTCAACTGGGGCAGTTTCTACTACGTCAATGGGGTTACCATCAAATTGAGTCACTACCAGATAGATCTCTTCTTCATTCTGAAATTCAGCTGGTACATCATTGATGTCAAACTCGACATTAATTTTTTCGGCTTGATTTGCCCGGGCAGTCAACTTGCTATTTTTCCTTTCTGCGGTTACATTAAAGTTGGTTGCGACAAATCCAGCAGGAGCAATCGTATGCAGCCGTTGTACAAGAACTTCATTCTTCTTAGACATGTCCTGAAGTTGAGCATCGAGTGCCATCTTCTCCTCTTCAGATACCTGAAGATCATGGCTGATCTGCTCATTGACATCACTCAATTCCTGGTTTGTCTCCTGCAAGGCAACGATATCCCCTTCGAGATTCTGCTTTAATTCTTCCAGCTGCGCCAGCCGATCATTAATGGCTTTGTTTTCTTCTTCACTCTTGGCCAACTTTTGCTTAGCATTCCAAACTCTTCCTTTGAGGTCTTCAACCTCTTTCAATCGGACTTCCAACGTAGTTGAAAGGGTATCATTTTCAGCTATTTGAGATTGATAGCTCTCATCTAAAGTTGCCAATTCGTCTTCCAAATTTAACTTCTGCTCATCTAATTCAGTTAGGTTCTGCGTTAACACGTCCCGTTCAGTATTGAGACTACTACTCTTACTTCCGAAGTATATAGCCATACCCGTTGTAAGAACCAAAAATGCCGCGAGAATCCATACGGTTCGGTTGGATGAACGGTTACCATGGGTACCGTACCCTTCTTTTCGATCATTCATAATCAATTCTGAATTTAGTTATACAATAAGGCTTTAAAAAATCTTGTCTGTAACGTCAAGAATGTACTTGTATAACTTATAGGTTGGTTTAGTTTGATTACAACTTCGATTTTTTAACGAGTTAAGGTGTGATTTTAGTTCGATCTAGTGAAAAAAAAATTGCAAATTCTATATAAATAATTGATAGTCATTATATTATAATCAAAAAAAAAGTTATCCCGGGCAGGTTTCTGATACACATCTTTCGTAAATGAAGTGGGTTTACAAGGATTTTAGCAACAGTTCTGGCCATCATTAAGCCGACATTTCGTCTCATTTTTATGCCTGTTATGCACAATTCATTCCTGGAAAAATGATGCATCTGAGCAATGCCTAGGGTAACATTTGCATTAAGGAAGGTGACCATACGAAGCAAAAACAGTTATTAAAAGATTACCTACTAAAGGACGGCGATTCTTAGAGGCCGGAACGATCACTCCTTCCTTTTGAGCATCGGTCGTGCAAAAGTACCCATCATATTGACGACGCTCTTGCGACTTTGAAATCTTTGAAGAAAATACATGATGCGGTTTTGAAATCCAGAAATTCCCATAGGTTTACGGCGAGCTCTTAAAAAGGTGATGAACTCTTTTGCCACTTGTTCGGGAGTTTGCCTAATGGCCTTGGGGATATCTTCCTTAGCACCACCAGCAACTTCGTGAAAATCTGTGTCTGTGGGGCCGGGACAAAATACGCCCACGAAAACGTCTTGCTTTTTGTACTCATACCAAACTGCCTCACTGAATCGAACCACAAATCCCTTGGTACCTGCGTAGGCGGCTGCCCCAGGAAATGTGGAATGACCTAATGTTGAAGCAATGTTGATCAAAGCATCACCAGCCCTGCTCTGTTTTAGGTAGGTGTATGAAAGATCAAGTAATACTTCACAATTTAACCTCACCATATGTAATTGTTGAGACAGTGGGATTGTGTGAAGCATACCATACAAACCGTAACCAGCATTATTGACCAAAACATCGTAATGAGTTTCGACAAGATGCTTTGTCACATTTGCTAGATCTGAGGCCTCGGTCAGATCAGCACAGAGTACTTGATGGTAACCTCCATTGAGTTGCTGCACAGCGCTTTCCAAGCTGGATATGCTTCTCGAAACAAGGGTTACTTGCATACCTGCTGTCGCCAACTCCTTGGCAATCGCTAAACCAATTCCCCGGCTACCACCAGTAATGAGGGCTTTCTTCATATCCTCAAGAATTATTTAATTGAAACTTCTATAAGTTACCAAATTAAATCATGCAATTGCCGCCCTATTTTTGAAATAACCGGCATTAGGATTGGGATCAATGATATCATAGACCATTGAAATAGAAAATCTCCAAATTCACCTAAGAACGGTAATCTCTCACTCCCCTCACCACTTTCGCAAATACAAAGTAAGGGTCCATTGCATGCAGCCATGGATGCTCACAGAGTTCGATCCTAAGATAGCTCAAGTGGAATTGATCGACTCACCCGTCGACATTTTTGATATTTTAATCCTTTCAAACGACGAGTGCAAATGACGTGGGAGATCACCCTGCTCTTTCTTCTCATTCTGGCCATGATTGTGGTTATGGCACTGGAAAAATTTACACCAGATACAGTAGCTGTGGGAGTGATGGTGATTTTGATCCTTGGAGGCTTTGTGACACCTGCTCAAGGGATTTCCGGATTGAGCAATCAAGCTACGGTCACGATTCTTGCGTTGATGATCCTATCGGTGGGACTGGAAGTCACTGGAGTAATCGCTGCCTTGGGTAGGAGGTTGAAAAAAGTTCTGGTCGGTGGAGAATGGAAAACGGTATTGATCGTAATGGTTATTGCGGGTACTTGCTCTGCATTCATCAGTACGACGGCAATAGTGGTCATGTTTATGCGGATCTTAATTAAGATCTCGGAGAGGGGAAATCTTAATCTTTCCCGGCTTCTTATGCCACTTTCGTTTGCCGCTATTCTAGGTGGTTCGTGCACATTGATGGGAACCTCGACTAATTTACTGGTAGATGCGATTGCCGTAGATGCTGGGCTGCCTGGCTTTAGTGTTTTCGAATTCTCTAAGATCGGAATGGTTTTTTTCGGAGCAGGGATTATCTACCTCACCATCGTTGGCCGGCACTTGATTCCAAGAAGAAAGGACGAATCTGAAGATCTGACGGCTGAATATGATATTCAGCCGTATCTCACTGAAGCGATCGTTCAAGAAAACTCCAATCTAATTGGCAAGCCATTAAGCAAGACACCATTTTTTCGAGACGAAGAAATCGATCTGATTGAGGTGCGTAGCCGGCAAGGAAGTAGTTTCCCAGCCGAGTCAAAAATTGTCAGAGCAGGGGATATCCTATTGATCAAGGCTAGTGTAGATAAATTGGCTGAGCTGCGGCAGGCCAATGATGTTTCTATACTGACTGGTCAAGGCCGGTTAGATGAAGACCGGATGAATACGAAAGAAATGACCATATGCGAAGTCATCATCAAACCCAGTTCTCGCTTGGTGGGCAAAGCCATCAATAAAATTGACATCAGAAGAGACTACGATGCGATTCCCCTGGCTGTGAAAAAACAAAGAAAATATTATTCGTCTGATTTGGAAGAGATTAAGATCGATCCGGGCGATACCTTGCTGATGGAGGTAGGCCGCCGGAATTTTAAGCGCTTTTATAATCGTCCGGAATTTGTGGTGCTGCAAGAATATGAGGACTTAGCAGCGAGAACCGATCGAAAGTCTGTTGCCGCCATTATAGTTGTGATCGTGATCATGCTGGCTGCCTTGGAAGTCCTTCCACTGCTCACCAGTGCTCTAGCTGGTTGTGTAGCCATGTTTCTCACCGGTGTACTTGACTTACAGCGAGCTTATCGTCGTGTGGAATGGAACGTCTATTTTCTTTTGGCAGGTGTAATCCCCCTGGGCATCGCCATGGACAACACCGGTGCGAGTCACCTGATTGCCGATAGCTTTACCGCTTGGTTCGGGAATGTCTCCGCACATACATTGGTTGCCATGCTCTACTTGATTACCACACTCCTCAGTGCGGTCATATCAAACAATGCCACGGCTATTCTTTTTGCTCCGATCGCCATATCGATCGCATCTAATTTGGGATTGGATCCACGTCCGCTCCTGCTGACCATCATGTTTGCCGCAAACATGAGTTTTATTTCACCCATCGGTTATCAAACCAACACCTTGGTGTACAGTGCAGGCCAATATCGTTTCGGCGATTTCTTTAAAGTAGGTGGTCTTTTGTCCCTTATCATTTGGTTATTATCCATCTGGCTTATTCCAGAGATCTATTTCTAGCATAAATATCAACCAAGAGAAGCAAAAATTGAATTTGTCTAGCTAAGGTATATTCTAAGAGCAAAAGAATCAGGCTCACAACAAATTGCAAATATGGATGAATTAAGACTTTTCTTTGAAAGATACCTACCACATCAAGACCTGTCCCCTCTCCTATCCGCATTCTCCGAACCTAAAAGTTTTAAGAAAAGGACAATGATGATCCAGCCAGGAGAAAGATGCAGTCAACTGGCTTTCGTAGGATCAGGATGTTTTCGTGTCTATTTTATCAACGAAGTGGGCATCGAAATCACAACCTGGTTCTCATTCCAAGGTGCGGTCGTCACTGATCTCCTTGCCTATCTTACAGATTCCCCGGCTACTTTCTTTGTAGAAGCTATAGAAGACTCTCAAATAGTACAGATCGACAAAATGCAACTTGAAAAGCTAATTGTCTCTCATCCTGAATATGAGAAGTTCGCAAGAAATTTTGCCGAAGAAGCACTGGTGATGGTAATCCGAAGAATGGTTTCCTTACAGACTAAATCTGCAAAAGAAAGATATCTGGAGGTACTAGGCAATCCAAATGTGATGCAACGTATTCCCCTGAAGCATTTGGCCACCTATCTTGGTATTACCGAGACCTCACTTAGCAGGATACGCGCAGAAATCAGCAAATAACAAAATCTTAGCCCTCAGTTGTAGCCATCTGTAAAATCTGTGGCAATTTATCCGCGCAGGCTACGACAGTTTCTTATCAAATGGCAAGATTTATTCAGCCATTGAGGTGCATTTTTGTTTCAAAAACTATTATGAATTATCCAAAGAAATTATTTCCATTTACAAGTCGCTTTGTTGAAATTGAAGATGCTCGCATACATTATATCGATGAGGGAAATGGCTTGACGATATTATTCTGTCATGCTGCAGTTGGCTCTTCTTTTATGTACCGTGACATGATCAAAGAGCTTTCTGTCAATTTTCGTTGCATTGCCTTTGATTTCCCAGGCTTTGGGCTATCTACCGAGAGCAAGATCTATGCAGCCAACATCAGTGATCAAGGCAGATTCATACATTCCTTTGTAGATAAGCTCGATTTAAAGCCGGTGATTGGTCTGGGCCATGACACTGGCGGACCCTCCCTGTGCCTAGCTGCTGGGATCCAACCAGAAAGGTTTCAGCGATTCATCCTGACTGATACGCTTTTATACCCACCGCATGAATATTTCAAAATCAAGTGGATGCTAAAATTCATCGGTAGTGATATTCTAACCTGGTTAAATGCAAAAACCAATTTCCTGATCGAAATCACCTATCGATTTGGTGTGCGTACGAGAAAACTTACGGCTGAAGAGCGAAATGTATATCGTAGAATGTTTAACACCAAAAGAAAAAGAAGGAGAATAAATCAAGTACTGCATAGCCTGCTGACCGAAAGGAGCGCCATATGGCAGATACAATCATCAATCTTAGGCAATCTTAGGAGTAAGCAAGTGCTGCTGATGTTTGGACAAAAGGATCCCGTGGCCATGCTTGGAATTCCACAACGCTTGGCAAACGCATTTGAAAATTCACGCATTGAATTTATTGAGAATGAAGGTCATTTTCCTCACGAAGCGCAAGGAGTCCAAATGTCTCACCTGATTATCGACTGGATTGAGGATGATGCTAAAGCACCTCAGACAGCAGTAGATTTAGATAAGCATTCGCTTGGTAAAACAAACACAACATCATGATATAGATGCAAAATTCGATTGAGTATGGAGTTCAGCCCGGTGGCTTCGAAGGCTGAGGTAGGTGGAGCGTCCAGCCAACTGCGAGGTTATCGGAAGTAGAATGCAATGTCGCTACTGAACTGCAGAATCGCTCTCTTGATATCTCGATACACCACCACATTACCTGGTAGTTGGCTCATTGCCAATAAGATCTAAAGGGCGTCTTAAGGAGGCTGATCGAATCACAACCTATTCAATCATGGCTTTCAGCCTCCACCCCCTTTTTCAGGCACCCAAACCTTTTGTATGCCAAGGAAATCAAGAATCGCAATCTGATTAAGCCCGCCAAAGATTAAACCGGTGCGATACTTCTTGTGCTCAATATCGCCATGGACCGTGAACACTTTCCTAAGACCCTATCTTTACAATACCTTTATATCTCTGTACTAAGGTAAGTTTTCTAAGAAGGCCAAAAATGCATTTGAACGTGAGATAAATCCACTATCGTCAAAAAGGCCGCTATAAATAATAAGCCAAATCCGATGGCCATTCCCTTGTAGTAAGGAACTGAAATAAAAAAGAAAGCCACAATGGCTGTAATCACAAGAATAGGATAAATTCGCACCAACGTGTTTCCAACCTTATTATCATTGATGTGCTTGGCTCTTTCCATCTCAATGGCTTGCACCTTGTTTTGCTCATAGCGAGCAATGCTGTCTTTGGCGTGTGCTGGGCGGCTATACAAGATATAGCCCCCATATCCAACCAGGACCAAAATTAGCAATGCTAAGGGAACCAGCATACCCTTCAATAGTTCACTTTGACTATGAAAAATAAAGTAGAAGGCAAATAGAACCAACACGCCTACACCTATCATAATGCGTCCCTGTGCGATTTCGCTCTTAGCCCAGTAATTGATATACTCAATGAAATCCATCTCTAATAAGAGCTTCTTATTGTCATAAATATAATCAAAATATGTAATGCAATTATTAGCTTATCTATCATAAAACCTACCCCATTCAGGATACCATCAAAAAGCAAACACCCGGCACAAATTGCTGGTGCTTGCCTTACCAAAATCCTCAACGAGATGTGATGTCTTTAGTGTACCCGCTATGAACAGACGATAGTTACATTCGCCCTACAATCCGTATTGAGATCGAATGAGTGCCAAATACTCAGAATCATTCATTTGCTTACGAGCAGCAATAATTTGCTCGGCGTCGGGACCTGCAATGTATCGCAATTGGTCTTTTCCGTCCGTAGCCGCCTTGTAAATGGTTTCAGCGACCAGAACCGGTTCGCTTCCCTCTGCACCTGCTTCAAAAGCTTTTAGAACTTTCTCAGTGAATTCCCTATACTCAGTTAATGCTGGGTCAACATTCAAATCGAATGAACTTGTGGCGAAGTTAGTATTAATAACACCGGGTTCAATCATTTTTACTTGAATACCAATTTCTGAGAGTTCAAAAGATAAAGACTCACTCAGCCCTTCGACTGCAAACTTGGAGCCGTGATACAACGTTCCCATGGGGAAAGATACTTTACCACCCATTGAAGAAATATTTATAATTACGCCACTTCCTTGCTTTCGCATCACCGGAATTACGCTTCTTGACACCAACAATAATCCTATTACATTCACTTCGAATTGCATTCGGATCTTGTGCACTGGTGTAGATTCCAATATACCATATGAACCGTAACCGGCATTATTAAGCAATACATCAATTCCGCCAAATTTGGCAACAGCTTGTCTTACAGAATCCTCTATAGCATCTTCTTTGGTAACATTCAAGGCAGTTACCAAGACATTTTCCATTTCGTTTAATTCTGTATCTTCTTCAGGTTTGGAACGCACGGTAGCAACCACGTTCCACCCTCTTTCATGAAAAAATTTTGCCGTCATACGGCCGATTCCGCTGCTACAACCAGTTATTAATATTGTCTTGCTCATTTTATTATTGTTTTATCTCAATTTTATTAAAAGTCCTTTTTCTTGAAGCCATCCACTACCATTTGGCTTGCCATTTTTGCAAAATGCCTCCAACTGTTGTCAATGGCGAAATATGCAGAATTGATAAATAGGTGCTCCATCATTTGTTTGTTTGTCATTAACATACCTTGTGCATTGAAATCGTCAATCAACACTGATTTTACAACATTTTCGTAATTATGAGCATTTCCAAAATTTCCAATACCTGAAACAAAATCCTCGCTATTTTCATTGCAACCACCCCAGGTCAGATACGCATTCATAAATACATTTGGTGGAATGGTATTCACTGCAATGCCACCGTAGTTAAGCTCCTTAACGGCTTTCATAACTCTATCTCTTCTGGCTCTCATTGTATCGTTATCCACCAAGATCATACAACCCAAAGTGCCCAATAACTCGTCGTTGCAAAAAGCTGTTGCTTTCTCCAAATAGTCATCAGCATTGCCTTCGGTTTCCAATGGGATCTCCGAGAAAATCTGACAAAATGCTTCATTTTTCACCGCGAAATCATCCTCTCTTGCATCGGGAATAAAAATAAAATCCGTCGTTGGATATTTGCCATTTTCAACGTCTAGCACTTCTGCCGTGGGTTGATTTTCTAAGAATGCTTCTTTTGTCTTTTCAACACCCGGATAATAGGTACCGACAGCATAAGTATCCTGAGAAATTGCTTTCCTAAGTGCATCTAAAAATTGAGTTCTTTGCGGCCATTTCCTGGATGTAACAATGGTTTGAACTCGGCCACATACAGCGCCCCCATTCATTTTTCCTACTGAGGCCACTTGCAATGCCTGGTGTCTTATTTCCTTGTCGGTCCAAGGTCTATCACCTGGCACAATCAATAAAGGGTTATTTCCACCACATTCAGAAATGAGGGGAGCCTTTGCATTGTTCTGAATGGCGTGTGCTACACCTGTAGACCCAGTGAAGTAGATGGCATGCAAACCATCTAAGGCCGTCATTGCTCTGGCTTCTTCTGGCTCAATAAATACCAAAGCCCTACGGTCTATAAGTGGTTGGAATATCTTCGCCCAAATTCTGTCTGATTCCACATTGTTTTGGTGGGGTTTGTGAATGACAGCTTTGTTCTCAAAAAATAAGGCCTTTACCATTTCTACCGAAGAACTATAATTTCCTGCTCCTCAAATCGCAATTACACCAGCAGGCTTCTCGAGGGGGTTGATCTGTTTCGGTTCACCCTTGACATATAGATAGCCTCTTTGCTTACCAGCGAGCATTTTGTCTTTCGGGAAAATAGGCCAAGTCTGAATGGCCGTAATATTATCTTCTAGTTTTTCAGTACTGACAGGCTCTAAAACCTCTCCATTTACCAGTTTCTCATACAGGTGGTGGCTCCCCATAAGCATACCTGCTATCGGGCCTGCTGTAGCAGCAATACCAAATCCTTTGGTATACAGGTCTGCTCCGATCAACGCGTTTTTCATTCCAATGTCTGCAAGGCCTAATTCATCCGCATACTTCCCCAGATTTCTTTGAACCTCTTCGATTAAAGCGAGTTTCTCAATCGCAGAAGTGTTCGCCCATGATTGGGGATCAAGGCTATTAAATGCTTCTTGTGCTGTCATTGTATTGACTATTTTTGATTAACATACCATACAAAGCTAGGAGCGATTAAGAAAACAAACCAACACAAAACGCAGGAAGTCTTGCACTAAATGCAGATAGTTAACTTAGTTTGCGATACTCCACAGGTGTGCGTCCTGTTTTTGATTTGAAGAGGCGAGTGAAATAGTGTGGGTAATTAAAGCCTAATTCATAAGCCACCTCGCTTACTGAATTTTCTGTTCCTAATAATAGGATCTTCGCTTTTTCAATAACAAAGTCATTGATATGATCCTTGGGTTTTCTGCCGGTTTCCTTCTTGACTAAATCACTGAAATAGTGTTGAGAAAGGTTTGCAAGATTAGCAAAATATTGAATACTTGGCAGACCCGAAGTCAATTGCTTTTTTTCCTTAAAAAAATTTTTCAACTCACTTTCAAATTGGGATATTACATCTTTACTATGATTCGTTCGTGTATTAAACTGTCGATCAAAATATCTCAGACAATAATTTAGAAGCAATTCGATATTGGAAACAATTACCCTTTGACTATGGTTGTCAATGCGTTGCTCGTATTCCGACTTTATGTTTGCAATGGTATCATTGATCACTTCTTGTTCATCTTCCGAGAGGTGTAGTGCCTCTATAACATCATAATTAAAAAAGGAATAGTCATCCATTTGATTTCCCAAATTTGTGTTTCGTATCAAATCAGGATGAAAGAACAGCATGTAACCGTGAATGTCGCCTTTTTGAAAAGTATGTGTTGGGGTATACACTTGACCGGGAGCGGAAAAAACCATCACGCCCTCATCAAAGTCAAAAGAATTTCTTCCGTACTCAACACCGCAACTCTTATCCTTTAAGGAAATCATGTAGAAACTGTAAATGAATTTCAAATTAAGTTCTGCGTTTGTGGCCTCAACATTGGAAGCATCAATCAGTGTAATCAAGGGGTGTTTTGGCTTAGGAAGCCCAAGCATGGAATGCAACTGACTTATCGACTTTATTCTGACTATTGACATGCTCGATCAAATTCTGATTAGCAATATAATATGTAAAGGTCTTACTTTCCTGTGCATTGGATCAACACAAAACGCAGATTCACTTGCACAAATCGCTGATTTGTAACCCGGACAGGCAGTAAGCAAATCTGCCACCACACTTTTCTGCTGCCGGTTGAAACCTTCTACTCCCTGCAAAGCGGCGGAGTTAGGTTAACATTGAGAAAACAAGATCACATCTCACACCTGTGATCAGCGCCCAAGCCAACAACCTGCCAGGATTCCCTTGGGAGATCTTCCTTAGAAGAACAAGACCCGGGTGGGAAAAGAGCACCAAATGTTCGAGCCAGTGGGGATACTGCTCGAAGCAAAGAGGACGAAGAAGCCATACTTGACGCACCTGTGATTAGGCGAGTTTTGGTGAAAAAGGGAGACGTTATGGATGGTAGCGCCTAAAAATGCCAAGTAGAAGAATTTTATCATACCAAATTCATTTCATTACAAGATTGACGATATCCTCTGGTCTATGATTATTGTCATTCTGATTGTACGTATGACGTTGTTAGCCTGTTAAAGATAAATCACCTCATCTTGGAGGTTCTTCTAAGGTGATAGATGTTATGTCCTCGAAAATCAGGAACATCTCCCTTCTTTATGGCTTTTCTCCACTTCCTTACTTTGAAGAAAGAAAATATGGGATACCAGAATTTCTTTACCAGGTCCAAATATTGAAGAACAACGTCCCTTTCACCAATCTCCAAGAGTTCTCGAGCAAGATCCATATTTGGACCAAAGGAATTTAGTGTTGGCGAACCAGGTGTCTTTCCAGCTTTTAACAGATAATTTTTTGCCTGCTCCAGGTCATCACCTAAGAGCCTGATCTTCCCTAAAACCAAATTGGCATGGTGTATTGCATTTCCATAATTCCAATCAGTGGTGTGTTCTTTTGCTAATTCCAAATACTCCAGAGCCAATCTTTCTGCCTCCGTCAATTTCTCTTCTTCATACGCCTCTATCAACAATTCAACAATTTGGTGAAATCGATCTGGCTCCATATCTAACATTTTTATTAGATTTCATTTGAAGTATTCGAAGTATCTGAGGTAGCCGATGTGGGCATCTTTAGAAATCTTAACCCTCATTCGGTGTATTTTGCTTCAGTCCTACTATTGTTCGGGCTAATGCCTAAATATTAACTCCGAAGAGATAACCAACCAAAGCAGACAAACCCATGGCAATAGTTCCCCAAACTGTTATTCTAATAATTGCTTTTGAAACCTTTGAACCACCAGTTTTTGCGGCAGTTGCACCCAAAATAATTAGAAAAATGGTAGTGAATCCATAAAGCCAATATGCCATACCTGTAAATGGTGCAAAAAGAACAACCAGCAAAGGTAATAATCCACCGACTGTAAAGGCTGCACCAGACGCCAATGCCGCTTGAATAGGGTTTGCTTGGGTAATTTCATTGATGCCCAGTTCATCACGTATATGGGTGCCCAGTGCATCTGCTTCTGTCAATTCTTTTGCTACCTGCATTGCCGTTTCCTTCTTTAGTCCCCTTTTCTCATATATTTGAGCCAATAAGTTCAATTCTTCTTCCGGCATTTCTTCTAGTTCCTGTTTTTCTCTTTCAATGTCAGCTTTTTCAGTGTCGGTCTGTGAACTTACAGATACATATTCGCCTGCTGCCATAGATAATGCCCCCGCAACAAGGCCTGCTACTGTTGCCAAAATTACCGGTTCTCTTGCTGTGCTGGCAGCAGCAACTCCAATGGCAAGGCTCGAAACAGAAATGATCCCATCATTTGCTCCAAGAACAGCTGCTCTTAACCAATTGCTTCGGTGTATGTAATGGTTATCCAGGTAATTGTCTATGGTAATTTCTTTCATATCCACTTAGTCTGATGAAAACTACACTTAATGAGCGTCCTGTCAATAACATGATACTATCTTGGTTTGACGTGTATTGGGTAGGTCATTATGATGCAAGATAATTATGGATTGACAAGAACTATTTCTTCCAAAATGCCAACACGCTCTATTATTCATACTTTTGCCTATGTGCAATTTCGCGGTCTGAGGATTTGAGTGCTTCGTCCTGTGCGCTGCCCGTCAAATCTTCGTCTTTGGGAGGACACTCCGCTTTCAGGGTCAATCATAATCAGCCCCCCTGGTACTGAGTGCACATGAGGTAATCCAATCAAACAAGTCCAGCTTCATCTGAGTCCAAATTTCTTTTTGCCCGGGATAGATATCTTTTTCTTCTGATGGATCACTTACTAAATCATACAATTCAAAAGTTTGGAGTGAATCATTGCTGATCAACTTATATCTCTGGTTCATCCAGGCAAATTTACTCTGACGATGACGAAATCCGATGGCCGGCCGTGAACGCCATTTGTTTTCCAACAATTCCCGGGAAAAATCTTCACCATCAAGTGCTCGATTCGATGCGGGATATTCCATGTCTAAAAGCCCCATTATGGTTGGCAGGAAGTCATGGGTAACCAGTGGAAAATCAACGTCCTTATTCGGAGGGATCTTATCTTTGTAGACCACTAATCCCGGCACTCTTATCCCCCCTTCATAAAGGCTTCTTTTCCTTTCCCGGTAAATACCACTTGACCCCGGTGTATCCCTTTCCGGGCCATTGTCACTGCAAAACCAGATGAGGGTCTTTTCGTAAATGTGCTTTGCTTTCAGGTAGGCTACCAAGCGACCTACTTGATCATCCATAGCAGTGATGCTGCCATAGAGGAGCTGTTCTGACGGTGATCGTGTGGAGTACAGATCCAGGTACTTTGATCCACAGACTACGGGTAAATGAGGTGTGTGGAACCACAATGTCATGAAAAAAGGCGTGTCTTCTCCCGGATATTTCTCCATGAAATCGATCACTCGATCCATAATCACCCTGGAGTCATCACCCTGTAAATTCTCCTTGGCAGTCTCTCCCGGAGCGGTCCAATAATGCGTTCCATACTCTTCAAAGGTGTCAGCGGTAATGGCCCTCCACCCATACCTTAAGGACTCTGATCTGCTCGATTCAAAAACCACCGGCTTGATCATAGGATCCCAGGTGGGCACCTTTGACTCAGTACAAAAATAGGTATCGTAGCCATGCTCAGTGGGTATGCTGTAGTGTTGCTCAAACGCTGGTCTTCCCCCGCGGTTTGCATCCATTATATCCCGGGTCAATGTGCCCAAATGCCACTTCCCAAAATGGCCGGTAGCATAACCTCTAGTCTTCAACAGTTCCGCTATGGTAATTTCTTCGGGGGGTAAGTGACCTTCATTGGCCGTAGTAATGCCCATCCGAAATGGACTTCGCCCGGTCAAGCAACTGGCCCTTGTAGGCGAACACACCGGTGCGGCAGAGTAAAAACGGGACAATCTTACACCGTCATCAGCAAGTGCATCCAAATGTGGTGTCTGAATGATGGTATTGCCATTAAAGCCCACATCGCCCCAGCCCAGATCATCACACATTACCAAAATGATATTGGGAAGGTCAACCATTTGGGCATTTCCATTGATCACAATGGTTAAACCCAAGAAAATCACCTGTACTGCTTTCATTTGGTTCTCCCGATAGCCAACTAATATAAAATGTGCAATAAAGTACCCAAATTCGAGCAATTTCAGATACTATGTTCACTGCATGGAAGGCCAATCAGGTCATCGATGTCTTGTGGCTTGGTCTAAATGAGCTGACCAGAGGAGTGGGTCCGCTCTTTTTTGTGGTGCAAAACCCATAAATCACCTAATTTGCACTGAAATCTCGAAAGTGAATCTGAAAGTATCCCATATTTTTTGGTTGAATGTCTTTATCTGGTTGACTCTTTCAGTCTTTGGTCACACTCCACAACCGAGTCAGCAAGAGTGCGAATCCTCAACACATGTTGTTGTAGCCATCTTACAAGATGGTTCTTCGACAGGATTTGACTCAAAGACTGATGAATCTGCCTGCTTAGCTGCATTCACCCATGTACCTAGCCGCTTTCCTATTCACAATGCATGGGTCCGGTATCATGGAACACTGGTGAGACTTATCATTGAGTCTTCCGAACTCCGGTACCAATCTTTCAAAAACTTGTTGCTGATCAAAAATCTCAGGTTGACCACTGGATATTCACCCTACCCTTCTGAATATCAGTAGTTTCCCCGCCTTTTCTCAGTTAATTATCTGCTCTCGGCAGAGCAGTTTCCCTTATTAATTAAAATAAATAAACAATTCATGAAAACCTTATCATATATATTCGTATGCCTAGTGCTAATTCTTTGGAGCACCCTGGGAGATGCCCAAGAAAATTCAATTATCCTCCAACCCGTGGACAAACATTTCGAACGTCACGACCTGCAAACCAGTGTTGAGACCATTAAGCAACGACTTAAGATCCTAGATATTCCCGCCGAGGTAACGATGAGTTTAGATCCGCCGGAGATCAAGGTAAAATCGCAAGAAAAATTTCCCAGGAATGAACTCATCAGATTGGGTACAAGTAGGGGCAATCTGGCATTTCATGAGACCGTCAATCGAGATTCTCTCCTTGATGATTGGAAGGCCAATGAATCCATCTTAAAATATCTGGACCAAATGAACAGCCACCGTGCTATACTGGGTCATGCCGATCCTCGAAATCAATCCTGGATTGAAGCAGAATTGGGGGATCTAAGGAGCCGTGGCAAATTGGATGGAGTAGCCATTGAATGGTCAGCCCTAACTAATGAAGAGGGCTGGAAGGCCATTTACTTATTGGATTCGACCCAAGATCCTCTGGTCAGAACTTCGATGGATAGCCTGACTCTCATTAATACGAGTGATCAACCCATTATCGCTGTGCAATTCAATGACCAAGGCGGCAAGGATTGGGTAGCGATGTCGGAGCGGTCGATTGACCAAATGATTGCTGTGGTCCTGGATGATCAAGTGTTAATGGCACCGGTAGTTTTGGAATCTATGTCGGAAGGAAAGGCCCATATTTCGTTTCACCAGGATGATTTCGGACTCACCACTTTGCACGCCATTGCCATCTCAGATCCCTTACCCATTGCTTTGGAGGTAGTACGCCAATAGTTCGGTCAACAGAGAAGGGCAGTTCAAAGGCTGCCCTTTTCCAGATATTTCTCCATTCACAGTGCCAGCGTTTTCATTTCGAGGATCGTATATTGGTAGGCGATCAAATATGAAAACCATCTCCAGAGCAAAGACACTTGCTATTTTATTACTAAGCATTGTACACACCCCTAAGCTTCCTGCCCAAAACACCCTGAACATACCAATTAGCGGGAACTTTGAAGATTTGACAATCGTCGAGTTCCTGGAAATCCTTGAAACTCGACATGGTGTCAAGGTGTACTATGTTCCTTCAAAAGTGCCTTTTTATCGTCAATCATTTCATTTTGATTCGGTCCCTCTGTATAGAGCATTAGAATCTTTTTTGGATGGGATCAAGTTGGATGTCATCAAATACCGTGATGTAATCTATTTAGCGGACAAACTCACAGTCACTTCATCAGATCTCGAAGACATCCTTGCCAAATGGAGTGACGGCAGCTATCAAAAGCCCATATCTGATCAACCCCGTACCGAATCACTGTACTTTGGTGACTCACTCAAGATGCCTAGAGGCAAGGTTGAGTTAAGGGGCTCCATTATTGACAAATACACTGGAGAACCAATCGTTGGAGCAGTCTTACAAAATTACATCAGCGGACTCGGCACCACCAGTGATGAAGAAGGTAGATTTGTTTTGCAGGAAGACCCAGGCTTTCACCAATATGTAGTGAGTTATTTGGGTTATCAGGATATCGTCGTTTCTCTACATTGGTACGAGTCCGGAGAACACACCTTCGAGATGCAAGTGCATGCGCTCAACTTAACTGAGGTAGTTGTAGAAGCCTCTTCTTTACAAAATAAGATCGAGGAAGCTCAAATCGGAGTCGAGGCGATCAGCATGAAAGAAATCAGGGAGATTCCTGCCTTCTTGGGTGAAGTGGACATCTTGAAAAGCATAGAGCAGCTTCCTGGTGTGAGTGCTGTGGGAGAAGCCAGTGCCGGCTTTAACGTGAGGGGAGGCAATATTGATCAAAACTTGGTGATGCTGGATGATGCTCTGCTCTTTAATGCCAGTCATGCCCTGGGATTTTTCTCCATCTTCAATGCCGATGCGGTAAGGAATGTGTCTCTGTACAAGGGGAACATACCGGCTCAATATGGTGGTCGCCTATCTTCAGTCCTTCAGGTCGAGCTAAAAGATGGAAATCCAAACAAATGGCAAGGCCGGGGTGGCGTAGGTCTGGCCAGTGCCCGTTTGGTACTCGATGGCCCAGCTTCAGATAAAACGAGATTGGTGATTGGGCTTCGCAGTTCTTATTCCAATTGGCTGTTGCGTCGAATCAGGAAGACCAACATCAGAGACAGCCGGATCTATTTTGGTGATGCTATATTCAAGGTGACTCATCGACTCAATGACCAACATACCATCACAGCATCTACGTATCTGAGTTATGACGAATTTGAATTTGCGCGAGAATTTGGTTATAACTGGTCGACCGCTCTTGCCAACCTCCGCTGGAGTTTTTTTATCAATAATCGATTAAACCTTACCACCAGTCTGATTACGGGAGATTACGACAGCAATCAATTCATTCCTGAAGGAGATGACGCTTTTAATTTGCGCAATGGCATCGATTATTGGAAACTTCGATCAAATCTCAGTTTTCAAAACGAACGGCACTTTATAAACCTCGGCACAGAGGTCTTGAAACTCAATATGGACGCGGAACGAATCGAGCCGTTTCACAGCGAATCCTCTATAAAGGAGGAAACAATCGATAAAGACCAGGGTATCGAAGTAGGCATATATGCCAACGATGAATCTGACCTCGGCAATCGATTTTCCTTGTCCGGAGGCATTCGATTTTCCTACTATGCGGCACTGGGACCATCCAAAGTACGCATCTATGACCCGCAGCATACCAAGAGTCCGGGAACGATCATCAGTGAACAATCATACAGGAGTGGTGAGAAAATTATCGATTATTCGGCAATAGAACCTCGCCTTTCGCTCAATTGGAAATGGACAGAGGATCAATCGATCAAGTTATCGTATAACCATTTGCAGCAATATGTGCATCTGATCAGCAACACGGCAAGCCCGACTCCGGTAGATATATGGCAATTGGCAAATGTGCATTTACAACCCCAAGCAGCCGACAATTTCTCTTTGGGGTATTTTAAGCAAAAAGAAAACCTGTGGGAATTTGCCATTGAGGCTTTTTATAAAAAAATTGACGACCTGCCACAATTCAAAGACCTGGCTACACTCTTGGTTAATGAAACCATTGAAACCGAAATATTGGCAGCAGAAGGAAGGTCATACGGTATAGAATTGAGTTATGAGCGAAAAGTGGGCAGATGGCGAGGTGCCTTTGCTTATACTTATGGTCGAAGCGAAGCGCGCACCAATGGCCTATTTGCTGAAGAGATCATCAATGATAACCGCTGGTACTTCTCGTATTTTGATCAACCACATCAACTAAATATGCAATTCAAGTACTCGATAGATCCAGTGCAACACCTGCAACTCGGATTCAGTTACAAGACGGGACGACCGATTACAGTCCCCATTGCCAATTATCAAGTGCAAGATGTCCTCGTAACCCACTATTCAGATCGAAATCTTTTCCGTGTCCCTGCCTATCATCGATTTGACATCGGTTACACCATTGATAAGAGCCAAGCAAAACTCAAGGGATTTAGGAATAGTTTCACCGTGTCTTTTTTCAATCTCTATGGCCGCAAAAATGCTTTTTCAATCTACTTTCGACGAGACAGCAATAATATTCAGAGAGCCTATAAATTGTCAGTATTGGGTTCAGTATTTCCATCCATCACCTGGAATTTTACATTTTGAAAGAGCTCTGGATAATATTTTTGGTCCTTGCCGCCATCAGTTGTGTGGAACAAATTGATTTTGAAGCGAAAGACGAGATAGGCATTCTGGTGGTCGACGGTGTTTTTAGTACCCAAGCAGACACGCACACCATTGCCTTGTCTCGTACTGATATATTGGGAAAAAGAGTGTTTAATCCTGAATCAGCAGCAACCATCAACATATTTAACCAATCGGGCGCTCAGGCCACCTACACCCCCGTTGAGGACGGCGTATACCTCCTTCCGGCGGAAGAAATGCCAGCCGAAATCGGTGGTAGTTATTTTATTGAGATCATTACCGCTGATGGAAGATCATACCGGTCGAGTCCGGAAACGATTACTCAAGTACCCATTATCTCAAGCTTAACGTTTGAGGTTAGTATTGAGCAGGTGCTGGTCGATGAGATACGTTTGCTGGAAAAGAGATTTTTTAGTCTATTTCTGAGTACAACATTTCCGGGTGATCTCGATAATTTATTTCTTAAATGGGATGTTGAACATGTATTCTCGGTCCCGGAGATCACCTGCAGTCCGTTGTCTGCTCCCAAAACGTGCTACATATACCGGCCAATCAATATTAATGAAGTCCAAATCTTGGAGAGCAATATTTTGGAACCAGAGTCGACCTATTCTCGCCGGGTCGTTCATCAAGAAATCGATCATGCTTTTGGGGTAGCAGCTTCCTTCAGGGTTTCGCAGACTTCCCTCACTCGTGGTGCCCATGAGTACTGGGACAATGTCAATCAAATTTCGAACAATGTAGGATCAATATTTGATGCACCACCGGCTGCAATCCCGGGTAACATAACGTCATTAGATGACCCTGGAGAACAAGTCCTCGGATACTTCAGTGCGGTAGATGAGAGCACAAAGTTGATTTTTGTTCGCCGGGGTGACTTACCGGAATCCTTTATTGAACTCCCTCTTTGTGGCTTGCCAGGTCTTCCTCCATCGCCTCGGGATCCAGCCTGCTGTAATTGTCTTCGATTAGATCACAGCTCATTAAGAAGACCACCCTACTGGCCTTAGCCTGATTTATTTTGTCGCTACCATTTTTGGTGACTCAATGCGGAGAAGGATAATTGAGATGGCTTAGGAATGGTAGGCAACAACATTAAGTATTCTCCAGGACTTTTTCATTGCCTTTTGCCATCCCTTTGTTGTCGTTGCTCGTAAGGAGCCCACTATACTTCACTTCTGCCGCCTCCATCTGGCAAACTAAATCTCGAAATTTCTACGTAAAACTTGGTGTTTCCCAACTTGCCGTGGGAACACAGGCGCAAAGGGAGGTCACCGGTTGTGAGAACTTATGAGAGGTAGGTAGTGGGTTATGGAGAACATGAGGTGTAGTAGAGTGAAGTTTCAATGGCAGCAATTTCTCATTCGTTAC
The DNA here is from genome assembly GCA_965223105.1 of Saprospiraceae bacterium. Classification (GTDB taxonomy): domain Bacteria; phylum Bacteroidota; class Bacteroidia; order Chitinophagales; family Saprospiraceae; genus JABDMH01. Next base: position 1,887,568 of record OZ244987.1, on the reverse strand, counting down.
CAAAGTAGGAAAAGTGACATCAATATAATTAGAGGGTTAATCTCTCTGTTTTAAGAAGATGATCTATGGATCAATCTTCCATCATGCCATCTTTCGGATTTGTTTCTTGGTACTGACTCAATCCTTATGTTCTCATGGTCAACACAAAAGCACTGCACAAGAGTTAGTGTTTGTTGAAGGGGGGGAATTCAAGATGGGAGCAATTGAAAGGTCATTTTTTACCAAGCAACAGCGTCCCTTACACAGAGTGAAAGTAAAGTCTTTCTACATTAATAGAACTGAAATCACCAATGCTGATTTTTGTACTTATCTAAATTCGGTCAAACGCAAACTGAAAATTGAAAGAAAAGATATTGCGAGCCAAGACGGTGTGGCTCTCAGGCTTGGGAAAGATATCATCTGTGATGTGAAGGTCAGAGATTCCCAGAAATTTCGATGTGGCATTAAGATCCTTATGAATAAGGAAAGAATTTCTGGCTTCAAAGTGTTGCCAGGGCAGCAGGAATTGCCCGTCACTTTCGTAAGTTGGTATGGAGCACAAGCCTATTGTAAATGGCGTTATGACAAAGGCAATCTGCCTTCTGAATCACAGTGGGAATATGCGGCAAAAGGTGGGCAAAATTTCAATGAGCATAGCAAGCATTACTCTGGAAGTGACACACTTGATAAAGTTGGATGGTATTGGGACAATGCTGATTTTCAAGTCCAATTAGTAGCCCAAAAACGAGCTAATTCACTAGGAATATTTGACATGAGTGGCAACTTGTGGGAATGGGTACTGGATCATTGGCATGATAACTATGATGGTGCTCCCACCAATGGAAAAGCATGGATCGACAAAAGAAGTAAGAAAGATCAGAACCGCGTACTGCGTGGTGGTTCATGGCTATATCATGAGAGCAGAGCAAAAGTCACCCATCGTTGGAGTGATGTTCCTGACGACAGGCACAGTTATAAAGGATTTAGGTGTATATGCGACAAAAAATAAACAAGAGTGACATTTCACCTTCAGGGTAGCGAAATAGGAATCCCATATCCTAAAAAGAAATGGTAAAATGGGCAAGGATATTGCCTTCACCAGACGTTGGAGCCTGCCACAAAATAAACACAAATATCTCAAAAGCTGAGGAGTGATAAGCCTTGTGATCTTTGGTAACCATTTTGATTTGATGCCTTCCAAGCCTCTAGATCCTCCAAGGTCTTGAGTACCAATGGATCAGCTTACCTCTAACTTTGACAATAATTGTAGCCAGGATCACCCAAGATCACATGACGCCCATTTCCTGGTCACCCATAATGTGACTATCGAAGGTCCATGGTTCCGATCAGAATAAAAGGTAACTTGCAGATCCAAACATAAGAGATATATCGGCAATAGTTGCTGATATACAGGTCTTGTAACCAATTTTAATATAATCCTATATTGTATTGTATTCAGGATGGTGAATTGGCTCTTGTTTTCTTCCTGACGATTAAAGGTGTTGAGATAGGAAATAATTATTTATAGTGTGCAAACTGAACTCTTTTTAAAGTTAATTTTAGTATTAAACTACTCAAACATGATAACAATCTAAGAGGCAAGTAGGTAATTAACCCAAACGAATACAAGTATAAATAAGAAATTTCCTCATACAAGAAAGAAATACTATGCTAAAATTCCTTAAAATATTAACCATTAGCATCGCCATTATTCTTATAGCCTTGAAAACATTGTCCGTTGTAGTCACTGGAGATTCAATTTTTACCTTATTGCCAATGTATCTGATTGCGTGCTGGCTCCTGGGTTTCCTTATTTTTAAAGGAAATGGCCCTTATTGGCTTCTTTCAGGCTGGGGAGTGCTCTTAGGCTTTGTTTATTTTGCACTGATTGAAGAGAGCCCGAATCTCCCTCCCAGACCAATGTTTGCGGATATATTCTTTCTGGTACTAACTATTTTCGGTATAGGAGGTACCCTGCTAGCAAGCAATAGTATTCACGCTTCACGGGATCATGATTCTCAGCCTGGCAAAAAGAATTCAAGAAAAGTATTAATCGTCAGTGCTTTAATAGCAGGTATGCTAATATTAGCTGGGATTTTTAGCTTGGGATCATTGATGACGAAGATTTCCTATTTTATCCTAGGTGCTATTTTGGTGATTTCAGGACTTAAGTTTGATACGAAACCCAAAATATCCCCCATTGGACTTAGTGTGGTTTCTGGATTTGTATCCTCAGACCTGGTAGGTCTGATAAGATTTCTTGACACTCCACGATATATACTGATAATTACTGTAATGGTAACAATATTGTCATTAATAGGATTAGTGCTTTCACTTTCCTATACAAACCTCAAATACAGATTTCCTAAAACCAATGATTCTTAACATTCATTTCTGAGAAGAATTTTATTCTTATTTAGAGCTATCGATAACAATCCAAAATGTAACTTCTGCTAAGTTGAAAAGTAGATAAATTGATGACTGGTTACAATCGAGTAGCCGGCTCCGACCAGTAAACTAACCGGAGTGCACCTCTTACACCACCGTACGTACGGTTACGCCGAAGCTTCAGCATAGGCTCTACAGATCTCGCCTGCCTGCGTAGCCGCTTCGGCGAAAGCAGGTATACGGCGGTTCGTCAAACAGTATAGACCGCTCTTTACACCAGCCATACCTTGCTCTTTTCGATTTAGTCGAAAGCGAACCTACAGGAATCGGTCACCCGATCATCCACTATGATCTGAATCTAACTTCAAGCGTAAGCGTCCAGCGATCTGCGTGTCATTGGGCATTTGGGTTAGGTCTCAGGACTGATAAGCCATCAGTTTGAATCTATGCTTATTTTCCTCTATGGGCAATAGCTGGTGTAGTTTGTTGATGTCATGGCTATCAATGTGATCGAATACATAAGTGAGCCAGCGGAAAGGATCAATATCATTGAGTTTGCAAGTACCGAGCAGACTATACAGGATAGTAGCCTTATGAGCGCCATTGTGTGATCCACAAAACATATAATTTTTTCGACCCAGTGCCATGGGTCGTATTTGATTCTCGATCAAATTATTGTCAGGCAGTAGATTGCCATCTTTGGTATATTCGATCAGACCATCCCATCTTTTGAGCATATAATTAATCGCTTGTTGTAATGGATTACTGGGTAGGCTGGGTTGGATATTTTCTTCCAACCACTCTCTTATTTCATTGAGAATAGGGATTGTATCATTTTGTCTTCGTTGATGTATTTGCTCGGGAGCAAGTTTGTCTTTTCTACATTCTTTTTCAATAGCATACAGCTGGCCGATTAATCCCAACATATCGCCTGCCTTTTCTTTATTGTAATCTTTTGCTTCAAAAAATTTACGACGACTATGGACCAGGCAATGCATGAGAGTAACATCTGTTTGCCTACCCTTGGTTTCATAGGAGACATTACCATCTACCTGAAGGTGGCCACTAAACCCCTTTAAGGCTTCTAAAATATTTACCTTTTCTTTTGTTTTTATATAATCAAATACGACCAATTTTTCTTTGGGAGCCAGTTTAATCAATACGCATCCTTTTAAAGTACTTCCGGGTTTATCCTTGGTGAGTACGGGGATGGAGGATTCATCGGCCTGCAAATAATTTGATTGAAGAGCCATGGTTTTAAGTAGCTCGTAAAGCAATTCTAATTTTGCTGCTCCTCTAATCACTTCACTATTGAGTGTCGATCTTGAAAATGACAGACCATGCCTTGCAAACATCTTTACCTGACGATAAATAGGCAAATGGTCCATAAACTTTTGGATGATCATATATGCGATCATAGAAGCATCAAAATTGGTCTTTAGGAAAGCTTCATTTAGATCAGCAATGTGAATGCTGCCATGCTCATCTTTGTATTTTGGGCGTATGGTCTTTATGATTTTAATCTCTGGAGGTATGATGGTATACTTCCAGCTCTCATACTGCCCTATCTTTTCCATTTGCGATGTATCCAGTTCCGGTTCGAGGATGATTTGTTCCACTGGAAGGTGCGTAGGCATTTTGGACCGTTTTGGCTGTTTGCCTTTTTTCTTTTTCTTCCTTTGTGCCTTTACATCTGATTGATCACCATTTGTTTCAGGTTGTTGATCATCTAAAGAATCATCCTCACAGAACAGAGAGGATTGACCATCATGCGCCGGAATAAATCGCTCTGACCTAGGACCAACAATGGATTTTTTTAATTGGTCTAATTCGTACTTCAGTAATGCAATTTGTTGCGCCTGCAAATTTATGCGTTCATGCTGCGCAGCATTTATTTCAACCAATTCTTCGTATGTCGGTTGCCCATTTTCCACACTTTAATATACGGATATATATACAATTTATTCATAATATATTCGAATATTTTTAAGCTCTCTTAGCTACACTGCGACCATAGCGTTTGCGAAGTCTTGCACTCTTAATTTGGACACCCTCCAACATCATCAACAGTGTTGGAATTTCTATCTCAGCCGAAGATGTATTCTCCTCCCAACGGGGTATCTCGAATGTCCCAGAGGATAATTTCTTGTAATATATGACAAAGCCCGTGCGATCCCACACCAATACCTTGACCATCGTTCGTCTCTTATTTATGAATATGTAGGCATCTCCTTGTAACGGGTCTCCAGCCATTTCATTAATCACCAACCCAGCTAAACCCGTAAAACTCTTCCTCATGTCTGTTGGGTGGCGATACAGATAATAGCGCAGCGTACTTGATAATCCAATCATAATCCACTGACCAACTCTAGCAGATATTTGGCCGGTACGATTTTTGAAAATCTAATCTGTACCCCAGATGCCATTCTAATTTCTAGCTCACCTTCATCATCTACAATCGATCCAGGTCGTACTGGAACAAATGATCCATTCTTTCCTTCACTATCTTGATATCTCCTTGACCAGTACTCATAACCTCCAGGCCTAAGACCGGTGATCTCATAAAACTCTTCCCTATCCATTTTGCCTTCCAGCACCTGAGTGACCAGTGGAAAGGCTTCTGATTGCTTCAATCTTGCCATCTGTTAGTTTTGCGCCAAGATCGGAACCAAGCGGAATTCTGACAATACGCTCATGGCTAGACGCTTACCTTCAAGCCGCTTGGCGTTCAGTCCTTCAACACTCGTGAGACCTCAGGCCTTCCACCCAAGAGGGGCTCAGCTCGTTTCCAGTACCTACTATGACCTCAGCTGACTTCTCTGCCACAATTGCTCCACTTCGCAGAGACCTCCCCAGGTAGGGACATCTTCCTTCCGCGGGTTCCTGCCGCATCTACTCCATCGGAAATGCTAACTTTCGGGCCTTAGTATGACGTGCTACCTTACCCTTCCCTCACAGCCTCCTATGCCATTCCTGTTCGTCAGTACCCACTTTTGCAGTCTCGCTTCCTTCAGATCTGACCTCACGGTCAACACCCTTGCGACTTGCTAGTAGTTCGAGGCGTTACCCTCGCCCACAAGGGACTTACACCCTCTGGATGAATTCGTATCTTCATACGAAAAGATGCCCATGCTTGGCACACACATGCGATGACCATGTCAGCCACCCACCCGGGACGGTCGTCGGGCATGGCAGAACCGTTATACACAATTGGGTACAGCCAACATTACCTAAAACTGAATCTACAGATAGAAACTATAGAATCTAAACTGACTATTAAATTGATACATACGATAATAGCAGGCGTGCTACTTTTAAGTTTAGCTTCTTTGGGATGCAAGGAGAATCAACAGTCAAACTTGAATAAATGGAATTACGACTCAATTAGTCATACAAACGAACTCTACTTAGTGCAAACCGATGATAGATATGGGGAATGGGGAGGCAATACATTTCTCCTCAGAATCTATCGAGAAAATCCAACCAAACAGATATTAATGGACTACAAGGAATATGACGAAAGGAAAGGACCTCCACAACCGCCTCACCTAGATTCTATCCCAAGTACAATAATACAATGGTATGAGCAAGAGCCTATTGTAATGGAAAAAACGCGAATTAAAGTATCGGCGAAATATCAGAAATTGATAGCTGATGCAATCCAAGAACTGATAGAACTAAAAGTAGATAATGACCAATCTGTAGCAATGTCAGGTGTGATGAATAGTGTAATTTATAGTGATAAATCACTTGTCATAAAAGATTATCCGTCAACAGATTGGGGTACATTTCAGATTATTAAAAACGAAATTGAAGAATAGAAACTGTGTATAACAGGGTACGATGACACCATCCCGCCATCAACCGAAAAGACGTATGGAATATGGAAGGAACATCTGACTTAGGAATGATATCAGAACCAAAGAATAGAATTCGGTGGAACCAGTGCATGTAGCCGATCCGTCAGACATAATTAACAAAGAATGAAGAAATACATTTTTGCCCTCATAGTTCTTCTGAGCTCAAATGAAATATCTGCTCAAGATGATCGCCCCAAAGAAGTATCCATTAGAGATACCGAAGTAAGAACGATTGAGTCCTCGTTTGTCGATAGTACAGAGTATGAAATTCACTTCACTTTGCCTGATGGTTACAGTGAATCTTACGCCATATATCCTGTACAATATTATTTAGATGCTTACCATTGGGGAGGCACTGTCATTGAGAATTATAGATTATTAAGGGCTTTTCAAGAGATAGACCCGCTTATATTGGTTGGAATTTCCTATCGAGACGTTACCAGGCAAGAGGAATACTTCTATAGACCTAGAGACTTGATACCGGCAATGATAACACAAGAAAATAAGGGACCTTATTCGCGGTCTATACCTCCAGCGTCAGGCGGAGCACCAACCTTTTTTGATTTTATAAAAAAAGAATTGAAACCTTTAGTTACCGAAAACTATCGAATCCAGGAAAAAGGTTCTGGCCTATTGGGAATATCTATAGCAAACGTTTAGATACTGCCAATCTGCTTGTTGGCACACCGCATAACCCAGAATAAGTAGCATGAATCAATACATAGCCATCTTTCCAAAAATAGCCTTCCAAAATACACAAGATATTACTTACAATTATTTTCCAATTTATCATCTTTGGCCTGATCTCGGTGCAGGAATTTATATTTACAATGGTTTTTATCGACACTATAGGTAATTCTGATACTCTAGAACTAGTATATGATGCTAATGCAACTAAAGGGATAGATCCTCAATTTGGAGAAATAGATATTCTAGCAACCCACTGGGATTCCATCTTTAATCCCTTCAGCCTGGGCTGATGAACTTTTCTAACCTGATCTTGCCGTCCTGAACTACTAGAAGAGATTCCGGGTGACATTGTTTCTAATTTAGCATTATTCTCTGCCGGATTTCAGGTGATCATGCCAGTGGCAATGCTTTGGTATATGAGTTGTAACTATTAAAAAAATTGAGGACAAACCTCACCGGCCATCCAAACCTGGATTTAACATTTCATTGAGTTCACGATATAGGGATTCCCTGGTCGGTCTGCTGGCAAACGACCGTACAATCGTGCCGTCTGGACGGATGATGAGATATCGAGGCTTAGACAGAACCCCCTTCGCACGTAGGAGATCTTTAGAAATAATATAGTTTCGTGTTATCAATTCATTGTCTTTCAAATATTCTTTCCAACGCTGGACATCTTGATCTTCGGATAAAGAAACAAAAGCAATCCCAGCATTTCCTTGAAATCTTTTTACTAATTGATTTAATGCTTTATGCTCTTTTATACAGGGAGCACAATGTGTAGCCCATATGTCTACATAGATAATTTCGGCTTCAATTGAGCTCAGTGCATACTCATGATCATTGACATCAAAAATAGGTAATTGCTCAATACCCGATATTGCATTTAAGCGCATATCGATAGCATTCTCAACAGACGATTTAAAATATGATCCTGAAATATTGCTCTTAAATCGTTCAAACATCTCCCAGTCAATGTCAACGTCAATTATCATACGCTGTCTAAGGACATCACTAAAAGCAAAATCTTTCAGTAGTTGATGTTTAAATAAATCTTCTATGTGTTTGAGCGTTCTAACCGATAATCTTCTATTTTTGAAATGTTGCTTTATCCATTGCTTATAGGCTATATGAAGTACACACGCATCGTAAGGTGGAGGAATACTATCCGATCTGGTCCTATCTAAAAGGAAATTGATATGACGCTCCTCCTCATCTAATACATCTACATCCTCTAAACTATTCTCTGCCATATGAAGTAAATGAAGCTGAGCGGAATCTCTCCAACTGGATTCTTTACTCTTCTGCCCACTATTGATCCATGAGTTTCTATTTTGTGCATATTGATTGTAATTAGCGTTATCACCAGTAAATGAAAAGAGTTTACTAGAGGGATCATAGCTGACATACACAGTATCTCCTTTGTCAACCATGATTTCTAAATAGGTCGGCCAACTCTTATCAGACAATACTAGTGTAGTTATAGACCCAAGTAGCATTCTGTAATCTATAAGATCAGAACTAGGCGTTACGATATCCAATTCAAAGGGATCAGCAAAAATATGGACGTCAGAGCAGGTAGAACAATTGATGAAAATAAACGAACTATCTAATTCTGTAGCCTGTCCATAAATTTTGCTAGATAGTAATATTACAAAGAGTACTTTATAAATGTAAGACATAATGCTTTATGTATTTGAGAATAGTGGTGGCCAAATCCCAACCGCTCAGCGACTTTTGCAGGACTATAGTCTAATCCGGAATTCTTAAAGAAAGTGCCGTAAATCACCATAGTAGAGTCATTTGTTTTGTTGCACCCAGCATATCTCGATTGGCAGGTTGTCTTAGCCAATATTACCAAGCTCAATGGCTACGTGCAGATATCAGTCATATAGACTAAGGTTAGGTGATATCAGAGTATGTACCCGGCCCGCCTTTAAAGTAACCAAACTCAACAAACCGCATGGCTCAAATCCTGAGAAAGGCTTGAGTGTACTTAAACAGCATTCTTCAGCTACCACAACGAATACATACAATATATTCTCTACCAATGGTAATGTCAAGGATCAAGGCGAGTTTTAATATATTGAGCCAGTATCAGGCTAGAAGAGATCTTTGCTCGTAAATCACCATATGACCTTCCTTAAACTGGCTGCCCAAAGTAAAGTAATCTTTTTCTTTTATGTTGCATACCTCGATACAAAAAGGTCAAAATGGGACTCCATGGTAAAATGGTTTTTTCAAATGGCATCCTGGCTGAAATTTGAACGAAATCTAATCCGCCAATGTACCAAAGGTGGTCTATATTCAGCTTAGTCAAGGGGTAAATTGGGATGGACGACATAGAAGTGAAGGCATACAACAGAAGAATGACTAAATCAGCTATCTTCGCCATGGTCAAAGCTTATTCGTAACACTTTTCCATATACAAGATGATCAAAGAAAATCTAGCCCAACTGTATAAAAAGCTTCAGGATGAAGATGAAATTTTCCAGAGCCTGTGCCGGGATTTGGATCCTGCTTATTTTAAGAGTGGTCTTAACTTATGTAGATATCTACTATTGCGTAGTCATGATCTGCGGAAGGTCCATGATGAACTCTCGGAGCATGGAATATCTTCTTTACGGAGTCCGGAGGCTTACGTATTCCGAAATATAGCTGATGCACTTCGGCTGGTTCATCTTCTTGAAGGTGATCGATGGGAACCAGATCCCAACATTCCGTCGATAGGTTATAAAGAGGGAAAATCGATCTTAAAAAAACATGCCCGAAATCTCTTTGGAAAGAAAAAGAGAGGCCGGCCGCATATTATGGTAACGATGCCTACAGAGGCCGCAGATGATTTTGATCTTGTGAAAAGGCTTATTGAGTCCGGCATGACCATTGCCAGGATCAACATGGGGCATGACAATAAAAAGATTTGGCAGAAAATGGTCAACAACATTCGGAGTGCTGCCGAATTATGTGATACCTCTTGTCAAATCTATGTCGACCTGGCAGGTCCCAAAATTCGTACAGGGCCGATCGCACCGAATGAAGATAGGTCTAAGCAAAAGAAGAAAAAGAAAAAGAAACCGCACATTCTGCTCAAAACTGGTGACGAGCTGGAATTGCACAAGTCTATGTTCGAAGGTCATGGCCCAAAGGAAGGCAAACGAGGAAAAATCGTCAAACATGGGGCTATTTCGGTTACCCTTCCACTGGTGATCAATGATGCAGCAATCAATGATCGAATCTATTTTGACGACGGTAAAATTGCTGCCAGAGTAATCGCAAAAGAGGATACAAAATTGACGCTTAAGATCACACGATCAGGAGCTGAAGGCTCTAAACTTCGGGCCGAGAAAGGAATAAATTTACCTGATACTCGCTTAAAAACCCCTTCGCTGACAAAGGATGATATCGAAAACCTTGACTTCGTCGCTTCTCATGCAGATATTGTTGGATATTCCTTTGTCCGGAAACCACGAGATATAAAATTGTTGCGAAAAGAACTCAGCAAGAGATCGGCAAATCAGATAGGTATTGTGCTAAAAATTGAAAACAATGAAGCAGTAAGGAATCTACCCTTACTGTTGCTTGAGGCCATGAAGAAACCTCCGGTGGGTGTCATGATTGCCAGAGGAGATTTGGCCGTTGAGCTGGGGTTTGAAAAGGTCTCTGAAGTGCAGGAACAGATCCTTTGGTTTTGTGAAGCATCTCACATTCCCGTTATTTGGGCTACCCAAATTCTGGAAAATATGGCGAAAACAGGTCTCGCTACAAGAGCGGAGATCAGTGACGCAGCAATGAGCGCACGCGCCGATTGTGTCATGCTAAATAAAGGACCCTACATCGCCGATGCCACTAAAATGCTGTCGCGAATTATTCAGGCAATGGACAAACATCAATTTAAGAAGAAAAACCAGTTGCGGTCACTGGACATGGCCAGAAGATCCTATCAAAAGATAATAAAGAAGGCACAATCATGACGCCTTATGCATTTTACACTCTTTTCCTGATCCTAAGTTTATCTCTTTGTGCTCGTGGTCAAGATTCGGACTCGCTCACCCGCTCTGATTCTGTTCTTCGGGTAGGAGTTGCTGGTCTTTCGCACGGTCACGTTCATTGGGTCCTAAGGAGAAATCAAGACCCTGACCTTCAAATCGTGGGAATGGTAGAGTCGGATACAGACCTTATGGATCGACTGATGAAGCAGTACGCACTAGAGGCTGACCTCCTCTATGACAATCTCACTGCCCTGATTGAACGCACCAGGCCCGATGCTGTTTTGGCCTTTGGAAATATCAAGGATCACCTCAAAGTAGTGGAGACTTGCGCACCGAGAGGCGTTCATGTCATGGTAGAAAAACCCCTGGCCATAGATTTCAATCAAGCCGAGAACATTCATGCCCTTGCAGAGAAGCATAATATTCAAGTATTGGTAAACTACGAGACCACCTGGTATGCCACACACCACAAAGCCTATCATATGGTTAGTGAACAAAATGCCATTGGTGCAATCAGGAAAATCGTGGTGCACGATGGCCACCCGGGTCCTAAAGAAATTGGAGTAAGTCACGAATTTCTGGAGTGGCTCACAGACCCGGAGCTAAATGGTGGAGGTGCAATTACGGATTTCGGATGTTACGGAGCCAATCTTACTACCTGGTTGAAGAAGGGCCAAAAACCCACTTCCGTAACAGCCATTACCCAACAATTCAAACCACATATTTACCCGGAAGTGGATGATGAAGCGACGATCCTGCTAGAATATCCCGGCTCAATAAGCATTCTTCAAGCTTCTTGGAACTGGCCATTTAGCCGAAAGGATATTGAGATTTATGGGCAGTCTGGTTATATAATCGCTGATAATTCCACTGATCTCCGTCATCGCTTGGAAAATGATCCAGAAGAAAATCGAGAGTCACTTCCACATCTTGATTATCCCCATGGTGATCCATTTCAGTACTTGGGTGCAGTCATTAGAAATGAAATCATGGTTCCCCCCTATGCTCTGTCAAGTCTAGAAAACAATCTAATTGTTATGGAAATCTTAGATGCAGCTAGAAAAAGCGCTGCATCGGGAGAAAAAGTATTCCTGGAGCAATGATCGGGTGGTGCAAAATCAAGCATTGAAAATTATGATGAAGAAATGGTCAACAATTTAATTTTATAATTTGCAAGGAAAGGCAGTCTGAGATGGCAAAGAAACCGAGTTATCCTCATAGAGAGATTCTGGAGCAATACGAGAAAATTGTATGTTCTGTTCAAGGCGTTGACCGCAAAGGAGCTACGATGCCCTATACATCTCTCAATGGGAATATGTTTAGCTTCCTCAATAAAGATGGAAAAATGGGATTGCGTTTAAACCCAGCGGACCGAGAGGCTTTTCTGAAAGATCATCAGACTCAGCTGATCGTTTCTCATGGTACTACCATGAAAGAATATGTAGAGGTGCCGAGCAATCTTTTTAGCAGTACCAGGAAAATGCAAGAGTATTTTAGAAAAAGCCACGCTTATGTCAGTTCCCTGAAACCTAAACCAACCAAAAAGAAAAAATAATAAGCTACCCGCTACCTCTACACCTTAACTATTTTCCAGATGGTAGCATGCCAAGACAGAAAGATATTTGATACCGGTGCGGAAAAGAGGCCTATGGAAACCTTTACATGCAATGCAAAATGTCCATGAATAGACAAAATGAAAATCCATTTTGGAAAGTGCAATAAAAGAATGCTTATTAGGTTAATACGAATCTAATCATAGATCGAGTGACATTGCAAGCAGATCGTCAAGCACCCTTAGTCTCTATTGTCATGGCTGCCCGTGATACTGAATCCTTTATTGAAAAATGTTTACAGTCAATCATTGCCCAGACATACCAAAACTGGGAATTGATCGCGGTCAATGACCATTCTATTGACCGGACGCCGGAGATCATAGCTGATTACTCCCAAGTGGATTCCAGGATCAAGTTGATTCATAGTCAACGCCAGAAGCTGATACCAGCACTCAAGGAAGGCTACTGGTACAGCCAAGGTCAATTGCTCAATAGGATGGACTCCGACGACTACATGCCCTCAGACAAACTAGAAACCCTGGTCTCTTTATGGACCAGGTATGGAAGGGGTCATGTGATTGCTGGTGGCACCAAACACTTCGTTTCTAATGGTGAAGTAGGAAATGGATTCAGAAAATATGATCGCTGGCTAAATGAAGTGGCGAGAAAAAACACACATTACCAAGAGATCTACCGGGAATGTGTCATACCCTCCCATTGCTGGATGATCCATCGAGATGATTTCGAGAAGGTGGGAGGATTTGAACCAGAAGTATATCCCGAGGATTATGACTTGTGTTTTCGTTTTTATGAAGCTAAACTCAAGATCATTGGCATAGATAAGATTTTACATTTCTGGAGAGATCGACCATCCAGAATATCACGTACTTGGGATTGTTACCAAGACAACAGGTACTTCGATCTTAAAGCCAGGTACTTTTACAAGTTGGATCGGAATTATGCCCGGCCCTTGGTGGTTTGGGGTGGTGGCCGAAATGGTAAAGATCTGGTAAAAACCATCTTCAAAGAGGAAAAAAAGATATGCTGGGTATGTGACAACTTAAAGAAAATAGGTAAAGACATTTATGATATTCGAATGAAGCATTTTAGTCACATTCTTGAACTTTCCCGGCCGCAAATCCTAATTGCGGTTGCATCTCCCAACGATCGAGATGGAATTACACAGCAACTTCATCTCTGGGACAAAAAACCAGTCGAAGATTATTGGTTCTTTTCTTGATAGTGTCCTCTTTATGACCATATATGTAGACTGACTTTTCGTCGATTTTGTCTTACCAGATTGGCACTGGTTTTATTGGCCACATGTCATTTCCACTGCGCGTGGGTTCCCCGGGTTTGTAAAACGCAGTGCAGTAAAGCGGGCCAACGCACCCCCAACCCCCGTTCATCTCCGTGCTGCGCACTACAATGAACCGGGGAGTCCTCCCTCTTCAGCAGAATCAAATTGGGTAAACATCGATTTTGTCTTACCAGATTGGCACTGGTTTTATTGGCCGCCTGTCATTCCCACTGAGGGTGGACTCCCCGGGTTTGCTGAACACAGTGCAGCAAAGCGGGCCAACGCGCACCCCCAACCCCTCTTCATCTCCGTGCTGCGCACTACAATGAACCGGGGAGTCCTCCCTCTTCCGCAGAATCAAATTGAATTGAAAACAGGGTAAATAGTTTGTAGATAACGTGTTGATTCGTTGACCGCCTGTCATTTCCACTGCGGGTGGGCTCCCCGGGTTTGCGGAACGCAGTGCAGCAAAGTGGGCCAACGCACACCCCCAACCCCTGTTCATCTCCGTGCTGCGCACTACAATGAACCGGGGAGTCCTCCCTCTTCCGCAGAATCAAGTGAATTGAAAACAGGGTAAATTGTTTGTACATAGCGTGTTGGTTCGTTGACCGCCTGTCATTCCCCCTGCGGGTGGGCTCCCCGGGTTTGCGGAACGCAGTGCAGCAAAGCGGGCCAACGCGCACCCCCATGCCCCCGTTCATCTCCGTGATGCGCACTACAATGAACCGGGGAGTCCTCCCTCTTCCGCAGAATCAAATTGAATTGAAAACAGGGTAAATAGTTTGTAGATAGCGTGTTGATTCGTTGACCGCCTGTCATTCCCCCTGCGGGTGGGCTCCCCGGGTTTGCGGAACGCAGTGCAGCAAAGCAGGGGTCGGGGGTCGAGCATAGGCCAACGCACCCCCAACCCCCGTTCATCTCCGTGCTGCGCACTACAATGAACCGCGGAGTCCTCCCTTCTTCCGCAGAACCAAATTGGGTAAAGATCGATTTTGTCTTACCAGATTGAAACTTGGTTTATTTACCATTTTTCATTTCCACTGCGGGTGGGCTCCCCGCGTTTGCGTAACACAGTGGAGCAACGTGGGGCTCGGGGGTCTAGCATGGGCCAATGCGCACTCTCTACACTTACAGATCCCTCTTAGACAATAGCAGTTGAATTTCTTCCTGTAGACGCTTAAGAACGTGCTCGATATTTTCAAATATCTCGTCGTTACTAAACCTTATTACTTTTATTCCTATCTCCTCGAGATTTCTTGTCCGGTCCTCGTCGTAAAATTCTTGACTGGGCTGTTGATGGCCTCTACCATCCAGTTCAATACACAATTTGATATAGTGACAATAGAAATCCAAAACATACTTCATAATCGGGTGTTGTCTTCTGAACTTCAGTCCATTGAATCTTCGATTTCGAAGATGATTCCATAGCTTGGATTCAGCTCTAGTTGGATTCTCTCGCAATATTCGAGCTCTCTCAAAGATCTCATTGCTGGCACCATGGTGCATATTAATACGCATTACAAATTGATATACTGTTACCAATAGTAGTGATAATCTGGAAACTTTGAAATCAGAAATCACTTGCAGACCAATTAGATCATATGGACTACTTGTGATTGACATGCTAACAGGTTGACCGCCTGTCATTCCCACTGAGGGTGGACTCCCCGCGTTTGCGTAACACAGTGCAGCAAAGCCGGGGTCGGGGGTCTAGCTTAGGCCTACCCTGACCTCACCTAACTTTTTCTGAATGTCTTACTCAGTATAGGAATAGACCAGATTTGCCTGCCCCAACCACACACATTGTACGTCATCTTGATGGTGTCTCAATCTCGAACTTACCCACAATTGCTCAAGTCCGGGTGGTACAGATAATTCATACATCTCAACATCATCGACCAAAACATCCAGGAACACCTGATTAGTATCAGCATGCACTTTTAGGTGTAATTGATGGGTAGGACAAATGGAATATACACTGATCTCCAATGTAGCCATTCCACTACTGGATACCGGTACTTGCAAGGTAGTGTCCGAACTGTGTTCAGCTCCAATTTTCCACATGATCTCTTGTTGGACAAAGGGATCTGTAATCTCTTCTGATTGCCCACAGGAACCGGCCATTGCCAGCAGCAGAACAAAGATTAATGGTACACTATGCATTTTTAGCTGTATGATCTACAAAGTATAGACGCCTATTTATTCTGGTTGGTTTGCCAAGTCGTTGTTAATTTTCTCTTATCAAATGCAAACTACAGTCTTGAATCTGGTTTTGGAGTGTTGAACGTATGCGGACAATTTTTATATTTATTTATGTCAAATGCTGGTAAGCATCTTATTGCAGTTATTTTCTTCCAATGGATTGGACTGCTGGCCTGTCAAGATAAATCAGATCCAATCTCACATCCTAATGTACTCTTTATCTCTATTGACGATTTGAATGACTGGAATGAATTATTACAAGGCCATGAGCAAGTTCAAACTCCCCATCTTAAATCCTTTGGACGACAAGCCGTGACTTTCCTGAAAAACTATTGTACCAGTCCAGGATGTAATCCCTCCCGAGCAACGCTGATGACGGGGCTACATACCTATACCAGTGGCATGTACTCCAATTACCAGGATTGGCGAAAAGTTCCCCAATTGGCTGATGCAATCACGCTTGGCGAATATTTTCGAAATCAGGGATATTATTCAGCTGGAGCCGGCAAAATATTTCATTACGACCAGGTGGCTCCAGATTGTTGGGATGACTATTTTCCTTCCCAGGTCAAAAATATGCCAGCTGACTACTTGCCAGCAAATCGCCCGCTAAATATGCCCCCCTTTAAATATATGTACAGCATGTTTGACTGGGGCCCCTTGGATGTATCCGAAGACAGTTTAGGCGATGTACAAAGTGTGAACTACATCAGTGATCAATTGGAAAAGGAACACGACAGGCCCTTCTTTCTTGCTTGTGGAATCTACCGGCCTCACCTACCGTGGTATGTACCAAAAGAGTATTTTGATCTCTTCCCACTGGATTCGATTCAGCTGCCCAAATATTTGGATTCAGATACAGCAGACTTAGGGGCTAGGGCACAGGAAATGATTACCCGCGGTGGCAATTACCACAAACATGTCATTGAGGCCGACCAGTGGAAAAAGGCAGTGCAAGGATATTTGGCATCGATAGCCTTTGCCGATGAAATGGTCGGTCGATTGTTGCAAAAACTTGCCTCATCGCCATACAAGGACAACACCATTGTGGTCATATGGTCTGATCACGGATGGCAGCTCGGTGAGAAAATGCATTGGCGTAAATTTGCCTTGTGGGAAAACGTGATTAGGACGTTGCTGATGATCAGGGTTCCAGAGGGTGTGGAAGCACTACCCACGGGGTCCCCAGCAGGTCGACAAGTCAAAAGCCTTACCTCTTTGATCGATCTGTATCCCACCCTTCTACACCTTTGTGGGTTACCTCCCCAACCCAATCTCGACGGCTCTGACTTGACACCATTACTCTCTAATCCGGACACGCTGACCGACCGGTCCGTTATTACTACTTATGATTTTGGGGATTTCTCGCTGAGGAAAGGACCTTGGCATTATATCCGGTATATCGATGGCAGCGAGGAACTTTATCATCTTGATACCGATCCAGAAGAATGGACCAACCTGGCCCATAGACCGGCGCACCAGTCAATAATGGCCAACTTAAGACAGGGACTTCCCAAAGAGCAGACACCTCTGGCCTCTTCTTCATTGTTGCCCTTGATGGAACATCATGTTCCACCGATCACTTCAAAAGCATATTATTTTAGCGAACAAAGAAAGGATTGGTTGAAACGTTTCCAGCAACAGTAACTTGCTGTTTTTGAAATAGTTAAGTGGAAGTAGGATTACCACTAAGTTTTGGCCTGATACAAGTGAATTTCAATACGTTGATCACTCTTATTGGCATCACCCGATGGAAAACGGTCACCGTGACCCCTATAAGTCAATCGCTTTTGATTTATGCCATGATTTCGGAGGTAGTCTGCGATCGCTTTAGCCTGTGCTTCTGAACTTCGCAAAGCTTTTACCTTATCTAGCGATGCATCAGAATGAGCATCAATTTGAACGTCCAACTTAGGATTCCTCTGTAGTAAATTGATCAATTTGTGCAATTCAGGAAAGGAACTGTCCTCCAGTCGATCTGCATCTGACTCAAATTGTGTTTCCTCCAAGGTCATGACCTGACCCATCAAATACTTTTTCTGCGTAACGCGATCGAAATAGATCTTGGAAAGGGGCTCGGTAAACAAAATTTTCTCAAAGCAAATTTCATGTCGGTTATTGTACTGACCTGTTGCTGCGGTCACTCCCCAGAAGACCATTGGATTACCTCTAAAAATTTCGTCGACAATATCGCCTTGGTATGATAACACTTCATCACCATCGAGCGCTATACTTAAACGGTGGGCAGGCTGGTTCCAAGAAATGTTAAACGAATGTAGTGCACAATCTTCTACATTGGGTATGATCGCCGGTCCCGCCATATTGTAGTTATGCATGACATAGCCATCCCGAAGAATGGCTATATGATCCTCTGGTGGATCTGCCAAGTGATCATTTTCCCAGGTATCTATTTCAATGCCAAGTGAGGGTCGCAATCCTCCAAATCCCATGCCTTCTCCTTGGAATCCACTGGCTCCTTGGTAAGGGGTAAAAACGAAAACCATACCATCGGCACCTTCTACATCATCACATCCAAACATCAATTGCAATTCCATCTCAAAGGATCCCGAAAGGTCAATAGCATCGCGATACCACACTCCTCCCGAGGACCAATCTACCGCTGGCGTAAGACGATAACACTGATCTCCAGTCCTTACTGTCTGGCCGTTGATCACAAAGTCATCAATGGAAGGTGTCTGTGCAAAAAACAGAGATGGAAACAGACCGAGGAAGAACCACAGCTCCTTTATTGCAACTGTCTCAAAAATTCTCAACATCTTCAGGAAAGTTAGCAAGATTAGCTGTCTTTTTCAATGGGATGTGGAAGCAACCAAAAGCCAGGACACCAAAATCGCCAGATACCTATGAGTACTTTCTAAGAGAAACGAGTTTCCTTTGGTCTTATTTCAGTTCACAGGAGGTGGCGTGATCATGATGTGTGCCCTGTGTGTGCCAGGATCCATGATCCAAGGCCCCCCAGGCACTATGGGCTTCAGTGGCAGTCCGGTTGATTCAGCCGTTGCCCAAGGGATATAGACGACATAGCGATAATTTGCCCCCACCACCATCTGTGAATCCGGATCAAAGTGAGCATCTTTTCCCTCTAACAAATGTAATGTGGCGCCTTCCTTTGGCATTTTTAACTGCCCAGCTTTGGCCTCCTCCTCTCGTATATCAAAAATTTCTTGATTTGACTTCCCCTCAGCCCGAAGCTCACGGCCCCGTGCCATAAACGGCTCCAAATCCTTGTGGTAACATACACTTTGAAATCTTTCACGGTTAGGGTCATCAGATAGACAAACCAGACTATTCGTTCCCTCACGAATCAGCTTCAAGTTACCATCACGATCATATCCGTAAACTGTCGCACCTGCTCGATCTTCTTCCGGAGCAGCAGCCACGGCCATAGCGATTTGCTCCTCTTTGTTTGGCACTTGTTCTTGAGCACAGCTACAGAAGGAGGTACTAACCACCCCAATCGTCAGAATGAGATACTTCATTTTTGTGGGACTTTAATGTTGTGAAAAAGTTACGAAAAAAAAGCCAACCTGTATTTCCATTTTCTTTCATGAGGTTGGTCGTGAGTGTTAGAGTTTCTATCTTCGTCAGGCTTCTCCGTGTATCCGTACTGCTGACTGACACGATGAGATAACCGAAATAGTGTGAAAAGCAGAAAACGAATAAAAACCCATAAGTCAGCACAGGTCAAAGGGCCATTAGGATCACTCGGCAGGCCTAGAAAATCACACCACTGGGTGCTGATAGGGCTTCTAACTTTAATGGCAGGGGTTTCCTTTCTATCCATTTGGCAGAGTCCCGATCTGGTCAATTCCATGTATACTGATAGAGGAGACTTGTTGCGACTGTACACCTGGATCATTTTTGTGATTTTGACGGTTGGTGTAGGTGTCCTTATTATCCGAGAATTTACCCAGTCCAAGACCAGGTATGCTTCCAAGCTGATTACCTGGATCGCCTTTGCGATTCCAATGCTCTTCATCTATCTGTTCTCCTTTAACCACTTGATAGCCCCCAATGGAGACAATGCAGAATACATCATCAGCAGCCAATCTTTGGTCGACAAAGGAGGTGTATATCGGCTCAACAGACCGAGCCAAAATGAAAACTCCTTGGCGTCACTGGGATTACCCATTCTCCTTGCACCGATTTATGCCATTTGGGGGATTGATATCGCCAAGATGAAGTACCTGATATTTCTTATGTCTCTGTTGATTGCCCCCTTGCTTTACTGCTTATTTAATAGACAGCACTCTACGCGATATAGTCTTCTCTTGACCCTGGTTTGCTTCAGTTCACCCTATTTGGTCGGCACTTCTTCAACCATCATGACAGAGACGCCGTATTTATGCTGGTCATTATCTGCTTTACTACTGAGTATGATCTATGTACAGCAAAAAGCCTGGCGATGGGCTATTTACCGGGCATTGCTTTTTGCCGGGGTGATGACCTACCTAACCCGGGCAGTTGGCATTGGGGTCTTTATTGCACTAATTATCCATCTACTGATACACGTACCTTGGAAAATGGCATCTAAAAATCTGACCAACCTTTTGCAAAATTCAGTTTTTAGGCGAACCCTTGCCATTCTCATACCCGCCTTCCTTGGTATGCTGGTGTGGCAAATTAAACAGGGCTCACTTGCTGTTTCTCAAGCAGATCTTTTATTTCAAGGTGATTTAGCCAAACGTTGGTATGAAAATATTTTTGCCCTGAAAAACGTGATCGGTCAGATGTTATTCAGCCCTGATATATTGAGATGGTACCGTCTCTCACCCGATCATTCACTGCCAGGGATGCATTGGGGTTGGATCTTAATTGTACTGGTTTTACTCATTGGTCTTTTGAATGGTCTCCTTAAAAAGCAATTGTTTGCCATATACACCCTGACCGTTGCTGGGCTTATATTACTTGCGAGTGTCACACCTCAAGAACGTGTGATGGTTAGATACTTCTCCATACTCATTCCCTTCCTTATTTATTATTTTATTCAAGGAGTGAGCTTTTGTGTCCACCTAATCCAAAATCGATGGG
Organism: Saprospiraceae bacterium; assembly: GCA_965223105.1. Taxonomy (GTDB): domain Bacteria; phylum Bacteroidota; class Bacteroidia; order Chitinophagales; family Saprospiraceae; genus JABDMH01. The sequence continues at coordinate 1,866,552 of OZ244987.1, read as the reverse complement.
ATAATACCACCATTAAATTATTATCAAAGGCTTTACCCCTGATCTTTTTGTTTCAGATTTTTCTCACTAACCTCTCCGGCAACCAATTCAATGTCCTTACCAAGAGTCCTGTGTATAACAGTTATTATCAGAGTTTTTTAGACGCGGCAAGGTGGTGCGGCAATCACTTGCCAGATAGTGCCTACATCATGTCGGTGAAACCCCGGATCGTATATGTACTTTCGGGTCACCAGGGAATTTCTATGTCGAGTGAGCGGGATCAATACGATGATCTGTGGGCTCAAAAAAAACTGCGAGAAATCCATGAACTCGGCGTCACTCATCTAATTGTGGACGCAATCAGCCTAACTACAAAAAATAACATCTATCCTCTGCTGGAGAATAACCCAACCTATTTTCAAGCCTTGGACGTACCTGGATTAAACAATCAGTGTACAGTAGTAAAAGTAGAGAAACAGTAAAAGAATTGACTGTATCCAGCTCGCATAAAGAGACACCATCTGCTTAGGACCCAGGTCTCAGGGGCACTCGAATCAAACCCGGACTTCAGGTTCTCTTACTTTTTTCATCATTAATCGATCGTTTCCGAGCTTCAGAATCCCTACCTTGTATCAATTTTTGTGAATCATTAATTGTAGGCCCATCCCTTCTCAAACTAAAGAATCTAGAATGAATACTCGATTTTTTCTTTGGAAATTTCTTAAATGTAAAATTCGTCATCTAAACCAACACTGGATGGTTTTGATTGGCCTTTCTATCTCATCAATATTCATAGGGCCTGCGTCTCAGGCCCAGAGTAACACAACTCAGCCCTGCAGCTTAAGAGTGTTTTCATACAATATCTATCATGGTGAGACCATGAAAGGCGACTTTGATTTGGATCTGATTGCAGAGGTCATCCGCAACACCGATGCAGATCTGGTAGCCCTGCAGGAAGTGGATTTTCGCACGCGAAGGGCTCGTGGATATGACTTAGCCACTGAGCTGGCCCATAGGGCTGGATATCTACCGCTTTTTGCAAAAGCCATGGACTTTGATGGTGGTGCCTATGGAGAGGCCATCCTGAGCAAGTATCCAGTAATTGCTTCTCGTAAAGTAGACCTGCCGCATTCCAGCGCCAATGAACCACGTACGGCATTGGAAATCACCACTGAGATATGTAGTGGTGATACCATCCAATTTATCGGTACTCATCTTGACCATACTCGTGACCCACGAGATCGAGTTCGACAATGTCAGGCCCTAAACCAAAGTTTTGTTTCCAATGCATACCCAACAATACTGGCTGGAGATTTGAATGCTACACCCGAAAGTGAAGCCATGAAAATCCTCTTTGCTCACTGGACACCAGCAGATGGGGCGAAATTTGACCCAACCATCCCCACCAAATCACCCAAACGCAAAATTGACTATATTTTGTATCTACCCAGAGACCGGTGGGAAGTCTTGGAAACAGAGACCATTTGTGACACGATCGCCTCAGATCATTGCGGGTTACTGGCGACCTTGCTGCTACCGGCTGAGGATAGTAAATAAGTATTCAGTCCCCATGATGAGTGAAGACAATAGAATATTATTCGGGAGTATTCCAATGACGATCAGCCTGATGGTAATGGCTTTGGCGATTATCGCCAATAGTTCCTGTCGCCAGAATGTATCGCAAGTAGACGATCAAGTTGTCATTCCAAAAAATGCCTTCGAAAAATATATTGAAGAGAAAGATCCCATCTATGACTTTGAGCATGTGAATGTAAAAAACGAAGAGGGCTACGACCTTCATGTACTCAAATTGGTTTCACAACAATGGTTAGATACGGGTAAGGTGCAAGATCCCATATGGTGGCATTGGCTTTCCATAGTAGTGCCCGAAACGACAATCAGTGATACGGCCTTCTTGTGGATAGGCGGTGGAGACCGGGAGGATCAGGCTCCTGAAGCACCAGATCGATTGGTTCATGCCGTCGCTATGGAGACGCAAACCGTGAGTGCTTATCTGCACAATATTCCAAATCAACCGACAGTCTTCAAAGGAGACGATTACGGCCCCCGTTATGAGGATGAGTTAATCAGCTATGGTTGGCGAAAATATTTGGAGGGAGGAGCTGACCCTGATGATGCCGAGTGGTTGGCAAGGTTCCCTATGACCAAGTCTGTGGTCAGGGCTATGGATGCAATCGGCACCTATCTCAAGGAGAAGGAAGGCCGGAATGTGCAGCACTTTACCATTGCCGGTGCTTCAAAACGGGGTTGGACAACCTGGACAACTGCAGTTGTAGATGACCGGGTAGTTGCAATTGTTCCCGTGGTCATTGACATGCTCAATGTAGTGCCCTCGTTTGAACACCACTGGCAGGTTTACGGATTTTGGGCACCAGCCGTCAATGATTATGTCCGGGAAGGAATCATGGATTGGCAACATACTGCTGAATACGACGCATTGGTTGGTCTCGTGGAGCCTTTTAGCTATCTCGAACGCCTGACCATGCCAAAACTTCTCATCAATGCCACCGGTGATCAGTTTTTCCTGCCTGATTCCTGGCAATTTTATTGGGATTCACTTCCAGATGACAAATACCTTCGTTATGTACCGAATGCAGATCACTCCTTGCGAGAAAGCGATGCGGTGCAGACACTTATTGCTTTTCATCAAATGGTAGTGCAGCAAGAAGAAATTAAAAGACTCGACTGGAAAGTCACTGATCTTCATTTCCAAATCGGTTTTCCGAATGGGCAGCCAGACAGTTTAAAACTTTGGAGCACCTACAATCCGGAAAAAAGAGACTTTCGGTTGGAGACCATCGGCAAGAGCTGGACTTTTAAAAAAATTCCCAGACAAGATACTCAGGAGATCACTATACCATTGCAGACACCGGAAAATGGGTGGGTAGCCTATCTGGTAGAAGCCAGCTTTACTGGCAAACAGGGTCAAACCATGAAGTTGACCAGTGGCGTAAAAGTTCTACCGGGATTATTACCATACCCGCCTTATAAGCCTAAGAAGAATAAACCAAATTAAGGTCAACAATCGCGCCGTTGCGTTTCATGCCACTTACCTACAATTGTCTCGCTTAGGTTAGTTGGAGAATTTATAGCATTATTGATTTTGTCGCAAGCTGTAAATGGGATCATTATCGATAGGGTAAAAAGGAAGTACCGCATGCTCATCTGCTTCATAAATATTTGTTCCAAAGTTTCTATTGCTCTGAAATTCTATTTGGATTGACAGATCAGGACACAAAAATCTAAAAAAAATATTTTCGTATTTCCCATGGCCGATGCAGATTATCGTTAAGATTATGTCAATTCACCCGCTCAAATTTCATCAGTAATAGTCCTTCATCCGTTTCTCCTTCGATGACGAACATGGATTGATCAAATTCCTTCACAGGTAAGCTCAATGTTCCTGGAAGGCCATCAGAGATCCTGACAGTCTGAAGTGTCAGGATGCTACTTATGTCATCAACAATATAGGTACCCTGTTCATTGGAAGTCGGAGCTGTAAAATTCAGCGATTGAAAATTCCCATCATTGTCAAAGGTCCATTGCTGAGTAACGGAATCATAAACAAACCATTCGGGTCCGGTTGGCCAGCCTCGTTGTTGTGTTTTATCCCAAGTACCCACAATTGCCTCACTCAGTAAAGGCTTTACGTTTACACCTTCGCGATCACAAGAAAGACTTAAACATATCGAGATAATAAATAACAAATACTTCATTGCTTTATAAATTTACGATAGTAGTGATCGTCGCCTTCCAATTCCAACACATACAAGCCCGAATGAAGGTCTGAGACATCTACAACCAATGATCGGTCACTACTTGGTAGAATTCTAGTGAAAATTAATTCTCCTTGAGTATTGAATATCCTATATCTATTAATCACTACTCCTTTTTCAAGGTCTATCTTCAGAATGTTCTCGGTTGGATTTGGGAATCCCTTGACTTCAGTGATATGTTGATTTTCCATCAAAACTTCCGGAAGACTTTGAGTAGGCCGAACATCGAGCGAAAAACAAATCTCTGTTGCTATCCAAAATGAATTATTATCAGCCGGCGTACCGGTGGCATTTCCGTTCACAAAAATGTTGGGATTTGAGAAGCGCAATCCTCGGGATAGCCCACTTTGAATATGACTATCAAATAAACAGTGCAATATACTTCGATCTTCACCACTAGTAGCATACCTGAAGGCATGTTGACATGCTCCGGTATTGTCCCACCCCCGGTCATGCCGAGCTCCGAAGCAATGTGCCAACTCATGGGCATAAGTCCAAGTAGGTCCGATAGCTGCAGGCGCTTCAGCAATGGCAAATCGGCAATTGCCACCTGGTCCAATACAACGCGCCTGGCCCCTTATACCTGCATAATCCACCGATGTAATCATGACTGCCACATCGGCATTATAGGTATTCATGAATGCATTGGCATCTGGACTCAGAGTGGTCAAGTCATCGTCAATATCCGGGTTAGTGGTCGACTCATAGTCAAAATCCAGATTTACCGAGACATAAGTCATACTAGCGTTTGGATAACCACTAAACTGCATAGCGTTTCTAAAGCTATAAATCACAAGGGAATTAAAAACGGTCTTAGCAAACCAATCCGATCCAAACTCATCGTCCAACCAGTCAGTATAATCTGGAGGTATGATATGAACAAGTTTAAATGTGGGGCTTGAACATGGATTTCCCGAACATGCCAATAGGTTTCGCTGATTATTACCGTTCGAGTCATCATTGAGTGGACATTGATCATCGGGAAAGCTTTCCAGATCAACTTCCCTAATAGCCACAAGATTCTTCTTGATGGGAATTATGTCAAATGACTTATTACCATACTTCAAGTATCCGCCCAGTATTCCAGTAAATTGATCAGTACCGGCCATAAGATAAAAACTTCCTTGTCCACGTGGACCTTGTGCTACGCCTGACACGCTTTGAACAGGCAGTTCGTGCTTCAAATATCGAGCTATATCCAGATCGAAATGTTGCACTTTCAATGATACATCATCATTAACTATGGGCAGTAGGAAATTTACTTCGTTCTTGTCCTTTAGGTCAAATAGATTAACCTCGGCGATATGTAACGCTTTCGTACGTTGACTTTGGGACATCTTACTGATGTCGATCATGCTTTCTTCCTCAAGGGAATTGAGGATCTCCCAGGATGCGTAAGAAATTAATCCCTCCTGACTATGCACAATACTTAGGAGGCTAAATGATAGATAGATAGATAGATAGATAAACGCATGGCTCTCGATTTACTCAGGTTAACAATAATCAACTGGGTATCGAGGTTAGGGCGGCTAGTATTTCCATGGAAATGCTTAAAAAATATACTAGTTGCGGATAAATATAAGTCATTATCCTCAACATGTCAATCATTTTAACATTTAAGATACATCATCATGCTGTGCACATTGATACTTTTTATGGCATGATCAATTCTCCAACCCATTGATGACAAAGCCATAGATTTGACGTTCTAATTCCAGGGGATTGGGGGCACCATTCTTCTTAGAGAAATGATCAAATAGCCACCGGCACGATGACAAAACCAGATGGGTTGCCACTTCCGCATCAATTTTCTTGAATTGTCCGGAGTGAATGCCCTTTTTGAGCAACTTTTTCATCTTTGCTTCAAATTCAGATCTTTCGGCCATAAACTGCTGTTGCTCGGGCTCTCTCAAATGCCTCCATTCATTGACCAGCAAACTCATCTCCAGGGGCTTCTGGAAGCTCATTTCAACGTACATACGTATGATGAGCTGGAGTTGATTAGCAGGGTCGTATCCGGATTCAAGGATTTGCTCAAGACGATTGTGAAACTCACGCGACAACGAAAATAGAATTTCTGCTAAGAACTGGTGCTTCGACTCTATGTAGTTGTAGAGGTTGGATACATCACAATTCATCCTGTCGGCAATCATGCGCATGGATGTACCTTTGAAACCATGACGGTGAATGAGGTGTAATGCATCTCTGTAAAACCGGTCGCGCATAGCCGGTGCTGGTAATAGTGGATTAAATTTAGTTGCAAGATAATCAACAATTGTTTATTTTTATATAAACAAATGTTGATATCACAATGCCTATTTATCATCACCTGGGAAAAATACCTCCTAAGAGGCATACGCAGTTTCGCCAGGCAGATGGCAGTCTTTACCACGAGCAGTTGTTTGGTACGATCGGTTTTGATGGAATGTCTTCTTTGCTATACCATATTCGTCGACCAACCATGGTTAAACATATCGATCCACCCATCCAGTCTCCAGCCAGGATAGCCGTCGAAAACAACATACAGGCTCGCAAATTTCTCGGTTTTGCCATTGAACCCAGAGATGACTATTTGGATAGCAGGGTACCATTACTGGTCAATAGCGATCTGGAAATCAGCTTGGCTGCACCTCGTCAGTCGCTGTCCGACTACTTCTATAAAAATGCCGATGCCGATGAGTTACTCTTTATTCATAAGGGATCCGGGACTTTGAGAACCTCCCTCGGTCAAATCCCATTTGAATACGGAGACTATCTGGTCGTACCAAGAGGGATGATTTATCAGATTGACTTTGACACCACGGAAAACCGGCTGCTGGTCGTTGAATCCTATCATCCCATCTATACGCCAAAGAGATATCGAAATTGGTTTGGTCAGTTGTCAGAGCATTCACCCTTTTGTGAGCGTGACTACAAGCTCCCTACTGACTTGGAGACCTATGATCAAGAAGGAGATTTCAATATTCGAATAAAAAAAGATGGTCAACTTCATTCGCTGATTTATGGGTCCCATCCCTTTGATGTGGTAGGCTGGGACGGATATAATTTTCCTTACGGATTTTCAATCCATAACTTCGAACCCATAACTGGCCGGGTTCATCAACCACCTCCTGTACATCAAACCTTTGAAACATCGGCCTTTGTAGTTTGTTCTTTTTGTCCGCGACTCTATGACTATCATCCCAAATCCATACCCGCTCCCTACAATCATTCTAACATCGACTCCGACGAAGTACTTTATTACGTAGATGGAGACTTCATGAGCCGTACTGGAGTGGATGAAGGAAACATCACTTTACATCCTGCCGGTATACCTCATGGACCGCATCCAGGCACTTATGAGGGCAGCATTGGCAAAAAAGTTACCGAGGAACTGGCGGTCATGATCGATACTTTCAAGCCATTAAAAGTCACCCATGAAGCTCTGAAGATCGATGATGGTAAATATTACCGATCTTGGTTGTAGTTTCAAATCGTCAGATGGGCATTTTCTCCCTGATCGCAATCAGTCTTTCTAAAGTACATCAATTAACCAACACTTTGACATAGTGAATACCTGGAAAAATTTACCCACCAACACCGATTTTAGTCTCGACAACTTACCCTTCGGAATATTTTCCACATCCCGGCGTACTCCGAGGGTCGGTGTGGCCATCGGTGCTGAAATCATAGATCTCGCAGCCCTCGGCAGCATAGGATTACTGGAAGACCTTAGTCTGGACGGTGATTTATTTTATCGTCATGCGCTGAACGACTTTATCGCCACGGGCAAACAAAATACCAATGCTGTCCGCACGCACTTGCGAGAGTTATTGACCGCCGAGAACTCATCATTAAGGGAATACCCTAGCCTCTTTGTGCAGCAAGATAACGCACGAATGCATTTGCCAGTCGAAGTGGGAAACTATACTGATTTCTATTCCAGCATTGAGCATGCAACCAACGTGGGTAAAATGTTTCGCGATCCGGAAAATGCACTTTTACCCAACTGGCGACATCTTCCTGTGGGTTATCACGGCAGGGCTTCGTCCATTGTGGTAAGCGGAACCGATATTTACCGACCCTCGGGGCAGCAAAAAAGCGATCAGGGTCCTCCTACCTTCGGGCCCTCCCGTCTCCTTGATTTTGAATTGGAAATCGGATTCATCATCGGCAAAGAAAATTCACTAGGCCACCCAATCAGCACCGAAGAGGCGGAAGATTACATTTTTGGGTTGGTACTCTTCAATGACTGGTCAGCTCGTGACATTCAGAAGTGGGAATACGTACCTCTTGGCCCCTTCCTGGGGAAAAGCTTTGCTTCCTCCATTTCTCCATGGATTATCCCATTGGAAGCCCTAGACCCCTTTCGCATCGATGGCCCAGTGCAAAGACCCAGTGTATTGCCCTATTTGCAATACCATGGCAAGAAGAATTATGACGTCGAACTGGAAGTTTGGTTGCAACCAAAAGACGGGCCTATGTCGATGATCAGTAAGACCAACTTCAAGTATATGTACTGGAACATGTGCCAGCAATTGGCACATCATACATCAAACGGTTGTAATGTCAGGATTGGAGATATTATGGCTTCTGGTACCATCAGTGGTCCCACCAGTGACTCCTACGGCTCCATGCTGGAGCTCAGTTGGGCTGGCACGAATCCAGTCAAATTGGTGGATGGATCTTCCCGAAAGTTTCTTCAAGACTTCGACCATGTGGTCATGAAAGGTCGGGCAAGCGATAAAAACATCTGTGTTGGGTTTGGAAGTGTAGAAGGTCAAGTATTACCTTCCGTGAAATCATTCAGAGCGCATCATGTCTGATTTTCAATCCTTCGATCCTACGGTATTGCCGCTCCCAAGTGCACATCAATTGCTGCTGGCATCCATCGCTCCTAGACCGATCGCCTTTGCCAGCACCATCAGTGCTGAGGGAGAGGTAAATCTCAGTCCATTTAGTTTTTTCAATGCTTTCAGCACCAACCCACCGGTCATGATATTTTCGCCATCGAGAAGTGGGAGAGACAATACCACCAAGGACACGTACGATAATGTGCACGAGATTCCTGAGGTTGTCATCAATATGGTGACCTTCCAGATGGTTGAACAGATGTCTTTGGCCAGTAATGCATACCCAAAGGGGGTCAATGAATTTATTAAGGCGGGCCTTACTGAAATCTCTTCAGAGAGAATCAGACCGCCCCGAGTTGCTGAATCACCGGTTGCCTTCGAATGTACGGTTAAGGATGTCGTTCCGCTTGGAAGCCAAGGTGGTGCTGGTAATTTAGTCATTTGCGATGTGCTATTGATGCACGTACATCGCGAATATCTTGACGAAAAAGGACATGTGGATACAACGAAACTGGATCTGGTGGGAAGAATGGGCGGCGACTGGTATTGCCGGGCGAGTGGCCCTGCTTTATTTGAAGTATTGAAGCCAGGAAAGGCTTTGGCGATAGGCATCGATCAATTGCCTAAACATATTCGTGGAAGCAAAGTCTTGTCTGGCAATGATCTGGGGAAATTGGGAAGTCTCAAGTCTCTTCCCGATAATGACCTAATCATAGAAATGAGATCTTCTCCACTTTATCGAGAAGCGATCCAAGGGGGTAAGTTGAACCCCACAACCTTGCATGTAAAGGCCAAGGAGTTAGTGAAAGAGGGGCAAACCTTCCAGGCCCTCGCATTATTGATGACTGCAGATTTCACCGGAAAATGAAGCCTCTCTGGACACCAAGAAAAGATTTTATCGACCAATCCAATCTCCGACAATATCAATTGTTTCTGATAGATCAATACAACCTTTCTTTTAAGGATTATGAAGCTCTTTGGGCTTGGACTGCTCAAAATCCAGCTGAATTCTGGAAATCCCTTTGGTCATTCTTTGACATCATAGAGCATACTCCATATCTGGAGGTCATGAATAAGACTGAAATGCCTGGTATCCAATGGTTTGAGGGATCTATGATAAACTACAGTGAACATTTATTCCGCCACATGAAGCCAGATGTTGATGTTCTTGTATTTGTCAATGAAAAGGAGGAAATCCACTCGGTGAAGGGTGTTGAACTGGAAAAGGAGGCAGGCGCATTGAGGGCCTTTTTAAAGGACCAAGGTGTATCAAAAGGAGACCGCGTAGCGGCATACCTACCAAATATTCCAGAAGCGATCATTGCTTTCATGGCAGTTAATTCATTGGGGGCCATTTGGTCTTGCTGCAGCATGGACTTTGGGTGGAATACTGTTGTAGACCGATTTGCACAAATTCAGCCAAAAATCTTCATCTCAGCAGATGGATATTATTACAAAGGCAAGGATTTTCCTAGGATAGGTGAAGTCAACAAGCTTGTGCAGTCTCTTCCCAGTGTGGAGAAAACGCTATTGATCTCCCACTTGGGCTTACAAGAACAATTTCAAGGATTGCGATGGAAGGAAGTAATTCAAAAGTACCCAAATGCACCGCTTTCATTCGATCCGGTGCCCTTTGACCATCCCATCTGGATTCTATACTCCTCAGGCACCACAGGCAAGCCCAAAGCCATTACACATTCTCATGGAGGAATGTTACTTGAGCACCTGAAATACATGCATTTTCACAATGATGTCAAACCAGGAGAGCGCTATTTCTGGTTTACGACCACCGGATGGATGATGTGGAATTTTCTGCAATCCAGTCTGCTTGCAGGAGCTGTACCGGTACTCTACGAGGGTAGTCCTGCTTACCCAGATCTGGATGTTTTATGGAGGTTTGCCGAAAGATTACCCATCCACCATTTTGGAACCAGTGCACCGTACCTCACGGCATTGTTGAATCAAGATCTAAAGATTGGAGAAAACTTCAACCTAACAAGCCTACGATCTATTGGTTCCACCGGTTCTCCCCTTCCACCTGCTGCATTTGAATACGTGTATGAAAGAATTTCAGCTTCTGTCTGGCTATGCTCAATGAGTGGGGGTACTGATGTATGCACAGCGTTTGTTGGTGGCATACCCTCAAAACCTGTTTACCAGGGCCGGATTCAGGGCCGAGCTCTGGGCTGCTCCTTAAAAGCACTTGATGACCATGGCCTCGAAGTCAAAAATCAGCTCGGTGAAATGGTCATAGACAAGCCGATGCCTTGCATGCCCATCTTTTTTTGGAACGATCCACAAAATGAAAGGTATAAACAGGCCTACTTTAATACCTTCCCCGGAAAATGGCGACATGGAGATTTTATCGAGATTTTTGACGATGGATCTCTGACCATCCATGGCAGATCGGATGCCACCCTAAATCGCAAAGGAATCAGGATTGGTACTGCGGAAATCTACAATGCTTTAGATCAGATTCCTGAGATCGTCGATGCACTGGTTCTCAATATTGAAAAACCCGGTGGTGGAGATGTGATGCCTTTGTTTGTTGTACTAGCCAGTGGCCTGCATCTTGACAATACCATTCGTAAAAAAATCAATAGGATACTCAAACATTCTTGTTCGCCACGGCATATACCAGATCATATTTTACAAGCTCCGGATATACCGTATACGCTAAGTGGTAAAAAAATGGAGGTGCCGGTAAAAAAGTTATTTATTGGTGGAAAGTACTCCAATAAGGTAAATCGGGAAGCCGTACGTAATCCCTCGGCCATGGACTATTTTATCGACCTCGCCGGTAAAATCGGTAGTGATTTTTCCTAGAATTTTGTAATTTCTTGTGTACCAGAAACATTAGACCTTCCAAGATGCAAAAACAATGCTGTACTATACTCACCTTGCTCTTATGCACGTCTTCTTTAGTAATGGCTGGAGAGCAATGGACGGATGGGCAGTTCCACGGTAGAATTGCTTATAGCGCTGATGGAAATTTTAACGATGAGGACGATTGGGCAGCCAGTGCTTTTGCCCTGGCAATATTCCATGAATTTGGGGTTCAGGACCAGTTGGTTCACTTTGACTACAATTGTATTTTACCACACTCTGATCCCAAATGGGAAAAAGAGCATCAAGAAAGCATCGAAGGGGCAATTCAACACTATGGATATTCTCCTGATATTTTTTTCGATTGTCAGAAGGCCTTGGATGCTGCAGTAGAAAACATAGCCGATGCCATTAACTCATCAACTGCCGATGATCCGCTGTATTTTATTTTAGCTGGACCTATGGAAGTGCCCTACATGGGTATTGAGAAATCAGATCCGGCAAAGCGAAAATTCGTGTATTGTATTTCCCACAATCGATGGAATGACGGCTATGCCAGTGCAGACCTGGTCAATCACAACAAACGCCACGTGATACCAACCGGCGTCACCTGGGTGCAAATCGCAGACCAAAACCGGTTTTTGTCTACCGGACCTTTCGGCAGACCTTCACAAGGAGAAGAGTGGAAACCCTGGCAATGGCTCGATACCGACAGGAATGACCTTGGATTTCTGTGGCAAAGGCTACAGGCCACAACACGGGCAGATTGCTCCGATTCTGGCATGGCCTATTTCTTGATGACGGGTGATGAAGAGGTAACCATTCCCAAATTCCAGAAGCTACTTCAGGACCACCTACCTCCAAAGCCTATGGACCGCAGATTAAGGGTGCGGTTAGAAGCTGAAAACTATCATATGCTCGATAATTTTGAAGTGGAGTATTCCAATGACCGAAAAGCATCACAGAGAATCGCGGTGCAACTTACAAATAGTCATGGAGCGATCAGAACATCTTTGAACGAACCGTATTTGGCCAATGAAGCCAGATATGACATCACTGTAAGATATTATGAAACATCGGCTGACGACATTGAATACAACTTATCTATCGATGGCCATAATGTAGCCCAGTGGAATTCGATGGGATTAGATGCAGGGTGGACTTCGTACTCCACCTCCAACGTAAAGGTGAAAAAGGGCGATAACTTATCGATTTCCGTTGTAGGAAGGGACCATGAACCCGTAAAAATCGACTATCTAGAATTGCATGATCGAAATCCTTTCGTATTGAAAAATACTGAGCCAGACAATCCGAATGCTTCATTGGGGCAAATCATCGTGGCTGGGGCTGCGCCAGGCTATCTAAAATACAATGGAGGCGGACCTGCTTTCCTCTGTGGTCCCGACAACCCAGAGGATTTCCTTTTCCGAGGCGAGTTAAATAGCGATGGTACTCGGGTAGGTGGAGGGCAAGAAACAATGATCAAAAGATTGGCCGAGAGTGGAGTAAATGCATTTCATTGCCAGATGTTTAGAATGCAACGGTGCAACATTAAAGATGAGGGTGACGACACTCATGCTCCTTTCATCGATCACGATCCTAACAAGGGCCTCAACCAAGCCGTCTTGGATCAATGGGATGGATGGCTGACACTTTTCGAAGACCATGGAATCGCTGTACATCTCGAATTCTATAACGATGCCACCGACGTCGAAAAGATGGGCTGGACATTAGATGAAGATGGACAACTCCATCCAGATGAAGCTGCTTTTTTTGAGGGCATCGTTCGAAAATTTAAACATCATAAAAATATCCTTTGGGGATTGGAAGAAAGTTGCAATAAATTGCCGAGAAGCAGGACATTCCACTTCAAGAAGCTGGCGGAATTGATTGCCAAGACAGATAATTTTAACCACCCCATCGTTCAGAGCTTTGTCATTCCGGAAGATCCGGAAGGTGATTTTCCCGGAGGTGGTGGAACCTCTGATGATTACATTGGTGATCCCCACATACCCGTTGTCACTTGGCTTCATTTGGTGCCGCACGAAGACGACTACGAGGCTCAGCACCAGGAATATCTCAAATACTACAAAAGAGATTCCCGCCATTTTATCGTCATGAAAAACGAAACCTACCACCACCCCCGCAAAGGAAGGAGCAGTCGCATTTATATGTGGTCTAGCGCCATGGCTGGTCTCCATACCTTAGAGGCCTATCATCATGCGGATAAGGGAAATGATACGACGCTGATGCAAGATGGCTTTATCAACACCTTTATGGAGCAAACTGACATCCATAAAATGACGCCACGTGATGACCTGGCAGCCGGTTCGACCAAATGGGTGTTGGCCAATCCGGTGGAGAGCTATATTGCCTATACCTATGATTACCGAGATGAGATGGGTGTCAAGGGAATGCGTAAGGGTATTTGTGACCTGCATTGGTTTGATACAGTGACGGGGACACAGGTAACTGAAGAAAATGTTGAAGTGGATTGGGGTGATGCCACCTGGAAGAAACCTGATGACTTTAGTAATGAAGTGGTACTGCATATCCAAATGAGAGAGTAATATGCCAAGTACTTTTACATTGCAATTGCAAACAATTACAACTCTCCGACTTTTTTCACCTTGAGCCGTTTGACTTGTAGGTCTGGTGTGGGCAAATCGATGATCTGGCATGATTACATCTAGGATCCGACCTGTTGACAAGACAGTCAAAATAAGCTAGTTTTAGTAGATGGATAAGAAGAGACCTGAAATTCTTTCTGAACCGTCTGCGTCGTACGATCGTCCTTATACCTACGCAGATTACCTGACCTGGGAATTTGAAGAAATGGTCGAACTGATCAAGGGAAGGATTTTCAAAATGAGCCCAGCACCAGGTAGTACCCATCAAAAAGTGTGTGGGAACTTTCACTTGAGCATTGGGCAATATTTGAAAAATCGAAAATGTCAGGTGTTCATTGCACCCTACGATATCATCTTACCCATAAAGGATAAGAAAAGAGAAAGTGCCACTACAGTGGTTCAACCAGACTTATGCATCATTTGTGATGAAAGTATGATTGAGGAAAGGGGTTGCTTTGGTGTTCCGGATTGGATTATTGAAGTCATTTCACCTACCACTTCCAAAAAAGACATTAATCTCAAGTATGATGTTTATGAAGAAGCAGGTGTGAAGGAATACTGGGTGGTGTATCCATTAGAACAGCTTGTACAAATCTTTGTATTAGAAAATCGTACTTATGCCAGAAAAGGCAGTTTCGATTTCGATGACACCTTGATTCCAGAAACACTGCCCGAACTGGAAATACCGTTGTCAGAAATTTTTGAGAAAAAGAAGTTATACTAGTTTTTTTACAAATTATCTAATAATGTGGTCATGATGACTATCAGAGATAATTTGGCTACATTTTCTCACGATGGTCACTGGTCCTAGCAGGTTTCTGTTTTTGGGGCAATTTATGACACGACACCAGTACACGAAGACATGGTGCAGTATTTGCTGAGTTTACTGTGAGAAAATGTCCTACGATGAAAAAGCTCACTTTTTACGTTCTTTCATTGTCTTTGCTTCATGTCCTTTCAGCCCAAGAGAGGCTCTTAGAACCCAAGCAACTTAAGAAAGACTATGCCTTCCTTGTTGACCTCATTGATGCTCATCCTAAACCGCACCGGCACATCACAGAAAAAGCCCTGAAAAGGCTTATCGACAGCACCCGGCAACTGATGAACAATCCCATGAGTGCACTTGATTTTTACCGACTGACCAGTCCAATTTATGCCGCTCTGAAAGATGGTCACACCAGTGTGAGCATGCCGTCTGGGTGGCTTAAAAAGCACCGAAAGACCTTTGGTGTTTTTCCCTACAAGATCTTTATCAATGAGGAAGACCAAATGTATTTGATCGATAACTACAGCAATGATGAAACCATTCCGATGGGATCCGAAGTCATAAAAATCAATGGTTTATCGAGTGCTGAGTTTATTCATTCAGTAAGTAAGTATATTTCTTATGAGCAAGAGATCTTTCGTAACACCATTATCGAGAGCCTAATAGATTTCTACTTACTCCTGCATTTTGGGCAAGTCACCTCTTTAGATATAGAATACTTAAGTGATAAGCATCGCACCCATCACATCCAATATATACCGCATGAAAATTGGAGAGATGAATTAGAGGAAACAGAAACTCTGAAAGAGAAGCGGGTGGCAAAAGGAGAACCATATGCGTACGAAAAAATTGCCCATGATGCCGGCTTGTTGCGCATTTATTCTTTTGCTATTTCCGATCAATCAAAGTATGATGTCTTTCTAAGGGACATGTTTAGAAAAATCAAGAACGATAGCATTCAATCCCTCATCATTGACGTACGAGGCAATACGGGTGGATATCCAAGAGTCGTCTCTAAATTGTTGCATTGGATCAGTGATGGCTATTTTAAGACAATGGCCAAATCCGAAACCAAAGTAAGTAAAGCCTATAAGAGATATTTTCAGCAGATGGCTCCATCGCTAAATTTTTATCAAGCACAGTTTGTTAGAATGCCACACACTGTAGACATCAAAAGTTTATTCTCTTATGAAAACGGAACCATATTCACCGAAGACGCTTTCAATGAAGCTCCACAGGAGATGTACAATGAGTTTACCGGAGATCTCTATTTATTGACTGATCGCAGAAGTTACTCTGCCTCTTCATCCTTTGCTGCGACTTTTCGCTGTTATCAAATGGGTTTGATCATTGGTTCAGAGACTGGCGGAACCAAAATCTTTCACGCCAACAGCATGTATGAGACCCTTAAGCACTCCGGCCTTACCTGTATAATGGCTACCGTTCGGGACTATACCACCTGCTTCCTGGAAGAAGATGAGGGCATCAAGCCAGATCTGGTGGCCGAACCCACCGTGCTCGATCGAGTGGCGAAACGGGATGCTGCCTTGGAATATGCATTGATGGTCATCGAGAAGGTCAAGGAGATGAGGGCTGGAGAATTGGACAAGTGATCACCCTAGATGACAACTTCCATCCCTTCACGTGCGAGGACGCAATCCTTAAAGCGTTTTTGACATCTCTTTTCCATTTGTGTGAGAAAAGCATCATTGTGGTCAGGATCATGGTGGGTCATTATTAGTTGCCTGGCTTCAGCCATTTCTGCTACCAACATTGCCTGGTCAAAGCTACTGTGTCCCCACCCTTTCCTTTCATTTAATTGTTGATTGGTGTATTGTGCTTCATGGATCAGCACATCGGCATTCTTTGCCAGAGCCACCGTACCCGGATCAATGCCATTGCTGTGCTCGATATCGGTCACAATCACGACGACCTTTCCGTTTCTCTCAAGGCGAAAGCCGTAGGCTCCACCAGGGTGTTCATGCAGGCGAGCTTCCACCGAGATTCTACTGCTGCGTTGTACTACTTTACCACCGATCGCTACAAAATTAAAATGAGCACCCATCTGAGTGAAATCGATCGGAAAGAAATTTCCTCCCATTTGGGCCATCAGGATTTCCTTGAGTTGGTCCCGTGTCCAATGCTTGCCCATCATCAGAATATTCATCTGCGTATCCTCAAAGTATGCGGGTGAGAAAAATGGAAAACCCTGAATATGATCCCAATGAAAGTGAGAGAATCCGATGGTGATTTCCTTGGGCAATGTGTCTCGTTCTTCTACCAGCTCCTTGCCCAATACCCTTATTCCAGTTCCAGCATCGATAATGCTAAGGATATCGGGATCTGGTATTGAGATGCCAATGCAGGTGGTGTTGCCTCCGAAGTCTTGAAAGTCCCTGGAGCATACCGGTATAGATCCTCTGGTCCCATAGAACTTGACTTTCATTGAAAAATCAGGAGATGGCATTCCAGCAAATTAGTATATAAAAGTCAAAGATTCTACCTGGGATCCGAAGGGAAAAGAAAAACCTGGACTTAACTACAAAATACCGCATCGTGAAAATGTCTTGCAAACACTTCTCCTATAACAAGTGTTTATGTATGATTACTGCATACCTTCGATGAGAATTGGGATCTAAACTTCTGCTATTCTTAACTTTAACTTCTGCTACGATGGAAAGTGATTTTTTATCCTTATAAATTGACATGCTAAACCAAGAAAAACAAGATGAAATATAAGCAATTGGCAACCTTTGGAGGTGGCTGTTTTTGGTGTATAGAAGCCATAGTCCAACGATTAAAGGGAGTAGAACATATCATTTCAGGTTATGCCGGTGGTGACACGAGAAACCCTACATATCGGGAAGTATGCTCAGGAACAACCGGACATGCCGAGGTGGTTCAGGTCACGTTTGATCCGGACCAAATCACCTATGAAGATTTAATTACGATTTTTATGACCAGCCACGATCCTACTACCCCAGATCGACAAGGGGCAGACCGGGGTATTCAATATCGATCTATCATTTTGTATCATGATGACCATCAAAAAGAAATTGCTGAAAAAGTCATTTCTAATCTCAAAGACGCATTTGAGGATCCCATTGTGACCCAGTTGGCTCCCTTGGAGACTTTCTACCCCGCTGAAAAGTACCATCAGAATTATTACAATGACAATAGTTACGCTGGCTATTGCCGGGTTGTCATTGCTCCCAAGATCAAGAAATTGAGAGAGCAGTATGCCGATCGACTAAAACTTGAAGCTGTTTAAGGTTTCTGAAGGGTCAGTAATGGAGAACAAGCTAACCCAATATGGCATTGAGGGATTTACTGCACCTGAGCTGCTTGTCCCTTTATGGATTGATGATCAGGGTCATCAAATACCGCCGGTCAAACTGGCAAACTTTAGTGATAAATTTGTGGTGATTTACTGCTTTCAGTCTTGGTGTCGAGGTTGTCATAGTCATGGACTCCCAGCCTTGCAAGATGTGGTCGAAGAATTTAGATTTAGTCAGGAAGTGAAATTTCTGGCTGTTCAGACCGTTTTTGAAGGATGGCAACAAAACACTTATCAAAAAATAAGAAAAATCCAAGTCCAATATAATCTGCCGATCCCCTTCGGACATGATCAGGGCAATGACCAGACCAAGAATATATCATCGACTATGATCAATTATCGCACCGGTGGTACACCCTGGTTTATTTTCATTGATCGGCAAAGAAAAGTTGTATACAATGGATTTCACATTGATGCCAAAGAGGCCATCGTCTTTATACAAAATATTATATCCACAGATCATTGATCTCCTGACAAGACAAGGTGGATCTATGCTATTAGATGAGAAGTGATAGGTGTTACCGAATATGAAATGACGTCTATTTCTCGAACTCCATGCCAACATGCTTTCCATCTGCTTCGTTGAGCAACCTACTTAACACGATTTTAACCCTGAGATCTCAACCTTGCTACAATAGGATTGTCGTCTTATGTATAAACCAGATCATTAAAATGATGAGAATTGTTTTGATCCTAAGTTCTTTGATACTTCTGCTGAGATGTTCAAAGGATGGCCAGGATCCTGCAAGTTGTGTGATGGAGGCAACCCCGGATCTGCGCTTTTTCCTATTTGAAACCAGTCGTGGTGATCGATTTGTGGCTTGGACCTCACGAACTGGCGTGTTAGAAAGTGAAGAAAGCCAACTGGCCTTACCACTGGAGCAAAGGAATCAACATATCAATGGAGCGATCCGAAAGAACGATGATCATTGTAACCCAAACTTTGAGTGGAGTTGGCACTTTGACCCTGACGACTGGGATATGGCTGATCTCTCTATCGAGCTCTGTGATGGAGACCCTCATTTTGTCGAAGAAAACCTGCAAGAATTCCTAAGGACTGGCCGATATTGCCCCTGGTCATCCAAGGTCTTGGAGGAAGTGGCTCCCACATTTTGATTTTTCGATGACATTCATGGCCGGTTCACCTCGTGTAAATCCAAAATAATTCACAACCGATCTCATGCCGAGGTTATGGCCTTACCCTTTCCACGAATCTCGCGAATCCTTTGAGTAATGCTTTGAATGATGTTTATGAAGGTACTGCGTCCCAACATCGAACAACCATCATCAATGAACAAACTCCTTTGGCTTATTTTTTAAAGGGAAATCTGGGTCGGTAAAAATCGAAGTCAGCGGCTGGAATAACGAGATGAAATGCCTTTGCTCAATACGATCAGCACCCTTCTCAAGCAATTGACCATCCAATATGAACCGGTAATTGAGCACATTTCCATAAATTTCACTGGACCTTTGCTCCCCTTTTTTCTCGAGCAGTTTAATGAGGTCTGTGCGCTCGTATTTGCCGGATTGGGAAATTCCTTCACGATCATTATGGTCAAAACTTCTCTCCAAAAAATGTATGGAGTCGCCCTTTAAGATCATTTCAATTGACCCATGATGATAGGGTCCGAAGCAACCCTCAAAAGAATATTCTACCAACAGACGATCTCCGTCATGAAGGTTTTCAATTTGGCCAATGAGGGAGCTAAAAATTCCTGAGGCCTGAGCCTGACCCAGGTATAACAGAGAACAAAGTATAATAAGTAGATCTTTCGCCATTTGTCGCTACTGTACTTTTACCGTAAGACGAGCTGCATCAGTAGAACTCTGTTAATGAATTGTTAACTCCCAAGTAAGCTCGCAAACACTATGAGGTAATACGATTCACTCTTTTGTGCCAACTCCGAAATCGAGAAAAGACAAGACGAGATCGAAGAAATTATCTTTACAAGATAAACAGTAATCTACGATGGTGCAGGCAGATGTTCTCGAACCCATAGAGGAACTCAGAGCTCTGGTCAAAAAAAGAGAGGCCAGTGAACTCAGTGCTTTCTTTGACAGAATCAAATCGCATGAGGTGGTTCACCTCATGAATCAATTGGATCGTCAGGAACAAATGGACATCCTGACACTTTTGCAACCTGAAGATGCTGCCGGTATTGTCGAGGAAATTCCAGAAGTCCAAGCCGCTGAGATTGTTGATGATATGGATGTCGGTGATGCTGCCGCCATTTTAAACGAATTACCCAGCGATGAGCAGGCCGACATCTTAAGTGAGCTTGACAGGGAGGAGGCTGATGAGATCATTGCCCAGATGCGGCCTGAGGAAGCCGCCGATGTCAGAAAACTGATCAAATACGATTCCGAGACGGCTGGCGGTTTGATGATCACAGAGTACTTGGCATATCAAGAAGAAGATACCGTAGGCCAGGTGACAGTAGACATGCGTCGAAAAAAGAAAGCCCATGAGAAATTACACATCAAGTACATCTATGTCTTAAACGAACCTGGTCAAATTACTGGAGTTTTGCGAATTCAAGATTTGCTACTCAACGTATCGAGCACCAAGTTGCGAGAAATCATCACTCGACCAATACATTATGTCGACCACCTGGCTACATTGGAAGATCTTCAAAACTTCTTCCATGACTACGATTATTACAGCGCCCCCGTAGTGGATCCTAATGGCTTTCTACTGGGAGTTGTGTTGCGTAAAGACCTATTGGAGGCGGTGGCAGAACATACTTCTCTCGAGCATCTTGAGACGCAGGGAATTGTTGGAGGAGATGAGTTACGAACCATGCCGGTATGGACCCGGGCTAGCCGTCGTTTATCCTGGTTATCGGTGAATATCCTACTCAATATCCTGGCGGCTAGTGTGATCGCATACCATCAGGATACACTCAGTGCCGTGATTGCTCTTGCTGTCTTTCTGCCCATCATCTCCGACATGAGTGGGTGCTCAGGTAATCAGGCAATTGCCGTAAGCATGAGAGAACTCAGTCTTGGGACGGTCAAACCCAATGAAAGCATTCGTGTCTGGATGCAGGAACTTTCGGTAGGATTGATCAATGGTGTAGCCCTAGGTATTCTTATTGGGTTGGCAGCCTTTGTCTGGAAAGGAAATGTCATGCTGGGGATTGTAGTGGGAGCAGCTCTCTCACTCAATACCTTGATCGCAGTTTCCCTGGGTGGTACCGTACCCCTGATCCTCAAATACCGGGGTATCGATCCGGCTTTGGCTTCGGGGCCCCTGCTTACCACTGTGACCGATATGGCGGGGTTTTTTCTGACACTTTCTTTTGCATCACTTGCCATCCAGCATCTAAATTTATAAACGTAGTGTGCCGGGCCGAATCGAAATCCAGAAAATACTATACTGTAACTCTGCGCACTAAAATATTACCAAGATCTTTAATGTCTTTGCCATTATATTTCATTGCAGAGCCTCGCCAGGGCTATAGTCCTGCAAGTGTTTTGCTGGCTTCATCTGAACACAAAATCATGTTGGAATTCACTACAAAATCATATTGGACAGAGCACTAGAAGGGACAGAGCTACATTGCTTCATAGATTGCAATCGCTTAATTATAGATTCACATCTTTTCGTGGCCTTTTTATGTATTTTCGTCATCGGCAACAGAAATTCCGATGATAGTCAAATCTAGAAACGCACTGATATTGTGTGGATTCCTGAGCTTAGTAACTTTTTCCTGTACCGATCATGGGAACACCCTGGAAATTGATCCCGGTGACCACGTGGTTTTGATTGGTAATAACTTGTGCTCACGGATGATGAATTTTGGTCATTTTGAGACAGAATTACATCTACGGCACCCAATGGATCAATTGACGATACGAAATATGTGCGACGGAGGAAATACGCCGGGTTTTCGACCCCATTCAGGTAGGGTAACACCCTGGGCTTTCCCCGGAGCGGAAATTTATCAAACGGAATTTGCTGAAAACTCAGGCAGCCAAGGGCATTTTGAATACCCCGATGAGTGGCTCACCAGGTTGAAAGCAGATGTGATCCTGGCCTTTTTTGGGTATTCAGAATCTTTTAAGGGCAGTGAAGGACTTGATTTATGGAAAGATGAATTGGGAGCATTCGTAGACCATACCCTCAAACAACAGTACAATGGAACGTCCACACCTGCATTGGTGCTTGTTTCACCCATCGCCTTTGAAGATCTGTCGATGAAAAAGGATTTGCCAAACGGGGCCAAGGAAAATGAAAACCTGTCAATTTATACTGAAGGTATGCGAGAGGTTGCCGCGGAAAAAGAGGTCCTGTTTATTGATCTCTTTACGCCTTCTAAGCAATGGTTTGAGGAAAGTGCGAAACCCCTGACCAGAGATGGGTTTCAACTCGGTGATGAGGGGTATAAGATTCTATCTGAATACCTTGCTGATCAAATTTTTGGTCCAAAAAAAGTCAGTGACACACCAAATCGAGACCTGGTGCATTCGGCAGTCCTGGAAAAAAATTGGTTTTGGCACAACGATTTCAAGATCCCGAATGGTGTACATGTCTTTGGACGGAGGTATAATCCTTTTGGGCCTGATAATTACCCCTTTGAATTGCAAAAAATTAGGGAGATGACCGCGATTCGTGATACTGCCATTTGGGAAGCGATTCGGGGTCAGCAAAAAGATCTGGCAGCTGCTGACGCTAAAACAAGCATTTTACCTCCAGTCGAGACCAACTACAAGCCCAGTGAAAAAAATGGCTCGGAGAGATATCTTTACGGCGAGGAGGCGTTGGCGAAATTGAGAACCGCACCAGGATATAATATCGAGTTGTTTGCCAGTGAAAAGGAATTTCCAGATTTAGCCAATCCAGTCCAGTTATCGTTTGACAACCAGGGAAGGTTATGGGTCGGCGTCATGCCCAGTTATCCACATTACCGTCCGGGTGACACGAAGCCAAACGACAAGCTATTGATCCTGGAAGACACCGATGGTGACTATAAGGCCGATAAGCAGACGGTTTTTGTCGATGGGCTACACCTAACAATAGGTTTTGAATTTGCTCCCGAAGGAGTCTATGTATCGCAAGGCACCAATCTAAAACTCTATACCGACACTGATGGAGACGACCAGGCTGACGAAGAAAAAATCATTTTGAGTGGTTTTGATGACCACGACACTCATCACGCCATCAGTGCATTTGTTACCGATCCCTCAGGTGCAATCTACATGGGAGAAGGGGTATTTTTACATACCAATGTTGAGACTCCTTACGGAACCGTGCGTGGTACCAATGGTGGTTTTTATCGATTTAGTCCGCAGAGGAATAGATTAGAAAGAACAGCACAGTTGGCCATTCCCAATCCCTGGGGTATTGCCTTTGATGAATGGGGACAGCATTTCTTTGCGGAGACCTCAGGTCCGGATATGCGGTGGATGGTACCTGGTTCGGTCAAGCCAAGGTATGGGGTAGCCACCCATAAGTCATACAATTTAATCGAAGATGCTCATCGCGTGCGACCTACCTCCGGGCTTGAATTTGTATATAGCCGTCATTTTCCCGATGAGGTACAAGGAGATATCCTGATCAATAACACCATTGGTTTCCTAGGTACCAAGATGCACACTATGGAAGATGATGGCACCGGATACAAAAGCAGGCATCGACTGGACCTGGTTGTGGGTAGCGACAAAAACTTTCGACCGGTTGACATGGAATTTGCTCCCGATGGATCGCTTTATCTCGTCGACTGGCACAATATATTGATAGGGCATATGCAACACAATGCCCGGGATCCCTTGAGAGATCATTCACATGGTCGTATATACCGGATTACCTATCCCAGCAGACCGCTGCTCAAACCAGCAGAGGTGCACAATGCATCCCTTGCAACCTTGTTTGAAAATCTCAAGTTGCCTGAATTTCGCACCCGGTACCGCACTCGAAGAGAGCTTAGAGGAAGGACAACCGAGGAGGTGATGAGCTATTTACAGTCTTGGGTGAAGGATCTCGATCCTGATGATCCGAGATATCAACATCATCTTCTCGAAGCCTTATGGGTAAGTTGGGGCGCCAATAAAGTAGACGAGGTCTTACTTCGGAAATTATTAGATTCTGAAGACCACAAAGTACGTGCAGCTGCAGTGAAAGTACTGAGGTATATGGGGCACCAAATTGAAGGACGCAGCAATCTCCTCACAAAGGCGGCGTCAGATCCACATGGCAGGGTACGCTTAGAGGCCATCATTGCGGCCAGTTGGTTGAATCCTGATATCGGTATTCCTATTGTGGAAGAAGCGGGTCAGCACGAAATGGACGACTGGATTGTCCATGCGTACGAGACTGCTTTGGCACACCTAAATGGCCATAAGGTCGATGATGCACCCACAGAAAAGCCCCGAACGCATCTGGTAGATCAGGCGGAAAGAGATCTCTATTTTGCCGGCCTCGAGATCTATGAACGAGACGGGTTTTGTGCTACTTGCCATCAGAAGGATGGCTCAGGCCTCGAGGCTTCCGGATTCCCCCCATTGGCTGGTGCTCGATGGGTCACACAAAATGAGGACCGATTGATTAAAATCGCATTGAATGGTCTTCATGGACCGATTGAAGTTTTAGGCAAAGAATATCCGGGGCAAGTTCCGATGACACCTTATGGTGCCATATTGAATGACGAGGAGATTGCAGCGGTGCTGACCTATATCCGAAATGCCTTTGGCAATACCTCATCTGTCATTACCCCTGAAAAAGTGAAGGAAGTCCGTGCAGCAAATTCCAAGGAAGGATTTTACTCTCCTGACGAATTGCTGGCTGAACATCCCCATGAAGACGAGGTGCAGTAGGTTTATTTCTTATCAACCCTAACCCAGGTGTACTTGCTTAAATTCGTCAAAGTATTCATGATCTGCCTGATCTGCTGGCTTCAGTTCATGAAGATGGGATGGTCACAAAATCAGCGAATAGCGGCAGGGCAATATTCCATTTACAACGGTGCTTTCGATCATTTTAACTCCCCAATGAGATCTGCCCAGGAAAATGTGTACTACCCTATCTTTGGAGATGAATGTACTTCAGACCTAGTCACTTTACGAATCGATGGCCAGTGGGGTAAGATATCGGGAATGAACGGATTTATGGATTTGGAAAAAGCCCAAAAATTGTCTTTTTCCCGAAGTGAAAATTTCCGTCTGGTTGGTGCCATGGTCTGGTTTGAAAAACCCTCGGTCATAGGAGATGGCACCATGAATTGTAAAGTGTACCTCCCAGATTCAGAAAATGGGACTCCAGATCGATTGGTGGGATTTAGTCAGGCGATTAAAGTCAGTGATATCAACTTTTCAGACACCCTACCCATGCCTACCTATTTCGATTTCGAACAAGGAGCACCGGTCATGCTGGACCATCCCGATTTTTTTATCAGTGTTGACTTCAGAAACTTATACCAAAGCTTTGATACCGTTTCCTTACTTCAAACAATTGATGGTTGTGGAGATGGTGGCGACTCTTGGGAACTGTTTGCAAACGGTGAGACTTGGTCAACGATTGCCGCAGATAATTCCTGGCAGATCAATGCCGATTTTGTAGTAGCAGCTGTTGTCGATTTCGATTCGACCAACAGCACGCAATCTTTCATACGGTATGGCAACATTACCTTATTTTCTCCTTACCCAAATCCAGCACGAGAAAATTTCTTGCTAAATTATTCCATAGATAATCCTACCCACATTACTATGGAATTATTTACCATTGATGGCAAACTGATCCGCTCAATGAACTTACCTTCCCATATCTCAGGGCCACAAAAACAAGAAATTTCAACCAAAGGCCTTCCTTCAGGTCAGTTCATCTGCCTTCTTCGAACCGATAGAGAATTAGTTAGTAGTCGGATTGTCATAGACTAGATTGTCACCATAATTCTGAGACTGTGAAGCCATGGAATCACTTCCGATCCAATAGAACAAGAAAAATTTGCACCCAATTTGCCTCTCGTCTAAATCCAAAATATTTCAAAATCGATCTCATTCAGAAGTTATAATAAGGGAGTACCCTTTTGATAGAAATTTACGTAATTAAGTAATCATAGTAAAAAACCAACATTACCCTTGAAAACTTTGCACTTCAGGTGGTAGATAAAAACCCACCAGTACATTTCGTTGTTTAACATCTACGAAGGGGCTTCTTAAATGAAGGTTATTTCCAAGCACAACTAACAAGGATTGAAGAAATGAATATCGAACAAGGATTAACGATTTTTGATTTTGGAGGTAAAACAGCAGAATGCATAGAAACGCCTCAAAAGAATATCTAAACGTGAAAAATCAAACATCAAACATAATTCTAAGATCGTTAATCAGTGTTCCTTGTTCTTAAATCCAAGTACCGACCGGTGGCCAGAAGATAACACGAGTATGAAGCCATACTTCCTATTGGTCGTACAGACTCACATCCAAACCGTAGTACACTACCCTAACTAATTTCACTGTTTCCTACCGGCAGTTCGAAACAGACATAATTAGAACCGTTGGCATGGGTCCATGAATTCTGTGAGAGCGCCTTTATATCCGTGACCTGTTGAAGTCTAACTTCATGTTGCCCATATTTCAGAACAGCATTTTCCAGAGGTTTACCAGGACATTCGATGGTGAAGTTGGTCGTTGGAAAGGGTGAATATATTTTCCAGGTGTGACCTGTCTTTTGAAATTGAGCATATTCTTTCGCAGCCCAATAATGAGCAATCTCCGTCAGCTTCATCCATAGGAGATGATCATATTTCTGTTGCAGCCGGTCCACGACCGTCTTAAAGATTTCGAATCCCAACTTTTCCCCATTATAGTAAATACCCGGCCAATGGCAGATGAAGACAGCTGGTTGGCCAGCGTCGATCACTTCCACCATGCGTCCGCCACTGCCGTCAGGGGTAATAAACTTATCGGGATCTCCGGGAGTCAGTCCATCCCAACCACCGAACCAGTCGCCGGTGCAGGCAATGATATGGACGGCACATGATGCATGGTCGGAATCAAGATCTGTAGCATGGAAGATTTGAGGTTCTACACTCTTACCCGGTTCGGTAATCACATCCCGAAAGAAATGGGCGACCCGGTGACCAAATACTTCATGAACGGCGTTCTTTGTTCCGGCGGCCAAATTGGGAATATTTCTATGACCAAAGCCTCCAGGAGTGGTGACCCCATCGCAGTCAAAACCGGCCTCCTTTAAGATCTGAAGCGAGTACGCAATATATTCTCCAAGCTCATCTCCCGATCGACTCTGGCTCCATTCCCAATTTTCCATCCAGTCAGGGGTCGCTTCGGGAAAAGGCAAGCCACTCTTTGTATCTATCACTCGGGTATGACTAATCATCTCAGAGTGAATATCCCAATTGGGACTGGCAAGATCCCGTACTATTTTCAAGCTGGCCTCCAATTCTTTCTTGGTCCAGCCCGGGATAAAGCGATGAAGCCAACCGGTACAAGCAGGAAATGGCACCATGCTGTATTTCCCTTTAACACCTCGCAAATCACACCATTCCAAGAACTCCATTACAAAAGAATCAGGAATCTCCCTTGGTAAAGATCTCCAGTCTTGCAAATATCTATCAGGAAATACCTCCTTGAACTGTGGAATACCGAAGTAAGCCATATTTACCAAAGCGGTGGAATCGTCGATAATAAAATTAATGGGAATGCGATTGCGTGGATTCAGCACTTTGACTTCAGATTTATCTTGGGTCCAGATAGAAGAAGAGAGGACAGATGCCGATGTCAATGAAGAGGCATGCAAGAAAGTTCGACGATTCATAAAAATTAGCGTTTACCTGTTGAATTTAAGAATTATCTCGTCAAAGCAGAATGGCCCATTTCTAATCAGATTTATTGAGGAGCACAAAATATTAGGTCTAGGTGGGAGTGTCCTACTCAGGTGAGACTGTAAATGATCGGTGGATTGGTGGATTTTACCAGTTTGGAGCAATAATCCAACGCCACAGATAGTCGCCTACTTTGATCAATCTCAGCAAGTAATCTATGACAAATGTTTGAAAGGCGCACCGATTTTCCTTTGTGAGTTTTGCTATCTTGTTCGCCTATGCAACCACTTCATGTCATCAAGATCGGTGGCGCCGTTATCGATGAACCTGGTCGACTACAAGACTGTTTGGATGGACTCAGTCAACTGACTACACCTTTTATCTTGGTGCATGGTGGAGGTCGTCACGTAGATCAATGGCTGACTAGAATCGGGCACGAGATAAGAATGGTCCACGGTAGGCGAATTACTGATGATGTCACGCTGGAGCTGGCAGTAATGGCTTATGCAGGATGGATTAATAAGACTATAGTGAGTGGGTTGCAAGCCCGAGGCAAAGCGTCTTTGGGACTAAGTGGTGCAGATCTCGATTCGATTCGAGCTCACAAGAGAATCCATAGTGAAATTGACTTTGGTTGGGTCGGCGATATAGATGAAATTAAGGGTGAAGTATACCACGATCTCATTACTCGAAGCATCACACCTGTTTGTTGTGCATTGACCCATGATGGTCATGGTCAGCTATTAAACACCAATGCAGATACGATTGCCAGTCGGCTCGCTGCTGCCATGAGTGATGCTTATGATGTAACATTATGGTATGCCTTTGAAAAAAGGGGGGTGTTATTTGATGTATCTGATCGCAATTCACTAATTCCAGAAATGAACCAAAATGAATATAATGATCTATTACAGGAAAATCGAATTCACTCGGGTATGAAGCCCAAGTTAGACAACTGCTTTTCTGCACTCCATGCTGGTGTCAAAGTCGTGTATATCCTATCTTCAAATGACATTGGAAATATTCCTGAAGCTTCGGGCACCAAAGTTTATTGGGTATGACTAAGGATAGCCAGTCGGTTAGATTGTTACAGGGCATGATTCAAATTCCCTCGTACTCCCGGGAGGAGGCAGGTGTGGCCGATTTGATTCAAGAATCCCTGATTGCAAAGTCTATCGAAGTGAAACGAAAGGGCCACAATCTTTTTGCCCATTCAAAAAATTACGACATAGGAAAGGTCAATGTACTACTCTGCTCACATCATGATACAGTACAGCCCAACGATGGTTATACCAGGAATCCATTTGATGGTAGAATAGAGGACGACAAGATTTACGGTCTTGGCAGCAATGACGCTGGTGCTTCACTGGTTGCGATGATTGCTGCTTTTGAAAAATGTTTCGAAAAAGAACTACCATTTAATTTGTGGCTGGCCGCGGTCGCTGAAGAAGAAATATCTGGTGAGGGAGGAATAACTCACATTTTACCTGACCTGCCTCCCTTTGATCTGGTGATTGTTGGGGAGCCTACATCGCTGCGAATGGCGGTGGCTGAAAAAGGACTACTGGTTGTCGATGGATATGCGACTGGTATTCCTGGCCATGCTGCCCATGGCAATACCTTAAATCCAATCTATCAAGCAGCTAAGGATATTCTCCAATTAAAAAATCTTATTTGGGAAAAGACTTCCGAGTTTCTAGGCTCTACGAAATTGAGTATTACTCAGATCAGCGCTGGGACTCAACACAATCAAGTACCCGCCGAATGCCATTTTGTGGTTGATGTAAGAATCAATGAAAATTATACCAATGAGGAGGTGTTTGACCGATTGCAAATGCACACAATTTCTCTATTGCAGGCCAGATCCTTTCGACTGCGCTCATCAGGGATTCAATCAGATCATCCCATTCTCAAGGTTGCAAAATCTCTGGGTGTCTCTATGATCGGCTCCTCCACACTCAGCGATCAAGCCCTCATTCCTTATCCTTCAATCAAAATTGGGCCTGGCGATTCCCATCGGTCTCACACGGCTGATGAATTTATCTATCTTGACGAGCTCAAGGCCGGCGCAGAATTGTATGAACGACTGATATTAAACTACAGGCCTAGCCGATGAAACTCTGGGAAAAAAATATTCCATTAGATGAAGCAGTAGAACGCTTTACCGTGGGGCGAGATCCTGAATTTGACCTTTTACTGGCTCCTTTTGATGTTTTAGGATCGATCGCCCATGCCACCATGTTGAGGGAAATTGGTGTACTTGAGGCTGGAGAGACTGAAGCATTGATTGCCGAGTTAAGGTCGATCTATGACAAGATAGTGAGAGATCAATTTCTTATTGATCCTGGCATGGAAGACGTTCATTCTCAGGTAGAATTTTTGTTGACCAGTTCATTGGGAGATACCGGAAAAAAGATTCATACTGGAAGATCCCGTAATGACCAGGTGCTGCTGGACCTTAAAATGTACTTTCGAGAAGCGATTTTTGAGATTGTTGCCTTGAAAAAATCGCTCTTCGGCACACTTATAAATCTTGCGAAAAGGGATGCCGATGTACTAATGCCAGGATATACGCACATGCAGGCAGCAATGCCTTCTTCTTTCGGTTTATGGTGGAGTGCCTATGCTGAAAACACCATCGACGACCTGCGCATATGGCAGCCCGTATTTGATCAGATCAATCAGAATCCGTTGGGCTCAGGTGCCGGATATGGAAGTTCCTTACCTCTTAATCGCACTTTGACTACCGAGCTATTGGGCTTTGCTGACTTGCACTATAACGTCGTCCATGCGCAGATGAGCAGACCTCGAAGCGAGCTGTTTTTATCCTTCGCTTTGGCTGCCTCGGCAAGCAATCTTTCTAAACTGGCTATGGATATTTGTCTGTTCAACAGTCAGGATTTGGCTTTCATTACGATTGATGATTCTTTTACAACCGGTTCCAGTATCATGCCGCATAAAAAAAATCCGGACGTTTTCGAAATCATGAGAGCACGCTGCAATGCCATGATGCAACTACCTGGTCAACTGGCTGGTATGTTGGGTCACCTACCCAGCGGATATCACCGCGACTTCCAACTGGGAAAAGAGTATATTTTGCCGGCCCTGGAAAATTTAAAGAATGTGCTGGAGATCTGCCAACTGGCCTTGAGAAAAATTACTGTCAAGAAAGATATTCTGGAAGAAGCTAAGTACCAGTATATCTACTCGGTGGAGGTAGTCAACCGGTTGGTGAACAAAGGAGTACCCTTTCGAGATGCCTATAAGGAGGTAAGCCAGATACTGGAAAAAGGTGACCTAAATATTAATCAGCTGAAATTAGAACATACCCATGAAGGAAGCCTGGGCAACCTATGCCTTAGCGAAATTGATGGAAAATTTAAGCACGTCTATTCCAAATTTGATTTCAGCTACCGGAATAAATTGAAGAGTTTGATCACAGGTTGATAACCCTTCGAAATCAAGAAGGAAATAACCACATCAAACTTTTGGGTCTTATATATCGTCCTACCCCTGGTCATTTGACTTCAAAAAAAAATTAATTATGAGTGCATTTACAGATAAACTAAAGGGCAATTGGAACATCATAAAAGGTGAGTTAAAGCAAAAATATGGACAACTTACCGATGACGATTTGGCATATACCGAAGGTCAGGAAGATGAATTGCTGGGAAGAATCCAGAAAAAAACTGGCGAATCGAAAGAGGAACTAAAGGCTTGGATCGATAGTCTTTAAAGATCCGCATTAATCATATCCATTTGCCTCTGGAAACATCTGGAGTATACTGGATTCATTAGCCTGACAGATGCCACGTTCGGTAATTAGTCCCGTTACCAATCGAGCGGGTGTAACATCAAAAGCAAAATTGGCAGCCGGGCTTAGAGCTGGTGCCAGTTGAACTGTGGTTATTTCTTGATCAGAAAGTCCGGAGATCATCTTTACTTCGTCGGCAGTGCGCTCTTCAATAGGAATCTTATCTCCATCAGTTAGATCCCAGTCGAAAGACGAAGATGGCAATGCGACGTAGAAAGGAATCTGCGAATCGGCAGCTGCCAGGGCCTTGAGATAGGTACCAATTTTATTGGCGACATCACCGTTCCGGGTGGTCCGGTCGGTTCCAGTGAGCAGAAGATCGACCATACCACGACGCATCAGGTGACCACCGGTGTTATCGGCGATGATGGTATGGGGTATACCATGCTGTCCCAGCTCCCAGGCGGTAAGCCGGCTGCCTTGATTGCGTGGACGCGTCTCATCCACCCACACATGTACTGGTATGCCCATTTCATGAGCCGCATAAATGGGTGCAGTGGCGGATCCAAAATCCACAAACGCCAACCAACCGGCATTGCAATGGGTCAGAATATTGACCCTATCCTCCTTTTCCTCGAACATTGATTGTATAATTTCAAGACCATTTTCACCAATCTGCTTACAGGCAGCAGCGTCCTCGTCTGCAATGTCTTGGGCTACACTGAGAGCCGCTGATCTTAGAGCGTCTAACCTGCCGATCTGGCTCAAAGCCGACAGCTGACGTTCTAAAGCCCATTGAAGATTCACCGCGGTAGGCCGGGTTTTTTTCAAAATTGCTTTTGCATTTAACAACTTCCCCCGGAAATCATCCCCTTCTTGACAGGACATGGTGGCTAAATACATACCAAATCCAGCAGCTGCACCGATCAGTCCCGCACCACGCACATGCATATCTTTGATGGCTACTGCCATTTGTGCCACCGATGAGATCTCTTCGATCACAAAATGATGTGGCAGATGCCGCTGATCGATGATCCTCACCGTTTGATTTGCTTCATCGTACCAGATGGTGCGATATGGTTTTCCATTTACCAGCATGGCTGTAATGCTCTAGCTTTCGCAATTTACCAGCGTTGCTTGAAGTTTGCAACTTCAAATCAATATTTACATCGGATTATAGACAGCCCACCTAAGAATTATTTTAAAACATGGCTATTAGACTGAATAGACCTGCCTGGCTAAATGGATGGGCCTAAGGGGTCCTTGCATAAGATCACGTATCGCCTGCATTTAATATTCATCTGAAGTAGCAAACTGCAGATAATGCAACGATTTAAAAAATAATAAGGCAGGAAGCAGCA
Source organism: Saprospiraceae bacterium (assembly GCA_965223105.1). GTDB lineage: Bacteria > Bacteroidota > Bacteroidia > Chitinophagales > Saprospiraceae > JABDMH01. Next base: position 1,833,488 of record OZ244987.1, on the reverse strand, counting down.
TCTTTTTGCTGCGGCTTTGAAAGGAAACGCTTTTTTCCACTCAGTAGAACTACCAAAAAACAGGCGCTCATGGGAAATGAGTGCCTGATGTTCCTCTCTGAAAATGCAAACTTCACATTGTGGCTGTTCGTTATTTTATCTACGTTGCAGCGTTGTTTGAAGGTTGTGACTTCAAACCAATATTTTTCATCGATTTATCAGCAGGATTCGGAAGAAATCATTTCAAAACACGCTTAATAGAATGAAGAGATCAGACTGGCTAAGAATGGATGAGCACAGGGTATTTTATAAAATATCACCTTTGGTCTTCATGTGATATGCATCTGAAGTTGCAAACTTCAGATAACGTGGTGGAAACAAAATAACGTAGCGAGAGCAGCATCTTTTTGCTGCGGCTTTGATAAGAAAACGCATTTTCCACTCACTAGAACTACCACAAATCAGGCGCTCATGGGAAATGAGCACCTGATGTTCGTTTTTTCAAAGTTCAGATAACATGGTGGTAAAAAAATAACGAAGGGAGAGCAGCATCTTTTTGTTGCAGATCCGGCGTTGTTTGAAGTTTGCAACTTCAAACCAATATTATTCATCTATTTATCACCAGGCTTCGGAAGAAATCATTTCAAAACACGCTTAATAGAATGAAGAGATCAGACTGGCTAAGAATGGATGAGCACAGGGTATTTTGTAAAATATCACCTTTGGTCTTCATGTGATATGCATCTGAAGTTGCAATCTTCAGACAAAGTGGTTCTTTTATCGGTGGTTATTCCTGCATAACCCTCTTTGGTGACAAAAAGAATGCAGGCAGAGCAGCATCTTTTTGCTGCAGCTTTGAAAGGAAGAGCGGCTTTATTGCGCTAGTTACAGAATTACCACAAATCAGGCGCTCATGGGAAATGAGCACCTGATGTTCTATTCCTGAAGTTACAAATTTCACATTGTGGCTGGTCGATATTCTTATCTTCGCTACAGTGTTGTTTGAAGTTTGCAACTTCAAACCAATATTTTCACATCGATTTATCACTAGACTCAGAGAATCGGTTCAAAACATTGCTTATTGGCCTGAAGAGACCTGACTTAGTGCATGAGCACAAAGGTTCTTTGCAAATATCACCTTAGGTCCTCAAGCAATATACATCTGAAGTTGCAAACTTCAGATAACGTGGGCAAAATTTAGATCACGTAGTCCCAACAAAATAATGCAGGGAGAGCAGCATCGTTTTGCTGCGGATCCGGAAAGAAAACGCATTTTCCACTCACTAGAATTACCACAAATCAGGCGACTCATTGGAAATGAGCGTGAGCACCTGATGTCCTTTTTTCCTGAAGTTGCAAACTTCAGCTGCAGCGTTGTTTGAAGTTTGTAACTTCAAACCAATATTTCACATCGCATTATCAGAACCCTGGCAGAAATCATGTCAAAGAATATTGTAAAACTGAAGGATTACCTATTGTCTGCATTTCACATTCATCTGAAGTTGCAATCTAAAGATAAGGTACTACAAAGGCACCGTCCTCCGTCCGACTTTGGTATGCCTCTGAAGTTTAGAACTTCAGACATCAGGTAACGCGAAGCGGTACTTTTCGTTTTTATCGCCAACTATGTGAAGTCCAACCTTGTACCTACTGAAGATACGTTTTTTACTGTCATATTTAACTATGGCTGATCGTGATGGCTACATCATAAGAGACCAATATGGTACATATTTCCTCACAATAACTACGGTAGGTTGGGTGGATTTTATTCACGAGAAAAGAATGCAAGGAGATTCTGCTGGAATCATTTAAATACTGTACCGATAGCAAGGGCTTGGTAATCAATGCATACGTAGTCATGAGCAATCATCTTCATATGGTAGCGTCAGCCGATGAGGGATCCAGTGGTCTTTCAGCAATATTGAGAGACTTTAAAAAATACACCGCAAAGCAATTGACTAGCTGGGTATTAAAAAGTGGTGTAGAGAGCCGTAAAGACTGGCTTGAAGTAATCTTTAAATACCACGCCAAATACAATAAAAATAACAGCATTTACCAAGTATGGCAGCAAGATAATCATCCAGAAATCTGTCTCTACCCTCGATTTACCTGGCAGAAAGTAAACTATATCCATCAAAATCCTGTGGTGGCTATGATCGTTGATGAGCCAGAAGATTACTTGTGGAGTAGCGCCCGAAACTACTCTGGACGCGATGATCATATTATGGAAGTGACCGTGATAGACTTTAGCCTGGAAGATGGCTTCGTCATGATTTGATATTCATCTGAAGTTGCAAATTTCACAATGTGTGTTACATTCAAAAATAGCAACCGTAATATGCATCTGAAGTTGCAAACTTCCGATAACGCATCGATTTTGAAAACGAAGGGAGAGCAGCATCTTTTTGCTGCGGATTTGAAAGAAAACACATTTTTCATCAGTAGAATTACCACAAATCAAGCGCTCATAGGAAATGAGCACCTGATGTTCCCCTCTGAAATTACAAACTTCAGATAACGTGGTGGCAACAAATTAACGCAGGGAGAGCAGCATCTTTTTGCTGCGGTTTTTAAATGAAAGCACACTTTTTCCACTCAGTAATTACCACAAATCAGGCGCTCATGGGAAATGAGCGTCTTATGTTTTCATTCCTTTAGAATTGGTTCTCTGTCCTATCAATTAAAAACCCCACTAAAATCCACAACTACCTCACAATCTGACGTCAGTTTGAAATTTGAACCTCCTTTGATCTCCCGGTATTTTTGATCCTTCAACTCGTGCACTGTTATCGATTTTTCATCAGGGTCTACCACTAAATAATACTTTATGCCAAAGTCTTGATTAAGTTGGTATTTAATGTATAGGTCTTTCTCTCTGGTCGATGGCGACAGCACTTCGAGTACCAGTGTGGGTGGAAAATCTATAAAGGCCTTAGTGGGCTCCTGGAACAATATGAGCACATCTGGTTGCACGACTGTGTGATCGGTAATTTTCAAATCAATGGGGTCATACACCTCACAATTACAGGTGTTTCCCACCAATGCATTTTTGAAGTATAGATCAGGTGGGCAGTAATTCTTTGGTGTAATGGTGATGGCGATGGACTCATCGCGTAAGGTATGCCCTCGATAATTTCCCATTTACCTTCCCAATGGGAATAGTCGTCATAGGTATAATTGGGCAATATTTTGTGCGATAAGGCCATATGCTGAAGATATGTGAAATCGATGTTCAAAGCAATCTTGCGCATCGCCGGTTCTTTTATCGGTGGATATCAATAACCATCTGAGGTGGTAGAAAAAATACATCTTCTGAATGATTCATTTAGATAGCAAGCCATAAAGCAAGGAATAGTGTTTTACTGCAACTTATGATAAAGACCTTTTTACATTTTCTGCTGATTGCGTAAGGCTCTTGTAAAATTGCCAGCGCGCACCCCTAACCCCTGCTTCGCTAAAGCGAATCCGGGGAACCCCACCCACAGATGTTATTTGTGAGCAAGATATTGAAAAGATGAGCGAGGGCTTCCCCGGTTTGCTCGGAGCAGGGCGGAGACAAACAGGGGCAAGGGGTGCGGGAGGCAGCAAAATCAACAATTGCAGCATTCGTATTTCATTTTGTCCTTTCTTCCGGTACGTGGCTCTAAGTAAGTACCATACCGTGCAACCAATGTGTATTATTCAATACATCTTTTTGCTGCGGCTTTGAAGAAGAAAGCACCTTTTGTCACTCAACAGAACCACCACAAATCAGGCGCACATGGGAAATGAGCGACTGATGTTCCTTTCTACCACAAATCAGGCGCTCATGGGAAATGAGCGACTGATGTTCCTTTCTACCACAAATCAAGCGCTCATAGGAAATGAGCACCTGATGTTCCCCTCTGAAATTACAAACTTCAGATAACGTGGTGGCAACAAATTAACGCAAGGAGAGCAGCATCTTTTTGCTGCGGATTTGAAAGAAAATACATTTTTCCTCAGTAGAATTATCACAAATCAGGCGCTCATGGGAAATGAGCGTCTGATGTTTTCATTCCTTTAGAATTGGTTCTCTGTCCTATCAATTAAAAACCCCACTAAAATCCACCACTACTTCACAATCTGACGCTAGTTTGAAACTCGAATCCACTTTGATTTCTTGGTAATTTTTGACAATCAACTCATTAATCGCTATTGATTTTTCATCAGGGTCCACCACTAAATAATATTTTATCCCAAAATCTTGATAGAGTTGGTTCTTGATATATAGATCTTTCTCCCTGGTTGATGGCGACAGCACTTCGATTACCAATGCCGGTGGAAAATCTATGAAGGCCATAGATGGCTCCTGGCATAGTATGAGCACATCAGGTTGTACGACAGTGTGATCGGTAATTTTCAAATCAATGGGGTCATACACATCACAAGTGCAACTACTTTCCACAAGTGCATTCTTGAAGGCATAGATGAGGTGGGCCGTAATTTTTTGGTGCAGTGGTGATGGAGATGGGCTCATCGCATATGGTATGCCTTCGATGATTTCCCATTTACCTTCCCAATGGCAATAGTCGTCGTAGGTATAATTGGGTAATATTTTGTGCGATAAGGCCATATGGTGAAGATACGGGAAATAGATGTTCAATGCAATCTTGCGCATCCCCGGTTCTTTTATCGGTGGTTATCAATAACCATCTGAGGTGGTAGAAAATACATCTTCTGAATGATTCATTTAGATAGCAAGCCATAAAGCAAGGAATAGTGTTTTACTGCAACTTATGATAAAGACCTTTTTACATTTTCTGCTGATTGCGTAAGGCTCTTGTAAAATTGCCAGCGCGCACCCCTAACCCCTGCTTCGCTAAAGCGAATCCGGGGAACCCCACCCACAGATGTTATTTGTGAGCAAGATATTGAAAAGATGAGCGAGGGCTTCCCCGGTTTGCTCGGAGCAGGGCGGAGACAAACAGGGGCAAGGGGTGCGGGAGGCAGCAAAATCAACAATTGCAGCATTCGTATTTCATTTGTCCCCTTTCTTCCGGTACGTGGCTCTAAGTAAGTACCATACCGTGCAACCAATGTGTATTATTCAATACATCTTTTTGCTGCGGCTTTGAAGAAGAAAGACCTTTTGTCACTCAACAGAACCACCAGAAATCAGGCGCACATGGGAAATGAGCGACTGATGTTCCTTTCTACCACAAATCAGGCGCTCATGGGCAATGAGCACCTGAGGTTCCTTTTTGCAAAATTCAGATAACGTGGTGGCAAAAAAAATTAACGCAGGGAGAGCAGCATCTTTTTGCTGCGGCTTTGAAAGAAAACACACTTTTCCTCAGTAGAACTACCACAAACTAATCGCTCACAGGAAATGAGCGACTGATGTTCTCATTTTTTGAGAAAGTGGTTTTCTGGCTTATCAATTAAAAATCCCTCCAAAATCAACAACAACCTCGCAATCGGACGCTAGTTTGAAATTCGAACCTCCTCGGATTTCCCGGTATTTTTGATCAACCAACTCATTGATCGTGATCGATTTTTCATCAGGGTCCACGACTAAATAATATTGTATCCCGAAATCTTGATAAAGTTGATACTTGACATATAGATCTTTCTCTCTGGTTGATGGCGACAGCACTTCGACTACCAGTGCTGGAGGAAAATCTATGAAGGCTTGACTTGGCTCTTGGCATAATACTAAGACATCAGGCTGCAGCACAGTGTGCTCGGAAATCTTAACGTCAATAGGATGATAAACCTGGCAATTGCAGTGAGCCTCTTTCAGTGCCACCGCAAAAGCTACATTAAGTGCAGAGCAAATTCTTTGATGTATGGGTGATGGTGATGGGCTCATCGCATATGGTATGCCTTCTATGATTTCCCATTTACCTTCCCAATGGCAATAGTCGTCGTAGGTATAATTTGGTAATATTCTGTGCGATAAGGCCATAAGGTGAAGATACGTGAAATAGATGTTCAAAGCAATCTTGTGGATCCCTAGTTCTTTTACTGGTGGATATCAATAACCATCTGAGGTGGTAGAAAAATACATCTTCTGAATGATTCATTTAGATAGCAAGCCATAAAGCAAGGAATAGTGTTTTACTGCAACTTATGATAAAGACCTTTTTACATTTTCTGCTGATTGCGTAAGGCTCTTGTAAAATTGCCAGCGCGCACCCCTAACCCCTGCTTCGCTAAAGCGAATCCGGGGAACCCCACCCACAGATGTTATTTGTGAGCAAGATATTGAAAAGATGAGCGAGGGCTTCCCCGGTTTGCTCGGAGCAGGGCGGAGACAAACAGGGGCAAGGGGTGCGGGAGGCAGCAAAATCAACAATTGCAGCATTCGTATTTCATTTTGTCCTTTCTTCCGGTACGTGGCTCTAAGTAAGTACCATACCGTGCAACCAATGTGTATTATTCAATACATCTTTTGCTGCGGCTCCGAAAAACAAAGCCCTGCGTTGTTTGAAGTTTATATCTTCAAACCAAAATTTTACTTCGAATTATCATCTGACTACGGAAGATTCATTTCAAAACATGCTTAGTAAAATGAGAGATCTGCATGACTTAGTGGATGAGCACAAGGTTCATTGAAAAATATAACCAATCCTCCTTATGTCAGATGCATCTGAAGTTGTCACCCACCGAATCGAAGATTCAGGCGATTCTTGCCTCCCTCTAAGAAGGCCCTAGCTCCCACTACGATAATCGTTGAAGTGAAATAGTTCCTGCCACAAACAAAAGTGGCCGCCTCCCATCGGAGGCGGCCCCAAAGAACAATAAACCTAACTCAAGAAAAAGACGAAAAGTTCTTAAAATCCCCTACCCTGGCATTTAATCAACATTATCATGCAGGTAAGCATTGTCTTTTTTTATTACCGGTTCTTCATCAGCAGAAATTGACCATCGGGAAACTTTCGTTTCCGATGAATGAGGTACGTCATCAAGTTCCACCTGTCTTCTCAAATAAGCTGGCTCATTTTCTAAGTCAATAATTGCTTGAGGGTTATTAATCCTCTTATTTCGATCTCGAAGTTCTTGCTTTTTCTTCTGCTCTTGTGCTCTCTGTTCTGGATCAACAGGACTTTTTTCCTCTTGATTCATAAAAGGCTCACCATGAGCTGCCGGTTTTACATAATCCCTCTTATCCTTATTCACCTCCAGATCATAACTCTGGGTAAATTGGCCTTTTCTCAAGCCGGTTTCATAAATACCCATAGATTTTGGTGATCTTCGGTCATCTTCTAAACTCACTACAATCTTTTCCTTCCTTGGTTCGACCATATCCTCCAGGGTCTTTCGATTTTCAAATCCGGTGGCTATGACAGTTACACATAAGCGTTCTCCCAATGATTCCTCGAAGCAGTTGCCCCAAATCAGATCCGTATCTTGACCGGCCTCGCCCTGGACATATTCGGTAATCTCGTAGATTTCATCCATGGTCACCTCGCTATTCCCTGAACTGATATTCAAGAGAATATGTTTGGCTCCTCTTATGTCGTTGTCTTCCAACAACGGTGAATTTAATGCTTCATTCACCGCCTTTCTGGCACGCCCCTCGCCTTCGGCGATAGCCGTACCCATGATGGAAACACCGCTGTCCCGCATGACCGTGTTGACATCTTCAAAATCGACATTCACATAACCAGGCACCGTAATGATCTCCGCAATTCCTTTGGCAGCGGTAGATAAGATATCATCAGCATTCCCAAAAGCCTGGGATATGGGAAGATTTCCATGAATCTCCCGCAACTTGTCATTGGATACTATGATGAGGGAATCCACATTTTTCTTCAATTCTTCAAGTCCCTCCGTTGCCTGTTCCTTTCGACGTTTACCTTCAAATTTGAATGGCACGGTCACGATAGCAACTGTCAAGATATCCAGTTCCTTAGAGGCCTTGGCAATGATGGGTGCTGCACCAGTACCCGTACCACCACCCATGCCCGCAGTAATAAAAAGCATCTTTGTATCTGATTCGATGAATCTACGGATGTCATCTATAGACTCAATACAGGCCTGCTTGCCCACTTCAGGGAGTGACCCAGCTCCCCTACCTTCGGTTAAGTGCGGTCCGAGTTGGATCTTTGTAGGCACGGGACTCATTTCCATACTTTGATTGTCGGTATTACAGATGGCGAAGTCGACGCCAACAATGCCCTGATTATACATGTGCGATACTGCGTTACTTCCACCCCCTCCTACACCAATCACTTTAATGATCGACCTGTCTTCTACCGGGATATCAAATTGCATATTCAAGAGATTTAATATTATGAATTAGGTTATTGTGTTTTTAGTTCAAATCCGGATCGGGTTCAGCTTCAAACCACTCTTTGGTCTTTTGAAATGCTTTCTCCCACCATCCTCGATGGTCTTCCATTCGATTGGTATCTCCCAAATCAGTGGCTTCTGACCTTTCCGTGATGGGTATAGCTTGTTCCTCTTCCATTTCTAATTCTATTGCTTGTTGATAATTTCGATTGGTCAGCGCATGTTTTAAAAGCCCAATGGAAGTTGCACAAATGGGAGTAGCAATTTCCTCTGGATATCCATGTGCCAGGAGGTCTACCGGATAACCTACACGAGTTGGTATCCCCGTATGATACTCCGCAAGTATATCAAGGTGCTTGAGCAAAGACCCGCCTCCAGTTAATACAATTCCGCCAATCAATTTCTTCTCATATCCGGATCGCCGAATTTCCCAAAGCACGTAGTCAAATATTTCCTCCATCCTAGCCTGTATGATTAAGGCCAAGTTTTTCTCCGAGATCTCTTTGGGCTCCCTGCCTTTGAGGCCAGGAATTGTGATAATCCGATTATCATAGACCTCATCTGCCAATGCCGAACCAAACTTGATTTTTAACTTCTCGGCCTGATGGGGCATGATGGTACAACCCTCCTTAATGTCACGAGTAACCACATTGCCACCAAAAGGTATCACTGCTGTATGCCTGATGATTCCATCATAGAAAATGGTAAGATCTGTCGTGCCACCTCCTATATCTACCAAAGCGATTCCAGCCTCCTTTTCTTCCTCACTAAGAATGGATTCTGAACTTGCAATGGGTTCTAAGGTCAAATCAGCAACTTCCAACCCTACCTTTTCAATGCATCTTAAAATATTATTAGATGCCGTTATCTGACCCGTGATTATGTGGAAGTTTGCTTCCAACCGAATGCCAGACATTCCAATCGGATCTAAAATTCCCTGCTCATTATCCACTGTAAATTCCTGAGGTATTACATGTAATATTTTGTCTCCTGGTGGCAGTACCAATTTGTACATATCGCGAATCAACTTCTCAATATCCTCTTGGCCGATTTCATCATGGGCATTGTCACGGGTCAAAATACCACGATGCTGAAGACTTTTGATATGCTGTCCCGCGATGCCTACATGCACAATTTTCACCGCAGCATCCAATTGCCGCTCAACCGCCTTAATGGCCTCACGAATCGCATTTACAGTCTTTTCTATATTGGAAATAACACCTCTTAGGACACCCTCAGACTTGACTTTACCCATGCCAAGTATTTCAATCTTGCCGTACTCATTCATTCTCCCAGCAACAGCACAGACTTTGGTTGTACCAATATCGACTGCGATAACCACTTCTTTGGGATCAAACTGATAGGGTTTCATTTTAGCATGTTTATTGTTCTTTGAATTATGTTTTCGCCCGTGATTTTGTGATCACTTGACCAGCATACGTTAGGTCCAAACTCTCGATTTCATTCCATCCCGTAACCCGGAGACCATCCTTGAAAAAGAGCTTTAGTTTTTCGAATTTTTCTTGAATATTTTTTGAACCACCAAAAATCACATCGAATCTTCCAACATTCCCATTCAATATTATTTCTCCACTGGAGGTAAAGTGTATACTTTCAAGCCAGGAATTAACAAAGTCATCATTTCGAGCTGCCTTTGCAATCTCAAAAGCTGATCCTAAGCTTCCACCAGTTGAGTCTATATGTATGCGATAGTCATTCAAGACACCACTCGCAATCGGAACCCTTGCAGTAAAATGATGGGACAACGGCAACTTCACCCCTTCGCAATCCAAATAAAAATTTCTGCCCTGCAGATCCATTATACGTAAGACCGGAGTCCTTTGAGTAATATCAATATGTAAATTCTGATTTGCGTCCAAATAAGCATCTGCATCTACGATGAAAGCCTCATCTTTCAATACTCTCTCTACATCCGATAAATCAAGCCGTTCTGCCTCCACTCCTACCAGATCGAAATCGTAGGTTTGCAAAATTCTTTCTTTCAATTCCTGCACTGTAATTAAATCATTTCCGTCAGATAAATGCCTGAGATTGTACTCTACACCACCAACAGTTTTTGCCCGTTGGCTAGTAATAGCAGAGATCAACAGTAAGGCTGATGACAATCCTGCTATTAGCCACAATAAGCCTTTAGCGAGTACAAGTAAATTCTGCGGTAATTTCAATGATTTCTCTTTATCAACTTCAAAATTTCTTCAACTATATTATTTATCGCCTCCGGTCTCGAATGACTCTTTGCCGTTGACGCTAATGATTTTAATTTTTCCTTGTCATGGATCAACTTATATACTGTGTCCAATAACTCCAGTGGCGCTTTATGGTCATCAACCATTTCAGCTGCATGGTGCTCCAATAACGCTTGGGCATTTACCCTCTGATGATCTTCGGCTACATTGGGCGAGGGGACCAAAATTGAAGGTTTACCTACCGCACAAATCTCAGCTATAGTAAGAGCACCAGCACGACACACCACCAAATCTGATGCTAGGTAGGCCAAGTCCATTCTATCAATGAATATCTTGGCAGCCACATGCGGTAACTTTGCTGTCTGGCTGCCTTCATATTTGTCGGCATAATTTTTTCCAATCTGCCATATCCATTGTACATCAACCCGAGATGCAATTGACGAAAAACCATTAGCCATCACTTCATTGAAGGTTTTGGCACCCAAGCTGCCTCCTACCACAAAAACCGTTGCCAGATTATCTTGTAAGCCAAAGTAACTTCTAGCCTTATTGACACTACCTGAGGCAATCAATTGTTGGCGGACTGGATTTCCAGTCATAACCACTTTCTCCGAAGGGAAAAATCGATTCACTCCCTCGTAGGCTACACAGATCTTATCGACTTTTTTAGCCAACCACCGATTGGCCAGCCCTGCGTAAGAATTCTGCTCATGTATGAGGGTAGGAATGCCTTTTCTCGAAGCCATATAAAGCACTGGAACGCTGGCATAACCTCCCACACCCACTGTAACCTGCGGTCGAAATTGCTTCAGTATTCGATTCGCCTGCCACAAACTATAAAACAGCTTTATCGGAAACAGTATATTTCTCCATGTCAAAGATCTTTGCAGGCCACTTATCCATAGGCCCTTGATTTCAAACCCTGCTTGCGGTACTTTCTCCATTTCGATCTTGCCTGAGGCACCGACAAATAAAATTTCCACTTGAGGATATTTTTTCTTTAGTGCCGTTGCTATAGCAATCGCAGGAAACACATGCCCGCCTGATCCACCACCACTTACGATTATACGTTCTGCCAAGTTATCCATCTCCACTGCTGACCATCGCCAACTGTGTTTGTTCTTTTATTTGTTCAATGTATTTACTCACGCTGAGAATGATTCCGAATGAAATGCAAGTAAATATTATCGAAGTACCGCCCATACTTACCATGGGAAGGGTCAATCCGGTTACTGGTACCAGATGCACACTCACGGCCACGTTTGCAAAGGCTTGCAGTACTAAGCTCAGGCATAAACCAATAGCCAACATTGCTCCGAATGTCTTTGGACTTCTGGTAACCAGCCGCATACATCGAATCGCCAGAAATAAATACAGGAAAATAATTGTAATCCCTCCCAGCACTCCATATTCTTCACAAATAATTGCATAGATAAAATCAGCGTAAGGGTAGGGTAAATAGTTGTCTTGTGTACTCTGACCAGGACCTACTCCAAACCATCCTCCCTCAGCAATGGCAATTTTCGCTTGTTGGATCTGATAACCTCCTTCAGGATCATTAAAAAATGCATTGATGCGCGACATCCAGGTATCGACCCTGACGAAATCTGGAAATAGATACCCGATTGAAATCAAACACGACAAGACCACCAGTCCCAAAACACAGAGTGCAGCAATATACTTTAAATGAACTCTGCCGATGTACATCATCACGATACACGTCATAAATAAGATGATGGCACTAGACAAATCTGCAGGTGCAATCAATGCACATACGATCAGTACTGGAATGATGATTGGAACAAACGCACTGCTAAAATCTTTGATTACATCTTGCTTAAAAGCAATTGATCGTGCGACATAAATGATCAACGCAATCTTTGCAAAATCTGAAGGTTGAATGGTTATGCCTAGTCCTGGTACCGAAAGCCATCGACGTGCTTCATTTACTTCTGGAGCGAAAAACAAAGTGAACGCCAATAACGGTATGGCAATAGACAAAAGAAGAGGAGCAATGATCGAGTAACGCATATAATACAGTAAATGACATAGATAGGTACACGTCAAACCCAAGACCAAAATCATGAAGTGCTTGATCAGATAATACTCTGTGTTGCCTCCCCTTTCTTTGTACGCAAGTGTTTCTGTCGAACTGTAGATGGCCATCAAAGAGAAAGCCGCAAGCAAGGTGATAACCAGCCATATGGCCAGATCTCCCTTGAGCTCTTTGTAGACCTTTCCCCTTAATGTGATCAATTGGCTCATCTTATTTTTGAGTCGGTTCTTCCTGCAAGATCACGGTCATTTCCTCCTCGATGGGATCAAGATAGAAGCAAATACCCCGATCGATAGCCCTGGCATCGCCTCCTAAGCCAATTTTTCGCCCATCCTTAGTCGAAAAGCCCTTCTCATTCAGGTTTAAAAATGTAGTTTTCTTTATCAGTCCTTATCTATTACTATACACAAATATATGTATTTTCTTCAATAGTAATAATTTACAGATGTAATTTAAAAATAATATATAAGATTCGGGACTTTCTCATCGAATTTTTAAGGTGATGATGGTAAAAACAGCCAATAGCATTCCCACAATCCAAAACCTGGTAACGATCTTGGATTCATGCATCCCCAGCTTTTGATAGTGATGGTGCAGTGGTGCCATATGAAAAATTCTACGCCCGGAGCCATACTTTCGCTTGGTATACTTAAAGTAACCGACCTGCATGACCACGGACAAATTTTCAACGAGAAATACGCCGCAAAGAATGGGAATCAACAGTTCCTTGCGTAGGAGTATGGCCAGGGTTGCTATGACACCTCCTATGGTTAAGCTTCCTGTATCTCCCATGAAAACTTTTGCCGGGTAGGCATTGTACCACAAGAAACCAATACACCCGCCGAGAAAACAGGCAGAGAACACTACCAATTCGCTGGTAAAAGGCAAGTACAAGATGCTCAGGTAGTCGGCAAAAAGGGTATGACTGGACACATAAGCCATGATTCCCAATGTACCACCGATGATAGCAGAAACGCCAGTTGCCAGTCCGTCAAGTCCATCGGTAAGATTCGAGCCGTTGGATACAGCCGTTACAATTAGTATGATCAATGGTAAGAAGAGTATCCAAATGTAGGATGCAGCCGCACTGCCCATCCATTTCAAGAAATAGAGGTAATCGAGATTATTGCCCTTGATAAAGGGCAGATTGGTCATGGTAGTCTTCACATAGGCCATTTCTCGCTTTGCATCGATGCCATCAACCCAAACCGTACGCACAATCTCATATCCTTGTTGTTCGGCATAACCATGGTCCATTCTCACAACGACATCTTCGTGCAACAACATCACCAGTCCAACGATTAAGCCCAGACCGACCTGACCAAAAATTTTAAATCGACCACGAAGGCCGGCCTTGTTCTTCCTAAAGACTTTAATGTAATCGTCTGCAAAACCTATCACAGCCATCCAGATGGTAACCACGATCATTAACTGTATGTAGATGTTATCTAACCTCGCCAGCAGAAGGCAAGGAACCAAGGTGGCCAGGATGATAATGACACCTCCCATCGTAGGGGTACCCTGTTTTTCGAGTTGACCTTTCAAACCCAGGTCCCGGATGGTCTCACCTACTTGCTGGTGATGTAGATACCGAATAATGCGTCCTCCCAGAATCATGGAGATCAGTAATGATAGGATGATCGCCATACCAGCTCTAAATGATATGTATTGGAATAGACCTGCTCCAGGTATGTCGTAGTTTTCTTGCAGGTATTGAAACAAATGATACAACATCTTTATCTCAGTTTTAGCATGAAATTGGGAAGCTTGAAGGACGGCAATGGCCATAAGAAATTGCCGGATGATCTAAGAAGCCTATCGTTTTGCTTCATTCAAGTCAATTTAGGCACTTCTTCAATTGTTGGACATCATCAAATGGAATCCGTTTTCCCTTGATTTCTTGATAGTTTTCATGACCTTTTCCGGCTACCAGTATCAACGCTGGGCCATCCGAGAGTAGACAGGCTGTCTTGATTGCTTCAGCCCGGTCTGCAATAGATATGACTTTATTGACATACCCAGTCGGAACACCCTTTTCCATCTCGCCTATAATAGCCAGAGGGTCCTCATCACGAGGATTATCAGAAGTCAAAATCACACGATCACTATGACGACAAGCAATCAGGGCCATTTTGGGACGTTTGGCTTTGTCGCGATTTCCGCCACACCCGACAACCGTAATCACCCGATCTTTGGGCTTCTTTATCTGCACAATAGTGTGCAGCACCTTTTCAAGTGCATCTGGGGTATGCGCATAATCAACCAATCCGGTGATCCGGCCATCGGCGGAAATAATCCTTTCAAACCGACCTGGCGGTGGTTTCAATTGACTGATTTTCTCTAAGATTTGCTGTTTTTCAAATCCCAGTAGTCGAGCAATCGCATAAACTGCGATGATATTGCTGGCATTAAACTTCCCGACTAACTGAACAAATACCTCAGCGCCGTCGATTAGCATTTGCAAACCCGTAGATTCATTGGAGAGAATCTTGGCTTTGTAATCTGATGGTGATTGAAGTGCAAAGGTCTTTATAATTGCCCTGGTATTCTGCACCATAATTTGGCCGTGTTTATCATCGCTATTTATCAAGGCGATGCCATCCTTCGGCAAGTGGTCAAACAATTTCTTTTTTGCCTTGATATACGCTGAAAAGGTCCCATGATAATCCAAATGATCATGACTAATATTGGTAAATACGGCAACTTGATATTTAATACCTTTGATTCTTTCTTGCTCGATGGCATGGGAGCTAACTTCCATAAATGCAGCAGAGCATCCTTCCCCTCGCATCTCGGCTAAGGTCTTCTGCAACTCCACAGGACCAGGTGTGGTCAGGGTAGTTGGCCGGAATTCGTGCCCAATCTTTATTCCTATCGTTGAAATTAGACCAGAGGATACACCTAGGAGCGACAAGAGTTGGTGGCATAAGAAGGTCACGCTGGTCTTTCCATTGGTGCCCGTTACTCCAATGACTGGAAGGCCCAAACTGGGCTGACCATAAAAATGATCGGCAGCGATGGCAGCGACCCTGCGCGTATTCTCCACCTTGAGTATGGTTACACCGGAGTACATGGATGATGTCACCTTGCTAATGACAATGGCAGAAGCACCCTTGGCTATCGCCTCTTGGATGTACTTATGTCCATCCGAACTATGTCCTTCAATGGCAATAAATAATCCTTGATCTGCGACTTGACGCGAATCTGTGGTAAGTGATGAGATCCAGCAGGTTACATCGCCCTGAATCACCTCATAGTTCAGCCCTACCAGTATATCTTCCAACCTTTTCATTCACGATGCTTGCCCTTGGTTCATCCTAGATATAGTAAAATGTTCTGGCCGGTAAATGGGGTTCCAGGAGAAACTGACTGATCAAGCACCTTTCCGTGGCCATTTACTTTCACTTTGAGGCCGAGATTTTCGAGAATAAACAAGGCATCTCTGATGCCCATGCCCTTAACATTGGGAATCAAACCCTGCTTAAGGCGGCGATTTTCTAGGGACAATCTTGCTTCATTATCAGGCATGAGGATAGACCACTCCGAATCACTTTGATCGACGAAGGGCAAATCCAGATGTTGCAGCACTTTCTTCATATCTGCCGAATAGCCTGCTTCAAAAGTTGGCAGGCTCCTTATGTCTATAGTGTCAGCAGGCGTGATGACTTCCATAAGACGCTTGTCTGTGGCCATGCATTGGTCAGCAATAGCCGTAAATACCTGACCTGCTACCGTTCCTCCATAATAGCCATTCCTTTTGGGATTATTTACCAAAACAATGCATGAATAAACGGGTTTTTCGGCGGGAAAATAACCAACAAAAGAGGCTTGATACTTTCCATCCTGATCTTTCCAATATTCGAGTTTCGTAGTTCCCGACTTACCGGCAAACGAATACTTCGAGGACCTCAATGACCTTGCAGTACCGTGCTCAACAACCCCTTCTAAAAGTAGCCTTGCCGTTTCAATGGTCTTATGAGAAGCCAGACGTTGGTCCAACACATCAGGCTTAAAGCGCTTAATGGTTTTGCCGCCCTGCTTGATTTCCGATACGATATAAGGTTTCATCTTTTTGCCTCGATTGGCAACTGCATTATAAAAGGTAAGCGTTTGTAAGGGAGTAAGATGAAGTTCGTAACCATGTGACATCCAGGGTAATGACATAACTTTGCTCCACTTATCTGAGTAAGCATCCCTTATGAAAGGTTGTCCTTCTCCCCGTATTTCGATTCCGGTCTTTTGATCTAAACCAAATTGCCTCAAACGCCGAATGAACTGATCAGCCTTGCCCGTTTTACCATATTTGGCGTCGACAACTTTGGCGACACCTACATTCGAGGAAATTTCAAACGCATGTTTAATACTTATGTGGGTGTGTTTGTGCCATTCTGCATCTCTCATAGAAAACCTACCAAACTTAGCCCGGCCATGATCTACAAATACGGTATCATAAAGATCAATCAATCCGTCTTCAAGAAGCGCCATCATCGACGCCAGTTTGAAAGTGGAACCTGGTTCTGTGGCATCGCCAATGGCGTGATTAAATGATTCCCAATAGGAACCGTCTTTCTGCCGATCTAGATTGACAATCGCTCGAAGAGCTCCCGTCTCCACTTCCATAACAATGGCCAAACCAAAATCAGCGGCATGATTCTCCAGGGCATGAAGAAGCGCATGATGACAAATATCCTGAATCCTCATGTCCAGGGTAGTGACAATATCCTTTCCTTTTTCAGGCTGAATTTCAGAAAGGTCATTTACCGGGACCCAGACGTGTTTACCTACTTTTTGCATAAGACGTTTGCCGGCTGCTCCTTTCAAGTATTTATCAAAACTACCCTCAAGGCCAACGGTCGGTGCATTTTCCCTGTGAATGCCGATGGTGCGGAAAGCCACATCCTGAAACGGTTTTAGCCTTTTTGATTTTCGCTCAACAATCAATCCGCCACGATACTTTCCCAGTCTGATCAAAGGGAAGGACTGGATTTGTTGCAGCTGCTCATAGGAAGCATTTCTCTTTATGAGAAAATACCGGTCACCCGCAGCCCTCCTTCTCACCAATTTTCGTTTGATATCCTCTACCGATAAATTTTTGATCACATATTTTGCAAGAGCTATCGCTAGGGAGTCGACATGCCGATCGAAAATCTCCTGAGTCATTGCCTCCGAACCCAGATCCAGGTGAAGATCAAAAAGTGGTACAGAGGTCGCCAGTAAAAAATTGTCAGCGGAGTAAATATTTCCCCTGTCAGCCTCGATATCAACAAATTTTAATTTGGTACTGTCCCCCTTTTCGCGCCAATGGTTGGCATCTAGAACACCTATTTTTATCGTGGAGAACATGAGAAGAAGAGCCAGTAATATCAGGCCCCCAAGTACCACATAAGCCCTCAATAATAATTCTTTCTTCTTGCTCATTATACTCCGTCCTGGTTCAATTTTGTTTTGGTAGCTTCTTCGGATAAGGACCTTGATTGGATAAACGTTTATCCTTCATTTGCATGCCCACCTTAGAATAAGTTCCCTGGTAAATAACATCTGATTTTATCGACATATATCTCCAGGTAAGTTCCTTGATTTCGCCCTTTAGCAAATCAATCTTACGAAGCTTTTTGTCGGTGTAGTGAGCATTCCCGATATAAACCATTGCCAAGAATATCAGGAAGAAAATATAGGGTAGGTTCTTGGCGATCCATCCGGAATAGGAGTAGTTTTGATCCCGTACCTTTTTCTTGATTTTTTTGCTCAATTTATTTTTTTTTCTCGGCGATTCTCAATTTGGCACTCCGCGCTCTTCGGTTTTTCTCAATTTCTTCAGAAGAAGGTAAAATGGGCTTTTTAGTGATAGGCTTGAGACTCCATTCAGGTTTTCGTCCATAAAAATCGACGGCAACCTTTGTAGTCGAACCAAAGGTGCCGTCTTTCATAAAATGTTTAACGAGCCTGTCTTCCAGAGAGTGGTAAGTAATGATAACCAACCTCCCACCTGGTTTCAAAAATTGTTCAGTAGTTTTCAAGAGTGCTTTTAAGGCACCCAATTCGTCATTGACCTTAATACGAATAGCCTGGAAAACTTGAGCCAAATAGCGACTCTTATTTCCAATGACAGCAGTCTCGATACATCTCAATAAATCTCCAACAGTGTGAAACGTCCTCTTCGCCCTGCAATTGAAGATGGTTCGAGCCAATGTCTTAGCGTTTCGCACTTCTCCGTATTGGCTCATCACCTCCATCAGCTCCATTTCACTGGCTTGGTTTAACCAGTCTTCTGCAGTAAATTCAGCATCCTGATTCATGCGCATATCCAGTCTCCTGGATTTGGTAAATGAAAATCCTTTCTCTGGTGTATCTATTTGATAAGACGAAACACCCAAATCGGCTAAGAAGCCACTGACTTGTGATATTCCGTAGTATCTCAAGAAATTGGCGACATATCGAAAGTTACTCCTAATCAACATCAGCCGTTTGTCGGCAAATCCCTGTGCAAGGGCGTCAGTGTCCTGATCAAAGGCATACAACTGACCACCCTCGGAGAGCGATTCTAGCAGTATCCTACTGTGTCCTCCGCCTCCAAACGTCGCATCTACATATATCCCATCAACATCTGTGACCAGACCTTTGATGCTTTCAGTCGGCATGACGGGTTGATGATAGTCACTCATTTTCCCTCCCGATGTTCACCGATCCCAACACCTGTTCGGCCAGGTTTGCGAAATCATCTGGTTGTCGTCCCAACCACTCCAAGTATGCGTCACGATTCCACATTTCAACGCGGTCTAAGTAGGCAAAGAGAATGACCTCTTTGGAGATGTTCGCATAGCTGAGAAGATTCTTGTTGATCAAAATGCGATCAGCAGAATCTGTAGTAACATCGCTAACTCCGCGAAAAAAATACCTGATAAAATCGCGGTCCTGGGCCCGGTACACGTTCAGTTTGCTAATCTTTTCAAGGTTCGATTCCCAAACTTTTTCGGGATAGATCATCAGGCACTTTTCAAAGCCCCGATTAATAAAAAATGTAAAAGGTCCGCTTCCACCCAGCTGCCGCAACAAAGTGGCTGGCATACGAAGCCTTCCCTTCGAATCCAACTTACACTCGTATTCGCCGTGCAGCTGTGGTGTTTCCATGTTCGATTAGCCAATCAATCTGTTCAAATGTAATTGTTTTCCCACTTTCTACCATATTTTCCCACTAATTCTTATTTCAAAAAATTTTGAAACGAAAGAGCAGACCTATCAACAGGCTTTTGTCATCAAAATCATCCGCTTTTAACATCAATTTGATGATAATTATACACATATAATTATTTCGTTATATGTATATAACTTTATATGATATACTTAAAAATATGATTATCTATAATGTATATTTAGACAGATGTGACCTTCCTGCACCAGTTTGTGGTAAAAAGTGGGAACACTACAACTAAACAATCTTGAGATTAGATGATGTGCCAGTGCCAGAATTAGCAATCAGGCTGGATAGGAACCAAAAAAACTTTTAAACCTCATCTTTAGAACGCCAAAGACAGCTTCATGTATGATACCTGAAGACAGTTTTGAAACGCCTTCAACTCTGTCAATGAAAGTAATGGGAATTTCCTCGATTCGGAAAGAACGGAGATACGCGGAGAACTTCATCTCGATCTGAAATGCATAGCCGACGAAGCGGATATAATCAAGTGGTATCGCTTGAAGTACCTTGGCACGATATCCTACAAAACCAGCTGTAGGATCCTTGATCGGCATCCAAGTCACCATACGGGTGTAAAGAGAAGCACCGTAGGACAAAACAATGCGGTCCCACGGCCAATTTTTTACCTTACCGCCCCTCACATATCTTGAACCCACAACCATATCAGCTCCGTCATGAAGTGCTTTTTGCATCCGTTGCAAATCCCTGGGGTTATGTGAGAAATCTGCATCCATTTCAAAAATAAATGCGTACCCGTGATCTAATGCCCAGTGAAATCCGGCTATATAAGCAGTGCCCAGGCCCTGCTTACCAGACCGCTGCAGGAGATGGATTCGATCTGGCTGCGAGCGTTTTAACTCTTCTACGATAGAGGCAGTTCCATCGGGAGAGCCATCATCTACTACGAGCACCTCAAAGTCTCCATTGAGTTGCAATACAGCCCGAATTATCTTGGCAATATTTTCTTTCTCGTTATAAGTGGGAATAATGACTAGGGATCCTTTCACGGGCGAGGTCGATATTCGATCTTATTGAGTCTTCAATTACTGCACCAAAAATTTACAACAAGGGGTAGCGGGATGGATCCAAGATATGTAACATATGGTAAACAGCCTCAAAAATATCCTCTATGCTAGGTTTCGAGTAATAATCCCCATCAGATCCATATGGAGGGCGGTGACTCTTACCAGTGAGGGTCCTTGGTTCAATTTCCAAGTAGTCGAAACCTCCTTGTACCTCCAACACTTGTTGCATCATGTAGGCACTCGCACCTCCAGGCACATCTTCGTCTACAAATAAAATTCGATTGGTCTTTTTTAAGGATTGAACAATAGTATTGGGCAAATCAAAGGGCATCAAGGTTTGTACATCAATCAATTCAACGGATACACCAAATGATCTAAGCCGTTGACAGGCAGCCTCAGCAAGCCTGACGCATGCACCATAGGTGACCAGTGTCAGGTCAGTGCCTTCCATCAGAATCTCCGGAACTCCATAGGGCACTGTATAAGAGCCCAAATTGCTCGGTAGTCGCTCCTTATGCCGGTATCCATTCAAGCATTCTATCATCAGGACAGGATCCATACCCTGGAGCCAAGTTTGATACATACCAACGGCCTGCACCATGTTGCGAGGCACCAAAATATGGAGACCGCGAAGGCTATGCAGCAGCATACCCATTGGGGATCCAGTATGCCAGATACCCTCAAGGCGATGTCCGCGTGTGCGAATCAAAGCCGGAGCCTTTTGTATACCTGCTGATCGATAACTGAGCGTAGCCAAATCGTCCATGAGCGGGGCCATCCCATACACCAAATAGTCCAGATATTGTATCTCGGCGATTGGACGTAAACCTCGCATTGCCATTCCGATGGCCTGTCCAATAATTGTCCATTCTCTTATACCGGTATCAAAGACGCGCTTTGCTCCATACTTCTTCTGCATACCCGCCATACCTTGATTGACATCACCCAGCTTACCAACATCCTCACCAAAAGCGAATAGGTGCTCATTATGAGCAAAGGCCCAATCAAAGTATTTATTTAAAACCTCATATCCCTTCACTATAGGGCTATCTGGATCGTACTGTGGATTGATTACATCAACTTTGTCGATTGCACGTTCTGCTTCCGTGTAAAGATGTGTGCTATACGTCTTATGAAGAAAGGATTGCATAGAATCACACCAGTCTACCAGTTGACGAGGAGGATATTGTCCCTGACGAACACATTCAAAAGCAGCCTCTCGTCCCAAGGCATACAGATCAGATTTTTCAGGATCAATCAGCTTCCTAATCCTGGACTTGTATTCCTCCAGGTCCATTCCATTGCTTGAGACCTCTTTAATGATCCCCATGAGGTTCTGACGTACCTGACGAATGGGATCGGTCTTGCTCCGCCAGGCCTCCTTTTTACACAACCGAGCATAAGCCACTCCCTTTTTCTTAATCTCAGCTAGCTCTTCTTTGGTAGCCAGTCCTACCCTTACAATCCAGTTTGCAAATGCCACGATACAATCATTAGCCTCTTCCCATTCCAGCCGCTCCTTAGGCTTATACCTTTGATGAGATCCCGAGGTTGAATGGCCCAAAGGCTGAGTTGTATCCTGCACATGGAACAAGGCCGGGGTATGGGTCTCCCGTATCTTACTTAAACCCGTAATAAACATGTCGCACAGACCGGCATAATCCCAGGCTTTCGCTGTATAAATCCTGATTCCCCTGCCTTCCTCATCGATTAAGAATCCTTCTAAAGCCTTACTAATGCTACCTTTAACAGTCTGAATATCTGTAGGCACGGATATAGCATATCCATCATCCCAGACACAGAAGGCGATCGGAACTTTGGTTACAGCAGAGGCATTTACTGTTTCCCAAAAAGCACCTTCACTTGTACTGCCATCGCCAATTGAGCAAATGACGATTTCATTACCATTTCGTGAAAAGCCACTGGAAGCCAAAGATGGAAGCTTGCGATACTTCTTTGATGCAGTAGCCAAACCAATGGCTCTTCCCATCTGTCCTGCGGTACAGGATACATCCGCTGAATTGTTAAATTGATTTGTATGGTCAGTGAAGTCAGCATGTTCATCCACCAAAGGGCTGGCAAAATGAGTCATCATCTGACGCCCACGGGAAAAAGGATCATTCTCGGGATCTGCGTAAAGCTGGGCAAAGTACTCTTCTAAGCTGCTAATACCCAAAGCAAACATTAGCGTTTGATCCCGATAATAGCCTGCTCGATAATCCCCTTTTCGGATGGCCTTAGCTAGAGCTACTTGTATAACCTCTTTTCCATCTCCTGTGATTCCAAATTTGGCTTTCCCGGTCAAGACTTCCTTTCGGGCAAGTATTGAGGCTTCTCTGCTTACACAACAGATATAATAATCATTCAACACCTCCTTCCTAAAGTCCTCTTCATTTTTCTTATCCGTAGAACCGATAGCGAAAAGCGGCTTGAAAGTGGTGATTTCCATCTATGAACTTTAATCTCACTACCTGCAATAAGACCAGACGAACAGGGTCGAAATCGACCCCAAAGATAGTATCTTTAAGCAGATTTTCTTTTTGGATTGTGATCCAGGTCCTAGCAGATCAAATTTCGTGCCTCTTCAGGAACATTTTTTGGCCTAGTTTTCGTTACAATCTTGGCACAGCCCGGAGCTGGGCAGTTAGGCGCACTTTTCTGACTGTGCACTAAAAATTAAACACAATTATTTGGTAACTTTACGTTGAAAAAATCATTGACATGAAAAAGTTAATATATAGCACCCTGTTTCTCCTTATCGGCTCAAGTCTTACCCTGGCTCAATCTCAAGCCAAGAAAGTAGCGGACCAAAAAGAAGAAAAAAAGGAACAAGCCGTCGAAGCCGTTAACGGCCCACACATGACCTTTGAAACCCTAATTATCGATTACGGTGAAATTGAGCAAGGCTCAGATCCTCTGAGAAAGTTTACTTTCGTCAATGATGGGACAGAACCCCTGGTGATAAAGAACGCTAAGGGCAGTTGCGGTTGTACAGTGCCCGATTATCCTAAAGAACCCATCTTTCCTGGTGAAAGCGCAACGATAGACGTGCGGTATGATACCAACCGCAAAGGACAGTTCACCAAAACAGTTACCCTCACAACCAATATGGATGAAGAGAAGGTAGTTTTGACGATCAAAGGAAAAGTCAACGAAAAAGTGGAGGAAGAGAGTGTACCTGCTAAGGAGGGTTCCATCTTCTAAAAACAGATCAGACTTAATGATATAAATCCCTGGCTTAGTCTTAAGCCAGGGATTTTTTGATTGGAGCACATTACCATCTACCGAGCCGTCGGACACTACTTATTGCAATTCACATCTTCTTGATCCACGAACCTTCATGTCTATGAAGAACAAGGTAAGCACTGGTTTGACATCTGGTCTATTATCTCATACACCGACTGAAAATTGATACTTTTGCGAAAAGTCATTTACCATGTTGATATTACTTTCACCTGCAAAGTCACTTGATTTTGAACCCATTCAGCACATGTCCCGCACACAGGCCCGCATGAAGGCCAAGGCTTGGGAACTGGCTCAAGTCATGAAGACCAAAAACCCGCAAGACCTTAAGAAACTGATGTCGATTAGTGACAAATTAGCTGACTTGAATACCGCCAGGTTCAAGTCTTTTACCAAATCTCATGCCGGTGATCAGGCGAAACAAGCAATCTTCGCATTCACTGGTGATGTATACGTGGGGCTAGATGCACCATCATTAACCAAAAAAGAGGTCGAATTTGCACAGAAACACGTACGTATCTTATCTGGTCTCTATGGGCTGTTGCGTCCACTCGATGTAATTCAACCCTACCGCCTTGAAATGGGTACAAAATTAGAGACATCCCAAGGCAACAGTCTATATGAATTTTGGGGAGAGGCCATTACAGACCTGGTCAATCGCGACCTGCAGGACTCGAATGAGAAATACGTTTTAAACCTAGCTTCGAAGGAATATTTTCGTGCCATTAAACCAGATCAAATCAAGGCAAATATTATTGATGTTGATTTCCGGGAATATAGGGATGGAAAATTAAAGTTCATTTCCTTCAGTGCCAAAAAAGCACGTGGCCTTCTCACGAGATATGTAATTAAAAATCGTGTAAAGAGTCCAGAAAAGCTCAAGGGTTTCAATTACGAAAATTATTCATTTAACAGCCAGGAGTCAAAGGCTGATCACTTTTGCTTTTCCCGGTAGATTCGAAAATCCATTACTTGATTTTGAATGCTCAACGAGAATTAGATTCATGCATTTTTGATTTAGATGGAGTCATTGTAGACTCTGCAAAATACCACTATTTAGCTTGGCAACGACTAGCGAGCACCTTTGGCTATTCATTTAGTCAAAGTCACAATGAACTGTTGAAAGGGGTGAGCCGCGAGGAGTCTCTAAATATCATCTTGGATCTTGCCGGCATTAAAAGAAGTGAGGAGGAGAAAGAGAAACTTAGGGCACTTAAGAATAAGTGGTATTTGGAATATATATCGACCATTACTCCGAATGAAATATTGCCGGGTGTGCTCGAATTCATTCAGTCCCTCCGTCGCAATCACTTTAAGGTTGCGTTGGGAAGTGCTAGCAAAAATGCTTCACGTATTTTGAAGGTGCTACAGATCGAGAACCTATTTGACGTGATCACAGATGGCAATATGGTCAAGCATGCCAAGCCGGATCCTGAGGTATTTTTGTTGGCTGCCGACAAATTGGACAGCCTGCCACAAAATTGTGTCGTTTTTGAAGATGCCCCCAAAGGAATAACTGCGGCAAAGCGAGCCGGCATGATGGCCATCGGAATTGGAGATGGGGAAGCATTGGCTGAAGCAGACTACGTGGTCAAGGACCTCAAAAATATGACATTAGAAAGATTGAAACTCCTCTTTGATACATTTGCAGCATTGTCATGAAAAACTTTATCCAGCACCACGCCTGGAAAATTATCGAAGATCAATTTGATCCAACTGTACATCAAATCTCAGAAAGTCTCTTTAGCTTAGGTAATGGATACATGGGACAAAGGGGAAATTTTGAGGAGCACTATTCTGGCAGATCCTTACAGGGACAATATTTAGCTGGAATTTACTATCCTGATAAAACTCGAGTAGGGTGGTGGAAAAATGGGTATCCTAAATATTTTGCAAAGGTACTTAATGCCCCTAGCTGGATCGACTTATCCGTAGTAATCAATGGCATTGAACTGGATTTGCATTCCTGGAAAATCCTGTCTTTTGTACGTACTCTGGATATGAAGAGCGGAATTTTATCCCGAAAAGTGGAGGTTAGCCATGACTCAGGTCTTACTTTGGAAATAATCAGCCGGAGAGTCTGCCATTACAAATACAAAGAATTAGGGTTACTGGAATATTCCATTAAGATCCTTGAGGGAGAAGCAGACATACTCTTCAAATCATTTCTCGATGGCGATGTCCGCAATGAAGATGCAAATTATGACGAGCAGTTCTGGCATGATTTCCAGATAGAAATAGGTTTATCTCAACTTGAAAATTATCACTTTTTAGCTTGCAGCACGAAGAAAACTAATTTTAAAGTGCAGTATGTCACAAATCAACAATTGTATAAAAATCATTTGAAGGTCAAATATGATAACCAGGTTTCTCATTCGAAATCAACTGAACAAATTTGGAGATTAACAGCAACATCATCTGACCTGGTCACATTGAAAAAGTCGGTGTGTATAGTGAGCAGCTTTTATCATCCTGCAGATCAATTGAGAGAAGAAGCTAAAAATAAAATACAGTCTTTCCTTGCTTTAGATTGGAAGAAATTATGGAATATTCATAAGGAATCCTGGGCAGAAAAATGGTTGGAAAGCGATATTGTAATTAATGGCGATGTAGCTGCTCAGCAAGGAATTCGCTTCAACATATTTCATCTCCATCAAACTTATCGAGGTGATGACCCTCGTCTAAATATCGGTCCTAAGGGATTTACCGGCGAAAAGTATGGAGGCAGTACATACTGGGATACCGAAGCTTACTGTTTGCCTTTTTACCTAAGCACAGCGGAGCCATCTGTCAGCCGCAACCTTCTCTTGTACCGCTTTAAACATCTTCAAAAAGCCATCCAAAATGCACAGCTTCTTGGATTTGAAAATGGTGCCGCACTATACCCAATGGTCACTATGAATGGAGAAGAATGTCATAATGAATGGGAAATCACTTTTGAAGAGATACATCGCAACGGCGCCATTGCCTATGCCATCTACGACTATGTCCGGTACACAGGTGATACTGTATACCTATATAAGGAAGGGATTGAAGTCCTGGTAGCAATTTCGAGATTCTGGGCCCAGAGGGTACACTATGCCAGTCCCAAGAAGAAATATGTTATGCACGGTGTGACCGGTCCCAATGAATATGAGAACAATGTCAATAATAACTGGTATACAAATTATGTTGCGATCTGGTGTCTTCGCTATACTTTGCAGACCATAAGTGAAATTGAATTAAAGGACCCGGACTTGCATAAGGATCTTCAGGAACGTCACAATGTCACCTTCGAAGAACAGGATAAATGGAGAACAATTATAGAAAATTTGTATTTACCGAAAGATGACCAAAAAAATATCTTTATTCAACATGAGGGATATTTAGACAAAGAAATTAGACCGGTATCTACCCTTTCAAGCGGTGAGCGCCCTATCAATCAACACTGGAGCTGGGATCGAATTTTGCGTTCTTGTTTTATTAAGCAAGCAGATGTCTTGCAGGGTCTGTATTTTTTTGAAGATCATTTCGATCATAAAACGATTAAAGATAACTTCGATTTCTACGAACCATTGACAGTACACGAATCCTCACTATCTCCTTGTGTTCATGCCATCCTGGCTTGTACCATTAAAGCTTACGAAAAAAGCTATGAAATGTATTTAAGGACCGCCAGATTGGATCTAGATGATTACAACAATGACACTGAGGATGGCTGCCACATTACCAGCATGGCTGGCACCTGGATGGCTGTAATCAAAGGATTTGCTGGAATGCGGATAGTGGATAACCACCTGAGCTTTCGGCCTCATTGCCCGAAGAAGTGGACTTCATATGTATTTCACTTAAAGTTTAGAGGAAGAGAGATTGATGTGGAAATCAATAAAAATGAAATTAAACTATTTAATCACGGAACGGCAATGAATATCATGATCAATGGTCGCATTCACCTTGCTCAAGCCAATGTATGGCTGCATGTAAATTATAGTGAATTATGAAAACACTCTTTGAACCACCGTTTGAAAATTTTACTACAGTGTTAGGAGACAGGCTCATCAAAATGATCTTGCTGCTTTTTTTTGGTTTTATCATGGCGTGTGGTTCCCGGTCAGATTCAGAGCCTGCAATTAGCGACCAGGTTTTCCAAGTGCTTAAAATGAAAACTCCTGTGTGGGTTCGAAATACTAATATTTACGAAGTCAATATTCAACATTTTACTAAAGAAGGAACGTTCAAAGCCTTCCAGGAGCATCTACCCAGACTAAAGGAACTGGGGGTTGGAACGCTCTGTCTCTTACCTATATACCCCATTGGCCTGGACCATCGTCGCGGAACACTGGGGAATCCCTATGTCGTTGCCGACTTTACCAAAGTCAACCCAGAATTGGGTTCATTTGAAGAATTACGTGAACTGGTATCCAAGGCACATCGCATGCATATCAATGTAATTATCGATTGGATTTCGACGCAGACTGCCTGGGATCATCCCTGGGTAATCAATCATCCGGATTGGTATGTGCAGGATGAAGATGGCATCATCCCTGCGCCTCTTCCTGAGGGCACTCCAAACCCCCACCGGGATGCAGCGGCTCTCAATTTTGAATCCACATCGATGAGGAATACCTTAATCGAATCGATGAAGTTCTGGTTGAGGTCTATTGATGTCGATGGCTTTAGATGTTATGCAGCCAATCAGGCACCTGACGACTTCTGGAAGCAGGTTCGACCAGCGCTGGAATCTGTTAAGCCAGTTTTTATGGTGGCAGATGCTGAAGGTCCGGTTGGTCACTTCGAAACCTGCTTTCAAGCAAATGACGGTTATAAGCTCTATTCATTATTACAGAATATCGCAGTCGGCACAGCCAATGTCACTGACATTGACAATTATCGAAAAGAGGACCGGAAAAATCACCCACGGGGTTACAATCGGATAAACTACATTTCAAACTTCGAGCTAAATGTGGACCAAGGCAGCAGTGTTCAACGGTTTGGAGACAGTGAACGAGCCATGGCTGTGATTGCCTTTACTTTTGAAGGAATTCCATTGCTTTTTAATGGCCATGAAAACGGATTAAATCAGAGATTCGTAGTAGGCCAACAAGACTATATCCGTTGGCAAGAGAATCATCCTTTACAGAAATTCTATCGTAGCTTACTACATCTGAAAACACACAATAAAGCCTTATGGAATGGCGACCATGGTGGAGATCTGGTTCGTCTAAACCAAGATCCGAAAGTATACGCATTTATGCGGACTAAGGACGATAATCTGGTGGCAACTATCGTCAATTGCAGCGATCAGAAAACCACCACTTCGATCGATCAAAACGTACGATCTCTGACCGATCTTTTTACTGGGCGGGACTATTCACTGAGGAAAGGAAGTAAAATCGAGTTAGGACCTTGGGAGTATTTGGTATTGTCAAATCCATCAATCATCCTTTAGGTGCACCAGCATGACATAATTTCATAGTTTAGCAAAAAGGGATTGAAATTGAAGTATTTAAGAACGATCATATTGTCGCTTTTAACCATCGGCTACTTTGCCCTATTGATCGTACCGATTAATACTGAAAGCGGAATCTTACCCCCATTGGGCAATTTCTTAAACCCTTTCAGTGGTCTTTGGCAAAATGCTGAGCCAAATGACAAATGGATTGACCTAGAACAAAGGGGGTTCAGAATAGATCTCCCAGTTCGTATTCTTTATGATGAACGTTTGGTGCCTCATGTTTTCGCTGAAAATGAAATGGATCAAGCCTTCGCCCAAGGATACTTGCATGCCAAACATAGATTGTGGCAAATGGATATCACCGCCAGACAGGCAGCAGGTCGTTTGGCCGAAGTGTTCGGATCAAGAGTCCTTTTCCTTGATCAAAGGCATCGCAGATTGGGCATGGTCAAATCTGCTACAGAATATGCTGAAAAATGGAGCCAGTGTCCAGAATATCCCATTCTTGAAGCCTATGTGCGAGGTGTAAATAGTTACATTAGACAGTTATCAGCTGCTGAATTGCCTTTCGAATTTAAATTATTTAATTACTGGCCTGAACTCTGGTCTACGAAAAAGACTGCTCTGGTCTTTATGTCAATGAACCTAGTGCTTTGCGGGAGAAATGAAGATCTAGCTGCCACAAATTCCTATCAACTTCTCGGTAAAAAACAGTTTGATTATTTATTTCCTGAATGGAATCCCCAGCAGTCTCCTATCATTCCCAAGACCGTGGTCTGGGATTTTGATGGTCCAAAATTTCCACCTCAGCAGGATCTGATTGGTGGCACCTATCCCTCTTTTCAGGTGGTATCTTCAGATGGAGTAGGAAGTAACAACTGGGCTATTGCACCTTCCCTGACTAGAAATGGAAATCCGATTTTATGCAATGATCCACATCTTCAGTTGACATTACCATCGATATGGTATGAGATGCAGTTGGCCTCCAATGATCTAAATGTGTACGGTGTAACCTTTCCGGGAGTACCCAATGTCATCATTGGTTTTAATTCAAAGATGGCTTGGGGTCAAACTAATGTAGGGATAGATGTAAGTGATCTATTTGAAATTGAGTGGGTTGACGAAGATCATCTGATCTATCGGCTCGATGGTCAGGACAGAAAGGTGGAGTGGGAAGTTGAGCGATATTTAGTACATGGAGCAAAGGAAGTTAAGGATACGATCAAGTACACGCATTGGGGCCCTGTTGTAGTTGATGATACTCTTTCATTGGCGTTGCATTGGTTACCCAATATAGAAATTGAGGGCTGTGCTCTACAGACATTTATAGGATTAAATAAGGGCTCTAGCTATGATGACTATATTGATGCGTTGAAGTACTTTGGAAGCCCACCACAGAATTTTGTATTCGCATCATCCCAGGGTGATATAGCGATCAAAGTACAAGGCAAACTACCTATCAAGCGCAAGGGTCAAGGGAAGTTTGTGCAGAATGGTACAAGAACTACCAATGGCTGGGGTGGATACATTCCATTTAAAGAGACACCAATGCTTAAGAACCCTGGGCATGGATATGTTGCTAGTGCAAATCAACATTCAACAGATACGACTTATCCCTACTATTATCACGGATTTTTTGAGGACTATCGAGGCCGGTATCTGAACGAGAGATTGGCAGAAATGGAACAAATCCAAATTGCTGATATGCAAGCACTTCAAAACAGCACTTACTCTCAATTGGCTGCCGACCTTTGTCCTTTGCTTGTTGATCTGGTGCAGAACATTGCCGACGGCGATAGTATTTGGCAGAAATTAAATCAATGGACCTATTGCTATGACCGAGACAGTGATGAAGCCTCCTTTTTTGAGGAATGGAAAGATCGATTCTACCGCACCACCTGGGATGAATTTATCGATAGCAATGATCTTTTGACCCCAGAGATATGGCGTACCATTGAGATGGTGAAACGGGATCCTTCGAGTAAATACTTTGATCTGAGAGAGACCAAACAAGTGGAAGATGCCAGAGATATCGCTGTCGTGACTTATCAGCAGATGGTGGAGACCATGGATAGCATAAAACGGGTTGGGGGTACGGTAAATTGGCAAGAGTTCCGCCGATTTGACATTCCCCATTTAAGTAGAATCCCTTCCTTTTCAGCACAGGATATAAAAGTGGGTGGCAGTGCAAAATCACTAAACGCTGTTTCTGATCGTCACGCTCCTTCGTGGCGAATGATTGTAGAATTGTCAGACAGTGTTCGAGCTTGGGGAGTTTTGCCTGGAGGAGCTTCCGGCAACCCCGGTAGTAAGTTTTATAAAACCGGTATTGAAGAATGGTCATCAGGCAAATATTTTCAATTACACTTCCTCAGCGATGCCTCCCAAGTCACAGAAAACCAGCTCTTATTTCGCGAAATTTTGTTGCCATGACAAGGACCATTGCCATTCTTGCGCTTGCTCTTTTGGCGATTTGGATACCATCAATGTATCTGCACTGGTTGGCTGGATTCCTGGTCCTTGCCATCGCCATGTTTATCTTACAACCCCCACCATCACTGGCTGCATTCCTTGGCGGCATCAGTGCTGGATTGATTTGGATAAGCTTAGCATGGGTACTTTCCGAATCCAATAATCACCTGCTGGCAGATCAAGTAGGCGATTTGTTTGGTGGCCTTTCTGGCCTCAGCATGGTATTGTTGACCGGAATATTAGGGGCAGTTGGCGGGGCTTTAGCCGGATGGCTGGGTGCACATATGAGAGACCTGTTGATCAAGGATGAAAAGAATTCATCGACTTTTGTGAACAATTAGGCACCAACTGCTCGTTAAGAAAAGAAGAAATTCTCCACACCTTGAACAGACAGGAACAGGACAAGTATCAGCAGGCCGAAAGAAAAGTCGCCAAGATGAAAGTCTTCTACAGGCATCTGACTACATGGATGTTCACCAGCATTTTCTTAATGGTGCTGTTTTTTGTCCTCCGACTTCCACCAATGATCACCCTGGTCGTTGTAGGGGGATGGGGAGTCGCCATTGCAGCTGAAGCTATCGAAGTCTTTGGCCTGCCTGGTATGGATCGTGACTGGGAGCGTCGTAAAATCGAGGAAGAACTACAGAAGATGGATGATGAAGAACATGACAACCAGGATGATGACGATGCCCTGGATCTGGAAGAACGCCCATTACCTCCAAGAGAGAAACAAATCAGAAGAAATTGGAACGATTCAGATTTGGTCTGACTCGGGCTTATCTCAATGTAAACCATTGATGTGATCAACAAAGACTAGTAAATGTATTCACATTTATCTTCATATTATTGTAGCAGTATTGGTAATTTACCTATATTTAGCTTCAATGAATGAGGAAGGGGATGGTTGCAAAGACCAAGCCTTTGTAGTAGATGAGGCCATCCCGAATAAGATGCAGTAACCTCCCCTTTCCTTTTCATTGCGTTGAATAAATGCCTTCCCTCTTTCATTCCAATTTGTTTAGATTGCAGACTGTGATACAAAATACTGAGGTCATACTGGTTTCGTGTGATGTTAAGTACAAGGTAAGATTTGTAGAAAAATTCGCATTTACCATGGATTCTAAGCGAGGCACCATGTTTCTTCCGGAGGAATGTCAATCACAGAATGAGCGCGAGAACTAAGAAACAATTTGGGCCGGTACGTGAAAGGATTTACGAGATTATCTTTAAGGCGGATACTCCCATGGGCAAGCTCTTTGATATCATCTTGCTCATTGTCATTCTGGTCAGTGTCATCACGGTAATACTTGAGAGTTCACCCGCGCTGGGCCAGACCTATAAGAAGATATTTCTGGCATTGGAGTGGAGTTTCACAATCATCTTCACGATCGAATATTTTCTGCGATTATATTCTGTGTATAGACCCTGGAAATATGCCACAAGTTTTTTTGGGGTTGTGGATCTGCTGGCCATTCTACCCACCTATCTGAGCTTCTTTATTGTCGGATCCCAGTCTTTGGTAGTCATAAGGGCATTGAGGCTCCTGAGAGTCTTCCGGATTTTTAAGCTAGGTACCTATCTCAGCCAGGGATCAATCATTTTGAAAGCTCTGCAGGAAAGTCGAAGTAAGATCTTTGTTTTTCTCTACTTTATCTTATTGATGGTGGTCATTATTGGTTCAGTCATGTATTTTTTGGAAGGACCGGTAAACGAAGGATTTGACAGTATACCCCGATGTATTTATTGGGCCATTGTTACACTAACTACGGTTGGTTATGGAGATATTACGCCTACGACCAACATTGGACAGTTTATTTCCGCATTGGTCATGATACTTGGTTACGCAGTAATTGCTGTACCAACTGGGATCGTAACCAAGGAGATCATTGCAAGTGAGAATATCGATCACAGGGTTTGTCACCATTGCTCCAAAGAAGGTCATGATATCAATGCATCCTACTGCAAGTTCTGCGGTGAGGAACTGGAAACCTAACGAAAACGCTTCGGAACCCTCGTATTGGCGAGCATGGTTTTCACACTATAGCGACCGCTTCCGTTCACAAAAACCATCAAGAGTCCACCGATTATGGCTAAGTTCTTCATAAAGAGAATGCCTTGAAGTCGTCTGGTTGCCTCATCGGGTTCCATCCAAAATGAATGCACGATAAAGGTTACTGGAATGTAATAGATAAGCAAGAGAATAGCTCCTAGAGAAGACCTATAGCCAATCAATAAAAGGGTGCCTCCCAACATTAGTAGCGCGATGGAACCCACAAGTAAGATGTCTTGCTGAAATGTAATTCCATACTCAGTCATCAACGCCTTAGTCTTACCAAAGTACAGTATGGAGTCCAACCCTTCATAGATAAAGATGAAGGAGAGAAGAAGCCTTCCAATGAGATCTACCACGTCCTTCATTATTACATTTTATATGACCTTGCAAGAGCACGAACCACCTTCTGACCATCGAGTGCTGCCGAAACAATCCCACCTGCATACCCCGCACCTTCACCGCATGGGAAAAGTCCATCACACTGAGGATGCATCATAGTTTTGGGATCTCTGGGGATCCTTACTGGTGAGCTGGTACGGCTTTCCAGGGCAACGAGCTGGGCTTCATGACACACAAAGCCTTTCATCCTACGGTTGAAATAAATCAAGCCTTGCTGAAGATGTTGGACCAGAAAAGACGGTAGTATTTTATGCAGTTCAGCTGAAACCACACCGGGAATATACGAAGTTGCGGGCAAGCTTTGCGATTTCTTTCCAGCAATGAAATCTGTAACCCTTTGTGCCGGAGCCTGCTGAGCACCACCACCAGCCGAAAATGTGAGTTGCTCGAGCTCTGACTGCAACTTTACACCTCCCAATACTCCATGGTAGCCCCATTTTTTCCATAACGGGGCTGAAACCGAGGCCACAATTCCTGCATTGGCATAGAGAGAATCCCGGCGACTGAGAGACATGCCATTTACCACTAGCTCTCCCGGAGCAGTAGCAGCAGGTACAATAAGGCCTCCAGGGCACATGCAAAAGGAAT
Organism: Saprospiraceae bacterium; assembly: GCA_965223105.1. Classification (GTDB taxonomy): domain Bacteria; phylum Bacteroidota; class Bacteroidia; order Chitinophagales; family Saprospiraceae; genus JABDMH01. The sequence continues at coordinate 1,798,578 of OZ244987.1, read as the reverse complement.
ATACTGCCACGCCCTGCACTTCTGTAGCTAAACGATAAGATGCTGCCGGCAGATTTACATGACGAGGCTTTTGACCGTACTGGACCAGATCGATATTCTCTTGAGGGTGTTCGATCCTGACCCCCATCGCAAAGGGTTTTGAGGCTAAGCCAAGCTGGTGAAATTCCAGTAAGTCGAATATATCCCTGGCGGAATGACCGGTTGCCAATATGATTTTATCAGCATTCAAACGATCTCCCGATCGAAGTTTTATCCCATGTATCTGACCATTCCTCAACATTAAGTCATCAACTTTAGCATCAAAATGTACCGTACCTCCGTGACTTTCGATGGTATGCCGGATCTCAGCGATGATTTTGGGCAGTTTGTTGGAGCCAATATGTGGATGTGCATCGATTAAGATATCTCTACTGGCACCATGTTCAACTAGAATTTGCAATACTTTTCGTACATCACCCCGCTTTTTTGCCCTGGTATACAATTTACCATCTGAATAAGTTCCTGCTCCTCCTTCACCAAAACAGTAATTTGAGTCTGGATTTACTGTGCCGGTCTGCTGAATAGCTCTCAAATCTCTTCTTCGAGATCGTACATCCTTTCCACGATCTAGCACGATGGGTCGTAGTCCCAACTCCAAGCATTCAAGCGCGGCAAAATAACCAGCTGGACCCGCACCGATGATGATTACTTCTGGAGCATGAGTAACCATCCCATAATTTTCAACAATCGGACGCCAATGTAGCGGATCATAGTTGGACTTGTGAATAGACACCTGCAAGCGAAACACCGGCTTCTTCCGTGCGTCAATTGACCGACGTATAATGGTCGCTTCAAGGTCCTTTGACGGTTCTTTGGCGGCAGCTATGGCCAATTTCCCCACCAAGTCAAGATCGTGGATATGATCTGGCGGTACCGCAATCTCTACTTCTTGGTGCCAATCATCCATGGATTGCACGATAGACAGCCAAAGCTCTTCTCAATAGACTTTCCATCTCATCCAAAGGCAACATACTTGCGCCATCAGAAAGAGCCTTACCAGGATCTGGATGAGTCTCAATAAATAATCCATCTACTCCAGCAGCCAAACCTGCACAAGCCATCGTCTCTATCATCTTTGGATCACCACCGGTGATACCGGAGGACTGGTTGGGACGCTGCAGTGAGTGGGTGCAGTCTAGAACAACCGACGCAAATTGTTTCATGATTGGAATGCCACGAAAGTCCACCACAAGATCCTGATATCCAAATGTCGTACCCCTTTCTGTAACAATAACACGATGATTACCTTCTGCGGTGACTTTTTCGACCGCATATCTCATAGCATCAGGACTAAGAAACTGGCCTTTCTTAATGTTTACACAGACACCAGTAGCCGCAGCGGCCTCAAGTACATCACTTTGTCTACAAAGAAAGGCGGGGATTTGTACAATATCAACTGCTTGACTTGCTGTTGCAGCTTCTTCACCTGAATGGATATCGGTAGTGGTTGGAATACCATAATTAGACCGTATTTGAGCAAGTACATCCAAGGCATCACTATCGCCAATTCCGCGGAAAGAATCACCGCGACTACGGTTGGCCTTTCGATAAGAAGCTTTGAAAACTAGTGGAATACCGAGATCTTGACAAAGTTTTTTCAGTTGAGTTGCAATCATGAAGGGTGTCTCTTCATTCTCAATCACGCAGGGGCCGGCAATAAGCAGGAAAGCTTTTTCTGACTCGGGCAGAAGATCAATTTGTGGCAGGTTCATATTGGTGTGCCTTTATGAGTGCAGTTGGCATGAGAAATCAAGATCATTCTTTGTCTTCCGGCCCAGCAGGATAGTCCTGACCGGATCTCGATCCAGCCTGAATCCATGGCGACCGATTCTTCAGCTGTGGCCGTATATGCCATTGCCCACCGAGCAGGAAATCGACTGGGTGGGTCATCATTGTCTTTGATGGGTAAGGCATTTGCTGATGGCGCCCCATTCCACCTTGCCCTCCTGACTAAAGTTTCAGCGTGATGGCGTGTGGTGCAGGACTGGAGAGATGGTGCAAAAAAATCCAATGTATTTGTAGGTGTTAATTGCTATCAGTCATTGCGATAGATCCAGGCATCTGGATCGATGTTGGCCTGAGCCCAAGCCAATGCTTTGCTGGGATCTTCACAATGAGAGCGCAGTCCCACTTTGGTTAGACGAGGACCATTAATGACCACCGCATCAAAGTGACTATCATCAATGCGGTCAACCATCCGGTCAACATTAGTAAGGTCAGTAAAAGCGCCTACTACAACGATGCACTCACTTGTTTGGGTGTGATCTTGATCTTCGAGAATAGGACCTGCCACCTTCATCTGGCTATCATCAATAGTATCTATCTGGTTAGAATTGACCTCATTAGCCTGATGATCAATTAGTGAAGATCGAGAGCTGCTGGTAAAGATAGTTTCTGCCCAGACTTCCTGATCATTGATCACAGGATCAAATCTGTCAGACCAATCCGAATGTAAGAAAGATAGTGAGAGAAGCAAGATGATCAGTAATCCTCCACTGATGATAAAACCCCAGGCTCGCGATCTATTGCCCAATGTCACCAGGGCATCCCGTTCGGTCTTTTCACCGGCTGTTTCTTTGAGATCGGCAATGGCTTCCTGCTCGGCCACAGAGAGCGCCTCTGGCAATTCCACCTTTCCAAATCCGAAATATTTATTTATGGATATATATTCGGCCGCTGGTTCAAAGAATAAGCTTCCCCAATGATCTTGTTTGATCCATCCTATGCTGGGAAGTGTCACAAAGCCATCTTCCTGTAGTTCTGTTTGCAGGTCAATCATAAACTTCTCTACCAGTTCTTCAGCCTCATCTTGGTCAACACGAGCAATAATTTCGACAATCCGAACCAACACCGGGTCAAGCTTCTCTTCACTGGATGGAACAAAATAAACCTCTTCCCTGGGAGCTACCAAAGTGCCGGATTCAACATCGACCTCGGCTGGACGATAATTCATCCTCAAAGTCCCTATCCCTTTCAACAATACAATCTTATTTTCGCTTAAGACTTTAGGTATGTATAACTTAAGGGTTTGGCTCATTCTCTGGAAGCTAATCAGTTATATTAGACAAGGACGAATATAGACAAATCCTCATACGTTATTGTCATGCAGATTTAAAAGACTGCCAAATCAAGAAAATCAAAGCAATGGAAGAACCGAGCAAAACCATTCGTGGAAAGCGCACAGAATCAGAAAAATTGTTTAACCAAGCAAAACAGTATTTTCCCGGTGGCGTACATTCGCCTGTACGGGCTTTTCGATCGGTGGATGGTGTTCCGATGTTTATTCGGAAGGGTTCAGGATCCAAGATCACTACTGAAGACAATGAAACCTATCTTGATTTCTGCTGTTCCTGGGGTCCATTGATTCTCGGTCACGACCACCCCAATGTTAGGAAGGCAATTTTGGATACCGTGAAGAACGGTACCTCGTTTGGTGCACCCACGCAACTTGGCAATCGCCTGGGATCTTTGATTGTTGATCGCCATCGCTTTATTGATCAAATCCGCTTTGTTAGTTCTGGCACCGAAGCAGTCATGTCAGCTATTAGGCTGGCGCGTGGTGTCACAGGTAAAGATAAAATCTTGAAATTTGAAGGTTGTTACCATGGTCATGTAGACAGCTTACTGGTTAAGGCCGGTTCTGGCCTCGCCACATTTGGCATAAGCAGCTCTGCTGGAATCCCTCAATCTTTTGTCTCCGAGACACTACTCCTTCCCCTGGCTAACATCGACTTGCTGGCTTCGACTTTGAGAAAACATGCCTCAGAATTGGCTGCCGTAATCATCGAGCCTATTCCTGCAAATAATGGCTTACTCTTACAGGATGTGGATTTTTTGAGTCAATTGAGGCAACTCTGCACAGAACTGGATATCCTATTGATTTTCGATGAAGTTATCTCTGGTTTTCGTGTAGGATTTGAGGGAGCCGCGGGCTTCTATAATCTCAGACCGGACATTTTTACTTTTGGAAAAATCATTGGGGGTGGTCTGCCCGTGGGTGCATTTGCCGCTAGCCGGGATATCATGTCACACATTAGCCCAGATGGCCCAGTGTACCAGGCTGGGACTCTGTCAGCCAACCCAGTTTCAATGGCTGCGGGATACGCTACCCTCAGAGAATTGATTACTGGTCCCTTCTACGATCAGCTGGAAGAGAAAACTCAGACATTTGTACATGCCATTGAAGACCATGTTCAGCGCAAGGGTTGGCCGGTTCAAGTACCGCATATCGCATCGATATTCTGGATCAGCTTTGGCATCGAGTCAGTAAAGAGTGCGGATCAGATAGACCACAAAAACATGTCATCATTTAAGGCACTGCATAGCTTCTTATTGGAGAAAGGCGTCTATTTGGCTCCATCGGGATATGAGGTGGGATTCATATCGGCAGCCCACACGCCTGAAGATTTAGAGCACGCGGCCAATAGCATTTGTAAGGGATTAGATAGTATTTTCACTTGAAAGCCAGCATGCCTCGAAGTAAGAGTCAGCGACTTCGTATCCTCTCACACTTCATTGCAGGTTATATGCTATTGGCATTGGTCTGGTGGACTGTGCTTCTACTACAGCGAAATCGCGAAATCTACGAAACCAATGAGCAATTGATCCGAATTCAAGGAAAGGATCTATCGCCTCCGATTTTGGCACAGTCGTTAGTACAAAACCAAGCCGATTTTCGCAGACAAAGGGTCATGATTATTGGCGAGGGTGTCGTCTTTGTGTTGGCTCTGTTTGGGGGTATATGGTTTATTAATCGGGGCTATTCAAGGGAGTTGGATGCGATCAGACAGAAACGAAATTTCTTACTTTCGATCACACACGAGTTGAAATCACCGCTTGCATCCATTCGTCTGACTTTGGAGACCTTCTTTAAGCACAACTTGTCCAGATCTGACGCAACAAACTTGAGTCAAAATGCCATAGTAGAGGTTGATCGACTCACTGGACTGATTGACAACTTACTCCTTGCCGTCAAATTGGATAAATCTTACCAACCTGAATTTCAAGAGGTTGATATATTACAAGTGATCAAGGATGTGGGGAGAGATCTCGAATCAAGGTTTGGGGAGGTAAGCATTGCGTTGTCAACTGTTGCTGATGAGATTCGCGCCTGGGTAGACTTTCAAGGGCTCTACTCTATCGTGTATAACATCTGTGAAAATGCGGTCAAATATGGTGGGAAGGAGAATCATATCAACATTGGAGTCGAGATGTCCGAGGAACTTATAACCATTACTATCAGCGACATGGGACCAGGTATATCAGATGTTTATAAGGAAAAAATCTTTGAACAATTCTTCCGAATTGGCAATGAGGACACCCGCCAGAGTACAGGAACAGGTCTGGGCCTTTATATTGTCAAAAGAATGGTAGAGTTGCATGGTGGTGAAATTTCCGTCCTTAATAATGAGCCACAAGGGGCTACATTTGTTCTTCATTTACCAAATCTACGTAGCAATGCGAATCTTACTGGTTGAGGATGAGACAAGCCTTAGGGAGGCCATCAAGCTTAATCTTGAGTTAGAGAACTACGAGGTGATAGCTGCAACTGATGGAAAGGAGGCACTTGAAAGATACCATAATGAACACTTTCATCTAATATTGCTTGACATTATGATTCCCTACGTCGATGGTTTTAGTGTTTGTGAACAAATCAGGCTTGTGGATCAACAGACTCCAATCATATTTTTAACGGCGAAGGACACTCATCAGGATCGCATCCAGGGACTTAAGATTGGTGCTGACGATTATATTAACAAGCCCTTTAATCTGGAGGAACTGCTGCTCAGGATTCACAACATTCTGAAGCGAAGCCATTCTGATCTGAATGACCAGCTCCGCGTCTTTCACTTCGGGGATTTTTGGATTGACTTTAGCAGTTATCAGGCCCGGGGAAACTCTGGGATCATCTCATTGACCAAGAAGGAAGTCATGTTACTCAAACTCCTCGTTGATAGGAGAAATACTGTGGTATCCAGGCAAGAAATCTTACAAAGCGTATGGGGTTACGACATATTTCCGTCGACAAGAACGATTGATAATTTCATCCTTTCCTTTCGAAAATATTTTGAAAAAGATCCAAAGAACCCAGAATATTTCAAATCAGTCAGAGGAGTGGGTTATCGATTCGATCTTCAAAAGAGTTCTTCCGCCTAGTCGATGATCTACCCTGATTGTTAATGAGGAGATACGATCATCTAGCCGGCTATGACACCGTCGCCTTTTTCTTTTTCCGTCTCGTCTTAAACAATTCCATCACTTCTTTTTCCTTCATAAACCCAAGGTCCTGAAAAGTCGGAATGACAAACTTCTTGATATCCTGGTAATCCCGGCCTCTTTTATCGGTATACTTCTTAATTAGCTTGCGCACGTACTTAATCGACTCCTCTTTCAAAGACTGATTAAATTGCTGATAATCGAAAATATCCATATAGGCAACGAAGGTCTTATTGAGCTCGAAGTAACCTTCATATTCTGACTCACTCAAGTGATTTAAGACCTTGGTCAATTGTCTTAAAACTGATCTTCTAAGACAATCGTTGATGGTGGAAAGCCCATCATATCTATTGTAAAGCGCTCTTACTGCCTCCAACGAATCGGCGTGAATGAAACCCATTTTATCAACCAAGGCCATGGCCGAATAATAGGTACTCAAGTCATCCTCGATCTGGTGATCGAGCAGGGCATCAACACGGCTGTCACATTTGGATTCGTAACTTAGCTCGGATCTCAACAGGTCTCTTAAAAACTCAAAATACCACTCATTAAATTCCTGATGCTCCACCCGCTGTTTGTTAAGGACTTGGGCAACCCTTTGCTGTTCATCTCCGTCGATATCAATGAACTTCGACACAAGCCCCAACAGATGTACATAGTTCCTGGTACCGGCAAGAGACTCATTTTCAAGGACTTTGATCAGCTCATTGCTATAACTACTGTGATCAGCTTCACTCTGAATGCGGTACTCCAAGAATTTGCGAAGAGATCCAAAGCCTGTGGCCATCTCTCCAGGTGTAGTAGGAAATTCTGTGGACTGAAAATTTGTGGTCTGGAATTGTTTCTTAAAACGATAGTACCCCGCTGCACGGTGCTTCTTGTCCCGGTATTTATCAAGCTTCTGGGCCGAAAGAAACTGCTTGACATTCTTATTAGCCACTTCATCTATCAAATTGGTGATCCAGATATCGCTGCTTAGAGCAAAACCAATTTGAATCGCCTGACCCACCCTCTTCTTGACGAGATCAAAATAAAGCGAATTACAAATCGCCATTAGAATTTTCTTAAAGTGTTCTTGGGGCCTTACATATTTATAATTCTCATCAATGTCTCCACGCAATACGGCATATCCCATCAGTCGCGGAAAGAATAGTCCTTCGAATTCGGCAGCAATAAGCTCTCCTTCCAACTCAAATAATTGCAGCGGATTCTTGGCTGCCACTTCCTCATACAGCTCAGTGATTTTTTTCTCATAGAGATCCTGTAATTTGGCATAATCTTCCTCCTCTTCAGCATCGAGATACCGGGCAAGTTCTTCAGAAGATTGAATTTCCACCTTAATCTCTTCAAGCCGATCCTTATATTCTTTATCTAATGTATACATGCGATTGATTTTTAAGCATCACTTATTCTCAATAACCCCAGGGCTTTTTACATGCCATCTGGCCAGTGCCTATGGCTTCGGCTGGCAGCAACCGAACTTCGACTCAGCCTGATTTCTCCGTATACACTCCTGCCGTTGAAGTTTCAAAGCTGAGGCAGCGAATAAGGAAACAGGTCTGTTACGGTAGGACAGGCTGACCGGCACATAAACCAACTAGGGCTTCTTTAGCAAAATCTTATCCAACGCACCACTGGCCATGTAAATGGGACACCCAAGTTCCACGGACTTTCTTCCCTAAATTTAGCCAATATCGCAAAAGCCATGTGCTATGATTATTCCTCTTCTTCTACAGCACTACTTTCTTGATCAGCAGCAACCTCGCCATCCTCGACTGAATCTGCCTTGTCACCATCCTTTACATCATCTTGGGATTCGCCCGATCCGTCGCTTTTGGCACTTAGCTCCTCAGCAGCATCTTCCTTCGCTTCAGCAGCCTCAGCGTCGGCTTCGGCCTCACCGGCCACATCTTTAGCTTCCGGTCCAACTGTAGCTGTACTTTCAGTTCCTGCAACGTCGCCTTCCGATTTTTCTGTTGGTTCAACGGCAGCTTCAGATTCTTCTGTTTCTGCACTTGCTGCCCCCTCCTCCGCCTTTTTGTTGCTATCTGCGGCCATTTCACCGGTCGGAGCATTCTCATCGTTGGATGCACTTGGTTGGCCATCAGTCTCACTTTCTACTTCACTCTTAACCACCTCATCGGCTGTCACCTCCGCGGGTGCGGGCTCTTCCTCCTTAATCTTTATCTCAGGAATATTTCCCGAAACAGCGGCTCTAAAAGCCTCTTTTTCTTGTGCCGTTGCCTCTCTCCTCTTCTTGATCTTGGCTTCCTTTTCGGCAATCCAGGCCTCATATTTTGCCATGGCTTCTTCCTCTGTCAAGGCACCTTTGGCCACACCTCGCATCAAATGCTTCCGAAACAGAACACCCTTAAAACGAAGGATGGCCCGAGCGGTATCAGTAGGTTGTGCACCATTCATCAACCATTCATAGGCTCGATCTCGGTTAAGCTCAATTGTTGCTGGTTTTGTCAGTGGATCGTAAGTGCCTAATTTCTCAATAAATCTCCCATCCCTGGGAGCTCTCGAATCAGCGACGATGATGTGATAAAAGGGTCGTTTTCTTCGCCCACGACGGGCAAGTCGAATCTTAACTGGCATTCTCTTACATTTATTTGGTTAAACCATACCTGATCCATCCGAAAATCGAACCTCAGGCTTTTTCAAGCTGCAAAAGTAACCATTTCATTGGAATGTAGATACTCAAAACTAAATAAGACCGTCAATGATATTGCATGAACAGGATGCTAAAAATCAACCTTTAACCGCAGATTGATCCGCCTTGATGTGAGAAAATTCTTAACGGCATACTGAACGTTATAGATTGATTTTATCCATGTGTTGGAAGCGACATTGGCTACCTGCAGAAGATTAAACACTTCAAGGCTGAGCCAAGTATTCTTTGTAAAGGCCAAAAAGTGTTTTGGCCGCCGAGGTGCCCAAGCCTCATTATACAAAAGGGCTGAGAAACCAATATCCACACGATGATACTCCTTAAATCGAAATGGATTGCGGATAATGACATTGTTTCCAGGGACTCCAAAAGGAAGACCAGATCCAAAAGTAAAATTGAAGTGCATCTTTAGATTTTCATTTCGACGCAAATGATCCTGAAAAAAAACGGAAAGGGTCATCAATTGGTCTGTTGGTCTCGGTACAAAGTCGACTTCCTTTTGGTTGAGACCGCCCTCCTCCAAGCTGATATGGTTAACACCCTCAATTTGTTCTTTGGCAGTCAAGAAGGACAAATTGATCCATGATTCTGCTCCCTTTACAAACTCCCCGTTTAGACGGAGGTCTAAACCCATCACGTAGCCATTGGCATCATTGTCACCACTATATCTGATTCTCACATTATCGATATCATAACTCACTAGATCCCAAAGCTTTTTGTAATAGGCTTCTGTGATCAATCGAAACTGGGTGCTCGGCCTTTTCTTCATCTTGAAATCAAGGGTCATGCCTCCCACAACATGAATAGACTTTTGTGATTGGAGATCGGTGTTAACAGAACCATCAAGTCTCCGCATTTCCCGATAGAATGCCGGTTGGGCATAATACCCGGCAGCAAGTCTCAGAGATACATTCCGCTTCCATTTAAGTGGCTTAACCAGAAACTGTGCACGCGGGGAGATGATCAACTCTCGATTGAGATCCCAATAAGAAACCCTTACTCCACCCGTCAATTGGTATTCGCTTACTCCGGCCTTGATAGAAGTATATGTATTTTGGAAAAATGCACTCAACCTATTGGAATTTAGATCGTTGCGCGTTTTGAGCACTTCTTTCACTTCAACCTGATTCTCGTTAAAATTTAGAGAATAACCCGCCGAGTCAAGCCTTTCCCATTCATTGATCCGGTCAAAAATATCTTCCTGTTGAAACTTGAGACTCCACTCCAGGAAGTGGCTTTTGGTATGGCTGGGCTCTCGATTGATCTGAAACTCATAACCACCCCTATGCTGGAGATTAATGACCGTGGCCTGAAGAAAATTCCTGGTAAACAGTTGTTGGGTACCGGTGCCAAGCACAAAAATTTCCTCTCCAGCATCTTCACTTCCCAGGCTGGTTTCAATCTGACTGAGCCGGTAAAATCCCTGAATATCAAACTTCTCACTCTCCTCTGATCGATAAGTGGAAGCCAGCAACTTCAAGAAGTAGGGGTTCTTAGACCGGTCAGGGAGGAAAGTCAGAGAAACTCCACCCATTCCCGTGGTATAATCATCGACCTCACCACCCTCAAACACCGAATTTAATTGCAGGGCAAAGTCGATCAATCCCAGGGCGGTCGAACGGCTTGCAGGTGTAAAGCGGTAAATGCTCTGATTGAAATTACCTAGCACACCTACTTGAAGATCGCGGGATAAGTCGTATGTAAAATATCCTTGCACATCCGCAAAGTTGGGTACATATTCACCTTTAGTATCAAGTGAACCCAATAGATAGGCGTTAGTTTTGTATCTGGCACCTAACAAATAGCGAAACTTGCGATAACCACCACTGCCCGTACTCTTACTGCCCTCCAAATGTGCTGATGCTCCTAAAAGGCTGATCCCGAATGAAGCTGCCGTAGAATCAGGACGTTTGTACTTTATATCAAGAACGGAGGAGAGCTTATCTCCATACTTGGACTGAAAGCCACCCGATGAAAAAGATAGACTTCTGATCAAGTCAATGTTGGGAAAGGACAGGCCTTCTTGCTGACCAGCACGAATCAATTGTGGGCGGTAGATTTCAAAATCGTTGACATAAACGAGATTTTCATCGTAATTGCCCCCACGCACATTATACTGCGAGCTTAATTCACCACCCGTACCACCACTAGTTCCCAGGGCAATATGTGGTAAGACCGACTCCAGGTTGCCGGTGGTTGATGGGAGCAATTTTAGTTCCTCCACATCTTCCCGGATCATCCCAGTATTCTCCACTCTGCTCTCCGTCACCACGACCTCCACATCTGAATCCATCGGTGCCAACTTGATCTCAAAACGAATAGAGCTGCCAGCGGCGATCGGAGGTACATCAATTGAAGTTTCTTTGTATCCTATCCTGGTACAGACCAAAGTATTGGCTTCTTCAGCTGAAATGGTAATCTGAAAGAATCCCAGACCATCGGTTTCCACCGCCCGATTGGTTCCCTCTATATATACAGTGGCTACTTCAATGGCATCATCGGTCAGCGCATCATATACAAAGCCAACCACCGTTGCTTGCTGGGCTTGAAGAAGAGTAAAAAGCAATGAGAAGGAGAGTGCGTAAAGATATCTAACCATTGAAATCGATTGCTGGTTTTCAAAGTTTCCTATGGGGAACGATACTCATACCGATATCGTATCGATGCCAATGCCTTTTAGGCGACTAATCGTATCTATTGGATCTTCTGATTTGAAAATACTGCTACCCGCCACCAATACATTAGCCCCTGCTTTAAGGATACTTTCCGCATTCTGAAGACCTACACCTCCATCGACTTCAATCAGTGCCGTGAGATTTCGAGTTTCGATGCGTTTGCGCAGAGATTCAATCTTAACAAGGGTTTCGTAAATGAACTTCTGTCCACCAAAACCGGGATTGACTGACATCAACAGTACCAGATCCAGTTGTTCCAAGACGTGTTCAATACAGACAATCGGTGTGTGTGGGTTCAGGGCCACCCCTGCTCGCGCGCCAGTCTCCTTAATTTGCTGTACTAGCCGATGAAGGTGCCGGCAAGCTTCAACATGTACGGTAATGTTGGCAGCACCTTCCTGGCGAAACTTAGAAATGTACTTCTCAGGTTCGTCAATCATCAAGTGTACGTCCAAGGGTTTTTCGCAAAAGTCCTTGATCGAATGCAGAATGGGAAAGCCGAATGAGATGTTGGGAACAAATTGACCATCCATGACATCAATATGAAGCCAATCAGCTTGACTCAAATTAATGGTCTCTATTTCGTCTCTTAGTTGCAGGAAGTTTGCTGCTAATAGGCTGGGAGCCACCAGATGCGTATTCATAGAACAAATATAGTCAACTCAAAAAAGCTCGATTGTATCGATGGCTTGGCTGCCTTATGCGTTTGAAACATCTAAATTTCAAGAATTTCTAATGGACCTGGCATTCCTTCATCGTCATCCCTCGCACGACCTCACCCCTTCATCACTCTGGCAGCCCCTACGTCGTCCAGGTGCCGGAGGGGTGCCTTTGCCCTACTGCTTCTGCATAATGCCTTAGGTATTGACAAGCCTGGCAAATAGGATACATCCAACCGGGAGATCGGATAATCGCATGCCTGCACATATTCTTACGAAAACTTAGGCGTTTGCCTACCAGTACTACTTTCCACCAAAAGATTAGCAAGATTTTTTAATGGACGGAGATGATCTTTTCAGCTTCGATGAGGGGTAATCCCTTCATTCTCAGGAACACTTGAGCCACAGTCGCAACGTCTTTTTCACAATAAACGGCAATGCGATTCAGATCCTGTTCTTCCCAGAATACTCTACCTACCGCACTGCCATCGATATCATCCTTTGGTGTATCGATACCCAAAACGGTAGCCAGTAAATCCAACGAGGTGTAGCTCTTGATATCGCCAAATTTCCACAAATTCATCGTGTCGAGCAGATGTTTGATCTCCCATGGTTTTTTCCCGGAAATTCTGAAGATCTCGGGTATCTCCAGATCGTGAATCACCAGCCGGCGACAGAGATAAGGAATATCAAATTCCCGGATGTTGTGACCGCAGATGAGGTGCGACATGGGATCATTATAATACGTTGTGATCAAGCTGACAAACTCCTTCAATAGTTCTCTCTCGTCTTTTCCATAGAATGATTTCAAACGTAAATCTCTATTTGCCATGTGAATGTAGCCTATGGAAATACAAACGATCTTACCGAATTCAGCAAAAATGGCTGCTCTTTGTTGATAAGCTTCTGCAATAGCCTCGGGATCGGGCTCATCACCAGAGCCCAGGCGCAGGAGAAACCTGCATTTCTTTAACCAGTGATGCCTAAAGCGTTTTGGAAGTTCCTCAACTGATGGATATTCCGAAACCGTTTCGAGGTCGATAAAGAGAATATTGGCTAATTGAGCTTGATCAAGCATAGACTTGCATTAATGGAGCTAAAGTTAAAAATATACAATCAGGACAATCAGCTATACGTCCTTTGCGTTATTAACCGCGAGCCTTATTTCTAACTAGTTTCAAAATTTCTTCAAAATGAGTCAGAAAAATTCACAAAGCCAACTGATTGCAGTGGCTTCAATCACCATCCTGCTATTACTAGGCGTGATAGGTTGGTTGTATTACAATAACACCCAGAAAGACAAGTTAATACAGAAGCACGAGGTTCAGCTCGATGAAACTGAGCAGGTGAAAATTGAGCTTGAAAAAGAGTACTATGAAGCATTGGCAGACCTTGAGGAACTGCGAAGTGACAATACTGAGCTCAACGCAATGATTGAGACGCAGAAGGAAGATCTGAAGAAGCAAAAGAATCAAATTGCTGGTTTGATCACCAACAAGAAAGATCTTGCTAAGGCAAGAGAGGAAATCAAGAACCTTCGTGATAAAGCCGAAACAGCACTGGCAGAACTTACCAAGCTACAAGAAGAAAATGCTGTTCTCGCAGCCAACAATGAAAAGCTAACGGAAGAAAAAGAGATTCTTACCGATGAGATTCAGAAAGAAAGGGAAGTCAATGATGAACTACTGACTGTCAAAGCTGCCCTAATTGAGGAAAAAGATGATTTGACCAAGGAAAGAAATATGCTGTCTGGAAAGGTGACTCGTGCATCTGTGATCAATGTTACGGATATTGATGTGCAGGGGTACAAGCTCAAGGGTAGCGGTAAAGAGGTAAAAAGGGGATCGGCAAAGAATGTTGATCTTTTGAAGATTTGCTTTAAGGCCAACGAAAATGCAGTCGCTGACCCCGGTAATGAAACGTTCTATGTTCGGATCATCTCTCCAGAAGGTGCTACAATTGCAGTGGAGAGCATGGGATCTGGTCATTTGAAAAATGTCGAGACCGACGAAGAGGTGAAATTTACAAAGGCCAAAGAACTCATGTATACCGGAACTGATGCTATGAGCTGTTTAAGTTGGCAATCCGAAACAGAGATGGAAACTGGTGAATATCAAGTGGAAGTTTACAACAAGGGTTATTTGGCTGGAAAATCGGCCTTTAAGCTAAAATAGTCGATTAGATCAAAGTATAAATCGAAATGCCTGCATCTACTGAGATGTGGGCATTTTTTTTGTACCGGGAAACCAGTCTCTTATAAACCATGCATCACTTTCGCTGTCCTAATTTGGTTTATATTTGCAGGCGTTTGAAAATAGACTAGTGTGAGTTTCTTAATCTTTTTGGGCCTAGGATATATATTGCTGAGTATCAGTCTTTATGTCGTTTTTGAGAAAGCGGGTAAACCTGGTTGGCACGGTTTAGTACCCGGTCTCAATTTCGTCACATGGTGTGAAATAGTCGGCAGAAAAAAGTGGCATGCTGCCTGGCTGCTGTTTCCAATCGTTAATTTCTTTATTTATGCCGGCCTGTGCATTGATCTGGTGAGATCTTTTGGCAAACATGGATTTTGGGAATGGTTTATCGCCGTAGTGCTCGCACCCTTGGCTTTTTTGTATGTAGGCCTTCGCGACGAGGAAGTATATGAAGGTCCGATACTCACACACGAAAGAGAATTTAAAGCAAAGCTGGAAAAGGCCAGGCAAGCTAAGAATAAGACTCAGTATAAAAAACTGATGAGTCAAAACCCCTATAAGAAAAGTGGTGGAAGAGAATGGGTGGAGTCGATCATTTTTGCCGTTTTTGCGGCAGCTTTTATCCGAATGTTTCTCATCGAAATGTATAAAATTCCCACTTCCTCAATGGAAGGATCGCTATTGGTGGGAGATTTCCTTTGCGTCAGCAAGGCGCATTATGGCATCAGGACTCCGATGACGATTGCTATGATTCCGCTACTTCACAATCGCATTCCCCTATTAAATAAGGAGTCCTATTTGGAGAAGCCAAGGCTCCCATACTTCCGGTTGCCGGCCATTGACTACATTGGTCACAACGATCCTGTCGTATTTAATTATCCTGAAGGAGATAGTGTAGTGATCACACCTGGTCGAACTTACAGCGTGTATGACATCAAGAGACAAGGAATGAGCAATACGGCGCAAATTCAGCAGGAGATCATCACCCGCCCCATGGATAAAATGGATCACTATATCAAGCGATGTATCGGTTTACCGGGCGATAGTATCCAGATCGTTGACCGGCAAGTTTACCTAAATGGAGCGCCCGCTGAGAACCCCACACATATGCAGTTTGCCTATATTGTAAATGCCCAGGGGAGTACACTCAATCGCAGGAAACTCAAGGAATGGGGTGTCAATCTAGACGACAGCCGAGATCCCATCTACATGCTCGAACAGGATCAGGTCGAAAAGATACGTGGTATGGGCAATGTAACCGTCCAGCATATGCCGCAGACAGAACGTCCACTCTTTCCTTATGATCCTGAAATGACCAAGGGATGGACAGTGGATAATTATGGACCTCTCTACATTCCCAAAAAGGGCACTACCGTACCCATTTCACCAGAAAACCTTGCCCCCTATCGGCGGATCATTGAAAAGTATGAGGGCAATGATCTTGAATTGAAAGATGGTAACGTTTATATCAATGGTCAAAAAAGGGACAGCTATACATTTGCAATGAACTACTATTGGATGATGGGTGATAACCGTCACAATTCAGAGGATTCACGAGTTTGGGGTTTCCTTCCTGAAGACCATATCGTGGGTAAACCACTTTTTATTTGGTTTTCTACCCGGGACGGCAATATGAAAAATGGCATTCGATGGAACAGAATCTTTACTTCGGCCCGCAAACCCTAGGACTAATGAATATGGGCCTTGAATTCAGAAAAACATTCGATGTCGATATATAGTAAACTGATCACATTACTTTCTTTTATCACAGGGTTATCGGGCACGATGATGGCTCAACAATCTCAGCTGTATCTCTATGATTTGGCACTGATAGATGGCCAGTTTGAATTGAGCCATCCACGATACCTGTCAGGTTTCAATGAAGATGGATATACTGACCAGCCTTTTTTCATTGACCCCTATCGAATCCTGGTGTCTGCAGGTAAAAAGGAAAAGCCATCAGAAACTGATTTATACGAACTGCACCTTCGAGAAAAGTCCGTCAAACGTATCACGATGACACCTGATCGAGAGTATTCACCGTCCATTCATCCGGATGCTCCTGAGGAAATCAAATGCGTAATTGTCGATACCAAGAATGAAAATAAGCAGCTATTGTGGCGATACCCAACAGATCTTTCCGATGGCGGCAGAACATGGCTGTCCAAGGCCAATAATGTCGGATATTATTGCGAGCTGGATAGCGGTTGGGTAGCTGTGTTTGAGGTGGGTACTCCAAACCAACTTTACCTTATTCATGCAGAAACCGGTGAAAAAAGGTTTGTGAGTGCTAAGATTGGACGAACCTTAAGGAGGTCTTCTGATGGCTCCTTGATCTATGTACATAAGTTTTCTGAAACTCATTGGTTTCTCAAGCAAATACGTCCAGATCAGCATGTGCCGTCAATCATTAAGAAGACAATTCCCAACGCGGAAGATTTCGAGGTCATACGGGATGACGGAATCATGATGGGAAGTGGTTCGAAGTTGTACTTTCTAGATATCAAAGGTGATATGCGCTGGCGTGAGATTGCCGATCTGAATCTGGCTGGGATCAATAATATCACTCGTCTTCGCTATAACGGCATCAATATGCTGGCTGTGGTCAATGGATCCTAACCAATTGGGGTTGAGATAACAGGAAAGCTTAATCGCAGCATGTCAGTCGGGAGAATTGTGTAACTTGACATTTGATAACAAATCGTCATATGAGACAATCAATCACATCACTGATTTTGTTGTTATTGGTCCCTCTGCACCTTGTGAACGGCCAAGAATCTGGGATTAAATCTGGAGAGCTCCTCTTGCAACTCCGCCAGACAGAAGATATTGAAGACCTTTGGCCTAACCATGCTCGCGGAATGATGTCAAGTGTCAAGTTGTTGTCCGCTCGAAAAAATATTTATCGGATTCAATTTGACAAACGGGCAGATCTGTCATTGATAAAACGCAACCTGCAAGCTCATCCAAGTGTTCTGCATGTTCAGTATAACCACATTCTTAAGCGCCGGGGTGGTACTTCTCCCGACGATCCATTGTTTGCAGAACAATGGACACTGGAGAGGATCGGAGCCCCCGATCTATGGGATCAGACAACCGGTGGCATTACACCATGTGGAGACACGATCGTTGTAGCCGTATTTGATTTTGGCATTGACATCGAGCATGAAGACATATCCTCGCGTCTTTGGATCAACCGTCAGGAAATCCCTTCAAATTCATTTGATGATGATGATAACGGATATATTGATGATGTCCTTGGCCTCAACTTAGATACCGGCAATGACAAACACATGATGGCCTCTGATTATCACGGTACCGAAGTGGCAGGAGTGATTGGCGCCCAAGGAAACAATAGTGTCGGCATTGCTGGAATCAACTGGGAAGTAAAGCTGATGATTCTCAGCTCGGAAGACAAAGATGAAGCACTGGCCATCGAAGCTTTTGAATACATCTATCAGCAGAGAAATCTTTACAACGAATCAAATGGCATCGAGGGAGCTTATGTGGTATCCGTAAATAACTCATGGGGTCGTGAAGGGTTTTATGAAGATGATTTTCCCCTGCTTTGTGGTATGTTTAATGACCTGGGCGATGTAGGGATCTTGAGTGTGGGCTCTACGGAAAACGATCAGGTAAATACTGATGTGTTTGGAGACATCCCAAGTGACTGCAGCAGCGAGTTTCTCATTGTTGTAACGAGTACCGATGAAAATGACATGCTGGCTGTAGGAGGGTTTGGCAAGGAGAATGTAGATCTGGGAGCACCGGGTGAATCCGTCCGGGTGTTGGCACGAGATAACGGCTACGGTTACGATAGTGGTACCTCTTTTTCCGCTCCTCTCGTAGCCGGCTCAATCGCGCTCTTGTATAGCTTGCCTGAAGCCACTTTCTGCGATGATGCGAAATTGAGCCCAACAGATGCCATTAGATCGCTAAAAAGGTATCTGTTAGAAGGCGTTACCCCAGTCCTTGATCTGCAAGATCGCACCGTGAGTGGAGGAAGATTAAATCTGAAAAATACGGCAGGCCTGGTTACAGCCCAGTCAGATCCTGAAATCGTTAAAATATTTGTCTTCCCCAATCCTTCCCAGGGCACTTTTTTCATTCGAGGCAACCAATCCATTTTATCTACAGAACTAAGAATAATTAACCCCCTTGGCCAGATAATTTATTCGCAAACTTTTGCTGGTCAAGCCAACATTGATATTGATGGATCCTCATGGCCAAATGGTACTTATTTTCTCCAAATTCAGCGTCCGCAAAATTCTCATACCGTCAAAATATTAAAATGGTAATATTTCCACCTGAGAATACTTTTTAGACCTCTTCCCTAAGGTAATTTAGACTGTCTGTTGTAAAGAAAAAAGGCCCCATCTTGCTCGATAAGGCCTAGAAAGTAGATAATGAGGCTTTACTAATGAATAATGAATTTTTCGTTGTGCGTCCTTCCTTCAGTTGATCTAAGGTGCAAGATATGCATACCAAGATGCAGGTTGGTTAAGTTCAATATTACCGGATCGGAGGAACTAGAAATAACCCTGTTAACGAGGTGATGTCCTTGCACATTGAAGATAGCCACCTGGGTTGGATCGGAGAAAAAATCAGGTACACGTAAGTGAATTCGCTCATCATTCGCCAGGATAATCAATTCGCGCTCCGCACCAATCTGCGCTTCCTCGGGACACGATACTTGTCCTAGCTCCAAGGATATTTGACAATCCTCGTAAATGCTGTCTACAACAGCAAACTCATAGACCGTTTTTTGATCTGCTGCCAAAGGCCCTATAAGAAGAGGAAGCTGATCATAACCAAACAAACCATATTCAACGCCATTTCCCTTTATATAAAAAGCATCGCTAACTTCTTCATAAGAAAAATCCAGTTTGACGTAAAAAGAATCGTTCTTACATCTAGTAGTATCAGCCGTCAAATCAGACACCTCACACTGATCTTGGCACTGAGGAGGTAATATTTCCATTTCGGAGCAGCATTCTTCATTGTCTGAGATGCAAACCCGGAAAAGATCCGTCTCATTCTCACCCCTGTTCACTTCTACAACGGTCGGCAGTTGGTCAGGAGTGAAGAATCCAAGCCACTTGCCATTCAAGTAGAAATCTAACCCATTAAAGGCTGTTTCAACTTTATTGATCTCAAGATTGTATCGATCACCCTGCAGACATTCGCCCGTGACTAGATCCAAAATAGAAATATCACACTGCCGATCACAGACTACCCTTCCAATGACCAAATCGGCATTACAAGATTCATATAATTCATCGACCACCTTAAATCGATAGAATTCTTCCCCTCCTGGAAAGGGTCCGACTTTCACCGGCAGATCTCGGTACTGATAACGAAGTTCCTGGCCATTACCCTTTACATAGAAGGAGCTAGAGTGCATACCAACATGGTTAAAATCTAGCCAGAAATAAAACTGATTGCTAGAGTCACAATCGGTGATTTCAGTTCCTATATCTACAAAGCAATCATGATGCAAGCATTCAGGTACAAGAACTTCGTAGTCACAACAAAGAGAATCATCCACACAGATCTGCAAAAAATCCACTTCATCACCGCTGGTGGGAAAATCATCTATAATTAATGGCAATTCAGAAATTTCATAACTGCCCACAAAAACCTCATTGGCGTAAATTGAAAACTGTCGTCCTTCACTCTCAAAATCGATCCCGACCGTGTATGTAGAATCCGAGGTGCACTTTCCAACATCCAGGTTTATTTCATTCAAGAGGCAGGAGCTATTACAAGAAATTCTTCCCAATCCCCGGGCAATCCTACAATCATCGAATGCAATATCTGTGATTCCAATCTCATATTCTGTGATCCCATCGGCCTTCAATGGTCCAATGGTTATGGGCAGCTCGGCATAGGCAAATTTTCCATATTCATTCCCATTGCCACGGACTCGAAAAAAATCACTATGGGAACCAGGGTGACTGAAGTCAATTTCGAGAAAAAATTGATCTTCATCACACTCGGTGGATTCAATGATTAAATCCGATATGCATCCTCCCTGTCCACAAATGGGTACTTCGATTATTTTCTCGATTTGACACATCTCAGTCTCAGAAATAAGTTTTATCAGGGGATGATGATTACCTGTAAACGGAAAATCATCCAATCGTAATGGGAGTTCTTCCACCAGAAATTCACCGACAAATACTTCATCGGTAAATAGTGAGAATTTTTCAAAGGCCTTGGTCTGAAAATCGATCTCTACCAGAAGTGTTGAATCACCGGAGCATTCGCCGGCATCCAATATAAATTCATCTAAAATACAATGACAAATGCCTTCCACTTCTTCCGTAAAGGAGCACTCCATGTTCTGTGAATCACAAATTTTCAGTGACAAGGCAGAATCTGAATGCGTAAACTGACCTATGAAGATGGGCAGATCGTCGTAGGCAAAGGTACCCAAGGAGATGCCATTTCCACGGATCACTAAAAATGAATCGGCATGTGAACCGCTGGGGAAAAAATCTATCTTGACGTAATAACCCCCAGAATCACATTCGACTGGTTTGACTACCACCTCTTTCATCCCACACACCGTATCTTCACAGATGGGAGTTGGGAAGGATTTGCTGGCACAACAATCTTCACGATCATTTGCACATACTTCTATAGATTGCAGATCCTTATCAGTAACTTTCACTTCTCCTATGGTCACAGGAAGATTTTCCTGATGAAAAAACCCGGCAAACTCACCGTCGATGTAAATGTCAAATGACTCAAATCCCACGGGATTAAAGTCAACGATCACATCATATATCCCCTCACCATGGCATTTACTGACCTCTGCAGCCAAATTCTCCACCGCGCATTCATCGGAGCCGCAGGAGATTGAACCCACCTCGATAAAATCAGTGCATTGTGGATTGCCTTTATCTGTCACCACAAACTCATAATTGGTCTCTCCGTCTGCCGTCAAGGGTCCAATCTTAACGGGCAGGTCCTCGTAAGCATAGGAACCATACTCCTTCCCATTCCCAGCTACAATAAACCCCTCACCAGTGGTGGAATCATGTTGAAAATTCAGAAATATAAAAAACTCACTCTCCAGGCAATCACTCATTTCATAAACCAATGAATCGATCTTGCACTCAGCACTTAACGTAGTGGTAAGACAATGTAGCAGCAACAAGATTCCCCATTTCAATCCTAACCTATCCATGATTCTAAACTTTATTGGGATTCATCACCTAAGATCCCGGGTACGAATAAAACGTGGCCTGATACTCCACTGAAATAATATTCCGCCTTGCAAATAGTCTGTAAGGTAGCTACAGGAGTATGGCTACATAAGGCTCAACCATGGAATGGAGTCTACAAATTTCTTAGAAGCAATAGTATCAGAATTCACCTGACAAAATGCCCATTGCCGAATGTGATATCAGCGAGCCAGTTTGACATGTTTGTCCTCTAGATTTGTCAAAAAAAATGTGAAAACTGGCTGGATCCTCTTTGGAATTAATCCCCTTAGTTTATTTTACTACCGTTGCGGCGCCTTTAAACAGAGAATCAACAAATGCCTTCTTATTAAAAACTTGAAGCATTTCTATGCCCTCACCAACACCGATGTATTTTATGGGAATTTTGAATTGATCAGAAATACCGATGGCCACACCTCCTTTTGCCGTTCCATCCAATTTAGTCAATGCTAGTGAGGTCACTTGGGTTGCCTCGGAGAATTTACGGCACTGCTCAAAAGCGTTTTGTCCTGTAGTTGCATCCAACACCAGCAACACCTCATGGGGTGCACCAGGTAATTTTTTACCTATAGACTTGCGAATTTTGGTCAGTTCCTTCATCAAATGTAGCTTGGTATGTAATCGACCAGCCGTATCAATAATGGCCACATCCAGCTTGTGATTGATGGCGTGCTGTACAGTTTCATATGCCACCGCAGCAGGGTCTGCCTTCATTCCTTTAGTATAAAAATCACACCCCACTCGTTCAGACCAAATCTTTAATTGTTCCACTGCTGCAGCCCGAAAAGTATCGCCAGCACCCAGCACCACTTTCCATCCCCTCTCTTTATATTGATGAGCTATCTTACCAATCGTTGTGGTCTTTCCTACCCCATTCACACCCACAACCAAAACAACATGAGGCAACGATTCTGATGGAAAGGTGAAATCTTCTAAATCTTCAGTATTATTTTCTGCCAGTAAATTGACAATTTCATCTTTGAGAATTGAATTGAGCTCATCGGTGGTGACATATTTGTCGCGTGCAACTCGCTCCTCGATTCTTTCAATGATCTTAATGGTTGTTTCCAACCCGACATCTGCACCAATCAAGATCTGCTCCAGATCATCCAAAACCTCTTCATCAATTTTGGATTTTCCGGCAACTGCCCGAGTAATCTTACTGAAGATATTGGACTTGGTCTTTTCAAGACCTTTATCCAGATCTTCTTCACGCTTTTTGTTGAAGAATTTGTCAAAGAAACCCATATCCCATTTCTGAACTGGATGGATTAAATCTGCCTAAGCATAGAAAATCGACCAAAGGAAAAAAATATATTATTTTTTCTCAAAGAATGCTTTGGCCTCATCCTTGTGGATCATCATTTCCTTGTACAAATATTTGCCTGTTTTTGGGTCTTTGATCGGCTTGATCACCTTAACAAAATCTTTGCCCGTACCGGTATTAGCTGCACGTTGACTGACGCGAGCGTTCTTACTAACTTTTGCCATTATTATTTAATTTCTTTGTGAACGGTGTATTTTTTCAAAATGGGATTGTACTTCTTGAGCTCCATGCGATCAGGAGTATTCTTGCGATTTTTTTGTGTCACATAACGAGATGTTCCAGGCATCCCACTTTGTTTATGCTCAGTACATTCTAAGATGATCTGGATTCGATTGCCTTTTGCCTTCTTTGCCATGACATTTTCTTTTGCTGATTAATTCTTGTTATCCAAGTTTGACTCCAGTGTCAAAACCTTTTCGCTCTTGTTTTCTTAAATAAGCATATATACCAAGGCGATTAATGTTGCGAATCGCTTTGGCACTGAGCTTAAGGGTTACCCATTGACCAGTTTCGGGAATATAAAACCTCTTCTTCTGCAAATTCGGTGAGAAAGTCCGTTTGGTTCTGCGATTAGAATGAGATACGTTATTACCTGTAATCGATTTCTTTCCTGAAACCTGACAAACTCTAGACATGGTGCTTAAATTTTACAATGAAACGAATCAAGCTCCTGGCTTGACATTAAAAATTCGTGACCTCGGCAGGATTCGAACCTGCAACCTCCTGATCCGTAGTCAGGTGCTCTATCCAGTTAAGCTACGAAGCCAATTTCAAAAACCGCACGCAAAGGTACGTTTATTTGATATATACAGCAAATAGGGATTGCTCTTGCCGTCTCTGGTCTCCCTTCTCCCTCAAACATGTATCCCTTTATTCAACGGACATGCATAAGACTGGATCAGGACAAGCAGCCTTTAAATTCCCAAATTAAAGAAACATCTGATTTTCAAATACTAATAAATTATTTATTTTTATATTATGATCTAAAAGTCTCTACTGCGACCGGAAAAATTATGCCTGCACTTGCACAACACCTAATTTCGCAATATATTGATTTATAGTACTTTATCCAATCATCCCGATCATGAAGTATCTAGTGGTCTTATTTCTTTCCTTAACATTGATCAGCAATGTGGGGGCCCAGTTACCCAATGGTAGCTTAGCTCCTGACTTCAATTTGATCGATATCAATGGCACCCAACACCATTTGCACAGTTATCTCAACCAAGGAAAGACGGTTATTCTCAATTTCTCTGAAGCGTGGTGTACTCAATGCTGGAACTACCATCAGACGGGAGCTCTTCAAGACTTCTACACCCTCTACGGGCCTGATGGTACGGATGAAGCCACCGTGGTCTTTATCGAAACTGATCCAGTTCTGGGAATCGATGACTTGAATGGCATAACCGCCGCCACGGCAGGAGACTGGGTTACGGGCACTCCTTATGGAATTATCGATGACACCGCAGCCAACAATGAATTCATGCCTGTATTGGCACCAACCATCTATGGGGTATACCCCGATGGTACCATCACCCTGCTAGGCAGGCTCAGCACCGACGAACTCTACCAATTTGTGCTTGCTTATGATGGCCCAGTCAATCAAATCGACACGCAAATACAGGTCGCGATTGATGAAGTCCGTGATATCTCCTGTGCAGGATTTAATGATGGAGCGGTATCAATCAGCGTTGAAGGCCCCGGATTACAACATTTCTTTGCATGGAACAATGGGGATACAACTGAAGACCTTACCGGTCTTTCTGCAGGTATTTACCGGGTAACCGTGACTGATAATTTACAGAACCGGCACATTGTAAATCCACTTACGTTGACACAGCCAGATACATTGATGCTTCTTTTTTTGCAAAATACACCCAGCTCCGAAACGGCAACAGATGGCTCTGTGATCGCCAATGTAAGTGGAGGGACTCCTCCCTACGCCTACATCTGGAACAATGGAGCTACAACCTTCAACAATGAGGACATTGGCCAGGGGACCTACTCTGTTCAGGTGATTGATGCCAATGGTTGTCAAATCTCTGATTCTATAGCGTTGATCGTCCCAGATTGTGGTCTTCAGGTGGCTATCAATGTTCAGCCAACTTCATGTGACGAGAATCCGGATGGACAAATCAACCTATTGGTAGAGGGAGCAGTGGCTCCAATAACTTTCGCCTGGAGCCATGGAGCAGACACTCGCAATGTGGGAGGACTAGCATCGGGAGGCTATGAAGTCACCGTTACTGATGCACTCGGCTGTACTGAAATCGCCGGTGAAGTGGTAACCATTGATGACCGTGAACCTCCGATTGCGCGTATAAGAGGACCATTGACCTTCTATCTGCCGGCATCAGGTGAAATTGAGATCTCTCCTGAGCAAATCGATTCTAACAGCTTTGACAACTGTGGAATTCTCGACATGCAGATTGGACAATCGGTGTTTACTTGCAATGACCTCGGACGTAATTTTGTCGAATTTACTGTCATTGACAACAACCTGAATATAACTAGTCGTGATGCCGAGATCACCATTCTGGATACTTTACAGCCTTTTTGGGAATGCACCGAAGACATCTCGGTCACAGCATGTGATGGTATAGTCAATTATCCTGTGCCCAGGATTGTGGACAATTGCTCCAATGGCTCGGTCATTTCGTTAGCTGGCCGGGGTTCAGGAGCTGAATTTCCATTGGGTACTTCCACCGAAACATATACCTACATGAGTGGAAATGGACAGCGCGTTGAATGTTCAATCGAAATCACAGTCGAAAGACGCATTGCTGCCGACATCAACGTGAGAGATGTTACTTGTCCTGGGGCAAATGACGGAGCAGCTTCAGTATCCTTAGATTCTCCCGGTGGAAACTATCGCTACAACTGGAGTGATGGGCAGACCACTGCATCTGCAGTAAATTTGGCAGCAGGTGACTACAGAGTTACTGTTTCTGATAGCTCCGAATGTACTTTTATAAAAACAGTTTTCGTCGGAGAACCGGTAAATCTGTCGGTGCGAGTTGACAGTATCAAAGCTGTGGAAGGACGCGGCAATCTCTTCATTACTCCTTTGGGAGGTACACCGCCTTATCGCTATCAATGGCTCCTAGGTAATGAAAGCGTTTCCACTTTACAAGATCCTCAGAATCTGGAGTTCGGTCTGTATTCTCTGTTACTTACAGATGCTCGAGGCTGTCAACTCGGTGATTTTACGGTACAGGTTGATCTCAGTACAAATGTTGAAGAGAGCAATTCGTTGAATGCTTTGGAGCTGGGACCAAATCCCAATCAGGGTAAGTTTAATTTAGATTTTTCCGGCCTGGATTTCACCGCTCGGGATGTGTCGATAAAGATCTTAAGTCTGGCTGGACAGATACTATTTGAAAAATGGGTCCCATTGGCCGATCGCATCTACGTTGATGCCACGGATGTTCCATCTGGGATGCACCTGATTCAAATCGCGGTGGGCTCAAATCAAACAACCCGCCGTCTTGTGATTTATCGACGGTAAGCTCGGCGAGATCAATCGTTAAGCTTGAGTACCTCAAGAAAGGCCTTTTGCGGGACTTCGACATTACCAATCTGGCGCATCTTTTTCTTACCTTTTTTCTGCTTTTCAAGAAGTTTGCGCTTACGGGTAATATCTCCCCCGTAACATTTGGATGTTACGTCTTTACGTAAGGCTGAAATGGTTTCTCTTGCGATGATCTTAGCACCAATGGCTGCCTGTATTGCAATCACAAATTGCTGCCGGGGAAGAAGTTCCTTCAATTTTTGACAGATTTTTCGACCAAAGGACTCGGCTTTCTCACGATGCACCAGTGCTGATAATGCATCTACAGGATCACCATTAAGTCGAATATCCATCTTAACAAGATCAGAGGAGCGATAATCAATGGGCAGATAATCAAAACTTGCATAACCTCGGCTGATAGATTTGAGCCGGTCATAAAAGTCGAAGACAATTTCGGCCAGGGGAAGTTGGAAGGTAAGTTCAACCCTTTCCGGTGTAAGATAGGTCTGCCGAGTCATCGTACCTCGCTTGTCCATACAGAGTTTCATAATTGCACCGAAGTACTCTGGTTTGGTTATGATCTGTGCCTCTATGTATGGTTCTTCAATCCGGTCCAGAAGTGTGGGATCCGGCAAATCATTGGGGGTATTGATCTGAACTGGTTCGTTGGGCTCTTTCTTTAAGTAAGCAATATATGATACGTTAGGGATGGTAGTGATCACTTCCTGATCAAACTCACGAGACAGCCGCTCCTGTACAATTTCAAGATGAAGCATACCCAAGAATCCGCATCGAAATCCAAACCCGAGAGCTACCGAAGATTCAGGCTCAAACACCAATGAAGCGTCATTGAGCTGTAGCTTCTCCAAACTTTCCCTCAAGTCCTCGAAATCCTCATTCTCAATTGGAAATATGCCAGCAAACACCATGGGTTTTACATCTTCAAAACCTTGGATAGCTTCAGTGCAGGGATTGTCCACATGGGTAATTGTGTCACCGACCTTAATTTCCTTAGAAACTTTTATCCCGGTAATGATATATCCTACTTGGCCGGTAGACAGTTTTTTCTTGGGAATTTGCTTGAGCTGCAATATCCCAACCTCATCAGCTTCATACTCCTTCCCTGTATTGACAAATCGGACTTTGTCGCCTTTGCTCAGCTCACCATTGATGATTTTATAGTATACAATTACTCCCCGAAAGGGGTTGTAAACTGAATCAAATATTAAGGCTTGAAGGGGAGCGGCAGGATCTCCATCAGGTGCAGGAATTCTGTCTACGATGGCACTAAGGATTTCCGGAACACCCTCACCGGTTTTTCCGCTTGCAAGAATAATTTCTTCCCTATTACAACCAATCAAATCGATTACCTGCTCCGCAACTTCATCGACCATGGCACTTTCCATGTCAATCTTATTGAGTATCGGAATGATCTCAAGATCGTGTTCAATAGCTAGGTAAAGGTTAGAAATTGTCTGAGCTTGTATTCCTTGAGTGGCATCGATCAACAATAATGCGCCTTCGCAAGCAGCAATAGATCGTGACACTTCATAAGAGAAGTCAACATGACCAGGGGTGTCAATCAAATTAAAGGTATATGTCTGCTCATCTGTATGAAGATATTCCAATTGAATCGCATGACTTTTTATCGTAATACCGCGCTCACGCTCCAAATCCATGTCGTCCAAAGCTTGATCCTGCATTGCCCTTTCCGATACTGCATTTGTGTATTCAAGTAACCGATCAGATAAGGTGCTTTTCCCATGATCAATATGCGCGATGACACAGAAATTTCGGATGTGATTCATGGGTGCAAATATACACTTGTCGATTCCATATTCGTGTGCAAATACAATATTGAAGCCAAAAGCCTGGTAAGGGTCGGTGATTGAATATTCTTTAAGCCAACTGCCTCAGAGATCGCGGGACGACTGCGTCTTTCACCCCACCGGGAAAGAACTCAGCAGTTTGGTGCATCTTTAGTCAATGAGTTGCTTGACTCGCATAACCTGATCCGATATTTTACTCAATTGCGTTTGCAGTTGGAATTATCTGATATTTTAGCCTGGTCAATGACTCTTAGTGCTGCATTCACAAAGTATCGGATATTACTGTACGCTCACCTGTAAACAGCACCAGCTGAAATAGAGCTTAAAATTTAGTAGCGCATGAACATTTTAGTCGATCTCATCAGTGATACAGTTACCAGACCAACACCACAAATGAAAGTCTTTATGTTGGATGCTGAATTGGGAGATGACGTCTTTAGGGAGGATCCGACGGTCAACAAGTTAGAAGCAAAGTTAGCGGAGATGTTCGGTAAGGATGCAGGCCTATTTTGCCCATCAGGTACCATGACCAATCAAATTGCACTTCAGTTGCACCTGCAAGACATGCAAGAAGTCATTTGCGAAAGAGGTACCCACGTCTACCAATATGAGACGGGTGGGTTTGCTCGCCATGCAAGATCGTCGATAAGATTGATTGATGGCAATCACGGTCGCATTTCACCAGATCAAATAACTTCGGCGGTCAGACCGCACTTTGACTGGCTGCCACGGAGTCGCTTAGTCGTCATTGAAAACAGTTGCGCCAGTGGTGGGGGTAGTTACTACACCTTGAGAAAAGCCCGACAGATTCAGCAAACTTGTGCGGACCTCGACTTAAAGCTCCATCTGGATGGGGCCCGAATTTTTAATGTGTTGGTCGAAACGGGTGATCCTCCTTCAGCCTGGGGTGATTGCTGCGACACACTCTCGATCTGCCTTTCAAAGGGCCTGGGAGCTCCGATAGGGTCCGTATTACTTGGTGACCACTCCGATATCATTGCAGCACGAAGGTATCGCAAGGTAATGGGGGGCGGCATGAGACAAGTAGGTATGTTGGCGGCAGCGGGTATCTTTGCCCTTGACCACCATGTAGATAGACTGGTCCAAGATCACCAGCACGCAGGGATGTTGGCTGCAGCCTTGCAAAAACTGTCCATCATTGAAGAAGTAGCGCCAGCCCCAACCAATATCGTAGTGGCACGGACCAAAATCACCGCAACTGCTCTTGCCGGAGAACTAAATAAACAAGGTATTCGAATCGGCGTCGTCGATGAACACACCGTTCGAATCGTAACTCACCTTGACCTGACGGAAGAAAAAGTGGCTTACACTATAGAGGCCATTAACCAACTAGAAAATGCCTTTTGACTACACAGGGAGAAGGACAAACCGATTAATGCCATCAGCAGGAAATATGGCCATGACTGACTCTAATCGCCCACCCCCTTTCTAAAGGCATAGAAATACTCTCCTTCAAATTGAGGATAAAACCCTCCCAGTTCGACGATATCTTCACCGACCTGCTTAATGGCATTCAGCACTTCAGTGACGGAACTTACCATTTCACCATTCACAGAAGTGATGATAAAGTCAAGCTCCATATTCGTATCCATAATCTTGCTATCTCTGTAGATACTGTTTACTTTAGCTCCTCTCCGGTTGAACCGCTTGGCTTCTGACTCGGTAAGATCTTTTAATTCAAAACCAATTTCCACCATCATGGGATCGAGTTCCCGAATGATTTTTTGTTGAAGAACCACAGTGGTTCGATATCTCTTTCCATCTCGCAGATACTCGACTTTCAGCTCATCTCCAGGACGGTTTCTAGCGATCAGTTCTTGCAATGCCGGAAAAGTATTGGTCTCGCGCTCTTCAAGCCTCACAATTACATCTCCGCTTTGCAGTCCTGCTGCTTTGGCTGCACTATTAGGATTCACGTGATCTACATACACTCCCTTTACTTCAGAGATGTTCATTTCCCTGGCCTTCTCGGCCGTTAGGTTTTTGATACTAACACCCAAAAGTCCCCTTCGCACTTCTCCAAATTGCTGCAAGTCTGAAATCACCTTTTGTGCTAGATTAGAGGGTATTGCAAAAGAGTAACCTTCGTATTTGCCGGATTGTGTAATAATAGCAGCATTAATTCCCACCAATTCACCGTTCGTATTTACCAGGGCTCCCCCACTGTTGCCCTGATTGACAACTGCATCCGTTTGAATGAAGGATTCTACACTTGCTTCGTTTTCAAGAATGCTGATGTTTCGAGACTTTGCACTGACAATACCGGCAGTCACTGTAGATTCGAGCCTAAATGGATTACCAATAGCCAATACCCACTCTCCAACACGCACCGAGTCGCTGTTGCCAAAATCTACAAAAGGTAAGTCTCTCGCTTCGATCTTCAGTAAGGCGATGTCAGTTGTAGGGTCACTTCCAACCAGGATTGCCTCATATTCCCTTTTATCGTCCAGCGTCAGATGGATCTCCGTCCCGTTGTCAACAACATGGTGATTGGTCACGATATAGCCATCCGGAGAAACGATGACGCCACTTCCTGAAGATGCTGTATAATCGTAATTCCAGTAACCTTTCTTGTTGGCATGCAGGGTTCGGATAAAAACAACGGCAGGGATCGCACGTTCGGCAGCTGACACGAACTCAGTCGGTGATGTAGGAATGTAATTGTCCCTAGGAGTTCTCGCAAATGTAGGATAGGTAGAAGTTGCCTTGCTCGTCGCGATGGGTTCTCTGATGATGATCTTGTCAGGACCATCAAAAATTTTAAAGACTCCAACCGTGACCATGGAGCTTAATAAAGCCACGATCAGTAGCAGTGCAACGTTCTTCATAATCTAGTCTTTGGTGTACTACGTAACATTGAAAAATATCACAAAATAGAAGACCGGAAAAGCACGGTCTGTCTTTTAACGAATTAATAACGAAAATCGAACCAATCTATGTTAAATACATAGACCAGTCCGCAATATTTCTCTACCACAGGGACATCGAGTAATAATTTTTTCACCAATATCTCTGTTGCCAGTGGTTTTACTTGTGGGATTAGGTCAATCTCTTTCTTGTTAGAAACCTGGTTCTTGTAGACAAACATGACTTACCTTTGTGCAGTGTATACTTGGATAACCATATAGATATGCAAAGGAAGAAATCGGAGGATGGTGAATATATGGGGAACATCTGGGGATGGAAGATATCTTTTATGAGTCTTGGGCTGATCCTTTTCATGCTGGCACTCATGGGCATCAGATATTGCCAGCTCGAGCATACCTCAAATCCACCACCGTCAAATCTAGAGCAAGTTGATGAATAAGGAAATGACTTTTTTCAAGTATCAGGGTACCGGTAATGATTTTATCATTGTTGATCAATTTGAAGTAAAACATCTCGTTAGGGAACAGACCGAAACTATTCAGCGCTTGTGTGACCGAAGGTTTGGGATCGGCGCCGATGGTCTTATCCTATTGGAGCAAAGCGATAAAGCTTTATTTGAAATGATCTACTTTAATGCTGATGGTCAAGTAGGATCACTTTGCGGCAATGGGAGCCGCTGTGCTGTCGCCTGTTCGTATGATCTGGGACGCTTCCATCAAGAAGGATCATTTCTTGCGTCGGATGGGATCCACCGGGCCAGACTCCTGAAACCGGGCTATGTGGAAATAGCCATGAATGATGTTTGGAATATCCAAGAAGGCAAAGGACATTTGGTTATGGATACGGGCTCGCCACATTACATCAGCTTTGTGGAAGATTTGAGCGACCTCGATATCGTTGAAGCGGGTCGAGCCATCAGATACTCGGCGCGATTTAGAGAAAAAGGCATTAACGTAAATTTCGTGGAAAGAAAACCGAACTATATCCAAGTTGCTACCTACGAGCGTGGTGTTGAGGATGAAACGCTGAGTTGTGGTACTGGTGTGACTGCTGCAGCATTGACTGAAGCTAGGCGGCATCAAGTACTCCATGGCACCATATCAGTAAAAACAAAAGGAGGCGATCTATCCGTTAAATATGAAAGGGTTGGAAATGGCTTTAAAAACATCTGGTTGTGCGGCCCTGTAAAGAAAGTCTTTTCGGGTACCATAACCTTGGCTTAGTTGTCAAGAGACTCTAGGGCAGCCTGAAGTTCCCTTTTGGAATGATGATCATGCGCTCTTTGAGCAGTCTCAATACCACGGCGATAGACCCTTTCAGCCTCTTGGAGAAAGCCTTCCCTTTGATAGATTTTTCCGAGATGATAATAGGTACCCACATAGTTGGGATGTGCCTTGGTGAGATAGAGATATTTTTCTTGAGCTTCCTGCCACCTTTCGAGTTTTTCTAATTCCTTAGCAAGCGCAAAATGCAGAAAAGGATCAGATGGGTTCTCCTTTATATATGAGGATAGAAGAGCTAATCTGTCCATAATTTTGACTTTAGGTCAATAAAATTTATCTGTCAATCAATTGTTTAAAGAACCCAGTACTTAATCAAATAAACTTGTGTACAAATTTAGTTCTGATCTCCATAGTTTCTATCTTTGCCTGCAATCTCCAATGCAGATTCCCCACCCAAAGCCTTGCTCTTCGACCAAAGGCTTCAGCAGTAAGTGGTGGTATCGGCGCTGAAGCTGGCTTCGTAGGATATCAATAAACGAGGTTAGCAAAAAGAAGCGAGTGTAAGGTAGTAGGGGAATAGGAAATTCAGCATTGGAACGAAAAAGTACATATGAAAATTCTTGTAGGCATTAGTAAGACCCCAGACACCACAGCACGAATTGCTTTTACCGATGACAACACCAAATTTAACGAAGATGGGATTCAATTTATCATGAATCCCTATGATGAATGGTATGCTTTGGTGCGAGCTCTGGAATTGAAAGAAGCTCATGGGGGGACAGTAACAGTAGTGCATGTGGGATCTCAAGAAAATGAAACAATCATACGTAAGGCTTTGGCTATTGGAGCAGATGATGCCATTCGCATAGATAAAAATCCGCAATCTTCACTAGATGTAGCCACGCAAATTGCGAATCTAGTGAGCACAGAGGGATTCGATCTCATTTTATTAGGCAAAGAGACCATCAATTACAATGGATCAGAAGTGGGAAGTATGTTGGGAGGCCTTCTATCTTGGCCATTCTTTTCCTATGCTACAGCCATGGAAATGATAGACGAAAAAAATGCTGAAGTGACCAGAGATACGGAGTCTGGGGGAGAAAAGATTTTGGCTCAGTTGCCTGTGGTGATCAGTGCCGCCAAAGGTCTGGCGGAACAGAGAATACCCAACATGCGGGGGATTATGATGGCCAAGAGGAAGCCTTTGAGAGTGATTGAACCGGTAGAAGTGGAAGAGAGAACCACCATTACACATTATGAACTTCCACCCCAACGATCAGATTGTCAACTGATTGATCCTGATAAGATGGATACGTTGGTAAGATTGCTGCATGAAGAAGCTAAAGTCATCTAGTTCAAACTGAAAATAATCCGACATGTCTGTTTTGGTTTTTGCAGAAAGTCCCGAAGGTTCATGTAAGAGAGTGGCATTCGAAGCCGTGGGATATGGAAAACAAGTTGCTGAAATACTGAAGACCGAATGTCTTGCCGTTACGATCGGCACTCCACAGGAAGGTTCAGATCTGGGCAAGTATGGTGCGGACCGTGTTTTTGACATCCCTTTGAAAATAGGGCATTTTGATGGTCAAATCTATGTGGATCTTTTGGTAAAAGCAGTCCAACAGTTGGGGGCTGATACCGTTGTCCTTAGTCACACCTCCACTGGAAAGAGTATCGCCGGAATGCTTGCCATAAGATTGGATGCAGGGTTGGTTTCTGGAGTTGTATCAATCCCTCAGTTCCAAGACGGTTTCACTGTAAAAAGGACCGTATTCTCTGGCAAAGCTGTGGCTAGCTATAAGATTCACAGTGGGATTCGCGTACTCACCCATATGGTAAATAGCTTCCCACCGGCAGAATCTGGAACTCAACAAACCATTGAAACACTTAACATTGACCATCCTCAGTCTTCTTTGCAAGTAACTGCCATAGAGCAAGAAGGAAGTACCATTCCCCTTCCGGAGGCGGAGCTGGTGGTCTCTGGAGGTCGTGGTTTTAAAGGTCCTGAAAACTGGCATATTTTGGAAGATCTTGCCGAGGCCCTGGGTGCTGCCACTGCATGTAGCCGTCCGGTTGCCGACAATGGATGGAGACCGCATCACGAGCATGTCGGCCAAACGGGGGTGGCCATCAGTCCTAATCTCTACATTGCCATCGGAATATCTGGAGCCATCCAGCACCTGGGAGGAGTCAATAACTCAAAGACAATTGTGGTGATCAATAAAGATCCCGAAGCACCTTTTTTTAAGGCTGCAGATTATGGGGTTGTAGGTGACCTTTTTGAAGTTGTGCCCAAACTTACCGAAGAGGTTAAGCGTTATAAGTCCGGTTAGATGATTTGCCTTAGCATAAATTATCTTACTTTCGTTTGGATTCAACTAGAGTCCTGACTATCAATATGGAGAAAATTCAACTCGATATCGTAGCACTGTCACACAGCGTCTCCCAGTCCCACAATTATGCAGTGGTTTTGGGAGAAAAAGATGGTTCTAGGAGACTTCCGATTGTAATTGGTGCTTTTGAAGCACAGGCAATTGCGGTTGCTATGGAGCGCATGACTCCAAATCGCCCACTTACCCATGATCTCTTTAAGAATGCCCTTGAGACATTTGGTATTGAGCTGAAGGAAGTGATTATTAACGACTTGCTCGATGGCATTTTCTATGCAAAACTCATCTGCTTAAGGCAGGGTGAAATCATTGAAATTGATTCACGGACATCTGATGCCTTAGCTATGGCAGTCAGATTTAGTTGCCCGGTTTACACTTATGAGTTTATCTTGGAAACTGCGGGGGTAATACTCGACGACTCATCAGACGAGGGCGAGGATGAAGAGCGTATGGCATTGCGAGAAAAGTCCCCGAAATCGCAGAAGAAGGCTGGTCCTCTCTCAAGTTACTCGATCGAGGCATTAAAGAAAATGCTCAATGAGGTTCTGGCAGAAGAGAACTACGAAAAGGCCGCGCGTATTCGAGACGAAATTAATAAGCGAACCAGTCAATCTTCCTAATTAGGAGTCAACGAATTCCGCCCGGATCTCTGCAAGCATTGAATTGATCTTTTTCTCCGTTTCCAGACAGAGTGTGAGACCGTCAGACGATGAGATTGGTTTACCAAATCTAATCTTGCATCGACTGTGGGACTTGCCAAATTGTTGGCGATAATGTTCCCATAAAGTAGCATCCGACCAATGATCATTTGGATCCTCATATTCGATTGCAATGGGGATCACTGGTATGTTCATTGCATGGGCAATCTCAAATGACCCCTTCTTAAAGGGGAGTACTTGGTCTTCGTCATTGGTTGTTCCTTCTGGATACACAAGAACACTCATTCCTTGATTCAGGGTCTTTTCCAGCGCATCCCTGGCTGATTTTCTGCTCTGCATACTCTCTCGCTTAACATACAAGATTCCGGTAATCCTAGCTCCAAAACCAATCAGAGGATAGTTGTTGACCTCGGCTTTTGCCAAAGGAAGGGCTTCAACATAGTGTAAGGCCACCAAAGGATCACTAAATGACCTGTGATTAGAGACATAAAGGACTGTATCAGGGACTACGCGTCCCTCCTTCACAATACGCAATCCCAGTATGAGGCTAATTAACTTAATCCAATTTCTCCTGATGATCATGTTGCGGGTCAGTGCAGCGCGATCACCACCAATGAAAGAGCTGACAATGCAGAATGCCAAGCCCCCTGTAATCGTAAGCACAAACATAGATATTCTCCAAAAGGAACGGATCTGCTTTTGCATGCCGGAATATCCAAAATTTTTTGCCAACAGGTCGGTTCGATCTCCTCCCACTCTACTAATGAGATTTGGTTCTGCCTCTGTGCTTCTGAATCTATAATCAGTCCTCCCGTTGAAACCTTTCTGCCTTGAAACGGTTGTCATCATTGCATATGTCGACGAACAAAAAGCATGGCCAACCAGGGTTAGTAGCAAGCACTAAAGCTCTCAAATATCTACCTAAGTTCTTCAGGCTAATCTGGCGAAGTAGCCCCACGTTATTCTTGGCCAATATATTTTGTCGTTTACTAAAGTCTGTATTGCCGATAGCTATGCTTTGGGTCGGTAAACTCATTATCGACAAAGTGATCTTCATGATCGAAAATGAAGGCCAAGACTTTCAGCAGATTTGGATGTTACTGCTATTGGAATTCTGCCTGGCACTAGCCTCAGATCTTCTCAATCGTGGAATCAACCTATTTGACGGACTGTTGGGTGATCTATATGCAAACAAATCATCAGTTGATCTCATTCACAAGGCAGCAACCATGGATCTGGCTCAATTTGAAGATCCACAGTTTTACGATTCGCTAGAGAGAGCAAGAAGACAGACCACCGGTCGGGTAAGCTTGATGACCATGGTACTGTCTCAATTTCAAGATATCATCACCATTGCCACGCTAGTTACTGGTCTCATTGTGTTTGAGCCATGGTTGGTCTTACTCCTGGTTGTTGCTATCATTCCTAGTTTTCTGAACGAAGCTTATTTCAGCAGATCAAGTTATTCGTTAGTGAGAAGTTGGACTCCCCAACGTAGGGAACTAGATTATTTACGGTACATTGGAGCAAGCGATACCACAGCAAAAGAAATCAAGATTTTTGGATTGGCCAGTTTCTTGGCCGATCGATTCAGAAAATTATCCGATAAATATTACCTGGCCAATCGGAAATTGGCCATAAGGCGCACGCTTTGGGGGAGTCTATTTCACCTTATCGGAGATCTTGCCTACTATGGTGCTTTTGTGGTCATCATTATTCGTGCTGTTTCAGGAGTAATTACTGTTGGAGATCTTACATTTTTATCTGGATCGTTTCAACGATTACGGCAACAATTACAGGGACTTTTTTCTAGATTTTCCAAAATATCTACTGATGCCCTTTATTTGCAAGATTATTTTGCATTTATGGAAATTTCTCCTCCATCCAACAATCTGTATGGAAATCAAAAATTTCCCGAGAAGATAGAATCGGGCTTTACGTTCGAAAATGTGGGTTTTATCTATCCAGGATCAAATGCCGAAAATGACTGGGCAGTCCGCGGCATTAATTTTCACATCACAGCTGGTGAAAAAATGGCCCTTGTTGGTGAAAACGGAGCCGGTAAAACTACCCTGGTGAAGCTACTCGCCAGGCTATATGAACCCACGGAAGGTAGGATTTTGTTAGATGGAATCGATATTAGAGAATTTGATCTGGTCAGTTATCGCAAGGCAATTGGTGTTATTTTCCAAGATTATGTGAAATATTATTTCACTGCAGGAGATAATATATTGGTCGGCAATGTGATGCGTGAAAACTCCAGGGATGAAGTACGAAAAGCGGCTAAAAACAGCCTTGCAGATACAGTCATCGAAAACTTACCACATAAATATGAACAGATTTTGGGTAAGAGATTTGCCGGTGGTGCAGAATTGTCTGGAGGACAATGGCAGAAAGTAGCCTTGGCGCGTGCCTACATGAAAGAGGCACCAGTGATTATTTTAGATGAACCTACGGCCACGTTGGATGCCCGTGCTGAATATGAAGTTTTTCAACGTTTTGCCGGGCTTACCAAAGAAAAGACCTCTGTGATCATTTCTCACCGCTTCAGCACAGTAAGAATGGCTGACCGAATATTGGTACTTAAAAATGGAAGAGTCTGGGAACACGGCTCCCATGAAGAACTCTTGCAAAAAAAGGGTCTATACGCTGAATTGTTTCAACTTCAAGCCTCTGGATATCAGTAGTACGGTGACGATTCGAGTTCCAAAAACAATATAGACTCATATTGTACCAAGGACGGTGAGCCCTAGGGTAAATAATTGCTGTAGGAATTCTAGTTTAGTATATTATCCATCTGTGTGGAGATTGGCTTGATTCAGCAGATTTTGACCGACTTCATGTACCAATTTTCAAGTTAACTATAGGCCTGAATTAATCTCTGTAAAATCTGTGGTTTTTCTTCATCCGATAAAAAAGCAGCTTGCAAAGCATTTCTATTGCACTGTAGAAAATGGCGAGGCTCCCAATTGAAAAATTCGTGAAGTTTTTTGTACTCTTCTGTCAAGGAAATATCGGAAATGGTTCGACCATCGGTGCTAATACTTACTGATATCCCATGATCAAAAATAGATGATACAGGGTGATCGGAATATGTTTCATAAGTATGGGTTTGAATATTGCTGGTTGGACAAACCTCCAAATGAATACCGTGATCTCTCAGATAGTCTAAAAGGATGGGATCTTCAATACTTCTTACCCCATGTCCAATCCTGGAAGGCTTGAAATGCCGGAGAGTTTCCCAAACACCTGAGGGGCCACAGGCTTCACCAGCATGAGCTGTACAAGGTATACCCCGCAATCGGGCATATCGGAAAGCCTCCAAATGATTGTCGATAGGAAATCCAGCCTCGTCAGCAGCAAGGTCGAAGCCAACGACAGTAGTACCATAAAATTCATCTACCAACTGAACAGTGATCATACTTTGTTCAGCACTGAAGTGTCTGAGCGTACACAAAATCATCCTGACCTCAATGCCTGTTCGCCCAGTACATTCAACCAGAGCTCCATTTACAATTTCAACAACTTCTTGAGGCTTTAATCCGCCGGCCAGATGTTGTAGTGGAGCATATCGTATCTCAGCATAAATAACGCTGTCTCTTTGCAATTGATCGAACAGATCATAAGTCACCGCCCTCAATGACATTTCATCTTGCATCAATGAATAGCCCTTCACAGCCCGATCCAGATAATCACGTAAGTCTTTGCATTGCCCTCCAGCAACATACTCGCGGTCAAACCGAGCGCGATCGACTGTTGGATCAAGCTTATTTACTACATCAAAACTTAAAGAACAATCCAAATGAAGATGCAATTCGATCTTGGGCAGTTCTTGAAAATCCATGTACAATGATACACTGATCGCCTGAAAAACGAAAATCACTCCAGATTTGCGATACGTCAAAAAGAATGGCAACAGATTATGAAACGCCATAGCTGCGCTCCTCTGCCTCAGTTGGTCGGGATCTTAATAGTCGCTTCAGTATTCGGCCGCTTTGCTGCTCAAACTAATCGACCGGAATCCTCCAGCCATTCTTGTGACTGCTTTCAAAATCAGCCTTGTACCATCGGATTCGATCACTAAAATCGTCTTCGATAATGTACTGACCATTTACTGTATTTAAAATTAAAAACCTGTTATGGTCGGCCATCACTTGGTACTTGTCCTTGACAGCCAAATGCGGATCCTCATGACCAAGCACTATCAACAAACCTAAAGCTATTGAGAAGCCCATGAGCATTGATCGGAGATCGAGTGTTGTTTCTATCTGCATTTCCCTTCATTTGTGGTATGACCTCAAAATAAGGTTTGCTTTCCTAAGAATTAGTTATAAAAAACCTTTGAAAACCTCAATAGTTACTGGCTGGTGTCCTCTTTCCCTGGTCTCGTACCAAAGCAAGCAACCTTCTCCACAAGATTGATAGCAGTATTTAAATTACGTAAGGCCTCGAAGAGAATAAATGCATTCGACTAAGATCTTCAGTCAAGAGGTATTGGAGACTCGATACCAGTGGTCTGGTTATCAGTGGTCGGAGTCAAGGAAAGGTCAATCTTAGACATCTCTTGAACCGACATCACAAAGTAGAATCAAAAATTTTCGTTCGAGATCGAGAGATCTCCCGTAAAAATGTCGATTTTCACCTTAAGATCGAGACGAGAAGCTCTTGCCCAGATTTCTCAAAAGTGATCAGTATGACAACTGAGGAACCACATGTAACTGTCTTTTGCGAGCCAAAAAGGGCTGGTTTTGCTTTACTGGTGAAGCAGATAGGTCTTTTTGCCAGCACGATGATTATGCTCAGTTGTCATAGTTCGCTAACTTCAGATATCCAACAAGCCTATAGCGAGCTTCCAGAAATTGTAGATTTCAATTTCCACATTCGTCCTCTATTAACTGATAGGTGCTATAAATGTCACGGACCCGATGAAAATACTCGGGAAGCTAATCTAAGACTGGACACTGAAG
This sequence comes from Saprospiraceae bacterium, assembly GCA_965223105.1. Lineage (GTDB taxonomy): Bacteria > Bacteroidota > Bacteroidia > Chitinophagales > Saprospiraceae > JABDMH01. The sequence goes on along the minus strand of OZ244987.1, from coordinate 1,758,093 downwards.
ATGCGGCATTTGCTCCCCTCAGTGAAAGTACTGGGTACGCTATCGTACCGGGCAGCAGGGACCGAAGCGAACTCTGGAACAGGATTTCCTCTCAAGATCCGGACCAGATCATGCCACCTCGGGAGTCAAATTTGACTCTGTCGAATTTTGAAAAGGCCATGGTTGCCAAGTGGATAGACCAAGGTGCTGTCTGGAAAAACCATTGGGCATATATTCCTCCAGTCAAGCCCTCTGTGCCAAATATCGAGGGCAGCAGTTGGCCGGTTCACAATGAAATTGATCATTTTATCCAGCACGGTCTTGTGGCCAGAGATATGGAGCCCTCTCCGCCAGCCAGTAAGGAACAGCTCATCAGGCGACTTAGCTTCGACTTGCGAGGTCTCCCTCCCTCCCTCCAAGAAATTGATCGGTTCCTCAAGGATTCTTCTGCTGGAGCATACGAGAAGGTCGTCGATCAATTTTTGGGTGATGAGGCCTATGGTGAGCGCTTGGCTATGGAATGGATGGATGTAGCCCGTTATGCTGACTCTCATGGCCTACATGCCGACGGACTTCGTGAAATGTGGCCTTGGCGAGATTGGGTTATTCATGCATTCAACAAAAATCTGAATTATAAAACTTTTGCTACTTGGCAAATGGCTGGTGACCTGTTAGAGAATGCCACGCTGGAACAAAAGATGGCCACAGGATTTTACCGCAATCAACCACTCAATTCTGAATTGGGTATAGTGACTGAAGAGTTTCGGTTAAAGTATACAGCAGATCGAACCAATACCACTGGCACAGCTTTTATGGGATTAACACTGGAATGTGCTTCCTGTCATGATCACAAATTTGATCCCATTTCGCAGAGGGAATACTATGAAATGACTGCATTTTTTAACAATGTGCACGAGTTGGGAATGATTGGAAATGATCGCAATTTTGGACCCTTGCTACTGCTACCTTCAGAAAAGAGTCAGGCCATTATTGATTCTTTTGATCTCATGATCCAACAAACCAAACACTCAATGCTTCTTTCAGATGGTGACCAGCAGGAAATCACAAAATGGATCGCTGGATTGGATAAAAACCAACGGAAATTTCCTCCACCTGATCATCATTTTCCCATTGAATCAATACAAGCCCAAAAACTGGATGGTGATGCTTCTCGTTATGGGATCGATCGCCATGACCAAGCTATGGTAACAGGTCAACCGAAATTATCTGAGGGCAAAGTAGGCAAGGCTCTGTACATCGACGATGACTACGATAATATTCACCTATATGGTATCCGACATTTCAATATTCACGATGCCTTTTCAGCTGGTGTATGGATTAACACCAGAGAATTGGGCACATTCCAATCAATCATTGGCAACATAGGTGATAAAAACAGTGGCTGGCGAGGATGGATTTTCTACTTAGATACTTTAAACCGGCCAGCAGTGAAAATCGTCCATTCTCTCTCTCACAATTATATTCATACACGTTCAAAGATACCTATTGATACTGGAGATTGGGTTCAACTATTTCTCACTTATGATGGCTCTGCCGAAGGAGGAGGAATTCAAATTTATCACAATGGGTTACCACTTGAATTAGATATCCTTTACGATCGCCTTTACAAATCGATTTTGCCAGCTAAGGGCCGGGCTTACGAACCTGAACCCCAACGGTCAATTAGGGTGGGTATTGGCAGCAAATATTTATTTACAGAGACCGATGATGGAGTTTTTGACGGAGGAATTGATCAGATCAGAATATATCGTTCTTGGTTATCAGCTCTAGAAGTTTCGGCCATATTTCAAGAAGATAACGGTTCATCCATACCGCTGAGTGACTTCAAAAGATCCCATTTGGAAAAGCACTACCTCCATCGACTCAGTCGGAAACATAGAGATAAACTTGCTCTTCTAATGGCGCTAAGAAAGAGCAAGCTTAGTCACATTGATACAATTCAGGAGCTGATGGTCATGGAGGAGATGCCCGAACCACGACTCACTTACGTTCTCGACCGAGGTCAATACAATCGACCCCTTAAGCAGGTATTCCCAAACACTCCCGACTTCTTACCTCCTTATCCTGAGCATGAAGCCAAAAACCGATTGGGTTTGGCCCGATGGCTATTTTCCCAAGATCATCCACTCACAGCTCGAGTCACGGTAAATCGATATTGGCAAATGATTTTTGGAAGAGGCTTGGTGGACACACCTCATGACTTTGGAAGTCAGGGTGAACTACCTACTCATCCCGGACTTCTTGATTGGTTGGCGATCGAATTTATTGAATCAAACTGGGATCTGAAAGCTCTTCTAAGATTGATGGTCACCTCAGCCACCTATCGTCAGTCCTCTCAATTCTCGGATCAAAGGGACCTGGAAAACACATTTTGGTCTAGGGGGCCTAGCCATCGATTATCATATGAGATGATTCGTGACAATGCCCTTGCAGCAAGCGGACTCCTACATCGCAAAATAGGTGGTCCAAGTGTCAAACCCTATCAGCCAGAAGGTCTCTGGAAAGAAAAGAACGAATTTTCCGGATTTCTCCGGACTTACCAGCACGATCAGGGTAATAAATTATATCGTCGCAGTCTTTATACCTTCATAAGGCGAACATCACCACCTCCCGCGATGGCAACCTTTGATGTGCCGGATCGAGATGTATGTTCGGTCAAAAGAGAAAACACCAGCACTCCTCTACAAGCTTTAATCCTACTCAATGATCCACAGTTTGCCGAGGCAATGCGGGTCCTGGCAGAGAGGATTCAAAAGGAAGCGACAAAATCGATCTCAGATCAAGTGCATTTAGCTTTTCGTCTTCTTTGTGGCCGACCAGCCAGTGTTGAAGAAGAATCTCAACTACTCCACCAATTTGAGGATTCCTTGGATAAATTTCAACAGCAACCCAAGGCTGCACTTGAGGTTTTGGCCGTTGGAGAATTTCCTAGAGACAAGAATCTCGATGCAGCCACGACAGCGGCATTGACATTAGTAGCCCAGACCATCCTTAATTTTGATGAAACATACATGAAACGTTGAAGCGCCTAAATAAAATCCCCTATTTAGTGGCTAAGGGATAAATACTATTTTGTAATCTTCAACTGATTTCGATTATGCATTCAACATATTTCCTGGGCTTCTTATGGTTGATCCTTCTGCTTTCCAACTGTCACCAACCTGACCAGGGGGTTTCGAAGGCTTTTATCCTTGAGCAAAATCAACTACCTGAATATGAGGATTCAGTTGATCATCGGACTTTAGTTGCCCAGTTGGCCAAATGGACTGAGGATTGGGATATGCGAGATCGGGGCACTACCATTTACCGCACGACATGCTTTACCTGTCATGGAGATCAAGATCAACCTGGGTCTTTACCCACCTCGGTAAAATTTTGGCGGGATTCTTTCAACCATGGAAATGACCCATATGCCATGTATGAAACACTTACTCGTGGATTCGGTCTAATGCCGCCTCAAACCCATTTGGTACCCCGGCAAAAGTATGAAGTCATAGCATTCATCAGAGAGGAATTAATCAAGCCTAATAATGCAGGCCAGTACTTCGTAGTTGACAATGATTACCTTGAAAAACTACCGTCAGGATCTAGTCTGGGGCCAGCACCAGGAACTTATCAGCCCTGGGCCGAAATGGATTATGGCAACTGGCTGATGCGGTGCTACGAATTGGCGGATGATCAGGATCCGCCAAAGATCATTTCCACAGGCAGGGCACCATTACCTAACGAAGACTATTCCCAGGTCAATTTTGCCTACAAAGGCATAGCTCTGCGACTGGACTCCGGTCCGGGAGGCGTTGCCGATGGAAATACATTTGTATTGTTTGATCATGATCTGATGCGTGTAGCCGGTGCTTGGTCCGGAAAAGGATTTATTGATTGGGAGGATATACTGATGGATGGCCAACACAATGTGTATCCCAGAACTGTGGGAAAACGTTTATTCGCAAATCCAGTGCAACCCGGCTGGGCTGATCCGAACTCAGGTTCCTATGCCGATCCGAGACCGACTGTCGTTGATGGCAGACGTTTTGGCCCTCTCCCAAGATCCTGGGCAAAGTATAAGGGACTGTATCGGTATGGAGAGAAGACCATCATTGAGTATACGATAGGAAACAGTAGAGTTCTGGAATCCCATGAACACGTCAATACAGATTCAGATCCCAGCATCATTCGTACTTTGAATATTGATCGCGCAAGCAACGACCGACTTCAACTACTCATAGCACCAGATACTGTCACCGTACACATCATTGGTGATGGGGTCACGCTGAAGAAAGAAGAGAATCTTTGGATTGCTGAAATAGATAGGGAAGGTAAAAATCATTTTGCTGTGCTGATCGCCGACGACTCGCTATCATCTCTGGCTAAACAACTTGCGGACACCTTTTCAATAAATGATTTGTCTCACTACACAAAAGGAGGTCCCCAGATCTATGATAAAATGCTCAGTACACCCATTATCAGCGGTCCTGATACTGTCGCATATACTGTAGATGTCTTGGTGCTGCCCATTGAAAATCCTTGGAAGAGCAGAATGCGTCCTACTGGAATTGATTTCTTAAATGGGGGAGATGATGCGGTAGTTTGTACCATTGATGGCGAAGTTTGGAAGGTGGTAGGCATCACCCAAAAAGAAGGTCAGCTCCAATGGCATCGCATTGCTACGGGTATGTTCCAACCGCTGGGTATTAAAGTGTTAGATAATGAAATCTTTGTGAGTTGTCGAGACCAAATCGTGCATCTGATAGATCTAAACGGTGATGGAGAAACCGACTACTATGAGAGTTTTAATAGCGATCACCAAGTGACCGAACATTTTCATGAATTTGCCATGGGGTTACAATCTGATGAACAAGGCAACCTGTATTATGCCAAAAGTGGCAGGCATGCCCGCACTTCATTGGTTCCACAACATGGCACCTTGATTAAGGTTAGTTCCGACGGTGAGAAAAGTGAAATAATGGCGAAGGGTTTTCGGGCAGCCAATGGTGTTTGTATAAATCCTGATGGATCCTTCTACGTAACCGATCAACAAGGGTACTGGAATCCCATGAACAGGATCAATCGAGTCACCAATGGAGGATTTTACGGCAATATGTGGGGTTATGCTGCTCCAGACGATTCTTCAGATGCTGCTATGGAGCAACCTACATGCTGGATCGACATGAAATATGATCGATCACCGGCTGAATTGCTATGGGCAACCTCGGAGCGCTGGGGTCCTTTAAGTGGTAGTTTACTTAATCTTTCCTATGGATATGGTAAAATATTCGTGGTCATGCCGCAAGAAATCACGACAGGAGAGCAAGGAGGGATGATCGAACTGCCCATTCCCCAATTTCCCACAGGCGTGATGCGAGGAAGATTTAATCCCGGCGATGGCCAATTATATGTTTGTGGGATGTCAGCCTGGGCAACCAGTAGAATGATTCAAGTTGGTGGACTTTATCGTGTACGATATACGGCTAATCCTTCTTATGTTCCAATAAAGATGCTGGCTGGTAAGCAGGGGATTCAGCTCTTTTTTAGTGAGAAAATCACCCCATCCTCAGCTCTAGATATACAAAATTACACTATAAATACCTGGCAGTTGCGTCGCACCAGGAAATATGGGTCCGACCGATTTGATGAAAAAAAATTGGAAATCACCCAAACCACTTTAAGTCCCGACCATAAGTCCATATTTATAGAAATACCAGAGCTCAGTCCAACCTGGATCATAGAGATTATTTATCAATTAACAAGCTCTACTGGTCATCCTTTTCAAGGTGCAATTCAAGGCACAATTCATGAGCTTCATCAATTAAATGTAGAGCTTTGACAGCTCCCATCATAAAAAGCTATAGTACACAAAAATGCAAATCATCATTCATTGCCTGATTTGAATTCCCCAAAATGCCATAAAACTCCAGAAGGATCATGCATAAAACATTCCCTACCCCAATCAAAATCCTTTATTGGTGTCAATCGCACATACTTATACTTACGATCCAAACCTCTGCTGTTTAAGTCCTCCCAACATTTTTCTACATCGGTGACCTCTAAAAAAATCATGGAATTATTAACCCATTTTTTAACATAATATTTTTGCAAGTAAAAACCCAATGAATTGTTTATTCGAAAATAGGACATGTCTCCGCTAATTATACTCTCCTGAAATCCCATTTCCGTATAAAATTGTCGGGAATCGTCAAAATTTCTGGCGCCGATAAAGGTCCTGATGGATTGAGCATGATATGCAGGCGATTTATATTTCTCCATGATACAGATTGACTCCAGATTGATAAAAACTGTGAAAACAACCAACGATAAGGTACAAACTAATTCGTTTATCCAAAGAAGATGGAAGCTGATGCCGTATTGTGGTCAGTCTCCTTGGGGAAATGATGCTTTTTACCGACTTTTGCACTCAATCAAAGATTAAAGTAATGGTACCAACATGGAAAGGCATTTACCCAGCGCTTACTACAGCCTTTACAAAAACAGGTCAACTTGATTTGACTACATTTCAGCAAAACATTAGGGCTCAGGTTGAGGCCGGTATTGATGGCGTCATTGTGGGAGGTTCATTAGGTGAATCAAGTTCGCTGACGCATACGGAAAGAATCGAATTACTGCAAGCCACACAGGAGGCCACCCAAGGTGTAATCCCAGCCATCGTCAATATCGCCGAAGGATCAACCGGAAGTGCCATTGCTTTAGCTCAGAAGGCACAAGATGCCGGGGCTGACGGTCTGATGTTGTTGCCGCCAATGATGTATAAATCTACCGAAACTGAGACCTTAGATTACTTTAAGACGGTTGCGCTAAACATTGACTTACCTATTCTGCTGTATAATAACCCTGTCGATTACAAGATCGAGATCACACTCAAAATGTTCGAAGAGTTGCAGTCTCAAGACAATATTCAGGCCGTAAAGGAAAGTACACGGGATATTTCTAATGTAACCAGGTTAAGAAATCTTTTTGGTGACCGGTTTAAGATACTCTGTGGTGTAGATACCTTGGCAATGGAAGAGTTGATCATGGGAGCAGATGGCTGGGTAGCCGGATTAGTAGACGCGTTTCCGGCCGAGACCGTCGCCATATATCGCTTAACCAAGGCAGGTAGAATTGAGGAAGCAAAGTCGATCTATCGATGGTTTATGCCGATCTTGGAACTCGATCTAAGTCCTCAGCTCGTTCAAAATATAAAATTGGCTCAAGTTTACACTGGACTTGGGACCGAATATGTACGCCCGCCACGTCAGCCGTTAAGTGGTTCTGAGCGTGAAAGAGTGATTCATATTCTAAAAACCGGGCTCCAGAATCGACCCCAATTACCGGATTATTTAAACATCGAAATAACTGCCTAACATGATTACTGCCAACATCATTGGTTTGGAACAATCCTCGAAAGGAAGTCACTCGCTTCAAGCAGTAAATCCAGTAACTCAGTCTCTCCTGGAGGGTACCTTTATCAGTGCAACGACTGATGAGGTGGATCTTGCAGCCGAAAAAGCCCATAAAGCATGGGGGCAATATCGTCACTCCACTGGGCTCGAGAGGGCAGTTTTTCTCCGAAAAATTGCCGATAACATTGAGGCTTTGGGTGAAGAATTGGTACAACGTGCTATGAATGAAAGCGGTCTACCAGAAGGCAGGATTATTGGAGAGAGAGGAAGAACTTGCGGTCAGCTGCGACTATTTGCTGATTTGGTAGAGGAAGGTAGCTGGGTGCAAGCTACGATTGACTTTGACCAAACAAATGATCCTCCTTCAACTCCTCATCTGGCCAACATGCTGACTGCTGTAGGACCGGTTGTAGTTTTTACAGCTAGCAATTTCCCGTTGGCGTTTTCAACGGCAGGAGGAGATACTGCAGCAGCTCTAGCCGCAGGTTGTCCTGTGATCGTTAAAGCTCACGAGTCTCATCCAGGAGTTAATGCCCTTGTATCGGAGGCAATTCAGCAAGCAGCGAAGGATTGCGAATTACCTGATGGAGTCTTTTCATCATTATATGCTCATGACTACTCCGTTGGAAGCCAGTTGGTCAAGCATTCTAGCGTAAAATCTGTTGCTTTTACCGGCTCTTATAGAGGAGGTATGGCACTTTACAAACTAGCTAATGAACGCAAAGATCCTATACCCGTTTTTGCCGAAATGGGGAGTATAAACCCCATTTTCGTATTGCCAGATAAAGTGTCAGGCTCTCCTGATGAATTAGCGAGCCAGATTGCAGGATCCGTAAATTTGGGATCGGGACAATTTTGCACCAATCCGGGATTGATCGTAGTGCAGCGGAGTGACCAGACTGATTACCTGATCGATGCACTCAGGAAGGCCTTTGCCGACCTGACACCAACGCCTATGCTCAATCAGGGTATTTTCAACAATTTTGAGAAAGGTAAAATGCAACTCGTGTCCAGACCCGGCGTAACTACCTGTTTTCGGCACGAGGGCAATGGAGAATGGAAGGGGTATCCACTACTCGCATCTATAGAAGCTCAGAGGTTTCTTGAAGATACTCACTTACAGGAGGAGGTGTTTGGTCCTTTTTCTTTGGTCGTCGAGTGTGGGAATGAAGAAGAGATGCAGCAAGTCGCGATGAGTCTTACAGGTCAGCTCAGTGCAGTCTTGATGGCGACAGAGGCTGATCTAAGAGAACGGAAAGGCTTAGTAGATACCCTTCTGAGTAAGGTGGGCAGAATCATCTTTAATGGGATGCCAACAGGTGTGGCTGTCTGCCATGCTATGCAGCACGGAGGACCATTCCCAGCAAGTACAGATAGTAGATTTACCTCAGTGGGCACCAAAGCCATTCGACGTTTTGTGCGGCCAGTGGTCTTTCAGAATTTTCCGGATGATTCATTACCCATGGCCTTACGAAGAGCCAATCCCTTAAAGATCTGGAGGTTGGTGAATGGAGAGTGGTCAAAGGCATGAAGAAAACCTTCTTCTGCATTGATGCCCATACCTGTGGTAATCCGGTTAGGGTTGTAGCTGGCGGGGCACCTTCGCTCAAGGGCAACACAATGATGGAGCGACGTCAACATTTCCTTGAGCAATACGATTGGATTCGTACCGGTTTGATGTTTGAGCCACGAGGCCATGATTTAATGTCGGGAAGCATTCTCTACCCTCCTATCGATTCCGCAAATGATGCAGGTTTGCTATTTATAGAGACCAGTGGGTGTCTTCCGATGTGTGGTCATGGTCTGATAGGCACGGTTACCGTCGCCATCGAAGAAGGATTGATTCAACCGAAAAACCCTGGAACCTTACGGCTCGAAACTCCGGCCGGTATCGTCAATGCCAACTATGAAGTGGTTCATAACAAAGTGAGATCGGTCCGGTTCACTAATGTGCCCTCCTTTTTGCTACAGGAACAAATTGAGGTAGAATGTCCTGAATTGGGCCTACTCAAAGTAGATGTGGCCTATGGAGGTAATTTTTATGGGATTATAGATTCACAGGAGAATTTTCCAGGAATTGAAAAGTTTAAAGCCATTGAATTAATAGCGTTGAGTCCCATTGTTCGGCAACGATTAAATGAATCATCAAGGTTTATACATCCGACCGAACCAGATATCCAGGGATTAACTCACGTTCTGTGGACGGGAAAACCGATCGATCCCAAAGCACATGCTCGCAATGCGGTTTTTTATGGCGACCGAGCCATCGACAGATCGCCTTGTGGTACTGGTACATCTGCCCGTATGGCTCAATGGGCCTCCAGAAACTTGCTCCAGCCTGGAGACGAGTTCATCCATGAAAGCTATATCGGAAGTCAATTTATTGGAGGTTTTAATGAGGTGACATCGGTTGGCAATATACCGGCCATCATTCCAACTATTCAAGGCTGGGCGAAGGTCTTCGGTTATAATCAGATCAGCATTGATACTGAGGATGATCCTTTTGCTTACGGCTTTCAAGTAATATAGACCATGCAATGAGTGTGGGAACGAAACACGTACACATCATTGGTGCCGGAGTGATTGGCCTCAGCATTGCCTGGTATCTTTCCGAAGAGGGCTATAAGGTCACCGTAATTGATCAAAATCTAACCAAAGATGGAACTTCCTACGGCAACGCCGGCCTAATCGTACCCAGCCATTTTGTACCGATTGCGCAGCCCGGAGCCATTTGGAAGGGTCTGAAATGGATGCTAAGTAAGAGCAGTCCTTTTGCGATTTCGACAAAACTAAGTCTCGATCTCCTCCACTGGTTATGGCTCTTCAAGAAATCGAGTACTGCTGAGAAAGTCAATGCGGCAGCAAGGACTTTACTTGATTTTCACTTACTAAGCCGCCAACTGTATATCGATCTTGCCCATCAGCCTGGTTTTTCATTCAACCTCAAACAGCAGGGTTTATTGGTAATTTATCAAAAAACTGACGTGGAAGCTGAGGAATTGAAGGTGGCAGAAAGAGCAGAGTGTCTCGGCATGCAGGTTGACCGACACTCGTCCTCGAGCTTACAGGAACTCTTACCACAAATAGCCACAAGGGCATTAGGTGCCATTCACTATCGAGATGATGCCCATTTGAATCCGAGGCTATTTATGGAATGTATGCATTCCGCATTAGCGAGGAAAGGGGTGTCATTCATATTGGGGAAGACTGTCACAAATTTTAGGAAATCTCGAAATAAAGTGGTGGCCCTAGTATTAAAATCCGGTGAAGTGATCCAATCCGATCAAATCGTTATAAGTTCAGGACACCAGTCTGAGGCACTTAGCCTGAAGCTCGGCCATAGACTCCCTCTGCAAGCCGGAAAGGGTTACTCTCTAGCTGTCACCAAGTCCGAATTGCCTGTATCTCTACCAGCAATTCTAACAGAGGCGAGAGTAGCGATTACACCTTTGGGTGAGCAAACCCGGGTGGGAGGCACCTTGGAGATTGGCAATCACTCCAAGCGTGTAAAAGCCGCTCGCGTAAAGGGCATTGTGGAGAGCTTGCCCAGGTATTTTCCCGAAACGGACTTGACACCCTTCAGCAAAGATGATGTCTGGGTTGGCCTCAGGCCCTGTTCTCCCGACGGTCTACCATATTTAGGCGCTTTACGGTCCTTTCCAAACGTTTTGGTTGCCAGCGGGCATGCGATGATGGGTATGAGTCTTGGACCTGCAACCGGCAAAGTCATTGCCGAGTTAATTATGAACAAAAAACCCTCGATAGATCTAGCTATTTTTGACGTTGGACGATTTAGGTGATCACGTGGAATGCCCACCTTTGTTTAAGCGCACCAAAATACCTATCTTCCTTTTCTAAACTGAAAAGAATGAATTTTATCATTTGGCTTCTGATCGGATTGGCAGCGGGGGCACTGGCTAAAAAGTTGACCCCACAAGAAGAAAAACCTGGATGGCTAAGCAGCCTGATCGTAGGCTTGATTGGATCCGTGCTTGGCGGCTTGTTATTTGGCTTATTGGGCATGAAAGCTACAGGACTTCTAGGCAGTTTTGTCTTTGCTTTGGTTGGAGCAGTGATTTTCTTATTTATCTACCACCGATATCTAGCGGACAAAATTGATTTAGGAATTTAGACGGCAACACTGGCGATCGGATATATCGATAGCTATCATTACAAAGGTTCTAAAGCTGCTGGCTTTCAAATTGATAACCAAGAACCGGAACTTCCCAATAAATTGCTCAATGCTAAAGTTTACCCTGTAAGTCTGAATAATGGTGCAGGCGCAAGCTTGCCTCGTCGGATAGCATCCCACGAGGATGGGGAACAGGAAGCCTATCGATGGCATTTTACTAATTATAAATAGTGTTGCTTTACCATATCTTAAAGGAACTATGTCTACACACCAGGAAATAGAACAACTTAAGCGAGCGGTAGCGCATTCGCCAGACAATGTGGAACTCCGAAGACTGCTATTAAGGAAGTTGTTCCTCATTGAAGATTACCTGATTGATGCGGAAAAAGAAGCCGAAACCATCCTTTCTATGCGACCTGGCGACATGGAGACCAAAGAGATTCTATTGCAAGTTTTCATCACATCCAATAAGATATCGGCAGCCGTAGTACTCGGTGAAGAGATGTTGCAATCCCAATCACTTTCGTCCCACGGTAAAATCTTACTTGCCAAAGCTTATTTACGCGAGGATGATCTTCAGAAAGCACGAGAACTATACGGTCAATGCCTAAAGTCTGATCCTTCATTGGGAGATGCTGAATTGGACGCTGCTTTACGACTTGCCACACATGCCGATGAGGACAATGATTTGGACACCACATTCTTGAGTAAACCAAACATCACTTTTGCTGATGTGGGAGGCTTGGAGGATGTCAAACGTGAGATCGATCTTAAAATCATCAAACCCTTAGTTCATGCCGACCTCTATGCTAGTTATGGGAAAAAGGTTGGAGGGGGTATTCTACTTTATGGACCTCCTGGATGTGGGAAGACCTTTCTTGCAAAAGCCACTGCAGGAGAAATTCAAGCTGGATTTATCAATGTCAGATTGGATGACATTTTGGATATGTGGGTAGGTAACAGTGAAAAAAACTTAAACGATGTATTTGAGGAGGCACGTCAACATGCACCTTGCGTCCTATTTTTTGATGAAATCGATGCACTTGGAGCAAAGCGCTCAGACTTGAGACAATCTGCGGGAAGAAATGTAATTAATCAATTTCTTGCAGAATTGGATGGCGTGGAAGGAAACAATGAGGGTATACTCATTATTGGAGCAACAAACTTGCCATGGCATTTAGATGCAGCTTTTCGCAGGCCAGGGCGTTTTGACCGCATCATCTTTGTCCCACCTCCTGATCTGGAAAACCGCAAAGAGATCCTGAAGATAAAGTTGGCAAAAAAACCCTCGGAAAATATTGATTTTACCAAAATTGCCCGAGCAACAAAATCTTTTTCTGGTGCTGATCTTGAAGCAGTGATTGATATTGCGATTGAAAGAATTCTCGAAGACGCGCTTAAGTCGGGATCACCAAAACCCATTACAACTCCGGTTCTGCTTGATGCAATTAAAAAGCATAATCCAAGTACAATAGATTGGTTTACAACTGCTAAAAACTATGCTACTTTTGCCAATCAAAGTGGTCACTACGACGCCATATTAGACTACATGAAAAGAAATAAAATTACATGACTTCCTCGATACATCTTCGAGCAGACATGTTGATGAGGCACAACCGGGCTAAGGAAGCCATACAACTTTTACGAGAACATCTGGCCACAAGACCAGAAGATGCTGAATCCCAACGTAAACTCGCTCTAGCGTTATTTCTCAATCATCAGTGGCGTGAGAGTAGACAAATTGCGGAGGCTCATCTCACCAATCACCCCATGTCTTTCGAAATGATCAATTTATTAGCGGAAATTGACCTGGCGGAAGAAAAATATGAAGATGCCCAAAAAAAAGTTCTGCATCTGCTTACAATTTATCCCGAAAAGGCTAACCTACACTTTCTACTGGGCAGAGTGAAAGCCGGACAGCGTTATTTGGACCAGGCGCTTGAATCTATCGACCGGGCACTGGCTATTGAACCAGATCACATACAAGCCCTAAATTTCAGGGCCCTCCTTTCTGAACAGATCGGGGATATTGAAAATGCTCAAACTTCTCTGGATGAAGTGCTAAGAATTGATCCCGATAATCCAACATCAATGGCCAATCATGGATTGCAGCTTATGAGAGATGGGAAGATCGACGAGGCACTCCAGAGATTTCAGGAAGCTCTAAGCATCCAGCCAGGTAATGCACTAGCAAGACACGGAATGCAAGAAGCCTTAAAATCCAGATTTTGGATTTATCGAATGTTCTTCCAATACCGGAAGTTTATGCAAAAGCTCAGCGGAAAGCATGTTTGGTATTTCATCATTGGATCATATCTGGTGTACCGGCTGATTTTGTGGATGTCTCAAAATACATCTGGTCCCCTCCAAATCTTCTTAATTGTGTTGGTTGTCCTAATCGCCCTTAGTTTTCTTCTCAGCTGGGTTATTGATCCTTTGATGAATCTGTATTTATCGACCAACAAATTTGGTAAAGTATTGCTCGATAGCGAAGATAAAACCATGGCAACATATACTGGCTTAGCATTAATCTGTAGTGTTCTATTTGCTCTGGTGTATGCTTTTATTCAAAGCACAAACTGGTTACTGGCATGTATTTTTGCTGCGGGAATGATGATTCCAGCAGGCACTTTTCTAATGCCTCATAAACCACATAAGCAAAAAAAACTGAAGTTTTTCGGCATAACCATTTTGCTGCTCGGCACTGCGGGTCTTTTGCTCCCAGTGGGTACAGGAAACACACTTTTTACAGCTGCGATCTTTGGGCTGTTGGGATATCAGGTCTACTTCAATGCAATTATGATTAATGATTTCAGTCGTAAATTTTAGTCACATCTCTACCCAGGCAGCCATTTGTTGTAAAGAATGTTCGAACACAAAAGTAGAAAGTAGGTTTATCGATCTCTATCTTTTATCGCCTTTTCAATAGTCTGCCAAAAGTCCAGGGGTGAATCTGGAAATAAGATCATAATAGATTCTCTGAGACCCAAGAGGTCACCCTCTTCTAATTTATGCGTAACGGTAAGCTCATGATAAATGTAATCAATCAAATCCCGGTGTCGAAACGCAGTACGAAATTCGAACCTTACCTCTTTGCTGTTTTCCAGACAAACTCTACCTATAGTTTGATCTCCAATATAGTCCAGACCCAGAAGATAGCTGATGCTTTCACTTACGGCAGGATTAATCTCAAGCAAAGTAAGACTAGCCGGTGTCAAAATGACATCCAGATGCCAATCCAGGAATATTTTGTGCAATGAAATCTCTATTTCAACGAAATTTTAGCGTAACCTAAACAAAATATCCAGAGGCAAGCACATAAATGCATTGATGACGAACTAGTAATGGCTAGTCCTGCACCCTATATTAATTATCACAACCAATTTCACCCGTCAAGATCGCACCTAATTGAACCTCGAAAAGGGGCAGGAATTCAATAGATTCACCTGATTTAAAAACCACATTGGAGCCATTTTGTACCATACTTGCCGAAGACAGAAAACTACCTGCTGAATAGGTACCACTGGGGATCGGATTTTGAGTTATTTCGATGGAGGTACCATTAATTTTATAAACGGCATCGGTACTCAAGCTGACCGCATAAAGCTCGCCCTGTTCATCCTCACCAAATCCTACCACCGAGCTGATTCCCAAGGGATGCTCCTGACCACTCCAACCTCCACTACCATCAGGCACGATCGTATATGCCTTACTGTTTCTGGAGTCAGCCGCTATATAAACTCCTTGAAGGCAGGCATTCTTACCCCGATAAACCATACCCCCAGTCACCGCAAAAGGACCAGTGCCATTGGCGTATTGGAAAATCGGAAAAGTATAATTTGAGATGGGACCACAACCAGATGTATTAAAAGTGGCATTGCCCTCATAGCATTGCCAGCCATAATTCTCACCACCATCACTGCTGGCAGGTTGAAAATTAAATTCCTCCCAGCTGCTCTGTCCCACATCTCCAATCCACAGATCCCCGGTGAGCCGGTCAAATGACCAACGAAATGGATTGCGTAGACCAAGTGCCCAGATCTCATTCAACGTCGAACCGTCATTAACAAAAGGGTTGGTGCTTGGAATGGTATACGGAAGGCCGTTATCCACATCTATCCGCAGCATCTTCCCTAATAGTGTCTGAGGGTTCTGCGCTCGATCGCTGGGACCCCCATCACCCATTCCTATATACAAGTAACCATCCGGTCCAAAAAGTAGTGTCCCACCATTGTGATTCCCTGCTGGTTGTCCAATCAGAAGAATAGTGGCCTCGGTACTCGTATCAACTACATTGGGTTCAGCTAGATTTACAGAAAATCGTGAGATCTGAGAATCTCCATCCAAATCTGAGTAGTGTATATAAATGTACGGCTGACCTGGATAGTCCGGATGGAAAGTCAAACCCAGTAATCCCCTTTCACTAGTGGTACTTACCTTGTCGTTGATATCTAAAAATAACTCGGGCAAGGTGCTTCCATTCTCAACAATTTTGACCCGGCCAGCACGCTCTACGACAAACAAACGGTTCGACCCATCCCCAGCATTAGTAATGGAGATGGGATCACTAAATCCTGAGTACAGCAGGTCAAATGACAAGGTCGGATGACTCTGACAAAAAAGGGATGTCTGACCGATTAAGAACACGCCTATGAAGAGGGTGAACTTGATGATAAACAGATGCTTAGTTCGTTCCAACATCACTCATGTTTTCATTAGAAGAATAACCTGACAGAGCGTGCTGCAATGAATGTGAAGAAGATCACATAATGAAATAACGTTCTCTTCCACAAGCTTGTTTCATATCATCCTAAAATCGAGCAACCATCTCGGATGGGTCTTGATCATCGGTAGAATGCATGAAACAGATGACCGTACACATCCCAATCGCCTTGATGGCATATCTGATCGAACCATCTGGGTCTGTCAATATGATCTTATTCACAGTCCATTGATATCGCTCCTGTGGAATGCCAAGCGCATTCAATTTATCTTGCAGTTTAGGTTGTCCTGCAATCCAGGCCATCTTATCCGATGTCGTGCTTACGTCCGGTCGTAGGTCCTTTTGATCATAAATGACTGTCCAGACAATCGGAACGTGGAAACTATGATGAAATAGGCTCGAATCACCATCGAATGATTCCTGTCGAAGGACTCGAGACCAATTGATATCGACATCTGGATATTGCTGGGTCATCGCTTCGCTAATTTGGGAATCACTGGGACGGTATCCTCGTCTAAAAAAATACGGCCAATAGCTCGCCTTCAATCTGCTTGGCAGACCTGAATCTCTTCGCCTAAAGATTACAAAATGAGGCGAAGCATAAACTTGAGGTCGCCCTCCTTCTCCATTGGTAAATAATCTTTCTAAGGCTATTAGGAGATAAGGGTTCTTACCAATGCCACAAGCCCAGAGATTGATCCGAGTTCTCTGATCCACCGCATGACTATGTAGAGTCGGAAATTTCTGCTGCTTGACAGCTTGAAGCAAGTCCTTTGGGTAGGCTCGTGGGCCATCTTGCCACATGGGAATGGAGAGTCCACTCCAGACATTTCCATGCAATACGACCTGTATGGTACCCCAGGCACGCTCACCAACATTTTGGTTTAGGTAATTAAGCAGATCCGTTAAACTGTAGCATGAAGTAACCACTTTATCCGTCTTTTCGATGGAATCCCATAAAAAGTGTTGCTCAGCAAGAGAGAAATAATCTTGACCTTGTTTATCTCTTCCCATAATAAAAGTTATACTCTCCTTATCATTGGGTCGTTCAAATAGAGGCTCTTGATCCTTGAATTCACTAATTGTGAAAAAACCCCAACACACTTCACAAACCACGACTAAAGATGAAGTCGCTACAAAAATTAGCAGTAATATTTGGATGAGTTTCACGATTTATAGATCAATATGCGAAGTGAATGGGGAAGGTCCAGATCTCTTCTTTCGTTCAAATAATTTCCGATGGATTTTCTGATTGCATACAGAGCATCAGCATCTGCCGTAATGCACCATTTTTGAAGCATGAGGTCAAAATTACAGATCAAAATTATCTCACTGAGACCATCTAGGACACTAGGTGATTCCTTCATTAGTAAGTTCTCAACCTCTGCTTCAAGGTGGGTGCGTACTGAGGGGATAACACCCGAAATCAAAACGCTGAATGATGGCATAACACCAGGATCTTCATGGGAAATTGTTTCATTTACAGACATTTCAAAACCAATCGCAAAGTCCGAAACACCATGAGGCAGTGGCAGTGGTTGTTTGACCAGGATGGTCTCAGTACCATTGTCCAGCACCTTTAACTTATCAATAGCCACGAAAGAGGTATAATCGGTCAATAAATGATATTGCAACCCCAATTTGGTGATTACTTCTTCCCTCTCTCGCGTTTTCTCCAAATGATTAAAGTCATGGAGCCACTTAATCTTTTCTCGTGCCCATAGTGTTCGCAAACCGATATTCTGTGGCCTTAAATTTGAAGAATCGAAGAGAATTTCCTCTACAAAATTGCCATCTTTTATACGACCACTGACTTTTACGAAACCATCAGGTTCTCCTCGATACTTACCAATCAGGTAAAGCGGTTTTTCTGAGAAGAGATCTGGCAGCTTGGTTGGAATAATGTCGTAGGGTTCGATACCATTCCATTCAATAGCGACATTAGTCATTAAAGGATATTTAATGTATTGGGTAAAGCGCTCCAACACCTGTGGCGCTTCGGTGGGATCAGTGATGACGAAAGCCTCACCCCTACCCATATGAGACAACCCTTCCACCAGGAACCGGTTAACCGATGAACCGATTCCAAAGGCAAATAAATTGCTTGAGCCCAATTGATCTGAAATCATCTGAAAAGCTTCCGCCTCAACTGCAACATAACCATCCGTCACCACAATAATGGAACGGGACAGCCCCCCTTCCCCTTTTGGTAAATCAAATGCAGTTTGCAAAGCGGGCAAAAGCTCGGTACCACCTCCTCCTTCTTGTGCATCTAAAAACCGAATGGCCTGATCGATATTTCTGGTGTTGGCTGAAAGTGACTTCGGAGAAAGAAGTGCTGACGCACCGGCGAAAAGAACGATGTTAAATTGATCTTCGGGCCGAAGAGATGATATCAATTGCCGGAGGAACTCTTTGGAAATGTCTAAGGGAAAACCGATCATGGACCCCGATACATCCACCACCAAAATATATTCTCTCGGAATAATTTCTTGTTCCTGAAATATTGCTGGTGGATAAATCGTCGTCAGAAAAAACTTTTCATCTTCATGCTCATACAACAGAACACTACTCGTTGGCTTTTTCCCGTTAAGACGATATTCCAGGATAAAATCTTTATTTGCACTGGCGATTTCACTCGGATCCAGTGCAACCTTCAGCGCATACCCATTTTGCCACTCTGTGGCAACTGTATGAGACCGACACAGAATATCTTCAATTTGTTTTCCTGAAATGATTTCGACTTCAATTTTCCAGTCACTTACCACCTGATCACCTCCTGCGAGATAGGGTACTTGTGTGAAACCAATTTCTTCGGGGTCTGCAGCCTCACTGATGTATCTCGGACCCACAACAGCTGGATAAACAAACTGATAAGTACCTCTTTCCGGCTTGATCAGTTCATGGTATTTGAGTGTCACCAAAATCTCATCTCCTGGTACGATGTTCGTGACACTCATCTCGAATACATTTATGCGATGTTGCTCAAGTAAGGCTGCCCTATATCCTTCCTCTCCGGCATTCTCATACCGCTCACGGGCCTTCTGCTTCTCCATGATCTCGGCCTCAATTGTTCGATTTCCAATTTTAACTTCCAAATGATGTACGGCTGCCCGAGTTGAGGCTGGAAAGATATAGCTGGCATCAATAGGCACCTCCCCTAGATTCTTATAAATCTGCTGTACTGTGACCTCCGCCATCCAGTCTGTCAGGTTGACCTGCACTTCGGTTGTCAACAAAGGAAAGTTATCAATCGAAGGACCCTCATTGAGAATCTGAAAATAGGGTGAAAGACTTTTATCTTCACTTTCCTGTGCCACGGAATCCACAGCAGAGTAAAACTGAAATGACAAGCACATTAAACTGATTAGGTAAAACCTTATTTGATTAATCAACATAACACATTAAGCATTTGATGCTGGAAAGATCGAAGGTTTATCAGTCTTAACTGGACATGCACCAGAATTCGCTATAGGAGCTTGATGATTCGCCGGTGACCTTCCAGAATTGGCATTTTAAATCTGATCAGCTGCATATTCTCTTGAGTAATGCTCCGTAGATTTAGAAAAGGCCCAAACACCCTTTCATACCCTATGGCTACTAGGCATCACTACCTGGAGTCTGGCACTATTTTTGCTCTATGACTGCATGGATAAGGTCTGTTTATCCCCTTCAATCATATACGTGACATAATCTGGTATTGGCCCTTAGTTGTCCCGTCACCGTAACATAAACTAAGGTCTATGCTGAGAAACTTTACTTTCACTCTTGCAATACTCTTTCTTTCCAGCCCCCATGACATCAGAGCGCAGAGAGAGAATGCTTGGCAAACTGCAGTAAGCAAGAATAATATTGAGGTCAAGCTTTATCAGTCTGAAGATCTGAAGGTGCGAGGTTTTAAGGCGGAGACGACCTTATACATGCCCTTGGACTCGCTGGAAGCCATATTTGACCGCATTGGATCATACCCTACATGGCAGGAAAGTGTCAAGGAGGCCAAGCTTGTATACACCAGGTCCTCCAAGAACTACCATATATTCACTCGAGAGCGTTTGGCATGGCCCGCAAAAAATCGGGAGTTTATGTGGGCCATCAACAAGGAATGGGATGAAAGAACCGGAGCTTTGGTTTATGACCAGGTGGCATCCAACAATACCCTGCCCGAGTACAATGATGATTCCATATCTCAGGTATTTATTTCATGGTGGTTAAACCCAATTTCAGCAGATGAGATTGAAGTAACCTACTATCTGACCATTGACCATGGAGGCAAAATGTCCAGCTGGATGGTCAATATGCTTGATCCAAATCTGCCATATAAAACGCTCGATAACCTAAGATCACTTGGATATGCAGGCGAAGTCATTAGCGCCCTAGATTGAAATAGGCCCCCTCGGTAACAAACTGGATGCCCAGTGACCTTTCAGCGAAAATTGGTTCATGCATCCTGACATCTAGCTAATCATTTCCTGACCAACCTCCAGGCAACATCCTATCATAGGTAGTTGGCTAACTTGTATTTGGCGGTTACTAAATTCCTCTCATTTTACCTACTTTGGACATGTGTTAACTCACATGATCCCCAAGGATCTGGTCGAAGAAAGTTCTTGACATACATCCTGGATCAGTGCACAACTAACTAAATACGTATCTCACGCATCAATACATGCATCAAAATAAATACCGGGTTTTAGTCGGCCAACATACTTACGACTTGGATATAGAGGACTGTTTGACGATGAATATGATTGCCTTAGACGAAGACAAATATCATCTCATTGACGCAACCAGGGGCTATTCCATTGATATTGTCTCCATGGCTATTGATCAGAAGAGGCTTGAGCTAAGAATAAATGGCAAACTCATGAATATACTTATCCAAGACCCGCTGGATCTTATCATTCAATCTATGGGATATCTAAACGAAGAAAACCAGGTGTCCCAAAATGTGCACGCTCCTATGCCAGGGTTGGTATTAGAAATACTAACGCAAGAGGGGCAATTCCTGGAAAAGGGACACCCCATCCTAATATTGGAGGCTATGAAAATGGAAAATCTGATCAAGATGCCAGGTCCAGGTAAAATTCATAGAATCGAGATTGCCAAGGGAGAGACTGTAGATAAAGGACAACTTCTGATTGAAATTGAATAGCAGGAACACGTATGGTCACAAATTCCAATCAAAGAGGTCACAAATTTTATCCATTCGACAGTCATAGCACGGATGATTGGTTAAATAAAATCGACTTGGAGCTAGATAAGCTCGGAATCAAGCAAAAAAACTGGGAAATAGCGGATGTGCTATCGATTTCTCCTTTCATTCACCGGCACGACCATCCACAAGATCACAAACCGCTGCCCAGCTATCGCCCAGGTTGGGAGATGGGGGCATCGATTGCTTTTGAAAGCGGAACAGAAATGAACCGTATGGCCGCTGCTCTTCTACGAGAAGGTGCGAAGGCATTGCGTTTTACAGATCTTCATTCAGGATCGAAAGAATATCTGAGGAAGCTATTCATTAGCGGTAAACTGAGGGGGATACCCACCTCTATTTTCCCAGAAAGTGGATCTGCAGCAAGGTTTTTAAGAACGGTGTTGGACTGGTTCGAAGACATCGACCTAGAGCCTAAACATTTCAACATTTCCTTACCCTGGCGCCAAATCAGATCGGAGTTGGAAACTATCCATGTAAATGCGCTCCCTAAGATTTCACAATTTAAGTATGTCGTAGATGTTGATCCCCAGGTAGATGATGTTGTGGAAGAACTGACCCATTATCTCTTATCGGCTAACAAAGCACTTATTTTTTTTCATAATAAGGGAATTTTGAAAGACCTAAGTGATCCTCTACAATTTAGTGTTAAGTCCGATGAACGAATATTGGTAAATATTGCCAAGATTCGAGCACTAAAAATTACATGCAGTAAGATTCTGAGTGTTTGGCGAATGCCGGTCAGTATCCCATTCATCGAAGTTTGTCTCGAAGGATCAAATGAGGATGTGCCAGCCAACCTTGTGCCGATGACCAGTCACGCTCTTTCATCCGGTATTGCTGGAGCAGACAGAATAATTGTCAATCATCACGCACAGGATAAGGATCTAACGACCAGACCTCTACTGTCTCTGCGTATGCAGCAGCTTTTACAGTTGGAAGGTCATCTCGATTGGGTGGAAGATCCGGTGGCAGGAAGTTATTTCATCGATAAGCTTACCGATAAGCTGGCTCTGGCAGCTTGGACAAATTTTCAAAAAAGATCGACACTATAATGCAGAAAATCTTGATCGCCAATCGGAGTGAAATCGCCTTGCGGATCATGAAAACGGCCAACAAAATGGGTATTCAGACCGTGGCCATCTACTCAGATGCAGACCGCGAGTCCCCCCATACCATCTATGCTGATGAAGCGATTCATATTGGAGCAGCACCTTCAGCAGAGTCTTACCTCGCAATGGACAAGATCATTAAGGCCGCAATAGGTTCAAATGCGGATGCGATCCATCCAGGCTACGGTTTCCTCAGCGAAAACTCTGAATTTGCCAGTAGAGTGCAAAAGGCTGGGCTGGTGTTTATTGGCCCTCCTCCAAAAGCGATTCAACTGATGGGTGACAAGTTAGCTGCCAAAGAAACTGCAAAAAAATCTGGGATACCCTTGGTACCAGGTACAGCGGATGCTGTTGCTAATTTTACGGAGGCTAATCAATGGGCCGAAAAAATCGGATACCCTATTTTGATCAAAGCATCCGCTGGTGGAGGGGGTAAAGGCATGCGAAAAGTGTCCAGGGCTGAGGACCTAGAAGAACAACTGAAGCGAGCAATGAGCGAAGCGAAAGCTGCTTTTGGAGATGGATCAGTTTTCATTGAGAAATACATCACCAGGCCAAAACATATTGAAATCCAGATCCTGGCAGATCAGCATGGGAACGTCATACATCTGTTTGAGCGAGATTGCAGCATCCAACGTCGACACCAAAAAATTATTGAAGAAGCTCCGTCCAGTATTTTAAAACCAGCTGTGCGAGATATGATGGGCCAAGCTGCCATCGAAGTGGCTAGATCTTGCTCCTACGTGGGTGCAGGTACGGTCGAATTCCTTTTTGATCAGCGCTCTGAGGACTTCTATTTTCTTGAAATGAATACACGGTTGCAAGTAGAACACCCGGTGACAGAATGCATTACGAATCTCGATTTGGTAGAGGAACAAATCAATATTGCCCGGGGCAAACCATTGCGAATCAGACAAGAGGATATCAAGATGAATGGCCACGCCATTGAATTGCGGTTATATGCAGAGGACCCTCTAGATAACTTCTCACCCAGCATTGGTAAATTGACCACGTATGTGTTTCCATCTCACCCAAATCTCCGCATTGACAATGGGTATCGCGAAGGAATGGATGTCCCGATTTACTATGATCCTATGCTCGCCAAAATTATTGTTCATGGATCGAATCGAATTCATGCCATTCAAGAAATGCTGCGGTTTATTGATCTTTGCCAGATCAAAGGGCCAGAGACCACCTTATCCTTTGGGGCGTTTGCCTTGAACCATCCATCTTTTCGCAATGGCCAATTCGATACCGATTTTGTCGCAAACTACTGGTCTCCAGAAAAAATGGAAAAAGACCTTCACGACTTGGAAAAGCTTGTTGCGAAATTGGGTCTCAGGATCTTCATGGACCGGAAAAAAGGCTTGAGACCACCGATCACAAAAAAAAGTTCTTGGTTTGATAATCGGGTGACACGGTAAGATAAAAAATGAAAATTCCAGATTTTAGAAAGATCTCATTATCCAGACCTGACCGGCTAGATCTGGATCAAAGGAATACGAGGAAGGCTGCCGAAAATATACCCATCCATGATCGATTTTTAGCCAAGGATATTGGAGATGTAAATCATTTGGAGTTTTCAGCCGGACTACCACCCTATTTAAGAGGACCATATGCCTCAATGTATGTTGGTCGACCTTGGACCATTCGTCAATATTCAGGTTTCTCTACTGCCGAAGAAAGCAACGCTTTTTATCGACGAAATATATCGCAGGGACAAAAGGGATTATCCGTGGCCTTTGACTTAGCGACACATCGGGGTTATGATTCTGATCATCCTCGTGTCAGTGGTGATGTAGGGATGGCCGGAGTAGCCATTGATAGCGTGGAAGACATGAAGGTACTCTTCGAGGGAATACCACTTGATCGAATGTCGGTATCGATGACGATGAATGGTGCAGTCATTCCCATCATGGCCTTCTACATTGTAGCTGCAGAAGAACAAGGAGTATCCCAACAGCAACTCAGGGGCACGATTCAAAATGACATTTTGAAGGAATTCATGGTTCGAAATACCTACATATATCCGCCCAAACCGTCCATGCGTATTGTAAAGGATATCATCAGGTACACTTCCCATCATCTACCCAAGTTTAATTCCATAAGCATCAGTGGATACCACATGCACGAAGCTGGAGCTCCAGCACAAATGGAACTGGCATTCACCCTGGCGGATGGATTAGAATACATTAGGTCGGGATTATCCGCCGGTCTCAACATCGACCAATTTGCACCCAGACTTTCCTTTTTTTGGGGTATCGGGATGAATTTCTTTACAGAAATTGCCAAGATGAGGGCGGCAAGATTATTGTGGGCCAAAATTGTGGCCAGCTTTAACCCCAAAGATCCCCGTTCAATGGCTCTACGTACTCACTGTCAGACTTCGGGATGGAGCCTCACGGCTCAAAGTCCATATCTCAATGTAAGTCGAACGATGAATGAAGCCATTGCGGCAGTATTTGGAGGCACACAATCCTTACATACCAATTCCTTTGATGAAGCGATTGCTCTTCCCACCGATCGATCAGCGCAGATCGCCAGAGACACTCAAAAATATCTACAAGAGAGAGCTTTGTTGACCCAGGCCGTCGACCCTCTGGGAGGCTCATATTATGTGGAATATCTCACCAATGAGCTGGTTAAAAGAGCCTGGAAGATCATTACCAAAGTAGAAAACATGGGTGGGATGACTCAGGCGATACTCCAGGGATTTCCAAAATCGATGATAGAAGAAGCTGCAGCGCGCAAGCAAGCACAGATCGATAGTGTTCAGGAAAAAATCGTTGGAGTAAACATCTTTCAGATTGATCACGAAATCAATTTTGATGTCCTGCAGGTGAACAACGACGAGGTGCGAAAATCACAAATTTCGCGTTTGAAGAAGATCAAAGCCAGACGGGATCATAATCAGGTGCAAAAAACCTTGCACCGTATCACAGCTGGTGCTCAAGTGGCAAATGCCAATTTGCTAGATTTGGCCATTGATGCAGCTAGATCAAGGGCAACTTTGGGTGAAATTTCGCACGCCTTGGAAGAAGCTTTCGGCCGCCACCAGTCTATAAATCGACCGATACAGGGAGTATATGCTAGAGTCATGAGTGACGACAAATTATTTATAAGAGCGCGAAAATTGGCCGATAAATTTGCCCAAATGGATGGTCGAAGACCCCGGATACTCATTGCAAAATTGGGTCAAGATGGTCACGATCGGGGGGCCAAAGTGGTCATGACAAGTTTTGCCGATATTGGTTTTGATGTCGATGTGGGCCCTTTATTTCAGACGCCTGATGAAGCTGCACTTCAAGCCGCCGAAAATGACGTACATGTACTAGGCATCTCCACTCTTGCGGCCGGCCATAAAACCTTGGTACCCCAAGCCAGGCAAGCGCTCGATCGGTTAGATCGAAAAAATATCCTGCTGGTGGTGGGAGGAGTTATTCCTATACAAGATCACCAATTCCTGCGAGACCATGGGGTCTCCCTTATCTTCGGACCAGGTACGATTATTGCCCGAGCTGCAATCGAAATTCTAGAACATCTGATCGATAATCATCAAAAGTGACTTATAAATAATTTATTTCTACATGGGTAGTAAAAAGATAGACCTGGAACAAAAGAAATCTGAAGCGTATTTAGGTGGAGGTCAAGATCGGATCGAAAAGCAACATGCTAAGGGAAAGTTGACTGCACGCGAGCGAATAAAATACCTACTTGACGAAGGAACTTTTGAAGAAATTGGCATTTTGGTCACCCATCGCACTGTGGATTTTGGTATGGACAAGTCCATTTACTATGGTGACGGTGTAGTAACAGGTTATGGGAATATTCTAGGGCGGTTGGTCTTCATTTTTGCGCAAGATTTTACCGTTTTTGGGGGTTCACTCTCGGAAACCCATGCGGAAAAGATCTGTAAAGTAATGGACCTGGCCATGAAAGCTGGAGCTCCGATTATTGGTTTGAATGACAGCGGTGGTGCCAGGATACAAGAGGGGGTTCGATCACTTGCAGGATATGCCGATATATTTTATCGAAATGTTATGGCATCTGGAGTCATTCCTCAACTATCTGCCATTATGGGACCATGCGCCGGAGGCGCAGTTTACTCCCCGGCAATGACTGATTTCACGATCATGGTTAGGCAAACCAGCTATATGTTTGTAACTGGTCCCAATGTCGTCAAAACCGTTACCAACGAAGATGTCACCGCAGAAGAACTTGGAGGTGCTCAAACCCATGCTCAGAAATCTGGAGTCACCCATCTCATTGCTGAAAATGACGTAGACTGTCTTGATCAGCTGAAAAAACTACTGAGTTATTTACCACAAAACTGTGAAGAAACCCCAGTAAATCTCCCCTACAAAGTTTCTGAGGAATATCGAGAGGAATTAGAGGAAATTATACCCCAAAACACCAATCAACCGTATGACATGAGATCAGTAATTGAGGGTATTATTGATCGTGATACTTTCTTTGAGATTCATGCTGAATTTGCCGAAAACCTAATTGTTGGATTTGGTCGACTGGCAGGTAGAAATATAGGGATTGTTGCTAACCAACCCATGAGTCTTGCCGGTGTCCTCGATGTCAAGAGTTCAAAAAAGGGTGCTAGGTTTACCCGAACTTGTGATTGCTTTAATATACCACTCCTTGTTCTGGTCGATGTACCAGGATTCTTACCAGGAACAGATCAAGAATGGAATGGCATCATAGCTCATGGAGCAAAATTACTATACGCCCTAAGTGAAGCCACGGTACCTCGTGTGACGGTAATTACACGAAAGGCCTATGGAGGCGCTTATGATGTAATGAATTCAAAACATATCGGTGCCGATATGAATTATGCCTGGCCAAGCGCAGAAATTGCCGTCATGGGTGCCAAGGGAGCCAGTGAAATCATTTTTCGGAAGGAAATTCAGGCATCTGATAAACCTGAGGAAACTTTGGCTGAAAAAGAAAGAGATTACGCCAAAAAATTTGCTCATCCCTACCGGGCTGCATCTCGTGGGTTTATCGATGAAGTTATCCATCCCAAAGACACCAGGAGAAAATTGATTTCCTCCTTTGCAATGCTGGAAAATAAAGTGGCCAACTTGCCTCGAAAAAAGCACGGCAATATCCCCCTGTAAATCGGTCGGGAAACACCCTCACCTGGGCCGTGCCTTAAATATACTGCATTAAGAGGCTTTCTTACAGCATTAATGATATATGCGCAATACTCAGGGTCAATATACCATCAGGATTTGATAAATTTTCATGAGGCCTGCCAAATACAGTGAGGTATATTAGTGAGGACGTTACCATCATAAATAAGGTGTTGTTATTTAGTTATGATAAATCAACTCGACAATATTAATTAAATGAAAAGGTGGACTGGTGAAATACTTATAAGTAGTGTATTGGTGGGTATGGCACTTGGTACTGCTTGGGCAGTAAGAGGTCAATTTGGTCATGAGCAGGGAGCTGCATGGGCTGGGTCCATTGCCGCTATTGCCATTGTGATGATTTCAAGACGGCCAGATTGGCAAAACAAGCTGTTTAAAGTCACACTGGCTGCAGCGATTGGATGGGGACTCGGCGGAATGATGAGTTACGGTCTGATCGTAGGATATGGAAGAAGCGATGACTTCATAAATGTCTACTATGGATTCACCATGCTCTTCGTGGTTGGGGGTCTATACGGCTTTATAGGGGGTTCCCTTTTTGGATTGTCTCTTACTGACAGCAAAAAAAGCAGAATCAACTGGTTGCTATTATTGTGCGGAATGGTAAGTAGTGGAATTGTCTTTTATTTCTTTCTCGTCATGCAGTGGGAATGGTTGATGACACCGCCGAGAAGTGAATTATGGGCTGTCTGTTTAGGTATCGCATGCTTTCTGACGTGGTACATGCTCGTTTATAAGTTTCGGCCCGCTCTGAGGGTTGGTGCTTTGAGCGGCACAGGAGCCGGCTTCGGATTTGCCTTCGGTAATTTTCTACAGGTCTTGGGCACGATGAGCGGCATCGATTTCAACTTTTGGAATGTAATGGAATACTCTCTAGGCTTCTTTGGAGGTTTGGGGATGTGTTACGGTACACTAACCTCGGATTGGACCAAGGAGGAATCAGACGATTTGCCAAGGACAAGATCAAACGCAGTAGCCTTGATTCTCTTGGTATTTTTCATCCCCTTCGTGATTTGGAATCAGTCGTTTGAAATGGGAAAACTGGTCCAAAACTTTCAAGCTATAGCTTTTACTACTCCAGAGACCATTGCACGATGGGTCCAACTAGGTGCATTGGTACTCATCTTGTTCTATGCTGGTTTCAGTTGGCGGTCTTACCATCAAACCAACAAAAGTTTCGGTATATCATCCCGATCAAATGTGGAAAAATTTTTCTCTGCTCATCTTGGTTTCTACATTCTACTAAGCCTGCTGATCACTGGTGCACTTTTCAGTACCCATCGCATCGAACAGTATCTCTACATTATCAACTATCTATTGCTCGTGATTTTCTTGCCAAGACTGCATCCAGAGTTTAATCCTAGACCGGTGCAACCCTACCCTTGGTCCAGGCTCCTCGTCACTGTACTCCTGGTTCTTGCTATCCTGGCATTAATTGCAAGCAACATCCATGGCGATATGCCTGGGATGCAAAAGAGGTTCTAGGTGCTCAACGTAGATTGCTGTGAGTGATGATTGATGAGTTATGAGTGAAATACTCACCAAAGACTAGAGACCAAAGACCAAAGACCAACAAACCATTTCTAAGATCTGACTGCAATCAGCCTAGAATTTTCACAAGAGTAATCCATGAAAGTGATCATCTTCAAAAAAGCACTTCAGCGCTCGGTGTTTTTTCAATCAATTCAGTGGGCTGATTCTCATGTTTAATGAGTTGAAATGCATCGTACAATTGACCCTCAGCGCTATAGGCCTTATAGTCCAAGATATCACCCTTAATGGAAATGATCTGAAACAATTGGGTATTATCACCTGATTTCTGTAGCCAATTTGCCTCGTGTTCCACTTCATACATTTTCGGACCACTTACTGAAACAACATAGACGGTCCCATGCTCCCGGTCCCGATAGTTGACACCGGCCATCTCGTTGGTAACCTGGCCGCGACCATAACCATGGTCATGTCCTTGCAGTACAATATCTACGTGATGACGATCAAGAATGGGTTTGAAAGTGGATCTAAGTATCGGGTTATCCCGCTCAGGTTTGGTCGAATAAAAGGGATAATGTAGTGTGATAATCGTCCAGGGTCTGGCGTCGTGGGTTAAAATCGAGTCCAACCAATTGGCTTGTAAGTCTCGATAGATAAGCGACTCGTCAATTTGTTCCGCATCCAGGGATACCACTTTTGCGTTGGGATAATTAATTTGGTAACAGGTTTCCTCCAAACCCTCTGGTCCGTTTTCAGGCAAACAGAATTGCACTCGCCATTGAGGTGATAAAACCACATCCCTATACTCGTGATTGCCAGGAGTCATCACACTGGGAATCGTAGCATGGATGAAACTACCGGCATAAAACCATTCTCCCCACTCCAAGTCGCGATCAGCACGATTAATGAGATCACCAGCATGAAGCATAAAGTCGACCTCTGGCAACTTGCTATAGGCCTTTCTGATCACTCTTGACCACATTGATTTCACCTCATTTTGGGCATCGCCAAAATAAATAAATGAGAGGCCCTTAGATGATATGGAAGGCATGGTAATTTGAAACCATTCACTCCATGATTCCTCAGAACCTACCCGGTATACATAGGTATTTGCCTCCATAAGGCCATTGATCATTGCATTGTGATAGTGAGCCGATACTCTAGGCTCCTCTTGATATTGATTTTGGAAGAAAGTAGTTTTAGCAGAAATCATCTTTGTATCTTCACGAAATTGCGGTCCTTTCGTAGCTTGAGCTACCTCCACCCAACCTGAGGAAATGGTTGTGTCTGTCCTCCAGTTGACAGCAACTGATCTGGTTGGATCTTCTGTAAGATTTAAGATAATCTGATCTGGGTTCTTGCTGGGAACCAAAAGGGAGCCATATTTACTAAATATGTCCTCCAAATTATTCTCATCAACTTGATGATCACATTGCCAAAAAATCATCATACAGGAAAAGAGCCAAATGCATTTCAAGTTATTCATTCTCATAGCAGCCTAGCATTTAGCATTGTACGAAATTTAATCGAGTACCGCCTTGTTGATTATTTCTGACCGGATGGTAAAATCTTCACTAAACCAATATTTAGAAGCACAGTCCAGACCTTGCCGCTCCTCAGCGCTCAATTGTTTTTTGTACCGGGTGTGAGGTAGTATGGGCAATCCCCTTTTGGCCATAAGATACTTGACTCCGGCAGGATGAACAGTACGTTGGGCCAGCTCCATAGAACATAACAGTTGGTGCTTTTCCTTGGCGTCAGAAGACCGAAAATGTTGATAAATATCAGTCACCAAATCAGGTAACCAGTTTGCTACCACATTCATTGAACCCTGTGCACCTTTTTGAAGGGCTTCAACCAGATATGGGATATTGGCCTGTAGCAGGGAGAGCTCACTCCCCTCGATCACTCGACATATATCAGCGATCTTCTCAATGGAACAACTCGTTTCCTTAAAAGCTACAAAACGGCCAGTCAACGACAGTTCCTCAATCAAAGAGATCGACAGTGTCCGGTGCTCAGGATAGGGGCACTCATATAATCCAAGGGCGAATGGGGTCTGCTCAGCAAAATCTAAGAAATAGCTCCGCTGTTCTTCAGCTGTCTTGCAAAACGATGGGATGATCAGCATGACGACATCAGCGCCCAAATCGTGTGCCCGGTGGGCAAATTCGATTTGCGATGGGAAGTCCTCATCCAGATTTCCGGTCACAGCTATGGGTACTCTTCCATCCGCAACTTCCACTGCTTCCCTAACTAAAAGCAATCGTTCTTGTTGACTCAAAAGATACATTTCGCTGGATAAGCACAATGCATAAATGCCGTGACAGCCCATTTCGATTTGCCAATTAATAATATACCGGTAAGCACTGACGTCGATCTTGAGAAATCTATTATAAGGCGTCACGAGGACTGGCCAAATTCCCTTATAACCGATTGATGAGTTGCCTTTCGTATTCATTTCAGATCGCCACGATCTCTAAGATCTAGTTTTATTCTTTTATTATTTTTTCATGATATCATCACTCACAAAGCCCAGATATCTTGCCAACCAATAAGGAAATAAGTATTCATCTCCAGCCAATTGGGCATGGGAGCCCCTACTATCTAAAATAAATGGAGTACGATTATGCCGGTGCATGGGTTGCTCAGAAGGAGGCAACAAGTTAGCAGTTGTTTCTCCTCGAAAATTGGGTGGAAGATAATTAAGATCCTGACGATGCGAGTTGGATATTGCGTAGTCACGCAAGTCTAGAGGAAATTCCTGGAGATGCCACATAGTCGAAGCCTCGTCAATACTTCCACAGGTGGCCAATGAAATAAGATTCCAAAGTGCGTTTCTTTCCGGTTTCTCAATCTTCCAATGATCTTCAATCACCCAACTAAATGTGTTTCTCAAACTGTCATTGAGTGCAAATCTATGCAAGACCCAGTAGGTCAGGAATGCCATTTCATCATCTGAATGATTCCATTCAAGGCCAAGCACATGTCCATCGTACTCATGCCGGGTGCGAGAGATCTCACTCATTGGAATCATCATATTTTCGAGGTAACCAAATTCTTCAATGATCTTATTTAACTCCTTGAGATATATCGTTTTTTGCGTTAGGGCCCATCCGAGTTGAAAGCCTGCTATAAGGAGAGTGCTGTTTAGCTTCCGATCATATACGCTTTTTGCATATCCATTTACAAATTCGGGATGCCAACGTGCCCATGTCGTTGGCTGGCCATCATCGTCAATGAAATAGTAGTCGTTATCGATGATATGCATTAAGATATCATCAATAAAAGCGGCGATACGTCGGTGCTCATCTTCACTTTGAGCCACAAACTCATCCATCATTGCAGCGACCAATAGGTAAGCGACATACTCATCTGAGCTCGTAGTACCCTTCCACTCCCAACCTGGGTCCGGTGAATTTTGTCGCCACCGTTGCGGATCTGATACCTTATAACCGGTTCGTTCAAAGGTACGAGAAGGAAAACCATCCAATGGATTTACAGACAACAACCGTTCATAAGCTTCAAAGGACTCCCATGCGTATCGACGCGCCATATCATCTCCCGTCACAAAGTGTTTGAGTGCTTGACTACTGAGATAGAATGAAGTCCACAATCCATCATTGTCGTGATCATGGACATAGGGTTGACCGGGTCTGGAGTGATTTAAGGCACTGACGAACCCGTATCGAAGATGATTCTTCCGGATTTTCTCTTCAAAATAATCGGCCTTTTCGCCTAGGGTCATGCTACGGAAATCAATTTGATTTAATCCCTTTCTCGTCAGAAAAAAAACATCACCCTGAAAGTCAATAGCCAGATCAATAATCGTGTCACTATCAAGCCATCTCTTAGATGCGTAATATCTTAGACCAGAGGTGTCACGGGAAAAAGCACCTTGATTTGATATTGCCCATAATTTTTCCCGGTGGAAGACCACTTTATGGATTGAGCTAACTGGAACCTTTTTATCTAGGCCGTAATATTCATTCCCCAGAAAATCTACCGCCAAAAAGCCATCATTTCTCGCTAAAACCATGTGATCCTTGGCAAACGCAACATCCACGACTTCAGGTGGGCATTCATAAATGAGTTCCCATTTATCCTCTTCTAAGATATAAATGCCCCTGCCAGCTCTGGCGAAAAATAGACCGAGATGGGAATAAACCTCTATGAGCTCGTTTGGCATGCCCAATTTGGTCATCAATGTCCGTTTATGATAGACCGATGCTGAATCAGTATTAAAAAGCATGACCTCATCATCTCGACTTACGAGAATTCTATCATAATTGTGCTTTAAAGATGCATAGATGGCACCGGCATGAGCATTGGTGAGAAAGCCGTCGTCCATCAGATAATACAGGTATCCACTTTCATCCTGAATACAAATGTCAATCGTAGTTTTGTCTGAGAGAGAAAGGTAGAAGTTATCTTTAACAATTGATCCCTCATACAATCGATAAAGCCCTATCTGACGATTGAGTAAGTAAGCTATTCCATTGTAGTCAACCACAACTTTTTGGAAACCCTCCTCACCAATTTCCAGAGGGTTATCAAATTTTATCGAGACTGGTGTTTTATAGGCTGAATCCTGGTATTGTGCCGATAAGAATGTGGACAAAAATAATGCGGGCAGTACCAAGTAAAAATTCGTGGTCTTGCAAAATGGATCAAGACTGAAATGCGATTCAATTAGTTGAACTAATGTACTTTTCATCGATATAGCAATAAATCAAAGCTGACTCTCCAAGCCAGATAGCGGCAAGGATAAAGAAGAGAAAGATTGGCCATCAAGAACATTAAGGAAATGAAAGAGGTCAACCGTAGTCTGTGGAGATCAACCTCTTTCTGATCTACTACTACCAGGGCTTGCCTGTTCCTTGAATTAACCACATTTTAGACCACTGACTATCGTTTCCCCGCGCACCTGAGTACGGAGTAATTTCGAGACGAGAAACGGCAGTCATTGCATTTGCTTCGTTATTTATTAATTCATCAGAACCATAATTAAATCTAACGGGTAATACTGGTTGTTCTGAAGCCGGACCAGCCTCTAAATCAGGAAGCCCAGTACGTCTAAAGTCAAACCAGGATTCAGTAGCAGCAGTCCAGCTGGCTACCCATTTTTGCATCATGACTTGCTCTAATGTACCGTCGAAGGAGACATTGACCACAAAATCTTCGAAGGCTGACCCGACACCCCATGCTTCTAAGGAATGTCTAATTGCATCTTCATAATGACTTTGTGCCTCACCAACATTCCAACCTTTAAGAGCTGCTTCTGCCAGGATAAAGCTGGTCTCAGCTGCTGAAATCAAACGAGCACGAAGAAGCTCGCCACCGCTTTGCCGGTAAATTGCACTTAGCTGAGAAACATGTTGATTTTCAACACTTTGTCCAGGAGTGGGATTCAAATTGTAAGATGAAGGTTGACGCAGTCCGGCAGGAAGTCCAACATAAAGATTATCATTTAGATCTGCCTCAATCCTACTTGGATTGTAATGTCTAGTATACACATTGCCTTGCTGCTTAGCCACAAAGTATTCCTCATCCATTAATGCAGGTATACCAGGTAGTGGGGCACCATTTTCACGAATAAAACTATCGACAGCTGTTGCCAGGTTTGGATCAGCAATCCATTGACAATGTACAGGATCAACCCAGACTTCAAGTCGTGGATCACTGGTACCGAGCAATTGATCGATCAAGGTCTGGCAAGGCTTTAGTCTTCGAAAATTACTACCGGCTTCACTGGCATAGTCCGAGGGCCAAATATCGCTGGCACCCCCAGTATATTGTAATGTGGCATCCTGGTCAGCGCTTGAAATATAGGCACCTGAGCTGTAGACTTGTTCAACACCACCCTGTGCAGCACTTGGATTCTTATCAGAAATTCGCATGTAGTAGCGTAGAAGCAAGGAATTGGCAAATCGCATCCAGGAATCAGTTGAACCCCCAAAATACAAGTCGTTCTCCTCAATGACTCCGGTCTGGTCGCCACTGGCAAAAATGCCCGCGGCAGTTTTCAGATCTTCGAGGATCCCATTGTAAACCACTTCCTGCCCATCAAACACCGGATACTCAAATTCAGTGCCTCCTTCGTCACCCTTACTGGCTTGGGTATAAGGTGCGTCGCCCCAGAGATCGGCAATCACACCAAAGATAAACGACTTCATCGTCAGTGATACTGCTTCGTGAAATGACCATTCAAGGGCTAAGGCCCGTTCGTGCATCAAATCGTTGTTTCGCAGAATGCCAAACCATGATGACCATTCCTGGGCATTCCAGTCGTAGTGATTATGACCGCCAAACCAACCATCCTTCTGGGTGTGCTGCATTACCCCTGCTACATTTCCAAAGCCCAGGTTTAAATAGTTTTGTGCTGCTGCTCCTAAAACAGAAGGCATGAGCATATTTGGATTGGCATTGCTGGGATCGATCCCGTTGGGATTTTGGTTTATCTCTGTCAAATCTTTTTCACACGACTGACATAAGAGAATGATAAATGCAATACATAAAATCTTAAAAGGAAAATTCTTCATTACTATTTCTTTAATCGATTAGATATCTACATTTAATTTGATTCCAAAAGAGTTGGTAAACGGCATAACATTCTGCCGTTCTAATCCTTGTCTGAATTGCAATTGCGTGTCACCTTGCCTCCGATTATTGGCTTCGAAAGCCCGCTCCGGATCGATGCCGATCTTGGCCTTGTTCCACAACATCAAATTGCGGGTAAAAATGGAGACTGTGGCATTCTTTATTCCTGCAAAGTTCGGCAGCAAATAAGATAAGGTCAATTCACGCAACTTAACAAAAGAGGCATCAAAAGTAATCGCTTGGTTAAAATCCCAGGGATAGGTATCGGTAATTGGATAGAGTGTATTCTCTGTAGGGTACAAATGCTCAATGTACTCATCATCACTAAAATCATCTGGTGTTTCCTCACCGGCTACTTGAATCACACCGGGAACGAAGGCTCCATCGTGTCCGGCAACTGCATTGCCATTGTCATCGAAGAAAAATCCCCCGGTCTCCTCGGTGTGACCGCCTACTCTTGGATAATTGCCATTCCTGGGGATGATATATTTCTCAGGGTCAGACTTCAATAAGGCAATCAATTCCTGTTCAGACATTGAGCCCCCTGGTATCAGATTCTCAATTTGCCGGGTTGATTTCCAATCAGATTCACCATACCGGTAAGTATAAGACTGAAAATTTCCGCCATTTCTCCAATCAAAACTTGCCGACAATGAAAACCGTTGATAGTTCAGGCCAGTCTGAATCCCCATGATGAAATCAGGATTGAAATTCCCTACTTTTATCCGATTCTCACGATCATTGGGCAATTCCTGCCAACCGCCATGACTACCCAAAATTGGCCAACGATAGTAGGGTGAAGACGGGTCCATTACCCTTGCATATCCGGCACTGTACAGATCTCCGATTTCATCTCCGACAAAGGTAAATGCACCACCATTGTTATCCTGCCATAAATCGATAAAATCTTTTCCTTCCGTCAGCTCAGACAAGATGGTTGTATTCTTGGTGAAATTAAAATTGAGATCCCAGGTAAGAACACTCTGCACAGGTGTCAGACCCAAGCTGATCTCCCACCCCTTGCTTTCTATTAGACCGGCATTGATCAATTTCCCTGAAAAGCCAGAAGATTGTGGTAGTGAAATGGAAAGAATCTGATTCTCATTTTCCATTTTGTAGTATGTGGCGTCTAACCTGACCCGGTTGTTCCATAAACTGAGATCGACTCCAAATTCAGTGGAGGTGGCAATTTCTGGTTTTAAATCCGGATTGAGTAAGGTTGAGCTGACTCCAACCGTTGTCAAGTCGTTGTAATTTCCCGTATTCAATGTTGGTTGCAGGCGATAAGGATCAGTATCATTGCCCACCTGCGCCCAGCCTGCTCTAAATTTGAGGAGTGAAATATAACTGGGTAGGTCCACCATCTCATCGACTAGCCAACTTAAGGAAACGGAAGGATAAAAATATGAACGATTGGATTCGGGCAGCGTACTAGACCAATCGTTTCTACCGGTTATATCCAAATAAATCATATGATTATATCCAATCGAGGCCAGACCATAAAGACTGTAAATGGCCTTTTCACCAATACTGCTGCTTACGCCTAAATTATCACGATTAATATTTGCTACATTAAAAATTCCAGGAACAGTCAAACCAACATTTCGACTGGTCGAACCGATGGTATTGTTACTTTGAGTCCGCCTCATGTAATTACCTCCTGCCGATAGAGAAAAGTCTAATTGCCCCAACACCTTCCGGTAGGTGGCTAAAAAATCAGTATTATGCTCCAGGTATTGCAGGTCGGTCAGCCAATAGCCACCATTGCGTTGTCTACTATAACTAAATGGTATCTTGGTTTCTCGATTTTCGTTAAACTGATCCATCGCGTGTCTTACCCAGATTGATAGTTCAGGAGTGAACTGATACTCGGCTTTGACATTTCCATAAAGCCGATCTCTGGTGAAAGCATTGGTGATCCCATATGCAATAAAATAGGGGTTATTGCCTTCTGTGCTGGGTCTTCTTTGCGCAATATTCTCTTTGCCTTCTTCCCAGTAATCACGGAGTTCTCTTACATCTACATGCGGCCATACATAAACCGCTTGCAATGGATTAGCTCCTCGATTGCCCGTGTTTGGCCGGTCATTGGAATGGGTCCGGCCTACATTTATGTTGGTACTTATGGTCAAGTTCTTCAAGACCTCATAATTGATGTTGGTACCCAAACTATTTCGAAACAAATCAGAATTGGGAATCAGCCCACGATGAGACATATTTGCATAGGATAGTCGAAAATGTCCCTTATCTCCACCACCAGTTATAGCCACACTATTGTTGGAAGTAATTCCTGTCTGTAGAAATTCCTTCATATTGTTTGGGTAGGAGATCAACTCCGTAGGTGTAGGTACTCCATTGGCATCAACCGGACTGTTCCACTGCACGGCTCGATTACCCACATCCAACGCCGGTCCTCCCCAATAGGCAGATCCCTCGTCCAAGATCGGATTCCTTTCGCCAGATGCGTACAAATAATGCAAGTCCAAAAGGGTACTGGCCCGCTCGAAAACATTGCTGGTGGTAAATTGAACTCCGATATCCTTCTGACCAGCTCCATTTTTCGTGGTAATCAGAACCACCCCATTACCAGCTCTCGAACCATAGAGAGCCGCTGCACTTGGTCCTTTGAGTACTGAGATACTGGCAATATCATCCGGGTTGATATCCGAAATCGCATTGCCGTAATCCACTTGATTTCTAGAACCATTTTCCTGTATATTGTTGATACTGTTTGCCATAGGCACACCGTCAATTACAAAAAGGGGTTGATTGTCCGTAGTCAGTGAAGTCATACCACGGATCACCACCTGCACCGAAGAGCCAGGTCCACTCACTTGATTAATTTGCATGCCTGGCACTCGTGCAGCTAAGGCATTGAGAACATTTTCTTGAGCTACTCTCTGCAGCTGTTCTCCCTCTACCTCGCTGACTCCATAACCGAGCGACTGCTTTTCACGGGATATTCCCAGTGCGGTTATCACTACTTCATCTAAATAGGTGGCATTCAAGCTTACATTAATGACCGTGCGATCACCTACTGCCTCCCTCTTGGTCTCCATCCCCGTATAAGAAAAAACCAATATTGACTCCTCCGACAATCCATCCAAATTGTACCGGCCGTCCAGATCACTGGCGGTTCCTACATTGGTTCCCTGCACCAGTACACTAGCGCCGATCAATGGCTCACCGGATTCGTCAGTGATAACTCCACTTACAGATCGTTGTGCCAATACGTTCAATGTAAGTAGACCTGACACCAGTATGAGGCCTATCTTCAAGATTCTTGGTTTTAAAAACATATCCATTGTTTTCACAAATTAAATAGGTTAAGTCAATTGCATTTGAGATTGCGATTAGATTTAATCGATCAGTAACTCTTATATGTGCTAATACTCAAAGAAAGAATCCCTTCCATCTTGACGCTACTGGTATTTTGTCAACTTCTTATGCTTTATTAACCTTCCTAACCTGTGGTCACGAATTCGTGAACCAATGTGACAAGATCTTCCTCCGGTGACCGAGAAGAATCCAGAGAGCAACGTCCAAGTTTAATACTATTCTGGCCTTCATCATGGTAAAGTAGGATCCACTTATGATAGGCTATTCTGGAGTAAAGTAATGTTGACTTGAATGTTAATTTTACACTATTTCTGGCCTGTATCTTGACTTAGTTTCAGGAATTTCTTAAAATTATGATGGTTTTTTGACCATCAGTTGCTGCTGTTTACAACTTATCCCAGGAATTCATGGAGCTCGTCTTTGAAAAAATTAGGGTACCACATCAGCATTCATTTCTAGCTAGAAAATTGGAGCTCAACCATCATTCTACAAAAATACATTCACACAAGAACTACGAATTAAATTTGATTACTGCCGGATCAGGCAAACGGTTGGTTGGTGACCACATTTCCACATTTAATGAGGGAGATCTGGTTTTGATGGGGCCCCATTTACCGCACTGCTGGGAAATTCTATCATGTCAGAAGAAAACAACTCCTTCTTGCATTGTGATACATTTTTATGAGAATATTATCGGTTCAGATTTTTTTAACGTGCCAGAACTAAAATGTATTGAAAAGTTATTGGGACAGAGTGCCAGGGGCATTTATTTCCATGGATCGAAAGCAAGAGATGTTCAAGCAGAAATGGAAACACTCGTTGAGAGTAATGGACTAGATAGTTATATAACCTTGCTAAAAATATTTAAAATACTATTGTCCTTTGAAGACAGGGAATATCTTTCCATAGCGCCCTATTCCCAGGATTTCAGAAGAGAACTAGATAGGATAAATATAGTGTACCAATACGTGCTTCAGAATATTAGGGACGGGATCAGTCAGGCAGAAGCAGCAGATCTGTTGCATATGGCTCCAGGTTCTTTTTGCAGATACTTTCGCAAGAAGACAAAAATGTCTTTTATGCAATTTGTTAAAAATACACGCATCAACTTTGCAGCTCGTCTAATAGCCGAGTCTGACATGCGAATTTCACAGATTTGTTTTGAATGTGGATATAACAATATTGCCAATTTTAACCATCATTTCAAATCACTGATGGGTATGACTCCCACGGCCTATCGTAAACGATTGACCATCCGAGAAGACTAAGCAGCGTGCGCTGAAAAGGTTTCCGAATCAACAAAGTTTCCCTTTATAAAGATGGTACTTTCCGAAGCATGTTCTCGCTGGTGAACCAATCATCAATTACCATCTACAATTCATTTATTTGTTTCCTCAGTATTGTTGGCGTTACTTTAGTTAGAAATCATCTGATCTCTCATATCAGATACGTCAAAAAGCACCAAACATAGCACAATTACAAGACTCACCACCACCCATGAGATTTTGCCTGTAACTCAGGCGATCTTTAGTCGATAGAACATCATCTCTAATCGAATATTGGAAGCAAGAATCCTGATCGAGGGCAACTTATCTGGGAATGGAAAGTCTTTAGGTTTGAAAATCTGCCTCGATTGGCTTCATTCACTCCGAAAAAAAAGATAATTTGACAGGCATGTCACAGGCGGTCATTCGCGATATTGATGAATCTAAGCGATTCGAGTGCGCTGTCATGTTTACCGATATTACAGCTTTTACCGCCATGATGCGGGAAGATGAGGTGAAGACTATTCAGAAGCTGGAGTCACATCAGAAGCAATTAGAAGTATTGCATAGACAATATGAAGGTCGGGTGATCCAGTACTATGGTGATGGCAGTCTCAGTACTTTCGATTCACCCTTGAAGGCTATTCAGTGCGCCGTGGCCATTCAACAAAATGTTCGTCGTCTTGGTTTGCCCCTTCGCATTGGCATCCATCTTGGTGAAGTGGTACATAAAGGAGCAGCCGTTTATGGACACGGCGTAAATGTTGCCTCGAGAATCGAGTCAGTAGGCATTTCTAACAGTATTCTCTTCTCGAGAGACGTCTGGAAGGAAATTAAAGGAAGTGGATTTGAAGCCGAATCGATAGGCCGCTTACATTTCAAACACATCTCCAAGCCCATCCAAGTGTACGCCCTATCACTTAAAGGACTCGCTGTTCCTGATAAGAACCACCTGAGAGGGAAGCTGTCCGATCAGAGCAACCGGAAATACCAGATTCGCATGATCGGCTTGACCACGCTATTTCTCATTGCCATTGGAATTCTGTGGTATCGCAATTTCACGCTCTCCTCGCTTCTTGATGGAGAGATCACTACATTGGGAGTCATGCCCTTTGAAATAGACGGCTTGCTCGATATGGATGACGGATTTGGAGAGGGTTTGCATGAAAACCTGGTAACCAAACTATCATCATTTTATGGTCTTCAGGTGCTGTCTTCAAGAGCAACGGAATTGTACCACAGTAGCCCTCTTAATCCCAGACAGGTTGGCCGTGAACTAGGAGCCAGTCATCTGCTCTATGGAACTTGCAGGCCAGGACAAGACGATAGTGTGAGGGTGCACTTTCAATTGGTAGATGTAAGAAACGCGCAAAACGTGTGGGCATATTCTTTAAGTAAAACACCCAATGATTTGTTTGGCGATCCTGAATCCCTGGTCAGTGATCTCGCTAAATTTCTTAATGCACGGGAAAATCCCTTTGTGGAGACTAGTGATTCGATATCCGGTGACCTGTCTATGCATTTATATAATCAGTTATCTGAAGCACAGGAATGGTCATGGTCCCAGGTGGAAGCGGATCTTGAGAAGGGAAGTGCCATGCTGGACGATGTCTTGAAAAAAGATTCGACGGTTGCTATGGCTCATGCATTGCAATCGAAAATCCACAGTCGTCTATATCAACTGGGGCTACTCTCCAGGGATAAAGCTCTGGGAAAAGTCCAACACCACAGTTGGCAAGCCCTGTCCAATAATCGCTCTATGCCCGAAGCATTTGCAGCGCTTGCTTTACAGAATTATCTCTTTTTGGAGAGTGATGTAACCGAGTGCTTGGAATTGATTCAACAAGCAATTCAATTGAGACCAAGTTATGATTTTGGGCACTTTCTCATGAGTTGGATACACTATGATCTACAAAACTACGAACAGGCATCATACTATATTGAACTGGCCCGAAAACTCAATCCAGATGTCTATGATTATGGAAAATTACAGGCCAAAATAATGGAAGACAGTGGTAAACATCGCCGGGCCGCAAAATTGTACCAAAAACAAATCACCACTTTTGTAGAGATACCTGATGCCGCTATTGCCTATGCAGACTATCTGGCTGGTCGAAATGCACTTGGTGAAGCGCGATCACTACTAAGTACAGTACCGAAAAACCTGGCTTCCGAAAGACTATTGCAAGAGTTTTCGATTGCTCATCTCTCCCTTGATGAATGGACAACAAACATGATGGCTCTAGAGAAAAAATATTCTACTGTGGACTTGGGTGATCTCTGGCTTAAATTCTACCTGGTTAAACAACCTACTGAGGTATGGGGTCTTCTTAATAATGCCGTTGATAAGAAATCTTATTGGCTTCGAGGAATAAACCACCTTGTCGACAAGGAAATAAAATCTGATCATAGATTCGACTTGGTGCTTGAAGAAATTGGAATGCAAGCAGCAGACATCCAATGAGCGCTCCGAACCACAAATCACTCCATGTAGAAGTGATGACCAATAACTTGATGTGATCTTCTCCTTGAATTCTATGATTAGAAAATCAACGATTCCTTATGAACTTGGCCAGACTGCAACTGTTTAATTTTTCAAAGCAGCTACAAGCATTAATATCAGAACTTAAAAATTAAAACAAGATGACGTATTTAGAAAGAGCAAAAGACATTCAAGATCAAGTATTTGGAGGTAAATTGCTTGATGCATTTGAAAAATACTACCATGATGATGTAGTTATGATTGAAGCCACAGGTGATGTTCGCAAAGGAAAAGATGCCAATCGAGAAGCTGAGAAAAAGTTTCTGTCCAGTGTCAAAGAGTGGCATGGAGGCGGAGTGCGAGCCATTACCTCCAATGAGAGTGAAGCCACTACCATGGTAGAGTCCTGGCTGGACGTTACCATGGAAGGTGTTGGCCGGATCACTATGGAACAGATAGCCAGACAAAAATGGCAAGATGACCAAATCATTGAGGAAAGATTTTACTACAATGCGCCATAACAGCGCAACATGAATTTCCAGTAAGTTTTTGATTCTCAGGATCTCCACCGAGGGAAAGCATAAAAGCAAAAAATCTTTGTCATAATCTATGACGGGCATTTCAAGGGGCAAAGGCTGCAGCCTGGACACATCTCCTATAGGCTGAGCAGTGACTTAGCTTGCTCCGCTATTGTGCACTCACTGCAGCGTTAGACTCGATGAGATCATCCACTTATGAGTTAGTGCTTCTATACGGATCTTGATCTTACTGCTATCAAACATTGAGCACTGAATTACAAGTTCGGGGCTAAAGTATATTTCCAGTTGTCCTTAGGGATCAGGGTTTAGAACAATTGGTATCACTTTGGATTCACCAGCTACGAACTCTTTATATTTGCGTATGATCAGTAAGCTCAATAGCAAGATTTACCTGT
Organism: Saprospiraceae bacterium; assembly: GCA_965223105.1. Lineage (GTDB taxonomy): Bacteria > Bacteroidota > Bacteroidia > Chitinophagales > Saprospiraceae > JABDMH01. The sequence continues at coordinate 1,714,241 of OZ244987.1, read as the reverse complement.
ATCCAACGATCTGCTTCCTGGCATTCGCCTGTCAGGTATCAGACATGGATCTTCCATCTAAGGTTGATTTCAATTTTCACATCAAACCCATACTTTCTGATCGCTGCTTCGCCTGTCATGGACCCGATGAAAACACTCGTGAAGCTGACCTAAGTCTGCACACTGAATCAGGTGCTTTCGCGGTGTTGGATGATGAAAGGTACATAATCAAGCCTGGTGATGCAAAAAGCAGTGAGGTTTACCATCGCATCAGCTCCACTGACCCAGAGTATATGATGCCACCACCCGAATCCAATCTGAGCATTACCGATCGAGAAATCGCCATGATCGAGAAGTGGATCAATCAAGGTGCTCAATGGAAAAGGCATTGGAGCTTTATTCCTCCGGTACAACCTGGTGTGCCTAAATCCAAAAGCCACTTTATTAAGAACGAAATTGATGCCTTTACCCTGGAGAAAATGAGGGAAGTTGGTTTACAACCTAATGAACCAGCAACTAAGGGGAAATGGATACGAAGGGTATTTTTTGATCTTACGGGCCTTCCACCTACGCTTGAAGAGATCCGGACTTTCGAGGCCTCCGATGATAATGAACTGGCCTATGAAAAGGTCGTTGATCAATTGTTGGCCTCTCCGCATTACGGTGAGCGTATGGCCTCAGTTTGGCTTGACTTATCGCGGTATGCAGATTCTCATGGATATCAAGACGATCGACCTCGAACGATGTGGCCTTGGCGTAACTGGGTGATCAAAGCTTTTAACGACAATCTCCCCTACGACGAGTTTGTGAGCTGGCAATTGGCTGGAGATCTTTTTGTGGATTCCAACTACGAGCAAAAGTTAGCTACTGGGTTCCTGCGTAATCATGCAATCACACAGGAAGGGGGTGTGATCAACGAAGAATATCTTACCGAATATGCCGCCGATCGAACCAATACATTCGCCACCGCATTCTTAGGTCTTACCATGGAATGTGCACGGTGCCATGATCATAAATATGACCCTATTTCACAAGAGGACTACTATCAACTCTTTGGCTTTTTCAATAATTTGAAAGACGAGAGAGGTCAAATTTCATACTTTGATTTGGCCCCAGTGCCGAATATGTTGGAGCAAAATCCAGCTCGCGAGGCGGAGATCGAAAACATCAAAGCCACCATCCAACAATTGCAAACGGAGCTCACTGAATTTTCCAATAGAGTGCCCGAAAGCTTTAGAAATTGGCAAGCCAGCTTTGATCCAGACCAATTCCGAATCAATGAGAATGGATTGGAAGCTCATTATAAGCTTGATGAGCCGCAAGGCTGGGTATTTCGCAATGAAAAAGATCCTGAATGGAAGGGAAAAGTCAACATTAATCTTCCTCCACAAATTGAGCTACCCAAAAAAGAGGGTGGGATCACAGGGTCCGCTTTGACTTTTAATGGTGCCAATTTCCTCTCGCTGGGCGATGTGGGAGACTACGATCACCACCATTCCTTCTCCCTGGGTGCTTGGATCAAAGATCGAGGGAAGTTGAAAAAAGATGGGAGTATCATCGCTCGTCGCAATGGCGAGCAATACCGTCAAGGGTACGACCTATTTTTGACGAAAAATGGACGACTGGGTCTACGACTTGTCCACAACATGTACACAAAGTATTTGGAAGTGGTGACTCAAGCCTCCATTCCCAGCAACCAGTGGCGTCACGTGTTTGCCACCTATGATGGATCGGGGAAAGCCAGTGGGGTCAAATTATATATCAATGGAGAACAACAATCCATTGAGATTAAAATGGACAGTCTCCAGGGTTTGAGCATCTTGAATGGCAACGATTTATTGGTTGGCAATTGGAACCATCGAGCCCGCGAACTGGAAAACTTATGGGGTTTTAATGGAGGTACTGCGGATGAAATCATGGTCTTCGGTCGTCAGCTCAGTGGCCTAGAGATTCAGTACATTTTCCGTGGACAGATAAAAAAGCAAAACCTGAATGCTGATCTGTTGCGAGAACATTATCTGAAAAATCACGATGATCACTTTCAGCAGATGAAATCGATCATAGATAGTCTCAGAGCGATTGATCTAATGATTCCTCATGTAATGATTGCCGAGGAACGCGATACAATTCACCCCTCTTATGTATTATCGAGAGGTGTTTATGATGCCAAGATAAAACCCGTATCGCGTGGAACTCCCGAAAAGATTTTACCATTCTCACAAGAATTCACTTCTGACCGCAAAGGATTGAGTGATTGGCTATTTGCTGAAGACAATCCTTTAACTGCCAGAGTCATGGTAAATAGGTTGTGGCAACAATGCTTTGGACAAGGTCTTGTTTCCACACCAGAAGACTTTGGCAATCAAGGTAATCTACCTTCCCATCCGGAACTTTTAGACTGGCTTGCCGTCGAATTTGTGAGTAGTGGCTGGGATATGAAGCATATGCTGAAATTGGTGGTATTGAGTGGAACTTACCGGCAATCGAATATGGTTTCTCGAAAACAGGCGACTAAAGACAAGGCAAATGTGTGGTTATCCCGGGGACCTCACCAACCTCTATCAGCTGAAATGCTTCGTGATCATGCACTTAAAGTCAGTGGATTACTCAATGAGAAAATGTATGGCAAATGGGTGAAGCCCTATCAGCCTGCTGGTATCTGGAAAGAGTTGGCCAATCAGATTGGCGAAAATAAATATCGCAGAGGCCAGGGTGCCGATCTTTATCGCCGAAGTGTATATACTTATTTTAAACGCACCATTCCCCCTCCTACCATGCTGGTTCTAGATGCACCGGATAGAGCAGTTTGCACAGTGAAAAGGCAAGCGACCAGCACACCCTTGCAAGCTCTTATTCTACTTAATGACCCGACGTATGTGGAGACTTCCAGAGCACTGGCTGAAAGATTAATGACTTCGGAAGCAGATCCAACCCATGTTTTCACTGATGCCTTCAATTTATTAACAGGTCGGCTGCCCAGTGAGCAGGAACTCAACGAATTATTTGCCCTCTATCATGAACTAGAAGATGTCTTTCAGGCGGAACCTAAAAAGGCCAAAGAACTATTGGCTGTAGGTCAATCGGAAGCAAACCATTCCATAGATCCGATTGATTTGGCCAGTATGACCGGTGTCATGAACAGCATTCTTAACCTGGACGAAACGAAACACAAGTGACATGAATTCCGAAAAGATTCTTCTCTCAAATAATGAAGTAGATCAGCTGTGCCAAATAAATCGTCGTCATTTTCTGTCCCGTTTTAGTCTTGGTATTGGAGGCATAGCACTAGGCTCGCTTCTTGGCTGCCAGGCTAAGAATTTCACCAGTGCTGATGAGGCATCAGGTGGATTGGGAGTTCTCGGTTCAGGCCACTTCCCAGCTCGTGCCAAACGCATCATCTATTTATTCCAAAGCGGAGGACCATCCCAACTCGATCTATTTGACTACAAACCTCTGTTAAGAAAAATGCATGGTGAAGAACTCCCGGATTCTGTGCGGCAAGGGCAGCGGCTGACAGGTATGACAGCAAATCAATCGACAAAACCACTGGCTTCCAGCATTTATGATTTCAAGCAGCATGGTCAATCGGGAGCCTGGGTCAGCAATCTCATGCCCTACACTTCCAAAATTGTCGACGATATTTGTTTTATCAAATCCATGCATACGGAGGCCATCAATCACGACCCGGCCATTACATTCTTTCAAACAGGTTCTCAGCAACCAGGCAGACCAAGCATGGGATCTTGGCTTAGCTATGGACTGGGTTCATCAAATAGAAATTTACCAGGCTTCGTCGTCCTCCTTTCCCGTGGTGCTCAGCGACCACAACCTATTTATTCCCGGCTTTGGGGAAATGGCTTTTTAGCATCATTACATCAGGGTGTTCAGTTTAGATCGGGGAAAAACCCGGTACTCTATTTACAAAATCCCCAAGGTCTCTCCCGCGATGCCCGGCGCAAGATGTTGGACCGTCTATCCAATCTTAATGCCATGCATCAAGACCACATTAAAGATCCTGAAATTCGATCTCGCATTGCTCAATATGAAATGGCATTCCGGATGCAAACCTCAGTACCCGAGGCCATGGATATCTCACAGGAATCAGAGGCAACATTCAAACTCTACGGTGAGCAAGCACGAATACCTGGCACCTATGCAGCCAATTGTCTTCTGGCTAGACGACTGGCCGAACGGGATGTCAATTTTATTCAGTTATATCATTTAGGTTGGGATCAACATTCGGACCTGCCTCGTGAACTTTCATCTCAGTGTAGAGACACTGATCAGGCATCTGCCGCTTTAATTATCGATTTAAAGCAGAGAGGTTTACTAGATGACACTCTGGTCATTTGGGGCGGTGAGTTTGGAAGGACGAATTATTCACAGGGTCGCCTCACACCCGAAAATTATGGTCGTGATCATCATCCCAGGTGCTTCACTGTGTGGATAGCCGGGGCTGGAGTAAAGCGTGGATTTTCCTATGGGCACACCGATGAATTTGGCTATAATATTGCCTCGGATCCGGTGCATGTCCATGATTTTCAAGCCACTATACTTCACCTTATGGGAATTGACCACGAAAAGCTGACTTACAAACACCAGGGAAGGAGGTATAGACTCACCGATGTACATGGCCATCTGGTTCAGGATATTTTGGCTTAAAAGCTCGTTTACAATCGGGCCATTACAAAGCAGGGTTTTCCTTTCATCACGTGCAAATTTCGTTATAGACCGAAATTATTCCCCAACATACAAAGTTGCTTTGTGGCGAATTGGAAAATTACAGGAATTGGCAATGAAACATTTGGCATTTGCCTTTGCATGTAATTCTCTAAATACATTTTGCTCAACTTCATTCTTTGTTGACACTTGAGGATTGAGCAGTACATCATGAAACCGTCCCGCACCATCAGATTGCTCGATCATCCAACCCTCAGCTAAATCTTCATACTGCGTCACTACAACCCCATGCTCAGCCGCAAGGTGCAAAAACCAAAGCATGTGACAACTTGACAGCGACGACAAAAAAAGTTCTTCCGGATTATGACGTGCTGGGTCACCTCGAAATGAAGGGTCAGAACTCAAGAGAAGATCCATTTTACCATCACAAATGATTCTGTGGTCCCGGCTATAGGATCGATAACTCTCTGTACCTATTCCCCGACTACCCGTCCACTCCGTCTTGATCCTGTATATATGTGTCTTGTCCATTGATTTCACTCCTGCTTGATCTTACCAACATTCCCCCTCACTTGGTTAAACTCACATTCTTAAATCCTTTCTTCCGCTTCGAATAAAACTACCGATCCTACAAATATCAAAAACATTCTTGAAAGCAGGATTAGGCCTTTATAAATACAAATGATTCAAAAAAACAAATGGCGAAGCCATTGCGTCCGATCCATGAATGGGTTATAGAGGTACCATTTAATAAGAAGTGCGATTACCTAGGCATTTGAGCTGGAAATCGAAGTTTAAGGTTGTTTCTCGTTCTGTGATGCTTGAGTAGGACCTATCGCGATCTGCAATTGGTGAATGAGGCACTTCTTGCTACCTTCGTTTCATACTAACCATCAAACCTACAGTTGTACGAATAGAAAGCCGTGAATTTACCTCCAAAACCTAGTCCTCGTCGTAAACTTCCATAAATATGACAATATGAATACAAGTCCATCATCAATAAATATTGTCATCATTGAAGACGAAGTCATTATTGCACAGGATATCGCCGGTAAGATAAGGAAGCTAGGATATGGGGTTCTGAAGATTCTTCACAACAGTGAAAAAGCAATAGATTTTCTCAGCTTTCATACACCAGACCTTGTATTATGTGATATTCGAATCAAAGGACCTAAAGACGGGATTGAAGTGGCGGAAATTGTTAATCAAAATAAAAAGATCCCATTCATCTTTCTGACCTCCCTATCTGATCGTGTGACCCTTGATCGCGCAAAAAAGACATTGCCATATGGCTACATTGTCAAGCCCTTTAATGAACGGGATCTTCTTTCAGGTATTGAAATGGCTCTGTATAAACATATGAACGAAAAGGAAGCCCTGAAAATTACCAAGGAAAAAATTGATGCAATCTGTCTAAAACCTCTAACAAAGAAGGAGTATGAATTTCTCCTGGACGTAACTAAGGGACTGAGCAATTCTCAGTTGGCCGACAAACATTTTGTTTCTATAAATACCGTAAAATACCACATGAGAAATATTGTCAGCAAATTGCAGGTTTCTAACCGAGCAGATGCCATGCACAAGATCTTAAATATCTTGACTGGTCAGTAATAATTCGGATTGTAATTAACAACAGATCATACGACAAGCTACAAAGTTGCAGTAAAATTTCCGCAGGATCGATATTGCTACCATGCGATTCAATCATCATTACCAATCCTTACTCTATTTTATTACCTAAGAGAGGAGAAAAGCCTATGATCAACCACAGTTCGCTGAAAATAGTTCTGGATGCTCATGGTTCAATATCCTTCAGCATATACCTTCTAATCGCAGTTATTATCCTTTGAATACTATCGCGTGCCTTTCTTTAAGATCATTTACTCATGGGTTAAAATCCGGTGGGGCGCTTGATGTAACTTGCACTTAACCACATCACCGCGAATCTCAATATCCGAGTTCGCTTCGATGAACTATCCCAAAGGATGGGTTTTAGCAGGTTCGAGCTTTTCATATTTGTTATAAACCAAGAAAATGAAACAAATTCTGGTGTTATGCCTTGTGATATTCTATTATCACTTATCAGAATCCCAGCAGCGTATTGAATGGGCAAAGGCTGGAAATGGTTTCTGGCATGTCGCTTTAAATTGGACTCCTCCACAGGTGCCGGGAGCACTGGATACGGTAATCATCGAACACGATAGTGTTGCTATCCGGGATGGTATTTCTGCTGAAGCCGCTAGGGTGGTGGTAGCATCTAACGGCTCACCAACTGGGTTAGGGATCGTCTTCGGTGGATCACTAACAATTCTCGGTTCTAATTCAGACGGTCTAGATATTTCTGGAGAAATGGCATCTTTTGAAAACGCGGGCCAGTTGACCGTTTCGGACGTCCAGGAAGTAGCCTTGTTGATGGATGGAGTGAACTTTCACAATACCGCATCTGGGCAAATAACCATCAAAGGTCCAATTGGGATAGGAGGTATACAAGTTAAATTACGGCCCCTCTATGAAATCAACTTCATAAATGAGGGAGAGATAAATATTACTGAAGCAAAATTGTTTGCCATCGATTGTGATGGAGCCTTCAAAAATTTTGGTTCAATATATGCAAGGCATTGCCTTTCAGGTATTGGCACCGCTTTCAGAAGCGCGCACAATTATGGTACGATTAAAGTGGATTCGGTAGACAATCAGGCTTTGATCGTGGAATCAGATTTTACCAACCATGATGGAGCCGAAATTTTTGTCGACAGTATACAAGATCACGCAATTATAGTAATTGACAGCTTGATCAATCATGGCGATATCGACGTCAAAAATATTGGTGAAAGGGCGATTTGGAACTCCTCCGGCCATCTCGTCAACCACAAAAATATCTCACTGACAAACCACGATGTGGGTATTTTCAATTTTAATGGGAAGTTTTTCAACCTAGATGCTGGAAAAACCTTGATCGATTCTTCGCGCAATCAAGCCATCATAAGTCTTGATTCCATGTTCAATCAGGGATTGATTTGTATTCGTGACTGTCAGGAAAATGGAATATCGAACCAGCAATATATCTACAATGAAGGAAAAATCACCATCTTCAGATCTGGCCTACACGGTATTGAAAATGATCGATCATTTGCCAAATTCATAAATGCAGATTCCATTGTGATCGACAGTTGTGATGGATCGGGCATCAGAAATCTGCGTGGTTTCTTCTCTAACCAAGGCAATATTCAAATTCACTCCGGCGGAGCAGTGACCTCTGATGGAGTCGTCGTTGAAGCTGATACTTTCAGTAATATAGGAATGATTCATATTGAGGCAGTGCAAGAAGTAGGCCTGGCAGCATTCCAACGTTTTGTCGGTATTCCTAGCGTCGTCGATATCTTCGGAGGTGAAGTACACATCGTTGACGTTGATGGTACGAGCATGTTCATATTGGCCAACGCTGAGCTTAAGGTAGGTGCGGCCGCAAAGATCCAAACAACGGATGATTCCGGTGTACCAATGGATATTCAAGAAGGAGCTACTGTGGAAATCCAAGGTATCCTTGAAGTTGCCAAATAGCATCTACATTCAATGTTTTATAGCCTTTGATGGGATGACTGAGGAAAAAAGTAAGGAGCAAATTAACGTAAAAAACAATACCCATATGGCCCAATGGGTTAAGGATTTTCTTTCGGATCTTGATGACCTATTAACTCAAGAACCGAAAAAGGACGAAGGCTGTGAAACTGGTGGTGATTTTACATCTTCTTAAGACCCAATTCCCAAAGGTGTAGAGCATCGGTCAATTAAGCCATTGCTATAATGATACCAAACAAAAAAATGGCTCATTGCTGATTATATCACCCCTTGAGGCTTAGCATGAGCAGGAGATCTTCCCAGCCGCCTGATGCACAGGCAACACCTGATCTCAAAAAGGATAACCTCATTGACCCACCTTGGTGCAAACGGTCTAAACAAGGCTCATTTGGTGAAGAAGGCATTAATAGGAGTACACTCTCAAGTGTGTTCCGATCCGGAAGGGTTGCAGTTGTTGGCTACAGCATACCATAATGCAGAATCTAAAATGCATGAGATAAACATATACACTCCGCTAATAATCAACATGTTAACAACAGTCATGTAAAGCCAAAGCCCAGATTCAAGATATCTACTCGAACATTTCCCCCTCAAATTCTAACTATTGTTTTGCAACCATTGATGATGATACCAGGTCTTGTTAGTAGGAGTCAAACCAGTTAAGAGTCAACACAGTTCCCATGATCAGAAACCACCTTCGAATTGCGGTTCGCAATCTCCGGAAACACAGCCTACATTCCTTCCTTACCATTTTTGGTTTGGCCATTGGCATCGCTGCCGGCTATCTCATTCTACAATATGTCTACTTCGAACTCACTTATGACTCCCACTTTCACAACAAGGAAAACATCTACCGGGTACAATTGAATCGATACAATGATGGTGAACTGTCGACCCAATGGGCTGCTGGATGTGCAGGTGCTGGGCTTGCTTTGATGGAAGAATTTCCAGAGGTCACTGATTTTGTCAATTTGACAAGGAGCTCTGCAGAATTGAAATATGGGGAAGATTATTTTAGACCCGAATACGCGTATTATGCAGGAAAGAATTTCTTCGAGGTATTTTCCGTGCCCCTATTGGACGGAGTGGACACCTTGGTCTTGGCCGATCCCTATAGTGTGGTCTTATCAAAATCTTATGCCGATAAAATTTTCGGCACCAAAAACCCGATTGGCCAACAACTCATCCAAAACGATGATACCAGATTTAACGTAACCGGGATTTTTGAAGATTTGCCGGAACGATCACACATGAAATTTGATCTCCTATACTCATTCGAGGCTTATGTAAATTTTACCAGCGAGGAATCGCGTACTGCCTGGCAGTGGGATGGCTTTCTCAACTATGTCGTACTGAGAAAAGGTACGAATCCAGAAGTTTTGGCGAAAAAATTTCCGGCATTTATTGAGAGGAGGCAAGGAGAAGAACTAAAAAGGTATAATGCCGGAATGGAATTTATTCTACAACCGTTAACCAAGATCCATTTAATTTCTAACTACCGTGGTGAGATTAAACCCACCGGCGATGAAAGAGCGACATACTTTTTGCTCATCATCGGACTATTTGTCTTGTTTATTGCCTGGATCAACTATATCAATTTAACAACGGCACAGTCACTAAGGCGTGCTCGAGAGGTTGGGATACGCAAAGTCTTGGGCAGTCTACGGAGTCAATTGGTCCGTCAGTTTCTGTTGGAATCCGCAATTGCCAATCTATTAGGTCTGACAGTAGCTCTAGGGATTATTCTATTAAGCCTACCTGCATTTAATCAATTTGTGGGTAGAAATTTTACCTACAGCTGGCCGGATTCGATGTTGTTTTGGGTAAGTATTTTGATTGTATTGCTATCAGGTATTCTGCTGTCAGGGTTTTATCCAGCGATGGTTTTATCAGGCTTCAAACCCATTGTGGTTTTAAAGGGAAAATTCGCCTCGAGTTCAAAGGGAAATTTCTTGCGGAAGAGTTTGGTCACTGTACAATTCTTGGCTTCCATCTTTCTCATTACGGGGACCTATGTAGTTTACAGGCAGCTTCATTATCTCCAATCTCAGGATCTAGGTATCACTATTGATCAGACACTGGCAGTGAAAAGCCCTGTTTATTCCTCTGATTCAGTATTGAGCACTAAGTTCGATATTTTCAGAAACCTACTGGAGAATGAGAGAATAGTCACCGAATTGGCATCTTCTACAGCAGTACCGGGTCGAACGCCTCCCTGGAATGCTGGTGGTATCAGGTTGCTTTCACAGGGAGAAGATGAAAGTCATCAATATCGTGTTTTGGGCTGTGATGATCTTTTCATGGACTTCTACGGAATCAAATTACTGGCCGGCAGGTACTTTGATCGTGATAGGGGTACTGAAAATGAGCATCTAATATTTAACGAGGCCGCAGTAAGACGAATGGGATTTCACAGGATCGAAGACATCCTGGACCAAAAAATTTATTTTTGGGGAGATACTTTTTCTGTGGTGGGTGTTGTAGCAAATTACCGCCAAGAATCTCCAAAGCAAGCCTACGATGCTTTGATCTTTCGCTATTTTGAAAACCCTTCCGGCCTGTATTCTATGCAAGTTCAAGCCCCAAATATGAGCCTTGCACTCAATCGGATCGAGTCCCATTGGAAGAGGGCTTTTCAAAATAAACCCTTTGAATATTTCTTCTTGGATGACTACTATAATGAGCAGTATAAGTCAGAAATACAATTTGGAACGATTTTCGGTTTGTTTGCCCTATTGGCCATTTTTGTTGCCTGCCTAGGTTTGTTTGGTATGGCCAGTTACATTACTCAACTGAGGTCTAAGGAAGTTTCGGTTCGCAAGGTCCTCGGCGCTTCAGTCACAGGTCTCTGGTCAATGCTCACCATCGATTTTCTAAAGTGGATCGGCTTAGCCATTATCGTGGCGGCACCTTTAAACTTCTGGGTTCTCAATGGATGGTTAGACAATTTCTCCAACCGCATTAGTCTGGGAGCGACTACCTTTCTCATTCCCGCTATCTTGTTGATACTGATTGCAGGCTCTACTGTTTCCTTTTTCACCATCAGAACCGCCCGGCAAAATCCAGCTGAGATACTTCAAGATGAATGAGATGTGAAGTAGGCTCCAACTTCAAACTAATTTTGATTTAGCCATTCAACCAGCATGACCTCCTACGGAATCAGCCCGGAATTAGCCAGCCTGATTTTGCCCACATAGCATCGATGGGCATGGCTGATGGAAGGACCTGGCTCGTTAGCTGAATTCAGATTTCTAATGGGATAATCTAGAGGGTTACTCCCAAAGTAATGTATAGGCTTCGACCCTGTGAAGGAATAATTCCGGGTCCTGGATATCCAGTGGCACGACGAGTAAAATAAGCTTCGTCAAAGAGATTATTGATACTAGACTCAATCTGCATTTTCTTCCAAGTATACTGAAGAGAGAAATCAACTACCTTGTAGGCAGGGATGACGCCTTCAATCGCAGAAGGAGTAAAAACGGCATTGGAAGCGTCTGAAAAATGCATTCCTGTTTGGCTGAATTGAAGGTTAAACCCGAAATTTTTAACCTGTCCATACAGACCTCCTTTAATCATAAAAGGTGGAACCAATTCTACCTTTTTCCCATCTTGGCCAGAAATTTCGGAAGAATGGTATTTAGCGTCAGTCATTGACAAATTGGCAAACAGGGCTAAATCTACCTTAGATCCAGGTGTCAACCAATTGGTCAAATTACATTCAAGCAGTGATTCGATACCATAAATCCGGGCATCAGCAATATTCGTCCTATATCTGATGATTCTATCCACCAAATTATTAAAAACTGGATTTGGTTCTTTTTTTAGAATGGTACCTATCCGATCACTATAATATAAGTGATAAAGACTTATGTCGTATTCAAAAATATCCTTAAACTTTCCGCGCAAACCGAAATCCAAATTAAATCCTCTTTCATCACGTAAATTTTCGTCCACTCGAAGACTGCCCGTATTTACCCGAATATCGTTAAAATTTATTGCTCGATAATTCTGTGAGAAATTGACATATATTTCCTGGTCTCCCAATCGATAACTGCTGCCGATACCGCCAAAAATAAATGAGCGTGGATCTTTCTTAAACTCATTGATTCGCTCTTCAAGAAGGATATTACCCGCCAAATCTTTGTTGATGATCTGGTAATAACCATCCGCCTCAGTACGGATGTGCTCGAAACGAATACCTGGTGTGATGTTCCACTGTGCATTGATCGAAAATATATTTTCGGCAAAAAAAGCCAGGTTGCTGCTGGGCAGTAAGAAGTCAGAACCTTCCAGATTGTCTGGATTAAGATATGTAAACCGGGGATCGTGACCATTATCCGCTTCACCTTGCTTCCTCGTTGTATTGCCAAGATAGTAGCGTGTGCCTAACAAAAAAGTGCTTGGTACTGATCCTGTATTATAGCGCAATAAAAAACGAGTCTCGTTGCCGACATTGCGAAATCGATCACTCAAAAGATCCCGATTCTCACCAAAATCAAATAAATTGATCGGATCCAGATTGCCCAGTGCATCACGGCCTGCCATCAAACCAAAAAACCGACTGTTGAGTCGAACTCGAGGTGACAGTTCAGCGTCAAAATTGAGTGCCAACAAATTCCAATGGACGGAAAACCAATTTCTTTTGCGATTCGATTGTCGCGGATCTTGGTCAAATTGAGCATCGGTAAGTCCTCCTGGTTGCTGAGCCAGATATTGAGTATGGGTATACTCAGGCCGAATCTTGAACTTGTCGCCAATCAGAATCTCCGTACTGAAAAAGGCTGTATGTTGATCGAGGCTTTCATTTGGTCTCCAACCTTTGCTCCCTTTATATTGATAGAAGCCATAGTAGTTAACCCGTCCAAGGGTGCCCCCGAGACTGTTGAAGGAATTGATGAAACCAAATGATCCCAGGGTTTGTCTGGTTATGAATTGAAACTTCTTATTCCTGGGGCCTTCCTTAAACTTAAAATTTAACATACCTCCAAACTGGGTCCCGTATTGTAAGGAGGCAGCTCCCCGAACGATTTCAATACGCTCGATTGCCTCTATGGGTGGTGTATAGTAGCTTTCTGGGTAACCCAACGCATCAGCACTGATGTCGTATCCATTTTGCCGAGTGTTGAAATTCGAATTTCGACTGGGACTTAATCCCCTACCTCCAATACCCAACTGCACTCCTGCTCCATCACTTTCCCAGATGTTCAGACCACTTACCTTAGCATATACTTGTCGACTGCGATTGGCCGCTTTATTAATGGTCATTTGATCTAAATCAATGACTTCATTCTTTTTGGAGGCGTAGATGGCAAAACCCTCTACTTGACGCAGACGGCGCAATCCAGTTGATCTAACCTGATCATCCGTCACGGTGACTTCCTGGATGAGATGGACAGCATTCTGCATGAAAACGGTGATCTCTAGATCAGACGCACCAAGCTCAAAAGTCATTACCAAAGGATCCTTACCCAAATATGAAAATTTCACCCTATGCTGACCTGGGCTTATCTCGGAGAAGGAGAAACGACCCGAACTATCCGTTAAGCCTGATTTATCTGCAGTAATCCATTGTATTGCAGTCGCTGATAGCGGTGCCTGGGTTGAAGAATCCCTCACAATCCCCCTGACAACATAGGTATTTTCTTGAGCAAGGACCATGAATTGGATCATCAGTATCCATCCGATAAGCAAGTATTTGGTGCCAGCCTTATTCATAAAAGGGAAGAATCCATGGTTTTGATATAAAATTTCTCGGCTGTGCAGCCAGATCAACCGATGAATCAAGAAATCTCCGGCTCTGACGGCCATTGAAAGTAACATGGCTATCACAAAAGACTTTTGGTTGGTTGAAACCTTTTGCCCGGTATGCAGCAGCCAGAAAATGAGCAAACTGCAGGATCATATCGGGTTGTGTACTCATCATTTTCTCCTGCTGAGGAGTTAAATAATCGTAATTGTTGACCCATTCGGATTTCTCGTCATTCTTATCCTTTACGATAAATTGAGTATAACCAGCTTTTTCCATGAGCATAACTCGCCAGGAAAACCTGTAACCCTGTTCTGTCCAAAATACCGATCCGGGATAAACCGAAGATCTTAAGGGTACAATCAACTGTACAACAAAATAAATAATTGACAAGCCAGCAATGACTGGAGGCATGCGGCTTCCTGTCCAAACTCGATATTCGACGGGTTTCCAAGATAAGTACCTTTTCAGGGTGTCAACACGTTTCTGGTGCCATTCTGCCGAGAAGAATATTAGGGTGCAGAAAATCATGATATAAGGAAACATGCCGATCTGAAAGAGGAAAGCTGTCATTAAATGGAATGCAACCACAGCTAAATATGCCCATTTTCTCGTTGGGGCAAATAAGAGAAAAAAAGCAATGGTGAGATCGTAGACAGCTCCGCTCCAGCTAAACAAGAAAGCGGTCCACTCGTAGTTCAAGAATTTTCCAATGATCGGAAGATGCGAAAGAGACGGTAGCCACAGCTTCAGTGGCATAGCCTCCCAGAGCCAGTCGGCATTGAGCTTGGCAAGCCCGGCGAACAAATAAACAATGGCCAATTGGGCCTTAAAAATGTTGATCGTCCAAACGGGTACTTGTTCCACAGCTAAACCTGGTCTTCGCAAGATGTCCAGGGAAAAGGCCCGATGCGCTGGTACAAGGATGAGAAGAAAGGCTATCAAACTGACAAAATAATAGTGGTTTAGATAGTTGGTCTTATCGATCAATTCTATATAAGTAAAACTTGTAAAGAAAAGCACTGTGGATAGGCGATAAAACAAACCCAGCATGATCCCAATGGCACCTAGAAAGGCTACCAGAAAAATTAGATGCATCCCTATTGACCCCAGTGGTTTCACCCAATCAAAACCTAGAAACGTGAAAAAGTATGTAGGTTTGACATAAAGTTCTGTTATCCAGCCCTTCAGAAAAAATCTAGTCAAGCTTACAGCCATAATAAAGCCAAACAACACCCTGAAAGTGATCAGTGGTGATATTGAAGTCATTTGTCCGGCTATTCTTCCTATCATAAGATCAGGAGCTAATCCCCATCGTTATCTTGATTTGTTATGGTAATTCCAAGAACAGATGCTAGATCTGACTTGATCTGGGTCACAATCTGTTGTAAACTCAAAAACACTTCAACCAGCGCTTCATTATTGGTCTCAATTTGTGTGGTGAATGACGGATTCAAGTCTTGCGACTTTTGTTGGGCATCCGAAAATCTCATCCGTAAGTCTTCCGCGATAATATTTCTTTCAAGGATATCTAAATACTTGAAGTAAGAAACACCCTCCGTGCCGGTTAATCCATCGCCTTCAAAGAGATCAATATAGGCCTGTAATCCTCTGACCAGAAGATCGCGTGAATAATCTCCGTAAAGTGCTTCGATAGCTTGAGGTCGAGGAACTCCGGCACTTCGTACCCCCGCTGGAATGGCTACTTTTCCATCTCTGAGGAAACGTTGAAAATGTAGATCAATCGCATTGGTAAGAAGACCGATGGCGCTGCCCACATCACTACCCCGGGCCCTCTCGCTAGTAAACTCGATTAAGAAGGGACCATCGGACCACTCCTCTGAAACTTTGAAAGTCAGATTCTTGAGTTGGGCGATCAATGTTGCCAAATACTGCATCCTCCCTGGTTCCGCAAACTGGTCGATCACCTGGTCAGCTTCTATTGCATTGATTAAATAGTCTATAGCCGGCAAACCCTCTGCTCCCTGATTGGAAATTGCCCCAAGAGTATACGATCCGGAAGAAATATTTTCCTCGATTTTTGTGACATCTGCAGGATATAGATTAATTGCAGCCCGCAATGCATTGTTCTCAGTGGGTCCCATTTGGTAGATCGCTGCGTCCTGCCAGCTTAACCAGGTCGTCTTCAAGGCATCTCTTAGCAAATCTAATGTCTCCGTATTTGGTTCCTGATTAAAATCTTGCATGGCCACCTCCATTTGATCAGCAGCATCAGCCAAATTCACATAAGCTGGTTTAATGAAATGACTCGCTACATGATTGGCCATTTTCCCCCGCTCAGCTGCAAGATCCGGGGTAGGATTGGGATCTTCATCGCTACAGCAATCCTTCTGGTCACAACTACTCAACAGGAGGAAAAAGACCACCACCAAAGAGAAGCTGGTGGCAAGACGCCGATTTCGTGTTGGGGTCGGTTTCAATTTACAAATCATCTTGTACAGACTGTAGATCGGGATAAGCCTCGACAATGGTTGCCTTGGCCTCGCGAAGCCCCACTGTTGTAGTGTTCCAGAAATTCCCTCCGTCACCAAAGTCCACTTCCTTGATTTTTTCAATTTGATCGAGGGAGAGTTTTCGGTTTGGATTATACTTCAATGAATTGGTGAAAGCCCACGCCTCGGACAAGGTGTGAAATGCCTCACCGATCAACCCTTCATTGAGAGCGGTCAATGTTGAATTGATGTAATGCACAGCCGTGGCCGCTGCAACTTCGTCAAGTGCAGTGATGATTTCAGACCGCTTTTCACTTTTAGTGACTAGGTCATTGTTGACGATTGCTGTTCTTCCTGCAATGAATCCCTTCATGATCCGATCGTTGCTAGATAATAAGGGATCGACCACATTGGAATAGTGACTCCAAAACCGGTCTTCTGACTCACGTTCTTCAGGCCAATCTGAGGTGAAATCGAGTGGAGGATTCCAATAGCCAAAAGCCTCATCCCAATGATGCTCCATTTCGGTATAATTTGCATCCTCTTTCAGATCAGTGTTTTCCACATCGTCTCCGGTGCGTGCATCAGAGAAATAGGTGTTAAATATTTGATTGTACATCACTGTACCCATCAGGCCCTTTTCAATCAACTGGGTTAATTCTCGACCATTGGCATCAACCAATATGGTTTGACCACTGTTTTCTCTGGTCAATAGGCCAGCAGTTCCTTCAGAAGCCTCCGCTCCACTCCTACTCGCGGTTTCTGCAGCAGCAAAAAGATCCTCCATAAACTGCTCGTCGAGATCGGGTGCAAAGCTCTTACTTCTCAAATCCTTTACTGACATAAAAGAAAAGAATCCATTGCCGTTGCCATTTGTGTTGTTATAAGCATCATTTAAGACTTGTGCCGATAGTGCGGCTCCAGCATCACCCAACCTCAAGTAAGCTTTGATCTCTTCGACCATATCCAGACGCTCATTTTGACCACTGTATGATACACTGCTGATGCCATTGCGTTCAAAGCTGTATGTGCTTGGTGGAGTTGGAATCATGGCAATGGTCTTAACCTCCACTTGCAAATCGAGTTGATCCCCGTCATCATCTGTGAGTTCAATCTCCACCGGATAAGTCATACCCAAAAGGGCATCACCAGGAATTCTCACTGTGATCTCCGCAGTGAACTTAGTCTCATCGGCAGGTACAGCAATGGATTCGCGAGTTCCATCTGGTGAAGCAATGACCAGTGATGCAATTCCATCCTGAGCTTCGGCGACAAATGAAACGATAACTTCAGTACCTCGAACACCCTCAAAACTACTGGCAAGAGGCTCGAGCCTAATCTCTCCAGGTGATAGAGGATCATCCTCCTTATCACAATTCCAAAAAGACAAAACGAGGACTAAAAGAAAGGCAAACCTATTTAGGGTAGTTGTGTAAATCATCCGACTTAGCTATTGCCCAAAGCTATCGAAGACCACAGCATTGGACAATAGCAATGATTCAGAAATCAATTTCCCAAGGGTTAGCTACAGTTCAATACCTAAGCTTAGGTAAGCTTTTAATCTAATCAGTAGGTAAAACTGGCCGCATGATTGATGTTACGCACGAAATTCTAGTTGGTAGCAATATTGTGTTTGGGTGGCATTGCTAGAACCAATGAACCATTCACTCCAGCCCCAGTTTCTTTCGGAGGGGAGCATCTGCAACATTATGCTGCCCCCAATAGGGGCTATTCATGGAATGAGTGCGCACCGCTTTTGTAGTTAAGGTCTTTTTATCTTTTCCGAAACCACTTTCTACTTCTTCTTCCCATGCATAGATCGTATGGGGAAACACTGAATCGAAGGTAATCTCTAAGGTGCGATGAAAGTCCTGGTAAACCAAGCGATATTTCTTCAGTTTGTTGGTTGAAATTGATGGATCTGAGATTGTCTGGATGGTTGCTTCAGCACTTTCAACATCAAATTCCCTATGATTCAAACGCAAAAACATTGTATTTGGAACGAGTGAGATGTTTCCTATTGGCAATTTATCTGGATCCAACCTTATTCTTGTCCAAATTTCGTCCTCTAATAGGACGTCATTCACGCTAAATTGCTGATCACCCTCATCCATAAAATACGAATGCAACACCCCCTGATAGCGATTTCGCTTTAAATTCAATTGCGAAAAAGTATGACCGCACCATTCCTGTGAAGTTGTGGTCACTTTCAAGGTCTTGCTTCCATCTACAGGCGAAAAGACCGAAGTCATCATAGAATAGGGATAGATTCCGGTATAAAATTTTCTGGTGGCATTTAGTTTTAATACAGATTTCACATTCTCTCCCCGTTCTCCACCTTCGAATTTCACTTGTTTATCGGTAAGAAAATCTTCCGTGACAAAAATTAACACAGCTTCACCGTCATGAATTTCTCCATACCTTGCCTGCTCCAATGTATATCGGGTCAGCTCAGCATTTCCTGCATACCAATACTCGGCAAACTCTGGAGCCAATTCGGAATCATTTTGACTACTGATATGCGTGCAGCCCCATGCCATCAGGCATAGCAATACCGAAAGACTTAGAGCGGCACTTCCCAAAGATCGAAGATTAGTAATCGCTTTAATTTTCTGCATCTAAACTTATTTAGCCATAAAACAGCCGATAACAAGCAAAGTTTTAAGAAGTCATGAGTATGAACAGACATTTGATATCATTACCATCTACTTTTCATGCATCAGTTCAGTCGTCTTTCGATGCCAGCAACCATGAATTCTGCATTGTGGTGTTTATCAATCTTGACGGGATCACCACCAACCAGTAACCGGCATGGCAATAGATTCAGGATTCAGTGCTATTTGTACCAGAGGTCTACGCTCAAAAACAGTTTGATGATGTTTACCACGGAGGTTGCAGATTCCCCTTGACGTCCTGGATTACATTAATTTCTCTTTGAAAAATTCAATGGTCCTTTTCCAAGCCAATTCTGCATCCTCCTTATCGTATCTGGATGTCGTATCATTATGGAATCCGTGGTTGGCACCTTCGTATATAAAGGCCTGATACTCTTTTCCATGCTTTTTGAGTGCGGCTTCATAGGCTGGCCATCCTTCATTTACCCGGGTGTCTAATTCACCAAAGTGCAATAAGAGGGGAGCCTGAATATCCGGTACCATTTCTATGGGCGCTTGACCTCCATAAAATGGAACCGCCGCAGCCAATTCCGGAATCTTTGCCGCCATCATATTGGAAATCCAACCACCGAAACAGAAACCAACTACCCCAACTTTACCAGTACACTGCTCATGGTCCTTGATAAAATGAAATGCAGCAATAAAGTCCTCCAACATCTCATTGCGATCTCGTTGCCGCTGAAGAGAACGGCCATCATCATCATTCCCGGGATAGCCACCCAGTGGAGTGAGTGCATCGGGTGCCAGGGAAATAAAACCTGCAAGGGCAGCCCTTCTACCCACATCCTCAATATGGGGGTTGAGACCACGATTCTCATGCACCACCACAATGCCTGGCAACTTTCCATCGGCACCGGCCGGTTTTGAAAGTAAGCCCTTGATCGTTCCACCTCCATTAGGAGATTGGTACTCAATGTACGCTGACTTCAATCTAGGATCATCCTGGGAAACCTGAATATTATCCTGGTAATTTGGCATGAGTGCCTTGAGTAGTGAGGCAACAGTTATACCACCTACGGCATACGTCGAAAGACGATCCACGAATTGTCGACGATCAAGGCGATTATGCGCATAGTCGTCATACAAATCAAAAACCTCCTGCCTAATTTCATTCTTCTTTAGATTCTTCATCATTTGCTTTTTAATTGATTTCAGTGAAAGGTATGGCTTCCTGAACAATAATACCATGGCCATCGAGGCAATAATAGATATAATAAATATTTGGTAGACCTTTATTTGGCTACAACAGGTATCTCAGGATTAGATTAGCGATGGCATAGTTCAAAAAAAAGACCACCTGGCTAAACTCAATGGCAGGTGGCCTTCATCATAGGAACAAATAGAAATATCAAGAGGTGTAATAATACTTGAAATAGTACGTCCCTGGTGTTGAGAGATTTCGCACCTTATTTGACCAACAGGTTCAAAAGTAGAACCTCTTGCCGTAAGGGATAAGACGTAACCAGCCGACGGTTCTTCTTAGGCGGTAAACGCCTTATTTTGGCCCATTGAACAAAACTAGGGCACCTCCGGAAATGGCTGAACAAGGTTGGAAAATCGTATATTCTGACTACTAGAAAAGCATCACGAAGGAGCTTTTCCACGGCTAAACAGCTGAGAAACAACGAAGTAGAAAGCAAAAGATCATTTCATTAAATTCGCTAGAATTTTGGTCAAACCATGTGGGATGTTTTTGGAGGAACCCATAAGTCGTTTGACCAATCATATCTGCTGTTTTAAGGTTAGATTTGTTGGTGAAAATCCGGAGTGATTTCTTTGCAACACATGATTTACAGGATGGAATTTATTACAGCTAGGCTTTTGACGAAAGTAGGAATGGTACTGTTGATGGTTTGGGCCCTTGGTTCACTCCATGGGCAATCCATTACCATCTCAGGAAAGGTCGTGGAACAAAAGAGTCAAACCCCGATAGAATTTGCTACGGCCATAGCAGTAGATAAATATTCATCTTCAACTTTGACCGGCACGACCACAGATGAGAATGGGCAATTCACCATGATAACCGATGCCAAGGAATTCTACATTGAGATCAGCTTTATCGGATTTGTGTCACAGAAGGTAGGCAGTTTTGAAATCAGAGATAATTCGGTGCAGCTGGGTACCATCTCCTTACTGGAAGATTCACAAACATTGGATGAAGTTGTTGTTCGTGCCGAAAAATCACAGACCGAGTTTAAATTGGATAAAAGAATTTTCAATGTAGGAAAAGATCTGAGCTCCACTGGAGCCAGTGCATTGGAGGTTTTAAACAATGTACCCTCTGTTAATGTAAACATTGAAGGAGATATCAGTCTACGGGGAAGTCAGGGCGTCCAAATACTCATCAATGGCAAGCCGTCGGTGATCGCGAGTGAACAAGGCAATACCTTGGGAACAATTACGGCCGACATGATCGATAAAATTGAAGTAATCACCAATCCTTCAGCCAAGTATGATGCTGAAGGAACATCCGGTATCATCAACATTGTCATCAAGAAAGAGGAGAGGAAGGGTATCAATGGGTCCGCAACAATAAACACCGGGATTCCCCATAATCATAGTTTTGGATTGAGTGTAAACCGTCGGACCGATAAATTTAATCTCTTTAGTCAACTAGGGGTTGGCTACCGAGAATTGCCTAATGACGTAGAGATCATTAATAGAGACCTCATTAACCATAGTTCTGTTTTCACAACGGGTGAAGAATATCGAAATGAGACATTTTACAACGTCATACTGGGAACCGACTACCACATCAATAGATACAATGTCTTGACCCTGAGTGGTCATTTTGCTTATGAGGTTGAAGACCAACCCAGCCTAACCGATTTTAGCCTGTTTGATGCCAATGAGCAATTAATTTCTACATGGATTAGAGATGAAGAAACCAATGCCACCAATCCCAAATACCGGTATGAGCTACAATTCAAAAGGGGCTATCCCGATCACGAAGATCACATGCTACTTTTTAGCGCCCTGGGCAATCTCTTCGCTAAGGATCAATCTTCCGAGTTTAATACGCAAAGTTCTTCCACCAATGAGATCGGAGGAAACCAGCAAACTCGCACCAATTTTAAGGAAGCTGAGCACACCTTAAAACTTGATTATACTAAACCTTTTGATGAGAAATGGACTATAGAAACGGGTGCTCAGTATGTCATTAACGATGTCAGCAATGACTATGCAGTCAATGATCTGATAGATGGCACCTGGATCAATGACCCAAATCTCACTAACATTTTTGAGTACGATCAGAAAGTGTTGGGAACCTATATTACTGGAGCTTATGAGGGTGAGATCTGGGGATTAAAGCTGGGATTGCGGCTGGAAAATACCGATCTAAAAACAATACTAGTCACAACCAATCAAAAAAACAATCAAAATTATACCGATTTTTTTCCCACTTTGCATACTTCTTATAAATTCAGCGAAAAGGTATCGCTACAAGCGGGTTATTCCCGCAGAATTTTCAGGCCTCGTCTTTGGGACTTAAACCCTTTTTTCAACATTCGTAATACCTTCAGCATTCGCACCGGCAATCCCGACCTCCTACCAGAATACACGGATTCTTATGAAATCACCAGCATATATATCCTCGGGAAAACTTCAATGAATTTTGGAATTTACCACCGCTTTACTACCGATGTTGTCGAACGTATCTCTTTCTTTGAAGAAAATGTAAATACCACCAAACCGATCAATCTAGGAAGTAACAAGGCAACCGGTATTGAATTTAATGCCAAATACCCAGTCAATAAATGGTTATCATTTAATGGAGACGTCAACTATAACTTTTTCAATCGTACCGGTACTTTTGATGCAACCCTTTTTGATTTCAGTGCCGACCAATGGTCTGGTAAACTCACCTCCAAAATGAAACTCCCAGCCGATCTTGAATTCGAAATGACCGGACACTACGAATCCAGGGTACAAACCGTCCAAAGCGAAATTTCCGGGAATTTGTTTTTGGATCTGGGTCTACGAAAGAAAATCATCCAAGGTAAAGGGGTCTTTAATTTCAGCGTCCGAGATCTCTTTGCCTCTAGATTACGGGAAAGTGTAACCAATCAACCAGAATTTTATGCCTACAGCCGGCGACTGCGCGGTAGATTTATCACCCTGGGCTTTAGTTATGGATTTGGGAAAGGAGAGGCCATGGAATTTTCCGGGCAGAAGAGAAGACACTAATCTCACTCACCAAAAACCTAGATCGCTTATACCTAAATGGCAAATTAGAACTGTGCTGACATTTCACCAGACGTTCCTAAGAGCAAAACCGCCGAGTAACTATTGGTTCCTTTCATACCGGCTCTAATCAAACGAACAAACTGTCCAGTGAAATATTAGCAAGAATTTTAATCTCTTTTGCCCTCATATTTCATTGCAGAGCCTCGACAAAGCTACGACGAAATCGACACCCGTCAGAGGGCAATGGGGGAAGTCAAAAAAGCCGAGTTGATCATCTACTCAGGGTTCACCAAATTCAAATAAGAAGACCTTCAGCGGAGTCCAATCCATGGTTCTTCCTCACCTACTTCTACTACTTCGTAGCCCGTGTGACCAACTGCCGGACCCAGTATGGCCAGCAGCTTGGCATCCTGGCTCCCAACATTAAAGGAAGCATGCACACAGTCGGCAGGAATACATACGCTGTCTCCTTCTTCCAAGATTCTTTTCTCTTTATCCAACCACTGCTCAACTGTGCCTTGCAAGACATAAATTACTTCTTCTTGTTGAGGGTGCTTGTGGAAATTATGTCCTTGACCGGGCAACAAGACAACATCCAGTACTACTAGATTGCGAGCATTACAAGTTAAGGGACCGCTGATGGTAGCCAATGCACCCCAGTCGAGTTTATCAAATTCCAGGTCTTCTTGACGAAAGAACTTACCAGCATCCATGAAAGAAATTTGAGACTGAAATTAAAAGATTTTTGGATTTGCTTTGTACAAAATCGAATTGGATACTGTGTAATATTTATACTAAAAATAATGTATTATCATAATTCGTAAATATACGAATACACTGATATACACATACTTACAGTATCTTACATCATAAAGTAATTTCTTACAAAGTCCCACTATCGATTACTCGGTAGCTGTAATGCTGTAAATAATGAGACTTGGTCACGGATGGCTTTCTCTGTAGGAAGTCGCTCCATACTACTGGCGCCATAAAATCCAGCGATATATGGACATTGCTCAATGATATAAGCTGCATCTGAAGGCATCGCAATCGGTCCTCCATGGCATAAGATCAGGATGTCTTCCCTTACACTTCTGGCGGCCTGTACCATCTCGTTTATTATGGGTACGCAGTCCTCCAGGGTCTTACTGGTCTTGGCTCCAATACTTCCACTTGTGGTCAGTCCCATATGGCAAACCAGAAGGTCAGCTCCAGCTCGACTCATGGCCTCGGCATTTTCAGGAGTAAAGACATAAGGCGTCGTGAGTAGATTTTTTTCTCTTGCCGATCGAACAAGCTCAACTTCTAAGTCATAACTCATTCCCGTCTCTTCCAAATTTTGACGAAATATACCATCAATCAAACCAACCGTGGGAAAGTTCTGAATTCCTGCAAAACCCTGCCGAACGAGATCGTCTAAAAGAAAATCAAAATTTACGAACGGATCAGTTCCATTAACTCCGGCTAAGACAGGGGTATGTTTCACGACGGGAAGGACTTCTCTTCCCATCTCCTGAACAATTTCATTGGCATTGCCATAAGCCAGCAGCCCGGCGAGCGAACCTCGTCCAGCCATCCGGTACCGTCCTGAGTTGTAGATAACAATCAAATCAATCCCGCCAGCCTCTTCACATTTGGCTGAAATACCCGTGCCGGCCCCTCCTCCGATTATCGGTCTACCCGTCTTCACTTTTGCTCGCAAAGTCTTTAGAATTTCTTTTCGCTTGTGTTGCCTCATTTGCTGGTGATGAAATTATTTCCACAAAATAGTGGAATTGGTCCAATGCTGTCTATCGATGTAGATGACCTTTGGGAAGGTGCAGGTCTTCTAAACAGACCATTTCTTGCTACACTTGTGAATATTCTTTATATTAAGTCGAGCAAAAATACAAGCCATGAAAAAAATGATCATTTCCGGTCTATGCTGCTTCGTGCTGGCATTTTGGGCCACTACGCTGAATGCCCAGACCGATGGTACTTGGAAAGGTGAGATCGTTGATATGTCCTGCTATATTTCAAGTGGAGCTAAGGGTGCCGATCACGCCGAATGTGCTAAATCATGTGTGAAAAGTGGCCAACCCATGGGTCTATTAACTGAAGATGGAAAACTCTATTTGCTGGCCAAAGACCGAGGTGACGATTCTCCGTATGAAGAATTAAAAGACCTTGCTGGTGAGCAGGCTGAGGTAAAAGGTACGATGACAGAGCGCGATGGTGTAGCCATGGTCGTGGTAAAAGAATCTGCCAAAGCAGGCTCCTAGTACTTGTATCTAATTTTCGCAAGTAGTTCACCGGGGATAGGGCTCTTATCACGTTGATAAGCCTAGCATGAAGTAGTTTACTGGTCTACCAATTTTAAGAACTCGGCTGCAATCGCATCTGAGAATCTGGCATCGTTGATATCACAATCGAGGGCTAAGACCTTACGCTCTTGGCTCTGCTTTACATTTTTTTGCAATGTCTCAAACAGCGCAGAATCGGCTTCTGGATCATGAAATGGTTGGCCTTCTACCGAAAGTGCAGATACTCCGCGAAGAGGCAAGAACAAGGACACCGGTGCCGTAGATCGATTGACTTTGTCGGCTATCCATTCTGCCATTTTGACGTTTTCTTCTGGGGTCGTACGCATTAAAGTGACTTGATCGTTGTGTTTATAAAGCAGGCGATCCTTATATTCTTGTGGAACAGTGTGTATTGCTCCGAAATTTACCATGTCGAGAGCACCAACCGAAAGGCAGTAGGGCATTCTTTTCTCTATAATAATATCCATTCTTGACGGCCCTGCACTCATGGTACCACCCATCAACAAATCAGCAATTTCTGTAGTTGTTACGTCAATGACATAAGGAATCAGATCACTGGAGATCATCTTTTCCATTGCCCTTCCTCCAGTGCCGGTAGCATGAAAAACCACAGCTTCAAATGCTCCCGCCAAAGCTGCTTTGAGTTGTGTGACACAAGGGGTCGTGACGCCAAACATGGTAATTCCAACCAGTGGCTTGTCACCCCTAAAATCTGCTGCTTGATGTTGGACCATGCCCACCACCGCATGGGCTGCGTTGCTCAGTATTCGATGAGAGATCGGATTGATCCCCGCAATATCGGTGACAGCGTTGATCATCATCAAATCACTAACATCTACATATGGTGCTACGTTTCCCGAAGCCACCGTAGAGACCAGCACTTTAGGAATGCCTATCGGCAAGGCACGCATTGCACGACTTATAAGGGCCGTCCCACCAGACCCCCCCAATCCAATAACTGCGGAAAAATCCTTTCTTGACAAGAAAAATCTTTCCAATGCCCCTGACATGTGTGTAATCGACATTCCCCGGTCCAGTGCTTCATTCTTGGTCAGCACATGGGTGGCATATGATCGAACCTCGCTAGAGCTGACATCGGCATGATGAAGATGAGGCTTTGTGGACACATCTACCAACCAGCTGTCGATCCCGAGGGCCTCCAAAATATCTATGATCAATTTTAATTCCGCAAACTTGGTATCACAAGTGCCGACAACAAATACTTTTCTGCTCATAGATTTGGTGACTTAACGGTAATTACGCCATTCATGGTCCTCCAATGACCGGGGAAAGTACATACAAACGGATAATCGCCTGCCTCCGGTGGAACATCCCAAATCAAAGTCCGATTTTCTCCCGGATCAACCAGACCAGCCGATAACAAAATCTGCGGCAACGGCGGAATATACTCCAAAGAGGCACCCAGAGCGTTTTGTGCCAGATTATCTGCTGCCTGACCGATCAGTTCCAAACTACCCGGGCTACCTATCAATAAATTGTGCTGCATGCCATCGTTATTCTCAAACACAATTTTGACAGTCTCGCCTGCAATGACCGACAACTGCTCAGGATCATAACGCATTTGATCGGGTACGGTCTTTACGACGAGCGTTCTTGTGGCTTCCTCTTCCCTTCTTGCCAGCTCCTCAGAGAGCTGTTTTGCGTAAGGTCCATAATGTTTTAGGAAAAGATCTTTTATTGAAATTCCCTCCTGAAATATTGACCGGTTAGGGAAGAATTGCCTTTCAATTTTATACAACCAAGTACCGCTAAGATTCACAACTTCTGTTCCCGAGCGGATGAATACATCTTCAGGGTCGCCATAAATGCCGCCCCTGCCTCCCCCGTCAGTAATTTTGATAGCTAAGACATTTTGCCCAGCATGGAGCACATCTTTGGGTATGGTATATTTCCTGAAATCATTCCATTTACGGTTACTCCTGCCTACCTGAATTCCATTGATATAGGTGACATCACTGTCATCGATTGGACCCAAATGGAGTGTTGAAGGTTTACCAACCATTTGGACGGGAACTGAGAAAGTAGTCCGGGTCCACATCACGCCATCAAAACTGTGCAATGCCTCAGCCTGCGACTTAGACCAACGTGTGGGCGTTGTAATCTCTGACCAATCCTCCACAGATAAGTCCGGGCTAGACCAGTCAATAGTCTCATCATCCTGTTGATAACCTTCCGCAATCGAAGATCGATCGGTCCTATGCATAGCAGCAATAAAGGTTTCTTTATGCCTCACTGCAGCGACATAAATCGCCCTGGATAACCATTCGTCCTCTATTACCCTTTTGGTCTTCGAAAGTGCATACAACCGCTCACCAATTGCCGGAATTTCAGGCATCTCCGCTAACGACAAAATTGCTGCTAGTACAACTGTCGGATCAGAGTCCTCTAAAATATTTGCTTCCTGCAATTTGACAAAGGTCTGTACATCCCTTGGCAGTACGCGAATGGTATTCTTCCTTACAGCTCCAGAAGGATGGTTTAGTGCTTCAAATACCACCTTGAGGACATCGGGATTTTTTTCGTTGATCAAATGCAGACCGTGCAGGGTCCAAAGTGCATGAATGGCCCCGAGATTAAGGCCTACTTCATCAATGGATTTATTCTGGATCAATGATGCTAAATCAGAAGCTACATCTGGTAATCCCCGCTCCACCAAGAGCCGCTGAGCATGCATACGCCACCGCATATTCTTGCCGTTGAGAGCCTGTACCAACTGTTCTTTATCTCGGTAATCCAATGCCGGTTGCCATTGGTGATCTGCATCGTCAAATACCAACCGGTAGATACGACCGTGTTCTTTG
Organism: Saprospiraceae bacterium; assembly: GCA_965223105.1. GTDB lineage: Bacteria > Bacteroidota > Bacteroidia > Chitinophagales > Saprospiraceae > JABDMH01. The sequence continues at coordinate 1,685,816 of OZ244987.1, read as the reverse complement.
TCCCGCAAAGGGTTAATATGCGCGTTGCCAGGTCCATTTTCAAACCCGGGTGGAGTCGGGTTGTGTTGAATAATAAAATTATACCAATCCAGAATCCACACCGCACCATCGGGCCCAACTTCTGCCTGAATTGGCGATACCCACTCATCAACACTTGCCAATAAATTCCAACCATCAACTTCCCGGTACCCAGCTCCTTGTCTTTCGATAATCGCTCGATGAAGTAGGTGACCGGTTGGTTCACATACCAGGGCTATGCGGTTCCAGTAATCTTTAGGAAAATCCCGCGCTGTGTAAAAGCTATGTCCGGCCGCGGCCGTAAAACCACCAAAGACATCGACCTGTCTTACATTCTTGGTATTGGGATGGAATGCGTAGTGGCCATCTATTTTTTTCACACTCTGAATCTTCAGGCCCTGGACTCCATCGAAAAGGCGATGGGGAATTCCTAAAAAAGCACTGTGGGTGTTATTGGCCGTTGAAATAAACACATCAAAATCTTCTGAGAAGGCCAATCCCCAAGTGTTATTCGAGGTACTGCCCATGTACTCAAGCTCGCTTCCATCCGGCAAAAAGTGGTAGGCACCTTGTCTAAACTTATGGGTAGTTTGTCCTACCGTACCTTCAAATCCAGAATAACCCAGGACCCCCCAGATCTGATTGTCATAACCATATTGCAAATTGGAGGGTCCGGCATGAGTGTCAGAGGTGCCCCATCCTTTCATGATAACTTCCATAACATCAGCCTTATCATCTCCCGTGGTGTCTTTGAGAAATAAGAAATAGGGTGCTTGCGAAACAATTACACCACCTCGAGCAAATGTCATGCTGGTGGGGACACTCAAGTTTTCAGCAAATATGGTAAATCGATCCGCCCTACCATCTTGGTCCGTATCTTCGAGAATCTTAATGCGATCAGATCCCTCACCAAGAGCGGTCTTGATCTCGTTGGGATAATCTTTAGTTTCGATAATCCATAACCTCCCTTTTTCATCCCAGTCCATATGGATCGGATTGAATATCTCAGGTTCTGAAGCGAACAGCCTCAAGGAAAACCCCGGTGGAACCTGAATGTACTTCTGGGATTGCTCGGGATTGAGCGGTGCCTGCAGCTGTGGTGGAGGATCTCGCTCCTCATAATTCGGAATTTTTGCTGGTGCATAGCTGAGATCAGGTAACTCGAGGCTATCGAGAGCCTCCTCTTTTTCCTGGCCAATGGCCCACCGCAATCCAGAGGCAACAAGCTGGATGAATTGAGGTTGAGACCAGGTTCGCTCATCATGACCCAGTGCTGTATAAAATACACGCCCCTGTCCATACTCCTTGATCCAGGTATAGGGTTCACGATGATTACCTTCGACTCGCTCCATTAGTACATGGATATCGCTTGCCAATTTGGTATGTACATAAGTTTCATCCCATGTTTCGAAGGTCTCAAAATCTTGCAGTGCCGGGTGCCCTTGTTCAATGATCTCGGCTCTAAAGGTGGCGGTGTCATGAGAACTAAATTGACCTCCAATGAGGTTCACAACCTTGTCAGATTTTCGAAAGCAGTAGCTTGCACAGTGGATGGGTAAGAACGCGCCGCCATGTTCTACAAAAGACAACAGGGCGGATTCCTGCTGGGTCGAGATCTCGTCGTAATTGGCATAGATGAGCAATGCATCGAAGTAATTTAAGTAATCTTCATTGAGGTCTTGGAGGTCCTCGGAGTAAGTAAATTGAAATCCTTGCCTAGATAGAGAAGATGTAAGTAGAGGTGCTGCCATGCGCGAATCATGATGCTTACTGTCATGACCAAGAAAAAGAACCTGCATCGGTCGTGCAGTGACTGGATCGTTCGACCGTGGCTGACAGGCAGAAAAAAGGAGCCAAATCATTAATAAAGTCAGTGGATGCATGTGCATGTTTGCTTGATTGAATGTAAACTGCTGGTATTTCTGGTTTGAAAAGCCTGCTCTAAAATACAAACATCCATGGTAGCAGACTATCGAGTTGAAAGGGGTTCTCTTCCATCCAAACACACCACCTTTCTTTTTATTATTTTCCGCATCGATTTTATCTAAGGCAACATCATTTTTTTGATGATTATGCCGAAGTACAATCAGGTAATTGATACTTCTGAATGCTAAATAAAAAGACAGATGAAAAACAGATGGAATGACCAGGAAGCTGCAAAATACAGTGGAGATTTGCTCAATCTGAGAGTGTACACTTCCAGGCTGCTGGGCCAAGATGAAAATTTGGTGCTGCATGGCGGTGGCAATACTTCGGTGAAGGTTCACCAACAAAACATTTTCGGAGAGGATGAAGAAATCCTTTATGTCAAGGGATCAGGTTGGGATCTTGCCACCATTGAAGCCCCAGGATTTGCACCAGTCAAGCTGGATGTATTAAAAAAACTGGCTGGATTAGATACCCTCAGTGATATCGATATGGTTAAGAATCAGCGGATGGCAATGACTGATCCCTCAGCACCCAATCCATCCGTTGAAGCGATTCTTCACGCAATCATACCTTATACTTTTGTCGACCATACGCATGCAGACGCTGTAGTCACGATCAGCAATACTCCCAATGGTAAGGATCGCATCCAAGATTTGTACGGAGATCGTATGCTCATTGTTCCCTATGTCATGCCTGGGTTCATCCTGGCCAAAACCATATATGAAATGACCAAGGACATCGATTGGGAGGCTATTGGCGGCATGATTCTTATGAATCATGGTGTTTTCAGCTTTGATCACGATGCTCGAAAGAGCTACGAGAAAATGATTGCGATCGTTTCTGATGCCGAGAAATATTTGGAAGATAATGGAATTGAGAAATTATCGGCCCAAGATGATCTTCGCGAACCTTTTGACCCCAGGGAAATGGCCACTTTTCGCAGCGCTTTGATTCAGCAATGGGGATCTCCGGTCCTGGTCAGATTAGATGACAGTGAGCAAGCCCGGGCTTTTAGCAAACTCACCAACCTGGCTTCTGTGATCGATCGGGGTCCTTTGACACCGGATCACATCATCCGCACAAAGCGTACTCCCCTCTTAATGACCGGAAACCCGATTGATGATCTTCAGAATTACGCCGATGCTTATGACCAATATTTTGAGAAAAACAATCAAGGGGAGACTCAGCTAGATCGAGCTCCAAGGTGGGCAGTCTGGCCCCGACAGGGAACTTTGTCTATGGGTCCATCTCCAAAACACCTACAAATTATCGAAGATATCTCACGACACACCATGGAAGCAATAAATGCCTCTGAACAACTTGGTGGTTGGAACACACTCGGACAAAGCGAACTTTTTGAAATGGAGTATTGGAGTCTCGAACAAGCTAAACTCAAAAAAGCAGCTGCTTCTAAATCCTTACAAGGGCGAATCGCTTTGGTCACAGGAGCATATGGTGGCATCGGTAAAGCTTGTGTGGAAAAACTGGTATCTGAGGGAGCCGTTGTAGCAGCATTAGATATTAATCCCAATATCGGAGATCAGTTCTCGCAAGCGGAGGTCCTGGGGATAGTCTGTGATGTTACTGATCAAGCGGCACTTTCAAATGCTTTGGAAAGCACCATAAAACATTTTGGAGGGCTAGATATGCTGGTTACCAATGCAGGTATCTTCCCGCCGAGTGCCAAAATTGAGGAAATGCCTGAAAACATTTGGCAGCAGAGCCTGGATATCAATGTGACCAGCCATCAAAAGCTACTCAAAGCCTGTGTTCCTTATTTAAGTAAAGGTATTCATCCAAGCGTGGTGATCATCGGCTCGAAAAACGTTCCAGCTCCAGGTCCCGGTGCCGCAGCTTATTCTGTGGCCAAAGCTGGACTCACCCAACTAGGTCGCGTTGCTGCTATGGAACTGGGTAGTCAGGGCATTCGCGTCAATATTGTTCATCCCAATGCGGTTTATGATACAGCCATCTGGACTCCAGAAGTGTTGGAAAAACGTGCTAAACACTACGGATTGACTGTGGAAGAGTACAAGACGAATAACGTGCTAAAGGTAGAGGTGAGATCCAGTGATGTAGCTCAACTTGTATTTGCTTTGTTGAGCGATGAATTTTCTAAGATAACGGGAGCCCAAATACCTATAGACGGGGGCAACGACCGAGTGATTTAGCGGTTGGTTTTCTAAGATCGAGCGGTGTAAGGCGCAGAATTGAAAGACTGTGCGTGATGACCTATAGGTCTAAGAGATCGAGCCCTGCTATCCATCTAAGATGGGTGTAGCTTGGGGGCATCGAAATGGTGTTTAACCGGGCCTTCAGATTAGGTGGATAAAGACGCCGGCAGTTTTTTTATCAGTCTTGTAGTTCCGCTGGAAAAGAACTTGGATCAAAATCCCACAGGTAGGGAAGCAAGAAATAAACCATAACAGTCAGCAAGAGAATAGAAATAATATTCATCCAAATACCGGTGCGTACCATATCCGGGATCCTTAAATAGCCTGATCCAAATACCACTGCATTGGGTGGTGTAGCCACGGGCAGCATAAAGGCGCATGAAGCCGCCACGGTTGCACCCACCATCAGGATAAAGGGATGCACATCAATGGACAAAGACAAAGGTGCAAGTATCGGCAGGATCATAGCGGTGGTGGCCAAATTCGATGTGATTTCGGTTAAAAAATTGACCGCTGTGATCAGGACCAGTAATAAACCCACCAGAATTACGCCATCGAGCAATGTCATCTGACTTCCAATCCAATCGGCCAACCCACTGGTTTTGAATCCCTCAGCCAGCGCCAATCCTCCGCCAAAAAGTAATAAAACACCCCAGGGAATCTTAACAGCCTCTTGCCAAGTCAGTATCTTCCGATATCGATCTGCAGAAGCAGGCACCAAGAAAAGAACAATTGCAGCTGCTACCGCTATAATGGTGTCGTCAATGCCAGGTATGAGTTTAGCTAGAAAGAATGAACGTGTGATCCAGGCCAGTGCCGTACCAACAAACACAATCAGAACCACCTTCTCTTCGTAACTGATATTTCCCAATGCGCTCAGCTGCTTTTCTATTTCCTCCCTGCCTCCCGGGAAAGCCTTTTGCTGGAATGTAAAGGCAACAGACGTGAGATATTTCCAGCAAATGAAAAGGAGCACAAGGGAAATTGGCAAGCCGACCATGGTCCACTGAGAGAAGGTGATCTCAACAGCATACAATTCTTGAACGACACCAGCAAGCACAAGATTGGGAGGTGTCCCTATCAAAGTAGCCATTCCCCCTATTGAAGCACTATATGCAATCGCCAACATCAGGGCTTTGCCAAAAATCCAATTTTCGTTCTCCATAGTCCTGGGATCATCCTTGAGCTGGCTTATTATGGCTAAACCAATAGGCAACATCATTACCGTAGTTGCAGTGTTGGAAATCCACATGGACAAAAAGGCAGTAGCCAACATAAATCCCAGAATAATGCTTTTGATATTGGTACCAATCAGGTGAATAATGCTTAATGCGATTCGACGATGTAAATTCCATCGCTCAATGGCCATGGCCAAAATGAATCCTCCGATATAGAGGAATATGTATGGATGACCAAAAGCGCTTGTTGTCTCTCGAATGGGTAAAGCGCCGGAGAGTGGAAACAAGACGATGGGCAACAAACTGGTCATTTCGATAGGGATCGCTTCTGTAATCCACCAGACGGCAACCCACAACGTACATGCCAGAACTGCTCGTCCCTGATCACTTAGTCCCTCAGGATAAATGAATAACCACGTCAATAAGAAGAGCAATGGACCTAGTAATAGACCAATGGACCTGTTTTTCATTTCAAAGAAGATTTGCAAAAGCACCAGGAAGATAGAAGTTTTGTCAAATGATAAACCGACGATGATTGCCTGGATATCCAACTGAAGCGAGCAAGTGACTCAATCAAGGCATGACCCATAATAATACGAGGACTTATTTGGCAATTGGCAAGCACCAATTAATGAGAACGAATAAAGAAGCTGAAATACTCAAGCCAGGATACTTCTACCAATGGTGGCTAATCAAAAGAATACCCGTACCTGATACTCTGCTAAAAACAAATCGGAAATTTGGAAGGTTTACCAGGTCCTTCTGCTCATTCCAGGAGAGTCCTGCATTGCTGTCATTATTCAATACCTTTGAATGATTCTCTTCAAGGTAGTTCTTCATCTACAAAGTAAAGTGGCAGAAAACAATGATGCAAAATCAAACTTATGTAGCATTTCTCAGGGGCATCAATGTTGGTCGCCACCACAGGGTGCCCATGGCTGAACTACGTAAAATTTTAGAGATCAAAGGATTGAAAGATGTTCAAACGCTCTTAAACTCAGGAAATGCCATTTTCAATAGCTCTCCCAGGCAAGAGGCCGATCTTGGTAAAGAATTAACTGTACACTTAGAAGAACATTTTGGATTCCCCATTGCGGTGATCGTGCGAACCGCCGAAGACCTCAAGAGACTTGTAGAATCGAATCCCTTTGGGCGAATCAGCCTCACTCCAGACCTTCGTCTCTACGTCACATTTTTAAGGGATAAACCGGAGAGACAGTTTCACTTGCCAGCAACCTCCGAAGATGAATCCTTCCAAATACTATCGATTACTGACAAGATCGCTTGTAGTGTCCTTGATTTATCTGTCCATAAAACTCCGAAGGGGATGGAAATGCTTGAAACCTTATTTGGTAAGAATATCACGACCCGAAATTGGAATACATTAAATCGTATTGTCGGTAAGATCAAGTCCAGGTAGTGGGAAGGTTCCCGGGTTACTCATCAGTTGCTACCTCGTCATCAACCAATCGATGAACGATTGTTCCAACTCTGATAGCTAGGTCCTGGCAAGTCCTAATGTGCTCGATGTCTCTACAACTTTGCCCTACTTGCCTGGTACAGCTGCATCGAAGGGTGCCAAGATCAATTTGCCGAAAGTCCTGATGTATCTCTTGGCACATTCGTATCAATTTGTCAGGTGTCGGATTTCTTGGTGGATGATGATTTTTGATCTCCATAAAAGCCAACAAATAATCATGGATGGTGTCCCGAATTTGGAAACAAGCAACAGTCGAAAGCACTTGATCGTCTGATGCATCTGCGAGACTTCTGATTTGATCCAGAAAATTGTCACATTCGAGTAGTCGGAGATGGCCTGACAAATCACTTGGAAGATCCTGATCGTCCATCATAGGTTAATTACTTCACAACTAATTGATTAATTGACAATAATTATGTGGCATTATGGGTGATTTAGGTCAAGTACTCACCTGATCCTTGACAAATATCCCGCAATTATTAGATCGGATTGTTCAAAATTCACCGTGGTTCTAAGTCATAATTTCTCTTACACATCGGTTTCCCAGGGGAATACATAGGAGAATATGAGCATAATGGCCAACATGATTATAAATAGGGTGAGGTTGAATGCCATGATCGCAAGGCCGCTACCTTCAATGGGTTGAAAGAGCAAAGTGCTCGCTGTAAGTGACATATGCATAAGGATCACAATGAAAAGGCTTTCTGTGCGGTGATAAACCCACACCATAACCATACGATAAACAACCAGCACCGAAAACAGCTTTACAACGATCAAGACGAGGAACGGCACTTCGCCAGTCGGATCCGGGCTCATGAATAGAGGCAGATGCCACAGACCCCAGATGATTCCAACCATTATTCCAGTTTCAAGTAAGTTACGTCGTTCGAGCATCTTAGGAACTGCAAATCCAGTCCAACCTAGCTCTTCAAAAAAGCCGGCGACAAAGCCGCCAAGTAAACTGCTAAGCACCAGGAATCTCGCATCTTCAGTAACAAGGATGCTTGGTGTTATTTCGATGGAAAATAAACTAAGGAAAAAATAGGTCAGCGACATCATAAAAGGCGCCAATAATAGTGCCAACAAATACCACTTCATAGATATCTTCCAGTTTCGCAGCCGAGATATGAGATCGTGCATACCAATCTTTTGTTGAGTAATGTAGATCATCAACAGACCAGCAGTGGTAGGCCCTGCACACATAGCAACGAATAAAAGAGGAACTGCATCCTGTGCTATTTCACCTTGTCGAAGAAAATTATCAATCCCCACAATCAGGGCGATTCCAAGCCAGGAGACCAGGATGGCTATTAAGAAGTAGAATACTAGAGAATATAATTTAATGTAAGAGATCATCTTCAGGGATAAATTTAATTTATTGCATATCCGAAATAAATGCTGATCATCTTTTTAGCGCTTACCAAACTGAAGGAAAAAATCAACTGATTCTTCACTACCTGATGAACAGAATCAGATCATATCATATAGTAATTGAAGTTCTCTCCTACTGCAATTTAACATTTCACCCAAAAAATGCAATAGGAAATTTCACACATGCATAACATGAATCAATCTGGATCATAATTGATTGATATCCATATGATTATAGCCAAGAATTACACCCATTCAACAAAGAATATAGTGCATTTTTTAAAGCATTTGCATTACATTGCATTAGAACTAATTTTGAAATCGATGAATTACTTTTATCATTTCGTATGAAATGTGTGAAATTTGATTCTACTGCGGCGCATTTCTGCTTCATTATCAAGCACTTCAAGATAAGGTAACTCGTCGCCATAGCTCGCTATGCCTCCTCCCCAAAGTGCTTGCTAATTTTGCATAAATGCCCCTCGTAACGAATCCTATTGCATTATTAGGGTGTCACTAAAGTCAATTTTTATGACAAGTGTCAAAAATAAATGTGACCAGCATCAGTCGTCATTTCCTTGCAGCATCTATTTTTTTTGTTGGGTCATGCTAAGTTGCTACTGGCTATACCGAGCTAGAGCCACGAGTTCCCGTCAGACAAAGCCATCAAATATACCATATGTGATGATGTCGAGTGGACCCCCATAGGGTGCTTACGGTTGGCATTGAGGTTCGACCAGTTCTTTTCTCCGACTGATTAAGCAGTGAAAATCATTTCAATTTTTCATAGGTCCCCTAATAATCTTTGAATTTGAGATTGGTTTGAATTATTTTGGACTAAGATGAGGCGAATGGATTCAGTATGTCCGTGGGAAGTACTCTGTCAAGTCAATTATCGTCCTCTATTCTAATCCCATTTTGCAAGTAGACGTCCGCATTAGCATTTCGTAGCAGATTCAAATTGTTGTGGTGTCAGTTCGAGGCGGCAGCAGTGAAGCAGGGTAGTGGCCCGTGAGTGACGACAACGCAGAAATGACATAAAGCAAGAATAAATTGTAGAAGATAATTAGTGCGAAGGTTTACATCTTCCTTTGTCAAAGATCCTCACCGTAGCAATGTGTCATCGATAAAAATGATGTGTGTCATATGTAAGGTGTCAAATGATATTCACCTTGGACCGGAAACAATAGTGACTGGGAGAATGCAATTCAAGGTAATCGCTGCTGATCTGGATGGTACTTTAGCCATGGATGATCATGTGCGAGATTCTACTTGGAAAGTTCTCCAAAAAGCCAAACGGCAAGGAATATCGATCTTTCTGGTAACCGGTCGAAATCTTAGAGACTTGGAAAATTTCCCGTCTTTTGAAGAAGTCTGTGAAGTGATAATAGCAGAAAATGGAGCAGCCATCTATTATACTTCAACGGGATCAGTGGTGCTTCCCTTTGGCCACCTGGCCCCCGAGGTCATCAGCAAGCTCAAGGAAGAGAAAATACCATTTGTAAGTGGATTGGCTATTGCCGCTACCCATAAGGCACATGATCAAAAAGTACTGGAAATATTAACCGAAACCCGATATGCTGCCACCATCGAATACAACAAAGGAGCAGTCATGCTCCTACCGCCAGGAGCCAGCAAAGGAACAGGTCTCATGGTAGCTTTACAGGAGCTAGGGTACTCCCATCATAATGTAGTCGCCATGGGTGATGCAGAAAATGATCGGAGTTTATTCGAACTAGCTGAATTATCTGTAGCTGTTTCCAATGCTACTGCGAATATCAAGGCTATCGCAGACTATCATTTAAGCAAACCCAATGGTGAAGGTGTAACAGAATTCATAAGCGATTTGATTAAGGGTATCATTCCTCAATCATTCCGACCCCGACCAGACCGCCAGTTGATTTTAGGTGACTTCACAGGGCCGCCTGTAGTGCTAAATCCACTACACCTTACCACCGGCAATCTGGGAATCTTTGGCTCCAGCGGTAGTGGCAAATCCTGGTTGGCCGGTATGGTAGCTGAAAAACTACTGCATCTAGACTACCAAATATGTATAATCGATCCGGAAGGAGATTACAGAGGTCTCAAAGCCTTTCCCAACACTTTACTTCTGGGCAGCACAATTGAGCATCCACCACGAGGAACCGAAATATCTACATTATTAGAATATTCTGGTCTTAACCTGGTCTTTGACCTTTCAATGTACACCATAGATCAGAAGATTTCCTACTTGTCTGACCTGATAATGACGATCAGCAACCTAAGAGAAACGAGGGGTAATCCTCATTGGATCTTGATAGATGAGATCCACTATTTTGCGCAAGATCCGAATCATCCATTAACCCTTCTTCTGGCTGATCGAATGCAGAAGGGGGGATACGCTCTAGTCTCTTATAAACCAAATCTGGTTGCCTCATCGATTATTGATCAGTTGGACTATTTTTTCCTGACGAACTTTGATAATTTAGAAGAGATCGAAGGTATTCCATCCCTTCTTTCCAAAGAGGAAAAAGCGGATGAGATTAAAACAAAGATTCAACAATTGCATGACAAACAAGCCCTATTCTTCTGTAAGCAAGAAATAGATAATCAAACTGATCAACCGCGCCTTATTGAGTTTACACAATCCAAACGGAAAGTGCCACACATTCGACACTTGCACAAATATTTGCGTGCCCCTCTCCCGCTGGAAAAGCAATTTCACTTTGATCCAAACATGACCAAGGGCAAACCCTTTAGTGCTGCCAGCATCTATGACTTTCTCAAGCTAATCCCACAGGTACCCATTGATGCATTAATATATCATCTGCAGCGGGGAGATTTTGAAGCCTGGAGCAAAGATGTTTTGCACGATAGCGAATTGGTCAAAAGATTTAGAAAAATTGCCAATAGAAATCTGGCACACTCAGAGATTAGAGCCACCCTGCAAGAGGCCGTCTCTACGCGATATCAAGAGCTGGAAAGGCTAATTTGATGCTTACCACCACAACTTATATGGTAACCACCGATCGATCAATTGATACCTGTCAGAGGTTTCTGTGATTAAGCTCATTGATCTCGACTCATTCTATATCTACCTTTGCCCATAGTGTTGTGAATGAATTTTAGTTTATTCAAAATTTTCAACCATGCAAATGCTAAAAATTAACGAAGGTCCCTTTGATAGATTCGGGGGTCGTTTCAAAAAGATTATTGATCCTGAACATTTTTTGGGACAGACGGCGTTTGACATTCCTTATACAGAATCTTTTCCTCGGGCTAATCTAATCCGAAGTGGAGAGGCTTTTCACATCGACTTACTGGTGCCTGGCTTTACTCGTGATGAACTCAAGGTGATCATGGATAGAGGGGTACTTTGTGTGAGTGGCAAAAAAGAACGTGAGATTTCCAATAAGGACGACGAGATGATCATTGGTGAATTTGGTATCGAATCGTTTCAGAGGAAATTTTCTTTGCACAAGGAGTTTTACGACAACCACATGGAAGCCTTTCTTCGGGATGGAATCCTCCGCATTGTGATCTATCATAAGCATGATCCGGTAATTTCTGAGCAGAAGAGGATTATTGTATCCGAATAGGAAGTTTAGATATTTCTCAATGTTTTTTTGAGGGAAACGCCCCTCCATATGTGGCCATCCTTGCACTGTGGTTTTTCAAGTATCAGTTCTCTTACACCAGATCTGAACTAACAGTTGCTTTGATAAGCCCTGAGTATTTCATTGACTCGGGGCTTCCTTATGTAAATATCGCACCAAAGGAAAGGGGTTATTGATTAAAATCAATCTACCCGCAGATCATGATCACCAAGAAGTCAGCACAGCGTGAGTAACTTGACCATGTGATTTCCCAATATCAGATAAGATGAGATACAATCGAAACAAGATTCTGATGCCATACTGGTTTACGGAATCAAACAGGCATGTGATCGAACTTGGTGTTCATATTGCCCGGGCATGGCAGGCTCAACTAACCATACTCCATATTATCGAAGTTCCGTCATATCCTGAATTCGATAAGAAAATCAGTGGAGAATTTGAGATGAATCTAAGAAGTCACGTTGACTCGCTGCTTGATGAAGAAATAAAGTCATGGGATGTTGACCAAATACAAATCAATAAGAAAATTCTGCATGGCCAGGTGGTGCCGACACTGATAGATCTTAGTAGAAGCGGAGAGTATGGTCTGATCGTCATGGGATCTGACCAGTCATCGATACCAAACAGTATGGTAATTGACTCCAAGGTCGAATCCATTATTCGATATGCTCAAATCCCAGTACTCACCATTCGCCGACCGTTTAACACCCTTGATTTGCAGGATATTGTATTTGCTACAGACCTGATGGCCACACCAGTCTACGTAATGCAAAACCTTTCCAAGCTTCAAAATGCCTTCAAAGCAAGACTGCATGTAGTAAAGGTCAATACCAAAGAAGATTGGATCACAAGCCCCGAAGCACAATCTCAGATGGAGTACTTCACCAAAGCCCATCACCCTAGTAATTTTGAATTTTGTACTTATGATGATGTGTCTCCCCAACAAGGCATCATCAACTACGCCAGAAATCTTGATGCGGGCATGATCGCACTGGGTGTTCAAAATTTTAGCGACCAAAAAAACCTCATCGACCACCACCGTATCACAGAATATGTTCTACACCAGAGTAACCAATTACTCTGGACTTGCACATTATAAATAAGAAATACTAATTTAGGTAATTTACATTAGACTGGCACTTGTTATATTCTCATGATGTATGAGAGATTAATATATCCAAGCAGCATTTGTTTGATGATGAGTAGGATCCTCTGAATCAAAAAGTTTAGGGTAAATGTGAGATAAATTTGTCACGAATCATCGAAATTTGGATAGCGATTGTGCACCTTTGCCTTCTATCAAGAAGTCGGATTTGAAATAGTTGGTTTCTTCTTGTGGATTGGCCTTCGTTGAATTTCAATCACGTAATCCCGAGACCTCGGGACTATGCTCACTCAATTCGCTAGTAGGGAAACACATTAATTTTACGTAAGAATTTCGATATTGGGTTTGCCAGATTGAGACGGCAGGAGTGCAGCAGGGTGGGCTCCCTGGAAGCGACGACAACGAATAGATGGCAAACCCAATGCAGAAATTGCAGATAATAATTGAAGTGTTTGCCTACTGGTTATAAGTCCAAAATATTTTCAAAACCGATCTCACTGAGAGGTTGTTAGAGGTACCCTAATGCAGGATGATTGGCCTAACCGACGGTACCTGCCAATGGAAATCTGCAGCTTTCCAAGTCAAATATCTGGGCGATAGACTTCGCCACTCCACTAAGTTTTGATTTCACGGGAATATACAGCGAATAAAGAGAATGTCCCACTGAACCAACCATCAATGACTTTTCTGGTTCATCCCATCAAAAATACACGTTTGAAAACAACTCAGAGTTGATTTTTCTTCTCCCACGAATCCATCATTCATATAAGGGAAGCCGCCATTTTTCAATGTTAAAAATTCATGGTAGATTCAATGGATCTAATGGAATTGCAAAACTTAATGATGCGAAAAATATCATTTACCGGAGCCAACCTTTTCGTTACTCTTCTCTTCATCACCTGGAGTTGCCAGTCCAAAATGCCTGCCGGCGAGAAGGCGGTTACTCAGGACAAACCAAATATTGTCATCATATATGCTGATGATCTAGGTTACGGCGAACTTGGAGCAATGACGCAGGGTAAGACTCCCAGACCACTCACACCAAATCTCGATCAACTAGCCAAGGAGGGGGTAACCTTTGAGCGTGGATATGCTTCGTCGGCGACTTGTACCCCGAGCCGCTATGCGCTATTGACGGGAAGGTATCCCTGGCGAAATGAAAGGGCCAAAATACTACCTGGTACTGCGCCCTTATTGATTGATACGGCTGAACTGACTATACCCAAGATGCTGCAACAACAGGGATATCAAACGGGCATCGTAGGCAAGTGGCACCTAGGACTAGGAAGTGGAAATGTCAATTGGAATCAAAAAATTGCACCAGGTCCCAACGAGGTGGGATTCGATTACTCCTACATTATGGCAGCCACCCAAGATCGAGTCCCAACGGTCTACATCGAAAATGGCTACATAGTAGGCCTCGATCCAACCGATCCTATTGAAGTCAATTACCGGGAAAACTTCCCTGATGAGCCCACGGGGAAGGAAAATCGGGATCAGCTCAAGATGAACTGGCACCACGGTCACAACAACAGTGTGATCAATGGTATCCCCAGGATCGGCTTCATGAAAGGAGGAACTGCTGCCCAGTGGGTTGATGAAAATATGGCTGATACTTTTCTGGTTAGAGCCCAGCAATTCGTAAGAGAGCAGAAAGACAACCCATTCTTCTTATACTATGCCTTGCAGCAACCCCATGTACCCCGCACTCCTCATCCCCGATTTGTAGGATCTTCCGGGATGGGACCGAGAGGCGATGTTATCGTTGAAGCAGATTGGTGTGTGGGTCAATTTGTCAAAACATTGGATCAAGAAGGGATTCTCGAAAATACCCTGATCATATTCTCCAGCGACAATGGTCCGGTACTCAATGATGGCTACTACGATGATGCTGTCGAAAAAATCGGTGATCACAAGCCAGCAGGACCTTTGAGAGGGGGAAAATACAGCTTGTTTGAAGCTGGAACCAGGGTACCATTCTTCACTTATTGGAAAGGAAAAATTTCTCCAACTGCCTCCGAAGCCATGATTTCGCAAATAGACATTTTTTCTTCACTTGCCGTATTGGTAGGTAGCGAGCTACGAGGTCCCGATAGTCAACCTCTCCTGGACATTTTACTCGGGAAGAGCGATAATGGCCGGAATGAACTCGTCCTGGAAGCCACTTCGCGTACGGCGTTCCGGAAAGGTAATTGGGCTTATATTCCAGCGTATAAAGGACCAGCCGTAAACAGTATGGTAAATATCGAGCTGGGTAATTCTTCTGAGCCTATGTTGTTCAATCTTGCAGCCGATATCAGTCAGCAAGACAATGTTGCTGCAGAATATCCTGACAAGCTGAAAGAAATGACCCAGGAATTTGAAGCCATTCGAGGCACTGAAAATCAAGATATTGAGGCATTAGAGCTAAAGTGAGGTTCCGGTCTAAAAGGCAGTAGGCGAACAGTTTCTAACGTCCTTTACTGTGTCATTGAACAATCATTTAAGGTGACTCTTATATCACTTGGTTTTTTTGGCTACTTTAAGGGCATTTCCTTTCAGCAGAAGATGTCAACAACCGAATCAGGAAATTCGAAGAAATCTGTCCGAAGCGCACGACAGCATCTGATCGACAGGCTGGCGTACAAGCTAAGAATCGAAGAGAGTTTTTCACGCCTGAATGCTCGTGTAATTGCAATGCGTTCAAGTGCGGAATTTATCGATTGGGCCTCCATTTTCTTCAAAGAACTTTTGCACCTAGGCATCAAACCTGTCAAGTTGGGTTATGCCATCATCAATCGCAAAGAAAAAACTGCTGAGCAGTGGTTGGCGAACACAGATGGAGAAGTCCTTCCAAGAAGCCTCCTGCTTCCAATGCATCATCATCCTTATTTACGTGAGGTCTTTGAACTTTGGAAGAAAAGGCGAAAGGGCTTTCATAAGTCACTTAATAGCCGACAACTTGCAAGCTTTTCGAGATTTATTTCCAGTCTTCCTGGATACAGAGAACTCGAGTCGAGAAACAGCTGGAGCGATTTGCCCACATCCATGGTTTGGAACATTGCATTTTTCAAGCAGGGTTACCTGAGTGTTTACACGGAAAAGCCGTTAGAATTTGCTCAACAAAGACTTGTACATCGCTTTGCCGCCGTATTCGAGCAGGCCTACGTTCGCTTACTTGAACTGGCAAAGGTTGAAGCGCATGCCCGGGAAATCAAAATTGAAGAGGCACTCGAAAGGGTGAGATCAAGGGCGATGTCAATGCAGGAAAGTACAGAAATCGCAAGTATCGTTCAGGTCGTACACCATGAAATGAAATCATTACAATTTCAAGTAGACATCATTCAAATTCATGAAAATAATCAAGAAGGTAAGGTCATGCAGCTGTGGCTTGCTGCACCAGGTGCTACTTACGCCTCCAGAATAAGTGTACCGTATTTCGATCATCCATTGATGAATGGTTTTATTGAAGCGGAGAGCAATGGAAAACCTTATTTTTCTCTTCAACTGGGCCGCTCTTCGACTCAAGCTTTCTATCGCAAGTATCTGGATGTTGTTGATCTGAAGCCATCAAAGGAGAGACAGCTTAATCTACTATCTGCTCCTTCAATGTCACTCATGGCGGCCCTGTACCACCAGACAAAGATGGTGGCTATACGGCTTAATGATAGCACTTTTGATACTGACGACATCATACTTCTCAGACGATTTGGCCAAGTTTTTGAGCAAGCCTATACCCGCTTTCGCGACCTCAAAAAGGCGGAAGATCAAGCACGTGAAGCTCAAGTTGAAACTGCACTAGAACGTGTGCGCTCTGCTTCCATGGCCATGCACCAAACCTCTGACCTGCAAAAAGTTATCGACACTGTAGGAGAGCAATTTGATTCGCTCAATATTGACAATACTGGAGGAGTCTTTATTATGATAAACCGTGAAATCGATCAGGAAATTTGTGTATGGGGTTCAGGTCCTACAGCCGCCTACAACCAAAGGGTTCGAATCCCTGTAATGAACCATCCCATTTATACGAATATTGTAATGATGGCAAAAGGGAAAATCGGATTATTTGCGGAAGAATATTCTCACCAAGAAAAAATTGAATTTTTCAAACATATGTTTAAATATCCACCTTACAATCATACAAGCAAAGAACATCAAAAAGAATGGTTGGGTAGACAAGGTGGCTATACACGTTCATGTGCAGTTTCTAAGCATACCACTCTGTTCATGATCAACCATCACGGACGTAAATTTTCACAACAGGAGAATTATATTCTGCAAAGGTTTGCCAATGTATTTGAACAGAGTTATATCCGCTTTCTCGATCTGAAGAAAGCTGAGGAACAAGCACGAGAAGCTCAAGTCGAAGCTGCTTTAGAAAAGGTGAGGTCGACCGCTATGGCTATGCATCGCAGCGAGGATCTTGCAGAGCCCTCAATGATGATGTATGACCAATTCAAGGAATTAGGTATCCAAATCAGGAGGTGTGGTTTTGGCATTATCGATGAAATCAGCGAGACCATTGATATCTGGACTACTGTTAGAAATAAAGGTGGAGGAGCAGAACTACTCTGTAACACGCTGCCTTTTAGTCATCATCCCCTATTTCTTAAAATCATAGAGAAATGGAAGAAAGGAGATCCGAGCCCGCGAACCGAATTACACGCCAAAGATTTGCAAAATTACTATCGTTCCTGGAACAAAACCAATCCTCGATCAAAGGAGTACTTTAAAAATCTCAGCAGCAATCAATCGGAATATTTCCACTATGGATCATTTGAGCAAGGCATGATAGTTGCTTTTTCCGGTCAACCATTTAACGATTCAGAAATGGAGATCCTGCGCCGATTTGCTAAGGTTTTTGAGCAGACCTATACCCGCTTTCTAGATCTACAGAAGGCAGAGGCACAAGCAAGGGAAGCGCAAATAGAATCAGCATTGGAACGCATCAGAGCACGTACAATGGCGATGCACCAAAGCAAAGAGTTGGCCGAGGTTGCTTCTCTACTTTTTGAAGAGTTGAAGTCGCTCGAAATAGAACCGGCTGTCTGTGGATTTACGATCTTAAATAAGGAAAACTTCCTGGGAGATCTCTATTTCTCAGTCAGGGGTAATTTCTTCGGTCAAAAGATTGAGTTCCCCCATGATGTAACGGAAAATATGCTCCAAGTATACCATGAATGGAAAAAAGGTAAAGACTTTTTCAAAACCATTCTGGAAGGAGAAAGTCAGCAAAGGGAAAATCAAATATTAGATGCCTACTGGCAATTAAATAATGTTGACGTCTTCAAAGATCTCAACAAGTTTTTTGCTGAACATGAACTTTCAGCTATGAGACAAAAGCAAGTTGTACACTATGCTTTCTTCTCTCATGGCTACCTGCATTTTTCGCATTTTGAGGAGGTGGCACAAGTTGAGGTATTAAAGCGCTTTGCCCAAGTATTTGACCAGACCTACACGCGGTTTCTGGACTTGCAAAAGGCAGAGGTTCAAGCTCGACAGGCCATCAGACAAGCATCGCTGGATCGTGTTCGAGGTCAGATTGCCAGCATGAGATCAAGTCATGATCTCGATCGTATTACCCCCCTCATTTGGAACGAACTTACCACTTTGGATGTACCCTTCATCCGGTGTGGCGTCTTTATCATCGATACTGCCACTCAGAGTGTGCAAACCTACCTTTCCGATTCCAGCGGAAAAGCATTGGCAGCATTAACAATTCCGTTCGAATCCAATCAGCTGACCAAAGATGCTGTCAACGCCTGGAAAGAAAAACAGGTCTATCAAAATCATTGGAGTAAAGAGGATTTTGTCAACTGGACGCAGTCATTGGTTGAACAAGGCTATATCAAAGATGAAACCGAATATCAAGGCGGTGGCCATCCACCTGAATCGCTGCACCTTAATTTCATACCCTTTAGCCAGGGGCTCTTATATGTTGGCAGCAATCAACCTCTGACGGAAAATACTATCGACCTTGTAAAATCCCTTTCTGACGCGTTTGCCATTGCCTATGCCCGTTATGAAGATTTTGTGAAACTGGAAAATGCTAAGAATCGAATTGAATCAACCTTGCAGGAGTTAAGATCTACCCAGGCCCAATTGATTCATTCAGAGAAAATGGCATCGCTGGGTGAACTAACAGCTGGAATTGCACACGAAATACAGAATCCATTAAACTTTGTCAATAATTTTGCGGAAGTAAGTTCAGAACTGATAGCTGAAGCAAAAGAAGAATTAAATAAAGGCGAGTGGAAAGAGGCCAATGACATCCTGAAAGACATACTGGAAAACCTAGAAAAAATCAACCATCATGGGCAGCGGGCCAGCAGTATTGTACGAGGGATGCTCAGTCACTCACGTGGTGCAAGTGGAGAAAAAGAGCTAACGGACATCAATGAGCTTTGCGATGAATATCTGCGACTCACTTACCATGGCATCCGAGCAAGAGATAAAACCTTTAATGCCTCATTTGAATTAAAAACTGACTTTTCATTACCACCGATTCGGGTGGTTCGTCAAGAAATAGGACGTGTTTTATTGAATTTGATGAATAATGCATTTCAGGCCATAGTTGACACTGAGGATCCCCAAATCGTGGTTTCAACAAAAGAAGTAGGACAACATATTGAAATCGCGATCAGCGATAATGGACCCGGAATTCCAATGCAGATCAGAGATAAAATATTTCAACCATTCTTTACCACCAAACCCACTGGTCACGGAACTGGCTTGGGACTGAGTATGAGCTACGACATCATCATGGCTCATGGGGGCGATATCTATTTTGAAAGTAATTCAAGTGGAGGAGCAACCTTCCTCATTCTGTTACCAAAAAACGAGAGAGAAATGTAGGTCATACATGTTTTACGAGATTAATATAATACCCAAAGCATGCAATAGGAAATTTCACACTTGTATAATGTGACTGAAATCCGATCATAAAATCTGATACACAGATGAATGAGATTGAATGAGATCATAAGTCATAGGTATCAATGATATTTCCAATGTCTTTTTCACTGCATCGTATTACGAAAACTTTTTAAAAGGCGAATTTACTATTATCGATTAATAGTGACTGCGTGAAATTAATTCTACAGCGGCGAATTTCTAAATCATTATCAAGCACTTCAGCCCCGAGCACTCGGGGCTAATTTTGCATGAATGCACCTCCTAACGAATCCTATTGCACCAGTTGGGAAATACAAGAATTATGCGAGTTACCTGGATTCTGATTCAGCATATACCTCAATCCAGTCTAATCTGGAGCAAGCCTGACTGTTGCCGCCAATCATCAAGTCCGTGAAGCCGATCTTCTGAATGCGTGATAACTCGGGCTCTTTGATATACTGGTGATATTCTATAACCGTTTCGATATCCAACTTTCGCCAACGGAGATCCTGTACATTGAATTCGCGAATGCGCCAGTCATCAGATGCACCATCACCTTGATCGGCTACCAACCAATCGCCATTTTCCTGTTGCACAATTAACCTTAGCGTCCGGAATCCAAATTGTTTGCTTCGCCATTTGACTTTTGCCTGCCCGGTCAGATTGATATCTCGGCCATTGACTTCCAAAGCTACCGCCCAGTTGCCACGACATCGACCAGACCATACATAGTAAGGGTCGTCCAATGGTTGATCGTGGTGACTCTTTTTTATAGAATCCTGACCGGGCCCATACAGATGCAGTATCAGATCTTTATGAGCGACATGCCTTTGATCGATAGGAGTAGCCGCGGGAATTTCTTTCCAATCCTCGCGAAAGAGCAATCCGGGTCTGTCTTGAGCAGCGGCACCAAAGGGTAAGAATAGCAGGAAAGCAATGATGAAGTAGAACATTTCAGATATTTATTCTGCACCCAAATTTACCCAATTGATGGAATAGGAAATTTCATATGTAAATTATTTTAACAAAAAAATCTTAAATTTTTGATTTTCAATTGATTATGATTAAAAGCCTACGTAATTGACAATTGGCTTTTGGACTAAAGAAAATGCATTGTATAGTGAGAATCTTAATAGACCAAAACAATTTTTTCAGCGCATTATTGGATGTATGAAATTGATGCTAGTGTACATCCACCCAACCACTTCGTGGTTCCGTTCGCTAAAATGCCCACTGGACATTTATTCACCAAACGGTAAGATCGCTTCGGAATAGATTCATTATCACGAACTTCAGCCCTGAGCACTTGGAGCAAATTCTTGCATAAATGCGCTCGTAATGAATCCTAAAATCGAAGGGAAACGGTTCACAGGAGGAGCTAAAGGTCGTGATGAGGGAGACCAATAGGGGTATCCGAAATCCAGAATACAATCAGGAGTGGCGCTGGAATTGCTTTTCTGGAAGATCAGTATTAGCCCGCCCAATCGATCAAAGTGCTTTGTGTTAGATGTCGATCAAAAATGTTAAAACTATGTATCGGTCAATGAATGTCTGCCGTAGACAGGAGAAACAAATTCAGACTCGCAGGTCTAACAGGGTGATCCGGCGGTTTATAAAATCGTCTCGTACCCATAGCCTCCCATCGCAATATATAGTAATCGGTAGCATTTCGATCCAAGCGTAGCCATTTAATTGAAGCCCCATCTAATCCAGATTGTGGGATACGTAATTCGGCAGGTAAAACCCTTTCGACCTCTGGCCTTACCGATTGATCAGCAATCAACTCTAAGGTGAGGTCATCCACGGTTAATACTCCAGTACCTCTCTTGACATGGTCGTAGGGAATACACAAATCTCCATCGTCATCGGTGTAACCTTGTCCTACTTTAATCTCAAATTCTATGGACCCTGGTCCTGAAAAATTCCACCGATAATCCCATCTGGAAATTTGTCTGCTAATCCATGTTTCACCAGTGAAATTGGCCAAAAATATTTGACTATTTCCAGCGCTGTCATATTTCATATATGCGATCATGGGCTGATTTTCGGGACCAAAAAACAGTTGTGCACCTCCATTGATGGCACCGCCAAGCGGAGGCACTGGATCTACAGTTGTGTGCACAGTTTCTGGTGTAATGGGTAGAGGAGTTCTTCGGCCATCAATGGATTCCCACCGGACTAAATCCCTACTACGTACATAGGAAAGGTCGTGATTGGTCTCACATCCGGGTGTATCACGCCAAAACCAGATAAGATGGAAATATCCATCAGGTCCAAGCAATGGACCTCTGGGATAGGCACTCATGAGTCCCAGACCGTCAAATAAAGGCTCATCCGTTAACCGTCTATATTCACCTTGTTTCTCATCAAAGAGATTCAATATGGTAACGCCATTGCCGCTTCCTCCCTTTCGATAGGAGAAGATGAGTTCACCGGAAGCCTTCCGAATAAATTTGGGGTATGTACATCTTAGTTCATCAGACGTACTGACCAATGGAAAAACTCTCTCGAAACTTGATATGTCGTATGGCTGAGTAGTCATGAAATAGATCATGGTATCGTTGTGCATATTCGCGCTGACATGGATCTTGCCTGTTCGATCTATGGCCATCACAATTCGATTGTGACTGTCCCATCCCACCCTACTTGGCAATGTCTGATACCTCCATGACTTATCGGGCAGCTTCCTGGAGGCGACCTTAAGGTTTCTCCCTTTATCATAGTAAGCAACAAATTGCCAGCCATCCCTAATGACAAAGTCGAAGCCTACCGGAAAATCAGCCACAACGGAATCTACCAAAATACTGTCAAGAATGCTGACAGCAATCTGGGTGGGAGGTTCAACTTGATTTGACCAAAAAGAGTTAGGGATAATTAAAAATAGAGATGCAATCACCGCTGGAATACTAATTACCAAAAATTTTAAGTAAACTAACATATCTTAAGCTTTAAGCGACAAATTCAATGTGGGTTTGCTGACATTGCTCGTTTGTCATTGATAGATACCATTTATGCATGATTATTCTACAGAAATACGGCCTATAAATTCCAAACCTGATTTAGCAAACGTAATCCTAATTGCAGATCATTTTCGTATAATGACCAATTATTTGCTGAAGATTTGGTAGCCTCCGAAGGGAAAGGTATTTCTTCATCATTTATTCCGGCCAGAAAATTGTAAATACAAAGAGGCAAAATTTCAATATTATATCCACCTTCTAAAATGGCAAAAATGGGAATTTTAGACCATGCCAACTTTCTCCCCACCCAATAGAAGACTTGAGTGGAAAAGTTGAGCTGAAGAAGAGGGTCGTCTTTATGCCCATCGAAGCCTGCTGATACGGCAATGACATCAGGATTAAATTGCATCATTACCGGCCAAAACTTCTCAATTCCATCTAACAACATATCATCCCCACTCCCGGGAGGAAGAGGTACTTGAATTGAATATCCATAGCCTAGACCTCGACCGATTTCATCTGATTTACCCATCCCTGGGAAAGCAGGATATTGATGTAATGACCAGAAGAGGACGTCATTTCGCTCATAGAAAATTGAAGATGTACCATCTCCCATGTGTCCATCAAAATCAAAGATCACCACTCGCTTTCCTTGTCGGGCTAAGTACTCGGTCGCAATAGCAATACTATTAAACAGACAAAAGCCACTGGCGTGACCAGGATAAGCATGATGACCAGGTGGTCTTACCAAAGCCAGGTCACTTTGGTCGGCAGCCAGCAATGCAGCCCTCACAGCTCCCCTAGCTGCCTCATACGAACCAGGTCCTACTACAGTGTCGCTATCGAGTCTCGTAAATGGCACGGTACAAGCACTTTGCACCCTTTTCAGGTAACCGGTATGGTGGATGGTCATTATCTCCTCCTCAACATTAAGGTCAAGATCAGTAGTCTTGCCCTGTTGAAAGGCCAAAAGTCTTTCACGGCGCTCTGGATGGGTACCCGTGTTGTGTTCCAGAAAAATAGGACTGGTTATGATCTTCATATACCCCAAGATCGACTATTGGGGGGAGCTATCCAATCTAATACCTAATAAAGTAATCTTGGAGGTTGTGAATTAATGGTTCGATTTGGATCTCAAAGTAATTTTGGTCGCAGATGAGCCAAAAATACAGCCGGATTATTAGCGAAGCATGAGGGGCACTGCAGGTTGGGCAGACCGGCAAAAGAATCAGGGAGCCGGTCCAGAATCTGTATCTTAAAAGTCTTTTAGGCCAGTAAAGGTGAGGTTAGCAAAGGATGGCCTGGACATTTCCCACAACGTTTACCTTTTTTGAACTTCTTGCAGCACTTCTTTTTCGACTTCAAGTCGAATTGAATTAAGGGCAGTGGTAAAAATGATCCGTGATCTTTCCTATTGCCATTTGATTCTTTCTTGTGGATCGA
Organism: Saprospiraceae bacterium; assembly: GCA_965223105.1. Lineage (GTDB taxonomy): Bacteria > Bacteroidota > Bacteroidia > Chitinophagales > Saprospiraceae > JABDMH01. The sequence goes on along the minus strand of OZ244987.1, from coordinate 1,661,689 downwards.
TTGCATCGCCGCAATAATATATAGCATTGGAAAATCCGACAATAGCCGGATTTGCCATTTTGCAGTACCTAGCATTAGGTAGCAGGGCAGCAATTAATCTCCTATTTCGATACCCATCTGACGCATCAGATGAGTGGCATTAAAGCTGCTGCAAATTCCCCTTTTTAGTCGATAATCAAATTTGAGCTTATCCGACTCAATGACGACATCAAAATACCAGTTTTCCAAGGTCTGAGGATATTCAATTTCCATTTTGGTCAACGCCAGATCGTGGGTGGCAACAATTCCTACACCAGCATATTTTATCAATTGCTTGAGGAGTGCGATACTTCCTCTATGGCGATCTGCACTGTTGGTCCCTTTTAGAATTTCGTCTAGCAAAAAGATCATTTTTGGATCCACGCTTACCCGATCTATTACTGATTTGAGCTTCGCCAATTCTGCATAGAAACTGCTGGCTCCTTCTTCGATTGCATCTGATACGCGCATACTGGTGACGATAGGCGAAGGACGAAAAGTAAATTTCTCCGCGCAGACCGGAGCGCCTGAGTTAGCCAAAACCATGTTGATTCCTGTGGTTCTTAGATAAGTAGATTTTCCGGCCATGTTTGATCCAGTGACCAACATGATATGATTAGTTTCTAGCAAATGCACATCATTATAAACTCTTTCGTCGGCAGGAATCAGGGGGTGCCCCACCTGCACGCCAACCACAGTTTCACTGGTCGTTATTGAAGGATAGACATAGTGTTCATTGCTATAGATCAAGTTGGCAAGACTCGATAGAGCTTCCACCTCAGCAATAATTTGTAGCCATTCATCTAAATGGATAGACATCACCTTTTTCAGCTTTTCCAAAGCCAAAACCCAGTGAAAATCCCACAAGCCAAAGAGATTAAAAAAAATTCCAAAGAAATTCTGGCGTACATTCAATTGATCAATCCTGTATCCCAGTCTATGTATTGTATCCGAAGCTGATCCGGTTGGCAACTTTAACTTGCTGTGATAGGCATCAAGCAGATCAGATTCGAAAGAATGATTCTGCAATCTGGCAAAGAAGTGGCTGTAGGTTTTCAAAGTCTCAGCTACTTTCTCAGTCTCTTCATTAATAATTGTAAATCTCTTACCGAATTTGTAGATGAGTAGCCCTGGAATAATAAGGGGCATCCACGCATAGCGCAGCCCCAGATAATATCCAATAATTAAGCACGATGGCAAAGTGACCAGGGGTAAAACCCATCTCAAAACATAAACCCAATTTCGACCCAAAAGCACGTTAGGAGAATCCAGCCAGCGTTCTAACTTTTTAAGATCCTTGGGATCATCATTCAGGGTAAATGCAGTAGCCTGAAGAAATTGACGAAGATCAATGGCAAATTCCAGTTCTTGTACTGCCTCTTGCCTTCTAGTGATTTGAAAATCACTTGCTGGTCTGGAAAGCCACTGAGCAAGCTTTTGCTTTCCGAGGGTAGATTGAGCTCGACAGATGTATTGGAATAGCGAAAATTCTCCGAATATATCCAAATCAGACAAGTAGGGATGTTTATCAACTTTGTAAGAATTGCCAGGTTCGTTCCAAGTAAAATTGTGTGAAAGTGCCTCAATTTCTCTTCGATTGATATCGATCAAGCGGTCATTAAAAGCCATTCGGTTTTCAATGCGCTCATGATAACGAATGAGAAAGCCAAAGCCACCTACAGCCACTAGTAGGAAAAGCATACCTAGCCATTCAGAGACTTGAATCAAGAAAATCACCAGGGCAATCATTGCTAGAAAGTAAATCAGTCGAATCCAACTTAATCGTACTGAAATGTGAGATAATCGATTCTTCTCCCTTTGAAATCTCTGAACTCGTTCTTCGTAGTTCTTCTGCGGTCCGGCCTCCATGGCCTTAAAAATCACAAAATTCTTGATGAAACGTGAGGATTAGCAATAAAACACATGGGAGAGTATTGTTAGATCAAGCCAACCAAAGCTTTTGAGAAATCAATGTACCCAAGCCTGCATCTTACCAGGCGATTGGTTGCCCATCTCGAAAAAAACCACCGGTTGGTCCATTCTTAGGTAAGGTAGCAGCCCAAACAATACCTTTTGCACCCTCTTGGATACTGCGTGGTGCACTCACTCCCCCCATGTCGGTTCGAACCCATCCGGGACATGTGGAATTCACCAGGATCCCTTCCGATTTAAGTTTTAGTGCCAATTTTATGGTAAGGACGTTCAAACCAGCTTTGGAGATCGAATATGCGGGTGTACCCCCATCCATATCAGTAAGAGCACCGGATCCACTCGAAACATTTACAATTTTTCCCGCCGTGCTCTTACGTATCAGTGGTAGTAAGGCAACGGTTAATTTCCATGTGTTGAGGAGATTGGTCTGTATTGCCTCTTCTACAATTTGAAAATTGGGATCGGTAACATCGTTAAGCTGATCGTAATGAATTGCCGCGTTATTTATTAAGACATCCAATGCCCCATAACGATCTGCTATTTGCTCTTTAACATTGAGAAATTCATGGGGATTGTTAAGATCAAGAAAGATAAAATCCACGTCTTTGCCTTCACGTTTCAATTTATTGACTTGGTTTTGCCCCTGACCAAGATTTCGAGAAGAAAGAAGCACTTTATGTCCTTTTTGAGCCAGTTGATTCACTGATTCTAATCCAAGGCCTCTATTTGCCCCGGTGACTAAAATGATCTGCTTCATTTCGCTTCATCTATATCGCAAAAAAGAATAGCCCTAGAAATTCAAACCTAATGTGATCAAAAACCATTGACTATGCTGTTGATTTGGTCGACTGGTTCTGATCTTCGCTTATAACGGAAATCTACTGAAAAATCACCACTTCTCAGTTCTTCAACGTAATCACCACCCAACACCTTAAATTACTCCCAGTCCCTCAGAATATACGATCTTCAAAACGGAGACCTTTATATAAAGAATACTAGCCATATCTTCGCAAAAGATTACATCTCCCGCTTAGACAAATTTTCGAGGGTTTCTTGTAACTCAAAATAATCCAAAATTTTTGACCATTTGGCTGTGGCCACATTGGCTTCTCACTTGATGTAGATCGTCTTAATGTTGGTAAACTCTAACAATCCATGCCGCGCCAGTTCTCTACCAAAACCACTCTCATTAATCCCACCGAAGGGCAATCGGGGATCGGATTTGACTTGAGCATTGACAAAACAGGACCCGGCTTTTAGCTCATCTCTGGCAATGCGTTCTCCCTCAATGACATTTTGGGTAAAAATACAAGCGCCCAGGCCAAATGAAGTATCATTGGCCACTGCTACCGCCTCCGCAGTATTTTCAACCCTGAAAATCACAGCAACGGGTCCAAACAATTCCTCACGGTAAGCGAGGTTGCTTGAGTCCACTTCGGTTAGAATTGTCGGAGGATAAAAGGCTCCATCGATCTCGACCGGTAGGTATCCACCCGTAAGTAGGTGAGCTCCCTGCGCCACGCTCATTAGCACTTGCTCATGCAACTCATCTCGAGCTTCGTAGCTAGACAATGGCGCTAGACTGGTTGCAGGATCCATAGGATCTCCAAAATGATAACCTTCCAAATGACCCCTAAAAGCACTTAGAAACTCGTCGTAAACCTCCCTGACGGCAATAAACCGCTTAGCACCAATACATGATTGACCGGCGTTAAGCATCTTGGCTTTGGCACAAGTTTCCGCAGCTAAGGTGACATCAGCATCTTCCAGCACCAGATAAGGATCACTCCCACCCAATTCTAGAACAGACTTCTTTAGATGCTCTGCTGCCTTTGCCGCAACTGCCCTTCCCGCCGGACCGCTCCCTGTCAATGTAACCGCCTTCACTATCGGATTTGAGATCACCGCCGACACCTGATCGCTGCTGACAAGTAAATTGGTCAAGCTGAACTTGGGAAACCCAGCCTCCTGAAAAATACGCTCTATAACCTTGGCACATTGAGGCACATTGGATGCGTGCTTGAGCAAACCTGCATTTCCCACCATCAAGGCCGGAACAGCGAACCGAAAGACTTGCCAGAAGGGAAAATTCCAGGGCATCACGGCAAGGACTACCCCCAGCGGTCGATAACTCACGTAGCTCTTTGAAGCGTCAGTTTCTACCTCCTCATCAGCTAAAAATGACTCACTATATTCAGCATAGTACCGACATAACCACGCGCATTTTTCAATTTCAGCCACCGATTCTGTAATCAGTTTGCCCATCTCTCGAGTGATCAGCTGTGCCAACTCGTTCTTCTCACCTAACAATATATCAGACACTTCCAGCATCCATTCTTTTCTTTCTTTGAGGCTGCTGCTCCATAATTCGAGATGCGCTTGATAACAATCCTCGATTCTTTGCTCTACCAGAGCTTCGGAATATGGTTCAAATTTCCTAAACTCTATGTTTGTATAAGGTGACTTACTGATGATCATGATAACTTATTTCAAAATTTCTTGAGTCCATTAATTGTTTGAGCTATACGATAAAACCCTATGTGCCCTCTAAAAGTTTGCCTACAGTCCCTTAATGATCTTCACAAGCACCAACGATTGATCGTTAGTACTTTCAGAGAACAAGTACCATGAAGATTTTTGTGTTTCTATGTCTCATGTTTGCCGGTACTGTACTGGGCCAAAATACGCTGGGAGTGACTAAGATCAGTAGCAACTCCACTGGTAGCATGACCCTTTTTAGTCCGTTTACCGGAACAAAATCCTACCTAATTGATGAGTGCGGAAGACTTACTAATGTATGGGATCGTGGTACGCTACCTGGTCTTTCAGCCTATCTCCTCCCTAATGGAAATCTGTTTAGGACTTATCAGGTGAATCCCCTAGGTCCATTTACCTCCGCCAGCAATGCAGGAGGACTAGAATTGGTAGACTGGGAAAATAGGACTCTGTGGCATTTTGAAATTAACAAGACAGATCAATTATCCCATCATGACGCAGTTTTTCTACCGAATGGTAATCTATTGGTATTGACATGGACATTGGTTTTTAAAGATGAACTGATTGCATTGGGAAGGGATCCAACCAGGATTTCGGAGGAGGGTTATATGTGGTCTGAAAATATTTTAGAGATCAAACCTCACTTCCCAGATTCAGCTGAGGTGGTTTGGGAGTGGAATATCAAGGATCATTACATACAGGATTTTGACCCTAGGAAGAAAAACTTCGGAAACGTGGCTGATCATCCAGAATTGTTTGATATCAACTTGCCTGAGCTGGGGAGCAACAACTCCAATGCATCTCGAGATTGGAACCATTTCAACAGCATAGATTACCACTCAACACTTGATCAAATCTTAGTTAGCACACGCAACTCAGACGAGATTTGGATTCTGGATCACAGCACGAGTACTTCTGAGGCGGCAAGCCATTTGGGAGGAAACGCCGGTAAGGGAGGAGATATCCTTTACCGATGGGGTAATGCCAGTGCCTATGGACTGGCCTCAGCCGATGACCAAAAACTGTTTGGTCAACACGGCGCTCAATGGATAACAGAAGGTTTGGAGGGATCCGGTGGTATTATCATTTTTAACAACGGCAATGGCAGAGTGGGTCCCGATTACTCTACCATTGAAATTCTTTATCCACCTTTGGATTCCTTTAACTACCATCGGCAGCTTGGAGCTCCTTTCGGACCTGCAGAAGCTGTGGTCGTTTATGGTGAGAATATCAAAGAGGTTTTCAGTTCGCCCTTTCTCTCTAATGCTCAAAGACTAGCCAGGGGCCATACTTTTATCAATTCTGGCACTGAAGGCCGGCTTTTTGAGATCGACCGCAAGGGATCAATTGTTTGGGAGTACATCGTACCTCTATGGGGAGACACACCATTAATCCAAGGGTCAGAGCCACACAATAACTGGGTTTTTCGCGCATACCGCTACGAAGCTGACTTCTTTCTAACTCCACCCGACTTACTACCAGCAGACCCGATAGAGCTAAATCCTGATCTCTCAGCTTGCCTGCTGATTACCAGTGATCAAGCTGGGCACTCAGGCAAATATCCTTGGAAGCTCCAAAAGATTGATACCAACACCTTCCAAATTAAGGTAGGAGAAGGAGGTCGATGGCGCTTGTCATTGTTTGATCTTATTGGACGAAAACTACGGGAAAAAACCTTTAGGGAATTTGTTGAGTTCCATCTTTCAGAAACTGGTGTCTTTTTTCTAGCAATTGAAGATCCGATGCAAAGAATTTTCAGCATCAAGATATTTCATTGAATGTTTTTAATGCTCTTTTCAACCAGTCTGAAGTTAAATCCTTAAAATGCACAAAATCTCGTTCAATGAAAACATACAAGGTGGCCTTTGTGCCAACCATGGAAGCCAAAGGAAAATTAATCAAGACAAAGTTTCCGATTCGCAGCTTGGACCTGGCGGTAGAGCTTGAAGCTCTGCTTAATGAAAACAGGGACACAGGCTATGAATTCGTGCAGATCGTCGAGTCACAAAGGGAATCCGAACTCGGCAAGGATGATTTCGGCTTTTTTCTAATCTTCAAAAAAGAGTGATGAAACTGGTAAGTCACCTCATGATCAACTGCTTGATCTACTCCCTGGTCTATTCCGCACATTATTTTCCCAAAGACACGAGTGTTCAAGAACATCTGGACATTCCATACCATGTTTCCAAGGACAAGCACCGCCGCTTAAATCTCATATTGCCGAAAGAGGAAGGCTCACCTCTCTTTATTTGGATTGGAGGTGGAGCATGGTCATATGTGGATCGAAGCAAGGAAATGGACTTTGCGCGAAAAGTGGCTGGAAAAGGAATCACTGTTGCTTCAGTAGGACATCGGTTAAGCAACCCACTTTGGAGAGATTCTACATTAGAGATCGGCCATCAGCACCCAGTGCATATAGAGGACCTCGCTGATGCCGTAAGATGGCTCTACGATCATGCTGGGGAATACGGTTACAATCGGAATGAGATGATCATAGGTGGCTTTTCATCCGGAGCTCACCTTGCAACGCTTCTCTGTACAAATCCCAGATACCTAAATACAGTCGGGCTACAATGCGATATGTTTGTTGGCCTGGTTGCCGTAAGTGGCACATATGACATCTTCGACTACCATAAAACTTTCCTAGAAAGTGCAAACCCTACCATGGCCGAAAGCCATGTGGAGGCCATATTTGGGCAACCCGGAAAAATATTTAGAGATGCATCACCGGTTTACCACCTTGAGAACTTGCGGACTCCGATCTTAGTGATTTCTGATTCCGATCTATATAATTACTCAAGGTTGTTTGAAGATAGGTTAAGGGAGAGTAACCATCAAGAGACCGACGTGATGCATGTAAAGCATCTCGGTCATTCAGCGCTCTGGCGCAATCTATCCTTTTCAGAGACTAGTGCTTATAGAAACCTAATCGTAGACTTTATTTTTAGAGAAAGTGGTCGACTTGATTAGTGGCTTATGAATGTTTAATGACTATCTTAACTTTGCAGCCTGTTTCTTGTTTTTATTCATTTTGCTAAAGACAATTCATTATGTGCCGCAATATTCGTACTTTATTTAACTATGATCCTCCAGCAACCGACGAAGAAATTCATGCCTCAGCCCTCCAATTTGTCCGTAAGGTGAGTGGTTATACCCGGCCATCAAAAGTAAACGAGGAGATCTTTTACCGATCTGTCGACGAAATCAGCAATCAAGTGAAATTCTTGATTGAACAGTTAAGGACAACCGCACCTCCACGCAATCGTGAAATCGAAAAGGAGAAAGCCAGACAACGCAACCTCAAGCGTTTTGGCTAGTCAAGAAAAACTTCCAGCAAAACCTTAATAACCATCAAGATCTTCGGTTATCAGGTAAATCACTTTGCCATATAGGCGCACAATCAGCATCGAGAGTGCAGACCACAGGGGGAAATTGAGTTTCATTTTTACCAGATTTACAAACAGGGCACAACCGTGCAAAAAAATTGCAGTTACTGGTAACCTGAAGAGAACAATCTTATATTACGGGAACTGGAATGTATTGGGGGAAATTCAGAATATACCTTTAGCACATTCTATATTATAAATTTACATAATCCTACAATAAGCTGCACTTATTCCCAACCTGAAAACTCTATTTTGTCAGACTCAATTAATATTACAAAAATACCTTAGATATACTTAGCTCAAACAAAATGGAGTACGTAACATATTTTTTCTATATGAGGACAAATTCTATATGTTAATTTTCTGTATTATATTAAATAGAGAGAAGATTGTCACTCTAAGGTGTGATAATCACTGTAATCCATATCGACACCCCTAATGGTCGACAGCAAACGTTAAGGTAGCCCAATTGGATTCGTAGTTGTACCGATCATGATCTTGCATTTCCATATGGATGGTCCTTATATACCAGGGACCGCCTTTCTCAAATTTTATGGTAACTATTCCACTGTCATCGGTGCGATACTGTGACTCTTGATCTCTATGACTATGGGATTCTTGTCCTTCCTTTGCATGTAAGGACTTATGTGATTGCCCAGCATAAACCAGTTGTTGAGACAACGGCTGATTGTTGCGAAGAAGGAGAAAATCAATGGTACCTCCTGCCTTGATCTTGTACGGGTTAGACTGAGGAATGAACTCGATGGGATAACCCAATGGGTTTCGGTAGTGGTTTGATTGTGATTCTCCAACCTGGAATATGGTCTTTACATGCTTAGAATACAGTTCTCGTGCATCATGATCAAGTGTACTAGTTCTCTTGCGGTCTTCCAATACATCGACAATACCATCATGGTACAGGTAGTCATTAAAATCTTCTGCCTTTAACTCGATGATCCTTCCCTTGGTGGAGACACCGACAAGGTAGGTACCTGGATCATTGGTTCTTATTGATAAATGAGTCTCATTGCCATGATCTTTCCACTGACCTAGCGAAGGAGCAACTTTTCCCGCTGGAGAAACAAGCGTAACATTCTGCATCCTTGAGCGATCAATGGAATTCTCACTATGTTCAAAGGTACCGTTGAATAACCTAATGACCACAGCCTGATCAGGAGCAAGGTGATACGTATCCAGTTTAAGAAACATATCGTGATTGCAAAACAGGAGGATGGTTACCAATCCAAGAAAAAATCTCTTCACTTAAAGCTTTTAAGATAAGTGGAAAAGATAAGGAAAATCAGGCAACAGCAGAGATAGGCAAATGTCTTACCGAATGTTGAGTTTCCTACCAAAACTGAAGAGCAATTGAAATACTTTTCTATTTTTCTCGCAAAATGATGTAAAAATGGTTCTGGAAAAAATTTCATTGCTGCTGCTTACGACAGTGTGTGTTGCGTTCCTTTCTGCCCAACCAGAGGCTTTGTATACAGGTCCCCTGGGAGTGCAAGCCTTTACTTTCCGCAACTATTTTCCCAAGGATTTTATTTCGACCTTAGACACCATTCAAGCCATGGGGTTTACCGAAATCGAGGGTGGGGCCACCAGTGTTAGTGATGACGACTATCGTCGGCTTTGCAATGAACGCGGAATAGATATTCCCTCCACAGGTGCCTCATATGATGAGTTAATAACAAATCCTGAGGTCGTCGCCAAACGAGCTAAAACTTATGGATCTCAATTTGTGATGTGTGCTTGGATACCACATGAGAGAGGGAACTTTACCAAAGCAGATGCGGACAAGGCCATTAAAGATTTTACAGAAATTGGAAAAGCCCTGCATAACCATGGTCTCACTTTCTGCTATCATCCACATGGATACGAATTTCAGCCCTATGAAGATGCGACATTGCTAGAGTATTTGATAGAAAATACCGATCCCAAATACGTTTCTTTCGAGATGGACATTATGTGGATCCATTTTGGTGGTGGTGATCCAGTAGCTCTTATGAAGAAATATCCTGACCGGTGGAAATTAATGCATCTCAAGGATTTGAAAAAAGGAACGCCAAAAGACCTAACTGGAGGTACCGACCAAGAATTTAATGTCGTGTTGGGACAAGGTGAACTTGATATGCCCGCAATTATGAGAACCGCACAGGAAATTGGAATTCAACACTATTTTCTGGAGGACGAAAGTAGCCGGATATATGAGCAGCTGCCCAAGAGTATAGCTTACTTACGTGGGCGGTAAAAGGCTCCCTTTTAGCCGTTGATCTTGGCACTCCGTGGTTTGAAAATGCTTGGGATTGATTAAGACCACCCAAACTGTTGACAATTTAGGGCGTAGAACCACGAAAGCCATGTGAATTGTCTCATGTTCGCAGAACAATTTTTCCCATTGCCATTCGGTCGTCGATCCATTTCATAGCTGTCACAGCTTCTTTCAATGGAAAAGTCTTTTCAACAAAGGGCTTGATTTTCCCTTGATTAAGCCAGGTTGTCAGCAACTGATGATTACTGCGGGCTTGCTGGGGCCACTCCTTGATGAAGCGACCCCAAAATACGCCAACGATCGAGGCAGCTTTTAACAAGGGAAGGTTGAGCGCAATTTTGGGAATCTGGCCACTGGCAAAGCCGATAACAAGGTAACGACCTCCATAGGACAAAGACCGAAAGCCAGCGTCAGTGATTCTCCCTCCCACCGGATCAAATATCACATCCACTTGACCGCTTCCTGTACAACTTTTTATTCCTTCTCTCAGATCCGTCTTTGAGTAATTCAGCAACTCGTCGGCACCGTATTGAGCACAAAGAGCCAGTTTGGTATCAGTGGAGGCACATGCAATGACACGTGCTCCCAACAACTTAGCCAATTCAACCGCTGCCAACCCTACCCCACCAGCGGCTCCAAGAACCAAAATTGTCTCTCCGGGCAACAACCTGGCTCGGTCTTTCAATGCGTGATACGCTGTACCATACCCTACCAGATAAGCAGCGGCTTTAACCAAATCCACATCGGATTCTAATGGATAACAACTTTCCTGGTCTACCACTACTTCTTCGGCATAGCCACCATCTCTCATCTGGGCTGAGACCAGATCACCAGGGTGGAGTGCAGTAACTTGGGAGCCCACCGCACTAATGACCCCCGACACCTCAGCACCGGGAATAAAGGGAAAGGAAGGCTTACGTTGATAAAGGCCTCGAACAAGTAACAGATCAGGAAAATTGATCCCGGTAGCAAAGACCCTAATAAGCACCTCAGCGGGACCGGGAGTGAGTGAAGGACATTCCTCAATAACGAGGTCGGCTAAAGCGCCAAAGCGATGACATCGAACAGCAAGCATATTCAGGTATCGATTTGTTTTACAAGGCCAAAAACTGGCTATTTTCTCGAGGTCAATTTTTCAACCATCTTTCCGATGGTTGCTCTTGACCGAGGGCTCATCCAATACTTGGCCCTAGCCTCCAAATCTTCAGAAAAATCTATATCAATTCTTTCCATAAGATCGGAACGAAGAATTCTCTTGGTACCAGTAAGTATATAATCACCGGCACTGAGTAAACTTCGCAGTTTGGCTATTGCAAGCTGTAGTAAATCCTCTCCTGGTACGACACGGTCTACCAATCCAATGGATTTGGCCTCAGCAGGTGAAAACAATTTGCCCTCTAAAAGGGCTTGATAAGCAACCCTCCTTCCCAGCCAGAAAGAATAAAGCTCCGTGATTGTCTCATTAATGAGAATCCCCACTGCCACTTCGTTCAATCCAATCAAATAGTGGTCACCTTCGGCCATAAAGCGATGGTCACACGTCAGAGCAATGACTGCTCCTCCAGCGGGACTATGACCAGTAATTGCAGCTATCGTAGGTTTAGAAAATTTAATGAGATCGACCATCATCCCAAAAAAGTCCTCCCAAAAGGCTTTAATTTGCCCCAGGTCATAATCATAGAGTTCTATTAAGTCCAGGCCAGCACTAAAATAATGAGGTTTCCCGGTAATGATTACTCCCCTGATATCCTCGTTTTTTTCTAATTCAGAGAAAGAAGTACGAATTTCCTTGACCAAATCATGATTAAGTGCGTTTACTTTTCCTCTATCTATCGTGACGATGGCCACGTCCTTCCTTTGATCAATTCTTATATTATGCATCCTCATCCACTTTTAATATCAGCTTACCTTTTTTAGATCCAGAAAATAAGCGAAGAAAGGCCGGATGAAAATTTTCAATGCCTCTTTCGATGTGTTCATCTGATCTCAACTTTCCCGATTTGAACCAACCCGTTAGTTTCTCACCTGCCTCAGGAAAGCGCCGGCTGTAATCCAATACAATAAAGCCTTCCATCCGTGCACGTTGAACAAGCAGGGCCAAATAGTTGCTGGGACCAACCGGACGGCCTTCCGCATTGTACTGTGAAATACCTCCACAAAGGACGATACGGGCACCTTTATTGATTCTTGTGAGTGCAAGGTCCAAGATTTCGCCACCCACGTTATCAAAATATACGTCAATCCCTCCATCAAGGTGCTTGTGCATTTCGGACCGGACATCGCCTCCCTTATAATCAATACAGGCATCAAATCCGAGGGTGGAAGTTACATAATCACATTTTTCAATTCCTCCTGCTACTCCCACTACATGGCAGCCATAGATTTTCCCAATTTGCCCTACAATTGAACCCACAGCGCCAGCAGCGGCCGAAACCAGTAAAGTCTGACCCGGTTGAGGTTGTCCGATATCCAACAGACCAAAATAAGCTGTGTAGCCAGTCATACCCAATACACTTAAGTACTTTTCCACCGGCAATCTGTTGTCGATCTTATGCCATCCCTCTCCAGTACAACTTACATACTGTTGTACACCGCCTGGACCCACAACCCAATCTCCCGAAGAAAATGTCGGCAGATTGGAAGTAATCACTTGACCGACTGTCCCGGCCCTCATTACCGTATTTAGATCGACTGGTGGCAGATAGGATTTGGAATCTCTAATCCAGCCACGCATGGCAGGATCCAGAGATACATAGTGGATCTTAATGATCATTTCACCCGCTCCCATCTGAGGTATATCTTCCGTTCTTAGTGTCCAGGTGGAGGCTGATGGTAAGCCATCAGGCCGGTCGGCTAAGATGATCTGTTTATTCATCCTATGAAGGTAGGAAGATCATCAACAAATAGGAAACTCGATATCGAACACTAGCGACCTCATCAGGCACTATGTCCGACAGGTCACACATCTTATTTTAGACTGCATAGATTTAGATATCGGGAGATCCCTCACAAACCCCTCATATAGCACCAAAGGATGCAATAGGAAATTTCCGATATAGAGCGATATCCTTATGATTGAAGCCAAGAATTATAGGCATTGAACGAATTATTTAGTGCATTTTTTTCAATGCTTAGCTTGAGGAGCATGTCATCTGATTGGAAAATTAGGTTTATCAAATCGAGGCATTTGTGAAATTAATTCTCCAACGTATTCACCTAACCGCAATGTGGTTCCGTTCGCTTAAAGGTCCATCGAATATTTATTCACCGAAGGTGAAATCGCTCTGGAATTACTTCACTATCAAGTCCAGGTAACCATCTTCCCGGACATTCATCAAATTTGGGCACAGCTCATAGCGCAGTACCGATCGGGAAAAAGATTATGGAGTAGAGCACCATGACAGCAAAATTATGCGAACCTCCCGTTTGGCTTATACCGTACTCCGTCTCTGGTCCGTTCAATAAGTACAACGAAGATTTTCGAAATGTTTACGAGACTCAAGCTAGTCTTCTTTCTGGTTCTTCCAATCCAGGCATTTCTTTCTATAATCAATCTTTCCGCCCAACCGGGCCCTGGGGGAATCGGAGACCAGTCTGGCAACAGTAGTCTCCGCCTCTGGCTTCGGGTTAGTGAATGTGAAAACCAGTCCAATTGGATCGATGGACAATACATTGATCTATGGACCGATCTTTCGGGCTCAGGAAATCATGTTTATAGCCAAGGAAATCAGAGACCGACTTATGCCTTCAGTACAACGGATCAATATTCCGGTATAAGATTTAGGGGCAATGAGTTTCTTCAGTCATCCCCTACAATGAAGGATTGGGGTTCTAGCGATGCAACCCTTTTTGTGGCTTATCGGGGAGGAATTTTTAGCGGCACAATGGTCGCACTTCGACCCAGCAGTACAACACCGGAATATGCCATCGTGAATTCGACCGCTGCTATAAGCACCAATGACGGAGCAGAAATACGTCAAATTCATCCCTGTGCTGCCACTATTGAAGATCGGGCAATCTCATTATCATCAGCAACATTTGAAGAAGGTACAAACCAGGTAAAATTTTATATAAATGGTCAGCAAAGTAACCAAGCACAAGATCCAGATACCCTTGCTCCACTTTTGGCGTCGTGGTCCCATCTATGGACCATTGGTAAGCAGACTAGAAACAATCCCGAATTCTTTCGTGGAGTTTTGTTTGAAGTTATAGCCTATGACCGCCTACTGAAGGACGATGAAAGAAGAGCTGTCGAGAACTATTTACGGTGCAGATATAATATTAGGCAGTATTGCAATGACTTTAGTTACTCTGTATGTAGATCATGTGTTCACGATGTAGATTTTCACCTGCCTAAAGATACCATACCCATTGATTCGTGTCTTAACATCACCAATCTAACCCAAGAAGGATGTACTGCTTTCCAATGGTTTTTTGGAGGAGCTGAGCCGGGTTCTTCGTTTCTTCCTCAACCTGGTCAGGTTTGCTTCCGTGAATTAGGAAAGCAGCAGCTCCGACTCGTGGTGCAAGATGAATGTGGAAATGACACCATCAGCAAACCCATAGTTGTAGTCGATCCTGAATGCGAACTCAAAGCAGCATTTAATCTGTCAAGTGAGGAAATCATTGCTGGAGATTGCATCGAAACTGTTGACCTCAGCAAAGCCAATATCCAAACCTGGGCCTGGGCTTTCGAAGGTGCGAATATGACCAGCTCTCGCTTAAAAAATCCCGGACCTTTATGCTTTGATGAGCCAGGGTTGCATTCAATTTATCTAGCCGTGAAGAACGAATGCGGATCTGACACTACCAGTCGAGTGGTCATGGTGACCTCACCTATGCCGGAGAACATCTGCTTATATATCCCCAATGCCTTCTCACCCAACGGAGATGGGATCAATGATGTTTTCAGGCCCGGGATTGATCCTGATTGTAGTATTGATAATTACAACATGCGAATTTTTGACCGGCAGGGTGCTAAATTATTTGAAACCGAAGATCAAGAACAAGGATGGAATGGCGGCTTTGAGCAAGAACGCTTAACTCCTGATATTCTAATGTGTTTAGTGACATTCGAAATAAACGGCAAACCCCACTTTAATAAAAGTGAATTCCTTCTATTGCGATAAGAGACTCACTTGATTGCCGTGTGCTCTTTTCGCACCTTCCAGATCTTCGGCGACCTTAGGATTGATCTCTATGCTATTCTTTGCGGTCCTTACTCTCTACGTAAATAAATATTACTGTATGTCGAGGATAATTCTAGCATTTGACCTCCGTTGTTCAGAACACCAACAATCTTGCTATCATAGAGTTTGTCAATGCTGGTCTTCGAATCTTGTTCAAACTCCAAATTGGAATAGATCTCTCCGTAGCTGGTCTGGAGGATCAGCTTTGCCTGTGCTGATGGGGAAACACTTACATCCACAAAGCCGTAGGTTGAGGTAAAAGAACAATCTCTTACCAACTTTCCATCTTCAAATGTTGCCAGGACATGTCCATAGGTATTTTTGACTTGTAAAGCATTGACACAATCCTCCACTGCGACATCACCGTAAGTCGAATAAGCTTCCACGCTAAGATCTGGAGGCAAATGAAAAATCAATTCGATGTCAGTCATCACCCCGGAATGAAGATCAGAAATGACATCGTCTTGATGTCGCATTTTGATCCCCTTCCAATCGACTTTACCTTCTGGCAGCCATTCGTAATAAGTTTTCCCGTCCTTCCTATAGGACAGGTAATGTTGTAACGTGTCCATGCCAGGAATATCTGATTGGAAGTGTAGAGAACCCTCGTTCTTGGTGAGGCTATACGAGAAGGCTGAATCATCGGCACCCATATTTATCTGTACAATGCCCGTAAGTTGCATTTCAGGTTGATCATGATTGCGGAAGGTTACATTGGCCCACTTGCAGTCCACAATCAAAGTTTCGATATCCATGACGGAATGAGATTCATCAAGTCGTGTCTGACTAAACAAGACGATGGCAAGAAAATTAAATATTGCCAACAAGCTTATCTTCATGCTCGGAGATTATTTTTTTCTGAGATATACATTTTCATAGCTGGACTTAAGAGAAATTTCTGCTCCTCCGCCATTTAAGGTGGCCGATATTTTGTCCGATGAAAGTTTCTTCATGTCTTCTCCCACACTTTCATAATTCAGATCCAGATCTGAAAACATTTCTCCATAGGAGGTGGCTAAGGTAAAAGAGGCCTTGCTGGCCGCAGGCACGGTAACATCCACATGATCATATACGGAGTACAATGTGATGGCATGATCCGGATCAAGCGCATCAAATACTGCATCAATGCTGCCATACACTGAGTTAATTGTAAGGGGGCCGGTTGAGTTTTCGATTCGAACGGAATTGTAATTAGCTGATACCTCAACCTCTCCGGCTACATCAATGATTTCAACAGTTCCTCCATCATGGTTAGAATGCTCGTATAGGACCGCCACACCCTGAGGGACCTTTATGGTATAGCGCTTACCTTCCTTTTTTGAAACTTTTCTTACCACCGTTTCGTCGTCCTCTTCAGACACCGCCAGACCTATCCCTGTATTGTCAATCAAGCCTGCAGGTGACAAGAGTCGAAGTCCTTCCGCCCTTTCAGGAATTCCCGCATTTTCTCCGGCTCTTTCAATAATAATGTCAGCTCCAGAATGCCCCATAAAGGTCACCTTGGGGACCTCAATCACTTTTAGTGTACCCGAACTCTTATTAATAGAATATTGCTGGCTCCAAATCATGGTACTCGAGAGGACTAACAAGCAAAGCGTAACTTGAATTTTCATAATTTATTTATTGATTTTTTATTTCCAATATTTTCCCTTATGGATTCTCTTTAAATGGCGGATCCATAATTTGCATTGAACAAGAATTAAAGTCGAGTCAGTCCCAACCTAGCTTCGTCCTTGACAAAAGGCATAATTTCCTTACTACTAATGAGCTTCTCCAATGGAATCTTAGCATCTCCCTCCTGCACCTGAACGAGCGTATTTATAATCGCAATTTGAACAATGGGTTGTTTCTCTATATCTAGAAGATCAATCAGTTCATGGCGAACCCTTTCAATGCTGGAAAAAGTCTGCAAAGCCTCAACTGCTCGCAGCCGCACATTTGGACTTTCATCATACCTCACGAGACGCAGTAGCGCTTCGACAAATTCCGGATCAGGATTCTCTATCCTCTCCAAAGCATTGATTCCCTTAATCCGGGAACTAGTGGAAGC
Source organism: Saprospiraceae bacterium (assembly GCA_965223105.1). GTDB lineage: Bacteria > Bacteroidota > Bacteroidia > Chitinophagales > Saprospiraceae > JABDMH01. The sequence goes on along the minus strand of OZ244987.1, from coordinate 1,644,343 downwards.
AGCCTTTACTAAGGTGAAGGGATCTTCCTCCACGGAAATGCTCAAAATGTAGGGAGATTTGACTGACCATCTACCTAGGAAAAATAGTCCGATTAGCAAACCCAAGGATGCTGCTACCAGCAAAGTATACAATCTCCTATTCGATCCTAAATCTCTCAGGTGAGTATGGTTAGATTGCCCCTCTAACCATCTGACAAACTCCTCCTCCATCGATTCTTCGCCTCCCAATATTGGCAAGGCTTTAATTTCATCCTGAAGTTGCCTATAGAGCACTGTGTCTTCGCGCAAAGTCTCATCACTATTCAACCTCTCCTCAAAGCTGCGAACCTCTTCTTTGGTCATTTCCCCCGCCAGGTAAGACAGTATCTCGTCGCTATGATCTTTTCTCATACGGCAGTGATATTTACATAGGCATTCCTGAGTTCCTTCATGGCTCGATGTACTCTTGACTTTACTCCAGTTTCACTGATCCCGATAATTTCTGCCACTTCGTGGTATTTCAATTCTTCATACCGAGTGAGTATCAGCACTTCCCTAAATTCAGGCTTGATCCGATTTAATGCCCGCTCGATATCTGATTCCTCCCAGTCAGGAGGTCCAGAATCAACCATCATGTCACTTTCATCGAGGGAGAGCACAATTTTTTTCTTAGATCTAAAATGGTCCATCATGATATTTCTTGCGATTCTAAACATCCAACCTAGAAAGGGATATCTAATCTTATAGGTGTGCTTCCCCTTCAAGATGCGTTCAAACACATTTTGTACCAGGTCCTTACTTAGAGATCGATCACCACTTAAGCGATAGAAATAGTCAAATAACTTGTCTTTATGTCGCTCGAACAATATACCCAGGCGATCAATTTGACCATTGCTTACCGCCATCATCAGATCGCCATCATTCATGATATGCAAGTCTGGCTCTTTCAATTGTCCTTTCATACCGATTACGGTGAAGGTCGTCGAATGGTTGCAACCGGAAACATTTTTTTTGAGATGTGAAGCAAATATCTAATGCAGTAGATAAACTTCCTGGTATATGGTCCCTGATTGAAATTGCCCTTGATCGTCTTCCACTTCATAGTAGACCTGCGCAAGGTAAAGCCCTGGCGGTGAAATTGAACTGCTGATGGTACCATCCCAGGTTTGGTCCCTACCCTGGAAAACAATCTGCCCCCATCGATTCCGGATGGTTAACTCAACATTCAGCAACGTGCAACCAGCGAATATGTCTAATTCATCATTTTGATTGTCTCCATTAGGAGTGAAGGCATTGGGTATATAGATGTCACAATCACAGGCAGGTTTGTCGAGCTGATAAGTCAAAGTAATGGGCTCACTACAATTGCGATTTTTGGCAAAATAGACTCCTGGTTTTCGTAATGTGCGCGGTTTATCTTCTCCACTGTCTATCCAGTAAAACCCTCCCTCAGGCAATTCAACCTGCCAATCTTGTGGGCAGGTCAAAACAGTATCAAAGTAGCGTTGATCAAATGAGGCAGCTTCACAAAAGGATTCCATGGCATATTCATCCACCATCTGATAGGCGCGAGTGTCATTTTCTTTTGTCAGCTCCAATGCCAAAATCGTCGTATCAAAGAATTCAGATCTGACGGGAGCAGGTGGTCCAAATCGATCACGGTGTGAGTCCCAGCCGAAGCAATCGGTAACCATTGTATCACTGGAAAACTGCAGGATGAAATCTTCAATATCGACAGGGTAGTCATCATATAAAGAACGATTTGCCAATATGGTAATCAGGTTTCCCTGTACCACCATGGAACTTCGAGAGGCATCCAGCGAGCCATCTAGAAAGAAATACCTTTGATCTCTGATGATTCCTCTTGATGAAAAAACCAACTGACCGAGAGTATTCTCGTTCATATAGGGTGCAGTGTAATTCATCAATATTTCTTCATCGGGCAAGAGATGCAATGCCGCCCTGGATGGTAATGAGGGAAATTGATGACTTTGCCAAAGGGGTATCCCGTGATTATCTACCTTGAATAGGAATGACAACCCCTCTCGATAACCCTGTAAGATAAATCCTCCTTGTACCTCAAGCGGGCCACTAATCGGGACGCCGATTTCATCAATATTTAGACGGGAAGCCCATTCGAGTTTACCCCGTTTATCGAGTTTATAGAGAAAGGCATCAGAACGGCACAAAACACCACCATCAGAGGTGAAAATGGCTTCACCACCGGTATTAAATGGAGTAAACTTAACGGCCCACAATGGATTTAATTCATCATCAAATATCGCCACAAAGCCCTCTTTTTGTGTCTCAAAGTCCAGCAGCAAACCATAACACATGAGCTGGCCTTGATGCAGATCTAGTGTATAGGAAAAATGGTCAATTGTCCCTGGGTGATAAAGGTGGAATTTTTCCATTGTCCCATCCGGCGTTACTTTAAGGAGATAAATCAGTTCTTCAAATCCATTTCGATAAGCACTCCCGTAAACAAAAATTTCATCTTGATCGCCAATTTGAAAATCCCTGAATTCTAAGTACACATTCCGTTGATGATAAGTATAAGACCAAATCACTGCACCACACTGATCAACTCTGGTAAGAAAAATCTTCCCATCGACCGCAGGATCTCGCAAACCCTCTATGGATGAGTCTCCAATTAAGATATCGCCGTTTTTAAAGTGGGTAATCTTTCTCTCTAAAGAAATCTGCTGATGGTCCAAACTCTTCAGAAAAGGCTGGGCATCTGTAAGAGAATTAGATCCAATAAATAAGGTCACTATAATTAGTAGGTGGTAGGTGACGGACTGACTTTTAGTTTTGTCCAACGGTAAATTCAAGGCAAGTGAATAAGGGCAATTAGCCCCTTTGATAGAGCGTTGAAATTTGGACAATATTTGTTTACCGAACCCCTGCAAAACACTTCTTAAATCGTGAAATAAATGTGTCACTGGATCTCGTCGGGTATCAATCTAATATCGACGAAAAGGCCAACTATACCATCTTCTTTACTTTCAAATCGAAAATACAGATCCTCTCGTCCTTCACCATATCCAACCGCAAGGTTGTATCTTTTAAGTCTCAAATTGCTTGACTGTTGTTCGACAAGGATTCTCCCAATTTCTTGTCCTTGGGGACCTCCAACTGTTGCTATGATCTCGCCGCCAATAGAAAATTCTGAAGGGAGAATAAGGCCCAGATCGAATGACGCTATTGACGTTAAGTCTATATCATAAAAACCGATCCACCCTGTATTTCTAGCCACGATCAGATCTATATCCCCGGAAAGATTCAAGGAAGAGATTTGGTCTGCTGACGGTTCTACCTTGCTTGCTGTTTCAAGGGTGTCATAGTCCGATGCCATGAGTTTGGGATATGTCAACACTTTGGAAACTCTTCGTGCAATTGGGGCTGCAATGCCGGACCCCCGGTCAGTGTAAGATGCGATGATAATGTACTTGCCATCTTCGTCCTCCCCTTTTCCGTGATTATATTGCAGTCTTCCATTGATCGGCACACGGTTAACTTCTGACTCGTCTTTCAATGACAAGATGTAATCAATCATCTTACCAGCTTCATCATCAGTTAGTTGCGGATGAGCCGCCATCGCCTGAACACCCCAGACACCACCACCACCATTCAATACTTTATCCACAAGGTAACCTCTTGCATCATTCTGACTACGGTACTTAGCAGATATTTCAAGATATGATGGTCCAACTGAAGTCCGGTCTTTAAAGTGACAAGCGGCACAGTCGGACTGACCGATCAGTTTCCTTCCGGCCAAATATAGTGTGGGAGTAGCTAAAGTTTGATGCTCCATAGAATTCATATTAATATCGGCACCTTGCTCGAGAAAATCTATCGTGACCGTTACATCTTCTTCGTTAATTCCCTCTCCGATGGTTCCATCTTCCTGATCATTGACGATTACCTCATATGTTGCTTCTCCATCTGGGAAAAAAAAAGATTCATTACCGTGGATAACAATCTCAATATCCGGAGGATTATTTCCAGCTGCGATGGACAGCTGATCTGTCGTTTCCAGGCCATCCTGGTCCTTAACGGTAAGTACGACGGGAAACTGGCCAACTTCTTCAAAGGTATATTCCAGCGATTCCCCCCTGAACTTCTCCTCTCCGATCAACCAATGGTAGTCCAACTGATCGCCATCCGGATCTGACGATTCAGCCGCGGAAAACGCGACCGTAAATGGCAATCCACCTTCGGTCGCAGATGCCGATAACCTGGCTATTGGTGCACGATTTCCCGAAATATACCGAAGATGGACCAAGCGGGCATCTTTGTTTTGTTGAAACCAAGCAGTTCCATACTCAAGCATATAAAGATCTCCACCGGGTCCCAAAAGCATATCATTAGGATTACTAAACTTAGTGCTGGGTAGAAATCGTTCCATTCTCACAAAGTTGCCCATGGAATCCAGAGTTATGGTCATGACCCATCCTCGGATCCAATCATAGGTAAACAACTTCTTATCATAATATGGTGGAAATCGGACCTCTGAATCAGGGAAGTCATCGTAGTAATACACCGGGCCAGCCATGGCATTTCTACCACCTGTACCGACTAAAGGAAACTCATTGGATTTATCATAGGGATACCAAATGAATGCAGGTTGGGCAGGAGGTAACTCAACGGTACCGGTATTGTTGGGACTGGTGTTTTTAGGTGCTTCGGCATCGAATTTTTCCAATGATTTTTTTTGGGCAAACTCATATCGATGATAGGCCTTGTTGTCGGCAACAAAATACGGCCAACCATAAAAACCGGGTTGACGGGCTTGATTTATCTCATCATAACCTTTTGGCCCACGGCTTGGCAGGTCATTACCAGCATCGGGCCCTACGTCTCCCCAATAGAGGTATCCGGTGTGTTGATCGATGGAAAGTCGATAGGGATTTTTGCAACCCATTGCATAGATTTCTGGCCGTCCCTTGGATCCGTCTTTAGGAAACAAATTTCCATCGGGAATCGTGTAAGTTCCGTCAGCTTGGGGTCTGATGCGACAAATCTTTCCACGGAGGTCATTGGCATTGGATGATGTTCTTTGAGCGTCCCATGGACCACGGTCCGGTCTCTCATCAATTGGTGAGTATCCATCTGAATCAAAGGGATTGGTATCATCTCCAGTAGAGATCCAGAGATTACCCTCAGGTCCAAACTCTAAGCAACCGGCAGAATGACAGCATTCTTCTCGTTGCGTAACGATCTCCAGCAGGACTTTTTCAGAAGAAAAGTCGACTCTATTCTCATGAAAATCAAACCTGGAAACATGCTGTTTGGGGTCTGGCCCCGGTGGAGAATAAAACAAATAGATCCAGTGATTTTCGGCAAAACCAGGATCCAGGGCCATACCCAGTAAGCCATCTTCAAATTTGGTATGCACGGCCAAATGCGATACGACTTCAGATTTGCCCTTGGACTGGTCAAACAAGCGAATATCTCCCCTCCTCTCAATAAATAAGATTCGACCATCGGGAAGCACCTCCAGTTCCATTGGTTCGTTTAGGTTGTCCTCCAATACGACTTTTTGAAAGCGATTTTCCTCTGGAGCAACACCTGGCCTCCCATAATCAAGTGGATCCTTACCTCCAATGGCGTAGATGATACCACCCAAAAGGTGCTTAAGAAATTCCTCTTCAGAAAATGATTCAGCGGTATGCCCGCCTCCTGTGTAAAAAGACCTTCCTCCATCAAAATCTCGATACCAGGCAATCGGATGATTTTTGCCATTCGTTCCACCCTCATAAGTTTCTTCGTCAAGATTTAGAAGAATTTGGAGCCCCTCATCAAAATCACGATAGTTGTACCATTCATCGGTTCGAGGCCATCTCGGGTCCAAATGCTTGGTCGACTCATGCTGAGGATCGAGTATGTCTATAACTGCTTCACGAACATTGGGATCATCGGGATGACTTTTGAAGTATGCTCCAACCAGGTCTCCATACCAAGGCCAATCATACTCAGTGTCTGCAGCCGAATGTATTCCGACAAAACCACCACCAGCTTGGATATAGCGCATCATCACTAATTGCTGTTGATCATTCAAGATGTCACCCGTAGTGTTTAAGAAGACAATTGCCCGGTATTGATCTAAATTTCCCGGTCTAAAAAGAGAAGCTTCTTCCGATGAATCAATCTCCCAGCCCAAGTCGTGACTAAGCTTTGCAATCGCTTGATGCCCAGGTTCAATCGAGGAATGACGATAACCCATGGTTTTTGAGAAAACCAAAATCTTTACCGGTGAACGGCCCCAATCACAAGCTTGACCAAAAACAATCAAACCCAGAGCTGCAAAGATGAGTTTACTCTTCAATTGCATGTATTTCTTGTTAGATCGAACCAACTAAAATAGGGTTTTCCACAAAGTGGTCCAGCAATACGGTTGGCGGACGATGATTGTCTTACCTTGCAAGCAATTCAAAATTTGATATGTCAATTAAGAAAAATCAAGTCGTTGTTGTCGATTACCGCTTGCAGAGTGGATCAGCGGAGGGAGATCTAATCGAAGAAACCTTTGGCTCCGAGCCACTCTCATTTATTTATGGCATTGGTCAGATGATACCAGCCTTCGAACTTTATCTGGAAGAGAAGGAGGCTGGCGATGAGTTTGCCTTTTTGGTAAAAGCAAAAGAAGGCTATGGAGAATATGAGGATGAGGCCGTGATCAAAGTACCCATTCAACAATTTGCCGATTCCGAAGGGCAGGTAAATATTGACGCTCTAAAGCCAGGGGCACCCTTAACCATGCAGGATCAAGAAGGCCGGACTTATCAAGGAGTCATCAAATCCCACAACACCCAAGAAGTCACTGTCGACTTTAATCATCCCATGGCTGGCACCGATCTGTATTTTACGGGAATAGTACGTGAAGTACGCGATGCCACAGAATCTGAACTTGATCACGGGCACGTGCATGAGTAATCCTTTCATTTCCTAAGGACAGCCATCCGTTCTAATCTCTAAAAGCGCATTGATTGTCCAGAAAAACAGGCACCATTACCGTACTATCGGCTGCCTTATGGTATATCTCGGAAGTACTATTACAAATCCACTGGCTTCTGGCTGTAACGGGGCCAGGAGAACGGAATTGATGCTCCAAAACTATAAGGGTAATCGACGGCGCACCATTCGATGAGAATCAAAGGGTGTACATAGCTATGACCTACGATTCGCAAGTTAAAACAGTCAGAGTCACTTTCCCTCCACTTGATATGAACACACGTTAGGGCGAGAGTGAGACCGGTCAGCGCGACCTGCACTTAGGCGAATTTTCCTCAGTGAGGAGCAGAGATCCAATCAATGTGTTTCCCTACTTAATCAGAACTAATGAGGTTCCAAGTGGTCACTTACTGACAATGACTGGGCGAAGTTCATCAGGAGATTCAGGCCTTTTCGACGTACTTGATGAATCTTTTTGTTTAATTTTTTTACGTAAACATTAAACAAATTGATGAAAACTACTGTTTGATTCGCGTCTAAAGTCATTATTTAATCAAAAAATTAAATAAACATTATCATGAATTCTTTCCTAGCAAAAATGATGGTCTATGTCCTCTTGTTGTGCGGTTGGATGTCTTGCTCAGACAACTACGATCTCCAAGATCTCAGACCTTCTAACTCACAGGCTCCAATTGAAAGCCAGAAGATTTCTGGACCTACCATTGTGGACTTAGCACTGGCCACTCCAGATTTGAGTATTCTAGTACAGGCCTTAACTCGCCCAGATCTTAGTACTGATTTTGTTGACCTCCTTAACGGTCCACGATCATTTACGGTCATAGCACCGACCAATCAAGCATTCGTCAATTTGCTGGGGGCAGTCGAGGAGTGGAACAGCCTAGAAGATATACCTGCAGACGTTTTAGAAAGTGTATTGAAATATCATGTCTCACCCCGGCCAAATGGTACTTCACAAAAGCTGGCCAAAGGCACCCCAATTCCTACCCTTCTCAGCGGCCAGAGCTGGATTGCCAAGCCCTCAGGTTCTACACTCCAGATTGAAGGTAATGCAAGCACAGCACTGGTGGTCAATGCTGATATTCAAGCAGACAATGGATACATACACATTATTGATGCGGTCGTCCTTCCCTAAGTTCAACTATTTCTGATCTAGGAAGATCAAAAGAACCCATCCAATTTAGTGTTACGAAAGGCAGGATAAGTTCTGCCTTTCCTTATTCAAGTAGATCTTACTTTTACACCTCATCAAATCCGATCTCTTGACCGGAACTATTATAGATAGTTTGTTGCCCTTAAGAGCTGACTGTGTGGCGACAAGGCAGTTGCTAGAAGTTACCCTCATTAGGAGCCGCCCGGTCTATCCCTTCAACAATAGATTTTATAGCTTAATAAAAGAAGGCAGAAAAGTTTGTCCTTCGATCTCTAATTTGAGGAAGTAGAAACCATTAGACAAGGACAGGATGTCGATCTTGTCATAGAAAAAGCCACGCTGTATTGATTGACCATCAGTAGTCAAAATCTCGTACTTCTTTGATGTCTCGGAAAAGTCAAGAATGTAAATGTAAGGCAGGACGGAAGGATTGGGGAAAATAGTGATGACATGATTGCGATTTCGATCTGAGGTACCCACGGTGATACCACATTGAGTCCGTAAAAGACTTTTTCTGCTGGTCATCAATGTAGACCGAAGAACATCGCGTTGCTGCATTGTGAAGAGGTTCATACAGGCGTCATCGGTGAGGTCCATGAAATTCATAAACATATCTTGAGAGCCACAGGATGCCTGTGGGAAATCAGGGCAGCCACGATAAGGACTCAATTGACTGGGAGTGTCCTTTAGTCCATCGTCTATTTCACAGGAAGTTGTATCTCCCCAGATGTGTGCAAGGCCCAACCAATGACCAATTTCATGCGTTAATGTGCGACCTTGATCAAATGGCGGCAGTGCACTTCCTTCGTGCCCAAAAAATCGGTAATCTATGACAATTCCGTCCCTATCTATGGGTGAATGACCTGGAAAATCGGTAAAACCAGCAATATCTCCCTTTTCACTGATCTCACAAACCCACACATTTAAATATCTGGAGGGATCCCAGATATCCTGGCCTCCCTCCGCAGTCTGAAAATAAAACTGACTTAGCCCAATAGACGGAACATGGGTTCTCCTATAATTCAGACCCGTGCTGGGATTGCCAAGAGGGTCTTGAGAAGCAAGACAGAAAGAAACACCGCAGTCAGCCGAAACCATGGTAAAGTTCGAAGGTGTATTTATTGTGTCGGCATTTCTTCTTTGAAAGTCTTCATTCAATGATCTCAATTGATCATGCACTTGATCCATATCGATTTGCTGCTCTTCAGTACGATGCAGATTGTGAAAAACGATGCTGATGGTAAGAAGACTGTCAGTGCTGCTTCTGGATAATAATCCAGGTGGATTTATCCGGTTTGGTGTATGGCAACGGGTCTGCCCAACAACCTCAGCAACACATGCCGTATAAAGGAGAACAATCAAAGGTATTTTGGTCATATTGCAAAGATAGCTGCAATGCAGGCATCCACTATGGAAAGCTCACACCATCGATCAGGCTACCTCTCGAAGGGCGTTTCCAGTCTTTGTAATTCACTTATCTCAACCATTTCTTGGCCTGATCGGATGCTTTGGGTTCTGGTGGCCAATGAGGTGAAGGAGAATGTTCGGCTGACATAATATTGACCATTTTTTGAATAATATCAGGATGTTGATCAGCGATGTTATTTGATTCAGACAAATCTGCCTGCAAATCATAAAGATGAATGGGTTCTTCTGTACCCAATCTAATGCCTTTAAAATTATTTAACCGAACCGCCTGTTGAAAAGGATCATAGAATTCCCAGTAAAGAAATTCATGTTTCCCTTGCTCAAGACCCAGCAAGGTTGGCATTATTGAGATCCCATCAGTAGGTACTTTGAGGTCAGTATCCAGCAGATCCGCTAGGGTGGGCATTAAATCCCAGAAGGCCCAAACCAGCACACTGTCTACCTTTGGCAAAATGGTACCTGGCCATCGCACAATCATTGGTGTCCGGATCCCTCCTTCCAAAACCTGTCTTTTCAGTCCACGAAAGGGTTGGTTACTCGACAAATGGCGAACAAATTCCGGATTCGGGCCATTGTCGGAACAAAAAAAGATCAAAGTCTTTTCATCGATTTCCAATTCATTTAAGAGATTTAGAATTTGGCCGACTTGATCATCAAGATAGGTAATCATGGCCGCATAATTTTTGATCTTCTCAGGCCATGGTTTGTCTGCGTAGATGCCCTGATCCGGAATGACATAACGACCATGAGGCAGCGTAAAAGGCAGATAGAGAAAAAATGGATCATCTTGTTTTTCCCGGATGAAATCTTTGGCTTTGTCCAGCAATAAATCCGGTGTGTACATGGCCTGATTATCATTTTCATTTGCAGAAATCGGTATCGAATCCAGATTCTCCATTAGAAAATTAGTATAGTAATTATGGGCATGCACCTGGTCCAGATAACCGTAGAAGTAATCAAACCCATGTTGATCTGGTGTGCCGGTAGTCCCTGGGTTTCCCAGGCCCCATTTTCCGATACATGCTGTGTGGTAGCCTCCCTCCTTCATCAGGTCGCCTATCGTATAATCTTCACTTCTTAGAGGGACTAATTTACGCTCCATAAAGGGTTTATGGGCATCATCTGTAGTACGATTTCCCCTGCGAGTAATATGGCCACTGTGTAAGCCAGTCATCAAAGAACAGCGGGTAGGTGCACATACCGGGCTACCCACATAAGCCTGCATAAATCTAATTCCTTCACCCGCCATTCGATCCAAGTTAGGTGTTTGTAGGTGTGGACTTCCATAGCATCCGAGGTCGGCAAATCCCTGGTCATCAGACATCATGAAGATCACATTGGGTCGATCCGCATCACCTTGTAAACCGTAAACCTCATCAGGGACATGATTAAAAATGCAGGCAATCAAGCCCAATGTCAAGACACGAAATCGATAACCTACCATCCCTTACGTATTCTTGGTTTGACGGTATCGGTCAATAGCCAGGATTTTGGGTCAGATTGGGATTGAGTAAAATCTCTGCGGCAGGAATAGGTCCAAGGGCCATAAAATCCTGGAAATTGTTTGCGGTCAAGGTAATGGTTGCCACATTGTTTGGACCGACATCAGGTTCATTCATTTCCGCCTCCAACCTGGCTTGTAATGCCTCACCCAATATACCCCAGCGTATCAGATCAAGTTTGCGATGATTGCCTTCACCGACCAGTTCCCAGGCACGTTCTTGTCGAATAGCTTGACGAAGGTCCTCCTGAGACAATCCCATTAAAGGCTCTAGGCCAGCTCTTTGCCTCACGATATTGATGGCATCAAAGGCCTCCTGGGTTGGACCATTGGCTTCGTTTTCTGCCTCTGCTAAGTTCAGATAAACATCTGCCATTCGGTAGAATTTGTAGTTGAGTCCTGTATTCCCACGAGGTTCGTCCACTCTCCATTGCTTTGGCAAATAAGTATAACGAAGGGGCAAGGAATCATTGATTTGATCATAAACCGACATATTTTTTCGTAGATCATTATCTGCAAAAGATTTGGCAAAGCTCTTGTATAAAGTGAAAAAACCGAATCCCAGGGTAAAGACAAAAGGGCGATCTTTGGCAGCAATACCATCATCCTGACCACGGGGTGAGAATCTGGCCGCACGATTAGTAGACACTTCCTGACTGACGAAATCGAACTGAAAAATAATTTCGTCGTTAAACTCATTTGCAGAATCAAAAATATCATCGAAAACAGGCAATAACCGGTGATGAGAATTATCAATAATATCTTTTGCTGCTGCTTTTGCTGCTGAATAGTTCTTCATCCACAAATATGTTTTCATTTTTAGGGCCTTGGCTGCCCATTTGGTAGCACGAGCTTTGGCCGCACCTGCTTTGTCGGGAAGCAAAGCTTCCGCCAATTCACAATCGGCTATGATCTGAGCATAAACATCTTCTTTTGGTGTACGCGGAGCCTGGCCGGTCATGGCAAAGTTCTCTCCTGTGTTAGGCTCAAGAAACAAGGGGACATCACCAAACATAGCCACTAGATAATAATAGACAAAGCCCCGCAAGAATGTAGCTTCTCCAACAATCTCATCACGAGCTTGGGCATTGATATCGGCATTGCTCATTTCTCGAATGGTAAGATTGGCATCATTTATGGCTTGATACAACTCTCTCCAGATCACCCTGAACCGTTCGGTGCTGGCATCCCAACGATATCCCATGAATTGCTGACCGGCACCCAATACCCTGGTTGGTGCCAGCAAATCGTGATTGACACCAAACAGGATGTCCATTTGGATACCCCAAGTATTGTTATTCAATAAATGTGAATAAATTCCAGCAATGGCCGCGATACCATCGGTTTCCGATTGAAAAAACCGATCTGGATCGATGAGATCTCGAGGATCTTCTTCGAGGACAGATTCACAAGCTGGTAGCACAAATAATAAACAGAGAACTATGAAGATATTTTTCATGATTTTTATTTTTGTCTCATCTTTTTTTGGTCTCATTCCTAAAGAATCAACACTTAAAACCGCGCATCAATACCAAACAAGATGGTACGCGGGGTGGGGTAAGCAATATTGTCATAACCTCGCAAACGATCGCTGGTGCCTTGCGTATTGACTTCGGGATCATAATTACTGTATTCATCTGATACGATTTGAAAGAGATTGAATGCGCTAATATATAATCGCAATGACTCCATCTTTACTGCCCATTGATTTGTTGGAAAATTATACCCTAGCGAAAGGTTTTTCAAACGTAGAAATGACGCATCTTCAACAGCAAATGAGGTCGATGCTTGCGCATTTTGTGCCTGTGGCACCGGTATATCGGTATCCCGATTACTTTCCGACCATGCATTTTTGTACGAGGCATATGCATTGTCCACTTGGGTTCTCGTACTCAGCAATTTTCGCTCATTAAAAATATCGTTGCCCACACTGAATTGTAAGAAAGCTGAAAGATCAAATCCCTTATAGGTAAAGGTATTTTGCAGACCACCATAAAAATCTGGATTGGAATTGCCTATGACTACTACATCTTCCTGATCAATCGTGCCATCGCCATTGATATCTTCATAGCGAAATTCGCCTGGAACAAAACTGTTGGTCAACCCATCGGCATCGACCTGAGCCTGGTCTCGATATACACCCAACACTTTCCAGCCCGTAAATATGCCCAACGGTTCACCTACAATAAGTTGACCGGAAGGATTAGAGACATTCACCCCGTGTGTCCGTGTCACAATGCTGTTGTCACTTCCCAACTCAAGAATTTCATTTTTGTAGGTTGACCAGGTCAGGGTTGCATCCCACTGAAAGTCTGGCTTGCGGGCAATCACCGCATTCGCATATAAGTCGACTCCGGTATTTTTAAGTGAGCCCACATTTTCAAGACGAGTGGTAAATCCCGTTTGACTGGAAATTTCTCGGGTAAAAAGCAAGTCCTTGGTTTCCTTGGTATAAAAATCCACCTCAAACGACAATCTTCCGCCAAAAAAGCCAAAATCAAGTCCAACATCCAATTGATCTGTGGTTTCCCAGCGCAGATCTGGATTGGAAAGCCGTTCATTAAAGACTGAGACAGCCCGGCCACCCGTTCCAAGAGAAGTAAATCCAGTGCCCAGGGTTTGAAATCTTTGAAAGGAACCTATGCCATTGGAATTACCTGATCGGCCCAGACTGACACGCAACTTTAAATGATCAAACAAATTCAGATTAGAAATGAAATCCTCCTCAGATAAACGCCAGGCCACGGCAACAGCAGGGAAGAAAGCAAACCGGTTATTGGCCCCAAATTTTGAGGAGCCATCCTGACGAGCGGTAACTGTAAGCAAATATTTATCGGCATAGGAGTAATTGAGCCTTCCGATCAGGGATGTGATCCGAAACGCGTCGAAACTATTCGATACACGGGTGTCCTCGGGATTGGATAAACCCAGCCCATAATAAGATAATAAATCATTCTGGATATTATCCGAAACAGTTGATAGATTCTCATTCTGCTGACGCTGATAGGTGAAGCCTCCTAGCAATGAAAAACTATGGCCCCCTTCAAGATCAAAATCATAACTCAATGTATTCTCAGTCAAGATTGAAATCCGATCGTACTTATCAACACTTCCCGTAGCCGGCCTACCGCTTCTAAGATTTGTTGGCAATTGGGAAGAAATAAAAAAATTCTGCTTGAAATCACGAAGACTGACACCGATGGTCGATTTTATTCGCAGGTTTTTTAGAATGGTCAGCTGTGCATAAGTGTTTGTGTATAATTGATTTGTAAATCTCTCATCTTCGATAAATTCATTTCTTGCTATGGGGTTGCCAAAATTGATGCCATTGATCGGATATTCGACAGAATATGATCCATCCTCAAGTCGAACCGGGATCGCGGGTTGCGCATCAAACACAATTCCTGGGCCAAAGTTCTGGGGGATATTTCTCACCCGCGATAAGTTTACATTTGTCCCCATTGAAAAAAGAGGAGAAAATTTATGATCGAGATTAAATCTCAGCTGCGAGCGATTGTATTTATTGCCAACCAATATACCATCTTGGCTAAAATAATTGGCCGATAGATAGTATTGGGTCTTGCTGCTGCCGCCACTAATGGCAAGTTGAGAATTAAATGTGGGTGCCGACTGAGTAACTACCTTCTGCCAATCCGTGCCCTCACCGACCTGTGCCCTCACATCTGCTGGAAAAGCTTCCTCTGCATTTCCCAGGAATGCCTCCCCCGCATTGGCCCAGGCCATAAAATCTTGGGCGCCTAAAAATTCAATCTCACGGGCCAAGCTCTGAATTCCGTAATAGTTGGAGACAGTGACATTGGCTCTGCCTTCCTTTCCCTTTTTGGTTGTTATCAGTATCACTCCATTGGAACCACGTGCTCCATAGATAGAAAGTGCTGAAGCATCTTTCAACACTTCGATCGACTCAATATCATTGGGATTGATACTGTTAATATCGATACCACCGACAAATCCGTCAATGACATAAAGCGGCTCATTTCCAGCATTTATGGAATTACCGCCACGTATTCTTATAGTCGTACCTGCTCCAGGCTGTCCACTGATCGATGTAACTTGTACACCCGAAACTCTGCCTTGAAGAGCTTGATCGACTCTGGCAACTGGAGTTTTTAGTGTTTCCACTATGTCGACCTTACCAACCGACCCCGTCAGATCCCGCTTTCTTACACTACCATATCCTACAACAACTACTTCTTCGAGTCGAGCAATATCATTCTTTAGCTGCACATTGATGGTCGTCTGCTGGTCTATTTCAATCTCTTCGGTTTGATAGCCCGTATAAGAAAAGACCAGTATTTCGGCGTCATCAGGCACCATAATTTCAAAGTTTCCATCAAAATCTGTGATTGTCCCCATCGTGGTGCCCTTTACCAGAATGTTGACACCAATAAGGGGTTCTCCATCCTCAGAAATTACAGTACCAGTAATCTGCCGTTCTTGCTTTAGATTTGAATGCAATGATCCAATCAGGCTCAGATGACTGGGTAAATTTTGGGAAATCCTCTGCACATGTACACCCCCCTCCTTTTCTATCCGATGAATTTGCTTCATTTTCCTCGACAAACGCTTCGCATTTCTCTGCCCTTTTCTATTCTTTTGAAAAATTATAAAATATTTATCACCAATCGCCTCATAGGAAAGACCGGTTGTAGACAATGCTCGATTTATGGCCCGATGTAAAGATTCTTCACGAAATTCAAAGTCTACTTCAACATACTTTAACAATTTGGTTTCATAGGAAAAGATAACCTCATATTTTTCACTCAACATATCGAGGATTTCTGTCAGTTTCAGCGGAGTTTCCTCATGGGCTAGAGAGTTGAAAGGATTGACTAGCAATAGGACCAGCCAACTCCTTATAAGGCTTTTGTAAATGATATCGCTAAGGTTTTTCATATGATAAATTTTAGAGTTCTTCCCTGGACTAGCCAAGTCAAGAATTGTCTTTAATTTTTTGGATAGATTGTCAAATGGTTATCTACCTGATCAATGGTCAAGCCCATGGTTTTCTCCAGGATTTCAATGGCCAAGGACAAGCTATCAGCTGGCACGCCGGTACTAATGGTCCTGGTGTACAGATTGGATTCAGCAACCTTGATCTCTACTTGATAGTTGTCTTCGATTTTCTCAATAACTTCAATCATGGGAGATTCGTCAAATTTGATAATTCCATCCTTCCATGATGTGTGCAAGTCTGGTGATACTTTTTGTCGAATCGCTATTGTTCTTGTATCAGCTGTAAAAACTGCCAAATCCCCTGGTTGCAGTTCAGCAAATTCATTATCCAGATATTTCGAATAGAGCTTTACCCTTCCTTCTTCTAAAAAGATGCTGGTCTTTGCATCCTTGCAATTGACATTAAATGACGTTCCCAACACTTCAATATCAACATCAGGTGTTGCCACTCTAAATTTCTGTGAGGAAGGATTTACTTTAAAAAAAGCCTCTCCGCCGAGCCAAACTTCCCGGTACTCCGCCTGTGTCCAGTCTTCGTTGTATTTCAAAGTGGTACCACGATTAAGGATCGCAGTAGATCCATCAGGAAGCACTATTGTCCTGCGATCTGATGAAGCGATTTCAGTAATATGATCCGCACTTAAGACCTCCCACAAAGCATATCCTGACAACATGAGGAGGACTGCGGCTGCTCCCCGAATCATCCACTTGTAGGCAAAATCTCTAATGTAAGCGGACTTTCCTTTGGTCATTTTGACCTCTGGGTACATCTTTTCCCTCAATCTCTCTTTTATGGCCTGTAAGTCGGGCTCTCCATGGGTAGCGGGTTTGTCAACTTCCCACAATTCAGTGATGGTCTCTAAAGATGGCTCCTTGCCATGATCTAATAATTGCAGAAGGCGGGCCATCTCTTCACGATTCGCTGATCCGGCATGTAATCGCCTGATGAGATCATCCAGTTCGTTTTTCATTCGTAGCACTTTTATCGGTTCATAAGGATATCCAAGCAAAACACAAGATGGTTTACAGCGGTAGTGATTTTTTAGGCGAAAAATCGTATTTTTCTATATTTGGAGTCTTCGTGCTGTAAAATGACGCAATTGGCAATATGAAAGCCACGGGAGATCATATACTGCTAAAATCTATCCGGGAAGGCGACGAAGCGGCATTCACCCTTCTTTTCATCCGGTATTATCGCAGAGTTTACCATTTTAGCAGCCGTCTGGTTATTTCACGAGAAATCGCAGAAGAAGTGACGAGCGATGTTTTCTTTCAAATATGGTCTAAAAGGAATCGTTTGAGGCCAGAATTGTCTATCATGGGTCTGCTGTTAAAAATCACTCGTGATAAGTGCATAAATCATTTACGTAAAGTATCGCGGAAGGAAGACTTGAAAACCAGATACTTGTCGCAATTTCCATCCATCGTTGGTGCCAACGCAGCGGAAGAGAAATTAATTTTAGATGAATACAAAATGCTCGGTGAAGAGGCCATTAGAGAATTGCCCACTCGTCGACGACAAATCTTTGAGATGTATCATCGTGAGGGGCTCGATCAGAAGACCATCGCCACCCAACTGGGCATTTCGATAAATACGGTCAAAGTACAACTTCACCGTGCCAGCAAGCAGATTAAGGGATTTCTCACAGCAAATACTGATCTGCAGTGGATTCTATTGCTACTTGCCGGGCTGTCTTAATCACCTGAGCCTATCATTTGATACACCAGGTCGAAGTCGCTTCATCAAAGCTTGGAATCCAGGCAGATCTCGCAATGGCAAAAATGCAGGATCCTGAAGGCTCTGCCATTTTCTCATCCCTTTGTCATAGGCCTGCTCTAAAAGATCAAGGGCTGGCTGTGACATATCCTTCAGTGCAAAAAGCTTCGCCCTATACCAATAGGGGTGCGCTTTGTCCGGATCAGCATACATCCAGATACTGGTCAAAAGTACCGCCATGTCCAGATTCCCATTCGTTTCGGCTCGAAAAGCCGATTCTGCACTTCGAGCAGATATGAGATTAAGCATCCTTGCTCCTAGATTTTTGCGTGCAACCTGATCATCACCTTTAGTCCATGTACGTAAATTATCTATCTCTGATTTCCACCAGGTAAAATCATTGGACGCCAGTGTACCGGCTGAATATAAATGGGAGAAAGCTTGGAGATACCGATCGATTAAGTCTCCTTCCAATGCAAATATTCGTTCATTGTCCCGAATAGATTTCCGATATTTCTTTTGGGCAATGGAATCAAGGACAGGATCCAGTTGGATGTGCGGAGGTAGCAACCACTGGCCGATTCTGGAAATTTGCTTCTTTGCCAATCCCGGATATCCGAGGTCGATGGTGGTCATCAACTGTCTCAGCAATAAATCAACATACTCAGCTTTTTCCAATGACGCGTGTAAAAGATCCAGTTCGGCCAAGGCAATTTCCACTACGGAGGGAGCTGGCCATTGGTGTACCCCATCGAAAATATAGAGTGAGTTGGAGATTCCGATCTGAGTTAGCTTCTCGGAGGCAACCTGGTGTTCATGAAAGTTCATATCGCGTTGCGCAACCAAAGCGATATAGTGAAATGTATCTTCCTTTCGGGGTTGATACTCGGCCAGGGGTGGGAATGCAGCTCCACAGCCGATCACCCCCCGGATCTTACCTTCCGATAATACGGCAATGGCCAAAGCAGCTCTAGACCCACCTGAAAAGCCAGCGGTATACCTTCTGTCCAAGTTCAGATTCAGCTTCTTCTCCGTGTCAGCAAATATGGCATTGGCAGCATTAAACACGATATCCCATGATCCATTGCGAGCATTGTTTGAACATACCAGAATAAAACCGTACCGCTCGGCAGCCTCTCTAAATACATTTACCCCCAAAGCTCCCCTGGCAGCAGGGTCGAAAATGTAGATTATTGCATGGGGAATTTCCGGATCATAGCTTTCAGGAAGATACAGAGCATACGATTGGCCAGAGGTCTCATTACAGTTGATCGTATCAAGCACTTTACCTCTGGTCAGGGAATCCTGTGCTTGAACAGAATCTCCTGCAACAAGCATCAATGGTATGCAGAACAAAACCAGTCCAAGCAAAATCCTGGAGCTTATGAGGTATGACATGTAGTGACAATTTCTGAATAAGAAAGACGACCAACCAGTGATGAGCCGGTTGGCCGTTTCATTTTCATTTATGCATGGGAAATTACTACCTACAAATCCCACCAAAAACGCTGCTGAAAATCAGGGGCGCTTATCGGCACATTGGATTGATTGAGATCAATTTCTGTTTGTGGATACGGCAACCTACGAGGAATCTCTCCATTATTGTTGAAGGCATTGTTTCCTCCTTCCACTGGTGGAATATCTGGAAACCCAGTACGACGATAATCCGTCCATACTTGGAGGCCATGTGAATACATTGCGATATACTTTTGTCCAATGATCTGAGCTAGCTGGGCTTGTTGATCAGCCAAACCAGACAAATCACTATGCTGAGCTACATAAGCATCGTCAGCTGTTCCCACAATTTTTTCCAAAGAGGCACGAATCGCTTCTGCCAATGCCGCTTGTGCACCTTCCACATCGCCACTACCCATCAGCTTTGCCTCGGCTTCGATAAATTTTTGCTCGGCATAGCTTACATAAATCACTGGAGAATTAATTGTTGTGTAAAAAGTGCCCGAATTAAAATTCGTATTAAAACCTGAATCTGTGCTTGCAGGACTGAGGAATGCTGGTGATCTGGGGTCGTTGAGATCAATCAGTAGATTAAAAAAATAGGGGTCGATATTAATATTGCCTCCCCGATCTTGTGTAAATTGGTATTGAGGATTGGCCTCATTAGTATTACTCCCAAAATTAAATTGAAGGTCATCGGCATTGCTGGAAAATCCATTCTCTAAAGCCGAGAGAGCTTTACTGTATGCCTGATTGTCAACTTTGCAGGTATGAAGATAATATTTGGCTTTCAACGCTTGTGCTGCTTTTATCCAGGCATCGGTATTTCCACCATACATCAAGTCATCACCAGCCAAAGCCGGTCCTGAACCCGCATCCCCAGACAACTGACTAATGGCCTCATCCAGTAGTGAATGGATAGAGCCATAAATGGCTTCCTGCGTATCATAAGTAGGAAAGAAATTATCATCTAACCCTTCCCAGGCATCAGAATAAGGTATATCGCCAAACATATCCGTCAAATGCCCAATACCCAAGGCTATCAATACTTTAGCCATGCCAGCAGTGTGGTTTGAATTTACAGATTCTGCTTTTCTCAATATCGTAACCAATGGATTGAGTGCACTGGCATACATTCTCCTCCATACACCATCCATGTCGCTGGCTTTCACTAAATATTTATAATTATCAAATTGTTGGGCATTAATTCCCTGAAACTGTTGCATAAATAATCCACTGATCCTTACCATTTCACCACCGATGGCGAAAGCAAGGCCGGCCTGAGCGGCGGGGGTAATCGCTTGGGCGGAAACGTCAGATGGCAATGCTGGATTGACGTTTGTATCGCCAAAATCACAGGAGGCCAAGAGGGCTATAGAAAAAACTATTACAAATCTATTTATCGATTTCATGATTATTCGCTTTTATTTTAGTTAGAAGGACAGATTTAGCTTCGCACCGAAACTTCTGGTATTCGGATTATTAAAATAATCGTAATTGAATACATTACTTGCGTCACTAGTCAGGTTGGTTTCCGGGTCAATACCCGTATAGTCTGTAATCAGAAAGACATTACGAGCATTCAGTGTAATATTGATTCCACTAATAAAAGTGTTGGCAAATATTCTACTTGGCAGGTCATACCGCAAACTGATATCACGCAACCTGACATAAGATCCGTCTTGCACCGTCAATTCATCCAAATTGACGAAACCATAATTTTGATAGAAATTCGTCCCTCCATCGGTGCCACCTTTCACGACCTCGATATTATTAATGGTACCAGTAGGGTTCCCGTTTTCATCAGCCAGAACACCTGGGAATATTACTCTTTCATTGCGGTCTAATGTGGCGATGCCTACACCGAAATTGTTTAGTACACCAGAAGTACCATTATAAACATCTGCTCCTTGCCTGATGTCAAACAAGAATGAAAATTCAAAATCTTTAAAACTAAATGAGTTACGCACACCCAAGGTCCAATCCGGATTGGGATCACCAACCTTACCGTCAACGGGATCTTGCAAGGGCATACCATCAAGTGGGTCAATAACCATACGTCCTTGATCATCCCTCAGAAACCGGGTACCGAAAAAGATTCCATAAGGTTCTCCCACTTGGATTCGCTGCGTGCCAAAGGGGTCTATGGTAATCACATTTAGACCTGGGGCGATCTTATTGACGATCGATTCATAGGTGTTGAAGTTCAGTCCAAGGTTGTAACTGAAATCTCCTCTTCTTACCAGCTCTCCACTCAATACGGCTTCCCAACCTTTGTTTTCGATTTCACCCGTATTGATTGCACGTTGCAAAAACCCGGATGCCCTGGAAATATCCACCAGATTAATTACATCTTCTGAAAGAGCCCGATAGTATGTTATGTCAGCGACCAGTCGATTGTCAAACAGTCGAAGGTCTGCACCAATCTCGAAAGTTGTGGTAAACTCAGGACGCAATTCTTCATTACCCAAAACGATATCAGGAATGAAGGAATTGGTACCTAAGGCCGGGAAAATCACCCCATTGGGTGTAGTCCACCCATCCCTAACTCGTGCTTGAGCAAAACCCGTCGTGGTTAAGCCAAAGGGAGCATCGTTACCGACCTTTCCATAGGAAAGTCGCAATTTTCCATAGGATAAAATACCATCATTCATATCAAGGGTTTCAGAGAAAGCCCATCCCAGTGCAACTGCTGGATAGAAGAAGGAGTTGTTTTGTTTTGGCAAGGTAGACGACCAATCGTTTCGACCAGTAAGATTCAAGAAGATCTGATCGCCATAGGAAAATCTCAGATCACCGTAGAGACCATAAAGCTGGCGTTCAGTCGGTCTTTCTACCACACTAAACGAATTGGCACTGGCGGCGTTAAAAAAGCCCCGGGATGCCAAGCCTTGTCCATCTTCCCTCCGGTTGTCCACTTTATTTTGATAATAGTTCCAACCGACCGTAGCATCGATTCGGAATTTCTCGCTCAGATCTTTATTGTAGGTACCGTATACATCCACATTGAGATCCCGACTATTGATGGCATGGTTTACCACCTGGCCTGCCGGCAGAGTGCCAGAACCTATATCATTACGAAATTTCCGGAAATCACTGTAGGCATCTACACCCAATCGGCCCACTACGGTAAAACCTTCGAAGAGATTATAATCAATTTGGCTAAATCCAATAAAACGATCCACATTATCGGTCAAGAAATTCTTATAAACTGTCCAATATGGGTTGTCGTAAATTGCCCGGTCTCCTAGTAATCCCCGATAGGCACGAGGCCGGCCATCCTCAAATTGGTAGGCCAGTGGATTGTTGTCAGGATCTAGACCATTCCGATTATCAAAAGTCGGTGTGGTACGTAGCAGCCCCAGCATCACCCCGGAGGTATTGCTGCCATTCTGGGCCCGCATTCCACCAGAATTGATGTAATTTCCAGAGACTGTTGCCTTTAGACGTTCTGAAATATTGGCACCAATGGTAGCTTTGAATGAAGTACGGTTAAATTCAGTGTTTGGTACAATACCGGTCTGATACATATTGCCACCAGACATGTAATAGTTGATTACCGAGGTTCCACCGCTGACACTGACATAATTGTTGTTTGTAATGCCTGTCTCAAAAAATTCACCGGCATTGTCATAGGCATTTGCCACCCGACTGGTTGCCCTGGAATCATCCTTGTGAACAATTAGCCCATTGCGGTCCCACATCGAAGGTTCGTCAGCATAACGTAGATCAGAAATTAGCGGACCCCAACTAAAACCAGTGAATGAACCTGTCATGGGTCCTTGAAAGGTTGGGACACCTCCCACAGGATTTCCTTGAGCATATACTCTCTGTAGCTCTGGTAGCTTATTTACCCTGTCGAAAGTAATCGATGAACTGACACTGACCCTGGGTTTACCATCGGTATTTCTCCCCCGCTTGGTGGTAACGACAATGGCTCCGTTGGCAGCTCTGATGCCGTATAAGGCAGTAGCTGCCGGACCCTTCAAAACCGTCATCGATTCGATATCGTCTGGATTGAGATCAATGGCCCGATTGGAATTGTTGACACCACCTGAACCCAAATCACTCACCGCATCCTCTGGCGAATCAGCGGTCGTAAACGTGCTGTTGTCAATTGGAATTCCATCGACTACAAACAATGGCGCATTCTTCCCAATAATGGTCTTATTTCCTCGAATACGAATCTGCGCCGCTGCTCCAGCCGTACCGCCCGAGCTACTTACCTGCACGCCGGCAGCCTTTCCTGCAAGTGCTGCCACCAGGTTGGTTTCACCCGAATTCTGAACGTCATCAGCCTTTACCGATTGGATAGAATAACCCAGGTTAGATTTATCGGCGGTGATCCCGATTGCTGTAACCACAATTTCATCCAAACTCTGTGAGCTTACCTGCATCACCAGATCAATTTGGGACAATCCGCCGACCACAACCTCCTGAGTCTCATATCCCGTGTAAGAGAATACCAATACGGATTCATCAGAAGGAACGCTGATTTGATAACGGCCATCGAAATCGGTTATCTCACCCTGCGAGGTTCCCTTAATCAAGATATTCACGCCAATCAATGGCTCTTGGTCATCTGCCGATGTGACAACACCGGACACCGTGCGTTGACCCATAAGCCCTACTGTGAGTAGAGCAAAAAGTACTGTAATTAATGTTTTCATAGATCAGAATTTTGATTTTTCGTATTAAGAATGTCAGTCGAGGTAGCATTCGAACCGATGGAGAGAGGTGATCGTTATGAGTTCACTTATACAACGAATGAGGGCTGGCAAACAGGAAGTGATTGCAATTAAGGCTATCGTTATTGAAGTAAGTATTTCATTATGTGCAGTAAACGATGCTATTTGTGCAACGGGAAGAAAAAAGGGTATTTTGGAGCTAGGTCTGCAATGAAATGCCAGGGCTTTAAAGTGCTCAATATGTCTTCAAATCAAGATGATTTCTGCGAAGTTTGGGATTAGTCGGCAATCCTCATTCTAATTACATTGTCAGTGAATAACCTGATCAAATCTGCTTCTGCCCACTATCCATTTGTTTCACTTATCCCAGTGAAGCACTTTGGGGCACACTTAATCATTCTGTATCAAAGTGACTATTTTCGGGCAGACAAGTCCTTGTGAAGAATTGAAATCATGTCTAACGACCAGCTTCTCAACCAGCTAAGGGCAGAAATAGATGACAATCTGCAGAATGAACAGTTCGGTGTTGAACAACTGGCACAGAACGTTGGAATGAGTCGATCCAGTCTTCATCGCAAATTACATAGAACGACGGGACAATCAGCCAGTCAATTTATCCGCGAGCACCGTCTGGCCAGAGCTCTGGAAATACTCATCTCAGAGGACCTCAATGTCTCAGAAGTTGCATTCAGGGTTGGATTTAGCAGTTCCAGTTATTTCAGTAAATCTTTTACTCAATACTTTGGTTACCCTCCGGTAGAAGCGAAAAACCGGAATCAAGAATCAGCTGACCAAAAACCGATAGGTGGCACGAATAAAGATCAAATCAAATCCTTAATTCTGATTGGAAGTCTGATCATAGTTTTCATTAGTGGATTGATTTATTTACAGGTTATTAGTCGCGAAGAATCAACGACCAGAAACCATGTTCAAGAAATTCCTATCGCTGTCATTCCATTTAAGAATTTAGGCTCCAATGACAGCAATCAATACTTTGCCGACGGTGTGATGAATGCCATATTAAATAAGCTCTCTAACATCAAGCAATTGCGGGTTACCAGCAGGACGTCTGTGGAGCAATTCAGACAGACTGAAAGGTCGATTCCCGATATTGGAAAAGCACTAGATGTTTCCTACATACTTGAAGGCAGTGCACAAAAGGACGGTAATGACATTAAAATCATTGTTCAACTGGTGGATGTTGAAAGCGATGCATCGATCTGGTCACAAGATTATATTGAAGATTTCAAGAACACGCTGATTCTACAAAACGAAATTGCAGAAAGGGTGACTCATGAACTCAGTTTAGCACTTTCCATTGAAGAAAAAGCACAACTAAATGCTATACCAACGCAAAATGCTGAGGCTTACAATAAATATCTAATGGGTTTATTCCAACATTTCAGATATACCTCAATAAGCCTTCAAGAAGCCGTGATCTTATTTCAGGAGGTGATAGACATGGATCCAAACTTTGTGGACGCTTATCAAAATCTTGCTGAAATTTGGATCGTCAATGGGTCTTCTTGGGGCATTGTAGATCAAGAAACCGCGTGGTCTAAGGGTAAGGAGTTGTTGCTTCATGTCCTCGAATTAGATCCAAGAAACCCTGAAGCCTATGATGTACTGGCTACCGGTACTTTCTGGTATGATTGGGATTTCAAACTGGCTGGAAATTACTTTGACCGGTCCGCCCAACTACGTGGCTTTGATGGTGATTGGAGTACAGGCTATTTTCTGAAAATTGGGAAACCAAGGAAGGCACTCGAAATCGTGAATTATTATATCAGCAAGAATCCTTTAGATAGCTGGAATTATTACTACAAGGCAGAGGCACTAAATTTCCTGGGAAGGAAAGAAGAAGCAATAAAGCTGACCGATCGATCATTCCGGCGCTTTGATGATTTTCTTCTGAAAAGAGAATGTGTAAAGCTCTACTGCCTTTTGAGGGAACACGAGAAATTTATCAGTTCCTACGAAGAGCTCATCAGGGAATTTTCCGACCGCCCACCACTGCTCTTGTGGATGGGCGCCATTCACGCTCAGTTGACCAATCAAGATCTCAATCCCTTTATCGGTCAATTAGAGGAAATGTATCAAAGCAAGACTTCAGGGAGTCCAGCCTGGTTTTTGGCCCTCACCCACGCAGCGAGGCAAGATGAAGCTTCGCTTTTTACCTGGTTGAAGAGATCGTATGACCGAGGTGAAGTAGAGATGACGTGGTTGAAAATGGAGCCAGCACTGGATTCGTTTAAGGCTGATCGGCGTTATCTGGCCCTACTGAAGGAGATGAACTTTCCTGACTAGGAACGATCGGCAACCAAGAATCAACATCAAACCTCTAGCTGTAACATTCATGAATTGCAACATAGTTACATGAGTTGCGACGACATTACATGATCGTAACTCAAAGTTTCATCAATTAGCAACAAGACTAGATTACTCTGGCACCAAGTCTAGGTAATTTTGAATTCAGATAATTTAAGACATGCTAGATCATGGAAATCATAAAAACTCAGACCTACCGTCACACCTATTTGATCGGATTATTCTGCGGCATATTTCTATCAGGGGCGGCACAGAACAGTCTGACCGGGTTAATCAATACGATGAGTGGTGAGGCCATTCCCTATGCCAACGCATTGATTTTAAACTTAGAAGATTCATCGTTAATCAAAGGATCAATATCTGAAATTGATGGATCATTCGAGCTGAAGGACCTCAGCAAAGGAACATTTTTGCTTCATATCAGCATGCTGGGATACTCCTCTCACTACCAGCAAGTATTGATAGGGACGAGTGATGTGAGACTTGATCCCATCCTCCTTTCTACAAACGCCACACAATTGGAGGAAGTTATGGTGACCGCTCGTAAACCGCTTTATCTGAAAGAAGCTGATCGCCTCATTGTGAATGTACAAAGCAGCATCAATTCTGCAGGAAAGACCGCACTACAGATCCTCCAGAAAAGTCCAGGTGTATCGATGAATCAGCAAAACGGGAGTATCTCTCTCAAAGGTAAGACTGGGGTTCAAGTGATGATCAATGGCAAAATTAGTCCCTTGCCCCCCGACGCAGTCGTGCAGATGTTAGACGGATTAAGTGCCGCCAATATCGATAAGATCGAATTCATCTCTACACCAGCATCTAAGTACGATGCGGCTGGAAATGCCGGTATAATCAACATCATCATGACCACCAATCTTCAAAAGGGCACCAAGGGAAACTTCGGAATTACAGCTGGTCATAATGGACGTGAAAAACTGGGTGCAAACATTAACCTTAATCATCGCTCGAGCCAGCTTCACACTTTTATTGATTATTCCATTCGATCTGACAGAAACCAGGAAATTTGGATCGAAGATCGGACCCTAAACCACACTTCTTTCAACCGGTCGGTCAACAGCACAAGTCATCGTGATATTCGGCTGACCGTACAAAACCTCCGTGCAGGTCTCGAATATAATCTGACCCCGAACCTCGATATCAGAACCTTGCTGACTGTCTACCGACGTGATTGGGAAACGGATGCATTGACGAAGGTCACTAACAGAGCTAGTCGCAATTCTACTGTACTGACTACCATGGATATCTTGGAAGACAATATTTGGCAAAGCATAAGTAGTGCTATTGGACTGGTACATAGAATCGGGACACGAAAGCACCTAAGTCTTGATTTTGATTTTCTGGCTTACATAAATGAAAATCCTTCTTATTATACTAATACGACCACCCAACAGGAGCTTGACCAATCGAATACAAGTCTAATTGACGTTTCGAAAGAAACCCCAATTCAATTTAAAGTGATCAAGCTCGACTATGCCAATCAGTTGAGTAATCTTTTTTCTTTTGATCTAGGTATAAAGGCTACCCTCTCAAAATTCGACAATTCAGTCCTTGTTCGCAGCTTCATTAAGGAGGCTTGGAAAAATAACGCAGAATTCAGCAACACTGCCCACCTAGATGAAAAGATATGGGCTGGGTATCTATCCTGGTCATTGGTTCCGACAAAAACAATGACTTTCAAAGGAGGATTAAGGTATGAATTCACTGCCAGTCATATCCATTCAGCAACAGAAAAAAATTTACTGGATCGTGAATTTGGAACCTTCTTTCCAACACTTGCCGTTTCCTTTCAGCTTGGCGAGGATCGCCAACTAAACCTGGCTTACACCAGGAGGATCAACCGTCCGACTTTCAACGACATGGCTCCCTTCGTTTTCTTCACGGGTCCCAATTCCATTTATGCTGGTAATCCGGCTCTCCTTCCTGCGATCACCGGTGGAATCGACTTCAGCTACCAGTTAAAACGTTGCTGGTTTTCTGTTGGCTACAGCTCGACTAAGAACAGCATAGGTTGGCTACAACCCGAACTCGATCCTTTGACTAATGTACTGGTGTTTCGATCACACAATCTCGCATATCTAAACGTTTTGTCACTTTCATCCAGCATACCCATAAGTCTGACGAGCTGGTGGGAGATACAAAACAGTGCTACGATCTCACATCAAGTTTTCAGAACCCAGCACTACAAAGACAACTTTGAGAAAAGTGCTTACACGGCCGACCTAAATTCGACATGGACCTTCTCCCTCCCGAAGAACTATGTAATAGAGCTATCAGGAACCTACCAAAACAACATCTTGTATGGTATCTGGAAAAATAGACCCATGGGGCAAATGGACTTCGGCATTAGGAAAAAGCTGAACGCCAGAAGGGCCAACTTAACCCTAACTTTCAGTGATATTTTTCATACCAATATATGGGCTTGGGACACCCATCTGCCAGGAGTTAATGCATTTTTGGGAGGGCTCTACGATCAGAATCTTAGAGCAGTCCAACTTACCTTCAGCAAGAATTTTGGGAAAGGGAAACTTCAATCTATGAATATCGAATCTGGATCCGAAGAAGAGCGAAAAAGGGTAAATTGATACCTTCTGTAAAAGGTCCTATTCGGTACCCTAAAAACCCCCTTCATGGATCGGACACCTTGGCTGTGCCATTTGATTTTTGAATCTTTTGAATTAATACTTCGATGAATTTCAATCACGCCAATATGCCTCGTCTAAATCCAAATTATTTCAAAACCGATCTCATTCAGAGATTAGTAGAGACACCCCATTAAGAGAATGGATTAAGATCGGCTACGAACGTCGTATGACAATCTGAGGTGAATTTGGATGCCTTCGCTCCCTATCATTTATGAAATACAGTATGTAATGCATTCACTCTGTCAACCAAAATTGATCTACTTCCTCTAAAGTATCCGGATTGAGGACTTGCACCCAAATGCTCTGCCCCCTCACATGGAAGAAAACCAATGCATTTTGCGTTGTAAAATTGCTGACGTAAGGAGTCCAAGGGGTTTGCTCTTGAGCGTAATAGGGAGCACCGGCAGCGCCGTTATTGATTTGATAAATTGTGCGAGTCAATTCGATTTTCGGAAAAAAATAGTTCTCCGGATAAATGTTGGTCTCTGGTGTAAGCTCTAATCGATTGTAGTTGTGCTCATCTCCGGTTAGAATTGCTCGTACTTTGGTACTCTTGTTTACTACAATATCTAGAATCTGATCCCGTCGCTCGATGATACCTTTATGCAGAGCCTTCCCGTTTACCCAGGGTCTCATTTGATTGTTTCCACTATACCACATGTCATCTCGCACGTGACCTCCATTTGGAAAGCAAGGAGTATGCTGAGTGATGAAGATGTGATCGATATTTTCATTATTCTCCAAGGTTTGAATTGATTCGTCTAACCAGTCGAGCTGATTATCCATAATATAACCATGTAGCCCCCCGCCGGTTTGAGGTATAGTCGCTGTTGTTGGTGCATAGAAATAATCCGAATTAAGCACCACCATGGCAACATTATCATAGATATAATAGAAAACATTTTCTTCGTAGGGAGGAAAATCCATTTTGGTAGAATCCGGATCGTAATAAGTTCCATCTTCGCTGATTGGCCCATTGGATGGATTCACAAAATTATCTGCAAATATTTTTTCGGAGGATTCTTGTTCATAGGGAAAGCGATCAAGCATGATCGTTCTTCTCGTTTCTCGATTTACAAAAATCTTTACCAGGGCTTCGTGATTTCCCATACTGACGTATATGGGAAAATAATGTGCGAACGGCTGTATGGCTCTCTTCCAATTGGCATATTGCAAATTCATGTCATCGACACTTGACAAATAGCCATTGATCAAATCTCCTGAAAATTGCACAAAGGAAACATTTTGAAATTTGGCCAGGGCCATCATCTTCTTCATAATATATGCATTGGCCCCATAGATCGCTCTCTCTCCCCCTCCCTGTCCACTCCGGGAGTCACTTGCATAGGCAAAAATGAAAGGCTTCCGGGTGCCTTCCAAAGGTGCAGTGCGAAAATGATAAGACATTGTAGTCGCACCTACTGTAACGCGGTATTCATATAAACTGTCCGCCTCAAGGCCATTTACTACCAATTCATGCTTTATTGTTGGCTGTGGGTCCTGCACCGAGATGGGTCCAACCTCCAGTGAAGCTGATACATCTCGGTTGGTGGTGAAGGAAATAGTCGCACCGTGTGGGTTTACCTTATTGACAAAGGGACCTTCGATGATGGTTGCATCCACGATAAAAGGTCCTGTGCCAGTAAAACTGACCAGCCCATCGTAGATAAACCTGCCAAGACTATCTACAACCCGATAACCCAAGGTACCTTTGCCACTTTCCTCCCAACCGATCATATCATAGGTACCCGTCATATATTCACCTATTCTAATTTCCACTTCTCCATTTTGAATCAATTCAAATCTTCGAAAGTAGACCGGCAAAGGGTGCTTGCTATCTCCGTAAGGAACAAATCCAAAATATAATCTTCCTGACAACCTTCTTCCAAAATTGAATCGAATGCCCTGCTCTGTACCTTGTGGATCTCCCAACATTCGCTGAAGACCAAATTCAGTAAAAACAGGTTGTTCCACAGCAACACCATCGCTTAATACGAGCTGCAGAGCATCGCCTTCTACCTCAAGTTTGGAGTGGATCGAAGGAACCACCTGCGCTGGTGAATTTGAAATCATAGTCAGCAGCAAGACCAAGAACAATGTGATCCTCATGTTAATGATATTAAAATACAAACCTTATATTCTTCTTTACAATACGCTCTTGCCTAGCAGAAGCCCCAACAGACTTAATTTCAGGTGGCTTTACTTTTGCCTTTCTTGATGGCTTCAACGACCTCAGGATTGAGCAAAGTAGATATGTCACCCAAATTGGAGCTGTCATCAGAGGCAATCTTTCGTAGTATTCTACGCATAATCTTACCAGATCTCGTCTTCGGCAATCCATTGGTCACTTGAATCATATCTGGTTTGGCAATGGGGCCTATAACTTTAGTCACGACTTTGTGGATTTCGTCTTTGAAAGATTTAATATTTGTGACTGACTCAGCCGGAATAATGTAAGCATAAATCCCCTGGCCTTTAATATTATGTGGATATCCAACAACGGCCGATTCAATGACATTATCATGTTCGTTAATGGCATTTTCGACCTCAGCTGTACCGATTCGATGACCAGAAACATTAATCACATCATCGACTCTTCCAATGATCCGGTACATACCATTCTTATCTCTACGTGCTCCATCACCAGTAAAATATTTATTTTCAAAAGTCGAAAAGTAGGTCTGTCTGCATCGCTCGTGATCTCCCCAAGTCGTTCGGATAATGGATGGCCAAGGAAATCGAATGCATAAAAGGCCTTCCGCTTCCTTTTTACGGATTTCCTTACCATCAGCATCTACCAGGATAGGTTGAACACCGGGCATAGGTAGCATAGCATAGCATGGTTTTAATTTGTGCATACCTGGCAAAGGTGAGATTAAGATTCCACCGGTTTCCGTTTGCCACCAAGTGTCTACGATCGGTGCTTTCTTTTTACCGATCATCTCATTGTACCAGTTCCATGCCTCTTCATTGATGGGCTCACCGACGGTACCCAGGACTCGAATTGAAGACAAATCATAATGTCCTGGCCATTCGTCGCCCTTAGCCATCAAGGCACGTATAGCTGTAGGTGCCGTATAAAACTGATTTACTCGATGCTTTTCACAAATGTGCCAAAATCTACCTGGTGTGGGATAAGTAGGAACGCCTTCAAACATCATGGTAGTAGCCCCAGCCAGTAAGGGTCCATAAATGATATAACTATGCCCAGTAATCCATCCGATGTCGGCAGTACACCAATAAATGTCTCTCTTCTGGTATTGAAAAACATTTTTGAAAGTAAACGCCGTATAAACCATGTAACCTCCACAGGTATGAACCACACCCTTTGGCTTACCTGTAGATCCCGAGGTGTAAAGGATAAAGAGTTCATCTTCGGAATCCATTGTGGCCGCAACGCAGGTTCTCCTTCTTCTTGACACTTCATCATGCCACCATTTGTCACGACCCTTCTTCATTTTGACTGGTTCTCCCGTATTTTGATGGACAATCACAGTCTCGACACTCTTACATTTTTTCCGAAGTGCATCGTCAACCACGGCTTTAACCGGTATGTTCTTAGTGCCTCTAGAATTAAAATCTGAGCAGATCACCATCTTACAGTTGGCATCCTTGATCCGATCGGCCAAAGCCGTGGCAGAGAAGCCAGCAAATACTACTGAATGTATGGCACCGATTCTCGCACAGGCCAGCACGCCAATGGCTAATTCTGGCACCATTGGCATGTAAAAACAAACGCGGTCTCCTTTCTTAATTCCATTGGCTTTTAGCGCATTGGCACATTGACAAACGGCCTCATAGAGCTGTTCATAGGTAAACGTCTGATATGGCTTGCTGGGATCATTTGGTTCCCAAATGATGGCAGTCTGCTTGCCTCGAGATTTTAAATGTCGATCCAGGCAGTTTTCGGTAATATTTAGTTTCCCACCGACGAACCACCGGACGTCGGGATCTGAAAAATTCCATTCTAGTACCTCGTCCCATTTCTTCTTCCATTGAAATGTCCTTGCCTGTGCGGCCCAGAATTTTTCTGGTTTTTCAACACTTTCCTTGTATACTTTCTTGTACTGGCTATAGGATTTGATTTGCAATGTCATCTCAGTAGATTAAAGGTTTCTGTTGTCAATAAAGGAGGATCAAAGTAATACTTTATATTTAAAATGGGCATAGCTGAGTTCAGTAATTCAACCAGGCTCGGCAGTTAAGTCTGCCTACAAGAGAATATTACATTGGATCGTCACAGCTCAGGACATGGTGGAATGGCACGAGCCTTGATCTGTTTCGATCTTTGCCACAAAAATGTCCTGCTTACCAAGCCTATTCGTGACGACGACTCCTGATCATTCGCCGGGAAGGCGGGAGATCAACATTTAACACCGTGGTATCGATGGCTGGAGCACTATTGGTAAGATCAGGCTGACCGGC
The DNA here is from genome assembly GCA_965223105.1 of Saprospiraceae bacterium. Taxonomy (GTDB): domain Bacteria; phylum Bacteroidota; class Bacteroidia; order Chitinophagales; family Saprospiraceae; genus JABDMH01. The sequence goes on along the minus strand of OZ244987.1, from coordinate 1,611,054 downwards.
ATCGATCCAAGCTGTGTACCAGGCACTAGCTACAGCTTGAATTGCCGACCGCATACGAGCTTCTACCATACCAGAGAGGCGATCCTGATATGCTGCGGCGTATTCACGACATTGGATGCGAACGGTGAAATCATTACGCTGGTCAAAACAAAACTGGCGGTCCTCCGGATACTGGCTCCTCAATTGTCTTTCGATTTGAAGTACACTATCCACATATTGGTGGCTGGTTAAAACAATATCCCAATAATAATTAACCGGATCGTCAATATAGATGGGCTTGCCAACCAAGAAATCATATTGAGATTCGGCAAACAGTTCAGGAATTCGGCTTTCCCAAAATGCGTGGATTCCTTCCTGCCCGGTTAGCTGACCATTATAATTTTCCGTAGTATGCAATGGCACATGGGCATCACTGATGTAGTGCCCGATTTCGGAAGACTTTTGCAGGACCTTACCAAACTCATCTTCGAGGAAGGCCTTTGTAAGCTCATTCTGTGCTCTGATCAAATGATAGGGTAAGATGCCGTAATTTGATAATTTGTCCACCACAAGAATTTGATCACACGGTACTTCCGGTGGGGAATTCCAAAACCGCTTCATCGATTCACAGGAAATCTGCCAAGGCGATTCGTAATAGCCTGGCAAGACCAATGAGTGATAAAATTCACCCAAATATTGCCAAGGCCATACCACAAAATGATCTCGGATCTGGATCGCCATTGGCTGCCTCGCTTGACTGTGCTGCCAAACTCGTTCACCTGAGATCGTCACCGTGTCCCGTGAAGAGCTGATCCATTGGAGGTCGCAGTAATGCATGATGGCCTGATCCCATGCTCGGGGTAAATCGGGATAAGGATAAGTACCCCAGTGTTCCAAATCTATGTAGTGCCTGATGGCCTCGAAATGAGTGGCATATCTGCGTTTGTCCGGATCTACTGAATGCTCTGAGATATAGTCAATATTGGGTTTAAACAAGGCCATCATTTCAGGAGGCAAGGTATAGACCGCCATTCGGTTAATCAACCGGTGCGCATAGAAGCCCCAAGTCGATTCCGATGAATCCAATCTCATCGACCCCAGTAAAGGGATGAAAATAGCGCCAATGATGAGATAACCCTTCACTTGTTAGTCTTTTTCGATAAAGTGGTCACGTCCCCAAAATAGTTTTTCGAAAAGATGATGTTGCACCAAGTACAAATTGCCAGCGTTATCCATCACGTGATAGCGATCAATGGTAGCCGAAACTGGTGCTTGCGGAGATGGCACTATCGGGTAAAAACGGACGGTCGTCAATGGATGGTCGATTGACCTGAACTTAATCTCCGCAAAGGGACTTTGATTCTCTAGGTTCTCTTTCAGGCGCTCGTCAATTACTATATCTTCTGCGCTCACCTTCCTGTAACCGCGCAGATAAGCTTCTATCGCTCCCTGTTTCAGATATCCCTTAGGGGGCGTCTGTCCCTTTGGATCAGTCAACTGCCATTTCTTATCCAACCTGACCAACCGGAACGATTGGTTAGGTTGCTGGGGGTACACTACAGTGACCTCTATCAATTTCTCAAGATTTACTCTAATGACGGTTCGATCTCGCCACTCCCGTTCTGACATGAGATAGCGTGGCATCAAAGTGCCTTCCCATCCAGGTAGAGAAGCCACTGCAGGCTCATCGGCACCAGTCAGCCATATGTAGGTTCCGCGTTCATCCGGTGTTACCCCACCAAGATTGTATGACTTCAACAGGCTGCCCTGTCCATCATAGATCTCGACCATTACTCCGGTAGCCTGCATGGCCCTACCAATATTGGCAAGGGCCTGAGATCCAGGAATAAATTTGAGCTCAATATTTTCGATGGCATACAAAAGATTGTTGATGGCATTCTCACGAGCTCTATATTTATCGTTGACCATCCAATGATCACCTTCTCTTGTCAATACATTTTCGGCACCATATCGATCGGTCAAGGCAATGCGACTAACCGCATTAATATCCTCGACACTATATCGATAATTAGCCGAAAGAGGGTCTTCACCAGAACCGGTTTCCCACAAAATCAAAGAGCCCAATACCACAATCAACAGATAGATCGGCCACTTTTTCATGCATCGATAGTACCGTATTTTCGTCTGCGAAGATACTGGAAAAGGATTCCGAAGACAAGGAGGACGATAAGTGGAAGCACAACATTCAGGATCTGCCACTTCATCTTCTCCTCGGTGATCTTTTTTCGATCCAATAATCTCAATTTGATTGTTTTGGCCCTTGTTTCTATTAAACCTCTACGATCAAGCATGTACTCAATGGCATTGGTCAGGAAATTTTTATTGGCAAAGGTGTAGTTGACATACTGATTAAAGCCCAAATCACTGATCTTTCCGGATCTTGGGTTGTACAGGTTTTTGGCCACATCCCCATCAGCGACGACCAAAATTGAGGTGGGCTCACTCTCGGCCTTAAAAGCAGCTCCAATGTCCTCTAAAATAGCTTGCATGTCAGCACTTACTCGATTTTTATAAAGCGAAGTGAATCTACCCTCTAACAGCATACTAAGCACTTGCGGTGGACCGGTAAATTTATCCTCCTGCACCTGATTGATGATATCAAAATCCAAAAGTACGGGGCTAAACTGTATCCGGGAATAGGCAGAGGAGAACAGAAGTGGCGTCTTTGTAACCTCTAATTCTGTTTTTACCGTATCGACAGTGGCAGGAAAGAGGAGATTTACCCGATCAAGTCCCTTGGTTATCGCGTGATCTGACACTCCACGGGCCAGCACGTGATAGAACCACCGAAATTGCTGATATTCACTTTGACTCCCAGGGCGGTCGACGGCCAATGGGATGGTGGTACAATCCAAGTCAAGAACTAAATTAGGCTGAACCCGAAAACCGTATCTGAAAAATAGATTATCAAGATTCAGTTGGGGCTCATGTGGCACATATTGCCCATGCCTTCGGATTGAATCCAGATTTACTACTAGAGGGTCGATTAGAAATAAAACCTTGCCTCCTCTCATGATAAATTGGTCAAGCTTAAACACTGATTTTTCTGGGAAAGGCTTGGTTGGCTTGGCGACGACCAATAGATCAACTTCTTCAGGAACCATGTGTACACTGTCAAGATAAATATCTGCTGTATTATAAAAGGCTTTTAAATTACTTTCAAGAGCCGCAGTTTGCAGGGGAGATAATTCACCTTGTGCACGAGTAAAAAGAATGTTAGCTTTATGGGTCGCCTGTAATTTGGCCAGGGCATTGGCAAATTTATACTCCAATAGGCTAAGACTATTGTTGAGCGCTACTTCTGCAGGAATTCCAAAAGATTCTCTTTCAAGCAAATTAATGGCAACTTGTCGATCTCCGTAATTAAAGATGGCATAGGGAAATATCTGCTTACTGGATTGACCCTCCTCATCTTTGACATTGAGATCAGTAGGAAGAATACCGACCTGAGTCCAATTCGTAATCCTTTCCTCCACTTCTTCAGGTTTGCCATACATAGGATCTTCGAAACGATAACTCAGAAGACCGTTGATGCGTCTAAATTGGTCCAGCATTTCCCGAACACCATTTTGCAATCGCTTGAATCCCGCTGGAAAATTGCCCTCCAACAGTACCTGAATGAAGACGGGTTGTGGAATCTCCTGGATGGTTGTGACTGTTGCCGGACTAAGGGAGTAGCGCCTTTCCTCAGTTAAATCAAGCTTGGTATGCCAAACTTGTGCGGCAAGATTGATAAGGACCACTACTGCCAAGACCATCAATGGCCACTCGTATGACTTCCAAAAATTCTTCAAAGGTTACCGAAATTTTTCTTCTGAACTAAGGCAAAATACGTGAGGTATAGAAACAGGAAAATCACACTAAAAAAATAAAGCAAATCGCGAGTATCAATGGCACCCCTACTAATGGACCGGTAATGGTAATCAATCCCTAACTTCTGTATCGTATCGTCCCAGGTCCCAACGAAGGCCGGAACACTACTGACAAATTGAAATCCCCAATAGATAATAAAACACAAAAAAGAGGCCACTAGAAACGCTACGATCTGATTGTTGCTTTGCACTGAAGTAAATTGACTAATGGAAGCAAAAATGGCAGCCAATAAAAACAGTCCAATATATGAGCCAAGCACTTCTCCAGTATCAATATTGCCAGGTGGAGACCCCAGTGTCCAAATCGAGTAGACATAAATTAATGTAGGCAATAAAGCCATAAGAATCAAGAATAGCGCGCCCAAATACTTCCCAAAGACAATGTGCCATTCACTCAGTGGCTTGGTGAGGAGAGTTTCTATGGTTCCCGTTTGTTTTTCCTCTGAAAAAGACCGCATGCAAATGGCCGGAACAAGAAAAAGAAATATCATCGGAGCTATCTCAAACAATTGGTTGAGGGTTGCATAACGATATTCAAGAACACTGTAGTCGGGAAAGACCCACATCATCAGGCCTAAAAACACCAAGAAAACACCAATGACGACATAGCCAGTAGGAGAACTAAAGAATACATTTATTTCCTTTCTAAAAATTGCCCACATTAGTTAGCCGTTAATTTTTGGAAAACATCCTCTACAGTGGAACGAACTTCTTCCATGTGCAGAATTTTTCTTTCTTGCTCTACCACGTAGTCAAAAATATGGGGTCGAGGATCAGGACCTGTTTTCGAAAAATGCAGATAATACCGGCGCTGGTCTTGATGCTGTTTTTGTAGCTCTGGCAATTGCCATGGTTTTTCAAGCTCATCATTGAGCTCTACAAAGATGATCCGCTCCTGGTTGTTGCGGTTCTCGAATTCGCTGATGGATTGATCAGCAACAATTTTCCCCCGGTTAAGGACGAGCACCCGATCGCAAATTGCTTGCACCTCTTGAAGGATGTGACTTGAAAACATTACCGTTTTTTTACTGCCGATAGATCTAATCAATTGCCTAATTTCTACCAATTGATTGGGATCGAGGCCAGATGTCGGTTCATCAAGGATCAGTACCTCCGGATCATGGATGAGGGCCTGAGCCAATCCCACCCGTTGACGGTATCCCTTGGAAAGCGATGCAATTTTTTTTCCTTGCTCTTTGGTGAGCCCTACGATCTCTATCATCTCTTCGATTCTTGATTGCAGATGACTGATCCCATGTATGGAGCCAATGAAGCTCAAATATTCCCGGACATACATCTCCGTATAAAGTGGATTGTGTTCAGGCAGATATCCAATTTTTTCCTTGACTAATAATGGGTGCTGAGTTACATCCATACCTGCAATCTGTGCCGTGCCTTCATAGTCTGAAATAAAACCTGCCAGGATTTTCATTGTGGTGGTTTTTCCAGCGCCATTGGGGCCCAGCAAACCCACGATCTCCCCACTAGAAAGCGAAAAGCTCACTTGGTCCAACGCTTTTTGATGCCCATACTCTTTGCTGAGATCTTCAACGAATATACTCATGGGAAAGATCTTGGATTTCTTTCATTACCTCCTCAATCGACCAGGCATCCTGCACATTGAAGCTTCCAATGGCCGTCCGGCGCAAGCTGGTCAAGTAAGCACCACTCCCTAAACATCTTCCCATGTCATAGGCTAGAGACCGGATGTAGGTTCCCTTACTGCATCGTACTTCAAACTTAACCAGCGGCATGGAGATCTCTGTCAATACAAAATCCTGGATAGTCACTGGCCGGGCTGGGACTTCAATCTTTTGGTTCTTTCGAGCCAATTTGTACAGTCTCACCCCATCTCTCTTCAGGGCCGAGTAAATAGGGGGTTTCTGCATAATGGATCCTGTGAATCGATTTACACATTCATTCAACATTTGTGAGGTAATGTGGCCTACCTCATATTTTTGATCAATTTCCGATTCCTGATCATAGGTGGGTGTCGTGGCCCCAATATACATGGAACCAGTGTAGGTCTTATCCTGATCTTGATATAAAGAGATTTGCTTTGTCATTTTGCCAATACAAACAATCAGTAGGCCTGTTGCAGCTGGATCCAAAGTGCCTGCATGACCTACTTTGATCTTTTTTAAACCAAAGGCCCTCTTTAAAGCATGTCTAATTTTATTCACGACATCAAAGGACGTCCAACCCTGAGGTTTATCTACTAAGATCATGCTACCCCTTTCTATATCAATCTTATTATGCATAAGAAAAAAGTTGCATACTCAAAATGATAGACAAAAATCCCACCAAAAAACAATACCACCCAAAATATCTCAATTTGGCCTGACGCACAAGTTTTAGCATCCACTGACAGGCTAGAATACCTGTTACGAAAGAGGCCAAAAAGCCTGCAACTAGGGCTTCAATGTTCTCAACTTGGAGCAGACCACCGCCGGATAAGTCCTTGATCATTTTACCCAGAATCACTGGCACAACCATGAGGAAGGAAAATCGAGCGGCACGATCTCGATCAATTTTAAGCAATACAGCGGTGGCTATGGTCGCTCCTGATCTCGATATACCGGGTATGATGGCGACGGCTTGCGCAACACCAATCAGAAAGGCCGATCCCGGCTTTACATGATTTCGGGTACCTTTGGCCCGATCAGCAACAATAAGTAGGCCAGCAGTGGCCCACAAAGCAAATCCTACCATGAGGAGTCTTTGACTATATAAGGCTTCAACCAAGTCCTCAAAAAAGAGACCGACAATCGCCGCTGGGATCATACTCAGAATGATTTTACCCAGGTAATAGTGAGCGTCATTGACGTTGGTGGTCATCGTCTTTCGCAACAAGCCACCAATATCACGTCTAAACACGTAAATCGTGGCGAGAGCAGTAGCCAAATGGAGTATAACAGTCATCAGCAAACTTATGTCGCCCCTAGACTTGTCTCCGATCAAGTACTTTACCAGTTCCAGATGACCACTACTACTGACAGGCAGAAATTCTGTCAACCCTTGAACAATGCCAAGTAAGATTGCTTCCAGTATTGAAGTCATCCTACCGGACTAGGCTTTCTTGAAAATTGCGTAGATTTCGATGGCTAGGCCCACCACTATTACGAATGGTGCTAAGACGGTTCTTCGGAAACTATAGATCGATGAAGGATCCCAGTCATCCGGGCTTGGCATACTACCTCCCATCATCAGTAACATTCCCAAAATGACAAGGCCTGCCCCGGCAGCCATCAGGATATAATTTTCCTTTTTGAAGATGAGTTCCTTCTGTTTGGCTGAACCACCACTCTTCTTCTTAACCCGGGAACTGGTGGGTTTTACCTTCTTTTTGGTGGTCACGACCTTTTTTTTCTTAGTCTGACTCATCTATCTAAATTTTGCGCAAAACTATCAGTAATCTGGAATTTCCAACGCTTCTTTTGGTCTTTTTTACCTGCATAAGGAAGATCTTGTCAATTACTGGTGTAGATCCGCCAATCTCATTTTAAGAAACTTGGTCACTACAAACCAAGTACTACTTACATTGATCAGCAAACCACCTCCAAATATTATGAGTACTATCGCGAGTAAATGATCAAATTCTAAATAACGCCAAACCTCAGGAATCTGGCTGGCTACGATCCACATCAGACCAGACAGCAGCCCAATGGCTATCGTTGAGCTAATCACGCCATGCCGTACACTGCGACGAATAAATGGTCGACGAATAAAGCTCCATGATGCACCGACCAACTCCATATTCCTAATCAAAAATCGCTTGGCATATATGGACAAACGAATGGAATTATGTATCAAGGTATAGGCAAAGAACACCAAAATCAGTCCCACAAATAGGAAAAACCAGGAAAGATGCTGCAAATTTGCACTCAGTTGCTGCACTATTGTTGCCTCATATGTTGCATCAACGATCTCCGTAAACTCTTGCCGATATTCTGATATTAGCCCATCAATGGTCTCAGCTCCAAACTCACCAGCGTTGACACGAAAAGTGATGACGTCGAAAAGGGGATTGGGCATGTCGGTCACCAAAAGATCTTGTCCCAGGTCTTCTGCCAACTTCTTCAAACCTTCCTCCTTGCTGGTGTAGGATACCGATCCTTCCTTCACCAGTTCATTTTGAGTCAAAGTATCAAGAATAGCCTTGTGATTGTCCTGACGCTCACCCGAGCTTAGCTCAAACACCACTTCGACACTCTCCTTCAGAGAAGATACCAAAGTTCGAGCCTGGAAGATCACAAATGTGAACACTCCTACCAGAAATAGAACACCAGAAACACTAGCAATAGGCCAAAAGAAATTTGGCTTTGGTCTGAATGATTTCATCGCTCAGGAAGAAATTATGGTGCAAAATACAAATTAAAGATTACTTTAACTTATAGATACTTAATTGTGAAGATTTAAGATCTCAGCTTATTCTTTCAATTTCTTACATCTTAAGACTTCACAGCACCGTCTAGATATTAGAACGGACCCGTAAATCGACATATTGTCATAGGGATTAACCAATGAGCCTACAGTCTTAGTGGCCTACCCATTTTCGTCTTTCATCAGCTTCTTAAGAAACTTACCCAGGTCATTGGTGAGGGTTCTTATTTCGTCTTCTAACGATTGACTGCGTTCTATGACTTCTGCATTTGGTTCATCTTTCTGCAATTCTTGCTCCAGGTCGTCAGCCTCCTTTTCAAGTGCCTTCTTCTGCTTTTCCAATTCCTCTAATCTCGCTCGATCCTCTCTGTTTTCTCCCAGCTTTTCCTTGGCCTTTTCATAAGTAGTTCCCAGTTTTTCAAATGCGCTGTCATACTTACCCTCAGAAAATTTTTCTCTTTCATTCTTAATTAGATCTCCAATAGATTGCCCTACCTCTTTTACTTGTTGGAAAACCTTTTCCGAACTGGCTTTTTCTTCTTCTGTACCCCAGAAATAGTTATAAACCAGAACAGCTACGATGATAAATAAGGCGAGACGGATAAGTGCCTTCATAATTTGATTGTTTCTACTAAAGTTCTAAGGTATAGTGCAATATTAACGAATCCACTGTACCAAACTAACGTCTAAATCGACCAAATCATTCATGCCTATGACCTGGTCGGATGCATTTGGCATCCCAGACACTGAGTGTAAATCACTTGATCTTAAAAATGGGGCAAACAAGGCTGCATTATCAGCGTTGTACTAGAGTCTCATCAGATCAATGGAAGTCATAGATAAATCAGTAATTTCGCCCCTGCTTTCATAGAAAAAAATCTGCTAAATGCAAGAGTACAATCACCGGGACACCGAGCCTAAGTGGTCTCAATACTGGCAAGACAATAACACCTATCGCGTCATAGAAGATACCAGCAGGCCCAAGTACTATGTGTTAGATATGTTTCCTTACCCCTCTGGGGCTGGTCTACATGTAGGACATCCCTTGGGCTACATTGCCACGGACATCTTTACAAGGTACAAACGGCTAACGGGTTTTAATGTCTTACATCCCATGGGGTTTGATGCATTTGGGCTCCCTACAGAACAATATGCCTTGCAGACCGGCATTCACCCTGCAGTATCGACCCGGCAAAATACCGCACGGTATCGCGAACAGATGATTCGGCTGGGCTTTTCCTACGACTGGAATCGAGAAGTCAATACTTCTGACCCCTCCTACTACAAATGGACCCAGTGGATTTTTACGCAACTGTTTGATCACTACTACGATCCTGCCGAACGGAAAGCCAAATCTATTGAAACATTGATCCAATATTTTGAGCAGCATGGCAATGCCGGTCTCCATGCCATCACAACATTTACTCAAACCTTTTCGGCGGCGGAGTGGATCGCTATGAATGCCAAAGAACAGGCAGACATTGTGATGGAATACCGGCTCGCCTATCGAACGACGGGTTATGTTAATTGGTGTGAAGAGCTGGGTACCGTGCTTGCCAATGACCAGATCAAGGATGGAGTCTCAGAAAGGGGTGGCTATCCAGTGGTAAAAAAAGCGATGGAACAATGGAACCTGCGCATTACTGCATATGCCGATAGGCTTCTTGAAGCATTGGACGATATAGATTGGTCCGATGCCCTTAAGACTATTCAGCGGAATTGGATTGGAAGGTCGGAGGGAGCATCGATCTGGTTTAATGTCAAAGGGCATGATGAAAAGATTGAAGTTTATACTACCCGGCCAGACACGATATTTGGGGCTACTTTTATGGTGCTCGCTCCTGAACATCCACTGGTAGATATCATCACGACTGAAAGCCACCTGAGCGAGGTGACAAATTACCGAATCTATGTCGATTCACGATCAGAAGTAGAACGTCAAGCCGAGGTAAAGAAAGTCACCGGAGCTTTTACAGGTGCCTATGCCTACAACCCCTTTACGCAACAGCACATTCCTATATGGATCGCAGAATATGTTTTGCTGGACTATGGCACCGGCGCCATAATGGCGGTACCTAGCGATGATGAACGAGATCTGAAATTTGCCGAAAAGTTTGGCATTGAAATCATTGATGTAGTAGACAAGAGTGAGCATCCTGGAGCGACACTGCATGATAAGGTGGGAAAGATTATCAACTCTGGGTTCATCACCGGAATGCAAGTTCCAGAAGCTATTGAGGCGGTGATTCAACGTGTTGAAGAAATGAAGATTGGCCGCCGACAAATCAACTATAAGATGCGTGATGCCAATTTCAGTCGACAAAGATATTGGGGTGAGCCCTTTCCCATCGTATACAACGAAGACGGAATCGCATTTAAATTGCCACTTGAGGAACTGCCATTGACCCTTCCTGACGCCGATGATTTTAAACCCACTGCCTCTGGTCAATCTCCCTTAGCTAAGGTAAAGTCCTGGGTACATGCAAAACCAGGCTTTCAACGAGAGACCGATACCATGCCTGCCGTAGCAGGCTCCTCTTGGTATTACCTGCGCTATATGGATCCGCACAATGAAGGAGCCTTTGCCAGTCAGGAGGCCATTCAGTACTGGCAGGATGTCGACCTTTATGTGGGAGGTGCAGAGCACGCTGTGGCCCATCTCATGTACGCCCGTTTCTGGCATAAATTTCTTTTTGATCTACAACTCGTACCTACGGATGAGCCATTTAAGAAATTGATCAATCAAGGTATGATTCAAGGCGTCATCGAATCCATTTACCTGGACAAGGAGAAGGTCAATGGCCGGCACCGGTTTGTCTGTGCCCGGGTGGTCGAATCAGAAAAAGATCATTCTTTTGCGAGAATTCCCGTACCTATTGAATTTGTCAGCGACTACGGCACCGAAGATAGTTTTCTTGATGCAGGTGGTATCGAGAGGTTTATCGCCTGGAGCCCTGAGTATAAGGATGCCATCTTCGAATGTGGTGATGGGAAAGTGATCGATGCCAAAACCATAAGAGATGAAACTACGGCTAAATTGTATACCCTTTCGGAGATAGGTAAAATGTCTAAATCAAAATACAATGTTATCAACCCCGATGATGTAATCGAAAACTATGGAACGGATTGCCTCCGCATGTACGAAATGTTTCTCGGTCCCTTGGAAAATAGTAAGCCGTGGGATACCAAGGGTATTGATGGGGTATATAAATTTATACGAAAATTGTGGCGTTTGTTTTTTGACGACCAGGGAAGAGCAAACTTCTCTGATGATCCGGCTGGAAAAGAGGAATTAAAAATTCTGCACCATACCATCAAAAGGATTCAAGAAGATATCGAAAGATTTTCATTTAACACCTGTATCAGCACATTTATGGTTGCTGTCAATGAACTTCGTAATTTTAAAAAACAGAAACGAGAGATACTCGAGCCACTCACAGTATTGATATCTCCTTTTGCCCCATTTTTAGCTGAAGAGTTGTGGCACCATTTGGGTCATAATGAGTCGGTACATCTCAGCAGGTTTCCCGAATTAAAAACTCAATATTTGATCGAAGAGGAGATCAACTATCCAATTTCGATCAATGGAAAGAAGCGAGGAGAAGCCACTTTCCCAGCTGATGCAAACAACCAGGAGATAGAGTCTGCGGCTCTTAATCTAGATATTGTACAACGGTGGACAGAAGGCAAGACCATCAGGAAAGTAATCGTTGTTCCTAAGAGAATGGTAAATATTGTTGCCAGTTAGACCTGGCAACTGAAGATCATGTCCGACACTCATAAATTCAATATTTTGGCCATGGGAGTATCGATGAATAGTGCGTCATTTAAAAATATCCAATACGATTGGCATACTACTTTCCGACATCTCTTCGTGCCGACGCCAAAGGCTATAGCCGACGGTGTCATCGTCAAAAGACTCACATAGATACGGCTATGCTCACCTCTACCGACGTTATCGGTCAGCATCTATATTCGATCTGTCAAAAACCAGCTGCTCCACTAATATCATATAGAATGAAGCACTAGATTTATTGTAAAAGTATTTACCTAATTTAGGATCATGGAAGAAAGTGCTGTCACCTGGCTTTATGAAATTGGCCTATCTCCAACTAGGTTAATAAGAGTTTTTTTGTCCCTATTTATAGCTATTCTATTTATTCAGTCCGGATTAGATAAGGTCTTCAATTGGAAAGAAGAAAAGGATTTTTATCATTCACACTTTAGCAAATCCATGTTGAAGGATTCAATATCTCTTCTGATGCCGGTCCTCACCATATTTGAATTAGCCGCTGGGTTGGTGTCGGGCATCGGTATATTCATATTAATAATTACTGGTAATACCCTATGGGGTGCACTGGGTATGATCTTGGCCACTATCTCATTTTGCATGCTTTTTTTTGGACAGAGGCTGGCAAAAGACTATGAGGGATCGGCAGTCTTGGTACCCTATTTTCTCGTTTCTATTGCTGGTCTCTATGCTTACTTCATGATGTAAATCAGTGGCTCCTACCACAAAGCCGACCAAGCCTCCATCCAGGCCTTTTTCATCAAGTGGGCTCCAGCTAGAGAAGGGTGTACGCCGTCCGGACACCAGTAAGACACTGGTGCACTATTGAGCGCCTCATCAAAAATTGTTTGATAGGGAATGAATTGAGCTCCAAATTCTTCGGCTAGGTCTTTAGCAACACTGCGGTATTCATGGAACGCTGACCATCCATCATGAATAGCAGACCCTCCTTTCACGGCAAAAGGTTCTCCAATAATCAATCTGACATCAGGTAGGGATTTTTTCGTCCTTGCCAACAGAGCTCGATAATCTGTTTTGTAGACCTGTACTGTTCCATTATACCTACCCTCCACAGCATGCCAGAAATCATTGACACCGATCAGTATACTTAATACCTCAGGTCTCAGAGCCAAACAATCCAGTTCCCAGCGATCAGCCAATTGGAAGACCTTGTTACCGCTAATCCCCCGATTAAAGCATTTCACGTCCTTGCCTGCATTTGCCCCCAACAGTTCGGCTACGATCTGATATACATATCCAAGCCCCATTCCTCCCGCTTGATTGGCATAATACTGACCACGATCACGCCCAGCATCGGTAATCGAGTCCCCTTGAAATACGATCCGCAACCCCTCAGGTACTAAAGGACTTTTCATACTCGCAGACCATGCGCCTAATCTTTCACTGAAGGCGAAAGCAGAGACTCCCATAGTTGCTTCCACAAATTCTCTACGATTTAGTGACATCCATGTGTATTTGACTGCGACTAAGATAGCAATCTAGTACTCTGTCAAGCCAATTATTGTCGTTTGTTTCAATGTCTTTTTGCGCTTGCCCATCCACTGCACATGGTCAACTTCGCTTTAAGATCCACAGGATCTTAATTTTGGCCCTTGGCCAAAAATCACTCGTTGATGTCGCAGATCCCCGCCCGAATGACCATCGGTCGGGCGGGCCTGCCTGGCGGTGCCGAGCAGACAGGCTCACTGTAGCTCCGGCCACAATTGCGGCTACCCATCCGCTTTCACGGTTCTCTCCCTTTACGTGCTGTCCCACGTAACTCTTCGAGATCGGTAGTTCATTCCTCGAACTTCATCAAAAATCATATTAAAATGATTCAACATAACTAACTTGACAGAGTACTAGCCTAATTAAGAAAATGTAAGAACTCCCTCTGATATTGTCGGTTAGGCATATAATAAGAATGACATGAGAAAAGGAAATTCAGAGGGTAGGACGAGGTTCTTACACATTAGTTGACTACCATGAAGTCTATTTCACCGTCTACCTGCAGTACTGCACCTTCTTCGCTAACGAGTAAATCATCTTCTAAGTTTTCTGCGGTCAAGAAAGCACCATCGGCTACATTCAAACAACCTCGATTGATCAGGCCAGTTCCCACGACCTGATCAAGATGGATCTGTCCAAGATTTTCAAAAGTAGTTTTCCGAAAAACGCTAAAACCATTGATCATACCTTCATCCATAAAGACATTATGCACATTAATCACTGCATTCGGTGTGTTTTTAAAATAGTCATCATTTACCAAGCCTGTACCTACACTGTCCATGGTTATAAATCCTTGGTTTATTGTACTTGCAGCATTATACAATCCAGCAGCTTCAAAATTATGCAGATGGATTTGCCCTCTATTAAGAAGAAAGGCTGGCTCGAAAACCACCAGAATCCCATGACTCCCCAGACCAGTAATGTTCTCAATTGAAAGATAGGCAGTATCAAAATTTACCAAAGTATCATAGACATAAATTCCTGAAAAAGTAGTGTTCTCAATCACGAGGGAATCGTGATTCTCGATCCGTCCATGTGAAAGAATACCTCGACCTTCAGTATTGAAAATGGACATCTTGCCATGGTTCTCAACTAGGCTGCCAGACTGCCCATTGATGCCACGGCCCATGGACTGTACGACTCGATAAGTGCCCTTGTTGATTAGGGTTGAAGAATCCAGATCAAGGGCGTGTTCTTGCGCAAATTGTTCGCCGTTGGCAGCTACTTCAATGATGCCAAAATTTGCAAGGAGACTATTTTCAGCTTTGATGCCAAAGGTATCTACATTGCTGATCAAAAGACTATCAAGAATTCCTAACCGTACATTTTTGAGACACAATGAAGCTGCCAAGGCCTGAATCCCACTCACTAGGACCGTATCTTCTTCGATAAGAACATCGTCATTCAATCCCGGAATCATTGTCCCACTCCAGTTGTTAGGATCATTCCAATTCAATCCATCTCCCAAGCCTGTCCAGGTAATGGTTTGGGTCCATAAAGTGACAGAACTGAATGCCAAATAAAATATGAGAATAGATCTAACTTTCATCATTCAAATTTTCACCGGTAAGTTGTCACAATATGTTCTTAGATGCGCCACCCTTTTGGGTGAATTATTCGGTCTTTGAAGGAACCTAAAAGAGCTTTAAGCCAAATAATGCATTAGCATGAGAAAGTCTAATTTCCAGCCATTCTTGGCAATCATCGATTCAATGTTTCTGTCTTAGTTCTACCCATTTCGATTTCGATACTTTGCAACTTGGGATTATTGCTTTTCAATGATCAAACTTTCATGAAATTATTTGTGGTTTTCAGCCTTATGGCCTTCCCTGACAAAAACGGTTTCAGGAGTAGCCATTTCTCAAAGAAAACTCAAGTAAACTCTGCATAGTGACATATATTTACCTTCGGGATCTGTCTTCAATCAATGCTCCAACCGGATTTCAGATCCTATCTTTTTAATTCCACGCCAATTTTTTAATCACTGTTCAGCATTCATCTGGATGGACACATTACTCAAGGCACTGCCCACCTGCCTGACTTATGTTGTGAAACATATTCAGGCATGCTGTACAACACCTTCTGTAAGGATGGAATCCCCTTCTTTTGCTAGATACACCGGAACTATTATTTAAGGCATAGTTCCATGCCATCACTTGAACACCAAAACGTGCACCTACCAACTACTGAGGGGACTGACAAGTAGTAAGCCATGGTTCTTGACCATGCTGCCATTTGATCGAGTACAGGCAGTGGATTATCACATTTTGATAAACCTACCGCCTGGTCGCAGCTTAAAAATAACAAATCAAAAAATCAGATGAGAAATACAGAACAATCGAATCAAAGGGTTAAACGGAGTCTAAATTACTTCCTAAATCCCAGAAACTGGTGGGGTCCCCTATTATTCATTCTAATCATTAGCCTTATTGGTGTGGGCATGATTGGATATCAGACCTACCATGATGCGCCTCCGATGTCTGGATTTAACGACGAATCTGGAAATGTACTCATTAGTCAATCCACTATTGAGGCCGGTCAAATCGTATTTCACAAGTATGCGCTGATGGAGTACGGAACTATGTTTGGCGACGGTGCGCAAAGAGGACCGGATTTCACCGCCGAGGCATTGCACCTAATTACCGAATATATGAATGAGTTTCACACGAAGGAATTTCTCCAGAAAAATGGAAAAGCTCCCTCTGAATTTGAAGTGCAAATAATTGCTGAAAATGTAAAACGGGAATTAAAGGAAAATAGATATGATCAATCGAGTCAGCTGGTCACTTTAACCGACGCCCAGCGCTATGCCCTAAACCTCCTGACAACTTACTATATCGACTTTTTTCGTCATGATGATCCCGAGAGAACCTTTCCTTCGATGGATTATCTCACCAATGAGCAGGAGATTGCTGATTTGAGCGCCTTCTTTTTTTGGGGGGCCTGGGTTTGTGTGGCCAACCGGCCTGGAAACGAGTTCAGCTATACCCACAATTGGCCCTATGATCCTGAAGCGGGCAATACCCCGACCTCACCGGTCATCCTTTGGAGTGTAATCGGGTTGCTGGCATTTGTACTTATGTGTGGAATCGTCCTCTATTTCATTGGCCAGTACAATCAGTTACCCAATCGCTTTTTCAAACAAGGCTCTGGCCCCTTACTGACTACAACACGCATCCGTAACTTCTCTCCCACCAAAACACAACGTGCCAGTTTTAAATTCTTTTTCGTGGCCATTCTCCTTTTTCTGTTGCAGGTCAGCAGTGGCATTATTAGTATCAACGAATTCGTTGATTTCCTGGGTATATTCGGCATCAGCATTTCCGGTGTCCTTCCCTTTACGGTCACAAGGAGCTGGCACTTGATGCTGGCACTCTATTGGATCTCTGCCTGTTGGATCGCCTCTTCAATATTTATTCTACCCATTTTAGCGAAAAAAGAAATCAAGGGGCAACTTGGACTGATTAATCTTCTGTTCGCCCTAATATTTATCCTCGTGGCAGGATCATTGGTGGGCATGTTTCTGGGTCCAATGGGTCTACTTGGTGACTGGTGGCACGCCTTGGGGCATCAGGGATGGGAATATGTGGATTTCGGTAGAGTTTACCAGGTATTGCTAATGATCATTTTTATCCTTTGGGCAGTCATTGTTTATCGAGGTGTCAAACCGGCTTTCAAGAAGGGAAAACCCTGGTTGCTGCCCAACTGGATCATTTATTCAGTTATTGGGATCCCTTTGCTCTTCTTGTCAGGTTTTGTAGCCCGACCAGAAACCAACTTTGTCATTGCTGATTTTTGGAGGTGGATGGTGGTCCACATGTGGGTGGAAGCATTCTTTGAAGTTTTTATTACGGTTATTGTCAGCTATCTAATGGTTCTGATGGGTCTGGTAAGCCGCAACGCAGCGATCAGGGTAGTCTATTTTGCTACAATCTTATTTTTGGGTACTGGCTTGCTGGGCATTTCTCATAATTTTTATTGGAACGCCAAACCGGTGGCCACTATGGCCTTGGGAAGTGTATTTTCAACCCTGCAATTTGTACCACTGATTTTATTGACAGTGGAAGCATGGCGATTTAAAAATATGCCGCAGATGAGTGTCAATGGAGGCAAGAAGATCACGGGCGATTTTGGATTTCCCGAAGTTTTTCTCTTTCTCATAGCTGTAAATTTTTGGAACTTCTTTGGGGCCGGAGTAATGGGCATTATTATTAATCTGCCGATTATGAATTATTTTGAACACGGCACATACCTTACGATTAATCATGGTCATGCTGCACTTATGGGGGTTTACGGAAATATCTCCCTGGCGGCTCTACTTTTTGCTTCCAAGCTTCTCTTCAAACCAGGTGGTTGGAACCGAAAGCTGGTGAAGTTTGCTTTCTGGTCCATTAATGCCGGATTGATGCTCATGGTTGTCCTTGACCTATTTCCCGCCGGAGCCATACAGCTCAAAACAGTAATTGATGAAGGACTTTGGTTTGCCCGGTCGAATGCTTTTATCAAAGGAACTGCCTTTGAATCCCTAACCTGGATGAGAGGGATTGGAGCCACACTATTTTTCCTTGGAGGTGTAGTACCGCTGGCATGGTTCATTGTAAGTAGATCCACTGCTTTAAAGCAGTTCGTTCCGTCCAAGTTTTTGTTTGACGACGATGACAGCCAGAAGGTGCTTGAGATGGCGAAATTCGAGGAAGCTGCTCACCTGGAATCGCCTTGACAAAGTACTCGATTAAATCCGCATCAATGTGACACGGGTGGATCATTGTAAACAAGAATCTAGATTGATATCAAGGATATCCCTTAAAGGTGTTGTGACATGGTGAATTTGCATGGTGCAGTTCCATCATATAGGAAAGATCTGGCAACAAGTGAACAAAGCAGGACAGGTCTCGACGGAGTTCGCAAATGAGGAAATTTCCTGAGAGCATTCCCAAAGGGCACTTCAATAGAAATGATTTGACAACTGAACTGCTTATCTTGGCCCTCGTTCAAGCAGCTTCTCAAAAAGGGTGACGGTCATCAATTTTCTCAAATGGTTCATTCGATCAACAAGGAGCGTAGTGCCTTCACTGGTGATCATATGGCCACTTTTAGCTTGTAACACTGGCCGAGAGCCAAAACCTCGGTTTACACAGGAAGAAATTGCTTCTCAAAAATTTGTGGGCTCGAAGATCTGTCAAAGTTGCCATGAGCAGCAGTATTCAGACTGGAGATTTTCACACCATGACCAAGCCATGAAAGTAGCCGATTCCCTATATGTACTGGGCAACTTTGACAATGCAACATTCACGAGCAATGGTATCCGGAGCACCTTCTTTAAGAAGGGTTCTGACTATTACGTAAACACACAGGGGCCCGACGGTAATTACCATGATTATAAAATCGAGTATACATTCGGTGTCGCTCCCCTACAACAATACATCGTCCGTTTTGCCAGAGGACATTTTCAGTGTTTGCAAACGGCCTGGGACACCGAGAAAAAAAGGTGGTTTGATCTTCAACCCAATCTTAAAATAGACATTGATGAATGGTTACATTGGACTGGAGGTGGGATGCGATGGAATACCATGTGTGCCGACTGCCATTCAACCAATCTGCATAAAAATTATATCAGTGCCAGCAATTCATACGAAACTACCTTCAGTGAAATAAGCGTAGGCTGCGAGGCATGCCATGGTCCCGGCAGCCTCCATGCTAAATTTTATGCAGATTCCAATACTCAAGGAACTCCACCGGAAATGTACATTGGTGCATTTCTCACGGGGAAAGACCTGGTTGATAAATGCGCCAGGTGTCACTCCAGGAGATCACAAATCACAAAATACTTTGATTATCAGGGACATTTCCTTGATCACTACCGTCCCTCACTGCTGATTGATCCCATTTATGCATTGGATGGGCAAATCCGCGATGAGGTTTATGTATATGGTTCCTTTACGCAAAGTAAGATGTATCGCCATGGGGTTTCCTGTAAGGATTGTCATGATGTACATTCATTAAAACTAAAACAGACCGGAAATGCACTTTGCCTAAGTTGCCATGACCCCAAGTACGATCAAGTATCGCATCATTTTCATGAAGTGGGCACCGCAGGAGCTTCCTGCATAAATTGCCATATGACCGGCAAAATTTACATGGGAAATGACTTTAGGCGAGACCATAGTTTCAGGGTTCCCAGACCAGACCAGACACTTAGCTATGGAACACCCAATGCCTGCAATGGATGCCACAGTGACAAGAGTGCTGCCTGGGCCAGCGAAGCCATCAACAACCATTACGGTACTGAACGGCAAGATCATTTCTCAGATCATTTATTGGCTGCCTACAATGGCAATCCATCCTCCTTTCGGAAGATCATAAAAGATGCCAAATATCCTGAGATTGCACGGGCCACTGCCCTCAATCAATACACTGCACAGCCACTTACTGCGCAAGAGTTGAATTCTTTACAGAACTTCTTAAAAGACACCTCCGATCTAGTACGAAAGCAAGCGGTTGATGCATTTGTCCATTCAGGCAATAGGCAGTTTGCCGCATTGATAGAACCCTTATTGAATGACACGATTAGATTAATTAGAATTTCAGCAGCAAGGTACTTTTGCACCACGGGAATAGTTCCGGCCAATCAAACAGATTTTGCAAAAGCTGAAAAAGAGTATTTCGAAGACTTGGAAATGAATGCAGACTTTGCTTCAGGCCAGCACCAAATCGCCTTATATAACGAGGCAAAAGGCAACATTAAATTGGCCATAAAAGCATACGAAAAAGCATTGGAGATCGATAACTATTTCAATACTGCAAGAATGAATTTGGCCTTGCTACGCTATCGTGAGGGTGGGGTTCAAGAAGCTGAACAATTGTATCTGAAGGTCATCGAACAAGAACCCGAATTTAGTCAATCGTACTATATGTTAGGACTACTATATCATGAAAGCGGAGAAAATGAGAAAGCGCTGAACTATCTCGCACAAGCTTGTGATAAAGAACCGGTAAATCTCCGGGCTTTTTACAATTACGCATTGAAACTGCAGGAAGTAGGACAAAATCAGGAATCGATTCAGGTCATGGAGAGAGCCTTGCTAATAAGTCCTGGCAATGAGGAATTTCTATACCTAAAACTGCTGGCTCAAATGAATGACAAACAATTTTCAGCTGCGCGTAATACTTGTTTGCAACTGCTTAAATTAGCACCTAATAATCCCAATTACAAACAAATCTTAGATAACCTAACCCCTAAAATCTAAAAAAGGTAAAACATTGCAACACTCCGTATCATATCCAAACATTGCATTAGAATATCTACTACATCGGCTAATTGTTTCACTACAAGATCACAATGCCATACTGGTTTAAAACCACCATATATAATACCACATAATAGGATAACCACTTTTTTGGCATTCACGTAAAAACAACCAGTAAGCATACCATGAAATTAAAGCAAATTGAAGATCAGATTGACTACTATAGGGCTGCGGGTAAGAAAATATTTGTAACCTCCTCCTTTCAAACCCATAGTATACCGCTTTTACACATGCTAAGCCAGCTAATAGATGACCTTGACGTCTTATTTATCAACACCGGTTTCCATTTTCCGGAGACCCTGTCCTTTCGAGACTCCGTGGTCAAACTCCTGGGGCTGCAATTAATCGATGTGCACTCCTTAGTGTCAAAGAACCAACAGAAGGATGCCAATGGTCAATTCTATTTCGTATCCGATCCTGATTATTGTTGTTTTTTAAACAAAGTACAATCATTGGATCCTTACTTACGGGAATATGACGTTTGGATCACGGGTATTCGCCGGGACCAGACATCGGCAAGAAAAAATATGAAAGTGGAGCAGCAAGCTCCCCATGATACGATCAGATTTCATCCCATTTTAGATTGGACTGCCAAAAAAATATATGAGTACAGCAAAACCCATGGACTGCCCCAGCACCCATTGGATAAAGACGGCTATCAAAGTATTGGATGTACCCCTTGCACCCGTAAAGTCGATCTAAGAGATGAAAGATCGGCGAGATGGTTCGGCATGAATAAGACGGAATGTGGCTTACATGATCAACTGATACACTGAGATATGAATATATTGGTTACGGGTGGTGCAGGATATATTGGCACCGAACTGGTTTACGCGCTGGAACAGGAAACAGACATCGATCAAATCGTGGTTTACGATAATCTTAGTCGCAGTAATTACAACCTCTTAATAGGTAGATCAAAATTAAATGCCAATAAAGTGAGATTTGTCAGAGGCGATCTACTCGATTCTCACAAGCTTAAGAAAGAAGTAGCGACTGCGGATATCGTCTATCACCTTGCGGCTAAGGTAACCACTCCGTTTGCCGATCATAATCCGCACGAATTTGACCAGATCAATAATTGGGGTACAGCCGAACTCACTTATCTCGTGGAGAAAAGCAACGTGGCTAAATTCATCTATACCAGCAGCGTCTCCGTGTATGGTGCCTCCAGCAACGAATTAGATATAAATTCTCCACTCAACCCCAAAACTTTCTACGGCATTTCTAAAATGCATGCCGAAGAATACGTCAACCGTTTGGCCGGCTCCGGTATTGAGGTCTTAATATTGCGACTGGGTAATGTCTATGGGTATAGCAAGAGTATGCGTTTTGACTCCGTCATTAATAAATTCATTTTTGATGCCAACTTCTCCAACCGGCTTCGTATATATGGAGATGGTAACCAGATGAGATCTTTTATTCAGATTGACCGGTTGAGTACACTTCTGAAGGATCTTTCTCTTAAAGGCTTGAAAGCCGGCATATACAATGTGGTAGAAAACACCTATTCGGTCAACGATGTTGTGACCGAATTGGATAGACTCTATCCCAGCCTGGAAAAGGTCTTTGTCAATCAAAATATGCAAATGCGAACGATGAACGTGAAACGCGATGTTCGCATGCAACCGCTGATGCAACCTGCGGATAAAAGTTTAGGAAGTGATCTACAAGAATTCAAAACTCATTTTAGTTTTTAGCTTCGGGCAAATAAGTATTCAAATAGGGATCTTATTCGATTACAAGTTGGGGTAAGCGTTTTCTACTTCAGAAAAAATTTTATGAGAAAGAGAAAGCATCTTCTGGCTGTCATCCAACTGAAAGGCGTTCCCGTCAGATCCGGCACGGGCAGGCAGGCGGGGGCATATACCGAAGCTTTTGTGGCAGCACAAGCTGCTCCACTAATATCAGCTACTTTATGAAATAGTACCCTATTGCACTTTCAAGAATGATTTGGTTCCAAATCCATCTTTGGTAAATACTTTCACCGAATAAAATCCGACCGGAATGGAGGAATTTAGCTCCAACATAATCGGGTCAGTTTTCTGATGGTTGCCGATGGACCTTATCGCTATAACCTTTCCGAAAAGATCTACCACCTGTACCTCGGCATTATTCAAATCGATATCGGTTGACGCCAGATCAATCATGACGTGGTCCATGGCCGGATTAGGATACAATGTAAAATTCAGCGCTTTAGACGCGTAAGCAGCTATACCAGTTGTCTCCTCAACCACAAATACATTTTCCTGGATCTCCTCAATGTTGGTATTTCTCAAAATAATATCAGACAACCGGGTAGCACGTATCTCACTAATTTCGGATGCACTAAAGGCAGGGTCTAACTCATAGTAGAAACGATCACCATCTCTTAGAGCAGTGAACTGTTGTCCGATAATCGTCATTGCGGTAGGTCCAAAGAGGGCTCCTTCCACATGGTCTTCGGCAAGAATACCAGCCCAGGGATCAATTCTGTCAATATTTGGATAAACGGTAGCAAAGGTTTGGTTAAGTAAAGGTTTGGTTGACAGGCCTGAAAAAGAACCGACGGGTGCTAATCCAAAGTGTTTCCGGATGGTGTTGTAGTCAGCCAGACCCCGGTCTCTACCCCGATTCAAATTTAGAGAGGCCAGGTCCAAACCACCAGCGCCTGGAGGACCAAAGAGGAAATTTCTTAAATCATCGATGATATGGCAGTCAAAATCCTGTTCGATTACGGTAGCCATTCCCATCAGATAGGGTTCTACTCCACCAACCTGGGGAATGGCTACAGGATTAAAAAAGGCATTTCTTAGTTCAATATCACCCTCGGGCAAAGGATTTCCCTCCTTATCCATTCGAGGCATGGCCTTGCCAATGGTAGAATGTCCATACCGGTAGGCAGCCGCGGTGAATACATTCATAATACCTGGATTCACGGTTTGGTCGTATCCTTCGTAGGACCCTAAATCCATACCCAGGGTGGGTAGCCATTCTTCATAGACGATCGCTTGCATAAGTGCGCCAACAATTTTGCGAGCCCGTTGATAGAGCATTTCGTCAGTCCAATCCGCATTTTCCTGTTTCAGCTCCTCTGCCAGGCGGTTGTGCTCACGTACAAAAATGGTGTGTAGTGCAGTCAATAGCGGATTTTCGTTGGCCCTCAGATCGCCAGCCACGAAGAATCTGTCCACATTGGGGAACGGCATAGCCATCTCCGGTGCCAGTGGGTCTGCAATATCAAAGGATTCTCCGGACACCGTGTTATACGGCAGTAAGTTCCCTTGGGAGGTTTTCAGCTTTCCATCAGAAAAGGTTCTCAACCAGGCAGCACGCATTAGATCCGATCCATATACCGCTGAGGCATCGATAAAAGCAGTGATGCCATTGATATGGATCCTTGGATTGGCTGGTCCCGTGCCGGTATTGCGATCATAATCTGACCGATGCATTGGGATAATGACCTGACCAGTACCTGCTGGATCGAAGAAAGCGTCAAACTTCGGTACGGATATGTCCATCTTTTCACTGGGATGATCCGGCGATAAAGTGATGTCGTGATCGATAAATTGACCCCAGCCCCACGCATAGGCACTGAGCCTTAAGGGATCATCATGGGCCGTTGTTTGCGCAAAGATCTCGTTACTTATCACCCTTGGATTGGGACGATCAGTGCCTGAAGGTTGTGATATGCCGTCAAGGTAAGCCAGGGGAGTTTTTATCACGACCTTGGAACCTGCGGCCCCCCAATTGGGATTAAAGGGATTATTCATGCGGCCATCAATGGTACGATCGACCACCGAAGTTGATTCCAATACATGAAACACGTATTGGGGAACAAAAGAGATACCCGTATTACGGCGTATGACATCAGACAACAAAGTACCCTTAATCTCGTTCTTTTCGGCCTGGCTTAGACCCGCATCGTTTTCATAGTAAAATCGATCTCCGAGCCGCAAATTGGAAAACTGTTCGTGCATAATTTGCATCAAAGTCGGTCCAAATAAAGCATGCTCCATATGGTCTTCAGCCAGGATCCCGACCCATAAATCAATATTATTGATATCGCTGTAGGTACCTTGCAATAGTTTACTCATAAGGGGATCAGAAGTAATCTGATCGAAATCGCTGACTCTATTTAGGCCAAAAGCTGCCCTGGTCGTATTGAAATCGGCCAATCCACGGTCTCTGCCCCGGTTAATGTTTAGTGCCGCTAGATCAAGTCCGCCAGCTCCGGGAGGACCGAACAGGAAATTCCTGAGATCGTCGATCACTTTACAATCCACATCTTGTTCTACTGCTGTACAAGCCCCAATCAAATAAGGCTCTACACCGCCTACTTCCATGATGACATTGGGATTGAAGTAGGCATCTCGAAGCAATATATTCCCTTGCGCTACTTCATTGCCAGCATTATCCATGCGAGGCAATTCCGTGTTGATCGTAGAGTGTCCGTAACGATATGCTGCTGCAGTAAATTCATTGTAGATGCTTGGATTTACCATCAAATCATATCCCTGATAGGGTGGTAAATCAACACCAAGAGCGGGCAACCATTCCTCATAGACAATGGATTGTATAATAGCGCCCACTATTTTCCTGGCTTTCTGATAAATCCGTTCATCATCCCATTCAGGATGCTCGATAGAGATCAGATCGCACCAGCGGTTGTGTTCACGCACAAAGATGGTATGGAGTGCAGTGAGGTTTGGGTTTTCGTTGGCCCGAATGTCTCCTGCAACAAACCATTTCTGAACATGTGGGATGGGCATCGCCATTTCTGGAGCGTTGGGATCAATGTCAGCATCAAGTTCTCCGGTGAGGGTATTAAAAGGCAATAGATTTCCCTTTGATGTTTTCAGCTTTCCACCACGAAAGATGCGTAGCCAATCGGCGTGTGGTTGTTCGGATCCATACACTCCAGATCCATCAATAAATGAGGTAATTCCATTGAAATACCTCCTCGGGTTTTCAGTGCTGGTACCGGTTGTACGGTTGAAGGCAGAACGAAACATCGGAATCGTCACTTGACCAGTTCCCTGGGGATCGAAATGAGGATCTCCAGTAGGTACGGTTATATCCAGGGATTCATCCTCCGTATCTGGCGACAACACAATATCATGGTCGATAAACTGGCCCCACATCCAGGCATAAGCACTAAGGCCCAGTGGATCATTGTAAGTCCCCTGCTGTTTGAAGATCGTGTTGCTAATTACTCTTGGATTTGGCCTGTCCTTACCTGCCGGAGTTGAGATACCATCATCATATGCCGATGGGGCCTTACTTACAACCTCGGAATAGGCTGCACCCCAAAGAGAAAGGGGATGATTAAGTGTGCCATCGATCGAGCGGTTCACCTGTCCAACCAATGATGGCCATCCAAGCGTCATTACCGTAATCATCAAAATAGGTATTCTGTACTGAGTAGAATTCGCAGTGTTCATCGGCTCAATTTGTCATTCAGGTTAAGTCAAAAGAAATGGACTTTTGACTGGTTCATGATGACAAAAATAACTGCCCTTATGAGCATCACTTATGCCAAATAACATATAGGTGTATGCTATTTAACATGCTTTACCAGATCAACCGAAGGTGTACCTAACCGGCAAGACTAATGGTCTCAAGTTCTTGGCGATTCTTAATGGAAATCCTTCTGCCATCAACTCCCACAAGCTCAGATTTTACGAATTCAGAAAGGGTTCTGATGGCATTGGCAGTGGTCATATTGGAGAGAGCTGCCAAATCACTCCGTTTCAGATCTACATTGAGAACCTCGCCCGATTTATCGGTGCCAAACGTGGTGTGAACATATAGCAGGGCATCAGCCAAACGGGCTCTCATGTGTTTTTGAGTGAGATTGGCAGTGCGATGGTTGGCCTTGGTCAGTTCATCAGCAAGATGCTTGATGATCTTAAGGGTCAGACTTAAATTGGAGTTCACAATTTGCATGAAATCCTCGAGTGGAATGAGGCAGACTTGAGTTTCCTCCAGCGCAATTGCAGATGTAGCATGAACTTTCCCCGACACTAAGTCATTGAAGCCCAGGAAATCTACCGGCTTTTTCAAGGCAATGATCTGCTCCATCCCACTAATGCTATCCATAGTAATTTTTACCTTCCCCTCGGCCAGGCAAATCAATCCGTTGGGCCTGGTTCCATACTTGTAGATATACTCTCCTGCTTTGTACGAGACAATTGATCTATTCCTATCCAGGACGTGCAGTGCATCCTCACTGAGCTCGTCAAACAACGAAAGGTACCTTACCATACAATTGATGCAACTGTGGGAAGACGTTGAGTGATTTTTGGTAAGGAATGCACAATATTCCATATGTCAGCTGTGATTTAGGCGGGTTCCACTGTTATTCCTGATCAAGGATTCAACTGCAAATTTATAAAAGTCCAGATTGGTTGCACCACCATTAGTATCATAGTCAAATACCTAAAAAAGGACTTGAATACCTGTACCCAAAAAACCAAATGAAAGAACCATGTGATGTTCCTTCCTCTTAATTAACCAAGAAAATCTCCATATTATGAGCTTGCATGGTGTAATGACATCCATAGCTAACTTTAATGCGTCCATTGCTCTAATCGTTGAATTAATAGGGATTCATCCATCATTTTGATGGGCCAAATGATCATGTTTTCTCAGAATATTGCGACTCATTTTTTGCCTTCATATGATGGTCGTGGTAAATCACTTTAATAGCCACACATTTTCAAATCAATGCTAAGTCATGTATCCTGTTGAAACTTTAGGGTACCTGTATTTTACACCGTGCCTGACCTGGATGGGTTGTCATTAGGCAGCACTCAATGACACTTTTGTATTTCCTAGAAAATTTGAACCTCCATCACGAATCGTCTTAAATCATTCATTCGATATATAAAAAAGTCCCTCTTTCATCTTTTGAAAAAGGGACCAACGTAACGCTGATGGTTTGAAAATTCTACGAACCAACCATCAGGGTCGATTCATAAGAATCGCATAAAAGCATTAATGAATGAATAGCATTTTACCATTGTATACTTTGTCTCCAGTCCGTACATGATAGTAATAAATACCAGCTCCGGGTAATCGCGCTGAGCTCACACTAAAACTGTGGATACCTCTCTCCACTTGTCTGGTTTCATGATAAACCACTTGACCATGCAGATCGAAAATGACGAGTTGAAGATCACCGTCTACAGACAAGCCAACGTCAATCTGAGTCTCGACATGGAATGGATTGGGATAATTTTGACTGACCCACGATTGTTCAGCAGACGGTGTCAAAATATCTGCACCCCTAGGACCAGCTGGAAATTTTCCAATGATGTCGCCGATATCGGGAAACTTTTCATCAAACTGTTTTTTAACCGGCCTATCGATAACTACCCCTGCCTCCTTTTCTACGATTTCGATATTTGGCGGTTCCGTACTTCGCTCATTACAGCCATCAAAATCACTTTGAATGGATGCGAGAACATCGCAGAAATCCACCGTCATACTCGGCAAGCTGATCACCCACATCCGAATCATATTTGTGCCGAGGTGAGGACAACCTAGTTCCAGGCTATCGCCATCATCTTCCCAAGTATCGTCACCGATTCCATCCACCAGATCTAGCCTGAAGGTCACTGCTGTGTCTTGACAGGCTGGAAGACTACTTTGATCAAACTCTGCGGCCCAAAAGGTGACCATTGCGGTGTCTGCAAGTCCATTCTGGTCCCTGTCTATGGGATTGAGTTTACCCGTAAGATGGGTAATACATATCGGTGTTGGTTTTTTCACTGGAATGATGTCAAAGAAGTACAGGCACTCTCCTTCGTTATTGCATTCATCAGTGGCTACGACTTTCAATTTATAACTACTTGGGGCCAAATCATTAAGTGCAATAATCAAAACATTGTCTTCATTAGGACGCAGACCGTCTTCCTTAACAACGGTGACAATGTCGTTGCTATCACTGACGTCAAGGAGCTGATAATAAACTTCTTTAATTCCACAGGTGTCACTAAAGGAGACTGTTGCAACAAAATCATAGGAGCAAGTTCCCACTTCCAGTTGTCCTCCGTCCTCTACAGGGCCTGTAATGGTGCATTCGGGAGGTGTGGTGTCACGCAGAAAGATGGTTTGTTTGCAACTGTCGATTTCCAAAGTGTTTGATTTCCACCAAAACGGATCAGCTGGTTCTCCCTCACACCAGTCCATGTAGTACCAGGTACGGATGATCTTATAGCAAAATCCATCGCCTCCCACGATCCTAAATACTTTGTCGTTATAGTCGATTCCTATCAATCGACAATCGTCGTCAAATCGATAGCGCAACCAACCGGTATAATCTGGATGAGCGGCACCAGCAACATTCTTGTTTCCACTTTGATCGTAAATAATGCCACAAGCTTCCAACTCCACGTCCTGTGGCACTTCAAACATTTCTTTCTCCAGACTGCATTCGTTGTATACCCGAATACGTTGTCTACGGGTTATGGTATCCGGAATATGCTGCTGTTTGATGGAGTCAGGAATATAGTCAGAGCTGTAGAATTCAGGTGGGCAGCTTTGCCAAATCTTAAATTTTCGATAGATGTATCCCTCACCACAGTGATCAATTTCACACCAGACCTCTTGGTCACAATAGACATATTCACTGCAATTGGCCAATACCAGGCCTTGTTGCAATGTGTCGTACACTGGATCATAACCACATTCATACGTGGTATCATTAAGCCAGAAATATCCGAGATGCTCGTCAAAATGACGGTAAGGGATGATCGAGTCTATCCGGCAAAAGCAACTTGAATCTAAAAAGGGTATCTCTGTCTCAACTTCATTGCCTGAACTATCAAGATATTCTCCATATGGCCCTTTCCAAACCTTTTGATAACCTCCAAAGATTTCATCTAGTGCTGTAAACGCTGTTGAGTCACCGGTTTTTGCCAGTTCAATGATAGACTCCACACTCAATAGATCTGTGTATCCCTGGACATCGTAGCGCTCCTCCTTGTAGATCTTACATGTGATCTCGGCATCTTGCACATCTTGAACCACCTGAGCAGGGGTCTTGTCTTCCACCCAAACAGGAGTCCAGGCGATAGACCAGTTACACCAGTAGTCCATGACCAATATTTCTACCGTTACCTGACCACAAGCATCAGAACAATCAAACGGTACAGCATCAGTCCAGCCTCCACCCAACTGCTCATAAATGTCTATCAAGCGTTGATCAAATTTAAAGTCGTTGGGATCCTCCTCCTCACGATAGGGATCGGGATGCAGAGGTACCGGTAAAAATTGCTCAGTAAGGTCAGACAAACAGGAATTGAGAAATTGAGCTACATAATCGTGAGCAAGTTCATAGGGATGATCACGGCAATGCAGCGTGGCCTGTTTCACTAAATCATAAATCCAGGCATTGTATATGATATTCGTGCACGGCCAATCGTTCTCCTTCCAGGCCCATAGTTGCTCGGCATAATGTGCTTCAACCGGCTCCAAATTCTTGTCAGGATTAAGAAATGCTCTCCAGAGGGTGTCTTCATGCTCATTGATGCAAATGTAATCGATGCTGTCGCAGAGGTCGATGCAGCTCTCGTACCAATCAGCTCGACGAGCCAAAAGCAAATTCACTTCACAATTGTCAAAACTACCCTCGTCAAAATCTTCAGCATTTACCCAGACTTTCTTATCCGATAGACTGACGGTAAGCCCCTTATCAACCACAGCAGTGGGCCTGATTCTGTCTTTAACCAAAATGTAACAAGTATCCACATAAGTATTGTGGCAACTGTCTTGGGCTTCAAAATAAATCTTATAGGGATCAACCCTGTGGGGCAGCTTGATCCGCTCATGGCTTTGATAGCATTCTTCTTTTGAGTTGTAAGTTAGTATATATGTGCCGCCACCTTCTACATTGGCTTTGACCAGCTTGACACCAGACCAATCATCCTTGACAATAACTTCAGGAATGTAGCTATGTGCCTCACATTGATCCGGGGATGTGGACACTATCGTAAGGGGCTTTATGGTTGTGAAAGCCCGGCCCAACATCCCATCGTCGGAAAACTGCCGAAAACAAAACTGATCTCCCGCTCGCAGCTCTACAATCTTATAACCTGTTTGATTAACTGGACCAACATCACCGGCTAAATCGCCATCGGTAAGCGGATAAAAGACACCATTTAGGGTATAACCGAAGGGATCATATGCCGCTCCGGCATTTAGTGAACGATATTCCCAAGCAAAACTGATGACCGTATCGTTTGCCGGCATGATGCAGTAATCTGTCGAAAGCGAATCCTGTCCATCGTCATTACCGGCCAGGATGATTTGATAAGGCAACCAGGTGGTATCGATCCAACCATCTCCTTGTACATTCATACTCCAGCGTTTACCATCAAAGGGTCCAGTAAACAAGACCGGCTTTTTGCAATGCAGATCCGGTGGCAGCGTGTCTAGATTGATAAGCCAGAAGCTGCATTCCCAATACCCCTCGGCAATATTCTCGGCCGCATTGGGAAGCGTGCCAGCTGGGGGCGAGACAATGCATTGTGTTTGGGGTTGGCCATAACACTGCATCTTAAAGATTAGGTCTACTTTATACTCAACATGACAGTCGAGGAAAAATGGTTCAGCTTCTACCTTTGTCGATACTTCACATAATTCATCCAACAACAAGGAAGTAAAGACCAACTCCCCCGTTTCTGGATCTTCCAAAACTTCAACCAGTGGTACCGTATCGCAAGTACTCATGACATTGCCAGGCTGGGATGGAATGGTGATGAAAGGCAATAACAAATCGTCGACGTCCCCACAGAAGACGGTATCTCGTGTTTGACAATAGATGTTAAATGGGGTGATTTCAGGAAGTCGAAAGACGACGATGGTATCAAATCCAATTCCTCGCAATCCGTCCTTATCATAAGCTTCCCATTCGCGCAGGATCACTTTAATCGTATCTTGCACTCCTGGATCACATTCATATTGTTGAATCCAATCAGCTACATGCTTAGGGGTTATGGGATTGACTGTGCATGAATGCACTATCTGAGGCCCGTTATCTAGCGGTTGATCAACCAAGGTATCGAAGCAATACACATCAAAACTGCGACCTTGTATGGTAGGTCCCAAGACTTTCTTCACCGTGAGTTGTGACCAACAAGCACCCAGGTCATTGCTGATAAAAGCCTTGAGGTCTCTTTCTAAATATGGACAGGCAGAGATCGACAAAACACTGTCTACAGCTACCCTTACCGGACCAAACACCCGGTTCTCTAATTGATCCAGAAGCTCCAACGTCGCAGTATCTATACCTTGGTCGACATTGGTGACGAGATCTCGAATGGTAAAATTAATCATGCCCTCCTCATCAACACTAGCATTGATGTCACGGCAATTGGGTATTACTTGACCAACTGCTTGACTGGTAATGAGAAAGCAGAGTGCCAGGGTAAATAGGCTTCTACACATAGCGTTACGTTTTTAGACGTCATATTAGAAGCAAAAATAATACCAACTTTTGTCACATTAAGAGTGATTGGAATGCATAACCAACTCATAATGTTATACTTAAATGTAAAATATGGTACTAAATAATAATATGATTCGCCTTCCCGATCCGGTATAGCGCTATAAAATCACTGCCATCTAGGGCCAAAGATTTACGGAATTAATGACTATGTTTGGAAGGAGATATAATATCGGCTGGTGTACCAGATGATGAGTGGGATCTCTTACAAAGGTCCCAGGTCTAATCATTAGACCTTTTTAAAATCTCTGTTTCTTCACCAAAATACTGGACAAATTGTCGAATGGATGTTGCCAATTTCTGATTACTGGTTGCCCGTGAATAGGTGTCAGCGAGACCTCGGAGGGTGTTAAAAATAAATCTATCCATTTCAACCACTTGTAATTCCTTGGTCCAAAGATCAATTTTCAGTGTTTCTTTTGATGGTTTTTCGAAGATGGATAATAACATAGCTTTGGCCTCATGTGTTTCCCCTTGCTGATCGCTCGCAGACCACTCTATCTTCTCGGGAATCCTGTCCTCGCCGAGTGTAACCTGAATAGTTATCTTCGATGTCTTCATATCACTTTGCTTTGCTAATGCTTGTGTTCCCTAAGGTAATTGCATAATCCTGTAACCATTCTGAAGAATATTGAAAAGTTCCCGATTCTGTACTCTGGGCTTTCTCCAACATAGCTTGTGCCACGATCTGTGCTTCGATCGGCTTTACTCTTCGAAGCCATCCGCCGGTATAGCGGTCAATCTGACTTCCGATCTGATTAGCTACTTGCTGACCCCAGTTCTCGCTGGACGACTCACCAATTAAGATGCTCGGACGAAAAATATGCGTACTCCAAAATCCCATCTTCCTGACACTCTCCTCGATCAAACCCCGGATACGCTGGCTAAATAGCAATGCGTCCGGCTTCGCAGATCGGGCGGAGAGCAGCATCACCTGACTAACGCCATGACGATAGGCATCGAGCACCAGGCGGGGAAAGTAGCGGTAATTTTCCTTGGGTATAGCATATTTTCCTCCGGCATTAAAAAATGATGCATCGTAGCAAATAAAGAGATCGTTCACTCCCTTTTCTTCGAAAGCCAAATCCCGAATTTCGGCATGGAGCCATTGTACCTTTGCTGACATTTTTTTTTGCTTCTTCTGACCAATGACGATTACCCTTTCATATGCAGGATGGACCATGAGTAAATCAGTCAGGTGTTGACCCACATAGCCCTCATAGCCAATGAGCATGGCAGTCTTATCATCCTTTGCTATCGTGGGCTTACCCATAGGGAATCAGTCTTTATTGTTTCACAAATTTACAGGAATATCGCAGGTGATGGGTCTCAGGTGATTGCGATATGGTCATGAGCCTATATACCATTAAAGCCTTGTCTTCAAAATCCATCTATAACTCGACTGGGCTCAACTTCCACCCCTCCTTCTTGAGAAGCCTAAGCATGCCCTTACTACCGGCGAGGTGTCCAGCACCAACTCCAGCAAAGACGCTGCCCTTTCCAGCTAACGACATCATCCTCATAGTCATATCGACATTGCGCTCATACAGTAATATCCTTCGCAATGCACCGAGCTGCCTCCTTCCAGAGTGGTAGATAGTACGGACATCCTGGTCCTGGTAATGCTCCAACATGAGCTTCACCAGGTGCCGGTACTTGGCTGGATTTCTAGCTAGAGCTGTCAATTGTTTCAACGAAATGTCAATGGGAATCTGAGCCAATAGCTCCATTTGCTTCTCAAAAGTCTCGAGTCCGGTGAGCTCCAATCCCATCGAATCAGCCATATTCCACAGGTGCTGGTCTAAGGAGTCTAGATGATCAGCATCAAGCACTGATTCTCCAATTATCGCCATAATGATAAAAGGGTGTAAACGAATCAGATTGTCCAGGTCAACATGAAAACTCTTTAATAGTATTCTCCGAACTTTTTGATATTTTTTTTCAGCAGGAAAATATTCCTTCAGGGTCTGACCCTGCGGCAAATGCCTAGACAATAAAAATTGTTTGGAATCAATGGATGCTAAGTCCATTTCTGCAGCGAAGATCTCAACTTCTTCCAGGTACATTACCAATCTTTCGGCAAACTGATGTGCAGTATTACTCTTGACGTGCATCGTACCGAAAATATAGGATGGTGGCAGCCCTTCTTTTGATAGCATCCAGAGCAGACTTTGGCTTTTGGTTTTCATCTTTGATTCCAATAAACCCGGTTTAGGTACCAGTGCCTGTAATCAAACCCGGGCAATAAATTGATTCTTTTTGCAGAAGCCATATCAGGAGATATTCCAAAGTAGCACTAGTGAAGGTACAAAGCTTTGGCTGGAGGTCTTTTCATAACCTAATGGAGCATCAGCTACACGTGGATTTAAATAATTGTGGTATCCGGATTCGATCTGTAATAAATAATTTCAATTTCGTAATTCAATTAGCTCACCTATAGCATGCCATATTGTAAATTTTTGAAACAAATGACCAATTCAATTGCACCAAAATCTCCTCCTCAGAGCAAGTGCCAAAAAGCTTCAATTGTACCGGTACGGTAAAACCTCTGAATCTTTTACCGTAGATAGGGCCATCAGCGTCTTCATACGCTCTATTTCTTCGATCTGCGATAGTGTTTTAAATAGAATGTCTTCGTAGGTAGGAATATCTTTGCAAACGATCTTAATCAATACATCAGCTTCGCCCGTAATTATATAACATTCTGTTATCTCATCAATGGCTCGAATTTTTTCAATGAAATTATCCAATGCATTTTCCTTCTGCCAAGCCAAAGAAACCAAAACGAAGGTTTTGACATTAAGTGACATCGCTTGTGGATTGACCTTTGCATGATAACTCGAAATAATTTCCGTATTTTCGAGTTTCTTTACACGTTCAAGTGTGGGTGCGGGGGAAAGACCAATCCTCTTGGAGAGTTCGAGGTTTGTAATTTTACAATTTTCCTGTAAAATTTTAAGAATCTTAAGATCGATTTTATCTAATTTATTATCCGACATAGTTAATTATTCATTTGAATCAATGAATGACAAAATTGATGCTATTCACAACCATTAAACCCATCACAGTGTAAACTTGTTTTGAAATCCATTCAATTTAAAGTCCTATATCTCGCGCTCGTCTGCACTCTATTCACTTTGAATAATGGATCACGGAAACACACCCAGGGCAATGTAGTCGCTTGAGATCTTGTTAAGTGCATTTATAAATGCGGCGGTACGAAGGTCCTTCACTTTTGGTCTTCGAAACATAATTTCCCGAATTTGATAGTAAGCATTAACCATGGTTTCCTCAAGACCAGATCTCACCAAATCAATTTCCTCTGCACCTCTCGTGATCATTGCTTTTTCTTTGTCATTAACACTTCGACCAGTTTGCTTTTCAACCAGATTAACCAGACCGAGGTAAGTCTGTTGGTCGAACCGTTTTTCCATACGGCCAAAACGCATATGTGACAGATTCTTTAACCACTCGAAATAAGACACCGTTACACCTCCAGCATTAAGATACATGTCAGGGATGATGATCACACCCTTTTCTAACAAATATTCAGCGGCAGGTGCGGTGATGGGACCGTTTGCTGCCTCGGCAATGATCCTGGCCTTTACATTCTTGACATTATCCAATTTGATTTGGTTCTCCAGAGCTGCAGGAACCAAAACATCACAATCCACCTCTAAGGTTTTCTTCCGTTGTTTGAGATTGACAGTTCCAGGAAAATCGAGAATACTACCTGTCTTCTTTCGGTGCTTGTAGAGGGCCTCAATATCGAACCCATCCTCACTGTAAATGGCCCCTTCGTACTCAGCCAAGCTCACGATCTTAAATCCCCCTTCGATCTGGGCAATGCGACCAGCATGGTAACCGACATTACCCAACCCTTGGATGGCCATCGTCTTCCCCTCAGTACCGGGCTCCATACCAATCCGCTTCATCATTGCGCGGTCATTCAAGACCTCGCGAATCCCGTAGTAAACCCCTCTCCCAGTCGCTTCTTCTCTTCCTCTTATGCCATTTTGGCTCACTGGTTTTCCCGTAACACACCCAGCAGCATCTATTTCCCCCCCTTTGAAAGTCTGGTAAGTATCCAATATCCAGGCCATTTCACGTGCTCCTGTACCATAATCTGGCGCGGGCACATCGATGCCCGGACCAATAAAATTCTTTCGAACCAACTCGGTTGTATATCTCCTTGTGATCCGCTGCAACTGGTCAGTTGTATAGTCTCGAGGACTGATCTTAACACCACCTTTTGCTCCACCAAAGGGGACATCCACCAGGGCACACTTATAAGACATCAAAGAAGCTAACGCCATCACTTCTTCCTGGTTTACTTTACGGCTAAATCGAATCCCCCCCTTTGTAGGTAGGCGATGATGACTGTGCTGAACCCGAAATGCTTCTATGACCTTAAACTCCTTACCAATTCTTACCGGAAACTGGACATAATAGACCGCATTGCAAACTTTGATTTGCTCTAATAAACCCGCCGGCAGATTGGTATGCGGAGCGGCCTTATCAAAATTCATCAATACGCTTTCATAAAAATTTGGTTCAGTTTTTTTTCGACTCATGTTCTCGTTGATTTTCAAGATGCGTAATGCGGCGATCCATGCGAAATAAGAAAATCGCAAGGCCGAAAAAAATGATGCAGATGACGACTACAACTACATTGATCTTTCCCGTTCGCTGAAAAAAATCAGTAGTCTGATTGCCAGCTTGTAAAACCATGGGTATGAGAAGAAGTAGGGCAGCTATACTCATTCCGGCTTTAAACATCAAATTATATTTTTATGGGGATGAAGATTACGAAATTATTCTATTAAAAATAAATGAATATTCAAATAAAATTCTATTCATGTTGAAGCCTTAAAATCCGTCTATATACGTGAGCCATCCATATACTGAAAAGGATCCATCCAATCACAGCAGGATAAAATACCATTCGCATGGTATCGTCCAAGTCCTCAGACGAAAAAGCTGGATTACCTCCACTCCCTGGATGCAGGCTCTCGGTCATTCGGGGAATGATGAATAGCAAAGGCACCAACATCAGAAATGCAAAAATATTGTAGGCAGCCGCAAGTCTTTTTGCCGTATCTGGGTCAGCAATGGCATTTCGTAGTATGAAATAAGCAAGGTAGATCAAGATCGCAATAGCGGCCATATTCTGTTTGACATCGAAGCTCCAATAAGCCCCCCAGGTATGCCGGGCCCAAATGGCTCCAGTTAAGATCCCCAGTAGTCCGAGCAAGGTACCTACTGACGCAAATGCATAGGCACGATGGTCGTATCCAATATCCTTTTTGCGTATGAACTGTACACTTGCGAT
This sequence comes from Saprospiraceae bacterium, assembly GCA_965223105.1. Classification (GTDB taxonomy): domain Bacteria; phylum Bacteroidota; class Bacteroidia; order Chitinophagales; family Saprospiraceae; genus JABDMH01. Next base: position 1,573,370 of record OZ244987.1, on the reverse strand, counting down.
CATACTGATTGCCAGGATGACCATCATTGCAAACCATAGAGGCACATGATAATAATTATTCCTAATGGTCTCGGCGAGTATGTTCCGAAAAGGAAAATGGGTGCCGCTTGGTCCTCTGATTTTCGGTTTTTCTGAGTCCCACTGTGTAGCTGCTGTCTCAAAGTTGTTGCCGGTCACCGATAGTGCTCTAGGTAACACCGATAATCCTCGTTCACTGTTGATCACAATCAGATTCAGAAGATGAATACTATCCCGATCTGGGAAGGCCTCTGGCATATCAAAAAGCGCCTCCAATGACCGGTCGGATATTGCCTGAACTGACCTGGCCTCGATTACCTGCTGATCAGATAATCGCAACCATGCTCTATTTGAACCTTGAAGAAAACGGGTATTATAGCCTTGGATCGAGAGCGTGATGGTTTCTCCTGCCTTCGTCCGGTCAGGGTGAACCTTAATAATGCCGGGTCCAAGAGGTACAAGAAGCCCACCAATCAAAGAATAAAGTATGAGAATGAACCCAAGGGCCTTCCACCATAATCCTTGTATTTTCATAGCACAAAAATCCAAAAATTAAATGAGCTGACCGTTACATTTCAGGATCATATCTTACTCCTGCCTAACAAAGATCATTATGATCTTCCAAGGTAGGGAAACAAAACCATCACCAAGGCGATGATCAACAGATCAATTGCAGCAAGTATAGTTACATCAGATTTGACCATAGCCCATGTCAAAGGACCTAAGGATTTGATAGAAAGCCGGATCAGAGGCAATAAGAGAGGAATAATCACCGGCAAACTCAAGATCGTCATCATTGTATTTTGATGGGCTGCAAAGCTGGCTATCTTAGATATGAAAGTGAAATTTGCCGCAATACCTAAGACACCCAGGACTAAGCCAAGTAGGAAGTAAGGAGTAGAAACCACTGGATAAACGGTGATCACACCGAATAAGAAGAGGGCAATCAAGGTGATCGTCAAGGTCAAAAAAAAGTTATATACCAGCTTTGCACCTGCTACTACCAAAGGATCACAAAGGGTATAGTAATATACCTGCCTGCTCTCGTGCTCTTGGGTATGAGACTTCAAGATGGCATTGACAGACGAGAAAAGAATGATGACCCAAAGCAGTACTACCCAAAGTCGACCATCAAGTTCACCAAAGGCAAGATAAACAATGAAAACTGAAGCAAGGACTGACAAAAGGATCCCACTCAAGCCAAAATGCTGACGAAAATCAAGTTTGATGTCTTTCGCAAGTAATGCCCAAAGTTGCGCCATTTTGCAAAGATATTCCAAAGATCGGGGATCTCCCTAGGTTCTCCGGGGCCAAAAGTGGGGATCAGCCTCACCCAATGGTAGTACAGCACCGTTTGACATTCATAAAGAGACGGTTCAGTCGTTATACGTTTTACCAAAACAAGAATGCAATTACTGCTGGACCTCATGGAGGTCTATCACTATTTCACACATTAAAACTAATCATTATATTTACAGAGCCGATTTTCTTATATTTAAGTATTCGATTAAGGTATTCGCATGATGATTCGGTTTGTCACACAACTTGTTATATTGGCGTGTTGCAATACATTGTCCTTCTCAAATGACAACTTCTTATATCACCATCAGGTGAGCGCAAAACCCGGAGATGGCCCAATCCGGTTTCTAGCAAGATATCAGCTCGATGGGCAAAAATCTAACCAACTGGAGTTTTATCGGCTCAACAATCTCAGTGAAACTGATCCATTGATCAATGGGAAAAAATATTTCCTCCCGGTTCATATCTATCGTTATGACGGGAAGAGCATCAGATCTACCATCGGTGATTCTGACTATGATAAAGCTCTCCAAATACAAAGGTATAATGAGTGGTTGTACACGACTGGCAGGAGGCGAACTTCCTACCTTATAAGCAAAATTCTCTGGGTTCCATTTCATCTCCTTGCCAAGCACCGCACCATTAGGCACGAGCAGGAGGTTTTTCACATGCCGGTCTTGGGTGAGAAACATTCAAAAGTTCACAAACGAAGCGACCTGCTAAAGGGTAATATATATTACTTGATTTCAGGTCATGGTGGACCCGATCCTGGGGCCATTGGTAAGAGAAATGGCCACCATCTCTGTGAAGATGAATACGCTTATGATGTCGTACTCCGGCTCTACCGGGGCCTGTGGGAGCAGGGAGCCGAAGCCTACCTGATTGTGCAAGATCAAGCGGATGGTATCCGAGATGAGCAGATTCTGATGTGTGATAAAGATGAACGTGTGGCAGGAGAAAAATTGCCATTAAATCAATTGAAGCGGTTGCAGCAAAGGGTAAGGCACGTGAATGATCTCTATATAAAACACCGGAAAAGCGGAGCAAAGCAACAGACCTGCATCTCGGTGCATATTGATAGTCGTGGTGTGAATCATCGCCAAGATGTGTTCTTTTATCATACACCAGGCTCTAAAAGCAGCAAGAAGTTGGCGGAATCCATGAAAAGTACGTTCCAAAAGAAGTATAAGAAGCACCGCTCGGGAGGACATTATTCAGGAACGGTCGTGGGCAGGAGGCTCTTTGTATTGAGAAACACTTATCCTACTGCCGTGTATGTCGAACTAGCCAATATTCAAAATCAGTCTGATCATCGCCGAATTTTGCAAGCCAGCAATCGTCAGGCTCTGGCCAATTGGATGCTGGAAGGAATCTTGAGAGCAGCTAAATAGCGCTCCTTTAGTGATCTTACCATATGGCAATTATGTCCATCCATGAATGAAGACATCCATTAACCTATATGTTTATCTCAAATTGGGGCACCTTCACCATTCGACTACCAAGACCTCCAGTAACGTTATAGTCATTGGCTATTTCGAATAGAATGTAACAAAACAGAGGTAAGTGCTTGGGAGCCCGTGCGTCTGACTTAATGATGCAACCCTTGAGGTTTGGGTCGCATTTTTTTCTACGATTTCTTTCGTACTAACTTGCGAGAAAACTCAAAAACACTTACTTTGTACGAAATTTTTCGTATATGGTATTAAGAAGACGGAAACCCACCGACAGTGAACTTGAGATTCTTCAGATCCTTTGGACAAAAGGATCAGCAACAGTCAAAGAGGTCAACACTCAACTGAGCAAAACCCGGGAGGTAGGATATACTACGACCTTAAAGCTGATGCAGATCATGACAGATAAGAAATTGGTGACCCGCAATACCCAAGCAAAACGACATGTCTATCGGCCAGCTATCAGTGAAGGTGAAGTTCAGGAAGGACTATTAAACAAGATAATCTCCACTGCCTTTAAGGGTAGCGCCAGTGGTCTGGTTATGCAGGTGCTTGGCAATCACAAGACGACTCCGGAGGAACTGGCTGAAATCAAGCAATTGATTGAAAACATGGAAAATGAAGAGCAATGACAATAACCCATTTAATTAATGAGCAGTGGGCAGATGCTACTGCATATATGCTGATACATTCCATATGGCAGATTCCGATGTGGGGAGCTTTGTTATATATTCTGCTCCACTTTATCCCCCTTTCTAAACCCAACTTAAGGTATCGTGTAGCAATAGCCACCATGATCGCTGCTTTTGCATCTTCTATTTTCACTTTCTCACATTATCTTAGCATTCCCCACAGCCATTCAGTGGCTTGGGGATCCAATTTGGTTACATCTCTGGAGTCGTCGCTGTCGGCTTCGATACCGACCATGGGTTCCTTGGATCATCTGGTATCCACTTACAGCCATTACATAGTAGGCATCTGGATGGTCGGTTTCATCTTCCTTACCATCAGAATGTTGGTCGCATTCAGAGAGATGCAAATTTTGAAATCTTCAATGAAACCGGTGTCGCAGTCGACAACAATACTATTTAATCGGCTACTCAAAATCGGTGATTTTAAGAAGACGGTGAAATTGGGTGAATCCAAACACATCGAAGTTCCCATAACATTTGGGTTGAATCAGCCCATCATACTGCTTCCTCTAGGTATTGTGACCTCCATAACACCAAAACATTTGGAAGCTCTATTGGCACATGAGCTAGCCCACATCATGCGTCATGATTTTATCATCAATCTTGCCATCTCCTGCATCGAGATCATCCTATTCTACCATCCGGTAATCTGGTGGATGAGGCATCAAATTGACCGTGAAAGGGAGATCTGCTGTGATGTCTTAGCTACAAATTGGACAGGTAATAAGAAGAATTATGCATGGGCCCTCTATGCCTTTGAAACATCTAGAGTAAAAAGGCAATCCATGGTCATGGCATCATCGGGAGGAACTAAAGATCTATCAGAAAGAATAAACAGGTTGTTAAGTATAAAAAGTCAAAAATCAAAAACAATGGAAAAATGGTTGCCTTTCGTCTTCATTGCATGTACAATCTTACTAATGGCATTTACAAACAATGTCATTCCTACACTAAATGAAGAGCACCGGCAGGTTAGAATTCACGATAGTGTAAGTTCTTCTCGTCCGATTGAGGAATATAGCGGTGAAGTATCGTCAATGTCGCCCTTTTTTGAGATCTCTCAAAGAATAGATACAATCCCTAAAAAGAAAAAGAGTCGATGGTACTTGCGATCTAACCGAAACGGTAAAAGCATAGAATTGGAATCTCGCAACGGCGAAATGCGATCTTTAAAAATTGATGGAAAACTCATCGAACCAGAAGACTATCCACAGTATGAGGAGGAGGTCCGATCAGCCTTTATTGAGTCCGCCCCAATACCGCCCACAGCTCCGGCACCTCCTTCAGCTCCTGCACCTCCAACACCTCCTGCACCACCAACACCTCCTTCAGTTCCTGCACCTCCAGCACCTCCGGCACCTCCGACTTGGGACTTCCCATGGGACTCCAAAGATGTGCAGATCCAAAGAGAACTAGGGCAAGTCCGTGAAATTCAATTGAAGCAGGAGGCACTGATGCTCGAGCTGCAAGAAAAGCATCGGTCCCTAGTAGATCGGCATCAAGAAAAGCTATTGCGGCACCAGGAGGAACTTCTGAGTAAAGCCGAGCAGATCCAAAATATCGAGGTTGATATGCTTAGGGAGCAGGAGAACGAGATGCGTCACCATATGGAAGTGTATGAGAAGATTGAGGCCGAGATGATCAGAAAACAAGGAGAAATGGAGAGAAAGATCAAGCGTGAGTTCCATCGAGACCTCGATGACATTCAGTTTCATTTAGACGCTCTGCAAGAAGAGATCGATTTCGATCTCAAAAGTAAGATCGAAGGACCCGCTGAGATTGATTTCATTTTACCAACTGCGCCTTCACGTTGGCAGATCGAGGATCAAGTGCAGGAAAATCATGGGTACCCCAAATACCTTGCTCCCTCTCATGAGCTCGAGCTAGAAATACCTGATCATTTGGAGCCCAGATGGAGAGATCCGGAGGTCTTAGGGGAGATGTAACGAATTAAGGATTTGATAGGTACAAGAGTTGACATCCTCTCATATCACTGTCAGACATGCGGCCAAGGACCTGGAAGCCATTCGTATGATTTTCCCGGCCAATGTCAGATGTGGCAATAAATGCACAGGTATCAATATTGGCTAAATCAACCGCATGTATGACTCCGGTCTTACCCTCAGGCAAAGCTATCATCGGATCGGTGAGTTCTTTAATCAGAATCTTTAAGTGACGGGCAGGACGTAACCAACCATCTTGGTGACCATAAGCTTGCGAGTATAATTCGGTCATACCATATTCCGTACATATTTGATGGATTTGCCACTTTTCACATAAATACTGATGCAGATCAGTTCGAAGCCATTCCTTTTTCCTACCCTTCATTCCACCCGTCTCCATTATGAGAATATCTTTCGGCATTCTGATGGGGTAGGATGCGGCAAAATCCAGTAGTGCATAGGTCACTCCAAAAAGTATGATTCTTTGATCTCTTTGTGCCAACTCATCTATAGTTTTGGCTAGACCTTCGAAATCGTGCAGAAAGAACAATTCCTGATCCTGCCCAGTTCGCTGCATAAATGCCGTCACCATGCTCACCAGCGAACTGTCTCCTGCCTCTATATAGTGAGGTAATAAAGCCAGGACATTCGATCCTCTCAGGGACCCAAATCTTTGTTCAAAAGTCTCTATCGTACCTCGATGATACCAAGCCAATGAGCGGACCCAATGTTGGGATCTTACGGTTCCACTGCTCTTAAAACAGGTTTCAGCTTCCCAGGTACCGGTTTGGACGACGTTATACTTGAAAGTTTCAATAGGGAGAAAAGGAATCTGATCGATGGATCGTATTTTAGAAGGAATGCACCTCAACTGATCTAGAAATTGATTGTAGACCCGGCAATGCTGCGCCTGAAACCTGAACAGACGAAGGGCTACCTCTTCAAAATCCCTGGCAGACACACCCTGGATCGCTTGAATAAGATTCTTTCGCTGTTCTTCAAAATTCATGGTCGTAAAATCGTAATTTCATATAAGTAAATGAAAAGAACATAAGTACCGCCTTGACGTTATACAATGTATTATGAGAACTTTCTTGGTTTTGTACGGTTCGATACTGTTTTTGACCGGATGCATTAATCCTCCTGACTATCCCGTTGAACCTGTAATTACTTTCGAGGGTATCTCAGCCGATACAATGAGACAAGGCAACCTTAATAATGATTCCATCCTGGTATTGCTTAGTTTTACAGATGGAGACGGTGACATCGGTCGCAAGGACTCTTTTGATGTGGTATTGACGGATTTGAGAAATAATCTGCCATCGGATCGATACCGGATTCCACAGGTACCTGAAAATGGAGCAAATAATGGCATTTCAGGGGAGATTACCTTAACGATCTACACCACTTGTTGTGTTTATGAAAATGGACAGCCGCCCTGTACCCCTTCCAATCAATTTCCTACTGATCAAGTCTCTTTCGAAATCTATATTCTGGACCGTGCCGGCCATCAAAGCAATTCAGTCATCACACCACCGATTACTCTCTTGTGCGATGGAAGGTAGGACAGCTTGAGTTGCAAAATGAGTCAAATATTGATTACCGTCGCTGTTCACCAATCCTTTTTTATCAGCAACAAATAACTGCCCGTAATATTAATGATGATCCATCCAAAGACAATTAGCGTTTCTTTGATGCTTACGTAGTCTTGTATCTCCATAAAGGCATATTTTGGAAATGGTATGGGGATGAGATAATAAACACTCATGGTGGGCAAGAAAGCAGGAACCTCGCGCCAAACATCACTTAGATGGGGATAATTTTGCAAAAAAACTGATAAAATAGGCTCGAAGACGATGGTATACATCAAGAGCCCAACGATAATCACTCCAGCTTTAGGTATAAGCAGTGTAATCATCAATGCAAAACTCAAATAACAAAAAAGACCCAAGAAATAGGCTAGTAAGAATTCGGAGGACTGAAACATATGTTCCCAACCCTGAACACTAGAATAAATCGAGGCGGTGATAAGTCCGATGAAAAATAGGAGAAGGGTTGAGCCCAGGCAAAGACAAACAACAAATAGCAATTTTGAACTCAGAAATTCGCTTATACTCAATCCGTCAATGATATTTTGACGCAACGTACGATAGCTCGATTCGTTGGCAATGGAAATGATGACTACAAATGCCAAGATGACTTTGAAGAAACCAGCCATGTAGCTTATGTTTTGCCATACATCAGGATAGTCATAAAGTGGGAGAATGGTCGGATCAATGCCATCAAAATCAGCTCCTTTACTCTTAAGGTAAGCCATAAACAACATCCCGCTTGAACATACAATGACAACACAAAGTGCATACATACTGATCATAACCCAGAAAGGACGATAGTATCTGAGTTTACACCATTCTATTTGCAGAAGTCTACTCATGTTCCGCCAATATTTGGAGAAACTGTTGTTCGAGACTGCCCATCTTTTCCATCAGCATGTTTAAGACCACCCCACGCTCAATAAGAAATTGATTAAGTTTTTCAGTGGTAACACTAGGGGGAAGGCTGACCCTGATGCGATCAGGCAGGCGCTCAAGGCTGTTGAGCTCAGGATATGCTCTCAAGTGGACCACCAACATCTCCAGATCTTTCGCTGCAAGTTCGATCCGCTTCTGGTTATTAAGTGTGTCTCTGACACTGCCCTGGTACAATTTCTTCCCCTTGTGTAAAACACAAAAATGAGAACATACTTTTTGCACTTCATCCAGGAGATGACTTGCCAGAATAATGGTTTTGCCACTTTGGGCGATCTCTCTGATCAGTTGCCTAATTTCAACAATCCCTTGTGGATCCAATCCATTGGTGGGTTCATCCAAGATCAAAACCTGGGGGTCGGCCAGCAATGCTGAGGCAATGGCTAATCGCTGTTTCATCCCAAGGGAATATGTACGGTAAGGATCGTCTCTTCTTTCGTAAAGTCCTACCTGACGCAGTACTGCTTCGCGATGGGATTCATGGCATTGCTTGATCCTAGCCGCTACACTGAGATTCTGGTTCCCTGATAAATAATTGTAGAAGGATGGTGTCTCAAGGATAGCACCAATCTGCTTTCTACTTTCAGCTGAAGGTTCTTTGCCAAACCAATTGAACGTACCAGCTGTGGGCTTTAAGACACTGAGTAAGATCCCAAGAGTGGTGGTTTTACCGCTCCCATTGGGACCCAGCAAGCCAAATACCATTCCAGACTTCACAACCAGATCCAGCTCCCTTAAAGCTACAATCCGTCGATATTCCTTAGTCAATTGGTGAGTCTCGAGAATTGTCAAGGGATGACGGATTGTCTTTGGAAAGGTTTGTACTTAAAAGAACACACATATTCCATTTCAGCTCCGGTTTTGATTATTGACAGAATCCCTTGGCGTATTTTTTGGAGGTACTTTACGCTTATTCCGATCTCTCTTTTCAAATAGATTTAAGACGTTAATGAATCCTTTTTGCTCCAGAGAATCCCTTTGAATCAATCCGGAATATATATCAGGAAGCTCCAAAAAATCAATGCTCCCCTGCACATCTGCAACATAGTAATCACCATTACTGTGGGCGATTACGACGGTCTCATCGGGCTGGTCTCTGCCCATAACATAGACCTGCCTTTCATTGTCTTCCACTACAATTAGATCTTCGAAACCTTCGGCATAAAGATCTTTGACTGCAGCCTGAAAATTCTCACGATTGAAAGAATCTTGGTTTAGTCTAAAAAATATCAATTTCTCGATGCCTTTGATCAATTCGTAGTAGTTCGGGTCTCGGTCCAGGTTGATCATACGTAAGGTACTTGGATAAAAATAAAAACGATGAGCAGTTTGTTTACGATCAATAAACGATTGGATGGTTTTGCTCTGCCCCGCCACCAAAGAGGGACACAGCGTCAATCCCAGCAAGCAGCAGGTCAAAATCCAGTTATCATTTCTTGTGATCGTCATGAATCATCCCAAATTTTTCAAATCCATGTACTCGCATAACCTTTGAGATCCGACTTATGGCACTCAAGTCTATATCTCCAAAAAGAGTCATGACCATAAATTCCCGTTCGGCTCCTCTCAGCATCATGAGCTCACTAATCTTCTCACCCTCATCCCGGATCAGAAAACGTATATTTTCCTTCGCATCCTCCACAGTCATTAATTCTTCATACTGGTCATCGGCACCGATTTTCTTAACTGCATCCCAGTACAGGCGATTGCCATTCTCTGCATTACTATTTATCAACCCTTTAATGCCCTCTAATTTACTGATCGCCTGCAAGATCGCCTCTTCATCTTCATTTTCTGCATCCAGCTCGGTAAACAAGGAAAACATTTTGCCCGTCACACTGACCTTGGTAAATTCCTCACTGGCCTGGTAATCAGAAAAGTACTTGCTGATTGCATTATCCTGCGAAAATACCGGTTGGCAAAATATTATTAACAATAAAAATATTATATTATTCTTCATCTTAAGATATTTAATTTTTCCCTTTAATTTTTTCCAAGGTTTTATCGAATTCATCCAATTGTGACATTGCTGCTCCCCGATTCAATTCTGAAGACATGAGGTACAGGGTCTGCATGGTTGTCGTGTAGGCAAGCTGGATTTGTTCTTCACTCACCTCCTCTCCTTGAGTTGGTGATAGCAAATAGTTTCCTGCCAACACAAGAAGACAAATAGAAGCAGCCATTGTCAACCAGGGTCTAACCAGCCATCGTCGAGAAGAGGGTTGCTTAATGCTTTCCAAAATTTCACGGTTAAAATCATCGCCAAGCTTTGAACTCCTGAATTTGGAAAGCATAGAAAAATAGACCTGATCAGTTTCATTCCCTACCAGTAACCTTCCCAGTTGCAGGTCTTCATAGAAAGCATCTTCCTCTTTGGATGTCAAATCACCCTTCCAATATCGCTCCAGATTATTTGCACTCTGTGATTCCATAACTCATAATTTTCTTTAATTCAGAACGAACTTTTTTTCTTGCGCGGTGCAAATTGACTTTGACCTGTCCTGCATCGATTTGCAGTATTTCACTGATCTCCTGGTTTGAGTAGCCAGCCAGTTCCCGCAGCCTAAAAACTTCTCTTTGCTTGGTCGGAAGTTGATCTGTTAGCTGCCGTAGGATCTCTATCAAATCTTTTGATTCACTCACCTGAGCAGGATCAATCTGCGGACTATAATTCCCATTTAGGGCAGTGAGATCGATCACCCAATTGTCCTTCGCCTTTCGTCGATCAAGCACCAGATTTCTTGTGCACCGGATGAACCAAGCTTCCAGGTTCTTTACAGATGCCAGTCGGAGCCGATTTTCCCAGGCCTTTAATAGAACCTCCTGCACAACATCTCGCGCCAGCTCTTCACGTGATAGCATACTCAGTGCATAGCGATAGAGTCTATCTTTAAGTGGCAATACGCGTTCCTTATACTCTTCCAGCGTCATCCAGGCAGTAGACGATTTAATGCCCCTCAAGTTACAGGGTTGTAAAAAAATTCTAAAGGATAGTATCGCCCTTTGCGTCGGCGGATGGATCTTCAGTTGCTTCTTGATGTCCGGGCAGATCTCATCCTCGCAGGCATCATTGGACAAAATGCTAGACTTTTCCCTCAGGAGACTTCCATCTTCTTTTCCTTTAGCATTCTGGCAGCTTTGGTGTATCCTCCTCCAGCTCCATCTATAAAATGGATATGTTCGTCCACTCGGTTTCGAACGTAGCATGAGATGACACTTTCAGAGCTCACATGCCAACCAAAGATGATAACTCCGCTACTTTCCATCTCATTTAAAGATTTTATCAAGTGCTCCCTCTGAGCACCAGTTCCCGAGATCACCGTATTGATTCTTCCGTCAATGGTTAGGGTTTCGGATAGGCTCACGAGATTTTGCATGTACTGATGACTTCGCTTCTCCCTACCAAAATATAGCGAGGCGATATTGGTAAACAGCCAATTTTTCAACAACTGCAGCGTGGCGACTCTACCAAACTTGACGCGAGTTTCTGCACCTATCTGGGCTATTGTTGCCTTGAGTCGCAATTGTTTTACAGATACCGGATTCCGCTGGTTGAGGGGACCATAAGACTTCTCTATGAGGCGCATTACTTTGCTAAAAACTTGACCTTGCTGCGCTATATTGGTCGCGTCCACTAAGAGTGATAGTACCTCGCCGGGGTCCTGGGGAGGTTTTATGTGGTCCCAACGGCACTCCATTCCCGTGAGATCTAGTTCATCCGGGCTTGTATCGTCGATGTCATGATCTTCATTTGCCTTGATCACAGCTTCGGCAAATTGTAAGCCATTGCCCAGGACAATGGGTGCTGATAGAAAAGTGTTCAACGCTAATTTGGCTATCCGGATACCTTCTTTTTGCTCATACACCTCTTGCACCGGCAGGGAACCTACTCGCAGGTTGAGGCCAAAATTATTCTGCACATTCCGTTGATGGCTTTTGAGAGCACCCATACATTGGTCTAAAATTGATGCCGGAAGGAGTATACTAGCACCGTCACCTCCAAAGAAAAAAGGAATCTCTGTTTTACTCCGATATGCAAGATTTAATGCGGCAATGATGCTCCCCGTGGCGATGAGATTTACCAATTGATGTTGGCCATGGCTGACAGCTTTAGTTGAATCTTCGATATCGGTAATGACGATGTGCCATGTAGAAGGCACCTCTGTAAAGTGTCTCTCCTCCGAAAGTAGCTCGTAGACGGGATCCTTCACTGTAGGAAGGTTTTGGTAGAAATTCCGGCTCATTGATCACCGCAGTACATTCTCCAAGATAACAAAGACTGGGATTAGGAGATTGCCGGCAGTTTAACCAGTAGGGACATTTTGAAAGAGTCACTAACTCAGCGTTATATCCCTTGTCGCCGCTAAACGCTCAAACTAAGTTATAAGGCTCCTGCTCATCAAATCCACTATGCGATTAAGGTGATTTACTTTCAGCACTAGAATACATTGCCTTCGGCCTAGCATTTCGGATCCGATTGAGAGAAGAAAAACGCAATGATTTAACCCTTCTGCCTCGACCCCAAATCAATGCTTGGTGTGGACACATCCTTGGCTGTGTATATGGGCCTTTGGGTTATGGCGTTTCCTGGCTTGCACTTTCTGTGTAAATCTACCAGAGGTCTGCTGGGCTTTCTCGATCTCAATCACCTCAGCCAATGCTTCACGATATACTTTAAAATCCTCTCTTCCTTTTCGTACACATTTGACCTCCCAATCAAAGGAAAAATTTCCAGTGCCACCTTTTAGTTCCTTCACTTTAAAGCCTGCTTCTGTCTTTTCAACAACAGCAAGGCCATAAGTATCCCAATCTAGAGGAGTCAAATTCACCGTCATCGTTGTATGATTGACAATGGCCTGGTAATGAGCTGGCAATGCTACGAAAGCCTCTCCGCTTTCCAGGGTGGCAGTTCCTCGTTCATAGGCACCTACCTCCGGGCCTTCCAAACTGGCATACCAGATATCTTTTTCAGGATCTGTTGGATCGGGGATTCGGAAATTTTTCTGGTCACCAAAGACGATACCATCACCAGAAGAATTGACATATATTCCAGCTTGAATCACCCCCGAGTCGTCATAAACACCGATATAGCCATTACTATTGTAACCGCTTAATGCGCCTAAGTAAATATTATTGGTCCCATTGGTCCCCTCATATATAGAGTAACCAAAATGATTAGAATGCACCATATCCTCAATCTTTGCAGCACCGGTTGTTCCATATAAAGTCATCTTACCTCTGCCACTATTTAGTCCGGTAGATCCAAGCCGGGCAACATAATTTCCATTGACACCCGTGTAGAGATCCAGTTGACCAGCATTGCCCCAAATAGAGGCATCTAAGGCTCCCCAAGATGCACCGTTGACCAGACTTAGACCTTCGTAATCAAGACGTACCCGGTCAATCAACGGGCCCGCATTGGCATTCCGAAAAACGAGAGACTGAATGTCAAGGGTCGCGTCTTGTGTACTGGAATAGATGTTATACTGATTTGACCAGTGATTGCTCCCCGCGCTATAGGTATCGTCGGTCCAAAAACTAAGTACACCAGGCTGCCAGTGAGAAGATTCTTGTTCAAGGGCCGTTCCATTGTCGTACTTGAAGGATACGTGGAATACGTTGTCAACTGCAAATCCAGTGGGTTGGGCGATCAGACAGATGTTGTTGCAAATAAGAAATCCGGTCAACAGATATACTCTTTTCATGGTTTTTCTTTTTTATTACCATAAAGAGCATCTTACCGTCGACTTTCCACAGCGGCCTTTTTTGCCAACACTACGACCATGGTAGAATCAGTAATGTGGATGATCAGATACGGGTGGCCGTGAGCCATGCCCTAGCTCTGGAGTGAGACTCAAGCATGGAGCATCTCAAAAGGTTAAGGTGAACAGAGGGGAATTAAACTCAATCGCTTTCTTCTCGGCCCTCATCACCGCCATAAAAATAGTGGTTGGGGTTGCCCCCCGAAAGCAGATAGGCAAAGAGTTCAGTAATTTCCTCCTCATTGAGTCGATTCAGGAGGCCCGGCGGCATTGGGGACACCGGTGAAGCACCACGCTTGACGATTTCGGATTTAGCCAATTCTACCTTCAATGTGCTGGTGTATGGATTTGGCATGATCGTTACTGTTTCATCGCTTTCAGAGAAGATTTTTCCCGCTGACTTTTTTCCATCATTCATGGAAAATAGGGTGAAGGCATATTGATCAGAGATCTCATCACTGGGACTAAATATCGCATTTACAATATCATTACGTTCAAATCGCGTATGAATTTGTGAAAGATCTGGGCCACTGATTCCCCCCTGACCTTGCATCCGATGGCAAGATTCACATAGTGCCGCTCTATAAATCCTCCGCCCGTTTTCAATATTGCCTTGAAAATCATCAAGTCTCATGCGCAGTATTCTATTGATTTCACTTGCATTATAGTTGGATCCTGGTCCTTCAGGCTGTGGGAGATTAGCCATTTCTTCTGCCGGTGAATAAACACCAGAAAGCTCTTCAAAATATTGCTTTTCATCTTCAGGTACGTGCTTCATAGCTTCCAGCCGAATGTTTTCCATAAAGGCCTTAAAGCTCAGTCCTCCCTCGGCACTCAATACATCAAAAAACCATTGAAAGTATTGCTCATGCATCTCATGGGTCCAACCGGTATCAGCATGGCTTAAACGAACTGCGTAATAGATTGCCTCGGCCGGGGGCATATTCTCAATTACGGCTTTTACGTCTTCCCCATATCGTTCGTGCCGGTCACTCACTTCCGATGAGAGCATCTCGACATCTAAGGTCGTCTTGGCATCGGTATGTCTTTTCATAAGATCCAGGCAAATCTCAGTGGCCACCGGATCTCTTAGATAGATCAATATCTCGGCAGTTTCCCGGTCAATCGGCAGGTTTTCTGAAGGGAAAAATCTGTACAAATACTTGATCACCGCCGTATGTGCATCGAGGGCAGGCTGCTCCATTCGGCAAAAGATCAACTCAAAGGTTCTGAGCAAATCTAGTCTCTCAGTAGGTGAAAGTTGTTCCCAGTCTATCGCTACCAATTTCTCAAGCATTGCGGTTTGTATGCTTTGATCAGGTGCCAGACATCTGGCCAATGCCAGGGCAGCAGGAATAAGTTTCGTGGGTTCCTTTTCGATGGAAAATCGGTCCTTCCATCGTTCCACAGGCTGGTGTTCGAGGGCCACTCTCGCAGCATATCTTACAAATCGGTCTTCGTGATCCAGATGTGTCCAAGCTAAGGTAACCGCTCCAGGTTGCGGCCCTGTATGCAGATCTTCTAATTTCTTGCGAAGCACCCTGAGATCGACGAGTTGCTTCGGGTCATCGGGAAAATCAACAGACGTTACTTCACTTTTATATCGTAACCGATAAAAACGTGAGGCCAGCTTCCGACCACCGGTTGCAAAATACAGGTGACCATCACTTCCAGCGATCAGGTCGGTGAGTGGGAACGGTACTCCATAGAGAAATTCTTCCTTGGTACCAATATAGGAACTGCCTTTGGCTTCAATGTCAATAAAGTAAAGTGTACCGAAACTCCAATCAGCAACAAACAACCCTTGTTGGTATTTTGAGGGAAAGGCTAGTTTCGCGCCAAATAAAACTCCGGTGGGTGACCCTTGGCCCAGGTCGATCACGGAGGGCAGGGCATCAGGATAATATGTTGGCCATTTACCTGTACCGGTGCGCCATCCAAATTCGCTTCCACTGGTGGCATGACAGATCCGAATCGGTCGATACCACGGCATGCCGAAATCCCATTCCATATCGGCATCGAACACAAAGAGTTCTCCATCTTCGTTAAAATCGAAATCAAATGCATTTCGATATCCGGCAGACATCAGCTCCCAATCATTCCCAAGAGAATCAAATCGCGCCACCCATCCGCCCGGTGCACGAATTTCTGTAGCATGACCTCTGGCATCTGGAAATGGGGGCAATAGGTTATCCTCTGCCCAATGAGTCGGGACGCGACTATTGGCTTTCACAACTTCGGGTATGATTGTATGATTTCCTGCAATAAAATACAACTGATCACCTTGAGGGCTCAGTAGAAAACTGTGGGGACCATGTTCACCATCACCCTCCAGCTCCAATAACATCTCTTTATGATCCAATTTCCCATCCGCATCACTGTCCGTCAGACGATAGATACCGCTTCCCGTTTCAATGGTATCTGCCCAACGTCGATTTACAGCGACGTACAGGCTGTTGAATGCCCAAAGCATCCCATGTGCATATCCAATATCTAAGTCAACACTGTCGATCTCGGTAGAATCAAGTACCTCTCCTAATGCCGGTCGAGCGAACTGGTAGATGTCTCCCCATTGGTCACAGGCAAACATTTGACCATCCTTGCCTTCAGCCAGCGAAACCCATGTACCCATATCGTGGTCGCTTGGTCGATACAGCTCGTCGAGTTCGAAACCTACTGGCACATGAATTACTGGTTCTTCTTTTTTTTCAGCTTCTTCGTCTTTTGGAGTGGTCTGTTGACAACCCAGCAATAGTACTCCGGCGATCGAAACGGATAATAAAGTAGCCAAGAGTTTGAGTGATGTTTCTATCTTCATGGGCTCCAAAATACTGATTAATCACCATTACCTTCACCATCGAATCGGTAATTATTGGCCATGTAAGGTCAAAATTTAAATGCCATTATGAAAACGATTATTACTGGTGCAACTGGAATGCTGGGACAGGGCGTGTTGATGGAGTGTCTAGATCGACCTGATATTTCTGCGGTCCTAGTCATCGGCAGGCGGCCCCAAAACATTAAACATCCTAAATTAGATGAACTCGTTGTCAAGGACTTCTTTGCTCTGGGTAAAACAGAATCTTCCCTAAGAGGTTACGATGCTTGCCTATTTTGTCTAGGTACCTCCTCCTTGGGGAAAAATGAGGAGCGTTACCGGAAGGTGACCTACGATCTTACCATCAATTTCGCCTCAAAGTTTTTACAGGTAAATCCGGACTCCTCTTTCTGTTACATCTCAGGTGCCGGGACAGATAGCAGTGAAAAAGGCAAGATGATGTGGGCTCGAGTAAAGGGAAAGACCGAAAACGATCTGCTGGCTATGCCGTTCAAACATGTGCACGTCTTCAGGCCGGGCTACGTGCAGCCCCTAAGAGGAATCAAATCGAGAACCACCTGGTACAATGGGCTCTATCAAATTTTTGGTTGGTTGTATCCCTTGCTGAGCAACTTACCTAAATATGTTACAGATACCTCGCAACTGGCCATAGCCATGATAGAAGCAGCAAAGAATGGACATGCTAAAGGGGTGCTGGAAAGCATAGACATTAATATGGTAAAACGTTCCATCTAGCCATTTTGAGTCACAGCCTACCAGTTTCTGGCCATCAAAAAACTGGCAAGTGCACCAGGCAATAATTTGCCGTAGCATTCGCGGTCAACCCGAATTCAAAGGTGGTGCACACAATATCTAGATTGGCATTTTCTCAAGTTTGCAGAAACCATCGGCTTCATTACTTTTATGATTTCAATTCTCAGAATGGTAGATAGTATTTGTATCAATCAATTGTAAAATCGAATTACCATGGCATACGATGAATATCAAGCCGATCGTATTAAGCAAGTTTTCACA
Organism: Saprospiraceae bacterium; assembly: GCA_965223105.1. Taxonomy (GTDB): domain Bacteria; phylum Bacteroidota; class Bacteroidia; order Chitinophagales; family Saprospiraceae; genus JABDMH01. Next base: position 1,555,824 of record OZ244987.1, on the reverse strand, counting down.
GATAAGAATGTAGAATTTGAAATCAAAAAGATGATGGGAGGGTTATGTTTTATGGTAGATGATAAGATGTGCGTAGGCACTCATATTGACAAGAAAACTGGAGAGCCACTACTAATGTGCCGAATTGGTGAAGAAAAAATGGATGAAGCACTGAAAAAGAAAGGCTGTATACCTATGGATTTTACGGGAAGGCCTATGAAGGGCTATGTCTTTGTTAAACCAGAAGGTACCGATCTAGACGAAGATTTAGACTATTGGATTCAGATGGCCCTTGCATTCAATCCGTATGCGAAATCAAGTAAGAAGAAAAAAACTTGAAAGGGATCACAAACGGATCCCTAACAGTCATTCCTAATCTTGGTTGATATTAAATTTTGGGTTCTTTTCTTCCTATTGACTCCAAGGGGGTGTAATACCATTGGCTCTCGCATAGGCAATCAGTTGACCCTTGTGCTCTCCAGAATGCTCGTACAAGATCAACAACAATTGCCTTTTCGAAAAGGTACCAAAGGACAATTCGACTTCTTCATCTAACGTGTTGGCATCAATCTCTGGCAAGTAACTTTTGGCAAATTCAAAAGACGCTCTGGTTGCTTCCATGATGGCCTCTTTACCTTCAATATCTTCAATTGTGCTAGGATCTATGTCTTCAGGTAGTTCGACATCAAAATGTCTGGCGACAAAATAATTTAATGAGGCAACATGTAATAACACATCTCCCACATCTCGTACACCCTCGGCTGGTGCATAAGTAAATTTATCGCTGGGAATCGCTTCACCGAGGGAAGTGATTTGCTCAGCATTTCGACCGAACATTGCAGAAATGTCAGCTACAAAGGCTTCGCCCTGAGCAATGACAAGAGTCGGTAGGCAAAGTAATAAAGTAGATAGAAAATTTTCATCAACTTAAAATTTGTTTTAATTAAAAAATTTAGATGTTTACCAAAATTATTTACTGGCAATTCACGGTGAATTTCACGTTGGCTCAATCAATAATTTTGACGCTACTTCGTGGCTTAGCATCACATCGGCATGATCATCATACGAAATGATTAAACTTTGGTCATATGGTTCGACCTTCTCCAATTTGATTTTCGTACCTAGCTTTATATTTTTGTGGTTTAGATAGACCAACAGTTCGGTTGAGCTATCAGCAAGCGCACATAATCTTACGATTTGATTCTCTTTGACTTCAGATAGTGTTAAATAATCCTTTTGCACCACTTTCCCACTCTTGTCAGGAATGGGTGATCCATGTGGATCTATGGTGGGATGACCCAGCAATTCGTCCATTCTTTTAAAAAATGCGTCGGAATTGATGTGTTCCATTTGCTCTGCAATATCATGCACCTCCTCCCAACCAAATCCCATGATTTTGGTGAGAAACATTTCCGTCAATCGATGTTTGCGAACGATTGATGCAGCGACCCTTCTGCCTTTGGCAGTTAATCTAACAGGTTTATACTTTTGATAAGATACCCAGTCCCTAGACTTGAGTTTCTTGATCATATTATTCACTGTGGGTGTACTTACACCCATTTCTCGGCTGAGGTCAGTCACTGATATCCGATCATCCTGTTGATCGAGAAAATAGATCGCTTTTAAGTAATTTTCTGTGGTCTGTGTGGGCATTAAACGCTGGACGTGTCGTACCTAATAAATACTCTCAACAAAAAAGATATCCTACATGCTACTCAGCACCCAATCATTTGCAACAGACTTCATATTGTAGAGAGGTACTGCAATGATTGGACAGTACAGACGAAGCTACTAAAAAACTATTGATATGCTCTTTGGGTTCAGTCCGGCACACTTTATGCTGGATCGAAGTGCAAAGTCCGATTATGCAGAATTCTCCCTGAGATGTTTTATGAAATGCATGATGCAACTTTCCCTTTCTAAGGACTACACCCTGCCAGGATGACCTGAAAAATGCTTTGATTTTCCACTTGGAATCCCGGAATTAGAGATATCTCTGTTCCCGCTCCAAAAGTTACGTGTGATTGTCCTGTGATCAAATTGTCGGCCATAATGCTCTGTGAGGACTCCACGGTAATATAAGTTCCTGAAATCTGATCATAGATATGAAAATTTTCAGGACAAAAAGCTTGGCTGTCAAAACCTAGATGAGTGAGCAAATTGCCATCGCTAACAGCCATGGGCCCGGTCAGCGTTAGACTGTATAGTGCTTCAGGCACTGTGTCGAAGCGAGCATAATCAAAATGAGCAAGTAAGTCTGGGTTGAAGGGAATTCCCGCAGAAGGATCCATAGTCAGTGAGTCTGGGTGGAGCGTATGTGTATTGTGGAATGCGTAAGTGTAACTGTTGACCTTGGGCCAATCAGTGTAGGCTACGAAGCCAATTTGAATTGTATCCGGAAAGGGCGCATTGCAATTGCCTCCATTGCAATGAGCGTTGTCGACCCGGTGATAGCGGTTGCGTACCTCCCAAGCACCTCCGGGCAACTGTGAGAGTACAATAATCTCATTCCCCACCCTGACCATTCTAATTTTGGCAGTGTTCACGTTGATGTTGTCGATATCAAGACATGAGTGACTATGACAGGTGTTTTTGATTTCGAAATTCCAGCCGTCGCTTTGTGACTCAACATTGGCTTGACCGATCGACATGAAAATATAGTTCTGCTGACCCGAGATGACACCTGGATCAGGCTCTGGATTCTCGACAGGTTCTCGTACCATGATACCCGCCAGTGAGAATGTGGATGAAGGTAAACTCGACCCGTCACGGGCCACAGCAGTTACTTCAGTGGTTAAGATGAAATCACCGACAATATACTTATAGATGTAGGCACCTCGGTATTCATGAAACCAGCTTTCGGTGAAGGGCATCATAAAAAGGTGGCCCGGGGAGCTGTCATTTATATTGTATTCTTCCAGCTGAGTAATCGGGTTGCCTTCTTCCTCATTAACATTGATCCAGTTGGAAAGTGTATTGTGGTCTCCGAACTCATCATTCAACAATTGAACTTGTGCATCCAATAAGACACCTCGCGCCAACACAAACCAAATCAGCCAGGCAAACCGTCTACTAAACCATACCAATCGCAATTTAAATACTTTCACTTGTTGTTATTATTAGGAATGGTTCTATGCCCAGTACTTAAGCAAAAGGTATGCCGAGGCCATTCCAACAATAACTTGTGCTAACATCTTGTCCATCCTTGATATTTGGAAATCAATTAATATGAGATTGGTATTTTTGCCAACTATGCCGAAATATGCTATTGGTGACATTCACGGATGTTTTACAGCCTTACGTACCTTGTGGCACGCATGTGAACCTGCTGCCGACGATCTTGTCGTTTTTCTTGGAGATTATGTTGATCGAGGCCCCAGTAGTGCCGACGTCATCCAATGGATTATAGATCTTGAACATCCGAATCTCATCACCCTGCGTGGCAATCATGAAGTCATGATGCTGGACTTCCGCAAAGAGGCTCCTTTTCACAATGGTTGGTTAGAATTTGGCGGCAGAGAAACGCTTGCATCATACGGCGCCGACTACAATACTAACTGGCATAAGGAAATTCCGGCAAAACACTGGCAGTTCCTGGAATCAACCAGACCGTATTATGAAATAAACCAGACCGTTTTCGTTCATGCTGCAGTCGAACCCAAAGTCCCTATGCAGCAACAGTTGCCCAGGACATTATTCTGGGAAAAAATGGTGAATCCCAAAGCTTACCTACCGGGATACAAGGTCATCTGCGGGCACACCAGCCAGAAAAATGGAGAAATAGCAGATTGGGGACACACCATATGTATTGATACTTTTGTGTATGGAGGTATGTGGCTGACATGTCTGGAAATCGATTCTGGTCAGTTCTGGCAAGCCAATGAGCAAGGTGAACTAAAGACAGGCTTTCTTAGAGACCATTAGAAGATGGATGCTGATTAATTGGAAACCCTGATTTCTAAAGAAGCCCCATTTCTAACCTCGACATTACTACCCAATTGAACGTTGTCTGCATCAAAGGTTATCTGACCCGTGATGGTGACATTGGGATTAGCTATGATTTCACAAGACTGATAGGTTTGAGCACCTGACAGCGTTTGGTTTGAAAATTCCATGGGAGCACAATTACCATTTAATTCGATCACATCTGAAGCAGTGTACGTTTGACCCGAGCTGGTGCGAACTTCTGAATAGACGGTTTTTTGACCATTGCCGGCGCTTAGTTGCCAAGTATGATCAGGATTGTAGTTTATCCAAGCTGACCAGCTTCCACTCTCATTTCTGAATCTCATTTGGGAGGCACCGCCCGGATCATAGATGAAGAGGTTGACGGTCTGACTGGTTGCCACGATAGCCTCCCGGTTAATGATGACCGGAAAAACACCGTTTCGGCTACCAAAGTTTTGAGTCCAATACCGGTGATACGGACCACCATAATTATCGGCATTACAATTTCCATCGAAATCCAACTCATTGGTGCTTCCACCACCATTATATTCATACCCTACACCAATTTCTCTAAAATTTGAACTTAATATATTGGCACGATGACCACTACTTCCCATCCATGCTGACATCACGGATGCGGGATCAGATTGACCTGCAGCAATATTTTCACCACCGGTAAAAAGGTTGTAGCCTGCCTGGGCCATGCGATCCCAGGGACTATCTCCATCCTCAAGATCACAATGGGCAAAGAAATTCAAATTTGCCATCCGATCGCTGTGTCCATCTGAAGAACTATGGAGCTCTGAGACATCCTTAAGTGGGGGCAACTGACCATTATCCCATCGCTCTTGATTTACCAATTCTACTACCTCTGCTTCATAATGGTGGGTACTGGCACGTCCATGGTTAAGCTCTGGAAAGTCCTCTGGCTCGCTGGCTAAAGGGATCGGAAGTGGATTTGCCATCTTTTCTTCCAATAGACCCAAGCCATAGGCAGACATGATTAAATATAAATCTCCACGTTGCTGGAGGGTAATCAGCCATTTCTGATTCTTAAATCTCCTTAGGGAGTATCTTAAATGAGGTTGGTCTGATGGAATCATTGCATCCAATACCTGGTGATCGGACGATCCCTGGCGGATCTTCATGATGCGAAGATTACATCTGGAATCTCCTCCCATATTTGTGACCATTGCCTCCACAAGCAAATCTGCCTGACAAAAGCAATATGCTGCCAAAAGCACAAGAATGCTTGACAGCAGGGTTCGATTTAAAAAGACCTGCATGCGTACAAATATTCCTCGTGAGTCCTATGGACGTGGTTTGGGGGTATAACAGGTGAGTAGTTCGTACCCGAAAGGGATTTGCGACCGCGAATATATGGATTCGGTCGGAAACTTCAACACAAAATCCATGCCTTTTTATAGGGTCTATCTGAATTTTTGTTTCCTGTTGGCAATGAAACCGGTGGGTTGATAATTCTTGATTAAGGAGTGCCAGTGTCACTCAGAAAAAAGTCCGCGATACAGATGACGGGTATCGCAGACTTCCAATCAAGATTTCTCGCTTCAATCGACCCAGGGCAGGAAGCCCATTTGGCCATTTGTCTAAGCGACCTACCCTACTTCAATTAATTTGGCAGGCTTGGGTTTAGCTTCGGCTTTCTTAGGTATATGTACATGAAGAATACCTTCGTTGTACTTGGCCTTGATTTTCTCTTGATCTACAGAATCAGGTAAAATGAAGGATCGCTGAAATGATTGATAGCTAAATTCGCGTTTGGTAAACCTTTCGCCATCCTTCTCCTCATTGCGATACTCCCTTTGAGAAGCAATCACCAAGTTGCCGTCATTAACTTCAATTGTGAAGTCCTTCTTCTCCATGCCAGGAGCTGCTACTTGAACCGTAAATTCATCTTCAGTTTCCTTAATATTAACAGCAGGTAAAGTGGTGTTAGTCGAGGAAAAATTATTATTTGACCAGTCCACCATTTCTGTGTTAAAAAAATCATCAAACATTCGGGAAAAGCCAGGAAACATGCTATTTCGCCTTCTAACTACTGATTTCATTCTTCAACAATTTATAGGTTAGACAATAAAATTTTTAAGACATCCTGAAAGTGCGTTCAAGCACATTCAAATTCACCCTAACAGTATCAAATCGTATTCCATAGGCGATTTTATGTCATTTTTGCAGACCCTCTTTTGAATACGCAGACATATTGTCTCCATCTCGTAAACTGACCTCTGAAGCACCGGAAAATTTGACAGAGCAAACCCGAAGCGGAGGCCCCCGATGAAGCTCTATGATGACCACAAGCGGCCTTAGTCGTTATATCGTGCAGGGAAAATCCTTCGAAAAATCCATTTACCTGTGGCTTCATTTCCCGGCCCGAACGCGTCTGGGATAGGGTCAGAAAAGCCCTTCAAAGTGGGCCTGGGAATATGCTTTCTTATATTTGCAAATACATGATATCCAAACAAACGGAAGAAATGCCAGCTATTGACAAGATCAGAATTGCTATCATCAACATACATGGCCTGCTTCGAGGAAGCGGACTAGAAATTGGCCGAGATGCTGATAATGGTGGTCAGACCAAATATGTCTATGAAGTATCTGAGTTTCTCTCCAGAAATCCTGGTGTCGAACACGTTGATATTTTTACACGGCTGATCGATGATCCCCGTCTCGACTCAGGATATTCAGTTCCCATGGAAATGGTTAATAATCGTCTGACCATTCACCGAATTGCCTTTGGTGGCAAACGATATCGGATGAAAGAAGAATTATGGGGATACTTAGATGAATTTGTAACGGGTACAATCAACCACATACGCTCACATCAGATCATGCCAGACTGGATACACAGTCACTACGCTGATGCCGGTTACGCTGCTGTAGAACTGTCTAAACTACTCCAAATCCCTTTTTCACATACTGGACATTCGTTGGGCAGAGCAAAAAGAGCCAAGTTAGAATCGTTGGGACTGTCTGCCGAAGAGGGAGAAAGGAAATTCAAATTTTCAAAAAGGATTGCTGCCGAAGAAAATACATTGGCAAGGGCCGCTTTCATAGTCACCAGCACATCACAAGAAATAGAAAGCTATAAGATGTACGATACTGCTGAGGACGCTGAATTTAAGGTGCTGGCTCCTGGTATCGACACTGCCAAGTTTGCTCCATATTATCAAAGTCAGGTTGTCGAGGGTAATCTAGAAGAAGAAGAAATTCAGAGAAAGTACTGGGTTGCAGAATATATTGAGAAATTTTTGTCCCATCCGCAAAAACCCGTCATTCTTGCATTGTCCAGACCCGATCGCAGAAAAAATCTACACACCTTGTTGGAAGTATATGGATCGTCAAAACCCTTGCAAGCCCTAGCCAACTTAGTGATTTTTGCCGGGATCCGAAAGGACATTGAAAATATGCCACCAGCTGATCGGGATGTGCTCATTGAAATTCTGTTGTTGATGGACAGATATGATCTTTACGGAAAGCTCGCCATCCCCAAAAAGCATGATGTAGAAAATGAAGTTGCTACGATATATAGACACTGCGCTGAAAAAAGAGGAGTTTTTGTCAATCTGACATTGTACGAAAATTTTGGCCTTACGATCATCGAATCAGCTAGTGCCGGCTTGCCCGTTGTATCTACCCAAAACGGTGGACCTTCCGAAATTATTCCTAAATGCAAAAATGGCATCTTAGTTGATCCCGAAAAACCTGACGAGATCCAAAATGCCATCATTGAAATACTAACCAATGAATCAAAATGGAAGGTTTTTTCTAATAATGGCATCATAAATGTTAAGAAATTTTATAGCTGGGAAAAACATGTAGACACCTATGTAGGATGGATCAGGGATTATCTTCGATTGTCAAATGAGCACCGAGTAAAGCCGGCAGGAAATCGCTTACGAAAAATGAAGAGAATGCTTGTTACTGATATCGATGGAACCCTAATCTCTGAGGAGCATGAACATCCCGGTCTTTCGATAATCAATGATTTCTTACGTGATCGTGATCCTTCTCTTGGATTTGGAATTGCTTCTGGAAGGTCATTTGAACTGGTTAAACAAGCACTTGAAGAGCATCAGGTTCCCAGTCCTGACTTCCTGGTCTGCGCAGTAGGTTCGGAGATTTACTACCATGCTGAGAGCGCCTATCTCGAAGACAAAGGCTGGCAAAAATACTTGGCGAAGAACTGGCATCGAGAGAATATAGTATCCAAATTACAATCAGTCAAATGGCTTGAAATGCAGGAGGAGGCTGGACAAAATCCCTATAAAATCTCCTATTATTATGATCCCGAGCATTGGGATGAAAATCTTTTGAATAGGATGTTGATGAAGGAACTTGCAAATGTGGTTCTCATACCTTCTCATGATCGGTTTTTAGATATCTTACCCAAACGCGCTAGCAAAGGAAGAGCTTTGAAATATATTTGCAAGAAATGGGCAATCCCCTACGAAATGGTTGTTGCAGCGGGTGATTCTGGTAATGATTTAGACATGTTGGATTCATCAACAATCCGAGGGATTGCCGTGGGAAATCGATCAACGGAATTAAACCACCTTCGCAGCAAAAAAAATCTATATTTGGCCAAGGAAAATGCAGCAGCGGGAATCATGGAGGGCCTTCAGCATTTTGGCTGGATTTGAGAAACGAACACATTAATCTATGTATGCTGGTGCTGGCTTCAGTGACTGGGAAATAGGTGACGTCGATGTCATCATCAATGATGGAGTTTACCATTTATTTCATCTCATCATCCCAAACCATGACTACATCGCTCATGCGATATCGACTGACGGGATTTCATGGCGCAGGGTGAAAAACGCCATTTTTGTCGGTGATCCCGGAGAATGGGATGACGATATGCTGTGGACGATGCACGTTTCGCAGTCCAATGGAAAATTCCAGATGTACTACACTGGCCTAAGACGACGAGACCGGGGTCAGACACAAAGAATAGGGTTGGCCTCCAGTCATGATCTATTGAACTGGGAAAAAGTTGAGCGACCCGACTTACCTTTAGAACCACAAACTCCATATTACGAGATCTCAGCGAATAGCCCCCGTGAATGGACCAGTTTCAGAGATCCCTTTTTCTTTAGGTATCGAGGAGCCTCGTACCTTTTGATCAGTGCCCGTGCCTCCTCAGGTCCTGCATCCAGGCGGGGATGTGTCGGTTTGGCCCAGCTGGTCGATGGGCGTTGGAGTCTTCAACCTCCTATTCTTTTTCCAAGGATGTATGACGATATTGAATGCCCTTGTCTTTGCACTATTAACGGTAAAATGTATCTGATCGGTAGTCTGAGGGAAGATATCACTGTACGATACTGGATTGCTGATGATCTTCAAGCACCATATAGATCTTTTCACTTCGACATGCTACTGCCTCAGGGAAACTATGCCGCACGCGTAGTTCGTGATGGAAACCATTGGTTGATCTATAATTTTTACTACACAGATGGCCAGGTAAACTCGCTACGGGTACTCCCACCTCCTAAACAATTGGATACGGATGACAGGGGCCGTTTGATTCTAAAGAGCTTCTATCGCTGGGACAAAATGACCCAAGATAAACTACCACAGAACGAGTTTGCAAAACCGTGCACCATCTTAGACAATGACACCTCCACACAGGAAATTCAAGCTGAGCATTGGTCACTTTCCTGTAGAAGTGGTTATGAACTGCTCTTATTTGAAAAACCCTGTCAAAGCATCATTTGGGAGGGACGCCTCATTCTTGAAGATATGGGTAAGTCCGGGCTTGTCATAGACGCAGATGAGGAAGGCAATGGATACTTTATTCCGTTTGACTTTGTCAATGGATATGTGACCATACGCAGTTGGGGGTTCAACCCACTCGACAACCGAAAAAACTTCGTGTTCAATCCATTGCAATCCAATCTGTTTCAGTGCGATGATGACCGTAGACTGCATTTCAAGCTGATTCGATATGGCAATTACATTGAATTGTCGGTAAATGGAGTAATAAAACTCACCTTGATAGATTACACTTTTACAGGTTCAAGAATCGGCTTGTATTCGGCTTCTTCCACGATTGTCCTTAGTGATTCTGTCATTTACACTCTACCCGACTCAGTCAATGAGTATGCTAGTCAGGAAAATGTGTTTACTGAAAAGTTTTAAATGCAAATTCCCATTTTTTGGGGTTTATCCTCAGTCACTAGGTAAAGTTTTTTCCACTCCAGATCTCCCAACTTTCGTCCGTTGATTAGCTGCCAATGTGGTAAAGCTATAGCGGCAATCAAGGCCTAGTAGACTGTCCATTAAGATTTTGTAGTGAATTTTAAACGTTTTTGTTCTCAGATGAAGCATCAGAACACAGGCAGTGGCGTGATTTCATAAACGAATTGATGTTGCGAACTATCCATTGCTGGTAACCTTTGAAGCCCCTAAGCAATAGATGCCAGAGAGGTGTTTTTTTGACTTATTCGTAACTTGGTTTCTCACAAAGTCGATTGGCTTTGTAGCATCTCGAAACCAATGGATACAGAATATTCGGAAGATGAGCTATTGAATGGCCTTCGGTTGCGTGACCGCAAGGTCTTACTATTCATTTATGATGAATTCTTTGGAATGATTTGGGATCTTGTAAAGAGAAATTCGGGTACAATTGAAGATGCCCAGGACCTTTTTCAGGAGGCACTGGTCGTGCTCTTTGAAAAAGTACATGACCAGGAATTTATACTCACCTCCAAAATCAAGACTTTTTTGTACGCTGTGGCCAGGAATAAATGGTTGATGATTCTTCGAACGAGCAGAAATCGAGGAACATCAGTGGTTGACACAAATGCTCTGGAAATAGCTCAAGATCCTTCGATTCAAAAGGATTTAATCCGGCACGAGAAAAATGAACTGATGCGCAGGCACCTGAAATCCTTGGGAAGTGATTGTCAACAAATTTTAGTCATGTTTTTCCGGGGTTCATCTCTTCGTGAGATTGGGAATAAAATGGGATTTACTGAGTCTTATGCAAAGAAGAGAAAATTTTTATGCCAAAAGCGTCTGATAGAAATGGTAAAGGCTGATTCACGATATCCAGAATTGAAGCAGTCATGATTACAGAAAAGGACATATCAATCATTGAAGATTACTTAAACCATCGGCTAGATTTAAGTCAAAGAAGGTCTGTGGAGGATCGTATGAAATCGGACCCCGAATTTGCGGAACATATGGAACTGATGGGTTCTATGAAGACCGCGCTAGTAGCAGATACCGAACAATTGCGCCAAGACCTGGCTGAGGTATTTGAAAGTGAGGCAGCACCTTCCAAAAAGAGTCCTGTAAAGAAGATGCCTATTGGAAGATGGCTGGTAGCGGCGTCCATAGTTTCATTGATCGCGCTAAGCACGTGGATTTCAATCCGAACAACTATGGCAGGCTTATACGCCAACTACTTTGAAGTTCCCATGGAAAATATTTCATTGAGAGAAAGCACCCAATTGGATCCAAACCTCAGATTGGCACTTGACGCCTACAATCGCGGTAACCACCAAGATGCCCAGCATTTTTTTGGTCTGTTCCTAGAGAGCGAGCCCAATCGCACCGATGTCCTTTTTTATCGATCGGTCAGTTTGATGGCCATTGAAAATCATGTAAAAGCTGCCGAGTCACTAGAGCAAATTAGTGAAGGTGAGAGCGTCTTTACCAATGCTGCCAAATGGTATCTAAGTCTATGCCTCCTGCAACTTGATCAAGAGCAGGAAAGTGTTCGACTTCTTTCTGAGTTAAAAAAAGATACGACAGGGAAATATGCTGAAAAGGCTTCAAAGCTACTCCGTCAATTGCCATAGTAGGAAAAACTTCATGTAATTCCCTCTCTTCTGTCATCAGTACCTACGGGGTCGATACAACTCAGGATTCATATGGTGATCGGAGCAATCCAGTTTACTCCCTTGCGGAGCAATTTCTGCGTACGATATTCTGGACTGCCTTCCTGCCATTCCCGGTTATACTCCCAAATACAGGAAGGAGGCAGACTCATGAGAATAGATTCAGTGCGACCACCGGTTTCAAGACCAAAACGCGTACCGCGGTCCCACACCAGGTTAAATTCAGCATAGCGCCCTCTCCGGTACAATTGCCATTCTTTTTCCCGAGTATCGTAGGTCCTCTCGAAATTGTCTTGAAAGACCCCGGTATAAATCGGTATGAAAGATTGGCCGACATCAACCACAAAGGCAAAGAGTTGATCCTTATCGAGAGGTTCACCACTAGAAAGTCGATCAAAAAAAATACCTCCCACTCCCCGTGTCTCTGCTCGGTGCTTTAAATAAAAATAATCATCGGCCCAAGCCTTAAATCGAGGATAGTATGACAAGTGTGCCCGGTCGCATACCACCTTTAGGCCCATATGAAATTTCCTTGCTTGTGCAATATCGATGTAGTGTGGTGTCAAATCAATCCCTCCACCAAACCACCAGCTCTGGGTATCGATCTCGAAGTAGCGGACATTCATATGAATAATTGGAACATGAGGATTCGCTGGATGTAACACTATCGAGACTCCCGTGGCAAAAAAGTTTGCACCCTCTCTTTTGATGATTTTCTTAAGGGAGTCACTAACGGGACCTTTAACAGCAGAGAAGTTGACACCACCCTTTTCAATATGGCGTCCCTCGATGATACGAGTACGGCCTCCTCCCCCGCTCTCCATCTGCCACACATCTTCTCGAAACTTACCTTCTTGATCTAAGTCCTCCAACCTAGAGCAAATCCCATCCTGAAGGGCTTTAAACCTCGCTAGAATGTCGAGATCACTGATCATGAGCGCGTACTTGCAACCAGTGCCGCTTCTATATTGGTCTTACTACTCCCAACAAACACCTGGTCTGCGACGATAATCACAGGTCTTTTTAAGAATGTGTACTCCTTAAGTATCCATGAACGATACTCCTCCTCAGTCAACGTTTGCTTATGCAAGCCCAAACCTCGATACTTCCTTGCTCTGCGGCTAAATAATTTCTCATACGATCCTACGACCTCTCTTAAAGAATCCAATTGCTCTTCTGTGATTGGATCCTCTTTGATATCCTGAAGTTCGAATTCAGAGAGTTCAAATTCTTGCAAGATTCGCTGGCAGGTTGAGCAGGACGAAAGGTGATAAATTTTGTCCATGAGACCATCTAAAATTTAGCTAAGATTTGATTGGTATCCCTCGCCGGTTTCGCCTGACAAAGAGGAAAGGTCTAAAAACATCCTTAGTTCTGCGGTTGCTTTTCAAGCGATGCATTGGCTTTTTTGTGGTCCGCCAGGAACTTCTCAAGACCGATATCGGTAAGCGGATGCTTTAAGAGACCAAGGATTGAAGATAGAGGACAAGTAACTACATCAGCTCCTGCTTTGGCCGCCTGAACTATATGTTTTGCTGATCGGATAGAGGCCGCCAAAATCTCGGTCTCAAATCCTTGAATAGCATAAATTTCTGCGACATCAGAGATCAAATCCATACCCTCCCAATTAATGTCATCTATACGTCCTATGAAGGGACTAAGGTAATTTGCTCCTGCCTTAGCAGCCAAAATCGCTTGACCTGCTGAGAAAACCAAGGTGCAATTGGTCCTAATACCGTGATCAGCGAAATATCGCAAGGCTTTCACCCCATCTTTGATCATGGGAACTTTCACTACAATATTTGGAGCTAACTTTGAAAGTACCCGGCCTTCGTCCACTATGCCCTTGAAATCGGTGGCTATCACCTCAGCGCTCACATCTCCGTCCACGATCTCACAAATATCCCTGTAGTGTTGAAAAATGCGATCTTGTCCTGATATCCCTTCCTTTGCCATGAGGGAAGGATTGGTGGTGACTCCATCTAAAACACCTAATTCCTTGGCTTCAGCAATCTGATCTAAATTGGCCGTATCAATAAAAAACTTCATTGGTTGATATATCTATTTGAAATATGGTAGGGCAAAGGTAAACTTTACCTCAGAGATATAATCTGTACTTGAATAAAAGAACGATAAATCCCTACCGTAAAAATTAGAAGAAAAGAGTGAGAAATCACACCAGTCGCTACAACCTCCTACCCTTGCTGCATTTCTGCCCTGGGGGAGTTTGAAGGGAGCTGACCGTATGATCCCCACTCGAACGCAAAAGTAAAGGTTTTTCAGTAAGGATCACAAAGAGTTCTCCCTTTGCTCTGTTCCACGATCGACTGACGTCAGATCCACTTGTCCTCAAACTTCCGAAGTTGATTTCTGAAGATGACATCATCATCTTCTAGGAAGGGAGACCAGGCCGGATCCTTTGGTAAGGGAGCCTGGATGGTCAGGGGTTTTTTACTTACCGGATGGATAAACGTCATCGCATAGCTGAGAAGCAAGATTCTTTCTGGAGTGTCGATATGAGACCCCTGATATTTGACATCACCCATGATCGGAGCATCAAGAGACTGCATTGCCACACGCAGCTGATGTGACCGCCCAGTTTTTGGTCGTAGCAACCATAAGTACTTGCCATGTCGATTGGCAAGTCGCTTGACTTTGGTAATGGCCAGCCGTGTTCCCCGACCGGCAAAATCCCCGTAACGAACGATGTTTTTCTTACGGTTCTTCAGCAGGTGGTGCTTAACAAAACCTGAGGAGATCTTTCCAGGTCTATCGGTGATAGCCAGGTAGTCTTTTGAGACTTCTTGCTCTTTAAAAAGCCGATTCATACGCCCAAGTGCCTTGTCGGTACGGGTAAAGAGCAATACACCAGATACTGGTCGATCTAAGCGATGGCAAACGCCTAAAAATACCCTACCGGGTTTATCGTACTTTTCTTTAAGATACTGTTTTACAATCTCCGATATTGGGAGGTCACCTGTCTTGTCTCCTTGTACCAGCCATCCAGCCGGTTTATCGATGGCCACCAAATGGTTATCTTCGTATAGGATATTGAGTTTCACTGGAATTGCTTCAATCGCCTCATGGACATAAATATCGGATATTCTCCCTGCCCTAATGATACATTCATATTCTATGCTTTAGTTCATGGAAAGGTCAATACCGGAAAATATAGATTTCAGCCATTTCTAGCAGATGTTGAAACCCTTAATGAACTTGCAGGCAACCACCAGCTTCCTGTGACCAAATTAAGCTTCAATGCATTTCTCTCACTGACTGATCAATACTATCTCCTTCAGAGCGGAGGTGCTCTCGGTCGCAATTGTGGACCACTCCTTATTGGTAAGCCCCCAGTAGATGAGGCTTCGATTGGTGATGAGAGGATTGCCATACCTGGGACACAGACCACCGCTAATTTCCTACTGGACTTCTACCGGCCAGGGCTTGATCCGACCCAGAAGTTGGTCTTGACTTTTGATCAAATAGAGGAAGCTGTACTGAAGAGGAAGGTAAATGCAGGTGTCATCATTCACGAAAATCGATTTACTTACCAGGACAAAGGACTGTGTCTCATACAGGACCTTGGTGCGTATTGGGAGTCAAAGACAGGTAGTCCAATTCCATTGGGTGGTATCGTTGCTAGTCGATCTTTAGGACCAGGCCTGATCCGAAGAATAGAGAAAGCCATCAAAGAAAGCCTGCAATATGCCTGGGCCCATCCTGAAGAAGCTATGACCTACGTTAGAGCGCATGCACAGGCTATGGAGGATCATGTCATGCGGCAACACATTGATCTGTATGTTAACGAACACAGTGCGGACCTCGGCCCAGAGGGTCGCCGGGCGATCAATAGGTTTTTTCAAGAAGCAAAGTCGATGGGACGAGTCAACAACTATAAAGTGGAATTCCTAGACGACTGATTATCAGCGCACAAGAAAGTCAGACAAGGTTCCGTAGCCACCTCGTATCCAATTAGTGATTTCTATAACACATTGTTCCTTGAAAAAAATACACTTACATATTGCATATTTTTATAATTTGTTTTATCTTTACCACGGTGTAAGTTTTGGTTATTAAATAATCAATCGGTTTTTGCTCGTGAAAAGTCACGAGCTTTTTTTTTGCAAATTGTTAGACTTAGTAGCTCACACCTGTTTCTGACTCAATGACTACTTAGTGAGCAAAGTCGGCTGCCTCTCCCCAGAAAATTCTGTCAACAATCCCTTTCAGAATTGGCACAATTTTCCTAAATTGCTCGGTATGGAGAGAATAACAATTCCCATCCAATTTTCCTTAATCTTCTTTAAAATTTAGCGTATATGAATATTACATTCGAAGAACTTCGAAGGGTAAAGCATAGTCTACCCACTGGCAGCATCAAAAGAATGGCCAAGGAACTATCTTTACCCGAGCAGACAATTCGAAACTACTTTGGTGCTGATAAGTATTCAGACGGGACAACCGTAGACCGTCATGTACAACCAGGACCAAATGGAGGTATTGTTCATCTTGAAGACACAAGAATTCTTGACATGGCTCGCCAAATCATTGAAGAGAGCCGTGTTTCTACCAGTTAAAATCACAAGTACCAACTTAATGAAGGCCAGGGACTGTTGTCTTTGGCCTTTTTTATTCCTATCAGTATAAATAGAAATCCTTGGTGAGTGCCCGAAAAGCGGCAGATCTCTTTTGTGCCGGCCCTGCAATCAAGATCTTCCTAGTGAGCTCAACGCTTGATGCACCACTACACAGATGAACCAATGTAATCTTTGATGGCTTATCTTGATCTGGATATACGGTAAGCAATTCTTGGATATGTAAACCACAGATGGACGCTAAGGACAGATCAAGATCCAATGTACGAGTAGGCAGCACCACGAACAGGCTACCACCAGACACCAGCAGATGACTAGCACCTGAAAACAGTTCCAGGCGTGTTAAACCGCAAGTAGTCCTGGCTCTTCTGCGTCGCTCATCGGCGATTGGGTAACTATGATCAAAATAGGGTGGGTTGCAGATGATAGCATCAAATTTTAGATCTTCTTTCAGAAGCTCCTGCATAGAGATATGTCTAACATCGATCCGATTGGCCCACGAGCTATGTTGGACGTTCTTAGCAGCCTCTGCCACAACACTTCTGTCAACGTCAATGGCCACGACTTGAGCCCTTTCATTTCGTTGAGTGACCATAAGTGATAGCAATCCACAACCAGTACCAACATCTAAAATCCTTCTCCTGTCAGCTAGTGCTGCCCAAGAACCCAACAGTATGCTATCTGTCCCGACCTTATGTGCAGCGGCCTTATGACTCACTGAAAACTGTGAGAAGTGAAACGAACTATATTTGTCCTTTCTCTTCAAACTCTCTTTCGCAGATGTATTTCTGTAAGTGGTATGATTGCAGCCAGAGATAATACCATGACAATACTGACAATGATAAACGCTTGCCTTGCCGGAAAAATCAAGAAACAAATGGCTTGGAAGATGTTCAGAATCATAGCAATCCCCAAGAACAGTCTCGAAGCAAATCGATTGGCCTCTTCCCAGGCTGCTTGGTTGGCCATTGACCGCCTGGTTCGGTACCCATAGAAATCATTGATTTGTCTGGGCTGTAACCATCTGTAGATGATTGCAACAAGAAGTAAGAGAGGCGATAGTAAGCAGTATAAAGAAATCATCCGGATTCAAGTATCCAAAAGACAATGTACCCTTTTCTTAAGGAAAGACTCATCAAAGCGTCCACTTGAGTATGGAACAGGAACCACCTTTGAAGTAAAGTTTAACAGACCTTGGTCAAATGATATCTTTGGAGCAGAATAGTATATGATAGATCCCGTAGTACTATCGGATGATTTTCACTCCATCTTGGATCGATTGGAGTCAAGTGGTGATCATGCCTTTATTACAGGTAGGGCAGGTACAGGAAAATCAACATTACTACAGCTCTTTCGAAACACGACAAAGAAAAAATGTATAGTACTTGGGCCAACTGGTGTTTCCGCTCTACACATCGGAGGTATGACCATACATTCATTTTTTGGATTTCCTCCAAGGCTCCTCACCGCGGATAATCTCAAGGTAACTCGCAACAGTAGGATCATTCAGAAGATTGACATGATAATCATTGATGAAATCAGCATGGTCAGGGCAGATTTACTGGATTGTATCGACTATGCTTTGCGAGTACACCGAAAGAACAACGATTGTTTTGGAGGAGTACAAATGGTCTTCTTTGGTGACTTATTTCAATTGCCTCCTGTGGTTGCTACTGATTTTGAAAGGCAATTCTTTGTAAGCACCTATGAAAGCCCATACTTCTTCTCGGCAAAGGTATTTGCAAAGGGATTGAAGCTCGAGACATTTGAACTTAAGCAGGTGTATCGTCAGGATGAACAGGAGTTTTTGAGAATACTGGAAGCCATGCGGTGTCAAGAGATCGATGAAGAATTACTGAGTGTGCTAAACCATAGAGTAGTCCCTCAGATCACATCGAGAAAAGGCTACATTACCCTCACCACCCAGAATCAGATTGCCAGCAGAATAAATCGTGAGGAGCTTGTCAAAATCGACCAACCCTTGTGGAAGTATACGGCCGACATAAGTGGACAATTCAATGCCATTTACTATCCAACGGAACCGGTTCTAACACTGAAGGAAGGCGCACAAGTAATGTTCATAAGAAATGATCCGTCCGGACGATTCGTCAATGGAAGTTTAGGTGTTGTCTATAATATTTCGGACGATGGCATCAAGGTAAAAACCGTCAGTGGGAATGATGAAAAAATCATTGAGGTAGTTCAACATGAATGGGAAGTACTGAAATACACGGTAGTGCCTGGAAGCCAAGAGATTAAAACAGAAATATTGGGCTCTTTCAAGCAATATCCCTTGCGATTGGCTTGGGCTATAACCGTTCATAAAAGCCAGGGCAAGACTTTCGACCGAGTCATCATTAACCTTGGGAAAGGAGCATTTGAGCATGGGCAAACTTATGTGGCTTTGAGCCGATGTCGCACTTTGCAAGGCATCCTTTTAGCCAAGCCCATTCGGTACCAGGATGTACTGGTTGATGAACGTATTGTTGATTTCCAAAGACAAATGCGCTGGTAAAACAAATGTGAAATCTAAGATTGGATACCATTTACTTGATAATGCCGTACTCGCTTACTATTTTACTTTCAGAATTCTAATTTTTAGGCTATGACGACCAGGCGAAAACGCAGAAAGAAAATCGCTGAAAAGAAGCAGGAACGTCAATTTTTTCTCGTTGTCATTGTAGTAACCATTTTACTGATTGTTCTTGGTTATATCTACTATGTGAGCAGTAGTTAACTAGTGATAATGTCAGTTAGCTTGTCCTTTCTGCCACAAGGAGGAGTGTTCGCTTTCCACCAAGAGCGAACAATATGATGGTACTGTAAGGGTCTAGCTCGCGGCTGAGTTGACTTTCAAACCCTGTTCCAATGTCAGTCGATTAATTCTACTTTTGCGAAATGAAGTTAAATTTGGATGTCAAGGTAGCGAGTACCGAAGCCTGGCTGGCAGCTGTGTTGAGTGATTTTAATACATTCCTTCAGGATCACGCTGATTGTGAAAGGAAGGCTTCCGCTATGGCGATGAGTTTCGTAGCCAAGTACCCCGACAGGGTTGAAATAATTCCTGAATTGATTGAAACGGCCATCGAAGAACTGGAACATTTTCAGCGGGTTTATCAGATCTTGGAAGAAAGAGGAGTAAGACTCCAGCACTCTATCGGTGAGGATCCTTATGCCAAGGCCTTGGTCAGGCAATGTCACTCTGGCAGGAGGGAAAGATTCCTAGATCGCCTCCTCATTGCTTCGGTCATGGAAACCCGAGGGGCAGAGCGATTTAGACTAATTGCAGAAGCCCAGCAGGATCCAGCTCTGTTGCGATTTTACAAGGAGTTATGGACTTCAGAAGCCAAGCATGGTCATATCTTCGTAAAGATGGCTTTGGAGTACTTCGACCATGATGAAGTATATCCCAGATTGGATTGGTGGCTTGATCGTGAAGCAGAAGTGATCCGGGATTTAAGTATTCGGCCTGCATTGCATTAAGTCCTCTTCAACTGGGAGGTTCGGTTTTGGTCTCCAAGCAATGGAAGCGAGATGATCCACTACATTTACCTCATACTCACTGTGGTTGCAGGGATAGGTATGCCACTTATGGCCATCTTATCGGCTTCAAAAGTCAAACAGCTGCTGGCACGCTTCCCGGAGATGAAACTCGATATGTACCAGCAGGTGATCCTAACGCAATGGTCCTTCTCCCTATTCCTTATTTCATTGATGATTTGGGATGGTCAAGATCTAGCTCAAATTGGCGTCACTTTCGACAACCTACTCTGGATGTTAGCATTAGCAACGGCTCCTCTGCTCACTCTCTGGATTGCAAAGAGGCGGAAACTCAATAAAATGCGGATCAAGTCCTTATCGAAAAGATATAAACCCTTACTTTTCCTATTGCCAGGAACAAAGTCTGAGTATGATTGGATGATTGCTTTGTCTTATACGGCGGGGTTTTGTGAAGAAGTAATCTTCAGAGGATTCTTGTTCTGGCAGCTGCAACGATTTGCACCCGTACTCCTGGCCATCATCCTGGCGAATTTTTCTTTTATGTTGGCCCATTCTGCTACGACGGTCAAAAATATGTTTGCTTCGCTGGTACTTGGCGTGGTTTGGTCCATATCCTTTCTATTTCTCCATCACCTATGGTTTGGAATTGTAACCCATATCATGATTGATGTTTATTCGGTCACCATTGGTTACAGATTGCAGGTTTTGGGCCTGAGCAAAGAAGATGATCTCAGCTGAAAACCCAGACCAGGGGAAGCCTGAACGCTCTTGATCCTTAACCTAAAAAACTACGGGTCTGGTACTCTGTCTACTAAACCTTAGCAAACGACTTTAAATTCTTTTCGCGAATTTCTTCGTTGCAAAGCCTCGCCGTGGCTCCTACCAGGTCTACTTCTTGCGCATTGAACCACATCGGAAATAAAATTGACCAGAAAGTCTAATGGACAGAATACTAGAGAAAGAAAATCATATTACTCTGTATCAGCATCCACTTCTTGCCTCTTCCCGGAAGAACGCCAGCAGTTCTTCGGCAGAGGAAAACGAGATGGCTGAATCCTGGGCCATGAAACCAACCAACCTCGATGCCTCATCAACTACCGGGCGGTCAGGGTAATGACTGCGACAGAAATGCAGAAATTTGACTAATTGAAATGCATTAAACCACTGAAAGAAGCGCATGCGAAAAGTGGGGAAACTGGCTGTGTTCTTCTTTATCTGGTCCAGCCGTTGAAGTCCATCCATGGCTTGGAAAAATTTCGATACAGTTTTGGGCAATTGATCAATGGCCGCCCCAGGGGATCTATACACCTGTGGCAATTGATCCAACATTGCTTTCAGATCCAAGAAACTATCCAGTGCTGAAGTCAGTTGTTGCCCAAGATCAAGGTATTTATTGATGGCTTTCCCCGTCCCAAATGGCACACGATCAGAAACTCTGGCGCTGGGATATACGGTAGTGTTGAGTATTTCAGCATGGCGACTGATGCTGGTAAACTTGTGGATAAAATAAAAGTCCTCTCCTGCCTTTCTCGTGTTCATCCCTCCCCTCTTTTGGTAGGCCTTGCTCCGTACAGCCATGCTCGATCCAATGGTCTGATAGGCATAAGGCAGGCCAATGAGCCGCTGGGCTGCAATGAGATATCTTAGGTGCAATTCATACAGCACAATAGCCGACCTTATCTTAGCCGACTCTCCCATCCAGTGATGTTCAAAGTAAATACCGGCTGACCAGACCCTGGGATGACCAGCAAAGAAATCTTCGATGGCCGTAAAATAATTCTGGCTACAAGTGCAGTCGGCATCCAGATTTACGATTATTCCATCCAAGCTTACTTTTTCAAACCGGTACACCGCTTCATCCATGCCGATTTTTCTGGCCAAACCAACTCCAGCCTTCTTTTCGGGGATGCATTGATGTTTTGTAATGTAGAGTTTAAACCAAGGCTGCTTCCGATTTCTAAATTGGATGATCTCCTTCACGACACGGTCATTGGTACGCTTGATCTCCGGTTTGTCGTGTTCTCCGGCATTGACAACAACTACGCATTCGACCGATCCGGAAGGCGGCTCACAACTGTTTAGTGCAGAAAGTGTACTGAGTAGGTTTGATTCGTTGTATGCGGGAATGACCACCACCATCATCAAATCATCAGGGACTGGTGACTTGATCAACGGCTCAAAGAGGGCGTGTTTTTCCAAATAAGGAGTCATACAATCCAATTTAAGTTCATTCGGTGAATTGTCATACCTTCGACCGTGTAAGGTGAATGATTGCAACTTGACAGTCATCGAAATACAGTATTTCCCAACTCTTTTCTTTTTTCAGCTCTTCGCTTTCTCTGAAGTAAGGGTGGAAAAATGTGACAGCTATCAGAAGAGATCTTTTCGGAATAAATGCGTCATATGCAACTCCCTGGGACCTCAGGTACTGACTGTTCCTTTACTAAAAGGCAAGCATGAAAGACAGCCCGTCACCGATGTTCGTATATCGTATGATGAGAATTGGCCGCGTCAACATCTACAATCTTTAAAAAGCGCCTATGGCAAAGCTCCATATTTTGATTTCTTCTTTGGAAAACTTTCTGCCACCATTGAGTCTCGACCATCCTTCTTGTTTGATCTAAACGTGGAGATCTTGACCCAAATTAATGAAATTACCAATCTATGTCCCGATCTGATTTTTACTGAAGCTTATCTCAGCGCATCTCATTATGATCAGGATATGCGTGATTTTATCAACCCTCAAAATTATGCATCCTTAAATCCCACCCATCCTTATGAACAAGTTTTTGCTGATCGCCTTGGTTTTCTCTCTAATTTGAGCATCCTGGATCTGATCTTTTGTCTAGGACCAGCCAGCCGCTTTCAATTCCGCAGACCGGATCAACTCCAGTGAAAAAAAATAGATACTTTTGGTTCAAGGTCAATAAACTGCATCTTCATGAAAAAGTTCGGATCCCTTGTTTTTCTCTTCATCTTCATTGTGTTTGATATGGATGCGCAATCCCTTCAATCCATGGTAGATACGAAGGTCTCAGAGGTGGAGCCAAAGGTTATTGAATGGCGTCGGCACATTCATCAATATCCTGAATTATCAAATCGCGAATATAAGACGGCGTCTATGGTTGCAGACCACTTGAGGAGTCTAGGCCTGGAAGTCAAGACCGAAATAGCACATACCGGGGTGGTGGGAATTTTACAGGGAGCACAGCCGGGCCCTACCGTAGCACTGAGAGCTGATATGGATGCGCTACCAGTAGTGGAGCGAGTCGATGTCCCTTTTGCCTCCAGAGTTACCTCAACCTATTTGGGTGAAGAAGTGGGGGTAATGCATGCCTGTGGTCACGATACTCATGTGGCGATCCTAATGGGAGCTGCGACCGTTCTAACAGGTCTTAAGGACCAACTCAAAGGGAAGGTTGTCTTTATTTTTCAGCCTGCAGAGGAAGGAGCGCCACCAGGTGAAGAAGGAGGGGCTCAACTAATGGTTAAGGAAGGTGTACTTAGCGATAATGAAGTAGATGTGATCTTTGGCCTTCACATCAACTCCATGACTGAAGTCGGAAAGATCAGATACAAAGTCGGTGGAACATTGGCTGCGGCGGATCGATTTGTTATCAACGTCACAGGCAAGCAAACGCATGGCTCTATGCCCTGGGGTGGAGCAGATCCGATTGTGGCCAGTGCCCAGATCATCTTGGGTCTACAGACAATCATTAGTCGTCAGACTGAACTGACCAAGGAAGCTGCCGTGATTAGTGTAGGTAAGTTTAACAGTGGGGTACGAAACAATATTATTCCCGAAACAGCGGAAATGATCGGCACCATCCGTACCCTGGATGTGGATATGCAGGAAAAGATTCATGAAAAAATCCGAAATACTGCCAAACTGATTGGTGAAAGCGCCGGATGTCAGGTACAGGTTGAAATCGAGAAGGGTGTTCCTGTAACCTATAACGATCCGGAACTTACTCAAAAAATGCTTCCCACATTTTATCGATCAGCAGGAGAAGAAAACATCATTGTTTCAAAAGCCATCACTGGTGCTGAAGATTTTTCTTTTTATGCCCATGAAGTTCCCGGATTATTCTTCTTTCTGGGTGGCATGCCAAGGGGTCAAAATTCTCTTGACGCTGCTCCTCACCACACACCGGATTTCTTTATTGATGAAAGTGGATTTGCACTGGGTGTCAAAACTTTTTGCAATCTTACCCTAGATTATATGGAGATGGTTTCTGAGAAAAGGTAACGGGTGCTCCACCAAGTAGAAATTATCCTAATTACCGGGATAGGCTACCGCCATTGAAATCTTACCCTTAAGTGGTAAGGCCTCATCAACCCTTTGATTGTACAACAAACACGACAATTCAAGATTTACTTTCTTGGTTGGATGCCCTTCGGCGTTTCTCTCAAAATCAGTTACAGACAAAACCCTGAAAAATGCATCCCGGGGTTGACTGAATTTGTTGCTGATAAATCGATTTCCCCCGTCATCTATATACTCTACAAACACTTTACGAAATTGAAATTTGTCTATATTTTCGAGGTGTCCAACCACCTCAGTGCGAAAATCTGCTATGCAGTCTTGGCGAAATCCGCTGGTACCCGGAGCTCTAACCTCGGAGGCGCTAACACAGCCATTGGCATCAGTCACTTCCACCCAGAGAAGTTGATCTGTGAGTGGTTTTAATTCAGTCCTGACCGAATCTGATCCCGTACTCCACTTATAAGTGTAAGGCTCGGCACCTGAAGCCTGCACTGTGGCCATCCGGGAATTGTTATGCAGCACGATTTTACACTTGCAGCTGTTACCCGCCAGATGCAATGTCTGAATCTGTCTGCTTTGACACTGGCCAAAATTTTGTTGCAATTCCACAGTGTAACTCGTATGTCTATCGAAAACGAGAGCTACGACATTATTGTCGATGTTGAGTTCTCTCGCATCAAAAGACCACTGAATTCTCGAATTCGCAGTGGAAGGATCCGAGTGATGAGGATTGAGTTTTACCACCATGGAATCTCGATTGAGCTTCCAAGCATAGTTATAGGAAGCCTCCCTCAGGGCTTGGTTAATATTAAAACTAGCTCGATCGAATGGTTTAACATCCCGTATGGCGAGTCGAAGGCTCCCGGGACACTGTCGTTCTTGGCAATCCTCGGGCTTAAATGTGCCAACAAAAGTCATGACATCTCCTTCACGGACAAATCTTGCATCCAAGTGGTAGTTGTCTATGCCAGCTGCTAGCTTAAGACTTGAATTCCCGAACTGCAGATCAGAGAAGAAAACTGGCTCTTGTTCTTCAGGCTGAGGGTCAGGTACGGTGACCTTTTCACATCCCAAAGTGACGAAAAGTAATATCAGCAACGTCAATCCTGTATGTATCTCTACCTTCATCGCAGATAATATAAAGCTTGTAATCCCATTGACCATTTCCGGTCGCCGTTCAAAGTTCCAGCTCCTGGAATACCAGGATAAATTCTCCCTGGCTGATAGAAAATGGTTATACCTGTTTTCATATTGGGGTTTATGGCAAACTTGTAACCAAAAAACAGGTTGCTTGAAAGTTGTTTCATTGCACTTGTTTCGATCCAACCCGAAGAAAAGCGATTGAGTAGTTGAACTTCACTACCTTCAATCTGGACCTGCTGAACTTGGCCGCGAGCTGAAAGTAACCAGGCCACCGCAAGACCAGCTTCGACCGAATGCTTGTCATGCTGCCAACCAAGGTAAAGCGGCAAGCGGACAAATTGCAAACTAGTGGCTTGCAGACCATAGGTCTCGTTAACCGCTGTAAAACCGTATTTGGTCTGTACTAGAAACTGGGAATAGCCATTTTCATTCATTGTGACTTCTACTGACGGCCTGAGGCCCACAGTCCAATTTGTAGCCAGTGGATACTCAGCAACAAATCCCGCCAAGAAACCTCGCACCGGGTCGCCAACTGAGTTGGCAGGATTCATTAGTAAACTCGCAGTCCAACCATATTGTGTTTTCCGGATCTTACTGTTTCGAAAAATCGGAGATTCATCGTCTGGATGGACTAGTTCAAAGGGATAACGGTATTGCAGATGAAAATCTAAGTCAGCTATTAGTGACACAGATTGAGATGGTTGAGTTTCAGTAATGGGTTCCTCCCCTTCTACAGGAAGGTCTATTGGTTGTTCTGCTAGATCCGGCACTTTGGCGGTCGGCGCACCAACAGCAGCTTGATCAGATGAAGCAAGTTTGACATCCGTCTCACCACCAAAAAATCTGCGTGCTGTATTTCCCGCACCGGGTTTAGGCTCGACAGAATTCTCTCTTCTTGATATCCCTTCGATGCGGGTGAGATCAGAAGGATCGGAACTGACTAAGGATTCTTCTTCCAAAGATAGTTTAGCTTCATTACCTGACTGGTTTGGGTGATCGTTGTTGGCCATCGGAGGTCGACTTTCAATTTTTGGTACATCATCAGTAGGAATCTCTCGATTCTGGCTCACCAGAAAGGCCAGCACAGCAATAGCTGATAAACCAATGATCCACCAAAAGACCAAGGGTCTTCGATCTCTCTTTTGCTTGAGTAATTTTCTCGCACTAGACCAATCCCCTGGGGCGGGCGACTTCAATGGTTGTTCACCCAGTTTCCGTCGAAAAAATTGATCCAATTCTTCTGGCTTCATTACTTTACATTTAAGTGCTTCTCGAACTCACTTTGATTCTAGATCCCTGCTGATTCGATAAGTGATCCACCATCATCTTCTGCAATTTCTTTCTGGCAGTTGACAAATGCCATTTAGAGGTCCCTTCGGTCATCTTCAGTAGCTTGGCAATTTCTTTATGGCTGTATCCATCGATAGCGTATAGGTTAAATACTTTGCTTGTCATAGGCGGCAATTTTTTTATCAAGACCAAAAGCTGTTCTGCATCAAAAATCTGGTCAGCCTTATTAAGGTCAACATTTTGACGCTGATCTACTTCACCATCTAGATCTGGATACACGATGGTTTCACGATATTTTCTATGCTTCCGATGATAATCAATAGCGGCATTGATCATAATGCGCCGTATCCAGGCGATAAACGGTATGTGCTGTTGGTATGTTTTTAATCCCTTCACAACTTTTAGAAATCCATTATTAATCAGCAAATTGATCTCGTCTTCATTATCTAAATATCGTCTGCATACAGCATGTAAATGGCCATAGCAGACCTGATACAAATTGTGGAGAGCTTTTTCATCACCCTTTATACACGCCTTTAGTAGTTTTTGATCTATATGCCGCGATTTTTCTTGCAAGTATTTAAGTTAGCTGATTTTCTTACTCCATATCTATCAAAAACTATGCACAGAACGCTGCAGAACTAGATTCCGGTATTTCTTCTGCAGCGATCTGTGCCGTTTGAATAGCTATGCTACTCGATCAAAGAATCTCTATGGTTTTCCAAGACTACTCACTTTTCATAATCCTTTTCGTAAGGGTTTCCGTAGTGCTTTGCAATCGTACAAAATATAGGCCTGCATCGAGATAATGTAGATCGAGAGAAACGATATTGCTTCCCTTCGTCCAGACAACCGGTTTCCGGACCAACATTTTACCGTCAACCCTTAACACAACAATCTGTCCAGCTCCAGCACTATTTATATCGACAGATAGGTTCACCTGATGCTGGAATGGATTTGGAAACACCTTAGTCGCAGGACCAAAAATGACCTTGTTGTTTTGACCGACGGCATCACCGATTGCCAATCCGTTGCTTCCGATATTTACCCGAATACAATCTTCCGTTTTGCAATGGGCACTAAAGGCAGTCACACAATATTTTCCAGAGGTATCCACTACAATGGATTTAGTAGTATCTCCTGTACTCCATAAAAATTCATAGTCACCCAATCCTTCAACTCGAGCAACCAGCTGTACTTTTTGATTGTCGGCCCTACGGCGATGTATGCTAACTCGACATAGCGAATCTCTTTCACCAACTTGAATGCATGCCATAGCCTCACAGCCAAAAACTGTTGTGATGGTCACACAATATTCACCCGGCTTTGTCACTCTAATCTGTTTGGTGGTCTCTCCGGTACTCCACAAATATTTAACGTGTGGCATTCCACGTGTTACCGCGACCAATACACCTGTAGATGAAGACCGGATCTCTACTGCACATGAATCGTTTAATCGAGCCAAATCGATACAATCTGACGAGACACAACCGGTAGCATCAACTACCTCCACGCAATAGTCAGCTGTGTCAGTTGGCACTATAGTCTGGGTTGTATCCCCCGTGCTCCACCGGTAACTGAAGGGACCATGCCCTTTTGTTCGAGCTACCAAAACCAATCCTGCAGCCGGATCATTAGATTGGCGGGCAATTTGAATTTGGGTCGCACACTCATCTCTGATTTGAAGGTCGATGCAATCCCGTGCTTCACATCCCGCAGCATCGACAATCGTTACACAATACTCTCCCATCTCCCTTACCATGATTGTGTTTGTTGTATCACCGGTACTCCATCGATATTTGAACGGAGCCCTGCCTTTGGCTCTCGCGTGTAAGGCGATAGATCCGGTATCAGTCTGAGGATGTGATCTCCTGGCGTGGATCTGAACGCCGCAGTCCCTTTGGTCAAAATCAATGCAATCCCCCGAATGGCACTGAGCTGAATCAACGACCTTTACACAATATTTACCTTTTGGTTCCACCCGAATGCTTTGGGTTGTATCACCAGTACTCCAGCGATACGTATAGGGCTCCCGACCTATAGTACGGGCAATAAGCAGGACCAAGCCATCGTTGGCGACATCGGTTTGAGCAACTTGGATCTCCGTCTTGCAATCTCTATGAGGATCCAGGGAGATACAATCTCTGGCTTCGCAACCGGTGGCATCGACGATCGTCACGCAATACTCTCCGGGATCCATGACTTTTATATTTTTGGTAGTATCTCCTGTACTCCACCGATAGGAAAACGGTGCCCTGCCTTTGGCTCGGGCATGCAGCACTAGAAAGCCGTCGACAGTACTGGCATCTCCCCGCGAAGCATGAATTTCTACGGCACAGCCGTCACGATCAAAATTGAGGCAATCTCTTGAAACACATCCAGATGCATCGACAACAGTGACACAATATTCGCCTTGAGGCTCAGCTTCAATGCGCTGGGTCGTATCACCAGTACTCCATCGATAACTGAAAGGTGGTCTTCCAATGGAACGAGCTATCAAGGTAACCAGACCATTTCCAGCAAGATCGGTCCTTAAGACATGGATCTCAGTTCTGCACAGGTCCGTTGAGTCGACCTTGATGCAATCGCGCGCTTCACAACCCAAAGCATCCGTCACCTTTACACAATACTCACCGGGCTGCTCTATCTTTATATTTTTTGTAGTATCTCCAGTACTCCATTCGTAGCTGAAAGGTGCTCTACCTTTGACTCTGGCTTGGAGCAGAATAGTTCCTGAAACCGCATCAGCATTCGCTCGATCCGCATGAATCTCCACAGCACAATTACTCGCGGTCAAATCAATACAATCTCGGGCGTTGCATCCGGTGGAATCGGTGATTACAATACAATACTCTTTTCTTTCCGATACAATGATTTCAGGTGTACTTTCACCAGAACTCCACTCATAAGTGAATGGTTTGGTACCTCGCACCACTGCTTTGAGCAATACCTGTTGATCGTCCAGCAATCTTGCGACAATTTCTACTTTACAGTCGGGTCTGCTATCCCTACAGGATTGCAACCTCACCTGATGCCTGGTATGCGAAGGATCAAAGGTGACACGTTTAATCTGTGTAGACGGGCAATCTTTTATACTGACAAAGAGAACACCTCTCAAAATATCGTTGGGAACATCAACAACGATTTCGAAATGTCCCCTTTCATTCGTCGTGACTGTTTCTTCAAAACGAAATCCGTCGTTTGGACTGGAGTAGATGAGTACTGCGGCATTAGCAACTCCATCTCCTCCGTGTCCAGCGACGAATCCTGAAATCGTGACCTGGTACGCATAGCCAACCAAACAGGATAATAACATAAGGGTTAAGGGCAATAAACGCTTCATGATTTATTTTCAAATTTTGTTCACTCCTACCCACGAAAGGCGACTAAAGAAGGTTGGGTTTTAGAAGAAAAAATTGAAAATATATTTCCGCTCAGCAAGCATATTCATGCAAGTGAAGCCACATGTCCGTCGATCTCTGGCAGATCTTGATCTTCGGTAACTCATACCAATTAACTGATACTGACGACATGAGTAACCACATTGAGCACCCCGAAAAAGCCAGGTGCTACTTCTCTCTTTGCATGTGCTGTCTAATAAATGTATCTAGGATTTGTTTTTTGTCAGCGGAGAGTGGATGAACCTCGTATCGACCTTGTTCATACCGCTGACGGTAGGCCTCATATAAAGTCACCGCACAAGCTACAGAGATATTGAGGCTGGGGACCATACCAACTTGTGGAATGACAAAATTACCATCACAAAATCCGAGTAGTTCATCACTGACACCATCGTGCTCATTGCCGAAAACCAAGGCCATCGATTGAGTTAGATCCACCTGGAAAAGATCTTGGGCCTGATGGTGTAAACTCGTGGCAAGGATCAGGTCAAAACGATCCCTTAAAGCCATGACACAAGTGGCTACATCGTCAAAGCAATGGGTATTCACCCACTTGGCACTTCCGCTAGCCGACCGTTTACCCGGTTCAAATAGTTGCTGCCGCAGATTAGGATCAGATCTGATTATATAGATTGAGTGAATACCAACAGCATCGCAAGTACGCATTACTGCGCTGATGTTGTGGGGATCGTGAACATTCTCGAGACATACCGTAAGATCGAGCTGCCGTTGAGCAACCATTCTTTTTATCTTTTCTTGCCGTCTCAGCTGCATGTGGGGTGTTTTTCATATCAGTCTGCCGGGACAAAACGGTAATCTTCAAATTTTGCGATCTGAACTTGTCGATTTTCATAGTGATCGATCTGTTCGCCATCTTCGGAAAACACAGAGATAAAATCAAATTTGTAGGAAAACCGGTCCATTGGTAACTCCAAATTATCTGTTACCATGGTGCCATTTTCCTTTAAGAGTGTACATATCAACCTCATCACTTCCATACCATAATACACATCTTCATTAGCTACATCTCCATACTTATTGAAATAAAATTGCTTGAGTGCTCTCAACTCTGTATTGTCAAATTTCAAGGGTCTGGCCAGTGAAATATGTACGTTCAAATTCTCATAATAGCTATAATCCATTTTGGTCATTTGCATCCATTGCGGTAGACCAAAGACTGTTACTTGTTTGTCAGCCTTAGAAAAATTAATCTTAGCCAATGCCGAAATGACGAACGGCTCGTCTGACCAGTTGGGAATAATAAAGGTGCTGATATTCTGATCCACAATTTTAGCGGTTAGGGTATCGCCTAAAGCCGGGTCCGTGATATCGCCAATTTTCATGGGTATCAAATTCCCGGAATCTCCTCCACTTAGCACATGTTTGGCCCAAGCATTTTCGAAGTAGGTTACAGTCAAAGAATCTCTGGGATCATCCTTACAGAGCAAGATGACATCCCCGTATGGCTTATTGACAATATGTTGGACAATGGCTTCTGCATGGGCTTTTAGAGAAGGTCTTAGTTGCACATAATATGGATTTTCGGAAATGACTTCGGTCGTATTCCAGGGTGACAGCAAGATCTTCTTCTTCGAGCGTGCAAAATTGCTAATGGTTCTTAATTCATCCGTAAAATAGGGTCCTATGATTAGATCTGCCTCTTGAAGAGCGGGATGATCGGTGATATCTTCAGCAAATTCATTGTCCGTTTGGGAGTCAATGGCCGAGAGATGGACCGTCAGATCTTGATTGTGATGCTGCCAGCCATATTTGAGACCTGCATAGAATTCGATCATCCTGATCATTCTGGCATTTAGCCGGTCACTTGTCACTTGAAAATTCGCACTAGAAAACGGTGCAATAAAGGCAACATTATAGCTATCCTTATAAACGGTTTTGGGTCTTGCATTCCTGGATTCAATGGGATTCACTGCTTCATCGGGAATTAAGACCCATTCGATGGTATCCACTTTGATCTTGTCTTCCCGGTCCAAGTCGCTGGATTGGTCCCCGGGTGATGCATCTTTCTTATTAGTGCCTGGTCCAAAGATGGCACAACTGGGCAGTACCAGAATTACAAGGGCAATGAGTAGACACAGATTACTCCCACTCAATGGTTGCTGGTGGTTTTGTACTAACATCATAGACTACCCGATTTATTCCCTTAACGACATTGATTATTTCACTTGATATCTTGGACAATAATTGATGTGGTAAATCGCTCCAGTCAGCTGTCATACCATCTCGTGAGTTGACCGCCCGCAAGGCAACAACCTGCTCATAGGTTCGCTCATCTCCCATTACACCAACGCTTTGGATAGGTAACAGGATGGTTGCAGCCTGCCACACCTTCTGGTAAAATCCAGCAGATTTAAGGTTAGAAATAAAAATCCAATCTGCCTCCTGTAGCATCTGTACTTTCTCAGGAGTGATCTCGCCTAAGATTCGAATGCCCAGGCCCGGTCCGGGAAAAGGATGTCGATTGAGTATGTGCTCAGGAACCTCCAATTCTTGGCCGACTACCCTTACCTCATCTTTGAATAGCATGTTAAGGGGTTCGATCACTTTAAGTTCTAAGGAATCAGGTAAGCCACCGACGTTATGATGAGATTTGATTGTGACCGAAGGACCGTGAACTGATACAGATTCAATCACATCTGGATAGATGGTTCCTTGTCCCAACCACTGGACATCATCAAGCTTGGCCGCTTCATCTTGAAATACATCAATAAAAGTCTTGCCAATCGCCTTCCGCTTCAGCTCTGGATCACTTATTCCCTCCAGAGCTTCATAAAATCTTTCCTTGGCATCGATACCATGGATATTCAAACCCAATCCCTGATAAGAGGCCAGAACTTCTTCGAATTCATTTTTCCTCAACAAGCCGTTATCAACAAAAAAGCACACCAACTGATCACCGATGGCTCGGTGAAGAAGGGTAGCAGCGACACTACTGTCGACACCACCTGACAGCCCCAGTAAGACTTTTGATGTACCTACCTGGCTTCTGATGTTGTTAATCGTATCTTCAATGAACGAGGCCGGTGTCCACTCTCCTTTACACCCTGCCACTTTAAAGAGGAAATTTTCTAAAACTTGCAACCCATAAGTACTATGTGACACTTCAGGATGAAATTGCAAACCATAGACCGGTTGATCGAAACTCCCGTTCCGATTCTTGAAAATGGCAGTATCGATTCCATTGGTTCCTGCGATTACTTCAAATTTATCCGGCACACTATCGATGGTATCGCCATGTGACATCCAAACTTGACATCCTTTGGGCACCTCTGCCAGGATAACATCAGCATTGTAAACCTTATCCAATTGGGCTTTCCCGTACTCCCTTCTTTCAGACCTCATTACATGACCCCCGTAATGATCTGCCATGAGCTGGGCTCCGTAACAAATCCCCAGTACCGGAACCTTATTTACAAATAGGTCGAAAGAAACGCGAGGTGAATTAGGATCGGTAACACTGCAAGGGCTTCCACTTAAGATGACGGCCTTCACCTCATCACTGAAGTCGGGAATCTTGTTGTATGGAAAAATTTCACAGTATACTTTCAACTCACGTACTCGCCTGGCAATCAATTGTGTATACTGAGACCCAAAGTCCAGGATAATTACTTTTTCTGTCATTTTAGACGCCATAATGCTCACTATTGCCTCGGTCGCTAGTCAACCAGTCCCCTTCCGCTTTTTTTGACTTTCCCGCCGTCTTCCAATTCCTTCAACAGCTTATCGAGAATACCGTTGATGAAGTCCTTACTCTTGTCAGTACTATATAATTTTGCCAATTCAACGTATTCATTTAGAGTAACCTTGGTTGGAATGGTAGGGAAGTTCAAGAATTCACAAATCGCCATCTTCAATAATATCATATCAATATTGGCTACCCGGTCCACTTCCCAATTCTCTAAAGCTGGCCCTATTAGCGACTCCAATTGACCATCCTCCTTCACGACAATCTCCAGTAGTGATTCACCAAACTCTACACCAGCTTCGTAATCTGGCCTAAAGGTCCGGTACATCTCAGGCGTCTCAGGCAAAGCCTTTATCGTTTTTTTCATCGCTCCCACAATCAGTGACTTATCGTCCTCCCAGCTGGCGAAGTGGTCCTCCATTGATTCGTCAAACAGTTCTTCCTTGACCAAATGTTTGTATAGAGCCAACAAGATCTCTCGGTCTTCATCTACCTTCGATCCGTTGTAAACGTACTGCTTGTATTTCCTGGATTTGGCAAAACTCTTATAGTATTTCCGAATAGTATCTTCATCTATCAATGCAGGCAACTGCTTCTCCGAAAGGAGATCTTGAAGATCATCTTCTTGGACCAGAGCCTGAATACATGGATTGGTATAAAGCTTATTGGAGAACTTCTTATCCTCCTCTGAGGGTAGATACTTTGCCTGCTTTCGCTCCGTATCTTCGGTGGAGAACTCGGTGGTCTTGATTAAGTTTAGTAAGTTAAACAGGTAGAGCTCTTGCGACTTTTCCAATGCCGTTCGATAGAAGGAAACCACATCATCAAATTCCAGCTCCTGATCCCGGCCCATCATATACAGCGATTGCAGTACTTTAATACGGATATTTCTCCTACTCAGCATGTCAATATGTCAAGATTAACCAACTAAAACTTTTTTTCAAGTCAGATACAAATAAACAAACTTTTCACAAAGTATGTGGCTTATTTCATATAAGTATTTTTTAAATCTGTCCATTGAGGAACATGCCGATAGTGCCACTTGTGCAGTAGTTCACCTCCTTTCATTAGCACTATCCCAGGATTTGACCGTACAATGGTCTTCAGCAGGATATCATCAGCAGTACAAATGGTGAAATCAATTCCGGAACTGCGTTTAAAATCTTCAACCATTTCATCATCAGCACCGCCGATAACCATGATGCTGGATACTCCATCTGCTTTAGCTTGAGCGGCCAGAGGTTTGACGACCTCGGTAAATCGATTGAGATAATCTTCATCCCAGCGATATCGCGTTATCTCCTCGACCCTTTGAACGACATCTTTTCGGGGCGACTGAGACGTATCACTGCCCGGAAGAAGAGTATCTACATAGGTGAAGATTGTGTCAGAGACCATTACATCTTCTTGGAAAGAACCACCAAAAATCAGCTTATGACAAATGAACAGGAGGAAGGGTTCTTCCCGGGTAAGGATGTCGTCAGTGACATCATTTCCATTGGGTCCATAAATAATAAATTCAGAAATCTTTGTCTCCGGGACTGCCGGCTCCGTTCTGACCTGTTCCAGGATCTCCCAATCAGATTTTGGATATGACTGATACTCCTTTAGATATTGCTCATAAGGAATTTCAACAATCTTGCCACTGAGTAAATTCTTTAATCTGTAACTAACGATCTCCCGGTCGGCCTCAGCCTGCTCCTCAGCAGCCTTTCTCTCCGCAATATTGACACCGTTCTTAAAAGGCCTGAAATCAGTGTGGGGCAAATCCCAATAAGCATTCCTAATGCTGTACAAAGTCAGGACTGCCGTAGCCACCAGCAAAATCCACCTTCGGCGGGCTGGGGTGAATAGTTGGTGCATATCACGGTGTCGAAACACAAAATACAGGGCAGGTAAGAGTAGTACTAGATCTTTGATAAAAGACACTTTGGGCTTTAACAAGAGAAAGTCACCAAAACAACCACAATCAGTCACCTTCATCTGTAGCTCGTTGTAAGTGCCCCAATCATTAAAAGCAAAGAAATTGACATTAGGTGGCACATAACCGGTGAGAAAGGTGAAGCCAGTGAGAAAGGTGAAGAAAGCCACCAGCAAGAGAAAGGCCCAGGCCGTAAACTTTGGGGTACTTCCCAGGAGTAGCATTAGGCCTAGAATAATCTCAAGGACAATCATTAAGATTGCGAATTCAGTTGCATGGGATGTCAGCCAAGGAAAAATTGGTGCGATGAAGGAAAGACTGGTGAGCTCAAATGTCGTTTGAAACTCAGCAAAGTACTGCTCCATCTTGTATGCTGTACCAAGAGGGTCGATCGCTTTGACGTACCCTGAAAAAATAAACAGAACACCTGTGAAGTTTTGCAGAAAAGTCATGGTCCAGCTCCTGTGCTGGCGAAATAAGGTCCCGATTGCCAAGGTCAGCACAGATGCAATCGCAGTAATGATAATAACTAAGGTACCTAAGGTCATACAGCAGTTGCATTCTTGACGTCCTCAGAAATCATGATTAGTGCGAATACTGAATAATTAATCATATCGCGAAAATTGGCATCCAAACCCTCAGATACCACAGTGAGGCCATCATTGCCAAGGATCTGCTTCATGCGCAAGATTTTCATTAAGATGAGATCGGTCAATGACGACCTTTGCATGAGGCGCCAAACCTCACCATAGTCATGATTCTTGGCCAGCATCAGCGTTTTTGTCTCCGACATTTGATCGTCATAGTGTTCCAGAATTTCCTGGAAACTAAGTGAGCATTCACCTTCGGATCCTAATTCCATCTGGATCAATCCCATGATCGAGTAATTGATAATACCGATATATTCTGCCTCGATGGAATCTGAAATCTTTTGCTCCTTAGATTCTTCAATATTTCTGATGCGAGAAGCCTTAATCAGCAGCTGATCCACCAAGGAGGATAGCCGCAAGATCCGCCAGGCTGTACCATAGTCGTGCATTTTCTTCTCAAAGAGGCTGCGACACCTAGACACTTGGTGGTCATACTGAGTATATGAAGTGGTACCGGTCATCTCAATCGCCACAAATATACAGCATTTGTTTATCTCGATTATGCTCGTAAACGTAGAGGACCCAAGGTCTAGTATGCCTTGTACTGTCATCGCAGGGAGGCAGCTAGGATTGCCGCGAAGTGCCTGGTCTCCTAATCCATTGATGGAGCGATTTGCTATCTTCCAACCATGATTGTAATCGTAGCCTCGATTATATTCAATGTGCTCATTGCGCTGATATTCCGGTGGTTTAAGCAATGGAAAGTCGAAAATTTGCCAGCCATTGTGATCAACTATTTCGTGGCTGCATCATTGGCTTTCTTATGTCTAGGCAAACTACCCGGAGAGGAACTATGGACAGAACAATGGTCCCCATTTGCCTTATTACTAGGCAGCCTGCTGACCATTGGATTCATCATTGTTGCAGCTACGATCCAATGCTACGGTGTTGGTATCACCTCAGTATTTCAGAAAACATCCTTGGTGTTGACTGCTAGTTTTGCCCTTTGCTTTTATCACGAACCCATGGGTTGGATCAAAGGATTAGGAATACCCCTTGCTGTAATATCAATATTCCTAATGAATAAAGACTCCTCTTACTCTAATGGGATAAAAAAAATAACTGGACCAATCTTATTTCTTCCCATTTTAACTTTTCTCTTTAACGGCATTATTGACACCTTACTTTTCTATGTTGGCCAGGAAGGAATTGCATCATCCAAGGATTTCTATTTTTTAGGCGCGATTTTCATCAGTGCTGGAATGTCAGGACTTCTGCTGTTTCTCATAAATATTATCATACAACAGAAAAAAGTAAATATTCGTGATATTCTGGGAGGAACTGTGCTTGGAATAGTCAATTTCTTAGCCGTACTTTTCTTCATCAAGGCCCTGGAGTCTGTATATGGTGGAAGTGTTGTTGTACCAATCAACAACGTGGGAATTATTTTGTTTTCTGCACTTCTTGGCCACATGATTTTTAATGAGAGATTTAATCGCAGTCAATTTCTAGGTGCTGTGGTAGCTGTAGTGGCAATTTTACTCCTGAGTCTGAGTGAAAAATAAAACGCTATCTATTTTACAAATTTAATAAACCTTATAACCAAAGCAAGATTCTTAATAATTATGCGCTAAAATATAGACTTTCACAGCTTAATCATTAAAGGGTACCTCTAAAACCCCGTTCATGGATCAGACACAATGGCTTTGCCCTGGGTTCTTTGAATCCTTTGAATTATACTTCGCTGAATTTCAATCACGTACTATGGCAATGTTCACTCAATTCGCCTCGTCTAAATCAAAAATATCTCAGACTAGATCTCATTCAGAGGTTACTATAGACACCCTAAATAAGAAACTCTTGCTCTTTAATACGATATAATTATGGATAATTATTACACAATAATCAGCCCCAGTGAAGGCCAATACAGAGATCGAGGGTCCAAATTTTTAGCCTACTGCTTTCCAGTGAAAAATATTGAAGAAGTTGAAGAATATCTCATGAAAATAAAAACTCTACATCCCAAAGCCAGGCATCATTGTTATGCCTACCGACTGGGGTTAGATGGAAATCAATTTCGAAGCTACGATGATGGTGAACCCTCGCACTCGGCTGGCCTACCTATTCTCGGTCAGATCGACAGTTTTGGCCTTACAAATATTTTGATCATTGTGGTGAGGTACTTTGGTGGAAAGCTCCTTGGTGTAAACGGATTGATCAAGGCCTATCGTGAAAGTGCTGCCGACGGATTACAAAATGCAAAAATTGTAACTAGGGAAAACAAGAAAACCTGGAAAATCAAATTTGACTTTGCACTTTTCGGTCCCCTGCACTATATCATTGGAAAACTCGATTTAGAGATAGGAGAAAAAGATTTAAATTTCCCATATATTATTGTAAAGACACCCATAACGCAAAGTGAACAACTGCTTGATCAGGTCATTGCTCACGTTCTAAGAGTCCATCCCGAATCCATCAAGGGAAGGAGGAAATACCATGGCATCGAAGTCATCCCTACAGATTAGAAAAAGAACAGTGGACTTTTAAAAACTGTCGATTATCTGCCTGAGCTAACCATCAATGACCTTAAGGTTCAAATTTTAGGGACACAGAATTTATGCAATATCGCAAACCTGTGGGTGCTGGGCCATCATTAAAAACATGACCTAGATGTCCCTTACATCTGGCACACAAGACTTCGGTCCGT
Organism: Saprospiraceae bacterium; assembly: GCA_965223105.1. Lineage (GTDB taxonomy): Bacteria > Bacteroidota > Bacteroidia > Chitinophagales > Saprospiraceae > JABDMH01. Next base: position 1,516,911 of record OZ244987.1, on the reverse strand, counting down.
CTCATGCCAAAACTGTTATCCACTTCTTCTTCAACAGTATTGGCATACTTAGGAATATAAAAACTCGGCCAGCCAGTGCCTGACTTAAACTTTGTATCTGAATCAAATAGAGGCAATGCACATCCGGCACAAATGTATGTACCGTCTGCCTTATGGTCCCAATATTCTCCTGTAAATGCTCGCTCGGTCCCCTTTTTTCTCAGTACATAAAACTCTTGATCGCTGAGTTGCTTCTTCCATTCTTCTTCAGACCTGACAATCTCTGTAAAATTATATTCTTCCAACGTTGAAAATCTAGTGTCACCATCATTGTTCCTTACTTGAGAGGTCCCAGTACAAGACCAAAGACAGGCAAATACGAAAGCCAACATCGACAGGATTCTAGGTCTCGTGTTCGGTATCTTGACGCTGTGCATAATCGATAATTTTTCGCATAAAAAAAGCGATGGTTATAAAAATAAAATATGAGAAGGTCACCATCATGTAAATCCACCGAATTGAGGCCGCACCATCAGTAGAAAGACCTGAGAAAGCGAAAGCCAAACCACTACTGCCGACCAGCAGAAGCACATAAGCTTTCATAGATCTCGAAAAATATGATCCCTCTGCAGATACAGACAGTGATATCACTGCATTGAAAAAGCCGTACAATAGAGTAAAAGTGGCAGAAAGTATCCAGTAGATTGTAGTCTTTTCGGTGGATTGAAAGGACAGATAAACCAAAGCTATCAATTGACTGAATAAACAGGCTATGAGCAAAAAAAAAGCTTGAGCCAATGGCTCAGTCATTCGGCCTTTCTTACCTTCTTTCATATGGGAATTCCATAAAGGTCATACTCGGTGGCATCACAGATCTTGATCATGGCAAAATCACCCACTCTTAAATATTTCTGGGTTTCGATAATCACTTCATTATCAACCTCGGGCGAATCTGCTTCTGTTCGACCGTAGTAAATGCCCTTATCTACTCGGTCAATCAACACATTAACAACAGATCCTACCTTTCGTTCATTCAGTTCTTTGGAAATTCCTTTCTGTATTTCCATCAATACTCCAGCCCGTCTTTCCTTTTCTGCTGGGGGCACATTGTCATCATACCCATAAGCGGCCGTACCTTCCTCATGGCTATACTCGAAAACACCAAGTCGATCAAATCTGACCCTTTTCACAAAATTGCACAATTCGATAAATGCAGACTCTGTCTCCCCTGGAAAACCTACCAGCATCGTAGTACGTAGTGTCAAGTTTGGCACTGTCTTCCGTGCAAAGGCAATGAGATCCAAAGTCTCCTTCTGATTTATTTGTCTACGCATCATCTTCAGTACATTATCGTCGGCATGTTGTAAGGGAATATCCAAATAGCTGCAAATATTGGCATGGCTGGCCATGACTTCTAAGGTCTCACGCGGAAATCTAGACGGATAAGCATAATGAAGTCTAATCCACATCAGTCCTTCAATTTGGACTAAGCGTCTGAGTAGTTCGTGGAGCTTGCGTTCCCGATAAATATCAAGGCCATAATAAGTCAATTCCTGAGCGATCAATATGATCTCCTTGACACCCATACCTACCAGCTTACGAGCTTCATCAACAAGTACATCCATAGGTCGGGACCGGTGCGCTCCTCGCATTAGTGGGATAGCGCAAAAGGTGCAGGTACGATTACAACCTTCCGAGATTTTCAAATAAGCATAGTGCTCGGGTGTGAAAATCGATCTCTCCCCTATCAATTCGTGTTTGTAATCGGCGTTAAAGTGGTGCAGCAATGCCGGCAATTCCAAGGTTCCAAAAAATGCATCCACTTCTGAGATGCTTGCAGCCAACTCTGTCTTATACCTCTGTGAAAGACAACCAGTTACGTACAACTTTTCGATGACTCCTTCTTCTTTGAGTGCTGCATACTGAAGAATGGTGTCAATTGATTCCTGTTTGGCGCTTTCAATGAAACCGCAGGTATTTACAATCACTACCTCTGCCTGATCCTCCTCAATATAATGGTCGGCCAGAATTTCATTGGCCCTCAGTTGGGTCACAATATTTTCCGAATCCACTAAATTTTTAGAGCACCCCAGAGTAATCACCTGAACCCGCCCTGAAAAACCCTTTGCTTTCAATGTCACCTATTTTGGTCACGGCAAAGATAGCTGGCTCGTTCGAGAAAGGCTGATCCGGACCAATCAATTCCGGATCGGTAAAAGTGCATTAGTAGGCACCAGGTCGATCATGACTCATCAAGGATATATGCAGGTGGTCACCAGTTCCGTAATGTCTCAAGACCCGAAAGCCCATAGCACGGAAGTACCATTTCATTAAAAAGTTTCGAATACCTGATCGTTCGTGAGTCCTGATATCCAAAGCATGGACGTAGCCTGAGCTCTGTCGATAATGTAAGGAATGATTCTTACTGTTTAGCCCCATTGACCGATAATCCTCTGGTAAGCGGTTGGCATCTGTAACCACCAACTTGCTGTCAACCAATACAACGGTACTGACACCCATCCGCAGAATCGGATGAAGAGATAGAAACTCTCTAGCTACCTCCGGATTCTTCACATTCCCATTTGAAAGATAGATCAAGCCATAAGCAACGTAGGACAGAAGCACGACCAATATTAAAACTGAACGGCGCTTGAGAGAGCCAGCAGTACCTATGTGACCATAAATCCTGCCATAGAAAAAAGTAACATAAATCGAAAGCAGCACAAAGGTGAGGCTCAAGCCACCAATCAGTGCCAAGCTGGGCAAGAAGTGATACTTTTCGTGGAGATAGACTGATCCTCGGATCAACACCATAAATGGTAAGATGACAAGGATACCCAAGACTGCAAGCTTAAAAAATACTCTGGCCATTTTGCCATGTCTTCCTGGCATGCCGAAATATAGTAGTCATCATGAGGAATACCCAAAAAAATCTAGTGAACATGATCTACTTTCGACCAACACCAAAGCGATTTAGGGTTTGTTGGAGTTGAAAGAATTCTCACAATTTGATACTTGAAAATCTTTACCAGGTATTATGGCCTGGTTTCTGTATTGATGCAGAAGTGTGGATAATACTCAACTTGAGCAATCCGTTGATCTATTGGATGACGGTCATAAAAAGATTGGTCTTTCTTGCCATGTCCTTGTGGTTCGTGAGCGCTCCCCTCTATGGACAATTTGGCGTGCGAGCTAGTGCGGTATCCTTCAGCACCACGGTGCCGGGAAATGATGTCTTTGTACCTCATGATGTTGATGATTTGGGATGGGAAGCAGGTATACATTACTGGCTGCGACTTTCCGACCTCCGAATTGAATTTTTTCCAGAACTGTTTTATAGTTCATTCGATCACAAGGAAAGTGATCCAAATAGCTTCCTATTTCGCAGATATGGCCTTGCATTGCCAGTGCGGGTATACCCTCTTGATTTCAAATCTGATTGTCAATGTCCCACCTTTTCCAAGCAGAACGACTTTTTTAAGAAGGGTTTTTTCATTCAGGTGTCACCAACATTTCAGAAGTATCGACCAAAGATCTCAGACGGCACGTATGATCTGTTCGGCATGCTACGGGGCGAATGGCAATCGACAATCGGCTTGGGTCTAGGTGGCGGAATCGATATTGGCATTTCTGACTTATTGACCCTAAGTCCAACTTTCTCATATTACCTTTATCCATGGGAGAATGTTGATTACCAACCTTTTGTAAAAAATGAAGCTCAGCTAAGCCTGACGGTGACTTTCCGACCGGATTATCATTAACTTAAGGCTTTGTCCTTTGAAATGACTACCTAAACCTTTGGATAGCCTAGAGTTGTTTTCGTAAAAGAAAAAATATTAACTCCTTAATTTACAGGGAATTGTAATCAAGAATCCAAATTCTGCATGTTGTAAAGTAGATTCAATTAATCTTCACAAATGGTGCGATTACTACTACCTTTACTAGATGTCCTTAAACAAGTACAGCCGGCGAGTTACTCAGGATCCGACTCAGCCAGGAGCACAAGCTATGCTCCATGCTACTGGTCTTTCCACCGATGATCTTAAAAAGCCTCAGATCGGTATCGCATCAACGGGATGGGAAGGCAATCCATGCAATATGCATCTCAATGCTTTGGCAGAGGGAATTAAGACCGAGATCATTAAGCAAGATCTGATTGGATTGATTTTTCATACGATTGGTGTAAGTGATGGGATATCCATGGGTACACCAGGAATGCGCTATTCACTGCCATCTCGGGACCTGATTGCAGATTCGATTGAGACTGTTGTCGGAGCTCAGTGGTATGATGGAGTGATCACCGTAGTGGGATGTGATAAGAATATGCCCGGTGCTTCCATGGCCCTGTCCAGATTAAATCGACCAGCAATTTTGGTGTATGGCGGCACAATCGCCCCTGGCTATTACAACGGCCGTAAACTCGATTTAGTCAGTGCCTTTGAAGCCCTGGGGGCAAGGGTAGCCGGAGAAATTGATCAGGGAGAATTTGCTGCGATTATTCGGCATGCTTGTCCCGGACCAGGTGCGTGTGGTGGCATGTACACCGCCAACACCATGGCATCAGCTATTGAGGCCCTGGGCTTGAGTTTACCCTACAATGCATCTAATCCCGCGAATAGTGAGGCCAAGCAGGAAGAATCTGGACTGATCGCACAATCCATGCGGTACTTGCTCGAAAAGGATATTAAACCGTTAGATATCCTGACGCGAAAGTCTTTTGAAAATGCCATCACCCTGACCATGGTCTTAGGTGGCAGCACCAATGCAGTGCTCCATCTCCTCGCCATGGCTGATGCAGCGAATATCTCATTGAGCATTGATGACTTTCAAAAAATCAGTGATCGAACGCCGCTTTTGGCAGATCTTAAACCTAGCGGACAGTATGTGATGCAGGACTTGCATGAGGCTGGAGGTGTACAAGGAGTTCTAAAGCTTTTATTGGAACACGACCTGTTGCATCGGGATTGTCTTACCGTCACCGGGCGAACCATTGAAGAGAATTTGCAAGTTGCCAGACCCTTACTGGATGATCAGAAAGTCATCCACCCCATCAGCCAACCAATCAAAAAGACGGGGCATCTGCAGATTTTGTACGGCAATCTGGCTCCAGGAGGTGCAGTGGCCAAAATTACGGGAAAAGAAGGTGAATTCTTCGAAGGACCAGCCATCGTTTTTGGAAGTGAGCAGGAAGCGAATGATGCAATTTCTAAGGGAATGGTAGAAGCTGGCCAGGTCGTAGTGATAAGATATTGTGGACCGAAAGGAGGACCTGGAATGCCCGAAATGCTCAAGCCAACATCCCTCATCATGGGCGCTGGATTGGGAAAATCGGTTGCTTTGGTAACAGATGGCAGATTTTCAGGTGGAACACATGGATTTGTAGTAGGGCACGTAACTCCAGAAGCTCAAATGGGTGGACCCATTGCCTTGATTAAGAATGGAGATTTCGTTAAGATTGATGCAGTCAACAACATTCTCCAGGTCAATCTGGATGAGAATGAACTAGAGGAACGAAGAGAAAATTGGCAGGCACCAGAACTGCCAATTAAGAGGGGGGCCCTGTCAAAATATTCGAGATTAGTCTCAACCGCCAGCAAAGGATGCATTACTGATAGCCCGTCCAATTAAAAAAAATAAAAATGAGCTCGGAAGCAAAACCAGGAGCAGCAAAAGCTCAAGATAGTTCAGTACAGACCATTACTGGATCAGAAGCGGTAATTAAATCTTTACTGGCCGAGGGAGTAGACACGATTTTCGGCTATCCCGGTGGAGCGATCATGCCGGTCTACGATGCCTTGTATCACTACACAGATAGAATCAGGCACATTTTACCACGCCATGAACAAGGTGGCATTCACGCAGCTCAAGGTTATGCCAGAGTTACTCGAAAGACCGGAGTCGCCATGGCTACATCTGGTCCTGGAGCTACCAATTTGGTCACAGGTCTAGGGGATGCCATCTTGGATTCCACCCCGATTGTTTGTATCACAGGTCAAGTATTTAGTCATCTACTGGGTTCTGATGCATTTCAGGAAACTGACGTCATTGGATGCACCATGTCGGTTACAAAATGGAACTATCAAATAACCAAGGCCGATGAAATACCTGAGATTATTGCCAAGGCTTTCCACATTGCCAATTCCGGTAGACCAGGTCCGGTATTGATTGACATCACAAAAGATGCTCAGATTGGAAAACTGTCTTTCTCATACAAAAGGAGTCCCTATATCCGGAGCTACCATCCCTTACCAAAAATTTCAGAACATCTCATCGAGGAGGCAGCACAATGTATTAATCGAGCGGAGCGGCCAATGATTCTTGCGGGACACGGGATTCAGATTGCTGGGGCACAAGATATTTTCAAAGAATTTGTCAAGAAGACCGGCATTCCGGTGGGATGTACGATCCATGGGCTCTCCTCTTTACCACACGGCGATCCACTCTACGTGGGTATGTTGGGAATGCATGGCAATTACGGGCCAAATCTTCTATCTGGATCTTGTGATGTACTGATAGCGATAGGCATGCGTTTTGATGACCGGGTGACCGGAGATTTAAGTCGGTATGCCAAGCAGGCCAAAGTAATTCACATTGAGATTGATCCTTCTGAACTTAACAAGAATGTACAGGCTGATGTGCCCATACTGGCCGATGCCAAGCAGGCCCTGGAAATGCTTATTCATAAGGTAGAGGAAAAATCATATCCTTCTTGGCTTGCTGAATTTCGCAGATGTGATGAAATTGAATACGAGAAAGTCATCAAACATGACATGCAACCTGGGGAAACTGGAGGCATCCGAATGGGAATGGCAATTCGCGAGGTCAGTAATCAGACCAGTGGAATGGCAATTGTAGCTACAGATGTCGGCCAGCATCAGATGGCAGCTGCTCGCTACTACGAGTACAAGGATACCAATCAATGGGTCTCTTCCGGTGGGGCCGGAACGATGGGTTATGGACTTCCTGCTGCATTCGGCGCCAAGTTGGCTCGACCAGATAAGCAAGTGATTGCTGTGATCGGTGATGGTGGCTTTCAGATGACATTGCAGGAACTGGGTATGCTGAGTCAATGGGATGTGGCAGTCAAAATCTTGCTATTAGACAACGAATACCTGGGAATGGTCAGACAATGGCAACAACTATTTTTCGATCGACGATACTCTTCGGTTGCACTTCAGAATCCCGACTTCCTTAAGATTGCTGAGGGATTTGGGGTGCCTGGCTCTGCCGTCGAAAAACCGGAAGATCTTTCCGAAGCCATTAGTAAGATGCTAGCGCACCAAGGCCCTTACTTGCTTCATGTACGAGTAGAAAAAGAGGAAAATATTTTCCCCATGGTACCTTCAGGAAAAGCAGTAACGGAAATAGTTTTAGAATAGTTGCAACCATGAGCGAGCTTACCAGAGAATATACTATATCCGTATTTACGGAAAACCGCACTGGACTGCTTCAACGAGTTGTCACAGTGTTTACCAAACGTCATATTAACATCGACAGTCTTAACACTTCCAGGTCATCACTTGAAGGAATACACCGCTTTACCATTGTCGTAAATGTCAGAGAAGACCAAATACGGCGATTGGTAGCCGCAATTGAGAAACAGATCGATGTGATCAAGGCCTTCTACTATGTCGAGGAAGAGGTTGTATATCAGGAAATTGCCCTGTACAAGGTACCAACATCATCCTTTCTGGAAGGTGACGAAATGGAAGACCTCGTGAGAGCGCATAATGCCAGAATTCTGAGTATAGAAAAGGAATATATCATTGTAGAGAAGACCGGTCACCAAGACGAAACGGAGGCACTTCTCGAAGTGCTTCAAGACAAAGGTCTATTTGAGTTTGTCAGATCGGGCCGGGTGGCCATCACCAAGACTATGGAACCCTTAAACCGCTATTTGGCTACATTGGAAGAAACTAACTAAACATAAGTACTAACGAGTAATTTAAAGACATGGCAAAAATGAATTTTGGGGGCGTTGAAGAAAACGTCGTTACAAGGGAAGAATTTACACTGGAAAAAGCACGTGAAATTTTAAAAGATGAAACCATAGCCATCATAGGATATGGAGTGCAGGGTCCTGGACAAGCACTTAACCTCAGAGATAACGGTTTCAAAGTAATTGTGGGTCAGCGAAGTCCCTCCAAATCGTATGATAAGGCGGTTGATGATGGATTTGTACCGGGCGAAACCTTGTTTTCGGTGGAAGAAGCGGCCGAAAAAGGTACAATTATTCAATACTTGCTCTCTGATGCTGCGCAGATTGAATTATGGCCTTTAATCAAGTCAAAGCTGACACCTGGCAAGGCACTTTATTTCTCACATGGGTTTGGCATCACTTACCGCGACCGGACCGGTATTGTGCCGCCCGAAGATGTCGATGTTATTCTGGTTGCTCCCAAGGGATCAGGAACGTCACTACGACGGATGTTTGTTGCCGGCCGTGGACTAAACAGCAGTTATGCCATTCACCAGGATGCCACCGGTCGCGCATTTGAGCGCGTAGTAGCTCTCGGCATAGGAATTGGAAGTGGATATCTATTTGAAACAACGTTCAAAAGGGAAGTATACAGCGATCTAACCGGAGAACGGGGTACGCTGATGGGTGCAATTCAGGGAATTTTTGAGGCCCAGTATTCCGTCTTACGAAAAAGAGGACACACCCCTTCTGAGGCTTTTAACGAGACCGTGGAGGAACTCACACAGTCACTGATGCCTTTGGTGGCCGAAAATGGGATGGATTGGATGTACGCCAATTGCAGCACAACCGCTCAAAGGGGTGCGCTCGACTGGAAAGATAAGTTCCGTGACGCAGTACTGCCCGTATTTGATGAACTGTACGATAGCGTTGCTTCCGGAAATGAAGCACAAAAATCAATTGATGCCAATAGCCAAGAAGACTATCGCGCAAAGTTGCAGGAAGAACTTGATGAACTTCATGATTCCGAAATGTGGAGGACCGGCAAAGTAGTGAGGAGTTTGAGACCTGAAAATAATTGATCCAGGTCTGCTTCTAAATTCAACCAAAAAAGAAAGAGGGGAACCATACGACTGGATTCCCCTCTTTTCTAATAACGGTTAAAACTAATGGATTATCATTTTGCGGCTAAGCCTTGACTCATCAAAAACGAGCTCAAAATACACCATTCCTGTTACTCCTAGTTCAGAAGAGTTTATCGGTATTTTATGGAATCCTTTGGAGAATTCTCCCTTTACTTCTTTCAATAGTCGTCCAGTGACATCATAAAAATTAACTTGGGCATTTCCTGCTCGTGGCAATACAAAAGGAATCGAGGTAACCTGCGATACAGGATTCGGCTCATTTTGCAGCAGTTCCAATTCTTGGCCAGTTGATTCTACAAATTCCAATACAACATCTCCCACCCCACTGTTGGCATATACTGCCGAGCGAGTCAAAGCATTGCCTAACTTAATTACATTGCTCAATTGACTGCTCTTCTTTGCCTTTAATGTCACGACAAATAATTGGTTTGCCTGCAAGTCTACATAATCATTGACGCTCCATGCCGCAGTTACGAAACCGTCTTCCTTATGGCGGAGTCCGAAGTTTTCACGGCCGATCGATAGATCCGTGGTTACATGTTGCACATCAATTATGGACACTGCCTTTGGATCTACTTCCAGGGTAAACTGGAATCCCTGTAATCCTTTGAATTGATCTGCACTAAATATAACATGCGTAGATTCTCCTTTGACCATCACTCGATCAGCAGCGGTGAGCGTAAAATCTTGAGATCTTCCTCTTCTTAATTTGGGATCACTGTCGATGTCTAGATCTGCCATTTTCACACCGATGAAATCCCTGCGCATCTGTGGTTGGTCTAAACTTATGACCAATCGCTCAGGAAAATCTTCTGCTTGGGGTTGTTCGGTTGTAAACTCGTAGTCTGCCAACACAAATCGCCAAGATTCGCTGTTGGATAGTTTGTCGATTTCACGAAGTACCAGTTGTCGCATCTCGAGCAAATCCAGTGCATTCAGAAATCCATCTTGATTGACATCAGCCGCAATCATTTTATAGGGTGAGTCCAGCAGTTCCATATCCACGATGTGTTTTTGAAGCAGAATAAGATCCATTGTAGAAACACCGTTGGCATGGGCAATGTCTTTTGTAGGAGTAATGGTAATGATGTTGCCCTGCGGCAGATCAAAATCAAACATACCATCAGCCCCAGTCAGCATGCTGGCCTGAATGTCTTCGCCCTCGGCCAATACATTGACCTGCTCTACCATTTCCTCTTCAATAGTATAAATGTTCCCAAGAAGCCTTGCCATCTCATCCTGACTTGTGTCTGGCACTTCTGAACAACCTCCCATGTTATTTTGTACCACGAGGAGTACATCACAGAAGTCAAATGATCCTTTCTCATCAATGACCCACAAGCGAATTGTCTGGGTTCCGATCTGATCACAGCCTACTACCAGGCTATCGGCATCTTCCACGAAGGTCGTGTCATCGACCCCATCCATCAATTCAATCTTGAACGATATCTCGTCATCACTGTCACACGCTGGTGCACTGCTGCGATCAAATTCATTGGCCCAGATGGTCACCATCGCGGTGTCTATCGTTCCATCTTGATCCAAATCCATTGGGGTCAGCTCTGCAGTCAAACTCGTAATACAGATGGCCGTTGGCTTCTTACCCGTAATCACCGTAAATTCATCGATACAGTAAGACTCATTTTGACATTCGTCCGTCACCCGTACTCGTAGCTCGTAGTCGCCAGTCAACAAGTCTGGTACTTCTACCACAAAGGCATCTTCTATCCCTTCTAACTCCCCTTGATCGCTCGCTACGGTCTCCTTCTCACTTCCCTTCACCTCCAGTAACTCCCAGTAGTAACTCAACGTACCACATGGATCATTCACCGTTACCGTCTGACGCAATGTATAGGCACACCCTGCTGCCTCTACCTCTTCCAGATCTTCTTCAAAAGTACATACCGGTGGCATCGTATCTTGCACGATGATCTTCTGCTCCCAATCAAAGGTCTTCCCTTCGTAGTATGGATCTAACCACCAGTACGCCAGATCTTCTTCTACTGGCTTATCCAGATAGCACCAGTCTATGAAGTGCCAGGTTCGGATGATCTTATAACAGGCCTCATCTCCACCCACAACTTTAAATACTTTATCGCTGTGTCCGATTCCTACTATGCGGCAATCATCATCAAACATGTATTCTGGCTTACCTACTGAATCTGGTGACAGTGCTCCGGTGGCATTCCCTGATTCATCATATTCTATTCCACAGGTGTATACCGTCTTCTCTAAAGGTTTGTAAAACATCCCCTTCTGTAGCTCACAGTTGTTGCCTACCCAGATCAGTTGCTTGCGGGTGATCGTGTCCCTGTGATTATTCGGCGTACTGTAGTGACCGTCTTCATCCGGTGGACAGCCCTGGATAAACTTCCACTTCCGGTAGATGTATCCTTGTCCGCAATGGTCAAATTCACACCATACCTCTTGCTCACACAGTACTGCACTTGGACAGTTGTTCACTACCTGACCGTAGTGCGTATAGTAGTGTACCGTATCTATCCAGCACGAGTCAAACTCTACATCCTTCCAGATATAGCCCAAGTGCTCGTCATATTCCCTGACCTTCTTCACATACGTACTGCATATGCATTCGGTATCGTAGAAATAGCCAGTGTCTGGTGGGGGTACGTTGCCATACTCATCTCTCCATACTTTCTCATATCCTCCAAATCGCTTATCCAACTCACTCAACGCTACTTCATCTCCCTCTTTGGCCGCTTCTACTACCCACTCTATACTCACTGGATCCTCTACTCCTGGATATTCGTAGATCGATGACTTATAGCCCGCACAGGTGATCTCCTGATCGTATACATCTCGCTCAATCTGTACCGGGGTCTTGTCCTCTACCAATACATACGTCCAGCAGCGACTCCAGTTGCACCAGTAGTCCATCACCAGTAGCTCTACCACTACCTCCTTACACGCATCCTCACAATCAAATGGTACCGCATCGCTCCAGCCTCCTCCGATCTGATCCCATTGATCGATCAACTCATCGGTGATCTCTTCTACGCCCTCAAATTCATCTTCACATCCCAAATCCTTGATCAAGCGCTTGAAGAAATGCTCATCAAAATCATATGGATGCTCCAGACACTCCAGCATGTATTTCTTACACAAATCGTATTTCCACGAATTCCACAACAGATCACTACACTCCCTTCCATCTTCTTTGAGCCACTTCATCGTCTTGTAGTAATGGGCCTCTACTTCATCTTTGTGCTTGTCGGGCTCCAGATCTGCACACCACAACGTGTCGTAATGCTCATTGTAGCACGCTACATGGTAACTGTCACACAGATTTACACATGCATCCCACCAATCCGCTCGGCGTGCCAGCAACAAATTGATCTCACAATTGTCCCAGCTGCCTTCATCAAACGTCTCGGCATCTACCCATACTTTCTTCCCACTTAAACTCACCGTTACTCCTTTATCACATACCGCCACTGGTTTGGTCAAATCCTTAACTTTTACCCAGCACGTATCTAATCCGATATTGTGACAACTGTCATACGCCTCATAAAAGATCGCCATGGTCGGACCATGCGGTATCTTAACCTGTTTGTGACTCTCAAATAAATCTGGATCACTACTCGATCTCTGCATCACCACCGTGGTGATCCCAGGTATGATCGCCTTGACGTACTTCACTCCACTCCAGTCATCTACTACACGTACCGGTGGTACATAACTGTGTGATGCACAATCATGTGAGCCCGCTGGTATCAACAATGTGTCTCCAAATGGCCCCAACAACAACTCCTCGTTGGCCTTCGCCTCTGGCTCACACTCTACAATCGGTGGTAAGGTATCCAGGTCTACTACCCAGAACTCACACCTCCAATACCCAGGACCTATGCTGTCTAGTGGCGAGGCTATCGCTGTCTCTACCCACATCAAGCCACTTACATTGATCCCCGCTCCTCGGTCTTCAAAGCATATCTCATCACACGCCTCCAACGACAACGTGTACGTGCCATCTACTACAGCCGTAAATGATCCATTCAATCGATAACCCGCATTCACTCCATCTGATCCACTGATCGTAAAGGTCAAATCTCCTTCCTGCGGTACATTGATGCACATCCGTGTATACTCCGTAGTCGATCCACTTACCAAATCTACATCCGTCGCTCCCATATTGTTGATCAGCTTTACATCCGGATTTAGATTGTCGGTCGTCCCGTTAAACGGTGACAAACTGCTCGGCGTCAGATTCGTCCCATTCAAGGTGATCTGCGCACTTGACGTCGAGCGACTATACTCCCAGTGCTTGGGATGATAGGTATCTACAAAATCATTGATATTCGATGCACCTAACATCGTATACAATCCCGGTGTACCATAACAGCTCTGCTTGATCTCTACATTCACCTTGTACTGACTCACACACTCCCCCTGACTCAATGGCCACGCATCTACGTGTACCGCTATCCCACATTTTGGATCAAATTCCGCAGCTCTAAACTCCAGTTGGCCCGTACTCGAATTGTACTCCGTCTCTACAAACGATACCGCCTGATAACGGTCTATGTCCGCATTCGCTCCCATCATCATCGTATCTCCATACTGAAATGTCCGACCTATAACCATATAGGGGCCTATCTTGCCGCCTTCTCCACAATATACCGTATCACGCTCCGGACAAAACGCATTGTCTACCGTGATCTGCGGCAAACGCAATACAATGATCGTGTCAAATCCCGAGCCGCGGCGACCTTCCTTATCAAATGCCTCATATTCTCGCAATATGATCTTCGCCGTATCATTCGCAGCCGTACCCAATGAATCTGCCAAACAATCCTTCGCGTCTATCCAATCCGCTACAAAACTCGCATCTTCCTGTCCCCTACATGGTACCATCGCCAACGGAGGTATCCCATGGATATCTCCTCCCTGTACCAACGGATCAAAACAATATACCGTCTTGCTGCGCCCAAATATCACCGGGGCATTCCCTTGCTTAAATGTCAAATAACTCCAACAAGAGCCGCCTCCTCCAAAAATCGTCACGTTTACCTTTAATTGCCGTCCCAAATATCGACAGGCATGTAACGCAATCTCGTAGGTGCCTCCTACATTCTCTACATAAAAGATCCGCTGGCCATACTCGCCCGTGATCTCTATGTTTACACTATCCCCCTGGGCCGCTATCGCATCTATGTTGGTCACTAGCTCGTTGACCATCACTCGCGCCGTATCGTCAAACCCTATAGAGGCATTAATGTGCGTACAGTTCGGCCCCACCTGGGCCACTGCTCCTAGGCTGAGAAATGTGACTGCAAAAAAAGAGAGAACAATAGCTCTTGCATGAATTGTAGTGAGCCAGGGACAACAGGAGTCCAGCTCGCAAGTGTACGAGTGGTAAATCTTCATCGGTGTTAGTTTCAGTTAAGTATCAGTTAAGAACATATTCAAAAATGATACCAATTAACATTAAACACCATATGTTTGCGCCGATGAAGATGTTCTAGGGCATAGAAAAGGCTGCCTTCCTTATGAAGACAGCCTTACTTATTTAAAGACCTAAGTCTAAGGTTAGAGACGAATTATCTGGTCACAATCATACGCTTGGTGATCAATCCTCGGCTGGTCTCAAGACTATAAAACAGCACTTGGGAAGCAGCCAGATCGAACTTGTCAAATGCCAACGTATGTCTACCGGCTGGATATCTTCCATCAATGTTGTAGAGGACTTTTCCACTAACGTCTGTGATTGTAAAGGTTATTTGATCTGAAACTGGTAGATAAAAATCTATCCATGTGGATTGCTGGATGGGGTTTGGCAGATTTTGATACAGGATCACACTTTCGCCTGGACCATCGATAGATTGGAAATCTAGAGCCACACCACCGTACTGACCATTTACCCGATATGATTCAGCTGTTGTGATTTGACTTCCAATGGACATTGCATCGCTGAGTTTCACATTCTTCTGGGCTACAACTTCCAATGTGACAATCGTCTCTCCCTTCGCAAGCGATGTTCCCTTGACCGTGGTATTCCAGCTGGTGGTGAGCCTTCCTTGATCGAGATGAGTATATCCATAATTTTGCCAATCCATATTGTCTAAGGTTGTACCTGCTTTGACATTCACGATTTTAATCACACCCGGATCAACATTTAGGGTAAACTGATATCCCATCACCTGGTTAAACTCTGTGGTCAAAATAGGAATGAGATAGGTTTCTCCAGCAATCAATTCTTGATCATCAACAGCAAGAACAAGATCATTACGACCTCTTGGGGCCGACTGATCAGGTTTAGCATCTAAATCCATATCTCCCACCTTCATGCCGATGAAGTCCTGTCTCATCTCTGGTTCATCCACACTAAATGTGGCTCTTTCCGGTACGGGTTCAGACTCTGGATTTTCGCTTACAAATTCGTATTCCTTGAGAATGAAACGCCAGGATTCACTGTTTGAGAAGGTAGCGATTTCACCAAGAACCAATTGACGCACTTCCAGAAGATCCAAGGCATTGATAAAACCATCTCGATTGGCATCTGCGGCTAAGATTCGGTAAGGTGTCGGCAGCAACGAATCACCCGAAATATGTCCCAGCAAATGAACGAGGTCCATAGTAGTGACACCATTCTGAGGCTCGATATCCTTCGAAGGAGTTAAGGTGACCACGGCTCCCATGGGAGCGTTGAATTCATAGTTGCCATCCTCGCCTGTGGATATGTTTGAAAGAGCTTGTGTTGATTCGGCCGAGACTTCCACCTTCTCAATGGTCTCTCCCACCTCATTCTCAAATATGCCACTCAATGCACCCTGCTCGGTATTGATTGGTTCACAAAAGCCGGCATTGTTGCTGACCATCAAGATGACATCACAAAAGTCTGCACTTCCAGTACTACTTACTACCCACATCCGCACCTGATGTGTTCCCAGATGTTCACATCCAAGTGCGAGACTGTCAGCCAGTCTGGTTATATCGAAGCTGTCTTGATTGACATCATTAGATAAAAACTCGATATAAAAGCTGAGCGAATCACCTTCCTCACCACAGGGACCGGAGCTGCTTCGATCAAATTCATACGCCCAGACTACCGCCTTTGCCGTATCTGCAGTGCCATCTTGATCCAGGTCCCATGGCGTCAGATCGGCCGTAAGACTGGTAATACATACCGGCGAAGGCTTTTTGCCTGTCGCCACTGTAAAGTAGTACTCACACAACCCTTCATTTTGACAATCATCTTTCACCTGAACGGTCAACTTATAGTCACCCGAAAGCAGGTCTTGGGACGATATGACGAAGGAACTGGAGGTGTCACCGTTGAGGAGTCCATTTCCATCATCGACCAAGGAGCCCTGATCATCCTTGATCACCGTCAGTTCCCATTCATAGGAACTGGCACCACATGAATCCTTGACTGCCACCTCGACATTAAGGTCATACTGACAAGCCGAGACTTCGACCGTCCCACCGTCGTCAACCGGTCCCGAAATGAGACAAACGGGTGGTTCGGTGTCTATCACCAAAATCTTCTGAACACAAGAATCAAGGACGAGATCATCATTTTTAAACCAGTTTTCAGAGACTGGCTTTCCACCACACCAATCGGCAAAGTAAAATGTGCGTAAGATCTTATAACAAACCTCATCGCCTCCTACGATCTTAAAGACTTTATCCTGGTGCCCAATGCCAACCACACGGCAGTCGTCGTCAAATAGGTACTTTGGATATCCGGTATTATCTGGATGCAAATCACCACTCAGGTTTCCACTACCACTTTCATCATAAGTCAATCCACAAGTAGTGACCGTTGTATCTTGTGGTACATCAAACATGTACTTATCCAAGGTGCAGTTGTTACCCACCCAAATACGTTGATGTCTGATGATGGTGTCAGGGATATGTCCCGATTGATAGGTCTCAGAGGTATCAGGACATCCTTGCCAAATCTTAAACTTCCGGAAGATGTAGCCTTCTCCACAGTGATCGAAGTCACACCAGACGGTTTGCTCACAATGGACATTCTCTGAACAATTGACCCTGACAATACCGTGATTGTAAATGCGATCATCTTCAAAGTATTCGCATACCCGGTAGCTTGAGTCTTTCCAGATGTACCCATGATGTTCATCAAATACTCGAAACTTCTGGGTGGTATCGCGACAATCGCAAAAGCTGTCCTGAAAGGGAATGTCGCAAATCACTTCGTTTCCGTACTTGTCTACATAATTGCCGTAAGGATCTAGCCAAGCCTTTTGATAGCCACCAAAAATGGCATCTAGTGAATCTAGGGCCTCGGGATCGCCATCCTTAGCCAAGGCTACAATTTCATCGATGCTAAGCTGATGAGTCAAATCACCGAAGTCATATTTCTTTTCCTTATAAGTTTTACAAGATATTTCTAGCTCCTCCAATACATCCTTAGCAATGGTAACTGGTGTCTTATCTTCTACCCAGACCGTAGTCCAAGCTATTGACCAGTTGCACCAATAGTCCATAGCCAACAACTCTACGGTGACCGGTCCACAGGCATCGTCACACCCAAAAGGGACGGCATCACTCCAACCACCTCCTAATCTTTCATACAGATCAACCTCAGCACGAATATCATCGATGGTAAACTCAGCACCGTTTAGGTGAGTGCAGCCCAGATTTGATGGAAGGGGTTTAAACTTATCAAAACAGTATTCTACCGGCGCCTTCGGATCTATGTCATGAAATGTCGATAAGTCTGGATCAGCATTGGCAATCGCAGGACCGTAAAACCTGAAGTCGTAATAACATGAGGTAAAATGCTCTTGAAAATACTCTTCATCCACACCATAGGGATGATTTCGGCATTTAAGCGTAGCATGCTTCATGAGATCGTACTGCCAAGCATTGTAAATCAGCGAACCGCAGGCGGTCCCGTCATTGCACCACCAGTCCAGATTCTTGGCATAATGGGCTTCTACATCATCACGGTATGAAGTATCGTCTTTGTGTTTATTAGGTTCTAACAAAGCTATCCAAAGCGTGTCCTTATGTGGCCCGACACAACAATAATTAATGCTATCACACAGGTCTACACAACCACCGATTTGCTCATACCAATCCGTTCTACGCGCTAAAAAGAGGTTAATACCGCAATTGTCATAACTGTTTTCGTCAAATTCCTCCGCACCTACCCATACCTTCTTATCACTGACACTGACCGTCAGTCCCTTATCGACCACAGCGACAGGCTTGACCAGGTCCTTAACTAAGATATAGCAATACGCGGTGTCAACATTGTGACAGTTATCATAAATTTCATACAGGATTTCATGTGGAGAACCATCAGCCTTCTTGGTCAGAGGTACCCGTTGATGAGACTCATAGCAGATTCCATACTCGACCTCATCACAGGAGTCGGCTGGTGTCAGGATCCAACTTCCCAGTCCTTCCGCACTGGCCTTTACTTGCTTGATGCCTGACCAATCATCATAAACACAGAGCGGGGGGATATAGGTATGAGCCGTACAATCGTGCGTGTTGGTGGAAACCACAATCACGGAATCACCTGGTTCGATGTTTGGAACATCGATCGGATCAAAACAGCTTCCTGAAAGCAATCGGTCTGGTCCTACCTTATCGTATTTACATTCAGCTTTAGGGGGAACGGTGTCAAGATCCATCAGCCAGAACTCACATCGCCAATAGCCTACACCCAGATTCTCTAAAACATTGCCAACCCCCGGTACTAAGCACAACGGAGTTGTCAGGACAGCCCTTGGACACACCTCTTTAATCGTCACCTCTACTTTGTATTGAGGACTGCAGTCGTCATCAAATCTCCAGGATTTGACATCAACCAACAGGCCACATTTGTCATCAAACTCTGCAGCGTGAAATTCAAGGCCGTCAATACCCTGCTCAACTTCAATAAACTTAATGGTGTCACAGACAGATAAATCTCCATCTATGTCGGCTCCGGCACCCGTGGGATCTTCCTCATATACGAAATAAGGGCCAATGCAGTCGTCGGCATCTCCACAGTAGACCGTGTCTTGCTGACCACAGTAGGTATTCACCGTACTGATTCTAGGCAATCGCAAGACATGGATTGTATCGAAGGCAAAAGCTCGCTTTCCCTCTTTGTCAAATACTTCCCATTCTCTCCTGATTATCTTCAAAGTATCATTAGCAGGGTTCGTACCACATGGAAAGTTATCAATCCAATCGCCAGCATGCTCAGGAACTGGTCCTAACCCCTGACAGGAAATAAAACTGGTCGGAGGTACACCATTGATATACACCGATGGGTAATCTATGATAGAATCATTGCAATAAACCGTAGTTGACCTACCAATGATACTTGGCTCACCCCTCTTAAATGTCACATTGCTTATACACATACCCAGGTCATTCTGAATGATCACCTGAAGACCTCCGTCGAGGAAAGCGCATGGATCACTAATCAGAAAATATTCCTGATTTCCCACATCATCAGAACTTCCTCCACTTGAGGTAGGACCACTACTACCCCTTCTCAAAGCATAGGTTACAGGTTCTGCACAATCAAAATTCGAAATGATATCTGTCCAGAAAATCTTCGCAATGAAACCCTGACCTTGAGGATCTGGTATGATGGAAGCATTGATGTCAGTACAGTTGGGTGCACAAGGTAAAATATTAGGTTGGGCATAAGCCATACGTTGGCTCATCACCAATAAAAAGAAGAGTATACAGGCGTATAGCTGCTTCATGGTGGTTAGGTTTGGTTACTAAATAAAGACTGTCAACGTAGTAGCGACAACAAAGTTAGGCAATTTGCAAAGGGCAAAAAGCCCACAAATAGGGTAATTTTCGTATGCAACTAATATGTTATATATATTCGATTAGTAGATAGGAGTCCCAACTTGGGAGGAGCACACAGGACAATGTGGAAGAGTCGCTTGAGGTCCGATCTATATTGGCTAAGGTCTAAGGCCAAAGAAAAAGGCCAAAGGTGTATCGATAGTGTGCTGAAGAAGGAAAGTTATCAAATGACCAGTAAAGGCTCCCAAGAGACATCCTAAGTGTATTAGAAATTCTGGTCAAGAAATTATGATGGGATATATGTTCTCTATGGCCAGGTAAAATCGATCGGTCCTTTTGGAAGAAGTGGTCAAGATCAGTGAGAAAAGCGAAAGTACTGCAAACCAAAAAGCCGCCTCGTTATCCAAGGCGGCCGACACTAGAACTCATGTATAGTAACTAACTCAAGGTTCTTTTTTCGATGCTATAAATGTGGGTGAAAAGCCCCGAGGGCTTTTCACACCACTGGTTTCCAAGCTTTAATCAATTACCACCATCTTTCGTGTGGCCGTAAAGCTTTCACTGTCAAGCTGATAGTATAATACTCCAGCTACATTGAGATCCTTACGAGTAATGGCTATTTCATTGTAACCCTTCACAAAATCGCCTTCCACCACCTTAATCACCTTACCAGCGACATCGTAAATGGTCAGTGATGCACTGCTTGCCTCTGGTAGGTCAAACCCTATTGCGGTATTTTCATTAAATGGATTTGGCCGGTTCTGATATAAGGCAAATCCATCTTGAATCTGCGTTTCTTGACCAAAGGCCAGTGCAACATTCAGGGCACTTCCTCCTTCGTCGTATGCTTCCGCTGCCGTGATCCGGTCATTAATAGTAATTACATCACTTAGCTTAGCGGTGCCGATGGCTTCAAATGTCACCGTAAAGAGTACATCATCTGCCTTGAGGTCAGTGGCTTCACCAGCATTCCAGCTCGTCGTAATAAACCCTTGATCAACTCCCTGCAGGCCAAAGTTCTCCTCAGACAACTGCAAGTTGCCATTCATGTTGATATCTCGGAATACCACAGTGGTTGGATCAAAGTTTAGCGTGAACTGATAACCTTCGATTCCATTGAAGTTTTCGGCATGAAGCTTCACCTCATAATTATTGCCGGTCTCCATACGAACATCTTCAGTTTGGATCAGCAGAGACTTACCCGATCTTCCTGCACTTCTACTTGGATCGTTGGTTACGTTGACATCCCCTTTCTTGATAGCCGTCCAATCTACTTGCATTCCAGATCTCAAGTCATTGATCTCATAGATAGACTGCCCATCAATGGCATTTACGAACGCCCAAGATTCAGTGTTTGGTAGCTTCTCGACTTTGCCTAGTATCAATTTGCGAATATCGAGAAGATCCAGTGCTGAGATTCTTCGATCGTCGTTTACATCAGCCGCAATCTCACGGAAGGGTGACTCCAGGAGTTGCTTGCCAATAATGTGTTTCTGAATCTTCACCAAATCAGCCGTACTGATGCCATTCATATGATCGGTGTCTTTGCTCGGGATAACCTTCACATCCAGACCCAAAGCCGCAGCCAGTGTGTAGGCTCCTGATCCTCTTGTCGTGACATCTATAGATGATCCATCAGATAGTTCAGCTTTCACCGTCACTTTCTCGACGCTTTCTTCCAACTCGGTTTGAATATCACCTCGCACGAACCCATTTGTTGTACTGATGTCACCACATCCATTCATATTATCTTGTGGTATCACGAAGACATCACAGAAATCACTTGTACCACTCGGGTAGCTCTGTACCCACATTCTTACTTGGAATGGATTAGGCAAGTGCTCACAACCAATAGCCAGGCTATCAGCATCTTCCGGATCTAAGGTGTCATCACCTACCCCATCCAGGAATTCGATGAAGAACGCCAACGAATCATCATCGCATGCCGGTGTACTGCTGCCATTCTGATACTCGGAAGCCCAGATTACGGCCATACCTGTATCGATGATACCATCATTATCGGTATCCATCGGGGTGAGTTCGACGACTAAACTACTGATGCAAATTACTCCCGGCTTCTTCTCGGTACTTATTACAAAATCATAGGTAGCAACACCTTCATTCTGACAAGCATCCGTAATGACTGCTCGGAGTGTATAAGCACCGGTACCCAGACCATCTGCAGCTACTGGGAAGGCACTTCCCAACGAAAGATCCAATTCACCGGAGCCTTCTTCCACCACAGCTCCGTCGTCGTCTAACAATGCCCATCGATAACTCAGCACTCCACAAGCATCACCAACGTCAACTGTGGTACTGAAATCGTAAGCACAACCTCCAGCACTCACCACATTACCTCCAGGCAGAGGAGTAATGGTAATTTCAGGAGGCACCGTATCTCTCAAGATTATCTTTTGCTCATGCTTAAATACAATGCCTTCATAATCCGGATCCAAGATCCAGTTGTCAGTAACAGGCTTATCGACCTGACACCAGTCAGCAAAGCACCAAGTTCTGATCACTTTGAAACATGCTTCATCACCACCTACAACTCGGAATACCTTGTCATAATATCCGATACCTACCAGGCGGCAATCATCATCAAAGTTATAGGTAGGTCTGCCGGTACTGTCCGGATGTGCAGATCCGCCTACATTTCCGCTGGCATCTCCGTCGTACTGTATATCGCATGATTCGACAGTAACATCGGCAGGCATAGTGAACATACCTGAGTCTAGTTCACACTTATTGCCTACCCAAATTTTCTGTAGTTTGGTTATTGTATCTCTTGCTCCATGGGCAGCATTGGTCGTCGGACATCCCTGCCAAATTCGGAACTTACGGTAGATCACACCCTGGCCACAGTTGTCAAACGAGAACCAGATATCCTGCTCACACTGAACATTTTCCTGGCAATTGACCGCTACAATACCATGGTTGAAGTGCAATTCGTTTGGCGCATTGTCACAGATTCTGCCTACAGTATCATATTCTACCCAGCCCAGGTGCGGATCCTTAATCCGTTTCACACCGGGTAGATCTTCACAGAAGCAGGAATCATCAACGAAGGTGATATCACAATCAATGGGATCACCAAACTCATCTATGTAGCCTCCTAACGGATCAATCCAGGCTTTTTTATAGCCTCCAAAGATCTCATCCAATTGAGCAAAGGCTTCTAGATCACCATTATCAGCTGCAAGGACGATATCTTCCAGGCTGGCTACATCACCACCTAACGCATAGTTCTCAGCTCGATAACTGGAGCAGGTGATATCAACGTCAGCGACGTCCTTGACAATCGTGATTGGGGTCTTATCTTCAACCCAGACATCCGTCCAACAACGGCTCCAGTTGCACCAGTAGTCCATTACCAATATCTCCACGGTAACCGGTCCACAGGCATCTTCGCAAGAAAAGACTACCTGATCACTCCAACCACCGCCAATCTGCTTGGCCTGATCAAAATATTCTTCTCCAATGACTCCCCTGGCGAGATCATCAAAGGCCTGCTCATCAACTCCTTTACAAACCGTGGTGGCGTGTTTCATCAGGCCATAACGCCATGACTGAAACAGCAGACCGGCACAAGCTTGACCATCAGCGCGCAACCAATCGATCGTCTTTTGATAATGTGCCTCCACCGGATACTTAAATTTATCGGTACCAAGGATTGGCGTCCACAGGCTGTCTTTGTGAATGCCTGTAGTAACAAGAGCTAAGGAATCACATAGGTCTACGCACCCGGTTAGCTCAGCCCAATCAGAACGCCGGACTAATAGCATATTGACTCCGCAATTGTCCCAACTGCCTTCATCAAAGGTCTCTGCTTCTACCCAGACCTTTTTACCCGTTAAGCTGACATTCACCCCTTTATCACATACGGCAACTGGCTTGGTCTGATCTTTAATTTTAATATAGCAACTGTCATAACCTTTGTTGTGACATGCATCCACAGCTTCATATCGCACCTTAACCAATCCCTCATGTAGAGGTATCTTAACCAGGTCATTGGAAACCCATTCTCCCCCTACCAAATCGTAGTGGAATGTGCCCAATCCTTCAATCATTGCCTTGACCTGCTTAATATCATTACAGGAATCAGTGACAGTTACCGGGGGTAACAGGGCATGAGCAACACAATCATGCGGCCCAGTAGATACCAACATAGTATCGGGCTCACACTCAACAACGGGTGGAAATGTATCTAAATCGATATGCCAGAATACACACTCCCAATAACCTTCTGCCACAGGGGTGAGATTTGATGCTGGATCAATGAGGCAGGCGGTGGAAGGCATTCCATAACAAGTCTGCTTCAGCAACACCGTATACTTAAATAGTGATTCGCAATCCTTATCAAAACTATCAACCTTAACTGCTACAGCCAGACCACATTTGGGATCAAACTCTGCGGCAGTGCCATCCGGATCGAGAAAGTAGATGGTATCACATTCATTGGTTGCAGGATTCTCTGCCACCATAAAAGGTCCGAAATGGTCTCCCACAAGTGCACCGCAATAGGTTGTATCTTTTTCAACACATTGGGTGTTAAGTGCGGTTATCTGTGGCAATCTAAACACGGTAATCGTGTCCCATCCAGTACCTCTGGTCCCATCTTTTCCAAAGGCCTCGTACTCACGGTAAACGACCTTGGCGGTATCTTCACCCAATATGCAGGGTCGTGGGTCTACCCAGTCGCCGACCAGCGTCGCTGGTCGATCCGGGCCACAAGGGATAATAGCTCGGGGCGGAACACCACCGATGTGACCACCGGCCACTAATGGATCATCACACCAAACCGTGATGCTTCGACCTCTGATTATGGGAGCATTACCGCCTTTGAAGGTGATCTTGCTCCAACAAGGTCCGCCGGCACCCATCACATTAAGCGAGAGTTCCCGGCCAATATACTGACATGCTTCAATCCGGATTTCAGTGGTTTCATCGGCACCTTCAATGTGCGCAAGAATACCACCATAAGGATTTTTCAACGTGACAGTGAGTGGTGCTGCAGCTGCAGCATTTGTGACGAAACTGGCAATCGCAATTGTAGCAGAATCGTCTTGTCCTACGGGAATGTTTAGATCTGCACAGTTCGGTCCCACCTGGGCAAATGCTCCAGTGGTCAAGCCGCCGCAAATCATGAAAGAAAAAAGTAGTAAAAGATTTTTCATGGTGTCGAATTTTGGTAACCGGAAGCAAATATATATAGAAATAATTTATATATAAGATTGCTCAGGGATTTTTTTTTCTCATTATGAAGCACTTGCACATAAACATATCTTATATATGAGTACTCCATCATGTGTAACTGATCAGCTAAACTCGAATCATATTAAAATTTAATATATAACATAAAGTTTTATTTATCAGATATATATGCATGTTTTGTTACAATTATATCATGTGATGGAGAACTTAGCATACCGAGTGAGATCACCGAAAATTGTGGCTGAGGAAGGCCAGAGGATGCCCTAAGATTTTTTTGAAAATTTTCCAAATCGGTTCAGTTGCAGGCCCACTATGCCAGCTTTTTTAATGAGAATGTGCTAGCAGGAAAGGTGATTACGGGACATATGACTGGGAATGCAAGTAGACAAGAACACCCGAAATTGGATTACATTTGGGCCTTCAATTCCATGCTATGAAAAAGATCTTTATTGGGATAGGTTACCTTGCGATTATTTTCATGGAGATCTCTTGCCATCTCCAGCAATCAAGATCTCTGACCACAAATACAGATTCAGTGCATTCACTGGCAACACAAATGGCACGCAGAATGATCATCACGGATGGCCATGTAGATCTGCCATATCGCCTAAATGTGATCAACTTTAGATTAGAGAAGGAATTCCTGAGCATCCCGATTGACAGCAAGGAAGGTGATTTCGATTTTGTTCGAGCTAAGTCCGGGGGATTGGATGCTCCTTTTATGTCTATTTATGTTCCTGCCTCCTACCAAGAAAATGGTGCTGCAAAAGCTTTTGCAGATTCACTCATTGATATGGTTACTGGAATTGCCCAGGCCCATCCCAATCACTTTCAGATAGCTACTTCACCAGGTCAAGTCAAAAAGATTGTCAAGAAAGGAATAATTGCCCTGCCTATGGGAATGGAAAACGGAGCTCCGGTGGAAAATGACCTTAGCAATGTCCAGTACTTTCGCGATCGCGGAATCAGCTACATCACACTGACTCATAGCAAGGACAATCAGATTTGTGATTCGTCCTATGATACAACTCGTACCTGGAATGGCCTTTCAGACTTTGGTCGGTCGGTAGTCAAAGAAATGAATCGTACAGGAGTTATGGTTGACATATCTCATGTCTCTGATAGCACTTTTTATCAGGTCCTGGAAATTACCTCCGTACCCGTAATTGCTTCGCATTCATCTTGTCGGAAATTTACCCCTGGATTCGAGCGAAATATGAACGATGACATGATCTTGAAACTTGCGCAAAACGGGGGTGTCATTATGATCAACTTTGGTTCAAACTTTTTAGATGGCAAGATCAGAACTCAAGCAGATCGCCATCGTGAGGCGTTGCGAAAATTGCTGGCTGAGCGCAATCTGGATGCAGATGAGGAAGAAGCTAAACCGATCATTGAAGCTTATCGCAAAGAGCATCCCACATTATATTCAGATGTGCAGATGGTTGCCAATCACATTGATCATGTAGTATCCCTTGTCGGTATTGGGCATGTGGGTCTTGGGAGTGACTTTGACGGTGTGGGCGACTCACTGCCCGTAGGACTGAAAGATGTCAGTGACTATCCCAACCTCATTAATGAGTTGTTAAAGCGCAAATACAGCCATGCTGACATCGAAAAAATTTGCTCAAAAAATCTATTTCGTGTTTGGGAACAAGTGCTTGCAACCACGGATGGATACAATCATTGACCTCGGTATCCTTGAGTCCAAGGCAACTACTTTAAACGGCAAAATCTTAATTTTGAGCCTGCCAATGTATGAGACCCAGTTATGAGGTACAAGGAGACGCTTATTCTTTTGTCAGCCATCTGGCTAGGTTGCCAGGGGGCCGCCAAGAAAATTTCTCAACTGCAGCTCGAGCCAGTCCATGATCAACACAGTTATTCACAGCCTGAGATCGCCAAAATTGTCCATCTTTCACTCCAGTTGACCGTGGACTTCGATGATCATGTACTGGTTGGAATGGCTTCTTACCAAATTGAAGCTACCCCCGATGCCGAAGAGATCATTCTAGATATGTCAGATCTGACTGTCGACTCGATAAAAGGAATAGATAAAACGGACCATCTGGATTTTACAGTCGGCGACGAGCAACCGTACTTGGGCAGTCCTCTCCACATCTCGATAGACTCAACCGTTGCTGAGATACATATCTACTACCATACCCACCCCGAAGCCGATGCGCTTCTTTGGCTATCTCCTCAGCAAACTTTAGGTAAGAAGGTGCCTTACTTGTTTACTCAGGGTCAAGCTGTCCTCACGCGGAGCTGGTTACCTTGTCAAGACAGTCCTGGTGTTCGCTTTACCTATGATGCTGAAGTAACCGTACCTAATGAACTTTTGGCGATCATGAGCGCACAAAATCCAACCTCTAGGAATGAACTTGGAGTTTATCATTTCACCATGGATCAACCCATCCCATCCTATCTTATGGCTATGGTGGTCGGTGATATCGTCTTCGATAGCATTGGAGCACGTACTGGAGTTTACGCAGAACCAGGTATGATCGCAGCAGCAAGTGACGAATTAGCTGACTTGGAGGATATGCTCATTACAGCTGAATCCTTGTACGGTCCTTATCTTTGGGAACGTTACGACATCATCATTTTGCCACCGAGTTTTCCTTTTGGGGGCATGGAAAACCCCAGATTGACCTTCGCTACACCTACAATTATCGCCGGTGATCGGTCACTCACCTCACTGGTTGCACACGAGTTGGCCCACTCCTGGTCAGGAAATTTAGTCACCAATGCAACCTGGGAAGACTTTTGGATTAATGAAGGCCATACTGTCTATATCGAACGGCGTATCATGGAATCCTTGTACGGTGTGCCCTATACCAACATGCTGGCACTATTGGGATATCAGGATTTGACCAAGACGATCGACAACCTTGGGGAAAGACATCCGGACACTCATCTTAAGCTTAATCTTGCCCATCGAGATCCTGATGAAGGAATGACTGACGTTGCATATGAAAAGGGTTTTCTATTGCTATATACCCTGGAAAACAAGGTAGGCCGTGAGGTCTTTGATCAATTTCTCAAAGAATATTTTTCACAGTTTGCTTTTCAGTCGATATCAACGAAACAATGGAAGTGGTTCATTCAAGAACATCTCTTAAATCCTCAGCGCATTGAGTTTGACTTGGATGCTTGGCTCTACGAGCCTGGGCTTCCTCCAGAACACCCTATCATTATTTCTGATAGATTCCAAAAAGTCGATGAGCATGTCCGAGAATTTGTACGCATTGCCAGACTAGACCGCTCTGACACGCGCAAGTGGTCTACTCACGAGTGGCTCCATTTCATCAGGCATCTTCCAGATGATCTACATGTCACGTTCTATGAAAAGCTCGATGAAGTGTACCAAATTTCTAACTCGGGCAATGCCGAGATCCTTGCTGCCTGGTTGGAGCTGGGCATCAGGAGTGGATACATTGTACAACAACATCAGGAAATCTTGAAGGATTTCTTGATCGACATTGGCAGAAGAAAGTTTTTAGTGCCATTATATACAGCCTTAGTAAAAGAGGGTTTTCACACGTTGGCCAGAGATGTCTTTCTGGAGGCAGAATTAAATTATCACGCTGTGGCCGCTAATTCTATCCGAGAAATATTAGAATCGAAACCAGAATTATAATTATGCTTCATGCCATTTCTCCAGTTGATGGGAGATATTCTGAGAAAACAAAAATCCTATCAGAATATTTTTCAGAATTTGCCTTAATTAAATACAGAATAATAGTAGAGGTAGAATATTTTATTGAATTATTGAAAGCTGATATAAAACCGTTAAAAAAATTTCCTAAATACCAAACAGACCTTTTAGGTAGTATTATTAGCAACTTCTCAGAGGAAGATGCCATACGAATCAAGGAGATTGAAAAGACGACAAACCACGATGTAAAGGCGGTAGAATATTTTCTTAAGGAAAAATTTGCAGAGTTTGGATTCGAAGATTTTTCTGAAATAATCCATTTTGGACTGACATCGCAAGACATTAATAATACTGCAATACCACTGAGCCTACGTGATGGGGTACAAGACGTATTTCTCCCAGCCTATAAAAACTTATTAACTAAAACCGTCAAGTTGTGTGTCGCATGGAAAGACAAGCCCATGTTGGCACATACTCATGGACAACCAGCTTCTCCTACGACCATGGGTAAAGAGCTTGCTGTATTCGCTCACAGGTTGCAAACGCAAATTACTAATTTGGAAAATCAAAAGATCTATGCAAAATTTGGCGGAGCTGTGGGCAATTTAAATGCTCACTATATTACTTTCCCGGGCGTTGATTGGATGTTATTTTCTAATAATTTTATTCATAGAATTGGATTGGAGCGTATTCCTATAACCACACAAATTGATCACTATGATCATCTTGCTGAATTATTTCAAAAACTAAAAGTGATAAATACTATTCTAATTGATTTATGTCGTGACATATGGACGTATATTTCAATGGGATATTTCTCACAAAAGACCATACCAGGCGAGATCGGCTCATCGACAATGCCCCACAAAGTCAATCCCATTGATTTCGAAAATGCTGAGGGAAATCTGGGGATGGCCAATGCAATTTATACCTTTTTGTCGGATAAACTTCCCATATCGAGATTGCAGAGGGATCTCACCGATTCGACTGTGTTGCGAAACATAGGGGTGCCCATGGCTCATTCACTAATCGCCATTCATTCAGTCACTCGCGGACTGGATAAATTAAAAATCAATGAAGCAAAACTATCTGAAGATCTGGATAACAACTGGGCTGTTGTGGCTGAAGCCTACCAAAGCATCCTGCGTAGAGAAGGCATCAGTAAACCATACGAACTCCTCAAGGATTTCACTCGCGGTAGAGAATCTGTGACTCGGGAAGACATGCACGCTTTCATCAAGACACTGCCGGTGAATGAATCACTTAAGCAAGAGATGTTAGATATTACCCCAGAAAATTACACGGGATTGGTTGATTTCTTACCATATCTGAATCCCAAGTAGCGATCCAGCAGGAAGAGCACACCCAGCCCAATAAAGATCTGAAACACCATAGTGGATGATGGTTTTGTTTGAATCCATGAGACAAACCCTTCCCAAGGGTTAAAGGTCAGGCTACCTGACAAGGATGGAAAACTTATCACGATCATAAGGGCCGCTGCAATCAGAACTGCCATGCCACTGAAAAATCCCCATACTACCCTACGGCTGATCACTGGGATTTCATAGGTCGATGGTGCAATTTGCGAGATTCGATCCATTACATTCTTGCCAAAACGAAGCGAAGGCAATTCGGGTGCTCGTTTACTCAGTAAAGCATCCATTTCTTCAACCTCACTACACTGCTTGCGAAAGGTGGGATCAGACTTCAATCGATTCTCCACCTCCCTGCTTTCATCAGCAGAACACTGACCATCAATGTATCTCCAGATCAAATCCAAATCCCTATCCATGACTACTTAGTGTACTGTTTTGTAACAATGATCGCAATTTCTTTCGTATTCTAAACAACTTTATCTTCACGTTTGATTCAGTCAATCCGGTAATTTTTGCTACTTCCTGTATATTTTTTTCTTGAAAATAGTATAAACTTAGCAACAGATTGTCATCATTGTCCAGCTGTTTCATCGCTGATTCGAGGGTCTTCATTTCATCTTGACGTTCTAACAATTCTTGAGCATTTGAGTGGTCGTCTGCGAGCTGCATAGGTTGATCCTGCTGATCAATGGACACGTTGTGGTATCGCTTCTTCCGATGGTAGTCTATGGCAGTACGATAGGCAATCCGATAAATCCAGGTTTTGAAGGAGGATTTGCGGGCAAATGATTTGAGGTTCTTGTACACTTTGACAAAAACATCTTGGGCCGCCTCCTCGGCCAATGCCCTTTCTTTCAACATATTGACACAGATCGTAAACACCATAGACTGGTATTCTTCTACTATTTTCTCAAAGGCTTCCGAACGACCGGATAGCACTTCATCAATGTACGCCTCTATTAATTCCAAGGCTATGGCTCTTTAGACGATCGATTTGGTAGATGGTTACTATATTACAAAAAGATTGCTCAGAACGTAACCAGATATCGTCAGCTGCCGTCGAATGATCGACAAATCTATTTATCAATTTATAAATAATCAATAATATGGCTGGAGTCGAAGTATTGATACCATTGGTAGGAACGATTAGTGTCTTTGGATGTCTAGGCTTTATACTGTACGTTTTTCTGCGAACACGACACAAAGAAAGAATGGCCCTCATTGAGAGCGGTACTGACGCTAGTATATTCAAGCGTTCAAGGAATATTCATGCTAACCTGAAATGGGGAATGTTGGGGGTTGCTATCGGAATTGCCCTCTTTTTGGGTCATTTTCTGGAGGAGTATACTTCAATGGATGACGGTGCGGGATATTTCCCCCTTATATTCTTTTTAGGCGGAGTAGCCTTGCTGATCTACTACCAGCGAGCAAAACATGACCACATTGAAGAAGAAATCTAGTCGCCTGGTTTTCTGAAGTAGCTGATATCAACCGGAAGATAATTTCACCAGCCACTGCTGATCTAACCCATTACGGGTACAGTCAAAATGGCAAAAGCTGATACCGGTATACCCATGCAGGCCTACAAGCTTGACTTAGATGCCCAGTACTCAAGAGAGATCAATATCCAAACCCGAGATGGTCCAAATACACTGCCTGCAGAGGGATAAATTCAAGCAAGGTTCTGGATGTGCACATCCAGAACCTTTGCAATTTTGAAAATGCTAGCTATCATCCTTAGATCTGGCTGAAGTTGACACGTTAACCGGATCTACTTGTTACCTTTGTCTGCCAAATATGGATGAGCAAAGCAAGTATGAGCTGAGGGGTGTCTCTGCTACCAAAGATGAAGTACATGAGGCCATTCGGCATTTGGACAAAGGATTATACCCTACCGCCTTTTGTAAGATTCTACCTGATATAACCGGGCGATCCGACCAGCATTCTAACATCATGCATGCTGATACGGCAGGAACGAAGACGAGCCTGGCTTATTTGTACTGGCGTGAAACCAATGATCTCAGCATTTGGAAAGGTATTTCTCAAGATGCCATTGTGATGAATGTCGATGATATGGCCTGCGTTGGCTGTACCGATCAGATCATTCTATCGTCAACAATAGGTCGAAATAAAAACTTGATTACTGGAGCCGTACTTTCCGAAATCATCAGGGGCACAAGCGATTTTGTCGCTCAGATGAAAGATCAAGGAATCCACCTGTACCTTGCCGGCGGAGAGACTGCCGATGTAGGGGACATCGTACGAACCATAGATGTCGGATTTACAACTTTTGCTCGCATGCGAAAGGAAGACCTATTGATCAACAACATTCAAGCTGGAGACCTCATTGTGGGCCTATCCTCTATAGGCCAGACATCCTACGAAAACGAACCCAACTCCGGTATGGGCAGCAATGGCCTCACCGCTGCTCGTCATGATGTGCTCTCTACAGATCACGCACAACGGTACCCCGAAAGCTTCGATCCTCAAACCGATCCATCCGTGATCTTTACCGGACAATACCGGCTGACCGATCAAGTTGAAAGCCTCAGGCAATTCGACAATGTTGGTCGGGCTCTGCTTTCTCCAACCCGAACCTACTTGCCGGTCCTTAAAGCCATCTACGAAAACTGTAAATCCGAAATCAATGGAGTGATTCATTGTACCGGTGGTGGTCAGAGCAAGGTCCTAAAGTTCATTAAGGATAAACATGTAATCAAGGATTCTCTATTCCCCACTCCTCCCTTGTTTTCGCTTATCCAATCAAGTTCGGGGACCAGCTGGAAAGAGATGTATCAGGTGTTTAATATGGGGCATCGAATGGAGATATACATCGGAGAATCAGCGGCATCCCAAATCATTGATATTGCAAACAGTTTTCATTTGGAAGCCAAGATAGTGGGTCGAGTCGAAGCTTACAGAGGTGAGCAGGTCACGATAAAGCACGATGATACCTTGTTCACCTACCCTTAGATCTTGATCGTCAACTTCAACACAAGCAACTCAGACAGATGTCAACAAAAATTCCTTTTATTTGTCTTTAAGACCAGGTGCAAATCCTAAAGTGTTTAGGTAATTTTGTCATTATTTGTATTTAGTCTAATTTAGACTCAGTGAATCAGAAAATTCAGGTAGCTGTCGCGGATGCCCAGACACTCTGTCGGGTGGGGTTATGCCAAGTGTTGAGCACTGCCCCTGATATAGAGGTAGCTGGTCAGGCTGGGGATGCCCAGAGCTTGTTGGACCTGGTGGATGAAAAGAATATTGATGTGGTAATTGTTGACTACAATCAACCCAGATTTTTTGACCACAACATCGTAAAAGATATTAAAGATCGATCTCCACAAACGCACATGTTGGTGATCAGTTCAGATGAACGCAAGGAACGCATCTATAAAGTATTGGAGGGAGGCGTGAACAGTTTTCTCACTAAACAATGTGACGAACAAGAGATTTTGGATGCTATTGCAGCGACAGCTAAAGGCGAGAAATTTTATTGTCACAAGATTCTAGATCTAATCATTGAACGTTCTTTTCCGTCAAAATCAGAAGATTGTTCGGCTACTCCTTTGAGCTCACGGGAAAAAGAAATACTGACATTAGTGGCTAAGGGTATGGTAGCCAAAGAGATAGCTGCCGAGCTTCACATCAGCCCTCATACCATCTATACACACCGAAAAAACATTCTGAAAAAACTCAACCTCACCTCACCGACCGAAATGATTGTTTATGCGCTCGAGCATGGTCTCATTGAACTGAGTCGATAGGTCATCGGTTTTTGACTAGGTGGTGACTTCTAAAAGACTGGTATGGCTGAAAGACCGGAAATCCACCGGACTTACATTCGAAACCCCTTGTTCTTCCATATACACCCCATAAATCAAGTCAACAGCAGCCATAGTCAGCTTGTTGTGGGTAACGATGATAAATTGGGACTGATCTGAAAATCGATTAATGATTCGATTAAATTTCTCGATGTTGGAGTCATCAAGCGGGGCATCAACCTCATCAAAAATACAGAAGGGTGCCGGTTTAAGTAAGTAAAGGCCAAATAAGAGGGCGATGGCCGTCAAGGTCTTCTCACCCCCCGACAGTTGACTCAGTGTCTTCGGTCTCTTGCCTTTGGGTTTGGCTATGATCTCAATAGGAGAATTGAGGGGTTCTTCCTCATTGAGTAATACCAAGTCACAATTGTCATCTTCGGTAAAGAGGCTCCTAAACACCTCGATAAAATTGAGTCGAACTTGCGTGAAAGCCTCCATAAACCGCTCAGTTGCGGTTTCTTCGATTTCCTTTATGGTTTCGAGTAAAGAATCTCTAGCCTCGACGATATCATCGCGTTGAGCAGTGATGCTCTCATAACGCTCATTCATTTCATTGTAGGCTTCAACAGCCATGGGGTTTATCTCACCATAATTGTTGATGCGATGACGCATGCGATCTACCTTTTGATCCAATTCATCCAGATCTGCATCCTCTGCTTCAGTTTGATTCAAGATCTCTTCTAGCTCAAGATCAAACTCGATCTTCAATCTTTCACCGACATTACTCATCTTAAACTTCACTTCACTAAATCGATCCTTTAGATCATTAATCAGCTGTTGTTGATCCTGCTGCTTTCTGTGTAGTGATCTGATGGTGTTTTCTATGTCGGTAATTTCTCCACGAGCTTGGTAGTAGGCCTGTTCAAGGCTGTTCAAATCTCCTTCCTTGGATTTCCTTACTTCGTAATCAGTTCGAAGGACTTCTTCCAAGGCGGTTATCTTATCCTTGTTGCTCTTTTTCTCTTCCTCGTTTTCGGTAAGCTGTTGCCTGTCAGCTTCCAATTGTGCCGCCACATCCGCCTGTTGGTTCGTGTTAAAGTTTATTTCCCGCTCAATCGATTCCTTAATCCCTTGGTGTCTAATCAATTCGATATTCTTTTGATTCACCAGAGCGTTTTGATCCGCCAGTTTGGTTGCGATCTCATTGAAGGAATCATCAGCAGATGCCAGGTTTTTCCGCTCATTCTCCAGGTGATCTGCTAATTTCTTAATCTCCCGCTGCAACTCCAGCCGTTCACTGTCGAGAATGGAGAGCTTATGTTTGAGTCGATCCTTGCTGCCTCCTGCTTCTGTTTCAAGACTTTCGAGGTGTTCTATTCTTGAATGGAGATAGACTTCCTGCCGTTTTAGCTCCTCAAGCCTTTGCTTCTCAGCTTCCAAGTCTTCTACATTCTCAGAATTGTCTAAAGAACTGAGCTGATCATTGATGCCATCCAGTTGTTCATTCTTTGCATCAATCTTCTTTTGCAATTGGTCTAATATCTCCTCGAGTTTCTTCAAATATTTCTTTCTGCCAAGCTTCTTTCCTTCAAAGAGCCCAACCGAACCCCCACCCAAGCTTCGTTCTCTTCTGATCATTTTGCCATTGGGTGAAATTAAGATCACCCCTGGCGGTAGATCATCTATGACCGTTACATCTTCATGATCTGCGATATATACATTGGCCAAAAGGTACCTCACGACCGGAGCATATTTCTGATCAATCTCCACAACATCGATCGCTCTTTGAAATTCAACTTCATCAAGGGGTTCTGCGGACTCACCTGAAAACGCATCTAAAATGAAGAAATTTGCTCTCCCTTTCTGAGCGTCTGATAGTAACCTAACCGCCTCAGCAGCTTGGTCTAGCGTTTCAACCACATAGTGATTGAGAAAAGGCTCCAAATAGTTTTCAATGATGACACGATAGGTTTCACTACAGTATATCAGATCGGAAAGTAAAGGAGCTGGCTTGGCCCAATGATTACTCTTGTTGAGAAATTTAATACTGTCGGGAAAACCCTCGAGCTTGTCAACCAAGTTCTTAATCAAGTCATATTCATGCTTTCTGGCATCATATTGACGATTGAGATCAATGAGGGATTTGCCCAGCTGATCTTCCTTCTTTTCGAGTTCAGCTCTTTGTTGAAGCCGTCTAAATTCCCGGTCTTCAATCACCTTGACAATATCCGTCTGTTGCTGTATCTTATTTCTAACTGTGGCCAGGCTCTCACTGACATCGGAGTATTCAGATGATCGACCTTTAACTTGCTCATTGATCTGCTGTATCTCGTGATCGGCAGATGTCCTGTTACTTTCAATGATGGCAAGTTGCTTTTCCAGATTAACCATCTGCTCTTGCTTAGCTTGATGGTCTTGCATAATAATGTCGAGCGTCTTTTTGGTGTCTCCATGACCAAGCTCTATTTGATTCAGCTGATCCTTGGCTTCGGCTAGTTGTTTCTCGAGATCTACCTCAATTCTGTTGATTCCTTCCAGCTCAGTACTTTGCTTTGAACTGGTCTGACTCAGCTCCTCGAGTCTTTCTTCATTAAGATTTATTCGGTTGGTAAGGGTGACCCGGCTTTGATCCAAGAACTCCAGCTTTTGTTCTAGAATTTTCTTGTCATTCTCCGCAGTCCTAATGTTGTTGATAAGTTCATTCATCGACTTCTGAAAGTCAGACAATGACTTTTCCTTATCCAGGTGTTCTTGTTTTATTTGTTCTAATTGTGCCTCGGCTTCACGGATTTCGATCTCAATTTGGCGAATGATGTCTCCTTCCTGCTCGATCTGAGATCGTAGTTTCTGATATTTGAGCTTCAGGTCTTTAACCTTTAATACGGCCAATTGGATACTGAGTTGCTGGTATCTCTCCTTGAGGTTAAAATACTTCTGAGTACGCTTAGCCTGCTTTTCCAGGGCTTTGAGATTCTGCTCAATTTCATAAAGAAGGTCTTCCACTCGATCAAGATCCGCCTGGGTGTTATTTAACTTATTGATCGTCTCCTTCTTCCTCGCTTTATATTTTGAAATGCCGGCAGCTTGTTCAAACATCCGGCGTCGAGCATTTTCCTTGTCACTCAATATGTCTTCGACCATTCCGAGTGCGATAATCGCATAGGAATTACTACCAATACCCGTATCCAAGAACAGGGACCGAATATCTTTGAGCCGACACGGTACATTGTTTAGGCGATATTCACTTTCGCCGGACCGGTAAAGATATCTGGAAATCGACACCGTATTATACTCTGTCGGAAGCAGGTTCTTGGTGTTTTCAAAGGTAAGAGAGACATAAGCTACCCCACCTGCTTTGCGCTTCTTGGTGCCGTTAAAAATGACGTCACTCATTTTAGCAAGTCTGAGTTCCTTTCCCTTCTGCTCTCCAAGAACCCATCGCACCGCATCCACCAAATTGGACTTGCCAGCTCCATTCGGACCTACGACCCCGATGACTGATTCATTAAAATTGATAACAGTCTCTTGGGCAAAGCTCTTGAAGCCCTTGATTTCTAATCGCTGTAATCTCACGTGCACAAATATACTCGATTTTGATTCGGAGACTCGAAGGAGCTTTTCCACAACTGTGTAAAACTTGACCAGTAAAAAAGCCAGTTTCAGCAGTAGCGCACTTGCATCAAAGGATTTGGCTATACCTTCAACAGTCGCCACCTGCCATGCCCGATGTAGCGATGTACAAGGAGTATCAAAGGGATCCAGTAGAATATCTCAATCGTCCAAGCCACGGTGAGACCTACGTGAAAGTGATTTACCATCAAATAGATCAACACAATATAAAACAGGGCACAAATGGCCTGAATTTTAAGTCCTTCATAAGTTGCGCCGGTTCCCACCATTCCATTGAAATAGATCCCTCCCACAGCAAAGAGTGTTAATATGATGAATAGGATATAAAAAATCGGCTGGGCTGCGACAAAGAGTGACATATCTTCGGAACCCAACAATGGATACAAAACGTATTGTGGGAACAACAAGACCGGGATGGCAAAAAGCAAGGTGCTGGCCACACAAATCTTCATCGTCTTCTTAATGATGGTCATCACCAGATCACTTTCACCCTGGCCAATGAAATTGCTGACCAAGGTGTTCACGCCCACAGAATAGCCCCAACAGGGAATACTTAGGATTAGATAGACAACACGCACCAGG
Source organism: Saprospiraceae bacterium (assembly GCA_965223105.1). Classification (GTDB taxonomy): domain Bacteria; phylum Bacteroidota; class Bacteroidia; order Chitinophagales; family Saprospiraceae; genus JABDMH01. The sequence continues at coordinate 1,478,890 of OZ244987.1, read as the reverse complement.
TTACTGATTGCCAGCTCTCTTTCCCCCATATTTTCAACGATACCAAAGAAGATGAACCAACTTCCCAGACCTACTACCGCCTGAGCAACGATGGGACTCGCCACCCGCAAGCTATTCTTGATCAAATCGAGTTTAATCCTTGGGATTCGTCGCAATTTAAACGGTCGCAAATACCGGTCGAAGAACATATAGACCGAGAACACAGCCAATGCAACAACCTCGGCAAGAGTACTGGCTAGGCCGGCTCCAGCAATGCCCATTTCCGGTAGTCCCCATTTGCCATAGATCAAGGAATAATTTAGGAAGATGTTCACAACAATAAGCACGATCGTATCATACATGATCATCCTGGTACGTGCTATTCCAGTATAAAAGGCAATGATCGCCACTCCTATAAAGGAAGGATAGACGCCAAAGCACCGATACTGGAGATATTGCAGACTTTTCTCATAGATGCTATCCGTTTCCACGAATAGCCGGAGAAACCAGGGACTCACAAACCAGATAAAAAGGAAAAAGATGGTGGCCAAGCCAATTTCCATATACAGCATGGCATAAAAATTCTCTCCCGCCTTTCGGTACTGCTTTTCTCCCGTTCGCCGGGCCACCAAAATTTGACCACCACGTGAAAATCCATAGCCTATCGCTGTGATAATCAAATAAAACACACTGACAAATCCAATCGCGGCAAAATCAGTCTCACTCTGGTGATATAAAAATATGCTATCACTCAGTGCAATGATGTTTTGAGCCGCACTCCCAATCATGATAGGAGCTGAAATGGCTAGAATCTGCCGATACGTAAGATGGAGTTTCAAGTTGAATGCTTAGCTTCGCAAGCTAACAAATCTAGCAATAGAACAATTACTAAAACCCGTCGAGAAGGGAGTTATTACCTCGACTATCGGATGAATTTTGTAGACAAATGAAAACGCAGAAAACTGATTCCAAAAGAGAAATGACCAATGACCCACCACGGGCCAGGAAAGTGCCGCAAAAGCTGACAAAACACGGTGATGTGCGAGTTGATGACTACTACTGGCTCAACAACCGAGAAGATCCGGAGGTGATGGCCTACCTGAAAGCTGAGAATGCTTATACCGAGGCTATGATGTCGAACGTGAAGTCCTTAAAAGAGGACCTGTATCAAGAAATCATTGGCAGAATAAAGCAGGAGGATCAATCGGTACCATTTCTTTTTAATGACTACTACTACCAAACTTGTTATCACGAGGGTAAGGAGTATCCGGTGTATACCCGGTGGAGGAAGGCTGAGAAAATTGAGCGCCAAATCATGCTCGACGTCAATGTCTTAGCGGCACCATTTGCCTACTACCATGTTGGAGGTCGATCAGTGAGTCCGGATAATGCTTTGCTGGCATATGGAGAGGACACAGTGAGTCGAAGAATATATACGATCCGTGTCAAAGACCTGAAAAGAGGAATCACCCTGGAAGACAAACTCGAAAATACTACAGGATATGCTGTTTGGGCTAATGATAATCAGACTTTGTTCTATACGCAAAAAGATGAAAAGCTAAGAGCCTTCAAGATCTTTCGTCACACCTTAGGAAGACCGCAAGAGGAAGATGTCGAGATCTACCACGAGACTGATGAAACTTTCTCCTGCCATATCTACAAAACCAAGTCACAAAAATATTTGGTGATCGGGTCTTATGCTTCTCTATCTAATGAGTACCAGATATTGTCTGCCGATGATCCTACAGGCACCTTCCGTCTCTTTGCACCACGGGAGGCCCGACATGAACATTCCATCCATCATTTTCACAACAAATTTTATATCAGGACCAATTGGGAAGCTGAAAACTTCCGGCTGATGGAGGCTCCCGAAAGTGCGACTTCTAAAGAGGAGTGGACACAACTCATTGCTCATCGCCAGGATGTTTTACTTGACGACCTTGAAGTATTTGCTGACTTCCTGGTGTTGTCGGAAAGATTCCAGGGTCTGACCAGATTGCGAGTACTTTCTCACCGCGGAAGTGATCATTATGTCGATTTTCCTGAAGAGGCCTACACTGCTTCGACTGAAATCAATATGCAGTTTGACACTGAGATCTTGCGATTCACCTATACTTCCCTAGTCACTCCTCCATCGACTTTTGCATACAACATGCGGAACAAGGAAAGGAAGCTACTCAAGCAGAAGGAAATTGTTGGAGACTTCGTCAAAGAGGACTATGTGAGTGAACGCCATATGGTGCCTGCTCGGGATGGTGTGCAGATTCCAGTTTCCATAGTGTATAGGAAATCCTTCAGAAAGAATGGAAAGGGTCCGCTTCTCTTGTATGGATACGGCTCTTACGGAATCAGTATTGATCCCACCTTCCGTTCAAACCGACTGAGTCTGTTGGATCGTGGATTTGCCTTTGCCATTGCCCACATTCGCGGAGGGCAGGAGATGGGTCGCCGATGGTATGAGGATGGTAAATTCCTAAAGAAAAAGAACACTTTTCATGATTTTATTGACTGCACAAAATACCTACAGAAAGAGAAATTTTCTTCGCCCGGGATGACGTTTGCCATGGGCGGCAGTGCCGGAGGCCTCCTTATGGGTGCTGTGATCAATGAAGCAGCAGATCTCTACCGTGGCGTGGTTGCAGCTGTACCCTTCGTGGATGTCGTCACCACCATGTTAGATGACTCAATACCCCTGACCACAGGAGAGTATGACGAATGGGGTGATCCCAATGATCTTAATTACTACACCTACATAAAATCTTATTCACCCTATGACAATATAAAGAGCCAAGATTATCCGGCTCTTCTCATTTCTACCGGCATTCACGATTCCCAGGTGCAATATTGGGAACCTGCCAAATGGGTAGCGAAGTTGCGAACCCACAATACCAGCAAGAATCCCATATTACTGCACTGTGATATGGAGGCTGGCCATGGTGGACCCTCTGGGCGATTTAAATTGCACCGAGAAACTGCATTATACTATGCCTTTCTGCTCCATTTGGTGGATCACTGAAGTACGATCATGCGACTGGCACTGACACCAAACCATAAAAACAATGCGGCTACCCTGCAGTGCAGCCGCCTTGTTCCTCACAAGAAAAAATTGATGGATTGCGATTACTTTTAACCACAACCACGATTTATCAACAAAACTTAAACTAATAGAAAGAGCACTCCTGCGACTGGATTCCACAATGAGCAGGACAGAAACTTTACACCATTCAAATATTTTCCAGCAATTGCTTTAACCTAGGGGCTTCCCTTTGCCAATTCCATTGCTGGCGTGCCTTCAGACAGCTCGTATGGAAAGTAAACCAGTAGTTGCGATCATCAAGTAAATGATTGATGGTATATGACAAAGTGTAAGGTTTCAAATCCTGGACCAAGGCTGCCACTCGATATCTATCATTAAATCTTCGGTATTCCGGGAAATCCATACAGACCTGGGGAGTACCAGCATGCAAGTAATCGAAGAATTTGTTGGCTAGAGAGAGCCGATAACTTTCTGATGCGGGGTCGAGCAGGTTGATACCGATTCGAGCTTTCTCCAAGAGGACCGGCCATTCCTCGGGAGGCACAAAGCCCTTAAACAACACCTTGTGGAGTAGTTGCTCCGAATTGGCCAGCTTCCACAGATCGGTACTTATGTCTCCGTCCCCAATGATCCAAAGTTGTGCATCTATGTCATGCATCACCTTGATCATTTCGGGCAGTCCACGGCCTTTGTTCAGCACTCCCAAATACACGATTACATTGTCTCGGATAGAAGATGGTTCGGTTTGCCTCAACTGAGGAAAATTGTGAATGACATGAAATTTTTGATTGTATCTTGCTTCCATAGCCCCAGCGACGCCTTGAGAAACCGTATAACGCAAATGAGTCAAAGGAAGCGATTGCTTGGCGATTTTTTGCCAATACTTTTTCACTTTAGGTCTCCCCTCTAATTCGGGTACCTCTTCAAACCATTCATGGGCATCAAATATCACCTTCCTACCTAACTTTTTTCCAGCCCTTGTTGCGGCCTTTAGTGTATCATAATCGATAGCTCCTATGATATCGGGCTTCAACCTGCGAAATAGACGATACAGTCGCCAATTATACTCGGCATAAAATTGAGGTCCTCGTTTAAAAAAACATTTTATCCGCACTGCCTTGAAAGGATAAGTGGGAAGTGGAAGTGATGTGGTTTTTTCACGTCCGATCAATGTCACAGAATATCCCAACTCCTGAAGAAACGTACAAATACGAATCATCCTTCGATCGGGCCTAATGTCATTGGTGACGGCAAAGGCAATGCTTCGTGCCATGGTCCTAATTTACTGAAATCATTTCATCTGCTTTGGCGAGGATTTCCTCGTTGAGTAGATACTGCAAGACTCTTAAGAGCTTCTGATGATATTCTTTGGGAAACTGATGAATAATCTCACCAATCGTCTTCTCCCCACTTTCCAGCAGAGCAATAACTTGCGATCTGAGGGTCTGAAAATCTTGATCAGAGACATTTGATCTTCTTCTGGCACGACAATTATCACAGATTCCACAGGGAATGTCCAGTTCGTCATCAAAGTACCTAAGAATATGCATCTGACGACATCGGGTAGTTTCTACGTACGACCACATTTCGTGTAGGGCCAACTCCCGTTTTTGCTTTCGGAACTTATACAGGGTCTGATCAATGGTCAAATTTCTTTGCTCCACTCTTTCTCTAAGCATAACCAACCTTGGCCGATCGTCCTGGGGCCGATAATGAATGATCTTCTCCTGATCAAGCTGGAGTAAATTGCTATGGATCTGGTCCTTGTCCACGCTTAGGATCCGAGAAAGCTGCCGCTCGTTGATAGAGACTTCCTCGAACAAAATGCCTTGATAGAGCCTCAACAAGGTCTGCACCAATGCTGCTTTATCTGGATTGCGGATTTGGTATTCATAGAGTTGTGCTTTTTCGGTCGAGATCCGAATTTTTGATGGTCTGTAGAACCCTTCCGATAAGACGATCCATCCTGACTGCTCCAGCAGTTTCAATGTGTGCCAGGTGGTACTCAAATCGAAATCATAGTTTTGAGCAAAATTTTCAAAGTCAAAAGGAAAGGATCTGCCTTCACCCGATCCAACCGCCTGTTTCAAATAATTTCCCAGAGCGTGGTAAACTCTCCGTACAGTATCCATGGACGGAAAACTCGCTTGAAATTGCCTGCGTAGGCGGGTGCGGTCGGCATCGTTATATAGAAGAATGGCATAGGCATCTCTGCCATCCCTTCCAGCTCTACCCGCTTCCTGATAGTAAGCCTCCAAACTATCGGGTACATCGTAGTGGATCACCATTTTGATGTCACTTTTGTCTATACCCATACCAAAGGCATTGGTGGCAACCAAAATCTGGTAGGTGTCGTTAAAAAACCCTTGTTCCCTTTTTATTCTTTCATCCTGCCTTAAGCCGGCATGATAGTAGCTTGCTGCATGGCCCCTTACTTTTAGCATCATCGCCACTTCTCTAGCCTGCCTCCGGCTTCTCACATAGACCAGTACAGCTCTTTTTCTTTTGGGCAATAATTGACTGAGTTTTATTTTTTTGTCTTCAACCTTAAAAACACCAAAATGAAGATTAGGACGCAGAAAATCGGTGCGAAGAATCGCAGGTTCATTTAGTTCCAGCTTTGCACTGATGTCATCGAGTACTTCCTTAGTTGCTGATGCCGTCAACGCAATCATTGGTAGGGTGGGAAAATGCTGTCTTAGGTCGGCAATTTTTAGATATGCTGGTCTAAAATCATACCCCCACATGCTGACGCAATGTGCTTCATCAACCACCAACAAGGTCAGGGGCAACTGAACCAGCCTTGGTTCAAAGTCTCGATGTTGGAGCCGTTCTGGAGATATGTACAGGAGCTTCAATTTTCCATACATAGCAGCATCGAGTATCCTTTCGATTTCAGCTCGATGCAGGGAACTGTGAATGGCAGCAGCAGCTATTCCCTTGCCTTTCAGCCGCTTAACTTGATCATTCATCAAAGCAATCAGAGGGGAGATTACCAAAGTTAGGCCAGCCCTCACCATTGCGGGTACTTGAAAGCAAATGGATTTGCCCCCCCCGGTCGGTAACAATGCCACACAATCCCTATCACTCAAAACCGTATCAATGATTTCTTCCTGCAAGGGTCTGAAGGTACTGTACCCCCAGTACCGCTTTAGGACATCATAAGGAGAAGCATTCATCCACTTCCTTTTTCGGTTGCAATCGAAGGTAGTGAATCAAGTACAATGATCATGGATCTCAATCACCAATGAGTCAGCACATCAGTGGTCTAATGGATCTTTAAGATGATGCCAAATCTTTTCGAAGCTGATCCACCAGTCATTGGAATGTGGGATAAGGATATGGATCGTGATCCAACTAGGCCATCACATCATGAGCTGGTCCTGGCTGTCTGGACACCAAAACGATGAAACCGTTATGCACTAGGGATTGTAGTAGGGAGCTACCAAGTTGGACATCCAGTTCCACTTCCATTGAGCAGATCATAGAAGTGATAGGAAATGGTCAAATGCCCCATGAAATACCAGTCTTTGTAAGTGGGACTGCCTCGCAGTGGGCGGTCTTCACGAAGATCGGGTTCTCCACCAGTTAGTTCATGAGCCCGGTCGGCCAGATTTGCCGCTGTTGTACCCCTGCTGCCTGCCAGGTCACGGTATCTAGCATAATTTCCACTGACATCATCCAAGTAATCGGTAAAGGTGTACCTCGGGGCAAACTCTACCGCAATGGTCACAGAGGGTGAAATTGCATATTTGATTCCTCCACCTGCAATGATGGAAATCTGATCAAGACTATAGAAATCCAAATCGTACCCCTCCAGACCTTGTCCCTCAGTCCCTAAATTCCTCAGTTCAATCTTTTCACCTTGATAATCCGCTTTGGGATTGAAATGGAAAAGACCGATTCCCGCATAGATATATGGTGACAACCTCTTAAATGCCGCTGGATCGTAGCCAGGCCAACTAAATTCTGCAGTGGCTGAGAATTCAGTGATTGGCGAGGTGAAACTCAGATTTCGGTATGCCCTTTCTTCAAGATCTGCGGCTGTCAAAGTACCAAATTGAAAACTCAGACGAGCCGCCCAATGTTCATTAAAATTTTGCCTCACAAAAAGGCCTCCACTAGGCCGGATATTGGAGATCTTGTCCATGATTTTTGTAGGTGCAAGATCACCTTCATATGCTGATCCACCGATCATGAGCCCTCCTTCAAAGTACTGTCCACAAACACTTAAGTGGCAAAGCAGGGCAATAACCACGGTCAAGAGTCGGTTTATGCTCTGTACCATTTCACACGTTTATCTCGTTAATCTTTTATTAAAGGTCGATTTACCTGATTTGATTATCTACCTTTGTCATTCGTTCTTCTAGTAAAACAAATATTTAGCCAAAATATTTTCTTCCTTAAAGTTAACATATGTTCTTAATGCGTTTGCACTTAGCCCTCATCTGTTTGTGCTTGGGACTATCTTCGATATTTGCCCAGACCATGGCCCCCGACAACTGGTTTAACCTCGATCCTGATCATGACCAGGTGTATGGAGTCAGTAGTGACCGGCTCCACCAAGAGCTGCTGTTTGATATCGAGCCTACGCCGGTAATTGTGGCCGTCATAGATGGTGGGGTTGATCCCGATCATGAAGATCTCAGAGACAAGATGTGGATCAATGAAGATGAAATTGCCGGCAATGGCATTGATGACGATAAAAATGGTTATGTCGATGATGTGCACGGTTGGAACTTCATTGGTGGTTCTGATGGTGAGAATGTTCATCACGACACCTATGAACTCACGAGAATTGTGGGTGCCCTAAGCAGGAAATACGAGAACATTAATCCCAACAAGCTGAGTGGACCTGAGAAGAATGAGTATGCCAAATACCTTACCTACAAGGAGGATGTCGACGAAGCACTTGACAAAGCTTCTGAACAGGTGGAACAGTTTGATCAAATCCTAACGTATATAAATTTTGCGTTAAAAATGTCTCGTGAGGCACTCGGCGACAAACCGATCACCAAGGCTAATGTAGATGCTCTTGATGAAGAAAAGTTTAGTATGGTAAAATCCTTTTTCGATCAGCTTCTCCCGCAATTGGGAAATTTCGAGGGCAACCTTGACGACTTGGAAAAATTAATCGTTGCAGATTTGGAAGAAGCGTTAGAACATGAGAAGAACAAAGTAGATTACGGCTATAACCTAAATTATAATCCACGATCCATCGTCGATGACAACTATGCTGATGTCAATGAAAGATTTTATGGCAACAATGATGTGAAAGGTCCGGATGCATTTCATGGAACTCACGTGGCAGGCATAATCGCAGCCAATCGAAAGAATGACGTGGGTATCAAGGGCATTGCCGAACATGTCAAGATCATGGCTATCCGGGCCGTACCCGACGGTGATGAGCGGGATAAGGATGTCGCCAATGCCATTCGATATGCAGTAGACAATGGTGCCAAGGTGGTGAATATGAGTTTTGGAAAGGGATTCTCTCCAAATGAAGCGGAGGTAGAAAAAGCCATCAAATATGCTGAGAAAAGGGATGTCTTGCTGATTCATGCCGCCGGAAATAGCAGCCAGGACAACGATGTGGAACCCAACTATCCCAATGGAAAATACGACCACAAGCGTGGACTCTTTGGTAGAAAAAAGGCAAAGAACTGGATTGAAGTTGGTGCATTGAGCTGGGAACCAGGTGAAGATGCCGTGGCCTCATTTTCTAATTATGGAAAGAAAAATGTCGATGTTTTTGCCCCGGGTCATGAAATCAACTCCACAGCACCGGATGGAGCTTATGAAGTGGCGAGCGGAACCAGTATGGCCGCACCTGTTGTCGCCGGGGTTGCAGCTATTGTACGGGCACACTTTCCTGAACTAAAAGCGGAGGAAGTGAAAGAGGTCATCTCCAGCAGTGCCTTACCATTTGCCGGGAAGGTCAAAAAACCCGGTACTGGAGAACTGGTCCCTTTTTCACAATTAAGTATCACCGGTGGAAGGGTGAATGCTAAAAAGGCTGTGGAGACCGCCTTGATGAAGACCGGCCAACCGAAAGTGCGGCTAGGTACAAAGAAAAATGACAAAGGCCGGGTTTAAATCCAATGATGGGTGGCTTTGTCAGACCGAGGTATTCAGCTGAGTAGAATTCATGCACATTCGCTTATTACCAGTGGAATGAAGAAGAGGATTTTTTGGTAAGATCTTCGGATTGTTGAATCATCAGGATTACTTAGTCATTCGATAAATCAACCATTAGGCAAACTTCGGAAGGACATCTACTTACGGTACCTTCCCATGATTGGACGACCAGGGAAGACTCCATCAATATTCTCGCCTTCAGTTACCACCAGTTGCCCATTCACCAAGACGTGATGGATCCCCTCTGAAAATTTTAGACCCTTGAAGTCAGCTCTATCGATGATGGTGTTGGGATCGAATACTGTTATATCTGCATCCATCCCTACCTGCAATCTGCCCTTCAATCGCATCGCAGGTGCTACTTGTTCTAATCGCTGGGCCGGCATCAGCGTCATCTTCTGAATGGCTTCCATTAGAGGTATTGTGCCCTTCTCCCTTACATACCTGCCCAAAACTCTGGAAAAAGTGCCCGCTGTACGCGGATGGGCACCAGGTGCATAAGGCATTCCGTCAGAAGCAATTATGGTGTTCTTGTCCTGGATTCCTTTGATGATCCATTCAGGTTTCATCATATGAATGATTACCGTACCTCCCTGCTCCCGGTATTTTTGGAAAGTCTCCTCTGTAAGTCTTTCACCGGTGGCCTCATATTGCAAATCTCCGTATGAGATACCCAATTGATCCTGCCAACCTTCATCAAAGATGGCAGTTCCAAGTCCAGTACTTGCTGCTGTATAGGGGTATACTTCAGTGGTTATGTCCAGGCCGATCGATTGCGCCGATGCAACCATGTCTAAGGTTACCTGGATCTCTCCTAGCGAGAGGCTGTTGGCATGCACAATGTGCAGTGGTGCACCGGTTACCGTTGCATTGGCAATGGCTTCATGAATTCCTGGCATTCCAAATCCCCGTGTATGAGAAAATACTGGTACTTGCCACTTGGCTGCCATGGAATAGACTTGAAGGAGCTCTTCAGCACTGGCACCTGGGTAATACCCCACAGGTACTCCAATACCTAGGGCTCCTGCCTCCAAGGCATCATCAATGGCTTGGTGCATACGTTCCAAATCTTCTGGCTCAAGGCTTTGATAATTACTCCGTCCAAGATTCAGCATCAACTTGGTATATTCCGGACTGCTAAGGCCCTGATTGGCAATGATTTCTCTGGCTTGGTCGATGTAATGTTGATACTGCTTCATGGCCATCGCACGTACTTTACCATGCGAGGCAGAAGCACCAAAATTTACGATTGAATTGCCTGATTTTTCCTTAAGCCAGTGACGAAGAAAAGGTACACCACCCTCAAGTTCCAAGGCGGTCGTCACTCCATCCCGCACCTGGTAGACATGCGCATCATTAGACATTCCATGAACGTGTAGGTCTATAAAACCTGGAGCCACCACGAGATCAGAAACATCTATCACCTCCCTACCTACCAATTCCGATGTTGAGATCTCAAAGATTCTATCACCGATTGTACCCAAATTCCGTATGTCGTCTAGTCCGGTTTCGGGATCCATCACGCGACCTCCTTTGAGTACGATGTCATATACTGTCTGGCCACCCAAGGTCATTTGACCTAGGAAGATGATGGCAAAACTGAACAATATCCGCCTTGTCACGTAAAAGCACCGGCAGAAATAAATGGAATGATCCCTCTTTAAATGGATAAACATCGGTGTGGATTTAATCGGAGTTTAGAAAATCTTTATTTCAAGAATAATTTCTTTCCCAAGTTCGTCATTTAGCAATTTTTTCAATTTTTCCTTTCCAAAATTGAGTTCCTGCTTGAGAGGGGCCGACCTAATGACAACAGTCAATGTACCTGAAAAAAACCTGATATCTGAAGTATATTGATCGATGGTATTGCCCAGACATTTCTTCCAAACTTCCTTGATATTAAGCAACTCGTATTTGTCACGAATGGGCTTCGTTTTCACAAACTGTTGCAAAACATCTTTAAGGGATTTTTCATTTTCCATAATCTCAACCAATTTCTATTTTCTTGACTGCTCGATCCGATCTACTAAAAAATTCATCCAACCTGTCGATTTTAGTATCAGTGATAAATACCTGGCCAAAGTCGTCCTTGACAATCTCGTTCAGTAAGCGATGTACCCTTTCATGGTCAAGTCGGTCAAAAACATCATCAAGTAGGAGGACAGGCAGTTCTTTAGTCTTCGTTGAAAGGTAAATGTACTGAGCCATCTTCGAGGCAAAGATGGCACTTTTCTTCTGTCCCTGAGAGGCATAAAGCTTTGCTGGTTTCTGATTGATTAAAAATGAGATCTTGTCCGTATGCGGTCCAGTAGTGCTTCGACCTAATGCCCGGTCTCTACTGCGGGACTCGTGTACCAATTCAAGGTAATTGTCATCTTCCACTTGACATTGATAATCAAGGCCTAGATCTTCTTTTTGATTACTCAAGGCACAATGAAATCTCTTCAGGAGAGGAACATAGTCGCTCAAAAAAGCTCTGCGGGCCTGATATATAGCCAGTGCATGGGGACTCATTCTCTGGTCATAAACAGTCAATAGGGTATCATCGTAGGGTTTACCTTCCTGGAATTGCTTGAGCAAAGCATTTCTCTGTTTGAGCAACCTTCCGTATTGAATGCCATGCTCCAGATAAGAAGACGATACCTGAGAAAGCGTCTTATCAAACATTTTTCTTCTTACAGCATTTCCACCATCGATCAGATCAATATCGTTCGGTGCCACCATAACCATGGGCACGAAGCCGATATGGTCAGCTAGTCTGTCACAAGGCAGATTATTCCTTTCGACCATCTTCTTGATTCTCTTCCCTGACTTTAAGACCAGTTTTACGGCTTCATTTCCCTTGATCAATCGACCTTCAAGACGATAGAAATCCGATCCCTCCCTCATCAGCACTTGATCTGAGCCACTAAAATTACTTTGCGTCATCGCTAAGCAGTGAATAGCATCCAAAAGATTGGTCTTTCCTGTTCCATTCAAGCCAGTTATGAAGTTGAATTTGTCGCAGAAATCGAAATGTGCAGCTTGATAACTCTTAAATTGGGTAATGATCAGTTGCTCCAAGTACACGGCATAATCAAATTTGAGGATAGCGAGTGCGGACCCATCCTAACGGTCAGAAAGAAGACATTCAGAATGACTGTCCATCCAACATCAAGGATCAAGTGAACAGATCCTTTAATGCTGTACCAAATTTCTTGACGTCCTCCATTCGGCCGCTACTGATCCGGCACCAATCAGTAAGAGGCGGAAATGGACGTCCGACCTGAACCTCTCTTTGTTGCATCTCATTAATGACACTTTGAATTGACTTCCCAGTACGGAAAAAAACAAAGTTGGTGTGCGATTTCACATAGGATAGACCTAGGTCATCCAGCAGACCGTAGATATATTCTTTTGCCTCAAGATTCTTTTGGAGGCTATACTTGTAGAAGGCATCGTCTTCCAAGGCAGCAGTGGCGGCCTGGATGGCTGGCATGCTGGTATAAGCCATCACGTTTGGTCTAATACGACTGGCAATATCCGGTCTGGCAATTAAGTAACCTATCCTAAAACCCGCCAAACCATAGACTTTAGAAAATGTCCGTGAAACAATGACATTGGCTCCCTTCTTGACCAGACCGACCATCGAAGGATAATCTTTCTCCGTAATAAAGTCGCCATAGGCTTCATCACTGAAAACCATACAGCGCTGTGAGATCGACTCACAAAAATCCGTAATCAGATCCTGTGGGATGAGCGTACCTGTAGGATTGTTAGGGTTGCACACAAAAACCAAAGAGGTACGATTGGTTACCCTCCTGGCCATTTCCTCAAGATCGTGACCCAGATCTTCGTCGAGTGGCACTCGATTAATATAGGCGCCGTGTTGCGCTGCATAAGTTAGCAAGCTTAAATAGGTCGGGTCAGGAGAAATAATCTCACCCTGATGGGCTCCATAGGTTAGTCCAGTAGCTTTCAAACCCTCTGTTGAACCTCCGGTGATGACAATATGGTCCTTTGTTACACCTTCCCGGGCAGCAATTTTTTCACCTAAGACCGTAATGGCTTTGAAAGGATAACGGCAAGCTTCATCAAAACCGTCGATAACCGCTTGACGTACTACCTCACTGGGCCCGTACGGATTTTCGTTTGAGCTAAGTCGTGCCAGGTCTGCGAGGGGAGGCTTGTCGATGGACGGGAAATTGTCGGATGCATGGATGGGATGAACCAACGCTGCAGATCCAGCCAATCCGGTCAATCGCAGCCAATTACGACGATTGATCTGTTTCATATATCTCGATTTTCTCATGTGATCAATATGCCTAAATGTACATAAAATTAAAACACAGGTACCTTTAACCAGCGTTCGGGCCTCCGTACGATCTCGCGCTAATTCTTTGTCGTCGGGCAATCTCAATTTTCAGAAATAAAGTGCATTTTGTAGATGCAATTTCGCAGTTCATCTCGTTAAGTAATTACGATCAGGAGATAATGAGGATCTTTAGATGAAGCTTCAGTACAGGAATCCGTGGGTTGACCGGCTGGCCAAGCGTTGGCAAGCTTTTGAAGAGCAAGCATTGAAGTTGGCTCCTTATCTCCAAAGGTATGGTTTTCAGATCGATGCCATCAAGTACTTTAAGGTTCCAAAAACTGAGTATTGGAAGTTCAGTGCATTATTCAAAAACTCGACTCGGATCATACATCTTTCGTTGATCACCAATTTACATCAAGAGGGTGCGGTTTCATTGTTCGTGTATCGTAGGTCAGGACAGAGAAAGCACATCAGCCTCTATAAATACCTACGGAAACATTTTAAAATGGTAAGGCGTGATAGTCTGTTCCTAAGCAGATACCAGGGGGATTTTGCACAACGCCTTCATCAGGTGTTTAATTCCTATCTCCGGCTCAGTCAATTCTACATGCAGAGTATATTGAGGGGTACCCGCTGGGATGACTAGGTAAAGGGAGAAGTTTGGTTTGATGGGTTCTTGGCAAATCACCTATATAGGTCTGTAAGTAGATTTTGGAAAAACTTTGTTATCAGGGGTGACCAATCAGTTTTACCGGTCATAAACGGTAAAAGATGAACGATGGCAAAGCAGGCCTATAGATATCTCCGTGGTTATACATTAGATCCAGGCTTTTCAACACTTGTAGATACCTTCGGCATCAACCAAACGGTATATCGCATTGACTGGGAAGACCATCTCCAACCAGGTCCAAGGGGAGAATATATTGAAGTGATCGATATTGATCCAGCATCTAAATCCTACTACAAACCGGTAAATCTGAATGATGAGGCTCTTTTAGCACAGCAGGGTCTACATCCCAGCGAAGGAAATCCCCAATTCCATCAACAATTTGTCTACACGATTGCGATGCTCACCATCAAAAACTTTGAAGATGCCTTGGGTCGAAAAATTATCTGGCAGCCTCGCCTGAGTGAAAACAACAAAGAGAATGGGGATACTAGGAGTTACCAGGAGGAGTACATACCTACACTCCGCGTCTATCCACATGCTTTTAGAGATGCCAATGCGTACTATGATCGTGAGAAGAAGGCTTTGCTCTTCGGATATTTCAAAGCTGGATCCAAACGCGAAGGGGCCAATTTTCCCGGTGGGGTGATCTTCACCTGCCTTTCACCCGACATTATAGCTCATGAGATGACTCATGCGATTCTCGACACCATTCATCCTAAATACATTGAAGACACGAATCCGGATGTCGCTGCCTTTCATGAAGGTTTTGCAGACATCATCGCTTTGTTGCAGCGTTTTCAAAACCGAGATCTACTTATCCATCAACTTGAGCGTACGGGTGGTGACCTTAATGAACCCACCGTGTTGGGAGAGCTGGCCACCCAGATGGGACATGCACTCGAGCACGGACATGGTGCCCTACGCAGCGCCATCGGTCAAATGGTGAACGGAAAATGGCAGAGAAATGAACCCGACGTCGATAAGTTAGCCAGCACCAATCAACCTCATGCCAGAGGTGCCTTATTCGTTGCTGCCATTTTCGATGCATTGATCAGGATCTACGAATTTAAAACTCGAGATCTGTTCAGACTTTCTCAATACAATATCATCAATAGCAACTCCCTGGTCAGCCCAGATCTTATCAACCGACTGGCCCTAGAGATGACGGAAATCGCAACACATCTTCAGAGGATCTGTATACAAGCACTGGATTTTGCACCTCCTTGCGACATTACATTCGGAGACTATCTCAGGGCTCTGGTCACCGCTGACAGTGAAAGTTCACCAGCCGATGATCTCGGATATCGGATTGCTCTCATTGAATCGATCCGCGCCTGGGGATTTTATCCCGAGCGAGTAAATACGCTCTCGGTCGATAGCCTCAAATGGAATACAACGGATGTCATGTTTGAAAATGATTTTGAGCGAAGAGCGTTATCCCGGATCATTGAATTTCTCAAACCAAAGATCAGGGAATTGCTGGGCATCAAAAATCGTGAGGAAATATTCAATAAAACCAAGCAGCTTAGCGCCTTGCTCCACGGCATCATCATGCAAAATCGAGATACACTCCACAAATATGACTCAGATTATCGCCACCAATTAAAAGATGTATCTGCAGAGCAAATCATCAGGTTACACGATGATAGTCCGGAAGCGTGGAGTCGTTTCCTCAGTAAAATGGGAATGCTGACTGAAGTACCTGATGATTTGAGCTTTGAAGGAGCGATTATTCCCTTTGAAAAAACCGCACCCAAAATTCAAGTACACAGTATCAGGCCAGTCTATCGTTATAGCCGTGAAGGCAAGCGAATTGAACAGGTTGTAGTTACTCTCCTACAGACGCTGAGAGTAACGAAGGAGAAAAGTGAATTTAATGGTCTGAAATTTCGAGGAGGTGCAACACTTATCTTCAATATTTCTGATGAACCTGACTTGGTCTACTCCATTGTAAAAAGATTAAACAGTAAGCGGAGACTGCAGAAGCAACTGGCATATCAAATGGGATATCATGATTTCGCTTATAGGGACCAAAACTATCTGCGAGAAGAAAATCATTTTGGAGCGATTCAGGTCCGCAATCTTCATCGAACAGAAAATTAAGCTATGCTAACTTGTAAAGTAAGAATGTATCGCCTGCATGAATTGGGAGACTGTTTTTTGTTACGGTTTCAAAATAATGAGCACGTAAGTTTTGTATTGATCGATTGTGGCTCCTTTCGAAACAGCAACGCCTCGGCCCAGTTTATGAATGATGTAGCCAAACACATCAAATCTACGGTAGGAGACCATGGACTTCAAATGCTGGTAGCAACTCATCAGCACAATGATCACATGTCCGGCTTTAAACATGCCCAGAAAGTATTTGAGTCTATAGGCATAGAACAGGTCATTCTGTCCTGGCTGGATAATCCCAAGGATCCGCTGGCCAAAGAGATTGCGGATAAGCATAAGAAGATAAACGATGAAATCAAGCGACTGCATGGATTGTTGAAAAGACAGCGGAACAATACGGCCAAAGAGCTAAGGCAAAACATCGGTGATCTGGTAGATCAGCTGAGCATCAGCAGCAATGCGGTGACGGAAGTAGCCACTCGATTCCTACGTGAGGCAGGTACCCTACCGATAAAATATGTAGACCCGGGAGATGTACTTACTTTGGCGGGCATTCCATCCAGTCAACTCCGAATCCACGTCTTAGGACCTCCAAAGGATTACAAGGCCATACGAGATACCTCTCCAAACAAAGGTGAATCGTATGATCCTCATCTCGACTCCCTCCTTTTTTCCCTTAATGACTTTGTGTCAGCCCTCGAACCAGGAGGTGACGACCATTACCCATTCAATCTTCATTACAAGAGCAAGGCCAGTAAGAACGCTGGAGAGCTAAAGTCCTACTACAATCAAGACTGGCGAACCATTGATCACGACTGGCTAGAAATGGGAGAAAGATTAGCTCTACATCTCAATAGTTTCACCAACAACAGCAGCATTGCCCTGGCCTTTCAGCTTGTTGAAAGTGAAAAATTTCTCCTGTTTGTAGGGGATGCACAGGTAGGTAATTGGAAAACCTGGAGCAACATCCCCCGTTCAGAGAGTGATCCCAACCTGGACTTTATCTTGGCAAATACCGTCTTATACAAAGTAGGACATCACGGCAGTCACAACGCAACCCTAAAGCCAGCAATGGACCAGATGAACCACAATGAGCTTGTGGCGCTTATACCGGTGAACCGGAATGATCCTCATCTTAGCAAACCAAAACCCTGGAGAATGCCCGCTAAAAATCTTTACCGTGAGCTCAAGAAGAAGACTGGTGGCCGTATTTTGCGGATGGATGAGGGCAAGATCAAGCACCCAGCTGTTCAGTGGCCACGCCAACCTGTAGTCAAAGAGTCGTATGTAGAATACGAGGTACGATAAGGAGTCTACCGTTGTTTGATCGAGTTTCTCATGAGGACTTCAATATCAAAAGATTCCAACAGAATAGAATTGCCAGCCCAAATTTTTACTAGAACATCAGTGAAAATGCAGCAGATTTGTGCGGATTTCCTTACATTAAGTGGGATCAATAAAAAGAAACCATGATGTTTAGAGCCTTATTCATCGCTATTTTTGGGTTGTTGGTACTTGAACTGGCACTTCATCTACCCTCTGTACCTATTTCCCTGAATACTAAACCTGCGGTCAATCCAGAAAAAGACAACCAGGACATAAACTCTTTGGAAGGGACCTGGAGGTTGATGGCGGCAAAGCTGGCGCATACCATCGAAGGTGAACCCGATGAATTTACGAGTGATGCAGGGGCCATTGCCCTCAAGATCTTCACCAGAAACCGGTTTGTGGTATTGAGATATGACAAAGAAACCCATACATTGCTTGGAACTGGAGGTGGCACCTACATTCAACTTGGTGATCATTTTACGGAGTATATTGATTATCACAGTTGGGACAGCACTTTAATCGATCATCCCCAGACTTTTACCTGTGCCTTCGAAGGCGATTTATTTACTCAGGAGGGCGTGATTAGAGGAGGAAACACAGATGGCCAAGCGCTGGAGGAAGTGTATCAAAGAGTTGAAAATCCTTTCTCTTACCGTACAGACCTCAATGCCTTGGTCGGTTCCTGGCGATTGGAAAAGTGGGCCAATGGCGATGTGGAAAAACCAGTACCACCTCCGTCTGGTGTTCATGGCTTTAAGATCTTTACCCCTGAGTATTTTTACGCCTTGCGTTATCGAGATTCAGGTGGGATATCCAGTTTTGCTTTTGGAACCTATGAATTGACCCAAGAATACCTTAAAGAGACGATTATCTCACTGGGTGACTTATCAGCTGTAGGTCAATCTTATACTTTTAATTGGAATGTAGAAGGCAATCAGTTTTTACAAAAAGGTTTTATTGATTCCGATCAATTCATGGGTTATAAAATAGAAGAGTATTACGTACGCGAATAATTATTCATTGAGCCCCTACCCATCCATGTGAAGTAAGAAAAAATTGACCAAGATCCTCATCAGTGTGATGATGGTTCTTCAGCCGATCGCTGTTATGTATTTTTAGTGCATAGGTCTCTTTTAAGCGTATGTGAGCCCCGTGGACAGCTCGAATGTCCCTAGATCCTTGCTAGATATCTGGGGACATTTCATTTTGAAAGTGTTGATAAAATCTCAGATAGATTAGACATTGACAAGTCTAAACCGGCTATTTAAACAATAAGGTGAAAAATAAAGCCTGATTCTTACGAATTTGGTGCTTGTTTATTTTCATTACTTGCTATCGAATAATTCTGGAACAAATATTTGACTAATTATAAAATCAAAAAACCATGTTTCACTTCAGATTGAGCAGTGCATTGGCCTCGATGATGGGCATTGCAGCTTTATTATTCACCTACTGGGACACCCCAGATCTAGACCGGCCGGAAGAAAGTTGGTCCTCTTTTACTACTCCCGGTTTCAGCATGTGTCGGAGTGGGGGACAATTTCTATTAGAACCACTGATTGACTACAGCGAACCCAAGGCACCCAAGTTAGCTGGCCTTGGTAATCTGCATTTTTCCATCACAACCAAATCTGAAGAGGCTCAGGAATTCTTTGATCAGGGCATGCGACTGGTATACGCCTTTAATCACGCGGAGGCTTATCGTGCCTTTCAAGAAGTAAGCCGCTTAGATCCAGATTGTGCCATGGCGTATTGGGGCCAGGCTCTGTCACTGGGTCCAAACATCAACGATCCCTTACCTGACATGACTCGTCAAAAATTGGCACATCAAGCCATTCAAAAAGCGGCCGACCATACTGAAGGTGCCAACGCTACTGAAAAAGCCCTAATTGAAGCTTACCAGAGTCGTTGCACCGACCAAGAAGTTGACCAAGCGGTGCTGAATGAAGCCTACGCTCAAGCAATGGAAAAGGTGTATAAGCAATTTGCTGATCACAGTGAAGTGGGTACTTTGTATGCAGCCTCGGTAATGAATACCATGCCTTGGGACTATTATACCGAGGATCTCAAACCCAAAGGGACGACGACAGGTGCTGTTAAGGCTCTTGAAAAAGTTTTGGAAAGTGATCCAGATCACCCGGGAGCACATCACTACTATATACATATCATTGAATCCGTAGATCCGGACAAGGCGGTAGGCAGTGCTGATGCCTTGACAACTTCGATGCCAGGGGCAGGACATATCGTACATATGCCTTCACATATCTATATCGGGGTTGGTATGTATGAGAAAGCCGCACAAGCCAACCGCAAGGCGATCGAAGCCGATGAAACCTACATTGCGCAGTGCCAGGCTCAAGGTATGTATCCCCTAGCCTACTATCCGCACAACATCCATTTCCTGTGGGCAGCAGCAACCATGTTGGGCAATAGCCAAGAGGCTATTGACGCTGCACAGAAAGTTGCCCTAAGGGTACCGGTCAGTCTAGCTGCCGATATTCCCTTTATCCAGGATTTTATGTCGGTACCTGTTCAAGCCTTTGTGAGGTTTGGCCGGTGGAATGACGTGCTTAGCACGCCACCTCCCGATACCTCATTGCTGCACGCTATGATGATGTGGCATTTCGCACGTGGCATGGCCTTTACCCGAAAAGGAATGGTGCCGGAGGCAGAAAGGGAATTGGAAGCGGCAAAGACAATTGCTGAGGATCCTAGATCAGAATCTATCTTAGCTGCTTACACCAATCCTACAACCTACGTGGGCAAGGTAGCGGTAGCTACACTTGCCGGTGAAATAGCCGCACAAAAGGGGAATCTAGAGGAGGCAGTGGCCCTGCTTAAGGAGGGAGTACAGCACGAAATGAATCTGGCTTACCAAGAGCCAAGTGCATGGCATCATCCGGTTCGCCACAATCTTGGTGCTGTGTTGCTGCAGGCCGGTAAAGCCGCTGAGGCTGAAGAAGTCTACCTGGCCGACCTGAAGAAAAACCGGGGCAACGGTTGGGCACTTTTTGGACTGTATCAAAGCTTGCAAGCACAGGGAAAAATTGAAGAAGCCAAAAAAGCCAGGCTGCAGTTTGAAAAGGCGTGGCAAAATGCCGATGTGGCTTTGACTGCCTCTGTATTTTAGCTCTTCCCAAAGCTTGCATTGGGATTTCATAACAAAGCGGCTATGTAAATCAGGGGTTCACGGCAATTTTGGCTCGCAGCCGTGGTTAAGTTTTCGGTGAGAACCTCAATTGTCGAACATGCCTGATTTTGCAGTAATTCCGGAGCGACCTCATCTTTGGTGACTAAATGTCCAGTGGACATTTAAGCGAACGGAATCACGAAGTGGGCGGGTGGTCTTGTAGCAGATATTCTAAGGCGAGGATTGGGTCTAAATTTTTTCAGTAAAGATTATAGGCAAGTGCCGCTTCCTGAAAATAATGGTTGCGGCACTTATTTGTCGATATTCTCAAACAGATTCCATGTCCCGTTAGTGAATCCTTTTCACTTTTGATCGGCAATAATTCAAGGGACCTCTAATAATCTTTGAATGAGGTAGGTTTTGCAATATTTTGGATTTAGATGAGACGAATTGAGTGAGCATAGCCGTGGCTACGTGATTGAAATTTAACGAAGTATAAATTCAAAAGATTCAAAAAACAAATGCGCAGTCATTGTTTCGAATCCATGAATGGGGTTTTTAGAGGAACCTCAAGTAATAGCGATCCATGAAAAAGTTGCAAACGACAGGTCAATGAACACCGCTACTTAAAGCATTTGCAAAAAAACTTACCGTTTTCTGTGAAACGATCCAGGTTGATGAGAGCTTGCGATTTCTTGGCTGCTTTGGTCATCGGCTATCGGAGCAATTCCATCTACTGATGTACAATCGATCTAATCCATTTGGTACAACCTGTCGGCAGAAAAATATTAACTTTCGAAAATGGTATTGCAAAAATATCGACCAGAATGGGCCAAAGACTTCCAAGCAATCAGAAGGGTACTTCGAAAGACGCTTTCAAACAAGAACCTCCAAATTGAGCATGTAGGCAGCACCTCCATTGAAGGCTTAGCAGCAAAGCCCATCATCGATATCGACATCGTGTACACAACCCAACAAGATTTCGAAAATATCAAAGCACAATTAGAGGACGTTGGCTATTACCACAACGGCAATCAAGGAATAGAAGATAGAGAAGTATTCAAACGTGTTAAAATGCAGCAAAAACATGTCATCTTAGATCGAATAAGACATCATCTCTATGCCTGCTCTGAAAAAAGTGAAGAATTAAAAAGGCATCTCTTATTTAGGGATTACTTAAGAGCGAATGAAAAATCTCGGGTAGCTTACGAAGTCCTCAAGTTTGAGATCGCCAAGGCTGCCAATGGAGATACAAAGCGCTATGCAAAAATGAAAGAAATGAGAGCTAGAACATTTGTCGAAAAGATCTTATTAAAAGCACAAAATGAATTAAGCAAAGGAAATCCCCATGAAAAGTTGTTGGGACCGAGTCCTCTTAGTGATGATGAATAAAGGCATGATGGCTGCTTATCGGGTGCTCCTGCGAACAATACATAGTCGAAATTAAGGGACACTATGACCAAAGAGCGCCTCAGCCCATAAAGTATTAGTGAAAGGAAAGGTCTTGGCCTTCTAAGCAGTGTGTTTCTGAAAAAACAAATTAGTTTGTGCATTAGACTTTTGTACTCAAGGTCGCACAGATAGGATTCCGGTTGAAAAGGTGAGACCAATGGTGAGGTGCTACTCCCGGATTTCATGGAGGAAACCGGCACCCAAACGAATTGCTATTTATGATTTCTCAAAAAAATAATTTAAAATAATTTCTCGAATAATGGGGGTTCCTATATTTGAAATAAATCAAGATAAGCTGTGGAAGTATGCTCGGTGTGAGTATGAACGGCGCTTTCTAATCCGTCAAAAACCACCAATAATTGAAAGGGCGCCCTATAAAGAAATTACTGATAAATATCTCTACAACACACACTTACGGATACGCAAGGTGAGGCAAGATGGGCGTGTACAATTCAAGCTTACTAAGAAGTTAAGATTAGATGGTGTGGAAGGCGGAACTCATTGGATCAGCACCATCTATCTATCGTCCGCTGAGTTTAACCTCTTCTTTGGACTGCCGGGCGTGCAATATGAGAAGCGACGATATTATGTGGAGGATAAATCAGGTAAAGGGATAGCGATAGATGAGATAGACATGGGACAAAACCGGTTCTGGATCGCCGAAGTCGAATTTGACAACGCATCGGAAATGAAGCAGTATCAATTTGGGATAGCTTTTGAGAAAGAGCTCACTATGGATTTCAGCTATGATGGTTTGGAAATTGCGAGAAAACTATCAGCAACAGAATAAAGGAAGTACCGGCAAAACCCACAAAGGCGTGGGACTTACATTACCTGCAGCAAATGCCGCGCAAATATGGTGTACCAAAAGCGGCTCCACCATTTCCCGTAATGCAAATCTTAAAGTGTTATCCCCTACCCTTCCAATCAAGATACCTTAGACCTTATCGACCTCTGAATTAATGCTGATGCCTTCAGGATGTCCTTGTATGCTCCGAGAAATCGAGTGGCAGACTTACAGTCATCGGAGTGTCAGCCCTTCACGCTGATCTTATCTTTGTGGAAATTTCCTATCCCAAGGCTGAAAGCCTTTTACTCATGTACTAGTGGAGGCCACTCCCAAAAGGTGACATCTCTCTCTAACTCTGCAGGCAACCATTGAGAGGTGGTCATGGAAATCGAGTGGCAGACTTACAGCCTGCTCTATTTACTTCTCTTACCGGAGACTCTGTCTCCGGCTATAGTAGTGGCAGCCCTTCACGCTGGTTTTTTCTCGGTGGAAATTTTCCATCCCAAGGCTAAAAGCCCTTCATTCATTCACTAGGGGCATCGCCCCTGGTGATGAACACAGGCACTAGGCAGGCTGTAGACCTGCCACTCAGTTTTATCGAAAACGACCTGTTGTAAAGATGACATCATTCTCTAACCTTAGATTCAACCTTTTATTTGGTGGTCCTTTATGGCAGACTTACGGCCTGCTCTATTTACCTCACTTTCACCGGAGACTCTGTCTCCGGTCATCGGAGTGTCAACCTTTCAGGCTGGTTTTTCCTTTATATGTTCCAAGGATGATCATCTCCGGAAATCTGTCATTTGCACCTTGGCTTCTACATTTAACTGATTAAGTAAATTATTCCGTAATATTATCCACTAGAGCCTTACCATAATGCGCGCATTCAAAATTGAACTTCAGCGATTGCTGTCTCATGTCTCTCTCACGATCATGGTCATCGGACTTATGAGCTTACAGGCTTGTAAGCCGCATAATGCAAAAACCAGTGCTGGGGAAAACACCACAGTAAACCAAAGTGTTGTGGAAGTCCTTACCCAAGCTATGGATTTTCAAATGGCCGATACCATTCCTTCGGGCTGGAACACTTGGCGCTATCAGAACCAATCGGATCAAACGCATTTCATTCTTATTGAAGATTATCCAGATGGGATTACCCTCGACTCTCTAGACCTGCAGGCAGCGCCAGTCTGGAACGATGCAGTCAATCTAATCACGGCTGGGAAGACTGATGAAGGACTTGCGGAATTGGCCAAATTACCAAACTGGTTTCGCGAGGTCATCTATTGGGGTGGAACCGGCCTGGTTTCACCGGGACGTACTGTGGAAACAACACTTAAACTTGAACCCGGCTACTATGTGGTGGAGTGCTATGTAAAAATGAATACCGGAATGTGGCACGCCACGTTGGGTATGACGAAAGAGTTGGTAGTGTCCGGGGAAAAGTCAGTTCTTTCAGAACCCGTCGCTGATCTTGCTATTGACTTGTCAAATGAGGCGGGGATTGAATTTGAACCACCGGCCAAAGCGGGAACCTACAACATATCCGTAAACTTTATCGATCAGGCGCTGAATGATATAAATCTGGTCTGGCTTGATGAAGGTCATGACCTCAGTATTTTGGAAACCTGGATAGATTGGCGAAATCCAGCAGGGCTGAGAGAGCCCGCCCCAGAAGGTTTCACCTTCCTCGGTGGTGTTAACAATATGCCCGCCGGTGGTAAGGGATACTTCAAAGCGCAACTTCAAGCAGGTCAGTACGCCCTTATTTCTGAAGTGCCCAATCCAAAGGATAAAAAGCTTTTGAAAACGTTTGTAATTTCTGACTAGGCCATGAAATATAGTAGGTTTTTGGCACATAAATATTACCAGGTTCCACGATTTTAAAATATTAGCATTGCCAAAAAACCTAAAGACACTCAAGGAGAAAATAAATTACCCTGAAAAACCCCACTTTATTATGAATCTACTGTCACATGAAAAAATGGTGTTTCTGAAGACTGAGTTCTACTCATTCCCACAGGTCTCTATATTTATGGTAAAAAGTGCTGTACTTCCGACCTTAAAACCTGGTAAGATCTCTACCTGTTGACCGGCCAGAAACTCTACGATATTACCATCTGCAACTGATCCTTTAGCACGGATGGAATTTTCGGCCTGGTAGGTTCCTTCTAAAAGGGGAGGTTGGTCCAGTGCAAGACGATAAGGTGCGATGCAAAGCCCAGTTAGATCCCAAAGCTCCTTACCGATAAGTCCATTGTCCGCACTAAAAATAATCTGATCATTTAGGTTAATGAAGGGTCCCGGATTGCTTCCGATGGATCCGGGATAAAAATCAATGAGCAATTTAGTACCTTCGGCAGTACCATCTGTTTTCCAGATCTCTCTTCCATGGATGGTATCTTCAGCAGTAAAGATGATCGCATTGCCGGCAATTACCAGATCTCTTGGATAACTATTCCCAGGTCCTTCATTAATGTCTTGATCATGATGGTACCGGCTGGAGTACCATCAGTGCACCAAAGTTCAGTGCCTAGGTGATTGGTTGCTGCAAAGACCAATTTATTCTGTATTTGCTTGAATTTTGGGGGTAACTACTACCAGATGGATTGATATCTTTAACTATTACCGTCCCTGAGTATGTGCCATCTGTTTTCCAGAGTTCCGAGCCACAATAGTCGCTGGCTCGAAAGAAAATTTGATCCCTAAATTTGAAAAAGCCTATTGCATTGCTACTAGGATTTCCAGGATAGATGTCCTTTAGTAAGTGTGTTCCGTCAGTGGTTCCATCTGAGATAAAAAGTTCGTCATGACCTAGAAACCCACTTGTAAAGAGGAAAAACGAGTCAAAAACTGCTAAACCACTGCTGGATGATGATCCAGGACCAGAAACAATATCTTTGAGAAGAGTGGTTCCTTCTGTTGTTCCATCTGTCTTCCAAAGCTCACGGCCGTGGACACCATCGTCTGCAGTGAAATAGAGAAAACCCTGAAATTCTATATTTGATAAGCTTGGATGTGATCCTGAATTGGGGTTGATATCTTTCAATAGTGTTGCAGTGTCTCCATCGTAAATCCAGGGTTCCGTGCCATATTGATTATCAAAAATATCGAGAATCAAGAGATCATTAATTCAAGCTAGATCATTTAATACGATCTTATCCAATGAAAGTACCGTGCCTTGTTTACTCCCATCGGAGTGCCATAGTTTTTTATGAGGCGAATCTGACCTTGCAAGAAAATGGATCAAACCGTTAAATTCTACGAAATGGTCTGGATAGGAGTTTTCTTTACCAACGAAGATATCACCTAGTAGGAAGGTTCCTTGCTTTGTTCCATCAGATATATACGGTTCAAAACCAGTAGATTGCTCGTTGGCCATGAAAACTATTTTGTTATTCAATATAGCAGAAAACCTATAGGGATTAGATCCGCCCTCACTTTCATTAATGTTGTGTTTAATTTCTGTTTGCATCAAGGTACCATCGGAAAACCACAATTCTGGACCAGAAGAACCATCATCTGCGGAGAAAAAGATGAGATTATCATGTCTGGTCATAAACTTTATATCCGAGGACTCTGGACCTGGATAAATGTCTTTGAGAAAATAGGTTCCTGTAGAGGTGCCATCAGAACGAAATACTCTCTGCCCGTCAAAGAATCTTGGGCTATAAAAAAGAGTAAACTATCACTAGTAGCTAACTCTCCAAATAAGGAAATGTTAGCACCAAAACTGATATCAGTAAGTCGGTAACTGCACAATGACTCACTTGATCTAGCCCATAATTCACGACCTTGTAGCGAGTCAAAAGCGGTGAAAAAAAGATGGCTCGCTGAAGAAACAAGATTACTTGGCCAAGAACTGGCTGTACCTGGATTAATGTCCTGGATCATGGTGCCGGCGGAAGTTCCGTCAGATTTCCAAAGCTCGGCTCCATTGATGCTGTCAGTCGCTCTAAAGTATAAGGTATTTTTATGTAGGGAAAAGTATCCTGGATAAGATCCTTTATTTCCGGGATAAATATCCTTTAGTTGGGCAGTTCCCTCGACAGTCCCATCAGAATAGTATGGTTCTACTCCAAGACTATCTGATTCACCATTAAAAAAAACTTTGGTCCCGTATTTTATTATCTGTAATCCAAATTGAGAAAGACTGCTAAAGAAGTTATTGCTTGATATACCGTCAAAGGTCCACAGACTTGAATTCTGTGAATAAATCAATTTACCATTTAATTCACCATGAATATCGATTAGACCATTTGAAGGAGGGCTGCCCAAATATATCGTGCCAACGGATGATCCATCGGTAGCCCAAAATTCATAAGTACTATTATAAAATCTGGTTAAGAAGTACACCAAGTTTCCAACTCTGATAAATTGACCAGCATCTCCATCTGAAAAACCACTGTTACTCAGCCAACTTTTGAGTAAAAAGGTTGTGTCCTGCGTTGGCAATGACATATACAGTTTGACATTGTTGTTTAGGAGCTCGAAGAAAAAGACACTATCACCCAATGCTCTCGGTGACCAGATCCACTGATTGGCGGGATTAACGCCGGTCCTAAAGAGAGTAATTGGATCCTCTAAGGTGTCTGAAGTGAAGTATAAATTTCGACTACCTTGAGCATCAAAGGCTGTAAAAATGACACCAGATGTTGTTGATTGAATGTGATTAATGTTAGACCCAGGTTCACCTAGATTGATGTTCTTGATCAGGTTTTGGGAGGCAAGATTAATGCTCCAAAGACTAAGTGCTATCTGCAAATAGTAGATTCGCATCAGTGTGTTATAGCTTATCCAAAGGTAGTGATTTAACTACAATTTGTTTCCAGCATATCAAAGTTGATCGGTGCCACACACTTTCCATAAAAAACAGACTGGCATTGTCCTGAAACAATTGTCTAAATTCTGCTTTAATCAGCACCAGATCAAATCCATCCAAGTCGCCCTTTTTCTTGTTGAATATTCCCATATGATCAAAATTCACCTGTGAATCACACATTGCAAAATCTCACTACGTTGGTTTCATGATGAATAGATTTCCCTGCAGATCCGTAATTAATAAAGTATTGCTGCGAAAATAGATGCCAGATAACTGTGTACCGATGTTATGAAAGTCAACCTCTTCAATTCGGAATTTCCATACTACTTGCAGTGTGTTCTTATCTAAGGCACCTATAAAGCCCGTGTAAGCATCGGCAAAGTAATAGTAATCCGGTCCACTTGAAAAATCAATGGCATTAATATCATCTTCTTTGAGAGTCTCCGATAAATCATATGTCAGAACTTCGCGAGTTTTTAAGGGTATCTCCCACATCAGCTTTCTGCGCATGCCGACCATTGACTTCCTCCAGGGCTCTATTCGCAATTTATATTGATCCGGCAGGCCTTCCACCATATGCACGATCTCACCAAGGGCTGGATCCACCGCGATTACTTTGTAATCGGTCAAAGAGAACCAAAGGAGGCCATCATGTACGCCCAGGTAGTCGATCACCTGCCCGTCAGTCACCTTGCCATTTCGCTCTTGCTTAGCAATTTCTGACACATCGATACTCCATTGCACTTTGCCGGTCTGCACATCGATCAGTTTTATAACTTGTGGGAAGGAAATGTTTTTCCTACATAAATAAATCAAGCCAGCATTTGGTATTCTAATAGCCTTTATGGCGGCAGTGCCTTCCCATAATATTTCCTTTGTTTCCCACTTAAGTAAGTGCGTTGGACCATTTAGAACGGATGGATTTCTAATAATAAGACAACCCTCATCAAACAAATCCGATATCATTCTGGTATCCTCCATATATAAGTCAACCTCTCCCCCCCTTACCAGATACAAATTATCGAAATTATGAGCTAGGAGAACTTCCATGTTAACTTCAACAAATCCAGCAAAATCCTCAAAATCAAAATCCAGCTTTACTCTTAGATCCTTAATATCAATTCTCTTTATATGACCATCACTAGAAATCATCAAATCAGAATTTTCGCAAAATCCGTCTAAGTGCGACCTTTGATATTTCTTCCTGATCTCAAGCATTTATTGAAGCTTGATAAATCGATAAAAGGGATTGTCCTCAAGCATTTCTGCAAATGCCATAAATTCCTTTCCGTCCTCGGCGCCGAAAAGGAGTTGCATCCTTTGTGCTCCTAATCCTCCCTGTTCTGGCTTCTTAAAAAATAACCCAGCATTGTCCTGAAACAATTGTCTAAATTCTGCTTTAATCAGCACCAGATCAAATCCATCCAAGTCGCCCTTTTTCTTGTTGAATATTCCCATATGATCAAAATTCACCTGTGAATCACACATTGCAAATCTCACTACGTTGGTTTCATGATGAATAGATTTCCCTGCAGATCCGTAATTAATAAAGTATTGCTGCGAAAGTAGATGCCAGATAACTGTGTACCGATGTTATGAAAGTCAACCTCTTCAATTCGGAATTTCCATACTACTTGCAGTGTGTTCTTGTCTAAGGCACCTATAAAGCCTGTATAAGCATCGGAAAAATAATAGTAACCTGGTCCACTAGAAAAATCAATGGCATTGATGTCATCTTCCTTAAAGGTATCCAACAAATCGTAAGTCAGAACTTCACGGGTCTGGAAGGGTATCTCCCACAATCGTTTCCTACGCATACCAACCAGCGCATTCCTCCAAGGATCTACGCGTAACTTATATTGATCGGGAAGGCCCTCCACCATATGAAGGATCTCACCATGCTCAGGATCAACTGCGATGACTTTGTAATCGGTTAGAGAAAACCAGAGTAGGTTGTCATGGATTCCCAGGTAATCGATCACTTGACCCTCGGTCACTCTGCCATTGGGCTCCTGTCTTGCAAGCTCTGAAACATCGATGCTCCATTTGACTTCACCAGTTTGGGAGTCAATCAGTTTTATCTGGCTCTTATCTTGAGGAAAGCCTACTATCCCGAACCGGCATACAAATGTATTGAAGGTGTCTGGAACTGTCCAGACAATGTTCATCCCCCCAATTAAATCAACTTTCTTAGTAGGACCTCTCAAATTATCTTCACGCACTAGGACATAGCGCTCTTCAAAAACCTCAGAATTAAGGTAATGGTCGTGTAAGATCGGTGAAATTCGACCATTGGTAATCTCGTAGACATGCTCTTCATTGGACATAATGTAGCGATCGTCATAAGGAGTAATATTCAAAAGTCTAGAGAACTCAAATTTGAGGACTGAATCCCCTACTATAAAATCATAGAAGAGGTTGACGTCGTCATCTTGACGAAGTACAGCGGTACTTTCAGAGACAAATTTCTTTAGGTAAACTCTCTGAATCTTAGTTATCAAATCAAACATTATTCTCACAGTAGTTCCAAAAAGCCATATATTTTCATATTCGACAGGTCCTTTATCAACTCCTGAAATTGCTTAGTGGTGCTAACATTAAACAATTGCAACATCTTGGCATCACCCAATCCACCTTGCTCTGTAGTTTCCCCAAGTTTTTAGACAGTATGTTAAGTTTAAGAAAAACCTTAATATAACTGTTATGAAAAGACGAAAATTTAGCGCTGATTTTAAGAGTAAGGTGGCAATCGAGGCACTTAAGGAGCGCTTTACAGCACAGGAGATTGCCAACAAGTACAAGATCCATCCACAGCAAGTGGCCAAATGGAAGCGAGAATTTGTAGCGGGAGCCTCACGCGTATTCGAGAAGGGAGGAATGAGCGGACGAAGTGAGGAGGAGATAGAAAGAGACCGATTATTAAAGACAATAGGACAGCAGAAGATGGAGATTGATTTCTTAAAAAAAAATCTCTAGACAGACCTAGATCAAAGCGTGTTCAGATGATAGATCGGGATCGTAAAGAGTTGAGCATCAAGAGACAATGTGAGATCTTGGGCCTGTGCCGTACCAGTATTTATTATAAGCCCTGTGGTGAGAGTTCTTTTAATCTGCAACTAATGAGACTTATGGATGAGCATTATCTGGATCATCCATATAAGGGGGCCAACCGAATGTATGTGTATCTAAAAGAGGACCAGGGGTTACCAGTGAGCAGAAATCGAATTGATCGATTGTTTTACCGAGTGATGGGTTTAAGAGCGATTAGTCCGGGACCTCATACCTCCAAGAGAGGTAAAGATCATAAGGTGTATCCCTACTTGTTGAGAGACCTTAAAATAGAGAGGCCCAATCAAGTATGGGCAGCAGATATAACGTACATACCAATGCCCAGTGGATATATGTACCTAATAGCAATCATAGATTTACACAGCCGTTACGTAGTGAACTGGTCCCTTTCAAATACGATGGATGCAGGATGGTGCAAGGAGGTATTCGAACAAGCCATTACAAATCATGGCAAACCCGAGATACTAAATACAGACCAAGGCAGTCAATTCACCAGTGAGGACTTCACTCAAAGTGTACTTAAAGCTGGTATCAAGTTGAGCATGGATGGCAAAGGAAGGGCAACAGATAATGCGTTCATAGAGCGATTATGGCGCACTGTAAAATATGAGCATGTATACCTATATGCACATGACACGATCCCAGATTTACAGTCAGGTTTAGCCGGATATTTTAAATACTACAATGAAAAAAGAAGGCACAGCTCTATCGGGAACCAATATCCACAAGAATATTTCTACCGTAAAGGGCGCAAGAAGCCTATAAACAAAGCAGCATAGAAGTTATCCACAGAAATTTGTTGAAAACTCGACACGTAATGATGATGTTAATGAATTATTTGTTAATTTCTTCTGTCTAAAGAATTGGGGGTAGTACCCTCTACTTTCTTAAAAAACAGACTGGCATTATCCTGAAACATTTGTCTAAATTCTGCTTTAATCAGCTCCCGATCAAAGCCGTCCAATTCGGCCTTTTTCTTGTTGAATATATAGGTTAGATCAGCCAACGTATTTATGCGATCGTCACTTAGATATTTCATAAATGATTTGCCAAATGCAATGAAGTGGTACAATCATCTACTGCCATTCACCCAAGCCCAACTACTCACCATCAACCTTAAGCAAAGTGTAGGATCGTCGCTCAGAGTCCGTTCGAATACTTAGTAGGTAGACACCACCGATTGCCTCATCTACTTTCAGCCTTACCTCGTTATTCCCTTTTACACCACTGACCCTTTGACTGAGCACACTTTGACCAAGGCTGTTCTCTAAACTTATGTCTACCAGCCCAGCTTCTGGCAATGTATAGTGTACAGACAGATCGCCAATGAAAGGATTTGGAAAAATCACTTCGTTGGTTGAAACAATGGCGCCTCCGAGAATATTGTCATTAATCAGTTTCAAGCCGACTCCACACGGCTCATAATTTTGAGGATTTTCACAAGAATAAGCACTGTTATGAATAGTGGCAACAGAATTATAAGGACAAAATTTGAAGATCTGACATTCATTGTCTCCGTTGTCGATATAGCAGAAATCATATAGATAATCCGTGACCTGTATTACTTTGTCATTATCTTCACAGATTTCAGTTATTGAACAATTGATCTCATCTTCTCGTAGAAAAGTTTCGGTGCAAGTACATTGATCCGGCGGTAATTTTGCGATGGTCTCAACCATTACTGGCAGGCCATCGTGTTGGGGTAAGTTATCAAATATGCAATGACATGGCACCTCACAGGTGTTCCTGTTTAATTGTGACATCTTAAGGAATGTCTGGCTCTCTTCTGTATTTTTTGGAACAAAAGCTACAAAGCCACCTCCCTCTACCTTGATGGTTCCACCACCACAAGGGTCATAAGGATCCAGTGGCTCATAATTATATCTTCGGTCTATACAATTACGAAAAATACTGAGCCCACACTCGGTGCAGGCCCGCTTTCCCACGATCGCTGAACCACTCGGTACAACATCACTGTACAGATCAAGATCTACCACTGATCTTGGTACATCAAACAAAAATCCTTCCGACACCTCAGTTCCAAAATCATATGCATGGGTATAGGCGCAGCCAAGTCCATTTTCGATCTTCAGTGAATTAGTGCCAGCCTCCTCTACAAAGAAACTCCTCCAATTGGTGGTATTCACGGGTACCCCATCGACTACATCAAAAATCGTTTCTTGCCCATCCGGCCATGTCACTGTATACGGGTTGTGAACAGGGCTGAAGGCACTGGTAGTTATCAAATAAATTTCTGGCTTTCCATTGAATAAGTTACTGCACATCGACCGGTTACTGGTCTTTATGAAACCGTTTTCTTCCAAGTTGAAATCCCTGACAAAAGATAGTCGATATTCCTTTTGTATGGTACAAGAACCAAAGTTCAAAGAAACCATTTGCTCCTCTGTGGAGTGAATGCCAAAAATACTCTCGACATCCTGCGCCCCTGTGCTCCAAGAAATGCTTTGTGGGGTATACCCTTCAGGGAAATTGAGATACGCCGCTCCACCACTCCCAGAAAAATTGTAGCATAAGTCAGTCGTGGAAATGGTCACTTGATCTGACAATTGCGAACATGTCCAAACCTGAAAGTTTTGCGAAGTATAGTTACCACAACCATCATTGAGCTGAAGCGTATACTGACCCACGGCAATGTTGACCAATTCCAAACTATTACTTGTCAGTCCATTTGGCCCATGCCAAAATGCCTAGATATTGTCTAAAGATTTGTTGGTTAATACGTTGATGCTACCATCTGCACCTGAACTGACGGGCGTAATAGATGCACTGATCATCAGATCATCAAAAACCGGATCTGAACAAGGCACTAAAGCTACCGACAGGGCCTTGGAAAGGCAAGATGCACCATTAAAAACGCGCACCTCATATTCACCCTCACAGATATTATTGACCAACCAAACTCCCCGGTTTAACTGACTGCCTTCACCAACATTCACCCCTATTTCATCAAACAAGCGCACCGCTGATACCTCCGCAGTGCCTTCGGTAACAACAACGATCGAACCATCACAGGATGAGGATGTTGCTGGATTGGAAAAATTGGAAATGTAAATCTGACCAAAAATACTACCAGGCAAGGATAACATGATGACAGTTGATCTGATCTTTAGGGCCAAATTTAAAAGTGAATAATTCATTACAAAGCTTTATCTATATTGGTTTCATGATAAATAGATTCCCCTGCAAATCCGTAATTAACAAAGTATTACTGCGGAAATAGATTCCAGATAACTGTGTACCGATTTTGTGAAAGTCAACTTCCTCTATCCTAAATTTCCATACTACTTGCAGTGAGTTCTTGTCCAAGGCACCTATAAAGCCTGTATAAGCATCGGAAAAATAATAGTAACCTGGTCCACTTGAAAAATCAATGGCATTGATGTCATCTTCCTTAAAAGTATCCGACAAATCGTAAGTCAGAACTTCACGGGTCTGGAAGGGTATCTCCCACAATCGTTTCCTACGCATACCAACCAGCGCATTCCTCCAAGGATCTACGCGTAACTTATATTGATCGGGAAGCCCCTCTACCAAATGAACGATCTTACCATGCTCAGGATCTACTGCGATGACTTTGTAATCGGTTAGAGAAAACCAGAGTAGGTTGTCATGGATTCCCAGGTAGTCAATTACCTTGCCGATCGTAATTTTTCCAAATCTATCCTGCCTACCAATTTCAGACACATCGATGCTCCACTTTATCTGCCCAGTGAATCGGTCAATTAGTTTCACTTGCCGCCTTCTATTAGGCAAACCAATGATACCATGGTCGCATAAACTGACATGATAAACATCCTCGACTTCCCACATTATTCTCTTTTCGACCAGATTAAATTTCTTTATCGGATTTGACAAGCCACTTTCCCTGCAAAGTATATCCTGGTCTCCAAAGACAATAGATTTGAGGTAGTGATTTGATACTATCCTCGTAATCTCCATGCGATCAACCTGATAAATGTGATCGTTGTCCGACAATATATAATCATTGTGATATGGCACAAGATCAAAGAGGTTGGAGAATGACAATTCTCTCACTATACTAATTGCATCTAAATCGAACAAAATAACAGACTTTTCTCCCCTCAAAAGTAAAGCCACCTCATCAGATAAGAACTTCCTTAAGGTAACTCTCTCTATTTGTTTAACAATTGTGAACACTTTACTATAATAATAATTCTACTATAATAATTCTATAAAACCATAAATTTCTGAGTCTCGAAGATCATCGACTTTCTCAAGAAATTCCTTTTTGTCATTTACATCAAATAATTGTAACATCTTGGCCTGTCCCAATCCCCCTTCCTCTACTTTCTTAAAAAGCAGACTGGCATTATCCTGAAACATTTGTCTAAATTCTGCTTTGATCAGCTCCAGATCAAATCCCTGCATGTCGGCCTTTTTCTTGTTGAATATATACGTTAGTTCAGCTAGTGAACTTATTCGATCATCACTCAAGTATTTCATAAATTGATTGCGGAAAGATAACCTTTCTCCAATCCCCTTTATAAAAACACCATCTCCTGTAATGGATACTTTGGAGAAGCTCTTAAATTCAGAAAATCCTACGGGGTTCTTGTGCAACACATCAAATTTACAATCGGAGCAAATATCTTCTACCTTGTCAGCTTCTAAATCCAGGGTGCCGTCAAATTTCTTTTCTATCCTTTGCACCCTTTGAGGAGCATACCCGGGGGTCTCTTTTTAAAACATCGAGCATGTTCACTGAATCATACAAATACAATCGATTGCAGTTAAATTTGCCTAGTGCGCTAGATATCATTTTATGTCAATGGCAAATAGTTTTGTGAGGGTAAGTGAGTTTGAGTATAAGTTCGTGATCTACAGATGATTAGTAGAGTAAAATATCAGCAGATAGCCTAATAATGACAATGATCCAAATGGATAAAAATCATTATTGTACATAATTTTTTCAAATACAAGACGTTTTCTTTACCATCAGGACAAACTTAAAAAATCAGCCTATGGCCTTCTCTTTACTTTGAGAATATCTCATGTCCATCTTTGATGTTGCATTGGATAGTTTCAAGATACGTGACAAGCAAATTGTGTATCCACGAACACACATAAACCTAAAAAAAAGATTGTCATGAAAAGGGAACAAAATGCTAACCTGAGTAATCAAAATCCATCATTTACTCTGTACGGAGCACGAGCTGAACACCCTGATTCAGGGTCTAATTTGAATGGTACAGAAACTGACTTTGCATATCCTTTGCCCTGCATGTACACCGAGAGCTTTAAGGTAGAGGAAATTGCGGCTATCCATTTGGCCGTCTCAGAGAAAAACGGCTGCTTAATCGATATTTCGCGATGTGTTCAGATGGCACGTAAGGTGGGATTTTCAGAGCTCGACATTCTTCAAATTCGCATGGGCACTTCAAATGATCCCAAACTTCAGGCTCTATTGGAGCTGGCTATATCTATCTTGCACGGTAAGGGCTTGAGCAGTACGCGCAGCCGAAGAGCATTTTATGCCGCAGGTTTTTCCTATGAAGCTTTACTTGACCTTATGGGCATTATTGTCATGTGCAATCTCCGAAATTATTTGGCAAATCGCAGCGCTGCTTAGAATAACCACATTCTACCACCCAAAACATTGAATAGGAAATTTCTGTTATGGGACGGTTATCCAGCAGGTGCTAATTTTCGATACCATCAAATCTTATCGTCATGAAGATTATCAGCATGAAAGAGCGATATAATTCCCTAAAACCCATGGCAGGAAAATTAGGGAATAATTTATGTGCACCACTCAGGTATCTTTCACGACTAAGAAGCCGCAATGATTACTGGGATGGACCTCGTCGATTGGCAAAAGTGATCCATTTAGATCACCTTGGACTTCTGAAGCCAGTATGTTAAATACTCGGATCTTCAGAATTCTCCGACTGTAGATCAATTGCAGGTTTTCTCATTGATCAAACCATAGCTCGGATTTGGAAAGTCACGCTGGGTGTGGCTTTCCTTTCTTTATTTTTGTTACCAAGCGTACTAAGATCAACTTGGATGGAGATGAAATCAACTTAAGTAACCCAACGCACCAAGAATCATATCATCAATCTAAACAGTCATCAATTATTTTCAGGAATTTAATGGAAGGCTTACCCTAATTTTTCTAAGGACTTCCGGCTGCTTGAACTACCGGCCATACATCCTGCTTTGCCCGCTAAAGTTGGGGACTGTGTCATGAGTATCAAACCATTCGATGCGCAATTTCTCTCGCTCCAATACTTGCACCAGCATAGACCCGAGCGACCGGACCCCGTCTGGTAACCCACTCTTGGCTACTTGCCACAACCTCACCTGTACTGCCCCCTTTTCCGGGGTGATCTCATCCCATGAGGGATCCTGCTGATCAACCACGTAGGTAAAATGGGCCTCGGGTTGACCGGGCCAGCGTTCACCGATGTTGATGATATTGCTAACCGGGTTTTCTGAAAGTTTCCCGGTCCACAATAGATGTTTTTCATTTCCGACAACAAACACCTCTTCGGGAGCACCATCCCTGATCCAACCGCCTGAAGCTGTCCCCGCAATATCAGAGTTGAACTCACCAATTTGCTTCGGTTCACCGGCCAGTTTTTCGATCAGTTGAGACCGTATCGGTTCTGGAAACTGCTCGATGGGATGCTGAGCATGCAAGCCCGGCTCTGGATAACGATACGAGGCGATGTATTCGTGATTGACTGCATAGTTGATCAGGCCAAAATCAAAACTAAAATCAAAGGTCATCGTAGCAATCACCTCACCGGCCTCTACCACCGTGCCTCGCGATAAACCCGGCTCGGGCGTGACATGCGCAAAGGTCCACCGCAGCCCAGGAGCCTCAAAGCTCACCTCGCCGTCCTGGGTATGTACCACATCGACAACTTCTCCCCTACCCGGAGCCCTAATCGGTAACCGGTCTCTGGTGCAAGGATTACCACTGGGTAAGATGATGAAGCCATCATCACAAATGGTCCAGTAAGTATGGGAGACTGGGAATACCTTGCCGTTTTCTCCCAATTGAGAAATGCGGGCCAGTTTGTCGATCGGCACTGGACTGACTGTGAATTGAGGACCGGAAGGTGGTAGTTCTTCCTTGTTGCAAGACGGTAGGAGTACGAATGAGAGTACACACAATAAGAGGCTTGTTTTCATCATTGGACAACTCAAATATTGCAACAAATAAATCCATTGGTTGGCAATGAATCTATTTTTTAGGAGATCTGTAAATAGACCTGATCACTTCAATTCTTAATACAGGATGCAGCAAGATCCGCTTACATAAGTTAATAAAGGCAAGGCTTATTGTCAAGAGGCAAGACACTCCTTTGTTTGGATCGAGAATAACGTCGAGGTAGCCAATCACAAAAAAATTAGTACATCACTGTGCTCTTCAACTAATGAAAGGAATTACAATATGTAAGCATGTCCTTGGAAGTGACCGAACTTATTCAGTATAATATCATGATATCAACAACAGTTTTTTGATTTTTTATTCAAGAACCGTAAGGGGACCTCATTTAGTATGCACCGAGAAGAAAAAAGCTGTGGCGATCTCTATTTGGCACGCACTGCTATCCCTATAAGAACACATCCAGAATAGAATTTTCAAGATGATGTCTCCCAGATAACAAGGAATATTAATTCAAGGGTGGCATGATGAGCAGCGACCCAAAGTGTCGCGTCCGAATTCCAGAACTCATTTTCGACAGTAATAATGTCAGCACTGAACATAATTTCATCATTTTGATCATCATTATTCTCTTGCCATCAAACCATTTTAGTTGAATTTTATTGTCAAATTGATTATCATGAATATTACACTAAGGAATTTGCCTGAGGAGCTTGCCAGTAAGTTAAAGCAAATGGCAAAACGAGCACGAAGGAGCCTTAATAATGAGATTCTACATAGATTGGAATTGAGTGTAAAGCATGAGACAGGGGAGAGTAACTTGCCTCTTTCTGAACAAAAAAAGAAAATACTCAAACTGGCTGGTAGTTGGAGGGACGATAGATCAACCCAGGAAATCGTGGATGACATCTATCGTAGTCGTACCCCAGGTCGAAATGTTGAATTATGAATATCTATGATACAGATACCTGCATTGAGATCTTGAGGGCAAATCACAAGGTTGTCAAGGCACATAACGCCTCACAGGAACGCGTGCCCATCTCATTCATGACCGTGGGCGAACTTTATTACGGCACTTTTAGATCACAATATCAAACGAAAACCTCACAAAGGTTGATGAATTTGTTAGATTATGCGAAGTCATCCATACTGATCTTCCAACAATGATGAAATTCGGTGCCTTGAAATCCGATTTGAAAAAAGTGGGCAGGATGCTTCCTGATGCCGATATTCTAAATGCCGCCACTGCTATTTTGAAAGGTCACAGATTGATTACAGGAAATACCGATCATTTCAGTCGTTTTGAAGAATTGAGCATTGAAGATTGGATTGAATAGCATCACAGTTTAATTCCAAATGCTAATAACATCTGAATAATTGAAAATAGTAATTCTCAAAGTTTAGCAAAAACTACTCAGACCGACTATAAGGATAAGAGTGGCATTGATGGATACTTGAGCGGGTTTCACTTCGTCTGTTAGGCATTGGGGATAGAGACATCTCACTACCACAATTAATCCAACTTGCTTCAAAATATGTCCCTGAAGGCACTTCAAAACTTGGATTTAATGAAATACCAGATTCTGAATTAAATACGACCGTGTTTTCTGGTGCAATCATTCCCGAATAGTTGATTTCATTTACTGAATTGTATACATCCGTCACAGCGGGATCAGGAATAAGCAAGTTGTCATCACAAATCAGTCTGTACAGTCCCAGGCCATTCAAAATCGCTGTGTCCCAATCACCGATAATATCCCACCAATTTGTCATGTGGTACTGACTCTGATATTCAATTTTATTATTAAACCCTGGATAACTCTGGAACCAATACAAATACCACTGTGATTCTTCCTTTTGTGGAAATGGTCCAAGAGTGGAGGGCCATTGGTAAGGCTTATTTCCCCATGTGTCTACATTTACTGGCATTACGCTACCACTGCCATCCGGAATCCAGTCTTCAATATCGCTGGCTACCAGCAATGGATTGAGATAGTCATAGTCGTCTGTGGTGTTGGGAGGCATATGTGTCCATCCACAACGACCGGTGATCCAGGTACCTTGAGCATCCTGACCAACAAAATCTTTCCAGAATAGATCTGTATTGCCGTCCTGTAGGAAGTTTATATGGCTGAGCATTGCTTCAAATTGATGACCTCGCACATGGGCAACTTCGGCCTGCGTCCTTCGGAAATTATGTCCGTATACGATGTAGGTGTGATCCAAGATGGGTAAATCATAAGGATCCCGGTAACTATTTGAAATGTCTCCGGTGATTGGGCTTGCCATATTCGATTCATTCCCTCCTCTGAAATCATCTGGATCATGAAAATTGGGATCGTAAGAGGGATAGAAGGTATCAAAACCTCCTTCCCAAATCCAAACTTCCTTTATGCCCAAATCGTTGATATAGTGCTCTAAATTAAATCGTTGGAAGATTTGATGAAAGTCTGCCAAATAGATCCTATGTCCATTTCCATCTATGTCGATCGGCCCTGGTGGTGTGTTTTCATATACATTAATGATCTTGGTCACTTTGTAACCTAAAGAAGCGATAGCAGTCGGATCTTTGTATCCTCTAAATCTTGATCCCTCCTCAAATGTGTATTTTGCTCTCTTTTCATAATCGATGATATCTTGTTGCAGGTCAGCAAGACTTATAGGATTTAAGGACCAAAAATCTGGTGATTTAGAAACGTCTAAATTGATCCCATCAGCCGTTGGCAAAAATCGAATGATCACTACAGGTATTTCGTGTTTTGCTTTAGCAATTGGATTAGCCAAATAAGAATCAATCACTTGTTCGGTCGGCTGGATTATAGGTGCATCTACTTTAGATACAAAATCAAAGGACTCCCCATCAAATACACCGTTTAGGACGGTGGAACCGGCTTGTTTGCCTTGAATCTTATTACTGGGCAAGAAATCAGAAATTGAATTGTCGGCAATTGTCCAGGTCACCAAGCAAGGACTAACCCAAAAGGTGTCCAAACAGGTAGCAAATGCCTCAATTATCACATTTCGTTCCCAGGTTTCATACATACAAAGAGTATCAAGCTTAGATAATGTTAGCTCATGAATCATACGAATTGAATCTAATGGACAATTAACTACCGATGTTCCATTTTTCATTAGTCCATTGGATTCACTTGGACTGAGGTCAAAAATTGTATCAGCGACAACATTGGTGAAGTTGTATGCGAGCCTGAGGCCATCCTCAAAGCCAGTTAGAATGGAATCTTTGAGCGTTTTGAGATCATTTAAGTCTAATGATTTTTGCCAAATCCGAAAATTACGTAGGTCGAAGTGATGATTGGGGTCAGGCCAATTACTTTTTGCCAAGTAATTGAAGTTTCGAATGATATTAGCTGGACTATTCAGAGCTCCCTCTGCAACAAGCTCTCCATTGAGGAATATACTTCCAATGCCATTGTTAAAAGTGGCGACTACATGAGAGAGCTGATTGAGTGGAATCTCTTTATCTGCAGTAATTCGAGATTGGGAAAATTGGTCGAATATCTCAAAGATCAAAAAACCAGAAAGCCAATCAAAGCCAATCCATACATTGTCCACACCTGCTCCATTTCCAAAGTCCATGATTCTGCTAAAGGCTTGCCTCCTTCTCGGTATAAATGTAAATTCAATACTAAATTCATCACTGAAAAAAATCGCAGGAGCAAGGCTAACAAAATCATCGTCACCATCGAATGTACAGTATGATTGGCCACTGACTTGAAGGGAGATCAACAAACAAAGAGCAGAAACTGAAATTCTCATAACTAGTAGTTTTTGATTTGACAAAGATCCTTTAGTCTAGTACTTTGTCAGGATGAGCCTGTTAGTAGTTTGAATTGCCATACCAAGGTCTGATTTCATGATATAATAGCCATCTTTCAGCGAAATCAGGTTCAACATCCTAGCAGGTAGACCTTGATAATCCTGCTGGAAAACGACTTGACCTGACCCATTTTATGCACTCTCGTCCAGGACTCCATCTAAATATTCATTCAGGGGGATATCCACACCAAAAATGAGATGCAGGTCATTTCCTACCACATCACCAAACTGCGTGGGAAATGCACCGATGTTCATTCCATTGACATATATCTTGGTGTCCACGTTGTCATCCACAAAAGCCAAATGATACCATAGACCTGCCGCAAATGGGTACGCCACTGTGGCGTAACTGCTGCCATTCCAAAAGCCCAGGCCACTGAGTCCCTCCGTAAAATTCCAGAGATATCTGGTCTTAAAACCAGTGTCATCCCGGTAGCCAATGAAGGTCTGTCGACCTGCTTTGAAATTGGGCTTGATCCAGAGCTCGACCGTACCATTCGTCAGTTCAAGGTGGGTGGATGAAGGCCCTCTAACAATATCGTCGAGACCATCAAAGTCAAGGGCTGTGTTTTGTGCTGTGGCATACAAGGCAGGCAAGGCCATTAGGGAAAGATGAATGACGAATTTTAATTGCATAGATTTAAGTATTTGATTACCAAATAAGATGATGTCTCGCGAAGGTCAACCGACAGGTCTAAAGTAAAGAGAGCAATGGCAAGAGAGCTGGACTATTGTGTGAAATGGTAGCACTATTGTTTAGGCTGTTGATATGCATAGCTCCTAAAGAAGACCATCACATTGCTATCAGCCACACCTACTTGCCTTGCTCCCAATAAGCTTGGTTTTCTCCCTAAGGGAATCACATCCGTATATGACCGGTGGCCATGGCTAATACAAATCTGGATCATCGTCCAAATTTCGGTAGCGTAGAAGATCACGATTTAATGAAGTCAATCTACCGCCATTGTGATCGAAAGGATTTTGGTGAAATGCCTTTCCAAGCTTTAAATACCCGGCTGTAATAATTTGGGTCGCTGTAACCCACAGCAAACGCGACCTCTCTTATTGTCATAGAACTTGAGGTTAAGAGAATACAACTCTTCATTACCCTCATCTTATTCAGGTAATGGGAGGGTGTAATCCCGGCCTTAGACTTGAGCTTCTGATAAAATCCTGATCTTGAATGATTTAGATATTTGTGCAGTGTGCTGGCTCTCAGTTCTTCGTCGGAGAAATGCTTTGTTACAATATAGTTTAGGTGGATTAGGAAGGGATCTTGTGAATGCAACAGGGTCTGGCAATTCGGAATGTTCATACTGTTTTTTGAGGTTGGTTGGAAGAGATACCTCTTGAGGGACCATATTCATTCCACTAGGTGAACTTGTCCCAAATAATATCTCCCGTGACACTAACTAAAATTAGCTGAGAACTTCTTACCTTAAACAATCATAATTCATCAGCACAGCAGTCTATGGCTAGTCAACAAACTTTCTCAAACAGTGACCTTAACAGTGATACCATGACCGAGCAGGTTGTCAACTGGATCATAGAAAACTCTGAGCAAAGTGCTTACAACGCCTGGAAATCAATCTGGGATCATTGCGGTTCGAAGCTCGCCGGCGTACTTAAGAATTCTGGTGCCACTGATTCTCAAGAAATAAATGATACCATGCACGAAGCCATGTCAGAATTATTTTACAATATCCTCCGAGGTGCCTTTCGTGGTGAGTCTGCTCTCTGCACTTATTATATTGCTATTGGTAAAAGAAGATGGCTTAGGATGCAAAGGGAAAAAAAGAAAAAAAGAGTCTTAGCTGATAAACATTTTGTTGAACCTGCTATCCCACCTAACCAGCAACGAACAAACTGGCGAAAGATCATCGCTGACTCATTTTCTGACAGCAGTTGTGCAGATTTGCTTATAGAGTACTACTTCGTTTACCAAGCCCACTACAAATCGTTAGCGGAAGCAGTCAAAAGGCCACATGAGGACACAGAAAAAGTGTATGAAAGAGTGAGGCGGCAAGTAAATCGATGTCTACAGAAACTTCGTAAAAATATACGGCGTGAAAAATGAACATTTTTATGATCAAC
This sequence comes from Saprospiraceae bacterium, assembly GCA_965223105.1. Taxonomy (GTDB): domain Bacteria; phylum Bacteroidota; class Bacteroidia; order Chitinophagales; family Saprospiraceae; genus JABDMH01. Next base: position 1,434,975 of record OZ244987.1, on the reverse strand, counting down.
TGGACCTTTATCTTATGGGACAATTGCAACCTAGTCTGGAAGAATCCTTACTTGAGGCAATCGAAAGAGATAAAAATCTGAGACGGGAATTTGAGAATCGTCAGGAACTTATCGAGGTACTAGGTCTAATATACAAGAGACGACTCAAAAAAAAATTTCAGCAATTTGAGCGAGCAGAAAGATTCACGCCTTTAAGCCACGTTCAAACTCCTGCAAAGCCCCGAGATTATCGATCAAAAGTACTCATGGTTGCTGCACTTGCTGCAATAATTATCGCCTTGATTTTTATTGTAAGGACTGTGAGGCCCGGGGAGAGCACAGATAGAGCAAAGGATCTGTTCGCACAATATTTTTCCCCACCTGAATTATCTGCATATGAAATCTTTCGCGCCGGGGATCAAGGGGAAGCTAGCAAGAAAATCACTTTAGTCGATTCATTGATTTTTACAGCAAATCAGAATCTAGATGAAAATAATCATCATGGAGCAATCTTGGCCTTAAGGCGTCTCCAGGAAATCGATTCCAACGAAATAATTCACGATCAAAGTAACTATCTTTTAGGGCTATCCCATCTAATGGAAGGAAACTACGATCTAGCCATTAAATATTTTGAGAGGGTGGATAGTCGTTCTTTTCAATTTGGTACCAATGCTGAGTGGTATAGGGCATTCTCATTACTCGCTCAAGGGGCAGAAACTTCTCTAATTATTAAATCTTTCGAAGAAATACCAAGACAGAGAATTTCCATAAAGCAGGAAAGAGTTCGGCAGACAATCATCGATAAACTGAAGAGTATATCACATGATTAGGACTAAAATACACAGAATTCATGAATTCCTGATCACTGAGACAGCCTTGAAGGTCATGATCCTTTTTATTTTAAGTATGCAGTCACCCAAGTGTCAAGTAGAAGCAGATAGTCTTTATCAAGAGGGAACAGCTCTTGAAAATTTAGGAGAATATGAAAGTGCAATCCGAGTGTTTGGAAAATTGCTGGATCACCTGACAACTCCTAATACCGATCAGGATACAATCATGGTCAAACGAACCATTGCCGCATTTTACCATGTCGCATATAATCACTATCGACTACGTCAATTTGATCAAAGCCTCTCATTAGTGCGTCAGGGCATAAATTATGCAAAACAACATCGGACGACAATTGATCACAGTTTGGCAAATCTACGAAGGATTCAGGGTGCCATCTATTATCTCCAGAGGCAGCTTGATTCAGCACAGTATCACTTAGAAGAAGGTCTGCGCATTTTCACTGATCTGGAGGAGAATGATCACCTGGATGTAGCACTCCTTCTAAATAATCTTTCCATTGTTTACCGCGCTAAGGGAGAAGAAAAGCTGGCCTTGCAGAGTGATAGAGAGCAACTCCGCATATTGGAAAGGATTTATCCAGATTCTCAAAGTAGACGTATTTGCCGTTGCCTAGGAAACATTGGGGCAAGTTTTGGGTACCTCAACCAATTTGATTCATTAATGCATTTTGCCTCAAGAGCTGCAGCTTGTTATTTGGAAATAGGTGATACACTTCACCACTTCTCTGCATTAAACAATATGGGGTACAGTTTACTTCAGAATGGGTACTTAGAACGTGCAGAAGATGTTTTTGAGAAGATAAAAGATTTTGATAAGTCGCCTCAGGACTCGGCATTATTAGCATTGGCATACTTTAACCTAGGTGATGTATATCATCAGCAAAGGGACTTTCATCTTTCAGCCGAATACCATAGGGAGGCTCTCCGGATTCGGAAATTAATTGCGACCAATGCGAGAGATATAGCTACTTCCTACCACAATGTTGGTCGGGCTCTCTTCCAATTAGAGGATACCACATGCTTAAATTTCTTACTTGAAGCCTTGCAAATTAGAAAGAAAGAACTTCCAGCCGAACACCCTGATCACAACCTCTCTAAGAATGCCTTATTAAATTACTATATTTTTTTGAAACCAGATTCTCTCCTGGTCAGAGAGTACGGAGAAAAAACGATTCTTGGCTATCAAAAGATGGGTAATGATGTTGGGCTAGAAAACACTTATGCTAGCCTAGCATCTTATCATCAAAAAAGAGGAGATCTGATAACAGCACTAGCTTACCGCCGGAGAGCCATCATCCATTCAGTAAATGTCTATGGACCAAATCACGTGAATACCGGTCGCAGATATAGACAGCTAGCGGAAGTTCTTATCAGCCTCACTGAATATGATTCCGCCAAGAATTACTTAGATCTGGCTGTTGAAATATCTGCACCATTCTGGAAAAGTGAAGAGGATATTGATTCACAGCTAATAACGGATCCATTTGGCCTGTCGGAATCTTTCTTACTTTTAGCTGAACTAGTAAAGAGGCAGCTTAATGGTACTTCAGAACCCAAGTTGCTTCAACAGATTCTTAGCTACTACGATCGAAGTATCAGATTAATCGGAATGGTAAGGGATGGATATAATTTTTCAGAAGCAAGATTAGATCTTATTGCTGCCAGTAAAAATATTTTTGCCGCTGCTATTGAAATAAGCATCCAATTGCACAGGGAAAGCAAAGAAGAGTCATATTTAGAAAAAATATTCAAATACATAAGCGGTGCTAAATCAATAGAACTCAATGAAAAAATGCAGACCAAGTGGCTGAAATCCATGGAAATCCTTCCCGATGCGTTAGTCCACGCCATGGAAGAACACTTGTTTTATATTGATTACTACAAGGCCAGATTAAATCAACTCCAGCACCAAGATGAAGTAAAAGCAACTGAGCAGGAAATCAATCATGAGTTATTAGTGCACCGCAACAAATATGATTCGCTGGATCTAATAGCAAATAAGATCTATCCTCGATATACCGCCTTGAAAAAATCTGAACCTCTTTCGTTGCAAAATTTAAAGACAATTCTCGAGGAAAGTCAAAGCACTCTCGTTGAGTACTTTTGGAGTGATGATCTTATGGTGATCCTATACGTCAATGGAAATGAGGTCAGATTGCATAGCGACACAGTTACAGATTCGTTGTCAAACCTCATTGCTTCATACATTGATCTCACCCAAATGCGTCCATCATCCAGGCAAGAGGATAGTGCTGCACTACGAGAGCTTAAATTCTTTGGAGCGATTTCAAATACCTTATATCAGAAGTTATTGGCACCAGTTCTTTATGGCACGGTAGGCTATGGCAACCTTTACATAGTGGCTGATGATCTATTAAATAAATTTCCCTTTGAGAGTCTGATCACATCACTTGACAAGGTGGTCTACGATTACCGGCATCTCCCCTATCTCGGCACTCAATATAATATTGCCAGATTGTTTTCTTCAGCATTTCTTACAATGAAAACAATAAAATTACAAGTAGACTCCTATTTAGGCTTCGCACCGAAATATGTTGAAATGAATAATATTACTCAAGACATTCAAGATACATTTGCCAATGATCAAGCAGATAAGGGTGAACTAAGATTTGCTGAGCGTGAGATACTTGAAGTTGCCGAAATTATGGACGGTCAGGCCATCTTGGGAAAAGAAGCCAGCAAACAAGCGTTTATCAACAAAGCGCCACGTGCGCGTATTATCCATTTTGCCGGTCACGCCCAGACCAATGAATATAGCCCAATGCATTCAGAAATTAGCTTCGGTGATGGAGACCCTCTGTTTGCATATGAGTTTGGCCATTTTACACTTCAGGCTGAGCTGGCGGTTCTAAGTGCTTGTGGTTCTGGTTCTGGCAAAATCAGCAAGGGTGAAGGTCTCTTTGGATTAAGTCGATCACTGACTTTGGCAGGTTGCAAGAGTTTGGTTGTTAGCCTCTGGAAGGCTAACGATAGATCTACTTATCAAATCATGAAGGGTTTTTTTAGCAATTTAGTGGTAGGAAAATCTAAATCGGCATCACTCACACAAGCCAAAAAAATGTACCTTGATCATGTCGAAGATCCTTTGAAAGGTCATCCTTTCTACTGGAGCCATTTAATTTTGTACGGTGATCATCAGAGCCTCAAGGGGGTCTCGGCAACTCAGAGGACAATGGTTATTGGCATCATTATGATCTCAGGCTTGGTGGCTTCAATGATCTATTTCATGATGAGAAAATAAATTATCGATAGCATTTTGGATGCTCAACAGTTTTGAATTCAAGACCCAAAATACAAAATAACCATTTTGCAAGCTCTTGCTGTATGCATTTACAACGTTAGCTAGACAAACACACTTCCTCATTAACTTTAATTACATATGCATCGATAAATGTCCCTAGATTTGCTTCGACCTGGTTAGCCTCATTAAATGGACATGCACTCTCCGAAAATTTCCACTGCAGATAAGAACTTCCTTCGGAATGTCTGCACACGAATGTTCATCAATTATACCGTGCCATTGTATTTATTTGAGATCCAAAATAAGGAACCTGTAAATATCAGGCCTAATGGCACTGGAACTTTGATCAAGGTGTAACAACGATATGGAATTTTGACGGCCCACCATGTCGTGCACCAGACTGCTCCTAGCATAAACCTAGGCGAGGATTCCACTCAGAGACTGATGCTGATCATGACAGGCACTCAACAGCACATCGAAATCCCTTGCAAAATGATATCAGAGATTGAAATTGGGATTCCAGAAATTGACGAGTATGGTCCCGACTTGACATTATTATTGCTGCCGATTTGCGATGAATTAGGCACACTGAAGGAGATGAAATCCTTTTGGTCAATCTCAGAAAATCTTACCGTGTGGCAAAACTATCAGTTCAATGATAAGGTCATGCTCTGCACAATAGGTGCACCAGCAGTGTATCAAGAGGTGGACTGTACAGAGCAATACGCGATTAGGATAGATAGTGGTCTTTTTGGCTATTTCGGCACCTATGAATTCTCCTCCATCTTTGAGCATAGTAATTTTGAACATTGATACGCCAGTAGATTATACTTTTAATCCGGCATTACCAATTTCATTTGGGGGTGTCAGCGGAGGTGGTCTTTGGGCGTTCCGCATTGCACGCAATCAAAACGGTGACAGAGCTATGACTAAAGCAATCTTCTGTGGAGTTGCATTCTATCAATGTGAGACAGGTGCCAATAAAACTTTTATAAGGCATCATTTCGGATTAAGTGTTTATGAGGAAGCTTTGAGACTGGTCAATGGAATTTAGGTACTCTTCCTCCCAGTATCTTGACCGTGCCCACGAGGACTTAAAGATTTCATCTCCTCAATCCATTTACAGATCTTAAATCTTTGATACTTTTCCCTTATTGGAAGCACAGACGGCACAATTTCGAACAATGTAACCCGTTCCCTGCCCGGTCACCTCAGCAACCAGGCAATGGACTATGACAGATCTCAAGCGATAAATTTCTTCACTTGACGAAATACTCCTCAAAAGTAACAGCTAACCAATCTACTGACAGCTCCTCCCTTGGACAACATGGATAAGTTTACCTCCCTGTACATAAGTACTGAACTCTTCTACCAAAAAGCTGGTGCTAGATCCATCTTTCTAGAAAATTTGCTAGAATTGATTATTTTTTTATGAGCATTCTATCTATAAGGGAATGTTTAGATAAAACCACTGTCTGCAAAGACCTAGAAATCAGATCTCCAAAACGAGGTCATTTCCTCGTATTTTGCACTCATCAAGGCAATGGATGCTCAGCTAGAATAAGATTCACGGCAGCCATCAGTTACTTGGGGTAGGAAAAAGCTATTGAGTATTCGGGTGGCCATACGGCTCTTATTTGACTAAATTGCGGAACAAGATGCTCGAAAAACAAAAGGCAGAAAATCACAGGATAGATGCCATGTGTCAACTAATGGCAGATTGCCTTATGGATTTGCGATGCTACCATTTCTTTCAAGCCTGTGCTGAAGTCATTGCTGATGTGCAGCCACTGATGGATGGTATTCAGGACGATTTCGACTTGTGGGCATCAGCCTGTATGGATGTAGTGATTCGATGCCAGGATCTGGAAAGCGATCAAGCGCTGTTGCCACTGACTTTGGATGAAGTCACCACCTATTTTCAATTGGCAAAGAAGGATGTTAGGGTAATAAGCGACCGAATGTATACCTTCATTGGGGCAGCGAAGTCAGCGGCCTATCAGGTGGTGCAATTTGATCACTTGATCGAGGATTTGGAGAACATTCCCCTAAAAACGGAGTGGTTAGTGGATTATGCTACCTATCGATATGACAGGCCACTTCAGGAAAGTCATGGCCCATACCTGGAAAAGATCCTGATACATAATCTGGTCAATATTCTTGATTCCGAAGCCGAGATACAACGCTGCGAAGTGACGGATGACCGCTTACATATCCGTGTGGATGGCTATCTTTTTGATCGAATCTTAATCGATTACATCCTTGAGGACTTGGGCTTTATTTGGTTGGAAGGCGGTGAAGAAGAAAGGGAAGAAAATCGCTTCACACCTTCAGCCCACTATCGCACCTTCATGGAACAGTACGAAGTGATGGATTTTGATGGTCTGGAAGCGAGCAGCATGGAGGATCTCAATCAACGAATCAAGGATCGTTTCACCGGCAAGACCATCGACCAATTGCGGGCGGAAAATCCCATATCTGCTGATGCCCATGCTCTCATTGAAGCGTTGGATGCCTTTCACTTATCCAAGGAAAAATCGCAAGCAAAGGTTCGGTCCATCCTCAAGCAATTTCCCAACTGCGTGGAGGCACATATTTGTTTGGCGGGCTGGGAAGAAAAACCGGCGAGGCGGATAGAGCACCTCAATGATGCGATTAAAGCCGCCGAAAACGTCTTGGATATTGAAAAAATTGATGACGATGGTCTGTGGTGGGCAAATCATCGCACCAGGCCCTACTTACGTGCGCTATACTTACTGGGTATAGAATATGCACACGACAAACAATTTGCTGCAGCTGAAGATATCTTGTTGGAATTATTAGATATGAATCCAAGCGACAATCTTGGCGTACGCTATTTTTTGCTAGAATACGGGATGGTGCACAAGAAATGGCCAATTGTGCGAAATCTCTTCAAGGAATTCCCTGATGAAGATGGCATTGTTTTCCACTACGCGAAATTTATGTACCTCTATTCAACCTTAGGAAATAAATCAAAAACCAGAAGAGCCCTCCTCAACGCATTTGACCGCAATCCCTTTCCCTTTAAAATATTGGTAGGGACAGTTCCTGAACCCGAAGAGCCCGATAGATATCGTGTTGGAAGTCCCGAAGAAGCGGTGATGGTCTTACCATTACTCACCAAGTTTATGGAAGACAACCAAAAATTTAAGCAATGGTGCCTACGGACGCTATTGGATAATAAGCGGGTACTGGAGGAAGACCAGGAAGATTCATTTTGGCCGGATCAAGGTCGGGAGAATTAGGGAGGAGGTCAGTGCATTTTGTAAAAATATCTGCGTCAGCCAATTTGGTCGAAAATGCCATTTGTGGAATCAAATTATCGGATAGAGAGGAGAGAGAAGAGTAACTGGACAGTGAAGCCCTGTTGTTCTTGATGGTGGAAAATAGTGTGTTAGAGCCTTGGTGTTCAAGAGATTCGGTTTCGTCTATTAAGCTACTATGTGGTGGGCTGAGAATGTAATAAGAGTAGAGGATTTGGAATTCAGTTTATTGATGTAGCTCTCGATCAATACTCACTCAGTGATCTTTTCCATAGAGTTATACATGCTTACAATCTTATCAGCACTCAATGTTGAACTATAAATGATCATTTCATCAATTTCAGCGAAAATATGGTGATTATTGACATAGGGCGTGCCACCAGCACCGACAATGAGATCCAAATCGTTTTCGCGATACCCACCCTTAGGAGCTAAATATACGGGGGGAGTGTCATCCACATATAGCCGGAAGGTGTCTTGTCGATAGGTGATAGCAATTAGAGACCACTTTTCCATTTCTATAGGTGTCTGACAAGACGAATAAGTCTTTTGCGCGCTTTTGTCATTTGCCTCGAAAATAAGACTTTCATCTCTGACATGCAGTTGGTAACCACCCTTATTGCTCTTGTCCAACAGACAGCTTTTCTCAGCAGCAGCTGGTACACTATCAATCTTAGCAACCATGACGATACTTTTGTTGCCATAAAACCCTGCTATCTCATCTGGGATCTCTATCCGCTGGCCGTCTTGCGTAAAGGAGATGGCATTGCCGCAGGGAGATGATGGGTAAGTAAGATTTTGCATTGGAGTTGCATCAACGTTATTATTCACGATACTACTTGCATCACCATTAAAAAGGAAATGGGCAATTAGTGTGCCACTGGATCCTCCTGGGAAAAAGTAACTTGAGCAGGGAGGTTTGCAATCAGGATCTTGGTCAAACCCAAGTAAATTCACATATATTGAATTATGGATAGGACAGGATACTTTTGGGTAAATGGCTGTGCCAAGGAATAAAATTATGAACCCAATGATAAGGCTGACAAGGACATTCTTAAGGTTTAGCCTATATGATTGGATATTTCGTAATGAGTGATCAATAACTCCGATCGCAATTGTTGCACCGATCAGTATTAGGATGCCAATAATTATTTGCCCCGGGTCAGCGTCTTCGAATACTCTATTAAGCGTTCCATATGCTCCGACCAGTGCAATCAATATTTGAAATAATCGGAGAAAGTCAATTCTCCTGCCATTTGGTTCTTCATTTGATTGTGCCATGGTGATAGTTTTTTGGAAAGTAATTAGGGCCACTCCGGCGTCCGCCCCTCATAAGTGATTACAAATAAGATCTTTTCAAGTTCTTCTTTATTAGATTTCAAATGCCTCTCTTGCTTTACTTTTGGTTCTCCTGAATTCAGTTTTTACCTCGGCATCGCATATTGCTAGTGAAATTGGAGTATTTGCAATGACGTAGTGTGTGGTGCTATGCGGATTTAGATAATAATTTATAGGACCATCGCCTAAAGATTGATTAAATTACCTACCGCATAATCTTCCCCTCCTTTCTATATTCCTTTTTGATCCCGTCGAGAATATCTTGTTCCGCCACTTGATTAACCCCCTTGTCCAACGCACGGAGACAGCAAAACTGCACGACATTCATGATTTCTGCTCCGGTTAATTCAAATTTGTTGGAGATGGCTGAAAAGTTAGAGCCATTTGTCTGGACATTTTCAGGAAATGCATTTTTCCAGATTCTTGCTCGCTCGCTCGCAGTAGGCGTGGGGAAATGGATGATGGATTGGAACCGCCTCACAAAAGCATCATCAATATTGGATTTGAAATTGGAGGCCAGTATCACCAACCCGTTGTAGTCTTCAATGCGCTGTAATAAATAGGAGACCTCTTGATTAGCGTACTTATCGTGGGCATCGCGTACATTGGTACGCTTACCGAATAGAGCATCGGCTTCGTCAAAAAATAGGAGCCAATCCTTATTTTCGGCCTTGGCAAATAAATTCGCGAGGTTTTTTTCCGTTTCTCCAATGAATTTAGAGACGACCATGGAGAGATCAATCTTATAGACATCTCTTCCGGTGTATTTACCGAGTAGACTTGCAGTTAACGTCTTCCCGGTTCCTGGCGGTCCATGAAATAATACCCTATATCCTGGTTTTAATTTCTTACGCATATTCCAATGATCCAAAAGCGTATTGCCGTGCTTGAGCCAGACCCTCAGCTCTTCGATTTGCGACATCGTCTCTTCATTCAGCACCAAGTCCTTCCAGTCGAAGGCTGTCTCAACTCGCTGAGCCGGGAAATGTAGGCTAAACGCTGGACGGCTAACTTTACCCCTGATGAGCAGATCGACATATTCCTGCGACATGATGATTCTGCCGCTCATGCGGGGTTCGCCGTCTGGTACTTCTTCCAACCAAAGGATACGGTTCTTGGGAAGGAAGCTGTCAGGGTCAAAGAGGCTTTGTATTTCCTTGGCTTTTTCTCGATCGTCCCCGGCCAATAAAAAGACGGCAGTCTGTCCGGTGGGTAAGAAGCCACGGAAGGATTTCCCGCGGGTGCCACCCAGTTGAGGAAAATCGCCGGCATTGGGAATGTTTTCCTGTATTACTTGGTCCAATAAATCTTGATATACATGAGGGCAAATGCCCAGTACCAATATGATCCACTCATGTGAGATCATTTGGCTTTCCAGCATATAAGGTGGAACAAATAGGCTCCATGACAACGGACTTGGAAAAGGTCTTGGCACGGCTTCATCTGCTCCTTCAAAGTGCCCTCTCAGCCTATTCCCAATGAGTAGTTGTAAATACTCAAATTCTGGAGTATGTCCCGGAGCGGTTTGATTCGTTTCAGGCAAATCTTTTTCTTCTTGCTGTTGGTGCTGTTCCATAGGGTTTCCTATTGTATTTTCTGGAGGGAAATGCTTGTCTTTACTACGATTCCGGCCAAAGATTTTTTTGAGGAATGCAAGCATGAGAAATTTAGTTCATTGGTTTGGTGAGAGTCATACTAAATAGGGATCGACTATTCTAACTCAGTCAATTCTTTCCTGGTAGGAATAGACAATTTGTATCGTTTGGCTTCCCGCTTAAGGAATCGGAACAGTTCTGGAGCGTATAGGAACAAGCGACGTTTTGACTCCAGGTGGGGTCCATAAAAAACACTGTATCCTTCAGCATAGAATTCACGAGGAGATCTGAGAGAATAACCTTCCCTTGTGCCTGGATTATCAAATGCGTACAGTCTTTTTTCCTCACCTGAGTAGCGACCATCACGACCACCAACACGAGTTCGATATTTCCTAAAAGCTCTCTTGATGGTCCTGCTTTTGTCTGAGCGTAGGACTTTTTTGCGACCTATCTCCCTTTCGATCTGCGCAGCTGACATGGTCTCTATTTTTCTCAATCTGCGGCCCCTGAGCGCAACAGCGTGATCCCAGGCATGTGCGATCTCATGTCTAATATGTGAAGTAGGGTTGCTGGCAGTTATACCAATAATTCTTAACTGTGGTACGTAGTTGGCTTGACCTCCAGATGTTTTAAGTTTGAACTTACCTTCTAAAAAAGGCGGTGTTTGACCTTTGTGCCAAAACCGAACTCCAGCTCTCTTCATTCGCTTCATTTGCGTAATGGAGAAGGCTTGGAAGGCACTTGCGATCCGCATCTTCGTTTCACCATTAATGCTTAGGCTCCCTATGAACCAACTGACAAGTTCATCTCTTTTCTTTTCAGCGCGCGATTTGACGTCCACAGACCCTTTTTCCTCCTCTTTTTGTATACTGCCACTCTGCTGCACCACATGCGTCAATTCATGCGCCAACAAGCGCTTGCCATCTGAGGTCTCCGGTCGGTACTTGCCACTGTTGAAATAAATATCTTTTCCGTGCGTAAAGGCCTGAGCGTGCAAATCCTTGTTCATGTCCACTGCGTCTTTCCCCGTATGAATATGCACTTGGCTGAAATCGTGGCCGATGGATGACTCCATCTCTGCTCGTAGATTGCCGGGTAATTTTCGTCCACGTCCTGACGATTCCTTTATGCCTTTACTGACTTTATTGCTGGCATGATTGCTACCACTGGCAGACTTCGTTTGTACGCTTTCTCCCTCTTCCTCCTCTTTCTCACCGGGACTGTGCATTTCCTGAATCTGCTCATCCTCTTCCTGCTGCGTCTGGGCCATGGGTTCCTCTTCTTCCTCGGACTTGGTTTGGGTCAACTCCTCTTCCGGGCCAACTGGCTCAGTCTGCTCCTGAATAAGTTTGTCCTTCTCCATGCGCTCTTCGGCGGTATTGAGCTTTTCATCCTCTTCCGGAGATGCCAGAGTGAAACGTTGAATACTGGAGATCTCCTTTTGCTGCACAATCTGGTTCGTATTTCCTCCACTCACGACTGAGTCAGCTACGGCATCGGCTTCTCTCTCGTATTTGTCACCTGGCCTTCCTACGGTAAGCTTTGCTTGAAAGAAAGGATCCTCTTTCTTTTGCAATTCCTTGGTTTGAGTTTTGTCAAAAAAAGGTGTCTCCTGACTTTCCGCCTCTTGATGGTTATTCTTGTGCCGGCGTGTCTTTCTTGTACTTTTAAAAGCCATGATTATTTTAATTAGTTCGCACTATTGATCCCTCGATAATGCTTTCTCTACATTTTGTATCGCTGCCTTGTCTAGTGAAGCCAGTCTGGGCGATACTTTTAACTTTGCAACTTTATTCTGCAGGCTCTCACTCACCTGAGCAGTTGGATCAATTTTTAGTAGTTGATTTGCACGATGCAACTCTATTCTTGCTAGATCGATTTCCTTTCGTTCATTGTTTGGCTCAACTTTCTCAAGGAGTCTTTCAGCCTGATCCAAATTTCCTAATGCAATATTAGCTTCCGATAGCGCATAGAGCTGTCGCTCCGATCGATTAGGTTCTTCAGAGATATCCTTTGTGAGATCCTCGACAACCTTTTGTACCTGCTCATCTTGCGGATTCTCGGCAAGTTCTAGAGCATACTTTTCGAGTTTGAAGAGATCCTTCATAAAACTTATAGTTTCAAAAGCAGGGAATCCCATAAACGGCAGTGGTAGGAGAATAAATAGTCCATAAGAACTTTTCAACCGATCTTTTTTCAACTGATAGATAAATCCTGCGATAACAACGATCATTAAGATCGCTCCGAAAATGAACAATACTATTTCGTAGCCCAGCATATTTCCAAAAAAACCTTCCTTACCTTCCATACTTATTCAGCTATCATAGTTTCTTCCTTTGGATCACACTCTTCCTCTTGCTCTACATATTCCGGATATACCCACTTGATCAGGTCGGTGAAGTCGAACACACCTTTCTCGCGACCTAGGTCTGGTTGCCATTTGGGATGGAGCCGTAGAAAGGACTCATTGTCGTTTTGCAGGATGGCAAGAAAGACTTCTGCCAGTAGCGTACTTCCAAGTGGGCCCATATATTCACCTCCATCTCCCAGTTCTTCCGCCTCCTTCAAGATGTAGTACCAAAGTGGTGTTCCCGGTAAGCCTAGTTTATAGCGTTCCGGTACATCGATAATGTCCAGACACATTCTGTGTGCCAGATCCTCACCACTCGGCAATCCGTAGGCTACTCCACGACGGAGATTGCGATAGGGTAGGGAACGCTCGTGTTTGTCTTTAGAAGGAATAAAGGGAATATCATGAAAAGCCTTGGCAATCTTGGTGTCAATTAATTTGGCATATTGCACATTACCGTCACCGAAATCAAACAAGTACCGCCAATCCACAAAATTGGTCATCTCCTGAAAGGATCCCAGCTCGAAGAGGTTCTTTTTCGTGTTTTTATTGATGCGATTATCTTCCCGGGTTTGAGAATGACCGGTTCGAAAAGCGGCACCGGTAAATTCCAGGGGAAGACGACAAGGATCATCGTAGAATTTCGGACCATTTGTCAGAATATTATCCAGGGTTGCTGGATCACAAATTTTTCTTAGATATTCATGAATGATGAGCCAGTGATAGTACCATAATACTTGCCGGCGAGCTTCCCGGTATAACTCACCGGATGGACAAGATTCTCGTAAGTAGTCGATCATGCAATTATGAAAATCGATGAACAGCACCTGCATGCGAGAGACTATAATATTCTCATCATTGCGAGCGTCAGGGATAATAGCCTTTGATTGGTCGTTGCGTTGCAGATCAGTCCAATGATGCCCTTCTTCATTCTGATGCTGCTTACCCAAAAGGAGTTTAACCCGGTCATTTTCATCGTAAAGATAATCTTGGGTCCACTGGCCGTACATGGAGTCCAGATCGAAATGAATGGTTCGTTCATTGACGAACCGGCCGGTTTCATTGCGTCCATGGAAGCGAGATGAGGTCTCAAAAGTGATATCATGCGCCAAAAACTGTCCGAAAATAGATAGACCATTGGAGAAACATTTACTGTCCTTGCACGATGAAAATTCCATCATTTGGTGGGCGAGTTTAATTAATTTATTGTCATCGACGATCAGTGGCCGCAACTCCGGAAATAGACGGTTAAAGTGATTGGGAAATACCTGACTAAAATGGGTATGCTGAAGACTTTGCATCGCGAATTGTTTTAGATGGTTAGTTATTAGTGTATCATTTTCAGCAGCTCCTGAGTGAGCGCCTTATAGTCTAAAGCGCCATGGGAATTTGGAGCATAGGAGAAAATATCTTTCCCAGCTTCCTGTGCTTTTGCTAAAGCAATATTAGTTCTGATTTTGGTCGTAAATAACTTGCCAGGATATTCTTGACCTAATGCCTCTCTGACCTGCTTGTTCATGATTTTTCTATGGTCAAAACGAGTGAGAAATATTCCCAGCAGCTCTACTTTTAAGTTAAGGTTTTTTCTTAGGTTTTGCAACGTCTTATGGAAGCTAACTACACCATTTAATCCCAGAAATTCCGCTTGCACGGGCATAAGAATATAATCGCTAGCTACCAGGGCATTCACTGTCAACATGGCGACGGATGGAGGGCAATCAATCAGAATGCAATCATACTGTTCTTTGAGCAGTTTTAGCATTCGATCGAGGATGCGTTCCCGGCCGAAGATGCTGACCAATTCGAGTTCAGCTTGAGCCAAATCTAGTGAGGCAGGTACGACATCCATACCATGGCTCGTCTTTATAACCTCAGTCAGTGAGTGATCATCACCCTTCATCCCTCCTTTGAACACATCGTAAACCGTCTCCTGGTTACCATTATATAATTTGAGTGCTTGACTCAGATTGGCTTGTGGATCTAGGTCAAGCAATAACACCTTATGACCGCGATCCCTCAACCCTGCACCCAGATTAATGGTCGAAGTGGTTTTGGCGGTACCGCCTTTGAGGTTGGTGAGGGAGATTGTGGTTCCGTTCACTGTATTTGATCTGTGATTATATAATTCAAAAAGAGAAAGAACCAATTACTTAGGCTCAAAATCTTTCTAGCAAGTTTTTAAGTCATGTATTTGTCTTAAAATGCAATCTATAGTGTTGCTCTTCTTTTTGGACAGCGGTAGCCCAGCTTTCTCTTAGAAGAAGGGAAGGTGGCCTGTCCGGTGGTGCAGGTTGGAGTGGAGGATATGGATTTACGGTTTTCATAAGCATTAATCCTACAATGGCAGGAATTTCAGTAAGGACTTTGAAATTTTTACCAAACCAGTAGAATTTGATGTTCGATAAATAGCCGTGTGATTTAAAGACTGTTGTGTTGCTTCACACTGAGTCATGTATGTTTCCAACATTCTTAATATAGCATAGGTATTATAATCAGCCCCTCCAACCGTTGCGTATTCATCATCGGTACTAAACACATAAAATTCGGGGGGTGACCACCATTTAATTGTTTTATCCAATTTTAGCGATTTACTCCGGGTGCTTCTTCCATTCCAGTAACAGTCATTTAAATCAGGTATCACCTTGACAGGTGTAAAAGGAATATCAGCTTTTAGTTTTGCTCGTTTTATAGGATTCCCCCTAGAAATTAATCCGCCCAATTCTGATTCTGTGTCAGAGGCAGCGGGGGCTTTACCTTCCTTTTCTAATTCCAGTATTTTTTCAGTATTAGCTATAATCCGTTTTACATACATTTGCATCAATTTCGTAAATTGAGGTTTTTCAATCCAGCTTTCCTCTACTTCATTCTCCCAATCAGTGTCAAACTTACCTAGCTTAATTTTCCAAGTTGCCTTTTCCCATCCTTCACTATGATTTTCCCATTTAATCGCGTCTTGGTCAGAGTCAAGAAATAGGGTAGAAAATTCGTCAAAATTTCTTACTAAATGGGTAAGCGTTATCCCAAATCGAATGATATCCACATCGCTAACATCTTTGATATATACTGCATCCCATCTGTTTTTATTGATACCTTGTATGACTTTTTCATAGTCACTTTCATAGTAATTTGAGTAAATCCAATTGTCTTCAACACCTCTAATTTCAGGTTGAACGCCTAATTGATTCCAGAACATAATCCTTTTCACAAAAGGAATTACGTCTTTACGTTTTTTTATCTCCTGACCAATATCATAACTCTGTTTTAAATCACTTGCTATTCCTGCTATTTCAGCTATTGCCAAGATACCAGCCGTTCCTCTCGCTACTCTTGCCTTTCCTCTAGACATACCAGATACAGATAAAAACTGGCCAGAGGGTAGGACAGAAGAACGAAGCATATAAGTAGCTCTTACCCTTTCAAATGCTTTCATTTTAGGACTTCGCCCGCCTCTTTTGCCTGTCAAATGACTATCTCTTGTTTTAGGGTCAATTTGCGATAACATATACTGGAAGGCCTTGGGGGAATACTCTCCTTTGAAAAGTGCCCTTTCCATTGCTACACGCATTGGCAGTTTATCGGTGGGCGTATTCCTTAGATTTTCGAGTGTCTTAAATCCTGCATGTTTAATACTGGTTTCAGCGACTGTTGTCTGAGGGATACGAGATAAACTTGTTTGAAATGCCAGCCCTCTTTCTCCACCACTGTAATTTCTGTCTGTTCTTTTTGTGGCTGTCCTCACCTCAGCGGCACTGGAAACGGATGTCCGTAGTGCTTCCCTTAAAGTCCTGACAGAAGTATCTATGTTACTAAGTAATTGATTTATATCCTTTGCTTTTGCCCCTCTGGCCTCAAATATGCCTCGCCAAGTAGTTATGGTATCCTTTGCCCGAAGTAGCCTATTCATTCTTGACAATCCTGCAGTCAAGGGTGAATCTATTGGTTGAAGACTACGTGCACCTGAGCCAGTAGTAGATGTAGAGTTTTTACCAGAAACAACGCCTGAAGTGCCGCTACCTGATGTTTCTGCCATTTTTACATTAACACCTATTCTACGCATAAACTCTACTGTTTCACTTCTAGCTTCACGGTGGCGGCTCAAATCGGTTTGAACAATGACCTCTAACTTACCTGTTTTTAACAAGGTCGCATCCAGTAATTTCATCAATCCTCTAGTGTCTTTTGCATCCATTCGACCCGCGTGATGGCTGAAACCACTAATCTTTGTAACACCTCCCGCAAAATTCCTCCATTGTTGAGACCCCATGCTCTGCGCAAACTTCTCAAGATCTTTCATTCTCAAATCCCCTAAAATCAATATTTTAGCTTGGTCTTTTCGTCTCGTGACTTTTGTCAGATAAGATGCTAAGTCAGCATTCTTCGCTACATCTTTTAAAGCCGACCGTAAGGCAATCGATTCAATCTCAATATCTCCTGTTACAAAACGATTTCGAATAACATCTCCTTGGCCACCTTTATTCCTCATTTTTGTGCCTGGCGCCCAATTTGTCCAATCACCTCCTAATGCTCTGATTTCTTGCACTATTTTTTGATAATATCGCTGACCACCTCTGATTAAAAGTCCTGGAATGACTATATCAGCTGGTTTTAAGTTAAGACTTCTCACCAAAGATGGAATTTCAGAAGTATGGTCTTTATGGACATGAATATTTTTAATTTTCAAATCACCAGAAATGCCCATTAAAGCCATCAAGCCCTGAACTTGGCTAAGATATACTGCAGCTGTAACTCCTTTTCCTCTACCTGCGTCAATGACAACGGCATTTCGCTTTCCTGACCGAATTAACCTCGTTCCAGATGCACCTGTTGCTGGAATCCCGAAAAAAGTACCTAAGTCTCCAGCTGTATGTGCTTTCGCAGCTCGATATCTTTCAAGTGCTTTAGTGTCTGGTGAATAAACATAATAAGCTCCAGGTACAACAATCAATTTATTACCCACTAGAACACTTAAAAACAGTTTAGGGTCCCGTTTCCAATCATTGAGTAAATCCCCGTCACTAGTAGGCATTGGCTTATCGCCTTCTTTGTCTGTTTCATTTCTCTGCAAGGCTTTTCCCTGATTTCTCTGCTGCACCGTATGCGTCAGCTCATGAGCCAACAGGTGCTGCCCCTTGCTTGATCCGGTATCGTACTTCCCTTCATTAAAATAAATATCCGATCCATGCGTAAATGCCTGTGCACCTAATTGCTTGTTCATTTCTTCGGCTGCCGCGTCATTGTGAACACGTACATTGGAGAAGTCTGCACCAATGACCTCTTCCATATGTCCTTTGGTTGATTCGGGCAAAACACTTCCATTTTCTTTTTCAGCAATTAACTTAGTTTCAAGCCCAGTTGGAATTTTTTCTGTGTTAGAATATCCATCTTCTTTTAATTGAACCTTGTCACAAGGTTTCTGTCCCACTTCAGGTTCTTCCAAATCCGGGTTCATAGATATGTCACCTTCATCGGGATAGGACATGTACTGACTATATTCCTCTTCTGATGAATAGGACATGTATGGATCAGGATCATCGGGTGGCGGCAGTGACATCAATTGACCGTCACTGTCTGTTTCTGCTTCAGGCAACCTAGACTGGAAGTCCCTGTTCAATAGCTGATCTATTTCAGATACATATTCATTAGTAAAGTAAGAGTGGTCACGTTTAAATTTCTTGACCATTGATCTGGCTTTTTTCTCACTAACATCGTTGTTGCGTATCAAATATTTCAACTGTTCAAGTTCTGCCCTATCCCTTTTAATTCCAACTGCTCTTGGCTCTGACCAATCCATTTCTGTATAGCGGTGGTTCAGCCAATATAAATAAGAGTCCCGTGTAGCATAGTTTGCCTCTTTCAGATGTCGGCTAATTACATCTTCCGCCCAGTTCCGCTTGACCATTTTGGCTGGATATATCAATTTTATTTGATCGGCATCCAGACTCTTTATGCCTGTGTTTATTCTTCCTGAGGGAAGGCCTCTGACCACTTTGGTTGCTTCTTCCTTGGACGGAGGTGGTGGTGGAGCAACTTTACTATCTTGTTCTACTGCTTCTTTTGCTAATGATTGTTGTTTCTCCGTACTGGTAATATCAGGAAATGATAAGTTATCTTCTGCAAACTGACCACCTTCCAGTTTTCCGCTACGCATGGAGACAGGCATCTCCAGACTCAGCTGTTGTTTCACTCCAAAATAGACACTTGCTATTTCGAGTTTTTCTTCCCAGATGTCTATTTCCGCTAGCCATAAATCTAGATAGACCCTGATTTTCCCTTTTAATTTTGCCAGAAATTGGGCAAATCCCTTTAAGGTCAACCTGCCATCTTCTATTTGCAATCCATCTACATTAGACCACGTAAGATTTAAGCATGCCTCCGCACCAAGACCTGCCTCAACACCAACTGAACCATCCAAGCCCCCGCTTATTTTCCCGACAAACCCAATGGTCATGGTGGCTTGCAAATTGAGACTTGCGAAAATTCCGCCGCCCCCGCTCATAGCTACAATGACAAAACCATCTAATTTGAAATCATCCTTTGGATTGGTTAAGTTGAAATTTTTTATAGCAATGGATAGAGCCTTGAAGTATGGAGCTTTGAAGTATCCTTCCCGTTTAAGGGAAGTTCTAATTTTCAATTGCAGAGAAGCCCCAACAGCAGGTATTGTAAATAGGATTATAGGCGGGAAATCCTTACGGAAAATAAATTTATCAAACCTTGTTTCTTTACTAAGTTCCTCCGCTTTTGACGGGTCAAGTACCAACTCACCTGACGCCACGATATCACCATCAGGCAAAAGGATCACTTTTGCCTTACCTCCAATACCTTCTGCCAGTTCCATGCTGACTTCTCCCTCTCCAAATAAAATCCACTCTTTCGCAATTTGACCAGTCGGTTTGTTATCAGCAACAACTTGATTGGTAATACCTACTTTAATCTTACCACTTGCTTCCTTATTCGCAATGATAAAAGAAAATGGTATCTCTCCTTGCAGCAGGATGACTCCTTTGTCATATAGTACTTTGATCTTTAGCCCATTTTCCAATCCAGGTAGTGCAATTTCTGCTTCACCACCAATGGTCAAGGAAAAGTCATTTTCACCTGCCTTTCTGGAAATGCCAAGCTTAATTTTGTCCCCACCTTTCAGACCTGGTATTTTATCAGGGAGCGTCAATTCAGTTTTGATCGAAAAGCCTCCATCCTCATGATATATAACTTTAATAGTATGACTTCCTTCAAACCCCGGAATATTAAGCCTGACGATGCCATCACCATTCAAACCGTTTTCATCATAGACTACTTTAGCTATCAGTGATTGTACGCCAGTAAGTTTGTCTTTTCCGATTTTCAATTCTCCGCCAATTGACCAAGGAAAAACTCCTTCATTATCTTTTGCACTATCATACCCTATTTCCAATCTTGCTTTATCAAACTTATCTGAATCGAAATCGAAAGAGCCTTTTAAGGAGAAGCCTTTTTTGTGGGCTTTAGCACTTAAAGAACCAGTCCCTATGTTTTGAATGCTAAAATCAACTCCTCCCTCTACATCTAATTGTGAATTAGTGGATAAATTGATTCCTAAATAGGCATTATCAACTATAAATGGTTTGGGAAAAAGGTCTTTAATTTGACTGGATGAAATTTGAGCATTTACCTCATACGTGGAATTAATAACATCAAAGTTAATTTTTGCCTTTTTCAGGAATTCTATATCTGTATCCACAAGTCCTGATGTGGACATACCATTGTATGGATCAAACTTAATATCATCAGTTAGTTTTATTAGGCTTAAATATTTTAATTTCAAAATATTTTTTAATACTCCTGCATAATGATAATTATTTAATTTATAAACATCTTGTTTTACTCTTTCAAACTGTAATTCGATGGGTTCTATACCTTCAAAATTTCCTTTCTTATCTCGGAGTATTTTTTTATAGGTGACGGATGTTAATTTATGCTCTTTAGCATTTCCTTTTATAGTTATAAACCTATTTTTAAAATTGTATTTTATTAAATAACCAGCTCCAGCCTCAGATGTCTTTAATAGCAAATGCCCCTTTGGTATTTCTGCTTTTTGTACTTCTAAATTCTCTTTATTAATTGGGTTGTTTCCAGCGCCTTCAATATTTGAGAGAGAGAGAATAGATTTTGGTTCAATTTTAGCTTTATCATATTTAAAGCTGTCAAAAAATATTTTATACTTCCACCTCGCTGCTTTATAGCCTACCAAATTCTTCACCCCTGCTTTTTTATAATGTTTTAAAATCCCTTTAATCCTTGAAGTAATTTGTCTACGAATTTCATTCCCTAATTTTGCATTACTTTTTTTATCAATTAATATTAAATTTGCAATTACATCCGCTCTGTCACCCAAAATTTGCCAATCAACTTTATGTTCAATCTCGTGTATTCTTGGCCTTCCCCCCATATCCCAAAATGGAACGACAATTTCTTTTGCTAAAGCATCAAAACTACCAAGGAGTTTAGTTCTATTGCTTTCAGTCTTTCCGCTTTTTCTTATTACAGGATTTTGGTTTCTAACAGTAAGTGATAATTCAGGTTCATCCTTTATACTATCATCAACAACTCTTCCCAAAGCTTTTTTAACTGGATTAGCTGCATCCCTTTTCCAGATTGTAGATTGGTGAGTTTTTCTAGTACCCGGTTTAGGCATTCGTAATGACTTCAACGGTTTTTGTTCACGGCCTGCAATTTTCTGTGATTGAGCTAAATCAGCCTCTTCCTTTGACATTGGTATGCTGGCATATTGCTTTATTGGAAAATTTTGTAAATGTATAGAGATATTTTTTCCCTTTTGCTTCATATAACCAATCACATTCCCTTCATTGTCCTTTAGTGATTCTACATTGTTTATCTTGACTTCTTCTTGTTCTTCTTTTTGAACCTGTACATTCGAATTTTCAAATTTTGCTGATAGATTCCACCTTCCCTGCTGCACCGTATGCGTCAGCTCATGCGCTAGCAGGTGTTGTCCGGCATTAGAGTTGGTATCATATTTCCCCTCATTAAAATAGATATCCGATCCATGTGTAAATGCTTGGGCACCCAACTCACGGCTCATTTGCACAGCAGAACTTCCGGTGTGCACCCTCACCGAAGTGAAGTCAGCCCCCATCGCCTGCTCCATAGATGACCGGGTATCCTTTGGTAAGGGACTCCCGCCGCCACGACTGCCAGCGAGTTGACTTTCAAGATTGGGCGTGGATGAGGGTGTAGACTCACTCGATTTTTGCTGAACTTTAGGAATGTCATCTTGTCCTGCCTGTTCACATGATTCACACTTCAATTGTAGAGATGGGCTATGATCAAACTTGGGTTGAATCTCCTTCTCACTCTCGAAAGCATGCTTCCGTTGCACCGTTTCCTCATCAGCACAAGTACTGCATTTCCTTTGAATGGGAGGTGTGTCCGGTGTTCGCATTTTCTGCACAACCATATCGGCCAAGGCATCTGCTTCCCGCTCGTACTTATCATCAGGCTTACCAATCTTCAGCTTGCCTGCCGTATAGGTGCGCCCGCCTGCCGTAGAGGTAGGCCCGCCTGCTGAGGCAAGCTCGGCCTGAATTGGAGATGGCGTGAAGAAAGATGCGGAATTCCTATTCTTCAATTTATTTGAAATTTGTTCGGACGTCACTGCCTTCGTGAAAAAGGGTTGCTTTTCCTTCTTCTGGATCGTGTTGGACGGCTTACTATGTGCGTATTGCAGTTCCACCAAAAGATCAGGATTTAGTTGCGTGATTGTGAGAAGTTCCTGGATCAGAATCGTGTTTATTTTTCTCAGTCCGCATCATGATAGTTTCACGGCGTTCTTCGGCGATCAAGTCTTCGACACGATTGGCAAATTCTTTTTGCCGTAGTACATCATCTTTGATATCCTCATATGGACCAGCTTTCATCGAGAAAAGCATTTCCTCTCGACGCAACTGCACTTCGATCAGGTTGTAATTTCTCCAGTGCTCTCTAAATCGAAAGATTTCCTGCAACGCTACACCGATGGTCACCACCAGGCTTAAGAAGGTGGCCCAGAACAAGACAGTGGATTTGCCATCTGCGACATTTATCAAAATAGGAACTACAGCTGCACTGATAGCAATAGTGGAGGCGACAACCAGGTGAATATTTCGTGAAGATCTTGCCTTTCGAAAATAGATATTGATCTTATGCTCCACCCGTTCCTTGATGTATTCATCAATGGTCCTTTCGGCCTTGCTTTGAAATCGCCGTGTAACCTGTTCTCTTGACATGGCTGTACCTATATCTTGTTCTACTGCTGGTACTGGATCTCTCTGTTGCATAGTCTCAAAGACACTTCTTGTTAACAGTTATGCTACCCGCCGTGCGTAGGCCTGGTCGTGGTCAGCCATTGTTGTACTCTGGCTTTCTATTCAATATTCCTTGAATTCCTCTCACATTTTTCCCACATTTTAGCAAAGTACTCAGCCGATTTCTCTAGAGATTCAATTACTTGATTTCCTTGGGTCTGGTTTAATTCCAAATCCCTAAAAAAGTCATTCATTAATCCATAGTGAGCAACTCCATCTGTTGAATAGTCCCATTCTTTATTTCCAAGCGAGGATTTTTCGAAGTTGCTGTAAAACCCAAAGTAATTCGTATTAGTGCTTGACTTGGGCAATGGTTCGAAACCATTAACATCAGTGCCAATGGCTACATTTTTAAATCCCATGGCACAATTCAACGTATTGAAGTTAGATATAAATTCTTCTGGCGTCTGCCTTACAGTACCCATTCCTGCCATGCCACCCAAAGAAGCGATTCTTTCGTATTGCCCTCTGGTAAACTCCTTTCAGTTCCCCCTTGAGCTGCTCTTACTCCATTATGACCAGAATTAAGAGGATAATCATATTCTTCAGCTATCAATAGTGCTTCATTTACAGATTTTTGTGACATGTGGTCAATATCAATCATCATTCCAAGCCTCATCATTTCTTTGATTGCAACTTTTCCTAAGTCAGTCAATCCTTTTTTATTAACATGTCCAGGATTAACTGCCTTTATTAAGTCAAAATCTGGTGAAGGTGTTACAATACTTTTTGCCAATGCATAATGGTCGCAACAACTTAATTTACCAGGTGGAGGCTGACATTTAAAAAAATCATTGAAGCAAGGTGCAGGTAATCTTCCAATACCTTCTAATAAACCTCTTAATCCAATAATAACGCCATTTTCAAAACCAAAAGGTCCTGTATTCAGTGCGAGACTGTATCCTATAGTTCCATCTGTTTCAACTTGAAAATACTCACCGTTAGCATGTTTATTTGTAAAATTAAACAACATATCATATACAGCTGCTCCACCAAATTTATTGTCAATTAAGTGAATTGGAAAATGTATCTTATTCCCTTGTCGAATAATCTATTGATTTCATTTCTCACTGATTCATATGTAACAGAAGATAATTTATTAAAATTACCTAGGTCATCAACTTCCATACCTAGTATGATTGCTAGCTTACCATTCGAGACTATACGTCTCAAATCTTGTGCAGAATATGCTATTTCGATCCAATCATGTCTATTAGCAAACCCTATTGTCTCGTCTATTTGTAAGTCAGCTACAGTTTTATCATCATACGGTTTGTCTCCAATGATGAGTTCAGCTAACATCTCATTATTGACAGTTAGTGCCACTATGACATTTATTCCTCCTTCAAAAGCTCGTTGAAGCCAATCAACCCACATTTGCTGATGTAGTATAGATGTTTGATGTGGCCAATATTTGAAATCCGGATACCCAGGATGGTGGTGGTCTCCATGAACATTATTTGATTGATGTATAAAGTCTTTATCTAAAGCTTTGTTAATTATTAGGGCACGAACATAATTACCACTACCATTATCCAAACCCCAGCCACCATGAGTTGGATTGCATGAACCTAAAGCTTCTTGAATCGAACTAGCTCGTTTGTCACTTTTAAAGTCGCCACTTGTACCGGCAGGAACAATGGCATCAATATCAGGTGCGCCATGCATTGCTTTTTTACCAAACCCTAGATGACTCATAAGATGTGTATGCATATCAACTATACCAGTCAACTCGTTCTTGTATTGTATTAAAATTTCAGATGATTTATCTGGCGAAAAATTAGCAATAGCACTAATTTTATCGTTGGAATTATATCTCCATTCATTGAACCATGTACCTTTGGGTTTGGTCATTAGTGCTGACAGATTACCACCTTGAAATGTCAATAACCCAATACCCCAATCACTTGTAACTATAAAGTCATCTTTTCCGTCTCCGTTGAAATCACCAACTCCGTTGATATTATTATCGTGCGATTGGAAGTTCCAACCACCAAACCATGTTCCGTTTGGTTTTGCAAGAATTGAATATAATGAGTTGTTCCGAAGTTCCAAAATACCGATACCCCAACTACTTGTCAATAATATTTCATCTTTCCCATCATTGTCATAGTCAGCAACATATTGAATTTTGTCCTTACCGGTATTTACGCTGGCGTCATATCTCCATTTACTGAACCATGTATCCTTGGGTTTTGTCATCAGTGCTGATAGGTTATCACCTTGAAGTATCAACAACCCAATACCCCAACCACTTGTAACTACAAAGTCATCTTTTCCGTCTCCGTTGAAATCACCAACTCCGTTGATATTATTATCGTGCGATTGGAAGTTCCAACCACCAAACCATGTTCCGTTTGGTTTTGCAAGAATTGAATATAATGAGTTGTTCCGAAGTTCCAAAATACCGATACCCCAACTACTTGTCAATAATATTTCATCTTTCCCGTCATTGTCATAATCAGCAACATATTGAATTTTGTCCTTACAAGTATTTACGCTGGCATCATATCTCCATTTATTGAACCATGTGTCCTTGGGTTTTGTCATCAGTGCTGATAGGTTATCACCTTGAAGTGTCAACAACCCAATACCCCAACCACTTGTAACTACAAAGTCATCTTTTCCGTCTCCATTAAAATCACCAACTCCATTGATATTATTATCGTGCGATTGATAGTTCCAACCACCAAACCATGTTCCGTTTGGTCTCACTAAAAGTGCTTCCCATCTAGAGTTTTTATAAGTCAATATTCCAATACCCCAGGCACTTGTAATGATAATATCATCTATCCCATCTCCATTAAAATCACCACTGGCAACTACTTTGTTATTAGAACCTAATCTCCATCCACCAATCCAATCATCTACATTTTTAACACTATTTGATGTTAATTCGCCATTTGTGTAATCAATGATTCCAATTAAATCGTTCTGTGAACTTGTTAATTGCCCTATAAGTGTAAGAATAATTGCAACAATGCATCTTTGGCTGTATGATTTCATAGTTGTAACTCTTGTTTGATTAAGTCTTGTTTTAGCTTGCATACAATAATTTGTTGACCTTCTCATTTTCGAAGCCTCCTTTCTTTAATCTGCTCCACATCCATACTCACCACATGTCCATTCTTACCTGCTGCTGTGTAAACTGCGGTTACATCCAGGCTATAGGGACTTTCAATAACCAAGAAACCTTCGAATCCATGGATGAGGTGAATATCAAAATCTCTTATTTGCGCACATGTGATTCGCTGCACACCGTCTCCCTCCAGACCGCCTGGAAAGAACTTTGAAATTCCCAATGGCGAAGCCAACTTCATTTTGAACTTTATTTTTCTGTAGTGTGGATTATGAATATTCACTGCTGTCATATAGGATCCGGGAGGAAAGGCATCGGTGGTCTGGGAAGTACCGGGAATGTTCGCTGTGCAGATAAATTTTACTGCGTACTGATAAATTACTCTCTTGGCCATGATATTTGATTTTATGAGTTTTACTTATTGATTTTCTCGTTTTTTGAAGTGCTCCCTAAACAGGCTCTTTGTCGTGTAAATAGATCAGACTGTAAAAGACAGCAAATGCGTACCAGTATGTATCCTTCTTTAATTTTTGGGCCACCAATTTGTTAGCGGCCGCCACTACGTCGATGGAGGGATTGTCAATGTCGTAAACGATGGGTCCCAACTCCGGCTCTAACCTGCGCAGTACATCCCAGCCCAGATAGGCGTAGTACTTACAATCGGTTACTGAAGCTGTTTTTTTCTCAGAGGTAGCATCATAGGGTGGTTCGGGATCAGTGCAGAGATCATTGGCAGCCGCATCGACTAGTTTGCTTAAATCATAATTGCCGGCAACTGCTCGTTTGGCATAGCCAAAGGGCCACCCAGTCATGGCGATAGGATCGAAAATCTTACCTCCAAAGCCTTCGGCACTCCAATATCCCCGGTGATAATCCAACGAACAATTGTACGCATTAAGAAACAGGGTGTCTGCCTCGCTAGAAAGCGCGTGGATATTTAGGTACTCGGCCAGGTCCTTGATGAGGATGGTGAAGGCACAAAGTGAGCCGCGGTAATTCAGTACACGTAGCTCTTTGTACATATTCTCTATTTCTTCCTTGTGGTCCATTCTCATTTGTTTTTACTATCTCCAATCGACCCGCACTCGGTGTTTCATCCAAGGTAATTTTAAGAGGCTAAGGGTCCAGGGCAATTGATCTAAAAGGATGTCGATCGTATTTTTTTCGATAGTGAGGTGCCAGCCCGTATCGACCTGATCCAGCTTACCCGGCCGCATCAGGTATCCTTGACGAAGGCCATCCGGCGATGTGCTTCCAAGAGCATCCCAGTGATTGATCATGGCCTGCAACAGATTTGTTGCTTCCTCCTTCTCATCACGTCCTATCTTCACTTGCAATTGGAGCGGCTTACTCAATGGCCATGCACACAGGACTTTAGGAATGACCAATTCATATTCTTCCGCTTCAAGCTGACCGGTTGCTAAATGATGAATCAGATAAATGGCCTTCTCCTGAGCCCATGTATCGACGAAACGGTCATCCTCGGTATATCCCATTTTCTTGAACAGTCGAGGTAAGAAGGGATGTGCCAACACTACACCCGCATGGAGGGCCAGAATGGCTGAAGATTGTGGTATGTATTGCTCTTCAGATTCTCCTATGGTTCTGACTTGGGATCCGGCTTCGATGGCACCCCGTTTTTTATCAATAGCGAAGCACTCATTGGTGGTTTGGTCCAGCAACATTCTCTTTTCAAGGTCGTAATGAACATGTGTTGATGGAGCCGGTTTAACCCATCCTTCGGTCAGTTTTTTGCCTAATTCAGAAATGTGTGGATATTTCCGCTTATTTTTTTCAAGCTCGACCAAAAAGATTTTTCTGTGCTCGCTGACCACAAAAAATGAAGAAATAAAGTTACAAACCAGCTCTTGATCACTTGCTCTGTGACGCTCAACCATGACCAGGTGAATAATGTGCTGCCAAAATTGCTGAGGGATCCAATTTTCATACGAAAGAATATTTCGAATATTCTTGCTATTGGTTAATGCGACCCATTCCCTAGAGAGTACCTCCAATGTCTCATGCTTTTGAGCGGTGTGTACTTCCACCAACTGTCGGAGAATATCTGGCCGCTTTAGATAACTTTTGACTATTCGTGAAAGCGCCGAAGAATTATTTTGAAGCAAGGTCCTCAGTCGATCTATGGCAGATTGTTGCGTCGCCAGGATCTCAATAACAGCAGTTATAAAATCTTCATCCGGCAGGGGCATGTCCCAAGAATAGGACCCTTGTTCGAGGTAAAAGAACCAACGATCCAATGGAGTAGATGACCGGGAGCCTTGAGAGATTGATTTGCAACCGGAGATTTGACCACTGTCTTGGGATATGTTGGATAGAACTTCTTTTCTGGCTTCAATAATCTGATCTTTCAATTGCCGGCGAATCAATTCCCATAGCTGATTACTGGCTACGACATCCTCGCTGATGTGACCCAAATCGATAATCATCTTATCGAGTGAAATATTTTGAGCGGGTTTACATACTTCATCGAATAGATGCTCCAGATTGGGCACCATGGTTTGCCAAAAATACTGACTTACCTCATGCTGGAATTGTTGGGCGCTCAGGCCATTCCCAAATTGCAATTCAAATGTACTTTTTCCAATAAAGTGATTCATGTCAGCTTATTGAGATAGTGATGCAATTGTTCTGCTCTTTCTTTGAGGTGAGGAATAGATACATCCGCAACTGACCAGGCTGACAGGATGGATTCGGTATGTATTGCTTCTCGTTGCAAATACATCCAATTAGGCGTGATCTCGATCACCATATTTTCGATGGGCATATTTCCAATGAATATTCGATCAAGTATATGATGAACGGCGACTGCAATTGGACCGGCATATTCGCTGAGGGGCTTCTTGAGCTTGGCATTTTGTCGCTCAATATTCTGCATCAGTGTGGCAAAATCCTGTAGATTGACACCTTGTTCGACAAAATGAACGATGCGCTTATAAATCGAACTTCGCAGGATGTTTTTATTGGCGACTGCCCTTAGACTTTCCAGATAGCCTGTTTTGCGATGGTACATCATTTTTCTGATTTCCTGTTCCATTTCCGCATTTTGTTCCCAATCAGTGGGACCAGATTCGCTGTGCACATCACCATCATCGGCGTGATCATCATCACACTCTTCGGGGCAGAGGGGTCGGTATCCCTCCCAATCCACCACATTGATTTCCTCTGCTGACTTAGGGGACAATTGGCCTCCTCGCACATGCATGAGTTGCTTCAAGTTACTTGGACTATAGAGGGAGTCATCACTGCGATGTAAGATTGACTGCCAGGCAAAGGGACTGATGGAGACGGTTTGGCCCATATTGGTCGTACAACTTGCCTCGGGATCATCTTCTGGTAAGGCCGGACAGCTACGTAATCCCTTGAAACAGCGGATGAAGTCGCAGAGCGAATATGATTTTCGGCACTGCTTTGCGCAACGCTGCTCTAACAACCAGCGACTGTAGCAGGCTTCAAAACGGCACATATCCTTGGGATCCAACCAGAGTATATTTAGACCAACATGTAGAGGTGCCGATTCGTACAATAGGTTTTGCAACCATTCACGCGCTGATAAGGAGCGGAACTGTGGTGCATAAGCTGGCAAAACCAGGGTGGTTAGGAAAGAGTAGGGATCACTGCCCGGGATATAGCACGCTTCGTTCCTCTCCTCCTTACAGTCTTCAGTCACAACCGGCGCTTCATTATCCTCAGCTGGACAAGCAGGGACAGCTAACGGAGTATGATCTTCGGAAAAATCATCGTTCGGGTCATAACCTAGTTTGCAGTGGGGTTGAGGTTTGGCGGGCAAGAGACAAATTCTTTGTTCCTCCTGCTGACCTTTCTGCGGCCGCAAAAGGATATGTTCCACCACATGCAGACCTTTGGTGTAGAGACACTCCTGTGTCCTTTCGATGGCTTTTTCCAGCTCGGAACGGAGATGATAGGCTTGGGGATGACTCGCAACAATGGCCTGTGGGTCAACCAATTCGATACCAAAGGGTCCACAGGTGTCTTGCGTCGGTCGATAGTTCATTCTCTCCTGTAGTAATCTGAGGAAGTGTCGGTAGTAGCAGAGCGCCTCATCCAGAGTGGAATAGGAATGCCGACTTGTCCAGATCATGGCCCCTGAACGATACCCTGGCTCCTGTGGCATTGTACATGGATCAAATTTGTTCGTATCATCATCATCGATCACCTGGAAATCCGGACAATAGTGCTGAAAGCCAATGCCGTCATCACGCAAGGTCAGGGGATAAAAAAGAGCGGCCTCAACCCAATTATCGACAGACTGGCCTGTTAGCAGGATTTCAGCAAGGAGCTTCTCATGACTGCCGGGGTTGTCATTTCGCAACCTCGAAATGGCCAGTGTACCACCAGGATTGTGCACATAAAAATTCTTATCGCGCAGATATTCCAGCACTCCCATAATGTCATAAATGGCATCCAGTGGCTCATCAAAACTTGCCAGGGATTTGATTAAAATCTGATTCGAGGAGTCCTGAACGATTCCGGTAAATTTTCCTTGGATGTCTTGCGCATTGATTGTCCAGGCTGTATGTTGATCGTGCTGCCAATACCTATGTAGCTGCAATACTTTTTCGTTTCTCTCGTCCAGGGTATTGTAGTAATACGGGTGCAGGGCTAAATGAAAATTTTTCCTCACCACATGAAAACTGTAGTGTCCATCTTGATGTCTGGGATAGGTATAAAATGCCGCATCAGATCCTCCCAAAGCAAATAATTCTTGCAGTCCTTTGGGTTGAAGAAATAGATCGCGTGCATTAGTCTTGCAGACCGGTGGTGGGCAGACTTTCTTACCAATGCCCAGTCGATACCAACAATCCGGATCACGCAAGATGATGTAATTGTCCGGGTTGTGAAATAGCCGCAGAATTTCGTCCAGAACCTGTTGTGCTTCTCCTTCATTAGGATGGTGACGCGTCCCAGCCAACAATTTTCTGTTTACATGGTAAATGACCGGGGTAAACTGGTCTTTTTTCTCATTAGCGATCACGCCGGTCTCCAATTGACCGGATACCTCTTCAATACATGTCCCAAAGAGATCGAGTTCTTTGCTGGCCATCTCAAGAGTGGGAAACCTGCTATCGAAAATGGCCAGGGCATCACCTCTTCCCCAGGCTTGATCTCGAGTATGATAACGACACCGACTATTGACCAGGACTTCTCTAATGGCCGGATAAATACAACATTCATGATCTTCAGGATACTCTTCGATACAGCATTTGGTTGCTTGATTGCTCAGTACACCTTCTTCATCGAAAAATAGGTAATAGCTTTCCTTGTTTTTTAATATGTATTTAAAAAGGTGAAAGGCAATACGTGCTTCATTAGCAGTGTCATAACATTTTGTACTCTTCCAGGCGATTTTGCAATCTTCACTAGTAGGGGAGTCTTGCTTAAGCAGATGGAAATAGTACTTGTACTGAATATCTGCATCTGCGCATTTCTTTTCGGTCGGCTTTTGCTCTTCAAGCTGGCATCGTCGAATCGGGTATGAACAAAAACACCGCGCCCATTTTTCCGCACTAAATTCTGACATGCAGTCTTTTGGTACATACACGATCGTATCTTGGGTATCCGCACAGTGACTATTCCCGTTTTGTGCAACGTCGCCCAGTGGAATAATAGTACCATATGAAGCAGCGTCAGACGCCTGCCCAATAACACTGAAGAAGTGTTTGTTGAATGCGTCGATCGCCACCTGGCGACTATCGAAAGATTGAACACTAACCAGCATGATAGCATCCGTATCTCGACGACGTAGGACGAAATGGTATCTGATACCAATTTTAATTACGATATCACCGGCAAGGCAAAAATCACAATAGGTGTAATTGCCCATCCATTGCTTTCTATATGAGTCAAGCAGTGTATCCTGGTAACGATGAACATGATCATCATCAGCCACTTTATCCAGCACAATGCAATCGCATGGAGCAAAAGCAATCGGATTCTGATTTTTTACCAGGCGATAAATATAATTTCCTTGTTGGCTTTCAGGAGTTTGGTCGATCCAGGATCGCAGATCACCCTCATCATATTGTTGCTGAAATTTTGTAAGGTATCCGGTGTAATTTGTGGCATCTGCAATTAGTGTTTGAGCGGATTCCTCTTGAATTTCATTGGGATAATATCCAAGAGATTTTCTGGATTTTCCCGCAAAGAAATTCAGTGTGTTTTTATTTTGATTATAGACCGATCGGATACTTTGTATTTTATCTAATAATTGCTGGTATGCTCTTTCGGCTGCTTTTTGCGAATAAAATTCCGATTGACTTCGAATGAGTTCCTCTGCGATTCCCTGGGAATTTTCCCAAAACAGGCGGTATGCCCAGCGATGAGGTTCAGCCATGGTGGTGGCATGATAGAAGTGCTCATCCGCGATAAATTTCAAGCGCTCCATGACCGATTCTCTCAGGTATCTTTCGTCTTGTGGAGATGATGATGCGATAAATTGTTTTTGCTCATACACATTGATCACATAACCCTTGTCGCTTTTAGTTAATCGGGTTGACGAGTCATCGCGGAGGCGGTGGACCAGATGACACATCCCTTGCAGGGCATCTGAGCTGGATTCAAAAGCATGCCTTGACTTTAATAAGCGATTTTGCCCATCGGTAAGCCAAAAGGGAGATTCCTTTCTAAGCAGAAGTGGAAGCCGTAATTCCTGGATCTCCTCCTGGGTGTGTTTCATGATTAAATCGCGCTCGGTGGCCGTGGCATAGGTGTTGGGATGGGTCATCACAAATCGGCCTTGTTTGTCCTGTACGCTGAAGCTGTAGTTTAGGTTGGCTTCATCTCCGGTCTCATAGTAGTCAACCGTTTTTTTGATTTGCCTGAGCGACTTACTTAATGCATCGAGTGCTGCTCCCGCGGAGGGAAAAGCCTGGTAACTTTCTAGGAGTACAGCCCCGGGACTTTTTGAATCCGGGATATGGTAACTAAACGCTTCAGACTGAAACTCGAATTGAATGTTTTGCTTGATTTTTAGTCGTTCTTCAATGGTATTGAAGAGATCTTGGGTAGCTTTAGTTTTGACTTTGGGTGACGAGGCAGAGATTGATCCGGTCTGGTCGTAGAGGATAACCTGACTGCGATCATCTTCTATGAGCTTGATTTCGAGCCTATATTTCTTGTCCAGCCTGCTTTGACGCCAGTCGCGCTCCGCTTTACGCTTGTTGGTGCTCCATCTTGATCCCGTGAGAATAGTTTTACCCTCATCATCGAGCAAACGCCAGGAATAGGCACGATTTTTTTGTTGGATGATTCCCCGATAGTCGCGATTCTGATCAAAAATGGTCTCAAGTATATGCTGTTTTTCAAATGCTTCAGCGCTTGCTAGAGATTCGGTAGTTGCTATATCATTATCGCCTTGTTGGAGGACAATCATACTGTCAGTTCCTTCCACACGGGAAGCCAACGTATAGGTGTCAGCATTTTGCAAGATATCGGCCAGAGCTTGCCCTGCCAGCTCTCCTGTCTCGTATGATTGACTGCTCTTGAGGTGGACTAGATTTTCTGCATCCGAAATGACCCAGCGATATCTGAAATCCTCATAGAGGAAGTATTTCTTCAATGCTGCACTGTCGACAAAATGAAGATCATTTAATGGATCAACGACCAGCTGCAGTTTTTCATCAGGTCTGCTGACCCTGGTTTCAGAGTTTATGCGTCTGGTGAAAGTGAATAATTTGCTTTCTGCAAGCTGCTGGGAAGGAAAAGATTTTTTACTGCGACGAATTACTTCTCCAGAATCATTTCGAAGCTCCTGAAAATGTAAATGCTGCGTGATCAAAATATTATCTGCGAAGGGTTTGGTTTGGATTGCAGTCTGATCCACCAGCAGATGCTTGTCCCTTTCCAAAGCACTTGAAAACGATCTAGTGGAAGTCAGAAATAATGATGCACTTCTTAGTTGGTAGGAATAATACTTATTCGCAGGATCTTCCAATATTTTGATATCCTGCTTTTCATTGAATTTTTCTACAAATTCTAGCAGTGCCTCCTGGGCGTGGTCAGTGCTTGTAAATTTCTGTTCACTAACAGCTCTTAACCCAGCATGAACATCTCTAAGCACAACCTGAAATTCCGGGCCCAGGTCGTCGACTTCAAAATTGCAGGCACGTTCATTGATCAACCCCTTTTTTCCCAATCTGGCCAATACCTGCGCCTTGAATCCCGACATATTGTCTTGCTGCCAATACGGCTTTGAATAATCAAAGGCTTTTCCTCGATTGCGACTTAAGCGATCGTATTGAGAAAGAAATGCCGCTTTCCGCTCAAAAAATTGCACACCGGCCGACCTTCGTTGCTCATACAGAATCAAGCTGTAATCCGCAAACTGCTCACTAAAGCGTGCCAACAGATGATTCAGGAATTTCTCTTGTCGCTCGGCGGTTGCCTCCGATGTTGCAACCAAATCTTGAGCTAGTCTTGGATATAGACCCGGATCATCAACTACTTCGAAGGTGAAGTCAGGAGTCTTAGCAACGTGATAACTTTCAGAGAGTGTGCCCAGTAGAACAAGTTGGTCAGCGGCCAACTGAGCATCTTCTTTTGTGTCATACCATCGCTGACTGATCAATGCCACATCACTATAGCTCGTGGTAATGGCGAATATGTAGTGACAGGGATAACCGCAGATGGCTACCTCATATTCCCGTTGACTGAATTCTCTGCGAAATTGTTGGATAATGATGGATCTGGCCCGGATAGATTGGAAATCAAAGCGGGGCAGATGAAAATCAACCATCGGATCAGCTTCCAGTGTCTCTTTTACCGGACGCCATAGCCTCAGTTCGACCGGATAGGCAATGGTCTCAGCAGCCCGGGATGAAACATCTTTCGATGTTCGATAGAATTTCACCAATTTCTCAACTTCAGGTATACGAGCAGCGGCATAGTCAATGAATTGATCGGTTTCAAGCACCGACATGCGTTCCTCAGGATCCAATGAAAATATTTTTCCTACCTGCGAAAGCTGAGTCAGGTAACCGATAAACAGTCGATCGAAGAACAGTAGAAAACTTTGCAGCTGCAGTGCCTGTGCCTTACGTTGATCCGATGCATTCGCAGCAAGGCCACCCTCCTGGATGCCATAAATGCGGGGAAGGTCGTTTTGGATAGAGTAATACCTACTTAGATCACTTCGGAAGGTACCGGTGGGCGGCTTCTTATCCAATTGATTTTTATCAAGGAAGGTAGCCTTGCGATGTACTTTTAATGTCTGACTCTTGAATTTTCTTACTTTTTTCGGATCTGTGGAAACAATAATTTGATTTTTCTTAAACTGAATGATACTGGATTCAGTACAAAAGACTGGTACATGATCTTGGGGTAGCCGGACGACCCAAGGTTCACAATCATTTTCTTGGTCATCATGACATGGTTTAATTTTAAGGGTGTTGATATGTTTTACATCTGATATTGCGCTGATTATTTTGTAGAGATCAGAAACATGAATTTCTCGCAAATAGTCAGCATCCAGCACATCCTGCGATTTGGTAAAGCCGTGGCTTTCCAGGTCATAAGGTCTGCCTTCAAAAATCTCCTCCATCGGAACTCCCTGGTCCAATAATTCTTGCAATGTATAAAAGGGTATGGGTGGACACAGGTGATCTTGTAGTGCCGTAGTGATTTGTACAAATACCTCATTGGGTTCTGCCTCCTGACTTATTTCAACGTCGATGCAAAATGTAATTTTACACTCACATAAAAAGCAGATTTCTGTGAAGTCTTCTCCGAGATTACGATGAGCATGCAGGCGATCTTTCACCTCCTTGACCAGGCTTTCTCCAGCTGGAGAATCCAGGTCGAATCCATCTTCCAATTGAATGAGAACCTTGTACAAACCATTTAATTCAATGAGATTATCTGTTTCCTCTTGTTCAGACTCATCCACATGGGCCAAGGAGATCGGCACTTCGACGGCAGCTCTTTCCAACCAGGCATTTTTGATATGTGGAATATCGACGAGCATTTTTCGATAATCCAGGATGGTGGTGGGATTGTTGCTTAATATTTGCGCCGGTGAAAAGAAACTGCCTTGTTCAGTCTTGCCATCGGGATTGGCAGCAATGAGATCTTCAATGGGGAGTTGAGTGCGATAGCCCAAATCCATGACAGAGAAGATTAGGAGTTCCATGATAGTAATGCCGGGATCATGTACATTGTGGTCGGTCCATATGTGCCCAGATAGCTCGCCTAGGTGTCCAATGGCCTCTCTACGTAGCACATCGAAACTCAGGTGTTCCGGAAATTCATCCTGGCTTATGGTCCGTGGCATGATGTTACTCATATTACCGTTACAATTGGTGGTGAGGGGTGCTCCTGATCTTTGGGAGGACATTTTATGCTTACTACCTCGGGACAGTTTCTATCGAAAATGATAGATTCACCTGACGCTCTGACCAATGGATTGTGCACCAGAATGTCTCCCCCAATCAAGATCGATCGTGCTGTGCGAGGATAGATGGCTTCCGAATGACATACCAGCTTCTCAGGCTCACAGCAAGTGTTCTTGTCATCGCTGTGTCTCCATTCGAGGCAGCTGATGAAATCGATATAATCCCTGGACTCAATAAATTGTATCAAATGGGTCTTATATACGGGCCTGCCGAACTGCATTTGAGAAATTTCTCCCAGTCGCCAAGGTGCCAGAAAATTCCGTATTTCGGATTCCAATTTATTTTGGAAGAAGGGTGTTTCAAAGCCAGAACGAAACTTGGCTTGGACCTGGATATGAACTCCCTCATAACGAGGATTTTCGATTTTCAGCCGGATAAATGGTGAAATTCTGGCTCTGAGAAAGTCCCTAATTTCGTCCAGTAGACTTACAGGACAGCGGGGTTCAGTGCTATCAGAAACTACTAATTGTTTGATGTCCGGAATGACTGCGATCAATACAAAACCTGGAGCCATTTCCAGATCTCTGCGATGGGAGAGGGCGTTTGTGGCAAGGGTATGCGCGACCGATTTAGCCCGCCAAATTTGGGGATACTGCTCCAGCACTTGTCTCTCATAGTCGAAGTAGGCAATTCCCCTGTTTTTATGACGAAGTAATTCGGCAATACGTTGATGAAGAAGTTGATCTTTTTCAGCTAGACGTCCTCCGAAGCTTTGGTAAGGCTGGTTGACAGCTTTTACGCTGGAGTCGGTTTGCAAAAGCTTACCTATGCTGTTGGCGTCCAACTTCATAGCTTCCCGATCGCTGAGAGGCTGAGCCTTGTACTCTGCCAATGCGGCCTGGGTATGCACCTGGATGGTCTCACAAACGGAAATCGTATTGCGAAAAGCTGATGCCTTCAGCCAGTATTTATCAAAGGGCATGATGGTGTGACCGGTAGCTGTGAGATCCAATGGTGACTTAATTTTAATAATTCCCGATCTGGTCAGGCCGGAGGTGCCATCATTGATGATGTGAAAACCCTCGTGCAGTGAATGCCAATCATTGTCTTTCAAGTAATACCAATATATTTTGGCCTTGGGAGCTTCGGCATTGGCGGTCGATTCAGCTAGTTGGAAAAGAATGTTGAGGTTATTACCGGGTTTTACATTTTCCAGGCCCAGATAGAGAATGCCCTCGTCGACATAGGTTGGTAGTAGGGTGGGTTCGGCCTTGATGTTTACGGTTTTGTGGGTGTTTTTAAAAGAATAGAGATGGATAAGATTAATATCGTCAATATCTGCTGTCGCTTTGTAGTCGATGGAAAGTGTTTTGATTTGGGGAGTGTAGGGCTCATTGGGTAGTTTGGGAGTACCAGATCCGGTAATCTGTTGAATATCGGTAAGTAATCCACATATTTTTACCTGTAGTTCAACTGACAAAGGGGATAACCCGATATCCACCGGGGGAGGGAAGGGATTGTCGACGAACTTTGCCAACATGGCAGGGGTAATGGGGTTGGGGACACCAGCTGTCTCCATAAGGTCTCTCAGTTGTTTGATTTTGTCCTTGGTTTTCTCGGCAATCGTACAAGCGTCATCTATCGTGTTGATCGTATCCTCGAGTTTAATTAGATCCGCAACTTGTGCGAGTTTAAACATTTGCTGTGCCAGGACAAAGGCATATCGGTGATGTTGAAAACTGACATTTTGTAATTCAAGTTTGATAAATCCCCTTCTTGAAGCAGTATTGAGCGGGTCAAGTTGTGCTATCGGTATTGGTCCGAATTCAGGAGAAACAGGAAACTCTGAGATTGAGAATCGGTGGTGGACATGATTATATTGAGTAACTGGTGCATTGCAAGGTGGGAAGTGATTTTTAGTTGAGAATAACTTCCTGGTGTTTCCAGTATGCCATTGCCCTTCCAATAGAATGCCAGGCTTAAGTTTAAAACTGTCGTTGGTTAAGCTGCTTGAGCCGTCCTCAAAAGGTCCAATATCGCCATAGGCTTCGTAGTGGCTGCCGAAATCAAGAGGTCGATCTTTCCATTCAACATTTATACGAACCGAATCCCAGCCCTTATAGAAAACTTCCTTGCTACCAATATAGAAGGAAGATCCCAGATATGAACCTGATGGTGTCTTAGTCACCTTGGGCCTTGCACCAAATGGGTGGATAACCGAGTTTACGTCCTGAACACTCTCATCATTTTGTACAATCAGGTCCTTGACCCCACAAACCTCCACCTCTATCTTAGTATCGGCTACGGTCAAATGCCGGAAGTAGTGATACAAGGAAATATCAAACCGATGGGTCGAACAGCATCGCTCAAGTGTACAATGGGGATTGTACACATCCGTCTCCTTGTGAATTTTCATTTTGTCCTCCAACTGAATCTTGACCAGCGGCATCTCGGCCTTAAGATCTTCTTCAAGAATTTCGGCATTGGGAAAAGTGATGGCAGGCTCGTCCGGCTGAAGTTTGAAGGAAA
Organism: Saprospiraceae bacterium; assembly: GCA_965223105.1. Classification (GTDB taxonomy): domain Bacteria; phylum Bacteroidota; class Bacteroidia; order Chitinophagales; family Saprospiraceae; genus JABDMH01. Next base: position 1,395,998 of record OZ244987.1, on the reverse strand, counting down.
AAATTAGTGTGCGATTATCGGAATCAAAAGTTATCACGTCACTGTTATCGGGATCAAGCCATTCTTTGGGAATATACCAACCCTCTTCTGTAGTTAGGGCTAGAGAGAATGGTCTTTTAAGCTTCAAAGTGTCCTTGATAATATTTTTATCGGTATTATCACCAGGTAGTTCATTAAGGGGAATAAATAGTTGATTGTTGAGCAGTTTATTTTTGAGTTCTTCTGCTGTATTTTTATGAAGACCTTTTCCGATGGCTTCCTCTAATGATTCGCTGGTTAAGAAATATTCGGCCCTTGTGAAATATGTTGGTTTGATGTCCCCCAGGTCAGGATTTTCAATGCAATGATCGGCGAGATCCTTAGTCGCATATTGGATCGTTATTTTGACTCTTCTGCGACCCTCATTGAGGAGTAGAACCGAAGACTCCAGCACAAAACCAATGCGTGCCGATGGATATTCCTTGGGTTCAATTACCGGAGGTACGTGCACCGGATAACTCTTACTAAACCGCCTACCTAAGGTATGCCAGCTTTGACCATCATCAAGGGCTTCTTCAAGACCGTCCTTAGTTCTGGCATTTGTCGATACATACAAGCCTTGCACGAATTCAACTTTCTCACCATCAGTTTTCATGCAATTCTTGGGCTCAGAAATATCTGGATCTGGGTCTTCCACCTTATATCCCTCATTATGTTCAAGATATAATGACTTAACTTCGGTGATCTGAGCCTCATCAATGACGATTCCCGATTCCAGATCAAAAAGGATGTTTTGTTTTGCCCGATCCTTGCCATCGAGCAACTGGGTCCCGGCAGCGAGGAAATGTTCCTTAATATGTTTTTGCAACTCGAAAATGATGAACGCCTGATCGGGTTCAGCACCTTTAGGTTGCACACACAGAACATCAGTGTAGAAGAACTCCAGGTGTCTCTTGGTGAGATTATTAATATCACCTCTTACGTGTTCGAAGAGTCTTAAAAATGCCAGAATCAGACCAATATGGGCTTCATTCTTCTTGCCCTCCGGGGCTTGCTGAATATCTCGTAAAACTGTTGCAGCTTGAGTGGAAATTGCTTCCATAAGCTCCAAAAGAGAACTACCCAGATCTTCCAGTGACTTTCTAATGTGTGCAATGCGTCTGGATCGATTTCCTGGCACGTTGCGAAAGGATTGATCAAGGCTGTAGAGGTCAGATAGATCTATTCGCCAGGCGGGATCGGATTCAAATTGACTGAGATCAAATTTGCCGGTACCATACCAATACTGACTACCATTGGCCAATCCTAGGAAAGATAAAATGGGTGATCGAGCGTTTGACAAAATAGTGCGATCCAATTCCTTCGCCCTCTCGATCGTGATCTTATTCAGTATGAGATGATGTTGGTGCAAGAGCAGGATGAGTTCTTTTTCCATAAAGTGGAAAAGCCTGCTGAGACCTTCAATTTCTTGCTCTGGCGAAGCCAAGGCTTGCAATTGAGAAAAATTCAATCGCAATAAGTCGATGTCTAGATGATGCAGTCTAGCCAATACAAACAGGATGTTTTTCTCAAAGAATGATTGCCAATGGCTTACTGACAATTTTTCATCATAGTGATTAATTCTGCCGGCAAAAGCATAGATAAAACTTAGCAGATCGGACAAATTCCGTTCGTCAACTTTCACGTGATCTGTATCTAAAGCAGGCATGAGCCTTTCGTCTTGAGCTGTACCTGGCGTCAAGAGCCTTGGATGCGCTATGTCAATGAAGGAGTTCATCGATTAGAGATGGGTTCGTTCGCTTCGTTTAGATAAAAGTCATAGACATAATTGAAGCGTGAGTTGACCCCGGGTATAGTATATTCAAGTAAGATTCTCAATCGGCCTTCGATCAGATCATTTTGATCAGGTTGTGTTATGTCGATGGTCTCGAGATTGATTCGGGGCTCATGGTAGAGGATGGCATTTTCTACAAGGTCTTCCAGGAAGCCCAAAAACGAGTTATTGGTTGGTTCAAATTGATAATCCTTGAGATTACATCCATATCGTGTTTGCATGATGCGTTCTCCAAGGCTGGTGGAGAACAAGATGTGCACGCTTTGATGGATATCAACCTCATCCTCGACCATAGCAATGCTACCTAGGGTACGGTCAAATGTAGGTGGAAAGGACCAACCTCGACCGAGAAATGTATTGTTCAATTTTTCAGACATGAGATAAAAAAATTTAGCCTCCGATATTTACCAACGGAGCCCCGATCGTGATTACCCCTCCATGAGCAGTCAAATCTCCTACACGCACTGCCGGGCGGCCGCCGATAAATACACTCGATGATCCTTTTACAATACTATCCGGAGGCCCGCTACAGACACATAGGTCGCCAACAACTGCCGCTGGTAGGCCCCCGATCATCACTGTGGCCACACCCGGACCTGTGATCGGGCCACCCACATGAGGCGCACCACCCGGATTGATCATGGGGCAGGTATGCAAATCGGTTATTCTGGCTGCTTGTGGCATCTTATTCAGAAGGTCAATTAATATTTACAGGAAAACCGGAGATCACATTGGCCCCCTGCGCAGAAATGGTGGTGGTTGCTCCGGAAATACTTACGCTTGCATCTCCCGACATGGACAGGCTAGGTGCACTTAGTCCCAGGGTAGTTCCAGCCGACAGATTGAGGGCCATGCCAGCCTTTATATTAATGGTCATTTGGCTTTCAATATCTATACCTGAGGAGCTCATTTTGATGGTATTGGAATTCTGATCAGTAATGGTAATCGACATGCCTGATTCGTCAAGTACAATACTGTTTCCTCCCGGAGTTTCTATCGTGATGGTCTTGGTATCTTCTTTGAAATGCAACTTCATCTGCTCCCGGGTAATGATGCCCTTTTCATGGTTATTGTCCTGGGCAGAGATTGGACTGTGTTTGGCACTGCTATGCAAACAACCAAGCACGACGGCATCTCTAGGGTCATCGTTGAGGAAGCCAACAATAACTTCATCTCCAATTTCGGGTCGCCAGAATACACCGCGATTTTCACCAGCATCGGGACAAGAAACGCGACACCAGATTCCCGCACCTGCGGCATCGATCACAGGTATTTTTACCTGGATGCGATCTTCACCATCTGGATCATTTTCCAATTGATGTACAATTCCAATTTGCAATCCATTTACCGGCGGAATGATACCTGCCGCCGGAAAATCAAAAATATTGTCGCGGTTTGCAAACCATTCCGACTTTAGTCCAAACTGAATATGGGTATCCCACTTACCTCCATGCATTTCTTGCTTTACTCCAGTCACGTAAACTTTTCCAGAAAACAGTTGACCTACACCTTGAATATTGACGGTAGTGTTGGGCTTTAGATCGCTATTGCCAACCAATATTTGAGCTCTACCTCTTATTTTTGCCAATCTGCTTTTTAACAGGCAAGCATCCGACCAAGCCTGCAATTCTTCTTGCCTCACTTGCCCACTATGCCTCAATTCAAAACTTTCCAGACCAATGACATCCGAAAGGTCTTGCGAAGAAAGATTACCGGCCTCATTGAAGTCGACAGCATTTGACTCTCTTTGTATGAGGTCTTGACTTGCATAATCCCAGGCACTCGCCTGAACATTTGCCCACTGATTGCAAGAATCTAGCTCCGCCGAATAGGCATAGATAGTGCTGCCGTATAATAGATCGATGGTCGGGTCTTGCTCTGTATCGGGCGCTACAACATAAATCTTCCCTCTGTCAACGACAACCATTTTTCCATTTAGCTCAGCACGAGAGACCATCATATCCCAATCGGTACAGTGGTGTTGTACCATTTCCGGATGTTGATAATCTGTTGCCTCTATTTCTGCACTGAGGTTTGGATAATTTTGAATGAGTTCTTCAATAATTTCACTGTCTCTCCTATTCTCAAAATAGCGGTTCTTTCGTCCGACTGACATTTTAATAGCTTCGTCATAGCACTGCACGATTAGGTTGGAATCACCGTTATTTTGAATTTTTACGGATTGCTTGGTTACTATACCTTTGAATACTTCCTTATTTTCACTGTCACGGCCTAACTTAATACTTATCAAATTACCTGGCAGAAACTGATCTCCTTCACTCAACTCAAAGTTTGAATCGGCAGCCTCTCCGTCTCTGATCACCACCATTGCCGAAGGGATTCGATTGACTTCATTGTTAATGGAAATTGACAATACTTGAATAGCTGGACTCAGAGGCTCATTCTCAATGAGAATATCGTAGCTATCCACATCTTGTATGGCAGGGTTAGGTAAGGTGCGGCTAACACTCATGATACTCTCTTTTCAAGTGGCGGGAAAATAAATGAACTTCCCACAGGAAGTTGCCTGATACTGGTCAGGCCATTTGCCCTTGCAGTGGCCAGTATATATTCTGAGGAGTTATAAACTTTCTCAACTAAAAAATCGATTCTATCTCCTGCCTTAATTAATTGTTGATGGGTGACATCAGGGGAACACTTCTGAGCTTCCCGTTCTCTAAAATCAGGAGATAGATATTGTTTAAAAGTTGCAGATGCCTTGGCCCTAATGGGATAACCTGTTTCATTAAACAGCGTATAATTAATATCCACATTGGTCATTACACAGGGGAATTTAAGTGATCCCCAGAAGATTCGAAGATAGTTAGGTTTGTGTGTATTTCCGGAGACTTTATAGACGGTTTTTAGGAATTTACATATTTGTTTTTCAACCGCTTTCCCTTCCTCTATATCTTCATCATCCCCAAGGTTATAGTGGTAGCCCATAATGGTCCCTGTACTGTCGAAAATGAATTCTAATTTTAACTCCTCAGGTGGTGCAGATTTAAATTTAGGATTTGTACCCTGATTCCCTTGGCCTCTTCTCGTATCGTATTCCACTTTAAGTGTACGTGTATATGTCTCAGGATTGACAGGCAAAGCGAAAGGTCCCACCGGATCCCGTGTGTCTAGATTTTTATCGGTGTACGGCACTATAACGACTTTGTCAATATACTCCGTTACAATGGGTGTTTCTTCCTTCATCGTTTGCTTTTTTGATCAATTATTTCGAGCACTTTGTCCACACAAGTTTGAATGAGTTGATATTGTTGACCATTTGTTTCGCTACTGTCGGTGTCCTCTTCTGTACCAGATTGGGCACTACTTCCAACTGTGCCTTTGATAATTAATTCTCTAATTTCTATTGCCATGAGATCACTGTTTACTAGAATCCATAGAAGTCGAAGTAGTTGTAGTTCAATTCAATAGTTTCGATCAGTACTTCGCTCTTTTCAGCATTGAGTTCTCCGAATTTCCATGCTTTTGGCCAGGCATGGATGATGCCCCAACGCATAATGGCTTCATGGTTTTCATTAAGTAGGATGACATCAAGGTCTATAGGTTGGAAAATATACTGCTCTAGGGCATCTATGCACCACTCCGAAAGGGTGGATGCAGCCTCCGGAGATATAGTGCCGCGTTTAAGCACTAAATCACTATACTTTCTCCTTGCAGGAACCACATGCTCATATCTGTTTTCACCGCCTTCTTTGATTGTTTCAGTCTCAAAGGATGCATCAAGTCCGGAAACAGACTGAAAACATGCATCAATTCCATTTGATCCGTTTTCTAATAATCCATAGAAGGTGATATTAAAGTGAAACCCGACCGTTTGATATAGGTAGTCAACTTGGCTCATTTTAACTGTAACTATGCAGCTTCTAAAATTCTCAACCCCTCATGGACCAATTCCATTGTCTCAATGGCAATTTCATTGGCATCTGCCTTTAGGTCGGTTGACTGTACCTTGGTTGGCCAAGCATTTTCCAATTGCCAGGTAATGATGGGTTCATGACTTTCATTGAGTAACTTGATGGTGACCGTACCCCGGTATAACGATCCCGTGTTATTACCCTCCTGGAAGAAATAGGTCTGCTTCCACAATTCATAGAAGGCAAAATCTCCTTCGAAAGTACCACGTTTTAATGATACATTAGCATATTTGGTAAGACCAGGTTGCTTTAACTTATTATATTTCTTGCTGTTGCCTTCCCGGTATTCGATGACTTCGGTTTCAAAGTCAAGGCCGCTTACTTCAGTAAATCCCATCCTAAAATCACTGTTCACTCCAAATTCGACTTGAAAATGAAACTTGGGTACTGGGTAGTCTCCTTGTGCTGGCATGATGCTCTATATTTTAATATTGATGTTAATTATTTACAATCTTTTGCTGCTTTGGCTGCCTCGATGGCATCAATTAGGCTGTTTCTAAGGGATAGAAGACCGTCTCGTTCTTTGCGCAATTCACTTCGTCTTTCCTTGGCAGCATCTAGCTCCGAATTGGCCTTTTCTGCGGTTTCTTTGCTGTCCGTATAAAATGGATCACAATCAAGTGGCATGGAAGGTTTGGGCTGCAGTTTTTCATCACAAGAGTCAGTCTCACAATTTCCGCCATTTTCTTCTGGCCCCTGGGAGAAAAGTGTTTCCAGGTCATTGATTTGGGACCTGAGACTGCAGTCAATTCCGCAAAGACTTTCATTCAACTGGCATATGCATCGTACTACCTCTATCACCTGCTTAATAAGGTCTTGTTGCGTTTTTAATGCGTCGTCAATCTTAAGACACAGATCCTCAATGCACTTTAGAATAATAGAGGTACTTGTATTGAGGCCTGGATCATTCAAGCATTCAATTTCCCTCTTGATATCAGCCAGTTTTTGCTTAAGGGCGTCCGTACATTCAAAAAAGTCCTTGATAATGCAGTATAGAATTTCAATCACCTCTTTAACGCAGGCTGTATTTTCACAGACCTTAATTAGTATTGAGATAACTTGACGAATTTCCTCCAATACGTCTTTAGATAGTTCGTCAGTCTTTATCAAACCTTTACATAGGTCATCCAATTTAGTTGCCCATTTCTGGGCATTGTCATAGGAAGCCTCCGCTCTATTCAGTTCGGCTTGCTTTTTTGTCAGCGCATTGCTTGCCTTCCTAAGATCATTTTCCCAGTTTTTAATGCAGTCTGCAGTATCTCGTTGATTGCTATTAGAAGCCATTGTGTCTTATCTTTTCTTTAGTTTTATTTAATTAGTGTCACACTTTTCTATCCTCCCTGATTTGCCGGGCTTTCATATCATCTCGTTTACGGTCATCTGTGCAGTCATCATCTTGATCATCTTCCGGAATATCTTCAATGAATTTCTTGCAGATTTCTTGAATTCTTGCTGGATCTTTATCAGCGCATTCTGGATCACAGATGAAATTGTAAAGCATGGTCAATGCATTTAATTCAACGGTTGTGAAACAACAAGCGAATGATTTGTCCTGCCTAGTATCTATGCATTCCGTCAGGTTCCTAATGTCCTCCTTTAGTCGGTCTGTAGTTGTTCCAATTACTGATTCATAATCTTCGGTCAAGGCTTTCATTTTCGCGACCAAACCTTTCGCTGGCGCCTGCAAACTGTCAACATCAGAAAAGGTGAGTATACCAGATATATCAATGGCAGAATCAAAGGCGGTATTCAGCTTTTCGTAGCATTTCTCAGTCTCTGTACTGCACTCTAGGACCTGCGATTTGAAACCAGGTATTCCATCTTCCAGAGCTTTAAGTATATCCGGATTGCAGCGTTCTTCTTCATCAAAGCATCGCTCCAGTCCGCAGGCACATTCCACGGCAGCTTTCATTTTGTCACGAGATGATTTGATCATCTTGGTCAGATCTTTAAATTTGGTTTTTAAGTCTTCTTCCTTCTTAATGAGTTCTTCAATTTTAGCCTCGGTATTCTCTCCCGTTCTAGCTCCAGGTTGCCCAATACAGAATTTGAAATTTTGATAAAATTGATTAGTTTTCTGAGTAGTAACCAGACAGCAAATTTTGTACTGGTTATCCTGATCTTGAGAATTGACATCGGTGCAGCAGGCATCTTCCTTACTTTGAGCTGCTACTTTCTCGTGGCACAATTCTTTCTTGCATTTATCAATAAAATCGTTGGTAGGTGATTTTTCCTCTTCTTGCTTTCCTTTAGTTGCCATGTTTGCTTTATTTTTTCAGAGGTTATTTATTAGGATTCATTTAGCATCTTATGGCTAAATTTCAGGATGATAAATTCTGCCGGACGCACCACGGCCATACCTATTTCGACGATCATGCGTCCTTCCCATATGTCGAGTTCGGACATGGTCTCGTTTAAGCCTACCTTGACATAAAATGCTTCTTCTGGTGTGGTACCCATTAGTGCACCGGCCTTCCACTGTAAGATGAGGTAGTTCTCAATCATCGACTTGACCCGTTTCCAGGTGTTCATGTCGTTGGGTTCAAAGACAAATTGAACGGTCGCCTTTTTAGTAGATTCCTCAACCATATTGAAGAACCTGCGTACTGGGATGTAGCGCCATTCGTTGTCGTTGCCTGCGAGCGTACGGGCACCCCATACGATGGCTGGACCTCTACCAGTGAAGGATCTGATCACATTAATGGATTTACCGGCTGTCACATCGACGTTGAGACTTTCCTGTTCTCGATCGGTAACTTTGATGACCGGTTTGATAGCGTAATCCATGTTGACATTGGCAGGGGCCTTCCATACGCCACGAGCATCATCTACAGCAGCGTAGATGCCGGCCATGCCGGGAGATGGTGGAAGAATCATGGGCAGGTCGCGAACTGCGCTGCGCGCTTGAAAATACACCGCATTATTCTTACCCTTGAGCTCCGCGAGCGTACCTGAGAATGATCCATCACCACCGTCATGAACAATCGTTACATTTGCATCACCAGGCCCTTCTCCTCCATAATAGTAGTCGAGGATGGTTTCTATATTGGGATAATATGCTGCACCATACTTTAGGGTATCGATTTCATTAGGTGTGTTGTCACGAAGGGGACCAATGTTGTCTGGAATAGATGGCAGTGTAGGATCAATCCAGACATCCATCAGGGTAAATCGATCTCCGAGTTCCTGGCACAGATCCATGGATTCTCCGTAGATGGTATAGTAATCATTGATGTTGGTGAGTCCTTGTGCATCAGGGTATACAATGAGGGTGATCTCATCGATTTTTTCTGTCTCATCCAAACCGACTTTCAGTTCTGCAAACCCTACTGTATTTGTTGAATAGTCACCTACAGAAACGATCCAGCACGGTCCTCCACCGTTGGCAAAGTAGAGCTGCATACTATAAAACATCAGATATTTGGAGCGCTCACCAATGCTGCCAATGATCTGATCTGCCTGACCTGGTCTTTGGGTGATGGTGACCGTTATATTTTGTTCTGCTTGTGGCCCTCCAAAAAAACGCTCATAGTCGAAAAGCGAAGTGATGCGATGCGGTTTGTTTCGTAGATCGTCATCGGCCTTTTCTCGAGCTTTTTCAGTATATCCGATAAATACCGGGATGGCTGTTTCTACTGATGCAATGGAAGGCGGGAATTTGCGTATTTCTTCCACATAAACCCCCGGTGTTTTGTATTCTCTCATATTGATTTATTTAAAATTGCTCAGTTCGTTAATTTCTGTATTGTATTTATATTTAGATCAGAAAATATTCTGCCATCTGTTTGTTCTTTTAGAGGATGTGTTTCTGGGTTGGGATACATTTTTTCAGCTAGTGCAGGTGGTTGAGCAGGAAAAGATGTTGGAACACTGGATAGCGATCGAGGTTTTTCTGAGATAAGTATCTTTTGCTGGTCGATTGGTTCGAAAATAAGATGATCGGGTGCACCCGCGATATCCTCGCTCATCACATATCTCCAGTATGTTGATCTACTACGCAACCTGATTTCGAAAATGGGATGCGTCTCATTTGGTGAAGGTCTTGATAAAAATCCATCCTGATCCAGGATCATATTGTCCAAATTTTCAGTGTCATCAGAGATGCCAATAATGCCATAGAGATAGGGGTTGTAGAGTTGATCATCGATTATCACCTCTTTTTCATCTATGTATCCGTGGTCACCCTGTATTTGGAGGTTGTACTTTCCATTTTTTATCTCGTTTCCGTCACTGTCTTTTCGAAAATCAAGGTTCAATGATCTCAGATTTGATTCAATTGCACCTTGAGAAACCTTGAACGTTTGACCATCCAGATTTATCAATTTAGCTGTGGCATTTTGATCTGTTAAAGAGGGTGGGAAACGGTAAGCACTTTGGGTGGGTAGTAGGCAGCGATCCCCAGCATGTACTAATCCCTGGCCACTTCGTGGATGCCAATTACTCGCTGTATTGTCCTGGCATCTCCTGACAGCCTGTTTTAGTTGACCATTGATAATGGCCAGGTCGCCCATCTCATAGGTGAGATCAGGATTCCAGTCTGCAATAGGGCTAGCAAGAATTCCTGGGCTTTGCCCAATGACCTGATTAGTAAAATAATATATGCTGTCAAATCTCGACCTTAGACGGCCTTCTGTGAGATTGTTAAAATAAGGATTACTTACTTCAACATTATAGTGGAAGATTGAATTTAAAGGCAGGTTAAACCTGGGTTTATATCGTACTGCCCCATCTTTAAACTTTGAGACCACCTCAATCGTAGCAACAAAGCCCAGTGGGGTTTGAAAGTATCCCATTTTATGTCGCTCCATCAGTGATTTGGTTGCCGCGGTCGGGTAGATTTTGAGATCCTTACGCAGATCCAGTAGATTATGTTGGATTCTTTTTTCAATGATTTTTCTTTGTTGATCAGGAGGCTGGTCGAAGAAGGATTTATTCTCACTCAAGAGGTAGTAGTCATGTAGAATTCTGACTTCAAAGATTCTCTTAAAAATGTTGTTTCTCATCCTAACAATCGGCTGTTGATCTGATGTCATTAATGACTTGCTCAATAAGAGGAGCTTCGTGGGAAATCCTGTCCTGAATAGCTACCAGGCGCGCTTTATACATGACAAATGGAACTTGGCGACCACCCAATGAACCCCATAGATGGTTAATTTGCTCAAAGGTGAGCGTGTATAGCTCCATCGTAATCTGTAGCTGATTTTTCACCTCCTCACTCAGCGACGAACTTGCAGCTGAGGCAATGGTGGAGAAGGGCGAATTAGCCACATTAAATAGTTTCTTTGCTTGAAAAAATTGAATAATTAATGATATTCTATGCAAGGCAATTTCGTAGGCATCAATAGTTCCAACATCATATGTAGCAGAGAATAGGAAGTACAAGTTTACATGAACAGGTGGATCGACATATTCGCCATTTCCTGAGCTGTTCCTTAAGAAATAATTTGAATTCTTTAAAGTGCTTTCCTCCTCGATGTTGACGAGCGAAATAATGATTTTTTCAATAAGTTCATTATTATTTTCACCTTCCAGATTTCCAATGTTTTCGAGAATAATATCACCAGTTGTTAAGGCCCCGTTCCTTTGGTTGTCCACAACGTAGCTGGCCAGTTCATCTCTAACAAGTCTTGAGGCGATGGAAATCATGTCATCTTATCTTTTCAAATGCTTCTTCAAAATCGCCCTCCTCCATCAATTGGTGAACAATTCCTTCAATGGTGTCGGATCGGAAATCATTGACCATTACCATATTCTTTTTCCAAAAATATTTTTGATTATTGGGGGCATATCGGGCTTTGGGTTTCTTCATTTCCTTCATCAATTCCTCATATTGAAAGAAAGACGCTGCATAGGTTGATCCATTTTGGAGCTTTACGATCACATCAACGCCATCCTCACGTTTGCCGCAATCTGACATCTGCTCATAGATGCTTGCAATGGTCACCAGTTTACGATCTGATCTGATTGCAATTTGTACTATGGCGTCATCCAAGGGGTCTTTCTTTGCAGATTAATGCTTCTCTAAGTTGTGAGAAGTAAATCATTTCCGAAAGCTAAATCTGACTATCGGGCATATTGATCCGAGTATTGACTGGATTCAAGAATTACCGGTAATTCGTGGGACAGCGCATGAGTTCGAATAGCTCATTTTTTTTTCGCCTGGCCAGCGGCACGTGCGAGCGATCCTTCATGGTGATGGTACCATCACGGTGATATTTAACGATGCACTGCAGGTTGATCAGATGTGATTTATGTGGTTGGAAAAAGCAGAGATCTCCAAGTAACTCTCTAAAGATTCCGATATTGTAAGAGCTGATGATGTCCGATCTTTGATGTGTCACGATCCTCGTACACTTCTGCAATCCCTCACACCGGATAATATCTTCAGGCTTTAGAAATTCGGCACCCTCAAGGGTGGGGATACAGATGATCTGATCTTCCAGATATTGATTAGTTGCTTTATTGTGGCCGGTTTCGAGGCCTAGGGGCAGTTGAAAACATTCTCCCACTAATTGATTCAAGGCCTGTTCTTGCACCGGCTTCAACAAATAACCGGCAGCACCACTATTAATCGCTAAAGCAGCATGTTCATAGTCGTCGGCCATAAAGATGGATTGCCGCACCCGGGCCACCAGTCTCCTTAGATCGATTTCATGATTCAAGAATTGAGTGACGTTCAGAAAGAGTAAATCGTACTTGTGCTTGACCAATTCTTCGATGGCTCTCTGTTGGTGGGTGCACTTGTCGAAGCTAGCCTTGCCGGGCCAGTTCCTGTTTATGATTGTTTCCAAATTAGAGAGACAATGGGAGTCCGAATCAACGAGAAGCGTTTTCATAATAGGCGGGTTTTGTTTAGATAATTATGTCTTCTTCTAGTGAGTGCGGTTTTCAAATTCCTATTAGCCAGAGAAAGGATGTCATGGCTGTTCCTACATTATGGGCACCTCTAAAAACCCCGTTCGTGGATCGGACACAATGGCTTCGCCATTTGTTTTTTGAATCTTTTGAATTTATACTTCGTTGAATTTCAATCACGTAGCTGTGGCTATGCTCAATCAATTCGCCTCGTCTAAATCCAAAATATTTCAAAACCGATCTCACTCAGAGGTTTTTAGAAGTACCCTTATGCCATACGATTGCTATGACAATCCAAGCTCCATTATGGTGAGTTGATAGCCTGTGGCACTCTATGGTAACCACGGTTTTTCAACTCACTATTACTTAGAAGTGAGTGTCTTATAAGTGTTGATTCGTTACCGTGTGATGATCAGGTATGACCGGCCGGTAACTAGCACTCGATCCTGCATTACTTTGCTCCGGATGCAGGATCGATGTTAAATTATACTATGTAAGTCAAAAAAGTTGCTCATTTGTTGCAAATTTTTGCCTATTTGTTTCACTGCCCTACAAATTCTTTCTCAAAATGTACGACTAACACATCTCTGTCAGATTCTTCATGGTCCAGAGGGCACCAATCAACAATGACTGGTGTCCACTTTTAATGGCCAGGTTTTCAAAAGGTCACCCATCAATGGCAAAATTATTATATCAAATTGATATGAGCAGACATTCAACAGTCAACTGATCAGTGATTTCAATAGAAGAGGATCCTATAGGATGGCACCTTCAGATGCAGTTGGATCAATAGATGTCCTCTATAAGTATCTGCTCTGTGCAATTGGGCTGTTGATAAGCTAAAAACATTGCAATATGTGTAAACTCACATCATGAAAAAACGAGAAAACATGAGATGCCTGTTTCACAGCCATGAACCCGGTATCAGGCGTCCTCATCGAATTAACTTTAGATTTTACGGACTAAATGCCAAAAAAAATCCGGTCAGAACAACCGACCGGAATTTGTTGAAATAGAGCTTTTGACAGATTTCTCCTAATAGAGGTAATCTAGCGCCGTCTTGTCATCACTATTAAATGGGCGATCTTGGCCGGATCCAATACACGACAGCATGAACGATTGCTTGGCATAAGTTGCGCCAGTCGGTGTGCCAGGTATGTGCACCGCTCCTACCCCCGAGTTTGCTTGTCCTTCATTGACCGGATTACCCCCACAGCTGATGCTGCGATCGAACCAGTCGGTATGGCGAAATCCAACACAGTGGCCAAATTCGTGGGCCATAATCGAGGCCACAGTACCTAGAGGCTGCCCTTCCACCGCATTGAGATTCACTTGAACACTATTGTGTGGGTCTCCATTCTGAGTAGGAAATCCTGCTGATGCCAGATAGTTGGCAAACCGGGGTGCCGCTGACACGGTAATATCCGCGTCTCGCCTTTTGCTCACCCGCTGAAACGTAAGGTTAAGATTCTCTGCATTATACCTGCTTATCGCCTCGTTGGTGGCATCACTAATGGCAGAGGCTCTTTTATCTACGTAAATGCCTATCGTCCTGGGCGTACTTTGGACCAGGTTGAAGGTGTGATACTGCTCTTCGTTCGGAACTCTAATTTCCGTAGGTACACTCTTGAGCTCATCATCGGTAATGTGTATATCCCCTTCGATGATATAGCCTCCCCTCTCCTTGTCACGCATCATTCCATCAGGACTAAAACCCAGCCGCTCAACATTGCGCAAAACATCAGCCGGAATCTCTTCGCCAGTTAATTCCTGGTCCTGTTCACAGGATAGAATCATAAGGGTCGATAAACACATTGTTAATGTGTAAAAAAGAAGCTTTTTCATATTCTGTTGTTTTTGGTGAAACTTGATGAAAATAACTCCCGTAAGTTATAAAATCCACCTGAGTAACTAAAATGTTAGCGGCGAAACGATGAAAACTCTACATTTATGGAAGTGTTTTTGTGCCATTAATTAAGACTCCTGTAAAAGAAAGGCTTTTTCAATGCCATTTTTGTAAGTATACCACCTTGATGCATAGAACCTTATTAATATATCTGCAGTGCCTGATTTCGATCTTGCCAATTTTACCTGCTCAAGGCGTAATTCTATTGCCTTCAGAGATAGAAGGGCCCTCCATGCCAGCGCCCAAGATGGCCTCGATCACTGAGTCTGACAAGTTTCCGTTAATTGCCATTTTTCAACTTAATCCCGCAAGAATTGATCGAATCATAAGGGACATACCGCCGGATCAATTATTACATTTTGACAGACAAAGGGGATATATTCTGCAAATAGTAGAGAATCAAGCGGCATTAGAGGCGCTCCTTACCTTACCTGAAGTGGAGTGCCTACAACTTCGTGCTGAGAGACCACGTGAAGAACTGATCACCGCGGCCTTGGATTTGCGACCCAACCGCATCCATAGCGTTCACCATGAATATCCGATGATAGCCGGAAAAGATAGTCGGATCATCGTCACAGAACAGAAATTTAATTTTGATGATATAGATTTCAAGGATAGGATCCTACGGAATAATTACGAGGCAGACGGTGGGACCACCCATGCCTCGGTAATGGCCACTCTAATTGCCGGTGGTGGCAATAGTTCTCCCAATAGCAAGGGAGTAGCTTGGATGTCTGAGCTCTTATCCGTTGATTTTGGCTTGCTCATGCCTTTACCGGATGATTTTTATTTGGATTATAACACATCCATTCAAAATCACTCCTACGGTGTAGAAATTGAAAACTTTTACGGCATCGACGCTGCGGCATATGATCAAAGTGCCATCGATCATCCCGTGTTACTTCATGTCTTTTCAGCAGGAAACATGGGAAGTAAAACCAGTCCGGCAGGTCATTATGCCGATGCTCATGGTTATGCCAACTTAACAGGCAGCTTCAAGCAATGCAAGAATTGCCTGGTGGTGGGAGTCACCGATACAAGAGGTCAACCAGCCTCCGAAAGTTCAAAAGGTCCTGCGTATGATGGTCGCATCAAACCTGAATTGGTGGCATTTGGCAGTGATGGGACATCGGGTGGAGCTGCCCTGGTATCAGGGGCCGTGGCACTGCTGCATCAATACCATAGGATCCTCTACGGATTTCTACCTTCATCCGCAGTGACAAAATGCCTGCTGATCAATGCAGCCAAAGATCTAGGCTCGGAAGGTCCCGATTACGCAACAGGTTTTGGTTCCCTGGATATGCTTCGTTCAATCCGTTTGCTTGAGGAGGAATCCTTTCTGTCAGATACCATCCTGTCTTCTAGTGGTCACACTTACGCTGTTGAGGTACCGCCTGCTAGCTTGCTGAAGGTGACGTTGGTATGGACGGATCTTCCTGCACCGGCAGGTAGCGAAAAGGCTCTACAAAATGACCTGGATGTATTATTGGTTTCTCCCGTTGGTGATACGATCAAACCGTGGGTTTTGAGCTCCCGTCCAATGCCGGACAGCTTAGCCCTGCCGGCAACAAGAGGCATCGACCGGTTGAATAATGTCGAACAAGTGTCGTTGCAATATCCGATACCAGGCACATATATGATTGAAATAAAAGCCCACCATTTAATCACCGGGAGGCAAGAATTTGCCATAGCTTATGATATTGTCGCTTCCGAGATCATGTGGAATTATCCTTTAAAAGACGATCACCTGGTAAGTGCAAATGAAGTGCTGCTACAGTGGAGCTCTACTGAATTAACTGAACAACCACCATTTATTGAATTCTCCACCGATGCTGTGATCTGGACGCAAATTAAAGCTCTAGAAACAGATGGTGAATTTGCGCTGTGGCATGTGCCTGACACCATTACGCTAGGCTATTTGCGACTAACACTCGCTGATCAGCAAGTTATGACTGGTCCGTTTCAGATTGCTCCCAGGCCCGAGCTTCATGTCGAGCTTTATTGTCCGGATTCTGTACTCCTGACCTGGGAGGAGGTGCCACAAGTTAAATCATATGTTCTGAGCAATTTGGGAGATCAGTATCTTGAGTTGCAGGCGTTAACCAACCGGTCAGCATTTAATTTTTCACCCCTTGAAATACCTGCCGTGCATTGGGCATTGGGTGCCCGCTTCCCAAATTTTTCGGGTGAAGTCAGAAGCCTTACGATAAATTATACCATACAGGGGTCGGATTGTTACATCAACAATTTTAGCGCTGCATTGGAAGGGGATCAGGGTGTTCTACATCTCGAATTGACCAGTGAGCGAAATGTGCAAGAAATCCGGTTTGAAAAGTTGGAAACAGACGATTATTTGTTACTGAAAAAATTCGCCGTAAATGGATTATTACAGTACAGGCATAAGACCAACAATTTGCAGCAAGGCCGCAACAATTTCCGCGCTTCCGTAGTGTTGCGAGATGGACAGATTATTTACAGTGATTCCTCAACAGTATTCTACCCTGGCACGGATGATTTTTTCGTCTTCCCTAACCCACTCCCTCGCAGTCAATTTCTAACCATTGTGGCAAAGGACCACGTAAAAGGGGATATTACAGTCATTGACCTATCCGGTAAGGTCGTGTGGTCGGCACCGCTGTTCCATAATTATTTGGAAATAGATCTAGCCATGCTGATACCGGGAATATATTTTTACCAAATCACTGGGGCAAATGAAAATAGCTGGGGAAAACTCTTTGTGCAATAATTATGTGTATTGCACCAACTCCTCTACTCTACCTTCCCCTCTCCACTTCCTCAATCACCCTCCTTAAAGCCTCTTTCTCTTCCTTAGAAAAATCGTCTTTATCCATGGTACGAGATTGCAATCCAGGTATTTGCTCTTCACTCAGCGTACAGTACCAGCACTCGTTGGCGAGATTAAAGATGGACAAGGCCACTTCGTTGGTCGAGCGGTTGGAGTGATGGCATTTTCCACATTGACGATCGATTGCAGCACGTGAGAGTTCGAGAAAGGCTAGCTCGGTGGATACCTCATTCACATGAGTCGATACAGAGTCTGGCATTTGGCTCACCATTGACTCTGATGAAATCGTGTCTTCTGCAATCAAGTCCTCAGCAGTCAAATAAGTATCTGACTCTGTATTTCGCTCACTCTTAAGGCACATTTGAAGGAGCAACACCGACAATAGTACCGCTGAAGAAACAAATGCCTGCATACCCTAAATTTAGTCGATCATGATCAGGAAAGCAACCAGTGGCCAGGAGAGCTTGAATTTCATCACTGGTCAGCTGCAACAAAAGCAATCCAGCTCTGCTGATAAATGATTCCTGGCAATGCCACTCGCACAAAGTAGCTCCTATGATTGTCTACACTATTGGCAATCGAATAACGCTATTTAGCAATTTCAAGCCAGTATGCAACAACCATTCTATTGGCTCAGATCGAAATTCAGGGATTTTAGGAACACCTTGTTGTTCCATCCTAGCCTTATAGCGATGGCTATGGTTGCGCTGTGCCTGCTCATGCTCTGGGCCGAAGAGCTGGGCTTGAGCATCTGGATGACGAAGAAGATACCTCTGCTGGTCATAAGTGATATTGATACGGCTCGAACCATTCTTGGTACGTTGATTGGTGCGCTGATATCGCTCATGGTGTTCAGTTTTTCCATGGTGATGGTGGTTCTTAATCAAGCAGCAAATAATTTCTCACCTCGACTGTTGCCTGACTTGGTGTCCAGTCCCAGACATCAACAAGTACTAGGATTCTACGTTGGAACTATCGCATACTGTCTGCTATTGCTGATTAATGTACTACCAGGTAAAGACGAATTAAATATTCCAGGGAGTGCAATTTTCCTGGCGGTGATTTTAGGCGTGCTTTGCCTCGCCCTTTTCATCTATTTTATTAACCTGATTTCGCAGTCGGTTCAGATTGGTAACATCTATCGCCGGCTTTTTCAATCTGCCATCGATGCCATCGAAAAACTTGATCACACTGAAGAATTTGCGCACGAGCATTGGCCTAAGATGGAAGATTGGCAGGATTTGAATGCACTCAAGAGCGGATATGCAAACAACTACAGTTTTGATGGTTTGATTGCCAAGATGGATGAAAAGAACATCCAAGTTGCCATTATGGTGCCCGAAGGAAGTTTTGTGGTGGAAGGTGAACCACTTTTTAAGGTTCAAGGAGAAATCAACAGTAAGATATCTGGTGATTTATTGGAGCTGGTTAGTATTCAACAAGAAGAAGCAACATTTCAGAACTACGGGGTTGGAATTAAGCACATCATGGAAATCATTCTAAAAGCGATGTCTCCGGGAGTTAATGACCCGGGTACCGCATTAACTGGCATCAACTATCTAAAAGTCATCTTCAGCAAACTGGCAGATCTCAGGAAAATCTGTGTTTATAAAAGTAAGGGTCGAAAGTTATTTGTACAGTTTGAGGATTATGGAGACCTGTTAATAAGAATGATGGCTGGCATTCGCAGATACACTACGTCTGATTACCTCATCGTAGCGGAGGTTATTGATTTTCTAAAAATCTTAACGAAAAAATGCAGGACCGAGGAACACCGTCAAGTCATCGATCAGGAGATTTCAAAATTAAAGGAGGACATTAAGCATCGGATGACCAACAAAAGGGATCAGGAATCATTGCTGGCAAAATTTGAAGAGTTAAAGCACACTAATGTTATAGAATAGAAAATGACAGGAATATTGTCAGTTCTAAAGTACATGACTTGCATTCTTAATGTAAAAATCAGCGGTAACTCTCCCTCCACAAAACGTCTCATTAGAATGGTAGAATTATTTAATTGATGTCTACTTCGACGAATTTACATTGCATCAAGACACGTTATCCACAGCCATAAATGCTGACTATGCGGGGTTGTCAAGGTAATCGAAATCAAAATCGAAAAGAACTACCTGATCATATCCGATCTTATCGATAGTAATTTCAACGTACGAAAATTGCTCCTAATTTCCGCAGTTACCAATATTAATAGTGAAGAACGTCTGATTTTCTGCCACAAATCCGGGCAATAGTTCAACATATTCGCCAGCAATAAATTGTACCGTCTGATTCTGAATTATCTCCCCGCCCGTTTCAATGGATGCCCTCGCCTGATAGACACCAGTGACAATCGGAATTTGATTAATGTGCAAATGTAGAGGGGCCAGACATAAACCCGACAAATCCCACAATTCTTTGCCTAGTACACCATCATCGGCTGCGAACAAGATCTGCCCGTTCAGGTCCACAAATGCACTGGGATCACTGCCTATGGGTCCTGGCAACAAATCGGCCAATAGTTTTGTCCCCTCGGAAGTGCCATCGGAGATCCAGACCTCTCTTCCATAGAGCTCACTATCTGCACTAAACACGACAACATCATTGATGGCGATAAAATCTCTTGGATAGCTGTGCTAAGCTCCCTGGTAAATATCCAAGATCATGACGGTACCGCTATCCGTTCCATCGGTGCACCATAACTCAGCACCATGCTCAAGAGTAGTGGCACTGAAGAACAGTTTGCCTCCCGCTTCGATAAAGTACTGGGGGTAGCTGCTACCCGAAGGATTTATGTTCTTAACCATCGCGGTACCTTCCGTAGTACCATCGGTCTTCCACAGTTCTGAACCGTAGGTATTTGAGGCGCGAAAATAGATTTCGTCATTGTACTTATAAAATCCGATGGGATTGCCACTAGGGCTTCCTGGATATATATCTTTAAGTTGATAGGTTCCTTCAGGTGTACCATCCGAAATGAAAAGTTCTTGATGACTAAAAACTCCACCAGAAAAAAGAAAGAAAGAATCAAATGGCGTCAGCGAGGCTTGGTAAGAACCCTGGAAACCCAAATTGAGGTCCTTAAAAAGTACGGTTCCTTCGGTGGTTCCATCGGTCTTCCAAAGTTCGTAGCCATGAACTCCATCATTGGCAGTAAAATATAAGTGATCTTCAAAAACCATCCTCAGCGTAGGGTGCGATCCAGAAGTGGCATTGATGTCCTTCAACAGGAAGGCCGTGTCTCCGTCATAAATCCAAGGTTCGGTTCCATGGTCAATTGTCGAAACATCCATCACCAAGACATCTCCAAGCTTAACCACATCATTCAGAATGCGTTCATCAACTGCAATCTCGGTACCCTCAACTGACCCATCGGTGCGATATAGTTTCTGATCAAAGGTTGCAAATTCGGCTAGAAAAAAAACTTCACCGTCCAATTCTGTAAAATGCCTTGGCTGGGAAGATGCCTTTCCGGGACTAATATCCTTCAATATAAACGTGCCCTGATTGGTACCATCGGATATGTGGGGTTCGAAGCCGAGGTTTTTATGTTTGGCATTAAAAATTATGTTATTGTCTAATACAGTTTTAAACCTATACGGAAAGGATCCATCTTCACTCTGATTGATATCAAACCTCAAACCAGTATTTTCCATGGTCCCATCAGAAATCCAGAGCTCTTGTCCATGGAGGTTGTCATCGGCTGCATAATATAACAACCCTCCATAATTTCTCAATTGAACAATGCCCGAGCTTTCACTGCCGGGAAAGATGTCTTTCAAAAACAAGGTTCCACCCGGTGTACCGTCAGAGATATAGAGTTCACTACCTGTCAATGAGTCATAAGCGGCAAAATAAAGGAGCCCATCGCAAGCAATCAGTCTGTCAAACCTCGTATTTGCAGCACCCGGATTGATGTCCGTCAGGCGAGTGGTAATTTTATTGTCATGATTGAGTACATACAACTCCCTACCAAAAGTCGAATCAAAAGCCGTGAAAAATAGTTGCTCATCATTGGCCCTCAAAGAGCTTGGCCAGGAATGGTCGGGGCCGACATGAACATCAACGGCCAATTGAGTGCCGGCAGCTGTCCCATCACTCTTCCAAAGTTCTTGACCATTGACACTGTCTGTAGCACTAAAAAAAAGTGTATCATCTGAGACCACAAATTCTCTTGGGAAAGAGTCGCCCGAACCGGGATTTACATCCTTAAGAAGATGGGTACCCTCAACGGTGCCGTCGGAAAAATAGGGCTCAAAACCAAGACTATCGGATAGGGCCGAAAAAAATACCAAATTGTTGTAAACAACTAAAGAAATTCCATAAGGGTTGGCATTGGGGAAGAATTGCGTCAATGTACTTCCATCATAACTTACCAAATGCCTTTCAAATGAAGGCCCTCTCAGCGTAAAGATCAACCGATCACTCAATGCTTTGAGATTGGCCGGAAAACTATTGTTTGGTAACAAAGTCTCCAACTGAGTGCCCATAGGTGAACCATCAGTCGACCACAATTCAAAGTCATAATTTGCGAACCGGGTGATGAAGTAAATTCGATCTCCCATCCGGGTAAATTTTCCCAATTCACTACTCAAACCGCTGTAGGATGACCACTCTTGGAGTATTATGAGTGATCGAGTCAAAAGATCGGTCAGGATGAGTGCAACCCCAGTATCTGTCTTATGAAAAAACAGTACACTGTCACCAACCGCACGCGGTGTCCAAATTAATTGGTGGCTCGGAATATTACTGGTCTGAAACAACACAATGGGTTCCGAAGTGGTGTCACTTACAAAATATAGATTTCTACTTCCATCACTATCATAAGCAGTGAAAACAATCCCAGAGGGTGTTGCATACATATCACTGATATCAGAGCCTCTGGCACCTAAGTTGATATTCTTTACCAGGTTTTGTGACACCAAAATTACCGGAACAATCATCCAGCAATAAGCAATTATACTGACACGTAGCCTCATGTTATAAAGTTAAACTAGAGAATAAAAAGCATAGTTCAAAATTTAGGGCCAGATTACCATTTACCTATAGCAAAAAAACTGGGAGAAAAAAGGGTTTAAAAAAGACGCTCGTCCTCTACCCCGCTCCACGGTGCGCATGACACAGACCACTGGCATGAAAGGTGTTGTTTTTACAACGGTCGCCATCAGCTGTTAGAGCAGTACATCGAGTCGATCCGGAAATCGATGCGACGCCTTCGACCAGAGGCCGTCGGGGGGTTCGGGCCAAGAGGCGCCGTGACCTTCTGGTAACTCCTCCCGCTAATACTTGACGTGCCTGATGCTCCCCTTGGGCCATCCAGGTGCCCATAGCCAGCGGATCAAACCTTAAACCTGTTGGGTAATCAGGATCGAGATCATGAGTGGGTTCGATGTAATGTATGGTTGTGGTCGGACCACTCAACGCATCCAATCCGGCCAGGTCGTTTTCGCGGACATCTTGAATAAAAATGGAAATGGCTCTCATCAGGACATCCAGGATGGATTGGTACGAACGGCCAATCGGTTCAATCACACTGGGGTTGTTACTCAAGACGAAGATCTCATCCGGTGCAGGGACATGGTCGATCACTGCGAGTGCTGGTATGACCTCGCGATTGCCACCGTCGACAAATTGTTCTTCCACACCCTGTGCATTGGCAATGGGCACCGGAGGCAGAAATGCCGCCTGGTTGCTGCTGGCCAGCAAAGCTCTTTGCAACTGCTTGAGGGTTTGAATGCGCCGCACATCGTATTGTTGTGTAGAAGGAATGTCATGAGTAGAAAAAACAGTGATACGTCCACTTTGCAAGCTGATGGCGGTCAAGTAAAGCTTTGAACCTGAGGCCATGATTTGATTGAAGGCCTGTTGATCGATATGGGTTTGGATCATCTGCTCCAATGGAGAACTGTCAAAAATATGGGGTTTGTTTTCCAGTAAATTTCTAATGAGATTCTGCTGACGCAGAATATCATCATTTTGGACGCTGGTATAGATCTGCCGCAGTTCGGCGATTTTTCCAGCAGCTATCATTCCAGCAATGAGAGCTCCAGTACTGGTGCCGCTGATGATGTCAAAACGATCGATCCCCCTCTCACGAATCAATACCGTCAAAGCACCAACCGTAAATGCGCCCTTCGCTCCTCCGCCGCTCGTGATGAGTGCCCTCATAATTCTGCTCTTTCCAATGGTGATAAATCCATACTGCCTAGGTTCTGTAAAATAATCCCACCTGCCACAGATTGTCGACCAAGCCGGTTGTCCATGCAGGCATCAGTTGAAAGCCAAGTTTTCCAAGCTCTACTGCAGCCCCAACACCGACCAAGGTTAGGTTCCGATTAAGCCCCAGACTGACTTGTCCCAACAATTTTACATTTCCGAATGAGGTCATTGGCTTCTTGAGGTCGCAAAGCCGGTATTCGAGGCGTGAAGTTGCAGCTACCAAGCCCCTTCTTGCTACATACATTTGTGATAGACCAGCCATTAGACGGATCCGGCCACCACAATGAGAGGGAGTCACCAGACTGGCGGACGTCACTGTGTTATCAGTTGGGGCAAACGTGTATGCCAGGAGCACTTGCAGGCTTGCAAAAAAACCCTCCGATCGCTTGGTCAGATTGGTTGCACCCACTCCTGCTTCAAACTGCCACGATAAACCGCGGCAAAATTCTGCCGATCGAAATTCCACATCCCTTTCTATAGTGGCTAAGCGCAGTACCCAAGTCCCACTGTGTTGATCAGTGGAAGGGATTTTTGAGGTAAAACAGTGCGATTTTAAGCCATCTCCACCTACCCACTCATTGTATTCCCGAATCAATCGCATCAACTGGGTGGCACCATCCGGATCATTGAGTTGTAGCAAGGCCAGCTTCTCTCGGGTGTTTTGAGCGTTGCCAGGAGCTTCACCAAGCCCACTGACAAGTGGTAGGATCTTCTCAATAAAATCCTGTGCGACCTGTTCGCATTCAGGCAAATCGCAGCATTCTACCTGACCTGTGACGGCAAAGCCAGGAAGAAAAAAGCAGATGGTCAGAAGCATGGATCGCATAGGCTGGGCTGTTTCCGTCTTCGCTAAGAGTAAACCATTCTCTCTATTGGTGATCCTGGAAGGCAAAAGGTAACCGAAAGAGTCGCAAAAGATCGGAAGTTTCAATCTGCACGTAGCTATTGAAGGTATTGCAGAATCAGCAGAATTTTAGAATAGTCTGAAATGGTTGCCTGGGGCCGGCATGTTCAATACTGAATGGTCTTGCCCGGTCGCCGTTTCCAGCCGAAAATCAAGTGCCAGCATCACGGAGACACATCGAGAATACCGGTATTGGTGAGCTCAGCAGTCTCTACAACCAAAAGGGGAACCTGGCTGATATCCGAAATATGGGTCATTCCGTCGTTGACAAATATGGCATTTTGATCGATTATCAAACCATCGATACAGTTGGAGATTTGAAAAGTACCTGAAGCGGAATTATCCAGCATTGCATCCGAGATGTGAAGACCTTCCGCACATGCTTCGATACCAAAAGCTCCGAAGTTTTCAACACCGGCCTCTTCAGCAAGTACGCCGGTTTGGGCAATATCGATTTGGATAGACCCTTCATTGCTGATCAGGGATCCAAATCCAGCAAATATTCCTGCTTCGGTATCAACTGAATCAATTCTCAAGGTGCCATCGTTGTTCAACGTATTTTCTATGCCCACGTCTACACCTTGGTGACTCGCCCCTTGCACATCAGACACCTGGATAAAACCGGTAACCGAATTGATGAAAGAACCCCGAATCGTAATTCCATCTTCAGTTACATTTCGTATGATGGCCGTATCTGAGTTAAAAAGCTGACCACCTGAATAACAGCTCAAACCGGCCTGACTGGTCCGATTGACCGACAAATAACCGGCATTGCTGAAAATTCCTTTTTGTTGGGCACGCACCGCCCCAGCCACGTTTCGAAGGATGATTCTACCAAGGTTTAAAACGTCACCGGTATCTGTAACTTCAAAAGCACGTTGACAAGTATCCATCTCAATTTGACCCCAGTTAAGAAATTGTGCACCCGGCTTTCGGGTCAAAACACCCATGATTTGAACACTGTGGACGGATAGTGCTCCCCGGTTAACAAAATCTCCATAGTTTTCAATGCAGGCATCCTGAGACACGATACCCACCATACTATGGAACTCCATTAATGCCCCAATATGATTTTCTGCGGAGCCATGATTGACCACTCCCTTCTTGGAAAATCTCATGGCAATACGGTCATTGTTGCTTAGTATACTCCTGCCCGGTGAAAGGTAAATCCCGACTTTACTTTCTTCGATAAAGATGCTGCCCTGATTGACCAACTCAGCATTATGAATTTGAATAGCGGTGTCTTTTTGGAGGATCAATATTTCTGGTCGAACGCCAAGGATGGCATTATTCCCAACCAGCAATGCGGCGGTATCCGGACCGATTGTCTTTAAGATAAGCAGTTTTGCAAAGGCCATAGATCCACTGCCAATGATCACAGTGTCATGGGTAATCACTACCGTGTCTTGGGCCGTCGGCACACAAGTGCAATCCCAGTTGGAAGCCACGTGCCATGAGCCTGTACCCTTGTCAATCCAGGTCACTATCTTTTGTCCTTTAGCCGCCATTCCCATGAGACAGCAAGCAGTAATTAGTAGATGTTTAGCCATTTGAATCTGTATGAAATAGGACGCTATACCTTAATTTCTCTCCAAGGTATAATCAACCCCTTCTCTGCTCCCCACCCCTTGGGATAGTTTTGCCGAGACATCATACGGGATTACCATACAAAGATCAGCCAGATTTCAAAATAAGCCAAGTTGCAGCTGAAATATAAGTAGGATGTATTATACGCATTAAGTTTGGCACGATATATGTTGAATATTTATAATGTATAAACGATTGAAAACTGTTCTAGACGATCTGGAAATTGATTATAGATGAATAAACCAATATGTTAAACCAATAAATAGATGAAATAAGCCCATTCTGCCAGACGTATTAGAATTCATTGTGCTATAAATCCTAAAGAATAACCGAAAACTATGCAGAAACTTATTTATGCCTTATTGCTGCTGATTTGTGTCAGCACCGCATGCAATAAAGACGATTTTTCTAATGCCGTGCCATGTTCCGAGTTTCGGTACAATGACTTACATCTACAAGTTCAGGAAGAATTTACCACACTACCGGGGAAGATTTCCATCTTTTTCAGGGTAGAAGATAAAGCTGGTGAATCGATCTCAGGCCTTGAGGCTTCTAACTTTACGATTTACGAGAAGGGCCGAAACGATGAGTGTTTTAGGGAGATTTCCAGCAATGAATCTTTTGCTGCCATCAATTCAAGATCACAAATTTTTAGCTTTAACACCGTTTTGGTGTTGGACTTAAGTGGTAGTGTAATTACCAATTCGTTAACAGAACTGAAAAGTGCTGCCAAAAGCTTTATTGATAATGTTATGCAAAATGCCCAAACCGAATCGTATAATATGGGCATTTGGTGGTTTGATGGTGAAAATGAACTTCATCCTTTGACCGGTTTTGAAAGCGATCCAAAAGTGTTGAAAGCCAAAATTGACGGCCTGCAACCTGGCCTCAGCATTGATCCTTCTACCGATCTGTATGGGGCTGTGATCAAATCTGCCAATATTGCCACTCAAAAGCTGGATGAATTTGTGGCCCAAGACATCATCTCAGCAGCCTCAGTGGTGATCTTTACCGATGGCACCGACCAAGCGGCCAGATTTACCGAACAACAAGCTATGGATGCGGTTCAATCGGCTGATAAAAACATCAGTTTTTACACCATTGGTCTAGGTGACGAAATCGATCATAAGGTACTACAAGCCCTGGGAAAAACCGGAAGTATTTTTGCTGAAAACAAAGAGGAATTGGAAGCGAAATTTGCTGAAGCAGCCGATGAGATTTGGAAAGATGCCAACAGCTTCTACTTATTTGAATATTGTACACCCAAACGCGATGGCAGCGGTACCAACGAATTGGTGATTGTTGCTGATGATGGCAAACGAAAGGGTTTTTTGGAAACCACCTTCGATGCTACGGGATTCAGCAGTGGATGCACCACAACTCCATAGCCATGAAAAGAAATATTTATCCCGATTTTTATTTACCGACCTAGAAGGACGCTTGTCCCTCAGGAAAAAGCCACCTGCTGCTACGGCTCAGGTGGCTTTTTTTTAGTTGTCAATCCTACGTCCTAGTGATTTCAATTTCTGGCCAATAAGGCACTAAAACACTAAGATCTATCGCAAAACCTCCATTGGCACCTGTGGCAGATGAGCGCATTAAGAGGACAAGAGTCCCAGCGAGAAAGATATACTGATCATATTGGCTGCGTTTCTGGCATCTAGTTTTCTCAGGAGGCTCCTGCGATGATCGCGAATGGTGTGAGGGCTTAAAAACAGCCGCTTGGCAATTTCGTGGGCTCTAAAACCTTGGGCGATCAACCTCAGCACCTCCAGTTCACGTTCGGTTACTAATCTTTTTTTCATGATTGATTGGTGTTTCTTTTGAAAAACTTACACCCTTTATCTCTTTGCCCCGGGAAAGGGTAAACAAAGTCTTGAGTTTTTTATCTCCTAGTTGATAGAGTGACTATGATTGCCTTGACCTCTAAGTCACATCAGCAAAACCTCGCTAAAGGCTCACACCAGCGACACAATTGTAGGAGAGAGTAAACGGTATTGGTTCAAGAGGATTCGTTGGCTTTTGCCAGCTTGCGCAACAAAAAATCCGGTTCATCCTGAAATCTCTTCCAAGCCGCCAGGCATTGATCATATGTCGAAATGATATTGATTTTCACCTCACTCGCCAATTCTGCAAAACCATTGTCTGGTGTAAATTGGATTTCAGTCAGATAAATCAGTAAGTTGAAGCACATTGAAATTTGGCCGGCCATCACCAAATGATCCAGGCGCTTCTCTATTTTGTCCTGGTCCGTAAACCACAAATTGGTTCCAAAACCGGCTGCGTCTTCGGCCAGAGTTTCGATCTTTTTACTGATTACTCTTGAATAAGAACCCTTTAAGACAGGATCACATCCTTCCAAGTCCTGATAATAAATTCTGTCGTTTCTTCTTGCCAGAATTTCTTTAAACTCATAGTCGTGACGAGTCAACTCCCGGATCAGATTGGAGACCCGTCGAAATTCGTGTCTGTCATCATAGTAAAGGCGATTGTAAACCAATCTCCTGACTACCTTCAGCCACACATCTCCTATCAATGTAGTCAACGATTTGATCCGATCGAGCAGGAGAGTTTCCAAGGCCGAATAAGATATTCTGGTTGCATCCAGGTTGCCGAGCTCTTCAACCGGAATTTGTCCGGATAATTTGTCGATCAGATATTTTCTACCCTGACCTATTTTTACGTCTATTCTATTTTTGATCAAAAAACCGATCGCAAAGATCGCAGCTGCCACGACAACCACACTGATCAGCACTCCGGTTAAAATGGAGTCCTGGACTCCAGTTATCAGCAAGAGGATTACAGCCAAGAGGATTACAAAGGCAAGGGCAGCAGAAATCCACCTACGGTATGATCTTATCTTTTGTCTAAGGAGATGAAAATTGACTTGCCCCAAGATATAGCGATCAGGACCAGCTGCGTCAAAATCAAACCGCTTCATGTACGGTGATGTCACGTCAGTAACAATAATTAAATCATAGGGCTCCGTATTTGCCCTTTGCTCTGCTCTCAAGATGCTGTCGATGCCTTGATTATCGTAAATACCTCCATCCATCAATGCCGTCGAATCAAGATCTTGTAACTTTTTACACAGAGATTCTGATTTTTCATGGCGGAAATCACCAGGCCATTCCATCGGTTCAAAGCCGCCTGTAAAACATGATGATGAAGCAATAATATCCGCCAATTTTACCTCCTTAGCGATGGCATTACTTACTGGAAAATAAAAATTACCAAAACGGGCACGATTCTGAAAACGAAAAATCACTCCATTGGTAAACTCGGTTGCATTAAACATGACATCTTCCAGATGAGAATTTAGTTTCTTGGGAAATATTTTAAAGGTTTCTCCCTTAGTAAAATGCTCATCGTAAATTTCAGCGAATGCATTGATAAGATTCTTTCGTTTGAAAGAATTAGACCATGCTCCCTGGGGACTGAGTTTGGTTAATCCCAACCTGACCAAATCTAAATCTCTCAATTTCTCCAAAATGAAATGATAAATCTTAGCAAAGGATTTATTTTGCTCGAGCTGCTGTGCATAAATGAGTCCGGTAATTGTACCCCCGGAGACGGTAGACAAGGCCTTCACATTTTCAAGAAGTGGCTTATCGTCATAATGCAGAAAATCTAAAAAAGCCATAGCTCCCAGATGAAATGAGGCGGCACGATAGCCCCCGCCTGAACACGTTAGGGCTATGCGCCGCATTGGGTACTTGGGAATCTTTGCCTTACTTTCCTTTGACATGGAATCGGGTTTTTATTATCTCCAGGCATGGAATCGCTACTCTCGTCTACCAACTGAATCGGAGATCCACGACGATCTACCTCATGGGGTAGTGTCCAAATATGGTAAATGGTCACCCTCTCGGACCTTCAAATCAGATTCTTTCTTACCTTGTTGGATTGTCAAAGCTCATTTACTGTCATGAAATTACGGACCCGCCTACTACTCCCGGCACTCATGCTTTTTTGCTGCTTTTTGTCTTTTGGCCAAGAAACATTTCCACGAAATGACGTGAAAGACGAAAGAGCAGAGACCTACGCACTGGTCAATGCCATCATCCATCTCAATACTGAAGAAACACTAGAAAATGGAACACTCCTGGTTGAAAAAGACCAGATTCTAGCAGTGGGTGAAGAGATTACCATACCGGCTGGATATCAGATATTTAACCTGACGGGCAAACACCTCTATCCTTCTTTTATCGATGTGCACACCCATTATGCGATGCCAGAAGTCAAGCGTCCTAGCGGAGGGGGTTTTTCTGGCCCAGAACAAATTGAGCCTAAGACCAAGGGTCCATACAATGCCAATGATGCCATTAAATCCTACTATCGGGCAGTCGAAGATTTCAGCCCTGGCGAAAAAGCCGGTGAATACCGAAAATTAGGCTTTGGCACCGTATTGACATTCCGTCCTGATGGAATCTCGAGGGGATCATCAGCTCTAGTGACCGTGGCGAATGGCTCTGCGAATGAAGCCGTTCTCCTTGCCGATGCTGGAGCTCATTATTCCTTCAACAGGGGAAGTTCTGCACAAAGTTATCCAAGATCCATGATGGGCATGATCTCGCTTTTGCGTCAAACTTACCTGGATGCCGAATGGTACTCAAATCAGATGCCCAGACCTTTTGAAGATGCAGGACTTGAAGGCTGGTTAGCAACGCAGGCATTACCACAAATTTTTGAAGCCAACAGCTGGATCAACGTTTTGCGGGCAGATAAAATAGGTGATGAATTCGATGTGCAGTACATCATCAAAAGCGGTGGAAACGAATACCAGCGAATACAAGAGATTAAATCGAGCAATGCTGCTCTCATTGTACCGCTCAACTTCCCGAAAGCCTTCGATGTAGAAGATCCGATCGATGCCGAAAAGGTCAGCTATGAAGATATGCTGCACTGGGAACTGGCACCGACCAATCCGGCCGTCTTAGAGCAGCACGGAATCACTTTTGCCATTACCAGGGACGGTCTTGCCAAAGAAGAAGAATTCGAGAAAAATTTACTCCGTGCTATTGAGCACGGCTTAAGTAAAAAGACAGCATTAGCTGCACTTACCACCGTACCAGCAAAAATGGTAGGCATGCAGGATCGATTGGGTGCATTATCCCAAGGCATGGTCGCCAATTTCTTAGTCACTGATGGAGAATTGTTTGAAGAGAAGACAGAAATACTGGAAAATTGGATCCAGGGCGACCGCTATATACTTGGTGACATTGAGAAAGTCGATCACACTGGCAGTTATACCCTTGAGTGGCAAGATCGTGAGGTTGCGGGTGAAATCACGGGAAAACCTGGAAAAGAGGAACTTAAGATTGTACTGCCAGACTCTTCTGAAATAAAATCCAAAATTACCATTGACGATGATTTGATTTCACTGTCTTACACTGTAGAAGGACAATTGTTCCGGCTGAGTGGCTGGAGTAATGAAACCGGGTGGAGTGGACGTGGCCAAGATCAGCAAGGCACCTGGTTTGATTGGTCACTTACAAAAAAGGGTCCTCTTGCCAATATCCAGGAAAGGGAAAAGGAAGGCGAAAAAGAAAAGTATGATGAGCTTGGTCAGGTAATTTATCCCTTTATGGCTTTTGGAGTTGCTGAGCTACCCCAAGCTCAAAAATATTTAATTAAGAATGCTACTGTGTGGACCAATGAAGCTGAGGGTATCGTGAATACTGACGTCTTGGTCAATGACGGAAAAATCATTCGAATAGATAAAAACCTGTCAGAAGATGACGCGATCGTTGTAGATGCCACCAGCAAACATTTAACTCCGGGCATCATTGATGAGCATACGCATATTGCCGGAGGGGGCAATGAGGTATTAACCAATTCAGCATTGGTGAGGATCGGCGACCAGGTGAATTCCGAAGACATCAATATTTACCGGGCCCTTGCTGGTGGTGTGACTGCTGCCCAGGTTTTGCATGGATCAGCAAATCCCATCGGAGGTCAGTCAGCCATCATCAAAATGCGCTGGGGTGCATCTCCCGAACAATTGAAAGTGAAGGGCGCTAGCGAATTCATCAAATTTGCCCTGGGGGAAAACGTTAAGAGATCCCGGAATCCACAGTCTGTTCGTTATCCGCAGACAAGAATGGGTGTTGAGCAAGTATTTGTTGATGCCTTTCACAATGCAAGGGTCTATGAGAAAAATTGGAAGGAATTTGAAAAACAATCGACTACTGAAAAAAAACCTTCTAAACCCCGCCGGGATTTAACTCATGAAGCCATACTTGAAATTCTAAACAGGGAGCGCTTTATTACATGCCACTCCTATGTACAGTCTGAGATCAATATGTTGATGAAAGTTGCTGAAAAATTTGACTTCAACATCAATACGTTTACCCACATCATGGAGGGGTATAAAGTAGCAGATAAGATGAAAACGCACGGCGTTGCCGGTTCAAGTTTTTCTGATTGGTTTAACTATAAATGGGAAGTTCGCTATGCTATTCCGTACAATGCGGCAATCATGAATCGAGAGGGTGTGCTTACAGCCATCAATTCTGACGATGCCAACATGGGGAGACGCCTAAATCAGGAAGCGGCCAAATCCGTGAAATACGGAGGTTTAGATGAAGAAGAAGCATTTAAGATGGTCACTTTAAATCCTGCAAAAATGTTGCACCTCGATGATCGGATGGGCAGCATCAAAGTGGGTAAAGATGCAGACCTGGTCCTTTGGACACACCATCCGTTGTCGGTTTATGCTCGAGCGGAAAAAACCTGGGTAGATGGTGCCCTTCATTTTGATCTGGAAGATGACCAACAAAAAAGAAAAGCATTGCAAGAAAACCGGTCCAGGCTAATCCAGAAAATGCTTGCCGCAAAGAAAGCTGGAAAACCCACCCAAAAAGCGGCCTCTAAAACCAAAATGCTGATTCACTGTGAAAGTGTGATGGGAGAAGAACAGCATAGCGATCACTAACCTAAACCAGTTGATTAAGATGAAAAGTGTTCAGTTACCACTTACTATAAGTCGAGTTGTCGTTTATATAGCTTTTCTCAGCTTAGCCATAGCTTCGAATGCGCAAACGCCAGTCCCAGCGAAATCCCAATCCAAACCCATGCTCATCGAAGGAGGTACGGCCCATTTGGGAAATGGATCGATCATCGAAAACTGTGCCGTAGCTTTTGAAAATGGAGTGTTAACCATCGTCGAGCAAGGTAGTCCTGAAATTGATAGAGCACCTTATGAGGTCATCGATGCATCGGGCCATCACCTGTATCCCGGCTTTATCCTACCCAATTCACAGCTTGGCTTGACCGAGATTTCCTCGATTCGGGCCATGTCTGATTTCAACGAACGCGGTCTAATCAATCCGAATGTGCGATCGATCATTTCTTATAACACGGACTCTGAATATGTTCCAACGATGCGCTTTAATGGAATTCTCGTTGCTGAGACTACTCCAACTGGGGGGTTGATACCAGGTACATCGTCATTGGTAGAGATGGATGGATGGAACTGGGAAGATGCTTGCCACAGTATGGATATTGGAGTACATCTGAATTGGCCCAATCGCACCTCCAGGAATTTTAACTTTAACACCTTTACCATAGAAGAAAAAAAGAATAAGAATTACGAAAAGCATAAAAGTGACCTGACCAAACATTTTGCGGATGCCATGGTGTATGGGAATTCCGAGAATCCGGAGGTAAATCTAAAACTAGAGGCCATGCAGGGACTTTTTGACGGAACGAAAATCCTCTTTATTCATGCAGGATCTGCTAAGGAAATTGTCGAGTCCGTATTGTTTGCCAAGCAAAATGATGTCCAGGAGATCGTGTTGTATGGTGATAGCGATATTTTACATGTTGCCGATTTTCTGGTTACCCATCAGATTCCCGTCATCCTGCCACCAACCCACAGCTTGCCATCAAGAGCCGATGAAGACATTGACCTTCCATACCGATTGCCCCATTTGCTCACACAGGCTGGACTTGAGGTCTCTTTATCGCATACAGGAGGCCAAGGCAACGCACGCAATCTACCTTTCTATGCCGGAACAGCAGCAGCTTATGGCATGGAAAAAGAAGAGGCACTCAAAATGATCACACTTCATCCAGCCCGTGCTTTGGGAGTTGATGATCGATTGGGCTCATTAGAGGTCGGCAAAGAAGCGACTCTATTCATAGCCCAGGGTGATGCACTGGATATCAGAGGCAATATCCTAACCCATGCTTTCATCAGGGGCAGGTTAATTACTTTACCAGCCAAGCAACAGGAACTGTATCGACGCTATTCGGAAAAGTATGGTCACACCACCGAATAAGAAGTATCAAGACCTTTAGTCAGTCCCAACCAAGTAGGAAAATCATTCCTAAACCATTTACATGATCAAAATCGATCTGATGTAATCCAGCAATTGATATCTTCACCCAATCAATCCAAAAAAATCTCAAGTATGAATCAACGGCCTGGGTTTATTCATATGGTGTATTTCTGGTTAAAAAGTGGAGTCACCGATGCAGATCGAGAAGCTTTCCACAAGGGAGTAGCAGACCTTTCAAAATGCAGAACGGTCTTAGACGCCTTTGTTGGTCCGCCAGCCCATACCCCGCGTGATGTGGTTGACAATACTTACGATTATGCTCTACTGGTCTTTTTTCAAAACAAAGAAGATCACGATGCGTACCAAAATGATCCGGATCACCATCGATTCATAGAAGAATACCGGGATCTATGGCTGAAAGTACAAGTCTATGATCACCTACCCCAGTAGAAAAGTGCTCGATCTCAAGTAGGAAATTTGCTCAGTCCGGCTGGTCTCCTGAATTTTCCTCATAGTGAAAGTCTGGTGAAAAGAGGAAAGAGCTTTGCCTTTTGGTCCTCCTCACATATAGAGATGAGTCCAAGATAGAGATCGATCAGATGCTCCTGAAGAGTAACCGATGTAGGTCCTAGAGAAGTGGCCAACTTGCCCACTTCAGCTGTAAATGACGGATCTTCTGATAGCAACTGATATATCCGATTCTTGGTATCTCTTTGGTTTTTCAAAAGTGGTATGGCCTCTTCATGAAAAGCTCCAATAATCTGGTCGAATGCTTCCCGTTGCTGGTCAGAGAGTTGCAACTCGTTTGCCATCCATGATAAATCAAGCTCATCTGTCCTATTGTTCGGAGATTGACAACTTCCAATCACTGTCAGTAATAAGTAAACCAACAAACCATATTTAACATTCATAGCCATCTCAATTTATTGAGGGAGCAAGGTAAGAAAGAAGCAACCATTGGTAGCAGCTCTTAAACCTATTGCACAGCGGGCTTGTAAGTCCTGGCTGACCGGTACTCGCATTATTTCGTAAATTTATGATCAAGGAAAAGAATTCGCGAATGCAACGGTGCCAAAGGCTATCCAGACGGACCATGCTAAGCCTTTTTAGCAATGGATTTGGGGGCCTGGCTATGTTCAGTCTGGCATCAGCTGCTGGTCTTTCTGGTCATCGAAAGCCAAAGATTTCGTCTTTTACGCAAGATCCAAGACCACATTTTGCCCCGAAGGCAAACAGCATCATTTTCCTATATATGGACGGTGGGATTTCGCAGGTAGATAGCTTTGATCCCAAACCGAGACTGGCCCGGGAAAATGGGCAATCTCCTTATGAAAAATTTAAGGTCGATGCAACCCAGTTTAACAACATAGGTAAAATCCTGAAAAGTCCCTGGGACTTTAAGCAATATGGTGAGTCAGGAATTTGGGTCAGTGACCTCTTTCCTCACATCTCCACGTGCGTAGATGACATTGCCGTCGTACGTTCCATGGTGTCGGATTTTCCGGAGCACACTAATGCCAATTATTTTCTTCATACCGGCCATGGTCTGCAGGGACGGCCCAGCATGGGTGCTTGGATGACTTATGGCCTAGGAACTGAAAATCAAAATCTTCCAGGCTACATTGTGTTGGATGGTGGCCTGATACCACCAGGAGGGCTGGACAATTTCAAGAATGGGTTTTTACCTGCCAGTCATCAAGCATCTATCTTACGCGCCGACCCGATACCGTTAGAGAACATTCAACCGTCAGAGTCTTTCGATCAGTTACAGAAAAGAAAAATGGCCCTGGCCAAAAGAATGGATCAGACTCTACTCAATAAGTTGGGTGATCCGGATGATATTGAAAGTGCGGTCAAAAACTACGAGTTGGCCTACCTGATGCAGTCGTCGGTGCCGGAATTAACCGACTTATCCGGCGAAAGCAAATTATTGAAAAAATTGTATGGGTTTGAGTCTGCTGATAAGAATACCCGCAGTTATGCGGCCCAGTGTATGATGGCTCGCAGGATGGTCGAAAGAGGCGTTAGATTTATTGAGTTGACCTGTCCCCATACCGGTCATGACCGGTGGGATCAGCATCAAAACTTACGAGAGGGACACCAGGACAATGCCCGGGCTGTTGATCAACCCATTGCCGCACTGCTTAAGGACCTCAAGTCTCGCGGATTGCTGGAGACAACCTTGGTTGTCTTTGGAATGGAGTTTGGAAGGACGCCTTTTGCACAAGGCACCAATGGAAGGGATCACAATCCCTCTGCTTTCTCGATCTGGATGGCAGGTGGTGGGATAAAGGGAGGCGTCACCTTTGGATCCACCGACGAATATGGATACCGGGTTGTTGAGCAACCCACAACCATCCACGATTTACACGCCACCATGCTCTACCTTATGGGCATTCATCATGAAGATCTAACCTTTCGATTTAGCGGACGAGATATCCGGCTTACCGACGTAGGGGGTAGGGTTATTCAGGACATCTTGGGCTAAAAGGTCAATTGGAAATATTAAGACTATCCGTAACCAATTTCTTGGATTTTGCCAAATGAACCTTGACAGTATTCTTGGATATGCATAACTCATGGGCAATCTCTTGGAGATTCATTCCATGGAAATAACGCAGAACAAAGACCTTCTCCTGTCTGGGACTTAATCTTTTCATCGCATTTTCCAGTAGCTCCTGTTGTTCCCAAAAGGGAAAATCCATCCTGCCATGTACTCTTCTATGGATAAAGTGAGAAATCATGGTATCTCGCTTCCGCTGCGTATTGGCAATTCTCTTCAAATGAGTCCAAACCAAGTCCTTGCTAACTTTGAAGAGAAAAGGCTGCAATGACATGGAAGAATCGAGATAAGCTCGCTTCCTCCATACAATCAGGAAAACATCAGAAGCAATTTCTTCAGCATCATGCTTCGATCTCAGCATACGATGACAATAATGAAAGACCTGTGAAAAGTAATGGTCAAACAACCATTTGAAGCTTTCCCGGCTTCCCCTGCCCAATGCCTGAAGATGGCTCCGCTCCAATTGTTTCAAACTCATGGCATTCCGAAGATATACACCTCGGACCGACTTCCGATTGTCGAATTTTACTTCGGCTCAATCAAAGTTCCTCTGGTAATATATGCTTTTTTCAAAAAAAAGGTCTTGGATCTAATCCTTTTTGTATTGAGATAAGGATTATATATAAAAGCTAGATTTTTCATTGGAGAAATTGTACATCCCTTGCATTTTCCTGATCTGCTATTGCTCGATTTTTGGAAAAATACCTGATCAATAGATTGTAAGTGATGGCAAGAACGGACAGTTGCAAAATGACGATAGATGCATAAGGCACCTGAAAAACATCGATTGAAAGAAAAACTTACAGAGAAGTTGTTTCTTGGAATTTGCTCTCCTGAAGAGCTGGATATTCTATTTACATTGATTCGTGAGGACCCATCTCCACCATCTAAAGCGCTTATGGAAAAGTTATGGTGGCAAAGTCGACATAATGTAAATGCGGATAAAGCTCACCAAAGGAACGTGTGGAAAAAGTTGTCAGACGAAATAGGGTCTTCCTCACCTCAAGCACCAAAGAAGCTACTGGTTAATGAAATCGTACCTCCTCTGAAAAAATGGCTCATCGGTCTTGCAGCCTGTCTTCTGATCGTGATCGGATCCTTACTCTTCGTATGGTCAGAACCACAGGGAGACGTCGTGAGGACGGGTAATGGTGAGCGCAGGTCAATCGAATTTCACGACGGATCGAAAATGAGGCTTAATGCCAACTCATACATCACCTACTCGTCCGATTGGAGTACCACTGAAACTCGAAAAGTGCGGTTGGATGGTGAGGCCTACTTTGAGGTTCAAAAAAAGCCGAAGACCGGTCAAAAGTTTCAAGTGTTGACTGAATACTTGATTATTGAGGTACTGGGAACCTCATTCAATGTGAATACTTATGGCAATGAAACCAGTGTGTATTTGAGTGAAGGCTCCATCAGGTTAAAGGTCAAGGATTCCGACAGCCCCATTATGATGGAACCTCGCGATTACCTGATATTCTCAAAAAAAGACCAAAGAATATATCACCGTAAAAGCGAAGTGGCAGATGTACATACCTCATGGAAAGATGGTGTGCTCACCTTTAGAAATTCACCTCTCCGCGAAGTCTTACAGAAGATCGAACAGATATACGGTATTACCTTCCGAATAACTAATGAAAAACACTATTTACGAGAAGTTGAATTCCCCTTACCTATAGATTCCTTAGAAATTGCCCTTTCTATTTTGGATAAGACGTTGACAGATATCCGAATTGTGAAAGAAGGGGATGAATATATATTACTATAGTAGAACTTTTTAAATTGATGCAAACCAGCTGACAACCATTGTATTACTAAACGAGCCAAAATTTTGTCCAAATGAAATCTTCCATTTTTTACCTATTAAAACCCCGAAATACTTCATCATATTTGGGGTTAATTCTTCTACTCTCCATAGCCTTACCTAAACTAAGTGTTGCTGCCAAATCTACGGCAGAGGAAAAATTACTGGTAGAAATTCTTACCGAAATGAGTGAGACCTATCAAGTGTTTTTCTCCTATGAGACCCGAATGCTAAAGGACATCAAAGTAGATTTTGAGTTTAAGGCCGGTGAGGATCTGGTCGTTGCCATAAAACGACTGCTGGGACAGACAGGACTAAAATATCAATCGGTTAACCGGAAATACATCATCATTTTTCCCGATGATAAAAGCGGTACCAAAACTGCAAGGAAACTGAAAAAGAAAATTGATCAGATCAATAAGCTTGAGCAAAAAAGCAATGTCATTGTTCAACCCACGACCAGAAGTACTCGGAGTAGATTCCGCAACATCGTCAAGTCAGCCGCACAGCTACTGGCCACGACCGAGATTACCGGAAAGGTAACGGATGAAGATGGTGAGGCACTGATAGGTGTCAACGTACTGGTCAAAGGTACAGGTATCGGGACGGCCACCGATTTCGAAGGCAGCTACACTTTGGATGTACCGGACGACGCTACCACGCTCGTCTTTTCTTATACCGGCTACAACACGCAAGAGATCCTCATTGAAGGGAGATCGGTGATCAATATTACTATGAGCACCGATGTTGCACAATTAGACGAAATCGTTGTAACCGCTTTAGGTATCGAAAAAGACCAAAAAACACTGGGATATGCCGTTTCACGTGTGCAGCCCGATGAGTTGACTGAAAACCGGTCTTCTAAGTTTATGGATGTCCTGCAAGGAAAAGTGGCAGGGGTCAATATTACCAGTCTTGGGTCGGGAAGCCAGGGTTCAAGTAAAATTCGTATCCGGGGAGTTTCTTCTTTTGGTGGAAATAATTCACCATTAATCGTAATCAATGGTGTACCGGTTGACAATACCAATTTCGGGGTGAGAAGAGGCGGAAATAGTGTGGGAAGAAATCGACGGTCTGATAGTGGAGATGGACTCAGCAGCATTAATCCGGACGATATCACCTCCATGAACATCTTAAAAGGAGCTGCAGCCTCAGCACTCTACGGTTCAAGGGCTAAAGACGGTGTCATTATGATCACGACCAAGAATCGAGCTGAAGGCCAGGGTCTCCAAGTAGAATTTAATTCCAATTACATCAATAGCGTACCTCTGGATTTCACCGACTATCAATATGAATATGGACAAGGTGAAGGTGGCGTTAGACCGACCTCTCCTGGTCCCACTTCCGGAGTATGGAGCTTCGGTGAAAAGATCGAACCTGGTATGACTCACATCCTATTTGATGGACTTGTTGTACCCTATGAAGCACAGCCCAATAAAGTACGAGAGTATTACCGAAATGGCTATGAATGGAACAATACACTGACGATCTCAACCGGAGGTGATAATGGAGGTATGAGTCTGTCCTTATCGGATTTTAATAGCGACGTTATACTACCGGGATCAAAGTATGATCGTCAGACGGTGAATTTCGGATTTACTCAGAGATCTGGAAAATTAAACGTGTCGGGAAATATTAACTATTCTCACGAAGACAGAAAGAATCCACCAAATATTGCCGAGCAGGACTACAGTCCAGTGGTCATTTATACACTTTCCAGCACCATGCCGATGGATGTACTGCGAGATAACGCATTTGATGAAAATGGTGATGAAGTGAAATACTCGAGATTTACCAACCGAACCAATCCATATTTTGCACTTTCTCGATTTGAAAATAATATTCGAGACCGGGTCTA
The DNA here is from genome assembly GCA_965223105.1 of Saprospiraceae bacterium. GTDB lineage: Bacteria > Bacteroidota > Bacteroidia > Chitinophagales > Saprospiraceae > JABDMH01. The sequence continues at coordinate 1,355,469 of OZ244987.1, read as the reverse complement.
CGGCAACCTTACGGCTCGCTATAATTTCACTGATTGGCTATATCTTCAAGGACGGGTCGGCCAGGATTATTACACCAGAGATGTGGAATACAACCTTCCCCATGGTTCGCAAAGACAGTCATCACCTCCACCTGGGTTTCAGAACGGACAGTTCGTTCAAGATATCCGCCGATTCCGTGAGATCAATGCCGACTTTTTGATTGGAGCCGAGCGAAATTTTGGTGACATCGGTCTTGTGGTGAATGCCGGTGGTAATCAGATGTTTCGACGCAGCGATGTCAATACCGAATTGGGCGAACTCTTTTTTACGAGAGGGCTGTATACCATTGGGAATGCGAGCAAAGTTACCCCTGACTATACGATTGCTGAGCGCCAGGTGAATTCGTTATATGGGTCAGCAGAGGTTTCTTACAAGCGTTTTCTCTTCTTAAATGCCACCGTAAGAAACGATTGGTTTTCCACTCTTTCTCCCGAAAACCGGAGTATTCTTTATCCATCCGTCACAGCAAGTTTTGTTTTTTCTGACGCCTTTGCCAACATGCCTGCATGGCTATCTTTCGGCAAGCTAAGACTGGCTTATGCCGAAGTGGGAAGCGACACTGATGTTGCGCCCTATGCAGATAACCTCTTCTACTCGATCAATCCCCAGTCTTTTGGTGGCATACCGGTAGGAAGCATCAATACGGGCACAGTGCCCAATAAGAACCTGAAACCGATGCGGGTCACTGAGAAGGAAATTGGTGTCGAACTGATTTTATTTGAAAATATCCGGTTTGAAGCTTCTTATTACAACAAGTTGTCTTCAGATCAAATCCTAAGTCGTCAAATCTCGGATGCTTCAGGATATGGCACCGAACTGATCAATGCCGGTGAGAGCCGCAATGAAGGCTTTGAAACATTTATTTCGCTCTCACCAATCAAATCTCGAAATTTTGAATGGACAACATCCATCAATGCTACCTACAATACCTCCGAAGTGCTCAGTCTAGGTGAGAGTGTGGGAGATGATGAGCAGTTCATCCGGGTTGGCAATGCAGATTTTCACGGAGAGTTAAGGCAGGTTGTTGGCAAACCGATGGCTCAACTCTATGGATGGGGATATCTGAGAGATGCCCAAGGCCGTCAGGTTTTTGATGAAAATACAGGAAGACCGGTACGATCAGATGAGCAGCTTAATTTTGGGTCGGCCCTACCAAAATGGTGGGGAGGGTTTGTAAATGAATTTGACTACAAAGGAGTCTCCCTGTCCTTCCTCATAGATTTTAAGCTGGGACACAAAATGATCTCTGGAACCCATACCAATGCTTATCGTCATGGGTTAGACAAAGAGACCCTGGTAGGTCGGGAGCAAGGTTTTGTAGTCGGAGAAGGTGTAAATAGAAATGGAGAGATCAACACGACACAAACTCCGGTACAGACATTTTATGAGACCATCCGCAGTTTTCGGATGTCTGAGCAATCCGTATTTAATGCCGGTTCCTGGCAATTGCGACAAATTACCCTGGGCTATGACTTTACCAAATGGATTCCTGAAAACCGGTACATCAGTGGAGCACGGTTGAGCCTGGTAGCCAGTAACGTCGCGGTGTTGAAAAAATGGGTACCTCATATCCACCCAAATCAAAATGGAATCCTGGTAGACACAAGCGAAGGCCTCGAGGCAACCGGCCTCCCGGTGACACGAAATATTGGCTTTAACTTAAATCTTAAATTCTAATCACAGACCCAAATAGTAAATCCAATGAAAAACAAAATATTATTTATATCGATCTGCTTGTTCTCTACTTTGTCTTGTGACAAGGGTTTTGACGAGCTAAATACAAATCCGGTTGAGTTAACTTCAGTTGATCCAAGCTTTCAACTAAATGACGCGGTGATCAACAGTGCTCCGGTTTATGGCAACCTTACTTATGAAACCACGATTGTACGTCAAATGATCACGCCCTTTACAGGTGTAGGAACCGGTGCCAACCTGAATCAGGACAATCGATCACAAACCCAGAATAACTGGAACGACGTCTATCGGAATATTCTCAAAGAACTGGTCGACGGTATTGAAAACAACAAGGAAAATCCCGAAAGAAGCAACATCGTCAATATGATGCGTATCTGGAAAGCTCATGCACTGATGGTGGTTTCTGACACCTACGGAGATGTACCCAATTCAGAAGCGGCAAAAGGCTTTTTGGAGGGCATTGCTTTTCCAAAATATGATACACAGGAAAGCATATATGATGCGATTCTGAATGAACTTTCCTCGTCGATTGGTGCACTGGATGCCAATCAGCGAATTGCAGACCAAGACATACTTTATGGTGGAGATATCGATCAGTGGAAAAAACTGGGTAACTCACTGATGCTAAGGGCAGCCATGCGATTGGTGAAGGTTGATCCAGCGAAAGCTCAGGATTTTGCGGTAAGGGCAATCAACGGAGGTTTGATGCAATCCAACGATGACAATGCTGTAGTTCGCCACAATCCCGATTACCGTAATCCCGTTGGCACCAATTTGAATGGTGGTCAGGCTCCCTTTTATTATCTCGATAGTGAATTTGTCAATTATCTAAAGGACAGGAATGATCCTCGCCTGGTGGCAATTGCCGTCAGGTATATAGGTGCGCAACAAGAAGGTGATCAGACCGAAGAAAATGCCGATCGCAGTTTTGAAGCCCAGATCGGTATGCCTCAGGGATTTGATGTTTCCAATATCAACGACCAGGCGACTGCTGATGGTCTGGCAAGCCTATATGACTACAGTCAACTCGATCGAAATCGTCTTGGTGGCCCTGAGGCTCCCAGCTTTCTGGTGACCTATGCCCAGACCTTACTCTTAAAAGCCGAGGCCATCCACCGCGGCTGGGTCGGAGGCAGTGCTGACGAGGAGTATGCTATGGCGATCAGGGCCAACATGGAGCAGTTTAGCGACTGGCCTGGCGATACGGATATCCCTGATGAAGACATCGACACATACATCGCCGGTAATCCCCTGGTTGAAGGTCAAGAAATGGAGCAAATCAATGGACAATATTGGATTGCCTCCTTGTTAAATGGTCCTGAAGCATGGGCAAACTTTCGACGAACTGGTATTCCCAATGTGGCTCCAAATCCGTATCCGGGCAATGATTTAGACACTGAAGATTTTATTCGACGACTGACTTATCCGGATTCAGAATATACCGTAAACCGGGCAAATCTGGATGAAGCAGTGTCACGACAAGGACCGGATCGTCTAGACACACGTGTATGGTGGGATCGGCCCTAGTAGATCAAAGAAATCTGCATAGGCAGTGTGATGTCATTAAACGAGATTGTACTTGTAATCAATGTAGAGCCAAGCTTTTCTGGGACACCTTTGAAGATTTCTAACCCAGATCAGCGTTGAGTCATGCCAATTAATGTAATGACGGATGCACCGTCCTTCGGTGTACCCACCTTATTTCAAAATAACTTCACTGATGAAAGTAAAGATCGGAACACCAAGCCGGAGAAAATTTATTCAGCACGCCGGTCTAGGAGCAGGATTGGCGTGGATGCCCAATCTCAATAGTGGAAGAAATCTTGAATCGACATCGGCAATAAAAGCCGGACCCACGATTCAAAATATCGTCATCACGCCAATCGGTATTGAAGATCCTCCCTTACTTAATGCCGCTGGTCTCCATGCGCCATACGCCTTGCGCATTATTGTAGAAGTAGTTACCAGTGATGGAATCTACGGATTGAGTGAGTTTCATGGTGGGGTACGAAATCAAGAGGCTATCGAAAAGGGTGCTGAAGTGGTTATTGGAAAAGATCCCTTTGAGCTCAATGACATCAAACTGACGTTGATGCGACATTTTGGCGAAGAGGAGGCGGCCAAACGTGGTGAAGAGCCTTGGGATATCCGCATGGTTAGAAGAGTATATGGAGCACTTGAGGTAGCTTGTTTGGATATCATAGGTAAGATCATCGATCGTCCGGTGGTTGATTTATTGGGGGGAAAGGTGCGAGACATGGTGCCATTTGCTGCGTATCTCTTTTACAAGTATGAAGGTGCCGGAGGTCCATTGGAATTCAAGACAGACGCCGACGCAAAGGGATGGATGGCAGGCCGACAGGCTGACGCACGTAGTCCGGAGGGATTGACCCGGCAGGCCCAGTCGATGTGTCAAAAGTTTGGTTTTAAATCACTTAAATTAAAGGGTGGTGTTTTCGAACCCCAGATAGAAGTTGATACTGTGAAGGCCTTACGAGACGCCTTTGGGCCGGAAGTCCCCATCCGCATCGACCCTAATGCCGCCTGGAAGGTGGAGACCAGCATCAAGTACGGAAAGCAGATGGAAGGAATCATCGAATACTTCGAGGATCCGGTCCGGGGCCAAGAAAACATGGCAACGGTAAGAGCAGCTCTGGATATTCCCTTTGCTACCAATATGTGTACGACTGCATTCGAGCACATACCCAGTAGCATCCGTTTGGGATCAGAAGACATCATTTTAACCGACCACCACTATTGGGGTGGCATGCGGGCCTGTATGGATCTGGCCCGAATTTGTCAAACTTTTGGACGAGGGGTATCCATGCATTCCAACAGTCATTTGGGTATTTCGCTTGCGGCCATGGTTCACCTTGGAGCTGCCTATCCCTTTCTGACCGCTGCTCTTGACACTCACTATCCCTGGCAGATCGATGAGGTTATTACTCAGGGAAGATTTGAATTTGAGGATGGCTCTGTTCAAGTACCCAGCGGTCCTGGTCTTGGCGTTGAGTTAGACCGGGAGGCCTTGGCTAAGTTGCACCAAAACTATTTGGATTGCGGATTGACTCGCAGGGATGATCAAAAAGAAATGCAAAAAGTACAACCAGGCTGGGAAAGGATTCCCGAGCGTTGGTAACAAACAAGTGTCTACATTTTCAGAAATTTCTTTTTATTCGTCTTTAATCGCTTGAACCGGATTAGCCATTGCAGCCTGAATGATCTTAAGGCTCACCGTAGACATGGCTACAATCACCACGACAAGACCGGCAAGTGCTAGAGAGGTTATCCCGATCTCGATTCGCTCTGCGTAATTTTCCAACCATTTATTCATTGTGTAATAGACCAATGGCCAGGAAATCAAGTTGGCAATAATCAAAAGGACTAGAAATTCCCTCGATAACAACTGCACAATAGAAGTTACCTTGGCACCCAGAATCTTTCGTACGCCAATTTCTTTAGATCTTTTCAGGACGTTGAAACTTGACAGTCCAAAGAGACCTAAACAGGCAACAAAAATGGCAAAACATGAAAAAAGTATAAACACCCGGCTAAATTTCTGATCATTGCTGTACTGTCTATTGAAAAAATCATCTAAGAAGAAATATTCGAAGGCATTTCCAGGATAATACTGTTCATATAAATTCTGGACATTATTAAAGGCAACCCGATAATCATCTCCCCGGAGCTTGACCGTGTAAAAGGATGCAGCCGCTGGACGGAGATGAAAGATCAAGGGAGAGACAGCTGCCTTTGCCGTCATCTGGTTATAGTCTTCTACCACACCAATGACGGTCCACGGTCTGCCCCAAAAGAAGACCTTTTCGTTTACGGCCATTTCAGGTGATTGGAAACCCAGGTAACTGACGGTAGCCTCATTGATCATGACCGATCCGGTATCCGTCCTGTGACCCCGGTCAAAGTTTCGACCGGCGATCACATCAATCTCATAGGTGGGCAAATAGTCGTAGTCTATCGCTACATTATAAATGATCTTATTCGCATTTTCCGGCTGATCCTGTCGTCTGATGCTGTTGGTCCAAAATATTTCCTCTCCCGGAATATTCGTTCCACCGGTGATCGCTACCACCTTTGCATTGGCCTTCATCTCTTGTTTGAAAGACTCATTCCTACCCTCAAACAGTGAATCAATTCCGCGGACCATTGGACCCTTGACCACCAGCATATCGGTCATCTCAAAACCAAGATCCAGCTGTCTCATATGGCGCAGCTGCTGATAGACAATGATGGTACCGGCAATGAGACCAATGGATGCCACGAACTGAAAAAGGACCAAGGACCTCCTCAAAAGAACATCTGAGTTGAAGTTTGCCAATCTTCCTTTTAATACTGATACAGGATTAAAAGATGACAATACAATGGCCGGGTAAACTCCTGATAAGAAAGTGCCTCCTATCAGAATAATTCCCATGATACTCCAAAACATCGGATCAGAAAGGAAAGAGAGATCCAATCGGGAATCGGTCAGATGGTTAAATGATCTGATCCCAGAAGCCACAACGACCAAAGCCAATATCGATGCCAATCCATTGAGAACAAAAGCTTCCGTAAGAAACTGTCCCATCAGTTGTCTCCGACTGGCTCCAAGGGTCTTTCGTACACCTACTTCCCTGGCCCGGTCAACTGACCTCGAAGTGGAAAGATTGATGTAATTGATCCAAGCTATAACCAAAATGAAAAATGCAATGAGGGTCAGCAACTCCACGGCCCGACCATCTCCCTGTTCTTCGGGTTCGGATTCTTGCAATAAATTGGAGTAGAGATGAATATCCCCAATGGGTTGTAAGGGAAATTCAGATTTAAAATTATATTTTTCAAAATCCTCATGACGCTCAGCAACTACGGCATCATCAAAACGGCGATTAAAATCCTCAGGATCCGTACCAGAACGCAATTGCACATAGGTGTTAAAATCATACCATCCCCAGGAAGTTTCTGACCAAATCTCACCTTCATCACTGGTGTTCCAACTATTTAAGGTAGCATAAGAGACCAGAAAATCATATTTAAAGTGAGAATTATCGGGCACATTTTCGGTCACCCCAGTAACTTCCAAATTGTGCTCTCCATTTAGTCTCAATATTTTCCCCATGGGATCCTCCCGACCGAAATACTTATGAGCGATTTCTTTTGTGATAACGACGGCATAAGGTTCTGCAAGGGCGGTCTCGGGGTCTCCAGCAATCAAAGGAAAGGTGAAGATCTTTAGGAAAGAAGGATCAGTCATGTGCATGCGTGGCTCTCGATAATCCACATTGCCGTAACTAACCATTCCCGACATGGGATAGACCCGCGCATAATCAATTACCTCAGGCATTTTTTCCTTCATAAAAGGGCCCACCCGAGGTACAGCAGCTGCACAATCAATATTGAGTTCTCCATCCCGGTAAACCTTATATGTTACCCTATAGATGTCTTCGTAATTCTCATGAAAACGGTCGTAGCTTCGTTCGTATGACACGTATTGCAGTATAAATAAACAAGCGGCTATACCAAGGGCAAGTCCCAGGATATTCAGGATGGTATAGGTCTTGTTTTTGGCAATATTTCGAAAGGTGCTTTTAAAGTAGTTTCCTATCATGGCTAATGAATTTCCTTTTGCGGAATAGTGTTTTCTTCTAAGATTGTAATTTCGGATAGATGCAATCACATCAAGTATGAAATAAAGCCGGGCGTGAAATCTACCCCTTTCAGATAACCGGTCAATGTAAATTTCATACAGATCACCGTAAATATCATCAAACAGTGATTTATCAATGATAGCCCTCAGTAGACGTACTGCGAATCGTGGAGGGTGATGTCCTGATTCGGGATCCCTCATAGTGAAAAACTATTAAAGGAAAGCTGTGGAATATTGCTCCATAGGTGTTCTTTGAGTGACTTGCTCTTCTGTAGTGCTTCAAATCCGGCACTTGTCACTTCGAAGATCCTTTTTCGCTTACCGCCACGTTTGGCAGAAGCACTCCCAAATTCTGAGGTAAGAAAACCCTTGTCTTCTAACCTGTACAATACCGAATGTACGGCACTAATATTGACCCTGCGATTGGCTTGAAGCAAGATCTCTTCTTTTACGGCGACGGCGTAAGCTGTGCGGTTTAGTGAAGCTGTAATAAGCAGGACCAGCTCTTCAAATTCACCCAGATATTTTCCTTTCATTGACCACGATGCTTCGAGGATTGAAAAAGTATAACCATTTTCCTCACCTTTGTAAACATTAACCTAAGAGATGTGTCAAGTCAACAAATGGTTGCAGGAAAAGTCATTTTTTTTCTGGATTATTTTATAAGTGACTGTATGCCGACAAAATGTACCTCACCATATCCCTATGAGGCCTATGGTGTTTATGTGGTTCAATTGACAATCATCAATCCAGGCACAGCACGTAAAATTTGTCCATTTCCTGCTGCTTCATATGATGGCACAGGCTCAAGACCCCATGGGTCGATGGCAAAATGACTTGGGATCGGTGTTGGAGATCACATCGGTTGCGAATGATGGCACCATCAGAGGCAAATATGCATCTTCTAGTGGTGTAGATGGCCGCACCTTTCCACTTCAAGGTTGGATCAATGGTGTGGGACAGGACCGAGGTAAAGGCCATTTCGTTTTCAGTACATTGGCTAGATCCCGGCAGGATCAAGAGGGTCTTGCTTCCTATTAAAGACAAAGGGAAACCCTTAAACGAGGGTACTTCTTACCAGCTATTTGTCTCAAGGAGTTAGAAAGATCACCGCGGACAACCTTTGATTGCCAATTTCCGACATGAATTCATAGCGGGGGTACCCGACTGATTAAAACCAGCACCAAACTCCTGGAAACTCCACATTCCCAAGGAGCAAACTTGAGACCAGCTGCGAATCAATTTTCGGAAGTCATTGGATGTCGTCCTGGCAGGGGAATGCTTGCATGTCTTCATGGAAAACTCGAAGGTTAATGGTTCAGTCGGGATCAATGAGGAAGGGTCCATTTGGCAATTCATCCCTGATCGACCATGGTCAGCAGGAAATTACCACATTCACATCGAAGCACGTCTCGAGGATTTCGCAGGAAACAACCTTCGACGATTATTTGATGAAAATTTGCTTAAAGAGAAATCGAACTTACCAGAACGACCATTTCAACTTTTACATTTTAAGCTGAGATAGTGACAGCAGAATAGGTTGAGATGGCAAGTGTCTTCAAAAATTACTGGTACTCTGTCAAGTTAGTTATGTTGAATTATTTTAATATGAATTTTGATGAAGTTCAAGGAGCAGACCGCAATTGTAGCCGGAGCTACAGTGAGGATCTGCGACGACGAAATTCGCAAAAAGACATTAAAATAAACGACAATAACTGGCTTGACAGAGTACTAGTGAGGCTGCTCCGGAAAGTGCCATCTTCATAAAATGAGCCTATTTTGGATGAGATTTTCACTTTTTCGAGAGTGAGTGATGCCTGGGTATCAGCCGATTGAGAAAAATGGAAAGATCGCCAAAAGAGCCATTTTTGATTTGGCAACCTTTTCGGAGCAGCCTCACTAGTCTAGTTAAGAGGTTGATTTAACATTTGACCTTATCAATAGTGAATTAGCCCACTATCGTCGTGAAGCAATAGTGCATTCAAGGGCACTGACTTCCTTTTGGAGCTCGTTGATCAGATCGGCTTGCTCAGCAAACTTTTTTTGATATTCCTTGCGCATAGCATTGACAGCTTCAACCAACAGTGGTGTAAGCTTGCTATAATCCAATCCAGTTGCATCCATACCGTTATCCTCATAGGCCACAATTTCAGGAAGAACCTTTCCTACTTCCTCAGCAATAAATCCAATATCATGCATTCCGCCGTGCTCTTTGTCCCAGTCAAAATATACCCCTCTTAACCTACCTAATTTATCTAGTGGTTGTGAGATATTTTGGATGTTACTCTTCCAGCGAATAGATGATGCAGCACCATAGTTGATTCCTGGGCCTATTGCATCAAAATCATAGGTTTGACCATACTCAACGACACCCACAGATGATCCGCTAAAACCGTACAGACCCCAATGACTACCACTTTGACCCAATATACCTGCACCTGAAGTACTTACTCCATACACACCAAGGGATGTGGAGCTGAAGCTAAAAACGCCTATATCGGACCCTCCCTCTACCGTGAATGCCTGTCCGACTAGGGCATAAGACATACACGCAAATCCGATTACTGCCATTATAACTTTCATAAACATTAGTTTTTCGATTAAGTCAGTCCTTCAAAGGGGGAATTGTCCGTTTTCATTTCCACAACTTGATATTTTAATGTGTTATTGCCTAAGCAATAAGGTAAGCAATCCTTATCTTCCTGCCTCAAACAAATCCCACATGATTCTTTCCGACCCCCTGATTCTCCTACTGGTAGGTATTATTGTCGTGGTAGGTGGCATCATATTACTGCGATTACATGCCTTTCTGGCACTGATACTTGGTGCCTTCGCGGTGGCTGTACTCACCCCTTCAGCTGCCGTCGAGATGTATGGGCTCCAATCGGGTATGAGTGAAGCTGCGGCGCAGTCACTTTCCAACCAAGCTGTTGGCGCCCGTATTGCTGCCGCTTTCGGTAGTACCTGCGGTAAGATCGGCATATTGATCGCCATGGCAGCCATCATCGGCAAGTGTTTATTGGAGAGCGGGGCAGCCGAGCGAATTGTCCGATCTACGGTGAAGCTCACTGGTGAAGAAAGGGCTCCAGTCTCGTTTTTAGGCAGCAGTTTTGTACTTGCCATACCGGTATTTTTTGATACGGTATTCTATCTCATGATTCCCCTGGCCAAAGCCATGGCCATTCGTCTTGGCAAGCACTACCTACTCCTTGTACTCGCCATTGCTGCCGGCGGGGTAATGGCCCACTCGCTGATCCCTCCTACTCCCGGGCCATTGTTTCTCATTGGAGAAATGGATATTCCCATCGGCATGATGATGGTAGGTGGTTTTATTGTCGGCATTTTCACCATTATCGCCGGCTATATTTTTGCCGTATGGGCCGACAAAAAGTGGCAGATCCCCTTGCGTGAATCTTTAGATGCACCACTGGAAAAAATCAAAAAATTGGCTGAGCGAAGCACCGCAGATCTGCCCAATTTGTGGCTCTCTCTGTTGCCAATTTTACTGCCAGTTTTTCTCATAAGTGGACGGTCTGCCTTCACTACTTTTAGTAATTACGACAGCTCCTCCTTTTTGTTCTCAATACTGGATTTCCTTGGGGAGAAAAATCTCGCCTTAATTATTGGCGCCCTGGTGGCCATTTTATTATTAGTGGCTCAAAAAAGAGATGATAAAACCTCCCTGGTGAAATCGGTACAAGATGCTTTGATGAGTGGTGGTGTCATCATTTTGATCACTGCTGCGGGAGGCGCATTCGGTGCTATGTTGCAGCAGACTGGTATCAGCACGCGAATCGCTGCGCTTACGGAGGGCTACCAAATGGCTTTAATACCACTAGCGTTCTTAATCACCGCGATTGTCCGTACTGCGCAAGGTTCTGCTACGGTGGCCATGATTACAGCTGCTGGTATCCTCGCCGGCATGGCCACAACGATGGAATTAGACTACCATCAGCTTTACATAGGATTGGCCATTGCTTGTGGATCTAAATTGATTCCTTGGATGAACGACAGTGGGTTTTGGATTGTATGCAAGATGAGCAATTTGACTGAAAAGGAGGCTCTACAGACCTTCTCACCGATGTTGTGTATCATGGGCATAGCTGGCCTAGTGGTTATTCTCATTGGAGCAAAATTGTTTCCCCTGATTTAAAAAAACACGTTGATGAAAATTGGACCGTCCATCCGAGAGGTAAATATTACCCCTATTGCAGTGAGCGATCCACCACTGCTGAATGCTGCGGGGGTACATGCCCCATTTGCATTGCGTACCATTATTGAATTGATCACGGAGGATGGAATCGGTGGTGTTAGTGAGATACCAGGAGGTGAGGAGGTCAACAAATCCCTCCATCAAATCAGACCTTTGGTGTTGGGCCTTGATCCATTTCAGTTGAATACATTACAGGACCGCCTCACTAAAGCATTGGGCACAGAATCTAATCGGGGCGATACACCCTGGGATCAACGCAAAATTGTGCACATCCAAAGTGCATTGGAAGTAGCCTGTCTGGACATTATTGGTAAGATCACCGACAGACCGGTTTTTGATCTGTTGGGTGGAAAAAGAAGGGAAGCTGTACCCTTTGCTGCCTATTTATTCTATAAGTATGAAGGTGCCGGTGGGAGCTGGGGTTACGAGCTCGACCCGCAGGCCAATGGGTGGGCAGCGGCCCGGCAAGCATCGGCAGTCAATCCTGAAGAAGTCGTCGATCAGGCGAAGAGTATGTGTCACCACTTCGGTTTTCAATCAATCAAGCTCAAAGGTGGTGCTTTCCCTCCGGAGGAAGAATTGGCAGCAGTACAGGCACTGCATCAAACTTTTGGCCGGGAAGTGCCATTGCGATTTGATCCTAATGGAATCTGGACACTGGCCACAGCCGAAAAATATGGCCGGGAGATGATGCCGCTGCTCGAATACTTGGAGGATCCAGTACGCGGTCAAATGGAGATGGCCTCCCTACGTAAAAAGTTGAATTTTCCACTTGCCACCAACATGTGTACCACCTCTTTTACCGATCTACCAATGAGCTTCCAACTCCATTCTGAAGACATTATTCTTAGCGACCATCACTTTTGGGGTGGCTTGCAAGCTTCGATGCATCTGGCAAAGATCTGTCAGATTTTCGGTCGAGACTTGTCCATGCATTCCAACAGCCACGTCGGTATTTCCATGGCTGCCATGGTCCACCTTGGTGCCGCCATACCAGAACTTCCTTACGCATTGGATACCCATTATCCATGGCAATCAGAAGAAGTCATCGAAGAAGGTCGCTTCATTTTTGAGGAGGGCAGTGTGGCAGTACCTTCCAAGCCCGGCCTAGGGGTTACTCTCGATCGACAAGCCTTAGACAAATTACACCAAAATTACCTGAACTGCGGATTGACAGAACGGGATGACGAACTAGAAATGCAAAAGTTAAACCCGGAGTGGACATTCCAGCCGGTACGATGGTGAGAATCTGGTCTGCAATGACCCTATTCCATGACACTGTAAAAGGGTGTATCTTTAAGGTAATCGTATGTGATGCTGGGTTGATCTTCAATAAACGATCATTATGCTTTCAAATCTAATTCAACGGTTCACTGACTTTTTATGCAGATATTTTTTCCGAATTTTTCGGATGCTGATCATTCTGATGTGGACTTTCATTTGATGATGCTGCTTTTTCATATGGACAAATTTCAAAGTAATTTAGCCAGCTTTTCTAAAAATTTTGGGGTCAACTCCCCAAAGACTATGATCCTTCTCCTTTGTTTCATATTCACATCTAATAATGCGATTGGCCAGACAGACATAAGTGGATGGGTATTCAAATGTCAGCGCGAAGCCATAGCTCCTCTTCACCATATTAATGAATCAGGTGAGGGGTTTGAATTGATCTTGCATGGTGGCAACAAGGCACATGCATCGGGTGCTTGGGTAAAGCGATTTCCGGTTTCCGAAAAGACGATTCTTCAGTTCATGACACAGGTAAAATATATTGACATTGAAGAACCCCACCGGAGTATCCTGGCAAACATTATCTGGCTGGATGATCAAGGAAAACAACTGGGTCCAAAGGAATTTCCATCAGCTACTCCCTCAGAAAAAGAAGGTCTTTTCCTTATTAAACAAATCTATCAAGTCCCAAAGGACGCCAAACTCGCCGAAGTACACTTGTGGTACCGCTGGGATGCGGATGGAAAAGTAGCCTATCAACCTGCCATCTTGACCCCCATCAAGCACTTACCGGAGCGCAAAGTATCTCTGGCAGCAGTACATCACCAAGCCAGGAATTCTACAACCGAAGAAAACCTTAGTGCTTATTCCAAACTCGCCTCCGAGGCCGGCAGAATGGGTGCAGATATCGTTTGCCTGCCCGAAGCGATCACCTTGGTAGGCACCGGCAAAAGCTATGTGGAAGCTGCTGAGTCTGTGCCCGGACCAACCACTCAAATACTCGGAGAAGTTGCCAAAAAGCATCAGATGTACATCGTGGCGGGATTGTTAGAGAAAGCGGGGGAAATTGTTTACAATACTGCTGTATTCATCGGACGAGATGGAGAACTCTCGGGGAAGTATCGCAAGGTAAGTTTGCCCAGAGAGGAGATTGAAGGAGGTATAACCCCGGGAGAATCCTTTCCAGTCTTTGAAACAGACTTTGGCAAAATTGGGATAATGATTTGTTGGGATTTAGCATTTCCTGAACCAGCCAGAGAGTTGGCTAAGAAAGGAGCAGAAATTATTTTTCTACCGGTCTGGGGCGGGAATGAAAATCTCGCCAAGGCGCGAGCCATTGAAAATCAAATTTATTTGGTCTCTTCAACATATGATACTGATATTAAAACAGGTATATACGACCTAAAAGGTGATCTCATCGCTCAGGGTCTAGATAATGCTCCCATTGCTATGATTGAAGTCGATCTAGACCATCAAGTGAACTGGCCATGGTTGGGCGAATTTAAAAATCGGATTTGGCAAGAAATGCCAAGCCAGTCCACACTCGATCGGTAAGTAAGGGCCCCGCCTTATTTGGTTTGTATTCTATGATTCAAGAAAAAATCCTGGAAAAATTAATGGGCAGTGGGCTCATCAAAGAGAACGATGTCATCGATTTTGTGAGACTGGAAGGTGGCGTCTCCTCCGATATCTATTTAATCCGCACACCAGTAGATCAATTTGTAGTTAAGCAAGCGTTGCCGGTGCTACAAGTTGATGATCATTGGGCAGCTGACGTAAGAAGGAATCTCGCCGAACAAGATTTCATCACTTATGTTTCAGGTTTTGCACTGAAGAATGTTCCCCAGATATTAGCCGCCGATCGACAGGTGCCCTATTTCGTCATGGAATACATAGACAGACCTTTTCAAAATTGGAAATCGCAACTTTTACAAGGACATTTTTCCATTACCGTGACCAAACAAGCAGTTAGTTTTTTGGCAAAAATTCACCGGCAGGCCTGGGAGGATACCCAAGTACAGACCACTTTTGACCATATGGAAGATTTTTGGTCACTGCGGATCGAACCATACTTGGTTACTACCGGCAGGCGACATCCCCAATGGCAGCATCTCTTCGATTGTGAAGCCGATCGACTGACCAGGCAGAGATATACACTTGTGCATGGCGATTTTAGCCCCAAGAATATTTTATCTGATGGATCTGATGTTATCCTATTGGATCATGAGGTCGCTTGCTATGCTGACCCAGCTTTCGATATAGCCTTCTTTTTCAACCATCTGGTGCTAAAAAATGTATGGCATGCCGGGGATGATATTTTACATGACTTGATCAAGTCATCTTGGTCCCATTATTTTCTTGAATTAATGCCAATCAAATTCGGTGATCTGGAAAAGAGAACCTGCCGGCTGCTCCTGATGCTGATGCTGGCTCGCGTTGATGGGAAATCACCAGTTGAATACCTTGACGACGAAAAAAAGAATTTTATTCGAACATTTGTCACTACTCATTTTGAAAATATTGAAAAAATTACCTTTTTCAACCTGATAGATAATTTACAGGCAGCCTTAAAATAGCCACGGCAACTAGACAGAGAATGATCTAACCAAAAAATGATAAAATAACGTTGAAGCTGAACAAATTTACCATCACTGAAGTCGATGCATTCACCATTTTTGATTCTAGAGGAACACCGACCATTGAAGTTATTGTGAAGACGAGTGGGAATCATCAGGGTGTGGGCATTGTTCCATCAGGTGCTTCAACGGGTAGGCGTGAGGCACTGGAATTAAGAGATGGCAATCATTTATTCTTTGGAGGCAAATCTGTTAATACAGCCATCCTTAATATTCGTGAAAAAATTGCTCCCGCCATCACCGGGATGGATATTAGAGATCAGAGAGCCATCGACAATACAATGATTGAGTTGGATGCTTCTGCCAATAAATCAACACTCGGTGCTAACGCCATTTTGGGAGTTTCGATGGCTGTTTGCCGGGCAGGAGCTGCAACACAAGATAGCCCTTTGTTTCAGTATCTGTCTGAAGATGGGAAACTTCTACTTCCTCTGCCCGAAATTCAGATTATTGGTGGTGGAGCCCACAGTGCCAAAACGACGGATATTCAGGATTTCATGATCATTTGCCATAGTGCCACCCATCTTATGGAAGTCTTTCAAATGACCTATGAGGTGTACCAGATGACGCGAGTACTTCTTGACAAAGCGGGTAAGCGATTTGGAGTAGCTGATGAGGGGGGATTTTGGCCCCATTTTGATAATCATGAAATGATCTGGCAGTGTCTGGTCAATGCCATTGAGCTGGCGGGTTACCGGCCAGGTCAAGATATTTCTATTTCGGTCGATTTAGCAGCTTCAGAGTATTTTAAGTCGGGCCAGTATCACCTCAGTCTGGACAACCAGGTTTATCATCCTGGCGAGTACCGAACTTTACTCGATGAGTGGCTGAACAAATACCCAGTTTGCAGTGTCGAGGACCCATTTGCCGAAGATGATCCGGATTCCTGGAAGAATTTTGCCCAAAAGTGGAGCGAGCATCTGCAAATCATAGGCGACGATCTTTTCGTAACAAACCCGACACAGATCAAGAATGGAATTGACGACCACCTGGCCAATAGCGTGTTAATCAAACCCAATCAGATCGGCACCATCAGTGAAACCCTTGATGCAATTCGAATCACCAAGGAAGCAGGCTGGCATCCGGTGGTCTCTGCACGGTCTGGCGAAACCGAAGATGCTTTCATTAGTCATCTGGCTGTTGCCACCTGTAGTGGCCAACTTAAGGTCGGGTCCTTTACGCGGTCAGAAAGGATGGTCAAATGGAATGAGCTCCTGCGTATCGAGCACGATTTAAAAGGAGACATACCCTTTGCAGGCACCGAATTGACCTTTCCATGGTCATGATGGTGGGTAAGCGGTGAGGAGAGATTATGGCTGTGATCGTCAATCAGCGTTGATAAGCAGGCGAATCTCATGATCTAACTCAGAAGCAAAGCGAGAGATGACTCTATATATTGCCAAGAAAATTAAGGCTTGGCCGTTGCTTCATCTTGGCCACTTCGCAGATATATTGTAATGGCAATTCTTTTAAGACCTACATCGATATCTGCATCACCATTTCCTGAAAGGAAATTTCGATAGGAATCAAGCCTTGTGATGTCATCCCCTGGAAAAGGTTATTGCCTACTGTAGTTAATCATACCTGTTCACCCTTCTCTCAAACAATTATTATTATCTTCTCATCATATTCCATCCAAGGTTAAAATTAAACATGAAGGAATGGATCTCATTTGGGTTCTGGATCCTGGTTTCCACCAGCCTGTCATCACAAGTCTGGTCAAAGTCAATGGCCATTCTTGACAATTATATCGAACAGGTCAGGAAAGAATGGAAAGTACCACGACTTGCCGTTTCTGTGGTTAAAGACGGAAAATTATTGTTGATGAGGGGTTATGGGCAACAACACATTGCCCGTGCAGATTCAGTAGATACCCAGACTCTTTATGCTATTTGCTCAACCACCAAGGCCATGACCGCTGCCGACATGTCGATGCTGGTGGATGAAGGCAAAATCAATTGGGATGATCCCGTGGTCGACCACCTGGCTTTCTTTCAGCTGAAAGATCCCTATGCTACCCGTACGATAAGAATTCGCGATTTATTTACCCATAACTCCGGTTTGGGCAATGGAAATCTTCTCTGGTATATGTGGAAGCACAAAACATCGGAGATCATCGATAGACGCCGAATGATGGACCTCTCATATTCCATTCGAGGTGGATATACCTATCAGAATTTGATGTATCCCGTAGCAGGTAAAATTATTGGGCAAGTGAGTGGTCTAAGTTGGGGTTCTTTTCTCACCAAGAGAATCTTTAACCCACTGGGTATGGTAAATACATACCCCACTCAAAAGGAATCATTAGAATATGCCAACCCTTCTACACCACATTATCTAATAGAAGGTAAGGTCGTCCCTATTGAAGACGGCAATGCCGATCAAAGTCAATACGGGAAATAATTATTAAATAAATTTCTTTAAAAAAATCAGATTAGATTCGAATTCAAACTAAAAACAATGCAAGAAAATAGAGCAAAAAAGAAAGCCTCACGAAGAGACTTTATCCAAAGAACAACATTTGGAGGCTTAAGTCTCGCTTCCTTGCCCTTTGTCAGTAAGGGAGAACAGATCGAGTATTTAACACAAAATGTCAGTAGGTTTTCCAAACCTTCCGAGCTAAAGATTACTGACATGCGTATAGCTGAAATCGGTAAAGGGGTGGCATTTCGCACTCCCATTGTACGTATCTACACGAACCAAGGAATTATGGGACATGGTGATGTAAGAGATGGCGCGGCCAAAGAATATGCTCTTTTCCTAAAGAGCAGAATCTTGGGTGAAAATCCTTGCAATGTAGAGAGACTCTTCAAAATCATCAGCCAATTTGGCCATCACGGCCGTCAGGGAGGGGGTGTCTCCGGTGTGGAGATGGCACTGTGGGACCTCGCTGGGAAAGCCTACAATATCCCAGTATACCAATTACTTGGTGGCAAATACCGGGACAAAGTGCGGGTATATTGCGATACAACTGTTTCGCAAGACCCCCATGAATACGCCAACCGGATGCAGGAGCGAATCGATAATGGGTATACTGCTTTGAAAATGGATATAGGCATTAATCTCATTCGGGACATTCCCGGTTGTATCGTCAATGCACCAACAGGGTCACTGAAACCCTGGCAACATGAGTATCGGGATTATCGCCTCACCAAGCATCCGTTTACCCGGGTGCAAATCACGGAGAAAGGCATCGAGAAATTGATGGAGTATTTGCATGTCATGAGGGAAAAAATTGGATACGAAATACCTATGGGTACCGATCATTGGGGGCATTTTGGGGTCAATGAAGCCATCAAAATTGCTCGAGCCACCGAACCGTATAATCTGGCCTACATTGAAGACATCATCCCCTGGCAATATACAGATCAATGGAGAGAAATCACCCAGTCTACGACGACACCCACTCAGACCGGTGAAGATATCTATAGATTAGAGGGTGGGTTTGACAAATTGATCGAAACCAGGTCGGTCGACATTGTACATCCGGATCCAAATACCGCCGGTGGTATTCTTGAAAGTAAACGCATTGGAGATTATGCTTCAAAGCACGGTATCGGATTTATGCATCATCACGCTGCCGGACCCGTTTCATTTCTGGGTTGCGTACACAGTGCAGCTGCTACCGAAAACTTCATGTGGCTGGAGCATCATGCCGTCGATAAACCCGATTGGGAAAATCTGGTTATTGGCTTCGATGGCCCCATTGTTGAGAATGGATATGTCTCTGTGCCGGAGAAACCGGGAATCGGTGTGGAACTCAATGAAGAGGTGATTGAAAAATATATCATCGACGGTGAAAAGATGTTTGCTCCAACCCC
The DNA here is from genome assembly GCA_965223105.1 of Saprospiraceae bacterium. GTDB lineage: Bacteria > Bacteroidota > Bacteroidia > Chitinophagales > Saprospiraceae > JABDMH01. The sequence goes on along the minus strand of OZ244987.1, from coordinate 1,336,193 downwards.
GGAATGGGATGAAATCAGATCATGGGACAGACTGTGGAGTTAATGAGAAGAATTCTACCGAAATGGGGTCTGCAACCGGCCCATCAGCCAAAACAGATGGTTGCATTCATTGGTATAGTCGGTTGTTTAATAGCGTTTGGGCCTGGATCTAATACCTTGGCTGTCAATGCCGCAGAAGATCCTCCCAACATCCTTTTTATCGCGGTGGACGATTTAAACGATTGGGTTGGATTTTTGGGAGAGACAGCGCCATTTGAAATCCATACACCTCACTTGGATGCTTTGGCGGCCAGATCTTTGGTTTTCACCAATGCCCATACCCCCTCTCCTGCCTGTGCACCTGCCCGGGCAGCAATCATGACGGGTGTGCATCATGCCCGTTCAGGAGTGAACAATGTGCACTGGGGCGACGGCCCCAAATGGAGGTCTTTCGAAGCGCTGAAGGATGTCCTCACCCTCGAACAGTTTTTTAAACAACATGGATACAAGACCTTGGGGGCAGGCAAAATTTACCACAGCCAAGCTCCTCCCTGGACTCCAACCAGCCAGGTGGAAGCCGACAATTGGGATTTTTACTACCCGAGCCCCTACATCTCTCATCCACACCAGATCCGGCCTCCCGACAGCATCATTTTACCTGATGGTGTCGACAACGAAAATCGACCTGGAGGTGGTGGTTGGTGGACATGGGGACCTATCCCTGCAGATGACGAGAAGATGGCAGATTACCATGTGGTGGATTGGGCTTCCTACCAACTGCAATTGCACCATGACCGGCCTTTTTTTCTTGCTGCCGGTGTATGGAAACCCCATGACCCATGGGAAGTGCCTCAGAAATATTTTGACATGTATCCTCTTGGTTCCATTCAGTTGCCACTTTGCCAGGAAGATGATCTAAAGGATGCCTTTGATCACGGACGCAGGTGGATACAGCAGTGGGTTTACGACAACCGCCAATGGGAAAAGATTGTACAGGCCTATGCTGCTTCCATCACTTTTGCCGACGCGATGGTCGGCCGGTTGCTGCATGCGCTCGAAAGCTCGGCGTATGCAGAAAATACCATTGTAGTTTTGTGGGCCGATCACGGGATGCATATGGGTGAAAAGGAAAACATAGAAAAATTTACCCTGTGGGAGAAGTCGACACGGGTACCATTAATTCTCAACATTCCGGGCGTAACAGAGGCTGGTGATCGATATGATGATCCGGTGAGCCTGATGGATATGTATCCCACGCTGGCGGAAGCCTGTGGTTTTTCACTGCCAGCGCATCTGGATGGGAAAAGCTTAATCGACTGCATCAAAAATGGTAAAGAAAGGGGACCTGTTGTTTCCAGTTATCGATTCAGTTGGACCACTGAACCTACTGAAGGACATGCTGTGCGCAGTGCCCGCTACCGGTACATTTACTACCCAACCATCGGCTTGGAAGAATTGTACGACCATGAAACTGATCCTAATGAATGGAAGAACATTGCTTACCGTCAGGAAAACCAGCAAATTGTAGAAGCGCATCGGGAGACATTATTAAAATTATTACCAGATCTCTCTTGGACTGATGCCCTGCCCCTCGGCTATTCCATTGATGAAGATGGAAATGTGACCAAGGATAATTTTCAATCTCTTAATAAATCGTAAATAATTAGCAATACAAATGAAATATTTTTCTCAAATGCTCCTGATATTATTGGTATTATCCTGTAGCGAGCAAACTCCTAAGCAGGAAGTAGCAGAAGAAAAAACTCAAAATGTCTATACTTCCGAATGGATTCCCCTCTTCGATGGCAAATCGCTGGATGGCTGGAAAGTTAGTGAAAATAAAGAATCCGTTAGCGTGGAAGATGGGACCATCGTGGTAAATGGTCCACGGGCTCATGCATTTTATCAAGGTCCGGTGGAGGATCACAATTTTACGAACTTTGAATTTAAAGCTCAGGTAATGACTACTCCCGGATCGAACTCCGGGATTTATTTCCACACTGAGTATCAGGAAGAAGGTTGGCCCAACAAAGGATATGAGGTTCAGGTCAATAATTCACAATCAGACTGGCGGCGTACTGGCAGTCTGTATGGCATACAAGATGTCAAGGAGACCTATGTTGATGACAACGAATGGTATACGGAATATATCAAGGTTGAAGGCAAACGAGTGATCGTTAAGATCAATGACACCATCGTTGTTGATTACACCGAGCCGGAAAATGCGGTACGTGATGAAGGCAGTGGGAGGTATATTTCAAGTGGTACTTTTGCGCTTCAAGCTCACGACCCGGATAGTAAGGTATTTTACAAAGATATTATGGTTAGGTCTTTGCCGTAGGGAAGTCTAATTGCTGACTCCATTCGGATCACATTAGTAGATGGGTCAGATTCTGCAGCTACTGGGAGCGCTTCATCTTCTTGCTACGAACTTATTATATGAGATAAAGTAATCAAGCCCTAATTTCCCATCAGGGTTTGATTTATTTTATCCAATCGTTTTTAATGCAACATCAAAACTTAGTTAGACAGTCAAACTAAATAATCAAGCCCTGATTTCCCATCAGGGTTTAATTTATTCTATCTAATCGTTTTTCATGTAACATCAAAACTTAGCTAGACATACAGACTTAACATATTTTTATATCACAGATAGCGCAGCATTCTGTTCTATGGTTTTTTATCCAAAAAAACTTTTTCTGGCTTCGGCCAACAGCAAACAAATAAGGCACCCATTTTAAATGACTGCTTGAGTCCTAGTCTGGCACTCACTACCAATCAGCATCGATGCCAGCACGAAGTCGGTAAACTCAAGACCTACTGATCCAGTCTGTCAATCATCCCCACTGGCCTATTTTCCGAACCGGTCCGGTCGGTTAGTGCATCTCCTAGAGTAGATCGAGCTTCTTCTACATGTGCCAGGAGTTGTTGAACCATGTCGGGATGCTGATCGATCACGTTTTTACTTTCCGAGATGTCGTTATCCAAATCGTAAAGCTCCATTTCGGTCAGATCATTTTGATCATAGTCAATCGGCAAACCATCGTCAGTGCCCTCTCTGCCATTGAGCGACCGGTAGCGATGTGGCAAATACAACTTCCATCGTCCATCACCACTCATGACCGCATGTAACTCATTTTGCTTATAATAAAAATAATAGGCGTCATGATGAGGTGCACTGCTTTCACCACTTAACAAAGGCCACATATTGCGGCCATCAATCTCATTGGGTGGCAGAGTCGCTCCCGTTATTGCAGCAATAGTGGGTAGAATGTCAATGGACATGGCCGGTTTATCGATGACTTTGCCAGCTGGTATCTTGCCTGGCCACTTCATGACGCAAGGTACGCGCACCCCGCCTTCCCAAGCTGTACCCTTACCTTCCCTTAAAGGGTGAGCCTCTCCTGAGTGTGTACCATACGAGAGCCACGGACCATTGTCAGAAGTAAATATAACCAGGGTTCTCTCCTCCAGACCGTTGTCCTTTAGTGCCTTAAGGATCTGTCCTGCCGACCAATCTATCTCTTCAATTACGTCTCCATACAGGCCACGATCGGATTTTCCTTTGAATCGATCAGAAACAAAGAGCGGGACATGTGGCATACTGTGGGGCACATAAAGAAAAAAGGGCTCCTCTTGGTGATTGTTGATAAAATTAACCGCACGTTCTGTGTACCAGGTGGTGATCATGGATTGCTCCTCCAAAGTATCAATCACTGTTTCATTCTCAACCAGCGGTAAGTCCGGAAAATTAAAGTTTTTCCCCTGCCAGGGATGATAAGGCCACATGTCATTGGAATACGGAATGCCGAAATATTCATCAAATCCTTGGCTTGTCGGGAGCAATTCGGGTTCCGATCCTAGATGCCATTTCCCGTAAATAGCGGTGGCATAGCCCAATGGTTTAAGCATTTCCGCAATCGTTGTCTCTTTTGGGTTCAAGCCCCTTCCCACATAAGGACTATATGCACCGTGAATACCCAATCGATTGGCATAACAACCGGTTAGCAAGGATGCTCGCGATGCCGAACAGACCGGTTGTGAAACATAAAATTGGGTGAGTTTTGCACCCTCGTTGGCCATCTGATCAATAAAAGGAGTTTTGATATCCGGGGAACCAAAGCAACCCAGATCTTCATAACCTTGGTCATCCGTAAACATGATGACAATATTGGGGAGAGCTTCATCTGTTTCATCGGTTGTGGCAGTTGGTGCTTGACATGACCACCCACAGACCATTACCAAAAGGAATGGTAGCAGGTATTTTATAGTTCTCATCTATTCTGGCTATGTTTTTAAGAAGACCTAATGTTGACAATAAAATACTTAAATTTTTTCATTGCTTCAGTCAAGTGATCAATGGGTAGAAAAGTACATACGACCCGAAATTGGCCCTTTTTTCGGTGTCCAAAGCCGCTGCCTGGTGTCAATAAGATGCCGGTCTCACCATAAAGCTTCATCCAAAAGTCCTCTTCAGCTTCTTGGGTTGAAGACTGCAAGAATTCTGACAAGTCAATCCACACAAATAAACTTCCCCGCGACGGCAGATAAGGAATTTGTAATTGACGCAGGGTCTTAACCACAATGAGGTAAGCTTTGGTAAGTAATCGCCGATTTTCATCGATGTAATCCGTCAAGAAATTGGTATCATCAAGTATGTATTTTATGATCCACTGCGTGTGGTTACTAACCATTTTACTTAGGTTGACATTACCATAGGCCCTAATGAGGTGCTCATTGTGAGAATGCAACACACCAACCCGCAATCCAGAAATACCAAAATCCTTGGAAAATGCATACCACTGATGGAGGTAGGGGCTTTTCCTGTCTTTCATAATCTCAGCAAAAGATCTAAAGGGACAAGGGTCATTATAGTCCTCCTGGAGTTCTGAATGGCTAATATTGAGGAGGGAAAGTCCATAGATTTCATTTACGACTAAGTGAATTCGCCTCTCTATACACCAATCGGCAATCCACTGTAAATCTTCTTCTTTGTATATCCGCCCGGTGGGATTATCTGGATGGGTCAGCACAACCATTCGCAGCTGGCCACCATTTTCCTTGATGGATCTATAGCTTCTCTCTAAATCTTCCTCCAGTAAAATTGGTCGGTTGACGACTTCGTCGAGATGATAGTGGGTGGTGATATTATATCTGCTGAGCTGAGGAAAAGTAGATATATCTTGCTTGTATACTGGGTAGCTTGGGGCTGGAAATGCCACCACATCTCCTGGACCGCATAGTAAGAAGGCCGATGTTTCAATCACAGCAGTGGCACCAGAAGATATAGCTAGAGTATTCGGATCGATCTCTACTTTTGCGAGGAAATTTGTCAAGAAATTTGCAATGGAGGTGCGCACATCCTCCTCACCAAGAGCGGAAGTGTATCCTGGCACCCAATCTTCAATAATCCTTTCGGAGCAAACTTCTTTCATCTTGGCTTTGAGCAAATGCCAACAAAGCTTGTTTTCTGCCATATTTAAAGGAAAGGCACCTGTGGGATTGGAGCCTGGATGGTAAAGATTGCTAAGGGCTTCAAAGTAAACCTTTAAGTCTATCCTGGGTGTCGTCTCTGCAGCACGCTGGCCTCGGAGGGAGAGGTGGTCATTGGTCATCAATAGTAACTTCTGAAGTAGTACATGCAAGGTAGTTAATATGTACTTTGTACCCCGTAAAGGCCAGAATGTGGTCAGTCCTTATTGACCTGGTTGTTTTAAGGAGAGTATTCCTACGAACAACCGGAAGCACTAGACTAGTGAGGCTACTCCGGAAAGTGCCATCTTCATAAAATGAGCCTATTTTGGATGAGATTTTCACTTTTTCGAGATTGGGTGATGCCTGAGTATCAGCCGATTGAGAAAAATGGCCTGTCCCGTCGAAGCCTTGGCGTAGCGGGGAAAGATCGCCAAAAGAGCCATTTTTGATTTGGCGACCTTTTCGGAGTATCCTCACTAGTGCTATTCTCGGGGTGTAAGTGCCAGATTATTGGCTTGGTCAAAGATCTCTTGAGCCAATTCACGTAAATCCTGCCAATTCTCCTCTGACGCCAACCTTACTTTTACCCTGAGGTCATGTGCTTTCTTCCGATGTACTTTTAAGACATTGATCTCCTCCACGCTCTGCGGGTCATCATTACCTTTTTGCACAATACGGCTGCTTAATTCAGTTATTTTTTCATCTAAGCGCATCAATAAACTGTGCAGCTCAGACAGGGCTGCCTCCCGAGAGGACAACGAATGATTTGATTCTTTGTAGTTTTTATTAAGCTCTGGATCCATTTTTACTCACCTAAATGCTACTTTACACTTAGGACGATTTTGATGTCCCACAGGTTTGGTTTGACTACTGGCAACGATAAGAATTAAATCATATTATATGGCATGGATCAACACGATTTCCTGGGATAACTCCCACTCCCTCTTGAGAAAATTATATCAGAGAGTTAAGGGATCGAAGGACCAGATCGACAATATTCTGAAGGTGCACAGTTTACGGCCCCATACTTTGAAGGGTCACCTGATCCTATATAAAAGTGTGCTGCACCACAGCAAAAACCAACTGCCTAAGTGGTACCTGGAATCTATAGGCATTTTTGTTAGCATGCTTAATGCTTGTCAATATTGCATCGATCACCACACTGCTGGGTTAATCAAGTTGATTGGTGACAAGAATCAAGTTGATTCCATTTTGGCCGCACTTCAAGATAATTTATCCGAAGGCTTTTCGCCTAAATTTCAAAAAGGTCTCATTTACGCCAGGAAACTGACTGAAAAGCCAGATCAGATGACTCAGGAAGACATCTTGCCATTAAAAGAAGCAGGTTTCAGCGATGGTGAAATCTTAGAAATCAACCAGGTGACGGCTTACTTCAACTACGCCAACCGTACCGTACTGGGTTTGGGTGTGCAGATTGATGGAGAAACACTAGGACTTTCACCCTCGGGTTCGGGAGACGAGGATTTGTATCACCATTAGTGGTAAAAGTTCAAATTGAGGATACCCTGGTGAATACTGCCTGAAACAATGGGAGCACCTCTTTAGGAGACTTTGATAGCCTTCAACGAAAAATCTCTGAATTTTTTGATCAAAGCATGAATGATGTTTTCTGAGGTACCCTTAATTTGGGAGGATAAAGAACCATCACTATGTCAAATTCTTCGCTTTTCCTCGCAGATCTAAAAAAGAACCTCAATTGTACGGTCCTGGATGACTACGTCAGTTTGGGCCTGTATGCTACGGATGCGAGTCTTTACCAGATCACACCAGTCGCCGTAGTGCTTCCATTTTCTGAAGAGGATGTTATTAAGGCTGTAAGCATTGCCAGAGACCATCAAGTAGCCATTATCCCAAGAGGTGGGGGAACCGGATTGGCTGGTCAAACGATTGGCAAGGGATTGATCATCGACTTCTCCAAGCATATGAACAATATCCTTGAAGTCAACGTTGAGGAGCGTTGGGCTCGAGTGCAACCCGGAGTTGTAAGAGATAATCTCAATAAAGCTTTACTACGGGATGGTCTACATTTCGCCCCAGATCCAGCAACCTCCAGTCGAGCCAACATTGGAGGAATGACCGCCAATAATTCTTCAGGTACAAAAAGTATTCTGTACGGTAAAACCATCGATCACATTTTGGAATTGAAAGTGCTGCTGAGCGATGGCACCCTGTTATACCTTCAAGAAGAGGATGAGGAAAGCTATCGAAAGAAGAGCAATTCAGGTGACCGCCAGGGAGAAATATTCAAAAGGGTCAAATTACTGATTGAAGAGCATGAATCAGAGATTGCAGCTCGATTCCCTAAGGTCATGCGTAGAGTCGGAGGCTATAATCTGGATGAGTTTATTCATACCGAAAAATGGAATCTGAGCAGGTTGATTGTTGGCAGTGAGGGAACCTTAGGGTTAATATTGGAAATCAAGATAAATCTTGAACCTCTACCTGCACATAAATGTGTATGCCTTGTTCATTTTGATGAGTTGCAAGAATCAATTGTAGCTGTTAAACATATCGTAGAGCACGGTCCAGCTGCCGTCGAAATCTTGGATCGCACAGTCATCGAACTAAGTAGAAAAAATCTCACCACTCGGCGAAGCTGCCATGTGATTGAGGGACACCCTGCAGCAGTGTTGATTGTAGAATTTTATGGAGATACTCAGGAAGGAGTAATGGCAAAGACCCGCCCCATGATTGATGATCTCAGGAAAAGGAAGTTGGGATATACCTTTCCCGTGTTTCCGGAGGGAGCTTCTTATGATGATGTCTGGACCATTAGAAAGAAAGGACTGGGTCTGATGCTTGGAATGAAAGGCAAGCGAAAACCCTTGGCGTTCATTGAGGATGCCGGAATTCCTCTCGAGGTATTGCCTCAATACATTGCCGAGGTGAAAGAAGTCTGTGATCAACATCAGACTCAAGCGGCTATGTACGCTCATGCCAGTGTGGGTGTGATTCACGTAAGGCCAATTCTTGATCTCCGGGATGCCGAAGACATCGAGCGATTTAAGGGCATTGCCGAAGCCACTTTTCATCTGGTCAAAAAATACAAGGGTTCATGGAGTGGTGAGCACGGCGATGGTTTGGTTAGAAGCCCGTTTAATGAAGAGTTCTTTGGAAAAACTTTGTACCAGGTTTTTGAGCAGATAAAGCAATTGTTTGATCCGGAAGGCCTCATGAACCCCGGCAAAATCATCCATGCACCACCGATCGACCATAATCTAAGATACGGTTCGAGTTACCAAGACCAACCTCTCAATACCCAATACCATTATCGGGCTGATGGAAGCTTTCACGATGCCGTTCACATGTGCTCGGGTGTGGGCGAATGCCGAAAGACAATATCCGGAACCATGTGTCCTAGTTTTATGGCCACCATGGATGAGGAACACAGTACCCGTGGCCGGGCAAATGCCCTTCGATTGGCAATGTCTGGTCAGTTTGATTCCCATGATTTGACCTCGGATCGGGTCTTGCAAACTTTGGATCTATGCCTTTCGTGTAAGGCCTGTAAATCCGAGTGTCCAAGCAATGTGGATATGGCTAAACTGAAAAGCGAAGTATGGCAAATGAAATATGATCATTCCGGAATTCCGCTTCGCTCCAGATTTATCCGGGATTCCAGCGCAATGTCTCGAAAATTTTCCGGTTCGCTGGCGGGTGTCATCAATCCCATTCAGCGCAGCGTCCTATTTAGGTGGGCTCTGGAGAAAGTCGCAGGAATCAGCCGTCAGCGCGTCCTTCCCGCCTATGCTACTCAGACCTTTAATTCCTGGTACAATAAAAACTACCAACCACCGCCAAAGCCCAGAGACCAGGTGATCTTGTTTGCAGATACCTATATGAACCATCATGAACCCCAAGTTGGGATATCGGCAACAAAACTCCTTTCTCAAATAGGCTATGAGGTCGTTGTAGCAGATGTTGGATGCTGTCAGCGACCAAAACTCTCCAATGGCTTCTTACGCTCCGCGAAACAGCAAGGATTGAAAACCATCGAAGGTTTGCAGCCTTTTCTCCAGCGTGGCAAACCCATCTTGGTCTGCGAGCCCAGCTGTGCCTCCGCATTTAATCACGATCTACCTGACCTTATCGATAGTGAACTAACCGGTAACCAATTGAGAGACAATGTCCTGACTGTCGCCTCCTTTGTGAGAAGAGTCATGGATGAGTATGCTCCGATGATCGCACCCTCTATAAAGGTTGATCGAGTGCTATTGCATGGGCATTGTCACGAAAAATCTCTTTATGGGACAGAGGATGTCAAATTTATCCTGCAACAAGCAGGATTGGAAATCGAGGAGATTGACTCCGGATGTTGTGGTATGGCAGGATCATTCGGCTATGAAAGTGAGCACTACCCATTGTCGGAAAAAATTGGCAGCCGTCGTTTATTTCCAGCGATCCGTGAAGGGGGTGAAGGAACGTGTGTGGTGGCAAATGGCTTCAGCTGCAGGCATCAAGTTGAGCACTTTACTGGAGTGAAAGCAAAGTTCTGGACCGAATTATTTGATGACTAAACCTAACCAAAACACATGTCTTTATCGATTCTCGCCCTCTTGGCAATGCTACCCATACTTGCCGCTGCCATATTATTGGTGGGGTTAAGAATGCCCGCCAAACACGCCATGCCAATTGTCCTTCTACTAACCATCGTACTGGCTGCATGGGGTTGGAGTTTGTCAGCATCTGTGATTACCGCCTCAATCATTCAAGGCCTTTTTATCACTTTTGACATACTTTGGATCATTTTTGGGGCAATCCTTCTACTCAATGTGCTCACCCAATCAGGAGCGGTACAAACGATCAGGAGTGGCTTTACCAACATTTCTGATGATCGCCGTGTGCAGGTCGTACTCATTTGCTGGCTATTTGGATCGTTTATCGAAGGAGCTGCCGGCTTCGGCACTCCCGCTGCAGTCATCGCTCCCCTACTCGTCGCCCTTGGTTTTCCAGCCTTGGCGGCGGTCATGCTGGGCATGATGATCCAAAGTACAGCCGTAACTTTTGGAGCGGTAGGAACACCAGTGCTGGTAGGTGTCAGAGGTGGTTTGCAGTCATCGAATTTTGAAAGCCTGCTAACAGCGCAAAACATGACCACTATGGATTATCTGATGGAAGTGACCCAGAGAGTGGTTCTTTTCCATGGCGTGGTGGGCATCTTGATTCCCCTATTAATGATCTGCATGATGACCCGGTTTTTTGGGAAAAATAAATCGTGGACCGAAGGGCTGGACATTTGGCCATTCTTGGTGATCGGAGGACTTTCCTTCACCATTCCATATTTCATCACAGGATATTTACTAGGACCAGAATTTCCATCCATTTTAGGAGCCTTGATTGGTTTGTTGTTTCTCACCTCTCTCTTGAGAGCGGGATATTTCCGTCCCAAGAACACCTGGATATTCCCTGCTCAGGAGTCCTGGCCAAAAGGCTGGTTTGGAACCCTATCGATAAAGCCTGAATCCGATCACCCTGGTGATAAAGGACCTTCGTTGTTCATTAGCTGGACACCCTATCTTCTATTGGCCCTTCTTCTCGTACTTACCAGACTACCACAACTCCCGATAAAGACTTTTCTCACATCCATTTCCTTTGGCTGGAGCGACATCTTAGGTACCGGAATTCAAGGTACGACCTCTCCCCTCTACCTGCCGGGAACGATTTTAGTGCTCGTATGCCTAATCACCTATTTTCTGCACAGAATGTCTCCTCGCGAGTTCGGAACAGCTCTGGGTGGAAGCGCCAGAATGTTGATTGGTGCGGGATTCGTGCTGATCTTCACTATTCCTATGGTTAGGATTTATATCAATTCAGGCATCAATCCACAAGAGTACCTTAGTATGCCTATTGCGATGGCAGAGTGGGTTGCTGAAAATGTTGGCAACGTATATCCATTTTTTGCTCCTAGTGTAGGTGCCTTGGGTGCATTTATCGCCGGGAGCAACACAGTCAGCAATCTGATGTTTAGCCTGTTCCAATTTGGAGTAGCAGAAAAACTATTGTTACCAACCAGTCTGCTGGTAGCCTTACAGGCTGTGGGAGCGGCAGCTGGAAATATGATTGCGATTCACAATGTTGTGGCTGCATCGGCTACTGTTGGTCTGTTGGGAAAAGAGGGTGCCGTACTTAGTAAAACCATCATTCCCACCATCTACTATGTAGTCGCCGTTGGTCTCTTCGGATTGATTCTTGCGCAAATGGGATGAGATCAATTGCTCCTCTTGAATCCTTACATTTGTCATAAGATAATTTCGAGGATTCATGGAGAGTACAACCACCTTAGATGAGTTTATCCTAAAGAGGCAGAAGGATTTCCCGTATGCATCCGGCGAATTAACCGGACTCCTACGCGACATTGGTATTGCTGCGAAAATTGTAAATCGAGAAGTCAATAAGGCTGGACTCGTGAATATTCTTGGTTCAGCAGGTGCAGAAAATGAATCTGGGGATCTGGTACAAAAACTGGATCTATACGCCAATCAAAAATTAATCGACTGTCTCAGCAACAGCGGCGAATGTGCTGGTATTGTCTCAGAAGAAATCGAAGAGTTTGTTTCTCTGCCATCAAATCATGAGAAGGAAGCCAAATACGTACTTCTCACAGATCCGCTTGATGGATCTTCTAATATCGATGTCAATGTTTCTGTCGGCACGATTTTCAGTATATACCGGCGTATAAGCAATACCCAATCAGAAGTCGAACTGGAAGATTTTCTTCAATGTGGTACAGAGCAGGTAGCTGCTGGCTATGTACTTTATGGTACATCGACCATTTTAGTGTATACAACCGGCAGAGGGGTTAATGGATTCACTTTGGATCCAACCATTGGAGAGTTTTGTCTGTCACACCGCGATATCCAGATGCCCAAGAGTGGTCCCTATTATTCGGTAAATCAGGGATATTATCAAAAGTTCGACCTTGAAATGAGAAGGTATATCGACCACTGCTCGGACAACAACTTGCGCTTGAGGTATATTGGATCCTTGGTAGCTGACATCCATCGTACGTTATTTCAAGGAGGTATCTTCCTCTATCCCAATACCCGCATCCATCCCCATGGCAAACTGCGTCTCACCTATGAATGCAATCCCATGGCTATGATTATTGAGCAATCAGGAGGATTAGCCCTCACCTGCAACCTGGAACGGATTCTTGAAAAAAAACCACAGGATGTACATATGCGATCAACATGCATCATGGGATCACCGGATATGATGCAAGAGATGAAGAGATTCGTCGAAAAGTATGCTGCCAATCTGTAAGACAGTACATCAACACTACGGACTGGGAGCAATTCTGATTTGCCAATCTGTTATTCAAATGACAGGTAGGGAAGCAATCGCTGAACTTCAGAAGTATCAAATATTCGCATAGAAAATATATCATCCGGAGAGAAAAAAGGACCATGATTATCTCGGTAATTAATCATGATACGTGCTTTCTTATGACTGAGATAAGGATGACCACCTAATTGGGATAAATCTGCATGATTAATTTGTATTTTTTTTGGAGGTAAATTTAATGCTAAGTAGGGTTTGATCTTGTTAAAAACAGTATCAGGCAAGCCATAGGTCTCTGCAACTTGTGCCTTGGATATGAAACCTCCCAGTGCCTGACGAAACCGGATAATTCGAGAGGCATATCCGGGACCGATGCCCGGCAGCAATTGCCATTGATACGCATTGGCTCCATTGATGTCGATAGAAAGAGGCTGCTGAGCATTGCTATGGATAGCCTTTGGAATGTCTTCAGCTGAATGATCTGCTCTTTTCTCACTCACCGGGACAATTTCGATTTGATCCTTCACCAGCCGATAAAATTCCTGGTCCACCCCAAATAATTTAGCCACATCACTTTTCTGATGGAATCTTCCGCCTTTCTTTCTAAATCTTTGAAATTGCCGGATTGCCTTCTTGGAAAATCCGACTTTGGCCAAGGTCTGCTCGGAAGCATTGTTCGGGTCAAATGTGATGCTGCGATCCCCTGAATATTTCGGTCGTAAAACTGGGGTCTGATCGAATTTCATTTTTGCGGCATTGCGACGAAGCCACACACTGTCCATACCGTAGATCGATGCCAATTCTTGCATCTTGCGAAATCCTTTCTTTGCCTCTCGATAATTGACCCACGCTTTGGCAACTGAGGGTGATAACCCATATGATATCAGCTCTCTTTCAGTGACTTCATTGACATGAAATGGCTTAACCGCCACTTGTTGAACCTTTGACAGGCCGTGATCATTTGTCTTGAGGGCCTTGGACATCTCCTTCTCTGCAAGTGAGTCTAAATAGGCATTGATCTTTTCATCAAAGTGGATATAGGGATCCTTAGGTACATAGGACGTCCTAAGGGATCTTCTTAAAAGGAGAACCAATCCCAGGATGGAGAGAAGAATTAAGAATGCTCTTCGTTCCTTAGCGGTGAAATAGAAAATCGACTGATCCTTCATTGTTGATGAGTGATAAGTTGATAGAAACCTTCATCCCAAGTATTGTGAACTTTGTGTCCACCCGACTGCAATAGATTACGATAAGCATCGGCTGCGGTGTGCTTTATTGAGCCATCGACTATAAAAAGCAAGTCAGAATGCATGCGAAACTCCTGGAGGAAACCGGGTTTTACCTCCCCCGTAATCCAACATAAATCGATAGGGAAATGCATCTTTGAAGGAGAATCAAAATTGCCATCAATGACCATTATACTGATTGGACCGGCGTGAAAATATCTCGGTAGCGACGTCATTGCCGGGTTGGGCCACTCCTTCACATCAAGACCAAGGCCAGCCAGGTGATTTCTACATTGATAGTGTTCACTTGCATCCTGAAGTCCATCCCAATTGATCAAATGCACCTCAGCACCATTTGAAATTGATACCAGGGAATAACCATTCAGATGATAAATCGTCAGTACGGCTTTGTCCAGCTGTAGCCAAATCTTGAATGTCGAATAGAGGGCTGTGATGATCAGGAGGAGCGTCAGATAGATCATCCACTTACCTCGCTTATAAATTAGATATACGGTAAATACAGCTACCATCAGGATTAAAAGAATAAACTCCAGTGTATCGATCCAGATGGACTCTATGGCTACGTAAGGGATCGACTGAATCAGATGCACCAAGGCATTCATGATCCAAATTGAGCTGTGCATCGCATGATATAGAAGGTCCCCTAGTAAAGGGATTGTTGCCAGGAGGAGAAATGAGATGCCAGATGACAGCACTGCGAAAGCCAATGGAACGACGACCATTCCCGATAGCCAGAAATATATTGGAAACTGATGAAAATAGTAAAGTGAAATCGGCAGAGTGAATAATTGAGCAGCTATAGAAACCGTAATCAATTTCCAGAAATAATATCCTATTTGGTTTTCGATGATCCACAATTGTTCGATCCGCTTTTGACAAATCAATATACCCGCTACCGCAGAAAAGGACAGTTGAAAACCCACATTGAATAGCGCATAAGGATCGATCACCAACATGATAAAAGCAGCGATCGATAGTGAATTGACCGGATATGCCGAGCGGTGGATAAGTTTTCCAAATTCAAACAGTGAGAACATCGTCGCAGCCCTAACGACCGATTCTCCGGCTCCTGCCAATAAGGCAAAAAGCCATATGATAAGCAGGACAGCCATGGAACGACGAATTCGATCGTTGGGTCCCTTGCCAAATGATCGAAAGAGCCATCCGAACAAAAGGTAAATCACACCAATATGTAATCCCGATACCGCCAGGACATGCATCGCTCCTGTGTCGGCGAAAACGTCCCTTAAATCCGTTCCCAGCTCCCGTTTATCCCCGAGTAGAAGGGCAAAGGCAATCGCACGCTCATGTTCGGAAGGAATCCTCGACAAGCGAAGCCGGGCCTGATTCCTGAGATTAGCAATAAAAACCGGGAGAGGATTTGATTGATCTACCTGTAATGGAAGGTAACTATTTAAGTATGCCTGGTGATGGATACCTTTCAAGGCCTGATACCTTTGATAATCATAAACTTTCGGATTCTTAGGACCGGGGATCTCGTTTATGGATACTTTGGCAAAAATCAAATCATATTGGGCAGGAGTCCGTTGTGCGCTATAACGACTCTTCATTAATACGATCTTTCCTCGGGTCTGGCGCTGATCAGTTTGGATTACCTTAGCGACAATTCGCTGATTTTGCAAACTACTGATTTTTAATATGCATGTATTTTCTTCCTTAATAAAATGACTGAAATGTCTTGGGTCTTGATCGATGGCATTTTCTGACTCTAAATAGATTCCTAATAAGAAGGTATTCAGCAACAGAAGGCCATTGATTAACCACCCGATTGTCAGAATCTTAAAGTACGAAACCATTAAGGCACCCAAATAGATGACAATAATGGGCCCCAAGGAATGCTGGATACAGGGGATCTCTATACTGTAACCAAGAAATATTCCCAGAGCTAGTGCCAAGGTGATCCGGAGGAAGGGATAACGACGCAATAACTGCCTCATGGTTCGAAGTGACCTCTTCAATGTAAGAAATAAAATTTGAATGTTAAAACCAAAAGAGATGATTGACGAAGATTGCGTATAAGTTTTGTTCAAACTTGTCTAGCTGGACAGGGTCTACAGTCCGAACGAATGCGTTTCATAGTCAGGACTGAGCAGCTCCGTCTTATGAAAAATCTGGTGCTCACTCACACAGAGAATCTCTTTAGATGTCGATATTTCCTCTATTGTCCTGCTGATGGGGAGGCTCTAAAAGTGCTATTTTTGAGCAGACTCATCAACAATGTTGTATAATGTTCCTCCTGGTAGACAATTCCGATGCCATCTATCAATTTACCATCATCATCATTTTCATTACTGCCTTGGTTTTCTTTGTTTCGATGTATTGGTATTCTCTATCTCTCCAACGTTCAATTACTGAACGAGAACAAGCCCGCCAGTCGTTGAAGATCAATGCCCTTGAATTGGAACGCACCCGCCTAAGAAATGAGAAATTGGCAGCCGACAACAAAGTCAGGGATGAGCGTAATTTAAGGCTGGAGCAGGAGATTATCCTGAAGAACAATGAATTAGTATCTTCAACACTTTTGTTGGGAGAGCAAAACCGATTGATGACTGAAATCCAAGATTTGGTTTCACAAATTAAGGTCAGAGATCCTGAACAGAAATCGATGATGAAGCGGTTACAACGTTTGATTAAAAGCAATCAAACAGGGGATAACCAATGGGATAACTTTCGCCTGCAATTCGATAAAGTACACCCCAATTTCTTCAAGGAACTCCGATCCAACTACCCAAAACTTACGCAAAATGATATACGCCATTGTGCCTTCATCAAAATGCGCCTTACCACCAAGGAGATAGCGCAACTCATGAATATCAATCCGACAAGTGTTCAGATTTCAAGAGTGCGCCTAAAAAAGAAGATGGCACTCCCGTCAGAGGTAGACCTAAAACAGTTCATCTTAAATATCTGACCCATGCAGGATGTTGCCATCACTGGTGTGGACCTAGGGATTATTTCTGGTTACTTTTTCCTGGTTTTAGCAATAGGCTACGTGATTTCCCGCAGATCAATGACAGGCAAAGATTACTTCTTAGCTGGAAATAGATTGGGATGGGCTGCTATTGGATTTTCCCTTTTTGCTTCAAATATTTCCAGCAGCTCGATCATAGGTCTCACGGGACAGGCCTACTCAAGCGGTATTTCCATTTCGAATTATGAATGGATGGCTTCCTTCATCCTGGTATTCATGGCGATTTTTACTATTCCGGTTTATCTCCGCAATAATTTATCGACTGTCCCTCAATATCTGGGATTGCGCTATGATACGTTTGCCCATCGCTACTATTCGGCGGTGACTATTGTACTGACGATTGTTGTCGATGTGGCCAGCAGCCTCTTTGCCGGAGCCTTAGTCATCAATGTCTTTTTCCCCAGCATCAGTGTCACCGAAGCTTGCTATGCAATCGCCTTGATATCCGGAATCTACACTGCTGCAGGAGGTCTGGCGGCAGTGGTCTATACCGACATATTACAGAGTGTCACCCTTTTGATCGGAAGTTCGATTATGCTTTTTGCCATTTTAGGTCAGTATGATTTCAGTTGGCAATTGGCTGTAGATGCTGTTGAGCGCGCAAAATTATCCATTATACAACCCATCGATGATCCAGTATTGCCCTGGCTTGGAACACTTATCGGCGTGCCTGTGCTTGGCTTCTACTATTGGTCTACAAATCAATATGTTGTGCAAAGGATTTTAGCAGCACGAAATATGGAACAGGCGCAATGGGGAGCTCTACTGGCAGGTGTGCTCAAGCTCGCGGTGCCCATTCTCATAGTGTTTCCCGGTATCTTTGCCTTCCACCTCTTTCCCGACCTTGCTTACCAGGACATGGTGTATCCCGCTATGCTCCTCAATCTAATACCGGCTGGTGTGACGGGTCTAGTTTTGGCCGGACTTTTGGCTGCCATTATGTCTAGCGTTGATTCTGCCTTAAATGCATCCTCGACATTGATTGTCCTTGATTTCATCGTACCCAACCGGCCCGGGCTTAATGAAAAACAAATAGCAAGAATCGGTCGATACGTCACCCTTTTAGTTATGATCGTAGCTGGCATTTGGGCTCCCAACATCGAATATTTCTCTGGCCTTTTCAATTACTTACAGCTGGTATTGTCGTTTTCGGTACCGCCTGTTGTCGTGGTGTTTCTCTTTGGATTCTTCTGGCCAGGAGGTACGGCAAAGGCAGCTAGGTACACTTTAGTTGTGGGCCACATCATTTGCTTCCTTACCTTGTTCGGACACCTGCAAGAATGGTTTCAAGTACATTTTACCATCATCGCAGGTATTCTTACAATTATGTTGGGAGGTTTGTATATGGTCATATCTTGGTCAGATGAGGAAAGTATTCCTGCCAAAGCGACCATTTGGGAATGGGATCAAATAAAATCAGCAGGCAATCATCGACCTTGGTACTTAAAGATACGTTTTCTCGCCTTGATCGTTATTGGTCTCACTTTGCTTTTGGTCATCACCTTCTGGTAGCCATTACCAAAAATATCCCACCAGAATTGCCGTCAAAATCAAGAGAAAAATGGAGAGGATCCGATAGTTCTTATACCAGGGAAGCATCTGCATTTCCAGTGTTTCTTCGTGAATTAAGCTTTTCGTCCACACATATTGCGCTACCTTTTCAGGATCAGCCGGACCACTGGCCAAACTCACCACAATATGTATGGATGCACAAACCACAAATAAGAAGAAGGTCATATGCAGAAAATGAATATCGTTGATGGCATCGATCCATCCATACGATTTGGAGGCCAGAAGAAATACAGCAAAGACAAAGCCACTGAGGAGGCTTACGATCGCCCCCTGGGCATTGGCCCTTTTCCAGAACAAGCCCAGGATGAAGACAGCTACGATTGGCGGACAAATAAAGGACAAAACCAGTTGAAGATAAAGCCATAAGGTATCGGCAATTTTGTCGATTTGAGTTGCCCACAATGAAGCCAAAACCACTAAGATTAGGGTGGAAATTTGTCCAACTCGTACGAGCTGCTTACTGGTCAGATTTGGGCGCAATTTGTTAACAAAATCCATGGTGATGAGCGTTGATGCTGAATTAAATGTCGCCGAAACGCTTGACATCATGGCGGCGAGAAGACCAGCTAGGACCAGACCAAGTAGGCCCTTGGGCAATAGACTGAACAGCAGTACCGGATAAGTCATATTGGGGCAGTCTGACAGATTGGAGCATGCTTCTCCGGTCGGCAAGACATAGTTTAAGGAAGTCAGATCCAGGTCCGAATACAACAAAATGGCAATGGTGCCGGGCAAAACCATAAAAAAGATGACAGGAAGCTTCAACAATCCCGCAAACAAGGCACCCCAACGACCATGGTTTAAATCTTTGGCACCAAGCACTCTCTGCACCATAAACTGATTGTTGGCCCAAAAGTAAAATCCCAGAATCGGTGCACCTACCAAGAGACCTGTCCAGGGCATAAACTCGTCACCAGCCGGTCTGACCATACTCAACACCTCCTCGGCGCTGTTCAATCGAATGCCGGTTGTCTCATTGAAAAACTGACCAGCAGCTGCCAAGGAATCCAAACCACCGATCATACCTTGCCAACCACCTACCGCGTCAAAGGCATAGTAGGATAACACCACCGATCCCATCACCAAAAGGATGGCCTGGATCACTTCCGTTTGAATCACAGAATTTAGGCCTCCAGGAATGGTGTATGCTGCTGCGGCAAAGGCCAAAATAACGATGATGATCCAGGAATCGATGTCTGGAAACATCAGTTTCAGAATGATGTTCCCCACGTACAGTCCAGCTGCAGTATCGATCAATACATTTCCCACGATGGTTATGGCACTGAAGTAGTACCTTGAACGACTGTCATAGCGGCGTTCCAGAAATTCGGGCATAGTGTATACCCTGGATTTTAAGTAAAAGGGCAAAAAGAAGATGGCAAAAAACACCAGGATCACAGCAGCCAGCCACTCGTAATTAAAGACATGTGTATTGGTTTTAAAAGCATCTCCCGCTAAACCCACCAATGTGGAACTGGAGATATTGGCGGCAAAAAGGGCAATTCCGACGATGGGCCAGATCATATTACGGCCGGCTAAAAAGTACTCCTCAGAATTTTTGCGCTTGGCATGATACAAACCATAACCGATGATGAAAACTCCGTAGAGGAGCATGATGGTCACATCTAAGGAGCTAAGACTCAGATCAAGCATGATGAGGATTTAGTACCGAGATTGAAGACTCTTTCACCGGTAAAAATGGATTTAAAATTTGGTGCAGCCCTCATAGCAAACCATAAAAAATCCCATAGAACCTATTACAAATCTATTACATAGTATACATATATACTTAATGTAAAATATATAATATATTGAATTACAATTAATTAAAATATTTGAGCTGGAAAAAATCGCAATGTCAGCACTATTACAAAAAATCGTGGTTTTTAATCAGTATTGTTAAAGATTTCTTAACATTGTGAAGCAGCGCTACTGCCGAAGGGTGCTGTGGAGCCAATTATATCAATTAATCTTAAATAATCTTGTATGAAGCCTATTCTCAACAAGTGGCCGCGGGCACTTTTGGTGCTGGCTGGACTGCTGTTTGTGCAGTTTGGTTGGTCTCAGAAGACCATCAGCGGCACAGTGACTGATGCCGAGAGCGGTGATCCATTGATTGGAGCCAGCATCTTGGCAAAGGGTACGACAACGGGTACCATTACAGACTTTGATGGAACCTATACGCTAGATGTACCAGATGGAACCACAACCCTCGTTTTTTCATATACGGGGTATGGAGCTCAGGAGATTGAGCTTGGCGATCAAACGACCGTTGATGTCGTTCTATCAGCCGGAACAGAATTGGAAGAAATTGTAGTGACTGGTTATGGTACCCAAAAGGCTAAAGAAGTCACCGGGTCTATTGCCCACGTAGGTGCTGAAGATTTTAACAATGGTAATGTCAACAGTCCAACTCAATTATTGCAAGGTAAAGTTGGAGGACTGGTCATCGCCCGTCCGGGTACAAATCCCAATCAAGGTTTCAGCATTCGTTTGCGAGGACTTTCTACAGTCGGGGCGAGTACTGAACCTCTGGTGGTGATTGACGGCGTATTGGGAGGTGACCTTAATAGCGTTGAACCTCAGGATATCGAGTCGATCGACGTATTGAAAGACGGATCAGCGGCTGCTATCTATGGTACACGAGGTGCATCTGGAGTGATCCTTATTACGACAAAGAAAGGTCAAGCTGGAACCTCCCGGTTAGACTATACCGGTCAGGTGACCTTCGATGCAGTTGACAATGTCACCGATGTTTTAGATCCGGATGAATACCGAGCCTTTGGCGGAGGAAACGATCTAGGCGCTAGTACCGACTGGTTTGACGAGATCATGCAAACTGGAGTGACTCACCTTCATAACCTATCCTTAAGTGGTGGCAGTGCCGAGACTACCTACAGGATCTCAGGTAACTTTCGAGATGTTCAGGGAATCGCACGGACCACTGGTTTTCAACGAGTAAACTTCCGTGCTAACCTCACTCAGAAAGCAATCAACAATCGATTGACGGTAACAGCCAATCTATCAACGAGTACTGAGGATGCCGATATCGGATTTGAAGAAGCTTTTCGCTATGCCACGATCTATAACCCTACGTCTCCAGTCAGAGACGGGAACGATCGCTGGGATGGTTATGCTCAGCAGGTACTTTTCGACTACTACAATCCAGTAGCCATTATCGAGCAAAACACCAGTCTCAAAAAGACCAAGACGTTAACCGGCAATATCCGGGGTGACTATTTAATCACCAACGACCTCAAGTTTGGCTTGTTTTATTCGCAGCAGCGATCGAATGAAAATGAGTCAATGTATTGGGATAAGAACAGTTTTTGGGTCGGAGAAAATGCCAATGGACAAGTCCGGCGTGCTAATTTCGAAGAAGAGGACCGGCTGTTCCGCACCGAGATAAACTACACCAAAACCTTTGGTGCTAATACCGATTTTGGACTACTGGCTGCCTATGAATACCAGGAATTCGACGAAGAAGGCTTTGGACTATCAGGAGGAAACTTTCTTACTGATGCTTTTCAGTTTAACAATGTTGCGGCCGCCCAGGACTTTGCCACGGGTAATGGTGGGGTTGGATCTGGCCGGCAAAACAGTAAATTAATTGCCTTCTTTGGACGAGCAACATTAAACATTAACGATACCTATTTCTTCAGTGGTAGCTTAAGACAGGAAGGCTCATCTAGATTTGGGGCTGATGAAAAATGGGGTCTTTTCCCAGCGATTAGTGGTGGTGTCGACTTGGTAAGAGCTGCGGGAATCAGTGGCTTTGATCAACTTAAGTTAAGAGTTGGTTATGGGGTAACTGGAAATAACGTAGCAGATCCCTATCTGTCCTTGCAGAGGTTTGGCCCAACGGGTAACTTCTTTTTTAATGGGAGTTTTGTACAAAGCTTTGGTCCGGTTTCAAATGCCAACCCAAATCTAAAATGGGAAACCAAAAGCGACATCAATGTGGGCCTTGATTTTGCCTTCTTGGATTACCGCTTAACTGGCTCCATTGAATATTATGACGCCACCACCAAAGACGGTGTCTTTTTCTTCAACGTGCCAGTACCGCCAAATCTCTTTGACCGAACCTGGTTTAATGTGGGTGAGGTAAAAAATTCGGGATTGGAACTATCGCTCGGCTATAATATCGCCTTGGGTGGTGGTGCCAATTGGCAAATTGATTTCACCGGCAGTCGTTGGTTCACTCCTGAACTCGTGTCCCTCACAGATGAAGATCGTGGGGTATCCCTCGGTGGATTTAGGGACGGAGCAAACCTAGGATCCCCGGGCCAAAATGGTACCCCTCTGATTCGACTTGAGGAAGGTGCTCCCATCGGTCAGCTTTGGGGATTGGTCATTGATGAAAGCAATCCCGTTGCCGAAGATGGTTCATGGAATTTTGTGGACACTGACGGCGATGGAAGTATTGACGACATTAAAGATCGAGCAGTGATCGGCAATGGATTCCCCAAGTATAATATCGGACTTAACAACAATTTCACCTTTGGAAATTTTGATGCCAATGTCTTTTTCCGTGGTGTCTTTGGACATGAAATGATCAATACCTTCCGGGCCTTCTATGAAGCGCCGGGCCAAATCAGTGCTTACAACATATTAAGGGGCTCATCAGATATTCCCGACTTGGTCGATCAACCACAGTTCTCCAGTTATCATGTGGAAAAAGCCGACTTTCTGCGTCTGGACAATATGACAATTGGGTATACATTGAATAGTGATGGATTGCCAGCGGGATTCAATAAGATCCGGTTTTTCTTCACCGGTCAAAACCTCTTTACGATAACCGGGTATTCTGGCGTCGATCCAGAACCCAGGCTCGAGGATGACAGCGATTTTGGTTCCCTGGCACCAGGCATCGATCGGCGAAATACATATTTCACTGCTCGAGGCTTTACTTTTGGGTTGAACCTTGGATTCTAATTGATAAATCAAGACATCAATATCATGAAAAAATATACTTTATTAACTAAATACAGTATGGTGGTACTGGCCATGTTGGTGGTTATGCCGGCCTGTACCGACCTTGACGAAGAACTGTACGATGCGGTCACTGCAGATAACTTCTTCCAGACCGAAGATGAATTGATCTCAGCCTTAGGAGCTGCCTATACATCACTGTATGGGTACATGGGCACGACCTCACTCTACGCTGCTCAGGAGGTCTCATCTGATGAAATGGTCGTTCCTACACGTGGTCCAGACTGGGGGGATGGCGGCCACTGGGTGAGATTGCATCAGCACCTTTGGACCGCAGAAGATCCCACAGTGACCAATACCTGGAATTTTCTATTTGGTGGGGTAAACGCTTGTAATCGTTTGATTTTCCAGTTTCAGGAATTAAATAATCCCTTGACCGATCCTTTCATCAGTGAATTGGAAGGACTACGAGCGATCTATTACCTGTGGCTAATGGATTTGTATGGTAATGTACCCATTGTTACCTCTTTTGCCGATGCTGATCCCAATCCTCCAACCAATACGAGGGCAGAAGTTTATGCATTTGTGGAAGGTGCTCTAACCGGTGCACTGCCAAATGTCAGCCAGAACGTTGACGGTACTACCTATGGTCGTGTCAATGCGATGGTGATCCAGATGGCACTGGCTAAACTATACTTAAATGCCGAAGTGTATACCGGTACCGCTCAATGGCAGAAAGCCGCCGATGCTTGTGCGGCCATCATCAACAGTGGCAACTATGTGGTGGAGCCTGACTACTTCCGCAACTTCAATGTGGATAATTCCGGCTCTTCTGAGTTTATTCTCGCCATTCCCTATGACGCAGTATTTGCTGGAGGCTTAAACATTGTCATGCAGACTTTGAGTTATCTCAATCAGCAATCCTACAATCTACAGGCACAACCATGGAACGGCTGGTGTACCCTGGAAGACTTCTACAATTCCTACGAGGATACTGATTTAAGAAAAGGACAGCCTAACACTGAAGAGGGTCCCTCTACCGTAAGAGGAAACTTTTTGGTCGGCCCCCAATGGGACGTCACCGGTAAAGTACGATTAACTGATGCCGGAACCCTGGCCAGCGGTGTCGATCCCGATGGCGAGCCCTTTACAATACGAGCTGAGGTTAACGAACTGTTTCCCGAGGCTTGGCGAGAAGCGGGAGCTCGGGCTTCCAAATTTGAATTTGAAATTGGTGGTCGTCCAAACATGAACAACGACTTTCCAGTTTTTAGATATTCGGATGTTCTCTTGATGCGCGCAGAAGCACTTTGGAGAATGGATCCAGGAAATGCCGAAGCACTTGATCTGGTTAACCAGATCCGAGCCCGCGCCGGCGTAGATCCCTTCACTGAACTCACCGCAGAAAACCTATTGGCGGAAAGAGGACGAGAAATGTTTATTGAATGCCATCGAAGATCTGACTTGATTCGATTCGGCGTCTTTGGCGATGAATGGTGGGAGAAACCAGTTTCCGAACCTTGCATTGAGCTTTTTCCTATTCCTAAAGCGCAAACCGACGCCAATGCGAATCTGGTGCAAAATCCTTGCTACTAGACTTCAGCAGGTTACTTAGGTAAATTGGACGTAAGAAGCCGGAAGCGATTGTTTCCGGCTTTTTTATCTCTCTTGATGCTAAATCATGGATCTGATGACTACCGGATTATATGATTACTTGCTAATTTTGAGATCTTGCTGTATAGCCCCACCCCCACTCTTTTTAAACTAAGTTGTATTTTTGGTTTGATCCACCTCGGCAATAAAATATGGATGATCCTTGGCGCTGTTGCCTTCCTCTTGATCTTGACCATGTGCTATAATGTCAGCCCCTACGAAAAGATGGAAACTAAGGAACTTACTAACGCCGAGCGACATGACAGCCTTTTCTTCGGTTTATACTTGGGCATGTCATCAAAGGACTTTTACACGCATTGCTGGAATCTTAACAAAAAAGGCCTCATCCGCCAAGGAGCTGCGAATACTTCGGTCTACTATGAAGTGAAAGATTTTCAGTATCCGGCAGGGATGGATTTCTACCCTCGCTTCCACGACGATAAAATCATTGAGATGCCCATTCTTTTTTCCTACACAGCATGGGCGCCATGGAACAAGCATTTATTTGCCGACCAATTGAAGACGGAAGTCCTGCAGTTGATGGAAAAATGGTACGGCTCAGGATTCATTGAAATTCCAAGCCCCACACCGCTAAGGGGTAGTGCCTTTACCAAAATCGATGGCAATAGACGCATCACGGTATATGATATAGACGACCAACAAGTAAGGGTCGATATAGTTGACCTCAGGAAAATCAAAGAACTAGAAGCTACAAACGACAGTGTTCCCGCAAGATGAAAAAGACCTGTTGCTATATATTAGACCTTACCCTCTTGTCGCTGCTGATCACAGTCACCAGCTGTAGCAAAGATGTGAAGACCAGTTCCCTATTTACCCGCCTATCATCCGATTCTACAGGTATCGCGTTTGCCAACAACCTCGAATACGACCGGAAATTTAATATTTATACTTACCGAAATTTCTATAATGGCGGTGGTGTGGCCGCAGGTGACGTGAATAACGATGGACTGCCTGACTTGTATTTTACAGCCAATATGCTCCCTAATAAATTGTATATAAATAAAGGCAATTTTAAGTTTGAAGATGTTTCAGAAGCTGCTGGTGTGGCCGGTGAGAGGGCATGGTCTACCGGAGTGACCATGGCCGACATCAATGGAGATGGTTGGTTAGATATTTATGTGTGCAATTCTGGGGATTTAGATGGTGATAACAAACAAAATGAATTGTTTATTAACCAGGGTGCCAGCGACGATGATCCAAAGTCGATCCGGTTTAGTGAGCAAGCAGAAAAATACAATCTTGCTGACCGTGGCTACGGCACGCATGCAGCTTTCTTTGATTTGGATCAGGATGGCGATCTGGATGCCTATTTATTAAATAATTCCTACCGTTCGATTTTTGATTTCAACCGGATGAAAAATCAACGCCCGGTTCGGGATGAATTGGGAGGCGATAAATTGTTTCTCAACGAAAATAGTCGATTCGCCGACATCAGCGAACAAGCAGGGATTTATGGAAGTGAAATTGGATTTGGTCTCGGAGTTACGATCGGAGATGTAAACCGAGATGGATGGCTTGACATTTTCGTATCTAATGATTTTTTTGAACGAGATTATCTCTACATCAATCAGGGCGATGGCACCTTTAAGGAGGACCTGGAGAATCGAATACAATCGTTGAGTGTGGCATCCATGGGAGCGGATATTGCCGATATCAATAACGATGGACATCCGGAGATTTTCGTGACCGAGATGTTACCCGAAAATGAATCCCGTTTCAAAACCAAAATGACCTTTGAAAATTGGGACAGATACCAATATAATCTTCAAAATGGTTACTACCACCAATTTACTCGCAATGTGCTTCAATTAAACAATGCCGACGGAACCTTCAGTGAGATCGGCAGGCTGGCCGGTGTTGAAGCCACCGACTGGAGTTGGGGAGCTTTGATGGCTGATTTTGACAACGATGGGTTAAAAGATCTATTTGTAGCTAATGGCTTGTATAAGGATATTATTGACCAAGACTATATCAATTTCGTTTCAAATGAGGAGATTGTCAAGCAGATTGTTACCGAAGATAGTGTAAACTACAAGAAACTGATCGATACCATCCCATCGACTCCCATTCCCAATTATATGTTTCAAAATCAGGGTGACCTCAAATTTACCAATGTAGCTCAAGAATGGGGTCTAGCTTCACCAAGTCATTCCAATGGAGCAACATATGCTGATCTGGACAACGACGGCGATTTGGATTTGGTGATCAATAATGTGAATGCCGAAGCATTTATCTATCGCAATGAATTGGATCTTGTAAAGCCTAGAAATTGGCTGAAGGTCACACTGATTGGGAAGGAGAAAAATATTTTTGCAGTAGGCGCACAAGTTACCCTTTATGCCAATGGACAAACTTTTTACCAGGCCAATATACCGGTACGTGGTTTTCAATCGACAGTAGATCCTCGACTAAATTTTGGTCTTGGTCAAGTTTCAATAATTGACAGCATCATTGTGCTTTGGCCCGATCAATCCATCACCAAAACATTTAATATCAAGCCCAATCAAGAATTGATCCTTCAGCAGGAAGAGAGTCAATCAATCGCCTGGAAAGAAGATGCTCCTAAGCTTACTGGACAAATATTCACTGAGATAGGTGATTCAACCTTATTATTTAATCATCAAGAAAATGTTTTTGTTGATTTTGATCGAGACCGTTTAATCTATCATATGTTATCGACACAAGGGCCCCGGATCTGTGTTGGTGACGTAAATAATGATGGTAGAGAAGATTTTTTTATTGGAGGGGCCGCCAATATGCCGTCAGCACTCTTTGTCCAGGGGACCAACGGCACCTTCAAATCCACGAATCAGGATCTCTTTTTGCGAGAGAAAGCCAGTGAAGACCTTGATTGCATTTTTTTTGATGCTGACAGTGATGGAGACCAGGATCTGTATGTTGCCAGGGGTGGTAATGAATTTCTTCTAAATTCAAACTTACTTGTCGATCAGCTTTATATCAACGATGGGACGGGTACATTCAGCCGCTCACCGCAATATCTGCCAACATTCAAAATGGAAAGTACTGCTTGCGTGCAAGCTGCAGACTACGATCAGGATGGTGATCAAGACCTGTTCGTCGGGATTCGAGTCATTCCAGGCTATTACGGACTGCCAGCCCAAGGCTATCTCCTCAATAATGACGGCAATGGGATCTTTAGGGACGCCACTAAGCAATTGGCCCCAGAAATGCTGAATCTGGGTATGATCACTGATGCCTTATGGATGGATTTGGATGATGACAATGATGAAGATCTGGTAGTGGTTGGAGAATGGATGCCCATTACTCTATTTTTCAATGATAGGGGTATGTTCAGAAAATCAGTACTAGAACTGGGAGGTCGAAAGACTCATGGCTGGTGGAATTGTCTGCGAGCTGGAGACTTTGATCGTGATGGTGACCAAGACTTAATCATTGGCAACCACGGACTGAATACGCGGTTTAGAGCTAGTCAGGAGAAACCCGTTGAATTATTTGTGAATGATTTTGACAAAAATGGTACTCCCGAACCCATCATTACACAATATAATGGAGAACAATCATACCCCCTCGCCCTGCGTCATGACTTAGTCATGCAACTGCCCCATTTAAAGAAGAAATATCAACTCTACGCAAATTACAGAGAACAAACCATCAATGACATCTTTCCAGAAGAATCGGTCAAGACCAGTGTACATCAAGCAGCCTACGAACTACGCACCATTTATCTAGAAAATAAGGGAAAAGGAAAGTTCCGCGAGCATTCCTTGCCTACCGAGGTACAATTTTCGCCGGTCTACGGGCTTTTGGTTCATGATTTTGATGGGGATGATCACCTAGACCTATTACTGGGTGGCAACCTATATGAGGTAAAACCAGAAGTGGGGCGATATGATGCCAGCCAGGGACTGTTATTGAAAGGTGATGGGAAACACCATTTTAAAGCAGTCCATGGTAGAGAATCAGGATTTCAATCCCAGGGACAGATTAGAGATTTGGCATTAATTCACATTGCTGGCAAGCCAAAAGTCCTTGTAGCCAGAAACAAAGCTTCCTTACAGATTTATGCTTTTTGATGATGAGGACAATTGCTCCTATACTTTGGACAGTGGTGCTTTGGCTCCTTCTGTTGGGTTTGCATAGTTGCATCCAAGCTCTGCAAGATAGAGAGGCTTTGCTTGTTGAAAAGAAGGTTGTGGGTCTTGATTTCGAAAACACCTTGATTGAGGACGATCATTTTAACATCATACAGTATTTGTATTTCTATAATGGTGGAGGTGTTGCCGTCGGTGACGTAAATAATGATGGGCTAACAGACATCTATCTCTCTGCCAACCAAAGACCAAATCGTCTTTTTCTCAATTTAGGAAAGGGCGAGGACGGTAAAATGCATTTTGAAGATATTACGGAAATTGCCGGAATTGGGGGCAAGGGCAACTGGTCTACCGGAGTGAGTATGGTTGATATCAATGGTGATGGTTGGCTTGACATCTATCTTTGTCAATTAGATCACTACAAATCCTTTGAGGGAAAAAATCAGTTTTTTATTAATAATGGCTGTATGGACACCAAGTCATCATGTCAAATCACTTTTACCGACATGGCCCTTGATTATGGTCTGGACCATTCAGGATTTTCAACCCAAGCTGCCTTTTTCGACTACGACATTGATGGAGATTTAGATATGTACCTATTGTGCCATTCGGTACATTCTACTGAATCCTACCGAGATACTGCATCCACTCGTCTGCGAGATAAAAATGCTGGGGACAAATTGTTTGAAAATCAACTGGTGGAGACCGGGAAGATAAGTTTCGAAGATGTCAGCGAGAGAGCAGGTATCATCGGAGGAATTGCCGGCTATGGATTGGGAGTGGGTATTGGGGACCTCAACCGGGATGGATATCCAGACATCTACGTCAGTAATGATTTTCACGAAAATGACTTTATTTATCTAAACAATGGTGATAAAACATTTCAAGAAAATGCTGCCAACCTCACTGGTCATACCAGCTATTTTTCGATGGGGAATGATATTGCAGACTTCAATAATGACGGTTGGCTTGATGTGATAACCTTGGATATGAAACCCGAGGACGAGATTATTTTCAAAAGCGCACAAGGTCCGGACTCTTATAAAATAGATCACTTTAAACGCAGCTTTGGATATCACTATCAATATCCAAGAAACATGCTCCAGATAAATCAAGGAATAAAAGATGGGGAAATCAGATTTAGTGATGTCGGGGAAATCATGGGACTAAGCAGCACAGATTGGAGTTGGGCGCCATTGTTTATTGATTTGAATCTAGATGGTTGGAAAGATCTTTTTATTACCAATGGAATTGTGAGAAGGCCTAATGACCTGGATTATCTTAAATATATCGCCAATCAGGAAATTCAGACACATGCCTCTGATCTTGATTTAGTCAGCCGGATGCCTGAAGGCAGGCATCCCAACTATCTATTTATTAATATCAATGGGGAGTACTTTGAGCGATCTTTACAATGGGATAATGCAGAGGCACCTACAATTTCTACGGGAATTGCCTATGCTGATTTTGATCGAGATGGGGACCTTGATTTGGTCATAAATAATATTAATGCTCCTGCCTCATATCTCGAAAATGTAACTCGACCAACATCTGGAAACTCATATATTGAAATTGATTTGGATGGTCCCCAGGGCAATCGGGATGGGATTGGTAGCTTGGTCGAAATTCGCGCTGGGGGGCTAATGCAGCTTCAGGAGGTATTTCCGGTAAGGGGCTGGCAATCGTGCAGTACAATAAAACCACTTTTTGGGCTAGGCGAACAGACAATAATCGATACCATTAGGGTTACTTGGTTTGATGGGAAGATGCAACAATTAGTCAAGATAATGGCCAATCAAACGATTGTAGTCAAGTACGAAAATGCCCAGACTGAAAAAGCGCCAGATGAGCATAAGTCAACACCTATTTTCACCGATGCTACAGAGGAATATAATCTGGGATTTGTACATAGGGAAAATAATTTTTTTGATCACAACCGCGAACCTCTGATTCCGTATGTTCTCTCCACTGAGGGACCCAGCATTTCTGTGGCAGACTTTTCCGGTGATGGGTTAGATGACTTCTACATCGGTGGCGCCTCGGGACAAACCGGTCAACTATTTTTCCAAGACGGGGATGGATTTTATCGCACCGACATGTCTTTTGCCACAAACGACATACGAAGTGAGGACGTTGCCGTAATTAGTGTAGATGTGGAAAATGATGGAGATTTGGATTTGTACATTGGAAGTGCCGGTAACCAATTAGTTCAAAAGGATTCCTCGAGACTAGACCGCTTGTATCTCAATGATGGCTTGGGCAACTTTTCCAAGGTTCGGCAATTACCTGAAATATACAATGAAACCTCTTGTGTCTTGCCAGCTGATTTCGATGATGATGGTGACACAGACCTGTTTATCGGATCCAGATCGCAGCCAGTTTTTTATGGTCGATCTCCAGACAGCTATCTCTTACTCAATGATGGACTGGGCAATTTCGAGATTGCAGCTACAGAAATCATCAACGCTTCTCAGCTTGGCATGGTCACCGATGGAATCTGGTATGATATCGATGGAGATATCGATCTCGACCTGATCGTGGTGGGTGAGTGGATGCCGGTGGTCCTTTTTCGCAATAAAAACAATCACCTGGTCAAAGAAACCTTGAGCGGCACAGGAACTCCTGGTCACAATCTCAAAGGATGGTGGCAATCAGTTGATACCACAGACTTTGATCGGGACGGTGACATTGATTTCATTTTGGGAAATTTTGGCCTCAATTGCTCGCTCAATGCAACACCCAAAGAGCCGGTAAGACTTTACCTGGCTGACTTCGATCGCAATCTCTCACCAGATCCAATACTGAGTTATTATCGTCACGGTATAGAATATCCCGTTCTTGGATTAGACGAACTGGGAGAGGCACTGATTTTCTTGAAAAAGAAATATCGGTCTTATCAAGCGTTTGCGACAGAGAGCATGTCAGACCTATTTACTCAGGAAACTTTAGACAATGCGACCCAGAGGGAAGTCACCACCTTTGCATCCATGAGCGTAGAAAATCTGGGCAACAGTCAGCTAAAGTTCCAACCACTCCCTGCTCAAGCTCAAATATCCTCTACCCACGCTATATCCAGCCATAATCTCATAGGAGATGCTCACCCCGAAATCATACTGGCAGGTAACAAATATGGAATTATCCCAGCTGTTGGTAAGATGGACGCCAGTTACGGAACAATCCTGCAGTGGCAAGCAGGAACCGGATGGAGAGATATCACTTCCACTTTTGCCAATTTTCGGATAGAAGGGGAAGTACGTGATCTTTCCTGGATCAAGATCGGTGACCAACCTGCGCTTTTGGTAGCCAGGAATGACGCAAGCCTGCAATGTTTTAGAATAAATGTAAACTATGCGAATCGTCACCTTATGCTATAGTATCGCACTGCTGATCGCTTGCACTGACCGAGAGCATAAACAAGAACTATTCGTGCTAATGCCGGCCGATAGTACCGGAATTGATTTTCATAATAAGCTGAGTCACACGGCAGAATTCAATACCTATACCTACCGCAATTTCTATAATGGAGGTGGAGTTGGTGTCGGAGATCTCAATGGAGATGGGCTGGTTGAAATATTTTTTTGTGGAAACATGGTCGACAATAAACTCTATCTAAACCATGGTGATTTCCATTTCGAGGACATTACGGATCGAGCCGGAGTAGCTTCAAAAAATATTTGGTCTACTGGTGTGAGTTTTGCCGATGTCAACAGCGATGGACTCCTAGACATTTACGTTTGCAAATCGGGCCAGCCAGGAGGTGAAAATCGACATAACGAACTATTTATCAATAATGGGGATCTCACCTTTACTGAAAGTGCAGTGGCATTCGGGATAGCTGATGAGGGGCTCTCATCGCATGCTGCATTCTTTGACTATGATCAGGATGGAGACCTTGATATTTATTTATTAAATAATTCCTTTAGACCCGTCGGAGGTTATGATATGCGCCCAGGATTACGGGAAATTCGAGATACTTTGGGCGGCAATAAACTCTATCGAAATCTGTTGGCGGAGAGAGGTTTCCAAGAAAATAAACCTTTATTCGTTGATGTCAGCGAGGAAGCCGGTATCTATGGCAGCAGCATTGGATTCGGACTCGGTGTTACGATTGGCGATCTAAATAAAGATGGTTGGCAAGACATCTTTGTTTCCAATGATTTCTTTGAAAGAGATTACCTGTATATCAATCAGCACGATGGCACTTTCAAAGAAGATCTAGTCAACCAAATGCGTGAGATCAGTATGGGTTCGATGGGTGCGGATATGGCTGACATCAATAATGACGGGCTTCCTGAAATTTTCGTTACCGAAATGCTTCCGCATTCTGAAGATCGGTACAAAACAAAAATGACTTTTGAAAATTGGGACAAATATCAACTAGCCGTCAACAGTGGATATCACCACCAGTTTACTCGCAATGTATTACAATTAAATTTAGGCTCTGGCAATTTTAGTGAAATTGGAAGGCTGGCTGGGGTAGAAGCTACAGATTGGAGTTGGGGTGCCTTAATCGCAGATTTGGATCTCGATGGATACAAAGACCTCTACGTAGCCAATGGCATATATAAGGATCTGCTGGATCAAGATTACATCAATTTTTATTCAAACGATCCAAAGATTTTGCAGTCTATTAGAAATCGTGAAGAAGATGCCATCCTGAAATTAATCGATTTAATACCCTCACAACCTCTTTCGAATATCGCATTTAAAAATCTTGGTAATCTTACATTTGCGGACCATACCATCGCCTGGGGTTTAGATACCTCTAGTTTTTCTAATGGCTCTGCCTATGCTGACCTCGACAATGACGGAGATCTTGACCTTTTGGTCAATAATTGCAACATGCCAGCATTCGTTTTCAGAAACCAGCGAAACCATCTCGATTCCATGAACTTCCTGCAAGTGGTGCTGCAAGGCTCAGGTCTAAATACACACTCGATTGGTGCCCAGGTCAAGGTAACTTGCCAATCTGAATTCTACTATCAAGAGCTGTCGCCTATGAGAGGTTTTCAATCATGTGTGGATCCCTGTCTCACCTTTGGATTGGGCACTCATCAAAGAGTCGATGAGCTCGAAATCAGATGGCCCGATGGCACGTTGAGTCGCTTGGAGGACGTACCGGGAAACCAGCGGTTAATACTTAGACAGAGTGATTTGAATAGCATACAGCCCGGGAATGACCTATCATTCAACACACCTCTATATAGCGAAGCAGAGCATCTCGTTCCAGATTTTGTGCACCAGGAAAACGAGTTTGTCGACTTCGATCGTGATCGCTTATTGATCAATATGCTGTCAGCCGAAGGCCCAAAGCTCGCAACAGCTGATGTGAATGGAGATAATTTAGATGACTTCTACGTTGGAGGAGCGCAAGGCCAACCAGGTCAGTTGTTTGTCCAACTTGAAGACGGCAATTTTATTACGACAAATGAGGGCATGTTTCGGTCTGATTTTTATGCAGAAGACCTAGATGCCGCCTTTTTTGATGTTGATGGTGACCAAGACCAGGACCTAATGGTGGCTAGCGGAGGGAATGAATATCCTAGGGGTGCTCGTTCATTAGCCAATCGCCTGTATCTAAACGATGGCACGGGACTTTTTTCCAAATCACTTACTGCTTTCGACACGGTTTTGCACCAGAGCTCCTCCTGTCTGGCACCGGGTGATGCAGATGGAGATGGAGATCTGGATGTATTTATTGGTACCCGGTTGATCACAGGTGTATATGGTTTGAAAGCCGACGGCGAGTTATGGCTTAACGATGGTCAAGGAAACTTTTCAAATGGTACCCATTTACTAGCACCTGAGTTACTTAAAGTCGGTATGGTGACCGATGCTGAATGGGCAGATTATGATCACGACCAAGACCTTGATTTGATTGTCGTTGGCGAATGGATGCCGATTACAATTTTCCAGAATGAAGGTGGAAAATTTTCACTCCGAAAAATGAAAACCTTGAATTTTACTCATGGATTTTGGAACTGTATAGAGGTTGCGGATCTCGATCAGGATGGATGGGAAGATTTGGTTCTTGGAAACCTGGGTCGAAACAGTAGATTGAGAGCAAGTGTGAAACAACCGATCACCATGTATGTCAATGATTTTGATGGCAACAATACACCGGAGCAAATGATTACTACTTACCAGGGCGATCAAGCTTATCCACTAGTGCTGCGTCAAGATCTGGTCATGCAACTACCGGAACTAAAAAAGAAGTATTTGTATCACAAGGATTACCAACTCCAAACCATCGAAGATGTATTTACTGAACGTCAATTGAAGAGTGCAGTGAAAAGCCAGATCTATTTCACAGAATCCAGTATTGCTTGGAATCTAGAAGGTAAGTCTTTTGAGATGGAACAACTGCCAACTGAAGTACAGTTTGCTCCTGTCTATGCAGTATCGGTTAATGATTTTGATCGAGACGGTCGAAATGAAATTCTCTTTGGTGGTAACTATTACCGGGTTAAGCCAGAGATTGGAAAATATGACGGAAGTCAAGGTCTCCTGGTGACTGTTGGTAAAGATCGGAGTACCCAGGTTTGGCCGCTGGAAAACTCGGGCATCAAAATTATAGGAGAAATTCGCGATTTTCAACAAATTCGAATTGGTGACAAAGATCTCATTCTAGTCAGTAGAAATAATGAGCGATTGACTGCCCTCATTAAGACTACCGATCTGCCTTAGCACTTCAGCTAGATTTTGCCACAATGGTTTTCTTGTACCCTCAAGCCTCCACACCTGACCAGGTCCCTTAGGTGCTTTTTCCTGCGAGAAACAAGGTCGTGCTGCAAAAAGAACCAACGCAAAAAGACATTCGATCTCGTATCTAATGAAGCAATGCCATCAAAGAGCCATCATATTCAAATTTATTCCGGACGGTAGTCATGTGATCTTTCATTACTCGTCATCATACAAACTAATCTCCGGATAAAATGCCGCCCATGAAAACCAAAATCCCATAAATGCAAGTGGCTTACTTAATCTCGCATTTTGGTCAGGTCCGCGAATCACTCGGCCAGAAAGATCATAAATATTGCCTTGGTTATCTCTAAAGAGATCGGGAAGTGGAGAATCACTTAAGCTCTGATATTCTATGCCTTCCCTAGCATTAAATGCGGTCAAGATCATTTCGGATCTTGATCTAATGATCAGCAGCGGTTTCTGGTCGATGGTGTCGATCAATAGTTCCCTGCCATCACCAGAAGGAAAAGGATACCCTTTCACTTGCTCTCGGATCAATACGCCCAGGACCTTTTCTTTCGCTGGCAAACGATCATCTTCATTGGTCAGTGGGAAAAAAATGAGATCATCGTTGGTTCGATAATCGCCATAGGGATACACCGAATACACTCGATTGAAACCCGTGTTGCCATTCATAATCTTCGTGTGTGGAAATGATGCCTTCCAGGTCCTAAATGTGGTTTCAATTACATTGTATGTTTTGGGTTGCTCGCCGATAAAGAATCCATTGACACATTCAATCGCTTGCTGAGACCAAGTGCTGTTGGTACGTCGATCATATGGCATCAAATTAGAATTATAAAGTAATCCTGAAACTCCAAAAGTAGAAACGCTACCGCCCACGAGTCGACTCCATCCCAAGCCCGTCCCTGTAAGCGGACAATAAGTGATGGCGACCGGCAAGCCATCGATCTCATCATTTACAATTTCGTGCCAATCCAAAATCTGAACGGGATATGCACGATATTCACCATTATGTTCGAAACCAAGCACCAATTGATCATCGAAGGCACTGATGATGTCTTCCGGTGGAGAAAACTGAGGGTTATCGATGGAAGGAATGCCATCTTTTCCAACACCGGCATCGACCACGGCTTCCTTGGGTATTGCCCAAACCTTTGCGTCTGGTCGTCCAGACTGATATCGGTCCCCTTCTTCCTTACTACAGAAACTGAAACCGCCAATGCAAGAAACAAGAAACAATTTAACCCAGGCCCGGTTATTGCAGAATGTCATTTTGCTAATATCTTCCCATTTGTAAAAGGATTATGTCTCAGAATCTACAAATGCTTGATTTTCCTGGTCACATAAAGAGCTAAATCATTGTATCTTAACCATTCAGAGGCCCAGGATTCATGACAGCAACCGATCAGATACAAGAAATTATACCTATATGGGCCTTAATCGCAGCTTCTCTGCTCTGCATGGCAATATCGACGCCACATGACCTAATAGGACAAACATTTCCCTGTGATGGTAGTCTTTATTACGTCTCTACATCGCTGAATGGTGGCAGTGATTTATTTCAAATTGATATTAAATCCAGCCGTGATCTAAAGTATCAAAAGTTGCCACTAAATAATGCAAATGCCAGACATATCACTTGTCTGGGGTATAATGTCAAGGATCAAAAACTTTATGGCTTGGACTTTAATACTTACGAATTGCTGCAAATAACCAGTGACGGAGAAATTCGCTCTTTGGGTGTTCCGGAAAACCTGGATACCACTTTTCAGTATTTCGCAGGTGGCATGACTCCTGATGGACGAAGGTTGGTTGTCATCGCCAGAAATCGAAAGAGTGATTTGGATGAAAGGATTTATTCAATCAGAATCAATGATGCTCCCACACACTATGCCGGATATTTTTCCATTATAGCTGATGTACCAGTTTCGATGACCGATATCGCTGTGGATCCATTGATTGGAGTGACCTATGGATATGATGTCAAAAACGGTCAGATTGTTGAAACCGATCGTACTGGCCTCACATCCAGCAATCACCGAAATTTTGAGAAGGGTAGCCAGGATTTTGGGACGTTATTTTTTGATCGCAATGGTCAGATGTTTGCATTAGGAAGTGCTGGTCGAGGAGGCACACACAACGTTTTCTACGAGATTGACAAGAGGAATGGACACGTTCAACAACTC
This sequence comes from Saprospiraceae bacterium, assembly GCA_965223105.1. Classification (GTDB taxonomy): domain Bacteria; phylum Bacteroidota; class Bacteroidia; order Chitinophagales; family Saprospiraceae; genus JABDMH01. The sequence goes on along the minus strand of OZ244987.1, from coordinate 1,298,053 downwards.
CAAACCTTGAAGGGAGGATTTGACAGCGATGGTTGTTCTTGCCCATACACTATTGAATTCTTTAAATCAATAGATCCACCTGAGCTGATAGGTTGTGGAATAGTGACCATCGACTATAATGTTATCAACAAGGCCGGAATAGGTCAGGTTGGACTTCGTTTAGAAGATCATCTACCTCCTGAATTTTCCATCATTGACGTACAAATGGAAAACATATTCCTTGTCGACATTAATAGCGGTGTTAACTCTAACCTATTAGATATTGACGAATGGACCCTGGTTCTGGGTGAAAATAGGATTAAAGTACTCGCTGAGATCGAGACAATGCCCGCAGATGAAACACTAGGAAGTCAGGCCGAACTCTTGGGTCTGAGCGAGGCCCTTACCCAGCATCGATATTCCGACGATCCACGAACAGGCGTTCTTGATGATGCCACCCAATTGCGCATCCTTGCACCTGACGAGTTGGTATTGGAAGATTACATCTCAAGCTCATGTGACCTTGAAACATTTATTGTTTCAATACCAATTGAGGGCGAGTTCGAATGGAGTGATGGAGCGACCGACGCTAAATGGACAACTGTGCAGCCCGGATCATACGGTGTGACAGTTACCAACAAATGCTTTACCTGGTCAGAATCATTTACCTTGGAAGCCTCCCATGATGCGTTAAGGGTACAGCTGGGAGACGACCTCAGTATGCGCCTAGGAGATGAGCCTACGCTTTCTTTCGAAACCAATGCACGCAGTATCGAAGAAATGGTTTGGTCTACAATAGGTGATCTACACCTGGATTGCCGTGATTGCCTTCAGCCAGGTCTTATAGCGGTGGGCGATGGACATGTTCATTTAACCATTACTGATGAACGCGGATGCGTGGCTAGTGATACAATCATGGTGACAGTAGACCGGGAAAAGCGAATCTATGCTCCATCGGCGTTCACCCCTAATGACGATGGCTTAAACGATGTCTTTGGACTGTATGGAAATACTGGCCAAATCGAGCAATTTTCTATTGCCGATCGATGGGGCAATCTGGTCTTTAGCGCCTCAGACATCACCATAACCAACAACGGTGCGATGTGGGATGGAAAGAGCACAACTGCACACCATAGCTCATCTGGTATTTATATTTGGTATGCTATTGTTGCCTTCCCTGATGGCACGAGAGAAAAATATAGTGGTGATGTGATTCTCATTAGATGAGATTGTTATTTTATCAATGGGAAATTTGACATACGCTTGTATCAGTGCACAAAAAAACGGCTGCATGTAGTTTGGCTAATATTATATGAATAGCTGCAAATGGCCTTAAATCGCATTTACCAATTATTGGTCTGAACAGTAAGGTTGTCAACCTACCAATTTAAAATAAAATATTTACGGTAGACGTTCTTTTCTCTCCAATTTTATGATGCACTTCTAAGAAACTTTATGAGAATGCGGGGATTTTTTTGGTAGCAAGTCGCTAATCTCAGAAGACTCGATTACGAGTTTCCCGATAATGTTTATTATTCAAATATTGTAACCAGTAAGGAATTAATTAATCGTCCTATAATAATCATCGAAACATTGTCACAGAAGACAATGCAGATAAGGCCTCTTCCCCATCATATCAACTTCTCTTTACTTATCAGATTAATGCGAACCACATAGGATTTATCAAAGGAATGAAAATGTTCTTTTGGTGGAAGCAATGTCTTTACCGTCACCGGTTGTACCGGCTTAAGCCCCGAAGTTCGGTATGAAAGTGTGGAATATATCCCTTTCCAATTCCAGTATCAAAAACAATATGTAACTTATGAGGTCCAAGATATAAATCAAAAACTATGAATATTTATCATCTGCTTCTATTCATCTTATCCATTCTATCAGGCATCCCTCGGGGCTACGGTCAAGGCGACTACGCCATCATTGGAGTGGCTATACCCTCTCTCGAAATTGATGCTTTGCTTATAGACCAAACGGTACTCATCTCTGATGGCATGATTACTGATATCGGTGATGCTTCAGGCATTCAAATACCTGATGACGCCACTCAAATTGATGGTAATGGCAGATACCTGGTACCAGGTATTGCAGAAATGCATGCACATATTCCTACACCTCAGGATGGAAGCGATGAAAATGTCCGCGAAACCCTTTTCCTGTATTTGGCCAATGGCATCACCACCATCCGGGGCATGTTGGGTCATCCCTACCACTTGGCACTAAAGACCTACATCGAGACAGATGCCTTCCCCAGCCCACGGATTTATACCTCTAGCCCCTCCCTCAACGGCAATACGGTACCTACCAAGGAGGAAGCAATAAACAAAGTAACCCAATATGCCGAGGATGGCTACGATTTCTTGAAGATTCACCCGGGAATCAAACGTGAGGTCTTTGATGAGTTGGTAAAAACCGCTAATGAAGTAGGTATCCCCTTTGCCGGCCATGTGCCGATGGATGTGGGCATTCGCCATGCGATTGAATCCAAATATGCCAGTATTGATCATCTCGATGGATACATCACGGGACTGGCCCCTGAGGAAAAGAAGGCAGAAGGTGGATTTTTTGGTGTCTTGTTGTATGACGACCTAGATCTCGGCAAGATTGATGAGCTAGTCAATAGTACACTTGTAGCAGGCATCGCGATCGTGCCTACCCAAACTTTAATGACTAGATGGCTATCTCCCAAACCAGCAGCTGAAATGGTTGGCGAACCAGAAATGAAATATATCCCTGCTTCTCAAAGGTTCACCTGGCGTCAAAGCAAGGAACGCATGCTCGAAAATCTGGCCTATTCGCCAAAAGGATATGAACATTTTGTAGAAACGAGAGAAAAAATTCTGCAGAAAATGCATCAAGCCGGTGTAACCATCCTCATGGGATCGGATGCACCACAGGTGTTTAATGTCCCCGGGTTTTCGATCCATCATGAGATGAAAGACATGACCAAAATGGGTATGAGCAATCGTGAGATCTTACGTAGTGGCAGCGTGGATGTGGCAGCCTATTTTCAAAGAGATGATTTCGGTACAATCGAAGCCGGCCAAATCGCCGATCTGGTTTTGCTGGAGCAAAATCCGGTTGAAGACATCTCAAATATGCAAACCATCGCAGGCGTAATGTACCGGGGTCGATGGCTGCCAAAAGAAAAAATCGAGGAAAAATTGAAGCTGATTGCAGAAAAATACCAATAACCCATAGATAAATGTTCTTGGCACCCTCCGCTAGACAGGAAAATCTTTAGACTTTTTAATCCTACACCTATACCTTGCCTGATCACCGGTGGAAGAAAAGGCACCCCTTTAGCCGATGGATGTTACCGCCGGAGTAAAATATTGCTGAAGGATTTTAGGTCCTTTAGATTTTTGGTTAATGATACTTTTGACAATGTCCAGGTTAATACTTTGGTATTCATGAATGGCAATATTTCTAAAACCTACCATTCTAACCAAAGACTCCCTTAAATCATCATCAATAATCTGATTTTCGGCAAGGAGATCAAATAATTCAGTGGTCATTTGCGGTATTCCCAATCGCTGTACTCGCACTACATGAGCCGCCATGTCAATGCATAATTGACAGGACCCCTGTAAATTTAAGATCACAGCGTCTTGCTTGGTTAGATTTTCATTAAACTCGTGATCAAAGTCATCGTGAATGCGCTTGATACATCTCTCGAGCGATGCAGCCTTAAGTATGATGACATCATCCATATATGTTACCTGTTTCAGCTATCTTTTCAAGAATAGGCTTGCGATCATCGTTTAGGGTTAAATACAATTGCCAAACTTTATTCTCAAATTGTTCGGACAAATCGAAGTCAGCAACATAAAGTCGTTTTCCTGTGGCAATGATTTGAAATTGGAACACTGCGAAACAGAGCCTAAATCAACCAAATCCACCTGCTGTCTCAGGATCTGAGAAACCTTCTGCTGCTGATCAAAAAGACGGATTTGATCTACTGGAGAAGGGCAAAGGATGGCAATATCGATATCACTCTGTGGAGAGCTTGTCTCTTTGGCAACAGATCCAAATAGATAGACGGCTTGCAAATCAGGATTTGAATCACGGAGTAAGAAAACCAAGTCTTTCAGTATTTGTGACTTTTCCATCGGATAAAGATGAGAATTTGGCAAATACTTGTCAAATCTCCTATAATAGAACACAAATTCATTCTCCTATGATCAATACTGGATTTGCTGATTTTTTGGACACATGCAGCCAGGCCTATTTAATCACTGTTTAAATACTTTGGGACTCTGTTCCCGCTCCGACCTTGTTGCTAAAGAAAAGCCATGCTGCTTTAATTATCTTTAGGATACGATTTGCAGTCCATCGCTGAAGTGATGTACTGGAGTCGATGGCTGCCAAAAGAAAAATCGAAGAAAATTTGAATCTGATCGCAGAAAAATACCAATTATGAAAAGAAGGCAATTTATTCGCACCAGTGCTCTAGCCACTTCCATATTTGCCAGCACATCTCCCCTACTGCGTTCTAAACCGCCTACTTACCGGCTGGCTCTGATTGGTAGTGGTTGGTGGGGCAACAACATCCTTCGAGAGGCACTGGCTTCGGGCCGCAGCCAACTGGTCGGGATCTGCGATGTTGATGAAGCTGCGCTAAAATCGACCACCGAAGAGGTGGAGAAGCAAGGAGTTGCCAGGCCAAAGTGGTACAAAGATTTTCGCGAATGTCTTACTGAAAGCCAACCCGAGATTGTCATTGTAGCCACACCAGATCATTGGCATGCCTTGAATGCGATTGAAGCGATTGAAGCGGGAGCTCACGTGTATCTCGAAAAGCCCATTAGCCATACACTGTTGGAGGGAAGAGCCATTTTAAAAGCGGCGCGACAACATGACCGGGTGGTACAGGTAGGTACCCACCGCCGTGTTTCGCCGCACAATATTGCTGCCATGGACCTACTGCGAAGTGGCAAAGTCGGCGATATCTCGATGGTCAAATGTTTTGTCAACTATGGCCAAGGCCCAGGGGAACCCGTAGAGGATACAGCACCTCCGGACAGCTTAGATTGGGATATGTGGCTGGGACCCGCACCCTATCGTGACTTTAACCCCAGGATTCATCCTCGGGGTTTCAGGCAGTTTTTGGATTTTGCCAATGGCACCATTGGTGACTGGGGTATACATTGGTTTGATCAGGTGTTGTGGTGGACAGAGGAAAGATACCCAAAGCGAGTCTTCAGTTCTGGTGGTCGATATATCAAGGCCGACAACTCCGACGCACCGGACACCCAATTAGCAACCTACGAATTTGAGGATTTTGTACTGCAATGGGAACATAAGCTCACGGCTAAGAATGCTAACGAAGAGGCCAATGTTGGGTGCTACTTCTATGGAAGCCAAGGAACGCTCCATATGGGATGGAGAGATGGAGCCACATTCTACCCCAGCAAGAAAGAATTGGAAGAGATCCATATTAAGCCGCAACTCAATGAGCCTGATCAACAGAACATTAAGGAGTTATGGACAGATTTTCTCGAAGCCATTGAGCACAAACGCAGGCCTACATGTGATATAGAGCACGGCTATTTGGCTACCAATCTCAGCCTACTGGGAATGATCTCTATGAAGGTGGGACGGAGCCTGGTTTGGGATGGTGAGCAAATAGTTGGAGATGAAAGCGCTTCCGAGCTCATGCGACGTGACTACCGGGCACCATGGATCTACCCCAAAGTGTGAATACCGATTTGCGGGTTTGGTCTAGATCTTTTGCAACTGGTGATATGCTTAAGGGTTAATCTACCATTTGGATCCGGAATTCATTAATTTTGCATGCTAAAAATTTCGACCGATGAAGTGGAAAAGTGCAAATGGGCTGGTCTTATTGCTCTTTTTAGCCATGAGCGGATGGCAGTGTCAAACAGATGATTCTTACAAAGAACTAACGGCAGATCCTAAGTACCTGGATGAGGCTTTATCTAAACTAACCGATGTCATCGTATATGACATCTTCTCACCTCCCGTAGCCAGTAGAATTTATGCATACCCCAGTATTGCAGCATATGAAACTTTAGTGCAGGTTGACAGTACTTATCGGAGTATGGCAGGTCAATTGACTGACCTGGAAGCACCTCCAACTCCGGAGTATCCAGAGCGGATCGATTTCTCCATTGCTTCTTTTCAAGCATTTGTATATGTCGGACGAGCATTGATCTTCTCTGAAGACAAGATGAATGAATTCATCAATGAGAAACACGAAGAATATCGCGAATTAGGTGTTCCCAACAGGGTTTTGGCGGCCTCAATCGAACACGGTGAGCAGATAGCTAAGCACATTTTGAGCTGGGCGGACCAAGACAATTATAAGCAAACCCGCACATTTCCAAAGTTTGAAATTCGAGATGAACCAGGTCGATGGCAACCTACTCCTCCTGATTATATGGAGGGAATCGAGCCTTCATGGAATCAGATTCGTCCTTTTGTCATCGATTCTGCCGATCAGTTTACCCCACCGGTGCCTACGGACTATGATATGTCGGAAAACAGTCCCTTTTACCAGGAAGTTGTTGAGGTCTACGAGGCAGTGAATAATTTAGATGATGAGCAATTGGAAATTGCCCAATTTTGGGACTGCAATCCCTACGTTTCGCATCACAAAGGTCATGTGATGTTTGCAACCAAAAAGATAACACCTGGGGGCCATTGGATGGGAATTGCCCAGTTGGCAGCTAGGAAAGACTCTGCTGATCTCATCAAAACCGCCGCAACATATGCCCTTACTTCCATTGCATTGGTTGACGCATTTATAAGCTGTTGGGATGAAAAATACCGAAGTAACCTGATCCGGCCGGAGACCGTGATCAATAAGCATATCGACGAAGACTGGGTGCCTATCCTGCAGACACCACCGTTTCCTGAATATACCAGTGGACACAGTGTCATCTCTTCCGCTGCTGCGGTCATGCTTACCCATATCTATGGTGACAATTTCGCATTTGAAGATACGGTGGAGATTCCCTATGGACTTCCCATGCGCAAATTCTCATCTTTTCTCGATGCCTCTTCGGAAGCTGCCATCAGCCGGTTGTATGGGGGTATACATTACATGCCTGCCATTTCAAATGGGGTAAAGCAGGGAAGGGCTTTGGGTCACTATATTACCGAGCAATTGGAGTACAAGGGGTAATTTTTGGTCCTTGGTTTGTCTTTGGTCTTTTGCTGTTTGTCTTTAGTCTTTGGTTATTGGTCTTTGGTCTTTAGCTATTGGTCTTTGGTCTTTGGTCACTCAGAACTAGATTGCACACTCCCAACTGAGCACCAACGGTCACTTATTTTAACTTTTCTTTAAACCTTTACCCAACCTTATAGTCCAAATGAACGTGAAAGGCTATGTAAGCCTGGAAATTTGGTATTCTCTCACAAACATAACCACAAGCAATATGGCTGGTTTTTCTACTTTCAATATTACACCCTACGACGGAGAGTGGACCTTTGAGCGGGCAGCGCACCTACTCCGACGCACGATGTACGGACCACAATCGGGAGATATCGAAAAGTCGCTAGAACTTGGTCTGACCGGGACAGTCCAAGAGCTGCTCTCAACGAAGTCAATGCCTGAACCACCCATCAATTACGCCGATCCGGACGATCCGGCGGTTCCAATTGGAGAAACCTGGGTTTATCAACCCTTTATCAGAAATGATAATCTCAATCAAAATATCAATCGAAGACGAAGATCTCTACTGGCCTGGACGATGGGAACAGCACTAGGTGAAGGAATGTCCATTCGTGAAAAAATGGTGCTCTTCTGGCACAATCACTATGTGACCAGCGATCAAAGAGATCCCAATTTCGCCTACCACAACATCACCACCTATCGTGAAAATTTCCTGGGAAACTTTCGAGATCTCACTAAAAAAACCACCATCGACCCTGCCATGCTTCGCTACCTCAATGGCAATCAAAATACGCACCTACGTCCCAATGAAAATTATGCGCGAGAACTACTTGAACTCTTTACGATCGGTAAAGGCCCCATCGCAGGTGAGGGAGATTACACCCACTATACTGAAGATGATGTCGCCGCAGTCGCAAAAATTCTGACCGGTTGGAAGGACCAGGGATACCTCACTCGCGACGGACATGAAGTGGGATCCTTTTTTAGGAATTGGGCCCACGACAAAACGACCAAACAGTTAAGTCATCGTTTTGGGAGTGTCGACATACCTAACATGGCTGAGGAAGAATATGCCCACCTGATCGATGTCATATTCATGCAAGATGAGGTGGCAAATTTCATTGCTCGCAAAATCTATCGTTGGTTTGTTTATTATGAGATCAATGATCAGGTGGAAGATGGCATCATTCAGCCATTGGCACAAATTCTTCGTGACAACGACTATGAAATGAAACCCATGGTCGAGGCTCTACTGTTGAGCGAACACTTTTTTGATCCCTATGCCCATGGGAGCATGATCAAGAATCCTTTTGACTTCATTACCGCACAAGTCAAAAACCTGCAAATCAATTTGGGGACAACTCCAGGGGAGCAGTATCGGATGTGGGTAAGGCTGGCAAACTTTGCCGGTCTACTCCAAATGTCATATTACGAGCTCCCTGATGTAGCGGGCTGGAAGGCCTACTACCAGGAACCCCTCTTTTATCGCACCTGGATCAATGCCACCACCATCAGCTCCAGATTCCTTTTTACCTCGCTAGTGGTTAGTGGTATAGCTATTGACCGGCTCAGGCTACAGGCAGATCTGCTGGGGATTCTCGATCAAATGGACCAGGCTGAAGATCCCAACAAATTAATTGATGGACTGGTGCAGATCTTTCTTCCAAAAGAAATCGCCGATGAACAGAAAGATTACCTCAAGGCCGTATTAATACCAGGCCTACCAGATTACGAGTGGACGGTCGAGTATAGCACCTATATTGCTAATCCCGAAGACGAAGAATTGCGAGTGGCCGTTGAAAATCGGTTGAAGGGTCTATTCGTTGCACTCCTTAGCTTACCCGAATATCAATTAAGCTAAAATGGAACATTCATCAGGAGCTCATTCTCGATAAAATCAACACAATGAAAAGAAGATCATTCCTCAAATCTGGATCAGTTTTATCACTCCCCGTCATGCTTAGTGGCATGCGTGTAGGAGCTATGACTCATACCGTCTTGGACGAGATCATTTCAGCTGATAGCGATCGTGTCTTTGTCTTGATCAGGCAAAACGGAGGAAACGATGGCCTAAGTACCGTCATACCTCTTGATCAATACGACAATCTTTCACGATTTAGGTCTGAGCTTCTGATCCCGGAAGGTCAAGTACTGAAACTGACCGAGGAGACAGGCCTGCATCCAGTAATGCCAGGACTTCATACTCTGTACCAGGAAAATGTCATCTCTATTGTTCAAAATGTTGGTTATCCCAATCAAAATCGCAGCCACTTCCGAAGTACCGATATTTGGGACAGTGGCTCTGAAGCATCAGAGGTTCTGGCCACAGGTTGGATCGGCCGCTACCTCGACACGGATCACCCCGGCTTCCCTGAAGGATATCCCAATGCAGAAAATCCTCATCCCATAGCCATTACTATGGGCCCAAGGGTGAGTGAAACCTGTCAGGGCATGGCAGCAAATTTCAGCCTCGCGATCAGCGACCCAACAGCTCTTGCTATGATACCAGGTACAGAGGGTGGAGACCCTCCCGATTTACCCTATGGACATGAACTCTCCTATTTGAGACAGGTGGTTTCACAAACCAATCAATATGCAGGGATTTTACAAGAAGCTTCAGAAGCAGGTACCAATCAATCGGATCTCTACCCGGAACCCGGTCAAAATTCTCTGGCCGATCAGCTGAAGATCGTTGCACAACTTATATCTGGCGGATTGGAAACCAAAGTCTATGTAGTAAACCTGAATGGCTTTGACACCCATGCCAATCAAATAATCGGTGGGGATCCCACTGTTGGAGTCCACAGCACACTCTTAGCCAATCTCTCCACCGCGATTCATGCTTTCATGGACGACTTACGGCAGCAGGGACTGGACGAACGAGTAATCGGTGCGACACGTTCAGAATTCGGACGCCAGATTGCCGCTAATGGAAGCCTGGGTACCGATCATGGCGAAGCTGCTCCATTAATCGTGTTTGGATCTTGTGTAAATGGGGGACTCGTCGGTACTAACCCTGTAATCCCAGACACACTCGAACGCCAACAAGGGGTTCAAACTCAAGTCGACTTCAAGAATGTCTTTGGATCGCTATTGATGGATTGGTTTGGAGCATCTGAATCTATCATTCAGTCCATATTTTCTCACCAATTCGAATATATCCCAATGGTAGAAGGATGTAGCAACACAACCAGTACCAGGGAAGAGATCATCTCCACAACAACTTTCCGGGCCTTTCCAAATCCGTTTTTTGATGAATTACGAGTGAGCTGGGACTCGCCCGGTGGACCCTACATAATGAGTCTTTATAATTCGTCAGGACAGGAAGTGCGCAAACTGGAGCGGGGACAGGCATCCGCAGGGCAAATAGATCGTTCTTTTAGCTTGCCGACGCTGCCTCCCGGTCACTACATCTTTAAACTTCAGGGAAACAATTTTATGGAAAGTCGTGCACTGATACACTTCTGAGGTACAGCATTCCCAATCTTTTATACCGTGGATCCCACCTCAATTTCCAGCATCGAAAGGGACTCCGCGTTCAAAGGGTTCAAAACCATAGTTGGCTTGAAGCCCTGAGTCTATGCCCCTCAATCTTGTAACAACATAATTGCCACCGCCAGTGGAACTATATTCGATCTCAACGTTGGGATTGTTTTCCAAGGCCTGCAGCAATTCTCCCAGGGTTAAATTCAGATTGACTTTAACGACAGCCCGGTTTGGTCTCACCGAAGGTGAAAAGACCAATTGCCGGTCGTAGATCGCACCTAAGATATCTACCAGATCCCTGACTTCAAGGTTGTTTCCGGGTGGAGGGGGCGGTGGTGGAGGTGGTGGTGGTTCAAAACGAACCAACTCGATTTGACCTCCATCAAAGGAAGCCTTATCACCCTGATTTAATATGACCGATTGTTGACCATCATTGGTACCAAATCTGATCTGACCCTCAATATTTTCAGCTTCTGAGCGAATGCCTTCCTCCAGGTAAATAAACCGGGTCCCGGTCACATCTACAGAAGTATGTTCTGTTGCAACCACGAAGGGACGTGATGGATCATGTTGTACATCAAAAGTGCCCTGACCAGTAAGGAAGATTTCGCGACGAGGACTTTCGATAAATCGTCCCGGCTTCAAATGACGAATGGAACTTCCAGCGACTAATGACACCGTCGAGTTATCTGGTAGTGTAACCACTTGATCCTGACTCACCTCAGTTGTGACATAAGGATCTCTGGTCAAAAAATATAACCCTGCAGCAATCAATGCAACAATGGCAGCCGCAACACTCCACCTTCTGGTCAATGTAGTTCTCTTGGCTTCATTGATGCCAGTCTCTTGTACGATGTTCTGCCAGGCATCAGACTTCGTTGCCGTCTTATAGTCTTTTAGTCCATCTGACAAGTCCCAGATTTCCTTTAAAGTCTCGAATTCATGGGAGTCAAAGGCAGGATCGCTGGTGATATCGGCATCAACGACCTGATCTTCGGCATATTTGCCGGAGATAATATATTGTAATATTTTATCCTTCAACTTGTCCATATTCGGTCCTCACATCAGTAAGACGGTTGTCAAGAGCAAGAATCCCAACTTTCCGCAAGGTATTTTCATGATCTCAATAGAGTTTATCCTTTAGCAGATCCTTTAATTGCAGCAATGCATTCTTCATATTATATTCCACAGTGCGTTTCGATATCTTCAAGTACTTCGCTATTTCGTCATATGTAAGCCCTTCCTGTTTACTCAATAGGAAAATTTCTCTGGTTTTGGGTTTCAGCTGATCCACTGCCCAGCTGATCTTGTGCATCACATCCAGGCGGTCTTTTTCACCAACTTCCAGTTCAGTCACATTGTTCTGCAGATCGCTATATTGCTCCACGTTGGCATGAGCTGTCTTGTGTGCACGATAATGATCGATCAAGGTATTTCTGGCTGCCTGATAGAGGTAACTTTTCGGTGAAGAGGTGAATGATATCTCCTGCCGCCGCTCCCACACTTTCACGAAGGTCTTTTGTGCCACCTCCTGGCTAAGATCCCAATCGCCCGTAAGTACATTCAGATAGTTACAGATGAGATCATAATAGTTCTCAAATAACGACCTAAAAGACTCCCTATTTAAGGTTGCAGATGACAAGATATCTTCAATAATTCACCTTGAGCTCCCCAGCAACAACATGAACTTACATATCACTATCCTCTAGGAAGGGATGGCACCATAGTTCTAGTAGTTGCTCACCATCCAAGCTTTTCCATCTCAGTGAGCCACGTTTTTTCAAACTTGGGAAGCAGTTTTTCGGTTTGTTTATTTACTGCCGTAAAATAGTGAAAAATCGCCTTTTTTAGATCGGAACTGCGATCAGGGAGAAAGTAAGCACGACCAGATCTACGAAGTAAATAGTCAATAGGGTGTACCATCATCTCGGAGCGGTAGCAGTAACGCAACTCTGACATTAAGAGTGCCAATTCCTGATCCTTCTCCTCAGGATTGGTCATATTCACGATTTGCCTTGCTTCCATACCAAAGTTATGAACCAGATATGGGGCGATGATTTGGGGAAGCTTCCGGATGTCCATCACTCGACGAAGGTCACTAATCTCCTCCATCACCTCTTGGTGATCGCTGAAGTGTGGTTGAGTTAACATTTCCTGATCGGTGGTGCAATGTCCAATGTCTTTCCCATGCTCATCTTCAATTCTTTCCGATACCAAATCAACTACTCGCTCTGCCATTTTGCGATATCCAGTCAACTTGCCACCAGCAATACTTATCAAGCCATTGTCTGCCTCAAATATTTCATCTTTTCGGGAGATCTCAGATGCAGATTTTCCGTCTTCATAGATCAACGGCCTGATACCAGCCCATCTGGATACAATATCATTCATAGTCAGATCGACACCGACAAATGTTTGATTGACCGCATTTAAAAGATACTCACAGTCCTCCTGACTCACGTTAACGTCATCTTTATCAAGGCTATAGTAGGTATCTGTGGTCCCGATATAGGTGACGTCCAATCGAGGTATAGCAAAGATCATTCGTCTGTCATGGGGTACATCAAAATAGACCGATTGTCGGCATGGTAGCCGATGGTGCGGCACCACAATATGGCTGCCCTTGGTCAGATATAAGCGTTTCCCCAGAATAGGTCCCTGTTGTTGACGAACCTCATCTACCCAGGGGCCCGTAGCATTGACAACGACTTCGGCTTTGATATCAAATATTTCACTGGTCAACATGTCCTTACATTGAACCGCCACGACACGGCCATCCTGCTGGATAAAGTCTTGTCCCTTCACGTAATTTAAAGCCAGAGCCCCATGCCGATAGGCAGATTTGATGACCTCAATCGTCAGCCTGGCATCATCGGTACGGTACTCGGCATAGATGCTGCCTCCTAAGAGCTTATCAGGTGGCAAAAGTGGTTCCAGGGCCAGTGTCTCTTCAGACGTAAGCATTCTGCGTTTATCTTCACCCTCCACATCGGCCAAAAAGTCATAGATATAAAGGCCGATCGAGGTCATGGTCTTTCCAAGGGAGCCACCCTTAATCAGGGGAAGAAGCATCTTCTCTGGAATAACTAAGTGCGGAGCTAATTTGTGCAAGATGGCCCTCTCCTTACCTACTTCCTTCACCAAGCCAAATTCAAATTGCTTGAGATACCGCAAGCCACCGTGAATGAGTTTAGTGGACTTGCTACTGGTACCAGATGCAAAGTCACCTTTCTCGATCAGGCATACCTCCAGGCCCCGTAGCGTTGCATCTAGTGCGATGCCTGCCCCGGTTATCCCCCCTCCCAAGACAAGAAGATCGAAGGAAGTATTCCTACCCTTCCTTAGGAATACCTCTCGATTGTCAAAAGAGAAATCTAGTCCCTGCTCCATCCTTTGGTCCTTTCTATAGCCTTATGCCAACCTTGGTACAATCGATCCCGTTGATCACGAGCCATTGCCGGTGTGAATACCCGATCGATCGTACGGACCTCAGCAATTTGTTCCTCCGTCCAAAAACCGACAGCTAACCCAGCCAGAAAGGCAGCTCCCATGGCCGTTGTTTCGGTAATTTTTGGCCTAACAACTTCTGTATCCAATATGTCAGCCTGAAACTGCATCAAATAGTCATTACCAGTCGCACCTCCATCGACATTCAGTGCATTCAGGCTGATTCCACTATCCTGCTGCATGGCTTCCACCAGATCACGTGTTTGATAAGCCAGAGACTGTAAAGTAGCGGCGGCGATTTCCGGGCGACCCACATCCCGAGTAAGTCCAAATATGGCCCCTCTGGCATACATATCCCAATAGGGCGCACCGAGTCCAGCAAAAGCTGGTACAACATAGACCTCGTGGTCACTATTAGCCATTCGAGCCAAAGTTTCAGACTCAGGTGCATCATCGATGATCTTTAAACCATCTCGCAGCCATTGTATAGCTGCACCCGCAATGAAGACACTCCCTTCCAGGGCATAGTGCACGGTATTGTCACGTCCCCAAGCAATGGTCGTTAAAAGTCCGTTGTTGGATTCTGCGGCTTTCTCACCCGTCTGCATCAACATAAAGCAGCCAGTGCCATACGTGTTCTTCGCCATGCCTGGTTCCAGACATTGTTGACCAAATAAAGCCGCCTGCTGGTCTCCAGCAATACCAGCTATTGGTATCTTAACTCCATCCCATTCAAAATGACCCAAGATTTGGGACGACGACTTTACTGCTGGCAACATGTGGACCGGTATATCCAACGCCCCACATATTTCCCGGTCCCACTCCAAGGAGTGAATGTTATACAACATGGTCCGGGAAGCATTACTGTAATCAGTTAAATGCTGATTGCCCCCGGTCAAATGCCATACCAGCCAAGTATCGATCGTACCCATGGCCAGTTGACCGGCTTCAGCCAGATCACGGGCACCATCGACATGTTCCAAAATCCACATTACTTTAGTCGCCGAAAAGTATGAATCAACCACCAAGCCGGTCTTGGACCGTATGGTATCTTCCAGGCCACGAGCCTTGATATCCTCACAAAGGTTTGCCGTTCTTTTATCTTGCCATACAATGGCATTGTAGACTGCCTTCCCGGTCGACTTATGCCAGACCACCGTCGTTTCCCTTTGATTGGTGATCCCAATGCCCATGATCGCATCGGCGCCAACGTCACCTTTTCGCAGCACCTCGCGGATGGTACGAAGCTGAGTCTCCAGGATTTCGTTGGGATCATGTTCGACCCACCCCGGTTTTGGAAATATCTGTCGAAATTCTTCCTGGGCAACCGCCCGGATGACACCTTGCTGATCGAAAAGTAGTGATCGGCAACTTGTGGTCCCCTGATCAATGGCCAAGATATAAAGTGAGTTCATTTGTGCAAATTTGGTTTCATGGAAAGATACCATTTGTCCCTGGAAGGCAGGGTTCAATCAACCGACTTTTAGGTCGTTTAAAAAAATTTTGTGATCTTCTGGCTCAAAGAAACAATCGCAAGACAGGCTATGAAAAGAAGATCGTTTTTAAAGACATCAGGAGTTGCTGCCGGAGCCAGCGTTTTAGCAGGAATGGAAGGAGTTTCGGCCAAATCTACACTGGCTAAGAAGCGTGTTGCTCTAGTCGGGACAGGTGTTAGAGGCACCTCTTTCTGGGGTAAAAATTTGGTTGATCGATATGGCGACATTCTGGAATTTGTTGCCTTAGCCGATATTAATCAAGGTCGCCTCAATTATGCCCAAAAGTATATGGGCGTTTCCTGCCCTACATTTACAGATTTTGATCAGATGATGCAGGAAATAAAGCCTGATGTTCTGATCGTCACGACCGTAGACAGCACTCATCATGAATTTATTATCAAGGGTTTGGAAGCTGGTATGCAAGTCATTACTGAAAAACCACTAACCACCGATGAGATCAAATGCCAGGCTATTTTGGATGCAGAAAAGGCCTCTGGCAAACAAATCATCGTTGGATTTAACTATCGATGGTCTCCCCACCCCACAAAAATCAAGGAACTTCTTGTCAACGAGGAAGTCGGTAAGATCACATCGGTAGACTTTCACTGGTACCTCAACGTTCATCACGGTGCCTCTTACTTTCGTAGGTGGCATGGCATCATGAGCAAGGGAGGCTCACTTTGGGTGCACAAAGCAACGCACCATTTTGACTTGCTAAATTGGTGGCTGGATTCTGATCCGGTTGAGGTAAGCGCCTATGGCGCACTGGAACACTACGGCCACAATAACAAATTTCGTGGCGCAAATTGTCGAAACTGTGCCCATACTAGTGACTGCGATTTCTACTGGGATATCAAAGGTAGTGAGCGTTATGTCAAACTCTACGTCGAAAATGAAAAATACGATGGATACATTCGCGACAACTGCCTTTGGAGAAATGAAATCGATATTTACGACAAAATGTCGGCACAGATAAGGTATGCGAATGATGTTTTAGTCAATTACTCCTTAACAACTTACTCACCTTATGAAGGATACCGTATCGCTTTCAATGGCATGAATGGCAGAATGGAATCATGGGAGGATATTCCCTGGAGACAAAAGGAACGTCTAGACCAGGCACAGCTGCATGCAGCTGAGATGTCCCAGTCCGAAAAAGAGGAATTTGAAGATTATCACGAGATCATGGTCATGAAAAATTTTAAGGACTATGAATTTGTAAAAGTTCCCAAATCCCGGGGAGGACATGGAGGCGGTGACGTGCGATTACAGGATAAGATTTTCCGTAATCAAGATACACCGGATCCGATGCACCACGCCGCGGGCAGTAGAGATGGTGCAATGTCTATTTTAATCGGCATTGCCGCTCGACATAGCATCGCCGAAGGAAGACCTGTATTGATTTCAGAACTGACCGACATCGAGCCTGCGGCAATAAGACCGAGGTACTTTAAAGGAGTAGCTTTTTAGACCAGAACCAAAAACAGGACGATTTTCGGACTTGCAGGATCGCTCTCTATGGTGACAAACAAGTAGTGGAAAATTAGCCTGATTTTATTTATTTGGTCTCACTATCTTAAAAATGTAGGAAGGTGCTCCAGCATACTCCGTGAACACTTCCTTGCGATGGTCATCCTTATCAATACAGGCAAGACAATAACCCTGCAACCACATCAGTTATTGTTCATTTGTCATCTTGCAGTGCAAGATGGGAGTTGACTTCGCTTATCTGTTCTCTATCCAATTGGTTACTTCCGAAAGAGAGCGGGTCCAGCCAATGCCCTGAGCTTTATGGTTGCGGAGACGATCTTGCAACTGAGCAATATGGTGTTGGAGGTGTCGAAGATTTACCAACATGTGCTCAAGTTTAGATACCTGATACCAATGAAAACCACAATCATCTGCAGTGAGATCCATCCTACTGACTGAGTCGTCAACCAGCACTTGACAATGATCGACGAAGTCCAACATCTGCTCCCTGGTATACGGAACCACATCGGTTGTATCAGGATCCAGGGTCATATTCTGTGCCCCTTGACGGTGCTGCTCCCATGGGCTGTGGTCATTCAAGTGTTGGAAAAGATAAAGTCGGAAATAAAACAAACTGTGGTATACCACCCTCCAAAAAGGATTTACAAATTCTCCATTTAACCAAAGGTCTTTGGGGCAGCTCTCAATGCACTTCTTCATCATGTCCAGAGCCGACAAATACTGGCTAATTAGTGCTGATCTCAGTGTCAGATCGTAATCAAAGGTGGAATCCTCCATCACACTGCTTTCTGGTTCGGGAGCTAAGATACCGAAGTTTCAGAAGTCTATTCATCCCCTTTACGAACCAATTCCGTAGGTTAATATCACTCGAAGAGCCCCTCCCCCCTGAATTTCCTCAGAAGTCTCAACTTCTATAAAATCTTCCAATAGATCAAGCACTGCAGATTTCAAAACACCTTCTCCAATTCCATGAATGATCGTTAGGACCTGGGCCTCAACCTGGATAGCTCTCTCGACAAATTGCTTACACTTAAGTAGTTGATAATCTAAGGGATGAGGCCACTTGCTAGCTGCAAAATCAGGCAACTTTTCAAGGTGCAAATCTAATGTTGAATTGAATTCCTCACGGACATCTTCCCTTTCCAAAGGATCCTCGTATTGGAATTCTTGCTCCTTTCCTTCCCAAATCTCAAGATCATTGATCGCAGCATAGTGAATCCTTCCATTCACTTTAATCATGGCCGCATCTTTAAAGGCACCTTCAAAAGTACCCACCTCACCAGTACTTCGGATCTTCAACCGGTCACCGATCCACAAATCACTCAAGTCCATAAGATTCTAACACTGACTCACGAAAAAGTGTTCTTGCGAGGTTTGATCAAAGAAAAGTTGAATGCAAAGCTTTCACAGGTTAACAGGTTCAGCATCGATTTGAAAGCGATTGACCGAAAACGATGCACACCTACACCAAAGGCAATGCAATATCTGGGGCTGTTCATAATCTCCAATAGAGTATCATGCAAACTTCAAATCCATATAGAGAAACATTCAACTAAAATTTGCGTTATAACGTAAATTATAGTTACTTTGGCTATTAATGGCTTAACCAATGGAAAGCTAATGCAAAAATTGACTAAGGCTGAAGAGGAAATAATGCAAATGCTTTGGGCTGCAGGCGAGTCGTCTGTGACCGAACTCATTGAGCGCATGGACGAACCAAAACCACCCCATTCATCGATATCATCCATCGTGCGTATTTTGGAGAAAAAGGGCTTTGTAGACCATCGTCAATCTGGAAGATCTTTTGTCTATTTCCCTGCAATTAAGAAGAAAGATTATTCACGTTATTCGATCCGAAGGATCGTGAGCGATTATTTCAAAGGCTCTATGAATGAACTGGTTTCCTTTCTTGTCAAGGAGGAAAATCTCTCCATTAAGGAGCTAGAGGAGATCCAGCGCAAGTTGGCAAACGAAGAAGAATGATTATCTACCTTCTACAGGTGAGTTTTTGTTGGATAGGATTTTATATGCTGTTCCATCTTTTCTTGCGCAGGGAAACTTTCTTTGACATTAATCGCTGGTACTTGCTAGGTGCACTGTTGATCGGTTTGGTGATACCCTTGCTCGGCTCTATGGTCAAGGAAGTGACCCATACCTATCCTATTGATGCGGGGCCTTTATTGTATACAATTTCAGAGACGCCCGCCTATATTGAAAGTAGTGTACTGGCTAACTCAAAAACTTATGGCATTGCCTTTCTCATTAAAATAATTTACTGGCTGGGATTTGCTGTGCTCACCATAAAATTTGCGTTAGGACTTGCAAAGATTTATCGTCTCTATCGCAATTCTAGACACGAAAATCACCAGGATTTTCAGCTGATCATTACTCATGAGCATCATCTCCCCTTTTCGTTCTTCAGCTTGATATTCATAAGTGAGCTTGTACCGTTGAAAAAAGGTTACAACAAGATGATCCGCCATGAATTGACTCACATTCAGCAATGGCACACCCTGGATATCATCCTGGTCGAGATATTGAACCTATTTTTTTGGTTTAACCCCATTTTAATTATTTATAAGAAAGCATTGCGTCAGAGTCATGAATATCAGGCAGACGCTATGGTTGTGAAACAAAGTGATCCAAAAAGATATGGGTCTCTCCTCCTCAGCCAATCCCGTTCAGGTTTGGAGCTCCACCTCACTCATCAATTTTTCCATTCTCAATTAAAAAATCGTATCGCTATGATGCATCGAAAAAGATCTCACAAATCGGCCTTGTACAAATATTGTACGATCCTTCCCATCTTTGTGCTTTCCCTGTTTCTCTTCTCAAATTCTTCAGATCCAATCAATGATCCTGAACCCTTTAAGAAGGAGGTGAAAGATGCCATCCGCCAAGCCAGCTCAATCGAAGACCTGCGCAACAAGGTCTGGAACATCATACAGGAGCATCGCGATACTGGGACTGACACTCGAACAGACATTGACCAATATTTGAGAGAGATTGGACGCGAAACTGGTATTTATATAGAATTTTACTTTGATAGGAATCTTAATTTTTCTTATCGGGAAGATGTTGCCAAAAAAAATGGCTACTTAACGGATGCAATCCGCCTGTTTAAGATGCCCCCTATCTATACAAAGTTGGAAGACGTGTTGAAAGAGGCTCGTCCGCATTGGCCGTTGCTTAAGATCAACGGCAATTTACTGCATGGACACTTCACTCGAATTGATCCAGAGCGAATCGCTGCACAAAGTTATACCCCACCCGAGGAGGCCAAAAAGATCCATGGTGATATTGCCTTTGGTGGTGTCATCAATTTAACCCTGAAGGATTTTGATCCAAGTGAGTTGCCTGTTTACGGGACTTTGGTTGAAGCAAACCCAAAAGTAAAAACCAATCTAGAAATCGAACGTAAGGTAGATGTGCTCGCACGCTTTCCCGGATGTGAGGATATTGAGGGAATTGAGGCTGATAAATGTGCTTTGGAAAATTTCAATGCCTACATTGCTGAGATGATGCATTATCCTAAAGAGGCGAAGCAACTTGGTATTGAAGGTACGGTTATGGTCAGATTCGTGGTGAGCGAGTATAGCTCTATTGGTCAGCCTGAAGTTATCCATGATATCGGAGGAGGTTGTGGTGAAGAAGCCCTATACCTTATTCAAAACATGAATTACCTGGCCAATCGTTGGCAACCAGCCATGAAAAATGGTAAAAAGGTCAATTCCATCGTCACCTTACCCGTAAAATTTAGCTTGGAAGGCATGGTCACGAAAAAGGAATTTTCTGCTCGCAATGCTTCATACATCGGTGGTGAAACGGAGCGTTCTATTCCAGAAATTTTAGAAGACCCGGGGCTCACAAGAGAGATGGTTGCCCTTTTGGAAGACTTTGAAATTAGTCCCCGGCCTTTGTTTATTGTCGACGGTAAATTGATGGAAAAGGACAGCATTTTCCTACGACCTGATCAAATACAACGGGTCAAACTCCTCGATGAAGATCAAGCAGCAGAAAAATATGAGGCCGTAAATCAAAGGGCCCTGGAAATCACGACTGGACCTCAAGTCTTCGAAGTGAATGCTGAGAAAGAATCCTGGATAAATCGGCAGGCCAATGACCAGAAGTTGGATGATAAAATCGATGTTGAGGAGGTAATTTTCCTTGAAGAATTAGAGTTATTTCCCAATCCGGCTAAGTATTTTATTCACGTAAGCTTTATGGCCAATAAGGAGCCCTTGGAACTACGGATTCATGACCTGGCGGGCAAATTACTGCACCGGGAACTTTTTCCTGAATTCGATGGAAAATTCAACCAAACCATCTATAATGAAAAATTTGTCAATGGTGAAGGCATTCTCTCTATAGTGCAAGGTGACAAAATACAGGCACAGAAAATCATCTTTGCCAAATAAACTTCATCACAGGCATTCATGTGGTCAAACTCAGGTCCATCATGGACCGGAAGTATTTTCAAGAGATTCCAAGACCGCCAGCAGTAAATCGGCACTGATGCGCTGGCGGTAATCTGGACTGATGTATTCAAAGAGGATGATTCCCTCTTGATCTACTACAAACACCGATGGTACCGGTAGCACACCATCATTGAGTCCATCGGAGTAATCACTTAGACGATCGCTGTACCTCTCCGGAGCTTTAAAGGCAATACCCATTTCTCTCATTAGTTTGCCATCGGCATCAGAATACAATTGATAATTCAGTTTAACCTCATTGATGGTTTGACTTTGTCGATTGGGTGCATCGGGACTAATGGCTACGATTTGATACCCCAGATCGAGAATTTCACTTTCGATCAAAGACACCTCCGAAAGGTGGCTATTGCAGTAAGGGCACCAACCGCCACGATAAAAAATAACCACCGCCGATTTATCGGAGACAATGTCCATCAATGAGATCTTTTCCCCTTCCAGTGTGACTATGTCGATATCCGGAACCTTTTCACTTATAAGTAAGGGCGAAATCTCCTCAGCACTTGGTGCAATTTGAGCACCGAGATCCACTAAGAAAAGGGTCGAGGCCAGCATACAAGAGATGTAGATGCGCATACTATATTTGTTTATAATGAATCTATATTGCAAAAACCGTTGATCATCGATCGGAATTTGGAGTGCGACCATCAAATCTACTTCTTTCCAAACAGGACAAGATTGAAGCTTGTTGACGACGAGCCCTATTAATTCAAAAAATTTCTGCCTAAAGGATTATTGAATTTTTTGCCAGAAAATGTCGAATTTCATGTGCGATGATTGAATCAGTTCAAGAGATCTCGTGGAGAGAACCCATTCTACCCAGGGTTCCTGATCCTGCCTGGGAAGAGGTCGTGCGCAAAAGATTCGGTAGGGTACCAGATATTCTCTATAGAGTATCACGGAGCCCATGGCTTAGAGAGGCGATTATGAATTGGCCATGGTACAAACCACAAGAAGTATCCCAACGTTACCATGACATTTGTGGCCTGATTACGGCCCAAGAAAATTCATGTCGCTATTGTTACGGTGTAGCACGATCCTACTTAAGAATTTCGGGCTTTGGCGAGAAAACCATCAAAAAGATTGAACGCAATGCTCACTTGGCGGAACTTGACGAGAAAGAGAGGGCTTTTATCCAGTTTTGTCGCAATTTATCCCGGTCTAATCCCAGACCACCCAAGAGCGACCGGAAAAAGTTGATCGAACTCGGCTATTCACCAAAGGCAGTTGCTGAAATGGCTTTTCTCATTGGCAATCACTGTTTCATCAATCGAGTATCTACGTTTATTTCGATTCCCCCGATGGAATATTTCGAAAATTTTTCTCCAAATTTCATAACGTCGCTTTTTCTACCACTGCTTAAGAGAAGATTGCGCAAATACCGGTGGCAAGAATCCAATGTAGCACCTCAAGAAGTCAATGCTTTTTCTTCTTTAATTCAAGCTTTTGAAGGAATACCAGCAGCTAAAGCCCTAAATGATGCATTGATGGGTGCTATGTCGTCTGAGGTCTTGTCGCAGGATTTGAAGGTTTTAATGTTTGCTGTAGTGGCCAGAAGTCTAAAGTGTGAATTTTGTCAGGCTGAATCAGAAGAGATGGCAGCAAATCTTGGATTTGCTCCCAACGAATTTGAAGAGGCGCTTCGTACCCTAGACTCGCCGAGGTTAAATGAACAAGAACGGAAAATTCTAAGTTGGACCCGTGAAACCATTCATTATCAGATCGACCCCATTCAAAACAGTGTCGCCGAATTAAGCCAGGAGTTGGATGAGGTTGTGTTGCTTGAAGCTATTGGAATGGCTGCTTTGGCCAATACAGCCGTTCGACTTGCTGTACTTTTAGGATAGATGGAAGTTGGAACATTGGTCCTGATCATTTTGGCTGTCATAAGCACAGTATTGGGTGTCATGTTGATTTTATCCTATCGCAAGTATCAGCGCCTTGAAGAACTTTTAAGCCATACGACCGCAAAGTTGGAACGGTTGCAACTGCACTTTGGCCGTTTTACTCCCGACGAAGTTATTGAACACCTGACAGATAAGAGTGGCGAGTACAGTGCAGATCTCAAGGATGTGACTGTGCTTTTTGCAGACATCAAGGGTTTCACTTCGATGTGTGAAAGGATGGAACCCAAGCAGGTGGTCAATGTGTTGAATGGATATTTTAGGGTTATGAGCCAGGTGATTTCCCGGCACCATGGCCAAGTCACAGAACTCATGGGTGATGGGCTGTTGGCTCTCTTCGGCGCATTGCGACATAATCCCTGGCAGGTACAGGATGCTGTGCAAGCTGCCTTAGATATGCGCAAAGCACTTGCCCAATACAATGAGCAAGTTCGAGACAAATTGGAAGCGGATCTGTCTTTTGGAATAGGCATTCACAAGGGTACAGTGTTGGCCGGAGTTATGGGAAATTTTGAATTGAGCAAATTTGGGGTGGTGGGAGATACCATCAATGTTGCGGCTAGAGTTGAATCACTAACGCGCGTGCATGGCTGTGATATTCTGGTTACTGAAGAAGTTATCTGTGAACTTCACGATCGATTTTCTATTCGAGAAATGCCAGCGGTTCCAATCAAAGGCAAGGAAGTCCCTTTGGTTACCTATTTTATTGAAGGCCACAGCAAAAGCCAGTCAGGATCAGCTGGCACCTCATCCAAATCGTCAAGAAGTTAGATCCAGGACATCAAATTTTACTGTTGATCAGTAGAAATGCCTGGATATTTGGTAACTTCTCAGACTATAGTTGATAAAACAATTCCAAAAAAACAAACCACATCATGAAAAGAAGAAGATTCATTCAAGGCACTGCGCTTAGCGCCATAGCGGTCACCACAACTGGCTTCATCCGAATGGAGGGGAAATCATATGTTGGCAATTGCCAGACCACGACGGATATCCTTGGTCCTTTCTATCGCCCCAACGCTCCGGTACGTTCAGACCTGGTTATACCCGGTGCAAATGGTGATGTGGTGATCTTAAAGGGTAAAATTACTCACGATGACTGCTCAACACCTCTACAGGAAGCAAAAGTCGAATTGTGGCATTGCAGTGCTGATCAGGTATACGACAATGAGAGTGAAGACTACAACTATCGGGGCACCACTTTCTCTGATGGCTCGGGAGCCTATTTCTTTCGGACTCAAATGCCGGTACCTTATGATGCTGGAGGTGGTAACTACCGTCCTGCACATTTTCACTTAATGATCTCGGCTCCTGGATACCAGAATTTGGTCACCCAGCTGTACTTCACTGGTGACCCCTACCTGGACAAAGACCGCTCTTCGCGAGCTCCTTCGGCCAAGACAAGGATACTGGATCTGCAAAAAAATGATGAAGGCCTACTGGTACCTTTTGATATTGTGATGCAGAAGGAGTTGGCACTTGATCCTATCGCCATGGAAAAACTAACCGGCCAATATATTGAGGACGAAAATCCCGGCAACCAGGTGGAGCTTTTCGAATACGAAAATCAATTGTGGCTGCGAAACGAGGTATTTGGTGAAAATTTCCACTACATCGGCGAAAAGACTTTTGAGCTTTCTAATACCGGCGAGGGGAGAAGTTTTCAGGTGCAATTTGACCTACTGGCTGATGGCACGGTGAAAGCGAAACTAGAGCGCAGAAATAATAATGAAGTAAACACCACGATATTTACCAAAAAGGGTTGATCGCAAATAAGGGTTTAATTATTTTGAGCCACATAGATACAGGTAGATCACATAGCTCTTTGAAAAATATTTTTCTATGTGTTTTCTATGGTTTATCCAAATCTATATTGGTAATTTTCTTCATACATAGTGCCATTCTTAACAAGAGCAAATACTCTATGAATGAGTTTGTTCCTAACAGCATTTAATACAGACATTTTGTTTTTACCTTCGGCAAGTTTTCGATCGTAGTACTATCGGAATTCACCTTGCCGACTAATGGCAGCCATAGCCCCAAGGTGTAACAGGGTTTTGAGCTTTTTATGAGCCTTATGATCTACCCTTGATCGACCTCTTATACTGGTCCCAGTGTGTTCAAACGGTACAACTCCCACGTGACATGCTAACTGTTTTGCATTTTGGAAATCCCTAAACTCATTACTCCGTATGATCAGTTCAGTTGCTGTTACTATCCCTATGCCTGGAATACTGGTTATTCTTTTTAAGATGTTTTTTAGTTGGGTATCGGAACTAAGGATTTCCTTAATTTTTAGTTCCACCTCATGGACACTTTCTTCGATGGACTTCAATACCTTTTCTGTTGGTCCTGTAAGAAGATCTAATTCTGACTCGTCCAAAAACTCCTTAGCTTCTTGTACCGGTACATTTAGCTGAGTTCGTACCTTGACCAATCGCTCTCTCATAGTTGTCAAATGACTTAGTTGCTCAATGACCTTTCTCTTTGGTTTCCAGTAATTTAACTTAACTGTGTATCTGTAGGCATATTCAGCAATTCGTCTGGCATCTACTTGATCCGACTTGCCTCTTTGCAATCCCAGCGATCGTTGGATCTGATACGCTGATTCAATTCTAACTTTTGCTCCAGCTTATTTGTTAATAAAATTGACCGATGCTATCAAAGCTGCTACTAAGACCTTACTAACGGGCTTGCAAACCCAATTTTCTATATGGTATCAAGGCTTTGATAAACCAGGAGGGGATTAAAACACATAATAGGTTTCATTGACCTTCGACTATGTCTAAAGTGCCCCACCTGGTTATCAGTCAGTTATCAACATATCAATGTTTATTCACAAAAGAAAAAGAAGCAAAAAGAAAATTATCTATGATGATTAATCGTAATATTAAATTTCTTCCTGTTTGACAAGACTAAAGGCCTACGTGGTTCCAAGCACCTACAAAAAAGGTTAATTATTTTTTGAACCACATAGATACAAGTAGATCACATAGCTCCTTGAAAATTTTCCCTTATCTATATCCTGACAATCAAAGAATTTATAAAGATCTGATTCGAATCTTTCTCCACTTCATTACAAAGGGGCCCTGTCCGTTGATTCCGTGAATTTGTAAGCCAATAAATCCCTTGGGATGTGTTTCATAAACGTCCTCTCGTACTATGTCATCGATCAAATGGCCGTTTACCCAGGTCTGCATTCTGGGACCTACTGCTCTGATCCGAAGATGGTTCCAGGCTTCATCCAGATAGTGACGATGCCCGGTATCTATTCTCTCTTTGGTGGAAAGCCATCCTGTACCCAGAGCCTCACCATAAAACATGCCAGTCGTAGGAACACCTTGACCTTGATACCTTCTGATTTCCGCCTGTGGTCCATAAACTCTACCAGCAGCAAATTGGTGGCCTTCGCCCACAGTATACGGTCTCACCTGAGAACGAAATTGAATACCCGAATTGGTCACACTGTCTACCACGACTTCGACCTCGAGCTCAAAATCAGCGAACTCCCGCTTCGTGCACAAAAAAGAGTTTTGGCTGCCTTCTACAGTGGTACCAACAATTGCACTGTCCTCCACGGTATAGATGTGGGATCCGTTCAGGTGCACCCAGCCCTCGAGTGTCCTGCCATCAAACAGATCTACCCAATCGGAGGCTGTCGCATCCCCTGGTTCAATGGCATACTCGATAACGTGATCAGGAAGGGTAAATGCAACCACTGCATCACTTGAAGGGGTACCATTCTTACCTCCGCCACCGGCAACAATCGTGACAAATTGTTTTCCGTTGATCTCATAAATACTGGGTGTCGCATAACCACCCGCTGGTAACTTCTGTTCCCATAGCATCCGGCCGGTCACTTTTTCAAATGCCCGTATCTTTTCGTCATAGGTAGCTGCAATAAAAACGACGCCACCTGAAGTGGCAACACAGCCACCAAAATTCATTGAACCAGTGTTGCGAAAGCCCTTGGCTGCCAGGGATGGATATTCACCCAAGGGGACCTGCCAAATGATATCCCCTCGAGAAAGGTCAATGGCATTCAGAAGGCCCCAAGGAGGAGAGATCGCCGGAGCCCCATATTGATCTTTCATCATCTGATAAGATTCCATGGTGTAGCGCGGGGAGCTACCCGCAGACAAAAGACTCGAGTGGTCGATGGTCGTATCTTCAACCAAAAAGGCGTACAATGCCTTCAGCCCTTCCTCATCAAGCTCGGAAAAAGAGGGCATCAAACCTTTACCATTTTCGAGAGTCACTGTAAAGCTGGAATCTGTGTGATTGAGATCGACCAGCGACGGATAGACCGGTGGCACTCCCTCCCGGCCCGGACCATGGCATGAAACACAGAGATTTTGGTACAACAAGCTTCCTTTTTCGATTGTGGAGAGTCCTTGCATCTCGTCAAGATTGTAGATTTGCACCAATCGGTTTATTGTAGGTCCGTCGTGGCTGTTGACAAACAGGGTATTGGAAGATCGGTCAAAAGAACCGCCATGCCATTCGATCCCGCCCTGATGACCGGGAGTTGTAATCTCCCCCAAGGTCGAAGGTGGGGTGTAAAGAGGTCCCGAATGGTATTTAGAGAATACCATTAAGGCGTATTTATGAGACTCCGGAGTCACTCTACTCAGGGAAGCTGCAGTGACCTGTTGCCGACTTAGGGAAGGAGGTTTCCGGGGAATCGGTTGGGTGGGCCAGGCCTCTTCTCCGGGAACAGTTGAAGGGGGAACCGGCATTTCATCGACAGGAAACAGGGGTTGCCCGGTCTCCCGGTCCAACACGAAGATGAACCCCATTTTAGTCAATTGCACCACGGCATCCCGCCGGTCTCCATCTTTTTGGACGGTGACCAGAATAGGTGCGGACGGATTGTCATAATCCCATAAATCGTGATGCACGGTTTGAAAGTGCCAAATCCGTTCTCCGGTCTGTGCATTGAGGGCAAGGACACAGTTTCCAAACAAATTGGTGCCTTTTCGATAACCGCCGTAAAAATCAGGCGCCGGAGACCCAGTAGCACAAAACACCCATCCCCTTTCTTCATCCACGGTCAGCCCTCCCCAGGCATTGGCACCTCCATACCTTTCTCCGGGTACCCACTCCCAGGTGTCAAAACCATATTCTCCTTCTTTGGGTATCGTGTGGAAGATCCATTCAAATTCTCCGGTCAAGGCATTGTAGGCCCGGACATGACCTGGAGCAGATTGGTATCCTTCGTCAACCCTCGAGGTAACGATTAGTAGGTCCCGGTAAATAGCCCCAGGGGTAGTCACTTCCACTGATGAAGCCCATGAAGGGTCGATACCCAAGTTTTCTCTTAGATCGATATGCCCGCTTTCTCCAAAAGACGGAATCAATTGTCCCGTCTCTGCATCCAATGCGTAGATCCGGTGCCTGACAAAGTGAAAAATCCGTTTGCTTTGTGCTCCCTCCCAATAAACCACACCCCGGTTCCGGCCCTTGAGATCAGCTTGATTCTCATTGTGCGGAGCAGATTTAAAAACCCACACTTCATCACCTGTTGCCGCGTCCAATGCAATGGCATTGAGAGAAAACGTGGATAAATAGAGCCTTCCGTTTACCACGATCGGATTGCACTGCATCGATGAACGATCGGTTGCATCACCGGTGTGATAGACCCAAGCCTCAGTCAAATGGTGCACGTTTGCTGCCTGTATTTGAGCCAATTCAGAATATTGGGTGGCCTTTTTGTCGCCACGATAAATCCCCCAATCAATGAGGTTATTCAGTTGGCTTGATTCATGCACATCCGTCAACCCATTCTCATCAGGTGGCTGACAGGCTTTAATCGCCACCGTGAAACATGAAATCCATATGAGCCGGCTAAATCCTGTTGACAAACTTGGTTGCTATAAATGAAGTTTTCTAATATAAGAAAGCCCCAGCATCCAATAGCACAATTCCCGATCAAAGATATCTCTCTTTATTATCATTTCGAGGTCTGAATCCCCGAGTCCTAATTAGAGCAAAGTCAAACACAAGTGAATCTGACCTGGCTATAGCATTGCTAAAAAACCCAGAGATGCAATATCCGACGTTACCATTTTGGATAGGGTCATGAAGGATCAATATGCTCAAACCTAGAAGTTAATTTATTGGATAGGCTACAAACTTCGGCTTAGAGAAAAGGACGATAGAGTAAGAGATCTCATGGGCTTTCTAATCCAGCAAATGTTATATGCCAGATAAGAAAAGATCATTATTTTGCCACTTCAATCCATTATGCGCCAATTAGCAGCCGTTCTCTTTGCCGATATTACTGGGTACAGTCAAATGATGCACAATGATGAGGGTCAAGCCCTGCATGCTATCACTCAATTTAGGTCTCTGACGAAGCCAATCATTAATCGATTTGGTGGCATTTGGCATAAAGACTTGGGCGATGGTGTAATGTGCTCATTCAAGAGTGCTCTCCAGGCAGTAGAGAGCGCTGTTGAAATACAAAAGATCCTGGCAAAAGAGGTGGATTTTCAAGTTCGCATCGGAATTCATCTCGGTGACATCGTCTTTGACGATAATGACATTCTCGGAGATGGTGTTAATCTGGCAGCACGAATCCAGGCAGAGGCTTTACCTGGAAGCATTTGCATATCACATAATTTATTCCAAAGCATTCGCAATCGGAGTGAATTTGGGTTTACGAAATTTGGTAAAAGGAAACTAAAAGGGTTTGAGGAGCCGATTTTACTTTATCACATCCCTAAATCTAAGGGAGATGAAAAATCTCATCCTATTTTCGCCAGTCAATCCCAACAATTGGACAGACCTTTGATCCTGGTACTTCCTTTTGACAATTTAAGCCCTCAGGGTGAAAACGAATATTTTAGCGATGGTCTGACCGATGAATTAATCACCGAACTTTCTCAGATCAAAGGTATTCAAGTGATTGCTCGAAGTTCGAGCATGAAATTAAAAGACACAAAACAAGATTTACTGACATTGGCTAGTCAGCTAAACTGTTCTTTTATTTTACAGGGAAGCGTTCGCCGCGCGGTAAAAAACCTAAGAATTTCTGCGCAGTTGGTAGATGCAATAGCTAATACGATTCTATGGGCGGATCGATATAAAGGCACGCCGGAAGATATTTTTGATTTTCAAGAAGAAGTTGCAAGGTCAATAGTGAACGCTTTAAATGTCAAGCTCAGTCATCAGGAAGAAAAAGCCTTGTCTAGTAGGCCCTTTTCCAATCTGATGGCCTATGATTATTATCTCCGAGCACGCAGACATATTTTCAGTTTTCGTGAAGAAGATTTGCAAGAGGCCGAAGAAGACCTTTCAAAAGGTCAAAGTTTGGTAGGAGATAATCCTTTGCTACTCTATGGACTTGGCATGGTCGAATTTCAAAGGATGAATGCAGGAATTTCCGCCGAACCCAGTCGTTCCCTGGAAAAGTTAAAAAGTTACAGTGACCAATTGCTGCGCATTGCCCCAGAAAGCCATCTAGGCAATATCCTGCTGGGTGTTACCTATGCCCACGGCTACGGAAATTTGCTGGAGGCCATACCCCCTTTGATAAAAGCTTATAAAACGGACAGTCAAAACCCTGACAATATGGTATGGCTCGGCGTCGGACTAATGTCTACTGGCCAACTATCTATCTCAAGAGAAATTGTGGAAAATCTTGCTCTGGTTGATCCCCTTCAACCTTTGAGTCACCTCCTTGTAGGTTATCATACTTTTTTTCGCGGCGAACCAAAGGAGGGGCTAAAGGCATTGGAAAGATCGCTTGCTATCGATCCACATGTTACTGTATCGATTTGGGCAGCCATAAGAATGTATGCAGCAACGGGATACTTGGAAAAAGCCAAGGAGCAATTAGATCAACTAAAAAAACTCGTTCCTGAATCTCCCTTCACCGAATCCGCCCAATTATTTTTTGCATCAGTAAGTGGAAATTTCGAATATCTTGAAAAGCCTCTGTCTAACGAACTCACCAGCTGGGCAGGCCGGGATGGAGAATGGGGACAAATACTGGTTGACACCTATGGTCTTGCAGGAATGGTTGACGAAGCACTGCATTGGCTGACCATCTGCAGTAAGGCTGGTTTCATCAACCATCCATTTCTGGTAAAATTTGATCCGTTTCTCGATCCTGTTAAAGATGATCCCTCGTTTCAACGTGCACTTGATGAGATTGAACGTACCTGGAGACAATTCAATGATCGTGTCACGTCATTGTTTCATAGCTAAAGAGAGGCTCTGGTGTTACCCATTTGATCGAACTTCAGACGCGACAATGACCAAAGACCAGCTAAAGGCCCCAAGGCTAAAATCACCAGGGCATTTTGCAAATTTATTTTGAGACTAATTAAGTCAATCAGCTGAATACTCACAATGGTAATGGAAAAACCAATGCAGTTTGTAATCGTTAAGGCCGTTCCAATATATTTCTTAGGTGCGGTTTGAGCCACAAGGGTAGAAAACTGCGGTGAATCTCCTACGACAGTCAAGCCCCAAAGAAGTAAATAAATGAGGAAGAAGCTCTGCGAAAAGTGAAGACAAGCAAATGCTGTTAAGCAGCATATACCGGAAATAGTAAGTTGCCGGAAAGCCACCCATGAAGATCCCTTGGATAAGGCAATATAACCTCCCAAAATACAACCCAGAGCTCCAATGGCAATGACATGAAATGACCAGAGGGAGGTAGGTGTGTTCATTTCAGAATATCCAAAGAAAGATTGGATCATCACAGGCACAAAAGCCCAGAAAGCATACAATTCCCACATATGACCAAAGTACCCGAAGGCTGCGGAACGGAAATTCGGTACAGCAAAGATCCTAGCAAAAGCATTCAACTCCAGCTTGGCAGAATGGACCCGATGTGGTCCGTCTGGTACTAATAGAAAAAGCAAAAAGCCTCCTGATGCAGCAATAATAGAGGTAGTGGCCAAGACTGTTTGCCAAGACCAATTGGCTCCTAAACCTCTTAACAAATGCGGAAATGCTGTTCCCAGTACCAGTGCTCCAACCAAATATCCTAAAGCCTTGCCCAAACCACGTTGATACCAGTCTGCGGCGATTTTCATACCAACTGGATAAATGCCAGCTAAGAAGAAACCGGTAAAAAAACGACAAAACAATAAAGACCATTGACCACCAGGTAAAACCACGATCATAGCATTGAAGACTCCTCCCAACATAGAGGATAGTAGAAAGACTCTGCGAGGAGCAAAACGATCAGGAATATTGAAAAAAGCAAAGACCAGTGTCCCCACGATAAAACCGAACTGTACCGCGGAGGTGAGGTTAGCTACGCCTTTCGGCCCTAAATGGAATGCTGCACTGAGATCCGGAATTACGGCATTTCCGGCAAACCATAAGCAGGTGCCACAAAATTGTCCCAGCACAATAAGAGGAAGAATGTGCTTAGGTATGTTTGCTTCGGTTGAGTCCTTAAGAGGTTGGATGGTCGAATGATTGAATTGCCAGGAAAATACCAAAACACCAACATAGCAAAAAGCTCGGTACACACCGATGCTTCCCCTAGTGCTGTTTTTTTTATGAAGGATCTGAATTTGTGAGTCAGCAGGTTTTTTACAGTTCGGTTCCAGATGCAGTCCCATAAGGAGCGCTGGCTCATCGATGGGAACTTCAGTTGTGTCCGTAGATACAAAACCCTGCTTTGCCATCGCTGCGTTCCTTAGAAAGCCACTAACCGCAATAGCTCCCAAGTTTGTGAACACATGGCCCTCATTGCAAGAAATCGAGTGGCAGGCCTTCATCCTGCTTGGTCTTTCTCGGCAGCGAGACGATGTCAACTGGCTGATGGAATGCCAGCTCGTCAATCTCGTCACGACAGGAAACAAACGAGGACTTTTACGCCTTCCGATTTATAGTTCCGCTTCCAACCACGAACCTTACCATTAGCCGTTTGAACGGTTAGTACCGATAAAGAAGCGCCAGGGATAATGAAAAGGCCGAAGGCCTTCCAGCAATGGCAAGAAGACGAAACGGAAGGCCTTCAGGCTTGTCCAAAGCGGAACAAGGACTTTTAAAGCTTTCCATTTTTAAAGTTTGGGTTCCACCTTACAGTTAACCGTTAGAACGGTTATTACTGATAATAAAGCGAACCGGATAGCGAAATGCCGAAGGCCTTCCAGCAATGGCAAGAAGACGAAACGGAAGGCCTTCAGGCTTGTCCAAAGCGGAACAAGGACTTTTGCACCTTGGCATTTTCAAAGTTTCAGTTCCACCAAGAACCTAACAGTTAACCGTTAGAACGGTTAGTACCGATAATAAAGCGAACCGGATAGCGAAATGCTGAAGGCCTTCCACCCAAGGCAAGAAGACGAAACGGAAGGCCTTCAGGCTTGTCCAAAGCGGAACAAGGACTTTTAAAGCTTTCCATTTTTAAAGTTTGGGTTCCACCTTACAGTTAACCGTTAGAACGGTTAGTACCGATAATAAAGCGAACCGGATAGCGAAATGCTGAAGGCCTTCCACCCATGGTAAGAAGACGAATGGCAGGCCTTCAGGCTTGTCCAAAGCGGAACAAGGACTTTTAAAGCTTCCCATTTTTAAAGTTTCAGTTCCACCTAACAGTTAACCGTTAGAACGGTTAGTACCGATAATAAAGCGAACCGGCATACCAAAAAGGCTGAAGGCCTTCCAGCCATGGTAAGAAGACGAATGGCAGACCTTCATGCTTGCCCGAAATTGAACAAGGACTTTTACAGCTTCCCATTTTTATAGTTTCAGTTCCACCCAAGAACCTTACCATTAGCCGTTAGAACGGTTAGTACCGATAAAGAAGATGAACTGGGATACCCAAAGGGTCAAGGCATTCCCCTCCTTGCAAGAGGAAGAATGGCAGGCCTTTAGGCTTGTCCCACACACGGAAACAAGAACTTTTATAGCTTGCCATTTATAAGTTTCAGTTTCAACTAAGGAACCTTACCATTAACCGTTTGAACGGTTAGTACCGATAAAGAAGCGCCAGGAATAACGAAAAGGCCAAAGGCCTTCCACCCCAGTACTGGGAGCACCACCCCTGGCAGTCTCTACACGGAGCAATGCAGGCTGTAGGTCCTGCAACTCATTTCTCCCATCAAAGTTGTTTCAAAAATCCAACATAGACTCTCTGAAGCTGAGTCCAGAATAATCAGTTTTTCCTACGACCCAACAACTTGTCAAAAAACTCCTTCCGTTTCTTCTTCCGCTCCCTTCTCTGTAAAACCTTGCGATTGTGATCTCGAATGCGCCTGCTGTATTCGCTGATACTTTCAGATTTGCGACGAGGAGATGACCGCATGATCTCTTTCAATTGTTCTGGATCTAGATCACCGACTGCTTGGCCAAATTGCAACAATTGAGCATAATGTTCCGTTGAGTCAAAGATCTCTGGTAATTCTGGTAAATAATGGGGACAATCCAGTGAGTCTAACATACCTCCCTCCGAAGAGGAAAAGCTTCCCTGGAGGTAATGCCGTGTCGATTTATTCCCTTGTACTTCACTCATAAAGCTTCCCCAAATAGGAAGAGCAGTGTTGGCTCCTTGACCAGTTTTTAAAGTTCTAAAATGGATACTTGGAAGTTCAGCTCCCACCCAAACTCCAGCCACCAAATGAGGTGAATACCCAACAAACCATCCATCAGATTGATCTTGGGTCGTGCCAGTCTTGCCGGCAACTTCACCTCTGATGCCATAGTGGTAACGGATTTTTCGAGCAGTACCGCTGTCTACTACCGACTGCATGAAATGAGTCATGATTGCTGCCTCTTCACTGGTGACCACCTGATTTTCAGGATGGGCACCTCGCTTCCAGATGGACCGGCCATCTGCTGTCCGTATTTCCTCCAAAAAGTTTAAATCAGGAGATTGGCCTCCATTGGCAAAGGTCCCATAAATCTGGATCATCTCCCAAAGAGAGGCTTCGACTGCACCGAGAGCAATGGCTGGTTCGAGTGGGACATCACCGGATATACCCAGGTCCTTAGACAGCATCTGTATTTTCTCCAGTCCAGTCTTTAATGCCAAATCTACGGTGACCGTATTGACCGAATGTGTTAATGCACCTTCCATACTGTAAAACCCTCCATATGCTCCATCACTATTTTGTGGTTCCCAGTCTTCGTATGCTGCATAACTCACCAATGAATTCTCTGTATAGGTGCACGGATGGAGGCCGTCTCTCAAAGCAGCAGTAAATACAATGGGCTTCATCAGCGATCCTATCTGCCTTCGTGACTTCACATGGTCATATTGGATAAAACGGTGATCAACACCTCCTACCCAGGCTTTGATCGCTCCACTCTTCGGTTCAGCCACCAACATCCCTGCTCGCAATAGCTGTAAATAATACCGTATGGAATCTCTCGGTGACATTTCGATCTCTTTCTCTCCCTCATTCCAGTCAAAAATGGTCATGGGTACGGGTTCATTAAAAGCCTCCTCGATCTCAGTCTTATCAAGACCAGAAGCTTCAAAGGCACGGTAACGAGCACTCCTTTCAATCAGCGACGACTCAAGATCCGGATTGAGCCAGGGTTGTTGACCACGCCATTCCCTGGTAAAAACCTCTTGCAAACGCGACAACTGCTTTCGCAAGGATTCCTCGGCATATCGTTGTAGGGTAGCATCGATGGTGGTGTAGATCTTAAGACCATCTCGATACAAATGGTAATTGCGGCCGGCATCTCCCGGTAACCCTGCGAGAATTTCCTCCAACTCTTGACGTAAGTGTTCTCGAAAATAGGTGGCAATACCGAGATTATGACTCTCTTCTTGATAGTTGATCGAAAGATCCTGGTCTCTTAATTTCACGAGAGACAGACTATCCACGTAGCCTGCTCTCACCATTTGTGAAATCACCACATTTCTTCTCTGCAGGGCACGGTCAGGATATTTCACCGGATTATAAGAATTCGTTGCTTTCAACATGCCAACCAGGAGAGCCGCTTCGTGAATGTCTAATGACTCCAAACGCTTACTGAAAAATCTTTCCGCAGCAACCTTCACACCATAGGCATTACCCCCAAAGGGCACGGTATTGAGATAAAGCCGGATGATTTGACTTTTGGAATAGGTCTTTTCTAATCTGCGCGCAATGATCATTTCTCTGATCTTATTGACCACGATACCGGCAAAGTAGTATTGGTGTCTTGGAAAAAGATTTTTAGCAAGCTGTTGACTGATGGTACTTCCGCCACCAGAGCTTTCATCAGAAAGGAGAATGGATTTCACAAGGACTCTTCCTAGAGACTTGAGATCAATCCCACTGTGCTCAAAGAAGCGTGCGTCTTCAGTGGCAATCAACGCTTGTATCAGGTGCAGAGGTATCTCAGAAGAGTCGGCTTCAATCCGATTCTCAACGTAATACTTACCGAGCAGAGCGCCATTGTGGTCGTAAATCTCTGAAGCTTGATCTTGGGTAATGTTTGACAATTCAGCGTAGGATGGCAAGGAGCCAAAAGAACCTGCCCTTACCAGTAAAACCAACAATGCCAATCCTAGTAGAGAAATAAAGGCTAGGCCGGCCACCGCCCAAAGGGTTGTCTTCCACCAAGGTTGCTGGCTGAGCCACCTAAAAACTCGTGAGTTTTTGATTGTGTGGATCCAAATCGTCCTGATTCGCTTGGCCAATTCGGAAAACAGGGAGACAATGGCGTTAATCGGTGATCGCATAATCGACAAACCAGTAAACGAAGAGTGGCGTTGAAATATTTGTCAATGTCCGCTAAAATCCTTGATCTATCAGCGTTCAATAGAACATCTACCTAGGACTTTATAGTCTGCAGGACCTGGATACACCGGTCCACCTCATGTTCGGTATTGATCATGCAGGGTGTCAGTCGAACATAGCTTTCCCGATAAGGAGAAGCACTGGCGATAATTCCACGATCATGCAACTTTTGGACCACGGTATCCGTATCAAAACCAGAAATTTCAAAGCAATTGATCCCAGCAGAAAGGCTGCTGGCCATAGGTGTATGCAAATGTATATTAGGGATTGAATCCATTTGCTCTTTGAGACGAGTACTGAGCTCCGAGGTCCGCTGATGTATTCTATCTCGCCCGATTTCCATCAAGAATTCAAATGCTGAATCCAATGCCCACCGATGTTCGAAGGCATGAAAACCACCCGGGGTACAAAGTTGAGCAAAGGTCACCGGTCCCTCCAGGGGTAAACCCAACCACTCCAAATATGGATTCATACTGAAGGCAGGTACTGTAGGTTCTACAAATGCCCATGCACTTTTACTAGCCCAAAAGACACCCGTGCCCCGGGGACCACAAATCCATTTATGAGTACCCGCTACAAAAAAATCACATCCAAGGGATGAAACATCTTCGTCCTGATTTCCAAAACCATGCACACCATCCACACAAAAATAGATTCTGGAATCCTCATCACGTTGCTTATTGACCTCTGTCAACATATCAGCTATGGCTCTCAAGGGCAATTTGACTCCAGTACAGGAATGTACCCAGGTAACCATCACCACCCTTGTTTTTTGACTCAATCCATCTTTGATTCTAGATACTACCTGATCCACCGATACTTCACGAGGATCATCATATTCGGCAATTCTCCGATTGATCATCCCCTTCTTTTGACAAGCATAGTCGATAGACTTGTCAGTTACGTAGTGATCATGAGTTGTAGACAAAATTTCATCTCCTGGCTGTAATTTCATCCCATTAAACAGCATGGCTAAGCCCTGGGTAGTGCTATCTGTCAAGGCAATTTCAGTGGCGTCCACTTTCATGTATTTAGCTGCAGCCTCCCGGACCACATCCTCCTGGGTAAAAGCCAGGGACTCCCAATACTCAGCGGGGCTTTCCTCCAATGCTTTCCGGTGCTTCGCAATTGCATCACGAACTGGCTTGGGATGTGAAGCCAAGAGCATTTGAGCCATTTGAATACGATCGTGTTGTAGTAAAAATTGTCCTCGAACACTCGACCAAGATCTTGGGTCAAAAGGATGGGTTTCCCCTTTGTTTGATGAGATCGCAGATGCTGGCATGGTAGCGGCACCCAATGCCATGCCCGAATTGCGGAGGAAGTTTCTTCTATTCATAATGATGTGATTTGATTTTTTGGACGAACAATGCAAGTAGGCCTAAGATCGCAAAATATCAAGAAGATGAGGAAACTCGATCGAATGCCAAACCCGGAATATAAAATCAATTGAGTGCTGGAAAAATCATCACATCCCCAACAATCATAAAAATCCGTACGACTTCAAGCACGCATCTTCAATCCACGGCAAAGGTACAAGCCCGTATATCTCTTTCGTAATTTAAATCAAGAATAAAATCGAGCTGATGGTCTATTTACAGGCTATAATCTTTGGGGTTTTGATGGCTCCGTAGGTTTGTTAATCAAGGTCATTTTTACTGCGTCTCATAAAAAAGTTATTCCTGGCGGCATTACCGCAAAACTCTTTGGTATTTTTAAGCTGCCTACCCTCATAAATTCAAACCCAATTTCATTCCTTCAATATTATTTTAGACTGGCAATAGGATCATTGGCTTTATTTGTACTACAAGTTATGTGAAGAGAGGAAGGAGGTTCCATACTTCAAAAAGCTTCTCATCTCTTGAGTAGCTTAAAACCAATTTCTCTACCTTCTCCCTGAAAAATTGCCAGATTAATCCAAAAACCTGCAAATTGTTCCATCAGTGAAAATTTGTCGTTACCTCCTACATCATAACATTGGCCGAAACCCGCATCTAAGGCCAATTCAATAGCCACCTCCTTTCCCTTTTTACTATTTCCAGCTACAAACATGTCGATGGCAACACCATCGTAAACAGGATCTAACATATTATTGTATCCGGTCGTATTAAAGCACTTAATCACATCGTCAGTGGAGGTATTGGAGAGAATGGCATCACTGGTGTTCGGAAATCCTTCGGGGCCATTACCCCCAACAACATTCATCGCATCAATGATGATCTTCTGGCTCGTATTTCCCAGACTTCGGGCTACGGCAACCGCCAAAGGAGCTGGGGTAGCCAAAAGAATGACTTCACTTCTGGTCACTGCAACAGGGATTGTCCACACTCTGATCCGATCATCCTGTAACAAATCTTTTCCCTTAAAATTATCGATCGATCTGACACCGAGATTAATCGAGTGACCAGCTGCGGCCCATTTCTGTGCCAGGGCACTGCCAACATTTCCTGTTCCAATAACCGCAATATTCATAGTATCTTATGATTTGTGATCAATTAAAATTGAATGTGTGTAGACCCAAAAAAGCGAACATAGGTTTAAGAAAAATATGTTTCTCTTTATGAAGATAAGCCTCGCCATGCAGCAAATGTTCGCCATGTTTCTTTGTCAATCACCTTTGAACTCAAAGAGTATCCCAAGGCCAGCAATAAATAATTTCACGAAACCATACCTAGAATAAATATCCATTTTCAGGTTTCAATTTTTGTATAAAAACTTCCTCGCCGAGGAATTCCCTAAGATCTCTCTCGATCTCGTTGCAAAGATAGCTCATGGGTACATCAGTGATCGTATTTTCGAATGGATGTTCATTGACAGCACCTGTTCGTTCCATGACAATAAACACCAGGGAAAGCAGGCTCGACAAAGGAATGATTGTCCAAAGTGGAAGAGTGCCATTCACAGCCAGACCCAATAAGCCGAAAGGTAAAATCAATGAGAACGTATAGACGAATAGCCGGGTAAAGTAGTCATACTGCCTAGGTATTGGTGTATCCTTAATACGCTCACAGCCCCCCTGAAAGTTAGCTAATGCTGATAGATGTCCCTCCATCTGGAGGCTGTCGAAGCCTGCCAAGACACCAGTGGACATCGCATCATAAATTTTCTGCCCAATCATCAGGTGTAGATAGTTAGGCTTATGGTGACTGCTCAAAAGCCCTGAAAACGCCTGATCGGAAAAGAATGGCTTGAGTTTGAAATATTGATCCTGCTCTCTAAGGTGCATTCGCAAAGCATGTGCCCATGCAATACAGGCATAGACCATGTGCCGCTTAAATTCCTCACTTCGACTATGGTCGTATTGTGGTTGATTTTTGTGACTGTCCGTAAAGGTGATGACGAGACGAGCTAAAATCCGTGTATGAGTCACAATTCCTTGCCAAAGAGTTCGTGCCTCCCACCATCGACTGTAAGACGACTGATTTCTGAAAGCTACAAAGATGGCTAGAGCAGATCCAATTACTCCTATCAGTATGAATGAAATGCTCATCCAATCCCAATGTGTGAGAAGATAAATGAAACAAACCAAGAATGCCCAGGAAATACTCCAGATCATCGGCCCCTTTACATAGTGCCAAATCTTTGCAAGGTCAAAATTTCGCTTTGTAATCATGGTTTCAGAGGAAGATGCATATTAAGAAACATGCTTAAGGCCGGTATTAAATCGTTGCTTTCAATCTGTTCATTATTTGGTATATCCAACCTAAACCGCCAGCCAATGGCCAAATCTGTGGAAGATCTTTGCCCGAACGGGGATAGCACCTTAATTCTTTCTTTACCGACTTAAGATGATATATGAATTCAAGCCGGTGAACCGCATTCCACCCAAGCTTTTCACTTCGAAAATCCACTGCTTTTGCAATTTTTGGAAAGCGAGATCAGGCATCCAATGTGTCCACGGAGCTTAACTGATCAAGGACCAGCTGAGCTGCCGCTGCACCGGAGTTCTGCTGTTGGCCGGTAATCAAATTGCCATCTGCAATGGCAAAGGCTGAAAAAGCAGGAGCTACCTCAAAGGTGGTGTTGGCCAGCTTCCGGGCTTCATCTTCTATCCTGTATGGCTGGATTTTTTGCCCCACGGCCTGGTCAGCATAGTCCTCTTCACTATTTGCAAATCCGGTCCAGGTCTTATTGCTTACAATCAGTGCTCCATCCGATGTTGTGGCTTCCAAGAGTAGGGTCGTAGCATGACAAACAGCTGCGCTTGGTTTGCCTGATTCATAAAAAGCAGCAAATAAATTACGAAGTTGCACATTATCCCTAAAAGTATACATCGGACCTTGGCCTCCCACGAGAAAAATGGCATTGTAGTCATCAGGGAGCACCTCATCTATGGATTTAGTCTTTTCCAACATATCTTGAAACCCCTCCAATTGCAGATAGCCAAGGGAGATCACATCATTTGCCGAATAACCGCTTTCATGTCTGGGGTCGGAAAAGCTGTCCATCTCAATACTCCCTCCGTTGGTTGAGGCCAAAACTACCTCATATCCAGCTTCTTGGAAGATACGCAGTGGGTGCGTCAACTCAGCTGCCCAGAATCCTATTGGCCATCCGGTTTGATCTGAGACACCGGGACTACTGACTACCATTAATATCTTT
This sequence comes from Saprospiraceae bacterium, assembly GCA_965223105.1. Lineage (GTDB taxonomy): Bacteria > Bacteroidota > Bacteroidia > Chitinophagales > Saprospiraceae > JABDMH01. The sequence goes on along the minus strand of OZ244987.1, from coordinate 1,256,296 downwards.
CCTTTGGCGGGCTGCCCATGATTATGAACATATGCTCTGATCTTTCTTACCGTTGCATGCATCGTTTGTGATCTTTGTTTCAGGTCCATCCCAAATAGACTGAGGTGGCCTGAAAGAAGTGATAAAATGATTATTTCTGATGCACCCAAAATTAAGTGAGTAACCTACCTTTGTCCATATACTTACTTCTTTGTATGATACATACTTCTAGGAAAGTAATCTGATAATTAGCTAGTTATGCCCGAATTTTTATATAAGAATAAGCTTTACTACAATCCAGTAGAGTTTGCAATGGATCGGATCGGTGGAACTTGGAAAATGCCCATCCTATGGCGATTGAAGGAAAAAGTGTTTCGATACAGTGAATTAAAACGAGACATTCCCCACATCACAGATAAGATGCTGACGTCTCAGTTGCGTCAATTGGAGAGTGAGGGCTTCATTCACCGCAAGGTCTACGCCGTGGTACCTCCAAAAGTGGAATATTCCATCACCGAGAAAGGGATGGCCACAATTCCCATCATTGAAACAATCAGAAATTACGGATTGAAGCTTATGGCTGAAGCGGGCATTGAAACTAATTAATCCCTCAACCTACTGGTCTATGCTTTTCACATTTTGTTTCAACCCGAAACATCAGATCCACTCCAACTGCTCCCGGGTAAATTGATTTTTATCTGAGCCTGTATTTCTGGTAGATTCCGGCTCGAAAAGCAGCACGGAAACTTCGCGATCAGCCACTGGACGGTGTTCCACTCCCCGCGGAACAACGATAAACTCACCTTGTTGCAGTTCTACCTTACGGTCACGAAATTCCATTCTAAAGTTTCCATCGAGCACCAGAAACAATTCATCCTCTTCATCGTGATGATGCCAGGTAAAAGCTCCCTGGAATTTAACCAGTTTAACATGCTGTCCATTCAGCTTCGCCACGATGCGAGGATTCCAATGATCATTGAATCTCGAAAGCTTTTCGGCAATATTAATTTTCGAAAAATCCATGTTAATGAATTAGAGTCAGCAGGTGCAGTCAGATCAACTTCGCATCGCTTTTGATCTCCAACAAACCTGGCCCCTGATGTTCAAACAGCTTTTTCATTAGGTCATCCAGATCAGCACGAACAGTAGCCTTCAGACCCAAAGCACCACAACTTTGAGCGTAGGAGGCAAAGTCGGGGTTGATCAAATCGGTGGCCCACTTATCCCAGCCCCCTGAACGTTGTTCCTTGGTGATCTTACCCAGTTCGCTGTTGTTTAAAATGATCGTCTTGATCGGCATATCATATTTTACTGCGGTGGTAACTTCGGCCATATACTGACAAAATCCTCCATCGCCAGCCACCGCCACCACTGGTCTGCTTTCCTCCACTGCTGCCCATGCTCCCATGGCTGCTGGAAAGGCAAATCCAATCGAGCCCAGGTATCCAGACATCAAAAAGGTATGCTGCTTGCTTTCAAAATACCGGCCAAAAGAATAGGCATTGTTACCAACATCGACACACATTACTGCATTGTCGGGAACATATTTATTTAGCGCACTAAAAATTGCAATGGAACTGATGCCTTTACCTCGATCCTCCTGGAGTCTTTTAGCTTTTTCCTTCCGCCAGATCTCCCACCTATTGGCAATTTCGGATCTCCGGTCGTCCTTACCGCTGGTTAGATCTCCAGCGTGATCAAGCAGCTTGTCGATGGTGGTTGATATTTCACCCAATAGAGGCAAGTCAATTTTATGAAATTTGGCCAAGGCCAAAGGATCAAAATCAATTTGAATGGTTGGAATTTTCGGAGAAATCCCCGTGTGATTAGAAAACGATGCACCGATCACGAGCAAGAGATCTGCTTCGTTCATAAAATACGATGCAATGGGTGTCCCACTTCTTCCCAGGACTCCACAACCCAATGCATGGAGATCAGAGATCTGACCCTTCCCTTTAAAGGTTGTGAGGACCGGCGCATTTAGCCCTTCAGCAAGTTGAATTATTTTAGTCATGTGAAATCGGGCACCATGCCCTACAATGATCACCGGTCGTTTCGAATTGGCCAACATCTCAAGGGCTTGGGAAAACGATTTTGAGGACGGTGCTGTGTCTAGAGCTGGCATCCGGCCTTCAGGAGTCTGTGCCTTCTCACCCTTTGCTGGCATGGTCTGTACCTGATCAGGGAAAGTCAAGTGAGCCACATCACGCTTGAGTATAGCATGCTTGATGGCAAGGCTCATGAGCTCGGTATGCTTTGATTGGTACTCTACCCTGTGGTTAAACTCAGCTACGGTCTGAAAAGCCCTAACCAGATCCACTTCTTGGAAATTTCCTGTACCCACGACCTGCGTAGCCACTTGTCCTGTCAGTGCCAAAATGGGTGCACGATCAACTTTCGCATCCCACAGGCCGGTAAACATATTGGTACTACCTGGTCCTGCAATGGCAAAGCAAGCAGCGGGTTTCCCAGTCAGCTTGGCGTAGGCTGAAGCAGCAAAGGAGGCAGCTCCCTCATGTCTAATTCCAAAAAACTTCAATTTGCCATCCGATTCCAGTCTACGCAAGGCATCAGCAAGACCCAAATTGGAATGTCCGACCATTCCAAATATCCGGTCAACACCCCAATTGACCATCGTTTCTGCCATGATATCGGAAATCGTAATCGTATGATCCGTTTCGGGCAAAAGGCCAACCAATACAGCCCCATCCTCCACCTTCAGCGGATATGTGGTAATGCCGTCATCGAAGTCATCAGAATCGCCACCGTGCGGATTAAAATCCCAGCCATGCCATGGGCATCGCAACAGACCATTTTCAATGGAGCCCTCACCCAGAGGACCTCCCTGATGGGGGCATCGATTATTGAGCGCTGAAAGCTTCCCCTGATGATGCGTCAGACAAATACCTCGGTGTCCCGCATACACGGTCATTACCCTGCCTTCTGGTAATTGGGTTTGATCATCTAGCACCTTATGCCAGACCAATTCTTTGTTCATATGATTAGATTGAAGACTTAATGTAAGCAATTGTACCTTGATGATAATGACGCTTCCTGTCCATCTCTTTGAATTGTTGAATAGAAGACGAATGGATCATGATCTTCACCCATTAGAATATCGACGCTAAGGCATCAGGATCAAAAACTCCCACTGAATACTAGCTGTTTCCCACAAAAACAGGTCTAACCCCAAACTTGATGTGGTAATTTCCCGTCTGACAGCCACATAAATCGTCATAACTCTGCCCTGCTGATGATGGGTTGTCGAATCAGATCCAATTGGTCTGGTCCCAGATTTTAGGCTTCCCGTGCCTCCCTGATCTTCAGTGAATTCCTCCTCGTCTTCCTCTGTAGAGAGGACTGGGATTTCCCTTCTGAGCTCATCAAGTCGGCTAAAGTGATTTTTTCAAGCAAATCATCCAGTGAGGATTGGATAACTTTCCATAGAGATCTTATCGAACAATCTACTGAATTAGTACAAAGAGATTGGATACCTGTGTAGGATTTGCAGAAGGACTGATCAAAGAGCTTACCATCCAGTGATTTCAAGACGTGATTGATGGTAATGGCATCTGGCTCTTGCACCAAGACATATCCTCCTCGACTGCCGAGATTACTTTTAATCAACCCTGCAATCCTTAGTAATCTGGTGATTTTAGCTACATAGGGCTCTGAAATCCCTTCGGCCTCACTCAGCCGGGCGATACTGATGCCCTGCTCACCCCCATCTTTCGCAATTCGCAATAAGATCCTTAAACCGTACTCATCTTTTGCTGAAATCTTCATACTAAAACATATTTAGTGCTAATTTAGCTTCATCACTCATCCGATCTTTTGACCAGGGTGGATCCCAAACTAGCCGAAGGTCTACATCAGTGATCCCAACAATCGCTGATATCTTCTCTTGTACCTCCATGGGGAGAGACTCAGCCACTGGACAAGCTGGGGTCGTCAAAGTCATTTCGACATGTGCCACACCATTAGGGTCAATATGCAAATCATAGATCAACCCTAATTCAAAGATGCTGATTGGAATTTCTGGATCATAAATATCAGATACCACCTCAATGGCCTGATCTCGAAGTTCCTTTTGCTTTGCTTCATTCATCATGATGCCTTAGCAGTATAAGCCAATCCATACATCTTCATCTTCCTGATCATGTTCGCAAGCCCGTTGGAACGAGTTACTGAAAGATGATCTTTAAGCCCGATATCATCCACAAAAAAAAGTTGAGCTTTGGCAACCTCTTCGGCCGATTGTCCTGATAATACCCTGATCAATAGGGCGATTATACCCTTGGTGATGATGGCATCGCTATCAGCCGTGAAATAAACCCGTCCTTCTCTTTGCTCAGCCGTCAGCCAAACTCTACTTTGACAGCCCTTTATAAGATTGTCATCCGTCTTATGCTGAGGATCAATCAGCGGAAGATTTTTCCCCATATCAATGATATACTCGTATTTATCGGCCCAGTTTTGGAAGAATGAAAACTCATCAACAATCTGCGCCTGTATCTCATCAATGCTCATTAATTCCTATCTCAACATTTTAATTGATAATTTCACCCCTTCAATGAGTTGTGACACTTCATCAAGCGTGTTGTATATACCGAAAGAAGCCCTAACCGTACCCGGAATACCGAATTGATGCATCAGGGGTTCAGTACAATGATGACCGGTACGTACCGCAATACCTTGTTGGTCTAGAAGTGTTCCTATATCGTGAGGATGTACCCCTTCTATATGAAAGGAAACCACGCTCACCTTATTCTCTGCTTGACCAATGATTTGAAGACCCTTCAATTTTCTCAATTCATCACTTGCCGTATCCAGCAGTGTTTTCTCATGGTTTTGAATCTCTGTCCATGGCAACTTTTCCAGGTATTCTATGGTGGCATTGAGTGCTATGGCACCGGCAATATTTGGGGTACCAGCTTCAAACTTAAAAGGCAAGTCGTTGTACTCGGTTTTGTCAAAACTTACGGTTCTGATCATTTCGCCTCCACCCTGATAGGGAGGAAGCCGGTCTAGCCAAGATTCCTTACCATAAAGAATGCCCATGCCGGTAGGTCCATACATTTTGTGGGCAGAAAAGGCGTAGAAATCGACATCTAACGCTTGTACATCAATTCGCTCGTGTGGAGCTGCTTGAGCACCATCCAGTAGAACGGGAATATCATGCGCATGAGCTGCAGCGATTACTTTCTCCACCGGATTAATTGTGCCAAGGGTATTGGAAATATGTACCAAGGCAATCAGCTGGGTTCTTTCACTGATGAGTCGGTCCAGGTCCTCGAGTATCAGTTCACCACGAGCATTGACTGGAATCACCTTTAAGCTCGCTCCACTTTGCTCACAAGCAATCTGCCATGGTACAATATTCGAATGATGCTCCATTCCGGAAATCAGCACTTCATCTCCAGGCTGCAGAACCCCCCTTTCAAAACAAGTGGCCACTAGGTTTATTCCCTCAGTGGTGCCTTTTGTAAAGATGACCTCATGATCTGAGGCTGCATTGATAAAACGTTGAACCGAGGATCGAGCCCGCTCAAAGGCATCGGTCGCTGAAGCACTTAAGGCATATACTCCACGATGCACATTGGCATGCTGGTTCTCATAATACGACTCTAAAGCCTGGATCACCTGCCGAGGCTTTTGACTCGAGGCAGCATTGTCCAAAAACACCAGTGGTTTATCGTGCATTTGGCTCTCCAAAATGGGAAAATCAGCCCTAATTGCAGATATGATGCTTGAGTCCGGTCGCACTTCTGTATTGCCTACCATCATGATTGGATTCCCAAGTTTCTGGTCAACTTTCGATCCAACCGTTCAGAGAGCTTACCGGCAACTGTTTTGTTCGGAAAATTATCGATGACTTCCTTGATAAAAGCCTTTTGCAGTAGTCCTTCGGCATGCCGCTGAGGAAGCCCTCTGGATCGAAGATAAAACACTGCGTCTTGATCCAACTGACCAATCGTGGCTCCATGACTGCATCGGACATCATCAGCAAAAATCTCCAATTGAGGTTTGCTGTCCATCACGGCATGATCAGAAAGGACTAAAGCGCTGTTTTGCTGAAATGCTTCTGTTTTTTGGGCATCCTGTCTTACAATGATCTTTCCGTTGAAAACACCCCGGGATCGATCAGTAAGAATGCCCTTGTAAAGTTCGTTGCTTTCGCAATGTGGATACGCATGGTCGATAAAACTTTGTGTATCAATATGCTGAGACTTCGCAGCCAAGAACGCCCCATAGAGATGAGTCGCAATGTTGCTGCCCTCGTGAATAGCTTGCACATTGTGACGTACCAGTTTTCCTCCAAGCTCCAAAATATACTGACCATAGGTACTATTCTGGGCTTGGTAAGCGGTGGTCTGAGTGGTATGAAGCTGTTCCTCGTGTTCTTCCTGAAGTCTGTAATGATCTACTCTTGCTCCATCGGCGAGGTACAAACGATGCACGGCATTGGTAAAATTACCAACTGTTCCCCTGCCTTCGAAAGTCTCTAAAATTTCGACCTGAGCATGTTGATCCACTACCGTAATGATGTACGGAAATGAGGCCAAAGGTTCGCCTTCTCCACTACTGATATGTGAAATGTGAATGGGTTTTTCAATTTGGACGTTGGCTGGGACAATGATCATTCTTACATCTTCAGTCAACCCGAGTGCAATGGCTTCAAAAATCTGCACATTTTCATTGCGAATTCTATCTGCTGTTGATTGGGCAATATCCCTGAAATCGGGATTCTCCAGCGCCTCCTGCAGAGAGATATGCTTTACAGGATCTGGAGGTGTATCCGAGGCCTCACACATGAAGACCCCGTTATAAAAGATCAGACGGTAGGCCTCACACAATTTTTCATTAAGGAGAGAATCATCAAAGGACTCGCATTGTCCCAGACGAAAGTCTTGACGGACAAAAGGTTGAATGGAAGTATATTTATAATCCTCATTCTTGCGATCTGGAAAACTACTGTTCTCCAAGCACATCAAAGCATGCTTTCTCAAGACCTGTGCCGGATGCTCTGATTGCCCATTGAGGTGAGCAATACGATGCTTTATCTGCCCGACATATCTCGATTTGGCGTCAAGCAAATTTGATGGTTTTACTGAAGTCATTTGTTCTCTTTATTCTGCAATCGTTCCTGATTGCTCTTTGATCCAATCATAGCCATGCTCCTCTAATTCGATTGCCAACTGCTTGTCCCCTGATCTAACGATACGTCCTCCGGCAAGTACGTGAACGAAGTCTGGCACAATGTAATTGAGTAGGCGTTGATAATGTGTAACTACGACAAATGCATTTTGCTCATTTCGCAGGGCATTGACTCCATCGGCAACAACCTTCAATGCATCAATGTCAAGCCCGGAATCGGTCTCATCTAAAATGCACATGGTCGGGTCAAGCACTGCCATTTGAAGAATTTCATTCTTCTTCTTTTCCCCACCCGAGAAACCGTCATTCAACGAACGGTTTAAAAAGGATTCATCCATGCCCAGCAGTTTCACCTTACTACGCATTAATTTGAGCATCTCCAAAGCCGAAAGCTCTTCCAAACCCTTTCCTTTTCGCACCGCGTTTACCGTACTCTTCAGGAAATGTGCCGTAGATACGCCTGGTATCTCCACTGGGTACTGGAAGGCTAGAAAAATACCTTCCCGTGCTCGCTGATCGACCTCTTTTTCTAGAAGGTCTTCACCCAAATAGGTAATGGAACCCTTGGTCACTTCAAATTCCTCTCTACCGGCTATGACTTGAGCCAGTGTGCTCTTGCCGCTACCATTGGGTCCCATGATGGCATGGGTCTCACCGGCATTGACCTCCAGGTTTACACCTTTAAGTATTTCCTTACCATCAACAACTACATGTAAATCTTTAACTATTAACATTATCTATATCCGTTATCAAGAAATGATCTGGTAAACTTAATTATCCAACACTGCCCTCAAGACTTACCGACAACAATTTTTGGGCTTCTACGGCAAATTCCATAGGCAATTCATTAAATACCTCCTTACAGTAGCCATTCACGATTAAATTGATGGCGTCTTCTTCGCTCAATCCTCGCTGCATACAATAAAAGAGCTGATCCTCGCCGATCTTTGAAGTTGTTGCTTCATGCTCGACCTGCGCTGTTGGATGTTCGACTTCGAGATAAGGAAACGTATGCGCTCCACATCTGTCGCCCATCAACAGCGAATCACACTGGCTAAAATTGCGTGCATTTTCGGCCCGTTTACCAACCTTAACAAGGCCCCTATAAGAATTCTGGCTCCGCCCAGCACTGATCCCTTTAGATATGATGGTACTGCGGGTATTCTTGCCAATATGAAGCATCTTGGTGCCCGTATCGGCCTGCTGTAAATTGTTAGTAACCGCGATGCTATAAAACTCACCGACAGATCGGTCTCCCTTAAGGATACAACTGGGGTATTTCCAGGTTATCGCCGATCCTGTCTCTACCTGAGTCCAGCTGATCTTACTGTTTGTCCCGGCGCAAATACCTCGCTTGGTAACAAAATTGTAGATACCGCCTTTCCCGTCCTTATCTCCCGGGTACCAATTTTGAACGGTAGAATACTTAATTTCGGCATCGTCAAACGCAATCAACTCGACGACCGCTGCATGCAGCTGATTTTCGTCACGCATGGGTGCAGTGCAGCCCTCCAAATAACTTACATAACTTCCGGGTTCAGCGATCACGAGGGTTCTTTCAAACTGACCAGTGTTTGCGGTGTTGATCCGAAAATAGGTCGACAACTCCATAGGACATCGCACACCTTTGGGTATATAGCAAAAGGAACCATCACTAAACACTGCCGCGTTGAGAGCGGCAAAATAGTTATCGGTATATGGAACTACTGTACCCAAGTATTTCTTGACCAACTTCGGATGCTCTTGAACAGCTTCGCTAAAAGAGGAAAAGATGATGCCTTTTTCTGCCAACGTCTCCTTAAATGTCGTCTTCACGGAGACGCTGTCTAGTACTGCATCCACAGCAACTCCGGTTAATCTCTTTTGCTCATCCAGTGATATCCCCAGCTTTTCGAAAGTTCGAAGCAACTCTGGATCAACTTCATCCAGGCTATTCAAAGTAGGACGTTGCTTTGGTGCCGCGTAGTAAATGATATCCTGATAGTCTATCTCAGGATAAGTTACATTGGGCCACCTCGGTTCTTTAAGGGTCTTCCAGTGATGATAGGCTTTTAACCGCCACTCCAGCAAGAAGGCGGGCTCATTTTTCTTGGCTGAAATCATTCGGACTACATCCTCATCCAATCCTTTGGCTATGACATCGGTTTCTATGTCGCTACTGAAGCCATATTTGTATTCACTCTTGGTGTGGTCTTCTAAGACCTTCATCGATTCACTCATCTCAGACGAATTAGGCTGCAAAAATGCAATTTTATTTGCTTATACTAAAAAGTATACATTATTTATATACAGTCAAAGCCCAGTTAAGGTTCACGCCCAGGTCAAAAGAATACCACTTTTCTACAACAGGAAATGATCACCTAAACCAATCCCTTTTAAACCACCATCTGGAACATCGATTTTCTTCAATCTAAACCGCCAATGCTCCGAAATAAAAATTTTAACGTATCTTTTAGTTGTATAATTAAAAAATACGTTATATCTTGGTATAGACGAATTGCAATCTCTTGAAGAGCAAAGAAAAAAAACCAGCATTACTTACCAAGGCAGAGGAAGAAGTAATGCAATACTTGTGGGACCTGGAACAGGCTACAGTCTCAGATTTGTTAGATCAGATGGGAACACCTCGACCGGCCCATTCCACCATTTCTTCCATAATCCGCATCCTGGAAAGAAAGGGCTATGCCGACCATAGGGCTTATGGTCGCACCTATGTATATACTGCTCTTGTCAGTAAGGAAAGTTATAGAAAGCGAAAATTGAACAATCTGCTAGGCGCTTACTTTGATGGATCTCCTGGCAGTCTGGTGAATTTCTTAGTACGAGAAAAGGATTTGGATATAAAGGATTTACAGGACATCATGTCCCGGATCAATAAAAAATAGTAGCGATGCTGACCTACATATACCAAGTCTCGCTGTGCCTTCTTCCATTCTTTCTTCTCTACCGGCTGTGGTTGGAAAAGATCACTTTTTTTACATTAAACCGCACCTACCTCCTGGTTACATTATTAATCAGTCTGAGCATACCACTCTTGCCGGCCATTGAACCATCCGTTACTCCAGATAATCCAAACTATGTAGCAACCATAGGGCCCATATTTACCGAGGCGGCTCAAGTCAGTGTTCGTTTAATCACCGCACCTGCCATTCACATGAGTGGATTAGATATTCTGCTTGCTTTCTACTGGATGGGAGTAATCCTGGGATTGGTGTTTTTCATGAGGCAACTGATTAGCATAGTCCTCCTTAGAAAATCAACCAGAAACAGCGAACGATGGGGAAACATCTTGATCTTTTACACAACGGGTAGTCATGAACCCTTTTCCTTTTTCAATTGGATTTTTATCTCCAATAGGAGAAGGTTCTCCAAAGATCAACTCGGAGCCATATTAACGCATGAAACGGCCCACGTGAGATCCGGTCACAGCGTTGATCAAATATTCTTAGGTTTGGTTAGCATCTTACTGTGGCCCAGTCCCCTAATCTACCTGTATACAGCTGCGATTCGACGTGTAAATGAATACAAAGCTGATGACATAGTGCTCCAAAACCAGAGTCTGGAGCAATACGGAAATTTTCTTCTTTCCATTGCTCAACCTGGAATAACTCCTTTATTAGCCAATCATTTTTTTCAATCAAAACTTAAATCGAGATTTATTATGATGATGAAAAACAAATCATCACAGACAGCAAGATTAAGATATCTACTATTTGTTCCCGTACTGGCTGTTCTCATTGCGTTATTTGCATTTCGCAGCTTGCATGGACCAGGAGAAGAGGCAACATTGTCTTTAGAAACTACTACCCAGCAAAATCTTGATTTAAGTACTCTGAGTCAAGATTCGACGCCGGTGATGGTGGTTGATGGTCAAGTGAGATCAAATTGGTTTGTAGAATCGATAGATCCGAAAAAAATTGAAAAAATCAATGTCGAGAAAGGAACCCGGGCTTTGGCATTAGGCTATTTAGAAAAATATGGTCCACAAGCCAAGAACGGGGTGATTTTTATCACCACCAAAAGGACCAAAGGGGAATCCCCAGCCAATGGAATGGCCAATGACAAAATATTTAGAGAAGTTGATGAAATGCCCCGTTTCCCGGGATGTGAAGTACTCTCAGGAGAGGAGCGTAAAATTTGCTCACAGAAAAGGATGCTGAAATTTATTTATGATCACATCTCCTATCCCGCTGAGGCGCGGGAGAACGAAATTGAAGGTACAGTGGTGGTTGGTTTCGTAGTGGGACTTGATGGAAGTATCTATGAAATTGATGTGAAGAGATCATTGGGATTCGGTACGGATGAAGCGGTGATCTCAGTAGTGGAAGCCATGAATGACATGGCAGAGAAGTGGATCCCCGGCCGGCACAAAGGCCAAAACGTGAACGTTGAATTCATGTTGCCGGTAAAATTTCAGCTGGATGACAAGGAGGCCGGAGGGAAGCATGATGAGGTTTTCAAAGTCGTTGGAGAAATGCACGAAGAGGTTTTCAAAGTCGTTGAAGAGATGCCCAGATTTCCCGGTTGCGAACAGAGTGAGATGGATGCGAAACAACGAAAGCAATGTGCCGATCAGAAGATGTTGCAATTTATTTATGAACACGTACAATATCCACAAACTGCCAAGGATGCTGGTATTGAAGGTGTGTCTGTGGTTCAATTTACTGTGAATAAGGTGGGCCTTCTGGAGGATGTGAAGATCCTAAGATCCATCGGTTATGGAACAGATGAAGTCGTACTTGACATTATTGACCGGATGAATGCTATGCCGGAGAGATGGATCCCCGGGAGACAGCGAGGCAAAATCGTCAAGGTACGTTTTAACTTGCCAATCAAATTTAAGCTGTCTCAAAATAATGGCAGTTCAAGTAAGATATCAGCACCAGCTGGTGCCAGCTCCGGCCAAATGAATGCTGCTGAACCCGTCATATTTCCCAACCCGGCTAGTGATAAAATCCACATTCGCATGAATTTGTCAGACCGTACAAAGGTGAGCGCAGATATTCATTCGGCCACTGGACAACTGATTGAAAGCTATGATTTTGGCAATTTTCAAGGTGATTGGGAACAAGTCATTGATGTAAAGGACTTGCCGGTGGGCAACTATGTGGTCACCTTGATTTATGGCAATGACAGATTTAGTAGATCCGTTGGTATTGTTAGGTAGATGGTCGTAAGATCTCTTGCTTTCGACCTATAGAAACGACGCTTTAATTTTCTGCTTGACATTGTGTAATAAAGGAAAGAATCAAAAACGGCTCAGCCCGTTAGTGATTCAACCACCTCGAGGTTGCCAGAGCTGTGACTTTTTGCTCGGCATGACCGTGCTTTGTGAAGTACGAACAATCCTTTGGGACTGTTCTCCTTGGCAGCATGGTCTTACCTATTACAAGCGGTGCTAGATTGCCTTAGATGGACCTAAGCCCTACTTACTTACTGTCCTGGTGATTACTGAATGCTCTGGCGTTATTGCTTTTCAACACCCAGAGGGTTTTGCCTATTCATCGCTTCAATTGACAAATATTAGAGTCATAGACAAAATAATTTAGAATACTCTAAAAATTATTTTTAGATTTACATAATATATGACAATGGCCATGACGAGGCAACTATTCACAGGGACTTTCCTAGCCATCATCGTCATGATGTGGGCTTGTGAAAAGACAGCACCTGGTAGCCCGGGAGATGATGAGGTGTTGGACGGACCCATTGAAGGACTCTCTACTGATGAACAGTTGAAGTTTCTGAAGGGAGATGAAGCTTTTTCCGAAGTCTTTACTATTGAAACCGGTCTAGGTCCTCTTTTTGTCGCCAATCAATGTGCCGCATGTCACAGTGGCGATGGGAAGGGAACGCCGTTTGTCAGATTTACTCGGTTCGGTCAGGCTGACACCACCGGCAATCAGTTCTTGCATCTTGGAGGTCCACAATTACAGCATAAAGCCGTACCCGGATTCCAGCCCGAAGAACTCCCCGAAGGTTCTCCCTTTACGGACCTGATTGCTCCTGCAGTGACTGGACTGGGATTCCTAGATGCTGTTCCCGATGCTGATCTTGCAGCTCTGGCTGACCCTTACGATAGCGATAAAGACGGAATCAGTGGGCGGTTACATTGGAATAGAATTCCTGACTATGTCAAGCTGCGACCACAAAATCTACAGCGGAATGGCAGGTACATCACGAGATTTGGTAAGAAAGCATCGGCATATGACCTCCTTCATCAAACTGCTGGAGCCTACAATCAGGATATGGGTGTAACTTCCTTATTTGAACCCGTGGATCCTCACAGTGGTTTGGAAGAGGACCCTGAAGTAAGTACTCAAACAGTCAATGATGTAGTCTTCTACCTAAAGACCCTAAAAGCGCCGATACCCAGAAATCAGGATGATCCGGATGTGAAAGCAGGAAAGCAAATCTTTTCTGAGATACAATGCGCTGTCTGTCATACCCCTACACTTCAGACGGGTTTTTCTCCGATTGAGGTTCTTGCTTACCAGGAGTTTCACCCCTACACTGATCTGTTGTTGCACGATATGGGTCCAGCATTAGATGATGGCTACACGGAAGGTTTTGCCCTGAGTTCGGAGTGGAGAACTCCACCTCTTTGGGGTCTCGGCTTATCGGCTGATGCACAAGGTGGTGATTATTTCCTCATGCATGATGGTAGAGCCACGAGTATAGAAGAGGCAATCACCTTACACGGGGGTGAAGCCGAGTCATCAAAAAACAATTTCCTGCAGCTTTCAATCATTGAGCAAGAGCAACTGTTGAAATTTCTTGAATCCCTTTAAAGTGAAGCGAAAAGAATTCATCAAAAAATGTGGCTGCTTTGCCATAGGTCTTCCGGTCACTGCAACCATGCTACAGTCATGTGGAGCCATCCATTATGCAACCGTGACACCGGATGCAGGCCGGCTTGTGATATCTCGTTCCGAATTTTTTCAGGAAAAGAGAGGAAAGCGTTCAGAAAGATCCTTTGTATTAATAAAAACAGATGATCAACCATTTCCTATCTGTGTCCATAAAACAGATGGAGATAGCTATACGTCTTCTCTGTTGAAATGCACCCATCGAGGTTGTGAACTAAATGTGGGAGGGGGAATCTACAGCTGTCCATGTCACGGAAGCGAGTTTTCGATTAAGGGTACCGTACTCGAAGGTCCAGCAAATCAAGATTTGCTCACATTCAAAACCGAAACCGACAATGAAAGGATTTACATTTGGTTGTCATAACGGCCAGCATTTGGTAGTTATCATCCTAATGATTGCCTGTAATGGTTTGGCGCAGGAGGTCGACAGTGCCTTAGTGAGTGAGCGCCGAAGTGTTGAGGTGACCGATCTCAATATGGATGCCGTCTATACACGACCATTCCTCTCCGTCGATAAAATGCCAGTTGCCCTGGGAGGCTATGTAGAGGCTAATTCCATTTATCGCATTGAGGAGGGAATTTCTGAAGGTTTGTCATTTCAGGCGCGCAGACTAACCATGTTCATGTCTGCATCCATCTCAAAGCGCATTAAGTTTCTTTCTGAAATGGAGTTTGAAGACGGCACTAAAGAAATAGGAATAGAATTTGCCGCTGTGGATGTTGCCTTCCATCCCGGATTAAATTTTCGAGGAGGAATCATCATGAATCCAATCGGTGCCTTCAACCAAAATCACGATGGTCCAAAGTGGGAGTTTGTTGAACGTCCGGATGTAGCCGTTAATCTCCTCCCGGCGACCTGGTCAAATGCAGGATTTGGATTGTACGGCAAAACCCACAAAGGAAACTGGGTACTGGGTTACGAAACCTATGTATCCAATGGTTTTGATAACCGAATCATTGACAACCAAGAGAGCCGGACATTCTTACCTGCAGCAAAAGAAAATGAGGAGCGTTTTGAGGAAAGCAATAGTGGCAAACCCCTTCTCAGCGGTAAAATCGCTATAAAGAATCGAAACATTGGCGAAATTGGACTATCCTTTATGGGAGGTGTCTACAATAAATTTGAAGTGGACGGACTCACCCTTGACCAAAAACGCCGGATCGATGTATGGGCGATTGATATCAATACAGTCATAAAAAAAACCAGCACGGCAATTGTCGGTGAGGCCGCTTTCATCCACATCGATGTACCAACCAGCTATACCCAGCAGTTTGGAAACAAGCAGAAGGGATTTTTTATTGATGTGGTGCAACCAATCATTCAAGGGAAAATCTTTGATTGGGATGATGCTGTACTGAATGCAGCCTTTCGTCTTGACTTTGTGGATTGGAATGTCGGCCATTTCAAAGAAACAGGAACCACCATTGGTGACCACCTTTGGGCGCTAACCCCCTCTATTAGTTTTCGACCTTCTGGTGAGACCGTGTTTAGGCTCAATTATCGCTATGAATGGCAAACGGACCTCCTTCATAATCCTCCGGCCCGAGCTGCATCCTGGTTATTCGGACTCAGCACTTATTTTTGAGTATAACTAAGCCCCGCACTTTCCCTCTTACCGTAGTAGGCATTTCATTTCTTCCTTCCCCCCATGAAGATGCAGCACAGTCTAGGCACTACCTGGTCTCAAAACCAAAAAAAGCAGCCGTGAAGATTAGGAGGACCTCCAGGAAACTTGGATTCCAATCCGGCAGTCACTAGATTTAGGGAATAAACTTCGATAATGCAACGAATTCTTTTCTTAATAGCACTTCTTGCTTGCTCGACCGCCTTGGCGCAGGTTCCCATTTGGAGCAAGTTTGAAGCAAGTTTTACCAGTGATAAACAATACGAAAACCCTATTTATGATCTGCAATCCTTCTCGGTCATCTTCACAAGCCCAACCGGCCGAACTCATGAAATCGATGGCTTTTGGGACGGAGATAAACTGTTTAAAGTCAGGTTTGCGCCTGATGAAATCGGCACTTGGCATTACCAAGCTTTCTGTTCGGATGAAGACAATAAAGGACTACATGAGCAAGCCGGCACTTTTGATTGTATTGCCAACTCTAGTCCTCACAACATTTATCAACGCGGCAGCATCAAGAGAAGTCCAGGCAGCTACCATCTGAACTATTCGGATGGAACACCATTTTTCTACGTAGCTTGCACCGCTTGGAATGGGGCTTTGAAATCAACCGATGAAGAGTGGGAAAGGTATCTCAGCCAGCGCAAAGAAAATCACTACAACACAATCCAGTTTGTGACTACACAATGGAGAGGTTGTGAAAAAGATCGCCATGGAGAGGTGGCGTTTTCAGGTAGTGGACATATCGAACTTCATCCGACATTCTTTCAAAGGTTGGACAAAAAAATTGATCAAATCAATGCCAAAGGACTCATCGCCGCACCCGTGCTCTTATGGGCATTACCGGTGGCTGGTGGCCGACATCTCAGTCCTGGTTATCATCTACCCCAGGAAGAAGCCATTAAGCTGGCTCGTTATATGGTTGCTCGGTTTGGAGGAAATCAGGTCATTTGGATTTTGGGAGGCGACGGCCGGTATGTGCGTGAATATGAGCAGCGCTGGAAAGTGATAGGCAGGGGAGTTTTTGACCGGCCTCATCCTGGGATTGTTGCACAACACCCACATGGCAGCTCTTGGATAGGTGAAGAATATAAAGAGGAGCATTGGCTGGACATTCTCGGGTACCAATCTAGCCATAACAACGGTGAAAGAGTAGTCAATTGGATAAACAAAGGACCGATGTCCCAAACATGGGACAAACTACCTCCCAAACCCATCATGAACTTAGAACCGAATTATGAAGAAATTCATTTTCGAATCACCGCAACGGATGTTCGAAATGCATCTTACTGGAGCATTTTCGCCACCCCACTCTCGGGAATTACCTATGGGGCAAATGGCATTTGGCCTTGGATTCAAGAGGAAGGTGAGCTTATTGAAAATCACCGCAATCCAGATGGCCGGGGGCCAAGCACTTGGGAAAAAAGTATTGAATTTCCTGGTAGTCTTCAGATAGGTTACCTTTCAGCATTTGTACAAAAGTATCCTTGGTGGACCTTAAAGCCATCAGCAGAATTGCTCGTTGAGCAACCAGGTGAAGATACATACAATCAATTCATTTCCATCGTTTCCGATGATGAGAAAAGACTCATCATGGCATACACACCTAGCCAGCAGGAAGTGAAACTAAGAATCTCTAGAGACAATTCTTACCAAGCAAAATGGTTTGATCCTGTAGGAAATACCTTGCTTCCTGCCGAAATTAATTCACAAGGAAATATCATGGTTTTCACGCCACCAAGTGCCCAAGATTACGTGCTGGTGCTAGAAAAGGGGAATGGATGAAGGTAGCCAATGGATCCATTACAGTTCTAATAATGGTTTGATCCTATTTTCCTAAAAAAGAACGACGAGTTTCTTGCATACCTGATCTGGCTGTACATGAAAAAAACAAACAAATGAAAAGATTACGAGCTGGCGAACTCACCCTTTCTTATGATCGTGGTTTTCTGCGCTACATTAGGTGCGGACACTATGAGATACTGCGCATGATATACTTTGCGCTGCGTGATCATAATTGGGATACCATGCCAGGCTTGGTCAGTAACGAAATCTTGAATATCAGCGATCGATCTTTCCACATTACCTATGATTGGGAAAGTATTGCTGAAGAATTTCCGTTTCGATGGAAAGTAAATATTCGGGGAGAAACTGATTCTTCTATTTTTTTTGAGATCGAAGGCAGTCCTCAGAAAGATGTCAGAAAAAACCGTACAGGTTTTTGCATCCTTCATTCCATTGAAGAAAATGCCGGAAAACCGTGTACCATCCTCTCCCCAACTGGTATTGAAGAAATACTGCGTTTCCCAGACCTCATCAGCCCACATCAGCCGTTCCTGAATATTCGAAGTATGAAATGGCCATTGTCAGACTGGGGTGAAGCTGTGCTAGAGTTTGAAGGAGATATCTTTGAAACTGAGGATCAGAGGAACTGGACTGATGATTCTTATAAGACTTATTGCACCCCATTATCCAGACCCTTTCCAGCATTACTCAAAGAAGGAGAGGTGGTTAAACAAAAGGTAATACTATCCCTTGATTGGCATACTAGGCCTGATACTTCATTCGATTCTACTTGCCGGCTTTGGCCTTCATCACCTCTTCACAAACCTCGAATGGGACTTGCAGCCAGAAGTGATCACCAAGCGCTGAGCCCTCATGAACTCAGATTGATCAAACGGGTGAAACCTGATCACTACCGTGTAGAAATTGACCTGACTCATGATCGATGGCGCAATCACTGGCAAACGCACGGTGAGGAAGTCGATTTTTTAGACACGGACCTGGAATTGGTACTTATTTTCGATGATCAATACCGGACACAAGTGGCATCCATAATTGAGTTGATCGCAAAACTTCCTCCACAGCGAAAGATCTATTTACACATCTACCATCAAGACCATAAAACCACGCCATCACATCTGATCGATCACACGGCATCACTTCTACGTAGTGCACACAGAAACCTCTTAATCGGTGCAGGCACCCTAGCCTATTTTACGGAGCTCAACCGCGAACATGTAGCGGCTGATCCCATTGACTTTGTCAACTATTCAGTCAACCCACAGGTGCATGCCTTTGACAATCCCTCCCTGGTCGAGAACGCTATTGCCCAGGGTTATACGGTGGAAAGTGCACATGCCATTTATCCTTCAAAGGAAGTATTCGTAAGTCCAATCACCCTCAAACCAAGGTTTAATCCCAATGCCACTTCTGCCGATGAACCCTTAGCGATGGATGAACTTCCAACCCAGGTAGACCCTCGACAATGCACGCCATTTGCAGCACTGTGGCTGGTAAGCAGTATCATTGCGCTGTCAAAATCGAAGGCAGATTTAGTGACTTATTTTGAAACCACCGGATGGACGGGTATATGTCAGGGAGATCAATCTCCCAGCTCCAATGCGTTTCCAGCTAAAGCCGGTGATATATTTCCCATTTTTCACATACTTCAATTCTTTTCAAAGCATCGGGACAGCGAATGGCTGTCCTTGGAAAGCAACCGACCCCTTTCTGCCCAAGGCATCATATTTAGGCAAGGCAAAATCTCGACATTCATTATTGTCAACCTTAAGGCAGAGACTGTGCAAGTGCAGTTGCACCTTTCCACTGGTAAACTCAGGTACACGAAAGTGACTCCTGATATTTTCGCTCAACATATTCAGCGTGAAAATCTCTTTTCAGAAATATTCGCTGCCACCAGCCAAGATGAAGTACAGAGTCCACAGCTCTTTTCACTTGAGCAGGAGACCCTAATTCTCGGAAGACTGGATGAAAGCTAAGTTTGTTGGTATATGTGATCATATCTGAGATCAATTTTGACCGAGGTTTATGTACATTCGTTATTTTACGACCAATAATCAAATTAGGTGGAGTTTAAACTCAGACTCAACCACATTAGTAAACGATTCCCAGGCGTTCAAGCACTAGATCAGGTAGACTTTGATCTTTACCCGGGAGAGGTCCATGCGTTGGTTGGCGAAAATGGAGCTGGCAAAACAACGCTAATGAATATTTTGTCGGGCAATCACCAACCCGATAGTGGCACAATATTTTTTGGAAGTCAGGAGGTAGTCATCATTAATCAGCTGGCAGCGCAGCAGAAAGGCATTGGCATTGTCTATCAAGAAAAAAGTCTGGTCACTGACATGACTGTGGCTGACAATATTTATGCTGGCAGGCAACCAACTGCTCCTTGGGGGCTCATCGATTACCAAAAAATGTTTTCCGCTACATCAAATCTCTTGTCCAGTTTGGGGATACCCGAAATTAGTCCAAAACAAAAGTTGCACGCTCTCTCTGCGGGTAAACAACAAATGATTGAAATTGCCAAAGCCCTGGCTCACGATCCGGATATACTCATCCTAGATGAACCGACGGCTGCCATAAGTGAACGAGATGCAAAAATTTTATTTTCTATCGTGCGCAGATTAACAGCTGAGGGCAAATCAATTATCTACATTTCACACCGACTGCAAGAAATATTTGAAATTGCCGACCGGGTCACCATTCTGAAAGATGGGAAAGGTCAGGGCACCTATGACAGCAAGGACTTGACAATTAACAAAGTCATTCGATTGATGGTTGGTCGTGATGTCAAGACCTTTAACTACGAGAATCATTGCCAGTCCAATGCAGTTCTCCAGGTGAGTAGGATGTCAGGGCTCGGATTTCAAGAAATATCATTCGACTTGCATCGCGGTGAAATACTGGGGCTTTCCGGTCTTGTCGGAGCAGGAAGAAGCGAATGGGCCCATGCACTTGTTGGCGCAGCTAAACACCATGGGATTGTGATTAAAAATGGAAAGGAAATCAAAATCAATCATCCTGCAGATGCAGTTGTACATCGCATCGGGTTTTTACCTGAAGACCGGAAAACTCAAGGATTATTTCTGGAGATGTCTGCTATTAAGAATATACTATCGGTCTATCAAAACAAATCTTCAAAGTTAAATTCCAAAAAATTCGATCTTCAGCCCAGCGTTCAGGATATCATGAAAAAATTACGGATTAAAACAACTTCAGTGCATCAGAAAGTCAACCAACTGAGCGGAGGCAACCAGCAGAAAATCGTATTGGCAAAGTGGTTGCTAACTGATCCGGACATACTGATCGTTGATGAACCTACAACAGGTATCGACGTAGGAGCCAAGTCAGAAATATACAACATACTCAACCAATTAACTGCTCAAGGGAAAGCCATTATTCTCATCTCTTCAGAAATGCCAGAACTCATGGGTCTATGCGATCGAATCTTAGTCCTTCACGAGGGGCGAATAACAGGAGAATTTTTACGCCCTCAGTTTTCTGAGGAAGAAATTATGCACCACGCCTCCGGCACTAAGAATATGTTCGCCCAATCAGCTTAGTTCTCAAACACTTATGAGCTACCGTGAAAATATTCTACAAGACCGTGTCGTGACCCTGGCCATTACTATTTTGGTGGTGATCCTCATAAGCACACTCATCTGGCCAAATCAGTTTTTTACACTTGAAAATATGTCACTGGTGTTGCTCAATTTGAGCATTGATGCCATTGTTGCTGTAGGGATGATGATCTTATTGATATCTGGATCCTTTGACTTATCCGTGGGATCGGTAGTCGCTTTTGCTGGAGGATTTGCCGCCTATTTGATGTATTTCTGGGGTGTATATGTACCCATAGCGATACTGGGAGGATTGGGTGCTTCCCTGTTGATTGGTTTAATCAATGGGCTTTTTGTAGCCAAAGTGGGTATAAACCCGTTGATACAGACTTTGGCCATGATGGGTATCATCCGTGGTATGGCGCTGATGGTCAGTGGATCTGGCATCCAAAATCTCCCAGACACATTTAATCGCTTGGGTCAAAATAAAATTCTTGGATTCCAAATGCCGGTTTGGTATATGATCGGAATTGTCGTGATCTTTTCATTCCTAGTCTCCCGCACGATTTTTTTTCGCAAGTACTATTATATTGGTGGCAATGAGAAAGCGGCTGAGCTCTCCGGAATTCGCGTCCAACGCATGAAGATCTATTCTTTTATTATCATGTCATTGTTGGCTGGGTTTGCCGGTATTGTATTGGCAGCCAGGTTGGGAGCAGCAATGCCCACTACAGGTCAAGGCATGGAATTACGTGTAATTACTGCTGTGATTCTCGGAGGTGCAAGTCTCTTGGGAGGTCAGGGTAAGATCGCTGGAGCTTTGCTGGGTACTGTTTTCATGGGACTGGTTTCCAATGTGATGATTCTGGCTAGAGTATCGGGATATTGGCAACAAATAATTCTAGGAATTATTCTGATTTTAGCAGTGACAATTGATATTATTATAAAGAAAAGGAGTGGAATTTCTGCAAAAAAGTATTTACGAAGGACCTTGGCAAATCGGGGATAAATCCCATATGATATTTATGACTGAGAAAATAAGAAAATTGAGCATAAGAAACTAAATCCTTGTTATGAAGAACTTTAATGGAATAAGCTTGACTCTCATCGGGGCTGGTTTAATTCTCGGAATCATGTCCTGCGACCCTGAGCAGGGAGCGTACACTCGCGCCGCAGACCAGGAAGATGGTACGACCGGTGTTGCGCTTGAAAATGAGGAATATGTCATGGTCACCACCTTCGTCAACTTTCCGATGTACGTCAACCACGATCAAGCTGCTTTTCATAAATGGGGAAAAATGCGTGGGGTCAAAACTACGGTACTGGGCCCAACCGAATGGGATGTAGTACAGCAAATTGCAACCATTGAGCAAGTGATCCCATCTCGCCCAACGGGTCTTCTGATCAACGGTACAGATCCTTCCATTGCCAGCGCTATTGACAAGGCCGTGGAAGCAGGAATTCCTACCGTTGTTTATGATTCAGAAATTCCCAACAGTAAGCGCCATGCATTTCTCGGCACTGACTGGTATGACATTGGACGCCTTCAGGGGGAAGCCATGGTCGAATTGATCGGTGGTAAGGGAAAGATTGCCTACATTGGATTGGTGGGACAGGTAAACATGGAAAATGGCTTTCGGGGACTACTTGATGTGTTAGAAAAATATCCGGATATTAATGTAATAGGTAAATACGATAGTCAAGGGAGCACCGAAAATGTGGCTAAAATTACATCGGATTTGATCGCTGCTAATCCCGACCTCGCTGGCCTCTGTGGTTTTGATGCCATCACTGGACCTGGCATCGGTTTGGCGATCAAGGAGGCTGGTAAAACAGGAAAAATAAAAGTCACTACGGTAGATTGGGAACCCGAGCATCTGAAACTGGTGAGGGAAGGTGTAATTCAAGTCTTGATCGGACAAAAGAGAGAGTTGTTTACCTGGTACGGTGCGCAGTTCTTGTTCGACATGGTCCACAATACCAATCAACTATCTGATGATGATGACAAAGCAGGCATTACCAATGTTCCTTATTCTGTGAATACGGGTCTACTAAAAATTACACCGGAAAATATCGAATTATTCGACAAAGGAATCTGATGAGACCAGGATAGGAAGCGAATTAGTGAGGGTACTCAAACAGATTACCAAGCAGAAAATGGCGCGTTTGGTGACAATTACCCCACTTAATCAGTTTTCAGACGGGACAAGCTATTTTCATCATTCTTCCTAAGTTTCACCCAAGCAGGTCCAAAAAAGACTCATTTCATGCATAGGATACTTTCCTTCGCTATCACTATTGGTGCCGATCATGGCCATTGAATCATCACAAGACGAATGACCATCCATCGCATCAGAATAAGATTTTTTTGAACTTTCTTTTAGACTTTTCTTGACAATTAAGCTGTACTTCGACTAATTTTATTCTCTCACAAATCCAATCATGCCTACGGAGACATCGATTCGTCGCTTGACAGCTATTATGTTTTCCGACATTGTAGGGTATACCAGCTTGATGGAAATGGATGAGAGCAAAGGTCGATCAGCAGCACAACGATACCGAAAAACACTGTATAAAAAAGTTTCAAAATACCGAGGTGAGATTCTTCAACACCTTGGAGATGGTAGTCTAAGTATTTTCCCAAGCACAGTGTTGGCCGTCAAATGTGCGAGGGAAGTTCAATTGGAATTGCGAGAGGGCGAGGTAATTCCACTACGGATTGGTATAAATGTTGGTGATATTGTTATCGAAGGTGAGGACATTTATGGTGAAGGTGTTAATTTAGCTTCTAGGGTTGAATCACTTGGTGCTCCAGGTACAATACTTTTTACTCGACGAGTGATGGAAGACCTTCAATCTCATCCAGAGTTAAAAACTCATGCTCTAGGAAATTTCTTATTCAAGAATGTTACAGGCCCAATTTCGATTTATGCATTAGATGATCCGGACCTGGTTGTACCTAGGAGAAAAGATTTGCATGGTAAGCTTGCTCCTATAAAACCTTTGCATCTCTCTGGTAAAAGTAGCTTATTGGTTTTGGTTCTGATAACAATATTTGTGGCTATTTTCTATTTCTCACCGGGAATTGACAAAAAAAATCCGAGATCAAGTGATACTAATATTAGCCTTGCCGTACTTCCCTTTCGCAGCCTAAGTTCCGATCCTGATCTTGAATATTTTTCCGACGGGATGGTGGAAGTCATTCGCAACTACTTGTCACGAACAAAGCATTTTACGGTCACATCAATGACTTCTGTGCAGCAATATCGAAATACTCAGAAAACCATTAGTGATATAGCAGATGAGCTGGGAGTAGAGTATCTTATCGAAGGAAGTGTCTATCGCGATGATTTGAGTACTCGAATATCTGTTCAGCTCATTGACGGCTCTTCTGATGAACATGTCTGGGCACGTGATTATGAAAGACCTCTTAATCAAAATTTGAAAATTCATCAGGATTTAGCTTTTGATATTGCCACAGCGTTAAAGATTGAGTTTAATCCGGAAAACCAGGTATCTGAAACAATGGTTCTCACTCAGAATGAAGATGCCTTTGATCACTATTTATTAGGCATCCATTTATTGACGAATTATACTCGGGAATCAAATGAAAAAAGCATTGTAGAATTCAAAAAAGCCATTGAGCTTGATTCTAGTTTTTCCGTAGCAAAGGCAGGTTTAGCCCAAGCATATTTTGCTAGATATCGCCGATATGGTGATAAGATTCAATGGTTAGACTCTGCGTTTCACCTTGCTCAAGAAGTCGTCAGGTCAGATCCTTCTCTGCCTGAGGGTCACTTTGCCATGTCACTTGCACATAGCGCTAAAGGCAATAGAGAAGATGCTTTAGATCATCTACTTCGCACCGTCGAACGCGATCCAAATTACGCCCCAGCGGTAGCGAATATTGGACTAGAGTACTATCACCGCGGCTCACTGGACGAAGCAATTCGTTGGTACAAGAAAGGACTTGAGCTAAACCCAGAAAGCTACGGAATCCGATCCAACTTAGGGTCGAGTTACGGATATCTCGGAGAATTTGAGATAGCTCACCGGTGGTTTCATGAAGCTCGAGAAATCAATCCTATTGCTGGCCAAGCTCTGATTGGATTGATGCATCTCTATCTTGCCTATGGGAAAAAAGATCAAGTGAGTACTCTTATTCCAGATCTAGTGGACCTGGCACAGCGCAATAGATCCTACTTGGAGTCCCTTGGAGAGCTTCATAGAATGATTGGAAATTGGGATCAGGCGGAAAGATATTTTGAAGAAGCATTGGACAGCGTTCCTGACCTGATTGATCGATCGTATGCAATCAGTCCAATGGGACTAGGATTTATTCTGTTACAAAAAGGTCAGAAAGAGCGTTCTATCGATTTATTGGAAAGAACGCTGGCAGCAAAATTGAAATTTCTCGACGAGGGAGGGACGGATAAATGGATCTATTCCGATATCGCTTCCATCAATGCCATGATGAACCAAAAGGAAGACTGCATTGCATGGCTTCAAAAGGCTGTGGATGCTGGCTGGAGAGATGTACACTATGCCAAACGTGATCCCAGCTTCCAAGAAGTGTGGGACGATCCATCATTTCAAACAGTCATATCTCAAGTGTACGATTTAATTCAAGATATGAGATTGAATCTCCAGCTCGGAGTAGACGAGAGATTTCTCGATTGAAGCCCTCCTATTTCATTGACCTTCATTGAGTTTCAATGGATGGTTCTTCACCTGTAATCGAACTTGATGGAAATTGCTTCTGGGAACAGCTGGCAGTAACGGATCTAGAGGAAGACCTTCTAACCACCCTTCTTTTGTACTGAGGGTGATTCCGGCATTTTCACGATCTTTATCCTTATGTGGGTAAAAAGTGGCTCTATTCGGAGAGCCTTAAGAATCTCCTTAGTACCGGTAGGAATGATCCCGTGCCTGATTATGGTCTGTGGTTGGGGTTGCGGGCATGTTGCAGACACCTCATTACACCTGCCAGAGGAAATAGATTTCAACTTTCACATACGACCCATCCTTTCTGACAACTGTTTCTTGTGTCACGGCCCTGATGAGAGTTCCAGGGAAGCTGATCTACGACTGGATCTAGAGGAAACTGCAACGATGAGGAGAAATGGAATAACCGCCATTGTCCCGGGATATCCAGCCAAGAGTGAGTTAATCAAAAGAATCACATCACAAGATCCGGACTACGCTATGCCACCCCCATCCACGAATAAGAAACTTTCTGAGCGACAACGGGCTTTGCTCACCCAATGGATTAAGGAAGGTGCAGAATGGAAACCCTACTGGGCCTTTCAAGCCCCTGATCATCCTATTACTGAAAAACCAGCGCAACACCCTGTCGATCATTTCATAGAAAAAAAGTTGACTCAAAATGAATTGACAAGAGCACCTTCAGCTGATGCCAGTACATTAATTCGCAGACTGTCCTTTTTGCTGACTGGCCTACCGCCCACACCAGCCATGCTTTCTCAATATTCGGAAATAGACAAGGATCAGAAAAAATACTTACAGCTGGTAGACACCTTGCTGGCCAGTTCTCATTATGGTGAACGCTGGGCACGCCATTGGATGGACCTGGTACGATATGCGGAAGGCAAAGGTCATGAATTTGATTATCCTGTCCTCGGTGCATGGAAATACCGGGATTATTTGATTCGAGCCTTTAATCAAGACCTACCTTATGATCGATTCGTAAAGGAACAACTGGCTGGAGACTTGTTGCCAAATCCTCGTCGGCATCCAATAAAACAATTTAATGAATCGATTATCGGAACGGCATTTTACACCCTCGGTGAAACCAAACACAGCCCGGTGGATAGTAAAGAAGAGGAAGCCATTCGAATTGACAATATCATCGATGTAACGACAAAAACTTTTCAAGCCCTGACCTTGGCTTGTTCCAGATGCCATGATCACAAATTCGATCCACTTCCTACTGCAGATTATTATGCTTTATATGGCATATTTGAAAGTACACGCTATGATCGGGTATCAACTGATCTTACCATTCAAAAATTGGAACTCATTGACAGTATAGATTTGTTGAAGAGCGACCTTCAGGCCTTTCTGGATCGAAAACTACAAGATCAACCACCCACCGGTGTGCCCGTAAATGTTTTCTCTGATCACCCGGGAATGAAAATTCACAATCTTGAAATCGTTGGGGATTTCTCAGGACCAGATTTTGGCAATTGGTTTAGCGATGGATTGGCGTTTGGAAAATCAACCACGGCTACCATGCCCAAGCTTGATCACAATAATCGACTCCTCTATTATCCGTTGCAAGGGAGGGCAAGCAGCAGAGTTTACGGCCAAAAAGTAATGGGGGCTCTCCGGTCTCCCACCTTCGTGCTAGAGAAGCCCTTTGTCGGTGTCCGTGTTGCTGGACATCTATCGACTGTTCGGATTATTCTCGACAACCACCAATTGATTCAAGACCCGATCCATGGTGGTCTGACCCGGGAGCTAAACGACCCCGAGATGAAAAATTACTTTTTCAACCTGGAGATGTGGATAGGTTCTAAAATCTATATAGAGGTTCTCCCAGGTAAATTTTTCCGAAAAAATGGGAAAGGACATCACTTCCGCATCGATCCGGATGCCTGGGTGGAAATGGAGTATGCATGGACTGTCGATACCACCGTTGGACCGGAGCCTTTACCGGTCAAAACAAGCCGGAGACAAATCCCTCTGATCGAGACTGAATTCAGCAATATTGCACAGTCATTGCACAAAATTGAAAAACTAAAAACCAAAATAGTTGATACCAGTTTTTGTGAAGGCGTCACCGACGGCGATGCGATATTTAGTCCCGTTTTCATAAGAGGTTCACATAAACAGCCATCGGAAGAAAAAATGCCTCATCGGTATCTTACGGTGCTGGATGGAAGTGATCAACCGTTTGATACAGCTGGAAGCGGTCGACTTAAACTGGCCGAAAAAATTGCCTCTGCAGAAAATCCTCTTACATCCAGGGTCATGGTAAATCGGATATGGCACCACTTATTTGGTCGAGGGATCGTCGAGACCGTTGACAATTTTGGCTTGCAGGGCAAAATCCCTAGTCATCCCGATTTACTGGATCACTTGGCTGTTGAGTTTATGGAAAATGAATGGTCTGTCAAGAAACTGATCAGGTACATAGTCACTTCACAGACTTTTCGTCAGTCCACCGAAAAGATCGATGTAAATCAACAGATAGATCCAGACAATATTTATTTGCACCATTTTTCGGTACGAAGGCTGGAAGCTGAAGCCATCCGAGATGCGATATTGGCTGTATCGGGCACCCTTGATCCAATGATGTTTGGACCTCCCATCCCCATCTATCTCACCGAATTTCTTAAGGGAAGAGGGAGGCCACCGGCATCAGGACCCATCGATGGAAATGGCCGGCGCAGCATTTATCAAGCCCTTTGGAGGAATTTTCTACCACCTATGATGCTCACATTTGATATGCCCATCCCCTTCAGCACCTTTGGTAAACGCAATGTTACCAATGTGCCAGCACAGTCCCTGACCCTATTAAATGATCCATTTGTACAACAGGAAGCTGGCAGGTGGGCTAGGAAACTGTTAAATCGAAACAAATCCTACGAGGATATGTTAAGAGATGTATTCAACTCTGCTTTTGCCAGAATGCCGCAGTCGAAAGAAATGTCTCAAGCCATCGAATTTTTAGAAAAGCAGAAATCATTTTATCCGGATCTGGATCCTGAAGAGCTTGAATTAATGATCTGGACGGATTATTGCCATAGCATGTTCAATACAAAAGAATTTATTTATCTCCTGTAAATGTGCCGTTTTGGAGCCCCATCTAATATCATGGTTGGTCGCATATCTGCTCTTATTATTGAGCATATCAATCGATGCTCAAAGTAGTTTTCGGATTGTTGCCAATGACGATATTGAGGAGCTAGTACGAACAAAATTCATCAAGCAGGGACAGTGCGCCAATGTGAGTAATATCGTTCGGATTGGCTCTAGAGCAAATGTGGGTTCTTTTAGCGGCGGAGATGAATTGCTGGAAATGGACTCGGGTATTGTATTTAGCACCGGATATATTTCGGATATTGCTGGTCGTAATGTTTCAACCGATAAATCTGGCCAGCTGTTTACGGGTTCAGACCAAGATCTACAGAGAATCGCCACCCTAAATGTGCAAGATGCAACGGGAATAGAATTTGATTTTGTACCCAATGTAGATGTCGTGACTTTCGATTACGTTTTTGCTTCTGAAGAGTACTGTGAATACGTCGACGATATTTTCAATGACGTTTTCGGATTCTTCGTGAGTGGTCCCGGAATTTCGGGTCCCCTAAATAATGGAGCCATCAATGTTGCCATTGTACCTGAGACCGACGACCCTGTTTCTATTAATACCGTCAATCACAAAAGAAATCAGGAGTTTTACAATGCTAACCTTCTCGAACTGGACGCCAGGGCTTGTTCACTCCCATACGATCCCAATGATCTCAAACCGATAGAATTTGATGGATACACGGTGCGATTGACGGCCAAAATAAATGTATTGCCTTGCCAGACCTATAGGATTCGTCTTTTGATTGGTGATGTAGCGGATGATATTTTGGATTCGGCAGTTTTTCTGGCCGCAAATAGTTTTGACCTCGGCAGTGCCGTAGACGTATTCACTTGTGTAGGAAGTACTTTGGGTGATAGGTTCTATGAACAATGCCTTGAAGCCAAATTTGTATTTAGAAAGAACACCATCACCCGAAATGGCCAATCTTCGATTTACCATTATGTGGTGGAAGGTACAGCAACCGCCGGTGAAGATTATGAAATGCTTAGTGGGAGTGTAGAAATTCCTGCAGACCAATCGAGCATAGAAATACCTGTTCAGGTTATTCCCGACCAAATCGAGGAAGCTACTGAGACCATCATATTGATTGTGGAGTTTTTTTCCTGTGATTGCATTGAACGCGATACCGCAATTCTATACCTTGAGGATGGAGATCTCGCTTTTGAAGCAAAATCAGATACTGTCAAAGCTTGCCGAGGCCAGCCCGTTAACATCTCCCCGTTGACGGAAGGAGGAGCAGGCCCTTATTCCCATAGATGGAGTACCGGTGATACCACGTCAATTTTGACACTGATTCCCGATTCCATTACTGAGGTTCAGTTGACCATCACCGACTTCTGTGGACACGTCGACAGCAGTAGTTTTCCGATCATTTTTCAAAAAATTCCGACAGCGGCCATCGTTAACGATCCATTCTATTGTAATCGAAGTCCAAGTCCCGTCCTGGTATTGGGAGTGGAAGGCGAGGCACCTTGGTCTATTACCTACCAGCACAATGGTTTAATCAAGACGCATCGAGGCTTGATTCACTCTGAGTTTCATATTCCCATTCCGGGATCTGGAACATTCGAATTTCTCGAATTTCGAGATGCTCAATGTATTGGAATTCCACCGGATCCTAAGTCAATCTCAGAGAGGACCATTGATTATCAAGTGAATCAATCCAATCCCTCTTGCACCTTTGCAGCTGACGGTCAGGCTTCTGTGCAAGTCCTCACCGCGGAGCGGCACCATGATATCCTTTGGGAAGGGTACACTGGTTTTCGTGAGAATATCACTGACTTGTTGCCTGGGAACTATGGTTTTCGGATTGTCGACGAAGATGGATGTGTAGTCAGAGATACGGCACACCTGATCCCTGACAGAAATGCCGATGCTTGTCGCGACGCAATTTATTCTCAGATCTATATACCTAATGCCTTTTCTCCTAATGGAGATGGGATCAACGATCGTTTTCGCCTCTATCCTCGTCCCACGTTCATTAAATCATTGTCCTTTTCCGTTTTCAATCGGTGGGGTGGAAAAGTACATCAATCTGACATTTTTGAACCCGCCGAAAGCGCCCGTCATTCCTGGAATGGGAACGAGCAAAGCGGAGGTGCTTACGTTATATTGACTCACCTCACTTTGCAGGACGAATCTGAATTTGAGCTGGCCACTGATCTTACATTGATACGTTAGAAACCACCAAACTTCTTAATTATTCCTTAACCTCTGTTAACCAAGAGCTAAAGTATATCTAAGAAGCAACCAATTACCAGGCCTATCGCCTTTAACGTACTAGAGAAGAGGATAAGTCAAATTGACTTTCGAAAAATTATTTGAGCTATGAAACGACTATGTTTGAGTGCCTTGGCAGGTATTTTTCTACTTTCCACTGCCCATGCACAATACGAATATGACCAGACTGGTTATCCCGGCGATTTTTTCAGTTTGGAGGGAGCCATCGAGCTTTTCAAGGAATCCAGGACCTTAAGAGAATTTGAAAGGAAAATTAATTCGCATGATAGGTATGTAAATAACTTGGACCTGAATTATGACGGCAGGACGGATTACATACGGGTGGAGCACCGGCGTAGTGGCAACTTCCATGCTATCATTTTGCAGGCACCCTTAGGTAGAAGAGATATTCAGGACATCGCCGTCATCGAATTAGAGAAAACAGGTCGAAGGGAGGCGATATTGCAAATTATCGGTGACCGGGATATTTACGGAGAGGAACTCATTGTAGAACCCATTGAAACCTACAGCTATTCCGGTTCCCCATCCAATCATGGTGCCCGATATACAACCAACGAATATGTAAATGTCTACTATTGGCCCTTGGTACAATACATTTTTGGCCGGGATTATCGCATTTATGCCTCACCTTATCGCTGGAATGTTTATCCCACGTGGTGGAGTCCATGGAGGCCGTACTCATGGAATGTCTATCGACCGAGAATTCGAAACTATTTCAACACTTGCCGTGTAGTAACCGTCTATCGTCTACCACGAGTTCATGTGTTTTACCGTCCATACCGTTCGTATAGTCATCACGTGGTCAAATACACCCGAGACATACGCAAACGGAGAGGTACTGCACACATTCATAGGAGCCGTTCACCACATGGTGTGGTTGGTAAAGATGGCCGCATCCATCGGCAATCTACTGGGTCTAACCGTGTTCAGAAAGGATCGACTGGCACCAGACCTAAAGTTCATCAACCGCGAACTTACGGTTCCTCTCGTTCTTCAGCCAGAACAAGTAAAATACGTTCACCACAACCAAACATTCGTCCAAAATCTCAGTCTTCTCCATCTGGAGCCAGGATTCAGGGTCAGAAAGGCTCAGCTCCAAAAGCAGAGCGTTTGCATACGCCTCGTCGGACCAACTCTTCGGTTACCAGACCAGGAAGTAGTCGTGGGACGCCATCTCCTAGAGCAAAAAAGCAGGTGGACCGCCGTTCCAACAGCACACCAAGGAGCTCCGCCACCACAACGAAGAAGCAAGTTCGGCGTCCCCCCACCAGTGCGCAAGGGAGTACAACACCTAGAGCAAAACAGCAAGTCCGACGGCCTACTGCCAATGCACAAAGAAGCACACCACCTAGAAGAATGCAGCAGGTTCGCCGTCCCTCCGCCACTAGGCCAAGCAAAGTCACCCCTAGACCAAAGCAGCAAGTACGCCGCCCCTCGAATGGTGCACAAAGGAACACCAGTCCCAGGACAAAGGAGCAGGTTCGCCGTGCCTCTGCTAGTTCACAAGGGATTAGCAGACCTAGGAAAACTTCTTCAAACGTACAACGAAGAGGTGTACCCAAGCATAGTTCCTCAACACGCGCTGTGAGGTCATCACCCGGCAAAAGAGTCTACAAAACTCCACAGCGACCCATTCCACGAAAAAGTGCCAACCACCGGCCCATGTCAAAAGGATAAAGTCCAATACATTGATCCAGTATGACTCTTCACAGCCATAGCTCTTGTACGTGATCTACATGACTTATTTATCCTTATGCGAGATCAGGTAGAGACCCTCAAACTTGGACCCTAGGAACAGTCATAAGGTTCAAGGGAGTTGATCAGTTTTGATCAGGAAAATTACACATCTGCTCATTGCTCTGTCGCTTAAATTCGATGAGCAATGGACCCCAGAAAGATGGAATTGTCAGTCGTCAATAATCTGGCCCCAATAGATTTGGATGATCAATAACAAATCTACCCTTGTCAGACAAGCACTCCATCACGATATCCTGCGCGCATCCATTCTAAATCCGTCGATCGATAAAATGGCTTGAGAGAGATGGCCATACTATCCATTTCAGCCTTGGACATGGGCTCGAAGGACTTCAGAAGAGCAATATTTTCCTTCATGATATCCATATTTTGCATGGAAATCACGGCACCATCAGCATAGGGCAAAGACAGTGCATAGCGAATCAATTGCTTAGGCTTAAGACTTTCGACCGTTTCTCTAGGCCGAATGACTTTCATAACCATGACACCCAATTTATTCTCATCAGCGGTTGGTCCAGACTCAGTTTCAAAGGGCTGTTCGCCCTTCTGATAGTGATTTAATGCACACAACATAAAATCCAGACCATAATTTGAAGCAGCATAAGCCATCCCCTCCGCAGTATTATGACCTGTAAACCCAATAAATCGGGTCATCCCTTGGCTCTTATAGCTTTCCAGAATTTTGACAAGCGGTTCCAAATTTTGTGCATCTTCCAGGCTTCTGATGGCATGGATATTCAAAATATCGACGTGATCAGTTTGCAGCCTTTTTAAGCTCGTCTCAAATTGCCGCTTCATTTCATCAGGCTCTCTGGATCCCAACTTTGTGCCCAAAAAAACTTCTTTCCGCCGGTTCTTTAAGATGCGGCCCAGCCGCTCTTCACTACTCTCCTTGGTATCGTTGTTGATATAACTATTGGCTGTGTCCCAATAGTACAAACCATTTTCCAAAGCATACTCCATCATATCCAGTCCATCATCGGTACTGGCTGCCAGAAAGCGGCTACCACAGCCAATGGCAATTCTAGGAATCCGCACCCCAGTCTTTCCCAACACAACCGTTGGTAATCCTTTCGCATCATGCTTGACCATCCCACCTGTGGTTTTGCATCCTGCCAATACTGCTGCAGTACCCAGGGCACTTTTTTCAATGAAATCTCTCCGTGAAATATCTTGTTTCTTCATACGATCTCCATTTGTCTACAATTTACGCAAATTCTAAATACTTAATGTTTCATACCTGACCGAAAAGAGCTCATCTCGTGCAAACTATTGGTGAAGTTTCTGAAACTCGGATGAACCATATCCTATGGACTCTTAGACCTATTTGAGGATGGGGATTCAGGCGAAATTGATTTTGTGTTTGGAATAAAAGCCTAAGACCTGCTATCTATCTGAAGTTTTAATTTGAAGATTATGGAGGCGAGAAGGGATTGGTAGAGGATTAATTAATCCTGGTCCTGGTTTTGCATTATCAGCAGGTATACAGCCTTTGACCAAGAGAGTCGGGACTGCACTAATGACAGATCAGAAGGTGATGAGGAATCACCTCCTGATCCATCAATATTAATTTACAGTCTTTGCAGGGAACTTACTCACCTGCTTTTTCTTCCTAGGTAGTTCTTGTCGACTGTCCCGGTCAGTCTGGCTTCGGCTAGATGTCCCTCCTCCAATACAAAAAGATGTCGATTCCCGATAGCCATAATAGCCGTCAGAATCTACCAATTTCTGGCCAGTTGTGGTGGTCAATTCGTACCAACCGTATCCATAGTCACAACAAATGCCATCGCCATATTCATCCCGCATGATCAATCGATAACAGCCATTAGGCAAGCAAATCGTTTCCTCAATGAGATCGTAAGTAAAGTCTTCATAATTTCCGCCACGGGCAACAACTTCACCCTGGCCATTTCTGATCAGCCACTTGATTTCGCTGCCGTAATCATCGGGTTGAATTCGGAGGGTTAACGACATCCCTCCCGTCTTGCTAACCGATGTTGACGCTCCATCATTGTGTGGCTTGGCATCTGCCTGGCCATTGGGTCGACTTGTGGTGACGGTAACCAGGTGTTGACCGGTGGACAAACTAATGTTTTCCATTTTCACCCTTGCGGTAGCTCCCGGTTTGAGATTGCCAGACCAGGGCTGTTCTCTAATGGTGGTCCCCGCCAGCGTTGCTATCAGATTTACTGAGGATAGGTTGGAGGGTCCATAATTTTTTATCGTGATTGAGAGATCGATCCTGGAATTACAGCCTTGGCCACTTTCCTGTCCCTGGACCCCAACAATGCCCGCGTCAATCGGCTCCTGGTTGTTGCACGGCAAACAATCTGGACCACCACAATCAATGCCGGTTTCTGCTCCATTCTTCAAACCATCATTGCAGGTTGGTTCATTGGGTTCTGCAATGCATTCGGTTCGGCCAGGCTGGAGGAGTCCGGATCTGCTAGTCTCCAAAATTCTCCGCATATAAGCTACTTGGCCGGCAGTAAATGCATTGAGGCATCTGTCATCTGAATAATCCATATAGTTCATAAACATGTCGCCCCGGTTATTGCAGGAGGGACTGGGGTGATTTGGGCATCCCACATTTTCTTCCGCTTGGTCAGGAGTATCGGTGATCCCGTCGTCAATATTACATCCCTCACCCCAGATATGATCTAGACCCAGATAGTGGCCAACTTCATGGGTCAACGTGCGTCCAAGATCAAAGGGAGCCTCAGCACCGCTATTGGGTCCTCCAAACACTTCGGTTAAAACGACCACACCGTCTTCGCTACGACTTGGCAGGGAGGAGATAGAAGGCAGATAGGCATAGCCCAAGCCATCAATATCTGGAGCCACCCAAACATTGAGATAGCGGGTTGGATCCCAGGTAGTGGCGGTCTTGATCGATAACTCATTTTCATCAAAGTTGCTATTTGTAGCGTACCGAGTAATGCCATCTGTATGATTACCGTATGGGTCCACCGTGGCCAGGCAAAATTGAATCGAACTACTCTGTGCTGGAAATACTGCAGGGGTATTTACGGCATCCCGGTTCTTTCTGAGAAAATCCAAATTCAAAGCCTCAAGTTGGGATTGAATTCGAGTAAAGGAAATGTTTGTACCGGAACCAACGCTATGATTGGGAAGATGAACAATAATAAAATGGATCGGTACCGAGTAGATTTCCAGACTTGCATCTGAACGGGAGTGATCTTTGATATTATGCATGGTAATTACTCGCCCTTCCCGAATCTCCCTCTGATAGGCTGGATCAACTGCGTATTTATCCGACATTCGCTGATCCGTATTGCATCTAGATATTCTACTGTCATGGTGGTCCATGAGTACTTCTTTGGTTTCTAGAGCAGAATCTTGATAAGGCTGTTCTTTTTTGCAAGCAGACAAAAGTAGTACCAAGCATGCCCACAGGCAAGCAATTAACCGACGTTCTAACATGATAATTTTTTTTGATGGCCTTACACAACCAAAAACTACGGCTGTGAATCACTGCCAGATTTAGAAATTATTTGACGGTAGATGTCTAATAATAGGGTTTGATACGCTGGTTATGACTACAAGACAGTCAAATGATCGATATCCCCTACGATCAGCTAATATTTTTTACCTAGAACCCATTTCTCAGATTTACAGAAAAGGGTTACTTCACGTCCGAGAAGGTCATCTTATATGATAACGAAGGCACAAATGGCAGTCCAGTACCAAAAGTGATTGAACCGCCTTGCTCCTCCTGAAAGATTTTTGGATAAGTTATATTGGGATTATTATAGACGTTCAGTAGACTCAATTTGAATTCGTGGTGCAACTTTTTTCGAGCTAATATGTAGGCCGCTGAAAGATCTAGTCGGTGATAAGCGGGCATAATCAGCAACTCAAGTTCTTCTCCAGGGACATTGATCGATTCCACAAAGAAATCATCAGCACTAAAAAGATCGTAAGTGCCTTCGGTAAGTGGAACTGCAACTCCACTACCCCACTGCCAGGTCATACCCAGCCTCAACCTGTGGTGGAGAACCAGCTGTCCCACCGTTGAAAATTCATGAGGACGCTCATATCGATAAGGGAATTGATAACCGTAGTATTTATTATGATATTTTCTAAAACTCTTGGCATAGGTGTAATTCAATAGTAAGCTGTAGGGCTGTTTGTCATATCGGCAGCTATTTTCCAAGCCCCAGCTCCTCCCCTGCCCTCTTACTACATCTTGCTCCCATGCGCTGGCATCAACATTCTCCAATCTACCAAAGCTTAGATAATTGGGTTGATCTCGAAAGGCAATCAAATTGGTCATCTCTTTATAGTAAAGGGAAGAAGTCCAACGTACAAATTGACCGAGTTGATGTGCAGCAGTGAGGTCGATCATTGACGATTTTTCCGGAGCTATGTCTGTCGTTGAAGGCACCCAGAGTTCGTTCGGAAGGCCATTATCATCCAAGGCAACAACATGATTGGGTTGCCGCATGAGAGAGAATGACAAATCAAAAATGGATTTGCCCTTAGACCATCTCAAACTTATTCTTGGCTGCATAGAGAAATATTTACTCGGAGTATTGACGAAAAAATTGCCATGGATACCCCATCGGATTCTTAAACTGCTGCTAATCGACCAATCATCTTGGAAATATAGCGACCACTGTCTACTACTAAAAGACAACTCATCAAATAACTCATCTGCGAGAGAAGAAATATTTTGATCTTTCGAAAAGATTTCTTCGGCAATGATCCCACCTCCATCATAAGCCACGATTCCTGGGGTATAGGTAAAAGATGAAAATGAACATCCGATACTTAATTGATGATAAAATCCGGAGATAATATCTAAAGTTGTTTTAATCCCTTTTTCTGAAATTTGTGACCTAAACTCAGTGAGCTCAATATCATCTATAAGCGAAGCACTACCATTCAAGTCGGCATCCCAGCGTACAGCGCTGAGCGATTCATATTTATATGTGGTAAAATAAACCAGTGTCTTGGCAAAAACTCGTTTCCCAAAACTATGCAACCACCTCATTCCTGTACTCAAGTTGCCCCAATTATATTGATCTCGACTTGAAAGTCTAAACAGGGTATCTTGTGCGGTGAAATCAAAGGCCTCGGTATCGATCAAGTCATCGCTACCTGCATAGAAATTCGCAACGACCTTATCGCGTCGGCCAAGTTCGATAAAAGTTTTGGCATAAATATCTTGAAAACCCGGTTGGAAATATCCCTCAACACCATTCTCATCTTTTTGTCTTTGGCTATACTTGCGAATGAATTGACCGGCATGGCTCCGTTGACCACCTATCATGAATGTGCCCTTCTTCTGGAGAATGGGAAATTCCAGCACAGCATGAGAACTGAGTCCACTGAGACCGGCCGTGGCAGAAACTTTTTCCCGATCGCCATCTCGCAAACGCACCCTTACTACCGAACTGAGCCGACCTCCTTCATTTGCATTAAAAAAACCCTTGGACACATTGATGCTTTGGATTGCACTACTATTAAAAATTGAAGCAGCACCTAACATGTGCATTGGATTATAAATGGGAATATCGTCCAGTAAGAAGAGATTTTGATCTGAACCTCCCCCCCGTACATGGATGCCTCCAAAACCATCGCTTCCCGCTGAAATTCCTGCTATAAACTGAAAATATCTGAACACATCCATACCAGCACCCAGTCCGGGAAGATTAGAAAGTTCAGACAGTGGAAGGTTTTGATTTCCGGCAGGCTCCACTTGAAGACCAGCAGTTGTGGTTGCCTCATTAACGACAATTTCAGGCAACTCAAGGGATGGCTTGAGGCGAATATTGATCTGGAGATCTTCTTCTAAGGTCTCCTTTAAGGGAAGGGATTCGTAACCTAAATAAGACACCAGAATTTCGATAGGTCCGATCGGCAATAGAATTTGAAAATAGCCTTCGTCGTTGCTGACGGTACCACGTGCTCGATTTGGGACTGAAATATGTGCACCGGGTAATGATTCACCGGTCACATCGTCAAATACGAATCCATGACAAAGCAGTTTTTTCTTGGGATAAATGATGAGGTTTTCTTCAATAATGCGAAAATCCAGTTCGGCTTCGTCAAGCAATGAGGTGAGCGTTCTCCGCCAACCTATCGTGGTAAATTGGGGCATGACAAATCTGTGCTCTTTCGGAATGAGGTGTTGCGCGAAAGAGATCCTAAAAGGAATGAATTCCTGAACCTGAGTTAATATCTCATCAAGAGAGAATGTGGAATTGTCCTGGGCAATGACTGATAGATCTTGCCATCCAACCAGCAACAAAATCGGGAATACAAAGCGATTTCGGAACTCCAACATTCTTGTGAAGATAGATCTTGTCACGCTTCAATGGTCTCCACCTGGAGCTGAAGTTGCTCAATTACAACCTTTTCCGTGAATTAAATATTGTCCATCCCCCAGTGGCTGAAATTTCATATCTAAAAGGGTTTCCAGACTGGCAATAAGTACCTCCAATGTTGGGTAGGTGAGGGTAAAGGTAATGACACACTCGCGAACTTGTTGGTCCTGGGCGCTGATCTTAATGTTGTATTGTCGCTCCATTTCTTCCAACAACCTCTGAAGTGGTTGACGATCAAACGTTTTTTCAGGCAGTCTCCACGAAGCCAGCGGATAATTCACCTCAGTTAGTTGAATAACACCTGCTGAGGAAACGGTCCCGGCTTGACCAGCATTGAGTTGCTGTGATTGAGTACCCTGGATGTTTTCGATCAACACCACTCCATGACTGACCTTCACCTCTAATGGTTCTCCGGCATTGGCTCTAACCTCAAATTCTGTTCCCACCACTCGAACTCTCCCCAGGTCAGTTTCAATGGCAAATGGAAATCCGGCATTTGACTTCACCTCGAAATAAGCCAATCCCTCAAGTTTCACAAGCCTTCCCTCTTCATCTTCCATAAAGGACAGTCGACTAGCCTCGGCCAACCAGGTTAAGCTACCATCAGGTAGTTCCGATGCGGCTTCGGGTCCAGTCAGAACCACCATATCAGGTGCAGATGAATCATTAATCGCCAGAAACCAGATCGTGGCCAACAGCACCGCCACACTGGCAGCCATAAACAATACGCGCATTCTACGCAAGGAGCGCTGTTTTCGGCTGAATCTTATCTTTTTCACCAATGCTTGGTAGTCTGCATCTATATCAAGCTCAATTCGGGGTTCATAGCTACCGGTAAGTTGCACCATTTCCCTAATCTGAGCTGCCTGTTGTTGATGAATTTCAGCACTATTCAGCCATTGACTCAATGATCTTTTTTCCGCCGCAGTAAGATCCCCATCGATCTCCTTCAGGATTAGCTCAATGTACTTGCGATCCTGCATAAGCTAGTATATCATAATTAAGACAAAATCCCAACAAGAATCCCCTATCAACAACCACAAAGTCAATCGCAGATAGTCCTGCAAGTGCGCTGCCAAGACCCGTCGGGCCTTCGTGATCTGATTTTCTACGGTCTTGGGCGATATCTGGAGCTGTGCGGCAATCTCTTTAAGTGAAAGTCCTTCAATCCGTCGTAACAAAAAAATCGTTTTACAGGCGGTGGGCAAGGTGTCTATAGCCCCATTAATTTGTTCTTGTAGTTCGTTAGTCGCCATCTGCTCTACTGGACCAGCGGATCTTTCATAAATATCTAAATGCTCACCCAGCTCAGACCATTTCTTATCACTTTTGAGATGGTTTAGACAAGTGTTTCTCGTTGCTGTGCTTAGATAAGATTTGAGTGTTTTATTGACTTTTATAGTATCTCTTTTCTCCCACATATTGAGCAACACATCTTGCACCAAGTCTCGGGCTTGGTCCAGGTTGTTTACATAACGCATAGCGATGGTGACCAAGAGGCGGTAATAGGTATAGAACAGGTGTTTAAATGCCTCCTCATCTCCTTGCTGAATCCGCTCCCAAAGTGATCGATCGTCCATACCGCCGGTGAAAATAACTATTTAGTGATCTATTTTTCATAGGAATAAATTGCTATGCCAACAGGTCATCACGTAAAAAAATACCGGGATGTTTTCTGGTAAACCCGTAAAAAAAACTAGACCTGAAGTGATCCACGAAACCCTCTAGCTGCGTAGTAGGAAGGTGCACTGTTGTGATACACAAAGACCTGGCCGTACCGGTAATCAGCAAAAAGAGCACCACCGAGCTTTCTAATATCTTCAGGAGTTCTGAGCCAACTAGACGTTTTCGTATCGAAATTTCCGAGTTTCTGCAATTCTCTATATTGCTTTTCACTTAAAAGTTCAATTCCGATAGCAGCTGCCATATCGATGGCATTATTCTCTGGTTTAAACTTCTTTCTTGATTCCTGACCTTCGCGATCATAGCAAACACTTCTGCGACCTTTGGGACTTTCCAATGAGCAATCATAAAATAAGAACGCACCCGTTTCTGCATCCCGACCAACGACATCCGGTTCTCCTCCGGTTTGCTCCATTTCACTGAGTGACCATAATTTTTCTGGTTGAGCCTTCAACTTCTCTTCTATTTCTTCCCACTGGAGGCCCTCATGGCGGTTCATGTTTTTCTCAAACCTAGCTTTCAAGAATGAGAGGAGTTCCTGATTTTGCCGAGGTGACAATATCCTATGATTTATTTTCTTCATCCTTAGATTCCAATCAAGACCATTTCAGTTAGGTCCGAGAATTTCAAATGGGCAGGCGCATTTGCCTTGATACCTAAATCGGTGGATCATTTATTTGATCATGCAATCGCTTGATTGACGACATCCTGGGCTTCCTCCTGTATTCTTCGCAGGTGGTCCTCCCCAATAAAGCTTTCCGCATAGATCTTGTAGATATTCTCCGTACCAGAAGGCCTGGCCGCAAACCATCCATTGGCGGTCACAACTTTCAAACCTCCAATATCGGCTTGATTGCCAGGAGCTTTGGTTAGGACTGCCTCGATCTTTTCCCCGGCAAGCTGCGAAGATGTGATTTGTTCCGGCGATAATTTTTTCAATTTATCCTTTTGCTCAGGTGTCGCCGGGGCATCAAGACGCTGATACACAGGCTCACCAAATTGCCGGGTCAAGTCTTTGTAAATCTCACCCGGATCCATACCTCTGCGGGCACATATCTCGCCAGAAAGCAGAGCAGCAATGATTCCGTCCTTATCTGTAGACCATACACCGCCCTGAAGATTCAGAAAAGATGCACCGGCACTCTCTTCACCACCGAAACCCAGCGAACCTTCGTAGAGCCCGTCAACAAACCACTTGAATCCGACGGGAACTTCGACGAGATGTCGGCCAAGTTTAGCGGCCACCCTGTCAATTATACCGCTACTCACCAGAGTCTTGCCGATACCGATTCCGGATTTCCATTGCACACGGCTTTGGAAGAGGTAATCGATGGCCACGGCTAAGTAGTGATTGGGTTGCATAAGGCCCGAACTGCGGGTGACAATGCCATGGCGATCATGGTCAGTGTCGCAGGCAAAGGCCACCGGGAAACGATCCTTTAGCTCAATCAGTCGTTGCATGGCGTAAGAAGAAGAGGGATCCATACGGATCTTCCCATCCCAATCGAGTGACATAAAACCGAAAGTCGGATCAACTTCAGTATCGACAACAGTTAGGTCAAGTTGGTAGCGATCAGCAAGGTGTTCCCAATAGTGTACACCAGCGCCTCCCAGTGGATCGACCCCCATTTTGACCCTTGAGGATCGAAGCAGCTGCATATCGATGACCTGATCGAGATCAGCGGTGTAGGTTTCTAAATAGTCGTAGCGATGGGTAGTGGAGGCCTTAAGGGCCCTTTGCAGAGGGATCCTCAGGACCTGGTGCAGTCCATCCTGAAGTAGCTCATTGGCTTTGGCTTCAATCCAAGCCGTAACGGAACTTTCCGCGGGTCCACCATTGGTCATATTATACTTAAAACCACCATCTTCAGGTGGGTTATGAGAGGGGGTGATGACGATTCCATCAGCCAGTCCTTTTTTCCGGCCACGGTTGTACATCAGAATGGCATGACTGACTGCCGGGGTGGGAGTGTACTCGTCATTGATAGCGATCATGGTAGGCACCTCGTTAGCTGCTAGCACCTCCAGTGCCGTTGCCTGAGCTGGCTCGGAGAGAGCATGAGAGTCAATACCCATAAACAAGGGCCCATCGATATTCTCCTTCTTCCTATATAGACAAATGGCTTGAGTGATGGCAAGGATATGGCGCTCATTGAAGGAGCAATACAAAGAAGAGCCCCGATGACCA
Organism: Saprospiraceae bacterium; assembly: GCA_965223105.1. Taxonomy (GTDB): domain Bacteria; phylum Bacteroidota; class Bacteroidia; order Chitinophagales; family Saprospiraceae; genus JABDMH01. The sequence goes on along the minus strand of OZ244987.1, from coordinate 1,213,242 downwards.
GAGGTACCAAAAGAAACTTGTTGCTCACGGATGGCAGGATCGGGATGATCGGTGAAGTACTTAGAAATCAGACGTGGTATGTTGGTCACCTGCTTCGCTGTTGCCTTTTTGCCGGCCAATGAATGTATTGCCATTAGTCTGTTTATTGATTGACTAGAAATCTCAATGCAAGATCTGAGTGATATTCTCTAAAATTAGCTTCCCCTTTTCGGTTACCCAAATTTTCAGAGGCCATTTCCTAAAACCAGGCTTGAAGACCTATGGTCAGTGCCAATATTGATCGTCTATGAATGCATAGATTAGAGCTTATTCAGTGAACCACATGGTCTTAATACATCCTGCAATTATTTCAGCCCCACTCAAGTTTATCGATGGACATAATTCCACTGATCCCAATCCCTGAAGCCCAGTGCTCGCACCTGCCGATCTCTGATCGATCAGTGGATCCGGAGATGGCAACTTAGATGGTCATTGGGACCATATCAAGGTAGTTTCTAAAGGAAAAAAAATAATTTTTTGAGAAATTAATGGCAAATCTTAGCCGACGGTTAAATCACCGATGTAAACCCACGATAATGCTGCAAACAGATCAAAATCATTGACGAATCTGAACAGTAAAGCATCGCCTTATATCTCCCGGTAAATTTCGGTAACAAGAAGTCACTGCAAGTCGGGATTAGGAATTTTCCCGTACCTTGGATAAATCCCAAAAATAATGTCAATATTGCCTATGCGTCACTTTTATCTTACCAGTACTCTGATGCTGTTTATCTTGGGCATTCAAGCCCAACAAGATCACATTGTAAATCCCTTCATCCAGGAATTTGGTGGAATTTACCCTCTTCATGAAGCAGTCGTTAAACCAGACCCTGATCTCCGATATAAAATTGTGATCGACGTAGTGTCCGGTAATGATGTCCCCAATCAGATCAATGGAGCACTGAACAATGTAGCTCGGCTAATGAATCTACATGTGATCGGTGGTGTACCTCAGGACTCCCTCGATATCGTCCTAGCTGTTCATGGAAAGGCCACCAGCGCCATACTCGAGCGGGAAGCCTACGAAGCAACCTTTGGTTGTCAAAATCCCAATTTGCCTTTAGTTGATGCCTTGATTGCGGCAGGTGTTACGATCACAGTTTGTGGACAATCCCTCAAACACGAAGGAATTCTTCCTCATCAAGTGCATTCCAAAGTGGCGATTGCAACATCCATGCTCACTACGGTTACCATGCATCAGCAAATGGGATACCACCTCTTGCGATTTTGAGTTTTATCAGGAAATCCTCCGGAAGACCCAAGTCTGGTCAAAAGACATTTCCCAACGATTAGTCACCATTTTATCAAAGAAATACATTTGTCCTGATTCATCAGAAGTATGGGCATGGCGTCCAGTGGTACCCATTGATATTGGAAAGTCAAGCCCTTGTCCAATTCGACATCGGTCACCTCATACCTGAATTTGATGCACATTCACCAGTGAAATTTAGCTAATAAAAATACTGGTCGTCAAGCTCTCCCTTCTCGATTGATGTAAATTAATCTTTCCCTAGAAATTGGATCAAATTAAAAGTCTGTAATCCAGATTCTTCCCTCACTTCTCTTAAAATCCCTGCTTCAGGCACTTCATTTCTCTGTAAAGCTCCTCCGGGGATCTGAATTCCAGCTTCGGGATAATCTCTATGCGAGAAGACAAATCATGCCCTATGGCATACCAATCTTCTTAAGAATGTATGCAAGCCCTTTTCTGTTCATGTTGGTTCTTAGTATCCTTCATATTCACTGCTGAATGCGAGATAGAAAGTCGTCTAAGATACTGGCAACTTCATTTTTGATGAATCATCTTGGGCATTTAATGGCAAGCTTCAGGTATCTCACCATTTGATCCTATTCTCTCTTGATAGTGCAGAAACGTTCTATTGACACAACATCCGGCAGTATTCCTCACTCTCCCATTTTCCGGGCAACCTCTAAGACATCCAAATTCCCTTTGTCATGATCATCTGGGTCTTTTTCTGCCTTGACTTTGACTCGTATAGCCTTTAATCCATGCACACCTTGCAAATCCTCAAGCTGAAGGTGTTCCGGTTCATCCTGGAAATAATCCCTTGACTGCAAATATTTGATATACCTGGTATACTCTATCAATTCCTTATCCATGGTGTATATGACAGCAATATGTCCAGGTTGGCTCACCCTCTCTTTCGTCGCTTTTACAATCGCCTTATCAATGCGCTTTTTCATGATTTCATAACGGACATTATAGGCTCCATCAACATCAAACTGCTTCTCTTCCATACGGAATCGTATATTGATAGGAGTACTGTGAACAAGGATCAATTGAGTAATATCTAGGGGTTCCTCCAGTATTGACCTCAAATCATGTACCTCTCGGGCAATCTCACAAGCTGAAATTAGCTGGTGTAACCGCAAATTGCGGAGATAAACTGGGGCAAACTTCCTATCCTTTACCAGGGAAGAACCGATGTACATATTATATTCTACACCATCGGTCTGGTATTTCTCAAAATAGTGCGGAAATATTTTTTGCAAATGTTGCTGTTCTTTTAGTAAATGGTTGCTTATTGTATCGTTAATCATCTTTAAACTCGATTCATAAGCCTTTCTTTTTTGGTAAAGCAATTGCGTTCCTGATTGTGTCCGTGCCATAAATGAACGAAAAAGAGGTTTCAGGGCAGGATAAGAATCTTGCAGATGCCTCACTAGCGGATTAACTTCATGCAGAATGAATTCAATCGTTGCAGATTCATCTCCTGGGCTCATGCCTTTCTCAATTTTCTGCACTCTATTATGCAACGTGTAGTCCATTTCCCCAATAATTGAAAGAGGAATGGATTGCTGCACTTGCCGCAATAGCTCTCTCACTTGGTTCATATGATTTGCCAAGTCCTCACGGATAGATCTGTTTCGTTTATCGGAAGATCCCTTGACATCAGCAGCACCATACAGTGGGAATACATGCTCAAACAAAATGGGTTCTGGTTCCCATGGCTCTCCGAGTTGCTCCAGTTCCAAATCCCGTAGTGCCGCTTCCCTGAATCGCCATTCCACCGAAGGATGTATTGCAGTATAGTTCTCCTTAATCACCTGCTGGATCCGGCTCTCAAAACGTTCACGATTTTCATGGACGGCCCTGGCAAAAAATTGTATGACCTTTTTGAGTTTGTAGGCACTCAATGGATTTATATCTCCAGCATTTGGAGAAGTAATCTCCAGTAAACCAACTCGGTTGCTGAGATAAGACAAAGGGGAAAGAGTGATATTCCTTACCCCAAGTTTCAATAATTCGGATTCGACCTCGGTACAGTCTTCCCAATTGCTGAGATCTTCGATAATGATGGTTTGTCCTTCCTTCAATACCTTTCCATAAATGGATTGATGGATATCGGCATGTCTCCATCCTGAGGCTTCCGCGACTTTGAGGCTATTCCAACTTTTTTTACTGGAATCAAGATTTAACATGCCATCGGCCTGCAACGAGGCTAGCCCTAGACGTATGTCTGGTAGCCGAAACAGAATCCTCAATTCCGACTGCAACAGATTAAAACTCTCATCAGTAATCCGTCCATGATTGCTAAGAAGAGTATGTTCTAGCCTGGCAGTGGCCTCCTCCACAGTTACATCTACGAAACTGTGCATACTCAAACCGCTGAATACGAAGTTTTCCGGTGGCAAATATTCCATCCATAAATCCATATTGTGGAAATTGTCCACTAGATAATCGAAAGTACGATCATCCAGAGCTGGCAAGGGCTTCAAACTTTCTAATCGGCTGAATGGAATATACGAATTCAGTTTGTAATAACGATCCAACCCACTTTGCAAATTCGGAATAGTATAGATCATTGGTTGATCGATCACCAGCGATAGTCCATAAAACTTATACAGAATAAACTTATAGGCATATAAAAGCCTCCAGAATAATGTCAAGTTCGTCTTGCTGGGGTTCTCTTGCTTTAATATAAATGATTCTTGGTGCCCGAATAACTTCTCGAATCGTGGGGAAGTATAAAAAAATCGCTCTGAAGAAATCTTTCCGATTGCCTTTAGCTCAGTGCTCCAGGAATGAATTGGAAAAAAGGGTGTGATCATGAGCTCCAGAGTATCCCTGTGTGCGTCAAGAAGGGAAATATCGACTATCGGCTCCAACAACTCAGGCGACTGGGCCCAGCGTTTCTCAAGTAATTCTAACTGTGATTTAAATGCAATTCCCTCATTCCGCCAATGGTCGGCAAGGTATTTAAAGGTCAATACACAGGGAAACGGAAATTCATCAACGCTCATGATGATCTCCTCCGCATTAGAAACGGTATAGGAACCTGTTGATTTGATTCTTCCTCTTTTCATTATTTCATTATTCCCACCCAATATTCATTCCAAATGCTAGAGGAATCAACTTTCTTTCACCATATTTTTTAATTTCCTCGTCATCCTTAGCAAATGATGGTCGAGTATCTTGCCGATTGTGTAGTATTGGATAGATTATGGGTTAGTTCATTTCCGAACCGCTGGGTCTAATCATTATCTAGCCAGTAACTTCGTTTACATATTCATCTTTCGCATGATACTCCCAGTTATGTACAAATCCTTTTTTTAGTCATGGCAGGTGATTTCTGGCTGTATCTCAATGATACAGAACTTCCGGGAAACTTTTCCAAGAAGACGATTTACCATTTAACGGTTCCTACGATAGTGTACCAATATCAACTATTGTCTAAGGATATGGACTGCAAAATCATCAATAAACTGCGGTGTGCGAAACTTGGTGACGCCTCCCTTAATCTCGATGGTCCTCCATCCAGCCGGCCCCTTCTTTGGGTCAAAAAATTTGGCCTCATATTGACCATCCGGGAAAGGCAAATCATAAAGAAATACATGGGCTCCACGAGGACCATAATCCATATCTTCAAGTCCTGTCGGTGAGGATATGTAGGCCACAATTTCCTTTTTGGAAGAGAGAACCAGATTATGTCCGACAGTTGATATCCAAAAATATCCTTGATGCCTAAGGAGAGCATAATCAATAAGACTCTCAAAAAATTCCCGTAGACGAGGAGCATCCTTTTCAAATGCATTCCAACCATTGGGGTCATAATTGTTGGTGGGTCCTGCGAGTTCCTCCATAGGCAAGAAATAGGGTTGTGGTTTGGTATATATGTCAATCTGCTGGCATTTTGACATCATCATCTTCCAGACATACTTCCTCAAATGGTTGTGGCTCTCCGGAATTCGATAAGTCCAAGTCTGTCCGCTATCATCTCGTGATTCCTGGGCCACCACAGGTTTGCGATAGTGCTCGACCCACTGCCGCATATTGATCGCATGGTGATGATTACCATCGACAATGATATTAAATAGCGGATTGCTATATACCCAATCCATTTCTGATCCACGTTGTGGAAAACCTCCTCCTTGATTAAATGGATAGCCAGCCAAATGACCACCATCGGTACTTAGAATAATTTCTCGATCTGGGTTATATTCTTTCCATTTTCGGCGGACTGTTTTAGCCATCTCTTCCAGCCAGTGAGATGTCTTTGCCCAATCGCTGTAGTTAATGGCTATCTCATGCACGAGTTCGTAGTAGATATTGTCGAAATCATGTGTAACCTCAATGATCTTCTCGTAGTATCTCCTTTGAATTTGCAACAACTCCTCATTTCCATTGTCTGCAGTATGGTAAAATTGTAGACGAGCCTCAGGATCCTTTATGGTACTGAGAAAATCAGTACAGTGGTTGACATTGTTCTCAGGATTAAAAAAATGTCCATTCCAATCTTGAGCGGCCACTTCTTCACTCCAATTAGAGAGCTGCCATCCATTCCACATCAAGAGATCAAGGATAATGTCGTTTTCAGCCAGCGCCTCACATTGTTTGCGAAATCTGCTCCAATACCGATCATCGAATTGAGTCAGATCGAATTGTCGACTTCCAGGAGTGGTTTCTTTGTAAGGAAATAGGACATTGGCAATATCACCATTGTTCTCCTTGGCAAATTTCTCAACATAAGTCCAACTGCCAGGTAGATAGGCGCGTGCATGATTCATGCCACTGGCTTTTTGCCATGTGCACCAAAGCCGATAATCAAAGGCATCTTCCGCAGCATAAAAAATAAAATCTGACATTCCTCCAAAAGAGAGCAGAGGCTTCCCTTGGTATGAAAAGTAGACACTATCTGTGCCCTCGTTCTCCAATTGAAGTGGCTGTGACCAAAGTCTGGTCGTCTGTAAGATGAGAAAGAGCGAAAAAACTACCTTTCGAATGGGTCTGTAGTTTAGCATCTACAATGATACTAAAATCACAACCATAGATTATTTCAAGGTTAGATCCACATAAAGCAACTCGATATACATTCACGTGCGAAAAGCATTTATCCTTTACTGGGAATGCCTTGAAAGTGCAAACCATCAGGATCAAACCTGCCCACTGCTAGTTTGCAGCGGCATTGACACCACTTACATCAATCCATCATTAAAGGGTACCTCTAAAAATAAGTTAAGTTGTGTTAACAAAAAGATAAAGCTGGTCTGGACTGTAGGTAAATTATATACATTAGGGGTACCTCTAAAAACCCCGTTCGTGGATCGGACACGATGGTTTCGCCCTTGTTTTTTGAATCTTTTGAATTTATTTCAAAACCGATCTCACTCAGAGGTTATTTAGAGGTTCGCTTAGGTGAAACAAAACTCCAATATGCTAGAAAAAGTACTCGATCAATTTCCAGGTGCCTTTTTTACTTTACATCTCTTATTAAGTATACTTCTACTGGGCTCATGCCGTAGCACTTACTTAATCTGTGAAATTGATTCCGGGGAAGTAAAAAAGGAAGGAGATCAATTTATTTATTGGGACAGTAATTTAAAAATATCCTATGATTTCTGGTCCGATGGAGGTCTACCACTGTTCGCCATCCAAAACCTTCGAGAAGATACCGTGGCGATACGCATGGACAGCAGTTATTATCAAGTCAATACCTCACGTTTTCCTTATTATGATCTAGCTTATATGACCAGCACCCATTACAAATCAGGTACCAGGGATCCAGATTATTCTCCCCATTACTATCATCCGCCTACCCTGCTCGTTCCGCCCGGAAGGATACGATGGGTGGAAAGCTATCACACCAATCCTTTCTGGATATCTGACGACAAATCCGATTACCAATATTATCATCGTGACATTTCTCCAATTAAAGCCCAAAATGTCTTATATCTAAGATATGGGCAAAAGTCTGTAAAAGTAGAGCACCGCTTCTGGATTTCTACAGTACATGAAGCTACGCGTAGGCGCTTCAAAAGAATTCAGAACTTATCGGCTCAAACCACTGACAAGTTCTATGTCAAGAAAACTCCCAGCAGAAGTTTAGCAATAATCATGGGGTTGTATGTCTTGGTCTACCTAACTTCCATGTAGGTATCCAGCTCATCCCCTTCTCGCCAACCATGGCGGCCTTCAGGGGATCTGAGTCTGTTTGCCCAAGATGGGATGAGAGACAGCCAGATAGTGCATTGATGGATAATTACCTATTCGTAGAAATAGATTGAAATATTGTAGCAATATAACAATGACTAGATGAGCAATTCAAATATCGTTTTGAAACACTAGAGCAAGATCAGGTCGTTGCCAGCGTTATGCCTGCAATTCCACGCTATATTACATGGGCTCCTGAGGAAAGCCATCGGACTTGCCAACTGCGAAGTTTATACTTTTAGTTTTCCGCTCTCGCACGAAATTGTTCAATTATGCCACTATTTACCCAGTATATATCCTGACTGCTGGTGTAGAACAAATATTTACCATCCCTACTCAAAAAAGGGCACAGCTCATGTTGATCGGTATTGATGGGATAACCCATATTTACTGCCGAAGTCCAGCTTCCCTCACTATTTCTAAAACTGATATACAAGTCTCCCATTCCGTATCCATCCCTTCTGATAGAACAAAAAATTAAGTAGGATTCATCAGGTGCGACGCAAACATCAGCTTCATATCGATTGGTATTTATTGCCTCAGGCAACTTCTGGGGTAAACCGTAGCGGTCTTTTGTCAACTCAGCTCGATAGATATCGTAAGCATAACGCGGCGCATCCTCAGCCTTATCTTTAGAGGCAAAATACAATGTTCCATCATCTGCGAATGAAACAAAATACTCATTCAGATAACTGTTGATTACAGGTCCCAGGTTCATGGGGCTTGACCAAGCTCCTTCATCTCTTTCAATAAACCATATATCTACATCCTTTTCAGCGCCTGGTGGCTCAAGGGGTCGATTCGAAATGAAGTAAAGCCGTTTATCATCTGGCGAAAACATGGGGTCATTGTAGCTAAAGGTATCTCCCTGAAACAGTTTTTTCTGGCTTGTCCAAAAGCCGTTTTCTAATCTGGTGCCGTAGATCTCCATGATGCCATCGTTATCGACACCGAAGTACAACTCCCGGCCATCCCTGGAAAAAGTACATCCGAACTCATGCCTATCGGGTTTTGAAATCATACCGGATGCAAAGACTTCTGGTATATTGCCAGGTCGGTTTACTCCTAAGTAGGTTAAGTCGTTTCCTTGTAGCTGCTTCGATTGATGCACCCTGCTCGGTGTACAGTAAAAATTGGAAACCCCAATTAAAATGGTTATTCCAAAAAAGGTATAAATTTTTCTGATCATTTGAATGGAACTTCCAAGAACTCCCAGCGGAGTAAGGGTGCAAAGATCCGTTTTCAGGATCAATGCTGATTTGCCCTTACAGCTTGGTACAAACATAGAAAATGCCCCTACAATTGTCCCCACCAATTACCTCCTTTCCTTCTAAACATCTTCTGCCCCATTCACCATACGGCTTCCTTTCACTCTATAGTAATTTCCTTTTCCTGCCTCCGCTCCTTATTGTCGACGACCAGTAGGTACTTTCCCGGTGTTAAGATGAGGGATTTCTGGTCAAACCTATCTTTCATTTCGATAATGTCTACTGCTGTGCTGGCAGATCCTTCCTCCATATTGTAAGCCATCAGAAACACGGGATAATCGATCTCAATCCAATCCTTATCGACTGCATACGACTTATGAAGATCACTCTGATAGAGCCAGTGTGGCCTTCCATTGATATATCTGGTCTTGGGATGGATCACTTCAATATCGACATGGTCGGTCAACCGGACTACCTGACCCTTATGATCAACAAATGCCAATGGAGTAGTGCCTTTAATCGAGAAAAGAAGATCGTGCTCGTCAAAGACTATCTTCTCGGTAAAGTTATCTTGATAGATGGTGAGTGGATCGGTGCCCACTCTGTCTTTTAACCGCTTTGCCATCCAATAAGATTTTCCCTTTTTCAGGAGATCCGACTCGATGGCATGATGCCAGCCACAGAGGAGGATGATCTTTTCCGCATCAGTATCGGTTAAGTATTGAATGACATTATCGGCATGGTTTTCATCTCGATCATTCTGTTGCGTCTGCTCCTCTTCGTATCCAAAAATAGTGTACTGATTACGTTTCGCACTCCTTATAAGCTCTGCCATTTGTGGTTCTTTGGAATAATAGCCACTCAGCCCAAATAATGGGTACCCCCTTTCGTTTAGTGAGGAATCCCGCAACTGCTGTTCATGCTTTAGATCGGATGCCAGCGTTTCAATGCCCAAATGATTAAAGCCGTAACCAGCCAAGGAGTCGATGATCTGCTTGGCAAAAATCCGATGTTGGGGTTTCAAGTGTGACCGATCACTGATGATGACGATGCGCCTGTCCCGAGCCTCCTGGACAATTTTGCCCAAAGCTGGTTCAACCCTGTATCCACTAACATCAATCGTATCCACTCCCCACCAGACCTCAACATCGTAGGTCGCAATCGCTTGTGGATAATTGCCAGTAAAGGTATACCAATAGCTTGCTGTCGGGATACGCATCTGGCCTTCAGCAATTTTCTGCTCGATCTCATAGGAAAATTGGAGTTCCCCGGAAGACGATTGTGCGATGCCTGACGTGATAAACATCCATCCGATAACAAATAGTATCATGGCTAATCTTTTCATCAATCCTACAGTTTTTTTTTAAGATAGAGATGACTCTGTGCAAATTGGAACTAAAATTATCAGTGTAGCCTTACCAGCTAGAAAAACAATGCTTCGAAAAGTAAGCTCAATTTACTTTGAATACATCCAAATATTCAATAAATGGCTGAGTAAATCGCATTTCTTAATAATTGCATGATGCCATAATCATTGCTGCTGTGACGTTTCTAGAAGGATCGATTTCCAGAGAAAAGTACACCAGTCTCTTTCCACTCACTTCTTCCCCTGCCTGGTAATTGCATTTTCAAACAAGACATAACCTAACATGATGAAATACGTTTGAACTTTGGTGGAAATTCCATCAAATAATGAATAGCCATTGCTGACTTCGTACTTGAAATCAAACCTGGCTCTTTTCCTACGTATCCCAATTCCCACCAACCAACCCTGCTCGTAGGACCTCAACTCATCCCCATCGCTATTCAACAATGTTGAATTTGTAATACCCGCAGAGAAATCCAGTCTCCAGGCCTTATTCACCAAAATCCTTTTGAACCCTGTGTTAAGTCTTAGATAATTTAAGGTCTGGTCTCTCTCTAAAATCCTACTGAGCGGAACATGATACCTTCGAAATCCCAATCCAGAAAAAAGCATCCATAATCTATCGCTCCTGGGTAAAATAAATTCGACATCTATCTCTGCACTTGCAGCTTCGTAACCATCTACGGTCTTTTCTCCACTGATAAAATGGTTCACTGATGTCATGCCAGCTTGCAAAGAGATCGATAAGCCAATCATATTCGAGACATCCTCATATGCAATGTCTACTCCCTGGCATTGGTGATATTCTTTGACGATTCGTATAATGCTAGACTGGTTGAATGGCAACCCATCAATCTGCCGAAATATTTCCCGGCAATCGTGCATAACTTGCTTCAATTGAGTCCGATACCTAGCAATTACTCCTATGTCTCCGTCCGCCTCATATCTGAACTCCAGCAGATCAATCAATTCTCCGGATTGGGTTCCAATGACGAGATGCAATTTGGAATCATCATCTACAAACTCATAGAGATTGAGTTCTCCTTCAATTAAAACTCTCAGAAAAACCCAGCGCTCCGTCCATAAGATGTTTTCACTGTCGGATAGCCTGTTGAGTTTATGTGGATTTGTACAATACTTCAGATGGCCAGATGAAAACCGCATTGCATTTCTTTTTTCAAATTCGAGCAGTTGTTCAGGAAAATATCTCACAGATTCCCCATCCTTTATGAAATCGATATATTCAGGATTGCGTTCCCGGTCTTTAAATTGTACCGTTCCTTCTATCGTATCTCTATCCTGTGTAATGATGAGTCCTTCGAAACCGTTCGGTTGGCCAGATACTGTAGAGGTAGTTGTTATGAAAACTAAAAGCCTAACTGTCTTTCCAATCTGCATTCTGATTTCAAAATATTTTTGGTCTATCTCACACCTAAATCAATCATTATTCTAGAATTAATCAATTTTGAAGGAGGATTAGTAACCCCCAGGAAAGAAGTGACAACTGTTGGGTTTTAAACATTGCCGACCAGTTTCATGGAACCAGCTCTTGTATACGATCATGGTTAAGCAGAAATCATCAGGGTTTCACGATGATACTCATCCTGGGATCAGATTCATGGCACGCTAGTAATCCTGCAAACGGTTGCCTGATCCTATTTCATTCCAATGGAAAGTAACACCTAATCTCCTATCTTTGTTATATCAACCAGTTATACAGGAATCATGCCAAAGGGTATTCATAGACCATGGTAACTCTGTAGCTGCTGTTTTGAGGATCGGTTACGATTGGAAAGCGCACTGACGGGGGCGATGGCAAGAGGTACTTTAATATAAAACTGTAAAATCATCTCAACGGGCAAGCACTTAGACGCCATCAATTGTTGTACCGTCATTGCTTACGTAAAGCCTTCCCTATTTTACCGATATGGTAATCAGCTTGCTGACCTCGCAGTTCTCTAATCTCGATATCATTACCTTTCCTTTCAATGAGGAAGAAGCGATTCTTGCCTTCTAGGTTTTTTACTTGTATAGGATTTATAAGGCCATTCTCGACAATTGATATCTCTCCGATTTCAATCGAATTAGGAACTTCAGTGACAAACATGGATTTATTGTGTTCTAATGTTCCGATCTCGACTCCGTTGATGGCTACCGTAAGGATACCACTCGAAGTTGCCTTTGAGTTACGAAGAAAAGTCCATTTGCTCGGACGTACATCTTCCAATAGAAGAAGGTTACCAGTTACCAAATCTATCTGAAATTCGAAGGAATCGCGTCTCATGGTTGTTGCAGCAATTACTCCACCCAGCAGACCACCAACCCCAATACCCACTATTGACGCAATCAAGCTATAGTATCTAGCATCCACCTTAAATTCAAAATCGCCCTTCTTTATCCGCTCAATCAAATGATAGGAGCCACCCAAATTAATATAAGAATTGATGCCATCGCTAAATCCCCAGAGGTTCTTGATCATCCTGTGGGTGCTGTCTGATCTAATTTTCACCCGAATCCGATCGCGAGTAGAGTTAGGATTCCAATCAACCAGATAGCCATCTTTCACAGAGGGTGCATTTTCTCTGAAGTCAAGGACACTCTGATAAAGGCCTGGTTCTAACCTAGTATTCGGATGTTGGATTGGATAAGGCTCAAGTAGATACTTTTCCCGAGTGAACAAGTCATCGTGATTTAGAAGGACTTGTTGGCTGAAATTTTCTTCATCGAAGTCATCGAGCGCCTGTTGAATTAATCTAATTAGGTTTCTCCTATGTGCTACCAAGCTCTTGCCTCCGGGTTCATTAATTACATAGGATTTCTGATCAACCAATTTTAATTGCTCATGATCATCTACAATAAAATCAGCGACCATTTCACACCTCGACACGACTCCCGAGGTCTTATACTCACTAATTTCAAGCTTCAAAATCTTTAGATAGAGTACTGGATCCTTTCCTTCTATTTTGCTTTGATAGATTAACTTTTGGACGGTTGAAGCCAGTGGCTTATTGAGTAATACCTTCTTGGGTTTATATTTACTGCCCCTTAATATAATTCCGATAAAATGCTTATCTGCTCTCGCATCTATAATTTTAAGCACATATTCTGAATTGAAAAATTCAATCCTGTACCCTTCATACATCCCAATAATTCGTTCTTTTTGAGCATAACAAGTATGGCGGTAGATTGGGCATATGCATATTAGTATAAGAATAATTATGAGTTTCACTAGTGTTAACATTTATTGGGCACTCGCAAATAGTCGGCCAATAAAGACAGCAGGCGACGATCTTGATAACGATCCAATGCTGAATAATACTTGATCAAGTAAGTGGCCTTATTTAAAATGATTTTCTAAAATACATCATTGATCTCAAGGCCCTCACTATTCCTTATGCATCAGGTCATGGTAAAGAAGCCTTCTTCTAAACCATTTATTACTGGGAAGATAGTAAGTAGGAATGATGATTTCTAGCTAAATTGTGGCAAAAGATGAATACAAGTGAGACGGTCCATAATCCCATCCTATCATTGCTGCCTGTAATGACAGTTGTCCTTGGTGTCTTCTTCTTCGATGCTCGAAATGTGGTCCGAGCAGTAACATCAGAAGGAACCAATGTGGCAGGTCAAAGTGAAGAATCTCCTTTTGACATTATGATGAAGGTGTTATCACATAAGAGGTGCCTGAACTGTCATCCCTCAGACAACCGTCCGCGACAGGGAGAAGATATGCATATGCACCATTTCGAAGTACAGAGGGGACCCAATAACCATGGATTGGAAGTGCTGAAATGTGAAACTTGTCACCAAGAAGAAAACAATAGCTTTTCAGGAGTGCCAGGAGCACCCCACTGGCATCTAGCACCTAGAAGTATGGGCTGGGTTGGACTGAGCAGGGTGGAAATTGCCCAAGCTATGTTGGATCCCGTTCGCAATGGTGGAAGATCACTGGCGGAGATCCAAAGACATCTCACTGAGGACAAACTGGTCTTGTGGGCTTTTGACCCCGGCATTGACCATGAGGGACGCGAGCGCGAAAAACCACCGGTTTCAAAGGAAGACTTTATTCAAGCCGTAAAAGACTGGGTAAGTACAGGAGCTGCAATACCTGGGGAATGAATAGCTGCTGACCATTTGGAATTAATTGCCATCAGCTGATTAAATTCGTAATCAAATAACAAATAAGACTTTGAAAATCACCTTCAACATCAATGGAAAATCACGTTCAATTGATGCCGATGGCCGTACTCCCCTAGTATGGATCATCCGCGATGTACTTAACTTAAAAGGTACAAAGTATGGCTGTGGAAAGGCTGCCTGTGGAGCTTGCACGGTCTTGATAGAGGGTGAAGCCATCCGATCTTGTTCTTATGCAGCAAAATTTGCCGAAGGTAAGAGTATAGTCACTTTGGAAGGTTTAAGCCAAGGCGATGATCTACATCCCGTACAACAGGCTTGGATGGAAGAGGTGGTGCCGCAATGTGGTTATTGCCAGCCAGGATTCATCATGGCTACCGTTGCTTTGTTGGATAAAATTCCCAATCCGACCGACGATGAGATTGACAACAATATCATTAATATCTGCCGGTGTGGTACCTATTACCGGATGCGAAAAGCTGTTAAACGGGCTGCCGAGATCAACAATAGTATGAAATGAAATATCACTGCACATGTCTTCAAAATCTGTTCAACTTCACCACCAAACCACATAACTAAATGACCGGGCAGCAGCCAAAAAAGAAAAAATCTTCTCGTCGTAAGTTCCTTATCCGCGGCGGGCTGGGTACCATGGGTGTCCTTGCGGTGGGAACTTATGTATTTAGGAACCCTTTGCGACGAATGTCGTTAGAGTTGGCCGAGACACTGGTAGTGCCTTACTATGGCAGCGGCACCAAAGCAAATCTATGGTTTGAAATCACCAAAGACAACCTGGTGCTTCTTCATTCTCCCAAAGTGGAAATGGGCCAGGGCACCTTTACGGGTCTGGCACAAATTGTGGCAGATGAATTAGACGTCGACGTCGATCAAATCGTAGTAACTGCAGCTGACACCAGTACTGGGGTCGTGGATGCGCTGAGCACCGGTGGTAGTTTGTCCATTGCCCAACTTTGGCAACCCTTGCGGAAAATGGCGGCCACGATGCGAGAAACCATCAAGGCAGAATCTGCCAATCAAATGGAGCTCAACCTGGATGAAATCACCACGGCTAAGGGGGTTGTCACAGGAGGTGGCAAAAGTATGACCTATGCCGAGGTCGCTCAAAATGTAACCGAATGGGTCCTGGCCAAAACCCCTCAACTGCGACCCGTCTCATCTTATCAAAGTGTGGGCAGACCCGTGAAAAGGATCGACCTCAGGGCCAAGGTCCTGGGAGACCCGATTTTTGGAATGGATGCCGAAATGCCTGATATGTTGCATGCCACAGTGATCCGGTCAGATCAGATCGGTGCCACTATTCAAGCAGTCAACATTACCAATGCTGAGAAGATGCCAGGAGTGATCAGGATTATGCAGAAAGAGAACTGGATAGGTGTCATAGCTGAGAGTTATGCACAAGCGCTTGCTGCCATGAAGGTGGTAGAAATCGAATGGGATATCCAAAAGCAATGGTCAGAAGAAGAGATCAGATCAATGCTTACGGTGGGTAAAGGTAAGCGGATGATTACGCAAAAAAAGGGAGATGCTTTAGATCCGGGTGACGATGAGGTGGTGTCGATGGAATTTTCCAGTCCGATTGGAGCACATGCTCAGATTGAGCCGAATGGAGCTGTCGCCTCAGTCAAAGACGGTCGTGCTACCATCATCTTGTCTACTCAGGTGATCGGTATCACCCAGAAACAAGTAGCTGAGGCCCTGGGTATAGGGATTGAAAACGTCAACATCATTGGCACTTATCTTGGCGGTGGTTTTGGCCGCCGACTCAATACCTCACATGCTGTGGAGGCTGCACTCATGTCTCAGGATGTGGGCCGACCAGTCAAGTATTTTCTTACCCGTAAGGAAGAATTTCAGCACGACAGTTTCCGTCCTCCCACCCATCACATTTTGCGGGGTAAATTGAATGATAATGGCAAGCTCCAGGGGCTGGAACACCATTACGCCAGTGGTGATGTGGCGATCAATTCACAAGTCTTACCTGCCGCACTTCATACAATCCTAGGCACCGATGTAGGTGCTATGCGTGGTGGAAACATTATGTACAGAAAAATCCCCAACCACCGAGCGGTCCAATGGCATACCACCTTACCCTTTGCCACCAGCTGGTGGCGCAGCCTGGGTCTTCTGGCCAATACCTTTGCCATCGAAAGCTTCATCGATGAAATGGCGTTAAAGGCTGGTCAACATCCAGTGGATCTTCGGACATCCAACTTGTCCGACAAGGGGATTGAAGCCCGGATTAAAAAAGTAATAGAAGTTGCGGCAGAAAAATCCAGTTACCAGGATAGGGCTTCCGGTAATCGTGCTATGGGCTTTGCCGCCTCCATGGATGGCGGTAGCCCTTGTGCACAAGTAGTCGACTTATCGTTTGTTGAAAATCAGATCAAGATTCACAGGGTAACCTGTGTATTCGATTGTGGCCTGGCTGTTAACCCCGACCTGGTTAAAGCCCAATGCGAGAGTGCCATCATCATGGGTATTAGTGCTTCCCTATATGAAAAGATGGGTATCCGCAAGGGGAAATTATATCCCACCATTTATGGGCCTTACCGTATGGCTTTGATGAGGGATGCACCCCGCGAAATCGAGGTCCACTTGGTTCAAGGGTCCGACGTGCCGCTACCGGTTGGCGAGCCGCCTCTTGGTCCCATTGGGGCAGCGTTGGGAAATGCCTTACGGCGGATCACTGGTGAGCGCCGGACGGAGTTACCGTTGATGGGATAAGCATATTGACATTTCCAATTTAGGGAAAATCCTTTCAAGTGTATCGCTAAACCCGAACCATTAAAATTCTCATTAAAAGGTTTTTGGTCTAGAAGAATCACTCTCGAACAGAGACTGGTTTATAAGTCATTGGTAAGAAATTTATTGATCAAGAACTTGTCATTATTCAATGCAGATTTCATTATGACGATTGACCAATACTGTATCTCTCGGTGTACAATAGAAAATGCTCATGAGATGCTAAATGTGCTAGAGCGCCTTCGCAACTTGAACAAAATGCTTTCAATGAACTCCAGCACCAACGATTAGAAAAAGAGGTTTGACTATGCTCACTTCATTCGCCTCGTCTAAATCCAAAATATTTCAAACCTGATCTGATTCAGAAGTTATTAGAGGTACCTAGATTTAGCTCAAATATCCATTTCAACATGATCCCATCTTTGGCCTATATTGCCATTGGTGTTCGGTCTCTTCGCATATCACAAATCGATCTCAATGATACCGCGCAGAAACAAGGGAATCGTTGGCTAAATCTTGAAAAGGGTCATTGTACTCTTCACACATCTTGAACAAAAAATATCGCATTTTTATTAAGATCATAAAAACCGAATTCATGTGTCCCCCATGGCGTATTCATCCTTAGTTTCTCCCTTTCAATAGTGCCCTTATTAACAAATTCCTCAAAAAACGGCAAAATATCCCGCACAAAAATCTTAATTACTGAGCCGTCAGGCATGGGATCTTCCTCGCTACCCCGATGAAGCTGCAAATGTATCTCCAGATCATCTCTCTTTAAGCCCGCGTAGCCAGCGTCTCCAAAGTAATGCTCAAAGCCGGTATATTGCCGGTACCAGTTCAGATCTCTTTCGATATCTGAAGAAGGTAAAACCGGTATGATGCCCAAAGTTGATGGAGTAACGCTCATTGGTTTATCATTGAGATTTTAGTTAAACTCTTGCTGGCTGATTACTTAATAATTTTAAGTCTAAGTGCCGGCCCCAACAAGAAACAAAAAAAATCATCAACGACATCTGCACAATCATCATTCCCAGAGAGAATAAAAGCAGTTATGTGTTGATCTATCAAGATGCGCAGTACGGGACTTCTGGAGAAAAACATAGGTGTCGAAAGGGCGCGAGTACAAATGTCGCTACAGGTTTCGTCACGAGATGCATTCTTCTATATTTAGTCCCTAGAAATTAGGGGCAAGGAAACATAGTGCTTGTCTTCAACCAATCAACCGGGTGCTGTTGATCACTCCCCATCATTATGGCTAAATAAACAAATAGAATTGTGTCATTGCCTATTGATACCAACAAGTCCCGCACCTCATATTTCTGCAACGGACCTTTCAAGATGAGGAAAGGTGGACCATTACAAAATTAGTACTCAAATTCTCTAAATTAGGGCAGATTCCCCTGTGGAAAAAGTGATATGATACATCTGATACCATTATTCAACATCTGTGCTTTGTCCGGTGATGAATAAGTTATTAGAACATTGTTACAGATCCCAAAAGAATTACTAGGGTTCAGTCCTTTGGAATGTGAGAAATGCCAACAAATAGATTTGATTCAGATTCCAATCATTTCGGATCGCAGTTACGTAGATCTCATCCTGAGTACATCTAAAGAAAGGGCACCTCCTACATTTAACTCAACGCTATGATAAATACTATTTCGATGATAATGTTAAGATGTATATCAGGCCGACTCCAGCTAGAGTTGTCATAAACTCTCGCGTGATCACTACAATTTAGAGAGCTAAGAGAAGCCTCTAACAAACATTCCTATGAAGAAGCCCAAAGTCGTATCTTACACCTAACAAGGGTTTAACGCGATTCCCGAAGAGGGGCCTGTATTTACCCGTAGGATTAAGATCCAACAAGGCTGGCCCCGTGGGAGCCAGATCCGAGGGACAGGCTGAAATGGCTGCGTCCATCTTATACACTGTCAGATGGACTAGCACCTACTGACGTTGCAGTCAGCACGGTGTATCGGCTATTAAAAAGATAGACGCAGACATTCCTTTGAGATCCATGCCTATGCAAACACAGTGTGAAAACTTATTTAAAAGGAAAGCCAAAAGTAACATTCTGCTGATCCGAGTGGTTATCATCTTGCTCTCCATCATCTTACTGCCCCTCTATAATATTGCGCAGGATCACCCAAGGATTTATATCCGAGATGACCAAAGGGCAGCATTCATTGCTCGAATGAAGCAGTCGGAAAGGGTTGAGGAATTTGTTAAGGAAATGAAAGAACACCTCGAGCCTTATGTGGAACGCCATCAAACTGATCCGCAGTGGATCGTATCACGGTTACAGATGTATTGGAAAACCAAATATTCAAGAGTGTATGTGAAGGGTATGGATTTCTCGCATGGTGAAGGTAAAGCGCCAGTGCCTACGGTCAGGTTCTCAGGTTCGCGTGACTGGGCTACCGACTATCTGCGACCTGAGTTGCAAGACGTCAAACCATATATGGACGACGAACGCGGCCTCTATCTCCAAAATGATAAAAAGGAGGGACAACCCTGGGAATGGGTGCAGCCGTCAGAAACTGGACACATCATCGAAAGGATCAATGAGGAAATTATTGAGCTTGCCGAAGAATCTGCATTCTTATACTGGGTAACCGGTCAAGAGCAATATGCCGAGTTCGGATATGATATTTTCATGTCATACATGGAGGGCATGTATCATCGCGAACCTCCACAAACAGTCGATAATCATCGAAACCAGTGGCTGATGGGATTGCAAACATTTGAAGTCATTCATGAAAGAATTGTTGAGCACCTCACCATTTGCTATGATTTTCTACACGACTATCTGCTGAAGCGAGGAGCAGATCTAAATATGATTCAGGAAGTCTTTCAGAAGTGGGCAGACCAGGAGATAAAATACGGTGTGCCCGACAACAACTGGAACCTGATGCAGGCACTTTACATTACCTATCTCGCTCTGGCTCTCGAAAACGATAATTACTATGAAAATGGCAAAGGGCGGGAGTACTACATTGATCAGGTTTTAAATCAGAACTCTTTTAAACAAAAAGCTTTAAAAGATGTGGTAAAAAATTACGACCAGGAAACGGGTATTTGGCCTGAAGTTGCAGGCTACAATATGCTGGTAGGCAATGACCTACTCGAGATCTATAGCCTGATGGATAAAACCTTAGACAATAATCTTGTAGCGCAGTTTCCGATTGTTGAAAAAGCAAATCTCGTCATTTTTCAATACCTCTTCCCTAATGGATATACCGTCTCTTATGGTGATGCCAAGCATTCGCGCATTCGCTTCAATGCCCTTGAATTATTGTTGTCCAATTACCGGAAATACGAAATGATCGAGAAGGAAGTAATGATTACCGCTCAATTGAAAAGGTTTATTCAAGACGGTGCCTATTCGAGGGATCAGATCAAATCCCTTTTCCAGCTGTTCTTTTATGTTGAAGATTTAATAGAAGGTCCGGCGGCAGAATCTTTCACCGACTTGACAACACCAACATTTTACGCTCCCAATGTCAGCTGGATTGTTCAACGAAACGGGAATAGCGAAAGCAATGGGATGATGGTCTCAAAAAATGCCTCTTTGGGAAATCACTCACATACCAATGGTATTAATTTAGAATTGTATGCCAAGGGCCTGGTTTTTGCCCCCGACTGTGCCGCTGGTGTAAGTTACTGGACCAAAGATCATCATGAGTATTATGCAAAATTCCCTGCGCACAATACCGTTGTGGTGGATGGCAGATCGGATTATGGCAGTATGAAGACTTCGCTGGCCTTCGAAGTAAATTCGATCTTTCCGGCTTCTGGCAAGCAAAATCCTTTGTTTGGTGATTACACATTCTCGGATGTGACTTTCCTTGAGCCTTCAACCGAAGCGGTGCAGCAGCGAGTAACGGCAACAATGCGCACTAGTGAAAGTTCAGGCTATTTTATTGATATTTTCCGTTCGGCCCGAAAGGATGAAAGGGACATCAAACACGAATACTTGTTTCACGGACAAGGTGAGGTAGGAATCCACGATTTTAGCGGAGAACCACTCTTGCTGGAGCCAACCAATGAATTGTCATCCCTAAAGGGTGATCTGAAAGGCTATGACTATTTCTTTGAAAAATTTGGTATAAAAAGTAGTAATAATTTTATTGCACATTTTGAAATGCCATCTCTCGATGCTGAAATTCTAAATGTGAATTTTTGGATGAAAGGATTTGACGGAAGGGAGGTATTTACCGTTAAGGCGCCTTACTCCCGCGCGATCAATAAGGAAAGTGTTCCGGCGAAACTATTCCATAAACCTTTACCGACCCTTGTTGTAAGGCAGAATGGAGAAGCTCGAACCAAACCTTTTATAACAGTCATCGATGCGTTTAAGGAAGCGGAAGGCAGATCAGTACAGGATGTAGATTATTTTCAACCCGAAAATGAAAATCCGGGTTTCGTAGGTGTAAAGGTGAAATCCAAGGATGGTCGGCACGAGATGATCTTTAACGATGAAACTCCTACCATCATAAATCATTTTGAACACAATGAATTTACCGGTAGCATCGGGGTAATTTCACATGTTGGCGATGATTTTCATTCGATGTTGTTACACAATGGGACACTATTCCAAAATGGAAAAATGAGTATCGAATTGCAGGAAGCTGGTGATGTTTTAATTCAAAATATTCCCGGTGGTTTTGAAATTGAATCTTCTAAATCGTTTCGTCTAACTTTACCAATAAACAAGGATCAATCGGGGCATTTGGAATCCTCTGAAGGAGCAGATATGATTACATTTGAAGGTCAATATTTCACTGATGGTGAATTAATAACGACATCACTGCAACTGCCTGCTCTACAACGAACAAAATTTGTATTACGTTAGCGGCAAGTATGTTAACCATACTACCTTGCAACCCGACCACTAGCATCTCCCTGCATCAACTTAGGTCACATTTTTTCAAACTAGATCTATAAAATATTGAACATCAAATTATTTAATTGATTTTAACAGCTCATTATGTCAGTCATTTGAGCTGAAAGTATAAAGTGCTTGGTCACCTAGGGCAAATCGTTCCAGGACCTGCAATTGTACTTACCGTAATGACGAGGTCCCTCTGTTTTCAATTTTTGATGGTGATCAGTCTCTAATTCGTAGGATAAGCCGTTGATCTTGGTACACGATCACAAGCAACAGGTGGTATCAAATTTCAGACTTCCCATGGCAAACATTGGTTTGGCTGAATCGCCTGATTTTGGATGAGCAGATGAATTGTTCTACTTTGTTTCATGCGAAAGTATCAGGTCCTTATCTACGGCTCCTACGGGTATACCGGTAGGCTCATAACGGATGAGTCCAAAGTTTACGGTCTCAAGGTACTCTTGTCTGGACGCAATGAAACGAAGCTTGCTCAGCATTCGGATGAAACCGGCCTCCCTTATCAGACAGTTGATGTAGAAAATAGAGCCGCATTAGAAGGTCTATTGCAGCAGGCGGAGGTGGTGATCCATTGTGCTGGCCCTTTCAAACATACGGCGCAGCCAATGGCCAATGCGTGCCTGAAGACACAGACACACTACACCGATATTACAGGAGAATATGATGTGTTTGAATTGCTGGCCGGTTTCGACCAGCGGGCCAAAGACAAAGGGATATTGATCATGCCCGGGGTCGGTTTTGATGTCGTTCCTTCTGATTGTCTGGCAGTACATCTGAAAAATCAATTGCCAGAACCCAAGCTATTAGAACTGGCCTTTGCATCGACGACCAGAGGAATGTCCAGGGGCACGAATAAAACCATCATCGAAGGTATGGGCTATGGAAGCGTGATTCGCAAAGACGGAGTATTGACTTTCGTGCCTCTTGGGCATGACGTCCAAGTCATCGATTTCGGCCCATTCTCTAGCAAAACCATGTGCATTCCCTGGGGAGATGTCAGTACGGCCTGGCGAAGCACATCCATAGAAAACATCAAAGTCTACATGGCCGTCACCGACAAAATGATCAAAAATGCGAAAATGAGCAATTGGTTGGGATGGTTGCTACGCCAACACTGGGTCAAAAATTATATGCTGAAAAAACTCGATCAAAAACCTGCGGGTCCCAGCCGTGAAAAACGCGATAAAGGCCGATCCTTCTTATGGGGAAGGGTAGTCGATGGCTCTGGCGAAGAGAGAGAAGCTCGGCTTGAGGTCCCGAATGGGTATGTGCTGACTGCAAAATGTGCTGCTCTCACCGCTGAAAGGCTGTGCACCACTGAGGTGCGACCTGGATATTACACTCCCGCTCAATATTTTGGAGAAACCTTCATCTTAGAAATTGAAGGTTCGAAATATTTTTAGTTTTTTTTCGAATTTAAGCCCATTAAAATAAATGATTTAGCAGCGGGTAAAAGAGCAATACTTCTGCTTTTCTGCTTAACATATAAGGGGCTGTCGTAAGCAATGGCCAACGCGTGCGCTCTGGTTCGCTATGTATCCTTTCGCTACCGCTCCATGAATACATTGGGAGGCCTACCCGCAACTCGATCTAATTTGTTTTCTGTATGCAATATTATCTCGCGGGAGGACTCCCCTATTCTTTGCGAAACATAGTGGAGAAAAAATAAGGGGCCGGGGGCAAGCTTAGGCCATCACACGCCCTTTGGTTCCCAATGTATTCCCTTCGCTGTCGCTTCATGAATAAATTGGGAGGCCTACCCGCAACCCGATCTAATTTGTTTTTGAATGCAATTCTGTCTCGCGGGAAGACTCCCCTATTTTTCTCGTAACATAGTGGAGAAAAATAAGGGGCCGGGGGCAAGCGCTGGCCATCACGCGCCCTTTGGTTCCCAATGTATTCCCTTCGCTACCGCTTCATGAATAAATTGGGAGGCCTACCCGCAACCTCATCTAATTTGTTTATGAACGCAATTCTGTCTCGCGGGAAGACTCCCAATTTTTTTTCGAAACAAAGTGGAGAAAAAATAAGGGGCCGGGGGCGAGCATGGCCAACCCGCGCCCTTTAGTTCCCAATGTATTCATTACGCTGTCGCTTCATGAATAAATTGGGAGGCTCACCCACATCTCTGTCTTATTTGAAATTTTTTCACCGCTACTCGCGGGATTGACTCCCCAATTTTTTTCGGAACAACAGTGGAGAAAAAATAAGGGGCGGGGGGCGAGCGATGGCCATCACGCGCCCTTTGGTTCCCAATGTATTCCTTTCGCTACCACTTCATGAATAAATTGGGAGGCTCACCCGCAACCGATCTAATTTGTTTTTGTATGCAATATTATTTCGCGGGCAGACTCCCCTATTTTTTCGAAACATAGTGGAGAAAAAATAAGGGGCCGGGGGCAAGCATGGGCCATCACGCGCCCTTTGGTTCCCAATGTATTCCTTTCGCTACCACTCCCATGAATAAATTGGGAGGCTCACCCGCAACCCGACCTAATTTGCTTTTTGTATGCAATATTATTTCGCGGGCTGACTCCCCTGTTTTTTTCGAAACAAAGTGGAGAAAAAATAAGGGGCCGGGGGCAAGCACAGGCCATCACGCGCCCTTGGTTCCCAATGTATTCCTTTCGCTACCGCTTCATGAATAAATTGGGAGGCTCACCCGCAACCCGACCTAATTTGCTTTTTGTATGCAATATTATTTCGCGGGCTGACTCCCCTGTTTTTTTCGAAACAAAGTGGAGAAAAAATAAGGGGCCGGGGGCAAGCTTAGGCCATCACACGCCTTTTAGTTCCCAATGTATTCACTTCGCTATCGCTTCATAAATAAATTGGGAGGCCTACCCACGTCTCTATCTTATTTGAAATTTAAATTCAGTGGTTATTTCGCGGGAGGACTCCCCTGTTTTTTTCGAAACAAAGTGGAGAAAAAATAAGGGGCTGGGGCAAGCTTAGGCCATCACACGCCCTTTGGTTCCCAATGTATTCCCTTCGCTATCGCTTCATGAATAAATTGGGAGGCCTACCCGCAACCCGATCTAATTTGTTTTTGAATGCAATTCTGTCTCGCGGGAAGACTCCCCTATTTTTTTCGAAACAAAGTGGAGAAAAAATAAGGGGCCGGGGGCAAGCACAGGCCTTCCCGCGCCCTTTGGTTCCCAATGTATTCCCTTCGCTATCGCTTCATGAATAAATTGGGAGGCTCACCCGCATCTCTATCTTATTTGAAATTTAAATTCAGTGGTTATGTCGCGGGAGGACTCCCCTATTTTTTTTCGGAACAAAGTGAAGAAAAAATAAGGGGCCGGGGGCAAGCACAGGCTATCACGCGCCCTTTGGTTCCCAATGTATTCCTTTCGCTATCGCTTCATGAATAAATTGGGAGGCCTACCCACGTCTCTATCTTATTTGAAATTTAAATTCAGTGGTTATTTCGCGGGAGGACTCCCCTATTTTTTTTCGAAACAAAGTGGAGAAAAAATAAGGGGCCGGGGGCAAGCGCTGGCTATCACGCGCTCTTTGGTTCCCAATGTATTCCTTTCGCCATCGCTCCATGAATAAATTGGGAGGCCTACCCGCAACCCGATCTAATTTGTTTTTGAATGCAATTCTGTCTCGCGGGAAGACTCCCCTATTTTTTTCGGAACATAGTGGAGAAAAAATAAGGGCCGGGGGCAAGCACAGGCTATCACGCGCCCTTTGGTTCCCAATGTATTCCCTTCGCTGTCGCTTCATGAATAAATTGGGAGGCCTACCCGCAACCCCATCAAATTTGTTTTTGAATGCAATTCTGTCTCGCGGGAAGACTCCCCTATTCTTTTTCGGAACATAGTGGAGAAAAAATAAGGGGCCGGGGGCAAGCTTAGGCCATCACGCGCCCTTTAATTCCCAATGTATTCCTTTTGCTACCGCTTCATGAATAAATTGGGAGGCCTACCCGCAACCCCATCTAATTTGTTTTTGAATGCAATTCTGTCTCGCGGGAAGACTCCCCTATTTTTTTCGGAACATAGTGGAGAAAAAATAAGGGGCCGGGGGCAAGCACAGGCCAATACGCGACTTTGGTTCCCAATGTATTCCTTTCGCTATCGCTTCATGAATAAATTGGGAGGCTCACCCGCATCTCTATCTTATTTGAAATTTAAATTCAATGGTTATTTCGCGGGAGGGCTCCCCTATTTTTTTTCGAAACATAGTGGAGAAAAAATAAGGGGCCGGGGGCAAGCACAGGCTATCACGCGCCCTTTGGTTCCCAATATATTCCTTTCGCTGTCGCTTCATGAATAAATTGTAAAGAGCGAAATTCTGAAAGTGCTGCAAGAATAAAAGGCAGGTGGGTGGACATCCAATCCAATCTAATTGCTTATCGGAAGATCAACGTGAAAAGTAGTGCCTACTCCCTCCTGGGTTTCAAAATGTAGTTCTCCACCATGCGCCTTCACAATGTCATAACTCAAACTCATTCCCAAGCCTGTACCTTGTCCGGCAGGTTTCGTGGTAAAAAAGGGCTGAAAGATCTTGTCGACCATTTCACTGGGGATGCCATTTCCATTGTCTTTGATCTTGATAAGCACTCGACCACCTTTCTTTAGGGTAGTTAACGTCACAGTTGGTTCATAGCCTGTACCAGAATTCTTACTCCTTTCATTAACAGCGTAAAAAGCATTGTTGATAATATTGAGAAGCACACGGCCAATATCCTGCGGAATAACATTGATTTTACCTACATCGGGATGAAGATGGGAATTTACTTTTGAATTAAACGATTGGTCCTTGGCACGAAGACCGTGATAGGCCAGATTGAGATATTCCTCAGCAAGCAAATTGATATTGACTGGCTCTTTTTTACCTGAGCCTGTGCGACTGTGCTGTAGCATTCCCTTGACAATGGAATCAGCACGCTTACCATGGTGATTAATTTTATTCAGGTTTTCCTTTATGTCAATTAGTATGGCCTGTGCTTCTGCGAGGTCACCAGTGGCCAACTCTTCCATAATTTCTTCGATCATTTCAGTACTCACCTCCGAAAAATTATTCACGAAATTGAGTGGGTTCTGAATTTCGTGTGCGATGCCAGCTGTGAGCTCACCCAGCGAGGCCATTTTCTCGGATTGGATGAGTTGCTTTTGGGTGGCACGGAGATTGGACAGTGCATCTTCAGCTTTTTTCCTGGCCGCCTTAATTTCAATCAAATCCCGCTCAGCCTGTAAAGCATGGGCTTCAGCCACTTTCAAATCATTAAACCTGGTATAGGTAAGATCAAATACACCAGCAAATTTTTCTAATATCTGAGTTGTTTCTGCAGGAGGAGGTTCCGGGGTGGTCACCACCAACATACCCTTTGAAAAAAAACTGGCGGTTTGTACCCGACGATTATGCAAATATGCCGGATCAAACGGGATGCCGAGATCATCCGTTACATACTTAAGCCACTCTTGCAATGCTTTGCCTTGGAGATCGATTGTTGATGACTTGTGGTTGGATTTCCAGGCAGTGTATAATTTAGCCAGTGTAGTAGGTTCATCTATGCTAGCAGAGAACCGAATATTGATCTGATTGCCACCTTGCTCGGTGACCCAAAAATCAATTTCCCTCTGCTCTTCATTTACGATGCCTATATTAATTCTCTCATGGACAACACCGAGCTGATTGAGTTGTTGAAATAGTACATAGGCGGTTTCTGCCAATTCATAACTAGACTGCATGGCCATGGTTCTTGCGCGCACTCTTTCAAGACCGAGTTGAATCTGGGATTCCCATGCTTGACTTTCTGCTTTTTGGAGGTCGAGGAAGCGAGTGTAGGTTTGGTCAAAAACCTTGGCGAAACGCTTGAAAATAGGATGTGCATCGGGCATCGGCTCATAGGTAATAAAGAGGAGTAATCCTTGCGAGAAATAAGCATAATGCATGATCTGATAAGTGGGAAGCGGATGACCTGCCGCGTTGATTGAATCCAGAATTTCACCGACCACCGGAAGTGTCCGCATATATTCATAGTGCTTGACTAAGTCCTCGCCCCCCATCTCAACCATATGAAATGCTTTGCCATTTTCCTGACCCTTTCGCATTTGGATGAATAATTCATCTTCCGTGGTCGGGGCTATGAAGGGCGGTTGCAATACCCCTTCACTGCTCATCCACAACTTTATCGCTTGCTTGTTGTCTTGCCAAATGCAATAACCAGCGCTCCAGGCGGGCATACCCAGTGATTGAACCTGTTGAAAAAGCAAATTTGCCGCCTGGGGTAATTCCCCACTTTTCTGCATGCCCATCGTTCGGCTCCTCACTTTTTCCAGTGCTGCTTCGATTTGGGCTTCTCGAACTTGGGCTTCGGCTTTTTGTAGATCCAGGAACCGGGTATATGATTGTTCAAATACATGACCGAACCGCACTAAAATTTGATTTTCTTCATCGGTAAAAATCTGATTACTGTAGCGGAAAAATTGGATGAATGAATTTTTCGATAAAATTGTTGTTCTTGCCATTCCCGGACTTGACAGAATATATTTTTGTCTTTCTTGTGGCATATCTTGGTGATTGGATTTTCTGAAATAGTGTCTGAATAATAGATTTTTCTGCTCCTTGGTAAGGTGATCAGAAAACATGGCTTTGCCCTTTTTTCTTTCACTATTAATTCTGTCAAAGGCTGCACTTCTGAGGTATGGCACATGGACTTGCTTTATGCGCTTATATGTGGATGTACTGCCAGATATCGCCAGCCACATGTACCAATCCTTTGTATCTGCCACTACCTCGTTGATCATCGCGGCATCTCTATTTATACCTAAATGATCAAGTTGTTCACTAAGAATTGTAATGACCTGATAGAGCTCATCACTGTGGTGCATGGCCATGGAGCGGGCCCGAACCCTTTCCAATGCCGCTTCGATCAGTGCCTCCCTAGTCTGAGCTTCCGCTTTTTGAAGATCGAGGAAACGGGTATACGTTTGTTGAAACACTTTACCAAAGCGCAGTAGAATGTGGTTCTCTTCATCGGTATAGGGAATGCCCTCAAAATTCTCAATATACAATCCAACATTATCCAGCAAGACTGTCGATATGGCTAAGGCAGGACAATTGAAATAATAATCCTTTGTTTCTTGCGTCAGATTAGGAATATGGTTAAAGAGTTCTTGATAAAAACTGTTCTTCTCTTCAAAATTCAGATGGTTGGTAAATAGGTCTAGCCCCCTTTCTTTCGCTTCCAGGAAACTTTTCCAATGAGGTGAATCAAAATAAGGAATAGAAATCTGGGGGAAAACGGCATTCTCATCTGCCAGCCAGATCAGCATATCATCCCTTATATTATAGTCGATGAGAAAACCGGTATGCTGAACAAAGATTTTTAACTGAGTGAATTGGTCGAAGATAATCTGAATGACTTCCTCAAGCTCCTCACTTTTTTGCATGCCCATCGCACGGCTCCTAACTTTTTCTAGTGCTGCCTCAATTTGAGCTTCCCTGGCCTGTGCTTCGGCTCTTTGCAGATCATTCACCCGGGTGTAGGTAAGGTCGATCACTTGGGTGAGTCGCTGAAGCAGATTGATTTGGCCTTCAGTCAAGGGTTGATCAGATACAATTTCCAGCATTCCACAATTCATGGATATGTAGGAACCTTTTATAGCATCGCGTGAAATTTCCTGTTGAGAATGCTTTACTT
The DNA here is from genome assembly GCA_965223105.1 of Saprospiraceae bacterium. Taxonomy (GTDB): domain Bacteria; phylum Bacteroidota; class Bacteroidia; order Chitinophagales; family Saprospiraceae; genus JABDMH01. Next base: position 1,183,704 of record OZ244987.1, on the reverse strand, counting down.
CTTCTGGCAGATTCTTCCAGTCAGTTTCCTCAAACAACAACCTGTCTTGCTCCTCTTTTTCCTGCCCATAGAGTTCAATATAATGGCAGGGCTTTTTCTGCAGCCAAGCATCGTATACTTCTATAAACCACCTGCTCTCGAAATAAGGGAAGTGATAGCATCCTGGAAGTTCTTTTCCCTCTATATATGACCACCAATTGGCTCCTTTACTTTCTTTTTCATATATACCGATTGAACACAAGGATGCATCAAATCCTATCTTATTCAATTCTTCGAATACCACAGCGACCACCGCATTGAGTTCTTCCGTGCGATGCATGGCCATGGTGCGAGCTCTGATCCGCTCAAGCGACAATTGGATCTCTGCTTCCCTAGCCTGGGCTTCTGCTTTTTGCAGGTCGAGAAAGCGGGTATAGGCTTGCTCAAAGGCGATCGCGAACCTATTGATCACTGAGTTTTCGTGGACAGTAAATTCGTGATCTTGGAAATTGAAAATGAAGAGACCTGTATTTTCTTGTATCCCCCATGATGTACTATATCCATGTTTAATGGATTGAATGCTTCTCCATCTTGCCTTAGATATGGTCGTGCCAAGTTTGCTGTACCGATGTACATGATCATACCAAGCCAGCGTTTCGTGCAGGGATACTTTAAAGCTTGCGAAGGTGTCACCTCGGTTTTTAGCCTTCCAAAATTCAGTGAAAACGGGATTGTCAAAATAGGGTACATCGATGCGAACTGGATACACCATTTCAGGAGTAGCCGACCAAAATCTTAGGTCTCTTACACTGTCCTCAAAAGTCAATATCTGGCACCCATCAATGGGTAACTTCAAATCCTCCAGTTGATCGAACATTACTGAAACAACATCTTGTAATTCCGAACTGTGATGCATAGCCATTGAGGCAGCTCGAACTCGTTCAAGTGCCGCTCCAATATGCGCTTCGCGAGCTTGCGCTTCTGCTTTCTGGAGGTCGAGGAAGCGGGTATAGGTTTGCTCAAATACCTTGGCGAAACGCTTCAATACATCAATTTCCTCATCGCCTTTAGGATTTACATCGATTGCTTCCAGTAATCCATATTTCATTGAAGCCACCGAGATGAGCACGTAATCTTCGGAGAATATATTTTCCTTGACCGCATTCGACAGTTTTCTAAGGTCACTTTTCTCAAAAATCAAATAATCGAAGGCGCGTTTATCCTCATCCCTAAGTTCAATGGTGTCGAAGGGCACCTGATCCTCGTAAAGCCGCCAATATTTGTGAAGGGCCCAATGATCCAGAGTTCGGATTTCATATTTCTCGGGTAATATTCTTAGTGATGGGGTAGAAAGCCAGGCATCAAAACCGTTGCCGTCTTTATTTGCGATTCGTATCTGGAATCCCCACTCTGCCAATCCAAAGGGATTCATCTGCTCGAACAATTCGTTGACTACCTCGCGCAATTCTGAACTGTGATGCATGACCATCGTTCTCAAGCGTACTTTTTCAAGTGCCGCTTCAATTTCCAGCTCCCGATTTTTGTGCTCCAACTCGAGGGTACGGCTTTGGATAGCATCGCGGAGTTTTTTGTTTTCGATCTTTAATGCATCGTAGCCGAAGGCTTCTCCCTCATCTGCTTTGGCATCAGGAAAAGAGCCATGTTGATGGAGTATTCTCCATCCGTTTTCGGTCTTTTCGAGTACAGATGAAAGTCTCAATTGTGCGTAAAAAACCCATCCTTCTTCTGCCTTGATATACAGATTACCAAGCTCATGCACCATGACATAGGGCGCCATTGGAATGATATCTACAGTCTTGTTGCGCCAGTCTGCCATCCCCAACATCTGGTCAATCATCCGGAGTGTATAGTCGACAATGTCCTGTTTGCAGTGCCAGACCTCTTCTTTTGTGGTACCGATATTGCGGTAGTGGTCCGTGAGGTAAGAGGCCCAGGTCTCGAGGTCACCACTGAAGTAACTGTGCCAGTAATCGTCCATCACCTGGAGGATTTCGGCTTTGATTTCACTGGTTACTTTCATTTTGGGGTATTGCGATTCTTGTAGGAGGTTTACTGATTCTTCTATTCAACCCGTTGGCAGTTATAAATCTAATCAATCAATCGGTATTTACGTAAGATGGTTCAACATCCAATAGAATGAAGGCCCTTGGTTCCCTATTTATTCATTCAATATTGCCCGTGGGAGGACTCCCCTATTTTCTTCGGAACAAAGTGGAAAAAAATAAGGGGGCCGGGGACAAAGTGGAAAAAAATAAGGGGGCAAGTGGAGATTCCTTTCGCTGTCGCTTCAAAAATAAGGGGCCGGGGACAAGAAATAGCCATCACGCGCCCTTTGGCTCCCAATGTATTCCTTTCCCTGTCGCTTCATGAATAAATCGTAGGCCTACCCGAAACCCGATCTAATTTGTTTTTTTATGCAATATTATCTCGAGGGAGACTTCCCCATTTCCCTTCGGAACATAGTGGAGAAAAAATCAGGGACCGGGGGCAAGCACAGGCCATCACGCGCCCTTTGGTTCCCAATGTATTCCCTTCGCTGTCGCTTCATGAATAAATTGGGAGGCTCACCCACATCTCTATCTTATTTGAAATTTAAATTCAGTGGTTGTCTCACGGGAGGGCTCCCCTATTTTTTTCGAAACAAAGTGGAGAAAAAATAAGGGGCCAGGGGCAAGCATGGCCATCACGCGCCCTTTGGTTCCCAATGTATTCCCTTCGCTGTCGCTTCATGAATAAATTGGGAGGCTCACCCACATCTCTATCTTATTTGAAATTTAAATTCAGTGGTTATCTCGCGGGAGGGCTCCCCTATTTTTTTCGAAACAAAGTGGAGAAAAAATAAGGGGCCAGGGGCAAGCACAGGCCAACACGCATCCTTTGGTTCCCAATGTATTCCCTTCGCTGTCGCTTCATGAATAAATTGGGAGGCTCACACGCATTCCGATCTAATTTGTTTTTGAGTGCAATTCTGTCTCGCGGGAAGACTCCCCCATTTTTTCGGAACATAGTGGAGAAAAAATAAGGGGCCGGGGGCAAGCATGGGCCAACACGCGCCCTTTGGTTCCCAATGTATTCCTTTCGCTGTCGCTTCATGAATAAATTGGGAGGCTCACCCGCATCTCTATCTTATTTGAAATTTAAATTCAATGGTTATTTCGCGGGAGGGCTCCCCTATTTTTTTCGAAACAAAGTGGAGAAAAAATAAGGGGCCGGGGGCAAGCACAGGCCATCACGCGCCCTTTGGTTCCCAATGTATTCCTTTCGCTGTCGCTTCATGAATAAATTGGGAGGCTCACCCGCATCTCTATCTTATTTGAAATTTAAATTCAATGGTTATTTCGCGGGAGGGCTCCCCTATTTTTTTCGAAACAAAGTGGAAAAAAAATAAGGGGCCAGGGGCAAGCACAGGCCAACACGCGCCCTTTGGTTCCCAATGTATTCCTTTCGCTGTCGCTTCATGAATAAATTGAGGCCTACCCGAAACCCGATCTATTTTTTTTTTTATGCAATATTATCTCGAAGACTTCCCCATTTCCCTTCGGAACATAGTGGAGAAAAAATAAGGGGCCGGGGCAAGCACAGGCCATCACGCGCCCTTTGGTTCCCAATGTATTCCCTTCGCTGTCGCTTCATGAATAAATTGGGAGGCTCACCCGCATCTCTATCTTATTTGGAATTTAAATTCAGTGGTTATTTCGCGCGAGGGCTCCCCTATTTTTTTCGAAACAAAGTGGAGAAAAAATAAGGGGCCAGGGGCAAGCATAGGTCAACCCGCGCTCTTTGGTTCCCAATGTATTCCCTTCGCTGTCGCTTCATGAATAAATTGGGAGGCTCACCCACATCTCTATCTTATTTGAAATTTAAATTCAGTGGTTATGTCGCGGGAGGACTCCCCTATTTTTTTCGGAACATAGTGGAGAAAAAATAAGGGGCCGGGGGCAAGCACAGGCCATCACGCGCCCTTGGTTCCCAATGTATTCCTTTCGCTGTCGCTTCATGAATAAATTGGGAGGCTCACCCGCATCTCTATCTTATTTGAAATTTAAATTCAGTGGTTATTTCGCGGGCGGACTCCCCTATTTTTTTCGAAACAAAGTGGAGAAAAAATAAGGGGCCGGGGGCAAGCACAGGCCAACACGCGCCCTTTGGTTCCCAATGTATTCCCTTCGCTGTCGCTTCATGAATAAATTGGGAGGCTCACCCGCATCTCTATCTTATTTGAAATTTAAATTCAGTGGTTATGTCGCGGGCGGACTCCCCTATTTTTTTCGAACATAGTGGAGAAAAAATAAGGGGCCGAGGGCAAGCGCTGGCCATCACGCGCCCTTTGGTTCCCAATGTATTCCCTTCGCTACCGCTTCATGAATAAATTGGGAGGCCTACCCGCAACCTCATCTAATTTGTTTATGAACGCAATTCTGTCTCGCGGGAAGACTCCCCTATTTTTTTCGAAACAAAGTGGAGAAAAAATAAGGGGCCGGGGGCAAGCACAGGCCATCACGCGCCCTTTAATTCCCAATGTGTTCCTTTCGCTGTCGCTTCATGAATAAATTGGGAGGCTAAACCCACGTCTCTATCTTATTTGAAATTTAAATTCAGTGGTTATTTCGCGGGAGGACTCCCCTATTTTTTTCGAAACAAAGTGGAGAAAAAATAAGGGGCTGGGGTCAAGCGCTGGCCATCACGCGCCCTTTGGTTCCCAATGTATTCCTTTCGCTATCGCTTCATGAATAAATTGGGAGGCTAAACCCACGTCTCTATCTTATTTGAAATTTAAATTCAGTGGTTATTTCGCGGGAGGACTCCCCTATTTTTTTCGAAACATAGTGGAGAAAAAATAAGGGGCCGGGGGCAAGCACAGGCCATCACGCGCGCCCTTAGTTCTCAATGTATTCATTTCGCTGTCGCTACATAAATAAATTGGGAGGCCGATCCACATCAGCCTAGAACGTTAATCTAGTTGATTATTCTTGCGGGCTGACTCCCCTGTTTTTTTCGCAACGCAGTGGAGAAAAAATAAGGGGTCGGGGGCAAGCGATGGCCAACCCGCGCCCTTTAATTCCCAATGTATTCCTTTCGCCATCGCTCCATGAATAAATTGGGAGGCCTACCCGCAACCCCATCTAATTTGTTTTTGAATGCAATTCTGTCTCGCGGGAAGACTCCCCTATTTTTTTTCGGAACATAGTGGAGAAAAAATAAGGGGCTGGGGTCAAGCGCTGGCCATCACGCGCCCTTTGGTTCCCAATGTATTCCTTTCGCTATCGCTTCATGAATAAATTGGGAGGCTAAACCCACGTCTCTATCTTATTTGAAATTTAAATTCAGTGGTTATTTCGCGGGAGGACTCCCCTATTTTTTTCGGAACATAGTGGAGAAAAAATACGGGGCCGGGGGCAAGCGCTGGCCATCACGCGCGCCTTTAGTTCTCAATGTATTCATTTCGCTGTCGCTACATAAATAAATTGGGAGGCCGATCCACATCAGCCTAGAACGTTAATCTAGTTGATTATTCTTGCGGGCTGACTCCCCTGTTTTTTTCGCAACGCAGTGGAGAAAAAATATGGGGCCGGGGGCGAGCGATGGCCAACCCCGCGCTCTTTGGTTCCCAATGTGTTCACTATGAATAAATTAGGAGGCTACATACCATTTACCCCTCTTCCGCCAGTAAGTCAATTTCTTCTTTGAGGGTGCTGAAATCGATGGGCTTGGTAAAGAATTCCTTGGCTCCGCTGCTCATGGCACGATCATAATTTTCTTGATCACCATAAGCTGAAATCATACTCACATACATACTCGGATACCGTGTCTTAATCTTTTCCAGCAATTCCAGGCCAGTCATGCCTGGCATGTTGATGTCAGAAAAAACATATACTACTTCGGGAGGATCATCAGCACCTAATATTTCCAAAGCCTCGTGTCCGGAAAACGCAAATGCCAGTTCCAAATGTCCTTTCCTCAGTTCTTTTCTAAACTTTTGCCGGAAGAGCATCTCTACATCCCTCTCGTCGTCAACAATTAATATTTTCATCCTTTTGAATTTGAGTATTGTACTTTACTTCAATCTGCTTTCGCTGATAGGTATTTTGATAATAAATTCCGCACCTTCGCCTTCGATCGACTTCACCGCTAACTCACCATCGTACGCTTTCAAGATATCGTAACTCAAGCTCAATCCCAATCCTGTACCTTGCCCAGTGGGCTTGGTGGTAAAGAAAGGCTGGAAAATTTTGTCCATCAGTTCCTCAGGCATGCCCACACCATTATCTTCAACCGAAATCATGACCTGGTCAGATAAATTTTTGGTATGAATAGAAACCATAGGTTGATAGCCTACTTCCTTGTTCTTCTTTGCTCGCGTCGTGCATGCGTAAAATGCATTGGTAATCACATTTAACACCACCCGTCCGATATCTTGTGGTACAACTTCTATTTCACCAATGGAATCGTCATAGTCGGTCTTTAATATTACATTAAAGCTTTTGTCTTTGGCTCTTAGGCCATGGTACGCGAGCCGCTGGTACTCATCCACCAAGGCATTGAGGTCCGTAAGTTCTTTCTCCCCTTTATTTGATCTGCTATGCATCAGCATTCCCTTCACGATGCTGTCTGCACGTTGGCCGTGATGCAGGATCCTTTCGAGATTACTGATCACATCGTCAGTAATTTGCTGTACTTCTTCCAGATTGCTTGATTCCAATTCCCCTTTCATCTCATCTAGCAGTTCTTTGGCAACCTCACTAAAGTTGTTGACAAAATTTAGGGGGTTTTGAATTTCATGCGCGATGCCAGCGGTAAGCTCGCCCAGAGATGCCATTTTTTCAGATTGTATCAGTTGAGATTGAGTGGCTTTGAGATCTTCCAGGGTTTTGTTGAGTGCTGCATTGGCTTCTTCAATTGCTGCACGTTTTAGTTCGAGTTCTTCGATCGTTTCTTCAAGTAGGATGGCGGTGGTACGTTTTACCTTTTCTGTTCGATCCAGCTTAAATTCGGCTATGGTCAAGGCCTTGTCTGCCTCTTCTACCATTTTTACCAAAGTTACTTTATCCTCTAAAGTAAGTCCGGCTGAGGCTTCAAAAAAATCAAGTATTTTCTGATGTATGGGGTTCATACTTTTTCAGATATAGCTACCCAACTGCATGTGGTTGAATGCAATCTGTTTTTACCTGCTGGATCTTTCCCGTACTCGCCATAGGTAAAGAATCCGGCCATCGGAGCGTTCCAGATCTTATGTAATCCTTCGTTTTCTTGGGTAGCCATTGGCCCAAGGGCATTCCATCTGCCAAGACAGGAAAAAACCAATACTGTGTCTGCATTTGTGCCTTCCAATTCTCTGACTGACTTGGCATGATCCAGTACAGTTTCGACAATATCAAAGTCAGGAGGCATAGTGAACTGAAACTTTCCTCCTTCGGGTATGGGATAATCGAGGCGGATAGCATTTTTATCCCTGTCAATAAAAATGGGCGTTCTTAATTCCGGGTCATCACCATCAAGGGAAAAAAACGGATGGAATATCGAAATTTCCTCGAGAAAGGACTCCGATACTTCAGTTGAAACCGATTGTCCCAGGTATTTCAAATACATGTCCAAGGCTGGTTTTTCGTCTATAGAATATAGCCATTCGTTATCACAACTAGTGACAGTTCGTGTTATTCCCAAAGGTTTCCATCCAGAAAGAGCGACCCCAGAACATTTTATTTTATCGCTGTCTAACACTAGCAATACAAAACCCTCATTGGTGGCCTCTGCATGTGTAAAAACCCATGAAGGCACAAGTCTGCCATCTGCTCCAGCCATGCCACCAAAAATGTCGGCTGGTGCCCCCATTGCCCTTTCTAAATCATGGATAAAGTCAGCACCGTTAAATAGCGAGCCATTGTTATCAATACAAGTTGTCCCTACAATAAAGGAAGGTCGAGAAAATGTGGACTTGGCACGCGTTATGGCTGCATCAATTTCACCTCTCAAGGCTTTACTGGAAACATCATTAAATATCAGTGTATAGTAATCCCTCCTGATATCCAGCAAGAGGATGACTATTTCACCTTGGCTTTGATGTCCATCGATAAATTCACCGGAGGACGTAAGGCCAAACACATCAATTCCCTTTGCCTGCAGAAATGTACAGATCACTTCTCTCTCCTGGTCTATTGAGACAAATACGATGGCCAGGGTAGCAGAAAATCCATCTTTAAGAGAATCGTTAAGAGCGAGTTGGAGTTCTTCAGGAGATTTGCCGTGTATAGATTTTGCACGCATGTCTTAAGTGTTAAGCAGTTAAAAAGTCTGTTGTGATGGCTTTGACCAAGGCTGCTCAAGTTCTGTGATGGATTTTCCTTCTATTGATTTTGCTTGCATGATAGTGCCGCTCTTTGCGCATTTTGAATTTGGATTTCAGATCTGTCACACTGACACAGCCGAAGGGTTGTCATTCTGAGCTTGTCGAAGGGTACTTTTCCTTCAGTGCAATACAACAAGTTGTCAGATTATGCATTTCGAGATTTCCACCGGTGGCTCTACCCAATTCTGCATTGCTGAACATCCCCACCATCGGAACATCCCACACTTTCTTCACTCCCTCTAGCTCCTCACTCATGAGCGGACCAAATGAAAGTATTCTGCCTGCACAGCTAAATACCACTACTGCATCCGCTTCCGGCATCCTGCCATCTTTCAATTGCTCGACGCCCTTTACAACTTTATTCATCACATCCCAATCCGGCGGAATAGAAAAACGGACTTTAGAGCCTTGTGGAACGGCACCACTGGTGTAAAAAGACCGGTCCTCCCAATCTACTACCAATCCTGGGCGCATCACTGGATCTCCTTTTTCACGCTGTAGTTGCAGGGGCAGACTTGCTGCCAGCTCTACCAACAAATCTTGGTTATCTGGAGTCAGATTTTCCAATCCACCATATTTGGCAGTGATATCGAGTGCTGGAACATTGTCAATGGTATAGACATGGTTGCCTTCACTTTTTGTCACCGTTTTTTCCGTTCCAACCGCTTTCCATCCGCAGGTTGCAATGCCTTGAAGCTCTACCTTAGACTCATCCAATATCAGGCAGACCATTCCACAATGGCTGATTGTCTGACCGGTAAAAACAAAAGTTTCTTGGAACGCATAATCGTCTCCCGCTCCTCCACCAAAGACGTTTACATCGTCGCCAAATACATCTGTTATGCCGAGTAAGATCTGCTCGCCATCCACGGATGCATGACTCATACCGATAAGAAAGGCGGGTTTTTCAAAGATGCTTCTAGCTCTTTGTGCAACATTTGTCGAAACCTCCCTATAGTTTTGCTCCGGGTACTCTTCCAGCAAAATCTTGAAATGCTCTTTTTTCATGTCCATCAATAGCATGACCCAGCTGCCCTTCTCAGTCACCTCATCAATAAACTCACCATTGGTGCTGCAACCAAATAATGCTATACCTTCATCATCGATTACTGAGCTAATCCCCTTTATGTCCTGAGCCACAGAACAAAATACAATGGCCAGGGTAGGTTTAAAATCTTCTGTAATCGCATTGGTTAAAGCTGTTTTTAGTTCTGATAAAGACTTTCCTTTGAGTGATTTCGACTGCATGGTCTCGGTTTTCAATGTCGGTTCTATAGGAAATAAGGTAAGTGCCCATGCATATCCATGAACAAGTACCGTCGCGCTATGCCTTTAAATGTACAGGTATTTAAGTGAACCAAAGAGTGATTGTCTTGAAAGATTCTTGACATCCAAGCACTCAATTCTGTAATTATCGTAAATTTTTACTTGATTGCCGCACACAATGAGTATTTGGCAAACGACCAGAGATAGCCCGACAATAGATTATTGACGTAGGATCTTCATTTTAATAGTATCCCAATATTGGTGATACTGTTCAACAGCGGTTCAAGTAGTTACCCCACTCCTCATTTGCTACATCCACTACCAAGTGCGGATAGCACTACAACGTCTGGATTCATCGACTGATGTCCATTTTTTCCCTAATACTTCTTGCTGGCTACGATGACTCCTGTAGACCAATTCATCTTGGTCAGGTTTAGATCTTCTCTACACTCCAAATCTTCTATGAGACTGTCTACAGAATCCTGATGTCCATCTGGCCAATTTGGTTGAACACACATATCATCGATTATATAAAAACCTCCAATTTTCATGAGTGCAAGTGTTTCGTTTAGTTCACTATATTTTCCAGGCCATGTATCGGCAAAGATCAGATCAAACTTTTCTCCGCTATAACTTTTGATCCATTCAGTTCCTTCAGCACAGACGATTTTCAATCGCCTGTCTTGGCCAAAGTTTTGATTTGCGATTTCAATCAATTTTGGATCATTGTCTACTGAAACAAGCCTTGATTCTTCATCCATTCCATCTACCATCCAGGAAAGTGAAAGTCCAATGCCAGTTCCCAATTCGAGAAAATTCCCATTTGGTTTTGAGGATGTCAAGGTTCTCAGCAATGCCCCGATATACAAATCAGATGGCATGGAAAAACCAATATCTTCACTCATTCCTTTGATGGTGTTGTAGATTAATGGTTTGTTTCGGATATTTGATTCATTCATCTTTCCTGAGTACCAAGTGAGGTACAATGGTTAGTTCATTTTAGTCGAATAACCAGATAAGGTGCTTTGACAATTCCATTATGACTACCAATAGTGATTTGCCTGATCTTCAAAAACATTCTCTCCCTTCAATCCAAAGAAGCAAAAATTCTAGCCATAATATTAAAGGATCTGCTATGACCATATCCTTGCCCGTATGCACTAGAAGTTAGTGCAATAACCATCTCCTGGTCAGGTATGACGATAAGATTGTTACCACCATTTCCAGAAGCAAACAGATATTCTATGTTTTTTCCTCCGAAACTTCTGTGGGATTTGTACCATAGCATGCCGTAAGTGTCTGCAAAAGGGTTATTGCCGGAAAGGTCAAATATTTCCTCCGACAATTTCTCAATATAATCAGCGTCAATTATTTGCTGGTCATTCCATCTTCCATTATTCACAACGATCATTCCGATTTTAGCAAAATCTAGTGTCGAAAGATATAAATTACCCGCAGCTCCGGTCTGGTCTGATGCATTGGTATACCAATAAAACTGCTTTATCCCCAAAGGATCAAACAGTTTTCTCCTAGCATAATCTTTAAGACTCATTCCTGATGCTTCTTCTATCACTGCAGAAATTAGAAGGGGATTGATATCCGCATATACCCACTTTTTCCCTGGCCTAAATGCCAGAGGAACATTGAGAATATAGTCTTTCCAATTGTCACTTGCAATCCAGTTCACAAAATGGCCTGTTGTTTGCAGATTATCTGTATCAGCATTCAATCCTGATGACATACTAAGCAGATGTTTGAGTTTGATGCGTTTATAATCCTCGTTAAGAGATGGATATTTCTTCTTAGAAAAAAATGAATAAACATCTTCCTCTAGATTTTGCACCAAGCCATCTTTCATCGCAATACCCAAAAGTAAAGAGGTTACACTTTTTCCTGCTGATCTGATGTCATGAATGGAATTTCTCCAAAAGGTATTAAAGTATTCTTCGATGACTATCTGATTGTTCTTTATGACGACCAGTCCCCTAAAGTCATTAGGTGGGGTATCGTTTATGAGCGTTAGGAGGGCTTCAATTGAATCTTCATTAAAGCCAGAATCTTTCAAAGAAACAAACGGTAGGTCAGGAATTGGCCGCCTAAGTTTATCGAGAGGTTGCGTCTGACCATCCAATCCTGAAATCAAGAATAAGCTCAGTAACAGAATGCTTGGTTTCATAGTTTTACTACAATTAAAGGTAGCTCAAATGTAGTATGTCTTGGCTACAAAGGTCGATACCGGGCTTCAATCACCGACGCTGAAGCTGTTGATGCCACATCATAAACCCTCCTTTTTGAAACCACGGCTCTTCAATTGTAGCGTAAGATAAAATTTTGCCGAAATGCGAAAGCATTTGTTACGGTAATCACTCTGACATGATAACTATACGATAGAGTTGAAACGTAGGATTCTTCATATTTTAGCACTATCGTGTTTCCATTTACCTTCCTCGAAGGTAATGAGGAGCAGTAATTTTCCAGGATTTTGGTCAAATGTCGGGGAAACACCATTCGTAGAATCAAACTCGTATCTTAATCATCAATGAGCACCGATAAAGAATTCGCCATCCAAATGTCTACATCCAATCTTCGTTTTGGAGCGGGAGTGACTAAGGAAGTAGGGATGGACGTGGCAGATATGGGTCTACGGCGTGTATTGGTGGTGACAGATGTGCATGTGCGAAAACTCTTACCAATGGAGCGGGTGGAAGAGTCCCTCCAGAGTGAAAAGATCGAGTTCGATGTATTTGACAAGGTGCGGGTCGAGCCGACGGATGTATCCATGAGGGAGGCCATCAGGGTCGCGAAGGATGGGAAGTATGATGGATTTGTGGCGGTAGGCGGTGGATCGACTATTGATACGGCCAAAGTGGCGAATCTATATGCTACTTATCCAGCAGATTTCTACCATTACATCAATGCTCCCATTGGGAGAGGGGAACCGGTTCCGGGACCTGTGAAACCACTGATCGCCATACCAACCACGGCAGGGACAGGCAGTGAAACCACTGGTGTAGCGATCATGGATCTCACCGACCAGCATGCGAAGACCGGGATTGCCCATCGATATTTGAAACCTACTCTGGGTTTGGTAGATTCTGATAACACCCGTAGTACGCCACCAGTGATCGCTGCTTCAGCGGGATTAGATGTGCTCTGCCACGCCTTGGAATCGTATACAGCGATTTCATATCTCAATCGTCCAAGACCACAAAGACCAATCTACCGTCCGGCGTACCAGGGTCGAAATCCCATTAGTGATATCTGGTCACTAAAAGCTATTGAGATCACTGCGAAATACATTGTCAGAGCTTTTCGAGACCCATCAGACAAAGAAGCCCGAAGCCAGATGATGATGGCAGCCAGCATGGCGGGCATGGGCTTTGGTAACGCCGGAGTACACTTATGTCACGGTATGAGTTATCCGGTATCAGGGATGGTCAAGACTTTCATCCCGGAAGGGATTGCTGTAAACCATCCGATCGTTCCGCACGGAATGTCGGTCGCTTTGAATGCTCCAGCGGTATTTCGTTTCACGGCACCAGCCTGTCCAGAGCGACATTTACACGCGGCGGAAATGATGGGAGCGAATGTTCAAGAAGTGAAAAATGATAAGGAAGAGGCAGGCGAGCTCCTGGCACAGCAGATCATCAAACTGATGCAGGCCTTGAAGATGCCCAATGGACTCGCAGCTATTGGCTACGATGTATCCGACATTCCCAAGCTGGTATCAGGCACCCTACCACAGCACCGGGTGACCAAGTTATCACCAAAACCTGCAGGTGAGGAGGACTTAGAGGGCTTATTTCGAAATGCTATGGTCAATTGGTGAGTAGCTGGTTATCTTGAGAAGTGCTCTGCACAAGGTCTTTGATTGCATCATAACAGGAGACCGAAACACGGATCTGGTATGCAAACTTTATCTTCCCCTCTGCCATCAAATTCTGGTTTATGTTTCGCAATTTACCAGCATCAGTATTTGCCCAAAAATTAATAATCTTGGCCCTGAGATATTATTTGCCTCCACTCTTCAACAACATCTATTTTAGGATCTGATCGGTAATAAATGTAGCCTTTCTCTCTGGCGTTAGGGTTTTGGATACTATCAACTAAAGTCATTCTTTCAAACCAATCGGAACTTTCATGTTTCCTGTCATCAATCATAATTTGATTGTCAAATTCTAAATCTTCTTTTGCCCATAAAAGATATGAGCCATTTAGACTATATGCTTCCGGCAAGCCATATTTACTCCCATAGAAATTGATCGAACCTGCCTGTCCATATGAGCCACCATAAATCATACATTTATCTTTTCGCTCTCCTCGCAATGAATGATAGATTTTTGCTGTTCTTTGGGTCAATTCTTCCCAACCATGCATATCTGCAAAGTCCTGTGGAAGCTTGTAGTAGTTTCCGTCTTCCCATCTTAGCATGTAATTCACTCCATATTGTTCTGAAATGTACTGACTGTATTCTTTTAAGCTGTTAAGATTCAAAACTGGTATCGAAAATGGATAAAATGGTATGGTGATGACAAACATCAATGCTAAAATTAAAATTTTATATTTGGACGAGTGTATATAATGCTCAGCGGCGACCCCACCTAATGGGAAAAGTATTAGAAATGCACCCAGTGTATAATAAGATTTACCATGCAATAGCCCAATTAAAATCATGGTTATTAGAAACGCAAACCCAACAGATCTATACACTTTAAGCTCCTTAATGACAAATACACCTATTAGTCCAAACAACCACATAATAGTAAATCCTTTATGTACGATCAATTGAGAACTTAAGAAATGCCCCCAGTCCATATGAACTAATTGTGTTTCTTTGAGCTCCTGCATATGGGCCATTATTGGGTAGTCATGATTTATTTGCCATAAAATATTTGGAAGAAAAACTAGAAAGCAAAATAAAATTGAAAGAAGAAAATGCCTTCCCCTTACAAGGTATCTTTCTTTAGTTAAGAATATTCCCACTGAAAGAGCAATTATATAAAAAACAATAGAATACTTAGTAAGCAATCCGAAGCCTGCTAAAACTCCAAGAATATAGTAATGCTGGCTCCTGCTATTACTGATCATCTGTACAACTGTATAACTAATAAGAAACCAGAATAATTGATTAAAAGAAACTGGTTGAAAAAGTGTGTTTGAACCAAGTAGTGATGGTGTTAATACTAAAGAAAATCCAGTAAAAATAATTGCCCAAATACCTCCTCCAAGATCTTTTACTAACTTACAGGAAAGGATAACTATTATCGTTCCAGCGATGGCAGGAAATAATCGTATAGCAAAAACATTCCCTCCCATTAAATCAGCCAATCTACCGATAAAGGGAGTTAATGGAGGAACCTCAATATATCCAAACATGAGATTTTTCCCCTGGTCAAAATATAAAAATTCATCTCGGTGCAGTCAGTAGTTTGTATTGGTTAAGAAATGGACACCTAATTTAAGTGCTCCAAAAAAATATATGAGTAATTTTTCATTAATCACGCGTTCCTGATCAGGGCTTGATCGCATCAGGCGGTTATTTCTCTTGCGATCGTCATTTCTCATGAACCCCTGATTAAGCCGAGCTGGAAATCACTTTCCGCAGCCAACAGCCCGTGGCTCTCTCCAATTATTCGCTGCAGCTGGCCCTAAAGAGACATTTCCAGAATTCTCATCCTATCTACCAACCGCATTTCAATTCACAAAATTGGCACACCTTTCTTAAGGGTAAAGTTGTGATCACGCCAGGACTTACTGATGTACTGGGTGGTCAGCATTTGCAGTTATTCCTGACTACAGTAGTCACGCAATCAATTCTCAATCTAACAAAATTGACACTCTTTTATCAAAGGAAAGAAGTAGTGATCCCGCCAGGACTCGAACCTGGAACCTGCTGCTTAGAAGGCAGCTGCTCTATCCAGTTGAGCTACAGGACCAACTACCGATTTGAGCGAGTATTTAGTGTGACAAAGGTAGCTCAAATTCCAATAAGCACAAAAATCAAATCACATTCTCTATCTTAGGTGGCACCGATTGTGATTATGACTACCGAAGTACAAATTGAAGCCAGCTGGAAGTCAGTATTGGCTGCTGAATTTCAGAAGCCTTACTTTGCGGAGTTGAGCAAAAAACTCAAGGAGAAAAAACACAACGGTACCCTCATCTACCCCCCTGGATCCCTCATCTTTCATGCTTTCAATACCACTCCCTTTGAGCGGGTTAAAGTAGTGATTTTGGGTCAAGACCCATACCATGGAAAAGGGCAGGCCATGGGACTATCCTTTAGCGTACCCCGCGGCGTTTCCCCTCCTCCATCTTTAAAAAATATCTACAAAGAATTACATCTCGATCTGGGTACTCCTATTCCCTCCCACGGCGATCTCACCTACTGGGCAGAACAAGGGGTCTTCCTGCTGAATGCCATGCTGACGGTTGAAAGTGGCAAAGCCGGTTCTCATCAGAGTATAGGATGGCAAACATTTACCGATCAGGTCATCGCCACACTATCTCAAAAAAGAGAGGGCCTTATTTTCCTGCTTTGGGGTAGGTTTGCCCAGTCCAAAATCAAGCTCATCGATGAATTGAGACACCACGTGCTGCAGAGTGCCCATCCATCGCCTTTCACCGGAAACGCCTTCTTCAACAATCACCATTTCAGCAGGACGAATGAATTGTTGTTGGCCCAAGGAGATCGACCCATCGATTGGTCACTTCCAGAATGAGATTGCCTGCCAGCCCGAAGCCTTGGCGAAGGTGGGGAGACGGCTTCGCCATAGAAATGATGGGAGACGCTTCGCTATTGCAAAGAGGGAAGACGCTCGCTATTCGAAAGATTGCCTGCCAACCTGAAGCCTTGGTGATGGCGGGGAAGACGCTTCGCAATAGCAAATGATGGAAGACGCTTCGCAATAGCAAATGATGGGAGACGCTTCGCAATAGCAAATGATGGGAGACGCTTCGCAATAGCAAATGATGGGAGACGCTTCGCTATTGGAAAGAAATGCCTGCCCTGCCTGTCCGAAGCCTTGGCGAAGGCGAGGGAGACGCTTCGTATTGGAAAGATTTCTTGCCCTTCCCAAGCCTTGGCGAAGGCGGGGGGAGATGTAGCTTTCAGTGGGTTGAATTCGAACCATCTACAAATAACCATTGTTTTTATAGTGGATTGAATACGAACTCGAGCACTATGCAATTTATTGACTATTATAAGATACTAGGCCTTCCTAAAGAGGCTGATACCAAGGCGATTAAGGCGGCCTATCGCAAATTGGCCCGAAAACATCATCCCGACCTCAATCCGAATGATGAATCAGCCAAAAAAAAATTTCAGCAGATCAATGAAGCCCATGAAGTGCTAAGTGATCCTGAAAAGCGAAAGAAGTACGACAAGTATGGAAAAGATTGGGAACACGCTGATGCATTTGAAGCCGCAGCTCAGCAACAGCGTAGGGGTCAATCGGGTAGGCGAGCACATGGATTCGAAGGTTTTGCAGGCGAAGGCTCTTTTGGTCAGGGCGAATTCTCCGATTTTTTTGAGGCCATGTTTGGTAATATGGGTGGACGAACGAGATATTCCCAGGAGGTAAGATTTAGAGGTCAGGACTACAATGCGGTTCTCCGACTTCACCTACGTGACGTCTACAAATCACAAAAACAAACATTGCAGGTTAACGGTAAGAATATTCGGCTCACCATTCCTGCTGGCGTCAGCAATGGCCAGACTATTAAAATCAAGGGACATGGTGGCCCGGGGGTTAACGGGGGCCCAAATGGAGATCTATATATTAAGTTTGAAATTATTAATCATACGCCGTTTCGAAGAGATGGAAAAAATCTGTACCGCACTTTTCCCTTAGATCTCTATACTGCAGTAATGGGAGGTGAAATCAAAGTGGATACCTTTGATGGGAAAAAGGTGAAACTTAACGTAAAACCCGGAACGCAAAACGGCACGAAGATCAAGTTATCAGGAAAGGGGTTTCCGGTGTACAAAAAAGAAGGGACATTTGGTGACCTGATTTTGACCTACAATATTGAAATACCTACTAATCTAAGTGCGGAAGAGAGGGTACTCTTTGAAAAATTAGCTAAACTCAGGAAATCATGATCAAGTCAAAAAGAATCCATGTCCAACAAGTCTGCAGGCACTATCGGATCGAAAATAGTTTTATTCATAGTCTTCATGAATATGGGATTGTCAATATCCAATCCCAAGACGACCTGGATTATATGGAGGAAGAACATCTTCCTCGACTGGAAAAAGCCATTCGATTTCACCACGAACTAGAAATTAATTTACCCGGAATCGGGGTCGTTTTGGATTTATTAGATAAGATTGAAAAACTCACTCAAGAAAACGAACAACTGCGTCATCGCATGAGCTATTTTGACCGGTGAAGCACCTATGAAAAAACGGCTGCCCAAATTGAGCAGCCGCCATATTTTCTCAATAATATCTTTTTAACGATTACTACATCATCCACTCCTTGATAGAAGCTTCATTCATTTTGATGTAATCATTGTTACCTGCTTCTTTGGCCAGCTCCAAGGATTTTTTGGCTGAAGAAATTGCTCCTTCTTTATCTCCTAGCTTAGCCTGGATCAACGACTTGGTGCGTAACACCCAAAACCGCTCATAGCCCATATCAATGGCTTTGTCGATCCACTCCAAGGCTTTGTTGAGATCTTTACCTTCACTGTGATAGTAGGATGCCGCAGCATAGTAGTCATTTTGACTTGGACCGGCCATTACACTGGCGATGTTTTCTTCAACCGCTTTATCGGTATGCACTTTGAGTGGCACTGCTGCCATGGTGTGATCCCAGCCCAATAAGAGAACGGCACCGTCACTCTTAATGTCATCCAGTAAAATCATTAAATTCTGAATTTGAGCTTCCATTTTGTTTACCTCAGCTGTAACCATAATAGGCTCAACATCGCTTTCCAAATAGCTGCCAAAATTTCCTGATTCATAAGGATACAGCATCAGCGTCCAGCTGGTCATACCAGGCTTTGCCAAAACTGCGTATGATCCTTTTTCTACATCCTTACCACCCAAAACTACATCTTCGCTGAACGTAAATTTTGTAGCAGCATTGGCTCCGAGTCGCCAAGGCTCATCATAAGGTACCAAACCGCCGAATATTTCACGATCCTTTACTCCTGGTCGTGAGTACTCTATGGTAACCTCAGTAAGTCCCACCATTTGTACGTACTTATTTGAGGGACTTGGTGCAGGGGTTCTAATTTGTGCTTGCATGATCATTCCCAGGCTTAAACCCAGAGCCAAGCATGTTAAAAAGGCTTTTTTCATCATTACAATAAGTTTTTGTTTGTAAAAAGTAAAAGTGATGGCTTTGAGGTCACAAAAATAAACTTTCTGTCATACAAGGTGGAATAATTGCCCCAAATTGAGATCTGGGATTTGTTAATAGGATGTTAAATTCAGACATCTGCGAAGATATCTTGAAGTGTGAAATCACTTTGGATGGCTTCCTATGGCTGATTGCAATATCTCGCACCACCTATTGCTTTCTCACATTTCGGCCACCCTAAGCATCGCATCTTCCACATCATGAACCAGCTCGGTATATTTTGTCTCCCGTTTAATATTCTTGCCACGTTCCAGCGGCAGATCAATCTGAATGTGCTCGACAAATTTCGAAGGCTGGGCCTTGAGGATATGAATTTCATCTCCGAGAAAAACCGCCTCTCTAATGTCGTGAGTCACGAACACGATTGTGCTGTGAAATCGCTGCCAAATCTGCACCAGCAATTCCTGCATCTGCAATCGAGTACGGATATCTAGGGCCCCAAAAGGTTCATCCATGAGCAAGATGTTTGGGTTAGCCAGCAGGCTCCGGGCAATAGCTACCCGTTGTAGCTGCCCTCCGGAGAGCGTTGGATACTGAGCGTATTTTTTCTCGTGCCCCTTCAAACCTACCAATTCAATCAGCTCCATCGCTTTGGCATGACGAATTTTCCGATCTACTCCCTGAAATCGAAGACCTAGAGCCACGTTGTCGAGTACTGTCATCCAGGGCAGTGAAGAATATTGCTGAAAGACCATGCTTACTCGATTGTCGCGACCTACTGGTTTTCCATTCACCAGGACCTGACCTTTGGTGGGCTTCTGTAAGCCAGCTATGTAACGCAGCAAGGTCGATTTTCCACTGCCTGACATTCCCAATATGACGGCAAACTGGCCCTGGTCGGGTTTATCTTCGATTATTAAATCAAGGCCCTGAATGATCCAGGTTTCTCCTCCATCATAGCTCTGATGAATATCCCGTAACTCGATGATGTTCGGTAGATCTGTGTCTTTCATCACGAGGGAGATTTTTGTTCAGATACCTCACTCGGTACCAAGGATCGATCTCTTCGTAAGCTATAAAATCGATACAGGTGGTAACCGATGACACACCACATGATCAAGTGGACCGCGATGGCAGTATCAGCAAATAAGTAGTGCAGGAGGGGCTCGTTTCCCAGGATTGGTCCAAAGCTATCTACCAGAAGGAGCAGATAAATCCCGATCAAAATCCATATACCCATGCTTGCTACAAAACTCCAAATCAAATCCCAGGTCGAATTGCCCTCTGAACCTGCTTTGGCATACTGATCACCCCCTTGATACTTATGGGGGAAGAAAAGCCGATCGAGATAGATGAATAACTTATCCTGGATGATCCCGATAATCATAATGATGATAAGTATGGCAAATACCTTGTCTACCCTTCCTTGTCTAATGCCTGCACGCCAAATCAAAGCTCCAATACCTCCAGTAGCTCCAATACCCTCAGCCACAATGATGTAGGTCCAGGATATGGCGGTCAACACTCGAATATCGTCTGTGATCCTTGAGAGTACAGAAGGGATATAAACACTTCTGATCGTCTGCCAGTCATTGGCCCCCAGTGTGTACACAGTTTTGAGATAGACATCTTCTACCTCTTTGACCCTGACCATAACCACTGGCAACAAGTAAATCAAAATACCAAAGGCCAAAAAGTGCACCTTCATTGCAGTACTTGTACCAAACCACACAATGAATAATCCAGTCACGGCGGTGAGCGGGATGTAACGAATTGCATCTACTTGGCGTTGCGAAAGACCCTGAAAGAAGGGATAAAGGCCAATCAGAAAACCAATCGGCAAGGATATTAACACAGCCTCGATGTATCCAGCCAGGTTCAATCCAATGGATAGACAAGTGTTCCTGATAATATCATTTTCATTGTACAGGGCTCCAAAAGCTGATAACACTTTACCAGGTCTGGGAAGGATATAGGCCGGAAAGACCGGATCACTGCCCATAGTCACCAAAAACCAAAGCAACAGTAACAGACCGAAACCTGTAACACCCAATAGGATACTCTGCAGGCTGGTAAGTGAGCCTTTTAGTTTGAAAAGTGACATCTACCTACTGCGGAGGTGCTGTGGCAATCAGTTGAAATTCCGTACGGCGATTTTTTGCCCGGCAGTCTTCGGTAGCATTGGACTCACATCCCGGAACCGGATTGTCTGGACCATTACCCACAATAACAAACCGGTTGCGATCCATCTTGTAGGTATTGACAAGGTAGTCAGCTACCGACTGAGCCCTTTTCCGGGATAATTCTACATTGAAATTTCTGGCACCCACGTTGTCCGTATTGCCTTCAATACGTACCCGGGTATTGGCGAAAGATTTAGCGATGTCGGCCAGTTGAAGGTCAATTAGTGTCTTAGCATTTTCAGTGAGCTCAAAGGCTCCTGTCGAAAAATTGATTGTGATGGGTTTTACTGCCAATGCCGGAGCAGTTCGTTCGGATGGGGAAGGAGCGGAGAAGGATTTCTGACCTTCCCCTTCGAAGCCAGCGCCCTGCAACCTACCATCAGCCGCGGACACAGCCCCGGAATAGGCTATGGATCGCCAAGGCGGAGCTTGTCGCTCAGCTTGTTCCAGCCGGTAAAATGTTTGAGCCATCTTGGTATACAGATCACTACCTTTCATACCGCGATAATTGGTGTTCAAACCAAAAAAGTTCTTATTGTCTCCGTGGGTAGCCCACCGGACATCGGCCATGGCACCCTTGGCGTCTTCCACAGGAAAACCCAGGAATTCACCCAGGATCTTGGCTGCCTTCTCTTGATTGGATTCGTTGTTGTATAACTCAGCGACCCCTTTCATCCAGCCCTCGTAAAATGCATGAATCTTGTCCCGGTTGTTTTGAATGTAGGACTCTTTGGCAAACATAATATCAGCAATGATATGGGATTGCGTCCGTGTACTTACCAATTCTTTGGAGCCGGCTATTTCGCGTAGTGCCTCCAGGTGAAAAGGACTCCAAACCACCGCGGCATCTACATCGGGTCCCTTAAATGTTGTGGCTGCGACAACGGGATCGGGTGAGGCTACGATATCGACATCTTCATACTTGAGCCCAGCGGCCTCCAAAGCTGTGATCAAAAGAGTCTGAGATGGCGAAGGTTCGGCTACGGCGACACGCTTACCTCTCAAGTCGTTGATGCTGTTGATTCCTCTTTTGGCAATGATGACATCTCCTCCACGAGACCAATCAACCTGCATAAAAACACGAGGCTGGTAGGTATTGATATCCTCTGGCGCTGTGTAAAGAGGGAAAGCATCTGCGGTCTGAACCAGCACATCGTATTCATCGGCTACCCAGGCATTCAGAGCCGTTTCCAAATTATCATTTAAGACGAATTGAACTTTGAGTCCATAATCCTTGTAAAATCGAGATCTGGTGGTCGCATCGGCGCCTTCATTAAAATAAAGGCCAGGGGCGTAACCTCCCCAGGTGACCAGCTGTACAGTAAGTACATCATCATCGCTACTTGAGCCTGTTGGGGCCCCGCTCGTTCCCTGATCACGATCAGTTTGTGCTGCCTGATTCTCACCTTGTTGCTTGAGCTGTCCTCCAAGATCGGTCTCATTCAGTACAAAGCGAATCAGAAAAAACAGTCCCAAAATGATCAGCATGGTGATCAAAAACTTCGAAAAGGTGGTTAGTCGTCTTGCCATTTGTATCTACAATTGTATCAGTTGTTACTTATTCAAAGAAAGTGTCGTATTGATTCGTATGGTTTCCTACCCTCACCGGTTTTTTGATGGGTTCATTAAGATCCAAAACATTCTTATCGTCTTCGGCCTCTAAAAGCAGTTCTTCCTTCTTATCTCCCAGCAAGAGTGATACACCCTCTTTTTCCCACTTTTCTAACATCGCGAGTCCTTCCTCTTCGAAGACACCATTTTGTAAATCTACCGATTGCATAAAATTTTCTGACATCTCCATGAAGCGCTCCATCTCACCCACCTTATTGCTCACGTCATCTGCTATGGCTTCAAGAGCCTGGTCAAACATTGCCCTCTTGTCGGCATTCCCGTTGATGACGTTCATCGCCGATCGCATGGCAGAATTGCTCGCGTGGATAGCCTTTCGCTCTTGCTCCTTGACCATGACCTGATCCTGGATATCTTCAAGCATGATCTCCGAATTTTCATACATTTTTCGCAATACGCGGTACAGGATCTCCATCTTTTTATACAGGTCTTCCAATTTAAGGTTGGATTCCTTCAATCGTCCCGCCTTTCGGGACTTCAAGATCATTACTGATTGCTTATTTTTCTCCTTGGCCTTGCTGGCAAGGTTTAGATTGTTGGCTATTTCCTTTTTGTTGTTTAGGATCATTTCCTGCAACTTATGCATCTGACCCCTAAGCTGACTGATCTGCCGGTTCATCTTTCGCAGATTGTCTTTCAGATCATCAACATAACTCTTTAAAATCCCGATTGGATCGATCTGAACAAAAATACCGGTGATCCATCGCATCACACTCTTATACATGAACCAAACAAGATTGCGCATCTTAGGGTCCAGTACCATATAAATAATAGCACCCAGTACCAACAACATTCCAGCTAGTGCCAATGTGTTAGACAATAGCCCGACGATTACCGGTAGTCCTTGGACAACGAGATAAGCTGCACCAGCTAGTAAAGCTACCAAGAAAAGGGCCCCGGTAACTCCCTCCGGTCTTTTCCAAAAACTCGTTTTTGAAGCCATTCTTATATCCTAATTAATTTGAATAACTGATAATAATCTCTATTTCAAGAATTCCTTAATGTTTGTTACATCTTGCTTTATCTGCGTCACAAGATTTCGATAACTAGCTATGAAATCTTGATTAGTCGATTCAACCTTCTCAGCAGCTTCCTTAATGGAATCGGCTATCTTCGTCAACCGGTTTTCATCTGCGGTTACCTGCTCTTGAAGCTCCTTGATCTTTGCTTTTTTCTTTGCTATGCCCTCCTGCAAGGTCTGCATCTCACGATGCCGCCCATCAATCTGTTTTTCTCTCTGCTTGGAAAGGGCAAGGCCAAATTTCTCCTCTTCTTTACCCAGAACTTGGAGGTAGTGCTCAGCCGAATCAATCAATGCCTTTGGTGTGGCTCCCATCGTCTGAGCCGTTGCATAGGCTGATTGATAAATGGTCTGCTCATCCATCCCCATCTTTTGAAGATTTTGCAATGACTTCTTGAATTCCAGGTAATCAAAGCCTTGTTGATTGTTGGCTTCAATAGCCTTCAAAAGGATGTTGGTAAACTTGGCATTCACCTCCCCTTCCCCGATTTCTACCTCCAAAGCAGTTTTTCTTGGCACCTCGGTCTTGGACTTCTGCTCTGTAGGTGGTTTGTCTTCCCTGGGGGTAGTCACCTTGCTGCCCTCATCGACAACAAATATGGACTTTAGGTTCTTAAATAGTTCACTCATACTAGATATCGTACCTTCTAACTACAATCTACTGGGTTATTGAGTTTCAAACCTATCTACAAATTAAGGAAATAAATGCGAACCCGACTCGTATACAAAGGCTCTGGAAGATGCAAGCCACAGAAATGGGCTGGGGATTTGCTAGATCATATTAGGGATCATTTAGCTCTTCCCTATGCAGACCTTTGCTTAGCTTTAGCTGCTGAGAAAAGCACTAGAAAAAAGCCAATGTTTACATCTGTCTTTGTCCAATCTGAAATCGGCTCTTTAAAGAAAGTGATCATCCACCGGCCTGAGTCTGGGATATCTAGAGTAAGTCCAAAACGATCAGATGAATTGCTCTTTGATGACATCGTTTATCTGCCCAAGATCCAGGAAGAGCACGACATATTTGCCGCGGTTTTGCAGAAATTTATCGGCAATGAAAATGTCATCTACATCAATACACTACTTAAAGAGGCCCTTGATGCCGATCAGGTAGCTCAGGAAGAGATCATTGCTCGAATCATCGATTTTGAGGAGCTACCTTCCAAGTACATCAAAACGCTGAGTGAACTCGATAATGATGAACTGGCTGATGTGCTGATCAGTGGTTATTTGGCAGATCAGGACCTCTATCTATTTGAACCCATTCCCAATTTCATTTTCACTCGTGACATCGCCGTCACCATCAAAGACCAGATCATCGTTACGCGCGCTGCTAAAGAAGCCCGCTATCGAGAGAACTTTATCACTCGCTTCATTCTTTATGCACACCCTGATTTCCTGCGATTGCGTAAAGAAAATCGAATCATAAACATGAATGATGTTGAACTTTTTCCCCGTTCAAGGAGAGGTGAAATTGTTTCTATTGAGGGAGGTGACACGATGGTGTTCTCTGAAAATCACTTCCTTATCGGGTGCTCTGAACGCACCACCGAACATGCCATTCTATCCCTTAAAGATGTACTTTTTGAAAGGAACCTGATCGATAATGTGGTGCAAATCAATATTCCCAATGATCGATCATTCATGCATATTGATACCATATTTACGCGTATCAACCATCATCACATCGTATGCTACCGGCCATTGGTGTATGATGGCTTGAGTTCGTATGTCACTGTCTTTCGCAGGAATGGAAGTAAAGCGATATATCATTCGGTGAAAGATTTTGTCCACTCAGAAATCAACGCAGAGATGCAATTTATTTTTGCCGGTGGAGGCCTTTCACCCTATCAAGAAAGAGAGCAATGGACCGATGCTTGTAATCTGGTAGCCATCAGACCTGGGGTAGCAATCACTTATGATCGGAATGTAAGAACTCTTCGGAGTCTCGCAGAGCATGGGTATGATTGTATGGCAGCGGAAGACTTCCTAAATTCTACAGTAGATGCGACAGCTGTTGAAAATACCATCGTCCACATTCCCTCAGCAGAGCTGTCTCGAGCTCGAGGTGGGTCACATTGTATGACTTTTCCAATTTTACGTGAAGGCTAGCTAGCTGAGCCTCCATTAGTTAGTTATTGCCCAATTCGATGGAAGCATGAATACGTCAAAAGATCAAACGAGTCAAGGCGTGGATCTAAATATGTGATATTATTGTTGATACATATGTATAAGTAAATTGTAAATATACGAATAAACTGATTATCAATATCTTACATCACTTTCATATTACTTATTCTGCTATATATTGAGTACCAGATAGTTGAATTTATTCTTTTGCGTCTCCACCCACCCACTAAAACTACGTTGGTTGCGTTCGCTTAATGTCCACTGGACATTCACCAAAAGGTGAAATCGCTCCGGAATTGCTCTTTGTAGCAAGTGTGGCATCTCACCATAGCTCGTTAAGTACACAACTGCAAGCGGTTTCGTCGGGTCCGGGATCTCCCCAGATCTTGGACCTGATCCCTGACAGAAATCGCTCGTCCCAATTTGCCAAAAGTCATTGTCATTTTTGCATAGATACACTCGGCACGAATCCTATAGCAATGTTTGGAGTTCACTAACCCCGTATGGAAATGGCGTATTTTCAATATTTCATGATCTTCTTTGAGCCCACGCCCACGGCGATGATTGATCGCATGGCATCATCGGTTTTGACGTCTTCCAATCTGGTGATCTGTTCCTTGGTCACATGGAAAATAAATCCATTGGTCGGATTGGGACCAGTTGGTACAAAAACTGTGAAATTTCCACTTTCATGCTCATCGGTGATAAAACCGGTCATCCTGGTACCATTGCTAAACACATCTACGGATACTACCTCAGAAAAAGGCATTTTTTTGGCGCCGGTAAACTGTTGTACCGTCTCTTTGATGGTTCCATACAATGGTAGCCTCAACAGATAGGTACGCTCCAAGTAAGCAAATGAATTCTTACCGACCTGCGTACGGATGAACAGTCCGATCAAGAAACAGATCACGATAACGACCACAAAGGCGATGAGGCTGAAAACGTAGTCGGGCATTTGCAGCTCCAATTCACTCTGTAAGAGATTGGAAATCGGTGCCAACAAATTCTTTACTAAATTAAATATCAATTGAATCAAAAGGGCAAAAATCACCAACGGCAGCAGTACCAAGAAGCCCCCGATGAGCGTGTTGATTAAGAAGAATCTAATCCGTTTCATAAAATCAATTTCTTTTTTCTCACTACCAATAAGAACTTCCTTCAAGTATCGGAAAATAATCTGCAAAAGCCTTCGTGATCACACGGGTGAGCTATGTGAATAGAGAATTTTCCCAAAAGTGCCTGAGACTGTTTAATTTAGTTCTAAAGTAATCTACGTATGAAATTTGGCCATGCTACTCAGGAAGAACTGGAGGGACTTGACCTTGCTCTCCCCGAGGATCACAAACAATCGATTATTCACCAAGACCTTCAACCCTCCTCTGAGTTTTCGGTATATGTCGGTTGCGGAAAATGGGGAATTCCTGCCTGGGTGGGTCCAATCTATCCCGATGGAACCAAGGAAAAAGATTTTCTTTCAAGTTACATCCAGCGTTTCAATGCCATCGAACTAAACGGAACATTTTATCGGCTTAGCCGCAGAAGTATTGCCAAATGGGCTGAGGCTGCCCAAGGCCAAGCTTTTAAATATTGCCCTAAGTGGTCCCAACGAATAACACACTTCAAGCGACTCAAGGATGTGGACGAAAACATCCAATACTTTATGGATTCGGTTGCCCTTATGGAAGAGAACCTGGGCTGTAGCTTCCTGACTCTGGCACACAATTTTGCACCCAAATATAAGAACCGAGTCGATCAGTTCCTGGAACAGATCCCTGATCAATATTCCATGACAATTGAATTCCGGCACCAGGACTGGTTCACTGAACCTACCTTTACAGAAACCATGAGAGCCCTTGCCAGCAAAGGAATACCGGCCACCATCACCGATGTAGCTCTTCGACGAGACGCCCTACACATGTGTTTAACCAGCACGACCGCTTTCATTCGTTTTAACGGATACGGGTTACACCGAAGTGATTTTGACCGACTAGACCAGTGGGTCGATCGTCTTGCAGAATGGAAAAAAGCAGGCATCAAGGAGGTTTACTTTTTCATGCATCAGGCTGAAGAATCTCATACACCAGTATTGGTCGACTACTTCTCGAGGAAAATGAATCAATCATTAGAACTCCAGCTTCCTGAATTGAACCTTGCTACCACCCCTGAGATATGAAATAATATAGGAGTCGGGATTACTGCTCATTAAGCATATTTCCAGAAAATTCGCGTATAACGAATCAAGGAATGATAGATCTCGGTGGTGATTTGGCGTTTGCATGACCGAGCGCCAAATTGGGAAACGTTAGGGATACTTACAGGAAAGTCAAGGATATCAAAAGGATATCATAGCATGCCTATTCCAACCTTATTAGAGAGTCGTTTATTGAGGCAGGTAATAACTCTGAATAATTTTCTAAATTGTACTTACACCTTCATAACAAGCCGTGCAGCATTCTCTCCTTCTGGCCTGGCTCCTTTTTTCAACTGTCGCTCTCTGCCAGGATTTTGAATACGTATACAGTCAGCATGAAATGTCAAGATTTTATGATGCTGTACATCTGGGAGACAAGATCTTTGTAGCGGCGGATCTGGATCAATGTCCAGGAAGTGGATATTTGATTTTTGATACGCTGGGCAAATTGGTGGAGGAGCATGTTATTGCGTCCTATTTTAGCGTCACTCCGGCCATGGTCTTGGATACCTTTAGGGACTTGGTGCATTTGATAACATTTACGAATGAGTCGGAGGAACTGTATGACGTGACCCAGGTCATATTGACGTCGCTCAATTCCCAAGCTGAGATTGTTCAATCAATGACGGATACGGTTGAATATTTTCCTGCTGTAGATGATTTCTCTAACACTTCTCTGGTTGTAAACTCTGATTATCTGATTTTTTCCAATGGCAACAATTTACATTTTTACAGTGCTACGCTCGATACGTCCTTCGTCAGACTATTGCCCAAACCTGACGATGCTACCTATCACATTGGTATGGTCGATGAAAATGAATTATTAATCTACACAGGAGATCCACAGTATAAACCAGGTGGGTCCTATTTTCGATTTGATTCCCTTTGGTATTATCACATCACCAACGATGCCATGGAACTATCCGTCATTGAGAACAGCAAAGAGATTCATTTGGTGAATAAATCCTTATACGCCATTGGGGAGGATCACATATTACGCAAATACAACTGCAGAGGATCGACACCTATTGATTCACTTGATTTAGATGCCGATATTGTCTCAATAGATATCGTTGCCTTAAACAATTCCATTTATCATCTATTTCAGTTCTCCCATCGGATGATGTGGTTTCGAGAAGGAGAATCGCTGGGATCTCTTGATACCCTTTTCACCCATTCCCATCCTCTGCAGGCCATTAATCTTTCCGAACATGGTAAGCAAGTATTGCTAGTTGGCTCCGTAACTTTTAAAGACTCCAGTTATCGGTACGGACCGACCTTTCCGGTGCTACAGCGACTTGATCCCAACAATGGCCTTTCGACCTACGAAGGCAATTTAGCGGTTGAAAGCGTTGAGATACTGGATTCACTAAAACCCGAAGAATGTTCGGGAGATCTCTGTGAGTTCGACTACCTGGCTGGTGCGGTCAGCGAAGTAGTAATTCGCAATGTGGGGGAAGTCACCGTGGATAATTTCACATACTACAATAATAGTACTGGCGGATCCTTTTGTTTTACTGGAAGAAATTCTAGGTATTTTGAAATTGCACTAGCACCTGGTGAGATCCTGAGCTTCAAGGATACCATCGGAGGAGTTGGAACCGTACGTACCGTACCCTACCATGCGTTCATTCAGGTACCTGACCATCGACTGGAACAAGATCGATCAGACAACAGTATGCAGGCGTATCTCTACGTGACATCGCTAGTAGAGATTCCCAATTCTACATTACAGATTTATCCCAATCCCGTAGGGGGAGTCTTAAAGATTGATCTGCCAGGAGGCAATTCTCCTAATCTACTGGTCGCAAAAGTGGGGATCTATGACTTGGCTGGAAAAAAGGTGCAAGAAGTCAGCTTACAACCACAAGGCCTACATGTCGATTTTCTTTCACCTGGATTTTACCATGTGAGGGTAAGAGATCAGCAGAAAGTATATTTTGGGAGCTTTGTAAAGAATTAATTAACACTGGCTATCCTCAATGTGGCCTCTTAGGAAAGGTATGGCCTAGTCTTCAGCCGGAAGATCTCCAGGCACATAAATACTCAATCGAATGATGCGATCATCTGCTTCTTGCACCACCTCTAGAGCGTTCTGATTACTCTCTTGATTAGAAGTGCAAATGAACACACTTCCATCGGGAGCTACCATCACATCCCTCAATCTGCCAAAACTAAAAGTGAGGTAGTCCTTGATTTGCAAGATTTCTTTGCCATCAGCCGAAAGCCTGGCCTGTAGGAGGCGCTGCCCCTCGGTACCATACCCAGATTTGAGGGTTGTGATGAGTAAGGAATTCTGCCATTCGGGGATGGCTGAATGATCGTAATAGGCAATACCTGCAGGTCCAATCGTGGGCGTCCAGGAGTAGATCGGCTCAATCACCCCTTTCCTCTCACAGAAGCGGCGTTCTGACCAATCATCACAAAATCCCTGTACACTGGGAAATCCGTAATTGGCCCCAGGTAGAAGGATATTGATTTCATCATCGTTTGAGGATCCGTGCTCAGAAGCATATAACACTCCATTGGATCCCCAATCCAAGCCCTGAGGATTTCGATGACCAAGGGTGAAAATATAACTATCAGGTATGGGATTGTCTTCGGGGATTGAGCCATCATCATTGAGCCGCAATACTTTGCCGTTGAATCGGTCAAGCTTTTGAGCCGCTCGTCTTTTATAACCATCTCCTATACAGAAATAGATTTTACCATCAGGACCGAATACTATGCGAGAGCCATTGTGCGACTTGTTGCCTTCCAATTCAGGGAGCAGAACTTTTTCGTCAACCACTTTCAGATGGTCTGGATCTACTTCATACCGCACAAGTCTGGACTTGTACAATTCATAGCTGAAGTGACCATAGAAGTAAGGCTTTGCCGGATAGTCTGGATGGACAGCAAACCCATGCATCCCAGAATTATCTGAAGACTCAAACACATCCTGTATTTGATGGATCTCTACCACCTGTCCCGTATTGACCTTCACCTGCTTGATGGCACCCCCCCGCTCATTAAACCAGATCTCACTTCTTCCGACCCAGTTAAGATCCCATGGCAATGTCAAATGATCTGCCAACACCGTAACCTGCAAAATGGAGGAATCAAGGCTTATACTAGACGGAGGATTCAATTCTTGCTTTCGAGCAGTAACGAGTGAATCACGAGGGATAATTTCATATATCGCATCACCACTGGGCCGGGCGGTTCCATAGACATCAGTATTGGAGGTACCAACAAATATTCTGCCCTCCGGATTGACTAAAACTGACCGGATTCTACCCAGTTGGTTGTTGAGCATTTCTTTATGCTCTCCTTTGGACTGGCCCTTTGCATCAAGTGGCTGAACCAGCAATTTTTGACCCTTTAAACAAGCCACCATAAGAGAATTATTGAGAAAAGGATAGTGCACACCATTCTCATAGAATGCCATACCACCAGGGGCCACGGTAGGTGTCCAGGCTGCTATCGGATAAATGTATCGATCATCTCCACAGTCATTAGCTGTATCGCACAGACCGGAAACCAATGGCCATCCATAGTTGCCACCCTTGCGCAAATGATTCAATTCATCATTGCTGAACGTACCATGCTCAGTGACATAAATGCCAAATGGCGTTTGAGTAAGTGCTTGGGGATTTCTAAATCCCTTAGACCAAATGGGACTTAGGGGATCAGGATTATCAACAGGGATCGACCCATCTACGTTGTATCGTAGGACCTTTCCCGCTAACGAAGAGTCGGCTTGTGAAAGCTCGCTATCGCTTCCTTCACCCACTGTGATCCAAAGTTTCTGATCATTTCCAATCAACAAAGTTCCTCCGATACTGATGGGAAACGATGGCAATCGATCTACTACGGTTTGCATAAATTCCAGCGTATCCTGCCAGAATTTCAATTCATCAACTCGTAAATAAATTTGCTCTTGATCATAATAGTTATACGCTACAAACAAAGACTGTCTCTCTTTAAAATTAGGATGTAGAGCCAATCCCAATAAGCCGCATTGTATCTCCCGGGCCAGATTGGGAATCTGATATATGGGCGTAACCAATCCATTCTCCACCTCAACTTTCTTTATGGTGCCTGTCAGCTCGGTAAAGACGATTTCACCGGAAGGTAGCCAGTTCATCTGCCAGGGTATAGAGAGGCCAGCCGCCACTTGGTGGGTTTCGGCCATAAATTGTATCGAGGGGGGCTGTTTCTCGATTCCTTGGCTGAAAACGAACCAGTATAAAGCAACAGCTATCAATAGTGCTGCTGCCACCAGATACCCTATCCTTCGCATGTAACGATTTTATATCGTCCAAATTTAGTTTTATTGCCGGGCGAATTGACATCGCAAGTGGTAAAATTGTTAACTTGTAGATCCTTTGACAAAAGATCAAACTCATGAAATATGCCCTGCTGGGAATCACTTTCCTGTGCAGCCTTTCTTCGTACGCTCAGGAACAAGAAATTAATGCTTTTGACGCCGGTTTTGCCGATTTGATGGGTTATGATGTAGCCCTTGATGGCGACTATGCCATCGTTGGCGCTCCCTTGCAGGGAGGGTTTGGCACTATGAATGCCGGTGCCGCATATATCTTTCAGCAAGTCGGTGGTGTTTGGACTTCAGTGAAAAAGTTGACACCACCGTACGGTGGGATGCCAGGTGATCAGTATGGTTACAGTGTGGATATTACCGGAGGATACGTAATAGTGGGTGCAATAAAGGTCGATCACTATGGTATTGCTGACGTTGGTGCCGCTTACATTTATGCAGGATCGGGATCATCCTGGTACTTGGTCGCAACGCTCAGACCGCACGATGGTGAATCTGGAGACAACTTTGGCAACAGTGTTGGCATTTCTGGCATACGCGCGGTGGTGGGTAGTGCCAAAGATGACGACCATGGCACATCCTCCGGATCAGCATACGTATTTGAAGATTATTATGGCAATGGATGGATAGAAGTAGACAAACTCACTGCTTTAGATGCAGGAGCTGGCGACGCTTTCGGAACGGATGTTTCTATTTCGGGTAATCATATAATCGTGGGAGCACCTGGAAACGTCGGTGTTGACCATAAGTATTCCGGGGCAGCCTACATTTTTACCTATGGTTATCACGATTGGTCGGAGAGTGCCAGGCTCATTGCCAGTGATGCCGATTTTTTTGACCACTTTGGAGAAAGCGTAGATATCTTCGGTACACAATTGATTGTTGGTGCTCCTTTCGCCAATGACAAGACTGGAAAAGCCTATGTCTTTACCAGCAACAGCAACTGGGTTGAAGAAGCCATACTCGAAGCAGCTGACGGTGCACCACTTGATAAATTCGGATTCGGAGTGGGGATCACTAGTGGCATAGCTGCCGTCGGTGCGTTTCGTGATGACGACCAAGGAGAAGATTCAGGTTCAATGTATCTCTTTGAGCAAAGTGGAACGACCTGGTCCCAATTGATGAAACATGGCGCAACCGACGGAGCATTGGGCGATCATTTCGGATTTAGAGTTGATATCGATGGCGACTATGCCATATCCGGAGCCCCCTATCACAGCCACACCACCACATCTGACGGAGCTGCTTACATTTTTGGACCTTCTTTGGCCATGGCTTGTGCCAATCAGATGGTTTTGACCGGAAACATTCCAAGTGGTATGTATCATGCCGCTGACCATATCATCGCCAAGGGTGTGATCGCTCCAAGTAATCTGGTTGGACTTAACAGTTTACAATACATTCAACTACAGCCTGGGTTTGAAACACAGTCTGGTGGTGTATTGGAAATTCTCATTCAGGGGTGCCCTTAAACGTCAGGAGTCTGGGGTTGAAGGACATCGGCACATTTGAACAAATCCGATGCCGGAACCTATGTAGTTGAATGGTAGCCATGGTTATCCCTACATGGGGAGCTTCCATCAGAAATCTTAAGAATAATTTAACAGTGGTAGGAAAACGAAATGTGACCGAAGGCGTTATTGGATGCAAGTAAGACCGTGAAGACTCGCACCCCAACATCTTATCTGTTCTTACGTGAACACATTCAACTATTTTTCCACAGGCAGGAATAAATAACCTATTTCAATAATTCTTAAAACGTTAAAGCTATGAACTTTATGAAAAGTGCTTTGAGACTAACTTTTCTTTTTGCTCTGGTTTCACTTGTGGCCACTGTACAAGCGCAGGAGGAGGATAAATCCAAGAGAAAGAGCCCTCCGATGGAAGCTGTGGGTCAAGTTGACGGCATCGAAGTAAAAGTGAACTATGGTGCACCTTCCGTACGTGATCGTGAGATCTTTGGAGCTTTGGTACCCTACGATAAAGTGGATCGATTTGGGGCCAATGAAGCCACCACCATTGAGGTAAGTGGCGATATTATGTTCGGGGACCAAAAATTGGCTGCTGGAAAATACTCTATGTTTCTCCTTCCCAAGGAAAATGAAGATTGGCAGTTAATTGTCAACACTGTATCTGACCAATGGGGAGCTTATGAGTATGACGAATCCAAAGACGTGTTTCGTGTAGCAGTAAAACCACACAAACTCGATGAGAATGTAGAACAAATGAAGATCGCCATTAAGGAAAAAGAGGGCAAATCCTATCTGTACTACAAATGGGCTGATACCAAGCTTGCAGTTCCACTTTCTGGAGCTGGAGATGCCAACTAAATTGCTAGGAAATAATTTTAGTCAGGCTGCGCACGATAAAGTGCGCAGCTTTTTTTTTGACCAATTCTACGTTAACTCAATGCAGTTTTCCCACTAATATTGATGGAAGGCATCACTCACAAAAGCCAATACAACAGGTAAAGATTCACGCCAATACGTCCAAGTGTGTCCACCGTCACGTACTCGATATTCATGTGGAACCTCCTTTTTCCTCATAGCGATATGGGCTAGGGAGTTGCCCTCAAACAGAAAATCATCATCACCACAATCGATGAACCACCTCACCTTCTTTACTTCTTCCACATCCATTTTCTCGATCAACTTCACAGCATTATGCTCTTCGATGTAGGGCTCGAGGATTTCATCAGCAACAGTGGGCGAATTGCGACGAACTAAAAAGCGCTTAGCATCTTCAAGAGAGAACGGACCTACGTATGCGCTTAAAGGGCAGGCTGATGAAAACAGATCCGGGCGATGGAGAGCATACATAAACGAGCCACCACCACCCATCGATAGCCCGGCCACCGCTCGATAGCGCTTATGACCTTTTATCCTGTACTTCTCTTCCACATGAGGCATCAATTCATCAAAAAAGAAGTCTTCATATCGCCAAGAGCCGTCTGGGCTGTTGAAATAACCGCGTTGTCCTGTATTGGCATCCGGCATAACCACAACCATGGGTGTAGCATCACCACTCTTGATGGTCTGGTCGGCAATATGCTGAATTTCTCCGAATTGTACCCAACCAGTCTGATCATCTCCCGCTCCATGCAAAAGGTAGAGCACCGGATAACTACGCTCTGAATAGTCATAATCGGGAGGCAGATATATCGCATACTTTCGCTCCATATCTAGGATGTCGCTATGGAGAGTAAGGTTATCATACACCTTACCTCCTTGAGCGGTGGTTAGTTGAATACTCAAAAAAAGAATAAAGAAGATCAACATAGTGGATCGAAATGACATGGCTTATCTATTTTCATTTAAAACAATAACTGCAATGCAAACCTCCTTCCAATGTTCTGCTAAGGATGACCTAAAACTACACAATCGGAAAAAAATTTTGTTATTTGTTTTCACAACTACCGAAACGTCACTTCAAACCTAGTCCCATTGATTATACCCACTGAGCTTAAAACACAGAATAAATGACTAAACTTCGCCTAGCAATCATTGGTTGCGGCTTCTGGTCTAAATATCAGTCTGCTGCCTGGAAGGAATTTTCTGAGATGGTCGATATCGTGGCTGTTTGCGATAAAGACTCAAATAAAGCAGCTCAACTGGCAAAAGAACTAGGCATCTCTCAGATCTATCAAAAGGCAGAAGAAATGCTCCACAAGGAACAGCCTGATTTTGTTGAAGTAATTACCAATCCCGATACCCATGCCGATCTGGTCAAGACGGCAGCTGATTTTGGTGCAAGTGTCATCTGTCAAAAACCCATGGCACCAGGTTTAGAACAGGCGAAGGAGATGGTGGAATATTGCAAGGAGAAAAATATCCAATTTCTCATTCACGAAAATTTCCGTTGGCAATCGCCTATTCGCAGACTCAAGGCAAAACTTGACCAAGGCATTATCGGTACACCTTTTAAAGGGAATATTAAATTTTGTAGCAGTTTTCCGGTTTTTGAAAACCAACCACTTCTGGCTGAACTCGAACAATTTATCTTGACTGATGTGGGGGTACATATTCTGGATATAGCTAGGTTTTTATTTGGAGAAGCGGCTTCCCTCTATTGCCAAACTCATTCCATCAATCCCAAAATTAAGGGTGAGGACGTCGCCAACGTTTTTATTCACCATTCTAGCGGAGTACACTGCTATGCTGAAATGTCTTATGCTTCAATTTTGCGAAATGAGCAATTTCCAGAGACTTTTGTAGAAATTGAAGGAAATGCTGGATCACTATACCTCGGCCCGAATTATGAAATACTTTGCACCACCAAGCAAGGCACCCAGTCTGAGTCAATTATCTTACGACATTTTGACTGGGTCCATCCGGACTATTCACTAGCACACAATAGCATCTACTATTGTCATGAGAATATTTTACATCACCTTTTAGGCTCAGAAAAAGCTGAAACTACGGCCGCAGATAATCTCAAGACATTACAATTGGTTTTTGATGCTTACAACTCGGCAAATGAAAACAAAGTCATCCATTATGAAAGAAATCCATCATAATGACTGGTTTGATGTCACCGCTTTCATGGAAATTTTAAGTCGCATGTATCGATCAAGTCTTGATCAAGCGGAGGGAAATATTGTACAGATTTCTTAGGATAAAAATTCAATACAATGACCAACCCAATGCCTATTGGTATCAGTACCTACGCCTTTGCCTGGTCCATAGGAGTACCAGGCTATCCTCCTGTTCGGCCAATGAATATCCATTCATTTTTGCAAAAGGCCAAGGAATTAAGATGTAGTCGCGTACAGATTGCCGATAATTTACCACTGGACACTTTCAAAGAGGAAGACTTAGCAGATCTGCATACAGAAGCACAGCATCTTGATTTACAAATTGAAGTAGGTATGCGCGGGATGACCTTTGAGAGACTAAGACGATATGGAGAAATTGCGCGGGAGCTGTCATCTCCTTTTCTCAGAATTGTAATTGATGGTCCCTCCTTCCAGCCAACCGTTCAAGAAGTTACATCGCACATTAAGCAATTTCTGACTGACCAAAGCAACTCCATTCCCCTGGCCATCGAAAACCATGATCGGTTCTCGGCCCTCGATCTCCTACAAATCATACGTGATACCGATCCAGCATGGGTCGGGATCTGTTTGGATTCTGTCAACTCCTTGGGTCGAGGGGAGGGTTTCTCTGAGGTTACGAATAAGTTACTTCCCCACACATTAAATATTCACATTAAGGACTACAAGATCACGAGGAAAAGCCATCAAATGGGCTTCGATGTGGAGGGAGCGATTGCTGGTCAAGGAATGCTGCCTATTCCCTGGTTGCTCGCTCAGGTCACACAAAATGAAAAATGTGTAAGTGCCATCTTGGAGCAGTGGCCACCGTTACAAAGCAATCTCAAAAAAACAATCAAGCTGGAGGAGGAATGGGCACAGAAAAGCATGCAATATTTAATCAGTTGTCTGTAGTTTGGTTCTTGCAAGTGCTACTACTCTCCTGCTCGATACCACTACCGATCTCGTGCAACCCCCGGTACATTTACGGCAGGAAGAAGAGCTTTCAAATTATCTTTGATGGGAGTATACATTTCTAGGTTTGCCAGATTGTACCACTCATCAGGATCCTCTCCGAGATTATAAAGCTCTTCGCCTCCATCAGCATACTGACTATATCTCCACTCGTGGAGACGTACGGTATGATTATTTGGTCCATAAGTACTAATCGATGGTGTAAGCCAAGTCATTTCGGGATGGCTCAGTAACGGCACCAGGCTTGTACCTTCATTGAGTTGATTTGCCGGCAGGTTACTAAGTTCCAGCAATGTAGGATAAAGATCGATGAGATTGACAGGTTGCTGGCAGACGCTTCTTTGAGGTCGGTCACCTGGCATTCGAATAAGGCAATGTGTCCGGGTGCTGTTTTCCCAAAGGGCGAACTTCCTCCAGTGTCTCTTTTCGCCAAGGTGCCAGCCATGATCGGACCAGAGTACTACAATGGTATTGCTGGCGTGGTGCGATGAATGCAAACCATCCAGCACACGACCGAGGCACTCATCGACGAAATGAGTGCTCGCTAGGTAGCCCTGCACCGCTCTTTGCCATTGATCATACTGGATCACTTTTTCGTGATCAGCAAACCTAATCATCTCTTTGGCCGCCTGAGGAAGATCTTCAATATCGTTTTCTATGACCTTAGGTAATACGATCCGGTCAAGGGGAAACTTATCGAAATACTCTTGAGGCACAAACCATGGTAAATGCGGTCGGAAAAATCCGCAAGCCAAGAAAAATGGTTTTTCATGCCTTTGATTCAGCTGGTCAATGACCCAATCCGCAACCATCCAATCACTCATTTCTTCTTTGGCAGCATCCAAAGGGCCCCAATCAAAGTGTCTTGTATTGGGAATACCATTGAGCGGTAGTTTGCTGGGTTGAGGATCTGGAGGTCGTTGCTGAGTAGATGATGGAAAAAAAATATCCCAAGAAGCGGGATCAGGATACCGGCCATGGTATACTTTCCCACTGCCTAAGACCTTGTAGCCATGCCTGCGAAGGTATTGAGGTATTGTCAAGATATTTTTGAGGGCTGGACTGTCTCGCCAAGGTTGAGAATTCAGATAAACACCTGATGTAGAAGGACGTATACCCGTCATGATTGCTGCCCGCGAAGGATTGCATGCTGGAGCAGGGCAATAAGCTCTGGTAAAGACCACGCTCTCTGATGCCAGTTGATCAAGGTGGGGAGTTAAAGCATTGGGATGACCACCCAAATAACCCGTCCAGTCATTCAAATCATCAATACAGATAAACAAAATATTGGGCCGTTCAACCTGAGCGTCTCCCTGGAGCGTACAGAAGAAAGCCATGCACCAGATCATCCATCTACTCATTCTTACAGCCTTTAGAGCAATATAAGAACATTATCCTGATCATCGATCATTGAGATTAACCGATCTAATTCCATGCAAAGCAGGATCTACAGTAATATTCACTATTATGATTATTGGCATCCCAGAATGTTGCAGCAGTTTGTAAATTAGATCTTCTTTTATGGATTTTGAAAAGGGATTTTATCGTAAACTTCTGATCGCTGTACCGATCGTATCGTTTCTTGCCATTGGATTCAATCACTGGTTTTTCAATCCCCATGACAATCCATCTGATCAATACAGTTCCTTTGGACCCCTTTTGTTTCCCAGTCAGCATCCTGATCACGTCATTTTGAATTTGACGGAATCTCCATTGACTTCGGTGGCGGTAAATTGGCGTACAGATACAACCGTCAAAGCTGGTAAGGTAAGAGTCAATGAAGCTACCCACGATGCCTTGTTTGCTCAAAATCCCAGGGAAATTCGAGCCAGGTCAGCAGCTTTCGAAAATCAATTCGGAACGGATCCGAAAGTGCACGCATACTATCATAGTGCAATCATTAACGATTTACGTCCGGGAAAGAAGTACGTCTATCAAGTTGGGTTTGAAAAAGCATGGAGTGAATGGTTTCAAATAACTGTGCCTAAAAAAAACAAAGCGATAAAATTTATTTATTTCGGAGATGCACAAAACAATGTAAAGTCACTCTGGTCACGAGTAGTGCGAGAGGCGTACAAAACCATGCCGGATGTAGACTTTATGCTGCACGCAGGAGATCTCATTAATCGCTTTGCCAGAGATGTAGAGTGGGGAGAATGGTTTTATGCCGGAGACTTCATTCATGCAACCATACCGAGTATGATGACTCCGGGTAATCATGAATACTTTAATCATGTTCTTTCACCACAATGGCGCAAACAATTCAATCTACCTGAGAATGGACCTAGCGGATTAGAGGAGACCTGTTATCAAGTCAATTACGATGATCTGAAAGTGATTTCGTTAGATGCTGAGCAAATTGATGTGTCAGAAATATATCGCTATGCTCAAGCCAAGTGGTTGGACTCCATATTAATTCATGACTCCAAAAAATGGAACGTCGTTACCCTTCACTATCCACTCTTCTCAACAAAGCCAGATCGAGATAATCCTCGGTTGAGGGCTTTACTAAAACCCATTTTTGACCGGCATCGAGTGGATCTCGTACTTCAAGGCCACGATCATGCCTATGGTAGGGGCATGGTCAAAAATGAATTCGCTGGTACCAACGGTCAGGATCCATACAGTGGGACAGTTTATGTAGTGAGCATCAGTGGACCCAAGATGTATGAGATCGGTGAGAAAGCATGGATGACCAGAAGAGCTGGAAACACACAATTGTTTCAAATCATCACAATTGACGGCAATAAATTAAATTATGATGCTTATACGGCAACTGGTCAACTCTATGATTCTTTTGAATTGATAAAACGCAAAAATAAAACCAACTCGATCATTGAGAAAATACCCCAGGTACCGTTAAGACTTAATCGATAAATCTCATGGCTATTTAAAACTATTGGCTCAGATTACTCAGCTCAATTGGCCTTCCCATGAGAATGGTGCCATTATAATCAAATAACATTTCTGTAATTGAGATTGCGGTCACCCGATCAAAAAGAATTATGCACCAATAAAAATCAGTATCATGACAAGTAAAAATGGATAATGGATCAAATTACGGCCACTTATTTCATTGAAACAGCGTATCCATTAGCACAGGCTGCAGCCATCATGGCAGGCGAACAGTCATGCGGTACCTTTGTGAGAACTCCAGGTGAGTCTGATGACTTGAGACAAAGACACCTGGCAAGGGTCGTGTCGATTGAAAAGATGGGCACGGTAAACCACCCCACCCTACCCGGTGCCGAGACAGTGCCAGGGCGCGTAATACATCATGCTCATCTTACTTTGGCTTGGCCCTTGGAGAACATTGGTGTTAATCTGCCGGCTTTGGTTTCAACCGTGGCAGGAAATCTTTTTGAACTGGCACCGTTTTCCGGTCTGAAGTTGCTGGATATTGATCTTCCGCAGGAATATCAATCCAAATATCCCGGACCCAGATTTGGTATCGAGGGCACACGCGATACCCTGGGAAAACAACATCAACCGCTCATTGGTACCATCATCAAGCCAAGCGTTGGACTATCACCGGAAGACACCGCAAATCAGGTAAGGACTCTCTTTGAAGCCGGATTGGACTTCATCAAAGATGATGAATTGCAAGCCGATGCCCCTCACTGTCCTCTTGCACAAAGAATTAAGCTCGTGATGGAGGTGATAAACTCTTTGTCAGATCGACTGGGTCATAAACCCATGTATGCCTTCAACATCACCGGTGACATCGATCATATGAAACGCAGCCATGACCTGATCGTCAATGAAGGAGGAAGCTGCATAATGATTAATATAAATTGGGTGGGCCTTGGTGCGGCTATAGAATTGTTCAAGTACAGTGAATTACCCATCCACGGTCATCGTTGTGGCTGGGGTCTTTTCAGTCGTTCTCCGGTGCTGGGTATAGGATTTGCTGCCTATCAAAAAATTTGGCGGCTGGTGGGCATTGATCACATTCATACCAATGGTATCCGTAATAAATTTTGTGAAGAAGATGCTACAGTTATCGAATCCATCAAGTGCTGCCTCCAGGAATTTCTCGGAACCAAGAGACCCATGCCAGTACTGTCTTCAGGCCAGTGGGCCGGTCAGGTACCTGACACCTATGAAGCCATT
Source organism: Saprospiraceae bacterium (assembly GCA_965223105.1). Taxonomy (GTDB): domain Bacteria; phylum Bacteroidota; class Bacteroidia; order Chitinophagales; family Saprospiraceae; genus JABDMH01. Next base: position 1,141,689 of record OZ244987.1, on the reverse strand, counting down.
CAAAGTACTGATGTGATGTACCTCTGTGGTGGAGGAATTGCCGCTCATCCTGGAGGCATGAAGGCGGGCGTTTTGAGTATTAAACAGGCCTGGGATGCAGCGGTTAATGGCATACCGTTAAGGGAGCATGCCATCCGGCATCGGGAACTGAATGAGGCCATGGAATTTTTTCAAGCTTAGATTGCCATGAAGAGAAATCAATGGCTGTTGAGTTTTTACGGTGACGATTTCACCGGATCGACCGATGTGATGGAAACCCTAGCATTGCACGGCATACCTACAGCTCTTTTTCTCGAACCCCCAAATCAGGCTCAAGTAGAGGCTTTTACCTTTAAGCATGGACTAGGTGGTAAGCAGCTGAGGGCTTTTGGAGTAGCTGGTATTGCACGCAGTCTGACACCGGAGCAGATGAAGCCCGAATTGCACAAGATTTTCCAATCGCTGGCATCTATCCCAGTTGATTTCTTCCACTACAAGATTTGCTCGACCTTGGATTCTTCGGTTGAAATCGGCAATATTGGTATCGCTGCGGAACTTGCCCATCAATATTTTCCCTCTTCATACATTCCGCTCGTTGTTGGTGCACCTTTCTTGAATCGCTTTGTGGTCTTTGGCCATTTGTTTGCTCGTCTTGATGGGAAGAACTATCGCCTGGATCGTCATCCGGTGATGGCAAAACATCCAGTTACACCTATGGATGAATCGGATATTGAAGTTCATCTAAGCAGACAGACACAAAGGACGTTTACACACATTGATGTCTTTGATCTTAATTCTGGTGATACCTTAGAGAAAGCCTTTCGAGAAAAAGAACCAACAGATGGCGGATTCCTCCTATTTGATACCCTATCTAACAACCATCTTCGATCGGTGGGTAGAATCCTTTATGAAGGCTGGCACGCAAATCATACTCAGCTATTGGTCGGATCGTCGGGCATCTCCTACGGACTCGCCACTCACCTTCATCCAGATTCAATCGTCAAACCCTACCGCAAATCCGTCGACCAAATTTTGGTGATTTCCGGCAGCTGTTCACCGGTCACGGCAAAACAAATTCAAACATTTATTCAAGAGGGAGCAAGACCAGTAGCCATTGATGTGAGGGCGTTATTGAAAGAGCCTGAAACAGAGCAGACACGAGTCATTGAAGAAGCACTAGCCAGTCTTACTAATGGACATTCTTCAGTAATATACACTGCTCTTGCCGCTGCAGATATATTGGTAGATCCTGAGCGAGGACCATCAGATATTAGCCTATCACTAGGGCAAATAGCAAAGGTCATTCTTGCGAAAAAACCAAATCTCCGCACCGTTATAGTCGGAGGAGACACATCAGGGAAAGTAGCCCGGCAATTGGACATATATGCACTTGAGACGCTCTGTCCTATTGCACCCGGTGCACCCTTATGTATTGCTCATTCAAAAAATGCATATTTTGACGGGCTTGAAATCGCCCTTAAGGGTGGTCAAAACGGAAAGGCAAACTACTTTGCCAAGATTTGCAATCCAGAAAAATAATTCGATAAGATGAAAAATGTAGTACTCATCGGTGCTGGCGGCAAAATGGGGTGCCGGCTCACAGACAATCTTAAAGTCGTACCAGAATACCGCGTTTCTTACTTGGAGATTGACCCCTCAGGCATTAAGAGAATGGCTGAAAAGGGTGTTGCTCCTTCCAAAGCTGCAGATGTCATTCCTACTGCTGATATGGTCATCTTTGCGGTGCCAGATATCGCCATCAAGGCTGTCACTAGTGCCCATGTACCGAATATGAAAGCAGGTTCTTTGGGAATTACCCTAGATCCTGCCGCTCCGCTGGCTGGCCATCTATATGAGCGCGAAGATATCGGTTATTTCGCCAGTCACCCATCGCACCCCAGTGTCTTCAATTGGGAAGCAGATGAGGAATCACATTTTGATTATTTTGGAGGGATCGCCGCCCGGCAGTCCATCGTTTGTGCCCTGATTCAGGGTACTGAAGACCACTATACCATGGGAGAAAGACTTGCCCAGAATATCTATGCCCCCGTTATTCGATCCCACCGAATCACCATAGAACAAATGGGAATACTAGAGCCGGCGCTTTCGGAAACTTTCGGAGCAGCCATGGTAACCGTCATGAAAGAAGCTGTCGATCGCGTGGTCGAACTGGGGGTACCCAAAGAAGCAGTCTACGATTTCTTTCTGGGACATATTAATATTGAACTGGCCTTATTGTTTGAGCAATTGCCGGGAGGACAGTTTTCTGATGCCGCAATGAAAGCCATCGAAATTGGCAAACCGATCCTCTTTAAGGAGGATTGGATGGAAATCTTTGAACCTGAAAGCGTAAGGGATCAAATCAAAGCCATTACCTAAGATACCGATGCAAAAATTTAAGGGTCTGAAGCTCATACCCGGAATCTGCTTATTTGTCAACTTGATTACGCAAGCTCAGACGCTTTCTCTAGATGGGCACACTTTTACCTTAGACCAAGTACCCATAGAGATGTGGGGAATTCGAGTAGCTAGTGCAACGCAGCATGACAGCCTCACATTGCAGTTAATTAATCAACTGGATAATTATAAAGACTATGGGTTGCGTTGTATTTCGATCTACCTACAGGGATCGAGTGGTGGATACAGTGATCCTTTCAATCCCGATGGCACTATGCTGGATAGTCACCATAAGCAGCGTCTGACAAAAATTATAGAAGCATGTGCAGAACGAGACATCGTGGTCATTGTGGGAATCTTTTATCAACGGGTCATGTCCGATCAAAGGAGAAACCGCCACCTGCAAACGGCAAAAAGCGTAGTACAAGCCACCAAGACAGTAGCCAAGATCCTTCGACCCTACCGCAATGTAATCATCAATATTGCCAACGAACAGAATTCATTTCATTACCAAAAGTTTACACCATTTGACTTCAACAATCCACAGAGAATCATAGACTTATGCAAAGAGGTGAAGCAGATTGATCCACATCGTATAGTGGGCGGAGGAGGATACCACGACAGCTCGAATGTGGTTATTGGTAGGTCACCATGGGTGGATGTCCTTCTTTTTGACACTTATGGAAAGGATGTCGAAGTTGATCATCACAGTGGTTGGCATTATGATTATTACCAATCTCAGGGGGTAATCAATAAGCCAATGATCAATGTGGAAATCTTCGGAGGGTGGACCAAGAGATTTACTCCTCCTGGAGTATATCCTATGAAGGGCAAGCACATTCACTTGCAGGAAATTCGAGAGGCCAAGAAGCGGCCAGGCCTTTGGGTCCATCTTCACGCCAATCTATGGTGTCAGGGTCTTGCGGATGGTTATCCCATTCGCTACAATCTGGGAGGGAATGGTACAGTCGACGATCCAGGGATTAGATGGTGGTTTGAAGAGCTCGGCCAATAGCCCTCTGATCTAGTCCTTCATATAAAAAGATCTAAAACGCTCCGCCTGCTACTTGCCGACTCACTTGCTGGATCCATGTATCCTGCAGAGCAGGCTGTAAGTCTGCCTCTCGATTTGAAGGACCGGCATCTTTGCAACAGCTCGTTCTTGGTAAAAATGAGTTGTGGCCTACAGTCTGCATAGTGCTTGCGTTCATTACCAGGGCCGATGCCCCAAGTGAAGGAGTGACAGGCTTTTAGCCTTGGGAGAATTTTCCACAAAGGAAGAACCAGCCTGAAGGGCTGACAATCCTAGAGCCGGAGACACAGTCTCCGGTGAAAGTGAGGTAAATAGAGCAGGCTGTATCTACCATCGATCTAAAGGACCACCTATCAACGGTTGACACTAAAGTTAAAGAGATGTCACCTTTTCCGAGTGACCTTGTACGTATAAAATTAATTTACCTCTGCCACTAGAATGTTTCGATATTCGATACTCATCTCGCGATTTGGATGCAGCTGAATTCCAATTGGACCTTCATCTACTGCAGTCTCAGAAACGTATTCCATCACCTCTTGACCATTCAGCCAGGTCGTGTAGGTATTTCCAACGGCTTTGATTTTTATGGTATTCCAGCCTTTTTCATCCAATAAATCAGCAACGCCATTGGCTTCCACTGGGTAACCTTTACCAGGGATATAGGGTGAGCAGGTCATGTCTCTTTTCAAGGACCCAGACTGTCCAATTTGGATCTGATCGTGATCCTTTCTCATGAAAATACCGGAGTCAACAGTACCATCTCCCATCTTAAAGTCTGCTTGAAAAATGAAATCACGGTAATGAGCACTGGTCCAGAGGATTGACCCTTTCTGTTCTGGGCCACTTTTGGCCACCAAAACGCCACCTTCCACTTTCCACCAGAGATTGTCATCGGGCAGGACCCAGCCCTCAAAATCTTTTCCGTTAAAGATGGATTTCAACGCATCAGATCCTTGACCAAATGTAGAATGGGCAATTAAAACCATGCAGAAGGCCAGAAGAGCAATATTTTTCATAACAATGTTCTTTTTCAATCTCAATAAAATCTAAGCTACCAATTTCTCCAAAAAAAAAGTGGTCAGCTTATGATTAAAGCTGACCTACTTGATCGCACTTCCAAAAATTGCGCTATTGTCGAATAAATCGACTGGCTATACTTCCTTTGTCAGTGGTTAGGACGTAGTAATAAGTACCTGGTGCTAATGTAGTCAGTGGAATCTCCCTGATGTGTCTTCCACGGAGAAGGGTGTCCTCATCAAATTGTTGTATGAGTTTTCCTTGTGAATCGAACACATCGATTCTCACGGCTGACGGATTTTCCAATTCAAAATGGAGTATGGTTAGATCTTGTGCGGGATTAGGGGTAGCTGGGTACAAAATCAAGCCATCTCTCTTCACAAATGCCTCGTCACTGGCCAATGGATCAAATTCCACAATAGCCGCCAAGGCAAAGTCCGCATTTATGGACCAGGTGGTCATGATATCTACCCAAACTGTATCACCATTGTTTGCCACGACCCGCTCAAATGTGTTGGTGCCATCGCCACAATTGGCCTCAATCTCGGTTTGAAATAAAGCCACAGTGTCAGCGGTAGCATAAAGTGCTGATAAATCGACACTCGCATAAAACTCGGGTTCATTGTGATTAGGGCGGGATTCCGGTGGGATGACAAAGAAAGTCGCTCGGATAAAAGTATCGGGTTCCACAATATCAGAAACACTGATCGGCATACTCGAAGCAAGCAACTCTCCCGGCCCACCATTGATGGCATCTTCAGCATAGAAATCCATTTTTAGCATGCCATTGTCAACTATCGAAGCCAAAGAAAAATATGCCAGACCACCTAAAATCTTGTAAGAATCACCATCCGTAAATTCAAGTCTCTGTGCTTTGGCCAAGTCCATAAACTCATTCATGCCCGAGACAAAACCCCAGTTATTCGTGATGCCATAAAAGTTTAAAGATTCACTACAAGCATCCTCCCAGGTGGGAAAGTACACGATAGGTGTATCGGCAACTGATCTGGCAGCATCAAATAGCACACCATGACGTTCCGAAATGGTAGGTGCCAAAGGAGTAGGATCTAATTGTCTGACCTGACCAAATAGCACAGCAACAACTGTGACCAGTAAAAGGGTGTAAAGTGCTCTGTTCATATGCATTAATTTTTGGTGCCAAAAGATCGTTAAAAAAATTCACTCTTGGGTGTAATAATGGTATTCCTAAGGGATGAGGGACTGATACGACACACAATTTAACAGTTCGTTAAGCTCATGCAGCAAACGATTGCACAAAAGAGACTCGTCTTGACCAGATATGAGGACAGTATCCTATTTATGGATCTTAGCCATCCTGATAGGATGTACAAAACCTTTTGAAGAAAATCCTTTCATGGACTTTGACCATATCATATTTGGTAAAGTTTATCGTCGATGTGAAGGAGATTGTGTCCGTTTATTTAAACTGACGCCCTGGTCCATTTACCGGGACAGGGAGAAAATGATCTCAACCAGGCGTTCTTATCGCTTTTCAACCCTTCCCCTAAACGATCAGTCATTTTTTTATGCTCAGCAACTGCCAAGATTTATTCCAGATCTACTGTTTGCCACATCTTGCGATGACTTTGGTGATCCCGGGAATCCAGCAGCAGATGAGGTGCTTCTTATTGTTAAGATCAACGGCCTTGAAAGGCAATGGACGATGGGAGGAGAATATCAACGCCTTCCCATGTTCCTAAGAAACTGTTTTCTCGAGATTGAATCTATTTTGGCGAGGTTGCCTTAAGTGACCTACCAAAAATGGCTCTGGCCGAAAGATGCCCCAGCATCCGGTATAAGCCGCAGTTCTATTGTCATCAAGCTTCGGGCTTGACGCTTCACGTGATCATTTATTCCCAGCCATGGCATTCTTGATCAAGCCAATAATGGCCATCAAAGCACCTCCACCAACTCCACCTCCAGCAATGCTGGCTAAGATGCTTCCGACATCCAGGCCTCCTTCTCCCATGGCCATTCCGGCCAAATCGAGTAGTTGCCCTCCCAATCCACCACCAAGAATACCTGCCAATGAATTGCCCAACGTACCTAGTGAAAACTTCTTCATTAGTGAACCAGCTAGGTTACCACCTGCGGCTCCACTAATCAACTGAATGATCAATGGTAAAATTTCCATAATGCTCTGTTTTTCGTTTTGATGGCCAGAATATAGGGATCATTTCTCTTAACAACAAAAATACTTTAACATAATAAGTACAATCACATCCAAAATTCCAGAGAATTCGATTTTCGGTATGAAAGCACCCTGGGAACTCAGTGATGGCTTCACTGTAAAACCAAAGATTCGAAGGTGAAAAGCTATTGACCCCATGAAAAAGACGATCAATATCAGGGATAATCTGAAATTGACAATCAAATGATCTGCATTTAGACTTTATGAATTTAAAAGTAGACTAGTCTTGATTTTACATCAGTGGCAAAATTAGGGTGCTTTAGATTACATATCCCTACTATTACGACAATTATTTTGCAATTCTTTGAATCCTTCCAGCATCCGTTTTTTTCAAATTATACTTCGATCACTTCACAGCGAAATTAGAATGTCTCACAGCAGGAAAGTGGCCGTTCAAATCAAATTAAGAAACCCATAACAGCTTAGTTTAGGACCCCCGCGTATTGTTTACGAGAAGTTCTACCTCTGCTTATTAGAGGGGAATTCGTGAAAGAGCTCTCCGCAAATTTTATGTCATAAAATCAAAATTCTTCACATGAAACAGTACGCATTCGTATTCGTCATGCTGATGGCATGCCTGTCTGCAGGTTATGCCCAGCGCACTGTGAGCGGTACTGTGGTGGATTCAGAAGGAGAACCCCTCATTGGTGCCAACATTCTGGTCAAGGGATCCACTACCGGTACAGCCACAGATATTGATGGAACCTATCAATTGGAAGTACCGGACGATGCAACGACTCTGGTGTTTAGTTACACTGGTTATGGCACCCAGGAAATCGCCTTAGGTGTCAGCAACATTGTTGATGTTGTCATGAACGAGGGCCTCACCCTTTCAGAGGCTGTGGTTACCGCTCTTGGGATTGAGAAATCAGATCGCTCCGTCGGCTATGCCGTGGAAGAGGTCAAGGGAGAGTTGGTCCAACAAAAGGCCGAGCCAGACGTCTTGAGGTCGTTGCAAGGAAAGGTACCTGGAGTTCAGATCGGTGGATCGTCGGGTGCCCCAGGCAGTGCCACCAGGATCACCATCCGTGGTTCATCTTCTTTTCTAGGGACTAATGATCCCCTTTTTGTCGTGGATGGCATCCCCTTCGACAACACTCAGTACAACAGTACCAATCAGTTGACTGGTGGTGGAGCTTATGGTACCCCAATCGCCAACATTGACCCAAACAATATCGCTAACATCTCGGTGTTGAAGGGAGCCGCTGCAGCTGCCCTCTATGGTTCTAGGGCATCTAATGGAGTCATAGTAATCACAACAAAGACTGGAAATACAAGATCTTCGGCGCGAGGCACCGAAGTGTCACTCTCATCTTCGTACTCCATAGAGGAAATCGCTGGCCTACCCGAATACCAAAACACCTATGGAAATGGTGCAGACTTTCTTTATTCCAATGCCAATGGCAGCTGGGGTCCAGCATTTTCATCGCTGGATTCCTTTCCAACCTGGCCGAATTATCGGGCTGCATTCCCGGAATTACCGGCCTGGTCTCCTTATGTCGCTCAACCCGACAATGTCAAAAACCTTTTTGAAACTGGTCACGTAGTTGAAAACTCAGTCTCGATTCGATCGGGAGGAGAAAATTCTCAAATAGCGGCAACTTTCTCTCACCTGGATCAGGATGGGTATATTCCCTATTCTGGATTTGATCGAGTAGCCTTAAGTGTGGGAGCCAGTGGACAGCTCGATAATGGGTTGATCATTAACGGAAATTTAAGCTATACTCGCAGTAACACCGAGGGACCCTTCTTCGGTGAAAATGGTGCCGTATCACCGGATGCCGCTTCATCCTTCGCTAGAACACTCTGGCTGGGAAGAACCTGGAATACGGATCTTGGCTTTGAGAATCCTTCCAATGGAAACAGTGTTTTCTACAATACCAACGCCATTGATCACCCACTATGGTCATGGAAACACAATGGAACCGAAGAACGAACAGATCGCATTGGAGGCAGTATCAGTTTAGGTTACGATATCACCAATAGTCTGAACATTACTTATAAAGTCGGTACCAATCAATATACGACCGGCAGGCAGTTGATTTGGGATATTGGTTCAGCGGCATACAGTCGTCAGGGAGCCATTTTAAGGGATGACATCAATTGGGAAGAAATTGAGTCTAATCTTCTTCTCACCTATGATGACTATCTAAGTGATGCTTTCAGCTTCCGAGCTACGGTGGGTCACAATCTAAATCAACGCACCCTAAACAGACAGTCGGTGCTTGGAACCCAAATCATCTCACCAGGAATTTATGACATTGACAATACCAATACCTTGGTACCCAACGGCGGGATCTTCTCGAAGCGACGCCTGATGGGGGCTTTCTACGATGTCACCTTTGGTTATAATGACTATCTCTTCTTGAATACCACCGGCCGAAATGACTGGTCATCGACGCTTCCTGCAGAAAACCGAAGCTTCTTCTATCCCAGTGTTTCTCTATCCGCGGTAATCACAGAAGCGCTTAACATTGACAGCAGAGTACTGACCAATGCCAAACTTAGAGCAAGTTGGGCTAAAGTGGGTAATGATGCGCCCGTCTATTCACTGTCAAATTTGTTTAATGTCAACCTCGGAGCCATTACCAATGTGATTGGATCAACCGCTGAAAGCGATTTTCCTTTTACAGGTCAGCCGGGAATCACACAGAGCAATGTGGCTGCCGATCCCAATCTGACTCCTGAATTCACACGAGAAATTGAGGTTGGTGGTCGACTGGAATTCTTCTACGGGCGGATCGATTTGGATTTTTCACTTTACCGTAGAAACTCCACTGATCAAATTGCCAATATCTCTATTCCATCTGCCACCGGATTCGAACAATTAACTACCAACTTCGGTGACTTACAAAACCAGGGAATTGAGGTGGGATTGAGGCTGGTTCCCGTTAAATTGAAAAATAGTTTTACCTGGGATCTATATGCCAATTTCACCAAGAACGAAAGTGAAGTGCTGGAGTTACTACCGGGAGTAGAGAGAATCAATATTCGCAACCTCTTTGGAGGAGGAATAAGACCAGTACTGGAGGTCGGACAACCCTATGGAGCATTATTCGGAACGGTTACGGCAAGAGATAGCGAAGGCAATTTGCTTATTGATCCCAATTCAGGAGCGTTGTTCCCCTCGCTGGAAAATAATGGTTTTGGCATTCTCGGTGATCCAAATCCAAACTTTACCTTGGGACTATCCAATACTTTTTCGTTCAAGGGTTTCAACATATCGGTATTAATGGATTATCGTGATGGTGGAGCATTCTACTCGACCACAACCGAAAGATTACTTGGCCGTGGAGTAGTAACAGACACGGAAGATCGAGAACCATCAAGGGTCATTCCGGGATTTCTTGGAGATCCGAATACGGGTCAACCCATTCTTGATGAGGCGGGCAACAAGATTCCTAACACCATACAGATTACCACCAATGATCTGTTCTTTCAACCAGGTAACAATACGTCCTTCTTCATCAATGGACAAGACGACGCTTCGGTTTTCGATGGTACGGTAATTAGGTTGAGAGAAATTAGTTTTGGTTATACTTTTCCTGAGGCCTTTCTACAGCGGACACCATTTGGCAGATTGACATTAAATCTTACCGGCAGGAATTTATGGTATTTCGCTCCAAATATTCCTCATTCCTTAAATCTCGACCCCGAGAGGAACGGGTTTGGCGCTACCAATACCCAGGGAATCGAATATGCCACCGCTCCTCAATCGAGGCGCTATGGACTTAACCTTAATGTGACTTTCTAAAAAATTGAATACGATGAAAATGCCATTATATAAGCTACCAGCTTTAATAATCATCTGCTGCTTGTTGATGTTTGCATGCAGCGAGGACTTCTTCGATATCAACGAAGATCCAAACAATCCGACGACTGCCGCACTTAGTCAATTGCTTACCAATTCACAGGTAGCTATCGCGGGAGCAACGGGTTTGTCAACAACGGGGCTAAGTTCCCATCTCAGTGTATTTATGCATCAAACAGTTAGGAGAGGAGACCCAGACCGTTACGGAACCCTTGGAAACAGCTTTATGATTAATGCTGCCTGGCAACAGTTTTATGACATAGCCTTGCAGGATCTAAATGTGCTCATCGAATCAGCAGTTAATGTGGAAGAAGGCATGCTCCCGAATCTGGAATATGCCGGAATTGCCAAGTTGCTGAAGGCATACGCCTACTCAGTGATGGTTGACGTATGGGGAGATATTCCATTCAGTCAAGCCCATAATTTGGCTGAATTTCAGGCTCCCGCCTTTGACGATGATGCTGAGATTTATCCCCAACTACTGACCATGATCGATGAGGGGCTAAGTGACATTGCGAATTCAAGTCCTAATGAAGCACTAAAGCCAGGGTCGGATGACCTTATCTATGGCGGAAGCAATTCCAGATGGACCAGGTTTGGGAAAACGTTGAAACTCCGTATGCTTAACCAAGTCAGGATGGTTGGAACGATTGCTGATGCCGAAGGCCAAATCAAAGCACTTTTGGAAGAAGGAGACCTCATCGACAGTGAAAGTTCAGATTTCCAATTACTTTTCGGTCCTTCTGCCTCTCCGGAGAATCGACACAATGGCTTTGTCATTGACTATGCGATGCAAACCAAGACCTACTATATAAGTCCTTGGTTTTGGGATATCATGATGGGAAATAATCCCGACATATTCACCGGAATCAGAGATCCAAGAGTACCTTATTATTTCCACAAGCAACTGGTGCCTGGAGAAGCACCGCAAAACCCATCAGAAAGGCTCGATGCCGATGGCTTCTTGACCATCCATTTTGGAAGTGGAGGTCCCAATCAAGCGCAGGCGCAGGACGTATCACAAACGGTCTTGGGAATTTATCCAGTTGGCGGATGGTATGATGATGGGTCAGGCACAACGGTCTCAGCTACAACAGGAACAGGCGTAGTACCGGAGAGAATGTTGACTACCTACACAAAGCTTTACATTGAAGCTGAGCTAGCCCTAGATGGAGTAATCGATGGCGATGCTAGACAATTATTAATTGATGCAATACAGGCTTCATTTGACAAAGTGAACAGTGTCGTAAGCGGAACAGGTACTACACAAACTGTTCCTCAAATTGAGCAGGAGGCCATTGATGCTTACATAGAGGGTGTTATGGCTGAATATGACGCTGGAAACGATGAGCGCAAGCTAGAGGTCCTTTTGACACAGAAATGGATTGCCGGCTTTGGGAATTCGATTGACGCGTACAATGACTATCGACGAAGAGGCTATCCAGTCATTTTTGATCCAAATACGGATACAGGGCCTTTTGCCCAGATCACTTTTTCTTCCACGCCTTTCTTGGTTTCACTGCCATGGAGGGCTGATGATCTAAATTTAAATCCGAACGCACCGGCTCAGAAAAACCCAACGACCGACAAAGTCTTCTGGGATCCAAATTAGTCGATCCATTTAACCAAAATTAAATTGAAAATGAAAATATTTAATTATATCTGCCTCATCACAACCATGATGTTCTTTGGCAGCTGTGTGGATGAGGATAAATTATTTGAACTCAGTGATTTTCCTGAAGGTGCTTTGCCCAATTTTGCACAAACTGCCAACGACGATGGCTTCATTGGCCTGGGACAAGCTGGTAACTTCAACATGGAATTCTCCGTTGATTTTTCCAATAACTTAATGCAGAGTGCAGATGGTAAAACCCAGGGATCTGGTCGGACCACCTCGAATCTTGAATTTGCAGATGTTCGTACACTTGATATTGAAGTGATGTGGACAGACATATCTACCGGCCAACGATTTACTGGTGTACTAGGGAGCACCGAGAGCTGGCCAGCTACCCTATCCTTTACGGGCATGGATATCGTCAACGCTATTCCTGAACTCACCTCACCCGATTCTCTGACTCTGGGTGACATGATCACCGTCGCAGGAGGTGTACAATTTGCTGATGGACGAATTTCACCAGCGTTCGTGCCCGATCCGCGTGGACAGCCAGTACTGGGTTATAGTCCAAGCTTTTTTGGACAACCAGGATTGAATCTTCAAATTCAGTACTCCGTCAACTGTGTTTCCAATTTGGCGGTTGAAGTTGACTATGAAGTACTGGAAGCAGTTGATGCCGCAGGATTGAGCCCTCCTTTGCAATCGGGTACATTTACCTGGACTGCCAATTCTAATGGAAACTACAACTGGCCTTCCTACACATGGGGAACCTACCAAAACGCCTATGGATGCTGTGAGCAAGTAGCGGGAGGAGCATTGACCATCACCGATTTGTGTGATGATCTCAGCATTACCCCGGCAGATGCCTACGGATGTGCGTGGGAGTTGATTGTGGATTCAGTGGATGGTCCTTCCCTGACAGTGACTCTTTCCGGAGCAAACGGGGGTTGTTTCGACCATGTAACCATACTCATGACACGGACCGACGGCATGGACTGGCCGGCTTTGTTTTAGTCTAAACTGCATGCGAATGTCATAATCCAATAGCAAGGGGTCTCAATCCAACCCCTTGCTATTTACTTTTAGCCGTTGTGAAATCTACGGGGAAAACGTGATTGGTGTCTGTATGGAGATATCACCTAAAATATCAATATCATGTCTCTTTTTGTTCTTTCTGAGCCTCCTTGCCGTAGTTGCTGAATTGTCTGCTCAAAGAACGGTGGGTACTGTCATCAACAATGGGGCGGAGGATGGATATGCCCTGTTCGCACCGATGAACACAAAAAAGACCTACCTCATCGACAGGGAAGGCAGAGTGATCAATTCATGGAGTAGTGATTATATCCCGGGACTTACTGTATATCTTGGTATGGACGGCAGTTTATACCGAGCCGGTAGGGTCACTGACAGTACTCAGCTACAAAGTGGAGGTGCAGGTGGAATCATTGAACGTTTTAACTGGCAAGGTGATCTGCTTTGGCAATTTCGATACGCCAATGCGAAGGTCCGGCAACATCATGACTTCGAAGTCATGCCCAATGGAAATATCCTACTGATTGCCTGGGAGGAAAAGAGCAAAGTTGAAGCCATCAGGGCTGGAAGGGATCCAGGGTCAATGGGAACTGACAAATTATGGCCCGATCATTTGGTTGAAGTCGTACCTGAGGGTTTTTCGGAAGGTTCCATCGTCTGGGAATGGCACGTTTGGGATCACCTGATTCAAGATTATGACCCAATGGGTGAAAATTATGGAATTGTTTCTGATCATCCAGAACTAATTGACATTAATTACTACGAAAATAAGAGCGCTGATTGGATACATGGAAATTCCATAGAATATAATAGAACCCTGGACCAAATTGCATTCAGCAGTAGGGCATTTAATGAGATATGGCTAATTGACCATAGCACAACTACTGCTCAGGCGGCATCACACCAAGGTGGAATCTACGGCAAAGGAGGCGATCTTTTGTTTCGCTGGGGCAACAATGAAGCCTTTCGAAAAGATACCACACAGGTACAAAAATTATTTGGCCAGCATGGTCTTTTCTGGATTGATGATCAACCATCCGATCCTCTCTATATTTTCAACAATGGAAACAATAGGCCATCGACTAATTATGCATCCATTGAAAAAATCGTATTTAGTCGCAATAGTCAGGGAGAATACTCAATGGAAAATGGAGTATTTTTACCTACTGAGCCAAGTCATACCTTTGTAAGCAAGGATACTGTGGAGACTTTTGCTCCTCTATTCTCTAATGTCATCGTCACTGAATCCAACCAACTCTTATTATGCATTGGTCCTCGAGGTACTTTTATTCAGTACAATGACAAGGGCGAGATTATTTGGAAGTATGTTAGCCCGGTGTTGGAAAATGGCAATATCCTTCGCCAAGGTGAAAGCATTGGTGATCAGTTCGCATCTAATAATTCTGTTTTTGGAATTTCTTTTTACCCACCCACATTTCCAGGCTTTTCTGACCGGAATTTGTCTCCGGGAGCAACAATTGAGCGTGATTCTCTCAGCACCAATGCACACGAAATCCTCCAGCCAAACTTTACCATATTTCCCAATCCAACACATTCACACCTTCATATTGTGCTTGGAGGCAACGCACTCAAAGCAATTACGATTTCCGATGTAAATGGGAAAATCATGATTTCAGAATCGCTGGCTAATTATTACGACCTCAGTGGTTGGCAACCAGGAATCTATTTTGTTTCTGTCCTAGGACAAGCTGTACAAAAATTTGTCTTAAACCCTTAATGTAGTCATGCGATCTAAATTATTCATTATTGCTTTATTCAGTGCAACCATTTTGATGGGGCAAGAGGAACACTTGAAGTACAATTTAATTGACAATACCGATCCAGGTCGTTGGATATTTATCTCACCTGATGAACCCCCTGGAGTACGAGGAAACAATTACCTATTTGATGAGTGGCTAAGTGCCAACCTGGCGTTGAATAATGGAAGTCTTCATGAATGCTTCCTAAATTACGATATCCAGGAGCAAAATTTAGAAGTACTTACACAAGAAGGTGTAAAAGTTGTCCCTGTCACACTTGTTGATAGCTTTCTCTGTATTGATCAGGCGGGCAATAGACAGGTTTTCTGGCCTCGGCACAAATTAGATCTAGTGTGCATTCTTAGCCAACTTAATTACTTACAGCTGCTGTTTGATGGTGATAAGGTCAGGCTATGGTCTGGATTTGAAATTATCAAGAAAGATCCCTTCTACAATGAAAAGTTGGATGTTGGAGATAACAATGTCAAACTCATCGAGCAAGAACACCTATTCGCAGAGAGAGAAGGCAAGTGCATTCTCTTGGCAGGATCAGCCAAGAAACGGGTTAAAACGCTTAATCAGTTCCTGAGAAGCAGCCGGATCGACAAACTGGTTAAAGACCATGGACTAAATTTGAAAAAGACAGAGGACCTCGTACAGCTTCTCCATATTATGAAGATGTAGCATCCTCAAGCTTCTTTCATCTCTCATAGCCTGACTAGGAGGCTGTATCTCTGCTTGTTGACCAGCAACAAGGCAACTTGTGCAAGTCTGGTTACCTCATGATTAGCCACAACATGTGATTTGTTAGTGAAAAGCAGCTAACGAACAGCGAGGGTTGGAACCTAAAAAGCCAAGGAGGGAGATGATAGAATGGAAGGACTCCATCGTTCTCAAAGTATTCTTACCTTTGAATCTACTGTCAAGAGAATGGGCACGAAACGCCAAGTCTGTTTTTGATTGAGAGGGGTTACACAAGAAATGACTAGTCATGGAGGATCTAACCAGCATCACTAAAGAATACTACAACAGAAAAGACACTGATGAATTTTATCACCAGATCTGGGGAGGTGACGACATGCATATCGGAATTTACCACACGGGCGATGAAACCATTAGAGAGGCGAGCACAAACACGGCTTTGAAAATGATTAAATTGTTGCCGTCTATAAAGAAAAGCTATCGAATTTTGGACATTGGTGCAGGCTATGGTGGAGCAGCAAGATTACTGGCAGAAAAATTTAACTGTCATGTCGATTGCCTTAATCTGAGTGAAATTGAAAATAAACGCAATATTGCTAAAAACAAAAAGGCCGGATTAGAAGAGCTCATTACGGTCACTACCGGTAATTTTGAAGAAATACCTTTTGAGAGAGAGACTTATGATATAGTCTGGTCACAAGACGCATTATTACACAGCGAGAAAAAGCAACGTGTATTTCGTGAAGTAACCCGTGTGCTAAAATCTGAAGGCCGGTTTATCTTCACTGATCCCATGCAGGCTGACCATTGCCCACCAGGGGTACTTGAACCTATTCTCAGCCGATTTCACTTGAAGGAATTGGGTTCAATCAAGCATTATAGAAGACTAACAGGTAGGCTTGATCTGGAAAAGGTCTTTGTCATCGAGATGCCCGATCAACTGGTAATACACTACAAAAAAGTGTTGGAACAGCTTGAAAAAGACTATAAGAAACTTTCCAAAAAACTCGGTGATGCGTATTTGAAACAGACCATAGAAGACGTAAAACACTGGATTGACGCCGGTCAAAATTCATACCTCAATTGGGGAATATTGCAATTTCAAAAACGAAATGCCGATCGCATGTGAGGGAGCGACAATCGATCCACGGAATCTGATCCGACACTACCAAAGCCCCAGACAACTATTGGATCTTACTTACTTCCAGTTTAGGATCAACTCACGTAGTTTTATACCCAGTAAGCTCTCCATTCGAAAAGCGCATACTTGCTATCTTAGCCAACCAATGTTGAATTACCTGACAAATTCGCATACTCGAGTGCGGTACACTTTGATTTTGATGGTGTGCCTTGTCTTGCCAGTGACACATAGCTGCTCTGAAAATGAAAGGACCACTGAGCAATTGTTGATTGCTGCTTCAGCCAATGTGCAATTTGCAATGGAGGAAATCATCGAATTATTCCACAATGAGACTGGCTTAGATTGTGAAATCATTGTGGCCTCTTCAGGAAAGCTTACTGCTCAGATTATGGAAGGTGCTCCCTATGATGTGTTTATTTCTGCTGATCTGAAGTATCCGAACACTTTATTTGGGGAAGGAAAGACGACCGGACAACCCATAACGTATGCCTATGGAAAGTTGGTTCTATGGACGCTCGATAATGACATTAATCTCTCACTGAAGAGTCTTGAATTGCCTTCCATTAATCACATTGCATTGGCAAATCCGATAAATGCTCCCTATGGAGTAGCCGCAGACGAAGTACTCCGACATTCCGGACTCTATGATAGGGTTCTTTCTAAACTAGTCTATGGTGAGAGCATTTCTCAAACCAATCAATTCATATTGTCTAGGGCCGCAGAAATCGGATTTACCGCCAAAGCGGTGGTTTTATCGCAGCAAATGAAAACAACCGGTCAATGGGTGGAGATTCCAGAAAACCTTTATAGTCCCATTGAACAAGGTGTCGTGGCTATTCACCAGGGTAGAGGCCAAAATGCTTTTGCAAAGGATTTCTGTGAGTTTCTCGTATCAACCCAAGCAAAAAAAATACTACTGAACTATGGATACGATTTTCCATAGAAGATTGATCAGTGATCACACAAAATGGATTGGACGCCGATCATATTGACATTCAAGCTGGCAGCGATCACCACAGTCCTGCTCTTGTTGGTGTCCATACCCCTATCCTACTGGTTGGCAGGTAGTCAAAGCAAGATTAAACCCATCATCGAGACGCTGGTGAGCATGCCTTTGGTACTCCCTCCCACTGTGGTTGGTTTTTACCTGCTGGTGGCCTTTAGTCCTTCCTATAGTTTGGGAAAATTCATAGAGCGTCATCTGGACCTCTCGCTGATCTTTTCTTTTGAGGGATTGGTTTTTGCCTCTATGATTTATAGTTTGCCTTTCATGGTACATCCCATTCAATCAGGACTGAGCAACTTACCCCCTTCTCTCTCCGAAGCAAGTTTGGTGCTCGGCAAGAATAAAATGCAGACCCTTTTCTTCGTACTGCTCCCTAATATTAAACCATCACTACTCACGGGAATCGTGCTTGCATTTGCTCATACAATTGGTGAATTTGGTGTAGTTTTGATGATCGGAGGAAACATCCCGGGTAAGACTCGAGTGGCTTCTATTGCGATTTATGACGAAGTAGAAGCATTAAACTATGGAGTTGCCAATGCTTATTCACTTTTCCTATTTAGCAGTACGTTTATCATCCTCTTGGCCGTGTACGTGATCAATAGTGGATTTTTAAAGAAATTCTGGTGAGAGATGCTTGAGGTGAAATTGCAAAAGGAACTGCATGCTGCGAATGGCCATATGCTCTTGGACATAGATTTCTCGGTGCCCTGGGGAAAAGTTATCAATTTGTATGGGCCTAGCGGTGCTGGAAAAACTTCGATTTTAAGAATGTTGGCAGGTTTAATGCAACCGGCTAATGGAAGAATTGTGGTTAAAGGTGATCTCTGGTACGATAGTGCAAGAAATATATCAAGGAAACCACAACAACGCAGAATGGGGTTTATTTTCCAAGATTATGCTCTGTTCCCCAATATGACGGTCAAAGAAAATCTCACTTATGCATTGGATAAAAAACAATCTGACCACATTATAGAGGAGCTGATCGACCTTATTGAGCTTAGAGATCTGCGAGATCGAAAACCACATACTTTATCCGGAGGACAACAGCAGAGGGTTGCCTTAGCTAGAGCCTTGGTAAGAAAGCCAAATCTGCTATTATTGGACGAACCTCTGTCGGCCCTGGATTTTGATATGCGTGAAAAGTTACAGAACTACATCTTGGGAATTCATCAAAAATATGAACTCACCACCATTTTAGTAAGTCACGATATACGCGAGGTAATCCGGATGTCAGATTTGGTTTTGACAATCAAGAATGGAAAGATAAGCAGCCGGGGAAAACCGCAAGAAGTTCTCGCTAAGGAAAAATTCGATGTAAACTCATTCTTGGCAAAAATCATTGAGATTGATGAAATATCACCACGAAGATTGGTGAAGGTAGTTGCCGGAGGCAAGGTGTATGTTCTATATGTTGACCCCACCCGGTCATTGAGTGTAGGAGAAGAAGTAATGGTTAATCCTGTTGAAGACCATTTCGTATTGGGTAGTCTCTAACCCTGACAAATATACCTTCAACCTAACACAATATTTTTAGTCCTATGCGTGAAAAAAACAGTACTTACCTCTATTTCAGCACAACGATGTTCAATAGTGGTTACACATCAATATTCATAAGTTTGAGACTAAGACCTTTCATCCTTGAATACAGCCATAGAAAGTGAATCAATACTTGCCTTACTATTTAAACACGTTTTGGATACCTATTATCTGATCTGCATCAATGAATTATCTTTCTGGAAAATCAAAGCCAATTTGGGAAATCCTTCGTTCACTCTCGATATCGTTCCAATCATGCCGGAAAAATATTTGATGGACGATTATTTACAAAATGCTTTTTGCAAAGAAGTATTTGCATCCGTTAAAGAATACTACGGAAAAGTTGGAATTCGTCGGCCTTGGCTCTGCTATTTTTTTCTAAAGGATAAACATGTGGTTGCCACTGGTGGCTTCAAAGGGCCTCCGAAAAATGACAGGGTGGAAATTGCATATGGCACCTTACCTCAATATGAAGGCCAAGGATTTGCTAGTACGGTTTGTCATCTATTGGTCCAAATTGCCTTAAAGGCATCGCCCTATCTTTTAGTTACTGCCAGGACTTTGATGGAGGAAAACGCGTCCACCCGAATCCTCAAGAAGAATGGATTTTCTTTTTTTGGACCAGTTTCTGATCCAGAAGATGGTCAAGTTTGGGAATGGCACTGGAGCTCCCCGAAATGAGCCTTGGCGACTGGTCCAGCAGTTTTTGCAGCAGAGAAAAAAAGCTGATCGTTGTTTTCCCTAACGATCTAAGATCTGTTCAATTTGAGCCAACTCACTGCCTGAAAATTCAATGTTCTTGGTTGCTTCAACATTTTCAACAAGTTGCTCCTTTTTACTGGCTCCTACCAACACAGAGGAGATGCGCTTATCCTTTAGCAACCATGCTATAGACATCTGTGCCAAAGTCTGGCCCCTTTTCATTGCTATTTCTTGCAACGAGCTTACTTTGGATAAGATCGAATCTGTTATCTGGTCCGGTTTCAAATACCTTCCATCCTTTACAGCACGGGAATTACTGGGCAATCCCTTGAGATATTTATCGGTCAAGATGCCTTGTTCTAAGGGGGAAAAGGCAATCGCCCCCACACCAGTCTCTTCCAGGGTTTTCAGCAACCCATCTTCTACCCAACGATCAAGCAAGCTGTAACGGGGTTGGTGTATCAATAGTGGTGTGCCCAATCGCTGCAAGATGCCATGTGCTTTTTTGGTGAGCTCGGCATCGTATTGAGAAATGCCCACATATAGGGCTTTGCCCTGTCTCACAAGATGATCCAGGGCACTCATCGTTTCTTCCAGAGGAGTATTGGGATCTGGGCGATGGTGATAAAAAATATCCACGTAATCCAATCCCATACGTTGTAGACTCTGATCAAGACTGGCGATCAGATACTTGCGAGAACCATAGTTACCGTATGGTCCTGGCCACATATCCCATCCCGCCTTACTAGATATGATCAATTCATCACGATAGGACTTGAAGTCTCTCTTATAAATGGTACCAAAGGTGCGTTCGGCCGCTCCGTAGGGCGGACCATAGTTGTTGGCAAGATCGAAATGTGTGATTCCTAAATCAAAAGCGGTACGCAGTAGTACCGCGGCATTCTGAAAATCATCGGTTTCGCCGAAGTTATGCCATAGGCCGATCGAAACCGAGGGAAGATCAATGCCACTGTGGCCACAGCGACGATATGCTATTTGATCATATCTGTCTTCATTGGCAATATAAAGGCCCTGATGAAAAGAATCGTTGATTTGCATATAAAGTGTATTCCGAACTCAATTAAGAAATGATAAAAAAAACCTCTCCCGTAATGAAAGAGGTTCCTTTTTTCTTAGTCGATGTATCTGACTTAAAGCTGCCCGGCCTTGTACTGAGCGTGCTCATAATACTTTCCTTGGGGAACAGCCTTATAGGCGGTAGCTGCCGCTGAGGTGTTTCCGGAGGCTTCTAACGCTTCTGCATAGACAAGCAAGTACTTCCCTTCATCTTCAGAACCACCAAGCTCCTTGGCTTTCTCCGCATGGGCCAGTGCCTCGGCACCCTTACCCTGCTCGATGAGCGATTTGGCAACATAGTATCTCACCTCGTGTGATTCACCTCGAGCCAAATAGGCTTCACCAGCAGCTATAGCATCATCAAATTTCTTATCAGAAAAAGTCGTTCCTACCATATTGGCTGCTCGATCCAGATATTTCTCACCGCGATCCCCCTTGCCAGCAGCGGTAGCAGCATCGGCAGCATCAAAGTAGGCAGTGATAGCATCTACCGTCATCCCCTTCTCATCTAGCACCTTGGCAATACCATACTTGCAGGTGTAGTTACCCGGGTTCAATTCCAATCCCTTTTCATACTTTGACATAGCCGCATCCATGTCTTTGTTTTTCATATCGGCGTTTCCAGCATAGTATGCGGCAATGGCTCCATTACCTTTAGCCAACTTCAAAACCTTGGCATCTTCTTCAGGATCTGCTAATTCAATGGCTTTCAACATCTTATCAAGAGCCTGGCTATATTCTTTTGCCTTGAGCAAAGCCAAACCATCATTGTAAACTCCTGCTGCTGTTTCAGCATCTTGGGCAATGGCAAGGCTGGTACCCAGCATAAATAGCAAAAGTGAATAGAGTGTTTTCATGCGAACAAAATATTTTAGATTTCAAGAATAAGGATGACGAAAATAGTAAAAATGTTGGTTTCCCGGTAGATCGATTGTCGCTAAACGATTGCTTTCCAACTTTTTAACAGATCTATAAGAGAGACCAGCTCCTATGTATACCCTCCTGGTTAAGGATGGGTTCTGAGTAAAGTTCTCACCATTTGCCATCGAATCGCTGCGGGATCAGCTGCCCAAGAAAACATAGATGGCAAGGGTAATCAAAACCAAGGCTACACTCAATGATCTGGCATGCTTCCATTGCGACAGGTCTACTTTTCCAACATCTGTCAACACAAAATCACTCTTGACTGGATCCCATGTCGACACCAAGTGCATTACGACGAGATTCAGCACAAATTCGATGCCCCAAATATGGACAAAATGCAAATCTACTTGTAATACAAAATACATGAGAATGTAAAATGCAAGACCAAAAAAAAGTCCACACTTTGCGCCAAGGGCTGTAATGCGCGGCATAAAAAATCCTGCCAAAATCACTGTGGCAATTGGTATGAAAAAGATCCCATTTAATTGCTGAAGTAATTGATAAAGACCCTCAGGAGCATTAGCAACAAAAGGGGCAACTGCGATAGCAAAGATGGCAAGTACCGAGGAGGTCGACTTTCCAATCACAACGAGACGCTGTTCACTGGCCTCCCGATTAAAATATCGTTGGTAAATGCCCAAACTGAGAAGGGTAGCTGCACTGTTCAAGGCACTGTTAAATGTACTTAGGATGGCTCCGATAATCACAGCTACAAAAAAACCTGTCATCCATAGGGGCAATACCCGTTTCACCAATTGCGGATAAACGGTGTCCTGGTTATCATACAGTGAATCACCGAAATAATAATAACCAATGATGCCCGGCAGAATGATAACCAATGGAATAAGGATCTTTAAGACACCGGTAAACAACAATCCTTTTTGTGCTTCTTTGAGGCTCACGGCACCGAGAGCTCGCTGTATTATTGACTGGTGCATTGTCCAGAAATACAATTGGTTGATCAGCAAGCCTGTGAATAACACCTCAAATGGTAGTATGGACGACCGGCTGCCCGGTCCAACAGCTGGCTCATTGCTAATAACATTGAATTTTTCCGGTGCATGAGAATAGACCTTTCCCAAGCCGTGCCACAAATCACCACCACCAATATCCAAGAGGGCTAAAACGGGCACCAGGAGACCAGCGATCAGTAGACCATATCCATTAACAGTATCCGTATAAGCTACCATTTTCAGGCCCCCAAAGATGGCATACACTGCACCTATTACACCCACGACAACCACGGTAATCCAAATTCCTTCTCGTTGAGTAACACCTAGGAGCTCCGAAATATTAAAGATACTCTCCACATTAATAGCTCCGGTGTAAAGTACAATTGGCAACAAAGTAGTTACAAATGAAAAAATCAGAAGAAGAGCAACGATCGTCCTAGTCAATCCATCAAACCTCATTTCCAGAAACTGGGGGATCGTAGTCAACCCCATCTTCAAATAGCGTGGAATAAAGTAGAGTGCGGCAGCAACCAGTGCTAAGGCCGATGTCACTTCCCAGGCTATGATGATCGCACCATTTTTATAGGCTGATCCATTCATGCCGATAAGGTGCTCAGTAGATATATTCGTCAGCAGCATGCTACCGGCGATGATGATTCCGGTTAAACTCCTTCCTCCAAGAAAATACCCATCCTGAGTATTTAATTTATCTTTCCGGAGATTCCAGGTGGCATAGGCCGCTACCCCCAGTGTGAAAAGTAAAAAAGTAACAAATTGCAATTTCCCTAGCTTTGAATGGTTAGATTAGATCTTGGCTGAAACAAGATGGGATTGAAAAAACTTTTCAGAAACGATTACCCAGTCATTTATGCCCTCTGCTATCCACTGAGATCTCGACACCAAGAAGAATATTGGGTTCTTCAACGGTGGTCATGGTCTTTACCAGCCGAGTGATAGTGTTCACGAATCATATCCCTTCCAAAATCTCCCTTAAAATCTCGCCAAACCGTATGGATGTGGTTGGCATCATTTTGTGTATTGTCAAACTCAATCAAAAAAGAAGGACCCTGTACACGGTAGTAGTGACCGGCGCTACGGTCTTTAGGACCTGCCCAGGCAAATCGAATTTCGTCGCGACCGCCGGCTTCAATCTTCTTCATTCTCATCCGGCCAATATCTTCAGGCATTACTGACACATATTCTCTAATGATATCATCAAGAATCATCCGATTTTCAGCCGACATCTCGGCATAGGTCACTCCCTTGTTCTCTAGTGGAGCTACCTCCGAATCGTTGGCAGTGAAAATTTCCCGAGGTGCAACGTCGGAGATAAGGGCTCTTTGCTGTTGCTCTGATGTCAGGGCATTGATGAGCTTGATGCCCAAGTCTTCTTCATCCTGAAGTACCCTCAAACCCTTATGAGGACCCGAAGGAACCTCTGCTGGATTCGCGCCGAGAAATGTCGGCGCTGCAGACGGCACTCCATCAACAAAAGTGTAATTGAGTGACAAATGATGACCTTCGAAACAAACACCCCAAACACCCTTTTTACCTGGTGTTCCAAAAATAGCCATATGATACTGCTCCCGATCTCTGGAGGAATTGTCTTTCTCAAGAACCTTTAAAACATCTTCGAGCATGATGATGTTTTCGGCCTTTCCATAACCTTCTGCACTGAGACTTGCCTTAAGGAAGTTATAAACAAGCTGATCTTGCTTGTCATCCAACTCTGCTAGTGAAATACCTTCTCGATCGTAAGATGCAACTGGCAGATAGTGCCAGTCCGTTCGCTTTGCATCATCGTGATCAAACATGATGGCACCTCGCTGTTCTTCACTCAAAGACGACAATAATTCATGAAGGCTTTTAAGAATTGCATCCTCCGTTTTTAGCCACCGGGTAGCCGCGATGGCAACAATAAAAATCCCCAGAATGAGAAAATATTTCGACAATGGCATAGACATCTTTTCCATCAGTGCAAAAATTTTGGTGCGAGTCAACTGAAAGTTTGTCATGAAAATTAATGATTTTTTCTTTAGGAGCTGCAAACAGTTCTTCAAACATGAGGAAATGCAAGCCAGAAGATACCAGCCCAGGTAGTGGTTTACTCCATACATTTGCCTTCCCTACTATTTTTGCAGGAAACCCCAATCTTGACAATCAATACTAGAATCCATGAGGAAAACTATTCTGATTTTTGGTTGCCTTTCAATGACCTGCCTGATACTTCTCCAAATACATGAACTTTACTTTTTGCGTAAGCCAGTGAGTCGAGATCTCATGCTAAGTGTCAGTGCCCTTCTCTTTGTAATCGTAGGGTTCTATTTGCGAAAACTTTTTCAGCACAGTCCAGAGGGTTCGCCCAAGAACTCCCTAGCCGTCAATCAAGAACATCTACAGAAAACCGGTTTGAGCAAACGAGAGTACGAAATCCTTGCATTGATCGCTCAGGGCCATTCCAATGCCGAGATCGGTCGGAAGCTCTACATCAGCGAAAACACGGTAAAATCTCACGTCTCCAGCCTCTTCAGTAAGCTCGCTGCCAAACGGAGAACACAAGCTGTTCAAATTGCCAGGGACCTGAATTTGATCGACTAATCTCATCCAAAAGAACCATTCTTCACCTGATACCTCAATTGGTACTTTAGTATGACGCTGTGATTCGAGTTATTGCGGATATTGCCTGGAAAAGAATTACAAATGAAAAACTACATTCTGAGATACGGTCTATTGGCAGGTATTGTACTTATTGTGTTGGGCTTACTCAATTGGTTTACCATCGCTCAATGGATAGGATACCAGGCTTCAGAGATCTTTGGCTACTCGTCAATAGTGCTATCCCTTATGGCCATTCCACTGGGTATAAGATACTTCCAAAAAAAACTAAATGGAGGTCGAGTTACCTTTCTAGAAAGCCTTAAGATCGGCCTGGGAATAACTCTGGTCACATCGACAGTTATGTTTTTTTATAGTCTGGTCTACTTTAGCATTTTGGGAGATGAGTTCATGGAGTGGTACCAAAACAGTATGAGTGTAGAAGAATGGCGAGCTATAGAAGTTCAAATGAAGGGGATGCCAGCCTTTACCCGCACCCATGGCTTTCAGTCCCTGGTGATGTTCGTTACGACCTTCATGATCGGTGTCATCATCACGCTCTTAAGTGCCGTCATCTTACCCCGAGCAAATCAGTAGCCTTCTCAAGACCAGGAAATTTTCTAATATTGGCATTGCTACAAAATTCCATTGCTATGATCCGGCAAATAATAACTTTCATGTTTCTCTTCGGCATCAGTACGGCCATTGCCGTTTGTCAAGACCAAGGCAACCCTAAGGACACTGAGCAATGGGAACCTGAGCCGGCGGTGGTCACTCCTGGGGAAAACGGCAGTCCTTCTTCAGATGCCGTGGTTCTTTTTAGCGGTTCAGACTTTGATCAATGGGAGCACCTTGACGGATCACCAGTCGAATGGACGATCGAGGACAATGCCATGATCGTGCAAAAAGGTAAAGGGAACATTCGTACGAAAAGCAAATTTGGGAGTGTCCAATTGCACATTGAGTGGAGAACCCCATCGCAGATAGAAGGTGAAGGTCAAGGGAGGGGCAATAGTGGGATATTCTTTCAAGAGAAGTATGAACTACAAGTACTTGACAGTTACAATAACCGCACATATTCAAATGGCCAAGCAGCCTCCATTTATAAACAATCCATTCCTTTGGTCAATGCTTCTCGAAGTCCCGGATCTTGGCAGTCTTATGACGTTATCTTCCATGCCCCTACCTTTGAAAGTGGTAATCGCTATAAGACCAAGCCCACCATCACAGTGCTTCACAACGGTGTCCTGGTCCAAGATCACACGACAATTCAAGGCACAACAGAATACATTGGGGCTCCCAAGGTAATTAGACATGGCGACGGACACCTGATGTTACAAGACCACTCCAACCCAACCGCTTTTCGAAACATCTGGCTGCGTAGGTTGGATTGAGTATGGGATCTATGCTGAGTCTTTTCCATTGTGACGGTACAGAAGGATTCGCCTGACCGACCACCGGCTCGGGCCAAGTGAGCCGATACTAAAATCTCCGCTTTGACTACATCTGGCCATATCGCATTTATCCCATCTTCACAATAATGACTTGGATTCTGTGGTGCACCAGCGGGACTGCCGAATATCAGCCAAACCCTAGCCGGGTTTCATCATTTTAACACCTCAATCTTGAAGCCCAGGTCCATTTCTTTCACGACCTTTTCCCTACATTTAACCTATGGCAGAAGTAATAGATTCAACGATCATAGCACTACGTACGAGGATTGAGGATGCGGTGGTAGACTTGCGGGATCTCGCTCAAGACATCGACCACCAAGCGCTGATCAAGACCATCAACGATTTACAGGAGAGATTGCTTGACCCCTTTCTTTTTGTCATAGTCGGAGAGGTTAAAGCTGGAAAAAGTAGTTTCATAAATGCCCTATTAGAAGTAGAAGAAGAAATCTGTAAGGTGGCTCCCTCACCCATGACTGACACCATTCAACAAATCATCTACGGAGATCCACCCCACGAGGAAATTATCAATCCTTATCTTAAGAAAATCTACCAGCCGGTTGACATTCTTCGAGAAATTGCGATTGTTGATACACCAGGTACAAATACCATTATTGAACATCACCAAGAAATCACCGAACGATTTATTCCTGGTTCAGATCTCATTGTTTTTGTTTTTGAAGCCAAAAATCCATATCGTCAATCTGCCTGGGACTTTTTTGACTTCATTCATGACGATTGGAGAAAGAAGATCATCTTCGTGCTGCAGCAAAAAGACTTGTTGTCAGAGCAGGATCTAAAGATAAACATTGACGGAGTACGCAAACATGCCATAGGTAAGGGGGTGGAAGAACCAATTATTTTCGCAGTATCCGCTCTTCAGGAGCAGGCTGGAGATCAAGGAAAGAGCGGGTTTACTGATTTACGGCATTTTATTCAAGAAAATATTACTGGTGGCCGAGCAGCGGTCCTAAAATTAAAGAGCAATATCAATACTGCCGAGCAGCTGGCCGAGAAAATAAATGACGGCTTGTCTCTTAGGAGGAAGCAATGGGAAATAGATAAAACATTTCGTGACGACATTTCAAATACACTAAAAAAACAACGTGAATTATCACACGATCAAGTCGATGTCTTAGTGGAAAACCTGGTTGCGGGCTATGACCGTACCTTGTATGACAAAGCCGACGAACTGAGTCGGGTACTTTCCCTTGGAGCCGTCCTTCGAAGATCCTTTAGTTCGATTTTCTCAAGAAAATCTTCTATTAAAGAATGGCTTGCAGAGTTCGCTAAATCCTTGGAGGAAGATCTGCATGCAGACCTTCGTCGAAGACTAAACGAACGGGTGCTGGAATTAGCTGAATCCATTCAGCAAATGGGACAAATCGTTGATTTGAAATTGAGGTCAAGTCAGACCATTCTCAAAGATGATCACGAAATTTTTAGCTCAATTGCTCGACGGAGAGCAAAGGTACTCACAGAATTGCAGGAGACCTTCGGAGACTTCCTAAAATCCACCGAAAATTTTACGGATGTAGGTCTCTTTAGCGAACGGGAAAAACTTTCTCCAACAGTCGCAACTGGAAGTGGCATAGCCGCCGTGGGAGTACTTCTAACCGTAATAACCAACGGAATGGTTTTCGATGTAACCGGTGGCGTCTTGACCGCCCTGGGAATATTATTTGCCAGTGTTTCTGTTGGTCTGCAAAAGAGAAAGATCATGAAGCGCTTCAAACTTGAAATTGATGCTGGAAGAGAGGCCTTACAGCATGAGGTCACTTCAAAATTGAAGATGTATGTGGACCATATTAGAGATCGCATCGATGAAAATTTTGCCAAGTTCGATCAGTTGCTGGCTTCTGAGGAGCAAGCATTGCTTCGCCTGTCACAAGCTTATCAAAAAATTTCTAGTCATCTTGATTCCATACGGTCAGAAGTCGATCAGATTAAGGGTTAAATCCTCGCAAGGCATCAGTCCTTAGGTGTAAGCGAGATGATGTAAAGCGAAAAAACATTTTTAAGCTAATTCCTGAAAATAGGAGATGATCTGCTTTGGTTCGACTATTGGCGTTCTTTATCTTCATATTCAGTCGCGAGTTCTTTATGTTTACGAAAATTCAGTCGAAACCGAACTACACATGAATGACTGCTGAAAAGTCCGAGCGATATCTGTGGCTCGATGCCCTGAGAGGTTTTGATATGTTGTTGATTTCTGGAGGAGCAACGTTTATCATTCTCTTGGAAGGAAAAACAGGATGGGCATGGGTGGATACGATTGCCAATCAGTTTAAGCACCCTGACTGGCATGGGTTCACCTTCTACGACTTCATATTCCCTCTATTTCTGTTTATTGCCGGCGTTTCGCTAGTCATTTCAATTGACCGGCAGATCGACAGGGAAATCCCTAATTCCAAGTTATACGGAAAAGCATTTAAACGTTTATTCATTTTGATCTTACTGGGCATACTCTATAAGAATGCCCCGGTGCCATTTGATGACCCATCACAGATCCGTTTAGGAAGCGTGCTGGGGCGGATTGGGATTGCCACTTTCGTGACCACAATCCTCTATCTCCACACCAATTTCTTTCAGCGTTGGATGGTCGTTGTTCTCATCTTGCTGGGCTACTATGCTCTATTATTCTTGCTACCTGTCCCAGGATTTGGAGCTGGCGATCTGTCTTTTGAAGGCAACCTGGTTGGCTGGGTCGACCGCCAATTCATGCCTGGTCGGTTACTACAAGGTACCTATGACGAGTTAGCGATCCTAACACAGTTTCCGGCCCTTTGTCTCACCGTTCTGGGCGCACAAGCAGGTGTACTTTTGCAGCAGCAAATTCATTCTTATCGTCAGTTTTCATACTTGACAGGCATCGGCGTCCTCTTGGTCTTCACAGGGATGTTGTGGGGATTACATTTTCCGATTAATAAGCACCTCTGGTCTAGCTCGTTCATTTTACTAACTGGAGGAATGTCGTTTTTGACACTGGCATTATTTTATTGGCTGGTCGCAATAAAAGGTTGGCGTAAATGGGCATTTCCATTCATGGTGATTGGGATGAACTCACTTCTGATCTACCTTAGTTATAGGTTCATTGACTTCAACCATACTTCCTACTTACTTTTTGGAGGCATCTTCGAATTCTTTCCGAGTAAATGGCACGATGTCTTGGCTGCTGTAGGAGCATTGATCCTGGTCTGGCTGTTTCTTTACATCTGCTACCGACGAAGAATTTTTGTGAAAGTCTAGCCAGCATACAACATTGACCATTCGACCGGAGAGCAAATTCTTAGTGATCGCCAGCGATTTCTAAAAGTGCAGTGTCGAATCTGGATTTACCCATTCCTGATCATCTCCCCTCACTTAACTTGGTAATAATAATTACAGATCCAAACAATGTATTATGAAAGCAATTATCGTAATTTTTAGCACCATCTTATTTACCCTTCCACAAGGGCGTACACCGTGGATCCACGGACAGTATCTGAATGTTTTTGCTGAGAGTGGCCTGAAATTACGGGCCTTTCCAAATCTTCAATCCGAAGTACTTGACATTGTACGATATGGTGATCGTGTCAAGGTGATTAATACTTTTGATTTTGCGGATGATAAAGCCGATCGAATTGACTGGATAGACGGACACTGGATCTTGGTAGAATATGAGGGTGAGGCGGGATATCTCTTTGATGGATATTTATCAGATCTTTCATTCCCAGGCTCAGAGGAAGAAATCTGTACCGATGGCTATTCATTTGCCTTTACGCTCACCGAGTACATCAAACAACATTTTCATAAAGTGGATGTAGTCGATTCCTCAAGTCACCATCGTGTGGATCTCTATGATTGTGGAATTAAAGTCAGATTAAGTTCGAATGCTGATTTCCAGAAAGTAGAAATCGAAATGCCTGATACCGGCATCCATGAAATTCTTAATCTGATGCGAAGTATGGTAGTCAGCAAAGCTGCCAGAATTCAATTTGAAAATTCGTTGGTTTTTATTGAGGGACTGGATGGGAAAATTGAAAAGATCAAAGTAAATCTAGGGGATCCGGTCATGCTTCAAATAGGTAAGAATGGCCACCTGAAAATTACTGCTTCTGGATATGCGGGATGCTGAGTTCAGATAATAAGCTATTGAAAGCCTGTTGCAGCAATTTGTGAGTACACCGGTCTGATTTCGGTTCCGGTGGCTCACAATTGCCTTTTGCACCCCGAAGAAAAAGCGTTTTAATGATCTTCGCAAGGCAGCTCAATGGGTCAGATTATCTCCCCTATCCATATCACCTAATCTCGCAATAATCTCGGTTACCAAAGCTTTTTTTCGCAGTGAAACAGGTACACGATCACCTGATGAAACCTGTAAGTATCCTCCTTCTGTTTTAATATATGCCTTGATGTGAGCGGTATTTACCAGATGAGATTGGTGAACCCTTACAAAACCCAAGCCCTCCAATAACCGTTCGTAAGATTTCAAGGTCTTTGATACCAGAAAACGATCACCAGACATTAGGTAGAAAGTCGTATAGTTGTTTTCGGCTTCACATCTAATGATCTCTTTGAGTTTAACAATGAGCATCTGGTCGCTGTCTTGCAAAGTGATCCGTTGCTCATTATCCCGCATAGACCAGTGGTCCATAAGTACATCCACCTTTTCTTTGGAATCGATTTCTTTCACTTTACCGACCGCTTCACAAAGCGAATCGACATCGATGGGTTTTAGTAAATAATCGATGGCTGAAAATCGAAACGCCCTAATTGCATGTTGATCCGAAGCCGTGGTAAAAATGATTTTATAATCTATACTAGGTAAAATCTCCAGTAAGTCGAATCCGGTGCCATCCTCCAATTCGATATCTAGAAAAAGTACATCAGGGTTGACCTTTTTAAGCAATTTGGCGGCACTGATCACCCCTTTAGCAGTCCCCACAACTTCGACTTGTGGACAATGGTCCTCAAGATCCTTTATCAATGAATCTTGCGCGGAATCCAGATCATCAATTATGACGGCTTTTATCGTCTTATTCTTCATCCTGAATAATAGGTAAAACAATCTGCACCTCGGTTCCACTGGTCGATGCTTCATCCTGCCGATCCCTAAGGGTGAAAGGATCACCATGAAAACCATTGAGAAGAGATCGAAGCCGGGAAACTGTCACCTCCATCCCAGCTGATTTATGCTCGTGATTTTTAAAGGTATTTTCACGAATCCCCGGTCCGTTGTCAGTGACCGTGCAGATCAAATATTTTCCTTTCCAATCGAATTGAATGCGCAAATGACCCTTGGTTCCATTTCTTGGTAGACCATGCTTGACAGCATTTTCTACGAAGGGTTGGATCAACATCGGCGGGAGAGTGTAGAAAGATGGATCAAGCATTGGAGGCATAAGTAGTTCAAAATCAAATCGCCCTTTGTTGATCTTTTGCTCAATTTCCAGGTAAGTTCTTAGCGCCTCTACTTCTTCTTCAAGGGTGATTTCTTCCCGACGTGCCTGCTCCAAATATTGGCGCATCAACTTCGAAAAACTTTGTAAGTCGCGTCGAGCATCCTTTGAATCACCCTGAGAAATACTGTGCTGAATAGACTGCAGAGCATTAAAAATGAAGTGTGGATTCATTTGCAAACGTAAGGCAGCTTGCTCCAATCTCAATAACTCGTTCTGCATTTCAGCTTCACTTGCTCGACGTTCGGCACCACGCAGCAGGCGTCTTGTCCGTAACTTATGCAAACCAGTCAACAAGGCAAGTAGACAGAAGACGAATAATAATAAGGCCCAGCCTTTTTGCCACCATGGCTCATCAACCTGTATCGGGAACTCAATCACCCTGGATGAGATTCCATCTCGATTTACTGCACGCACCCGAAGATGTGAATGTCTGACTCCGGAAAGTGGCACCCAAACTTTCCCACCGGTGGAGCTTGTCACCCAATCTGCTCGATGGTTGTCTAACTGCCACTGATATTGCAAACCTTTCGGCCATTTGTGATCAATGGCTTTGACTGATACAAGAAGGTTCTGGTCGCTATTTCCCAATCTTATCGTACCAGGAACTTCAAATTGATCCCACGCCTGATAGTCAGATTCTAGTGATTGCACATGAATAACTGGCCCTACGGTTGATATTCCTTTCGCATACGGCTGCAGCTTCAACAAACCGGTGGTGGTACCAAAATAGAGATTACCACCGTCATCAATACCAGATGCACCTCGCGAAATCTCAAAGCGGGGTAATCCTATCTCGTGGTTATAGAGATAACCACCGAGTAATTGATTATTGCTGCCGATCTCTGTTCGAAAGATGCCTTCAGATGAGCCGACGTAAAGGTAGCCTTGGCCGTCAAATTGAAGGGCATCGATCCTTAGTGAAGGTAAAATATCTTGACCATCAATGGGCCGCAGACTGAGTGCATCATCCTGTAATAAGATCTGGTATATACCATGCCCTTCTGTACCCAATATCACAAGATCTCCGTACTGACTTAAGCATGTAGGAACAACTGCCTCTGCACCGTCAAAGAAAACAGACATAAATTTCTCATCCTTCCACAAGTAAATCTGATCATTCGAAATACACCACACACCAGCGCCTGAACCAACAAACTTCTTTACAAAAATCGGAGAATACAAATCAACATGAAATGTAGATCCCTCAAAGCCACCTGACGGTAAAGTCGTCACTTTTAAGACGCCGGTTGATGTTCCCACCAAACAGGCGGCTCGGTCAACAGGTAATACATCATGGATCTCTCCATTGATTTCAATCTGAGAAGCAAAGGTATCCGCCACATAAACCAAGGCATTTTCAAAAACAGCCCATATATAGGTGCATTCGGTGAGAGTGGTCAATTCATGGAGATTACTCTCAGATACATTTATGATATTGTCACCAACGATGATATCAGACCTTCCATTTCGATGGGTTACCCACAGGCTTTGATCTTGCATCACGATCATATTGGTAATGAAATCACTCGACAATCCCACCCGCTGATCTTTCCATGCAAAAAACTGGGTACTTAACTTAATGAGGCCTGCTCCCATGGTAGCTACCCAGGCATTTTCCCAGCTGTCGAAAACCATTTGTGAGACATGACCAAAGTTTACCCTATCTGGGCTCACCTGCTGCCATTTTCCTTCCAAGTCTTGCCATACGAATAGGCCATCATCTGTCGTTCCCACGAAATAATTGCCTAAATCGCCTGGAAGTACAAAAGCCCCTTCAGCCCCGTGAGGTAATCGTGTACTTTCCATTCCCTCACCTTCTAGCGACACCAATGTACCGTTCCGTTTAAGAATCCAGAGTCTGCCACCATCATCCACCGCCAGATCCACAATCGGGTCCTCAATCAGCAGCGATGACCAGGATTTAGCCCTTGGATCAAACCTTCTAAGACCCATATCACTCCCAAGAAAAAAGCC
Source organism: Saprospiraceae bacterium (assembly GCA_965223105.1). Classification (GTDB taxonomy): domain Bacteria; phylum Bacteroidota; class Bacteroidia; order Chitinophagales; family Saprospiraceae; genus JABDMH01. The sequence goes on along the minus strand of OZ244987.1, from coordinate 1,107,325 downwards.
ACCCTCATGTACAACCACCGCATGGTAATCATCATGCAAATAGTATCTCTCTTCAACCACCCTTTCGAAAGCATCAAAAAGCCACACACCTTGATTAGTGCATACCAGCAAATGATTGTTGTCGATCTGAGCTAGATCCTGGATTTGACCTGGCACTTTTTTCGATTGCCAAGTATGGCCATCAAAGTAGGCGAGCGTCTGATCGCCACCAGCCCAAATGACTCCCTGTGAATCCTGATGCAGGGTCGCAAAATTAAGTGAACTCAACGCTTCTATATTGGAGAAGTTTTCAAATCGCACACCGTCGAATCTTGCTAGTCCAGCTTCCCGATAAGCCAACCAAAGATATCCGTCCCTTCCCATCATGACATCCGATATGAAGGAAGAGGCCAGCCCATCATTCACATTAAAATATTCTGGTTGCATGATCTGGGTGTGCCCAACATTCTTAAGGCTCACGATAGCCAGCAACAAATACAAAGGAATCACCTTTGGTACAAGAGCAGGGAGCATAAGGTATGTACGCCAGTGGCCATCCATTTAGTATCGGGTCTCGGAATTAAAACAAATTCAATCTGATCCTTCGATTTTCATACATGATTGACACACATCATCACCTTCAATGAGTGAACCTTCGCACATCCTCAAATCCTCCAAAGCTTCCAAGATCATGACTCTTGGAGCCTCACCTAACCTTTCAAGAGTTAGAATGCTCTCCTTAAGTAGGTGATTCAGCCGATACCCACCGTTGGCAATCCCCATTTTTCCTTTCTAAGACAGCAGATCTCCCAGGTCTTGATTGTATACACCACCGTATACAGGTCAAAGAAATCCAATCGATCTATGATCTAGTACAAATAGCCGAATAATTCCATACTAGATTTTGTTGATTTTTTTTATTATATTAAGGCAGCGAGCATACTCATTGCCTCAATTACCGGGTAAACCCGTTGATTGTGAAATTATAAAAGAGGAACCATGGAAAATGTATCTCAACAAAATTCAGCACAGCAAATTTACGAGGCAAATAAAAGGCAAGAGAATCGCTTGATCGCCATTATTGCTGTCGTGGTGATGATTGGCTTCTTGAGCCTTCTCGGTTACATGTTTTTCGGGTACTAGACTAGTGCAAATAAAAACCATAGGGGCCACTTGGGTAGCCTGAACTTGTCCGCATGTTTGGCCTATAAGACCTGTCTTAGGCACCATGTCGTGGTCTTTCGTTCTTTATAGAAATTCTTGTCACTCTACTTACTTCGTTTTCCTAATTGCCCATTTTATACTTCGATCAGTCCCGCTATTCATCTCACTTTGAAAAAATGACCACATAAAAGGAGGAGTCTGCCATTGTTGAACGACAAACTCCCGGTAGAAGTAAAGTAAAGTGATTTGTTTTCGAATGATCTTTTCGCTGAATCACTAGAGAGACAGCTTTCACAATAGAAATCCTGCTCTATAAGGTTTTTCAATCAACGGCGATCCCTTCTCCTGGACTTTTTTTTTCGTCGCTTTTCCTTCCACTCACTACCTAGATCAGATAGTTGATCGGAGATGTGCTCGACTTGTTCTTCTACTACCTTGGCTATATTTTTCACGTTTATGGGTTCACCTCTCATAGCCAGAAAATCCTTTGGGGTCTTAGCTTCGGGTACAATCGCCCATAGCAACAGGTATAATGGAACACCAATTCCTGCACCAAATCCTGCAATTGCAAAGGCTACTCTAACCCAAATGACCTCTTCAATGCCAAAGTATGCCGCCAATCCAGAACATACGCCACCAATCATTTGATCATCAGGATCTCTGAATAGACGTCGTCCCGTCTTGTACTCCCGGCCAGATTCCGAATCACTTTCATAACCATGGGCTTGGTCAAATTCTCCAAAATCAGCAGGCGACCCGAGAATAGAAATCACCTCTTCCACATCTATTCGAGAAATAATGATTTTGGTCTTAGTCCGTTCCTGCAGTAACTCGGCCATACGTTGCTCGATGTCTTCTATAATCTCGTCACCTCCCTCTGTCTGCCGAAAATAGTTTTCGATCGTATCCAAATAATCTTCCAGATGCTGAAAAGCATCCTCGTCTATGGTGAAGGGATATCCTCCAACATTAATATTGTAAGTTTTATTCATTAGACAAGGTTTTTTGTCGATTGGGCAACGACCTTTACCAAATGGTTCCAAGTCTGTAACAGATCTTGCAAAAAGGTCGTTCCTTCTTCAGTTAAATGATAGTATTTCCTCGGAGGTCCGCTGGTTGACTCCCTCCAATTGTAACCTAGTAGCCCAGCATTCTTAAGCCGGGTGAGAAGTGGGTACATCGTCCCTTCCACTACAATAAGCTCATGTTCTTTTAACTTCTCAATGATATCAGAAGGATAGGCCTCCTCTTCAGAGATGATCGAAAGAATACACAGCTCCAGTACCCCCTTTCTCATCTGCGCCTTCATATTCTCTAATTTCATACCTCTAAAGTAAAGAATTATATAGTACCTTGCAATACATGGTACTATCTTTTGGCATAATACTATATAGATTGCATCTTACACTCGACGAATGTAAGTATTTCATGGTCCTGAGGACCTGGACCTATAATCTTCTTAGTTTAAAAGTATATTTCCCCCGACGGTCATGAGCCTCCAGATTGAGTTTATTGCGATTTAGTCGATCAATACTGCCAAACAAGAAGAAATCTTCATTTGAAAAGAAATCATAGAAAACAGCATCTACAAAAAACTCTAAATCCGATTGATCACCTATATGATCTTCGTCGAGATAAATTGACCAGATTCCTTCAAACACCACTCCAAGGGAATAGTCGTCATAAATCGCAGAATAATCGGGAAAAAACTCTACGATATCATCACGATACTCATGGGTGATATTGTCCCGGAATAGTGCTCCCTCTTTCTTATAGAAAACCTTCTCAAACTCCCATACACCAATCAATTTATTTTCCTTGCGGATAATGCGTTGCTCCTTAGAGCAGCTTGTGGTGAAGGTGGCGAGTAAAACTGCAGCTAGTAAAATTTTATGCATTGGCTTTGACTTTTTCGGCTTTATCCTCTTTTTCAGAGACGATAAGTTAGCACAGGAGTTTCATCCACATCGAAGTATACATCTGGTTTAAGCCAATATTAACGAGAGGGTTAAAGCCTCGTTAATTACAACTAAGCACTGTAGTAGGAAAACCAAGTAGCCAAGTTAATTCCTGGCATCATTCACCCAGTTTACCATGCCTTGCTGACCTCAAACAAGCCGTAATGCTATAATACTTTGGTATTGAATTTGCAGCAGCGGCAGTGGGGCTGGACCTACCCTGCACATATTCATTGGATATGTACTATGTTTCCCCCAAAAAATTGACCGCAGGCCACCTCAAGTTCATGGTTGTCCCAATCGATCGTCACGCTAGAGACGATCAAGACAATTGATGGACACATGAGATACATAACTGCTTCCTCTTCAGGAAGATATGCCAGAACATTCTGTTGCTTGATTTTTGCTTCCGTTCTTTTCCCATACACCGATGCAATATCTCAACCGAATAATCCCAGCAGACAAAGCCGAATAATAGAATTGTCGATCCCAGCCATTCAAGCCCAGTTTGCCGCTGTAACCTCGAAACTTCGACCCAATGACCGAGGCATCATCGATCTCCCAATGCCCAATGGACAAAGCGAAAGATTTCTAGTTGAGGAATCTCCGATCATGGACATTAGGTTTTCACGTTCTTTTCCCACTTTCAAGACATTTCGAGTGGTGAGTACGGCCGATCCTACAAAGACTGGCAGAATCAGCATCACACCACATGGAATGAGTGCCACTATTCTTTCACCCAATGGCACGGTCCATATTCGTCCACTAGACCTTCAAAACCCCACAACCCATGAAGTGTCCATTGGTAAATCATCTCAAGACCTGCTGGAATGCGCAACTTTAGACCCTCCCGCAGGGCAACATCAAGGTTCACCAAATAGTCGAACATACGGAACAGCGGTCCGAACCTATACTTTGGCCATTGCGACTACTGGTGAATTTCACGATGCAAATGGAGGAAGTGTTTCAGCTGCAACCGCTGTTGTTGTAAACTCGGTAAATGGCATTCAAGCCATCTATGAACGTGAACTTTCGGTCAAATTCTTACTCCTTACTCCAAAGATCTATACAGACCCCAATTCAGATCCATTCAATCCGGGTCTCAATCGCACACAGACTGCGGCATCAGTCATTGAGAGTAATTTTTCCGGGCAAGGGTATGACATCGGGCATGTATTCCATGATTCCAACGAAGGTAATGCAGAATTAGGCTCTGGAGGTATTGCCGGGGTAGGAGTCGTATGTAGTACTACTCCCTATGGTAGTGGTTATTGGCGAGGTGGTGGCTGGAGTAGCTCATCAAACAACACCACCGCCGGTTGGATTAGTCTGGCAACCCATGAATTTGGCCATATGTTTAATATGACCCACACATTCAATGGCACCGGTGGAAATTGCAGCTCAAACATCAGCTCGAGTGGAGCCTATGAAATCGGCAGTGGATCAACAATCATGTCCTATCAGGGTTTATGCGGCTCCGGTCAAAATGTACCTAGCTCTGGAATAGCAGATGATTACTTCCATTCCTTTTCATTAGAGAGAGCCATCAATTATATGAATGGAAGAACTTGCCAATCTGAAAATTCTCCAAATAACACCCCACCAACAGTATCAGCAAACCCCTGCGGTGCATCACAGAGTATACCCAAGAACACGCCTTTCAAACTCACCGCTAGCGGAAGTGATGCAGATGGAGACCAATTATATTATTGCTGGGAGCAATATGACGAAGATGGTGGGGGTTCTCCCACACAAGGTTATGTTGGATCCACAGCGGGAGCCAGTACACTGGCCCCTCTCTTTAGAAGCCATCCTCCAACGACTGATCCCGTACGTTACTTCCCCAGCCTTGATCTGGTCACAGACAATGACTACAGTTCTTCCTTCGAGCCTTTGCCTTCCGTGGCCCGTACTTTAAACTTTCGGATCACGGCCAGAGATTGGAAGGCTGGTGCTGGCGCAATCGATTGGTCAGACTTAGCGGTTACCGTTAGCAATCACGGTCCACTGACCTTGACGGCACCCAATGGTGGAGGTACTCTAATAGCTGGTAATTCCACAAACGTACAATGGAGTACCAATGGCACCCAAAACCTATCGGCCACGGTCAATATTCGTCTTTCCATTGATGGTGGGTACACCTACCCATATCTTCTCTTAAACTCCACTTCCAATGATGGTAGTGCCAACGTCACCATTCCTTTGGGGGTAGCAAATACTTCCAGTGCCAGGATGATGGTGGAGAGCGCCGATAATGACTGTGTTGTTTTCTTTGACATCTCAAACGTTGATTTTTCAATTCAATCGACTTGCCACAGCCAGACCAGCACCATCTGTCCAGTCACTCCACTGACTGCCGACGCTGGAGATCCATCGCTAGATTTAGATCAGGAACAATTCTTTGGTGGTTCTGTTTCTCAGGTAGCTTGGACCATTGACAATGGCAACCCCCTGGGACCTTTAGCAAATGCCACTGAATTTGGTGGGCAGACCTGCCAAACCCCGTGGTATCAAGATGAAAAGTATACTGTTGTCGATTTTACGGTACAAACTGCGGGCGACTACACGCTAAGCGAATCAAGTCCCTCTGCCTTTACTGTCGTGTCGGTGTTTGAGGCCAACAATTACAATCCAGCAAATCCGTGCTCCGGTACTTTCTTGGGGTCTAATGCCACCGGTGCGCTAAGTGCCTACAGCTTTGTAACTGTGGCACTAAACCCCTGCATCAAGTATAAGGCTGTTCTTTGGACAGCCAACCGCCAGAACGAAAGCAATGGGTCTCTCACTTTCAGCGGTCCCGGCAAAGTCTATCTTGCAAACCTTGGCCCAGGCACTAGCTATGGCTACACTTATGTGGCAGTAAATACAAGTTCAGAAGCTGTGGAGGAAGTGCATAGTAATGCAGACTTCAGGTCTCTCCCCGTAGGTCTCTATCATATCTTCGGTGCGTCCTACTACGTTGGATCAGGACCATCGCCTAGTCCGGTTGATCCAAACAATTGGAAAGGGCAAACCCTATCTCAGATTTTGTCTTCAGGCGATTGCGTCCTCTTTAGTTCCAACTCTCGTCAGGTTCAGGTAAATACGAGTGGCCCATGTCCACCGACCTTAACTGTGAATGAAGTACCCATTCCAAGTGATGTTTATCATGCCAATAACCAGATAACATCTACTGGCACGGTAGGTTCGGGAAGCAATGTCATGTTTATGGCAGGCAACAATGTGGAACTGATGCCTAATTTCACTGCCAATCAAAGCGCAGTCTTCGAGATCAGAATTCAAGGCTGTAATTGACAGTCTTCGGACTAACCATTCTTGTCCGAATACTAAGGACTTTAGCATCCGGACGAGTCATCGGCTCTCAATAGTTATGCATAGCCGGAAGTGCAACATCATTCCTGCCCAAGCAGGAAAGTATCCTCATACTGACAAATTTGCCTAACCTTGGCCGCCTCATCCAGGTCTACTAGCTGAAACTTGACCCGATCTCCTGGCTTAGCTTGGGCTACGATCGATAAATCTGGTGAGATGATATTGGCAATACGCCAATAACCACCTGTAGTCTGGGCATCGGCCATAAGTATGATTGGTTGCCCCGCATGGGTGATTTGGATGGTTCCAGGAATGCAACCGGAAGAAATCATTTCCGGCAACTGAAGATCACCTTCATCGGTGTATTTTAGTCGATAACCCATTCGGTTTGATTGGGGTGTAATTTCGTGCCAGGAACTAAAGAACTTCGAAATAAACTTTGGGGGAAACATTTCTAATTCGGGCCCTTTCGTAACACGTACTTCGAAGGGATTCTTCCAGATGATCCTTCGATTCCTTGGAATAACCCTCTTGACTGATTGCACACCCGTCAGAACCTTCAAATACGAGCCTTTGTGAAAAATGCTATCCGGAGTCAAAAGCGGACTCAGATTACCCATGGCACTGCAGCTGCCCAACCAAGCTACTACCTTCCATTCTCCACCTACGGCTAAATAGGCTCGACAACCGGCATGAAGCCTACCGAAGGAAAGAATATCACCTGGCTCTATAGATAATGTACAATCGGTTCTAGTGGCTCTGTCATTGATACGGGGTGACATGTTGGCTCCTGTAATCGCAATCTGGCACGCATGCTCAAACAGAATGGTGGGACCTGCAAAAGTAATCTCAAGCAAGGGTCCATCAAGATCATTGCCAACCAACCAATTGGCACGGGTTGCAGAACGTCGATCCATAAAGCCACCTACCGGAACACCTAGGGACTGATGACCCACTCTTCCACCGTCATGGATCTGCGTATTTAGTCCAGGTTTAAGAAATTTCAATAGACTGTAATTATTCATAACCTATCATTGACCATTTGAAATCTCCCGTCAGGAGTTGCGCTTCTATCTGGTTATAGTCAACTTCGGTTATGGGTCTAAACCGGACTTCATCACCAGGTCGCAGGAGAAATATATCATGTTGGGATGGATCAAAGATGGGTACGGGGGTCCGACCGATAATCTGCCAACCACCAGGCGACTCTACAGGATAGATACCGGTTTGACGACCTGCTACGCCTATAGACCCGGTGGGTATTCTTTTGCGTGGTACTGGCTTTCGCTGGCACTCCAAAATCTTTGGCAGAATTCCCAAGTAAGGGAACCCTGGCAGAAAACCCAGTAAGAAAACCTGGTATGTCTGATGCAAGAATTGCTCAATGACCATCGACTCGCTTAATTCCGCTCTCTTACAAATGAAATCCATATCCAGCGAAAAGGGGGAATCGAAGCAAACAGGAATTTCAATGGTCCTTTGCTGGCCATACTGACCTGGTTTCATGTTTTCAGCAATGTTCATCAGCATCTTTCTCAACCGAAAGAAGTCGGTCATTTTGGGATTATAACCAACCACCAAAGAGCAATAGGAAGGCGTAAGGTGGGTTACCTCACTCCTTGACAAGGACTGGATTGCATCAGCCAGGTTGTGAATGGTCAAGTTTAACTTTTGATCAATCTTTTGATCCCATTGCATCAACAATGCATTGTCTCCAAAGGGAACGATCCTCATAGATGAAAATGTACCTTCTGAACATTCTTTTCTGTGAGGGTCTGGTCGATCGCTCTTAAGATAGGCACCGCCGAGGCATTGTCACCATGAATACAAATCGTCTGAGCTCGCAAAGGGACCCAGCCATTCAATGTGGTCTTTACTTTTTCAGAAAGTACAATGGAAATAACCTGTGCTACAGCTGCGTGAGGATCAGTGATCACGGCCTTGTCTTCATGTCTGGGCGTCAACCTGCCTGATTCAGCATACCTGCGGTCTGCAAATGCTTCAGCGATAAATCTACATCCCATCTTATGGGCTTCTTGCTCCATGATACTTCCAGCCAAACCGACGGTCACCAGATTAGGATCGATAGAATTTATTGCAGTCATGATGATATTTGCGATCTGAGGAGAACGTGCCGCCTTGTTGTAAAGAGCCCCATGAGGTTTAACGTATGACAGTCTTCCACCCTTACTTTCAATCATCCCTTTCAAAGCACTCACTTGGTACCTGATGAGCGCAAGTAAATCCCTCTCCGATATGGCCATATCCCTTCGGCCAAATCCCATAAGATCTGGATACCCTGGGTGCGCTCCAATTTGTACCCCATGCTTAAGTGCCAAGTCAATGGTTTTATCCATTTGTGTGGGATCGCCTGCGTGCATACCACAAGCAATATTGCATGATGTGATGTAAGGAAATATTGCCGCATCATTCCCAATACGGTACTGCCCAAAACTCTCTCCCATGTCGCAGTTGATATCAATGCTCCTCATGTCAAAAGTTATAATAGACCTAAAGCTCCGCCAATACTACGAAGGCCAAGTAACAAAGTAACAGCAATAACCAGGATCCCTAAGCCATTTGCAGTACGTGAATTTTTATATGATCCTAAGATACCCTCATCATTCATCACCCAAAGCAAGAATATTGCCACAAAGGGTAGAAGAACACCATTGGCGACTTGTGCCAGTAGGATCACTTGAGTGGGTTTAAAGCCCAAGGAGGATAAAATTATTCCACAAATCAACACAAACCCCCAAACCATTCGAAATCGGCTGCCTGTAAGGCCCTCATTCCAGCCCAAAATCTCAACGGAAGCAAAGGCCGCAGCCAATGGCGCAGTTACCGCCGAAGTAAAACCTGCTGCAAGAAATCCCAGAGCAATAAAGCTTTCTGACCAAGTGCCAAGCAGGGGATGTAATTGCTTGGAAAGATCTGACAAGCCAGTGATGCTTCCATTTGAGCCAGTAAAGGCAGCTGCTGAAGTGACCAAGATAGCCATGGTTATGAGACCACCCAAGCCGACAGAAATCATCGTGTCCATACGTACAGTTGCCAGATCATCTGCTTCATTCCACTTTTCCTTCACGGAGGATGCATGGAGAAACAGATTATACGGTACTACGGTTGTACCAATGAGACCGACTACAATCATTTCGGAGCCGGAAGGTACAACCGGTATAAACAGAGACTTAATAAGGGCATACAGATCCGGTTTCAGCATTATTGCTGCCTGTAAGAATATCAGGCCCATCAAACCTACCATCCCCATTAGGAATTTTTCAATCAGCAAATATTTGCCACTATATAGCAGAAGAAAAGCCAACAAGCCTATGATCAGAGGAATGGGATCGACAGCAAATGAAGTGGTATACTTTTGAAATCCGATGGCTGCTCCCGCTATATTTCCTGCTTCATAGGCAGCATTGCCAATTAAAATGGCAATGATCACGATCAAGGAGATCATCACCTTGATCACCGGACTACCTGCCCTCTTACGTAATGCATCTCCAACGCCTGCTTGGGTAATTAACCCCAGCCTGGCCGACATCTCCTGCAACACAATGGTAGAACATAACGAGAACAAAATTGCCCATAGCAGGACATAGCCATAGCTGGCACCAGCAATTGTAGCGGTGGTCACAGTTCCCGGACCAATAAAGGCTGCTGCAACCATGGCTCCAGGCCCAATTTGTTTTAGCCTTTTAAGCATTTTTCATATATAGCGTATCAGCCAAATGTAAAACTACCACGCTGCACAGGCGATTTTTCACCTGTGGGTTGAGCCGTGCCCAAAAATTAATTTCTGAAGAAACTGTTCAAGCCTTTTGCCTTGAATTAATTGTAGACTAAGCGATTGTAAGAATTTAAATGGTCAGAGAAAAATTCATCAATTGCTTATCGCGAATCAAAATTCGATATCAAATATTTTTTCCATCTCCACCCATTTTTGTCCAGGCAAAGCCCAGGGCAAAGCCTGCTGAAAAGTCCACATCAGATCTTCCCATTCCTGCACCTTCGCATTGGCCAAATCCTTTTTGTTTTTCTCAACCAGTGAAAAACCATCATTGACTTCCATAATCATAAATAGTCTGTTGCCAACTAAATAAATCTGCATAGCCTCGATACCGGTATCTTTCAAGCTTTCAATCACCTCCTGCCAGACATTGCCTTCGGCATGATACTCCTTATACTGCTCGATCAACTTCGGATCATCTTTTAAGTCACATGCAAAACACCTTCTCCCTGCATTCATTGGATCTGATTTTCATGATTAGCGTCCTCTCCATACTCCATCTCAACTAAGGCTTTCATGACAGAGGACTCCGGCTGTAACCAAGATGGAAATTCCTCAATCATGTGGGTAAACGGAACGCGGTGTGATATATAGTTATCTACGGGAAATTGATCCTTGGTCAACATACCGATCACCTTTTCAAAATCCTGCTTGGTTGCATTTCTACTGCAGAGAATACTGCCTTCCCGGGCATGAATCAATGGATGATGAAAAGACAAAGCGCCATTGAACAAGCCCACCAAGAGATATTGCCCACCATGGGCCATAAAATGTACTCCTCTTTCCATTGCCTTCTTATTACCCGTGGCATCAAAAACCGCGTGGCACAATTCTCCTTTAGTAACTTCAGCAATCTGGTTGATAGATTCATCAGTAGCTAATATCACATGCTGCAGGTCAAGCTGATCTTTGACAAACTCCAACCTATGGGCATTCACATCCATGGCAATGACCTGCGCTCCCTCCAACTTCGCAAAAGCCATGACTCCCATTCCAATCGGCCCACAACCCACCACGAGGACAGTTGTTCCATCCATACTTCCAGCTCGAGCTACGGCATGCGCACCAATCGATAAGGGTTCAACAACCGCCATCCGATCAATGGCGAGATCTGGAGCAGAAACCAACAACGAGGTCGGAACAGAGATTACTTCCTGCATTCCACCATCAGTATGCACCCCAAGGACTTGCAATTGTCTGCAACAGTTGCTCCTGCCAGATCGACAGGCATTGCAAATGCCACAGGAAATGTAGGGCATGATCACGACCGGATCTCCAACGTTGAAACCCTCAGTGTCATCGTCTATATCTAAGATCACCCCAGAGAGTTCATGACCTAAAATTCTGGGATAAGTGAAAAAAGGTTGATTACCCTGAAATGCATGTAGATCGGTGCCACAAATACCGATAAAAGAAATCCTTATCAGCGCCTTTCCTGATGTCAGGGCTGGATATGGTTTCTCCATAAGCTCAAAAGTACCCGGACATTGGCAAGAAATAAATTTCATGAAAGATGAATATGGTCCCAGCAAAGTACAGAAATTTTGACCTTCTCTGGAAGTCCTATCAGACTTCGACTTATATTGTCAAACCCTTTTATATCTCGAGATTCTTATCCTGCCTGGTTCGACTCATGTGACGTTGCTGACGGATTCCCAAGGGCAACTTACTTGTTCAGGAATGAAAGTTTTCGGTAGATTAGACCTTATGAAATTCCGGAAAATTTGTATGCTGCTCTATTTTCTCGGGCTATGGGCCAGTCCTGTCACCAGTGAGGGCACACCAACAAAGTTGCTCAATCAGAAAGGGCTCTTTTGGCAATCTTTATATTTTTCTCAATCAACTGACGATCTGTTACTTAGCCTAGAAGAAGTGAAAATCTCTCGTACCCGAATGTGTCATTCAGGCGAGTCTAAAACAGACCGATTAGTATCGGACGATACTTTGCCAGGTGCCCTCATTAATCAGGTGTCTGCTGAGCAAATCCATGAAACAGCTCTGGCAAACTTGTCATCATCCATTGATTCTTTTCGAAACTTTCTCTCCTTACCCAACGATGCCCACATTCCCCAGGATCTAGAGCCCAATTTGGTTTATCTGGAAAATGCCTTCAGAAGGCTTGGATTTGCTACAGAACGAATACCTACCGATGGGATCGATTTGCTCTATGCTGACCGCATCCATACCCCGGGGGCAAAAACTGTACTTGTATACTTGCAGGTGGATGGCCAACCTGTCGATGCCAGCAAATGGAATCAATCTGATCCGTTCATCCCAGTACTAAAGGCACCAGATCGGGATGATTGGAAATCGATCCCATGGATCAAGTTGAGGGAAAGGATCGACCTGGACTGGCGAATATTTTGCCGCAGCGCCTCTGATGCAAAAGGTCCGATATCTGCTTTCTTGACCGCATTGGAAATTGCCAAGGAAAAGGGCTGGGAAACAAACTATAACCTGAAGATCATTATGGACTGTGAAGAGGAGTTGGGTTCGCCACATTTGCCCGCAGCGGTAGAAGCGAATCGAACAAAGTTGGCTGCCGACATGCTCATCATCTTTGATGGTCCTCGCCACATCACCAACCAACCCACGCTTACTTTTGGTGCTCGCGGCATTACTACCATGCGACTTACTACTTATGGTCCTCGAGTACCTCAACACTCAGGGCATTATGGTAACTATGCTCCCAACCCAGCATTTAGACTTGCTCAATTACTCGCTTCAATGAAGGATGAATCGGGCAGAGTAACGATCCCAGGATTTTATGATGGGATCACCATCGACGAGGATACCAGGCGGATTCTCGCTGAAGTGCCTGATGACGAGAAGGCGATCCAAAAGAGCATTGGCATTGCTCACCCAGAAGGCGTTGCATCGACCTACCAGGAAGCCATTCAGTATCCTTCCCTCAATATCCGAGGTATGTCAGCAGCTTGGGTTGGCACAAAAGTGCGTACGATCATTCCCAGTGCCGCTGTAGTGAATTTGGATATTCGAACAGTGAAAGAAAGTAACCCTCGTCGATTGATCGAACTGATTCGCCATCATATCGAAGGGCAGGGATTCTATATTTGTAATCAGGAGCCCGACGAAGAAGAACGGATGACCCATCCTAAAATCCTGTCCATGAGTCACCAGATTTCCTATGGAGCATTCCGAACTCCCTTTGATTCGGAGGTTGGTACCTGGCTGGATCGAAGCTTAACCCGGGTATTTGGGACACCACCAGTCAAGATTCGTACCTCGGGAGGATCCATTCCGATCGCTCCGTTTGTGCAGACCCTTGGGATTCCAGCTGTCACCGTACCTTGTGTTAATCGTGACAATAACCAGCACAGCCCGAATGAAAATATCCGACTCGGCAATTACCTGGATGCAATCAAGACGTATCTTGGAATTCTGACCGAAGCTCTATTGTAAACGATTTAAATGCAAGAACGCAATCGCCAGATCAAAGTTGCTGCTGCCCAAGTCACTCCAATCTTCTTTGACAATGAGGCAACCCTGCAAAAAATTGAGGAGGTCTGTCAGCAATGCGCTGATCAAAAAGTCGATCTGGTTCTGTTCCCAGAGTCATTGATTCCCGGTTATCCAAGGGGACTGGACTTTGGAGCGGTGGTTGGAAACAGGACCTCCGAAGGCAGAGAGTTGTGGCAGGAGTATTGGGATTGCAGTGTAGAGGTCGATGATGTAACCTACCAACAACTTAGATCGATCGCAGCACAGTACAAGTTGTTTTTGGTCGTCGGGGTGACCGAAAGGGATAAGATAAATCGTACACTCTATTGCAGCATCTTTTTCTTTGATCGGGAAGGTAGGATACTGGGGAAGCATCGAAAAATCAAGCCGACAGGTACTGAGCGAGTCATCTGGGGTGAGGGAGATGGATCCTCTCTCGTATCCTATCCTATATCAGGATTTCGAACGGCTGGACTGATTTGCTGGGAGAATATGATGCCCTTAGCCAGGATGGCTCTCTACCAAGCCGGAGTAGATCTTTACCTCGCACCAACTGCCGATGCCAGATCATCCTGGTCAGTTTCCATGCAGCATATAGCCAGCGAAGGAAGGTGCTACCTCATCACTTCTAACCAATACTTCCTTAGATCTGACTATCCATCTCACCTTGTTGAAAGAATAGATCACAGCCTTCCTGAGGAAATATGTAGAGGTGGTAGTATGATCGTATCTCCATATGGGCAAATTCTTGAAGGGCCACTCTACGGTGAAGAAGGTATTTTGATGACTGAGATAGATTTGGACGTTGTGATTCAAAGCAAAATGGATCTTGATATCACAGGCCACTATGCCAGGCAAGACCTATTCAATTTTCGCTTAAGACAGTAACCTTATCAGAGAATGAAGGCCCTGATAGAGGAAATTCGCAACTGCCAAATCTGCCATGAGCACCTAGCACTTGGCCCCAATCCGATCTTCAGCATCACTGCTCGATCATCTATCCTTCTCATTGGTCAGGCACCCGGAAAAAAAGTGCATGAATCAGGAATACCTTGGAAGGATCTCAGCGGTATCCAGCTCCGCAAGTGGTTGGGAGTAAAAGACGACGTCTTTTATGATCCTAATAATTTTGGCATTGTGCCGATGGGATTCTGTTATCCCGGCAAGGGCAGTTCGGGAGATCTACAGCCTCGAGCCGAATGTGCACCCACCTGGCACCAGAAATTAATCTCGCGCCTCCATAAAGTCCAACTTACCCTCTTAATCGGCCAATACGCTCAAAACTATTATCTCGGTTCAACTAAAAAGAAAAACTTGACTGAAACAGTGAAGTCTTATCAAGAGTACCTGCCACGTTTCTTGCCCCTACCCCATCCCTCCCCTCGCAATCGCTTCTGGTTAATAAAAAATCCGTGGTTTGAGCAGGACCTCTTGCCTGAACTGCGAAGAAGAGTACATGACATTCTTGAGCACTGACTTCTGATGAAGATCTTATATCCCATCCTTTATAGAGCTCTCCTGTTGATCTCTTTGCTGCCCATGAGGGCTCTCTATTGGGTGTCCGATCTACTCCACTTTCTACTTTTTAGCATAGGCAGGTACCGCAGAGATGTAGTCACTCAAAACCTGAGCAGATCCTTCCCCGCCTACTCACCTGACCAAATCAGAACGATCCAAAAGAACTTTCAAAGGTACTTCTGCGATATGATCGTAGAAGTTATCAAGCTGTTGAGTATCAGGCCAAACCAGCTTAGAAAACGAGTGCGATACACAAACTACGAAGTTTTTCGCCCTTATTATGAGGTCCATCAGAGCCTAATCCTGGTATTGGGACATCAGGGCAACTGGGAAATGATGGGAGCTGCCTTCGCTCCATTGCCTTATCATCAGCTTTATATCATTTATCGACCCTTGAAGAGTCCCATCTTTGACAAACTGCTATCTCATCTTCGGTCTCGCTTAGGGAATCAACTCTATACTATGAAAAGTAGTCTGAAGGGCATGTTAAGAAATCAGCACTTGACGACTGCCACTGCCTTTGTGGCCGACCAATCGCCTCCACCTGAGCATGCTTACTGGACAAGGTTTCTGCATCAAGATACACCAGTCTTTCTCGGAGTGGAGAAAATTGCAAAAAAGCTCAACTACCCTGTTTTTTATATGTCTATCTGCATGCCAAGCCGGGGCTACTATGAAGTTGAGGCTAAGATTGTGACCAAGGATCCACGCAATTGCCCATCAGGGCGAATCACCGAACGCTACCTGCAGATGTTGGAAAAAGACATAGAAAACCAACCAGAGATCTGGTTATGGACGCACCGTCGATGGAAGCATACCAGACCTACGGATTAACCGGCTTGATCCTTCGTACGTACTGCTTCAATTGGAACTGATGATTGCTTGGTTCAGCAAGTGGTGCTCAGGTACAAAACCGATCACTAGGATGTCGTGCACTTTACAAATTCAGCGAACTTTTCTATACCTTTGACGGCTGCATTTGATCACTTATCCACCTTTAGCTAGAAGATCAATTGCCAAACAATAGCCCACGGTTTGTGTGAATCTGAGTGGTACACAAAGCCGATTTGTGAGTATTGAGCATGATTAACCTAGTATATTATTGTCAACCTACAAATAGATTTTAGTACATGACTGAGCTGTCTAACTTACAAATGATTGGCATGATCTGCTTTATCTCGCTGATCATTGTCGAAATTATCTTTAGCCTAAAATACGATCGCGAATTATACGAATGGAAGGATCTTGCAGCCAGTGCATCGATGGGAGTTGGCTCTGTCTTCGTGGCAGTTTTCACCAAGGCAATGACCCTGGGTTTCTTCTTCGCAGTGTATTATCTATTTAACCCGGAAATTGATGGTGTGCGAACCAATATCTTTGGCTGGGAAGCGTTTGGTTGGGCCTGGTATACCTGGCTAGCCTGCCAACTCCTTGACGACTTTAGTTACTATTGGTTTCATCGTGCAAATCATGAAATACGCTTTTGTTGGGCAGCGCATATTGTACACCATTCTTCAGATCACTTCAACTTGGGTACTGGTATCCGCAATGGTTGGATGACCATTGTCTATAAACCATTATTTTATATGTGGCTTCCTGCCCTAGGTTTTCATCCCATTATGGTCATGACCTGCATGGTCATTGAGTCCCTTTGGCAGTTCCAATTACACACCCAGTTCATTCCCCGGTTAGGTTGGTTGGAAACTTTCTTAAACTCCCACAAACACCATCATGTGCATCATTCCTCTAATCTCGAATATCTGGACAAGAACCACGGTGGTTACCTTAATCTCTTTGACCGGTTATTCGGCACTTTCAAGGATTTGGACGAGTCGAGAGAAGTTAAATTTGGCGTGTTGCATCCCCCAAATTCTCATCATCCCTATGAAATCTTAACTCATGAATATCGAGATATCTGGCGTGATGTGAAAAGCACCAAGAATTGGAAGCACAAATTCATGTATGTCTTTGGACCTCCAGGCTGGAGCCCTGATGGATCGCGCAAAACAGTTCGTCAAATCCAAAAAGAAATGGCTGAAGGCAAGTACAAGGTTCAAGAAGACATGCCTCCAGAAGTCTTTAAGAAAACCACCGAGCTAGTCGGCTAGTTGGTTGTTTGAAACTTGAGAAGAAATCGAACCAAAGCACGTGTTTCTTCATCCGTTTTTATTCGGGTACTTGAATGTGCTTACCGAAAAATAGCCCATTGAGAAACAGTCGGTTTGTACCATACCATGACCCACGGAAGTTGGGATTCTCTGCAAACATGATCACTCGACCCTTTCCCACCTTGCTCACAATGATGGAAGCACTGGGCTTGAGATATGTATTGAGATTCCGATCAGAGATGAAGCCATCAATATGAGGATCATCACTGTATTTCGCAACTGTAGAGTAAGCATTCTTACTCTTGTTCAACCACACCTCGCTGTTCCTATAGACCGGTAACTTCGATCGGGTATATCCGAAAGCCACTGGATGGGTTAAA
Organism: Saprospiraceae bacterium; assembly: GCA_965223105.1. GTDB lineage: Bacteria > Bacteroidota > Bacteroidia > Chitinophagales > Saprospiraceae > JABDMH01. The sequence continues at coordinate 1,089,648 of OZ244987.1, read as the reverse complement.
TCAATATCTACTTCAAATATGGCTCCACCTACTCGCTCCCTTCCCAACTCTTCTGAGGACTTTATGTAGGATCTGCGTCTGTCATTGGTAGAATCCTTGTCTTCTGATTTATAGATCTCCTCTTTCACTAGCTTCTTACTAATCGCCCAAGAAGATGCTTGACGAGTGGTGATGAGGGTATTACCGGCAGATAGCCAATTCTTGATCACTTGACATTGGCTTGAGTCTACCGGTGCATACGAACCAGAAACTAAGATCAAGGTTTTGTATTTAGACCAGTCAATTCGGTCAATTTCGTTTGTAGAAACCTTAGTGATTGGCATCCTTACGCGTTGATCTAGCAAATGCCACACCTCTCCCGCTTCATAGGCTGATACCCCATTTCCAATCAACATTAGGGCCTGCGGTTTCTCGATGACGACCAGGTGCCGACTCCCTAAATCCACACCCTCAATACTATAGCCGGTACTCACCGGGTACACAGGAACTTCAAATTGGGTAGATGCCGAAAGGATAATGTTGTGTAGGTAATTGCTGTCCAACTTCTGCTTATGGACGGGTATCACCATGGTGCCATAGCCAAAAGACTTGCTGCTTTCATCTAGCTGTATAGAAAAGGGTTTGAATGCACAATGCACCACAACGTCGTTTCTTAGAAGCTCACTCAGCACTGCTGGCGACGAATATTCGGTCCAGGGAATAATGTAGGCGTAATCAGCAGCTTCTGCTTGCGCTTCCTGGATGGTCAGATCTTCCGGATATTGAATTTGGCTGCCCAAGTCTAGTGAGGTCTCAACCCCAGCATGCGGCATATTATAAAAATTCACCAGTGACCAGGCCGATGCATCGTAAAAAACACTATCTGCATAGTCTTCATAGGTCTCAAAAACATTCTGAATCATTCGATATTGCTTTTGATTTGTAGGAACAGCAAAGTCAATCCCCTTCTTGAATACTTGTGTGTTGAGCTCAATATCCTGATTCAGCCGAAACACCTGAATACCATGAATCAGCAATTTATCTATGAAGGCCTTTGTTCGTCCTCGGTCGTGCGAATCTCCAAAAACGTAGGTTTTGATCTCATCTTTCCGTGCATTTTCTAATGCACTCTTAAAAAACTCATGTTGGTAGTCGTACAACATCTGGCGATGAATTACAGAAGCCTTGACCGTTGCCATAGCCGATGTCAACTGATTCTTAATGGCAAAGGCAAAAGTTAAATCACCCCCAGGTGTCTTCTGCACATGGCCTCTGGCACTGGCTTGCTCAAACAATAAGCCCAAACCTCCTTGTAGGTCCGGATAAGATGAACCGTATCCGGGGTAGGTACCATCAAAGACTTCCTTGGTAAAATAGAGAGAACCGATATCATCAAAGCCCTGCACAAAATATGTGGCGAAAGTGTCATTTAGGGTCGTATAATTTTCAGCCGGCATAACCGGGTTTAAAGATGCATTGGTCTTCATGGGTTCGAAAAAGTACGTGCTGTTGGTGCCCATCTCGTGAAAATCAGTGACAACGTTAGGGTACCATTGGTGATACCATCTCAATTTACCTCTACTTTCAGGATGAATCGCCAACCACCAATCCCGATTTAGGTCAAACCAATAGTGATTGGTGCGTCCACGAGGCCACCCCTCATTGTGCTCCACATCAAGGGGATCAGAGACAAGAGGATCTCCTTTAAACATATTGACCCATTGGGAATGCCGGTCCCGTCCATCGGGATTTATGACGGGGTCAATGAAGTAGACTCCCTCCTCTCGATATCTCCTAACCACATCAGATTCGGACGCCACCAAAATGTAGGCCGTCAACAAAGCAGCTTCAGCGCCTGAGGGTTCATTCCCATGCACATTATATCCCAAATTGACGAAGATGGGAATATCCGGAAGGTTTGACTTCTCCTCCTCCGGGTTGAGATAACGGAGATGTTCTCGCTGAAGCTGGTCCATACTGGTTAAATGTTCTTCCTTCGTAATCGTCAATATGATCAAAGGGCGATGCTCGTAGGTTTCTCCGTAGCGTGTGAGTGCTGCACGATCGGATATATGGGCCAACGTCTCGAAATACGACACAATTCGGTCATGTCTGGTATGGTGACTGCCCACTGGATAACCTAAGAATTCTTCTGGGGTAGGTATAACTTCATTGTAGGGAGAATATGGATCTAAAAAATAATCTTGACTATTGAGTGGAAAAAACAGCAAGATGGCAAGTGATGCGCAGACAAGCTTGGTCATATAGAGCTAGATTTGTGTTGCATGAAAAGCGGAAAGGTAGAATTTTCTCTTCACAAAAATTCTATACTTGCACCTGCTTTCTGTAGAGTGATTAGATGTTACCTTTATTCGTCTTGAACGATCTAAAGAAAATATTCTTGAAATTCCTACGAAAAACTAGCGAATTGATCCTTTAGGACCACGTACTTTCCTTTCAAAGGCCCATTGCTTTGTGTAATAATTGTAGAAAAACATGACACCGGTAACCAGCAATTTAGTGACGTACTGATATTGCTCAAAAAAAGGTGATTTTACGAGAAGATAAATCAGTCCTGAACTTACAGCTATACCCAAGAGTGAAAAAGAAAGTGAAATTAGAAAAGTATGATAGGCTTTCCGACGAAGCTGAAAAATGAATTTTTTCTGCAAAAAGAAGTTGACAATGAAGCCGGTACTGGCTGATACGACATTGGATTTAACACTGGGAAATCCGCTATATACCAAGGATAAATACAGCGTGTAGTCCACAAGCGTGGCTACCAAAGATGTGCTGGCGAATTTGATCTTTGGCTTTATAAAGTCAAGCACCTGGTTTTTCTCAATCATTTCTGCTCTGGTGATAAATTCGCCAAATACCAAGATCGGTATAGGCTGAATAAGCATTGAGAATCTCCTCCTTCACTTCATGAATCCTCCTCTTTCTGACCAAGAGCAAGGTAGGCTCATTAACAAGCGCTAGGGCCTTCTCCAGGCGCTCTTCTTCACGTAGGTCATAGTAATGACTTTTCCAATGAAGATCGGACTCAAACTGGAGCTCACGCAAAGCCTTATCAGCAAGTAATACAATGGGCTTTTCTAGATGGAAAGCTAGAGATGGAACCAGTCGATTGTAAGAAAGTATGGTATAATTATGAAAATCCTTCTCGCGTATCCACTCGGCAACATAACTGGCAGTAGAATTCTTTGTTTCATTTTCGGAGAGAAAAAGCGTAGACAGTGGAAGTATTGAGAAAATAAAAATGAGCGAGGTTGATACCATCTTAGCTAGCTTGGAAAGACTTGATTGAAAGATGATGATCAACTGAACAGCTATTGCCATTCCAGTCCCTAGAAACAGATAGACATTGCTCTTCCAGTCATCTAAAACAAAAGGGTAAATAATGAGGGCAAGGTAGACCACAAAATAAAAGAAAACTTGCATGACAAACCACTTATTTAATCGTACCTCTTCTAACTCTGGCAACGACCTGGCTGCCAGTAAAGCCAAGGCCGGAAAGGCAGGAAGGATGTAAAGAATCAACTTGGAGTGAGAGAGACTAAAAAATATGATGGGTGTCAAAAACCAAATCCATAAAAAGGAAATAATCTTATCTCTTCGATAACTTGACCAAGATTTAAAGGTCTTTTCTAAGACTGGGAAGAACCAGGGAATGGACAGCAGGGGAGCTGCTAAAAAATAAAAATAAAAGGGCATTTCGCGCTTAAAAATATCGGTAGTATACCTAACCACCGATTGATCATACATCATGTATTTGAATATAGGTTTGCCTTCCATCTCAAGGATTAGAAACCAGCTTAAAGCCACGATGAGAAAACTAATCGCCGCACCGATATAATGCCAGGTCCAAGGCAATCGCTTTCGGTAAAGCCATCCCAAAGCAATGGCAATAATACCCACATAAACCAGAAGGGCCGATATTTTTGTAAGGAATCCAAGCCCTGATGAAATGGCCGCTACATATAGCAGAAAGGGTTTGCTCCGTTGCACAAAATATATCATTCCCCAAGCCGACCCGAGGATGAATGTGTTTAGATAAGCATCAGTGGTAAGGTTTCTTGCGCCAATCCAAATAATCAAAAAAGTAGTGTAAATCAGTGCTGCCAGCCAGTGAATATGTCTTTCGTCAAATAAGACTTGAGCAATTTTGTAGACCAAGAAAATTTGCGTGACAACCGCCAATTGTAAGAAGAATCGGGCCGAGAAAGGATGAACACCAAAAAGAAAATAACCTAGACTAGTGATATAATAGGTTAATGGAGGTTTATGATAATGTTCGACCCCTAAGTATGTAGGATGCAGAAAATCTCCCGACACATACATCATGCGTGAGATCTCTGCATATCTGGCCTCGCTGGAGTCAATAACTCCCCATGATCCCAATCCAAAAAACAGAGCTACGCAGGCAAGGATGGCACCAAAAAGTAACCAATGAAGGGGAATCTGATCTGTAGGACTGGTAATCTTCATGAGGGACAAGACAAAGATAGAATAGATCTTACTCCTACTGGAAAGGGATTGTCCCAAAATATATAAAGCTTACGACCAGCACCCAATTGTACTTTCTGCTGGGACCTGCCGATTTCTTATCCCCTAGATATGTCTTTTATATCATAAGAGGAATGCCAAGCTCCATTTACTGATAACTCAATGATCCAGATCTCCCCTAATTGTGATACGCCGGATTGTGAACCAGTGTTTCACCACAGGATGCACACGCTACTGCACTAGCAGCTCCCCCGGCACATCCATTACTGCAGGTATAGTGATAAACTCCAGCAGCATTCTGTGCTGGACTGGCATTGGCCGGTGGCGTAATATTAGCAGGTGCACCAGGGGTGTTGAGATCAATACTTGGGCTGGTAGAAGCTCCTTGGTTCGCAGGCTGGTTATGATAAGCTTGGTTATGCTCATAGGCTGTACCGCATACCGGGCAAGTGCCAGCGGAGGGTCCTCCACTCCCAGCACAATTGTTGGGACAAATGTAATGCTGGACTCCTGATGTTGCCACGGGTGCAGCCCCAGGATTGGTAGTAGCTGGTGGTGCAACATTTTCAGGAACATTCAATGAATTCCTTGCATCGTCTCGAATCTCTTGATCCTCAGCACTTGTCCCACAGCCTAGGAGCAATCCCGCTCCAAGATATATCGTTGTAATAATAATACTTAACTTATTCATAATCTATGTTTTGCGATCAAAAAAGATCGATTGAAGCGCAAAGCTACAAAAATCGTAGATACTAAACTGTCGGCTTCATACTAACCGCATCCGTCACTACTGCAGCATCTTTGATGATCTTTCTGCGTTGATGATAGCCAGGTCAGCCATCTTCCTGGCTTGGTGAGTTGAAAATGTGATTCATTACCATGGATTCATCCCGGCAACATACTAAATGTGAACTAATGATAGTTTTTCCATTGAAACAACAAAATTGAGGTATGATGCGGGTATTTCTGTTTTTGGGTTTAATATCCATGATTCTTCTTTCCGCCTGCGGGCGTAAGACCAAAGCTGAATTGGCGGCTAAAACTGAACAGGTAGAGCAACTCCAACAACAGCTTGATCACATTCAGCAGACCAACGCCAGCTTGCTGGATCGTATGGCAGATCTTTCTATAGTCAATAAAGCAGGTGCTGAAAGCATTCAACAATCCTTAGAAAATATTAACCAGCAGTATTCTTTCATACAAGATCTCACCCAAAAAATCCAGACTAAAGACTCATTAAATCTGGCATTGGTCATGAATCTCAAGCGGTCTTTAAGTGATATTAATGATGAAGATGTACAGGTAGAGGTCCGAGGAGGAGTAGTGCACGTCTCCATTTCCGATCGCCTGCTGTTTCGCTCAGGAAGTGCTGTCCTTGGGTCACAGGCTAGGGAGGTGCTGGGGAAGGTAGCGAATGTCATTAATGACCACAACGATCTCAATATTCTTGTCGAGGGCCATACTGATAACGTACCCTTTGGAAATGATTGTTTAGTAGACAACTGGGATCTCAGTGTCAAGCGGGCAACTGCAGTTGTTCGCAGTTTACAACATGACTACTTTGTAGACCCTGAAAGGATGACTGCCGGTGGTCGATCTGAGTTTGTTCCTAAAGCTGACAATGAAACGTCAGAAGGTCGTGGCCTAAATCGCCGGACGGAAATAATCATAGCCCCCAAACTTGATCAGTTTTTTAAGTTACTCGAAGCACCGGATTTACCAGGTTGATCACTCGTGAGTATCAAGAAGAGAACCTATCCATAACCTCTTTCCAATTCGTAAAAACTACTCCGGCTTGTTGAAGGAATTGGATCACTTCAGGATCACCAAACATCTTTGACTCCCATACCCGCTGTTGCCATGAATTGGTGATCCCCTTCAAGTCATCTGACTCGGCAGAGGGATGAAAAATAATTTCTGACAGGCCGGATGGTAGATTATTGATAAGTGTCATGAACTGACTCTTTTTTGATTCATAGGAATCTGCCGGCGGCACAGAGGTAAAATAGTCCAGCTTGGGCAAACGGTAATTGGCCACCATCTCGACCAAACGATCGGTGATGGGATAACCCTGGTCCTTAAATTTCTCCACCAATGAATCATTAGAAAACTCAATGACCATCGCCGGAATCTGATACTCTTCAGCCAGACGAAAATAAACCTCGGTAAAGTCATTATGCGCATAGAGGGTTCCCATATGCGTATCCAGGTGACTCGGCTCGATCCCAGCTCGTCTGGCAGTTTCGATCTGCGCCCGTACTTCCCGCTCAACCTCTTCAGCAGTCGCGTGTTCAACAACTTCAGCAACACTCCGCCACAGTTTCCCCTCAGTGTCCACCAGACCTGGAACAAGATTCTTGGGCATAACCGGTGCCCAGCGATAAGTCTTCCATTCACTGGTCAAGGTTAGGTGCAAGCCCACATCAAAATCGAGATTCTCCACTCGCCAGTTGACGATTTCATGAAAGGCAGGGCAAGGTACCATTACGGATGCCGATTGAATCTGTCCCTTCTCCAATTGCTGGATTGCAGCCTGGTTCGCCTCCTTACACATACCGATGTCATCCGCGTGTAAAATGACGACCTTCTTATCTGGGGGGAAGCCCAGTCTTTCAGCCCAGGTATCTTGACTCCATAGGATTGGTAATAAAGCAAGGCAAGAAAGTAACGTCCACAATAGTCTAAGAATCATGGTCAACAGTATTTGTGCAGTAAAAATATCAAATTGGAACCGACCCAGTGCGGGCCTCCATCTTCCCGGAACTTGAGCTTATCGATTTATCCGTAGCTCCAGCCACATCCCGACACTAGAATGTAGTCAGGCCTCGCCACAGGCTACTTAATTCAGTAGGCAGCTCCTGAACATCATAACCTGATTCTTAAAAAAATCATTAAGCACTATGACTAAGGCATATCTTTCAGTCGGCAGTCTAAATATGGATCATTAAAGAGAAGCTTCGCGGGTTGAAAATTGAGTATAGCAGTCGGTTAACCCTAAATAGTGCCCTCAAAGCAAAACATTTTTTCGTCACTTTGATTAATTGTAAAAGATTACTATTTATCTGGTCTGCAATGCTAATCGAACTAAGCTCCATACTCCGACTTTTGCCATCTCGCCGATCTTGCGGTAGGATGAAGAAAACAGTGATTTTATGCATTTTCCTTTTTTCCAACGGCGGTCAAATCGTGGCACAGAGCCCCTCCATTTTCGATTTATTGTATGCCTATCGACAGGTAAAAGCTACCCTCACCATACCACTTGATTCCCTGCAGATAGATAAATTTCAGGAACCCAGGTATAAGGGCCACGTGACTTTCCTGACAGGAGAAGATACAATCCTGGCCATACCTGTTGGTGTATCTCCACGGGGACATTTCCGGCTTCGAGAGTGCAATTTTCCACCCTTGGCTTTTGATTTTAATAAAGAAGATCTTTTACAACACGACCTCGATACCGCTGACCACTACAAGCTCGTCACTCATTGCAATGATGCCCAGGACACAGCCCAAATTACAGCCAAGGAATACCTCATCTACCAGTTGTATCATATCCTCACAAAGAAAAGCTACCGTGTCTTATGGCTGGACATTGTATATGTAGATAAATACTCCAGCAAAAAGATCACCTCCCAGGCTTTTGTCATTGAAAGCAATGAGGAAGTAGCTGATCGGCATAAAGGAACCTGGTGTGAAAAGGAGAAAATTGATATTGACTCAGTGGATGAAGTACAATTTGAGATTGCTGCACTTTTCCAGTATATGATCGGCAATCGCGATATGCATTTGATGAGCCAGCACAATGTCAAAGTCATGAAGTTTAGCAATGGGAGGAAGTACATGCCCATCCCTTACGACTTTGATTTCTCACTTTTTGTCAAACCACCCTACGCATATCCAGGGCTAAGAAAAAGATCTAATGTACGTAGGATCTATCTGGGCTATGAGCGAAACCGCAGAGTTTTCACCAGGGTTGTATCGCGTTTTTTATCCAATCGTGATGAGATTCTTCAATATATTGCAAATGACCAAAATATCAGTCCAAGGGAAAAGCAAGCGTTGGCAGATTACATCTCCAGTTTCTTCAACGACCTGAAAAAGAACGAATATCAGGTGACTTATAGACTTAAGTAACTGCATAATAATTCATCTGGTGCGATATTGATAGAGCATGAGTTCTGATGATAACTTCTTTCGCTACCGAGTGTCCGTATTAGTCGGGTTGGTTCTTCTTTTCCTGTGTTGCCAGAGAAATGTGTCCTTCGATACTGCGGAAAGGAATAAGAGGGCAGTACTTTCAATCCCCGGGCTGGTAGCATTTTGGGATTTTGAGACGATTCAGAATGGCCACTGGTCTTCACAAGGTAATTTAGGGGCTCAAACTTTTCCAGTCTTTCTTAGCCAGATCGGAGACTCGGTTTTTTATGGACCGGATGATTGGCCCTACCACGATAATCATGCGGATCTACAATTTGACTATTCAGGACCATTTGGTCATGCAGCAAGATTTAACCGGGGCTATATCTACGGAGTAGTGCCCAGAAAAACATTTGAAAAAAGTCAGCTGGACCTCTGTGGATACAAACCCTTTACCATGGTGGCTTGGATCAAATTTATTGGCGAACGTCATATGGTTGCAGGAATTTGGGATGAAGGGGGTTGGCAGAAGTATAGTGGGAGGAGGCAAGTGGCTCTTTTTGCCGGCCTGTTTGATCAGAGGGGTGTCATTGGCCATGTATCTATGACTGGAGCTGCAAGCTTTCCTCAGTCAAAGGCTAGTGGTTCGCAGTATGCACGAATCAGAGCGATTGATTCCATGCCTTTCGAAGATCATAAATGGGTGGCCATGGCTATGGTCTACGACCCTATACATCAACACGTAAAAGCCTATCTAAATGGGACGTCATCACCTTATCAGCTCGGTGATCCAGTCACGCAGGATGTTTATCGGTTCAATCACATTCCGTCGGCAAATCCCCTTCACTTTGAGGGGCCCATCTACTGTCCGGATTTCTTTGTTGTAAAGTTTAACGGCTACCTTGAAGATGGCTTTACTGCAGAACATCGACTTCTAGTCAATTTGTCAGACAAAATAGTGGAGTATCAAAGAGATGACCTTCAGTTTCCCAATCCTCATCGATATAGAGTTTTCTTTGACCTTGTTCATTCTAACCAAAGCCAGCTAAGTGAGCCTCTGCTTTTTTTGGATACTGCAGATACCACTATCGAAATTCCGATTCGTCAGGATGTTGCCATCGGAGATCGAATCGTTACCGCTTTAACCCAATTTGACAGCACAAAGTGGATACCTGTCGGTGACACGATCAAAATCGACCTTCAGGAAGGTGCTCCTTTTACATTTGGCAGAGCTCTTGGGCTTGCATCAGAAGAGATCGATCATGGATCACAATTATTGATTGATGGTGTTGCGGTATTTAACCGTGTGCTGACCGATGAAGAAATTAGAGGTATCAGTTTCATTACACCATAAGCATTGTGGGATTTGCCCCCTGTCAATCAGATTTTAGGCAATTTTAGTATTTAGCAAAAGATTTATAAAAAGAATCCTGAAATCGGCAACTTATGAAATTATATCTACGCGACAAGAAGGCCTTTATCCTAAATCATGACCAGTGGTATACGAAGAACTTTGTCGATTGGGACCAATTGATCAATCACGAAAAACTCCATCAGGTTATTCAAGAGGATCTGACCAAGTGGGAGAAGACGACCCCGGAAGCGGTAGGATCAGATTTTGACGCACCCATATCGAGACAGGAAATCTGGGCAGCTGGTGTCACCTACCTTCGGAGTAAAGAGGCCCGAATGGAGGAGGCCGAAGCAGCCGGTGGTGGTGATTTTTATGATCGCGTCTATGATGCCGATCGTCCAGAACTTTTTTTCAAAGCCAATGCTTCGCGAACAGTGGGACCCGGTGAAGCAGTGTATATCCGTCCGGATTCATCGTGGAATGTACCTGAACCGGAGTTGACTTTATTTTGTAGCAGCATCGGTACCATTGAAGCCTATACCATAGGCAACGACATGAGTTCACGAAGTATTGAAGGAGAAAATCCCCTTTATCTTCCTCAGGCCAAAACCTATGAACGCTCGGCAGCACTTGGACCATGTCTGTACATACCTCAAGATCCGATCTCACTTGATACGGAGATCCACATGACTATTCAGCGAAGTGATCAGGTTCTTTATATGGATCAGGTAAAAATAAGGCAGATGAAACGGTCATTGGATGAATTGGTAAGCTATTTATTCAGGGCTTGCCGCTTTCCCAATGGTTGTTTTCTCATGACAGGTACGTGCCTTGTACCTAATGATCATTTCACACTACAGCCAGGAGATGAAATTCGGATTGCGATCGATTCCATTGGTGAATTGGTAAATTACGTAGAGGTCTTACCGGAGTCATAGGAGATCCTTTGACTGAATTTGTCTAAGTTCATTCTTGTATAATCAGACGAAGATGCCACATCACCTAAGTTCATTAATGGATCTGAAATGGTTGCCTCTAATCTTGATGTTCAGCAGTCTCGGATGTCAACCCAGGGAAGGTACAGTACCAGCCGCCGTCATGCCAACTCCTACTGATCAGCAACTAGCCTGGCAACAACTTGAATTCTATGCCTTTGTTCATTTCAATATGAACACATTTACCAACATGGAGTGGGGTATGGGAGATGAAAGTCCATCCCTTTTCAATCCGATCAAATTGGATTGTGGTCAATGGGCAAAAGTTTGTAAGGAAGCAGGAATGAGGGGGATTATCTTGACAGCTAAACACCATGATGGCTTTTGCCTATGGCCCTCGAAATACACCGAACATTCGGTTAAGAATTCACCTTGGAAAAATGGTGAAGGTGATCTGGTAAAAGAACTGAGAGAGGCTTGTGATGAATATGGCTTGAAGCTAGGTATTTACTACTCTCCATGGGATCGAAATCATCCGGACTATGGTCAACCTGAATACCTTACCTATATGCGCAATCAATTAGAGGAATTGCTTACGCAGTACGGTGAAATCTTTGAGGTATGGTTTGATGGGGCCAATGGCGGCACTGGCTATTATGGAGGCGCCAACGAAGACCGAAGGGTCGATAAAAAGACTTACTATGATTGGGACAATACTTGGGAGCTGGTTAAAAAATGGCAACCAAATACTGTGATCTTTAGTGATGCCGGACCGGATGTCAGGTGGGTTGGGAATGAACATGGGCAAGCCTTTCGTACCATGTGGAGCAATCTAATGCGAGATTCTGTATATCCAGGTATGCCTGAATATTCAGACCGATATGCCAGTGGTCAACCTGAAGGGAGTCACTGGGTACCCGGAGAAACCAACGTATCCATCCGTCCAGGTTGGTATTACCATCCTTATGAAGATCACAAAGTCAGGCGGGTTGATGAACTCGTCGAGATGTACTATCATTCCATTGGTCGCAACACAACCTGGCTACTTAATTTTCCTGTGGATACACGTGGTCTTATCCATGAAAATGATGTCGAGCAGCTAATTAAACTAACCGAGGTCATCACGAATGACTTTGCCAGTCCACTCATCCATGATGATGATGTTCAGATGACGGCCAGCAATCAGCGAGGAACAAACTTTTCCGTTAGAAAGACGATTGATGACGATCCCGAAACGTTTTGGGCACCAGAAGATGGAAGATCAAGTGGATCGATAATTATTCAATTTGGCGAGTATCTGACTTTCAACCGAGTGGTACTACAGGAATATATCGCTTTGGGTCAGCGTGTTCAAACTTTCAGTGTAGAAGCCCACACTAGCGAAGGTTGGGAGAAAATCGCTGATGAAACAACGATTGGTTATAAAAGAATACTGCGTGTTCCAGATACCGAAGCCCGGTCAATTCGTATCAATATTGAAAAGGCTCGAGCATGTCCAACCTTAGCAACCATCCAATTGTATCAGGCTCCTAAATTATTGGTCCCACCACATATCTCCAGAAATCAGTCCGGTCTAGTTACTTTGACCAATGCCATAGAGGGTGTTGAAATTCGCTACACTTTAGATCGATCAGATCCAGGTGCAGCTGGGGCCCTTGTATATACCACTCCCTTCGAACTACATGAACCGGCAATCGTATCTGCTATCTCCGTCGATGGCAGTCGCAAGAGTGAGGTCAGCCGGTACACCTTTGACATCTCAGCCCAAAAATGGAAAATCGAAGATACCGATCCAGGTACCAAAAATATCATCGATGGAAACACAAGAACATGGTGGAGGGCAGAAGATCATCCTCAGATTACCGTAGATCTCGGGGAGGAACTCGTCCTGAAGGGCTTTACCTATTTACCAATGCAGGATCGATACCTTAGTGGTGTCATCAGCGAATATGCTTTTTATGTCAGTAAAGATGGAAAGCACTGGAGTCAAGTAAAAACGGGGGAGTTCGGAAACATTGCCCACAGTCCTATCATGCAGCGGGTCACTTTTCCACCTGCTCCCGCTCGCTGGGTAAGATTATCTTCCCTGCAAACCCTTGATGGAGAGGCTCCAGTCTATGCCGAATTTGGTGTAATCATTCAATAACTACTGACCCGCCAAAAGACTGCCTGGCCAGTCACGATCGCAACAAAACATTGACAATGCGTTCGGAAGTATTTCCATCCCACAGCTGTGGCCTTACCGGATTTCGTGAACTACTAATGGCTTGCTTAAATTTCTCCTCTATCTGATGAACTTGGTTCCCGACCAGAATTCCCAATCCGCCATTTTCTTGCAATGTAATGGGTCGCTCTGTATTCGAGCGCAGGGTCAAGAAGGGAGTTCCCAAAACACAGCATTCTTCCTGCAGACCACCGGAATCAGTAAGCATAATTTTGGCTGACATGTTTAATCTTAACATCTCATGATAGCCCAAAGGTGGAAGCACAGCCATGCGTGGATGCTCGATTAACTTTGACCAAAGAGAAAAAAGGGACAACTGCTTTTTGGTTCTGGGGTGCATGGGCCAGACAAGATCCATGTGCTTCAATGTACACCCAAGGAAAAAATCAACAATTGGTTGCAATATCTCTTTCCTATCCACATTGCTGGGACGATGCAAGGTAACTATACCATAGTTATTAAAGTCGATCCTTTGATCAGAGTCACCGATCAAGTTTTCAGCAACAATGTCAGCTAGGACTTTGTCCTTTGCAGCAGGCAAATTTGCATCTAAAGTATCGATCATGATATTTCCAACGAAATGAATTTTTTGCTCTGAGACACCTTCGGCACGTAAATTACTTGCTGCTATTGTATCAGGTGTCAACAACAAATCGGAAATTCGATCCGTGACCAGACGATTTATTTCCTCAGGCATGGTCATATCGCCGGAGCGAAGTCCAGCTTCAATATGACAAACCCTCACATTGTGCCTTTTGGCAACTACAGAACACGCCAGAGTAGCATTGACATCTCCCACCACTACGACCCAATCTGGATTATGGTGCAGCAAGGTCTTCTCAAAGGCAATCATGGTTGTGCCCAGTTGTTCAGCAGCACTTCCCGACCCAACCTCGAGATTGATGTCGGGATCTGGAATATTCAGGTCATCAAAAAAAGAACCAGACATGCGGGCATCGTAATGCTGGCCGGTGTGCACCAAGATGTGCTCACATTCGACACTGCGCTCCTTTGATATTCGAGCTAAAGCCCGGATAAACGGAGCGATCTTCATAAAATTGGGTCGGGCTCCGACCACAGACATTATTTTCAAAAGAAGAGGTTTTAACTTCTGCCAAAAGTAAAACTTGTTTGAAAAAACGCCTAAATAGTCAAATTGACGGAAAAGGGATCTAAGAAGTGTCAAAAGAAAACGGGACCGGAAAGCTCAAAAACCGGTCCCGAAAATCTACTGCTGAAGTTGTTGGGGTTATAAAATGAGGTTGGGTTTGTTAGGCTGCCGGATGGTCATCATGGTACCTTGACGACCATCGGGACTTGATATCTTTAGATAAACATGTGTTCATCATTGGTTCTGACAACGTAGGGCGTCTTTGTTGACCAGTGGGAAACCAATGTTCTTACCTGGCCATGTGAAAGATGGATGTGGTGCGGTGCGGTTTTCACTCGGGCAAAAACCAGATTTGGAAGCTGGTTTAACCTAAAGTCATAGCGACGGTTCAGATATCTTACGATGAAACGGATGATTATGAAAGTCATTTTTCTTAGTTTGCTAGGCCAGATCATAGGAGTGGACTAAAAGGTTTGAACAAAATATTCGCCAGTATCAATATGGTTGAAGGTTAGTTCCTCCTGCAGGATCATTAATTCAGATTCGTTAATTGCATTTGCTGTGATCCATGCTAGGGCTTCCTCGTGATTATCAAATTCGGTTCTCATTTGTCTTGGATTTCAATTTTTTATTAAGCTCTCACTTAGTAGTGTACCGAGACGCTTTGATGTCCTATCTTAAAGAGTGATTTTTTGCACTTTTTCAATAAAAAGATACTATACCATTGATAACCAATAATTTAAGTCAAGAAAAAAGATGTGAAGAGCCAGAAATTGACTTAACGGATAAGGAGTTTCTTAGTCATGTGATGGTCTTCCATTTCAAGATGCACGAAATATAGGCCGGGCATCAGATCAGCAACATCAATGAGGTAAGGCTCCGATTCTGCCGTCACCAGACTGAGGATCAAGCGACCCCTGAGATCAACCAAAGAAAGTCGGGCGGATCGAGTTGAGGTCAGCCATACCTCATCATCTGCAGGATTAGGCCAAAGATGCCATTCCAAACCCTGGGTCTGGACCTGTGTGGAGGTGGCTGTGCTTTTGACCGGCAGGAGCATTTGAGATGGATGCTGTGGACCTACATAGATTCGATTATGCGCAACCAGTGGATTAACCAACGTATCATAGTTGCCATTAGGATACATTTCGCCACCAGTATTCATATTGCGATTGTAACGCGGATAGTTAGAAGAAGTGACGATCAAACGAAGTTGATGGCCAGGAAGGAAAGTATGGGCTAGGTCATCCAATCTTATGGCCAGAGGATAGATCTCTCCTGAGCGCATAAAAACGGTATCTTGTACTCGATAGCCATTTCGAAAACGCATACGTTGGATGCCATCGATCAGTAACATGGAGCGACCATCAGGATAAACATCGGTGATCCTAACTGCGATATCAGTATCTTTTCGGTCTGACGAAATGTGCAACTTTATTTCGATAGCCCCAGTAATGGCCACTGGTTCGTTAAGGGGTGCGGTGCTGAATATTAAGGCATCAGCTCGGTTTTCTACCAACAAAGACTGATCATACGGCCCTTGGTCCAAGTCCAAATTCAGTGTTTTACCTCCCACAGTTGGAGAAGGATCTTCAGGATCATAAACAAAGTCAATGATACCTGCCTCCGGAATCTCAGGAATCAACGATTTTGAAGTTGTGAGATGAAAAGACAGCTCTGTGTAATCGCCAGGTGGCCAAGCAGCGGCATCTTCCCATTGATCATCACCCATCTGAAAGTAGT
Organism: Saprospiraceae bacterium; assembly: GCA_965223105.1. GTDB lineage: Bacteria > Bacteroidota > Bacteroidia > Chitinophagales > Saprospiraceae > JABDMH01. Next base: position 1,073,659 of record OZ244987.1, on the reverse strand, counting down.
AAACCGGTGCTCGAGCATCCCATCCATTTTCGATATTGCGGAGATGAAAATCGAAAAACTCAATCGCAAATTCAACGTTTACTCCCTCAGCATTTCCATAGGATAATTGACCTTGCTTTTCTGATCCCACAAATGCCTGGCCAGTCCCACCATGTACCCAGGGTCCCATCAGCAAGCGGTGCTCAGAACGGACACTGTCAGAAGATGAGGAACTCAGGGCATCCATCATTCTCAAGACTTGGTCAGTATTTTGGTCATACCATCCACCCACCAAGAGCATTGGTACCACAATGTCCTGTGCATACATGGTGGAATTCTCAGCGACTTGCCAAATGAAATTGTAGTGAGGATTATTAACGATCGGTCCGCTGATCCCAAACAGAAAATCTAAAGTAGATAGGCTTTCAACAGTTAAACATCCTCCGGGATAATACTTGTTGTAAGAGAATTGCGGGGCGGCAACTTCGGGAACACAGCATATTAAATGTGGTGGTTGCTGAGCCGCTGTTTGGTATTGAATGTTACCTAGAGCTGATGGTCCCCACATCCCCACATTTCCATCTGACCAGGTTTGATTGGCAATCCATTCCACCACATCATATCCATCTTCTCCGTTGCTGGATCCGACGGCACATGCATTCAAACTCTCGAATCGGCATCGCCAATCGACAATAACAAAGGCATATTTGCTCTCCAAGATATTCTTTCTGACGCCCAACGGAAGACCCTGATTGGCGTAAAAGATCTTACCATAAGGAGTCATAATTAAGATGGTAGGAAAACTCCCCTCACCGGGATAATAGATATCTCCAGCCAGTGATTTTCCGTCCCGCATGGGTATCTGAACCGTTTCTGTTGGTTGAGTCAATCCAAATCCAATGTCCAAAAGGACGATGCCTAAGAAGACCAGACCAATCCTAAGTACAGTATACTTCATGCTATCAAAACTATGCAGTAGATGCAGACAATAAATATTCCAAAAGTTGCGTCCGCCCCTGAAGATAGGATCATACCAATCACCTACCATGATATAGATGCCGCTAAAAACCCTCTCATGTAACTCCTGAGATATTTCGTAACTTGGATAGATGCAATATGCGAGCATATTTAATGATGTTTTGGGACCGGTGATGAGGGGACCTTCAAGTTCTCACTGTGCTGCAGCATTACGGATCGGGCGAATCTGTAGGGATATTGTCAAAGCCAGATTCGATGATATCCTTATTGAGTTTGATTTGGCTGGATCTCTGGCCACAACCCATCGAAGCCAAGGTTCCGATATGGGGCTCTTTGGAGGCTTTCTTGGGTATACTGCAGATGATGAACGGTTGACCAGCTACGAGTCAGCCGTAGACCGGGAAGGATGGAACATACATATTGCCAAAAGGCATTTGGACACATCTCACCCCAACACTTATAAGATGACGTTCCGGCAGGGGTCGGAAGAACACCAGGTGACGGCTATATCTATTGGCGGAGGGATGATTGAGGTCATTCAGGTCGACGGTGCCGACCTCACCATGTATGGAGACTATCATGAATTGCTTATCTATTTGGATGCCAATTCCGAGGTAGAAGACACATTGAAAGGTCTATTGGAGTATGAGTTAATCCGTACACATCGGGCAAATTTCAACTTTGTCCAGGTCAAGACCGGTCAAAAGGTGGAAAAACCCATCATCGAAAAAATTGAATCTCTACCAGAAGTTCGATCTGTCTCTCAAATCGAACCCGTGCTGCCGGTTTTGTCTCGAAAGAATGTGCAGGTCCCCTTCTCTACCGCCACCGAGATGTCAGAATTTATCAAAGAGGATCAGTGGGAAATCTGGCAATTGGCTTTGTGTTATGAAAGTGCGAGGGGGAATGTATCCGAAACGGAAGTTTACCGTCGGATGAGAACATTGGTCGATATCATGCGAAAGTCCATTTCGTCAGGCATTCGAGGTACTTCATACCGGGACCGTATCTTGGGAAACCAGTCAAAGCAATTTCAAAAGAAGCTTGAAAAGCAAGCTTTGATTCAGGATGACCTCATTAATCGGATCATATTGTATGTCAGTGCAATAATGGAGGTAAAGAGCTCTATGGGTGTGGTTATTGCAGCACCGACAGCTGGAGCCTGTGCAGCATTACCTGGTGCCATACTTGGTACTGCTGATGTGTTGGATCGCACTGAAGACGATGTGGTCAAGGCTATGCTGGCAGCCGGTCTTATTGGAGTATTTATTGCCCACCAAGCATCGTTTGCTGCCGAGGTGGGAGGTTGCCAGGCTGAATGTGGATCGGCATCAAGTATGGCCGCTGCTGGTTTAGTGGCACTGCACGGTGGAACACTTACACAAGCACTTTCAGCTGCCTCTCAAGCCTTACAAAATTCCTTGGGGATGATTTGTGATCCCATTGCGAATCGAGTGGAAGCACCTTGTTTGGGCAAAAATGTGATGGCGGCCACGAATGCCCTTTCCTGTGCCAATATGGCCATGGCAGATTATGATCACTTGATACCGTTAGATCAAGTCATTCAAACCATGGCCGAGGTAAGCGAACAAATGGCTCGGGAGTTGCGTTGCACCGGACTCGGTGGTCTCTCCGCAACCCCTGCCGCCAGGGACCTTGAAGCTCGAATGGAAGGCCGCAAAGCTTGGGATGGGAAAGAGCCCTTGGCGAGTTCAGCTGCAAAATTTAAAATTTGCTAATTGAACGAGGTGGTTGATGCCGGTTAATCGTTCCAGACATGGTCCTGAAATTATACCTGGATAAACATGAAAACCTTGATTATTTAGTGTTTATCTAATGCATAAGCGAAGATTAGCAGCCATCATTTTTACCGACATCGTTGGGTATACCAAGATGATGCAGGAGAATGAACTGAAAGCTGCCTCTATTCGGAAGAGACATCGTTCGGTATTTGAAGAATCCCATCAACGCTATAATGGTAAGCCCATCCAATATTATGGTGACGGCACCTTAAGCATCTTTGACAGTGCCATCGAGGCTGTTCGATGTGCCATCTCTATGCAACAACAGTTCCAACAGGACCCTAAAGTACCTTTACGCGTTGGCATACACACTGGAGATATTGTCTTTACCGATACGGAAGTATACGGCGATGGCGTTAATCTCACTTCTCGGATCGAGGCTCTGGGAATTGCTGGGAATATCCTTTTGACGGACAAAGTTGTTTCGGAACTTACCAATCACAGCGATATCCAAGTCAGAAGCTTAGGGTTTTTCCATTTTAAAAATATTCAGAGTCCTGTAGAGGTATATGCGGTCGCAAACCCCGGCATTATCATTCCAGATCGAACTCAGCTAAAAGGAAAAACTGCTGATAAAAAGAAATCAATCGCAGTACTACCTTTTGTTAATCTGAGTTCTGATCCTGAAAACGAATATTTTAGTGATGGAATCAGCGAAGAAATTCTAAATGCATTGGTACCTGTTGATGGGCTACGTGTCACTGCCCGAACCTCCTCCTTTGCATTTAAGAACAAAAATCTCGATGTCCGGGAAATTGGTCGTCAGCTGGGAGTCTTCTACGTGTTGGAGGGAAGTGTACGGAAGTCCGGTGAGCAAGTGCGTATTACCGCCCAATTGATTAGTACCCTTGACGGGTTTCATCTATTTTCGGAGAACTACAATCGGAAGCTCGACGATATCTTTGGCATTCAGGAAGAGATTGCCCAGGCTATTGTAAACCGGCTTCGACAGCATTTGAGTGAATCCGAACACAAAAAGCCGCTGGTCAAGGCTCCAACACAAAATTTAGATGCCTACCAGGAGTACTTAAAGGGATTGTATTACATCAATCAATGGGGAGATCAATCAAGTGAGCACGCTAAGCCCTATTTTGAAAAAGCGCTTCAGCTTGAACCAGGATTTTCCCAGGCACACTGTATGTTAGCCTTTGTACACCTCTTTGCCGCCTTCGGAGGTAAAATGAGCTGGTCCGTTGCCTATAGAGAAGGTATGCAGCATCTTCAACTTGCACAGAGTAATGATCCAGACACAGTAGATGCATTGCTGATACTCAATGCATTTCAGACATTTGCGGAGTGGGATTGGCAAGCCATGAAGTCAACTTGTGAAAAGATGTTTCAGCTCTACCCTGGCGAGGCCCGAATCTACCACAACCTAGCCACTTATCATGCCATCAGTGGAGACATAGAGAAATGTATTGCCTTGGAGCATCGAGGACTTAAGCTTGATCCTATGTCCGTGCAACTCAATTTCTACATGGGGTTTTTTCATACTTTGAAACGGGAACATGAAAAGGCAAATACCTTTTATGACCGAGTGTTGGCCCTCGTGCCCAATCATCGGCCTACCCTAGAAATGAAGGGTTTGGACCTGATTCTTAGAGGAGATTGTCCCAGGGCCAGAACTTACTTTCGCAAGATTTCTCCCTTTGGTTACCGATTACACCAAAGTACCTTACTTGGGCTATCCTATGCGTATGAAAAGAAGACAGAACCTGCGCACGATTATCTTCGAACTTTATATCAACTGATGGATACAACAGAAGGCTTTGCTGGACATCAAGACTTGTTGATCTTGCATGCGGCTTTAGGTGAAGTTGATCAAGCATTTTATCATTTGAATAAGGCACTGGAGTTGAAAATAGGAGATTCAATGCTCTTTCATATAGACCCCTACCTTGAAGTTTTACAGCCCGACCCTCGCTTTACCGCATTAAAAAAGAAAATCGGCATCGATCAAATAGCACCCCTAAACATTCCTGCCGAAATCCTTGAAGGAGCGACGATCTAGAGTCACCATCCACGCACGAAGATCAAACCTGCTGCCAATTACAGTTTCAATGATTTGTGCATCCATTTTGATTGAGAATGGTCAATTGGCCACCCGAGGAGGTCTCTGATGACGGCAACAGTTCCACCGCTGGAGCCTTCACTACCAGCGAGCTCCCCTGGGCCACTTGTACGTTATCCAAGTTGATACGACCAGAAGCAATCAAAACTTCATCCTGCATAATCACTTCATCCACTATCGTCAAATCAACCGGACAGCCCAAGCCCAGTACAAACAATCCGTTCTTCGTATCACTGGCTACAATGGTACCTGAGGGGAAAAAAGGATAGATTCCCCAGTTGGCTGTGGTGCCCTGATAGGAAGCATTGTTGGGCTCGGTATCAAAATACCCAATTCTTTTGGGATGGATTGGATCGGTGATATCCAATACCTGGACCCCATCTTGATAGTACGAAATGTAAAGAGTATCTCCCTTGACAAAGGGATTATGAGGAACATTATTATCATAAAATGCACAAGCCAGTAAAGGTTGTTTCCAGGTATTAACTACGACTGGGTTATTTTTATCACTTTGATCTATCACAAAAATTTGTCGTAACTCTGGTGTAGAATTGACCTCTGTGGCCATATAGGCGTATTGGCCACCAGTCGAATTCCAACTACTGTGCACGTAGCCATTACTTGTTGCTCCATTTTCCATGAAACCTACCAGATCGGAAGCATCCAGATTCACCAAATCGCTTAAGTCCCAAATGTAATACCCTTGAAAGCCGTGCGAACAATATGCTGTATCATTCTTGACAAAAAGATCGTGCACATAAGTATTCAACCCAGGATTACTTATCAATGTATCGAACTGAAAAGACTTTAATAACCCCGGGCTTCGTGAGAGCAAGTCAGATGAGAGATCATAAACCAGAAGTCCTTCCCTCGCTGCATCAACATTTGAACCCGCCACATACAAGCGAGCGGATTCATCTTCAATGAAAATATTATGCGCCCGCAGAAATTCACCATTATAGGCTCCGACCAGATGTAATTTTCCTTTTGGTAAAGAATCCAGATCGTATACTCGCAGTCCTTCGGTACCTACATCTGCTACAGCATATAAATAATGCCCAAAAGTCTTGAAGTCTCGCCATGATGATGATCCACCCGGAGCATCAACGGCAATTTTTTCTGTTTCATAAGGATCGGTAACATCGAAAATATAAATACTATCATGCCCTCCCAAGATGGCATACTCACGGTTCATCTCATCAGTATATCCCCAAATATCATTGTAGGTAAACCCAGACGGTCTGGCGGCACCATCATCGTCATATCGATAATAGCAGATCATATTTGAATCGGATGGTGGTGGACATTGTGCTGCCAATTCGAAGCACAAAGCAAGAAAAAAGAGAACAACAAGATTACAATTCATCAAGTAACTCAATAGCAAAAACAAAGCCAGCTCCGAGCGATACTGCAATGATAACGTAGGAGACACCAACCAAATTATCCTAGAATGTTCGATCACTGCATTACAAAGGGACTACAACTCTGCGACCAACATATGACCGCAATTGCGCATACCTGCTTTGAGTAGACTTCTTTGCGATGCCTCGTTTCTGATACTACATCTGGCTGCGGGCACTCGTCCTGCCAGATAGCAATACTTCTTGATCTCTTGCAAGATGTAAGTAGCATATCCTCGACGTCGATAACCGGGTCTTACTTCCATGTAAAGATCGGCAAAGGGCATGTTGTAATGGGTAAGGAATCCGCCTGATGCTACAATCTCATCATTTATGAGCAGTACATAGGCACCGGCATCTTTATTCTTTTCAAACACTAAATCTTCCGGCTTTCGCAGTCGGACCCTTGCATCATCTAATGAATGAGCGGTACTGCAATCATCGGCAAATAGCATGGTATCGGAAGAAATATTTCGACCGAAGTAATGGACCAGGGATGTATGCAAAGCATCGTTGGTTTGGCACTCCAGAAATTTACATTGTGAGGCTTCGATCAGCGCCTCATAAAATAAATATTTTTCTCTCCTCCAAAAGGGCACTAAATAGAATTCGAAAATCGCATCGCGTTGAGTTAAATCGTCCTTACCCTTCACTGAGCCATAACCTACTTTCTGGTCACCATAAATCAATAAATAGGAATCTGACCAGTTTCGTACATGGCAACTGTCGTATCTTATCTGGCAGTTGTTTTCTTGAATATATAGACCTCGATAGGGCAAGATCTCGTTCAAGTCACATTTTACCACTTGAGCCCGATCTGAGTAAAACTTTGTAGATGTTATGGCCAAGAATGTTAAAAATATTGATGGTAGTGTAAAATACAAATCGAATCGACAAAAATCAAACTAAGCTTATCTTGACATTCCCCTCCTGAAATTTGACCCCAAGAATCGTAAAGAGAAGGATTGGCACTGGAAAATATCCAGCCACAATAGAGTAAAAAAAGGGATTGGACAATGCCAATCCCATTCTTCAAAGTGCCGGTTGACCAAGGTGATGCTTCAGGCTAGTACTCTGTCAAGTTAGTTATGTTGAATTATTTTAATATGATTTTTGATGAAGTTCGTGGAGCAGACCGCAATTGTAGCCGGAGCTACAGTGAGGATTTGCGACGACGAAATTCGCAAAAAGACATTAAAATAAACGACAATAATTGGCTTGACAGAGTACTGGTACAAGTATATCTAAGAAGGCGTTCATGGATCGGACACAATGGCTTTGCCATTTATTTTTCAATCCTTTTGAATTATACTTCGTTGAATTCGCCTGATTTAAATCCAAAATATTTCAAAACTATTGTCATTCAGGGGTCATTAGACGTACCCTCAAATTCATTATCAAATCAGGATTCAACATAGTAGAATCTCAACTGCAACAACTTCAAACCATTGTTTTCGTAATTCCAAAAGTAGTTTTCAAAACAGTCATCAAACAACCAGACATCAGTAGTGACTACATCATCGTCTTCATCAGTATCCTCAAAGCCTAAGCAAGCTGCCAATTCAGGATCATCATCAGGATCGATCGTAATGGTCATTTTCAGCAGATTCTCAGTAACGTCGATGATGACAGGTTTACCTCCACCCTTGTTGTCCTTACCACCCTTCCCATGTCCTTCAATCGTTACTCCATTGCTCCCACACCAAATGTCTGTCGTCTCATCAAAGGTTTCTTCAGCACAAGTGGTCAGTGTTGCTGAACCTCCCGGCTTGCCTAGGGCCCGAGCTTTGATACGATAACTTGGGGTCACGCCATCTTCCGGGTTTGGATCAGGGAGTTGGAAAATAGCGCCATCCTGATCAGTTGCATTGGCATCGATGACCTGAAAATCACCTTCTTGCAAAAGTATCTTGTTGATTTTACTCAGATCATCAAAACTCTTTCCTTCCTTCCATTTTCCTCCGCCATTGGTCACCTCCTCACCCCCATATAACTGGACAAAAATTCGGTGACCACTATTGTCATCCATGTCGGCAGTCTTGTCCTTGTCAACACCAATAATATTCAATAAATAATCATGAGCATTACCATTATTTGCCGAAGCCAGTTCAAATTCGTTGGCACTCTCAAGAGTTGCAGATGATTGATTGATGAGGTTTGAGTCCTTCTCACAGGCAGCCAGAAATAGTAAACAAGTCGTGACTAAAAAAGCATTAATACTGATGCGAAATTGTCTTTGATTCATAATTCTAATTCATTTAAGTTAGATAGTGCAAAAAATATGATCGTGTAATTAAGATTACTCATATATCATCGACCAATAAATAGGTCTCTCAAGACCTTCGAGATTCTTGATAAAATTGGCTATCCCTCCTATCTTTTGATCGGCACACTGGCAGGTCAGAGCAATTGTGCTCCTGCTTCCTGACTACGATCTATTATAAGTATCGATTGCGTCAAGCAAGTCTAAATGCAGAGACAATCCAGTAATTGCTCTTGCACTTTTTTTTGATGTGCTACGTAAAAAAGGAAGTTTAAAAAAGCATCCTCCGCCTGCTTCCAATATCTTCAAATCAGGATAAAAAACTTAATGCTCCATACGACCATCTGATTGTCATGGAGGGGGTCAAGTTGCGCTGCCTGATTAATATGGTACGGGACGATCGTGTTCGAAGAAGTGAGTGAATCCGATCCCAAGCTTAGAAACTGCTTGGTTATAATTTACAATAGAATAAACTGCCAACCATACCCCATTATTGTCTAAGATTAGAAAATTTTCATTCCTTTTTTCAGCCTTATGATAGCCTGATTCAAAGCTGCTTCAACAGAAGATGAAACTTCTGCCTTCATCGAAAGAATTCAATCACTGGTCGATCCATCGAAATGAATCCATATGAAAATATTACCATTGGTAATACGTTGTAAATTGTAGACCTTTTCTACTCCACCAGAAGTATCTCGTTTGAAACGCGCCAACATAACATTGGTGAGCCTTGTGCTGATGTGCTCATTGATGGCCCAGTCTCCACCCCTAGATAGCACTGCTCAAATCATTTTTCAGGCTGTTAAGAATACCTCCTCGGCCCATGAAGTTGAAAGGATATTTATTCGGTACCAACCAGAGATCAGACATGATATTCAGTTGTTTGATGACATCATTTATCACTTGATATCCACCGGTCAAGAACAGATTGCTGGAACACTCTTAAAGGTCAACCCCTTCTTAATGTCCCAGCACAACGAGCAGGCGCTCTACCATTACTACAAAGGCGTCATGCAAATGCTAGATGTAAGAGGCTGGCCGAATTTTAAAGAGGCAGAGAAAACCCTTAACCGGGCTGCCAAGTTTATGTCGAGATCTTATGCCCCGGACTATGGCTTTTTCTCAGACATCGAAAATGCCAGAGGCTACTTATCGATTACTGCACGAGGCCTGAGCACCAATCGTGCAGATAGGAGACCAGTATGCATTGTGAGGCATGAGTTCATTGAAATGGCCATTCAACACTTTCGTGACGCTTTGATTTACAATCCGGAAAATGAATATGCACAGCGCAATCTTGACACCTTGCTTCACAAATTAACTCTGGCTGGCTTACCTATTCCACCACATCCATATAGACAAAATCTCATAGCCGGAAGGTCGGTCGCCTTTGATTCACTAGATGTTGATTCGCTAAACCAGACATCCCTACTCCCCATTCTTGACTATGCTCTGCTGCCAAAAAATTACCAAATGATCCTTCAAGAACTTTCTCAATATGATGAAATCATTTTATGCATCGATTTAAGTGGTTCCATGGATGATCCGGTAGGATGGGGCCCAGAAATCTCAAAATTTAATGTAGCCCAACAATTGGCTCTTTATATCGCAATGAACATGCGATCAAACGTATTCTTAGGTGCCATATCTGTTGGTCAGGATTGCGATGTGACCAGCATGGTACTTAACCATCCGATTGCCTCGGTGAGCAGGGAAGCACTAATCATGCAAGTAGATGCAGTCCGGCCCTATGGCCATACACCCTTGAATCGCCGTCTTCAAATGACCAAAAATATGTTCTCTGTACGGAGAAATAAGAAGTTAGTGTTTCTCTTAAGTGACGGGATGGACACCTGCCGAGAGATCCCTGACCTCTGTGGGACAGCTGCCAGTCTGGCCAATCATGGCATCGATCTCTCCGTATTTTCTTTTATCTACGAAACCCTGGATGAAGAATCGAGGACGGCATATTCAGTCTACAATTGTATGGTGACTCCATCAGAGGGCAAGATTTATAAGATCACCGAAGACGGAGGTGTCAAGGATGAAATCGACTATACACCCATTAGTAACAACATCCTGGTTTTGCCGGTTATGGATACCTCAACTCTTTGGAGTAACAATAGATTTCTTTTTCAATTTCCCATCGAAGGAGTAGTACCACCGATTCAGGAGATCGTTAAATTGGAACGGGTTGAATAAGGATTGTCAAGCTCTTTAGGCATTACGGAAACATCTTCTTTGAATCCCTTATTTTTCGGTACAACATTTCCTTCCATTTCGGAATTTGGACAGCAACCAGACTTTTTTCATCTGGAGTGCTGACGGATCGACTTTTTTCGATTTTTACTAATAAACTTTGGTCAATAGCTTCCTTATCTCCACTTATCTGAAAATTTGATTGTGTAATTGTGCTTTTTTCGTCGATCTCTTCCGATTTAATCTCTGAGTTACTGTAATGATCAATATAAGAAATGCTGCCTCTCAAAACCAAGTCATAGTCGATACTCTCTTCGATAACCTGAGCTTTTACCCCTCTTTTTTTCATGACTTTCATGTCATTTCCATCGGCATCTTTTTTAACATTACCATTGCCATCCAAGACGTATTCGGGTTCGTCAATTTCCTTTTGAAAATTATGCGTTTGACTCACTGTGGTATTTTTTTCAATGCCAATTTTATGTATATTGATCCTGACCTCACCGTCGTTACGACCCTGATCAAACAAAGAATATTTTTGCCATTCACCTCGATTTAATTCCTTTAGCTTTTCTTCTTGAATATAGTGGGTCAGGGAGTCCTTGAGCTTGTACTTGGAATCGTCATCGATGTTAACCCAGATTTTGGTAATGGCTAGCAATTCCGCTTCCTCGATCCATCGCTCGATCTCAGGAAATTGAGGATTGACCTGTTTGATTTTACGGAACTTTTCACAGGCCAGGCGCTGATCCGCTTTCACCGGACTTTGCATCAGATCCTCGGCCTCCGCAAACATCATGTTCGAGGCCTCAGCAGTGTATTCCTGAATTTCCACCGTATAATCTTGTAAGTCAAATTGTGAGCTAAGGCCAGTAGGTAATGAATTGATTTGATCACTGATCCGATCCAGCTTCTGATATTCAGAAACGACACCCATCAGTGCCTCACCGTTATTTTGCATTTTTAGCCGATCGATTACGCCGTTGGATTCCAGCAACGCTTCTGCATAGGCTTTTTTCAGTATATCTAACTCCGCCAAATCCGTGGGGTCCTTTTGCAAATTTTTGACAGCTTTTGCAATGGCACTTTGATAAGAGCCTCGTGCCAGTCGCTTGGTAGAACTTCCACCGCAAGCAATAAGTAGGAATGCCGTAGACACTGCAGCGGCAAGGATAAGCAGGTGATTCATGACAAATAAAATTTCAACAAAAGTACGATTTTGGGTACTTCTCAATTCCAGGAAAACAAAACCTTCCGTTATCTTCTATCTTAGCAGTAAAGCCAGTGCCTTCTGATTTGCCCACCGCTGTACCTGAAACTGCTGGGCGTATTCATAAGCGGTTACATTGTCGAATTCTACCATTTTTTCGAGTTTGGGATCACCCATATGCCTTAGTTTTTTCCTGATGGTAGCACGATGTGATCCATCAGCACCCCTTTGTAACAACTGACTACAAATAGTATCATCGTGTGGGGGGTAGGATACTACCGTGTGAAATAAGGCCGTCTGCCCACCAAAGCCCTCATGGTCAATAGCAGAAGTAACATTGGGATCGATGCCCTGGTTTAAAAGATATTCAACCATTTCTATTTCATGGTAAGCAACTCCCAGGTGAAGCAAGGTGGCTCCTTGAAGGGGCGTTAGATGCAACCCGTCTAACGGATCGATGCCATAAGTAGATGGATAGATTTCGCTAAGTGCATACCTCTTCGTTAGAAGTTGGGGATCATTCTCCAGGAATTGCCGAACAAAACTCAGTTGGCCTCGGTGAAAGGCAGTCATAAGATTAGCTGTAAATGGAAAGCCCAACTGCTCCAACAGATCAAGGCAACGATGCTTCGCGTGAGGATTGCGGGAGTAGGTACTGAAAACCATTGCTACACACTCTCTCAATACCTCGATGTCGTAAGCGCCATCTGCAAGGTCAATACAGATCTGCATGCTTTCGGGATTGAGGACTTCACAACAACCCAGGATTGGTGGACCATAATCATCCCGGGCATGCATACTGGCTCCATGATGGATCAGCAACTCCGCAACATCGCGCTTTGCCCCATAGCAAATGCTGCCAAGTGCTTTCTGCACGTTCTTTACACCCTTTTTAAGTAGCAGCTCTACAACTTCCAATGAACCATGACGAACCGCCCTTGGTAAAAGCCGGTTGTCCTTCTTCAGTGACGAGCTCTTCTTGAGCGCATCCTCTATGGCTTGAAGATCATTTTCCTGAAATGCTCGAATGATGGTGTCAAGGTCAGACATTAATGATTCAGTTTGAATGCCACCAAAGTACCTCCGTGTAATGGCTTTTTCTTTGCTCCTCCCGCTGAGATGATCACATATTGGTTCCCATCCCTTCCCCGGTATGTGCTGGGAGTGGCGTTGCCATCAAAAGGAAGATCATATTCCCATAACAACTTTCCATCTTTCTTATTGTACGCCCGGAATTTGCCGTCGGCAGTGGCTCCGATAAACAAAATGCCGCCTGCAGTGACCACTGGTCCTCCATAATTTTCGGTTCCAGTCATGGGAATGCCTCGATCAGCTAGCTCTTTAAACTCTCCCAATGGTACTGTCCATTTTATACTGCCCGTATTGAGGTCGACGGCATTGAGGGTACCCCATGGAGGTTTGATGGCTGGGTAACCCTCTTCATCAAACCAGCGTTGAAAACCACGAAACACATAAGGTGGATCGTCACCATCAGACACGGGTTCGACCTGATGAGGACCACTGGCCATGGGTTCTCGAAGTGGCAGAGAGGTTTCTCTCCCGAATAAGAATTCTAAGATGGCCTCCTTCCGATTGTCGGCCAAATGCCTGAAAGCCGGCATTCGTCCACCTCCATTATCGATAAACTGTCGAACCAATTCTTCATTCAAACGAGATGAAACCTCCACTAATGATGGAAAACCCCCAGCAGGATCGCCACTCCGATCTATGCCATGACAAGCAGCACATTCTATGCGGTAATATTTCTCACCCATGGGTAGCGGACTTCCATCGAGATTCTTTGTGGGAACCAGCTGGTAAAACCAAGGCATTTCATTGACATTTACGTATAGGATCCCGTCTGGATCCACCGCTGCTCCACCCCACTCCATGCCGCCATCATAACCGGGAAACATAATGACCTGATCCAGGCTTGGTGGAGGATATGCACCGAAATTACCAGATTTTTTCAGGACCTCACGCGTCAATAGTTCTGCCCGAGGTGAAATGTTTGAAATATCAGCTTCAGTATAGGTTTGTCGCATAAGGGGTGGTGGCAAAGTCGGTTTGGGTTGACTAGGCCACGATTTCATATCCGGAATCCGTGAGGGCTCAATAGGTTGTTCTTCAATTGGCCACAGAGGATCTCCGGTCACCCGGTCAAAAACAAATAAGAGGCCCATCTTAGTCCCTTGGGCAACAATGTCCAATCGCTTTCCTTTATGTCTAACTGTCAAGAGATTGGGAGGTGATGGATTATCTAAGTCCCATAGATCGTGATGGACCAACTGATGATGCCAGAGGCGTTTACCTGTCTTGACATCTAAGGCAATCAAAGAATTGGCAAAGAGATTCTCACCATACCGCCAGCCCCCATAGAAATCTGGTCCTGCTGTTTCGGTGGAGAGATAAACGATACCCCTTGTGGTATCAATAGCTAGACCCGACCAATCGGAGGCTCCTCCTGTGCGTTCAAGATAACCCTCTGGCCAGGTCTCCGATCCAAATTCTCCAGGACGGGGAAGGGTGTGAAAAATCCAACGACGTTTGCCAGTACGAAGATCAAAGGCACGAACCGCACCGGGCACATCCTCAGGCACATTCACCCCACAGATTAAGAGATCATTATAAATATAACCTGGTGTATTAAAATAAACATCTGCCCGGTAAGGCAGATCCAACTGATCCCCCAAATGAATGAAGCCGCTGTCAGCGAAAGATGTTACCAACTTACCGGAGATCGCATCCAAAGCATACAAGTAAGGGCCCTTTGAAGTTAATATTCGTCCCTGACCATCATCCTCCCAATACATTAGACCGCGCTGATCCCGATCTGCCAGTCCCTGATGAACATCATCCGGATTAAAGGTCCACAGGGGCTTACCACTAGTTCCTTCCAAGGCCACCACTCGACTGTAAGGCGTAGCCGTATATACCACACTATTGACTGCCAGATTATTGGTCTGGTACATCGCACTATCTCCGGTCACATAAGTCCAGGCCACTTCCAAGTCCTTTACATTATCTACCGTGATTTGATCCAAATGTGAATACTGACTGCTCGAATAGTCTCCCAAATAGTGCGCCCAATCATCACCAGCTCCAGTAAAGATCTGGTCTTGATTTTGACAACCCATAAGCAAAAAGAAAGCCGCAAGGAAAATCAGTGATGAATGTAAAGGCATTCTGTAAAGTTCGGTTTTCAAATAGGATCTGCAGATCCGGCCCTCAATTAATGGGTTGGCTAAATATAAGGAACGGAGAAGAAATACTGCACAGGCATCTACTTGACAAACACAAAATTCTCACTTTAGGACCTCATCAATCCTGAGTAGTTACCTATCATAATTTTCACAGACCGATACGCCTAGTGAGCTGATTTGAAATTCCACCAAATGACCAAGAGTACATCTTGGCACCGAGTTCCTACAAGCGGGATGACCAACATAAATGACAATTTGCATAGACATCTCGGCCGAACTTAGCAGGTCAATCAGTAAATTATCTGATAAATAAAATACCATTGCTTTTATCGTATAAACACTTGAATCATGCGACCACCGGTCTTAGACCCATTGCTGGCAACTACGACCTGCTCAGGTAATTGAAAGTCCATCAAATGTACCTGTCGACCTCCTGCGAAAAAATAGATCCAACCATTTTCGATCAACAGCGAAAGCCCAAACAAGTCTTTATAGAATTTATGGGCTTCGGCAATTCGAAAAAAATAAGCATCAATAAAAGAGAATTCTGTCCTTGCATTTAAAGCAAAAATTATTCTTTTTATCGGATCAATACAAAACCTAATTTTATCTATTTGCAAGCAAGAAGACGATGTAGACTCCCAAAAGTCATATGGCGAAATCAATTCGATGAATACACCCTGATCCTTCCTCACAGAAAGATTCTTTTTGATAAAGCACTTTTGAAGGCCATTAAAACTTCCGACACATGAATCAAAAAAGATCTTTGGTCTTAACTTCCAATCAGGCTTTGAAAGGGATGCATACCATGATGGATGGTTAATGCTAGGATCAAATAGCTCATCAACATAGTAGCTCCACCAATGAGGGGAATAAAAATTATTAGAGCAGTAGAATCCACCCTCCTTCCCATCCATTAGACTGACACATTCACCAGAAACCAATTTCTCATTTCGGTGCCTACGATTCAAAAAACAATGACCGAACTCATGAAAGAGTAAACCTCTTCGTTGGAATTCATCGAGCCGTTTCCATTTGGAAGAGTCAATGGTAATGTCGACTCTTTTGCCTCTGGTTTGACATTTGGCTGCCTTCAATCCCGTGAGTTTATCGAACCTCAATTCCCAACCTTCATTTGCTTGGGTAACGTCTACACCTCTTGCCAAACCTTCCCATTTAAACTCCTCGTAAACCCTTTGGATAAAAGGAGGTATACTATCCATACCATATATTGGGGAGATCATAAGTGAAAGCACCGGTAATAAATACATTGCCGACATGAAGCAAATATTGAAGCTCCTAGATGAATTATTCAGTCATTTTCTTAATAATCGGGCCTAGTACCAACCAAATAATGGGAGGAAGTCCGGCACTCACCATTAGTGCCCAGGTAAGATTCTCTGCACCTGCATGACCGATCACCGCATAAACAATACCCATCGGAATGGCACTACACACCAGAGCCAAATGGAAAACCAGCACTGACATCCGGTTAAGTCCAGCCATACATGCAATGACTTCTGGGAAAACCGGCATCCATCTCGACAGAACCACCAACCAACCACCGACCCGATCAAACATTTTCCGTCCTTTCTCCAGACCTTGCTTACCCAAAATAGCTACCGCCGCCCGTTGACCCAATGCACGGCAGGCCCAATAACCAACCACACCCGCACTGAACGAACCAACTGCAGCAAAGAGGCTACCCAGTACGGGGCCATAGATATAACCCAAGGCAGACATCACCAATGTGCCCGGTACAGGTAGGACGATATCCGCGATCAGAAGCAAGATACCTGCCAACCAGGCCCATCGACCATAATTTTGCAACCAACTGATCGAGCCTGAAAGAGAAAAGCGCTGAGTCCATGTATCCCCCCAAAGGACAAAAGGAACCACGATCAAGACGACCAACCCAAAAAAAAGCCACAACTGCCTCATCAGTAACGAAGTCACCAAATAGATTGCAAAGATTGCAAAGATTGCAAAGATTGCAGAGATTGCAGAGGTTGGAGAGATTGGAAAGATTGGAGAGATTGATTGGAGAGATTGGAAAGATTGGAGAGATTGGAGAGATTGGAGAGATTGAAGAGATTGGAGAGATTGAAGAGATTGGAAAGGTTGGAGAGATTGGAGAGATTGGAAAGATTGGAAAGATTGGAAAGATTGGAGAGATTGGAAAGATTGGAGAGATTGGAGAGATTGGAGAGATTGAAGAGATTGGAGAGATTGAAGAGATTGAAGAGATTGAAGAGATTGGAGAGATTGGAGAGATTGGAAGAGATTGGAGAGAGATTGGAGAGATTGGAGAGATTGGAAAGATTAGAGAGATCGCTTGTCCGTCCGAAGCTTTACGCGAAGGAGGGCAGAGATTGAGACATTAAACCTTTTTTAATGCCTAAGCCAGAACCGAAGAAAATTGAAACGTCAGAAATCCCCAAGGTAGCCGAAGCGTTGGTTAAACGGGTGAAATTTCCATTCCTAGCGACCATCGATGGTGATCAGCCGAGGTTGAGGCCCATTTCTCCGGTACTGACAAAGGGATTTACCGTCTACTTTGCCAACCTAAAATCCTATCATAAAACCCAAGAGATTGCGGTCAACAACAAGATAGAGTTGTGCTATCTCGATGCAGACCACAATCAGGTGAGGATCACGGGCATAGCTGAGATCGTTTCTGACCGTGAATTGCTGCAACAAATCTGGGATAGAAATCCACTACTTAGGCATTATCTCGGCACCATAGACAATCCCGATCTAATCGTCTACCGCTGTATGCCTCAGAGGGTTCGGTTCATGCAAGAATGGGCCCTTGAATACCACGAGGTTAGTCCGCATTCTTTTGAATGAAATCCTACCTAACCTCCTGGATTGGGCCCATGCTTTCTTTTGAATTTCTCTTATCTCGCTACCACAAAATTCCGGGTGATGATCTCTCCATTTGAGGTTAACAATAACACATAGATCCCAGGTGTCAGCGCCTCTACATCTACGTCATGCGTATTTCTCTCCTGATCACCCCGGAACGACTGATTCCAGATTCTTGCACCCCGGTAGTCAACGATAGCCAGCTCATAATCACTACCTTCGGCATAGGGAAAATCCAAGTCAACCTGCAACAAATCTGACACTGGGTTAGGTCGTAAATTCAGTTGGATTTCATCCACCTTTGCCGTGAATCCCAAAAGCTGAGATAAATTTGCTGCAGCAGACACAGCACAAGAATTTATCTGTGAAAACGATATGAGCTGATCGACCGATGAATTTCCATCATAGGCGTCAGTCAGACTGACCGAGACCGATTGCACCGCGTCACCGATCTGCACGTTGACTTGTTCCTGTTCATCGCCATAATAGGTGCCCACAACATGCTGTACACCACTATCATCAGTGTAGGAAACGGTGACTTCGTCTATATATCGATAGTCTCTTTTCCGGGTTTGTCTATGACTTAAATCTTGGATGGTAAAGGAAACATCGGTCTGAAGACCCTGGAAATCTAGAGTGGTACTACTCAACCCCGTTCCGGTATGATGTAGTGGATTTTCCGGGAAGCTGTGGGCCTCATTGCAGTCGTCACATCCATCGGGGATGCCATCACCATCGCTGTCAATCATATCATCATAGCCCGGACAGATGTCATCCATGTCACAAACTCCATCACCATCGGAATCCAATAGCGTGCCAACACATTGACACTGATTATTATAGACATCATCTGTTGTGCACTCATTTTGATCATCGCAAGTGGTACCTATCAAGTTGTCATCAAATCCAGGGCATTGGTCACTAAAATCACAGACACCATCACCGTCACTATCGGCAAACGTTCCGTTACAATCGCAGTTGGCATCGTACATGTCATTGGTCGTACATGGATCGCCATCGTTGCACGATGTGCCTACTTGGCAACTGACATCTTTAACTATGCTGAAATAATCATCCACCGCTCCCGTTTCCCGTAAAAATTTGACATTCATTGTCCCACCTGCAACTTCCAGGATACAAGAACCCAAGGCTGACACGGAGTAAAACATAGCCTCATGATCGAGAGATCCAGAACTGGTCTTTCCGGATGATCCGCTGGTAATATATACGGCACCCTCGGTCTGACTTCCCGATTTCTGATATGCCCCATCTCCATTTGTCCTGCCGTCACCAGATCCATTGGGTCCTACCGTATGAGATGCGGTACTGAAAGTATTGGAGGTACCATAGTGCCCATTAATGAAGTAAGATCGTTCGTAGGAATGGCTATGGCCAGACAAAACCAAGTCGACACCATAATTTTCTAGGAGTGGCACAAAATTTTGTCGCATGTCTTCCAATTTACTTTCACTATCGGAGTCATGAGATCCCTTGGAATAGGCGGGATGGTGCCAAAAGGCGACGATCCACTCTGCGGTAGTATTTTGTAGATCAGCCTCACACCAGGTGTACATACTCCCACCAACAGAACGGTCAGAATCATAAGAGTCTAAAGAAATGAAATGGATCGGCCCATAATTAAAAGAATAATAAGCCTCAGTCCCCGAAGGTGTCCCTCCACTTTCGCCTTGTGTTGGGAAGGAGAAGATATCGTAATAGGGCCCATCCTGGGTGCCACTGTTGGCAGAATGCCCATCGTGATTTCCCAAACAGCTCCAACTGACCGTATTCTTTAAGCGCTCCTCATACATGTTTTCGAATATCGCTGTTTGATACTCACTATCTGTACCATCACTATAGGCATTGTCACCCAGAAACAAGATCATATCAAGATGGCTTTGACCGATGTAATTGAAAAAAGCATCTCGAACCGCACGTGCATTTGAATTACCCGTTCCACAATCACCCAACACCCATGCCGTTATCGACTGTTGGCTGCCTGTTGATGGAGAAGTCTTAAAATACAAATCACTACTTTCAGCCAATAGCGTGTTTTCGTCATTGGCAACAGCATAATAATATTTCGTATTGGCGGGCAGGTTTTGGATCTGAATTTCGTGATCGATTTTATTGGAGCCATCCGATATTGTCTGATTGAGATTACCCGAAGTAGTGCCATAATGTATCACAGACTCGGTGGGTGCTGATGTACGCCATTTGATGGTCATGGAGTTGGGAGAACCCTTTTGTAAGTAGGGACCCCGGATGATATTTACAGAGCCCGCCGGATTTGCTACCAATTTAAAGTCGAAACTGATATCCGAACTACTGGAACTGCGTTGATGAACTTCCACTGCCAGTACATTCAAGCCCGTTGATAAGACATTTCCCATGACGGTTGATTCAGTATCATCATCGGAACTACTACTAGCAGCAAAAGTACCGTAAGTGATATCACCGGTAGGCATGTTGACCCTCCAGATTTCATTTCCATTTAGGTACACTACCGCTCCATCATCAAACAATAAATCTAAACTAAGAGACTCGAAGCTCGAAGGATCTGCAACCTGAAACTCATGTCGAAAATACCCGGTAATTACACTATTGTTAATCTCGGTTGCCTCGTCGCCATCACCATATCCCAGCTGGGCATTACCCGAAGGCCAGGTGGCTTGGTCATACTGGGTTTCAAACCATTCTGTGCCTGATTGAATGGCTGGTTCCTGACCCAGATCAGAATAGTGCCAAATTGATCCGAAACTGATTAATGTGTTTTGAGCATAAGCAGTAGTTAAGAGTAGTGTTAAAATTGGGATGTAGTACCATCTTGTCATTGTAATCAAATTTTGTGTAAGGATAATTTTTGTAAGTATTGGTTAATTGAATTTGCCAAATCAATAACTGCTTGCGAACGTTGAAGGTGTGGAGGAAGATTAGCGATGGCCTCTCGGGCACTTAGTAAATCCTCTTGGCATTTGCCCCTTTCGCCGATCTCTAAGTAGGCTTCAGCACGTTTATGATAGGCAAATTCTTTACGGTGCGAATTTTCAATCTGGCGTGATAATATTTTTAGTACAGGTTTATGATTTCTCTGCTCCAAATGAACAGAGAGAAGCATTTCCTCCAGCTGTGGAAGTGGGCCTAAGCGTTCAATACCTTGCTCAATCCTTTGCTGAGCCGTCATGTATTCTGCAGATAGTAGCCAAGCCTCTGCACTTTCAATAAAATTCTCTGGTTTCGGACGAATAGATTTTTCGATTACCAAATCCAGATAAAGAGAAGATTCTAAAAACTCACCTTTTTTTTGGTGGCACCGGGCTTTTAGACGCCAGCTTTTTATGTCATCAGGATTAGAATTCAAGATCTTCTGTAGAAGATGCAAACTTCGATCATATTTTTCCAGAAAATAGCCAGCTTTGGCAAGGCAATAAAGAAGGCGATCGTCAGAGATCTGCCTCCGGTAACAGATTATCAAATCTTGCCAAGATTTCCTGTACTCTTCATGCTGCAAATACAATTCACCCCTTTTCTGACGTAGGTCCCAATTTCTGGGAAACAACTCAATCTGCTTAGTTACTTCTTGTATTCGCTCATGCAAATCACCGTGGGCAAATAAATTCATTGTGCCAAAAACACTCCCCAATCCACATAAGAGGATCAGGCCATATAAGTACCTCATACTCTATAGCCAAATAGTTAAACAATTGTGTGAATAGTCAGAAGAGTGTCAATCGAAAAATTGCCCGGAATAAGTTGGTAAGGGTAGAATCAGAACGATTCTGGCGAGAAAGATAGAATAAAAAAAATTAGCTCGCAAGATTTATCCGATGAAAAAATATCGAAAAACGTACAGGCTAGTATTCTGTCCACTAAAATATGAGCAAGAATTTCAATGTCTTTGTCCTGATATCTCACTGCAGAGCCTCACCAGGGCTATCGCCCTGCCTGCGTTCTGACGCTTCCTATGAGAACAAAATCATATAATTCACTTACAAAATCTTAGTGGACATAGCACTAGTGAGGCTGCTCCGGAAAGTGCCATCTTCATAAAATGAGCCTATTTTGGATGAGATTTTCACTTTTTCGAGATTGGGTGATGCCTGAGTATCAGCCGATTGAGAAAAATGGAAAGATCGCCAAAAGAGCCATTTTTGATTTGGCAACCTTTTCGGAGCATCCTCACTAGTGCTTCATTCAAAAAATATCTAATACTATTGGCATGCTACTTTCCGACATCTCTTCATCGTCTAAAGCCTCACATAGTTACGGCTATGCTCGCCTGCCCGACTGAAGTCATTCTGGCGGGGTTTCGCCTCTTCGATCTGTCAAAAACTAGCTGCCCCACTAATATCATATACTTCTTGAATGAAGCACTAGGTTAGTTTACGGTCGTCCTGGATCTCACCAATGTGATAATAGGCAATGATTTCGGCAAGTGCATTCTCGCCCATGATATACCATTCACTGACCTCCAATCTAAAATCCCCCTGGTTTGCTGTGTAGCGTACACAACCCTTGCGGCCGGCATAAATTTCATCATGGATGTGAAAGTGATATCCCAGAAACTTGTCCCGGTTTGCTTTGACCAGATCGATATACTTCTGTCTCCCATCAATGGTTCCAAACGGACTGGTATGCTTAAAATCCTCGGTAATGGGCAAATCGAGAAAATCTCCGCTCTCCCATTTTTCAAACCAAAGGCGTACCAATTCTCTTAAATTCATTGGAAACGTTTTATGACGATGCCTAAGATAGGCATTTGGCCTGCCACATACTCTACTTCAGATCCTTAGTCTGCCTTGAAGCTCGCAATTAACGTAAGGGCATCTATAATAACTTCTAAATGAGATCGTTTTTGAAATATTTTGGATTTTAGACGAGGCAAGCTGAGTAAACATAGGCCATAGCTACATGATTGAAATTTAACGAAGTATAAAATCAAATGATTCAAAATACCCATGGCAAAGCCATTGTGTCCGATCCATGAACGGGGTTTTAGAGGTGCCCTTAAAGTGGACTTGACGCTATGTCGTCGAAAATCCTGGTTTGTGGTGGGATATGTTGATCATTGAAAACCTGGCAGTTCAAAATCAGTACTTACCTTTACTGCTGCAAAACATTGTGAACACTTGTGATACACGATATTTATCAAAAATGGTGAAGTACCTTTTGACTTTGACCTTCCTTCTTATCCAATCGGCAGACCGCTTGAATGGAGAGGATCAATGTACGGATCTAGACAACCAAAGGTCAATCATTCAATCATTTTCCCCGGCATACCCTGTCCTGGTCGGGAAAGAGGATAATCCAGTTTTCCGCATCAATATTGTCCCCCCTGATGATATCAAATTAGAGCTGGATGAGCTGACTATTGACCTGGGAAGCACGACTGATATTCAAGACATTGAGAAAGTCACCATTTATTATACCGGTGAAAATGCAGATTTTTCAACGAAATCAATCTTTGGGGTGTCGAGAAAGATTACCCATGTGATCACTCTCCAGGGCAGTCAGAAACTACACCCGGAGAACAATTATTTTTGGCTGACCCTAACGCTGGATGAGAATGCAAACTTGGATCACATTGTGGAAGCACAAATCACCAAGGTCTTGACTGATGGAAAAGAGCATACTGTTCCAGCACCGGAAAACTCCAGATCCAAGAAAATAGGGTATGCCCTTCGGCAAGCAGGACAAGATGGTATTCATACCTATCGCATTCCCGGTCTGGCCACCACGAATGCAGGGACATTGATCGGCGTTTATGATATGCGGCGATCTCAAAGTGGTGACCTACAAGGAGACATCGATGTGGGAATGAGCCGTAGTACCGATGGTGGGCAAACTTGGGATCCCCCAACCGTCACCGTGGATATGAAGAAATGGGCCGGTCTTCCTGAAAATGCTAACGGAGCCGGCGATCCTTCCATCTTGGTAGACCGTTCAACGGGAACCATCTGGGTGGCAGCTCTATGGATCCATGGTAATGAGGGATCCCGTGCCTGGACAGTATCAAAGCAAGGAATGGACCCACAACAGACTGGACAATTTGTTCTGGTAAAAAGTGAAGATGATGGCCTGACTTGGTCTGATCCCATCAATATCACCAGCCAAATAAAGGATCCCGAGTGGTTCCTCCTTCTCCAAGGTCCCGGAAAAGGCATATCGATGACCGACGGTACTTTGATCTTTCCTGCACAATACAAGGACCAACACCAAGTTCCGCATGCTACGATAGTATATAGCAAAGACCATGGAGAAACATGGATGATAGGCTCAGGTGCCAAGTCAAAAACTACAGAGGCTCAGGTGGTTGAATTGGATGACCAGTCATTAATGCTCAATATGCGGGATGATCGAGGAAACAGTCCAAAGGGAAGAAATGGTAAAGGTGCAAGATCGGTGGTCATCACAAAAGATCTCGGCAAGACCTGGGTAGAACATCCCTCATCTCGCAAAAGCTTACCCGAACCTGTTTGTATGGCCAGCTTAATCAAACACCGTTACCAAGGAAAGGATTATTTGATTTTTTCTAATCCTGCAGATCGATACCTTCGAAAAAATCTGACCATAAAAATCAGTACAGACCAAGGCGTTAATTGGGACGAAAACCTATTCACGTTGATCGACGAGGGTGAAGGCTTTGGTTACTCATGCCTTACCAGTATTAATGAAAGCACCATTGGAATCTTATATGAAGGCAGCCAGGCCCAGCTCGTTTTCCAGAGATTCACTATGAAAGAATTGTTGAAGAAATAAGGGATCGAGACGCTTTCTCCGCCTCGGAGATTTCAGACAAATGCCTCCAAACGGCCCAAAGATTTGAAAATCAAATCTTTACCTAGCTTCCTGCACCGAGATTCCATAGATTCCTACTTGTGGTAAACATCAGCGATTTTCGGCCTTTTTCCCACTTCCTGTCGTAAGACTAGCAAAATGATCATTCGCTCATTATCAAATTTTTGTCTTGAAATCGTGTCAAAAACAGGTCACTTGCGGGTTTTAAGTCAGCAAGTCAACGAAATCAGATCAGCTAATCGCCTTTCTATTCCTATTAGGGAAACTGATATTATCCATATAGGACATGACATCACTTTGAGATGTATATTCTCTCAAAGCTTTATCATGATACAGCTGCAATAACGTAGGATCTTTGTCATTACAAGCTTTCTCAAAATATCGTTGGGCATTTTCTATATCTCCCAGATAAAAATGGAGCATCGATAAGAGGGTAGGTTTGATCCATGTATTTTTGTTCCTTTCTTCAAGATTCTCAAGGTACCTCCGGTAAAGTTCTACATTCCCGCGTTGTAAGTAAAATAGGTATTTATGAAATGAATAAAGATTTGCGATGTCGAGATGGTGTGAAATGGTTTGGTAAACTTTATCAGCCTCTTCCATTCTACCTTGTGCGACAAAAAGCCTACCCAGCAATTCTTTGGTTAAGATTTTTTCCGGATACTCTTGAGCCAGTTTTACCAATACCTTTTCGGCCTGTTCATAGTGTTGAGTGTGGAAATAAACTTCCCCAAGACTCGCTCTGTTGTTGAAACTCATGGGGTCTAAAGCATAGGCTTTTGACATCGACTTTACGGCAGCGTCAAATTGACTCGACATCAACTGCATATAGCCCCAAATCCGGTAGGTATCCGATCGATTGGGAGCCAGGGATGCGGCCCTTTCAAATCCTTGCATTGCACCGTTAAAGTCTCGGTCATAGTAAAATTTTATCCAAGATCTTAAGGTATGGGCTTCGGCATTATCGCTTTCCAGTGCCAGAGCCCGCTGCACTGCCTCCTTAGCCTGGGGAAAACCATCGTGTGGTCGTACATTTTGAAGGATAATACTGTAGACATGTGCATAGGCAATGCCATTGTATGCCGAGGCAAATTTTGGATCGTTGGTTACCGCCTTGGCAAAGCATTGTTGGGCAGCGACGATGTTCATTCTTTGATCGAGATAGCTTTTTCCCAATAAATAGAGTTGGTACGCCTCCACACTTTCTGTCTTACGTCCCACAATGGGTTGGGCCTTTTCGGTCCCCAACAACAGAAGTTCCATCTTGCCCACAACCTGTGCGGCAATCTCGTCCTGGATAGCAAAAACATCCTCCATATTCATTGCATATCGCTCCGTCCAAATTTGAAATCCATCCTTCCCATTGACCAATTGCACAGTAATTCTCAACTTCTGGCCCATTTTCCTAACACTGCCAGCCAGTAAAAATCCGACTTTAAGCTGTTTTGCAATTTCACGGGGATCCAGCCCAGTATTCTTAAAAGAAAATGCTGATGAGCGACCAGCCACTTTCAAATTATTCAGCTTAGACAGACCATACATGATCTCCTCCGCAATTCCTTCAGCAAAATACTCTTGCTCAGGGTCAGAGCTGCGATTTTCGAAGGCCAAAACAGCAATCGATTTTTCCTGACTCTGCTCCTTAAACTTACCTTGGACAGTCTCCCTCCTAGGCACTATAAATCCATCCTGGCTAAAAGCAAAGACCTCAATGGCATCCCGCACATTTTTAAATTCAAAGTAACCTAGAGAAGTGACGACTAAATCAGATTGATTGGTGAGTTCCTGCGTTATCTTGGATGACATTAATACAGAACCTGCATCACTCATTGACTCGATACGTGCTGCAATATTGACGGGGTTACCATAAATATTGTCTCCTTCCAGAAGAATATCTCCCTGATGTATTCCCATCCTAACCGGTACATGGGGTTCCCGCTGCAATGCCAGCTGCATCTCTGCTGCACATCTGACCGATTGAATGGCACTTTCGAAGATGATCAAGCACCCATCTCCATAATATTGCACAATCTTCCCTCCGAATTGAGGCGTAGTTTGGTCAACGATCGATTTAAATTTCGCCAGCTTTTCCAAAGCCAGACTTTCGTCTGTTTGCATTAGAGAAGTGTAACCAGAAATATCGGCAAACAAAATGGCCGCCAGTTTTCGATTAGTTGGCATCAGAACTCAGCTATTGCAAATCCATCAATTGAGGCTTTAAGATAGAATTTATCTCTATGCTTAGAAGCTGAGTCCTGCTCTCAATAAGAAATCACGGTCAATCGAGGATAGCCATAAGACGCATACCTATCGGCAGAATAAAAGTAAGATCACTCTTAGTAATTTTCTGTCCCTACCAAGGTTTCTGCTTAGCTCCGAAGATCAACATCCAGAGACATATACCAATTTCACCAATGCTGGCCGGAATTCCGGCAAAGGTTTTTATCCAGGTGTCGCCATAATCTTCAACCATAAAGAAACCAAAAAAGTCAATGAGGTAACCAGCGCATCCCAACATCAGAAAAATGCCAAGTATCCTGGGCAAGAAACCAGATTGGTATACCAAATATCCAAAGGGCAATAGCCATAGACCCCAAAAAACGTGATTGATCAAATTGCCATCCCGATAATGATCGAGATGCTGGCTAATCAATAGGTGAATTTGATCCTGGGAAAGGCTTTGGCCAAAGCCATCACGTTCAATGAGAGAAACTAGGGCCATTTGGTGGGCCATATTGACAAAAGAGAGGGTAGCACTGACCACAACCAAAGCCACCATAAGCCAAGCTGCTGATTTCTGGACAGTCGAAAACAATGCAAACAGTATCAGTGCAAGTACTATGAAGGCAGTGTAACGAATGATGCCGCTCACAATCCCGAACTTAAATAAAAGTAGCGAGGAGGAAATATTTGACACAGTAACTACGGGATCACTCCATGAAATCAATTTAGATGGAACGTACATCAAGTGAAATATGCCGCTGATTATCAAAATCAAATAAAAGATACCAGCCCATCTGGTTGTTGTATGCGATTCATCTGTGACATAATTTTGCCCTTAAGACGACTCAGCTCATTGGTGGTTTCAAACCAGACTTGAAGAAATGGCTTCAACCATGGGTTTATTGGTTCGTCGATTCAAGTCCGTAAAGGAATAAGTCCAGACCTCTTAAAACTTATGAAATAACCTAACTAATCTTCACCAAGTTGATTCACAAAGCTTTTAGAACCCAAAATCAACACCCAGTCAAGCCCAAAATCATCATCACCAGGTGGATCGAAGGAAATCGAAGACATCTTGTCCGACTCTTCCAATTTGCCTAACTGGTCAAAAGTCCCACTCCGTGGGTTGTACCAGCCATACCGGCTCACTTTGGAAGACAAGGAAGTTAGGTCAAGTGAAAATTCATCAGCATCTGCTGAATAAATCACAGCAAAAGACCAATCATGGGCTCGAGCCGCCTGGATATGCGAATCATACTCCTCAGGATTATCCGATACAATGAGTTCTTGATCGGGCATCATTTTAAAAAAGTCATGACCAAACTTCATCAAGAGCTTTCCCAAATATCCTACTTGAACACCTCCTGGATAGTCCAGTGCCTTTAAGGCCTTGCTACTGCAGCTGTCTGGACCGACCAAACCATCCCAAATACCTCCAGCACCATATGTGTGACCAAAGCCTCCTGCCAATATGGTAAAGTAAGCCCGCCGTCGAATAAAAAAGGGATCTGCTCCACAAAAATCCTTATTGTTCTCATACCAGGCCTCCAGATCAATGGTTGGTTTTGGTGATCCACCATATCGCTGGTTGTAATCATAGGTCATGGCCTCCCACACTGTCCATTCACGTGGATCCTTTCTGGGAAGATCAGATATACAACACCATTGACTGGTCTGCCAGTTATTGAAATCACAGAGTTCTGTATCTCGATTTAGACTCGTTCCACGGCGATAGTCTGCATGGATCGTCAATAGCTTCTGGCCAGTATCGCCATCTCTAATGCCTCGTGTTAGTGCTTCAAGCTTAGACCAGGAAATGGTGTCTTTTCTAACATGGCTACCAGCTTCTCCCAAGGTAAGCCATACGACGTTATCTTGATTCTTGTATCGGTCTCCTACCCATCGACCAAAGCGATATAGATCCTTCTCAGAGTTTCGCTTAGCCACCGACCACCATCCAAGAGTGATGCCGACATACATACCTCGTTCAGCGCAATTCTCGACATAGGTATCTAAATACGACCACCATTGTTCATTGGGTGTGGTAATGGGCCCTGGACCTTCTCCATTGTAGAGTTTCTCTCTGCAACTGATCTGCATTACCGTAAATCCCTGCGCTGCCCTGCGGTCAAGGATCTGCTCCAGGGTAGCTGGAGGTAATTTCGCAAAAAACCAATTTGTATCACCAATCCAGATGAACGGATGACCATCTGCAGTTTCTAGAAACCGGTGATTATCGGAGATTTGCAATTTGGTGACCTGAGCCTGTAAATGAAAAAACAATGCATTCATTCCAAGCAAGCTCACAGTGAAAAGATGAGAAACCCATTTGCTGCGCATAAGAGAAGGATTGGAAATATGTACCTAAACCGCCTGGACATGCGATTATTGTCAAGATGATCTATTTTTGTGGAGGATCTGTAAAACGACGTTTCCTACTTTATCACCAGTCTCGACATAGGTGAAGGCATCCCTGATCTGGTCTAAACTATAGGTCCGATCTATCAAAGGTCGGAATGCCCCAGTTCTAGTCAATTGTGAAATAAAAGACAAGCTTCCCCCAATGTTCAAGGGAATAGGAAATTTGACTTTCCTTTTCATAAAAGGTGCCATAAGGGCCAAAAAAGGGTTTTCTGAATATGGGCCCAATTCTGACGAGATGTAGACTCCATCAGGTTCCAAGATGTGCTTGCATTCGCCAAACCTACTCTTCCCCACAGTATCAAAAACCGCATGAAACTTTTCATTCGTAAAAGTGAATTCTTGATTTTCATAGTCGATGGTATGATCGGCTCCAAGCTGTTCAATCAAGATACGATGCTCTGCTCGACAGGTAGCCACGATGTGGGCTCCGAAATATTTCGAGAACTGTAAGACTGCAGATCCAATGGCACCGGTTGCTCCATGTACCAATACCCGTTTGTGACGGTTGAGCTCAACTCGCTTTACAAAATTATAGGCATAATGCGCTCCTTCAGCACTAGCTGCAGCCACCTGGAATCCAATATTTTCCGGGATCCGGGCCATGACTCGGCTTGCGGGCAAACACATGTACTCGGCATGACTACCCAATCCAGTATCATCAAAGCCCCAAATCCGGTCACCCACCTCAAAGGTGGTCACACTGCTCCCTATCTCTTTGACCTCTCCAGAAAAATCGGTACCCGTGATCGGTTGGCGTGGCTTAAAGATCCCTGTAGATAATCTGACCAGCTGAGGTCTGCCCCTGAGATTGGCACAATCTGTACGGTTGACTGTGGCGGCCATTACTTTGATAAGAATCTCTTTAGCACCTGGAAGAGGTATAGGTACTTCTTCAACCTGGAGTATATCCGGCGGTCCATATTGGCTTCGCCTTGCAGCCATCATCATCTTTTGATGTTCTCTACTCATCGTTCACAATGTAAGAAACCGTCAAAAAGGAAACTGCAATTTCCAATGAAGATGTCAGAAACCAAAATGAGGATGTTGAGCCTTCTCAGTTCAGTACTGAAATTCTCTTAATTTTGAGAGACTAAACTGATTGTGCCATGAGATTTTCGAGAGTTGAGCTCACCGCGATATGCATCTGTATCGCCTGTGGTTTACTGACGGCCCAAGAAGGATTTCCCGAGGGATTCACTTCCCTTTTCAATGGTCAAGACTTTACTCATTGGGAGGTACCCGATAACGATGGCGGCCATTGGAAAATCGTTGACCAAGTGATCGATTATGATGCTGCGAGTGAGGCCGAAGACAAGAATTTATGGTCAGTGAAAGAATACGGAAATTTCGAATTATGGGTAGAATGGCGTATCAAGGAAACACCCTACGTCAATCCCCGGGTTCCCATTATCCTACCTACTGGACTCCACAAGAAAGATGAGCATGGGGAAACCATCCGAACATCGGTGCCAGATTCGGACTCTGGCATTCTCATCAGGGGGCAACTTAAGTCCCAGGTAAATATCTGGTGCTGGCCAATTGGTTCTGGTGAGGTATATGGGTATCGCATGGACGAGAACATGCCGGCCAATGTTCGTGCTGCCGTAACCCCCAAATTTAACGCCGACAAACACATCGGTGAGTGGAATCAATACAAGATCACTGTAATTGGCGAGCATCTGACCGTAGTCCTCAACGATCAGGTCGTGATCAAAGATGCTTGGCTTCCGGACTTGCCTGCAAAAGGACCCATCGGACTACAGCACCATGGTAGTAAAAAGGAAGGGCAATGGGTGAGCCCTCCTGCCCTAGTCCAATTTAGAAACATTGGGATCAAGGAACTTCCGGATTTGGTTTCCGAGATGCAGGACCATCCCGATGTTCAATCCTGGGATGATCTGTTTGGCACGGATTTACAACGAGCTTATACTCCCAAGGATGTCTGGAAACTAGAGGGTGATGTACTGACGGCAAGTGAAGACCAGGCCATCTGGAGCATCGATAGTTACGATGAATATATTCTGGATTTGGAATTTAAGACGGAAGATGGTACAAATAGCGGTGTGATCATTCACTGTACCGACATCGAGGATTGGATACCCAACTCACTAGAAATACAGATTGCCGATGACCATGCTGAAAAATGGGCCGGCAGTCCCAAGTCTTGGCAATGCGGTGCGGTCTTTGGACGGTTGGCACCCAAAGAAAGCAGGGTGAAAAGACCTGGAGAATGGAACCGTTATACGATCATCTGTCAAGGACGTATGGTGCACGTCATGCTCAACGGCGCATGGGTAGCCCATATGAATATGGATCTTTGGCTTGATCCCCATATCAATCCCGACGGCAGCGAAATACCTGAATGGCTTTCCAAACCCGCTGCTCATCTCGCTTCTCATGGTCATATTGGGTTGCAAGGTAAACATGCCGACGCATCGATCTTCTTTCGAAACGTAAAAATCAAAAAGTTGCCAGGCCTTGTCCAAAACTAATCTCAACTGTGGGTCGTTCTAAAAACCACTATAGTATTATCAGAAGCAAATGCCAAGCCTAAGATCACTTCTTTTGGCCTTATTCACCTTAAGCACTTTGGGCTTGCTTGCAGAGCTGCTTTTGCTTGGTCATTACGAAGACGAATGGCAATGGGTGCCCGTTGGACTACTTCTCATGGGAGTTGCCTTATGCCTGGCTCAGTACACCTGGTCTCGACAATGGTTAACCCGGCTCTTTAGGGGGTTTAGCCTATTGCTCATGGGGGCTGCATTTGTAGGAATATATTTACACTATCAGGGAAACAAGGCTTTTGAGCTTGAGATGTATCCCGATTTATCGGGATCCGAATTGATTTGGGAAACCTTGACTGGCGCCACTCCAGCCTTATCCCCTGGAGCTTTGTTTGTCTTGGGTACGATCGGTTGGATGTATTCTAAATGGCCAGATTGAGAAATACCAATTTGTGAATTCACCAAATAATTCTATAAGAAAAACAATCATTCCTAAATCATTAATATTACCGTTTTAAAACATCCTTTAATGCATTCATTATGATAAATAAACAGGTCCTTATCGTCGTAAAAAGTCTTCTATTTCTACTAACCATTTCACTACATTCATTGGCACAGGTAGGCATCAACAAGGAAGTCCTCAACCCCAACCGTGCCACTGTTGAGCAACTAATGGATATTCCAGGCATCACTAAAGAAATCGCACAATTTATCAAGGAAAATAGACCATATCTGGACATGTTGGCCTTGGATAAACACCTTCGGCCTCATATGGAGGATGAAATGAGAGCGCAAGTATATCAGAAATTATTTGTTCCCTTAAACCTCAATTCATCAAGCAGAGAAGAAATCTTACTTATTCCAAATCTTGGTGAGAAAATGGCTCACGAATTTGAAGAGTATAGGCCTTATGTGAAATTGGCACAATTTCGGCGAGAAATTGGCAAATATGTAGACGATGTTGAGGTAGCCAGATTAGAACAATATGTTTTTGTACCTATCGAATTAAATACGGCCAGCAAGGAGGAAATACTTAGTATTCCGGGGGTGGGTGATCGAATGCTTCACGAATTTGAAGAGTATAGGCCGTACAAGAGCATCGAGCAATTTCGTCGCGAAATCGGAAAATATGTTGATGATAAAGAACTGTCCAGACTGGAGCGATATGTGTACCTAAAGACAGATTAAATTTATCTAGCTGTGTCGCAGCACTGATTCTCAGATGGGATTTGGGCCCGATCATGCTCTTCCGGTTGTACAGGGATCAGCCCAACACTTGATCAATCGGGCGTTGCTGAATTTGCCCTGATTCAACTTTTGGCTGCTGAATTTTCCCACCAACCGGCCCTGAGCGTCGAACCAGTAATTTGTCTGCCCTTTGCCAAGGCAAGGTTGAACCTTAAAGAAAGTGCGGGGACCTTTCCGGTATTCGCTGATCTTGGCATTATGGTATCTCTTGTTGATTTTCTTTAGCCAGCTTAGTTCATAAATGGGATTATACCGGTAAATTTTGGTCGCATTGGTGACCATAATTTTTCGGGATATGGTCTTCTTTTTTCCACAGACATCTTTGACAATTGCATGCAGGTGATACGTGCCTGCCGGCATATTTCTAAGCTCCTCATCAAGTGCATTTTGCGGGCTTGCCCACTCAAATGGATAGCTCTGATCCCTTCGAATAAATTCTTTATTAAGATACAGATCAACGAAGGAAACGGTATTGGGGTGGCTGGTGGCGATCTTCACATAAACATCACTACCAGACAAGAAAATATTCTGACTGGGTTGGACGAGGGATATATGCTGATTGCAGGAATAAGTTGCCAGTATTGGGGTCAAATCTGAGGACGATCTAATTGGCATCATCGTCACCCAATAAACAGCAAGGAGCACAATTCTTAGCATATTTATAGGTTTTCACCCGATAGGGTTGTTCACAATCTATAGTAAAATAAGCACCGTCAATTGTCCTTATTGGGTATCGAGACTCAGTAACCTTTAATAAATTCTCCGCCAAGACAGACCCATCAATTTTATAGAAACTTCGTAAACTTTATCGCCCCGCTTTCTTTTTGCCACAAAGGCCTTTAGTCTTGTAAAGCAGAAAGAAATTATACTCAATCAAAGCGCATCAATCTTTGGTGATCTAAATGGTTGTGTGCTACAGAATCTGCCTTGCGCTCAGGCACTACTAATTCCTCCATCAGATGAAGTCATGAAGGACCTCAACCTAAAGTTGAGTTTGGGAGGAGCTGAGGATAGCATGAGGAGGGAGTCATTGATCCACCAATCTTGCCCAACTGAATAATGGGCTGATATCTAGAAGATCCCAAATACCTTATTTTGCAAGATATCCGAATTGTTCGAACCTGCTCCCCCGGCGGTATACATCACAGCAGGCACTTTTCCTACCTTATTGAATCCGGTCGGTCGCTCCAGGCTAGGTAGCCAATGGGGCACGTTGGCATCTTCTGCAGTCAACATGCTTACATCGAATGTACGGCAGGCATTATCTGAAAGCAGCTGCACAATTTCAGTGCTGGGTTCTCCCCAAGTACTGCGTGATTTACCAGAACGCTGTATCTGAGCCACAATCTTTAATCGGCCATCTGGAAGGTAAGTTAAGCCCCCTGGCATCAGCATGAACCACTCTTGATAAGGTCTGGGTAAAAATCTATGGAGGTCAATCCTCTTCCAGTTTTTGCCCGACCATCTCGACAGAAAGGACTTACCCATCTCGCCATCATGCCAGCTGTACAGTATGGAGGGAGAACCCCTATCATCAATCGCCAGGCCACCGATGCGCAAATTGATCCCTACTTCGGCACCGCCATCGGCCAGGACATCTAATTCGGATGAGGCTGCCGGTACCATAACCTCACTGCCATCAGCTCTAAGCCAGGTAGTCCCAAAGTCCGGGCTTCTCATATAGGCAACCGTCTGAATTTTGCCGTAACCGCTCTCATCGGTTTTCTCATGCACCCGGCAGGCAAGATGCAAGGTGTGGTGATTGGGTCCCCAGGCCAACGACTCTTGAAAGTGCGTATATCCCAAATATTGTGATTTAACCAGGACTTGCGGACCCTGCCAGGTCTTACCTGGTGGCTTTTTCCATAGCTCCAACTGCCACAAATCTTCCCTAAAGGACCTACGAAGACTACAAAATAGTGTACCGTCTTTCCCACATACCAACGTGGGGTAAGTGGTACGTTCTCCAAAATACTCCACATCACTCCATGCCGATGCGTCATTTGTTCGTAATGACTTTCGATATCGCATGGGATGGTGATGAGGAAAATACACCACATGAAGGTAGCCCTCCGAATCAATGGTCAAGGCCGGACCACCATGGTTGTCATGAGCCTCTCCAACATCAAAGGTCGGAGACAGCTGCATGGATGTATGATCGTAGGTTCGTATACGAACAATAAACCTCCCTTTATCAGAATCCAACCAGCTGAAATGAGTTTTACCATTCCAGCTAACAATTTTATTGGCTTCCGCATAGCCAGTTGCCCTTCCGCAGCCTACATGTGAAATAATAAATTTCCGGTGATCACTTGGTGAGATCTGATTGAGAAGGAATCTAATTCCAAGTACCCCCCATGCTGAACTCCGAATAAATGATCTTCTAAACATAAAAATTATTGAATACCTGGATAAGGTAACAAAAGAGCACTTTATTCCGCAGGGTCACCACACAAAATCACCGTTTCCTTCCAGACGTTACCTCTAAATGCCCCGTTCATGGATCGGACACAATCGCTTCGTCATTTGTTTTTTGAATCTTTTGAATTTATACCTCGTTGAATTTCAATCACGTAGTCCCGGGCACTCGGGACTATGCTCACTCAATTCACTGTAGGGAAACACATTAGTTTTACTTAAGAATTTCGATATGGGGTGCCAGATTGAGGCGGCAGGAGTGAATCAGGGCGGGCTCCCTGCAAGCGACAACAACAGTCTAAATCCGAAATATTTCAAAACCGATATTATTCAGAGGTTATTAGATATCCCCAAGAGTAAATCCATACAAACAGTTATCGACCCCGTGATTCCGGGTGATCTCAGTGTTCTTCACAACATTCAAAATGTCAAGCCAATCCCTAGCGATGCATTAAATCCAAGATCATCGGAAAAATATCGCTGGCGATTTAAATAATTGCGAAATTGCACATTCAATGCATTATCCACTTTGCCATAAAATCTTGATCTGATCTTACCAAACCACATGTCAAATGCAATATTTAGAGACAGCAAGTAATAGCCTTCAGGAGCAGCAATGAAATCTTGCTTTGGTAAGAGATGGACCTGTTTAAAATAGTATTGGTTGGTGATACTACATTCGAGATGTTCTATCTTTTTCCCCAATGTTTCAATGGGCTTAGGAAATTGAAAACCCATCTCCATAGCCATATTGTTGGAGGGCATATTTATTAGGGGTAGGTCATTTACCAAATCCTGACCTCTTAGGAAGCTGTACTTAAACTTAGCATAGAAAGAATCTGTGAGATCCCAATGTGCAGAGACATCAAGGCCATAGATGGAAGCATGAGTTTGCTCATACCGAAACACTGGAAAAGCACCTCGAATTGTCAATCGAAAGTCATTCTGTGGCTTGAGAAGGATATAATTTCTAATACCTTGATAATATGCCAGTGAACTCAACCGGATATGCGCTCGTGGAACAACTTCTAGACCGAGTGTAGCCTTAAGTCCACGTTCGGCATCCAGCCCAGGATTGCCTGTTTCAATGCCACTTACACCCTGATGTAGACCTTGACTATATAATTCATTTATTGCTGGATTACGAGCGGCATAGCCAAGATTAAACGAAATCGGTAGCCCACCACCTACACCAAAGGTCCAGCCAATATTGCTACTGAAGTTTTGAAAGTTATTTTTGTATCGCCTGATCTGATAGGGCACACTGTTTTCGATTACCGCCACACTTTGTCGGTCAAGCTCATAGCGAAGACCCCACTCAAAGAATGCTTTATCCCAATGCTTGTTTGCTAAGAAAAAGATACCCGAATTGTACGATAGATAATCTGGGATCAGAGGTAATACTCCTGTCTCAGGGTCATTGGTATTATCAGTAACACTCAACTGAAAGCCAAACTTTAGATTCCAGTCCTTCAGTAGAAGCTTTTGATACTTTGCGTCAAACAAGTAATTTGTTTGCTTAAGACTCAATGCAGGAATGTCAGTGCGTCCACTTCGACGAATATCAAATTCCTTTCTCTTATTTAACTGCACCGCAGTCACCAATGTAAGCCATTGACTTTCATCAATCAGCGTTTTAGACTCTAATTTCATGAAATGATGGTTCACCCGTTGGCGGGGAGCTTCGATGATATAAGAAAATTTCTTTTCGGTGAAGAAGGGAATTTTTCGATTTAAGGCATTTTCCAGATCACTTATATTTGCTATATGCGAACCCCGTAGAATACCCAGTGTGGTATTAAATGTGCTAAAGTATCCGTCGAGAAGCCAGCGCTCAGAAATGGTTTTTTCCAGTTGCAGTGCCACATTGGCTTCCCTAAATCCGGTATTGTTCAGGAAATATTGGGGTGATTTCTTGTCACCACTTTTCTTCAAAGTACCGTTTACTCTCCATCCTAACCAAGGAGTCTTCTTCTGAAATTGAATATTTAAACCATGGCCCCGGCCATTCCCCTCATAATAATAGTGAACCCTTCCATGTAAGTGGGGCTCATTCTGGATTCTCCTAGGATCAATTATTATTACACTACCCAAACCAGCACCGGGATATTCAACACTACTGGCACCCTTAATCACTCGAATGGCCTTTGCCGCCAGTGGGTCAATTTCCGGAGCATGATCATTACCCCATCGCTGGCCACTTTGTGCAACACCATTGTTTACAACCAATAACCGATTGCCATAGAGTCCATGAACTACAGGCTTACCGATTCCAGTACCGGTTTTTAGGACACTTACTCCAGCAAGAGACTCAATCATCCTTGCTAAATTTAGTGGTGCACGATCAAGTAATTCTCTCTCATTAAGACCCTCTACACTCTTTGAGGTACCTTCTATACTTCTACCCATCACGACCACACCACGGAGATTGGTCACCGAATGCTCCATGGTAAGGTGTAGTACCGAATCCCTACTTAGTTCTAGAAAGACCTCAACGGGCAGACAGCCGATATGACTCAAGATCAGATGGTAATTGCCAGGACACAAATCAGTTATCATAAAGAAGCCATCTTCATCACTCGATGAGCCTTTACCATTCTCTTGAATATAGAGGTTTACCTTCGTTAAGGGTAATTCTGTGGCTAAATCATATACATACCCACTAAGGGTAAGTGAGCATTCTTGTGCATATCCCTTCAACGAAACCAGAGCAATGATTATGATTATAAGACAAGCTCTACAGCACATCAACGGTAAAAGTGACTTCAATATCGGTTTCCCCTCCTGCATTGGTTATCACCCCGGCTGACACCTCATCGGCCCCCTTATTGGGCTGATGTCTTAAAGTGATGGTAATTTGCCCGGTACCCGGATCCGATGTGGTTATAATAGATTTTAAACCAACCGGATATCCATTGGCATCCTGATCGTCATAGGCAATCATTAATCCAGAAACATTGCTTTCATAGAAGAATTGATGATCTTCATCTTCCTCTAATATTTCCATGGTAACATCTTCAGCCGGAACAATCTGCTCATTGAGCAACTCGATCGTACCCATATAGGTCTGATTTGCCGCCAGAGGGTCGCTGGAAATTTCTGGGGCACTGCCTCCATCTCCATCCACATCTTGAAAACGCAAAATCCGGTCAGGTCCTCCATCGTTCGGTGTAAGGATGTACCGAACTGTCGTGATCAGCTCTTCCTCGTTGGGTATGACTGGATCATCTTTCTCGCAGTTTGCAGCAACAGCGGCGATGATCAAAAGACCTATATACATTCTGAGAGAAGTCATGTTACTCCATTTTCCCGCTAAAATAACAAACCTAATCTCTATTTGCAACATTGTTGCATTTAAAGTGGCCAGCCTGGGCAGAGAAAGTGACCATCCAAGAGAGCGGCAGCCTTGATGTAATCTGTCTGTCTCAAATCGAAATACCAAAGCAATGCCCTAAGAGCTGCTTGCTCGATCCAATGCTAGATTTTGCCGAAATAT
This sequence comes from Saprospiraceae bacterium, assembly GCA_965223105.1. Lineage (GTDB taxonomy): Bacteria > Bacteroidota > Bacteroidia > Chitinophagales > Saprospiraceae > JABDMH01. The sequence continues at coordinate 1,034,575 of OZ244987.1, read as the reverse complement.
ACTGTCAGACTTTCCCTTTGACTAGAGTTTGCGCGTATCATTTTGTCCAAGATCACAGTTTTGCAGCCAGACGGTTAGTTGCGAGAAATTTTCACCAAACTCAGAGAATTCCTCCAAATTTCAGGGGCTTTACTTTGGAGTTCAATCAATAGGATGCAAAGTCACCACAACGGATTTTGAAATCGGGGTATAACTTCCGTCTGCATATTGGTCTAAAGGCACCAAATTATTGGTCTCTGGAAAATACGCTGCCAAACAGTCGGGAGGTATATCGTAGGGTACCAGGGTGAAACCACGGGCCCATCTCTTGACATTCCCATAGTCGCTGCATAGGTCAACAATATCCCCTTTCTTAAACCGTAATTCACTGGCATCCTGTGGATTAATAAAAAGTACCCTGCGACCATGGTATATGCCGCGGTATCTGTCGTCGTGATCGTAGATGGTGGTATTGAATTGATCATGACTTCGGATGGTGGTCAAAAGAAACTCGCCCGGTTGCAAGTCCCAGTGTGGAAGATCAATTACTTTAAAGTTGGCCTTTTGATCGTGGGTGTGAAATGACTGTTCCCTAGCTCCATTAGGCAAATAGAAACCCCCTTCATTTCTTACCCTGCGATTATAATCATCAAATCCTGGTATACATTCCTCGATGGCATCACGAATTCGATCGTAATCCTCTATATAATAATTCCAGTAGAGGGAGCCTTTGCCTAGTGTAGCTTGTGCCAGTGCAGCTACGATTGCCGGTTCACTCATGAGTTCAGCTGATGCGGGTGGTAGTCCACCCTGTGATTTGTGGACAATACCCATGGAATTTTCCACAGAGACAAATTGCTCACCTGAGGACTGGACGTCTTTCTCCGTTCGACCCAGGCAGGGTAATATCAGGGCTTGTCTTCCGGTGATGAGATGATTTCGATTCAATTTTGTTGAGATCATTACAGTCAGATCGCATTGCTCCATTCCCTCAGCGATGCGATCAGTATCTGGTCCGGCCAGAAGGAGATTTCCGCCCAGAGAGATAAAAACACGAACTTTCCCAGCCAACATCGCCTGCAAGCTCTCCACCGTGTTGTAGCCATCTTCTTCTGGTGCCGTGAAAGCGAAGTGCTTTTCGAGCCGATCTCGAAATTGCGGTTGCAATTTTTCCCAAATACCCATAGTTCGGTCACCTTGCACATTGCTATGACCTCGCACCGGACAAGCACCGCCGCCAGGAATTCCCATACTGCCCTTCAGTAGCAATAAATTGATAATTTCCTGAATATTGGCGACACCATTTTTATGCTGAGTAATTCCCATAGCCCAGCACACGATGATTTTCTTAGCCCTTTTAAGGAAAAGAACAGCCTCCTCTATCTTATCCAGAGGTACCCCACTTTTTTCAACCAAATCAGAGATGTTGTACTCTTGTAGACTCTTGATAAAGTCCTCGTAACCTGAGCATTTGTCTTTGATAAATTTCAGGTCAAAAACAGTACCCGGATCGGCCATCTCTTCTTGCCAAAGAAGCAGCATGATCGCCTTTAAGAGCGCCACGTCTTGATTGATCTTGACTTGTAAAAACAAGTCTGATATTTCGGTTGGTTTACCGAGCCATCCGGATAATTGCTGGGGATTCTTAAAGTTGAGCAGGCCGGCCTCGGGCAAGGGATTGATGGAAATGATTTTACCTCCGTTGTGTTTGGTCTTCTGCAATGCCGACATCATACGTGGATGGTTGGTGCCTGGATTCTGCCCCATCACAATCACTAGATCTGCAATGTAGAAATCCTCTAGTTTCACCGTCCCTTTTCCGATCCCGATCACCTCGGTCAAGGCAACTCCGCTCGATTCATGACACATATTGGAGCAATCCGGTAGGTTGTTGGTTCCATACATCCTAACAAACAACTGATATAGAAACGCCGCCTCATTACTGGTTCGGCCTGAGGTATAGAAAACCGCTTCATCGGGTTTGCAGACTTTCAGTTTGGAAGCAATGAGTTGAAAAGCGTCAGACCAGGGGATGGGTTTATAGTAATCTTCATTTTCGATTTTAAGCATTGGATGGGTCAAGCGCCCGGCTTTTCCAAGATCTCTCTCCGACCACTGCAATAGATCTTCAATCGAGTGCTTTGCAAAAAATGCTGCATCAGCACGGGCAGTGGTCGCTTCATCAGCCACCGCCTTGGCTCCATTCTCGCAATACTCGGCAATAGAGGAACGCTCACTGGGGTGAGGATCTGGCCAGGCACAACTCGGGCAATCAAAACCATCGGTTTGATTCAATCGATCAAATGTCTTTAGACACCTGGAAAGCCCCATGGATGAAATGCCTCTAGACAACGAAACACTGACTGCCTTCATCCCAGCAGCCACGGTCTCAGTGGCTTGAATGTGCAATTTCTCCCTCTCGACAGGTAAGACATCCTTTCTCTTGCTCATAAAAATCCGGTTTTGACCTTGTGATCAAAAGATAGCAAATACTCGGTAAAGGTGCGTTTTCCAACAATAAGGTTCTAAAACTTGTAGTCCCAAATTGTGGGTCATTACGACTTTTTCTACTGGTTGGATGGCCACTCCAGGATTGTTCTGATCTGCGCTCTACTGGTCCAATTTTAGTGCAACCTTCGTGGCTCAATCTTAATCAACACAAGGATCCTGTCGCTATCCCCATAGAGCAAATGCCAAGGTGGAAAAAAGAAGACAAAAATCGCCCCGTATGTGATGATTCCTCGTGCAGAAAGATACATGGTATGGCAACAATATTACAACGTACACTCGTTATAATAAATGATTATAACTTCTTGAGCCAGCTTTAGCATTGCAGATCTATTGACTCAATCGAGCTTAGTTTTGCTAAATGTCCATAATCATGAGAAATTTGCTGTTCCTGATCGCATCACTCGCCATAAGCCTGTCCTGCCATACTCCAGATCCAAAGCCTACCGGTCAGCTTCAAACAGTGGTGGGGGGTAAGATCCTGGATATTTCCAAATATCCCAACATAAAAACCATTTCATTTAATCCCTTAAGTGGGGAATCCTATCCACAGTTTCCCGTCAATTCCGAGGGTGAATTTGAATTAAGCCTTGACATCGATGGTCCTAAGGAGATGCAATTGGATCCAATGCGGAGCATTTCATTTATGCTTGCTCCCGGCGACAGCATCTATATCGAAGTCAGCATCGATCATCTGCGAAATACGAAATTTAGCGGTCGTATGACCTATAACAACCAGGATTTGCTCCGATACTACCAGGATGGATTCTTCGCAGATAACGCAAATACCCGGGATCCCAAGGATCCGCAAGACTACTTGGCCATCAGAGAAAGTAGTTTGCGGGCCAATCTGGATGGCCTCCATAGATTCCTCACCAAGTACGACATGAAGCCGGTGGTGGCTCGTGCACTACTGGGGCGAATTTACAATCATCACTATGCCAAGCTGTATGAATTTGGTACCCGTTATTGTGACAACATCTTTGATGGTTACGATCCCGAGCAGGCGATCACCGAACGATATGATTACTTCCAATTTGTCAATGAAGTCCGGTCAAACCTAGGCAATTGGAAAAATGGATACGGTCATGAACAGCTCTTATACCGTCACAACTATTATTTTATGACCCAGGAATATCCTGAGCTTGAGCCGGCTCCTGGTGAAGCTTTTGCTTTCAATGACTTCAATCGCCAAATAGATACCATCATTAAGCGGGAGCCGAACTTTGATTTCAAATCGCATATGCTTTTTACCACTACTGATGGTGCTCTCAGCTATGAGAAAAGCTGGCCCTGGTTTGATCAGGTGAGAAAGAAGATCAAACCTCACCTCTCCAGTGAGCATTGGGTAAAACTGGAGGAAAAGTACGATCTGATTAGCGATCCGGATGATGTGAAGTTTTCTGAGTATTATCTGATAGATCATGGATTGACCAATCCCATGATCAAGGCGCTGTTTGATCAAACCGACGCCAATGTGATATATCTTGATCTATGGACAACCTGGTGTGGCGGCTGCTATTCTGACATCCTGAGGTCCCAGGATCCGATCGCAGATGCCAATAAGAAACAGATTGATTTTTTCTTCCTGTGCTCTGGAGACAAGAGCAGATACGATAAATTCGTCAACGAAAACAATTTGGCAGGGCATCACATTTTCCTTCAACGAGACGAGTCTAAGCAGCTCAACCAGGATTTCAGGCTTAATTATGTACCTTTTAAAGTACTACTCAGGCGTGATGAAGCCATTGTGAGGATGGCTCCCGGAGCAGAAAGTGATCTTAACTCTATTGTCTTGCAAAAATTTATTGAACGCTTTGCTGCGGGATATGAAGAAAGCTTATAAAAAATTGTCCAATCCAATATCCATCTCCCACACCGTTGCTTTACATAGCCGAACCTTACCTAAATCATGCGACCACTAGTCCAAAAAATCAACCACCAACTCAGGCTTAAATAAGTTGGCATGTTCATCTGTGGTTACAAAAAAAGATTGGTGGTATAAGATAAGAATCTGAAGTTGCAAACTTCAGATAACGGCAGGTTACAAAGTTCACTCTTATGCCGTAGCTTCAAGCAAGGGCAGGAAAAAGTAGAAAAAGCATTTCTAATAGGTCAAGGATTATCATCAAGCAGCTGTACATTAAATCCCATCGTGAGCTGTGTATCCGTTTAATAATTCCTAATAATGTCAAATGTAAATTCTGGACCAATGTAGCGGCGAATTCATTCGCCGAAGTTTCCTATTGATCGAATACCGCCATATCAAGAGGGTGACAACCCCTCCTTGTTGGAAGTCTGAAACATCCTTAGTAATGAATTTTAGCCTTCAATACTTTCAGCGGTCCATCATTTACGGCAATCACAAAAGTAGGATCGGTTTCATCGATCGATACAATTTTCTTGCACTCTTGGGTAAGGAATAACCCGCTTTCTTGTGGATTAACGACCTGAAAACTGAAAGCAGCGTCCCCTCGAAGATAGAGGCCCATGCCGGCATCAGCTCTTGGTGTTTCGACTTCTGAACCAAACATATTGTGAACTAGGATTAAATCGGTCCAGCCATCTGAATCAAGATCTCCCGCCCAAACATCATTGATGTTGGAAAATTGAACTTCCATCGGCAACGGATGCTGCATGAAGGTACCATCGCCCTGATTTTCTAAGACCAGACTTGCAAAGGTATTGGCTTCCAAATGCAGTGCGGCCTCCAGGTTTTCCCGGCCATAAATCTCTTCTAGGTCGGAAGAAGCAAATATATCGTAGGTGGGAAAAGATTCTGCGAGCGTTGGAATTTGCTGTGATGAGCAAGATCGACCCCGTAAGGGATAAAGCTCACCAAAATTATAGTAGCTCAAAACAATATCCTTTTTGCCATTAGCATCAAAATCATCATAGTACACGGCAAAGGGATTTTCCATCGAGGCCTTGTATTTGTAGTTTAACCCCAGATTCCCCAGGATGTAATCATCATCTCCGTCGCGATCAAGATCAGCCGAAGTTACACAATACCACCAACCGGTTTGTTGTCCCAATTTTTCATCCTTCCGATCTATAGAAAACTCACCACTTTCTTGTATGAGGGGAGTTGGCGCCATCCACATCCCTACCAACATTAGGTCAACTTGGCCATCGCCGTTCAAATCGGTCCATACAGCATCAGTGACCATACCCAAGGAATCCAATTCGGGGGCTTGAGACTTGGTCACATCTTCAAAAGTCAACTCACCACGCTCACGCCACTGGTTTTGTAATAAAGTGCTGGTAGCTGGTTCAGGATATCGGCCGGGCACCAATCTACCCGTGATCAGTAGGTCAGTATCTCCATCTTGATCATAGTCGCACGGTTTGACAACCGAACCGCTGGTGTAAAAATCGGGAAGGACATTTTGGCTCCGGGAAAATTGACCTCGACTATTGTTCAAATAAAGTCGATCCTGATACCTGGGATCCTGAGGAGAATACTCATTTCCGCCACTCACCACATAGAGATCCATATCCCCGTCCTGATCGGCATCAAAAAAGGCCGCGCCCACATCCTCAAAGGCTGCATCTTCTGTAAAAGTCGGTGAAGCCGTCTTTCGCAAATGACCATCGGCATCTTGAAGAATAACGACTCCGGGCTGGTCGACAGCACCTCCCAGAAACAAATCAATATGACCGTCACCATTGACATCGGCACTAGCCAAAGCGGGTCCAAGCGTAGATAGTTTATGAGGTAAAAGAATTTCCCGGGCAAAATCATCATAAGGATTTTCCTGGTGACTGATATCTCCGGCGACTTCCTTCGTTATATCATGAAAAAAAAACTCGTTTGGCTCAGATGCAGCGTCTTGAATCACCGCTCCTGCGAGATCAACTTTTACTCGTTGGTTAATCGATAATTCCTTTTTCACCACTTTCTTCCTGCCTCCTGGCAATACCACCACAAGTGAATCAATTCTTTCTTCATGTGACAAACCAAAATGAATCAAAGGATCGCTGGAAGAATAAAACCCCCGAACAAACCGAACCTGTTCGGTCTGCATTTTTCCATTGCTGTAGATGGACACCTCAGTACCAGGTACATAGAGAGGTCTTGTTCCGTAATAGCACTCTACTTGCAAGAAATAATGATCTGTAGTTTTATTCTCGTAAATAAATGCTGGGTCATTGACATTGTTGATGACCAAATCCAGATCGCCATCACCGTCCAAATCTCCCACTGCAGCGCCTGTCGAAAATGAACCCTCATCGACTCCCCATTTCCTGGCCTTATTGGTGAGTTGGTAGTCTCCATTGTTGTGATAAAAATAATTGGGCAATCGGCTGGAAGGAAAAAAAGAGATAACCTCCTCAAAATCTATTTCGTCCATTAATTCAGACAAGTGCCTGACCGGTTTCTTTGTCGCAATCTTTTTCAAATATTTCTCGGTTTTTTTTAAGGCATCGGTAAATCGAAGATCGCGATAGATTCCATTGCTGACAAAAATGTCTTTAAATCCGTCGTTGTCGAAGTCAAAAATTAGTGGTGACCAGCTCCAGTCGGTATTTGACACTCCGGCCATCTGACCAATTTCGCTAAAATGTACTATATCATTTGCATCGGTACCCAGGTTGAGCTGAAGGGTATTGTACATGTATTGATAATGGCCACCAGCCGCCACCAATGACCAAAATTTTTCGGGCTGCATGCCACTCATATTCGCCTTCATGCGGTAGTTATCTTCCGCTACCATGTCCAGGACGATCAGATCGGTGAGCCCATCGTTATTTATATCTCCCACATCTGATCCCATGCTGAAATTAGAGATGTGATTCATCGAGACATCAATGGTATTTTTAAAAGTGCCATTGCCCTGGTTCATATACAGGAAATCCGGGCCCTCATAATCGTTGCAAACGTAAATATCAAGCCATCCATCCTTATTAAAATCAGCAACGCTGGCATTCAGCCCATAGCCCCGCTTAAATACACCTGCCTTCTCTGTCACATCAACAAATCGGCCATCCTGATTCTCGAGAAGCCGGCAGCCGAATTGAGGTTTCAACCAATCTCGACCGTGCAAGGGTGATAAAAGTGCTGGGTTGGGGGGTTGATTGACTTGAAAGACATCAAAATCGTCATCACCATCATAATCAAAGAACAGGGTTTGTTGAGATCTGGCGGTATCTGCGAGACCAAGCTCCTCGGCTAACTCCTTAAAAGTGCCATTGCCCTGATTTATATACATTTCGTTGGCTCTGAGATGGGGCTGATCGTCATAAAGGGTCTTGTTTACATAAATATCCAACCAGCCATCTCGATTGAGGTCAATCAAAGAAACACCTGATGACCATCCGCCATTATGGAGAATTCCTGCCTGCTCGGTTATTTCAACGAACCGCATATTCCCTTGATTTAGGTACAGCTTATCACCCACTTGGTTGCCGCAAAAATAAAGATCGGGAAGGCCATCATTATTCACGTCACCGATACCCACTCCTGCTCCATTGTATATCGTCTCATATGTCAAGAAACTGAGCTGTTTGGATTCCTGAAGATTGTTCTGGAAAATTATACCGGTTTCGCTTGACGGCAATTTATAAAACCCCTTATGATCCTCTGTGACTAATTGCTCCTCTTGTGCATGAAGCCCCAAGGTAAAGAGACAAAGACCCGTGTAAATGTAAAATTTCTTATGTGTAGATATCATCCTTTATAAATCAGGAAACTGCGTTAAATCACTCCCACAAAAATACGCATAAAATCAATGGGCACCCGTAGCTGAGGTCAGTCAACAGAATCACATTTCCCATCTTTTTTTTCTATTTTCAAAGAGTCGAAACAAAGATTGGACATTAATTTTCTTACAATATCTATGAAACCCCTCTTGTTCTTGGCAGTTCATTTGCTGGTTGCAAGTGTATTGGGTCAACAATTACCGTCTAGGTGCGGCTTCGGTGAGATCGAACAAATGGTTTTATCCGATCCAAAACTTCAATTTGAAAAGGATCACCTCGAGGGAATGTTGACCCGGTGGCAAAGCGCGCCTGAGACAGCGAGGAGTGCCGGGGTGCTTACCATACCGGTTGTCTTTCATGTTGTTTGGAATCTTCCTGAGGAAAATATCAGTTTCGATCAAATTGCAGCTCAATTAGATATTCTCAATCGAGATTTTGGTGGTAAAAATGAAGATCGGACAGACTTACCTGAACCCTTTGCAGCTATTCAATCCGAGTCACAGATTCGATTTTGTTTCACCAACCAGACACCCGACGGATTGATCTCTAATGGTGTGACACGCACCCAAACAGCTGTAGAGGAAATTGGAAGAAAATACAACGTTCATTTCGATGAATTGGGTGGAAAATCGATTTGGGACGCAGATCGCTATTTAAACGTGTGGGTCTGCAATTATGACGATACCCGACAGACCTTGGGTTCCGCCAGGCCACCTTACATCATCACCAGAGATGGAAAGGACAAAGATGGGGTAGTAATCGATTATCGCGCATTTGGGATTGGAGGTACGGCCCTGCATCCTACCGATGGCGGCAGAACCCTGGTGCACGAAATCGCCCACTATCTCAACGTAGAACACCTTTGGAAACACAATGTATGCGCCGATGACGGTGTGATGGATACACCGATACAGGGACGCAGTTATAGCGGTTGCCCGGATTTTCCCAAGTCCAGTTGTGGATCAGTTGATATGCCGATGAATTTCATGGATTATGTCAATGATGATTGTATGCGATTCTTTACTGAGGGACAAATGCAAAGGATGATCGGGGTGCTCAGCACAGTAAGGAGACCTCTGGTTGCAAATCCCTTTGCAGTGTGCAACCTGACAACCAGGTCTGGTGAAATCAAACTGGACAACATCAGCATATTCCCCAATCCAGTTAGCGACCGCTTTCAGATCAAAAGACATGAATGGGACGCTGGAGGAGAAATCCATTGGAGAATGTTCAGTGGCCATGGAAAATTGATCAGAGCCTGGACCATGGCTGCTGAAGATCGGCACCAGATGATCGAAGTGATGCAAATCACTCCAGGCGTATACCATCTACATGGACAGTCGCAGGAAGGAGTACTTTGGAAGCGATTGGTCGTTTTAGATTAATCCAGCGTGGCCAGCACGACACGACCGCCACTTTGCAAAATCAATTTCTTTTCAGCACAACACCAATATGATTCAGGGTAGAATTGGTCTTCCTTTGCCATCAGGCTTCACGATTCCTCAAAGCACGCAGATCCTGGAGCCCCTAGGATCCTGGAGCTGCGGTTCTATATATGAGCAAACCTCGGAATCGTTAAATAATTCACTGATTTCCTTCGGTTCACGGATGGCTTTTGACTATTGGCAAGAATTCTTTGAAGAAGGAATCTATCACCTTTACAACAAATCAGTTACTGGTGAAAAGATGTTTAGAGATTCCGATGACTACAAGCGCTTCACTTCCAAATACGAACGTTATTTTGGTTCTTATTTTGACACTTTCGCTTACAGCTTGATTCCCAACCATTTTCACTTCTTAATCAAGGTTAAACCACTAAATAAGACTGTTCTTGAGTTGATTGCAAAGGAAGATACAAGGAGTGCTCAGGAATTGGCATCAAATAAAGAATCACTCAATCAATTTCTTTCTGACCAGTTGCGAAGATGGCTCAGCAGCCATTCATTGTACTTCAACAGAAAATATCAAAGGACCGGACCCCTATTAATGAATAAAGTCAAAAGGGTAGGATGTAAAAATAAAGAACAGGTGAAGGATCTCATTTGCTACATTCACCACAACGCAATCCATCATGGTTTAAGCCAAGACATTGGACAATGGGATTTTGATTCCTTCAGCTTATTTAAAGTTGAAAAAGAAAGGACTTTGATTGCCAGGAGAGAAGTAATGGAATTGCTAGGAAACCATGCGAACTTTCAGGCAATCCACGTTGAATACAAATCTATACATTGCAAAGTAAAGTATCATCGGATAGACTCGAGCCTTGGAGAAATTTAGGCAGACGAAGCAATGGTGTGTGTTCAAAGGGCAAACCGGGCTGAAGGATCCCCGCGAAGCACAAACCATCTCCTTGCAATAAAACCGGGCTCCAGGATCCCCCTGGGCTCCAGGATCCCTACCTACCAGCTTTTCACCCCGCTGATGGGCTTCCCGGATTTGCAGAACGCCAATACGCACCCATACAAAAAGATCCCGCTCTTGGTTGGAGCAGGATCTCAAAACTCTAGCTTATCAAATTTCTCTAATGATAAACTACTGCCAAAATTGTCATCAAATGTTTAAACAATCTATAAAAAGCTCTTACCACCAGATCGAACTGAAGTATGAATCGCCTTGGTCGTAGCGACTTATTGCTTCTTGATAGTTCTCCTGGTTGTTGTTTTTCTCATCTTCAGGATAGACGATCCGGGTTGGCATACCAATCGCTTCTCCTGATTCAGCAAATCGGGTTTCCAACAATGGAATCAATCCGGAACGACGTACCAAATACCAGGCTTCATTAGGATGGAAGAACAGATCAAGCCATCGCTGGGTATGTATTTGCTTAAGACCCTCTGCTTCATTCCAAGCGTTTTGTGGGTGATTAATCAGCGCCGTAATCTCCTCCTCAGTGACCTCAGGTCTTGGAATACTAAACTCATCATAAAACTGATTGGTCGTCATAGAATACCATCTTTCCACGGATGACCTGATGCCTTTCTCATACCACTCTTGAGCGTCTCCACTGGCCCATCCCCGCTGGTAAGCTTCGGCTCTTAGGAAGCAAACTTCGGCAAAAGAGGTCTCATAGTCTATTCCGTGAGCATTGTCTTGCACCAACAAATAATTATGACCGCTGTAATTACCCCGATGCTCAAACCCAGCCGGGTTTTGTCTGCGCTCGCTCACATAGGGAGATCCCGTCAAATCATCGCGATCTGCTGGTGACTGAGGCATGGCTACCCACAAACTATCGGCATTTCTCTCAAAGTAAATATGGACTCTTGGGTCAAAAATTCCGGCACCGGTGGGATCATCATTGTCACTCATGTGATTCCAGATGTTTTCTCCCATCCGTACGCCAAAATAAAATTCCCAGGCAAAGTAAGCACCACCACCAATACCGTTGACATCATTGCCGAACCGGAGCACTTCTTCATCACTTTCTGGCAATGGTCGATTTTGATCTAAGACCAGAGACGCAATTCGGCTGGCCTCTCCTTCATCCACATTGGCGATGCGGGTACCATAGCGCAATAATAATGTGTTGGTCAATTTTAACCACTTAGACATATCGTTGTTGAAAACCGTTTCTTCCGATCCAAAGTTGAAAAACGACTGTCCATCAGCAGCTTTATCATCCAGGTTGATGCTGTTGCTGGCATTCTCCAATTTGGCCAAAGCATCCCGATAGATCGATTCCTGAGTATCATATCTAGGCCGGAAAATCTGTTCTTCAGCATTCTGCCCCTGACCTGCCTGAAAATAGGGCATATCACCATAGAGATCGGTGGTACGCAATGCCAACCAAGCAGATACAATGTCAACAATAGCTTGCCGATTGACATTCAAATGCGCATTTGGTCCCGAATTGATTTCATCAAAAGCAACCTGGATGGCCTCCAAGTCGCGGATGGCATTATAATAGTTACCCCATACCGACTCAATGCCCCTTACATTAACTTCTACTTCAAAATCTGCATCGAGATCAGTAGCTGATAACTGCGACCAGTCATACGTGTGATGGTTTTCAATGTAGAGTGCATTGTTTCCATTGATACTTATGGGTAGCGATCGCACTACGGAATTAAACAATAACGAAGGTGTGGCAACTGCCGGATTCTTCGGATCTTGATTCAGTGCCTCGAAATCATCGGTACACTGCACCAAGACCAGACCAGCACAAAGCAGCAGGCCACATTTTAGAAAATTTATATTTAGTCTCATTGTTTTTTGATTTTAATTCAGCACAATTTTAGAATCCGGTATTTAACACTACTCCAAATTGTCTGGACCCCGGAAGGCCTCCCCACTCGATTCCTTGATTGTAGCCAGATCCATTTAATCCTTCAGGATTTAAATTGTCGGGGGCATTGTCATAGATGTAGAACAAATTCCGACCGATTAGACTCACGCGCGCCCGCTGGATAAATCCAAGCTTAGAAGTCAGACTTTTTGGGAATTCGTAAGAAAGACTCAATTCCCGCATCTTGACATAGCTGTTGTCGTCAATAAAAGGTGTAACAATACCCGGTCCCCAACTAAAGACATCAAGGTGCGTGTACAAACTTGACACTACTTTGTCATTGGGTGTACCATCTGCGTATACACCGGGTTTCACAAGTCCGTTGTTGTGCGTCGTTTCCACACCCTGGTCATCCACCTGTACCCAAGGTTGACCGCCGAGTTCGGCATTTCTACCTTCCAAAGTGGCTGGGCTCTGACCAAATCCAACGGCTGTAGCATATGAACCCCAGAATACATCTCCACCAATCTTAAAATCAACCAAGGTATTTAGGGATAAATTTTTCCAGCGGAACGTGTTGCGCAGACCTGCCAACCAATCCGGGGAGGAATTACCCAGTGGTACCCGGTCATCTGTAACTTCATACCACTGACCATTATCATCAATGATGCGGTTTTCAGGTACTCTTTCATCAGCATCGGTCATACCGTTGCTGTTGCGATCAAAATAGACATAATCCCATCCAATGATGGTTCCAAACTGCTCACCTGGCCGCGCTACTATGGACGGACCAAAGTTGCCGAAGAGGTTACTTCCCAAAATCAATTGTTCAGCTCCCTCAGTTAAACTTTCGACAAAGTTTTCATTCTTGCTAAAGTTTATACCCAGGTCCCACTGAAGCGTCTCAGATCGAAGTGGAGATATTCCCAACAAGATCTCGATCCCCCTATTCCGCACTTCACCCGTGTTGAATCGCAATTTGCTGTATCCTGAAGACAGAGGAACAGGAGCTTCCAAAATTTGATCATAAGAATAGATGTTGTAGTAAGTGAAGTCTAAGCTCAAACGATCATTAAACAATCTTAGATCCAACCCACCTTCATAGGAATTCTGCCTTTCCGGCTTAAGATTTAACGGTGGTATGGTTCCATTGATGGAGGCATAAGGCGAGCCAGCAAAATTTCCACTTCCCAGTCGAGCTCCGGTTTGATATGGATCGGTGTCGTTACCTACCTGGGCAAAGGCCAGCCTTAATTTGGCAAAAGAAAGCACATCATCTACGATGTCAAAGGCTTCAGTGATATCCAGCCCCAAAGATACCGACGGATAGAAGTACGAATTATTTTCTACAGGTAATGTGGAAGACCAGTCATTCCGTCCCGTAACTTGCAGAAACAAGAAATTCTTGTAGGATAGATCAATAGCCCCAAAGATTGACTGAATTTCCTTGTCGTAGAAGCTTTCATTAGGTAGTAGTTGATTGGTCGCATACCCTGAGTTGATGTTATCAGGAAAGTCGACATTACGAATGGTAAATAAGTTGGGAAATACAAAATTTCGATTTCCATTCCTAGCACTAATTCCATAGTAGGAGCGCTTAAAAAATTCTCCTCCTACGAATGCACCGATATTCAGTGATTCACCAATTGACTGCTCCTTTAATTTTAGATAAGCCGTATGATTCTGAATGCGGTTTCTTCCCAATGATCTAAAGTATCTACCACCCAGTACACGATCTATATCAACTGGAGTATTCTTTGAAATATTATTGTCGTTGTAGTTGTCTATACCAATCCTCCCTTCAAAAGCCAACCAATCGGTGAGATCGACCGTCAGGCCCATCGACCCTATCAAGCGGTCGCGATTACGGGTTTCATTGTTTTCGAAAATTCTCCACCAGAAATCACCGGTGCGACCACGGCCACGGCCCAATTCATTATTAACCGGATATCCGATGCCTGCAGGTGTTCTCGTGCCATCCGCTTGCTTGTAGTTATCTCTCTCCAATTCCGGCCGGTAACTCCGACCCCAATTGTAGGTAAGGTTCTTTCCAATCGAACTTTCGCTATTTCCCAATACTGGTGAGTTCAACGATGAGGCGCTTACATAACTAACGGCTGCATTGGCTCTCACCCGATTAGAAACCTGGATCTCAGTGTTGACATTCACCGTGGATTGCTCCCTATCTGTATTGGGTGTAATCGCATCAACGTCTAAATGGGTTAGAGATACCCGGAAATTTCCAATTTCGTTGGCTCCGGAAAAGGCCACGTTGTATGAAGACTGTAAACCATTGTCAAAGAAACTCTCAATGTTATCCGGTTGTGGTTCGAAGGGAAGTACATCCCCATTCCACCATACGACTGGTGTACCATCCATTTCTGGTCCCCAGCTGGCTCCTGATCCCCAAAAAGAGATCGACGGCAACAAGTTGCGCCCCTGATCATCTTGTTCAAACGTAGGCTCGGCCAAGGTGGGACGTCCTTCACCAAATTGATTTTGTACATCCCTGAATCGATAGGGATCAACTACCATTTGGCTCATATTGAAATCTATTCCCAGTCCACCAGCTTCTCTACCTTTCTTGGTGGTAATCAGCACGACACCGTTGGCACCTCTTGACCCGTAAAGAGCGGCAGCATTTGGCCCTTTAAGTACCGTGACATCGGCAATGTCCCAAGTGTTGATGTTGTTGATTCCTGATCCCCAATCACGGCCATTGTCGGTACTGGTCAACGTACTGGCACCAGCACCGGTAATGCTGTTTTCAATGGGCACTCCGTCGACGATGATCAATGGCTGGTTCTTTCCCTGGACCAGGGAATTGTTTCCCCGAATGGTAATTCTAATGGACCCACCAGCGACACCATTAGGCTCGGAGATTTGGACTCCGGCCACTTTACCCGTCAAAGAGTTCAAGGCATTATTGGTCGCTGAAGCGGTGATGTCGTTTCCATCAATTTTCTGTACTGCATATCCCAGGGCCCTCTCTTCTCGTCCGATGCCTAGGGCCGTGACGACTACCTCGTCTAAGGTGGCACCTGCGGTTAGGGAAACCGATATGTCGGTTTGTCCGGCCACAGGCAATTCTTGGGTCTCATGTCCGGTGTAAGAAATCACCAAAGTCGCATCAGTGTTCTCCAGTGTGAGTTGAAAGCGACCATCGAGATCGGATACCGTACCA
This sequence comes from Saprospiraceae bacterium, assembly GCA_965223105.1. GTDB lineage: Bacteria > Bacteroidota > Bacteroidia > Chitinophagales > Saprospiraceae > JABDMH01. The sequence goes on along the minus strand of OZ244987.1, from coordinate 1,018,976 downwards.
TTAGAGGTACCCTTCTCCAGGATGGAAGCTCCAATCAACGGCTCTCCACTATCACTGGTTACGGTACCTTGTATGGTTTGGCCGTAACCACTGATGGTTAGGAAAGACGCCATCAGAATGATGGTTAGTTTAAATGCTTGCATAATAGAATCTTTAGCAGTGAGTAAAATGAGTTTTTCAAGTCATTGATTGCGTGTGCGGTAACACAACTTTTTATCAAAAAACCGCGTTCCTATACGAGTAGGTATGCGGTAAGGTTCACGCAAGATAGTAAAATTCTTACCGCATTCACCAAGATAATTAGAGAAAAATTTTACTTTCAGGCTTTTTTCATGGATAAAACACCTCGACTCGTTGATATTGCCGAACTGGCAGATGTATCCATTGGTACTGTAGACCGGGTACTGCACAACCGCGGCCGGGTAGCTGAAGAGACACGTACCAAGGTATTGAGGATTGCCAATGAACTCGGGTATGAACGCAATATACATGCTTCAATACTTGCCGGGTCACGCAAGAAAGTGACCATTTGCAACCTGATCCCACAACGAGGAATGGATCCTTTCTGGGACAAAATTCATGAAGGCCTAGAGATGGCCGGTGAAGAAGTGATACGACATAATGTCAATATCACCCAGGAAGAATTCGATCTCTTTGACCCGGCTGATTTTACCAAGAAAGTAAACAACATTTTTGGAAAAGCCTACGATGGCTTGCTCATTGCTCCGGTATTTCAACGCGAATGGTCGCTACTAAACGAATTCTTGCACCGCACCCATATCCCGCATGTGCTTATCAACACCCTGGCGGAAGATGAAGATGAATCTTTTTTATGCTATGTCGGCCCTGATTCTTATCAGAGTGGTCGCCTGGCTGCCCGTCTTCTCTCATTGCATTGCTCGGCAGGCGACAAGGTAATCATGATCCCGTTGGAGCAAGATTTTAAGAATGCCCATCACATGCTGGAAAAAGAACGGGGATTCCGGGATTGTTTTGCCGAAATCTCTCCAAAAGTGAAAGTCCACACCTGTGAATTTGAGGCCTACAATGATCCTCAAAAGCTCGCCGCATTCCTGACCAAAAAAATTAGAAAATATCCCACCTTAAAAGGGATCTACACCAGTGCCTCTAGGATCCATAAAATGGCAGCCTATTTTGATGAGCAAGACGTCAACCATATCAAGTTAATCGGTTATGACTCTCTGGAAGAAAATCTCAAATACCTCAGCTCGGGTCAGATTCACTATCTGATCAACCAAAATCCTACCCTAATGGGCTATCTTGGCCTTATTCATTTGTCTAAGTTTCTGGTTTTCAAATCGAGGCCACCCAAGTACAACTATCTACCGCTGGATGTGATACTCCCCGAAAATGTCTCTTACTACCAAAACCATTACATCCTGCAAAACAAGATGTTTGTACCGTTTGTCTAAGACAACCTCCACCAACCCTTTTACCGGCACCGGGTTTTGACCAATAAATACATACCGGTACTATACGAGCACATTAACCCAGGTTATATACCTTGGTGTGCAGGGCAGCACCGGCCGACTCTTTTGTGAAGCCCATCGACACCTCTAAGCAAAATGGTGATGATTGAATTCCACTGGTCAGGGATTTTCACCTGGAAAACTACCAAAAGCATCAACACGACAGCTCCTCACCCACCAGTGTCCCTAAATCTCACTACGATCAGTGTCTAAGATTGGAGTATGCTGTGAAACCGCAAAGCATGATTTCGGTGTATTGATTTGGGAGTCCTGGAGGATCCAACATCCACTAGTGAGGATGCTCCGAAAAGGTTGCCAAATCAAAAATGGCTCTTTTGGCGATCTTTCCATTTTTCTCAATCGGCTGATACTCAGGCATCACCCAATCTCGAAAAAGTGAAAATCTCATCCAAAATAGGCTCATTTTATGAAGATGGCACTTTCCGGAGCAGCCTCACTAGTCCTTTATCCCGGACCGACGCCATACAACGGAGAGCCGTGAGTGTTTTGCCGGTGATTTCTTATCATAGGTCAATGCCCATTCCCGATATAGCCATTAATTTGCGCTAAAGAACGCCAAGCCAAATTTTACAGGAGGTTTATTTCCCTTTGTACTATTGAATTTTTGGCCATTTGTGGTATAGGAACATGTTACTCACCTAAAAACAAAAAAACAATGAATCACGTTTTGCACCGAGCTGATACGAGAGGTCATGCTAAGCATGGATGGCTGGAGTCTTACCACTCTTTCAGTTTCGCCAGCTATTACAGTCCGGAAAGAATGCATTTTGGTGCCCTAAGGGTTCTGAATGATGACACTGTAGCACCTGCAATGGGCTTTGGGACTCACCCTCACGATAACATGGAAATTATTTCTATTCCTCTGCAAGGTGACCTGGAACACAAGGACAGCATGGGTACCGTTGCAGTCATTAAAGAAGGAGATATTCAAGTGATGAGTGCCGGTACAGGCATTAAACACAGCGAGTACAACAAGAATTCAGACAGAGAAGTCAAATTCTTGCAAATTTGGGTGATCCCGAAAGAAAGAGATGTCACTCCCAGATACGATCAGATTTCTCTGCAAGAGATTGAGCAAGCCAATACCCTATATCAGATCCTGAGCCCTCATACTGAAGATCAAGGAGTATGGATTCATCAAGACGCCTGGTTTCACATGGGAAGATTTACTGGCGACATCAGTGAAAATTACAGCGTGAGAAAACCCGGCAATGGTGTCTATTTTTTTGTACTGGACGGTAAACTTGAGGTCGAAGGTCATTCCTTAGGTCAGAGAGACGCTCTGGGTATATGGGACACGGACAGTATTCAGCTACAATCCCTGGGTCATAGCCAGGTACTTCTGATGGAGGTGCCCATGCAATTTTAATGGAGGAGCATTTTTTTGAACCACAATAGGCACATAGGAACACATGGAATTTCTCCGGATAATACTGAGGTGAATTGCACCGGCAAGACAATAAGAGAAATCAAATGAGTACTGCGGCAAGATTAAAGACCTTTGTGGCTAAACCCTTTGAGAAAGACTCCAAACCGGCAATACCTACATCTCACATGCTGCCATACTCAACCCTGCAAGAAGTTAGACTCAGAAAACATCAGGTTGGCAAAGGAGTAAAGTACACTAAAATATAATTCAGAATATGGTGAGTATTCACAGGCATCAATCCAGGACCTAAAGCCGACGACTTAAGAAACTCCCTAAATGTCTCAGGCTGGACAAGGAGTACAAGGTTTTCGTTGTCAATACCAACCAATTGACCATATGGCAGAGACCTGCAACCGACTGAAGTAAACACAACCTCTGAATCCTTATCATAAATAAAATATTCAAGTTTCTTCTTGAAAGCGAAAGAACACGAAAAATATTTATCGGTATTTATAAGACGTCCATCAATGGACACTCGTTGGCCCTCTCTCATCATATCATAAACAATTGGAAGGCCCAATTCCAGATCTTCCTCAGTAACTGTCAAGTCTCCAAAGTCTAAAAAATATCGAATGGCAGGATCTTGGCCATTTAGGTAGTAGATATTATGATCGAAGGGTCGGCAGAAAACAGTAAAATCAGGCTCTCGACTGATCGTATTTGAAAGTCTCACTCTTTCAAGATCAGGATTTCTAACTCCTAAAATCCATCTCAGAATACTGGTCAGATCAGGATCGCATAACTCATATGAATAAGATTTACTTCCTTGATAACCATGCGATTGGGAATAAATCAAATATTCTCCACTCTCTAGAGCTTCAAAACAACGACCGAAAATGTCCAACTTTTCTTCCTCTATTACCTCAAGGTTAAAATCAGTCGTTATCGATTTCTTCTGACCAATATCAAAGAATTGTAGTTGCCCACTCCTGGCCTTGATTGTGTAATCTACTGGTGAGAGCACTTCTCCTGGACCTCTGCCCCTCCCCAGACTTTTTAGATATGTACCTGTGCTATCATAGAGTAGAAATGTGTTTCGATATCTTTGATCGAAGATTAGGATTTTGTCGTGGATCTTCGAAATTCTTTCTGCCCCTCCGATAACACCAGCTTCGACTGAGTCAAGCACCACAATCTTCTTAATACGTACATCTCGAAGAATGTCTTTGGCCACATCTATATGTATTATCTCATCGACGGACTTCTCTTCATCACAAGCAGCAAGGATCGCCACCGGCAGTATTAAGATTAGACTTGTTCTCATTACTTGGCAAAATATCAAATGGACGGATTTTAATCACAGTTAGGATTAGAAGATTAAGTATGCTCTGCTAAGATGATCCAAATTTTTTAGACCTGCATTCATTCTTTCCCGGTCCAGCTACAATGAGTCGTGTTTGGGTATCAATGCTTACCTGCAGCACTCATACCGCTAATAGTAGAAAACAATAAAAATTTCCACCGCTTCATCTGGGCACCTCTAATAACCCCGTTCATGGCCCGGACACAATGGCTAGGCCATTGGTTTTTTGAATCCTTTGAATTTATGCTTGGTTGAATTTCAATCACGTAGCTGCGGCCATGCTAACTCAACTCACATCGTCTAAATCCACAGTAATTCTAACCTGATCTGATCTGATTCAAAGATTATTGAAGGTGTTATGATAGAATCTGGTGTAAGTTCTGAAAATAATAGATAACCAATCTCACCAAGTAATTACATCAGCAACATAATGACATTGGATCATACTAGAGAATCTCACCGATTTCATACAGTACCAAAATGGGATTGCGATCGGGATGAAGCTCTGGAAAATTGCTTGGCAGTGTTGACAGATCCAAGACCCTTGCAACATACTCATAGTTCAAAGATTCTATGAAAAGGGAATGATGGGCAACATGGGGTGAAAGGAAAGGCAAGACATAAAGAAAGTCGCGGCTTCGAGGGTGATCACTATCATACCTAACAAAATTTCCCGTTTGCTTGTCATAAATGGCATGTTGAAGCTCTCCGGTGTGACTGAGATATGATATGTTAATGTGGTGATCTCCTTCAAGAAACCCACCTAGCACATCATACTGTGTTCCTCCAGCTATTATCCCTGGATTAGCCAATACATAATCCCGTGGCATCGCCTTGGAGCCCAATATAAGCATATAGCGATCCTGCAAGATGCCACCTACACCAATTGTGTAGACTTTGTTTTCAACCAAATCCGTAAAGACAGCCTCATTTCCCTGATTTTGTATCACATGATGTGGAATATATCGTAATGCCTGATGAAACTTTGTGCTTCTTAGACCCATATGTGATATTTCAAAATCACCATCCGTCAATATAATTAGATTGCCATCCACGGTCTGAGAAGGAATACATTACATAAGAGTCTGCACCCAATTGAACAAAACGGGTAAATAGAAAAGGCCACTGATAGGTGGTGAGATCGCCACAGTGCATATTGCCCTTTATGAAACTCCTGCTCTGATTATCAGCCAAGGTTATTTGTCTGCTTTCTTCATCCAGGCTAAGGTTACTTACGGTAAGAAATTCACCTGGCCCTTTGCCCACACCATCAATTTTGCACTGAAACCTACCATCCCTCCCAAAGTTTAATATCGCATTGGATGCGCGATCATATATCAAAAAAGATTGATCTGATACCTCAATCCTTGTGATCTTTCCTATTAATATGTCGGGTCTTGTTTCGAGTTCTACATACCGAATCGTCTTGATGGGAATCTCAAAACGTTCCTGACTGGCGTCAGTCAAATCAATGGTAGGTCCCTTGAATTGGTCTTGATCTTTTGATGCGTCAAACTTACAACCCACGGAAGTCATCAAATGAAACACCATTGCGAGCATAAGATAGGACAGCGTGCTATTGTTAGTCAGTAGTGTACTCATACAACTAATTCTAAAGGTCCTCAAAATACCACCATGGAATAAAGAAAGCTGAAATCAAAAATATGAATTCGAAAGCACTTAATGTAAATCAAAGCATACTCGTTCCAAATGATCATCTTCACCATTATCGCATTATCCGTATCAGTAATTTCAACATTAATTCTTTTCCAATTTCGGATAATATCATCGTCAGTTTTGACAATAATTCCTTGTGGAATATGAACTCTCCCTTGATATCACCAATATGCTCTATCACTTCAACGGAATTGTTAAGTCAATATCAATTTTCTCGTTATGTCAATACATATCCATGTAGAACGCTAAAATAAATAATGTAAATACGTAAGAACTGATGCAATAATCTGCCGACAGCGCTGACATGTCCAGACAAATTATCGATAACTTTTTTCTTATCAATAAAGCTTCAATGCTCTGCAGGGACCAAAGAATCGCCGACTTTCTAGTCGACATTGTCTTTCACATCCCAACCGGAAGGTTGGGGATACTCAAGCCAGTGATGACACAAGCTGTCTTGTCTCACTAAAACTTCAATGCTCTGCCGGAACTAAAGTATCGCCGACTTTCCAGTCGGCATTCTCCGCCCGCTTCCATACCAGAAGGTTGGGGATATCTCAAGCCCGTGTTGGCATAGATTTTCTTGCTGGCACAAAACTTCAAGTCTCCACAGGAACCAAAGTATCGCCGATTTTCCAGTCGGCATTCTCCCGCCGCTTCCATACCAGAAGGTACAAGATACCTTTCTAATCGGGACGTCCACCGCAACCCAACCGGAAGGTTGGGGATACCCTGCCGGGAGCCTGGAGATACCCAGACAAATTATCGACAACCTTTTTGTGTTCACTGAAACTTCAAGTCTCCACAGGAACCAAAGTATCGCCGACTTTCCAGTCGGCATTCTCCCGCCGCTTCCATACCAGAAGGTTTGAGATACTTTTCTAATCGGGACGTCCGCCACAACCCAACCGGAAGGTTGGGGATACCCTGCCGGAAGCCTAGAAATGACCGGACAAATTATCGACACGTTTTTGTTAACACACAAACTTCAATTACCTGCAGGAACCAAAGTATCGCCGACTTTCCAGTCGGCATTGTCCTCCCGCTTACCACTAAAAGGTTGGGGATACTTTTCTAATCGGCACGCCGCCACAGCCCAACCGGAAGGTTGGGGATACTTCCCTGCCAACAGCCTCGAGAAACCCGGACAAATTATCGACACGTTTTTTGTTATCACTGAAATATCAATTCTTGCCGGAACCAAAGTATCGCCGACTTTCCAGTCGGCTTTGACCTCCCGATCCACCCTGAAAGGCTGGGGATAACTTGCTAATCGGCATCATCCTAGATAGCCCAACCGGAAGGTTGGGGATCTTCTATGCGAGATAGTATAGACTTTCTTGTCTCAATCAAACTTCAATCCACAGTCCAGGCTAGTATATCGCCAACTTTCCAGTCGGCATTGTCTTTCACTTCCCAACCGGAAGGTTGCGGATACCATCGCAGTGGCTTGACAACCAGCATTTCACCTAGAGAGTTCCCTGACTTAAATGGCTTTGCCCTGAAGGTCCCTTCACTTTAAAGCCTGTGTCATCTGGGTCATCACCTCCACCCAGGAACCCGACCGGTGAAAATAATGGCCTTCATTGGTCAAGACAAAAACTTTCAGGTGCTTTGTCTCATCCGCCAGCAAGCTCAACTGATCGAGATCAACCCGTAGATAAGGATCTTCTGGCCCATAAAACAAGTAGGCATTGATTTGCTTCTGTTTAGACAATTGCACAAGTTGCCGGGCATCTAAAGTGGGATAGAGCATAAAAAATCCTCCCACTTCAGCTGGATTTTGGACAGTTAAGTACTGATGGGCAATTTGGGCTGCATAGCTTTCAGTGTAGATAAAAATGTCTTTTTCATCAATAGTTAGTATGTCAACCGCATAATTAATCGCTGATCGCAGGTCAGCTACCTGGTTGGGTAGTGAACCCGCTTCTGCAAATGACCGCGAATATCCGGACGATCCACGGTAGTTGACGCTGAGAAAATAGTGCCCAAGTGCACTGACCTGGTGCCTGTCAAAACGCCAATAAGGTCGACTTTGCAAATGAGGTCCTCCGTGTAAATGGATGATGGCTTTTGGTGCAGAGGCCATCTGAAGTGGCACATAGAGAAATGCCGGAATTGAATCTGGCTCCAACACAAGATCTCTGATGATGTAGCTCTTTTTCAGACCAGCATTGGGTGGGTACTCAAGCACCGTATCAGCTGTCAATAAAGCTGTGGAAGAGTACCCATCTGCTCGATATACTCTCGCCAGAAGTACTTCTTGATTTAATTGAAGGTCCATACTTACCTCGCCCATGCCATAGTCTCGTAACTCTCCCTGATCGTATCGATGGATCTTTTGACGCCCTTGATCATTTACCTGAATTAACAAGGTGGAACTTGTGAGCCAGGCAATTTTCTCTACCATTGCTGCTGGTGTATAAATGTCCTTAAGTGTATTTGTTTGAGGATCGAACAAATACGCGGCAAAAAATTCATGCGTGATACGGCGTGCCACCAAAGCTACTTTCTGATCTGATTGATCCATTGCAAATTGCCTGATCTCCAGATCCGGTTTGCTCATTAGGACATGCGCAGAACCCGTCAAAATATTAAATAAATACAGCGCTGCACGCTCCGGATCACTGTAAATGATGGTACTATCCGATGCCCACTGATAATGCGACGAGGCTGTGAGCCCAAAGGGAGTATATTTTACAATGGATTCATTTTCAATATGGATCACTTGCAAATTCACTGGCTCTTGTGTACTGAGATACGCCACTTGCTTCCCATCCGGCGACCAGATCACCGGTGGAACAGCCGAATTAGATATGGCACCGGTCAACTTTTTCTTTGCCTTACTAGCCACATCCAGTAAATAGAATTGATAGCCCTTTAGGCTTGCCTTGTAGGCTTGATAAATGATCTTGTCGCCATGGTATTCCACTTGATGGATAGTTGCGACCAATCATGCCTATCCAATATCTCCCTGGTGGCGGATCCCCCAGTCTCCAAATACAAGGTAAAACAGTCAACGCTCCGACTTTTCAACAGGTGATAGCGGCCATTCGGAGAGATACTGATTAATTCAGGATCTTGATTCAGCATCTCTCGCAATACAGATGCTGAGTCATCATCCACACGGTGACATGAAAAGTAAAAGAATAAAATGGTAGCGATCAAAAAACCAATAATCAAAGATATTCTCAGCAACGTCATGCATTCAATTGCTCCAGGTCAATTTGATTCAATCGTGGTACCACAATATCTGCTGATTCCATGATATAAGGCATCCGCCATAGCTTGTACCCGTGGAGAGCTCGTAATAGGACCAATTGATACAGAAGTATCAGCTAAGAGCCGTGCTTCTTGCAGATTGTCCTGGCACAATAGTTCAATAAAACAAATTGGAGCTTTTGTAAATCTGGTCATTGCCAAATTCCTGGCATACACCCCCTTCTTTCCGGTGAAAACACAGTTGGTAAACGGATACCTACGCTCAAATTCGCGACCTACCGGGGCTACACTCGTGCGCTTCTCCAACTCTTGTAAAATCTTACTCGATAGATCAATAGATTCCTTTAGAATATCAGTATGTAGTAAAAAAATAAAATCATTGATCGCTTCATCCGTTTCCAACTCTCCGGCCATAAAGGCACCAGGCACAAATGCCATGTGGTAATTTTCTTCTGTTGGGTAATAATAATCGTCCGTAGACTCCAACCTTCCTGCAGCGTGCACATTGTAGTGTATTACAATGGTCAGATTCGGATTAAAGTTATTGATCACCGCCTGTCGCTGACGCAATTCATAATTTTTAAAGAATGCATGAAAAATAACCTTGGGTTTGTCCCTATTGTCTCTTAAAAATTGATACCGGTTAGGTGAGAGTGTGCCGTGATCATATAAAGAATCAATGACATGGACAAAATCCTCTTCCAGCCAGGCCTCATATGTCTTGCCGAATGCCGTTAACCCGGCCTCTTCCCTGGTGAGAAATACATGATAACCGGCCGAATCCAATTTGTCCGATAATAATAAAGCAGTAGCCAGGTTGAGGTCAGCCTCCTCAAAAGTGAGCATCTTGCCGCTTAGGTCCTTCAGGCGCATGTGTTTTTCCTCGATCTCTAACATCGCGTTGTCACCTCCAATATGGCCGGGATCAAGGGCAATTCGTCTAGATCTAGATGGTACCAAAACTATTTGCGATGAATTGTCCTGGGATACCTGGTCGGTTTCCCTCAGAGGAAAGATTTTCTCCTCATTGCTTTTGACAATTCTTAACTCCCGCTTGCAAACTAAAATCTGACTCTTTGTATCTGGGTGTATCAAATAATTCTGCTTTCCTGAATGCTCACCTGTAGTACTAAAGCATCCTACGAAAAGCATGAGAAAAAAGTAGGAGAAAACAAGTAATAATATATAGTTCGTAACCACATTCATTAAAGTATTAAAGAAATCATATTCATTTGGCCGATTGACGAAAATGCAGAGCACAAAGCGATTCACACTCAGTAACATCTATCTCTCATTAAGTCGTAGCTTCATCTTTCGCTACTGACCAGGTTTATCTACACAAACTGGAGGGTTTTCATAGGGAGTCTTTACTTTGGCCTGCATCAAACCATATCTCGTATTGGGGCCTCGCACATTTGTCAATTCAATAATTTGACTTAGACTAAATCTAAATTTCAAAAAAGTCTAGTGAATATGCCAATAATTGCTGTCACATAAAAATTGTGTTGGCTTTTCATTGCTATACCGTGACTCACCATAAACTGCATTGTGCTAATATTCAAATCTGTTAACGGCCGATTCCAGGAGCATTTCTTCAGAGCCCTTCCTCGAATCTACATAAGGCAATAAGCACATTCTTTTCATTCGAAGAAAATCTCCTCGGAGGCGGCCTCTCAAAGCTTGATCAAAGTTGAATCAAAAATCTGATAGCCCTACTTTTAATACCAAAGAGCTACTAGTTTTAGTGTTCTTTTAAAACTGCCGTATAGTATACATGACAATAATTGGATTGCTGTCGGTTTTAAGATCTCCAAGACCATTCTTTACGAGATCTTCCTCACTTAGCCCTATGTAATCAATCAAGTAATTATATTTTGCAACATAAAAAACACATCATCATTGACTTTACCACGAAGATGAAGATAGGGGAGCACGGATCGAAAACTGTCTCCTTTCTGATTCATATCACGAGTAATCCAAGATTGCGTATCCTTACAGAATATTATTGACTTAAATCCCTTAGTTTTATTTACTATGTCCAAAATAAAATGATGATTAGACTCGGTAAAGATGTTAATCATATTATATCTCCATGTCATATTCCTTAGTTCATTATCAAAGTAGGTCTCATTGACCTCTGCACTTGGAGGGAGATAGTCCTCAAGGTCAATTCTATATCTTAGTGACATCTGCAATGACGAGTCAATAGCATACACCTTGGAAAAATCACGAAAATCCAGAAATAGCAATTTATTCCCATAGAAGGAGAATAGAGTTTTAGGATGAAATCTGGACACAGCATACGTCTCCAATTTGGGAACCGCAGGAATCCATTTGTTAAAATCACCATCTGTGGTTATGGCAAGTAAGGAGTCGGCCCATGCTCGTGCAGTATAATATACTATATTGGGACTATTGGGTATAACCTCGAAATACCAATGAGCATAATCAAGTGACACCTCGCTCACAGGATGCAGGTCAAAATCGCAATTTCACAAGACGCCAGAATACAATGGCCCTCTATCTCCAGAAATTTGAGTTCTTTCAATCAGAATGAGCTCACTTCATAAAATACAAGTCGTGGATTTTCGTCGATTCTCCACTCCTGAAGATCTGGATGATTTATATCTTGAACGTCAATATTCATTAGTCTTCTGATGAGATCTTCAGTTAACATACAAACACTAATATTAGAAGATGTAGAATGCCCAGGGATCAATGGCAAATGTTTTGCAAATGGTGTATTAGATGAAATAGATGACTTTGAATAAACTTTCCCTGACTTCTTACATTGCACTCGCATATCCCAACCTCCCAATTCTCTACTGGAAATAAATGCAAATCTATGATTATCAGTCTCTCTATAAGAGTTCAGAAGATCATATTTTCTAGTGCCATCAGAAATACCCCATTCTATAACAGGATCACCTGACACTTCATCTGGTGACGGATGTGGATTGTCTAGCAAAACAACTTGCGATTCGATCATCTTACTAGATACCCTGAAAATCGTCGAATTAAAAGGATCCATCGCAAATAAGATATCCTTGTGTGTGGTTAGAGGATGTCCTGTAAATCTAATGTCTCTCCAATTTTTTTTTGCGAAGGGTTCGAGAACTGACATATCCCTATCTTTAACATATGTGTACATATACTCACTACTCCCAAACGGACTTTGGAGGACAAGGTCATTTGACTTTGGAACTGCGTAAGCCCCCGTACAATTATCGTTGAGAAGAATTTCTCCTTCGAACGTGCCTTGCTCAAGAGAGTAAAACATGATCTTTCTTTGTATTCCGTCATAGAGTAACAATTGCCCAGATTCCTTGTCAATCGAAATGGTGTGTATCTTTTCAAACTCACCTGGACCCCTGCCATGATCAGCAAGTTTATGGATAAATGAGCCGGATTGATGATAGACCAGCACCTCAATTCCTGCGTTATTCACTATCCATATTGTAGAGTCTGTAAAGCACATTTTTGACCCATCGGTATGGAGCAGTGCCGTGGATGTGACCTCCAAATCAACAACTTTTACAATCTCAACAGTCACGTTATTATCGTTGATTAAAGATGAAGAGGTGAAGTCCAAGGTAGGTGAACCTCGATCTGCTAATGCAGGTGCATCAGTACAATGCACCCCCATTAGGCATATCAAAGTCGCCGTTATTGTCTTAAAAAAATCAAACAATGTACCACGTTTAGCAAAGTACGCAAGGACACGACCAACAACTACTATTCCAGGTATTTTCGTCGTGATAGCAATCCGTAGTATAATTCGCCGGACAACCAGTCCAACAATCACCTGTATATATCTGTACGGAGCAACATACAAGGTATCCTTCTTCTTCACAGGTGATTTCAGCATGTGCAGCGGATGGGGTCAGGCTTAAGTCCAGTAGTGATATCTTATCCTGGATGGAATTCTGCTTGGAAAGCGAATAAGGTGCTTTAAGGTTGTAAAACATGCCAAAAAGGAAGAGCCCAAATACAGCAAATCGTAATAGTGGAGATTTGAAAAACATGATTTAGATATTTAAAAAGTTAAGAAATTTAGAAATAACTACCAAGTCGTGCGTAGAAAGTCAGTTCAGCCAAGATCTCCGAGTCAATTGCCCTACTACCTACCTTAGAGATCTGAATTTGCTGCAACAACTCTATCGCGAGTTCCTGGCACCCCCCCGCATTGCCGGCCAAATGCAACGTCCTGACCAAAAGAAATTTTGACCAAAGCCTATGAGGAATCATATTGCTACTTCGAAGGAATGCATCAGCAGCCTTATCAAATACCTCCAACTGAATAGCATTTTCACCCATAATGCTATATGTAAATGGATCATTATGGTAGTTCTTTGACCATTGCAAGATGCTCTGACTTGCAGCATTCTTACCAAGTAATTGCAGAGTCTTCGCTGCTTGTTGCAAAAATACACCTTCATGCTCCAGTGCCCGATAGGCATCCTGATAATGATCAAGTGCGCCTCGATAGTCTCCATAATTATAGGCAGACCGGCCATCTTGCCATTTGCCGACGGCAGGCTGGGTTTGCCACATCCAGGCAAGGATCATGGCCACAGTGGCGACCATCAAGACAACACCTGGCATGTTTCTAGTCAATCGCCCCATGGGTTGGTCTGCCTTTGCCAATTCAACGAAGGCAAGTATTAACAACAACGCCACCGGCCAGCTATAACCCGGATAAGAGAAACCGGCAAAAACCATCCAAACAATCAGCATAGCTTGCCAAGGTACACTCTCACGGCCTCCACTGTGTGAACGAAATCCCACCACCAACACCGCCAAAAACAGCAGCAAACCCACTGCCCCCAGCTCCACACCCATTTGCAAAAACTCATTGTATGCAGTATCTACCTGCCCAGCCAGCATTTCCTCTCGCTCTGAGCCCCGTCCTGAAGCAAAATAATCACCCTGTGCCAACATATACTCCGGAGCAAACCGGGCAAAACCTCGACCAAATACAGGATGCTCGGCAAACATTCCCGCTGATACCTTCCAAATCAAAAGACGGCCATCGGCAGAATCGGGCTTGAGCCGATAGATGCCATAGAGCCCGGAGCCCAGAATGGCCAATATCACCGTGACCAAACCCACTTTTTTCCAGATAGCCAGCTGCCTCATTCTGTCCCAAAGATGCCAGTGATGTGCTAAGACGAAGCCTCCACCAGCCACTAGTGCCAACCAGGCGGCCCGGCTGCGGGCTGGTATCACCACCAGCAGGATCATTCCCGCTACCATCCATCCCAATTTCCTTTGCCAATCCGGTACCTGATCTCCAGCCAACGCCCGGTGCAGTGCCAGCGGAAACAGCATGGCCAAAAAACCAGAATAAGGAGCCGGATTAAAAAAACTACCGGTAATCTTAAAAATGCCATGCTGACTGGGTAAAACGTCGTAGAGTTGTAAAAGGCCCCAGACACATTGCACCAATGCCAATACAATCAAAATGGTCCAGATAGCTTCATACTGTACCCGTTTTGCCAAATGGCGAAAAACCACATAGGCCAAAGCAAGTCCCACCATCCACATAGTCGTACCCTGACTCCAGTGACTTTCAGGGGTGGTCAGATAGCGGATCAGTACATAGACACCAAATCCAAGGGCGGCCAAATCTACCTTAGTAAAGGCAATAAATCGTGTTTTCAATATCTGCACACTTACGTAAATCCCGGCCAGCGTCAACACCACCAATGAAGCACTGAATCCAGGCTGGAAATACCTCGGCATCCAGGTCGCGCCTGGTGGCCATAGGGCCAACAAGAGCATACAACCAACCCAGGTGCATGCCATCATCTGCCCGGTATTTACCTCACCGCTGCTCGTGAATTTTGTAAGGGTCAGCATTTTAACCATTTGACAACCACAATGATATATATAAAATACCAGCTGGTAAAGGCCTCGATCCCACCATTTCTGTTACTGGTCAATTTCAGCAACTGACTGGTCAGTCTCTGGCCGCGACTGGTCAAAAGGCATTCGGTCCCTGGCCCAACTTCGGTTAAAAGTTTAGATGGCAAGCAATTTCTCCACACCAACGTTACATCTTTGGAAAATTAAATGTTAAAGTTTGTATCTGTCTTTGACCAAAAAAAAAAAAACACCTAGTTTCGAATAAACACACGGAGAAGGCACTCCTTTGCGTTAACGATAACATAAGCTGTTATGCTGATTGCCAATGACGACCATCTGATTGTGTGTGAAAAAAGTACGGAAAGAAAAATCCCCTGCAGGGATATCGCTGCCATCCACTGCGAGCACTCCCTGACTTTAGTACACACCGTGCGTGAAAGTATACCCACCAGCATCCCTTTCAAAACCTATCTTCGGGTATTGGATAAGAAACATTTTGTACGCATCAACCGGTCCTCTCTGATCAACCTTCACTGCATTGAGCAGATAAACAAGAAAGAGCAGAAAGTGCTCCTATCCAACAAAATGGTATTGGATATATCCAGACGCAACGTCAAAAAACAACTTGACTCATGGCATCAGCTGATCTTAGCGTAAATCAGATCCTGGCCCCGCTGCTCTTATTGGTCCTGATCTTATCTGCCTGCGGACATCAAACACCCGAGCTGCAACAGGACCGGCCCACTGAAATCTTGCTTGCCGATACCACCCATGTTGATGCCACCGTCTTCAGGGAAGGTACCTTTGCCAAACAGATCCTCAGTCAGGGCAAGATCATTGCCGAGCAGCTGGTCGATGTGCCACTACCTCCCGAAGCTGTCATCATTCAAGAAATCTCGGTAAAAACCGGCCGGCATGTGTCCAAAGGCTCCCTGATCGCCACTCTGGATGCGAGCGATCTCGAGCACCAACGTGAAGCACTGATCCTGGAATTGCAGCAAAAACAATTGCAAGTAGATAGCCGCCTGATATCGCTGGGATATCCTGCCACGGATACCAGCAGCGTTCCCCAGGATCTGCTGCAAAACATTCACCTCGAGCTGGGCATCCCCCTGCTCCGTCATCAAATTGAGCACCTGGAACAGCAAATCGCATCCTATCAGATCAAGGCACCCATCAGTGGTCTGGTGACCGAGGTAGAGGCCAAAGCCCATAACCTGACCACACGATTTGATAAACTGTGCACACTGATCGATCCGCGATCTTTAAAGGCAGATTTCCCCTTACTGGAAGCTGAACTCACTCTGGTCCGGCTGGGTCAACCCTTGAAGGTGACCCCAATTTATGACGCTACTCATACAGTGATGGGTAAGGTCGCTGCCATGCAGCCTCAAGTCAATGAACATGGACTGATCACATGCCTGGCTTCCTTGTCGTCCAGCCGGGGATTGATGGAAGGGATGAAGGTAAGAGTCATCATTGAAGAAAATCTGACCGGCCAGCAGCAATTGCCCAAGTCGGCGGTGGTGGACCGGCAAAATCGATTCGTGTGTTTTGTCTACCGTCAAGGGTTGGCTCACTGGGTCTATGTAGAGATCATGGATGAAAATGAAGATTACTACCTGATCGAATCCAAGGATCTCAACCTCGGCGACACGATCATCACCAGCCACAATTTTGATTTGGCCCACTTAGAGCCCGTGGTTCTGGATGCGTTGATGCCGTAACTATACGCTATGCCAAAGGCTTCCTTTCAAATACGAATCCTCTTTGGACTGGCCAGCCTGGTAGGCTTGTTTTTGCTGACACACATCAACATCCAGCTCAATCCATCACCCAAGACCCAAACACTGTCGGTGCAGTTTTCCTCCCCTCAGTCGGGTCCGGAGTGGGTAGAACGTGAGGTCACCTCGGTCCTGGAACGATCACTGAGTCGATTGGATCACCTGGTGCAAATCACCTCGACTTCCAGAGCTGGCTCAGGCTCGATCCAACTGATATTTGACGGCAATGTCAGCATCGATCAGGCCCGGTTGGAAGTTTCTACGATGATCCGCCAGCTTTATACCACATTGCCCGCAGCAGTCTCTTATCCCCAGATTTCTTATGTGAGCAATTACGAAGAATTTCCCGTTTTGCTGACCTACGGTCTGATCGTAGAAAGTCACCAGTTGCCCGTACAACAACTACTCGATGATCAATTGGTCGGACCACTGACTGCCATGTCCGGAGTCCGGTCGGTCCAGATCACCAGCGTTCCGGAGTACGAACTTTTGGTCAGACTCAAAACTACCGTCCTGGAAGAACTGGGCATTGATGGTCAAATCGTGCTCAACGTCTTGCGAAAATATGCCCACGTGCAAAACCTGGGCACCGTCGGCTCCTCATCTGATGATCTGATGGTGCCGGTACACTGGTCGGTGAGACCGGATGATTTGCAGCTCCATGACCTGAAAAGCCAACCGGTGGTCAAAGTCTCAAACCGCAGCCTGACTCTGGGCGACCTGGCTACCTTCGATCTGCGGTTTGCACCTCTCACCCGGCATCACCGCATCAACGGTGAGCCCAGACTGGGAATGACCATTTTCTGCGACCCACAGGTCAATCAGATCGCTTTGGCTCGTCGAATTAAGGCATGGATGAATGATCCGCCCACCACACTGGTTTCTCACTTCCGATGGAGCCTGGAAAGAGACAGTTCCGCCTTCCTGGTCAAAGAGCTATCGACCATTGGCCTCCGTATGGCCGCAGCTCTGATGCTGCTCTTTGCCTTTCTGGCCGCCATCTATTGGCGCAAAAAGATCCTGGGCATCATTCTGACAGGTTTTGTTTCCACTGTCGCCACCAGCATCATTGTGTATTACTTCCTCAATCTCGAATTGCACTTGTATTCGCTGGCTGGCCTCACCCTCTCCCTGGGCATTGTGCTCGACAACCTCATCATCATGGCCGAACATCTGCGTAAGGGAGGAGGAAAAAAGATTTTTCTGGCCCTGCTGGCTTCTACCCTGACCACCATTGGTGCGCTGTCGATCATCTTTTTTATCTCTCCACAATACCGGGAGCAATTGACTGACTTTGCGATGATCTTTTTTATCAATCTGGGCATGTCACTGGTGGTCTCCTTGTTTTTATTGCCTTCCTTGATCAAGAAGAGGGCCGGCATCAGACGCTCCAGATCATTTCGAGGATTGCGAAGGTTCAACCGGCTGTTTTCCGGATACATGCACTGGATGTCAAAGAGAATTTGGTTGCCCCTGACCGTGCTGGTTCTAGGCTTTGGCCTGCCCTTTTTCCTCATGCCGGCCCAATCCAAGGGCGAGGGGCAGGTAGCACAGGCTTACAACTACATCATGGAGGGCTATTATGGCCGAAAGATTCACCCACTGGCAACGAAATATTTGGGAGGCACCTTGCGCCTTTTTCATCGCAAGAAGGACCAGTTTTATTTTCGCCATGAAAACCAAGAGGAGACCCGGCTGTTGCTTAGAGCCAAAATGCCTTTCGGAGGTACCATGGCTCAACTCAATGACATCATTCGGAGCATTGAGAATTACCTGTTGCAGTACCGCGAATTCATTTCTTTTGAAAGCCGGGTGAGCAGCTCGTCGGACGCCAGGATCGACATCGCATTTCTCGACGATGTGGGGAAGGGCATTTTTCCCTTCCAGCTGAAATCCCAACTGGAGCGCCTGGCCATCGGTCACGGCAGCGCAGATTTTCAGGTTTATGGAGTAGGTTTGGGATTTAACAACGAACTGCGTGGACCCCACCTCAGTACCCATCTTCGACTGTCAGGCTATAAATACGACGATCTTTGGAAGGTAGCAGAGCAAGTGAGGAAAAAGCTGCTGGAACACATAAGGATCCAAGAAGTCTACATCAATCCTGTGCGCAACTATTTCGCACCTATGAATGAATTTTTTCAGTTGGAAGTAGATCAAAGGAAACTGTCACAGCGCGGTATTGCCTCTACTGAAATCTTGCAACAATGGAGTAAAGTGCCTCCCGACCAAGGCATCATCACCACGCTTTCTGATGGGCACCGGGCCTTACCGGTACGGATGGTCACTGACGATCATCTACAAAATGACATCTGGCACCTTCGACACAGTTTGCGGGCTCTGGACACGGTACGGCAATATAAGAACGTGCAGATCACCCAAATGGAAAAAAGGCAGGGCTCGCATGATATTGTAAGGGCAGATCAACGGTACCAACTCTTTGTGGAGTATGATTTCATCGGCAACTACCGCTTGAGCCAGCGGGTAAAAGAACGGGCATTGGCCGAGATTGTACCTACCCTCCCCCCGGGTTATCACATTGAGGATCAACGGTACCAGGGTTGGTGGTCACAAGCTGAAGACGACATGGTCATCATCGTCCTGGGCTCTTTTCTACTGATCTTCTTCATCTCCGCCATCTTGTTTAACTCCCTCCGGCAAGCGCTGATCCCGTTGATACTGATTCCACCTTCCTTCATTGGCATTTTTCTGGCCACAAATTTTATTGATTTCAGGTTTGACCAAGGTGGATTTGCTGCCATGCTGTTGGTGGCAGGACTTTCTGTTAATGCAGGCATCTTCATCATCAACGATTACAACGACTTGCGAAAAAAACGAAGAAATGCAGATACTCCAACACTCTTTATCAGTGCTTATCATGCCAAGTTTATCCCCATTTTACTCACAGCAATTTCTACCATTCTGGGCCTCCTTCCCTTTATTTTCTTCGAAGCCCATCAGCCTTTTTGGTATGCCTTAGCCATCTGTACCACCGCCGGCCTGCTGTTCTCCTTTGCTGGCCTCATCGTTTTCTTACCCATCTTTTTTGGACCACCGAAGCACCCAAGGCAGGTTAAAAAAATTCAAGCAAGATGATGATCTCTGCGATACCAAATATCTTTGATTACAGGAAAGGCATGGTTGTCATAAGACCAACCGGCCACAATTACCGGCCGTCATGATCCGCTTCCTCATCAATCGACCCATCAGTGTATTGGCTACGATCACTGGTCTGCTCATCCTTTCTCTACTTACCATCAAAGATTTTACCATCTCCTTATTGCCCAATATTGCCATACCACGAATCAGCATTTTGGTGGACGGTGATAGCTATACACCGCTGGAGATGGAGCACAAGGTGCTTCGTCCGATCAGACGCTACCTCCCCAGTATTGGTCACATCGATGAGATGCAATCTACAGCTCGGTGGGGAACGGGTGAAATCCAGTTGAGCTTTACTCACGGCACGGACATGGAAAGGGTTTTCATAGAAACTCATGAGATGGTAGATCTCAGTATGGATGCCCTACCTGACGACCTCGATAGACCGAGGGTGATCAAAAGCAGATCAGAGGATCTGCCTACACACTATCTGTCTCTTAGCCGTCGGGAGAATGCCAGCGAACAGGAACAAGCCTTGCTCTCCGATTATGCTACCTCGGTTTTACGGCCCCGGTTGGAGCAGTTGTCTGAGATAGCTCTGGTCGATATTCATGGAATCCAGAACGTCCAGATCATAATCACACCCGATGAGATGAAGATGACCAGCCTCGGAGTTGATCAGGCTGCTCTACAACAGGCGTTGGAGCGATCGAACCTGACCTTCGGCTCTGTAGTGATTAAAGAACGGGCCTATCAATACCGGGTACGCATCGGTGATCCCATTTCCGACATCAGAGATTTGCAGTCGGCCTCACTGTTTATTGGAGACCGCTATGTCACGATCGGAGATTTGGCCGATGTCACCACTGGTCTGCGGCAGCAAGAAGGACTGTTTCTCGACTGCGGTCAGCCAGCCGTTAGTTTGGCCATCATAAAAAGTCCGGATGCCAAACTAGATGACCTTGAAAAA
This sequence comes from Saprospiraceae bacterium, assembly GCA_965223105.1. Taxonomy (GTDB): domain Bacteria; phylum Bacteroidota; class Bacteroidia; order Chitinophagales; family Saprospiraceae; genus JABDMH01. The sequence goes on along the minus strand of OZ244987.1, from coordinate 998,110 downwards.
GCGCTCAACCAGATCATCAAAGAAGTTAATGATGAGCGGGGAGACTTAGAGCTGACCGTTTATCGAGATCAAACCTCTCTCCTCGAGGCTACTTTGTCCAACCTTACCAGCAGTCTGATCCTGGGATGTCTGCTGGCGGTGGGTTTGGTATTTTTCTTCTACAGCCAATGGCGCATTCCACTGATGATCGGCATCATCATACCCACCAGCATTGTCCTGTCCCTACTGTTGTTCCGAATCGCCGGATTGTCGATCAACATGATCTCATTGGCTGGGATTTTATTGGGCCTGGGCTTGATGATTGACAATGGAATTATTGTACTGGACAACATCAGCCAGAGCTGGCAAGATGGAGCACATGGCTTGGAGAATGCCTGTATCGAAGGTACCCGTGAGATGATTACACCCCTGCTTACCTCCATGCTTACTACCTGCAGCGTATTTCTACCATTGAGTTTTATCAGCGGGATTGCCGGAGCACTCTTTGGGGTCCAGGCACTGGTGATTTCTATTGGGCTGCTGGTTTCCTATTTGGTATCCATCACCCTCCTGCCCACTCTATATTACGTCCTTCTCCATGACCGGCACCGCCCATCGGTGATTCGCACCAGCAGCCTATCGCGCTCTTTGCGAAGGGCCTACGATTTTGGGTTCCATTGGATGCTCGCTCATCCCCTGCTAAGCTCCCTGGCTACGGTGCTGGTGATTGGACTCGGTATCGTTTTGGTTCAGTCGATCCCTACCCAACGTTTCCCGGTGTTGCCGGCAGACAGCTTTGAGATGGCCATGGACTGGAACGAACCGATCCATCCGGCAGTTGCTCATGATCGCCTAAACAATACCTTTGACGACCTCCCTGCTGCCTGGTTTGCTCACCTCGGTACCGATCAATACCTACTTAATAACTTATACCAGGGAGACATCAGTAACGCCCACATCTTTGTCCGTCCTGATGACCCTGATCAGTCGGATGGTCTCAGAGCCATTCTGGCTACAGAGATGCAAGCTTATAACAGGGCGATTTTCTCTTTTCATCGCACCAAGAACTTGTTTGAGCAGCTCTTTCCGGAAGAGGATCAGGAGATGGAGATCCGCTGCTACTTTGCTTCTGCTTCGGAAAGTGACCAACTTCGACAATATGAAACTTTCGTTAAAAAACTTGGGCAGGTGGTATCCGGGCTTCATACCGTAAGTTATCAAAAGAGCTATATGATCCGTCCGAGATCGGCACAATTGCTTTACTACGATGTGGATCCTGATCTGCTGATCCGGGAATTGAAGCGACAACTCAACCAAAACTTGATTTTTGAATTGCGCAGCTTCCAATACACCGTTCCCGTGGTGATTAAGGCCGGTCAGCAAGAAATCGAAGCCATCAAACATCGTTCACAGATAAAGAATAGGGAAGGTCAGTGGATTCCCATGCACCAACTGATAGACATTGCCGAAGAACGCTCGCAGCGACACATTTATGCCTCAGCCCGGGGCAGGTACTGGCCGGTTGGCATCACCGGTGCACACCGGAGTCAGGTACAGCAAATCATAGATCAGATGGCCAGAGACCAACCGGGAACACTTCTCGAAGTAATCGACCCAGCCGAGCAAAGAAAAGATTTTGTCACCGAGCTGGCTTTGGCGGCAGCTGTTGCGATATTGCTTTTATTTTTCCTGATGACCGCTCAGTTTGAATCTTTTGTACAACCCATAATCATCTTGTTGGAAATCCCCATCAGCTTGGTGGGTTGTTTGGTGACGCTTTGGTTGTTTGGTAATTCCATCAATCTGATGTCAATGATAGGGATGATCGTGACCATGGGTATCATCATCAATGACTCCATCATTAAGATCGATACCATCAATCGCTTTCGACACCAAGGGAGCCATCTTCGACAAGCCATCCATTTGGGGGGACTGAAGCGCCTCAATCCGATCATCATGACCTCGTTGACCACCATTTTGGCAGCCACCCCCTTCTTATGGGGATCGGATATCGGTAGTACCCTCCAAAGACCTCTGGCATTGAGTCTAATTGGTGGTATGTTGATTGGAACATGGGTAAGTCTCTATGTGATCCCCTTGCTGTACTTCTTGATCTACAAAAATTTTCAAAAGTGAAACCCATATTTTTCGGACTTCATTTACTCCTCTTCTGGTCGGCCCCTGGCCTGACCCAAGACACCTTATACCTGGATTTGAATGCAGTCTTGAGCATGGCTGTTGATCAAGCGATTGATCTAAAGATTGCCCGGTCGGAGGCCGTTGAACAAGACTATGCTTTCCAAAATGCGCGGTTGGCGTTTCAGCCTCAGTTGTTTTTGCAGACAACCTTACCCAGACTCAACCGGTCGATCGAATCGCGTCCCTTACCGGATGGTACCGATGCCTTTGTCAACCGGTCTACCATGTACAATCAATTAGGGCTCAGTCTAAACTATCCGGTAGAAAAATGGGGTGGTACCTTATCTCTCAATTCCGATTTTGAGCGGCTGGATGTACTAAAGACCAAGCAATTTGATCACAAAGGAACCTATTTTATCAGCCCGATCAATATATCCTATTCGCAACCGCTGTTTTCTTTTAATGAGTTGAAATGGCAGAAGGAGCGACTGTCTTTATTGTACATCGAGTTTAAAGAGCGTTATGCCCGTATTCGTGAGGACATTATCTTGGAAGCCCTTGAACATTACCGGCAGGTCTTTCTAGCTCAACAAAACCTTGAGTTGGCCAGGGAAAAAATCGCTGAAGCCGACACTTTGTTGACCATCAAACAACGTCTCTTTGACCTGGGGCAAAGTACACGAGCAGAGATTTTGCGCTTGCAACTCGATCTACAACAAAATCTAGACACCAGAGATGAAATGATCTACCAGTGGGAAAGTGCGCAGAATGCCATGGCTGATTTCCTGGGCACCGACCGCGTACAAACAATCTGTTTGTCAGACCCACCAGCATTAGATGAGGTTGAAGTCACATTGGATCAAGCCATCGAACTGGCCATGAACAATGCCTTTGTTACTACCAATTTTGAACGAAGACTTGCCGATGCCGAAAGTGATTTGGAACGGGCAGCTAAAGACCGGGACATTCAACTCGACATCGGATTTTCTCTGGGTCTCAACAGCACGTCGGAGTCACTAAATACTTTGTTTAATCCGCTGTTGGATCGCGAAATCTTCAATGCAACCTTACGTATGCCAATTACGGGATGGAAGAGATATGAGGTCCGCTACAAGGAGAGCGAGGAACGGCAAAACCAGGAGATCTTGAGAATTGAAAAAGAAAAACTGCAATTAAGCCGTGAGGCCGTAGACCTGATCGCGTATTTCAATTTACTAAAGCAATCTCTAACCACTAAAGAGACTTCGTACCAGACGGCTGAAGAAATTCTCGACCTCACCCAGCGACAGTATCTGCTGGGCAATGTGACGCACACCGAAATATCCGCCACCTCCCGCGACCGGGAGCAAGCCCTTCTGGCTTACTATGGGACGTTAATCGATCTCGCCCAATCCTACTACGAGATACGGAGACTCTGCATGTACGATTTTGTCGAGGACGTGCCCCTGTCGAGTAAATTTTGATTCATATGCGACTTGGTATTTCGAAGAAACGCTGGCTTTTGCTGATCCTGTTGGTCTTGACAATTCCTCTCTTGGTGGGTTTGGGATGGTCGTCTTTGGTGCTCGCCGTGCTCTGGATTGGATATTGGAGTCTGCAAGCGACGTCTCGACGCGCCACTCATTTTTGGCAAAAATTTCTGGTGGGTATGATGTCCATACTTGGAGTTTTCATCCTGGCGATCACGACCAGAATTTTCCTGTTTGAAATCTGTGTCGTACCTACCGGTTCGATGCGAAATACCATAGCGGTAGGAGACCATTTGTTGATTGACAAATTGAACTACGGACCCCGTCTCCCCAGGAGCATTATAGATGTGCCTTGGGCACATGCACTTTATCTGGTCTTTGCCGGATCACAGAAGTATACGGATCTCTATGAAAGCACCAAAGTCCGCCGATATCAACGTTTATCTGGCTTGGGCCACATTCAACGTAATGACGTAGTGGTCTTTGAATCGCCTCATGATCGATCGACACTATTGGTCAAGCGATGTATAGCTTTAGCAGGAGACACCGTGACGATCCGCAATGGTCAGGTATGGATCAATGGCGTTGAACAAGCACTGCCCACCCGGGCCCTGATGGACTATACCATATATTATGAAGAGAATTCATCTATTGAGGACAGCCTTACGAAAAGGCACCTGGTTCGTAAAGGTAAAGACAACCAGGCCACCATCCGAACATCTGCCGATGAAATGAACCAGTTGCAAGCCTTACCTGGTTTTGACAGTTCCCGGATTTATACTTATCCTTCGAATCAGCCTGCACGGCTCTGGCCTCCTGACACCTCCCTTCAGTGGAGTATAGATGATTATGGGCCCCTTGTGATACCCAAGCAGGGAGATCAAGTGCGTTCGAGTCTTTATATTGGTGGGCTTCCCTATTTTCCCTCATCCGCTGATTTACAACTCGATTCCACTTTGTCGCTCATACCAGAGAACTATTATTTTGTTATGGGCGACAACCGGCATGGTTCCTCTGACTCACGGAAATGGGGACTGGTGCCGGAGCATTGCATCAAGGGCAAGGCTACCTATGTTTTGTTTTCACGCAATACCGATTATTTATTTGGGCGTGTTTTGCGAAAGTTACGCTGATGAGGAAAGTATCGCTGCCGCTTCCCAGCTAGAAGGTTGGGGATATCTTTTCTAATCGGCAGAAGCCGCCACAGCCCAACCGGAAGGTTGGGGATACTTTTATGCAGAGCTAGCATAGACTTTCTTGTCTCAATTAAACTTCAATACACTTCCCAAATAGAAGTATCGCCGACTTTCCAGTCGGCATTGTCATCCCGCTCCAACCAGAAGGCTAGGGACTCCTTTCTAATTGGCATCATCCGACCCAACCCAACCGGAAGGTTGGGGATACTTCCCTGCCAACAGCCTCGAGACTCCCGGACAAATTATCGACACGTTTTTTGTTATCGCTGAAATATCAATTCTTGCCGGAACTAAAGTATCGCCGACTTTCTAACCGGCATTGTCCAGCGCTTCCATACCAGAAGGTTGGGGATACTTTTCTAACCGGGTTGTCCGCCACAGCCCAACCGGAAGGTTGGGGATACTTCCCTGCCAACAGCCTCGAGACTCCCGGACAAATTATCGACACGTTTTTTGTTATCACTGAAATATCAATTCTTGCCGGAACTAAAGTATCGCCGACTTTCCAGTCGGCATTCTCCGCCCGCAGTCCATACCAGAAGGTTGGGGATATCTCAAGCCCGTGTTGGCATAGATTTTCTTGCTGGCACAAAACTTCAAGTCTCCACAGGAACCAAAGTATCGCCGACTTTCCAGTCGGCATTCTCCCGCCGCTTACCTACCAGAAGGTTGGGGATACTTTTCTAGCCGGCTTCCCAATCATAGAGCTTGGTTACTCCAACATCCAGAGGTAACTGGGATTGATGTAATGAAATGGCCAATCTTGAAATTCGTCCACAAGACCGGCTTTAACGGGATTGTTTAGTACATATCTTACCTTCTCTATCATTGCGATTTCATCCAGGATCACGTGATCAAAGCTTTCACGCTGCCAGAACCGGCCATTCCTTGATAAGACTTGATTTGCCAGTTTACCCGTATAGCCCTTGTGACTTTGCAGTACATGTGGAAGATGATCATGAATTTCAGTGACAATCTTATGCACATGATTTGACATGATGCAATAGCATATTAATTCGTATTTACCACTTCGGTCTAAGAAATGCATGGAGTCACTTACTATTGTTGCAATCTCCGGAATCTGAAGGTAGATTGGTCCACTACCGCACTGGTCTATTAAAGCATCGTATTTTCCAAAATACAATTCACTGATTGACGACAGACGTTTCCTTATCATATGAGGGTCCAGATGCTGCTTTCTCAATGCTGCGATTTGATTCTCTCGTTCCAACCGCAATCGCTCTACAATTTTATCCGGCAAGGCTCCATCGAGACAATAGGTAAAAAATATCGTTCCGTGGGGTGGGAAAATGTGTGGAAGTGATCTACGGTAATACCTCTTCTTGATTCTATCTGTATCCATATTCAATTTAGGAAATCTCCTAGTATAACACAATATATTCATAATATTGAAAATCGTATATTGCCGACTTTCCAGTCGACACAACGCGCCTGGTCCCAAACCAGAAATTTGGGATATCTTTTCTAATCGGCAGAAACCGCCACAGCCCAACCGGAAGGTTGGGGATATCTCAAGCCAGAGTTGGCATAGATTTTCTTGTTGGCACAAAACTTCAATTCTCCACAGGAACCAAAGTATCGGCGACTTTCCAGTCGGCATTGTCTGCCGCCCAACCAGAAGGTTAGGGGATACTTTCTAATCGGCACGTCCACCACAGCCCAACCGGAAGGTTGGGGACCCTGCCGGAAGCCTAGAAATGACCGGACAAATTATCGACACGTTTTTGTTAACACACAAACTTCAATTACCTGCAGGAACCAAAGTATCGGCGACTTTCCAGTCGGCATTGTCCTCCCGCTCCAACCGGAAAGTTGGGGACTCCTTTCTAATCGGTATCATCCGACCCAACCCAACCGGAAGGTTGGGGATACTTCCCTGCCAACAGCCTCGAGACTCCCGGACAAATTATCGACACGTTTTTTGTTATCACTGAAATATCAATTCTTGCCGGAACTAAAGTATCGCCGACTTTCTAACCGGCATTGTCCAGCCGCTTCCATACCAGAAGGTTTGAGATACTTTTCTAATCGGGACGTCCGCCACAACCCAACCGGAAGGTTGGGGATACCCTGCCGGAAGCCTAGAAATGACCGGACAAATTATCGACACGTTTTTGTTAACACACAAACTTCAATTACCTGCAGGAACCCAAGTATCGCCGACTTTCCAGTCGGCATTGTCTGCCGCCCAACCAGAAGGGTAGGGGATACTTTCTAATCGGCACGTCCACCACAGCCCAACCGGAAGGTTGGGGATACTTTTATGCAGTGATAGCATAGACTTTCTTGTCTCACTGCTTAAACTTCCGGACAAATTATCGACACGTTTTTTGTTATCACTTCACTTCCCAGAATAGAAGTATCGCCGACTTTCCAGTCGGCATTCTCCGCCCGCTCCAACCGGAAAGTTGGGGACTCCTTTCTAATCGGTATCACCACCACAGCCCAACCGGAAGGTTGGGGATACTTCCCTGCCAACAGCCTCGAGACTCCCGGACAAATTATCGACACGTTTTTGTTAACACACAAACTTCAATTCTCCTGCAGGAACCAAAGTATCGCCGACTTTCCAGTCGGCACTATCCCCCGCTTCCCAACCGGAATGTTGGGGATATCTCAAGCCAGAGTTGGCATAGATTTTCTTGTTGGCACAAAACTTCAATTCTCCACAGGAACCATAGTATCGCCGACTTTCCAGCCGGCATTGTCTGCCGCCCAACCAGAAGGTTAGGGGATACTTTCTAATCGGCACGTCCACCACAGCCCAACCGGAAGGTTGGGGATACTTTTATGCAGAGATAGCATAGACTTTCTTGTCTCAATTAAACTTCAATACACTTCCCAAATAGAAGTATCGCCGACTTTCCAGTCGGCATTCTCCCGCCGCTTCCATACCAGAAGGTTTGAGATACTTTTCTAATCGGGACGTCCGCCACAGCCCAACCGGAAGGTTGGGGATACCCTGCCGGGAGCCTAGAAATAACCGGACAAATTATCGACACGTTTTTGTTAACACACAAACTTCAATTCTCCACAGGAACCAAAGTATCGCCGACTTTCCAGTCGGCATTGTCTGCCGCCCAACCAGAAGGTTTGAGATACTTTTCTAATCGGGACGTCCGCCACAACCCAACCGGAAGGTTGGGGATACCCTGCCGGAAGCCTAGAAATGACCGGACAAATTATCGACACGTTTTTGTTAACACACAAACTTCAATTACCTGCAGGAACCAAAGTATCGCCGACTTTCCAGTCGGCATTGTCCTCCCGCTCCAACCGGAAAGTTGGGGACTCCTTTCTAATCGGTATCACCACCCCAGCCCAACCGGAAGGTTGGGGATACTTTTAGGCAGAGATAGCATAGACTTTCTTGTCTCACTTAAACTTCCATTCACTGCCGGGACCAAAGTATCACCGACTTTCCAGTCGGCTTGTCCTCCCGCTCCCAACCGGAAGGTTGGGGACTCCTTTCTAATCGGTATCACCGCCACAGCCCAACCGGAAGGTTGGGGATACTTTTATGCAGAGATGGCATAGACTTTCTTGTCTTAATTAAACTTCAATACACAGTCCAGACTAGAGTATCGCCGACTTTCCAGTCGGCTTGTCCTCCCGCTCCCAGCCGGAAGGTTGGGGATACCCACCCGGAACTACTTCATCCAAGGGGTGCTTCCTGGCACAACCTCAACCGAGGTGATCTCCTGGCAGTCAAAAAAACTATTCAAAACCCTTCTTCCTTTCAATTTAAGATCGACTTTCTCTTGGTTCTTTCTTAAATCATTCAGCGAAAAGTTTTTGATTTTTTCATATTCCTGTTCCTCGACGAAAACTGTAATTATTTTTTGTGGTTCCGTTTGGATCCTAAATGACGGCTTACGGGTCAATCCTTCTGCCCTCAAATGTTGGAGGGCATTTATCATTTCGTTATTTACCCTGGCGTCAGCATTTCTGGCTGCATCCATCAGCCGATCAAATGCAGAGTCGGAAATACCAGTCGGTCCAAAGATGTTAACGGACTTAAAATAGAGCGTGCCCTGAATCATCTCTGTCGAATGATCCATGTACTCCCGATTCTCTTTTACCTCCGCACAGGCTGAGCAAAGGAAAACGATACATAAGGTCAGAAAAAAAGCAAATCCCAGCTTCATGACCACTCCTTTATTGTGTACGCTCTGTTAAAATGCACAGACTCATTTTGTCATTATTCCTGGCCACCAAGATGGCGTCTTCGCCACTTGCCAGCTGAATTGGCGCTAGTTTTTTCACATCACCATCAGCTGCAATACCAGCGGTCGACGGGGCCACGGTCTCAAAATCACCGCTGCCCTCTCCTTGTAAAAGCCATCCCTCCCCAGCATCTGCCCGGGGGGTCTCCACTTCAGATTGAAACAAATTGCCCGCGACGAAAAGATCCGGAAATTCGTCGCCATTGTAATCCAGGACCACCGCATCATTGATGGGCGCGGATTGAGCCAGCAGGGGCAGGTCCTTTAAATTGAACCCGGCCTTTCCATCATTGACAGCAATTACTGAGGCAAAATTGGTAGCTTGGTAATGTAACGATTGCTTTAATGAAGATTCGCCATAAATATCGACCAAACTGGCTTGAGCGAAGTCGTGGTAGGTGGCAAATTTCTCCGAAATAAAGGGCATCTGTTCTGAAGAGCACTGCCTCCCTCTTACCGGAAATAAGGTATCCTCATCGTAGTAGCCCAATACAATATCCAATGAACCGCTCTCGTCAAAATCATCGACGTAGATCTCAAAGGGTCGATCCCTACTGGCTTGGTATTTGTAATTGAGCCCCAGATTGCCCAACAACAGGTCCTGGTCGCCATCAGCATCCACATCGAAAGGCGTCACACTGAACCACCAACCGCGATCCATAAAACCTGCGTCGGTTTGCTCCAATCTACCCTGGTGGTTTATACAGACCAATGGCATCATCCATTCCCCGGTCACCACCAGATCCAAGGCATCATCACCATTCAGATCAACCCAAGCTGCGTCAGTCACCAACCCTGGCTGTTCTAATGAAGGGGCTCGGTCCTTAGTGCCATCGACGAAAGTGCCCTCGCGGTTTTCCAGCAATGCCGAACGGGGTGATTCCGGATAACGGCCCGGCACAACCCGGTTGCCCACAAAGAGATCCAGGTCTCCATCGCCATCGAAGTCTGCCGCTCGGACACAACCTCCGCTTTCACGTAGATCTGGCAAAGTCTCCTCTCCACTGATGGTCAAAGTACCATCACCACTATTGAGGTATAACCGGTCGCGAAGAAGGACATCACCCGGACTACAATCGTATCCACCACTCACCACATACAGATCCAAATCGCCATCACCATCGGCATCGAAGAAGACCGCATCCACATCTTCAAAATCCTTTTGGCCTTCCCATAATCCTGGCTGCTGAGCCTCAAATTTTCCGCTAGATCTCTGAATAAATAGCGATGCCGCCTGCCCCTTCGCTCCTCCCACGAATACATCCTGCAAGTCGTCACCGTCGACATCACCTACTGCCAAAGCAGGGCCGGTTTGTGACATTTTATGGGGTAGCAGGACCTCCCTGCTGAAATCGTCAAACTCATTTTCCCGATGCTCAAAGGACAATCCTACCTGATCTGTGACATCCTGAAAAATCGTTGATAGATGTTCTTTGACTTCAGTGCTTTCCTCCCGCTCAGTAAATGCGATCGTCAGCATCTCATTGGGAGCTGGATTATCGACTAGGGTAATCGAACCGTCGTACCAGGTAACTTCCACTTTCAGAGGTCTGGCATTTCCCAAACCAAAATGAAGAATGGGCTCTACACTGGAGATGTATCCCCGGGCAGGATAAAATTCCTGGATTTGCATCCCTTCACTGGTGGTCACCTCCACTCTTGATCCAATGCCCATGAGGTTCTTTTCTGGCCCTTCTAAAGCAATTTTCAGATAACCATGGTCATTACTCTGCTCCATCGTTTCGTTGCGATAGACAAAAGCTTGGTGGTCAATATTGTTGATCACCAGATCCAGGTCTCCATCCAGGTCTAGATCACCATATGCTACACCATTGGAAAACGAAGGCTCGTCTAAATGCCAATCTGCCGTTACGTCCTGAAACTGCAGGCCGTTTTTATTTTGAAATAAATAATTGGGTATTTTTTGTTTTTTTAATTTATCTAAAGCTTCCTGCAGTTCAGCGGCTACATTTCTTTCGCTTGCAGGGATCTCGGCCAACTCTGCCTGTCTTTTCTCCAACCATTTTCGATAATCTTTATTTGAAATATCTACCCGATATCCATTGGTGATAAATAAGTCCTTACGGCTATCGTGATCAAAATCTGCAAATAAAGCACTCCAGCTCCAATCAGAATAAGCAACACCAGCCATAAAAGCAATTTCGCTAAATTTCTCATGTCCCAGGTTTAATTGGAGGGTGTTGATCATATATTGATAGTGTAAACCATTATCTACTGCATACCAGAATTTCTGTGGATTCATATCGTTCATATTTACCTTCTGACGATAATTATCCGATGCGGTCATATCCAACACCATGAGGTCCAACAAGCCATCATCATTTATATCGGCAATATCCCCCCCCATTGAATACCAGGAAATATGGTCCATACTACTCATCAATTCTTCACGAAAAGTACCGTCTCCATTATTGAGATAGAAATAGTCCCTTTCACCAAAATCGTTGCAGATATAGATGTCAGGCCATAAATCATTATTGATGTCTCCAATTAAAGCGCCCAGACCATAACTGATCGATTTTCCGATGAGACCCGCTTCATCAGTTACATCAGTAAATTGGCCATCGTCATTTCGAAAAAGAAGATCGCCGACTTTTTCATCACGACTGATTTCTGGTTTACTAAAATCGTAATTCCAAGTACGTTTCGGATTGTGGTTAAGCAGATAAAGATCGAGGTCACCATCGCGATCATAATCTAAAAAGTAACTTTGGGTCGAGTGCGAAACATCAAATAACCCATAATCCAGGCTACGTTCCGTAAAGGTCAGATCACCATTGTTTTCATACAGTAGATTGGAATAACCTGTACCTGGAGCATGTCCGGAGCGGCAGACATAAATATCTAGAAACCCGTCATTGTTGATGTCCACCATATTTACTCCAGTTTCCCAGCTCATATTGCCTTCGATGCCGGCCTGACGTGAAATGTCTTCAAATGTAAATCCACCCTTATTTAGATACAGTCGATCAGGACCAAAATTGGCATTGAGAAACAAATCAGGAAGTCCATCCTGGTTGATATCACCGATAGCAACTCCACCACCATTGTAGTGGTACTGCGACACCAAAACATTCATTTGCTCATAACTGGGCACAGAATTGACAAAGTTGATGCCGGTCACTGTACTGTCAAGCAAGGTAAATTGTGACAATAGAGGCCAGGGCAAAAGGACCAGTGATATCAAAGTGAGCACACTTCTCATTTCAATGCATTTATTTCGTTTTAGTTGATGACATTAGTTGACCAATTCATTAATATATCTACCATTTCTTTATTGGCTTTGCCCTCTCTCCGTTGTCGATGCTTGCCATGGGGTCTGTCCTGCTTCACTCCTGCCGCCTTAACCTGACAAAACAATCTTAAAATCTCCACGAAAAAACTAATGAATTGATTCACCATGCAGACAAGTCATCGCAAAAATACAACTAAACTAACTGCTTCACAAAATGTGCTGTTCTTCAGTTTCTTACCTATCTTTCACATCAACATGCAAAAATGGTCTTGCATAATAAACTGTGTGTCACTGTCTTTGTCCATCTCTCTTGATGCTCAGACCGGTTTTGCCCCAGTGGCTTGGGCCACAGAATTGCCCAATTTGGGAACATTCTCTTCTCCCAGGATGGCAGACCTCAATGGTGATGGCATCCTGGACGTAATCATGGGTGCTGGTAGAGAGGAATTTACCAGGTGCGATACCGCTGTGGTTGCCCTGGATGGCAAAGATGGAGCCCTACTTTGGAAGGTGACTGCCCGCGATCAGATTTTTGGTTCTGCTACACTTCTGGACATTACCGGAGATTCCATTAAAGATGTCTTTATTGGCGGTCGTTCGGCAGAACTCATAGCCATCAATGGAGCCAGCGGAGAGGTCCTTTGGCGCTTCTTGTCTGACGACAATGTCGCGACGGTTCGGAAAAAGGGATGGTACAATTTCTATAATCCACAGGCCGTCCCGGATGTGAGTGGAGATAACATTCCTGATCTGTTGGTGTCCAATGGGGGCGATGTTTTGGCCGAACCTTATGACACCAATCGTGCCGCTGGACATCTGGCGCTGATTGATGGCAGCAATGGCCAGGTGATCAAGAGGGCGGTCATGCCGGATTCCAACGAGATCTACATGTCAATTGTAGTGGCAGACCTCGACCACGATGACCAGCTGGATATTATTTTTGGTACGGGTGGGGAAACGACTCCGGGGTACCTCTACCGAGGCACCTTCGATCAGGTATTAGATGAAGACTTGTCTTCGGCCAAGGTACTTGCTGCCGGAGGTGCCAAAGGTTTCATTGCTCCACCGGTATTGGCAGACCTTACCGATGATGGCATCTACGATATCATCTGTAATTCAGTAGACGGACGCATGATGGCCTTTAATGGAGAAAACAACGAAGTCATCTGGGGAGGCCAAATCCCACGTACCGAGGTCTATTCATCATTGGCGGTCGGAGACATTACCAGAGATTCTGTACCTGACTTCTTTGGAAATTACGCCATTGGCATCTGGCCCGACCTGGAAGGGACCAGACCACTTCTGGTCGACGGAAAGAGGGGTAAATTACTTTACATCGATAGCATTGGTTTTTATCAAATGAGCTCAGGAGTTGTTGCCGACTTCAACACAGACGGTCACATAGATGCATTGATCAGCGCCAATTTTTTCAAACCCAATGCTCTCGGAGAGAAAACCATCCACAATAGCTTGCTGGTTTATGATTTTCAAAATCAGGGCAAGTATGCCATCAGCAGTCCGGAGGTGGGATCGAATGTGGCTTCTACACCCTGGATCGGTGATATGGACGGCGATGGTTTTTTCGATATCGTCTATTGCCTGATGACCACACCCGACAAAGTTTACACCTATGATGGCTTTAAAGTCATTCGCTTAAAGACCAAATTCAAATATACCGCAAACCATTGGGGTGCCTACATGGGCAACAATTACGATGGACTTTATCGGCCCAACAGGTAATTAGAGAGATTCTGAGAGATTGGAGACGCTTCGCTATTGGACAGGCAAAGTCAGAGCCGCCAAGCAAAGCTAGGCCAGCGCGCACCCCCTGCCCCCGTTCATCTCCGAGCATCGCTCTCCAATGAACCGGGGAGTCCTCCCTCTGGGCCAGAGAAATCTGATTCCATCTCTTCAGCAAGGGATCTAATGATATTGGCTTAATCCATACTCCGCGGGTAGACTCCCCAGGTTTGCGGAGCGCAGCGGAGCAAAGCAGGGGCCGGGGGTCCAGCGAGGGCAGCCATTTCTAAAGATTGGAAAGATTGCTTGCCCGCCCGTAGCTTGCTCCTACGCTTGAAGCTTAGGAGCACGCAGTAAGCGAAGGTGGGAAAGATTGGAAACGCTGCGCTATTTGACACAACGTTGCGAGTTGGGTTACCAGGGTTTGCGGAACACAGTGAGCAAAGTGGGCATTACCGGCCATAGCTTCTGGCGCCATGCCGGGCCGGGGGTCTAGCTAAGGCGAACTCCAGAATCTCCTGGCTTTATAGCTTAAGTTTCTCTATCAATTGCAGGATTTGCTGGATCGTCAAATTTGTTGTATCAATCTTGTGAAGATAGTATGGCCAATCATACCGGTGCAATTCTTGATTCACCACATCCACTCGTTCCAACATCTGGTCTTCCTCTGACCTCATCCGATCTCTCCGGTGGTTTTCGGAAAGTTCACAGAATAGCCAAATGGATTGAATCACTACATCCTCATGTACCGTACTTATCTCTCCTCTGAGGATATCCATCCCAATCGGAGACCAGACATTCTCAATGGAAGTCGCCATACCATAATTCAAATACTCAATAGCAATCTTTGAGGCGATATTGGCAGTGAATTTCTCTTCTTCAACTGTCCAGTGGGGAAAATCTTTCTTGTATATCCATTCCGTCAGGTAGTCACAATTTATGGTAGCACCATCTTTTGATTTGGCCCATGCTCTGGCGATGGTTGTTTTTCCTACACCGCAGGCTCCTGTAATGATTAGTATTTTTTTCACTTTGGTAAGTTATTCATTTTGCGTTTGTAAGTGGACTCCAGGATGCATCCAGCAGAACCGGGCTCCAGATGCTATGGGCTCCAGGATCCCTACCTTGTATCTTGGATTTTGCCCGCCGCCACTCAACCATCCCTTGCGGTAAATGCGGGCTCCAGGATCCCCCTGGGCTCCAGGATCCCTGCCATGTATCTTGGATTTTGCCCGCCGCCACTCAACCATCCCTTGCGGTAATGCGGGCTCCAGGATCCCCCTGGGCTCCAGGATCCCTGCCATGTATCTTGGATTTTGCCCTCCCCATTCAACCATCCCTTGCAGTAAAAGCGGGCTCCAGGATCCCCCTGGGCTCCCGGATCCTTGCCTGACCTAGAACGGATAGCCCAAAGCAATATTAAAGTTTAGATTTCGACCTATCCATCCCGACTGACCAAGTTGATCCCATGTCCATCTCCTGTCCTCCGGTAGAAAAGGGATACGCAATGGAATGGCGGTATCAAAACGTAAGACGATATACTGAATGTCAAATCGCAAACCCAATCCCCCGGATACAGCCAGCTCTTTTAGAAAACGATCGCCGGAAAAAACCCGACGTCTATCCTCCTCCAAATTCTTGGGATCCAGCAACCATACATTCCCCACATCAACAAATGCGGCACCCTTCAAATAAAATGGACTGTAGAGATTAAATCGATATTCAGCATTGAGCTCCAGTTTCACTTCACCGGTATGATCAAAAGCTGATACTGCCGCCTCGGCAGTTTCATCCTGATGATAACTTCCCAATAAGCCACGGATAGGAAAACCTCGCATACTATTGGCTCCCCCAACGTAATATTGCTTTAAATATGGCATGACCTCAGAATTGAGGTAAGGGATGCCAACGCCTGGAGATATTCTTGCCACCAGGCTGCTGTTTCTTCGAACCCAATAATAACGAAAGTCCAAATCGATCTTAGAGAACTGTGAGTATTCTGTTCCAAACAGTTTAAAAGGTTTAGAATCACTGGCACCCAATGCTTTCGACACCAAATAAGTGAAATTGCCAGAAGTCTCTAGCTGGCCCAAGAAGAAAACGTAGTTTTTCACTATTCCCACTTCCTGATTGGTATAAGTATAGGTGTAGGAGGGACCCAAAATAAACTGATCGGTAAAACTTCTCGCAATGACCGGGTTTTCATCCAAGAACTGCTCAAAGGCCATAGTTCGGCTTCCAATCTTCACATAATTGACCGAAATCAAATTCACCTGATGTCGCTTGCGCCTGGTTTCATCCCAGTCATAGCCCAAGGTAGTTCGAAAGCTCGACAGCGTAAAAAGTTTGCGACGTCGTTGGAAGCTTGCCGACAATCCAATACGGGTACGGGGAATATGGAAGGAAGAACCGCTCTGGATGCGGATAAATGGAAAAATAAAACGAGGGAAAGTCAGGTCGACCCTGGTGGAAAACTCGACCAAATTGTTGTTTAGGGTATCGTCGGAGATCAGAATCTTGCCACCATTTTCAAATCCAGTGGACGTACTAAAATCAAACCTCTCGGCTCCGTGAAATATATTCTTGTGAGAATATGTGCCGCGCAAAGACATTCCGAAAGAACCCGGTCGAGTACTGGCTCCTACTTCAGCACTAAAGTTTTGAACTTTCCCGGGAGTCAGATAGAGGTATCGATCGAGAAAATGCAGGGAATCGGCAACTCTTGAACGATATTTCATATTGACAAACTTATAAATGTCAAGATCCAAGAAATGATTGGTAGTAGCGGTTTGTCTTTCCTCCGAAAATACATCACCCTCCTTTTGAACTATCGATTCTTTAAGTGTTCTGGGTTTTATAATTTCTGCATTCTGTAAGATGGTAAGATCTTCGATCCGCACAGTATCTCTCAGGCGGATCAAGTCTGCCCTGCTGAGGTCATAGTTGGGATAAATGTAAGTATGACCAATATGATACCGAAGAAAGTCATTCTGACCACTGGGAAACTTGATTTGCATCCAGACATCGACCGAATCATTTGTGGTGGCGGTTACCGCATTTGTATCGACAAAATAGAATAGATCCTCCTCATCGAAATTGAAAAACCCTTCGTTCCTAGCTTCGATGGTCAGCCTTGCCCGCTCCCCTACCAGGTCAGCAACCTGGTAGTATTTTCCTTTCCGCAAAAGTGTTTTCTCTGAATGGTCTTGTACAAATGCTCCAATCGACGTAGTATCTGGGGGGAAGGTGACATTTCTCAATCGGTAACGACCACTACTTGAGACCTCATAAATAACTTCCACTTCTCTGCCATGCTGAACCGTATCATATTCAACCTCCGAATTAAAGTGGCCACGGTCACGCAAGTACTTCTCCATTCGCAAAACGGATCGTGAAGCCGCCTCATCCTGATAGAAAGAGGGAGGCTCTCCAAATCGGCGACTTATGCGGTTGCCCAATCCGCCCTCCTTCTCCGGGTTCCGAAATGCAAAATATAGCCATGACTTAAAAGTATGATTTGGTTTGAGGTCACTCAAAGTAAGCAGCTCTCCTTTCACTTTCTTTGGACTTCGAAAAGATCCGGGCTTAACAAAGTTTACTTTTGCACCGGTATATAGGAGCTGGTCATCTTCCAGATGCTTTGTTACCTGACAGCAAAAAAACAGCAATGGCAATAAGACAAAGACAGGTCTATTCATTATTTATTGCTGAACCACCATTAATTTCACCCACGTCTTCCAACTGCAACTGATACCGGCTGCTGTTGAAGGACTTTGTAAAGAGGATAGAAACTCCCGTTTCTGAATAATTAGCACCCGGGCTTAGTAGGTTTTCTTCATTACTTAAAATTTGGAAAAATTTTAAATTATAGTTGCCCGAGGGTGATAATTTATATTCCAGGACAAAATCGCCAGAAAATGTCGCGTTCTGTTGGCTTAAAACATCGACATTATTTTCATTGTCAAAGAGAAAATTCCCTCCCAACTTCAGCGTCAGTCGATCATTTAGGAGGCGCTTGCTCATGCCAACCTCCAATTCCGTCACCACTTGATCAGAAGGACCATAACGATTGCTGTACGAGTCAAGACCGAAATCGAGATCCACTCCTTTGATATACTTTTTAGCCAAACGATTAAGTTGATTAGATACTAAACTGCTGACACTGGTAAGCAATGCCGATTGACCAGCATCGCTGATAAGTTCGGCACCAGTAGATTGCTCCTCGGCAATAAAAGAATTGAGGATGAGCAATCCAAAAACTTGCTTGTTCATCTCAGATTCATTTTCTCTTAGCTGGGTCAATTTTGAGCCTACAGCACTTGCCAGGGCATTGCTTCGGTCTTCCTGAATTTCGATATCAAAGTTGGCAACCGGCCTTTCCAAATTTCCACTGAGATTCAATATGACTTGGACATCACTCCTTTGCCTTGAACGATTTTCTTCAAGTTGATTGAGTGTGCTCTGATTCCGAATCAGCTCATAAGTTGTGGTCTTGACGTTATATGCCGCCTGAATATCGAATTTTGATCGCAGCGGGTCACCGATAAAGTCTACCCGGCTACCCGGTTCAATAGCAAATTTCCTTTTTATGACATTTTGGAAATTAAAATCGTATTCTCCCTGAGTAATGCTGTAACTCCCCAAGACATCTAAATCTCCACTCGGATCCATTTCCACTGAAAGTTCAGCATTTCCTCGACATACCAATCTATCCCCCTTCACGGGATCAATGATTATCTCCAGCTGGACATCCGGAGTAATATTTAAATTGGCCGTTAGATCAATCCCGTATTGATTGAGTTTATACAATTCCTGAATACTGATCGATGTATCTCCCTGAAAATCTTCAGGATTTCCATAAATAATAAATGACTGCTGCGCCAGTGATTCTTCATATGCCAAAGGCTGAACATGAAAACGACTATTTCCCACTGTGGTTGCATTCACTAAAACGACCGGCCGCTCACTAGACCCAGAGAGCTGCAAGTCTGCATCTACAAATAGAGTTCCATAAAAAAGTTCATTATCTGCGGCGGCAGTATTCAATATTTGAAATTTATCCGTTCTTACATCCAAATCGAAGGCCATCCCTGCATTTTCGTAGGTCATTTGACCGTCGATTTTCGCTTCATTACCCAACTCATCTTCCAACTGGACATCGTCAAATCGAATACGGTTATTTTCAATCACGATATTTTCATCAGCCACTCGATACCTCGCCTGCAAATAATCGATAACAGTGCTGATGCCCTCCAAATCAATTGAGCCATTGATTTGGGGTTGATCAATTGTACCTCGAATATCCAACTGCCCCGAAAATCGCCCCTCACTATCATGAATCAAGCCGGTCATGAATGGATCAATGGTATGAAGAGCCAAGCGATCTACCTCTCCCTTTAATGCCAAACTCCCATTGGATAAATCATATTGGCCACGGATATCCAACCCAGGCTGTGCGCCCTCCAATCTCATCAACAGATCCAACTTGGTGGCACTCTGCTGTTGCGACTGAATGATCAGGTCACCAATATTCTCGTCCTTGATTGTCAATTCTTCCAAGCGCAGATCGGCTAAGTAGCGAATCTCTTGAGTAAGATTTTGCAAGGTGACGCTTCCGTTGACCGTACCCTGGAAGAGTTCCTCATCAAGTGAAAATAATTTGACCAATTCATCCAAATCAAAATTGTCAAATTCAATTTGGAGCGGCGAGCCCTCATCCTGCCTTTTGGCTGGCAGGGACGACAGAGCAAACTGCTGGCTATCTTTACTAATCCTTAGACCTACTACTTCCAAACCTCCTCCTCCAAAGACCATTTTATTGCTGGGGTCAACATCCCATGTTGCATCATTGAGCACAAAATAGCGACTGAGCTGTGCAATGTAGTCTCCCGAGTCTTTAGTGATCATACTGGCAAAGCTCAGCCTTTCCCCACCGGAAATGCGATCCTGAATTACGGTGCTCAAATAAGCGGTATCGTTGAGAAGGGTTGCATCAGCATACATAAAAGGTATCTTAAGGTTGTCATTGAGCGCGATATCTTCGATAGTCACCATATTATCAAGGACGTCGTCCTCCCCGGTAGAAGTGAGATTTATAGGTCCAAAGGACATGCCGTCGTATTCAATTCCGGCGACATATGCGTAGATGGAAGAATTCTGATCTCGAGTATTGAAATGCCCACTCAGTTTTACCGTATCAAGTTTTGTAAGCTGGGGCATCGCCACGGAAAGAAATGGAGTAGCCCCACCGATCGTTATGTCGTAGGTAAAATTCTGACCTAAGGACAAAGTCGTGTCACTCTGTTGCACAATAGAATCAGTAACGCTGGAGAGATCGAGTTCTTCCTGGATTGGAAAAAAACGGTCCAAATATTTGGCCAACTCCCGAACCAATCCCGTAGGGTTAAAATCTCCGGTTAATTCACCAGTGATCACGTCGCTATGGATCTCCAACTGCCGTGCTCCCGCTTGAGTATTATCCGATAATATCCGGAGGGAATCCACCCGCTCAACACTATTCAAATTATTCATTTGTAAGTCATTCACCTGGATCTCACCCCGCATATTTTGAAAGGTGTTGCCTCGAAAATCAGAACTGACAACTGCACTTAATCCCAGAGCATTGTCCATTAAATTCAATGCGGTAAAATTTATCGTATCAAGGGTTGCATCAAATTTGAAACGTGCGCCGGCATCAGCGAAATCGACAAGTCCCTCATACCGAAAACTCAGATTGGGATCCACCATTTGAGCATTCCCGACAAATTTCTGTTGGTCAAAGCGGCCATCTATGGAAAGGGCCGTATAAGGATAGCCATTGAATTCAACCGACTCTATCTCTCCAAGAACGGTTGCTCGCAGATTATCTACCGATAAACCATGGCCAAAAATATTGACATTTAAGGTCAACTTACCTACTTCCTGTACGCCCAACACCCTGCCCAGATTGAAAGAGTCCATGGCGACATCTCCGTTAAATTCAGCATTTTTATAGTCTTCAGAAAAATTGAGTTGAATATCGGTTTCCACTGTTCCTGCATCAGAAATCAACTGACCGTCAGCCCGGAAGTCATAGATTGTACCTTTGAAATCACCTTGATAATAAAAAACCCCTAAACTATCTAACATATAGGGTATTCCATCTGGAAAAAAACCAGTCAAATCAGAAGCTACACTCCTTAGGGCACGAATGTCTAAATCGAAATCACTCCTATCCAAATTAGGCAGCCCCTGGATATTGAAATCAGCTTCAAAACCGGTGATTTGATCGGTTTCTAACACTACATTTTCTCCGAGCAAATCACCAATACTGCCTCGAATATTACCCTTTAAAAGAAAGGTACCCCAGGGTCTTATGGCGACCGGTAGATTGAGCCCCTTGGTCATCTTATGAAGAGCCTCATATGAGGTAGATAGCTCCATCAAATCTATATCAAATTGCGGATCCGTTGACAACAGCCTGGACACATGGCCGCTTGCCTCAAGATGCAATACCGGATCACTTTTGATCAAGAAATCTTGCAGATCAAGATCACTTAAAGTGCCTACCAAATTCCCGCCAATATGAAAGGTGACATCCTGATCTGTATTTAAGTAGGGCAACTTCTCAAAATCGGGAATGACATAACGCAAGTCCTTCATACTGATGTAACCACCATCGAAATTCGATATCAAATGTACGCTATCGGCCCAATGACTAAGGTTGTGAAAGGTGCCAAACGACAGGGAAGTCGAATTCCTAATCTCACTGGTCGGGGTCTTCAAGCTAAACTCATCCAGTGTTATATGAGAAGGTATGATATCAATATTGGCTGAGAGCTCATCCAAGACAAACCCTCCATGATCCTCCACGGTAGCCCCATAAATTTCACCTGCCCAAATATCATTTTTCAGTACAACCTCCTTCATCAGTAGACTGAGGTCCACCATATTGATATGGTTGTAATCGAGAACCCCCTGCTTTCGAGAATAGTATTCATTCTCATAAACCAGTTGGTTATTTTCTAGCAGCAATTGATCGATTCGCAAGCTGAGACCAAGCTCAGGAAATGTTAGAGCACCAGCCACCTCAGCGTCTTGCTGTAGATCAGAGGATAATTCCCCGACATTTGCTTGACGTGATCTTACCATTGACTCGCTCAGGGCAATTTGCCGAAAGTGAAATTCCTTCCTGGGCAAGTCGATATATTCCGGGTAAACGGCAAACCTACCGATATCAAACAAATTGTATCGACCCATCTCAGCATCATCAAAGTGCAATATGCTATTGGTTACCTTGATCTGATCAAGTGTCAGTTCCCAAGATATCGGTTTGGCGGTTGTGTCCGAACTCTGAAAATAATCGATCAGGAATTGGTAGTTGAACTCTCTTTCCCCTTGATGTCGATGAGCCATAAGTTTTAACCCGCTCAGTTCTATATTACCCAGTGAAAGTTTTCGCTGCCACCATTTGAAATAATTGATATCTGCAACCATTTCATTTGCGTAAAACAGGGAATCCTTTTCGTGATCTTCGATGTACAATCCAGATAGTGCCAATCTCTTGAAGAATTTGATCTTCACCTCGTCAATGCGTACCTGTGTATCAAGGGATTTGCTAAGAGACTTAGCAACCTGATCCACGACATAATTCTGTACAACCGGAAGCTGTATCAGTAGAGTTGCCAGGATGATGAGGCCAATCATGGCTACCAAAATCCAAAGGACCGTGCGAATAAATCTTCTCACTCTATTATGACATTCTAACCCCTGGGATTTGTGTGGAATCTGACAATCAACCTCATAAACCCCAATTCAGTTGCAAAATTGCATTAAAAACCAATCTTGACATAACTTTAATGAGATGAAAATAGATTGATAATCAATAAGATAACTCACTAAGATTCGTCCAAAATCCTAACCCCCCAGTCCTTTTTGTACGACTGGATTTATTTTGATCATGAAATCATCCCTTTCCAATGCTTTAAATGATAAGTTATGTAGAATAATGCTAAGATCATGCTGGTGATAGGAAAGGCGTCAGAACATGGGAGAGCATCCACAGATTTCGGCGTGGATGTCATGAGGGCTCTGGAGGTGACCTTTGAGGGTAAAAGACATTAAAATTCTTGCTATTATCCTAGTGGGCAGAGTACCAGCTTACCGAATTGGTTTCCTTGGGCCATGCGTTGCAAGGCTTGGTTGCCCTCCTTCAAAGAATAGACTTCATCGACAATAGGACGAATTTGATGTTCTTCAACAAAGGCCAACATAGAAGTAAATTCGCGATCGGACCCCATTGTTGAGCCCACAAGCGTTATCTGTTTGAGGAATAAACGAGGTGCATCTACCCCCTGCCAGTGGCCTGCTGTCGCTCCATAAAAAACAATTCGTGCCCCCCGGTTGCATAGATGTACCAACTGTCCGAAGCCTGATCCTCCTGCACTGTCGATGATCAAGTCAAAGGTACCTGCTTCCCTTCTCAAGGTCTTGACCCAAGATTCTGATCTATATTTTGCGCCGCCCTGAGCACCCAACCTTACTGCCTGAGCGATCTTTTCATCGCTACCAGATGTAACAAAAACTTCTGCACCTACGGCCGCTGCAAACAATAAAACAAGATGAGCTACACCGCCGCCAATGCCAGTAATCAATACCTTTTTACCTGTCTGCCAATGGCCCTTCTCCCTATTGAATAAGGCCCGATAGGCGGTCAATCCGGCCAAAGGCAAGGCGGCTGCCTCAATGTCGCTCAAATGAGCAGGTTTGGGATGCAGGCGGTGCCGTGGTACAGTGATGGCTTGAGCAAAGGTGCCCTGTTGGCTCAAACCAAGAATTTCGTATTCCCTGCCGGGCAATTTGTCATCTGGACCCCAATTGATGTTGGGATTTATCAGGTAATCGCTTCCCAGGTACTCACCTACACCATCCGAACCTAGTATTGCCGGTAATCCTATTCCCGGATACTGTCCTTGAGTGATCCAATAATCCCTTCGATTGAGTCCAGCTGCTCGCAGGCTGACTTGCACTTGATCAGCTATGGGGTTGACAGCCTGAATATCCTTATACACCAGCGGTTGCTTAATTCTTTCGAGTACGAGGGCTTTCATTCTTACCATTTTACCAGCTACGAAAATAGCCGAATCCTGCTTAGGATATCAAATAAAGTACATGGGTCCCAGCCACTTGCCTTCAAGCATTCAGGCATTCGGCACGGCCGTACCCCGAGCTCAAGCTCGGACCGTCATAGATCTTGTTATTTTGGGACCGTCAAACAGCTTGATGCAACCGATATTCAAACACCGATTCCTGGCATTTCTCGTCTTATCCGTGCTATTCCGCATTGGGACCTTTTTTCCCCTGGTAATTGATCACGATGAATCCACTTATATCATTATGGCTGATCAGTGGCTGCAAGGACACCTACCGTATGTGGACTTCATCGACGTAAAACCCATAGGTGTCTATCTCTGGTTCGCTCTCGTTTTGAAGATCTGCTCATCGGTAGCAGCTGTTCGTCTTACTGGCGTTCTTTTTCTTGCCTGTACAGCATACTGGCTTTCTTTAACACACGATCGGTTATTCCAACGCAAGTGGGGTATCTATGTAGGATGTCTATACCTATTTCTGGCATCCTTACACAAATGGAGTTGGCCGGTGAATACAGAGATCCTTTTTGGAGCTTGTACGGCTTTCGCCCTCTTTATCTTGACTTGGAAGCGACAAAACATCGGGACATTCGCTCTCTTTGGCCTTGTGCTGGGTATTGGCTTCTTATGTAAATATCACATCGTCTTTGATCTGCTGGCACTGGTGGTTTTCTCTTTGAGTTTAGGCAGGAATAATCTGTACCGCTGGTTCTGGCGAATGGTCATCGCCGCCTTTTCGTTTTCGATGCCCTTCCTAATCACGGCAGCCTACTACCATTTGAAAGGCTACTGGACGGAATTTTATACGGCTACCTATATCATTCCTAAAAACTATGCATCATCTGCCTCAACCCTGGAGCAACTCAAATTTGTGGGAGAATTCTATCTATCATTCCTGCCATTTTCTTTGGCTTTCTTTGCTGGAATATTTTATTCTTTCAAATACAGAACACTGGACCGCACACTTCTCAGTTTCCTGGCACTCTGGACCCTCACCAGTTGGGTTGGAGCACTAATCACAGGGAAGGGTTATTTTCACTATTACTTCCAGCCATTGATGCCATTCTGCTTTTTCTTACCGCCTCTTGCAAAAGCCATTAGACATAAATATTTTTTCTGGATGCTGACAATGGTCAAAAAATATCGTGTCGAGCTATTGTTGACGGCCGTGCTTGTCACCAATGGCAATCAAATCTCATATTTCATGAAGAGACCAACTTATTTGCAAGACGCCGCGGAAATTGTGAAAAAAAATGTCGAACCGGGTGAGGTGATCTACACCAATCATGAAAATCTCCTTTACTTTTTATCAGCAACAACTCCACCCTCCAAGTATATACATACTTCCATACTCTACAAACCTGATCTGGCAAGAGCTTATATGGTCGATTTAGAAAGTGAATGGGAGCACATCATCAGTCAGCATCCAAAGTACGTTCTACTCAAGAGCCCAATCCCAACAACTTTGGAAGACTTCATACGTTCGAAATATATCTCGATCAAAGAATATTCAGATGTTATTGTGCTCTATAAAAGAGCCGGCAACCCTAACCGGTTATGAAAAATGGTATCTTTGAGCCGGGTATTCCAAACTACATCTATTGAAATTCACTGAACTTAACTTAAAAGCATCTGTACTCGAAGCACTTGGCTATATGGGTTTTGAGACAGCCACTCCTGTTCAAGAGCAGGCCATTCCCCAGATTCTCAACGGTAAAGATTTGATGGCCTGCGCTCAAACAGGTACTGGAAAAACAGCAGCTTTCATTTTGCCGATTCTCAATCACCTAGCTGGGCAGAAATCTCACGATATCAAAGCGCTGGTAATTGTTCCCACCAGGGAACTGGCCTTGCAGATAGATCGAGAAGTACAGGGCTTTGCTTATTTCCTACAACTTCAATCCATTGCCATTTATGGTGGTGGTGATGGTAGTGAATGGAATCAACAAAAACAAGCATTGATAGAGGGTGCAGATATTGTAATTGCAACACCTGGAAAACTGATGTCACACCTCAATCTCGGCTATGTCAAATTGGAAAAATTGCAGTTCTTAATTTTAGATGAAGCTGACCGAATGCTCGACATGGGTTTCATTGATGATATTCAACATATCATTTCTTTCTTGCCAAAGCATCGGCAGAATTTGATGTTTAGTGCAACGATGCCACCAAAAATCAGAAAATTGGCAAAGAAAATTCTGCATGACCCCTATGAAATCTCTCTGGCATTATCCAAACCTGCGGAAGGAGTTTTGCAGGCGGCATATTTAACCCACAACCATCAGAAGATCGACCTGATCAGACATTTGATTAAGGACAAACCAGACTATGAAAGCATATTGATCTTCTCATCGACCAAGAAAAATGTTGCCGAAATTGTTCGAGGTCTGCAACGAGGCGGTGAAAAGGTGCAGGGCATTTCTTCCGACCTGGAACAAACCGAGCGCGAGGCGGTCCTGGCAAAATTTAAAGCCAGGCGCACCCGGATTTTGGTAGCTACGGACGTCCTTAGCCGTGGAATCGATATTAAAGACATCAACCTCGTCATCAATTATGACGCTCCTAACGACGCTGAGGATTATGTTCATCGGGTGGGTCGAACCGCACGCGCCGATGCGACTGGCGTAGCTTTGACTCTTGTCAATGAGGAAGATATGTACAAGTTGGCCCAAATAGAAAAACTCATTGAGCAGGAAGTGATGAAGATTTCCTTACCACCTGAACTGGGTGAAGGCCCGAAATGGCGAGTGAAAAAACACAGCAAAGGTTGGAGAAAATCGGGAGGAAAAAACCGCAAACGCCACAGTAGAAAGCAGCGCTCGCAAAAGTCCCAAAGGAGCAGATAGTAGTAGTTAGCCTACATCAACGGTCGCTATGATGAAACTCTCCGGCAGTCGCATCGTTCTCCACCCCTTGAAAAAAAACGATCAACGAGAACTTTGGGAACTTTTCAACGACCCATTTATTGGCAAATATTTGTGGGACGACCGTCCTGTAAGCCATGAAGAAGTGCGCGAGATTCTCAAGAAAAATGATAAATATTTTCGAGAACTATCCTGGGGGTTATGGAAAATATTGCTTCATGCTAAGCTACCACCCATAGGATTTGTCGGCCTGTGGCCCTTTTTTGATGAGAACCAACCTCAGCTTATCTATGGACTGCTCCCAGTCCATACCGGATCCGGGCTCGGTACCGAGGCCACAAAAATAATTTGCCAATACGTACAATATAAATTACAGTGGTCATATCTCGATGCATCCATCAATAAACCAAATAAAGATTCACAAGAACTCGCCAGAAGATTGGGCATGCAGTTCCTCAAAGAGGATATCATCGAGGGCAAAGAAACCCTCTTCTACCGCCTGACCTTTAAATAAAAAACCAGACGGTGAATAATAATTTGCTGACCTCAGCTCCAAAATCAGATTGATCAAGCAATTATTTCTTTGAAACCAAAAGATGTTTTATACCTAGGTGAAAGGTGGTTGCCCACTTCGTATATAATCATAATGCCTTCCCATGCCTAATCAACAATGTTAAGTGTAATCATAAAAATGAGATCCTGGTACCATCTTTTTTCCTTACCTTCGCGCCTCTTTGTAAGAACAACGCATCTCCCACGTTTAATTTGATTGCCCTCTTTCGACTCTCTTGAGTAGGCGATCTCAACATTGAATGCATTATGATCAATCAAATGACCAGCTTTAGAGAGACTGGACTTAAGAATGAGTTACTTGAGGCTCTTGATGACCTCAATTTCCATACTCCTACACCCATCCAGTCCGAGACCTTGGGATTACTGCTCCATTCGGAAATTGATCTGGTCGGATTGGCTCAAACCGGAACCGGTAAAACAGCGGCATTCAGCCTACCTATTATCAACCAAATCGATACTGGCTCAAAGAGGATTCAAAGTATTGTGCTCTGTCCCACACGTGAGCTTTGTCTGCAGATAGGGAATGATGTTGCGAAATATGCCAAATACATTCCCGCTTTTCGATCGCTGTGTGTTTATGGGGGCGTACCCTTAACAAAACAAGTAAAGGCACTAAAGAAGAAGTGCCATATGGTGATTGGTACGCCCGGACGAACCTTAGATCTGATTCGCAGAGGATGCTTGGATTTAAGTGAGGTCAGGTGGCTGGTCCTTGACGAGGCTGATGAAATGCTGAACATGGGATTTAAGGAGGATTTAAATGCTATACTGGCAACGACTCCTAGAAATAAGCAGACCCTTTTGTTTTCGGCTACCATGCCCAAAGAGATCTCGGAAATTGCTCAGAAGTATATGGATGCACCCATTGAGATCAGTGTAGGAAAGAAAAATAGCGGGGCAGAAAACTTGTCTCATGTTTATTATTTCACCCCGCCTCGTGATCGATTTCACACCTTACAAATAGTCATTGCCAGTGAACCGAACATTTATGCCATTGTTTTTTGTCGAACCCGCAGTGAAACCAAAGACGTGGCGGCCAAGCTTCGAAAGAACGGATTCAACGCCGACGCACTACACGGAGAATTAAGTCAGGGACAGCGTGATGTGGTGATGCAGAAATTCCGGCGGCGTGAAATCAATATTATGGTAGCTACGGATGTCGCTGCTCGTGGACTTGACGTAGATAAAATTTCGCATGTCATACATTTCAATTTACCTGACGAGCTAGACGGCTACATCCATCGCAGTGGAAGGTCCGGTCGGGCAGGGTTAAAAGGTGAATCTATTGCCTTGGTGCACCGACGTGAGCTAGGCAAGATAAGAAAGCTAGAAAAGAGAATTCAGAAGAAGTTCATCCCGAAGGAGCTGCCTTCCATGGCTGATATTCAAAAGAAGAAGCTATTCCAATTCATAGATAAGATTGAAAATGCCAAAGTACCATCAGATCTCATCGATGAAATCCTACCGGAATTGATGAATAAATTATCGTGGTTGAGCAAGGAAGAGCTGCTTAGCCGGATGCTTTCTCTGGAGATGAACAAATACAAAATCTCTGCACCAAGGCAAGCCAGTCACAAGGAAAAGGAAAGAAAACAAAGGAAGACAAACGGTGAGAAAAAACACAAAAAAAGAACAGCATTCAATAATGGGGTAAATGGCTTTCAATTTACACGATTTCATGCCAGCATTGGGTCAAAAAATGGCTTAGATCCTCCATCACTACTCGGTCTAATCAATGAGCAGATGCGTGATGATTCCTTTGCCATCGGACAAATTGAAATTTTCAAATCCTTTGCTTTTTTTGAAATAGAAAGTGAGTTTGCGGATCTGTTGCAGAAAACAATGAAAAGGGCAAAATTTAAGGGCCAAAAATTCAATATTCAGCGAGCCAAGCCCAAAAGGTTCTGATCCCTCCGAAAATTTTCGATAATTTTGGGAAGAATTTCATCGCATTATGCATCGCCGTATTTTTCTCAAAACAAGCACCATTGTCTCATCGGCCCATTTCCTATGCACCGGGCTTACGGGAGTTTCAAAGCAAAAACTGACTTTTGGTCTTATGGCGGATCCGCATGCAGACCTGGTACCAGATCATCTGCAAAGACTTGGAAAATTCATTGAAAAGACACAGGAAATGGAACCCGATTTTATCATTCAACTGGGGGATTTCTGTTTTCCTAAAATGGAAAACCAGGCTTTTGTGGATTTGTGGAACCAATTCTCTGGGCCGAAGTATCATGTACTGGGCAACCACGACATGGATATATCCTCTAAGGAGGAGACGATGTCGTTTTGGAAAATGCCAGAACGATATTATAGCTTTGATATGGGAGGTGCCCACTTCATCGTATTGGATGCCAATAACATTCGAACTACTGATGGTGAATATCTCCATTATGAAAATGCCAATTTTTATATTGAGGATCGCCTTCGTACTTACATTGATCCAACGCAGATTGAGTGGCTCCGAGCCGATCTTGAAGATACAACCGTACCCACCTTTGTTTTCTCACATCAGAGCTTGATCAATCCCTGTTGGGGCATTAAGAACCGCGTTCAGGTCCAACAAATGTTTGAGGCAAAAAATCAGGATGCAACCGGAGGGAAAGTCATTGCTTGCTTTAATGGTCACGATCATATTGATTACCACAGAAAAGTAAACGGAATTCATTATTTGGAAATCAACAGCATGTCTTATCAATGGCTGGGTGCGAAATACAGCAATAAAACCAGGTACCCAGCAGAGCTGTATGAGCAATATTCCAGCTTAGGGTTGTTTGCTCCCTATCGCGACTCCCTATATACTTTTGTCACGATAGACCTTGCCACAAGAAGCCTCTCTTTGACCGGCTTGCAGTCCGATTGGATTGCACCCTCACCAAGTCAATTGGGGGTGCCACCGGCAGTGGAAGGCTGTGCCGCCAGCCCCTTCATCATTGAACGCACATTAGCATTTTGAGTAAAATTTTGTGCAAAGTCTGTTGCGAATTGCTTCCATGACATATTACAGAACAATTATTCATTTGGAATAGAATTGCTAGTAATGCTGGGCCAAAGATCCACTTTCCAGTACGAGATAAAAAATAAACACGCACTACACACAGTAAGAAAGAAAAACCACGAGGTGGTTGGTTTAGTCAGCCGGGTACTAAGTGCCGGAAATAAATAAAGATATCGTGCAAATAAGGGCTTTAAAAGAATTGGCAATCGTAAGTGTCGCCTTTTCGTCAATGGCTATACTCCTCCCTAGATGGACAGGTAGTGATCCACATACGGCACAATATTTGGTCGCCGGAACTTATCTTTTTACTTTAGCCTTGATTTGGTTCTTGCTGGGTAAAGATGCTCCCAGGAAATTGGGATTAGACTTGGATAAACCCAACTTCTGGAGAAGTACGGTGATCAACTCCCTTTTGGTCTTCGTAGTATCCACCTTCGCTTTTCTATTGGGTTCGGCAATCGCTTTGAATTTAGGGTTATCATTGGAAAAAGCGGACACCAATGCCTTCGACCATTTACAAAATAATCTGCCCCTCTTTATCCTGACCCTAATTGGCATATACATCACTTCATCATTTGGAGAAGAAGTAATCTATCGTGGTTTTTTAATCACCAAGCTACAAGATATCATCGGAAAGGGAAAGCTAGCCAATGCTTCCATTGTAGCTTTCGCAGGTATCCTATTTGGATTTGCTCATTATTCATGGGGGATCATGGGCATCATTCAAACGAGCTGCATGGGATGGGCCTTAGGTTACTTCTATCTGCGATATAACTATAATCTCTGGATTACCATTCTAGCTCATGCCTATATGGATACATTGTTACTTATTCAGATGTATTAAAATGAAAAGGGGCTGATCACAACACCCCTGCCATATTTTTTCTTGCAGAGATGCTTGAAATAGGCTAGTACATTGTCTACTAGAATTGAGATGATTATTGTCAATCGATCAACACCATTTTCCTCGTCTTGGCAAATACACCTGCATTAAGCCGGTAGTACAATATTCCGCTTACACCCAGATCTGTCTTTCTGAACTGGACCTGATTGTAACCCTTCTGGAAATCTCCTTCTATCGAGCGGATTATCCTTCCGGTCACATCATAGACCGTGATGGTGGCCTCCATCGAACTCGGCAGTACAAACCCGATGCTGGTCTCTTCGGCAAACGGATTCGGTCGGTTTTGCTCCAAACCATACCCTTGACCCGGCAGCAAGGTCCTGCCATCCAGTGGCCGGCCTCCTATACCCGTTGCCTTCTTACCGCCATCGGTACTCAGCATTCCACGGTCCATCGCACCACTCTCCTCGGTCATCCCGCTCACTTCACGCAATGGCTCTCGCTCTCCTACTTCACTGGTACCACAGCCATCTCCATCTGATTGTACGATCAACACTACATCACAGTAATCTCTGCTATCACTTGGCAGACTCACTACCCACAACCGAACCCCGTGGGTACCGATATCCGAACAACCCAAGGACAGACTATCGGCATCTCCAGCTGCATCATTGTCGGTACTGTCTCCCTTGATGAATTCTATCCTGAACTCAATGGCTGTATCCTGACATGCCGGTGCACTGCTCCGGTCAAATTCTCCGGCCCATACCACCGCATGGGCACTGTCTACCTCACCATCCTGATCACTGTCCCAGGGGGTCAATCTCGCCGTCAGTGAGGTCACACACACCGGACTGGGCTTCTTCACCGATACCACATCGACCACATACTCACAATAACCCTCATTGTTGCAATTGTCTACCGTGACCACCTTCAACTTGTAGGTGCCGTGATCCAAGTCCTCCGAACTGATGTCAAAACTCTCATCTCCTGAACCACCTAAACTGCCACTGCCATC
Source organism: Saprospiraceae bacterium (assembly GCA_965223105.1). Taxonomy (GTDB): domain Bacteria; phylum Bacteroidota; class Bacteroidia; order Chitinophagales; family Saprospiraceae; genus JABDMH01. The sequence goes on along the minus strand of OZ244987.1, from coordinate 965,657 downwards.
ATCCACCACGACCGTTGCAGTTGAATCACTGATGTCTAGCAACTCCCAGTAGTAACGGTCTATCCCACACGAATCAATCGCACTCACCGTCACCTCCAGGTTGTAGGCACAGGCCCCTACCTCTATCGATCCTCCAGATTCTACCGGACCCGTTATCACACATACCGGTGGCATCGTATCGATCACGATGATCTTCTGTACACAACTGTCTATCACCAACTCGCGCTCAAACCACCACTGAGCTTCCAGTGGCTCTCCTCCATATCCACACCAGTCCGCAAAATACCAGGTACGCAATATCTTGTAGCAGGCCGCATCTCCTCCCACGATCTTGAACACCTTGTCGCTGTGACCTATGCCCACCAACCGGCAATCGTCATCAAAGCGATAGGTCGCATATCCTGTGCTCTCCGGACCTGCTGCTCCAATCAAATTGCCGGAAGCATCGTATTCTAGTCCACAGGTGTTTACCTCCGTATCCTCTGGTACATCAAACATGTACTTACTCAATGGACATTCATTGCCCACCCAGATGCGCTGATGACGATAAATCGTATCTACAGGATGCTTTAAACTGTCCGGTACATTGTGATCCAGATAGAAACTATCCGGACAGCTCTGCCAGATCTTAAACTTCCTGAATATGTACCCCTGTCCACAGTGGTCAAACTCACACCACACCTCCTGCTCACAGTACACATTCTCCTCACAGTTGACCAACACTATCCCCTTTTGAAAGTCGATCGTGTCTTGGTAATAATCACACTTGGTGATCAACGAATCCTTCCAGATAAATCCGTGATGCTCATCATATACCCTCACCTTATCTGTATAGCTGGTGCATTGACACACACTGTCGTAAAACGGTATGTCGCACTCAATCTCATTGCCTTCTATATCTACGTAATTGCCATAGGGATCTTTCCACGCTTTGCAGTAGCCGCCAAACACTTCATCCAGTAAATCATAGGCATCTTCCTCTCCTGCTTTGGCTTGTTCTACCACGTAATCCAAACTCACCGGATGGGTCTGTCCTGGGTAGTCGTAACGTGCATCTTTATAGGTCTTGCAAGTGATGGTCTCTTCATCAATCACATCCTTGACCACTTGTACCGGGGTCTTGTCTTCTACCCATACATTGGTCCAGGCCTTGGCCCAGTTGCACCAGTAGTCCATCACCAGGATCTCTACGGTCACCGGACCACAGGCATCTTCACAAGAGAATACCACGGCATCAGACCAGCCTCCACCAAGTTGGGACCACTCATCAATCTTGGTAGACAACTGTGTACTGCTATATCCACAAATACCTCGACTGAATAGTGCGGCAGCACCCGCCTCATCATCACCGGCCGTGAAAGGATTTGCAATGGGCTCCTCAAAAGTTTGTGTGGCAATATCAAATACAAAGATGTCGTCATCTCCATCATCATCGATCATATACAAATTACCGGCTCCAATCCCCATACCTTCAAGGCTACCCGCCACGCCGGGATAATCGGCCAGTTTTGTGATGACACCCATTTCCAGATCGATCTCAATAATATCGCGCTCTACATCATCTGCGCCATAAAGTTTACCGGTTTCAACGTCACCATCTAGTGCCGTAATTTCCTCATAGATGGTGCCTTCTGTGCTTAACACCAGGTGGGCTTCAAGCGACTGAAGGTCGATCTCATAAATTCCATCCTGATCGAATGGCGTACCCCAAATATCATCGATGTATGCGTACAATTTTCCTCCCAGAAATCCAAGACCCTGTGCATCCACCAAATGGCCGTCATAGGTAATGTAACCCAATTTTCTCACGGCAGTCTTACCGTCAATATCCCAAGAAAAGAGCAGTGCACCATCATTATTAAGCCCCGGAACAGATGCTGTAAATAAAAGTCGGTCATACCTTTCATCTGCTGCCAAGCCCCGAACTGCCATGCCAGAGATGGCTGGTATCGGCAAAGCAAACCCATCGTCTACATTGATGGCGTAAAATGCATTGTCTGACGTGCCATCACCACCGGTGTCCCCATTGGCATCGGACTCGCCGTCATCTGAACCCACAAATAGAATGTCTCCAGCTTTCAAGCTGCTCAGGGCATTTGCACACTTGAATTTGCTGCCGAAATCATCGTCTTTAGATAGTAATCCTTCCTTGATGATCTCGTTAAATCTCTCGGAACTATGGGATGCATTGCTCTGTTTCTGAGAAGTCAGCCTCAGCAAATCATAGGTCCACGCGTTGTATAGGACTTCACTGCAGGGGCTGTCATCCTCCCGCAACCACCGCAAAGTATTCGAATAGTGCGCTTCCACTTCATTCTGATGCTTATTGGATGACAGGATGGCTTGCCAAACCGTGTCGTTCTTCGATGACTGGTAGCAATATTCGACAGAATCTTGCAAATCGACGCAAGCATCATACCAATCGACCCGGCGCACCAATACCCGATTGATCTCACAATTATCCCTGCTGCCTTCATTAAAGCTCTCTGCAGTGACCCAACTCTTTTTTCCATTGAGTGTTACCGAGAGTCCTCCATTAACTACAGCTACCGGATCCACGCGATCCTTCACGTAGAGGTAACAAGTATCTGTTCCTAAATTATGGCAACTGTCGTAGGCTTCATAGATGACCTGATATCCGGCCTCATTCTCAGGAAGCTCTACCTGATTAAGGGAAGAGAAACAGCCCTCCAGCTCATTATACTGGAAAACGAAAGATCCTATACCTAAAACAGTCGCCTTTACCTGCTTAACCCCTGACCAATCGTCAACAACCCATACATCTGGCAAATTCGTCTCGGCCACACACCTATCATTTGCAGTGCTCACGATGGCCAAGCTTGGGTCAGCTTTGGCTTTACATAGCACTGTGGGTGGCAGGGTATCTATATTAGTCACCCAAAATTCACAACGCCAATAGGTGTAGTCAGAACTCAAGGGAACCCATACATTTGGTGGTATGGGTGGTCCTCCTACATTAAGGGTAGCACCCGGCGTAAGAAATATGTTGGAAGGAGATCCATAGCATGATTGCTTCAGATCAACCACAACTTTATGAAGTTGCTCACAATCATCTGTTAACCTCCAATGATCGACATTTACTTGCAATCCACATTTATCTCCAAACTCAGCGGCCACAAACTGCAATTCTCCTGCCACATTGATCGCCTTAACCAATTGGAATTCAAAGCTTCCAAGACTCGAATTCCCTAACACCAAAATCGGACTCTGAAAACTCTGAGGGTCGCTACAGTAAATTTCTGATCTTTCCAAACAGAATACGCTCTCATTATGGATTTTCGGAGGTCTGAACACCACAATGGTATCTACAACTACTCCACGAACTCCAGATTTGTCGAAAGCTTCAAATTCGCGGTAGATGATCTTTAAGGTATCATTACCGCAGGTATCTTCCATTGGAAAATCGACCCAATCACTGACAAAATGGGCAGGTATGGGTTCGAGCTGACAGGCTACCTTAGCCTGCTTACCACCGATATATTTCACGTAAGCATTCGGACTAGAAACAATAGAATCAAAGCACCAAGTATCGTGACTTTCACCACTGATTACCGGAACATTTTGACTCTTGATGGTGAGTTCACTGGTACAAACTCCCTTATCGGTCTGGACCTTTACCTTGAGTACTTGCCCAAGATATTCACAGGCATCAGTGCTGACCAGGTCATCAATATCAACATTTATGGGACCAAGAAGATGGTGCTGGTTTCTAGTCAACACGGATATTACTCCGCGGTTACAGGCTTGTTCATTGACCAATAAATCGCGTAAAGTAAATTGTATTTGTCCCTCTATATTCAGGCTCACGTTGAGATCCCGACAATTGGGTACACAACCAGGTACCTCAACCGGAGTTGCGGATAGGTTAAGGACTAGAGAAAAAGATCCAAGCAGAAGGAATGGTGCAAGTATTGGACTACTAACTCTTAAGAACACTTTCTTAAAATATTAAGACAAGTGTAATATATATTTCTGTATAGACCAAATAATTATGAATATTTAAAATAAAAATTCGTCCCATCATTCTATTAAGGTCATCTTCCGTGCCGCGGTATAGGTACCTGCATTAAGCCGGCAGTACAAAATACCGCTTACCCCCAGATCTGCCTTTCCGAACTGGACCTGATTATAACCCTTCTGGACTCCCTCTATCACACGGATGATCCTTCCAGTCACATTATAGACCATGAGGGTGACCTCCATCGAACCCGGCAGTACAAACCCAATGCTGGTCTTTTCGACAAACGGATTCGTTCGGTTTTGCTCCAAACCATACCCTTGACCCGGCAGCAAGGTCCTGCCATCCAATGGCCGGCCTCCCATACCCGTAGCCTTCTTGCCACCATCGGTACTCAGCATTCCATGGGCCTTGCACGACTCTCCTTGGTCCTGATCCAACATTCGTGTCAATCTCCCGAAGCAACTACGGCATATGAGCAATCCTGATTTAGAAAAAATGTGTGAATTCAAAGATGAAAATCCAGTAAAATATCCAAAACATTTCAGGTGCCACGTGGGTGAAACAGTCGGTACCGCACTTAATGGACTAAACTTGGGTGGTTGGAAAAATGCTGCCTATATGTTGGTCTAGTTGAAGGAGTGCATCACCATTTGAACCCAAAATTGATATTGATATATTCCCTTACCCTTGGACCATCAGAATATCCCCATTTACCAGGAGACATTACATTGAGATAGACATTATCTTTACACCAAGAAAATTTACGGTTTTGACGACAGCGCAAAGTATTCGTGTGATGGTTGTCGATGATCACCAAGTGTTGATTGACGGTATAAAATCCATAATTAATACCGTTGAGAATATTGAGGTGGTGGCCGAGGCTCAAAGCGGTCGGGAGGCACTTGATATTCTGGTTCAAGTGGATGTCGACATTGTGCTCTTAGATATTAGTATGCCGGACACAGATGGCTTCCAGACTTGCAAATTATTGCTGAGTCAGTATCCCCATTTAAAGATAATCGCGCTTACCATGCACCAAGAATATACCTTTATCCAGAATATGCTGGATCAGGGTGTACATGGATATCTTCTTAAGAGCAGTGGGAGAGATGAGATAATATTGGCGATAAGACAGGTGTACAATAATCGCAGCTACTTAAATTCAGATGTGACTACCACATTGCTGGAGGGAATGCGACGCAAAAATAATGCGCAGCAAAAAAAGTCGAGTATCAGACTGACCAACCGTGAAAGTGAGGTGCTTCATCTCGTGGTAAGTGGCTTGACGACAAGTGAGATTGCAGCCAAATTATTTGTAAGTGTCACAACTGCTGAAACCCATCGGAAGAATCTACTTCGAAAATTAGACGTGCGAAATACAGCAGGTTTAGTAAGAGTGGCCTACGAAAAAAAATTACTTGAGCATGGGAAAATCGTTGACTCACTAGTAACAGAAATTTCATGCAGCTAGTATTAGTCTTTTTGTTCATCTGCGGTACGACTCTGTTGAGCATAGGTCAAGAGAATGTACCCAGGTTTGTCGAGCAAAAGCAACGGTTTGATACACTTTTAGAAAAGGATGGTGCAGACTCCGCCATCTCTTATCTGCTGGATTTTAGTATGGCTGTATTGAGACACAATGTTGATACCGCCATTTTGGCATATGAGTGGTCGGCAACGGAGATTGAGCAGCTTGATAGAGACTCTTTGCTGGCCTATTGCTTAGGTGCTTTGCAGCAGCTCTATCGCATTTCTGGTCAGTTTGAAAAAGGTGTGGAGGCAGCCGCCAAAGAGCGAAGCGTATACCAACGAGCTGACGACAGCATAGCTCATCATATCGACAATTATTTGGGACTTCTCTATGATGAATGGGGCAAATACGACTCGGCTCAATTTTACCTAAAGAGATATTACTTAGACAGTAAGATTAATGAATATGCACCCGGGGTAATGATAGCGGCTAATAACCTGGGTCGACTTTATAGTCATTTGAGTGAATTTGAATTGGCCATACAATACTATTCAGAGGCACTTGACAATGCTGAAGAACTCCAGGATACGGCTACAAAGGCTTATGCCCTGCACAATCTGGGGGCTATGTTTCTTAAGATGGAGAATAAGAATGTGGCCGAAGAGTATATAAAAAGGGCCATCTCATGGAGCACAGAAGCGGACATGGTAAGTGTACTTACTCGTACCCAGCTCTTGTATGCAAAGTTTCTACTTGAAAATGGCGCGCTATCTGAAGCAGAATCGTCATGCCGCGAAGCCCAAAAGTATTTAGAAGCCTTCAAGATTTATCCCAAAATGGTGGAGGGCTATCAGGTTATGGCGGAGATAAAACACAGGCAAGGATATTTAAAAGATGCGCGATCCTTTCTTGAAAAAGCTTCAGATATCCTCCAATTTGTCGATCAGGTAGATTTGCGCATCCAAAGTTATCTCACCTTTGCTGAATTATTAGTCAAACAAGGTGATGATGAGCAAGCATTGAAGGTCATGGTAAAAGCTCAGGAGGAGGGTGAATTAAATCAGCGTGACGAGGTTCTACCGCAGATTTACGGGTGGTTTTATGAATATTATCTAGACAGAGGCTCTTGGAAGCAGAGTGCGGAATGGGCTGCTAAGGCCAAGGATGCACAAGCAAATTGGGAAACCAAAAAACAAACCCGCTTGGTGTATGAAATGCAATCTAATCTTGAACTAGCCCGAAAAGATCAAGAAATCAAGAACCTCCATGCGCTACAACAAGAACAAATCAAACGCGTAACCCTACAACGCAAATTAAATATTGCGCTTATTGCTCTTTTATTTGGGGTGCTATGCTTTCTGGTCTTTACCTTGAGTAATCTGCGCAAAAGCAAGATAATTACCAAGCAGCAAGAGCACTTGCATGAGCAAGAAATAAAAATGAAAGATCAGGAGCGAAATCTATCCGTGGTGCAAGCTCTGGTTGAGGGGCAGGAGACTGAGCGAAAGCGGGTAGCTGCAGAATTGCATGACGGTCTCGGTACTTTATTAGCCGGCATTCGGTTGAAGATTCAGTCCCTGGTACCTCAAAACGGGTATCAAATTAATCTAACCGACCTCGATCAGGCAGAGAAGAGTATGGCGGAGGCGTATGAGGAAGTACGTCGAATTTCTCATGACATGATGCCAGGTGTCCTGGCTAAGTATGGATTGATAGAAGCTATGGAAAACCTCAGCAATGAAGTTCAAGAAAATTCGAAGATTAATATTGATTTTCAGCTTGTTGGAAATCCTGTGCAGCTCTCTGACACCTGCAACATCATGATTTATCGGATCTTTCAGGAAATGATGAACAACTCTCTAAAACACGCTGATGCTGCACATATTTTTATGCAACTGTCTTTCGAACCAGATACCATCACGCTGATATTGGAGGATGATGGCAAGGGATTCAAATATCACGAGGTCAATGGCAAGGAAGCTATTGGATTAAAAAGCCTGGAGTCTAGGGTAAAATTTTTGAATGGCCATATGGAGGTCGATACCCAACCAGGAAGAGGGACATCTATCATGATTCATTTTCCGCATGCTCTGGAGAAGAAAGCCTGAGAACAGCAAAGATAACCACTGTTTTGCTGCTTTAAATAGATCCTGTTCTGGTGTCTTAATATCCCTTCTTTTCCCATTTATCAGATTTGATCTACCTGTTTGCAGGTAGAGGTTTCCGAAATCAGGTAGAACCAAAAATCCAGGTCCTTGGGGATTTCAATGGTTTCAATACACCCTAACTTTGATCTGTGTTTGATATTAACATGGATTCATGACCCCCCGGGTAAATTTTGAGCAGTTTGGTATTTCAACCTTTTGCTGGAGCAAGACCAAGAATTCAAATGATCGTGTTGTTGGTCTTCTCCAGCTACATTCGAACCAACAAAGCAGGCTAAGACACTGATTAAAATCATGGCTATTCAATCCGATGCATTAAAATTATCTTTTCTAATTGATCGTATTTTTTGATGCTGTGATAGGCAGACATTTTATCGCTGAGATCTAACCCAATAAAATATCATGACATCGTTGGAAAGGAACATTTCGCCAATTACGCTAAATGATCGAATCTATGATCGGCAGGGATGCCTTAAAATGTTAGTCATATGAGAAGGTCTAATGCGGATAAGATAAACTCAATCGAGAAATGGCAACATAGAGTGGTTATCTTAATAATTGTCGTATTGGTGGCATTAATCTATTTAATTTTCCATTTCATTTTTTATTGAGCTTAAATGAGCAACTTCAAAATGGTAGTTGCATTTTGAAGAAGATCTTAATGAGATTGACTGATCATCAAATGCTCTGGTAGATCAATCTATGTCAAAATGATTATGGCGATCTATCATCAAGCCGGTAGTACCTATCCTCGGTGTGCATCTTCTACCCTATTGTTTTTCATTGGCAATTCACTAAATCACTTCCAGAAGTTCTATTAACACTTCTACATCCGCTAATCCAATTATTTCCACACTGAGACTGAAAATATGATCATCTGGCGTATCCCTTTTTACCAGGAGTTTATTTCCTAAATCAGGTACTACTAAAAATCCAAATGATTGGGGATTTTATCGGGCTTCAGAGACCATACCTTTGGGAAGTGCTTAATAAAAAAGCAATATAGTTTTTAATGTTTTAGGATAATTAAAAAATGAAAAGATGATCACAAGTATAATTGAAAAGAAAAAAAGGATACTAGCACTTACTATAATTGGCATGCTACTAATTAGCTTTGGCGTAGTGTCTGCTCAGCCAAATCAAACCCTTAACTACCAAGGCCTACTCACCCATGCTGATGGTGAAATAATGGAGGACCAGGCGATGAGCATCACTTTTCAACTGTATGCATCTGAGTCTGCAGGTCTAGGGTTGTGGTCAGAAACTCAGCGAGTGGATATTGTTAATGGAGTGTTTAACGTCGAACTAGGAGCGGTAAATCCACTGGACGTTGATTTCAATCAGCCTCTGTGGCTTGGGTTGACCTTAGATGATCAATCAGAGTTAAGTCCAAGGATCAAATTGACAGCATCCACCCATAGTCTCACTGCTTTATCCGTTGCTCCTGGTGCAGCTGTGCAGAGTATTAATGGTCTTAAAGACGATGTCGAACTTGTAGCGGGTGATAATGTCACCCTTAGTCAGGAAGGGAGCCAAATCACCATTGCGGCCCAAGCCGGATCTGCTGGAGATGGAAGTAATATCTCATCGGTTCGCGCTGGGGAAGGCTTAGTAGGCGGCGGAAGTCGCGGTGAAGTGCAATTATCGATAGGCGAGGGCGCTGTCTCAAGCGACTTGCTGTCAAATAACTCCGTTAATTCCGCTAAAATCATGGATGGATCCATTCGCAAAGACGACTTGGGCGAAGGCAGCGTGACTGCTGAAAAAGTAGCGGCTAACCAGATCGTGAAGAGCATAAATGGACTGCGGGATGAAGTAGAAATCGTGGAGGGTGAAAATATTGACATTCGAAGAAATGGCAATCGGATAAGGATTTCTGCGGAAAACACCGATGGTAGTCCCATTTCTATTAGGGAGAGCCAAACAATTGAGGTAGATAAGGAAAATCACGACTATCGACTTGACGTAAAATTTCCTGCCAAATGGGCAGCTGCATCCAATGAGCCATCCATAACGGTAACTAATACAATGGGCCCAGTGATGGGAGCCATCGGAGAAGGGAAACAAGTAGTTATTTGTCCTCGAAGGGAAGCTCTATCTGCTCTTAACACTACGTCTGGATACCAAGTCTTTCTCGCGGGCCAAAACGAGGCTGTTGCCGCAGTCAGTGGATCCCGATTGGTCGCCAGTCTAGGAGGCAATGACGGTGCTGTATACGGAAGGTCGACGACCAACGGTGCGCCAGCGAGTAAATTTGATGGTTCAATTGAAATTAATGGTACAGCGTCATTGACCAGAAGAGGTCCCGGAGCGGTTCTGATGAACTTCAATATTGATCGCACGTGGCAACTCAGGCAATTTGGTTCGGGAGCTGGCACTGCATTAGAATTCGCAAGTATTAGTGGCGGCGGAAATAAGGATTTTTTGATCAGTACCGACGGTCAAGTTGGAATTGGCACAACGGATCCGAGGGCCAAATTGCACGTGAATGGAAATGTCATGGCTTCGTCTTTTAATCAAGCCAGCTCACGACGTTGGAAAAAAAATATCTCGTCCATTGATAATGCACTCAATATTGTAAACCAATTACGTGGTGTGTCTTATCGGTGGAAAGAAGATGATCGAGCAGATATAGGTCTGATAGCAGAGGAGGTTGGTGCAATAGTTCCTGAGATTGTTGCTTTTGAGGAAAATGGCAACGATGCTCGATCCATAGATTATGGCCGTCTGGCACCAATCCTAATTGAAGGCATCAAGGAATTACACCTTATCGTGCAACAACAACAGATGCAAATTGACCAATTGAAGGCTAAATAAATAACTTAATAAATAAAAAACTAATCGGAAACCTGTTTCTCGTGTAAATAATTGAATGATGAAAACAATTACGTTTATAGTTATACTTATTTTTTCGGGTGGCCTCCACTTGGCTGCTCAAATGCCCCAGACGCTCAACTTCCAGGGTATTTTGCAGGATGCAAATGGCAATGCCTTGGAAGAGCAGTCGATGTCTGTCACCTTCCTTCTCTATAGTCAGTAGATTGATGGTGTTGCACAATGGACAGAGACCCAAAGTATTGCAGTATCCCAAGGAGTTTTCAATGTGATTTTGGGCAAGGTAAGTCCAATTGACATCGATCTCAACCAACCACTTTGGTTGGGCGTGCAGATCGCTGGTTCTAATGAACTCACACCCCGCATCGAATTAACGGCCAACGCGCAGGCATTACATGCGTTCTCAGTAGCTCCTGGTGCAGCTGTGCAAAGCATCAATGGAATTAAAGACGATGTCGAACTTGTAGCGGGTGATAATATCACCCTTAGTCAGGAAGGGAGCCAAATCACCATTGCTGCCCAAGCCGGATCTACTGGAGAGGGCAGTAATATCTCATCGGTTCGTGCTGGTGAAGGATTAATAGGTGGTGGAAGTCGCGGCGAAGTGCAATTATCGATTGGAGAAGGCGCCATATCGAATAATTTGCTTTCAAATAATTCTGTGAATTCAGCGAAGATCATGGATGGATCGATTCAGACAAATGATTTGGGAGAGGGCATCGTGACTGCAGAAAAATTAGCTGATGACCAGATGGTGAAAAGTATAAATGGATTGCGGGATGAAGTAGAAATAGTGGAGGGCGAAAATATTGACATCCGAAGAAATCGTAATCGGATTAGCATTTCTGCGGAAAAAGCCAATGGTAGTACAATTTCTATTAGGGAAAGCCAAACAATTGAGGTAGATAGGGAAGATGACGAATACCGGCTTGACGTAAAAATTCCTGCCAAATGGGCAGCTGCATCCAATGAGCCATCCATAACGGTAACTAATACAGAGGGCTCTGTGATGAGAGCCATCGGAGGTGGAAAACAAGTAATCATCTGTCCTCGAAGTGAAGAGGCTCTGTCCGCTAAGAATACTGGGTCTGGATTCAGCGTCTATCTAGCGGGCGATAATCACGCGGTAGAAGCAGACAATGGAGAACGTCTGGTTGCAGGTCTAGTGGGCAATAGTGGTGCTGTATACGCAAGGTCATCGACCACCGGTGTACCAGCGGGTAGATTTGATGGTTCAATGGAAATTGATGGCACGACGACCTTGACCAGAAGCGGAGCAGGATCAGTGCTGATGAATTTTAATATCGATCGCGCCTGGCAATTGAGGCAATTCGGTAGTGGAGCGGGTACCGCCCTTGAATTTGCCAGCAATGGTGGTGGTGGAAATAAGGACTTTTTAATCAGTACGGCTGGTCAAGTAGGCATCGGAACAACGGATCCCAGGGCAAAATTGCATGTTGGGGGCGATGTGCGTGCTGACCAATTTACGCAGAGTAGCTCCAGGCGATGGAAGAAAAATATTGCCACCATTGAGAACGCCTTAGATAAAGTCATGCAACTGAGAGGGGTAAGTTATCAGTGGAAGAAAAATGACCAAGATCAGATTGGATTGATCGCTGAGGAGGTCGGCGAAATTATCCCCGAAATAGTAGACTACGAAGAAAATGGGGTTGATGCCAGTTCAGTGAATTATGCCGCTCTGGTACCCCTATTGATAGAAGCACTCAAAGAGCAACAAGCCCAAATCGAGGAGCTAAAGATGAGACTGCCATAGATTAAGATTTATCCTTTCACCTTTCTTCACCTTTAAGAGAAATATTATGAAACAGCTGACATTATTGTGCTCATTAATTGCCATCGTCAACGCTGGCTTGGTTGAGGCGCAAACGAATTATCAGGTCCCACGCAGCACATTTAATAACGGAGGTGGTTACTGCAGCAATAATACCTATCAATTAAATGGCAGTGTGAGTCAGAGTTTTATCGGACGGACTCAAAATGATCGATTGTCAAATAAAATTGGATTTTGGTATCAGAATGAGGAAGATTTAACCACCATGAGCTATGAGGTGGTAGAACAACCATCTAAGGGTCACCTCTTGCAGCAAAATGAACCTAATCCGTTTCAACACCTTACTAAAATTGGTTTTACAATTCCAGCCAGTTCTTTTGTCCGATTGTACGTGACTGATCTTTTCGGTCGGAAAGTGGCTGATCTAGTGAACGAAAGAATGCCGGCTGGCAAGCAGGAAATTCATTTTGATGCCAGTCACTTGCCGAGCGGTACTTATTACTATCAGCTGCAGACCGATCAATTCTCTGAGGCCAAACAAATGGTGGTTACCCGGTGATAAGTATTTAACTACTTAGCCACTCCCTAGGCGATCAATGGCATAGCTCAATCACCTTACATAGGCGTAGCTATATGAATTGCACTGCCATGGTAGAGTAGTGACTTAATATCCTTAACTGATAAATATCTAAATGATGAAAAATTTGATGTTGTTTTTCACGGTAGTATGTCTTTTACCCAATCGCATAACTGCTCAAATGGTTCATATCGAATCAGAAAATAGCTGATTTACCGCTGCACTGGCCGGTGCCAAGGGCGGTATTTACGGGATTGAAAATACGACCGGCTGCTGGGCTAGTCTGGGTACAGCCCAGTGTAGGTTTGATCTCATCCTGCTCTCTTGGGCTAACGGCAAGATTTGTTGGAAGGAGATGTTTTGGAGCCTCTTAAACCAGTCCATTCTCAAGACTAGTTACAAATGTGATTACAACCTAAATTTTTTCCAGGATTTATATTCTACCGGTTTTTGGGGAGAAGAATCCTTTTACCGGTAGAGCTTAAAATCCACACTTAGGTGGATGAAAACAGTGAATCACCGTCCTAACTTTGAATTATTGATTAGATAAAATGTCGACCAAAATTTCACTTCTAATCTTTCGGCACTAAAAAATGAAAATATGAAGCCGCTTTCCGAACGTGAAGTAGAAGTATTAGAACTCATAGCTTCAGAATGCACAACGGTTGAGATCGCACAAAAGCTTTTTGTGAGTACAGAAACGATAAAATCTCATCGACGAAGCCTCTTGGTAAAACTGGAAGCTCGTAATGTGGCAGGTTTGATTAGACGATCGTATGAGTTGGGCTTGCTGAGTTTTTCAGACCTACTTACTGTAAAATTGAGGACCTCATAAATAACGTAGTTAATTAATGCTAAATATTATGAAAAAGACAGTATTGATTCTATTAAATTTTGTGCTTTTTGCTCTTTCTACAGCAATGATGGGACAGCATCTCGATGTCCAAGGGCATAGCAGGATAATTGGTAATCTTGAAATATGCCACATGGAAGATTCTTCTTCCCTTAATCTCGGTGTGGGAGCAGGAATAAATACCATATATGCTGGTAATCGAACCAATACCTTTGTGGGTTTCCGTGCCGGAGAAGGTAATTCTGCTGGCAGCGCCAACACTTTTATTGGTTCTTCAGCAGGTCGAGATAATGTAGACGGTGTGTCCAATACTTATGTTGGGAGTGCTGCTGGATCCAGTTCAACCAGTGGGTCGCACAATGCTTTTTTTGGCGCGCTTGCTGGTACTCAAAATATTAGCGGTAAGGACAATTCTTTTTTCGGATCTAGTACAGGTCTGTTAAACACTACAGGGAAAGACAATGCATTTTTTGGTAGCAAAGCAGGACTCTTCAATGTAGATGGAAGTCGAAATTCTTTTTTTGGCTCCGGAGCGGGTCATAGGAATACCAGCGGTCAAGACAATAGCTTCTTTGGAGCTGCAGCTGGCAGTAACAATGTGTCAGGAAGCGCAAACGTACATATGGGTTTTTTATCAGGACATAGGTCGGATGGAAGCAATAATACTTTTATTGGACATTTTAGTGCAGAACAGAATGTCAGTGGAGATGCTAATGTGTTTGTAGGACAGTTTGTAGGATTTACTAATACCACTGGTAGTAATAACACACTCGTGGGAGCGGAGGCCGATGTACTTTCGTCAGATTTGGAAAATGCTACGGCCATAGGATATCGTGCAAGAGTAGATGCCAGCAATGAAATTCGACTAGGAAATACTTTTATTACGAGAATTGAGGGCCAGGTCCCTTTTAGTTCAGGCTCTGATCAAAGATTGAAGGAATCTATAAAACCAATTGCAGTCGGAATGGATTTCATTAGTGATCTGAACCCTGTCATTTATCATAGAAAATCCAACCAGGCTCCTGACCAGGAGATGGGGCTGATAGCCCAAGAAATTCTAGCATCGCTGCATAAGTTTGGTCTTGAAAATACTGGATCGGTTTACAAGGGCACAGATGGTTATTACTCCGTAAGGTATAATGATCTATTTGCTCCGATTATAAAGGCACTACAGGGGTTGAATGAGCAATTAATTCTACTTAAAAATGAGCATCGTGATCTTAATAAAATGGATGCCCCTTGCATTTGCTCACCCCCAGCTTCCAAATAGATATAGCTCACTCTTCTTTCCACCACTAAAAATGGACACAATGAAATACTTCGTTTTCACCATTATATTATTTCAAGGAAGTATGATTACGTATAGTCAGACGATGTCTCTGGATATAGACGGTGCCATCAGGATCCAACATACAGATACCGAAACACCGGCAGCCGGCACTATTCGATTCAATCAGGCAATTAGTGATTTTGAAGGATGGAATGGTTTCTTTTGGGCGTCACTCACCGGTAATAGAATTAATACTGGAAATGTTACAGATATAGACAGCAATACATATCTAACCATTAGCATCGCCGGCCAGGTTTGGATGGCTGAGAACCTGCGAGTTTCACACTATCGAAATGGAGACCCAATACCTTTGGTTGAAGAAGACTCTCTCTGGGCCAACACAAATCAAGGAGCGTGGTCCCTCTATGACACCACCGGTCAAAATTATGCCGCTTATAGCATGGAGAAATTTGGACATTTATATAATTGGCATGCTGTCAATGATGGTCGAGGTCTATGCCCTGAAGGCTGGCATGTGGCAACAAACTTAGATTTTGGGCATATAATAGACGAATTTTTTGGCAATAACATCGCTGGGGCTCATTTAAAGGAGACTGGCTTAGTGCATTGGCTGGCAGCTATTCCCTTTGCTACCAATAAGAGCGGATTTACTGCCCTGCCTGGAGGAATGCGAAGTACGCTTGTAGGCTCGGGGTTTGTGGGGCAGGAGGCAAATTTTTGGTCTAGTAAGATGGCTAATATTGAGCAAGGTGTGCGATACCGACTCTTCGATGACAACGCTAGCATACATGAGGGGAATAGTAAAATGGGAAATGGGCTGTCGGTAAGATGTGTAAAGGATTAAGGAGACAAGTAGTGTGGACCAGAAAACAATGTGCAAGAAATATTAAAATTTTTTTAGAAGGTAATAATGAAGATCATGGAACAATATTTTCATAAATATCGAAATGGCATCATTGGCCAAAATCATTGCATTAAGACCTACCTGCACGATTCCATAAAACTGATTTATGCTGACTGGACCGCAAGTGGTAGAATGTATGCGCCCATTGAAAGGAGAATGCAACAAGAGGTTTTCCCCTATGTGGCAAATACGCATACAGACACCAATTATACTGGATCTAAAATGACTTACGCCTACCACGCGGCACAGTCATTCATAAAAGATCACGTCAATGCTTCCACAGATGACATACTAATCTCGTCAAATTCTGGGATGACCGGAGTAGTCAATAAGTTACAGCGCATTTTAGGAATGAGGGTCCACGAGCAATTTAGAGATGCGATCCGACTTTTAGCAGAAGATAAACCCATAGTTTTTGTAACGCACATGGAGCATCATTCCAACCATACCAGTTGGCTTGAGACCATTGCCGATGTAATCGTGGTCCCTCCTGACGAAAGGGGATTGGTTTCGGTGGAAAAATTTCGACAATATTTTGAATACTTCTCCAATCGAAAGACGAAAATAGCAGCGGTCTCCGCATGTTCGAATGTGACCGGCATTTCTTGCCCTTATCTGGATATCGCTGAAATTGCCCATGCAAACTGTGGTTGGTGTTTCGTTGATTTTGCTTGTTCAGCTCCTTATGTAAACATAGATATGCATGCAAATGACAAACAAGGCCGCTATCTAGATGCTATCTATTTTTCGGGACATAAGTTTTTGGGTGGACCTGGAACCACTGGCATCCTAGTCTTTAACAAAAATCTTTATGCCAATGCAATACCAGATCATCCCGGTGGTGGTACCGTCGATTGGACAAATCCTTGGGGCGAGCATAAATATGTTGATGATATCGAAGCTAGAGAAGATGGAGGCACACCTGCCTTTTTGCAGACTATTAAAGCAGCGATGTGCATTTATTTAAAGGAAGAAATGGGAGTTGAGAATATTCGTAGGCGTGAGGACGAAATCATGGAATTGATATGGCGAAGGCTCTCTGAAATCCCTAACCTGCATATACTAGCGGGTGAACACAGGGATAGACTTGGAATTGTTTCGTTTTACATAGAAGGACTTCACCACAATGTTGGGGTCAAAATACTAAATGATCGTTTTGGAATTCAGACCCGGGGTGGGTGCTCATGTGCTGGAACCTACGGGCACTATCTACTCAATGTAGACAGAATGCAATCACGCAAGATTACTAGCCGGATTGATAAAGGGGACCAATCTACAAAACCGAGATGGATTAGATTGTCGATCCATCCGACGCACTCAGATTCAGACATCAAATTTATTGTAGAGGCCATCAAGCAATTGGCAGAAAATCATATGGCATGGTGTAATGATTATCATATTGATTTATGCCGTGGTGAAATTAGGCCGAAAGATGATCAAGTGAATTTGGCGATGCGTCAGGAGGTCAATAATTGTCTGGTATTACGCAGGGCATCATAGTGTTGTTTGGTGGGACTTCCTTGTTTACATGATCATGGCTTGGGCACTAAATTTAAGTTTGAAATTGAACCCATTGAATATTTATTGTACGGCCTCTCTTTTTTATGAAAGTGAATAATTTTCCATCCTTTATTATATAAAGCAGAGTGCTATTTCACTATCACGTCAAGGATAAAGTGGAGGGACTTTCACAAATCGGGTATTTCAAAAAATACCTTTTGATGCGGAATCACGATTTCAAAGGTGTAGATATTGAGTATACCCTAGATCAAATGGTAAAAGAAAATCCGTTCCATCATTCTATTAAGATCATCTTCCGTGCCGCGGTATAGGTACCTGCATTAAGCCGGTAGTACAATATTCCGCTTACCCCCAGATCTGTCTTTCTGAACTGGACCTGATTGTAACCCTTCTGGAAATCTCCTTCTATCGAGCGGATTATCCTTCCGGTCACATCATAGACCGTGATGGTGGCCTCCATCGAACTCGGCAGTACAAACCCGATGCTGGTCTCTTCGGCAAACGGATTCGGTCGGTTTTGTTCCAAACCATACCCCTGACCCGGCAGCAAGGTCCTGCCATCCAGTGGCCGGCCTCCTATACCCGTTGCCTTCTTGCCGCCATCGGTACTCAGCATTCCACGGTCCATCGCACGACTCTCCTCGGTCATCCCGCTCACTTCACGCAATGGCTCTCGCTCTCCTACTTCACTGGTACCACAGCCATCTCCATCTGATTGTACGATCAACACTACATCACAGTAATCTCTGCTATCACTTGGCAGACTCACTACCCACAACCGAACCCCGTGGGTACCGATATCCGAACAACCCAAGGACAGACTATCGGCATCTCCAGCTGCATCATTGTCGGTACTGTCTCCCTTGATGAATTCTATCCTGAACTCAATGGCTGTATCCTGACATGCCGGTGCACTGCTCCGGTCAAATTCTCCGGCCCATACCACCGCATGGGCACTGTCTACCTCACCATCCTGATCACTGTCCCAGGGGGTCAATCTCGCCGTCAGTGAGGTCACACACACCGGACTGGGCTTCTTCACCGATACCACATCGACCACATACTCACAATAACCCTCATTGTTGCAATTGTCTACCGTGACCACCTTCAACTTGTAGGTGCCGTGATCCAAGTCCTCCGAACTGATGTCAAAACTCTCATCTCCTGAACCGCCTAAACTGCCACTGCCATCATCCACCACGACCGTTGCAGTGGAATCACTGATGTCAAGCAACTCCCAGTAGTAACGGTCTATCCCACACGAATCAATCGCACTCACCGTCACCTCCAGGTTGTAGGCACAGGCCCCTACCTCTATCGATCCTCCAGATTCTACCGGACCCGTTATCACACATACCGGTGGCATCGTATCGATCACGATGATCTTCTGTACACAACTGTCTATCACCAACTCGCGCTCAAACCACCACTGAGCTTCCAGTGGCTCTCCTCCATATCCACACCAGTCCGCAAAATACCAGGTGCGCAATATCTTGTAGCAGGCCGCATCTCCTCCCACGATCTTGAACACCTTGTCGCTGTGACCTATGCCCACCAACCGGCAATCGTCATCAAAGCGATAGGTCGCATATCCTGTGCTCTCCGGACCTGCTGCTCCAATCAAATTGCCGGAAGCATCGTATTCTAGTCCACAGGTGTTTACCTCCGTATCCTCTGGTACATCAAACATGTACTTACTCAATGGACATTCATTGCCCACCCAGATGCGCTGATGACGATAAATCGTATCTACAGGATGCTTTAAACTGTCCGGTACATTGTGATCCAGATAGAAACTATCCGGACAGCTCTGCCAGATCTTAAACTTCCTGAATATGTACCCCTGTCCACAGTGGTCAAACTCACACCACACCTCCTGCTCACAGTACACATTCTCCTCACAGTTGACCAACACTATCCCCTTTTGAAAGTCGATCGTGTCTTGGTAATAATCACACTTGGTGATCAACGAATCCTTCCAGATAAATCCGTGATGCTCATCATATACCCTCACCTTATCTGTATAGCTGGTGCATTGACACACACTGTCGTAAAACGGTATGTCGCACTCAATCTCATTGCCTTCTATATCTACGTAATTGCCATAGGGATCTTTCCACGCTTTGCAGTAGCCGCCAAACACTTCATCCAGTAAATCATAGGCATCTTCCTCTCCTGCTTTGGCTTGTTCTACCACGTAATCCAAACTCACCGGATGGGTCTGTCCTGGGTAGTCGTAACGTGCATCTTTATAGGTCTTGCAAGTGATGGTCTCTTCATCAATCACATCCTTGACCACTTGTACCGGGGTCTTGTCTTCTACCCATACATTGGTCCAGGCCTTGGCCCAGTTGCACCAGTAGTCCATCACCAGGATCTCTACGGTCACCGGACCACAGGCATCTTCACAAGAGAATACCACGGCATCAGACCAGCCTCCACCGAGTTGAGACCACTCATCAAAGGTGCGAGCCCGGAGGTCAGCAGGAAGAAAAAAGGGAATCATAATATCGGGGAGACTGTCCACGAAACCCGAAAGGCACCCACCAGATTGAAGGAAAAATAACAGCTCTTCGTCACCAAAGATCCCACCGACACCAGCCACCTCACTAAATAAAGGAATGCAATAGTCCTGTATTAGATTCTGACATTTAAAAACATCTATTGTGAAAACACCGGCAATGACATGATTTGAATCAATGAAAAGACTATCGGGAATGAGTTGTTTGATTTCTTCAAGCAAAAGGTCGTTGGTAATCTTAAACTGGTCGCTGGATTTTGGTTCGCCTACTGCTCGATCAAATCGTCTCTCAAAAGCTTCAACATCCAGATGTGGATCCTTCTTTAGTGTAGCAAATTTGATGAGATCGTACTGCCAGCTGTTGTACAAGAGATTACCACAGTTGGAACCATCGTTGCACAGCCACTCCAGCTGATTCGCATAGTGAGCTTCGACTTCATCACAATGTTTGTCATTCTCTAGATCCACTGTCCACAGGGTATCATGTCCATCGGTCCAGAGCCAACACAATGCAGATTCCTTACTCTGACAAGAGTCATCATAATTGTAACCTAAGTCGACACAAGCAGTCTGCCAGTCGGATCTCCGGGCAAGGATAAATTCAACACCACAGTTATCCCAGCTGCCTTCATCAAAATGCTCGGCATCGACCCAAACCTTCTTATCTGATAAAGAGACACTAACACCCTTGTCTGCCACAACCACTGGTGACGTTTGATCTTTCACTTTGATCAGCGCACTATCCCGACCAACAATATGGCAGCTGTCCATGGCCTCATAGATGACCAGGTATGGTAGTTCTCTCTTTGGAAGCGGCACTTTCGTATAGCTGCGATAGCAGGTACCAAACCTGATCTGCTGTAAGAGAATTTCCGTCAACGAGTCACCAAGTACCGCCAGGAGGGAATCGAGAAATTCCTTGCCTATACCTCCACCAAAACTGATCGGATCGTCTTCAACGTCAAACAGGATGCAGGTATCTTGAGTGGGATGCATGACGTAGGTGCCAATGCCCTCTATGGTAGCTTTGACAGCTTTAATACCGCTCCAATCATCAAAAACGCAGAGTGGTGGAATTTCAGCATGTGCTATGCAATCATGAGTGGATGTAGTGACTAGTGGAACAAAAGAGTTAAAGATATTTCCATCAATGAGGTCGTTGGTATCTATCACCAAGCATTCATATTCTCCAATCACTTTTTCGGCCAAAAGAGGTGCTGTGGTGTCTAAATCGGTCAACCAAAATTCGCACCGGTAATAACCTGGAGCAATCGTTTCTATGTTTGTCGAACCCACTGGTGAACAATCTAAAAGCACCGGGTCTTTGGCACAATCTTGTTTGATCTCAAGGATCACCTTGTATTGCTTATCACAACGGTTTCCAAACTCCCAAACATCTTTATGAATGGTCAGACCGCATTTTCCAATTCCTTCGAATCCCTCAATAAATTCACCATCCTGATAATAGCAGAAAAAAATCGTGTCACAATTGACTCCGTCTCCATCTAGATCTGCCATCGGAATTGCTGGAAATTCCTCTACAAGCAAATAGGGTCCGACCGGTGTTTTTCCATCGGATTGTGTCAATTCGTTTTCACCGCAAAAGAGGGTATCGTTTTGAACACAACTGATGTTGCGAAAGTCAGCGCCCAAAATTACATTGGTGATCTGGGGCAATTTCACGACCACAATGGTATCCAACACCGTAGCCCTTCGACCCAACTTGTCAAATGCTTCGTACTCACGCAAGATCACCTTAGCTGTATCAGATTCGCAGGGAAACGGTGTTGTCCAGTCTGACACAAATGAGACTTCGGCCAGGTCACCACATGGCAAAAAGGCTATGGGCGGAATATTAAAAATGCTTCCATGATCAACCAGCGTATCGGTACAGAAAACAGCGGTCCTTCTACCGGATAGAAACTGAGGGCCATGAGACTGTTTCAGGGTGATCTTACCCCAACAAGATTCACCACTTTCGTTGGTGATGCGGGCCTTTAAGGTTTGGCCGAGGTAGTCACAAGCAGGTATGGTAACCAGCGTGTTTTGCAGCTCATCACCATCACTCAGGATGATGGAGCCATATTGGGTTTCGATCTGGATATGAAGGAGTTCTGTGCAATTTGCACCAGGCACCAGTTCACTCAGGATGAACTCGGCCATGCCAAACTGGTTTACACTGAGATTCAAGTCCATACAATTCAGCGTGGCATTGGGATTGGCATCAATCACGGTTACCGGTATGGGAAGGGTATCACGATTGCCGGAGATATCCTGTGCAATCAACAGTACCGTCTGCATAGTCCCAACTCCGCCCAAATTGGTTCCGGGAGGCGGTTGTTGGGTCAGGACCGGTGCAAAGTCGCAATTGTCTGTAATCGAGGTAGAGTCCCGGTAATCGGGTACTAGGCCTTGACAATCGGCATCGGTTAATATCGAATCTGGTTCCACGGGATTGGCAAAAACTGGTGGTGTGGTGTCCATTGTGTTTACCATAAAGGAACAACTGGAAAAATCATCCATCGCATCGACAACTGTGATGGTAACCAAGGTCGAGTTTACTCCGTTGAGGATCGTTCCCGGAGGTGGATTTTGAATGGTATCTACTACTGGGCAAGATAAATTATAGGTGATCTGGTCCCGGTAATCTGGCAAGACAAACTGACAGTTGTCATCGAGGATATCATTCTGATCGGGAGGACAACTGATGATGCTTACATAACTTCTGGCATTGTCGGCTGTGAATGCAACTTTTGCAAGTTGCTCAGCGGTAAAATTGGTCCGGCAATTCTTGGTGGAATAAGACATCAAATTGGTTGGATCAGGATTGTAGATATCTCCATTGGGATCGGTGTCCATACCGGTATACATGCAGGTCATCGCATCGACTTTCCCACTCAGGTTAGGATCTGCCGGGGTGCTGCACATCAAGTCTCCCGCTGTCATGCAATTGCTGCCATCGACCAGCTCGACACCTGGACCAGTCTGGTGAGTATGAAACAAATCGAAATAGTGGCCAACTTCATGTGCCAATGTGCTCCCATTGGTTGCACAATCATTGTCCATGAGCACATAGTCATCGGCACTACTGGTATAAGTAGCCCAACCACAAGCGGATCCGACGGCTTCATGATGAGCAGAATCCACGAAGTACATGTTTAAGACATTGGGCACGTTATTGGCTGCTGCCAGCAGATCGGCTTCACCTGTATTGTCCATAACGAAAGCTGCGGTACTGTTGATGATCTCTGCAGAGGCGCAAGTTACAAAGATGAGGCCGGCACCCTGATAGATCATGTTCAGGGTGTTTATTTCTGCCAATACACTGGCTTCCGCAATTCCGCCCGTACCATCATCCCGGTTGACAATGTGGATTTGAACCGGAATGATCTTCAATCCGGCCAGAAGAGGCACCGGACCAATGGGATCATAGGTCTCTTGAAACCGTCGATGTCTGGCCAACAGGCTGTCCAGCTCTGCCCCCGAAGGTAATTGTGTTTGACAAAACAGATTCTCAGGAGGATCAATGACTTGCAAGGTGGCACTGGCTGTGCCGCTATTGCCGGAGCTCGAGGTTAAGTCTCCAGAAGTGTTTGCATGTGTTCCGCTGGCAGATCCAATTACATCTACCGACACAGCACAAGTTGAACCCCCATTTACGGACCCATTAGTATAAGAAATTACTGAAGTGCCGGAGACAATCGTTAAGGTACCGCCAGTGCATGATGTGCTAGCGTTTGACGGTGTTGCCACAACCAACCCAGCAGGTAAGTTGTCGGTAAAATCAAGACCCGAAGCTGCAATCGCCGAAGCAGAGTTATCAATGGTAAAGGTCAAGGTAGACACCGCACCTCTGGTAATCGTATTGGGTAAAAATTGCTTGGAAAAAGTTGGAGGCGGCTCCTGAGCAACCATGTTGCTGACAAAAAGTATGCTGAGGATTGCAGACCTTACGGTTCGGTTCCCTACGCTAAAAGCTTGGTCATTCATGTTTGAGGTTCAATCGGTTAGGTTACCTAATGTACAAAAAAGTGGCCTTCCGTATCAATTGCCGGAAACCCCTGAAATTTATACTTAGTAACACCACCTGAAATAGTGAGATCAGCGATGAAGAGATGCACAGTTTGTAACAGCAACCAAATTCAATGCACCATGAGTCCTGGTTTTATTTTCGCCAGACTGAAGTTAATCCAAATATCCAGCCGAATTCGCTATCTTCTCGGTCTTTTTCGAATACAACGTTAGCATGATGAACCGAAAAATTACTTTGTCTGAAAAGGAGATCCCGGACCACTGGTACAATATCGTGGCAGATATGCCAAACAAACCCCTTCCTCCCCTTCATCCAGGCACAAAAGAACCGATAGGCCCTGAAGCTTTGGCACCATTGTTTCCAATGGAACTGATCAAGCAAGAAGTGTCGGCCGAGAAATATATTCCCATTCCCGAAGAAGTGAGGGAAGTCTACAAAATGTGGCGCCCCACTCCTTTGTATAGGGCTAAGAATCTGGAAAAAATGTTGGACACACCTGCCAAAATCTACTATAAGTACGAAGGCGTCAGTCCATCAGGTTCACATAAGCCCAACACCGCGGTGCCCCAAGCTTATTACAACAAGCAGGAAGGGGTCAAGAGAATTACTACGGAGACGGGCGCTGGCCAATGGGGTAGTGCTTTGAGTTTTGCCTGCAATATCTATGGTATTGAATGTGAGGTATACATGGTCAAAATCAGCTATGATCAAAAGCCATACCGAAAGCTAATGATGAATACTTGGGGAGCGAAAGTGTTTGCCTCTCCCTCTGATTTGACCGATGCCGGTAAAAGGATCAGAGCCCAAAACCCGGATTCACCGGGGTCACTAGGTATTGCTATTTCTGAAGCAGTAGAGAGAGCAGCCAAGGACGAAGACACCAAGTATTCCTTAGGGAGTGTACTTAACCACGTACTGTTGCATCAGACCATCGTAGGACAGGAAGCTGTACTCCAGATGGAAAAAGCTGGTGATTTTCCGGACATGGTCATCGCCCCATTTGGTGGCGGATCAAATTTTGCGGGTTTATCCTTCCCATTTCTAAGATTTAATCTCGAAGAGGGTAAAAATGTGCGTTGTATCGCCAGTGAACCTGCATCATGTCCGAAATTAACGCGGGGTGTTTTTCGATACGATTTTGGAGATACGATTGGTATGACACCACTGCTGCCCATGTATACACTAGGTCATAACTTTGTTCCTGCACCAATACATGCTGGTGGACTCCGCTATCATGGGGCAGGTGTTGTGGTCAGCCAACTTTTAAAGGACAAGTTAATCGAAGCAGTGGCTCATGATCAGTTGGAGGCCTTTGAAGCAGGCGTCCAATTTGCCAGAGCTGAAGGCATCATTCCAGCTCCCGAAGCCACCCATGCGGTTGCCACGGCGATTGCAGAAGCCAATCAGTGTAAGCAGGAGGGTGTCAGTAAGACCATCCTTTTCAATTTATGTGGACACGGTAATTTTGACATGCAAGCTTATGAAGATTACTTCGATGGCAAACTGGTGAGGCACGATCTTACCCAGGAGGAGATTGATCTATTGATATCCAAAATCGATACACCTGAAATTGTCTAAAACGCCTGGTGGAAGCTTACGACCGTAATAAATATTTCACTTTTTGAAAACACTGGCTCCTTCATCGAATTTCTTAAGTGGATCTTTCACCCAAAAGAGTGATCGGCCGGAATTATTATCAAGATGGTGCCGTTATTAGCAAGTATGTCATTGGGATCGACATTAAATGCAGCAGGTATCAACCGTGCTTTGCGCATATTGGCCATGCTCACAATTTATCTGCCCGCAATAGGCCAAGAGAATGCAATGGATTCTTCGGCTAATCCTACCCTCTTTGATCATTTAATAGCCCTCAATGTCGAAAAAGTGAAACTCTATGTGGGTGTCGACAGTGTCGTATCGAATAAATTCACCGATAAGGAACACCAAGGTGAGGTCCAGTTTTTAAACAATTCAGGTGAAGTGGTGGTGACCTTACCCCTTGATGTTTCGGTACGCAGCAAATCTAGGCGTCGCTACTGTAGCTTTCCTCCACTTAAATTCGACTTCGTGAAAAGCGTCCTGGATTCCATGGGATTGGCGCGACATGACGATTACAAGATTGTAACCCACTGTTTGGACGAAACCGCTGATCAATCCCACCTATTGAAGGAATACATGATCTATCAAATCTACCAGATCTTGACTCCACTCAGTCATCGGGCACTTATGGTAGATATAGAATATCATTGTACCGACCGGGATTCCATTATTCTTCGAAAAGCAGTTATTCTCGACAGCTTTGATGAACTGGCAGAAAAAAATGAGGGTGTTCCTTGTGATTGCATGGGTACACCAGTGGATAGTATTCATGGATTCTACTATGAACTGGTCGCTATGTTACAGTACATGGTAGGTAATGCCGACATGGACCACCGTACCGAGCGAAATGTTAAGTTTATCAAACCCAATGATAAAAGTCCCTGGCTTCCCGTGGCTTATGACTTTGATTATGCCTGTCTGGTCAATGCTCCGTACGTATACCCAAAAGTCGAGGACAATCGAACTTTACGGATGGCCTATTTGGGTTTTAGAGAGAATGAAAAATATATCTCAGCGATAAAAAAATTATTTATTGATAAAAAAGATGCCATCATTGACTATGTAAAAAACTTTGAAGGGTTAAGTAAAAATGATTTAAGGGCATGCCTTCAATACATCAAAGGCTTTTATCGAGACATCGAAGATGATGACTTCGTCATACCATACAAGACCTGACCAGGCTCTGAATGATGCTCGTAGATTGTAATAGAAGACAATTGCGGATTACTCAAATCATAGTTACCCTAGAGATTGACATTCTGACTTTCTCGTGATAGCTCGACCGGTATCTCAGCTTTACCCTGGATATACTTCCGATAATATTCCTCGAGTTGTTGATCACTGTGCGATGGATCGTGGTGAAACAGCGATAATCGACTTGCATTGACCAATTGAGCATATTTTAGGGCATCTGAAAAACTGCAATGCCCCCAGCCAATCCGCTCTTTATATTCTTCATCATTATACTGGGAGTCGTGAACCAGAAGATCGGAATCAACAGCAAGATCAAATCCTGAGGACCATTCAGGATTGTTTGGAAAATTCACAGAACCGAGCACAGGTTCATGATCAGGTAAGTATGCCAATGTCGATCCACCACCACTCACTCGATAGCCGAGGGTTGGGCCTCGGTGACAGATATAATCAGCTTTAATGGTAAATGGTCCAATCGAAAAATTCTTCAAAGGAACATGCCGGATGGTCAAGTCGCATTCAAAATCCTTTAATCTCAATGGAAACAATGGAGGTGAAAGATAGCGATTTAACCTGGTCGAAAGAGATGTAGACCCTCCCGGGCCCCACAATGTCACCTTGGTTTCCGGGCGGAAGAATGGATCAAAAAATCCTAGTCCTTGAATGTGATCCATGTGGAGATGAGTCAGCAGAATATGCAGATCTTTGACCCTCTCCGACAGTTGTACTCCAAGATTCCTGATTCCTGTACCAGCATCCAGGATCAGGGTCATATCATCTTGAATGACAGATATGCATGGAGTATTGCCTCCATAAGCAGTCGCCTCATGATCAGTCATGGCAATTGAACCGCGGGTGCCCCAAAATGTGACCTTCATTCCTCCTGATTTGTCCAAAAGATGGCTATTGCTCCATGGTAGCTTCCTGAGATACCAATCACCGGAAAACTCGTCACAGAAAGCAGATGTCTCTCTCCCGTTAGCGATACAATCCAGAACTGACCACTGTCTGCTATTCGGTGCTTGATGGTTTTCACAAGCGGCAGACGCTCTGGTGGGATAGGTCTTCCATCCTTATCTTCTGGTTTAAACATGGTAGACCATTCCTCCACAGGAAGCGGTCCCGTTTCGTCAAACCGCTTTCCCAAAATACCCTCTGCCGGTTGATTGTAGAACAATAAATTCCCCTCTGGATCCGTCAAAAAGACCGGTATTGAAAGCGTGTCCGCCCATTGTCTACTTAGTATGATCTCAATTGCCTTACCCATCAGTTAGAACCAATTTTCCAATTGATTTATAACGAAAATCTATCCAATCTTTAGACTCACTCCATCGGTACTTCGACACCAGGGATGGGATCATCTTCCCCAATCTCTTCCCCTTCCCAGATGGCTCTGCCATCAATATACTGAAGAACCCGAGCATTATTACCAATATGGGGTGTATGATTTTGGCCAGGCAACCACTTTGCCAATTCCTGCTTTTGATCCACTAAGGAAGGATCACTAGAAAGATTAGTCCATTCATTTGGATCATTCACTAAATCATAGAGCTCTTCACTCCCATCGGCGTAGCGAATATATCGCCAATCTCGAGACCGTACACTGTGATTGCGGAAATTATCGGTGGTGATGGCCGGCCACATCCTGGTTACCGTAGTATCACGCAGCTGCCGTACCAGTGAATGGCCTTCCAGATGGGACGGAACGGGTAGATCACATAAGTCTGCCAGGGTAGGATAAATATCTAACAATTCAACCGGGTATCTATAAGTCGACTGCCCAATGCCCGGACCACGGAAGATCAGTGGCACTCGTGTTGATTGTTCCCATAGGGTATTCTTACCGCTAAGCAGTTTTTCACCCAGGTGATATCCATGATCAGACCACAAAACGACAATGGTATTATCCCCCAGACCGCTGGAATCTAAAGCCTGAAGAACCCTTCCTACCTGACTGTCAATAAAGCTGACAGCAGCGAGATATGATCTTACTTTTGGTCTCCATTGACCGGATTCCTTGAGCCACTTAAGTCTGGGTTCAGGTAAATTCCAATGAATGTACCACGAGAAACGAGGTGTATCATCTCTATCCCGCTCTAAAACCGGGGGCATTTGTAGTGTTTCATATGGGTACATGTCCCACCATTTCTTGGTCACATGAAGTGGAACATGCGGCAAGAAAAAACCCACCGATAAAAAGAAGGGATCCCTTGGATTTGACTGTAAAACCTCTACAGCCCAGCTGGCCACCTGCCAATCACCTTTTTCTTCGTCCTGATGTGGAAAAGTACCCCAATCCATGAGACTGTGATTGCCTCCCGGTGTAAAGCCTACAATCTTCTCTTTCGGTCTTGGCGTAATACTCGTTCCTGGTCCAAGAGAATCGAATTCGGTATCCGATGGCCTCCGTCCATAACCCCCATGGAAGATCTTACCTGTGCTGTAGGTTTTGTAACCATTCTGGGAAAAAAATTGAGGTAAGGTCGTAATATCTTGCAATGAATCCACATCTCTGATCCATGGTGACAAACCATAGATGCCTGTGGATGAGGGACGTAAACCTGTGAGCAAACTGGTCCGTGAAGGATTACAAATTGGAGATTGACAATGTGCGTTGGCAAACAATACCCCTTCTCTAGCCAATCGATCTATATTGGGGGTCTTGATTTGAGGATGACCAGCCAGGCACCCCACCCAGTCATTCAAATCATCGATGGCAATAAACAGAATGTTGGGTCTTGATGACCGAGCTTCACTGACGGCTTCCTGGCAGGAGTGATAAATCAAAGCACACAACCATAAACAAAGTATTCTAAGTGCGATCCTACCTTCTTGCCTATTCAAGTGATAATGTCTCAACTTCCAAAATATTATTACGGCCGCCTAATTAGAACACATTACAGCAATGACAAACACCCTGAGCAATATATCAAATCACAGTGGGTTGAACAAAAATCACGATCTTAGCTTACTTAATCGCACCTAAAGCACATTATCGGAATCGATCAAAAATGTTCTCCAATAACACTCATCTTTTTTTAAGGTCCATTCTCTTGCTCTATTTATGGACATTGAGTGGGATACATAATGACAATAGCACTAGTGTCCGAAACCTGTTATCTAATGGAGATATTGGTTACTTCCAGTTGCAGTATTTACACAATCGTCACCTATTGATCACTCCTGATGGGAAGCCATTTTTTGCACTCGGACTAAATCACATTTCTGTCGCTCTTGACAAGGCTGTAATTAACGAGGACTCCAATGGTCTACAAAGAATTTGGGATGATCTCCACAAATGGGGATTCACCAATTGCGGTTATGGATGTCCTGATTCTTTCAAATCAAAAATGCCTTTTTTCGAAAGTATTCGTCTGCTTTCCAATGGTCACTACCTGTCAAGAAGAGATTTTTCCTTTGATGATGTTTTTTCGCACAGCTTCAAAGCAAAATGCACGGAGAAAATTAAAGCCATATGTTCAAAGCATAGAGAAAACCCATTCTTGATTGGTTATTATTGGACCGATACACCACGATGGGATCTTGCAACATCAAGGAGGAAACATGGATTGGATTGGGTATCATATCTCCGCAATCTCGATGCCAAAGCCGCTGGAAAAAAGGCCTACGTAGAATTTCTTCGTAGTCGATACCTAACCATCGATTCTTTGAACACGATTTATGGAATACATTTCCGCTCATTTGAATCCCTCTATGGGGCGAGGTTTGATCATCTGGATCCGAATGTAGAACCCATCAAATCCGATGATCAGGATTTTCTAGCGGTCATTGCAGAAAAATATTATTCTCTTGCTTACGGACAGATTAAAAACCATGATCCCAATCACTTGATTTTTGGCGACAAATATCTGGCAAATGACCACCCCGATCAAGTATTGAGGGTCGCAGCCAAGTACGTCGATGCGATTGCCCTCCAACCCGGTCCAACCCAAGCACCAGGGCCTGGTCCGGGCGAAGATGAGCGATTGTTCGACTCAGGTTATTTTGCAAGTATTCATAAGTACACCGGCAAACCGATCATCATTTGTGATCATCAAACGAGTTTCTATACTGAAGACTTTCCCGTCACCCTTTGGCATCAATTTCAATCTGAACAAGAATCATTCGATCACCTAAAAGTATACCTGCAAGAGGTAGTTAAAACGCCATATCTCCTTGGTTATCAAAGATGCCAATATATCGACTCCTACGATGTCCGGCGAGGACTTCTTAAACAAGGACTTATCAGGGAAAACGGTACGTATCACGAAATATTTAATGCCAATCTAAAAACGCTGCACGAGGGTATTCTGGAGGAGTTCAAAAAAAATATGAATTAGGGTTTTTCAACTCTTCCCGGTTAGCTATATCTAGGAGGTACGGCTGCAAAGCAGACACAAGGCCGGGTCGGACCTCTTCATCGAAGAACGAAGAATTGATTCGCTTTTGACCAAAACTCACTCTGAAGAAAGGTTCACAAATGTGTGCATTGTTGGTGATTAAGTTGGATAAAGGCATGCGATGACTCGTTTGTAGAGTTCGGTAGACAACCTAGCAATTGTCATCTATCCAACATATTCCTCGCAATCCATTCCCGTTCAGCGGGAATATTGATTTCTTCATCAGCAAATCTTAGAAACCGATCGTTGGTCATTTAGAATATTCTTATATTTCTAGCTCACTTTACTGCTGAAGACCACCCAAGACTTTTTTTTTCTTGTCCTAATGCTTATGGAATACTTAGGGATTCATAGATTTGGGCTGTAGATCAATTAAACCAATAGATGTATGCAAAAACTACTACTACTATCTATTTGCTTGTCGGTGTGCACTTTAATGATGGGTCAGGAAGTGACCGGAACCATCACCGATGATGCCGGTGAGCCACTTATAGGGGTCAACATTCTGGTCAAAGGTACTACGAGTGGCACTGTTACCGACTTTGACGGAAAGTATACACTTGAAGTACCGGCTGATGCGGTACTTGTAGTCAGCTACACCGGCCATGCCACACAGGAAATATCAGTTGATGGTCAGTCATCGATTGATGTTGTTTTACAACCGGATGTGGCTCAGTTATCGGAAGTGGTTGTCACGGGATACAGCACGCAGAAAAAGGCCAACCTAACGGGTGCTGTGGGGCTGGTCACTGCCGATGAGTTGAAAGCCCGGCCGATCACAAATGCGACCCAGAGTCTGCAAGGAAAGGTTAGTGGGGTCTGGATTAATCAGGCCTCGGGCGAGCCTGGACAAGATGGAGCCACAATCAGAATAAGGGGGATTGGCACCTTGAATGACCCGGATCCACTCGTGTTGATCGATGGGATTGAAGCACCTTTGGGCAATATCAATCCAAACGACATCGCTTCCATCACTGTGCTAAAAGACGCTGCCTCTGCCGCGATCTACGGAGCCCGTGCTGCCAATGGTGTCGTCCTGGTTACAACTAAACGTGGCTCACGAAACTCCGAACCAACCTTTAGTTACACCGGCTTTGGTGGTTCTACTGAAGTCAACAATGTACCTGATTATATCTGGAACTCACAGGAATTCATGCAATTACGGAATGAGGCCGATGTCAATTCCGGAAATCCACCTCTATATCCCGATGCTGTAGTGAGCCGTTTTGGAAGTGGACCCAACACGAACTGGTTTGACGAAATTCTTCGTAATGGAGCCATCCAGCAGCATGATTTCTCGATTAGTGGGGGGAGTGAAAACACCAATTTCCACATTTCACTGGGTTATCTCGACCAGCGTGCCGTCATCAAGTTTACGGATGGTACCGAGCGTTACAACGCTCGCCTCAACTTAGATACCCGGGTGAACGACCAGTTCGAGATTGGAGGGAGCTTTTACGTCAGTAGACAGGAATCAAATCTTGACAATATCGGTCAAGATGGCGGGGTATTGGCTCGAGCCACTCGATTGGGACCCAACTTTCCTGCCTTTGACAGCCAAGGGAGATTGGCAGATCGAGATCGAGAAATAAATTCTATCGAATTGTCTACACCCAATGTCCTTGCTGAAATACAGGCCTTGAATCGCATACTCTTTGACAATCGTTTTTTGGGTAGTTTCTATGCTGAATATGAACCCATTGAAAACCTGAAGGTTCGCGGCACCTTTGCCACCAATTATCAAGTTGACGACGACGAATTCTTTGAGCGAAGGTTTGAGACCTTTGATTGGCAGACCGGTGAAGTCGGGACCATTTGGAGGGAAAATCGTGATTTTCGAAATCAACATCGTGAACAGCTAAACTTGACATCGTGGTTGCAGGTTACCTACGAAAAGTCTTTCGGATCGAATAATTTTAAATTTCTGGCCGGAGCCAATCAAGAAAGTTCCACAGTTAAGTTCTTCCAGGCTGCTCGCAAGGAAATACCCAGCAATTCGTTGCCTGCGCTTAGTACGGGCAATCCCGAGACTTCAACAAACTCGGGCGGATCTACGGAATGGGCTTTGCGTTCATTTTTTGGTCGCGTCAACTATGACTTTGATAATAAGTATTTGTTTGAATTCAATATCCGGAGGGACGGATCCTCAAAATTCGGAAGCAACAATCGATGGGCGACTTTCCCATCATTTTCTGCTGGGTGGGTAGTATCGGAAGAAGACTTCTTTGTCTCCGGGGTAATTGATTTTCTAAAGATTAGAGCATCGTGGGGTCAACTGGGGAATCAAAATTTGGGAAGAGTTGGAGGAGAGGACAACAACTACCCCTTTGCTGCCAGCATATCTTTCACACCTGCATATAACTTTGGAGGTTCCATTGTTGGTGCGGCAGCACAAACCTCCCTGGGTAATCCTGATATCCGATGGGAGACCACCACCCAGACTGACATCGGCGTCAACCTCAGCATGCTTAATGGCCGGGTAAGTTTGGAAGCAGATTATTTTATCCGAAATGCTGCAGATATTCTTTTCAATCAAAACAATCCAGCCGTGACCGGTGTACGTACCCCAACAACCGTCAACATTGCTGAGGTAGAAAACCGCGGTTGGGAAATTTACGCCAACTACCGGCAGAAATTTGGCAACTTCACCCTTTCAGCCGGTGGCAACTTAACCCACGTAGTAAGTGAAGTCGTCAGTATTGATCCCAGTCTTTCTGGTGAAGCAGATCGTGTCATACAAGGTGCTTTCATTATTCAACGCGGTGCCCCAATCAATGCCTTGTACGGACTGAATGCCATAGGCATTTTCCAAAGCCAGGCAGAGATTGATGCTGCTCCGGACCAATCATCCTTTGCTACACCGTCACCTGGAGATTTGCGTTATGAAGATCTGGATGGAGATGGAGAAATCACGCCGGATGATCGCACAGTACTAGGCCAAGACAATCCTACGTGGATATACGGATTTAATATCAACGCACAGTACAAGGGATTTGATATCGCGGCTTTGTTTCAGGGAATTGGAGATGCCCAGGTATTTGAAACCGGAAGGATCTTTGCACCATTTGCCAATAGTGGAGGAGTTTCAACCATTTGGCGAGATCGCTGGACACCAGAAAATCCGGATGCCTCATTACCGAGAATTCATATTGGAAATGGTGGTGTTAACCACAATGTAAATCATTCGTGGTTTATTTCTGATCGCAGTTACTTGCGATTGAAAAATCTACAAATAGGATATAATTTTCCATCTCGAATGTTTCAGAATAATTTCCTGGAAAGTCTAAGGGTGTATATAAACGGCACCAATTTATTTACCATTACTGATTACGTGGGTTTTGATCCCGAACGTGAACCCCGCGCAACCAATGCATTTTCATCATACCCGCAGTTGCGAATGTTTACTGGTGGTGTAACGGTCAATTTCTAGTCGTCAATGAAAATTTTTACATTCATATCACATGATTGTGACTCAAATATCGAACTATGAAAGTCTTTAATAAGTTGGTTTTTTTTACGATGGTCTTCCTTCTAGGAACTACAGCATGTGAAAAAGAATTTTTGGAAAAAACTCCAATTGATCGCGGTAGTGTGGAAGGCTTTTTCGAAAACGAGGAGGATGTCTCCCGCGCACTCAACGGAATTTACGATGTATTACAAGGAAGTATCTGGGGAGGTGGATTCTATTGGATGCACCAAAATTTTGATATTCTGACTGACAATGGCGTGGGTTGTTGTCCTTGGGAACAGCAGTACACCACCATTGCCAAAGGAGAACACGGGCCTACCACTGGAGGCATGATCAACACCAAATGGGATTTTGGTTATGAGGGAATATTTCGCGCCAATTCTGTACTGGAAAATATCGAGGATGTCGATATGGACAGTAATAAAAAGAATTTGATGATCGCCGAAGCCCGGTTCCTGCGAGGACTTTTTTACCAGGAATTGACCACCTTATATGGTGATGTGCCGTTGGTATTAAACGTATTGACGAGAGAGGAAGGTCTGCAGAGTACACGAGCACCCAAATCACAGGTCTTGACCGCCATCTATGAGGACTTGGACTTTGCGGAAGCTAATTTAGAGTTGACACCTCGAAATGGCGAACTCGGTCGACCAACCAAGATGTCGCCCATTGCAGTCAAGACCCGCCTAAAAATTTATAATGAAGACTACGCCGGTGCCATTGCCGAAGCCAGAAAGGCCATGGCAATCGCTGATGCCAATCCGGACCTTTTGGGCCTGATGGAAAATTATGGCGACGTATTTAATCCCGATATTGAAAACAACCGGGAGGTGATGTTTGATGTACAATTTACTGAAGGTACCCAAGGTGAAGGTAATTTCATGCAGGTCGCACTGGCACCGGGTCCTGAAGGAGCCCCTGGAAATGGCTGGGGATCAATCACCCCTTTAGACGGATTGGTAGATGCATTTTACATGACCGATGGTCTGCCAACCACTGAGTCGCCACTTTTTGATTCAGACAATCCGTATCTCAACCGTGATCCAAGAATGACAGATAATCTTTTCGTTCCCGGAGTATCAACCTGGCGAGGTGAAATCTACGACGAAAGTCTCTCCGGCTTCTCGCCCTTTTTTGCAGTGAGAAAATGGGTAGACCCCGATGCTCTTATTGGAGAAAATGGTTGCTCATGCAACGAGACCAATTTGATTCTGTTCCGATATGCAGACATTCTCATGTACTTTGCTGAGGCTTTGAATGAAACTTCAGGCCCAACCGACGAAGTTTATTCGGCGATCAACCAAATACGCACCCGGGCCGGAATGCCAGAGGTAACTCCCGGCTTGAGCCAGGATGAAATGCGAGAGGTAATCCGGCATGAACGGCAGGTAGAATTTGCCTGGGAAGGAACTCGCTACTTTGACTTGATCCGGTGGGGTATAGCTAAGGATGTCATTCCCCAAGCTACACTGTTTGGTGAACAAAGGGATTCTCGAGTCTTTGAAGAACCCAAGCATAATCTGTGGCCCATACCACAAAAGGAAATTGATCTAAACCCCAACTTAACCCAGAATCCTGGGTACTAATGAGATGAATCCGTAGTGCACGTCTTGTTGACGTAACTACACTTCAATACCTTGTTGGATTGAGTTATCCTCAATCCAACATTTTTTATGTGTCCGGTCATCATTTGCCGGCATTGAAACGTTTGCGCAATATGGATCGCTTCTACTTATTGCTCATCTTGAGCGTACTGACGCAGACATCAACAAGCCAGGAGTTTGTCGAGGTATCAAAGAATGTAGGTATCAATCATGCCTTCGTGGTCGATCTGGCTACCTTTGGGGGAGGTGCCGCCGTACTAGACTATGACAACGATGGATTTGAAGATATCTATTTGACCGGTGGGAACGTCTCAGATGCGCTGTATCGCAACAATGGTGATGGCACTTTCACAAATACATTTGAAGGTGCCGGTTTTGATCGTACGAGGCTATTACATACCCAAGGAGTTGCTGCTGCTGATGTAGACCGTGATGGCGACAAGGATCTTCTCGTAACTACAATGTACACTATTGACACCCGGGAGCTTACTCCCAATCTACTTTATCTCAACAATGGTGATGGTACCTTTACCGATGCCACAACAGAATTTGGTTTGGATGGCTTTCTAAGTAACAGCTTAGGCCCGAGCTTTGGCGATATTAACGCCGATGGATTCCCCGATCTATATGTGGCCAACTATTTTGCGGCCTCCCCAGTGGGTGTCTCAATTTTCAATGATCAAACCATCACCAACAATTATGCCTCTGCTTTTGATTTCTTATTTCTCAATGCCAGTGGTGAAAAATTCATAGATGCCACCAATCTCTATGGAATGTTGCATGATGGTTTTGGGTTTCAAGGTACTTTTACAGATTTTGACAACGACCAGGATGCAGATTTGCTGATTGCTAATGATTTTGGGTTCAAGGATACGCCCAATGTCGCTTACCGCAACAATGCACCCTTGACTACTTTCACCGACCGCTCCAATAGCTTGCGTCTAAATTTCGGAATGAATGCCATGGGGATTGCTGCCGGTGATTATAATGGGGATGGGTGGATGGACTACTTTGTCACTAATATCAGTGCAAGTCTCTTTGCCATCAATCAAGGAGGCACCTCTTTTGCCAATGGCGGTGCACAAACAGGATTAGCCCGTACCTTAATTACCAATCCTGAATATACTGGTGTACCGGTCAGTTGGGGAGCAAATTTCTTTGACTTCGACCACGACGGCGACTCAGATCTTTTTGTCAACAATGGAGCCTTGAATCCTACGATCCGTGCCAATCACAACTTTTTCTTTGAATTCCGCAACGATACGTTTGTTGAAACCTCTTTTGAATTGGGACTGGATGATCCCAGAATTGGCCGGGGTTCAGTAACCTTCGATTATGATTGTGATGGCGACATGGATTTGCTGGTGGTCAATCAAGCTCCTCGTGATCCAACAGATGTATTGCCCCAAGCCCGATGTCTTCTCTATCGAAATGATGCTTCAAAGGGTCACTGGATTCAAATCCAGTTGCAAGGAGTCCAAGCAGAGAAGAATGGGATAGGGTCAAAAATCGAGCTAGAGACCGATGGCCGATTGCTGGTCCGGGAGATTGATGGTGGCTCCAGTCATCTCTCACAAAACAGTACCATTGCTCACTTCGGCTTGGGAGAAGATGAGATCATTGAGAAAATTACCGTAAAGTGGCTAGGTGGCAATACTCAAGAAATCACCAGTATCCCTGCCGACCAGTATATCACCATTCAGGAAAGGGTGGCGGCTCCCACTCCAGCTGCTCAGATTACGGTGACACCGAGTAGTTTTTCTGACCGGTTGCGGATAAAATACCGTATACCTCGGGATAGCCCGGTAACTATAAATCTCTACAATGCACATGGACAATTGATGCAAAAATTGCTCGAAAAAAAGTTATCTACTCGTTCCGGATTTTGGGAATGGAATGATGCCAATAAATTAATCCCCGGTATTTATTTCGTTGCCCTAATGACCGAAGATGAAGTAGTATCCACAAAATGCATTAAGATTTAGGAGTTCTCCCATCCAAAACAAAATTGCCTTTGATGAATTGAGTGAACATAGTCCCGAGAGCCCGGGACTACGTGATTGAAATTCAACGAAGTATAGATTCAAAAAACAAATGGCGAAGCCATTGTGTCCGATCCATGAACGGGGTTTTAAGAGGTACCCATAAAAATATTGCAAACTCTTGGTCGCTTGGAACAAGGTTATCATCATGAGCCATAAGTAATTGGCTTACATTTATGCTGCGATTGACAATGATCAGCTTCCATCATCCAATCTTAAAAAGACCTATTTTCATCATAGAGTTAAAAGCTAATCGCTAGAAAGGGATATGTAGAATACAATGGGTGCACCTGTACATCAACTTTTGGAGGATAATGAATCATCAAGGCTAAGCTCAGGTATTGAGCTGCCCATCCTTTTTCTACTGAGCTTCACAATGATGTCAACCGGGTCAAATATTAATTTATTGATGGCACAAGAATTTATTCCTGACCCGGGGTTTGAAAGCCTTGCCAGCCAGATCTGTCTTGCGCCCGACCAGTCCTTCAGCCGGTTGTCCCATTGGTATTCTTTAAATGCTACCCCTGACCTTTTTGCCGGCAATTGTCCGTATCAAGAACAAAACTTTGTTTTTTGGGACGCCAGTTCCACCGCCTACGAAGGCAGAAATTTT
This sequence comes from Saprospiraceae bacterium, assembly GCA_965223105.1. GTDB lineage: Bacteria > Bacteroidota > Bacteroidia > Chitinophagales > Saprospiraceae > JABDMH01. The sequence goes on along the minus strand of OZ244987.1, from coordinate 926,791 downwards.
GTAGGTATATGGAGTAGGTGGAACTCCAACGGAACATATTTCTCTGAAGGTATTGCTACCAGATTGAAAGAACCTTTAAAGGCGGGCCATACTTATCTTTTCCAGATGGCGATCAGAAATATGGGTGGATTTCAAGGCTTAGAAGTTTCAGTTGCCGGTTGTGAACTCAATCCAAACAAACACATCGATCTCTACTTGTCGAAAGACAGTATCGAGATTGTCAACGACTTTGGAAATGGGACAGCGACAACTACAGCTACTGAGGTGGCTATGCTAGAAGGCGAAATTATCCAGAGCGGGCCGAGAGATGAATGGGAATTGATATCCACCTGTTTTGTTGCCTCCGGAGGCGAACGCTTCTTTGCCTTAATTATGCCCTTGGGCACTTTTGGTCAACTGCCTGAATGTGTGGCTACATTAGGGACCAGCGGAGTATTTAGATCTTTTTACTACCAATTAGATGCCGTCTCAATCATTGAATTGCCTGAGTCCTTGTCTAGGGATTATATTACATGTAGTGACCAAAGCTTTGAGATCAATTTAATGGATGAATTCAACTCGCCCTTACTTAAGGATGCCATATTCACCTGGGATGATGGCTTTCATGGAGCTCTTAGAAATATCGGTCAAATTTCTTTCCATCAAATCGAAGCTGAAATATCCTGTGGTACCATACAACTCATTCTGAATATAGAACGAGAAACCTGCAGTAATCAAATTTTTATTCCCAATGCCTTTAGTCCGAACGGAGATGGATTAAACGATCAATTTTCCCTTGGACTTTCACCTGCCAACACCATCCAATTTTTTCAATTGACCATCTTTGATCGCTGGGGACGGTCGATATACTACAGTGACAATCCATTCGAGAGCTGGGATGGGATGAACAGAGGCGAGGCTCTACTTCCAGGGATCTATGTATGGCTTTTGAAATATCAGGTCGTGGAAGCTGGACAAGTCAAGAATATCACCGGGCAAGGAGAAGTCTTGTTGCTGAAGTGAGGTGGTCAAATGCTGTTGGTCTTTGGCTGTTGGTCTTTGGCTGTTGGTCTTTGGCTGTTCTCCCCTCATGAAATACGTAGGCTCCTCGATAATAATCCGCCGGTAAAAGAACCGGCTCTGTCGCGTCTTGTGGAGTTAGGCGTTGTGGTTCTTCATTGTTTAAATGTTTAATCGTTTAATCGTCTAGATGGTTTTAATAACCCGCCGGTAAAAGAACCGGCTTTGTCGCGTCTTGTGGAGTTGTGGTGTTGTGGTTCTTTTTTGTTTAAATGTTCTCCCCTCATGAAATACGTAGGCTCCTCGATAATAACTATTTCGTTTCAAAACCTTTTAAACAACTGTCTCAACCAGACCCTCTCTTTCCTATCTTTGAGACATGTGGTCATCTTTTAGGAAAATTGAAAGTTATCCAAGGTCGCTCATAACCTTATGGAAAGTCACTTCGGTTGTATGGGTTATTTTTTCTTTTGTGGGGCAATCAAAGGGACAACATTCGATCGCCCGCTTGTGGAATGAAGCGTTACTCGAGAGTATAAGAGAAGATTTTGCCCGTCCTACGGTTCATGCCCGGAATTTATTCCACCTGTCGGTAGCTATGTATGATGCCTGGGCGGTTTACGATGCTGATGCGGAAACCTTCTTCCTTGGCCGGCAGTTGGGGACCTATACCAATACCTATACCGGCATCGAAATTCCTATCGACACCCAGCAAGCCCAGGTCGAAGCCATTAGCTATGCCTGCTACCGGTTACTGAGACACCGGTTTGCCGGAGCGCCGGGATACGCTAAATTGAAGATTTTGTACAATGATCTGATGGCCGAATTGGGATTTGACACCACCTATTCTTCAACAGACTACAGCCAAGGAACTCCCGCGGCTCTGGGCAATTACCTGGCTGAAGAGATCATTCTTTTTGGTCTGCAGGATGGATCTAACGAAGACAATGATTACGCAAATCGATTTTATGAACCCAGCAATAAACCGCTGGAAATGGATGCACCCGGTAATCCGGAGATGACTGACCCCAATCGATGGCAGCAGTTGAAGTTGAAAGTCTTCATCGATCAAAGTGGAAATATTTTACCGATCACTGCCCGAGATTTTATCGGACCGGAGTGGGGCCAGGTTTATCCATTTGCACTCGCGGAAGATGACTTAACCGTCTACCAGAGAGACGGATTTGATTATTGGGTATATCATGACCCCGGTGCTCCCCCTTCTCTCGATACAGCAACTACTGGTGACCGGTCCGACGATTATCAATGGGGTTTTGCCCTGGTGGCGGCATGGTCTGCCCATCTAGATCCGTCCGATGAAGTAATCTGGGATATTTCACCAGGTAGCATTGGAAATATCACCTCTTATCCCACCAACCGGGAAGATCTACGTGAATTTTATCATATTCTGGAAGGAGGAGATGCTGGCATTGGGCATGAAATCAATCCGCATACGGGCCTTCCCTATGAACCCCAGGAAATACCCAGGGGTGATTACGCCCGAGTATTGGCAGAATTTTGGGCAGATGGACCGGACTCCGAAACCCCACCTGGACACTGGTTTACGATCCTGAATTACGTGAGTGATCATCCACAACTCATTAAGAAATTTGGAGGTGTGGGAAGTGAATTAGATGATTTAGAATGGGACGTAAAAGCTTACCTGACACTGGGAGGTGCAATGCACGACGTAGCCATTACAGCTTGGGGCATCAAAGGATGGTATGATTACGTGAGGCCGGTATCGGCCATCCGATATATGGCTGATAAAGGGCAGAGCTCAGATCCCAATGCCCCATCTTATCACCCCGCTGGAATACCACTGATACCTGGACGTATTGAACTAGTGCATACTGACGACATCCTTGCTGGCACCACTGGTGAACACATTGGTAAAGTCAAACTGCGTGCCTGGCGTGGCCCAAATTTTATTTTTGATCCGGACACTGATGTGGCTGGGGTAGGTTGGATCCTGGCAGAAAACTGGTGGCCCTACCAGCGGCCCTCCTTTGTCACTCCCCCTTTTGCAGGATATATTTCCGGTCACTCTACTTACTCCAGTGCCGCTGCCGTCGTGCTGGAGCGCTTAACCGGAGATCCATTCTTCCCAGGTGGCCTCGGCGAATTTGCTGCTCCAAAGAACGAGTTCTTAGTCTTCGAAAACGGACCGAGCCGAGACATGACCTTGCAATGGGCCACCTATAAAGATGCAGCAGACCAATGCAGTCTATCGAGGATTTGGGGTGGTATTCATCCGCCTGTAGATGATATGCCTGGCCGACTCATCGGCGTGGATGTGGGTCAAGATGCATTTGAAAAAGCTCGAAGATTGTTTTATAAGGACAAAGATGAAGATGGATACCTCTCTTATGAAGATTGTAATGACAACAATCCTGACGTACACCCGGGTGCAAAAGAAGTAATCGACAGTATTGATAATGACTGTGATGGATGGACCGACAGCCTATTTACTGATGTGGATGATTTCACTCCATCTGCCAACACCGTTATTTGGCCAAATCCGGCCGATCAAGAGATTACCGTACGCTCATCGGTGAACATCGGTTCTGTGTCTCTCTTCAACTTGATGGGTTTTCGATGGAATTTACCTACCACAATACCTGATCGCAGACAAGCTAAAATAAACCTTAGCGAATTCGACAGTGGCATATATTATCTAGAACTAAAGGCCCCAAATGGACAACCCATTGGAGTGGAAAAATTAGTGATTTTACACTAGAGGATATATAGGATAACAGCACAATTGTAAATACCGTACCTTGTCTTCATATTACTTAACGACGATTTCTGGTGGCAAAACGTAGGATAACAATCTATGATCTCGCCGAGAAGCTGGGGATATCTGCTGCCACTGTTTCTCGAGCATTAGCCGATGATCCAAGAGTGAAAGATTCGACCAAAGAGGCAGTCCTGGAACTTGCATCCAAGCTCCAATATCAACCCAATCATATTGCATCAGCTTTGCGAAAGGGAAGAAGTAAGATCATCGGTGTAATTATACCAACCTCCAATAGCAGCATATTTTTTTCGGTAATTTATGGTATTGAGGAGGTGGCAAATCGAGCAGGTTACAATGTGTTGATTGGTCAATCACATGAGTCCTTCGAGAAGGAGATTGCCAGTATCAACACCTTTATTCAGGCACGGATTGAGGGCATTATTTTGTCGATCGCTAAGGGGACTCGGGATTTTCAGCACTTTGAAAATCTCATCAAGCACGACATTCCGGTGGTCTTCTTTGATCGCGTCACCGACCTACTGCCCGCAAGTACTGTTGAAATCAATGACTATGAGGCAGGTGTCCAGGCCGTAACCCATTTGTATCATCAGGGTTATCGGCGGATCGCCCACTTTTGTGGTCCCACCCACGTTCGAATTTATCAAAATCGCTTAAAGGGTTATCTCGACGGACTTAGGAAAGTAGGCCTGCCTATTTACGAGCCCTATATCATGCATTCTGACTTGACCCTGGAAGAAGGCCGCAAAATGACACGGGATCTTTTGACTTCAGGAAATCCACCTGATGCTGTATTTTCAGCCAGTGATGATGCTGCACTCGGAGCCACAAGAGTAGCCCTCGAGATGGGATGGAAGGTACCCGAAGATTTTGGAACTGTAGGGTTTGCGAACAAAAGATTTACATCTCTTGTGTCTCCACCGCTTACCAGCATTGATCAACGCACGGAAGAAATGGGTCGCACAGCCGCCAAAATCCTACTCAGCGAAATCCATACTAAAAAAGCTACAAGGGAACCTCAAAATGTCATGCTTAATGGAGATATGGTCGTGAGACGATCTTCTTGCAGAAAAAAGGCGTCGATATCATAAAAATAACCGTAGAGACAGTTACTTACTGGCTGATAAAATTTTTGGCTTTTAACTGATGAGCACTCGGGACGAGTGAAGAATACTAATGTCTAGATTCAAGAAATAATCTTGGCCAATCTTTAAAATTTTCGATTGAACCATATACGCTGCTTTTCTCAGGACAACCTCAAAGCATACCGGCCCTTTCCAATTCATAGAATTTCCAAAAGCTGATCATCCGCTGATTTTCCTCATCCCATAAGTGATTAAAAATATAGGTAAGACTCTTACCAAATGATACTTTGGTAACATACTTATTCAGGATAGGGTTTTCTTTTGCACACTTCTCCAAATGATAATTTGGAATCTTAGGATTAAGATGGTGAATGTGGTGAAGACCGATGTTCCCGGTAAGCCATTGAAATACCCTGGGCAGTTTATAGTATGTACTACCCTTGACAGCCGACAGTAAATATTCCCAGCTGTCCTTCCACTGCTTATAGGTTTGCTCATGCTGGTGTTGAACATAGAAAAACCACACGGCAATAATGGCAAAAATGACAAAAATGGGAATCTGCACTAAAAAGAATTGTTTCCAACCAATCGCAAATGCAATAAGTGCATACACCAAGATCATATAGACATTATTGTAAAACTGCGCCCATTTAACTTTCCTCCATCCCTTCATATTTATGATGGGAAACCTTACATTGATCGCTAAGTAGTAAACGGGGCCAATGATAAACAATATGAGTGGATGACGAAAGATGCGATATTTCAAGCGTTGCCAGAAAGACAAACTCTTAAATTCCTGGACGGTCATGGTTCGGATATCACCAATATCACGCACCGCCTCTTCCAGCTGACCAGTGTGGGCATGATGGAAATTGTGTGATCGAGACCAATACTTATATGGAATAGAGCTAAAAATGCTACACACAAGTCCTATCGCATTGTTCACTTTACGCCATTTCATAAAGGATTGATGACCACAATCATGTTGAATGATGAAAATTCGAACCATGAAGAAGGCGTTGATAACCGCTAGTCCGATGGTTATCCAGTATGACCAGCGAAGACTGAAGTACATCAAGATCCAAAGGCCAATAAATGGTAAGAAAGTAGTCAGGATCTGGGTCACAGCCTTTCTCCGATCCGGTGTCCCATATCTTGACACGATCTTTGGCCAGTCTTTCAAAACCTCCTTAATTTCCGCCGTGGTTGCGGTTACATCAGGCATCTTTTCAATCATTTTCTTTTCGAATCCAACAAAAATACAACAAGAACCCTTAGGTTGTATGTTACAGGGGTTCGCCTCCACTTGACTTGATAGCATTTCGGAACATCGACTACAGATTTGTATGGGTTCAACCTTTTTTTTGACCGCAAAACCTTACCTACTGGCCAACTATCCCGATCTTAGGTGCGTTATGGTAAGAGCTGATGCATAAATACCTGTTCATCACCATCCTGGTTCTACTGACATGCCCAGTACGATCTCAAGATCAAGTAACCTGGTCTGGCCAAATTGCGTGTCTAGTGTACTCACATTGCACACCATGCCACCATGATGAAGGCATAGCACCCTTTGCACTTGAAAGTTATGAGGATGCATTTGCCCAACGACTTGCTATGGAAGCAGCCATTAGTGGCAAAGTGATGCCACCATGGCCTCCAGACCCAGAATACACCCGGCTGGCTGGTGAGCGCGTTCTTACCGAAGATGAAATCAGGACTTTCAGATTCTGGGTAGAAAACGGAGCACCAATAGGAAATTCCGCTGAAGAAATTAGTCCGCCGGAATTTCAGACTTCCGTCAAAATTAGTGATCCTGACTTCACCTATACCTTACCTCCATTTACCGTACCTGACGTCGAGGAGCTGGATTTGTATCGATGTTTTCTCATCCCCACTGATGAGGATAAAGATCGATTCATCACTGGAGTGGAGATCCTACCAGGCAACCGTAGTATCGTACACCATGTGCTCCTTTTTGCTGACACTTCGAGGGTACCGAGAGAACTGGACGAAGAAGATCCAGGAGCAGGATATACATGTTTTGGTGGCATCGGTTCAAATTCTTTTTCAATGATTTCGGGATGGGTGCCAGGTTCTGATGCAAATTTTGCCCCTGAGGGTATGGGTATCTTTTTACCTGAGGGAGCAGATCTGATTGTACAACTTCATTATCCGGAAGGCTCAGCCGGGCTGGTTGATGCCACCACCATTAACCTGCAGTTTTCTGAGGATCCCAATCTCAGAGAAATTATCAATATTCCGGCAATCAATCATTTTACCAGTCTTGAGGATCCACTATTTATACCGGCAAATACCAAGAGAACTTTTCATGCAACCCAGGTAGTGCCTTTTGACCTGACCATAACTGGCATTGCTCCTCATGCACATTTGATTTGCGAGAGCATGAGGGCCTTTGCCATTACACCCATTGGCGACACGATCAAATTGATTGACATACCCCACTGGGACTTTGAATGGCAGGGATTTTATGATTTTCAAATAGCCAAAAAATTGCCTTTCGGAAGTGTCCTGCATGGCATTGCCACCTATAACAATACTTCCAGCAATGCCCATCTGCCTCATGACCCGGCAGTGGATGTTTCACTGGGTGAAGCAACGACCGATGAAATGCTGCTATTCTTTATGAGTCTCTCGTTCTACCAGGACGGCGATGAACATATGATCATCGATACTGCCAGTCATCAACCCCATCACCAGCAGTGCACCACCTTTGCTGATCTTATGACCAGCAGCCGCAACGCCCAGATGCAAAACCTCATTAGCGTTGGACCAAATCCTACCAGTGGAGAACTTTGGATCCGTCATGACCTTTCAACCTCGGCCAGAATGCAACCCACCGCTGTTGTCATGAATTCGCTGGGTCAGAGATTATTAGAATGGGCATTGACGGAACGCCAGAGCAGGGTTGCTCTCCCCACAACTTGGCCAGAAGGCCTTTATTGGCTTCAAATTACTCAAGGCAATCATCTCATCTCGAATCGAAAATTCACACTCCTTCGGCCTTAAGCGGCAGGAAATTTTGGATCATTCTTCTTTGGATAAGGCAGCTGCTCAGTCATGTTCTATCGTGCCTTGATGTAGTAGTCCCTACCGTGATAACTTACATTGAACTCGGGTTGGTCGGAACATTGAATGATGGCTTGGGCCTTCACTTCATTTTTGGAATGCGCCAACACTAAGGTATCTCCCTCCAGATCGCCATAATAGATCCAAAGATCATTCTGTGGCTCATCATCCAAGAAGGTAAGTTCAAATTTATTCGCGTAAGTATTATAGGTTAACTTGAAGTAGATCCCATCGGATAATCCCATAAGAGAACATCCATCCAAAATATAGAAAACCGTCAAGTCCATATCATCAGACCGATATTTTCCCGCCAATTTGTTTAACATCGTAAAATTATCGCCACTGCACCGATTGCCGGAAAAATAGGTGTGAAGAAAAAGTTCGTCACTGGGCTTGGGCGGTGAGGCTGCAGTTCTGTGGAATTCCATAATCCAATTGGAGCGCCAGGTTTTCCCCCCGTCAGTGGAATAACCATCGTCCCATCGAAGTCGTTCGTAGCTAATGTCTGAAAATGTATATCGTTCTATTGTCTGGATAGAGTCCCTAGCTCTCTCGACAAAAAATTCGCTGCGTCCATGATGGAAAGCTCCTTCCATGGCTCCTGTACCGGATCTTTCTTTTCCTGGCCAATTGAGAAAAAGATCCCATTTGTCTTTCTCCGGGTTGTAGTAACGTATGCTTTGGCCAATGATGCTCTTTTCGCCAGCACTCCAAAGTTCCAAAATCGCCTTACCATTTAAAATACGGAAAATTTGAGCTTCAGCTTGAGCGTGTGATTTCCAGGAAAGATCGCTCTGCAAGACCTTCAAATTGACATCCCATGTACCGATCCAGAAGTCGAACTGTCGTGATTTTTCGGGCTGACGCCAGAGGAAGGAAGAAAGGAGAAAAAAGATGACAAGAAAAAATATCTGGCGTATTGTGTGAGTAATCATATCGTTACAATATCCTAAACAAGGATAGAAAGATAAGAAATATGAAGCTTGTCCTTAGCAACCATACTGGGTCTCGGGGGAGGGCTAGCAGCATTTTTTAGTAATTTGGACCAAGATCATTGAACAGTAATGGATAATCCAGAACTCCTTCTCGCTGAGGAATTCTTACTACACACAGGTAAAAATCTATTTCTTACCGGCAAGGCGGGTACAGGAAAGACTACATTTCTCCGAAATGTACTGAAAAAGATCCGTAAACAACATGCCATTGTAGCTCCTACGGGAGTAGCTGCCATTAATGCAGGTGGTACAACGATCCACTCACTATTTCAATTTCCCCTAACTGCTTTTACCCCAGATCATCAACACTCAAATCTAGATCGAGCTACTAACCGCATTGCACTTCTAAAACACCTTAGATACAGAAAGGAAAAAGCCGATTTGCTGCGAAAATTGGAATTACTGGTAATCGATGAAATTAGTATGGTAAGAGCAGATCTCTTGGATGCGATTGACTTCGCCCTGCAAAAAACGCGCAGATCCCATCATGCCTTTGGAGGAGTTCAACTCCTGGTCATTGGAGACCTCTATCAGCTTGCTCCAGTTGTAAAAGCCGAGGTTTGGAATATATTAAGACACTACTATGAATCTCCATACTTCTTCGATGCGCTATCTTGGAAGAATAGTAATCCTATCACCATTGAACTAAAAAAGGTGTATCGCCAGAGCCATCAAGAATTCATCGGCATTTTGAACCGCATGAGGCGTGGGGAGACCACGTCAGATGATATCAATAGGCTCAATGAAAATTTTCGAAATCCTGAGGATCTATCCCACGAAAACTATATTACACTGACTACGCACAACCACAAAGCGAGAAAAATTAATCAGGAGAAGATGCAAGCTCTGTCAAGCAATGAGCAAACTTACCGTGCAGAAATCTCTGAAACATTCTTGGAAACTGCTTATCCAGCTGCCAAGGACCTGGCACTCAAGAAAGGGGCGCAAGTAATGTTTCTGCGCAACGATCCTGAGGGTAGATACTTTAATGGAAAATTGGCCCAAGTAATTGTGGCTACAAAAAATAGAGTCGAAGTCAAATTTGAAAATGAAGAGCGATTAGAAGTGGAACCTGTCGTTTGGGAAAATAGAAAATATGAGCTAAATAGTGAAACGCAGGAGGTGGAAACAAGAGTACTGGGTAGCTTCAAGCAGTATCCATTGCGCCTTGCCTGGGCAGTGACCGTACACAAAAGTCAGGGGTTAACCTTTGATAAGATGATCGTAGATCTGGGAGACACATTCTCTCCCGGGCAGGCCTATGTAGCACTCAGCCGGTGTACCTCTCTTGATGGGTTGATATTGGCATCCAAAATTGTCAGGGAAAATGTAATGGTCAATAATAAAATCCTGTCCTATCATCGAGATACAACCTCTCGAGATTTCCTTACCAATATTTTGGAAGAAGAGAAATGGCAATATTCGTGTCGACAAATTCTTCAAACCTTTGATCTTAAGATCTTACAGTTTCAACTCGAAGGCTGGTCGGAGTTGACGGAAAATCATAAAATACCGAAGCCAACAGAAGTTCGAAAAGTATTGGATCAAGCACTTCGGCATGCTGAGGAGCTCATCAGAACATCGGTAAAATTTCAACGTCAATTGAATGGCTTGATTCACCAATCTCGAAAATCGAATGACCTCTCAAGGATTAAAGAGCGCTCAAACCAAGCCATCCATTATTTTTGTCATAAAATATTTACTGCCATCATTCATCCCGTCCACACTCACTTGGAAGAATTAACTTATAAATCCAAAGTCCGAAAATATCGAAAAGAATTATTAAATATTCTCAATGCGATCTGGTCCAAAGTCAATGCATTATATCAGGCCTCTTTTATGGATAAGAAGCTTTATGATGGTTTACAACAATATAATCAAGAGGATTATTCAATCGCTCAATCGGCAAGCACGCGTAAGAAAAATAGAAAAGGTGCCACCATTGAAGATACTTATTCATTGTTTCAAGCAGGAAATTCAGTCCAGGATATTGCAATGATAAGAGGCCTAAAACAATCAACCATTGAAGGGCACTTGGTGAAACTTATTAAAAATCAACGCATTGAAGTAAACCAAGTGTTGGAGCCCTCGATCATTTCAGTGGTCATGGATGCTTTGCAAGAAAATGAAGGCCGGAGCTTAACGGCCATCAAAGATGATTTACCCTTCGAGATCAGTTATAATCAAATGCGCATGATCAGGAGCCATTTGAGCACAATGGACAAATAGCTGGATCTAGCTGCCTCCCAAGGAAACTTGTTCCCACAGATATCAGCATCCATTCCATATCCGGCATTCGGTTGTAACCTCTCGTTTTAAGAATCATCTAATCGGGGCAAATTGGATCATTAAGTAAACTGAATGGATTGGATATGAAAGTCTTTTTTCAACTCACCGCCCTGCTTCTTATCATCAACTGCTCTAACTTTGTATATGCTCAGTGTGACACACCCTCAGATCTGCAAAATATTCTGATCGAACCGACAACCGCTGAAGTTGAGTGGGCTGCGGTCAATACTGCTAGGGCATACCGGGTCAGATACCGGCCGACGAGCTCCAGTACGTGGCAGAATAAGCGCACACGTAATACCTCCCTTACCCTAACGGGTTTAATCGAAAATATGGAGTACGAATGGAAAGTTAAGTCCATCTGTCAGGGTTCAAGCTCAGTATACTCCTCTACGCTGAGTTTTACGACAAACGGATCTTGCCCAGCACCCACGGCCTTTACACCATTAGGTATCGGGTCACATCAAGCAACACTGGTCTGGGAAAACCTGAATAGCCAAGTGGACTCGTACAACATTCGATGGAAAGAAATGGCCGCAGAGAATTGGAATCTAATATCCAGTATTGGTACCAATTTATACATTGTTGAAGGGCTTGATCCGCTAACAAGCTATGAATATGAAGTGCAGTCCAATTGTACAAATTCAAGTTCTTCATTTTCCAATCGCGTGACTTGGAGAACTCCGGAAAATGTTTGTACAGCACCAATAAACTTTACGGTAATCGCTACCGGCACTGATTTTACCACGCTAACATGGGATCAAGTAGGAGGCACTGAACATTACCGGGTGCGATATCGGGAAGAGGGCACCGCAATATGGCTATTGAAGGATTTCATTTTCGCCACATCAACCACGCTCACACAACTATTTCCCAACACCACCTATGAAGCACAGGTGCAATCTGAATGTACATTGGGTGCGACCGATTGGTCCTCACCACTTACATTCACCACGGATCAAATTGCTTCTTGTGATCCACCACAAAATCTATTTGCGAATATGATTTCTGCAAGCTCTGCCACACACCATTGGGATCCGGTGGTTGGGGCTTTATCCTATACCTTGCGTCGAAGGGTTTCTGGCACCCAAAGCTGGACCTTCTTTTCTACTACCCAAACATCATTATCCACTTTTGCCCTTAATCCAGGAACCACTTATGAATTTCAGGTTCAGACCCACTGCACCATTGGTGATTCACCTTATTCTGCATCCGCATTCTATACCACTCAAGAGGATCTGACTTGTCCTAAGGCAACAAACCTGACAGTAGATGGAATAACGCCCACCAGCGCTGATTTTGATTGGGACGATGTTCCATCTGTCCTGCACTATCTATTTCAGTGGAGAATTCAAGGAAGCAATTCATGGTCATCAGTGACTACTACGAGTAGCCATATCGGTCGTACCGGCCTGACCCCATCCACCATCTATGAATGGCAGGTTGGATCACTTTGCACTTCCGGTGGGACTTATACCTTTTCAGATATTGAAACATTTGTCACTGCTGATGAGGGTCAATGCATCACCCCTACTGGGTTGTTTGTGATGGGCATTGGACAAACTCAAGCAACCCTCATCTGGAGTTCGGTACCTGAGGCGATCACCTACGAAGCTCGGATAAGACCTTCAGAATCTACGACCTGGATCAATCACCAAGGACTCACCTCCAATTTGAAAGTTGTGACCGGACTTCAGCCAGGGACTGAATACGAATGGCAGGTTAGATCTGCATGTAGCTCGGGGAGCTCTCCATTTTCTTCTTCTGATTTCTTCATCACCCAAAGTGCACCGAGCGATATCAGTGCGAGTCATCAAATACTTGCTCAAGCCCAATCCCGCAAATCACAAATGGCGATTAGGGTGCATCCAAATCCTTCGGATGGCTTAATTTTGATTGAGACGGAGCCTGGATTCGCTCTCAAAAGAATCAGGATTCAAGATCTCTCTGGACGGATACTATTGCTCAAGGAGATGGCGGATGGTTCTTCTCCTATTCCTATGGACTTGTCCGGTATACTGGGACAAGGAATCTATCTCCTGGTCGCAGAGAATGGGAAAACAGGAAATCTACAACATCAGATGATTTTCATTAATTAGGAGTCCCTTCCTTCAGATACTCTCAAAGGAACTTCACCCAACTTGACGGCAAATAAGTGTCATAATCTTCGCCCTAAATGGATCACAGCGCTCCCGGGTGTAATCAAATAGGGCTTGACTCTTATTGGCTTTTAACATCTTAGATTTTACCTGCTCTTTGGCTCGGTGTAATCTAACCTTGACATTGGATTCACTCATATCTAGAATCCGGGCCGTTTCTTTTACGGAATATCCGTTGACTTCTCTCAGCATAAAGACGGTGCGATATTTCGCAGGCAATTCGAGGATGGCCTTTTCAATAAAAGCCTTCAATTCTTTGGTGATCAGCCGGGAATCAGAAGATGGATTCGCCATTTTAAGTCTTAAGTTGTTCGATATATGAAAAAGAAAGGCAAAGGCATTTCGCTTTTTCCTAAGCATCATTTTGCACTCATTGATGAGGATTCGTATAGCCCAAGTGCTAAAACTCGACTTACCCTTGAACCCCGGTAGATTTTCAAAGATCTTAAGGTAAGTGGACTGCATGGCGTCTTCAGTTTCAATTGGATCTTTTAAGTAAGCCATGCCGATGCGATAGAATTGCTCATTGTATCTCCTCATGATTTGTTCAAAAGATTCGATCTCACCGGTCAGCACTGCTTTAACGATCTCTTCGTCAGTCATAGGTTGCATCTTTTAAGTAAACAGGCAAAGGAATTAGATGCACGTATCATCGGGAGGTTACAAATAAATGAATCTTTGTCTCGCCAGTCAAGAAAGGGATGTAAATTCTGGTAAGTGGATTTGACCGATCTACCCAGCAGCTATATACATCTTCTTGAATACAGATTATATACTGCCCCTGATTTCCAAATGTCTTTTTGAGACAATGGTTATCTTGATCCTTTAAAAAGGGCAGGTATTCATGTGGAGTCTTGGAGAATCGCTGGTTCGGATGCGGCCTTAAGAATGACTGTTCCTTTCGTGATCTAAAGCAAAGATCTATGAACAGATGTACATGGACTGGGGAAGACGAGCTCTACACAAGATACCACGACGAGGAATGGGGTGTGCCCCAACATGACGATCAGAAGCTGTTTGAAATGCTCAATCTCGAAGGGGCCCAGGCTGGTCTGAGCTGGATTACCATTCTGCGTAAAAGAGAAAATTACCAAGAGGCCTTTGACCAATTTGATCCCAGCAAAATTGTCAAATATGGTGAAGAAAAGGTGGCTGAGTTATTGACAAATCCGGGTATTGTGAGAAATCGGCTAAAAATTCGAGCAGTCATCAGTAATGCAGAAGCTTATTTTAGAGTTTGTAGTGAGTTTGGCAACTTCGACAACTACATTTGGCAGTTTGTAGACCATGTCTCAATCATTAATCAGTGGCAGAAAATGGCCGAGGTACCAGCCAAAACGGATGTGAGTGATGCCATGAGTAAAGACCTCAAGAAACGGGGATTTAAATTTGTAGGAAGCACCATTTGCTATGCTTACATGCAGGCGGTGGGTATGGTAAACGATCATACGGTAGACTGCTTTAGGTGGAAAGCTTGTTGCTAAACGAAACAATCTATTCCTCTTGACACACAACTCCTTAAAGACATCAATCAACCAAAACCATGGTAGAAGATATCAACACCATTCTCAGGGAATCTTCCACAGCGGCACTGAATATTCTCAGTGACTACTATCACGAGAGTTTTTCTGGTAGTGGTCCGGTAGTACAATTGAACCCCATTGAGGAGGTCAATAGTGAGCTCCATTTGGACGAACTTATAAGACAAGGAGGTTTAGACCACAAGGGGCTGCAAGCCTTTCTAAAAGTTTATCTGGCAAACAGTATGCGGCTGCATCACCCTGCATACTTGGGGCATCAGGTGGCAACCCCCCACCCTGCCAACTTGATCGGTGGGTTGCTGCAAGGTATCGTAGCGAACCCAATGTCAATTTATGAGATGGGACCCAGTGCGGCAGCTGCCGAGCAGGCGGTAATTAGGTGGATGTTGGAGAAGGTCGGTTGGCAGGAATCTGGTGGAGGTGTTCTCACTCATGGAGGTTCGATTGCTAACCTGCATGCCATGCTGGCCGCCCGGGCCAAGATTGGACCCAATTCTTGGAAGCAGGGGAATCCGGAAAATCTCATTGTACTTTGTCCATTCAATGCCCACTATTCTATTAGCAGGGCTGTAGCCATTATGGGTCTGGGTGAGGAAAGTATTTGGCACCTGCCTACGGATCATAATGAGATGATTATTCCACGGGCGATGATTACAGTAATTGAGCAGGCACGCAAAGCAGGTAAACAAATCATGGCAGTAGTGGCCAATGCCTGTGCAACCGCCACTGGGCTGTATGATCCGATAGATGAAATTGCCGCGATCTGTAGCCGCGAAGAAATTTGGTTTCATCTGGATTCCGCCCATGGAGCCACAGCTTTACTATCCGTTAAATACCGGCATTATTTACAAGGTATCGAAAGCGCCGATTCGCTGATTTGGGATGCCCATAAGTTAATGCAAACCTCAGCTCTCTGCACGGGAATATTGTTTAAGGATCGGGCCGATCTGGAAGGTACCTTCAGCCAGAAAGCCAGTTACCTCTTTCATGAAAAAGACAACCCGGGTGTAGATACCTTACCCAATCAACTGGAATGCACCAAAGCCGCTTTAGGTACTAGGTTATTTCTCGTCTTGGCGACGATTGGAGAAAAGGGCATGGGCAACTTCATGGCAAAGCTCTTCGATCACACCCGAAACTTTGCCCACCTGATCAACCAAACTCCAGGATTTAGCTGCCCATTCCCAACGCATGCCAACATCATCTGTTTTACATATTTACCAGAAAAATTTAATCAGTTGGAATTGAGAAATAGCTTGATCGGCCAGGGAAATTATTACGTCACCTGCACAGAGATCAAAGGCAAAACATATTTCCGCTTGGTCATTATGAATTTACATACCAGCCGGGAGACCATCTCAAATCTCCTGGATGAAATTGTCAGAATTGCACATAACATTTCCACCAACTAATGTCACGTCAGAAAAGTGATCCGTCAGGATATCAACCTATCTCGTGTCACTACCATGATGAACTGGAGGCGCTTGCCACATTGGCTGTCGAATGTGAGATCTACAGTAGAAATAACCATGATCAAATACAAAAGCATCGTGGCATAATCGTCAATTTTCGTTCCGACCAGGGTGAAGAATACATGATTTTAGACAATGGATCAACCATTAGATTGGATCATATCCTTTCGGTAAATGGTTTGTCACCTGATCATGAAAGATATCGATAGCTTAAATGCATTACTACACCGAAAAATCCACCAGCGACCAAGCACAAGGGTGTAAGCACCCTTAGTCGATGAAGCAATCTGCGAGGTTAACCTAAACAAGCTTATGCCAAAAAAATCAGGGAAATCTTATTGGCCAACGTTTCCTGTTGGCTGGGTCAGCTGCACGATGAGATCAAAATCAATAATCATACGATCATCAACTTTGATGAGCCCCAGAAGGGCCCTGGGCGCCTCTAAACCAAAGTCTGAAAGTAGTAATGTGGTGCTGCCTTCAAATCGAAACCTCTGCTCTCCGATGGAGGTCATGTCAATGGTTACAAGCCGGGACTGTGAGCGTTGGGCAATGGTCATGACCGCAGTGGCCTGTACCTTAGACACGTCTCTTTCACTTGTGGGATCTCTATACACCACATTGCCTTCCAATAATTCTATGGTGATGAATGGATGCTCATCGGCCTTCAGTGTCTTCTGCATGTCCTGATTGATCATCTTACCACCACAATCAATGGCATCACTATTCACTCTCAGTTCGGCCCCACTAAACTGATAGCTGCCGTTGGCAAGCCGCTGGTAGAAGAATCTCTGGGGAGTAAACTCATCTTCGCAGCAACAAGTAAACTCTGTAATATTACTGCTACCCAAGATGTTGATTTGGCTTTCTTTTTCAATCACAAACTCATAAGTCATATCCGGTGTTGGTGAAAGAAATCCAAATCCGGAGGTGATCAGAAAAATAACTGTAAACAATCCTGGAAATTTCATGAGTTTATCTTAAAAACAAGAAGAGGGAACAATTCCCTCTCCTCGTTCATGAGTTGTTGTGATATAAGCCATGAGGGCGATATCAGAAACCCACTGCTGCTTCGATAACAAATCCATTGAATTGACCTTCACTATGAACACTGGTTGCTGGAAAATCCTTGTAGTTTTGATTGACATACTCTCCTTTTAATAGAATATTGTTCGTCAAGAACCAACCAGCACCCAATTGAATGCGATCAATAGTAATTTCTTCTCCACTGAGATCATCGGCACTAACCACATTATATCTCGCTCCAATATACAGATTATCATTTCCTCCAAATCGGTACAATCCCTCGACAGCCACCTGATTTACGTTTCGTTTATCCACTTCACTATGCTTTCTTCCTTTGCCTGTTTCTACAAGACCAAAAAGCTCAATACCATTGGAGTTGAAGAAAACATTTCCCTGAAATGCAGTAACCTCATCACTAAAACCAGGATTATATCTGCCAGTGGCAAACCATCCTCTATCTCCAGGACGGTTTCCTGGAGCAGTCATCACCGAATAATATCTCGAGCCGCCCCGGTCTCCGTCAAAGAGGTGATTAGCGGCTGAGCTTGCTGTGTAATACAATGATCCACTTACGCGGAAGTGACTACGGTCCGACAGTACATTGTACGCGAGTTTTCCAATGTAAGATGGACTTCGCTTAGCCTTATCGTCCGTTTCTGTAACTGACAACTCATTGACGTTGCCATTGATCTCTCCACCAGTAGCACCGAGCATGGCAACAAAGCCCTGATCTTGATAATATAGTTCAGCACCAATCTCGGTGTTAAAAGCATCCAAAATGTAATTTCCTACAAATGGGTTCTGAATGGCATTGCCATTATCGGTACGTCTGAAGTGGCCATCGCCGTAGTTGATCTCCATATGGCCGACCTTAATGGTTACCTTCTCCATTAAGTCATCAAAGAACTCACTGTTTAGAAAAGCCAATTTATCAAATTGAATATAGCCTCCCTTTACCCAGGCCTCAGCATGGTGCCGAGAAGAAAGATAAGTTACTACATTAAGTCGTATACCATCGTCTAGTTGAGCATCAATATTTAAATTAGCAGTAGCCAAATTAAAGCCCGGCTTAGTATTCATGATGCTGTTTACAGGCTGCGACTCCTCATCGAAAAACAATTTGTTCTCACTCTCCAACGCTTGAAATTGTTGCGTAAAATGCGCCCCGATCCTGACCTTTTGTCCTTCAAAAGGTGTGTGTAGTTTTGGCGTTTCAAAAATCGAAATACCGTCTTTGCCGTAAGGCCGGAAATACTGGATCTGTGCTCGTTGAGCTTGGAGGCTTGTGACCGCAGCTCCAATCAGCAGTATCGCCAGCAACTTGGAAAAAATACCTCCTTTCATGACTTAGAATTTTAAATTTTAAGAATTAGATTAAAATAGCTGATGGCTAGCCATCAACATTATTGTGTTCTCCTTCAATTTTTAGTTCAATATTATATTCAACGGTCACTTTGTCTCCAGTCTTAAATGCTCCCATCAGAAATGTTGGGGCCTCCACTTTAAATTCGCTCATCAATAAATCCAGGGAACCTGAGAATCGAATCTTATTGTCTTTCATTTTAGATCCTGAGGCCTTTAATAACATATCTTGCGTAACTCCAGCAATGGTCAATTTACCGTTGAGATCTATTTCAATTCCTTCTGAGATACCGGAAATGCTGACCGGACTTACAGTCACAAATTGAATCACTTCAAACTCATCACTTTTTAGCGCTCGGTAAGTATTCTTGTCCATTGCTGAACTTTGTTTCTCACTCTTTAAGTTCTTTACCGGAATCTTCACGTGAATATCTCTCAAGGATTTAATATCTTTCCCCGACATGTCTGCCTTGCCGATAAAATCAATATCAGTTACGATAATTTTCCAGTCATGCATGGTTGAAGTACCTGAAATAGACACCTCACTATTCACCAACTGTAGGTTCTGCTGTGAAATAGCATAAAAAGTAATTGATAAAAAGAATAGAAACAACGCAATTTTCTTCATCACCCTGGTTTTTTAAACACCTGCAAGGTACCACCAAGACCACCTGCAACACATGACTGCCATCATAGGATCTACTGATTATTATCAGCGACAGTCAATGGAAGAGAGAGACTCGATCAAAGCAATATAAATACCTATATATCAAGGGAGTAGTTCAATCCAATGTCTGCCAATAAAACGACTATTATGTGCGCAAGTAAATAATGAACAAGTATCATAGAAGAACGGCAAAACGCGCTTGTCGAAAAATAGATGAAGAATCAGATTTTGATTCAATAATTCTCCAAAAAATTCAATTTGGTAAAGCCAGATGGAAACGATCTATTATTCGCCTTTTTATTAAAATATCGCACAGATTTCCCTTCCCTCAAAACTTTTACTAACCCATACCTATGTGCCAAGATGATTAAAATTAAAGTCTGGACAATACATGTTGTGAGGAGATCCTTCAAAGAATAACCAAATCGCATTTCTTACTTGGCTTGACAGAGTATTAGTGAGGCTACTCCGGAAAGTGCCATCTTCATAAAATGAGCCTATTTTGGACCAGCCTGACTGACGAAGTCGGGCAGGTGAGATTTTCACTTTTTCGAGATTGGGTGATGCCTGAGTATCAGCCGATTGAGAAAAATGGGCTGTCCCGTCGAAGCCTTGGCGTAGCGGGGAAAGATCGCCAAAAGAGCCTTTTTTGATTTGGTAACCTTTTCGGAGTAGACTCACTAGTTGGTCATGGATATCAAGTGTTGAAGATCTTCAATATCTCGCTGCCTCTGAGTTAAATATCTACGTTCCTCACTTAGTGGTTGGCCCTTCATTTTATCTAAATCCGGGGAAACGCGATACATTAGGTCTTCAAGGGCCTCCAGAAGGATCGGTTTATATTTAGCCGGTATATCCATTTGAAGACAAGATTTACCGCTCGATTCTATCCAACACGATGTCTCGAACCTGGTGTGCAAGATCTAAGCACTCCTGAACATGATCTATTTCCAAGCAAAAATTTGCCGCCCCCTCCTCATGAGAACAATCCAATGGTGTAAAGTCAATCACTTCAAACAAAGGATCAATCGCAATACAGAATTCCCGCAGTTGTTCCGAGGTCATTTCTCTTGGAGGTTGCTGACCATGTGATTGAAGAAATGCCATCAAATAGCAATTGATGCCTCTTTTGATGGTATTGCACGCCAAAAAAGTAACCACATCTTCTTCAGCCCGATTAAGCTCTTGACCAGCAAAGTCAAGTAGTTGGGATCCTTGCTGCAAGTTCTGGTTTGGATCTATAGTTTTCATCTCTTACTACATTTTCCCTGAACTTCGCAATAACTGGAATCCCAACCATTGATCTAGGTCAAACCCACTGATGATCGTGAAAAACAAGGCCTACTAAGTTTCCACGATTTCTGGCGCTACTGCTTTCACTTCTTCTCCTATGCTGGCTTGAGCCGCTACCAATCGAGCAACGGGTACTCGATAGGGAGAACAACTTACATAATCCAAGCCCGTTCGGTGAAAAAATCTAATGGAGGTGGGATCCCCCCCATGTTCTCCACATACACCGACCTTCAGACCTGGGTGGACCGACCTTCCTCTTCTGGTACCGATCTCCACCAATTCCCCAACACCAAACTGATCGATGGTGGTAAAAGGATCTGCCTTGAGAATACCCTTACTCAGATATACGGGAAGAAATTTTCCAAAATCATCCCTGGAATAACCATAGGTCATCTGTGTAAGGTCATTGGTGCCAAAAGAGAAAAAGTCGACACGGTCTGCAAATCTATCTGCAATCAAAGCCGCCCGTGGTATTTCGATCATAGTACCAATCTTAAAATCAACTTGTTCTCCCAGTTCTTCAAAGACTTCGATAGCAGTTTGATTAATAACATCAATCTGCATGAAAACTTCCCGGCTAATTCCTGCCAAAGGAATCATGATTTCAGGTTTCACTGTTTTTCCCTCCTTTTGCAGATGGATAGCAGCTTCAAGAATGGCCCGGGTCTGCATCACTGATATCTCCGGATAGGTATTGGCTAATCTACAACCGCGATGCCCCAACATGGGGTTCATTTCATGCAACAACTCAACCTTTTCCTTGACCTCCTCCACCGAAATTCCCATCTTCTCTGCCAAAATTCGTTCGCTTTCCTCATCTGTTGGAAGAAATTCATGAAGGGGAGGATCAAGAAGCCTAATGGTTACGGGTAGGCCTTCCATTGCAGAAAAAATCTCTTCAAAGTCCTTTCGTTGAATGGGAAGAAGATTCTTCAACGCTTCCACTCTACCTTCCTCACTATGAGCCAAGATCATCTTGCGTACCAGATCGATCCGTCCTTCTTGAAAAAACATGTGTTCAGTCCTACATAATCCAATACCCTCGGCTCCAAATTCTCTGGCAACTGTGGCATCTTCCGGCGTATCTGCATTGGCCAAGACTTTCATTTTCGCCAACCTTGAGGATAGATTCATCAGTCGGTTGAAGGATTCAGACAACTGAACTGCACTGGTCTCTATCCTGCCTGCATAGACCATCCCGGTGGTACCATCCAATGAGATCCAATCGCCTTCTTCGATCTTGGTGCCGGCGATCTGGATAGTCCTTGTTTTATAATCAATCTGAAGTGTTCCGGCACCGGAAATACAACACTTGCCCATGCCTCTGGCCACAACCGCAGCGTGTGAGGTCATCCCTCCCCTGCTGGTCAAAATACCCTCTGCAACATGCATGCCTTGGATATCTTCAGGAGAGGTCTCAATTCGTACCAATATTACTTGCTTACCATCCTTAGTTAGCTCCTCCGCATCTTCGGGAAAAAACACTACTTGCCCTGATGCAGCTCCCGGGGAGGCTGGTAGACCCTGGGTCAACAACAGGGCATCTTCCAAAGCTCTGGGTTTAAACCTGGGATGCAACAGTTCATCCATCTTTGCCGGATTGATTCTACTTAAAGCCGTTTTGTCACTAATCAACCCCTCATCTAAAAGGTCCATAGCAATACGTACCATAGCAGATCCGGTGCGCTTACCATCTCTTGTCTGCAAAATCCACAGTTTTTGTTTGTCGATGGTAAATTCGAGATCTTGCATATCGCCATAGTGCCTCTCCAAAGATTGCTGACAATCATCCAATTGTTTATATAAGTCGGGCATCGTTTCTTCCAGGCTGGGAAAATCAGATCTTCGCTTATCTTCAGAGATGCCGTTTAATTCGGCCCATCGAATCGACCCTATCTTGGTAATTTGGAGCGGGGTACGAATCCCAGCTACTACGTCTTCTCCTTGGGCGTTAATCAGGTATTCGCCGGTAAACAACTTTTCTCCGGTCGCTGGATCCCTGGTAAATGCAACACCGGTGGCACAATCATCTCCACCATTGCCAAAGACCATCGTCTGAATATTCACAGCAGTTCCCCAATCAGACGGTATATGATTGATCTTTCGATATTGAATTGCCCTTCTTCCCATCCAGCTATCAAACACTGAAGTGATCGCATGATCCAGTTGCTCATAGGGATCATTGGGGATCTCCAGACCCAATCTCTCCTCAATTTTCGCTAAGTATTGTTCGCAAAGCTCCTGCAAATCTTCCGATGTCAACAGGGTATCGTGAACAATATTCTTGCTCTTCTTAAAATTTGTGATGATCTCTTCGAAGGGATCAAGGTCTTCCTTACCCGAAGGTTTCAAGCCCATCACTACATCTCCATACATATGAATGAATCTACGGTATGAGTCCCACGCGAGCCGATCCTGACCAGATCGATTGGCCATCCCTTTGGCCACTTCTTTGCTCATACCCAAATTAAGAACAGTGTCCATCATACCCGGCATGGATATGCGTGCACCCGATCTTACGGAAAGCAATAATGGATTGTTGGGATCACCAAATTTTTTACCCGTTTTATCTTCAAGAGAGCGCAAGGCATCTTTGATTTCACCCTTCAATAATGTCAAAATCTCCTTCTTCCCCCTCTGGTAATAGTGAGTACATGCCTCCGTGGAAATGGTAAATCCCGGGGGTACTGGAAGACCGATCAAACTCATTTCTGCCAAATTGGCTCCTTTCCCACCCAATAAATTCTTCATCCCAACATGACCCTCGGTCTTTGTTCCTCCAAATTCATACACATATTTCATAATGAGTCTTTTTTGTCACTTTGTTTAAAATAGTACGGTGTGCAATCCCTTCCTTTCATACTTGACCTAAAACAGAACTTTGGCTGTATCTACTATTCAACACATTTCTATCAGCCATCATCCTACCATTGATGGGGCCCCAAGGTAGGCCTTGGTTATGCCAATAAGAATGAAATTCATCAGCACACATGCTGATATTGCTCACCCTATGCCCTGCTCAGAATCTCCTCAAAATCAACGAAGATTTGGAACCAAGCCTTTCATACAATATAGCAACCCCCAAATACGGATGAACCTTGAAAAAAGAAGAAGAAAGCTTTGGTTAAGAAGATGCCTCAAGAAATATATTGTAACAGCACCAAACGGGAAGGTCCCGGCTAAGGCACAACCAACTGATTAGAGTAATAAAGAAGTTTAAGGAGTTGAGTTTCTTGCTTGATATGTGTCTCAATCAGCTTTAAGCGTCCCTGGATGTACTTCTCCTGTCTTTTATTCACGAGGAAGAGGGAACTTTCCCCATAATTAAATTTCTCTGTCTCCCCGTCAAGCAGCTCTCCATATTTTTCTACATTCACCGCTAGTAAATTCCTTTGCTGTCTCAAAAGCAGGTGTTGCTGCCAACTCCTTTGGACCTTGTTCCTTAATTCGTTTCTCTTGTTATCAAGGTTGAGCTGCAGTTCCTGCAACTTGACTTCACCCCTAGTTAAATCTGCTTTTTCACTTCTGAAAAACAAAGGCATTGAAAAATCAAACCCCCACTTGTAATCCGAAACTACATAAGTAGGTGCCAATGAGTTTTCAGCTGTTCCAAAAATAGGTCTATACTTGATCTTCAATTTGGGTTTCAATTTTTCTCTCTTCAATCTCTGCTCAACTTCAAGGTAGGAATACTTGTTCTGTACTTCCCTAATGACCGGATGACCTTCCAATAAAGTATCTCCAATAGTCACAACTTCGTCAAACATCCGATTGCCGTAATCCTGAGGCACAGCAACAGTACTTAACGAAACTGGTTGGCCATCATACCATAAATAATTTTCAATCTCCCGTTTGGCTTCCAACATATCTACTTGATTCCTTTGATAATGCGAAACGGCATCTTGATACAAGATGAATGCTTCAAGCGTATCCATGGCCGTCTTGTCACCATTGAAGAAAGACTGCTTGGTATTTTGAAGGAAATTCTCCGAAATGCTAATATTCTCCAAGAGTATCCCACCGAAATAATGCACTTTCTGCCATTCCAGATAGGCCAAAGAAGACTGATAAAGTAGATCATTGAGTATAATCTCCTGTTCACTCTTTGCCAGCTCTTGGAAAACCCTGGCTTGGTCCAGGGCAATATTTCTTTCATTAATTACCAAGCCTTGCAGTGCATCAACTTCAACGCCAATATTCCACAGGCCATAGTCATCAGTTAAATTTTCAGGATTTAAGAACACTCCATCGGCATTTTCATATTCACCGACAAAGTCTATCCCAAATTTTGTGGGAAATCTAAGTTTAGCTCCATACCTTCGGAAATATAGTTTTTCATCGAAATTCTTTTCATCCCAAGCCGAGCTAATCATTGGATCTAAATTACCCTTTGCCCCCAAAAACTCTGCCTCTGCCATTCGCAGTCGCAAGTTTGCTTGCTTTGCGATGGGATGATACGCCACAATATTACTTAGGTATTCTGAATAGGATAATATTACACTATCTGGCTGACCATAAATCAAAAACTGTGTAATGAAAAAACCACCCAATACCATGATCCTAATGAACATTTTGACTTTGACTTTAGTCATGATCTTTGATATCTATGTTTCGCATTACTACTTTGACATTACACCATTACTCGCGGCCTTTCCCATTGTGCATTTGAATAATTACTTAATGGATTTCAGTGGAGCCTTTTGTTTGACAGGCTTCTTATGATCCTCCTGTATTTGATAGTAGTCTGCGGGAAAACCATTTAACTGGCGCCATATTTCATACCAGAGTGGCACTTCATTCAATAGCATAAAAGCATTTGCCCCCGTTCCAATTTTAAGCTTTGTTGGCCATTCCTTTTCGTCGTCACGGGGACTAATCAAGATTCGGTAATACCCATTATCACCGATAAATTGATCAATAGCCACAATCTCACCAGAAAATACACCTGTGGCAGCTTCTGGCCACCCACTGATGACAATAGCGGGCCATCCGTCAAATCTTAAACGCACTTCATTGCCCAGACTCAGCAGCGGCAAATCCTGGGGCCTAATATAGGTCTCCACCGCCAGATCATATTCAGCAGGCATAATCGTCACGATGTCAGTACCCTCCTTGACCGTTTCTCCGATGCCCTTTTTAATGACCTTTGTAATAAATCCGGCCTGTGGAGCTGTGACAAAATACAATTGTTGCCGCTGCGTGTAATTGGTCAACTGATTACGAAGCTTCGATACATTGGCCACACTTTCTAACTTGGCCGAGATCGCCGACTGACGATCAGATCGAGACTTTGCCAACTTGTCTTGGAACTCCCTTTCCAATGCCATCATCTCAATGGCCAAATTTGCGAGTTCATTTCTTTGATTAATGACTTTATTCTGCTGCACATTCACTTTGGCCCTATCTGCTCGTACCTTGAGTTCCTTTTCTTGAAGCTCATTCAAGGATTTCAAACCCCTGTCGTGCAGTTCCTTAGTCCGGCCTAACTGGTTTTCCGCGATTTCCAAATTGTACTTAAAAGCCACCAGATCAATGCTGTCGATACCAATCTTATTTTTAGCCTGTTCGATTTTGTTAGCTAATTGCTCTCTCTTGAGCTCCTGCGACTCTCGCAGAGCAGAATATTGATTTTGAAGTGCTTTTACTTTCTCATCATAAGATTGAACGGAAAGAGATTTTGCTTCAATTTGCTCAGAGGTCCTGGTCAGAAGGTCTGGGTCAAAGTATTCACTTTTTACTTCCGAAATAAATACAATGGTATCACCCTGCTCAACGAAATCGCCTTCACGTACAAACCACTCCTCGATTCGACCGGCAATCACGGATTGTATGGCCTGGGGACGCTGTTGTGGTGACCTGGTGGTCACGTAGCCCTTGGCACTGACATTCTGTGTCCATGGGAGAAATAAACAAACCAAGAGACCCAGCATCATACCGAGAACCAAAATGAGCGGCAATCTCCGAACATTACTCCTTCTTAAGAAGTTTGAAGACGAAAAATCATGGAGATCAATTGAAGCTGAGATGCTGTTTTCACTAATATTCAACATAGAGCTACAGAGTATTTAGATCGATGACACGGTCGCATTTGTCCCTCCAAAAACTAAAATCAGATACTACGATTACTGTCCATTTACGTTTCTTATGCATAATATAATTGATGATCCTTCTCTTCTCCGATTCTTCAATAAACTGCAAGGGATCTTCCATCAAGAGAAGTCTGGGTTTGTGTATAATAATTCTGGCAATAAGTAATTTCTGTATGATACTTCTAGGCAGTCTTCTACCACTACTGCCTACCATGCTCTCCCATCCCTTGGGTTGATGAACAAAATATTCGTCCAATCTTAACAATTGCAAAACACTCGCAATGTCTTCATCAGGAATATCTCTACCCATCAAAATATTTTCACGAAAAGTGCCCTCAAACAACTGATTAATCGGAAATGCAAATCCAAGACTCGAGTAAAACTGGTCTCGTCCAAGATTTGCCAACGGGATATCGTCAATGAACAACTCTCCTTCGTCAATGCGATAGATTCCCGCTATGAGCTGAAGGAGAAGTGATTTGCCGCTCCCTGATTTTCCCGCCAACACAATCTTCTCACCAGCCCCTATCTCAAAAGACAAATCGGACATGATATTGCCTTTCTCATGAGGAAAACCGAAGCTGATCTCATTGGCGCGAAGAGACATTCCCTCAGCTCCATTGAGGATGGCCATCCCTGTGTCTTCATCCAATGCTAGGTCAGTCACATATCCGATTTTCTCCAGAGCAGTCAGTACGTCATATATCGTATCAATAGTGCCGATAACCTTTTCGATCGAATTAATAATGAGAATGATGATAATTTCTGCGGCCACAAATTGACCTATATTCATTTGTTCTCTAAAGACAAGAATGCCCCCCAGAACCAATAATCCGGCAGCAAGAATGACCTTAAAACCTACAAAAAGCTTAAACTGATTAATGAGAATTTGAAAATGGTCTTCTCTCGATCCTAAATATCTCCCGACGATATTATCCGTTTTAAGGAGATGAAATCTGCTTCTTGCATTAAGCTTAACGCTCCTATTTACTCTGGCAATCTCTTCAAGCCAGTGAGCCAACTGATACTTGTGCTTACTTTCCCTTAAGCTCGTAGCAACACCCTTGGGACCGGTTATCTTAAAGATTAGCCACAAAATAAAAGCCAGAACAAAACCAAGAATGATAAAGTATGGACTATAGACGGCCAGAAGAATTAAACCAAAAGTAATCTGGAAAATGGCCAGAGAGAAATCAATCAAGATTTTGGGTAGACCCTTCTGAATCGTTAGTGTATCAAAAAAGCGATTCACCAGTTCCGGTGCATGCATCCTGTCCAATTCCATAAAAGCGATTCGGGGTATCCTGTAAGCAAATTCAAAGGCAGACCGTGTAAACAAATCCTGCTGGATATTTTCAACAATTCTAAGTTGAAGGACTTGCAATGCACCTGTGGTGGCTATGCCTGCAAGTACGAAGCAGACCAAAAGCACCCAGGTTGATGTCATCTCACCTGTCTGCAAGAAATTAATAATGGCCTGAATTCCAAGTGGCAACGTCAGGTTTACGATACCAATGAACAGGGCATATACATAAATGTGCCGAATTTCAGACCTATAAAGTTTTAACAGATTCCAAAACCTCTGACCAGGTGTATTCGTCATAGATATTCGTCGCTGTAACCAACAACCGGCAAGCGGTTTTGTTCGACGCTGGTTCAGTTTTTGAAACGAACTCACATCTTACTTCGGCACAATGAAGACTCTAGATCTTATTCCAGCTGATCCTATCCTCATCGGCAACCATATCTAACCTAATCTGGCACAATGAAGACTCTAGATCTTATTCCAGCTGATCCTATCCTCATTCGGCAACCATATCTAACCTAATCTGACGTAGAACCCATTTGTGTGTTTGATGGCTTTTCTAGTCTCCGACCAGAAGTAGTACAAAGGCTGGCCAAAGCACCTCCTCGTCTCACAACTCACGATCCAATCTCTACCGGCTGACTTTCCTTGCATGGATGAACTTGGAAGCCCAACTCTTTCTACCAGGAAATGCGATATGCTGCTTGAAGACACCAATTGCTTAATATGGTGCTCAAAATGGTTGATGGAGTCATCAATCAATAGATCTACATCGGTCACGTGATTATCACAGGGGTGGTTCTTTCATAACTCAATTGAGTAGTTCGAAGTACGGAACAGTCACATTAAAAACAAAAGGTTGTTGAAGGCCGACGACATCCAGTCGATTAATGAATTGGAGATTCAATTGCATATTAAATGCTCGAAATAACCTGAGGTCAAAGACACACTCCGCACCAACCGATCTTTGTCTCTGTTCAAATTCCATGGTGTTCCCCACAGCATAGTCTGCAAAAAGGTTGAGGCGCAAGCGAGTAACACCAAGTATCCCTGGCAAATAGACATCCGGGTAAAAGACCGGTAGTTCGTAGTTGGCACTAATGAGATAAAAATCTTCAAAGGGATACCGGTCATAGCCCCGGCTTCGATGGTGCCGTTGCAAGTATCGATAAAGCGAAATATTCTCATTCCGCTCGTAAACCATCCTCGCATTCAAGGAATGTGTTCTCCAAGCACCAGGAAAAAAGAACAACCCCTCTGCATTGAGTTGTCGTGGGTCACCTGACTCCAAGCCGCTTGAAAACGCTCCTTGCAGTATTTGTCCAAAAGGTGATTGAACTTGACGCCGTGCCTTTGCACGCACTCTTGAAAAACCAACGGTGCCAATTATTGCATTAAACTCCTGAGAAACTTCTTCCCTATCCAAGTCATCAATTTTGTGGTGACTGAAATCGCCCTGCATCCTTAAACTGGTATTGTAAACACCTTGTGTAAGGTTGAGTGGAATCTCGACTCCCATACCCAATATCCTTTCCCTTAATCTTCGTTCTGGGAGATCCTCATCAGAATAAACGGCCAAAGATTGCTCCATTCTTCTACCTCGTTGAAGAAGAGTCGCATGGACAATGGGAAAATACTTTGCATAACTGGCTACGAAACGAGTTTGCAGGATATCTTCATCCAAATTGTAGTTTACACCTATGGAGGTTCGAAATGTTCTCTCCAAATTAAGGGTATTAAATTCCATGCCAAGTGCTGGAGGAAAAACTAGGGGAAACCACCCAATGGGCCTAAAAAAACTTTGCCAAAAAAAGGAACGATAGACAGAGTCAATGGTGACTTCAGATTGGATATAATCCTTTACAACATCCTTATAATATCCAGGCAGCGAATGATTTACTAATCGGGTAGGAAATTCCACAGATTTATCAAGTGCATCGACCAATGGAACTCGCCATATTTCATAGCCATTCCTGTCATAATTTGAAAAATACAAGGTATCATTGTACACATGGGGATCAAATGCACCAAAGCGCGCGTTGGTAATTTGTTTGATTTCCTGCTCTGCAAAGTCAAGAGAAAAGATATTTTCAATACCGGTTAGCCCAGAGGAAAAATATACTTTACCTTGATAAAAAAAAGGCTTGGAAATATTGATATTGTATGCCTTGAGGAGGGTTGTCCATTCGTTCTTTTCAATGTCAAGCTTGACCAGCGCGTTCCCGTCTCGATTAATAACCACCATCACCAACTCGTTGCTCGTAATCCAGCGGGGCTGCGCCAACAGATCATTTGCAAAAGTAAAGGACTCAATGGGATTCCCATGATCAATATCCAATATTCTTAACGAACAATTTTCAAACTCATCAAATTCTACAACCGCAATCTTCCTTCCATCTGGAGATGGAGTGGGACTGAAATATTTACTAAGACGACCAATCTTTCTGGTGATTCCAGTTTCCAGATTTCGAACTTTAACCACACTATAGGTTTTATTAGCATAACGTGGGTTATATGCTGCTTCTGCCCATGCCAGTAGATGACCCTCCACCACAAAGTTATAGTGATCAGATGTGTAAATACCAGCGGATGTAATTTTCTTCAAAGTAGAATCTGATCTCAGCTGATAAAAACCTCGAATATCGGTGAAGGATCTGTGCGACACAATGATATTTCCATTCTTGTCAATCTGAGGAAATCGATAGTGTTCAAAGGTCTTAGGATCTTTAGAAATTCTTTGTCCGATCAGGTTTTGGACAGTATCACTTTGAACCCAAATAGAATCCATTCTTTGGAATGTGGCGTGGTAAAGCTCAGGAGTTTTTACGCCAATGGAATTCTTCAACGCTCGACTGAAGGGATAAAAGAGTTTTTCCGTCGATCGATCTATAATCTGAGCCCAGAAGTCACCACCATGCCTGCTCCGAAGCTGCCTGGTCATATAATATCCACTTCTGTAGATGTTAGGGACAAAATCACGAAAATTCACAGGGCTCATGGCTTTTTCGTAGTGATATTGGATCTCGTTTAATCGTAGGGTACGATATTCCATATGAAAAGCCGGTAAACTACCTCGGCCACCGACTGTATACCGGGTCTCACTATCCACAGCATCGCCCTCTCTAAACCAAAGAGGTACATTGAGCACTGTAGACAATAGCCATCCCGTATTGCCCATAAGTCCTTTATAGAATTTGGTCAAACCCTTGTCATAAGCCATGAATTGCTGAGCATGCCGATATTCATGGGTCGTTACGGCATCCTTCCAGATCGAGGGGCCCATAAATAGATTTTGTGGGGGAGTGAGAAAAAGCTCTTGCCTCCAGGGAACTGTAGTCGCAAACCCGGCCGGGAAAACGGACTGATTCTGTATAATGGTTGTGATCGGTCTGCCAGAAATGTCATTAAGGACTTCAGCTGTATCGAATAGGTACGCAGAATTGATCCGGTAAGCCAGATCAAGGGCAGTTTCATGCATTCCGCGAGGATAAACTATCTTCCCGCCCGGAGTCTCCATAAGACTCCATTTCAGTGCAGGAGGATTTACACCAAGCTGATCTTGACCCAGCACGTGGAAACACATCAACGTCACCAATCCTGCACAGTTCAGTAATGGATAGAGATATTTTATTTTACTCATATAGCCTAAGTGAAGACGATTAACCTTCTTGAAAATGTCTAAAGCCATAAATATCGTCGGGCTCCATATGCTTAGTTCGGCCCATTCAAAAGCAGTCTATAGCCGGAAATCAGGCTTAAACTTTCCATTCATTCTATACCATAATAATGGACGGTCACCACCCGTAAAAGTTTCCTAGGCAGTGCTTAGAGAGGCTAAGCGGAAAATGAATTTAGGAAAATTTCCATTTCTTGCGGAACGGCTTAGGTGCACTGGGCGCCATAATACTTGCAGGTCAATTGAACAACCATGACAACGATCATATTACTCATTAAGGTGAGATGTGGTTTGAGGGGGCTACTCACAATCCTTAGCCTTGTTCAGAGGGTTTTTCCCAACCCGTGTATTGCTGAAGTCTCGCCAAAAACTTCCCGTCAACATATACACCATTACAACAGTAAGCCCGCCAAGGTACATTCCCTGATCAAGGAAACCAACAAGGCCATAGTTATAAGCAAATAGGGCTATCGAAATGCTGAGATTAAGCATGCCATAGCCTTTGTTCTGGAGGTGACCAAAACCAAAAGCACTGAGCATGTTTGCCCTCCAGGTACCCAACACAAAATGAGGAAGAGCATTGACCAAGGTCAGGCCGATGAAGAAATCGATAAGGTTCATCTATCTTCTAAATTTAAACACAAGATGGCTCTTTTAACTCAGCCGTAACCATCTTCACTAGAACTCAGTTTGATTTCCTGCAAGAATGTTATACAAAAAATCTGTGCCTGTCCTTCGTGGCTTCGATACAGTTCTAAATCCTGTTACCCAGGCATCAGGTCAGGACATTAGCCTTCTTTGCATCTCAAACACTTCATTGACGTACACCTGGGATCAAGAAAGGATCTAAGCTAGTCTTCAGGCAAGGCTTCAAACTCCTTTTTCTTGCTTTCGAACCATTCCTGCATTGCTACAGGTGACTTCATCAATTCACGCATTTGTTTCATCGCCTCCAAATGTGCCTGATCGCCTTTTTCAAACATCTCGGTGCCATGGGCCTTACTCATTTGTGCAATTTCATCAAAAGTTTCGGCTTGAAAAACCTCACCACAGGCACCACCCAATTGTTTGCAAGTCATCGATTTCATATGTCTATGATTATTTGGTAATAGAAATGTTCTCAATGTAATTGTTCATGTCTTGTAAGTAATGGTTCAGTTTGTCAAAAAAAGGCTCTTATCTCAAGATTTTTCGTAAAAGGTTTTAAAATCGGCAGATGATATGATTTCCTCGAATTTAACAATTTCAGGTTGACTCCTGCAGTGATCAGCGTTACCAAAAGCTTCTTTCAACCGCTGCCATCATTGAAAAAGTATGGTCTGATTTGCACCCCTCTCTATTCTACTCAATCACCTTCTTGAAGGTTTCATCTACGGCCGGCACATCAAATCCAAGTACTTTGCCGTTCTTGTCTGTTATGAATTCAAACGATATGGATGTTTCGGGTATAAATAATCTACTGGCTGACTCAGCAAGCAGCGGATATCTTTCTTTATTCCATTGTTGAATTGCCTTCAGTGAATCATTTTCGATAAAAATCTCCACCCGACGGTCGGATTCCTCCGCTTGATATCTCCCCACCAGGTTATGCCTCTGTTCCCGTGAAAGATCAATAAATACGCGGTCTTGGAATTCAACGATTTTCCGTCGTGCCAGATCATACTCGTCACCTGCTGATAAGAAATAAAAATCCCGGCTTCTCTCAGGAAGTGAATAGATGGTATCGCGTTCGCCTGACCAACGTGTACCATCATACACTGCGACGTAACTATCTCCAATAACCTGAAATCGATCTCCATGGACTACAATGGCCGTATTTTCGTCAATGCCTATTCCCAACAATTCTGGGTATTTTTCTAAGATTTCGAACATATCAAAATGCCGATTTCTCCTCAACAGGTGCTGATCTACCGCTATATTTTTTAAAAATCCTAGTCCTTCTTCATGGTCTCCCACCATAATCGTATTTCGCTTGGTATCTCCTCTAGCCAGATAAGATCCTTGAATGGTTGCTCCAGCCGAGCTACCAGCAATAACCCCTCCTCTATCCAGCAAATCCCACAGTGCCCGGTGAGTGTTGGTGTTTAGATAGGCATCAGCATGACGCCATTGACGTCCACCGCTAAACCATACTGCCGCCGCATTACTCAATGGTTTAACAAATGAGGAAGAATTGGCAATCTCCCGGTTTCTGGTATGTAGAACCGTGACATTGGAAAATCCCAAGCTATGAAAACGTGCCTGGTAATCGACCAGGAATTGATGATCAAGTGAATCGTCGTTTAGAGCCGTTGGGATTAGAATCAGGTGCTGATCAGATCCTCCCATCAGCTGTTTCAATTTGTTCCACAGGGGCTCACTGACACCACCTCCAACCAACATCAGGTATCCCTTCTCCGGTCCTGAGGACCCTCCTTGCACTGATTCCGCTGTTTGCCTGGCAAGTAAAAAGCCGGCACACAAAAGAGTAAGCAAAAGGGCAAATACATAGTATATTTTCTTCATTTTCCTCGTTTTTATTTTGAACCAGAAATGGCTCAGCCATCCTGTTTAATGGCGCCATCAGTCTATTCTCTTGCTCGCTGCAAATTCATTCTTATTATAATACACCTTATGGATGTATTCAACCTTTTTCCACCAGTTAGTGGGAACTTTCCGGAGTAGCCTTTTCCTCATCACATCTGTCATCGGAAGATACTGAAAATCGCCATGGCTGAATCGCAGACATCATGATGAATCAAAAGTGTCAAGATTTGAACGCTGGGTGTTAGTCGCGGATATTTTTCTGCTTTATCTTGAGTCCATTGAACATTTAAAACAAAAATCATAAGCATCATGATCAGTGAACCGGCAAAAAAAACCATATCTATTGAAAGCCTTACCAGCATATTTGAACGTTGTCAAGATCGGGCTGGTCAATACGACCGAGACAATTCCTTTTTTCATGAAGATTTCAAGGAACTGAAAGAAGCTGGATATCTTCTTTTGCCAGTACCTGAGGAGTTTGGTGGTTACGGAATGCGGATGGACGACGTCATGAAGTATCAACGTCAATTGGGGTATTATGCCGCACCGACGGCACTTGCGATCAATATGCATTTATATTGGGTTGGCTTAGTAGCAGATTTGTGGCGAGGGGGTGATCAGTCGCTGGAATGGATCTTACGTGAAGCCGCTGCTGGAAAGGTTTTCGCAGCCGGTCATGCCGAAACAGGCAACGATTTGCCCGGTCTCTACTCCACAACCAAGGCGGAAAAAGTAGAGGGTGGCTATCGTTTCACAGGGCGGAAATCCTTCGGCAGCTTGACTCCCGTGTGGTCATATTTGGGATTACACGGACAAGACAACAGTGACCCCCAACACCCCAAGGTTGTGCATGCCTTTATGCCTCGGGATACTGATGGCTTTGAAATCAAGAAGACGTGGGACAATGTACTCGGGATGCGAGCCACTCGTTCTGATGACACCGTGCTGAATGGAGTATTTATACCTGACCAATACATCGCCCGGGAGCTCGATGCCGGCTTTGCCGGTATGGATGCCTTTGTGCTGGGCATTTTTGCCTGGGCGTTGATGGGATTTGCCAATATATATTTTGGTCAGGCCAAGCGTGTTTTTGATCTCGTTTTAGAAAAGCTAAAGACTAAAAAGTCGATCACCATCACTAGGGAACTGATGGCTTACCATCCGGGTGTGCAACATGACATTGCAGAGATGTTGCTCAAACTTGAGGCTGTTGAGCCCCAGTTAAACATTGTGGCCAAAGAATGGTCTGAGGGCAAGGATTACGGAATGGGGTGGGCGATCAAATTGATAGCGGCCAAGTGTAATGCGGCCGAACAGTGTTGGCCCATTGTAGATCGGGCACTAGATATCGCTGGCGGATTTGGCATCTTTCCAAAATCTGGTCTGGAGAAATTATTCCGTGATGCCAGATTGGGAAGAATGCATCCCGCGAACCGCTATTTAAGTCGAGAAATCTTAAGTAAGGCGATTTTGGGTTTGGATCTGGATGCTCAACCCAGGTGGGGGTAGCATTGAAGTATTTTGTGGCGATAAGAATGCTGGCGATAAGGCCTGAAGAATGCGTGGAAAAGGCTTGCAATTTTCATCATTTACTTTGGATAATTGTGAAGATTAAACTCCATAGCATTGGAGATAATACTTATGCCAACAATCTACGCGAGATGAGGAAATTTCTTTTAATTGAAATAGTAAGTACCCTTGGGCAATTGGATGGTAATAAAATCATCGGCTCGCTCCAAGATTACCGCGTCTGAATTAAGATTTAAATCAGTAAAAATAGGACCCCTGAGGGTTAAAACTGTCCCATCTGTAATCACTGCACCGGTACTTCCTCGGAAATAAATGCTGACTGGGTTTTCCGAGTCAAAGCCCACATCGCCATGGAAAAAATGAATGCCTTTTCTCGCGAAAAAGAATGCATTGCCATCGTTAGATTCACGGTATAGCATGGACTTGGCCTGAAAAGAAACACTATCGATGGTAAACTTTTGATCACCCCTGGACTCCAGTGCGACGTCAGTTAGACCCTCTCCATGGATGATTCTACCACCCGTAAAATGTTGATCTGATATGCGTCGAAATACAGCCGCAGGATGATCGATGTCAGAAGGGAATAATACGGTCACAATGTTGAGGTACCCTTCCGGATTGGCTTGGTATGTCGCTTCCAGCCGGTTGTGATCCGGGTAATTTGGATAGCGGTCCGGAACTGCTGAAGGTACTTTCTCTACCAATACCTGAAGCGGTGGTGTGGCATAGAAGAAAGTCAGATGAGCGCCTGCTGAACTGGGGTAGTGGTCAATCTTAGCCTCGTACAACTGTGTATTGGAAACTGTCGTGACACTGCTCTCATTGGCAGGATGGAAATAGGTCTGTACGCTAGTGGCAGAAGCAGGAGATTTGACTTCATCAAAAACAAGGGCATAGGCAAAAGCGCCATCAGCTGCATGTATCATAATGAGGCTGCGAAAATGGCTTCCACCTTGTATCGCCGGACCCGAAAATCCAGTTGCATAATCAATTTTTGGACATGTGAATCCTTCTGTAATGCCACCACCAACACGCCGATTGTGATTGGCGCCATGAAGGGTGAGGGTATTATTCAGCTGAGCGGCTCTCACGGGAGCACCCAACCGTCCGCCATTAACCAGGAGACGGTTTCTATAGGCAGAAAAGGCCAAGCCATTGACCTCATGATGAGTATGCCATTCATCCTGGCCCTTGATATTGTACAAAACGGCATGTAGTCCATTGGGATCATCTGGCCTTTCCCGAAAGAAAGCTCCACCATCAGTGTAGATCTGACTTACCGGTGTTTTCGGTGGGGGCAGGGCTTCTTTTGGTATCATATAGGTAAG
The DNA here is from genome assembly GCA_965223105.1 of Saprospiraceae bacterium. Lineage (GTDB taxonomy): Bacteria > Bacteroidota > Bacteroidia > Chitinophagales > Saprospiraceae > JABDMH01. Next base: position 889,600 of record OZ244987.1, on the reverse strand, counting down.
TATATTTCCGATGGGTTTTACACCCTTATGAAACCATGCTGCGTACTCTGCTGCTTCGCCATCAAAGTTCACGACCCGGCGGTGAAGCATATCATTGTGCACATTTTGAGTTGGCAACATATCACCGATAATGGCCATTTCTTTGGCTGTATTCACACTCAATCCAAAGAGCCAACGATAAAATTTCTTTAGTCGGGCGCTATTGTAATACCGACGGTCGATGCCGGTAAATTCCAGTACATCCATGTAACCCGATTTAGATATCCTGCTGTTACCGCCACCTACTCGCTCCCAGGCATAGTGTATCGTAACCGGCGACACTCCATCTTCTGTTACCTGCATCATAATCCCATCATGATATGCATCATCGGGCTCAGTTCGAAGGCCTTTGTATACATCCCAGGTACCATGTGTACCTCGCCGTACATCAGCCCAAGACCCTTCCCTGCTGATTTTGAAAATTTGCTTTGAGATCACATCTTCACAAGCCTGAACTTCCTCACTGGTGAGAGCATCGTATACAATATCAAGCGATAAGATGGCCACGAAAAAGGAACCCAAATTAGGTACTACCCCACTCCAAGCTCCCCCGTCAATTAATTCCAGTCGTGAATAGTCCTCCAAAATGGCTGTCTTTACCCGGGTGGCATGGAGTTCGGCCCTATCGACATCCAGAACATAAGCCAACGCAGCAGCACCAATATACTTCTGGAGTGAATAGGCGTTCTGAGAATTGCTTGTTTTCCAATCAACTCCGGCATCAGAGCGATTAATGGCATCTGCCTTCATCGATTTCCAGGGTTCGATGGCGGCCTTATTCCTTAAATCGTCATATTGATCCGCAGTGACGATGAGGAAGGGATGTCCAGAATCGACATTTCCATGTTCCGGTTGAAGATCCCGATCCGCTTCTGAACATCCCACAAGCGTTAAGATCGCAGCAAAAAACAAGGTCGTTGATAAAATATTATTTAGAAAAGCTGGAAAATACTTTTCTCCTGGCAAGTACAAGGTTTGACGCCCTTCTACTCCAATATTTGAAACCCAATGCAAAGCCATAGACGCAAGAATCATATTTTGAAGATAAGGAAGTTCGAATGAAGGACGATTAGGTCAGTGGAGATGATGCCAGGTCTTTGGCAATGCCAAAAATTTGAAGACAAAGATCAAGAGATGAGATGGCATCTGCTGGCTTTGGGATCAACCGGCTTTTTTACCGCTGGATCTAAAAAGGATTTCACAGGACCTGATCTATGGGTAATTTTATTATGTATTACTATTGTTATTTCACAGAGTTATTTTAAGAGATAAAAGAGGCTGATCCGGTATAGATACCTATGATCAGTGAAGGTAGGTATGAGATGGAGCAGTTCTTCGAAACTCCGGAGGGAGTTGTTAATATTTTCACCTGCAAGTTCCTTAGGGTGAAGAAGCTCAGCAGTCATTCGTCTCCAGCAGTGTGAGAGGCAGTGCAAAACTGCCTCCCTCATGCTTTCGTCATAATAACCCAAAATTCAATAGGATACGTTGCGATTCCCGCTACTATCGTATGGATATCAATATATTCTGATCCAAATTGATTCATGCTATGTAGGTGTGCAATCTCCTATTGTATGTTTTGGGTTTAATAGAGGGTGCCTCTATTTATTCAACCGGAGAATGAATCGAAAATTCAAAATCTCCACATTCTCCCACCTCGTCAGGTATCTCGGTAAATGGCGGAAAACCATAGAATAGACCATCATCCGGGCACCCTCCGGTGTAAGAATTTATTTGATCATCGACAAGACCAGGTACGGCCGGCCCATGGCTTCGCAACACCATGTGAACTTCCGCTGCGAAGGTGTTTCCTACTTGAACACCGTAGGGCTGGGGAAGTCCTTGCAGCTCGTAAATTGATTTAGACAAGTCTCCAGCTTTGAGCCTGGCCGAAAAATTTCCGATACCCGATTCTCCCACTACATGTCCGGCACCGTAAAGCACATCCACGTTGACCGCGGGATTAAAAAAGTCACTATCCGCACACTGATTAGGGGTAGCACAATCTCCCGGACTATTCCAGATCACCCACCAAAGGGTGTAAGCGTGTCCCGGCATGAGATCTGTGGAATGATAATTTACGGTTAGGCCGTTCTTGCTGCGATGTAAGGTAGACTGGCCCGAGATCTCTCCGGTGATGGCGTTGAAAATATCAACAGTCGATTTGTCTGTCGATAATGTCAGCTGGGGGCTGATGTCTTGTTGCTTGGTGTTCTTCGATAATTCGGCCAGTTGAAGATTGTCGTCCGAACATGATAGAATCATCAGGACGAGAAGAATCGCCAAAGTGAATTGAAATTTTTTTCTCATGACTAGAAATTTTTAAGGTTTTTAAATGTGTTAATTGATCGGTTACTTTCCCTGTTGGTGGCGATGCCTATAATTGGGAGCACAATGCCCTGTTGAGATTACGCGACGTCACTCTTGGATAAGTAGAAAATAAAAGTAGGCGGCAAGCAGCTCAGATACTTATACTCATTCAGCAAATGCTTATACTATTGTTGCATCGGTAGCTCTTGCGAGGAAATATCAATCGGAATGACTGGGCTCACACATATCTTAGTAGGGAGCAGGCTATCGATTCAGTTCACAAAATCCCGAGGTTACTGGTTCCTCTTTTCTAAGGTGGACCTGACCTGCTCAGCCCTTTTATCATCTTTATAAATCAGGATGAACAACACCAAGAAATGCACTCTGCATGGAGCGACCAATCCAGACCGATAGAGACGGTAGCGCCTAGCCGCTATCATTGCTATTAAAAGGAATTAAGATATCTCATGCAACAGACCATTGCCACCTTACTACCAACGGATTTCACACTTTCTAGACAATAGGTCCAGGATGGCTTATTTCTGAAAATATCATTGAAGTAATCTGGTTGGGGATACACAGCATTCCTCCAAGTCTGGTGGTTTGTGCAAAGTAAATCATCCATCAACCTTTGGAAAGTATGGATGGTGCTTTCATAGCAACAGATTTTACCAACGGGTTAAGCGCGTTAGGGCAAAGAATACCACACTTTCCAATGTCAATACAATAGATTTTTGGCCTTGGAGGTTACGCAGCATTTACAAAAATGGATTATAGGCAATTTCCCAAAGATTTTCGTCAGGATCCGCCACATAACTACTGTATCCGCCCCAAAAAACCTTCTGTGGCCCCTTCACGATATGAACACCTCTGTCTCTAAGTAATGCGATCAGGTCATCTACCTCCTTCTCACTAGAAACATTATGTGACATTGTAAATCCCTTGAAACCATTCCCCGTGGGTTCCACCGTAGCATCTTTAGCTAACTCTTCTCTTGAATACAAAGCAAGATGAGTACCATCTAACGGGTAGATGATCAATTTGTCATTGCTTATCTCAGATCGCTTCCATCCGAATTTATTCTCGTAGAAATCCACAGAAGCCTCCAGGTCCTCAACACCTAAGGTCACAAATGTTATTCGTTGCTCCATTTAATGTTCACTTTTCTGATTTTCTACCACATAGTTGTTCTTACCTATGAAAGCCGAATAAGATCTGGATTAAAAATAAATGCGCTATTGTCATCTTATCATTCACCTGGTTACCAATACGTTGGTGATCCTTCCTTGTTCTAAAAAATTAAATCATTTCAAGGTCTCGGACTGCCTCAGTTAGGTCACTATAAATGCGCATACTGTGCGGGAAGAGAATGCCATTTCAACTGTTCTATAGCCTTTTTATAAATCTCATCGAATAAAAAAGATCCCACCTTTATATCCTGGTTCTACTTCCATAAAGCAGCTTCATTTTATTAGATGGCCAATCACTTAGCTGGGTCGATCATAACCCTCACGATATGGCCGGGCCAGGTACTGATTGGCTAGCTCATTTTCCCTAATCTTTCCCGTAGCCGGATCCCAATCCAGTCCTTCGCCGGTGTAGTAGGAAATCATGGCCAATTGAACACAAGCCGTAGATTTGGCAGCATCATCAACAGGGCCGGAAATCTTTTGTGGATCCTGCGATTGCACGGCATCAATAAAATCTCGCATCATGTCTTGACGAATTGTCTGTGCAGAAACCTCATGGATCTGTGCTTCGGCGTTCTTCGTATTGGGCATGACCATTAAGCCACGGTCTGAGGCAAAAATTGTGGCCTTTTCACCATAAATAAAAATGCCATTGTTATACTTTCTGTCAAATTCACCCGTACCCCAGAGGCGATGTTGCCAGTCCAAGGTCACCTCGTCAAAAAACATCGTGGCATTCAAGGTATCGGGCGTAGTGATTTTTCCTTGTAAGGTGTTCATACCACCTGTAGCATGAAGGCGATTGGGCATATCTAAATCTAACATCATTCGGATGGCATCAATGTGGTGAATACCCCAATCCACCAAGTGTCCGTTGCCATACTCTTTTTCCAGCCTCCAGGCCTTGTGGCCGATACTTGGCCGATATTCTAGCTTGGATGCTGGCCCACACCACTGGTCCCAATCGAGTGTTGAAGGAGGCTGCTGGGGCGTCACATCCAGAATATTTGGATTGTAATGAATTTGAGCTTTGACCTGGTGCACAGCACCTATTTCCCCATCAGTAATCATCCTCTGGGCTTTATGATAGGATTCAGCTTTTCTCCGCTGGAACCCAATTTGTACATAATTTCCAGCTTTAGCAGCAGCCTCCACCATGGCCTGACCTTCGGCTACGTCATAGGCCAAGGGCTTTTCACAATAGATATCCAGTCCCTTTTCACAGGCGGCAATAAATTGCAAGGCATGCCAGTGTGGTGGTGTACCAATAAAAATGGCATCCAATTGGTCATCTTCCAACATTTCCCGATAGTCCTTATAGCCTTTGGGCTTGCTCCCTTGAATGCCGGCAAGTTTATCGATGCTCTCTTGCAGATGTTTCTCATCCACATCACAGACCCCCAACACCTCGATGCCTCCAACTTCAAGACCAGCTTCAGTGATGACCATGCCGTACCAACCTGCACCGATCAAACCTACCCTTAATTTCTGGCCCTGGAGCATTCCAGGCAGGTAGGTGGCTGATATCATCGCTGTGGATGCCAAACCTGAATGCTTAATGAATTCTCTTCGTTGCATTCCCATATTGTTCCTCTTTTTTGAAAGACAATTTAACTAAAAAATTGACGGAACCCCTACGTATTGAACACGTCAAAAGTCAAGGTCGCATAAGGCCTAAAATCACCAAAGATCGCTTTTGCCGGTTCCCACCTCAACATGATCCTGGTCTTGCCTTTCCTATGCTCACCGCTTGTACAACAGGCAAATAGTGCGGATGAAACCGGGCCAGGTAACCTACCAAAAAGGATCCCTAAATAAACCTACGAAGTAGAGAAAAGTATTACCTTAATACTCCATAAAACGAAAATTCAACAATGAGTATCGAAAGTATTTTAATTTGGCTCCTACTTGGCGCTGTTGCCGGATGGCTGGCCGGTCAGATCTGGAAGGGTGCAGGATTTGGACTGGCAGGTAATATTGTCATTGGTATTATTGGAGCTTTTCTGGGCGGTTGGATCGGCAGAGAATTGGGAATCGCTGGAACAACAACAGGCGGTTTCAGCCTGGCCAGTATCTTGACTGCTGCCGGTGGAGCTCTTGTGCTCCTATTCATCATTAGCCTCATTAGAAGAGCCTAATTACACAGAAGCAGCTTCTTTTCATTCCCAGATGTCTGAATGAAGTCATTATGGGAGTGAATGTTTTTCTTGCTCATAGAGCTTAGACTTGGCTTTTTAGATATCAAGGTCTGGTGGCGTCAGCCAGGGCTTGTCAAACAGGTAGGGTTTTTCACGAGGGTATGGAGTGAGCCCGATATCAGTGCTTCCAACACCTTTCTTTGGTGAGTAAATATTGGCTAGAGGCCTCTACATAATGCGTCAATATTTATTAAGGAGTCACGAATTGCCCTTCCAACTCTCCAGAAATAGATGCAGTCCAGCAACTAATTGGACCGTTATTTTCACAAGGTATTTCTCGCTGGAGACATGGATGATACTGGATTTACCCAAGGGAATACTCGTCATATTTTGCCTACAGGTTTTCCTTCTTACTTGACTGTGCTTAAATGAGTTGTCACCGTGTTGAGGGGGGGACTTGACCGGCCGACTAGTAGAGAGGTTTTCAAAACAATTGTCCTATTTGGAAGCTCAACATCTGCATCTGAAGAAATTCTTTTAATCAGATGCTGAGCCGCAGTTTGACCAATCTCCAGGGCGGGATGCTCTACGGTAGATAACCTGGGTTCAACAATTGAAGCGATCGGATCGTTATTAAAGCCAACCACTGAGATCTGTTCAGGAATCTCAAATCCTAATTCCTTCAGGTGCATCAGTGCACTCACTGCAGCGGTGTCATTGGCAGCAAAAATTGCTTGCGGAGGATTGCTAAGATTCATGAGCTTTCGAACGGTCTCCACCCCAGCTTTTTCACTGAGATCACTGTAGATAAGGAGGTTCTCATCAAATTTGATTTTGTGAGCTTTCAACGCTGCCAAATACCCTTCTTTTCGGTCGCGATAGACATTCCTTTTTCTAGAGCCAGCCAAATGGGCTATCCTTTTGTGTCCAGTCTCGATCAGATATTTGGTAACCTTAAAAGCAGCGTCAAAATTATCCACAACTACCTTGTCTACATCCATGTCATCAATGACTCTGTCAGCAAGTACTAAGGGGATATGATGATCTAGGAATAGCTGTATGTGATCATAAGATTCCGTATTCATAGCCAGTGACACGACGACTCCGTCAACACTACTAGAAAGAAGAGAATTAGCACTTTCAATCTCTTTGCTTTGATCATCCATAGACTGTGCAATCAGTACATTGTAACCAGCCTTATTGGCTACCTCTTCGATGCCACTTATGAAGGTTGCCATAAATGCTCTATTGATCTGAGGAACAAGCACACCGATGATGTTTGTTCGCTTCGTTCTAAGACTCGAGGCGATCGAGTTAGGCCTGTATTCCATTTCATCGGCCAATTTCCGTACCATCATCTTGGTTTCCTTAGAAATGCCCTGATGACCACGCAATGCCCTTGAAACGGTCGTAGGTGAAATGCCAAGTTTCAAAGCCAAATCATAAATGGTCACTCTTTTTTTTCTCATACTAAGTGCTTCTTCAGTCTCTCAGACAGTTGACAAAACTAAGCGTTCTTCTGTTTCATATACTTGGTACAGAAGAAAATCTGAGTAAGAATACACAAAAAAATGTTCTTATATGCAATCGGTTTCGAAACCGATTGCATATATTTGAAAACCAAGAATGCTGCCAGAGTTGGATGGGAGCTCAGATTGGCTTTGATTTTGACCAAAACAGGAACACAATGCAGATAAAACATTTACAAAAATTGAAACTAGTGCTACTACCTACCTTATGGATGCTTGCATCCACTGGCATAGTAGCCCACACTGAAAGAATGTATGACGATCGAACCGTAACGGGGACAGTGGTATCAGATGATGGCGAGGCTCTGATTGGAGTTACGGTCTTAATCAAAGGTACCGCTCGCGGAACTGCCACAGATTTTGATGGTAAGTACACTATTGAAATACCTGACGAAGGAGCAACCTTGGTTTTCAGCTATACCGGGTATCAGCAGCAGGAAGTTGATGTCGGCGATCAGAGCACTGTAGATGTCGTCATGCAAAGTGGCATTGCCAATCTGGAGGAAGTGATCGTCATTGGATACGGTACAGTAAAAAAGAAGGACTTAACCGGTGCAGTTGCTCAAATTGACGCAACCAAAATTGCCCATCAATCGCCTAATTCGGTCACCGATATCCTGCGGGCCAATGTACCAGGTCTCAATGTAGGCTTCGCTAATTCACCCAAGGGAGTTAGCCAATTGGAAGTACGCGGTAAGAATACCCTCACTGCGGGCGCCAATCCACTGATTGTTGTGGACGGCATGATTTATAATGGGGATTTGTCAGACATCAATCCCGCAGATATCGATAAAGTGGATGTGATGAAGGACGCCAGTTCTGCTGCTGTATATGGAGCTCGGGGCTCCAATGGCGTGGTGCTGATTACGACCAAACGCGGTGAAGGTTCTGCTCCCACCATCAGCCTGAGTAGCAGTGTGGGTTTTGCTTCCAATGCTATTATTCATAAACCATATGATCCAGATGGTTATGCCGCTTGGCGTACCGATGTTTTTAAGAGTATTAATGTTGATCATGAGCTAACACCAGGAAAATTTGATAATCCGGATAACCTTCCAGCTGGAGTAACTCTGGAGCAGTGGTTGAGCTATGACGGTGCTCAGGGTGATCCGACCACGGCCTGGCTTAATCGTATTGGATTTCAGGATGTAGAAATTGGCAATTATCTGGCTGGGAATAGTGTGGATTGGTATGACGTCATTTTCCAAAATGGATTTCGAAATGACCATACGCTTAGTCTGTCAGGTACCAAAGACGAGGTGAAGTACTATTGGTCTATTGGTAGGACGGACAACGAAGGAATAGTGGTAGGGGAAAGATTCAAAACATTGAGATCACGGCTGAATATTGAAAGTGATATCAACCATTGGATTACCGTCGGTGCCAATGCGCAATTTGCTGATCGGGACGAAAGCTCTGTGCCTGCTGAATGGGGGATGGTGACCAGAGATTCACCTTGGGGCTCACGTCTGTCTGATGATGGTAAGACGCTGAGATTCAGCCCTCAGGATGATTCAGGGGCTGGAGCAAGGCATCCGCTATTACGTCGAACCTATACCGACCGATTACAAAAATTTAATACCCTTAATACCAGAATCTACAGTACGATTACATTGCCCTGGGGTTTTTCCTATCAATTTGCATTTGCCAATCGGTTTGAATGGAATGATTTCTTTAACCATCAGTCATCTGAAAGTCCCGAATGGGCTACTGGCACTTCCTTTCGGCAACACACCAAGATTCAGGAGTGGCAGATCGACAATATTTTAAAATGGAATCGATCATTTGGAAATCACAGCCTGGATGCAACTTTTTTAGCCTATGCAGAAAAATTCAAGTACTTCAGAGATCGAACCACTGCCGGTATATTCGATCCAAGCGATGTACTAGGATACAACAATCTTTCATTGGGTACAGCCATTTCACTAACTGGTCCAGATAACTTGAATCTTGGAGATGAGCAGAGTACGGGTGATGCACTGATGGGGCGAATAAACTACAGCTACGCATCAAAATATCTTCTTAGCGCTACTTTAAGAAGAGATGGTTTTTCGGCCTTTGGAGAAAACAACCGCCGGGCCACTTTTCCATCCATAGCAGCAGGTTGGGTGCTCTCTGAAGAAGATTTTTTTAGTTCGGATAAAATTGATTTTTTGAAGCTGAGACTTTCCTGGGGAGAAAATGGCAATAGAAACATTGGGCGCTATGCCGCACTCTCGCAGCTTTCGGCCGGGAAGAATTTGATCGTGGATGCAACCGGAGCCGTTCAAGAAGTTTCCACACTCAATAATACTTCCATGGAGAATCTTGATCTCAAGTGGGAAAGAACCGCTGCCTGGAATTTTGGTGTGGATTTCAGTTTGGCAAACGGCCGGGTGGATGGTTCATTCGAATACTATAATATGGTGACTAATGACCTATTGGTGAGACGAGCACTGCCAAATATCATTGGATTTTCTGACGTATTCACCAATCTTGGTGAAGTGCAAAACAATGGCATCGAATTGGCATTGACAACCCGAAATATGGATCGTGAGAAATTTGCCTGGTCCAGTTCCTTTAATTTCTCACTCAACCGGAATAAGATCAATGCACTCTATGGTGATTTGGACGAAGATGGGAATGAACTTGACGACATCACCAACCGATGGTTTATCGATCAATCAATCGATGCAATCTGGGGTCTAAATGTCCTTGGGGTCTATAAGACCAGTGAGGCAGATGAAGCAGCTAGGTTTGGTGTCTTTCCAGGAGACTTTAAGTTAGAAGACAAAAATAATGATGGCGTTTATACGATTGAGGACCGTGATTTTTTAGGACATACCACGCCGCGATTTCGCTGGACATTTGTGAATAATTTTAGGTTTGGTCAGAACCTTGACCTTGCTATTGAACTCTACTCTCATTGGGGGCAGAAGCGTGCCTTCAATCCTGCCAAAAACCGGGATGGATTTATTGACCGTACCAACTCACTACAAACTCCATATTGGACTCCTGATAATCAGCTCGACGATTATGCAAGGTTATTTTCAAGTGATGGAAGTGCCAGTTTTAATATCTACCGAAAGGGATCCTTCATTCGATTACAAAACATTACCCTTTCTTACACAGTGCCAGAAATTATTCGGAGTAAATTAACCGCAAAAAGTCTTAGGGTTTATGCTAATATCAGAAATGTTGCCGTATGGGCTCCTGATTGGGATCTTTATGATCCTGAAGCAAGCGAGGTCGATGGCACCGCAGGTCTTGTACCTACACCACGATATTATACTCTGGGACTGAACTTGTCACTTTAATGGTTAGAGTAAATTATATTATTTCCTCTCAAACATTTAATTATGAATATCAAAAAAATCTTATCATATAGACCGTGCTTATTCATTATCGCAATTTTGGTTACTATTACCAGTTGCAAGAAGGAGTTTCTGGAACCTGAGGAACTATCATTCTTTACACCGGCCAATGCGTTGAATAATGCCGATGGTATGCGAGCAATACTTTCACAGGCTATGACCAATCTCCGATCTGAATTCTACGGTGATGGTGCACCTATGATCACAGAAAATATTTTTTCTGAGGTGGCCGTTGAGGGTACCACCGACAAATCTGGTCCAGCTCAGGACCTCAACTTGCTGATTTTGCCTGATGCCAACCTAAATAGTGCGAATACCAATCGCATCGGATGGTATTGGTCACAGTGGTATCAAGGCATAAAATTTGCCAACACGGTGATCACAAGAATCGATGATGCAGAGTATGACTCTGATGACGAACGAAACGGGATACTTGGAGCTGCTTATTTTCATCGTGCCTACCGCTACTACCGGCTGACCCAGCAGTTTGGAGATGTACCAGCTATTATGGAAGAAATTAGCACACCCAAATTAGATTTTGTTACAACTACTCGTGAAGCCATTCTTGAGAAGATAAAGTCGGATTTGGAGCAAGCGGTTAACTGGCTACCCGAAGTTACAAATAAGGGAGAAGTGAGTAAGGGTGCGGCCTTACATTTGTTGTCCAAGATAAATCTTGCACTAACTGATTTTGATGGTGCGATTTCAGCTGCCAGCCAAGTCATCGACGGAGGTATCTATGCCTTGATGACCGAGCGATTCGGATCGGAAAAAGACAATCCGGAACGGAATGTCACCTGGGACTTACATCGACCAGAAAACAAGAGTATCCCGGAGAACACTGAGGCCATTCTCAATGTGATTTCTAGATTGGGTTTTGATGGCGCCGGTAGCAGAACCAGTCTGATGCGCCAGGCGGTACCACTCTGGTGGAGATTTATCAACACTCCAGACGGTGCCAATGGCATGACCGATAATCCCAATGCAGAAATACCCCATGTCTTGACCTACGGCCGTGGAATCGGCAGAAACAGGGGGGTACCTTACAGCACTAAGAGAATCTGGAAGGATGAGAATGATGAACGGCATAAATATCCTAATTGGGTCAGGATGGAAGATATCACATATAATGCCCCCAGCCTCAAGGATGCTGGAAATCCCTTTTACAACAAACCCCTGCAGCTGTTCACTGACGATGGAGTAATCCTGTGTTCTGATACTATTCGCAATTGGTACGATTTTCCTCAATATAAATTATTCATTCCAGATCCTGAAGCGTCTAAACCGAGTGGAGGCCACTCTGACTGGTATGTTTTTCGTCTGGCTGAGACTTATCTTTTGCGGGCAGAAGCATATTTTTGGAAAGGTGATCTAACCAACGCCGCTGAAGATATCAATCAAGTAAGACGTCGAGCCAATGCCAGTGATATCTTGCCGGAGGATGTAAATATCAGCACGATTTTAGATGAAAGGGCGCGAGAACTATATTATGAGGAACCACGAAATACGGAACTAACCAGAATTGCATTTATACTTGCTCAAACTGGCAGAACCGCTTATAATGGCAAGACATATAACCTGGATAATTTTCACCAAGATAATTTTTGGTACGACCGAATCATGGAGACCACAGATTTTTACAATCAGGGGGTCAAGACCATACATGGCGACGAATATACAATGAGCCCTTATCATGCACTTTATCCCGTGCCGGCCAGTGCTATTAATGCTAACACTCAAGGCACCATCAATCAAAATCTTGGTTATCCAGGGGCGGAAAAAAATATACCACCATTGACTACCATTCCATAATGGTGCATATATTACGCAGGAAGTGGTACTTGATTCTGTCACTATGACTACCACTTCCTGATTTTTTTGGGGACTTTAATATCAAGTTTAACAAGATTGCAAATGAATCTGGTTTTAAAAGCTTACGTCGTATCGTTGCTAGTGTGGATTGCCTTTCCTATGAGAGTCAATGCTCAAGTAACCGCCATTAGAAATGGATCTACCATAGCAATTATGATCAATGATCAGTATTTCAGTCGATATATTTCTTCGGCTGACGAAAAGTATCCCTTTTTTTACCCTGTGAATGCACCCTCGGGTGCCAGTGTCACCTCCATGCGAAATGGGACTTATCCTCACCACAGCTCCCTTTTCTTCGGATGCGACAAAGTGAACGGCGGAAATTACTGGCAAGAAGGACTGGAAAGGGGGCAGATACTTGCGTTACAGACTAATGTTCTGGAGTCGGGATCAGATAAGGTAGTCATCGAGCAAGAGTGCATTTGGACCAGACCTGATGCTCGAGCTCCCATAAAAGATTTTCGCACCATTACCGTGCGTGTGCCTTCTGAAACTGTATACCAGTTAGATTTTGATATTGTCTTAGAGATGCTGATGGATGTTCAAATTGAGCGCACCAATCACTCTCTTTTCAGTGCCAGGATCGATCCTGATCTATCCGTTGTGAACGGTGGTACCATGATTAATGCCGAAGGGGACCGGGGAGAAGAGGCAACTTTTGGCAAGGCCTCTGCCTGGATTTCTTATCATGGCATGAGAGGTGAATCCATTGAAGGCATAACAATTATGCAACATCCTTCTAACGATTGGTTTCCGGCACCCTGGTTTACCCGTGACTACGGCTTTATTTCTCCCACACCCATGTATTGGCCGGCAGATGAGGTGAAGGGCACCAGCCTAAAACAAGGACAAGTCGTAAAACTCAGGTACCGGGTATTGGTCCATAAAGGCGATGCTACCGAGGCAAGGATTAGTGAAGCCTATGATCAATATAAAAATGAATAGGCATGCTGAGTCAACATATCGATAAATATAAGTCGACCGAACAACAAGATTAAATTAAGGTCCTGTTCGATTGATTGCGAAATAAAATGAAAATGAAAAAATCAAAAGACAATTGTATTAGTCGAAGAGATTATATTAGGAAGACGGCAATCTCCACTGCGGGTGCAATTGTAGCTCCAACCATTGTACCTGCTTCCGTTCTTGGAAAGAATGCACCTAGTGATAAAATAAACATAGGTCAGATCGGTTTTGGGCGCATTGCCAGAAGTCATGACTTACCCGACACATTGAAATATGACGTAGCCCGGGTAACGGCTGTGGCGGATTGTGACCTCAAACGTGCCAAGGAAGGGAAAGCATTTATAGAAGGATGGTATAAGGACAATAAGGGAAATGAGAAAATGGTGGATGTAAAGGTCTTTCAAGATTATCGAGAAATGCTGCGTGATCCCAGTCTTGATGCCGTGATCATTAGCACCCCCGATCACTGGCATGCACAACCTGCTATGGAAGCCGCCATAGCCGGCAAAGATGTCTATCTCCAAAAACCAACTTCCCTGACCGTCGCTGAAGGCAGAGCACTGGCAGATTGTATCCGATTAAATAATGTAATCCTTCAAGTTGGTACCCAGCAAAGATCTGCACCTCAATTCAGGATCGCAGCGGAGCTGGTTAGAAACGGTCGCATTGGCAAACTGCACACTGTCAGAATCGGCTTGCCTGGAGATCCTCCCGGTCCCGAGGAACCTCCGATGCCAATTCCCGGCACATTAGATTACGATATGTGGTTGGGATCAACGCCTGAGGCTTACTACACAGAAAAAAGGGTACATCCTCAAAATGATTACTCAAGACCTGGATGGCTCCGTTGTGAACAATTTGGTGCCGGCATGATCACCGGGTGGGGACAACATCACATTGACAGTGCCTATTGGGGAATGAATACAGAATACACCGGACCCACTGAAGTAGAAGCGATTGCTGAATTCCCAAGGTCAGGTCTCTGGGATGTGCATGGTGATTTCATGGTCAAAGCAAAATTTGAAGATGACATTTCCATGTTCATTTCCGGTGGCTACACCAACGGTATTCGATACGAAGGTAGTGAAGGATGGATCTTTGTGTCAAGGGGCAACTATGCCGCAACTGCCAGTGATCCAGTAGCTCAAGAGGCCAGTGCCAAAGCTCTTGATGCCAGTGATCGTTCGATCCTTGGTTCAAAAATTGGTGAGCATGAAACAAAACTCTACGTCAGTGATGATCAACACGGCAATTGGTTGGATTGCATCAAGTCAAGAGAGCAACCCATATCACCTGCAGAAATAGGTCACCGCGTATGCAGTACATGTCTGATCAGTCATATTGCCATGAAACTGCCCAGAAAACTCTACTGGGATGCAGCTAATGAGCGCTTTCGGGAAGATGACGAGGCGAATGCCATGCTCTCTCGCGTACAGCGGACTCCCTGGGGATACGAGTACGTGGATATGGGGTGAGGCCCTTCCAGCAAGTCATCCTGAGAAAGTATTGCTGCTCATTTGAGTGAATGTTTGCGGGGAACTTTACCCTTGAAATCCGGTAATTCAAATCCCAACCTGCAATTTCAGGGTACATACGAAAGTGCAAAGGATGATTTTGGAAAATTCTCCCAATTATCGATCAAGCTAAGAATGATATTTTTCAGAGATATACTTTAACAAGTGATTTTAGGGTACCTCTACTAACCTCTGAATGAGACCGGTTTTGAAATATTTTGGATTTAGATCAGTAGGCAAACACATTAATTATTACTACAATTTCATCATCAAAAATTCATATTAAAATAATTCAACATAACTAACTTGACAGAGTACAGGGTTATTGCTTATCTCTATATTAATTAATTTACGTGCTGGAAATCTAACCTAGACTTTAATATGCTCTTGAGAAAATGCTTACCCGCAATCCTCCTGATCGTCACGACCGTTTTAGTCCAATCGCCTACGATTGCCCAAGTCGACAATAACACTATAGCTGAAGCGGTGGAAGGCCTCCGGCTACGCAGCATTGGCCCTGCCGTCATGGGTGGACGTATAGCGGATATTGCTGTAAGCCCTGCCGACCCAAGTACCTGGTACGTGGCTGCTGGCTCCGGCAATTTGTGGAAAACGATAAACAGCGGGATCACTTGGCAACCCATTTTTGATGATCAAGCTTCCTACTCCTTGGGCACAGTGACCCTGGATCCCAACAATCCGGAAATCGTCTGGGTAGGTACTGGCGAGAATGTGAGTGGTCGCCACGTGGGTTGGGGAGACGGCGTGTACCGCAGTTTGGATGGAGGGAAGACCTGGCAACAGATGGGCCTTGCCCGGTCAGAACACATTGGCAAGATCCTGGTGGATCCCAGAAACAGCGATGTTGTGTTGGTAGCAGCTGAGGGTCCCTTATGGTCATCAGGTGGTGACCGTGGGGTATATAGAACGCAAGATGGGGGCAAAAGCTGGGAAAGAGCCCTCGAAATTGATGACAATACTGGGATCACCGATCTGGAATTTGATCCCTCGAATCCCGACATCATTTACGCGGCAGCCTATCAACGTAGACGACATATTTGGTCTTTCCTAGCTGGTGGGCCTAAATCCGGAATTTATAAATCCTCAGATAACGGGGAATCCTGGCGTCAAGTGAAAACCGGTTTGCCAGAGGGCGACATGGGAAAGATTGGCCTTGCAGTTACTCCAGCCGATCCAAATTTGGTATATGCTACCATAGAAGCGAATGAGGAAGAGAAGGGTTTTTACCGATCAATGGATAAGGGAGAAAGCTGGGAGAAACGGAGCAACTATATTTCTGGTGGAACTGGTCCTCATTATTACCAAGAAATTGAGGTTTCGCCTGAAGATGCAGACCTGATCTATCAGATGGACGTTTTTCTCCACATCTCGCGAGATGGTGGCAAGACCTTCGACTATTTGGGAACGGGTCGTGAGAAACATAGTGACAACCATGCACTTTGGATCGACCCCAACAATGGAAAGCACCTTATCGCTGGCACCGACGCAGGTCTATATGAGAGTTTTGATCAGGGTACCAAATGGCGCCATTTTCCCAACCTGCCAATATCGCAGTTCTATAAACTAGGACTCGATAATTCAGAACCTTTTTATCATATCGTCGGGGGAGCTCAAGATCTAGGAACCTTAATCGGACCTTCCCACACCATGAATATTGAAGGGGTACGCAATCAAGATTGGTATGTGCCTCTGGGAGCCGACGGGTACGATTCAGCATTTGATCCGGAAGATCCCAACGTTGCCTATATGGAAATACAGCAAGGCCTCCTGCACCGGTATGATCGAACCAGTGAGGAAGTGTTGAACATACAACCTCAACCAGCTCCCAATGACCCTCCAGAAAGATGGAATTGGGACAGTCCAATTCTTATCAGCCCACACAATAATCATCGGCTTTACTTTGGATCCCAGCGACTATGGCGCAGCGAAGACCAAGGTTATTCATGGACGGCAATCAGCCAGGATCTTACGACGAATACCAACCGATACGAATTGGAAATGATTGATCGTGTGTGGAGTGTTGATGATCTGTACGACCATGGCGCTATGTCGAAGTATGCCACCTTAACTTCCATCTCAGAATCTCCAATCGTTGAAGGCGTCATTTACACGGGCTCCGATGATGGACTGATTAATGTCAGCGAAGACGGTGGGCAAAACTGGCGTCGAAGTGGAAAACTTCCCACAGTACCCACACGCTCCTTCATCAATGACCTTGAGGCATCCAGTCACCATTCAAATGCTGTTTTTGCCGTTGCTGACGCCCACAAGTTTGGTGATTTCAGTCCCTACCTATTTATCAGTACTGATCGTGGCCGCTCCTGGCAATCCATCGCCGGTGATCTTCCTTCGGGTACGATCGTTTGGGCGATCAAAGAAGATCACCAAGACGAAAATTTGCTTTTTATCGGAACTGAATTTGGACTCTATTTTTCAATCAATAAGGGAGTCAACTGGATTAAGCTAAGCTCCGGAGTGCCGACCATACCCTTTAGAGATATTGAACTTCACCAAAGAGATAATGATTTGGTGGGCGCATCTTTTGGTCGAGGCTTCTATGTACTGGATGACTATGCTCCGCTAAGAGAGTTGGAAACTGCATTGAGTCGAAACTCGAATGTCCTTTTCCCAGTGCGGGATGCCTGGTGGTATGTCCCTTCGGTTCCTATGCAGGCGAAGGGTATGCCCACCTTGGGGTCCACCAGCTACGTGGCAAAGAATCCACCTTTTGGTGCCGTTTTCACTTATTATTTACAAAATGAACCGAAAACGGCAAAGATGGAAAGACAGCATGCCGAAAAAGACTTGAGGGACCAAAATGCCAGTATTCCATTTCCTGGTTGGGAACGTCTATGGGAGGAATCTCTTGAAGACGATCCGCTGGTATTACTCTTAATTCGTAATGAAAATCAAGATCCAATTCGGTGGATCAAAGGTACAAATGCAAAAGGCCTACATCGAACCAGTTGGGACCTTAGACTTCCACCCCCTGATCCCATCAAATTGAGTGAGCCGGCCTTCAAACCACCCTGGGCCGGTGATGATGAAGGCCCATTGGCTGCTCCGGGAAAGTATACGGTCGAGCTCTATGTCGAGCAAAATGGCAGTCTTGCATTGCAAGGTTCCCCACAAACCTTTCAGGTCAAACCTGTTCCCGCTTCAACATTTAATACTGATTTTGCAGTCGTTGCAGACTTCCAAAAAAAGACCAGTGACCTAATCAGGCAAATCTCAGGTGCCAGTCAGAAAATTTCGGAGGCTGACGAGCGACTACAACATATAGCAGCTGCATTAAAGGAAACACCAAAAGCAACAGCTGAGCAGTTTATCCAATGGGATGAACTCAAAGAAAAGCTGAGCAGATTGCGCACACGTCTCACTGGTGACGCGATCCGACAGGGTTTGAATGAAGCAACCGTGCCTTCGATAAACGCCCACATCCGATATATCGCCAGTGGGCATTGGGAAACCCGACAAACTGCTACCAAGACCCAGCAAGACAACTTCGATATCGCACTTCGAGATTTTACACAATTCCAAGAAGATTTATTGACCTACTTCCAGGAGCTGGCAGCATATGAAGACACCTTGGAGGCACTGGGAGCACCCTATACGAAGGGAAGAAAGTTTTAAATACAGCTGACTATTTTGTCCAAGGTATCCTGACCATCCCAAGGGTCCTGACCATCCCAAGGGGTCCTGACCCCTTGAACACGAAACGTCCTCTCGTCACATCAGCAAGCCCCAAGGGTTTCATAACATTCCAAGGGGGTCCTGACTATCCAAGGGGTCCTGACCCCTTGAACACGAAACGTCCCGTCATCACATCATCACTCCCCCAAGGGGTCTTGACAATCCAAGGGATCCTGACCCCTTGAATGGAAAACGTTCCGTCAGATAACCATTCCTTGACCTATTGCTTTAATCCCATATTTTCCCGGTCACCTTTTATACCAAATCCAACTACCTCCCCATCCTCGTTTAAAAAGAACTCCCACTCCAGGTTTTGATCAGCAAAGTAGAAAGTGGTGTCTGAAGATGGCACCAGCTCTTCTCTACCCGGAATCGGATCAGGTCTTAAGAATAATTTTTGCCCGTCACTGGAAATGTGCAGCAAACCGAAGCTCGAAGAATAACCACCCACATACTTACTGTAAAGTAAGGTATCGATATTGTACCGCTTCCGTTTTTCCGGAAGTTCGTAGGTTTTTCCTTCCCAAATATTTCTAATCACCTGATAGACACTCTTGTGATAGACATTAGAAGATGCGTGTAAATAAATGAAGGTCCGTTTGTATTTAAGAAACCGCTGTAAGCTTGCTCTCATGTCTGTCCCGTCACCAACATGATAAACCTCGATTAAGGTATCACAATTGTGAATACGCCAGCCAAAACCGTAGTTACTCATTGAATGATCTGATAGTTCCATGCACGCAAATGCTTCATTGATCAATTCCATGGTATCTACAAATCTGCCTTCATACAAAGCTTGATCAAACAGAAACAAATCACTTGCCGTTGTGGCCACACTTCCAGCACCGTATGGCTGGTAAAAATTATTGGCATCCACAGAACTACCCAACAAACTGTCAACAATCTCTGGCACAGTTTCATATGAGTTTTTCATCTCGGCAGGATCGAAAATATACTCCTGCAAATATTGAGCAAAGGGCAGCCCAGATACATATTCCACAATGGTGGCAAGGAGCAAATAATTGGTGTTGTTGTAATTAAATTCAACTCCATAGGCACCCGCCTTAGGCTGATATCTGATGACCAGGTCTATGATTTCCTTGTTACTAATGACCTTGGTTGTATCTGCGTACCTAATGGCTGTTTCCAAAAATCTTGGCAAGCCGCTGGTCATGGTCAACAGGTGCCTGATGGTAACCCCAGGATATGGGAATCCTTCGATGTATTCCATAACCTCATCATCATAGTCCAGTAAGCCCCTCACTTTGAGTTGCATGACAGCCAATGCCGTAAATGATTTTCCCACAGAATAGACCACCATCGGTGTTTGCAAAGTGACCTTATCTGTTTTTTCACGATGATTCCAGTGACCATAAGCCTGATTAAACAGGACCTCACCTTTTTCGGCAAGAAGAACTTGGCCATCATAAAATCCTTCCTGGGCCAGCTCTTGTAAAATTGAGTCCAATGCATTGACCCACTCTTGAGCAACCGTACCAACATATAAAATTACCGTACCTAACAGTATTGAGGTTATTCTCTTCATCTATTTTCTTTATTAATCATTATTAATCAGTATATAAATTGTGATTGCCAAAACGGTAAAAGACTAATAATCAATGTTATGCAATAGCAATAAATTCCACCAAATCGCATTAGCAGCTCCACGGGAATCCGAACAAGATTTTTTTTAAGATCTATTGGATTACAAAATCTCAGATGCTCTAATCCCTAAGAATGGTGCACAATTCAGGAAACCTGCATTCTGATCCAAGGGGTCCTGACATCCCAAGGGGTCATGACCCCTTGAAAAAAACGTTCAACTTCCGATCCAGTGACCAAGAGCCTCCACCTCGGATGACTAGGAAAAAGCTGCCCAACAACATAGCCCAATCCGTCCTGCTGGCATGCATCATATCCCAAAATCCGTCATTAGTAAGAATCTCCCATTTGGTGGTAGCTAAGGCCACCAGCATTATGATCAGCGTAGACACGCTGGCCAGACGCGTAAAAAGTCCGATCAAGATGAGAGTTCCACAAAAAATTTCGACGGTTCCAATAAAAGGTCCCAAAAAATCTGGATTGGGTAATCCAATTTTTTCAAATCGACCTGTACCTCGTAAAGCAGGAAATAAGAATTTCTGAATGCCCTCCGATAGAAACACGACTCCGACCATCATGCGAATTATGATAATTGTTCTGGAAGGAGCCGTCTGAATTATTTTATGCAACATAGTCCTTGGAAATGGGCTTTATTACCAATATCGAATCAATAGCACTTCACAAAACACATAGGGAGCGTCTTCATCCAAATTAAGATGACAACACTTTAGGGAATGGTTTCTAAGGCCTCACTTAGTTGTGCATTAAAGGCCTCTGGTGCCTCTATCATGGGATAATGACCGGTACCTTTTACTGAAAAGACTCGGTAGCCAGCATCCAAGGATCCATCATTCCTCCACCCTAAATTTCTTAACCAAAATAACGCTATATTTTACCATAAAATATACCAATGTAAAAATCCCAAAGAAGATGCCACTAACGATCAAAAACTCTTTCAAAGTTTCACTAAATTCAGGATAGGCAGGATCGGAATCGATCAAATAGAGAAATGCGGTCACTGCAATTGCCGACACCCCAATAATTAAGAATGTTTTTTTCATTTATGACACCACTAACAATCTTCCAAATCTAAACGAGCGCTAGTCAAGTTTGAGTGCTTATTGGCCCAATTCTTTAAATCCACTTCGATCGCGTTCGGCGTTGAGAAATTCAACCAATTTTCCTGTGAGCTCCTTTTCCAATTCGGGCTGCTTGCCCAGTAAATTATAGATTTCCCGATGATCCGCAGCCAAATTGTACAACGCCACAGGCTCCTCACCATTGGCCAGCAATTTCCAAGCCTTCCACCGCACAACTGATGTTGCATACGGAGTTGGCTTTGGTCCTTGATTTTGAAAGTGTGTATACAGGTCCATCTGCCAATAATGATGGTCCGTAGCCAGCTCCTCTCCTTTGGTCCAATCCTTTCGCATAGATTTTCCATCTAATTTCAGTCCCCCAGTATCTATTCCTACCAGGTCCGATATTGTAGGCAAGATATCGACCATGTGCATGGTTTGAAAGGTATGGGTGCCCGTTGTTATATGCTCCGGCCACACCACAAACATCGGCACCCTGATTCCTCCTTCATGCAAATCGGTCTTTCCACCCTTAAAGGGACCAGGGCTTCCTTGATAGGCAGGACCATTGTCGGAGGTAAATAAGATCAGGGTATTTTTGTAGAGGTTCCGAGATTTCAAGTAATCGATAAGCCTACCTATTTGGGCATCAAGGTGTGAAACCATTGATCTAAAATAGAGTTGGTCACCCTCATCACCTAGATTCTTGTACCTGGAAAGATGAGGTTCTGGAGCAGGTTCATATGGTGTATGGGGCACATCAAACCAAAGATTAATGAAAAACGGTTGTGTTTTAGACTTCTCTTCTTCAATAAATGCGATTGCTTCATTAATTTTTATTTCTGTCCAATGATTTAAATCCTCTTTTGCCCTTTGATCATTACGCACCATCGTTTTTCCACCCTCCCGGTATAGTCTTCGTTCTCTGATGAGTTGTGGTCGAATCGGAGCCCCTTCAATATTAGTAAGATAGTGGTCAAATCCATGCTGCAGTGGACCGGGATTGGCTGTCCGTCCGGCAATTCTGGCCTCATAGTCTTTTGGTCTTAAACCTCCCAAGTGCCATTTTCCGATATGTGCCGTTCGGTACCCTCTGTTCTGTAATAGTTCTGGTAGGGTGGTGGCTGATTCTGGAAGATGCTCTGCATTATCGGTAAAATGTTGCCTAATATCAAATCGTAAAGGATACCTACCTGTCAGCAATGCAGCACGTGATGGGGAACATACCGCAGAAGCTGCATAAAATTGTACGAACCTCCTTCCATCTGCAGCTAAAGCATCCAAATGAGGGGTATAAATACTTTGGCTTCCATAGCAAGACAAATCGCCATAACCCAAGTCGTCAGCAAGTAGGATGATGATATTTGGCAAAGTATCTGAGGATATCGGCAAGGCACTAGCTATTGTGAACCTACAGAAAATCAACAGGAAAATTTGCAAGAGCACAAAGATCCATTGTAAGAAGCTTAACGAAAAACATTGGAATCGAAATATCATGCGACTGGAATCGAGACTGAAGTGGTACAATATAAACTTCCTTCTAGTATATTGCACCAGGTAGCTGTTTCATTTGCCATATCTATGATAATAATCCTATGTTAAAATAAATACAGTTACTGACTGTAGCTGCCATCAATACGAAAATCTTCCTGAATGAAAAGTATGCTGACTCCAATAGTTTCGAGGCTATTTCTCTATGATGAGAAGTCCAGTCGGCAAAATCAGCGGCTACCTAGTGGTTTTACAGGCTAGACCTAAGACTGTTAAGATGATCCGGATACCACAATGGGGCCGTGTCCTTGTCGATGATAAGCATCATTGCAGGTAATGACCTACTTCATACCCAGTGCCTGGAGTTCAACCTATTTTTAGAGATTTCAAAATAGCCGAGGTTGATCACGTTGATGAATCAGACACTCGATGTAAGGGATCGATTACAAAAGTCATTGACTCAGGTCAGGTTTACCGGCTGTATCCGGATAGGATTTCCACTCGTAATGGCGAAGAAACTTGTTCCTTTCCCAATTCCAATAGCTTAAAAGAAACGGTTATGAGTTCTAAAAATGAAAAATTCAAATATCCTGGTGTCCGCGTGGCAATGGACGGAAATACGGCCGCCATCATGTGTGAACGAGAATCCTCGGACGCAGCGGGAGCCTACCCCATTACTCCTTCCACACAAATGGGAGAGTATTGGGCAGAAGAAGCCGCCAAAGGGCACCTGAATATTTCAGACAGACCGCTAATCTTTATTGAACCGGAGGGGGAACATGCCGCAGCAGCTGTTACCGCCGGCTTGTCGATGACAGGACTTCGGGCTGCAAACTTTTCCTCAGGACAGGGAATCGCTTACATGCATGAGTCACTTTATGCTGCAGTAGGTAAAAGGCTTACTTATGTGCTAAATATTGGCTCACGAGCCATGACCAAGTCAACCTTGAATGTGCATGCTGGTCATGATGATTATCATGCCATTGACGACACGGGGTTCTTCCAGCTGTTCGCCAAGAAAGCCCAACATGTTGCCGATTTTAACATCATTGCTCATAAAATTGCCGAGCTAGCGCTCACTCCTGGGGTGGTTGCTCAAGATGGTTTCCTCACCACCCACTTGATCGAGTCTTTGCTGCTTCCGGAGCGTGAACTGATCAAGGAATATCTGGGACGACCTGATGATATCATACCCACACCAACTCAAGCACAGAAGATTATCTACGGCGATACCCGTCGACGAATCCCTGAACTCTGGGATGTTGACAATCCGGTGATGGCAGGTATCGTCCAAAACCAGGACTCCTATATGCAAAGTGTGGCAGCTCAGCGACCGTTCTTTTTTGATCATATAAAGGACTTGACGGATCAAGCCTTTGAAGAGTTCTATCAACTTACCGGTCGAAAGTATGCCCGAACTATGACATACCGGGCTGATGATGCAGATTACCTCATTATCGGTCAGGGGAGTCTTATACCTAGTGCAGAGGCGGTAGTGGATTATATCCGTAAGACTAGAGGAATTAAAGTAGGCGTTGTTGATCTGGTGATGTTCAGACCGTTTCCGGCAGACTTGGTTGGACACATTCTGAAAGGGAAGAAAGGAGCGACCGTCTTAGAGCGGTTGGATCAACCGCTCGCTTGCGATCTTCCTCTCATGCGAGAGATCCGGGCGGTCATCACAAAGTGCTTGGAAAATGGAGCTTTCAAAAAAGATTTACCCTATCCGTCTCTAGCCAGCTATAAACCCACCGACCTCCCCTCGCTCTATTCTGGTTCATTTGGGATGGGCAGTAGGGACCTTCAGCCTGAAGGCATCATTGGAGCCATCGAAAACATGCTGCCAGAGGGCAAAAAGAAAAAGCAATTTTACCTATCCATTGATTTTATAAGAGATGTTCCTCATACTCCAAAACAGAGGGCGTACCAGGAACTGATTCAGGAATCCTATCCTCAGGTCAAAGAACTCGCCATTCACGGATCCGAAAACCCCAACCTGATGCCCCAAAATGCCGTTACTGTACGATTCCACTCTGTTGGCGGCTGGGGGGCAATCACCACGGGAAAGAACCTGGCAATGACCTTGTTTGATCTGCTGGGATACGACATCAAAGCCAACCCCAAATATGGCTCAGAAAAGAAAGGACAACCGACCACCTATTATCTCGCCGCTGCTCCTGAGCCCATTCAATTAAATTGTGAGTACTTCTTTGTCGATGTTGTGCTTTCTCCCGATCCCAATGTATTTAAGCATACGAATGCCTTGGCTGGTTTGAAGAAAGGCGGATGCTTTATCATTCAGAGTGATAAGCAGAAGCCAGAGGAAGTTTGGGCTGACATTCCATTACCATACCAGAAAGTCATTGTCGACAATGACATCCATGTCTTTTACATCGATGGTTTTAAGATTGCTCGGGAAGAGGCCACTGATCCAGAACTTCAACTAAGAATGCAAGGGATAGCATTCCAGGGAGCTTTTTTCGCCGCTTCTCCGCTTATGGAAAGAGCCGGTCTGTCGGAGGTAACTCTGCTCAAAGCCATTGAAGACCAATTGCAGCACAAATTTGGAGCTAAGGGGCAACGGGTCGTAGATGACAACATGCGGGTTGTCAAACGTGGCTTTGATGAGGTGCATGAGATTAAGAACAAGATTCCTGGGGAAGGACAAGTAAAGTCAAATGGGGAAACCTCGTTACCTATCCCTACGATGATGAGGGACATTCCTCAAAGTAAATCTAAGTTGTCCGATATTCACCGCTTCTGGGAACAAACGGGCAACTTCTACCTTAAGGGAATGGCGAATGACAACCTTACTGATCCATTTATCGGCCTCAGCGTCATGCCGGCTGTTACTTCCCTCTTCCGTGACATGACAGGCATCCGGTTCGAGCATCCGGAATGGATTCCCAACAATTGTACCGCATGCGGTGATTGTTACACGGTATGCCCTGACACAGCCATTCCGGGTTTGGTTAGTGAACTGACCGATGTCTTTGATACCGTTGTCAAAAGAGTGAAGAAGAAGCAAGGTAAGGTAGAATTCTTACCAAAAGCAGTCAGGCACCTGGAGGGTAAGGTTCGTGCGCTTTTTAACGAATCATCCAACGGAGCCACTGTAAACAACTTGATACAGGACGCCATTGACGAGACCATCAACGAGAATGGGAATGGTGCGGCACTATCGAAAGAATTTGATTGGTTTAGAGATGAACTGGGTGAGTTTCAATTTGCCCTCACACGTCCGTATTATGATCTACATGAAAAAGAACAGCCCAACAGCGGAGGCTTGTTTAGCATCACCATTAACCCTACTACATGTAAAGGTTGCATGGAGTGTGTGGCTGTCTGTGATGATGAAGCTTTGATACCCGTGCCTCAAACCGAGGAATCGGTAGCACGTCTGCGAAAGGATTGGGATCTTTGGCTCGACCTTCCCAACACTCCCGAAAAATATAATCGTGTTGATGACCTTGAAGAGAAAATAGGTGCTCTCGAGAGTATATTGTTGAATAAGGATGCCTATCTCCACTTTGCAAGTGGCGATGGTGCGTGTCTGGGTTGTTCCGAAAAATCGGTTATTCATCTCTTTATTGCGACTCTGGAGTCGCTGATGCAACCGCGGGTCAAAAAGCACATTGCACATCTGGATCAGCTCTGCGACAGCCTGGAAAAACACATCCAGAGTAAACTCATGAATACGGTCGATGTCAGCGATGTGGATATGATGTCAAAAATTGTTTCGGAAATGAAGGACAGCGATTTGACTATGTCGGAAATCGCTAGCAGAGTAGAGAAAGAACAAGGGAGTGAACCGATCGATCAGGTATGGCTCCGTGATGTTACGCAATTGCTGGCCAAGCTCAAGAACTTACGGTGGAAATATACCGAAGGCACGACCGGAAATGGACGTACTTCTATGGGAATGTGTAATGCCACCGGATGTACCTCCGTATGGGGAAGTACTTGGCCATACAATCCCTATCCGTTCCCCTGGGCCAATCACCTGTTTCAGGACTCAGCTTCTATGGCTATGGGAATATTTGAGGGACATATGGCTAAGATGGCGGATGGTTTTAAGACCATCAGAAAGGCTGAACTCGAATTGGCTGGCAATTATGATCGAGATGAACACGACCCATTCTTCACATACTTCAACTGGAATGACTTCACTGAAGAAGAATGGCTACTGTGTCCGCCGGTTGTGGTTGTAGGTGGCGATGGGGCCATGTATGATATTGGCTTTCAAAACTTGTCGAGGATGATGGCATCGGGCAAACCCATCAAAGTCATTGTGGTAGATACACAGGTGTACTCAAATACTGGTGGTCAGGCTTGCACTTCAGGATTTATCGGTCAGATTTCTGATATGGCCCAATACGGTAAGGTTCAACATGGAAAATCGGAACCACGCAAAGAAATCGGACTGATTGCCATGGCACATCGAAACACCTATGTGCTCCAGGCCACACTGGCAAACACGACACATATGATTGAAGGATTTATAGACGGACTGATGACCAAGCGCCCTGCCTTGTTCAATCTCTACACAACCTGTCAGCCGGAACACGGGGTGGGTGATGATATGGGAGCTCACCAGGCCAAATTAGCCGTTGAATCGCGCGCCTACCCCATTTTCAAATACAATCCGGATCACGGAGTGAAAGCTGAAGAGGCCTTTGATTTATCCGGCAATCCAGCTATGGCCGATATATGGCCTACCTACGATCTCAAATACATAGAGAACGGTCGGGAGAAGTCCCTGCAGGTTGCCATGACCTTTGCGGATTTCGCCCTGACCGAAGCCAGATTCCGAAAGCACTTTAGGAAAGCACCTCGAGACACCTGGAATGACAGCATGGTTCAATTATCCGAATTCCTCGAAATGGATGCAGAGAGTCGCGAAGATAAATTTCCTTACATCTGGGCCGTAGATCGCAAACAAAGATTGAGTAGGGTCCTGGTGGCCAAGAAAATTGTGGAGTCATGTGAGGAGCGGCGAGACTTTTGGCTAATGCTGCGTGGAATCGCTGGGGTCGAAACCGAGAAGGTTGAGGAAGAAGATATTGAAGGTAAAATTAGGGCAGAAATCATTACTAAAATCAGCCACGGTCTGATGAAACTTGCCGGTGAAGACACCGACTCTCTAGCTGAGATGGTCGTTGAGCATGGGATTGATGAACCGGCGCCAGAATCGGTAAAATCCAATGGAAATTATATGGCGCCATGGCTGGAAACGGAGGAATGTACCTCTTGTGATGAATGCATTAAGCTCAATCCGGAGATATTTGCTTACAACCAGGACAAGAAGGCCTATATCAAAAATCCGGATGGAGGGCCTTATGAAGATCTGGTCAAGGCCGCTGAGAAATGTACCGCCAGGGTAATCCACCCCGGCTTACCTGCAGATGCTGCAGCGCCCGATATGGAAAAATGGATTAAGAGGGGCGAGAAGTACAATTAAGGAAACGGGCTTGATCATGCGTCTTTTCAAATCTCGTCAGCATACCTTCCGAAACGGTGTTCATCCTCCCGAGCATAAGGCTGAGACAAGTGGTCTGCCCATTAGGCAATTCCCATTTTCTCCCACAATCGTCTTGCCATTGAGTCAGCACATCGGTGCTCCCTCAGAACCACTGGTGCGTGAAGGGCAGGAAGTCGTCCGTGGCCAGCTGATTGGCAAGGCCGGTGGTTATGTTTCGGTTCCTATACATGCGCCGGTTTCAGGGATCGTGCAAAAAATTGCTACGGTACCTTCGATAACGGGTAAGAGAGTCCTGGGAATCTATTTGAATGCATTTCCAGGATCAAGCCAGGAGGTCGTGGAAGGTGTCCCAATAGACCTCAGCAAAGCCAGTGCAGAGGAAATACTCAAGGGCATACAGGAGGCTGGCATTGTGGGATTGGGAGGTGCAGCTTTTCCGACCCACGTAAAACTGAAAGTGCCAGATGGGAAAGTATGTGAGACATTGATCATAAACGGCATCGAATGCGAACCTTATCTCACCACGGATCATCGGGTCATGCTCGAGCAGGCGGAAGACATCTTTACAGGTATCCGCTATTTGATCAAGGCGACGGGAGCACAACGCATCATCATTGGCATTGAGGCAAACAAGCAGGATGCTGCTGATCACCTGGAAGCCAATCAACCGGACGACCTCCCGGTCAAGGTAAGGGTTGTACCTGTCAAGTATCCTCAAGGCTCGGAAAAAATGCTGATTACCTCCCTGCTCGGAAGGGAGGTACCGTCTGGAGGATTGCCGATCGATGTAGAGGCACTGGTGGTCAATGTTGCCACTACTGCCGAGATTGGCCGCCTGCTTCCACACGGGATGGGCATTCAGGAGAGGGTGGTAACCATTACCGGACCGGGGGTTGGAAAAAAGGGGAATTACTTGATACCCATCGGAACACCCCTTCGGTTCGTACTCGAGGAGGTGGGTGTAGACGATCAGATCAGCGAGGTATATATGGGTGGCCCAATGATGGGTGTCGCGGTTTCAAATCTAGATATTCCCATCATTAAAGGTACTTCAGGTATCGTTGTGTTTACACAGAAAGAGGTGAAGCCTCCCCCGAAAATCTATCCTTGCATAAAGTGTGGTGCATGTGTCGATGCGTGCCCACTTTTTCTTAATCCCTCCCAACTTGGGATTTTGGCCAAAAATGAGGAGTACGAGCTCATGGCCAGTGATTTCCATTTGATGGATTGCTTTGAATGTGGGTCCTGCTCATATGTATGTCCGTCACACATACCCCTGGTGCAATATTTTCGTTTGTCAAAATCCATGGTTAGGAAGCGCAAAGCTGCAGAACTGAAAACATAACATGCCTAAACGTACCTTACATATCAGTACATCTCCGCATCTAACCAAGGGTCTGAGCACCGACCAGATCATGCGGAATGTTGTTTTGGCATTATTACCAACTTCGTTCTTTGCCTTTTATGCCTTTGGCTTAAGTGCTTTACTGGTTCTATTGACCTCAATGTCTTCGTGTGTGCTTACGGAGCATCTCCTGTGCAAATGGGCACGAAAAGATAGTACAGTATCTGACTGGTCGGCAGTGATTACCGGATTGCTGTTGGGCCTTACGCTGCCACCCGGATTTCCGCTTTGGATGGCCTTCTGTGGAGGTGTTATAGCGATTGCCCTGGGTAAGTTCATCTTTGGTGGACTGGGGTACAATGTATTCAATCCGGCATTGGTAGGCCGGGCTGTGCTGCAAGCAGCATTTCCCGTGGCGATCACAACCTGGCAACCTGCTTTCTCCAGCGATCGGTTCATCAGCGCCTTCTCAACAAACCTCACTTTCCCATTTGCTGAACCCCTAGCAGATGGGGCAACAACGGCAACCCCTCTTGCTTCCTTTAAGTTTGAGGGTATCAACACCAGTGCCCAAGACATGGCTCTAGGCTTGGTCTCGGGTTCAACCGGAGAAACCTGTGCTTTACTAATCGTGCTCGGTGGCTTGTATCTGGTGTCAAGGAATATGATGAATTGGAGAATACCGATCGCCGTCTTAGGTACGGTATTTCTAATCAGTGGCTTTTTTTACCTGATTGATAACACGAGCTATCCTTCACCTATATTCATGTTGTTTTCTGGAGGACTAATGCTGGGTGCTGTCTTTATGGCCACAGACATGGTTGCCTCTCCCATTACTTCATTCGGGGTTTGGATTTATGGTGCCATTATCGGACTACTTGTCGTAGTCATTCGTCTTTGGGGTGGTCTGCCTGAAGGAGTGATGTACGCCATATTGATTGCCAATGCCATTTCACCTCATATTGATAAAGCGATTCAGCCGCGTGTGTATGGTACCATGAAAAAAGCAACCCAATGAGGAGTCAGACCAGTCCATCAGAAACCATTCAACCTGAGGGCAGTGCTAAAATGCTGCGAGCTATGGTGGGCATTGGAATTTTCTGCGCGTTGATGATCGTCTTGACTTTTGAGGGCACCTTACCGAGGATCGAAAAGAACAAAGCTGAAGCTCTTGAAAAAGCCATTTTTCAGGTTCTGCCGCAGGCTGTGAGCAAGCAGACTTTTCAACTCAAGGACAAATCAATTTCAGTAGTGAATGAAGGTACATCTGATAAAGAAGTCACATTGTTGCATGCTGGCTATGACGATAATGGGGAGTTGATTGGTGTGGCTGTGGAAGCGAGTGGATTGGGTTTTGCCGATGTCATACGCATTTTGTACGGTTATGATCCTGAGAAGCAGGTGATCAACGGGTTTCATGTTTTAGAGAGCAAAGAAACTCCGGGTCTAGGCGATAAGATCGAGAAGGATCCAGATTTTCTGGCAAACTTTGATGCCCTTGATTCATCCCTTAAAGAGGATCATCAGAGTCTCAAAAACGCTATTGAACCGGTGAAAAAAGGAGCGAAGACCAATCCATGGGAAATTGAAGGCATTACCGGTGCTACCATATCATCACGAGCGATTGGAAACATTATCGGCTTCAGTGCCGATCGCTGGGTCCCGGTAATTTACCAAAACCAAAGCCAATTAACTTTGAAAAAGAGCATTGATCAAGAAAACTGATGTCTGATTCAACGAGAAATATGGGAATGCAAAATGCCCCTTCTTCAAAAGCAGAGGCTTTGTCTACCGATGAGTTTATCAAAGGCTTATGGCGTGACAATCCAGTTTTTGTTCAGGTATTGGGCATGTGTCCGGTTCTGGCGGTTTCAAATACAGCCATTAATGCATTGGCAATGGGCCTTGCTACGGCATTTGTTCTACTCATGTCAAATATTCTGGTTTCTTCCCTGAGAAATTTTATTCCCAGACAGGTTCGCATTGCCTCTTACATTCTAATTATTGCAACTTTTGTAACAATCACAGATTATGTAATTCAAGCCATAAGTATTGATTTGCACAAGGCCCTCGGAGCCTTTATTTCTTTGATTGTAGTAAATTGTTTGATATTGAGTAGGGCGGAAGCTTTTGCTTCTAAAAACTCGATCACCCATTCGATTTTAGATGCTTTGGGAATGGGTGCTGGATTTACATTTGCCCTGTTTTGCCTTGGTGCGGTCAGGGAAGTATTGGGCAATGGAACCTTTTTCCAAATAGCAATATTTCCTGTACAGTTTCAGGAATGGATCATCATGATATTGCCGGCAGGAGGATTTTTTACCCTGGCAGCGTGGTTATTAGTTTTCAACATTTTGAAAGGACGAAAAATAAAAACATGACTGACGAATCCCTGTGGTATATTTTTATCAATGCGAGCCTGATCAGCAATTTTGTCCTAGCTTATTTTCTAGGCATTTGTCCATTTTTAGGTGTATCCGGAAAAATGGATACGGCTACAAAAATGGGTGCTGCGGTGACCTTTGTAATGCTCATCAGTTCTATTTGTGCGTACGGGATACATGCGTTGCTGGTCTTGTTAAACGCGACTTTTTTACAGTTGATCAGTTTTATTGTTGTGATTGCTTCTACAGTACAATTGGTGGAGATGGTGATCAAGAAGATGAGCCCTGCATTATTTAGAGCCCTGGGTATTTTTCTACCACTGATCACCACGAACTGTGCCATCTTGGGATTGGCGCTATTTCAAACCAACAAGGGATATGACCTTCTGGAGAGCTTGATCTATGCTCTGGGAGCAGGAGCCGGTTTTACCCTGGCTTTGATCTTAATTGCTGGTTTGAGGGAACAATTAAATTTTGTTGATGTACCCGGAGTAGCCAAGGGAACGGCACTTACCCTGGTTATTGCCGGGATCTTGTCACTGACATTTATGGGATTTGCTGGTCTGGGAACTTAATGATCGAAAACAAAAAAATATGCTGTCATCTCTAGCGATAGGAATTTTTGGTATGGCATTGCTACTGGCACTCTGGTTTGTAGTGCAAAACCAATGGAGAAAGATATTTGCCGATTACATTTCTGATCAGGATGTTTTGGCTGACCGCAGGAGTTGTGGCAATTGTGGTTGTACCACTATTTGTAAGGAAACGAGGAATAACAAAATGTTTAAATAATCAAGAATTAAATATTATGGCACATCTGGCAGATTTTAGTACCGAGAAAAGATATCAGGCGAGGGTTCATAAAACTGAGCGCCTGACTCCTCCAGATACCGAAGAAGTGAGAGAAATAGTCTTGGAGGTGGAACCAGAATTTGAATGCCGGGTTGATCAAAGTTTTGGAGTTCTGCTAAAAACCTCAGATGAATTTGGCATGGGACAACATCACCGTTTGTACAGTGTGGCGGACCTTCCCGCAAAGTCAAACGGGAAACCTTTGATTACCATGCTGGTTAAGCGGTGTTCTTATGTTGATGACTTTAGTGGCGAACTTTATCACGGAGTGGCATCCAACTTCTTATGTGACCGAAAGGTTGGTGACCAAATCACCATCACCGGACCATTTGAACTTCCCTTTGTCGTTCCTGAAGACCGCAGTGCCAATCTTATATTGATAGGGATGGGTACGGGCATTGCCCCTTTTCGAGCTTTTGTAAAACACATTTACAGGGATGTGAAGGACTGGAGAGGGAAAATCCGACTGTTTTATGGAGCACGTAGTGGTCTGGAACTTTTATACCTCAACGATAAGGATGGTGACCTTACCAATTACTACGACGAGGACACCTTCGAAGCCTTCCACGCCCTTAGTCCCCGGCCGCATTGGGCTGATCCCATCGCATTAGATAAAGCACTTGAGGAGAGAGCCTCAGAGATTCTTGAAATGCTAGGTCAGGCCAACACATACATCTATGTAGCTGGATACGAAGCGATCAAGAAGATGTTGGAAAAGGCCTTTTCAACCATTCTGGGATCTACCGAGAAATGGGCTTTGCGTAAGGCCGAACTAGTTGCAGGTAAAAAGTGGGCGGAAATTATTTACTGATTTTTAACCTAGAATGATGTGTTGGATTGTTAAAAAATTTTGGCCAGATTTCCCATGACTATTGTAATCGCTATCATTACTTTGGGCGGCCTGACCTTGCTGTTGGCATTGATGTTAATTGTCGCCAACAGAAAACTTCATGTGTACGAAGATCCAAGGATTGATCAGGTCGAAGAAATGTTGCCCCATGCCAATTGTGGTGCTTGCGGCTACCCAGGATGCCGGCCTTTTGCCGAAGCCTTGGTCGCGGGAAGTGTTCTTCCGGGAAAATGTACAGTAAGTAGTGAAGAGGGAAGGGAATCCATTGCAGCATACTTAGGTGTCTCTGTTGGCACCGAAGAAAAGTTGGTAGCCAGGTTAGCTTGTGGCGGTGGCAGCAACGTAGCGCTCAACCGGGCACTTTACCGTGGGCTGGAGACTTGTCAAGCGGCTTCATTGGTCTCCGGTGGGGGAAAAGGTTGTTTTTGGGGGTGTCTTGGTCATGGCGATTGTCAAGTTGTATGTGATTTTGATGCCATCACCATGAATTCCCACGCACTGCCAGTAGTTGATGAAGATAAGTGCACGGCCTGCGGTGATTGCGTCGAAGTTTGCCCGAAAGACTTGTTCTCACTGCAGCCTATCAGCCATCAATTGTGGGTGGCTTGCAAGAACCTGCAGGCCGGTGATGACATCCTGGAAGAATGTCAGGTGGCTTGCACTGCCTGTGGCAAATGCGCTATGGATGCACCCGACAATTTGATCATCATGGAAAACAATTTGCCGGTCATTAATTATTCAAAAAATCATCATACACAAGTGCCGATTCAAAGATGTCCTACCGGTGCCATTGTCTGGCTGGATGAAGAGCGAGGTGTGGTCAAGGGCAAAGAAAGCAAAAAGATCATTCGAAAAGGAGACCGGCAAGTGGGTGCAACCTAATATTCCGGGACCATGGGCAACTATTTTGGTTCTAGGCTCATCACATAGTCGTAACTTTCGTCCAAGTACTTTGCTACATTGTCCAAATCTTCGAGCATTTCATCAGGTATCAATACATAACCATGCATTATGGAATTGTACGATTTAAAAATCGTCGAATTAAATTCTTCGAGGTACTTCTTTTGATTCTCCTTTGAAAACCTAATTCCTATTTCTCCGGCCTTATTAAGCAAAGAAAACATGTACCCATTTGCTGAAGTGTAGGGCACTGTTTTACCCTTTCTCTCAAACCTTGAGCACTTTGCCACCAGTTCATCATATATTCTTAATTTTTCTTCCCACATTCTACTGTCTTTCTACAAATTCCTTGAATTGTCTCATCCATTTCTCACCCTGCTTCCTGTACATCCCTGGAAATAGAATTGCCATGAGTTTTGGCATAACCCAATTGATCCGCGTGTACTCAAATTCGTAATCGTATCTCGTCCTCTGCTTGTCTAAATCAATGAAATTACATTTGAAGGTATTGTCCATATGTTTATGATGATAGCTTGATTCAAACGAATCCGGTAATTCATTGGAAATGATCGTTTCTGTCAACTCCATATCCCGATTTCCATATTTATACAACATTTTAGACACCGCTCCCTCCTTGCCTTGCTCGCCCTTCAACAATTCTTTCATGACAAAGCCATCTTGATATTCTCCAAGGTAGCTTGGATCGGCGAAGTATTTTACCACCTCATTCCTGGGCTTTGCTATTTCAATG
The DNA here is from genome assembly GCA_965223105.1 of Saprospiraceae bacterium. Taxonomy (GTDB): domain Bacteria; phylum Bacteroidota; class Bacteroidia; order Chitinophagales; family Saprospiraceae; genus JABDMH01. Next base: position 854,239 of record OZ244987.1, on the reverse strand, counting down.
GAACCCTGGTACTTCATCGTTATTTCATTTTTCTGCCAACAGACAGCCGAAATGAATTTCTATTTTGGCCCCTGGGGTTGAGGTCCTGGAATTTGGGATCTATCGGACTGAAATTCTGCCTGTGCTAAATTCATTTATTCAATATCGAAAAAACAAACGTCATAGGAATTGGCAACATCACTCTCTAAGGTACGACATTCGGTGCTTCTAGCAAACCACTCCTAATAACTCAAAACATCCAGCGATATTAGTTTGCTTCCTGCTGATATCAATAGGCCGAATCAGCTACCATTCAAGCGAAGGGATAGGGTTCCTGCATCAAATCCCGTAAGGCCACCGCCTTCATCCCACTTCCTTTCTCAACACTTCCAAAGGAGGTTTCTGCTCAACTTCCCGACTATTAAAAATGCCAATCAGGGTGGTTATAAGTAATACACTTACGAAAACACTCGCGATAGGAAACAAGCGAATATCAAAATCCAATTCCAGTTGAAATCGAGCCAAAATGTATCCGGATAATAGTGCAATCAGCACGCCCAAGGTCGCAGCCAGACCGCCGAGTAGCAGATACTCAGTAATATTGATCAGCCTGATCTGGCGCCGGCTGGCCCCGAGGGTACGCAGGAGTACACTTTCCTGGATACGTTGGTACTTACTTAAAAGCAGTGAACTGAGGAGGACGATTAATCCGGTTAGGATACTGAAAAGGGCCATAAACTGGAGAATGTAGCTAACCTTCTTAAGGATATCATTGACCGATCTAAGGATCGTGGATAAATCAAGCACCGACACATTAGGAAAAGCCTTGACTACTTCACGACGAAACGATGCGGTCATTTGTGGTTGTGGTGTCTTGGTTACGAGCACATGAAATTGAGGAGCATCTTCTAATACACCCGAAGGGAAAAGGACTAAAAACCGGGCCCGCATGTTGGCATTATCGATCTTACGAATACTCCGCACATAGGTTTTTATTGGCAATCCCTGTACATCAAAAACCATTTCATCACCGATTCCAACAGCCATGGCCTCGGCAAAAGCCTGAGCCAGTGAAATAAAAATACTGTCGGAAGGATTCTCATGGGGATGTGGAAAGCTGCCGGCTACTATTTCTTCATTGGCATCCAGATAATCACGGTAGGTTGCTCTTGTCTCCCGATGGATAGCCCAATTCTTCGCCTTTCGAGTCGAGTCCTGCAACCAGTCAGATTTCCAGCGCCCCTGCCAACCTGTAAGTCGCATCGTAACGATGGGCATCTGCTGAATAACGGGCATGCCCTTGTCTTGGACCAGTTGGTTTAAAGTATCTAACTGATTGGATTCGATGCCAAACATAAATACATTGGGTTGTTGGCCTGCGTCCATCGCCTCCACATTACGCAGCAACAGGCCCTGCACAATAAATAGTGTTGTCAAAATGGAGGTGCCCAGACCAATCGAAACCAATAGAGTGGTGGTCTGATTATTGGGTCGATACAGGTTGGCCAATCCCTGACGAAATACAAAATTCCATTGCCTGGGAAAATATTTTTTTATTAGCCACATTGTCATCTGTGCAACGCCAAATAATAGAGAAAAGGCCAGTACCAATCCACTGACAAAATAAAATCCGGTGGCGACCTCACCGGTAAGCAACCATAGAAAAATAAATAGACTGAGTAGGATGCCCATATATACCAGGACTTCGTATGTATCGAGTCGCTTGGTTTTCTCCGTGGGAGTAGACCGTAAAGTGCGTAAAGGGCTGATCTTGCGAATGGCCAATAGTGGTAACAGGGCAAACAGTGTGGTGATCAGCAGGCCGACAAAAATCCCTTGAAAAATGGAGGCCCAGGAAATCCGCATATCCACTTCCAGGGGAAGAAAATCGGAAATAATGAATGGTAAAAACATTTGAATGGCCGCCCCCAATATTGCTCCTGAGAGCACACCGATTAATCCGAGTGCAAAAACTTGCGCAAAGTAGATAGCAAAAGCGTCCCTTCCTTTCATGCCTAAACACCGAAACACAGCAATGGAAGCAATTTTACTTTTTACATAAATGAAGATGCTGCTCGCCACACCAATGCAACCCAGCAACAGGGCCACCAATGCCACCAAGTTCAAAAAATAATTGAGCTGATCGAAGGCATCACTAATATTTGCCTGGCGGTCGGTTACGGTTTCCATCCGCATACTCTCCGTGCGTAAGCGCGTGACCCGTTCCTCCTTCCATTCATCGATGGGAAAGGATTCAGTCAATTTGTAGTAATAGGCATAATTCACTAGGCTACCTGGCTGGATCAGTTCTGTCGTATCGATATAATCCCTGCTGATATAAACTACCGGTGCGAAACTTGAGGAAATGGCCGCACTGGCGAAAGCCTGATCAAAACTCCCCAGGATGGGAAAGTACACGGTACCGTAACGAATGCTGTCGCCAACATTCAAGGCCATAAGACGCAAGAAACTAGATTCTACAATAGTGCCGAACTGGTGGCGAAAGGCCTGTTCGGCTTCTGGTGGTGTCGTTACCAGGCTTCCATAAAACGGATAGTCACCCTCCAAGGCTTTTATTCTCACAAATTGGGATTCACTGGCTTTGGGTATGTATGCCATAGACAACAATTCCACTTCAGAAGCCCTTTCGGCCGGCAGAGAATCCAACGTTAGATGGGTCAGTGGCCCAGCAGGTCGATTGCCGGTAACCGCAAGATCGGCTCCCAACAGGGTGGCTGCTTCGGTATCAATATCCCTGGCCAGATTGGCATTGAATGAATTAATAGCCACCAGGGCGGCTATACCTAATACGATAGAGGACATGAACAGCAAGAGCTTGCCTACATTTCTGCGGCCATCTGCCCAGGCCGTCCGTAAAAGAAAGTACCAGTGCCTCATGAAAGCAGCACATTTTTGTCCACTTTGGTATCAGAGACTATGCGACCACCTTTGAGACGGATGATTCTTCCGGTCTTCTTGGCCAAGTCTAAGTCATGGGTGACCAAGATCAGGGTCGTGCCAAGTTCTCGATTCAACTCAAACAATAATTCTTCGACTTGCTTGCCCGTATCATCATCGAGATTGCCAGTGGGTTCATCGGCAAACAAGATTGTAGGTCCCGCGCTAAAGGCCCTGGCAATAGACACCCGTTGTTGCTCGCCACCTGATAACTCACTGGGATAATGGTGCATCCTGTCTCCTAAACCCACGCGGTCTAGCAACTGCTTCGCGGTCTGTTGTACATTGGTCTTACCCTGCAATTCCAGAGGAATACTCACATTCTCCAATGTGCTTAGAGTAGGAATCAATTGGAAGTTCTGAAAAATAAAGCCTACCATTCTACTGCGTAGAGCGGCGCGTTCATCCTCATCTAGTTGCTCCAGATTCTGGTCACACAAGCGTACTGTACCTCTTGTGCTTCGATCAAGACCAGCACAAAGTCCGAGCAGGGTAGTCTTACCACTCCCTGAAGGACCTACGATAGCTACGGTCTCTCTTTCCTCGACGGCAAAACTAACGTCAGCCAGTACGGTTAACTGATGCTCGCCAACGGTATAAGTTTTCGTTAAGTTATCTACTTCGAGAATCATCTGACACATTCGATTAGAGACAATTTAACAAGAAGTAGACACAAGTGTTCCGTCTGACATTCTAACTGCACCATTCTGCCTCGTTCTTTTCAGGAGGATTATGTTCCAGGACGTCCTGACAGAGGTAAGGCACTGCTCGACAACCTATGCCATATCCCAACTTAAAAACTTTGCCATTTCTGTCTTAAATGAAAGGCAGAATACTTGATGTCCCTTTATTGATGTAGTCTGGTCATCGATTTGTTGAAAAATCATGTGTACACATAGACCCTCAAGAAGACTTAATTTAGCAGCCAACTCATCATCTATACTATTAGAAACCAATGAAAATCCAAGCCTGGTTATTTTTTCTGGCAGTCTTTTGCCTCTTCAATTGCGAATCTAAGAATCCATCCACAGCATCGCCCCCCCCGGAATCATCAACATCCGGCCAATCGGAAAATGCCGGTGATGATAGCGACTTAGTACAGAAAAGAATCGTCTGCTTTGGCAATAGCTTAACCGCAGGCTACGGACTGGAGGAATCGCAAGCATATCCAGCCCTGCTGCAAAAACGGATCGATTCTCTTGGACTAGCCTATGAAGTGGTTAATGCGGGTCTAAGTGGAGAGACCTCCTCGGGAGGGGTAAATCGCATCGATTGGATCCTGGGACAACCGGTGGATATATTTATCCTGGAGTTAGGAGCTAACGATGCTCTGCGAGGTCTCGATCTGAATAGAACGCGTCAAAATCTACAGGGCATCGTGGATAAGGTACTCGCAACTTATCCAGATGCTGTAATAATTATTGCAGGAATGAAGGCACCACCTAATATGGGCATTGCCTATACCGACAATTTTGCAGATGTTTTTACCGATTTAGCCCGTGAGAATGACCTGGAGCTCATACCATTTCTACTGGAAGGTGTAGCTGCCAATTCATCACTCAATTTGGAAGACGGTATCCACCCAAATGTCCAGGGACAACGACTTGTGATGGAGAATATTTGGTCAGTCCTGGAAAAACATGTTGTCGCCGATTCCTAATTCTACGGTTACAGATCTTGTGCTTTTTTGGAATAGATCACCAAAAGAAATGAAGAGATGATTGGCATTCATTTTTTCCTAATTCAATCAACAGGTCTTTGTGATGCATTCAGGTGCCCTTCCTATTTCCCATTAGTCTAATCGAAATGCACCGGTATCAAAGATCAACAGAATCCTGCTTATTTTCTCATCATTTGTCCAAAATATCTGAGTCATCAAAGTCGAAATGCCTGGCTTGGAAAATTGGTAGATCAAACAGGCTGAATCGCTATCCTCATAACCTCTAATTATTTCATACTCAAAGTCTTCCGGTGGGTCATTTCGAAGTGAATCTACATAGTCATCTGCTGAGTCAAATCTATAGAAAGGACCGCTAAAGGACAAGTTATCAGATAGTATGTCTCTCAGTGCTTCTAAATCTCCTGTCTTGAAAACAAAATCCATGTATTTTTCAGCTAATCTCCGAGGTGTCATTTTATGACAGTCAGTTTTTGTCAGTAACTAAGTTGTCAGGCCATTCCCTCCGGAGAAGTTCAGGCCACCAAAATTGTTGAACATCCAGATTTACTCCCATGGTAGATCTTATGGAGAGCAGCGCTAAGATTATCTGTTTATCACTCACCTCCATCTATTGACTATACAAATTTGTAAATTCTCCCGTCATAATTAATTCTTCACCTAAACATCAACACATCCTCCTCACTTCCGCTACTGTCGAGATCCGTGGAAAACCTTGAGGTTAGTTCTCATGCTTACCCGCATCGGAAATCTTCATTCTCTGATTATCCACTGCCGTCGGGCTGGTGCACAATAGCCTGGGATATGCACCGGCTCCAATGGTGTTTCCATGCTGCAAAAACCATCATGAGGATCCTCCCCTTGCCATAAGATATTGATCAAAAACCAGAGCCCGATCACGTCAGATCAAACCAAATATATTTCATTATAGTGCTGTTTTGTGTAGTACCCTGTCTATTAAATTTTTGTAGTCAATTGCAATATTATTTTCGATGAAATTCAAAGCCATGGTCACTGAATGATATTTATTCGGTACGTAAAGAATTGGCAGGGCTGACTGTAGCCAATCGGATGGCCTGGTAACTTATTGTAAGGATCACAAACAACACCAATAATGCACCGGCCAGGATGAAAGTATTGCCCGAAATGGACACATGGTACGGAAAATTTTCCAGCCAGCGTTCCATACTAAAATAGGCTATCGGAATCCCAACGACAAAGGCCACAATCAAAATGGTCAAAAATTCCTTAGAAAAGGAAAGGACAATACTGCCAACCGAAGCACCCAATACTTTTCGAATACTCATCTCCTTCCTTCGTTGCTGGGCCACAAAAGTGGCAAGAGCAAACAAGCCAATACAACACATAAAAATGGCCAAGTAGGTGAAAATGTCAAATAGGAAGGAAGTAGCCGCATCAGATTCATATTGCGCTTGCAAATCCTGGTCAAGGAATGAAAAATTCATATCATCCTGAGATAATCCAGCCCATGTATCCTGGATATCAACCAAGGTTTGATCTAACTTGGAAGCGTTGATCTTAACCACCAAATTGGGAGGCGTTGAAAGGGGGCTGATATTGAATACAACCAGCGGTCCAATTTCATTATGCAGGGAGTAAAAATGATAATCTTTGATCACGCCTACTACTGTAAATACGGTGCGGTCTTCACCAGTGACATTGCCAGCATTCCAAAACTGCTCACCAATGGGTTCCCTTAGGTCCAGGGTAGAGACTACTGCTTCGTTGATCAGGATGGAAAGCGAGTCATTAAATGCTTCTTGAAAAGATCGACCAGCCACCAACTCAAAATTCATGGCTTCAAAAAAGTCATCGTCAAAATTTACGATGTTGGCACGCAGGTCACTTGCCTGCGGATTAGCGGTTTTAAACACACCGCTGCCATGAAAATCTCCGGGTAATCCATTGGCTCCTCCACTGGCGATGACACCCGGTATTCGCGATATTTCATTTTTAAAACTTTCATATTGATTGCCCAGACGGTTGGCCTGTCTGATCACTACCACCTCCTCTTTGTCAAATCCTAAATCTTTCTGACGCAAGTAATTCATCTGTTGATGAATGAGCACCGAGCCAGAAATCATGACCATAGAAATGATGAACTGTAGGGTCATTAATCCATTGCGTAATTGGACGCCTTGCCGGGTTCGCTTAAAGGCACCTTTTAAAATCCGGGCTGGTTTGAAAGCAGCGATCACAAGAGCAGGGTACAATCCCGACAAGAGACTTAGCAGTAGAATAAACAGAACAAAAGAGAACAAAAGGCGCGGTTGCAGCAGCGGACTTATGGACAATTGGGTGCTTACTAAACTATTAAAGTAGGGCATACATATCCAGGCAAGACCAGTGGCAATGATCGAACCGATGAAGCAGATCAACATGGATTCCATCAAAAATTGGACAATCAAACTACGTCGACTACTGCCAACCACTTTCCTGATGCCCACCTCTCGTGCCCGGGTGGGTGCTCTTGCTACTGAAAGATTTATATAATTGATGGAGGAAATGATTAGAATAACCAAGCCGATGAGGGCCAGGAGATAAACATAGGTTATGTCACTGTTGGGTTCCACTTCAATGGTCAATTTAGAGTGGAGATGGATGTCACTAATCGGTTGAAGAAAATAATCAAAGCGATGACCTGCCTCCACATAGTCAGCACCCAACTGTCGTGAAATGGAAGGCGCCCCGAACTGCTTAACGGCCTCACCTACTTTGGCTGCAAATATATCCGGGCTGGTGCCAGCTGCCAACTTGACGTAGGTATAGACCCAGGGATTAATCCAACTATTGCTTTCGATCGCGTTCTGTAAATAACCGATGGAATGGATCGATCCCAGCAGATCAAAGCGAAAGTGTGTGTGTTGCGGTAAGTCAGCAATCACTCCGGAGATTAAATAGTGGGATGTATCGGTACCTACCTGCAAGGTCTGATCTAAAACATCTTCATGTCCAAAATATTTGATGGCAGTCGATCTGGTGATCACTACTTTATCAGGAGCATTTAGGGCCGATGCTGGATCGCCATGAATGAAATGATGCGAAAACACTTTAAAAAAGGAGGAATCGGCAAATAAATAGTGAGATTCCGTATAAGTATCGTCATCAATACGAACATTCACCTGGTTGGTAAAAAATAAACGATGCATCCTGGTGATGGCCTCTACTTCAGGGTAATTATCCTTCAATGCCGGAGCCAAGGTGATCACTGAAGAGGCAAAATCACGGGTCCGGTCCGGATATATACGGTGCAACGCGATTCGATAAATCGATTCAGAGTCGTCAAAAAATTGATCGTACGACAACTCATTGCGTATAAATAGTGCGATGATTAATACACTGGCAATGCCCACCGACAACCCCAGTATATTCACGAGACCGTACACTTTACTTCTCTTTAAGTTGCGTATGGCAATCTTTACGTGATGAATAGACATGGTAGGTTATTATAATTCGCTTGTGGCCAAAAGATCATACTTGATCATATCCTGGCAATGAGTCTTTCACAACTGCATGATGCCGCCTCCCCATCTAGCCATATTACTTAAACCCTTCTTTTCATCACCAGGAAATGGTCAATAAAAACTGGGTGGCAGGCCGGCACCGGTTGCTCGAAAAACAAGCTATCTGTTGTCAGATTAAAAAACAAATAGCTTCGACCAAAGCCCAGCATATTGGGTATCAATGAAGCAAACAAAGGTATGGATCGAATCACCAAGCCACTTGATGTTCATAGAGATCAGATCTATGTTCCTATGGAGTTGTGATGACTATCTGAGGCTGGAATAAGGCTTGACAAGGAAGATTCCATCAATATACCTGGACAGCATCAATGCTTGGGAGCCTTCAAGGTCAAAGAACGACCAAAATGGTAAAATTGTCCATCCAAAATGAATGATGGATGATCAGAATCAGCCCATCCTATGATCTTGCTCTTTTCACGGGCCCAGTCTGCCATGTAGCTTGAGGCTGAACCACCACCACACCATGAATCTCAACATCCAGACAGGCCAAAAACAAACGTATGATGCCATTGTAGTAGGATCTGGCATTAGTGGAGGTTGGGCTGCTAAGGAGTTATGTGAGAAAGGACTGAAAACCCTGGTTCTCGAACGCGGCAGAATGGTGCGCCATGTAGCTGACTATCCGACGATGAATTGGCAACCCTGGGACTTACCCTACGGCGACCGGCTGACTCCGAGAGAAATCGTAGAAGACTACCCCGTACAAAGCAGAACGGCCTACGCTGTACTGCAATCGACCAAACATTTCTTCGTGAATGACCGGGAGTATCCCTATATACAAAAAAGACCTTTTACCTGGATGAGGGGAGATCATGTGGGAGGTAAATCCATCATGTGGGGCCGATGGGCTTACCGTTGGAGCGACTACGACTTTGCGGCACCAGCCAGGGATGGTGTGGGCATTGACTGGCCGATACGCTATCGCGATTTGGCCCCCTGGTATGATTATGTGGAATCCTATATTGGGGTCAGCGCTACCAAGGATGGCATACCCCAAACACCGGATGGTAAATTCTTACCTCCCTGGGAAATGAACTGCATCGAAAAGCATGTCAAACAGAAACTAGCGGACCACTATACAGACCGAATCCTTGCCATTGGACGGACCGCCAATATTACCAGGATCCACGGCAGTAGGGGTGCCTGTATGGCCCGTAGTCTTTGTGAACGAGGATGTCCCTATGGTGCCTATTTCAGCAGCAACGCAGTTACCCTGCCGGCTGCTGAGGCCACTGACAATATGACGCTGCGACCGCATTCAATTGTCCATACCATCTTATATGATCGTGATCGGAGAAAAGCATCGGGAGTACGGATCATTGACGCCCAAACCAAAGAATCCATGGAGTTCTACGGGCGGGTCATTTTCCTCTGTGCCTCCGCCTTGGCCAGCACGGGCATCTTGTTACGTTCTGTCAAAGAGTCATTTCCGGATGGTCTAGGCAATACCAGCGGAGAACTAGGACATAATGTTATGGATAATCATTTCCAGGTCGGCGCCCGGGGTGAGCATGACGGATATACCGATCAATATTATAAAGGTCGCCGGCCAGTGGGGGTGTTGGTACCCAGGTTTCAAAATCTCGATAAGAAGACCCGGCGCAAAGATTACCTGCGTGGATTTGTATTGTACGGAAGTGGTTCACGCCGAGGTTACTGGCGAGATGAACCGGATGCTTTTGCTTTTGGGGCCGCCTATAAGGATCGATTGACGGTGCCAGGGCCCTGGACCTTTGGTTTCCTGGGTTTTGGCGAATGCCTGCCCAACCACCGCAACCAGATCTATCTTGATTATGACAGACCTGATCCATGGGGTCTTCCGCAGCTGGTGATGGATGTTGCCCATGGCGAAAACGAAAAAGCCATGCGCAAAGAGATGCAAAGCGCCAGTGCGGAAATGCTCGAAACAGCGGGATTTAAGAAAATAAGGACCTATGACGAGAAAAGCGAACCCGGCCTCAGCATCCATGAGATGGGGTCTGCGCGTATGGGAAAAGATCCGAAAATATCAGTACTAAACCGCTGGAACCAGATGCATGACATTCCTAATGTCTTTGTGACTGATGGTTCAGGCATGTGCTCAAATGGATGGGGCAATCCATCCCTGACATACATGGCCATGACTGCGAGAGCCTGTGACTATACCGTTAAAGAAATGAAAAAAAGAAACCTCTAAGCTAATGTCTTCGAAAAAAATCAGCCGGCGCCTGGCAATAAATAAGGCAACTGCCATCATAGGCGGCACCTTAACCAGCTCCATAATGCTGGGCGTATTGTCTGGTTGCAATGAAGAGGTGTCGCTGGACTGGACGCCGAAGGCACTTACACCAAGAGAAGTCCTCCTCATCTCCATGCTGGCCGAGCAGATCTTGCCCACTACCAATACACCCGGCGCAAAAAAAGCTCGCATTGAGCAATTCATTGACAATATGGTGGAAGGATATTTAACCGAAGATGAACGATCCGTTTTTAAAATGGGGCTTGAATGGTTGGCAAAACGAAAATTCGATCGGAAAACTCCAGAAAGGCAAGTGAGCCTAGTAGAGGAGCTGGTCGAAGTGGCCCGGAAAGAACCACAAAGTCAGCCTAAACCATTTTTCCTGTTGGCGAAGGAAATGGTCTTGCTGGGTTTTTTCACTTCTGAAGTCGGTGCTACAGAAGTACTCAATTACGATCCGGTGCCCGGTGGGTACTTAGGATGCAAACCACTCCAAGAAGTAGGTGGAAAAACCTGGGCAACTTGAAGCGTTGATCATTTCATTTGATTATGAGGTCGGTAGTCTCGTCTCTAGATCAGTTCGAACTTCACCTGGAGGAATTACTTGTGCAAAGGAATATTACGAGGCGATGAGGGAACTGGGAGGTCAGGATTCAATACCGCATCTGAGTGTATTCCATACCAGTCAGCATTGCACTATAGAAGGTAGACATCCTGCTAACATATACAGTGGAAACCGGACGCATGGAGAGAACATATCTTACCTGCAAGTTACCAACCAAGTTAAAAGCACAGTCAAGCAAGTAGCCCAATATCCGATTGTAGGAATAAAATTACCGATCTCATTTAGAGTATACAGGAGATACCCATAAATGATCTAGTACCATATATGTTTTTGTCCAGTAATTATTGAAATCTTGCATGTATAGGAAATTCAATCGATGGGTACACCGGCGGATTTATCATCCTGAAGACAGTGATGAAATACTCCTCGTAAAGAAAATATGGTGGGTCTGCCTCATAATTGCCTTCCCAACAACAATTATTTTGGCGTTTTTGATATGGCTCATGAATGATCCCGTCTTGGCAATTTTGGTATTGTCAGGATCTGGTTTCTGGTTACTCCAGCTCATCTTGTTCAATCACTTAAAGAGACATATCGAATGGTTTGGTTTAACCTCCCAATTATTCATCATATTATTTTCACTTGTAATGGCCGGGTTGAGTGGAGGCATCCTGCAATCAGGAGGTGTCATCTTTTTAGGATTGATTGGACCCGTCTATGCTCTTGTTTTCCCTAACAGAAGAAGAGCTTGGTTACTATTCGGGTTGTATCTTTTTGGTGTTGCAGTACTGGCTCTGGTTGGTGGAAACATTGAGACAGTTTATAGATATAGCTACAATGATAATTTAATACTCTTCGTTGTGACTTTCGCCATTAGTTCAATTTTTTGGTTTGTAGCACTCGATTTCTTTGCATACCAGCGCACCAGAATTTTATACGATTTACGAAAGGAAGAACTCAAGTCAAAAAATCTTTTGCTGAACATTTTACCTAGTGAAATTGAACACACCCTGAAGGAATCGTCATCTCATGTTATCGCCGATAAGCTGCAAAATGTCACGATCCTGTTTGCAGACTTGGTGAAGTTTACAGAAACTTCATCTAGAATGTATCCAGAGGAAATTATCGATTTTCTCAATCGGACCTTTTCTGCCTTCGATCACCTAACCGAGAAATACGGATTGGAAAAGATTAAAACCATTGGTGATTGCTACATGGCAGTGGCCGGAGCTCCTGTTCCCGATCCTGACCATGCACACAAAGTTGTTCAGATGGCACTTGATATTCAAGCATACGCCCCAAATCATAGTCTCGCCTTTCGTATTGGCATTCATTCAGGACCGGTAGTTGCAGGTGTGATTGGTCTGAAAAAATTCACTTACGATCTGTGGGGAGATACGGTTAATCTGGCCAGCAGGTTAGAGTCAGATGCAACACCAGGAGCAATCTTCATTTCCGATGCGACTTACCAGTTAATATCTGGTCGTTTTGATTGTTTTTCAGCAGGCATCAGGTACTTGAAAGGCATAGGCGAAACAGTAGTTTGGCGTGTAACTGGCGCCGTCGACAAGACAGTCATTATGTGATCCAGCAACTTAGTGTAAGGTTCTCAAAATTGTCAAAATAATATCTAAGCCTTGCAGATCATGCAATAGATATTTGCGAACATTGGTGCAAAAGACTACAAACTCTGGTTTAACCTTATCAATGATAGGAGCTCTTTCTTTTTTCCACAACTCTGAAGTTCTTTTTTCGGCTACTACTTCTTCTGATCTGAGTTATCAATGGATAATAGCTGGATTGATGGAAATCCAACATAAAATGAGAAGAATAGTATCACTATAGGAAACTATCCGAACTCGAAAAAGAAATTAATGACTATATTAGGAAGCCTCCTCACAAAACCCAAATTTCAACTAAGATTAGGACTTGAGTACTGCAAACAATCTGCCTTATAATACAATTTTTTCCACAAAATGAAACGATGCTATTATTCACTTATAGCCCTATTCATATTAGGGTTTGGAACTCAAACCAAGGAGATTGATACCCAAGATGATAAACAAATTGAATGGGCAGAAGCACCACAATATGAAGTGATCGTTATAGGTGGAACCCCGGCTGGCGTAGCCGCAGCGATTGGCGCAGGCCGGGCAGGAAAGAGCGTAATCATTATCGAGCAGTCACCGGTTCTTGGAGGTGTCCTTTCTTCAGGAGTGCTTCGATTGGATGATTATTACGTAGAATCAAATAGTGGTGTGATCGAGGAATACAGACAACGTGTAAGCAAGTATCATCGGACAAAACTAGCGGAGGATCCCTTGGTTAAAGAACACCTCAAGCAAGACCCAGCATTAGTGTGGAACACGGGAGAAGGGCGAGCTTGGGAACCACATACAGCAGCCAGAATTTTCGCTGAAATGGTTGCCGAGCAAAAGAGTATTACTACACGTTTCAACGAAGTGGCCATCGATGTGAAGCTGGAGGGAAGACGCGTCACGGGTGTAATTACACGTGAACGTGACCACAAAGGAAACTTGGGCGCGCAGTATGGATATCTCGGTAAGGTGATCATTGATGCCACCTATGAGACAGATTTAGCCGCTTATGCCAAAGTACCCTTTCGCATTGGACGAGAACCTCGTACTGCTGAAGAACCTCACGCCGGCATGATCTACACTAATTTCTTTCGCAACGTAGAAGGTGCACTCCCCGCCACTATTCTTCCAGGTAGTTCGGGTGAAGCAGACAATAGATCACAAGCTTTCACCTATAGAATGACTGCAAAAGATTACGGCAGAGCAGACCATCCCTACCTCTTAAAACAAGCACCACCCGATTACGATCCCAGCAAGTATAAGTGGAATGGGAATCGCAAACCAATTATCCCGAACAATAAATTCGATTTACTAGGAATCAATTGGGGCGGAGATTTGACGGGTTATGGAACGCGGTGGGTCCTAGCTGACTGGGAAGAGCGCGTTGAAATCGAAAAAATTTACCGCAATTATGAGCTTGGTTGGCTTTACTACATTCAGACAGAAGGCGGATCACCGAACATCGGGCTACCTGATGATGAATTCTTGGACAACGATAATTTCCCTTATCGACTTTATGTTCGCCAAGGTCGTCGAATAGAGGGTCGCTACACTTTAACTGAAAGCGACATGCACAAAGATCTTTGTGGAGATGGACTAAGGGGCCCCCTTAATAGCCAATCAATCGCAATTGGGATATATGGGATTGATGTACACAATGTACAGAATCCAACAGTGAGAGCAGAACCGGCATACGGAAAAACTGCAGCCGAAGGAACACTTCACCTACACGATGTTACTGGGCCCTACCAAATCCCCTATGATGTTATGATTCCCAAGGAACATAAAGGAATTATTTTCCCAGTAGGAATCTCCTCCACTCATGTTGCGATGTCATCGGTTAGGATGGAGCCAGTTTGGTCGCAACTGGGACAGGCTGCCGGAGTTGCTGCTGCACTTGCAATTGACATTGGTATAGAATTGGCCGATGTGCCGGTTTATCAAATTCAGAATGAGCTCTTGAAGCAGGGCAGCGTATTATTTTTCTATACTGACCTACCTGCCGGCACACCCTCATTTGAGGCAGTACAAAAGTTGAGCTTACTCAATGCGATAGACAATAGTGCCAACCTGAAGTATCTTAACAGGGATGGGCCAGCCCTGAGTCTTAGCCACACCAATAAGGAAGCCTACCGTTTCCGACCCAATGATTTGATAACATTGGGCGAATTCGCCCAGATGGCGGTTAATGGGTTGCAGGTTCCTCTCAGTATAACAGCTACCCATTTTTTCGATGTGCAACGCGGGCACCCTTCTTTCAAATACATTGAGACCCTTTATGACAATTCAACCCAATCATTAAAGCCCTTCTTCAAATACGAAATTCAGGAGAAGACTTCCAAAGTACTTGCTCACCCAGAGCAGTACTTAGACCTCGCTTACGCGACAAGTATTATAAAGGGATTGGTTCATAAAACATTACCAACAAAGCTCAAGCAGTACACTAAGCTTACCCGTGGTGAAGCGGCTCAACTCATTTATCAATATATGAGAGACTGATGCACTGTCAAATCTAGTTTTGCAAGGCCTCGAACAAAGAAAAAGATATTGCTAATATTGTGTATAAATCTGATGGATTTTAGAGGTTCACAAGCGGGTTGATCCCTGCTGTGGTCAGTAACTTGATAGGGTTTGACATGGTATGGCAATGGTGCCAAGCGTATGCATAATGCTGGTATCAATATTCTGACTGCATAGGCTCTGAAAACCCCATCGTTATACCAGAGTAAGGTCTTCATAAGGAGTTAGGATTACTTGTCCGGGTAGGATTTATATACTACTACAAAGGCAATGAAATTAGTCACTTTACATCCCGCTAAGTTCAATAGTAGATCGGATATTTGAAAAATCTCCTCAAGGTGCCCTGGCAGATTTAGTAATCCTTAGTGCAGATCCTTTAGAAGACAACAAAATATCTCGATCATTCACGAAGTGATTTTATTCTTTGACAGAATGATCTAGTCGCCATTGAAGACACACACGTCTGATGAAGGCATGTTAGCAATTGTCGACTTGGCACTAGATTAAATGTGCAGGAATGCTTGGGTATTGCTAAATTGTAATGCCTGCGAAGATATGTGTTCCTGCAAAATTATTGGCAAGTGGGGCTACATAGCGCTAAACCCGCTATTGCTTGCTAGAAAAATAAAGAATGTAGAAGTCATTTTAATCGACTGCTAAGGAAAGGTCGCTGAAGAAAGATCGCTGAAAGCAATCATTTTAATGGGCAAACAAGAAAATTAACAATCATGATCAAACCAGTGTCGAAGACAGCATACTACTGCTGCGGCATTCGAATGCAAGATGCCGAATCCTCCAAGCCATTTATCAATGACAAATATGCCAGGAGGTTATTAGGTGAGGAAGGATTAGCATACTGGCAAGATTTTCGGCATTTTAAGAAACCCAATGCAAGTAATACTGCGAGAATCTATATGATTGACGAGCGTATAAAAGATATCTTGTATGACGTACCGGATACAAAAATTTTTTTGATTGGTGCAGGACTAGATAGCAGAGCATATAGGTTTAAGGGTGGAAGATGGATAGAGATAGATGAAGAAAATATAATGAATTATAAAAATCAAAAACTTCCTATTAAGGAGTGCCCAAATCCACTTGTTAGGCTTCCAATTAACTTCGAAAAAGATCGATTGAGAGACCATCTTCATCCCTACGGAACAGACGAAAGAGTAGTGATCATTATCGAAGGTGTGATTTTGTATTTGTCCAACACGGAACTACTAGAAACAATTAGTGATATCCAAGAAACTTTTCCAAATCATATTATTCTCTGCGACCTAATGAAAAAAGATTTCTTTAAATATATGGGTAAAAAGATCCATAGAGTATTGGTAGAATCCGGAACAACATTTAAAGATATTGATAGTCAACCAAGCAAGATTTTCACTGATAAAGGATATCGCCTAAATAACGTTCAATCTGCTATCAAGAAATCCCAGGAAATGGGCTTAGTTAATATACCCCGGCTTATCACGCATCATCTATTGAGTAAATTTATGATGGGATACTCAGTATATGAATTTGAGTTTATTAAAAATCCTCTCGATCTATAGTAAAAAGCCCGGTTCAAGATTCGGAAAAGCGGTCAATGACCAAGTAGAGTGAGGGCTGCAGTTGAGCGAGATCAAGTCCTTCTTTTGTCCCTGGCGATAATGGTACTCAGCGACTCTGGCGACATGTCGATCCTCGCATTCCTTTAGTGGGTATTACAGCTAATCCGTCGCGGTCAATTGCAAATTTTCGTTCATTGGAGACCAAATCCTTATAAAAAAGGATTTTTTTTTATAAAATTATACGCTAGAAAGCAGGAAGATGGATATTAATACATTTAGGTCAATCATATCAATAATTATGATACTTGCATGTAGCAAGTTTGGGAGTGCAAATTTATCCAACTCTACCCTGGTGAACAATAATCTGAAGCATGAAATTAACCGGGCAGAAGGACCTTCTTCAGGTGATCGGGTTACTGCATTTAGATTTCGGTCTAACTTTCAAGCTGAACTTGATGAAGATGGAGGATGGGCTGCAGGAATTAACGAATCGGTAACTCTACAGGTTGACGTTCCATTTCGTATACGCTTCGAAGTTGAATCGAATGCTGAGAAGGGAAGAAGACAATACGGTCTTCAATATAAGCGGAATGAGGAGACATGGCAATTTATCGAAGCTCATGAATTTCCCTATCCATCGGCGGCTACACCTCCAATAAGTATTGTGGGTTGTAAAGATTTTTTCTTTGGTGAAGAGGCTGATGATCTTATTGATGTTTCCGATTTGCCCAGTGACCCTGGGTCAGGAATTTGCCTTGCACCTACTACACCCGGTTGGATTCCTGGTGAAAAGACTGGTGCCTCAGTTGAGTGGGAATGGGCTTTAGTTGTTAGGCACTGGACCGACGGCCCAGGTCTGGTAAACACAGGTGATCGTATTGCTTTAAGAATGGTCGATGGTAAAGGTCTTCCACTGTCGGGAGCGATGCCTGAAATTGTGGTTCATGTTCCTCCGAAGCATATAGGAGGCACCTTTGTGGAAACACCTACCCGCATTGGGCCCTATGAAAATAGCATGGGTGAGTTATATTTTATCATGGAACCCACAGAGACCGACAACGTTTTCATGATGATTAAATCTACAGATGGGGGAGATTCTTGGTATGAGATTGATCCGAACAATCGTCCCCGTGAAGCTGACTTGGAAGGAGTAGGAAGTGTAATTTCACCTGATGGGGTCATCCATATTGTTCATGAAACTTCACATTATGTCTACTATCATGCTTTTGCCACATCAGATTTTGGCGGAGACGCTGACAAGTGGATTGTAAAAGATCAGGTAATCACTGAAATTGAAGAGCCCCCGGTTCAAACCGCCGATATTGCTCTTCGTCCCGATGGCAGCATTGCTACTGTATATGCAGTTGGAACAACCCTTCAGTACAGCATCCTTGCCCCCAATGGAACATGGGGAGAATCTTTAGCGATTGCTCCTACAAAAGACCATGGACTGACCAATCCTGCACTTATTTGTAAACCTGATGGAACTATAGAGATCGCCTATAAAAGTAGTGATGGTAAGGGCTGGAACCAGCAGCTATTGCACGATAATACCATGACATCAGCTCAAATGTTTGCCGATGACCTAGGGACCAATGAAGAAGAATCCATGGCCATTCTTCCGCTTGTATATCTGCCAGCTTCAGGGAAAACAGTAGTCCTTTTTAGAACGTCGGATGGATTTCTTTATGGAAAGGCTAAATCAGAAGTCGATAGTTGGTCAAAGGCTATTTTAGTTTCAGATCGCCCCATTGTTACAAATGCAGTCGATTCAGATCAGGCTGGAGCTGATGTGGTAGCTCATGGAGACGAAATGTATATTACCTTCATCGCAGAAGATGATCGAGATATATACCTTTCGGTAATTAAAGGTTTTGAGCAAACAGCTTCAATAACCAAAATCATTCCCGACATCAATGGCTCATGGATCCGGGGGAACATGCTAAATTCTCAGCAGAACTCTCCTTGTTATGGATTTATTTACGATGCGGGTAGCAAGGGCGGATCAGGATATAATCGTTTTTTCTCATACCAGATAAAGCCGTAACAAATAGTAGTCAAGACAGACAACCGGAGAATTCACCCATGCCCAGTTTGATAAAGGATTGTTAGTTGGAAAATGCTTGTAAGAAGGAGATTCCTTTGAGCTAGTGCCCACGAAAATGAGCAAATCAAATAATTACAGAAACCTAAAAAATATGGGAGAAAGCCTATGATTTCCCACTTTGCTAAAATACTGTCTGTAATATCAACAGTGCTCTTTCTTGACTGTTCAGATAAAGTTGGGATTGAAGAAACTCATGATGCCAAATTGTCAAAAGTGGATGAATTTCCAGATGAATGGTTATCCTATGGAAGGAATTACAGTGAAGACAGACATAGTCCTCTCAACCAAATCAATTCATCTAACATCGATAGTTTAGGACTAGCATGGAGCATTGATTTGGGAACAAAGAGAGGCTTGGAATCGACTCCTTTAGTGGCAGACGGTGTGATGTATTTTACGGGAACATGGAGTAAAGTGTTTGCTGTTGATGTGCGTAGAGGTGAAGTACTTTGGACCTATGACCCAGAAGTGCCCCGTGAATGGGGAGAGAAAGTTTGTTGTGATGTAGTTAATAGAGGTGTTGCCATCTATAGAAATTTGATTTTTGTAGGCACTCTCGATGGAAGGATAATTGCTTTAGATGCCCAAACCGGAGACAAGGCTTGGGAGGTAACTACCGTTGACCAAACCAAGCCTTATTCCATTACTGGTGCACCTAGAATAGTAAAGGGCCAAGTGGTTATTGGAAATGGAGGGGCAGAATTTGGGATAAGGGGATATGTTACGTCTTATGACGCCATGACAGGCAAACAAAATTGGCGCTTTTATACGGTTCCTGGAAACCCAGATGAACCATTTGAATCAAGAGCAATGGAGGATGCTTCTAAAACATGGACAGGAGAATGGTGGAAATATGGGGGTGGTGGTACCGTCTGGGATGCCATGGCTTTCGATCCAGCATTGGATTTGCTTTTTATTGGTACAGGAAATGGCTCTCCATGGAACAGGGATTTAAGAAGTCCAGAAGGTGGGGACAACCTCTATTTGTCATCCATAATAGCCCTAAATCCTGACAATGGACAATTGGTTTGGTACTATCAGACTACGCCAGGCGAAACATGGGATTATACTGCTACCCAACACATCATATTAGCAGACCTAAATATTGAAGGGACAGAAAGAAAAGTTTTGATGCAAGCCCCCAAGAATGGTTTCTTTTATGTTTTGGACAGGACCAACGGGAAGTTGATTTCTGCAGAACCCTATGTCTACACAAATTGGGCTACTGGAATTGACAAAACTACTGGTCGCCCCGTTGAAACAGCCTTTGCCCGTTATCCAGATATGAATGCCCAGCTTGCCCCTGGTCCGGGAGGCGGACACAATTGGCAACCCATGGCTTATAATTCGAAAACGGGATTGGTTTACATACCTGCAAGAGAAGATGGGTCCACCTTTGGGCAGCCCAAAGACTGGAAATTTATTGAGGACGGAAGGACTTTCAATACAGGAAGGGAGTTCAATCCTGAAAATGACTACCACCGGGACTCTATGGCGGCCAGGGATTTTGGAAAATTAATAGGATGGAACCCTATCGAACAAAAAGAAGTGTGGAGCGTCTGGCAAAGATCGTCCTGGAATGCAGGTGTGTTGACCACAGATGACCTCGTATTTCAAGGGAATGCAGAAGGTGAATTTTCAGCTTATGGTGCCAGTACAGGAGATAAACTTTGGTCAGTAAACCTCAAAACTGGAATAATTGCACCACCAATAACTTATCAGATAGATGGAAAGCAATATGTCTCTATTCTGGTTGGTTGGGGTGGGTTTTTTGGACTTTTTTCAAAATTCACGGAACAAATTAATCCCGGCAGACTTTATACATTTACCTTGGGAGGTAAAGAAAGCTTGCCTGATTTTCCAGAACAACCAGAGAAAGAATTGGTCAACTTACCATTTGAAGTCTCTGACGAAGAGATTGATCAGGGTAGGCATCTATATAATATTTATTGCAGAAGATGTCATGGAGGAGGAATTATCCCTGACCTAACTTATTCCCCTCCTGAAATTTTCAATTCGTTTCAACAAATTGTTGGAGAAGGCATTTTCATTGAATTGGGGATGCCCAAATTTGGCGATAGATTGATCGAAAAGGAAATTCAAAATATAAAGTACTATATTCTTTCACAGGCCAAAGCAAAGACGATCAATTAAACGGCCATTGCGCTAACTGCAACGTCAGCAAAGCTTGCCGGAATAAGGGGGGTCAGTTTCTTTCGGAATAAGGGGGTCAACATCGCATAAATATGCAATATCGCAACAAGAGGGCAGTATTTGCTAAGACCAGCTATTGTTCTTTTACTTTTACTGACCATACAATGATCACATCTCTCCGATCAAGAACGCTTGGCATGACCCAAGTTCCTGTCATTGGAACACCGTTCTCATAAGTTACGGGAGCTGAATTGTCAAGACAAAGCGAAACAGGGTATTCCTCCTGAGCTAAAACCGCTCTAGCAGCAAGTTCATCACGTTCCTCAACCGAAAGATTTCTGCAATTACTGGTCACAAATTGCTTCATAGCCATCAGCAACTCCGTTTGTGAAATTGTCAAACTGGTGTCTGGAGGATAACAAGGCTGAACAATTCCGGAAAATGTTGAATACAAGCGATTCATTTCATCCGTACTTACTTGTAATGTATTTAGTGCATCGAAAGCAGATTGTTGCTCTAGTGTAAGCTCAGAAATAGGCTCCATATTTTGATCAATGTTGGTCGGTTGAGCATATGGTATCTGTTTTTCTTCTTCCGGCCTGTCATTAGGCTGCGAGCATGCGTTTAGCAAGAAAAGCAATATTGATAGTGTGAGTAACATTTTCATTTTTGCGAGTATTGAGGTCAACATAAACGTCCCAATTCTATACATTCTTAATGTTGCACAACTTGACTTGGCTGAATACATTGAATAGCTATCGGGAGCGAGGATGCCTCCACGACCCTGTATCAAGCTAATTTTGGCTGTTTTGGCACAGAAATGGGGCTGTACACATCTCGGTATGATCATCGTATTTTTCTGCATCAGGATCAGGCGTTTGCCTCGTGAAGCTATGATTTCATACATAATGTTAGCGGTATACTATTTCCCAAATATAATTCTTAATCCATCTGAAATTGCGACTGGAAGTACCGACGAATGAGTTTGATTTGCATAAATCCTTGCATTCCATCTGAGATTCTCAACCATGTTTTGCTCCATGTATTCATTAAATAGTTTCCAAGGTTCAATAATGTTTACCTCATCAAGTTCTCCTATAGCTGTATAAACCAAGATATTAGATTTCCTATTTTGAAGCATATCCAGTGACAATGTCATTAAGTAATTGTTGTTCCAAATCAAGGCAGGACTTATGCTTATATAATTGTCAAAAATCTCTGGCCTGATAAGCATCGTGTAAGTTGTCAAAAGTCCGCCGAAGGAATGTCCTATCACTGATTTGTTATTCCAATCGATTTGATATTCTTCTAGCGCAGGATTAAGTTCATTGGTAATAAAGTCAATGAATTTGTCAGCACCTCCTGCCAATTGCCAATCTCCCCAGGTTTTTGCTAGATCTCTTGTAGGGGTATAATCTCTTGATCTTTTCTGCCACCAATTTTTATTATAGGCAATACCAACAATGATTACTTCAGGAATTTGTCTATCGAAATTAAGCCACCATGAAATTTCTTTAACCATACCAAAAGAACGATCGGAATCCAGCAAATAGATTACAGGGTATACCTCGTCTGATCTTTCGTAATTCTCTGGAAAGGAAACTTGAATGCAAAATGTATCTGCTACCTCATTGGAAGCAATCATAAACTCTTCTGTGTGTTTTAAAGATACAGTATTAGCTTGCCCAAGTACAATTCCTGACAGGAGGAGGAAGCCGAAAATTAGAAATTCCTTTTTCATTATCTTATATTTTAAGTCACCGCTACCGGTTTTTTGTATGAGCAGTAGCGGTTCTCTTCACACTTACCTTCCGGCTTTGACTGACCTTTGTTGTCTATTTTGTCATTCGTTTTATCACATCAACCGCTATTACCTATGCACGGTGTTGGCACCCGTGCTATTAGTCTTTTTTATCCCACTTCCCATTTAGGAAGTCAAGCGATACTCGTGTAAACTCTGCTTGAAAAGCAGGATTCAAATGCGGTGTATGTCCTCCATTAGGGACAACCCAAAGCCAGCTGTTGGGTATGCCTTGATGCATTTCCCTGCCAAGTCGCAACGGAACAAAAGGGTCGTTATCTCCCAATACTACTAACCAATTAGCCTTGATAGTATTCAACTTATCTGGAGTAAACGAAGGGTCACTGTCGGAAAGTTTTCGAAATTCCCAGAATGCTTTTGCCAAATATTCTTGTTTTTCGAGACCATGTTTTTCATTTCCTTTCATGAAAGCATTCATTCCTGCCCTTGCTATAATCTCTCTATTTTCTCTACTAAAGTACATATGCCCGCCAATTGTTATAATTGATTTAAACCTTTCTGGATCACTCGTGCTAAGATAAAGTAACACGGTCCCGCCACCACTTGCACCTATTGCATTAACCTTTTCCAGATTCAGGGAATCCATCAAGGCCAGAATTATCTTAGCATAATCTCCATGACTGAAGTTGGGGTTGTCTTTATTATAGATATCAGATCGACCATGACCAATCATATCAATTGCAATCGTTCTAAAATGTTTTGAGTAAGTTTCTACATAGGGTTTCCATAAATCAGCAGTGCCGAAGAATTTATGGAGTATTAAAAGGGGCATTCCAGTTCCAGTATCTTCGTAATAGATCTTAGTTCCGTGGTAGTCAAAGTACTTTCCGTTTGCATTAACCTTTACCTGTCCATATGTTGCGAACGAAGTGATGAAAAGTAAAATTACAATTGTAAGTCGATTCATACTTTCATTTGGCACTTAGCCATAATTAGTGGGTAGGCCCAAGTCCAAATCACCCAGATGGAAATAGATGAGCAATTTAAAATTGGTCATATTACGGAAGCCTCTTGATATGCGTTTAATTTCTTGGATTTTTAGATTGACATTTTCAGCATAGGCATTCGTGGCCAATTTTTTGAAGTATGTCTTTATTCCATACCAATGATTATGAAGCATGTCAACAAATTTGAGGATAGGTTCAAGTCCAGATTTTTTGGCCTGTTTAATCCAATCATTTATCCATTGCAATCTTGGATCATGACGTGCCTGATTGAGAACAGATCTTAGCAACTCTTTAAGCCTATATGCTTCACCTATATTGGGGTATGCTCTACTGAGACTTGCTAATCTTCTTCTTTGATCGTCTTTTAATTTATCAGCATTGCGCAACCACCAATATCTGGTTCTCTTAAAGTCCTCTCTGCAATTGATCTGCTCCTCTCTTCTTATTTTGTCTACCGCTTCATTCATCTTTTTCATGATATGGAATCGATCAAATATGATGGCTGCTTGATCAAAATACTTTGCTGCAGCTGCTATGTATCCGGTTGACATATCCATTGTTATCGTTTTTACCTCCTCTCTGTGAGCTCCTCTAACCTCCATGTCTATTAGGGCATTGTCTACCGCCTCAGCATCTTTACCCTCAGAGATACCTACTACTTTCTTTCGTTCTCGATCACACAATACAGTTAGATAATTGTGATCTTTTTTAGAACTGGTCTCATCAATTGAAAGCTCTTTTACTGGGTCAAGGGGCTGATCACATAAGGCATTAGCTACTCTACGACTAATCACTTTGCCGACTCGTTTAGCACTTATCCTCAGTGTCCTGCCCGCCTTACTTTGATTCATTCCATTGAATACTAATTCCATAATCTTTAATTCAAATAAGAGGGTAAACCTACTCCCAGGCTCAGCCCATGGCACTTGTACTAATCGGACCTTATTCTCTTTGGTTCTAACTCTAGGAACCGATGCATGCAGATAGCACTGATACTGAAAGAAATCTAGGTGTTTCCAAGTCCTGTCCTGGTGATCATACACAGGATAGTCTATGCCTTCATAATTAAACCGCGCCCCCTTTTTGTGCCCTATTGCAATATGTAGTTCCTCACCATCTTCCCCTTCTATTATCGTCACTCTTTCGATATACCATGGTGCCCTGATATTCAACGCTGCTGTAAAAATTGTAAATTCATCCATAGGTATCAAATGTACTAAACCCACTATTTATGGCGTAGAGCCTTTCATTTTTTGAAGTTATTACTGCAATGGTGCCGACGGTTGGTGATATCAAGTGCGACGCGAATGCAAGCAAAGCATTGACATATAGCTGTTGTTATGGGCTTTCATTCTATACAATTCCATCCAGGGCCTCTAACCACTTTGCCTGGCATTTTACCGGTATATTTACCATCTTTAAGCACCTGGACCTCAATTAACAAATACATGCGCCATTCCGCTAGCATTCTGATGAGGCTTTTCAAAAGTAGCATAATCCTGGATATTGTAGGGATTAAATAAAGCTAAATATGCAAAATAGCCCTCTTTTAAAGCTCCACGTTCTCTGAGCTTTAAATCTTCTGCTGGTAAAGAGGTCAATTTGCGTATAGCTTCTTCTAAGGGAATAAACTTTTCTTCACGGACATATTTACTTAACAATCTCGCAAACGTTCCATAAGCACGTGGATGATAACTTCTCTTTAGGAAAACACCTTCAGTTGCCTTTGATTCTTGATCAGAACCACTTTTCTAAAGTCCCTAGGTCTAGTAAGAGGCAATTCAAATTCTCCCTCTGTTGGTTTCCACTTGTCAAAGAATTTCTTGAAGTCTATAATCCTGTGCTCGCCATTATTGAATGTGCAGAAAATCTCAAATCCTCTGATATTGCTAATTCTAATAATTCTGGGGATTCTCTTGTATCGTTTCATTCTATGTTCTTAGTTGACTCCAAATCGATTTCAGTGTCTCCCTGTTCTCCATGGCCCAAATAAGGATTTTTTCTTCTTGCTTTGAGGGAGCGTACCACCAAGTATAATGCCAGTTCCAATTTCTATGATTGCATCATATTCAGCAATGATGGCATGAAAGTGGTATTATTGTGATCGCCATCGTATAGTTCAATCTTCATTCCGATACAACGAAGTAGCTGAGCATGTATCTTATCTAGGTAATAGGATAAGAAATTTATGATGTGGGTTCACGTACGTAGGGTATCTTCTTGCATCATAACTACACCCAGTTCTATCCTCCTTCTAATATCATATATCGATCGAAAATAGCAGCCGACATATCCACATCACACCAAGTATAATTTTTATATAGCCTAGGACCTTGGCGATACAGTCCAACACAGGATCCAAATTGGGTCCTGCGGACCACTTGAATCCTTATATATTAGTGCCAGTATTTTCTTTTCTAATTCTCCCCTCTGTATTCCAATGGTGTGACACCCACCCTTTTCTTAAATAATTTGCTAAAATATTGTGGGTACTCAAACCCCAGTCCGTAAGCAATTTGACTAATTGAAATATTGGAAGTCAACAATTTCGTTTTGGCTTCTTCTATCAAAAAATAATGGATGTGCTCTTGGGTACTTTTACCTGTTTCTTTTTTTAATAAATCTGATAAATAATTGTTGGACAAGTTGACTGCTTCCGCACATTGGACAACGGTAGGTAAACCTTTCTGGCGAGGTTGGTCAGAGCGTAGGTAGGACAATAGAAATTTTTCAACTACAGCCATTACATCTTTATTCGCAGTTGTTCTTGTGATAAATTGCCGGTCATAAAATCGCATACAATGATTGAGTAATAATTCTACACCTGATACGATTACCGATTTGCTATGCTTGTCAATGGAGCGATTAATTTCCAATTGAATATCATTGACAATTCGTGAAATAGTTGATTTTTCTTCATCCGATAAATGGAGTGCTTCATTGACGGCATAATTGAAGAAAGTATAATCTTTAATTTTATAGCCAAGTGAGCTGCCTCGTATCAAATCAGGATGAAACACCAAACCCCATCCATAAATCGCATCTGTATATTCCAGTTTAAAAACTTGATTGGGAGACATAAAGAATAAACTCCCTTCCTGGAAATCATAGTTTTGACGACCATATTTGAGGCTGCCTGATTGAAGTGTTTTTAGTAAAATG
Source organism: Saprospiraceae bacterium (assembly GCA_965223105.1). Taxonomy (GTDB): domain Bacteria; phylum Bacteroidota; class Bacteroidia; order Chitinophagales; family Saprospiraceae; genus JABDMH01. The sequence goes on along the minus strand of OZ244987.1, from coordinate 827,430 downwards.
GAATAATAAGCTGTGGAGAACCTCGCATTTATAAGTTGTTCATTTTTCTGAAAATCAACCTTTGAAAAATCTATTATGCTGATGAGCGGATGCTTTGGTTTGCCTTGATTTAGTAATTCATTTAGTTGGCTTATATTGTCAACAGATAAAATTTTGTCATCAGCCATTATACTATTTTTTTAATGCCTGGAAATAGGCTTTGATGGAATAGTGAGAAAAGTCTTCTATCATCATAAAACCGACAAACATCATAATGACAGCATAAGCGATGCCCTGCCAGTAAGGATTTTTCGTAAAAAAAATCAATACCAATGCAGCAATAATTAAAGCTATGGATACCATTTGATAAAGGGGGTAATCCTTAATGACTTTTGCCATTCTTTCCGTTTCTACCTGTTGAAAATTTGCTGCATCTTTTTGAAACAACTGCGTCTGATTTTCAAGTAATTTTGTTTCAGTCATCCGATACCCAATGCCAGAAACAATCATCATTAGACCACAAACCAAAGCACCTGTTTTTATTCCATTTGCAAGAGCAGTACTTCCCATAATTTGTGAAACGATTGCCACCACCAACAATCCAATTCCGAGTAAAATGAAATGTAGTCCTACTGCCTTTTGTGCGGTGATATAAGTTTCTAAATACGATAGCATATTCTTAAAATTGTTTTTTTTTGGAAAAAGGGACTCCACTCTTGCTTTTAGTTCTTTATTGTATTAATGCTTTTTAAAAAACATCATAGGCATAATTTTATCAATAGCTGCATCTCCAAAAGTGGAATGCAGGAGATGCGTTTGTTTGGCATCGCTGTTTACCCGATAGGCTCGTTTAGGTCTTTTGCTTACGATGGCATCATAGACTGCTTTGGCAATGGTTATCGGATCAGCTCCCGATTCATTCAATGCTTTGTCAAAGTTGTACTTGAAATTTTCCATGTATTCACGATACGCTCCCCCTGCATCCGAAGCAATGGCTTTGTCCAAATAAGTAAAAGCCACATCTGCAAATTCTGTTTTGATATATCCTGGCTGGACTTTTACGACATCAATTCCAAAATCTTTCACCTCCATTCGCAGACCGTCGCACAAGCCTTCCACGGCATGTTTGGATGCGGGATACCATGGCATTCCTGGTACAGAAACAGTACCTACAATAGACGAACAGGCGATTAACCTACCGGATTTTTGTTTTCGCATTTGCGGCAATACGGTTTTAAATGTGCGTGCCAGACCAAATACGTTGGTATCAAATTCTGCTTTGGCATCTTCAATGTCAACGGTTTCAAAACAGCCTTGCACGCCATAACCTGCATTGGCGAAAACCGCATCAATCCGCCCTCCATTGTCCATAATGGTCTGAAAGGCTTGGTCAATACTATCCTGTTTTCTTACATCCAATTCAAAAATGACTGCCCCTTTTTCTTGTAAGGGTTTCATTTTTTCTACCCTTCTTGCCCCCGCATACACTTTAAAACCTTTGTCCAATAAATATTCAGTCGTGGCATACCCGATACCTGAACTTGCACCTGTGATGAATATGACTTTACTCATAGTTTTTTAAATTTTAGTTTAGTCTGGCAAGATTACCGGACAACGCAAATTTAGAGGGGCTTCAAAATCATATATAATACTAATCTCGGATTCTTGTGTCTTTATCTCGGATTTTATTTTTATTGGCACTAACGCTTCTGGGTTATGCGGTCGTGCTGGCAAGTGGTGATGAGATCAATCATTGTTTCTCTTTTTCATAACTCAAACATTCATCACGGTTCCAAGTCTGGGTCTGCCAGCATGCTGACATGAGCCCATGTTACCCACAGTTTACAAAGTTCACAATGATCATTGCCGTAGCAATTCTTCCAAATCGTTCAAAACCTCAGTGCTCAAGGAAAAACCTTTACTATAAATTCTTTCACCATTATCATCTACAATATTACCTTCTTTACCAATAATGACATGCTGAGGGAAGCCTCTTAACTTAAAATATTTTTCTAAAGAATAATAATCTTTTTCATTTAGCAGATGATGCTCTCCCTTCAATTCAAGATCATCGATTTGCTCTTCCCATAATCTTTCAGGTGAAAAAGCGGCAAGAAAGACAAAAACAATATCCTCATCCTGGAAATATTGCATGAGTTCAGGGTAGTATTGCATTTCAATCTTACAGGGCGTACACCATGTAGCCCAGATATCAATATAAATCACTTTCCCTGAAAAGTGCTGAATAATAGTAGTCAGAAGATCTCCATCTTCTCCAAGATCTAAAATATTTACATGCTCTCTGCTCTTTCCATCTTCCATTTTGGCAAATGATAGTTCTATCCTTTTCATGGTGGTGGCTCTTAGATTTCGATCTGACACAATCTCAAAATATTTTTCCAGCAATGGTGGAATTTGCTTGCTAAGACTATCCCTCCTTCCCATTATCTCATAAAAGAATCGAGATAAAACTACTTCACGTGCAAAGCCTTCTGTAGTTGCAGATAATCCATGGAAAATTGCAGACACCATGCCCTCACGTTCTTGTAGTGAATCATATGGTGCCCAGTTTAAAAGATTCGTGTATTTTACTATGTAGTAAAAACGACTCACAAATGTGATATAACTTGAGCAGATTATCGCCCTTTTATTACCAATGTCAATTTTTCCTAGAAAATCATAGTATGAAGTTGGAATCTTAACATCTTTTGGATACATTCCATTGAGTTGTGCGTGCATCGTCTGATAAGATAATAGATGACCCATTGGTTGATATTCAATAAAATAACCAACCCATTCTAAAAGCAGTGGATCCGTCACATCATTATACTGAATATATTTCTCAAGCACTTCTTTCTGTTGTTTTTGAATGTCTAGTCGATAAGTCCGAAATTCATTATAAGCCAATTCCTTAAATTTGGCATTGAGACCTTTTGGTTCACCTGCATTAAAATCAATTTCTTTGCGATGTTGATGGAGCATATGATTTAGATGCCGATTCCGTTCTGAACCATCGCCTGAGAAGTTGACTCGTAACCTTTTATCTCTCAGATTCCTGTCTTCGTAGTTCCATTCTAGTACCAATATCTCACCTGGTATCACCAATAGACGTATCCGCATATCAAGCGTTGTAAGATAAATGTCCTGGGTATGCAATAAGTCAAACTCTATCTCAAAAGTACCATCGTCTTCTATTTCTCTACGAATTTGTCTTGGATCATCCTCGAGGTTGTGGATATCTACAATTACTAGTGAAGTCTCATCTTTCAGAGGGTATTGATTGATTTCACCTTTGATTATGACTGTGTTCGTAGCACTACTTGAATGGAAAGCAATTAAAACAATTAGAATGGTGAATAGTGGTCCTTTCATAACTTTGAATTTTTATTAACCGGGTCATAGAGAAGTACGATTCATTTTAAATTGTGGGTAACGTCCTGGCTGCATCCGGAGTACGAATCGATAGCGAAGTATTCTGTGATCACAGCATATTACTTGCCGCGCTTCATAGCACCTTCCTAACAAATTTAGTATATCATCCATACAGGCAAACCAAATCTGTAAATACTGGTAAAATTATTAGTATAATGCCATAAATTTTATTTGCGACCCGCATTCGGCTGGCATGCGCTTCGCTGTATTAGATAATTAAATTCATAAATTATTAAAAAGCACGAACAGCCCTTACGCGGTGGTTGGAGTCCTTAGCGGGGTCGGCATCCTGGTCACCATCGAGGAAATTCTGTTCCCACGAGGCAAAAGCACTGAACTCCGTAGAACTCCAGTAGGGCTCACTCGCAAAACCACCAAGATTATCTAAGTGTAGTTTTGTGTACATCAGGTTCAATTCTTCTTTTGAGGGTAAATACCAGTCACCATATCCTCCTTTTTGAAGTTCTGCGCACATTCTTGCCGCATAAATATTTCCGTCATCACCAATCGCCACCTGCGAAGAGATAATTATAGCCGTGTTCATTTCACCAGCAAATGGACCGTCTCCCTTAGCTTGGGTATCACCAAAGGTTCCGGCATTCCATCTTATGCCGACATGAAGATCCCCTGTATCTGCCGCAAGACCATGCTCTCCAGACTCATCCACATAAAAGACAATACCTCCCTGAGCCATATCTCCTATTTTATATTGGCGCAGAGCCAAGGTACCATCAGATTGTCTGACTACATTGGCTGATTCGTCAGTCAAGGTGTCCATTACTGTAATCTTTGCCTTTCCTTCAACTTCAAGGTTTTGCGCATAAAGGCCCATGACCAAAAGACTCATCAAGAATGCTAATACTGTATTTTTTCTCATATGACCAAATTTGACTAAATTTTAAAATTGATTGAACTCAGTTCTTTTTTTTACTGGTTCTTTCCACATTTTAGGTGTTTAGGTGGCAAGTAACGGTTCCCGGCTAAGCGGCTGTGGTGTCAGGCACTCACAGGACCCATCTTTATGCCAGTCCCTGATAAATATAACAAACTTAATACAGTAGTTGACGTAGGGGAAGGTGCCTGTCACTATGCCGTCTTGAGCCGGTGTTAGTGAGCGTACCTACTTATTCATCTTGACTACCCTCATCCCTCCAAAATACTTTACACCATGACTTTGTCTCAATCGTATCAAATAGGTTGATGAAGGTAAATCACCTAAATTCAGAATCATTTTCAACTCGTTCTCGGGCCAGGTCTGCTGATGCTGGATCTTACCCCATTGATCAAGCACATTGACACATCCATTCCTAATGGGTTCTGTCAGCTCCAGAGTTAATTCGTCTTCGAAAGGGTTTGGGAACGCAGTAATTTCATAGGATAGATCTTTAGCCTCAGTTGTGGACACCGTCAGGCAGTCCATGTCCGTAAATTTGATAGTGGGAAAACTTGGGGCCGAAAAACATCTAAGTGGATCGCTATATTTATCATCGCAGAAACCTGTTCCGTCACTGAAATGAAAAAAATTACTAGTGTTCCCGATATCCTCAATTATTATATCATTTGATTTCTCAAAGAATATTTGCTCGTCATGTCCGATCGCATAGGATATACTAAATGATTTAAGTTCGACATCGTTTGCAAAAAACTTCCCGATAGAATCTATTCGTATATAGTGAGTTCTCCTTCTCAGGTCCCAGGAATGAATTCCAGTTTCGTATATCATAGTATCACCAACCTCCAGTGAAAAGTTATACAAAACCTTGAATGAATCGTCGTCTTCATCAAAGAAGTAGATCGTATCATCCTCCTTATAAAGATAATTCCTCTTCGGCCTTCCATTACAGGTTGCATGATCCTGCATATATATAAGACAAACTCGATTCTGAATTATAGTATCACCCTCAATATAACAACGGTTAACGCCAATGTTTGGTGATCCAAAGCAAACGAGTCTATAGTGCCATTCAGCCCCGTCCACAAATAAATCCTGTGCTTGGAGAAGTAGAATGCTTACTACCATTAGGAAGGTAATTCTAAATCTTAGATTCAGCATTTTTCAGAATTTATGCTCACTAACACCTGTATATCATGAACTATTGCTGATATATCTCCTATGTTTATGTCTCCAAGTTACGATTTTTCATAATCACATCCAGCGGGCTCTGAATGGTCTTGTTGTTGATGTCCATCACGTGCATGTAGATCTCCGTAGTCTTGGGTGAACCATGCCCCAACATCGATTGAACATAGCACAAGTTAACCCCTTGTTGCAATGAATGAGTGCCGCAAGGTGTGTGGTGTAGCCCCTTTGAATTGGTCCGACAGCTCCTGACAGGGCAGTCGCTCTGCTGATTAATGATCTTTGATATCAAACTGCTGATCAACAATATCCTTGAGTCTCTGCAAATTGGCCTCGGTATTCGCCAGGATCAAGGGTTTCTGCTCCGGGAGATAAAAACTACTGTCCAGCTCCTTCAATTTCTTCCTCCAGTCAAAGGCGTGAAGGGGAATGAGATCTTAATCCGTTTGGCATGGGGGCGAGGAGTGAAGATGATCGCTTTCATCATAGGCTGATGTTCAAGTTTTTAAAGTATCATACTTGGCAACAATAGCATAAATCTGCCCCTTTACCCGGTATTAAACGTTTATAGTCGTTTGTAAACGCTTTTATCGGATAAGCACTGATACCCGAAATTCCGATATTGGGTGTGACCTTAGATGGGACTTATCCTTATGAGATTATACCAAAACTGCCAGCACTGCACTAAAAGACTTTCAGGAAGAGCAGATAAAAGTTTTGCAATTATCAATACAATCAATACCATGCCCATTTGCGTTTGACCAATCTCCCCATCCGACAAGGCATTGACTGGTACTTGCATCGCAACCACACCATCTTGGTTGAATTGGACAAGAAAACATTAGCAAAACGTTGGTCAGTCACCAAAAGTAGCCTGTACAAGAAAGGATTTCGCTTTACCTACTACACCAGTTCATACCTCAACATTAAGGCAAAACTTATTTCGATGCCTACAATTTTCGATGGATGGAGTTTGGCGATGGTAAGGTGCTGGTAATAAAAAATGACTGATTATACCGGCCCCTGGTAGGGTTGTCCAGGGCCGCTTTTAGCATAGTATGGTGAGAAGGCTGACAAATTTCTAGGTGACTTACACAGCTATCACCGGTATTGTGGTTGCTGACTCCCCTCACCCATCAAAGATAACTACCAATAAACTCAGTGATTTTAGTGACAGTTCCTTATCGATATCTATAGCCATTATAACTCTACCACCTGCGGCCAGAACTAGACAAGTAATGATCATCATTAATGACCTCATCATCCAAAACGGTGGCAGATGTTCCCAATTCTTTCTATTATTACCTGATCTGAACAAGAGAGTAACGATTACTAAAACGCCGACTTGGTACTCTTAAAATTTCTGGATTTCCTACTAACCTTCATCCACCTTGGAGTGGTCCTCTTCAACATGTTGGGCTGGATCTCCCCAAGATTACATCGTCTGCACCTCTGGTCGATTGGTGTCACCGCATTCTCCTGGTTGATTATGGGCATTTGGAAAGGGTGGGGTTACTGTTTTCTCACTGATTGGGCCTGGTCAATTAAATACCAATTGGGAGCGCATGACCTGCCGGCGTCATTCATCACCTATATGACTAACCATATCCTGGGGTTTCGTATACCTCCCGAGCTCGTTGACCTCGGCACCGCTATTGGTTTCGCCATCAGCTCTGTATTGTCGATTTATGTAAACTTCTTTAAGAAACACTAGTGGGATTATCAATTCGAATGCGTCCTACGTAAACCGAAATAAACTAATGTTCCAGCCTCTCCACTTGTCACTATGCGTTGAGCTGTTTTTCCCGGGACCAAATTTTCACCACTTTGGGCTTCGCCATAATTCAGAGGACCAGAAGTTCCGGATCTGAGCAATTGTTTCACCAAGTGCTTTACCGCATAATTGTTTGGCATTTGCTTAGTAATCTCAATTACCAAAACCGAAAAAATAATTAATCGCTCTTCTAAATCAAACGTAACTACTCAGCTCTAATTGATAATAATATTAGGCATTTCCAGTGCTTTAAAGGGGTGAATTCCTTGTTTAATTGCCGAATCGATAATCGTTCTTAAAATGGCAAATCTTTGTGCACCCTTCTGAGAGCGAAATGTACCTGATATCTTGCTCTTTAATTTGATCATCCGGATTGCTCTTTCTGAGGCATTATTGTCCGGTGGTACTTTGCGATTGTATAGGCACACAGTAACACAATCTCTCAATCTTTGTAATCGATTCCTTAGAGATTTAATCGATTTGTGGGATTTAGATAATTTTTGTGATAATAACTTATCCAATCTGTCTTCAATGTCTTTCTTTTTGTCTTTTGGAATCCTTTTCTTCCTGCATGTCAGCATGATTTCTTGAAGAACCTTCTCCAGTTTGATCGCCCATCTGGATTTATGAAACTCCTTTAATCCTCGGCACTCTCTTTTCAAATGAGCTAGACAAATCTGATGGCCTTTTGCCATAGTATTCAAATGAGTCCTCCAGCAATCACTATTTAGTATGCCTTTACTGAATCCTTGCGGAAATAATCCTCTTGTGGTTAAGTGACCTCGATTGTCGCTAATATGTATTAGGGAAAATTTTGGTGTTACCCACGTCCAGGCCCAATGTTTGCGTCCTTGAACACTACATCCACTTTCATCTACGCCAACCACTTTGCTTTTCTCAATCGCACCGATGACCGATGCATAAGTATCTTTTGCTTGTTCTGACTTACTGGCCAGCATATTATCGATGGTTCCCTCACTGATCTTATGCCCATAGATAACTTCTATGGCTTCGCTAAGCCTTCTATATGGCAATAATTGTCGGATCGATAAGTACACAATTTGATTTTGGAGGCAATCTCCGTATCGTACCGGAGGTCCCTTTTGCAAATTCACTCCATAAGACGAACTGGTCCATTTGCAGCAGCCTTTACAATACTTTCTATATCTCCTATGTTCAGTAACCTCCAAACTAACTAGTGGAATATCCCATATCTGCTTGCATTCTATTAATTGACCTTTTCCTACCATATAATCCTGGCAGTGAGCACACTGATCGGGTGCATACTCTATCACATGATCTACCTTTTCTGACATCTTTAAGGTCCTGCCGTCGTGTCCCTTTTGACCCCCTGTTTTCCGCTTACTCTTTTTCCTTAGGCTGCGAGTCTTCCTTTTTACCTCTTGTTTATCTCGTGATGGCGGTAATGAAGTGTTCCTGCTATTTTGATTCTTCAAACGCTCTATTTCAGCCTCCAACTCCTTCACTCTATCTGCCAAGGGAAGCAACATCATTATAATATCGATGAGTTCTTCCTTGCTCTTTTCCTCTAGTGCTTTCCTGATTCTCGATAAGTCTTCCATACATATACAAATTTCGTATATGTATTCATTTATTTACTTGCCTATTACATGTCATTTTTCCACCATTCATCCCTTTTTGTTCACAAATTGTTCATAACTCATCGATTTTTCAATTTTTCACCCCTCAACTACCTATTTCACCCCTCAATCCCTCAATTTTGACCTGAGTAGTTACAATCAAACTTATTCATTATGCCGGTTTACCTCCAAAATCAAAAATCGTTAATCCTTGTTCGATATTCGTTTCTTCAATACTTGTTTTGCTTGAAGATAACTTTTTAAAGCATGGGGCTCCCGTCATCTGGGCTTCACGCTTTTATTCCTACTGGCTCGAACATTTAGTGCTCTTTTCCCAACCCGCAGCCTGGTTCTTCCGAGGAAAAATCTCCTAAGGGCATCCCGGGCAGCGTAATCTCAACATAACGTCGCCCCCTTTGAAGGGGGGTAGAGTGCTCCAACCAATAGGTTGACTAGCACTCTGTGGGATAACATATTTCGGTGAGTCTCAATAACAACATTACTCCATTGCATATTCCGACTAAGCTGACCCCCATATTCCGGGCTGTTGACCCCCTGTAGAAATTTCATCTCCATTTCCTTATTTAAGATAGTTGTTTTGTTGGTTTTCTCATGCTTTTTCCTTTCAATTCTATTCTGTGTGCTTTGGGTACTAGGCGGTCAAGAATGGCGTCTGCAATAGTCGGATCATTGAGATAGGTATGCCATTTTGACACAGGTAATTGCGAGCAAATAATTGTTGAGGAGCGCTCATATCGGTCTTCTAGTATTTGCAGAATAATTAGAAGGACGGACTGGGACAAGGGTTGAAGACCAAAGTCATCCAAGATAATCAGGCTGGCTTTTCTTAATCTGTTGAGCCATTTTATTAATGTTCCATCTGTCTTTGCCAGGGTGATTTGTTCTGTGAATCGGTTTAGATTAAAGTAGAGTGTTCTTTTACCCAGGACGCAGGCCTGGTGTCCCAGCGCACAGGACAGATAAGATTTTCCACAGCCTGTGGCGCCCGTAATAAGTATATTTTCACTCCTATCGATATAGGCGCCATCCGCTAATTTGGTAATGTGCTCTTTTTTTAAGTTTCTTGATGATGAGTAGTCTATATCCTTTAAGTTGGCCTGGTAACGCAGTTTGCTGAGTCTGATAAACAAATCCATTCTTTTGTTGGACCTGTAAAGTAGTTCAGAATCGATCAGCTGTGCGATGAGTTCGTGATTGTCCGGATGTTGGTTGACAGGAAGATTAAGGATGGCCTCGTATGTTGACGCCATGCCTCCCAATCTAAGATCCTTCATTGTCTCCAAGGTTGCATTTTTCATATTCGATTTCTTATTTATAGGTTTAATTAGTTATTGATAAGCATCCTTTCCTCTGATATTCTCATGATCTGATAGCGATTTTGTTGTGAACAAGTCGGGTTCAGATTGGTCAAGGTTTTTGTCGAGTATCCGTTTAAGAAGCCCGTAGTTGACTTGGCCAATTTGATAACATCTGCTGCATGCAGCCTCAAGACGTTCATGAGAGAATCTGTTGGCTAGATTAAGTACACCTAAGCAACTTATATAGGATTGTTCTTCATAGAAGGTCGAGATCAGGATTTGCTGGATAGCCCAATGTGTCATCTGACCAATACTCTCTGCCAGACTGGTAAACTCTTTGCTGGTATAGCCACTGAGCTGCTCGTATATCTTGTGTTTTTCGGGCATATGTTGGGCATTAGTAGTATACTTTTTACCGGTGCGTTCATGTACTGCAATGCGACTTTGCTTATAGTATATCTCCAATATGGTAGAACTATACCTGACATCTACTCTTTTCCCTACATGAGAAAAGTGTACTGAATAGTATTCTTTCTCCTGCCCTAGATAGATATGGTAGTTCTTTCCCACGGTAGCCTTCTTTTGCTTTCTTAATTCAAATAAAGTGGTTGGCAACGGCCTTAGCAACGGTTTTTCATATTGTTCAAAAATACTTCTCCGACTTCCTGGTCTTTTTTGAAAGGGTTCATTATTATGATCAACCAGTCTTTTTCTGATTGCATGATTCAGCTCACTCAAACTAAAGTGCTGCTCATTTCGCATTTTGGCATAGATGCGCGTATAAATAGTGCTTATAATGTTCTCCACACTTGCTTTGTCTTTTGGTCTTCCTACCCGGCAGGCTTGCAGGTCTATGTGGTAGTGAGCTCCTAGTTGATTGCACAATTCGGTAAAGGCAGGTTCGTAGCGATCTGCTTTTTTTACGTAAGCTGCAAAGTTGTCTGATAGCATAGCATGTGGAGTGCCTCCAAAAAACAGGAAGGTCTGATTGAGACCATGTATTACATCCGGCGTTTGTTGACTATTGATAGCCATCGCAAAAGTATATTGACTATAGGGTAATACGGCTGCTATGATTTCGGCCGGTATGATCTCTCCGGTATCTCGATTGATCCAGCTTAGTTTCTGACCAGCAAAATCTGCCATCATCTCTCTAGCTGGCTCATGCTTAAGATGTATGGTTAACTTTCTACTTTGAATGTGTTGGCCTAACCTTTCGCAGAACTGGCTGTACTCAAAACCATCTGGATGCTCACCCTTATACTCCTTCCATAACAACTGTCTGGTCACCCCAACCCTGCCCAATTCTGACAGCCAATAGTTTACCTTTTCCTCAAAAATCCCTATGCGTTCCGAATCCAAAATCACTGTTTCGGGATAGATTAGTGTTTTGAGCTGCTCATCATCCAGGGTCAATAACTCCTCCTTGGATATCTCTAATTGCTCTGCCAGCCGTACATACTTTCGAACAGTATTCTTTGAAATGCCCAATTGCCGGGCCACGACCTTGTATTTCTCAGTCTCTAGATAGGTTCTGATGATCTGTCTTACTTCTTCCATACGTCTAGATTGATAGGCCATTTCAATTAGTTTGTGCTAAATGACCTAATGTATGGATATGAACTTTCTACTTCCCTATGCCTCTCTACAAGGGGGTCAACCCCGTAGGATAACATCCAACGGGGTCAACATGCCGGAATGTCAGTCCCCCAAGAAAAGTCCTTTAGGGGTCAGCATGCCGGAATACTGAATTAAATCGGAAGGGGTCAGCTTGTCGGAATCCCCCTCACCTGGTTCCCTCCTTTTCAGGGGGTCAGCTTGCCGGAATATGGGGGTCAGCTTCATCCGGAATGAGGGGGTCAACATCGCCGGAATACGCACTCCATTGGTGAACCTACTCCTGTTAATGTATTTTCTACTTTTTGGTGGCAAAAAGTAGAGCAAAAAGCCACCCTGGATCTTTTTCCTTGAAAAAACTACGGCCCGCCTGGCGCTCGCACCAAAACTCGCCCTTAACAGTTGTCCCTTAAGTATGGCTTTCTCGTCATCTGGGCTCTGAGCAATATTTTCTACCGGCTCGAACAGTTGGTGCTCTTCTCCCACCCTCGACCTTGTTTTTCTAAGGAAAAATCTCCTAAGGGCATCCCGGGTAGCACAATCTCAACCTAACACCGCTTCCTTTGAAAGGGGGTAGAGGACACAAACGATAAGGTGGTTAGCAATCTGGGATATCCCATATTTCGGCTAGTAACTCAACAACAAAATTTCTCCATTAGCGGATCTACACTTATTAATGTGCTCCTCGATTTTTGGTGGCAAAAAGTAGAGCAAAAGCCATCCTGGATCTTTTTCCTTGAAAATCTACGACTCGCCTGGCGCTCGCACCATAACTCGCCTTTAATGATATCGGTTTGGATATGAGCCTGTACGACCAATAGGCAGTATGGCTTCTCGTGTTATCTTCTGGCTTCATCAGTCGGTACTTGGATTTAAGAAAAAGGAACACTGATTAACGATTTTAGAATTATTTTTGATTTTTGATTTTTTACGTTTTCATATTCTTTTGAGCCGTTTCTATGCTTTTTACTAAAATTAATATTAGCTTGTTTTTTTCAGTTTTGTGTTTTGAATTCTTGCTTCATTTTTGGGCACCTCTAAGAACCTCTGAGTGAGATCGGTTTTGAATATTTTGGATTTAGACCAGTAGGCAAACACATTAATTATTACTACAATTTCTTCATTGGCTTTGCCATCTATTCGTTGTCGTCGCTTGCAGGGAGCCCGCCCTGCTTCACTCCTGCCGCCTCAATTTGGCAAACCCAATATAGAAATTCCTACGTAAAACTAAAGCGTTTGCCTACAGCGAATTGAGTGAGCATAGCCGAAGCTACGTGATTGAAATTCACCGAAGTATAAATTCAAAAGGTTCAAAAAACAAATGGCGAAGCCATTGTGCCCGATCCACGAACGAGGTTTTTAGAGGTACCCTCTTAAACAATTTAGTTCGTTCGATGATTTTTAAGCAATTGTATGTTTCTCGTAATTCTTTCAATACCATCTCTATTTTATGACCAAAATCCCTGTTTGCCGACAGGCAGGCTTTCACGATTCACCAATTTGTGCTTCGCCATGATTTAGAGAAACTGAAGTTCCGGATCTCTGCAATTGTTTCGCAAAGTGATTTGCCGCATGATTACTTGACATTTCCTTAGTAGTCTCAATTACCAAAACCGAAAAATTAATTAATCGTTCTTCTAAAATCAAACTTACTCATTCTGCCGGTTTACCTCCAAAATCAAAAATCGTTAATCCTGTTCGATATTCATTTCTTCAATACTTGTTTTGCTTGAAGATAACTTTTTCAAGCATGGGGCTTCCGTCATCTGGACTTCATGCTTTTATTCCTACTGGCTAGAACAGTTAGTGCTCTTTTCCCAACCCGCAGCCTGGTTCTTCCGAGGAAAAATCTCCTAGGGGCATCCCGGGCAGCGTAATCTCAACATAACGTCGCCCCCTTTGAAGGGGGGTAGAGTGCTCCAACCAATAGGTTGACTAGCACTCTAGGGGGATAATATATTTCGGTGAGTATCTCACTGACAACACTACTCCATTGGTGAACGTACTCCTGTTAATATTTTTTCTACTTTTTGGTGGCAAAAAGTAGAGCAAAAAGCCACCCTGGATCTTTTTCCTTGAAAAAACTACGGCCCGCCTGGCGCTCGCACCAAAACTCGCCCTTAACAGTTGTCCCTTAAGTATGGCTTTCTCGTCATCTGGGCTCTGAGCAATATTTTCTACCGGCTCGAACAGTTGGTGCTCTTCTCCCACCCGCGACCTTGTTTTTCTAAGGAAAAATCTCCTAAGGGCATCCCGGGTAGCGCAATCCCAACGTGCCACCGCCTCCCTTGAAAGGGGGTAGAGGACACAAACGATAAGGTGGTTAGCAATCTGGGATATCCCATATTTCGGCTAGTAACTCAACAACAAAATTTCTCCATTAGCGGATCTACACTTATTAATGTGCTCCTCAATTTTTGGTGGCAAAAAGTAGAGCAAAAGCCATCCTGGATCTTTTTCCTTGAAAATCTACGACTCGCCTGGCGCTCGCACCATAACTCGCCTTTAATGATATCGGTTTGGATATGAGCCTGTACGACCAATAGGCAGTATGGCTTCTCGTGTTATCTTCTGACAGACCAATCCCTAATAGGAAATCACGGACTGATTATCAGGTAACATGACTTCGCTCATGATCGAGTAGCCATTGTTTTCTTTCAAGTCCTCCACCATAGCCGGTCAATTTTCCATTCTTCCCAGTGACCCGGTGACATGGGATGATGATAGAGACTCTATTTTGTCCATTGGCCGAGGCCACTGCTCTTACAGCTTTCGGCCGTCCAATCTTCTTTGCCTGCAGTTGATAGTTGGTCAACTGCCCGTAGTTAATCTCTAGCAAAGCCCGCCAAACCAATTTTTGAAAATCCGTACCGGGTAGTTCCAGTTGTACATCAAACTCTTTCCTTTTTCCCGAAAAATACTCAGCTAGTTGTTTCTTAGCCCGTTTGATATGCGTGTTTTCACCTGCGAGAATCCTGGCATGCAGCAGCCGTTGCAAATCCTTAAACTCTGTTTCCAGCATTCGCCTGTCCACGAATTCCAACAAACATATCCCCTTTTCAGTCGAACAAATAAACATTGGCCCAAGTGGCGTAGTGATCCGACAGATCAGTATAATTCTCCTGTCCATACTTTTCTGTGGCGAACCACCCATGACTTTCTTAAATGTATAACCAAAGCCGCTTAGTGATTCATAACCGCTGTCGAAGGCTGCGTGTGTTGTATTCTTGCCCTTCTGCAATTCTTGAAAAGCGTTGTTTATACGATACATTCGCTGAAAGGCCTGGAAGGTCATCCCGTAATTTGTATTGAACCATCTGCGTACGGCCTCGGGACTTATGTTGACTCGTCGAAGGTCATGATCGGTGACTCTTTCCTTTGGATTTTCCCTTACAAGTTGAATCGCTCGATCTACCTGCTCAGGTTTCTGATTAGCATTCTGCGTTGGTTTGCAAATTTTACACGGTCGGTATCCCTGCTCTAAAGCCTCTCTAAATGTGGAAAAAAATTCCACATTTTCCTTTTTGGGTTTTCTGGCGCGGCAAGTTGCAATGCAAAATATAGAGGTCGTTTTTACACCTACAAAGAAAACCCCAATGAAGTCATCCCTGCGATCCAAAAGCGCCTGGTAGTAAATGCTTATTTTTTTGGTATCGGTTATCGGCATCAATAATAAATGTAAAGGTTTAGGTTAATGTCTTTAATGTTACGCTCTTTCTAAACAGTTTGGACATGAGCCTGTACGACCGATAGGAAGTATGGCCTCATATCTCGTGTTATCTTCTGGCTTCATCAGTCAGTACATGGATTTAAGAACAAGGAACACTGATTAACGATCTTAGAATTATGTTTGATTTTTGATTCTTTATGTTTTCATATTCTTTTGAGCCGTTTCAATGCTTTTTACAAAAATTTAACTTAGCTCGTTGTTTCCCAGTTTTGTGTTTTGAATTCTTGTTTCATTCTTGGGTACCTCTAAGAACCTCTGAGTGAGATCGGTTTTGAATATTTTGGATTTAGACCAGTAGGCAAACACATTAATTATTACTACAATTTCTTCATTGGCTTTGCCATCTATTCGTTGTCGTCGCTTGCAGGGAGCCCGCCCTGCTTCACTCCTGCCGCCTCAATCTGGCAAACCCAATATAGAAATTCCTACGTAAAACTAAAGCGTTTGCCTACAGCGAATTGAGTGAGCATAGCCGAAGCTACGTGATTGAAATTCAACGAAGTATAAATTAAAAAGATTCAAAAAACAAATGGCGAAGCCATTGTGCCCGATCCACGAACGAGGTTTTTAGAGGTACCCTCTTAAACAATTTAGTTCGTTCGATGACTTTTAGGCAAATGTATGTTTCTCATAATTCCTTCAATACTATCTTCATTCCATGAACAAATCCCTGTCTGCCGACAGGCAGGCTTTCGGGATTCACCACTTTGGGCTTCGCCATAATTCAGAGGACCTGAAGTTCCGGATCTGAGCAATTGTTTCGCCAAGTGATTTGGCGCATAATTGTTTGGCATTTGCTTAGTAATCTCAATTACCAAAACCGAAAAAATAATTAATCGCTCTTCTAAATCAAACTTATTCATTATGCCGGTTTACCTCCAATCAAAAATCGTTAATCCTTGTTCGATATTCATTTCTTCAATACTTGTTCGTTTTGCTTGAAGATAACTTCCCATAAGTTCTCGTCAACTCTCGATACAATTCATTTGTTTTGAATATAGAGGCTTGTACCTAATATCCACAAATCAAATCTTTTCTCACCTGATGAGCAACCGAAAAATGGACAAGTAATTATTTTCCTGGTCGTCATTGGACATTGTATGACCTGCTGAGGAATATTTTGTCCCAGCTTGTCATCCACCAAATTATAGACTTACCGGCATGTTGCCAGGATCTTCTCGAGTGCTGCATACTTTTATTGATTCAATCCCGAAACAAGAAGACTTCAACATTGAATCGATATGGGCGATATCCCAGGTGGTGGATCTTCCTTAACTCCGTCCTTAGTGAGGGTGACCATCAGATGAAAGCACCAAATGGCCATCTGAAGGGAATCTACATTCCAACACCTGGGTATCGCTTGGTGATGTACCAAACCCCGGCAAGTGGGCCGTTAGGTTTATGACCAGCTTACCTTTTCCTGGAGTTGAGAACTCTCATCAATACTGGTCGTAGAAGTGAGCATAAAAAAAGTCAATCCCAGTAATGAGCTTGTGATTCAGCAAATTTCTGAGCCAAAACTTCTAAAGAATAGGATTGAGACCCAGAAAGATTTTTGCTGACAAGTAATCACGGTCTGACACGTCCATAAAAGAAGGTAAACTAGCTGACATTGGTGGATATGCCGGCCGTTTATGTTAAGTAACCGGCCGAATCTAGGACACTTTTTCGTACGTGAAAACCCATTGGCTCAAATTTATCTTAAAAAAGATACCATGGCTGGGTGACCTCCAAAAGATTTTTTACACTTATAGATATAACACCATTCAAGATCGTACGATCTATTTTCTTGAAAATCGATATTTGTACGTCAGATGGGCAGAAGAATTATTTTCGAGTTTCTCCCTTCTCCCCAAGTAGAACCGGAGAATTGGGAAGCGGTAAAAGAATTTTTGACCACCTGGAAAGTGGATAACATCAAGCAACCCATAGGTTTATCACCTTATGTAATCTCAGCAATCTTTCCGGATGAAGGAGATATCGAGCAATTTCTTGAGGAACTGAAAGCGATGGAAGGCATAGGAAGAGCGGAACTTGACCCCTGGCGTGACATACTCTAATCATTCTTGATAGACTGGTCAGCAGCGCAGGAAAAGATTTTCAGAGAAATCAGATCAACTCATAATAGAAAAGGCAGATGACGGCCCAGCCGGCATGCATTGCTCTGTTGGTCGGCTGACATCACTCGTATAGATTATTTCATCACCGGTTGATGTAAAATCGAGCCGCTTTGGTCGGTTTTTGCATGCAACCCTTAAAACCCAAATGTTTATGGAAGACAGAAGTTTCACCTTCGGTCCCAAAGAAGATCACCAGGTGGCTGGAGAGTTACTGGTGAAATTGACCACCGAAGGAAATTTGGCCGTAACCAACAGTATCCCTACTGGGCCCGTCCGACGACTGGCCAATGTACAATTGCCCAAATCCTTTGGCTTAGATAGCCTTGATAAGGCCCTAGAGGAACTTGGTTGCCAATCGATCTGCAAGGTCCACGCACCAGCATCACGGCACCTGCTAAATATGCATGAAACAGGTGCACTGGCTTCAAAACTTACCTCCACTTACCGCCTCAGGTTTGATGATAAGACAAAACTCGATAAAGCGGCAAGTAAATTGGCAAGATATGGAGCCGTGGCTGAAGTGACTCCCAATTACTTTCGCTATGCACAGGTCGTGCCCAATGATCCGCAATACGGTACGCAATGGGGATTGGAAAAAATCAATTGCCCCAACGCCTGGAATAGATCAACGGGGAGCCCCAATACGGTAGTCGCCGTGATTGACAGTGGTGTAGACCTTGACCATCCAGAACTGCAACCATTATTGGTGGCCGGCCAGGATCTGGTCGATTTAGCCGGTGTATCTCCTCGACCCGGCTGGCATTTTGAAGGTGACTTTCTCACTGTTGACAATGTGCCTCAGGACGAGGTAGGGCATGGCACCCACGTTGCTGGCACTATTGCAGCTGTGAGTAATAATGGCGTGGGCGTGGCTGGTGTAACCTGGCAATGCAAAATCATGCCGGTCAAAGTATTGGCTCGCATGGTGAATAATGCCGATCCCACCCGGATCACTGGTGTTGGCACAGCAGTAGATATCGCCGCCGGCATTCGCTGGGCTGCTGACAACGGAGCCCATATTATCAACATGAGTTTAGGAGGTTACAATGATACTTTTGTGGAGCGAGATGCCGTGGCGTATGCGGTCTCACGCGGTTGTGTGGTGGTTGCAGCTATGGGTAATGATGACACCAGCCAACCCTCTTACCCTGCAGCCTATCCAGATGTAATTGCCGTTGGAGCGATTGACCAGTCTGAACAACGCGCCTCATTCTCAAATTTTGGGCCCCACATCAGCATTTCCGCTCCTGGTGTCAGCATCAGAAGTACCGACTGGGATAATACCTATTCCTCCAAGAGCGGCACATCCATGGCGTCACCCCATGTGGCTGGTGTCGCTGCATTGATTCGATCTTGCAATGACTCGCTGTCAGCCACGGATATAGCCGACATCATCAGAAGTACGGCTAAGCCGCTTCGAAACGATCCAGCAGACCCTGTACCCAATGACCACTACGGTTTTGGGTTGGTTGATGCAGAAGCAGCGCTCAACCGGGCATGTCCTTCATTACCTCCCCCACCACCTCCCTGTATTCCCCCACCGTGCCCACCCTGCTTCCCGTGCGTTCCACCACCCCCACCACCCTGCTTTCCATGTTTTCCACCGCCTCCGCCTCCGTGCTTCCCTTGCTTTCCTCCACCTCCACCTCCTTGCTTCCCGTGCTTTCCACCACCGCCTCCACCACCTTGCTTACCTTGCCTCCCACCTCCACCACCACCCTGTCTACCATGTGTGCCCTGCCTGCCCTGTGGCCCATTTAGTCAGTCTGCACATAGCCAAGGTTATCCCTATGGGTCAGGATATTCCTATCCCTACTACTACGGCTATTATGGTCAAGGCAGCAATCCATACCCAAACCAAGGTGGTTCAATGAGCAGTGATCAAGCACAGTCGTGGCCCCCGGCTTATCAACCCAGCAACTGGTACGGGTATTATCCCTATGGTCAGCGTCATTCCGGACAAAAATCTGGATCCTAACCCTGAGCATTCACTAATCCCCAAACTCAAGAGTGGCGAACTTCGGTTCGCCACTCTTTCAAGCTTGTTTTAAAATAGCCGGTAAGAATGCGACAACTTTACTTCATTGGCGATCGACAAAGGATATCCCCTCTGATTGACCGCAACGATCATTTGGCTGAAGCCATATACCTCGGACCCTTAACATCAACCGTGAGTCCATCCCTCCCCAATCAGAATGGGCTTCTGGTCTTGATGACCGATACAACTTATCCCCCAGCTCTTTTACAGCTTAACAAACACTGCATCAAAAGGGAGATTGAACTATTGCCTATGGTGATCATGGGGGATGTCTTACAGATCGGTCCCTTAGTGACGAAAGGGCAGGCTTGCCTTCACTGCGCCGAAATCAGGGTACGAACGGTCTTGCATCGAGGGGCATTGGACCCCCACTACCCAAAAACCAGCTGGGATATTGCCTACATAGCTACCCAACTATCGGAATTTATCCGGAACTCACATCAGGTCTTAGTCAATAGACTCATTTACTGTTGGAAGGATGGTCGGACTTCGTCACACTCCCTCCTGGCCACAATTCATTGTCCAGACTGCCGCCATGGCGATCAACTGGCCTACCTCACTCCCTCCTCCATTTCAGAAGCGGAAGGACACCCCAAAGATTCCACACGAATCCTTCGGTTAAGTACTGCACTGGTTGATCCGGTCTGTGGTATCATACGCAAATTGGATTCAGCGACCACTGGTCCCGCGGATCCAAAATATATGCACATGGTGGCTGACTTGGCCGATCCCGGTTGGTCTGCCAATGGTTATGCTTCCTTACCTTGCGGAGGGAATGCACTAGATCAACAGATTGCCACAGCTGCTGCCTTGGGTGAAGCACTGGAAAGGTCTTCTGCTTGTCCCAGTTCTGTTATAGATCTCCCTTACTATTCCTACAAGCAAATAGAGGAAATGGCCATTAATCCGTTGAAGTGGGATCTATTTGCTGAGCAGACCAAGTCCCAGAAAGATTTCCCCTATCATCTTCCGAATTTATCTGACCGGATACGATGGGTCTGGGGACACCGTTTAATAAACCAGCAAGCCGTAATGGTACCGGCACATCGGGTATTCAGCCCCTTTCAGTCTTCGATCCGGGAGGAGCATCCCGATGGCCCCATCATCAGTGGCTACGCCACCGGATCAACAAGGGAGGAGGCGATTTTGGGAGCGCTTCTGGAAGTCATCGAGCGAGACAGTTTCATGATTTCATGGGCCAATAGATTATCATTAAGGTGCTTACCCCAGGATATGCTTCCTGATCAATGCCAAGATTATTACCATGCTTTTTCCCATATGGGCTTCGAGGTACGCTGTCTGACCATCAAACTGGATCTGGGTGCATATTTGGTCATCAGTATCTTAAGAGGTACTAGACCTGAAGAACCCGCATGGGCGGTAGCTGCAGCAGCCGATATCAATCCTGTTGAGGGTTGTAGAAGGGCCCTGAAAGAACTCAGCGCAAACCGTCTTAATATAAAATATCACCTTCAGCAACACCCAGGTCTGATGTTGGCACCCGATCCTCAGAAAATTACCCGAGAGAAGGATCATGCCCTGCTCTATGCACAAAAATCAATGGATGATGTTATGCAGCCCTGGTGGGAAAGTCCAACCCTCACTTCCATTCCATCAGTGTCCGATACACTCAGTGATCGCGCGAAGATCGATTTTCTTCTAGCAAATCTCGCGGAAGCCAATCTGGATTGCATCGTCGTAGACCTTACCCATCCGGGAATCAAAGCTCTAGGCCTTTGGACGGTTAAAGTTTTAATCCCAGGCACTTATCCCATGCAATTTGACCAACGTTGGCCTCACTTTGGAGGAAGTAGGATATCTGAAGTACCCTCAAAATTAGGGATCCGGAAAGAAGCCACCTCCTTTCAGGACTTTAATAGAATCCCTCATCCATTTCCCTAAAATTCGAATGCCAAAGAGTTACTTTCAATTTGGGAAGCTTTTCGAAGTATCCAATTACGCTGTCCTCTAAAATGCTAGTCTAGTACTAGACTAGTTCATTTTGAAAAGATTTTTCCTGATAAAACCATCAACAATTCGATCCGGCAGTATATATCTTGGCAAGATGTACTTGGTGAATTTTTGATTGAGAATGGAATACCTGGTCTTGGGTCGGTTGTCTATAAAAATGTCAAAGATTTTATCAGCCAGCTCCATCACTTCCATTCCACCCTTGGCTTCTTTCATAATCTCACGTTTAAATCGCTTGATGATTTCTCCGTACGCTGATTGCAAGACTTCCTCCTCGAGATCATCGGTCTTGTTCCAAATTGGGGTCTTGA
Source organism: Saprospiraceae bacterium (assembly GCA_965223105.1). Lineage (GTDB taxonomy): Bacteria > Bacteroidota > Bacteroidia > Chitinophagales > Saprospiraceae > JABDMH01. The sequence continues at coordinate 805,458 of OZ244987.1, read as the reverse complement.
TCGCACCAGGACCGATGATGATCACATCTATACCATAAATCATCAACTCCCGACGCAAGGCCTTGGATAAACCCTCTACAGCATGCTTCGATGCAGAGTATGGGCCCATGAAAGGATAAGACATTTGTCCCGCCACTGAGCTGATATTAAAGATCTTCCCCGGTACCCTTTTGGCTCCTTTGGGCTTGAGTTGGGGCAAGAACGCCTGTGTGGTTGCAATTAGCCCAAAGAAATTAACCTCAAACTGATGCCGGTAATCGTCCATATGCATGAATTCTGTAGGGCCAGTGACAGCAATGCCAGCATTATTCATCAATAAAGCTATCCCGTCGTCTCCCACCGTATTTGAAACGAAATCTGAGGCTTTCCTGACCGCTTTGTGATCGGTAACATCAAAGATCAACGGGACAAATGCTGGTCCAAGGTCAGCCGATACCGCCTCAGCATCCTTCTCTTTCCGCACACTCCCAAACACTTGGTAGCCTTCCCGGCAAAATTTCGCTGCCGTAAATTTTCCGATGCCAGTTGAAGCTCCCGTGATGACAATATTTCCTTTGTACATGTTCTTATTTAGATTTTTTTACCTACATCATCCAAAAAAGCAAGATATATGATTATACACAAATGCCCCAAATAGACCACACCGTGGATCACCAGAATATAGTGAAGAGCCAAGGTGACAGACTGTATACCTATCGATCCGCAGTTTGATCCATAGGTCATGCGCCCTTGATCAAACCTTTCGACATTGTGATGCAAAAGACTAAGAATCAACGATGCACCCAGATTTCTAAGCTGCTTGAGAGAACCATCCATATGCATAGATGTTACCATAGCACCGGTGCTTCATTCAAAAAACATCTAATACTATTGGCATGCTACTTTCCGACATCTCTTCATCGTCAAAAGCCTCACATAGTTACGGCTATGCTCGCCTGCCCGACTGAAGTCATTCCCGTCCGATCCGACACGGGCTGGCAGGCGGGGTTTTCGCCTCTTCGATCTGTCAAAAACTAGCTGCCCCACTAATATCATATACTTCTTGAATGAAGCACAGGTAATATGCCGGCATTTTATCTAATTTCCTGTTTCGTAAAATAGCACGATGCATCAAATAGCAATAACCTTTATTGTCATACTTCTTACAGTTGCTTGTGGAGTCGATGAGCCAAGGATGATTGAAAATGGCAATGGGGATCTCGGATGTACTCCTGCCCTTTCAGCCGACTATATCCTGCCTTATCCGATTGGCCAACAATACAAATTGATCGAAGGTAACTGTAGTTCTCGCGATCATATCAATGCATTACGATACGCGTTCGATTTTGAAATGCCGCATGGATCTATCATTACTGCTGCTAGATCAGGCGTCGTGCATTTCATTGAAGAAGGATTTGGTAATGATGATCACGAGCAAAACCATCATAATCTTGTCGTCATTGCTCATGAAAATGGCACCTTTGGGCGTTATCTTCACTTAGCACATGAAGGAGCCCTGGTGGAAATGAACCAACCTGTCAATCGCGGAGACACGATTGCCCTCAGTGGCAGCACTGGCTTGGTCTCATCACCACAGTTGCATTTTGATGTACTTCAATGCATTGACGGCTGTCCCAATACCTCTTCAATCGCCATTGATTTCATGAATGCCGAGCCCCCAGTGACCAGTGAGGAAATAAGCTATCTCGCTGTGCCCTTTTAAGGAAATATATGACCGGAGTGACTAAAGGGTACCTCTAAAAAACCCCGTTCGTGGATCGGACACAATGGCTTTGCCATTTGTTTTTTGAATCTTTTGAATTTATACTTCGTTGAATTTCAATCACGTAGCATACGGCTATGCTCACTCAATTCGCCTCGTCTAAATCCAAAATATTTCAAAACCGTTCTCACTCAGAGGTTTTTAGAGGTACCCATAATTTTTTTGTCGCAATCAATTCCATTAGTATTTGATATGAGATAGTCTAGCAGGTTGAACGAATTCCCTACCTTAGCTGTTGCATACTTGCGTATGGAGTAAACAAACTTAAACCAATGGAGTCGAACCGCCAACTCTTTGACAATCCCTGGCTTGAAAGGCTGACCCACACAAAATCCCAACATGTAATATCTCTATATATTCTGCTTTCTCTAGGTGTCATGGGTTACGGATTTTACCAAACGTCGGTGGGTGTTATTATAGGGGTTCTCATGTTCGTGTGTGGTTTATTGGTTTTCACTTGCCTCGAATATCTGGTACATCGTTTCGTCTATCATTTGGGTGAGTACATGAATAAAACAAAGTGGCAGTACAAATTTCATGGCGTCCACCATGACTTCCCTAGAGACACGGACCGCCTGGCCATGCCACTACCGGCTGCAATCTTTTTTGCTTCGCTCTTGTTCCTGCTCTTTCGGTGGATGATGGGCGATCTGGCTTTGTTTTTCTTTCCCGGATTTATGGTAGGTTATGCAGGATATCTTGGTGTACATTATATAGTGCACACACGTAAACCTCCGAAAAATAGGCTTCGATATTTATGGATCCACCATCACTTGCATCATCACAAATACGACAACAAAGCCTTTGGTGTCAGCTCACCCTTGTGGGATTTCGTATTTGGCACCATGCCACCATTAGAGAAAAAATAGGCCCACAGGGACAGTAAATCCTATGTTTCTGATCCATTGATTAATCACCTTAAGCAATTTCCTTCTCTTTCCTTTTAAAGCCTTATGCCGACCGACATTCATGATCGCACCGATATTGAGCATCTGATCAGCACTTTCTACGAAGCCCTATTGAAGGATAATGAGATGCAGTACATTTTCTTCGAAGTGGCCCAAGTCGATCTACCGTCACATCTGCCAATTCTCTGTGACTTCTGGGAAAACCTGCTCTTTCACACGGGGAAATATCGACGCAATGCCATGCGAGTTCATATGGATCTCAACATTAAGCACAAGTTGATGCCGTTGCATTTCGATCTTTGGCTACAGACCTTTGAACAGACGGTCGATCGCTTATACAAAGGTGAAATAGCAAATCGAGCCAAGCAGCATGCTCGAAGTGTTGCTCAATTGATGCAATGGAAGGTAGAACAATTGAATCATTGAGTGTAGATCCCAATCGACCTCATTTGCCCTATTAAGTGGTATTTCCTAAATTAAGAAGGTGATTAAACCTTGGTCATGAAAAAATCTGTGCTGATTTTCTATATCATCATTTTAATACCTACGGCTTGTTTAACTCAAAATCTTTTCTTTGATGACGAAACCATTGATGATCAGGTACAAATTGGTTATGGACTAGCGATCGGAGATGTGGATGGCGATGCCAAGTCTGATATTTTACTTGCAGACAAGAAAGCCTTCATTTGGTATCGTAACCCAGACTGGAAACGTTTTACACTCATTGAGAATCTAACTGAAAGAGACAATGTCTGCATTGCTGCACGAGATATCAATGGTGATGGCCTTGTCGAAATTGCGGTTGGTGCCCAATGGAATCCGGGTGAGACGTCGGATGAAAGAGCATCGGGATCCGTTCACTACCTGATGCGACCTTCGGAAGTCAGTCAGCCCTGGACTGCCCACGCTTTGCCACATGAACCCACGGTGCATCGCATGCGATGGGTCAGAACCAGAGATGGATATCAACTCGTAGTGTTACCCCTGCATGGAAGAGGGAACAAACAAGCCCGCGGACAAGGAGTGAAAATATATGCATATAAAGTCCCAGACGATCCAAGGCATCAATGGACTCGAATTCTTGTTGACAGCAGTATGCATCTCACCCACAATTTTGATGTGATCGAAGCCAGGAGTTCAGAGGCGCTGATCATCGGCGGCAAAGAAGGCTCGAAATATTTTGGCTACCATGATGGGGCATGGCACCAAATTCAAAATCCCACTTTAACCATTACCAAGCGAGATGGCTTTGGCGAAATCAGAAAGAGCAGAAACTTCTTGGTTGGTATCCAACCTTTTCACGGAAATATCTTGGCCGTTTATCCTCAAGAAGGATCTGATCAAGTGCTGACCATGGGATTGGCAGAAGGGCATGCCCTGGCATGTGCTGATGTATTGAATCAAGGAATGGACCAGATTATCGTCGGTTGGCGCAAACCGAATAACGATGAACAAATAGGAATCAAGATTTTTGTCGCTTCCAAGAATGACTGGAGTGTTTGGAAAGAATATTGGGTGGACCAGGGTGAAATGGCTTGTGAGGATTTAAAGATAGCCGATCTCAACGAGGATGGAAAGAAGGACATCATCGCCGCCGGTCGCAGTACCGGAAATCTCAAGATCTATTGGAACAAAAACTGAAGATCCCTTTCAAATGATCTTCGTTGCATGGTGAAGAAAGTTGCAGTACAGCGTTTGTTCAATATAGTCTTCCAAGCTTGCCATCTTTTGAATATGCTGAAATCTTCACGGATAGCTCATATGTTGAAATTGCCCATTCTCATACCACTAATGGGGTGCCTCGGCACAGCAATGATGGCTCAGAACTATTCGATCCAATTTATGGGGCAAGGTGTTTTGGCTCCAGATGCTGATCGCATCAAAATAAAGATTGATGAAGTGGCCAATAGTAACCCGGGGCCACCTGCTGACATTGGAGCGGAAGATTTCACCATCGATTTTTGGATGAAAGCCAAAGCGGAAGATAACACAACACCCCCAGTGATCTGTGGAGACAATATCCATTGGATATTTGGAAACATTGTGATCGACCGCGATCGTTTTAATCAGGATCGCAAATATGGGCTATCAGTGGCAGGAGGTTATATAGTATTCGGAATCAGTGGCGACGGCACCGGCAATTTGACCATTTGCAGCAGTTCTCAGGTGCTAGACAATCAATGGCATCATATTGCAGTCCAGCGCCGCAGATCAGACGGTATGATGTGGCTGTTTGTAGATGGTGATCTAGAAGGGCAAGCCGATGGGCCTGACGGCGACGTTTCATACCCAGACAACGGAATACCATGTAATACTTGCTGTGGAGGTGCTGATTGCAATTTTTCTGATCCGTACATTGTCTTGGGGGCGGAAAAGCATGATGCTGGTGCTCAATTTCCGTCTTATAAAGGCCATATGGATGAATTGAGAATATCCAATGTCCTGCGCTATACTGAGAATTTCACCCCTGCGTCAGGCAACTATTGTACCGACCTTCATACCCGGGCCCTCTATCATTTTGATGAGGGATCCGGAGACCTGATAACCGATTCATCAAAGGCTTCCGGTGGACCCTCAAATGGTCAGGTTAAGTATGGGGGATCGCCTGAAGGGCCAGTCTGGAAATTAGATTCACCACTCGATTGTAAAAATGCATCAATCAATACATGGTCTGCCCAAACAGCTGGGTCCTGGAGTGCTCAAGCAAGCTTCTGGAGTACGAATCAGATCCCTTCTCGATGCGATAGCGTGGTCATTCCAAACAATGCTCAACTTTATATTTCCGGGGGTGCCATGGGTCTGGCAGCAACCTTGGATTTGTCACTGGGCACTGTCTTTGAAGTCAAGTTAGGTGCAATATTGGAGGTAGGATGCTCTAAATGATAAAAGCGAGGCCAAAAATAATTTCGACCTCGCTATATTCTGTTAGGGGAACCTCTTACCGCACAACTACCAGCTTCTTGGTAACCTGTTCGCCATTTGATTGTTGGATAAGAACATTGTACAGCCCATTCTCCAATGCCTCGATATTTATCTCATCCCGGTGGTGTACTTGGCTTCCAGTCATCACAACCCGACCTTGCATATCCACAATCTGGACTTCAGCACTGCCCTCAAAGCCAGAAACAGAGAACTGTGAATGAGCTGGACTGGGATAGATCTCAAGATCTGCAGGCTGATGCTGAAGATCATTAAACTCGTCGATTACTACCTGGACACCGGCTCCTCCGGCGGTACGACCTGAGGTGGCACTGCTACTGCTACCGGTCCAAAATGTCTTGATTGCCGACCAATTTGAGGTGCCTCCCCCCTGACAATCAATCTTCACCTTGTATTGATATTGTGTATTGGGCTGAAGATTGCCCCAACCCATATTGTTTACCGATGTTGTATGCTGGGACCAATCGTTAGCGCTCGCTCGCTTGATGGCACAAGTAAATTTAGAAAATGGCGCGTGGCAATATACTCTAAAGAGATTATACGTCTCCTGCACTGCATAGTACTGAGTATGATTCGGAGTATTACAATAACTATCATAAGAGCCGGAGCGGTGGGTAGTGAAGTAATACACATCTGACCAATCGGTCCAGTACACATCGCTGCATTGTACCTTCACTTTGTAGGCATAGGTTGTATTGGAATAAAGGTTGTTCCAGTCATAATGACCGTTGGTGCTGGTCTGATGCTGCCAATCGTAACTGCCGTAGCGCTTAATGGCCCAATGATACTTCACGCCTGAGACATGACACTTGGTCGTTGCACCATGATAAGACAGATTGTCTACACTCACGTGATAGCTTTCCGGTGTTGTGCAGTGACTATTTTGATGACCATGTGTAGTAAAATAATGTACACTCGACCAACCGGTCCAATAGCCACTACTGCATTCAACCTTCACTTTGTATTCATACTTGGCATTCGTCTTGAGGTTTTTCCAATGGTAGGAACCCGAGGAACTGGTTTTATGCGTCCAGCTGTAACTGCCCTTAGGTCGCATGGCCCAGTGATATTTGTTACCTGATACCGAGCAATGGGTTGTTGCTTTGTCGTAACCCAGATTACTTACGCTCAGGTGATGACTCTTGGGCGTACTGCAGGAACCACCATAGTGATCCTTGGTAGTAAAGGTGTAACTGGATGACCATCCAGTCCACACTCCATTGCCGCAATCGACTTTTACCTTATAGACATACTTGGTCTTGTGTTTTAATCCTGACCACTTGTAATGACCTTTAGTGGAGGTTTTATGGGTCCAATTATACGACCCGTACGGCTTAATGGCCCATTTATAACTGGCTCCATGCACCCCGCAATGTGTGGTTGCTCCATCGTAGGTTATATTGTCTACCGACATGTGATGGTGTTGTGGGGTACTACACATACTGCCGTAGTGATCATCGGTGGTGAAGTAGTGAGACTTCGACCAACTGGTCCATTTTCCATTGTGACACTTGACCTTGACTTTATATTCATACTTGGTGTTGTAGTGCAAATCATGCCACTCATAGTGACCGGCCGAAGTCGTCTTGTCCTTCCAACCTGAACTGCCATAGGGCCGCATCATCCAATGATATTCTGCCCCTTCTACACTACAATGTGTTGCCGCGGAGTGATAGGTAATGTTCTTGACCGAGAGATGATGAGATGTGGGAGTAGTGCATGAATAGCCATAGTGATCTTTGGTGGTGAAATGGTGCACCGAAGACCAACCGGTCCAATCGTAGCTGTTGCACTGTACCTTGACCTTATACTCGTATTTCTGACCACTATGCAGTTGTTTCCAATGTACATAGCTGTTAGAAGTCGTGTAGTCCTTCCAGGAATAAGTGCCGTGCTTTCGGATGGCCCAATGATATTTTACCCCCTTTACATCACAATACGTACTTGCTTCATTATAATGTATGTTTTTGGCATAGACATGATGCCCTTTGGGAGTTTCACAATGACCACCGTAATGCTTAGTTGTAAAATAATAAGTTTTTGACCAGCTTGTCCAATAGCCATCATGGCATTTCATTTTCACCTTATACTGGTATTTGGTATTGGGCTTAAGGTTTTTCCAGTGATATTTCCCATAAGAGGTCGTATGATCATGCCAGCCATATTCACCATGCTTACGTACCGCCCAATGATACTTGACGCCAGAAAGTGAGCAGTGTAGTTCAGCCGACTCATGCGTCAAATTCTTTACCGATAAGTGATAACTCGAAGGTGTTTTACAGTCATGAGCTTCCTTGGTGATAAAATATTTTACGCCGGTCCAATCTGTCCAATACCCGTCTTCACATTCGACTTTTACTTTGTATTCATATTTCGTACCGTGTTTAAGATCCTTCCATTGGTAAAATCCATGGGATGTGGATTTGGTTTGCCAATCACTGGTACCATACTTACGCATAGCCCAGGTGTATTTATTGCCGTGCATGTGGCAATGCAGATTTACACTATGGCTGGTAAGACTGTTGTAAGATATATGGTGATCCTTCAAAGTATCACAGTCGTTTTCATTGAACTCTTCGGTGATAAAAATTTGTGGATTCGAGTAATCAGACCAGGTCCCATCGGCACACTTGATCCTCACTTTCCACTCAAATTCCGTGTTTGAAGGTAGATTGACCCACATAATATGATCTTCCCCTGTAACAATCTGCTGAGTAGTCCAACTGACTGTTCTTCGCAAAGACCATTCGTAGGCATCACTCTCTACTGCTGTTTGGAGGGTGACGGATGAAGACGTGAGATCACTAATGGATAATTGATCATCAGAAGGTCCTTCACATCTGGTGGTGTCAAAAACCGGAGTTGACCAGGCAGAGTAGGCCATGGAATCAGGACACCAACCACGCAATTGCACTTGATAAGTAGTGCTGGGATCCAGCCCATCAATAGCAAAGCAACAGGTGTCTACAACCATACCGTCATTCCATAATGAATCGGCGATAAGCGAATCAGGTGTCAAAGAATCAACCTGGACGTATCTCCATTGCAAAGAATCACACGATGGGTAAACTTTGAATGAAAAGGATGTAGCTCCGCGCTTTTTGAGAAAAAAAGTATCCAAACAGGTGCTATCTCCACCGAAAAAAGTGCCCAAATTATGAAAGTCGGGCTTGGCGGATACGGTGGTGCTGAGAATGAATAGGCTACATATCAGCACTGTTAAGCTTAGGGTGGTACAAGTTCTCATGGTATGTTCTTGTTGGTTAAGTTCTCAGGATATATCCCCTTTGGGCACTCCTAAGGTATTGGTTTTTTCTGTTGGGTAAAAATTGTTGCTGATCATAAATGTGTTAAAATCAAAGGTTTAACATTTCAGAGCCTTACTTTAACGCCAACAAATCCGGCTGGGAAGACCCTGAAATTTGCCATATTCGTAGTCATTTTTCATGACCTAAGATGGCACAAGGGACTCCAGTTCATAACAGTAAGTGGAGGAGATCCAATCTCATTGAAAATTAAATAGAAGCAAATTTGCCATGACCGATCGCAAAGTCATTTTCTCGATGGAGGGCGTCAGCAAGCACTATCCTCCCAGTAAGCAGGTGTTGAAGAACATTTGGCTATCATTTTTTTATGGTGCAAAAATTGGTGTTTTGGGTCTGAATGGCTCTGGGAAATCAACGCTGTTAAGAATCATTGCTGGTCTTGATGACCAATATGACGGTAGTGTGTCGTTTGATCGCGATTACAAAGTGGGATATCTAGCTCAAGAACCCATACTTGACGAACAAAAGACGGTAAAAGAGGTCGTGCAAGAGGGGGTCAAAGATATTGTGGCTTTGGTTGAAGCCTACGAAAAAATATCGGCCAAGCTTGCTGAACCACTCCCTGATGAAGAGATGATGGAAGTCATCAATCAGCAAGGTGAATTGCTGGAAAAGATGGACCACAGCAATGCCTGGGATCTGGACCACACTCTGGAGATGGCTATGGAAGCGCTTCGTTGCCCTCCAGATCAGACCCCGATCAAAGTGCTATCTGGTGGTGAGCGCAGAAGGGTTGCCCTCTGCCGACTATTGTTGAGTAAACCTGACATCCTTCTTCTTGACGAGCCCACCAATCATCTAGATGCAGAGAGTGTGCATTGGCTTGAGCAATTCCTGCAAAACTTTCCCGGTACGGTGATTGCGGTAACTCATGACCGCTACTTCCTGGACAATGTGGCCGGATGGATTCTAGAGCTGGATCGAGGAGAAGGGATCCCCTGGGAAGGCAATTACACCAGCTGGCTGGATCAGAAGGCCAAAAGACTGGCTCAGGAGGAGAAATCGGAATCTAAGCGACAGAAAATACTCAAAAGGGAGTTGGAATGGTCCAGACTAAATCCCAAGGCCCGCCAGGCTAAGGGGAAAGCTCGCCTCAATGCCTATGAGGCCATGACTCAAGCCGAAGCCAAGGAGAAAGAGGCACAGCTCGAGCTCTATATTCCTCCGGGTCCAAGACTCGGTGATCATGTGATCAACATTAAGGACCTAAGGAAATCTTATGGTGACAGAATATTGATCGACAACCTAAACCTCGAGGTTCCGAAGAATGCCATCATAGGGATCATTGGACCCAATGGAGTAGGTAAATCAACTTTATTTAGAATGATCGTGGGTGAAGAAACACCAGACCAAGGGAACATTTCCATTGGCAGCACCGTAAAAATTGCCTATGTAGATCAGGCACACAAATCACTGGATCCCAACAAGACAATCTATGAAGTACTGAGTAACGGAAGAGAATTTCTACAAATAGGGAATCGACAGGTCAATGCCCGGGCATATCTCAGCAAGTTTAATTTTACCGGTTCAGACCAGCAGAAGAAGGTGGGGATACTTTCCGGTGGAGAACGAAATCGCCTCCATTTAGCCATCACACTTCAAGAGGGTGGTAATGTGGTCTTACTTGACGAGCCAACCAATGATATTGATGTCAATACACTCCGGGCGCTCGAAGAAGCCATTGAAAATTTTGCTGGATGTGTCCTGGTGATCTCACATGACCGGTGGTTTATCGATCGATTGGCTACTCATATCCTAGCCTACGAAGATGACGGTGCAGTGGTGTTTTTCGAAGGCAACTTCACAGCTTACGAAAAGAAGAAAAGGGATCGATTGGGAGACATCACACCTCGCCGGCCGAGATTTAAGAGTCTGATTTAATGGGTAAAGTCACTTGACTAAGACCAGTCCACTACACTCTTTACCTCCGTGGCACACCTGGAATCCTAAGCGTCAGGGCTCCCAAATGGAGGCTGCAATATGCTGCTGAGGATGCTCTGGCGAAGCCCAGTAATATACGGCAACTAGCTTGCCATCCATTCGCTCGAGTAACCGAACATACCCCATGTCGTTCCAATCATCTGACAGGGTGTATCCTTCACGGACAGTAAATTCCGTGCTCCACGTCCTTCCACCATCAGAACTGTATTTTCCGGCAATTTTGCCTGCATCGCGATCGCCATAAACGCAGCAAAGGCGCCCATCAGCCAATTTTAAGAGCGCTGGAGGATTAGAATTGTTAACCATTTCCTTTATTGTGCTAAGCCTCTGCCAGCTCCGACATCGATCAACCGATAGATAGGTTTCAATGGTACTTTCCAGCTTCGATTTGTCCGTATTGATTCGCCGAAAAGCGGTGAGGTATTGATCGCCACCCAGATGGACGCTTGACGGCATTACCGCCGAGTATTCATGGGTATAAGGAGTAATCCATGCCAAGAATTCAAAGTCCAAACCACCATTGATCATTTGTACACATGCAATTCTTTGAGGGCCAGTAGTCCGTGCGGTAACAAAGACCAGGCTGTTGTTCGAGTCCGAGACAATATAGTCGGTTCGAGGAGTAAGGATCTTTCCCTTGAGTTCAGGATGACTATTGAGGTCACCAAAGCGGTATGGCCCTCTCCAGGTAAGACCCCGGTCATAGGAATAATAGAAACCACCTTCAGGATCATCGTTTCCATGATAACCGGTAGCAAATATCCTCATGGCAAATCCGGTGTCAGCAAAATTAATACGGTGATGCAATCTTTTCTTTCTATCCGGCCTCCACTGAATGTTTTGGTCGTCTAAGAAATTTTCAGGATCGAACATCTGCCAGGTGAAACCGCCATCTACACTGCGAGTCAACTTGCTCTCCTGAATGCCAGAAATATTGTGCCCATCTGTATTGTCAAAATCGCCTTGCGTAAAACCCACCAAGAACTCATCTCCCCACTGCCACGCCCCATTATTGGCGGGCCATCCATGAAATCGATCTTCTTCAATTGCTGAAATCACATGGTAGACCTCATGGTGCTGTGCCCAAACGACCCTGCTCAATGTAATAAAGAGCACCAGCTGAAATAATGTCTCAAATTTCACTGCCATCACGGTAGGCTACGATTGAGGCCAAGGAAGGAAAAAAATCACAAACAAATCCATATCAACTTGTCCCGCCTGATCAGAAAGTACATCGTGCAATATAGTAAGATAAGGGAAGTCCATCAGAAATCTGATGTATAGTCCGTAAAATGGTGTTCCATCGAAAAAGCTAAATCATAGCTTGCTCCCACTCAAATGCAATCTGCAGGACAGCTGTCTCGACTTTTGAGTCAATTTTTTCAAATGCATATTGTTATTGAACTCAAGAAATAATGATTTCTACCTTCTACTTTTTTTGTTTCAGATCTATGTTTTCCCTATTTTAAGACCGTGATTTACCCTGATCTTTCTGGAATTCTTCACCACTAAAAATTAATAAACAAATGTTACAATTATCTGTACCCATTCCAAACATTGAAGGCAAGCAAGAAATTGAAATTGACATGACCATCAATGGTCAAAAGCAGAAGATGCACTTCATGGTAGAAGTATTTCCCTGGGAAGCCTGTGTCACGGAATCTGATAACCGCGTGGACTGCATCAGAGAGTTGGTGCACGACTATGGATCAGAATGGACGATTTACAACATTGGGATACCCACTGAAAACTACGTGCCCCTGACTTTTGTCAAAACCATTGATTGGATAAAGCAACGCCAGGCCTTGCAATCGGCAATTAGCCGATGAATTGGAGAACCTCCTAGAGATGTAGATGATGGCAGTATGCTTGGGTTGTAGGTGGGAAAAATAAATCCTATTTTGCTCGATATGACCCGCCGCTTCTTTCAACAACTGCTGTCTTTCGGTACCCTAGGTCTACCTTTACCCCCAGTATGGACAGACTCAGAAATCACCAAAGCTAAGAGGCTAAAAGTAGGAGATAGCGTGGGGCTCATTTCTCCTGGAAGCTCGGTCCCCAAGCAAAAGGTTGAACAAGCCATACTGACCACCCGAAAACTAGGCTTGGAGCCGATTTTGGGAGATCACGCCATGGGTGAGTATGGCTTTCTGGCTGGAACCGATGTAGAGCGACTGGCTGATCTACATAAGATGTTTACCGATCCCACCATCAAAGCCATATGGTGCATTAGGGGTGGCTATGGGTGTACTCGATTGCTCCCTAAAATTGATTTCGAGATCATAAGACAAAACCCAAAAGTACTTATTGGCTACAGCGATATAACCGCACTGCATTTAGCGATAGCCCGGAAGACGGGACTTGTTACCTTTCACGGTCCGGTTGCTAGTTCCAATCCCACAGAGTATACCGTGGACCAACTCCAGCTGATTTTTGGAGAAGTACCTATTATTGATCTCAAACCGAAAGCTACCGAAAATAAATCTCAGGACTTCGTAACCATCAACCCTGGAATTGCTGACGGCAGCTTAATTGGTGGAAATCTATCCCTTCTAGCTGCCCTGGCCGGCACGGCATGGTCACCTAGCTATGCCAGAAAACTGGTTTTCATGGAAGACGTGGGTGAAAAACCCTATCGTATTGATCGTATGCTGGTGCAACTCAGTCAGGCCACTGATATCCGCAGCGCTGCTGGCATTATTTTAGGCACCTTTCATGATTGTGAGCCTGATCCCGGCGACCGTTCCTTTTCTCTCCGGGAGACTTTAGAAAAACACTTTTCTGATTGGCAAATACCAATTGCCTACGGGCTGCCTTTCGGTCATATCGATGATCAAATCACTTTACCGGTCGGCATTAGGGCCCGATTCGACAGTAGTACTCCAACTATACATTTCCTCGAGTCAGCACTGATTTAGGATGGATGTTCAATGGCGAAAATACCGCTTGTATCTCAAATACCCTTTTGTCATCTCCAAGGGTCAATTTACCTACCGCGATGCTTTGGTAGTCAGTCTCATCAAAGATCGATTTACTGGCCTCGGTGAAGCCACTGAAATCACGTATTACGATGTTTCGATAGACCGGATGATAGGCCGATTGGAGGAACTACGCAAAGAACTCAGCAACATTCACCTAGATGAACCCTCTACATTATATCGCAGGTTAGCACCTCACCTTGAATCCGAACCCTTTCTGCTTTCAGCCTTGGATTGTGCAGCATACGATCTATATGGCAAGTTACACCATCGGACCATCGGTCAGATTTTAAACTTCAATCCAGATAGGGAGCTCCCACCGACATCCCTAACCATTGGTCTAGCAGAGACTTCGGAGTTGAAAAGAAAGATCGAAGAAAATCCCTGGCCGATCTACAAGATCAAACTGGCTGGGAACCGGGATCTCGAAATTATGGAAGCTGTTCAGTCTTGCACCAATGCCTCCCTTCGCATTGATGTCAACGAGGGTTGGACATACAAGCAATGCAGGGACTATCTTCCGAAACTGGAAACGATGGGTGTGGAGTTACTCGAACAGCCTCTGTCGTCAAAGGATGACCCGTTGATGCCAGAAATCAAGGACAACACCACCTTGACTTTGGTTGCCGATGAAAGCTGTCAGAAACTATCTGATTTGCCCTCTTGTCAAAGTGGATTTCATGGTATAAATATCAAGCTCATGAAGTGTGGCGGATTGACACCTGCCTTGGAGATGATCAAGACGGCTAGATCCATGAACCTTAAGGTAATGGTGGGATGTATGACTGAATCTTCTATAGGTATCAGCGCTGCAGCACAACTGATTCCAATGGCAGATTATGTAGACCTGGATGGAGCCATGATGCTGGCAAAAGATATCGCCTCAGGAGTGAAATTTCAACATGGTTTCGTCCGGTATCCAGATACCCATGGCCTGGGTTGTGTTTTACTGCGTGAATCCAACAGGCCATGACTGACCGATCCTTACTGTGCCCCATCATCTTTTCCAGCTTCTTCCTTTTAGTTATTGCCTCATCGTGTCTTACTCCATCTACAAAGCTCAGAAATTCCTTAACTGAATTCCTCTCATCAGATGGATTATTCAGCAGTCATTTTGTAGGATTTGCCCTCTATGACCCCAATAGTGGTAAGTACTTATTTCAGCACCAAGCAGATAAATATTTTACGCCCGCCTCTAACACTAAGATTTTAACCCTGCTTACCGCTTTAACATACTTGGGAGATTCGCTCGCTACTCTGTCAGTCCATAGGAGCAATGACAGCACCTATATCTGGCCTATGGGAGATCCTACTTTCCTCCATCCTCAGTTTACATATGCGCACCCCCACCAACAGCGACTCTTGCAACATTTGTCCAACACCAGCAAGAACGTAATCATTTGCCAAAATCATTTTCAAACGGATCGATATGGTAAGGGTTGGGCTTGGGATGACTACCGCTATTCCTATCAGATTGAGAAATCTTCGTTCCCAATTTTTGCCAATCAAATAACTTTTTTGGTTGACAGTGCAACCCAGTCCATTGGCTATTTCCCAAATGGCATTGAGGTATCCTATTTGCCTGGTAGTCATTTCGACATCAGCCGCAGTGAATTCGCCAATGAATTTTTTGTCCGTGTGCCCAAAACTCTTCCACAAACACGACTAGAAATACCGTCATATTCAGCAGAAAAAATATTGGCAAGTACTCTGCCTCAACTGATGGGGGGAAACATTAAGTTTTCAAAAACATGTCCTGCTCCACTACTGGATACAATCTACTACACAACAGCTGTCGATACCGTTTTCCGAAGGCTTATGCACCAAAGCGATAATTTCATTGCTGAGCAATTACTCTTACAAACCTCGATGAAGATCTTGGGGAAAATGGATACCGATTCGATCATTGATTTTGTAAAAGAGGGCATTTTAGCAGAATTCAAAGAAGATCTCTTGTGGTTTGACGGTTCGGGATTGTCACGTTACAACCTATTTACGCCCAGAGCGATGGTAAAGGTTTTGGAGAAAATTGGCTCTCAGATCCCTAAAGAAAGACTATTTGACATTTTAGCTACGGGAGGTCAATCCGGCACTATAAAAAACCACTATGGAGATGATCCTCCATTTGTTTTTGCCAAAACAGGGACCTTGCGAAATCGACATTGCCTCAGCGGTTTTATTGCAACCGATAATGGCAGAATTTTGATATTTAGTTTCATGCATAATAATTATCCCGGAAGTTCCATGCCCATCAAGACCTCCATGGAAAGGGTATTGCGTTTCATTAAAAGATCTTACTAATGAAAATTATTTTCTCGGAGTGCACCCCGGACTATTCCTCATATACCTTCCCCTACGGAATCTATTGTATTCAAGAAGAAGCTGATCCAGTTTCGGAAATTTACAATCGTGGCTTTCTCCCCTACTCAGCAGATCCCAATCTAAGGCACCAAATATTTTACCTTTCGAGAAGCCTTCGCATAGACCTGGATCGCTTTACCGACAGTTCAGAAAACAGGAGGGTTGATCGAAAAATCAGTCCCTTAGACATTGAGATGAACCACCATCAAAAGCATTTTGTGTTGTCGTCGGATCGCAATTTTTCCGGGTTTGCATCTGATTATGCAAAACAGCGCATCGGCAGCGAGTATCTGGACGAAGACCGGCTCCGTTATATTCTAAACCTCGATATTGGAAATACGGTATTTGCCTTTACTGCAGATGGCCGTCCAGTGGGATATGTACTAGGGTGTCAAAGTGAGCACGTATTACACTATTGGTTTGCCTTTTTTGATACAGCCTTAATGAGATCCCACTCACTGGGCAAGTGGATGATGTGGAAGGTTGCCACCTGGGCAAAATCGCAGGACTTCCATTATCTGTATCTGGGTACTTGCTACGGCGAAAAATCACTGTATAAGGTGAGAGATCATAAGGGTTTGGAATTCTTTGACGGCTCAGGCTGGAATGACGACATAAATTTATTGAAACACTGGTGCAAGTCCGATATATCTACCGAAAGTCAAGATCGGCTCAAACAGTCAAAAAATAGAAATGACTATCTTTCTACCATCCTCAACAGAAATATGATGAGATCATGAGCATTCACCACCATTTACTAATATGCTTAGTCCTGACTTTATCAGGTTTTTCTCTTTTCGGGCAAACCAAAACCGATCTGATCGAAATATTGGAAGCTATCGCTGAAGACCCCCAAGCCGATCCTCTCTTCCAGGTGGATTTGCCCGGAGGCAAGGCCATGGTGTTGCTAAGAGATCTAAGACGGGATATCAATCCCGGCACCAGGGCTATGGAGCAATTGTTCTATGATTTGCTTGACGAAGATTTGACTTTCGCAGCCAAACCCATTCGAGTCATGTCAGAACAAGAGGCCATTCAGCAGGGAGCTGATCCACAACTTTGTACTACCATCGGTTATCGTATCCAGGATGATCAGGCTGATATAATGCTTCGGGCCAACATTGAAGGAGATCGCCAGTATTTTCAAGGTGCGTTTACCTTGCGGAAGGAATTTAGTGGTTGGAAAGTAACTGGTCGAAATATACGGCTTCAATAAATAAAGGGTACCTCTCAAGAATTTGCTTTCAGGTCAAATAAGCTTTTTCTCGACTGTGTACGTTTTCAATGCGTGATTCAAACGCTCCTCAATGGAAGTACTTCAGCTTCGTCATGAGTCTTTCTTTGACACCTTTGATGGAAATTTTGACAACCGTCTCTTTAGGTCCAGGGTCAAGAAGTTTAAGCTTGAACTATCTGACACCAATTTAACGATAAAGATACCCCTCGATTTTCCCGAAAAATACTTTACGAAAACAAGAGATTATTACATTCCAGACCAGCATTATTGCATCATCAATCCCAAAGAAAAAATCACTTGTGACGCCCAAAATCCGATCCAGGCAGATGCTATTTCTTTGTTTCTGGACAGTGATTCAATTGTTCAGGTCTGGCATGGTCTACAGAGAAAAAACATTCTTGAACCGATATTTTCAACAGAAAAAAAAGAAGACATCCCCTATTTTCAGGAATTTCCTCATCCACTCAAAAACAATCCTTTGGGAAAGTTTCTGTCGATCTTATCAACAACCGATCCAAATCACTGGAAGTCAAAAGATTTCTACTACACCTTAATCGAACATATGATCTGGTCGGAACAAAATCATTGGCGGAATATCAAGAATATCCCAGCAGTGCGGATGGCTACAAAACAAGAAATCTATAGGCGCATTAAATTGGCCAGAGACAAAATACATGATAACATCTGTGCAAACCTCTCTGTGACTGGCATAGCTGAACTAGTTTACATGACCGAATACAATTTTATCCGTGCCTTTAAGAGCGTATACCATATGACCCCATATCAATATATTCTCAGGGAAAAAGTGAGAGTTGCTGAGAGTCTTTTGCAAAAGAATGACCTAGCCATAGCTGCCATTGCGCAGCATCTCAACTTCGGCGACCAGTCTACTTTTGGTAAATGCTTCCGTCGAGTCACAGGATTCACTCCCAGCCAATATCGAGGACAGTGTATTACAAATGGGTCACAGCACTGACGGAAAAACTGTCATGTAGCTTTACAGTGAGAAAATAAATACCGGGAGTCAGCAGGGATCCAGTGGGAATGGACACCGAATTTTGATTGATGATATCCTTTTGCCAAGAAAATATTCTCCTTCCAGTTGTACTTATAATATCAACATAAATGATACCGGTATGGGATTGATCAAAGGCAATGTTGAGCTGCTGCCCAAAGGGATTGGGATAAATCTTTGTGGATAAATGACGGTCATAATTATCCACAGCTACGGGAATGGTTTCGATGATGTCTCGTTCGTACAAACCGTTTCCGTGAGTCGCCAATCGAATTTTTCGATTACTAGGTGAGTAGGATAAATGCATAGCCATGACCACATCAGGAAGATTTTGCATCCAGCCCTCCCAATGAAATCCTCCATCGGCTGAAAAATAAACACCCAAATCATTGGCTAGATAAAGATGATCACTAAATATCGGATCAATCAGTAATGCATTGCTTGGCACATCAGGGAGTTGCCCGGTTATATCCGCCCAGGTTTCTCCTCCGTTCGTTGACTTAAAGACATGGCTAGTACCAAAACCGGAAAACACACAGTACAGTACCTCGGAGTCATTCGGATCGATGGCAATATCTTTGGCTACCCGGTCAGGTAAACCCCTCAAAATTTCCCAAGTTTTCCCTCCATTGGTGCTCTTGAGTACCTTAGGTGCCTGATTTGATGAAAATGGGCTGGAAGAAGTGGCTATGTAAAGGTGATCTGGATCATCGGGAGCAATGGCTATACTTAAAATGACATTAGCACCATCTGGTGCGACATCTGAAGTCTTAGTCCAGCTGGTGCCCCGGTCTGTAGATCGGTATAGCCACTGTCTTCCGGCATAAATAATTCTGGGATCTGCAACTGCTACCTCATAAGGTGCACTGAACGCGGTGGATTCATTCGGTTGACTGGGTGGTATGATTAAATCGAAACTATCGGCACGATTCAAAGTACGGGCAATGACCAGGCCCTGGGCCGAGCCATATATGATATTGTCATCCAACGGATCAATGGCCGTGGACATGCCATCTCCTCCAATGATCCGCAACCAGAGACTATCCAAAAATAAGTAAGTGGCATTGTCTTGCGTTCCTCCAATGACCATATTGGAATCAGTCCTCGAGCATGAAATATTGGCATAGAATTGGGTTGTCTGGAGGCCTTCATTCAGGCTTCTGAAGGTCATGCTTTCTCCAGACATTTGAAAAACACCTCCATCCGTGGCTAAAAAGACATCATCGCTTATTTGGGGATGAAAGTAAACTCCATGAATATCGGCATGGACGTAGTCGGGAGGACCACTGGGGCCTTCGGTGGGAAAAGCACCAAAGGTTGATTTTCTCCAATCTGAAATCTTGGTCAGTGACCGGCCTGCATCGTCAGAAATCCAGGCATCGATCCCAACATATAAAAGCTTTTGAGTGTCTTGCGGATGTAAAGCCACATCATGCGAATACCAACCTTGAAATAGGGCTACATTTCTATTGTTTTGCCTTACCCAATCTTCACCCCCATTGACAGACCGATACAATCCAAGATGAGTCGTATCGACACCCGGATCTGTAAACAGATCGTGCACACTGGCATACAAAAGTTTAGGATACTGAGGATGTATCGCAATCATCGCTTTACCTGACCAAGTCGGTGGAAGACCTTTCATTACAGGAACAAAGCTAGATCCTGCGTCGGTTGATTTGAATATACCGACCGGGATTGTGCCCGTAAAGTTGAGGTTACCATATGACACATAAATGACATCTCCATCCCGAGGATCTACTTCGATGTCGACTGCTATCGATAGCTGATGAATATTTTGCCAGGTCTCACCAGCATCCTCAGATTTATATACACCTTCCGTTGTTGCGGCGTAAACGATCTGCGGATTCTGAGAATGATAAACAATGTCCTGCACTCCACGCATCTCGTCGGTAGACCAATCCAATACCTGCTGCCAAGCCAAACCTCCATCCGTTGTCCTTAGTATTCCTATCCCATAGGTGCCACGTGAGAAGCGGCTCACCACACCGGGCTCAGCAATCTGAAAACTGTTGTACATTTCTCCGGTCCCAAGCAACATATTGGATGGATTTGCGGGATCTATGGCCACACTGGCAACAGCCAGGACCGGAAAGCCGGTTGGGACATATGACCATGCATCCGGCCCTTGGCCCATGGTACTGGTCTTCCACAAGCCACCTCCGGCGGCACCCGCATAGATAATGTTGGAATCATTAGGATGGAAAGCAAGACAAAGTGTCCGGCCACCCACATTCGGTGGACCCAAGGCCGCCCAGCCCGCTGCATCAGTCCGCTTTTGTTGATTTTCTCGCTTCAATTCCTGGTGTGCTCGCACCCAACGTGAAGTAGCCAATCTGCCGGTGGGATATGAACGCTCATAATACCACTGATCTAAAGATTGTCCCGCTCCAGAGTTATACCTTATCGGATGTTTGATTTCAACTACCTCGCCAGGCTGGCAAAAAGACAAAAGCCAGAAAAGTAAAATGAGGTATGAGGCGGGTCTAGTAAACATGAGAGCAATTTGATATCTAAACGATTTGGAACGGAAAGATCATTCGTCAAAAATTGCTCAAAAATAGGGTTCGATGGGTCTAAAGATGGAAAGTAATCGATCTCCTCTGCCGGTAAAAAGTCCAATCAGGCATAATTTCACTCCGTAAGACATCCTATCGAAAAAGTGTATTTTTAATAGAAGGTGCTGGTTGGCATATTCTCCATTACCTAATAAATTGACGCAATGGCATTTTACGTATTAATCTACAAAACGGTTGAAAATTATATTGAACGCAGAGCCCCTTTCAGGGAGGTGCATTTGGCTCATGCCGCGAAGGCCAAGGAGCAGGGCCTTTTGGTGATGGGAGGTGCTTATGCGGATCCGCCTGATGGTGCTTTGCTCATTTTTCAGTGTGATGACCCCGGTCCGGTAGAGGAGTTTGCCAAAACAGATCCTTACGTCAAGAATGGTCTCATTCCAGCATGGGAGGTCAGAAAGTGGACCGTGGTTATCGGCGATGAGTGATTGCTGGATCACTGAAATGAAAAGCACAAGATGTATCCTCGTTGAGTGCTCGTCTGTCAGGTCGTGTGAATTTTATTGCGGTCCATTACACACTCCAATCATCTCAACCCTTGAGAACAACCGATAAATTACTTCTGATAGGCTTCCACCAAATTCAGGGGTTCCACACCGTTTTCACCATAGGTTCCAATCATCCGTCTGGCTCCGACCAAGGTTTTTAGTCTATTCTCAGCAAAATCCGGGTCTCCCCTTCGAAGACTTTGGATCCGCACCATTTGCGATGCATGAATCATTTTGCCCTGACCCAAATAGATGGCCACATGGGTAATTCTAGCTTTATCGCCTGATGCATCTTCTTTACCAAAGAATAGAAAATCACCCGGTTGCAAATTCTTTAGTGTAGTATCCGTCTCAATAGCCGATCCGACGTGTACTTGTTGGCTGGCATCACGTGGGAGTTGAAACCCATTGAGATAGAAAACAGTCTTGGTAAAGCCACTACAATCCATCGCTTTAGATGATGTGCCTCCCCATAGATACGGGCGACCCAAAAAGGAATGGGCTGTTTTCAATATGGATGCCAAAGGATCTTCCCTGGGTGAGATAAAGTCTTTAAAGTCCATGACTTCCGATCTACGAATGACTCCTCCACGGCCATCTGGCAATTGTACTGCAATATGATCTCCCAGGTCAGCGATCTTTCGAAGGATGTTGCCACTCACCACATCGGATATTATTCCTTCACCAGTCTCTGACTGGACAAAAGTATAAGCTGCATTGACCACAATCTTCTGATCTTTCTGCCACTTTTCCATAGCTGTTTCACTCAAGACCACGAATGCACCTTCATCGAGCCAACCTAGATAGTGATCAGGGGTCTGCACCAAGGTCCAGCCCGATTTCTCTTTAAATACTTTCAGGGGGGTACCCATAAGAGATTGGGTGGACAGTTCAGCAGAATGTTGTGGTTTACTGCGAATATTACACACCGAGACAGTGACCAACCCTGGCCTGGCAATGAGAATTTGGATACTGTCTCGGTAGTCAATCTTGGCCGATGTCAATCGATTGATCAAACTATCTCGTGCAGCTACAAGATTCGTCTCTCCGGTCAGTACTACCGGATCCTCACCCCTCCAGGATACATCAAATAACGCCACTCTACCATCTGGTGCAAAATGGTCCGCAATCTCCTCAATCAAAGCGTCCATGTCACTCTTGAGCATATCTTGTGTGGCAAACATCATGCTCCCAGACCCACCGCTCACGCCAAGACCGATCCACAGCAAAAAACAGCTAAAAAACCACTTTGACTTCATGACTTCTAAGGACCAATAGGTAAAATAATTACCACTTAATTTGATATTGGTAGGATTTTCTTGACACCTTTTCAGGTTGACCATGGTTCGGTGAATCTTTTTTAACATCGGTACTGTAGACAAAGGATCGTTTCATCTCTTTTGGAAGCTTAAAGTGAATCTGAATCGTCTTGTGGTACTGCACCTTAACCTTACGAGTTGGGGGCACCTCAAACTTCAGCAACTTCACTATGCGCGCTGCTTCTTCATCACATCCATGACCCAATCCCACAATTACCTTTGTCCTAACCACCGAGCCCCGGTGGTTGATGGTGTATCGCAAATGAACAGTTCCTTCGATCTTTTGCTCAAGTGCCTCTTTTGGATATACTTTCTGCTTGGAGAGAAAAGTACGCATGGCTTTGCTTCCACCTGGATATGCCGGTTTCTTCAGAAAGTGTTTGTCTTTGCGCTCCTTTCTCATCTCAAATTCAAAGGTATGTTTTTGAATGGTTTTCTGAATTGAGTCAAGCAGCGGTAGAAAAAGAGACCCTCCGAACAAAGGGTCTCTCTGAAAGCACCATATCTAATTAGAAGGGCTTTGCGACTGGATTGTGGAAGGTGCGAAATTCGTGGACAATAACCTCAGTTACATATTTCTTATTACCATCCTTGTCATCATAACTGCGGGTAGACAATCTCCCTCTCACACAGATCTGGGTGCCTTTGGACGCTTTCTCACTGATAAGATTTGCAGTTTTACCCCAGGCAACCACATTGTGCCAATCCGTTGTCTTGGTCCACTCGCCATCCGGATTTTTATAGCTTCGATTTGTGGCGATTCGGGCTTTGGCGATTTTTCTACCGTTCCCTACTTCATAGGTTTCAACATCTGCTCCTAAATTTCCAATCAACTGGACCTGATTTGATAAATTGTTCATCATTAAAAATTTTAAGTTTCAAAATAAATTCCATCTGTAACATCGATGTCTGAGTCAAATGTAGATCCATGGGCTGTTTCGAGTCGGTTTTTAAACATTTACTTTCGTTTAGAAGCGTTTGTTGTCGTTTGTTGTCGTTTTTTACATTGATTGTCATTTAGTTATAGATTTATGCTGCTCGATCCACAAGAGATAAAATCAAGCTGTCTATCAGGTCAAATAGTGGAGGACTGCTTTGCCAAAAAGCGGTCTGATTTTAGAGCTGATCTTTTTACCCACAAAAACCAAAGTCCTGAATAATGGGATTTGCTACCGGCAAGAGAAAATATTTCTACTCAACTTCCTTCGTGATCTTTTTGTGAATCTTATGTCTTGGAAATGTGATAATTTGCCAACAACTTTTCTAACAGGACTATGTTTTCACAGGTGAATTAGAAACACATCTTATGAAATACTTTGCACTGCTCATTGCATTCACTCTATTCTCTTCCAACACCAACTGTTCTGATAAGTCTTCAACAGGTGAGTACCAGACAAGATCTTTTGAAGGCCTGCAGCGTGCTTATTTTGCCAGTGGTTGCTTCTGGTGCGTTGAAGCCATTTTTGAAAGTGTCAAGGGGGTTGAAGAAGCCATTTCGGGGTACGCTGGCGGTCATACCTCTAACCCAACATACCAAAGCATTGGTACCGGTACTACCGGACATGCCGAAACCGTGGAGGTAATTTATGATACTTCCATGGTCAACTATTCCACACTGTTGGAAGTGTTTTTTGGATCACATGACCCTACCACGCTCAACCGGCAAGGACCTGATGCTGGCACCCAATATCGATCGGCTATCTTTTATACCAGCGAAGAGGAAAAGCACTTGGCTGAAAAGTATGTGGCTGAACTATCAGAGAAGGAAGTCTTTGATGGAGCAATTACCACGGAGATCAGCGCACTGAAAAAGTTTTATCCGGCAGAAGAATATCATCAAGATTACGAAAAGAAAAACCCCAACCAGCCCTACGTTCGGGCAGTGTCTATCCCAAGGCTTAAGAATTTTCAAAAGAAGTATCCACACTTGCTTAAAAAGGCACATTGATGGCCTTAGCACTTGGGGCTAGTCGAACAAAGCTTCGATCGAAGACCTCATTTAGCGACAAGCACTTAGGCTGGCAATATATCCCCGCTCCAGTAGTCCCAGTGCGTATCTCACCAAAGAACCAGGGAACCCGAGCGGCACTTGTCTATCTTTGATTGCAAATGATCATCCTCTTATGACTAATCGAAGGATAGTACTTTGGCTTTTGCACCTCCTTCTAGGTCTGTATTTACGTGCGCAGGACACAATGCTGGTCGTCCCGACACCAGACTTTGTACCGGATGGGTATGCAACTCAGGTGTCTTGGCAAAATGCTGATTGGCTAGAGCTTCCACAGAGATCCCATTTGGACAAGAAGTACACAACACGAGCAAAGATCATGTATTCGGAGAAGGGGTTGTACTACTTGTTTGATTGCCAGGATCATAAGATCTCAGCGACATTACAAGAGGATAATGCCAATCTCTGGGAAGAAGATGTAGTTGAAGTTTTCATATGGCCTGACACGCAATACCCGATCTATTTTGAGTATGAGTTGTCGCCAAAAAATGTGGAGTTGCCTATCCTGGTCCCTAACCTGGGTGGCAAGTTCTTGGGTTGGTTACCATGGAAATATGCTGGCGATCGAAAAGTGCTCCATGAGACTTCCGTGCAAACCCAGATCTCAGACAAGGGTTCGGAAATCGTGGGTTGGCTGGCAGAATTTTTTATTCCGTTTGCACTACTCAATCCAATCGTTCAGGAAGTACCAGAGCCCGGGGATGTATGGAGGGGTAATTTCTACAGGTTGGACTACGATCATGAAGTAGTGGCAGCCTGGAGCTGGCAACCTGTAAACATCAACTTTCACACTTTCAACAAATTTGGATTTCTACAATTTGGGGAGAAGTAGTCGCTATCATGGTCGACCTTAACTTTCTTTTAACCAATCTCCGGTAGGGGTCTCCATTTGACAAAGGGATCTTTAGAGAAAGATCAGGGACCGCTACTGGAAAAACGGAACCAGGAGCCTTGGTTGGCAGGAATCTTTCTTTTGGTGTCTGACCCTTCCAATCACTAATTAAAAATCAAAACGTAACATTCATGAAATACTTATTATTCCCATGCGCTATCCTTTTGTGCTGTTTCGAAACAGTGATGGCACAAGAGTACAAGGTGATCACCTCGGTTGAATCAGTTGTGCCTATGGGCCTTGGCCGATCAAGGCTGATCACACATCTCGACAAAGCGGAAGCCTCGGAACATACGACAGAACGAACCGATGGTACAGATTCCGACCAATCGGATGTGAGGCGGCGAGATCTTAAGATTGACCGTCTGGAAGAAACCAAACTCCTTAATTTTTACTCTGCAGTGGGGATCAACTTTCAGAACATTGCCAGCAATGATGCGATCATTTCCTCGAAGCTCACTCAGATGGCCTCTGAGGGATGGGAGCTGGTGCATGTGGTCAGCGGCGTCGAAAGTGATGCTGGTGAAACTGATCAGCAAGCAATTTTTATTACGCGCTACATTTTCAAACGGTAACTCTTCATTCCCATTTTGACCAGGCGCAATTGATTGGGCTAAAATCTGGGATCACCTTAGGGTGTTCTCAGTATATGACCTGAGATCTAGGGGGAGCTTTGAAACGCCAAGTTTGCCAGAGAGAAACTTGTTTGAACTACCACTACTTCTAGCCAAATGAGTGAAAGTAGCCAGCGAAGGGTTTGGTAACTTGTCATGTCAAAACTGCAAGTCAACAAATGAAGTCACCAGCACCTACCCTTGAAGCCTCATTGTGTGAGGGCGTTTACGTCTTTCAGTCTCTGGATATGGGTGCTGCAGTGCCGGTAGAGGCGATCGGTATGATTAGAGAGGAAGAGGGACTAAGCGTTATTGTTCCCCGACACTCTGCCTCCAATCAGCAAGAGATTTCATCTCCCCATGCTTGGATTACGATTAGGACAAACACGTCACTGGAGCAGATCGGCATTACGGCCAAAATAAGTTCGATTCTTGCGAAAGCAGAGATCCCATGTAATGTTGTGGCAGGATACCATCACGACCACCTCTTTGTTCCCTATACCGATCGCCTGAGAGCCCTGAGCCTACTGTCCGGGAACTGATGAGTCAATCCTGATGTCGGTTTTCAACTTCGAAATTAAAAATCTATCATGGAACTCAATCTTAGTGTATCTTTGTTGTGTTTTTTAGCTCAGTTTAGTAGAGGCGTTCTTTTAGGAATTCAATTTGCTACACTTAGCTGGTATTATTTTATTTAACTTTTTATTATGAACATTTTTGTAGCGAAATTGAATTTCAGTACTAGAGAATCAACCCTCCAACAAGCTTTTGAGGAGTTTGGAGCTGTCGATTCTGCTAAGATCATCATGGACAAATTTACTGGACGGTCCAAAGGTTTTGGCTTCGTAGAAATGCCCAATGACGATGAAGCTCAGGAAGCAATCAACAACCTCAATGATACAGAGCTTGATGGCAGAACCATTGTAGTAAAGAAAGCAGAGCCAAGAGAAAATCGCAATCGCGGTGGCGGTCACCGAAGTGGTGGTTATCGCGGAGGTGGCGGCGGCGGTTATGACCGCGGGCGTTATTGAAACGACTCCTGCTCTGAGAGAGAAAAAGCTTCACAGTCTTATGTGGAGCTTTTTTTTTGAGGACCAGAAGTAGATGAGGCTTCCTTGCCCTTTTTGAGAAGCGTGTTGATTGAGCTACATTTGGCAGGGTGAAGAAGTGGCTAAAACGCAAATACCGGTCCTCCCTTTTCAAACTGAGTGCGGTTAACCACCCTTGGTTGCTGTTTTACTACCGCTACCTTTATACCCCCAAGAGAGGATCGCTGGCTGCGTACATCGATGACTTTTCTCGAAAATGCCCACAGGTGACTGTCCTGCAAGTGGGTGCCAATGATGGGATGACCCACGATCCCGTGCATAAATTTATCAAAAGAGATCAATGGACTGGTGTACTCTTAGAACCACAAAAGGACGTTTTCGAGAGGTATTTGAAACCGTTGTATGCAAGAAATCAAGGCATTCACGTGGTCAATGCCGCACTGGGTCCAACAGATGGACAGGAAAAAATCTACAAGATTGGTTTCTGCAGCGATCGATGGGCTTCAGGATTAACTACTTTCAAACGTGAGATTCTAGAAAATGCATTCTCGTCGGGTCATGTTGCCAGGCAGGCTGTAAAACATGGAATTGCCGTACCTGAAGATCCAGCGAAGAGAATCGTTACTGAGACGATACAAGTTATTTCACTCTCTACGTTAAGGTCACAATTTGGTTTGCAGCATATTGACTTTCTTCAAATTGACGCTGAAGGTTATGATTTTGAGATCATCAAGCTTTTTGGTCTTAAAAGTTTACGACCGCGACTCATTGCTTTTGAAGTGACACATTTGTCAGATGCCGAATGTCAGAAGTGCTTTTCCTATCTGCAAGAAGCCTCTTATGAGGTAAAATCCTATGGTGCCAATGCTATCGCATCAGATGTAAGGGCTTGGGATGATTGCTCAAAACCAGCATCCAAAATTTGACATCTCTACATCATGAAACAAGTAGCCATCATCATCGCCAGTTTTTTGATCTCCTCAGGTTGCGGCTTGGGACAAAACCAAGTTGTCAGTCGATTGGACAGCAGAAGCTTTTCTTCTGAGCAGGTTGGGATTGTGGCTCATCACGCAAACTTTTTGCCCAATGGGGCTGAGGTTTCTATAGGTCTTGTGGGCGATCAAGAGGTTGCTACCTTGGGATTGACACGTATGCAAGATACTTTATGGAGCACCGTGAATGCGAGTTCTACATTTGAAATCGGGTCCATAAGCAAGGTCTTTACCTCCATGCTGTTGGCAAATGCAGTGATCGAAGGCAAAATTCAACTCTATCAAACCATAGCTACTGTACTGGAATTTCCACTGATTGATGGAAAACACATCACCTTTCGGCAACTGGCAAATCACACATCTGGCCTGCCCCGATTGCCTTCCAATTTTGATGAGGAAATGGCAGAAAATCCAGATAATCCTTACGCCAATTATACTGATCAAGATCTTGAAAAATATCTTACTTATGAGCTAAGGACTAAAAATCAAAGTGGCGCACAGTATGAGTACTCCAATCTGGGAGCAGGGATATTGGGATATCTCCTGACCAGGATTTACCGGGTTTCTTATGAGACTTTGCTTCAGGAAAAAATTTGTCAGACTTTGCAATTGACCTCCACGACCAGCCAACGGAGCTCGGTGGACAGTTTGATGGTCGGTGGGTTGGATCGTCATGGTCGCCCCACTTCCAATTGGGATTTTCAAGCCCTTGCCGGTGCTGGCGCCTTGCTTTCATCGGTTCTAGACCTGGCTGAGTTTGCACGATTTAGCTTTAACCAGGATCACGAAGTCAACAGAATTGTACAAGAAAAAACCATCGAGGTCAATGAGAAAATGGCCGTTGCATTGGGTTGGCACATCATCGACACTGGTTCCAAGGAATGCCTATGGCACAATGGAGGCACCGGTGGTTATCGATCTTCTCTAGCCGTACTGCCGCGAGAAAGAAAATCGGTTATTATACTTTCTAATGTTTCAGCCTTCCATGCACAAAGTGAACAAATCGATGAATTGTGTTTTGCTTTGTTAGAGACCTTGAATTAAGCTGAATTAGACCATTCAGGGGTGCCTTCACCTACGCTACTTACCACCCTGATTTTGATTTGATGTGACCATTATTTCTGGAAGAAACTATTGCTTCCCCCGGATTCGCCTTTACTGTCGACCATCGTTCTATTCGAGTACCACGAGACCATTTGAAGTTTGGATTAGTGCACGTAGGCGAAAAGTATCGGCTTGCATTACCTTTAGACCTTGATCCAATAAAGACAGCTTTTCTTGTATCAAGGCAGGCTCAGGATGAAAGATAGCGAGTTCAAGAAGTTGTCCTGCATGGGGTATGGCAGAAGCAGGATGCGGCGTATCTCCCCAACTGATCAAAAACGGAATTGCACCATCCATACGTAATGCGTATGGGTCCGATAATCGCCATGAAATTGAGCTTCCATCCGCCTTGGTCCTGCTGCCGGCCTGCACTGTGCCCAGGCTAAGGCCGTTTTCTCGTGCGAGTACGGATACCGAGTCAAGGTCTTCGCAGCGAAGAGCCCAAGTAGCAAGTTTTGGAGGATTTTCGTAATGATGCTGAAAGAGACGACCACGTGATGGAATGGGCAAATCTGGATCGGGTGCTATCACTTCCAAGTAGGTATGTTCACCCAGTGCAAGCAGAGCGTTGTGCGTTCCGTACAAGGTATGCCTTCCTCCGGGTACTGGCCGTATCCCCAACAACTTCTCAACAGTATCCATACCCTGTTCCAGACTCGAGGCAGTAAAAATCAGGTGATCAATGCTAGTCTCTGGTATTTGCTTGTTCATCATTTGTGCTCCTAAACTGGTCACTGTTAAGAAAAATATGACACCCGGTGCGATGAACCAGGGCCTTTTGTATAAATCATTGCGGTATGTTGGCCACCGATGATCATTTGATCTGCTTTCTAGCTTGTGTTCGTTCATCCTAGATTTACTTTAGATCAAGAACTCATACGAAAAGTAGAATACCGGCTCCATAGATCCGGCAAGGCATCCTACCGGTTAGTTATTACCCAAATGGTGCAATAGGATTCATTACGAGGCGCATTTATGCAAAATTAGCAAGCACTTTGACGAGGAGGCATAGCGAGCCTGGCGAGGAGTCACTTTGCTTGAAGTGCTTGTTAATGAAGCAGAAATGCGACGCAGTAGAATCAAATTTCACACATGCCATACGATATGATAAAGTAATCCATCATATTTCATAAATTAGTTCTGATGCAATGCATTTAAAAAAAATGCCACTAGATAAATCGTTCAATGGGTATAATTATTGGCTACAATCATATGGATATCAATCTATTACGATCCAAACTGACTAATGTTATGCATGTGTGAAATTTCCTATTGCATCTTTTGGGTATTAAATCCTTGAGGTCTTAATTGCCTCCATTCCCATTTTAATTTTTTAACTCCTTCCGCTGGTGGCAGATTTTGCCAATAATATCCATCTCTCTGAATTTCCTCAAGTCGATCCTGCATCTGCCGCTGCAAATGTTCTGCTGTCACTGTGGATAAGGAAACGATCGGATGGGCTTGGCTTATATCGTTGTCAAGGTCGTAGATGTCAAAAGAATCCAAACTCAAGTTTTTGATCACCTCCATGTCGGGCTCGGTCATCGCATGAGTATGGTAAGTGGTATCCAAATCACGTCCAAGTATACTATACTTGCCGATCCGCATGGCCATTTCCGGTGATGTGCGATAAAAAAACCAAGCCAATGGCTTCTTGCGCTCGAAAGGTTGACCTGTCAGCAGGGGAAGGAGATTTTGACCATCTAGCAATGTGGGATCTGGGTGCTTCACTTCCAGAATCGATAAGATTGTCGGAACGATATCGATTAAGCCGGCTGGTTCATCTATAACTTGTCCGGAAGGGATCTGTTTTGGCCAATGGAGAACTCCTGGCACCCTAATTCCCCCCTCATAAACAAAGCTTTTGCCTCCCAATAAAGGGTGATTTGAACCATGACGATATGAGCCATTGTCAGAAGCAAAGATAAGTATGGTATTTTCTAGCAGACCCGAATTGTCCAATATGGATACCAACCTACCAATCGATTCATCTAGATTTTCCACATTGGCAAGATATTCAGCGTCGGCATCGGCAAAACGACTGTATTTCTTAGTAATATCTGGTGGAGATGATACCTTCTTATGGGGTTCGTGAAATGCCAGATATGCCAAAAATGGCTTGTTCTCATGATCGATTCCATGGAGCCATTGGCTGGCTTCCTCAACAACGAGATCGCAGGAGTAACCGCTTAGCTTTCCTACCGGCTGACCATTTCGAATAAAGTTGGTAGGATTCAGGTGAGATGGGTCGGCATTGTTATCAGTTCCAAATGAGTAGTCGAAACCTTGATCTATAGGCTGCGGATGGTTAAGAACAGAATCTTGTGGCAGACAACCCAGATGCCACTTTCCAAAATGGCCGGTGTGGTATTCTTTGAGCTTTAGTAGTTCAGCCAAAGTCACAATTTCATTACGGAGGTGCATCGGATGCTTGGAAGACAAATAGTTATAAATACCGACTTTCGAAGGTGACCTGCCGGTTAGCAGTCCTGCTCGCGAAGGCGAACAATTAGGCGCCGCAGCATAGAAAGAAGTAAAGCGAATACCCTTCTTAGCCAACCTATCCAAATGGGGAGTATGCGCAAAGCCACCATAGCAACTGAGGTCGGAGTAACCCAAATCATCGGCCAGCAAGATGACCACATTTGGTAACATTGACGTGATGTGCTGATCCTTGCCATCCGTGCAGCTCAACAAACCTAAAAAAACGGTTGACAATAAAAAGAGATGACTTTTCATGAAACCCTGCCTTGGATCGGTGAAAGTAAATAAAAACCCAAAGAAGGAAATGATGATTCAAAGGGAAGAGCCCTTTTAATAGTTTCTGAGTTCATCAAATCCTGACATCTGAAAGACTTGGAATACTCATTATTTTCACCTATTATTCATCAGATGTTTTTTTTAAATCAAAACACGAATTCATGTCAGCAAAAAACAATCCAGTAAATTGGTTCGAGATTCCTGTCAAAGACTTGGAAAGAGCTAAATCCTTTTATGAATATGTACTCGATTGCCAACTTTCCATTAACGAAATGGGACCCCTTAAAATGGCCTGGTTTCCCATGCGTCAGGATGCAGCAGGAGCCACCGGCTCACTGGTACAAAATGAAAATTATACACCGTCATACAGCGGCAGCATGGTGTATTTCTCCGTAGAAGATATTGAATCTGCCTTAGCCAGGATTGAAGAGAAGGGAGGGAAAATCTTAAATCCCAAGTCAGGTATCGGGGAACATGGCTTCGTAGCACATTTTGAGGACAGTGAAGGAAACCGGGTGGCCTTGCATTCGAATCAATAGATCTAGCGTGATTAGTGCATGCCATGGCTGACTGGACCATAACCTGGTACACTGACATAACCCTGGTTGGGTTGACCATTGGCTCCAAGGTAGTGGTTACCAGCACTATATTGTGCTCTACTCCAAAAATTATCACCAGCTTGTCTTCCGTGTTGAGATACTTGAGACAGGGCAACATAAACATTCCCAAGCGTCAGAGGATGACCTTCAATGCCAAAGTTTCCGTTGGCTGCAAGCCAATAGCGACCCTGTAAATGCGAATCGTAACCCAGTAGTTTAGCCAGTCGGGCTGCCTCTTCGATCTGCAACTCCCGGCCATTAATATACACTCTGGAAGTCCCACCGGATGCATCCGATCTCAATTTGCCAAAATCATGATTTGGAAACATAACTCCCATAGCCGGTCCATCACTCAACCCAAACATTCCAGATTGTGCATCATACCAATATTCACCGGGTATGGGATCAATACCGTAGAGCTGTCTTATTCCGTCGATATCTTGCTTAGTCAGTGCACGATCATTAAGAATTACATGGGAAAGGGAATGCGACCTTGTCTGTGCCGCGACATCACACC
The DNA here is from genome assembly GCA_965223105.1 of Saprospiraceae bacterium. Taxonomy (GTDB): domain Bacteria; phylum Bacteroidota; class Bacteroidia; order Chitinophagales; family Saprospiraceae; genus JABDMH01. Next base: position 772,051 of record OZ244987.1, on the reverse strand, counting down.
ATTGAATGGCAACAAGGTAAAATAGGCCGGGAAGGAAGTATCTAAATATCATCTCTATTGAGGATTATCTTATGAATCAGTGCATTAGTTGGAGCTTTTGTCCTTGGCCCGGCAGAGTTAATGCCAACGTTTCCCGGTTAAAAAACTGTTGGGAATGCATATGGTAACGACCGGATCTCCAGGCCATACCTATATTTGAATCTTCATAAAAAGGAACTTTTTAGTGAAGAACTATGACGTCATTGTGATTGGAGCAGGAGCAGCAGGTCTTGGCAATTCGGGTGTAGCTCATTCTATTGGACTGAAGACTCTCCTGATTGAAAAAGACCCCAAACATTTTGGTGGAGATTGCACGAATTACGGATGCGTGCCCAGCAAGGCCTTGATCCATATCGCCCATCAATTTTATGCGGCCAGAAAGGCCGAACGGTTTGGATTGCAATGTCAGGGTCAGGCAGACATGAAAAAGGTATTGGCTTATATCCATGAAAAACAGTCGATGATCAGGAATGAGGAGGATGCTCAAGCCCTGAGGCAGCAAGGCCATGAGGTGATGATCGGTGAGGCAAAGTTTGTTGATCGTCAAACCATTGAGGCAGGAGGTAAAAAAATGCAGGCCAAGATCTTTCTCCTGTGTACCGGATCCTCTCCCAGGATGTTAGAAATACCAGGGATGAATAAAAATACGATCTACACCAACGAAACCATTTTTTTCGACTGTGATCAACTTCCCCAGCACTTTTTAGTAATTGGCGGTGGACCCATAGGTTGTGAATTAGGGCAAGCTTTCCAAAGGCTGGGATCTGCAGTGACTATTGTGAATCGTGGAGACCGATTGCTCCAAAAAGAACCTGAAAACGTTTCCCAAATTTTAGAGAATCAGTTTAGGCAGGAAGGTATCGACGTAACCAATACTGCCGAGGTCATTGCCTTTGATCATAAAACTGCTGCCATAAGATATGCCTCCGGAAGAGAAAAAACCATCGCATGTGATGCAGCCCTCGTGGCTGTCGGAAGGGTAGTAAATTCAGATGGACTGGGATTGAATCATGCGGGAATTGAATTGACCGAGAAGGGTAAAATTAAAGTAGACAAGTACCTGAGAACCACCAATAGGAGGGTGTATGCGATTGGGGACGCAGCGGGGTCCTACATGTTTTCGCATGGAGCGGAAAAAATGGTCCGTCAACTTTGGCGAAATTTATTGATCCCTTTTTCAAAGAAAAAGAATACTACCCATGATCTCAGTTGGGTCACCTTCACTGAGCCGCAGGTTGCACATTTTGGATGGTCACAAGATCGACTAGATCGTGAGAATATCCGATACTACCGGCAAGACCAAAACTTCTCTGAAGATGACCGGGCCATCATCGAAGATTATCCGTACGGTCAGATGTCACTTTGGATGACAGCTGGCAAGAACGTTGGTAAGAGGACATTACTTTCGGGAAGTATGATCGCTCCCCTAGCCGGGGAATTAATTCAAGAAATGGAGCTCGCCAAACATGCGAGAATTCCCATAAGAAAGATTACATCCAGGGTCTATCCATACCCGGTGGCAACGAGAATTAATCAAAAGACTCTGCGAGGACCCATCATGGCTTCATACACAAACCTTAAGAAAAAAATGGCCAGGTCGGCTTTTCGGCTTTTTCATTGAATCCCTTTACATACCTTGAGCACGGAGCGGACAAATTCATACAACCTGCCGTTGCACTAGAATTCTATAGCCAATGCCATTTCTCACAATGGATCTTCATTGACTTCTGCTTTCCCATGGTCACGCACCTGATCAATAATGTCTTGTGTAAACAGAAAAGATGAGCCCGTACCCATTCCGACGATAGATCTCATGGCTGCGTCAGCACCTACAGAAAGAAAAATCAAACGAGAACGAGGAACATGATAAATATTTCCATTCACTGGGTTAGGTGCGGTAGGTACAAACACGGTATATAGATCATGCCTAATTTTTTCTGTAATGAAGCCCGTAAGCATGATGCCGGTATCGTAAGGATCGACCAAAACTGCCTGCCTAAAGGGTACCTTTTTAATGCCCGTAAATTGCTGAACCGTATCCCGAATGGTATCGTACAAAGGAATGGGACTTAAGAATTGCTGTTCAAACTCCTTGAATAGTCGATAGCCTGTATTCTTATTAGCCGCCCAACCCACCACAAAAAAGAAGCACAACAGCAAAAGCAGTGCGACAAAGTGGATGTACCAAGGAATCTCTTCACTGCCGGGGTACAGGAACATGGTAAAGGGACTAAGCATGGAAGCGATCAACTTTACCAGATAATAGACCGCTATCACAAAGATAATGAGTGGTAAAGTCAGGATGACCCCCCTGATCAAGACGGTGACTATGGAGTGTCGATACCATGGCATCTTAGTGCTTTGGTCTTGATCCAAGCTTTCCGTAATGTTACCATGCTCAACCTGGGTGTGGTCACTATGATGTTCTTCGGATATTTTCACTTCAGTTAGTTCTCAAAAGGTTTTTGATGAAACACGCCTTGAAGATCAATTGTTCGAAAAATCGATCTGCATCATCGATGTACGAGAAGACTCGGCGCATCGATGCCGATGCCGGGTCAATGTTTTCTTTTTTGCGCGAACATCCACGGAACCAGTTGGGGTTCCGCATAAGCATCCTCCCAGCTGTTGTGATTGACACCAGGATATTCAGTGTAGATGACATTGTTGAAATTGCTTGTAAGCCTTCTATGCAAACGACGCGAATGCTCAACAGAGATCACCCCATCAATATCGCCATGAAAAAGCCAGGTAGGAATGGGATCCCTCCAGTCATCATATGCAACTAGATCCGCCCCACCGCAAACAGCCACTACACAGGCAAATGTCTCGGGAAAGCGAAATGCCGCTTCCAAGGCACCCATACCTCCCATCGACAAACCGGTGATATAAATTTTGGCTGGGTCTACCGAATAAGCTGATTTGATCTCCTCCAATAGCTGCATTGCCAGATCCAAACCACTGGTTAAAGGATAGGTATAATTAAAATCAAACTGCAGGGGATAGGTGTCACGATCAAAACGCACCGATGCCCAATAGCTATCTTCAGCACATTGTGGTGCTACGACCACGCAGGGAAATTGATCTTGCAATTGAGCAAAAATCCCGACACCATGAAGCAATTGCTTTTCGTTGTCATTTCCTCGCTCACCACCCCCATGTAAAAATAAAACCAGTGGATAACTCTGACTTGAATCATAGGTTGACGGCACTAAGATCCGGTACGGTAGGCTGTCACCAGATAGGCTGTGGAACGTAGCCCTCTCAAAGGAATTCTGACTTGCTACAAATTCCAAAAAGCATAGACCCAAAAATAATCCACACATGAAACATTTAGTACGAACTGTTCTATCCATTTGTCGAAGGGATCTACCCATGAGCCTAAATTAAAGATTAAGATGCAAATAGCCATCCCTATGTAAAATGAGAAAATCACACATAAAATGTGATGTCATCGTGATCAATTTGTGATAAAAGATATTCTACTTTGGAAATGTATGAATAATAGGTGGTAGATGTGTGATCGAATATAAGCTATGAAAACTTTGACACAAACTTTTTCTCTGATTGAAAGTGTTTTCCTCGTTGCGGCATTTTCCTTATCTGGCTGCATCGGTGACGATCTGATTCTTGATGAAGTGGATCCAATCGTAAGAATAAGCAATCCGGTGGATACACTAGCGCTTGGAAGCACTTACCAATTTACTTTCTTGTATTTAAATCAGGTCGGTCAGGAGGAGGAGGTCGAAAATGCAATGTGGAACAGCGACAATCCCAATACAATCCAAATTTCTCCTGAAGGATTTGCCCAGGCAATTGCTGCCGGTTCAGCGGTCATTTCCATCGTGGTCGAACAGAAGACTCGACCTTTGGTTCGCGACACGAACCTGGTAATGGTTGGAGATCGAACGGTGGCCACCAATCAGGCACGATCGGGCAGTCTCCGGACAACAAGCAGTTACGTTCTACAAGGGGATTTCCTATTGTCGGAACAAGCGGGCACTTTGACATTGAGTTTTGATGAAGATTATGAAGCATCTTCCAGTTTACCAGGACTATTTCTATACTTGACCAACAATCCAAACACGATCAACAATGCTTTCGAGATTGGAGCAGTGGAGGTTTTCAAAGGAGCTCATTTCTACGAATTAACTGGCATAGGCCTGCATGATTATTCGCACATATTATATTATTGCAAACCATTCCGTGTGAAGGTTGGTGATGGTAATTTCAAAGATTAATGAAATGAATTGTTCAAAAGCACTTACCATTCTACTCATGATCATATGTTTGTGTTCAGAGTGCTTAGCCGGGAATGGATGGCCCCAACCGCAAGGCAAGGGATATTTTAAATTATATGAATGGTGGATCGTCGCTAATCGACATTACACGGATGCTGGGCTGATTGACCCCAACATTACTAATGCACTATATAACACAAGTGTCTATGCCGAATATGGCTTCTCTCACAAGTTAACTGGTATATTGTATTTTCCCCTTTTTAGCAGAAATGTTCAAAATAATCAAATTTCTGCCACAACCGGAGAAGTAATCAAATCAGGAGAAGCTCTCAATGCCATCGGTGATGCGGATATTGGCATTAGATACGGCCTGACTAAAAGCTCCTCACGATGGGCTTTATCAATAGCCTTGATCATGGGACTACCTCTCGGTGAGTCATCAGATGGGCGAAACTCTAGTCTACAGACTGGTGATGGAGAGTTCAACCAGATGGTCCAATTTAGTGTAGGTACCTCATTTGGCTCTGCCAATCAACATTGGTATGTTAAACTACACACTGGACTTAACAACCGAACAAACAATTTTTCTGATGAATTTAGACATGAATTTGAGCTTGGTACTGGGCTAACAGACAAATTATGGTTGCTTAGCAGATTACAAGGAATTCATTCTCTTAAAAATGGGAAAACTAGTGCAGAGATTAATAGCACCAGTATTTTTGCCAATAATGCTGAAATATTAAATATTGGATTTGAGGCCAACTATTATTTATCAAATCACTTAGGAATTTCCGCTGGCTTCACTACCCCACTTTACGGTAAAATTATTTTTGCTGCCCCTGCATATTCCGTCGGGGTATTTTACGATATGCAGGGCAAGTATGGATACTGACTGAATTTATTTTGTTGAAAGTCGTACCTTACGAATAGAAAGGTGGTCATCTCCCGAAAAGGCCAAATGACATGTCCTTCCATCAGTACTGATCCATTTGGTGGGGAATGATGCCGTTTCGCCTGGACCGACATCCCATTTCCGGGTATAGAAGATCGTTTCCCAAGGACCCCATGGCTGTGATGAAGCAAAAATACCAAGACCTCCATCGAACCGTGGCCCTTCCTCATCTCCAGCCAAGGGTATGATCTGACACCACAGATATTTACCTAATCCCTTGTTATAAGTTATTCCCGATCGATAACATTTGCCTGGATTGACAAATACGGGTTCCCGCTGACGTACATCCGCCGACCACTTGGGACCATCTTTTTGACCAAAACCAGCAAAGTACTCGTAACTCCTCCAATCTTTGATGCTGTTCTTAGATACGCGAGCAAGAACCATATGATCCACCACCCGGTATGCGGTGGGGTGATCTTGTGAATAAATGTACACAAAGGAATCTCGGGCATCCGCGTAATCCCTTCCAAAATTTAGAAAGGTTGGACAGCCAAATCCCTCACCAAATCTCCATTCTGACCAGCTCCAAGTCTGTCCATAGTCATTTGACCATGCGAGCTGGGCACTACCCGTGTTTCGAGCGAGCATATACAGCGTTCCATCCAAGAACAATAAGCCGCTGGCCTTCGCACCATGCTTTCCTTGTCCGACACGCTCACCGGTAACCGAAGGAATGTTTTGCCCTTCCAGATGCGGTGGGGAGCCCATGATCTTTGCCAAACCCAGGCTCAACTTGACTTCCGTCTTAGGTGGAAACCCCCAGCCATCGCCATAGGCTGTATAGATCTGGTCATCGTCTGCCCAGGTGCACGGCCAATTGTCACTGCCCTCAGCAAGACGAACGATCTCTGTTTCAGGTACGAAATCACAGTGAATGATTTCCTTACTCCAGGGATAGGGAGGTGCATTTATGGCATCCATTATGGGATTAAACAAGTACCGTTCTGCGGCTGACCAATACCCTTCTCCGCTGTTAGAATTTGTTAAAGATCCACCGAAACGGACCACAATCAGATCTAAACTGGGAATGACCAATAGGATCTGATGGCCTGCACCTGCTCCAACATAGGCGTCACGTGGTACGTGTTCCCAAATGCCATCAAAGTTCGAAAACCAACCCATGGTTGAGGCGGGATAATGATTGGCTGCACTGCGAATCGAAGAGTTTTCTGATACCAAAGACGAATCATTGGCTGCAATGGCCGTCTGATCATACTGAGTGACTCCCGCCACCCAAGAGGAATCAATGAGACTTACTCCCTGCCAGGTACCATTATTCAGCATCAAACGACCCAGACGAGCCGCAGCGTTCGCCGTGAAAGAGCCTCCACCCCAACTGGGCACCAGATCCAGTCCTTTGACTTTGAAAGTCTCACCATATCCTATACTAACCTCTTCACGCTCAATGCCTATGGGACTATAGACCTCCTCCCATAGCAAATTTCGAATGTCTTGATATCCTGTTTTACCAAGTGCTGCAGAGATTGCATAGGTCAACATTCCAATTCCTGGATTACTGTAATTGTAGTGGCTACCCGGAGGGAACAACAGCTTGGCAGAATCACGACTCACAGTAAATGGATCGGGATCCTGCCGCCAAAATTGTCCTTTCCACCCCTTCAAGTCCATATGGGGATGTAGCCCCATCCGTTGCATGCGTGCCTGCTCCATAGTGGAAATCTCAGCGTCCTCAAGTCCTGACGTATGTGTCGCCAGATGTCTCAGTGTAATGGCAAATTTCTTAGGATGTTCCTTCCACTCATCAATCAAGTAACAGGCCGGCATATCAGGATATACGAGGGATTCATCCAAGGCCACTAAAAAAGACATCCCTCCCACAAGTGCCTTGGCCAATGAGGCAGAATAATGTCTTCTGGTGGTATCAGCCCATCCTTTAGCAAACCAATTGAGAATGATCTGGTCACCTTTGATGATCAGCAACTTTTTGGTATCCCTTTCTCTTAAGTCATCTGCCAGGTCTTCCAAATGTTGAGATGAGGCACCTTGCGATTCTGGATTGCTATACGCCCAATGGAATGCTTTTACCTGGCACATGACCACTGGTTTTGCCATAAGCAAAATCAAACAAATCCATAGAGCTTTGGCCAACAACGTCAAGTTAATTTCTGGCAAAAAACGACTCATCTGATGAAGTAAAAAACCATGTGATTTAAAATAGCAAGTTTGCCATTGATTCCATAGGTTAAGATCATAAGGCTTCAGTAATATTAGATATTCATTTCCTTACAGGTATCCAAACCTCCTCACTGGCGCCGGGATCGTCAGGCTGATAACTCGGACCAAGTATCTCGAAATGGGGGCGATGATCTAGCTGGAACCCTGATGCTGGCAACCAATCACCATAAATAAAAATGGCTGAAGATCGAAAAGCAGAAGCAGGTCCACGATGTTCGAACACTGCATAAGTACCGGCAGGTATGATCAAGCTTGAAAAGCTGTCTGGGCAGTCCATTGGAGATTTTACCAGGACCGCAGCCCATTTCGAGTACACCTCCTTGTTACTAAATATGCTCGGATCGAAGGTGCGGTCGTAGACATTGACGGAGTAATAATTATGGTCTAACCGGAACTTGAATTGTACAATGCTGGATCGGAATTCCTTCCATAGTTTCTTGACAAGCAGAGGCTGAATACCGTCCAATTCTGTATTGAGTCCCACTAAAAATCGGTCCTTTGTGACCTCCATTCTAAGGAATGATGCTGATTGCATAATCAAAAATCGAAAAAACCGGGCTACTATTTCCTGCCAGCACTCAATTCTTGGCTTCAAAATCTAACACTATTCAGGATTATGGAGATAGTCTCCAATACTGTTATCTTTGCAGGCTTTTAAAAGGAGCCAAGATTTTGAGTCTTATACCTGAATTGGAAAAACGGCGCACCTTCGCCATAGTCAGCCACCCGGATGCAGGCAAGACCACTCTGACCGAAAAGTTGCTTTTATTTGGTGGGGCCATCCAAGTAGCTGGAGCGGTCAAAAGCAACAAGATTAAGCGGCATGCGACTTCAGATTTCATGGAGATCGAAAGGCAAAGAGGTATTTCGGTAGCAACCTCGGTGATGGCTTTTGAATATAAAGATCTAAAAATCAATATATTAGACACACCTGGCCATCAGGATTTTGCCGAGGATACCTACCGCACACTTACCGCAGTAGACAGTGTCATTGTGGTCATAGATGTAGCCAAGGGAGTAGAAGCGCAGACGGAGAAGCTAGTAGAAGTTTGCCGGATGCGCAAAACACCAATGATTGTTTTCATCAACAAGTTAGATCGCGAAGGGCTGGATGGCTTCGATCTGCTGGATGAAATAGAAGAGAAGCTCGCTCTTACAGCCGTACCCCTCAGCTGGCCGGTGGGAATGGGTCAGCGATTCAAGGGTGTCTATAATTTGTATGAAAAGAAACTAAACATCTTTCAACCCCACGGCAAGCAAGTGGCTGAGGAAACGATCGAAATCAAAGATCTAGAAGACGACATATTGGATCGGCAGGTGGGTGCAGCTGCAGCAGAAGAGCTGCGAAGTGATCTGGAGATCGTCACTACTGTTTACCCGAAGTTTGAAAAGACCTCTTACCTGGCTGGTAACCAATCGCCGGTTTTTTTCGGGAGTGCCATCAACAATTTTGGAGTCAAGGAGCTTCTGGATTGCTTTATAGCCATTGCACCCACGCCGAAAGGTCGCCAGGCAGAAGAGCGAACTGTTGAGCCCAATGAAAAGTCCTTCAGTGGTTTCGTATTTAAGATCCACGCCAATATGGATCCTAAACACCGGGACCGCATCGCATTCCTTCGGGTATGTTCTGGCACCTTTGAAAGAAACACCAACTATCTGCATGTGCGCAAAGGCAAGAATATGAAGTTCTCCAATCCAACCGCTTTCATGGCTGCCAAGAAATCAATCGTAGACGAGGCTTTCCCTGGAGACATAGTCGGACTTTATGATTCAGGCAATTTCAAAATCGGTGACACCCTTACCGAAGGCGAAGAATTGCACTTTAAAGGCATCCCTAATTTCTCACCCGAGCAGTTTCGATATATCAATAACGCCAATCCCCTGAAGTCAAAGCAATTGCAGAAGGGCATCGCTCAGCTGATCGAAGAAGGAGTGGCCCAGTTGTTTACGAAAGAAGAAAATGGCAGGAAAATTATCGGCACTGTCGGGGCCTTACAGTTTGAAGTCATCCAATATCGACTAAAGCATGAATATGGCGCTGCTTGTGCATACGAACCCCTTTCTTTATACAAAGCATGCTGGATCAGCTCCGACAATGATCAAGCCCTCAAGCAACTTGTGAATGAACGAAAAAGGGACATTGCCAAAGACAAGGATGGCAACTATGTATTTCTCGCCGAATCTGCTTGGGCTTTAAAAATGGCCCAAGAAAATTATCCCGAAGTCCAATTTCATCTAACCTCAGAATTTTAAAAAATAAATACCGGACGTCGACCTATGGATTTCAAACAAATCATCTCTCATGCCAAGGAATATGGTTTCATTTATCAGTCAAGTGAAATCTACGATACACTCGCTGCGGTCTACGATTATGGACCAAATGGTGTAGAATTAAAAAACAATATCAAGGACTATTGGTGGCGAGCAATGGTCCAACAGCACGAAAATATTGTTGGGATCGATGCCGCTATTTTTATGCATCCAAAAACCTGGAAAGCAAGCGGACACGTCGATGCTTTTAATGATCCCCTGATCGACAACAGAGATAGTAAAAAACGATACCGAGCAGATGTACTTATTGAGGAATATCTCGACAAGTTGGAGGCCAAAATCAATAAGGAAGTAATAAAGGCAGCCAAGAGATTCGGAGATGATTTTGACCAGGAGAAATTTATTTCTACAAACCCTCGAGTACATCGATACAGTGAAGAAAAGAACGCAATTGCCAAAAGACTGGCCAACGCGATGCGCAACGGCGATCTGGCCGATCTAAAACAAGCAATTGAAGATTTGGAAATTGCCTGCCCAGTGAGTGGCTCACGAAATTGGACGGATGTGAGACAATTTAATTTAATGTTTTCCACTCAACTAGGCAACATAGCCGGAGAAGAGGGTAAGCTATATCTACGTCCTGAAACCGCTCAGGGTATTTTTGTAAATTTTCTTAACGTCCAAAAAACTAGTCGGCAAAAAATTCCGTTTGGCATTGCGCAAATTGGCAAGGCCTTTAGAAATGAGATCGTGGCCAGACAATTTATCTTCCGCATGCGTGAATTTGAGCAGATGGAAATGCAATATTTTATCCGGCCCGGTGATGAATTAAACTGGTATGAATACTGGAAAGATATGCGCATGAAATGGCATCAGGCGCTCGGTACACCAGCAACAAAATTGCGCTTTCACGATCACGATAATTTAGCCCATTATGCCAATGCAGCTGTAGATATTCAATTTGACTTCCCCTTTGGATTTAAGGAAGTAGAAGGAATCCATAGCCGCACCGATTTTGATCTGAGCAGCCACCAGGATTTGTCGGGCAAAAAGCTTCAGTATTTTGATCCGGAATTGGACAAATCTTATGTACCTTATGTAGTTGAGACTTCCATTGGTGCTGATCGGATGTTTTTGGCCATGCTCAGTCAATCACTCACTGAGGAGACGGTTCCTGATGCCAAAGGAAAGGAATCGATCCGGATTGTCATGAAACTTCACCCGGCCATTGCACCGGTACAATGTGCGGTGTTACCTTTGGTGAAGAACAAGCCTGAGCTGGCTGAACTGGCACATAAGATATTTGATGAGATCAAATATGAAGTGTCGTGCCAATATGATGAAAAGGACGCCATCGGTCGGCGTTACCGTCGTCAGGATGCTGTCGGTACTCCCTACTGTATCACCATTGATTTTGAATCGCTCGAAGATAAGAAGGTGACCATCAGAGATCGAGATACCCTCGCTCAGGAACGAATTCCGATCGGAGAGATCACACCGCTGGTAAGAGAGAAAACCTCAATGGCCACTCTCCTTAGACAGCTCTAATTCTGAAAATGTAAGCAACTCTTTGCAACCTTCTCTATCCCAGAATCCGAAGGGATTCGACAAGTATAGCCCCGGCCATCAGACCTGAAAAACCCACCCGGCCCCACCAAGAATCCTAAAGGATTCCAATTGAGTATCCCAGGGGGCAGACACTACCTCCTGAACCTGAAATAATATCTATCTTGGCAGCATTCTGACAAACAATGTATGGTCATGGCTAAATTTTATCTCTCTCTAATCGGAATCACGCTTCTGCTCAGTGTTCATGCACAGGAAAGTGAAAATGAGGAAAAAGAAAAGCCTACACCGGAGCCCAAAGTTTCAGTCACGAAGCATAGTGTGACGATCGGTGGTCAGGTGATCGACTTAGATACAAAGGCCGGCACGATGTTGCTTCGTGATGAAAATAATGAGTCCATTGCTCTTTTTGGATTTACCAGTTACCGGAAGTCAGATGGTGATGCTACACGTCCAATTATGTTTGCCTATAATGGTGGTCCAGGATCTTCATCCTTTTGGCTACATATGGGGATATTAGGACCAAAGAGAATCGTGGTCAAAGATCCTGATTTCACACCAGCAGCTCCCTATCCTTTAGAAAACAATGACTATTCAATCCTGGATGTTGCTGATTTGGTCATGATTGATCCCGTCGGTACCGGATTAAGCGTACCTGTAGGTAAAGCCAAATTCGAAGACTTTTGGGGCGTGGATCAGGATATTCGAAGCATCAGCTTGTTTATCACCCAATTCCTCATTCAAGAAGGGCGTCTTAACTCACCTAAGTTTCTCTTGGGTGAAAGTTATGGGACATTTCGGAATGCGGGAGTCATGAATAGATTGCTTAATCAAGGCATCGCGTTAAATGGTGTCATCATGGTTTCAGCAGTCTTCGACCTGAGGTCACTTGTCTTTCCACCAGAAGATGATATCCCCTATATTGTCCATTTTCCCACCTATGCAGCCACCGCATGGTATCACAATAAGATCCCAGATCGACCAGAAAACTTGGAAGCTTTTCTGGAAGAAGTACGGACCTTTACCGAAGAAGAATATGTACCTGCTTTATTTAAAGGCAGCCGCTTGTCTCAAGCTGAAATGCAGCATATGGCCGAAAGGCTGGCTGCCTATTCCGGGGTGAATTCCGAGATCTGGATTAAGGCCAATCTCCGTCTCACCAATGGAGAATATTTTCAAGAATTGCTGAAAGATAAAGGTGAGATCGTCGGTCGACTGGATTCACGGTTTACTGGTCTCAACCAAGACTTGCTGAGTCAAACTGCCGACTACGACCCCCAGAGTGCAGCCATATCCCCCGCCTACATCACAGGCTTCTTGCACTATTTGCATGGCTCTCTAGGTGTCGACAAAAAATCCAACTATACGATCACAGCAGGAAGACGGGAGGGATTTAAGTGGGATTGGAATCACCAAGGAAATATGCGGTGGGGTACGCAAGCAGCCATAAACACAGGCATCGATATGGCCCAGGCCCTGACCAGAGATCCCAACATGGAGGTCTTGATCCTCAATGGATATTATGATCTGGCAACGGTTTTTTATGGGGTAGAATATTCTTTGGATCATTTGGGACTTACAGAGAAGCAGCGAGACCGGATCATCATGAAATACTACGAGGCAGGTCATATGATGTACACTCACCAACCCTCTCTGATGAAGTTTAAGGAAGATGTATCTTCTTTCATCAAGGACAATGTTGACCGGGCCATATTGAGAAGCCCTTAGCGGCAAACATCTTCTTTTTATTAGTTTCGCGGCTCACTTAGACAATCTCCAATGGATAAAGATAAACTGCCCGGTGATCCCAGCCTGGTATCTTCTCAAGACGAAATCGAGAAACTCATTCAAGCTGCGGAATCGAGTCAACATACCTATAGCGTCGAGGATTTCTTTAAGAATCCCGAACGATCCGGTTATCAGCTATCTCCAAATGGTATCTACCTTGGATTCATGGCGCCTTATCAACGCCGGCAAAATGTATTTGTACAAAAGATTGGAGAAGATACAACTCTGCAGTTGACCTTTGAAACTGCTCGTGACATCAGTGGCTACGGTTGGGCTAATGATCGTCGGCTAATTTATATAAAAGATGCGGGTGGTGATGAAAATTTTCAGCTGTACGCAGTTGATATCGATGGTAAAAACCCTACCGACCTTACACCTTTTCCCGGAGTGAGAATTCAACTGATTGATATCCTGGAAGACCAGGAAGATGAGATTATCATCGGGATGAATAAAAACAACCCACAACTTTTCGAGCCGTACCGTCTTAATGTTGTGACTGCGCAACTTGAGCAACTGGCTGAAAACTCAAACATCATGGAACCGATCAGCAGTTGGATGACGGATCATGATGGCCGGTTGCGTCTGGCAACAAAAGTGGTCAATGGCACTGAGACCATCTTACTCTATCGGGATGACGAATCCGAGGATTTTCGCGAGGTCTTAAAGACAGATTTCACTGAGTCAGTGGCTCCCTTGTTTTTTGATTTTAAAGAGGATCACTTAGCTTACGTAGCCTCAAATTTAAATCGGGACCGGTTAGAACTTTTTCGGTTTGATATGCGGCAGGCGAAAGAGATTGGGAAACCAATCTTCAAGCATGACGATGTAGATGTATCGGGTCTACATTATTCACGAAAGCGGAAGGTACTGACGACGGTAAGTTATATAACCAGTCGGCAACAAAGGCATTTTCTCGATCAAATGACGCAGAGCTGGTTTGAAAAACTTCAAAAGCAGCTGCCTGAATATGAGATCGGCGTGGTAAGTCACAACAAAGACGAGGACAAGTTTATCATTCGAACCCATACGGATCGATCTCTTGGTGCCTATTATTATTATGATATTCAAACCGATGATCTGCAAGAATTGCATGTGATCAGTCCATGGCTTAAGGAAGACCAGATGGCGGAAATGAAAGCCATTACCTATAAAAGTCGTGACGGACTTACGATCCACGGGTACCTGAGTCTACCCGTAGGCACTGAGAAAAACATGCCTATTGTCGTAAATCCTCATGGAGGACCCTGGGTTAGAGATGTTTGGAGATATAACCCTGAAGTACAACTATTAACCAGTCGAGGATATGGAGTCTTCCAAATGAATTATCGCGGCAGTACTGGTTACGGTAAGGCCTTTTGGAAGGCCAGTTTTAGGCAATGGGGCCGTAAGATGCAAGACGACATCACCGATGGAGTACATTGGCTGATCGATCAAGGCATTGCGGATCGACAGAGAGTTGCAATCTACGGAGGCAGCTACGGAGGTTATGCCACACTCGCTGGTTTGACATTCACTCCAGATCTATATTGTTGCGGAATTGACTATGTAGGGGTCTCTAATCTCTTCACTTTTATGAAAACTGTTCCTCCCTACTGGAAACCTTATCTCGAAATGATGTATAAAATGGTCGGTGATCCAGAAAAGGATGAAGATCAAATGCGAGCAGCATCTCCAGTCTTCCATACCGACCAGATAAAGGCCCCGCTGTTTGTGATTCAGGGAGCGAACGATCCAAGGGTCAATATTGACGAATCAGACCAAATTGTCAGGTCGCTTCGATCAAAGGGAATCGAAGTACCCTATATGGTCAAATATGATGAGGGTCATGGTTTTCACAACGAAGAGAATCGTTTTGAGGTTTACAAAGCTGCCTTAGGTTTCCTAAAGCGGCATTTGTAAAGAACAAAATCGAAACCTTCTTAACCACCAGGTGCATGACTATAAGAAGGTCCTTTTGCTTCGAAATCATGCAGTGAAGCAATTTTGATTTTCAGCACATCATTGACACCACTCGCCATAAATGACCGTGTAGATGCAGATGTGAGAATACTCAGCATGCATATCTGGTACGTATGGATTGGACTTGGAACGGGTGGTTCCTATAACCGGGTAGTCAGCAACAGATCGAGATCGGTGTATTTTATGTTGAATTTCTGGCTGAGGTATTCATTAGTGAGACATCCTTTGTAGGTATATACTCCATGCCGTAGGCCAGTGTGAGAAAAGAATAAATGTTCAATACTGCCACTATCTCCCGCCTTCAATAAAATCGGGGTTAGAATATTACTGACTGCCACTGAAGCTGTACGCGACACTTTTGACGAGAGATTAGGTACACAATAGTGAATGACATCGTGCTTTACAAAGGTTGGATTGTCATGAGAAGTAACCTCACTGGTCTCGAAACATCCTCCTTGGTCGATACTTACATCGACGATTACTGATCCTGGTTTCATTTTGATCACCATATCTTCAGGCACCACAATTGGAGCTCGACCGGATTTAGAATGAATAGCTCCGATGGCAACATCGGCGTTCACCAGCTCCTTTGCCAAATATATTGGATTGATAGAGGAGGTATAGATCTTCTGCCCAAGTCTGGCTTGGAGCCGCATCAACTTATAAATGTTATTGTCGAACACCTTCACGGAGGCTCCTAGTCCAAGTGCTGCCATACAAGCGTATTCTGCAACTACTCCGGCTCCCAAAATGACCACATTGGCCGGAGGGACACCTGATATACCCCCTAGCAGCACACCATTACCTCCTCCGCCGGTGCTAAGTAATTCACCAGCAGTCAAAATTGCGCATAGGCCGGCAATTTCGCTCATGATTCGAACCACGGGAAACGAACCATCTCGATCTTGCAAATACTCCATGGCTAGGGCTATGACCCGTTTATCCTTGAGATTCAACAAATATTCTTCCGTAAGGTATGGCAGATGTAGAGGTGAAATCAGTAATTGATCTGGGTGAAACAGCGCGATTTCATCTAAAGTAGGCGGAGCCACCTTGATGACGCAATCAGCCTTAAAGACTTCAGAACGACTGTTGGCAATCTCGGCTCCAACCTCACTATAATCGTTGTTGGAAAAGCTGGATTTTTCTCCAGCACCCCTCTCAACTATGACCCGGTGGCCATGAGCGACCAAGGTACCTACAGACGATGGCACCAGTGCTACTCTACCTTCTTGCAAAGTTGATTCTAGTGGGATACCAATAAAGAGTTTTTTAGATCCAGTAGCCACATCAAGCATTTCGGTTTGAGGCTCAAGTTGGCTCATGGAAAATCCTTCCACAGAAAATCTCTTAGGATCTGTCATTTTGTCCTGCTGGTCCGTATAAAAGTACGATTTTTCGTCCATCACTCGCGTGATCACTTATGCTTACGTGCCAACAATCTTCGGGCAGGAGAGGATCAATAACTTCTGGCCATTCAATAAAGGTGAAAAAAGGATGCTCCAGGTATTCCTCAATCCCCAGGGAAAGTGCCTCTTCAAGTGATTCGATCCGGTATAAATCAAGATGGTGTACCATACCCCTGGGACATTGGTAGTTGTTGACTAACGCAAACGTTGGACTGGTCACAGAATCGACAACCTCAAGCTCGGCACAGAGATGTTGGATAAGGGTTGTTTTACCACTACCTAGATCACCCCGAAAGGTAATGATTGTCGGCTGGCCTACAATCTTCAGAATTTCAGAAGAAATGCTCTTGAGATCATCAACATGTGAAGAGGTCCACAGGGCTGGATGTTTACTTTTTTTCCTAAGATTTTTACGGGAGGAATAGGCCATATTGGGATTCACTTATCACTAAAATCTGCTGTATAAAATAAGCTATAAATTAATGATTTAACAAGGCGGTCAAGACCCGAGTTCACCTGAATTTATTGTATCTTTGCATCATCAAAGGAGCGGAGTTTTAGCCACAATTTATGGATAGCAGAAAGAGCGATTATAGTGCCAGTAATATTCAGGCCTTGGAGGGGCTGGAAGCAGTCCGGAAGAGACCTGGAATGTACATTGGCAGTACCGATCACAAGGGATTACATCATCTGGTCTGGGAGGTGGTTGATAACTCTATCGATGAGCATTTGGCCGGCTATTGTGATCTCATTCGTATGGTCATCCACAAAGACAGTTCCCTGACTGTTTCTGACAATGGTCGGGGCATACCTACTGGCATGCATGAGAAATTGCAGAAATCTGCTTTAGAGGTGGTCATGACAGTATTACATGCTGGTGGTAAGTTTGATAAGGACACATACAAAGTTTCAGGAGGTCTGCATGGTGTTGGTGTATCTTGTGTAAATGCCTTATCAGAATACTTGAAAGCTGAAGTCAGAAGGGAGGGTAAGGTATACGTACAAGAATATGCCATGGGTGTTCCGACTTCTAAGGTACGAGAAGTGGGTACTTCCAGTGAAACGGGAACCACGATCACATTCCGACCCGATGCCAGTATCTTTGAAACTACAGAGTTTAAGTACGAAACCTTAGCGCATCGACTGCGAGAATTGGCGTTCCTCAACAAGGGTTTGCACTTGACGATTGTGGATGAAAGACAGGTAACAGAAGATGGTGGTTTCAAAACAGAAGAATTTTTCTCGGAAGGTGGGCTGATCGAGTTTGTTCAATACCTCGATGAAAGCAGAACGGCGCTAATTGAAGATCCGATTTTTGTTAGTGGAAGACGAGAAGACGTGGAGGTGGATGTTGCGATGCAGTATAACACCAGCTACACAGAAAATATCTACTCCTTTGTCAATAATATCTCTACTAAGGAAGGAGGGACGCATGTCAGTGGTTTCAAGCGTGCAATAACCAGGGAATTCAGCAAGTATGGAGAAGAAAATGGGTTGTTTTCCAAGCTGAAGTTTAAGGTCTCCGGTGAAGATTTTAGAGAAGGACTTACCGCGGTGGTCTCGGTAAAAGTGCCCGAACCACAGTTTAAAGGTCAAACCAAAGGGGAATTAGGCAATTCGGAGGTAACAGCGATTGTTTCTCAGACCGTGGGCGATGTACTGAAGCACTACCTTGAGGAAAATCCTAAACAGGCCAAACAAATTGTCCAAAAGGTGGTATTGGCAGCTACTGCCAGGGAAGCGGCGCGAAAAGCCCGTGAGCAAGTGCAACGAAAGAACGTTTTGGCCGGGGGTGGTCTTCCGGGCAAATTGTCTGACTGCACCTCAAAAGACCCAGCTGAATCTGAGATCTTTCTGGTTGAGGGAGATTCTGCAGGTGGAACGGCCAAGCAGGGTCGAGACCGCCATTTCCAGGCTATTTTGCCCTTACGGGGTAAGATCCTTAATGTAGAGAAAGCGCTGGAGCATAAGATTTATGACAATGAGGAGATCAAAAATATGTTTACTGCTCTCGGAGTCAGCATCGAAGAAAAAGATGGGGAACGGACGCTAAATACGGAAAAACTACGCTACCACAAGATTGTAATTATGTGTGATGCGGATGTAGACGGCAGCCACATTATTACTTTAATCCTTACTTTTTTCTTCCGGTACATGAGGCCTTTGATTGAAAAGGGTCATATCTATGTAGCTGCTCCTCCTCTTTACCTGGTAAAGAAGGGAAAGCAGAGTCGCTATTGTTGGACCGAGGAAGAGAGAAAGGAAGCCGTAGAAATCTATAGTCAAGGTGGAAGTGAAAGCTCAGTAAAAATCCAGAGGTATAAAGGACTTGGAGAAATGAATGCAGATCAACTGTGGGAAACAACTATGGATCCGGAAGAGAGAACTTTGCGTCAAGTAACGATCGAAGATGCTCTTGAGGCAGATCGGGTCTTTTCCATGCTGATGGGTGAGGAAGTACCTCCTCGCCGTGCCTTCATAGAGCAGAATGCCAAGTACGCCAATGTGGACGTCTAGCCTTACCAAGGATTAGATTACCATCAAACCCTTCGACCTTTCCATAGGGGTCTAATACCTAGAATTACGGAAATACCGGTCATCACCACATAAACGGGATTAATGAGTATGGAAACTAACCATTGTATAGGATCTAACCTCAACTTAAAGAAGTCGAGTCCCCCTTGCAATAAATAGAAATCGGATACTGACTTTAGAAGGATATGTATAGCAAAAACTGTGATCATAACTTGGCCCCATATCGCGGTTAGTGGTAAATGAAGCAGCAACAGAAGACTATTCAAAAACACCAGATAAGATATCGACTTGGTGCCTACATGCGGTAAATGCTGAGATTTTGATGCCCACCGCAACCGTTGGCTGAAGAAGGCCTTCCATGAGGGCCTGGGATTGGTGATCACTGAAGTACTTTTACTCTTCACCATAGCAACCCTTAGTCCCGGATCTTGATAGAATTTTTGAATCAGGAACAGATCATCTCCCGATCGGATATGTGCATGACCAGTCAAGCCTCCGACCCTCTGATAGCCTTCCTTACTAAAAAGCAAATTGGCTCCATTCCCAGAGATCAGCAGCCCCGAACTCAGTCCGGCTCCGGTAGCAACAGCAAGGCCAGCTAGATCCAATGTTTGGTATGATGTCAAAAGCGATCGACGGTCTCGGCTATAAACCAGGGAAATCATCATGTCGGCTTCACATCGTTGTCGAGCAACTGCCATCTCCCTTATCCATTTCGGATCAGCCAGCGTGTCACCATCGGTGGTTAAGATCCAAGGATACTTGCAGATTTGAATGCCATGATCAATGGCCTCCTTTTTATATGCCTGACCTGCCGGGAGGTGATCCTGTAAAGTCAACAATCTTATTTTGTGACTGGTATAGTTTTCTATCAGCTCCGCGGTTCTGTCGGTTGAATGGTTGTCAATAACAATAATTTCATGAAGCTCTGATGCAATATCTTGCTGCATTAGTGACTCCAAGCAAGCCTCTATGTGCACCTCCTCATTTCTAACAGGTACGAGCACCGATACCGGCTCTGCTGGTTGTTCATCCAAGGGAATTGACGACATGGGCAGCTTTCGCCAAGTCCAGCCGAAAAAAAATTGTATGAATAGGTAAGAAAAACAGACTACGGCAGAAATAATGAGGTAGAAACCCATTATCTCCTAGCTAGTCAAACAGATGATCATATTCATCTTTTGTGGATGAGGCTCTTTCTCTCCTCGGCAACTCCAAATGCTCGTCTGGTTCAATCTCCTCAAGGATTTCGTAATCTGAGTAGGCTCTTTCCTGCCTGGCTCTCATCTCTTGCTCCAGGTTCTTTACTTTTCTCTGTAAGATCGCCCTGCTGAATAAAAGGAGACTAACCACCGGAAATCCCACCACCGATAATAAGGTGACGGCAACCCCTACCAGGACATTGTTCTTGAGCAAATTCAACAACCACTTCCCGTAGTTGAGCACGATACGGTGGTTGATAAATAATGTGATAATCAATAGTATTGGTGCTACAATGGATAGCAATGAAAAAAGGCCCTTGACAACCCATATCAGGACTATAAATGCCAGTACCATTCCAAGCAGCGATACCAGTGTGTTCTGGGTGTTAAACTCATAACCTCTCCTTCTTATCATCCTTAATCCCGTTTTACTACTAATATAATGTCCTAGTGATCCAAATAGTTTGCAAACTCGGAGAATTCACAGTGGAACTCGACCGACGGCACGAAAAGATCTGTAAATGATCTGACCGTCAAAAGGTTTCTTCGAATTGCATCTCATAAAGCTTGCGATAATGGCCGTGCTCCAATTTGAGTAGGTTCTCATGCGTTCCATATTCCACCACTTCACCCTTCCTCAGCACAGCAATTTTATCGGCATGCCTAATGGTTGACAGGCGGTGAGCAATGATAATGGATGTACGTTTATCGATCAATTTTTCAATAGCGTACTGAATTAGAGATTCTGTCTCGGTGTCGACAGATGAAGTGGCTTCATCGAGAATCAGAATATCAGGTTCAAAAACCAAGGCCCGGATAAAGGAGATGATTTGACGCTGTCCGGTAGAGAGATTGGAACCCCGTTCATTGACTTTGAAGTCATATCCATCCGGCATATTATTGATAAAATCATGAGCTCCGATCATCTGCGCTGCAGCAATCACCTTTGAACGAGGCATGTTACTATCTCGCAGTGTGATATTCTCCAGCAATGTACCTGAAAATAAAAATACATCTTGCAGCACAATGGAAATGCGATTACGCAAGCTGGTGAGTTCATAGTGCTTTAGATCACAATCATCGATCAAGATGCGACCTTTTTGAATCTCATAAAATCTACAAAGTATGTTGATGATCGAAGACTTGCCCGAGCCGGTACTGCCCACCAGAGCCAATGTGTCACCGGCTTGTATGTCCAGGTTTATATCCTTCAACACATAGTTCACGCCATCGTACGCAAAGCTCACGTGTTCAAAATCAATTTTTCCCTTCAGTTTTTCTGCTTGAACCTTACCCTGATTTTCGATCTGTGCAGTGTTATCTATGATCTTAAACACACGGTCAGCCGCTACCAATCCCATCTGCAGAGTGTTGAAACGATCGGCTATAAATCTTAGTGGCCTGAACAACATATTGAGATAAACTGGAAAGGCCACCAAAGCACCAAAAGTAATGTCTTCGCTGATGACGCCTCGAGCTCCCCACCATACCATCAATCCCAATGATGCTGCCGAAATAATATCGACCACGGGGAAAAAGACGGCATAGTATAAAATGGAATCAAGATTGGCCTGAGTGTAGGCGCGATTAATGATTTTAAATTTTTCAGCCTCCCGTTCTTCGGCATTAAAAATCTGGACAATGCGCATACCGGAGATGCGCTCCTGTAAAAATGCATTCATCCGGGAAATTTGATCGCGCACCTTTTGATAAGCGGCTTTCACCTTTTCCTTAAATACGTATGTAGCCAAAAGCATTAAGGGCATGGTCGTGAGGCAGATAACAGTAAGCTGCCAACTCGACATGAACATGATGATTAACACCGCAAAGATGCTCAGGATATCTGCCACGATAGTAATCACTCCTTGGCTAAAAACCGTGTTGATGGATTCAATGTCATTGATTGTGCGGGTGGTCAGGGTACCAATCGGGGTCTGGTCAAAAAACCTTAGCCTCAAAGAAATGATGTGTTTGAAGATTCGACTCCGAAGGTCTCGTATCACCGACTGCCCCAACCAATTGGTAGAATAGATAAACCCGTACCGCATAATGACCTCAAGAATCAATAGTCCAAATAGAAGACCAGTCATGCGCAGCAGACCTGAAAGATCAAAATCGATGATGTGCTCATCTACCATCACATTGATCAAATAAGGACGTAAGGATGCAGTTGGAGCAAGCAATATGGCCAGCACCGCTGCCAAATACAATACCTTTCGATAGGGATGAGCTAGGCCGATTAATCGACTCAGGACCTGATAATCAAAGCTTGCTTTTTGCATTGTGCTCATACAGCTGGCTATATAACATCTTTTGAACTCACAAGTTGCCTACAAGATCCCATCATCTACAAAACTAAAGTAGTCATTTGACCCAACGATCAAGTGATCCAGCAATCGAATATCCAAGAGCGCTGCTGCATCCTTAATTTTCCGTGTCAAGGCTATATCCTCTTTACTGGGTTTGAGGTGGTTACTCGGATGATTATGAATCAACACCAGACCTGATGCCAATTCTTGTAAGGCTTCCCGGAAAATTAATTTTGGATCAACGGCCATCAATGCCACTCCACCTTGGCTGATGCAACATCGCTTAATCAACTTACTTGAACGATCGAGCAACAAGATCCAAAACTCCTCATGTTCCTTATCACCGAGTATAGGTCCGATAGCTTGGTAAGCTTGATAGCTGCTCGTGATCTTCTGCTCCTGATTGCCCTCCGACAACTGTCGCCTTCGGCCAAGTTCCAGGGCTGCTGCAATCGAGATGGCCTTGGCTTCACCGATGCCCCTAAATCGCATAAGGCCTTTAACCGGGACCCTTGCCAGTTTGTCAAGATCGTTGCTGTGCTCAAATAAAATGCGTTTACAAAGATCCACCGCTGTTTCGTGAGTGGAACCTGATCCGATCAGAATAGCAAGCAATTCTGAATTAGACAAAGCACCAGCTCCCTTCTCCAGTAATTTGGATCTCGGTTGATCATCATGGGACCAAGCCTTAATGCTTAAATTTGTTTTGCTGGTTTGCATAGAAGAAAAATCCAAGGATCCTAGGCTAAAAATAGAATTCTAGGATTGACTTTCGCTTTTTACCACTGAATTTAGCCATCTTCTTTGTCGCACGATCGAAATGTACGGTCGATCAAAACTGTAATCCTACCTTTACTGTTGGATTACAAACTGAATAGTTATGCGCGAAGTCTATATCGTTAGTGCTGTACGAACGCCAATCGGCAGCTTTGGAGGTGTCCTGTCATCTATTTCTGCCATTTCACTCGGAGCTAGCGCAATAAAAGCTGCTTTACAAAACGCTGGTGTCTCTTCAGAACGTGTAGATGAAGTATTTATGGGTAATGTGGTGTCAGCAAATCTAGGTCAGGCACCAGCGAGGCAGGCTGCTATCGAAGCGAGAATTCCCCATTCCGTGCCGTGCACTACCATTAATAAGGTTTGTTCCTCAGGTTTAAAAGCAGTAATGTTTGGTGCCCAGTCCATCCAACTTGGTCAGGCCAACATCATTGTCGCTGGGGGTATGGAAAGTATGTCTCAAATACCATTTTATATTCCTAAGGCCAGATTTGGTTATAAGTATGGAAATAATGTTTTGGTCGATGGCTTGCAGCGAGACGGTTTGGAAGACGTATATGATCGATGTGCCATGGGAAGTTTTGCTGATCAAACCGCCACTAAGTATGATATCTCCAGAACTACTCAAGACGACTACACCATACGGTCGTACCGTCTAAGCCAATCCAGCATCAAGTCAGGCATCTTTTCAAGAGAAGTTGTCCCTGTCGAAGTACCTCAAAGGAAGGGAGATCCGATCATAGTCACCGAAGATGAGGAACCTATGCGGGTCAATTTTGAAAAGATTCCCAAGCTACAACCCGTGTTTACGAGTGAAGGAACGGTCACAGCAGCAAACGCCTCCACAATCAATGATGGGGCTTCTGCCATCTTACTGGCCAGTGAGACTGCAGTGAAAGAGTACGATCTCCAACCCATTGCTAAGATCCTTGCCTATGCTGATGCTGCTCATGAGCCTTCGCTTTTCACGACAGCACCGACACTGGCCACACCCAGGGCATTGCATAGAGCTAATCTCAAGATGAATGATATCGATGTCTTTGAGGTAAATGAAGCATTTGCTGTCGTTCCAATTGCTTATAGCAAAATACTCGATATTGATCTGGACAAACTTAATGTACATGGCGGAGCGGTGAGCTTGGGGCATCCCTTAGGGGCCTCAGGAGCTCGTATTTTAACTACACTGACCAATGTACTGACGACGAATAATGCCCGACTAGGTCTGGCTGCAATCTGCAACGGAGGTGGTGGCGCATCAGCTATGGTGATTGAAAATCTCGCGGAAACTTAAGGCAACATTGGTTGGGTCTTGCATTTACATTTTGCCAGCGAAGCCGGGAGCTTATTTTTGAGTTGCTCAACCGGTCTTAGTACAGACTTTGAGAAAGTGCAAGGTGCAGAGGGTAGGTCATGGTTGTAGACCTGTAGGCCCGACAGCGTATAGATGCCATTCGCAAGGGGATTTGCCATGAGCAATGGTGGCCAAAGACAATCAATTATTTACAATGAATTGAGGAGTCAGACCCTAAATTACAACTGTCCTGCGGCATCAAAATATGCCTTGGCTCTTGCGGCATCACCCATCTGTTGATAGATTTCTGCACCCAGGAGATAACATTCTTTAAACCTTCCATTGGCATCAATACATTCTTGTACATACTCTAATGCCCCAATATTATTTTGGGACAGCTGCTCCAAACGTGCTAGGTAATAAAATGCCGTCGCATTAGTATTGTGTAGCTCTCCAGCTTTAGTGAAAAGTTCTTTTGCTTTTTCATAGTTGCTGGTATTGAAGTGATAGTAACCGGCAAAATTGAGGGCATTTTGACTTTCAGGCACGATTTGCAGAGCCCTTTCCAAAGGGCCCCTGGCCATTTGCATTTGATTGAGATTTAAATAAGCCATGCCCAATCCAATCAAAGCAAGTTCATTATTGGGATATTTGGCCAGCTCTTCCTGATATTGTTTGATGGCTTCATTCCAATCTTTCCGGGCAATGGCTTTGGCACCATGGTATCCATGCTGCCCTGGATCATCTTTCTCCACAATAGCTAAAGGAACACCATTAGCTCTGATGGTGTGAATTGTCTTGTCTGTTGGCCAGCTGCCAGCTTGCAAGTAACTGGCATCAACATAGCGGTTGATGAAAATAGCGTAATCCCACGGTTTATCATTGCGCTGTCGCCACCTTACATAGACTGGTTTTATATGATCTCCATATTCACTAGCATACCTCGACAGTGCATAACTGAAATTGGAGGCTATGGTGACTGTGTCCTTTCGGTCAGCAGAGACAATACCTTCCTTTTCCATCCAGTCAAAAGCTTGTTTCACACTGATGCCCCAATAATCAAGCTCATAATGGCCAAGAGCTCCTTTCATACCGCCATTGAGGGCATTGAAGTAGACGTAGGGGTAGGATGCGTTCCTCACCGTGAATATAGCCGTCTCGACCATTGTAGCAAGGAGAACGGCAGCCAGGGAATACCTCACATAAGGATTAGAAAATTTGTGGTGAACCAACCACCAACCCAAGGCTCCCAGACAAGCCATTGGAGGACAGACAAAAATGATATGACGGATTCCATCATAGAGCGTTGATTGTTTGGCTATGATGTAAGCGACAGGAAAAATTGCAACAAAGACCAGCAGGGACAGGGACATCACAGGGAATCGCCTGAGTGCTGATTTCAAAAAGAGTAAGATGAATAGAAAACCCAAGAGAATGAATAGTGGTGTTGTCTTCAAAAGCATCAGGACCGGGTAATGCCATGGGGTATCGGCCGACCAAATCATCTCTCCACCATAAAGCACCTTGATACTTGTCCAGACCTTGGTAAACGTGTTCAAGGCTTCTATGGGATGTTTCAAAGGATCAAGCAAAGCATATGGCCAAAGCAAGATGCCCACCAACATACCTCCCATAATTACAATCAGAACCGCACTTGCGTAATTCATCAAGAGTTTTCCATTGCTGAAAAAGCGGAGCTTGTCATGCTTTATAAATCCGGTCAAAGCAATAAAAAGTAACAGGTAGGGCACAAGAATCAGTCCCCCGGCCCGGGTACCGATGCTCACACCAAAACCCAGGGCTAAAAGAGCCAAATCCTGGCGCTTGGGTTTGGGCATACCATCAAGCACCCGGATCATATAAAAAACGGACATGATGTAGCCAAAAGCAAAGGGGATATCCTTGGGGTTCATTAAACTGTGTCCTAAAAATCTCGGGCTAAGAAACATGAAAAAAAGAACGAGTATGGCTGGGATCCACCCCCCCAAATACCGTGCAATCAAGCCGGTAAAAACCATGGCTGCCACCCCGAAAATGGCATTCCAAACATGCCTGATCTGATGATATTCTGCATCGTTGGGATCTAAGCCCAGCATTGAGGTGGTGGCGCCGGCGATCACTTCAAAAAATGCTCCGTAGTAGTAGATCTTCGCCTCCTCCTCATACTCCATAAATGAGGTATCCCTACCTAGCGAGGCATAAAAATCAACCACCAGTTCGGAATAATCATTCTGATAGGTATCATCACTATTGATGCCTACAGAGAGTGACATCAAAATGCTGATGAGTAAGATCAAAATGCTCGAACCTATAAAAACCTTTTTTTGAGATTGGTCTTGTGCTCGACCAGACTTGAGTATGAATATCTCGTCCAGCTGCTGACCAAATAGGGTCACCTTCTGAGGTGCTTTTACCTTTTTACGCTTGATTTTATTGCCCTTACCCCTGGTGGTCTTAACTCTTTTTTTCTTTTGATCCCTCCTAGCCATCTGAATCCTTCTTTTTAATTACTGATACGAGGAGATAACCACCAAATATGGAGGAGAGAGCTCGATCAATGCTGTAGAGTGCGTTACCAGCCCGAGATCGATCCAATGCAGTAAAAATGCCGTTTAAGATCTTGAAGACACCAAAAGCTGCACGGCCCAAAAGGGAAGTTGATTTCAATTGGATGAACAAACCAACAAAAAGGACAAAAAAACCAATGGAATACTCTTTTTTCGCCAAAAAGCCTCCAGCCTTCTGAGATTGGGCTGCCAGCGTTCCAATATTCACTTCATCAGGATAGGCATATTTGTCAAACCATCCCAAAATTCTCTTACCCAGGACATGCAGAATAGAGGCCTTGTTTGGATTTAAAGTCAAAACCATCCCATCCGGATGGCAAATCCGGATCATTTCCTTCAAGCAAGCCACCTGCTCATCTCCTACCCAATGCTCTATGACACCAGCGTTCCAAACCACCTGATAAGTATCATCCTTGACAGGAATGTCAAAGATGTTACCCTGAATAAAATCAGCTTCGGTATCATGCTGCTGGTAGTAAGTCTGGGTCGCATCCAATACCTCCTTTGACAAGTCCAATAGGGTAACCTTCGCTCCCTTTCTCGCTAATCGAAACGAGTTTCGACCCGATCCACATCCCAATTCGATGAAGGACCGGCCGGCAATGGGCTTGGTCTCATTTTGAATTGTCCTTACAATGGTTCGAGAAAGATAAGACCATCCTCCCGATTCGTAAGAGTCTTGATAAACCTTATTCCAGTCTGTTGTGATCACCTGATCTTCCACCAAATGTATTCCTTTTCAAGTTTAAAGTCTCTTGACAATCAAAGCCAATGTATTTCTTATTGTTTTTCCAATTTGCATCTTGCTCTCACCTTCCTTGAAATCATACCGTAAGATGAAGGGAACTTCCCCAAAGATGATATCCATTTTACGCAATTTCAAGAGGATATCTACCATACATTGAAAGCCATCCTGATCGACGAAGCTTTGCCCATAATGTGAGATGGCTTGCTGTATCACTCCCGCTCTATAGGCTCTAAAGCCACAGGTGAAGTCTTTGACACCAGGTATGGGAAGGAGAATCCGAAATAACCACGAAGCTCCGTAGCTCATCATTCTCCTGAAACGAGTCAAACCAATAATTCTCGAACCAGGCAAGTATCGTGAGGCGATAACTACATCGTTACCCTCCCTGATCATACGGATCATGCGCAAAATGAGTCCAGGAGTATGTGTGTCATCCGCATCCATGGTAATAATAATGTCTTTTTCGCTTGCTCTTTCACTGGCCTCATAGAGCCCATCCCTGATGGTGGCCCCCAAACCCTGATTTACTTCATGACTTAAGATGTGAATAGGCATTTGAGATGATTTCTCTTCAACAATCTTCAGGGTCCGATCGGCACTGCCATCGTTAACCACGATCACCTCATAACTATGAATACCTACCTCTTCCATCGCTTCACTGATCCGATCCAGGAGACTACCAATGCTTTGCTCTTCATTATAGGCTGGTAAAACAATAAATATTCTTCTCATGGCGCAACGAATAGTGATGATTGGATGGCAGATACAATTCGTTCACTGGCTTTACCATCACCATAAGGATTGCTCCCATCCCATTCGGGATTATCATTCGCCCAATCAAAGTTTTCTCGAAGTTCTGTACCAATCAATCTTGCAAAACCAGCGGTGATACCTTCGGGACGCTCCGTAGTATCGCGGCATACAAGTACTTTCTTTCTAAAGGCCGCACATTCTTCCTGCAGACCGCCAGAATCAGTAATCACAAATCTTACTTTACTTAGTAAGAGAAGCATGCTTTCATAATTTAACGGATTAATCACCTCTACTTCCGTGAGCAGATGTTTTAATTTCTGCACATTGGGATTGGGATGCATGGGAAAGATAAATGACAGCTGCGGATTTGATTTGGCCAATTGATTTAACGATCTAAATATCGACTCCATCTTACTGCCAAAGTTTTCACGGCGATGCAAGGTGACCAAGACTTGCGATCCATATGAAACTTCCAAGTCAACATTGAGGCAAGCATCTACCACGGTATTGCCAGTGATCTCAACATTCCTGATTCCTTCGGCAAGCAGATTCTGTTTGGCAAGCTCCGTTGGCGCCCAGTTGAATGTGGCCATTCTACTTACAATCTGCCTATTGGCCTCTTCAGGAAAGGGGCTCTCTAGGTTGTAAGTGCGTAGTCCAGCTTCCACATGACCGATGGGCACACGATTATTAAAGGCTGCCATAGCCGAGGCAAGCACGGTCGACGTGTCACCCTGGACAACCACCAATTTTGGCTGTAATCTTCGAATCAGGTCATCCATTCCCTGTAAGATTGCGGCGATTGATGAAGACAGTGTCTGGTTGTGCCTCATTACATCCAATGTATGATGGGGTTTCGGTATTAGATGAGCCACATCAGTGAAAAGTTCCTGGTGTTGCCCGGTAAAGACCAGCTCATAAGGCAGTTCAGACCGCTGAATTTCTTGAATGACCGGGGCCAGTTTGATCACTTCTGGTCTTGTACCCAAACAAAGGAGTATCATAACTTCTATAATCTTGAAGAAAGCAAACGGACGATCTCGTCCAAATCAACAACCACTCCATCCGATCTGGAACTCCAGGTATGATCGGAAATACCAAATGGGGAGATCAGCCAGTAAATCACCAAAGAAAAATGCTTTTCTAAAACCGGTTAAACCGTAAATATAGGAATTATCGGCATATGTAACATCTGATCCATCAATCGGGTGCATCTGATCAAGGTAGATTCTAGTTTCACCTCACTCAGACCTCTTGTACGGTTCTCAGTCAGTAAAACATCGAAAAGAACAGTTGCTGCTAGCCAAGGGCTTCCTTGAGATCGGCTATCAGATCATCCACATGCTCTATGCCTATACTTAGTCTCATTAAAGAATCGGTAAGGCCCATATTCAATCTCTCTTTTCTTGGTATCGAAGTGTGAGTCATTGATGCTGGATGGCCAATCAGCGATTCCACACCTCCCAGGGACTCAGCAAGACTGAACAATTTGGTTCGATTTAAGACTCGGTTTGCCGACCGCTTGCTGTCACTCTTCAAATTGAAGGAAACAATGGCACCATAGTGAGACATCTGGCGTTTGGCAACTTGATGGTTGGGAAAATCCTTAAACCCGGGATAGAAGACTTTGTCCACCTTTTTGTGCCTCTTGAGAAAGGCAGCAATTTCGGTGGCGTTGTCACAAGATCTCTGCATGCGCAAATGCAAGGTTTTGATGCCGCGCAAGGTGAGAAAACAATCCTGGGGCCCGGGTACTGCTCCGGTGGCATTTTGTAAAAATCGCAGTTTCTCAATCACATCAGCGTCGACGGCAGTCACAGCCCCTAAGATCACATCTGAGTGACCAGCTAGGTATTTTGTAGCAGAATGATGAACAATATCAGCCCCCAAATCATGTGGAGTTTGTAGAAAAGGTGTGGCAAAGGTGTTGTCTACACAGGTAAGGATATTGTGTTTCTTGGCAAGGTTACAAACCTGCTTGAGATCGATGATGGTCAACATGGGATTGGTTGGCGTTTCGATCCATATCAATTTTGTGCGATCATTAATCTTTTCTCTGATGGCATTTTTATCGTTGAGATCTACGAAATGGGACACCAGTCCATATCGTCCAAAAATCTGCACCATTTGACGATAAGATCCTCCATAGAGCTCATAGGTCGATATGATCTCGTCTCCCGGATCTAGCAGTTTCAATACAGCATCCATTGCCGCAAGTCCCGAGCCAAAAGCCAGCCCCTCTGAAGCGTTTTCAAGAGCAGCTAAGTTATTTTCCAACGCAGTACGGGTCGGATTGTGTGTTCTAGCATACTCATAACCTTTGTGCTTGCCAGGTGCATCTTGTACATAAGTAGATGTCTGGTATATTGGCGTCATGATCGCTCCTGTCGATGGATCAGGCTCGATCCCAGCATGGATCACTTTGGTTTCAAATTTCATAGATCCTTTTTTCAAGTTTGTTTTGAACCTACCGTAAAAAGAACGTAGCCATTACCAAAGTGTTCTGGTGATGGCTATATTAAGAAAAAGGCAATCTGCATTTGAAAACAGATTGCCTTTTTTATTAATAGGTTATTCCTTTACTTAACTAATTGACTGCTTCCGTAAGCTTAGAACCTGGCTTAAATTTGGCAACTGTTTTGGCTTTGATCTTGATGGTCTCACCAGTTGAAGGGTTACGCCCAGTACGTGCAGCTCTTCTCGAAGTAGAAAATGTACCAAATCCAGGTAAAGTCACTTTTTCGCCGGCCATTAGAGTGCCAGTGATGGCATCCAATACAGCATCAAGTGCTCGGGCAGCGTCGGCCTTAGATAAGTCAGCCTGCTTGGCCACACTATCTACTAGATCTCCTTTATTCATTCTTAATGATTTTAAATTAGATAAACTTTTAATACGGCAGTAAAGGTAGGCGCTCGGGCTATGCTAAACAAATTTTTATCGAGGAAAATAGCCCTTGTCATCACCAAACCATCAAAATGAGCAAAATTATTGGTGTAACTCAGTGTTAATGGGCCGAAAGACGATCCTATAAGGCCTATTATCCCCGATTTGTGTCACATACCTGACCCAACTTCAAATCATATCCATGTATTTATTCATTGATTTCTATATCTTTGCATCCGCTTAAAAAGAGATTATAAATGGCACAACACAAATCAGCAAAGAAAAGAATGCGTCAGGATGCCAAAAAACGCCTTCGAAATCGCTATTACAAGAAGTCTACCCGCACCGCAATAAAGAAGCTCAGAGATATGACCGACAAGGCCGAGGCTGAGGAATTTCTAAACAAAGTGATCAGCATGGTAGACCGTTTAGCCAAGAAAAACAATATCCACAAGAACAAGGCTGCCAACTTAAAGAGCAAGCTCACTAAACATGTGGCCAGCCTATAAAGACCTTTAACCGAATCCTATAAGAAGGCGATTCCAATAGACTTTGGATCGCCTTTTTTGTTGAACCAAGGAAAGCTCCTCCGAGAAAATGTATCTTCTACATGGTGACCAACTTACCTCTGCATATCTCGATGTTTTTGCACCTGAACCTCTACCGGAAGATCACCCATTTTGGGACCACGAAAGAATTCATATCACTCCACTTAAAGAGGCAGTAACAAAAATCGAATGTCATCGAACAGATCGCCGAAAATTATCGTCGATTTAGTACCGACAAACAACTGTGTAATGAGGTCGATCCAAAACGGGGATATTGAAGCATTAGGACAATTCCTATCTAAATATCATCGACAGGATCAACCGTTGGAGGCTACCCAAAAAAATCGGTAAATTGGAGTCCGAATGAATCCTTATATGCAAAAATGACTTATTACGATAATCGGCCCCGTCAAGGACCATTTCAGTCTCGTAGGAGAAACTCCATTGGGGGAGGGTTGCTTATTGCCATAATCATGGCGGGTTTCGCCCTTTGCAAGTACTATGGCAGTAGTCAAGTGAATCCCATCACCGGCGAAACTCAACATATCAGTATGACCGTTGAACAAGAGATTGCCATCGGATTGCAAAGTGCACCCAGTATGGCACAGCAGCATGGTGGCCTCCACCCCGATCAGCGGGCACAAGGCTTAGTAAAACAAGTGGGAAGCCGATTGGTCGACAATAGTATAGCTAAATCTTCTCCTTATCGCTATGACTTTCATCTGCTGCGTGATCAACGTACGGTAAATGCTTTTGCCCTGCCTGGTGGACAGGTTTTTATTACTGCCGCCCTTTTTAACCGATTGGAAACAGAAGATCAATTGGCGGGTGTTTTAGGTCATGAAATTGGTCACGTTATTGCTCGACATTCGGCCGCCCGAATGGCAAAACAAGAACTCTTTCAGGGTCTGACAGGAGCAGCAGTCATGGCGACCTATGATCCATACAATCCAGCAACCCAGCGTACGGCAGAAGTGGCTCAATACATCAGCAATTTGGTCAATATGAAATTTGGAAGAGATCAAGAACTTGAATCGGATGACCTGGGGGTAAGATTGATGATTGAAGCCGGCTACGATCCGGAGGCGCTCATTGGTGTTATGAAAATCCTCAAAGAGGCCAGTGGAGGTGCTCAACGACCTGAATTTGCCAGCACCCATCCAGACCCGGAAAATCGCATGGAAAAAATTCAGGAAGCAATCGACAAATATCGGTCGCAAAGTGGTGACTAAAGGATCTATTTGCGACAATCTGCTGTTAAAAAGTGAGATAGGATCTAAACAAAAGACCGGACAAATTTTTATAGAGATAAAATGAGCAACATGAATAGCACAAGAAAATCTAGGGGATTCTTCGATTCTTCAAATCCCTATTTGAGCGAAAAGGCATTTGCAGAAGCTGCAGGACCATTGGTAGGTGTTGAAGACAAAATGACCGTTAATGGAGCCGTCAACAAAAGTTTTCTGCTGGGAGCTGTGCTTCTTGCCAGTGCAGCGGTATCTTTCACCTTTCCCAGCACCATATTGACCTGGGGAGGGGCAATCGCAGGCCTCATCATCGTCTTTCTGGCCGCCAGGAACGTGGAAAAATCAGCTACCTATGCTCCCCTGTACGCTGCTTGCGAGGGCTTTTTTGTCGGGGGGATAAGTTATATGTATGCTTCGGCATTTGGTGGGATCATTTTGCAGGCAGTGACTTTGACCTTGGCGGTGTTTTTTGCCATGCTGGCCATCTACAAGTCGGGTTTGATCAAAGTGACACCTGGCTTTAGGAGTGGGATTATGATGGCTACTTTCGGCATCTTTGGCCTCTATCTCGTATCCTTTGTCCTCAGTTTTTTCGGTGTACATCTGCCATTCCTACACCAGGCAACTCCTCTAACCCTTATCATCAGTTTAGGTATACTGGCCATAGCGGCCCTAAATCTCCTGCTGGACTTCGACACTTTTGAGAAGGGTGAGCAGCATGGAGCCCCCATTTATATGGAATGGTTTGCCGCTATGGGCTTGCTAATTACCCTGGTCTGGATCTACGTGGAGATCCTGCGTATCCTAGCCATCTTCTCTGGAAGAGAGTAGGTATCGATGGAAGGAGGATTTGTTCAGATTTCTATCGAAAATTCTATTGGCTCAATTACCTTTGGACACCCGGATCACAATGCACTCCCTGGCACTACACTCAGACAGCTGACTGAGGCATTTACGAGCTTGGGGCAGCGAGACGAAGTGAAGGCGATTCTCTTGCAAAGTGAAGGTGCCCGCACCTTCTGTGCCGGGGCCCATTTCAGTGAACTATTGGCCATCAAGACATCAAGCCAGGGACGTGATTTCTTTATGGGATTCGCCAATGTGATCAATGCCATGAGGACCTGTGGCAAGCTCGTCATAGGTCGCATTCAAGGCAAGTCGGTGGGTGGTGGCGTAGGCTTGATTGCCGCTTGTGATTATGCCATGGCCACGAAGTACGCAAGCCTACGTCTCAGTGAACTCAATCTTGGCATTGGCCCTTTTGTGATCGCCCCGGCCGTAGAAAGGAAGTTAGGTAAGGGAAAATTTTCACAATTGGTCCTTAATCCCAAAGAATGGCAAACCGCCAAATGGGGTTTTGAGAATGGCCTTTTTCAAGAGCTTTTTGATCAGATTGACCAACTCGATGACTACCTGGACCGATATCTGGATCATCTGTCTAAACTTGGTTCTGATGCATTGAAAGGTACCAAAAAACTACTGTGGGAAGGCACGGATCATTGGACACATTTATTGGCAGAACGGGCCCAAGAAAGTGGATCACTCGTCATCTCCAAATCTGCGCAACAGGCCATCAAGGGACGTGTAAATCTTTCGTGAAATCTTTTTTGTTGAATAAAGCAACCTGTGTCATCAAACCAGCGTCTTTATCACTAGAAAAACTCAAGTTTATGAAAAGCTGGTATTCTCTTCTGTTTGCCTGTATACTCAACAGCGGAATCCTAATAGCCCAACAAACCCGCTCATTGTCTTCTTTTGACGAAGTGAATGTGGCCACTGGTATCAAAGGAATTTTGGTAAATAGCAATGAAAGCAAAGTCGTTCTCGAGCTAGAAAATTGTTCTCCTGAGGAAGTGATTACTGAAGTCCGGGGAACCAAATTGATGGTGAAGTTTACCGACCACAAGGGAGGTTGGAGCAAACATCACAACAGAAAAGCAACCGTTACGATCCACTATCAAGAACTGTCATCCATCGCTGTTTCTTCGGGTGGCTCAATCAATTCGACAAGCAGTGTCGTCAGCAATCAGTTAGAAATTGACGCCTCAAGTGGTGGCCGACTAGATCTCGAAGTGGAAGCTCGCGAACTCGATATCGACGTGTCAAGTGGTGGCAATATGCACCTAAGTGGTCATGCTGATGACCTGACTGTTGATGTTTCCTCGGGAGGCATGCTTAACGGCTATGAACTGAAAAGTAAGAACGTCAATGCAGATGCCTCGTCGGGTGGTATGGCAAAAATCACGGTGTCGGCTTCAATAGATGCCGATGCATCTTCTGGGGGAAGCATTCAATACAAAGGAAATCCCTCTAAGCAGCGAATCAATTCCAGCATCTCCGGATCCATAAAATCGAGATCCTAGTTGTCTTGGATTAGATAAGATCAGATTAGATACGACCTTCGCCGTATTTCTCAATGGAGAAAAAAGCCTATAACCAGCGGTCAAATCAATCATTGCTCCCTACAACTGAGATGCCTCTAGATTAATCTGGAAAACATTCAAACATGTTTTAGGTGACAACATGCATCATAACCGATGAGCATAGGCAATATGCCATGCTATCATACTAAGCTGTAACTTTGGAGTCCTCAAACACTGCAAGACAAAAAGCCAAGATGCCAGTTCCAAATTGTTCATAAGAAGCTTCAAATCCTTGATAAATGTCTTCACATATGGCACTTTAATGCTATCTGATATCATACAAGGTGTACTGGGTAGGAGTCTTGATCCACATGTGGCTTCGGTGAAAGGTTATCAGCGGTACTGTGTACAAAACCGGGTTTATCCCGCCATGGTTAAAGGCAGTGGAGATGATTTCGTCCGTGGCATTGCCTACCTAGATATTGATTCCCACCAGTTGCGATTGCTGGATCAATTTGAAGGAGAGATGTATCAAAGAGTTTTGCTGGAAGCCATCCTAACAGAACAGTCCATAATGGCCTATGCATACATTTGCAAACCCACATACCAGCATTTGCTCACCTCGGAGATTTGGACCCTAGACTGCTTCAGGGAAGACGCACAACAAGAATTTTTGAATTCTTTTCCAGGCTGGACTGCCTTGTAATGATTTGCGGGCTTATCTCGAATGTAACCAACCACATTAGGGTTAGGGCATGCGATCAACTCAGACCGCAAAGCTCTCACCGCATCCACATTCACGAGTAGCATTGGGATTCACAAAGTAAAAGCCACGGCCTTGGAGTCCTCCCGAAAACTCAAGCGTTGAATTAAAAAGGTATAGCAAACTCTTCAGGTCGGTTACTATCTTAATCCCTTTGTCCTCAAAAATTTGATCATTTTCACGGTGCTCGGTATCGAAGTCCATTTTGTAACTCAAGCCACTGCACCCCCCGCTCACTACGGAGACTCGGACAAAATGGTCGGAAGAGATATCCGACTTGGACCGTAAACTTTCGATCTTTTCCCTGGCACTGTCTGCAATCAAAATCATATGTTATTCACTTTCAAAATTCTTGGTACTCCAAATAAAGTGATAATCACTTAAAAGGTTTCCAAACACGACGGATTCTAGGTACTAAATGGCTTCAAGATCAACACCTTCCTTATACATCTCCCATATTGGACTAATGCTCCTTAGGTAGTCAACCGCTTCAGTAATAACCGAAATGGTAGTATCAATGTCCTGATCAGCCGTGAATCGCCCCAAACTGAAGCGCAAAGAACCCCTTGACCGGCTCTCACTGCACCCCATTGAACTAAGCACATACGATGGTTCCAACGAAGCCGACGTGCAGGCGGATCCCGAAGACAAGGCGATCTTCTTGTTACAGGCACTCATCAATCGCTCCCCCTCCACATGGAGAAAGGATAAGTTAGCCACGTGTGGTAATCTCTGAAGTTCATGACCGTTTCGGTAAACTTCCTCCAGGTTTGATATGAGCCCAAGTTCTAGTTGATCTCGCAATTTTCTCAATCTTCTTGATTCATCCGTCATCTCCTCGTTTGCCAGTTGGGCAGCTTTGCCAAATCCCACAATTCCTGGCACATTTAGGGTCCCTGAACGAATACCCATTTGATGACCGCCACCGTGAATCTGAGGAGCCAACTTCACTCTTGGTGCACTGCGGTTTATGAAAAGTGCTCCGACTCCCTTGGGGCCATACATTTTATGAGCAGAGAATGCCATAAGATGAACCCCGATCTTCCTAGGACACACTGGTATCTTTCCCACTGCCTGCGTGGCATCACTCATCAAGAGCACGCCTTTCACTCGACAAATTTTACCAATTTCCTCCATGGGCTGAATGACTCCAGTTTCGTTGTTAGCCCACATGATTGAAACCAAAATCGTTGTCTCTCTGATCGTATTTGACAATTCTTCAAGATCAATTCGTCCCTCACTGTCCACACTAAGGTAGCTTACTTCTCCGCCCTGTTTTTCAATCCACTGACAGGCATCAAGCACGGCTTTGTGCTCCGTGCCGACTGTAATGATGTGATTCCCCTTGCGATGGTACATAGCATAGACACCTTTGATCGCCAAGTTGTCTGACTCCGTAGCTCCACTAGTATAAACGACCTCATTCGGCTCCACTTGTATCAAACCAGCAATCTCTCTCGTCGCAGCATCGACTGCTTCCTGAGCTTCCCATCCAAAAGCATGATTCTTGCTGGCTGCATTGCCGGGTCTCGAAAAAAAATAGGGCATCATAGCCTCTATGACCCTTGGGTCAGCTGGCGTAGTTGCATTGTTGTCCAAATAGATCAAATCCCTAGCTAAACCACTCATTTAGACTTGCTGTTTTGCTAAATATAATGCATTTGGCCTGCAAAAGGTTTGTCGCTGACTCATTGTGTAC
The DNA here is from genome assembly GCA_965223105.1 of Saprospiraceae bacterium. Taxonomy (GTDB): domain Bacteria; phylum Bacteroidota; class Bacteroidia; order Chitinophagales; family Saprospiraceae; genus JABDMH01. Next base: position 733,941 of record OZ244987.1, on the reverse strand, counting down.
AGGATCATGTTTCGTCTAAGAAACATTTCCATCGCCGCATATCCATCCAATATCTGTTGTCAGGCTTTAGTACATTTGATCCAAAAGCAAGATTGCCACAATATACTCAGAAGGTGGGGCTGACAAACTTCTTGAGAGTCAAGATAATTCATAATTAGATGATATTATCTCATTTCGCCAGCCCCATTTCTCCTGACTCTTTTAAAGGAGTAAAAATGAATCGAAAACAATGTAACTCCTTTTTCAGAAGCTTCATAGTACTAGAGAGTTCCCGTTAGCCATTTAATTTTACCTTAACCAAATACGGCCTAGATCAAGACTTGTGTTAAGAAAAATAAATATAAATATTTTGATTATAAACTAATTACGAATTAATTAATTTTATAATATAATTAAGTTAATATCCTTAACATCTATGGGTGAAGGCAGAATCAAGAAGTGGCTTGATGAGATTAGACGTGGTGACCGGCTGGCTTTGAGCCAAGCCATTACACTGGTGGAAAGCAGGAATGAAGACGATCGCAGACTGGCCCTGCAATTGATGAAGCTATGCATGACCACAACTGGAGGAAGCAAACGCATTGCCATTAGCGGACCACCTGGTGTTGGCAAGAGTACCCTGATCGAACGGCTGGGTCAATATCACATCAATAGCGGTGGTAAAGTCGCTGTCTTAGCTATTGATCCCAGCAGCCAGATTCATCGGGGAAGTATATTGGGCGATAAGACCCGAATGGAAACCCTAGCCAAGAGTCCCCAAGCCTTCATACGACCTTCTCCGAGTGCAGGATACTATGGTGGCCTTGGTCTGGCGACTATGGAAGTAATCCATCTCTTTGAAGCGGCTGCCTACGAGCTGATCTTGGTTGAGACTGTCGGTGTGGGACAAAGTGAGACCGATGCCCGGTATGTATGTGATCTAATGGTTCAAGTCTTACAGCCCGCAGCTGGTGATGATTTACAAATGATCAAGATGGGACTTCGGGAATCCGCTGATCTAAGAATCATCAATAAATATGACGGCTCTTTGAAGGCAAGTGCCGGGTTATTGTACCAGCAAATAAAGGCTGGAGGGGTGGATGGGGATGCCAATGTGCCTCTGCTGCTTTGTTCTGCCTTATCCGGTCACGGAGTGGAAGAATTCTGGAATAAAGTGCATGAGGTCTATGAAAAAATCGATATCTCTTCACGTCGAACGGAGGGGCTCTATTCTTGGTATAAAAAGAAAATTCAGCTATCCCTCGAGCGCCTAATCACCGATCGCTTTGCAACGGAAATTGAGACCCTATGGAATGCCGTACAATCGGGGACTACACATTACCTTGAAGCCGTAGAGGCAATGGAAAAATCGGTTACAGATCAACTGTCATGAGCTTACACCACCGTTGCAGTAGGTCGTGTTGCGCAGTTTTAGGGCGGTCAAGCCGGTTGGGCACGATCTGGTACATTCATTCCCTTTATGCAATGAGACGCTCAGGGACTTTTGCCAAACTTAGTTGCTGTCGACCCAATGGCCAAAGGGGTGATCTACAAAACATGGTCTCCACACCTTTAATCTTACCCCGAAACCTTGTAGTGCTTGATCCGGATAGGGTATGATAAACATCTTTTTTAACTTGAGAATAGACGGCTTAGAAAATAACCTTAGTACTTTTGATGATAGATTTCATCTTAAATAAATTTATGGCTCATCTATCCCAGACTCACCTCAATGCGGGTGACAAAGCACCGGAATTTTCATCTTTTGACCAGGATGGTAATCCGGTATCCCTGAAGGACTTTCGGGGTAAAAAGCTGGCCTTGTTTTTTTATCCCAAAGACAATACTCCGGGCTGCACCAAAGAGGTATGCAATTTGCGCGACAACTTTGAAGAACTGACCCGCTCCGGTTATGAACTTTTGGGAGTTAGTGCCGATACTGCAAAGCGTCATCAGAATTTTATTCAAAAATTCGGCCTCCCTTTTCCCCTTATCGTCGATACCGAGAAGGAAGTGATTCGTGCTTATGGAGTGTGGGGTAAAAAGAAATTTATGGGTAGGGAATATGAAGGAATCCTTCGCACTACTTTTATCATAGATGAGGACGGGATTATTGATCGCATCATCGAAAAGGTCACCACAACCAATCATGCTGCTCAGATATTAGGACTGTAGTTTACGCGGGTTTTAATGCCCTAGCCAGTTTCAGAACTTGGGAGTGGCATAGAACACGGGAATAAAAATCAACGCCACTTTAAATGGTAAACTGACCTGATCGCTTAGGTTATCTTCGATGACCCAATCGCGGAGGTCTCCCTCCCACGCTGTGTACATATACAATTCACCTAGATCATCATCAGATGCCGACCATTCTTCCAGGATATTGGCCCAGGTGCTCTTTACATCAATTCTTTTGTCACCCGATTTCACTTCCCATTGTCGCCAATCATTTGGCCATATGGTTTTTATGGTCACTATTTCGTTTTCGCCCCTTACTTCCCACAGGTTGGCATCACCCCTCCACTTCACTTTGATAGCCCCTGAACTTTCCCCAAGCCGGTAATCCCACTCTGTCCAATCGTCCTTGAGGGGCCACCGCATCACAATCTCACCAATTTCGGTTTCATCTTCTGTCACCATGATCCATTCAGAAAAGCTGTCATCCCACTTCGTAGATAAACCAACCAACTCCTGTGCTTCAACGGTTGTCGTGGCCAGAAGCAATACGTATATAAACAAATCTCGCATCAGTACTATAAAGTCTCTAATTCTGTAAAAGTTTTCATTGCCGCAAGAATATAAGGAAGCAACAGCAGACAAGTCAATGTATTTGCGAGCAACAAATCCTAGATTCAGTCCAAAATGATGGACTTCGTCCTGATCAGGCCAACGAAAGGAGTGACCCTAGATCTCCAGCAAAATGCTATGGGCAAGGTTTCTAAAACGGCAGATCGTCGTCTTGACCACCATCAAATACGGGCTCCGTTGATGCATCGGGGAAGGCCTGATCATCGGAGGGAGGATCAACCAAAACGACATCGTCTTGGGCTTTCTCTATCTTCCAGGCATTGAGGTTAGTAAAAAATTTATCGTTCCATTCCCGGCCACGCAGGTCAAAGTGCACCATGAGCCGGTCTCCTTCTGCAAATTGATCGATCAACGAACAGCGGTCCTGGGTAAGTTGAAACTTGATGTATTGCATATAGTTGTTCGAATTTACTTCCAATACAAATTCCCGGGCTTGAAAAGTCGCGGTCTTATTCTCAGTTTCAAATTTGCGATGTAGTCTGCCTTCAATTTCAAATGACATATGGTAAAGTTTTAGCTACCGACTTGCTAAAGTAAAAGGATATATCAAGATAAACCAATATATCAATCAATTTGCGAACAGAAGCTGGTCAATCGTACCGTATCAAGCGATAAACATCAGATGGTGAATGGCATACAACAGCCCTTTTACCTCTGATGGCAATGGGCGAGCGGATGATCTCGGGATTGAACCGCAAGATCTTGACCCAGCTTTCTTCATCAAATTCCCGGCCTTTGATGTGGGTCTGATAGTATGGATGTGCTTTGTTGAGCAATTCTTTCGGATGGCAATCCAGGGTATGGATGATGTGCTTCCAACTCGTTTCCGTAGAAGGCGTCTGCCCATAGGCATAACTTCGCACGTGATGGCTCATACCCCTGGCAACGGCAACAGTTTGCCGGTCTGATCTGACATCAGGGTGATAGTAGATCAGAATCTCCCTTTCATTTGTTTTCATAATTTCATTACTCTTTAGGTCTAAATTACAGAAGATTATTCCATAAGACAAGTGAAAATCCAAATATAATACCAATCAACCAGGACTTAGTAGGTCAATCAGAGATGAATGCGCTTCATTGAGCAACAAAGAAGGTTACCCACCATCTAGGCGACGCTTAGGGATATTCTTCACTAGTAAGCACGAGCAAATAGTACCCTCTGTCGAGAGGGCTTACCGGTCAGGATACACGAACCAGGCTCTTCCTGTTGGTCATTAGGGATGCATCTGATGGTTGCTTTGGTCAGCTCCTTGATTTTCAATTCGGTTTCGGTGGTTCCATCCCAGTGGGCACTGACAAATCCACCCTTGTTTTCGATAAGGTCTTTAAAATGCTCCCAATCATCGGCACTCGACCAATGGTTAGCTCGGAATGCTTTGGCCCGGTTCAAAAGTGAATCTTGAATATCATTCAGGAGGATGGAGATGTAGTTGACTCCTTGATCAAGGGCCACACTTTTCTTTTCTTTGGTGTCACGCCTTGCGATCTCAATCTGGTTTTTTTCCAGATCACGAAGTCCTATCCCCACCCTTACCGGCACGCCCTTCATTTCATATTCGGCAAACTTATAGCCTGTCCGGCTCTTCACATCATCATCAATCTTTACGGAAATTCCCTGTTGTCTCAATTCCATAGCAAGCTTTTCGGCCACCTCCATGATCCGGGCATCGGGTTTAGGAATCGGAATGATCACCACCTGCAGAGGGGCCAGAAGAGGTGGCAACACCAATCCATCATCATCAGAATGGGTCATAATTAAACCACCCATAAGTCTTGTTGAAACACCCCAGGAAGTAGCCCAGACATACTCCTCTTGATTGTCTTCACTCAAATACTTGACGTCGAAGGCCTTCGCAAAATTCTGACCTAGAAAATGAGAGGTACCCGCTTGCAATGCCCTTCCATCCTGCATCAATGCCTCGATGGCATAGGTTTCAATCGCCCCAGCAAAACGCTCATTTTCCGTCTTGGTCCCTTTGACCACTGGCATGGCCATATGATCTTCGGCAAAGGTGGCATAAATCGACTGCATCTGTAAGGCCTCTTCAATCGCTTCTTGTTCAGTGGCATGGGCCGTATGTCCTTCCTGCCACAGAAACTCAGCAGTGCGAAGGAAAAGCCGCGTCCGCATCTCCCACCTGACAACATTGGCCCATTGATTGATCAATATTGGCAGGTCTCGGTAAGATTGGACCCAATCTCTGTAAGTGTTCCAAATGATGGTCTCCGAAGTCGGCCTAATGATCAGCTCCTCCTCCAATCGTGCTTCAGGATCGACGACTACCCCTTCACCATTTTCACTCTGCTTTAAACGATAGTGCGTCACCACCGCACATTCCTTGGCAAATCCCTCTACATGGTCGGCCTCCTTGCTAAGAAAACTCTTGGGAATAAAGAGAGGAAAGTAGGCATTGACATGACCCGTTTCTTTAAACATTTTGTCGAGTTGCGACTGCATCTTCTCCCAGATGGCAAAACCATAGGGTTTAATGACCATACAACCGCGGACAGCTGAATGCTCGGCCAGTCCTGCCTTCTTAACTATGTCATTATACCACTGGGAATAGTTGCTGGCTCTTGCCGTGATTTCTTTTGCCATAAGTACCTGATCTTCAAATTTTTAATAGCTTCTTAAGATCTGAAAGGCCCTTAGCTTAAATATCTGTTAAGGTGAAACTTTTCGACCCGTTGACTTGTCTTATTTGTAGACGATTTGCTGCCCAGAAATGTACTTTAGCGCCACCGTTTATAAACTTTAAAACATCATTAACAAGATAAACGGCGTAAAAGTAATAAATTAGAGGTGTAAGAGAGTCAAGGTATATTTAGTAAAAATTTTACAAATGAAAAGGTACGTTCTTAAAATTAGCTCACTCTTCACATTCGTTGCGATGTTTGCGGCCAGTGGCTTTGCCCAGTTTGACGACATCTACTTCGATCCCGAAGAGGACGAATATTACGTTGACACTTACGTAGATGATGATGGTGGTGACGTGTACGTGACCGAGAATTACTACTACGATGATGATGAATACGACTACTATGATCGGGATGATTACTATTATTCCTCACGCATCCGACGATTTAATCGACCATTCATCTCATTTAATTTCTTTGATCCCTTCTTCTATGATCCATTCTACTTTGGTGCATCTGTAGGTTTTGGCGGATTCTATGGATACAATTCTTGGAATCGTTGGAATCGATGGAACCGTTGGAATCGATGGAATCGATGGAACAGCTGGAACAGATATGACTTTTATGGCTATGGCTACAGTCCTTGGAGTCGATCGTTTTACGATCCATTCTTTTATGGAGGTCGCAGCAGCTACATAGATTGTGTTTTTGGATTTGGTCCCACCTTTAGCAGTTTTGGTTACGGTGGATTGTACGGCGGTGGGTATTACAATAATATCAACAATTATTATTACGGTACGGCCTATGATCGATTCCAACCTAGCTATGGCAACAATCGTGGGAGCTACTATGGTGCAAGAAAAGCGGGAAGTGTAAAGGCTTCTACCGCAACACCATCAAGATCTCCTAGAGTCACCAATCGAGTGGCTGATGGACGGGCGATAACAAGAACACCCGCCCGGTCAGGTGATGATGCGAGAAATATTGCAGGAATTGGAAGGACAAGCGGTCGATCGATAACCAGTACCGCCGGTACCAGTTATAGAAATCCACGAGTATCAACGAGTGCTGATCGAAATGTTATTCGGAAACCCATTTCAACAACCAAGACATTCAGTGGTAGTCGATCTGGTGTGAGAACTCGATCATACAATCCCAGTACAAGTCGACAGATTCAAAGGTCGACGCCAGCAACTTCCGCCAAGCCATCGAGTAGAAATTACTCTCCATCAACGAAAAGTGCAACCAGGCGAGGTAGCTATTCACCCAGCCGCTCTAACAGCACACCAAGAAGCTATAGCCCAAGTCGGTCAGGAAGTTCAAGAAGTTACTCTCCTAGTCGATCGGGAAGTTCGCGGAGTTATAGCCCGAGCAGGCAACCCTCTCGCAGCATGTCGCCCAGCAGGTCTAGCGGCAACACCCGGAGCATTTCCCCACGATCCAGCGGACCGTCAAGGAGCGTTAGTCCGCGGTCTTCAGGAAGTTCCTCTCGTAGTGTGAGCCCAAGATCTTCAGGAAGTAGTTCCCGTGGCTCGGCTCGAAGAAACTAGGACGGAGAACAACAAAGAAAAAATAGCATGGGTGGGGATGATGGATACATTGCCACCCATTTTTTATGCCCCAAATAGCACACCTACCCCCTTGGAATAAAATCGATGACGATGAAAAAGAAAGTAGCCACAATCTTGGTAAGTATGTTTTCCTTAGCACTCATGAATGCCCAAACTGCATCTGATATTCTGAGGTACAGTTACCTCAATCAGCAAGGTACTGCTCGCTCCATGGGTATCGGCAATGCCATAGGAGGTCTGGGTGGCGATTTCACCTCACTGTCTATCAATCCCGCTGGGATTGGAGGATACTGGAAGTCAGAATTCATGGTCACACCTTCTTATCTAAGTATTTTGACTGATGCAACCCTCACCGAGGGATTTAGTGAGACTGAGCGGACCAACAATTTTAACGTGAGCAATGTGGGCATTGTCTTCACCAATCAACCCAACCGGGGCAACTGGAAATCGGTCTCGCTTGGCTTTGGCTTAAACAAACAAAACAACTACAATCAGGAACAGTTCTTCCTGGGCGAAAGTAGTGGCAGCATCACAGACCGCTTCGCAGGCTTGGCTTTTGGTTTGGCTCCTGACGATTTGGATGGTTTTGAGGCGGGCATCGCTTATGAAACTGGCGCCATCTTTGATTTTGAGAATGATGGCATCTACGAGACCGACTTCTTGGGTAACCAGCAGCAAGCCTTTCGAAAACAACAACTGAGTACCTATAGTGGCTATATGAATGAAATGGTCATTAGTTTTGGTGGCAATCTTAAGGATAAGATACTGTTGGGAACTACGATTGGCATCCCATTTGTCAAATACACCTCTGAGCAAAGTTACAAAGAGTCCGATGATCTCGACGTGATTCCCGCATTTAATGCGCTGGCGTTTGACGAATTTCTCAATACCGAAGGTGGTGGCGTCAATATCAAACTGGGACTCATTGCCAAGCTGGGGAAGCAGTTTAGGATTGGTGCAGCATTTCACTCCCCAACCTACTTATCACTTACTGACCGGTTTTCCACTGACCTAACTTATGATTTCATTCAAGGTGGTATAGCAGAGAGCTTTCAATCTCTGTCACCTGATGGGGAATTTGAGTACGCGCTGATCACCCCATGGAGGGCAGTGGGTAGTTTCTCAGCGATTTTTGGTAAGCATGGATTTGTCAGTACTGACATTGAATTCGTAGACTACAGTGCGGCACGGTATGACTTCACCACCAATAGTGACAATTTTGAAGACCGACAGTACCAAGAACTGATTAATAGTGAAATTGATCTGTTGTATGGCGGAGCTATAAATGTCAGACTCGGTGGCGAGTTGGCCTTTGAGAGCCTTCGTCTACGCGGAGGATTACAATTGCTTAGCAGTCCTTTTAAAGATGATAATACCATGCAGTCTATCATATCTTTAGGTGGCGGAGTTCGGGGCAATAAAGCATTTCTCGATCTTGCATTCAATTACAGCTCGCAAAAGGAGACCTATCTCCCCTATCAGGTAGACGGCGCTCCTAATCAGCTGGTAAACACCACGCTTAGTCGCAGCCAGTTCTTGCTGACCCTGGGCTTTAAGATCTAGTCCAAGATTCCAGATCATTGTATCAATCTGAAGGCAAAGACCTATGTTTGCAGCCTGACTAACCAGTGTGCAAATGCAAGAAGTCAAAGAACTCCTTTCAGTCATGGATCTGGAGCAGATCGAAACCAATATCTTTCGAGGGCCAAGTCACGATGTAGGGGCACACCATGTCTTCGGTGGTCAAGTGTTGTCGCAGGCACTGCATGCGGCCATACTAACCGTGGCCCCAGATCGACATCCTCACTCAATGCATGCCTATTTCATCTTACCCGGTGATCAAACCAAACCCATTGTCTACATCGTTGAGCAAGTGCGGGATGGAGGCAGTTTTAGCACCAGAAGGGTGCGAGCTGTGCAGAACGGACATGACATCTTCGTCACTGCCATCTCCTTTCAACTGGAGCAAGAGGGGTTAAATCATCAGATAGAAGTCCCGGATGTAACACCTCCTGAAAAACTCTCATCAGATCAAGATTTATTGAAAAAATATGCTGATCAATTGCCTCCCGGCTTTAAGAGATTCTTACTCCCTCGCCCCATCGAGTTCAGACCGGTAGATCCCTTGAATTTTATCTTGCCTGAACGCCAGGAACCGGTGAGGTATGTTTGGATCCGTGCCAAAGGGAAAGTACCCGGTGATCAAGCCATACAGAAAAGGCTCTTGGCCTACGCTTCCGACTACAACTTATTGACTACTGCCATTCAACCACATCAGCATGAGGTAAGTTATTTTCATTTGCAATTGGCCAGTATAGATCACGCCATGTGGTTTCATCGACCCTTTGATTTAGCAAACTGGCATCTATACGCTGTAGATAGCCCTAGTGCCAGCAACTCCCGGGGATTCACTCGAGGCAGCATCTTTGATCAGAACGGACTATTGGTGGCATCAGTAGTGCAAGAGGGATTGATGCGCAAGAAGAGAAGATAACAAGCAGATCAACAGGCTGTGATCGCAGAGGCAATAATCTCCGCCCAAATCCTGTACATTTTCTTTGAAGGATGCAAATCATCACTGACTAGAAGGTCTGGATCATCCAGGAGAAACTTTTCTGACTCTTGAATATCTACATAGGTAGCACCATGCCGTTCTGCAATCGTAAAATTGCACAAATTATATTGTTCGATTTCCATAGAAATCTTTCCCGGGTTTCGTCCCTGCCCAAAAGGTGTGAGGGAGTAATCGGGAATCGATAGTACAACCACTCGATCAGCATTTCTATCAACCATTCTTAGGCATAGCTCCATGAGATCATCCAAATCCTCCTGATATTCTTGCATCTCCAACCCGCGATATTGATTATTGACTCCGATCAAAAGAGTGACCAGGTCAAAGTTCCTACTTGTTAACTCTCCTTCGTCAAGAGCTTTCAGAAGGTCCTTGGTTGTCCAGCCTGTTTGAGCAATTACCAATGGATCTCGCACCGTAATTTCTTGTTTCCTCAACCGATCAACCAATTGAAAGGGAAAGGAATCTCGCTTTGTGACACCTTCTCCTATCGTATACGAATCTCCGAGAGCTAGGTAGTTGATGGGGTTACTCATACCACCACGGGTAAGGCATAGCTACTCTTTTGGTAATATTCACAATTCTCAACGACTACAATATCAAGGGGTAGATATTGTAAAGGAACAATCTCTTGCTGTCTTAAGAGGTGGTTGATAATATTCATAATACCTAGATAACCCTGCAAAACTGGGTTTTGATTGATCAAGAAATCAATCTCGCCAGAGCGCAAATAATCCAGGTTTTCATTGATCAAATCGAAGCCGACCAAGACGACATCTTGTTGCAGATGCTTAAGGCATGGTACAATTTTGTAGGCCCGTGAGTTGGTGACAAAAATACCGGCTAGATTGGGATATTCCTGGAATGTATCCTTTAAAAAGGCCAGTAGGGCTTCCGGTTGATGATAATGGGGAAAGTTGAGCGTTACAACCTGACAGTGATGATCCGGATGTTGATCAAAGTAGTTCCTGAATCCTCGTTCTTTATCCATCAGATGCTGGGCACTTGGTGAATCAGCATCGAGATTAACCAGCAAGGCAGTGGTTCTGTTTGGAATGGCGAAATGAATGAGACGAGCGGCTACCATGCCACTTTGGTATGAATCCTGCCCTATATAGCACAGTGCCTTCGGAGCTGGGATCTCCGTATTGATCAAGACCACGGGGATGGATCTCTTAAAGCAGGCCTGATAAAATGCCAATCCTTCATCCAAAAACAGCGAAGCAAAAAGTACAGCATCCGGGCGACTATCGAGAATCTTATTCGCTGCACATTGAAAGGCATAGGGGTCCCGCTGATCACCAAAATAGGTGGTGATCTGTACACCATAATGCAAAGTCGCTTCTTGAGCCCGTTCGATACCACTTTTGATTTGATGCCAGTAGGGATCTTCAGGGTCGAAAATCAACACGGCAATACGTATCGTACGATTGTAAGCCAAAGTGCTAGCGATGAGATTACGCTTATAGCCCAGCTCCGACATCACTCGCTCCACTCGCTCTCTGACCTTCCGGCTTACATTACCTCGATTGTGCAGCACCCGATCTACCGTACCCGTAGAGACACCAGCTTTTCTGGCAATATCCTTGATTCGTACAGTCATTAACTAAAAACAGAAGTCTTGTGATCACACATAAATTTCCTGCAGGCAAACAATAAAACCATCCCAAGGTAAGAATTATCCATGGGTGTTTGCAGTTGCCATTACTTTCACATTAGGAGCAAAGCCAGGACGCCACTGGATCTCACCTTGCTTACTCGTACCTAGCCAAAGTATCCATTAAGGTCATGTAATCTTTTCTTATTCTGCCGGATGCACTACTATCTATCACCGCTTGTAGCCCTGTCCCAATATGCGCTACAGAAACCGAATCAAAGTAGACCAGATTCCTTCCAATCGAAGCAGTTACTGAATCACCCAGAGTGACAAAATCATCCAATGTATAAAGAGATGCATGTTTCATTCTATCCAGAACATATTGTAGCATCTTCATGTATGACAATCGAATTGTTCCAAATTCATGCTTCATGGTTTGATCCCTGACATCACTTGACTCATTGATTTGGCTGGCAAGTTCAAGCATTTCCTCCGTGACCTTCAGTCCAAAGATGTAAATATGGATAAGCTCGGTGCTATAGTACTGATCCACTCGGGATGCATCATAATAAATATCGAGCAATGTACTTTGGATGTTTACAAAAGTGCTGATCTGGTAAGCTTTTTTGTATAAAGGCAGGGTATCAATATTTAGAAAAGAAAAGTTTTCGGACGTGATTAACCGATTGAAAATCATCCCAGATTTACGGCTGTTTTTCAGTGGAAGAGAGCTCGGATTTTGATATTTTATTTTAAAAAGAATATCGCAGGCAGTGCTGTACTCGAGCCCACCCCACACTTTATTGTGATCCGGCATTCCCAATTTTTGATACTCTTGTGCGGTAAGAGAACGATCTTTTTGATCGGGCTCACGGCAGGCAAACCCTACTACAATTAATAAAATTAAGAATTCAATATGTCTTAGGCCTCGCATTAATTAGGAAAGAGAAATTGGATAGGCAAATAAGCACTACATTCAGCGAAAGGGGTGTTTCGAACCCCGAGAAAAGACAATAAAGCCGGCTATAATTTGGCAGATGCATCGGTAAAAAGAAAAGACAGGCCTAATCCTGTCTTTCTTAAAGTAATGGTTTCTTCTACTCATTTTTATTGAGGATCCCACCAGAGGCGAGTGCTTCCCAAATCTGGTCCCCCCAGTTTGTTGATGGCATCCTGCACTGCTGGGCCGTTGGTGGTATATTCTCCACTTACATAGGTTACTCTACGCATTAACTCACCAACGCCTACATCGGCATTTTCTGAAGCCATTCTGGGATACATTCTAGGCAATTCAGATCGACGCAAGTCTGCCCATGCTTCCCATCCATCGGGATATAGGGCAATCCATTTTTGCGTATGAATTTGTTCAAGAGCTACTGCCTCGTTACCGGCATCGAATTTAATCGGAATATCTGAAACAGGCTCAGGAGCATCATGGGTCGAAATCGGTACATTTGTACTTTGCTGATAGGCAGCTATAACGGCATCATCTACTATGCCCCAACGTCTCATACTCACTTCAATCCCCTTATTGTAGAACTCTTCTGCCGAGCCGCCCATGTTCCAGCCCTTGAGCACACCTTCTGCTCTTAGAAAATAGGCTTCGGGAGACATTAGGATTTCGTAGGGGAGATTATCCTGTGCGGAAACTGGCTTCCATCGGGGACCCGGTTCAGAAAGGTTATCAAAATGTAATTCGGGTTTTCCACCAAGATCTACCACCTCATATCCATTACGCAACCCCCGGTATTCTCCATCCGTAACTGCCGGTGACCACAAAATCGGTAATCGAGGATCCTCGTAACCCTTCAACACACTTTCCATGTTGGCACTCATGCGAAATTCATTCCAGGGAAGCATCCTGGGCATATTATGAAAAGAATTGGCGGTGGTTTGGAACAAGGCATCATCGTCATTACTCACCATGACTCCATCTGCAACCGCCTTCTCGGCTTGTTGCTGAGCAAGACCGGGTTCAACATCAGAGATCCGCATGGCAATCCTCAATCTAAGGGTGTTGGCAAATGTAATCCACTTATCAATATCGCCTCCGTAGATTTGATCGTGAGCTCCAAAAGCATTACCACCCCGGTTAGCATTTAAGGTAGCCAGTGCACCATCCAAAATGGTGAAGAAGCTCTTGTAAATATCTGGCTCGGAATCATAGGGCACGGAAGATTCGGCATTGTTTACTTGAGTGTAGGGGATCGGCCCCCAGTAATTGGCCATCCGTTCGTAGGTGATCACCTTCCAGATCTGAGCCAAAGCATTCTCATTCTCAAGTCCTGGATTTTCTGCAGGATCAGTGGCCTTCAGCACTTCCGCCAGATTGCCGGCCAGATCGGTATAAAAGGCATTCCAGGATCCATTCAACCAACCGCCTACCAACACGTATCGATCAGATGGGAAGGCATTCTGTAAATTAGATGTATACTGACAATAATAGTCTGCAAAGAGTGTTTGTCGAGTCTGATGATAATTAATGAAGAAACCCCGATACTGACACCGTGCGTAGACATTACCAATGGTGGCCGGATCCAACTCACTCAATACCCTGGGGTTGGTGTTGATCTCTTCAAAATCGTCAGTACATCCGAACACTAGAAGAGTTACCATAAAGCCGCTAAAAGCAAACTTTAAGAATTGATCTATTTTCATGATGTATATTTTTTTATTGTAGTATTATTCATTGAATGATTAAAATCTGATCTTCGCATTGAGGCCATAGGTACTTGTGGTCGGTACGGCAAATCCTTCCACTCCTTGAATATTACTGACCCCTATGGACATCCCCGGATCCACGATCTCAGAGGCATTATACAGAAACCCGAGATTCCTGCCGTAAAGTGAAAGATCGAGGCCCTGGATGACATCAGAATTCAGATTAAATGAATAACCGAGTACTATTTCACGCAGCCGTACGAAAGATGCATCATAACCATAGGGTTCTCCGATCGGGGAGTTTCTTCCCCCCAAAGAGTGCCAGTAAGCTTCTGCCGTCGTCACAATCGTATTCTCAGATCCATCAGATGCCAAGACTCCATCAACTACAAAACCATCTCTTCCCTCCAGGGTTTGTGCAGAATATCCATCGAAAGTAAGGTTGGCCTCCGTGAAAGAAAATACCTTACCGCCACTTCGGATGTCGATCAATCCGCTCAATGTTAAGCCCTTATAGCTGAAATTATTGGTAATGCCTCCAGTCCAATCGGGAGCAGCGCTGCCCTGGGGTACCGTCTGACCTGGAGTAGTAATGGGAAGACCCAGATCGTTTATCAATATTCTTCCCTGTTCATTTCTCTCAAAACCCCGGGTAAGTATCTGGTCGTATTCTTCTCCTTCTATAATGGCATGGGTGGTCATCCAACTCCGTCCCCTGGTGGTAAATTCCTTGAGGTCATCCGTCAATTCAATGGCTATATTTTCATTGGAAGCGAAGTTAAATACGAGGTCCCAAGTAAAATCACTGGACGCGACTGGGGTTGCAGAGAGTATAATTTCTACGCCTTTGTTTTGGATATTTCCAGCATTGATAAATTTGGATGAAAATCCAGATGCCCTTGGAAGAGGAACACTTAACAACTGATTAAATGTATTGGATTTATACCAGGTGAAATCGATTCCCAGGCGATTAGCAAAAAGCCTGACATCAAATCCTAATTCAATAGATTCGGTATTTTCCGGTAAGAGATCCAATGCGGGTAAACTACCTCCTTTCCAGGCATAGCCAAGTGCCCCACCAGCACCAAAATTATATACTTGTGCGAGCCGGTACGGATCCGTATCATTTCCCACTTCGGCATAACTTGCACGCAGTTTGGCAAAAGTCAGGAAACTGGGTGTGGTTTGTATCATATCAGTTAGTATCCAGGTCAAACCCACCGATGGGTAAAAGTAAGACCAATTGTCGGCTGGGAGCGTAGAGCTCCAATCATTTCTTCCGGTAATATCCAAATACAAATAGTCCTTAAAACCGATATTGGCAAAGCCATATAACGAGTGGACTTCTTTTTCCCAACCTCCCTGACTGGAATTAATCTGGCTGGTATTGGTAATGACAAAAAGGTTAGGTTTGAGCAAGCGATTGGTCCGTGTATTTAAAGTGGAGTTCTTCTGATAGAGCAAGTTGCCCCCCACTGATACATTAAAACTAAAATCACCGACATCATCCCTGTTGTAATTGAGCAAGAAGTCATTATTTGTTTCTACAGCCCGACGGTCATCCAAATTTAGATTTCCGGCATCAGCAACGGTATAAGTATCGTTGTACTGCATGTACGATTGATCTTCGAAGACCTGATCGAAGGATGAGCGAATCATCAAACTCAGGTTATCGGTAAACTGATATCGGAGTGACCCCATACCAATGACCCGATTACGCGTTTCATCCCTTTTCGTTCGATTTAACATCCAGTATACATTTTCGCCCCCGTTCGTTCCCGGATTCCAATAGTGCTGCCTCCGGTTTCCCACATCATCAAAAAATTCGAATTCTCTGACTTGATCTAAGGAAATATTACTAGGCTGACGATAGATGGCCCGCATCGGATTATTAAAGTCGTCTCCGGTGGCCAGCCGGTTGTCTACTTGTTGGTTGAAGTAGGTAAGCTTCGAATCAAAAGAGAGTTTTGGTGTTAGATTTCCATCCAGGCGAAGATTAAAATTATGCCTGTTCAATTTGTTGGTTTCGACAATACCGCGCGAATTGGTATTGGTGTAAGAGAACAAGGCTCTTAAATCCTGTGATCCAGTGGTCAAGGTGATCGAATTAGCCAGGTTATAGCCGGTGACAAAGAAATCCTTAAAATTGTCATGGGGGCTATAAGGATATTGGGCCGGGCCTTCAAAATTTGGGTTATTGCTCCAATGGTCTACCATGTGACCATCCAATCTTGCTCCCCAACCCTCTTCACTGGTAGGGATATAGACACCGCCATTACCCTGACCATACTCATTCTGAAACTTGGTTAAAATCAGAGGTTTGTCGATTGAATTGTTGATGTTGAGCTCCACCCCAATGCCTTTCCTGGTTACCCCTCTCTTTGTCGTGATAACTACAGCTCCATTATTTGCCCGTGCTCCATAGATGGCGGTTGCATTCGGTCCTTTTAATACGGTGATATTTTCAATATCATCAGGATTGATGTTACCGATACCATCACCTCCCTGAACACCACCGTTGTCGGAAGTGGGATTGCTAAATGATGTGTTGGTAATGGGAACACCGTCAACAATATAGAGGGGTTGATTATTACCGGTGATCGAACGATTTCCTCTGATCACCACCCGTGAGGCCGATCCCACACCGGCACTGGATCGCACCAGGTCAACCCCGGCAATCTTGCCAGCGATTGAGTTGGCCACATTCAGCTCCCTTGCTTGGGCAATATTTCTCGTGTCAACATTTTGGGCAGCGTAGGTAATTCGTCTCTTTTCTCTTTCGATACCCAATGACGTGACCACCACCTCTTGCAGTTCGACTCCTGTAACCAGGGAAATATCAATGGTGGTCCTACCATCGACCGATACCGATTGGGTCGTGAATCCGGTGTAGGAGAAGTCCAACGTTGCGTCGTCAGAAGTCAAGGTAATAGAATAGCTTCCATCGAGATCCGTAACAGTGCCATTGGCAGTGCCTCGTTCTAAAATATTTACACCGATAAGTGGCGCGCCATCTTCATCTGTAACCCTACCACTCACGGTGGTTTGAGCCCAGCTATCTACACTGGCACATAGCAGAAGGGCGACTAAAAGGTACATATACTGGTTCATCGATATGTGGTTTTTAATTATTCAATTTTAAATGGGCATTGAGCTGCAGGAGCTATATGATCTGACTAAAAGCGAGAGGAGTTACAGGATTTCCTTTGGGACTTTTCGAGATCTCTACTAATCTAATGTAAAAAATTTATCCAAACGGACGAAAGTCTCTGAATTTTTATCTAGGATCTCGAATGATTACTAGACTTCATTCCAAACGTATGTGATATGAATTGGGGAGCTAGATTTTGACAGATCGAATCTAGATGCCGACCGATAGCGTCGGGAGAGGCGAAACTCTGCCTGAGAGATCTCATTTGTGTAACTGGTCGGTTTTGATGAAACTGAGTGGCAGGCCTACATCCTGCATCTTGGGATCATCAACCAGGGCGCGATGCCCCTAGTGGTGCAGTGAAATGCTTTCAGCATTGGGATAGTAAATTTTCCACCAAGGAAAACCAGCCTGAAGGGCTGGCACTAGTGATGCAGTAATCTCGGCCACAGTCTTTGAAGTCCCTGATTTATCGAAGTCGATGGCATGGTGATCTGCACCTGCTTTGCCTGCTGGGAGACAAAAAATCCATCTTAAGGCAAGAAATATTGACTTGTGTGCGCACACGGATAACTTCCTTTTACTATCTTTAGTAACTTATTTCGTCAAGGAGACTACTGCTGTACTGATAGATGCACCTCTAATTTTTAGAAAATTTTCGTGCAAAGCCTGGACACATTTGAGGCCCCTTAGGCGATATATTATAAGCAGCTTTAGAAGTTTGCCATGTCATTTAAATCTTTAAACAAATACTGTCGATGAAATCAACACTATTACAAACTATGTTTCTTATGCTGTTGGGAGCCACCGGCCTAATGGCGCAGACCACGGTGAGTGGCACTATCACGGGAAGTGATGGCGAGCCATTGATTGGGGTCAACATTTTGTAGGTCGCACGACCAACGGCACTGTGTCTGACATCGATGGAAGTTATTCCATCGAAGTCACTTCAACTAATGCCAGATTGCAGTTCTCGTATACTGGCTACAGTAGCCAGACTGTAGATGTGGGAACACAAAATCAGATCAACGTAACATTGACTGAAGGAGTCGAAATTGACGAAGTAGTCGTCACAGCACTCGGCATCTCTCGTGAAAAGAAATCTATAACCTATGCAGCTCAGAATGCCGAGATCGGAGGCTTGACTGAGGCTAGACCCACCAATATTTTGGATGGACTTTCAGGTAACGTTGCTGGTATATCTGTGGGAAGAGTTGGAACAGGTGTGAGTGGTGCTGCAAAAGTAGTACTTAGGGGCAATCGGTCCATCAGAGGCAGCAGCCAACCTCTATATGTTGTGGATGGCGTGACACTTGGAGGTGATATCAGTAATTTAAGTGCAGATGATATTGAATCCATCACTGTTTTGAAAGGAGCCAACGCCGCTGCCTTATACGGAAGTCGTGCCAACAATGGCGTGATAGTCGTAACCACAAAAATGGGACGAGGCAAAGAGGGATATGCCATTGATCTAAATACTTCCTACATGGCCCGAGATCCGATGTTCCTCAATGATTTCCAAAACGAATACGGTCAAGGTAGTGATGGGGTCTTTAATGAACATGCCGAGCGATCTTGGGGTCCTAGGCTTGATGGAAGCCAAAAGCCACACTGGTCAAATAACCCAAATTGGCCTGCGGCGACGTCGCCTTACATTGCCAATCCAACTGGAAGAACAAGCGATTTCTTCAAAACCGGACACAACTTTTCCACAAACCTGGGAATATCCTCCAGATCGGAAAATACGCAATCCTATTTTTCCTACACATTTACCGATGCAGAAGGGGTTATACCAATGAATACATTGAAGTCGCATAATCTCAATTTGCGCATGAGTACAAAACTTTTGGACAAGTTAACTCTTGACTCCAAAGTGAATTACATTCGTCGCAATATTGATAATGTGGTCTCGACTGGAGGTGGCTATCAAAACGAAGTCAGGGCTCTTTATAAAATGCCCGCTAACATTCAGACCGAAGATGTTAGTGTATATGAGTTTATTGATAATGAGGGAGTAAATAAACAGCATTTCTGGCAGCCTGGTTTGAACGCACCTTCCAATGCCTATTGGGCTTTGCATAACATTACTAATGATGTACTTGAGGAACGTGTTATTGGATTAGTTTCGCTAAAATATGACATCACGGAACATTTCAGTATTCTTGGTCGCTCCTCACTTGATCGATCTAATGCACATCGAAATGATTATTACTCGACCGACTCTTATATCATAGCTGACCAGGGTTATTATCAGACTCAGGACACGCGTGGTTACGAATGGAATTCTGATTTCTTACTAAACTATGCCCGAGATTTTGGTGCTGGACTCACTCTAGATATTAGTGCTGGAGGGGCCATTCGACAGAACGAGAGCGGTTGGATAAGAGGTAACTCTGCTGGTCGCAATAGCCCTTTAAATGTACCCAACTTGTTTTCATTTGGGAATACCAGCAACATTACAGTTGCAGAGGAATTCTTAAAGAGCGAGGTACAGTCGATCTATGGCTTCGCAACAGTGGGATGGAAAGATGCCATTTACCTTGACATCACCGGTCGAAACGATTGGAGCTCTACGTTGAAGCCAGACAATTGGTCTTTCTTTTATCCCTCGGTGGGACTTACTGTGGTCGCTTCAGACCTCATGGGTACCACACCAAGTTGGCTTTCGCTGCTCAAATTGAGGGCATCATATGCTGAGGTGGGCAATGACACTGGGCCATATCAGACCGTACGTGCAGCTAATATTACCGGTGGCGGAAATGGCGGTTTCTTGCAATTGGCAACCACAATACCGATTGATAACTTATTCCCAGAAAAAACAAAATCTTTAGAGTTTGGCGCTGACATCAGACTATTTAGGAACCGACTTGGTCTTGATTTGACTTACTATAAATCAAACAGTACGGATCAGCTATTTGCTGTTAATATTCCGATCGCATCTGGAGCTACAAGCATCTTCTTGAACGGTGCAGATATTCAAAATACTGGTTTTGAAGCTGTGGTCACCGGCTCAATTATTAGATCCAGCAATTTCAACTGGGATGTGACGATAAACTATGCAGCTAACGACAGTGAAGTACTGGAAATAGCTGAAGGATTTGATCAATTGGATATTGGTGGTGCCAATTTTCTGAGGCAGTTTAGACTAGAAGTGGGTGATCCATGGGGCAATGTATATTCTCGTGGATTTGCCAGGGACGAGCAAGGCCGGGTAATTGTAGAAGAAGATGGTACACCCAGGGTGACTTCAGGGTTAGATGCCCTGGTGGCCAATTTCAATCCCGATTTTTTAGCTGGTATCAGAAATTCTCTCTCCTACAAAAACTTTAGCTTAAGCTTCTTGATCGACATTAGGCAAGGAGGCAGTGTGGTTTCCAATACCAATGCCATTATGTGGGCCGATGGTGCTACAACAGCAACTTTGGCTGGTCGGGAAGGTGGATTGATCTTTGGCGATAATTTCTTCCCCAATGAGACAGCTGTTCAAGCAGACGGTACACCCAATACAGTAGCTACCAATGCCGAAAAAATGTGGACCAAACTGGGTGGCCGAAACTCCCCGGTTGGAGAGGCGTTTATATTGGATGCCTCTAATTCGCGACTGCGGGAGCTGGTCTTAGGTTATAGCGTTCCTAGCTCGGTAATTCAGAACAGTGTATTTTCTTCGGCGAAGATCTCTTTTATTGGTCGAAACCTATTCTTTATTACCAACAAGGCTGAAAACGTTGACCCCGAGGTATTTACTGGTACCGGCCTGAATGTAGAGGGAACCGAAGATTTTGGACCTCCCCCGGCCAGAGAGTTTGGTGTTAACTTAAAATTCGGCTTCTAATAAAATTGATAAATGATAATAATATGAGACTGATAAATTTATATATCGTTCTTGCAATCTTTTTGGTTGGCTTCGGCTGCACGGATGATTTTGAAGAAATCAATACCGATCCGCTGGCGCTCACTGCCGACAAAGTAGATGCCTCACTGATTGGTTTGGCATTTGCCCAAACAGAATATCGATCCATGTATGGAGGTGGTGGCTACCAGATCTCGCAAAACCTATTTGCGGATATGTACTGTCAATACTTTGCAGTCACGCACCCTAACTTTCCTTCTGACCGTTATACTCAAGTCGGTCGTTGGTCAAACTCGGCATGGCGAACCTTCTGGGGTAATGCCGCTCCCAATATTAAGTTTAGCGAGGATTTTACCGCTGAAAACGGCCTTGCTGTTCAAAATGCAGCAGCAAAAGTCTGGAAAGTGCAAGCTTTTCACCGCATTACGGATTTCTGGGGGCCAATACCATATTCTCAGTTTGGCAATGGCGAACTGTCAGTACCTTACGATCAGCAAGAGGACATCTATCGAAGCTTCTTTGTGACTTTGGATGAAGCCGTTGCCGTCCTTAAGGCAAATCCAAATGGCAGTGTCTATGGTTCTAATGACCTTATTTACAACGGCGATGCCAGCAAATGGCTGACTTTCGCCAACAGCCTTCGACTTCGACTGGCATTGCGGGTACGCTTTGCAGATCCTGCACTAGGGAGAGCAGAGGCTGAGAAAGCTGTGGCCGACGGGGTGATGACCAGCAACGACGACAATGCCAAGGTTAAAACGACCGCCAACTCTTTTAACCCCCTCAATCAGATCACTGCTTGGGGAGAATTTAGGATGAGTACTCTGATGGAAAGCATATTGAAAGGGTACGATGATCCCCGTATCAGTGCCTATTTCGCTCCTGCCATAGATGGCGATTCAGATGGTGATGGTAACCCTTATGAGGGTCTGCGAAATGGCCAATCACAGGTACAACTTACGGATAGCAAGAATGCCAACCACTCGGATTTGGCCGATTATTTCCGGCCGGTTAACCAACCCAACAATCCACCAATTCCAGTCATGAGGGCTGGTGAGATTTATTTGTTGAGGGCCGAGGGTGCTTTGCTGGGATGGAATATGGGTGGTACAGCCCAGGAGCTATACGAACAGGGAATCAGAATGTCTATTCAAGAATGGGGAGCTGCCGACGATGCCACCATAGATGCATATATACAAAGTCCAAACATACCGGTTGATGCCTCACCTGAAAGTCCGGCCGTTAGTGATATCCCGGTTGCGTTTGACGCTGGAGGATCGGAAGAACGGCAACTGGAGCAGATTATTACACAGAAGTGGTTAGCACTTTATCCCGATGGTTGGGAAGCCTGGACCGAACTGAGAAGGACTGGTTATCCCAGACAATACAGCAGATTGAACTCGGAAAATCTCGATGTAGGCGTCGATGAGATCATGAGAAGGCTTGTCTATGAGAGCAGCGAATTCGACAGCAATCGTGAGGCGGTCGAGGCTGCCATTGCTTCACCGGAGATTGGCGGACAAGACAAGAACAGCACCAGGCTTTGGTGGGATAAAAAATAGTGATCGTACGATTAAAAGTAATTGGGTACCAACTCTGCCACGGAGTTGGTACTTTTTTTTACATTGAATCCTGATCAGCTCACAGACCGCCCTATTACAACATGAGTTCCTAAGATGTAGTCATGTCATGATATCCAATACAACTTTTGCGAGACAGAACAGATTAATTGCCGTGCGAATTATGAAAACATTACTGTTTGCCGGGGCAGTATTCTTCCTTTCATGCCGGGAAAAAGGAAGCACCTTATTCGAACAAGTTCAGGGGCATAAATCCGGCATCAGATTCAAAAACACCTTGATAGAGTCGAAGGAATTTAATGTGTTGAATTATTTGTATTTCTACAATGGTGGTGGAGTGGCTATTGGTGATGTAAATAATGATGGTCTTCAAGATATCTACTTTACTGGAAACTTGGTTGCTAGTCATCTCTACCTAAATCTGGGAGATTGGAAGTTTTCCAATATCGCCGCACAAGCAGGAGTAGAAGCCGCTGGACTATGGAATACCGGCGTCACCATGGCTGACATAAACCAGGATGGTTGGCTAGACATCTATGTATGCAGATCTGCCGCGGCCGATCCAAATGCACGCCGAAATCTATTATTCATCAACAACGGTGAAGGAGAAAATGGTCAGATCAGTTTCCGCGAAGAAGGTGCCCTGTATGGCATAGCAGATCAGGCCTACACAACCCATGCGGCCTTCTTTGATTTTGACCGCGATGGAGATTTAGATTTATTTAATCTCAATCACTCGGTGCCCGAATACTCAAATTTCAACAGCCAGCTCGGACAACTGAAAAATCGAAATAGTATTGAATATGGAGATAAGTTGTTTGAGAACCGGGACGGAAGATTTGTCGAAATCTCCCGAGAAGCAGGAATAAATACCAACGTTTTGGGTTTCGGATTGGGAATTTCTATAGCAGATTTCAATGATGATTTGTGGCCTGACATCTATGTCAGCAATGATTTCAATGAAGAAGATTATTTATACATCAATAACCAAGATGGCACTTTTAGTGAATCCTTGAGAGCCTATTTTAATCATGTATCCCTTTTTTCCATGGGTTCTGATGTCGGAGATCTAAATAATGATGGTTACATGGATTTATATACACTGGATATGCTGCCTGATGACAACTATCGAATTAAATCCACTTCTGGGGCCGACAATTACGATAAATATCAGCTCTTATTGCAACAAGGATTCCATAAGCAATCAATGCGCAATATGTTGCAAAGTGGAGGTGGTCTGGGTCTGTATAGGGAGGTTGGTCAACTTGCGGGTATTTCCAATTCGGATTGGTCTTGGTCAGCTCTGATTGCCGACTATGATCTGGATGGATGGCAAGACATCTTCGTGACCAATGGATATCTTAGGGATTATACAAATATGGATTTCTTGGCTTATGCCGTCGATATGAAAGTGGAGGGTGTGGAAATTCAATCTGAAGAACAAATAGAAGAAGTACTCACTCAAATGCCCAGAATCGAAGTGCCAAATAAAATGTATCATAATACAGGACATTTGAGTTTTGGGGATAGCACCGACCGGTGGGGATTCGACCAACCATCGCTATCAAACGGGGCGGCCTATGGTGACTTGGACAATGATGGCGATCTTGATCTGGTCGTTAACAATGTCAATGAGGAGGCTTCTGTATATCGCAATCATGCCATCGAAGCCAAACGAGGAAACTATCTCAAAGTTAAACCTGATCGGGATAACGGAAAGACCAACGTCATTGGTTTACAGGTAAAGCTTTTTGGAAGCAAATGGCAGATGCAAAGAGAGTTGTTTCCCAGCCGCGGCTACCAATCTTCTGTTGAACCCTCACTTTTTTTTGGCCTTGGAAAGTTAAACAAGATTGATTCCCTGGTTGCGATTTGGCCTGATGGCCTCGTAGAGAAATTCGATTATATTCCGATCAATTCTCTCTTGATTTTAAAGAAAGGCACTGGAGCAGTGAAAGAAATCAAGCCAAAAAACGAAAAAGTTCGCTTTACTGCTATCCACTCCGGTAGCCCATTTATCCATAAGGAAAATGCATTTAATGATTTTCATACTCAATCATTATTGCCCACACTTTACTCTCGAGGAGGCCCACCCCTACTGGCCGTTGATATTAATCTTGATGGACAGCAAGAATTGATCTGTGGAGGTGCTTCTGGTCAAGCGACACAAATCCTCTCCTTCAAAAATCAAATTTTCTCTTCGATAGTGAATGCGCTCCCCGCAGGCGATGGGAAATATGAAGATACCGATATCGCAGCCATTCATGCCGATGATGATCACTATCCTGATCTATTGATCAGTTCAGGTGGCAATGCCTTCTCCCAGAATGATGAGCGATACCTTAGCCGGTTATATATCAATAAAGGCAACGGTACTTTTTATCGAGCAAATGATTTTGTGGAAGTTCTAAGCAATGCGAACTCTGTAGTTAGCGAAGATTTTGACGGCGATGGCCTGGAAGATCTCTTCATAGGATCTGCCTATCAAGCTCATCAATATCCTCTCCCAGGTCAGAATCATCTTTTGTTGCAATCAGAGACTGGGGAATTCTCATCAGCGGCAGATTTACCTTTTGCTGATTATCACACGTCTGATGCAATTGCAGTCGACCTGGAAAATGATGGAAAACCCGAGTTGATCTTGGCTGGTGAATGGGAATTTGTTGAAGTCTGGTCCTATGCCAGTGGGCAGTGGACCTTGCGCCAACGGTCTCCTAAACGGGGATGGTATTCAGCACTAGGAGCTTGGAACCTGGACGAAGATCCCGAACTTGAAATCATCGTGGGAAATCATGGCCTGAACAGTCAATTACAAGCAAGTGAATCTCATCCTATGGTTCTTTATTTCGGTGACTTCGATCTAAATCAGACCCTTGATCCCATTCTAGCGGTGCCATTTGACGGCGTTTTGTATCCCTTCGTAGCCCGTGATGACCTGTTGGGTCAGTTGCCACAACTAAAGAAGAGATTCACTTCATATAAGACCTATGCCGAGACCACCATGACCGATTTGTTGACAGACTTACCAAATTATCAAACGGATACTATTCGACAGCTGGCAACCATTATCTTGGATATCCAGGACGAAAAAATATTAAAGGAGGCTGTATTGCCCCGTATTGCTCAGGTAGCACCGGTCTATGCCATTGAGCATCTAGATGTTGATTCTGATGGCGATGAAGATCTCATCCTGGCAGGTAATAATTCACACAACAGGGTCAAAATTGGAGAGATTGACGCCAACCACGGAATCGTACTGGAGAACAAGGGTAACCTAAACTTCGTTGAATATCCCCCTGCACGATCAGGACTCAACATCAAGGGTGATGTTCGAAGTGTTCAAAAACTGACGACAACAAACGGAGACTTGCTAATTTTTGGCGTGAATAATCAACCACTGAAGATGTATCATATCAACACCGAATCGATCCCACTTGCGCAATAAGAAACCCAGCGGAATCCTCAAGCTTGAAATCGATTACTCGGAACAAAAGATGCGACAGCACCACAATACCACAACACCTAATACCATAATACCATAATACCATAATACACAGTACCACATTTTACCAACCGGTAAATTGAAAATTATCCTGATCTTTAGAATCAATCATGACCAGCATAGATTTACAAAATAAAATCGTCCTAATCACTGGAGGTGCGGGCATTGGCGTAGCCAGTGGGATCTGTGAAGCTCTGCATACATCAGGTGCCCACCTGCTTATAGTAGACAGAGATCACGACGCACTGCAAACCCTCCACGAAAAATATCCCCAGGCCGAGACCTTTACCCTGGATATTAGCGATAGTGATCAAGTCGCGACATTATTTGATAAAATCAAGCACCATCACGGACGTTGTGACGGCCTGGTAAACAACGCTGGAATAGGCTTAAGTAAAGAAGCCCACACGGCAAGTGAAGCCGAATTTGAACGGCTATACGCAGTAAATGTTCAGGCAATGTGGCGGTTTTCTAGTGCTTTTGCCAATCTATGTGACTCAAATCAGCAGGCAGGCAGCATTGTCAATATTTCGTCAGTTCATGCCCACAGCACCCAAAATAAATATGCCCTTTACTGTAGCACAAAAAATGCCGTCATTGGTATGACTATGGGCATGGCCGTCGAATTGGGACCGCTCGGCATTAGGGTTAATGCCGTAGGTCCGGGATATGTACATGCCGAACAAAATTATGATTTGATCAAGACATGGACTGACGATCCACAGAAGTGGGTCCAAGATTTTTTTAACAACCAACAAGTGCTTGATTTCGAAATACGACCTGTGGATATTGGCAATACGGTGGCCTTTCTCTTATCAGATCTGGCACGATGTATTACGGGTCAAAATATCTATGTTGATAACGGAACCACCAGTCTAATTTTTAATCGCGACTTTACCTGAATACCAGATGCAACTTAACGCTGAGAATAGAAGCCACGATTGGCAGCGTATATTTCGGATCAAAAGTCTCTCTTCAATTGCAGAAATAGGACAACGAGTCATTGCATGAAAATCAAAGAAATTATTTGCCACGAAGTCATCGTGCCGGCCCACGAAGGTGCGATAGCCAGCAAATCCATAGACAAGCCCTTGCACATGTTGCCTGTCGGTGCAAAGTCAGCTTGGTCGGTACAATTTGACCAATTGCCGAAATTGATCCTGCAATTAAAACTTGAGGATGGCACGACCGGCTGGGGTGAGTGTTATCGGGATCACAATTGGCAAATCATCAATGAAATTGCATCAACCCTTATCAGTTGTGACATCACTCAGTTGAGTCTCCAGAAATTACCGATTCCTTTTTGCCGAGAATATGATGGTTTTGAATGTGCGATCTGGGATGCCTTTGCCAAACTTCATGGTTTAAGGGTCGTAGATCTATTGGGTGGCGCTCTCAGGGAAAAAATTCGGGTGGGTGCGTGGTCAAGTCACCGCGAGAACCAAGAAATCCCGGAATTGGCCCAAGTGTTTTCAGATATGGGTTACGATTGTATCAAATTTAAGGCCGACCTCGAGGATGATGTGGTTAGCTGGTGTGAAAGCATACAGCAAGTGAATCCCAAGATGGCCGTCATCTTTGATCCTAATCAACGATGGATGACCAGCGGCGATACCCGGAAAAGAATGAGCCAACTTGGATCCATCGGCAATGTGCTTTGCCTGGAAGATCCCATTCCACGGTGGAAGCTTCGAGATTATGCGCAGTTGAAAGCCCAGGGGACGATTCCGATTGCCTTACATGTCTCCCTTCCATATATTTTGCAGGGTCAGCGAATCAAAGATGCCATCCAAGCCATTGAATACAATGCCGTAGATGGTTTCAACTTTAATGGCGGATTGGCAAATTTTCAGAAGTTAGATCATATAGCCAGTGCCGCCGAACTACCTTGCTGGCACGGATCTGAAGTAGATCTGGGCATCTTAGAAGCCATGTATTTACACTCCTGTGCGGCAGCAGAATCTTGTCGATGGCCCTCAGACATTTTCGGTCGGCTCATACGAACGCATGATCTTCTCAAAGAACCATTAGATTTACGTCCGCCATATGCTCTGCTTCCTGAAGGGCCTGGACTGGGGATAGAACCCGACTTGGAGATGATCAACCATTACAAACAACAAGAAAAATCATACAACCAATGAGAAATCCCTTTGAAAATCAGGACAGTGATCGCAGTGCCATCTGGGAGATGCTGGTAGAGAGAGACATCACGGCATTTTGCAATGCGGATTGGGACATGGTGGCCGGCGACTTTATTGAAGAGGGATTTATGGGAATCAATGGAGATCGTAAGCCTGATCCCGACCAATGGCGGCTTACCTTTCCCGATTTGGCTTCATATGCTGAGGAATGGCTCAGGCAAGCCCAACGCTTTACTTCCACTGAATGGAAAGATGACCCTAAGACGGAACTACACAATCTGACATCATTGACCGAAATTGAAATTGCCAAGAAGACAGCCATTGCCCATAAGAAATTCGACGGCAAAGTCACCAAAGCCGATGGTTCTCAAGACCACTTACAATGGCAAACATTGTATCGTTGTCGCAAGGTTAATGGACAATGGAAAATTGCTGGTTTCCTTGGATACCTGCCCTATCCTTTCGGCACCCCAAAAACTGCTGAGGAAAAGAAAATCGTTCCTGCGGGTGCATCTCAACATGTAACTGCCGGCCCCTATTCACCGGTGTTGGAAGTGAATCCAAACCGCATTGTGGTGATCTCTGGCCAAGCAGCCTTGGATAATGAGGGCAATGTGATCGGTGACACCATTGAAGAACAGACCAGAGCGACTTTAGATAATTGTCAGAAGCAGTTAACCACGGCTGGATGCAACATGGCAGATGTGTTTAAAGTTAATGTATACCTTACCGACCTGGAAAATTGGCCGCGTTTTAATGAAGTTTATAAAACCTATTTTCCTGAGCCGAAACCGGTCAGAACAGCTGTGCAGACCCCACTGCTGTCGACCTTCTTGGTAGAGATTGAACTCTGGGCCGTGAAATAGGTAATTAGGATTGCTTATCTTTTGACCCTTCCTGCATACACCAAAAATTATGTTCCTGACACACTTCCTTATCCTCCTGATTTTTCAACAAAGCCCTGCCGATGAAATGAAGGTATACGAGGTTGAAAAATGTGACCAACCTTTTGAGATTACCGGCGCAGGGAAGAACCCTGTCTGGGAGCAAGCCGCTATTCTTACGGATTTTCAATTGCCATGGAATGATGAAGTTGCTCAGCCCACGACGTTCCGGGCTTTATGGACCGATACCCACTATTACTTCTTCTATGACGTCATCGACCTGGATATCGTGACGCCTGGTGACGGTGACGACAAAAGGAATGTCTTGCCTTCTGATCGCATAGAAATATTCTTTAAATCCAATGGAGATATGTATCCGTATTACTGCCTGGAGATGGATCCCAAAGGACGGGTTTTGGATTATATTGCCGAATATTATCGAGAAACAGATTTCGGCTGGTTCTGGCCAGATGGAGAGCTGGAGGTCAAAGCAAAGATCTATTCCGGTGGTTATCGGGTCGAGGGCAGGATCTCCTTGTCTTCTCTAAGAGAATTGGGTATCCTCGATGACAACATGCAAATGGAGACCGGACTATTCCGCGGTGATTATTATCGTGTAGGGGCGGGGAAAACAGCCGTTCGATGGATCAGTTGGATCCATCCCGATTCGGAAAAACCCGATTTCCATATTCCCTCTGCCTTTGGCATGCTTATGCTGGTCGATTGATGGTACCTCTATTCACCTGGTATGTGGATGGAAGCATCATTCTGCTCTATCTGACCAGCACATTGATGGCAGGCTTAGCCGTTCGCAAGTACGTCAAGGACGTTAAAGATTATTTGGTGGCCGGTAGGCAAGTCGATCTGTATTTAGGTATAGCCTCGTTGGCTGCGACTGAATTTGGTATTGTCACCTGTATGGCCAATGCCGAACTTGGTTATAAATATGGTTTTGCGGGTATAACTCCTGGCATCGCCTTATTCGTCGCGATGTTTGTGGTCGGGACAACGGGCTTTTGCATCAAACCGTTGAGGGATCGAGGGGTGATCACCATCCCGGAGTTTTTTGAAAATCAATTTGGCAAGAAAGTGAGGTGGGCGAGTGGTATCGTGATTGTCATCGGTGGCCTCCTCAACATGGGAGTTTTTCTGAGAATGGGTGGTGACTTCTTAACTGTCGTATTTGGACTTGATCAAGGATACTTAGAGGCCATGATGACTTTGGTCTTGCTGATCGTGGCTCTCTACACCATCCTGGGTGGAATGCTTTCGGTGCTTGTAACCGATTATCTTCAATTTATCGTCATGAGTATCGGCTTGATCTCGGTATGCGTGCTGTTTTTATTACAAATAGGATGGGAGAATCTCATCGAAAATCTCATGCTCAAATATGGTGATCGGGCCTTTAACCCCTTTATTGGTGGCACCTACGGGTTGGATAGAATTGTACTGGACATTCTGACGGCCTTTGCTTCGATACTGACCTGGCAAACGATGATTACCCGGGTGCTTGCCGCCAAAGACAGTCTGACCGGCCAAAAAATTTACCGATCAACTTCTCCTTTTTTCCTGGTCCGATTTGCACTGCCTGCTTTCCTGGGTATCGCAGCCCTGTATTACTTTACTCTGCAAGGTGGAGCTCCCGAGCGGGAGATTTTGGCGCTACCCACTTTCCTGGCAGCCGCTGTACCGGTAGGCTTACTTGGGCTTCTTATCGCTGGAATGCTGGCCGCCGATATGTCAACCAATTCCTCATACATGTTGGCTTGGAGTTCGGTGATTTACAATGATATCTTGGAACCCATACATCGAGGCAATTGGTCAGAAAGAAGAGGATTGATCATTAACCGCTTGCTGGTCACCCTGATTGGCGTATTTCTGTTGGTTTATGGACTTTGGTATCCACTCAAGGGAGATCTATGGGTGTATTTGCAAGTTACCGGAACCATCTATCTGGCCAGCATGAGCACGATTCTCATTGCAGCCTGCTATTGGTCTAAGGCCAACGATTGGGGAGCCATTGCCGCCATTATCTTTGGAAGTATTGTTCCAATAATCTACTTAGTGCTGCAGCAAATTGAGAGTACTTCCCACATTGCAATGGCTATTGGTCCTTATAAATCGAGCATTCTGGCTTTTGTACTAACCGGATTGGCCATGTATACCGGTTCACATTTGAAACGAATAGTAAAAAATTAAGACCTGTAAATATGAATACTTCCAACTTTACAACTGCTACACCTGGCGTAGACCATAAGCTAAAAAGATCCTTACGATGATAAAAATATTCTGGTTATTGGTAATTGTCGGTATTCTAATCTGGTATTTGCTTGTGGCAAGTAGAGTAGCCATCCGCGGTTATAGAGATATCAGAACCATGTTGGACGAGTTACACAAAACCCATTCACTGCCAAAATCAGATGTGCGAACCAGGGAAGAAATTTGAGCGAATAAATGACTGAAGTCTCCCATGAGGAATTGACTAAGATATATCGCTAGCATAGCTGGAGATGAAGGTTTGGAGATATTGTTCAAAACATTCAAAACCAAAAATCAAATGATCGAGAGGCCTTCATAGGGAGTGGTTGATTATACCCTTTGAACATGGCATGAATTTGCTATTTTATCAAAAATATTCTGAAAATGCTTTTTCTAGTAGCTATCAATAGCTCTAAATTTTTAAGAACATGAGACCATCTCTTACGACTTACCTAGCTTGCTTTACGCTACTTTTGCCTTTATTCGCTGCGGAAGCCCAACCCAACGTAGGTCTTGAATCGCCGAATGATGGCTTAATTCTCTTTGATGGAACAGAAGAAAGTCTTAGGAACAATTGGCAATATTGGGAAGGACCGAGACTGGCAGCCACACCCCCGATCAAATGGCAGCTCGTAGACGATCCCGTAGATGAGGGTAAGGTTTTGGACAGTAATGATCCGGCAGCGGCTGGTGGAAAATATGGCGCTGCAGATATTGTTACTAAGGAAAAATTCCGGGATTTCCGCTTGCACGTTGAGTTTCTAGTACGAGAGCCAGGGGGCAATAGTGGAGTATACCTACAAAATAGGTACGAAATACAAATCCTAGATGGAGATTCTACCAAGCATGGTATGGGTGCGGTCATCAATGAAACACCCTCTCCTTATCATGCTTACCATGGTGCAGGTCATTGGAATGCTTACGATGTGGTGTTTAGAGCGGCTCGTTTTGAAAACGGCAAACGGACCGAAAAAGCCTTGGTGACCCTATACTTCAATGGCCATAAAGTACACAGCAATGTCCCTATCAACCAAGTTTGGGGTGGTCCCAATTCTGGCATCGACGGAGGTAATGATGGTGGCAAAGGCATCACCGATACACCAGGAGGCATTAAATTGCAGGCCGAAGGACATCACGTGCTATACCGCAATATCTGGATCGAAAAACTGGATTTGCGGGAAGCCGATACAGATTTCTAAGATCAAATGGTGATTAACCCCATCACCTTCTGATTTTGACGCTTGCTACAACAAGGATCTGATCCATACCATGCATCTCTTCCGTCAGTCCTCTGGAAGCCTTTTCAGTATGTCCTGTGCTTTTTCCTGTTGATAATGTTGATTATCCTCAGCAATACTGGAGAGAATCTCGCGAGCTTCGGTGATCTTACCATCTTTCAGATAAGCAAGGCCCAGGTACCATCGGGACTGTTGTCCATATTGAGGGTGGTTTAGCAGCGCATTTAGATTTGGTATCACCTCATTAATCTTCCCCTGTTCTAGTTGAGAAATGGCCAGATAGAGCTTAGCACCCAGATGCTCTCCTCCAGCATCGAGGTAAGCCCTTAATTGGCTTTCAGCCGTGGCAAATTCTTCTTGGTTATAGGCAGCCATCGCCTGGTTTAGCACAGCTGAACTTTTACTATCTCGCGCCGTAATGAGATCCTCATAGGGATCGTAGTAAGTAGCGAAGATCTCTTGAGCTGATTGTCCCGAGGGCAGCAGGATAAATAAGGAGGCAGCTACAAGCAGGACTAGAGCAGCCGCTATGGATAAGAATCTGCGTAGGGGAACTATCTTTTTTTCTGTAGTACTGGCTTTTTCCCATTGGTCTATCTCCGACCGGAAGGCATCTGCCCCGGCACCTTCTAGTGCCAGATCAAGTTCTTGATATACTCTGACTTCTCCAGCGAGGACACTGTCATCCGCCAAGCGGTCTTCAAAATCCTTTCGATCTTGTTCGGAGAGTTGTCCATCTAAGTATTTCTGTATTTTATCTAGGTCAAGGTCGCTCATGTTTTTAGTTTTTCTAACCAGGCATCATTTCACGAAGCTGCTTTAAACAAAGAAACTTTCTCTTAGCAGCTACTTGCTCTGTTTTGTAATTCATATGTGCAGCAATTGCCTCCATAGAGTAATGATTGTAGTAGTACAGTCTCAAGACAGTTCTACAGGGCTCGCCAATTTTATCAAGCAAGCGCCCTACCTTCGTCTTGAGATGGTGACGATCATACTTATCCATTACATTATGGTCAGCCTCGACATGGCTGGCAAAATTTTCAGGCACATCTATATATTTCTTTTCCAATTTGTATCTGTCTCTCAATTGATTGCGGCCAATGGCAAATAAATAAGTTTTCAATTGACTCTTCAGCTCAGTGATTTTACCTTCCCGCACGTTGTAGTACAAAGCTGTAAAAGCACTTTGGTAAATCTCCATGGCCAGATCCTGGTCTGTTCCGTACTGCCCTTTCACCCATTGAACAAAGGCATCGCGATTCTCATCATAGAGACTCCTGAGGTACTTTCGATCGCCTGTCTTAATCCTGGTGATTGGGTCATCATCAATCTTTTGCAAAATACTGGTCATTCTACGTGAGGTTATTCACTTTTGAATATACCATTTTAAAACATTCAAATTCTTCTCAACCTCAAAACAGAATTACTGAAATTCTTGCCATACATTCAACACACCCTTCGAAGGCTTCTTTGATCTGCTTCCAGATTTCCTTTGAGGTGACCACGATAGAGCGGTTTAGGCCTACCACGGTTTGTAAAATCAATTTTGGTGTCATTAAGAAATTCGGCATGACCACGCTCATCCCCTTTTGGGAGCATTCTGTGATCATCTGATGCCAACCATGATCCAGAATAAAAATCCCTTGTGCCTTAATACTTTCATTCTGTGCAAGGATAGCATCGACGGAAATTTTTGTACTGCGTTCCATGATTTTCAATTTTTTCTTGTTGCCCTTTAATAGACCCACTTGGTTTGATATTACCGGGCAACAGTATCTTTTTTAGTCACCTCTCATAGTCTATTGATTTTCAGGTATTAAGACTGGAAGAAAGGACGAGGTTGCTCGCTACAGTTAATGGACTTACCCTTGCCCAGTGCGACACTTTTTGTATTTTTCAATCAACACTCGCTTTCACCAATGATTAAGTATTGTTATGCTGCCTTGGTAGCTGTGCTGCCTTATCAGCACCTATCGACCCAACCCGATTCGTTGATGGCGGCCATATTGGATGGGAAAGGGACCGAGCATTACCGGGCAAGAACCTATGATAGCGCAGTTTTGTACTATCGGCAATCGCTCGACCTATACAACGCATTAGGAAATATTGACAAGCAGGCAGAGGCGCACCTCAAACTGGGCAATACTTATTATCGCATGCAAAAGCCGCGCATAGCCATCGAATCCTTTCTAAAAAGTGAGAAATTGTACTCGTCCATTTATCCATCTGATGAATTTAAATTACATCGGCCCTATATGGGTTTGAGTGCATCCTATCAGCTGCTTGGTCAGGCTACCGAACACCGGAATTTTCAAGAGAAAGCCCATGAATTGATTTTGGCACACTATGGACCAGATCATTTCCGGACGGCCATTTCCTATTCTAATCTGGGTCTAGCAGCAGCAGATTTTGGAGAATATGACGAGGCCCTGTTCTATTACCACCAAGCACTACCCAAATTGGTGGAAGAGACTCCCGAAGGTCATACCCGGATCTCGGGTTTATTGGTCAATATGGGAATCGTTTACAGTAAACTGAACGACTTCGAGCATGCCATAGAATATTACAATCGCGCCATAGATATGGACTTAAAATTGGGGGGTGAACAAAACTGGGCATTGGCTTACAACTATCTGGATCTGGCTCAAGTCTATATTCGCACCGGTAGAGATTCCATTGCTTCAGATTATCTTTCCAAGAGCATACCCATCGCCCAGGCCAATGATCTTCATGAGGTCCGGGCCACTTGCTTCTACGAATTGGGCCGTCTTGCCGAAAAGGCAGAGAACGATACGGCCGCCCTAAATCGATATCTCCAGGCCATCGATCTGATCGAAAGCAAGCTCAGCATCGAGCATCATGCGTTGGCACATTTCATGCAATCCCTGAGCGATCTATACCTAAAGCAAAGGCAATTCGAGGCGGCAGAACTCTATATTGACCGGGCCATTCAGATCCTTAGGAAAACCTTTGGAGATCGACATCCCCGACTGGGAGAGGTCTTTAATCAAAAAGCCAAACTTGAAATGGCCCAAGCGGATTATGATCAGGCTTTGCGTTCGATCGATGTAGGAATAGAAGCACAGAGCAGCACCCTCCTGAAAGATGCAGCACAAGGGGGTGTAATGTCTACATTGAGTCCGCCGACTCTCCTGAGGTTGTTGGTTACAAAAGCGGACCTACTCCAAAAAAAATACCTTATTGACGGCCAAACAAGCCATCTCCACCAAGCCCTAGCCATCTATGAAGAGATGGCCACATTAATGGATGGAATGCGGAGGGAGTTCATGAATGAGGACTCCAAGATCTTTTTCCAAAACGAGGCTGTTAAAGTCTATGACCGTGCCATTCAAGTCTGCCATCAGCTCTATGGAATCTCTGGTCAGGTCGAGTTTCTTAACAAGGGATTCACCTTTTGTGAAAGAAACAAGGCCGTTCTATTGGCTGAATCTCTTTATGCCGATGCGATCACCGAAGTTGCAGATGTTCCTCCCGAACTGCTGGCAAAGGAAAAAGACCTTCAGCAAAAATTACAAAAGGAACGCATCCACATAATTGAAAACCAGGACGATTCAATAGCTAAAATAAACTATGCTTATACCAGTGGGCAATATGATTCCCTAATGTTCACCTTGAAAAGTTCCTTCCCATTTTATTTTGATCTTAAGTATGGCCAGCTGCCGATCAGCCTCTCAACAGTACAAAATCAACTAGATCCAGAAGAGGCCTTAATATCTTTCTTTCAGGGTGATTCTCTCTGGTCTATCTTTTATCTGCTTCACGATGGTGCCGGCATCAAACAAATTTCACGAACAAGCGTGGATTCCCTATTGATTGAGTTTCGTAGCATGGTAAGTCAGCCGGCAATCCCTTTCTCTCAGGGGCTTGCTTACACCTTGTGTACACTACTCATTCCTGAATTTTTATTGGAGCGAGATCAACTTCAGCATTTGATCGTCGTACCAGACGGACTGATTGGACATATCCCCCTTGAGGCACTTAGCACGCAGAAAAATGGTAACGTCAAAGCTGGTTTTCTACTCAATAGATTTGCGATTTCGTTCACCAATTCAGCCACTTTGCATTTTCAGTCAAGAAAAAGATCCAGGCCCTCCCACTTGACCTATGCCGGCTTTGCCCCCTCCTATGATGATGTGAACAGCAATCTAGTGATCAAAGAGGGTTTTCGAGATTCCTTAAATACCCTTCCCTTTGCCAGGGAAGAAATCGTCGCTGCCAACCGACTATTGGGTGGGATTACATTTTTGGATCGTGAAGCAACAGAAAGGAATTTTCGGTCATTGGACCCGGATCCCACGATCCTACATTTGGCCATGCACACCTGGATTGATGATGAAGCTCCAGAAAAATCTCGGTTACTCTTCGCCGGCGATCGTGATTCATCGGCAGACGGCAGCTTGCATACCTATGAAATTTACAATACCAAGATTAACAGTGAATTGGTGATTTTGAGTGCTTGTAATACTGGGCATGGTATCATGCACCGCGGCGAAGGTATTATGAGTATTTCGAGAGCGTTCGGGTTTGCCGGATGTACCAATATTATCATGAGTCTGTGGAAAGCTCGTGACCAGCCCACCTACCTGATCATTTGTGATTTCTTTGAAAACATCAAAAAAAATCTGTCGAAGCTAGAGGCCCTTCGGCAAGCCAAGCTGTCCTATCTTTCCTCCTCAGATCCCTTGAAGGCCCACCCTGCAAATTGGGCTACCTTAGTCATGATCGGAAATCATGATGACCTAGTGGTGGATTCAGCCGATAATCTCTTCACATGGTCTTTCGTGCTGCTTCTGGTGTTTGCCACCTTGATGATTGTTCACAGAAAACTGCCATTGACTTAATAGATTTTCTCTATTCAAAATAATCGGGACACACATTCGCAAGGCGACAGATCTATGTGACCCTAATGAGGAAAGGGAGAGCGATCCGATCGCCACTCCCTTCCATAAAGTCCACCATCCATGCTTATTAAGAATGGATCAAACCATTTCCATCTGATTTGCGAATACGTGATCAAAAGCTTGCTGTAGATCCTCCATAAGATCATCAATATGTTCAGTACCTACCGAAATGCGCACTTGGGTTGGGGTTACTCCGGAAGCTATCTGTTCCTCAACATTGAGTTGTTGATGAGTGGTCGAACTCGGGTGAATAATCAATGTCTTGGAATCACCAACATTGGCCAAGTGACTGATCAATTCAAGTTTATCGATAAATTTCTTGGCATTCTCCGCCCCTCCTTTAATCTCGAAGGTCAGGACACCACCGGCTCCACGGGTCAGGTATTTTTTTGCCAGATCGTGATATGGGCTGGACTTCAATCCCGGATAATTGACCTGGTCTACCCTTTCATGAGACTCAAGCCACTCAGCCATTTTCTGCGCATTTTCGGTAATCCGATCCATCCGCAGTGACAGGGTCTCCAGCCCCTGAATCATGAGGAAGGCATTGAACGGACTCATGCAGGCTCCGTAATCTCGCAAGCCTTCTACTCGAGCCCGGATGGCAAAGGCTATGTTGGGCAGACCCAGTGGGTTACCTTCTCCGAAAAAATCCCAAAAGACCATGCCGTGATAACCCTCCGACGGCTCGGTGAATTGAGGAAATTTGCCGTTGCTCCAATCGAAATTTCCCCCATCAACGATGACACCACCAATGCTGGTACCATGCCCTCCAATCCACTTGGTGGCTGACGAGACAACGACATTGGCACCATGCTTTATGGGTTGGCAGAGGTAACCACCAGCACCAAAAGTGTTGTCGACAACCACGGGAATATTATGCCTCTTGGCAACTTCAACGATGGCTTCAAAATCAGGGACGTTAAATTCGGGATTACCAATGGTTTCGAAATAGAGGGCCTTGGTGTTGCCGTCAATTAATTTCTCGAAGGACGATGGACGATCATCTTCCGTAAAACGAGCTTCAATGCCCAAGCGCTTCAGCGTGACCTTAAACTGATTATAAGAACCACCATACAGATGTTGAGTGGTTACAAAATTATCGCCAGCTTCCATGATGTTAGTCAGCGCCAAAAATTGAGCCGATTGACCAGAACTCACTGCCAAAGCTGCAACACCGCCTTCCAATGCTGCAATCCTTTTTTCGAAGACATCTGTGGTGGGATTCATGATCCTGGTATAGATGTTTCCAAATTCTTGAAGGGCAAACAATTTAGCACCGTGCTCACTATCCCGGAAAGTATAGGAGGTCGTTTGATAAATCGGTACCGCACGTGACCGTGTTGTCTCGTCTACTTCATGTCCCGCATGTAACTGCAGAGTTTCGAATTTCAATGGTTTAGTCATAATAAGCATTATTTGGTTTAATGAATAATTAAAGTCTATTCTCAAAAGGACAGCATTTGATTCGAGCACAATAAAATTGTGAATCCAGGATCACTGCATTGGCCTAGTTCGTGATCTTTGGATCTTTATTTGTACCCATCGAAACTCAATAGACTCGCAAGTGAAATCATTACCGCGTCCGGGTATTTTTTTTCTAGAAAACTTGATTGTCTCCCTCACAAGATCTCTTGTCGATTGATTTGCAAGTACTATCTTGAGCCTAGAAAAAACCAAAAAGATGTCCAGCTTGAATTATGCGATTCTCAAGAAAGAGGTGCCCGTCATTAAAGGAAAGACCATCCTCGATCATTCAATAAAGAGTAAGATTCCCCATTTACATGAGTGTGGGGGCAACGGCATTTGCACAACATGTAGAGTGAGGGTCATAGATGGTCCTACCCATCTCTCAGATCGCACCGAAAAAGAAATAGAGCTAGCTGAAGAACGGATGTGGGATCCTACTTTAAGGCTCGCCTGTCAAGCCAAGGTATTGGGTGGGCCCGTTACCATTGAAAGGATGATCTGGACCAGCGCCGAGACCAGTAATTTACAATTGGAAACCATACCTATGGGTATGGGTGAAGAAAGAGAGATGGCCTTTTTATTCTGTGATATGCGCAATTTCACCACCATCGCTGAAAGTCAGTTGAACTTCGATCTGGCCCATATCCTCAATCGATTTTTTACCGCCTTGGGAGATCCGGTGTACATGAATAACGGCGTGATCTATCAGTATGCTGGCGATGAGATCGTGGCGATATTTGGTGCGGGCGGCGGTGATTTCACGAAAATTTGTCTCGATGCCATCAGAGCAGCTTTGGGGATGCTCTATGCTATTGAGCGACTTAATCGTTGGGAGCTCGATAATTTTGGGATCACGATGAGGGTGGGGATCGGAATTCATTTTGGGAGAGCCTTTATTGGCAATATTGGTCATTACCGGCATAAGCAATTTGCTGTAATCGGGGATCCCATGAATGTCACCAGCCGCATTCAAACCAAGAACAAGGAATTGGGAACAGAACTCTTAATATCCCAAGATACTTACGAAAATATTCCTGACGGTATCCTGGAAATCGGTGCGAAGTCTGAAGTCCAACTGAAAGGAAAAGAAGGTTCCTTTGAGGTGTTTGAAGTACGAGGTTTCGCTGCAGGTGGTGGGCAACTGGTTTTGCAATCCTCTCTCCATCGAATTCTCAAGAATGAAGACAACTTCGCTACCCGTTTCTACGATCATGTTTTCGAAATTGCACCAGAAACTCGATCCCTCTTTTCGGGTAATTTGGGAGCGCAAGGCAATATGCTGACCCATATGTTGCGAGGAATAATCTACACACTGAGTCGTCCTGAATTCCTACAGATGGGACTCAAAGCATTGGGTAATCAACATCGAGATTATGGTGTAAAAAGAGAACACTACCCCGTTGTAAAACAAGCCCTTCTCCAAACCATTGCTGAAGAATTGGGGGATGAATATACCGAAGAGATAGGAAGAGCCTGGGATGAGGCGATTAGCATGATCGTCGCTATCATGAACTCGTAATCAATATAAGTCGATTATACGCCTCAAGTTTCATCATTCTAAACACTCAAAGAATCTCACTTCATTGTCCAGTGACTCAGTGGGCATTGTGAAACCTTTCCGCACCAATACATTGTAATTTATCATGTCGATAATTATCTGTGGCCATCATATGCAATTGCCAAACCAGATCTAGCCACCGACGATCATGCCTCAGCTTATCTTTGAAAATGTTAATGCAGACATCGACGCAGGGCTTTACCACGAGGAGAATTAATGTGACACCCATCCCTATACTGTAGACCCAGCAGGTGTTTTCTAAGCATCCCCAGGCACCAACTCCATATAGTTTCGACAGAAATTCAATAGGAACATCTATCTTACCGTATTGATATTATTATCATCAATTTATTGGAATGAAAATAAAAGCTACGGGAAAAAAAATACTGACGTTCATCAGCTTTTTGATGACGGCCATCCTGACTCACGCTCAAAATAATCATATCAGCATCTATGCTGAAAAGATTGGTCCACGACTTCAATTTGCTGTCGATGAAATCACAGACGTTTTAGCGGTAAAGAACCTAGAGGTATTAGTGACAGATGAAAAGCCATCCGATATTATCTTTGAAATCTCGGCTTCGAAAGTTTTAAAACCGCAGGGTTTTTCTCTCCAGAGGGAACCACATCATATTATTGTTCTGGCTACGGACACCGCAGGCCTGATGTATGGCGGCCTCGAATTGGCAGAACAAATTGGTTTATATGGCTTGGATGGCATTAGAGCTATGATCCGAAATCCATACATGGAGCTGCGGGGCACAAAATTCAATATACCTTTAGATGTACGTACCCCAAGTTATTCAGACCCTTGCGATGCGGCGCAGAAAAATATACCCGAAATGTGGGACATAGCATTCTGGAAGGAATACTTGGATAATTTGGCTCGCTATAGATATAATTTTGTCTCACTTTGGAGTCTACATCCCTTCCCGTCGCTTGTGAAAGTCCCTGGATATGAAGATGTTGCTTTAGCAGATGTCCATAGATCTGCAGTAAAATGGAAGGAATATTACAACAGGAATGGCATTGGCTTTGACGCACCGGAAATCCTGGCGAATCCGGAAATCATCAAGGAAATCTCTATTGAAAAAAAGATTGCCTTTTGGAGAGAGGTCATGTCTTATGCCAAAGATCGAAACATTGACTTCTATGTGGTAACCTGGAATATTTTTGTTTACGGTACAGATGGAAAGTATGGTATTACAGATGATGTTGATAATCCTGTCTCCCGTGATTATTTTAGAAAAAGTATCAAACAAATGTTTGTGACTTATCCGCATCTAACTGGTATAGGGTTAACCACTGGTGAAAATATGCACGGGGTCAGCACCGAAGAAAAAGAAGATTGGGCATACGACACCTACGGACAAGGGCTACTTGATGCTGCAGAAGAAATACCAAATCGAAAGTTTACATTCATCCATCGCCAACATCAAACGGGAGCACTAGAAATTGCCAGAAAATTTCAGGCACTGGTAGACCATGAAAATATTGATTTTATTTTCAGTTTTAAATATGCTAAAGCCCATGTATTCAGTGCAACCACACAACCATATCACCAAGAATTTGTCAATGAGATAACAGGTATGAAGACGATATGGACCCTGCGCAATGATGATGTTTATCAATACCGATGGGGTGCTCCAGATTTTGTTAGGGAATTCATTCAAAACATACCATTGGAAGTATCTCGTGGGTTTTACTATGGCTCCGATCAATGGATCTGGGGCCGGGAGTTTCTAATGAGGGAGGCAGACTCTCCAAGGGAAATTGAAATCACAAAACATTGGTATCATTGGTTGTTGTGGGGCAGGTTAGGATATGACCCGACCATTACAAATGACCGATTTATAGATATGCTGCAAGCACGTTTTCAGGATATAGACGCCGCAAAACTCTTTAGTGCCTGGCAGGAGGCCTCCATGATCTATCCCACAACCACAGGATTTCACTGGGGCCCATTAGACTTTCATTGGTATATTGAGGCTTGTAAAGGTCACCCCGATTATGCACAAAATGAGACTGGATTTCATGACGTCAATCGATTTATCAACCTCCCACCCCATCCTCGATCCGGTTTTCAATCCATTCCAGATTTTGTGAAAATGCAGATCTCCCATGACTCCTCAAATCTGATAAGCCCCTTCCAAGTAGCAGAACGCTTAGAAGACCAGTCGAGCAAGGCCTTGGCCCAAATAGAAGAACTTGACCCTCACTCCAGTAAGGAATTGCAATTCACCTTAGGTGATATCCGAACCATGGCTTTACTCGGATCCTATTATGCAAGTAAAATTAGAGGATCAACCCATCTTGCCCTTTATCGTACGACGAAGAATAAAGAATACCAGAAGGAATCGGTGGCACACTTGCGTCAGGCTTTGGAAACATGGAAAAAATATGTTGACTCAGCCAGGCAGCAGAATACTAATCCACTTTGGCTCAATCGTGTGGGCTATGTCGATTGGTCTGAAATCACCAAGTGGGTAGAGCAAGATATCTTATTGGCAAGTGCCGAGGTATGGTAGCGGTTCTTATTGTAGGGTACCTCTGAAAACCCCGTTCGTGGATCGGGCACAATGGCTTCGCCATTTGTTTTTTGAATCTTTTCAAAACCGATCTCACTCAGAGGTTATTAGAGGTATCCTGTAAGAAATGATACTATCTCGTAACATGTTGAATCACCTTTGGTAATTCAACAATATCCAGTCTGCATTGAGCACATATTGATCTTTATTCTCTGAATTGTGGAAGACCAAGAAAAGCGGACCCTGGTCCGTCCTGGGATGAACCGGAATATCATAGTGCCTGATTGCCTTCAGCTTAGAATTGGGATGATTTATTTCTAATTGGCCAATGAGGTTGCCGTTCACTGCCCCTTGCCGGATTTGCACCATTCCACCGTAGTCATAATTTGGGCTGAACACAGCAGCAAGCTGGATGCCATTGAGATTTTTTAACGAGACGTCATTAAATTGTAAATAAGCGTCGTGTGCTATTGAACCCACCAGGGTGGCATCGTCGATCTTCCAGACACCGACATCATCACTTCTTTCGCTGGCATCTTCAGCTTCTATCTTAGGAGAGATAAAAACGAGCTGCTCACTTGCCGACAAAGCACTGCCTTCAATCTCGAGATTTCCTCTATCTAAATAGGAGGCCATCAGGATGTATTTACCAGCATCGTCAGTGCCGGTATGTTGGTTAAAAATCAAGGTTCCAGAAAGAGGCATTTCATTCTCTAATTGGCCTACATCCGGCTTGAGCGTTAAAATATAATCTATAATTTTCCCCACTTCCTCTACTTTCAGCTGTGGGTGAGCGGCCATCATAGATTCGCCCCAAATGCCAGAACTGCCCTTGATCACTCTGCTGATTAAATCATTTTTATCTTGCTTGGAATATCGACTGGCAATATCGACGTAGGATGGTCCATTTACCTTTTCGTTTTCAGCATGACAGGCCTTACAATCAGAAGCATCGATGAGTTGTTTCCCCTCCGGAATGGTTATTTGTTGATGGCCGATGGTGGCCAGAACCAGATCTTCACCTTGAGGCACATAGGTGAAGGTAACTTTTACTTTTTCGCCATCTATTCCTCCATCAGCTGTTGACCCATCCTCCCGGTCGGTGACCACAACCTGATAATTAATTTTCCGATTATCCCAAAAAACATTGTCTTCGGCATCCGTCTGTATCCTTACCTCCGGGGGTTCATTTCCAGCCATAATTTTCTGCGTAATTGTGGAGCTTTCTCCATTGGGATCTTTGACCATCAGCTGCACAGTATATATCCCCTCTTTCTGGAAAGTAAAGGTTGGATTCACTTCAGTGGAATGGGATGTAGCGTCAAACGACCAGTGATAGTAGAGCTCATCCTGGTCAAAATCCTCCGAATGGTCACCTTGAAACTGCACGGTCAACGGTACCGCACCTACTTCCTTGTCAACCGTGATTCTGGCAATGGGTGCCCGGTTTCCTTCAATATATCGGATTCTACTTAAGCGAGCATCCATATTTTGAACATTCCATTTCTGTCCGTATTCCAACAGATATAAATTTCCGTCGGACCCAAACATCATGTCCATTGGGTGCGAAAACTCTGTATTCGGCATGAAGGCTTCAGCCTTGACATAATTCT
The DNA here is from genome assembly GCA_965223105.1 of Saprospiraceae bacterium. Taxonomy (GTDB): domain Bacteria; phylum Bacteroidota; class Bacteroidia; order Chitinophagales; family Saprospiraceae; genus JABDMH01. The sequence continues at coordinate 689,420 of OZ244987.1, read as the reverse complement.
GCTGATCATCCAGGGTAACGACATAGATCCAGTCTCTCATCCATTCATAGACGAAGAGCTTATTTTCAAAATACGGGGGAAACCCTGTTGCGTAATCATCAGCATGAAAGACTGGGCCGGCCATCGGATTAACCCCGCCTTTCCCGAGCCAGGGAAATTCTTCAGAGGAATCGTAGGAATACCATATCAGAGATTCCCGCGCAGGAGGAAGTTTCTGGACGCCCGTGTTATTGGGGGAGTCATTAATGAGTTGTTGGGGGTCAAATTTTTCGCCCGGGGTGTCGGTTGCAAAATCGTAGTCGTTATACACCTGATTATTACCTCGGGTATAGGGCCATCCCCAAGAACCGGCCTGGCGTGCCTGATCGAATTCGCCCATACCCTTAGGACCTCTCTCTGGATCCGTCTTACCTGCATCCGGACCAACATCTCCCCAGTACAGGTATCCGGTCTTCGAATCTATAGAGTGCCGAAATGGATTGCGACATCCCATTATATAAATTTCCGGTCGGGTATTAGGGGTTCCCGGTGGAAATAGATTCCCATCAGGAATGGAGTAGGTCCCATCATCCTCCGGTTTGATTCGAAGGATCTTACCCCGAAGATCATTGGTATTCGCTGCAGATTTTTGTGCATCCCACAAGGCCCGGCCCTCCCGCTCATCAATAGGTGCATATCCAGAGGATTCAAAGGGATTGGTATTGTCGCCTAAGGTGATAAACAAATGTCCATCCGGACCAAACTCCAATGCCCCTCCACTGTGACAGCATTTGCGTATGGTTGGAACTTTCAAGAGTATTTTTTCGGATGCACGATCTATGGTATCACCTCTTAAGTCAAAGCGAGAAATGTGTTGTAGCGGCTCATCTCCCGCAGCAGAATAAAAAAGGTAGATCCAGTGATTCACTTCGTAATTCGGATCAACCGCAATACCCAACAGGCCGTCCTCGTTGCCATAAAACAACGGTATTTGAGCAAGTTTTTTAGTACTTCCCAAGGCAAAGTCAAACAACTTGACGGCACCCCTTCGCTCTACGAATAAGATGCCTCTTCCTGGAAGTTCATCCAATTCCATCGGTTCGTTGAGATTGAAATCAAGCACTTCTTTGACAAATCTATTTTCTTCCGGAACCCGCTGTGTCATAGCCAACTGGTAATCAAGCGGTCTGCTACTCAATACCTCTTTGATTTGACTTTCTATTTGATCTGACGGGACAGAAATCTTTGCCGAAGGCTGGCTCATATGTTGATCATACCAGGGCCACTCATTTTTCAATCGAGGTTCAGCTTCAATTCCCATCAGCGTACCTCCAGCTTGGACAAATCTTTCCACATCGGCCCTGGCCACATCATCAAGAATTTCTCCACTGGTGTATAAGAAGACAATAGCCGCATAATTTCTGAGCTCTTCTTCAGTAAGTTGGTCACTCTCTTCGGTAAATCTTACCTCAAAATCCAGGACATTTTCCAGTCTTTCAAAAAGTTCTCTTGCTTCATCCACCCTTTCACGATTGCCATCTGTCGTCTGAGAAAACAGCAAAATTTTCTCGTCTTTTTTGCTACATGATGATAGTATAGCTAATAGGAAAATAAGAACTAAGGATCTCGGGACTAGTTTCATAAAACGGTCTTCTTTCACTTTTTCGGACACAAGAAGTAAAGATACATGCAGGCTGGAGAATACCAAAGACCTAATATGAGGCTCCTCCTTCAGTTGTTTGTCACGTTCGATACTGCAATGAAACGAGCATGGCCTTTTGCTTTTGATGGTACCATCCAATTAAACATAGGGCCTAACTGCATGGCCAATAGATTTTACTATGTCCCGGACGGTCACGTTATCGGACCCTTAAGGATCTCCAGATTGACGAGAAGATCCCACCAAATGAGTTTGGGTATCTTTCGATGGCTTGAGATGGGTATCCATCCAGGCATACATGAGCTGACGAGATTCATGAGCTACAGAGTGACCACGACCGTGTACGTAAAATGCAAAATTATGCGGCTTTCCCAGGAGTTCATACACTTCCATGATTTTAAAAAACATCAGCACTCGCTGCCGCTGGGTTGGAGTATGTCCATCATTCAAGGCTGATAAATCAAGAAAAGCCCGAGGGGCAATCAAAGCAATGATTTCGTGAAAATCTATGGGTGGCAATACACCTCTTAAGAGATCTTCCCGGATGTGCCTGAAGTACACATACCAATGATCGCGTGCCCAGTGCTCCACACCCGGGTTATGCCGAAAAAACGCCGCAGCACAGTTAGATGCTGAGGCCTTAATCCGGTCGTCATAGGCAGCCAGAAAAAAAGTACCGTGGCCGCCCAGTGAATGACCAAGTGCTCCTATTCGCTCATCGTCAACCTGCTCTAGACTTTGCAGGACATCGATAGCGATCGAATGTTCGAAAGTAAATTTTCCCACTGCCGTCCAAAGTGGGTGTTTCTCGTAGAATCTGCTTGTTTCATAAGGCCCTTCCTCTGGAATGCGATGACCTGAAACGAAATGGTCCGGAGCAATTACGACATATCCACGCCGGCATAAATGATCAAGGTAGGCCTTGTCAGGATTGTCGACAAGTCCAGCAACCCGTTGCTTGCCCTGCGGGTAGGTCCCATGTAAAGCAACGATGGCAGGAGCGACATCTTGGACATTTAGAGGAATACCAAGATAAGCATGGGTTCGTTCATCTGATTCGACGGAATAGCTTATCAATTGCCGCTTATAGATATCATCTACAATGACCTCTTCGTGAATGATGAGATCAAGTGCCGGCCGTTCTGGCTTATGCTGGTCTCGGAGTAGGTCCAGATATCTACTCTTCAATAATTCTCTCTGCTCAAGCCAATCTTCCTTGGTTTGGATTCCAGCAGTTAAGTCATCCCATGAGGAGGGTATTTCGGGAACAGCAAATAACTCCGATTGTCCATCCTCTTGTCCATTCATGCTGATTGGCAGGATAGCCATTAGCAGATAGAAAATGGCAGGAAATGGTGACAATTTAGACTTCATATGGATAGCATTTCAAATCCCAAGTATGGAGATTACATCTCAATCAGTGGCGGAATCATTCCCAAATTATCTCTGAGCAGTCCTTACGCATCGTCATGCGGGTGATTTTCCAATCAACTTTGTTCATCATTCGCATCCGTGAAAAATCCAAGCGTACCGAAATCCTTTTGCAGGTCAATCAAAACTTTCCTCAATAATGTTAGGTCGCTGCCATAAGTGACGAAGTTTGCACCCAAGCCCAACAATTGCTCGGCATGCTCTATCGAAAACGCAGGAGTGCCCCACCATTTCCCAGCTGCAACTGCCGCGTTGGCCACTGCTTTCACCGCTTCCAGATATCTGGGGTCGTCAAATTTTCCCGGGAAACCTTGTTGTAGACTGTAATCTCCAGGACCAAAAAATAACAGGTCTACCCCTTCGACAGTGGCGATTTGGTCAGCAACTGCCAGAGCCTCCCTGCTCTCAATCTGTATAACCAAAAAAGTTTCTTCATTAGCGTGTTGGATGTATTTACCCAGTGGTGTGGCCATATAGCCAGAATCAGGACCGGCACCATCCAGTCCCCTCTTGCCTACAGGTGGGAACTTAGCCTGAACAACCACTTCCATCGCCTCTTCAACGGAATCACATCGAGGATACATAATACCGTTGGCCCCTGCTTCCAGTAATCTGGCCATACGCACAAATTCTCCTTTGGCTGGTCGAGCCAAAATATCTGCGTCTCCTGATCGTGCGGCTCTGATCATTTCGGTGGCTGTCTCGACACTGCGCGTCTGGTGCTCCAGGTCCATCCAGATCACATCAAAATGAAGCATACTTACCATTTCGAAGATTGAGGCATCGTTGTAGTGCAGGGTAAGGCCGAGTACCGGCTGGCCTGCCCGCCATTTGGCTAGGCATTTGCTTTTTCTCATTTGTTAATCTTTAATAAGTAATCATCCATATAACTCAATACGACTGAACAGCCAATTCCAGCAACGAGAGAAACCGGCATAATCCAAAATACCGAGATTCCCCATAAACCCCAAAAAGCGATCAAGACCGCAACCACCACCGAAATCGCTCCTCCCAGGAGGGTAGCCCATTCCGTCGCAAAAGAAATAAACAAGGCCATGAAAAACAAGACAAATAGGGGTGCAACAAAAAGATTGACCACCTTCACAATGACATCCATAAGGTTGCCTTCGACATTGCCAATGAAAAAGCTAAGCACAATAACTATGACTCCCGCGAATAAGGAATATAATTGAACATCTCTCAAAGACTTTCTCCGGGTTATCTCTGCATCATTCTGTGATATGATATTCGTGAAAACATCTTTTGAAATTACCGCTGAAACCGAGTTTAACCCAGAGGACAAACTGGACATGGCTGCCGCCAAAAGCCCAGCTATGACCAAGCCACTTAGGCCAATGGGCAATCCCAGGGCAATAAATCTCGGAAAGAGCGTATCTGCCTGTTGTGACATCGTCTGTCCATCTGCCAAATCATGGGGATTTTGTCCGAAATAGGCAAATACAGCTAACCCAACCAATCCCAATAAACACTTTGCCACTACGTTGGCATACAGTGCGACCTTGAGCGAATTTCTCGCAGATTTTACATCCTTGGTTGCCAGATAACGCTGAATGGCCAATTGATCAGATCCATTGGTACAAATGTACCAGGTAAACAACATCAAAGCTGCATTGGCAGCAGTTTCTCTTTCGTGCATATCAAATCCCCATCTCCATGGCCTCCAGTATGATGGCCATTCGGTAGGTAGCCAGGCAGTAAAGGAATGAAAATGCAAACTGATGACAATGATGGTTAGAAGACCACCACCCAAAAAAATACAAGCTTGGATGACATCGGTCACCACCACTGCGCGGATGCCACCCATCGTGGTATACACAATGGTAATGAGCATCAATACCATCCCAACCATTGGAATGTAGCTCCGGTCGAGAGGGATCACTGAAAAAATCGCAATATCAATGGTAACATAAATAATGGTGGCCATCCAGAGAAAGCGAAGGGAAAGAAACATCAAGGTGGCAAATAATCTGACCTTACGACCCAACTTCAATTCCAAAATTTCATAAGCGCTGGTTACATTCATACGCATGATCCTGGGGATTAGCCACCAACCAACTGCAAAATATACGAATGGGAAGGCAAGCATCCCTCCCAATATCGCCGGGCCGTACTTGATCAATTCGCCAGGATATGATAAATAAGTCAGCGTGCTCAACAATGTCGCGAACAGCGATACGCCAACAGCAAGTGAATTCATCCTGCGTCCTCCCAGCAAATAATCTTCCTCTGTACGATTCTTTTTGGAATAAAACCAGCCAATGACCACCATGCCTAATCCGTAAAGGAAAATGACACCCCAATCCAGTCCTGTCAAAAAAATGGCCTTTCTCCGATCGATGCGCAATATGGCAAATGCTGCTTTGGCCTTTATTTCATCGCCTGCAACTGGAGAATCCATCAGGTTGATTAAGAACGGTAAGTCAGCCACTGTACCTTTGTCCGCCAAAATGGCTGCCGTGTCGGCTTGGTCTATTCTCTGATAGGCATAGTGCACGCTGCTGTCTGCCGATGGCATATTCAGACTTGCACTGCCTACATGATAATCCAATTGAGTAAGATACGTGAGAGCCATAATGCCCGCGGGATCTTGATCTTTCTCGGCAAGCAACTCCAAGGTCCTGATTGCCTGTTGCCGCACCTCAGCGGATATACTTTCTACCCTCAAATCATCACTATTGCATGAAATACAAAATATGGCAAGGATGGATAGCCAAACCATGCCTCTATATCGTGGAAACGGCATCACAGACTCCCAATATCGATAATTTACAATACAGGTGATCAGTATAATGGGCTTTGACAGCCACATTCTAAACCAGCCGATGATCCGGTGAAGAGGTAATATGAAATTAGTGTTGACGATTATTTCTTTCTGCGCGACTCAAACAGATCACCACCGACTTCCAGCAAAGTAACGCCGCCTAAATTCAAGAGGTAAAAGCAAGGATAATAAAGGCTGATACTTTCAATGATCTCCCCCTTTTCCATGATTCAGGGATGCCGATTTGTTCCTAACTTTCGTCAATGATTTGATATTCATGACCATGGAACGCATAAAAATCGTAATCATTGATGACCATCAAGTCTTGATTGACGGAATCAAGTCCATATTATCAACGGTAGACCATATCATGGTCACCGGTGAGGCGGTGGATGGAAATGCGGGACTGATGGCAGTCAATGAAAAGCAGCCCGATGTGGTTTTATTGGACATCAATATGCCAGATATGGATGGCATTGAGACCTGCCAGTTGATTGTAGCCGACCATCCAAGTGTCAAAATCATTGCCTTGACCATGCATGATGATTACAGCTACATTCAAAAGATGATGGACAAAGGGGCACATGGCTATCTACTTAAGAACAGTGGCAAGGATGAAATTGTATTGGCTATTGAACAGGTTTATCAGGGCAGGCATTACTACAGCACTCAAGTCACCAGAACCCTAATCGATGGTATGCGGGATGAGGCACTAAAACCGGCGGTAAAGGAAAAAATCAAATTAACCAGAAGAGAAAAACAAGTCCTGGCATTGATTGTCGAGGGATTAACCTCACCGGAAATCGCTGACCGGCTTTATATTGGTGTAAGTACTGCAGAAACCCATCGGAAAAATTTACTACGCAAACTGGATGTTGGCAATTCAGCCGCATTGGTCAGGGTTGCAATTGATCAAAAGTTGATCGACCGATGATGCGCCTGATGGTCTTGCTGATGTTCGGGTTTTTTCACTTTTACTCAGTGATGGCTCAAATGCAAGAAATAGACCTGAGCTTTGATGCCAACCAAATACCTCACCACAGTCGGCTAAAATTCCAACTCAGGGTAGCTCAAGATTCAGTTGAAACTGCTTTGGAAAACATTAAGAATGATGCAAGAGCGCTGATCTCAGTTGATTCCGACTCAGCGCTTCTTTATTATCGTTGGCTCTTCCATGAATCGGGGAAACATGCAGCGCTACAACACCAGGAAATGGCTGCCTCAGCTCTTTCGACACTGTATCGCATGCGGGGCCAGCATAGACTTGGTTTGGCTTTTGCCAAATTTGCATTGCAATTTATTTCACCGGATGATGAGGGTTCCCTCATCGATGAGCTGCTGATCGTTGGCTTATCGTACATGAATATCGGTGAATATGATTCTGCTCAGCACTATTTTAAAGAAGCTTATTTACTGTCAGATAGCCAATTAGAGGATAAACCCAATTCAGCTGCAAATAATCTGGGTTTACTATACCTGGAAATGGGTGAATATAATTTTGCTGCACGGTACTTCTTTGAAGCCCTGGGATCTAATCACGACTCAGTAACCAACTTCAAAAGGGCAACCATTTACCATAATTTGGCTATCCTTTTTGTAGAAATGCAGGATTATGAAACGGCCAAGCTTTATTTTGATTCCACCCTGTCCATCTCCGGTAGAAATGATTATGATCGTCTCTCAGTCAGGGCACGAATCGGCTTGGCTAAGATCTTTTTAAACAAAGGTGACCTTGACTCTGCAGTAAATCAGGTGACGGTGTTGGACACTAAAATTCAAAGCATCAAAGACAATGTATCACTCGTAAAGTATTACCAACTCTTAGCCGACATTGCTTTGAGAAAAAATAATTTAAAAGAAGCCCGGCTTCACTTGCAGTCGGCAACCAAATATGCCGAATTAATCGATGACCTGAAGGCGAAAGTAGACCACAAAATAGCCATCGCTGAAATGGAAGCCAAAACCCAAGCTCTTGACAAGGCAGCAGCCATCATGCAATCTGCTGAAGTTGAGTCGGGTCAGCTGCCGGAACGCAAGGAGAAAATCTCCGGATGGCTGGCGAATCACTATGCCGTAAAAGGCGATCTCCAGAAATCTAACTTCTATTTCACTCAGCAAGCACGTTTACGCGATACTTTACAAACCCAACGGCAAGCTCGAATCATCTACGAATTGGAAACACAACAAGAACAAGTCAGAAAAAATGAGGAGATCAATCGCTTGACCTTATTGGAATCAGAAGCGTCAAAAAAAGCAATATTACGCAAGAGATTAAATATGGCATTATTGGGCCTACTACTGGGAAGTATTATCGTGTTGGGATTCATTTATTCCAATTTGAAAAAAAGCAAATTGATCGTAGATCAACAAGAGATTTTGCATCAACAAGAAATGCTGGTAAAAGAACAGGAACTCGACATTTCTCGCAGCCACGCATTGGTGGAGGGACAAGAATCCGAACGAAAACGCATCGCCGCAGACTTGCATGATGGATTGGGCACGCTGCTGGCTGCTTTAAAATTACAAATGCAGGCGCTACATGATAAATTAAATTTAACAACCGAAAACAGTCCCTTAAAATCACTGGAAAGGCGCATCGAGGAGGCTTACGATGAGGTACGCCGCATTTCACACCACATGATGCCAAGAATAATGGCCAACGGCAACCTGACCAAAGCCATTGGCAAGCTCTGCAGTAGCCAAAACTATAAACTGACAGGAAAAATAAATTATCAAGTTGTGGGTACCCCGCAACCATTAGGAGACGCGAGGGAGGTGATGGTTTATCGAATCATCCAGGAGCTTCTAACCAATGCCTACAAACATGCCCAGGCATCCGAAATTAACGTCCAGATTTCTTTTCTGGATGATCGGGTGGCCTTAAGTGTAGAAGATAATGGATCGGGTTTTGAAGTAGGAAAAACCGAAGAAAATAGAACGCTGGGCCTACAAAATATTTCCTTGCGGGTACGCTTTTTAAAGGGTAATTTAGAAATCGACTCCGTGTTGGGAGAAGGCACTGAGGTGACCATCGATTTCCCGATCTGATAGTCCCTGCTCCAGATACCACAACAGTAGTTTCAATTCCAGGGCAATACTCTTCGAGGCTTCTTTGTGACTTCAAGCCAGTATCCCACACGAAGGTGTTACCGACACATTTCGAACCAGCTCCACTGGCTGGTACAAATTCCAGAAGATCATTCCGACGCTACATTGGTGCCATGCAATGACTTATGTAATGGCAAATTCATCCGTAAGGTTGAATCTTGGACCCTCATTGTTGAAACCCAAAACTCCCCCCTTCGGGGGAAAGGTCCTCCCCTGATGCCTTGACTCTTAAAATCGACCGATGAGGGGAAGATTATGGTGCAGCGGTGCCAGAAATTTGTACTCAATAAAAAGAAGATCAATGAAACATCGGAAATGCCGACAACTCGACCACTCTGCGCACACGAATAAGGTCGTACTTATTGCGAAAGAAAAGCGCGTATGCCACATCTTGCCATTAATCCTCGTGCTCTTCTGGATGGTTACCACACCCATACACGGTCAGGATTGCCCAGATTTTCTAAAACTTACCCGGCAAGGTCAGATCGATAGTTTTTCAATCCATTTTCCCGGTTGCACCTCCATCGGGACCTTGATCATTCAAGAAGACGTACCAGGCAACATCACCAACTTGGATGGGCTGCTGGGCATCACGCATATAGGAGTACCAGCCAGTGGCATTCTGGTGATTCTGGATAATGCTGCACTAACCGACCTGCACGGTCTAGACTCCTTGAAAACCATCGGAGGTTTCTTCAGCAGGCGGATCAATATTTTAAACAATGCTGTACTCACAAATATCCAAGCCCTAAAAAATATGGATATGTCTAATTTATTTGAGTTGATCATTAAAGACAATCCACAGCTCGGTAATTGCAGTATTGCTGGTATCTGCACCAGCATTGAGGCCATTCCCACTGTAGAGCTTTCGGGCAATGATTGTGGCTGCAATAACACTGATGAAATCAGTTGGAATTGCACTCCAGGCTACTGCCTGCCGTGTGGCTTGAATATTACCCACCAGCAGCAGATTGACGACTTTGCGACGGAATATCCGGGATGCCATCGCATTGGCGGAGATCTGACAATACAAGAAATAAATCCCGGAAATATTACCAGCATGTCCGGTCTGATTGGTATTGACGGTGTTCAAGGAGGAATATATATTGTAAATAATCATTCCATTACAAATTTGCGAGGACTCGATTCTCTCAAATATTTCACTGAATCAGATTTTGATTTTCCAACACATCTGAAAGTTCAAGGCAATCAGTCAATAACAAGCTTGGATGGGCTTCAATCACTCCATGCGGTCGAAGGTATTAGTGAAATCATTGATAATCCTTCTCTACAGACATTGGAGGGTCTGAACACATTGCAATTTACAGGTACGCTCATGATCAACAACAATCCGCAGCTGCTCAACCTACGGGGACTTGAGTCATTAGACTCGGTGTATAAAATGGATATCATACACTGTGATTTACTCGTCAATCTCGATGGTCTGCAAAATCTGCCGAAAGTCTATAGCAGCCTTGACATTAGCAACAACGATATGCTGTCAGATTTATCAGGTTTAAATTCACTAACTGTGGTAGCATCCAATGCTTCAGATGGTAGTGGGTATTTAAGAATTTCCAACAACGCCTCCCTAATCAGTCTAACCGGTTTGGAAACTTTGTTCTCCATAAGGAGTGGATCGCTATTCATTGAATCCAATCCCTCCCTTGTCGATATGTCTGGTATATCAAATTTAGAAAGGCTAGGAAGCCATTTGGTCATTTCAAACAATAACTCGCTCCCAGAGTTACCATACTTGCCGTTAGGTGAAATCGGCCTTTCTGTCGCAGGAGGTGATCTCATCATTGAAGGTAATCAAAGCCTTGCCAGTATTGCAGGCTTAGCAGATGTTGAAAGAATCCTTAATGATGGTGCTCGAGGCGGGCATCTCATTGTTCGTAATAATCCTTCACTTAACAACCTGCAAGGTTCACACAATATTACGATTATTGAAAATTCAGCAACCATCGAGGGTAATCATGCTCTGACAGATTTAAGTGGTCTGAAAAATCTAACTCATGTTAAGAAAAATCTATTTATCAGAAATAATGATGGACTCATCAATCTTACCGGCTTGGATAACCTGAGTCACATTGACGAGGTATTTGACATCAGCGACAACGATGCTATGCGATCATTATTTGGACTATCAAAATTAAATGGCATAGGAAACCACATCGGCGGTCAATTGTCTATTCGCAACAATCCATCACTAGCCAATCTTTCTGGACTGGAATCCCTAACCTATATTGGCAATCCCTTCTATCCCCAAGCACCGACTATTATCCAAGGGAACCTAATATTGGAAAACAACAACATCCTGACTGATCTCACTGCCATTGAAAACCTCGATCGAGGGCTTACTTTCATCAGCATCTTCGACAACGACCTTTTATCGCGGTGCGCTATACCAAACTTTTGCACGATCAGTGCTGCGAATACTGCAAAATTATCTTTTTCAAACAATGCAGTAGGGTGTAATTCACAGGAAGAGCTGGATATGACTTGCACGATTCCTCCCACCATCTGCAGATGGTTGGTCGAAGAGGGATTCTGGCACAACTCGGCCAATTGGGGTTGCGGAAGAGTGCCACTGTTTTACGATCATGTCCTTATTCCATCCGGTCATGCCAAGGTGGCCCTCGGCAGCAATATTGCCGTATGCCGAACCATAGAAGTGCTCGATGGAGCCTTCCTCACTACCGAGAGTGATGCTACGTTGACCATTGTGCATTGAGATCCATACAGGGCCATTGCCGACCGAAGTTTCTCTATTCGACTTCTTCTCACGAAGAGACCATCTTACAAGCAATCAATGTACAGTTTCAGAGATTTCAAAACCACCTGCACCAACTAACCGTGCTCCAGTACGAAATGGTTAGAGAAATCAGGTGATTTTTAGTATCCTCATAGAATCAGCTAGGGTCGTCATGCCTGATTGCAGCATGACGATCGAAGTGTAGACGTTCACCGCCATGACTACTCATTTCAGGGTATCTGAAATGCAACTTCAGATGAATATCATCAAGTCAATAGGGTTTCAGCCGCAGCGGCACCGTGCTCGGACTGTCAGAGTATTGACTCTCGATCGAACAAATCGGCCCATTGCCTGAATGGATTTTCTGAACATCGCCGTCTCAGCTCTCAAAATACATGACAGCACTATTCTACACCGGTCCACAAAACAACTTGAGGGCTGGCAGGGATATCTAAAATCTTCACTTGATCTTTATACTTTACTTCATAAGATCCGGGGTCCAAACTCTTGAACCGGGCCTCCACGAGTTCTCCACGCTCCCATTCTATATCGACTTCTAGTCCACCCCGGGCTTTCAAACCTTTAATATGGCCCTTAGGCCATTGCGGTGGCAAGGCAGGTAATAATTCGACTAATCCGGCATGGGATTGAAGAAGCATTTCGGCTATACCCGAAGCTACCCCCATATTCCCATCCAGTTGAAATGGAGGGTGGGTGGAAAACAAATTCGGGTATACACCTCCTCCATCTACCATATTGTAGTTTTTGTCACCACTGATTTTCAGGGCGCGCCGCAACATTGCATAGGCTTGCTGAGCATCTTTTAGCCGTGCCCAAAAATTAATTTTCCATCCTATCGACCAGCCAGTGCCTTCATTGCCGCGAGCAGTGAGCGAGGTCCTGGCAGCTTCCGCCAATTCTGGAGTTTCATGTACATTTATTTGACTTCCCGGATGCAAAGCAAAAAGATGTGAAAGGTGTCGGTGTTTGTTGTTAGGGTCATCCAGGTCTTCCTTCCACTCCTGCAATTGACCCCAGTTTCCAATCTTCAGAGGCAGCAATTTCTTTCTCGCCGCAACGATCTGTCGCTTGAAATCAGGCTCAATATCTAGGACATCCAGTGCCCTAATAGTATTGGTAAACAAATCCCAAACTATTTGAATATCCATGTATGCTCCTGTTGAAATCCCACCGTGTTCGGGAGAATATGAGGGTGAAGAAACCAAAAAACCCTCTTCATCCTCCGTGAGATAATCCAGCCAAAACAAGGCCGCTTCCTTCATAATTGGATAAGCCTTATCCCTCAGATAATCTTCATCCGGATCAAATTCATAGTGCTGCCAAACATGCTGTGTATACCAGGCCGCTCCCGCCGGGAAAAATCCCCAAGGAAAATTCCAACCAGGTGCGGTATAACCAAAAATATTGTTCATGGTATTGACTATCCAACCACTGGCATTAAAGAAATCTTGGGCACTTTTTCGCCCGGGAGCCCGAAGCCGATCGATGTACTCGATCAAGGGTTCATGTACCTCCGGAAGATTGGTCACCTCTGCCGGCCAATAAATCATCTGGATATTGATATTGGCATGATAATCACTGGCCCAGGGTGGATTGTTGAGGTGATTCCATTTGCCCTGCAAATTCGCTGGCAGGGTACCTGGACGGGAACTGCTGATTAAAAGATATCGACCATATTGAAAATACAAGGCTTCCAATGCCGGGTCCTGGACTCCGGCTTGATACCTTTCCAAGCGTTTGTCAGTGGAGAGATCGTTGACAGGACTGCCTCCAAGATCGATCGATACGCGATTGAATAGAGATTGATAATCTGCGATCTGCTCCGCCAAAACTTCTTTATAAGAAAGGACCAGGAGCCTATCCATTGTCTCTTTATTTAGTCTTTGATAGTCCCGACCCTTATAGTGAGGAAATTCGTTTTGGTAGTCAGTCGCCGCCGTCAGAAAAAGAGTTATGCTCTGAGCACCCTCCACCCGGACCACACCTTTATCAAAAGACATCGAAGCACCTGGAGACAAAATATGAATCCGGCTTTCATATTTCATTCCATTATTTTCGAGCGCACCGACCATTATCAGTTCATCATCAACAAATCGAATGGTCTTGTTTTGATGCAAAGAGGTAAGTTCTACTTCATATCGCACACCATCGGTAGCGTCATTCTCGAATCTAAAGATTAAAGCTCTTCGGGGATAGGAGGCAAAATAAGTACGCCGGTGCCTCACATCCCCACTTTTAAAGGATACCTCTCCAAGGCTAGTGCCAATGTCCAATTGACGCCGGTAATCGCTGATCTCACGGTCTAAAGTGGTTCGAATGTACAGATCACCAAAGGACTGATAGGCACCAAAACCCTCCCAAACACTGTTCCCTTTATTCTCTTTGATTACTCCCGTCAATTCCTTATTTGCCAGTTGGTGTGCTTCGTCATATTTATCTTCATCGAGCAACTTGCGTACCTCCGCCAAATGCCGATATGCACCTGGGCGATTTCCACCATTGTAATCTTCCCATTCTCCTTTACCTCCACTCCATAGAGACTCCTCATTAAATTGAATTCGCTCTTCCCCAATACCTCCAAAAAACATTGCTCCCAGATAGCCATTGCCAATGGGCAGGGCCTGCCTCATCCAGTCGGTAGCTGGCTCCTGATACCATAACACCAGCTCAGATTCATCCAACAGAATATCAGAATCCACGTCAATAATATTCCCCGACACTGCAGAGTTGTCATGCCAAACTGTTAGCATTCGAAGATCGGGCTGACCAAGTATAATGGCCAGCAAAGTGATCAATACTTTATACAAAGGTCCTTGCTTCATTATATATTTTTCCAAAGTTATGATTACTCGACGTCAGATCGGAAGGTTTAAAATCTTTAATTCGGAACTTTCCATCATTTATCACCAGACAAATATTACCTTATGGCTGCCGTTTTTTTTCAGGGGCACATATCATCCATCTTTATCCAGTGCCCCTCTCACAAAGAACGTATTCCCACTCCCTCCAGGTCTGCAGTTCAATGATTGTAAATCCACCACGTTGAAGTTGCTGGTAGATTTCAGCCGTTGGATGGATGTAAGTCCTGAATGAATCCCCTTTGATCTGCCTCCACTTTTGATTAAACCACTGTCCAGCCTTAACCCACCAAGTATTCCTCGGCAGGCTAAAAGCAACCCATCGAACAGAAAGATCAATGACTGCTTCCATTAATGGTTTGAAATTAGGGTAGCAACAGATTACCTTATCCATCACCAGTAGATCACTTGGGGTAAGATCAGCAGACCAATCAAGGATATCTCCTTGGTACGCTTCCGATCGAGCATGGATCTGCCTTTTTTTCGCTTCTTTCTCAAACACAGAGACGTAGTGTGGCGACAGATCCACCAAAGTCGTATGGCTGATGCCTTCCTTGAGTAATTCAAAACTTATGGCACCAATACCTCCCCCCACGTCCAACAGGGTATGATTTTTCAGATCAAGATTTAAGAGTAGAGACAACAGCGGTTTTGAATTCTTCTTTATGCCTTGGTCTAAGTAGTTAGACATTTCGGCCTGGGCCGTTTCTGCGTCGAACTTTTCTTGATACGATCTAGCACAACATGACATCTAGGTAAGGTATAATTAAATGCTGAATTGGTATTGGTCAAAGGCGACAACTCCATCCCATTCAGTATGCAATCCTATCAGGAGATGGCAAGAAGTCAAGGCGCCACGCTGGTTTCCTCCTTGGCCCCAACTTTCAAAACAACCTCACCTTCCAGCTGTCGTTCAGTGCGAATATTCTTCATATAATTTCCCCACATCAGGCTGTTGTAATCCCAATGATCATTAATTATTAGGGTATTTTTTCCGTCGATTTTGTCGAAACGACCGGCCTGCCTACCGGCTGACATAGCCTCAATTCCATTTCCTGATGAAGTCTTTAGTGAATATGAGTAAATATTCTCTTTTAAAGAGCGCACAATATTAATATAGGGTAACTCTTGATCCAGACCAAAATAATAAAAACCCTTACTGTCCTGCGCCCAGGTATGTTTGGGGTCTTGGCGATAGGTCATATCTGGCCTATGACTTAGACTGACTTCACCGTGTGACGCGCCAAGATGACCCTCTGGGTATGCAGTAAAATAACCCTCTCTGGTCCAGGACAGATTTTCCAAACTGTCTCCGGTCAGGAATAGAATACCCGCCTCCTGAAGGTTTTTGTCGCTGGGGACCTCTTCGATAATATAGTCAATGTGCATTACCCCATAGGCATCAACCTGAATGGTAAAACTTGCCGAGACTTTATCGTAAGAGCCGGAAGACCGAATCGTGGCGATACCACCGTCTTCTGCGAAATCAAACTGAGTCAGGTTCCAGTTTTGCGCATAGTCATCCATTTTAATTGTTGAGTATTGAATTTGCTCTCCCGGAAATTTTAGATTGACATAGGGACCAGACTTTACGATTACTTCACCGGCTACCATCAAATTCTCCAACAATCCGGTCTTTTTATTCACCTCAACCCGATAATTTTCACCGCTGATCACCGCCCTCTCTTCCGATTGATCCACCACAAGATCACCCCCTCTACATCGGGGCAAGACCATTTCATTTTGCCCCAGTTGTATATTATATTCATCTACCAAAAAAGTATCATTTTGAAAAAACTGGATATTTAATTTTTGATCTGAATTCCAGTCGTTAGGTGGGAAGGTAAGTTCCCCCTTCTGATGTGGCCCGATATTCACTTCTGTCAGTTCTCCCGAATTTTTCCCGTATTGCCAGGCAATAATTAGTTCGTTAAAATTGGTATGATCAAAGCGGTTGTGGATGGGAATGGTCAGGGCAGTATTCGGCTCAAACTGATCCAGATGGCGGACAGTAATCTTGGTTGGAGAGTAGGCTTTCTTCGTTCCCCAAAACTCTGGTTTCTTCCTCCGCCAAGTATCGATAATTCCCCATTCTCCATAGCCCACGGTGGGTCCCTCATAAGTTGCCGGAATGACATCCTTGTCGAGGATACCCCACCATTCATTGAATCCCTCCAGGTCCTTGGGAAGCATAAAGGTCTCATCCAACATGCACCAAATGGCACCTCCCAAACCACCTTCCGTCTCAAACAATTTTGTCCACATCCTGTCGAGGCTTTCACTCCAAAAATTGCGAACATTGGGATCATCCTGTAATTCGAAATTGTTGTAGCACGCTACATGTGCCCATTCATCAAAAAGTACGGGCATGGCATCATGATCAAACCCCTTGATATCGATTCCAAATTGTTCAATATCTCCCGTCCAATCCGGATAATGCATACTTAAAATATCATAGATATTCAGAGAGTCAGGTACTAAGCCCGGATAACTATAGATGACCGGCCGGGTCTGATCGTTTTCCTTCACCCAATTGTAGGACTCGACAAAATTGTTTCCGAACCAGTTTTCGTTGCCAATAGACCAGATAATTATACTGGGATGATTCCGATGGTTCTCTACCATTTCTTGCAATTGTGATAGATACCTTCCGGTAAAGTTAGGATCGTCTTCAGTAGATCCGCTGGCCTGATAAGCCTTGGTTCGATGCGACCCTACAAAACAAACTGCCGTTTCATCCTCCACGTAAATGCCGTATTGATCACAAAAATCCAAAAATCGCTCAGAAGGGGGATAGTGTGAAGTACGAATAAAATTGATATTACATTCCTTTGCCAATAAGACATCCTGCAGATCTTGAGCAGGTGTGGTTGTTCTGCCCAGTATCGGATTGATATCGTGCCGGTTGGCTCCCCGCAACTTCACCGGTAATCCATTAACCAGCAGCTTGTTCCCTTCAACGACAACTTCGCGAAAGCCAATCTGCTTAGTGGTCTTCAAGATCTCATGACCTCCCTGCGAAAGAGTGCCTACAAGGGTATATAAATGTGGATGTTCAGCATCCCATTTTCTCGGGTTCGCTACGGGTATATTCATTTGTCCATCCGGCCCATCAGCTTGCCTTGAAACAGATTCAACCAATGTGCTTTCTTCATCCCACAATTCAAACTTAATATGTGTAGGAGCATCTTCACTGAGCTTATATGTTAACTTCAGTTCAGCATCCCGGTATTCGTCATCCAACTCCGTTTCGACATAGAGTTTTTCGAAATGCTGCTTGGGGCGGCATGTTAGTTCTACATCTCTCAGTATACCACCAATCTGGTGCTTTGCATAACCACTTCCGTATGAGATTTCATCTATGCGATCAACAATTTCCACAGTTAAGCACACTTCATCTCCAGCCTTTACAAACTCGGTAATATCACAGCTCCATTTGGTAAATCCACCAAAATGCTCACGGATAAAATGGCCATCTATCCAGACTCGAGCAAAACTATATACGCCATGAAAATCCAACCGGACATGCTTTCCCTCATAATCTCTGGGTATTGAAAATAATTTCTTATACACATATGGTTGATCGTGTTTTATGGCAAATCCCTGCATCTGGCATTCACCGGGGACCTGAATGTCAGGCCAACTTTGAAAGTCAACTCCCCTTTCCCAATATTTCTCCGGTGGATCCATGGTGAACTTCCAGGTCCCGTTCAATGAAATCAGTGGCCTTGCGACACCTTGTACCATTAAGTCATGATGGGGTTCTCTGGGAGGAGTGCAAGCTGTTACCAGCAGAGCTGATACTGCAATGAAGTAATATAAGTCTTTGATCATGATACAATTTTTACCAGAACAAGGTGTAGATCGCACCTAAAATGAAGATGATGATTAATGACAAAATATTAAATTGTCGTTCAGTCTTGAAAATGCCCCTGGGAAGTTTAATACCCTTATTTTTTCGTTCAGGATTTACCAAAGAAATGACAATAATTATCATGCAAACAATTACGAACGAGAGCAGCATTTGATCAAGAAAAGGCATCTCTGCGAATAAATACTTAATGCCGGCCGAAATGGGAATTGAGAGAATTGTTCCCCAGAAAGCTCCTCTTGAAGTAGTGTGCTTCCAATACATACCCAGGACAAAAATAGCTGTTATCCCAGGACTGACCATGCCTGTGTATTCTTGGATAAACTGAAAGGCTTGCTCCAGGTTTCCCAGGCTGAATGCCACGAAAACTGAAAGAAAAACTACTATGATCGATGAAAGCCTACCAATAAATAAGAGGTGATTATCAGAAGCCAGAGGTCGAAAGTGTGGTTTATAGAGATCCATCGTGAAGATGGTGGATGCACTGTTTATGATGGCACTGAACGAAGAAACAATAGCTGCAATTAAGGCAGCGAAAATTAATCCCTTAATGCCCGTAGGCACAACATGCTGAAGTAACCAGGGATAGGCTTCATCTGGTTTTGCTATATCGGCATTGAGGGCAAGAGCTGCCAATCCGGGAATTACCACCACGAGTGGCAAAATGAGCTTCAGATATCCAGCAAATACCATCCCTTTTTGAGCTTCCTCTAAGCTCCTCGCCGCAAACGCTTTTTGAATAATATACTGATTGGCACCGAAATAATAGATTCCGGCAATCCAAATACCACCAAATACCGCTCGAATGCCTGGCAGATATACATAATTAACATCATTTGGCTTGATGATCATATGAAATTTATCAGGGAGTTGTTCAAGCAAGGTGTTGAAACCATGAATAACGCCCTGATCTCCACCTACCTTATCTACAGCCAGAAAAGTGGCTACAAGGCCCCCAGCAATTAAGAAAAACACTTGCACAATATCCGTACTGGCAATGGCCTTTAACCCATTAATGATTGTGTACAACAACGAAAAAATAGCCAATCCCACAATTCCAAACACCAAGGGGATTGCATAAATCGATCTAAGGGTTAAAGCACCGAGATAAAGGATTGATGAGAGATTAACAAAGATAAATAGCACCAACCAAAAAATCGCCAAAATGGTTTTTATCCGCTGATCATACCTCAATGCCAAGAATTGAGGCATGGTATTTATCTTATTTTTTACAAAAATCGGTAGAAAATATTTGGCTACAATGATCAGGATCAAAGCAGCAATCCATTCGTAAGTCGCGATAGCAAGACCGACGGCATATCCGGAGCCAGACATGCCGATAAATTGTTCAGCTGAAATGTTGGCAGCAATAATGGAGCTACCTACCAGATACCAGGGCAGTGATTTGCTGGCAAAGAAATAGTCTTCACTATTGGTTTCCGTCTTTGCTTTGGAAAGCAAATTCCCAATAACTATGATGACCACTCCATATATGATCAGTATAGCTGTATCGAAAGTTCCCATTTAATTACTCCGGGGTTTATCTATTCCTGATAAAACATGATTCTACTACTCAAGCCAGGAAAAAAATAATCAGCTCGATGGAAATTGTGCACTGGTCCATGCTCCAGCCCTTCCTCAATAGCAATAAAAGCAATGCAAGAGATTATCCTTTGAATTCCATGCTTCTTGCCCAGTGTCCTAATAACCATTTCACCACATCAGAGATCTTGCATCACTGCTGATCGACCACCGTCGATCAGATAAGTTACTCCAGTAATGAAGCCTGCATATTCACTACAGAGAAAGGCTGCAAAAGCTCCGACTTCCTCAACTGAACCTAATCTTCCCACAGGATGTATGCCCTCTATCTGATTGCGCTTTGCCACAGGATCAGGAAACGACTGAAACCATTTGTCTCCACCTTCAGTAACAATAAATCCAGGTGCCAATCCAATCACTCTGACCTCCGGCCCCCACTGCACTGCCAGAGCTTTTACCAAGCCGATGATTCCAGCCTTTGCAACATTGTAAGGAAAGCATCCGGGCAAAGTAGCATAGGCGTGATTGGAAGTCATCATCAAAGCGATACCCCTATGATTTCTCAGCTGCTCGAAACACGCTTTGGCCATGAGCCAATGTGATTTTAAATTAAGGCTCATGTTCTCATTCCAAAAGGAGGTTTCGCACTCCTCCGGGGTGGTGAATCTATTCTCCCCTGCATTAGAAATGAGAATATTGATTCTACCAAAACGTTGAATCACTTCTTTAACAAATACTTCGATATCCTTCTCCCTCCTGATGTCCATCTGTTTATAGAAAGCTTCCTGCCCATGCTTTTCGATCTGCTCAGTAAAATGTATGGCCTTGGAACCAGATGGCTCACTTAGTCCGCAACCAGCCACATGACAACCAGCCTCGGCCAAAACAGAGGCTATCCCTAAACCAATGCCTTGTGAAGCTCCGGTAACGATAGCAACCTTTCCGGTCAAATCAATGGGTATCATAGTCTCTCGACTTCTTAGATATAAAATCCATTTCTTCCCTCTCTTAGTCCTGGATATTTTGCCAATTCGTCCTCCACCAGATCTGCTCCCAATCCGGGCCGGTCAGACAGAATCAACTTTCCTTCTTTAATCGAAATCGGATGGTCAATGATCTGATCTCTCCACGGTACATCGTGAAACATGAATTCCTGGCGGAAGAAGTTGGGTACGGAGGCACAGACATGAGCGCTGGCCAGGGTCGATAAAGGGCCATTCGGATTGTGGGGTGCCAATAGTACACCATATGCCTCCATCATTGTAGCCATTCGTTTCATTTCTGATGGACCGCCGCAACGGGTAATATCAGGCATCAAGAAATCGCAAACTCCCAGTTCAAGAAGGCGGCGAATTCCATAGCGGGTATAATGGCGTTCACCAACGCAGATGGAAACTGTAGGATTGAGCCGGTCCCGAAAAGCTTTGAGCATCTCTGGATTTTCAGGTCCAAGAGGTTCTTCGTACCAGGTGATATCAAGCTGTGCTAACCGCTCACCCATAACGAGGGCTGTTTTCAGGTTAAGCATGGCATGGGTTTCTATCATTATTGCAGTCTCCGGCCCCACGGACTCACGCACGGCTTCACTCAACGAATAAGCGTGATCCATCTGTGCCGGTGTCAATGCCAGATTAGAGGATACTTGGTCACCATATAAATAATTGGTGTGGGCAAAAGGATCAAATTTCAACCCGGTGAAGCCTGCTTCCACTACACATTTCGCCTGCTCAGCATAATCATGGACGCTGGAACCGACTTTGGTAAACCAATAATTGGCATACAAATCAACTTCCTTACGAAATGCCCCCCCGAGTAATTCGTACATAGGAACACCTAAAACTTTGGCTTTCAAGTCCAACAACGCCATATCAATGCCACTAATGGCACACATACTGGCACCAAAAGGGCCTATCCAGTTCAGGTCTCGATATAACTTTGTCCAGATGAAATCGGTACGCATAGGATCAAGACCGATGATGCGTTCTCCAACGTGCTGAACCGCTGCCTCAACCAGCGGACTACCAGGCCAGTTGGTGGCTTCTCCCACACCAGTGATACCTTCATCAGTGTGGATTTTCAAAAGGGTCCAATTGTACTTCAGACCTTCTACCAGCCAAACGCTTACATCGGTTATTATCATTAGCGCTTTTTTCGCATTTTACATGATCCCATACTTATGAAATGCTTCGACAGCACTCATGCCATTCTGAATGGATTTCTGAACAGTTTTCTCCGCTCGAGCCTTTTCCAGCGCAGCCGCGATTACTTCTTTTTCTATAGACTGAGGAACAACGCAAACACCATCCAAATCACCGATTACCATATCACCTGGAGTTATTCGCACCCCGCTGATTTCAATGGGTACACGATAGTCAATAACTTTTCCCCTTGGACCCTGATCCTGTGCATAGCGTCCGTATGAAAAGGTCGGAAAATTCAGATCTAGAATTCCCCTGGTATCTCTGGAATATCCATCCACAACCGCTCCTGCAGCCTTGAGTTGCATGGCCCTTGTACTCATCAATTCCCCCCAGAGCGCATAATCCGGCGAGGCTCCCGTACATAGATATACCTCATTTTCCTTTAGATCATCCAACGCTTCCAGCATCAATCCGAACGGCTTAGAAAGATACGGGTTGGCTCCCTCGTTTTTCTCACCGTAACAGTCAGCTTCTAAAACGGTCATAGCCCGTCCCACCACAAACATGTCCTCTCTAAGCGGTTGAATTTTTGGCGGTAGAAACTGATGGATGTACCCCATCTTGTCCATAATATCTCCAACTACTGCAGTGAATAACTCCGTGCGAATGGTCTCGAATAACCCCTGATCAGCGTTTGGTTCTTGCATAGTCAAACCCTTTATTGCTCATTATTTCCAGTGATTCTCTCAAGAATCTCCTCAAAGTTAGCTTGGTTCCCCTAGTGATATCAGCACTATTTTAATGTATCATAAAACTTTTTTGCCTAATTTGAAGAATATCAAGGGTACCTCTAATAACCTCTGAGTGAGATCGGTTTTGAAATATTTTGGATTTAATTGAGTGAGCATAGTCCCGAGAGCTCGGGACTATGTGATTGAAAATCAACGAAGTATAAATTCAAAAGATTCAAAAAGCAAATGGCGAAGCCATTGTGTTCGATCCACGAACGAGGTTTTTAGAGGTACCGACAATTAAGTAGGGTCATGAAACCTTTCTACACGAAGGTTGTATCTCATTTTGACAATTCAGTCACCATTCGGTATGACGAAATGGAAGTTTTCTATCCGCACTGGCATTACCATGACGAGTACGAGCTTGTCTATATTCATAAGAGTTCGGGAATCAGGTATGTAGGGGACAGCATCAACCCATATCATCCCGGAGATCTGGTTATGCTGGGTAGCCTGCTGCCACATATCTGGATTAACAATGTCAACCCAGAGGGTAAGCAGCTTGATCTGGCAGCGGCAACAGTGATTCATTTTCAACCGAAATTCGTGCGTAACGCTTTTTTTGAACTGCCCATGATGGAGAAAATGAAGAGTCTTTTTGAGCGATCCTCAAGGGGGGTTAGATTTATAAAGTTTTCTGGAATTGAAGCGTATATAAGGGAGATTCAAAACAACCACTCAATCGACCGAATGATTGCGGTCATTAGTCTGCTTGCTGAATTGTGCAAACATGAGCCCTATGAATATTTGAGTAGCAAAGATTATCATAATGTGGTCTCAAGTCAGCGCAATAACCGATTGTCAAAAATCCATAATTTTCTGGCCGTAAATTTTCATAAGAAAATCAGGCTCCAAACCCTGGCTGACATGGTCCATATGACCCCGCAGGCTTTTTGCAGCTATTTCAAGAGAAAAACGGCGAAGACGGTATTTACCTATATCCATGATTTAAGGATTGGTTATAGTTGCAGACTGCTGATCGAAACCGAGATGACCATCGATCAACTGGCCCAGCAAAGCGGTTTCAACAGCACCACCTTCTACAACCGGAAATTCAAGGAGAAGATGATGCTGACACCCAAGGAATACCGGAAAAAATATAATGCGCTGAGTTAAGAGTTTCAAATCCAGGTCCTTCCATTGGATTTTAAGGAGTCTGCCGCTCCAGATCTATGCTGATTTTCCCTGTCGAGACTCTCTCATATATCTCCTCCTGACCCAGAGTTGGACATCTTGGGTTAAACCATATTTATTCACATTCAGGAGTATGATTTCAATTAGACCAATAATCATTCTTCATATTAATAATCCCAATCTATCTAGGCTTTGCGTATAGGGCTTTGATCGAGATCAATTTAGCTCTTGATAGGGATCATCTGCATTTGCGTCAATAGGCCTTACATTTCTGCAAATAAAAATGAATGCCTCATGAAAAAGCTATTCCTATTGCTATTGTCGGTCCTGCCTTTTACCTGGGGCTTTGGTCAAAATGATCTGGTAGTCGTCGATCACGAGTTGATCATTTCAGGAACTTCCACCTTAAAAGATTGGCAGATGAAGGTGGAAAAAATTGACATCAAGGGTCAGGCCATTCGAGAAAATAATGAGCTGACTGGATTTCAAAACGTCATTGTCACGGTGGACGTTTCCAGCATCAACAGCGACAATGATGCCATGAATCAAAACACTTTTGAGGCTTTAAAAGGTGACGAATTTCCTCAGATCATTTTTACGCTGTCAGACGATGTCACGATATTTAATCAGACCAGTGACCTTTTTATGGCCGTTTGCCAAGGTGATATCACCGTAGCTGGAGTCAGCCAAACCATTAGTTTTCAAGCGCAAGGCCGGTGGAAAGGTGCAGACAAAATGCAGTTAAAAGGCTCAAGAGAATTTAACATGCTCAATTTTGGTGTAGATCCACCCACATTCCTATTGGGTGCCAATAAGACAGGAGACACCGTCACTATTGATCTGACTCTCACCTTGGCGGTGGAACCTGCTTCGAAAGCGCTGGGAAATAACGAGTGATAACTTTTGAAGCCAGGCTAATTAGTGTAGCAGACCCGTGCTTCCGGTTGCGATCTTTTTCTCTGTTTTATTAAATCAGACAGATGAAGTCTGCTCATGTATAACGATTTTAGCGCTGATTAGTGAAAAGCCACGAGCCTCTATAAAATAATCTCCCATTGTGACTGATATTCTGGTTACTGGAATACACAGTGAAGACTCCGCGATCGAATCCATCAACCATCAGCAGGGAAATACCAGGCTGCTGCCTTTCTATTGCAAAAGCCCTTTAACTCTCTCCTTTTCCCACTGTACGATATCGTACGATCACTGACCGTAGGCGTACATTGTCATAAAATGTACTCAGACACATGTATCTGTTAATCAATACTATAGGCTATTGGCACGCATTTCACAGAAGTATTGTCGGATCTTTCCGGTCCATTTCTATTTCCTAAGAACGCTACACTATTGCAGTGACAAAATCTAAATATGCTCCTCAACAACTTGAAAATTGCCGTGAGATCCC
This sequence comes from Saprospiraceae bacterium, assembly GCA_965223105.1. Lineage (GTDB taxonomy): Bacteria > Bacteroidota > Bacteroidia > Chitinophagales > Saprospiraceae > JABDMH01. Next base: position 663,939 of record OZ244987.1, on the reverse strand, counting down.
TTCAAAAGAAGGGCTTCTATTCCACCATTAATATTCTTGGGCTAGCCCTTGGTTTGACGGCAGCGCTATTCATTTGGCAATACGTCGCTTTTGAACGTAGTTATGATGTTTTTCACAGCAAAGCTGATCGAATCTTTCGCATAACCACCTCCTATCTAACCGGAGGGATGCAAGATTCAGAGGACGCCATGGCATCGGCACCCATTGGTCCAGCTTTAAAGGAGGAATATCCTGAGGTGGTATCTTATGTCAGAGTTACACCGGAATACGGGCGTACCGTCTTTGAAGTTGGCGACAAGAAATTTGAAGAACGAAAAGTCTTTTATGTTGATTCCAATTTTCTGCAATTTTTCGATTACCGTGTAATCGCCGGAGATGTCGCTCAAGCCCTCAAGGAGCCTTTTTCGATTGTCCTAACGGAAAGCTTGGCTGAGCGGTATTTTGGTGCTCAAGAGACCTGGACCACCAGTCCTGTTGGACAGACTATCCGCGGCAATAATCAGGTTGACTGTAAAATTCGAGCCATTGTTGCCGATGTCCCGGAAAATTCACACCTGAAATTTAACGCACTGGTTTCTTTTACCACTTTTCCATTCATAAATGGTGATCCTTCCCAGCAATGGGAATGGAATGACTTTTACACTTATATCCAACTGCAGGATCCCAATCAGATAGCTGCTTTCGAGGGTAAGCTACTCGATTTTGCCGATCGCCACCTCAATTCAAAAGGTAGTCAGGAATATAAAGTAAAATACGTCGCCCAACCACTTCGTGACATCCATCTGCATTCTCATCTCGGTTATGAAGCTGAACCCAATGGCGATGCTGCCACCGTCAAATTCTTGCTGTTGATTGCCGTAGCGATCCTCCTCATTGCGTGGGCAAACTATATCAATTTATCAACAGCCAGAGCTGCGGAACGGGCACTTGAGGTAGGTGTTAGAAAGGTGATCGGCGCCGATCGTAGGTCTCTGGTGATCCAATTTTTGACAGAGGCTTGCTTAGTAAATGGTATAGCCATCGTGCTTACTGTTTTTTTGGCTTACACACTTCAACCGGTCATGAATCATCTAGCGGATAAGCCGCTCACCGTTTTTTCCGGAGGGCCCTCCTTCTGGTTGCCGCTGGGTCTATTGATCCTATTGGTGGGCACCCTGCTATCGGGTCTTTATCCTGCCTTCGTGTTGTCTGGGTTTTCGCCCGCCAAGACCATCACCGCAAGCCGTCGTGCCGCGCAGGATTATTTGAGAAAAGGGCTGGTTACCTTTCAATATGCCAGCTCGATCATCTTGATTATTAGTACAATCGTCATTTTTCGTCAATTAAATTATATGAAGCAGGCAGACCTGGGTTTTTCCAGCGAAGGCAAAGTGGTGGTAAACTCACCTTCGGTCTATACTGATTCTATTGAGCGTCAATTATTTAACGCTTTCAGAAATCATCTGCTGCAAGATCCCCGGATGGTCGCGGTCAGTGCCTCATCGGCGATTCCTGGTAAATACTACTATGACCTAGATGCTTTTGGTGGTATTAGATTAGAAGGTGCTGATGCCGATGCTGGCGGCAGTTTCACCTCATATCGAATTGATGAAGACTTCTTCGGGGCTTATGACATCGAATTGATTGCCGGTAATAATTTCTCGAGGGAAACATCTGCAGATGACAAAGGTTTTTCAGTGAATGAAGCCGCCCTGCCATTACTAGGGATTTCATCACCAGAGGAAGCCATTGGTAAGAAAATCCGGTGGCAGCGAGATGACCGGGTTTGGCCCATTTATAGTGTCTTTAAAAACTATCATCACAAATCACTAAAACACAAGCACGAGCCCACCATTCTTTGGCATTTTAAGCCTGATCCGGATCCACTTTACTATACCATCAAGTTCGATGCGAACAGTAAGCATGAGGTACAGCAAATTGTGGCTGAGGTACAGGCATCCTGGAGAGAAGTTTTTCCCGATAATCCATTCACCTACTTCTTCTTTGATGAGCAGTACAATGAACAATATGAAGCAGATGTACGACTGGGAAAAATTATTGCCACATTTGCACTTTTTGCTGTTTTTATTGCTTGTCTTGGTCTGTTTGGCCTTACTTCTTTTATGATCACCGTCAAAACCAAAGAAATCGGTATTCGCAAAATATTAGGTGCCAGTATCTCCAGTATTATTTTCATTTTGAACAGAGATTTTCTAAGATTGGTTTTGATTTCCCTGGTACTTGCGATTCCACTGGGACTATATTTTGGTCATCGTTGGTTAGAGAATTTTGCCTATAAATCGGCGATGAGCTGGTGGATATTTGCGGTTGCAGGGGTGGTCATACTGATCATTGCCCTGGTCACAACAAGCATACAAGGTGTCCAGGCAGCTCTGAAAAATCCGATCAATGCATTGCGGGACGATTGAAGTCCTGTGTGGTCAGGCAGCCTTAAGAAACATGATTCTACTTGAGCTTAGGGCAAAGTCACCTCAAATTGGCTAATGCCATGCCACACCTGACCGCGATCATCGAGCCCAAATATTTCCAGCACAAAATTGCCCAGATTGTCATTTAAGGTTATTGGCAAAATAATGCGAGTGCCGGATGATACCTCCACCATGGGATTCCAGTATACCAGCGGTCCGATGTTTGGCAGGTGACCCCGGGAAACAATGGAATGCATTTCAAAACCCTGGCATGACTCCACTCCAATGATTTTGTGTTGAGTACCGGGCTGATAAAGAGCCGGCATCTTAGTATGAATAAATACAACGCCATTCCTGCCTAGATTTCCAAAGTGTTGAAGGGTGCCAGGTGTGTTATAAAAATCAATAGACTGTACATGCTCGAGTTTGATTGAAAGTACTTCTTGAACATCAGCCTGCCAATAGTGATCAATAAAAAAGATCGGAGCCTCCGGAAAAAATGGTTTCTGTTCCGGATTGATCATTCGAGGTTCCATGCCTTCCTCGGTACTCCTTATCCGAAGGGGTGTTAATACCAACCTGGTTAGACTTTGTAGATCTTTTACCTGTTCAAAATCTTTCAAGGAGATGGAGTAATCCGGTGCTTGGGGCCAGCGTGTTTCTGCTTTGGTTTCAACCTTTAAGTGACGAGCAGGAAGGGCTAATTCAATCTTTCGGCGAATCGAGTCGAGCCTCAGATAGTGAGTGAGATTTATTTGAATATTGTCCATTACTGGCCGCTTTTCAGATAGCCAGGGGCCTACGATTGCACTTACCTCCAATAGTTTTCCAGCTTCATCATAGAAGTATACGTTTTCGGATCCGTGAAATACCTCTGTATGCCAGGTCACTGTACCTTCGCCATCCGTCTTATATTGGGTCAGTTTGCCGCGGTCAGCCCGGAAAACTGTGATGATGTCATTTGACTGCGGTGATTGATTTCGATTGAAAATCTTTCTTTGAAAAAACAAGAGGGATCCCGGATGAACATCTCCCGAAAACCGATGATGCCTCAACCCACTCAATGGCCTCTGCCCAGAACGTAAAAATGGTTGGTGAGATAGGCTTACTGAAAAAACCGCCTTGTCAAACATGGTGGTATCTTCCGTGGCAGGCAGGGTGAATTTCACTTCTTGACCAGGACGCAACTGCTCTTCCCTGGGGCTACTAATCTCTAATTCCCGGACGTTGACATTATCGTACTGCGGTATGAGAAGGTTCACTTCATCTTTAGAATCTGATGGCTTGATGACATGCACGTCCGTCTCAAGAATAGTAATGAACCTGGATTCCGACCGGTCAAAAGACTGAGCCACAAATTGGATGGCTCCGCTGGGAATCTCGAACGGGATAAGAAAACAGGCATTGCCTAATCCGTGACGAAGTTCTAAATGACTCTCTTGCAATAACACCGAGGTCTCTCCCTGGATGACATCGATCTGGAGAATGGATTGAGCAATATGAGAGTGACCTGGTAGATAAATTTGATAATAGATACGCTCACCACTCAAATAAAAGGGTCGATCAAAGTGGATATAAGATTCAGTACTTGCCGAAGTGGTAGCCGCGGCGATGATTGAAGTCATGTTGGCAAGAGGCCAAAAGGCCATCAGGCAACATCTAAAGTTCTGCCTAATAAAATTCATTGGGGCCAATAATCAGGTCTTTTTCTGGTGCTATTTTCAATCTCTACACACTCCTTGCATGGAATTTCAAACTCCGGATCAGGAAGCAGGCAGGAAGGAACGGGTCGACCGACTGAATCCCTAGGTACAAATAACCTTGTTTGTCTCATGGCCGTGACATAAAAATACCCACTAACCCGCTCGTTAGCATTATTTTCATTGCTGAGATTTCCCTGCAACTGCCCAGGTCTATTATCTAAGAGAGTGCCTCCACGGTCAAGAAGTTCACTTACTGCTGACCAATAATGATAGGCATTCTCCGTCAATGAATATTGGGTGATATGTGCACAATAAGTGAAAGCAAATTTCCAATCAACTTCAATCGTCTTCACGGGTACATTCTTTAAAAGTGAACCCAATGATGACGTTCCATCATGAATCCTAATATCTCCTAATCGAATATCATCGTCAATATAGCAAGTAAACATCTCCGGACCGACTCCCGTAAACGCAAATATATCCGTTAGTGCTTCAATTTCCCGAAACTCAAACTCCCCCTTAACCTGCCATCCCACAAAGGCATTTTCAGGCGTTGATGCGACTCTGGTAGTAACCAAAACATCGATCATCTTCTGTACTGAAATATTTTCGGTTTCATTTAAAAACGTTTGCTCATAAAAATTGTACCCCACATCGAGGATGGGAAAAACAGGCATCATTTTCTCACTTGTCGACCGGTAAGAGCGCCCATCGGGTAAGGTTGCCACCAAGGTATAATTTTCACCCACCCGACCGAGAAGGCGTGTAGAATCGCTTCGATAAATCCCTGGCGCCTCCTCAGCAAAGAAATAAGTTTGCCCTTGTCCGGACCACACCAGGACTTCAGCTCCCGAAATGGGCTTTTCTTCCTGGACATCAACTTCAAAAGATCCGGATTCTGTTATTGTCACCGTATAGGGTCCTGGCAAGTCTGTAATGCGACCGTTGATCACGATCTGGCGATCAGTGTTGGCAAACTGTAATTCAATGGAGTCAACACATTGAATGGAACTTCCCAGAATGAAGAAGGCGAGAAAGACCACAACAGGCTTGTCAAAGTGAATCCTTTGGTCACTCATGGCCAATAACTGGGTTTAATGGTTGAGCTGCCTTCTATAGTCAAGCAATCTAGACATGACTCCCTAAAAGTAAAATCTACCGGAGGACAGGGTGAAATCTGCTGCAAGGTGATTTCAGCCGGCACAAAGACTCTTTTTTCTTGAACTGCCGTTGCCGAGAAATAGCCAAAGACTTCTTCACTGGAATCATCAACACAAACTATATTCCCCCTTACTCTACCTACCAACTCATCCAGTAAAGTCCCTTTTCTTTCTTGGATCTGTTTCACTGCTGACCAAAACTTAAAGGCTGTCTCAGAAATGGATAATTGCTGGATATGGATACAATAATTGGTTGCCAATTTATAGTCGACGGGTAAATCCATCAGATGAAACCGGCTCTTTACACTTCTGTTAAGCTGAGCCATATCGACCAGCTGGGGTACGTCATTTGCAAGATGATCGGTAACATAACATATCATACTGACTTCCATTGGGCTTACTGGCTTGACTTCATTAAATTGATATTCACCAGTGACCAACCATCTCATATACCTGGTGGACATGTTTTCTGAAGGAACAAAATCATGGTAGATCTGCACAACCTGGGTTTCAACAATTTTCTGATGATCAAATGAAACGGGAATTACTTTCAAATCAAAATGGATATCACCGATGGCAGCGACATCGCTCATTCTTTCCCAAGTAGACCGGTAGGTTTTATCATCTACCAAAACGGTTAATTGATATTCCTGACCAATTTCGCCCCGAAGGTTATCCGGATCACATTCATAGCGACCGGGTAAGACTTCCGTAAAATGTGCTTCATTCCCTTGAGTATTGCGAACCGAAACCAATGCTTCAGTGATGGGATCTCCAGGTTGGATCGTTGTCCCAGCATCCGCATAGGCAGATCTACTCAACAAGATCGTGTGTGCTCTTTCACGATTGGTCAATTGACCTTGAACGATTAAAAAGCCATTCCCTTCCGGGAGGGTTAGTGGTATTTGATCGACGCACCCCACCATACCTACTGCCAACATAACCCATAAGATCCCATCATGGCTAAAGTTGAACCCTGACTTGACGATGCCGCGAACCAGATACAACCCAGTGGATCGTAAATGTAAAAATCGAATGACAGTCCTATTCATTTTCACCGGCATTAAATGAAAATCCATAGGTAATCGATGGGAAAGCGCTACCCAGAACTGATAAGCGATTTGCTTGCACGTTGGAAAATGCCTTTTGATCGAAATAAATGGAGTAAGCATTTCGCCTCCCATAGACATTATAAATTCCAAAAATCCAGTGATGACGCCACTTTTTATTTCTTCGATGACCTTGACCAAGGGTGTAACTGATGTCGAGACGGTGGTAGTTTGGAATCCTCAGCTCATTCCGTTCACTATAGATTGGCACCCTAATATTATCCAGGGTATTAAAAAAACCTACGGGAGCGGTTAGTGGCCGACCGGTACTATAGACAAAGTTTGCGGCAAATTTATGCCTATTATTGATGCGATAAACCACGGATGTGACCAAATTATGCGGTTTGTCGTGATTGGCAGAAAACCAATCTCCATGATTAAGGGGAGAAAGGTCTATCGACTCTCCACTCCTTACTCTGGTGTGCGAGAAGGTGTACGAACTCGTCCCTGTGACTTTTCCCAATTGTTTCTTAAGTTCAATTTCAATGCCGTACGATCGCCCTTCCAGCGAGAGCGTTTCCAACTCTAGATATTCACTGAAATCTATATCCGCAAAATCCCGGCTCAATCGTATGCCTTTTGCTTTTCTCCAAAAGGATCCCAGCGTCACACTCCATTCCTGAGCGGCAGAGTTCCAAGAGGTTGATAGGGAGAAATTATGAGATCTTATGGGCTCTAGGTACCGATCACTCAATTGCCAACGGTCGGTAGGCAAAGGGGTGTCGTGATTTGTAATCTGAAAGATATACTGAGCTGTTGCTGCATAACCGCACGCAAAGGAAAGATGATCTGAACTGTGCCACCGGGCTGATATTCTGGGTTCAAAAGTATGATGGGACCCAAGTGAGGTTTTAGGGCCCAAGATCAAGGTATCCAATATTGCAGATTTCTGGAAATCAGCTTGGTTACCATAGTAGAGGATTGAGCCCGGCCCCTTCTTTCTAAAGGATGAAAAGCGAAGACCGGCCATAATCGCCAACTTTTCGAAACCTCCATAGATTCCTTCTATAAAATAGCCCATTTCCCAGCCCCTGTCACTCAATTCTGGATCTCCACCTTCTTTGGGTTCCCTTGGTCCTTGCAGCTCGTAGAAAATACCTTCACCACCCAACTGAAATTGCAATTCTCCATCATGATTGTAAGAGATCAACTCCTTAATCTTTTGATAGTCAATGGATCGATCAACGACGGGGCCAACAATAGCTTGAAGATCGGTCAGAGAGGTATGATATGCCCCAGTCACCAGAGCCGTAGTTGACGTCCACCTTGATGCCAGCTCCTGCTGCCATTGTGCGGAAAGACCCTCCAATTGATAATCGAAATAGAATTGATCAGAAAAACGGAAAGCATCATTACTCAAATATCCTGACATCACGAAGTCTGATCGATTGCTCAGCTCATGATGGTACCTCATTTGTAGGTCGTAAAATCTCACATCACTTTCCTGGATATCGGGAATATTAATGCGCTTCAGCACCCAATCCGAATAAGTTGTTCGCCCACCAAACAGTATCGAGCCTTTATTTGGAAATATTGGTATATCAAGAGATAAGTTTGCCGACACCGGACTTACTCCCCCTGTCATTTTAAGACTTTCTTTGTCGGCAGTCTTCATATCGACCAGCATCGCAGAGGCGGATCTTCCACCATATTGAGCTGGCATCGAACCTTTGTAGAGTCGAACTCCTCCCACCAGATCAGGATGGAGTGCACCGAAAAGGCCAAAAAGGTGTGTAGTATTGAAGAGTAACATTTCATCCACTAGTACCAAGTTTTGATCTACGTTGCCCCCCCGAACATGATACCCTGGTGCACTCTCACCGGTACTGATTACACCCGGCAAATGCAATAGGTTTTTTATGATGTCAGGCTCTCCAAGAAAGGAAGGGGTTTCCTTGATCCGTCGGCTAGAGATAGAGGCCAAACCTGCCTGAGCCGCAAACTGTGGTTCGTCTTCCAAAGTGGCCACAACCACGACTTCTCCTAATGTGAATACGTTTTCAAAGATCTCGAGAGACAGCGGTCCGTCGTCATAAATGACCACTTTGTGCAATTGGTCCACATAGCCAATTGAACTGGTTAAGAATTCGTAGGACCCGAGCTCAATTTCTGTCTTTGCTTTTCCTTCTACATCCGTTACCAACCGGATCTCGGTACCCAATATATCAATAAAGCAACCGACCAGGGGCTGCTGGGTCCGATCATCTTTTACAGAGATGACAAGGTCTGCAGTGGGGCTTGGTTTAATCTGACTGGGGTCTCCGACAGGTATGTGCGACGATTCCAGGGAATCTGATCTCAAATTCCTTATGCTGGAATAATACTCGGGCGAAAAAGATCCCCCTGCTACCTCCTCTGGAATAATTGCAACCACATAGTCATTGTAGGAAATGGCAGATAAATGGTATAAATCCAAAACTTTTTGGAAATCGGCCAACGTGAAATCACTATCCCCTATTTTCCACGAGCCCCTGGGTAATTGTGTAGAATCGAAATAGAATTTCAACTGTTGTTCGCGCTCGATCTGTTGAAGAATTTGCTGAAAGTCAACACCTGAGGAATCTTCAATGAGCAAATCATTTTGTGCATGCACTCTCCACCCAAGGCCTACCAACAAAACAATCACAATAGTGGATATTTTCACTCCTTTTGCTGTTGATATACCCGTACATAATCTATAGAAAACCAGGTAGGAAATTCGGTCTTCGTGGGGTCACCCCCAGCTTTGCCTCCGATGGCAAGGTTCAATATGAGAAAGTGCGGATGATGAAAGGGGTTTTCCAACACTCCCCTGCCATTTACGGTCTTTGACAACTCGATGGTATTGAGCACTTCTCCATCCATGGTGATCACCATCTGATCCACATCCCAGTACAGTCGCCAGATATGGTATCGATCATTCCATTGGGGATCTGTAAACCCATCTACGGGAATTCGCACATCATCCCACATGGTCTCACCTTCAGAAGCACCGGCCCATGCCGCGTTGGCCAAAATATTACCTCCGTAATATTCCATAATGTCAATCTCACCTCCCATTGGCCAGTTGTCATTGATTCCCAACATCCAAATGGCCGGCCAAAGTCCATCAGCCGTCTTTAGCTTTGCCCGAATTTCGAATATTCCGTAGGTCCATGCCTGTATCCCTTTGGTCGTGAGGCTTGCCGAGGTATAATTTGCCACCTTACGCTGCTTTTTCCATGACGCTGACGAGGGATCAAAATCCTGATTGACCACCAATTCCCGTTTGCCTTCAATAATCAATTTCCCATTTTTACAAAAAGCATTTTCCGGCTGATACCATTGCAATTCTTCATTCCGCACAAAACCCCTTTCATAACCCCACTTTTTCGGATCGGGTCTTCCATCAGCCACAAATTCATCTGACCAAACCAGAGTGTATCCAGGTGGAATTGAGTCAAAGTGAGGTATACGAACGGACATACTATCTCGATGAATACTGGAAGAAAGTAATGTCGCTATGGTGAAAAACAAGTGGAAGATCATCGGCAGGTTTTCATCGGTCTAGAGACCATCAATGAATCACGATTTTCTCAAGATATTTTCGTCCATCTACATGGAGCTCAAGAACATAGATCCCCGGACTCATTGGTGAAGTATTAATTCTGAACTCTTTTTTGACTGGCACCATTCCATTCATAAGGATTTGACCCATTAGATCTCTCAGGCCAAATTCTATCATACCGGATAAAACACCCTGCCATGAAACCACAAGACCCTCCCCATCGACAGGATTCGGATAAACGGAAAACGAAACAGGCCCAACGGAGTTGTTGAGATCTGATGTGGTAGAATTGAAATACTGTTCGGCAAACTCGAAAGCGGCAATACCAACTTTTTCTCCAATCAGCCGTCCGGGTATGTCATCAACCGGGGGATGGATACCTCCCCAGATTCGGGACAAACTGGTTTGATCAGAAGCATCACGATAGGTGGCCCATTGCAGAGTGATGTCAACGCTTGGCCCCTCTTCGAAGACGAGAAATTCATTCTTCCGGGCTTCGAATTCACCCAGTCCTCCCGGGAAAAATTCATCACCGGTAAGGAGTGTCATCACTTCAGCAGCAGCTCGCGAAAAAGTAGAATGCCCTGACACATAACCAGCAAAAGGTGGCGTGACAAACGTAGGTCGCTGGTAGGGCCACCAGTTTTTGGCCAAAACCCATCCTACTCCACCGGCGTAAATCTCGGGGTCCGGTATAGATTCTGGCCCTCTCCAGGCCAAGAGTTTGATCTGGTGCAAATTCTCCTCATTCTCACCAACCAAAGAATCTCCTTCCATAACAAGCTCGATAAAGCCATCTACCAATGGGAGTCCCTCGAGCGAGTAATTTGGCAAAGAAGGATCACTGGACTGTCCCTTTTCGGCCATATATCGAATGGCGGAGATGGGCCGGATATAGTCGTACCAACCTTTAATACCCCAGGCACCTATCGCTGCATCATGCATGGCTCCACCCAAAATAAAATAACTCCTAACGTCCCATTCAAAATTCGATAAGATCGGTCCCTCACCACGAAATCTCTTTTCGAGCAAGGGATGGTCATTGACGTAATTAAGGATGGTAAACCAATGACCGGGAGGTGTCTCAGAATCGGGTCCATCGGCCCAGAACTCAGCCAAAACCCGCGCGTAATCCCCACGGGGAACCACTTGGGGCTCATAAGGCAAACCAGTGTACGGATTTAAGGGATGGCCTTGGCTAGGATCACCGCCCTCGGTGAGATCATAGAAATCTCTGAGGCCTTCCAAGGTAGTTGGATACCCGTCAATATTTCCAATGGATGCTGGTGAAATATCGATCATCACTCCATCGCTGGGATCCAAATGTGCCGACCAAATTGCCACCAGACTATGGCCCCATTGATATTCGCTTGAAGTACCTGATCCATCTGACATCAGGTAGGCCGGAGGACCAGGATCGTGGTACACATAATAGGTGTCACCATTTCTTTCTTTCATGGATAAATCATCATCAGATAGGGCAAACGGAGTGACCATTCCCCACTCAGGACTTAAAAATTCGGGAATACCACCAAGAATCTCAAATCCTGCTTGGTCGATAAAAAAATCAAATGAAAGAGGTTGCCACCGGTTGGGATCATTGATCCCCTGGGTGCCGGGTTCAGTCGGTGTCATAAATCCGTTGAAGGGGAAGTAATATTTATTGGTATAATCCAGTACCTCATTGGCACGATCTGTGGTTCCGAAAGCGATGATTTCTTCAGCTAAATAATTACCCAGTGCTGCAGCAGATCCGTTCTCGTAATCGGTAGACATGAAATCCCGGTCAAACCCCAACAGCAACATCAAGCTATCAAATCTGTATAGGGAGCCCTCTCCTCCTGGCGAGTTCATGAATCTGTGTCGCAACAATCGATAACAGGCATAGCTGAGTGCCTCCCGCCGATCCAGATCGACATTTTCTGATGAGATCGAATTTTCATCGAATGTGCTTGTGAAGGAACCCACTTGCTTACCCAATAAGAAGGTCTCTGCACCCTGTTCATATACTGCCCATGAATCGTACATCGCAATAGATGTATGGAATAAATTTCTTGCATGTACAGTTGGACGGGCAAAATCATTGCGTATAGCCTCCAACAACATCTCATTCCACTGTCTTGCAATACTGTGTTGCCCAAAAGATTGACTGGCCGCCGTTAGGAGCAAGCCCAGGATTAATGAACAATGCGCCAATCGAGCATGCGGAAGGATGTTCATGTTTATCATAATCATATCAATTGCATGGCTAGGGTCAACCTTAAAGTCTTTGACAAAGGGTGATTCGCGGTGGTCGGCAGCAGATAAGAAAAATTCAAAGAGAAATTACTGAGGGCTATCCCGACACCAAAAGTTAGGTACTGCCGGGCTCCTTTTTGCCGATGTTGATGATGATATCCGCACCTTACTGCCAGCAAATCACGATATAAGTACTCCATTCCGAGGGATGCCATAACCTCTTTCAATTCTTCATTAAATCCATCGGGAGCATCCGCGAAGGAGCCGAAGACACCACTGAGTAAAGGTCGATCGGGATCTTTGCCTTTTTGTATTTGATCGGCATCCCCTGATACAACGTAGAGAGGAGGCGTTGGCACTAAGAGTTTCTCTAGACTTGAAGCAACTGTGATACAGTGCTCCTCCGCTACTGTTTGCTCCAAGGCCACACCCACCTGCAGATTTGCAGGAAGAAAAGTGGAAGTCTGACCCCCATCATAGCTTATCTTTGGGCCCAGATTAGCGATCTGCACACCCAATGACCATAGTCGTTGTCTGTTCTTCTTTGCAGGAAATCGATAATAAAGGCCCAAATCGACCGCAGCACCATGTCCGACCCTTAAATCTTCAAGCAGGGCAAATTTACCAGGTAAGTCAGACCGCACGTACTTCCCCGTAAGACCTAGGCCCAATCGTGAAGAAAGTTTACGAGCATAACTTAGTTGAAACTGGGTTTCGTAAGAGTCAAATTGATCTACAAAGTCACCAGACAAATCATTAATCTCAAATTCACCCAGATTGAAGTAAGTAAAGCCTGCCCCCAAGGTTTGTACTGAATCTAATCTTAGATAGCCACCCAGATGAGCGAGGTACATATCTCCCACCAGATTACTCAGCCAAGGAGTATAGGTAATTGCTCCTCCAAGCTTTGACTTCACAAAAGGCAATTTTCCAGCATTTCCAAAGGTGGCAAATGCATCTGAGATCGATACCACACTGGTCTCTCCCATAGAGGAAGAGCGGCCATCAACATCAATATTTAAGAATGGAACGGCCGTTGAGATTATCCGGTCTTCAGACTGGCTGGAAACCATATTCGGCTGAGAGAGCCAAAGTATCAAAACCCATAACCCACAGAGTTCTGTTCTATTTCTTAAAACCACGTGCAACCAACTTGTCATTTTCAAAGTAGACTGTAAAGAAATAAAGTCCCGGGTGCAAATGTGCCGGCACGTCCCAGCGAAGATTGCCAAAGAAACTCTCATGGTCTTCAATGATCGTATCCACAATTTGCCCATTCTCGTCGATGACTACAACACGATGTGTGACGTGTGCTGGCAGCTGATACTCCACAGTCACTGACTCCTGGAAATAGCTGGGATAGATACGAATGTCGCCTTGATCAAAAGGGCTTTCAATGACCTGGTTCGCATCCTGTGTAATGACCAGCATCTGATTCGCGGAAATGTTATTTAATTCCTGGGTTCCGCCCCCTATCCAGTGTACCCTCACAACATCTGCTTGATTCAGATCCGAAAGTCCAAAATGGGCAATCGTCGTGTTTTGAGACTCATGACTGGATCCCCCATCAATCTCTTGAATCATTATGAGACCACCAGCCTCAACTTCAATCCTTGATCCCAGCCCACGGGTTGTGGCAGATCGGCCTTTCAATTGAATTTTCAACCAATTTCCATCCGAGGCATCATTTCTATAGAGCTTTGATTTAACGGATCCCAACAATCCGGCATTTTCTACAGGTCGCTGGTTAACAACAAATAGATCCAGATCTCCGTCATTGTCGTAATCAAATACTACCGAACCCCGGCCGAGCCCGGAGTCGTCTAAACCCAATTCTACTGACCTTTCTTGATACCTGGTACCATCTAGTTGAAGAAATAAATTTGGATTTGGTGTCACAGGAGGATTTAAGGCTCCGTTACAAATGTGTAAATCCAAATCCGTGTCATGGTCAAAATCAAAAAAATTGCATCCCCAACTCACTGGTGCCACTGCACCGGTTCCATCAATAAGCAAAGAATTGAACGCTGTACCCAGAGCAGTAGCCTGCTCCAGAAAAGGTTGCTCAGGCCCTTGATTGACGACAAAAGGACTCACCGAAATATTGGTCACTACATAATCTAGTAGACCATCTCTATTGTAGTCTCCCACGGCTGTACCCATAGCATTGATCCCAAAATCAATCGCGAGTTCGGCTGCGGCATCCTTAAATTCTTGCCGTGGATAGGCATTGACATACATTTTGTTGGGAGTCGTGCGATTGCCAAAATCATTGACTACGTGCAAATCCAAATCTCGGTCATTATCAAAATCAGTAAAGATTGCTCCAAAGCCAAAGCCTTCATGAGTGATTCCATATTGAGCGGCAACTTCCGTAAAATTTATGCCGGCGTTATTCAGATAAAGTTGATCGTGAGATGGTCGCTGTGATCCCGTAATCACTCCCGTGTTAATCTTATCCAGTGCACCCTCGAAGTCGTCAAAATAATTGCCGACATAAAGGTCAGGATACCCATCGCCATTAAAATCACCAAAAGCAGCACCGGTGGAGAAAGTCTTCAGAGTGAACCCAAATTCGACGCTTCGATCCGAGAAAGTTCCATCACCATTGTTGACGTAAAGGATATCATTTGCCCTCGGCAGGACTCTTCCGAAAGAAGATGAGGCTATTGTTGTAACGAAGATGTCTACCCATCCATCTTTATTGACATCGGCAGTTGTTGCTCCTTGGGTGATCAGGGTATCATTGTTTTGGAGACCTGTACGCTCCGACACGTCTGAAAAAGTTCCGTCGCCATTGTTGTGATACAGTACATCTCCACCAACACCACCGGTAAGAAACAAATCTTGCATGCCATCGTTGTCATAATCCAATACGGCAGCTCCGCCACCGAATGTACCTTGGAAGACCTGAAAGCTGTGATTGATGCCTGCTGACGTAGTAGCATCAACAAAGGTACGCTGACCGTACAGAAAACTCGAGAGAAGCACACCGCAACCTAGCAGGAAAAACGCTCGATACTCACCACCACTGCTCATAAGTGTAGTTTTTAAAAAGCATAAGGGGTTGCACAGGACAACCACCTTATGGAAAGTTATAAAACTACTACTGCCGATGTTATATATTTTCTACACTATTAATACCCAGGATTTTGTTCAATGAGATCGGGATTGGAATCCACTGCACTCTGCGGAATCGGCCATAAGTAGTTTTTACTGGGATTAAAGACCCGATTTTGTAATCCCTCAACTCCATTGACTATAACATCTTCTGCTATTCGCCACCGAATGAGGTCATAATACCGGGTTCCTTCCATGACAAATTCAATGCGCCGCTCATGCCTTATTTCCTGACGCATTTCGTCCTGACTTAATCCCTCTGGGAAGGGAGGCATACCAGCTCTTGCCCTGACTTTATTTACTGCATCGTAAACCGAGGCATCAGGCCCTACCGCTTCATTCTGAGCCTCTGCATACATCAGCAAAATGTCAGCATACCTCAAAAGGATAAAATCTACATCGGTATCCCCTGTATTCAGTGCATCTTCGGTGCACCATTTCTTAGATATAACCTGTACGGAAAGTTCTGCGTGCGGTGTCTGGCCATTGTAGGTGAAGTTGAGCGGTGCCTCCATCACATGACCGGACCACATATCACCAGGTCGAAGAAAGGTACCGGCAAGACGAGAATCCCTGTCTTTAAATATATTTTCAGGATCATACAGGGGAGATTCACTGATGGGCAAGCCATCGGTCATGTAGTAGTCATCGATGAGATTTCGAGTATATTGCATAGAGTTCCAACCACCAGAAGTGGTTCCCGATGGTAAACTTTGCGGCGCATAGTGGATTTGGAAGAAACTACCTTCACCTACTCCATTGCCAACCGCTTGAAAGGCGAACAGTATCTCAGGACTGGCTTCATTAGAGCCATTGAATAGGCTCTCATAGTTGGGATCCAGATCGACGACGGACCCTTCCATATCCATGATCTGACGAAAAGTAGCGGCAGCATCTGAATATCTCTCGGCCCAAAGCTGTGCTTTTCCGATATAACCCAGTGCAGCCTGCTTAGTGGGCCGCCCCCGTTGGTCGTTGTTTGGCGTGGTCTCCAAATTATTGACCGCAAAGGTTAAATCATCGATCACTTGATTGAAAGTCTCTTCGCGGCTTGCTCTTCCAATGGCCAGTGCTTCGTCAGGTGTCAAGACTGAAGTAATCAATGGCACACCGCCATATACTGTCAGCATCTCATTGTAGATAAAACCTCTGAGGAATCTCAGTTCAGCAATCCATTTGGTGGCATTCTCACTGGACAACCCCGGAATTCCTTCATCGATCAGTTGCAACATTTGGTTGACCCGGGTAATGGCTTGATATCCAAAATCCCATTTCCAAGCAACTATTCCCCCGGTGGTCGGACTCATGGTACCATCTCCAACAGCTGGAAATCCATATTCCCAAGGACAGCATATTACCGCATTATCGGTGGCTGCGTCAAGATGGGGTTGGATATGGATTAATGAGCCTCCCCACCATGATCCTTGAAATCCGGCATAGACGCCATTGATACCTAATATCAGCTCCTCCTCGGTATTAAAAAAGGTCTCAACACTACCTGAACCCGGGTCTGACTTTTCAAGTAGATCTTTGCTACAACTCAAAGTCATCAAAACGACCAGGGCTGATAAGAATATTTTATAAGTTTTCATAACATTCGATTTTGATCTTATTTAATTCAAGCGTTAGAAGGCAAGCGATACTCCTGCAGAGAACACTCGAATCATGGGCACTCCAGTTGCACCACGATCCGCCCCTGAAGGTCGCTCAGGATCAAAAAACGGAAAATCGGTTATCGTAAATATATTGCTGCCGTTGAGATAGAATCTCGCTCTTGAGAATCCAATATTATCCAATAATCTCTGTGGAATCTGGTATCCGATCTGCAAATTCTTTAAGCGAAAGTAAGATCGATCATACACAAAGAATGAATTGGTGATTGAATTACTGGGTCCATTGGAAAAATACAATCTGGGTAGAGCAGCATCGGGGTTGTCAGGTGTCCAACGATCTCTCCAGCGAGCAGGTAAACCTGAGAAGTTGAAGAACGGATCAGAAAGCTCTTCGCTGCCATAAGCATCAAAGTCTGCAGCACCTTGGAAAATGGCCGCCAAGTCAAAGCCCCCATAGCCAACCCTAAAATTAAACCCGTAGGTCCAGGTTGGGTTTTCTTTTCCTATCACCGTCCGATCATCAACATCAACCACTCCATCGCCGTTCAAATCTTCAAATCTCAAATCTCCAGGCCCAAAATTGGGATTGAGCCCCGAGTGATCGGGTGCCGCATCCACCTCCGCCTGCGACTGGAAGATTCCGATTTGTTTGACTCCCCAAAATGCTCCCAACGGTGCCCCTCTCTTCAAAATCCTGCGGCCACTGATTACTTCATCCAAGTCTCCAATCTCAATATTGGGGTTGATAGTCAGTACTTCATTTTCCACGTGGGTAAGATTCCCACCAAATGAGAAATCGACTTTACCAAAGCTTCTATCGTAATTCAAATTGACCTCCCATCCCGTGTTCTGAACCTCCGCAGCATTGGAGATTTGAGTCCGAAAACCCGTCAAAGCTGAGATGGTTAAATCAAAAAGAATATCGGTTGTCTTTCGAACAAAATAATCAGCTTCCAAGCTCAAATCATTGAATAAACCGACATCCACCCCAATATTGGTCATAGTTGCTGCTTCCCAACTTAGGGCAGGATTACCTAAAGACGTCTGTGCTACACCTGGTACCACTTCACCACTGAAACTATAAGCCTGACTCAAGCTCAAGGCGCGCTGGAAAGCGAAATCACCTATATTCTGATTTCCTAACTGCCCCCAAGAAGCACGAAGCTTGAGAAAGTCGATAGATGCCACATTTTGAAAGAAATCCTCTTTCGATATTACCCAACCTGCAGACACACTGGGAAAGACACCCCATTTGTCTTCTAGGAATCTGGAACTTCCGTCGTACCGCACATTTCCTTCCAGTAAATATTTGTCATCGATGACATAGTTTATCCTTCCAAAATATGATCTCAACCCCCAGGTGGTTGCAGAACCGCTATTGGTTGAAGAGGAGGCAAGGCCGGCACTAAGTACCTTGACCGAGTTTGAAAGATGACCATTTCTAAAGGCCTCAAATCTCTCAAAATCACTTTCCTCCTCGTTATAACCAGCCAAAATGGTAAGGTCTTGATTGCCAAAACTCTTTTCATACTGGGCGGTAAACCACAATGTATAATTGAATGTTCTTTCGTGCCGGTTGGTCGCCGATCGCATCGGTCTTACCAGCACTTCTTCTTCTCTCATCCAGTCATAGGCCAGTACCGACTGATTGAAGGCATTGAGCTTCAGATTCTGGCTATTAATGGCACCCGTTCCTTTTAGTGTTAAGCCTTCGATTGGTCGCCATTGAAGGTAGGCATTGGCCAAAATATGTTCATCGTTGAAATTGAAATTGCTGGCCTTTACCTCAGTATTGGGATGAGATGTAGTCTCTCTTCCATTCCAAAAGGCTGGAGATTCCGGGGATTTTTGAATGGTATGGGTAAGTACGGATGATAAGTTACCCAAATCATCCGAACTAGAATTTCGATCGCCTCGGATATAGGAAATACTGGTACCCATCTTAAATTTTGGAGACACCTCTGTATCCAAGTTTAATCTGGCATTATATCGCTCAAAATCACTACCTAATATTACTCCTTCCTGATCCAGATAACCTAATGAAAATCTAAAGTTGGTATTTTCCGAACCACCACCCACTCCGAGGGTATGCTGCTGTATCGGAGCGCTACGAAAGACTTCATCTAACCAGTCGACCGTGAAGTTTTCACGATTCTGCTGCAATATGGCAATCCTCTCTTCAGTAAAATGTGGTTCCAAACCAAAATTCTCCAGAGACTCATTACGCAAATTGGCAAATTCGATCGGATCAATAACCATTTCCGGTAAAAGGGTTGCATCAGAAGTACCGACATAACCATCATAAGTGAATGTGGGTTTCTCCTCGGCACGTCCCCTTTTGGTGGTGACAAGCACAACTCCATTAGCAGCTCTCGAGCCATATATCGCAGCCGAGGCCGCATCCTTCAATACGGTAATCGACTCGATATCCGATGGGTTTATGTTGTTCAGCGGAGCTTCAATACCATCAACCAAGATCAGCGGATTGGCATTGTTTAGCGTTCCAACTCCCCTTATCCTAATCAACACATTGTCCCGACCCGGCTGACCGGAGTTTTGATTAATAAAGACACCGGCTGTAGTGCCTTGAAGTGCTTGAGCTACACTTGTAATCGGTCTGGCCTCAATCTCGCGAGGACCAACAGATGCCACGGCACCCGTCAGGTTCTCCTTTCGTTGGGTACCATACCCTACCACCACGACCTCTTCGAGGCCTACTCCTTCCTGCAGACTTACATCAACGGTTGTCCTCCCACTGATCAATACCTCCTGTGTCGAATAACCGGTGTACGAAAACACCAGTGTGGTGGCATCATCGGGAACACTAAGGGAATACTTGCCATCCAGATCGGTCACCGTACCTATACTGGTCCCCTTGACCAGAATATTGGCACCAATCAGTGGAGCACCATCCTCGTCAGTTACCGTACCCGTTATTTCAATCTCTGGAATTACTGGAGCAGTGACTTCCATTATCGATCTTAATTTGATCGCATTATTTGCTGAGCTGCTAATCAAGGTAGTGTGCCCCTCTTTCTCTAACTTTTCAATCTGGAGAATTCTCTTTTTAATCTTCTTTTTATGCCGTAAACTTTGCTTATCATAGTTACTGTAGAGTATGCAAAATTTCTCTCCCACCAATTCAAATTTCAGGTTGGTTTTTTGCATCAACCTTTGCACCACGGATTCTAATGCCTCCTCTTTTCGGATTTCAAAATCAATACGAATGTTTTCAACCAAGGCATTTTGATAGGCAAAGAAGACTTGGTAACGTTCACTGATTTCTTTCAAGATCTCGGTAATCAATTGGTCTTCATTGCTCTTCGATACTGCTTCGGGATGGTAGGCGTTCATGTTGCCGACGACCCCAAACACAATAATCTGAGTAAGGAGCAATTTCAAGCAATAGTGTAAATTTTCCAACATAGCTACTTAGGTTTGTTTTGGTAACTAAAAATTTTTAATCAGGCTTCTTTCTTTCTACTTTCACTAATTTCCACGGGTCACTGGATCGGATCAATCTCAGGCCACTGACTTTTTGTAGCACTTCTAAAGCGATTTCCTCATCGCGAATGGGCACGGGGATCTGAAATGGCTGGCTGGCGAGATTGGGATCTTCGACCACGATCGACCGGCGATAAATGCTGTTGATCTCTTTGAGCACATCCAAAATGGTGGCATCTTCAAAGATCAAGACACCATCTTTCCACGAGGTCTCTGATTTGCCAGTACTGGTGATTTTCTTCGGTTCTTCGCCTAAGTCTTTGGAATAAGTGACGACTTCTCCTGGTGCCATCATCAGTGGACCTTTATCATCAGATCGAAACTCCAACTTTACTTCGCCTTCTTCGAGAAATACCTTAGTGGCCTGATAGCGGGTATCCACATTAAACATGGTACCCAGTACTTCTACAATCAAATCATCCGTGTGCACCAGGAAACGATCGCCTCCTTCCGGTTTCTTGGCCACATCAAAGTAGGCCTCACCATCAAGCCAAATTTCTCTGGGGTTCCCCTTGACATACTTTATTTTCGAATTTGCATTGATGATCACCCTGCTTCCATCGGCTAATTCATGATGTAAAACCTGACCTGCACCTGCACTAATTACGACAGAGCTGGAAGGGCTTGCCATCTGTTGAAGGCCGACATAGGTAAGTGCAAAGAGCGAGATCGCAGCAGCAACTGACCACCACAATTTGAGCCGCAATTTCATCTTGGACTGTCTCTCTCTCTTTTCCACTCGCTCCATGACCTCATTGAATTTTGCATCAATCAAAGAGGGCGCCACATCCACTTTCTTCAATTCAATGCCCTTAGCGATCCATTTCGCTTGTTCCAAGGCATCCCGGTCTTCCGGATGGTCGATCAGCCAATTGTCCCAGCGATCATTGGCGTCCGATCCCGTCTTGGCCCAATAGATAAACTCAGGATCATTTAAGAATTTGGAAATCTGTGAATCGTGTTCAGTATTCATGCGAGGTAAATGATTTCTCTTATATCGTCCTCACTGGTATAAAGACCATAGTCGTATTTCTATACTCAGCTTCAAAAGAAGATTTTATAAAAGTTGTGATAAAAATTGCCCAAACTAGGAAAAGCTTGAAAAATGCGAAAGCAGCATAACGATCAGGATCAAGAAAAGTCAGCTATGACAGAGATAAAATTCTGATGTTTTGATCAACCAGACAAAACCCAAAGCAGAGGTTGGAAAAGAAGAGTTAAGGCAGCTGTCCTTGATATGATTTTCAAGAACTGCTTATCCGATCTAATCTTCTTCAGTGCACGGTAAAGGATATTTGCCACACTCTGATAATTGATCTGCATGATTTCTGCTATTTCTTCCAAAGCAAGCTCATTGTAAAACCGCAGGTAGAGTGCCTCGCGTTGACTTGATGTCAACAAGTTGATTCTCCTACGCAAGGCAACAGCCACTTCCTCAGAAACTCCTGGCACCGCAAAGTCATCATCGGTGTATTGGATGTCAGTCTCTAGCTCATCAATAAATTTTGTGCGATTCATCTTCAATTGACGAAATAGATACCGCCTAAAGCTTACAAACAAATAGGGTGCAATCCTATCCAGCGACTGGAGATTTTTTCTTTTTTCAATAAGGTAAACAAAGAAGTCCTGAACCCGGTCTTCGGTAAAGTTTACATCTTTGGTGATCCGCAATCCATAGTTATACAGTGTAGTATAGTGGCGGCGAAACACAATTTCGTAGGCTTGACGATCACCATCCTGAAATTGTTTCCAGAGAATTAGGTCCGACTTTAATTCCAAGTCCTTCATGGCAGCAGAGATCAATGAATTTAGCAAATTGAATCTGGAGGGTCAAATATATAGAGCATTATTTACAAAAGTTGGTGGATTCGAATACTTCGATGACCAGGTCATCAACCGAAATTACTGATCTTAAGGTCATCTCACCTTCACAGAGAACCTTGATTCCTTCTAGACTCACCGTCGCCTCTGTATAAGGCTGCAATACTGGCACCTGACTAAGCTCAATGGATTTCCACTTGTTGCCATTAAGCATTTGCAACTCAATTGTCGCCACATTAGATATTGTCTGACCGAAATTTTCGACAATGATGTGAACATCCAAACTATCATTAGACTTATGGCTGATTTGCGGTGCTCGAGCCGAAAGCAGCATCTGGTCATAATCAACCCATGGAAGTCGGGTGTAACCAAATACCAAACTGCCATCGTTGTCGCGCCCGAGTAACTTGCCGGCGAAATTACTTTCGGTAAAGCCACTCCTTAAGCCATCAAATGTCACGATCATATCTCTTTGATCCGAACCAAAGTGGACGGGCCTGCCACCCCGCCCAAAATTAACTTCTTCGGATGCTCCAAAACGCAGCGAAGCAGTGTCAAGATCTAGCCACGGGTTGAAATCATCCTCGGCCTTGATTCTCAATTTATAGAACTGGCTTTCCTTCGAGACCTCCTTATCTTCCAAGCTAATAAGCTTGCCCACCGTCAGCGGAATACATATGTGTTTGGAGCTATGGTTGTCATTGCTCAGATCATTCCACTTGATGGTATCGATTACAGCAAAGTGTGCCTGCGTTGCTCTTCCATATTGATCTTGCAGGACTTTGATTCGCTCATATTTAAACCAATCTACCTTGGTACCATCCTCATATGTAGCTATACCTGGCATGTAAGCCTCTCCGGGATCCACTTTCCAGCTCACACCGTCCTTAGAACGTAGATAATAGGCAATACGACCCAGCCAGTCGTTGACGATCATGTGGTACTGAATGGGCGTGCGCCAAATGACGGGATCTTCAAACCTGCCATCCACCGGTGGGTACACGCTTTCGCTGGTTAGCTGGTAATAGGGGGAGATACCATCTTTACTGCACCAAACACCACCTCCACGACAAATCATCAGGTAAGATCCATCCTCCCGCTGGGCAAACGTCAGGTTGGATAGTCCCTCAATAATTTTCCTATCCCGGGCCTCAAAGGTAAATTCTCCGCGCTTCCAGGGACCATTTAATTGATTAGCCAAATAATAGCCCTCATAAACATAGATTACATATCGACCGTCGCGAAGTTGAAACAACTCCGGATTGTGCCCGGGACCGATTGTTGCTACGACCTCATATGGTCCTAATGAGTTATCGGATACCGTATGCACGACGATCGAATTGGGCCAAGCCATGTGCCCCTTATCCGCGTTTTCAGGCCAGCGGCATACAAACAAATGATATTTCCCATCATCACCCAACAGGGCATTACCTCCCCAATATGACCACTCATCGTCTTCAATGCCATTTTCGACATATCTCGGCCTCACATAATCAGCCCCCCAGGTATCTCCGGTTAGTGGGCCTTGTACAGGCATTGGTAAAAAACGATCCATAAATCTTCCACCCATTACCAGATTGTCCCATTCTTTGGGTCTTTCCCTCTCTGTGATCTGCGCAAATGAGCTTAAATGAAGTAATAGGGTGCAAATGATGCTCAACGTAGTCCGGCCCATGGTGTAATTTGATTAGTAATCAAGTAAGAGTAACCAGCCTTTCTTTGGTTCGATTTCAATTGGATCATTTAGTGGGAAAGTTTGTTGGACTTGAAAATCTTGAATCTTTGGGGCAACCCATTGCGTATGGTCAGGCCTCGATACCCCAAGTAGGTCCCAATCCAATGTGAGTGTGGTGCTGGTTTTCTCGCTGGCCCAGCTGCCCAAAGCAATTAAAATTTGGTGCTCTTTAACGTAGGCAGTTGCCTTTACTTCTGAATTACTGGATCTGACCAACGGGGTATCTTCCCAAAATCCAATCATCTTTGAGTCGTGAATCCCAAAGGAATCCCAAATCTCCCATACTGGCCGGGGGTCACAAACAACCCCCTCCGTCAACCAAGGGTGGCGTACTGTCATCCCAAAGAGCATGCCTAGCCAGCGATTGCCTCCACCGTGTAACATATCTCCCATAAGCCCAAAGGGAATGCCTGACACTTCCACCAGCCAATTCTCTGGAGGCATATGATCATATTGGAAACTCTCCCCAAACCACAATTTGTCCATGAAGGGAAAGAACTCTGCATATTGGGTAGCCGGACCTTTAGAAAAGCCCGTATTACTGTGTAGATCAAGCAGACATCCGGGTTTGAGATCGTCCATTACCTTCCGGATCCGCTTAACGGTCCTACGATCATAAGATACATCATCTAGATAGAGACCATCGATATCTACATGTTTTACCAACCATGCTAAACCCTCAATATAATAATTGTACCAACGAGATTCTCCCGGTGCATTGACAATGGAGGCATCCGCACTTTGATCAGGAAACCATTGGTACCATTGTGGACGATAGTTAGTCACTAAATGCTCCTGCAGCCAAGGGTATCCACCCCCTTTGCCACCACCCAATATTTCATTTCCCAAACTCCTTAGGGCCCAAAGTTCCGTGGTGTAATTGGTCAGTTCACGTATCGTGTAGTAGATCTTTACTTTCAGGCCCTTTTGGTGCATCCATTCCACAAACCAGCGCATAGAATCAACCGCCACAAAGGGATAATTGATATGTGGGTTATAGTTGTTGGCATGGTGTAAATTGACAATTTTCACTCCGCTGGTAAGATCCGAATCTCGCGGCACCGGATCACCACCATTGTGGTAGTAGCGATCCAAAAATTGACTCTTGAGGTCGATCTGCTTCACGGGAGTCAGTAATATTGACCATTCAAAGGTGATTTCCTGTCCCTCATTCAGGTCACGGGCACCACTGTAAGCGATTGCGTGCACTTGTCCTGAAGTACGTTCAATCTTAAAACCTCCCTTTCCTTCATTATTCCAAGAGTGAGGGTGATCCGGTCGATAGAGATTCAGCAACGGACCATGGTAGGAACCACCCCGCAACTCGCACCAAAGGCCGGCCTCGGTATTCCCTACCCAAAAACTGTCGTGCGGCCCCTTCCACTTGCTTTCGTGACTTTCTGGGACCAGGCCTCCAGGCAGGCCCATACCCATCATGTACTGGGCTATTTCCTTTCTAAAGGGAATGTGCAATGCGACGTCTTTTAAAGCTACCCGTTTCTTGGCTTGCAATTTAACCTGGTAATTCATATGACCATCGGCTTCCAAGCTCCCAAATCCGGATAGATGTAGATGTTCAGAAGTACTTTCCCAGGTACCTGTCAAAATGCCTGGTTCGTCTTTTAGTCGCTTAATATTGTATGGATGACTACATTCCAAGTTTCCGTCTTCCGTCATTATTTCTAAGGTCATGGCGTCTTCCAGGATTTCAGCAGATCCGACTTTCAGAGAACCTGGAAAACCATTTTCAGCCAGGGTCATTCTTTTGTCAGTCAAACCAAAAGTATTTTCACCCAGATCGAGGATCGGCTCAAAGGGTTGAGTAGGTCGATGATCCAGGCCCAAGCTGGAGTTTAACCAACGGAGTCTGGAATGCCTCCATTTTTCGCCGTCACCACGGTCGGTCAAGATTTCGGAAGCGACCTCCAGGTTGATGGCAATGGTTTGTGACTCCACCCCATCAGCTGATATGATGACCTCACCTCGATAAATCCCTGCGGCTGTTTCTTCAGGAATATCAACACCAATCCACAGGGGCTGAACCCCTCCCTTAGCTACTTTAAGTTCTATGGCAAAAGTATCACCATACGGTCCTATCCCTCCAGTATTAAAACAAGTGATCCGGTCTGCTGACAGGCTGGTTTCATCACTCTGTAACGGAAAAAATTCTACCTGTACATGTTCCAAGTCCTGAGTGGAGGCATAAAGACCGAGTTGAAATACATAATATTCATTCCTTAGTGCACCACCCTTAAAGACGTTGGAAGGGCCTTTCTCAATCCACCGCTGTGGAACATCATCCAACATACGGATCGGGTATTTTCGGTCTTCAGGAAAAACCAGAAAGTCCTCTTGATGATCGCGAAGAAGTACATCCTTTTCTGATTTTAAGGCAATAACCTCCATCGGATAGAAACTATCAAATGCCGTACGTGCCTGCAAAGACACCAACTTAGCTTTCGGCAACCTCGACCAGGCATCACGCTGCGAAAGATCATTCTGCTTTACCCAGGATGGATCTGCAGGATCTTCAGGGTCTAGGTAGTCCCTGCTATAAAATCCATATTCCTTTTGAACCTCATAAGGCAAATAGTAAAAGTGATATTTTCCTGTCTTGAGCACCGGACCAACGATCAATTGACAGCGTTCGTTATCCAAGTGAAACCGGTGAATATTTGGAATGGTATCGCCACTCTCCTCGTGGATAATGATAAATCTTCTTTGTTCCGGATTCTGATCATGCCGTCGCCATACGAGATCAACAGCTACGGCTTCGGCTGCTTGATCCAGTTCGAGCAAGGCCCGGTGATTGCCCAGAGATTCTGGCCAGGGCTGATCTACGATGGTGTAGTTCTGAGCCATGAGTCCTGGACCTACTATGCCCAAGATTACAATTGATTTAATAAAATATTGGTAGCGCATACGAGCTTGATGATAAGCAAAAAACGAACTTAAACCCACACCCGTGGTGGACACAGAATCCAGACGGGAAATCAGTAAAGCGCAAATTGACAATAAAGGGTCTATCCAATGACGCAACCTGTTGAGCCTTACCAGCGATGACACAAACCCACCTTACAAGTGATCACAAGGGGAAATGCGGAAGTCATGATCCCGGGAGTACTTTGGTGCCCATACTATATTGATAAAGACCTCCTACTTCTTTTTATACTCAGCTTTCAGCAGGTAAATGTTGGAATCGGTCTAACTGAATCGCCGATCTGGGAATACAAACTGTCATTTTCCGTGTCTACCACAGATTTCACAGGACCATGAAAGATCGGCTATAGGTGGTAATATTCTCTTTCGTCACGCTCAAACTATAGAATCAAAAACTGATGCCGGGATGCTCATTCCTTGCAGAAAAACAACTGGGATGAGTGATACAGGAACCTGATTTAAGAGATGGACTACAGTCTCTTTTGAAGGGGACAATTTATGATTGGTTCTTTTCCGGTGCTGATCTCTTTAAACTGCTACTCCTCTAAGAGGTGTCTGCTTCAAAGTCAACCGATATCTTTGCTTGTTTGGAACACTTTGGACACTACCCACAAATCACTACAAGTATTAGATTTAACCTACAAAAAGTTCACCTCATCCTTGAAGAATCGTAAACCTCTTATCATACCAATTGCCTTTGGATGGCTTTTGACTGGCCTCCTATCAGCTCAGGCACCAGTCGTATATTTATCTTTTTCTGAGGGAGATGCCATCCAAAACAAACCCTTGATTACTCCTGATCAGGCACGATATACTGTCGATTTGATGAGGCAGAAATTTTCTGAGGGTCTCACAGACTACGCACTGGACCTTAGCCATGATGCCATGCATCGCCGACCCTGGGTCGTGGATAGTAATTCCATGGCGGCCATTAATCTCACTGAGAGTTTTTCCATTCAAGTTTGGGTAAAAACCAAACCCGGAGCAGCGCTTGGTACAGCCATTGCTGGAAATAAAGCCAATGACAGTTTGGATGCTGTGGGTTGGCAGATATTTACCCAGCATAATGGCGCCTGGGCCTTAAACCTTTCTGATGGTAATCGACAATATAACTATCTGCCCACCTCCAAACAGTTGATCAATGATGGAGACTGGCATCAGCTGGTATTCACGGTTGAGCGGCCCAAGAATGAAGCCAGGATGTACTACGATGGAAGGTGTGTTGCCATCTATAATTTGGAGCAACTGGGAGATCTAACAAGTTCCAAACGCACTGTGGTGGGAGGTTCCGATGAATACTTTGAGTGGGGATCGGAAGGCCAATGGAAGGCCTTTAACGGATATTTAGATGAAGTCAAATTTTGGGATCGAAAAATCTCTGCCCGGGAAGTACAAGAATCTTGGAATGCCTTCTTTCCTGCCGAAGAATCGCCAGTCCCCATACCTCCGCAAGCGTTGAAAGTGATGACCTGGAACATTTGGCATGGCGGCCGGCGATATGGAGAGCAGGTCGGTGTAGAGCGTACGATTGAGCTTATACAAGGCTCACAATCAGATATTATCTGCATGATTGAAACCTATGGTTCTGGACCCATGATCGCCGATGCATTGGGATACTATTTCTATCTCATCAGCTCAAACCTATCGATCATGAGCCGTTATCCGATCACCGAGACCATAGAGATCTTTCGTCCCTTCAACGCCGGTGGCGCTGTCGTTGAGTTGTCGCCGGGAGTAGAATTGGTAGTTTTTGACATTTGGCTGCATTATCTTCCGAATTACTTAAAGCAGGTTTCCGATGGCACCCATTCAGCTGAAGATTTAATCCATGGCGAGAAGGAAACCAGAGCCGGTGAGATTGAAGAGATCTTAAGTGAGGTAAAACCGTGGTTGGTCAATAATGATGTCCAGGGCGTTGTGATGGCCGGGGATTTTAACAGTGGATCACATCTTGATTGGATCCTTGAAACCAAGCCCCTGCACCACAATTATGTGGTTGAATGGCCGGTTAGTAAGGCAATGATTGAAGCTGGTTTTATTGACAGCTTTCGTAAATTACACATCAATCCCTTGACAGACCCCGGCTACACCTGGACTCCCAGAGCGGCCACCTCTTCCTATCTTTATGGACTCAGAGACCGGATTGACTATATTTATTATCTAGGTAAAATCGTGCCTGTCAGTTCTAAAGTAGTCGACTATCACCCCATTATGTTTCCCTCTGATCATGCCGCTGTAGTGACCGTCTTTCAAGTTCATTGAATTGATGGCCGATAAGAGAGAGATCTCCGGCCCTTCCGATTCCTCGATGGCAAGATGACGATAAATCGATTTCCTGGAAAAATTAGGCCTACCAAGATCAACCTCTTATATACGGGTCAATAATCGCTCTGACCAAGCTATGAAAAGCTCCTGCATCCAGCCCGGTTTCTCCTTGGTCTTTAAGAGCAAAATAAGACGGTTCCACAGGAGATCAGGTAAAGTGCTTGCGATCATGGGGAATAAAACTATGATCACCGTAAGACCTGAGCGCGCTTCCTGAACGGGTAGGTATCCGGCAAGCTCTGCTATTTTTCGAAAGATTGTGCAACACAGGTTCCATTTTTACAGTTAAGGTACTGTACGTGCTCTGTCTCATAAATTAGTACCACCAGTTCCCACTTTTGGGGATATGCAGCCCTACAGAGATCAGTCCGGATGGCCAGCCGGCAAAAAATGTCATTCAGAAGGCCATACGTACCGGTCGGTTAGCCGTCGTTATTGGTTAGCGGTGTTTGTATCTTGCCTATACACAGAAAAGGCCTGGTAAAACTCGTGGGACAGTGCAATGGTACAACAATCCACATCCCGATGAATAGAAGCATCATCTTTTTCTTTTTATCCATTGTCATTCTTGCACTTTCTTTTGGATTACCCACTGACTCATTGAGAAAGAGAGTGTTAAATCAAATTAAATCTTTCTATAATAATTTTCCTGTTGAAAAGGTGTATGTACATACCGACAAGCCCTATTATGTCCTGGGAGAGACTCTCTGGTTTAAAGCCTACCTAGTGGATGGTATGACTCACCAATTTTCAGCGCCTAGCAACAACCTGTACGTTGATCTGGTCGACCCCGATGGTAAGGTGATCAAAACCCTGACCTTGAGGAACGTTTCAGGTGGAGTTGCCGGAGATTTTGCATTGGATGGGGAAATGAAAAAGGGGATCTACATACTAAGGGCCTACACCAGATGTATGTTGAATTTTCCTGATCACTTTGTATTTCAGAAGGAGATTCGAGTTTATGCTCAACAAAGTAAGGCCGATGAACAACGTCACACCAGTGAGGTCCCTGCATCACAAGATGCCTTTCACATACACTTTTTCCCCGAAGGGGGTGATTTGATTAGTGGGTTATCGTGCAAAGTTGGGTTCAAAGTTATTGGTAAAGATGGCAATGGTATTGACATCCAGGGAAAAGTGATCGATGAGGAAGGCCAATTTGTTGCGGTCATCAAAACGTTAAAGTTTGGATTGGGGTTTTTCCATTTCACTCCACTGGCAGGGAAAACATACCGTGCCGAAATTACCTACAAGGGTAAGAAAAAGGATGTCCTTCTCCCACGAATAAAGCACACAGGCTACACTATGAACTATATCCCTGGAGTAGATCACAAATTTGAAGTAATGCTTCAATCCAATCGGCCGGAAGGCCTGAAGGGTGCATTGCTATATGGACATTCCAGGGGGAGAAGTTTTGTTGCCGAGTCAATTACCGACGACGTAAAAAATGCCACCATCCAAATATCAGCAGATTCTATTCCGGAGGGCGTTGGTCACCTGACTTTATTCAACCCACAGGGTCTACCA
Source organism: Saprospiraceae bacterium (assembly GCA_965223105.1). Classification (GTDB taxonomy): domain Bacteria; phylum Bacteroidota; class Bacteroidia; order Chitinophagales; family Saprospiraceae; genus JABDMH01. The sequence continues at coordinate 633,210 of OZ244987.1, read as the reverse complement.
GAATGTGAACGTCTCATCTTTATTTCGAGGCCTGTCCACCAAGGTCACCTGCTGGCGACCACTGATCGACCATCTTACAGCAACCGTGCAAAAGTTCGATTAAATATAGCGTTGCAAGAAGAAAAAATACCGATCGAGCGCCAAGGGGCAGGTTTATCCGTAAGTATTACTGATCAGTCATTGGTCTCCCATCAGCCCAATGGTCTTGATATTCGATCCTACTTGTTATTGACCTCTGAACTCCGGGGCAGAATCGAACAACCATCTTACTACTTTGATCCTTCCAATAAAGGTGCTGGCATCCTTTTGGACCTCTTGATGATGACCCAAGGATGGCGAAGATTCCAATGGGATCAACTGCTTGGTGACAACCCTCCGACTGTTCAGTTCGTACCCGAGGAATCCCTTACCATTTCCGGACAAGTCACAAAAATTGGCGAACCCGACAAGTCTCTTCAAGCTCAGGTCTTTTTCAATACGCTGGATGGAAGTTTTCTCGTGGGAGAGACTGTTACCGGAGAAAATGGAAAGTTTGCTTTCACAGGTTTGACTTTCACCGATACCACCAGGGTTATCATTAAGGCCAATCGGTACCGAGAACCCAAGAACGACAAAAAGAAACGGAAACATGATGTAGTGGGTTCGTCGGGTAATCGATATGTAGCCATTCATTTGGATCAGTTACAACCTCCTCCCATCAATAGTCAATGGGCAATTCCCTTTGACCGTCGGCCAGCAGAAGCCATTGGTCGATACTTAAGAATCCAGCAAGATATTGCCAAAGTCGATTCCAGTTATCGTGAGTTAACGGTTGACCTGGACGCCGTGACCGTTAAGGCACGAAGGCTTCAGGAGGAGGAGCAACTTAGACAAACCGCTCAATTGTACAGCCGCCCGGATCAGCGACTGGTACTGGATTCCTTGGGTCCGGTGGTCTATGCTTATCAATCAATTTTTGACGTGATCCAATCCAGGTTTTCAGGTGTTCAAGTACAAGGTGAGTTTCCAAATCAACAGGCCATCATCAGAGGGACTTCTTCAATAAGTGGAAGCAATAATGCCCTATTTGTGCTAGATGGTACCGTCATTTCCAGCGATGCAATCAATAATATACCGGTTCAGGATATCGCCTACATCGATGTATTAAAAAGTGGAGCTAAAGCGGCAATTTACGGAAGCTTGGGAGCCAATGGTGTAATCGCTGTGTATACCAAGAAGGGAAGCGATAGGAGCCAGTCTCCTAATACCGAACCGCCAGTTGGCATCATTGATTTCAAACACCCTGGATACTATCAGGGTCGAGAATTTTATCAGCCCAAGTATGATCAAAAGTTGCCTGAACATGTCAAACCAGATATCCGTACTACACTGTATTGGAATCCAATGGTCAGTACGGATGAAAGGGGAAGTGTGCAGTTAGAATTCTACACCGATGACAAGAAATCGACCTACCAGGTCGATGTACAAGGAATTTCTAAAGACGGCATTCCCCTGGTCGGAAGGACGGTGTTTGTGGTTGAATAATCAACCGTTTTCATCAGACAAATCCTATCGAAATTAACCACTTCCAAACCCGCCGGTAAAAAGAACCGGCTACTGTCTCAAATAAATTTCTGGTGGTTCAAACCCGCCGGTAAAGAACCAGCTAATGTCTCAATTCATTTCTGGTGGTTCAAACCCGACGGTAAAAGAACCGGCTAATGTCCCAATTTATTTCTGGTGGCTCAAACCCGCCGGTAAAAGAACCGGCTCTGTCCCAATTCATTTCTCGTAATTAAACCCGCCGGTAAAAGAACCGGCTACTGTCTCAATTGATTTATGGTGGTTCAAACCCGCCGGTAAAAGAACCGGCTACTGTCCCAATTCATTTATGGGGGATCAAACCCGCCGGTAAAAGAACCGGCTGCTGTCCCAATTCATTTCTGGTGGGGTCAAACCCGCCGGTAAAAGAACCGGCTGCTGTCCCAATTCATTTCTGGAGGATCGAACCCGCCGGTAAAAGAACCGGCTACTTTCTCAATTCATTTCTGACGGCTCAAACCCGCCGGTAAAGAACCAGCTACTGTCTCAATTCATTTCTGATGGCTCAAACCCGACGGTAAAAAGAACCGGCTACTGTCCCAATTCATTTCTGATGGCTCAAACCCGCCGGTAAAAAGAACCGGCTACTGTCGCATCATTTCTGGGGGATCGAACCCGCCGGTAAAAGAACTGGCTCTGTCCCGATTCATTTCTGGTGGGGTCAAACCCGCCGGTAAAAGAACCGGCTGCTGTCCCGATTCATTTCTGGTGGGGTCAAACCCGCCGGTAAAAGAACCGGCTGCTGTCCCTATAAATTTCTAGCACTAAATCTTTCACAGAACCACAAAGATGATGAACAACGATCTCACCCGTTCGGAGGTCCTCGATCGGTCAGAAGGGTGTGTATGCTCTAAAGTTATCTTTAAGCAAAAGGACCAAGTATTGAAGAAACGAATATCGAACAAGGATGAACGATTTTTGATTTTGGAGGTAAAACGGCAGAATGAATAAGTTTGATTTAGAAGAGTGATTAATTAATTTTTCGGTGTTGGTAATTGAGATCACTAAGTCCCTATAAATTTCTAGAAATGCCAAAAAATTAGGCGGCAAATCACTTGGTGAAAACAATTACTTAGATCAGGAACTTCCAGTTTCTCTAAATTATGGCGAAGCACAAAGTGGTGCATCCCGAAAGGGTTTTAGTTCATAAAATGAAGATGGTATTGAAAGAATTACGAGAAACATACCTTTGCTAAAAATCATCGGACGAACTAAATTGTCTAAGAGGGTACCTCTAAAAACCCCGTTCGTCAATCGGGCACAATGGCTTCGCCATTTGTTTTTTGAATCTTTTTAATTTATACTTCGTTGAATTTCAATCACGTAGCTTCGGCTATGCTCACTCAATTCGCTGTAGGTAAACGCTTTAGTTTTACGTAGGAATTTCTATATTGGGTTTGCCAGATTGAGGCGGAAGGAGTGAAGCAGGGCGGGCTCCCTGCAAGCGACGACAACGAATAGATGGCAAAGCCAATGAAGAACTTGTAGTAATAATTAATGTGTTTGCCTACTGGCCTAAATCCAAAATATTCAAAACCGATCTCACTCAGAGGTTCTTAGAGGTACCCAAAAATGAAACAAGAATTCAAAACGAAAAACTGGAAAACAACGAGCTAATTTCAATTTTTGTAAAAAGCATAGAAACGGCTCAAAAGAATATGAAAACGTGAAAAATCAAACATAATTCTAAAATCGTTAATCAGTGTTCCTTGTCCTTAAATCTAAGTACCGACTGATGAAGCCAGAAGATAACACGAGAAGCCATACTTCCAATCGGTCGTACAGGCTTATATCCTAACCGGTAGGACCAGGCAAGGTTTGTTGGAGAGTGCGAATGAAAATGGCGACCAATTATTGCGTTTTAATTACTCTCCTGACAACTTTTTGATCTTTACCACCGAAAGTTAAAAAGTAAGCGCCCGAAACCCAATCCGAGGTATTAAGGTGTATCTCTCCTGCCCCCAGGCTTGTTCTCAAGACCTGGCGGCCCCACTGATCGGTAACGAAGAGCATCGGAGTCTGGTGCCCAGGCACCCGAACACCCAGCCAATGATTAAATATCGTTGGAAACACCTCTATTGTCCCCGTTTTCTGATCAACCATAGCTGTACTTCCCTTAATCGGCATCGAGCAATCCCACAGCAGCTCACCATCCATCAATCCGGGTACAGCACTCGTGTCGCAGGTACCGCCAAACCCAAAATCGAAGGCATTGCAAGTGAAAATATGACTGCCACTACAGTCAAAAAAATTGCGGATAATCGTGCCACAGGTGGTTCGAAATTCGATGAGTGTTCTTTCATCCAGATCATGGCGATAAACAAAATTACCACTATTGCCTTCTATGCATGCCAGATCGCAAAGGTCTGCATTGGCCGATAGAGAATCAATCAGCCATGATTGACATAAAATGCTGTCGTTTTCCAGCAAACAAGCTGCAATCTCACAACGCCATATGGTTTCACGCATGGACAATTCCTCAGGTGTGAGTTCAGCCGGCTCCGGCACGCAGGTTTGTCCAGCGATGGTGATCTGACAATGCTGAAGGGTATCACCAGCGCAGGAATACACCGTCCAAAATCCCGAATCGGAGATCCCACAATCGGCAGCATTCCAATTGACTTCAATCACTGGCATATCCATCCAAAAAGCCTGGGAAACGGTGAGACAGGAGTCACAATATTGCCCCGCCATAGTAGATAGCAATGTCTGCATCCATGCAAACGACAATGGATCGCCCTCGCACTCCAAGCTGACGAAGTCAAAGCCAACTGACTCAGCGGCAGAGACTGAATCAGAGAAGGGAGTTTCATCTACAATAGCCATTGTTTCGACTAAAAAGATACCAGAGATCCATATCGAACTGAGAAGCAAAATTTTGTGCATGATTATTTCCAGGTGAGGTTATGTTACATTTTGACGCGACTAAAAGACGGCACCGTATTAAAATACGGTATTCCAAGAACACAGGTAAACATCGGAATGGAACCATCCAATTATTGGCTTGGCCGGTTGGAAACAACACGAACATTGACACCGTCAATATGCCCCAGAAAACATGATGTTGCCAGAAAAGTCTAACCACCTCCTCAGGTAAGACATACCAAGGTCATAAGAGGAGTCACTACTTTTTAGAACTGTGCAGGATTTCGTGCTGAGAAATTCGTAATTATCCATAGCCGACGTTTGAAAATTTCAAAGGTGAACACCTGCCGGTAATAAAAATATCATACTATGGAGCAGACCACTCAAATCTTCATAGGGAGAAAATTCCAGTCAATGATTACTTTTAGATGAGTGCAGGATTTCCCGGTGAGGGTCACAGACTATGCCGACTAGAAAGTCGGCGATACTTACTGGGTACATCCCTGCTTTTAAAATTGCAAAGAGAAGGAGCGGTGTCTGCAAAGAAATCTATAGGTTTCAGTAAAGAAAGCACGCAATGAAGGTAATAGGGCACGAAAAACGGAAAGAGTGACTACTTGTTAGAACTGTGCAGAGATTTCGTGTTGAGAAATTCGTAATTATCCATAGCTGACGTTTGAAAATTTACACGGTGAAATGCTACCGGTAATAGAAATATCATACTATGGAGCGGACCACTCAAATCTTCATAGGGAAAAATTCCAGGTCAATGGCTACTTTTAGATGAGTGCAAGATTTCCCGCTGAGGATCACAGACTGTGCCGACTAGAAAGTCGGCGATACTTGCTGGGTACACCCCTGCTTTTAAAATTGCAAAGGGAAAGAACAGTGCCTGCAAAGAAATCCACAGGTTTCAGTAAAGATAGCGTGCTATCAAGGTACTAAGGCATGAAAAGGGAAAGAATGACTACTGTTAGAGCTGTGCAGGGATTTCCTGCTGAGAAAATCGTAATTATCCATAGCTGACGTTTGAAAATTTACACGGTGAAATGCTACCGGTAATAGAAATATCATACTATGGAGCGGACCACTCAAATCTTCATAGGGAAAAATTCCAGGTCAATGGCTACTTTTAGATGAGTGCAAGATTTCCCGCTGAGGATCACAGACTGTGCCGACTAAAAAGTCGGCGATACTTACTGGGTACATCTGGCCTTCAAAATGAAAGGAGATGCTACAAAGACTCAGGAAAGAAACATGAGAGCAAAAGGCTATGAAGTAAAGACATTGGCAATTTCCTCCAACGCAATGCCGAGAATCTTCTTTGAGATCTTGTCGAGGGATCGGTCCGAACCCATAAAATGATAGATGCGTTGAAGATGTGTATGGCTCTCATTCGGCTGCAACATCAGCGCAGGGGATGAACTTTCCAATTCATAAAAGGGACCCAACTGATCTCCATTTTCTAAAGGTCCATCGTTGTATGAATTTAACACATCACCGGAGAAGGGGTCCTTTTGGATTTCCCAGGAAGAATTTACATACTTATCCATCGGATTGGGTTGTCCTATCTCCAGTACGGTCAGCACCCCATTTTCGGCATCGTAACTGCCTATGAATTTTGTCGCTCTCTTAGGAGAAATTCCAATCTTACCCCTACTCTTGCCATCTGCTTTAAAAAAGATAGCATCCTCCGAAGCTTTTAACCGGTCATTGGCTATTTGACCAAAATAATTATCATTCACAGGTTTTCCCAATTCCGTCTCACTACCCCGCTTAATCGGAGCAACTACGGTTACGGAAGGAGAGGAGTTAAACATTGAAAGCAACCAGATCGAAATGGTCCCCGATTTTTCGGACCAGGCATTGGCACCCGTATTTAGTACGGTATTTTGGGTTTGATAGGCAACTGATTTTAAATCAAAAACCTCTAAGCCAAGCCCATCCATGATATCATCTTGGGATAATAATCTTACCTCTCTGGTGATATCCATTGAAAACTCTGTGCCTGAATAATTGATCAGTGATGTTTGCTTTTTCAACACGATGCTGGAGGCATGTTGAGAAATTACTTCAAAAGGCTCGGTGTCAATAACAGTGGGTACTTTCCAATGCTCAAAGTCAAAGCCTGCACCCTTTTCGAAAAAGAGCGCGAATTGTCCACCTTCAGGCCCCAACCATAAACGTTCTTCACCACCAAAAGCATTAAATTGCGGATCGATCTCTTTTGAGGCAATCAAATCGTGGTTTATCCAGCCCAAACTCATGCTTTCGTCACCATCCAAAGCACTTGTCATCACCCTCCCCTGCAATTCAGGAGTAACGATAATGCCACTGCCTTGAGATGGATCTCGCAAAACAACGGTATTGGGATAATGCTTTTGTAGAAAATCCTGGTCATACCCGAAGGTACCTTTTGCCTGGTTTTTCGATTCAACGCTGTTTTCTCCTGAAGTGGGATACTTATTCCCCTGACTATCATTACTGCAGCCGTGGGCATATATTAGAAAAGCAAAAAAAAGTATTCTTAGGTTCATCCCTAAAACTTAAGTTTTTCACCACTTAGCCTTCTGTTTGCTAGTGGTGTTTTTATTAAATCGAGACCAATGAAACAAAATCAAAATAAGAAAACCTATGAAATTAAACCCATGTGGAGCTGTTGAACTTTTCATTGCGCCTGATTCCCTGAATTAGTCATGGATAAAGGATTGATTCAGGCCAGATGGTATAATTTGTGGGGAGCCTGGCCAAACGAGCTTTGCAGGCACTGTTTAAAATCCATGAAATCGAAAAATGCTAGCTTAGTGCAAATGAAATTCAACTTTCTTTTCTTAGTGATCTTCCTGGCGGCAGACCACGTCTACAACCAGGAGGTCGAGGTCTCCATCCTGACCTACAATATCCTTAATGGTTTCGATTGGGGAAAAGATACTGCTCGTCAGGCAAATCTGGTGAAATGGGTAAGAGATCAAAGTCCTGACGTGATTGCCCTGCAGGAATTGTGTGACTTTACCCAGGAAAAATTGGAGCAGCTCGCGAGAAAGTGGGGCCACCATCACGCTCTCCTGTTAAAGGAAGAAGGTTATCCTATAGGACTTACTTCCAATGAACCGATCGAATTAAAAGAAAGGGTACTCGATGACCTATGGCACGGTATGCTTCACTGTAAAACGTGGGGCATCGACTTTTACGTCGTCCATTTGAGTCCGGCGGACTGGCAGTTTAGAAGAAAAGAAGCCCAAATTATTACAGAAAAAATCAGGGCCGGAGCAGTTGAAAATGATAAATACATTGTACTGGGTGATTTCAATGCCCATTCTCCTTTAGATGGTGATTTCGATCTGAAATATCCCTATCAATTGGAACGAACCAGGAAGGGTGACCTTAATAATGATAAATACAAAAACCTGAGAAACGGTTCGTTTGACTATAGTGTTATGGCCTCTTTTTTAGCACTCCCATTGATAGATGTATGTCTGCCTCATGTCCCCATGGATGACCGGACCACCTCCCCAACTCCGGTAAACGTACCTAAGTGGTTGACTGCTGAAGAAATGTCGAAAACAAAGAGCCGAATTGATTTTATTCTGGTAAGCCCGGCATTGGAGCCAATGTGTGTTGGTGCTGCTATCCATAATGCTCTACCTACTCACCATTTATCAGATCATTATCCGGTGTCAGCGAAATTCAGGTTGTGATACCAAGGGAACAGCTGGGATGATCTTCTCACGATCCCTAAGCCTTAACTTATGAATTTGCCACATTTTCACTGAGCCCGATGACACGATGAATAATATTTACGATTCTATTCCAGAGGAATAATCCGGATAGCATTACCTCCTCCGGGAGCCAGACGTATCTCAATTTCTGAATCGGAATCGACCAAAATCTGTCTGGTACTGTAAGCTTCCCTATTGCTGATATAATGGGTCTCTGTGACATCTTCGTACAAAAAGGCTTTGTATTTGACTTTCGGGGTTAAAAAATCCAGCTTGATTGTTAGTTCCCTTGGTTCCCTAGTCGTCAAACTGCCCACATACCAATTTTCTCCGGCCTTACGGGCAACACTTATATAACTTTCTATGTCACCACCCAGCACATGATAGCTATCGAAACTGTTAGGCAACGACTTCACAAAATCGAACATCTCGGATTTAGCATCATAATTTTCAGGAGCATCAGGCAAAACCGACAGACCGCTAAAGATCACCACCAATTTTGCATTCTCGGCTGCTACGGTTCCAGGAATAAATTTAAATACTTTGGGACGCACTTCACTATCTTCAAAACCATACCATCCGTTGCACATATCCAAAGGACCTGCCAACATGTTGATAAAGGCCGATGAAACAGCGGTTTCTGGATAGTATGAATATTTTGCATCCGCCTGACTATGACAGTATTCACGGGTAAAGGTATTTGGCCATGTGCGCTCATCGCCGCTGGGGGGAATGGGATTGTCATGGAAATTGACCATTAATTTGTATTCAGCACATAGTTCAACGACCCTCCTTGTCTGCAATACTTTTTCTTGTCCGGAAGAAGTCATAAATCCGTACTTAACGCCTACTGCCCCCCAATCATGAAATTGTTTAAGAACACGTCGGAGACCGAATTGTTTGGCACCGACATCGTTTAGATACAAGATGATACCTACGTTTTTTGACTTTGCATATGTTAAGTTTTCTTCAATGTCTATTTTGTTATTCGCCGTGGTTGGATCTGAATCGGTACTAAATTCAGGTCCGTACCAATCTGCATCCATTAGTAAGAAATCAATTTTGTTCCTGGCTGCAAAATCGATAAGCCTTTTATGCGAAGGAGTGTCCATTCCATAGATAAAGCCTTCCTCGTTTTTAAATCCCCAGACACGCCAATCCCACATGGAGATGCCTGTTCTGATCCACGAAGCATCCTTTATTTTTGAGGGAGGATTCAGATTTACCAGCAAATTGCTTTCCAGCAATGCTCCCGGAGTTCGTCCAATAAATAAAGCCCGCCAGGAAGTAGGCATCCCCGTCATCGCCTTTGAACTCCCTTGTACTTCACACTGAAAAGTATTTGGTTTAGGTCCGGTCTTCTTCAAGTGAAAATGGGCAAAGTCATAAATAGCGGCCTCATGTATGGCAAGATACAAGCTATCCGCACATTTTAACACCATAGGTAGGGGTACCGGCTCACGCATAGCATTTATGGACATGGGACCCAGATTATCCCTTTCTCCGTTTGCTGACCACCAGGTATAATCATCAACAAAGGAAAACTCAGTTAAATCTTCTTCTATTCGAAATTCTGTTAAGTCTTCTTGTTCCGGAAATTCATATCTGAAGGCAATACCGTCATCATAAGCCCTAAAGATCAGGCTGAATATTTTCCCTTTCATGCCGATCTCCTGCATGGTCACCCTCAATTCATTATAGTGGTTCCTGACTTTCTTATTCTTCCACCATTTCATTTCGTAGTGCTCATCGAAGGTCCTTGTGTCATTGCCAACTACTCGCAACGTATCAGAAAAGGACGGGTCTAATGTAAGCCCTAAACGTGCATTTTCTATGATCTGCTTTCCGTTTGTCGCCAGGTCATAGGAAGCAATGCTATGCTCATATTTAAAAACCAGTTCGATCTGACCATTGGGAGAATACAACTCAAACTGTTGTGCCTGTATGGCGAAAACGGTACAGAGGAAGAAAGCTGTATATCCATTCTTTTTCATGATCGGGCTCTATTTAGATCGGACGAATTATCAAAGCTAAACCCGAGTCTTTCTCCAGCTTTCTGGCCAGGAAGCTGTTTTTATCTACCCTTATAGATTCTATTTTAACGCGGTTCTTTGACAATGCATCGGCATCCTGAAAATATAAGGTAGCCTCATAATGGGTGCTGTCATCTAAGAAATCCAATGGCACATTCAGACCTCTCCCCTTATTGGCAGCTAATGATCCCACAAACCAATCATCAGCAGATTTTCGGGCTACAGTGGCATAATCTTCCATATGGCTTTCCAAGACCTTGGTCTCATCCCAGACTGTGGGTAGGGCATCATAAAACGACAGTTCAGGATTTTCAGTAAGTAGCTTCTCATTGGCACCTGCTCCTCCAACACCGTGTGGTGATGCCTCTGGTCGATCGTACCAGAATAAAAACTGCCAGGGGCTATACAACATAATTGCCTTGGCCATCTGGGCTGATTTGCCTCCCATAACCGTAGGCACTCGTTCAGCCAGAAAGCAATTGGTGTTGTCTCCAGCCCCTGCCAACATCCGGGTGAAGAGCGTGGTAATGCTGTGGGAAACAGAGGGGCTCTCCTCATCGCCCCTGATCCCCTCCACGGTCATTAAATTAGGGTAGGTCCGTGAATAGCCCGTGGGTCGGTAATCATCATGGATATCGACCATGAGCTGGTGTTCCGCGGCTTTGCGAACAGCGTCGTGCAACCAAATGGTCCATTTCTGTGGCCCCACATGTACGAAGCCATATTTCACCCCGGCAATGCCCCATGATTGATAAAGAGGCAAGATTTCATCCAGCTGCTTCTCCATCGCTCTACGGTTGACGTAGAGAATGATACCGATGCCTCTTTCCTTTGCATAGGCTATCACATGGTGTAGGTCCAGTGGTCCGGGGGAGCGTTTAGGATCTACGGTAATGGTCGTGGCATCGGCGGCATCTTCGTATTCGTGTCCATACCATCCGGCGTCAAATTCTACATATTGCAGATTGTGCTTTACGGCGAAATCCACGCAAGCTTTCCCTCCCTGCGTCGTCAGTGTAACCTCCCGAATCACTTTTCCGGGTTTGATCCAGGAAACATCATCGAGTTTATTAGGTTCGTTCAAGTTTGGCACAAAATAATTGTGCTCTAACAATTCCCCGGGACTACCGGCCACCATTACATATCGCCAGGGCGAAACAAAACCTGCCGCTTCTAGGTTTACCTCTCCGTCCAATGCAACCTCCAGCGTATTTGGATACCTCTCATGTCTTTTGAATTTGGCCCGAGCATAGTTCACCAATGCAGCCTCGCCCAAGGCCAGGAAGCTGCTGTCGTTTTGCTTGATGACCAATGGCCTTTCTACCGTGTTCTCGATCGCATTCATGGTTGTCTTGCTTAAGTGGCCTTGAGACATGTGGGTAACCCAAGTTTCAGCGTCGCCATCAAAGCTAAAAGTTGTAGATTCTTTTTGCATTACCAGATCGGCAAAGGCCTTCCCTCTAAAAAGGTAGCGAAAAGCAAGGCCTTCATCGTATAACCGGAATTCAATGTCCATTTCGGTCTCTGGATTATTCTCTGCCGTCACAGTTAGCATCAATTTATTGTACTTGTCTACGATTTCTTTACGCTCACCAAATACCGGTTGCCAGGTTTCGTTTTGTGAAGTATAGGCGGTCCCGATTATTCTAAGGCCAGTACCAAATTTCTCAGTGTCACGTAGAGCTCCAGCCAGACCGATGGTTGTCTTAATCAGGTCCACCTGCTTTAGCACCACATTCAGCATGCTGCTATCCCCAATAATTTCGATGGATAATTCATCAGAAGGGCTGCTCAGTATCATGCTCTTTTGTTGCCCCTTCTGACAGGAAAAAAACAAAATCATTAATGCAATGATCAAGTAGATGTTCTTCTTCATTCCATACTTCATTTTCAATCTTTTAAAGATCCATATTCTTGTTATTAAGGTAAAAATAATAACGGCAATATGTCATCTCCCAGCGTGCTAGCCAACCTATCGGTTGGAGCACTCTACACCCTTCGAAGGAGGCGGGCGCCGTACTAAAATCGACCAAATGAGATATTCGACAGACTGATCAATGCCAAATTCTCCTGGTGTCCCAGATTTCCCTTAGGAGATTTTTCCTTTGAAAAACAAGGCTGGGGGCTGGCACCATCCTCATTTGTCTGAATCAGGATTTTCAGGATTCTGGGATTTCTAGGATTAAGACCACTCCTTCTTACCAAATTTTACTTACCCTTTTACCTCCGGGATAATTCTATGGCGAAAATAGGCGAAAATATTAGGAACTCCCAGCAGAGATAATATCCCCGGAATTGGCCACTGTTATTACTTCATGAATGTCACCATTCTCAGAAATTTGTATGGTGTGTTGGTAACACTTGATTACGGCAAATGACCAAACCGCTACAGTACTTCAGAGAACCCAAACCGCCAACGGCATTATGGATTTAGCTTTCAGTGTACAGTGTATATCAAATTTCCCTTAGGAGATTTTTCCTTAGAAAAACAAGACTGTGGGCTGGCAAAAGAGCACTAACTGTTCGAGCCGAGAGTAAATCTTGCCTGAAACCCTAATGACGAGGAAGCCATGATTGAAGGAAATCCATTAGGGGCGAGTTTTGGTGCGAGAGCTGGGCAGGCCGTAGTTTTTCAAGGAAAAAGATCCAGGGTGGCTTTTTGCTCTACTTTTTGCCACCAAAAAGTAGAAAGAGCATTCTTTCCCATAGGAGATTTTTCCTCAGAAAAACAAGGCCAGGAGGCTAATCCTCAATGACATACCAGTTGTACCAATTGGGTTGTACTTCCACCTCCAGTTCTACCTCGTAAGACCGATTTAAATTTAGGTGAGATGGGGCACTTTCTTTTTCACGGATACTGGCAACATCAGTAATTCCTGTATAATATAGGGGCAAGGTAATTTTCTTGCGGATTACATGATCGGTAGGATTAAAAACCAATAAAAATCCCTTTTCTGAAAGCTTTGGGTTTACATGCATCATATAGTCGATATCCCGGCCGTCTGCTCTTCTTAAATGCAGAATATCACTTTCCAAAATATCCCGGTACTTTTTATACCAGTGCACCACCCTTTTCACCATCGCTTTGGTTGCTTCGGTATCGTAAAGCCGGGGACCTCGCAGTGCTGATTGGATGCCCATACCCACATTGCCGACCAACATCATTTCGTAGTGATCAAGGTGCTCGTGCAATGGTTCTACGGTAGCTGCTGCTCCCCCACCGTGATATTGAGCAAGGGGTACAAAACTCCAACGCATCGATGGCGTACTTTCCCAGGTGCCATCGAAGATATTTTGACGGGTGTGAATCAGTTGATGCCTCCTGGGCAGCGACCAATTGTTCTCCCGGTAACCTACGCCACACTGGTTCCCACCATTTAGAAAGTAGAAATCTGGGATACGCAGATACACTCCCTTTCCCTTACACCATTTATAAAAGTCCGTGATTATCTTCCATTGCCGGTATTGAGAGTCCTCCAATCCATGGTGACCAGGATGAGTGGTAGAGGCGCATATATCCCCAGGATAGCTGCCATCATGAGTAAAAGTCATAAAACCAGTCTCTCGAAAAAGCTTGTACATTTTTCTAAAATACTCCAGCCCCCACTCGCTGCCCAGGCAGGGTGAATTGCCAAAAGTGGCGAAGCCACCGGGTTTTCCAGTTTTAGGATTTACCACATCGTTTTCGTCATCAATTCGACGCGAGGCCAACAGGGAGTACGTTCCGATCTTAATTCCTTTGGTATTCGCATATTGAGCATATTTTTTCATTTGGGTATAATTCTCATTACTTTCATCTTCTGCATTAAATCCACTACCAAAAGAAAAATTCACCATTTCATAGCCCACCTCGGCAGCCTGATCAACCCCAAGGGTAAATTCTTCCCAATCTGAACGTGTAATATGAAACATTAGGGGATTTTCGGTCACCCAGGGAGCTATGGTTCTATACATCCTGCGTAGCGCCAGGCCGTTGCGTTCCTTTTCAAAGGAATCAAAGGGAAGCACAAAAGTTCGAATGGATTCTAGAGAATCTCCTTTGCTTATCTCCAAATGATAGCCATGGGCAGGATAGATTCGGATCGTATTGAGAATATCCTGAATCCAGGAAATTTGAGTCACATAGTCCTGGTCTGTTCCCCAATGTACTGCCTGGCTGTTTGCCACCTGGTTTTTCATACCAGAAAAAGCATAATCCGTTTCAAAATGAATATTTGGCTTGATTTTCAAATCTTCACGACCCCGGTAGCCACCATATGGATTATGGTCGGCGATGCCCAAATACTCTGAAATGATTTGATCTATTTTGACCGACCTGGGGGATTCGTTTTTGACCGTCACCCATTTCGATATTACAGGAACTCCATCGTACAATTCATAATGCACAGAAACTTTTACTTCCTGAAGGTCATTTAGCTTTGCGGTTATTTTTTGAATTTCCCTATTGTCCAATCTTGAGTAGGCCGCAAATGCATTGATTTTTAGACGGACTAAATCTCCCGGATATGGATGATCGGTACCTGCTGCATTTTCTCCCAGCTTACCAATGCGCACTGCTTGCGGATCAGGAATAGGTTGACCAAAATCTATGGACTGATACGTTTTCCATTTCCCACGTTTTGGTTTTGCTTCGCAATGTAGGTATTGCCCCTCAATTCGCATTCTTAATAACCACGTACCGCCAAAGTCAACATTGTCTTTTCCACCGGCGCGAGTATTCTCCTTTTCTCCATCATAGACGGTAAATCGCCAGGCACCTGTGTTTATGGCACCTGCTTCGTTTCCCGGTCGCATGTTGAATTTTACGATTCGATCTTCCCAGAGTAGGGCAATGCCAGGTCCCCATAGACCACTCTGATCGGTTCCAACATCAATTGAAGTTTCCGCTAGTCCCGTGCCTGCCGGAAGGAGGTATTCAGCATAAACCGCCGTATTGTTGGGGGTATATAATTCACCAGGCTTGCCCTCATTCATAAATGAACTTCTCTCATGTGCCGGACTGGTACGAATTTTCCAAACTTCGGACATACTGGAGAAGTCATCGCGAAAGAGCACCTTCCTTCCCATTTGACTTGACTGAGATAAAGCAATTAAGTCTTCAGGATTATGCGATCCCAGCCGGTAATCCATCCGTAATTTTATTCCCTTGGGAGGCCAATGAGTGTTTGGTGCATGGTGTCTAACCTCTTTCCAATCTAATCGTTTTTCAGGTGCATTGACATGATAATCGACAAATTGAAACGACAAGGGATCAGATTCCAGCTCGTCCAGCCAATCAGGATATAAGAAAGCCAGGTTGGACTGTCCGGTCAAGCCCCCTACATTGATTACCAACCCATCTATGGAAATGATGGCTTCGGGTTTTACCGCACGGATGTGTTCCTTCTGATTTTGCAATACCTTCAAGCTGGTGGTAGCTGCATTAGGAGTCAGCCGGAACGTTCTGGAAATAATACCATTGGATAGTGTAAATTCATTCCTGCTTTCATTCCTGAACAAGGTCGCGCGTTCTGCTGGAGGGTGAACTAGCCAGTCTTCCTGTATACCTTCCAAAAAAGGACCTTCAAGCAAAGGGAGTTCGTTGATTTTATCTTGCCAGGACTGCGATCTACCGGCCAAGGACATAACCATCAAGCAGCAGGGAAGAAGGATTTTAATTAGATGACTCATCAATTGAATAAATTTCAAACACAAGGATAGTAAATTGGGTAGAAATGGGGTTGTTAAACCATGCTTAGATTCGTCGCACCTCCGGATCTCCAGAAATCATAGGAGTTTCTTTCAAACATCAAAATTGTTTGATACTAAACAACAATTCTAATTGATACCATCGAACAAATATGGAGGTCCTGCCGTTTCCGTTGCACATCAAGATCATGAGTTAATGCACGATAATGGTATTGAAGTGGTCACTACCATTTTCTCAGAGTATCACAGAGGGTGCAAATCTAATACCTCTCCTTCGGCAGTTTCTATAACCAACAGATCTCCTTCGATGAACTCGTCTCCAGCATTGTTACGTACTAGACGTGCTTTCCGACCCGGCCACGGATTCTTCAACCGGCAGGTTTTTCCTTTTTCGCTGATAATATTTACCTGGACAACAGTACCGTCCTTCAATTCACTTGAAATCAAAAAAGCTCCATGGGTGCGAAGGTTATGAAACCGGGCATCTCTATGCCTTGGCCAAACGGGAAAAATTCGCAATATCCCTCTATGCCCCATGCACAACATTTCATTGATGGTATTGGGTACGGTACTAAAATTTTCGATGCCGTGGGGATTGCCCAACTGAAAACCATTAGGATAAGTATTCTCAATGTAGTCATACATTTTTGACAATATTGTATCCGGAGAATAACCCACGCGAACTGCAGCGGGGAAGAAACTATTTGACCCATTGAAATCAATCCACCTTTGCATAATTTCAATAGTGTTGCATGCTACTTGTAATAATTCAGGGTCACTTTCCAGATCAACTCGACCGGCTGGATAGATATGTTGGATGCCCAGGGTATTATCATTCCACCAGTCGGTTCCCCTTTCGGAATATCTAAAGACCTTTTTACCTTCCCTTTTTTGATAGGTGTAGTCTGAAAGGTGGTCGATGATATAACGCCACTTTTCCCTGCGGTGATCATCAAGGTTCAATTCTTTGCTCATGTCGAGCGCTGTCTGCAGAACCATCGGTATCAGTCCCAAAGATAAAATCGGGTTTACCGTACCGATCGTGCCTTCATGAATGGCATCATTGTAAATGACATAGCGATCGCCATCCCAAACCAGATATTTCTCCCAGAAAGTAGCCACACCTTTTACAAAAGGGTAATATAGTCTAGTGTATTGTGTATCGAATGTGGTGTAAAAATGATTGGCCATATTTACAACACAATAGGCAGCATTACTTTTTTGCCCGAAAAATAGTCCTTCATCTTCCACACTACCTTCCTCCAGCCAATGGCCACGGTACTTCTCAACTAGCTCGTTTTTTCGTGTCGTCTCTATACCCAATGGTCCTATGCCTACAGGGAACATTATCCCCTCTTCGATACCCGCAATCTTTTTCGAGTAGTAATTTCCCCTCTCCTGGAAAGCTAGAATAGGCATATTACAGGGTATGGCCTGCTCCACATGATTGGATGAAAACAGACCATAATAAGGGGCCAGGTGATTATAGTTGAGGTGATAGTCACCATTCCACCGGGGCCGTTCCTTGGTAATACATGTACCAAAAATCGAGGGGGGAAAATTCTTATCCCGGCTAAAACAAGCCATACTATAATTTGAATGGTAATATTGCCTTTCAATGAGTGGATCGTCGATATCAACATAGGACCTAGACCAAAAATCAGCCCACCACTGTTCGTGCTTGATTTTTATAGACCCTACATCTTCTTTCTGCAAACCAATCAATCTTTGCTCCACCGCATCAAGACAATCCACATTCTTGAAATTGCTGGAAAATGCAACCGCAATCACTGCTGGATGACCCTCAGAAATGGTAAAATGCTGAGAACGGCTATCAATAACTGTAAATGCTGCTGCTGCCTTTGTCGGTACGTCTACTCCTTGCATGAATCCCCTGGACATCGAATAAACTCCTTCATCTGTACTCTTCTTGCTGGTCTCAGCAGGAAAGATCTTGTCAAGTGGTGGATCATTCACAAACTCCGCTTCTCCCGGCAATTTCAGATTGACCTTACCATGGATTTCACCCTCACCCTGGAGGGCAATTTCAATGATCATGAGATCTTCCACAGCCGAAATATAACTTTCCAAGGTCAGGATTCTTTCTTGCTTCGAAAATCGAGCCTGGGTCTTGGCCTCATAGAGATGTTGTCTCACCAGATAAGAGGCATTTTCCATTTCGGGTAAGTTAATTTCCAATTTTCCCAAAACCGCCGGAAACGACTGATTATAAGAAGATTGGAGCCTCCAAAAATCATTTCTAGCGATATGGTAAACCTGCTTCTCCGGGTTTCCAGATAGGGCAACACCGGTGTACCCATTACCTAGCATGGGAGCATCAACTGAATGAGGAACTGGAATCTTCTCGGGAGGTTGCCTAAACTCAATAATCTGCCTACCAACGATTGGTTTCGCTCCAGACGTATCGGAAACGGATTCATTATTCGGGAATCCCAATCGTGTACATGCCGCGAAAACCATCATCGAGCAGAAAATCCAAAAGATCTGATTACAGAATTTACTAAGCATATGCCGGCATAAAATGGAACACAAAAAAATTGCTTTCAAGATGAAAATCGAATAAAAATCAAACGACTGGAGATCCCATCCCTGATGTCGTTCTGGGTGGTCTATTAATACTACATCACTACTGACTTAACCTCACCACCACTCAGTCGGGATTCTTCGGCTTGAAACCCCATCAAATGACTTTCCATAGACGCTTGAATGGTCGAGGTAAGTAAATCTGGATTGTGTGTACTGACGGCCCTTACAAAGTCATGGACCAGCCCATGATCACCTCCACCATGTCCGGAGGACAAAGCTTCCGCCTGACCCACATGCCAGATCTCAGGCTCGCCACTCATGCTGTGGTTTATGGTGAGTGTTTGTTCATCTCCAATGAGGTCGCCTTCAGTACCAAAAATACGCGTCCTTCTGCCTCCATACTGTGTGTGTGCCTCCATGGAAAAAGCGGCAGTAATGCCTCCTTCAAATTCGAAGTTTGATATTTGATGGTCAACGACATCATTGTCGCAGCGGTAAACACATCTTCCATATGGACCGTGTTCTAACTCACGGGTTATCGTTTCGTCATTTACCTCCTCCAGATTGAGGTGATGTAGCCAACCGCGATTCTCCCGGTAAATTCTAATCGCCGAATATGGACACTGCCGTTCTACTGCACAACCTCCCGTGCAGCGAGCTGTGGATCCAGCTGGAGCCCGATCTCCCTTGAAGATGGTTAAAGACCCGAGCGACGATACCCTTTGGCAGGGTTTCCCAATCAGCCACCTCAGAATATCGGTATCGTGGCAAGACTTGGAGAGAATGATTGGATTGGATTCCTTAGAATTTCGCCAATTGCCCCGTACGAATGAGTGGGCCATGTGTACCCGGCCAATAGGTTCCAAATGTTGTACACTAATGACCTCACCGATGGCCCTGGTATCTATTAACTCCTTGATCTTACGAAAATAAGGTGTGTAGCGTAGCACATGGCAAACTGCTACAATGGCCTCTTTTTGCACAGCAAGCTGAAGGATGTCGTTACATTCTTGCCAGGATTGAGCAATGGCCTTCTCCAGCAGGAGATCATAACCCATCTCTAAGCCGACCATGGCTGGTCCGTAATGCAAATGATCGGGAGTGGTGATAAAAATGGCATCCGCAAATTTGGGCACTTCAAAAGCGTCTTCCCAAGTGACAAATTGTCTCTCTTTGGGTATGTCATAAGCCTTAGCCATGCGCTCTCTGCGGTAGGGAATAGGTTCAGCAACACCCACAACTTTCAATTCATCAGGGAATTTTAAGCCGTATGATCCATAAGCCAACCAACCCCTTCCACCAGCACCCAAAACGATCACCTCAACCGGACGATCCGGCTTAAAATCGGTTCTTTGGATCGCTGGTACCAGCATTTGTCGATCCGGATTTTCAGCCTTTTGACTGCCGATCAGTGGAGTGCCCAATGCTGTAAATCCCAATGATTTTATTAAGTCACGTCGTTTCCAATGGTTTTCTTTCATCTTATGAATGTTTTGCCCAAGACCCAGATCCTTTCTGCAATATACACAGCATGAGTTTGATTCAAATATTGGACGTAATTTCAATGGTATTTCACCCAATCCCTCTACCTCTATAAAGGCAATTATTTTGATCGATACTCAAATCATTGAAAGAGAAATGACACCTTGATGAGGTAAAGGCCCAGATACCCACAAATAGGTAGACACAAGGGATCTATTCAGCGAACATGATGTGAAAGATATTCTTGATTGGATTCTAGTGGAATGGGTGCATTCACAGCAAGCTGCCAAGCCATGAGCTTTTGTAAAAGTTTATTGCATTTTTTCAATCTGACTTTACTCAGATCCACTGATTCGGCCAAATCTCTCTTAAGGTCATATAATTCAACGGAATTATTGTCCTTCATTTCATTGTCCCCACCATCCAAAACCCATTCTTCATGAAACATCAGCAACTTCCATCTTCCTTCGCGAATCACACTGACCGGTCTGGTCCTAAAAATCGAATCTCTTGAATGATCTCGAAGTCCTTGGTATGATTGTAAGTAAGCAGGAAAATGCCAGTAAAGGGCTTTCCTTCTTAAAACTTTCCCTCCTCGTAATAAACGATGGATGCTGATCCCGTCTAAAACATAATTATCTGGGATATTGGCTCCTGCAAGGTGGAGAAAAGTTGGATAGAAATCAGTGCTGATCACGGGAACATCACATTGGGACCCACCCTTCACTGTGCCTGGCCAATACACGAACATGGGTACACGGATTCCTCCCTCGTAAAACATACCCTTACCTCCACGCAGCGGTTTTTGACATGTATAGGTACCATGACCGCCGTTATCTGAGAAAAATATGATTATGGTGTTTTCGCTGAGACCCAACTCCTCCAGTGTATGATTAATTCGTGCCACACTTTCATCCACACTCTTTATCATGGCAGCATAGGTCGTATGATTGTGGCATCCGTCGCTGGGTTTAGCATCAAAGTCTCCGATAAATTCCTTCTTGGCCTGAATTGGTGTGTGTACGGCGTGATGCGACAGGTATAAAAAGAATGGTTTACGGGTTTCTAAGGGATTATTTCGCTTGATGAACCCAATGGCTTCATTGGTTAATAAATCAGTCAAATAATCTCCGTTCTCCCTCAAATGTCCCCTCACCTGCATCTCATTCCGATCGATATGAAAATCAAAGCCCTGCTCACTTGGACTATTCCCAATGTGCCATTTCCCGATGGCTGCACTGACGTATCCGGCCGGTTCCAGGGCTTCAGCAATAGTAATTTTGTCTAGAGAAATCTTACGGGAATTTTCTATCGGTATCAGTCGACGATCTTTGGAATTACCACGGGCGGGATCACCAACAGTATACACTCCATGCCGAGGTGAATACTGCCCACTCAAAAGACTAGCACGGGTAGGCGCACAGTTGGCTGCATTGGCATAAGCATCGGTGAATATCATACCTCCATTAGCCAACCGGTCAATATTAGGCGTTTCATAGTATTCCGATCCCATATAACCCAGGTCGGTCCATCCCAGGTCATCTATAAGGATAAAAACAATATTGGGTTTATCTTGTGCCCAGCAGGTACCAATAGTCAAGACCTGACAAAACATTAAGGCACTTAGCGCAAGTAAGAATTTCCCGGTCATACCTAAAGGGATGTATATAAAGAAGCTAATAAACTTCTGCTCTAAGGGACTCGATCTCCTCGATGGTTTTGGGCTTCTGCTTCCCCAATAAATGCGCTCCATTTCTCGTCATCACAAAATTCTCTTCATTCCTGATACCACCAAAATCTCGATAGTTGTTTACCTTCTCCCAATTTATGAATTCCCCACATTTATTCTCTGATCGCCATAAATCAATCAATTCCGGTATAAAATAAATTCCAGGTTCAATAGTAAAGACATGTCCCTCCTGCAATGGTTTGGCCAATCGCAGCGATTTTAAACCAAATTGGCTGCTTTTCGGCTGCCCATCATAGCCCACCCAGATTTCACCCAGATCCTCCATATCATGCACATCCAAACCCATCATGTGCCCGGTACCACAGGGGAAAAACAAAGCATGGGCACCGGCTTCGACCGCATCGGCAGTATTTCCCCGTGTAAAACCCATTGATCTCAGTCCATCAAAGATGGTGAAGCAGGCGGCCAGGTGCACATCTCTGAAGGAAACACCCAATCCCAATGCATCAATAGCGCTCTGGTGAGCATCTAGCGTCAACTGGTATATCTCCTTCTGTTCGGCCGTGAATCGTTTACTGACCGGAAAAGTACTCGATAAATCACCGGCATAACACATCCTACTTTCAAAACCAGCATCCACTAGAAACAAGTCGCCCTCACTGATGGTATTTCCATGATCGTGATTATGCAAGGTTTGACCATTTATCGTTGCAATAATTGGAAATGAAACCGTGCCTCCAGCAGTTGTGGCCACGCTTCGGATTTTGGCGGCCACGTCAGCCTCGGACATTCCGGGCCTAGCTGTCCTTATTGCAGCGATATGCATATCAACAGAAACGTCGACGGCCTTTTCTAATTCAGCAATTTCTTCACTGGTCTTTATCTCGCGCTGAGCAATTACGGCCAGAACCAAGTCTATCGAAAAATGGGTGGCAATTTCCCTTGGTGCAATACCCAATAATTCCTGAAGTTTGATCTTATTTTCTGGCCGATATAGAGGTAAGAAATGAATCATTCTATGGCCATGTGTGGCCTGATCGAGGATTGAATAAAGATCTTGATAGGGCTTAACTTTTTCTACTCCAATGGCATCAGCCATTTCCACAATGGTAGCCTGCGGTCCTCGCCAGACGGTGTCCTCAATAGAATATTCGTCACCAAAGATGACCTCGAGGTCGTTATCAATATCCAGTATGGCTGTCAAACCCGGACGTTGAACACCGAAATAGTAGAGAAACGTACTATCCTGCCTGAAGTGGTAAGTATTATCGGGATAGTTCATCGGTGACTCCTCGTTGCCAAAGAACAAGATCAAACCCTTTTCGATCCTTTCCTTTAATACCTTACGTCGATTTACGTATGTTTCTCTGGCAAACATAAAAACTCTACAGGTTCTCAATTACCATTTTTATCCATTGGATACAATGGATCTCATCCGCACCTTTTTGCGGCTGGCTGCTTTTCAATTTAAATTTTATTGATTTCATGCTTTGATAGCTTTCGTTTTATTTTTCAGTTTGCTACTTTACGTAATTTTACCATTGTGTACTTTCTTTTGCTGGGCTCACCTTTCATGTTTATTAGTTCCTCTACAACATCCTTAAATCCAACAATGGCAAAGTTTGAATTTTTTACAAGGTCCTTAATTTCATTCTTTCCATAAAGCCGAAACAGTTTACCAACAAATGGAGACTTACGCATATTCTCTCTGTTGCCAAAAGTCAAGACACAATCCCCGTTGGGTCTTAAGGTTCTTTCAATTTCGCTAATTAGTTTATTGGGGTCTGACCAAAAATATATTGTATTTACACTCATTACCTTATGGAAGAAATTGTCATCATAGGGTATCTCTTCACCGTCATAAAGTCCAAATTTTGCTTGTTTGCTTGAAATTGTGTTGTGCGACACATTCCACATCGCTTCTGAAATTTCTAACCCATGATACTTGACTTCTTTTGCAGTCTTAATTAATTCGTGAAAGTGTCCACAATTGCCATGACCCAATTCCAATACACTATTTTCATCTTCGATTTCGAGAAAACTGATTGTATTCAATGTCATTCCCATATTGAATTTATTCATATGCTTTCCGATCTCAATTCCAAATGTACCTTCAGGACAACTTAATTGTCTTTCTAATTCTCGGCTTTCTTCTTCTGTCATATTTTTTTATCCTCCGTTTGAAAAAAATTTATGTTGTAATCTCCTTTTCTGCTTGCCGTTAACTCTAAGGACTGCATGCGTAATCCGGCATGGAGCTTTAAAGAATGGGTAAGCTCAGGTCGCATACATTTCAGCTAAGCGAGCAGTTTGGTCCGCTTTAAGCAAACGCATTTACTCCAAAAGCCGTAAGATAAGTAATTAGAAATGGTAGGAAGTATCAGATGATTGCATTGGCCCCAACCGAGCAAATACAAGTCCTATTTCTGGATTTAGGAAAAGATGAACACTCCATTATCTCTACTTTGGATGGAGTTGACAAGGTGGTACCCACGCTCTTACCCAGTAATAATGTCTATTCTTCAGCTTTCGCGCACGCAATGAGTAGTCTTTATCCTTTTAGTTGTCCCGGTAACGCAGCTTGCTGAGTCTGATAAACAAGTCCATTATTTTGTTGGACCTGTAAAGTAGTCCAGAATCGATCCGCTGTGTGATCAGTTTGTGATTGTCAGGATGTTGGTTGACAAGAAGACTAAGGATGGCCTCGCATGTTGATGCCCTCCCTCCAAATCTTAGATCCTTCATCGTCTCTCAGGTTGCATTTTTCATATTTGAATCTTATTTACAGGTCTAATTAGTCATAGATAAGCATCTTTTCCTCTGGTATTCTCATGATCTGATAGCGATTTTGTTGTAAACAAGTCGGGTTAGGATTGAATCAATGGCTTGAGGATGTGCAAATCATTGGCCTTTCAATACCACCTCAAGTTCGCAATGGCTTGAGATCTCCTTTCAGACCATCGTTGTCCTACAGCCAGGGGAAAAAGGATTGGATCGCTTGGTTTATGTGTTCGGCTGTATGGGCTGATGACAGATCAGCTAAGTGGTGGTGCTTCTCTGGGTATGAAAATATTCACTATTTTGGACCACATGGATGTCTGAGATTGATTATGAATGGATCATAGACGGATTGGAAATGCCGTGCCAGTGCCATGGCCTTCGCGAAAGCACAGAAACGAGTGATAAATATTTACGCTTAATAGATCCGTCCCGAATATACATTTAGTGCAAGGTTAGAGTAATAAATTCAATTATTTTTCTGCTCTCAGGATGTTCATAGTGACCCTTCCTACATACATTAAAATAAATTATGAAACAAATCTTCGTTTTATTCACAATCTCGCTGTGTACTTTCTCCCCAGCAGCGCAGGAATGGCCTGTACTAAAACATTATAATGAAGACCATCTTCTCAATGTAGCACTTCCTTTGGGTGGCATCGGTACTGGAACTGTTTCTTTGGGAGGCCGGGGAGAACTTCGTGACTGGCAGGTCATGAACAAACCTGGAATGAATTTTTATACCTGTGAGGTTGGAAACGAAGCACCATTTTTTGCCATCTATGTGAAAAAACACGATGAGAAACCCATGGCAAAAGCCTTATTGGGGCCTTTACATGCCAGTGAATTTATGCATTATGAAGGCCGGCCAGTAAACCATCATGGTTTGCCCCGTTTTTCGCATGCTTCTTTTGATGGTGCGTATCCGTTCGGACAGGTGAACCTGGAGGATAACCTACTCCCAGTATCAGTAAAGGTAAAAGGTTTTAATCCCCTAATTCCTGGCAACGTAGATGCCAGTAGTATTCCAATTGCCATTCTGAAATATGAAGTAACCAACAATACAAACCAAGAAATGGATGTTGCTGTTTGTGGTACTTTGCGAAATTTCATAGGTATAGATGGCAGCAAAACAACGAAAAACTGGAAAGGAGACATTATCCCTATCGGTGCAAAAGAAAATATAAATAGTTTTTGGAAAGGGACCGATGTTAGCGGAATTTACATGACAAGTAACGGTGTGGATAAAGATGATGCCGCCTGGGGTACATTTGCATTAACAACACCTGACGTACAGCAGATTACCTATCGGCGCTCATCTACTCCCAACCATTGGGCCAATGCGATTTTAGATTTTTGGGATGACTTAAGTGACGATGGATTATTGGTGGATAAGGACAGATTGGTAGATAATAACCCAATGGCTTCCTTGGCGGTAAAAAAGACAATACTTGCTAACTCAACGATAACTTTCACATTTTATATGACCTGGCATTTCCCTAACCGCAAAGACTGGAATAAAGGATGGTCACTAGACACGGGAGACTTGACCATAGGTAATTATTACACAACAAAATACGTAAACGCCAAGGATGTTATTGAAAAAGAAGCGAAAAATCTGAGAGATTATGAACAACAGACGATCAATTTTGTGAATACCTTTCTGAATACATCTATTCCTGATGTTGTGAAAGAAGCTGCTTTGTTCAACCTTACCAGCATGCGTTCACAAACGGTTTTCCGAATCCCTTCAGGGCACTTGCTTGGCTGGGAAGGGATCATGGATGAAACGGGGTCATGCTATGGAAGTTGTACTCATGTCTGGAATTATGAAACAGCAACAAGTTTCCTTTTCAGTGAGTTAGCTCAAACAATGCGTGATATAGAATTTACTTATGGGACTAGTGACAAAGGACACATGATGAACCGGGTAAAGTTTCCATTGGAAAGCAATAAGGGCGACCATACTGCTGCAGCCGACGGGCAAATGGGCACTATAATGCGTTTCTATCGCGACTGGATGTTGAGTGGCGACATTGAGTTCCTAAAAAAGCACTGGCCCAAAGTAAAACTTGCTATGTCTTATCCATGGATTGAAGGTGGCTGGGATGGAAACCAGGATGGTATTCAGGAGGGGAAACAGCATAACACCATGGATGTCGATTATTATGGTCCTAACCCACAAATGCAATTCTGGTACTTTGGGGCATTAAAAGCCGGCGCTGAAATGGCAAGAATAATGGGAGATAATAAGTTTGCTAATAAATGCGAAACGCTTTTTGAAAACGGTAGCAAATGGGTTGATGAGAACCTTTTTAATGGAGAATATTACGAGCATAAAATTACCAATCCAAAGAATTATGATGAATTTTTAGATGTTAACGATCCAAGCGTTGAAATACCTTGGTATCAGTTGGGGTCAGGTTGTCTTGTAGATCAACTGGCAGGCCAGTACATGGCTCATGTTTGCGGACTGGGTTATTTAGCGAAAGAAGAAAATATAAAAACCACATTGCATACCATTATGCGGAATAACTTTATCGAAGAATTTGAGAATGTATTCAACAACATGCGTTCGTATGTGATGGGCAAAGAATCGGGATTAATCATGTCGAGTTGGCCACAAGGCAGGTTAAAGATTCCATTTCCATATTGGGCTGAATCCATGTCAGGTTTTGAATACACGGCAGCGGTGGGAATGATTTATGAAGGACAAGTTGAGAATGGTTTGAAATGTATCAAGGCCATTCGCGACCGTTATGATGGAAATAAACGCAATCCCTTTGACGAACCTGAATGTGGGCATTTTTATGCCAGGGCGATGGCAAGCTGGTCGGCTCCAATGGCCTTCAGTAAATTTAATTACCATGCTCACGAAAAAAACTTTACAATAACTGCAAAACCAGGAACTTATTTTTGGAGCAATGGTTCAGCATGGGGAAATTGCGTCGTTGATGATGAGCAGGTTTCTATCAACGCTGAGTACGGGAGACTGGAAGTGCATAAACTGATGTTGGACGATGGCAGCTCTGTAGAAATGAAAAATAACGTTATTGATGCCACGCGCAACAAACAATTAAAAATTATATTATAATGAAAAAAGGACAACGGATTTCTGATTTTGGTGATCATATGATTTCTTTCTTTTCCATTAGGACTTTCCGGTGGTCTCAACGTCCCTCTTGAGAACATTCTGATCTTTGACTCGACACTAAGATTACTGCACTTTTAGGCAATTCCTTTGGCCACACTCAATTGCTACAAATCACCCTTATATGAAATGAACCCCAGTAAGTGCAAATTATCGAACTACAAAAAAAGGATCAAACATGGGCTTAGGATGCAGGCACCAGAGCACTCCTAAAGTTATTCCAATCACCCGCTTAATGATGAGCTCATTCATGGAAAGAACCATTATTTCGCTGAAACGAATTGATGCAATCAGACAGGTATTCTTTTGCCTTCATGGCTCTCTCAAGACCGATCGTTACGTTGAGTATCTGGCCATTTGATGTATATTGCGCTATAGCTGAGCATCTTGTGGGTGCACTATCATTGAATTATTGATACATTATGGTGCACAATTGATCGATATTATCATGGCCGTTCTTTTTTCTAACCCATTTTCCTCCATTGTACTGTTCCTTCTCAGTTTACTCACAATAAATGGTGATCAAGGGGATAAAACAATTGTTGCTTGTGTGGGTGACAGTATTACCTTTGGCGCCCGGCTTGAAGATCCAGCCACAGATTCCTATCCGGCACAACTACAGCAAATGCTTGGAGATCAGTACCATGTCGTAAACTTGGGCCTCGGTGGCTGCACCCTTATTCGGAAGGGCCAACCCACCGTTTGGAATATGATTTCCCAAATTAGAGATGTCAAACCTGATATCGTCGTCGTTAGTCTGGGCACGAATGACACTTGTGGTGAGGGTACCTGCGGTGATCGAAGGTGCTGGGAATTTAAGGATGAGTTTTACCCCGATTATCTTGATCTCATTGATACTTTGCGTTCCCTTCCCTCAGATCCTCGCGTCTGGATATGTACTCCATCACCGATGGTCTTGGAAACACCTGGCTTAAGCCTTTCTCGTCATCAGGGGCTCACCTTGAGAAAGCCCAGGCTTCAAGCATTCATTGTGGAAATTCAGAGGGTAGCCAGGGAGAAAAAAATCGAATTAATTGATCTCAATACTCCACTTGATCACCGGCCAGAACTATTTACCGAAGAAGATGGGGTTCATCCAAATCGAGCCGGCTACCGGGCAATAGCAAAGTTGATACATGCTGGCCTGAAGTAATAATATACTATTTGATAACACGCAAGATTTTTGGTTACAAGTATACCATTGCCAGTCCCACCAGCCATTCGGGAAAAGGAGGTCTCGAGAAGCTCTGCCTAGTTCGTAATTAGTAGAAGCCGAAATATTCAGGCAAAAGTACTGGATTACGATTTCCTACTGATTGATGAGATAAGATGATGCATAGCTACGCCTCAATGTCTCGGTGCACTAAAATTGCCATAGACAAGCTACCGATACTAGATATGGATTACTTGCAAAAAAGTACCTCAGGCATAAGTCATTAATACCCTGGATTTTGTGCCAAAAACCCTTCCACATTAGAAGCTCCGTCAATGGCACTCTGAGGTATGGGGAACAATCGCTTATTTACATCGGTACTTGACTTTTCAGTCCAGGTATCTTCGTACTTTCCAAATCGGATCTGGTCACCTCTACGAAACCCTTCCCAATACAGCTCAAAGCCACGCTCACGAAATAAAATATCCAGATCAATTTCAGTTAATGCCGGCGGCGTCTGATCCGGACGGGCGGTGCGTGATGTTCTCACCGTATTCACATCCTGTAATGCTCCCGTGTTGTCGCCACTTCTCAATTTGGCTTCGGCACGCATCAAATAAATTTCTGCCAATCGCATAATGACCAAATCCACACTGCTAAAGTTATTCCCATTTGGTGAGGTGCGGCTAAACTGATATTTGGACACGCGGTAGCCAGCGTGGTGCAGTCTTCCTTCGTTGGTAAAATCTATGGTTAAGGTGAGGTTGACATACCCTACATCCTTATCCGGACCATTGCCCTTGATCTGTTTTACCGGATAGATTCTCACGCCGCCATCGCAAGTGAGAAATTGACCATCCGGACCTTTCCTTGGTCCCCAGGGAATACCCCTGATGATACCTCGATCGATCTCAAATTCTTCGGGAACCACACAATAAAAATTATCTTCATCATTTAGAGGAGATAATCCCGTCAGATCTTGGATCCCTTCAGGAACCTGCACATTCTTTTGGAAAAAACGGGCGTCTGCCTCAGCAGGATCCGTATCTCCATAGGCATCTACCCAGGTCTGGTAGAAGTCAGAGGTAATAGCGGGGCCATCTGTACCATCGGCACTTGGGAATTCAGGTCTGGGGAACAACGAACCTGGCATCGACCAATAGGCCCATCGACTGTGTTCTCGCCTGAGGACACCTCTTTGATCCAAGGCAAAGATTAATTCACTATTTGAATTATTGTCGTCATTAAATAAATCAAAATATTCAGGTGATAATTGAAACTGCCCCGAGTTAATAATATTATCGGTATACTCGATCACCTTGTTCATATCATCTGTGCTGAAGTCAGGTGTACCGTATGGATCCCGGTATACTGCAGCATTCAAATGCAATCTGGCTAAGAAGCCCCATACTGCGGCTTGTGTAAGTCGGCCTGGTCCTCTGTTCGTATTTATGAGATCTACTACCGACAGAAGCTCATTCTGAATATAAGCAATGGCATCAGCTCCCCGCAATATAACAGATAGTTCGTCTGAAGTCTCCTTCTGAAAAACCAATCCCCAACTATCCAGGGTCAACATATTGAGATAGGCCCGGAGCGCACGCATTTCATACAAAGCACCTTCTGCCTCAGTATCTCCATTCTCGGCTAATGGGGTCAGAACTTCAATTGCAGAGACAGTTCTCGAAATGTTCTTTGTGAGCTCATTCCACGAACTCCCGACCAGATCATTGCCTGAGGTTATGGAATGTCGATGTGCATCCAGAAATTTTCCGCCATCAAACCAGTCAGTGCCTCCCCGGAAAGGAAGGATCGCTTCGTCTGAGGCAATCAGTTGTAATCCATAATAATTGGTGTGTCGCCAGGTCCAGGAGACCTGTCCATATGCTGGAGCAATCGTCCCACTGACTGTTTCCGCCAAACCCGCTCCAGAAAGCGATTCATCTAGCACCTCTTCCTCCAGATCGGTGCAATTCCATTGAAACAGAATGAAAACGGCTAAATAGATTATCGTTATTTTTTTCATGATGCGCTATTTTAAAATGATACATCTAGGCCCAATAAAAAGGTTCGTGCAGAGGGATAGGTGAAACGGTCAATCCCAAAAGTTTGGATACCGCCAATTGAGTTGCCGGTATTTACCTCAGGATCAAAGCCCGAATAGTCGGTAATGGTGAATAAGTTTTGACCTGTAAGGGAAATATTGATGCTTGAAAACCAGTCTCCCACCCCGATGTCAGAGGAAAGAATGGTATAGGATATGGTAGCATTGTTCAATCGCAGATAGCTGCCATTTTCCAGATAGCGGGTAGACACTTCATTAGAATTAGTGATGGCTTCATTATCAAATTGTACGGCAAAATCTGTAGTGTTGAATGAAGATGCCAAATCACCACGATTGAAGATAGTCATCGTAGTATGGTTATAGATATCGTTTCCTGCTACACCATTAAAATTCAGGCTGAGATTAAGTTTTTTGTACCCTAGGTTTGCGTAAAATGCATACAGGAAGTCAGGCAGGGCTTTCCCCACGACAATGCGGTCATTCTCCAGCACTTGACCATCTCCGTTCTGATCTTTGAAAGTGTTTAATCCATCTTCTCCAATGCCGGCGAACTCCTTCATATAAAAGGATCCAATGGCTTCTCCATTCAAGTACCCGTTGATCGTGGCTCCAGTTTGTCCTGCCCCTTGAGCCGCACCAGTAGTCAAAACTGCAAATGGAGAATTTTCTACCACATTATCGGTGTACGCCACATTGCCTCCAATATTGTAACTGAATTCCCCGCGGTCTCCACTGTTGTAATCCAGCGACAATTCGAAGCCCGTGTTCTTGATTACCATGTCGGGTACATTGGTCCAGAAGGTGGCGGTAGGCTGAATGGGATCAGCAGGAACTACCTCAAGTAATACGTTTTCCGACTGCTTGTTGAAGAAATCGAAAGTTCCTGTGAGCTTGTAGTCGTATAGACCGAAATCGATACCAATGTTGGTCTGTGTAGAGACCTCCCACTGTATATCGGGGTTCGCCAATCGGGTAAATATGGTTCCAAAGGGATAGTCATCCAATGTCGTCGCATTGGGATCCAGGGGATAGGTATCATTTTCCGATTTACTTTCAATAAAGCTTGCTTGTGTTATCTTAGAAGGAATCTCCTGATTTCCGGTTTGACCCCAACTGGCTCGCAATTTCAAATTGTTAAATACACTCCCGCTCATGAAATCCTCACTGGTGATATTCCAGCCTGCAGCCAGGGAAGGGAAATACCCATATTTGTTGTTCTCCCCAAACTTTGAAGATCCATCTGCACGCAGGGTCAAGGTCAACAAATATTTATCAGCATATCCGTAGTTCACTCGTCCAAAAAATGACTGCAATTCGTTTTCGAAGGCAAAAGTATTGAAGTTAGTAGGCTGTTCCTGGGTGCTTATCTGATCCTGATATCTGGGTTCGATTCCGTTATCAGCAAAACTGGTTAGATCAAATCGCCTCTGGTGCTCAAAGGTTTTCTGATAAGAGTGACCAGCAAGGAAAATGAAACCATGGGCGCCTTGATCGAGGTTATAGGTAAGGGTATTTTCAACAAGTCGATTATTGTTCCGGGCCGCAATAGATGTTAACGACCCCAGTTCAAAGCCCTCCAGTAGTGCATAGGGCTCAAATTGAACGATCCGGTCCGTGGTGGAATAGTCAACACCCAGGTTTAGCTTATAATTAAAGCCCCTCACAATTTCAATAGAAGGAGAGATATTGGCTAATATCCGGTTGTTGTTGGCCTCGTCCGTGTAAATGGTCTCCCTTATTTTGGGGTTTAATATTTCATCAAGCAGCGTAGCTTCACCATTTGTAGATACCGGAATTGTGGGATTCAGGCGCAACATCTCCAAGGTCATGGCACGAGCATCAGGTCGATTATTTACTGTTCGCGCACCCGTGAGGTTATAGTCGATTTTTAGCCTGCCGTTTAGTGCTGATTGACTTAAGTTTACACGGCCTGAAGAACGCTCCAGATTACTGTTATTAAAAATGCCTTCTTGATTGTCATAACCTGCTGAAATAAAGTAGGTGAATCTTTCACTGGCCGCTCCGCTCATAGACAGATGAGCTCGGTTGGAAACACCGGTCTGGGTCAGTTCATCCTGCCAATCTGTATTGGCGCCTGCATCGAACAAACTGCCACCAATGGCAGGTACCTGCCTGCGAAACTCGTCGGCACTAAAGACATCGATTTTGTTAGCCAGGGATGACCATGCCGTCGACACGGAAAGGTTCATTTCTGTCTTACCCGTTTGCCCTTTCTTGGTGGTGATAACCACCACGCCATTTGCTGCCCTGGCACCATAAAGTGCGGTAGCTGAAGCGTCTTTTAAAACATTTATCGACTGAATGTCTTGTGGGCTGATAAAGTTTAGGGGATTCGTAGCAACACCCGTCGAAGCATTGTCAATCACAAAACCATCAATGACGTACAGAGGTGTAGTTCCAGCACGCAAGCTGCCTATACCCCGGATGATCACATTTTGGGCAGCTCCTGGTTCGCCACTAACAGCCGTCACATTTACACCCGCCACTTTACCTTGAAGAAGTTGTCCGGGATTGGCCACAACACCTCGATTAAAGTCGTCACTATTTACAGAGCCAATCGCACCGGTGACGTCCTGCCTCTTTTGTGCTCCATAAGCGATCACCAAAACGTCTTCCAACTGTGTTGCCTCTGAAACCATCTGAATTTGAATACTCGTTTCACTTCCTACCACTACCTCTTGCGTCACATATCCCAGATAAGAAATCACAAGTACGGCACCATCATCTGCTGATAAGCTAAACCTGCCATCCACGTCGGTGGTGATGCCAGTGGTCGTACCTTTGATTTGTACGGTAGCACCTACCAAGGGCTGACCTTCCTCGTCGGTAACCACCCCATCGATGGGTTTCATTAGCTCCATATAACCACGCGCTACCGCCTGCAAGGGAATTTCTCCTTTGCCGATTGTTCCTCTCCTTTGCAGACTGAATTCACCTTTTTGTTCCAGTGCTTCGATCTGCCGGATTCTACGCTCCAATTTTTTCTTAGTGCGGTTGCCTTTTTTAGTATCCCTGAAAATCACGCAATAGTGCACTCCGATAAGATCATATTTAAGATCGGCCTGAACCAATAGCCCTGAGACTGCTTCTTCCAGCGACCTATATTTTCCAAATTCTGCATCTACCATTATATTGCGTAATAAATCAGCATCGTAGGCAAAAAACACTTCGTATTGCTCACTAAGATGATCCAAAGCCTTGGTAAGTAAAATTTCCTCTCCCAACCAAACTGGGTTGTTTGCCATGCTCCTATGATGGGAAAGAAGAGCAACACATATCAGAACAATCATATGTGTGCGCAACCATATATTTTTTTTCATCGTCACTATGTTTTTTTTAATTACAAAAAAATTGCTCCGCACACCTGTTTCCAGGTGTAATCTTTCAGCCCATAGAAGATATCCGGGTTCGCATCAGTAGAATGCTATATCCAGTATTAGGCATAATCACATTAACTTTAATAATCACATTAATCTCATCAAATCCATTTACAACCCACCTCTAATGACAGATCAGTGCAATAATAGCACCTTGTCTTCGGGCACTTTAACTATCTTAATGCCGATCGCTTTACTCAGTAGAGCCAACGTACTTTCCAGATCATTAGACGGCACTGGTGTTGAAATATTTCTCGTTTTTAATTTTTCGTCATTGTACACTGGTCGCCAACCGTATACCTCCTCGATTCTTTCCATCACCACAACCACCGGCACATCTTCAAATAAGAGCACCCCATCTCTCCATGAAGTCAACGGCTCTGACTCCACTGCACGCTTTTCCACCTTATCCTTGGTTTTCGCTGAAAAAGCTATCAATTCACCCGGTTGCATCAATAGTTCTTTTTCAAAATCCCGCTTTAGATTCAATTTGATGCTCCCCTCCTCCAGGATCACTTCCGTACGGTATTCCTTTTCTACCACATTGAAAGCAGTTCCCAACACCTCAACCGTAAGGTCGTTGGTGATCACCTGGAATTTCTCACCGGTAGCCAGCTTCTGCTTTACACTAAAAAAAGCCTCACCATCAAGCCATACTCTCCGAGGATTATGCTTACGATAGGTCAATTTTGAATTGGCGTTCAGATCCACCACAGTCCCATCCATCAATACGAGATTCAGTTGCTTACCAAACGGTGTTTGGTGGGACACTAGAGGATTCAAAACGTACTGCTGCAATAAAAAACCCAGAACCACAAGAAATGCCACCGATGCCACCAATCGCCATCCCCAAAATCTAATGCTCCGGATGGCTTTACTCGACGGTTTGGGTCCCTCTACTGCTGATTTTTCGATTTGTAACTTTTCGTTAAGCTTTGTCCACTCCGATGCAACCAACCCGAGATCCAGTGCCCTTCTTTCAAACTCAAAGGGTGGGCCATCAATCACCCGTTTGGCCATATCGACAATTTCCAGTTTATCTTGATTCTCTGCCAACCATTCATCCCAGCCCGCATCTATCTCATCATTACCTTTCATCAACCAACGGCAAAATGATTCATCGGACAGCAGGCTTTTCAAAGTTTGGTAATCCTTTTGCTGCATTCTTTGCCTTCGTAATTGTATCTAATATGAAGTCATATACAGAGGTAGAGTAGAGCAACCCTAGTTTTTTAACCCAGATTTGAGAAAAAAATCACGATCACCGAAAATCATGGCCACACTAACCCGGGGTTGGTGGGTCCAATGGAAGGTATTCTCTAATGTCTCAAGCCCGTGTAGACGAATGGCTACCATGGTTTCCCATTCCCTCAAGGAAAGACTTCATTTTTTTTTCTAAATTGGCAATTCAGTAGATCTTCTTGGGGTACACTTTGTGATTAGAAAAGGACATGTTAGAGAAAAGAAGAGATCCGACAGCACTATGGCTAGCCTTCACATCAGGAGATGAGGAAGCATTCGCCCAGCTTTTTTTCGACTACTATCCGATCTGTTATCGCTATGGCCTCAAACTTGTGCCCGATGAGGCCTTGGTAAAAGATGTCATCCAGGATTTTTTCCTTTATCTCTTAAAGAACCGAGGTAATCTTACCGTTCAAGTTGACAACATCACCTCCTATCTGATCGCTTCTTACCGTAGAAGGCTCTTACGAGAAATTGACATCCAAAGAGTCGACACTGAACGTCGCTCTTCAATGCAGTCTTCTCAAGCTATATTGTTCAGCATTGGGCCAGAAGAGATCATGATTAATCAGGAGTCATCTGATCAGAACAAGGATAAGATCGTGCAGTTGCTCAATGAGTTGCCACCCCGGCAAAGGGAAATTATCTATCTTAAATATTACCATGATTTAAGTCTACCCGAAATTGCCGATACCCTGTCCATCTCATATCAGGTGGTAGCTAATCATTTGTACCGCGCACTGAAAAAATTAAGGACGAGTAATCTAACCAAAAGACATGCTAACCTTAAGATACCGTCTTGGATTTACTGGGTCATTCTTTTGTGGACCTGATGGACCTAATGCTTGTCAACCACCGCTTTGTATAAAAGTGAGCGATAAATCTTGGTAAAGAGTACCTAAAAACCCGTTCGTGGCTCGGACACAATGGCTTTGCCATTTGTTTTTTGAATCTTTTGAAGGCCAGCCTATCCATGTTAAGGAGATCTGTTTTATCACTAGCCTCGACATTAATTGGCTTCTGAATTCCATCTAACTCGGAGATCATGGAACTTAAATCACTATCTTGCCCCAAGAATGTCTGCCAAAGACAAAAGATGAAAACAGTAGCACAGATTATCCTAAATCTCATCTCTAATTAATTTTTGGATGCACCTAATCGAGAATTCCATCACTGTGGCCTTTGACTGCATCAGGTCTGTCCCTTTTTAATAGATGGAAACAGGCAAATGGCATAGTCCTGAACAGTCACCGTTAATTTTAGACCCATAGGCTTGGATTTTCATTTCTCACAACGGTGTCTAAACTAGTTTAAATGCAGTTTAGGTTTTGTTGAGCGTCTTTATGTTATTATAACAATCTTTCCCATGGCCTTATTATCTTCCATGTACTGATGAGCTTTTGCAACTTCACTAAGTCGAAAGATTTTGTCCAAATTTAATTTGATCTTCCCGTCTTCTACATCATCAATAAACTCCTGTAACAATTCTTTAGATAGATTTTTTGATTCTCCCATGTATACAGTCAATCTTCCTAGTGATGGGATATCTCCCATAGGCGTAAATTCCTTCATTGTCCATTCATTTCCTAAAATTCCTGTCATGCATACCATCCCTTTTGCTGCAATACATTTCAAGGAATCCTTGAGAGTTCTTGTTCCAATCAGCTCTAGTACTTTGCTAACACCATTTGGGTAAATTTTCCTGACCTGTTCTTCTATGCTACCATCATCTATTACAATGTGGTCAACGCCGTTATCTAATAATGCTTGCTTCTTACTCGGGTTCCTGGTCGTTGAAATTACAGTTAGCCCCTTGGACTTGGCAAGTTGGCATGATAACATCCCAATAGATGATGTTCCTCCTCGAATTAGTAGCGTTTCGCCTTTCTGAATTTCAAGCGCTTGATTTAGCGAACCTGAAACTGTTTGAAACATTTCCGGAATGGCACCAATGGTTTCCCATGGCAAGCTACTTTTGAAAGGAAAAATGATCTCCAATGGTGCTAGGGCGTATTCAGCATATCCTCCGTCAAAGAATCTTCCCATACCACCCATTATAGCCGCCACCCGTTGTCCTTTTTCGTATGTGCCAGATCGATCTTCCTCTACAATTCCTACGCATTCAATTCCCTGAATGCGCGGAAATAAAACACCGGGAGAATCTCCTCTTCTTGTGAAGAGCTCAGATCTATTTAATCCGCATGCTTTGACCTTGATAAGCACCCATCCAATTTTTACCTTTGGCCTTTCCACTTCTCTTATTACGATAACCTCAGGGTTTCCGGCTTTAGTTGTTATTGCTGCTTTCATATGCTAAATTTACCACAACTCAAAGGGCTTTCTGACTTGATCCGTTAAAAGCCTATACATTTCACCGACTGAATAACGCATTCCCCATTGCCCCCACCTTCACCCAAAATTATGTTTCACGATTTAATGTGCTCTCCGACATAGCAGGGACAACCCCCAATCCAATTATCCATCCTCCTAACATAAGCTCGATGACTTGTTATCACCATCAAACGACCTTGCGATCTGCTGCATATCGTTGTTTCCCTGAACAGCTTTAGACATGTTTCAGCAGTATATTTCTAAGCACATAATTCCTTCGATCTGGTTTCAGAAGAATTAAGTGCTTTCGGTTGTCATCAATCAAGTCTTTAATGAGCTGATCGATTATATATTGATTGATAGTATCAAGGAAACCAGCTTCAATTTAAAAGGCTTTCCACAAAATACATATCCAGTTCTCCTTTTCCTTTGGCAGCAATTTTGCCTCGGTGTTCACAATGGAAGGCATCTTTCACCATCTCATAGGTAGTATGGCTGATGTTTATTTTCCCGATCTCCCCGCTGCTTTCCATCCTGTTGGCAATATTCACCGTATCTCCCCAGATATCGTAGGCAAACTTCTTCAATCCTACAATTCCTGCAACAATAGATCCTGTATGCACTCCGATCCTGGTTTCAAAATAGGGTTTTCCGGCAGCGGTTCTTGATGTCTTATATTCCTGCATAAATTTCTGAATCTCAATAGCAGCATTCACCACATCGCTGGCATGCGTCTGATTGGGTATGGGCAGTCCGCCAGCAGCCATATAGGCATCTCCGATGGTCTTTATTTTTTCAATACCATATTTCTGTATGATCTTGTCAAATTCCGAAAAGCAATAATTCAACTCCTCAACCAATTCACTGGCCGGTAGTCGTTCTGACAAGGCGGTAAATTCCTTAAAATCAGTGAAGAGCACGGTGGCCTGGTCGATCTGTTTTGCTTCGGCCTTTCCATTGGCTTTTAGCTCATCGGCGACGGCGGCAGGAAGGATATTCAACAGCAGTTCATCGCTTCGTTCCTTTTCGGCAACAACCTCAGCGGTTCTCTCTTTCACCTTTTGTTCCAGCTCCCGATTCACCTTGGTTTGCAACAACTGGTTTTCCTTGAGGTGCGCAATGATCTCCTTTTGTTTGTTTTCATTCTCCAGTTTCAGCAAATTGATGCGGTCGGCCAAGGCAAAGGAGAGCAGCACAACTTCAGTCATGTGGCCAAAGTAAATTCCGTTAGAGGTGAAAAAATTACTTGGGACCACATTGTTCATCTGAAGAATAAAAATGATGACCATCACCAAGAAGGCCGACCAGGCCATGAGAAAATATTTCGCAGTCTTGATACCTCGCCTTAAGCTGACCACGCCGGCAACAATAAAATAGATGCTGGCCAACATGCTCACCAATTGAGAAAGGGGCAATGCCACCGCATACATCCCAGCGATGTCAAGCATCGCAGCCAATACATTTAGACCGATAGTGACCAATCCCCACCAGTACAGAATCTTCTGGTCTCCCTTTATCTTAAGGAAACTGAGTGTAAACAGGACGATGAGCACATTGGTCATGCTAACCAAGACCGGGATCAGCGGATTGAATCCAGGGCTGTCTGGCCACAAAAACTGAAAACCGAATCCCTCCAGTCCCAGGTAAAATACTGAGGTAATCAAGACATAGGCCAGGTAATATAAATAATAGCGTTCACGGACCGCTGTATAGATAAAGAGGTTGTAGATGAATGCAAAAAGCATCACCCCCATGTAAATTCCCCAGAAGAGGTTGTGACGCATATTCTGCTCCACAAACTTATTTTTAGTAGAGAGGATGATGGGCACCTGGAATGGATAATAACTCCGGCCTTTGACATAATAGGTTGATGGGATCCCCTTAGATAGATTCACTTCCAACAACCAGTTCTCCGTCTTCAATGGCCGCTGTTCATAGGGTACTGAGGAACCACCGGTAAACAGGAGCTTGGGTTTGTGCTCGACGATCTCATAGACTTCAAGATGACTCATCAATGGAGAATTAATCTCCAAGTACAACTCCTCTCCGGAATTGCTGACTACTGAAAAGCGCATCCACACAGTGTGATCGGTAAATCCAAGGTTGAGGGCATCGGTCTCGTTTGGCGTAAAAGGCTGGTCCAGTACATCGTCAATTCCGAGAATCCCCGTGGTATCTCTAAAGTACTCCAAGTATTTTCCAATAAAAAGCCGATCCCCTTCCCCTACATGTACCGGAGTTTGGGCCGATAACCAAAAGAAAGACCCTGCAAGGAAGCCAATCCAGAAAACACGGATCTTAATGTTTTTCATACACAATTGCCGTATTGTCAAAGAGCATGATTTGTTTGTTCTCATATTCAGCAGGGACCGGTACGCCGATGGATTGGGGGTAATGAAAAAAGTTATTCGGATCGTACTTCTGTTTTATGCTGACCAGCTGGTTGTAATACGGTCCCCAGTAGGCCCACTGAAAGTTTGTTTGGTCGCGGTTGGGGTAATTCTGATACGAATGTCCATTGGTATATTGTTCCAGAAATGCATAAAACTGGATCATCCATTCCCTGTTTTGCTCCTGGTCGTTCGATGCATTATCAAAAAACAATATTGTATAAAAATCCATAAGGACATCGCGATGGATAAAGGCTGAATTTTCAACGGGATACTGATTGATTACCCCACCGTAACCTTCCAGGTCGATCATGGCGTAATCGTTGGGAGCAGTTTTAAATTGAGTCAAGATATCGGCATAGTCCTCAACGGTGAGTGAGCGCGCCACGTAAGCACTTCGCCCGTAGAATTTGACATCATGCGGTACATCAGGGATACCTTCCAGTACCCAGTTGTTTACTTCTGAATACTTGCCCTGCTTCTTAAGTTTTCTAGTGGCTCCGGGTACGGCCATCAATGGAGCAATTGCTGCATCCAGCTCAGTTTCGCTTCCGATGAATCCAGCAGCAAATACCACCTTCTTATGATTATCGGTGGCGATGTCGGTGTATACCAGGATTTCAATCCCCAGTTCCGGATGGTTGAACCCGGAAAGGTAATTGTCCTGAATGGCAACCAGGGCTCCTGCTGCATTGGTGGTATCCGTCTCAAAATCCCAGGCGAGTTGCAAACCCCAGATCTCACCCAAGGGAAATATCTTATAGGTTATATTGAGCAGTACTCCAAAATTTCCGCCTGTCCCCCCACGAACTGCCCAGAAAAGATCGCTGTTTTGATCGGCATTGGCAATCACCAGACTACCATCGGCCAACATCATGGTAAACTCCAGGACGATATCAGATTGAATACCAAAATTGCGGGATGTCAACCCATAACCGCCGCCCTGCATGAAACCGGCAACGGAAACCGTCGGGCAACCTCCACCGGGCAGATGCATTCCGTAAAATTCCAGTTTCGGGTTCAGATCGGCAAAGGTGTTTCCCGCTTCCACCCAGGCGGTTTGGTTTACAGTATCCACATTTACGGATTTCAGTCCGCTAATGTCGATCACTATGCCATCGCACACCGAATAGTCAGTAAGGCT
Organism: Saprospiraceae bacterium; assembly: GCA_965223105.1. GTDB lineage: Bacteria > Bacteroidota > Bacteroidia > Chitinophagales > Saprospiraceae > JABDMH01. The sequence goes on along the minus strand of OZ244987.1, from coordinate 591,953 downwards.
ATGTCCTCCCGACCGGATGGTGGTCGGTAGATCGACCTCCGTTGCAAATTCAAGAATCAACCGGACATCTTCGTAATTGGCTACATAAATGATCACTACCGGATCAGCCGGATAGACATTGTTGAAGTCTCTTTTGTCGGTGTCATAACCCGGCGTCCAGGGCCATACAATTCTACCCTGAATGACTTCCTCCAAGGTTGCCATTTGCTTTCTGTTGATATCCAGACTCGATGGGATGGTTGTTTTGCTTTCAGAATCTTTCAACCATGCTATCGTCTTCTCCTTTTGGATTTGGAGTGGAGTGCGGTGGAATCTCATGATTAGACTTTAATTATCTAAGAAAACCAGCAAGACGGTTTTGGGGTCAAGCAAGTTTAATTGTCTATAAGCTTGTCTTGATTCGGGTAAATCTTAGGAAAAATAAAAAACTTTCGTCATCGAATTTTTGGGATCGCTGTTCCTCAAATTACAAGCACAGCATGTGTATGTGTATGTGTATGGTAGAATGGTATACAATTGCCGCTTGTGACTTATTCTTGATGTGTCCCAATGCATGATTAGATCATCCGTTAATATTCATTTGTTCTCAGATTCCGGGTTGGCCGACTCTAGGGACCTTTCATTGAGGTCTCGTCTCAACATTTTGGTTACCATCTAACGAGAGATCAACCGAATAGAGGACGGGATTTGCGTAGGTCCTGACAATTCCGTTTGCAGTAGTACCTGATGTCGGCCCTTCAGACAGGATGCCGCCAAACAGATACCCGATCGTTGCTGCAGTAGTGGTGTCCATGAATACTTTTGACAGGTCCAGAATGTTTGGGTACGAATCCGTAACAAATTGAGGTATTGGTATGAACGCCGCATTGGTGCCTAAGTATCCCGGCAATAATGGTTGTGGTGGAGTCTGCACCAATTCCACCAGGGTATCCGTGTCTGAAACGATAAAGTCAACCAGGTTGGAAAACGGCATAGGCACACCGTTGTCGCCAATAACCAGTCCGTTGGTGGCCGGGCTGTATTGTTTGTAGGTGATGCCACCCAGCAACGCATAGATCATGCCTTCGACTTGAGGTGCGATCCACATGCAGGCTACGGCACACGAGTACTGATTGCATGACTGTTCTGACAAGCCAACCGTAATGGCAGGGGTCCCGGTTGCCAGCCCCGTAATATAGACCGGGTTATTGTAGGACAGATCCTCCGGCGTAAATACCCCTCCCAGTATAATGGCTTCCTGCAGTCCTCCGGATGACAAGTATGGCACGAGGTTAAAGTCCCGGCGATGAAGGTTGACAGTATCCACCAGTGAATCAATTGTACCCAGTGACCAGTCCGAACCGTTTTGTTCCAGGGTAAAACTGCGGATGGCATTGGTATAATCTCCTGTGGAACCGACGGTATAAACGCCCTCGAAATTTTGTCCTCCAACCAGGTAAAAGTAATCATTCACGATCATCAATGCACCGCCCGTTACCCGGACAAAATCGTCTTGAAGAGCTATCTGAAAAACCTGGTCTGCTGCCGGTGCCTGTCCGCCGCTCTGGACATATTGGAGGTAATTGGGAAGGTTGACCCCGACCAAATAATTCGAGGTAGTGTTGAACCTAGGTTGCGTCGCATCACTAACCGTGTATCCTCCACACACATAAAGGGTCTCGCCCTCCTGGTAATATTGTGGATTGGTAACAGTGAGCGCTGGCTGAAATTGCGCAGGGACCGGCACGCTATAGGATGCTCCATTGACCGGGTCGATGAGCCACAGGCTGTCATTAGCGATCGATCGCATGAAAGGCGGCGGATCATCGGCGGTACCGTGAAATCCGGCCACCTGGCCTCCGAGGACGATCCACATGCCTTCGTAAGTGGCAAAAGCAAAGGAATGCATGGCAGGCAGGTGGTAATCGGTTTGAACCGGCGAAAGGGAAATGGAAAACAAAGTGCTTTCCTCTTGGAAGAGATTCTCAGTGATTTCAGCAAGCCTTGGTGATAGCACGGGATCTGATACTGCGGCACTTTTATTGTCAGCTGGACCATTGCAACCCATGAGGATCAAAAGCACGATGACCAGTAATACCGGTTGATCATTGTTTTTCATAAATAGGGTTTAGTCATTCGATGAATGTATGTGTGAATAGTTTGGCCCACATCTGCAACAGCTTTTGTTGTGGTGCAGAAAGATCGCGGGTGACTGGCATGTACAACGGTTTGTTCCAATTTTCGTCAGCAATTAGAACCAGCATTTTATCGAGTAGAAACGGATCCGACCAGTTTGACTGGGTAAACGGAACGACTTTGTCCATGACCGGATATAGTGTCTTATACAAGGAGAATACATTGTCGAAAACCACCTCCCATGTAAGTGGATCCTGTCCCGATAGATATCTGGCGAGCTGTGGCTCAGAAGAAAGGGTACGCACCACGATCAGAGAAGTGTTCATGACATATTTAAACAACTGGGGCATTTGGCCTTCCCAGGTTTGTGACTGGGAATCAATAAATCCATAGGTCAGACAACCATCGGTATCCACGGCAAAGGTTAACGGCATTCCGTCATGCACCATCACATTGGGTGTGTTGGTTATTTTACCAGTCCGCATGTCAATGGTTTGTTGTGTCACAGGAGTACCCGACCCCTGTACTGCCACCCCCCGGTAGAAAACACGCAGCACACACGGGATTCTTGGTAATCCGTCACTCATGTAATTGTTTCCGGACTGATTTTGCTGGGCGTAATTACCCATCTGGTCCGAAGTGATGAGATAATCATCTTCCCTGAAGACGGTGGTTCCGTTTAGCGTGAGGTAGAAGGAACCACCGGAATAATCCGATCCGGCATTCACGTTAAAGTCAACCATGCCGCCAGTATTTAGTAGTTGCTGCATGTTGTAGTTGTTGGCAAAGTCGAAGCTGTTTATCGGCACGGGGGCACCTCCGGCATCCGGCTGAAATAAGAGGGAAAATGAACCAAAATTATAGGATTCAAAATTCTGATACGCCGGTATATCACCATTACCAGCATAGCCGGGTAGAGTGCCGCCATCGTACCCGTACTCGTTGATCGCATTCATTATATCCAGCGAAAGGATATTGATTTGTGCATTATGAATAAATTGTATAGGAGCCAGATTAACGGTGCCGGGAATTTGCAGGGTATTTCCCTGCTTCGTTACCGGCTTGTCGATTCCTGAAGAATCAATGGAGATGGTTGGATCATTTTTCAACAACCGGCTAATGGATGCAGTTCTCATATCCCCTTCATAATAGGGAGTGATGGAACCGCTGATGCCAGCTGTGGCGGGATTCCTGGGAAATCCGGATTGATTTCCGGACAGCTCCGTAACCGATTGAACAGGAATATTCGAATAATCAGGCTCACGTACCTCATGTACTTCATGAATCATGAATTTCAAAAATAAGCCACTGGGTTTTTTGCCGGTGAGCTGCTCAAGCATATTCAATAACTCGTCCCCATCCTTCAATGCTATTTTTGCATAACAACTGGCTGACCCACCCATGGGCAAGAGACTATGATCGGCATAATTCAACACCTTAGTCAGGTTCATCCATCTGGTGGTTGACTTTACCGGCGTCCCACTAAAAATCGTAATCTGGGTTCCCCCTTCACCGGTCTTATACAATCCGGCCTGCCCGATAAAGACCTGTGTACACATCTGACCGATGGAATCCACATCACACAAATAGGCCGAAGTCTGCGAACCCTGCATAAAATATTTGTAGTTGAATGAAAGCTCAGCCCCGAACATCTCCTGAAGAAAGGGAGGACAGTATGGTTGGTAACTGGGGGTATTTGTATTTGTAACCACACCTACCCCCGGCTGGTACACGGCGATTCCTGTCACCCCAGCATTGATCAATGAGAAACTGAGGTCGCCGTAATAATTCCAGTAGCCGGGATTTTTGCCAGTCAATTGCAGATATTCGTATAAAGTCCTATACAGTACGTCGTCGCTAAAACTACCCAGCGGCGTTGTTGCCCACGACTGGTAATTCGCAGTTGATATGGGAGTTAACGGTACATAAGGACGTCCGTTTTTGTCTTTCAGGATCTGAACCCCCGGAGGCGGTTGATAGGTATAATTCTCCGGAAGATAGCATCTTGGGGGAAGGAAGGCTTCTGAATTATCCTGATCAAACATAGTCAAAGAAGGTTCATAGTTACCATTATTGGCGGTTGCTGTATCCAATAGGGCTGTACCATGAAAATTAATGCGGGGTAGATCAAAATGGCTCATACTTATTTAATTTGTTGTGGATTAAATTACAAGGTGGCATCAAGATCCCTCGTGATCTACGGCGTGCAAAAGCCTTGAATATCTCACTCCGCGTGGCCTTAATTCTTAGTTTTTCAAAATGTCAACAACTTTACCATCCTTCATAGTGCCTCTTCACCTACGTTCACTTCCCAGTGTGTGCAGGGTAGAGCGTTCCAAGTTAGGGCTTTCTCTAGAAGGAAGGGAGATCTCGAGTTTGCTAGAACATTTCTGGAACCTGCCCGCATGCACCATGTGAGAGGCACTTCTAATGAAATAGCATGTTGGCACGAGGATTGGTGTTTTGAGTTGAACAGCCCAAGGCCATGTTTTCCTCCAATTGAATAAATTCCTTTCCGAAGCATACTTTTGACATCATTAAATTTTCTGCAGTTTATCCCGATCGGCAGCGTCGGGACAGCTTAAGCATTGGTTCATTTCATTTAACTCCATCAAGCTCTCCTGCAGAAATCTTGTCTCCCCCTCATCCGCTGCGCGGTTGCTTTCACTCGAAGGTCCGCTGGACCTTCGGTCTGCGAGATCGTTCAGCAATCTTATCGCTCACCACCGTTCAGTTTTCGGAACAGCCGCATAAGGTTGTACTGACGCTGCGGTCAGCATCTCAGATTTGGCAACGCCTCCAATAAGGCGTCACCAGGAGGCCGTCTCCCATCTGTAAAAAAGTCATTACCCTCAGCATCATGAGAGTATTCAAGTCGCACACGGTCAAGATATGGCACGTCCTTCAGTACTCTCTAATATCTACTATAGTATTGGATTTAGGAATCAGTGTCAAATGACAAGTAGATGCATATGCTATGACATTTGTTAGCAACAAGTAAGCCTATAACCAGTAATTGGAAATAATTGAGCCAAAGATATTTTTCATATTTCATTAGTGTGTGTATCAAAAGATACCGTTTTTATTCAATTAGGCTTATTACTTTCGTATAAGAATCACATAATTTAAACTTAACATTCAAAAAGTTTCGGATGACAATTGAAACTAACTCCATGAGAAGAGATATCACCAAGGTTAGAGCACATGATGCCATTGTTGGAGTCTTATATTTGTGCTCAGTGGCTCTTGCATTTCAGTTTGGGATGGAATGGCTCTATGTTGCTCTGGGAGTGGCTTTATTACAAATCATAAGTCCATTTACAAAATTTTGTCCGGTATACGCGGTATTGAATAAGCTAATGCCAGATTCCACGCCCATGCAAAACGGGAAATAGCAAATCGTTCAGTATAATTTAATGAAGGTTTACGCGAACTTTGGTATTCACAATTAAACCCCTACCAAATATGACACTTAATCAACTTGAAGAAGTTCTGATCAAAGAATTCCAACATAATTGTCAGATCATTTCAGTGAACGAACAGGTTTAATCGCATTGATCACCGTGTTTTGCTTGGTTTCTGAAATATTGTATTTGGATATCAATTTAAACAGATATCCTTCTATTTCGGTCTTGGTTACAGTCTTGAGCTCACGTGAACCGAAAAAGTGGAGGAAGGGGACAAAAGCAGACCTGTAGTTTCTTACGGTGTGATGGCTATATCCCTTAAGTATCAAATGTTGCTCTAGGTCAGCAAGTCGGTCTTTGTTTTGGTCCGACAACTCCTGATAGGGCATTCGTTTTACTTGTTGTTGATCCTTGACATCAAATTGCCCATTCACAATGGCCTTAAGCTTTTGCAAATTGGCCTCCGTATTAACCACGCTCCAAAGCTTTTGCTCTGGGTGGTAAAAACTGCTGTCCAACTGTTTCAATTTCTTCCTCCAATCAAATGCATGATAAGGAATAAAGATCTTGATTCGTTTGGCATGAGCACGTGGTGTAAAAATAGTAGCTTTCATCGCTTACCTGATTGTGATTACCATCCATTAAGACTCATCATTTGCCAACTATAAGACAATTCTCCTCGCCAAGCCGATATTAAACGTTTATAGTCGTTTGTAAACGTTTGTAAATGTTTGTTGTCGGATAATTGGTGTGGAATCAACCCAAGTATCCCCAGCTGATTCTACGTGGTTCAAGTTTATGGGCGCTTCACCCCACAAGGACCATCTACAGGAAAACGAAGCCTCGACGAAGTCCTCAGCCAAAGCCTTGCTCCTCGTACTCTGCTAAAAACTCAGGCGGCACTTGGAAGGCAATGACCGAGACAGAGGTAAACACTGGTACATCCAGCAAAAGTCCTCCAATCCTGACAGCGAGCTACATGGTGTGATTGTGAGTGATTTGCCACCCTTTTTTGACCAAATCAAATATCTGGCAGATCAGCAAGATCTTGGTTTAGTGTTACCAATAGATTAATTTGAGTTAAAATTAATCTATTCATGAAAGCAGCGGTATTGACCGAATACAATAAGATCAATTGGATGGAGGTTGAAAAACCCCGGTGTAAGGACGGTGAAGTCCTTATCCAGGTGCAGTATGGAGGTATTTGTGGCACCGATCAACACGTGCTTAAAGGTGAATTTGAGCCACGTACCAAGACTCCCATGATCATGGGGCATGAATTTGGTGGTGTCGTTGCTGAGATCGGAAGGGGTGTTTCCGGGTGGACGGTGGGCGAAAAAGTAGCACCCGATCCCATCATCTGGTGTGGCAAGTGTGCAGCTTGTGAGAAAGGTCATTATCCAGCATGTACCAACCTAAAGATCATTGGTATTGATGCCAATGGAGGTTTTCAGCAATTCGTTTCACTTCCTCCTTCAATGCTTTATAAAGTACCTGATCACATCCCGGATGAACATGTTGCTTTGGTGGAAGTCTTAAGCATTGGTTTCCACGCCAAAAACAGGGCTGTCGTAAAGGAAGGGGATACCATTGTGATCTGGGGATCTGGTAAAGTAGGGCTTTGTATTCTAGAGGCTGTTCGTACGGTGACCGACAATACCGTCTTTATGGTAGACATTTTAGATCCACGTCTTGCCGTTGGCCCACAGTACTATGACAATGTGATTGTAATCAATGCCGAAAATGAAAATCCCGTTGAGCGAATCAAAAAGGAAACTCACGGTCGAGGTGTCGACATTGCTTTTGAAGCAGTGGGTCATGCCCACCAAGTAGAGGGGTCGCCCGTTCCTGTACAGGGCTGTATCGAATCGGTCTGCGGTGGTGGAAAAATCTGCGTCCTGGGATTGGGAAATGAACCAACTCCGGTGCTCTTTAAAGAGCTGATTTGGAGAGAAGCAACCATTGTATCTTCTAGAGTAAGCCACGGTGAATTCACCGAAACAATAGACAACATGACACAAGGACTTTTGAAACCGGAAGCTCTGATCTCGCAAATACTCCCTGGCTCCCAGGCTCAAAAGGGATTTGAGTTGCTTGAGGAGGATCCGGCACGAAATATCAAGATTTTGCTGGACTTAAGGAATTGAAGGGAAACCATTACATAAGTCTGGTGGAAAACACGAAAGCAGTTGTATGGATCCAGCGAATACCTGCTCGGTCCAAAGCCGTTCAACGAGCCATAGTGAGACAAGTTCAATCCCAGACTATCATCTCCAAATTTCAAACTCAAGAAGCTGGCACCTCCATGTTTTGAAAAAAAGCAAGATCCATCTCGTCAAATCCTCTAATGACCGGCACGGAAAGATTGCGAAACGGCTGACCAAAGGGTGAGGTTTGTACTCCAACGAATGCTACTGAGGTCTCTTTGGCCACCTGATAATCATAAATCGTGTCCCCAAAAAAGACAATGTTTTTTCCATATTTTTCCTTGAGCCCCTCAATCACCGTCTTCTTCGGAGTAGGAAATCCGTAAAGCTCCTCGAAGAAGTGCTCCAAGCCATGGTGGTGTATTTGATGCTTCACTTCCTCCTGGGGTGCCATCGAACATACATATTTAGGCGTCTTTGGAAAACGTTGCAAAAATTCTATGAGTCCTTTCATAGGCGGAATGGTGAGCAACTTCTGCTTAAGGTCTTCCTTCGATTTATGGACAAATGACTGCACTGCCAATGCCACATTATCCAGTTTGAGTATTTCCTTGCAGATGTACTCAAACTTTACCTTTCGCGGAGTCCCGATATCTGCGATCATATAATCATGGATCTCTTTGGCATGCTGCGGGTACATGGCAAACACTTCTTCAAATACATGTGTCTTTAGTAATTCCGTGTCAAAAAGTACCCCATCTTTGTCAAATACAAATAATAAATTTTCAGTCATCCTCCGTTATTTCCTTGATTTCAACTGGTCGACGCTCGAGCCAAGATTGCTTAGCGGCAACGGCGATGACCGCTGCCATGTATCCATCATACACTGTAACGGGTGGCTGGTCGCCCCTGCGTAAAGCATCAATAAAAGCCTGCATTTCATTGATATAGGCCTGCTGATACCGCTCCAGGAAGAAATTTAATAACGGTGGTCGATTGGCTCCCTGGTGGTTGAAAAATGTATGATTATCTACATGTTCATTGCCCAGGATTATCATCCCTTCGGAACCGAAAATTTCCAGACGCTGATCATAGCCGTAGACCGCCTTTCTGCTATTATCAATGGCTGCAATCATGCCGTTTTCAAACTGAAGGGTAATGACGGCTGTATCCACATCATTTGCTTGTTTAATTGTCTCGTGAAAAGCCATAGCCTGAGTATAAACCTGCGTTACCTCTGAGTTGGTCACAAAACGAGCCATATCAAAGTCATGAATGGTCATGTCCAAGAAAATACCTCCAGATGATCTAATATAATCAAGAGGTGGAGGTGCTGGATCGCGGCTGGAAATGCGCAACAATTGCAATTGTCCCAACTGCCGGTCACGTACCGCCTGTTGTGCCCTGGCAAATCCCGGATCAAATCGCCGGTTAAATCCGGTCATCACAAAAGCAGTATTTGAATCTACCACCCGGATGATTTCTCGAATGGATTCAAGATCCAGATCCAGAGGTTTTTCACAAAATATGGCCTTCTGGCTCTGCACTGCTTTCTTGATATAGGATGCATGCGTGTCTGTGGGGGAACAAATGATGACGGCATCAACTTCACCATGCGAAATGATGCTCTCCGCATGATCAAATACCTCCCGTACGCCCAATTTTGCCGCATAGGCCTTTGCCTCCGGTGATGGATCGGATACCGCGATGACTTCCGCCCCCGATATTCCTTGAATCAGATTTTCTAAATGGATTCTCCCTATCCGGCCCAAACCTATAACACCACATCTAATTGATTTCATACCTTTTTTATACCAATATTGTCATTTCTTATCACAGTGAATGATCCAAATTATTTAAAGATCGAGGGTGCTTGAAAACCTCAAAATTTCCGGCTCCACTCCTTTGGCCACCGTTCGACCACGACCTTAGTTTGGGTGAAAAACTCGATGGCGTGCCGACCCTGTCCATGAAGATCTCCAAAGAAGCTATCCTTCCATCCACTAAATGGAAACTGCGCCATAGGTGCAGCTACTCCAATGTTGATCCCCACATTTCCAGCGGTTACCTCGTTTCTGAATTTCCTGGCATTGGTTCCACTGGTTGTAAAGAGGCAAGCCATATTTCCATAGGGACCCTGATTTACAAAATTGATGGCTTCATCTATGGTAGACATTCTTAACAAACTCATTACCGGTCCAAAAATTTCGGTATTAATGATTTCTCCGTCAAGTGCCACATCTTCCAAAATCGTCGGTTTTAAGAAACTACCTTGCTCATAACCTTTGATATTTGCCTCCCGACCATCAATGAGAATATTAGCACCTTCATTTATCCCTTTTTGAATGAGATTTTTTACTCTATCCCGGCTTTCCAAAGTGATCAGCGCACCCATATCTACGTTGTCATCCAGGCCATAACCGGTCACTCTTTCCTTTGTTTTTTCAACGATGGCTTCCCGGAACTCTCCCTTGGTATCGCCAACAGCGATGATAGTCGAGGCCGCCAGGCATCTTTGACCTGCGCATCCATAAACACTGTCGCCAATGATCTTGGTGGTCATTTCAATATCTGCATCAGGCAGCACGACTACCGGATTCTTAGCGCCTCCCTGGGCTTGAACTCGCTTGCCATTCGCCGTACCGGTAGCATATATATACCTGGCTACCTTAGTAGAACCCACAAAGCTGATGGCTTTGACCTCTGGATGTTTAAGTAAAGCATCAACCGTTTCCTTGCCGCCATGCACCATGTTGACCACACCTGCAGGCAAATCGATTTGATCTATTAATTCAAATACCCTTTGCATGGTTAAGGGTACTTTTTCGGAAGGTTTGACAATAAAAGTGTTTCCACAAGCAATCGCATAAGGCAAGAACCAAAAGGGGATCATACCGGGAAAATTAAAGGGTGTAATGCAAGCACAAACACCAACTGGCTGCCTGATCATAAACTCGTCAATTCCTCTGGCGATATTTTCCGAAAATTCGCTCTGTATCAGTGCAGGAGTGGCACAGGCCATCTCAACATTTTCAATCGCCCGGGTCAATTCACCCAAAGATTCGGAAAGTGTTTTCCCGCATTCCTTGGTAATGATCTCAGCCAATTCGTGCTTATGTATTTCCAGCAGGCCTTTGAGCTTGAACAGTGGCTGCACACGCTGATTGACCGGAGTGTTCATCCATCCTGGTAATGCAGCTGCAGCAGCAGACGTTGCGGCCTCCACATCTTTAGCGGTTGCGGTACCTACCGGCACCCTGGTCAAAATTTCTTGACTGGCAGGGTTAACCACATCAATCGCGTGACTTTCTGCACTGCGATGCCATTGCCCATTGATATAAGTGTATAGTGTATCCATCATTCTATATTCTGATTATTCAACTGGTTAAAAAAAAATGTGCCGAAGCACCAAAACACTTGATTCATGAAATCAGTCCACCAAGGCTCCACGGATCTCACTCAGCTGTATAAGTAGTCATCCAAATCTAATATCCCCCCCGGTCCTCTATAAAAGCATTGATCTGGTCTAAGGTAGGAGAAAAATTAGCACAGCCTGGCTGGGTCACCAGGTAGGCGCCGCAAGCATTGGCAAGCCGGCAACATTTTACGTGAGTCCAACCCTGAGCCAATCCATACAAAAAACCTCCTGCATATGCATCCCCCGCACCCAGCACATTGAGCACTTCTACTGGAAATCCCTCCACCGCCACTTCCTCACCCTCGGGATAGTAAAGTTTAGAACCAGCCTTCCCAGTTTTAAAGATCAATAAATCTATCCCACTAGCCAGTACGATCGAAATCCCGGCATCTATATCACCAGTTATTTCGGGGGCCGAGATCTGTTGATCCTTTATCACCAATTGGTCTTCACTTTTTAGGACGGCTGCCAGAATTTCTTCTTGGGTTCCAATAGCCACACTACAGTATTTGAGAAACGCCCTGACATTGACTCCGAAAGCCCGAATGTCGGCCCATTGATCGGCTCTAAAATCAAGGTCAAGTACCACCGGTATATGGCAATCTACAGCCCTCTCGGCAGCGAAAAAAGTGGCCGAACGCGATGGTTCACGACTGAGTGCGGTAGCTGAGACTTCCACCATTCTAAATCGGGAGAAATCGATTTTTTCAACGTGACTAATGGTAAACTCCATATCTGCTGCATTATCCCGGTAGTAAACCAATGGAAATCGATCAGGGGGTTCAATACCCAAGATCACCGCACTGCTCCTGGCACCTTTTATTCTGGGAATAAATTCAGTAGAAACATTTTCCTTTCGTAGAAAATTCAAAATAAAATCGCCCACTTTGTCTTGCCCCACGGCCGTCAGCAAAGCAGTTTTTAGACCAAGTCTTTGTGCGCCGACGGCAATATTTAGTGGAGAGCCACCGACAAAAGCATCAAATCCCTTGATCTCTTCAAAGGGTGCTCCGATATTTTGTGAATACAGGTCAATGGAAGATCGACCGATGGTGAGCAGATCGTACTTGGTTGAGTTTTTCATTCTGTAAATTTACTACTTCTGAAACAGCCTATTTTGGCATGTGATTAACAGATAGGTTTGACACCAAGAAATTCTATAGCAATTCTCGATTTTTTAATGCTGAGTACAATGAAATGCTTGATGACTTTCTGCTGGTTATGTCTATATGCCATTCATTGCGGCGGTTACCAGGGGTACTCTCGGATCCCTACCCGCCCAGGTACCAAATATCCAATCGTGATCAGGGTCTGGCGTATTGGCCAAAGACTGGTCGCTTCCTGCAAGAAAATTGAGATAGTAAACATCATAGCCATGTCCAGCTGAAACCGGATGATAACCTTTGGGCACCAATACAACATGATTGTTTTGGGCAATAGCCACTTCGTTTAATTCGCCATTGGAAGTATAAACCCTTTGGATGGCAAAACCCTGAGGTTTGGCTATTTTATAGAAATAAGTCTCTACCAGCTCCGCTTCTTTCAATTCCCCCAAATCATCGATGATCCGTTCATCGTGTTTATGTGCTGGGAATGAACTCCAATTTCCGCTCGGTGTATAAACTTCCACTGCCACCAATCGATGACAACCGAATCCTGGCCCCAGCAAATCGTTGATCTGCCGGGTAGCGTTATCCCCTCCCCTGATTTCAACCTCCACCTCTTCCGGAGTCTTAAAACGCGCAGGATAATCCTGATCTGTTTGGCACCATCCATATCCCAGGTCTAAAATCTCACTGGTAGCTACTATGGAAAATTCAGTGTTTCGGGGTAAGTACAGACTATGGGCAATGCCACTAAAAACATCCTTTCTTCCATTGGTGGTTTCCCAACTCCCTTTGTCCGTTTCCACCTTATAATTCCCTGATAGGAGTATAATCCCATATTCATTTTCTCCTGTAAATCCCTTCCAGGTTTCACCCTGCCTCATGATCCGTGCTTCAAAGTTGAGCAAGGGCCAACCAACTTCTTCCGCTCTGATGGATTGATAGATCTGTCCCTCTTCAGGCTTACATAGCATCGGGTAATTTTTATCTCGATTCATTTTATCTGTTTTAATATTGAATGCCTATTTTGATTTTCTATTTATTCTCATCAGCTTTCATGAAGGGGGTAACTGCGCTAATTCCACTACGCCCTTCCCTTCAAAAAGGGACTTCGTCATGGCAATGGCGCAATTTGTTGCCTGTGTAGCATCCCTCAAGGTGATTTCCGGTTTCGTATTATGAATGACACAATTTACCATCTCTTCTATCTGATGATGAAACGCACTTTCAAAGCGATCATAAAAAGTCTCTACACATTCTTTTCGCGCTCCAAATCGATCGTATATTTCCACATTGGCCACCGAATTGGGCCGGCCTATCCTCAACAGACCTTCTGTACCTACCACTTCGGTATAGGTATCGTGGCCATTTGCCGCCGTACGAGAAGCCAAAATACTTGCCATGGAGCCATTCTCAAAAACACAGGTTGACATGACATTATCCGCGTCATTTATTTTGGCAAATACCTCGTGCTTATATGAGCCACCTACCGAATAGACGGTTTTTATTTCAGACCCCAAAAACCAGCGAGCCAGATCGATATCATGGACATTGAAATCATGAAACATTCCGCCACTACTTTTCACAAATTCGACCTGGAAGCCAGCTGTCTTATCCAGATCCACGGTTTGTGATTTGACCAAGAAAGGCTCTCCGATCAAACCCTCTTGCACTTTTTGCTTGGCATAGACATAACTCGGATCGTGCCTTCTCACAAAACCGACGACCGCCATTTGATCGGGATGTTCCCTGGCTACTCGCTCCACACGGAAGCAATCCTCAAGAGTAATAGCCAATGGCTTTTCACAGAAAACGTGACAACCATTCTCCAAGGCACTAATCATATGGCCGGCATGTTGGTTGGTTGAACTAATGACGAAGATCAAGTCAATATCTTCATTCTGTAGCATTGCCTCATAATCCCGATAAATGTTAGGCACCTTTAACACTTGTTGAGCATGGTGCAACTCCTCAGGTACAATACTGCAAGCAGCCAATAAATTGACCTGCTTAATCTTCCCACCCAATATCTCGGCATACTTTTTCCCCAATCTTCCCAAGCCTACAATACCAACATTTATGGTGCTCATTAATGATTTGTCTTAAAATCTCCTATGATTGTGGGGCTGCTCAGCTGGCCATGCCTGGTAATCCCACCATTCCCACATTAATCCACATCCAGTACAATTAAACGGCTACCCTCCAACGTCATTTTCCTTAACCTGCAAATTATGCCTGGACAATTGTTTGGCGATAAAATCCCTGGCCATAAGCGCATATTCCAGGGGATCAGCCTTGGCCGGATCTTGCTCTGCCTCTACCACCAACCACCCCCGGTAATTGATTTCTTTTATAATCTTAAATATTGAGTCAAAATCGATTGATCCTTCACGATCTCCTGGCACCGTAAATATACCAGCCTTCACTGCTTGTAAAAAACTGAGTCTTTCCTCCTTTACCCTATTCAAAATGGGAAGACGTATATCCTTTAAATGTATATGTGCTATCCGATCCTTATATCTTTCCAATGCTACAATTGGATCTTCACCCGCAAACACAAAATGACCGCAATCGTAATTAAGCGAAACGTTTTCAGAGTAAGTATTGTCAAGTAGCCTGTCCGTCTCAGCCATGGATTGTATGCCTGTGCCCATATGGTGGTGAAATGCCAGTGTGAGTCCCCGATCGCGTGCGATTTTCCCCAATTCATTTAGTCCTTTGGTCAATCTATTCCATTCGTCACCAGTAAAATGTACTTTCTCTTCCGTCACGGGACCTGGTTTAGAATGGATACTCTTTCCACATTCTCCGCCACCTACTATAGGTGAACCCATAGCCTGCAAGAAATCGAGGTGCCCTTCAAATGCTTTACGGACTTCCGCAAATGGATCGGTAGTAAGGGTGTAGGAAAACCACTGATTGCAAATGCTTAATTGCCTGAGTTCAAGCGCCCTCTTTAGGTCATTGGCATTTTTTGGGAACTTGGTACCCACTTCGCAGCCTTCATACCCGGCAAGCGCCATTTCACTGACGCATTGTTCAAAAGGGATCTCCCCTCCAAGCTCAGGGAGATCGTCATTGGTCCAACCAATGGGTGCAATCCCCAATTTTAAGTTTCTGGCCATAGGAAAACACCATTGAGGGTCTTACAGATAATACTTCTGCTTCTTTTTATTCTCCTGATATTCTTGCCTCGCTTTCTTCACCCCATCCATGGTCGAGACTTCTGCCACTGGTACTTCCCACCAAGCATGATAACCCTTCACGGTGCGATAAATGTCGGTTTTGATATAGATCACAGTGGTCCTATCAATTTCCTTGGCTTCAGTCAAAGCCTTTCTAATCTCGTCTGCAGTATTTGCCCTTATCACATGGGCTCCTAAGCTCTCGGCATTCATCCCAAGATCAACGGGTAGGTTTTCTCCCTTCAACCCTCCATTCTTGCGAAATTTATATTGAGTACCAAAACGCTCGTTTCCAATGGATTCGGAGAGAGAACCAATACTGGCAAATCCGCTGTTGTCTAATATCAGAATGTTTAATTTATAACTTTCCTGAATGGAAGTAACGATCTCACTATTTAACATCAAATATCCACCATCACCCACCAATACGTAAACTTCCCTTTCAGGAGCAGCCATTTTTGCACCAAGCCCTCCGGCTATTTCATATCCCATGCAGGAATTACCATATTCCAGATGGAAATTTTTACTATCCGAGCTGCGCCATAGCTTGTGTAAATCTCCAGGCATGCTTCCGGAAGCACAAACCATTACATCAGTTGGAGACATAAAGCCATTTACAACACCCAACACCGCTGCTTGATGAATAGGAGGATCATCACCATTGGCTTCTCCATAAATTCTATCCACTTCCTGGTCCCATTCCTGATTGAGCTTCGCAATTTTTTCCCGGTAACCAGAGTCCACTTCGTAATCATTCAGCTTTCTATGTAGCTCAGCAATCGTCACTTTTGCATCCCCTACTAGAGGCAAAGCACCCTTCTTAAAGGCATCAAACTCTTTGACATTAAGGTTGATAAATTTTACCTCAGGGTTTTGAAAAAGCGAATTAGATGAAGATGTGAAATCACTATAGCGTGTACCCACACCGATAATCAAATCTGCTTCCCCAGCCACTTCGATGGCAGCTTTGGTACCCGTGGCACCCAGTCCACCCAGGCTATAGGGTTTGTCATAAGGAATTGAACCTTTACCGGCAAAGGTCTCTCCCACCGGTATACCGGTGTCTTGGGCAAATTGATTAAGCTCATGCACCGCGCCGCTGTAAATCACACCTCCCCCAGCCACAATGACGGGTTTCTTTGACTGCCGAATCATCTCAACCGCCTTCGATAGCAGTTGTGCGTCCGGACGATTCCGCAAAAGAGGCCAGACCCTCTTTTGAAAAAGGTTTTCCGGAAAATCATAAGCTTCAGTTTGTACGTCTTGTGGCATAGCCAACGTCACTGCACCCGTCTCTGCCGGTGAGGTAAGGACTCGCATGGCTGCAGGTAAGGAATAAATCAGCTGCTCCGGACGATTGATTCGGTCATAGTATCTCGAGACTACTCTAAAACAGTCATTGGCTGCCAGGTCCTGACTATACTCATATTCAACTTGTTGTAAGACGGGATCTGGTTCTCTGCTGGCGAATATATCACCGGGAAGGAGCAATACCGGAATACGGTTAACCGTGGCAGTTTGGGCACCCGTAATCATGTTCATGGCTCCGGGACCAATAGATGTTGTACAAGCAAAAATTTGTTGACGGTTCTTCATTTTGGCATAGCCAATCGCTGTGTGCACCATAGCCTGTTCGTTCCGGGCTTGGTAGTACCTAAAATCAGGGTTTTCGACTAAGGCCTGTCCGATACCCGCCACATTGCCATGCCCGAAAATCCCGAAGCATCCGGCAAAAAAGGGAGTTTCATGGCCATCCACACTTAAGTATTGGTTTTTGAGAAACTTTATCAGTGCTTGAGCTACGGTTAACTTTTGTGTTTTCATGATCTTCCTTTTTTTAAGTTTCATGCCCAACAAACCTATCATCCAAACATCGCCCTCCCAAGAGAAGTTAGAGAAATTCGGCGGCTTTGCCAATGGCACGCAATGTATCGAACTTTTTAATCATCCACTGTCGGTATTCTTCAATATATTTTTTTCCTGACTCAATGGGTGCAAATTGCTCAGGATGATCTCGCATAAATTCTCTGACCACCCTGGTCCACAACAACCTGGCATCAGTAGCTATATTCACCTTACAAACCCCCAACTGAATTGATCGCTGCAATTGCTCAAGATCCACACCTTTGGCCGTTGGATCTAGTTTTCCTCCTGCCTTATTAATCCGGTCTACTTCATCAGGATCTACTCGAGAAGCACCATGCAACACCAATGGGTAGCCTGGCAAACGTCGCTGTATGTCTTGCAATATTCCCACCTGAAGGTCCTGCCCACCAGCAAACTTGTATGCTCCGTGGCTGGTTCCAACGGCTACTGCCAAGCTATCACATTTGGTAAACCCAACAAAAGCCTCCACCTGATCCGGATCGGTGTAAGCAGCCATTCGTTCATCGACGGAAATATTGTCTTCCACTCCACTCAAAACCCCTAATTCAGCTTCTACGGCCACTTCATGACGATGCGCCAATTCTACAACTGCCCTGGTGCGCTCCATATTTCTCTGCAGCGGATCGTGACTGGCATCGATCATTACGGAGGTATATGCACCGGAAGAAAGTGCATCACCAATATGAGATTCGCATCCATGATCTAAATGAATGGCAAACACGGTCCTGGGATATATCCTAGCCGCACTTTTTATCATGGAAATGAGCATGTCAGCTCCGGCATAATCCCGTGCAGCTGGAGTGGTTTGCACGATGAAAGGAGCATGGGCATACTGGGCAGCAGAAAACAAGCCATGTACCTGCTCCATGAATTCAACATTCACAGCTGCAATGCCATATCTGCCGTAACATCGCTTAAATAGATCTCTTGTGCTTAAAAGCATAAATATTATTCGTCTTAACTACTACCACATCGGTACCACTCAGTGCAAATAAAGGTTGACCAATCAAAAATGGCACTTGCTGGTACGGGCTCACTGGTCCAGGCCATCTTTCTCTTTAGCCTCTTTGACCATTTCCTCTACATCCTTTAATAATTGCTTTGCATCGTAAACAATTCCATCTTTAATGGTGTACTTTACACCACCTACTTTCTCTAATTTTGCCGTCTGGTCATTTAGACGAAGAAAACCGGTTCCATATAACACCTTTAGATTTTCTATCGGATTTTCTTCTACAATTACTATATCCCCCAGCAACCCAGGACGTAAAACACCAAACTCAATAGGTATTCCTTTTGGTTCAAAAATGGCTTCTGCAGCATGTAAGGTCGCTCCGCGAATCACCTCCAAAGGGTGAAAGCCTGCTTCTTGCAACAGCTCCATTTCCTCAACATATCCAAAACCCCACAGATTATAAATAAAGGAAGCATCATCACTGACAGTCACACGTCCACCAGCATTTTTATAGTCATTGAGAAAGGACATCCAGACGCGATAAAAATTTTTCCAAGCCACTTCATCCCAGGTAGTCCAATTAAAAAAATAAGAACCATGGCTTGTGCGACTTGGATAATAAAATCTGTGCAAAGACGGTAGGGTATATTTCTCGTGCCAAATGGCATTTCGTTCCCTCATCACATCTCGGCCCGCAAGATAAGCTGTCATAGTGGGATCAATGATAAAATCCAATTCCAAAAACTCCTTAATCAATGCATTCCATTCAGGACTTCCACGTTCATGAATCTTGTTCCAATTGTAAGCAACCTGGCTAAAGCGATCTTGCTCGTCATTATAGTTAAAATCAGGGGGCCAATGCTGAATATTCTCACTTTTATAGAGTGCTTCAAATAAACCATAATAATGCGTCATATTATCTAAGCCCATTCGGGCAAGGTCAAGCGCATTGGTCTCTCCTACCATCGTTTGTGCAATATGGGCAACGGAGCCCATCTTGTGCATGTGGGCTTCGTCAATAGCTGCTTGCAAGGTCGCAGGATCGTGACTAAAAAATTTCAATCCTTCAACTCCTTTGCGAGCAGCCCAGCGTATCCATGATCGAGCTTCTTCAGGCGTATTGACCACACCACCATCCCAATCCTCACCTGATCCCATCACATGGTAAGCGATAATCCTTGGAGCTACGATCTCATTGTTGGCACTTCTCTTCTTTTCACTTTGCGTCCAATTGATATTGGCCGCTGGGACCCCCCTAATGGTGGTGATGCCATGACCCATCCAAAGCTTGTAAGGGTAAGTTGCATTGGGTGACTTCTTGGCTCCGCCCACGTGGGCATGAAGATTGATAAATCCAGGCATGGCGTAATGTCCGGTAGCATCAATTTCCTTTGTCGCTCCTTGCGGCCTCTTTGATTCATCGATGGGCACATGGGGAACACCTACGCTAACGATTTCTGTGATCTTGTTCCCCTCTATTACAATATCCATTGGGCCTCTAGCAGGTGCTCCCGTTCCGTCAATGACATGAACACCCCTGATTATAAGCCTTTCAAAAGGACCATCTCCTTCTCCTTTGGCTCGCTCCGGTGCGGGATTAAGTGTTGGCGATTGAGCATTTAAAATACCAGTAAAACATACCAATAAAAGATAAAAGAATTGCTGGGTGATATTAGTCATGATTGAGGATTTTACCAGATTCAGCTGAAGTATATGCAAGGATCTGTGTCAGTAAATTAAAGAGAACCTAAAATACAAGAAACTAGTGAGGCTGCTCCGGAAAGTGCCATCTTCATAAAATGAGGCTATTTTGGATGAGATTTTCACTTTTTCGAGATTGGGTGATGCCTGAGTATCAGCCGATTGAGAAAAATGGAAAGATCGCCAAAAGAGCCATTTTTGATTTGGCAACCTTTTCGGAGCATCCTCACTAGTACTCTGTCTACTAAAATGTTCGCAACGATTTCAAACTATTTTTCACGAATTTCTTTGTTGCAAGGCCTGGCCGTGGCTCCTACCATGTCCTACTTTTTGTGTCTTAAACTTCATCGAAATCATATGGAAATTGACTACAAAAATTCAATAGACAGAGTACTCCTATAGAGAGCAAACAAGCATTACATAATTCGACTTGAGAAACTACAGATTAGCAAGTATGGTATGGCATGCCATCCGCACCATGGAGTCCGTGCCAATCCTGGTTTCCTCTAAAGATTTTCCTTCCAATACTTTACCATCGTCCTACGCAGATGCAGTCTGGTGTTCTCCCTTTCCCAAATGCCGTGCGAACGCATGGGATAAGACATCATGCTAAATAACTTGTTGTGTTTTATCAGCTCATTGACCAACTTTTCAAAGCTCTGGTAGTGCACATTGTCATCTGCAGTTCCGTGAATGACCATTAAGTCACCCTCCAGCTTGTAGGCATGGTTGATGGGAGAGCCATAAAAATAGCCTTCTTTATTATCTTCTGGCAATCCCATGTATCGTTCCTGATAAATGGTGTCGTACAATTTCTGATCTGAAACAAAAGCTACGGCAATCCCTGTTTTATAGATCTCCGGATACCGAAACAAGCAATTAAGGGTCATCTGGCCTCCCCCACTCCAGCCCCACATACCAATTCTTTCCCGATCCAGAAAGGTATATCTTTCCAGTATTTTGAGCGCCGCCGCAGCCTGATCTTTGGCTGCCAGGATGCCAATTTGGCGATAGATTGATTTGCGCCAATTTCGTCCTCGTGGGGTCCGTGTACCCCGATTGTCAACACTCACTACCACATATCCCTGCTGAGCTAGATACTGATGCCATAAGTCACCACCAGACCAACCATCCTGCACCGTTGAACCGGCCGGTTCACCATAGACGTAAAACAGCAGCGGATATTTCTTGCCGGGATCGAATCCTTTGGGCTTGATCATCCAGGCATCCAGGACGACCTCACCAATATCCACCTTGATAAATTCCTTGGGATTGAGCTCGAGTGCATCATACTTTGCCTTCAATGCAGCATTATCTTCCAACACTTGCATTTCTTGATGGTTGGGTAAGCGAATAAGAGAAATGCGATTGGGTGTCCTGCTGTTGTGGAAGTTATGGATGGCCCAACGGGCGTTTCCCGAAATAATATACGAGTGCTGACCTGGCTGGCTCACCGGACTTACCCGTTCAGCAAGGCCCTCACCATCCAGACGACTGCGGTAAAGGTACCTCTGGGTATAATTATTTGGAGACGCGATGAAATAAATATAACCACCCTCGGTATCTACGTGATTTACGCGGATCACATCAAAATTCCCCTTGGTGATAAGCTCCATTTGCGTTCCATTCCTCGAAACTTTGTAGAGATGTCGCCAACCATCCATCTCACTGGTCCAGACGAATGATGTCTGATCATCCAGCCATTCAATATGATCATAGACATTAAGGAAAGCATCATCCTTGTCGGTCAGGATATTGGTCAATTCTAGCGTTTTAATATCTCCGACCCACACCGTGTTGCTGTTCTGCAAGCGGTTAAGTTGCTGGATCATGACCTCATTGGAGTTGGGGATAAAATCCATACGTGCCAGGTAATTATTGCGTGGATCGCCGGGAATATCAAACCAACGCGTCTCACCTCCCTCGACAGAGATGATGCCCACTTTAACGGCAGAATTGGTTGTTCCGACTTTCGGATAGGGCAAAGGAATGGGTTGTGAATAAATGGAATCAATGGCTCTACGCCATAAATAGTGGGTTTAGTACATTTGATACCTATGGATGAATTTACAATTTTTACAGCAGCGTTGAATATCAGGGCACCATGGTATATCGAAAGAGTGACGATAATAGAAGGGGAAGATGGTGAGGAACTACATATTGCAATAGGGCACAAAAAGGGGGCGCGGTTTAATTATGAAGGCATAGACTATCCTGTGTATGATCACCAGGACAGGACTTGGAAACACCTAGATTTCTTTCAGTATCAGTGCTATCTGCATGCATCGGTTCCTAGAGTTAGAACCAAAGAGAATAAGGTCCGATTAGTACAAGTGCCATGGGCTGAGCCTGGGAGTAGGTTTACCCTCTTATTTGAATTAAAGATTATGGAATTAGTATTCAATGGAATGAATCAAAGTAAGGCGGGCAGGACACTGAGGATAAGTGCTAAACGAGTCGGCAAAGTGATTAGTCGTAGAGTAGCTAATGCCTTATGTGATCAGCCCCTTGACCCAGTAAAAGAGCTTTCAATTGATGAGACCAGTTCTAAAAAAGGTCACAATTATCTAACTGTATTGTGTGATCGAGAACGAAAGAAAGTAGTAGGTATCTCTGAGGGTAAAGATGCTGAGGCGGTAGACAATGCCCTAATAGACATGGAGGTTAGAGGAGCTCACAGAGAGGAGGTAAAAACGATAACAATGGATATGTCAACCGGATACATAGCAGCTGCAGCAAAGTATTTTGATCAAGCAGCCATCATATTTGATCGATTCCATATCATGAAAAAGATGAATGAAGCGGTAGACAAAATAAGAAGAGAGGAGCAGATCAATTGCAGAGAGGACTTTAAGAGAACCAGATATTGGTGGTTGCGCAATGCTGATAAATTAAAAGACGATCAAAGAAGAAGATTAGCAAGTCTCAGTAGAGCATACCCCAATATAGGTGAAGCATATAGGCTTAAAGAGTTGCTAAGATCTGTTCTCAATCAGGCACGTCATGATCCAAGATTGCAATGGATAAATGATTGGATTAAACAGGCCAAAAAATCTGGACTTGAACCTATCCTCAAATTTGTTGACATGCTTCATAATCATTGGTATGGAATAAAGACATACTTCAAAAAATTGGCCACGAATGCCTATGCTGAAAATGTCAATCTTAAAATCCAAGAAATTAAACGCATATCAAGAGGCTTCCGTAATATGACCAATTTTAAATTGCTCATCTATTTCCATCTGGGTGATTTGGACTTGGGCCTACCCACTAATTATGGCTAAGTGCCGAATCAATATTATTGATCATATAAAAAGTACCGGTGCCCCGAGTATCTGATTGCCAGTAAGCGATGTCTCGACCATCCGGGCTCCAACGAAAACCATCCCGGCATTTTAGTTCTTCTTCATACACCCAATCGAAAGTACCGTTGATGATGTGGCCACCCCCATCGGTAGTTATCTGGTTCACTTCCCTGCTTTGAAGATCCTCTACGTAAATATTGGATTTGCTAACAAATGCAACTTTATTAGCATCCGGAGAAAATTTGGCAAACATCATCGTACTCCGTTCAACATTATGTCCCAGTTGAACTAGATCGTCATTGGTAAGATCAAAAACCCAGTAATCACCTCGGGTATGCAGCCGCCATACCCGTTGGGTACTGGTAAATATCAAGAGCTTGCTCTGATCAGTTGACCAGCTATAATCGGCTATGTCAATTGGAATCTCCTTATCCTTCGGAATCAATTTGTCAGCTGATAGCAACACCCTGCGTTCACCAGTTGTGGCATCGTTGAGTACGATATCCATACCGGGTAACTCAGGATTGGCTTCCAGGGTCGTATAACCCTTTCCATCTTGCATCCATTTGATGGCCCGGTAGCCTTTCGTTTGGTAGATCCCTTTCTGGTAAATGTCTTCTAAGGTCAACTCGTCAGTTACCTGCTGTCCCTGAATCTCATTAACAAAAGCAACCAAAACAGCCAACAACAGGTAAAATAAACTATGTCTTCTCATACCGCAGATTTAGGTTTTTTTTGAAATAATAATGGATACGTACTTCCTCGATATTGATCAGCAATAAATTTGACAGCTCTTGCAATCCCAGCTTTATTGTTTCATGAACCTCTCGATAAACTCATCTCGCAGAGGGTCTTTACTTCTTTGCATCTCCCGATAAAGCAGATCCTTCAACCGTTGCTGCTCCTCCGCCAGACTGGGATCATGAATGAGATTGACCAAGGCATCCGGATCATTTTTAAAATTGTATAATTCTTCGTCCATGCGGTAGCTGAGCAATTTCACCCTTTCGGCAATTTTTTCGTTGGTCCTGGCGGCTTCTCGCATAGCTTTAAATGTTCTGCCGCTCAGGGCATCGCCGGTAAAATAATGGTGGCCATCAGACCAAAAATTAACAATGTATCCATATTCTCCCTGCACCACACAACGCATGGGATACTCACTTCCAGAAAACAATTTATGCAGTTGCGTAAAAACAACATCCCTTCTCTTTTGCTTTTGGCCCTTTAATATGGGCAGAAAGGAAAAACCATCCATTTCAGGTACTTTGGAAAGATGAAGTGCATGAAGAATCGTCGGCATAAAGTCGATGCCGGAAATCAGGTGGGTGCTATCCACTGATCCCGGAGGTATTTGCCCGGGCCATCTAATGATCCAGGGTGTTTTATTGCTGTTGAGATAGCAGTTGCCTTTGGAAAAGGGCACAGAAATACCGTTATCGCTGACAAACATAACCAGGGTCTGCTCGGCAAATCCACTCTCATCCAACGCTTTTAGTATGGCACCCACGACTTGATCACATCGATAAACCGAAGTATAGTATTCCGCCATTTCCAATCTAACTTCGGGCAGATCAAAAACAAATTCCGGCACTGCAACCTCGCCGGGAGATATCCTTCGAGAAAATTCAGGTAAGTCTGCACTCCAATACCTTTTCTCTTCGTCGCTACCGGCAAACGGCCGGTGTGGATCATGGGCGTTGGCGTTTAAGAAAAAAGGTTTGTTCTCATTCTTTGCCCTGGCCAGAAATTTGGCCGTATAATGATAATAAAGATGTGGATCTCTACCGATCCCTAAACCCGAAGCTACATCTTCTTCCCGGATGCAAAAGTCCCAACAAAATTTGTCCATCGGTTTGAGATGTTCTTCTTTGCCGATAATGGCATTTAGGTATCCGGCTTCCCTTAATTGCTCTTGCAGGGTGGGCACATTTCTATCAATCGGTTCGAAACCCATCGCCCCGTTTCGGTGAGGGTATCTTCCCGTCATCATCGATTGCCGGCTGGGTTGACAAATGGCAATATTCATATAAGCTTCGGTAAACCGCAGACCCTGCTGAGCTAACCTGTCTATATTGGGGGTGATATCCGAAATCGTACATCCGTAAGCACCCACCGAGCTATAATTCAAATCGTCGGCAGTAATAAGTAAAACATTTAGTGGTTCATAAGCTGGCCCATTCTCTGATGAATGTTGACAGCTCCATTGCCAGCCAATAAATCCCAATATAATGAGGAGTAGCGAACCCGGTTTCATTGCACCTAACAGATTGTGATCATAAAATACCGCTGGCAATTTCCACATCACCATATTTTCCGTAAAAAATATTAAATATTATCTGTAAAAGTTTCTTTGTAATCACCATGATGAAGATCAGTCATTGACAGAAGAAATCGAAATAGAATAATTTCCTGCACTTAATTCGAATTGTCCCGTCTGCAGGCCTTGAATCTTCTCAGAGTCTCTGGGATGGTCTCTCGTATTGATCTCTATTATTTGAGAGTGATCCATGGGTAAAGTGACTTTTGCGATGCTTCCCTCGGGAACAGAAATCTCGAATTGTTTTTGCTGCGGTTCCTTTTTCCAGTTAGAGACGATCTCTCCCCTTGGAGTATGATAAGTACATTGAGCAAACTCAAGACCATCCGGAATGAAAGGGGTCAGAAAGAAAGATTTGAAACCCGGCTCATCTGGATCGGGGCGAACCCCACCTAACCACCGGTAGTACCATTCCGTGACTGTACCGAACATCGGATGGCAATTTGAATAGGTATCATCACTTTCTTTCCAGGTTTCCCAAATGGTTGTAGCTCCCCTATCGATCATGTGGCCCCAGCCCGGGTAAACGGTGCTGTTGACAATGTCAAACACTTTTTGGGGTGAGATATATCGCGATAGTGTTTCCAGTACATACTTAGTACCAAATATACCGGTGGTAAAATGACCCGCAGGACCACCTAGTACTGCTGATAACAATGAATCAGCGGCTGCCTCCAAATCTTCATCCGGTATGATTCCATGATAAAGTAAGGTTGCAAATAACGTTTGCTTGTTGATATCTTTTGTCACCGGTTTCTCCCAAAACTCATCTCTGATCAGATCTTGTAAATGGGCAGCAAGTTTCGCATACTTCGCTTCATTCTTATTGTCTTCCATGACTGTTGCAAAGGTTTTCATGATACGGGCACACTGCAAATAGTGGCCGGTGCCAGTCAGCTCTACCGGCACAGGTTCAAGTGATTCGTGGTCACTCAATCCCTGATCTACCACCCCTTCTGGATGAATACTTGCCACTTTTTCCATCCACTGGTTGTCTAGATCATAGAGTTCACGGATAATTGCTGTATCATTATAATAGAGGTAAAGGTAATATTGGGTGGTGAGGAAGGCTGATTCCCAACTGAGGCCACAATATTGGATACCGACGAATGGTGCCGTGTCTACAAATCCGGTGTCATTCATAGCATCCACCCAATCATAGATGGTTTTCCGGTAAAACGATTGCATATCAAAATTGTAAATAAAAGCTTCACTGGTGGCATTCAGATCACCTCCGTAACCAAATTTCTCCCGTGAGGGACAATCCGACTGCACACCAATCAGATTAGCCAGAAAAGTTCTCCGAGTCACGTCCTGTATCGAATTCAGAAGTTCTGAAGAGCAGGAAAAACTATTATTCCTGACTACATCTGCATGCATAAATAATCCCGTAATATCTTGAATTTGAGGTTTGGTTGCCATGCCGGCGATTTCCATGTAACGATAGGTGTGATAGGTAAATTCCGGACTGAACCAAGGTGCACTTTTATCGCCAAAAATATAGCTGTCGGTTTGCCAGGCAATGTCTGGAGCTCCCGGGCCACCCGTTCCCTTCTTTTTAATCTGCCCAATGACACTGGTCATTGGATTTAAAGTGCCGTCATCATAGACGCGTTCACCAAATCTAAATATAATGGTATCCCCAGGATCACCAGACAGTTTCATATTGTAGGTACCAGTGAAATTCACACCCATATCTGCCATCCAAATGCCTGGCCTAGGAGCATATATTTCCACTGGTTTTATTTCTTTTGTTATCTGAGTGGAAGGGAAAAATGCCTCCTGGAGTACGCCACCAGGACCCTGTCCCTGATTCACAAATTCCCACTCACTATCGTCGAAGCCAGGCATATTCCATCGTTCTATTTCCCTTCGCGCATCGTAAACAACACCCAGATACACACTATTCCTCACCACCGGACCATAAGCATATTTCCAGGAATTATCGGATACTATTACTTCCGATTCACCATTCTGGTATCGAAGTACAAGTTTGGCTATAAAAGTTGGTTTCCCAACCTTGAGATCTTTTCTTAGATTCCTGCGTCCCCACTTTCGAAGTGGCAAAGGGTTATAAAAGCCATTGCCCAGTGTTACAGCCAAACAATTGTCACCCAAATTCACCAAAGATGTGACGTTGTATTCTGTGTAGTAAATTCTCTTGCTGTAATCGGTCCATGCAGGGTCAAGAACAACTGCTCCAGTTGGAATTCCGTTTACCAAAGCCTGGTAATATCCCGCAGCTGTAATAAAGAGTCTGGCATCTTGTATTTCATTTGTCAGCATAAACTCCTTGCGAAATAATGGCGCTGGCCGATCCAGATAAAATAGAGAGTCGTGGTCAGGCAATGGTCGACCATCCTGTATCCATCCGGCAGACCTTGGTTCCTGAAAAATATCGCTTTTCACACTTTCGGGGGTTCTTCCACAAGCGACCATCACTGCAAACAAAATTACTACCTTATATTTTGAGGAGATTATATTGCATTTCATTGTACAAAGAAATTCTTCGAATTCGACTCATCCTTTAAGCGATGAAATGTATGATATCATCTGGAGTCTTCTTTCATTTTATTCACAATCTGTCGGATAATAATTTATGTACGATCGAATCACAAGCAGTTTTACAATGTTTCAAAATCTGACGATAATCGTCATCATAGGCCAGGTTATGTCTTTCTTGTGGATCTTCCTTGTGGTTGTATAATTCGGTAAAATCAGGATGATCATCATACCTGATATATTTCCAGGTATCGTCCCGATACCCTTCCGTCTTCAGTAAAAGCACTGGTCTATTTTCCAGACGATGTTCTAAGAATATCGATGAACGCCAATTTTCCAGAGATAGCCCATAAAAGGCAGTTAGACTCTTTCCTTGATACCTTGCCGGTATATCTACGCCGGCCAATTGGAGGATAGTCGGGGTGACATCCACATTAAGGACCATCTCATCCAAGATCCTGCCTCGCGAAGATTTTGGCTGGCTGGGATCATACAATATCAAAGGCACTCTTATCGAGGGTTCGTGCAATAACCACTTGCCAGCATAGCCACGTTCACCCAGAAAATAACCATTATCTCCCATCAAGATAATTATAGTGCGCTCCGACACCCCTACTTCTTCAAGGGTATGCTGAATTCGACCAATCACACGGTCTACTGTACTGATCATTCTATAATATCCCTTAACCATTCTCTGATATTTTTCTGGGGTGTCATATCGCCAATACCATCTTTTTCGGTTCATGGTCGTCTTTAGAAAGTCCGGGAGTGCATCAAAAAAAGCCGGATCAGCGGTTTCGGAAACAGGTATTTTTTGTTGCCTGTATAAACTGTCGCTGTAATCTGGCCAAAAGTATTGCTCCTCAGCTCCATCATCAGCATGAGGAGACCAAAAGGACAGCGATAGACAAAACGGTTGATCGCTATTTGATGTAATAAAATCAATGGCATGATCACCGTTGATATCCGCCAAATGCACCTGCTTGCCCTCCACCTCCTGAAAGTACGGATACCTAGTCAACACGGTCGAATCAAACATTGAATCAAGGATGCCTTCGTTCACCTTGACACCAAACTTACCCACAAAGCCGGTTTTATAGCCAGCTTTTCTCAATAGGTAGGGATAACTCTCAAACATATACTGGTCCTTCAGATTTGGCTTTCCGAAAGTATAATCATGGGTCCGCTCAAATAACCCGGTTAATAAGGAAGCCCTGCTGGCCGCGCAAATGGGTGTTGTTACGAAGGCATTCTTAAAATAGAGACCAGACTTCGCCATGCTATCCATGTTTGGTGTCTGAATAATAGGATTGCCTGCATATCCCAAAGCATCCCACCGCTGATCATCAGTAAGAATGAATATGATGTTGGGTTTCCGCTGATCATCGTATTTGCACTTCGAACAAAAGATGACAAATACGACAGCTATCATTATCGCCGCATGTTTTCTCATGTATTAAGCTTTTTTCTTCAACATCCGTCAATAAAATCAGTCTCTAATTTGTCTCTTTTCCTCACCAGGCAGAGCCAGTTCCATAGGGTTCAGATCAAAAGTGCAGTTCTTGAACGAAACTAAACCTTCTATTTTTTCTCAAACAAATCATCAACAGTCAACTGACTTTTTGAACAAGTTCCGCTACAAAATCGTCAGACTTCACACCGGAAAAACTGAAAAAGGGCTGATTCAAAGAAAGTATGAACCAGCCCACATTAGATCGTCCAAAATAAATACTTACCACCCGGGATTTTGGGGCAGTAAATTTGGATTTACATCCAGTTCAGTCTGCGGTACGGGCCACAACATGACCCTCATATCAAAGTAACGTGCATGCCCAGGAACATTTACTACACTCTCCATAGCTGCCTGCATATCAGCTGGTCCCCAGCGCAACAAATCAAAGTAATACAATCCCTCGAAAGCTAGCTCAACTCTTCTTTCGTGTTTAATAGCCTCACGCATCTCATCTTTGGTCATTCCGGTGGCTAACTCAGGTAATCCGACCCGGCTGCGGACCTTATTCATAGGAGCATATGCTCCAGCCGGTCCATTCAGTTCATTTTCAGCTTCAGCCAAGTTTAGCAGCATCTCTGCGTAGCGTATTACGACGGCGTTCTGATCTCCTTCCCCTCCTATATTAGGTTGAGGGATCACACCTTTTTTCCGGGCAAATCCTGTCTGACCAAAGTTGCTGTCCTGGCCCCCGGGGCTGAATATCACTCCGGCAAATTCCTCGCCCGGTAATAATACTGTCCAGGACAATCTCGGATCACCTTCTTCATATGCTTCTACTAAATCCTGAGTTGGGTACAACCCTCCACCAGTAATCTGTGGAATTCCCGCATTGCCATTAAAATTACTTCCCGTACCACTACCTGTATTTCCAGTAAATTGTACTTCAAAAATGGATTCTATTTCGTTGTTCTCCCCCTCCGGAAGAAATTGGTCGGGCCATTGTTCCATGGGTACCAAATCGTAGCCTAATTGAGTGACCATGTTTACTGTCGAGATCACGTCTGCATATTGTTCCTCATACAAGTGTACCCTGGACTTCAGTGCCAAAGCTGCACCTTTGGTAACCCGACCCAGGTCACTACTGGGGTATGACTCTGGTAGGTTATTGACGGCAAAGTCCAGATCCTGAAATATTGCGGCAACAACCGAAGCCTTGGGATCGCGCGAAACAAGTGCCTCTTCACCGACCTTCTGTAAGCCTTGAATCAGAGGTACATCTCCCCAAAGGTTACTTAAATGGAAATAGAAGAGTGCTCTAAGAAAGTGAGCTTCTCCAAGAATTCTATTCCTAAGTTCATTATCCATTTCGATTTCATCGATGCGGACAATGACTTCATTGGCCCTCACGATACCTTCAAAGGCTTTCGCCCAAAAAGCTCTGGGTACAGGACTGGAAGCATCCCATCCCCGGTTTTCACTAATTTCTAAAAATCCATCAAACGAATAGGCAGAAAGCATATTGTTGGCAATAGCATCCGTCTGAATAAAGAAATCCCGGTACATATTATTGTCGGCAAGCACATTGTATACGCCATTCACGGCCAAGGTCGCATCATCAGCTGTTTGCCAGAAGGTAGCTTCACTTAAGGTTGAAAGTGGAAACCGATCCAGATCATCACAACCGAAAAGTAGAAATAATGTCAAAAAAACTATATATATATTTTTCATTTTCTATGACTTTAATCAGTTAAAAACCCAAATTAATACCCAAGGATATTGTCTTTGCTTGCGGATAGCTGTCGTTGACATCATTAAACTGCAAGGCATCTTCCGGATCAAATCCTTCTACAAAGTCGGTAAAGGTTAAGAGATTCTGCCCGGCCAGATAAAACCTGACATTGGAAAAACCAGCTTTATCGACCAGGTTTAGCGGCAGCGTATATCCCAATTCAATGTGCTTCATTCGCACGTATGAAGCATTGTTAATGTGAAAGCTGAGGGCAGGTCCAACAAAGAGCGAATTATTGTATTTCACCCCTGCTGCGACTCTAGGGACCTTAGTATCCTGATTCTCTGGTGTCCACCGGTTCAAAAATCTTTTTAGCAGGTTACTTCCACCACGCAGGCCGTCTGTACCAAAAACACCATCTTCAATATCCCTACCAATCACCCCCTGGAACATCGCTCTAAAATCGAATCCCTTAAAACTCAAGGTGACTCCACCTCCCACCGTATTCCTGATATTGGTATTACCAATGATCACTCTATCATCGGCATTAACAACACCGTCGCCATTTTCATCGGCGTAAATATAATCACCAGCGGCATGGGTAGCACCACCAGGCTGCACGCCATATTTATCGACATTCTGTGCTTCTTCATCACTTGAAAAAATACCAAGTATCCGGTGTCCATAGTACGAACTGATGGGTTTACCAACTGTGGTAATGATCTTATTAGCAGCAATAAATTCTTTATCAAGCTCAAGGACCTCATTATCGTTATGCCCCCAATTGACTGATATGGTATAATTAAATTCAGTTCCAACATTGCCCAAATAATTGACGAGCAACTCAAATCCCTTATTTTGCACTTTACCCTGATTTTGTGCCGGTGGTGACAAATTGCCCAGGGTCAATGGCACTGGGGGTGTCAACAGAATATTATCAGTTATTTTGACGTAATAATCGGCTTCAAGTGAAACCCGGTTGTTAAATAAACCCACATCAACGCCAACATCTGTCATGGTTGTGGTTTCCCATTGGATGTCCGGATTGCTGATTGAAGTAGCCGCTGCGCCTGGTGCTACTGCGTTATTAAATATGTAAGCCTGATCCAGAGCAATTGTAGATACATGCCGATAATTTCCGATATTCTGATTTCCCAATTGACCCCAGTTGGCACGAAGTTTCAGATTATCAATAAAATCAACGTCTTGCATAAAGGGTTCTTCGCTCATTCTCCAACCCAAGGATAAAGATGGAAATACACCCCAACGATTATTTGGTCCAAAGCGAGATGATCCATCGTACCTGATATTAAATTCCATCAGGTACCTATCATCATAGGTGTAACCCAGTCGTCCAAATCCAGATCTTAGAGCCCATTCTTGTCCGCTGCCAAAGACAGTAGGAGAAATCGCACCCGCATCTAATTTTTGCACCGCAGCGCTCGGATAGCCTTGGCTGCGACCTCTTAGAAAATCGCTTTCGAAGGTTTGATCACTGAAGCCGAGTAGCGCTGAAACCTGAGATTTTCCGAATTGCTTGGTGTAATTTGCCGTCGCTTCAAAAAGAGTGGTGGTGGCAATATCACTCGTCTCTGTCAATTGGCCAATGCCATTTCTGGGAGTTAGCGTAACCCCGTCAGACACAAGATATGGTGCAGCAAAGGCAGAAGTTCTTCCACTCTGAATAAATACTGAACCCGATGCTTTAAGCACAAGGTTGGTCGCAGGCTCATATTCAAAATAAAGGCTGGGAGTGGCACGGTAGATCTTTTCATTGTCCATACCTCCCACGACTGCGTCAGCCAAGGTAATTCCACTGTGCAGGGCAATACCAGCTGTACCTCTCGAATAGTACCCATCAGGTTGGATAACGCCTTCTACCAATGCAAACGGAGGGTGTCTGATTGCATTACGCACCAACATGGTGGCACCAAAATTTGGGAAGCCAACCGTGGGTTGGACATTGTCCATAAAACTGGCAGAAAGATTGAGTCCAGCCCGTACCTTATCCGAGACGGTCACATCTACATTAGACCGGATGTTGTACTGTTGAGAATTGGTATTGATGAGCACGCCTTCGTGATCCTGAAATCCTCCGGATACCATATATCGCACGTTTTCATTTCCACCCGATACAGAAATATGATGGTTCATAAGTGGGACTCCTTTCTCATAAATAAAATCGGCCCAACTCTCGTGTTTATAATTCCTGAACCACTCCAGTGTTTCCGCATCATAGTCAGGCTCTCGACCAACATTGGTTCGGCTTTCATTTCTCAACAGAGCATATTCGTAGGGATTAAGTGTCTCCGGGATGTAGGTGGGACTTTGCCATCCATAATAGGAATTAAGCGAAATCTTGGGCCGGGCATTCTTCCCTCGCTTCGTAGTAATTAATATGACTCCATTTCCTGCCCTGGCACCATAAATAGCAGCCGATGAGGCATCCTTGATTACCGAGATGCTTTCAATATCCTGCGGATGCACATCATTCAAAGTGCTCTGTATTCCATCTACAATCACCAAAGGAGCCGTATCCTCATTCTGTGCACCCACACTGGTACGTATGGTACTCACACCACGGATCTGGATCACCGGATTGTCTTTTCCGGGTTGGGCTGACCCTTGAATAATCTGTACACCCGGCACCCTACCAGACAGAGCCTGTCCGGCTGAAGTAATGGATTGACTGCCAAGATCAGCACTCGATACGGTGTTTACCGATCCTATCAAATTGACTTTTTTCTTGGCTCCATATCCCACAACTACGATCTCATCAAGTTGTGATATCGCGGTGGATAACACAATTTGAAAGGAAGTTTGCCCATCAATCATTACCTCCTGCGTCTGATATCCGGTATAAGAAAACACGAGTATCTTGGAATCGTCAGGTACGGAAATTGAAAAATTACCATCAAAATCTGTCGTCGTTCCGATACTCGTATTCTTAACGATTATGGTGGCTCCGATCAATGGCGCACCCGATTCATCTGTGACCGAACCGGTAATGGTTCTTTCCTCCAGCACCTGGTTTGCTGTCTTGAGAATGGCACTGATCATTTGCCGTTTACTCTGTTGAACATTAGCCTGGACACTGACGTTTTCTTCCTGTTCCAACTTTTCAATCTGCTCAAATTTCCGCCTAATCTTTCTAAGGTTTTTCTTACTGGTCCGATCTTTCTTGTAAACGATGTAGTACTTTTCCGTAAGCTGCTTGTAATCAAGATCTGTACTGCTCAAAGCCCGGTTTACCGCCGTCTCAAATTGTTCTCCGGTTCGAAATTCGAAATTCGAAAACAACATCAATATTCGAGAGTAGTCTTGAATTATAGGTGATGATCACCTCGTATTTTTCACTGATCTGATTGATCACTTCGCTCAAGGGTTGCTCCTGAGCCAGGTAGTTCTCGTCTGCAGATGAACTAAGTGAATAACCACCTAGTAGCAGTAAAAAGAGCACTGACCTAATTCCAACTTGCATTTTCATAAATTTGATCGTTTTTATCATTTTCAAACTATACTGGAGTAGGTCGTGCGGATCTGCTCCAGTTACTTTCTTATTCCATGCCTTCTATAAAGTAACGGTGACCCTTCTTCTCCATCTTTAGTCCATATACTTCCCTCAAAGTATTTAGGGTCACTTCAAGGTTTTTTATAGGTACGTCTGTCCACAGTCCTTTGTAAGCCGCTTCATACGTCTAGGTAAAACATTCCTTATCTTTATCATAATAATCCTTACTAATGAAATCTAGGCGTCAGCTTGCGGTCATCATGTTCACTGACATTGTGGGCTATACCCCTTTGATGCAAGAAGATGAGCAACTGGCACTCCGTCTGCTGAGTAAGAACCGTCAACTGCAGAAACCGATTATTGAGAAAAATAATGGCAATTGGCTAAAGGAGCTTGGTGACGGAGTACTTGCAAGCTTCAATACAGTCACAGATGCAGTGTATGCTGCTGCAGAAATTCAAAAATCTATTGAAGAAATACCCAACTTACAATTAAGGATCGGCATTCACCTAGGTGAAGTAGTATTTGAAAATAAGGATGTATTTGGTAGTGGTGTAAACATAGCTTCAAGGATCGAATCAGTAGCACCAATTGGTGGTGTCTTAGTCTCTGAATCTGTACATAAAAACATCATTAATAAAAAAGGAATTACCAGTATTTTCCATGGAGAAGTACAGCTTAAGGGAGTATCAGAACCGATAAAGGTCTTTCGATTGAATATTGACAACTGGAAGGGCACTAAAATCTCAACTGATGGGATGGAAAAATCCTCTATCAATGGATGGATTGATATATTACAATATGTTCACAGAAAGCAGATTTTGCGAATCGGAGTCGTAATTACTTGTATTGGTCTTTCCTATTTTATTCTACAGAATATATTCTGGAATAAATATAGATTGCCTTCTATACAATCACAAGAAAAATCAATTGCAGTGCTTCCATTTATTAGTTTGAGCAGCGATCCAGAAAAGCAATATTTAGCTGATGCAGTGATGGATGCCGTTTTGCTGCATCTTTCTAAAATTGAGAAGCTACGAGTAATCACACGGACATCGGTTGAACGTTATAGGCATACAACGATGACAATTCCCGAAATAGCTGTCGAACTCAATGTTCAACACATACTAGAAGGCAGTTTTCAAAAATATGGGGAGCAAGCAAACTTGATTGTCCAACTGAGCAATGCTCAGAAAAATGAAGATCACCTTTGGGCTAAGGAGTACACACGGGATTGGTCAGATATCTTCAAGGTGCAAAGTCAGGTAGCTCAAAATATTGCCCATGAATTAAAGGCTGTAATAACTCCTGAAGAGAAACAAATTATTGAGAAAATACCCACAACAAATCTAACCGCTTATGATTTTTATCAGAGAGGAAGAGAGGAACTAATAAGGTACCAACTTGATCAGTCTCTGAAGGGAGCTTTGAGCAAGGCCGAGTATTTTTTCTTTAAGGCAATAGAATATGATTCAATGTATGCTCAAGCCTATACTGGACTAGCCGATGTTTTTTGGAAAAGACATTATTGGGACATTTTCATGAGTCAAAATCTGGTAGATTCAGTATTATCTTATGTAAATACTGCTCTAGCTCTAGATGAACAATTGGGGGAAGCATATGTTCTTCGGGGAAATTACTACCGGCTTAATTATAATAGGGAGCGTGCTATAGTTGAATATAGGAAGGCGATCAAATATGACCCAAACCTGGGCGAGGCTTACTGGCAAATGGGTCAATTGCATGAACATGATGATCTTCTTGAGAGCATTAATAATTTTCACAAAGCCGCATCTCTACTTAGAGGCTCTCGTCTCCCCCAAGTTACCAGACGAATGGGGAGAGCATATGCAATTGCAGGTTTAAAGGAGGAGGCAATCAATTATACAACCGAAGCTCTAAAGCTGGATGGTGATTCTGCGGCATTTTACGGGCTACTGATGGAAATTGAAGATGGAGCCGGCAATCCAGAGAAATCAATTGAATTTGGGCTCAAGGCTAACTCTCTCGACTCGACGAATTCCTGGGTTGTTTACCTTCTAGCTATTCAGCACATGTTCCTAGGAAAAAATGAAGAATATCTAAAGTACATGAAGGCTCATCTCAGACAAATTGATTTGCTTAAAAATCCTAGTCCATTTACCATGTTTCGGATTGGACATGCATACTGGGTTAATGGTTTTAAGAATGAAGCAGAACGTCGCTTTAAAACTGCTCAGAAGTTTTATGATGAAATGCTTGGCTTGGGCCGGCATTTTAGCCAAGATTTGCATACTTTCTACAATCTTGCAGCGATAAACGCTTTCCTTGGAAATAGAGAAAAAGCCTATGAATACTTACAGATTGTCAATGAAAAACAGCGGATGCCAAGATGGATGGTCAAAGACATCAATCATGATCCACTGTTTGATAGTCTTCGAAATGAGCCAGAATTTCGTAAGGTTGTCAAAGATGTAGAGAAAAAATATCAAGCAGAACATGAAAGAGTGAAAAATCGGTTGGCGCATGAGGGAATAATTTGAGATTCTACATACCTCATCTTTCCATTCTAGTCTCTCAGAGGAGAAGGATATGATAAAGTTACCGGCGTCATCAGGAACTTGCGGATTCGAAGAGTTCATGTATTTGATTCAGTTTTGAAATTCTTCCCGGCAATTCGATAGAAAAAACGCAACCGGAATAAAATAATTCAGATAATAGACCACTCAGATCCTAACTTGTAAATCAAACTGATCCCGGAAACAGTATGACAAAGAAATATTTATATTAGATATCATTATCATTGACTGTCAACATTCATTTCTCTTATGCACAAACGCACATTTCTAAAGACTTCCTCTTACCTGTTGGGAGGTACGGCCATCACTCCTTTTGCCTGTAAGTCAGATTCCATTGACTCAAGTCAACCCTCTCGCACCGTCAAGAATTGGGCTGGCAACCTGACTTTCTCGGCTAAGAAATATCACCGGCCGACCTCTATAGAGGAAGCACAGGAAATCGTGCGAAAGAGCAAGAAAATTAAGTGCTTTGGTACGCGGCATTCCTTCAGTGATATTGCGGATTGTGACCATGAGATTATCTCAAGCGATGCATTTCACGATGTGCTGGCGATGGATGAAGATGCGATGACTGTCACGGTAGGTGCCGGTATACGTTACGGTGAGCTGGCATTGCACCTTCAGAAGGAAGGCTATGCACTGCATAATTTGGCCTCATTACCGCACATCTCGGTGGCGGGTGCTTGTGCTACTGCCACCCATGGATCTGGAGATACAAATGGTAATCTGGCTGCGATTGTACATGGACTCGAACTCATCAAAGCAGATGGAGAGATTGTTTCTCTTCAGATAGGAGATCCAGATTTTGCCGGAGCGGTGGTCCATCTTGGCGCGTTGGGCATTGTTACCAAAGTTACTTTAAGCATACAACCCACCTTTCAGATACAACAGGAAATCTTCGAGCATCTACCTTTGGATCAGGCCATGAAAAATTTTAATGCAATTTTTGGCAAGGGATATAGTGTATCTTTCTTCACCGATTACAGTAAGGATATAAATCAAGTCTGGGTTAAGAGACGGCTGCAAAATGAGGAACCAATGACACCTATCCAGGAATTATATGGCGCAACTGCGGCTACCCGAAATATGCACCCAATTGCAGCAAATTCGGCGGCAAATTGTACAGATCAAATGGCCGTACCGGGTCCATGGCATGAGCGGCTGCCACATTTCAAGTTAGACTTCACACCCAGCAATGGAGACGAATTACAATCAGAGTATTTTGTGGACCGGGATCTGGCGCCGGAAGTCCTTAATGTGATCCAGTCTATGCATAGTCGAATCACTCCGTTGCTGTTTATTGCTGAGGTGCGCAGTATCCAATCCGATGAGTTCTGGATGAGTACTGCCCAGGGTAGTGATAAAATTAGCTTTCATTTCACCTGGAAACCCGAATGGGAAGGCGTCAAAGGCTTACTTCCTGATCTCGAAAAAGCGCTAGAGCCCTTTCGAGCACGGCCTCATTGGGCAAAGCTGTGTGAAATGCAATCAGATCGAATCCAAAGTTTGTATCCCAAATTCGGAGACTTTAGGAATCTTACAGAGCGATACGATCCGGAGAATAAATTTCGAAACACTTATTTGAATAAACGGGTATTTGGCGGTTAGCCCAAGCTGTCAAGGTTTTTCTACTTTTTGGTGGCAAAAGGTAGAGCAAAAAGCCACCCTGGATCTTTTTCCTTGAAAAACTACGGCTCCCCTGGCCCCTCGCACCAAAACTCGCCCTAATGGTTGTTCCTTAAGTTTGGCTTCCTCGTCATCTCGGATTCGTGCAATATTTTCTACTGGCTCAAACAGTTAGTGCTCTTTTTTCACCCGCGACCTTGTTTTTCTAAGGAAAAATCTCCTAAGGGCATCCCGGGTGGGCAATCTCCACCTAACGCCGCCCCCTTTGAAGGGGTAGAGTGCTCCAACTGAAAGGTTGGCTAGCACTCTGGGGGTGACATATTTTGGTTAGTATCTCAATGGGTTTTTTCTACTTTTTGGTGGCAAAAAGTAGAGCAAAAAGCCACCCTGGATCTTTTTCCTTGAAAAAACTACGGTCCGCCTGGCGCTCGCACCAAAACTCGCCCTTAGTGGGTGCTCTTCAACTATGGTGTCCTCGTCATCTGGGCTCTGAGCAATATTTACTACCGGCTCAAACAGTTGGTGCTCTTTTTTCACCCGCGACCTTGTTTTTCTAAGGAAAAATCTTCTTAGGGCATCCCGGGTGGGCAATCTCAACGTAACACCACCTCCTTTGAAAGGGGGTAGCGGACTACAACCGATAAGGTGGTTAACAATCTGGGGATTGAGATATTTCGGTTAGTATTTTAATGTTATCTTCAAGTAAAACGAACAAGGATTGAAGAAATGAATATCGAACAAGGATTAACGATTTTGGCAGTTAGTGTTTTTTCTACTTTTTGGTGGCAAAAAGTAGAGCAAAAAGCCACCCTGGATCTTTTTCCTTGAAAAAACTACGGTCCGCCTGGCGCTCGCACCAAAACTCGCCCTTAGTGGGTGCTCTTCAACTATGGTGTCCTCGTCATCTGGACTCCGAGTAATGTTTACTACCGGCTCAAACAGTTGGTGCTCTTTTCCCGCCCGCGACCTTGTTTTTCTGAGGAAAAATCTCCTAAGGGCATCCTGGGTAGGGCAATCTCAATCTAACACCACCTCCTTTGAAAAGGGGTAGCGGGCTACAACCGATTAGGTGGTTAGCAATCTGGGGGATGATATTCGGCTAGTATCTAAATGACAACATTGCTCCATTAGTGAACCTACTCCTGTTAATGTTCTTTCTACTTTTTGGTGGCAAAAAGTAGAGCAAAAAGCCACCCTGGATCTTTTTCCTTGAAAATCTACGGCTCCTCTGGTGCTCGCACCAAAACTCGCCCCTAGTGGTTGTTCTTTAAGTTTGACTTCCTCGTCATCTCGGATTCGTGCAATATTTTCTACTGGCTCAAACAGTTAGTGCTCTTTTTTCACCCGCGACCTTGTTTTTCTAAGGAAAAATCTCCTTAGGGCATCCCGGGTAGCGCAATCTCCACCTAACGCCGCCCCCTTTGAAGGGGTAGAGTGCTCCAACTGAAAGGTTGGCTAGCACTCTGGGGGATGACATATTTCGGCTGGTATCTTAAGGACAACATTACTCCATTAGTGAACCCACACTTGTTAATGTATTTTCTACTTTTTGGTGGCAAAAAGTAGAGCAAAAAGCCACCCTGGATCTTTTTCCCTGAAAAACTACGGCCCGCCCGGCGCTCGAACCAAAACTCGCCCTTAATGGTTGGTTTTAAAAGTATGGCTTCCTCATCATCTGGGCTTCATGCTTATATTCCTACCGGCTCGAACAGTTGGTGCTCTTTTTTCACCCGCGACCTTGTTTTTCTAAGGAAAAATCTCCTAAGGGCATCCCGGGTGGGCAATCTCAATCTAACACCACCTCCTTTGAAAGGGGGTAGCGGACTACAACCGATAAGGTGGTTAACAATCTGGGGGATTGAGATATTTCTCGAATTATTCAATATTGATAAGAAGATTAATTCTGCTCATAAGGATAAACCTGTACTCTTGCAGATTTGGGTCCTGATCGGTCTTCACAATTGTAGAGTAGTATACTTTTCGATGGCAATCTACATCCTCCGTAATAAGTATTGTTTTCTTAGGTACGCCACTTCATGTGGCCATGGAATACCCTAACAAGTTTTTTACCTATTGTGGTTCTAATTTCTCGATGAGAGCCTCAAACTTGCTGTTACATTTTTCAGCAATGTGGTTAGAAGTTCTTACTCCACACGAGGACAAGAACAAGAACATGAACAAAATAAAACAAACACCTAATTTTCCCATCTTACATATCTATGGAGGATATTCTGGACATTTAGATTTCAGCTTATCATTCAGGAACTAATGTTTTGGTAAGTTCTTCACTTATTTGAAAGATATCACTCCCAATTTCTACGATCCACTTATCCGCATTCAATTCTATAACATCTCCGTTTTCATAGTGAAGGTCAACACTCAGAATTAAGCTACCCAACTCATGCGTTTCATTGTGTGGTCGTAGTTCTTTCAATAGTCTTCCTATTTCCTTGAGTTCGGTGGTGTCTTCAATAATTTTAGGCTCACCACTACGAATCGAAGCCCTATCTACAGAAA
Source organism: Saprospiraceae bacterium (assembly GCA_965223105.1). Lineage (GTDB taxonomy): Bacteria > Bacteroidota > Bacteroidia > Chitinophagales > Saprospiraceae > JABDMH01. Next base: position 550,514 of record OZ244987.1, on the reverse strand, counting down.
CAGGAGTCTGTATGTTCTCAGGGAATGAATACACAACCATTTTCTGTAGAGTATTGACCTGCTTATTGGAGTTACAGCTCATAATCAAGAGCAAAAATGAACACGTCGCTAATATTTTCATTTTCTTTCGGTTGATATTGATGATCTGACTGGATAAAATAGTCCTCTATGATGCGTTCTGTTCATAAAGGATTTCGGTCGAAGAATTCTCGCAGCGGGATTCTCTACAGCCATTATTACTGCTCTTTCCTCCGCTGTATCAAAGTAAGGGTCATAAGATCGTGAATCCAATTGGTGTTGTGCTGGATCAGAAAGGTGACTATCGGCATGTCCTAACTCATGTAATAACGCCTCTGCTGGACTTCTCTTGCCCCACGGTCCGAACCAATACTTGAAGAAGGGAATATTCATGAGATTTCATAAATTGAAGCCCCATTGTCGGATGAAAGATTATCATAGGTTTCCCACTATTGATCGAGTTTGAAATCGAAAAGAAAGTCTTTGCTGCAGGCTGAGCATGAAATGGATTGTTCTTCTTGTTACTTTCAAGGATATCAACATGATTTTCTGAACTACTTGCTAGTTTTTTGATTAATCCTGTTACGTCAGCATCGTTGTCGAGGATATAGTTTAGTACCTGAATTGTTGATTTCACAAATCTGTCTTCACCGTCATAGACCATTCCAGGTATGTACACAACACCATTAATCCTTATGCTATCTCCGTTAACATCAATGTACTTTATCGGATTCGATGCAGCATAATTAAATGGCGATTGCCAAGGATATTTTTCTGAAAACCTATCGGTACCAAGGAACCGACAGGTACTCGCGTCCAAACATCTTGCTCCAAAATTCAAATAACCTGTAAACTCTAATTCCTCCTTGTCTCCGAATCTATATCTAAAGTCTTTATTCTCTTCATTGGCTTGTCTAAGAGGTAATCCGCCAGGATAATAACTATGCACTGAAAGTATTTCATCGATGGAAGGTTGCCCATTGCCATTTTTATCTGCAAAAAATAATCTATTGTTGTTCAAGTGATCTCGCAATACCCAGACGTATTCCACGTCATTGGGGACGAAGTTTTGAATTTCCAACGTTGAGGCATTCCCTGTGCCAAGATCATATGGATGTATAAGCTGGATGCATCCGCCAGCCCTGAGCGTAATATCTTGGCTCCCTGAAATTGTTCTGCTGTAGAGTATGGAGAGTGCCTCATAAGTCGCGGTCCCTCCAGACTCCACACCAGATAAAAATAATTCCTCTGGAACAGAATAAAGCAGATTAATATAGCCATTGGCGTGGTGAACGATATCTACATATCCGTTAATTAACTCAACTTCATCAAAATAAGATCTGAGTCTGGTGAGGCTATCTGTTTGGGTAACGATTCGCTGATGCAATCTTCCAAAGGCATCATACTTGAATGAAATTCCAGATGAACTATCTGGTCTAAAAATGCTATTGGGATGATTTAGATGGTTATACAAAATATTGACATTCTTGCTCGGATCGAATTTCATGTTCCCAATAAATTGATTAGAAGCATATGGAAACCGCTCCAGTTTGGATCTACCTAAATCTCATCATCATGAAAATTCAATTGCTGCAAAGCTGGCAAGCTTGAAGTGACTTCGTATTCCGCATAAATATAACTGGATGGCACCTATTCTTCCTGATTCAGGCGCAACCTGGCAATCATTATGTCATCTCCTGAGGTCGACTCTACTTTCAATTGCAACTTCCCGTCATTGCTATCTTCTCTCATCACATGGAACTTTACCCACTCCCCTGTCTTCACACTGCGCGGTCCCAATTTTACTTTTCTGCCTTCAAATTGCAATATGCCCTCTCGCTCCTTTGTTTCCCCATCATTGAATAAGACATAGAAACTTCCTAAAAATCCGGGAGGACAATCGATATCCACGATCATTCGATTGCCCCACCATGCCGATAAATCATCCTTCTTATAAACTCCTTCTGCTTGAACCTTGTAAGAGACATCTTCAGCCAGGTGTACCATTTGATCAAGATCCCGTATCCAGGGCTGACTAATTTTCCCTTCTTGAGCTAACCCTCCGGCATTCACTTCTAATAGAGTTCTTCCCTCGGTTTCGTTCAACGAAGCATTGTCGGCCGCTGGGATCCGGGGAAATAATTGATGCAGAAATTGCCCATCTACTTCGTATACTGGATCAAAATCTTCTGACTTCATGTAAGCGATCAAACTATGTTTTAATTGTTGGGCCACAGGGAAGCTTTGACCATCGAGATCAAATCCTGATACCAACAATTTTCCAGCTCCTACCTTGAATTCGAAGATCAAACCTTCCTTATTATTTCGATGAAAATCATCGACGACCTGCACCAAGGGTTTATACCCAGCGGGCATACTATTAAGGATAAATGCCCTACTGTTTTTGCAAATCGATTCCCACTGCCAATCAATATGGTTATCACTGGGGAAGTGCTTAAAAGCCTTGTGGCCAGCGTCTAATAGTAGGCCCAGACTTGTTTTGCCCTGGCCGGGAAAGAAGGTCAGCGACCAATACAAAGGATAAAAATTAAATGCGATACTATTGGCATCCGTGCCCAAAAGGTGTGCGTCCAGCAGGACCTTGCCTCCCTGTTGCAATATCTTGAAAACGGTATCATTCCACTCGTTTGTCGTCACCATATCATCTACGGAAATGGCCGATACCGGTGGATATGCCCATATATTCCATTCATTTTTGAAACGGGTATCCGTGACCTGGATGGCGATTTGCAATTTCTCAGCCTTCCGTACTTTCGTCAGTGGATATTCAATAGTACCCACATCGATCAAACTCCCGACAGTCACCTGTGGAATCTCCCAAGCTTCCTCAAATACTACTTCACCACGGTCATTACGTATGTGGCATTGTACCAGTCCTTCACCCAGCGCAGTGTGGCCATGATGTGACAGTTGCACTTTTCCGGTAAATACCTGGTCCGTCGTCCAGACAAATTTTTCAGTGCGCAACAGGGGAACGGTCTCATCAAAATGTTCCCTGAATTTTTCCGGAGCAGTCACACCTTTGCTGTCCCAATGGGCATCCAGCCAGCCAATAAGGGCTTCTCCCTGCCCTTGATAATCTTGCATACTCAATAGTTGCACTCCGGCACAACTTGGTGTCCTCAGAAAGGATTCCGTCTCATACTTATACAACAATTGATTGAGGGCTCCTGAAGCCCTTCGGAACGCCTCATCTTGATCGGCGATACCATTTTCTTCGGCCAGGGTTTTAAGGGCTTCGAAATTTCTCGCTCTCAGCACGCCGTGATATTTTTCGATTTCACTCCAGGTGGGATACACGGGCCATTGACCGATCTCATGCGCAATAGTGGGAATATCCATTGTTGAATATACCTCTTCAAAGTCCCAATCGGTACCTGCGCCATTTAATCCTCTGGTCCGGCCTACCTCCGGAATATAATGGGTTACCATATAGTCATCGACTTCCGTTATTTTTCTGGCTGTGGACACGGAATATAACCGCCTTGGATCCACATTCTTCAAATCTGAGATCCATTTTGCCATCACGTCGAAATCTGAATTTCCTAATTCATTCCCGATACAAAACATAATAAAGGAAGGATGATTTCCATAAAAATCCACTACCCGGTTCATCTCCAGGACCACAAAACTGTCACGGGGCGCATTGAAACCCAAGCCCTTAGGATATCCCTTGGTATCCATTTCTGGCCGGCCCCTTACCTTCATGTCTTCACTCATCCACCAATCGATCCATATCGAGGCCTCGGCTTGAATGTATATACCGGTTCTGTTGGCTGCCTTAAATGCCGCCTCCGGAGGGCACCATGAATGAAAACGGACATGATTTAAACCATGCGCCTTGTATATTTTAAAGATCTCCATCCAATCTTCGATGTCAGTGGAGGGATAACCGGTCAATGGAAAATGCACACAATCGAGATTGCCCCTCAAAAAGATGGGCCGGTTATTTATCAATATTTTAGTGCCATTATGAGAAACATTACTAAAACCAAATTCCGTCTCCAATCGATCTTCAGAGTTGCTGGTCTTCATCGATGCTTGAACAACGTAAACCCGGGGATCAAATTCTGTCCACTTTTTTAGTTTTTGATCGAGGTTTAATATTGTCTCTTGCCTATTCCTTCCCTGCGCTAAATCAAATACCATTGATTTTTCCATGATATCTGTCCCGTCCAGCTCCCGTATTGTAAAATGGACCTCCGCCTTCTGAGCCATATCTGCTTCCATTTCCACTTCTATTTTCAGCGCATCTTTCTCCACATAGGAAAAAGTCCTCAGTTTGCTAAAGTGTACTGGCTCTCTTGCTTGCAGTTCAATTCTTCCCACTATACCATTCCAAATGCCTTGCGTATAGTCTCCATAGGCATGTCCCTTGTCTCCGATATTATGGATCATATCATTATTTACCTGCACCTCCAAGGAATGCACACCTTTTTCCAGTGTTCCGAGCCGGTGAATATGTGGGGTACCCAGTGCATCTTGCACGGTCAATTCCTTTCCATCGACCAATACTTTTGACTCCCACATGACTCGCTCCAGGAAAAGTGTCAGGTCCTTTTCCTCCCATGCCTCTGGAATCACTATTTCTCTTCGATAAAATGCTGTACCAATAAACCGGTGCGTGGGCGTAAGCACGCCATAATCTGAACCCTCGGTTTTTAGTCCAAATCCTTGTTCTGACAGGGATGAAGGAAGTAAAATTGTCCCCTCTTTCCTATCCCAATCGAGATGGTCATATTTGGCATCGCGGTTCTCTCCGAGAAATACCTGCCAGGGGCCGGCAAGCGAAATAATCTCTTGTGGTTTGGCAATACTAGATGCCAACAGGTAAAGCAAACTAAACAATAATCTCCTGCTCATCATTTTATCCATGCATGATCTGATGCTCAATATAAGTCTCCGGTAAATGTAATTGTCGAATCACAGCCGTCCAAAATAAAGTTATCATTTGATGGCTCTTTGCTTTCATACTGTTTTTTCTGCTTTTTGGTGGCAAAAAGTAGAGTAAAAAGCCACCCTGGATCTTTTTCCTTGAAAATCTACGACCCGCCCAGCGCTCGCACCAAAACTCGCCCTTAGTGGGTGCTCTTCAACTATGGTGTCCTCGTCATCTGGACTCCGAGCAATGTTTACTACCGGCTCAAACAGTTGGTGCTCTTTTCCCGCCCGCGACCTTGTTTTTCTAAGGAAAAATCTCCTAAGGGCATCCTGGGTAGTGCAATCTCAATCTAACACCACCTCCTTTGAAGGGGGTACAGGACTACAACCGATAAGGTAGTTTGCAATCTGGGGATGACATATTTCGTCTAGTATTTTAATGTTATCTTCAAGCAAAACGAACAAGGATTGAAGAAATGAATATCGAACAAGGATTAACGATTTTGGCAGTTAATGTTTTTTCTACTTTTTGGTGGCAAAAAGTAGAGCAAAAAACCACCCTGGATCTTTTTCCTTGAAAAAACTACGGTCCGCCTGGCGCTCGCACCAAAACTCGCCCTTAGTGGGTGCTCTTCAACTATGGTGTCCTCGTCATCTGGACTCCGAGTAATGTTTACTACCGGCTCAAACAGTTGGTGCTCTTTTGCCAACCCGCGACCTTGTTTTTCTGAGGAAAAATCTCCTAAGGGCATCCTGGGTAGGGCAATCTCAATCTAACACCACCTCCTTTGAAAAGGGGTAGCGGCCTACAACCGATTAGGTGGTTAGCAATCTGGGGGATGATATTCGGCTAGTATCTAAATGACAACATTGCTCCATTAGTGAACCTACTCCTGTTAATGTTCTTTCTACTTTTTGGTGGCAAAAAGTAGAGCAAAAAGCCACCCTGGATCTTTTTCCTTGTAAAACTACGGCCCGCCTCGCAATCGCACCAAAACTCGCCCTTGATGGCTGTTTTTCACATATGGCTTCCTCGTCATCTCGGATTCCTGCAATATTTTCTACCGGCTCAAACAGTTGGTGCTCTTTTGCCAACCCGCGACCTTGTTTTTCTGAGAAAAAATCTCCTAAGGGCATCCTGGGTAGGGCAATCTCAATCTAACACCACCTCCTTTGAAAAGGGGTAGCGGGCTACAACCGATTAGGTGGTTAGCAATCTGGGGGATGATATTCGGCTAGTATCTAAATGACAACATTGCTCCATTAGTGAACCTACTCCTGTTAATGTTCTTTCTACTTTTTGGTGGCAAAAAGTAGAGCAAAAAACCACCCTGGATCTTTTTCCCTGAAAAACTACGGCCCGCCCGGCGCTCGAACCAAAACTCGCCCTTAATGGTTGGTTTTAAAAGTATGGCTTCCTCGTCATCTGGGCTTCATGCTTATATTCCTACCGGCTCGAACAGTTGGTGCTCTTTCCCATCCCCCAGCCTTGTTTTTCTAAGGAAAAATCTCCTAAGGGCATCTCAGGTAGCGCAATCCCAATGTAACACCACCTTCTTTGAAAGGGGGTAGAGGACTACAAACTACAAGTTGGTAAGCACTCTGGGGGATGACACATTTCGGATAGTATCTCAATGAGTGTTTTCTACTTTTTGGTGGCAAAAAGTAGAGCAAAAAGCCACCCTGGATCTTTTTCCTTGAAAAAACTACGGTCCGCCTGGCGCTCGCACCAAAACTCGCCCTTAGTGGGTGCTCTTCAACTATGGTGTCCTCGTCATCTGGACTCTGAGCAATATTTACTACCGGCTCAAACAGTTGGTGCTCTTTTGCCAACCCGCGACCTTGTTTTTCTGAGGAAAAATCTCCTAAGAGGATCCTGGGTAGGGCAATCTCAATCTAACACCACCTCCTTTGAAAAGAGGTAGCGGACTACAACCGATTAGGTGGTTAGCAATCTGGGGGGTGACACATTTCGGATAGTATCTCAATGACTAATAACTCCATTTAGTGGACCTACGCTTGTTAATGTTTTTTCTACTTTTTGGTGGCAAAAAGTAGAGCAAAAAGCCACCCTGGATCTTTTTCCTTGAAAAAACTACGGTCCGCCTGGCGCTCGCACCAAAACTCGCCCTTAGTGGGTGCTCTTCAACTATGGTGTCCTCGTCATCTGGGCTCTGAGCAATATTTACTACCGGCTCAAACAGTTGGTGCTCTTTTCCCGCCCGCGACCTTGTTTTTCTGAGGAAAAATCTCCTAAGGGCATCCTGGGTAGGGCAATCTCAATCTAACACCACCTCCTTTGAAAAGGGGTAGCGGACTACAACCGATTAGGTGGTTAGCAATCTGGGTATGACATATTTTGGTTAGTATCTCAATGAGTTTTTCTACTTTTTGGTGGCAAAAAGTAGAGCAAAAAGCCACCCTGGATCTTTTTCCTTGAAAATCCAGTGCTCTAAATGACATATTTATCATGGTTAATTCTGGCTCCTACGCCCTAAAAACTTTTCATTTTTGATATACCTTTTGGCTGATGATTAGGGGGAAGGAGCACCTTTGGTGTCCCAATACTTTTCAATTTCTTCCAGGCTTTTGCCTTTGGTTTCGGGCACGTATTTATAGAAAAAGACAATGGCCAGGAGGCACATAGCTGCAAAGGTGAAAAAACCGGCACCCATCCCGATCTTGGTCACATACCAAGGAAATAAAAAAGCCGTGAAAAAATTAGTGGCCCAATTAGCGAAGGTAGCGATCGACATGGCTCTGCCTCGAAGTCGGTTGGGAAAAATCTCGCCGGTCAGGACCCAGATGACGGCATTGATGGATATAGCCAAACTGGCCATATATATACAAAGCATAATCACGATCCAAATGCCCGAAGTCTGGCCCAGTGTAAATTGCATGGCAATGATTAACAGGGAAACAAAGACAGAAGACATCCCCCAAAGGAGCAGTGGTCGCCGCCCCCAGCTGTCAATTTTCCACAGTGCAATGACCGTAAAAATTAAGTTGATGAGGCCAATGGCTACCTGAAACTGTAAGGCGTTGTTCAGTGGAAAGCCGGCATCTTCGAGAATAGCAGGCCCGTAATAAACGACAATATTCACACCGGTAAATTGTCCGAAAACTGATAAACCAACACCCACGATCAATGCCAGGCGCAGGCCTGGCTTAAGTAGTTCGCTGAGCTTTCCCTGTATGCGATCCAGGGTTTCCCTAATTTCGGTTAACTCAGCTTGAGCAATTACAGGACCACTGATCCTGGTCAGCACCTGGTGTCCATGCTCATGCTGGTTATTCTTAATCAGCCAACGGGGGCTCTCTGGTATAAAGAATAAAAGCAATAAAAACAGGCCTGCCGGCAACATTTCTGCACCAAACATTGCACGCCACACTTCGGCGATCATCGTTTTATGAAGTAAACCTGATCCTCCAAAGGCCATGGCATTGGTTTGAGCGAATCCCAACAAAACCCAATTTGAAAAATATGCCAGTAAAATACCAATGACAATGGACAACTGATAAAGGGCGACGAGCCTTCCTCTCAAATGTGGAGGTGCGACCTCTGAGATATATAACGGTGCTAATACCGAGGCGATTCCCACGCCAAGCCCACCTACGAGTCTGGCACAAATCAACCAGAAAAAATTCGGGGGCATAGCTGAACCAAAAGCCGATATGAAGAACAGTAACGCACCCAGGATTAGCATAGGTTTTCTTCCATGTCGATCGCTTAAGGCTCCGGCAATGGCAGCGCCCAGGATGGCTCCCACCAATGCCGAACTGGCAAACCAGCCCACCTCGATTTTATCCAGCGAGTAGTTTGCCTCTACAAAACCAAATGTTCCTGAAATGACGGCAGTATCAAAACCAAAGAGAATCCCTCCTAAGGAGGCGGCAAAGCAAATTCCGGCGAGAAAGCGCCAATTCGTGGAGCCAGATGTCATGGTAAGTTGGGTCATTTCTTTGGTTGCTCAGCGGGAGGTGATGCTTGTTTTTGGATGACCTCCAAGGTTTTCCAGCCTTGATATAAAAACCTTGGCGTGTGGAAACAGCCTTTCCATTTACCTCCCTTCAAGGGTATGAGCACTTCTCCTCGACGATTCAGATAACCAAACCACTCTCCATACTCCGGATCTGAAAAACGGCTCCAAGCATAATCTGCAAGCCTGCCATACCAATGCCAGCACCGGTTATCTTTGGTAAGGGCATAACCTTTTAGCATAGCCAACATAGCCTCCTGATGTACCCACCAAAGTTTTTGGTCCCAGTCGAGTCGATCCAAAGGAGATCCTTGGGAATCCATGAAATAAAATAGGCCACCATATTGGTCGTCCCATCCGTAGTCCATCAATTTCAAGGCAATCTCCGTTGCCTTTTGTATAAGGGTTTGGTCCTTATTTCGATCACCAATGTCCATGAGAAACCACATGGCCTCCAAACCATGGCCAGGGCAGGTCAACCTGCCTTCGAAGGAGTCAACAAACCGCCCGTCAACCCCTACGTTTTCCAGTATCACTCCCAAATCCTGGCGATAAAAGACTTCCATGACCTCATGAACAGCATAAGTGATCGTCTCCTCAACCATGTCGGTGGGAATGAGGTGTTCCACTTCCAGAACAAGATTGGATAAGATCATGGGAAGAGCAAAGCCTTTGAGGGGCCGCGTACCGGGATAGATCTTATTGTAGATCCCCTTAGGATTTTGCCTCCGATGAAGGATGTTTTGGAAGGTCTGGTTCGCAATTTTTGCGTATACTTCTTTCCCGGTTGCTTTGCTCAACTGACCAAACGCCATAGCGGCAAAACAGTCAGAAAAGATATTATAAGGTTGCACCAACGGTCTGCCATCTCGCGTTAAGGAAAAATACCAATGGCCGTTCTCATCCATTCCATGCTTTTCCAGGAAACTTGCACCCAGCAATGCAAGATCGAGCCATAGTGGATCCGCTGAAACCCGGTTATACAGCATGGCGAATAGCCATACCTGCCGGCATTGGAGCCAGATAAACTTATCCGTGTCATACACTTTGCCTTGTCTATCGAGACAAGTAAAATAACCACCATGTTCTTTGTCCTGCGAGTGTTTGATCCAGAATGGTAGAGCATCATCCAGTAATGCATGTCGATACTTTTCAATTTCTGCGGTTAGATCTATGGGTACATTTTGCGAACTCATTTCGAATGTTATGTCTGCAGTTCAAGGTTCAATCCCTGGCAACATTTGACCCCAAATCTCTTTTATGTGCTTATCAATGTTGGAGTCCTTCGTAACATCCCAAAAGCTGATGTTTTCTACCCGGAGCGCCAGGGTCGTTGTAATAAAGCTTTGTGTCCATCCGGTAAGCGTTCCCCAGGCACCCCAACCATGGTCGGCATTGGATCCGTAGAATTCCCATTGTTCATAATCGAAAGCTCGGAACCAACAACCATCCAGGTCAGCCCTACCCGATGAAGTACTTTGAATACGTACCAGGAAGTCTGCCAGTTTTTGCACCGCTTCTTGATATTTCGGTTCTCGGGTAGCGTGGGCAGCTTCGTTAAGCGCAAAAAAAGCAAAATTAGTCGTGTAGAGCATATCGGCTATGGGTTCACCATTGGAATGAATCACAGGTGCTTCCGTGGTACCATAATGTGCATTGTCCCTGGGAGCTCCATACCTACCCTTAGTGTCTTCCCCCAGTTCTTCCCGTAGGGCTCCACAGGCCACCTGATGTTCCAGTAGATCGTCACAAATCCTGTGCAGCCAATCTCTATGCCTTTTCGAGTCTTCCACACGCACCAGCCATGATAGCGGCAAAATCAGCCGGGCCCGTTCCTGTTGGATGCCGTTGGTCCATACCCAGTTTTGAGGATAGTTGGCCATGGTGATATCCAGGGCCTTTTTGGCCTTGTGCAATAAGGGTTGGACTTTTGTTTTGTCATAGAGCCAAAGATAGGCAGCCCATAACCACGATTCATAGTGCGGAGCAATGTTCTCCAGTTGACCCTGCATGAGTTTTCGCCAACCCACTTTATCGATGTCGTTGCCCATCAAAGAACCTCCTCGAAAGCCTTTGGCACCAGCGGTCCGGAAATTTGCCAAAATCAGTTCCGTGATCTGCTTATCCCAGGTTTCCACGTTGAGCTGCTGTGAAGCCAAGATGGCACCCAATATCACTCGTGCATTGTCATCGCCGTAGTAACGGGAGGCATGAGTATCTGCCCATCCCACCAAACCATAGGATGACTTGACAGGGTCGCGGCTGCTGGCAGTTCTGAATGCATCTGAGTTGAAAAGGAAATCCATCAGGTTTATGGCAACTTGTGGCCCTAAGGTGCATGAAGTGATGCCATTCGATATGGCAATGGTCATCGCCGTTTCGGCCACACAGTCGGCCCGCAACCAATAGCGGTAGGGCTGGCTGCCATCAGGATTGACGTATGAATAATGACCTTCCATGACACCCAGCGAACCATCACCGGAGGGTAGATCCAGGTCCATGGGTGGTCCGACCGGAGGATTCATTGTATCATAATAGATCCAATGGTCTTGCCATTGCGGATGAATTAGAAAACGGCCCTTTTCGTACCAGTCGGCAGCACGACCAATAGCAGATCGATAGGTCTCTTCCGAAAGTGGAGTGTTTCGACCCCAGGTCGGCTTAACCAAAGGTTCCCAATGGATACTGCTGTCAGCCAAGTCTATAGCTAGATGAGATAAAATGCCTTTCATTACCTGTCGCCAAGCGTTATAGGGAGTATACCGGCTCTTCTTAAAATCGCTCAGTTTAGTAGTAGAAATCAAGACATCCGCTTCCTCAAACAATATGGCATGATCAGGTGTGTCTTCAAGCCCGTATACTGCCTTCTTGAATCCCGCTACATTGGCGCCCTTGATGTGGGAATCACCTTTAGGAGACTGTACGAAGAAGTACCGGCCTGCATCCAAAATAGAGAGGAGGTCCAATTCACTCCCATAGAAATCGGAGGTTACTACCAATCGCTCTTTATGAGTGCCGGTTATCGGTCCAGTGGTATCTGAAGCCAGCCGGTTTGGAAATTCGACAAACACTTTCAATTTCTTCTCCTTCGCTTTTTCATAGAAATGCTCAGGAAGGACTGTCTTATCATAAGGATAGTCTTTGGCCAAGACCATCAGGGTACCTCCAACCGCTGCACCCTCCAGGGCTTCGGTAATATCTTGGTAATGGACCAACTTACCACCGTTCGATGAGAGTAATTGGACGAGGTCATTTTCTCTATGGCCGTAAATACTGATGGCGTCGTCCTGGCAAGAAAGCACCATCAGGGGTAAAAACACAAGCTGCCAAACAAGTACTTTCATCAGTTAGCCACCATTCCTCCCCAGGAGTGCCTTGGCATAGCCCATGGCAAAAGCCATGCCCGCATGCCAGGGTGCAGCACAAGTCATGAGTGGGGTATGGTCGGGAATAAGTATTCCGTCAAATCTATTCTTACGTAAAATGTCAATGATTTTTCTCATATCAATATCCCCTTCGTCAATAAATGTTTCGCGGTAATGAGGCACCTTGCCCACTACATTCCTAAAATGGATGTAAGCCACCCTGTGCTGACCCGTATAATGATCGGTTATTTCATAAATATCGCCTTCCACCATCTCTGATAGGGTACCCAAACAAAATTCTAGCTGATTGCTGGGGCTGGGATGAATGTCAATCAATTTTTGGTACAGGTCCGGTTTATAGACCAGCCTTGGCTGGCTCCGTACCATGGGCAAGGGTGGATCATCCGGATGTGCGGCCATGACGACACCCGCGGCTTCTGCCACTGGCAGTATTTCGTGAAGAAACAAACTCAATCTGCGCCACAATTCCTCATACGTAATGGTAGAAACAAGACCTTCTTCCGCATGGGGATCATAAACCATGTTCCATATCATACCATTGGGAATGGGCGTTTGTAACATCTCATTGTCGCCCTCCATGCCCACAGACTCGGCGCCCCCTCTGGCAAATGCACCTTTCACTCTGCCGGCTACACCCGCCAAACTAAAATTGTATCCAAAAATAGGTATCCCCGCACTGCCAACATTCCGGATGATCGTTTTGCAATTTTCGATATGTTGGTCACGTTTGGGACCATCGAGGAGCACATCATACCAGTGGGCAGGGTCAAAATTCTCTATACCTGCCAACACCAAATCATGTTTGGCCAGTTGCTCTTTGATTTGAAGAAGCTCATCTACAGTCCACAATTTGTCTGGATCACCGGCCAAGCCCCACCCCTGCAAATCTCCCACCGGTTGATTACTTTTCGATTGAACCCTGCTGCTTTTGAAATAGTCCACCAGGTGGATAATGATATGGGTGGCGCCACATTGCTTGGCAAATTTGTAGTGCTCGTCATTGAGCATGTGTTTGTATAATCCGAATCCTAATTTCATATTTTCTTGTGGACACTAATCTACCATTATTCCACCGGATTGTTTCTTTCAAAGAAGGCAGTCGCTGACACAACATACCCTTCTTGTCTCCATGAAACAATCCTTCTCTCCACTAAAATAACAACCATTATGCTCAGGACATTTGTACTTAATCATCAACAGACAATTATTTGTCTACGGCCATCTTTTCATAAATAATAATATCCTTCCTTCTTTGATCTGGGTATACTTTGAGGTTCTCAATTTTCCCGTTTATCACCTGCCCCTGTATAATGGTATTTTTAGGTGCGTGCACCTTAAAATCTGCGTTCCAGTCCACTGGCCAGGCTGGAAGCAGGTATATTTCGTCTGAATATGGATCTACCTGTATCAACATGGATTGGAAGGCCTTCATCAAGACTCCGCCATGGTCCTGATCTGGCGTCCAGTCATAGTTTGGCCCCCAAAAAGCAGGAAAGCGGGAGCTTTTGTCAAAGTTACTTGCACGTTCCACTAGGTTGTTCTTGGCCTGTTCTGCCAGGCCTAAGTAGGCCATAAAGATATCGTCCTGTCTCCAACCAAAAGCTCCCCTGTCCCAGCGATGTTCCAATGCGTTTTTTCCATATTCGAGATTGGGATTTCCTACTCCAAATAGTCGAAAAGGAAAAACAGCATAGAGCTCCGGGTTTTCCACATTTCGTTTGTCCTCAAAGCGTTGGGCAGGTGCCAGAGCCAAACCGGAAGGTGTCTCTCGCAGAGGTATTTCAGGGAGTTTCGAGTAAATGTTTTTCCAAAACTGCCGGTCCTTTTCAAGCGTTAACTCCAGCGGCAAGGATGTAAGTCGTAGAGTAATGCCGTATAGACCCGCCAACTCCGGCATGGGGTTGGTACAGTCCCACCAAGTCTCACAGGCCATGGAGGGGTGCATTTCCAATTTGCCGTCGATCGTAGTATAATAGTTCTCGAAAAATCTCAATATCTCGTTGGCAGCAGGAATTACCATTTGTTGCAAAAATTCCACATCCTGCGTGTGATCATAGTAATCCAGCATCATAAAAACAAGTTCCGGCCCTGAAACCCACTCCCACTTGTGCCATCCGCTTTGTTGTAGCGGGTCTTCGCGTTCATCGTAGGGTGTCCATCCATAGGTGGCAGTAAATGTAGCGCCCCAGAAATACATGCATTCAGGAAAATACGCACCATCAAAATCAAAATATTTCCTGGTCCTATACTTTGAAAGTTGCAGGATTTCGTCGGCATACATTTTAAATAGCGGCTGCATGAGGTCATAGTCTCCTGCAGTACACATACTCAAATAAGGCAACCGGGTATTTTGCCACCAGTAGCCAGGGCCCCATCTACGGTAGTCGGCACCACCGGGTTTTCCTTCGGCTGGCACAGTAAAAATCGAGCCGTTGAATTTAATAGGAAAATTACCCTTGCCAGCAGAAGCGTCAATAAACCGCTGCAAGGCATAGGCCCTGGAGGCAAAATAAGCATCATTGTCGTTATTCAAGTTTTCGGTTGTCTCCGAAGGAAATGCGTTGATCCAACTTCGATCCCAAAAAGCATACCACCAGTTCCTATGTTCATTATACCTTACTTTGTACGTTTCAACCTTAGTTCGTAACATTAGTCCTTCCATGGTCTTTACCCATTTTTCCGGAGTAGAAGGATGTTGTGTAACTACATAAATGCCAAGTGTCCCTTCTCGTGAGGGACCGGCCCTAAGAGTGGAGTCATTAACGCTGGATGCTCTAATTCCCGTTACGACACCCCCAAAAGTACGGTGAAGGATTGGATCTTCCTTGAAATATTCCGAAAGCCCCTGCAATGTATTGGTCATATCAAAACCTATCGACTTTTTGTTATGGTGGTACCATCCTATATAATCAGTTGCCCCTTGTATAAGGTCATCCGGTTCAACAATAACAGGTTGATGAAGACGTCCCGGCTTGTCCCGGTCTTCCATCAGATCGCTTACCTCGATCTCAGGCAGCGAATCTGGTGCGATACGCCATGGTTGTATAGTCGCGCTAACGACTAGAGGAATGCTAGCAGAATGATCGACCTGGATTATCGGGTGGTAGGCATCTACCCAGATGTTAAAAGTCACATCAACTTGCTTACCATCCACTATACCCTTAGAACTTATTTTAATGGTGCCAGACCTTAAATCGAGTTCCTGTTTAAATTCCCCCTGGGGAAAGATGATGGCTGGCACGCATCGCACCCGAGCTTTCCCTACCTTCAAAAGCCGCCCATTATCACCCCAAGCATCCGTTTTGCCGATATAAAAACAGATGTCCCCTGAATGCTCCACCCATACATTTAAGCCGATATCTCCATTTCCAATCGGCATAGAACCGTTATGGTCCTTACTTGGTGAATCCCAGATTACATTGTAGTCTCCTACCCATGCATATTGATTCTGGCCCAGTAATTGACCCTGTTGCAATGATATAAGCAGAAGGCTTAAGACAAAAATTTGTATGAATTCTTTCATCT
This sequence comes from Saprospiraceae bacterium, assembly GCA_965223105.1. Taxonomy (GTDB): domain Bacteria; phylum Bacteroidota; class Bacteroidia; order Chitinophagales; family Saprospiraceae; genus JABDMH01. The sequence goes on along the minus strand of OZ244987.1, from coordinate 534,703 downwards.
TATTTTTTTGATACACATCAATCAATGACAATATTTCGCTATTCAAGTAATATAATTACTGCTGACAGTTCTGATTATGTAATTTCTGCAAGCTCATTCCTTCAATAACTTCGCTTCGATAATTTACCTAGTCCACATTATTCGCCCTTCAATATTTAATTCTTATCGACTGTCATGGACATCAATATATACTCTTCACCGGCAATTGTTTCAAAGGAAATAATCCCATCATCATCAACTGGTACTGTTTCCACTTTACCCCCAGAAATCAATTTGACAACAACTTCCTTCCATGGATTCAGCAGATGGAACTTCCCACCAAGAGTTGAAACAACTTCAATCGTAGAAATTTCAGCATCCTTTTGCTCTGCCGAAACTAGAAATCCACCCTGTGCTCTCAGGGTAGTAAATGCAGCGTCTTTCTCCTTCGGCCAAGCCGGAAAAACACGGACAACTCCATCTACACTCTGCATCAGCAATTCCGAAATAGCACCCGAAATAGCAAACATTTCCGTATAATGACCAAAACTGTTAAAGGCAGCATTTTTCTCGGATAAGTTTAGACTTCCGTTTGGTTTAAGGCGAACACCAATTTGATGCTTCAACCAGGTCATTGCGTCATTGGTACTCAGACGCGCCTTAGCCACAGCCAGCATTACGGTAGAGTTGTTGCCATTGGTTACAATGTGTTCCAATGTATGCACAAACAATTCCTTCTCGTCTTTTGGGGAAAAATATGTCAGTTGCTCGGCAGGGAAAATGGGTGTCGTGGGAACAGGAATGTTATACTCAATAGGAACTCCATTTTCCCGGTCTACCACAAATCCCGATTCCTCGTGGATTGGATAATCGGGTAATAACGCCATGTACTTTTCTACATCTTTGGCAAGTTCAGCATCTACCTTCAATTTTTCTGAGGCTTCCAAAAATCCCTGGAACGAAAATCTGATAAAGGCGATATCAAAAGGACAATTGTAAACGCCAAAGGGCAAATGTTCAGGTGAGATGGTGGGTCCAATGCGTAATTTACCATTTTGATCGATCGGACATTCCTTTAGAAGATTCACATAGAACGTGGTAAGCTCGCGTATGGGCGGATAAATCTGTTGCAACTTTTCTTGTTGGGGTTGAAATTTATAGGAGAGCCACAGGTTGTGCATCAAAAAACTTGACAACCCCAAAGTATATGCCCAGGGTCCGCCGGCGAACATCCGCCCATTATTTGATTGACATTTTTGCGGATGGGGAGGTTCGTGCCGGAAAATATTGTGGGGATAAAAAGCCCCCTGCAAACCATAGGTTTGTTTTGCAAACCACTGAGCCCGTGGGAGGTAATCAAGTATGACCTTGTTGTAAGGATCAATATATTCGACGTGGTTGGTATTGAGAAAACTCCAAAATGTCTGTTGAAAATTATAATTAACGGTATAGTTATCGTGCCAGCCGTCCAGAGGCCTTAAAAGTGGTCCTATGAAGAGTCCTATGGCCTGTGCGTTGGGATGTTGAGCACACCTGCTGAAATAAAGGTTTTGATACCATACTTTATTCAAAGCGTAATCTGACAGATGGATGCCACTTTTGCTCCAAAACTCTTTCCAAAGATATTCATGGTTCCTTATAACCGTTTTCGGGTCTTTTTCCAGAAAGGATATTGCCAAGGTTAGGGCACCTTGCATAGGATTATTATCTTCCAGTGAGGTAACGACCGCCAGATAATGGTCATCTTCTTTTGAGGCCAGGGCTGTAACTACAGTCATACCTTTCCAATCTCCGGAATCGTCCGGAGGCAGTACTTGTTTTACCCATTTGACTCCCTCGGAGACCCCAGTTTCCGCTTTGGGAATGGGATCCCAGGGTTGACCGGCCAGCCTTACCTGTTGTGTGGTATGGATCTGATAAACATTGGCTTGCAAAAGCGGACGGATCAGAATTTCACCGTCGTTGACCGATGCATATGAACGAGCAATATCCAGGGTTGTTTTTTGATTTCCGGAAAAATCGATCAAAAGATTTGCGTAGTTAATCGAAAGGGGATAGGGTTTGCTCCAGCTGGGTGGCATGGTTAATTCCCGGGAGGTAGTGCCGGTCGAAATGTCGATTTTTGCCAGCGGCAAATCCTCCGCGGTTTCGATCCGGGCATCGTAGACGTCGTTTTTGGCCATATGAAGTATTAACTGATTGTCCTTTGCATAAAAGAAGGAGTGGAGATCTCCATTACCCTGGATTATGGCATCCGTGGCAGGATTGGCCAGTGTAGAAGTTTCAATTTTTGCCCTTTCCAATACGCTGAGGTACGGTATCGAAGGTTGCGAACTTTGCGGTTGCTGCACTTGACTGATAGGGGACTTACAAGCTAAGAAGGCCACACTAGAACTTATGAGCAGCATACTTAGATTTAATAGATACACTGACCGGCTTTCAATTTTTTTCTTGCTCTTGCTCATTGATCATCTGGTTTGTCTATTCGATCTGATAAGGTGCACCTAAAATTATAGTGGGCCTAAACGCTTCATCAACTGCACTGCCTAAATATTGGGTAATGTCTAAAAAGCCCGTGTTCGCCCTAAATCTGGCAAACAAACGAAAACGCTGCGCCTTCAATTAAATACCAAGGCTTCTCCAAAAAAGGGAGCCCACGAAAAGAACATGCCGATAAATGAATGGGTAGGTTCCATTCTTTCTCCCTGGTGTGGCCCGGATACTGCGTTACCAAAAACATCCCAAGTATTTCCAAACTGGTCTTTCAATATTTCAGGTGAATTAAAATCATTTATAATAGTGAATGAAAGGATCTCATTTGCAATTCTTTTCTGTTTGAAGGAAATAATAAAGTTTTTCTGCTTACTTCCTACTATTATGTTTTGTCCGCTAAAGTCGTCAGTTATCAATCGGCCCTGGCCGAAACTATCAAATCTGTAAAGTTTGGCACTAACGCCATCACTTGAAATAATCCCATGTACTCTTTCTTTGGGAGAGAGCCTTGAATCCTTGACTGATACCGGATAAAAAAGACCATTGGAGGTTCTGTAGTCGCCATAGGGATATTCCGAATAGTTTCTTGACCGCCCGGTTTCTGTGGATAGCACCTTTGAATATGGATACATCGTTTTCCAGGTCTTCCACTCAGTTTCAAACACCTGAAAAGTCCTGGCTTTGATTCCCCTCAATGCTCCATTCACACACAGTTCTCCAATTTGTGTCCAAATACTATTAGTAGTCCGATCATAAGGCATTAAGTTTGTATTGTACAGTAGTCCGGACACTCCGAAAGTCGTTGTTTTACCTTGATAGGTTCTCTCCCACCCTAGCGATGTACCCGTTAATGGGCAATGGGTAATGACAACTTTTTTCCCATCAATCTCATCATTAATTATTTCGTGCCAGTTGAGGATTTTGTGGGGATAAGCCCTCACCTCATTGTTGTGCTTATAACCAATCACCAGGTCCCGATCTTGGAGGTAATCTACTTCCGAAGCGGAGATAAAATTGGGATTTTCCAAAGCTGGGATTCCATCTTTTCCAGCACCAGCATCGACGACCTCCTTCAGTGGTATTAACCATTCTTCGTTGATCCCCTGGTGGCCTGCACCAAATGACATTACAGCTTCGTCATCACCGCACGAAGGAAACGAAATCCCAGACATAATGATTAAAGAAAAAATCCCATCGTAAGTAATGAGAACGACTTTATGATAAGAAGAGAATCTTTGTCGCCGGTACAGCTTGATCAAAATCCGGCATATGATCAAAGACAGGTTACGGAGACTTTGTTTCAACTTGAAATCGTTATCTGGTCAATCGATCAGCTCAAAAATTGCGAGTCTGAGCTGATCTATAATCTCGGTTCGCTAGAAAAACCAAATAGCGATCAGGACAATCCCTGATCGCTATTAGAAATTCATAGATCATTCCTCAATATCCTGGGTTCTGCTGCAAAGAAGGCACCAAGTCGATCTCTGATTGAGGGAATGGGAATAAGTAGTGTTTACTTGGATCAAACTGGCGGTGATCGCCACTCGGCATCATCAACTGGGGAAGATACGTTTCCGCTGTTCTCCAACGTTTGATATCTGAGTATCTTAATCCCTCCAAGGCCAATTCCACCCTCCTTTCATTCCTAATTCGTTCCCTCATTTCATCCTGAGTTAAACCCGTAGGTAAAGCAGGCATATCTATTCCTGGCCTGGCACGCACTTCATTGACAGCGTCGTAAACCGATTGGTCAGGTCCGACCGCTTCATTTTGCGCCTCGGCATAATTCAACAACACTTCGGCGTACCTCAGTAAAATCCAATCATGGTGACTTAGCGTCGAGTAATCGACGGGCAATTCTTCAACATCAACGAATTTATCAGGTTCATAACCAGTTGAAGAAGGGTTATTGTAATCATAGCCAATGACGGTTCCATTAGCCTGAACTGCTGGCTCATCAAAATCTTTGAGTGTAAGTCTCATTCTGGGATCCCGGTTGGCCCAGATGTCAATCGGATCATAAATGGAATTCGGATCAGTAATAGACAGACCATCCGTGGTTTCAAAAGCATCCGCTAACTCCTGGCGCGGATTTACAATGCCCCACCATTGTATTTGAATATCCTGTTGGCTGGTATTGTCGGGAGCGAGAAATCTTGTGGAGAACAAAATTTCAGGATTACCATCTTGTCCATAATGCAAAAACAGATTCTTAAAATCATCATATAGTGTAAATTTAGCATCGTCCATAATCTGCTTGGCAGTAGAGGCAGCCTGCGACCAATTCCCCTCGTGTAAATACAGTCTAGCTTTAAGGGCCAGTGCCGAGGCTCTTACTGCGTGTCCACTATAGGGCGCGTCGGGGAGCTTTTGAATGGCCTGATCTAAGTCGGAATGGATCTGTGCTCTTACTTCCTCTCTTGAGCTCTGTGCCAAGTCAGTCTCTTCAACAGATTTCACAGAGGAAGTAAGCAAAGGCACTCCTCCATAAAAGTCTTGTAACCTAAAATAAAACAATGCTCTTAAAAACAGGGCTTCCCCTCTGTATACTTCCCTGGTAGTTTCATTCATTGGAGGTTTATCAATATTTTCAAGAAAAATATTGCATGACGCAATTCCTCTATAGCAATCGGTATAAATGCTGGAAACCAAGCCACCCGATGTCGGCGTAATTAATCCTCTGGCCAAATCATTGACCGTCCCCGTACCAGCGAGACCACTTTGATTTGCATCGCCGCCCAAAACAGAGTAAAAGATCATACTGAACATGAATGGCGATGAGTGAAGACGAGAATATACACCAGCTAATGCTGCATCAGCATCAGATTCTGAAGTATAGAAGGTCTGCTGGGAAACTTGATCGAGTGGGTTTAAATCCAACTCATTACAAGCCAGAAAAAACAACGATAAACTTCCTATAGTGAAACTTCTAATTAAAAAACAATTTATATGATTTCTCATGATTATAATATTTAAGGACCGTATTATTAAAGCTCAACTCGTGCACCCAACGTAAAAATCCTCACCTGTGGATAAGCGGTGAACCACTCATTATCAAACTGCTCCGGATCAGCACCCGGATAGTCAGTAATAGTAAATAAGTTATCGCCGGATACATAAACTCTCAATCCTCCAATGCCGATTCTATCAATCAAACTGTTTGGAATTTTGTATTCAACCAGAAGATTCTTCAACCGGAAGTACGAAGCATCAAACAACCAATAGGTACTGTTGGTACCTGTTACCGGACCATATCCATTGGCAAAGATCGCTGGATATTCATTGGTTGGATTGTCAGGCGTCCATCGATTGTTCACAAAATCAACCGTTGGAGGGGATCCCTGCATGAAAGCACCCTGTCCCCAACTAAGTATGCCATTATATTGTTTTCGACCTGAAACCCCTTGAAAAAATGCCGATAGACTCAAATTTTTCCAGTTCAAGTTCACAGTCCCACCGTAAGTAAAATCAGGTTGCGCACCATCTATAACTATCCTATCGTCGGCATCAATAACGCCATCGCCATTTTGGTCCTTGAATTTGAGATCCCCTGGTTTTGGTGGGTGAGGGTGTGTCGGAGCAGCATCAATTTCTGCCTGGTTTTGAAAAATTCCGATCCATTCCGTCAGATAGTGAGAATTCCAGGGAAGACCAACCTGAGTGATCCTTGTACCTCCAATTTGGGGCTCATCACCGATGTTAAGCTTCAGCACTTCATTTCTGTTTCTGCTAAAATTTACGGATACACCGTAGCCAAAGTTGCCAACCTGTTTGCGATGACCCAAAACAACTTCAATCCCTTTATTTGCCATTTCGCCAAAGTTCACCGTTGGAGGGCTAAGACCTGCCAGACTTGCTATAGGGGCTCCATAAAGTATGTCAGTAGTCACTTTATGATACCAATCAAATGTAACATCCAGAAGTCCTCTATTTATAGAAAGGTCAAAACCAATATCAGTCATAGTGGTGGTTTCCCACTTAAGGCTTTGGTCCACCAATCTTGTCTGGAGCGCCGCTGTGCTTGTGCTAGCACCAAATGGATAAGACGTAAATGACAGGACCGGCTGGTAGGGATAGGTGCCGACATTTTGATTTCCTAGTTTGCCCCAGGAAACTCTCAATTTAAGATTATCCAACCAATCAACATCAGCAAAACTTTCCTCTGAGATTCTCCATGCCGCGGACACGGAGGGGAAAAAGCCCCAGCGATTGTCTGGTGAAATTCTGGATGTTCCATCATAACGCGTATTTACTTCAAGCAGGTACTTATAATCGAAGCTATAAGCCAGACGCCCAAAAAAGGACCTTATTGCCCACTCGGATGCGGTTCCTGAAGCACTCTGTCCGTCAGGTGATCCACCATTCAGCTCCTTAATATCAGGAATGGTGAAGTTTCTTCTAAATCCGGATAAAGAACGATCTAAAAATGACTCTTCGTTGTAACCTCCCAAAACATTGATAGAATGATTGCCAAAATCCTTCTCATAATTAAGTGTTGAGAAATAGGTTGTCAATGTACTCTGCCGGTTGACATCAGTGACGCCAAGTCTCCAAGTCGCATTATTGTGGGCATATGTATTATCCTCAAAAAAATAATTATCGACTGGACGTTCATGTGCCTTTAAAGAATTATCTATTAATTGAAATGCCAGTTTATTTCTCCAAGTTAAGCCTTTAAGTAGCTCGAAATCTGCTGTAAACTGAGGTAAAATGTTGTAATTGTTTTCCACTCTTGACCCGCTTACATCCTGGGCATCAGGGTTTCGAACGGTCCACTCGGCTATGCTAGAACTGTATCTGGCTATGTAACCTACCGTCCCATCCGGCAAAACTTTGGTAGGCGTGTAATTTGGACCAGCTCCATAAATAGCCAAGATGTGAAAATCCACATCGATATCCCATGCACTTCTCGTGATATCTTTCCTGGCAAACTGGATTTCGCCACCGATTTTCATCCAATCTGTTACCTGTGAGTTTATGGAGAAAAGTGCATTATACTTCTGAAACTCATAAATACTTGTGATACCGTCCTGGTCATAGTACCCGAGGGATAAATTGTAGCTGGTATTTTCACTTCCTCCATTGACATTGAAGTGATGGTTGTGGGCCATTCCAGTACGAAAACTATGATCTATCCAGTCAAAATTAGGATAATTAGGATCATTCGGGTTATTTCTGAATGCATCAATGGTGGCTTGAGAAAAGTGGGGAGCATTCCCAGCTCTAGCCCTGGCCTCATTCCATAATTCCATATAATCAGCGGAGTTGGTCAGTAGCTCTGGCAAACGAGTTGCCTGTTGCGCCTGTAAGTTATAATGGTAGCTGACTTTGGCACGTTGGTTTTGGCCTTGTTTAGTCGTGACCAAAATCACCCCATTTGCTGCACGAGCACCATAAATAGCACTGGAGGCGGCATCTTTCAAGACAGAGATGGACTCTATGTCGTCCGGATTCAAGTTGGTCATGTCTCCTGCCACACCGTTGATTAAAACTAAAGGATTATTGCCAGTGCCACTAAAGGTGCCTGCTCCGCGAATCAGGATAGAATTTCGCTCGTCTCCAGGTTTAGCAAAAGCCTGCGAAATCTGTACACCGGCGACTTTACCTTGTAGTAAATTGGCAACATTGCTCACTGGGCGTCTGACCAATTCCTCATTTTCTATATTGGCTACAGATCCGGTCAAGTTGATTTTCTTTTGTGTACCGTATCCAATAACCACCACCTCATCTAGCTGACTTACCTCCTCCAGCATTGTCACATCAATCACGGTCCGGCCATCAATAACTACTTCCTGGGTCTGGTATCCCGTATAGGAAAAGACTAGGGTAGTAGCATCATCTGGCACATCAATCTGATACTTGCCGTCTAAATCGGTCGCACTACCGACGGTAGTACCTTTTGCCAGTACAGTAGCTCCGACTAAAGGCTCACCGGTTTCGTCCGTCACAGTACCAGTGATCGCCGCCAGAGAGGCGGGAGTAACAGATTGAAGAATTTGCTGTATCTGCCGGACAGGATCTTCTTTCATCCGCTTAAGACCCATACCTTGAGCCTCCAATTTCTGAATGCCCTTAATATGCCGACGCATTTTCTTCGCCTTTTTCCTTCCGACTGTAGTCCTTTCATAGATTACATAGTATTTCTTTCCATAGGTCTCATAGGTATAATTTGTCTGGCTTAAGAGCCTACCAATTGCCTGGTCCAAGACTTCATCTTCCAGGAAGTCAAATTCCATCTCGATCTGGTCGAACTTCCTGGAATCATAAGTAAAGAATACCTCGTACATTTCACCCATTTCCTCAAGAATGCGTGATAACGGTTTTAACGGTGAAAAAGCAAATCCCGTTGTCATTATCCCTCCCAACAGGATAAATGATAACAGGTGCTTCTTAGCAGCAGTGTAATTAACATGGTTTTTCATACATTTGATTTTTACATATCAATAAATCACCGGGGCAAGGGTCGTTTCGTGCCCTGGTGGTTTCCATTACCTAATCAATAATTTATTTCCATCTTGGGTTATTTGTCTTCCTAAAGAAGTTGACAATATTGGAATGAGCGTCTCCAAGTTTTCCATGGGTACAGAAAAATTTCTTATCTCATCCAATAAGGTGCTGTCTATCAAATCGATTTCGACTCCATAGATTTCTCTGATTTCCTCTAGAAACTCCTCGACCGATGTATCAATGGTCAGGGTACCCTCTTTCCATGATGTATAGGACTCCTGGGGCACTGTACGGCGAGATATTACCTGTCTTTTCTCATCGGAGTACTTAATAAACTGGCCAGGTTCCATGTATTCCAGCTTCCCAGCCATATCCAGTTTAATCTTGCCCTCTTTCAAAAATACTTCAGTCTCCTCACCTCTTTTTTGAACATTAAATTGAGTGCCCAAAACCTCTATCACTAATTCACCCACAATAACTTGAAATTTGCTGTCAGTCGAAGCTTTCTTTCGAACATCAAAAAATGCTTCCCCTTCAAGCCAAACTTTCTGGATTGAACCCCCGGACCAGTCATTACCAAGAGTCAATTTTGAGTTGGCATTCAGATGAACTTCAGAACCATCAGGAAGGGATAACTGCTCCCATTGACCATAGTTTGTCAGATAAATTTTAGACTCGGACTTGTTTGAAAGTATGAACCACCCTCCTATTATCACTACAAACAAGCCACAAGCGGCGATCATCCACCTACCAGTTACGGACCAGTCTTTCAACTTCTTATATAGTGAACGTAACAAAGTCTGATGGTCTCGATCTCTTCGACCCAGTACCTCTATAAGATTTGCTTCAACCTCCTTCTCTGAGTACCTTTTCACTTCAAAATGGAACTTGGTAGCTAGTAAGAATGATCTGGCCTCAAAGATCTTGTCTGATGTTTCTGAATATCTTTCCATTAAGCCCTGCCAAAACATGCTCCTCTCTTTGGTTGGAGAAAATACCCATCTTCTAAACTTCGGATCTATAATTAACTCTTCAAAAGATAGCTGTCGGTAATACTCAAAATCGTTCATTTACTTTTTCTATCAGCGTCTCAATGACAAAGAGTATGCAGTTGCGAGTAAAAGGGGAACTCGCAACTGCTAGAATTTGAGAAATTCTACTCTCTACTGCCAATGTATTAAGTAGTGAAGCATACTTTTGTAACCTTCTTTTTTGAAAAAATTTAATGATTTCACAATTAAAATATCTAACTTATTGAAAATGTGCTGCTTATGCACATTTACAATGAAGGGGTTTATCTCATACCTCATCAAGTTTATCCTTTTCTCTAAGCTTATGGAGAGCCCGGGAAATATAATTTCGGATGATTTGATTGGACAATCCTGTGACCTGAGCTATCACATCATAGGTAAATCCTTCATAATATCGTAGGTAGATCATTTCCTTTTGTCTAATTGGCAGGATCTCGATTTGTTCTTTTAGCCATGAAATCTGGCGATTCCAACTCTCCTGCTGAATTAGAATATCTTCTGGCGAGCTATGCTGATAACCTGTGGTCCCGGACAATTTCATGATCACCGCTCTCCTTTTTTGTAGCTGACAAGCTTTCAAGATATTTTGCTTAATCGACTTGTAAAAATAACCTTCCAAATTGGCTGCATGTCTCAAGCTCCTTCCCTCCGTAAGTAGGTGAAGAAAAAAGTCCTGGACTGTGTTCTCAACCAGTGTTGTATCACTACAAAAAATTTGACCGTACTGGCATAACCTCTGAAAATAAAATCTATATATTGTACAGTAGGCCTGCTCGTCACCCTTTCGAAAATCCGTAAAAAGTTCATTCAAACCAGTCATGGTCACATACTGCTATTTGGCAACTCTTATTTAAGCATTCATCAGATAACTGAATATTGATAATTTGTCATGAAAGAAGATAACTCCCAGGGTTCATCTTGTCTGTTCTTAGCTTCTTCTATTAAATTTGCAGTAAAGAAATCGTCCAAGTATTCTATACCATCAAATTGTTTTCTTACTTTTTACCAATAAGATATGATCGCAGACCAATACGACCTCGCCTCTTTGGTTCACGACCTCCACATGTTCGGTAACCTGGCCAAGCTCTGGCTTTTTAGTATCCTTTTTCTCTGAAATGGTCGCTTTGACCCTTATTGTATCGCCAATATGCACGGGTTTAATAAATCTCAGCCGGTCATATCCTTTGGAAAAGGCTTCAGGATTGATTTGAGTGGCTGTCATACCAATTGCCACGCTAAATGTTAGGGTTCCATGGGCTATGCGTTTTTTGAATGGTTGGGCCTTACACCACTCCGCATCCATGTGATGAGGAAAAAAATCGCCCGTCTGGCCAGCATGAATGACAAAATCAGTCTCGGTAATCGTGCGGCCTAAAGTTTCACGCTGGTCACCCAATATGTAATCTTCAAAAAATTCTGATTTTATATGCATGTCTTGGTATTTATTCGAATAAAGCAGATTGTTCCTCATATTTCATAGATATCCATCAGGAACCCCGTCAATTCTATGACTTACTTACACCATTGATGGCTGTTTTGGTAGATTCACTGCATACGTATGCCTCCTCGACGGCCTCCATCGTTTTGATGGCATCTTCTACAGAAGTAGGTAATTCGTTTTCAGATCCTTCTACATAGCGCATTAAACTGGATATGGTTCCGATAAAAGCATCGGGAAACCAAGAGCCCTCTATATTGACGGTTTGCCAAACAGGATCTTTCGCATCATCTCTGACTATGTATTCAAAAACATCGGGAACACCATCTGGATAATTTAAGTTTAAACCCATTTTTGCATAGATCGCTCCCCGCGTACCTTCCCATTTGATATAACTCTGCTGGTGATTCGGACCAAAATTATGATCGTGGTTGGTCTGGATGGTGGCACTCTGCAAATCACCATAATCCATGATCACTGTACTTCTCGTCGATGCTACTGAAGTATCTGGATGACGTACCGTTCTGGCCATAGTACGCCGCGGGTCACCCAAAAACGACCGAACCAAATCCAAATAATGTATACTGTGATACAAAATTTCTACTCGTGGGATCTTAGCCAAAAAATCCCATAAATGCCAGGGTGTAAATGTGCATACTTTGATCTCCAGATCATACAACTGACCGATGGCTCCTGCCTCAATAATGGATCGGGCAGCGTTGACGAATGGGGCAAAGCGCAACTGGAAATTGATTGCTGCGGTTAAACCACGATCCCTGCATATGGCCAGGATTTCTTTTGCTTGTGGGAGATGTTCACCCATCGGTTTTTGGATCAAGGCGGCACTTCCTCTGGGCAACTGGGTTAGAATACCAATAATTGCTGATGCCGGGACTGCAATGTCGAATATAGCCCGCTGCCTGGCAGCAAGAGCAATGAGTTCTTCAAGGGTTGGAAGTACATTGGGTATGGCAAATTGCCATCCCAATTGAGCAGCAGTTTCTGTATGAAGATCGTAGATCCCGACAACCTTGAATCCTGCCTTTTCATAGGCGGGTAAATGCGCATCCTTTACAATTCCTCCTGCTCCAATGATGACAATGGGGATACGTGAATTAGGCAATTTCGAGGTCGAAATAATTTTCATCTTATTCCTTCAATTTTGTCTATTTTATACTGTGCATCCTGCAATAAAACATCCACTGATTTATCCGTATCCGAAAGTTCTGTAACCATTTGATCGATTACTTGAGCTATTTCATTCCAGTTTGTTTTCCGTGGCAAAGTGCGAGCATTCTCATGCAATGCATCCAACTTATGGTAATAGGAAACCGTTTCGTTTACTTCTTGATCTTGCCAGGTTGATTTTCGGCATCCAATACCCCCCTCAAGTGTTAAAAGTTTATCATTTTCGGGATTGACAACAAACTCGATAAAATCATGGGCTATCTCTTTATTTCTGCAACCTTTTGCGATGCCATATAGCCAATACACATTTAAGGAGACACCCTGACCATCAGGACCAGCCGGTACATTGGTGATGTTCACGCAACCTTTCACCTTGGATTCTGGATACACTTCACACATAGAGGCAAATCCAAACCAATTTACCATCATAGCGATCTCTCCGTTGGCAAACGCTATTCCTGATTTTACCGAGTCAAAATCCTTACAACCGGGATGGATTGCAGTACGATCTGAAATAATTTTACGATAAAATTGCAACCCTTCTTTTGCCGCTGGTGTATTGATCATGATATGCCCGTTTTCATTTACCAATTCTCCGCCTCTGGTCCACAGCTGGAGACTGAAGTCGAAGACCGTATTATGGCCATCCGGATATAAGGCGAAAGCTGTCCCATATAAGTTTTGCTCTGGCCGGTGAAAGAAGCGAGCTAATTGGTATAATTCCGACCATGTCTCCGGTGGCTTCAGTTCTCTATCGAATTTATGCCGGTAGGCGGATTGCTCCAGGGGGTCGCCAAATAGGTCCTTACGATAAATCAGGCATTCTGGTCCATCGTGAAAGGGCAATCCCAAAATGCGATCACCAAACTTCTGCATTTCCATCAGTGAATCTGACCAGCCCTCTGTATAATCAGCTGCTTGCGCCGCAACAAACGGAGCCAAGTCTAGCAGTGTATCTTTTTGATCGGCCTCCGCAATCCAATCAGTATTTATCTGGGTAATATCCCAGTCTCCATTTATCAGTCCATTGCCGCTGCCCAAGATGGCATCGTGCAGGGGATGTAAGTCCATGGCTACCGCATCAAGCTCCAAATTACATCCTGTCTTAATGCAAAACAATTTCCATATCTTTTCGATGGCTGTCTCGAAAGGCCCAAATTTTCGAACCGCAATTCTGAATTTATTCGACATGCCTTTTAATTTTGTGTGCTTTGAGGTTTAATCACCATGACATCCCGTCTTCGTGTCTCAGGAATGATTGACCATTCGGTAAGCTTGCCATTACTTACCCTGCCGCTAATGATGGTATTTCCGGAGAGGTGTAATTTAAAGTCCGCATCCCAGGTTTCAGGCCAGGCAGGTAAGAGTAAAACTTTGTTTCCTGCTTCTTGCACCAGCATGCGTTGGAGTGCTATACTCCCTGCTCCAAAGTGATCAAAATCAGGACAAGAATCAGGTCCTTGGCTTCCATACAAAGGGAACCGGCTCTGAGTCGAGGCATGCCGGAAACGATGGACCAGGCCCTTTTGAGCTTCAAGAGCATTTCCAGCATACGCCCAGTGGATTTGATCCTGGGTCCAGCATTTGTAATCGAAACTATTCTTATTACTTCGATGCAGCATGGTCTGCGCCACTATATCCTCGGTTCCTTGTGCGAGACCAAAAAGACGGAAGGGGAAAACTGGGTACAATTCGCCATTCTCAGCGTTTTTCTTCATTTCCCATTTTTCTGCTGGGGCAATCGCCATGCGCCCTTCCACTTCATGAAGGAAAACGGGTGGCACCTCTTGCCGGAAACGCAGCCAGGTTCTTTGGTCCTCTGCTAACCCTGCTTTCATAGCTAATAAACCATCCAGGCAATACAGCAAACCTGCGATATCCGGTGCAGGATTGACCGCAATCCAATAGGTTTCCAGGACCATAGCTGGGTCCAGACGGATCAATCCAGCATCATCACGCTCATAATGCCGATCAAAAAACAGCAACACCTCGCGAGCAAATGGGACCAATACAGTATCCCGAAAATCTGAATCTTGGGTGTGGTTGACATAGTCAATCATCATAGCCACCGTCTCCAATCCACACGTAAAATAATAGCTATGGTAATACCCATCCCCCTTGTTCTCACCGGGTTTGGTTTTGGGTGGTTTCCCATCCCTTCCACAATCCCTTTCTCCTCCGGTGGGCTCGATGTTTTCACGGTAGTATGCTCCTTCGTGTCCGAACCAAGCTCGAGTGATGGCCTTACGCACCGGGAGCAATTTGAAGTAGTACCTGAAAAAGGGCTGCATAAGATCATAGTCACCACTCATAAGCATGGGCCAGTACAACAGGCGTTGATTTTGGTAGGTAAAACGCCTGCCCCAATCCCGGTCATCTTCATGGCTCAATAGCGATCCATCACTCTGCTGCCTAACGACTTTCCTCCATTTATTATCTTCCGTACATCGCAATGGTTGGGTAAACAGGCCACCGTTGAATTTGGCCTGCACTTTTCCACGGCTCTGACAAGCCATCAGATACCGGAATACATTGTAACTCTGTGCCGCTAATGCTCCTCCGTCCTTCTCGGTTCTTTTTTCAGTATATCCTTCGCTGTTAAAATTTTCCCGTTCTTCCGGAATCAAGGTATTATCGGACACAGTGATCCAGCTCCGATTCCAGAAATCAGACCACCATTTTTTATGGTTCGTCCAATCTTCTTCCACATTTATTGGCAACTTTGCCCGCGATTCTATGGCTGCCATCCAATCAGAAACAGCTGGGTTTTTTTGTGTCAAAGCATGAATCCGGATGTCAAATTTTTTACCGCTCCCAACCAAAGCTCCATTGGATAGGGTGAGTTGGGGACTTTCCATCAAGTTACCAAACGTGTTGTAACGATAAGGATCCGGAAACTTCGTTATCATTTCCTCAACCCCGTAGTATCGCATATCCGTTTCATATACGCTGCGATCACCAACGCTGTAATACCAGAGTATGTGATTATCGCGCTCCACGCGGAAATCTTGAGTCGGTTCGGAGGCTAATGATGCTTGTACGTTCTTTTCAGTAACATCGAAATTATTGAAATTACAAGCGTCAAATCTATCCCAAAATTCAGGTTCCACGGAGACCTCTATCTGTTCTGGTGCTTCTACCTCGATATGATATACGGGCCTTCGGGCGTCGGCCCAGATGCGTACCTGCACCTCATCGGCAAGAATGGAAACGGCTCCACTCGCCAGCTCCAAAGTTTGGCGAAATGCTTTGCCAGCTGTAAATGGATTGGGCGTCAGTGAAACTCGCACACGACCCGTCTTGAATAGGTCACCACTGTAAGTGAAAGCATCGTTTTTTGACAACAAGAGGTACAAATCACCTCCCTCTAGAACGTAGACACCGGCAGCAATATCTCCGTTGCCCAAGGGCATTTGACCAGAAGGGTCTACAGAAGGACTTTCCCAGGTGACATTGTACTTATCTACATACGATGGGTGCTGCTCTGGGCTAACTGTCAGGTTTTGCACACCCGAGCATGTGACCAATATTATCGGAAAAAGTAGATAGGCTAAAATCGGGAAAACTCTCTTCATTGCTTATTTTTTATTATTATATCCTACAATTCATTAAATAACTAACCACGAACAACATTTATCCTTATGAGATCAAGTCAGCCTAACTGATACTGCATCATTTGCTTTAGCATTTTAGTTCATTTCTGCCTGTCCAACCTTTTTTAAGCATGTTGAAACGGTATTATGTAAATGATTCTTTCCAGATACTGATAAATTTCCCCTGTCCGGCTTAGTAGCCTCTCAAGAAAATTGATGACGGGAACTTTAATATCTTTTTGTCTCCTAATCACCCGCTGGACGCAATCATCTCCCTTGATGATGTAGCAGTGTTTGGCGATTCGGATCTCAGTAGAAATCTTATTAAAATTTCTCAACATAACTTACTTGACAGAATACTGGGTATTTAATAATTTAAATTCTGTTATTATTTCATCTGTATGTTCACCCAAAACCGGTGTGCCTTTTGGCGACTTTAGTCTTTCTCCATCGATACGAATGGGACAACAAGTGGTCTTAAAACGGTACCCGTCACCCATTTCAACTTCCTGCTCCATGTCTAAAGTTTGATAGGCTTCACTCCTTAATAAGGTTGGCCAGTCCAGCACGTCGGCACACCAGACATCAGCAGGCTCTAAAAGGGACAACCATTTTTGCGTAGATCCTGTGATCAGATGATCCCTTAACAGTCTCTTGATCTCATCCCTTTGGTCATACCATGAACTCGCTTCGACATAATGTGTTAATGCTGTGCACCCTAATAATTGACCCAAAACTGGTATTTGCCCCATCGCCAGAGCCAAATAACCATTGTTGGTTTGGTAGATGCCATAGGGTGCCCCAAGGTAGGCATGGGCATTATTACTTTCGGTACGCTCAGTAGGTTGACCCCCATCCTGATAAAAAGTAGTGATGGTCTCAAATTGGAAATCAATGATGGATTCCAGCATACTAACCTCAATCCTGGCGCCCAATCCATGTGTGCCTTTACGCACAAGGGCTGCCAGCAATCCTTGGACCAGATGGGCACCAGACAAAATATCTGCAATTGCCAAGCCCAGGGGCACCGGCCCGTCATCTTTGTTACCACTCAACCAGGTCAATCCAGACAATGACTGCACTAGTAGATCTTGTCCGGGCTTTTTGGCCCAAGGCCCCTCGGTACCATAACCTGATATTTCACCGTAGATGATGGATTGATTTACCTTGGAAACCGTGTTGTAATCCAAGCCCAACCGCTCGATGACCCCTGGTCTAAAATTATGCATAATAATATCGGCTTGTGCCACTAGTCTTAACACACGTGATTTATCGATTTCTTTGCTCAAATCGGCGGCAAAACTTTCCTTATTGCGGTTGATGGCATGGAAAATCGTCGACTGTCCATTCATTCCCACATTGGAAACATAGAGTGTCCGGCAGATATCTCCCGTCATCGGATGCTCTACCTTGATAACCCGTGCTCCCAGGTCGGCCAATCGAAGACTAGCTGAAGGACCTGACAAGAATCGACTCAAATCCACGACTAATATGCCTTCAAGTGGTTTCATTATTTCTCCTTTTGAAAGCGTCCGGGATTCCGGTATTTTACCGTTTGCAAATGTTCACAATAGAGTACCAATTCACCAGGGTGCTTATAGACTTCGTAACTAACGGTTACTAAACCCATCCCTTCATATTTTGGCGCTTTAGATAAATGGGTGCGAATGGTGTAAATCGTATCGCCAATAAAGACGGGTTTAATAAATCTCAACTTATCATAACCATAACTGAAAGTATGGATATTATTATGGGCCATCAAACCAAGCCCAAGGCTAAAAACCATCGCTCCGGCGACTAATCTCTTGCCGAATAATCCTCTCTCACTGGCAAAAATTTCATCAGCCACATAGGGGTGCATATCCATGACCAAGCCATTGAACAGCATAGCCTCCCCTTCGGAAATGGTGCGACTTATGGACCGCGCCTTCAGCCCTACTTCAAAATCTTCATATAACCAATCTTCGGTGTTGAAGAGTCTGATGTCTTTGTGCTTTTCCAATGGTGTGTTTTCGGGCATAAGATGTTATAAGTTAAATTCTTCGATAATTTGCGCTGTATCCTCGCCAATCCCTGGTGCGGCTTTTTTACTATAATATCGTTGGCCGTCGACACGGATAGGACAACGTGTGGTATGGATTTTTTCACCTTTGAGGGTACATACTTCCTGATCCATCCGCAAAACCCGATAACCCTCGTGGGCCAAAAAGGCATCATAAGTCATTACTGGTGAAATCCACAGATCCTCGGTTTCAAATATTTGCGACCATTCAGCAGTTGTCTTGGTCTTGAAAACTTCTCCCAACACGGCCATAATTTCGTCGCGCATGGTAAACCAGTTCTCCTCTGATTGATAGATTTCTGGCCATTCCAGATTTAAGAGAGATGCCAATTTTGGCAACGGAACCATGGCAACCGCAATGTAATTATCAGAAGTCTTGTAAATTCCATAGGGTGCACCTAGATAGGCATGGGCATTGCCAGATATGGCACGTAGTGGTGATCTTCTCCCGTCATTAAAGTAGGTAGTCAGGACCTCGAACTGAAAATCCAACGCTGACTCCAAGAGACTTACTTCCACCAATGCTCCCAGCATTGTTTTACCTCTTCTTACCAAAGCTGCCAGAATTCCTTGGGATAGGTGGGCTCCTGTCAACGCATCTACCACCGCCAATCCCATGGGCACTGGACCATCATCAGCCGAACCAGACAAATAGGTCAAACCGGATATGGCTTGTATCAAAAGATCTTGTCCGGGTTTCTTCATCCATGGTCCCTTCTTGCCATATCCGGTCACCACAGCGTAAATAATTTTCGGATTGATTTCCTTGACCCGGTCATAATCCAGGCCAAGTTTTTCCATAACCCCGGGTCTGAAATTATGGGTCATGACATCTGCCAATGCCAACAATTTTTTGATCCTTACCAAATCATCCGGATCCTTAAGATCAGCGGTGAAGGATTGTTTATTTCTATTGATCGTATGAAAGACCAGGCTGTCTTTGCCGACAAACAAATTCTTGATGGCAATTTGACGGCTACCTTCCCCTGTACCCGGACGCTCGATTTTGATGACCCTGGCTCCTAAATCAGCCAATCGCAGGCCGGCAGATGGGCCAGCCAAATACTGGCAAAACTCCAGAATTAAAATCCCTTCCAATGGTTTCATACGCTTATTCTAGATGTGGAATAAATGGCATTTAATGACGCCAGTACTTCCTGCGCACTACCTCCATTCATCAAATATTCTCGGATCAGCGCACCCGCATGATCCTGAAAATGCATATAACCATCATATCGAGGTCGCAAAAAAGCATGATCCAGCGTTTTAAGGGTAGATCGGAAAAAATCATCGCTCATTTTATTTACATAATCATCCTGCCAAGCCCTTCGGTGCCCTGGTTGGCCTCCATTGTCAAAATAGAGGGTTTTTTGAATCAGAGGTGAAGCCACATATGACACATAGGCAATAGCTTCATCGAGATGATTACAGCGTGCAGAAATGGCTAGTCCGGTGCCACCTAAGGTGGTGCGAAATGACCGGTCAGCATCAAGAACAATGACGTCGTGGAAACGGAGCTTTGTCCGGGCATATCCTCTTCTGGAATAATTGGAATAACCGTAAGCCCAGGGGCAGTAGATCAAGTCCTCCCTGTTTGTCATGGCTTCATACACCTGAATGGGATTCCAATCGAAGAATTCCGGATCGAGACAATCGGTTAAGGCTTTGAGCATTTGCAGGGCTTGGACCCCGATATTTTCACTAACTACTACTTCCTCATTCTCCAGAGGGTCTTCACCCAGCCCACCACACATCATGTAGAAATTCATTAAGGTATCAATGGGAATACCAGGCATCGTGACACATCCTGTTTGTGCCAACTGAAGCAATTCCGCATAGGTCTTTGGCAATGCAAGATCCCGTTGTTGCAACATATCATGGCGGCTGGCCGCAACTGGTGTGGCCGCATCGATTGGCAATGCAAACAGATGCCCATCAAAGCAATAACTTTCATACGATTTTCCCACGGAATGACGGGCCAAATCCTCCAAGAAGGATGACGGCAACAGCTGGTCAAGTGCTTGAATTATTCCTGATTTTGCGGCAAATCCTGCCCAGGGATGATCGATCACCAACAGGTCATATTTGTCAGCCAAAATCTCAATAGGTTCATCTGCAAACTGCTGAAGAGATCTCTTGGCCCATTCGATGGTCACTCCGTTGTGTGTTTCCGAATAGCGCTGTCCCGTAGCTACCATTGGACAGAAACCACGACTGTGGTCCCAGGTGATTCCTCTTAAATTAATGGTCCTGCTCATGCCAAAATCGATTGACTGCTATTAGGGTACCTCACTCAAAATCAATTTTCAAATTCATAACCAATACAAATCAATATTCTCCGTTCCAAAGTGCATCACTTAATATGTTCAATTCTTGATATAATCCATTGGCAAGTCATTATAGACCCGGGCAAGGGTGGCAATATTTTTTTCGTCACCCAGAAAACTATCGATGGGAGACGAAAGGTAATGGTCGATGGGCGGTTTGAGCGAATTAGGGTCAGGTTTAGTAAATCCGTAAAGACCGACACCTTTTTTAAGGGCATTAGTAACCTGTGTAACAGGATCTTTCTGGTTCCATTGGGCCAGACAGGTGATCAACTTTGTATTCACTCCGACCATGGTTCGAACCGAATCTATCCTTTGTACATCGCCTTCTTCATTCATTAACCAATCAATTTGCTTAAACATTTTTGAGTTGACAATATGGGGATGGGTGATATCAAAGGAGGTCAGCCAAATAATACAATTGGGATCGGTTTCCTTGGCTGCCTTATATATTACATCCCAACAGGCCTCTATGGCCCTACGACTGTAGGCCTCGTAATCTTTTTCAGTCATTGATCCATTAACTGGAAGAGGGCTTCCCATTAATTCCTGATAGCGTTCTTTTTCGGATGCCAACCAATTTCCACCATTGCTTTGCCGGTTTGGTTGGTAAAACCAATCGATCATAAATCCGTCAATCCCTGTTTTCTCAATGGCATCCCGGATTAGTTCATCCAGATACCTCAGATACTTTCTGGTATAGGGTATGTGACGATCAGCCGGATACCCATAACTATAGTCAGGATATTCTTGACCCCACCGGGTATTGGATCCAATACATAAATACCCCATGACCTTCATGCCTTCGCGATGACCTAGCTTTACCATACCAGGAAGAAAGTCAAATTTGAGTCCAGGCTGTTCCGGCACCACTCCATTTTTGTACCAGGCGTAGCCATTGCACGAAACGATAAATGTTTGGATTACATTTACCCCCAATTCCTTATACCATCTTATGTGCTCTTTTGGATCCGCATCTGCCCACAATCCCGGTTTTGCAAACGCATTGGGTCCTCCTTCTCCCCAGTTGAAATCCAGATCGTATGCTTTGATCGTTTCTATAAAATCAGGTGTGGCGGATTGACCCTTGGAGATCCTTATCTTCGCTGAATTACAGCTAAAGAAGCACCACAAAATTGTCAGTAAGAATAAGCTGATCCCAATCGATATTCTTCGTCTCTCTTTCAAAATTCGCTGTAAATTATTACTTAAAACATTTAGAAATTATTTCATAATTTTATTGAAATCATATTTGATTGCCCATCACATTGCCATAGGTCATAATGACAAAGGAGAGCACTAAGACGACCAAGGCAAGTACCAACGTCAAGTAGGTACGTCGAGATACCTGTTTCCACTCCTTCATAATAATTCCCACCACATAGCTGAAAAATATTAACATAGCCATGTGAATGGCCCAACTAGTGAACATAAAAGCTCCCATTCGTACATGGCCCAGACCATAGAAAAAGAATTGGAAGTACCAAAGGCCCCCACTCAACACCGATAGTGTGACATTGCGCCACCAGGTAGGTAGATTCTGTGATTGCACATCGATAAGCTCCTTGATGCTCCCATTGCGAATACCGAGCACTAGAAACCAGATAAAATTCGTGACAAAAGCTCCTCCTGTCGATAGAATTAAATTTGCATTTCCATTAAAATGCCCCGCCCCATAATCAGCTGCTATTGCGGCGACCGGCTCGCCAAAGGCTAGAGATATTCCAAAAATTGCGGAGAGTGTTCCAGCGAAAATGGTGAGCACCAGCCCCCGCCTCATATTAAAATAAGGAACAGCTTGCGCATCACTCCGATCCACAGCATCACTATTAATTTCTCTCTCTTTTCGATAGCCCGCAATTCCGCATAAGGCGACCCCTAATAGGGAGATCAACATTCCTAACAGCATGACGGTACCGCCGGATTTGCTGAAATGTGTCACCAGCATGCCATCCACCATGAGTGGCACTACCGTTCCTAAGACCGCTGAAATACCTATGGCTATCGTATAAGTGAGAGAATACCCAATTTCTCTGATGGCCAGGCCGAAAGCCATTCCACCAAAGCCATAGATGATCCCCAAGCCGAAAGCCCAAAGGATGGCAGAACGGGGAGACTGGGTAAAGACAACAAACAGATCAGGGACCGTAAGATACCCTATGACCAGAGGGAAAATCAGCCAAGCAAATGTTGCCTGCAACAACCAATAGGAACCCCATGACCATCGCTTTATCTTTTGATAAGGCAGGTAGCAGGTGGAAGCCGAAATTCCTCCCAGGGCATGCAGACCAGTACCAAACATCGGATTTGGTGAGATCACCATAATTTAAATATGAATAGACTATTCAAATATAAATACTTTTCTTTGCAAACCAAGGAAATCAAGGTAGATTTGCAAGAATAAATTCGTTCTTTTGGAACGTCGAGGATCACTGTCCTCAAGCAAACATGGGTGGCTTCTGAAATCAACGTTACTTTAAAACAGTAAAGCATGTCTAAGTATCATGCTCCAGCCCTGGATAAAGGCTTGGATATTTTGGAGTTTCTTTCGAAACAAACTGTGGCTCAATCGCAAGCTGAAATCGCATCTGCCCTCGAACGCAGTCCTAATGAAATCTACCGAATGCTTGTCTGTTTAGATCAGCGAGGTTACATCCTAAAAGATCAGGTTTCCAATAAATTTAGTTTGACCCTTAAGCTATATCAGCTATCTCATCGACATTCGCCCGTAGATGCTCTGCGGAAAGCAGCATACCACCCTATGTTAGAATTGTCAGAGCACATCAATCAGTCTTGCCACCTCTCCATACTTTATCGAAATCAGGTTATGGTGATCAGTCAGAACCTGAGCCCCAGCCCAGTCTCCCTCTCTATTCAAGAGGGCAACTTGTTTCCGATATGCCAGACCACTTCGGGTCGAGTCATTTTATCGATCTTAGATAATCAGGAGAGAATTCGTCTGTTGTCTACAGATACTGGCTACCAGGCTTTAGGCCCACGGAAACAAAAGCAATTTTTAGCGGATGTGGCGAAAGTTGAGCAACAAGGGTATATTATCCGTGAAAGTGAGATGACTCAAGGAGTTACCGACTACGCGCTACCCCTGGGTTCATCATCGGCTGGATTCCTTGGAGCGCTGGCAGTGAGCACTTTATCCAATCCCGCAGTTGAAAAGAAAACCGGATCACAAATCATTGAACACATCAAACAGGTTTTGCATACCATTTATGAAGATCTGGGTCTTAATGGTTGAGTCTTATTTTATGCATCAACCGACTTAATCTGATATTTGCTTAATGCTGAAGGAATTCTGGGGTCAAAACACCGGTTCCAACCAAAAGCTAAATTCGTAATTCTTTGCAGGAATGGAATATTCCGGATAAGGTTTGGCACCCCAGGAATTATCTCCGGCAACACCCATCATCTTATGGTCGAGTGTAATAAACACAGCATCCCGCTTGACAATATCATTGGTGTGGCGCAAATCCTTATGGGTAATTTGGTCAAAGTCTTCAATGGAATTGTGGAGCGTCGAAAATCCGATCGCTGGATCGCCAATGACACGAAGGCCGATACCATTTTCATTGCGTAGTTCAAACCATCTTACCCCTGTCTTGTAGCCATTCTCCTGAGGCCTGACATATTTCACATATTGCTCCGCCACTTTGCCCTGATACAAGTTGACAAATGCACTACGATTCCGGTCAACATAATTTTCGTGCGGTCCTCGACCCAAGTATTGCAAATTGTCGAAGTTGACCGGCAACTGCCATCTAACACCATACCGCGGCAGATCTGGCAACTCTAACTCATCGGTATTTAGACGACAAGTCACCTCAATTCTTCCATCTCCAAATATGTCGTACTCAAGGACCTGCTTGATGCCAGCAAGTGGCGTGGAATAGTAGACGCCAACACGCACCTTATTTAGTAAGGTATCCATTTCCATTTTCGCCGTTGCCATTGTATTGCTGATATCCCGCCAAAGCCCCAACCGCTTAATCATATTGCTGCCTTTGTCGTTGTCATTGGGAGGTCTCCAATAGTTGGGCTGCAGACCCTTTTGAATCAGTTCAAAACCATTGACCACATAAGAAGTCAGCATACCGCTGGATGGATTAAACTGTACAGAAAAATTATGGCCTTTTATCGTTACCGTCTCTTCATTAGAAGTCAAGGCAAGTTCTTGCTGAACACGTGTTATTTCGTCATCAATACGCCATGGGAGTTGAAATTGCTCGTGAGCGACTTCAAAACCAGTACTACGAAATGGTTGGTCTCTTTTTAGGATGACGGAGAAGTCCAGAAAATATTCTACCCCAGGTTGGGTATCCACTACCGGCAGATCCAGTTCAAAGGATTGCACCTGGTGAGGCTGAGCGTCGATAACCGGCAATTGACCACTGCTGATTTTTCTACCATTTCCCTGGATGGTCCAATTAATCTCATAATCTGATAAATCTGTGAAGTCATGGGCATTTTTGATGCGGAATCTACCTTCTGACAGATCCTCCGCATAAATCCAAACGTATTGGTAGGCATATTTAACTTCCCACATCGCCGGATGGGGGGTATGATCGGCTGCAATAACTCCATTACAGAGGAAGTTACCATCGCTGGGCATTTCTTTAGGGCCATAGTCTCCTCCATAAGCCCAATACTCTACGCCGTTGGTATCTTTCTTGACCAAAGCCTGATCCATCCAATCCCAGATATATCCACCTTGCAGTTGTGAATTCTTTTCATTGTAAATCACTTCCCACAAGTCAACCAGGTTGCCATTGCTGTTGCCCATCGCATGAGAATACTCACTGATGATCATGGGTTTTGGCTGCTTTTTTGCTGCGAAATCCTGCAGCGATTTCACACTCGGATACTGCGGACAAAAAATATCGGTATTGGCTCCCATCAGTGCCCTCTCATAATGAATGGGCCGGGATGGGTCTCGATCCTTAATCCATTGATATCCGGCAGTAAAATTAATACCGTCACCGGCCTCATTGCCCATTGACCAGACGATGATACACGGATGATTCTTGTCCCGTTCGACCATCCGGATCATTCGATCGACGTGGGCTTCCTTCCATCGTTCATCTTTTGCCAGTGACCGGTCTCCGTAATACATGCCATGTGATTCTATATTGGCTTCATCGGTCACGTACAACCCATATTGATTGCACAACTCATAAAATCGCTCATCGTGTGGGTAATGACTGGTACGTACCGCGTTAAAATTAAATTGCTTCATTAAGGCGATCTCTTTAAGCATCGCCTCTTCGCCTACCACATGTCCTCTGTATTGATCGTGTTCATGGCGATTTACACCCTTGATCAAGACGGCTATACCATTGATATGAAACACACCATCGATGATTTCGATTTTGCGAAAACCCACTTTGGCGGTGACAACATACCCTGGTCGATTATCAGGATTCATCAAATAAATCAAGAGAGAATAAAGATTCGGTGTTTCAGCAGTCCATTTTTGCACATCCGGTATGCTAGAACTAAAAGTAACCTTGCCTTCCAAACGGCCTGAAATCTGGGCTTCTTGTTGGCTAGACGCAACTTCCTGACCATCCACATCCAAAAGTTTGTAACCAACGACCAGTGAACCTGCATTGAGGTCCTGCAGATGGTTTTTTAAATCGACCTCCAGCGCAAATCTTCCATCTTGATATTGCTGATCTAAATCAGCTTTAGCAAAGAAATCTCGAATACGTACTTGAGGCGTGGAATATAAAAACACATCTCTCTCTATACCACTGATCCGCCAAAAGTCCTGACATTCCAGGTAGGAACCGTCGGACCACCGGTATACTTCAACGGCAACAACATTTTCTTCAGGTAACAGATAATCAGTGATGTCCCATTCGGCCGGTGTTTTACTTCCCTGGCTGTATCCAACCATTTCTCCATTTATCCATAGATACATAGCAGACTTGACTGCTCCAAACTGGATAAAAACTCTTCGGTCCCGCCAACCCTCCGGTATGGTAAATGTTCTCCGGTAGGAACCGACGGGATTGTAGTCGTGTGGAACTTTACCGGGATCGCTTGGATAGATCCGATCTTCAAAAGTGATTTCATCCGAAACCGGTGCTTTGTAATCGGCAAATTCATATTGGTGGTTTACGTAAATGGGGACGCCATAGCCTTCTATTTCCCAATTGGAAGGTACGGGTATGTCATCCCATTGAGAAACGTCATAAGTAGGTTGGTAGAAGTCCCTTGGTCGAAGAGCTGGCTTACGAACCCAATGAAATTTCCAGGTGCCGTTGAGGCTCTGATAGTATGGAGAAGCGATGCTCCTTTTGGTCAGTGCTTCTTCGAAATTAGAGAAGGGTATCATGGTGGCATGTGGAGCTTCCTTGTTCTGATCAAACATTTGCGGGTTTTCCCAGTCGGGGACTTGTGCGGCAAGAGGGATGAAAAAGAGGGACATGAGGACCAATCCCAAAATGACAGATTTTATAGTGAAATCTAGACTTTCTATCCCCTTGCTACCCAGACACCTCCTGTCACAAGGTTGTTTTCTTCTTCTCATCATTTTATAAACAAATTATGCTCCACATCAGGAGCAAGTTACATATCATTTGTGCTGTATAGCCACAAGGGGTGGCAAGATGTACTTATTCTATCTCTTCTCCACCAAAGAGAAGGCTGTTTCGCAGCATAAATTAGCATTACTCTAATAAATCAAGGCTGGTTTGAATTCTATTTTTCCACCGGATGGTTGCTGAAAAGCAAGGGTAAGCATCAGTACTAAATCGCTATTATCTGTGATCTGAGCTGTTTGATTCAAATGAATATCGGCTCCTTCAACGTTTACAAATTGCTTCATGGCCTGATGGCTATCATAGAAAAGATCGGCCCTTGTAATTTCAAATTCCACCGGCTTTTCAGGAATTACAGATAAAATATATTGCCCGGGGACATTTATCTTGTGGTTCAGATAAACTTTTTGTTGTATTTCTCCATTCTGAACATCACCGTGTTCCCAACTTGAAACCAATTGTGGCTGTGCCCAAACACGCATACTCTGAATCTCAGGAGGCTCAAAATCATCCACGTAAAAAGCTGAAAAAGATCTGATCAAAGGCTTAGCAGCTGCCTCAGTGACGACCAGTTTCATCTCTTCTAGTTCTATTGCATCAAAGTAGTCAATCTTTTTTCGCCCAACCGAAATTCCACTGATCAACTCAACCCACTTTCCGTCGGAAAATCCTTCAATTTTGTAGGATCGAATCCGCTCACCTTCCCGGTAATCTTCCATAATTATTGCATGGTTCACCATCATGGGCTCATCAAAATTGAGAACCACTTCATTCCCTTGCTGATGCTTTCTTTCAGCCAATGGAGCATCAAATCTCTGTTTGATTTCATCGCCAAACTCCCTATATCTTCGCATGTCCTGCTGAGGAATTAGTCCGGTAGTGTCTGGAGAGGCATTCAACAAAAACACACTACCATACCCAACAGATTGGTAGTAACAATCCATTAATTGTTTCAACGATTTCCTTGTTTTCGCCTTTTGTGGTGACCAAAACCAATAGTGGTCATAAAGTGTAGTATTGGTTTCCAATGGTGCCCAAGCATCGCCGTTGGGCGTACCATGGATCTGAGTAGAAACACCTGTTTTCAGATCTTCACTTCTCACACCATTCCAGGCAGGGTAAAACAACTTTCCTGATTCGGTACCAGGCCAACGAATATTGGCATGTGGTCCCTGAAAAACCACCGATTTGCTTGCATACTTTTCCATAATGTCTGAGATATCTATGACGCAGCTACCATCAAACCAAACTTCGGTCATCTTACCATACTTACTCAATACTTCGGTAAGTTGTGTTCGGAAGATCTCATTATAGGCCTCTTGTTTTGAGGGATCATTTGTTTTTCCCCCACTACCGATCATCGCTCCCCAGGTTTTATCTCCTGGATAGATGTAAACTCCAAGATTCAATTGGTATTTTTTGCATGACTCGGAAAGTTCCTGAAGGACGTCTCCTTTTCCATCCTTGTAAGGTGTATTTCTGATACCGTAGTTGGTGGTTTGTGTCTGCCACCAACAAAAGCCTCCGGAATGCTTAGCCACAAAAATAATTTCTTTTGCTCCCCAAGCCAGGGCAACTTCACACCACTGGTCCGTATCCAATTGCCTTGGATTGATTCTGCTGAGTGGTATTGAATGATCATTTTGTTCCACTTTTGTGCCTGCAATCCAGGTAGTTGGAGCAAAATGAAGAAACATGATTCGCTCCTGTTCATGCCAATGGTACTGGGCTTCAGATGGTTTGGGGAGTGTGGATCTATGGCAGGCTACCAGTAAAAGCATCCACAGAAAAAAGAACACACCAGTTAAAAAGGAAGTCTGCATGGATTCAATGTTGATCACTAATTTAAATTCTACTGTCAATAGATCATAGCCGGCCTAAATTCAATCTTACCACTTGAAACTTTGTCACTTCTGATGGTAAGGTGTAACACCGAACTGCTTTCTTCTGTAACCATAGCGGTTCGGTTAATATGCACTTCTTTGCCTGCTACCCTTACAAACTCATCCAATGCTTTATGGCCTTCATAATGAATCCTAGCATTTGCTATCGTAATTTGTGCATCAGGATTTTCGGATGTGAGCTTGAGCAAATATTGACCCGGTAAATTGATCTTGTCGGACAGATCTATTTTGAGCTTCAGCATATACTGTGAACCAGCATCTATTTTCCAGCTTCCTACATTTGACCATGCCGCCCAGGCGTTGACCGGCCTTATCTGAGGGGGATTGAAGTTGGCTACAAAATAAACGGCAAGGCTCCTGATCAATGGTTCTCCTACCGATTTAAGCACTCTCAGGCGAATATCCGAAACTTCGATTTCGGGAAAATAATCGATCTTTTTTCGACCAATGGATTGTCCGCGACAAAGTTTTTTCCACTCGCCATTTACCAAACCTTCTATTACGTATTGCCGGATGCGATGTCCATGCCTGTAGTCTTCCATCGTAACCACATGGTTTACCTTTCGGCTTTGTGGCAGAGAAAGGACAATCATTGGCCCCTTTTTATCTTTTACTTCACTCAAGGAAGTCTTGAACCGGTGATCGATCTCATCTCCAAATGCTTTATAAAGTCTAATATCTGCTTCAGGGATCAGACCGGTGGTATCCGGAGTAGAATTCAACAGAAATACACTGCCATACCCAATAGACTGGTAATAGCATTCCATCAGGTGAGCCAGTGATTTCCGCTTTTTTACTTTTTCGGGAGACCAAAACCAGTAATGATCATATAGTGTAGTGTTCGTTTCCAGTGGTGCCCATACATCTCCATCCGGATCACCGTGTACCTGAGTAGCTACTCCTGTAGCCATATCCTCCCCTTTCAAAGAGTTCCATACCGGATAGAACAATCGACCCGATTCCGTGCCGGGCCATCTCAAGGTTGCGAGCGGTCCCTGAAAAATCACTGAATTTCTAGCGTATTTCTCTAAAATATCAGACACATCAATTTTACAACTGCCATCAAACCAGACCTCCAAAACATCGCCATAATTGCTTAGAGTTTCTTCTAGCTGTTGTCTAAAAACCTTATTGTAAGCTTCCTGTTTAGACGGATCTTCTGTCAGCCCGCCACTTCCTATTCCTGCCCCCCAGGTTTCATCGCCGGGATATACATAAATACCGAGATTTAGGTCGTATTTCTTACAGGACTCAGATAACTCCTTTAGAACATCTCCTTTGCCTTCCTTATACGGTGTATTCCGGATCCCGTAGTCTGTGGTTTCAGTCTGCCACCAGCAAAAACCTCCCGTGTGCTTTGCCACAAACAAGATTTCTTTTGCTCCCCAGGACATTGCGACTTCACACCATTGATCCGTATTCAATTTCTTTGGCTTAATCCTTTCCAATGGTGTGGAATGATCGTCATATTCTCTACCCTGCCAAGTGCATGGGTCGAGACACAAAAACATTATTCGTTCCTGCTCGTGCCATCGATATTGGATATTTGAAGGTTTGGCCAGATCCAGTTCCGAAACTTGAGAAACAACCTTATGTACAGACAACCAGCAGAATAGAAAAATAAGTAAACATATATGAGCGAGTGCCTTCTTCATAATTATTTGGTTTATTCTGTAAGTAACGGTGACCTTCTGAATCCCCTCGTTTTTTTCTAGCAACTAATTTATCTTGATAGTGACCAATGTAAAACATACTCTTGCAAAGTTAATTGATATATCACCATCAGGAAAAAGTTTCATAACTGTGTCAAAAAGCTGAATTATTTTTTCTGATTTGATTGCTGAATTGTTGAAATAATAATTGAGGCCTGTGGTTAACCAGCTTAGGGAAAAGCTGGGATCATCAATTGCCGTGTCGTTTACCCAACGGCAAATCCTTACTCTCCTCACGACCAAAACCCATAACCTTTAGGCTGTCCTTCAGAACCCGGACCACGGCGTAGGAATTTTGTTCGGTATCAACCATTCCCTTGAGGGTCAGATAATGAACTTCTTTCTTCCACCCATAGTTGCCTTCGTGGTTGTGGCCATTCATATAGGCTTTGACACAAGGGTAGGCCTCGATGATCGCAATTATCTCCTCTGCATTCCAAAGGTTATGAATATTATCCGGATAAATTGGAAAATGGCAAAACAGCATCACTTTTTCTTCCTTTGAGCATGCTTTATCAAGTACTTTTTTCAGCCAGCTTATTTGAGCTTTTCCAATGGCGCCATTCCACTTTGGAGATTCAATTTGATGTTGTTCATAATACTGCCGGGCGAAATTATGGGACTCAGTGTCTTCTGCATAAGCGTGAAAACTGACATCATTGCCATCAAGTACTACAAAGCGCCAATTACCAAACCGAAAATGGTAGTACTTTGAAGGCAAGTTCAATTTTTTGGGGACCTGGTCTTTTCTTTCATCAGTAACCGAAAAGTCATGATTGCCCAAGACATGATAATGCGGCATATCCAACTCATCGTAAATCGGATTAACGATGTCGAAGCTCTCCCAATCACGGTCAATGAAATCACCCAGATGAATGGCATAGGTTAAATCCATGGTGTTAAAATGTGCCACACATGCTTTCAACTTAGTATCGGACTGTGAATACTTTCTAATACCCGTCCCTACCACCTGGCAATATTGACAGTCGGCAATGACACCAAATGAAAAGGTCTGGTCAACTCGTTTGGAGGCAAAGCGTGGTGAACTACATCCGGATATAGTCAACAGTAGAGCCATCATCAAGACAGATCTATAGGGCACCGATCCCACTCTGGCTGGAAAATAATTCAACCGCAGTGCGAAATTGAGATTGATCTTGGAAAAGTATTTTTTACGTTCCATAGGTAAATATTTCTGCTTAGGGACTGATGATGAAGAACTTCGAGATTAATTCCCATAATTTGGAACCTATCCTTCGTTATAAAAAATCCGTACACTGAGTAAGAGGCATGGCGTCCCGCTATTTTCTTGGCACCAACTATTGATATACCCGCACCCAATCTAAGATCATTTCCACGGGGAGGTCCTGTGGATCAACCTTTCCCACCCATGAACCCCCCAACTGCATGTCCATCATTAGATAAAATGGTTGATCAAAGGGCCATTGAGTAGCGTCGACACCGGATAATTTTGGGTACACAAAAGTCTGTTCGCCATTAAGGGTGAAAACCAATTTGTCGGGATACCATTCCATGCCGTAAATGTTATAATTTTCTGTTTCAACCTTAGTCGTTGCATAGTGAGGGGGATGTTCTTTCTGTTTTAGCACCAACGTATAATATGAATGCACGGTCTGGTAAATTTGATCTTCGTCATTCAGGTGTTCCATCAGATCAATTTCACCGTTGCGTGGGTATTCTCCGTACTTCGGCTGATCGGCCAACATCCACATCGCCGGCCAGGCACCGGTTGCATTTTCCAACTTGGCCCGGATCTCGATTTTACCATACTGGAAGGCAAACTTACCTTTGGTCTCAACGCCACCGGTCAGGAACCGGGCGGTGTCTAGATCCAATCGATGATTGACAATACCTCTCAAAACCAACTTACTGTCTTGAATTCGAAAACAATCCTTATCATCTGACATAAAATTGCCCCAATCTGCTGTATTTCTCCCAATTTTACTCCACTTTGTACTATCCAAATATCCTTCCCGGTCAAACGAATCTTCCCAAACCAGTTTCCATTTTCTTTGCAGTGGGAGAGCATCTATAGGATACTCCACCGGTTTGCCCAGCACCTTGTCGCTGGGCATTTGTGCATCGACCTCTCTTAAATAGTCCGTCAGGGTACTGGCCAGCTCCTGGGCTACTCCCCACTGCAAAGGCAGTAAGTTATTTTTCTCACCCAGATCATTCGAGAGATTAAAAAGCTCTAATCTTCTGTCGGTATGATGATAGATTAATTTCCAATCTCCTTTTCTCACAGAACTATAGGGAGGTTGATCATAGGTATTGGGATAGTGCCAATAAATGGGTCGATCCCCGGGAAACTTTCCTTTTCCATTTAACAAGGGAACAAAGCTAATGCCATCGGTACTTTTTCTTGCCTCTTTTCTTAAGCCGGCCATTTCCAAAAAAGTGGGAAAAATGTCTTCGATGATCACATATTCCTCCACCTGCCCACCGGTCTTCGTTACCCCGGGCCATTTTACGATCATGGGAACACGAGTTCCACCTTCGTAAGGTGTCAGTTTGTGTCCTCGCAAGGGCAGGTTGCGTGTGGCTTGCTTGGGGGCACCGTTGTCTGACATAAATACGATGATGGTTTTTTGGTCCACTCCCAATCTTTCTAAGTTAGCTCTGATATCACCGAGGGATTTGTCCATCCCTTCCAGCATGGAGGCATAGGTGGCATCAAATTCACTTAGTCCGGCATCAATATATTTCTGATAAAATCGATCATCCCTTTCCCAGGGAGCGTGAATGGCATAATGAGAGAGGTACAAGTAGAATGGTTTTCCCTCCGCCACCGCCTGGTTAATGGCAGCATTGGCTTCCATGGTCAATGCTTCGGTAAGGTAGGTGTCGGTGCCGTGATATTTTTCCAATCCCGGTACATCCCAAATATGGTTTCCTGGAGATCTCCAATCCGCACTGTAGTTATACTTTGCCCAATAACTGCCGGGGCCGCCGGCGGCATGACCGGCAATATTGATGTCAAAACCCAAATTCCGAGGGTCTTCTCCCGAAGTCCCCTTAGCGCCGAAGTGCGCCTTCCCGGCATGGATGGTCAGGTAACCAGCTCGCCTCAACAACTGGGGTAAAGTCTTGCTGTGCACTGACCCCTTCTCTCCGGGATAGGCGCTCAGTCCATTGACATTCCACTCCGGTGCCTTGATCCGTTCATGTTCTGCATCCGGCGCGGTGTCTTTGCGCAGGGTCCAATTGGTAACCCGATGCCTTGCAGCACTCATGCCGGTCATGAGGCTAATTCTCGAAGGGGAGCAAACAGCATACGCGTAAGCCTGGGTAAATTTCACCCCTTCCCGGGCCAATTGCTCCATGTTCGGGGTATGATATTGTTCATTTAAAGGGGTGGTTTCCCGGTGAAAGGGTACCGAAGTGTCTTGCCATCCCATATCATCCACAAAGAAGAATACGATATTGGGCAGGTTTTTCGCATCTAACGCTAATGACAAGCCAATCATCAAAAAAAGGAAAGTAAATAAGGCCACTGTAGATAATCTAGGATTCATAGTAATTTCCTTTCAAATTTTTATTTACTGATCACCAATTATTTTCAGCACATAACACACTGTTCGATCTCCTCCCACAACGTTCCAACCACCCGGTGTATACAAGTATGCCGGTTTGCCATCCATCATCAGGATTTTAGGTCGTTCTAATTTTGGATCTTCTCCATAGATCTTTACCACATTTTCCCGATCGTAATCAGGAAAATAGGCCGGGATTCTTTTGTAGCCTATTTGGGCTTCATTTGCAGAAAAGGTTTTTCCATCCTTGGATTTCCACAAGGTACCCCCACCTTTTATCCCGGTATTGGTACCGTGATTATCGGTAGTTAACAAATAGATATGGTCACCATACCGAAATACTGTACCATCTTCCAGAGTACCTTTGTTGGTCGTTACAGGTCTATCTGTAATTACGTAGGGACCTTCCAGTTCTTGGGCAATGGCCAGACCGTACTGCAATCCCTGTCTCCCGGTAGACTTAAAATAAAGATAGTACTGGTCATCGACAGGAAGAAAAGCAGGATTTACCACGCCATTGCGCGATTGATAATTCCACCTTGATGCATTTTGTGCATTTAGTATCTGGCCATCAGTTCCCACCTTGCGCCAAGGGCCATAGGGTGAATGGGAAACAAGCATTCCAATGGTTTGATTGGCAGGGTGCGGTGGTTGACGATAATCTGTATTGGCGATATAGAGTAGGACGTATTTGTCACCAACTCGCTTGATTTCCGGATTATGGGGTGCATATTTATCCCAGGTATCCCGGCTGCTGCCCCGGATAACGATATCGGAGAAAACAAAGGGACCTTCCGGATGTTCGGCCATATAGTGGGCGATCTCAGATGACTTCCGCCAGGCTGGATCTACATTTTTCTCGGGCCACCGGGCTACATAGAGATGTATCTTTCCATCATTCCCTTGAATAGGGGCACAGCCCCAAATGGTGTAATCATCCTCTTGGATCGCCACACCCTTCCATTGAAGGTTTTCTGCAAGATGGGATAACTGAGCATGCAGCTGAACTACGCATCCAGCCATGAGAAGGCCTAAGTTAACCATCAGCGTCTGTCTCATTCTCTGGTCATCTTGAATTCAATCTGATCACCAGCATCAGTTTGAACCCTAAAAACTCCATGATCTTCTTGCTGAAATGCATGGGAACATTCGAAAGTCCCTTCGGCAAAAGGGTTTTTGAAACGTAACTTACCTCCTTTGGTTGATTCGAATGTCACTGATTTGACCAGGCCATCTTCCTTTTTAGCAGAAACCAGGAAAGCACCCTCAGTACGCAAATTTTCAAAACCAATATTGTTCCAGTCTTCAGGCACCGCCGGAAATATTTGAACGATGCCCGTATGACTCTGCATCAGCATCTCCTGTAACCCAGAGGCAAAAGCAAAATTACCTTCCAGCGTAAAAGGCCGGTAGGTAAAATTGGTATACCCCTTACCCGATTGATCCCCGTTGACGTGGAAACTGTTGGGTAAACAAAAACTGGTCGCAAAAATCCGCAAGATCTCTGCAGCTCCTTCTCCGTCAAAAGCCCGGGCTTTGAGATTACCGAGCCAACTAAACGAATAACCGACCCACTCGTCGGAGCCTACTTCATCGAGCGTAGAAATTGTGTTTTCAATGATTTGGCGGTACTTCTCCCCTTTCGAAATATCGATGAGACCCAGCGGATGGTAAGCCATCAGGTGAGAAAAATGCCGGTGTGACTGATCATAGGGAGCTCCCGGAGCAAACATCAACCCAGTACTGGCATCAATAGCAAAATCTGGCCATTCAGCCAGTATCGTTTCCCATTTCTGGGCTTCATCCTCCCTTCCAATTTCCCAAGCCAGTTCAGCCGCCTTCTCGTAGGTCCATCTGATCAGTGCCAGATCAAAATTGGTCGTCTGTTCAAACCAGGCTTCGCGGCTGTTATTATGTATTTCGGGACTGGAACTGATGGGCAATTTCCGCAATCCGTTCTTATCTCGCATCGAGATCGCATCGAGGTAAGTGGCTACATCTCTTATCCAAGGGTACGCCCTTTGTTCCAGGAATTCACGGTCCATGCTGTACCGCCAATGCAGATAGAAGTGTTGTGCGAGCCAGGAAGAGACGGTGGGTCCAAACGAATATTGGATCCATCCACCCATGGGTTCGCCGGTTAAGGTGGTCACACCTGGCACATTCAACCCTTCTGCTTCAAAGTAATTCCGGGTATACTTCTTAAATGTTTCCCGGTATTTCCACAGCCAATCGAGAAAACCAGTTTCCTCTTCCAGGTGATTTCCACTGTAAGCTGGCCAATAACTCAACTGAGTGTTGAGGTCATGATGGAAATCACCTTTCCAGGGAGGCAATTTGCCATTATCTGCCGTCCAAACAGCCTGCAGTGATATGGGCGGTGCTCCCTGACGTGCAGCTGACCCGAATTTATACAACTCCCGCTCCCATTGGCTTTGCAAGATCTCATCTGGCACTTGTACCGTTGACTTACCCCAGAACCGTTCCCACCAATCAGCATGGGTGTCCAGCGATGTATTTAGGCCTATCGATAAATTTTGGTTGACCGTCTCTGTGGCCGGAGGTCTTGTTGTCCATCCGGGAAATTGAGCGCTAATGCTCCAGCATCCCTCCCATTCACCAACGCTAAATTGGTCGCCGACATGCACCTGATAAGAAAAGCCTCCCCATCCCTCCTGATTATACGTGGTGGAATTCTGGCTCTGCACAACTTCTCCGGGCGGATAACCAAGACGACGCAAATCCTGACCAGTCACTGGGTTTTCGGCTTCACTCTGTCCGGCCAGATTATAGGCCGGGGGAATGAGTTCATGGGCTAATGGGGCATCCAGGCCGCTGAAACGATACCATCCGAGGGGATCGGTGGCATGGACAAAGGCATGAAATTGAACGCCTGAGCTCCATATGATCTCACACACCGCTTCACGCACATATAGATGTACCGACTGGACCTCCCCAAGTGAAGAAATATCAAATTCAAGTGCAGCTCCCGGTATCTTGGACGGGGCGGGACTGCGGTCATAGGGTACATCAAATTTCTCCTGTACCGGTTTGTAATCATTCTTTTCCCATTGCTCTTTTACCCACCGGTATTTCCACTCCGGTGTATTGAGGTTCTCCATAGGGCGGAGATCCCAAAGATCGGCCCGGTCAAGAGACAATCTCAACCGGCCATCTTTTTCCCATACGAGTGTTCCTACCATTCCATTGCCGAGTGGAACACCCTCATCCCAAACGGTAGGAAGTCTATCAAAGTGCAAATCACCCGGCGACCGGTCAAACTCCGATAAGGAGGGTTGGGCACCACAAGCAATACAAGTAAGTACCAGAAGTACGCCTAAGATATTTCTTTGTGAAAAATACATTTACAATAATTTATTAAAAATTTAGGGCATCTCTAAAAACCATTCCTGTCACCCTTTAATAATTGATCAAATCTGTACTCATACCTGCCACTTGAGGCACGAGGTAACGACCATCGACTACTCTTGCCGGATGTTTAAAGTATGATCTCAAATGGGGGATATATTCTAAGAAGATGGCTTTATGTCCCATTGAAATATGATTAAAGAGGACCAGGTGTTGATGGATCTGCCCCATGTCGCCGACATGTGGCACTACCGGTACATTAAATTTCTTAGAAAGCAAACTGACGGCAATAAATTCTGATATCCCTCCAACCCTTACCGCGTCAACCTGATTGAAGTGCATCGCTCCTGATTGCAAATAATTCTTAAATAAAACCCGGTTGGGTACGTGCTCGCCCAGAGCCAATCTTATGGGAGCAATTTCCTTGGCCAATGTGACGTGGGCCTCGATGTCGTCCGGATGAGTAGGTTCTTCTATCCAATAAGGATCCATTTTTTTTAATTCCTGGCAGATTTTGATGGCTCTGGGAAGTGTCCACTGTTGATTGGCATCGAGCATGATGGTTGCCTGATCTCCGGTAGTTTCTCTCACCATGAAGGCCCGGCGGATATCACGCTGTTCGCTTTGAGCACCTACCTTCAGTTTCATGGCAGTAAAACCCTGGTCCAGGGCTTTCCTAATATTATCCCTCACCATTTCATCGCTATAATTGAACCAACCGATAGACGTGTCGTAGCCCCGGTATCCCGTTTCGAGCAAGGGCAATCTCTCATGTTTGGTGCCAGAAGCTTTTTCCAAAATGGAGACCGCATCTTGACTCGTCAGTGTATCCTCCAAGTATGATAGGTCCAGGGTTCTTACCAGTTGGTGCGGGGGCATATCAATCAACAGTTTCCACAATGGCACTTCACTGGTTTTGGCCCAGAGATCCCAACAGGCATTGGTGATGCTCGCCAGGGCAAGGTGTACAACTCCTTTGTGTGGTCCCAGCCACCGGAGATTGGGATCATCAGCTATAGATTTCGCCACTTGCCCAAAATCATCCATCAATTCTGCGATCTCTTTCCCAACCACATACTTGAGCATATAGTCGATGGCCCGGCACACCAGCTCATTACCCGCGCCCAGTGTAAAAGCCAGGCCAACACCCTCATAATGATGGTCCGTTTCCAATTTGCAAACCGCATAGGCATATACGGGTACGGTATGGACAGCATCTGAACCGGCTCCCTCCTTAAGGGAATAGCGGACATCAGCGGACGATCCTTTTTTGATGACTACAGACTGGCTCATAGGAAGGGTTTACTCGATTACATCAATTTCAGAAGCTGCCTGGTCAAGTTCTAATACAACTACAGTAGCTACAGGATCGGGTAAAGATTCCGGCAAGATGATCTCTACCAAATCGTCGTCTTGATCTACCGTCAGATCCGTCGCGTTGTGTAAAAAACTCGCTGATATTACCTGCACCTGCTGTGGAAAAGGCAATTTCAGATCTCTTCCGGGATGAGCGAGCAGATGCAGGTAGATTTTATTGCCCTTGCGGGTACTGACCATATTTTCCATCGGCTTATATGGTCCTCCCCGGGTGCCATACACGGATTCACCATTTATTTTTAACCAATCTCCCATTTCCCTCAAGCGATCGATCTGACGCTGTTCAATGCGTCCATCCAGCATGGGCCCCACATTGAGGAGCAGGTTGCCGTCTCCTCCCACCGTATGCAGCAAAGTGTGAATACACTCCTTCCTTGACTTTAATTGATCATTGGGTTTCCAAGCCCATTGGGTAGTGATGGTCATGCAGGTTTCCCATGGATTATCAAGATCGAAACTGCCTACCTCCTGCTCAGGTGTAGCAAAGTCCCCTGCATATTTATTGCTTTTGGTCGTACCTGCCATACCCTCTCTACCCTTATCCACCCGGTTATTAATTAATAAATCGTTCTTTATCCCACGCAAATATGCATACAGATCCATGCCCATCTCATGTGTCCAGGCCCATTCCCATTCTCCGTCAAACCAAAGAACGAAGGGATCAAATGCTACCAGCAACTCGTTCAATTGATTTTTCATAAAGGAGATGTAGCGGTGCATTTTTTCTTTCATCTCAGGATCATCAATCGCCTTTTCCGTATGGAATTTATATTCAAGATCGGGATACTTTACCGGATAGTCTTCATGGTACCAGTCACAAATAGAATAATAAAATCCCAGGTCGATTCCCTGCTTTTGACATTCGTCAAACAAAGCCCGGATCACCCCTCTACCGTACGGTGTCCTGGCCATATCGTAATCGGTAAATTCACTGTCCCAAAGTGAAAATCCATCGTGATGTCGTGACGTTAAAATTATATACTTCATGCCAGCATTCTTGGCGGCATTAACCCATGCCTCAGCATCAAATAGGACGGGATTAAATTCGGTATACAATTGATCGTAGTCTTCAATCGGTATCTTAGTTCCACGTGACCATGAGATTTCTTCGCCTCGTAAGGCGACAGGCCCCCAGTGGATAAACATCCCAAAGCGTTTATTGAGAAAAGTCTGTAGAGCTTCAGAATGAGTGCGCAAGGACGAGTATTTTTCTCCACCTCCCCCCATTTCACTATGATCCTGTGCCAAAACATTGACGGCCAACAAAGGCAACATCACACATGAAAATATAATGTCAATAAGATATTTGAAAGTGCGCATAATTATATTATTTCAATCATGATGAAATATCTCTTCCATACTGGCCCACCATTCTCCTTCAGCTCTTGATTCCAGGGGTTCTTGACAGGGGTCGGTTAAACTCCACCAAGCTTGAGTTATCGAGTCTGCAGCCATTTTTGCCATATCAGCAGCAAAGTCATCTCCGGTGTACTCAAAATAGCTGAATAGGTAGTTATCCTTCAAGTAGATCGAGTAGTTACGAATGTTACTTTGTGAAATCTGTCGTAATACTCCTGGCCAGGGGTTGGCATGCAATTCCCTGTACTGATCAAGCATTTCGGGCTTCACTTTGATCACAGATCCATACCGTTGCGCCTTTTCCCGGACTGGTGGTATTGGATCATCAGGATTATTTTGATCATTATTTAATGTCGTAGTACAACCAATGCTAAGAATGATCAGGCAAGAGATACAAATTGACTGGTAAATAGTGAAATTCATTAGTTGGTTTTTATGGGTAGCTCTCAATTCGCCTCGTCTAAATCCAAAATATTTCAAAACCGATCTCACTCAGAGGTTTAGAGGTACCCTTATGCAAATAAATAATATAAAAAAATCATCACCCCAATTAATACGGCTGATAAAATGATGGGCATATTCATTCGATCACCTGTATCATTTTTGAGAAATATCAGCGGTGAATCCAGGGTAACACTTTTTATTCTTTGGTAATCGGGTGGTGTGGTCAGCAAACTGGCAAGCACATAGATGATAGAACTGGCGACAAATAGCCACCAAGCCTGCATCATAAAAGAAATACCCCACTGATCTGTAATAATTTTAACATCACCAAACATGGGAAAATCAGCTAAGAAGACAACCAAGCCCAATAAGAATCCTCCCACCAGGGTTATGTTGGCTCCCTGATGATTACCCCTTTTCCAAAATACACCCCAAATAAAAACTGTAGATATGGGCGGGGAAATAACGGATAACAACACGACGATTGCTTCGAAAATACTATTAAACTTCGCAATCAACGGCGACCAGGAAATGGCAGTAAGCATCACGAGGACTGCAGTTATCCGCCCAATTCTAACTTGCTGACGATCTGAAAGAGTTGGCCTGTACCGCTTCACCATATCGATTGAAACCAGTGTGCCGGCACTATTTAAAGCTGCGGCGATCGAACTCATCAGAGCTGCCAGCAGTGCAGCTGCCATAAGACCCTTTAATCCAGTAGGAAGAAGCTGTGTAATCATGACCGGAAAAGTATCGTTTGGATCGGTAATGATATCTTGGAAAAGCACATAGCCTAATACTCCTGGCAAGACAAGAATAAATACCGGCAATATTTTAATAAACGCAGCGAATAGTGGTCCAATCTTGGCATCATACAGGGTTTCTGCACCCAACACTCTTTGCACAATCGTTTGATCAGCGCACCAGTACCAAATACCCAAAACCGGATAACCCAGTAAAATGGCCAGGAAGGATAAACCGGAAGGATTGGTGGCTGATGGGATGATACTGAGCTGTTCCGGTTTGGCAGCAGCCTTCAAGCCATTCCAATCGTGAATGCCGTGACCGGGCAACTCAAGGAATCCGTAAATGGTAAGAATAATCGCACCTCCGATCAATATAACCGTTTGAATGGTTTCTGTGATCACTACAGACTGCAGGCCTCCTATCACCGTATAAAGAGCGGTCACAGCTGAAATGGCCAAAATTGATACGTATACATTAACTCCGAAAAAATGTTCAAAGACAACTGCTCCAGCGTACAAACTCACGCCGATATGCATAAAAAGTGCACCGATTAAAGCAAAGAAAGCGAGAAATGTACGTGAAGTAGCATTGTAACGTCGCTCCAGAAATTCAGGCAGGGTAGATATTTTATTATTATAGTAAAATGGCGCAAATACAAGGCCTAATAGAATCAAGGTACCCACGGCCAACCATTCGAAATTACCCCAAACCAAACCGTCGCTGAAACCTGATGCTGCAAGACCCACCAAATGAATCGTGGAAATATTGGAGGCAAAAAGAGCCGCGCCGATCATCGGCCACTTTAGGGAGTGACCCGCTAGAAAATAGGATTCCGCATTCATTGTTTTCTTGCGTACTACCCACAAACCGACCGCAATGATGGCAACGATATAAATCCCGATCACCATACCGTCTATGGTTGACATCACAGGTTCATTTTAAGGGGTGAGTGTAAGATTTCTGGCATCATCAGATTTGTAGATTAAATCGGTTATGGCAGACATGATGGCCCTGCCGGTGTGAATGTTTTGTAGGACAGAACAAACTCTTGATGACCCAGTTTTTCTGATGCGGTCCGCTCTCCCCTTGCCGTCAGAGTGATGGTATCCAGAATCTCCCCGGCTACATCAAGGAGTTGTGCTTGTCCTGTCAGAACTTTCCCGGCATTGATGTCCATGTCTTCTTTCATGCGATCGAAGGTGTCAGGGTTTGCACAGATTTTAATTACGGGCGAAATGGGTGAACCCACTACCGAGCCACGGCCGGTCACAAATAAGATCACATGACATCCGCAGGCCATTAACTCCGATATCTCGGCATTGTCGTTGATATTGGGAAAACCAAAACGGGGCTCACCATCGGGCACAATATCCAACAGATACAGACCACTTAATTTTGGCAAATCCCCAGGTTTTAATAGTCCAGTGATGGGTGCATGACCACTCTTGCTATATGCTCCCAAAGACTTTTCTTCGATGGTACTCAATCCGCCATCGGCATTGCCAGGTGCAAAACTGGCGTGTTCCATAATGGTGTAATAACGGGCAGCTTTTTGCACCGCATGCTTTAGTTCTCTCGCGAGTTCGGGAGACTTGGCCCGGAGAGAAATATGATCCTCAAACCCGATCATCTCACCCGTTTCTTCAAAAATAGCCACCGCCTGGTCTTGAACCAATTGATCAAAAGCTAGACCGACTGCCGGATTTCCGGTAATACCGCTGGTGGCATCAGAACCACCGCAAATGGTCCCAACGACCAGGTCTTCTATACTCATCTTGACTTTTGGCACTTCACCAATCTGCTCTTGTGCTCGCAGGAGCCAATTCCTGCCAGCAGCAATGGATTTACTGGTGCCTCCCATCTCTTGAATTACTATGGTGTCAACCGGTCGACCACTTTCCTCGATCGCCCTTGCCAACATGAATCTATTGAAACTCTCACACCCCAAAGAAATCAGTAGTACACCACCCACATTTGGATGGGTACATAACTGATGCATCACCTTTTCGGCATGGGCATTGGGATAGCACCCTCCAAATCCGATAACCTGCACATCCGGATCGGTAAATGAGGCAGCGATCTTTACAGCCACATGACGAGCGCATTCAACCAGGTAGACCACCAGGAGCACATTTCTAATGCCTTTACGCCCATCATTTCGTGCAAAACCCAACCAATGATTTAATCCATTCCGCATCAGTATCACAAATACAATGTCAAAACAATTTTTTACATATATCTGAGTAGAATATCCTGTTAGTGCTTTT
The DNA here is from genome assembly GCA_965223105.1 of Saprospiraceae bacterium. Classification (GTDB taxonomy): domain Bacteria; phylum Bacteroidota; class Bacteroidia; order Chitinophagales; family Saprospiraceae; genus JABDMH01. The sequence continues at coordinate 490,852 of OZ244987.1, read as the reverse complement.
CTATGGTGTAGGTAGGTACATAATCGCTTTTCATATTGTGGACGTGCACAAGTTCACCCACAGCGATGTCACGGGTAGCCGAACCAATGGGTACATCACACTTAATGATTTTTTCTCCATCCTTAATCACCTTGGAAGCGATCTTAAAACCCAATTCTATGGTCTGCCTCATCTGTACTTTCAGGCCTGAAATGGATAACCATTCGCCTTCCAAAATCCTTCGTTTGGCAATCAGGATATTGTCGTGGTTGCCCAACTCGATCAGAGCGTTAGAACTTTCCATATTTAAGGTAGGCTTCTTGTGGATCCACACCCTCTAGTATGGCTTTCCGCACCAGGCTTTCCGTTCTCAATACTTCTTCCGTCTTTTCAACAACTTCCTCCACCATGTCTTTAGGTATGATCACAATACCATCTCTATCTGCCATGACGAAGTCACCTGTCGAGATTCTGACCTTACCAATTTGGATGGGATCACCAAATGCGTCTGCTTTCCATCGACCCACTATATCTACGGGTGTAAAGTACTTACAAAATACTTTGAATCCGATCTTCTCAATGAAAGCAGAATCTCTGCATCCACCATCTACAATATAACCTCGTACACCCCTGAATTGCAACGTCTCTGATGAAAGTTCGCCCATGTGGGAAAGTTGATCATCATTGGGCTGACAGATAATTACACATCCACTGGGGGCCCTTGAGAGCAAACCGGTCCATTGCAATAAGGTCTCATGTGGATCCAATGTATCGTCGTGGTGACCACTCACTGTGTATACCTCGCCCGCCAACTTCTGCTCTACCTGCAGCGGACGAATGGTCTTGGGAAGAGTCTGATCAGGGTAACCCAATGTTCGTAAGACATCGTAGACCGCGCCAGAATAGCAAGCTTCCAATCTGTCTGCTAAATTACTTCGTTTACTCATATCGATGACAAAACTCAATTTTCACCACTAATGACTTTATGATAGGTTAAAACGCCCAATTGGGTGAAATGGGGTAGTATCAATTCCCACACATGTCGTACCATTTCACCCTTGCCCTTGAAATCAAAATTCCTGATCACGATCTCTTGCGGCTGCCAAAAAGTCAAGATTATTCTTATGGTATGTTGTAATCTCTCATAATATCCTTCACTGGGTTCAGAACGCATATATCCCTTAGTGATGAATCGCTCAAAAAACCTTGACATTTGGGCTTTACGTATACGCATGTTTCGATTAAGATCCTGATTTACTTTTTTGTACGTTCGACAGATCTCCATGACATCATTGCAAAAAAAACTATAGTCCCGTTGGAAGTCATCAAGTCTCAATAAGAGCTTTTGAAAGTGGTGCAGCGGTTGACTGGTATCATTTTCCTGACCGACGTAGGAACCGGAAATCTCTCTTTTCATCTGTTGATAAATAGCTAAAACCAAGGACTCTTTGGTGGGAAAATGATACTCAAGATTGCCATGGCTCATTTGCAATGCTTTAGCCAAATCCCGACTGGTGACATTGAATAATCCCAATTCATTATAGGACTTGATCGCTTGATTGAGAATTCTTTGTCTGGTCTTCAATGTAAGTCATACTGCTGCAGTAAAATTAATCAAATTTAGGGCACCTGCCCTAAATTCAAAATACTTTTTTCGAATAAAATCCATATCGTCAAAAGTTTCTCTCTTTTTTGTGTGTTAGAAGTTCCAATCTTTTGCTGAGGAGACCCTTATGCAGATGACATTCAGTGGTGAGGCATCACGGATATTCACTAATGACTTTTCGCAATGCCTTCAAAGGATCTTCAAAAGGTCTGGTTTCATCACTCCATTTAGCAGTAATCCACTGCTCCTCCCACTTCTTCATGTCAAAAGTGATTCCCTCTTGCCGGCCTTTGAGCCAAAGTCGCCACCTTTCGGCATAATAACTTCCGATAAGGCCACTCCAAGTACGGGCGGCATATTCATTTACTCCTCCACCCCAAGTAGTATTCAATCTTTTAGCATTGCTTTCGTAGTATAGTTTTTCGTCCTCGCTATCCCCAAAATCTCTGGCCAAGTTTATCCAGTTCGACAACTTATGTAGAGGATGGGATGCGAGGAGACGATCCAATTGCTTCATTAAATCAATGGCTTGTTGATAAGCCAGCATGTCTTCACCTGCCTGTTGATCTCCAGCCAGCATCAGTAAAGAATCAATTTTGTGGCCTAGATACTGCGCCCCTAATTCTAAAGCGTCGAAAACGTAAAGCTCCTCTTCGCTCAGGTCGTCGGCAGCTTTGAGAAATAAGTGCACAGCACGATAGAATTCGGGAGAATGGTGAACGGTAGGATTTTCTTCTCCAGGTCTGAATTGGTAGCGAAATCGAGGGTGATCGGTAAAGGTACCCCACGAAGATCGAAGCAGCAGATCGAAAGCTTTTCTCAAATCCTGAGGATAGGCACCATATCTTGCACGAGCATACATGGCAACCCACCGATCGAGATCGATCGGATCCTCACGCCATCCCCAATCGGATAGCAATTCATAAATGAGTTCATTGTTCTCAATACCTTCCGGGGCAAAACCAAAGCCCACCAAATTTTGCTTGTTTGGAAATGCTATCGCCTCAGCAGGTGCGGAAGCATAAAAATTGAGTACTCCATTATGCGGCACCTTCCCACCCATATTTGGTATGAAGGAATAAATCCATTGCTTGCCGAAAAACCCATCATACATCTCCCACGAATAATCTATCTTCCAGAAAAGGGCATTATACTCATTGGCCATATCGAGAATCAGCAAACGATCATCGGGTACTCTAGACATGAAAGCGTTAAGTCGATCCGGTGTCCAGAAAAGCTTGCCTTCGTCATCGCGGTGATAAGGAAATGTCCAGCCTTGCATTACCCAGACCGCATCCGGATTGGCTTCAGCAATGGGCCGGTAGACTGCTTCGCCAAAAGCAGCGAGCTCTGCCAATGCTTCTTCCTGATCCTCGGGAAGTGGAACATCCATCTCATTAAAACTATCGGCTAAGTAAAAGGCACCCTTGCCAAACTCAGCTTCCCAAAGTTCAATGTACATTTTACCAATCTTTAAGAACAGGTCGCTGTACGGCGATAGAATGTGTACTTTTTGATCGAATCCGCCCCAACCGAGTTCTCGCAATTCTTCGTCCGGATGAAGTCTGGTGATGGCTTGGGGAACAAAACCAGCAAAAGCATGTACAATGGGATACATACCAAGCTCACGCATGCGATTGAGGATTCGATGGGTAAGCAGGACCTGCTTGTCAAAAAAAGATCTTGGAGGAGGTCCATCCCAGCCTGCAATATTTCCCATCCGGTTCCACGGAAAATGCGCGGGTCCAGAGAAATATTGTAATGCCTCCTCCTCTGTCAATCCCAACTTCAAGAAAACACGTAGCAAGATGGCTTCGTGTGCACCGGCAATCAGCGGCATATTTAAACCGTGCAGCGCCATCCAATCGATTTCCTTCTCCCATCTCTCCCAGTTCCAATACGGTGTGGTATAGCCATGCGTGACCGAATTAAAATAATACCGGTATTTAAAAGGTGAGGCCACCTCTCTTGAACATTCAGGCAGTGGATCCGGTATATTGATCCGGTTGCCTGACCAGGATACAATGGATGCTGTCTCATTTCGAAGATAATCATAGACACCGCGGCAAAGTGCGGTCGGTGATGTTCCTTCAACGAAGACCTGTCCATTCCTGACTTCGATCGAAAAATGGTCGAATTTAGAAGGCTTCATCAAATGGAGATCGAATATCTCAAGATTCGTCTTACCGATCGTACGCAGGAGAACATCATAAACACCATCAACCTGCGAATCAACTTCACCTTGTTTACATGGAGCCCAGGAAAGTATGATTAAGACACCTAAACCAAAAAACAGCAGCAACCCGATCAGTTTCTTTATTCCAACCATTCGTTTAAATGAAGACCCTTCCACTTCACTGAATTTCAATGACCCCTATGCCAATTAAAAGCCATCTACCGCCCGATAAGCCTCTATCAGTTTCATTTCTCCTTCCTTACCGGGATGAAAGTTGCCATGTTCCATTCCTAAAATTCCATTAAACCCCTTGTCGTAAATATGTTTAAAAATATTCCGGTAATTCATCTCACCAGTGGTTGGTTCCTTCCTTCCAGGAACGTCACCAATTTGGAAATAGCCAGTTTCGGAATAGGCATAATCGATATTTTGTATAATGTTTCCTTCAGTTATTTGTTGGTGGTACATATCAAAGAGGATTTTGCACGATGGGCTATTCACTGCTTTACAAATTAAATGGGCATGTGGGACCTTGCTGAGAAAGACGTCGGGGTGGTTGTGTAGATGGTTTAAAGGTTCAATGACCATGACTAAGTTGTGTGGTTCAAGGACCGCTGAGGCCTGTTTGAGGGTCTCGACGATGTTGGCCGTCTGGTAATCTGGTTCTAACCGGTGATGACGGTTTCCCAAAACGATGGTCATCCAGGTGGCATTTACTCGTTTGGCCACGTCGACCGAGGATTTGATTTCTTCTACAAAAGCTGCTCTTACCTCAGGATCACCTTTGGCCAGGCCATCTCCTCTACGCACATTCCAGTTGCCAACAAAGACACCCATTTCCATATTAAGGTCAGATAAGGCCTTACCGATCTTTTCCTGTAGACCCACCTCCCGGTTTGAAAGTCTGTTGTCTTCAAAAGCACGAAATCCCTGATCGGCCATGAACTTGAGCTGATCAATCGGATCTGGGCCGGCAGAGTTTTCAAACATACCCAGATGCGGTGCATAGTTGAGTTTGAATGATTTTGGTTCTGTTCTCTCCGTATTTGTAAAACCACTCATCATGGATGAGCCTAAGACCGCTGACGTAGCCAGGCTCGATTCAATAAATTTTCTCCTTTGCATTAGGTGAAGCATTTTCGTTGTTATTCATTGTTGGGTGAAAATACATTTAAAAGGACCGAAATTGATGCGAATTCCCTGTTAAATGCCAAAAAAATAAATTGGAGCAAGGGAAATTCGCCTTGCTCCAATTACTGGTTTTATTCGCTGCTTCAGACCAAAAATATGAAGGCCTTGTGCTGGATCAAGGCCTTGTGCTGGATCCCTGTCGCTAATTGCTTACCACTGCCTGTTCTATCGGTACAGACACGTCTACTGGATACGTTGTCGGGAAAAAGCACCGTTTCTTATCACAAGCCTGAAAATCCAGGGTGCCGGATATGGTTACCGGTCCAGCAGTCGGCATAGCCTGAATTCGTACTCTAAAAGAATCTCTGTACACCGATAGTCCCAGTATCTTATCCTCTTCAGGTTGAGACTGCTCATCCAGGTAAGCGATTTCGGTGACGTTCAGCCCATGACAATCTCCAAGTTTGAAGACTGTCGGAATGAAGTACTTATTGGAAGGAGTGTTCGACTGAACATACATGGAGTCTTCGATGGAGAATACGAGATCAACCGTCATATTATTGTTACCATCTTCCATTGTCGTATGGACATCAACCAAACCGACTTGTGCGGTAATAAATCTTGTAGCCAACATACAGGTGCAGAATACTGTAGCCCTGACTATTGTCTGGTTAATTTGCTTGGAGGAGTTCATTGAGTTTTTCTTTTATGTGAATTAATTTGGAATCAAAGTTTCTAGTATCTAGCAGGGACATAAAGACTATTTTCCCTTCGGAATTGATCAAAATATTGGATGCCAACATAATCTCATCCCTGGCCAGTTCAGGCAGTACATCGGGTGGTGCGAAGGACGCTGCCACTGCGCCGTCGTCATCCAACAGGACGGGAAATGTCAGCGCAAACTGATCCTTTAATTTTTGAGCGACCAGCTCCTTAGGTTCTCGGACATCAATAATAATGACACCGACTTCTTCCTCAGCGTATTCTTGATATAGTTGCTCCAAATACGGTGCTTCAGCATTGCAATATGGACACCAGGTTGTCGCAATATGGATCAGCAAGAATCGCTCTTCATAATCGGCGAGAGACACCGAATCTCCATTCAGGTCCTCGAGTGTAAACATGGGCGCCGATACCAAATCGGCTGTGTTCTGGGCCAATAATGCCCTGATACCCATGGTTAGTAGGCTCACCCATAGTAGCTTTTTACATAGATTCTTCATTGCTTGATAATTTGGTTTGAAAAAGTGGACTAAACAAGTTCTTTCGATTTGCTCCTTCATAGAACAACTTTTGAAATGATTACCGACGGCATCGATTTTTTTATTTCTTTCTACTTACCAATGACATTTGAGATCTAGGAGAGACCGTTGACAAATCACTTTTACTTATTGATAGCTTGATCCCACACAAGCGAGTTGCCAGATAAAGCTTCGAACCGCTGGACGATTTTTTATGGACTTGCCTATTGAGAGAGGCACATTTCTGCAGATCTGATGGCTTTGTGTAAACCAGGCAGTAAGGAGTTGCTCCCAGTCATGGTCTTCTCAACCCCTGCTTGAACCATAAGAATGAGGAATTAATCGTTTCACTGATTCTGACTAAACTTCACCAAAACCACTTACGTTACAAGGACTTACCTACCTCATCAGGCATGGTATGATTCTTGTACTAATAATACTATGACAATCTATTTGTTCTTTTACTTGCTTTGTACAAGAGCTCAAGGGTGACTACTAAGAAAAGGATCAGAGCAGTTCTTCACCACCTAGAGCTATTTATTTATTCATCGATTGCTTAACCATCTCTTAAAAATGAATAGCTTGACTACATCCTTCCTGATCAGTGCAACCACTTTCGGCCTAATTTCTTGCAGTCCAAAGTTTTACACCCCTAATACTCAAAATGTCCCTCTAATTTCAGCACATGGTGAGACTGTAGTAAGTTTATCCGGCAATAGTGATCAAATCGAGTTGCAAGGAGCTTATGGTGTATCCAACAAGTTGGCCATTCAGGCCAATGGTGGGCTCTTTATACCATCTGACCTTGAAAATGGAAATGGAGGATCAGGAAAATTCCTGGAGATAGGAGGAGGTTATTTTAGTTCTCTTCAAGAACAATTTGTCTTTGAAACCTATGCCCTACTTGGGGCTGGTACATTTGAAAATCATCTTCCCTCCACAAGAATGGAGAATCCCCAATCCACTGGTGAGATCACAGCCAGTTTAATCAGAATTGGTGTTCAGCCTGCTATCGGTTATAAATCAACAAATTTCTCGGCGGCTGTCTCTACAAGAATGGTAAACGTGACATACAACAACATAGAGGGCGACTTGATATTTGAGAGCATTGATCAAGTTAACTTTCTACAGAATAATTCATCCAACTTTCTGCTCGAACCCGCACTGACCCTTAGGGGAGGTGTATCAAAATTCAAATTGCAATTCCAATATGGTTTGAGTATCAATCTGTCTAATAGTGACTTTAGACAGGATCACTCCAACATAAGCTTTGGGCTAAATTTCACTTTCTGATGATCAAAAAACAGTGTAGTTTTCATAACTACCGAGGTCGCGAGTTAGTCTTGAGCATCCACGGGATCACCCTGCCTTGTGGAGCGGCAAACTTTTCTAAGGACTCATCGGTAATGTTTTCTGTTATCGATCTATGAACGTGAAAAAAGAATCATGAAAACTATCCATGTTATTTTAACAGGTCTGGTCGTGGCCATTGGGGCTTGCGTGACTTCAGATCAATCCAGTAAAGCCCCCACTTCCAGGTTTTTGACTCCCGATGTCTTGTGTGGAACTGTACAATTTAATGACGGATGCGGTGAATCAACTGATTCACTGATTTCCTTTGGCTTAGCATTGGTACATCATATGACATTTGAAGACGCAGAGCATATTTTCGACCAAGTCATCACTTCAGATCCCGATTGCTTTTGGGGCCACTGGGGGAAGGCACTGAGTTACATCCATCCACTTTGGCCTGATGTCCCTAGTGAAACCCGCATGAGCAAAGGATGGATACTGTCGCAAAGAGCTTTGTCATTGGCCCAAAAACCCCGGGAGACACATTTTGGAGAGGCTTTAGCAGCTTACTATCGGGATGGCCAAATGAAGACAGAGAAAGAGCGTTTGGCAGCATACAAGCGTGGATGGGAAGTGGCTGTGGAGGCTGATCCTCAAGATCTGGAAGCAAGACTATTTCACGGACTTTGTCGGTTGGCCCTGGTTCCTCCAGATGATAAGTCATATAAAGTACAATTGGAGGTAGGGCAAATGGCAGAACAGGTGTTGGAAGAGATCCCTGATCATCCAGGAGGGTTTCACTATGCGATCCACGCCTACGATTTTCCGCCACTTGCCCACCATGCTGTCAGAGTGGCGAGAAACTACGGTAAAATAGCTCCAGAAATTCCACATGCTCTGCACATGCCTACGCACATTTTTACTCGTCTGGGATATTGGCAGGAATCGATTGATTGGAATATCAGGTCGGCAAGAGCAGCGGCCAGATTGCCGGTACAGGGACAGACATCGCTTCATTTCTTACATGCTCTTGATTACATGGTTTACGGATACCTACAACAGGGTGAAGATCAGAAGGCCGTGGAAGTGTTGGAGGGATTGGATACCTTAGATGGTCCTATTCAATCACATGCGGCAACAGCCTATGCCTTAGCCTCCATACCGGCTCGATATGCTATGGAGCGAAAGAATTGGGTACAGGCTGCATCCATTCCAACTCGTACACCCAGCCATTTTCCTTGGGATAAGTTTCCGGCCTTTGAAGCGATTACCTATTTTGCCAAAGGTGTGGGGTCTGCCAACATTGGAGACACCTTGGCTGCTAAGAAAGCTTATTACATGCTCGACTCATTACAAGAGAGTATGGGCACTTCCAAATCTACCTGGTATTGGCGCCAGCAAATTGAGATCCAAAAACTGGCTGTGGAGGGCTGGATAGCCAAGGCTAAAAACCAAATAGAAGTTGCCAGGACGAAAATGCAGGCAGCAGTAGACATTGAAGACTCTCTTGACAAGAATCCCATTACCCCAGGCGAAATTCTTCCAGCCAATGAGATGATGGGTGATTTACTCATGTCATTAGATAAACCTAGTGAGGCACTATCCTATTACGTAAAGTCTTTGAAGGGTTCACCCAATCGGTTAAATAGTATCTATATGGGAATTTTGGCAGCCACCAACATTGGTGACATGACTGCACTGACCAAACTCAAGGATGCTTGGGACCAACTAATTGCCGAACGACAAGATTCGGAAAGAGCAAGTAAGATGCGGGAAAATATCAACAAGATCATATCATAGATCACAGGATCCCTAAGGTAGATTGGTCAGTTTGATCTGACCAATCTATTTTTTTTTGCAGCCATATCTTAATGCTGGCATCCCTTCTTCAGTCCCCCAGGGCCTCCATCTTAAATCTCTCGATCTCTGCCGGTGTATGAGCCTCCGAGAAAATGCTGTCTATTTTCTCCACAATCTCAGGGTATTGTTGCGCAAGATTGTTTTCCTCACGAATATCATTTTCTAAATCATACAGCTCGATAGACATATTCTCATCAAAGATATTTCTTCGAATGCCCTTCCACTTGCCGAGACGAACGGCTTGTTGTCCGGTATAGGCCGGAAATTCCCAGTAAAGAAATTGATGTTTTTTTTGCGTCGAGGACTCTCCAATAAGTGTTGGATGAAAACTGATTCCATCCCTATCTGGTGGCATTGGGATTCCCGTCATATCACACAAAGTCGGCATCACATCGTAAAATATAGACACGTGATCAGTCACAGATCCAGATTTGATCTTACCTGGCCAGTTGGCAATCATGGGTACGCGAATTCCCCCTTCATAAGTGTTACCCTTGGTGCGACCAGTCACAGTCTGAAAAGGCTTGGCACTTTCAAAGAATCCCGTATCTGCACCACCGGTGTAGGTTGGACCGTTGTCGCTGGTAAATATGATCAACGTATTGTCGCGAAGGCCTAACTGCTCTAAGGTACTCACGATCTCTCCCACTTGTTCATCCAAATACGAAATCATTCCTGCATATTCAGCACGTGGAAATTGCGAAGGAAAATAACCTCGATCACCAGTATATGGTTTCTCTGGTCCAAACTTTTTCCGGTAGTATTCCACCCACCGCTTTGGAGCTTGAAGAGGCAGGTGAGGAATTGGTGTTGCATAATAGAGATAAAAATGCTGTTCTTGATTTTCCTTGATAAAATTCAGCACTTCCTCTTGCATCAGCTCTGCTGAATAATCGGTCAGGCGAAAATCACTGTAGCTGGTCGAATCATTGGGATCGGCTCCCTCAGGTAATTTCTGACGGGGAGGCACCAATTTATTGTTTAGCAGTTCTTTTTGTCGGTTTCGCCATAAATGCAATGGATAAAATGTATGGGCTTGCCGCTGGCAGTTGTAGCCGTAGAAAAAATCAAACCCTTGATTGTTAGGAATACCTTCAGTATGGGGTGCTCCAAGGCCCCACTTCCCGACCACGGCTGTCCGATAATCCTTTTTCTTCAATACTTCGGCAATCGTAATTTCCTCATCAGGAATGGGTCTTTGACCCTCTAGTGTTGAGTCTTCGAACATGGCCTCAAAATCCCAGACCTCACCTCGATCTCTCCATTCGTCATTTCCTCTGATATGTGCATGCCCCGCATGCTTACCGGTAAGCAAGATACACCGAGCCGGGGCACAGACAGGGGCTCCGGAGTAGTGCTGAGTAAATCTCATGCCTTCAGCCGCTAAAGCATCAAGGTTAGGCGTTTCAATTTTCTCTTGTCCATAACAGCCCAACTCCCCATAGCCCAGATCATCTGCCAGAATATAAATGATGTTTGGCAAAAAGGTAACCTCTTCGTCAATCTGTTCTTTTTCCGAACATCCGGTTCCTGCAGCAACTAGATAGATACAAAGAATCAATAATCGAATCATGGTCTTTGGTTTACGGTTTTACCCCCTCCTGCCCTCAGGTTATCCGCTTCAGTCTCCTCATTACGCTTAGAGGGCAACCAGGAGATCGAGTGCTTGTTTGTCGGCTCTCTTCCATATTTCCTCCAGCTCTTGGCGGACAGCAGATGCTTCGTCGTTTCGGTCCAGTGCCTCCAAGGCTGATAGCAATCCACGCAATGCCCTTGCTCGCCTCGGGGTTCGCTCCAGGCCTTTCTGAAATTGGGCCACTGCCTCTTCAGGTCGTTCGCGCTCCAGAAGCCAATAACCGTATTGCTCGAAGGATGGTAAGGCCAGAAGCGGTGGTCCCGTAGGAAATTCACTGCCGGCTTCCAGCTCCGTAGCTGCAATCAGGTTCTCTTCAACAGCCTCCTGATCATCTTGGAGCTGCGCGATAAATACATTTAGCTGACACAACACAGTGCGTGCCTTGTGAATCAGATCCTGGGTGGGTGCATATCGAGTCTGTCCGGCACTACACATTGCTTTGCCATTTTCGCCAACCTGGGTACTGGCCACATTGATTTGATTGGCTAGATAGGTTTTCTGTTCTTCAATGCCTTGAAGGTCCTCAGATTGTAGTGCCTTCCAGCTCCTTTGGAAGCTTCTCATGGCCGCGGCCGCTAACCCCAAATCTTCGGTTCTGACATCCCAGTCATAGTCAATATCCGGTGAAATTTCTCCGGTTTCTACCAGCTGATGGTTTTGCATATCAAGCAAATAGCCTCTCGCTCCCTTATCGGGATCGGCAGGTACATATACCAGCATATCTTGCAAAAGTCGCTGAGCATCTTCATATCTACCCTGCTGTAGGTAGGCATAGTGTAACCAGTCATACGAATGGTAACCTCGAGCTCCATCCGACAATCCCTTTTGTTCCATTCGCTTTACGCTGGCAGCATAGGAAGCTTCGTTGGATGAAACCACATCATCCCATCTACCCAAGGCCAAATAAATATGTGAAGGCATATGTAAGGCATGAGCAGCATCGGGGGCGACTTTCGAATATCTGTCTGCAGCCATTTTGGCATCGGCTGCGGATATGGGACCATCTAGTGCATGGATCTTGTAATGGAGCGCACCGGGATGATTGGGGTTTTCCTCTAGTATAGCATCTGCGATCCGGGCTGACTTTCTTAATTGGGGACTCCCATCTCCATACTCTTCGCTAGCCCAGATTAAACCCAAGGCATAAAAAGCGGCTATTTCCTGATGGTCCGGGTATTTGCCATGTAGCGTTTCGAGATGGGTCGTATAGTGTTGATTGCGCTCATCAAACTCACCCTCACCATATAACAACTCCAAACCCTCCCACAACTCACGTTCCAAGGGATCAGTGATCGATTCTAAACGCTCTGCCTTGGTCTCACCAATTCGTTGCAGGATGGTTCTGCCAGCTTCCACATCTTGCAGGCCCCACAAGGCCTTATAATAAGTCATCGCCTCTCCCCAATGGGCCATGATCTCCGTTGAGTCAGCGTCGATGGCCTCTTGAAACGCTTCCCTGGCGTCATCATATTCAAAACTATGCAGTAGGAGCAGGCCCCGATCAAACTGTTCCCTGGCGAGATCAGATATGTCAAAATGATGTTCTAGAACACCCAAGGTGTTTTGGACTGATTCTTCAGGATTTGGCTCGTTTTTGCAGGTCAACAGACAGGCTGCAACGACACCGAAGTACAATAATCGCATTTGCTTTGGTTTTTTGCCTTGTTTGCAAGATACACAGATTGAATTGATTGGCGATATTAACCAGTGCTTTATGCCAAGCCCTTGAACGGCCACTGAATCCAGGTTTTTCCGTAAACATTGCAGGAGTTGTCATCAACCGTGGTAACATGTATGGCCGTGGTAGAAAAGTTCTGTTTGTCGTCAATGAGATTGCCGGACATCGTCAACTGGATTATCGGTACAGACACTGTGGTCAGTACTCTGTCTATTAAATTTTTGTGGTCAATTTACATTTGATTTTCGATGAAGTTCAAGGCGCAAGAAGTAGACGTGGTGGCACCACGGCGAGGCTTTGAAAAAAAGAAATTCGCGGAAAGAATTTGAAATTGTTGATAATATTTTAGTAGACAGCACCATTACACCTGTCTATTGATCTTCTTCAACCAGTTGGAAATACTTAAAAACGGGGTAGGCAACCATCTGATGTTTTATGCCCTGATTTTTGAAGTATTCATCAAAAAAATTCCAGGTGACAAGGCCATCGTCAGATCGCGGTTCGAGCAGATAAAAAATTAAGTTCGCCAGTGGTTGATTTAGATCAATCTTGAAATCTCCCCTATTGAAGGTCCGCCCACCAGGTCTAAACTCACCAACCAGTTCAACCATCTTGTGACCTTCAAACTCCTCTCCCAGCCTGCGAAGATCTTTAGCGAGAAAATATTCACCCTCAGCTGAAACTTCTGCCGTCAATTCTTCCACAACAACCCCGTGCATTCTCAAATTATCTATAACAGACCTGAATTCTTTACTCAATAAATACCCATGCGGTAAGATGCTCTCCTCTACAGGTTCAAATCTTGCATGGTAGGAAATGTCATTATAGATCACAATATTTGGCATCCGTAAGTATTCTTCCGAAGAATTTGATTTCCTTTTATAATCATAGGTTCGGTAATTATTCAATTTACGGGTAAAAGGCACCATTTTAAATCTCACTCCTTTTTTGAATGTTCCAGCACCATTTCTCACATTTTCCATGGTGGCCTTTTCGGCTTCCCGGTTGATCTCAAAAATCTGAAGACTATGCTGATTTGTGAATTCTAATATTTCTGAAACAAAAACATAGGTTGAATTTATCCTTTGATCAAATCGCTCATGGGCAAAGGACTCACTTAAAATGGCCATGCGGTTTCTCAACCCAAATTGATTTACGAGATAGCGAGGATGGTGATTGTATGTGTAGACCGACTTGGGAGGCCACCCCTCATCCAAGAAGTAATAACCATAGGGTCCAAAATGTAGACCGAATTTGTCAAACGCACGTTTGGTCACCTCAGGCAACAACCGGTGGTAGCTAAATTGAAAGGGTTTAAGGGCACCGGCGGTGTGATAACTCGGAGCCCAGGTCAGAGAATAGCCATGCCAGGTTCCATTGGTAGTGTGTAAATCCACAAATACTTGCGGATCCCAGTGCGAAATGACTACCTCAAACAGGCTACGTGTCTCTGCAGCATCTAATTTCATTCCATCCCGATTAAGATCCCATCCTTGGCTATTGGCACGTTGACCAACCAATGGTGGACTACCTTCCTGCGAGGGTCGAGACTCGACCGACATTTTATCATTCCCATCAGTATTGAAGATCGGCACAAAAAGCAGGATTTGGTTTTCTAATAAATGGTTTTTATCACCAAACATAATATCCCGCATTAGCATCAGCAAAACCTCCTTTCCCTCCACTTCACCTCCATGAATGTTGCCCTGGATATAAATTACGGGTTTGCCACTTCGCATGGCCTCTTCGGGTGAGTATAAGGGAGGATCAGCTAAAACAACTACTGGTATTTCCTTACCCTCAGCAGAGGTGCCCATAGAAAAAACATGAATTCCGGCCCGCTCCTCCACAGTCTTAATAAACGAGACAACATCAGCATAACGTGAGGTCTCTTGATAGCCGGTAAGCTCTGGTATGGTCCATAAAGTATCGCTCAATTGTTGAGACCACCCCAAACTCACACTAAAATACATGATGACGAACATCTGGTATCTCATCAGTGTTTTCATCTGCATTTTTATGATCTCTTGATTTAGAAAGATACGAAAATGGCGTTTGATCAATGAAGACATTAGGCTTTGATTGGCCTACCTAGCAAGCTTTGGGTGCAATAATTATTCCAGTCTCAAGGAAATGGGAGGGCCCGATTTTTCTCTACAGAAATGTCTGCAGCAACTACTATGTTTGCATGCTAATGAAGAACTTGCTCAATTCAGAATCATTTCTCATTGGAATCTCTTTTGCCGCTATCTATTTGATCTGGGGGGGCACCTATATTCTCAATGATTGGTCTTTAGAAACCTTCCCTCCCTTTATACTCGCTGGCTCCCGATTCCTCATTGCGGGACTTCTGCTGGGCTTGTTTTTTACGCGCTCATTGGCGGTGCTTGATTGGCGTTCATTTATAAATGCGACTGCCATTGGCATTCTACTGCTGGGCATAGGAACCGGGGCCATCACCTATGCGATCCAATACATCGATACTGGACTGGCAGCACTCGTGGTGGCCTTCGAACCACTTCTTGTCGTTCTTCTGATGTGGATTGTACATCGCCAACAACCAACTTGGATGACCACACTTGGCCTCACCTTGGGCATTGTAGGCATGACGGTGCTGGTCACTCAACATACGATCGTCACCAACGAGCAAACCCTTTTTGGTATAGCGGTGATATTTATTTCTCTGATTTCCTGGGCCGTCGGTTCGGTCTATATGTCTAAAATTACTTTACCTTCTTCTAAAGGGGCAAGTGCATCAATTCAAATGATGGCATCAGGTATATTTCTGATGATTTTCAGTGTCATTGTCGGAGAAGACTTCGAACAGATTTACCATGCGTTTCAGTGGAGAGCAATTCTTTCTTGGATTACCTTAATATTGTTTGGCTCGATCGTGGCTTACTCGGCATTCAACTACCTGCTACTCAAAAGCACTCCTGACAAGGTTGCTACCACCACCTATGTCAATCCAGTGGTCGCACTTTTTCTCGGATGGAGCTTAAACCACGAGCAGATTACCGGGCAGTCCTTGGCCGCAGCTGCAATCTTGCTATCTGGAGTCTTTTTTATCAATACCGGGAAACGAAAAAGTCGCAAACTTCGGTGGAAAGCCTGACTAGTACTAGTAAGTTGCTCTAAACACCATCACACACTTGAATAAGTTGCGCTGGGAAAGCCGTTTTATGTCTCACTATATCTAAATGAGAAATTTTCCATTTTCGTAGATCTCCTTCCCATCGGCCAAAATACGCCCACCATTCTTCATATCAGCAATCATATCCCAATGGATTGGAGATTTGTTTTGACCTCCGGTTTGGAAGTATGATTGACCAACGGCCAGATGTACAGTGCCTCCCATTTTCTCATCAAAAAGGATATTGCCGGTGGCTTCTTGAATTTCATAGTTGGTACCTATAGCCGCCTCTCCGAAACGGCGGCTACCTTCCATTTCAAAGAGTTCGTCAAGTACATTTTGACCCTGCTCAGCTTTCCACCGGACAATCTGTCCATCTTCCACATCCAGCGTTATATTTTGCACCAGATGCCCACGAAATATTGATGGAAAGTCAAAGAATATGGTGCCGTTTACAGAATCTTCCACCGGGGCGGTAAAAACTTCTCCAGATGGCATGTTGGTCTTACCATCAGAATTGATCCAGGTACGTCCTTGCAGTCCAAATTGCAGATCCGTTTTTGAATTCAGGTAACGCATATGTTCGACCGAGTTCAGGAAATCAACCAAACGCTGCTGTTCTGCACCTATTTTTCGCCACTGGTCAGCAGGCTCTTCGGTAAATAGGTGACAGGCCCGAAAAACAAAGGTTTCATAAGCTTCCAAGGACATACCCGCCTGCTGCGCTGCCGCTTGAGTAGGAAATTGACAAAGGCACCTTTTCAACGAGCGATCAGCAGTACGCGCATTGTATATTTGATGGATCGGGGCCAGGGCCTCGGTACGAGCTGCACGTTTGGCTGGATCAATATCTTGCTCCTCGCGGAGGTTGTAGGGGGCCCTGATGAACAGAATCGCATCAAATTCTTCGTAGATCTTGGTAATGAATGGATTTTGCCAAATCAGTTGTTGCCGACCAGCCTCTTGGTAGAAAATTCGATTTTTCTCTCTCCATGTTAAGTCTGTCACCACATGAGCACCACGCTGAATAGCTACACGGTACACTTCTCGTACCAGCGGCTCGGCTAGGGTAGTGCTGGTAATATAGAGATGTTGATCTGCTTGAATCTCAAGACAGTAGTCAACCAGCAGCAGTGCATACTTAGCAAGTACAGAGTACATGTGCTTAGTCTAAGCGGGGTGGCTGGAGGTTGCGAAAATGTCCGTTCATTTCAATCTGTTTCCTGATGCGATCCAATTCCTTGACTTGTGGTCGTAATCGAAGCAATTTGTCGAGAATGTATTGTTGACGATTCTGATAATTGACCAGACCCAACAAAGTATATTCTTCCTCGATCGTCAGGCCAATCTTGTGCCCCAGCAAGTAAGGATCTGCACTTTGCTGGATGAAATTCTTCTGGGGAACCTGCATCATGGTGAAAACTTCGGTGACCACCTTGAAAATCTGGTCAGCAAGTTCCCCATCAGGTTTACCTTTCAAGGGCAACATCTCAACTTGAGCCATTCCGTAAGTAGTTTGTTCGGTCTTTTCTTCGAAACTCTTCAAAACATAGGGATAGAGTCCTTTTGTCATGATATCGAGGCGCCCATCTTCATATCTCTTGTGCACTCGCACCAGCTTCATCGCGGTTCCCATACCCATTAATTTGCCATCGATCACAGGGGTAACACCAAATGATACCACATTGTCGAGAACATCATCAATCAGGTCCTTATAACGTGGTTCAAAGATATGGAGAGGCAACACCTCATTAGGGAAAACCACAAGCTCCAAAGGAAACTGGGCCAACTCTTTCTGTAGCAAGGTCATAATTCAGTAAGGTACAAATTTAGCAAGGTGTTTGGCGACACATAGGTCACTTTCTGACAGTAAAGCCAGTGACCACACCTTAAAGGTGCCATTTGTATTTGAAATCAGACTTGCTTGAAGCTCACCAGGTCATGTCCTCCTCCGAATGAGAGACATCTTCGCTATCCTCTTCAACTGCATCTGCAGTTTCTTCCTCAATGGGAAGTTGACCATCTTCATCTAACTCTTCCTTCCTCCTCTCTTCCCACTCGGCATTCTTGCGGGTATATTCGTCGTAGTCATATTCAGGCATCAACTCATTCTTAACATGGTCAATGGTCTCCTGCAAACCCTCTAGAAATCGATTAAAATCCTCTTTGTAGAGAAAGATCTTGTGGCGCTCATATCCATCGCCGTTGAACCGTCTTGTACTTTCTGTAAGAGTGATGTAGAAATCTTCACCCTTCGTCTTCCTCACATCAAAAAAATAGGTGCGCCGCTTACCTGCCCTCATTTTGTGAGAGTAAACACTCTCGAACTTCCTTGACTTCTGATCCTGATCCACATCTAAAAGTTTCGTTTACAATGTCTTACTGGCACAAATGTAAATATTTAGACAAAAAAAAGATCATTTTACAAAATTTTATTTTCCTGGTCCATGAGCTGTTGTCTCTCATACATTTTGGTGTAAAACCCTTGCATTTGCAACAATTCTTCGTGGGTACCAGACTCAACAATTCTACCCTGCTCTAGTACAATAATTTGATCGAATTGCAACAGACCATAGATTCGATGAGTGATAATAATGGTGGTCTTATCAGCCAGTACCTCATTTAAATAGCCCAAGATCTGATTTTCGGTACGGGTGTCTACCGCACTTAGACAGTCATCAAGAATGACGATTTCGGGCTCCTTCATAAATGCTCGAGCCATGGATACCCGCTGCTTTTGACCTCCAGAGAGCGTCACTCCCCTCTCCCCGATTCGCGTATCAAACTGCTCTGGCAAACCCATGATATCATCATAGACTGCTGCTCTTTCTGCATAGAATTCCTCCTTTCTTCGAGCAGTCCCATTCAGACTACCAAATGCAATATTGGCCCTAATTGTGTCTGAAAAAAGGAACACATCCTGAGTTACATAGCCGATCCGCTCCCTGAGGTGTTGGAGGTTATGCTCTTTTATATTCCTGCCATCAATCAAAATTCTTCCCGCTGTTACATCATACATTCTTACCAGTAAATCGGCAATGGTGCTCTTGCCGGATCCTGTCTTACCGACAACGGCCAGCTTTTGACCCGGCTTAAGAGTGAATGATACCCCTTTTAAAGCTTCGATACCAGTATCAGGATAGGTAAAGAAGACGTTATCAAGAACGATATGGCCTTCGATCGGCTGCTTAATCTTAGTGGGGCTTACAATCTCAGGTTGTTCACGCAGAAATTCGTTGATCCTTTTTTGTGACGCTTCTGCTTGCTGAATGATCGAGGCGATCCAGCCAATCGAAGTGACTGGCCAAGTAAGCATGTTCACATATATCACGAATTCAGCGATGTTTCCCGGAGTAATGTTGCCCTTGGCAACCTGAACACCTCCAAAATATATGGTTAGAATCGTACTGGCACCTATAATCAGTAGCATCAAGGGGAAAAATAGAGCATTGACACTTGCCAGCTTAAGTGATTTCTCTTTAAAGTCATCGCACTCAGCAGTGAAATATTGACTCATAGCATCTTCGTGTGTATAAGATTTAACCACACTGATCCCACTAAAAACTTCTTGAGCAACGCTATTTAATTTGGCAAGTTGGCGCTGTATGACCTCGCTTTTACGGTGAATAATCGAGCTGACAAAGTATATGGAAAGCGAGAGAAGAGGTAAGGGCAGCAAACAATAGATGGAGAGCTCCACGCTCACCGAAAACATGGAATAAATTACCATAACAAAAAGGGTAAAGAGATTGATCCCATACAACAAGGCCGGTCCGATGTACATGCGAACTTTTGAGACATCCTCAGAGATTCGCGCCATTAGGTCTCCAGTCATATTTCGTTTAAAAAAGGCCAGATCCATTTGTTGGTAATGCCCAAAGATTTCTTTTCGAAGGTCATACTCAATGAGTCTGGACATTACGATGATGGTCTGTCGCATGAAGTACATAAATATGCCCATGATCAAGGCCAAGACCAAGACCAAGATGGCAAAGTACAACAGTGATTGGCCAATCTCCGAGAAAATGACTTGTTGCCCCTCGAAACCGTTGAAGAGCTTATACATTCGGATGTTTTCAAAGACCAGATCCAGAGCCTGACGAATGGCCTGCGGCTGCAGCACACGAAAGTAATTGGAGAGGGCGACAAAGACAAAACCCAATATGATATACCATTTGTACTTGAGAAAATACTGATTAATATGTCGAAGTTCCCTCATTAGAAATGTTCAGTCAAAGATACTACTCTACCCAACACAGCAATATTTGATGATATTGTATTGTTAAGACAAATGGGTTAAATTATGGATCTACGTTGACAACAACTCTTAGTGTCGACATACCTTTTTGCTTGGCCAGAAGGATCCTAGCCTCTTCCAGCCACTTTTTACTTTTCTGGATGAGTTGTGCATCTTTTTCCAATTTGATCATCAGCACTCGAAGATACCGATTGCGGACCCTGGCAACACTGGGTGTCATCGGACCCTTTACCCTACTGCCAAGGCGTTTTTGCAGGTAGGTAGCCAGTGCCTCTGCAGCCTGACTAACCATGATGGCTTTGGTATGTTTCAAGGTAATTTCAATCAACCGGCTATAGGGTGGAAATCCGAAGTGCTGACGCTCCTCAATCTCACGTTGGTAAAAAGTAGGAAAGTCATGAGCCAAGACTTCTTTGAGGACTGGATGATGGATATTATAGGCTTGGATGAAGACCCGACCGCGACGATGTTGTCTTCCTGCCCTACCACTTACCTGGGTCATCAGCTGATAAGCTCGTTCGGTCGCTCTAAAGTCAGGATAATACAGTATTTGATCTGCATTGATCACGCCTACCAAACCCACGTGGCCAAAATCCAATCCTTTAGTCACCATTTGTGTACCGATTAGAATATCCAATTCCCGGTTTTCGAACGACATGATGATGCGTTCCAATTGTTTCTTACCACGGGCTGTATCCAAATCAAGACGTCCCACCTTTAGATCTGGCAATCGTATTTTGATTTCGTCTTCAATGAGTTCGGTGCCAAAGCCGCGCAATGCGAGTTCGTAGTTTCCGCAGGCCGGACAAACACTGGCTGGAGCTTCTTGGAAGGCACAAAAATGACATTGCATTTGGTTGGCATACTTATGATAGGTGAGACTGGTATCACAGTTCTTACACATAGCGCTCCACCCACATGCGGTGCAATGTAATAGCGGAGCAAAGCCCCGTCGGTTTTGAAACAAGATGGTCTGGAATCCCTGGCGATAAGTCTCTTGAATCTCCTCAAGTAGATCGCGACTGAAGTAACCCATCTTAGGTCCTCTCTTCAGGTCGATTACAATCACTTCCGGCATTCTTATATTGCCATACCTTCTTGACAGTTCGACCAACATGTACTTATTCAGGTGCACATTGTGATAGCTTTCCACGGAGGGAGTTGCACTGCCCAGTATGATTTCAGCCTTATGTAGTCTCCCCAGTACTATGGCACTGTCCCGTGCCTGATAGCGTGGATTGGGTTCAACTTGCTTAAAACTCGAATCGTGCTCCTCATCGACAATGATCAAACCAAGGTCAGAAAAAGGTAGGAAAATGGCAGATCTGGCACCCAATACCAAATGAGGAATTCCCTGAATTTTTCGCCATACCTCCACACGCTGACTCTCATTTAACCGGGAATGATAAACCAAAAGCTTTTCTCCAAAAACTTTCTGCAATCGAGCAACAACCTGGGTGGTAAGGGCGATTTCGGGAAGTAGGTAAAGCACTTGTTTACCCAATGACAACATTTCTTTAATTCTCTCGATATAAATCCGTGTCTTTCCGCTGCCCGTCACACCATGGAGTAGAATTGGTCTGTGCTGATCGGCCGCAGAAATCTCATTCAAGACTTGCTGCTGATCAGCTGACAACGACTTAATGCCCTCCAGATCACCGGCAAATGCTTCAATCCGACTCACTTCCAGGTCATAGCGCTCAACCCACCCCTTTTTTTCCAGTGCTGTGATGACCTGATGCGTAACATCTGCTGTCTTGAGTACTTCAGTAAGTCGTACCTCCTGCTGGGTAGCCTCCAGCTGTATGATTGCCAGCATAGCTCTGATCTGATGTTCAGATCTTTTCAACTGGTCAAAAATGTCCTCATTTACTCTCTCCAGTGCTTGGGGTGTCCTTCGTATAGCTGTGATCTTCTTGGGCTTGTACCTCTGTACGAGTTCTTCTTTGATTTCGACAACATCTTGTTCAATCAACGATTTAATGATCGGATAGACCGTCTTAATGGATAGGATCTCTCGCACCTTTTCAATGGTAACCTCCTTTTGAATAGAGACTGCCTCTGCTACCATATAGCTACGATCATCAAGATCGAAAATAGCCTCGTCGAGGCGTGGGCCTGGAACTACGACTGTTTCGCTGTGCAGCTTCAGCATAGATGGCAGGGCAGCACTCATGACCTCACCCAGATCACAGGCATAATAGTCTGCAATCCATTTCCAAAAAACAATCTGAATATCAGTTACTATGGGTTTTTCATCCAGGATAGATCGGAGTGGCTTAACCTGATAGTCAGGAGTTCTTTCGTGAATACCAATAATTAAACCCGAATACAGCTTTTTCTTCCCAAAAGGCACTTCGGCTCGTACGCCAAACTTTGCCGTTGGCACCAATTCTTTGGGAATTCGGTAGGAATAAGAATGCTTTACAGCAAGAGGTATAATGACATCAGCGTAGAGGACGTTGTTTGTAGCAGGCAAAAAAAGATATAGCGGTGGTTAGTTGATCACAAAACTTTCGGGTAGTAAATTAACAACTTATCTTTGATATATGTTCTGGACCGCATACAGGCCGTTTTCTCTGACCCTTGTTACCATTTGCCTTGGGCTCTCCTGTAAAGATCCCGATGTCGTCCAATCCCGTCGATCCGACCGATATTATCCTTCTGAGCACCTGTTTTTTCAACGTTCCTACCCCGACCGCACCATTGATCTCAGCAGTCTGAATCAGACATTGATTTCCACCGCAGTAAAAGAACGCCATTCCTTCACAAAGAGGTCCGCTGGATCCTGGATCAATGAAGGACCCGGAAATGCAGGCGCTAGAATCAATGTGGTCGCCGCGCACCCGGGCGATCCAAACCAAATCTATGCGGGCTTTTCGGCTGGTGGTTTGTACAAGACGACCGATGGGGGGGAAAACTGGCAGGCCATTTTTGACGACTTTCCGTTTCTTGCTATTGGAGCAATAGCCCCAGATCCCACCGATCCTGAAACCGTTTACCTTGGCACCGGAGATCCCAACATCTCTGGAAATCCGTTCATAGGTAATGGAGTATATAAATCGATGGATGGTGGCCAGCGTTGGATCCACCTGGGGTTGAGTGAAGTTGGCATTGTTTCTAAACTGATTGTTGATCCCTCCAATAGCCAGGTGGTTTATGCGGCCACCATGGGTGTGCCCTACTTTCGGGGAACTGATCGAGGTGTCTACAAGTCGCTCGACGGTGGAGAGCATTGGACACAAATTTTGTTTCTGGGCGAAGGAACCGGTGTCATCGATCTGGCTATGGCTCCTGACAACCCCGAAGTCTTGCTGGCCAGTGGATGGGATCGTATTCGCAACTATGAAGAATCCACCACTTTTGGCAACGGTGCCCGGATTTACAAGACCGTAGACGGAGGTGGGCATTGGCAAATGCTGGATAATGGGTTGCCCGCAGGGGTGCACAGCCGGATTGGGCTGGCCATGACTCCTGCCAATGCCAATAGGGTCTATGCGGTTTATGTCGATACGACCCATGAAGTAGGAGGCGTATACACCAGTTCAGATCAGGGTGAAAGCTGGGATACGGTGACGATAAAACCCGAATCCGGATTGCCCTCAACCGCTTTGTTGGGATTTGGCTGGTATTTTGGGAAAATCAGGGCCAATCCCTTTAACGATGAAAGTGTTTACCTTCTGGGGGTAAGATTGTATCGCTATGACTTGCCTACCGGCAGATGGATTAGGAGTGATGGCAGCAGTACTGATCCGGTACATCCCGATATGCACGATATGTATTTTATCGACGAGTCCACTTATCTTTTAGCTACAGATGGAGGCTTGTACCGGTCGCGGCAAAATGGGCTGGATTGGGTTGACATTGAGAACATACCCACCACACAATTTTACCATGTGGCCTATAACCCACATCAGCCCGATCTTGTCTACGGCGGCACACAAGACAATGGTAGCCTCAGAGGAAATGCCTCCCAAATTAATGATTGGTTTCAATATGGAGGGGGAGACGGATTTCGCACGCTCTTTCACCCTGATGACCCATTGATCTGGTACGTAGAACAACAGTATGGGAATCTTCGCGTAACGATAGATGGAGGAGAAAACTTCCGAAGTGCCACAAGGGGAATTGATGGACTTGATGACCGAAATTGGGATGTCCCGGTGATCATGAGCACCCACGATCCGAATATCATCTATTACGGTACAACACGGGTCTGGCGCAATTTAAGTGGAGCTGAAACAGAATTTGAAGCCATCAGCGAGCACCTGATTGACGAAAACGTACTGCTCGACTTGACCTCAAACATTACCGCCCTTGCCGAATCCCATTTCGACGCTGATGTTTTATTCGCTGGCACTGGAGATGGCAATTTGTGGCGGACCATCAATGGAGGGAATAGCTGGGAGAAATCTGATCAAGGCCTTCCAGATCGATACATAACTTCCATTCATACCAGTCCGACCGAGGAAGCGGTGGTCTTTGTTTCGCACTCCGGATATAAAGCCGGCGAAAACATTCCTCATATTCATCGATCGGATGATAAAGGAACCGATTGGAAAGATATATCTGGGGATTTACCATCAGTCCCGGTGAATGATTTGGTCATTTTACCGAACAACGATGATCAGGTAATTTTTGCCGGTACGGATGCTGGCGTATATTTTACTGTAAATGCAGGTGAAAACTGGGACCGATTGGGCGACAACATGCCAATAATAGCGGTTTTTGATTTGGAATACAATCCGCAATCCAATCGTCTGGTGGCCGGCACGTTCGGCAAGTCCGTATACTCTTTTGATCTTGAACAAGAAGGTCTACGTGGCGATGGCAGCACTCAGGTCATCAATGCTCAACGGTTCACCCTGGCAGTATATCCCAATCCCGTTTCAGACCAAGTCTATTTTGAGATCGAAACGGGTTTCGTGGATTTTCACTATCAAATTCTTACTATCGAAGGGCAAACGATCAGTCAAGGAAGGCAAAGCAGCCAGTCGATCGATGTTACTGGTCTCGGATCAGGCTGTTACCTCCTCTCCATAGCGACAGATGACGCACGATTTATTGGTCGTTTTATAAAGACATAACCTCCTCTCCATGAGTGTGCCGAAAAACAATGAATCTTAGATCATTTAATCATTCGAGTTTACATTTTGGCAGGTAACTCTGAATAGCCCATGGTTTTGATGCCATCATCTGTCAACACTGAACGAAACCTAAACGAGTCAAAATTCAGAAAATCCGCTGATAAGCAGAGGTGTGTATATTTGCAAATTATTTTACCGCTATGCATGAAAGGCCTTTGATTCTGGTAACCAATGACGACGGCATTTTGGCTCCAGGGCTCAAAGCATTGGTAGACGTAGTCAAGAATTTGGGCGAAATTATCCTGGTAGCTCCTGACAGCCCGCAATCAGGAATGGGGCATGCGATCACCATTGATGAACCCTTGCGGCTAAATGAGGTTGATGCTTTTCCCGATATTCGAGCTTTTGAGTGCTCAGGCACTCCAGTAGACTGTGTGAAGTTGGCCATCAATGTCATCGAGAAGGAAAGATCGATTGATCTCTGTGTTTCAGGCATCAATCACGGTTCCAATGCTTCGATAAACATCATTTATTCAGGGACTCTTTCTGCGGCAATGGAGGCTTCCATTGAAGGCATCAATTCCATTGGATTTTCACTGCTCGATTATTCTTTCCAGGCGGATTTCGAACCCTCAAAACCTTTCATATCCTCCATTTGCCGGCATGTTCTAAAAAACGGAATGAGCAATGGAAAGCTGTTGAACGTCAATATCCCTACGGGCAAGATCAAAGGAGTTCGACTTTGCCGCCAGGGAGAGGCCCGTTGGAAGGAAGAATTTCAGCAGGGCCAGGATCCCAGAGGGAAGCCCTATTATTGGCTGACCGGAAGTTTTGAAAACTTTGATGCTGCAGAAGACAGTGATCTGTTTGCTTTGGAAAATGGCTACATTTCGGTAGTTCCATCCATGCATGATCTCACTCACTACGCTGTTATGAAGGAATTGAAGCACATTGAAAAAATAGAATATGGTCTATAAGCCATACGAAAAATGGGATAAACTATGGGTCGGAATCGGCACCGGGCTGATTGCACCGATATTTTGGTATTTCATTATGTTGAGCATCTATGATGGAATTGAGACGATGGGATGGATTGAACCTGGAAATATCTCTGAAAATTTTCGGCAACGCACCTCTGCACTTGTTGCCATATGTTTGAATATTTTACCTCTTCAGATCTTTAAAACACAATATATGGATCGAGCGATGAGGGGCATTGTATTCCCGACCGTGATTTACGTAGGTGTTTGGTTGTATTTTTTTGCCGGCTCCGTACTGTGATTCAATCAATAATCATCCATATTCTTCTAACCTACCTATGCGATATTATCTGATCGCCGGCGAAGCATCAGGTGATATCCATGGTGCCAATTTGATGAGGGAGCTAGCAGCTATCGATAGCCGGGCTGAATTTAGATTTTGGGGTGGAGACCGGATGGAGAAGGCAGGAGGTTCCCTGGTACGCCACTTCCGCGAAACTGCTTTCATGGGTTTTGTAGACGTGGTCACCCATCTACCTATCATCATACAAAACCTTCGTTTCTGTAAGAAGGACATAACCAAGTGGAGTCCAGACGTGTTGATTTTGATCGATTATCCAGGATTCAATATGCGCATATCAAAATGGGCATCTGAATCCAAACTACCGGTCAAAATCTGCTATTATATTTCCCCCCAGGTGTGGGCTTGGAAAGCCAGAAGGGCGATTCGGCTGAAAAAATGGGTGGATCAGATGCTGGTCATCCTCCCTTTTGAGAAAGCGTTTTATGAGAAATTCGGTTTTGAGGTACAATATGTTGGTCATCCACTGTTGGATGAAATCTCTCAATCCAGTAAGATTCCTCACTGGTCAGACAAACACCAACTAGACGACCGACCAATCGTCGCTTTATTGCCTGGCAGCAGATCACAAGAAATCAAGACCTTGTTGCCCACCATGCTGTCGATCACCGATGAATATCCCGCCTATCAATTTGTCATTGCAGGAGTCTCTTCAGTAGATAAGCGCCATTATGATGAGGCCATGCATCTCAATAATATTCACCTGGTGATTGATGAAACTCATGATTTGTTGCAACATGCTTTTTCAGCGATCGTCGCCTCGGGAACAGCTACCTTGGAGACTGCCCTTTATGAAGTGCCGCAGGTCGTCTGCTATCGCGGTAGTCATCTAAATTATTTGATAGCTCGAAGATTAATCAAGGTATCTTACATTAGTTTGGTCAATCTAATCCTAGAAGAAAATCTAGTGACAGAATTGATCCAAGATGATTTCCGACCAGATCGAGTAATATCTGAGTTAGAAATGATCTTGTCGGGAGAAAAGAGAACTCAAGTCCTTCGAGGGTATCAAAAACTGAAAAAGGTACTTCAGGGGGCTGGAGCTTCGCAACGAGCCGCTCAATTGATTTACAAACTCAGTCTACGAAAACAAAATTCCGACAACTGACTCTTGCTTGATCACAGTAAACAATCGGATCAATCTCCAAGATGATCACTTACCATCGACCTTCTTGGTCCTTTTCTTCTTGACTGTACCAGGGGCTTGTTCCTCGATCATATTGAGTACATCTTCTTTGCTGAGCTCTCTGATTTCGTCATCAGAATATTTACTCCCATCTTCTTTTTTAAGAATTTTGAAATTCTTTTTCTTGTACTTGATGTAGGGCCCCCAACGGCCGTTCTCGACGCTAAGTTTATCTTCCTCCCATCGATGAATATAGCGATTGGCTTCCTTTTCGATTTTTGCTTTGATCAGTTCATAGCATTGATCGAGCGACAAGGACTCTGGATCATACTTGCGAGGTATGTTCACGTACATCCCATTCCATTTGAGGTACGGACCAAACCTTCCCTTCCCTTTGGTGATCGGTTTGCCTTGGTAGGAGCCGATCGGTGCGTCGGCTTTTTGCTTCTCAACAATTAGATCAATAGCCTGCTCAAGTGTAACCTCAAATGGATCGGCGGTTCGTCCCAGGGAAATGAAATCTTCACCGTATTTTATATATGGACCATAGCGGCCCGTATTTACCAAAACTTCCTTTCCCTCATATTCGCCAAGAGTCAACGGCAACTTAAACAGTTCCATGGCTTCCTCAAACGTAATGGATTCAATGGACTGGTCTGGTTTGAGGTTTGCGAACTTAGGTTTTTCATCTTCGCCGACCTCCTCCCGGGATCCTATTTGGATCATTGGACGACCAAATCTCGAGATCTTGGCGACCACACTATGACCGGTTTCCGGATCTTGACCAAGCAGTCGATCGCCCCTGGATCGCTTGGCATTCTGCAGGGTTTCTTCGACAGTCTCATGAAATGGTGCATAAAAATTCTTTAGCATTTCGGTCCATTCACCGCTTCCCGTTGCAATGTGGTCAAACTGTTTTTCAATGTCAGCGGTGAATCCATAATTCATAACCTGCTCAAAATGATCGTTGAGAAAGTCGGTCACCACCATTCCGACATCACTGGGATACAAGCGATTTTTGGTGGTGCCGGTAATCTCCGTTTTTGTCATGGTTTTTATCACCCCATCTTTTAGGGTCAAGACCCGGTACTTTCTTTCCACACCGGGTCGGCTTTCTTTGGTGACATAGCCTCGATCTTCCTCCATGATCTTGCTGATTGTCGGCGCATATGTGGATGGACGGCCTATACCAAGTTCTTCTAATTTTTTGACCAAGCTGGCCTCAGTAAACCGTGGTGGTGGATTGGAGAATTTCTGTGTAGCCACCATATTATCAAGGTTCAATGCTTGATCAACTTCCAATGGCGGCAGCATGCCGGTGGCTTCCTCTTCTTCATCATCCTTTGACTCGAGATACACCTTGAGAAATCCATCAAACTTCAGGACCTCACCGGTGGCAACAAGATGCTGATCTGCAATGGTGCTTATTCCGATCTTAGCAATCGTTTTCTCCAATCTGGCTTCAGCCATCTGAGAAGCGATGGTTCGCTTCCAAATCAGCTCATATAAGCGCTGCTGATCCCGGTCGGTGGTTACATCTTTCTTCTCAATGTAAGTGGGTCGAATGGCTTCATGCGCTTCCTGTGCCAATTCTTTCTTTGCCTTGAATCTCCTGGTTTTTAAGTAATCATCACCAAAATCCCTTCTAATGGTGGTTGCGATATTTTGAAGTGCTACTTCACTTAGATTGGTAGAGTCTGTCCGCATATAGGTGATATGTCCAGCCTCATAGAGCTTTTGGGCTACCATCATGGTACGTTTTACTCCAAAACCCAATTTGCGACTTGCCTCCTGTTGGAGTGTCGAAGTCGTGAAAGGAGCCGACGGTGTTCGCTTGCCGGGTTTTACCTCAATGGAAGTAATGTGAAAGTCTGCAGTTGCTGCTTTCTCAAGAAAATCCTCAGCATCTACTTCATTGCTATAATTCTCCGGTAAATCTGCCTTTACATCTACCCATTTGTCATATTCGTTCTTAACCGGAAAAGTGGCCGAAATCTTGAAATACGGCTTGGGTTCAAACTCATTGATTTCCCGCTCTCTATCGACGATCAGTTTTACGGCAACCGACTGCACTCTCCCCGCTGAGAGCTTCCCCTTTACCTTTCGCCATAGTATTTCAGATAACTCATACCCCACCAACCGGTCAAGGATACGACGGGCCTGCTGTGCATTAACCAGATTTATATCCACCGTACGTGGATTGTCAATGGCCTTCTTAACGGCTGGGGCAGTGATCTCCCGAAAGACAATTCGCTTGGTCTTGTCTGGATCTAAATTGAGTACCTCACATAAATGCCACGAAATGGCTTCCCCTTCACGGTCTTCATCCGTTGCCAACCAGACTTGATCTACTTTCTTTACCCAATCTTTGAGCTCTTTCACCACTTTCTTCTTGTCTGGACTCACGACATACGTCGGCTTGAAGTCGTTAGAAACGTCGACTGCCTCGTTACTTTTCTTGAGATCCCTGACATGACCATAACTTGACTTCACCGTGTAGTCTTTCCCGAGGATCTTTTCAATAGTCTTGGCTTTAGCTGGAGACTCAACAATCAATAAATTCTTTGCCATAAGAGGTTTATTTCGAGGTTCCATTGAGAACCTGGGCTGTCAATTTCGCGCACAAATTTAATATAGATATCAGAATGTCCTAATCTGCTTACCACTTCTTCAGAATCTCCACACCTTCGTCAGCTGGTGCACAAAAACAAAATAATTTCGCCATCCGGCTCCCTCATGACCTCTGAGAAAACCAATCCGGATATCCCTGTAGCCTTTAAACAAGTCGCGATAATTCTGCCGGATGATGCCGTAAGAATGTGTCAAAATCATAGGGTGATCGGCCCAAAAACTCCCGCACAGACGGACTTATTTCTTCCTCTTTTCCAGTCTTTACAATCGCATAAAGGTCTACCACATGTTGGGCTGCTGATGGCTGCCATCCGAGTGATAACATTTTTTGTACGTAATCTTTCTCGCTGAGTGGTTGGTAACCTACCTGGATGCCTAAATGGGCTGATAATTTCTCGGCGACCATATAGTGATCCAGGACTTCCTCACTTGTTACATCAATGACCTTGTCTATCATTCCGGCATGATTGAAACTAGCCAAAGCCATATCCGCTATGTCGCGTACATCGACAAATGCCGTGCGTGACTCAGCAGCGGGTAGAAAAAATAAGCGCTCACTACTTATGGTTGCACCGATCCAGGTGACAAAATTTTGCATGAACCAGCCTGGTCTTAGGATAGTGTAGGGCAAACCAGCGTTTTCAACCAGCTTTTCCACCCGATTGAGTGGTTTTCCAACAATATCACCAGTTGTTCTACCCGAACTAAAAGTAACATGCTTCGCATCCGCTCTGTTACAGGCTTCGAGGAAACTTTGCACAGATTGATCAGGTTCAGGATGAGCGGCGATAAAAAAAATGTGGTTGGCACTGTCCAAGGCAGGTGCAAACGTATCTTGGTTTTCAAAGTCGAAAGGCCTTAAGTGGTCGCCAAGACCAGGGTCAGAATGGATTACTTTGTCTATCGAACGCACCCCCATCTTAAAGCTAATGCCCCGGGACAGACACATGTAGGCTATGCTTTTGCCGATATTACCAGCACCAATAATAAGAAGCATCAGTTTTTCTCGACCTTGTGAACCTCCAATATCTGGCCCCTGTTGATGCGGTCTTCCATCTCCTTTCTCCTCTTCTCCGCAAAATACTCGGCAATCTCTTCCACCCTCATAGGTTTGTCGTTCAACTTGCGATGATAACACAGCATCAGGGTAGAGGCCATATCGTCTGGGTAGGTAATGCCCAAGCCCTTTAGGTAGTGAGACAAGCGGCTGCCCTCATAAAAACCCCAATTGTGAATCATCCAGCGTCCAAAGCTGAAGTGAATTTTTCTGACAGCTACCTCCTCCTCCTGTGCTCGAAACCTTTCTTTGCCGTGTTGGTCTACAATTCGATCCAATTCCGCCATGGCATCGTCAATGTCTTTAGGGATGTAAAATCCATTGATGTGAGATTGTTTGATCCGCACCTGATACTCCGACTGATATTTCTCCTGATAAGTCGTATCAGACTGGCACCATAGCAGGCTATAAGGTATCAAACCGATTACACAGCAGATGATCTTCTCCATATTCGTCTTTCTTAAAATCCGACTGATGATAAACATTGACCTGGCGCCGAATGATTGCCAAATTCCAAAATTTAACTTTCTCGTGATCATGTAATGTTGGATTGGGTAGAAATGCATTAGGTTCATTCAGCTGGATTTGGGTCTCGAAGTCGCTTGGGAATAGACTTTCCTAAGTACATGGTAAATTGTTTCCCCCTCAACTCGGTGCGCAAGGACATGGTAGAATCGGTAATCTCCAGTAGCTCATAATTAAGTTGAGGGTTGCTGAATTGAAGAATCACACCATCTTCAAAGGAAAACTTATAGTTGGTCTCACTGCCAAAAATATTGGTTTGAAGACTGGTATCAGGCAAGAAAACAAAGTAAAGACTCCTCAGTCGATCGGTGCTTTTGCCATCAACTTCAGCAGTTGCCAGCTCCCATCGACCCATAAACTGAAGAGTATCAAGTGAGGATTCACCTTGTTCCACCTGCTGTCTACAGGTGCAAAGCACAATTGCAGCGATCAAGGCTAGTGAGGTTTTGGTCAATGATGGTTTCAGTATCATGCTGACTTGAGTTCTAGACAGGTAATCTCTGGCAAAATACCTACTCTTCCTGGGTATCCCAAAGTTCCAAAACCGCGATTTACATACAGGTATTGATTATTCATGGTGTATAAGCCAGCCCAGTGCTTATAAACGTATTTGCTGGGACTCCATTTTATCCAACCGGGGATTTCTATTCCAAATTGGAAACCATGGGTATGACCGGAAAAGGTGAGGTCGATATCATGAAACTTCTGGACAACTTCTGCCTCCCAATGGGTAGGATCATGTGAAAGAAGCATCCGCAAACCCACATCCTCGGTACCGAGATAAGCCTCACTAAGGTTGCCATAGCTGTGAAAGCGTGTAAGTGCACTAATATTTTCAACCCCAATTACTGCAAGCCTCTCATTATCGATCTCAAGTACCCGATTTTCATTACGCAGTAACTCCCATCCCAACTGCCGGTGTACTCCCAATAATTTGTTGAAATTGGCCTCCTTTTCATCACTGGAATTCCAAGCTTTGTAATCTCCATAATCGTGATTGCCCAAGACTGAAAAGATGCCGTATTTGCTCTTAATCTGGCTAAATATCTCAATGTAAGGGTCCATTTCGTCCGCAACCGTATTCACGATGTCACCAGTAAAAAAGACCAGGTCTGGCTTGAGGTCATTGATCATCTTGATGCCATTCTTGATCGGTTCTTTGAAAGTAAAACTGCCGGAATGAATATCGCTAATCTGGATGATCCTCAGTCCTTCAAATGCCGTCGGTAAGTTCTTTAGTGCTACAGCTCTACGACGTACCTGATAGCGATACTGATTACGGATCACCCCATAACTCAAACTTATGAAAGGTACGGCGCCAACCAACAAACTCAGCTGCGACATAAATCTAGAGCGACTCAGGTCAAAATCTTCATTCACTGGGAACAGGTTTATCAGCCACAATAAGATGCGACGTAGATCATCGACCAGAAGGAAAATGGCTACTGATAATTTGGAAAAGAAGATGATAAAGACGAAAGCTGTAGCATAAATGCCAAATATTTTTGGCCAGTGGTCAAACCAACTGCGCATGTTTCCAAAAAAATAGAGGAGTGCAAGTACAGTAAGTAAAAAATAGAGGACGGTAACCCACATTCGTGGACTGCGAAGCCAGCTGGACATCACGGTCCTGAAAGCCTGAAAGGCATACAAGTCAATGGTCAACATGATGATTATGAAGATCAGCAAACGCATAACTCAATGGTTTAACGCCATGATCCAACAAAAAGATTATCCATCACTAAAAAAAGTCTTGATGCAGATACAAAAAGCCCCAAAGCACAATGCTTCAGGGCTTTTATCGGTTGGGAAAATTATATTTAACGCTGACGTTTTTCCTTGATTCTTCCTTTCTTTCCTACGAGACCCCGTAGATAGTACAATCTTGCCTGTCTCACCTTACCTCTTTTCACAACTGAAATATCGGTAATATTGGGTGATGCAAATGGCCAGATCCGCTCTACTCCAATGCCATTGGATATCTTGCGTACAGTGAAGGTCTTACCTAACCCTTCTCCACTGATCTTAATGACATTTCCCTTGAAAGACTGGCTTCTCTCCTTCTCACCCTCAATGATCCTATAGGTTACGACGATGTTATCGCCTGGCTGAAACTTTGGAAACTCAGGCTTATTGAGAAGCTGATCCTGTACAAATTTGATAGCATCCATGACTATAGACTTTTGACCCTCAAAAAGGGCAGGCAAAAATAGTAAATTCTGGCAAATCAGAGGAATTTTGATTTTTTACCAGCGGTAATACTATCCCCTCTATTCTTGCGATGCATACCCTTGCAGTAAACCCTATTTCACCAAAGTGGCAAAACCGTTAAAGGAAATCTTCTCGCCTCGAGGGTCGGTGTACTTCAGTTGGTATACATATACTCCTGCTGGTAATACCTCTCCCACATTGCCTTTACTGCCATTCCAAGCTTCCGAAGGGTTATTGGTGAGAAATAGCAACTCTCCCCAACGGCTCCAGATGCCGAGCTCAAAGTCTTGCATGCCTTCTACGAAACCCGTGCCAATGAAGAGGTCGTTCTTCCCATCCCCATTTGGGGTAAAGGCATTCGGCATATGGTAGGTCACACGAGGAATCACATCGAGTAGTTGAGCGGAGGTATCGCGGCATCCATTTTCGTGTATGGCAATCAATGCGACTTGAAACCGACCCGTGTCAGGAAAAGTAAAGATCGGGTGTTCATCACTTGATCTACCGACACGATCGAAAAGCCATTGTTGATCTCTGTGATTGACGGAAAAGTTGGTGAATTGTACAGTGGGATTGAAATTGCTAGGCTGTTCTGGGGAGAAGACGAATGCAGCATTAGGTGATTCTTTGACTTGGATCCAATCGGGGAAGAAGGCACTGGTTTGACAGCCAATCGGTGACATAATTTCCAATCCCACAGAAAAAATCCCAGGATCATCGTACTGATGAAAGGGTGACACTTCAGCACTGTGTTGACCGTCTCCAAAATCCCAGTCGATGGTATAGGTGGAATCTATTGGTATGGATAGATTATTAAAAAAAATATCAGCCGGGGCGCAACCTATGAAGCTACTGGGCTCGATCACCAGCAGCGGTGGCACAGGAAAATAGGGTAGAATGACCTCTTTGGTATCCTGACATTCATTATCGTCGGTAACCGTAAGCGAAACCGGATGGTTACCAGGTATGGGATAGGTGTAGACCGGATGTTGCACATCAGATGAACCTCCCTCTCCAAATTGCCATGACCATGACTCAATCTGCATGGCGCCAGTAGATGACCCATCGATAAAAACTGTGGGTCCACCAATACAAGTGTCATAATCAAAGGTGAAATCAGCGGTAATCGACGGGTACAAATTGACATATATCTCCGCTGTATCACCACAGTCGAGTCCGGGATTGACGATCATGGTACCCCGATAAGTACCCAGTCCAGGAAAGGTGATTTCGGCATCCTTCGTAGTTCTAATTTCCCTCCGCGAGTTGATGTCAAATTCCCACCGGTATGCACCGATGAAGCGCTCGAGCGTACTTTCATTTTCAAATAAGATCGTGTTGTTTCCGCAAGAATTGATGATGTACTCCTTAGCGCCCAACGTGGCATCACTCCTAACCTTAGCAAATACGGTTGGATCACAATCTGCAACGTTAAACTGGAAATCCCGTTTGATTTCACCAAGTAGCTGTCCATTTCGGTATTCTTTGACACATACACCCATTACAAACTGACCGATCAATTGGGGCTTTCCTGAGATGAGACCCGTTTCAGGATCGATCATAATCACGGGATCTCCTGCCATTGGTGAATTTACATTATAGGGTGATTTAAAGGCCACCCGTTCAAACGGAGCGGGGCAAGGGGGATCGGGTCTAGGGCCATCACAACTGCCAGGATTGTTCTGATTCATCCGGAATCCGCCTCCCTTAACCGGATGACAGAAAGCATAAACCAGACTATCTCCATCGGGATCAACCGCACTGTGATCAAAATTAATATCACTATTTACGCAAACGACTGTGGGTGGGAACTCCTTGAAAACTGGAGATGAATTGCAGACTTGTTGTGCTTCCTCATTAAGGTCAACGAAGTAGGTAGCTCCGGCTTGAGCCGGTCCAACGATATTGACAATCGTGTTGTTGCGACAGCATCGCTGATATTCCACCGTGTAGGTGTTTTTGATTGGCCATTCTTCGAAGGTATACTCCCACTCATAGACTCCCTCTTCAACGCACAAGTTCTCCGGTGGAATCAAACAGGGAAAGTCCGGAGGATCAATAAAAGAGGCCCGGAGCAAAGTAACGTGTAGGACAGTAACCAAAGTTGTTCCATTCCGATAGATACCTATGGGTGCCTGCTGATCAAGTTGCCCCACTTGCATCCCTTGATCGCGACAATCCCGGTAGATTTTCATAGTAAACTTGTAGGTGCCATCACCCAGACACTCATAGGTGATTTCACCTCCAATAATATGGAAAGCAGATAAGTCAGCCACTAGGGCAAGGGTCAGCACCAAAAGGAGCGCTCGTTTCATGGATTAGCTAAGTTGGCAATTTCCGTGATAAGAAAACGAAATGAGTGTCCGATCTGTCAATGGGGTTACCTAATGTTGAAGAGACATTCTACCAGTCAAAAAGGGTCAACTTCTAAAGAATGAGTGTGGCGAATCCACGAAATTCTACCGGCTCTCCACGGGGATTTCGATATTTCACCTGATAGACATAAACACCAGCAGGCAAAAGTTGTCCTTGATTGTCTTTACTACCGTTCCAGGCCTCGGTAGGATCCTGGGTTAGATACAGCAGTTCTCCCCAACGACTCCAAATGCTCATTTCAAAGTCTTGCATACCATCTAAAAAACCCGTCCCGATAAAGAGGTCATTCTTGCCATCGCCATTGGGTGTAAAGGCGTTGGGCATGTGGTAAGTCACTCTTGGCAAAACATCGATCTCCCGAAGGGTAGTATCCCGGCAACCATTTTCATGAATAGCGATCAAGCTAACCAGATATCTTCCCGTATCAGGAAATGTAAATGTGGGATGCTGTTCAGAAGACCTACCAGCATTTCCGAAAGCCCACTGCTGTGCGATATGATTTTGTGACCCATTGCTGAAGGATACTGTAGGATTGAAATTGCTTGGTTCCTCAGGAAAAAATGAAAAGTCCGCCACCGGGGACTCTCTAACTTCGATCCAACTATTAAAGCTGGCACTGGTGAAACAGCCGATTGGAGAAGTAATGTCTACCGAGACGGAGAAAGTGCCAGTTTGGTCATAGATGTGCGTGGGCGAAACGGATACACCCGTGGTTCCATCACCAAAGTCCCAGTTTATGTCATAAGTAGAATCAATGGGAACTGAAAGATTATTAAAGGAGATGACCGCTGGACTGCACCCCAAAAAATTGCTTGGTTGTACAACAATTAAGGGTGGAACAGGAAAATAGGGAATGGTCTGTACGCTGGAATCGACACATTCGTTGTTGTCCTCTACGGTCAACACGATCTGGTGATTACCCGGAATCGGATAGATATATGAAGGATTCTGCCGAGCACTGGTACCGCCCTCTCCAAACTTCCAATCCCAACTGACAATCCGGTCAGCTCCCGTCATCGATAAATCGGTGAAAATTGTGGGGCCTGCCAGGCAAGTATCGTAAGCAAAGGAGAAGTCTGCTAAGATGGAAGGAAAGAGATTTACGAAGATTTCGGCTGTATCACCACAATCAAGTCCGGGATTCACCATCATCACTCCACGATAGGTCCCTTCACCAGGGAAAGTGATCTCGGCATCTCTGGTGTCGACTACCGTGGTATTCCCATTGATATCAAACTCCCAGCGATAAGTATCGATAAATCGTTCTATTTCACTTTCATTCTCAAAAAAGATTGTGTTGATACCACATGAGTTGATGACAAATTCGCGGTCGCCCACTACAGCGTCGCTCTTAACCTTGGCGAAGACCGTAGGATCACAGTCAGCCACATTAAATTGAAAATCCCGGCTGATCTTACTCAACAGGACACCTCCTCGGTATTCTTCCACACATACAGCCATGACAAATTGACCAATCAACTGTGGTTTGCCAGAAATGAGACCAGTCACTGGATCAATACTAACAAGTGGATCTCCAGCCATTGGTTGGTTATATTGATAGGGTGGCTTAAAGTTGATCCGACCAAATGGTGGTGCACATCCAGGATTCGGTCTGACACCTGCACAAGTGAAGGCATCACCAGGGACACCCGGATTGTCCGGGCCACCTAAGGTCCCTCCTCCTTCCAACGGGAAGCAGAAGCTGTACACCAAGCTATCTCCTTCGACATCAACCGCTGAATGATCAAAATCCACCTCATTATCTACACAGATGACGGTAGGTGGAAACTCCCGAAATACCGGTGAATTGTTACAAACAGCCTGAGCCTCTGGTGTAATTTCAATGGTATAGGTAGCCCCGTGATCACCGGGAGCTACGATGTTTGTAATCGTGTTATTCCGACAACATCGCTGATACACGATGTGATAACTTTCATTCGAAGGCCACTCGGCAAAGGTAATTTCAAATTCGTAGACACCTTCTTCGACACACAGGTTATCAGGAGGTATCAAGCAGGGAAAGTCAGGTGCATCGACGAAAGCCTGGCTTTGCAGGGGAACCGCCAAAGTCTGGACGGTACGAAAGCGGGTGTTGCCTTGATAGATCGTGATGAAGGCTCCATTTTGCGGATCTCCAGGGGATCCATCCAACGAAGCTGCCTGTTCCTGCGGCCGGCAATCCCGGTAGATCTTCATGATGATTCGATAAGTACCATTACCTAGACATTCGTACTGAATATCACCGCCAATAATATGCTTAGCCTCCAGTCGAGGCCAAAAGAGTAGACTCAAAAGCGCACTGATCCCTATGATCCAGAGTGTTCGATATCGCGGCCGCAGATTCACCTTAAACAAAACGAGCAGTATATATCCTATATTTTCTTTGGAAAATTCCTTCACACAAGGGATTCTTTTGTTAAAGCTTGAGGTTTTTCGGTTTGGGCATAACTTAATTCAAAATTGGTTCGTTAATAAAATTTGGAAATCGAAAGTGAGAACCCTAACGATTTAGTACTCTATGATGGAACTCGACGCAATCGTCAGGACACTTGACGAAGGAGGCACAATCATTTATCCCACCGACACCATATGGGGTATAGGTTGTGACGCTACAAACGCCAGAGCTGTCGAAAAAGTTTACAGAATCAAGAATCGTCCGCGTGAGAAGCCTTTCATCATATTGGTGGATGGTCTTGAAATGCTTCATAAGTATGTGGAGGAAATTCACCCCCGACTTGAAACCTTGCTGGCCTATCATCAGCGGCCACTCACAGTCATTTATGAGAATCCTCGTAACCTTCCATCCATTGTGCTAAGCCCGGAGGGTACAGCGGCCATCCGGATTGCGTTGGATCCCTTCTGTCAGCAGTTGATCGGCATACTTGGCCGGCCCATTGTGGCTACATCTGCAAACCTCAGCAACGAGCCTTTTCCACGAGACTTTGGAAATATTTCCTTCCAATTATTACAGAAAGTTGACTACATCGTAAACTATAAACAGGACCAACCTTGCGATGAAGATCCTTCGGTGATTGTAAAACTTTCGGAAAAGTCAGAGTTGATTTTCCTGAGGGATTAATCCATGGCTTGATCGGCCACAGCTTTTTTTGATAAGATGTTGATGGCAGCTTGAATCTCTTTGTCATATTGCTTAGCTACTGAGACGACGGACTTCTCTCGACCCTCAATCCACAACTTGGTGATTTTCCAGGTATCAGATAAGAATGTTTGCCAGGCTGAAACATCTTCTTGTTCCAAATCAGCAGGAATAAATTCATTGAGTATGTCAGGAGGAATTTCATTCGAAGATAGTTTGCCTCCACCCTTTACATAAGCCAAAAAAACCTTCTTATGGAAATCGTGCTCCGATTCTTTCCAGTGGTTGCTGTAATATAAACTATCGGCAGGCACAAAGTGATCGGGCACGATGCCTTCTCCAATCGCAAGTTTCCGGCCGTCTTCGGTAATTTTCACGGAATCCAGCCGTGCAAATAAGCTATCGGCTTCAAACAATTCACAGCTGACTACTCGCTCCTTCATTTCTTCCTTGTAGGCCTCCCGGTCTACGTAAGATCTCTGGATGTGTCTTCCGGAAGGAAGATAGTACTTGCCAATACTAAGGTTTAATGCATCTTCTTCTCCAATTTGGTACATCTCCTGTACCAAAGCTTTGCCGAAAGACCTACGCCCAATGACTTCTGCTCTTCCCAAATCTTGCAAGACTCCAGCCAAAACCTCACTCGCTGAGACCGAGCGTTCATTGATCAATACTACGATCCGATCGAGAGGATGAAAGACCCTGCCCGTAGACTTGTATTCGGTTTTCTTGACATGCTTTCCCTTGGTATAAAGCAGAAGTTGACCCTTTTCCTCGATCAACTGGTCTACGATCTTTACTACTTCCTGCAGCGAGCCTCCTGGATTATCGCGAACATCGATAATCAGATGATTGATCCCCTTTTGAGAGAGCGTTTCCAGGCCTTCCATAAAATCCTTGTAGGTGCCATCAGCAAATCGAACGATCTTAATATAACCGATGTCATTCTCGATGACTTCTGCTACCGGCACAGATTGCAAGGGAATTTCCATCTTAGTTATCGAAACCGTGATGGTGTCCGAGTTTGAAACAGACTTGATCAAGAGATCTAGTTCGTCACCCGTTGCCTTCCATACTTTGATGATCTCCATATCAGTCATCTGCTGACCAGAGACTGCGTGACGGTCTATCGCCAACACCTGATCTCCGGTCTGCAAATCAACCTTTGCAGCAGCACCCATCTCCAGGATGTGTGTCAAGTACACGGTGTCGTTAATGACTTCGTACTCGATACCGATCCCCCGGTATGAACCTGACATCCGCTCCTTAAAGTAGTTGTATTCCATACCGGTCAAGTAATAGGAATGTGGATCCAGTTGACCAATCAGATGCCGGATGGTGGATTCGGCAATACTATCACTGTCTACCTCTTCACCGTACCTGGTCTGAACAAATCTTACGGCATTGAGCAGCTCGGTCCATCCCTGATCCGGAGTTGATTTTCGCAATAAAGAGCCTTCGGGCAGTTCATCATCCAGTTGGGTCCCAACCAGCATGCCTATCGCTACCATCAGAGCCAATAAAAAGGGCTGCCAGATCTTCAGTCGCTTATCCTCATCCATCTCATTCAAAAATTACCACTTTCATACCATAATGTGTGTCAGCCGGCCTGCATTACACTAAATTCAATATTTTGAAATTTGCTGCCCCTTTGATTATAAATATGCTAACTAAAGTGTAAAAAATTACAAATTTTTAATTTATTTTGTGATCGACTACCTTCAACACCTGTGAGAAAGCCAGCAGATATCGATAAGCTCGACCGGCAAATCCTGTCAATCCTCATGCAGGATGCCAAAATGCCATACACTGACATAGCGAAAAAGCTCTTTGTATCCGGTGGAACTGTGCATGTCAGAATGCGCAAGCTAGAACAACTTGGAGTCGTCAAAGAAGCTAACTTAAAGGTTGATTATGCGATGCTAGGTTACGACATTTCCGCATTTATCGGTGTCTATTTAGACAAAAGCTCTATGTATAAAGACGTAATTGAGCATTTGAGGAATATTCCTGAGATCGTTGCGGCTCACTACACCACGGGCAATTATGCCATATTTGCACGGTTGGTTTGTAAAGATACCCAGCATTTGCGTATGGTATTAAGCGAAAAGATTCAATCGATCACCGGCATTCAACGCACGGAGACGTTCATCAGTTTAGAAGAAAGTATTAACCGGCCCATCAATATATTAGAAAAAGGAGAGGAAATCGATGGAGAATAGTCAGTTGGTGTGCTCAGCTCTATCCTCCCAGATAATGCTTGAGAAGTTTACTCCTGCTGGCTGATCGCAATTTATTGATGGCTTTGTCCTTGATCTGGCGTACACGTTCACGCGTCAGGCCAAACTTTTCGCCAATATCTTCTAACGACATTGGATGCTCAACCCCTATACCAAAATAGAGTTTGATCACATCACACTGTCGTTCGGTCAACGTATTGAGTGATCGTTCAATCTCTTTCCGTAGAGATTCATTGTACTCCAATTGTGAATCGGTTTTTGGGGTACTGCCGTTTTCAAGTACATCGAGTAGAGAATTGTCTTCACCATCTACGAAGGGAGCATCCATAGACACATGCCGTGCTGCAACACCTAAAGTAGTCTCGACCTCGTCTGTAGGAATCTCAAGCACTTCGGCCAGCTCTTCCGATGATGGTTCGCGTTCAAACTCCTGCTCAAGCTCGGAAAATGCCCGGTTGATCTTATTTAGTGATCCCACCTTATTGAGGGGCAAACGCACAATCCGGGATTGCTCAGCCAGTGCTTGCAGAATCGATTGTCTGATCCACCAGACGGCATAGGAAATGAACTTAAACCCACGAGTCTCATCAAAACGCTGGGCAGCTTTGATTAGACCCAAATTGCCTTCATTGATCAAGTCACTCAACGACAAGCCTTGATTTTGATATTGCTTGGCTACAGAAACCACAAATCTGAGATTGGCCTTGGTCAATCTTTCTAAGGCCTCTTGGTCACCTTGCTTTATCTTCTTGGCTAAATCAACTTCTTCCTCTGGTGTCAGCAAATCTACCTTGCCGATCTCCTGTAGATATTTTTCCAGTGATTGACTTTCACGATTAGTGATCGACTTGGTGATCTTTAACTGTCTCATGTATGCTTGTAATTTAAGTGCCTATCTTAAGTAATGCTACTACCCCCTATACAAAAGCGGTGCAAAAATAGCTCATTATTCATGCTGAAGCAACTAAAATTTTCACAGCACTGGCTGGATGCGACTGTAGGCCTAAAGATGCCAAACATCTATCAGTAAAAAAGCGCAGTAGGCAGAGGAAGTTCCCCTTCTCAAAAATAAAATCAATTTTTTTGCATAACTCAGGATTTTGTTCTTAATTGCGCCGAGCCAGGTCTCAATCTGATATCATCAATGGAGTTGGGTCTGATCACGTAAGATAGTTGAATGGAAAGAGTTTCGTTTGATATGGAGTTTCTCTTTAGAGCCTCTCCAACCATATTGTATAAGTTTCTTACCACTCCTGCCTGCCTGGTACGATGGTTTTGTGATTCTGTGGATATCGAAGATGACACCTTCATGTTTGAATGGAGTGGCAGCGAAGAAGTTGCGCGCTTGATAGATGACATAGAAGAAGAGAGGATTCGATTTCAGTGGGATGACGCTCCCGACAATGAATACCTCGAGTTTAGGATGGAGGTGTCACCTGTGACCAATGAAACCATTATGTACATCACTGATTTCTGTGATCAGGATGAGGTTGATGATCAAA
This sequence comes from Saprospiraceae bacterium, assembly GCA_965223105.1. Classification (GTDB taxonomy): domain Bacteria; phylum Bacteroidota; class Bacteroidia; order Chitinophagales; family Saprospiraceae; genus JABDMH01. Next base: position 447,668 of record OZ244987.1, on the reverse strand, counting down.
AGCAACTCTGGGAAAACCAGATGGAAATGCTGCGTCGGGAAACAGGGGGTTAGCAAAATACGGTCCGGAGATTATCCCAAAGGCGTCTTTTTTCCCACCTTATTTACCCATAAACTTTGGTTTTCTTTTTTCCAGAAAAGCCTGTATTCCCTCTCTGGCATCGGCAGTCTGAAAAGAGGCTCCAAAATCTTCACTTTCCTGTAAAAAAGCATCCGATGGGTTAGCGTAGTGTTGATTGACCAAACGAATGATCTTCTGAACAGCCAGAGGTGCCTTAGATCCAATCTTGTCTAACCATTTTTTGGCAGTAGAAATTTCATCACCAGGTTCAACAACCGCATTGATCAGCCCGAGGGATAAGGCCTCATTGGCACTGATCAAATCTCCGGTCAAGAGAAGTTCCAGCGCTTTGGCCTTTCCAATCAATTGTGGAAGACGTTGGGTGCCACCGTATCCTGGGATCAATCCCAGACTCACTTCTGGCTGTCCAAACTTTGCTTCACGGCTAGCGATACGAAGATGGCAGGACATGGCCAACTCACAACCTCCACCGAGTGCAAATCCGTTGATTGCCGCTATTACCGGTAAGTGAAAGTTTTCGATCCGGTTAAAGGTGTCATGCCCTTTTCGACTCAAGAGGACTGCTGCATCATTTTCGAAGGAAAATTGCTTAATGTCTGCTCCAGCAGCAAAAGCCTTATCACCTACCCCAGTAATGATTAACCCCGTGTACTGTTTATCATCCTCTAGATCCATGAAGACTTGGGAAAGACTGTCCATTACTGTCTCTGTAATGGCATTTAGTGCTTCAGGTCTATCGATTGCAACTGTGATCACCTTTTGATCTGCTTCAATAACTAGAGATGGATAGGTTGCTTTCAGCATGAGTCTGTTTTTTTGCTAAGGTAAGATTAAGCCATCTCTTTGATAACGATAAGAATGCTATCATTTCTACAACCGCATCTCGTCTGCCTTCTCGGAAGTAAAAACCCCTTCCTTTACCGGAAGGGGCCATGCTTTAGCTCCGAAAAAAGTAAAGACCTTACCTATTTCAGTTGATGTCCACCTGTTGTCGGACAGTCTCATGACCAGGCAATTTCCCTAGCCGTATAGTCAGAACACCATCTTGATAAGAGGCCGTCACTCGCTCCTTGTCTCCATCGTCCGGAAGCGCAAACTTGCGTTCAAAATGACTTTGTTGATGTTCTCTCCTTCTCCAACTAAATTCATCCTCCTCATCCGAAGCTTTTTTAGCAGAAATGTTTAAAGCATCCCCAATGATGTTGACTTTAAAATCCGCTTTTTCATAACCGGCAGCGTACACAAATATTTCGTAGTGATCATCGAACTCCTGCACATTCACCGGCGGTTCATTCCACCAGCCGCTGAAAAATGAACTGCCACCTCTTTTTTTTCTTTTACCGTAATGTGACTTTGGATGATGCATCCAATGACCAAAATAACCTGTTCTGCAACACATATTTTTTCGATTTAAACGTTTTTATAAAAAATCAATACACCGTAATAGAGCGAAAATCTTCTTCCCACTCCCGACCTGTCACGCGATCGTCCAATGGCTCTACCCAAGGGTCAGACAGTCTTTTCTGATGAATCGGATGGCGGTCCATCCATGGGTCCTCATACCGGTCCAGATAGTAGGCCCGGCTCAACCTAATACTTCTGACTACAAAGCCAATAAAAGTGAGCACAATTGCAGTCAGGAAGGCAAATACCAGGAACTTGGCGAAAAACATGAGCAAGAAAAAGCCCAATGACAACATGAAGAAAAATTTAAATGACCTCATCGTTTATTTCTTTAGGTGAATAAATAATTGATTTATTTGAATATTTAGTGGCCTTGCAACAATTTAAACCGGATAAATACACTGGGATTCTTTTTATCCTACCCAACTAACTGCTGCAGGCTAATACAGATGAAGACGTACAAGCCGATAAATGCCTTTAAAAAATATTTAGTTTTTTTTGGCTATAGGTCTTTGGTCTTTGGTTGTTGGTCTTTTTGGCTGGGAGATCTATTTGCAGCGATCTCGCCATCGGGCTTTAAAGGCAGCCTTCTCCTCATCCGACATTGAAGCCCATTTTTCCTTCCAATAGGTCCGGCGCTTACCAGACCAGCGGCTTCGAGGGCTTTTCCAACCATAACTGCCAAAAAAAATGCGGGCGAGCAACAATAGACCGAGTGCTTGCCAGTAGGTGATGGGCTTTAGACCCAGTAAATCAGGAAGGATGGCATTCCACAACAAGGTCACCACTCCACCGACGACAACCAGAAATAGAGAAGCAGCCAAAAGGAATATGAGGAACTTTCCTGCTGGCCGGTGTTTTCGATTCATGCCACACCCAAACATAGTTCCAAAATTAATGAACAAAAGCAGAGCATTTCAAAATTCTAAAAACTCATCGTACAGGCTCTTGAGCCTCTTACGTAAATGTTGCACCGCATACCGCTTGCGGGAGATGATGGTCTTTACATTAGTGTCAGTTTTTTCGGCAATTTGCTGGAGGGTCATATCTTCCAGTTCATTGAGCACAAAGACATCCCGTTGAGCAGGAGGCAATTCATCCAAGGCTTCAAACAAGCTCTCCCAGAACAATTCTCGCAACATTTCGATCTCGGGATCGTCGGAATCGTCGGCCAAAATTTCACCAAGCCACCCATCTCTGTCGTCTTCATGATTCGGTCCCAAATCATCCAATAGAAGGAGTCGCCTTTTACGATACCGATCAGTCACCCGGTTTCGGGCCACTCGAAACAGCCAGGCACTGACCTGCTCGATCGGTTCGATTTCAATCACCTTACTGAATTGAAACCACACATCCTGAAGTACATCTTCGGCATCGGCGTTTGATGGCACCCGGCTACGAATAAAGTGAAATAGCCGCTGCCCGTATTGTGCGATAGCGGTGGTGATCGTTTGATTTCTGCGTTGTACCAAAGTAGTTGTCATGATCGCCTATATGGTAGACGAGTGAATCGCCCTATTACTCTATTGCCGAGCAAATTTGTATTATCACTTTGGAAAATAGATTTGCTCATTACTCTATGAACACAGGGAGGCTAACGAAAGTCGGTGAAAACCATATGATTTCTACCAACATCATTACACTATAGATGTTTGATGTGATAATCATCGGCGGAGGGATCATGGGATTGTCCACAGCACATCAGTTGAAGTTGCAAAGACCTGACTGGAAGATGGGCATCTTAGAAAAGGAGTCAGATATCGGCATGCACCAGACTTCCCACAACAGTGGTGTCATCCATTCAGGAATTTACTACAAGCCCGGAAGTCTTAGAGCCCGCAATTGCCGCAAAGGGTACCAGCAGCTCCTCCAATTTTGTGACCAACACACGATTCCTTATGACATTTGTGGTAAACTGATTGTCGCTACGGAAGAAAGGGAAGTACCAATCCTCCAGCAGATCTTGTCTCGTGGTCGTGAAAATGGATTGAAAGGATTGAAACTCTTATCCTCAGATGAAGCTCAGGAAGTTGAGCCCCATGTCAACTGTTTAGCGGCCATTCATGTACCTCAATCAGGCATTGTCGACTTTCATCAGGTCGCACAGACCCTAGGTAAGCTTTTTATTGACGGTGGGGGTATTGTTCAGTTAAATACCAAGGTAGATGCCATTGAGTCACGGCATGATAAGGTCATCATCCATACGCACACAGAACAGTTAGAAAGCAGGAACTTTATTGCTTGTGCAGGTCTTTATGCCGATCGATTATCCTCATCACTAGATGGACAGTACAAGGTTCTTCCCTTTCGCGGTGAATTTTATCGCTTAAGAAAAGAATGTGAGCATATGGTAAATCACCTGATTTACCCTGTTCCAAACCCGAATTTTCCCTTCTTGGGGGTACATTTCACCCGTAAAATTACTGGCGGTATAGAAGCTGGTCCGAATGCAGTATTGGCTTTTCGACGAGAGGGATATCACTATCGAGATTTACACTGGAGTGAACTGGCAGAGATTCTATCCTACCCCGGATTTCACCGGTTGGCCCGCAAATACTGGCGTACAGGTCTCCAGGAAATGTACCGTTCTCTTTCTAAGAGTTATTTCGTCAAATCGCTGCAGAAAATCGTTCCCTCCATCACACCTGATGATGTAGTCCGCTCTCGCAGTGGAGTACGGGCTATGGCCTGTGGTCGACAGGGCAATTTGCTGGATGACTTCCTCATTCACCCGGTCGAGCGAGGTATACATGTCATCAACGCACCATCGCCGGCCGCAACCGCCAGTCTGGCTATTGGCAAGGAGATTGTCAATCGCTTTGTAGAGATTATTACTTGAATGATATTATGGACAACTCGGGAGCTGTGTAAATACCGCTGCTCCTGCATCAGAAACTGTCATGCGAAAACATGTTCCATTGGGAGATTTCATAATTACACCGGCTTCCACATCAGACAAATAGATATCACCAGCAGCTACCTGCAACCGGGTCAAAGGTTGATCTGTACCGATACCGATTTTGCCTGTAACATCGATTCGCATCCTTTCGAAAGGCGATCCTTCACCACCCGTATTAACATTTTATGACACCATTGTCACCGATAGCTCGCAAGGAAATGCCAGATCCCTTATTGAGCATATAACTGTATCCTGGAATTGCCTGAGTGGCTGTGTAGGAATGAGCTGTCACTCCAATTGAACCTACTACTTCATTTAAATCGGTTCCACTTCTCATTAGGATGCCCACATTAGAAAAACTAGAATTGTTAGTGTTCTGTAGACTAATGAACTGACGGGAAAAGGTGGTGTTTTTGTCCGCGGAGGTGTGAATGTCCAAAAGATGCTGTTGTGACGCCAGGTCCAGGTTTTCCTTTGAATTGATGGAATTACCAACCTCTTCCGGCAAATACTTTCTATTATCTGTAACATTCCTATGTAAACCAACTATGCTTGCCAGATCTTGCGCGATCAAAGTGACTGAAACACTGCTTATTATCAGAATTAGGAGGTATTTCATGGGTTGAGAAAATTTAGGTGTTAAAAAATCATTAGGCATACAAAATAGTTATATCATTAGACATACACACTACTGCGGAGCAAATGGTTTTTCATATAAAGATAAGTCTGCATGAAGCGGGGCAAACTGATTGAAACCAATTATCAAGAGGAATGGCGGAGAGTTGCTATAATTTCAAATAAACAATGCTACATTATGCAATCGTCGTCTCGCTCTCCTTACTACCAAAGTCTGTCGAATGGTGCACTTCAGAATGAAGTACTCATCTCATTTCTTTGAGCGCTTAGGTATTTGGAGTTAATTAACATCACTTCATCCCTAATTTCCGCATTCTCCAGAAAATCGGCATTTGTCGGTCCAAGTATTTCTGCTTAAAGCTATCAGAGATAATGAAAGAAGTCCGTAACTACTCATGAGATGATAGAGTGCTCACCTTGTACCACGCTACACCCCCAATTTGTTACCTTTACCACCTGAAAGGAAAGCATCAGGGAGAATGCCACAATCACAAACCATAGAGCCAGTGCATATGGTAGACCTCAAAGGTCAATATGCCCGCATCCAGCAAGAAATTGACGAAGCCATTCTGGAAGTGGTGAGATCAAGCCGCTACATCAAAGGGCCTGTGGTTCAGGCGTTTGAAGATGAATTGGCCGATTATCTGCAAGTAAAGCATGCCATCGGTTGTGCCAATGGTACCGATGCGTTACAAATTGCCCTGATGGCCCTGGATCTAAACCCTGGTGATGAAGTCATCGTACCGGCTTTCACCTATGTGGCCACCGCAGAGGTCATTGGCTTGCTGGGATTGACCCCAGTGATGGTCGATGTCGACCCGGCGGATTTTAATATCCGTGTCGATGCCATTAAGGCTGCGATCACTGCTAAGAGCCGAGCGATCATTCCTGTGCATTTATTTGGACAGTCAGCCCCAATGGCAAGAATCATGCAGATCGCTGAAAATCATGACCTCTATGTCATTGAAGACAATGCCCAAGCCATCGGAACCCATTACATCTATCCGGATGGCCGGCGGGCAAAGGCTGGGACCATAGGCCACATTGGTACCACTTCCTTCTTCCCTTCCAAAAATCTGGGCTGCTATGGCGATGGAGGTGCACTCTTCACCAACGATGAAGAGCTGGCTGAACGGATCCGGATGATTGCCAATCACGGACAAAGCCGCCAATATTACCATGACCAGCTCGGGGTGAACTCCCGCCTCGATGCCATTCAAGCAGCAGTGTTGAGGGTCAAACTACCCTACCTCGATGACTACTGTGCCTCTCGCCGATCCGCTGCCGACCACTATGATGCCTCCCTTGCCGAGCTACCTCAAGTAGAGACCCCCTATCGTGCTACGCACTCGACTCACGTCTTTCACCAGTATACATTAAAGGTACCTCCCAGTGACCGAATGGCGGTCCAAGATTACCTTAAAGAACATGATGTACCATCGATGATTTATTATCCCCTCCCGCTCTACCGTCAAAAGGCGTATGCTGGTTATTGGGGATCGGATGAGATCTTGCCGGTTTGTGAAGATCTATGCCAAAGAGTGTTATCTCTACCCATACATACTGAACTCACACCTGTACTACAGGATCACATAACCGATCTCATTAAAGCCTATTTTTCCTAATGAGTTCATCTTTTTACTGCCATCCAACGGCCATTGTCGATAGCGGTGCTTCGATCGGCAAAGGATCGAAGATCTGGCACTTCTGTCACATCATGCCGAAGGCAGTCATCGGAGAGGATTGCAGCTTAGGCCAAAACGTGTTTGTGGCTGATGGCGTACGATTGGGGAATAACGTCAAGGTGCAGAACAATGTATCCATTTACAGCGGCGTGATTTGCGAAGATGATGTCTTCCTGGGCCCGTCAATGGTGTTTACCAATGTCATGAACCCACGCAGTGCGATCAATCGTAAATCAGAGTATCTCACCACTTTTGTCGAAAAGGGAGCCACCATTGGTGCCAACGCCACCATCGTATGTGGAAACAGAGTGGGTCGCTATGCTTTCGTTGGAGCTGGCACCGTAGTGACCAAAGATATACCTGCATTTGCTTTAGTAGTGGGTAATCCAGGAAGACAGAAGGGATGGATGAGCCGTTATGGACACCGGCTGCACTTCGAAAATGGTCATGCTACGTGTCCAGAAAGTGGTGAAAGGTATCACTTAAGGGAAGGAATAGTGGAAGTCGAATCACCCTAGTAATGGCACTTCTTACGGTCCGCATCGATCTGCCCCCACCGGTAAAGGGCTTAATCCGTCATACCATCGATCTGTTGCCTCGTCATTTTGAAGTTCACCTGGAATTTGTCGAAAGCGATGAAATGCTCACGATTGGTGACCTGCCTTCTTCTGACATTCGACTCTCACCCCGATTTATCGAAGCCATCTCACAACGTCAACTTCGCCATCAAGATCTGATGTTTAATGAGCCCCTGATTACATTTGAAGATGGACAACCCGATTACTTAGGCACTTGTGCTTACATGGCCCACTACTTACAAGAGCAAGTAGACGATCCACAACTATTCGATGAACTCGACCGATTTCGCTATTCGTGTAGTTTTCAGCACCGTTTTGATTGCGTAGAGGAAAACCTAGTATTAAAATACTTCATCAAGCTAAGAGAAAGTACAAGGCTGTTGCAAAATCTGCAACGAAGAAAGAACCCTAGCAGGTTGTTCCTTTCTCACGATATTGATGTCTTGAGCCATGGCATCTGGCCAGATCTGAAGACAGCAATCAGAAAGGGAAAATTGAAAATCATCTGGAATCTGCTGACCAAGGACATACAGGGGGACCGGGATCTTGCCTTATTTGAAAAGATGCTGACCATCAACTCGCGTTATGGCTATAATGCCACATTCTTTTGGATGGTAAATCAAGTAGGATTCCGGGCACCTACTGGAGACACCATCGAAAATGCCAACTACAATTTTCATTCAGACCAGGTCCAGGGGTACCTACAGTTTCTGGAAGGTAACGGTCAAGAAATCCAATTGCATCAAAGTTTGGGTGGTCCAGGTCTAATTCAGGAGGCCAAAACCTTCGGCCGCTCGGTTCTCGCCAACCGCAATCACTACCTTCATGGCAAACTGCCGGACATTTGGCACAACTGTGAGATTGCGAAAATTCCAATTGATTGCAGTGCAGGCTTTCCCGAAGTGATCGGATTTAGAAACGCTTATGGCGCTCCCATCCGGCCCTTTAACCTCAACAAAGATCGGCCATTTGATGTCGTGGAAGCACCTCTGCATATCATGGATGTGGTCTTGATGAAATCGGATCTCAAACCCGCAGAAGCACTAGACCAGGGCATTCACTTCATCAATACCCACCGTGATGATTGTGTGCTCTCACTTCTCTGGCACAACAATTACTTCTCAAGTATTAAATACAGTGAGTGGCTTGAACTCTATCAAGGAATGCTTAAACAAACTAAGGAAGTGGGTATGCAAAGCATGAATATCAATCGATTCAAGTCCTGGGAGGACGCAACAACCACCATTTAGGAAATCCAACCATTTGTAACCGTGCATCTCTTTTAAGCTCTGGAAAATCATCCCAATCAAATTCATTAAGAACCTCAAATCCATTCTCAATCCATTGGTCATCTAAAATCTTATTATCCAACTGATAGACGATCACATAATTTGCATTGAATCTAGTTAAGTTTTCTAGGACACTGTCTGGATCATTACCCCAGATACTAGGGGCTCCCTCATAATTCAACTCGAATACCGACCACCATTCGGGCAAGTAATGTATACCCCTCACAGTAGCGATATAATGAGGAACTTCAATATACACCCTAAGTCTATCAAAAACATCCTTATAATTATTTCCTGGATCTTGATAGGCTCCTAAAACTCTTTCATCTTGCTTGACAACACTGAAAAACTCATGGAGCCCATCCTCTATCTTCTTTGTGCGAAAGGGTTTGAGTGTGGGCATAAGAAGTAAACCACTACCTTTCACATTCACCGACAACGGAAATGGATTAGTGGCAATCCACAGAGGAGCCAGCAACCAATAATTCTCATAATGTAAGCATGTAGCCAGAGCACAACTGCCCAGGACTATGAACACGGAGTGCTCATCCATGAACCTCACCAAATAGAAATTAACAACACTGATTGCGAGCATGAACCCAAATAATAAAGGCAATTCTCCCACAATGAAGTATACGGCACCCAGAAAAAAGATATTCAAAGCCAAATAAAAAATCTTCTGCAAATTCCAATTCAACACCTTACGGTAATTCCTCTTATACTTTGCGGTTCTTTTGTCGACACCAATAGCTCTAGCTACATTTCCAATAATTGTCCAGCTAGCACTTCCAGTCAAGAAAGGATAAAATTGAGTAAGAACCTTAATCCCCGGGAGTATTAAAGTAAGAAGAACAGCAAAGTCAAAAGTTGTCAAAAAATAGAAGATTATCAAGATACTCCCAAGAAACCATGCTGTAAAACTAAACAAGGATACCAGAAAAACCGCAATCCCCAGAATCAAAATATCCTGTGCGTAGAAGGCGAAGAAAATCATCGGGAAAAACATCCATCCCAATATGTTATAATTTTGGCTGTATATATTTTTGTAAAAAACTGATCCTAAAACAAATACTAGCAGGCTTGCAATGAAATATCCCAAAGTAACGCCGAGACCCAACCACATAAAGTGTGCGGCCAAGAACCCCGCAATTCCGCACATGATAACGGCGTTGCTTGATTGCCAAAATGCATAAAAAGACAAGAAATTATAATGAAACATCCTTGCCAATGGATAGTTGCCAAGTCCCAAAAACGGACTCCAACCTGTTCTACCATATTTTGCCAGATTAAGAGCTCGTGTTTTATAAAAGTATGTATTCAAGGCTTCAAATGGTGCAAACATATTATAGTTCATCCAATCACCGTGTAGCATGATGCGACTATTCCATAGAAACCTCAAGAGATAATATATATTAGTAAAAATTGACGTGACAGGATATATCAAGAATGGAATGAGGTGGGACTTAATTAGACTCATTAAATGTTTTTTTCAAAAATGATTGAATCCTCACCTCTTCCTCTTTGGAAACCTTACGTGAGGTGGAGGGTTTCATGGATAGTGAAGGTTGTTTTACACACCACTCAGTATTCGATAATTCCAGAAGGTCGTTCGCGACCTTTTGTGCGTAGTGGTTTGGATCCTGGCAAAAATGATCATAGTTAATCTCCAAAATCCTCTTCGGATCCAGACCAGCTAAATGATGATCCAGGATCTTCTCTATTTCCAAAATCATTCGACAGGCAAAATGCAAAGGATCTTTGTGATAGTCGTCGCTGGACATTGATTCTGGAATAGGATGAAAGTTTCCCAATTCATAATAGGCTTTCAATTCAGATTGGATGACTTGATCTGGTGACCTCTTCAGTCTAATAAACTTCATATTAGGGATCGCAGCAGCGATCTTATCGATTCTCGCAAATGATCTGACATTCTTCATCAAAAATGGCTTCTCCGCTACGCCTATCTTTCGGGCAAAGGCTTCGAATTTCTTCTCCAATTCCTCAATTGAATGCATTCCAAAAATCTTGTCCCAGTATTCGTTACCTTCATATACATCAGATAGTGCTGATGTATAGCCATAATAGTTTTTCAAAGAGGGACCAATCGGTAGGTGGTGTTTGCTATAAGTCATGAGCCTGCTGCCCATGTACGGCATCAAGGCATGCAAATTGGATAAATAGATGACTGGAAGGGCCCTACTGAGATATTGGTAAACTATGGTACTACCCGACCTTGGAGGACCTACAATTAGTATGCAAACAGGCAACTCAGATGAACTTTTCCTACCAAAGAGCCAAAATACTAAGTGGTCAAGAGCCCTTGTAAAAGGAGTAAAAGCCTTGATCACTAGCGCCACATATGCAGCTCTTCGACCAGAAAATATTGCTCCTTTAAGCCTTTTCATTGCAACCATCATAGGCATTAAATATCAATGGATCTTAGACTCATATTAAAATCTGTATAGCTCTAAACTGTACACTGCGGTGCTAGATCATCCTTCCATCTTTGTTGACTTGATCACAGTTTTGCTAGGTGATTTCCTTATTGTTATTCCTCTCCAAACAGGAAAATTTATAGCCCGCTTGCTATAACTCAGAGCAATTGGAAACTCACTATTCCCGCGATAAGTGTTGTACGAACTCATATATGGTACGCAGTATTCAATTAAGATGCCGAGTTGATAGCCCCTTTCACAATAGTTTTTCAGCCATGATGATCGATCATCGACTAGACCCACACAGTGACTGAAGGTGCTCCCGGGTGGATATTCGAAAAATTCTATATGCTCGGATCCCAAACTACTCATCCATTTTTGTGCATTCTTAACTCTCGCTTGTACAATCTGGTCGTATTTACCTAATTGATGATAACCAACCCTGGCTTCCAGAGCGCAAGGCCATTCGTCCCAGTCATCTGGAAAGTCGATTTTTTCCTCCGAATAGTATTTACTGTATTGATCCAAGAAGCCTTTATTTTCTAACCAATTTACCAGCGAATACAGCCTCGGATTAAAAGCGATCATTACAGCTATCATATATAGCAAACGTCGTATTGACTTGCTAAAACTGTGCCTACAAGTCTTTTCTCTAAAGCGCTCTAAATCCTCCTTGAGTTTGGAGTCGTTTGAAATAACCATTCCCCCGAAAACCGATGTAATCATCTTACTAATATTACAACCAAATATGGCTGCATCACCATAAGTTGTAACCAATTGGCCATCCCATTTTGCACCGTAGGAATGCGCAACATCCTGGACAACAAATATCTTATGACCATAAATGATTTCCGCCTGCTTTACAATCTTTTGGATACGATCCACATCCATAGGGCAGCCAAATAAATGGGTCACAATAATGGCTCTGGTACGCTCAGTTATTGATGCTTCCAAAAGGTTACAATCCATGTTGAAAGAATCTCGGGCACAATCGACAAATACTGGGATATTATCTGACAAGACAATGGCATGCTGTACCACAACACATGTATAGGCAGGACAAATGATCTCATCATTTTTCAGACCCCAGACCTTTAGAAGAGCATAAAGACCCGATCTTCCATGCGAAAACATGATTCCGTGCCGACAGCCAAACTTATTTGAAAACGCTGTTTCAAAGCGCTCTATCGAGGACCTTCCAGGTTTGATCGCAGCCCACAAATCTCCCAGGTCTAAATTGGGTCTCAATCTAGGAAATAGCTTATTCGGCATCAGCATCTAAAATATCGAGATATTTAGCAGGATAACTGCTGTATTCATGCATAGTGTTGTAGCCACTCGACGCCATATGTATAGCTCTGAATTTTCCACCACGTTTGCAGTAACTTGTCATACTGTTGGGATGAACCAATTCTCGGACTGTTATTTTTTCTTCCGAGAAAATAAACTTGCGAATTGCATATCCCCTTACCTTTTTCTTTCCCGTCATTAGTCTTTTTACGATTAATCTCTTAAAGACATTACCAAGAAAAACACTTGAAAATACGGTTATCGCGAGCATCCTAAGAATCAAAAAATGAAAAGGTCCTGGATAGGCCTCATTTATACGGATAAATGCAGCTCTGATGGTCAGATCCCGAAAATCCTGAGAATCATCAAATGATTGCGTGGAGAACTTGATCCCGTTCCTCAATTTTCCCGTTAATCCACCATCTTCAACATCCAACTTCCCACTCTTCTTATCAAAGATCTTGATTGTTCCACCCTTCTTGTAATTGAGAATTGCATAGTATTGAGAGGTGGACTTTATATATATTCCCGCATCGGGAAACTGTTTATCAAAAATCCTCTCATGCGGCAGCAGCACCGTTGACTCATCTGAGAACGTACTGTCTTCGAACAAAGCTGCATATGCATAAGAATTCAACAACGGAACAAAGTTTCCTATATCTATATCCTGAGGTAAAATATGAACTCCTTCATCCATCGATTTCTTGTGCTCCTGAATCAATCTAGCGCAAAGGTCATTTTCCTTACTAAGCAACATTAAGCCACCAGGATAAAAAACTTCGGTATTTCTTGATCCATATAAACCACCTATACTGCCATCAGGATGAATAAAGTAGGAGAGAAAATCAACACTCCTAGAAATACTTCGTGATAAGGCCTCATCATCTAGAAATCGATTGGCTACACACAAATAATAGAGACAAAGCGATTGATATCCGGGATCAGCACCTTCATATTCTCGATACCATCCTTCTCTTGATTGATGCTTCAAAATCAATTTCAGAAAGTGTTGATATCTGTGGCTCCCTTCATTAGATAATTCGTTCCATAGAACCAGGGCTGCAACAGCTGTTGCCAGATGATTCGAAATGATGGCGTGTTCCTCATCATTCTTCTTCAGGAAATCAATCAAGGGCTTTACCACGTCGAGATACTTGATTTTTCGATCCTTCGAGATGCGCTCTTGCATCAAATGAATTGTAGCCAGTGCATCGAAAGCCACTAATGCTGTCACACAAAATGAATGCTCATTTGGGTAGGCTTCTGCTGCCGATCCTTTGCCAGATGTGACCCGGGGTATTGCTTGAATAGCAGCATCAATCCACTGAGCAATCCGGTCACATCCCTGTAACAGCCCAAGATGCTGAGCGATAGCAAGCGAATGAATGCCGCCCTGGAGGGTCCCGTTAGCAAAATCCAAAATCTTCCAGCCGGCATAGAGGCGATCGCCGACACCATAGCTATCTGAAAACTGATCCAGGTTATACAGATTCAGTAGCCGTGACAAATTTTGCTTAAGAATCTGTTGATACGGGAAGTGCATGCTCACTATCCTTTTTTGACGAGATGTAAGTGGACCATGAAGCCAAAATTTTTGGACATAAACCTGTGCATTTTCTTTGGTAGAGAAAAAGGCAAAGACCGTGCTGGGAAAAAGAACAAAAACGATTTTCCAATGTCGAAATGGGCCCCAACCAATGCCTTACAACCCTCCATGTCATAGGAGGTTCCAATGGGATTGTCCTCACCATCATATAATCGTGTCAAAGCATCAACATCCTTCTCTTCAAAAATCTTCTCTCTACCCCTACCTTTTAGGGCAGCACCAAATTTAGCCATCAAGGTTCCCAATGGTCTCAAAAGATGCCAATTTCTCAGGAAAACGTTCCGATAATAGAGTGATATATTTGCCGTACCCTTCCGCTTAAGCACCCTAGCAATCTCCTCAATCGCTAAATCAGGCCTGGGCGTATGATGGAGGACACCTTGACAGTTCACATGATCAAAAAAATAATCGGGAAAATCCATGCGTTCCGCATTCTGGATACTGAGATCTGCATCAAGACCTTGTAGGGATAGTCTCTTAGCAGTTAAATCGATAGCTGCTTTAGTGAGATCTCCAGCCCATACCTTGACACCTTCCCTCCTTCGAAGGATCTCGGTGGTCCAGAAACCCGCACCGCAACCGAGATCCAATACTTTTGCACCTTCTTGAAATAAAGGAATAAGGTCATTCTCTGGAAAACGGCCTGCAAACACATCATCTACATACACCTGTCTGTGCTCTTGAAAAAATTCAGGAGTACCGACTTCATACTGGCTCTCTCCACTGAAAAGAGGATTTGATTCCCAGAACTGCTTTACTTCTTCAATAGTACTTGTCACCGTATAGTTTTATCAAGAATTACATCCGTACTTACATGATTGCTGGATCTCCTCCAAATATTTTTTGTAACTCCAGTGCCAGTTGTAATCTGTTGAACACGTTCTCGGATGCCATGAAATAGACACAAAAAAGGTCTTAAGCTGCCTCATCCATGACAATAACTCTCTTCCCTGTTCAAATCGCCTTTCCTCTGCTCCACTTCCATAATCATAAATATTGGAATCCATAATTACCAAGGGAGTAACGTAGAAATCAAATGGTCGATTGCATTCATGATCATAAGGTCTATATTGAGCAGCAATACCGGCACGAAAAGACATTCTATCATTCCAACCTATAGTTGAATCAAATTCAAAGAGGTCTTCATGCAATCTTGGGGTAATCAATTCTCTAAATCGTAGCCAGTGCTGTCTCGTTTTGATAACTTTAATCTTCAGCGCCTCCTCTAAGGTTTTCTTCTCCTCCTCCAGACTCGATTTCTTCGTGGCTGAATCAAAGCTGCCATGTAGACCTACTTCAAAACCCTGATCAATCATACGCCCGAGCTGATTCTGCAATTTTTGATTCTTGCTGACATCATAGGATGGATCTAGCAACCAATGCCTCATTGACCTGCGCCCTGTCTTTGCAAAAACATAGAACACAGATCGTACTTCAAATGATAACTCAAGATCTACCCAATAGTCGAAACACCAATATGATGGCTGAGAAAATAAAAATCTCACAGTCTTTTGAAAGTTCCTCCCAAAAATTTTGGGCTGGTGGAAATACTTAAAAGTATTAAAAAGATTGAATGCAGTCTGCTTAATTCTGACCGCCGATGTCTTCTCAACATAATCCAAATCATGCGATAATTCAACTCGTGAGCTCCTAGAATCTGAAAAACCAAATTCTGGAAAAAGACTTCGTATTTTGTCTTCGAGAAGCTCAAAATAAATGCTAACAATTGGGAAGCCAAAGCTTAGCTTATCTTCTCGAGGATGATTTCGACAATAACTATTGATAAATTGTCCTTTCTGTTCAGACAAATACTCTTCGTATCTAGACAAGAAAACAAAGGCATTCCAAAAAATATCATACGGAAAAATACTTTTCTCATCATCGAAAATAGTATGCTTTAGCACAAACATCTTAGCATCAATGTATTGGAGTTGGGCACCCAAGGGATTCACTTGTTTTCTTCGCAGATATGGGATCTTCCCCTTAGAGTGATCGCTATAATATAAGACACCAATAGAATCTTCATGAATCGGAACTGAGTCACCAATTACCGCAATAGTAAATTTTGCTTGCTGCACACGAACAAATTCATCGAGGATATAACTGAGCCATTGAAAATCCTGCTTATCAGCCAGAACAGTCAGCTTCATCTATCGATGAATTTTTGAAACCAAATTTCAAGATTTAGTACACCCCAAAGGTCACGATTAAACTTACCTGAACCTTCGATCCGATCCATGATTTCACCAACCTTGAAAATACCCCGATTCTTTGCAGAACTGCTGCTAAATATATCCAGAAAATAATCTCTTAGTGAACCAGCCAGCCACTCATTTATCGGCACCGGAAAACCCATCTTATCCTTACGATCAATAATTGCCTTTGGCAAAATATTTTTAACCGATCTGAGTAGCACTGCTTTGGTCTTCCCACCGGCAAACTTCATAGTGGGCGGGATTGAAGCCGCAAGTTCAACAATCCTCCTATCCAAAAGCGGTACTCTGGACTCGAGCGAAACAGCCATACTCACCCTATCCTCAATCTGTAGTAATGTCGGCAACAAAGTTTTTGTATCAAAATATGTCATCTTATTAAAATACGACGGGCTTTCTGGATAATTAAAAATGTCCGAAAATCTACTAAAAATCGATTCCTCTGATCGATTCATAAGAAAATCTGCGTTATACAAGTGATGCAAATTAGGAGACCGGTCCACAAGCCGAAAATATCGACGATCCATTGATTCAAAAAGGCCCTTCGCAAATTGACCTCTGATCATAGGAACGTACTGACGAAGCATGGGAAGATTTGGAATTATTGAGGGCAAGGTAACGACGTGCTGACCTTCTTCCTGCGACTCAAAGATCGCACCTTTCAAACATTGCTCTAAATAAGCAACAGCGTATCTTGCATAACCTCCAAATATTTCGTCTCCACCCTGTCCTCCCAGGACAACTTTGACATGCTCAGAGGCCAACTTAGAGACCATATACTGAGGGAATAAACCAGGACCTGCACCTGGATAATCCATATGATAGATTAGTTTTTCAAATACATCCAGGAAGTCGCTACTGGTTGGAAAAATCTCGTAGAGGTCACTATTTATGTAATCAGCGACAATTCTAGCATAATTCGTCTCATCATAGACCTCATCTTCCTTAAATCCGCCAGCAAAGGTCTTAAGTTGTCCAAAGTAATTCTTTGCTGCCAATACTGAAACCGTACTTGAATCCAGACCCCCACTTAAATATGCTCCGACGGGAACATCAGATCGGACCTGTATCGACAGGGCATTCTCTAATAGGACTAGTAGTTCATCAGCAAATTCATTAGCCTTGCGGTCAGTATTGATCGAGTACTGGATCTGCCAATAATTATGTTTCTCTTGGATCTTACCATCCCTAACCACCAAATAAGTTGCTGGTTCCAATTCCCGGATATTGCGAAACATTGTAGTCTCGCCTAAGGTCATCTGAAATGTAAGGTACTGGTATATTCCTTCTAGATCAATCTCTGCTTCAATAGATGGATAGTGGAATAGAGCCTTAATTTCGGATGCAAAAACAAACTCACCATCTGATATCCAATAGTATAGTGGTTTGATCCCTAAATGATCTCTTGCGATAAAAATGGACTGCTCCTGCTGGTCATAGATAGCAAAAGCAAACATCCCATTCAAATAATGCAGAAACTTCCGTCCATAGGCAATGTAGGCATACAAAATTACTTCAGTGTCTGAAAATGTACTTAGAGAGTATCCCTGCGCAGTAAGATGCTGTCGTATCTCTAAGTAATTATAAATCTCTCCATTATAACAAATAGTATACCGGCCATCTTTACTAGTCATCGGTTGGCCACCATGCTTGATATCTATTATGGCTAAACGAACATGCCCAAATGCCGTATTACCATGAAAGTAATCTCCTTCTCCATCAGGTCCTCGGTACCTAATGGAATCCTTCATAGAATTCACTACTGCTTTTGCATCAAAGGTCGAATGAAGTTCTGACTGATAACCAACGATACCACACATCCTAAGAAAAGATTAGATTTGGATTAACCACCGATTCTACTTGCTGTTCGTCGACGAATTCGCCTAATATTATATTTCTGAATCGCCGATTCACGATCTCTTCTGTACAACTCCCTAAGACCACGATATTGGCTCTTCCAACCACCAAATGGCCAGTGATATAATAAAGCCATGACTATGTATCCGAGCGTGGTGACACTTCCAACCATCTTGCTAGAACTCTCCTTCAAATCGTATCGGAGTACAAATGGTACCTCAGCAAATCTGCAGCCGATCAGATTTAGCTTGACAATTGTCTCTAATGTCGAGGTAAAACCCAGCCCTCTCAGCTGAAAAAAAGAATTTCCAAAAATCTGTACAGCATCCTTTATGACCTCCGCCCTGTAGGCTCGAAAACCACATGAATGATCTTTAACTCCCTTTATCCCAAATAATAATTTCATAAACATGTTGGCGGCGTAACTAATAAAGGTTCTGTAGGCATTGAGTCCTACCTGGCCACCCCCTGGTTGAAACCTGGAAGTGTTAACAACATCATATCCTTCTTCAAGTTTTGCAATCAATGTAAAGATATATTTAGGATCATGTGTATCATCACCCTCCAACCGAACGATATAATCATTGGGATCACTGACTTTGGCAGCATACTCGAAGGCATCTCGCTCAGTTTCTCCGAGACCGCGATTGATCGAATGGTCAAGAATGATCAATGGGTAATTTCCTTCCTCCTCAAGAAGTTCTAAGATATCCCGTGTTCGATCATAACTCCCATCATTTACCACAATGATTTGATACTCATACTCGCTAGATTTAAATACATCCCTAATCTTCGGAAACAACTTTGGCAAAGATGCTTCCTCATTAAATGCTGGTAAGAGTAAATAGATCATAACTTAATATTCACTTTTATAATACAATCTTCCTATTCTGCTCATATCTCACAATTTTTCGCCAATTTGAATTTTTCCTTTTACTCCATAATAATTCTTAACAAATCCCCTAGGTTCTCGTCCTAGCGTCAATTGAAGAACTGCCCAAAGTAAACCCGTGCCGTAAGCAAGGACTTGCAAATTTAATGTCAATATGGAAAGCAGGGCCGCCGAAAGGTTTTTATATCTAAATAGTGATTGACTAAATGCTATCAAGCATATTAGACCCCAAAATGCTAATATCACGAATAAAACAGACCGAGCGGAAAAAACCACGGAAATAATTGCGACAATTAACGTCACAATAATAAGCACGCTGGGAAGGAAGTGGATAGGTTTTAAAAGACTAGGATGAAGTTTTCCTAAATTTATTCTTGCAACACCCCAATTAAAAATCTGCTTGAAAAACTTCCAAAGACTGGTCCTTCTTTTATGGTACACCATTGCTGTTGGAATCAAGCCAACTTTATACCCAGCCTCATAAATTCTTGCTGAGAAGTCCATGTCTTGACCATGTCTCAACTGGTTCATCCCTCCAATATATTCAAACACTTCTCTTCTAATACCCATATTGAAACTACGTGGATAGAACTTTCCAATGCTCTTTCTGGACCCTCGAGTACCGCCCGTACCTATAAAAGAAGTCATGGAATAATTGATTGCCTTTAATAAGGGGCTGAAGGATTCATGGTGAGTATCAGGACCACCAAATGCATCAAGATCTCGCTTATGGACCTCTAGATCGATCTGTCTTAGCCAATCAAATGGTACCATGCAATCAGAATCAAGAAAGATAAAATAGTTGCCTCTGGCAATCTGCATACCATGATTTCGGGCGGCACCTGGTCCCATATTCCGCTGGTAAACTGTATCAATTTTGACACCTGTCGAGCTTTCATACGAACGGATGAAGTCTTTGAAGCCGTCTTGAGAACCATCATCGACGAAAATCAACTCAAAATCATCTCGATCAAACGCCAACTTTTCAACCGAACCAAGCAATTCCTTAACCTCATCCAGACGATTATAGACAGCCACAATGATCGAATATTTCACCATTTTTCTCTGGGCGATTTGGTCAGGCAAAACTATAATTTTCGCCTGATAAACAGCAATGAGAGCCACTTTTAGAACTTATGTCCCCGACGATTGCGTTTCTTTCATTGATGTTGCCTTCAACTCTATCGATCAGGCATTCATATGAAGCCATAGTCCATTAGCAGCTTTCGTTCAATCTTATCAGAGATGTCAAAACTGGGTCAGTATTTCAGCAATCGTTTCACCGGCTTTTCCGTCTCCGTAGGGCTCTCCAACATCTTTCAACTGGTGATTTCTCATTTCATGAAAGCTACTAATCAACAATCCTTTGTCTGCACCACAAAGTCGATTGGCCCCTAAATCGAGTAGCTCAGACCACTCTGTTTGATCTCTTAAAGTGAGACATGGTTTCCTGAAAAAAAAGGCCTCTTTCTGCAAACCACCACTATCAGTGGCAACTATCTTGCAATGCTTGAGTAATTGAATCATATCTAGATAGCCTACCGGATCAATGGGTTCAAAATCTAAGCTTAACCCCTGTTCTTGAAAGGTCTTTCTTGTTCGAGGGTGTATTGGAAAGACAATATCAATTTCATGGGCAAGTGTATTCAATCCCTCCACAATCGGTTGCAATCGATCAAGACTATTGGTATTCTCTTGTCGATGAATGGTAACTAGCATAAACTCATTTTCTAAGGGAATTCTTCGTTGTATTGTCGCAAGTTCCTCCGATTTATCAGCATAAAACAGAGCAGCATCGTACATCACGTCACCAGTCACTCTCACTGTATTGACCATTGTATCAAATCCCTCCTTGATCAAGTTTTCCTCTGCCAACTTTGTGGGACAGAGTAGAAGGTCTGAAATGCGATCAGTCAAGATGCGGTTGATCTCCTCGGGCATCTCTAGGTTGTGAGAACGTAGTCCTGCTTCTACGTGAGCAAGATCAATCACCAGTTTTTTTGCTGCCAATGCACCAGCCAGAGTTGAATTGGTGTCGCCATAAACCAGGACGATATCAGGCTTCTCATCGATCAATACAGCTTCGATACCCTCCAGCATCCTTCCAGTCATTGCACCATGTGACAAACCATGAATATGAAGGTTGTAGTCCGGTTCAGGAATTTCCATCTCATCAAAGAATACCTTTGACATATTTTGATCGTAATGTTGACCGGTATGAATAAAAACCTCTTTAATACGGTGATTCCGCCTCAGTATCCTGCTGACTACTGCAGCTTTGATAAACTGAGGTCTGGCACCAATGACTGTCACAATTTTCATACGTGCTCCTTATTACAACTTCAAAAGTCAGATTCATCCTAATTTACACCTGATTACTAAAAGTTTACATATAGTCAAAGGGCGCAATATAAGACTTTTGTGCAGATTTAAGTTCTTGATCACCTTAACTATCCTGGGTAATCATACGAATACACAAGTGAAGGCATTATAGATGACCAAAACTCCGTTGTCAATATGAACGAAAGGTATGATGAATATCCAGGATCCATCTGTATTTTTGACATCCTGTAATGCTTAACTTTAATGGGAATCATAAAGCGCCAAGCTCTAAAACATACCGGTGTTTCTGCATTGGGGCTAGTCATTGGAGCTGTCAGTAATCTTTTCATCTATCCCCTTGCATGGGAATTATATGGATTCACTCAGTTTATTATCGGATTAGCTGGCTTATTATATCCCTTTGCATCATTGGGCATTGCATCCGTTGCGATAAAGTATTTTCCAGACTTCCAAAAAACACCGTCAGATGCTAAGACCTTCCTAGGTCTTCTGATATTATCGTCTTTAGTGGCTTTCGTAGGCTTTTCCGCAATCGCCTTTCTAGCTGGCAATCCCTTGCTTGATTTACTGGCAAAACTTAACATGGAGGGAAACATTTTTAGCCAAAATAAAATTCTGGTGCTAGCGATTCTAGGATTTCTAGCACTCAACCGACTCCTAGCTGCCTATATCAGTAACTTCAAGCGCATAGTCATTCCGGCTCTATTCTCCAACATCTTGCACAAAATCATTTTACCAGTGTTGATCATATCTGCTACTTTCAACTTGATAGGATTGACACAATTCAAGATCGGTTTCGTGGCTATGTATCTCATCACTAGTTTGGGATACTTTTGGTATCTCAGCAAATTGGGAAATATCAGCCCTGGCTTTGATCTGTCCGTATTTGAAACGGCTAAATTAAAAGAGATCTTTACTTTCGCACTCTTGTCGTCATTAACTATGCTAGGTAGTGTTCTAGCTTTTCGGATTGATACCATTATGGTCAGCAGTTTTCTGGGCTATAAATCAAACGGATTTTACAGTTTTTTCTTGTTTATGTCAAATGTCATGATTATGCCTTACACTGCCATTGCTGCCATTACGAACCCTGCTATCTCAACTGCATGGAACAAGCTAGATCTTACTGAAATTTCAACTATTTACCGACAATCTTCGGAACTACTATTTATTGCAGCCTCTCTAATTCTTCTTGGTACATGGACCTGTATTGATGATTTACTAAACCTTACAACCAAACTTCAACTACTACAGCCATATAAATCATTATTTCTTATTCTTGGTATTGGCCAGCTTCTAAACCTCACCAGTGGAGTGAATCAAGGCATCATTGCTTATTCAAAATTTTACTGGGTAAATCTGATAGCTATATTGATTTTGGGAATTATTGCAGTTTACCTAAACTACCTGCTGATACCGACATTCGGCCTACTGGGCGCAGCCTATGCCACTTGCATCTCTCTGCTGGCCTTTAACTTTATCAAATATTTATTTATTTGGTGGAAATTCGGCATGCAACCAATCGGTAGAGTGCATCTGCATGTCGCCTTGATTTCACTCATTGCTTTTGGTTTGGCAGCCATCCCAACTTTGAATTTTCATCCTGTTCTCAACATCCTGATCAGAGGGACAATATTTACCTTGGCTTTTACCGTGCCAATGATTCGACTCCACATTTCTCCTCAAATCAATACATTGTGGTTACAGTTCAAGGATCGCATTTTCAGCATCATCCAATAATAGATTTGCAAGGTCTGGCACGAAACGTATCTTCGGATCTGCTGCCATTGGCCGACAACATAAATTCCTTTACCTGATGGTGAGAATTACAGGCCCCTGGCAATAAAATAACCACGACATGAACATAGCAGAACTTCCTGGAATCAAGCAATTTGACTTAGCAGATCGAGTAGCAATTGTCACTGGAGGGTCTAAAGGTTTGGGCCTCGCAATGGCTGCCGGTCTAGCCTCCGCTGGAGCAGAAATCATGCTGGTCAACCGAAATGAATCAGAAGGTGATCAGGCAGCCAAGGAACTGCAACAAACATTTGGAAGTCAATGTGCCTCTTTTGCTGCTGATGTTACTGATCCAGAGGCCATCGACAAGATGGTGGTGGAAACTCAAAAGCATTTTGGCAAAATCGATATTTTGATCAATAGCGCTGGCATCAACATCAGAGGTGCCATTGACGAACTCACCCCACAACAGTTTAGTCAAGTGATGAATGTAAATGTCACCGGGTCATGGCTCGCCAGTCGTGCTGTAGTTCCAGCCATGAAAGCACAGAAATGGGGACGGATCATTAACATCGCCAGCACCTTAGGTTTGGTTGGATTGGCAAACCGGACTCCCTATGCCACCAGCAAAGGGGCAGTCGTACAAATGACCAGGGCCTTAGGCCTCGAATTGGCACCATTTAATATCTGCGTGAATGCCATCTGCCCAGGTCCTTTTCTCACCGAAATGAATATCCCGATTGCCAAAACAGAGGAAGCAAAGAAGTTTATCATCGGTGCGACCGCATTGGCGAGATGGGGAGAGTTGAAAGAAATCCAGGGTGCTGCACTTTTTCTAGCAAGTGAAGCAGCCAGCTATATGATAGGATCTATGCTTACGGTCGATGGCGGATGGACAGCAAAATGACAAGGACTTAGCAGTAGAATGGGTAAATTACCTCTAGAGGGCCTATGATCTAGCATCAAAACCAATGGAGTCAAGACCCTGGCGGCCATCCTCCCTGCTGACATTGAAGGTTGAACCACCCTAATGCAAGGAGAAGAACATGTAGGGAAATTCCCCCTTTTAGCGATAGGCAGCACGAAAAACCAAAAAGTGAGTGAAAGGGGTTCCACTCACTTATGGTTTCCAAAACGATTTACCCATTTCCACTCCCTTTGGAGGATTGGGCTTAAACAACTATGATGAATTATTGAGACGAACTTAACTATATGGTTTCTTAAGGGCCAATGTCCTTTAACCTGTGTATCCCGCAGCAGAAATGTCCTAGGTCAGTTGAATCTTTTTCATAAATGATTTAACAGATTCCTGAAACCCAGCAAATAATCCTGGTTTAGAGTGGATCTCTTAAAATGTAAAGACATCCCACACCTTATTCGTTGCGGTACATTTGATCCAAAAATTCATACCGTGCTTCGTACTTGCTCTCCTCCACTTTACACTCCACATCAATGATCATCACCGGGGGAGTTTTATCCACGGGATCAGCTGCCGGCCATTGAAGCAGATCTTGACCATTAGGATCTCCATTCTTGATGAAATTGGCAAAGTATGCATGCATCGTTGCAGATACCGCATAGTCTTCGGGAGTCCACACATATTCATCCACCAGGTGTAAATTCCCCAGACAATATTCGATCTCGCAGGCATGAGGAGCTCCAATAGGTTGGGATCGGCTTGATTCTGCATTCCTTTGGGAAGTACCACCAGCCAGACCAGGGACTAAATTTTCATCCTTTAGCGGTGGTCGAAGTTTACTATATAAATATCGATACACGGGTTGGTCACTGTGCTTCAGGTGAAGATCGAACCATTTCCAGGTACTATAGACGATAAATCGATCAGAGGCAAGGGCAGTCGCTGAAATTTCCACTTCCTGTGGGGTTGTATGGGGATAGAGCTTTAGTACAGTTTGATACGATTCCGGGTAGGCATTCTTGACCTTGGTGATAAAATTCTCAGTTGTGTAAGGTAAATCCTGCATAAAAGCCGTACCTGGAATCTCGGCAGAATTCCATCCCAACAACAGAGGCACCATAGCCTGCTGTCGCCCTTCAAAAATTTCAGGAAGGGTTTTAGGAAGTATATGACCATCGATCACGGTGGGAAAACCAAATCGACCGGATTCATTATAGATTTCGTAAATTTCTCTGGAACTAAGGGCCCGCAATTGCTTTAAAGAAGGATAGCCTGCTTCCCTGGCAAATTCTACTCCGATCTCCTCTGCATCTTTCAAAGGCACTGGAGCTAAAGTCGGTTTTATGCTCGCTCCACTTTCTCCAATTGCGCCAGAAATCAACTCCTTACTGAGCGGAGAGGCCATATGAATGCTAACGGAAAGAGAACCTGCCGATTCCCCAGCAATGGTCACTTTGTTCGGGTCGCCGCCAAAGGCTTCGATGTTAGCACGCACCCATCTCAATGCAGCTTGCTGATCAAGGAGGCCATAGTTTCCTGAAGCGTGATAAGGAGCTTCTGCCGACAGTTCCGGATGTGCAAAGAATCCAAAAATATTCAGTCGATAGTTGACTGTCACTACAACGATTCCTTGTTTAGCCATACTTTCTCCATCATATCTAGGTTCAGATCCATCTCCTGCAACAAACCCACCTCCGTAAAAATAGACCAGAACGGGCAGGCCGGTTGTGTTGCGCTTAGCGGGCGTCCATACATTGAGATAGAGACAATCTTCACTAACTCCATCAGACCGAAATCTCATGTCCCCGAAAACATTGGTTTGCATGGGTCGCGGGCCAAACTCTTTAACCTCCCTCACACCGCTCCATTTCTCAAGATGCTGAGGAGCCTTCCAGCGAAGATCACCGAGGGGAGGTTTAGCGTAAGGAATACCCAGATAGCTTTGAATCCCACTGTAAGTATCATAATTGCCTTCAATGGTGCCAGCCTCAATAGAGACTTGTACTCGAAAAGCATTGTTGTTCTGTGCCAAGACTGTTCTTAATAAAAAGCAAAAAATTACGGTGACAATTGTACTCAGTTTCATATACAGTTTTCATTAAGTACCCCTAAAATTAAACGTCTGCTGATTTGGTCCTTTGGTTGGCCACCACTTTCCAACACGCAAATTGCCCCTAAGTCAGTCAAAAAATTGGTAAGGTGTTTACCTATTTGTTCGAACAGCAATTAAGGGTGATAAAATGATTACTAACTGTTAAGCCAAAGATTATGAAAAATACATTTTATGTCAGTCTTGCTGTAATATTCTTTACCCTCACTACAAATCATATGCTAGCCCAATCATATGATCATGCGGCCGGCCTGCGGCTGGCCTGGGGCTTTGGAGGTACTTACAAGCACTTTGTCAATGAAAAAATAGCTGCTGAGGCCATAGTAAACTTTCGCAGCCGTGGCACCTTTGGATTGCGATATCGCAGTACAAGGATCACTGGAGTTGTCACCATGCACAATTCGCTGGAAGATGTAGCTGAGGGATTGCAGTGGTATGTGGGAGGAGGTGCTTTTGTTGGCTTCTGGAGTGGAGCATACAGTGAATACTACACCGGACGCAGCACACAAATTGGGATCGCAGGCAACATCGGCCTTGATTACAAGTTTGCTGACCTACCCCTTAATGTCAGTCTAGACTGGATGCCCGGTCTTGCCCTAACAGGCGGTGCTGGATTTGCCGGTGGTGCTGGTGGCCTTGCCGTGAGATACACTTTCTAATGGCCCAGTAGAAAAATCTGTAACCTAAAGCTCACCATGACATTCCTTCATGAGATTCAAAACACCTAATAAAGATGGGTCTTCGCCTGTCTGCCGCAACTGGCAGGCAGGCAATCTTTTTCTGGCAAGACATCATCAATATGGTGGGAGAAGGGAATAGATGAAGGAACTTTGCCAGTTGTAGGGATTCTGACTCATAATCAAGAATCTAACGTAAGATTTGGTGCATTAATGGCTGGCAAAACCCCCTACCTTCGTATTGGGGATTGTTGGTCTGGGGAACCTCAGTTTTTCATCAATCACGATACATCTCTCCCAATTAAGATTGAGATCTTAACTTTAATGATCTTATCAGGGATAATGAAAAGAATCCAAATCTGCGCAACCATCTACCTATTATACACCCTCGGATGTCATTTTTCTGAACAGGATATTATTGGTTTTAATGATCACATTCGCCCAATCTTCAATGAAAAATGTCTTCGTTGCCACGGTGGGGTGAAAGCCAATGGTGGCCTTAGTCTCCTCTTTGAGGAAGATGCCTTTGCTCCGGCAGAGTCTGGCAAAACAGCCATTATCAGAGGAAATCACCAGAAGAGCAGCTTGTACCAAAGATTGGTAAGCAATGACCCAGAATTTCGAATGCCGTTTGAGAAGGATCCCCTCTCCGATGAAGAAATTGATTTGATTGCCCGCTGGATTGACCAAGGAGCTCCCTGGGAGAAACATTGGGCCTATAAAGTTCCACATAAGGATATTGCTCCACCTTCTACTGATGATGACTGGGCCATCAATGGTATTGATCACTTCATTATTGAGAAGCATAAATCCCATGAACTGACGCCCAGTCCGGCAGCAGAACGCGAAGTACTTATGCGTCGTCTCTACTTAGACCTTACCGGATTGCCCCCAACCCTCGAGCAAGCTGATCAATTTTTAAGGGACGATGGACCTGATGCCTACGAAAGACTAGTGGACCAACTGTTGCAAAGCCCCCATTTTGGTGAACGTTGGGCATCTATGTGGCTTGACCTGGCGCGATATGCTGACACCAAAGGATACGAGAAAGACAGCAATCGCAGCATTTGGAAATTTAGGGATTGGGTAATCCAGGCGTTTAACCAGGATTTGCCTTTCGACTCATTTACGATTCATCAATTGGCAGGAGATCTCTTGCCCAATCCGACCATTGACCAACTCATAGCGACAGCTTATCATCGCAATGCGGTATCCAACGATGAAGGGGGCACAGATGATGAAGAGTTTCGGGTCGCATCAATCATTGAGCGCGTGGCCAACACTTACGAAGTTTGGTTGTCAACAACAATGGCCTGTGTACAATGTCATAGCCATCCGTACGATCCCTTTCGACACGAGGAATTCTATGAATCGATGGCTTTTTTTAACAATACTTCTGACAAAGACATCTACAATGAGAGCCCCAAGCTCTACACGTACGATCCTACCGGAGCCAAGGAAGTAGAAGAAATCATCACATGGGTAAAACAAAAAATGTCCGATGACATAAAGAGTCCCAGATCGGCACATCTACACATTCAAAAAGAAAACCTTCTTGATGAACTGGATTACCGGGTCATCGAAGCGGAGGATTACGATCAGAGTAGCCCCTTGATAGAATTGATCTGGCCCAACCTAGACATGGTCTGGCAGATCCAGGACAGCTCCTGGATCAAATTTGAAGATGTTGATTTGAGTGCCGTCGAAGCCATTGGCTTCCGGGCCTCTACCATGCTTCAACATGCCGGTTCAATTTCTATTCACCTTGACTCTGTTGCCGGTGAAAAAATCGGGTCTGTTCCCATTCTGAAGACCGGCACTTGGAAGAACTGGCAATCGTCACGGCCTACCGAAGAACATCTCTTTCATGAATTTAAGGCTCCTATCCACCCGGTGGATGGTCAGCATGACCTCTTCTTCCGGTTTGCAGTAGGGGATACATATATCCAGCACCTCTTTTATTTGGACAAGATAATCTTCCATGAAAGAGAAGCCCGATTTAGATCCTTGGGCCCTGAGGTAGAAAAAAAGTTAGCCCACTTGATCGAAATACCGGCAGAGACTACTCCCATTTTACAAGAGCTGCCTCCTGCGAGGGCTCGGAAAACCCACTTTTTCAACCGCGGCAGCTGGCTAACGCCTGAACACGAAGTTCGGCCTGATATTCCTTCCATTTTCCAGAAAACAGGAGATCATCATCTCAATGACCGTCTGGGCTTTGCAAAATGGCTGGTAAGCCCCGAAAATCCGCTTACCGCTCGTGTCATTGTCAATAGAATCTGGGAACAGTTTTTTGGATACGGCATCGTAGAAACCATGGAAGAATTTGGATCTCAAGGTGCTTCGCCCACGCATCCTATGCTATTGGACTGGCTTGCCGTCAGGTTGCAGCAGACCCACCGGTGGAGCTTACATGCGCTGATCAAAGACATCGTGATGTCAGCCACCTACCGGCAGTCTTCCAAAGCAACTCAGGGGCAGATCGAAAAAGACCCACGAAATCAATGGCTAGCCAGAGGTCCAAGGATGCGACTTTCGGCGGAGCAAATTCGCGATCAAATACTGGCGGTAAGTGGATTGCTCAAACGACAGGTTGGTGGTCCCAGCGTAATTATACCAGCCTTAAACATTAATGAAACCAAAATTCCTCGTTATGTGGTGACGGGCGAGGATGCTTTATATCGTCGCTCTTTGTACGTTTATTGGAAACGTACCGACCCATTTCCAAGCATGATTACTTTTGACAGCCCTGACCGCACCGTTTGCTCGTCTCGACGAATTCGTACCAACACACCTTTACAGGCCCTGACTTTGCTCAATAATCAAACCTATTATTATGCGGCCCGAGCTATGGCAGGAAAAATGATCGAGTCCACATCGGATCTTGATCAGCAGATCAGACATGGCTATCAAAGGTTACTGCATCGAGAAATTGACACTGAGGACTTAGAAGCACTAAAGGAACTTTATCGCGAAGCTATCCACCACCACACAGCAGTGGTCTCAGGTGAAGAATCACGTGAATTAGCGGCATTGACCATTGTTGCGAATGCTTTACTTAATCTCGACGAGTTTATTGTAAAAGAGTGAGGACCAAATTGACCCATACTATTTTACAGGACCAAAGAAATCATAGATCTTGAAGATGTTAGTGAAATCCGTCCAACGCACTCAGTCTTGATTCTTAGAAAAATATCCGATATTTAGAAGAGCAGTGACTATGAATATTCTTGCCGAAGCACAATGTAGACAAGCTCAGTTTAACAGCAGAAGGCACTTCCTGAGAAAATGCATGTCAGGAATGGGTGCATTGACACTGGGATCATTGCTGGATACTCCACTTTTCGGTCGAAGTGAACGACCGGAATTTCGACCTATGCCACATTTTCCAGCCAAAGCCAAGCATGTCATCTTTCTTCACATGGCTGGTGCCCCTTCTCAGTTGGAATTGTTTGATCATAAACCGGCATTGCGGAAGATGGATGGGAAACGATGTCCACCCTCTTTGATGGAAGGGAAGCGATTTGCTTTCATTCGAGATATCCCACTGATGTTAGGTCCCCAATCTCATTTTGCTCAACACGGACAATCTGGTGCCTGGGTTTCAGACTATTTGCCCCACTTTTCCAAGATGGTTGACGAGGTGTGTTTTCTAAAGGCTATGCACACAGATGAATTCAATCACGCTCCAGCACAGTTTTTCATGCATAGTGGCTCACCCAGGATTGGCCGGCCCAGCATGGGAAGCTGGGTAACCTACGGATTGGGATCTCCGAACGAAAATCTACCAGGCTTTGTAGTGCTGCTTTCCCGAGGAGGACCCACCTCTGGCAAGCGTGTATGGAGCAGCGGATTTCTGCCAACTGTGTACCAAGGAGTACAATGCCGATCGAAAGGTGAGCCAGTTCTAGACCTTGAAAATCCGGATAATATTGACCGGGATCTGCGAAAAAAATCTATTGAGGTGATCAATCGGATCAATCAGCGTGCTTACGCAGAGGTGCAAGATCCTGAAATTATCACGCGCATTGCCCAGTACGAATTGGCTTTTAGGATGCAAGCGGAAGTACCAGAGGTCATGAATATTTCCGATGAGCCACAGTACATAAAAGAAATGTACGGAGCCACACCGGGAGAGCAATCCTTTGCCAACAATTGCTTGTTGGCACGAAGACTGGTGGAAAAGGGTGTGCGCTTTGTGCAATTGTATGATACACGCTGGGATACCCACGGTGCTGGGCCTGGCAATGGTGTAGGCGATGGTCTACGTTATGCCTGTGCGGCTATCGATCGCCCATTATCGGCATTGATCACGGACCTCAAACAGCGAGGCCTTCTGGCTGAGACACTGCTGGTCTGGGGTGGAGAATTTGGCCGTACCCCCATGATGGAAGCTAGAGCCGGCAAGGGATTTCTGGGGCGGGATCACCACAGTGAAGCATTTACCATGTGGATGGCTGGAGCGGGGATTAAAAAGGGATTTACCCACGGTCAAACCGACGAAATTGGATTCTCAGGTGTGGAAGGAAAGGTTCATGTGCATGACCTTCAAGCCACGATTTTACACCAACTCGGATTAGATCATGAGAAATTGACGTTTCGCTTTCAGGGCCGGGATTACCGGCTAACCGATGTACATGGCCATGTAGTAAAAGATATCCTGGCTTAGAAGAAGGGTAACCATTGGTCAGCTTGAGGTTCATGGTTATTGGTGTTTCACCTTCACTTTCAGGAGAATTGCTGATCTTTAACATCCTAACAGGACGTGACTCAAATCTTACACTCACAAGATCCCTCCAAATGAAAAATGCACAATTCCTCATTCTTAGCGTTTCGTTGTTCTTGACATCCTCTGGAATAAGCCAGGAGGAAAGAGAACCCATCATCACTCCGGGCGCTACTTTGCAACAAATTGCCACCGGTTTTAGCTTTACTGAAGGACCGGCGGTTGACAAGGATGGCAATGTCTTCTTCACTGATCAACCAAACGATCAGATCATTAAATGGACTCCCGGACAAGGTGTGGAAGTATATATGAAGGAAAGCGGCAGATCCAATGGATTGTACTTTGATCACGAAGGGCGACTACTGGCCTGTGCTGATCTTCACAATGAACTTTGGCGTATTGACGGTGATAAAAACATAGAAAAATTGGTGACTGACTTTGAGGGTAAGAAGTTAAATGGACCCAATGATCTATGGGTAGATCCAGATGGGGGGATCTATTTCACCGATCCTTTCTATAAACGCCCGTACTGGGAAAGAGAAGCTAAAGAAATCGAAGAAGAAAGGGTATACTATCTTGCTCCCGGATCTGACCAGCCCATGATCGTGGCTGACGACCTCATAAAACCCAACGGGATCATCGGAGATGAGACAGGAAAGATCCTCTTTGTGGCAGATATTGGCGACAAGAAAACCTACCGATATGAAATCCAGCACGATGGCACCCTTGCCAAAAGAACCCTATATGCAGAAATGGGTTCGGATGGTATGACATTGGATCATTTGGGCAACCTTTATCTCACTGGCCAAGGGGTGACGGTATTCAATAGTAAGGGTGAACTGATCGAGCAGATCGAGGTCCCAGAGAGGTGGACAGCAAATGTCACTTTTGGAGGTCCGGAACAGCGGACATTGTTTATTACGGCCATGGGCTCAGTTTATACACTAGAAATGAATGTAAAAGGAACCAGATAGTTGTTGTTTTTTCTACCAAATGACAAGATGTTCGTCGGGTACCCATTGAAGTCTAGCTTGGTTATTGCTATATGGATGTCTCTTTTTGTGTTGGGGGCCAAGACCGTGATCGCACAATTTGTCGAAGCAGATGACGGCTTGAAATTCCAGCTGCACGTTGTAGACTCCAATGCCATCTTCAGCTCTTGTGGAGTAATGGATGTGGATAAAGATGGCGACCAAGATATTGTAAGTGGTGCCTGGTGGTATGAAGCCCCATCATGGAAACGTCATTTTGTGGGTGAGGTGGAGATCATACGCGGTCGCCCAGATGGGTATTCTCATTTGGAGATGGATGTCAATCGAGATGGATGGACCGATTTGGTGCATGTCAACTTTCGCAGTGCATCCATTTACTGGTTGGAACACCCTGGTTCGTCTTTAGGAGAATGGACCAAACACGTAGTAGAAGTTCCCGGTCCGATGGAAACTGGTCGCCTGTATGATGTCGATGGCGATGGTCAAATGGATGTAGTGCCCAGTGCGTGGGACTTTGCCGCCTGGTATGAGTTATTGCCTGGCACCGATGGGCAATGGGCCCGGTACGAAATTGACTCTGCCGGTGCTGGCCATGGCAGTGGCTTTGGCGACGTGAATGGGGATGGCAGGGGCGATTTTGTGGGTACAAAGGGCTGGGCGGAAGGACCAACCGACCCACGAATGGGCAAGTGGACCTGGCATGCAGAATTTGATCTGGGCCGCACCTCGATGCCCATTATTGTCGGCGATATTGATGGCGATGGCGACGCCGATTTATTGTATTCGATAGGTCACGACTACGGCACTTATTGGCTGGAGCAGGAGAGCTCTGGTGTGGGTCGAACTTGGATTAAGCACCTGATTGACAGTAGCTGGTCACAAGGGCACAGTCCACTATGGGTTGATTTGGATGAAGACGCAATCAACGAATTTGTCAATGGCAAGCGATATTGGGCACACGAGGGAAGAGATCCAGGTGCCAAAGGCCCCTTGGTAATTTATCGATATGAATTCGACAGAGTGTCCCGAAAATTTAACCGGTATATCATACAGTCTAATGGACCAGCTGGAATCGGCCTAGATCCCAAAGCATCTGACCTGGATGGAGACGGTGACATCGATCTGGTCTTTCCGGGGCGGAGTGGGTTGTATTGGTATGAGAATTTGCTGCGTGAATAGGTTGGAGAAAGATCAACCGAATTTCTTAAAGAAGAATCAAAATCGGATCAAAATAAAAGCACGGATGAAACACAAGACAATCAATCCCTCATCGCTGTTCGACTCCACAACATTTGGATTCTCGCAAGTAGTGGTTTCTAAGCCTGGCAAATTAATTTTTGTATCGGGTCAAGTGGCTTGGGATGAGAAAATGAATATTGTGGGTGGAACTGACTTGAGCATGCAATGCCATAAAGCCATTGACAACATTGAACTGGCGCTAGAATCAGCCGGTGGTTCGCTGGAAAGTATTGTAAGATTAAATATTTATAAAGTGAACTACCAGGACGCCGACGGGCCAATCATCAGTGCTGTCTTGAGGGAAAGGTTTGGTTCTAATAATCCTCCAGCAAGTTCTTGGATCGGTGTGGAGCGTTTGGCCAATAAGGGCTTTTTGATCGAGATTGAGGTTACGGCGGTATTATGACTATTACCAAGCCGTACAGGAAAAATATCAAATGACAGAGATAGTGGAGATTATATGATCAATCACTGTAAAACCACCGGAATTTCCTGGTCTTGAAAAGAACGATTTAGATACTACACAGAAATTGAGTTGTTGTCGAAACCGAACCCAATTTTCATGCAGCTTGAGTTCATCCTTTTCCTAACGACAGGAGCATGGGGATTTTATCTTTAAATTAATTGTATCCTTATCGTCAACTGATCCTAGATATTGAGACCGAATTTATCTCCAGATTTAATTGCAAATTATCGGTCTGAGATTCCTGAAATTCAAAAAGTACAGATCTCAACAGACCGAGCATCGTATCGACATGGAAAATAAATGCATCATTGAGGAAATTTTCTCGTAGTCATCGAAATTTGTGTATTTCAGAGCGCTGAAAACCATCACGGAGAATCCAGATGATAGGATCCTGGAACACATAGCTAATGGCCATGCAGCAATACTGTGGCAACCTTTACCGCTCTTCTGAATATGAATTCGTAGAATTCGGTAATTTGAAGTAAGAGATTAGGGAAGTGAGAACTGATCAATTGGAGGGAAGAACTAACCATACATCGTTAAACCTTTGGCAGTTAGGTGTTAGAACCGTTTTGACCGCTCCAATCGTTTGAACGGATAGAACCAATCTAACCGATAAAACCGATAAATTCTTTGTAAATGTCAAAAACTAAACGTCTGTAGCATACAGACCATCAACAAACACTGAGAGTCATGCTTTAAAGCTGTTGGAATCGATCTAGCCGTTATTACCGTCTAACTGTTGAACCGTTTAAACTGTTAGAACCGTTTAACTGATAAGACTGCCTGTACCTACTGGAAACTACAGCCATATATCCCGGCCCTATTTTGGCTTACTCAGTTTAATGATCATCAGCTCTTTATCGGAAAATTCCATCCAGCCAAAGTCATAGATATACTTGTAGGTCTTGCCTTCTTTATTGGTGTGAGCGGTGGTGTGGTAGGAGGGGCGAAATCCAGATTTACTCAATACTGCTTTTGAGACAAAGAACTTCCTCTTCCCAATCTCGTCGTAATGTTCTTGTAATACCACCCAATTTCGGTGTAAGATCGAGTCAATGGGTTTGGTAATCGGCGTATGTT
This sequence comes from Saprospiraceae bacterium, assembly GCA_965223105.1. GTDB lineage: Bacteria > Bacteroidota > Bacteroidia > Chitinophagales > Saprospiraceae > JABDMH01. The sequence continues at coordinate 412,511 of OZ244987.1, read as the reverse complement.
GTTCTTTCCTTCTTTGATGATATTCATTTTTACATGGAAGCGAGCAGAAAATCTTGTCTTTTCTGCCATGCACTTGATTTTGGCAGATAGGGCACAGACGTTCGGTAGTTTTTTTGGACATAGTCATTCCAAAGTACAAAATCTCTGGATAATCTGAGAAATCAGTTGGTTAGAACCATTCAATGTGCTGGAATTGTTCTCATCGATGACTTATTCAATTAACTGTTTAAACTGATAGTACAATTGTTAGCATTCTGTAGCTGTATCCATCATTCAATCAGATCCACTCTTTATGCTACGCCAAGCCTGTCCAAACTTTGGCAGACCTTCCAAGTCCTCGAGCCGATAAAACGGTTTTAACTGTTAGAACCCTTTTAACTGTTTAAACTGATAGTACAATTGTTAGCATTCTGTAGCTGTATCCACCGTCGCTAGATTGTGAGGCAATTTTGGAAGTATCCAAGCGGTTAGGAAAACCCGACAGAACCGTTTTAATCTTCAGAATCGTTCAAACCGATAGAATCGAAAATAACCGTTGTAACCGATAGAACAGTTGTAACCGTTTAAACTGATAGTACAATTGCTGGCATTTTGTAGCTGTACCCACCATTCAATCAGATTGATTCTTTATGCTATGTGGAACCTTCCCAAACTTTTAGCGGACCATCCAAGTCCTCGAGCCGATAAAGCCGTTTTAATCGATAGAACCGTTTTAATCGTTTAAACGGATAATATAATTACCTGCCAGTTAAAGCATACTGCTCCTTTGATTTTCATCCGCAAGATCCACTCCAATACTAACTATGTAATTCGATAAACATAGTATGACTACTGATTGCCTCATCATTACTGCCTTTGAGCACCTTTCACAAGTCCACGACAGCCTCCTTTAAAGCCTTAAAAAATCGATTATAGGTAATGTGCTTTGGTTCGCGTGGATTGCCATCCAATCCCATCCGTACGATTACCATCTGCCATTCTGGGATGACAAAACACATATTGTTGTTGAAGCCACTGGCATAATAAAGAGAATTAGGCGATTCAGGCATTGCACTAGCACCAGCATTAATCCACCAATTGTAACCGTAACTTCCACTACCATTGGTAGATTTTCTATCGGTGTCGGCCACCGGGATGCTTTCAGGTACTTGGACGCTCGTGGCCTCCTTGACCCATTCGCTGGAAATGAGTTGCTTGCCATCCCAATTGCCGTTGTTCAAGAACAGCCAGCCAAACCTGGCCAATTGATGTGCATTGACTTTTACACCAGTGCAACCGTTGTTGATGTCCATGCTGCCAATCGTGCCTTCGGTCCCCCATTCAAAATGACCCATCCCTATGGTACTCCCAATGTTTTGATCAAAGACCTGCTTGATCTCCATTCCGGCGATCCGGGTCAAAACCCTGCCAAACATCATTTGTGCTTCATCCCAGTAGCAGTATCTTTCACCGGGTAGAAAAATGGGCTCACCTGGGTCATAGGGTGCCCATGACCAATCCTTGCTCACCTCATCCCAACGTGTATCGCCTTTTGCATTGTACCCGGAAGTCATGGTAGTAAAATGTCGCAATGTAATGTGCCTGTAAGGTTCAATATTCAAAGCTGGCTCCCAGTGATAGGCAAAATCGTTCAATTGGCATTGGTCTTCTTGAATAAGTAAACCCAGTACTGTACTTGTGAATGATTTTGATGTAGAGTATACATTATTTGCCTTCTGTGTGTTGGGGCCTTGCCAGATGATGTAGCCATTACGGACGATCAGCGTCTGATCGGTACCATCTTTACCGCAAAATGAACGAAGTACGGCAAGTGCATCATCTAATTTTCCGGAATCAATGCCTTGACTTTCGGGAGACTGGGTTTTCCAACTTTCACCTGGAAATACAATCATCTTTTTTTCATGATCACTACAGCTCATGAGGATAAAGGCAAGAAAAAATACGGCGAAGTAGTTCAACGAGGCTTTCATAACCTACTGTTTCTCAATTAGAGCTACCCAGTCCTTATCATTATCGGTCGGTGGCATGCCAATATTCTGCGTCTGACCACCTTCGATTGAAGTTATACTACCTGCACTCAGATCACCTCCCGTGCGGGGATTAAACCAATGTATGCTAAAAGATCCAGCGTAGTTGGTCAAATCCAGATGTAGCTGATCGGCTCGCGGTAAGTATATGGCGTAAATATTTCCCTGTTTAGCAAAGCAATAGGCGTCACCGGTATAACTGATGGCTTCATTGCTGGCTTCCATTTCGGTAAATGGCAAGTGCTTTTGAAAAAATTCTAGCCCATGCCGAGTGAAATCCCAGACCCGGTCTCTCGAACGCCAATCTTCGCAGCCCAGATCATTGTTGTGATTTCTGTATCCGAAGTACCATTCTACCCCGGCACCTCCGGCCATGAGGTTTCCCCATAGCACAGTGCCTCTGACTGTGTCCTGATTGTTGTCACTACGGTCATCCGGATCTACCCCACGGAAATGAGGGCCCAGCTCGTCCATGCACATGATCCAGGGCTTGCCAGCTTGCCCCGACTTTGCTCTCCATTCCTGTGTCACCTGATTGGTGTTAACCGGTTTGCTATTTTGAATCGACATCCCATCTAAATGTGGGAATCCCAATAGAGGAGTAAACAACTTTTGCTGTAGTGGCAACACACTATGGCTGTGAATCACGACCATATTTTCATAAGGGTCGTGGGTTTTGATGTATTCTACCATCGCTTTTTGTTGCTCAGTATTTTGCCCATCTGGCGAAAACGGCGCCGGGCCGTTTTCTTCTCCCATATTCCAGGTGACAGCAAGGTGATGACCAAATCGTGCGATGAGTTCTCGATAATATAATTTCCGGTGAGGGCCGGTATCTCCATTGTCCAATAATTTTTCATTTTCGGTTTCCTGGGTGACCATATGCAGCATAAGGCCCACACTATCCATATGATCAAAGACGATTTCCCATTGATCCAATTTACTGCAGTCAAAGCGTTCCCTTTCATCATAACCGGTATATGGCCACACATCTTTTCCGTCACCTTCAATATTCATGGTTAGGAAATACACGGCGTTCATCCCTTTACCAGCGAGATAATTGAGTGCTCCTATCAATCCTTTTCCTTTACCACCCTTCCAGGATGGATCGCCAGGATTCCAATCTTTGACATGAGGTTCATAAGCATGCAAGGTTGCAGTCACAGGCGCTTCCCCTTCTCGCTGTTCGGGTGGTACTGCTTTTTCAGTGCCGTCAAAATCAGTATAACCAAGCAGATTTTCTGGACTGTCGGCACCGCCCTTCAGAAAATATTTTTCAGAATCGGCATATTTTAAGTAATGCTTGTCGGTGACTACCAGTCTGCCGGGATGTGAGCCTGGAGTTACTTGTATGATACCTTCTTGTTCATCAAAGGCAACCGGCTCTCCCACTTCTATCTCATCTGAAATGGCGATTTGATTTCCTTTTCTAAAGGATGCTTTGTAGCGCCATTCTCCAGTCAGGTGGGGTCTAAACCTCACCTGCCAAATACCTCCTTCAGAAGCGCCCGATTCAGCAGCATTGCCATCGGCAGCATAAAAACCTGGAACGGTAATCGAACCATCCTCATGCTCAAAGGAGACCAATAGCCGGTAGTTTAAGAAGGGATTTTCATCGGCGTTCTCACTGGTATTTGGTCCAGTAAAATTTAAGGTTAATTTATCCCACTTTTCCACTTGCCATTGGTCTGCCTGGGATGATGACTGATCACACGCTGCTATCGCAAGAACGTAAATACACAGACCCAGAAAAATTATTTTTTTCATTTTACAACTATTGTTTTGAACTTTTATTTTTCTATGAGGAATCTCCATCATCATAAGCGGTAAATTTCCTCTCTTATCAATTTCATCAATTTCATCGGTTCTTCCTTTTCCATCAAGTCTCTGTACTGCGTGCGATCTAGCCCTTCTATCAAATTCCAAATGGCTTGATTCATCTCCGTGTGCCTTTCAAAAAACCCCACCATGTCAAAAATCCTGGGAGATGCATCGGCAGTAAAAAATTTATCGTAGCCAAATTCCTTGGCGTAAAAGAAAAATTCTACTGTATTTAGGAAGTTTCTCGATGCGCCGATCAAATCCCAGTCAAAATTCCAATCATTGTCGTTGGTATGTAGATAGTAGTCCACATGTGATTCCTCGCATATACTCAAGACTTGTGCAGGATTTTCCTTGGCCAATAGGGCATGACCAAAATCAATGGTGACTCCCAGCGCCGGATTTTTCACCTCTTTGATCAATAGCAGTGTCTTGGCACAGGAATCCAACTGGCAATGTACCCGGGTCTCATTGATCTTGTATTCCAAGAACAACGGAATCTCCGGCAAATGATCCGCTGCTACCGAGATGGATTCTATCATTCTCCGCCAAGCCTTGGGGTAATCCACCTGCAATAAATTATCATAGCCATCGCTGAGTGGACAGCAGGTTACTAGTGGTGCCCCCACTTCTTTAGCAAAGGTCTTGGCACCTTTGATGATGTCAATTGCCGCTGTGCGAATGGCAAGATCTGGCCGGGACAAAGCACCAGGTACAAATTGGGTTTCCTTTTTGATATTGGCATTGATGGCAGCTAAAGATAAGCCTGCTTCATCCAGCAATTTTGAGGTTTCATTTGCATCTGCAGTCTCGTAGGGATACACGAGCTCCACGCCTGTCACTCCAGCAATTTTACTGGCGATGGAGATACGCTCAGACAGACTAGTGGGTTGCTGGTACTCCGAAAATCGGTCTTGTGTTCGGCCCAAAAATGAAGTGATTATGCTATGTTTCATGGTTCTTCGATCTTTATGCTCGACAGTTAGTCTTCAATAATTCTTGTGGTGCGCACAATTTTCGGATCTGAAAACTGATCCATTACATCGCGTACCGTAGTGGAGAAGGAGTACATAACAGCTCCCCGTGCTCCGGCTTGAAACCAGTGTTTGGTTCCGGGTGATAAAATCAATTGCTGCCCCGGCTTGAGATCCACCTCGTGTCTCATCCGATATAAATGATCCTTACCTTGTACAATAAATCCTTTGGATAGGGTAGCCGGCCCGGGAATATAAAAATACAAGTCGCCCCAAATAGCCCTGATGACTTCTTCTTTACCCGGATCCTCACCGACGGCTGGATGCCAATGCTCGGGCTCAGTCTGGTATGGGAAGAGCACCAATACCTTAGCCGCTATTCGTTCTGTCTCAAATAGTGTCAAAATTTGTATACCCTCAATAGCCAAATGACTCAATCCAAAATCTGCTGCCACAATCTTTTCTTTTTCCTCTTCGGTGATAAACAAGCCAGCCTTTTCTATGAGATCGGAAGCTCTTTGTTGTGCCGCTTGCAATTGACTCTTGGTAATCATTTTTTTGACATTAGGTCTAAGTTAGATGGAGTGGCTGGTCTGGCTTAATCCTTATCCAAATGATGACAGCGATCACATTTAATGCCGCCGCCAAGAAAAAAAATGGCCGGTCGGATGCTGTCATGGCCAAAAGATAGGGAAAAGCCAAGGCGGTGAAGAAAGAACCCAGGTTACCGGCCATATTCATAGTACCACTAACGGCCCCGGAATGATCCTTCGCGATATCTACACAAGTAGACCAGGATGGACTCAAAGTCATATCTGCCCCAAATACGGCCAAGGATATGAAAATGATAGCTCCGGTTACATGGTCCATGTAGACACTGGCAAAAATGCCCACTGCAGCACAAAGAAAACCAACTATGGCAGGCAGTTGGCGTGATCTCTGCCAGTGACCTCGCTTAAAAATCCGGTCTACCCACCATCCAGAAAACCAGTTGCCAAGCGCTCCAAATAGCAACGGTGCCGAAGAGTAAAATCCAGCTTCTATGGCATCAAGTTGGTACTTTGCTTTGAGATGAGGGAACAGCCAGGTAAGGCAGAAAAAGAAGGTAAAATTGCTGCAGAAATATTGAGCCATAATGTACCACATCGATTTTGAAGCAAACAACTGCCCAAACTTGAGTGGTGCACCGGCCGCTTTCGGCGGTGGCATATCCTCCCGGATTGCCTGCAATTCTTCAGCAGTTACTGAGGGATGATTTTCAGGATCATCTCTAAACCACGCATACCATATCACCGCCCAAATGAGTCCTACCAACCCCATCAAAGCAAATGTCATCCGCCAACCGGTCCACTCTATCAGTCCCGCCACCACCGGTAATGCAATGGCAGCCCCTATGCGACCGCCAGAAAAATTAATGCCATGTACGATGCCCCGTTCCTTTAAAGGGATCCAGCGATAAATGGTCTGCGACATACCAGGGAATGCACCTGCTTCCCCAGCTCCAAATAAAAAACGAATGATCATTAAAGAGATGAAATTAAATGCGGCACCGGTGATGGCGGTAAAGAATGACCATAAGGTGACCACTGCCGTCAATATCCTTCTGGCGCCAAACCGATCTGCCAACAGTCCTGAAGGTGTTTGAAAAAGCGCATAACCCAATGCGAATATGGACAGCACCCATCCCATTTGCTTGTCGGTCAATGAGATGCTTTCGGCAATGGGATCTTTGGCCACTGAAATAAGGATGCGATCAAACAACACAATCATAGCCAAAATGAAAGTGCCGAAAACCATTTTGTATCTGACCTGTAATCTCATGTCTGCTGCCCCTCCAGGATCCGATTTTCAATGATTTCCCGGGATCTAAGCAGGTGCTTTCGCATCTGTAGTCCTGCCCACTTTGTATCCCTATCTCGAATCGCCTTGATGATGGCGAGATGCTCAGCTATCGTATCTTCGGGCGGTCGAATCAAACCCATTCGGTCGATAAAAGTCAAGAGATTGCTCTTGTCAAAAAGTCGGTGTAAAAAAGCGTTGCCACAATGAGCTATAATATGTTGATGAAAACGAAGGTCGGCCAGACGGTACTTCTTAGCATCGATGAAATCTTTATTCTGATAGGGAAGAAAAAAACTGGCGAGTTGATCGATATGGAGTTCAGTACTCCGTTGAGTAAATAAGGTGACAGCCTGATGCTCTAGAGCAATTCGGCAATCGAATATATCGACCATCTCTTGATCCGAGAGTTTCCTGACAAACATTCCACGTCTGGGCACTGACTGCACCAATTCTTCTCCCTCTAACATTTGCAGTGCACTTCGCAAGGGAGTGCGACTGATGCCTAACTCACTTGCCAATTTGTCCTGCACAATCTTTTCCCCTGGTTTTAGCTCCTCAGACAAGATCATCTCCTTCACCGCAGTAAAAGCAAGGTCCGTTAAAGCTTTTGCATCTATCTTGCTCAAGATCAGTATGTTAATTAACCACTTTTGTATACGGTATACAAAATACTCAAATTTTCCGGGATGTCGATATTCTTCCTTTTAATGACGGAGTCATACTGTTCAACCTTTCTTCCTGAAGACAAATCTTCTCTCATGCCGGAATCCAATAACAGCATTCAAGAACGGATCATTGATAAACCTTACTAAGTGCGTTCCTTTGAATTCGTTATTTTGGCAAGCTATGTTTAGAAATGGAAAAAATGATGTCTGGCCATATGTGTTGGTGGCAGTGGGTTGTTTCAGTTGCGGCCAAAATATGCCCGTAAAATACCCCATTAATGAAGTCCAAATCAACCCCGATGGAGCAAAAGCTGCTGCTGAAAAAGTACGTCGAGAGGTTGCTGTCACCATCAATCCTGAATTAGAATTGTCATTATGGGCATCTGATTCATTGGTTACAGATCCTGTTGCCATTGGAGTAGATGCCAAAGGTGGAGTCTTCTATACCAATGGAAGTAGATTGGAACATTCTGAATTTGATATTCGCGGACATCGAGAATGGATGACAGCTTCCATTTCTTTCCAATCGGTAGAAGATCGCCGGTCGTTCCTAAGAGAAACACTTGCTCCTGATAAGAGTGAGGAAAATAAACAGATCATCGAAGATCTTAATGGTGACGGGAGTCACGATTGGCTTGATCTGACCGTCGAAAAAGAAGCCGTTTGGTACGTCACTGATCTGGATGAGGACGGATTGGCTGACTTCGCCAAAATGTATATCGAGGATTTTCATGAAGAAGTAACCGACTTGGCCAATGGTGTCGAATACTTCGATGGCAACGTATATATTGCTGTGGGTCCAGATCTGTGGAAGACTACCGATGTAGATGGAGATGGAATTGCTGACCAGGTTGAATCTTTGGCTAACGGTTTTGCGGTACATATAGGGTTTGGAGCCCATGGAATGTCAGGTGTTACTGTAGGACCAGATGGCAGGATCTGGTGGGGCATTGGTGACATCGGGATGAATGTAGTCGATCGAGAAGGCCAACGGTGGAAATATCCTAATCAAGGGGTCATTGTACGATGTGAGCCTGATGGGAGCAACTTTGAAGTTTTTGCCCGAGGATTACGTAATACCCATGAATTTACCTGGGATAAGTATGGAAATCTGATTACTGAAGATAACGATGGAGATCATGCTGGCGAACGCGAACGATTGGTTTATGTTACCAATGGTTCTGATGGTGGTTGGCGTATCAATTGGCAGTTTGGCAAATACACCGATCCCGACAACAATAGTTACAAAGTTTGGATGGATGAAAAACTACACGTACCTCGCTGGGAGGGTCAAGCGGCCTACATTACACCACCAATAGTAAACTACGTCAATGGCCCCACTGGATTGGTCTACAATCCGGGTACAGCGCTAAATTCTAGATGGAAAGATCATTTTTTTGTCGCTGAGTTTCGCGGATCTCCCGCAAATTCTCCCATTCACGCCTTCACCTTAAGACCCGATGGTGCATCGTTTGCCCTAGACACCACTTTTGAGGTAGTAAGTGGATTGCTACCAACGGGACTCGATTTTGGACCTGACGGTGCACTCTACTTTGCTGACTGGATCGACGGTTGGGGTATAAAAAATCAAGGCCGCATCTGGAAACTGGACATACCCGGAGGGCAAGAGTCTGCGATTCGCCAGGAGGTGAAGCAATTGTTGGCGGTAGATTTCACTACTAAGCCACTTCAAGAATTGAATCGGTTGCTACAGCATCCCGACATGCGCATTCGGCAGAAAGCACAATTTGCCATGGTCGCCCGAGGCGAGGAGGGTTTTTCCTCCCTGGTATTTGCGGCTCAGCAACCCACACCCCAGATCGCAAGGATACACGCGATTTGGGGCATCGCACAAGCCGCTCGAAAGGAGGTAAAATTAGCCGCTGAACTGGTGCCATTTCTCTCTGATGGCGATCCAGAAATACAAGCCCAGGCTGCTAAAATGATTGGTGATGTGAGATTTGGCAATGCCGGTAGCCAACTGATTGAGCTGCTAAAGCATCCATCCTTACGTGTACGCTTCTTCGCTGCTGAGGCTCTTGGACGTACCGAAAACCATACGGCAGTCCAACCCCTAATACAAATGCTCATTGACAACAACGATCAGGATGCATGGTTAAGGCATGCGGGATTTTGTGCTTTGGCACGGATTAATGATCCCGATCCCCTGATTGCGCTGTCTAATCACGACAGTCGAGCCGCTCGTATTTCGGCGGTTGTAGCCCTGCGACGGATGCAGCACCCGGGTATCGCCAATTTCCTTGATGACCAAGATGAATATGTAGTAACAGAAGCAGCTCGAGGTATCAATGATGATTTCAGCATTGAGGGTGCTTTGCCCGATCTGGCCGCGTTGCTCGTAGGGACAAATTTTACCGGTGAACCACTTATACGCCGAGCCATTAATGCCAACTTGCGGGTAGGACAACCGGCAAACCTCGAAAACTTGAAGAACTACGCTTTGCGGGCGAATGCACCGATAGCCATGCGAGCGGAAGCTTTAGAGGCCCTCAGCACCTGGGCCAAGCCATCGGTGCTGGACCGTGTAGATGGCCGATATCGAGGTCAGGTTACTCATGATCGAGCTCCTTTGATCACCTCCCTAGATCCAGTATTGCCATCTTTACTAAGTTCCGCCGAACCCATTTCAATCGCAGCCATGGAGACGATTACCCGACTCGAGCTCAAGGGGTACGATGGTAAGTTATTGGAATTGGTCCGAAAGGGAAAAACCCCGGCAATTCGCCGTACCGCCCTCCAAGTTTTGGCCGAAATCGAAGCGACAACTTTGGCTGAGGCCCTGGAAATTGCCTTACAAGGTGGAAATGAAGAGATAAGGTCCCTAGCCCTCGGAATCGTACCGGAATCTGCGCTACCCCCAGCAAAATCAGTGGAGTTGTTTGCCTCTGTTCTACACAACGGGCAAATCAAAGAACAGCAGGCTGCACTGATTGGTCTGGGAAAAATCAATACCGAGGAAGCTTCTCAGTTATTGATTGCTGAGTTGGAGAAAATGATTGCGGGCAACTTGCCGCCAGATCTACAACTCGACTTGCTGGAAGCTGCTGAAATGAAAGAGGACCCTGATGTGGAACAAAAAATCAAAGAAATCACCGCTGCCTATGGTGATGACCCCTTAGCACCCTATAACGGTGCATTGAAGGGGGGTGACGCCGAGGCAGGACGAAGGATCTTTTATCGTCATGAGGCCGCGCAATGTGTTCGCTGCCACTCCATCTTTGAATGGGGTGGTGATGCAGGCCCCGGATTGATGGGAGTCGGTGCTCGTTTGAGCTCTGAGCAGATCCTTGAATCATTAATCACCCCAAGTGCTGATTTCGCAGAAGGCTATGAAGTCGTTTCGATCACATTGAAGAATGATGAGATTGTGGCTGGAATATTGATCGAAGAAACAGCGGACCAAATTGTCCTGAAAACTGGAAAGGAGAAAACACATGAGATCGAAATCCATGAGATCAAAGAAAGACAGACCATTCCATCGGCTATGCCTCCCGTGGGAAACATTCTGACGGCACGCGAAATTCGGGATCTGGTAGCATTCTTGAGCAGTCTAAAAGAAGAATCGTAAGATGATCCGGAGGGATCTGAACAAGACTGGAGAGCCAGCACCTTCATCCTTTTATTTTCTGCTGGTCTTGGTTTTTGCACTTTTTGGATGTCAAGCCGAACATCAAAATTCCAGCGGCCTAAACGTATACGATGATGCACTTGAAATTCGGTTGATCGATTCGCAGCCCAACATCCAGACGCCAATAGGTCTTACCATCGATGATAGAGACCACCTATATTTTCTTGAATCCCATACCCATACTCCACCCAGTGACTATGCCGGACCTTCCTTTGATCGGATAAAACGCAGTCAACAATTGACCAAGAATTTAGAACCTAAGGGGTGGATCATTTATGCCGACAGCATTGAAGATGGGATGAATCTTACCTGGTACAAGGGAAAAGTATTTCTGGTGACCAAAGATCAGGTTGAGGTATTTCAAGATCTCAATGGTGATGGGATCGCCGATAAACGCGATGTTCTACTGAACATGAATCCTCCGGATGACGTCTATGACCATGCGGGTCTCCTCGGAATCTGTGTTTCTCCTGACGAGTGGCTGTATGTTTCGCGTGGAAATACCGGCGGAAAACGTTGGAAGATCACTGGATCTGATGGTTCCAATATTTCTGGTTTTGGTGATGGTGGCAACATCATGAGATGCAGGCTCGATGGGAGCAACCTGGAAGAGGTTTGCACAGGGTTTTGGAATCCGTTCGATCTAAAATTTACTGCTGAAGGCCGGCTACTGGCTACCGACAATGATCCCGATAGTCGAGGACCAAATCGCTTGCTGGAAATTGTGGAAGGTGGCCACTATGGCTACGAATCACTCTATGGGGGATCAGGTTTGCATCCATTTCTGGCCTGGAATGGAGAGCTACCTGGCACATTGCCTTATGCAGCCCCTTTGGGAGAGGCACCAACTGCATTGATTGATGCCAGTTTCACCAACTTTCCCGATGAGTATCAAGGACAGATCTTGGTGCAAATCTGGGAGGAAAACAATATAGTTCGCATCCCGATGGAAGAAAAGGGTGCAAGTATTGGAGGTCGACCAGAAGTGTTAATCCAAGGAGGTGAGGATTTCCATCCCGTTGCATTTGCTACAAACAGCAAAGGTGATCTTTTCATGACTGACTGGGTAGTTCGCCAATACCCCAATCACGGCAAGGGCAAATTATGGATGATTAAGGGCAAGTCAGTACGATTAGATGCCAGAATACAAGGCAAGTCAAACCTTGCCCATCTCTCAATAACCAAGATTGAACTCCGGTCGAGCTTGGAATCTAAGGATCCCTTTGTACGATTGATGGGCCGGCGCAAACTCCTTGAGGAACGCAGATTGCTGGACCTTTTTGACTTTTTTACCGATCCCGACCCGGCTCTACGTATCCAAGCACTACTGATTGCCAACCAGATGGATAAACCTATGCCAGCACCTTTGCTGAAAGATCTGCTGTCTGACAGCGATATCGAAGTACAAAGAGCCGCGATGATCCACTTGGCAAAAAAAGGCAGGGTGGATTTGGCGGAAGACCTGCACAACACCCTGCTGAATGGACAAATTCCCGACGTACTATTCGAGACGTTTCTTGCTACTAAGCGACATTTACAGCCAGGTTTTCAGACTGGATTGAGGGATGCCAGCAGCCGCTACGATGAGCAATTACAGCTTGAGGTCCCTAAGGGAACTATTAGAGACTTGATCACCAACGATAGACTCGATCCCAAACTTCGTGCCGCTGCTATGCCTCATTGGAATGATTTTGAAGACGATGAAGCACACCTCATGATTGACATGCTGCTCACAGAACAGGACCCGATATTGATGACAAGCCTGCTTCAAGCGGCAGTAACTCTTAATGATAAGGATCTTACAAAGGCCATACTCCATGTAGTTAATGACCAGAACCAAGTCAGCAGTGTAAGGATGCAGGCATTGGTAGCTCTCGACCATAATAAAGAAAGATATGATGATATGGTCATGGTATTGCTGGATGAGAAGGATCCCTTACTCTTGCAGACCGCAATCTGGTACTTGGGTTCGTCCTTGGATTCATCAATTCTGTCGAGAGTGAAGAAATGGATCTCACCCCTTCCTCCCGAGGAACACAGAACCATCAAACCCATTTGGGATCTTCTGCAGGGTGAATCTGATGGACAAATACCTCAAAATGATAGCCTCTGGCACGATGAACTAACCAGCCGAAAACCTAGTGTTGAAATGGGTAGGATCATTTTTCAATTGAAGCGTACACAATGTCAGAGCTGCCATCAGATTGGCGGATGGGGCGGTAGCTATGGACCAGATCTCACGCATATCGGTAGTAGTAAATCCAAAACACAGCTCATCGATGCTGTCTTGAAGCCATCCCTTGAGATTGCCCCTGAATGGCAAGGATGGTTCTTAATCGATAGCAGCGGAACCTCACACATGGGTCGCCAAATTGATGTAGGGTTGAACAGCGCAAAGTTGATGCACCAGGATGGAAGTTTTTATACCCACCCATCTCCCCAGGACTATGGAGTTCTGGAGGCCTCACTGATGCCTGAGGGTCTTGAGCACACCATGACGGTACAGGCTTTCGCAGATCTTATAGGATATTTAGAGCTTTGCCGCTGACTTGTAGCCGGCTCTTTTGTCAGCTGGTTTGAGCTACCATAATTCCATCCATGCATCCCCACCCGTCCGGTCAGTGGGACGTTATCGGGACCGGCGGGGGATAGATATTGTTCGTCATGATTCATGTGGTTGTGTGTCAGATTTAGGTCATCGCACTTCTGCCAGTGCCAAGTCTTGAAAAAAGGAGCAAATATTTGGGACAGTAGCCGATTCTTCTACCTGGCAGGAATGTGGAACTGAGTTGGGTTTTCACAGAGTTTTCAATCGTCATCAGGGCAACTCATCTTCATATGGACACCTCTAATGACCTCAGAATGAGATCGGTTTTGAAATATCTTATAGTTAAAGGGGGAATTGAGTGAGCGAATTGAGTGAGCAATAGCCATAGCAATTTTTACAGCTGCGTTGAATATTAGAGCACCATGGTATATCGAAAGGGTGACAACTCATCTTCATATGGACACCTCTAATGACCTCAGAATGAGATCGGTTTTGAAATATCTTATAGTTAAAGGGGGCGAATTGAGTGAGCAATAGCCATAGCATGCTGAGTACTCAGTCAAGCCAATTATTGTCATTTATCTTTGATCATATTTTGCAAATATCTCCGTCGCAGATCCTCACTGTAGCACTGAGAATCAGGGTTTTATTATAGAGGTACCCAAATTATTATCTTAAGCAAATGGAAATCAATTTTAACAATAGGAGCTTTAGGTCTCAGGCAAACGCTGAAAGTGGCGAAGTGACGGTAGACACCATTTTTCACTACCATCAAGAAGGCAATATCATATGGGCAGATTATAGTGGAGGTCAAATTGTCAAGGGTTTTCTAGTTGGAATAATAGTGAAAGACCAGCTGGAACTCTGTTATCAGCATGTGAACAAACAAAGGGAAATTATGACTGGAAAATGTAAATCTAACCCGGAATTATTGGAAAATGGTAAACTGAAATTGCATGAATCATGGCAATGGACTTGCAAAGATTACAGCAAGGGCACATCCATCCTGATTGAGATTTAATGAGCCCTTTGTCCATTACGTTTTAACTTCTCTTCACTTATCCTTACCAGACACTAACCTACTTCTTCATCGCTGTGTTGTCTAGAGAAAAAAGGTGTGCAAAAAGTGGAATAGCTCTGCTCAGCAGACGAATGGAGATCTAAATGGGCATTTTTATGATGAACTTTGATCCCGCACTTTTCTCGGTCTCGACTAAGAGTTCACCCCCATGTGCTTTGACAATATCATATGCCAGGCTTAAACCCAATCCCGTTCCCTGCCCAGTCGGTTTGGTGGTAAAGAAAGGTTGGAAGATCTTATCCCTAATACCGTTAGGGATACCGGGACCATTGTCTTTTACAATAATTATTATTTCATCATTTAGTTTTTTGGTGGATACAGTAACTTTGGGTTGCTGAACTCCTGCTACTGCCTGAAACGCATTATTGATTAAATTCAACAAAACCCTGCCTATATCTTGTGGAACCACTTCTATTTGAGGTAAGGATTCGTCAAGATCAAGCTCATGATGTACATTGAAAAATTTATCCCTGGCACGAAATCCATGGTACGCTAATCTGAGGTATTCATCGCACAATGCATTAATATCGGTGCTTTCCTTCTCCCCTTCATTACCTCTGGAATGCAACAGCATACTGCGGACGATTTCTTCGGCACGTCGCCCGTGATGCATCACTTTGTTTTCATTTTTCTTAAGGTTTTGCAATATTTCTTCTACCTCCATCCAGTTTTGCATCTTGATGGACTCAGATAGTTCATCCAACAATTCCTGGTTGACATCGGAAAAATTATTGACAAAATTCAGCGGGTTTTGTATTTCATGGGCTATGCCAGCGGTAAGTTCACCAAGCGAAGCCATTTTTTCGCTATGGATAAGTTGAGACTGAGTGGCCCGGAGGTGATCATAAGCATTCTCAATTTTTTGCTTTGCTTTTTTCTGATTTTTACTATTCCTAAACAAAAGGAAAGCAACGACTATTAGAGTAAATAAACTTCCCAATAAGGCATTTTGCCTCAGCTGGTTTCTGGCAGCTGATTGCGCTGCCCTAATTTCATTCTCTTTAAATATCTCATTGAATTTAAAACTAGTAATCTGCCTTTGTTTCTCCTGGTTGTAGATAGTGTTCCTAACACTTGCCGACAGTTTGTAGAAATTCAATGCCTTGGCTGGATCGATCTCTTCGTAAACCTGGGATAGAGCCTCATAACCTTCCAATAATTCCTTATTGAAACCATATTCTTTAGCCATCGATACGGCCTTATGCCCATAGAATATTGCTGAATCAATTTGGCCTGATGCATTAAACAGAAATGAAAGATTGGAGTAGGCACTGGTCAAGTCTTTAAAGTTGGGCCTTTCTTCCAATGGATTTAGACTTTTTCGCAGGTAAGCAAAAGCCTTATCTTCTTTGTGCAGTTTTGACATGGTTTTACCAGCCATCATAAGCATCCATCCGTAGGCAAAACCCTCTGGGTAAGACAATCCCTTTTCAATAAAAAATAGAGCTGAGTCGTATTTTTCTAAGCCATAGTAGACTGAGCCTATGGCAGCATAAGCAACGCCACAGAATTCACAGTTGTTCCAAGTCTTTGCTAATGCAAGGAAGTTCGAATAGCTCTTTCGGGCATCTTCGAACTCACCCTGATCTCTGTAACTATTAGATAGGAGTGCAACAGCGTCCATCCATTGAGCAGTATCATGCATTGCCTTTGCGTAGTCGATGATCACAGGAGCGCATTTAATGCTCACAGGATAGTTTCCTAAATTCCAGGAGGTCCAGCCCAATATTTCGCTAGATGCAATTTCACCCTTTTGATATGAGATCTCTTTTGATAACTCGATTCCCTTGTAGGCATAAAATAAAGCGGAGTCAGGCTCCAAATTTTGGTTGTGGAGGTTGGCCAAGGCAATGAGATGATGAACTCTGGCGGTATCCCTTTTTCCTGAATGCAGCAGTGCCAGCAAACTATCTTTTTCGTCAATCTGGCAAAACAAATCCAGGGCAATAAGCGAAATGATGACAAGAAGAGAAGATTTCCTCATATTATATTTCATTCAGTGGCAATTCAAATGAAAAGACTGTTCCACTACTTTCTTCGCGGGCTACGTTCAACCTGCCCCCATGGCCTTTTACAATATCATATGCCAGGCTCAACCCCAGGCCCGTTCCCTGCCCACTGGGCTTGGTGGTAAAGAAAGGTTGGAAGATCTTGTCTCGAATATTATCAGGAATACCCGGACCATTGTCAGTTACGGTAATCATTATTTTACCATTTAATTTTTTGGTTGCAACGGTAACTTTGGGTTGCTCAACTCCTGCAACTGCCTGGAAGGCATTGTTGATTAAATTCAATAAAACCCTGCCTATGTCTTGGGGAACCACTTCTATTTTAGGTAAGGATTCGTCAAGATCAAGCTCATAATGGACGTTGAAAGTTTTATCATTGGCACGAAATCCATGGTAGGCCAATCGCAGGTATTCATCGCATAATGCATTGATATCGGTGTGTTCTTTTTCGCCTTCATTACCTCTGGAGTGCAATAGCATGCTGCGAACAATTTCTTCGGCTCGGCGCCCGTGATGCATTACTTTATTTTCATTTTCTCGAAGGTTTTGCAATATTTCCTCGACCTCTACCCAGTTTTTCATCTTGATGGATTCGGATAATTCGTCCAGCAATTCCTGGTTGACATCGGAAAAATTATTGACGAAATTCAGGGGGTTTTGTATTTCATGGGCTATCCCTGCTGTGAGTTCACCCAGTGAGGCCATTTTTTCTGCATGGATAAGCCGAGCCTGGGTGGTTTTTAATCGCTCATAGGCTACTTCTACCTTTTGTTTAGATCTCTGTTTCAACCTGTTATTTCTATATAGGAATATAGCAACCACGAAAAGAGTAAATGAACTTCCGAGTAAGGCATTCATTCTCAGTTGATTTTTAAATTCCTCTTCAGCAGCCAGCATTTCTTCCTGGCGTTGCTGTTCATCAAAATCAATTAAATCTGTGAAACCTTTCATAGTTCGCATTTCCTCGAGACTATCCTTTGAGATAATAGCCATTTTACTAAATTGCAATGCCTTAAGCGGATCATCCTTTTCATAATAATCTGACAAAAAATAGCAGGCGTTTGCTACTTGTTGGTACAGACTGTGTTCTATTGCTATTTGTAACGACTCTTCTGCATAAGATATAGCTGAATCATTCTGCTCAAATAGTCTAAATAACTTGGCCATCTCAAGAGCATCATATGATTTCTCCGACAGAGCACCCTGATCGTTTACCATATTCGACTTTTGAAAGTAATAAAGGGCAGAATCCGGGTTTTGATTATCTCTGTGGGTCTCAGCGATCCGCGAAAGAGTCCAATGGATAAAATAGTTGATTTCATTTTGCCTAGCCAATCGAATGGCCTCATGGCCATAGAAAAAAGCCGAATCGGGATTATTTAGTGCACCGTAAGATCGTCAAATTGTTGATGCAGAAATTGCTGAAAATTGTACCTCTCTCCTTGACTTGAATTGAGTAAAAGCTTTCTGACTGAAGGTTAAGGCCCGTTCGAAATTACCAGACCTTAAATAACAGATGGCAAGGTCCATGAGGAATATAGCCTCAAGACGTTTCAAATCCCATTGTTCAGCCTTCCGCAACCCTTCTAAATTCACTTGCACGGCAATCGTATAATTTTCCAGAGTTTGGTGTGATAAAGCCAACCATACAAGTGCCCACAGCTCCCCTTCCCTAAATGAAATTGATCTTGATAACTCTAGCGCTTTACTCGAATAGTATATGCCGGAGTCAGGATGCAAGAATTTGTGATAATTTGCAAGTTTATTCCAGTAATTGACTCTGATCAAGTCTGGATTTTCTGATGGTTCTTCTTGCTCAAAGCTGTTATTGGAGATTCCTGGATCAACATTTTGACTATGAGTAAATAGCTGCAACAGCGCAACGAATATGAAAGTATATTGGCACTTGATTTTCTTATAGAACTCTATTTCTCGATTCATATAAATGGCGTCAGATAAGATCGTTTAATACTGTCGTTGGTACTGCAACGACATTATCACATTGTTTTAATTTCAGTGCACCTCTAAAAACCCTGTTCGTGGGTCGGAGACAATGGCTTCGCCATTTGTTTTTGAATCTTTTGAATTTATCCATGTTGCATTACAATCACATAGCCCGAGCACTTGGGCCCATGCTCACTCACTTTGCCTGTTAGTACTCTGTCAAGCCAAATATTGTCAAGAATTTTAATCTCTTTTAGCGGCATGCCCATCCGCAGGACGCGGTCATCTCCCTTGATGATCCATTGGATCATCATTTCGGCCTGATGGCCGAAAATCGGTCGATGATGTCGCAAAGCCTCGCCATAGCTTCGGCTCTGACTGTGTTTTGCTCCTCGAACTCCATCAAAAATCATATTAAAATTCACTAACATCTTTGACTTGACAGAGTACTGGTCTAAATCCAAAATATTTCAAAACCGATCTCACTCAGAGGTTATTAGAGGTATCCTGTAAATACTCTCAAGCAGATAGTATTATCCTAAATTGAGATCCTCCCGTGTCTTTGTTCTCAAAACTTAACTCACCACCATGAGCTTTAACAATATCATATGCCAGACTCAATCCCAAGCCCGTTCCATGCCCAGTTGGTTTGGTGGTAAAGAAAGGCTGGAAGATCTTATCTCTAATATTGTCAGCAATACCGGGACCATTGTCGGTAACAGTGATCAGTATTTCACCATTAAGATTTTTTGTTGAAACGATAACTTGAGGATTTTTAACTCTTGCCACCGCCTGAAAGGCATTATTGATCAGATTCAATAAAACCCTGCCGAAGTCTTGGGGAACCACTTCTATTTTCGGTAGTGATTCGTCAAGGTCAAGGTCGAACTTAGCATTGAAAGTTTTATCCTTGGCACGAAATCCATGGTAGGCTAACCGCAGGTATTCATCACATAATGCATTGATGTCGGTGGGTTCTTTTTCCCCTTCATTACCTCTAGAGTGCAACAGCATACTGCGGACAATTTCTTCGGCCCTGCGGCCGTGATGCATTACTTTATTTTCATTGTCTCGAAGGTTTTGCAATATTTCCTCTACCTCTGCCCAATTTTGCACCTTGATGGATTCAGATAATTCGTCCAGTAATTCCTGGTTGACATCGGAAAAATTATTCACAAAATTCAGGGGATTTTGTATTTCATGGGCTATCCCGGCAGTGAGTTCACCCAGTGACGCCATTTTTTCCGCATGGACAAGCTGGGACTGGGCAGCCTGCAATTCCGTCAGGGTTTTTTCGACCTTTTGCTTGGCCTTTTCCAATTCGCGAAAATCCTCATACCTCGCATAGGCTACCGAAAAGGAGCCGGCGAGAGACTCCACCAGGTCAATTTGACCCTCGTTGAGTTTATCAGCGCTTCCCACATACAACATTCCCTGTTTGAAGGGTACCATTTGCAATACCAGGTGATCTGGCGCATCTTTTCCTGCCTGGTACCGTTGGCGGTTGTCCACCAGTCCTTGGTCGATTAAAGTGTGGGAAAAAGATACGAAAGCTTCTTTATCCCATTCCGTCTGATAGATCTCTTGTCTCCTCCAGGCTGCGACAGTGTCGGCAAATATGGGTATGGTATCGTATTCAGATCGCCAGGTAGCCAAAGATTCGCCTTCGGGATTGGACAAATACGAATCGATTTTCTTTGCGTCATCATCCACAATGAAGACGCCACAGCGAAAAAAGGGGACACCCAGATTTTGTAATTCCTGCCAGATCAATGGTGTGATCCGCCTCAAGTCTTCAGTACTTCGCATCGAGGCGATTTCGGCCCTCACCCGGTCCAGAGAGGCTTGCTTGAAGGCTTCTCTTGCCTGAGCCTCTGATTTTTGTAAATCCAGAAAACGGGTATAAGTTTGTTCAAATACTTTGGCGAAACGTTTAAAAATATCGTGAGCTTCAGGCGCAGGTTCTAAGGTGATGAACAACAAATACCCATATTTAAAATAAGCGACATGATCAATTTGAAAACTGGGAAAAGAATGTCCGGCAGCTTTAATGTTACTCAACATTTCTCCCAAAACCGGAAGGGTGCACATATACTCATAGTGATCTGCACATTTTTTACCGGCAAATTCTTCTGTGTACAAGGTTTCTCCCACTTGACCCTTTTCATAGTAGCGCTTAAAGAAACCTTCTCTGGGTGTAGGATACGGGGACATTAATCCCGCTTCCGTCCCAAACCATTCTGTGGATTCATTTTCACCGTATATGTTGAAGGCACAGCCCCAGGTTTTGGTACCCAAAGATCTCACCTGTTCGTTTAACAAGTTAGCTACTTCAGTTAGTTCTTCGCTGCGCTGCATGGCCATGCTGCGGGAACGGATGCGTTCCAATGCCGCTTCAATGCGAGCCTCGCGTGCCTGCTTTTCTGCTTTTTGCAGATCAAAATACCGCTTGAAGGTTAGGTCTGCCACCGAGGCGAAACGTCTTAGGATTTTCTTCTGGTCCTCGTCCACGGGTTGTCTGGCCCACCCATAGAGCGAACCGCTGGTAAAGGGAATAAAGTAACCATACTGCTTCATTTTGGTCTGTTCGCTTGGCACTTTAAATGAAGGTGCTATTATTTCATAGTAGGATTTCAATAATTGTCCCTCCAATTCTGGAAAGTAATCTTCGCCATCGAGCCAACTATCATAGATTTTTGATAAAACTGGGTGATTATCCAACATTGCCCAACCTACGAGAGATAATTGGTCTCCAGTGCTGGTTTGTGTGGCTGTGTATAAAAGATTCTTTCGATCGTTTTTACTATGTAAGCTGATACCAGAACGGAATGGGGTAAGCCCCAACTTTCTTAACTCAGTAAAGATAATGCTGGCCGTTTCAGGAAGGTCGCGGCTGTCGTGCATCGCCATTGCTTTACTACGTACTTTCTCCAATGCTGCTTCAATCAGAGCTTCCCTGGCCTGGGCTTCAGCTTTTTGGATGTCGAGAAAGCGCGTGTAACTCTGTTGAAATACAGTGGAAAATCTTCTCAAAATATCCACTTCCTCTTGCGAAAACGTTTTTTCAAAATGATATTGGATACCGAGTATAAAATGATCAGAAGTGAGAATCGTCTGACTCAGATATTCCTGATCAAGGATCCATTTTACTCTGTCGTCTGGTACAATCTTAAGTGCAGTATGCTTAAATGCATATTCGAACCAGAGATTTTTTTCTCTGGAAGGATATATTCGACTTATAAATTGAATTCCTGATTCATAAGCAGCCCAAATATCCTTAATCGGTGGCGAGTCATGGTAAGGTAACCTGAAACAGGTGGGATAAGCCTGTAAAGTATCTGCCAACCAATAGTCTGCTTCCCTGGTTCCGGCAACAGGTATACCCAAAAAAACGGCTCCATCCAATCCGAACTGGAGCTTCTGCAAACGATCAAACATTACAGCTACAGTATTTACCAGTTCATTACTTTGATGCATGGCCATGGAGGAGGCTCTTACTTGTTCGAGGGCAGCCTCAATCTGAGCTTCTCTGGCCTGAGCTTCGGCTTTTTTCAAATCGAGAAATCGGGTGTAGGTTTGTTCAAACACTTTAGCAAAGCGTTTGAAAATATCATGAGCTGATGGAACAGGTTCAAATGAAATGAACATTAAATAGCCATGGGAGAAAAAAGCACAATGCATTATTTGAAATGTTGGGAACGCTTGCCCCATTGTCGCCATTTTATCTGCTATTTCTTTAAAAACAGGAATAGAAAGCATATAATCATAGTGAGCCTTTAATGCGTCATCGCGCTGTTCTTCGACAAATAATGATTCACCACTTTCTGCTGCTTGTTGAATCCTCAGAAAAATGTCTTTTGAACTGGATGTTTTAAAGGGTGGTTGCAGACGCTCCTTACCGGCCATCCAGGCGGTGGCGGCTTGCCGGTCATCATCCCAGATGTTGAATCCTGAAGCAAATACCGGAATACCTAACGCTTGCACCTGCTGGAACAACAACATGGCAGCATCTTGTAATTCATCACTCCTCTGCATGCCCATGGTTCGGCTCCGTACTCTCTCCAAGGCAGTTTCGATCTGCGCTTCGCGTGCCTGGGCCTCTGCCTGCTTCAGATCCTCGTATCTTTGATAGGCCAAGTCAAACGCACCAGTCATTTTAGTGAGGATAAATCTGGGGTCATCACCTGGCGAAGCGACGAAGTCAAACTCCAGCATACCCCGCGAAAAACTGGCAAAGGCGTGCCACTGGGTTTCATATTCACCCTGCTGCACTGCATTCTGGACCACGCCATGGAACTCAGGGGAAACTTCGCGTAACTCCTTCAGCCCTGCTTCGACTTTCTCCAGGTCGCTTTCCATCACAAAAAACGACTCACCAGCCTTCCAACTCCGCCAAATTTCCCCCATCACCGGGTACTTTCTGGGATCAAACGACCAACGATAGGTCTGTGGTGTTCCCATCCCACCTGGATCAGAGAGGTCCCAGATACTGACGATATCGGTTTCATCCACCAGCACGATCGCCGCACCGGTGAATCCTTCGACTTGCAACGCCTCCACCTGGGTGTGCAATACCTCTACAACGCTCGGAAAGTCTTCCGAGGAGTGCATGGCCATCGCAGCCGCCCTCACACGTTCGACTGCCGCTTCGATCTGTGCTTCCCTGGCCTGCTCCTCCGCTTTTTGCAGGTCTAAGAAGCGGATATAGGTTTGTTCGAAGACTTTGGTAAATCGGGCCACAATAGACTTGTACTCCTCACTCAGGAAATTTACTGTATGAAGATGTAAATAACCGTGCGAAAAATTGCCACAATAGTAGATGATTGGATCAGGCATATTTTCTGCAATTTCCTTTTCGTTGGTCGATCCAAAATGAGGCGCCACAAATTCTATATGGTCTATAAGATCTTGACCTTTTACTTCCTGGGAGAATACTGTCTTTTTATTTTTCCAACTTCCATACCTTGCATCTAGTATTTTATTGCCGGTTAAGGGCATATTATAAGATTCAATGTAGACCCCACCAGGAGCGGTCATGTAAAGTGTCTGAATATTCTTCTTTTCATCAACGAGTGCATAGCCACTTCTGACAAAAGTCAGACCAAGAGACAAAAGCTGTTTATATAAAACTTCAGCCGCTTCTCCTAACTCTGAGCTCCTTTGCATCGCCATACTTCTTGCCCTGACGCGTTCCAACGCAGCTTCGATCTGTGCCTCGCGGGCCTGTTCCTCGGCCTTTTTCAAATCTAGAAAGCGGGTATAGGTTTGCTCGAAAACTTTGGTAAAACGAGCGAGAATGATTTCGGCTTCACTTCCCAACTTTTCGCCGGTAAGTATATGTAAATACCCTTCAGAAAAATTTCCACAATAGAAGTAGGTAGGATCAGGCATGAAAGGCATTATTGTCTCTATTTGATGTTGCGAGTGTGAGTGTTCTGCAACATATTCAAGATGGCGGGATAATGTTTTACCGCCTACTTCTTGAATAAATACTGGTAATTTTTTCTTCCAAGCCTCCAATCTGCTCTGCAACACTCGATCACCAGGGTAGGGAAGGTTTAATGCATGCTCGAAGGCGCCCTTAGGTTGTGTCATCCAACCGTACTGTTCACCCTCCTCTTCTTTCACGATGATGAACCCACAATTGAAGAAGTTAGAAATACCAAGACCGATGAGTTCTTGATAAAGCACATTGGCAATATCTCCCAACTCCTCGCTACTGTACATGGCCATCGATCTTGATCTTACGCGTTCAAGTGCAGCTTCTATTTGAGCCTCTCTGGCCTGCGACTCCGCTATTTGCAGATCAAGGAAACGGGTATAAGTTTGTTCGAATACTTTGGCGAAACGTTTTAAGACATCAATTTCCTCTTCACCCTTAGGTTTTACGTCGATCGCCTCCAATAGCCCGTATTTCATAGCAGCCACTGAGAAAAGCACGTAGTCTTCAGATAAGATATTTTCCTTGACCGCATCTGGCAGGTTTCTAAGCTCACTTTCCTCAAAAATCAGAAGATCGAGGGCCCGCTTATCCTCATCCTGCACCTCTATAGTGTCAAAAGGTACTTGGTCTTGGTAAATTTGCCAATACTTACGGAGGGCCCAGTGATCCAGGGTAGGGATTTCATATCTCTCTGGCAAGACTCGTTGCTCCGGTGTAGATAGCCAAGCATAAAATCCAGAGCCGTCCTTCTTTGCAATTCGTATCTGGAATCCCCATTCTGCTAGGCCGAAGGGATGCATCCGTTGGAATAATTCGTTTACGACCTCACGCAGTGCTGTACTGTGATGCATGGCCATGGTGCGGGCTCGTACTTTTTCCAAAGCAGCTTCAATCTGAGCTTCCCGGGCTTGGGCTTCTGCTTTTTGCACGTCCAAAAATCTGGTATAGGTCTGCTCAAATACCCGGGCAAAACGTTGCAATATTTGAGCCTCTTCTTCAGAAAGAGCACTGGGGCCAGCGACTTCCAGGATGCCATGGCTGCATGCGGCATCACAAAGCACAATCCTCTTCAAAGCCCTCATCCCTTTTTTGATATTTCCTGGTAGAGATCTCAGCCCGGTATTTTTTAAGAGAAATTCATCCCAGCTTTTCTTTTCCTGGCCGGATAATTCAAATACTTGATATGGTGTTTTCTCTTCCCGGATTTTAATGAGGTTTCTGGCTCTTGGGTGATCTTTGAAAGTATTTAGAGGAGGGATACTATAACTATGAGGCAGACCTTCCTCACCAAATTCCGTCCCCCACCATTCCAGCCCACTATCGGGTTTGAAGATGAAGATGACAAACATCTGAATTTCAATTCCCAAGTGTTGGACCTGTCTGAAAAACTCACCTACTACTTCGCGCAGTTCCTCGCTGTTACGCATGGCCATCGTTCGGCTCCGCACTCTCTCAATAGTGGCTTCAATGCGAGATTCCCTGGCCAGCATTTCAGCATTCTGCAGATCGAGAAATCGCTTGTAAGCCAGCGCGAAAACCTCTGTGCTTCTTTGCAGGATGGAAATTTCATTGGTGGAAAGAGGTGCTGCCGTACCTACAAAGACAACACCCTCCCGAAAGGAGGAATAGTGAAACACCACTCGATTTACCTCGGAGGGAAGTGTACCTGTTCTTTCACCGGTGGGTATATAATTGCGTGGCATAGATTGGACGAAATCCCTTAGTGCATCCCCCTCCAAGTCGTAAAGCCAAAAACTATCCTGGTTTTTCCAGTGATTAAAAATACCTTGTGAAACCCAATGGACATCCGAAGTAAAAATGGAGCGTGTCTGTATTTTCTTAGCTTGAGTGTCAGTAGTGATGCTCCATGCTTCCCATTCTCTTTCATCTGGATCAATTACGATTCCAATACCGCTTCGCAAAGGTTTGATGCCCAGCACCTCTAATACGCTAAATACTTCATAAGCTGTAGACAGAATATCTTCGCTACTTTGCATTGATAAAGTCTTGGAGCGGATCTTATCGAGTGCTCTTTCGATCTCGACTTCCCTTTTTACTATTTCCAGTGTAGACTTTGTCTCTTCAAGCTCCTGTAAAAGATGGCTGTACTTTTTATCTTGAATTTCGTCTGGCATCGTATCAGTCGACTATTTTCACCATGAATTGCTGATCTATCTTTTGGTTGACTTAGTAAGCCATGGATCCGACAAGGCCCTATCCCAACAACGCAGGCAAGTTCTAATCCAGGCTTCTGACATGGCTTACTTTTTTGAATAAATCCAGATATGGGACTTGTAAGCTGACAATGCCCGGCTGCAAGCTTACATGGTGGAAATTATTAGCATATGATCTCATCTACTGTGTTCGAATTTATTGCCCAGCTTGATCCCTGTCAACAGCGATCCCTTTTGAAAGTGGGTATGATGTCGCTCAAGTATTTTCAACCAGGATCTTTTTTATATAGGCCACCATCGATTTGGTGGATCTCAATCTTATCCATAGATGGTATTTTGGTCGGTGATGAGTTCAGTGTGATTTCAAGTAGGAAATTCGTCAAATTCCATGGATTTTCCATGGAATTGCTGGAGAATGGTTGAACTTGTGGAAATGTGAAAGAAGTTCCTACCGGAATCTAAAACTCGTATGAACAAGATCCAGCTCAGAAAACCGGCATAAAACAATAATTTGTTCAGTAAGCCAAGAAGACTATGTTTTCTCAAGGAATCGTACGGAGCCCGGGAAGAAATTTTGGGGATGGCATCTCGACAAAGCATGGTGAGAAACCCGATTACGAGATCGCCCTCCAGCAACATGAATTGTATTGCCACGCACTGATGCAATGCGGCATAAAGTTGACCATCTTGGACCCTGAAAGAGACCATCCCGATGGATGTTTTGTAGAAGACACAGCCATCGTAACCGAGGAAATGGCTGTGATTACCCGGCCGGGGCACCTTTCCCGTCGTAGAGAAGTAGAGACAATAGCCGAACTTCTTTCAGAGGAGCGTATACTGGAATATATCCGATCGCCAGCAACGGTTGATGGTGGAGATATCCTAAGAATACAAGACCATTTTTATATTGGTAGGTCTACACGGACCAATCGAGAGGGTGCCAGACAATTAAGGAAAATTCTCGAGCGCTACCACTTCACTTCTTCCGAAATACCCGTAAAATCACTGCTGCATCTAAAGACTGGCGTAACCTATCTCGGAGGCAACGATGTGGTTTCCCTTCCTCCATTGGATCGTTTCTTTCTGACGTTCAATGTGATTAGAATAGGAGCTATAGAGAAAGAAGCTGCTAATTGTTTACGAGTCAATGACCACTTGTTGGTTCCGATGGGTTACCCCAAGGCTCAACAATCCATGCTCGACCTGGGTTACGAGATCTATGTCCTTGACATCTCCGAATTTCAAAAAATGGATGGAGGGCTCACTTGTCTCTCACTGATATTTTGATAGATGGTACGTCTTCTGAATTAAACTTGCCACTAATTTGAGGGGATCTATCACGGCTCTGCTCTCCCTTAAAGAATTTTCTTCAAGTGGTTTTTCTATTTAACAACCAATTGCCAGATGAAAATTTCTATTTTCAGACCCACACTACAGCTAATTTATGCAGGAAGATGAAAAGAGGCTGGCCGCCCGTGAGTCAGTAGGATATATTCGGTCTGGGAACATTGTGGGATTGGGCAGTGGAAGTACAGCTAGTCACGCCATTAGGTGCGTGGCTGACGAGTTAGAAAAGGGGAGACTACAAAACTTACAGTTTGTAGCAACATCAAATGCAAGTGCAGAGCTTGCACGGACACTGGGACTTGATCTTCTCGACATCAATAAGTGTGTACAAATTGACATCACAATCGACGGCGCAGATGAATTTGATCCTTACTTAAATCTGATTAAAGGAGGGGGAGGAGCTCTTTTACGTGAAAAAGTGGTTGCATCTCTATCAAAGGTGTTAGTGATTGTGACCGATTCTGCCAAACAGGTCGATACCCTTGGCGATTTTAAATTGCCTGTGGAAGTCATGCAATTTTGTCACGAAGCCCTACTTGGAAGATTTAAAGAGCTTGGATTACGGCCTGCATTGCGCTATGGCCAAGGTAGACCTTATGTCACGGACAATGGCAATTATATCATCGACCTTGACTTAAAGAAGATTAGCAACCCGCAGGCGATGAATGATGAATTACTTCGAATCCCGGGAGTCATTGAAAATGGTCTTTTTATCGATATGGCGGATATTGTGATCATGGGAAAGAGCAAGGAGACCATCACGTTTCGAAGGTGATCAGCAGTACCCACGAAATTGAGGGGGCATGGCTGATGCCACAAGTCAACTATTCTTATGTCGTAGGATATCAACCAAAGAAACCACGGTAAGCACAATAAGTAAAAGCAAATCCAGCCGGATACCAAAAAATGAACTCGCTATCAGACCCAGTTGCGACAGGACCAAAATGATAATGGCTACCAATGTCAGTAGGGGTATTGACTTAATTTGACTCGAATGATCATAAAAAATGCCCGTAAATATCATTGGCGCCAGGAGTGATGTGCCGGCAAAGCTAGCGCGAGCTAAGAGGACCAACTGATCACTACTCAACAGGGCAAATATCAGAGCCAACACCGCGAAAATTACAATCGAGATACGCGCTCTCTTGATCATGGCCTTGTCTTCACCTTTCAGTAGAGACCGTGTTTCACCACCTAAAGCAAAAATCTGTGAATCTGCTGTGGAGATTGCAGCGGCAATCAATCCAATGATCACAAAGGCACCTAAAAACTGCATTTGATCATGAATCAGGGTATTGCCAAGAAATTCGGAGGTACTGGCATCAGGGTAATTCAATGCCCCATACATGCCTAAAAATAAGGTTGGTAAAATGACCAAAATGGCAAATGTTCCCAGACCAATAGCCATTCGGAAAAGTGCCTTCGTATCCTTCATAATAATCAATCTTGTCGATACCTGAGGCTGCGTAAAAGGTATCATGACAATGGCAACCATGGAGCCAAATAAGAATTGAAATGTAAAAAGTCCAGAGGGCCCAGGCGTCGATAAGAGCGCTTCGTTTTGGTTTTGGATCGAAGAAAACATTTGGCCGATGCCTCCCATTCGATCCAAACAAATCAAACCAATGATCCAGATAACGATTAATAACAAGATCCCCTGTAATACATCACTGTAAATAATCGCTTTTAGACCACCAATTTCACTGTAGATCAACATCACGATAACCATGACCACCGCATAGATCCACATGGGAGGACCAGATGGAAAGGCCTGCACCAAGAAGATGGCTACACCTCGAATCTGGATCGATACATAGGGAATCAAGAATATAAAAGCACCAAGGAAGGCAACATAACCTGCCAACTTCGACTGAAAACACTGTTGCATAAAACCGGCCATCCCCAAGTATTGACTTCCCCTCGTCTTCTTCCTTAAATAATACCCAATCCAGAGTACTGCAAAAACCATGACCAGGTCCGAGACCGCAAGAAATATCCAGGCTCCAACTCCATGAGTCCGGAAAAAATCTGGCATACCCAAAAGAGTAAAGGTGCTGAACAATGTAGCGGCAAAAGTGAAGAGGCCTAAAAAGGCCCCAATGTTGCTGCCAGCCATAAAATAGTTCTTGCTGTTTTTCTCCTTCCGGCTGGTGATTAACGTGAAGGAGACCAGGAGGGACAAATAGATCAGGCCAACGATAAGTAAAGTACGCAGCATAAATCAGTCGTTTTCCTCTTCTCTGGCTGGATGTACCACTGATCCGATGATTGTCAACATCAGGAGTATGGCCGAGACAACAAATCCCATCCACAATGTATAAGGCATACCCAACAAAAAGGGTGTGCTTCGATCAGCTGGAATCACCAGCGAAGAAAAACTCGCTGCCGTAACCAGGATTGCGGCCAGGCAGCAGATCTTCCAAATCAGAGACTTGTTCATGTTCAGATGTGAGAGGAGTTTGGTTTTCAATATAAGAAAATCCCCTATAGACCTTTGCTTGAAGATTTTTCAAGAAAGCTTCAAAGTCTAGATACGGTCAGGCCACCATCTACCATAAAGACCTGGCCAGTAGAGTATGGGAAATCATTTCGCAGTAGGGAGGCAACCGCCCTGCCAATATCACTTGGTTGTCCCCAACGTGCTTGAATCGCCAGGCCATCCGCCAACAACTGGTCGTATTTGTCTTTAACTTTTCCGGTCATGTCAGTGGCAATGATACCGGGACGCACCTCATAAACCAATATCTGATCGGGTGCCAATCGAGTAGCGAGAAGTTGGGTCATCATGCTCATACCGGCCTTGGAGATGCAGTATTCCCCTCGATTGATGGACGCGATGGTTGCTGAGATGGAGGAGATGTTGACAATGAATCGGTTGGTGCCTACACCCAGAGAAGAAATCATTTTGTTGGCAACAGCCTGCGATAAGAAAAAGGTGCCTTTCAAATTGATGTTCATCACCCAATCATAACTTTCTTCAGACATCTCAAGAAGGTCTGCCCTTTGGCGTGGTGCTACTCCTGCGTTGTTGACCAGAGCATCAATCCTCTGATAGTGACTCCAGGTCTGCTTCAGGATATTCTGACGATCTTCAGCACTTCCGATATCTCCTTGTACATAGATAACATCCTGATTTTCTCGGCTTAGCCATTGAAGTGTTTCAGATACTTCTCTCTCCTCCCGCACCCCATTTATTGCCAGTGACCAACCTTCATCAGCCAATGTCTGCGCTATCCCCAGACCAATCCCACGGCTGCCACCGGTAATTAGAGCCACTTTCATCATACTTCCAAATTTTCGACATCCAACCAACAACCCTTTTCCCAACTATCCAATCCCAATTCCGCAAGTTGTACTCCTTTCGCACCTTCTAAAAGGTCCCATGGAAAGGGATCATCATTGATAATGTATTTAAGAAAGAGCTCCCATTGAACCTTAAAAGCATTTTCATACTCGGCATCCGGGTTGAAAGGAGTCCACTGATCAAAAAAGTTAATGGGTTGTGGAATATCGGGATTCCAAATGGGTACAGGAGTTTCAATGTAGGATTGAGTCAGGCAATCACGAAGTCCAATCACTGCACTGCCCTTGGTTCCATCAATTTGTATGGTCAACAAATCATCACGACGTACCCTCACCGTCCACGAGGAGTTAAAATGGGCAATGATATCTCCTGCCAATTTGAATGTTGAGTAAGCTGCATCGTCAGCAGTGCATTCATAGGGGTTGCCTTGCTCATCGATTCGCTCCTTAATATGGGTTGTGCCCAGGCATTGGACCGCCTGAACCTCTCCAAAAATATTGTCCAAGACATAGCGCCAGTGGCAAAGCATATCCATAATAATACCTCCACCACCTTCCTTGCGATAATTCCATGAGGGTCGATTGGGAGGAATGGTGTGTCCTTCAAATACCCAATAACCAAATTCACCCCGTAGGGATAAAATTCTTCCAAAAAATCCTTGTTCAATCAACTGTTTGGCCTTGAGCATTCCTGGCAACCATAATTTATCTTGCACCACACCATGCTTGATCCCTTTTTGTTTAGCTAGTTTATACAGGTCCAGTGCTTCCTTTAAATCCACTCCAGTAGGTTTCTCACAGTAAATGTGTTTACCGGCTTCGATGGCTTTCTTGACCGATAAAAATCTACGTCCAGTAATCTGGGCATCAAAATAGATGGAGTAGTCATCCATCTCGAGAGCTTGATCCAACGAAGTGGTATATCGGTCAATATGGTATTCTTGACATAATGCCTTTAATTTTTCTTCGTTTCTTCCCACCAGGATGGGTTCTGGCATAATCACCTCGTCAGGTGAAATACGCACACCACCTTGATTTCGAATGGCCACAATCGATCTGACCAAATGTTGTCTGGTCCCCATACGGCCAGTCACGCCATTCATAATAATCCCAACACGGTGTATTTTTTCATTTGAATTGGTCATACTTCTATGCTTTGTACAATTTGATATATGCGTCAATAATTCTATTGAGAAAAAGATCTTGGTCCATGGCCCAATATGTATTAGAAAATATTTCTACCTCATGGAATCCATGAAAACCTGCTGAATTTACCCACCTGGCGATCGTTCGCAGTGGAATACAACCTTCTCCCATTAAACCACGGTCATTCAGTAAATCTGTGGTGGGTGACTTCCAGTCACATATATGGTAGGCTAAGAGATTGTTCTCACGGCCACACCGTAGTATTTCGTCTTCTAGGTTTTCATCCCACCAAAGGTGATAGACATCGACAGCTACACCGACCTGCACACAATCGAAATATTCCGCCATCTCATTCGCTTGTGACAGGGTGTTGATGGCTGACCGGGTATCGGCATACATCGGATGAAGAGGTTCTATGGCAAGCTGTATTTCCAGGTCCTCACACTGAGGGATCAAGGCTTCAATGCCCCTCTTGATCTGATCGCGAGATGTTGCGAGACTTTGGGATACATCGGCACCACATACCAATACCAAAATGGGTGCTCCTATGATCGCAGCCTCTTCAACCAATTTCTTATTGTGATCGATTGCCCTTTGTCTCTGTATTCCATCAGCATGTGGAAAGAATCCACCCCGAACCAAGGAAACTACCTGGAGCGGGTGGTTTTCAATGATTTTTGCTGCTTCATGTGCACCCATCGGATCAATGGTATTCTGCCAAATACTGATGCCTCCGACTCCCTTCCTGGAATATTTATCCAGAGCTTGTTCTAGTCCCCAAGGTTTGGTGGTTATTGTGTGAATACACAGCTTGCTTAAGTCCATCAGTTCAAATGTTCGAGACCCTCAAAAAATGTATAGTAGGGTTTCCCTTCGGCCAATCGTTGAAGATATAATATCAATTCTCGCATATGGTAATCTCCCCACATACTCGACTCATGACAGGGTATCAGTCTTGCTTTTGGAATGTGATCCCAACCATTTGGCCGATGATAAATGGAATGCAATAAAAGTCCTTGATGGTCATCAGATTCACTGAGATAAGGCGGATTTAGAAGTGTATTGACAATTCGAAGCCCCCCCTGCCAATATTTATCGCTAAGTGATTCATCAAGACCTCGGCAATAATGAGCGAGTCGGAAAAGCCCCTGTGCACCAATGGCAGCTGCAGAACTATCCACGGGTTCAAAAGCGTTATATGGATCTGAAGGGCCTTTCTGATATTCGCCCAATTTTACCAATTGTGGTGCACCAGTATCCCAGAAAGGAATTCCATCACTGCAGCAATGTGCCAGATAAAAGTCACAAGTGGCTCTGGCAGCTTTATAAAATATTTCTCGATGTACCTTCAATCCTCCCCGATGATCCAATGCACCAGCTTCTAAACTCTTTAAAAACTCTAATTGCTCAGCAAAACCCAACATGGCCCAAGCCAATCCTCGTGTCCAGGTTGTAAATCCTGAAAATCCCTGCTGGCTATTGGGGCATCGAAATTGGCCATCATTGGTATTAAAAACACTTTCATGGGCTGTCCTGCCCCACTCGTCATAGTGATCTCTCCCTTCACCGTAGTATACCGAATAACGGGCAGTTGCCAAAGCATGATCCATGGCCCGGTCAAGCAGGCTGGTTACCCGGTCATTCTCTCCGCGATGCTCATGACCCAACATATGACTTACTTCTAAGGCCCGGAGCGAACGAATCGTGTCAACAAAAAGCGAATGAGGTCCATTGAAAGAATATATGTAACCTCCCTCTGCTAAAGGCGTCCACCTCTGAGCCTGAACTGCACCCGATAATTTTAGTGCCAGTCGATAGAAATCCAGCTCACCAGGATGAACAGGAATTTGATCCAACACCATCAATCGGTGCAAATTTCCATAGGTGCTTACATTGTTAAATCCATGATCATGCACACCAAAATGACTTACATGAGGTGCCATCCATTTTACAGTTACAGACTTTCCCATTTCCAGGAAAGCTTCATCCTGAGTAGCCTCAAATTGTAGGATGGCCGCCCCAAACTGGAAACCTTGGGTCCACTCAGTCCAACCTCGAGAAGTGTATTTTCCATCAATGGTAAATACTGGTGCCCCCTTAGTTACATCAAAAGTCTCAGCGATCGACTGTATCTTTTGACCTGATAGATGCCAGAAGTCTGGGAATCTGCTGGCTACCTCTACCGGCAAGGTCAATGCTTGGTTGTTCATTTGGTTTTGTACTTATGAATCGCAATCTACTAAATCTCCGACTAGCTGTTAGATCACTTACGGTAGGATTTTACAATCACTTCCAGATAATCCTTATCGGGTTGGCCATCGAATACCAGAATGCGGTAGGTACTCGACATAATTTCAGAAGGACTCAGTGTATAGCCACCCAAAACCATTGGTGAAAAACAAAAATAAGGCATACTGGGATGAATCCGTACCGGCTGGGGGTACCGGAAATTTCCTGAATCTCCTACAAAAGCCACGCCCGCTACGCCATTTCCGGTTTCACCATACATCGCTGCCCAAGTTGGTCTGGAATGATTTCCATTCTCATGGGTTTTACCCTCATTGGTAAGGAAATAGACTAAGGAATCATAGGCTCCTCCTGGGATATTCCAATGCTCACTTCCTCGAAAAGCGGTTCCCCCGTAATGATACTCATCAATAAATAAAGTATCTGTGGCAGGATTGGTCTGTTCTACGATCCACTCAATTAGATAGTCTTGAGAGAGAGGATAGATGTTGATTGTCCAATTTTCTTCTACGGCAGCGATGGTATCGGAATCAAAAAATGCCATCTGTTCTAATCCTACCTTGAAAGACGAATAGACTGGCCCATTAGAAATATTTTCAACCTCCTTGTGGCGGACGGTACCAAGTTGAGCATGTTGATTCCAGAAATCGATCATCTTACCCCGAAAGTGGGTGCGTGTGTAGGCATGAAAAATTCCATGTTGGTGAGTGTGGCCCTTGGGAAAGCCCTCCGTTAGGATCCTGCCACTTCGGGACTTCAGTGGATGGACAAATCCACTGCGTTGGTAATACAGTGGCAAGGTATCCGCAGGTAGTTGGGTAGCGATGTGATATGTTAGAATTTGCTGGTCACCGATTTTAGCGATGATGGCATCTCCATTATTTTCAATCGTGCAAAGGGGCTGTAATGTATCTTTGGTAATTACAATTTTTAGCAGATCACCACTCGATATTTCCCGATTGGGAATACACACTAATTTCCCCTGGGCATCAACCTGCCCAGGAATACGTTGATCTCCCTCCACTACAGCTATAGCTGTACCAGGCGCCACGTCGAGGTCTTTAACGGAAATGCGGGCAGGCACGCTTTGAGGGTAGGATTCGGTAGCTTCAAAGCTGACTAAAAGATCCGGGTGTTGACAACCCCAAACCAAAAAAGCCAATCCGGCGAAAAGCACATTGGCACCTTTGAAGAGAGATGACATATGAAATAGGAGTTTGATCAATTTCTACTTCTTGAATTTAAGCAGATTTTCATAGACACGCCCTCTCCAGACAGAAGCGTGATCGAGTGAAGGGTTCTATGGCTTGAGAAGTTTGTGACCAACCGTTTTGGATTCCCGGCCGGTCAACTGCAGAAAGTAGAATCCTGACTCAACTTGACTGGTCTCAATTCTCGTCTCTCTTCCAAAAAGCGGGCCATGAGCAATTTTCCTACCTAGGATATCCAACAAGGAGTAGTTTGAATATCGCAAATCATCGGTTCGTACAATGATCTCTTGCCGGAAAGGATTTGGAAAAACTGTAGCTGAACTCTCAAAATCATCAAAGGTAGCCGTTGTCTGACCCTCACTGACCGAGAATCCGTCCAGACCTGCTTCATAGATGTGACCGACACCAACATCGGCCCCGAGAACCTTAAGGGTCATATCAGCAGTAGGGGTGAGATAATCGCTAATACGAATCTGAGATTGAGGGCGCCAAACAGAGCCGGACTCAGTGACTGTCTCCACCAGAACCTCATCTATGCCGTTACTCAGGAAGATCTCCAATTGATCATCGGTAGGATTTACGCCATTGTCGTAGAACCAGAGAAAATAGTTGACGAAGGGATCACTATAACTGGTAACATCAAAAATTGGGCTTATTAAAATGGAAGTATCTGTCAGATTTCCTATAGACGCACCTTCCAAACCAGTTACATAACATGATCTTCCAAGGTCACCCTCAATATCTCCATCCGGGTTGGCAAACATTGCGTCGTACACATAGTACTCAGGTTCACCACGTTGCCACCTTTGTCGGTCCAATGTGTTGAGGCTACCCGTCTCTTGCCATTGATAGTCAAAAATGAAATCATCCCTGTAGCCTACCTCCAATTCGATCTCAACATCAGTCTCGTCACCATTAATCGCGATTTCCCTAAAGCCATGAATGAATCCCCATTTACCTGCTGCAATGATAAAATCCCCCTCAAAGCTATTTATTTGAAATAATCCGTTTGCGTCAGTGAAAGCCGTGGACTCATACAAATCATTAAAAATCTTGACCTGGGCATCTGCAATAGGTACTCCAGATGTCGCATCCATGATGACACCTCCGATTGAAAAGGTTGACAAAGGAACCAGATCCACGTCAAGAAAAGTGGTGCTGCCGGGGGATAAAGTAGCAGAGGCAATCTTCACCTCATAGCCTTGTTTGAAATACTGGATTTGCTGCAGGCCACCTTCTGCTAAACCCGTCTGATATCTTCCATTACTTCCAGTATGATCTCCGCCGGGTAAGTCGGATAAAAAACGTATTTCTACATCTTCTAGAGCCAAGCCAGAAATACTGTCTCTCACCAGTCCTTCCAGGTATCCGGCTCGTTGATAATCGGGCATAAATACGTACAAACCCGTGGAGCGATCCGAGGAAAGCACCAAACCTGAAGGTAAGAAGGGAAAAGCTCCCCAATGTCCTCCAAAAGTTCCGTCACGAAAAAAATAAGTATCATAACTACCCACCTCGACGAGATTGTCTGGCTTGTGGGCATCCACAATTTTTAGACCATCGGTGTAGTAAGAAATAACCAGATAACCGTTGTGATAGTGCACATTATGAGGAATGGCTCCCTGTTTCTCACTAGCCAGGGGTCGATACTTATCCAGTAAAAAAATATCATCGGGATTCGAAATATTGTAAGCATCTACAAAAGCCCCCAGACGCTCATCGGTGGTAAATAGAAATTGATTATCATCAGAAGCCCAGGCATTGTGGGTGAAATCACTCGATGTTTCTTGAATCGCCAACGTCCTGGGATGTGTACGGTCAGAGATGTCAACAATGGAAAAACCGTGATTGAGATTGGATAAATACAACCGGTCATTTGATGCATAAACATCATGAGCATAGATAGAATCTGTGGTCGAAATATATTGTGGGTTCAATGGATCCTGGCAAAGGTCAATAATGAATGCTCCCAGATTCCGCGGTGAAGAATTGTTGCACCCCGCCAGATATGCGTAGCAGGAATCAATGTACAGATTATGGCACTGCTTGAGTACTGGGTCTTGACCTAAAATCGATAAGGATGGTTTCCAGTTTTTCCAGGTAATTTCGTCAGGTGCTTTACTCATATCGATGATCAGTAGGCCATCAGATCCTTCATCTGCAACAGCGTATATATAGTTGCCATAGGATTTAAAATCGCGCCATCCTGCCAAATCTCCCATCACGGTGATCAGCAGGGACGGACTTGCCGGATCCTTCAACGAAAAGATTGAAGTGCCCACACCCGAACCGATGATGGCATATTCGACGCCATCGCTGTCAACCCATCCCCATACATCATTGTAACTCTTGTACTGACTAGGTGTAGAATCTTCAAAGGTGATTTGGGCATTGGCGATCAAAGAGACATTAAAATCAACCTGCTGCTGAGCCAAAGCAGCCCAGGAACCCAAGCAGGGTAATAGCCACAGGAAAATGAAAGGTCTTGATCTCATTAAGTTTGATTGTGGATTCTCATAAACATGTCTTTAACTTGACAGAATCTATCATTGCCTCAGAACGCTTAACTACCCCTTGAAAGCAATCACTCTGCCATTCTCTGTCAGGAAATCACCTGCCATTAGGATCAAACCCATACTACAACGACAAACGAAATCGAATCGTCTCCACAGGAAAAGGAAGAAATGCCATCTCTGATAGGCCAACTACACTTCCCCAGGGTTCTGCTCACACTAAATTGCCCAGAAGATTTCTGGAGTTTTTCAAAGATTACTCTCCTCCGGTTTGTTTGCAAATAAGATTTAGCCGTAACTTTGTGGAGGTTAATAAGATACGTTGGAAGGTATGAAGATCTATCACAATCCTAGGTGCCGAAAGAGTCGAGAGGCTCTCAACATCATACAGAATCATGGGATCGAACCAGAGGTAGTATTGTATCTGGAGACCCCTCCTTCTCGCAAAGAAATAAAGGACGTGCTTGAGAAGTTGAATATGAGCCCCATTGACTTGGTGAGGAAAGAAGAGAAGTTGTATAAGGAATCTTACCGGGATAAGGAATATTCAGACGAAGAGTGGATTAGAATTCTTGCCGACAATCCGAAGCTGATCCAGCGACCCGTGGTGGTAAAGGGGAAAAAAGCCATTATAGGCCGTCCGCCCGAAAGTGTTCATGTCTTGCTTAACTGAATTGCTGTTTTAGCCAAGATTCAATCTTCTGGATTTCACTTACTTGAAGGTAGTAGTCAACGTGGCTTTTCCTAAACCAGGTCAATTGTCTTTTGGCGTATCGACGACTGTTTCGCTTTACCAAACGAATGACCTCATCTCTGGTTCTGGATCCGAGAAAGTATGGAATCCATTCTTGGTAACCCACGGTTTGGAGTGAGGGCAATGACCAATATTCTCTTAACGATGCTACTTCATCTTCAAGACCGGCCAATATCATTTGATCTACCCGACCATTAATTCTCTGGTAGAGCACTTCGCGATCTTGCTCTAGGAAAATCTTGATTGATTTGAAATCTCTCCTCTTGATCTTGCCGGTCAGGTAGCTACTGAAGGGCCTTCCTGTATGTCGATATACACATAAAGCCCTGCTGAGCCTTCGGCTATTGTTTCGATCGACGACCTCCCAGTATCCGGGATCAACCTGCTGAAGCTCTGTCTGCAAGATCTCAATTCCATGCAACGCATATAGACCATCAACTTCCCTTTTAACACTTTCAGGGATGGGTGGGATGTGATCAAATCCATGACAAAGTGCACGAATATAAAGTCCCGTCCCTCCTGCAGCAACGACAATGTCTTTAGATTCGAAGATTTCATGAATCTTTTCTAGGGCTTCCTTTTCATACCTGGCGGCAGAGTATTGCTGGGAAACACTCAGGTGATTAATAAAGTGATGAGTCACAGACTGCAGGTCATCCTCAGTTGGTTTTGCGGTGCCAATATTAAGCTCCCGGTAAACCTGTCGACTATCAGTGGAGATGATTTCGGTGTCAAATTTTTGAGCGAGATCTAGGGCCAAGCTAGACTTTCCGACAGCAGTGGGACCCATGATCACTATCAAATACTTAGTATTATTGTACATGGCAGCTCTTTCGATCGCTCCAGGAATATGACATAAAAATACCAATCATTGCTGTACAGTATCCTTAAACAATTGGTAGCATCATCGTTCAAGGTTTTCTACCGTAAAATTTATATTTCGGGAAGAGAAAACATACCAAGGGATGGTCCCCTTATCATCGCTGCCAATCATCCCATGGCTTTTACCGAAGCTTGCCTGTTGGCATGCTTTCTCGACCGGCCCTTGTATTTCTTAGTCCGTGGTGACGTCTTTAAATCAAATCTTGGTTGGTTCTTTAGGGCTACCCACCAGATACCCATCTATCGATTTAGAGATGGATTTTCAAACATGCGTAAAAATGCCCATACCTTTGATCAGGCTCACGATACCCTGGCTGAAGGGCATACCATCTTAATTTTTTCCGAGGGAAACACGCAACTGCAAATGCGGCTAAGTCCGCTACAAAAGGGTACCGCCCGACTTGCCCTTGGTGCCTACCATAGCCGTGAGCTAGCACAGTTGAAGATTCTACCGATTGGGATCAACTACACCGCGGGACAAAAATTTCGGTCGGAAGTAATGATTCAGATCGGCGAAGCCATGGAGGTTGGCACCTACTACTCGCATTATAAGATTGACCGCCATCAAGCCATTATCAGATTAACCGAAGACCTTTACAACCGGCTTCTTCCTCTGGTTATTCACATTTCTGATCCTGCTGATGACGAAATGGCTTTAGCTGCTTTTCAGCATTTGGATCAGGGTGATCCGTGGCCAACAGTTGATTATTCTTCGAAGTGTTTTCGGGAACGAAAGGAGATTGCCAATCAAATCAACACGATGTCTGATGCAGAAAAAAACACCCTTGGTCATGGTGTACATGAAATTGAGCCATTAAGCGCTAGTTTCAATTTCAAGCGCTGCCTTTGGTTGTTGGTGAGTCTGCCGATTGCAGCCTTTGGGTACCTCATCAATTTCCTGCCTTTCACACTTGCCAAGCAGATCGCTAAAAAATACGTGACCAAAATCGAATTCTTTACACCCGTTAGAATCGGAGTATTTACCCTGATCTACCTGATCTATAGCGGTATGATTACCTTTCTGGCTTGCTTCTATTTTTCCTTTGTGGGAATGTTGATCTTACCCATAATGCTATTGAGCGGTTACCTCTCAATCATCTGGTATGAATGGTGGAAAGATCTGCACCGATCAGCTGCCAAAGCCCCACCGAGGTCAGAACTATGGGTTAAAACAGAATTTTCATGAATCAATTTCTTTGGTTGGTTCTTATCATTTCGTGTCAGATGATTACTGCACAATCCTTCGTACAAGTCGATAATGGTCACTTCACATTGGAAGGGAAGCCCTATCAGTATGTGGGGATGAACCTTTGGTACGGCATGCATTTGGCCTCATCTGAGACCGGAGATCGTGCAAGACTTATTCGTGAACTAGATCGTTTGTCTGAACTTGGATTGACAAATCTACGCATCATGGCGGCAAGTGAGGGGCCTGATCATGAACCCTGGCGGGTCATCCCTTCTTTACAACCCAGTCCTGGTAAGTATCGCGAACATCTACTCGAAGGGTTAGACTTCCTAATCAGTGAAATGGGTAAACGGGATATGAAAGCGGTTGTATGTCTCAATAACTTTTGGCCCTGGTCAGGTGGGATGGCACAATATGTATCTTGGACCTCAGACACTGACATACCATACCCACCACCTCAAGAAGATGGCAAATGGATAGCATACATGTTTTATGCGGCCAAGTTTTACCAGTCGAGTGAAGCTGAGGAGCTGTATTTGAATCATATTGATAAGATCATCAACCGTACCAATAAGATTACCGGAATCCCCTACCGTTTGGATCCCACCATCATGTCATGGCAGTTGGCCAATGAGCCCAGGGGAATGCTCCAACCTGGTAAATATCGCAAGTGGATCGAAGTCACCTCCAATTATATCAGGAATTTAGATCGACATCATCTGATTTCTATCGGAAGCGAAGGAACCACATCCTCCCGACTTTCGGGTAATCGATTTGTAAAGGATCATAGTTTGGAAAATATTGACTATGCCACTATTCATCTTTGGCCACAAAATTGGCAATGGTATGATCCTTCAGATCCAAGAGCTGATTTTTTAAAGACCTGGGAAAAAGTGGAAGCTTATCTCAATAGTCACATGCAAATGGCAAAAACATTGAATAAACCTTTGGTCCTTGAGGAATTTGGCCTGGCCCGTGACGGTGGTAGTTGTCTTCCCGAAGCTGGGACTACTCGTCGAGACCATTTTCTTGATCAAATTTTGGCTGTATTTTGGATGAGTTTACAGTCAGGTAAGATGCATGGCTGCAATATTTGGAGCTGGAGTGGTGAAGGAAGACCAAGGGAGCCGGGAGGATTTTGGGGGGAAGGGCATGTTTTAATCGGCGATCCACCTCATGAAGTCCAAGGATGGTATGGCATTTACGATCGGGATTCCACCAGCTTAGAAATTCTGAGTAAATACGCGCACAAATGCCAGGAGTAATGGCACTAAATGGTCAGAAAATTATCTTTTCCCAAGCTCTTGGGCTCTATGAAGGGCGGCATGGGC
The DNA here is from genome assembly GCA_965223105.1 of Saprospiraceae bacterium. Lineage (GTDB taxonomy): Bacteria > Bacteroidota > Bacteroidia > Chitinophagales > Saprospiraceae > JABDMH01. The sequence goes on along the minus strand of OZ244987.1, from coordinate 370,411 downwards.
TCCTCGCTGTAATCTTTCAGACACCTCCAGTTTTTGGAATGATTCCATAGCGGCTTCGGTGGTACCACCCCTTGATGCCACAAGGGAAATCCATTCCTTGCAAGTAAGGTCGTTTTTATGAAAAAGCTCAACTGCACCTTTAAATGTTTGCCAAGTCAGTAATTCTGCTTCTGGTAGAGAAAATCCCATTTGAGCAGCCGCATCAATAAAGGCTTGCATGCAATAAAAAACGTATGCCGGGCCACTTCCTGAAATGGCTGTTGCGCCATCAATCAGTGTCTCGTCATCAACGTAGAGTGTCTTTCCAGTCGTATTGATTAGGTTTTGAACCATGATCAGTTCCAAACGAGTGACATCATCAGTGGATGTAAAGGCGGTCATGCCCATGCCAATTTGTGCCGGAAGATTGGGCATCGCCCGAATGATTTTGGACACGCCAAGGCCTCTCCTGATCTTATCGATCTTTATGCCCGCCATAATCGATAAGAAAACTTGCTGATCCTGTAATGTGCCCTGAAGACTGGTAAAAAGTATATCGACGTCCTGCGGTTTTACGGCTAAGATCACGAGGTCTGCTTTTGGGACACATTCTGAAGGCTGTTGGTAAATCGTGCCGATATTTTCCTCTCTCAGGTGATTGGCCTTTTCTGCTGACTTCTCCAAAATCATCAATTCCTGAGTACTGACGATATGAGATCTCAAGAAACTAGTGGCATAGGTTTTCCCCATACTTCCGCCACCAATAATCAGGATTTTCATCTTATCCCGGATTTATTACATTTACAAACGGTCAAAAGTAACTATTCTCGAATTATGGAAGTCGACCTATGGATCTAAACAGAAACTCGCTGTTGGTTTTACTCGTTTGCTTAGTGGGTTGCCTTTCTATCGAAACAAAAGAGGCCAAGATGACAAGTGATAGGCCAGAATTTGCCTTGGCAATTCATGGAGGAGCAGGAGTGATCACCAAGGATCAATTGTCTGAAAATCAGGAACAAGCCTATAGAAAGGCCTTAGATCAGGCCTTGGATATCGGAAAGGAAATATTAGCTGCTGGAGGCACGGCCATTGACGCCGTGGTTGAAGTCGTAGTTTTTCTAGAAAATGACTCCCTATTTAATGCGGGGAAAGGTGCTGTTTTTAACCATGAAGGACTAAATGAGATGGATGCTTCAATTATGGATGGAAGCAACCTCAACGCCGGGGCAGTTGCTGGCGTTACCAGTATCAAGAATCCCATATTGGCGGCGAGGGCCGTGTTGGAACAGTCGGAGCATGTTTTCCTAACTGGCAAAGGAGCGGAAGAATTTGCGACAAAGCATGGAATTGACACGGTAGATGCAGCATATTTTCGAACGGATCGACGCTGGAAATCATTGCAGAGAATCTTAGACGATGATGGCAACCGGGTAGAACTCGACCATCATGACCAAAAGCATGGGACCGTAGGGGCTGTTGCCTTGGACAAGCGTGGTCACCTGGCAGCAGCAACCTCCACCGGTGGCATGACCAATAAGAGATACAACCGGGTCGGAGATTCCCCCATTATTGGTGCGGGCACCTATGCCGATGATGCAACCTGTGCGGTGTCAAGTACTGGACATGGCGAGTATTTTATACGCCATGCGGTTGCTTATGACATCAGTGCCCAGATGAAATATGCTGGAAAAACGCTGAAGGAGGCAGGTGACCACACCATAAACAATACCCTGCTGAAGGCGGGTGGCACGGGTGGGATCATTGCCTTAGATAAGGATGGAAACATTCATATGCCCTTCAATACCGAGGGTATGTACCGGGGTTATGTCACGTCTGCAGGTCGTCAGATTCGAATCTTTAAATAATAGGAGGTCATCAGAGACAGAGGGAAGGACAACGGTTGGAGGCAAAAGAGCATTAGTGCCATCATTCCAACACTAAACGAAGCCGGCAACATTAGCAAACTCATTACCAGACTACGAGAGGGCGGTGATGAGCGGGTAGAAATCATGGTCGTTGATGGTGGAAGTGTAGACAGTACTGAAACTTTGGCTGAAGAAGCCGGAGCCCATGTCGAGCAAGCAGTTGAGCGAGGCCGTGCTCTTCAAATGAATCTGGGAGCTCAAATCTCAAAGGGAGAAATTCTATACTTCATTCATGGAGATACTTTACCCCCCAGGAGCTACGCTGATGATATCCGATCTGCCATCGCTCAAGGATATGATCTTGGCTGCTATCGATTCAAATTTGATGATGACCGGTGGCTCTTAAAGATCAATGGATTCTTCACCCGGTTCAATCGACCATGGTGTCGTGGTGGTGACCAGAGCTTATTCATTAAAAGGGAAATCTTTAATTATCTGGGCGGTTATCGCGAAGATTTTGTGATTATGGAGGATTTTGAATTCCTGCGCCGTGCCGCTCAAAACTATCGCTTTACGGTAATCCCGAAAGATATTCTAGTGTCTGCAAGAAAATACCATGGAAATAATTATTTGCAAGTACAAGTGGCCAATCTCATCGTTTTCAATATGTTCAAATGGGGTTATAAACCAGAACGCATTCTAAACGTGTACCGCTACCTTATTGATTACAGGAGTTAAGGGATATTGCCTTCTCCCATACCGAAGTGGTAGATCCTGAAATTCTTAACTTAGGGATGTAAAAAGTACAATGAGCAGATTACTGCAACCTACAGCAGACAGGATTGATTGTGACGATGGCATTCATCTCACAATGATTGACTATCCTGACGCAGCCAGTCTAGCCAAATATCTCAATGATAAAGACATCTACAACACCACTGGATCCATTCCCTATCCTTACACAATAGCTGATGCAGAAAAGTTTATTGCCAGTGTCCTGGCCTTTGAGGAGTCTCATCATGTGCAGCGAGACTGGGCTATCCGGAACCGGCATGGTGAACAGATCGGTGGTATAGGTTTCTTATTCAATCATGGAGTGAAGTCTCATAAATCGGAAATTGGATATTGGCTGGCTAAACCATTCTGGGGACAAGGCATTGCCTCTATGGTAGTCAAGACCTGGTCTGACCATGTATTGGATAACAGACCCTATGTGAGGTTAGAAGCATTGGTATATGATCACAACGTGGCATCATGCCGTGTCCTGGAAAAAGCCGAATTCAAAAAAGAAGGATATTTAGAAAAAGCTTGCAAAAAGGGAGCACAATATAAAAACGTCTATCTCTACGCCAAGGTCAGGTAATGTTCGCTCTTAAAAAAAGATAACTGCTTGGCATGAGATAGCTCCCTATTTTTTTCGCGCAACTTTTTCTTCTTCAACGTATCGATTGAGGTAAACTACTTCTTGCCTGGCTACACTGAAGATCAGTAACTACTTCTTGCCTGGCTACACTGAACATTCACTCCAGCAACGATTTTTCAAGTTTTCGAAATCGGAAATGAGTCTGGTACAATGACCATGATCTCCTGTTTGTAGCCGCATGAAAATGAACTTGATGTGGGATGTATAGATCTTTAGACTTCCACATCAAAGGTCTCTTGCCATACGGCGAGGCCTAGAACAAGCCACAGATAATTGTAGTGCCACCGCAATTTCGGATGAGCTGGATAATCGAGGATCTCTCGCAAATAGCCGTAGTTAAAAATACCCTGCTTTTCTATAAAGGATTGAGTCAGTGTCTCCTCTGATTTTGCCTTCAAGTCCTTCTTAAATTGGAGGTAGGGATTAGCAGTAAACCCCCATTTTTTCTTCTTGACGATGCGAGGAGGTAATTTCTGCTGCATAGCTTTTCGGAAAATATATTTGGTTTTGTTGTGTCTAATCTTCAGTTCAATGGGAATTTTCATGGCAAAATCAACCAAGTCAAGATCCAGGAACGGTACTCTTTCTTCAACAGAATGGGCCATCGACATCCGATCCTCGACCAATAGATAATCATTTACCATTTTAGAGTGCATTTCAACAAATAGTACTTGATCGAGTGGAGAAGCAGTCTTTACACGGTTAAAAAAATGATGAAATTCAGCTACCGTTCTTTGATTAGCGATGATTTTATTTTTAAATTCCTCCGTATAAATTTCACTGTAAAATCCATTGTCAAAATCCCACACATTACGGAGGATCAGATAATACTTTTCAATTTGTCCCACTGCCATAAGCATCTGAATTCCACGCCGGTATTCATCAAATCGCAATGTCTTTGAGCGATTTTGAATTTTAAATAGAAAATCAGATTTCCATCGTAATATTCTCTTCAGACCTTCGGGTATAATTTTGTGCCATCGATTGCTGGGGTATATAAACTTGTGGATATCATAGCCAGCAAATATCTCATCTCCCCCCAATCCTCCCAATACTACTTTGACATATTGGCTGACGAACTTTGACATATTGTATCCCTGCAGCAAGTTAATCTTTGGTTCTTCAGCGTGCCAAATTACTTTGGCAAGGTCATCCAGTGGTTCAAAAGATAGCGATAAAGTACGATGATTCGTTTGGAAATGATCGGCTATGACTTTAGCATCCGGAAATTCATCAGTGGGTTCATTAAATCCCAGGGTAAAAGTATTGATCTCCGGTACCTTCAACTCATGCATCTTTTGCACAATTGTCGACGAATCCATGCCGCCAGATAAATACACGCCTATCGGTACATCACTGATCAGCTGACGATCTACGGCCTGTTTGATGTAATGATGGATCCTGTCCACACAATCACCTTCAGACATTTCCACAGGTTCTGGTATCGCCATGGACCAATATCTCTGCTCCACTAGTTTACCGGATTTGTAGTGGAGATAATGGGCGGGAGGTAATCGTTTGATGCCGGCAAACAAGGTCTCTTGACCTTGGGTAAATCTCAGATTAAAATGGTAATGCAGACTTTGGGCATTTAGTTTCCTGCTTACTTTAGGATGCTTCAGTATAGCCTTTTGTTCTGAAGCGAAGATAAATGTGTATCCATCAAAAAAATAGTGTAAAGGCTTAATGCCAAAGTGATCTCGCGCCAGATAAATACTTTCATCTCGGAGATTGTAAATGGCAAAAGCAAATATGCCATTCAATTTCCTGGGAAGTTCCCACCCAAATTCTTCAAAACCATGTAAAATGACTTCGCTGTCACTTTCGGTCTCAAATCGGTGACCCTTGGACTTCAAGTCGGCGCGCAAATTTCGGTAATTGTATAGTTCTCCATTATAGATGATGCAGAGTGTACGATCTTCATTCCAAAGCGGTTGATCTCCAGTTACCAGGTCAATAATGGCCAACCGGGCATGAGCAAGAAGGGTTTTTCGGTGCTGATAGATGTCCTTGTGGTCCGGCCCCCGATGCAGGATCGTACCGAGCATAGTTTCCATATGCTGGTATTCACTCTTTCCAACTCCTGATATACCTACGATGCCACACATAAGTTACTCTTGGGGTTGCCATAAGTGGGATCTTGCCATGACTTTCCTCTGGCCAATTTTAGTAACTGCCTTATCAATCCAAAGACAATGTCTTTATGTGGCTGTGTGTCAATCATAGATTTCTTTTTACCGAAAAAGGAAACGATATAAGGTCGGCCATCAGTATTCCTGCTTAAAGACCATGACGCTTTATAGGGGATGGATATAATGATCTCGCATAGAATCCGTTTGATAGCTAAATCCTTGATTTTTTGCATGTTCGCTCCATAAAAGTGCAAAAAAAGGGACTTTTTACGAGAAAAAATGATTGTTTTGCACCATATGTAAACCACTAACAGGGGCTGTCTTAACCCTTTTTGGGTAAAATATAAGGTTATGATCCAACGCTTCTTTAAAGAACACCGAAAAGCGGTTTATACCCACTTGCTCAGTGTAGTAATCATCGTGGCGGTCAACGTGATATACTTTTACCCTCAGCTTGAAGGCAAGAAGCTGAAGCAAGGAGACATCATATCTTCAGTTGGACAAACTGCTGAGTTTGAACATTATAAGGAAAAAACAGGCAAGTTATACCTCTGGACCAATGGGCACTTTAGCGGTCTACCCAGGTTACTGGGTGCTCCCGCTAAAAATAATTTGATTACGCCACTCTATAAAGTCTTTCGGCTGGGCTTTAAAGAACCCATCGGATTATTTATTGCCATGATGCTTATGGCCTACTTTATGTTTGTCATTCTGGGAGTTAATCCCTGGCTGGGCTTGATCCTAAGCATTGGCCTGGGTTTAACCACTGGCAATTTGCAGCTTTGGAGTGCAGGTCACAATAGTAAAATAAGGACCCTGGCATTTACCCCTTTGATCATCGCTGGCGTGCTCCTTTTGTTCGAGAAACACAAATATTGGTTGGGAGCCCTTGTACTTACCATCGGGTTGACCCTTAGTATTTGGGCTCGCCACCCTCAAATGACCTACTATCTCTTCGTGGTCTTTGTAATTTATGGGGTGATCAAACTCATCGAAGCAATCAAGATCAATGACCTAAAGTCCTTCTTGATGCCAGTATTGATATCAGTAGTCTGCGCAATACTTGCCGTGGGCGCCTCGGCGAGTAAACTCTGGTCTTTGTATGATTATAATCAATCATCGATGCGGGGGAAACCAGTTTTGACTACCGAAAAAGTAAAAAATACTGAGGCGACGAGTAGCAGCGAGGTCAAGGGACTTGATTGGAACTATGCCATGCAATGGAGCAATAATCTTGTGGACTTATTGTCGTCCTATATTCCTGGTTTTGCCGGGGGTGGAAGTGGTGAAAAAGTTAGCACTAACTCTGAGACTTATCGAGCCTACCGCATTCAGCGTGCTCCATTATACTGGGGCGGACTACCCTTTACGGAAGGACCAATGTACTTCGGTGCGGTCTTGGTCTTTCTTTTTGTATTCGGTATGTTCTATCTGCAGGGTAACCTGAAAGTCTGGCTGGGTATAGCGGTCATACTTACCGCTCTGATGTCGATGGGAAAACACTTTGAGTTCTTTAACAAGCTGTTGTTCGACTATTTGCCGATGTACAATAATTTTCGAACACCCCAATCCATTCTGTCGGTCACTGTTTTCCTGATTCCGGTTTTGGGTGCTGTCGCTGTGAACAAGGTAATCGAAGCAAGGTCAAAATTGCGGAGGAAGAAAAAAACCAAAAAATTGGTCATACCTGAGGAATTTAAGAAAAGCTTGTATTGGTCTACAGGAATCTGCGCTGGTTTTGCCCTTCTGATGGCCATTCTGGGTCCTTCGCTTTTCAGTTTCGAATCTGCCGGTGATGCACGCATGGCAGCTAACGGCATGGATTTGTCACCGATTATTTCTGATCGCAAAAGCCTGCTGCAGCGTGATGCTTTTCGCACGTTCATCTTGGTTATGGGTGCCGCGGCTGCGTTGTGGTTCTTTCTGAAGAAGTCTATCAGTAAGGCCGTATTGCTTGGGATCCTGGGACTTTTGGTGGTATTTGACATTTGGACCGTCGGTCAACGTTATCTTGAGCATTCTGATTTCGTCACAGTAAGAGAATATGAAGATGTCTTCACGCCAAGACCGGTAGATGAACAGATTTTGGCAATGGAGGATGCACGAGAAGACTACCGAGTGCTAGATGCGACCATCAATACTTTTAATTCGACTTCCACCTCAGTATTTCACAACACCATTGGCGGTTATCATCCGGCCAAATTGCAGCGGTACCAGGACATCATTGAAAGGTACATTTCCACCAACAATATGCAGGTACTCAATATGCTCAATACCAAGTACTTCATTGTCAATGGCAATAATGGTCAACCAACGGTGCAAAGTAACCCAGGGGCACTCGGCCATGCATGGTTTGTCGACCATATCAGAAAAGTAGGTACACCTAACGAAGAAATTTCAGCACTTGGAGAGATCAATACTGCTCAGGAAGCCGTGGTTTTGGATAGCGAATTTGGCAATTACATTGGTGATTTTGATCCTAACCTGGATCCATCTGCTTCCATTACTTTGACCGACTATGAGCCCGACCACCTCACATACCAGGCGAAGACCAGCACCGATCAATTGGCTGTCTTCTCAGAAATTTGGTATGGACCAAATCGTGGATGGCAAGCTTACCTGAATGGAGAGCCGGTGGAACATATCAGGACGAATTACATCTTACGGGCTATGAAAATCCCATCAGGGGAGCACAAGATTGAATTCATTTTTAAACCGAAATCGTATTATCTGGGCGAAAAGATATCCCTTGTGTTTTCACTGATCATAATCGTTGGTCTGATCTTCACCCTATACCGGTGGTACAAAGACGAGATGCCTTCCTTATCGACAACTTAGTTCAATCCAAATAATGCAATAGGATCCGTTACCTGGCGGATTTATACCAAATTAGCAAGCACTTTGGCAAATTGAGGAGCGATTCCTGCCAGGGAAAGTGTGAAATTACCTAATACAGGTTTTGGTTTCGATATTCCTTCAGCATGCATCACGGTCAAGGGACTGTTCAAGCAGTTTAAGGGTTCCCTCAAATCCCAGATTAAATAGTGGATCCAAAATCGACAGATTAGGAACAAATGATTTCCAAAGTTGTGGGTAGGTTGGAGCACTGTATGATGTATACTCAACAGAAATACCAGCCGTGTCATGCAGATATTTGGGATCTGTGTATTCTAAACCTCCCCCTTTGCCACACAAGTAGGTCTTCGCAGATAAAGCCTCTCCTATTTGAATAATCAAATCATTTTTCAAATTTGGTTCTTTCACTAGATCGCTTAAAAGCACTAATCTGGTTTCAATTCCCAAATTCTCAAGTGCCCATCGAATGCCTTTCAGGTTAAAGTCCAGAAAGTCGAGATTGGCATCATAAAGCTTTTGAAGGTGTCCGAAAATTTCCTCAAAAAAAGGCGCCTTGGTGTAATTTGCCCGTAACGTTTTGAGATGCTTTTCTCTCCAATTTCCATCAGCAAATGAAGCTTCTCGATAGGTAAGCTTTCCTTCCTGGCCACTACTCTTTCTCAACGGTGCGATGAGAAAAAATTCACCATTTGGGGTTTTGATTCGATTGCGAGATGCAAAACTTTTTCCCCGTGGTATCTGCACAACATCCAAAAAAACAAAAATGTCGGACTGCAAAATTTTACTGAAATACCCAATGTAGGGAAAGAAATTGGGTTGATGTATAGCAAAGATTTCGTTGCTCATGGCTCAGATTTTTGAAACTGCGCCAGGGCATTGGCAAATTCCAACTTCTTATCGTCGAAGCCCTCATAGGTCTTAAATACGAGCTTATCCTGGGGAAGTTCAGTATACTGAACCGATCCCGGATATGCCAAATTGATTTTCTCCTTAATTTGCTCCAGTGCTGTGCTGGTATTCTTACAAAGCTCTTCATAGTGTACCTGTATGGCATTCCCAAACACATTGCTCAGCTTTTCGACTCCTTCACCAAAAAATCTGTTGAGAAAGTGGATCTGTCCAGCGATCTGATCGGTGGCACCTAAATCGAGCAATTCATTGATTTCGGGTGGCGCATAGCTCCACCAGGTACGGGTATCATTATAAAATTTATTCCTTGCCATCCATATAGAAATTGCTGTGTCAAGTTCATCACGGCTGATGTAAATAAAGAAAGTCTTGCCCAATACTCTTTGCAATTTCTCGGCATGAAAAAACCCAAAGATGTTTTTGAAGACCATGGGTTTCTGAAAGTGGTGTTGCAGATTGGCCAGGGTCTTCTTTAATCCCCTCCAGTCCAGATGCGGTTCCACTTCTTTGGCTGTGGCAACAGCCGTCAGCTGGTCTTTTTGCAACCAATGCCTCCAGAAATACCCGAATTCATGTATATTCCAAGGTACATTGGTTTTGCCATAGGTGGAATGGTACTCTGGTCTTTTGTCTTTTCCCAAAATACTCTCGGCCAATCTGATTCCCGTAAGTGGAGCCAACCATAACCGGGCAGCAACATTATCTATATATCCAACATCAAAAGATCGAGCCAATACTTGAGTCAATAACGTTGTACCAGAACGAGGTGCTCCAACAACAAAAATAAAGGGATGGTGAATTTCAACCTCCTGGTAGGTAGATACTTCATAAGCAGCCAAATGACGATTTAATCCTTCCAAGAAATTCTCCAGATGCTTATTCTTGCGGTAGTCCTCACTTCTCAGTGCATTCAGATCTTGTAACTTGACCATATAAAAAGTGATTATTCAGATTTGATCCTCAGTCTAACGACCTCAAATGCTTCAGCGAAAGAAGATCCTGACTGCACTCCTCGGGTTACGGCCAGAGACCGAATAAATTCTGCACTGGCGTACGGTCGGTGTGCTTGCGAACGATATTCAGCCAATGCCGTGATCTTCTTATTAAGGTGAGCATGCTTCAGATCTACAAAGCAACTGGTCGTAAACGTAAAATTATTCCATGGCATTTCGTAGCAAAATATGCTGCAAAATTTAAATGCTCGTATGCCTTCATCACAGATGGTCGCATGATCTTGGTGGATGTCATTGATGGAGGGCAGGAATACCAGGTCGGGATTAATCTCACTCCTTAAGGAAATAATATCATCCAATATTTCTTGTCTGTTGAAATTGAAAGTGCGGACCTTGTATTTGTAAAGAAATAAGTTTTCTGGTTTTATGCCAAGCACCTTAGTTGCCGCCTTGATTTCCCGGATCAAAATGTCTTTGGGAAATTCTGGTCTAACCGATTGCTCACAGGCTGAAAATGCTGCGCAATATACTTCCACTCCCTGGTCTAAGAGGTACGCAATAGTACCTCCACATCCAAACTCAGCGTCATCAGTGTGAGGAGCCAGTACAAGCGCTCTTTTTAAGTTTGGTATCATTTTATCACAAACTAGTTAGATGAGAGATTATTCAGTATGGAAGCAATTTCGGCTGTTTGATTTCTTCTACTGTACCTTTGGTGTGTATTGTCATATACTTTTTCAGGCAGATTTCGGTTATTAAACCAATCTGAAAATAATGAAGACAGCCGTTTCTTGTAGGTGGTTTTTTGGTTGAAATCCATTATTGATTCTCTTTGACACTCCTGCAGTATTTCTGCAGCATCTCCTGATGGATGGCCGATGGCAAATATGGGAGTGGCAGATGCGAGATATTCAAAGATCTTACCCGTGACTAGCTTCTGATTGCCTTTGGTATTGGAGGTAATAAAGAGAACCATTTGAGCTTGCCGCATTTTTCTCATAGCCATGCGATGGGGTAAGTAACCATGGAAAACCACATTGTGCTCCAGGTTGTGTTTGATAAGGTTTTCTCGAGTGTATTGATTCACATTGCCAGTAAACTCCAATCTAAAATACTGGCCAAATTCTTCATCGGCGCTGACTAGTTCTGATATAGCCTGCCATAACGCATCATGGTCTTGACCAATTTTAAAATTTCCTACATAGGATAACCGAAAGTATTCTGAATCCTTTTTAGCGAGCTGATCACTTTCGGTATTAAGAAACTCGACATCGGCATCGTCATAACCGTTGTATATAACAAAGACATTGGAATTTCTGTCAATGAATTCTTCCTTCATCCCTGGCCCAACTACGGTTATGGCATCGGCGAATCGAATCACTTTATTTTCCAGCCTCCGATCTTTTCTTTTCGAATATTCGGGCATCTTGAGATAGGCATTATAATACATGGTGGTCCAAGGGTCGCGAAGATCAGCAATCCACTTTAAGGCGAACTTTTTTTTAAGGCGGTAGCCCATAAGATGAGTACTGTGTGGAGGTCCAGTGGTGATGATGGTATCGATCTTCTCATCCCGAATAATTTTTCTAATCTTTGGCAATGCTCGCAAATTCCATCCCATTCGAGCATCTGGAACGAAGAAAAGTGAACGGATACGATTTGCTATCATCTCGATGGGGTTCTGACTATCCTTAATTGTACTCATGCCCTCCTCCACGGTTTTACTGCTTTTGCCGCGGATCAGGTTATACCATTGATGCGGCTCCAAGGTCTTTATACGCTCCACCTCAATATCTTCTGATACCTCCTCCAATAAGCTTTCATCTATCGCCGGATAGGATCCATTCTCGGTGGTGGCAATGTATGGTTGCCAATCAAATTCGGGCAGATATTTTGAGAATTTTAACCATCTTTGTACGCCCGGTCCAGCTGCAGGAGGCCAATAATAGGTGATAATCAGTACCTTATTACGCATACGTGACAAAGATAGCAAACGGTGTCAAATACCAGTGCAGTTTCCTCACTTTCTTAGTTATAAAGGTTTGATATTCAGAGATGAAAGCTGCAAAAATATTTTTCATGTTAAAAAAGATATTTCGTGATGTATCGCGACGAAATATTACCATACCCATACCTGATGATCTAAATAGCCAAAGACTGGGTTACTATTATTTTGCCTTTGAGGAAGACATCGGCACACTCAACAAATTGATCGCCAATTTTGATCAAGACGGCATTCCGATGAATGCCAGCTACATTGATGTAGAAGATGAGGATCTTTACTATTATCCGATCTCCATTGGACAGTTTGCCCTGGCCGTGTTTCATAGTTTTCTAAGAACCAAAGATGAATCCAAGCGCGATCACTTCCTACGTATCGCAGAGTGGTTCTACGAAAATCGGCAAGAAGATGAGCAACTTGGTGCCTATTGGCTCACTTCTACTCCAAAACCCGAGTATGGTGTTTTTCATCCTTGGAAATCAGCATTCAGCCAAAGCCGGGCCTTATCGGTGCTATTGCGAGCCTGGCAACTGACCGGAAATCAGAAATATTTGGATGTCGCTACCCTGGCACTGAATCCATTCTGCTTTGACATTAGCAAGGGGGGAGTATCTGTTGACCGAGATAGAGGGAGAACCTTCTATGAAGAATATGTGGCATCAAAGCCCACCCGGGTATTAGATGGCCATAGCTTTTCCCTCTTTGGCATCTATGATTTTGTGCGAGCAGTTCAGCCAAATATTGATAAGGAAGCCCACGAGTTAGCGCGAAAAATCTTCTTGGAGGGTATAGAGGGCCTGGTTAGTTGGTTGCCTGATTTTGATCTTGGGTATTGGGTCAGGTTTAATTATTGTGAACTAGAAGGTTATCCGAAATATGATCCTTGCACCATAAACTATTTGCGAGTGGTAACCACTCAACTGGACATCTTGTATAGAATTACAGGGGAAGAAATTCTGAAAAAATTTGCCGACAAATTTCGAGGTTATCGAAAACCTGCAAACATCATGAAGATGTATGGACAAAAGTACCGGAGTCTGCGAAAGCTCAACCGGCTGTAGGACAAAAAACCAAAAACAGGCACTTTAGTCAAAGCAGGCCCCCATTGATGCAAACTGCATTTATCTGTGTTGATCATTCCTCCCAAAAGGGCCGTGTCGTGAGCAGGTGGTCATGCCTTCATTAAAGTCCGGTATTGTTCGACCACTTCCTTTGGCTGCCCAAACGCCAATTGACGACCTCGATCCAGCAGAAGCACTTTGTCACTAAATTTCAAGATGTTATTTAAACTGTGGCTAACGAACAAGATGGTTCGATTTTCCAGGAAAGCATTTTCAAACACCTTCTTTGATTTCTCTCGAAAATTTTCATCACCGACTCCACCAAAGAACTCATCCATTAGAAATATGTCTGCATCTGCATACACAGCGATGGAAAAAGCCAATCGACTACGCATTCCAGCAGAATAGTACTTAATGGGGGTATCAATAAATTCTTCTAAATCAGCAAAACCAATGATATCATGGAATATCTGACCAATTCTCCTAAATGTCAGCCCAAGAATACTTCCATTTACATAGATATTATGTCTAGCACTAAGGTTCGGATCAAATCCCATCCCCAATGCCAATCTGATGATCCGACCATGAGTTTCAATATAACTCGATTTATCAGGTTTCATGGAACCAATAATCAAATTGAGCAAAGTTGATTTTCCACTTCCGTTGCGTCCAATGATCCCAATAACCTCACCCTGGTGAATCTTGAAATTTATCTCGTTCAAAGCCTTAACAACATGCTGCTTATGCCGTAGATCCTGAAGGTTTAGTATCATGCCTCTAATGGAGCGGATTTCCTTTTCTCTGATATGGAATGTCTTGCTCAGGTCCCTGGCGATGATCACAGGTTTTCTATCACTCATGACTAGAGTTTTTCAAGAATCAAGTGTTCATTTCTACGGAAAACCAAAACTGCTATATAGAGTAAAATCACCGCATAGATAAAGTCGTAGATCATATAAAACAAGTCAGGATTAGCGTCATACAGTATACTAGCTCTGATGTTATCAAGAAGTCCAATAAACGGATTCACATAACCAAATACAGGTACAAGGTCAATAATCGCATCCGCATTGATGATAACACCGGAAGTCCAGAAACCCAAAAAAAGGATCATATCCCATAGGTGCTTAATATCATCGATATAGAGGTATAGAGTACAAAGAATCAGTGCACTGGCAACACATATTAACATCATATTGAAAAACAGTGGAAAAAACCACAAAATCCGCCAACTGAAATCAACGCCAGAAATCAACGCCAAGGTAAAGTATATAAGAATATTTATAGAAAAGGCCATGATAACACTCAAGGCGTGAGATATAAATAAGTCTACTTTGTCAAATTGAATATTCTCAATTAAATACATTTTAGATTTTAAAATGGACATTCCACCATTCGAGATTTCAGCAAATACACGCCATAATAAAATACCGGAGAAAAGGAACATGACATACATTTCTTCAGGATTTTTGAAAATCTTGGTAAAAACAATGTAGTAAACAAATATGTGAAAAAGAGGGTTAATTAAAGCCCAAAGGAGGCCTAAACGATCGTTGTAATACCGACGTTTGAAATCAATCTGAGCGAGCTTCCAGATCCTCTCGAGACGATTGTTTTCCGGGATGGCCTCGACTACTTGGGTTGAGATGTCTTTTAAAGATCCAATCATAAAGTTCCGCTGCAACTGCTGCAAATATGCTGATTATTTGGCATTCTCCCAGCTATAAAAGCAATGATAAAGAACAGCGTTTCCTGCTCAAAGATAGTAATCTCTCATTTGATTCATAAGATACTATGTTGACTTATCCGAGGTGACTTTTTGCGTTGGTACCCGGGTCTCCTGCTATCTTTCCTTATCTTATCGCTCCAGAAAAAAGTGCATCAAATGAGATATTCTTGCCTGATTCTCTTGTGTTGTATGACCATGGCTTTGGCCTGTCAGAGGACATCGACTGAAATTATGGATAATGGTCTACCTAATATAGTGTGGTTGGTTTCTGAAGACAATTCCAAGCATTTCCTCAAGCTTTACGATCAAAGAGGTGCACCCATGCCAAATTTGGAGAACTTCGCCCGGAAAAGTCTGGTCTTCAACCATGCTTTTTCCAACTCACCAGTATGCTCAGTAGCCAGAAGTACCCTGATCTCTGGATGTTATGCTCCTCGCGTTGGCGCACAATATCACCGTAAAATCGAGCCAGTTCCATTACCTCAAGGCCTTAGAATGTTTCCCTACTACTTAAATAAACAAGGGTACTACACTACCAACAACGCCAAGGAAGATTATAATTTCGTCAAAGGCGACACTGTTTGGGATGAATCATCCCGGAAAGCCTCCTATCGAAATCGACCAGAGGGAGCTCCCTTCTTCCACGTGCAAAATTTTGGCGTGACCCATGAAGGCCAACTGCATTTCTCTGAAGAAGAAATGAACCGGGATTTGCTAAAAGTGGACACAAGTGGAATTGAGCCTTTCCCCTATCATGCCAATACTCCCATCACCCGATATACTTACAAGCGTCAATTGCTGCATCAACAAAAACTGGATAGTTTGTTGGGATCCTTTTTGAGAAAATTGGAAGCTGAAGGTCTCATGGAGAATACGATCATATTCTACTACGGAGACCACGGCGGAGTACTGCCTCGAAGTAAAGGTTATCTATATGAGAGTGGCTTGCATATACCGTTGGTGGTATACTTTCCCGAGAAATTTAGGCATCTATCACCAGCACAAGCTGGAGAAAGGTTGAATGGATTTGTCAGCTTTGTAGACTTTGCTCCCACAGTTCTGCATTTGGCAGGCATCAAAGTACCGGGTGGAATGGATGGAAGACCTTTCTTAGGGCCGGATATCAGCCGCAATACACTGGAAACGAGGAACACTGCGATTGGTTATGCCGACCGGTTTGATGAAAAATATGATCTGGTAAGGTCCATTCGAAGGGATAGATTTAAATATATTCGGCATTATCAGCCCTTTAATCCCGATGCATTACATAATTTCTACCGCTACAAGATGTTGGCCTATGACGAGTGGCGAAACCTCTTTCAGCAGGGTAAGCTCAATGAAGTTCAGTCCTTGTTTTTTCTGCCTAAACCTGTAGAGGCACTCTACAACCTTGAAGAGGACCCTCATGAATTGCGAAATCTTGCCTTGGAGCCTCAGTACAGAGATACCTTGCTAGATCTACGCCGGTCACTTCAAGCAACGCTTAAAAAATGGCCAGACCTCAGCTTCTACCCAGAGCCACATTTTCTAATGTCTGGTAGCGACAATCCAACTAACTTTGGCCAGACCAACGAAAAGGCAATAAGCAGGCTGATTGACATTGCCGATTGGATGCTATTACCCTTTCCCCGGGTGCAGGATTCCATTGGTATAGTGTTAAGATCTGGCGATACCTGGCAGAAGTATTGGGCCTGGATCGTTTGCTCATCATTTGGATCAGAAGCCAAAGACTTCGAGTCTTTGGCTCGTGAGATGGCTGGCAGTCAAGAGCATAACCTGGTGAGGATGCGGGCTTTAGAGTTCCTCTTTTTACTTGACCAAACCCTCGATTATTCACTGTTTGGAGAGATTTTGCAAAACAGCACCTCGATGGCAGAAGCTAATCTTCTACTAAACTCAATCGCCATGATGATGGAGCGGAACGCTGATTTCAAATTACCAGACATCCGGAATTTGATTGCTGAAGCATTCGTCAAAGAAGATAGATCCCTGGTGCCGCGACGACTAGAATACTTTGCTGAGCTAATGAAGTAGTTATGACCAGGGGCTGCAAGTTGCTAGCAAGGCAATGGATTTGGACCAATCTTTCCCAAGTCTTACCTTTCAAAAAAAATTCTACTATGCATCGTTGTTCAATCACTATGTTGGTTCTCTCCTTAGCTGCCATGATGGCATGCAGTGGTGGCGCAGGCAATCAAGAACCAAATGTCCGGCCCAATATTCTTTTTATCATGTCAGATGATCATGCGGAGCAGGCCATTAGTGCTTATGGAAGCAGTCTTTTGGAGACACCCAACATTGACCGAATTGCGAGAGAGGGCATTCTATTTGCCAACAGTTTTGTCACTAATTCCATATGTGCTCCAAGCCGAGCCACGATGCTCACCGGCAAGTTTAGCCATCTCAATGGCTTGCGTGACAATCGAGATCAGTTTGATGGATCTCAGCTTACTTTTCCAAAATTGCTTCAGCAAGCTGGGTATCAGACAGGAGTTATTGGCAAGTGGCATTTGAAGACTAAACCCACTGGCTTTGACAAATGGCAAGTGCTGGTAGGTCAGGGAGAATACTACCAACCCAGAATTGCTACCGAAAAAGATACATTGGTTATTGAGGGCTACACTACCGATGTCATCACTGATCTGGCTCTGCAATTCCTGGATGAACGTGATCAGGATAAGCCTTTTTGTCTTCTATACCACCACAAGGCTCCCCATCGCAATTGGATGCCTCATGTGGATGACTTGGATTTATTTGCCATCGATACCATTCCTGAACCCTCAACCCTATTTGACGATTATGATGGCCGACCTGCAGCAGCGGCAGCTGACATGCGAATCCGTGACATGTTTTTATCAGGAGACATGAAGTTGCATAAAGACTCCTATCCTGGTAAAGACACCAATTCCGGTGGAGCCGGAGTTGGAACCCAGGTCGACCGGGAGGCAGGTTGGGCTGCTATGTATAATCGTCTAACACCGGAGCAAAAGGCCAAATGGGATCGACATTATGATCCAATCAATGAGTCTTTCAAAAACGATCCGCCTACCGGCAAAGACCTTGTGAGGTGGAAATACCAACGTTATATGAAGGATTACCTGCGAACAGTTAAAGCGGTAGATGACAATATCGGTAGAGTATTGGATTACTTGGACGAAGAAGGCCTTTCAGAAAACACTCTGGTGGTCTATACCTCTGACCAGGGATTTTACCTCGGCGAGCACGGATGGTATGACAAAAGGTTTATGTACGAAGAAAGTCTAGGCATGCCTTTGGTCATGCGCATGCCCGGCGTAATCAAGGCAGGTCAACGGTCTGAGGCATTGGTTCAGAATCTAGATTTTGCACCCACTTTTCTAGACTACGCTGGGGTGGAAGTGCCTAGAGAAATGCAAGGAGCATCCATGCGAACCTTACTGGAAACCGGCGAAGATGAAAATTGGCGTGATGCCATCTACTATCAGTATTTTGAGTATCCCCACGGATGGCACATGGTCAAACAACACTATGGTGTGCGCACCGACCGCTACAAACTCATCCATTTCCATAATGACATCGATCATTGGGAACTATTTGATCTAGAGCTCGATCCCAATGAGCTTCACAACCGTTATGATGATCCTGAGATGGAGGCCATCCAACAACAATTGGTTGAAAAGCTTCAAGAACTTCGAAAAAAATATCAGGTAAGTTAGGGTGGGATCGATTGTGCATATTGTCAATGGCAGTTTGTTGTTGATCACTCAAGCTTCGATGGTCTCCCTTAAAAAAAGCATCAGTCACCAACCCTCAAAATGATGCATTCTGTTGATATCCACCTATTACTTGCTGCTGCAGTAGATCCTGCACTATATAAGCTGGTTGTGATTGGTGTGGTTATTATTGGGCTAAGCGTAGTTTTAAGACGACTTAAACAGCCCTACATTGTTGCATACATCATTGCCGGTGTACTCCTGGGTCAGGAGGGGTTTGGTATCATTACGGATCGACAGCTTATTGCCTATCTGGGAGATTTTGGACTGATTCTTCTGCTGTTTTTTATCGGGATGGAAATCGATATCAGCCGGTTCGTACAACAGGCAAAAATTGCTGCCGTCGGAACCACTCTCCAGATTTTGCTCAGTGTCGGGCTGATGAGTTTGATCGGATGGTTTTTTGACTGGCCTTGGAGCCACATCGTCGTAATGGGTTTTGCCATCAGCCTAAGCAGCTCTGCTGTAGTGATCAAGTTGTTGCAAGACCGCAATGAATCTGACAGTCGAATAGGTCAAAATGTGGTGGGTATCCTCTTGATGCAGGACATTTTGATTGTACCCATGTTGATCATTGCGGGCTATCTAGGTGGTGAGCGACCCGGCACTACAGAACTTCTGTTGCAAATTATTGGTGGATTGCTGATTATCGCCACCATCGTCTGGATCATACGGATCAAAGAATTTTCATTGCCTTTTGGAGATCGGATGGCTCATGATCATGAATTGCAGGTATTCTTTGCACTAATTACCTGCCTGGGATGCAGTCTCATTTCGGCGATGTTTGGCCTTTCAGCCGCACTAGGTGCATTTGTGGGCGGCATCTTAGTACATGCGGCGAAGTCCAGCAATTGGTTTCATGATAGTCTGCACTCATTTCGGGTCATCTTTATAGCCGTCTTCTTTATATCAATTGGCATGCTGATCGATTTCGCTTTTATTCTCGAAAATTGGCCGATTGTACTGAGCATACTCGTAGTTGTATATCTGTGTAATCAAGTAATCAATTCAGTGATACTGCGGTACCTCAACTGTAATTTCAAAGAAAGTATCTACGGCGGGGCATTACTGGCGCAAATTGGTGAATTGAGCTTTGTACTCGTTGCCTCTGCACATCATACCGGTATCATATCTGAATACACGCACCAACTCAGTATCATCACAATTTCGCTTACCATTTTAAGCAGTCCGTTTTGGATCAGCCTGATTTGCAGGCTGCAACATCGACCCTATTGATCCATTATCGCCATTCGCAAATATGGTTGAATAGAGGTTTTGATCGCAGAATACGACATAGTCTTACCAGGCAATTCAAGAAATTCATCAGATTCTCACTCTTTTTAATCGCAGTGCATTGCCAATGACAGATACCGAACTGAAGCTCATCGCTGCTGCAGCAATCATGGGAGACAGGAGAATACCAAAAAATGGATACAGGATCCCGGCAGCAACCGGTACACCCAATGTATTATAGATCAATGCGAAAAAAAGATTTTGTTTGATGTTTTTCATAACAGCCTTACTCAGATTGAAAGCCTTATTGATGCTTCGCAAGTCACCAGAGAGAAGGGTGATGCCTGCACTTTCAATGGCGACATCGGTACCAGTACCCATCGCTATTCCAACATCACTTTGTGCCAGACTAGGTGCATCATTGATACCATCACCAGCCATAGCGACAACTTGACCCGCTTCCTGCAAATTTTTGATAACATTCAGTTTTTCACCAGGCAGCAATCCTGCCTGATACTGATCAATTCCCAACTTCGAAGCAACGGCAGCAGCAGTTTGTTGTTGATCTCCGGTGAGCATCACAATCTTAACACCGTTTGCTTGCAGTGCCTTTAGGGCATCGTAGGTTGTATCCTTGATCGAATCGGCCATGGTAATGAAGCCCATCAACCGATCGCTACCAAAAAAAGAAACTGTCCGGCCCTCCTTTTGCGCAACGGTAGCTTGATGCAACATAGATTCCGGAATTTTGATATGATGTGATTCCATCAAGGCAGCATTGCCCAAAACCACCTTTTCACCTTCTCTTTGACCCGAAACACCCAGACCAGTGTGGGCAGTAAAATCATCAATACCCAGATCCTCAGCTCCCAAATCATTCGTATAGGTTGCAATTGACTGAGATAGAGGATGCTCACTCAATGTGCTGAGTGAAAACAAAAGATTCAAGGCATCTTGTTTTTCGATGTCCGGTAAGAGTACCAATTCTTGTACGGTGGGCTTCCCCTCAGTAAGAGTACCTGTCTTATCCACCACCAATGTATCCATTGAACTCATCTTCTGAAGTTGTTCTGCATTTTTGATCAATACTCCATGCTTTGCCCCCTTACCCACTCCGACCATAACCGACATCGGTGTTGCCAATCCCAATGCACATGGGCAGGCTATAATTAGAACTGCTATGCCATTGACCAATGCATATACATAAGCCGGTTGAGGCCCGGCGACTGCCCAGATAATGAATGTAATGATGGCAATGACTACAACTGCAGGCACAAAGTAACTGGAAATCTGATCAGCAAGATTCTGGATTGGAGCCCTGCTTCGGCTGGCCGTCTGTACCATTCCTATGATCTGAGACAATATGGTATCACTTCCTACCTTTTTGGCCTCCATCTCAAATGTGCGCGACCCATTGACTGTACCCGAGGTAACTTTATCCCCTTCTGCTTTGTCGACAGGTACCGGCTCACCAGTGATCATCGATTCATCAATAGAAGAGAAGCCCTTGATAATGATACCATCGACCGGAATCTTTTCACCCGGTTTTATCCTCAAAATATCTTGCATTTCAATCTGATCAACTGGAACAATATGTTCTACTCCATCTTTGATTAAAGTGGCTTCACGAGGAGCAAGCTGTAACAATTCTCTTAAGGCTGAACTGGTTTTAGAGTGGGCCCGGGCTTCCAATACCTGACCCAACAAAACCAAAGTGAGTATGACGGTCGCTGCCTCGAAATAAACATGCACCGAGCCCATATGGCTTCTAAACTGATCGGGAAAAAAATCTGGAAAGAGAAGTGCCATCACACTGAACAGCCAAGCCACACCCGCACCCAGGCCAATAAGTGTAAACATGTTTAGATTCCAGCTTACTACCGATCTGTAGGCTCTTTCAAAAAACATCCATGCCGCATAGAAAACTACTGGGATAGACAAGATGCCTTGCAACCAATTCCACCCCTGCTGATTCATCAGCTTATAGAGAGGATTGTCGGGAATCATCTCTGACATCGCAATCAGGAAAATAGGCAAGGTAAATGCAACGGCGATTTTGAGTTTGAGCAGCAACCGGCGGTAAGTTTGATCCTCTTCGGATGCGTCTGGCTCCATAGGCACCAATTGCATCCCGCAAATTGGGCAAGCTCCTGGTTGGTCTCTGACGATCTCTGGATGCATTGGACATGTGTAGCTGGCAGCCTGATGCTGAGTTTCAGGCACCAGATCCATACCACATATTGGACAGTCGCCCGGCTCCCCATAGACCTTGTCTCCCTCACATTGCATTGGACAGTAATACCGTCCAGAATCCCGCAGCGGTGATGTCGTCTCTTTATCGAGTACTTCACTAACATCTTCGCCAGGTATCGTGATCCGATATTTTGCTCCCGCTCTCGTCAAGGCCTCTTGCAATGTCTCAATAGGAACGTGTGCATTCATGTGAACGGTAGCAGATTTCCCGGTCAGATCAACCTCTGCTGCTTCCACTTCGGACAATTGCTCCAATGCTCTCTTCACATTTTGCTTGCATCCCTGGCAGCTCATCCCAGATACCTGATATTTATGCTTCATCATCAGACAAAGATAGAAGGCATCTTCATCCCCTCAATTACATCAGGCTGGATATCATTTATATTATTTTGGTTATAAATCCGCAATCGAATTGCGTTGATGCTTTTGTTGAGCTTGGTAAGTGCCAGGTGTCACTCCTGTAATCATTTTAAACTGGTTGCTCAGATGAGCAGAACTGCTGTAGTGGAGGTCATCAGCTATCTCAGCCAGAGACTGCTCACGATAAGAAAGAAGCTCTTTAGCTCGTTCGATTTTCTGTTGAACAATGAATTTTTCGATGGTCAGTCCTTCTACCTTGCTAAAGACCTTACTCAAGGCACTATATTCACGGTGCAGGTGCTCACTGATGACTTGAGACCACGTTTTACCAGCATGCCATGCTCGGTCATGATGAATTGTATCGATGATCAAACTCTTGATGCGATTGACAATCCTTTCCTCCGGCTGATCTATCACCTCAAAGCCCCTATCAGCTAGGGCAAGCCTTAAAGCCCTTCTCTTCGACTCTGGTAAAGGCTGGGTAAGTTCAATTTCACCAAGAGCTATGCTCCTATAGTCGATTTTGAGGTGCTGTAAAATGGAACCTACCGTATCCAAGCATCTCTGGCAAACCATATGTTTTACTGTAACCTTCATAGCAAATAAACACGTTGAAGCTCGAAAAGATCTGATTTCCACTAGGGGTCGGTGGCAGAGACAAACCACATTGGCATCTTGCCTTTCCCTTTGACATCTACCGCTCCTCGCGGTGTAAATTTAAACAGCGGGTCATCTTTGACCAATTCGTAAGTATCTTGAGAAATATTGACTCTTCCAGGCTCTCCATTAGACTCCATTCTGGCAGCTGTGTTTACTGTGTCTCCCCATACATCATATTGGAACTTCTTTACGCCCACGATACCGGCAACAACTGGTCCGGTATGTATCCCCACACGCATTTCAAAGGCCGTCCCATCTTTGATTTTTTCTTGAATGCGCTCTTGGATGAAAGCTTGCATTTTCAGGCCTGCAGTTATGGTATTGCGCACCGAATCATCTGCACCAACCGGCAAACCACCAGCGGCCATGTAAGCATCTCCAATCGTCTTGATTTTCTCAACACCACATTCTTCGCAGATAAAGTCAAAAGCCCTGAAGCAATGATTAATCTCATCGATGAGCTCGGAAGCAGAGAGTTTGGCAGCCTTTTCAGTGAAGCCTTTGAAATCGGTAAAAAGGATGGACACCAAATCATAATCACGGGCTTCCGCTTTACCCTTCTTCTTGAGCTCATCGGCAATTTCCGAAGGAAGGATATTTAGTAATAGATTTTCAGAGCGCTCCTTTTCACGTTCGATGATGGCCTTAGATCGTTTGATATATTGCCATCGCCGGTACAGCCCAATCGAAATTACCAGGAAAAACAATCCAACAGCGATAGCCAGATTCCGATTCATGTTCTTCTTTTGGATTTCAGCCTGATGTGCAAGTTCCATCTGCATCTCCCTTTCAACCTGGGCTATACTGTCGGCAAGCAATTGATTGGCAAATTCCATCTGTTTTATCTGGATGGCAGTCTCCTCTGTATGCATACTATCGTTGAGGATATTCATCAACTCATGAAATGTCAAGGCCTTCTCGACATTCTTTAGGCCCTTATAGGCCTCGTACAAACATTCACACGACTCACTTTGTCCCCCAACATCACCCAGATATCTAGATAAAGAAAAACTTCTATCACAATACCCTAAAGCCTGCCCGGGCCGTCCCAGATCAAGATACACTAAGCCAATACTTAACAATGTGGCCGCACTGCCCTGGGCATCATTTACGTTCTCACTGAAATCAAGGCTTTCTTCCAAATATTTGAGGGCTTCTCCCTGGTTCCCTTGCTCAGCATAGACATTTCCCATTCCAGCCAATGAACTTGCTATTCCTAAGTAGTCGTTATCATTCCGGTAAATTTCCAGGCCCTTCCTAAAATTTTCCATGGCACCTACAAAATCATTTTGATCCAAATACAATTCACCAATATTGGTATACATTGGTGCATTGCCGGCAGTGTCACCAGTTTCATTGTTAACTTCGATACTTTTATAATAATATTCCAATGATTTATTAAAATCCCCTTCAGACCGGTAGATGCTTCCAAATTCATTGTAGATAGCGCTCAACCCATTTTCATCATTAAGCCTCTCATAAATCTTAAGACTTCTCTGATAATACTTAAGTGCAGCAATGATATTTTCATTGTCGTGAAAAATGTGTCCCATTCTCAACAAGATATCTGCGGCACCCAGCTCATAGTTCAATTCCTCAGCAAGATCCAGCCCTCGTTGATATCTGGTTAGTGCTTCATCATAGCGGCCAACCCGGAACAAAATATATCCGGACAGTTTGGAAAGATCGACCAATATGCCCATCAATTGATTTCGCCCGGCAAACTGTTCAAGGTCTTCCAACAAAATCAATGCACTGTCTGGCTTGGAGAAAAAATAGTTGTCATAAATGTAATCTTCATAAGCAGTCGCTCGCACAGAATCAGACAAGTTCTCATTTTGCCAAATGGCTAGTAGCGAATCAGCAGAAGTCTGGGCTACATTAGAAGAAACCATCAAGGTCAACAAGAGGATGACCGAAAGGCTGAACCAGGCCTTGTGTTTTATCGACAAACGACTCATCACATGCAAATGGTAGATTTAATTCTAACTGTCCACTTAATTCATCCCAGGGACATGCACTATCCGACCAAAAATATTTGCCGCCAATTCTAAACTTAAGGAATGGTTGTCTTGCCGAACTCAATCAAGAAGATAACTATAAAATGAAATCGACTGGCAATTCTAATGTCATTTATAAGAGAACGACAGTGCTTGAACATCTCTTGAATTGGGTCCTACAAAAACTTGAAAGGCACCCGGCTCAACCACAAACTCCAATTTACTGTTGTAAAACTTTAGTAATTCTGGCGTAATTTCAAAGCTGACGGTTTTCTCTTCCCCAGGTTGGAGCACAATTTTTTGAAATCCCTTTAATTCTTTCAATGGTCTACTGATGCTGCCCACCAAGTCCCTAATATATAATTGCACAATTTCCTTACCCGCTTGCTGCCCTGAATTTCGTACGCTGACGGACACACTGAGTTTTCCTTC
The DNA here is from genome assembly GCA_965223105.1 of Saprospiraceae bacterium. GTDB lineage: Bacteria > Bacteroidota > Bacteroidia > Chitinophagales > Saprospiraceae > JABDMH01. The sequence goes on along the minus strand of OZ244987.1, from coordinate 344,812 downwards.
AGCTGAAAGGATCGTATCTGTAATCTCCGGACTACTGTAATCAAAAGAGGTGTAACTCAATCCGTACCCAAATGGATAAAGGGGCTCGTTAGGGATATCCAGGTAATTGGATTTAAATTTAGAGAATGCTTCTCCATTGTAGGGACGACCGGAATTGAGCATACTGTGATAAACAGGAATCTGGCCCACATGCACCGGAAAGGACGCCGTCAATTTACCGGATGGATTAATCTCACCAAAAAGGACATCAGCTATTGCATGACCGGCTTCTATGCCAGTATGCCAAACTTCTAAAATTGCATCCATATTTTCATCCTCCCATGTCAATGTCATCGGCCGGCCGCTAAATAGGACCATCACTACCGGTTTCCCCGTCTCCTTGAGGGCTTGCAGCAGCCGTCGTTGAGCCGGTTGCAGTCCGATGTGGGCCATAGATGAAGCCTCACCGGACATATCTGCTGCTTCTCCTACAGCCGCCACAATGACGTCTGCCGTGCTGGCCAAACGTACTGCTTCTTCAATCATCTCCTCAGGCCTTCGATCATCTATAGCAATTTCCTCACCAAAAACATTTACTTTCTTGGCAAACAATGTGTCATCGGAGATATTAGCTCCCTTGGCATAGGTAACACTGCCATCGCTGCCAATCAACGATTGCATACCTTCTAAAACCGTGACTGATTGTGAATGGTCACCAGACACGCTCCATGTTCCCATCATATTACGTCGGCTGTCTGCCAGAGGTCCGATTAGAGCAATCTTACTGGATTTGCTGAGAGGTAGGAGATCTTGGCTATTTTTTAAGAGTACCTGAGACTCTCCTCCTACTCGCCGGGCAAAAGCTCGATTTTGAGCAGACAAAATTTCCTGCTCTGCCCTAGCTTCGTCAAAATAACGGTATGGATCCTCGAAAAGCCCCAACTGTTCTTTGGCTCGCAAGACACGAGCACACGCCTTGTTGATCTCTTCTTCCGAGATGATGCCTGTCTCCAAAGATGATTTTAAGGTTGTCAAGAAGCCCTCACCAACCATATCCATATCTACACCAGCTTTCAGAGCTAGCGCCGACACATGCTGCAGATCACCAAGCCCGTGTGCAATCATTTCATTGATGGAAGTGTAGTCGGTCACCACAAACCCCTGAAAATCCCACCTGTCCCGTAAGATTTCCTGCAATAGAACATAGCTCGCTGTAGCTGGTACATAATCCAGCACATTAAATGAGGTCATTGCAGAACCTACACCTGATTCCACGGCAGCTTGGTAGGGTGGTAAGTACTCATTAAATAAACGCACTGTGCTCATATCTACTGTGGCATAATCTCGTCCTCCCTCAGCAGCTCCATAGGCGGCAAAGTGCTTGACACAGGCCATGATGGTGGTGGGATCTGCCAAGTCCTCACCCTGATAACCTTCAACCATTGCCGTGGCTAATGAGGAGGCTAAAAAAGGGTCTTCTCCAAAACCTTCTGCTATCCGGCCCCAACGTGGATCCCTGGCTATATCTACCATAGGTGAAAAAGTCCACATCAAGCCATCAGCGGTGGCCTCCCGTGCAGACATTTGTGCGCATTCCGACAGAAGTGATGGATCCCAGGAGCACGACAAACCCAGTGGAATGGGTAAAACGGTCTGGTGACCATGGATCACGTCCATTCCAATGATCAGTGGGAGGCCCAGCCGGCTTTCCCTTACCGCGATCTCTTGTATTTTTCGCATTTTCTCAGCACCTCTTGTGCCGAAAATACCTCCCACTTTTCCATCTCTGATCTTATCCTCAACATCCTTGCTGATCACCGTACCGGTCACAGCACCCCCCTGTGTAACCAGGTTTAGCTGGCCGATTTTTTCCTCTAAAGTCATCAACGATAATAGAGAATCTACTATTGGTGTTTGCGCAGAAGATTCGGATAGGGTCACAAAAAGGAAGAGAGAATAGAAAAGGGATGCAAGATGATTTTTCATTACTCAATTTTTTACCTGTCGTAAATTTATCGAAATATTGGCGCTTGATTCGAAGACCATAAGATACCGATCATTAGTTGTATCTGTGCAACAATTATCACCATACAAGTTCCTCATTGATCTCGTATGGCCTTGGAACTCCACAGGTTCAGATAGATCAAGCTCACGAACTGAATAAGAAAGCCCGAAAAGAGTGCTGTAGCCAAAAGCGTAGGGCCTTTCCTTTTAACCTAAGCCACGCAACATCATATGCCTCACGCACCAAACATCACACGTCCCTAATAGGAGGGTCTTCAAATTTCAAGAAATTGCACAGGTCGAGTCGAAATGATTTTTCATCCCAGCCATTTGGAGTCAATTCTATGTCATAATTCACTAACAAGTGGGTTCAGATTCCCCTTAATCAACAGTCTGATAAATCGCCTCAATCAAAGCTGCACCATTGATGAAGCCCTGTCCGAATTCTTCATCCCATTCAGCGGTAAAACTCATTTTTTGGATGTCTTCCAATGATGATCCCCCGGTTTTGGCTTTTTTCACTCGCAAGCGAATGATGTCTAACATATCGCGGTATGCTACAAGAGTTTGACGATCCGTCACAGTCCCATGCCCTGGAATGATCTTGGTGTCATCGTCGATCAGCATCAGGGCTCGATTGATATTGGTTATGAAGCCGTCGATATCGCCATTGGAATTCATGTCAATATAGGGATACCCACCATTGGGAAAGTTGTCTCCCATATGGATCACATTGCTTTCAGGAAAGTAAATGTAGGAGTCACCATCGGTATGGGAATTGTGCACATGAAAAACCCACATAGTCTTCAGACTATCCAGATGAATGGTGATCTCGTCTTTGAAAGTAATTTCAGGAAGGGCTTTATAGGGTTGTGGTTGTGAGATGCGACCAGCAGATCGCTTTTGAAAGCTACTTAGCCGCTGTCTCACATTTTCGTGAGCAATCACCGTTGCTCCCGAAAGAGCCAAATTTTCATTTCCTCCAGTATGGTCGCCATGCCAATGAGTGTTGACGACAGCTTTTACTGGCTTATCGGTTATGCTCTTCACCGCTTCCAATATCTTATCTGTCAACACGCCAAATTGATCGTCGATCAAATAGGCAAACTCCCGACCAACAGCAAGGCCGATGTTGCCTCCATTACCATACAACACATAAATATTCTCTGCTACTTCCTCTGGCCTGATTTCGACATGATCCATATTAGGTTGACCGTCTAAAGAAGGCCCAAAAAACAGAAGCACAACTGCAGTTATGACTCCTACATCCTTCACTATTCTCATAATTATATATTATTTCGCACCATAAATCCAGTCTTCACAAGGTCCCCATTGCACCCAATGACCCTTATTTCGACCGTCCGAAAATATAACAACAGTTGAAAGATAGTCAGAGCGTCTCAATCAAAAAAGTATTCCAATCTTTGGCAAGCTTAAAGTGATCTACAATGAATCGTGCAAGATCATCGCGAGTTACATATTTCTGGCCTTTATACTCTGCCCAATAGTGGAATGACTTGTTATAAATCTCAGGAACCGCTTCGGCTGCCTCGCGAAATTCCTTGGGAATGATTTTGTTCTTATCGCCACCCAAGCCGCCAAAGGTCTCTTTAAATTTTTTATTGTCCAGGATTTTGCGAACTCTTTTCGGATCTTCGGCCATCTTTGTTCTTATCCGATATAGACGTTCCTTGTCTGGTTGCCAGCAGCCACCGGCCACAGAGACACCCTCAGCACTGGCATGAAAATATACACCCGGATAAGTATGGTCTTTACGACCACCACGGCCAACGGCAGCGGCCATGTGCAGTTTATAAGGAGATTTATCCTTAGAAAATCGGACATCCCGGTAGATTCTAAAAACACAATCCTTGGGGCTCAAGTCTATCTCCGGATCGTACTTTGTCATGAAAGTGATCACCTCTCCGGTCAATTGTTCAAATGGTTCTTTGACATGTTCCTCATACCGCTTCTTATTGGCTTTAAACCAGTCTCTCTCGTTGTTGCCAGCTAGCTCTTTGAAAAAATCTACAAATTTCCTGGATAATGTTCCCATAATTCTTTCTTCTTTTTAGACATAACGGATTAAGGTAGTCTTTTTTGGACAGCTGCCATGGAGAAAGCAGGCGTTTAGATGTCCTATGCCCGTAATGAATAAGTTGGAGGTTTAGTCCTTCAAAAATGATGGAGCCACCAAGACATCAGGATTTGGGATCTCTCACCATCTGAGACACTTCAATACCACTGCCAATAGGTAAGAGCACAGAGTCAAAAACAAGGAGATCCCTGATCGCTCTTCGATAGTCTGCCGCTTCCTGCTCATGTGCAGGTGGATGCAACATGTTATCTGCAACTACATATGCACCTAAGTTCAGCTTGGGTAAAATCAGCTCAAGTGTTGGAACATAGAGTGCCTTCCATAAGTCGATCAAAACAAAATCAAAAGTTTCTTTCGAATCCCCAATATTACTTAATGCATCTCCAATTCTAAATTCAACAAAACCGGCAATTCCGGCCTTCGTCAACTGGGTCTTTGCATATTCGGCTTTAGCTTCGTCGAGCTCCAAAGTGATTACTTTGCCACCAATTGCACGGGCTGCCTCCGTCAGCCACAAGGTAGAATACCCATATGAGGTTCCGACCTCCAAAATTACTTTTGCATTGGCTGATCTAATCATTGCATTCAAAAATTGACCTACCTCCTTACCAACCGGCAACAAGAACTCATCCCGGCGTTGCATGGTCTCTTCCCATGACAGACTGCTCATCAATGTATTTTCGGACTTGATTCTTTCGTGATAGGCCTGAAAAACCTCTCTTAGCTTTTGATCAATAATCATAAATAATTAATATGTACCGCTTTTGAATTTAGGTATATTAAACAATCCAAATTGAACGCACACCGCGATTTAAGTGTATGGTTGCCAATTCTATCTTTCAGATTCTTAGATATTCCCAAGTATGAAGGATCTATTGCTACCATAGCTTTCTGTGAAGAATTGTCAGGTCAATTATTTTCCTTCTCATGATAATTTAAGCCTTCATCAAATTTGAATAATGCATAGTCGCCCTCTTCCATATGTCCGGGTAAATCGGATTTTTGTGTCTGGGCTTTTGCATCAGAAATTGGAGTTGAAAATGGCATCCTTCCGGTTGGATTAACAATACCGGTAGTAATATCAAGTACTGCTTCAGGTGAGGAGCCAAACGTTGCAAGCACACCCTTTACATTGATAGTCATGTTATTGTAAACTTCATCTATTGCCCAGGGACTAGAGTAATTAATAACTAAGACAGTAGGTTTCTTAGCTGTCAATGCATTCACATATTTTATGTCAATATTGTTCTCGGATAAATTGACGTGGAGTGGACTACCGTCTGATTGAAAGAGGGATTTTCCCTTCGGGACCAACCATAATAAAACCACATCTGCCTGTTCAGCACTTTCGACCATTTCTATGCCCCAAGCATTGGTATCGGGAAGATAGATGTTGGAGGGAGATCCATCATTATTAGGAATGTAAGTTTCAAAATAAACCTTGGTCTCATGTGCCAGAGGAAGTAATTTTTGATCATTGTGCATCTCATTCCTCAACAGCACGATTGATTTACGCATGGCTAAACCTGCTCTCTCCTGAAAGGCCTTCTTCCCTATGGTATTGATCGCGTTTTCCACATCGACATAGGGATTTTCAAAAAGACCCAATTTGAATTTTTCCGAAAGCAGTAGGTGAACTGAGGTGTCAACAAGGCTCATCAATTCGGGATACATGTGCAGGGTTTCGATTAATTTGGTTGGATCCGCTGTGCCCGAAAAAATATTGACACCAGCTTCAATGGCCATTTTATAGCGCTCAACGATACTCAGATCTTCGACTCCCCAAGGCATCATATCAATGGGACCAGTGTCAGAGTTGATAATCCCTCTGAATCCCAACTCACCTCTTAGGAGATTCTGCAATACTTGCTTGTTGAAGGCGTAACCTAACTCGGGATACTTCGTATTTACGGGATACGAGTAATAGGGCATGATGGCCGACGTACCAGCATCAATGGCTGCTTTGAAAGGTATGAGGTGATAATCAAAATTTCCCGCCTCAAAAACTTCTCTTTTACCCCAAGCAAAATGTGGATCTTGACCTCCTTCTGCAGCTCCTCCCCCTGGAAAATGTTTGGTGGTGAGCGCTATCGAGTTGGAAGAGAGATTTTGCCCTTGAAATCCCAGGACAATTTCGCGCATTACTGCTGCCGACAATTCGGCGTCCTCACCGAAAGTTCCTTCCACTCGCTGCCATCGAGGCTCGGTCGCCAGGTCGGCCATGTACATGTAACCTTTTCGAATGCCTGCCGCCAACCACTCTTGTCTTGCTATATCGGCAAATTCTCTGACCAGATCCAAATCTCTCATGGCAGCCAATCCCAACTCTCCTGGCCACTGCGAGAAAGGCGTCTTACCTACGCTGAGGCCGACAGAGGCATCGATGGAAATATGATTGCGGGGATTGGATGTGATGATGGCAGGAATGCCAAGACCATTACTTTCACACAACTCTTGCAGATTATTGACCCATTCTGCCAGAATGTCCACTGAAGTATTGGCCCTCAAGATAAAATGCCTTTTGTGAAATTGAGTTACATCCTTGGTCGTACCGGCCACAGACATGGTAGGATAGGATAAGGGTTTACGGGTAAATATATTTATATCCATCACCTGGTCGGTCTCATTAAAGCCGCTAGTAATCGGTTCAGTGGTTTGTGGCCGGTCAAAAGACCAATCGTTAGCCAATCTGGTGGTGCTGATTAGCATGTACCCGGCTTTTTGCTCCAATGACATCCGGGACACAAGATCCGCACTTCTTTCTTTAGCAGTAAGTCTCCAATCTTCATAATTATTCAGCTTACCATCACGATTGAGGTCTTTAAATTGGAGTCCGTCAACTTCCAAAATGTTGACATTTCTAAAACCCAGATCAGGCCGGGTACTTTGGGTGGACTTATTCTGGTTTTCAGACACAATCTGGCAGCTGCATGCAAGTGCAATCAATAGAAATGTAAAGATCCGTCGACCAGGATCATCATTATTCCACATCTGCTGTCATTAATTGATAAAGTAATTACCTTGGCACACCATTTCCACTCCCATCAGCATAATATCACACTGTCTCAATTTTGAGATCCAGCTCTTAAGGTATTTTTCACATCGTCCAGAAACAAGTGCAACGCAGTCTAAATCTTCATTGATTTTTTGAATTTTCGAAAATAATATAAAATAGGCAGTTAGGTATTAGAGAATATCAGTCCACTCTCAGTGCTCGCTTACAGAACTCCGGACATTTCTTTACTTCCTCTACCGAATTAGAGCCTTCGGGTATTTCATACTCTAATTCAATGGTCACTGGAAACAAATACTTTTGATCGCGAATCAATTGCAGGACTTCCCTAATGGGTGTATCGCCATGACCCCATGGTAAATTTCCTTTCCCGTTGGCCGGTGTTTGCCGGTCTTTCAAATGCATGCTTACAATGCGGCCATGATTTTGCTGACAAATTCCATAGGATTGGTATTACCAGCCGCTACGTAATGCCCAAAGTCGGGATTGATTGCGTTGGCTACCTATCCTTAAAATTGATTATATAGTTGAAACATAAGCAAACTTTTAATCTTGTCTGGTCTAAGAGTGCGTGCTCTAAGTGCTCTTGATCTTCAACTTAGAAAGAATGCAAAGAAGCTTTCTCTCTTAGACCGGTATTGTCCAAAATCACCTAATGCACCAAATGATCTGCATGGATCAATCACCAGATGGAGATGGGTCCATCAGCATAAGAAAGCACCCTTTTCCTGCATCGCCGCATGCAGGCCTACTCAAAAAAAGGCACGTTGGGTTGTGCATATTTACGCATGTCTTCAATGTTGATTTCCACTCCAACTCCTGGTTTCTCCGACAGGGGAATGTGGCCATCCACAATCATCTCACCTTCATAGTTTACGATCTCTTTAAACATATCATTGGTATGAAAGTAGATTTGCCACTCGAGCACTAAGAAATTGGGTACTGATGCACAGACATGAGCCGATGCCATAGCACCTAAATACGAGGCAACCATATGGGGAGCAAAAGGCACATAATATAGATTGGCCAGGTTGGCGATACGCTGCCCTTCCCCAAGGCCTCCTGCTTTCTGTAAATCGGGCATCACGATATCTACAGCACCTTTTTCGAGCAGTGGTCTGAAACCATGCGCCAGGTAGTGGTTTTCTCCAGCACAAATTGGTGTGCTGGTAGACTGGGTAATCTTGGCATAGGCATCGGCGTTTTCAGCAGGGATCGGTTCTTCGAGCCACATCAATTGGAGGGGTTCCACCATTTTTGCTACTTGTTCACCTGTGATGGCATCATAACGGCCATGCATATCAGCACAGATATCTATGTCAGGACCAACAGCATCACGAGCAGCCTTCAACTGGTCGTACATTCTCCGCAATTCTGCCGGGCTGGCAGTCCAATTGTAGGTATCGTACTTGTTGGGATCATTCGCCTGATCCAGGTCAAACTTAATGGCGGTGAAGCCCATTTCCTTAGCTTGCATGGCACTCTTGGCAAAATCTTCTGGCGTAGGCAGTCTTGATTGATACAATGCGGTATCACAGTAAACGCGGATCTTATCCCGAAATTTGCCTCCCAGCAATTGATAGACCGGGAGATCAAGTGCTTTTCCTGCCAGATCCCAAAGTGCAGATTCAATGGCGGTCAGGACCGCCACGTACATCCCGGATTGTGCACCCTCGAAAAAACCACGCCTCCGCAAATCTTCAAATAGGCGATTAACGTTTAGTGGATTTTTGTCTTTTAATCTACTGGCCATGGTCTTGACCAGATGATAGGTTCCCGGTGTAGCATCCACACCTTCTCCCCAACCATAAATATCTTGATTGGTAAATACTTTGACAAATAGACTATGGCCACCCCGGATATAGCCGCATTTGATGTCGGTAATTTTGAGGTCGGTTGGTCTACTGTGGATATTGTGGCTTTGGAGTGCCTGGGCAAGTACCGATAAACCAGGAAATATCCCAAAAGCAAGGCCAGCCGAGCGGCAAAAAAAATCGCGTCGAGAAAATGTATTCACCACGTTCTATTTTTTAAGAGTTCTTGAATTTGTTCACGAGGTACTGGCAATTCATCCATGTGATCGTTTAACCATTGGGAAAAATCGCGCTCTATATCTTCACTCCATCGGGTATCAATCTGTCCGGCAGTATATTTCTTTTCACGCAATCGTTGATGGCCAAACATATCCCTGAGTCTAATGATTTCAGATGTCTTGACTACTGTCTCTACCAAGTGGGCGGGAATAAAACTTACACCGCCCTCCTTTCCCAACACAGCATCACCAGGCATCACCATGACTTGACCAATACGGATCGGAACATTGATACCTATAAGTGTCGTGTTGAGTGAGCGCTCCGGATTGTTTAAGTGGTGTGAAGGATGATAGCTGCGTACAAAAGAGGTAAACTCTCCCAACTCCTTGAGTCCTTCAATATCCCTAATGGCTCCATTGTAAACAATTCCATTGCCGCTGTTGGCATAGATTGCATTGCCCAGATTGTCACCAATCGTGGGGCCATCTTCGTGCAAGCCAAATTGATCACCTACATAAACATCTCCCTCAACCAGTTGATCAACAGGCCAAGAATTCTGTGATTTTACTCTCCCTTGAGAGTGACCTATACTGTCAATCACCTTGTGCACATCAGGTCGTCCCGGCATAAACACTGCCGTCATCGCTCTACCAACCAGTACACCGTCTGGATGAATGCATAGCCACCCTTCTTCATACTGATGGCGGTAATTGGCATTCTTCATCACGGACCAAGCTTCCTCATGAGTCACCAATTTGAGCCGCTCCAACAGATCATCCCCGATTCTCGGTCTACCGTCAGCAAATCGGTCCCCTTTCCACTCCGGTGTAAGGGCGATCATATCGTCTTTTGACAAAGAAATATTTTGGGCGTTTGTATTAATAACCGAGAATACCAAGCAACCAATGAGGAGGTGTACAGTTACTCTTCTAACCATGGTCTCTTTAAAATTGATCTGATAAGTTAGTTAAAATTCTCGTCTGCATTACCATTTGAGGCCATTACCCGGATGATCCGTTAGCCACTGGTTCACTAATAAATTCAGGACGCACACTTTTCATTGTGTATTGTGCATTCTCAAAATCGACTTCTGCCAAGCCCCATCGTGCATCGCTGCGGATAACTTCATGATAAAACAGAACATTTTTGGATCGCCGGGCATTTATTAATAAACATAACCATTTTCGAGAATCATGAAGACAACAAATGCCTCAGCCTGGCCCGAGTTAAATTTTTCCGAAATGCAAGATACGATCGAAACCCTGCACCAATGGTTGCAGATCGTTGGCAAAATAAGGTTAAGGACCATGCCGTGGCAAAACCATTCCTGGCATTGCACTTTGTATGTCACTCCCACAGGATTCTCGACTCATGGGATCCCTTACCAGGAGAGGATTTTTCAGATCAATTTTGATTTCAAGCGACATAAACTCCTTGTTGAAAGTTCAGAAGGTAAGTTGCGTGAGATGGATCTTAAGCCCCAAACAGTTGCCGACTTTTACACTGATTTATTGAATACTTTATCTGAGATAGGTATTCATGTAAAAATCCATTCCAGACCAAATGAGATGGAACCGGCAATCCCCTTTGCTGAAAATACGATGAATAAATCTTACGACACCCAAGTAGCCGAGGCACTCTGGGAAGCATTCGCCAGAGCCAATGAAGTCTTTAACAATTTCCGCAGTTCCTTTATTGGCAAAGCGAGTCCGGTACATTTATTTTGGGGTGCTTTTGATCTAGCAGTTACAAGATTTTCAGGAAAACAGGCACCCTTACATCCGGGTGGAGCACCAAACATGCCGCTGGATGTAATGCAGGAAGCGTATTCACAAGAAGTAAGCAGTGCTGGTTTTTGGCCCGGCTCAAAAGATTTTCCACAAGCCATCTTTTACGCCTACGCCTACCCCAGTGCACCTGATTTCTCGAAGCAAAGTGTACTTCCTGCTGAAGCCTTTTACAGTGAGGATATGGGAGAGTTTGTCCTCAAGTATGAAGACGTGAGAAAATCTGAAAACCCGGAAATGACCTTATTGTACTTCCTTCAAACTACATATGAAGCAGCCGCAAATACCTCCAACTGGGATCGGGAAAGTCTAGAGCGAAAAGTAAGTGCTTGATATTCTCGCCCAAGGAATCGTTTACGGTAAATTGTGACCGAGCAATTTAATCCTCCAACGTTCCAAATTTCCCCAGTCCATAATCCCTTATCGCTTCCCGTAATTCTTCATGGGTATTCATGACAAATGGCCCACGTGCCGCTATAGGCTCACCAATGGGTTCACCACTTAATATTAATACTATGGCATCTTCGACGGCATCAATGGTGAAATTTGATCCATCATTTCCAAACAATACAAAATGGTCGGTTGGGATTCTTTCTTGACCATTTACTTCAATGCTGCCCTCAATAACCAATGCCGCGGTATTATAGTTTGCTGGAAAACCAAATGCTGCTTGTGCACCTTGACGGAGTTTTGCATTGTACATATGGATGGGGGTAAAAGTAGAGGCTACACCTTGGGTGTCCTGGTATGATCCCGCAATTACCTCGATCGACCCCTGATCATCTGCAAGTTTATGCCTACTGATTTGCTCTTTGGTAATGGCTTGATATTTGGGTGATGACATTTTGAATCTGGCCGGAAGGTTTACCCAGAGCTGAACCATTTGAAATTCTCCCCCATTCCTGCTGAAGGTCTCTTCATGGTATTCCTTATGAAGTATTCCTGCCGCCGCAGTCATCCACTGCACATCACCTTCACCAATCACTCCTCCTCCACCCGAACTGTCTTGATGGGCAATTCGTCCGCGATAAGCGATGGTCACGGTTTCAAATCCACGATGCGGGTGCACCCCAACGCCTCGAGGTTTCTCTGATGGAGAAAAGTAATGTTTGGAGTTGTAATCCAGCATGATGAAGGGATCCATTCGCTCCATATCCAGACGATATCCACTGGGTATAAAATTATGAACCCGGAACCCGTCACCAACAAAGTGGGGAGTTCTCGGTGACACCACAATTTCTATATTTCGCTCATTCATTGGTTTGCAAGTTGTTTTTGATGAAGGTGTAATTACTAACGTAAACCGCGATCAAGATAAGACCTTAGGATCTCAGATGCCTTGATCTATGTTAATTAGTGGCGTATTCATGGTCTTATTGCACATTCAATAATTACAACATGAGAACGCTTTACTTCCGGGTGCGTGTATAGCTCGATATTGCCGGTGTGCTGCTTAGCTCCCTCCTCACACGACTGAGGCTTTCGGGAGTGATGCCGAGGTAGGATGCAATCATCCATTGAGGTACTCGCATTAGAAGATCAGGATACTGCTCTATAAAGTCAAGGTATCTTTCCTTAGCAGGCGCTCCCAGAAGCATGTTGATTCTATTTTGCAAGTGGCGAATATGATTCTGGAGTATTTGTTCATTGTAACTTCTAAATTGTGGGCTGATCTCAGAAGCCAGGTCAAGAAAAGCTTGGTCGACCAAGGCTACCCGTGAATCTTCAATAGCTGTGATAAAAAATTTGGTTGGTTCGTTAAAGTAGAGGCTGGAGCGATCGCTGACAAACCAATTTTCAGGAGCAAATTGAATGACGTGCTCCTTACCGAGATGGTCTATACTGAAATACTTGAGCAATCCCTCTTCTACAAAAAGTGTATGCCGGCACACTTGCCCTTTGGCTAAAATGGTTGCACCAGCAGGGAAGTTACGTCGCACAATCCTGTGTTGAAGCTGGGTGATCTGTTGGTTGGTCACTTCAGCTCTTTCTGCAAGATACTTTTCTAATGTGGTCTTCATCAGGACTTAAGAGTTTACTGGCATTGAAAGTCTTTTGCTATTTTTCTGTTAGCACAGGACTAAAAATCGTAAATTTCATCTTACATCTTATTGTAATCTGTATAATAATCTAATGTCATGCAAGTAAATCCCTATTTAAATTTTGATGGACGGGCTGAAGAAGCATTTGATTTTTACCAATCGATATTTGGTGGAGAATTCTCGGCAAAAATTGCCATGAGTGATGCACCCGGCGGTGACAAGCTTCCCGAGGCCGAACAAAATCGCATCATGCACATTGGGTTACCAATCGGTGGAGGTGCTATACTGATGGCCTCTGATATCCTGCCCTCAATGGGTCATAAGTATGAGCCAGGGAACAATGTCTATATATCACTACATCCCGACTCCAAAGAGGAAGCAGATAGATTGTTCAACGGACTAGCAGAGGGTGGAGAGGTAGAAATGCCGATTGCCGATCAGTTCTGGGGCGACTACTATGGCAGTTTGACCGACAAATTTGGTATTAAGTGGATGGTGAATTATCATGAGCAAGAAGCGTAGAATTGTTTAAATCCCGGAGCTCGATGGGATCAAGCTGTGAACAGGACTGAAATGACTGAAGGTAATTACTTTGCCGCTGCCGCATGAGCGATTTCCAAGGCATTCATCACTACATCTGAAGGAACTGATTTTAGCTCAAATGTGGTCCACCCTTGCTGACCCCATTTGTTATCCACAGGATATATGGCATTTCCAAATTGGCAAAAAACAGATTGTTCGTTGGCTGGCAATTTGATATTGGCAGATCGAGAGGGGGCATGAAGTGTAGCAAAAATTCTCTTACCGGCAATCTTAAAAGCTTGGCGGTCGAAGTGTGGCCTTTCTTCAGCACCATCGAATGCGAGGGCTACTTCTCTAAACTCTTCATTGGTCATGATGCACCACTATTTACTCCCAGCGGCCCAAGGATCATACGATCCAAAGTTCCAGAGGTGACCTTCCGGATCGTAACAGGAATAATTTTTTCCTCCATAATCTTCAGATCTTAAATCAATGACTATTTCAGCCCCGTGATTTACGGCCCGAGCATAGTGCGCATCGATATCAGGAATAACGATATATGGACTCTGTGTCTCAAATCCACCAATTTCCCTGGGATGTTTAATCAACTTCCCAAATGGACTCTTGTACTGATGAGAACCCATCATGATCATTGTTTGCCCCAGCTTAAGCTCTGCATGGACTACGAGGCCATCATCTGTCTTATGTAGCTGATGCTTTACAAATCCAAAAGCTTCGCACAACCATTCAACGGCTTGATCGGCATCTTCATAGGTCAGGCAGGGAATAATTGAAGTAGCAGTCATACCTTTTTAGGGCTAAGATCCCATTTTCGTCCCAAGAAAAATTGAACAAATGCGACATTTCAACAATTAAGAAAATGCTATATATCGAGCCAATTTCTGGCTTCTTCGTTAGTTCGATTACGAAATTCGCGAGGGCTGAATCCTGAAAATTCTCTAAAGTCACGAATAAAGTGTGACTGATCGGCATAGCCACAAGCATAACCCAGAGATGTTAAGGAATTGCTGCTGTTCAATTGCTCAAAAACCGATTGAAATCTCACAATTCTGGCGTAGGTTTTTGGACTAAAGCCAGCCAATTTCTTAAAGTTCCTTTCAAATTGACGGCGCGACAAATTATAACTGTCTGCAATTTTCTGGATATCTACTTTCCCTTTATGGTGAATAATGTCTCGTATGGATGCATCAAGATGAGCATAGTAACTTGAGTTCCGGAATTTTTGCTGAAAAAAATCTGTCATTATTTTCAGCCGGCATTGGTTTGAATCGGCATTTAACATTTGCTCTTGTAAAGTCCGACCAAAATGGCTTAGTAAGTCGTTGATGTCAAGCATTTGATCTGATACTGCATGGGCAGGAATATCGAAGAAGTGTGGCAGGGCATATGGATACAGATAAGCGCCAAAAATGCCAAAATCAGACGTGATCCGGAACCGCCTTACTGATCTGGACTGCCCCTGTAAGCCCGAAATAAATGAACTTTCCCTTTTTCCATTGGAAAGCAATTCCTCAAATCGACCCTGGTAATGAAAAATCAGTTCTGCACATCCATCAGCTGTTGACCGGTGAACATACTCTTCTCCTTCGCCCACCTTACACTCCAGTACCCAAAAAAACCGGATAAAATCAGCAAGTACCGGCGGAGGGTTGAAAGTGATATATCGCATGAGATTCTGCTTTGCTAATCTCGAAGTGTTGCCGTTCCATCAAATGCACCAAGAATTTAACGCCTCATCCATGGTTTTTCGTCAAAAACTGAAAGCAACTTCTCCTTCTCCTCAATCATGCCCAAATCCAAAGAATCGAAGAGCCAACAGCATCACAGCATCTAGGCAGTAGGGAAGGTTCCTGTGATCACCTAGATTGAACCTAATGTTTAGAGGAAGTCAACTTTCCCAGAATGCAGATTGTAATAAGCTGGGATGATCTTTAGATCTCCCTTTTGCACAGCAGATCGTATGATGCCTGACCTGGTTTGCAATTCTTCAGCGGTAAGCTCGGCATTCTTCTTTACAACTTCATTTATGCCGGCGTCTTGACCAGAAGCTGCAATGGCTGGTGTAATGTGTGACAAAAGATGATTCAAGTTGTATCCATTGTCTCCACCATTCACTGCAGCAGTAACAGCTCCACAACTCTCATGTCCCATTACCACCAGTACTTTGGATCCGATGTGGGCAACAGCATATTCCATACTGGCAATAGATGAACTGTTGGCGACATTACCGGCAACCCTGACCACAAACAATTCGCCCAATCCGGTGTCAAAAGCCAATTCAGGTACGACCCGACTGTCAGCACAGCTCAATACGATGGCATAAGGGTCCTGCCCAGATGTAAGTTGATCGCGGCGACTGCTATCCTGGAGCCTTCCATCCAATTTATCGTTTACAAATCGTTGGTTTCCCTCTTTCAACCTTTCAATGATTTCGTCAATGCTCATGTTTCACTCAGTTTAATTTAGTTTATGTGATGATTTCTTCCAATGGAGTACTTTGGTGATGAGATTTCGTCATCACCTGTCTTGCCAGCTACAAGTATAAGGTGAAGTGTTAAAGTGACCAAATCCATCCGTATTTATATCACTCTTCTTCATGAACCGTCCCATGTACAGTAGTAGCTCCAGTAATGGTAACCCCGCAAGCTGGAAGATGTTCAATCGTCAAGGTGAGAATGCCCCAAGATCGGATTGGGTCATGAGTTAATGGTCAATGTAAATATCATTTTTACCGAAGGAAGTCTCCGGGTATTTTTTACCTGTGAGGGCTAGACGGTTTCCTTGCCTGTCGCATCTGCCCAAAACTTCCTATCCTAAATCAAAGTTAAGATGACCCTCAGCCCATTGTTGCTGAAATCAAACGTCTCTGTTCAAGATTGTCTAACTGATGTGGATCCATGATTTACAGGTCCCAATAAACCATTGAACTGTAGAGATCTGTAGTTTACCGAATCTCTTATCCTGTTGAGCTAGAAATTGTTTTATTTCATCACCTGTTTTCGTAGTCACTGCCCTTAAATCTTGATAAGATCAAAGGAAATCACTATTTTTTGTAGATACTAAATTGAGTTTGTTATGAAAAAGATCACCTTATTCTTTGCACTTTGCCTCACCTTGGGCGTTTTCTCTGCATTCACTCCCACTGATCGAATGGTAGATGCTGCCACCTGGGAGGTGGACCAAGTACACAGTTCTGTGATGTTCTCGGTTCGCCATTTCTTTTCTGACGTCATTGGCACGTTTGACGAATTTGAAGCTACTTTAAATTTTGATCCGAATGATCTGGACGCCAGCAGCGTGTCAATCACCATTCCCATCAGCAGTGTGAATACCAAGAATGAAAAGAGGGATGGTCACTTGCAATCGGCAGATTTCTTCGATGCCGAGCAGTGGCCAAACATGACCTTTACTTCATCGAGCTTCAGCACGGATGGCGACAATTACCTGGTGAAAGGTGAATTGACCATTCGGGATGTGACTAAAGAAGTAGAGATCCCAGTGAAGTTTCTGGGTGAGATGGCTCATCCCCGTGATGATTCCAAATTTATTGGGGGCTTCTCCAGTGAATTCACGATCAATCGTACCGACTATGGTGTAGGATCTGGAAATTTTGCGGCCACCACCACCATTGGTGACGAGGTCAGTGTTAAGATCAATGTAGAAGCAAGCAGGCCCGCGTCTTAGAAGATTGCCGAAAAAATGCGGGGTAAAGGCCTAAATAAGAAAGGCCTTAACTAATGAATTTATGTGATGCCGATCCTATTTGATCGGCATTTCTTTTGAGTCTATCTAAACGGGACATGGCACCTGTTCCGGTATATCGAAAGAATGTTAGGCATCTGCGGTGTGAAGATCCCTTCTCAACACCTAATTATCAACGGGAACCAAAACCTAACTGTGAGAAATATGCACGGCACGACTTCAAATGTGTTGAATCTGATATTCGCTGTGCACAAGATGCATCTAGAAGTGTCTTGCGGAATCTCGTCAGGACCTTTCTGTATCATCGTCTTTCGAAAGTGAATCTCAATGGAGGACACTGAGAGGTGAAATTTTGTAAAAAATTACCTGTTTACTTGATTTACATAGATCTTCTATGTATAATTGTCCAGACCACACAGATATGTAAAGGACTAAAGACAAGTATGGCTTTATAGGTTATTCTTGCTTTTCAAAGCCAATGATGGAACCCAAACAAATCTTCAATTTAGACCAGGCCATCAAAGAGTGGCAGGCTCCCTTTCGAGCTAGTGGTGTTTTCACTCGTGACAACCTGCGAGAATTGGCCAATCACGCCACCGATGCTTTCTTAGAGCAACCGAGTTATGGCTTGTCCGCACACGAACGGTTTGCCGTTGTTGTTCAGCAGCTGGGAGAACCACAAGATCTGATTGCAGCCTATGCAGGCTGTAACCGGGATAAAATGATTAAGTCGTACATGCTTTATTTCCTAATGGGTATCGGAGGAATAGTCCTCATGGTTGTGTTATTGCCCTTCCATGCCTTTAGAGGCTATACTTTTATGACCTCTATGATGGGGTTGTCACATGATTGGCTACCCTACACTTATTGGAGTTACTGGGCCTTATTTATTCTTCTAATCAGTATAGGATATATCCATTTTATCCGTCGGGCACATATGCGTAGGATCCCACACTCATCGAGGGCACCTGTGTTCCTCAAATTGTTGTTCTTAGTCGTCTTCATCTTAATTGTCACTGGCTATCAGTTGGTTATGTCGCGTGATCTGACACCAGATTACACTTTTGCTCAAAGGCAACTTTTCTTTGTGAGGCAGCATTTACTTCTGGTTCCTGGTCTACTTTGGATATTGGTCACGACATTCTACGCCACCTGGATGCATTTTCAGCGATCCAGCTTAAAGGCAAATCTGGCCATTCATGCCAATCAACAGCTCTGTTTCCTTGCAGGCGGTCTTTTTTTCATGGCCGTAATGAAGATTCCAACATACGGAACCCACCTCCAACTTGGCATTGCTCCACATATTTCTATTTTGGTGCCTTACTTGCTGATCGGTGCGGCGCCTCTCCTACTATATCTGTTCAACACACATTTGTTAAAACCTGGCATCAAGCGGCCCTATGTTATACTGGGCCGCTTGGGTATCTTCACCCTGGTCGTTTTCTTGCTGCCTAACCAAATCACCTCATGGAGTGTTGAAGAATTGAGTAAAGAGGAGATAACCGCGCTCAGTGAGGCTAGCAGATCTACACTTACAATTACTGTTCAAATTTTCACAATATTCACACTACTTACGCCATACCTCCTTTATTACCGCAACTGGCGCAAGGGTGAATTGTTTGTAACCTCCGGTTAAATCGATTTTACTAAATAACCCTCTCAGATGATTATTGATCACCATATCTTTATTGTTGGCCTACTTCAAAAAGGGAACTTCGCCAAATGCATGAGTTGCGCAGCACTCTCGTTGATCCAATACTTATGAATATGATATCGAAAGATCTTACCGCTGCTTCCTCCATACCACTCATTTTATCCATTCTTAGCCGTGGTGAGAGCTATGGCTATGAAATCATCCAACAAGTACACATGTTGTCCAATGAAAAAATCAGATGGTCAGATGGCATGCTTTATCCTGTGCTGCACAAGATCGAAAAACATGGCTACGCCACAGCCAGGTGGAAAGAAGCCAAAAATGGACGGCGAAGGAAATATTATCGTATTACCAGTAAGGGGAAGAAACAGCTCATCAAAGATCAGGAAGCATGGCATCTCATTTCTTCTATGCTTCATCAATTATGGACCCCCTTCGACACTTCACAATAGGCTCGGGAGGTTTTGTAGAGTAATTTCTAAACCAATACCATACTTCGGGAGGAAGCCCACCGAAGAATCGGTGCATTTCTTCAAGCTCGATGAGTTCTTTGCTGCTATCTATTCCTGAATTCCCCTAATCGCTATCGCTACCTTACTCTTAAAACATTCCCCTGCTTTGAGCGTTTTCAATCCAATATGATTATTCAAGGCATTTACACAACAACTCATCGGCTCCAGGGCCAAGACGCCTTCGTCGGGAGGGGTGTAAAGCTGTAAAAAAGATAAATTTTCAGATGTAGTAATGCGTACGGTTAACTTATCAGCTTCTATCATGTAAGATTTAGGCGTGGATAATACCTGATAGGTCGCATTAAAAAACCGATTTTGGGGTCTCCATCTCTGTTTCTTGATCACCTTCGTGCCCCCAGTTGGGAGGAAACGCTCATTTAAAGAAAATTCCTTTAATTCAGGAAGATAGACGGTGACATCCTCCAATCTGCTGGTCCTGACGTCAAAGTATGGATGCCAGCCCAATCCAAATGGAAATGGCCCTTCACCAGTATTCATTACACTGAAATTCACTTCAAAGAAACCGTCCAATTTCCACTTGTAGCGGACCATAAAATGAAAAGGAAATGGGAAGTAAGGTTTCCCTTTAGATTCATGGATCAGAGAAATCTCAGCACCATCTGGCTCAACATTTGTTGAGGAAACGCGAAACGCTTCGTTGCGAAGGAATCCATGAATGGCATTGTTATTCTCTGGCTCGTTAAGCGGGAATCGGTAGTCTCTGTTCTGGAATTCAAAAATTCCCCTGTCTGTTCTGTTCGGAAATGGAAAAAGCACATCGTTTTTACCAAATACATTATTTTTCAACTCCGAAAACTCCACTTCCCAAAGCACTGGAAACCACCTACCCTCCTGCAGGAGCTTTAGGTGCAACAATTTGGCACCGTAATCAGGAGCGATGGAAAGTACCTTTTCCCTTTGCACCCAAAGGTGAATCAAGCTGGTATTATATACAGTTTCTGATCGAAACTTCATCGACCTAAGTTATACATCAAATCGATAATCCAGCTTCCCCTTTTTCTTAGTTTTAGGCAACAAAAACATTTAACCGAATCCGGATAAGTATTGATAATCTGCTTAATAATCAATCAGTCTGGAGGAAGTAATGAAACTTTTTATTCAAATTTTCACAACCAAAACAACAACTGGCTAAATAGGGGACCGGCACTATCATTTTCTTAATTCTTGCCATCACTTGACCAAGGTATCATTCATCTGTTTACTTCCCTCGATCAGAATACCAATGCCGCCATCACTTCTCAAAGACTGCCCGGTGATATTACGAGCAATGTCGCTGCATAAAAACGCGACCAAGGCTGCTATTTCTTCAGGTTTGGCAATCCGTTTTAAAAGATGCATGTCATGACATTCCTCCAAAACTGCCTGCGGATCCCGTGATTGTTTTAAGGCCCAATGCAGCATAGGCGTATCAATGGTACTAGGGCAAACGGCATTACATCTGATCATGGGTGCATAGTCTACAGCGATGCTCCGGGTAAGTCCGAGGACGGCAGATTTGGATGTCACATATGGTGCAACATTTTTCTGGCTCATAAAGGATTGAGCGCTTCCAATATTGACTATGACACCACGATGTTGTTCAAGCATGCTGGGTATGGCATATTTGGCACACAAAAACTGTCCTGTAATGTTGACACCCATAATCTTATTCCATTCGTCGAGTGAAGTCTCATGAACAGCAGTATATCCCAGAATCCCGGCATTATTAACCAAAATATCGATCGGACCCAAAACCTGAATTCCTTTTTCGAAAGAGTCCTTTACTTCCTCTTCACTAGAAATATTGCATCGAAGAAAAAGGGTATTGCTCCCTAATTCTTTCTGTAGCCGGCAGCCGTTTTCCATGTCTAAATCCAACATCAATACCTTGGCGCCTTCATCTTTAAAAAGTCTTGCTATTGCTGCCCCAACACCACCAACCTTCGAGGCACCTGTGACAACAACCACTTTATTTTTAAACCTATCCATAATGTCTTCTACCAATGAAATAATGTCCCATCTTCCAGTCTGTTGATCGGAAGAAATGCTTTTTTATAAAAAAAATTTTTTGCTTTCTCAAAATCCATATCTACCCCCAGGCCAGGTGCATCATTAATCAAAAAGTATCCATTCTCAAATGCATGTCTAAACTCAAATACTTCGAAAGTTTCTGCCGGATAACCCATGAATTCCTGAATGCCAAAATTGTTAATAGCCGTTCCGAAATGAAGGCAGGCTGCCAAGTTTACGGGAGACAAATCTGAAGGACCATGGCACCCCATTTTTACATGATAGAGGGCCGAAAATGCGGCAATTTTCATCATAGGTGTAATACCACCACCGTGGGCAATTGTCATCCTCAGATAGTCGATCAGCTGATTGCTGACCAGATCATGGCAATCAAAAATGGTATTGAATACTTCACCAACTGCAATGGGTGTTGTAGTATGATGTCGAATCCATTTGAATCCCTCTTGCAATTCAGCGGGAACAACATCTTCTAGCCAAAAGAGGTGATAACCTTCTAGAGATTTTCCTAGTCGTGCGGCCTCAATAGGAGATAATCTGTGATGTGTATCATGTAGTAGATGTGTTTCATCACCAAATTTCTCCCGAACGCTCTTGAACAAGCTTGGAATGTATTTGAGGTATTTTTCAGTATTCCAGATTTCTTCTTTTGGACTAGGTCCTAAAGCAGCTGGTTCGTAAAAGTCAGTAGCGCCGCTAGCAATCCCGTAAATTTTTTCTAAACCTGGCACACCAGACTGCACCCTCACAGCACGATAACCACTTTCCAGAACCTCTTCAATTTTATGGAGTGTTTCTTCCGTATCCTTCCCTTGAGCATGAGTATAAGCCATTAACTTGTCCCTGCTCTTGCCTCCCAAGAGTTGATACACAGGTATTCCAAGCGCTTTACCTTTAATATCCCACAGTGCCATATCAATGGCTCCAATTGCGGTCATATTTACCGCTCCTCTGCGCCAGTAAACACCCCGGTAAAAATAATGCCAGATATCTTCAGTATTAAATGGATCTCTTCCAAGTAGACAAGGGATCAAATGATCTTCCAAATAGGAAGCAACGGCCAGTTCACGCCCATTCAATGTTGCATCTCCCAATCCATAGATCCCATCATCGGTCTCAATTTTGACCGTGACAAAATTTCTGCCGGGAGCACAAACTATGACTTCTACGTTATTGATTTTCATTTAGTACTAATTGGACGGCTGTGAACGTAAACCATATTTTTGGGTCCATATTTTTTCAATTTGCTCCAGTGTCTTTCCCTTGGTCTCAGGTATGTACCGTAGGGTGAATATGATGGTCATTAAAATGAACAGTAGAAAAATGAAGTATGGCAATGAGCCATTCCACATACCATCGATATTGGTATCACTCTCTACCACGATGGGAAAAGTCTGTGAAACGAGGTAATTGGCTCCCCATTGAACGGCCACAGCAATAGACATTCCAATAGATCTGATGGAATTAGGGAACATCTCTGATAAGATCACCCAAACCATGGGTCCCATCGACATGGCAAAGGATCCAATAAACAGCAATATCCCAATCAAAGAAAGAAGACCTACTTTGCCTAACATAATGGTGAAACCCAGACAGCAGAAACCTACAATCATTCCTATCGACCCAGTGATTACCAACGGTTTTCGGCCCCATTTATCAACCGTTGCCATAGCCAAAATCGTGAATAATACATTGGTCCCGGCCAGTAATATTTGTTGTGCCAATACATCTTCCTGTCCAAAACCAAGGGCACGTTCGAAAATATCAGCCCCGTAATAGAGCACAGCATTAATACCAGTAAACTGCTGAAGAAATGAAAGCCCACAACCGATTAATATGATGGGAAGAACAGTCTTCTTGAAAATATCCTTAGTTCCCATACTCCTGCTTTCCTCCTGCAGAGATAATCGAATTTCCTTGAATTCTTCTTCTGCTTGACCAACACCATAGAGTTTAGATAAGATGCGTTTTGATTCTTCCTCTTTTCCTTTCAACGCCAACCACCGTGGGCTTTTGGGGACAAAAAACAGGAGGACAAAAAACAGGCCACAGGGCACCAATTCAGACCAAAACATCCATCTCCAACCATATTGAAGGTTAAAACTTTCGGATTGATTGGCTCCAATGAAATAGGTAGTGAGGAAAACTATAAAAAAGCCAAGAACGATCGCCATCTGATAAATTGTTACCATTTTACCCCTAATATTGGCAGGTGACAGCTCGGCTATGTACATGGGAGCGTTCATGGAGGCTATTCCTATGCCCAGCCCTCCAATGATGCGAAAGGACACCAACATGGAAATGGTTTCCGGAACCAAGGATGGCAGACCAGATCCCCATGCTGATAGGGTAAACAACAGGGCTGCAACAATCATGGAGTGCTTGCGGCCAAATTGACGGCTGAGAGGACCGGCAATGATGGCACCAGCAAAACAACCAAGTAGGGCACTACCGACCACCCAACCTTTGGTAATCGCATTTAGATCAAAGTACTTACTGAAATAGAATTGGGTGCCATTGATTACACCGGTATCGTATCCGAATAAAAATCCGCCCAAAGAAGCTACAGCGCTTACAAATACTAGTATTCCAATCTTTTTCATTTTAATTGAGATATGGATTTGGGAAGACGCTAATCCTTAAAAGGGTGTTTCCATAAGGCACCAGTTCCAATTCTTCAATCGCCTCGGAAAGGTCCAAGTTTTCGGGAAAAGCCGGCGTCCGTCTGGTTTCCACCTTGAAATGATCATCAAAGAAAGTACTCAGTTGCCAGTTGTAAACCTTTCGTAGGTTCGCCCGGATCGCAATAGGCGAGCCATTCTCCTCCCATGGATAGCCAGACACATCCTTTTGAACGACCACAAAATTGCTGTCGGCCAGCGTGTAATTCCAATCTGTAGTGGGCTTCAACTTCCACCCTGGGAAGTCCTCGGTACCTTTGTTTTCTAATCCAAAGCGGGTACGTTGGTACCCAACAGGTAAGCTAAAAGTTAAGGGGCCTCTTTCAATAGAGAGGCCGTTCGTTGCCCATTCTTTTTGTTCCACCTCCATGGGCAGTACCAAAGTAAGAACATCCCCATCGTTAAATATTTGGTCCACTCGATGATAGCTGCCGCTTTCGACCGATTCAGCGAGAAGTTTTCCATTCAGTATAATTTGGGGAGACGCACACCATCCGGGTATCCGCAGCAGGAATGGAAACTCAACAGCTTCATTCGCTCCAAATAGGAATTCTATTGTATCTGAAAAAGGATAATTGGTGACGGCTTCTATCTCCACCATTTGACCCTCTGGCCCTACTTCAGTTTTGACAGATGAAGGCCCATACAGGTTAGCTACGAGACCATGATCTGGGGTACTTAACCACATTTGCTCCACAAAGTAAGGCATAAAACGGTTGACATTACCAGTACAGCACTCCACATCATGCCCTGGCAAAAAAGCCATTCGTGCGGGATGATGTCCGAAGGGATTGCTGCTGGCATCCGCTATCGCCTGATTTGGTGCCGAAAAGTATTGGTGTGCTTTAAAATCTTTAGTAATGGCACCGATACCAGCGTTAAACACGGCTTTTTCAATTTTATCCCCTAAGGACGCATCACCGTTGATTCGCAATAAATGTCCATATGTGTAGGGGAAAACCGCCGTATTACAGATCTCATAACCGGCCGTTTCTGACGTTGGTTCAAAATGTTCGGTGGTACTGGGCAATCCTCCCGGCAAAGCATGATATCGCTCCATTTTAGCGAGCGCATTTTCAGCCTCGCCCAGATAAGCTTCCTTCCCGGTGTATTTATACAATAGAACTGGCACCTTCGCTAATTCCATATACACCACACCGTGGTGATCTGGCACTCGGTTGGATGCAAAACTTATGTCACTGGGGCCATGCTGTCCGGACCGGTTGCGGTAATTGATGTCCGATTTGAATAGCTTGTAAGCCTCCTCTGCCATGGTTAGAAATGTAGTATCATCGGTTTGCTCGTACAGCCAACACAATTGTTCTACATTGGCCAGTTCCAGGTCATCACAAAAATCCTCGGCTTCGAAAGTGCGGTAGTGATCAGTCAAGGCATCGAGAATTCTCACCTCCCCAGTTACCTCGTATTGCGTCATCAATATCCGATTAAAACTCGCATAAGGCCAGCGCCACCAACGGTCCGCTAAATTGGTACCAAAGCGCCCATTGCCTTCAACATGGGTTAAAACATATTCCGTGTTTTTCCTGGCTTTTCCAACCAATTCCTCGTCTTCGAGCAGAATACCCAACCGATGAACACCATCAAGGTAATAAGCTGTCTGTTCGTAAGGCCACCAGGCCTTGGTGGATCCCTTCATTTTTTCACACGCCCAAAGGCAGGTATTAAAGGGATAACCTGCCACTTCAATATGGCCGGTCAGTCCGTCACGCTGGCGCTCTAGAAAACCCCTAATCCAACCTTTGGGAGTAATTTCGGTGATCGTTAATTTTTCGAATTGCCGGTGATACTCGACTGTGCTTTCGTATTCCCTCTTTTTACAGCCGACGACAAAAAGAATAGTCAAGATCAGTACCGAAATCATGTGTTTATCTTTCATGCTGCGCTGGTCATTTTAAAGGAAAGGTAACGCGTCTTAAGGCGGTACTGCCCATGGGGACCAATTTGACAGTTAACGGTTTATTTGCAGTTGTGTTAAGTAGAGGTCCTTGCAGATAGGTTTGTTTGCTGTGCCAGGGGACGACATCATCCACAGGGGATTTCTCAAAAAACTTAAATTCTTGTTCGGTCCCTTTGGTGAGGGCTAAATCTTCGTAAGTATTATCGGTTGGGAGGCAAAAATAGTCATGAAAACCCTCGACCGCGTAATCTTTTACATTTTCCGTTTTATGAGATATTTCATAAGCATATACTAGGGGGCCTTTCTGAAAATAGATCTCACCATTGTGATAAGTCCTAGCCTGCACCTGATTTTCAAATCGAATCTTGACCTGATCATCCGACTGCCATAGCTTGCGAATCTGATAATATCCATTCTCGAGGATTGCTGGTGCACCTTCAGCTTCCACCGACATTGAACTGACCCAGGTTGGTTTCCTGAAATAAAGAGTCATTTCGGTCGGAGTGGAAAGGGTGATAGCCAATTCTATCGCATCCGAGAAGGGATAGTTTGTCTTCTGGTTGATGGTGATTCGCTCACTGTTATGTGTTGTTTCCAATTCGCAAGGCCCGTACAGTACCAATGCCAAACCATCTTCGGCTTTCATCCACATGCTTCCCACATAATAAGGGTAATACTTTGCGTAACTCGGATTGCAGCACACAGCAGCATCGGCATGGGTTGGGGAATATTTATACCGCGGGTCACTTTCCTCAAAGTCCGACTGCGGAGACTTCCGGTTGAGGATATAGCAATTGTCGGTTTTGCAATAGGTGATGGCGGTTCCATCAACATTCCTCGCTCCCATCAAACCATTGAAGGTCAATTTTTCTGCTGCGTCAGCAAAGGAAATATCTCCACTTTTTTGGAGGGCATGAAGGTAGAAGTCCTTAAGTTCGTTCATACCACATACTTCGGCACCCGTTCGGCTGGGTTTAGCGTGTTCACGATTGAGCCATTCGTTGCCAAAGCCGGCACCACTGGGTAAGATGCAATAGGATAACTTGTTTAGAGCACTTTCATAGGCTTCCTGCATTTCCGGGTAGCCGGTAACGTAATAGGTGTGAATGACTGACCGCAGATGTTCATAGGTGTGTGCGGAATGACTTTGAAAGAGTGAATCTTTCTCCATGAGATAACCGTAACATACATCATTGAAAGCCCTGTTGATTGGGTATTCGGAGAAGTCTTCGTAAAGAAAAACCGCGTAGTCGTTGTAAACTTGCTTTCCAGTGATTCGGTACAGCATTTCACAAACATCGGTCATCATCAGACCGTGTGTCACCCCACCGTATTCCACCTCCACATTGAATGGGCTTTTTACATCTTTGTTGTAGTGCTCCATAGTATTGGCCATGGTTTTTTCGACAAACTCCAACACCCGTTCATCTTTTGTGAACTCATAGTACCCCAGCATCATCCGCAAAACGGTAGTCTTCGTCCACAATTCTCCGTTTGAACCTTTATGTTGGTAGCGCATAGCAGGCCCATAAATGCCAAAATAGCCGTCTTCATCCTGGGTGGACATGAGGTATTCTACGATTTCCGTGCTTCGCTTCTTGATCTCCTCATTATCCGTTAGGAAGCCATGCCGGACCAGACCATCCCACCAGTTGCCAAGGGTCTCACCTGACCACCATTGCATGGAAATTTCCCATGCTGCTCCGGTCAATACTTGATCTCCTACATCCGGAATGTCTGTCGGATCTTTTCGGCGTGTGGTGTTGAATAAGTCATCCCCTTTCATGATATCTGGTGCCAGATTATCCAACGCTCCAACAAAGCCGGAGGTAACATCTTCATTCATGATATTGAAAAGCCAGCCCTTAGGTTTGATATCTCCGGCTGATAGAAATTCGAAACGAGCCTGGATTGGATGCTTCGCTCTGTCAAAGAAAGGATATTGTACGGCATTTTCGTTGTTGGTATTGGCATCCACTTTTGAGGTAAAATTCTTGCCTTGTGAGCTTTCCCTCTGCGAGCTGCAACCAACCAAGATCAAGCAAGCCGCAAAGACACAAGTGGAAGTGTTGATTTTCATATTTCTTTTGCTTTCAATGTCTGTTTTATTAATTGGCCTATTGCTCCACCCTATTGACAAGAATGGTCGCCGCTCCGGCAGGCAGCTCCAATGAGATCATTTTTGCTACCTGTCGAATCTCTAGTCCCATCAAAATTTCCGTACACCTACCAATATATTTCAGTGGGATCTCAACGGAGGTTGCTTTGTCGCTGTTATTGAATGCCACCAAAACCTCATTGTTCTGGTCAAAGCGACTATATACCAGCACTTTATGTTCATCATCCACTATTACATAGTCTATATCACCGTGCATTAGTACCGAATAGGTCTTTCGAATAGCTGCGTCAGGTTTGGAGATCTTGTCTTCCGGCAGACCTGTTTTGGAGAATTCTTCCCTCATAATGACAAAGGCCTTTTGGTGGTAATCGATCGGCAGGATGCCGGTAATAAGTGTTTGCCAGGAGGGGCGGCAATGGTTGTTAGATACATAGCCATCCGTAAACAAAACCCCGTCAGCAGCGAGCTTGTCTATATTGGGAGTGTAGACATAATCTGCACCCATAAATCCGAAATATGGATATCCCTGATCGTCACCGATCAATAGAATGATATTGGGCAGTTGTTGCTGCGCAGCGGCTGTAATTTCTCCCAGTGGGGTAATAAAACTGCAAATCGAGATAGGTGCAATGAAAAGACTGATGGATTTAATCACTAAAGTTGGCGTACACATATTATTTACTCTGATTCATGCTTCCAAATTTCCTGGTAAACGGCCCCTCTGACCACTTCGCTTGGGGCCGTATTCATATTGAATAGTTGCGTCATGACCAGTCCGACAAATTGTCTTTTACGGTCAATCCAACAATAGGTACCCTCGTAACCGCCGCTAACCCAAAGTCCTGCTTCACCGATTCGCATGAGCTGCAGCGTATCTCCCGTGACCCAAAGGTTGTAACCATTATAACCCCAGGGACTATCCAATTGGGTATGTGGAGCAGACATTTCTGCAATGGTTGTTTCGTCCAAAAGCCGATGCCCGTTGAGTTTTCCTCCATGCAGCAACATTCGCATAAAATCTGCATAGCCATCGGTGGTGCCTATCATGCCTTCGCCGCCCAGATAGAGTGTGCTTTCCGGTTCATAAGGAGGCAATTCTGCCCCGAGAATTTCATTTTCGTTTTCAGCAGTGACTTCTACCAAACCATTTTCTCCACTCGTTCGAGGCAATAAATTTGCGCCAGAAGGCTTGGTATACTGCAGGTTCTTTATTTTCAGGGGTCCGGTAATGCGTTCTTCAACCAGTCGTTTTAAAGTATTTCCGGTAGCTCTTTCTGCGACCAAACCAAGTACAGTCGTGTTAAGGCCATAGTGATAGCCGGTGCCTGGATGTTGCACCAATGGCATGTCACTAAGCCGGTTGATCAACTCCTGTGAATTTCTGGCCGCATTCAGATCCTGGTGCATCCAGATGCTGTCCAAACAGGAAATGTTTGTCCATGGGTAATAGAAGCCTGCTTTGTGATGAATGAGGTGGGCAATGGTCATTTCGTGCTCCGCCCTCACATATTGTATGGGACAAATCTTTTCTCTTTCGTCCCAAGGAATATCAATGACAGCTGTTCCATCTTCACCTATTGCAACTTGAAGGTTCACAAACTCTGGAATATATTTGCTTACCGGCTCATCCAGGCCCAACGTCCCTTCTTCCACTAAATCCATGGTCAGTGATATCGTAACGATCTTGCTCATAGACCACAGCCTAAACCAGGAATCCTTATTGACCTCCAGGTCAGGATACAATTCCCGGTTTACGGCACTATGCTCATAAATGGTTGCTCCGTCCAGATCTTCTATGCGTACATATCCGAAAGGGATCAATTCGTTTTCTACCAGGCTGTCCAGCGCGGAATTGATGTATTTATTATTTCGCAGAAAAGACAATCGATCCGAATGGTCTGGAGCAGATATGGATCCTGATCTGCTATCGCTGGTTTTGCAGGAATAGACAATAACCAAAATCATTAAACACAAATTGGGAAGAATAAACCACAGCTTTTTCATTTGCTCCTTTTTTCGGCGTTCGCCTAATTAATTACAATGACATCTGTATCATCCATGATCCTAGCAGGATTGGTGCTGTTGGCTCCACCGAACTTCCAAGGTTCTCCTGTTTCAGTCATGGCACGGTATCCGCCTTCACCGCCATTACAGTCCCAGGTGGTGATATAGATTTTCGCCCCCTTCAATGTTTCGGGGTTACCAAAAGCATCAGGTGAAAACTGCAGAATGACCTTTTTATTATTTTCATCAACCGATATAGTTGGGGCCATTGATAGTTTCTTGCCGTATACTTCTTTCGTCGCTCCTTCGGAAGAGTAATAAGCAACTTGCCAGCCTGCCACATATGCAGTATAATCCCATTTAAACCCCTCGGGAGTTTTTGAATTTAACATGGGGATGTAATCACTTCCTTCGGTGTGGGGCAAGTCGACAAAAACATGAAACAGCACATGATCAAAGCCATTAGGTGGCAGCCACACCTTACTCAGCTCGGCCATGGTTAGTTCCAACCGCAAGTTGGCACCAAAGGCTGTAGCTTCCACATTTAGAATATCCATTTGTCGCCCATAGCTGTCATCGCCCGGTTTGATGTAGTTACCAGCCGGGCCGTTGTCGTCATTCTCAGCATCTTGGATGGATACACGATCTCCTTGTATTTCCAGTTCGGTTGAAAAGACAATGGGAGGTGTGGTGGCTTTTTGTTCCGGTGCATAGATGGTCAGTGTGTGATCGGATTTTCCAAAAGGAAATCGGGAAACCGGAACAACGACCTCCCAGGTACCAACCATGCTCGGCGTCAATAAAATGGCATTCTTCAACTTACCGTCAATAACCAGATAATGAGGTTCATCCGTATTTTCGATTTTCCCCTTCAGTGAAAGATCATCTGAAAATTTCTTTCCCGAAATGTTGGTGGTCAGAAAAGCATTCAGATTTTCTGGCACTGCGGCACGATTTGTTTGGTCAACCAAGAAAAGGCCGGCCGATCGCTCAGGTAATTCTACCGTCACCCAGCCATTTAGCCCACATTCCAAATCACTCCCGAAGTTATACCCGTGGATTAATTTCATTGTAGTGCCGGGTGGCAATCCGGTTTCGAGGTTATTCAAAAGTATTTTCTCATCAGCTGTATTGAAAAGCACTATAGCTTCTTGATCTCGATATTTCCGGCTAAATGCAAGCACACCCGGGCCCAGGTCGGAATCTTGCAACAACGTCAGATCTCCACGGGTCAATACCTTACTTTTTTTCCTGACATCCGCCATTTTTTGCAGGAACAAGTACATTTCCGATGTTTCATCAAAATGGTCTTTACCGTGGGATCCCCATCCTCCGGCAAACATGGAGGCCCGGCTTTCGTGAAACATTTGCTCGGTTCCCATATAAATGACTGGAATACCTGGTATGGTGAATTGAAAGAATAAAGCCTGCTGGAAACCAGCTTTTGTGGAATTTTGTAGAAAACGATTTGTGTCGTGATTATCGATGAAGTTGGCGAGCTGGTTCGGGTTCTTGTAGATCCCTGAATTGCAAATGGTATTTAAGCGATAACCCAAATAACTGGTGGGCTTACCCTGAGCAAAAACCCGGCTCATGGTGAAGTACAAAGGAAAATTAAGCATGGAATTCAATGCGGGTTTTTCAGTGATCCCCATGTATGAGGCTACCTCGATATCCCCCAGATCACTATGAGGTTTCGAATTGATAAAAGTTTCCCCGAAAGTGATGAAGTTTTCTCGTCCAGTGGTCTTAGCTACTTTATGGATACCAGGGGTATTGTCACTCTGATTGTGCATGAAGTCGTGCCAAAAATCCTTCTCCACATAGATTACTGTATCGATGCGGAAACCATCTACCCCCACAACGCGTATCCAATAGCCATACGTATCACGAAAGACCTCCCTAACCACCACGTTTTGGGTATTGATGTCATCCAAAGCTCCGAGTTCATAATGAACCAATTGAAATGGATCATTATAATCCAGAATTGGTGGCGTCCAGTGATAAATACCTGCGACCAGGTGTTCTGGATCTTTTGCATTATTTAAATTGAATGGATATTGGGAGGGAGCCTTCATCGGAAGGGACTCCTGATTTATTTCAAAATTTTCCGCGGGATTCTTAGGATTGAATTTATTATCGCGATGGATATAAAAATTCCCGGTATGATTTATTACGATATCCTGGATCAGGTACATGCCTCTTTGGTGCAAATGATGAGATAGTTGCTGATAATCTATGATAGTGCCAACATGCTTATCCACGTCCTTGAAATTCTCTGCCCAGTAACCATGATATCCACTGAATTTATTCGAACCGTCCCACCACTGATTAGCTACTGGAGGAGTTATCCATACAGCGGTCGCTCCCAGATTTTGGATGTAGCTCAGTTTGTCAATCACACCCTGAATATCACCACCACTGTATTTTTCAGACACGGCAGGGTCATACTCCCCATAGCCCTGATCGTTATTGGCAGGGTCGCCGTCATTAAAGCGATCGGTCATCAAAAAGTAGATGACTTGGTCTTCCCAGTCAGGTGAAGCGACATGAAGGTTCAGTTTTGTCGAATCCTGCTGTGCCAAAAGGATCGGGTAAAAAATGAATATTATGCAGGTAATGACAATTGATTTGTCATAATTCGGTGCTTGCATAAGCTTTTATTTATGGCAATCTTCCGGCGTGGACGCCGGTGTTTGCATGGATTGATCCGAAGATTTGGTCCACCAAGGAAGGAGAGTTAAAAGAAACGCGTTTCTTTTAACTCTCCCAACTCGTACTACTATCTCACAATAATTTTGGCAGTGGCAAATTTTCCAGACTTATCCCGAAGGTGAGCGAAATAAATTCCTGAGTGCAAATTCCCTCGTTGTAGTCTTACTTGATTGCCAGTCAAATTGGTGATTGTTCGCACAACCTTGCCGGTAACATCCATTATAGTCAATGCGAATTGTCTATTCAAAAGATTTTCAAACTCGATCAACACATCATCGCTAAACGGATTAGGCACCACCTTAAGGCTGCTCTCCAATTGCCGGTCAACGGTGCTTGTTGAGAGTTCGCAGGTTGCAGCATTTGCCGGTAAAAACAAGAAATTATCGCACGTCTCATCTCCACCAAATCCCCCCATCCCGGTCGAGTCCTTTCCGGTATTCGCCCAGATGTCTGCTTCATCCCCAAATCCATTATTATATAGAAAGTTAATTTCATTAATCTGGCTCAGGGGAGTACCATAGTAAGACTCCACATCAATAACAATAGAGAACAATCCATTGCCATCGTTGACAGCAGCATGGGCAGCAGCATCATCCCAAGTTACCTGGGTTGCCCAATTGTTGATGCCGGAATGAAATCCAATGGTATCAGAAGCCAGGAGAATCCCACCGGGATCGGCATCAGGGCAATTTAAATTGATATCAAAATCCAGTCGCACCATTCCATTTGTCGGATCGACACAGGATGCAGCAAGGCCACTTATAAGAGCATTGCTGATCTGCCTTTCTGATAAGTCGCACGTTGGGGCCTCGGCCATAACCAGACGAAAATTATCACACAGCTCATCACCTCCGAAGCCACCCATACCCGTAGTAGATAGACCCGTGTTAGCCCATGGCGCATCTGGATTAACCACACCATTATTGTAAAGAAAATTCACCTCGCTGATCGAATCGTAAGGTAAACCGTAATATTCTTCAAGGTTGAATACGAGACGATAGAGACCGTTACCGTCATTAATGGGCTTTAATGAATTTTCAGCATCCCAGCCTACCTGAGTAGCCCAGTTGTTCACCCCGGAGTGTAGCACGATGGTATCACCCAACAAACTATCCGGATCCGCCTCCACGCAATTTTGATTACGATCAAAGTCAAGCTGGATTTTACCGGTTGCGGGATCCACACAAGTGGCCGCCAGACCAGTAAATAATTCCTGCGACGAAAGTTGTTCGGCTAAGTCACAAGCTGGTAATTCTGACAAAACCAATAGGAAATTATCGCATGGCTCATCTCCACCAAAGCCACCACCTTCTTTGTTGGTCTTACCCGTGTTAGCCCATGGGTCATCAGGATTAGCCACTGCATTGTTAAAGAGGAAGTTGATCTCAGACACCGAGTCAATCGAAAGGCCATAATATGCTTCAATGTCGATTACCTCAGAATATAGCCCATTGCCATCGTTGACCGGTTTTTTAGACGTGGAATCATCAAATGGTACTTGGACCACCCATCCATTCACACCTGAGTGCAGAACAATCGTATCTCCCAACATATTGGTAGAATCTGCCGCTGGACAGTTTTGATTTCTGTCCCAATCAATCCTTACTTTTCCATTGGCCATATCTACACACGAAGCAGCCAGACCACTGGTTAATTCTATACTGGTCAACACGTCCGGAAGATCGCATTCACCTGCCTCAGAGATGGACAGTACCAGATCTGAGCAGGGTTGTTCCTCTCCAAAAGCACCAGCATCACGAGGATCTCTCCCGGTAACCGTCCATGGATCGTCGGGGTTGGCAGGTCCATTATTTAAAATAAATTTGATGTTGGTCAGGCTATCGAAAGGAATTCCATAATAGGCCATGACATCGATAGTCACTGTGAAAATATCGTTGCCATTATTGGTGGCTTGCATAGCCGAATCAGCATCCCAGGGTACTATGTGTGCCCAATCGTTTGCTCCAGAGTGAAACCCAAGCGCATTGCTTCCTGCTAAGGCATTTGCCGTATCTGCCTCAGGACAATTCTTACTTAGATCAAAACTGATCCTTACCTTTCCCCGGCTAGGATCCACGCAAGTGGACACCTCACCAGATACTTCAATCACAGACTCACTAGACTCCAAATCTATGGTAACCGGGCAGAATTCTGCTTCAGCCAGGGAAAATACCAAGTCAGAACACGGCTCGGCTCCACCAAAACCACCATCTCGTTCGTCTTTTCCAGTATTGGTCCATGGATCGGCAGGATTCGAGACTCCGTTATTCATTACCATGATGATATTCTCCAAATCGCTCAAGGCAACACCGTAGTAGGCCATTGGATCAACAGTTACCGCGAAAATGTCATTGCCCTTGTTTATCGCTGTCAGTGCGCTAGAGTCGTCCCAATTGACAGTGCTAGCCCAATCATTCGCTCCAGAATGGAAACCAAGTGCTTGAGCTCCACTGAGCAAATTACCAGGATCTGCTTCAGGGCAATTCAGACTAAGGTCAAATTCGATTGTAACCATGTTATTCGTACTATCAGTACAACTGTTGGCTGCAGTTGTTGGACCAAAAAGAGATACGCTTGATTCTTGACTCAGCTCGGAGCAGGTCGGTAAATTGGCAATGATAAGTGCGAAGTCATTGCAAGGCTCATCACCTCCAAAGCCACCACCGCCCTGGTCATCCCTCATGCTGGCTTCCCACGGATCTGATGGGTTAGCAATGGCATTATTAGGTATGAATCTAACGTCCTCGATGTCTGCGAGTGGCGACCCAAAATAATCCATAGTATTTACGTCCAGTGTAAAAATATCGTTACCCAGGTTCTTTATGGTTGTAGCACCCTCGTCGGCAAAGTCGACGACAGTCGACCAATTGTTAATCCCTGAGTGAATTCTCAACTCGGGCTGACCCGCCAGGAGATTGGTTGGATCAGCATCAGGACAGTTCTTATTGTAATCGGCGAAGATCCTAACCAAATTAGAATCTGACTCAATACAGCTCCCGATCAAAGCTCCCGGAATAGGCTCTTCATCTTGACACCAAAGAGCAGTTGTGAGCAAGGCTAGTAAAAAAGTGAAGTAAAATCTCGTCATCTCAGCGTTTTTAAAAGTTTGTAGATTGAATTACTGTGAACAGATTGTTTTGAAAGCAATGTCATATTTACTCTTTAACCTTAGGAAAAATATTCCAGAATGAGGTGCAGGCCAGTTGAGGGTATAAAGCCCTGCATTTACATCAGATTCCTCAATTTGAAATAGCCGTTTTCCCAATTCATCAAAAATATCAAGTGTGATGTTGGTTGGTTGCGAAAGCTGGTATTGGATATGTGTATCGCCTTTGGAAGGATTGGGAAACACGGTCACTTCCATCTTTTCTTCCTCATAAAATAAGTGGTTGGTTAATTGCGCTTCCTGAATTTGCAGCATTTGATTTGGTAAAACATCTGTTAATACTTGCTTATTTCCACCTGGCCAGTATACTACTATCGAATCCACTATTTCAACAGTTCCCAAACCAAAGTGCACGATATTACTATGTTGTGAGGCGTGGGTACCATAGCCACCATTTGCTTCTTGCAAATACCATTTTCCATCAGCCTTAATTCGAATTTGACTGCCTATACCATCACGATTACTCAAAGACCCTTCCAAGGAAATTTTCAGCCACCTATAGCCATTTTTTGTTTCATTTCGATACAACTGCACAGCCTGAATCGTATCTGACGTCGCCTGTTTATTTACATTGGCAACTAAAAAATCAACATCACCATCATTGTCAATATCTGCACATGCTAACCCCCTGCCCCTTTCAGGACTTTCTGCAGCTGATTGGTTAAGGATGCTATTAAAAGTGCCTTGACCAAGGTTTTCAAAGCACCTGTTGGGGTTGGCCTTAGCATTTTTAATAAAATCTGCTGAGGGCACATAACCATTCACCACATAAAGATCTAAATCACTATCATTATCAAAATCCACAAAGGCTGTACCCCATCCGGTGGCAAACAAGTCGTCATGCACATACGTGTCAGATACTCTGGCAATTTCCGTGAAATTGACAAAAGTGCCATCCCCATTATTATTCAATAAAACGTTTTCACCCAAATTGGTTATGTAGTAATCCAGATCAAGGTCATTATCGTAATCTCCAATCGCGATACCCATTCCATAGACACCAACGTCCATATTACTGGCAGTACTCACATCAACAAAACCATGGACTCGATTCTCCAATAACGCATTGGGAACAATCCACTGACCGAAATCGTTTGCTACCAATATATCTGCATCGTAATCGCCATCGTAATCTGTAAAGGCAGTAGCTAACGCGCAACCCGGGTCTGCTGCTTGCCAAGTATCGGCAGTCTCGGTAAAAGTAAAATCACCGTTATTCAAGTACAACTTATTGCTATAGCATCGATGACTAAAGCCCACGATCGAATCGGGATTAGCAATACTGTAATTAAGTTGATCTTTTTCAATGTAATGACCAGCATAGATATCCAGGTATCCGTCATGATTAACATCTGCCATGGCGGCCGCAAGACTATAGGCCCTCACATCAGCTAATCCACTTTCCGGAACTTCTTTAAAGGTCTTATTTCCTAAGTTCCTAAATAGCACATTAGCAAAGCCACGATGGGTAATGACCAACACATCTTTAAATCCATCATTGTCTAAATCTCCTGTTATCACTCCTGTAGTCACCATCTTTGAACTTGCTCCCAGGCCTGCTATTTCGCTGATCTCGACAAAATATCCCGATCCGTCATTTTCATAAAGGGCGTCTTCATTCAGACCACCAGACAACCATAGATCTTGATCACCGTCATTATCCAAATCGAAGAAGGCTGCGCCAGAACCCATTTCGTTAATTCCCAAATAATAATGGTCGATACCAGCATCGCTCGTGATATCCCTAAATGATATCTGGGAGCATAAAGTGGAATTTAGAAAAAGCCAAAGTAGATTTGTAATTACTACACTGTATTTATTTGCCAAAGTCATTGATCTCAAGTCACTAATCACCAAATGTCATTTTGGATCAAATTAGCATTTAATTGCACTTCCTTTTCAGGAAGAAAAAACACCAATTTAAA
Source organism: Saprospiraceae bacterium (assembly GCA_965223105.1). Classification (GTDB taxonomy): domain Bacteria; phylum Bacteroidota; class Bacteroidia; order Chitinophagales; family Saprospiraceae; genus JABDMH01. Next base: position 306,889 of record OZ244987.1, on the reverse strand, counting down.
CTGGGCCTCTTGCCAAGGATAACCTCCAATGGGCTGCTCCAGTCTTTTAAGATTGTGAAAATTATCCCCTTCCATGCTGAATTCCAGTGTTCTTTCTCTAAATATTTGATCCAATAAATCAGCTTCATCGGTGTAGGAGGTTGCAGATAAGCCAGCTCTAAGCCGCAATGCATTGAGATCCTCCAGAGCACCATCCGGGTTTCCATTTTTTACCCTTGCTTCAGCTCTAATCAAATACATCTCGGACAGTCGGATGTAGGGCATATTCATATCTCGATCGTCGTACTTGTAGCATGCCCAAGCAGTCCTAAAGTCCTCATGTAATTGCTCGATACGCAGATCATTTTTGTTGGTTGAAATGATATTCCAAAAGGGTTTGGACATTGATAATTCAACTGCCGCACTACTTAAGCTAAATATTTCAAACAATCTGGTGTTGGCACGGTCACGGGGAGTAGCGAGAAATGTAAAAATATTTTCTGAGGTTATCGAGGAACTGTAAAGACTTCTAAAGTCACCGGAATTCAATAATGCCAACCGAACACCTCCAACTCTGCCGTTAGTAATTACATCGTGGGCATAATTTTCTGCATCACTATATTCCCTATAGTCAAAATAGACTCTGGCCAAAAGGCCTTTTACAGCCCATATGGTGGCCCTACCCTGGTTGCTTTCAATATCCTGCAAGAGTGATTCTGCTTCCTTTAAATCACTAATCACCTGATTCTGAGTTTCTCGAATCGTTGCTCGAGCTGGCATATCTCCTGTCTTGAAGGGTGTAAGTTGTAGAGGCACCGAAAGGTTATTGGTGGGCTGTGCCCAAAAACGGTTAAGTACAAAGTAATTAAGTCCTCGTAAAAAGAGTGCCTCACCAAGCAGTCTTTGCTTATCAGCAGAGATTTGTTGATTGGGTTCAGGAATTTCCGGCATGGCTTGGATGATCTGATTGGACAGATCGATTGCACGGTAGGACATATTCCACAGATAGTTGGCAATATTAAATAGGTCTGTCCAGGTTTCGTGTCGCAAAGCCTCCTGATAATTCGAATTGCCCAAAGTATTTACCTCAAAAACATTACCAGCAAGGCACTCTGCAAATACATACTGGCGCTCTACCCAGTCTTGATGAAGGACACTATAGGCACCATTAATGCCGGCCTCAATGCCTTCAATATTATTAAAAGCCACTGCACTGGACAAGCTGGTTTCGGGCTCCAACTCGAGAAAATCACTGCACGACCAAAGTCCCAAGAGGCATGTCAACAAGATATATTTGATTGCTTTTCCCATAATACCCTCTTTTGAAAACTTAAAATGACATATTTAGACCAAAGGAAATACTCTTTGCTTGAGGACTTGGTAACCAAGATTTGCCTTGGTTTACATTACCTGCTCCATCACGATTGTACTCCGGATCCCATCCGGGATAATCTGTAAATGTGGCCAAGTTCGTTCCCTTCATAAATAATCGTGCGCTACTAATACGCAGCTTGGTCAGTAGGGATCTCGGCAATTGATAGCCCACCGTAACATCTTTGAGTCTTACAAAATCAGCGTTATATACAAATCTACTGGAGATATTACGAGCAGGAGCCCAAGTCAATCTTTGAATATGCGTTTGATCTCCCTGTTTTTGCCATCTATTCAGTGCATCATCCCACATTGTCCATCCATAACCAAACCCGGTATATTGAAAATACTGTTCATCATTGGCCAAGTCATGGCCCGCAGCGAATGTAAAGAGGATGCTTATATCAAGATTTTTGTAGGAAAAACTATTGGTCAATCCTCCGCTCCACACTGGGGTGGGATTACCAAGGAATTTCTGGTCGCTGGGGTCAAATATATTCGTAACCTCTCCAAATTTATTGATGTATAAATTGTCGCCACCACGGATTTGGATCTCCTGCTGACTTCCGGTTTCCGGATTTGTAACTGTTGTGGTTCGATCGCTGGCCGCAATACCTGCCCATTCAACCAGATATCTGGCTCCCACGGGGAAGCCCACACCGACCGCTCCAAGACCAAAGGCTTGCCCAGGAATGAAGTCTCTACCACCCAGATCGGTAATCACATTTTTGTTGTAGGCCAGGTTGAGGCTGGTTGCCCATTTAAACCTACCAGCTAAATTGTGCGAAGTAAGGGATAAGTCAAAGCCTTTGTTTTCTAACGAACCGATGTTGCTGGTCACTCGTTCTACCCCTGAGAGACCCGACACATCTACTTCACTAAGCAAATCAGTGGTCTCCTTCAAATAAAAATCTATACCTCCTTCAATTCTACCATTCCACAAGCCAAAATCCAAACCTATATCGTACTGAATTGTTGATTCCCAACTTAGGTTATCGTTATCAATTTCCTGAATAATGATGCCAGGCAGGTCCACATAATTACTGGTGGCAAAAGAGCCAAAGTATTCGAAATTACCGATCTCCGCATTCCCGGTTTGCCCATAGCTAGCCCTAAGTTTCAGGAATGTCAAAGTAGGATCTCCTTTGAGAAAATTCTCCTCAGAAATAATCCATCCCACTGACGCAGCAGGAAAAGTTCCCCAACGGTTGCCTCGGCCAAAACGCGAAGAGCCATCCCTTCGTATGCTGGCCCCAAGCAAATATTTTTCCTTATAACGATAATTGACTCTACCTAAGAAAGATAAGAAGGCGAACTGAGAAGTGGAGATGCTGGCATTTTGGATGGCGGCATTCTCAGGATTTTTTAGCGCCGGATTGGGAAAAGTCTCACCATCAATAATGTTTGTGAAGAAATCATTTTTTGTGGCGTTTAATCCTGCCAGAACATCAATCGCATGTTCACCTGTTTGATGAGTGTAGGCAAGGGTATTGTTCACATTCCAATTGATACTTTCTGAGAGGACAGCCGTAGCTATTGCATTGGGCTCTATGATGGCAGATCGATAATATCTCTCTTTCTTATAGATATTGTTAATTCCAAATTCAGAACGCAGGGTGAATTTCTTCCAAAAGTTGAGCTGACCAAAAACATTACCCAAGAGAGAGGTACCTTTCTGGTTCATCTCCGTATTGCTAAGTTCAGCCGCCACATTATTACCTGACTGCGCATTGAAATATGTGCCATCTTCATTGAAGACGGGCCAAAAGGGTAATGCTTGACTCTGCGCTGTACCCAGACCCCCAGCCCAGGAAATAGGAATGATGTCATTGTCAGTGACTGTGTATGCAATCCGGGCACCCAACATGATGTTTTCGGTGGGCTTGTGGTCTAGATTTACTCGTGCATTATACCGCTGAAAGTCATTGCCCTTGTAAATGCCTTTTTCATCGCGATATGTTCCGCCGATATAGAACGTTGTTTTGGCATTACCTCCCGAGGAAGAGAAATTAGCTTCCTTGAAATTGCCATCTCTGAGCGCAAAGTCTATCCAATCAGTCGAGGTTCTTTCAGCCACCTCTCTGGTAAGACCAGGAGGTAAGATTGTGGCCCAAAATTTTTCAAAATCATTGGCTGTACTAAAGCGGTTGTCATTCCTGGGATTGTCGTCTACCTGTGCATCTGCATTGCTGTTGGCCCACGCTTCTTTTGCGAGCATCAAATAGGTGGGTCCATCCAGCAGGCTGATGCGATTGGTCTCCCGTGAAAACCCGGTTTGAACCCCAAAGTCAAACTTCGTTTTGCCCTCCTTACCTCTCTTGGTGGTGATTAAGACAACACCATTTGCTCCCCTCGAGCCGTAGATGGCAGCCGCCGAGGCATCCTTGAGCACTTCAATTGATTCAATATCAGAAGGATTCAATTGGCTTAGGGCATTGGATTCATGTGCAGTGGCCAGCCGCCATACACTTGCATCGTTATGTGAAAAATTTCCTGAGACGACTGGTACGCCGTCCACAACATATAGTGGTTCACTGCTTGCTACGATGGAAGATGTTCCACGGATCCTAATGCTGACGGGCGAGCCAGCCATCGCATCTGATGTGGTAACTTGCACACCCGCAATTTTTCCCTGCAAAGAACTTTCTACCGTTGATTGCGCGAGATTTTCCAATTCCTCATTGCTAACTTTTGAAATAGCCCCCGTGGTAAAACGTTTCTTTTGGGTACCATAACCAACAACAACGACCTCATCCAGGGTCTGCAACTGTGGCGTAAGGGATATGTTGATCTCTGATTGATTCAATACGGTGGCTTCTTTAGCTGCATATCCAGTGTAGGAGAAAATTAGAGTATCGTTGTTTTCAGGTAATGCGATTTCATAGCTTCCATCAAAATCTGTAATCGTACCAAGTCCTGCATTCTTTTTGGAGATGACTGTGGCCCCAATTAGAGCTTCGCCAGTCTCATCTGTTACCAGCCCATGAATGGTGTAACCAGCTACTTGATCCTGACCATACACTACATTAAGCCTTAGAATACCAAGCAGCACTATCGTGATATAGAAATATTTCATCATGAGCCATACAGATTTTAAGTGTCTCAAAACTGCCTTCTGCACCCCCGATTACATCCACTGATGATATTCTTTGGAAGAATTTTATCGCTCACAAACACTTGTCATCGAAATTAAATACGGTTTATCATTCAATGACAAAAATAGATTGTAGCTGCAAAGCACACCATCACTATTTTATTATTATCATCCACTATTTTCTACTATTTTAGCAATAAATGAGCTTTTTTGGCAAAAATACTGTATGAAACCACTCATTCAAAAGTTGCCTCTTGATGAAGGTGCCTCATTTGTAGCCCGAACTTATGAGACGCCCAATTTTGAAGTTCCCTGGCATCAACATGAAGAACTGGAACTCATCCTATTAAACAGTAGCTCAGGAATCACCCTGGTTGGTAATCACATCGGTGAGTATGAGGAAGGGGATGTTTATTTCTTCGGTAAGAACTTACCCCACGGATTTCGGAAGCAGGAAGGGGAAATGATCGGAAATGCCATGGTGGTACAATTCCGTGAGGAGATATTTGGTGAGATGTTTTTGGACCTACCCGAGCTGGCCTTCATCAAGAAAGCGATTAGAAAATCCCGACAAGGGATGAAGCTACAGCAGGATCTAAAGCAAAAGATTGCAGAATCTTTGGTGAGGATGGAATCCCAAAGGGGATTTCAGCGAATTCGTACCCTACTTGACTGCTTGCATTTGATCAGCAGATCAAATCAATATTACATGTTAACCGATCTATACTTTCAACCGTTTTCTCAGAAAGACCAAGACAAGATCGGAATCGTATTCGAGTACTCCATGCAACATTTCCGGGAAGGCATCACCATTGAACAGATGGCGGCATTAATCAATCTGAGTGTTTCCAGCTTTTGCAAGTATTTTAAGAAAACAACTAAAAAGACCTACATCGAATTTCTGAATGAGATAAAAATTGGAAATGCCTGCAAGTTGCTCAAGGAAACCGACAAAACGATCTCAGAGATCTGCTATGACAGCGGTTATAGAACCTGGGCAAATTTTAGTAAACACTTCAAAAAGATCTGTGGCATGCCTCCTAGCGAATACCGAAGGACGTATGTCTAGACGAAATTCGACTTGTCTATCCGTCCTGAGGAATTCCATGGCTGGCACTTCCTTTATTCCTTATCCCACCACAACTTCGTATCAAGATTATCTGGGCCGCCCAGAAGCTTGAGGGCATCCTCATTATTTTCACTATTTAGTAGTGGTTCAGACAGTTGGTATCCTTGCCTTCTCGGTATTTGGCCACTTGCATTCAAAGGGGCAGGAGCGGGAGTCAGTTCTGGCAGACCTGTTCTTCGCCATTCAGACCATGCTTCGACACCTTGCAGATATAGGGCCACCCATTTTTGAGTCATGATGAGTTCCATAGAGCGATTTTCATCCCACGCCACCTCCTGATGCGCAATAAATTCCGAGAGGGTACTGTCATCCATGACACCCCATTGCTGCCAGGAAGCTTTAATGGCATCTTCGTACATAGTTTGCGTATTTCCATCCATCCACCCACGAAGGATGGCCTCAGCCTGGGAAAATAGCAATTGTGACCTGGTCATGATGGCGATCGAAGCAGCCTGACCCCTAGCCGCTGGATTACCGGGAAAAGAAATGTCGGCCCTGGGAATACCTCCGGCTGAGTCCTCGTTGATGCCATAAGGCATGCCCATCACTTCACCGTGAGTGCCCGTGGGATCCGCATAGCGGTCCAAACGGGGATCACCGAGTGGCTTCATGTGGCGGACTAACGTGGTGGTGACAGCCCAGCGCCACCACCGGTTATACCAGGGGTTTTCATTGGCAGTTTCGGCCAAATAAGGATACATGACATCCTCAGTGATGAGCCCAAGCGGGTCACTAACTGCCCTATTGAACTCTGATTTTGCAGTGTTGGGATCTACCTCGGACATCCGCAGTGCGCTAATCACTCTCAGTGAATTGGCGAATTTGGCCCAGTTCTCCATATCGCCATCGAAGAGGAAATCCCCTTTTACTGCATCACGCCCATCCATTTGTGAGGAATATCGCGACCTTTATCGGCCATTATTGGACCATCCCCGCTTCCCTGACCTCATGGTGGAATTGCAAAGACGCTACCAGCAGAATCTCCAGCGATTCATTGTAAAAGGCAGCAGTATTTTGGAGCATTGAGACAATGCGATTTGGATATTTATCCAAGCGGGTCCCGGAAGTGCTAATTTCTGGATATTAAAATCTAAGGTGATGATCCTTGGAGAAAAGAGAAACTTAGAGTTACTGGGTTTTTATGGCTTTTACCCGATCACTTTCCAATACAGAAATTCCGAAAAATATTATCCAGTAAATCATCAGAGCTGATCTCTCCGGTGATCTCGCCCAGGTAGTGGATGGCCTGGCGGATATCCATTGCGACGAAATCGCTAGAGACCCCGCTGTCGAGTCCCTGCAGGGCTTGATGAAGGTTGTCTTTTGTCTTCGAGAGAGCTTCGACATGCCGGATATTGGTCACCACTACGCTCTCCTGATTTATACTACTACCGATGACCACTTCGTAAAGACGTTTCTTTAGGTACTCAACGTTCATGTCGTTGATCGCGGAGACGGGAATGAAGATCCCGGGCGGCAGCAGATCATTGGTGAAATCGTCAGCTTTGACATAGGGATTGAGGTCCATCTTATTGGCCACCACCAAGTAAGGCCGGTCATTTGTAACCAACTTGGCAAGGTCTTCTTTCACCTCAGCAGACGAAGTATTTACCACATCGAAGACGTAGAGCAAAAGTGAAGAGGTGGTCACCTTCTCCATTGTTTTCTCCACCCCCAGGCTCTCGATTTGATCGGTTGCTTCCCGGATACCAGCGGTGTCAACCAAACGAAATTCTACCCCGTTGATGTTCAGGATCTCTTCGATTGTGTCGCGGGTCGTACCAGCTATGTCGGACACGATCGCCCGCTCTTCCCGGAGCATGCGATTGAGCAGGGTCGATTTACCAGCATTCGGCCGGCCAGCGATCACCGTGCTCACTCCCTTCTTAATCGCATTGCCTAGACGAAATGATTGTAAGAGCTCTTCGATGACTTTCAAGATCTCCTGGATAAGTCCTTTTAATTCACCCCGGTTGGCGAATTCCACATCCTCCTCCGCGAAATCGAGCTCCAGTTCGATCATGCTGGCAAAATGAATAAGCCTTTCTCTCAGATGGTTGATCCGGTTGGAAAAGCCACCCCGCATCTGCCGCAGCGCTAGATCATGCGCCCCTTTACCAGTAGAGGCGATTAAATCAGCCACCGCCTCTGCCTGGGAGAGGTCCATCTTGCCATTGAGGAAAGCTCGCATGGTAAACTCTCCCGGCTTGGCCAGCCGGATACCCTTACTCACCACCAGGCCCAATATTTCCTGAATGATATAAGGCGAACCGTGGCAAGAGATCTCGATGACATCCTCCCCGGTATATGAATTCGGACCCTTAAACAAAAACACGAGTAGCTCATCAATCACCTCGCCATCGTCTTTCTCGATATGTCCGAAATGGATGGTGTGCGACTCACTCTTTGCCAAATTGGCTCCGATAAATATCTCGTCCACTACAGGAAATGACTTCTGCCCTGACAGACGAATGATAGCCAGCGCTCCCTGGCCGGGAGGGGTAGCCAGGGCTACAATGGTGTCATTGAGATCGGTGTGAGTCATACTCTACTTTTATGAGAGCAAAGTTAGATAATCACGGCGTGAGTCATGAGGCGTGGGAAGTAGTGAGGAGTTAAATAGGGGGTGTGGGATTTTTCGCGCACGCAATACGTCAATGTGCTAACATTGTAAATACACATCACCGAGCATCTCTATTTCAGTGAAGCATTCATCGCATCAAGGAGGTATTCTTTCGGATCACTCATGTATTGCCAGAACATCACCCCGGCGAGATCATGCTCCAATACATATTGGCATTTGATTTTCACCGATTCTTCATCGTCATAAACGATCAGTTGATTTCTTTCTCCGTTGAATAAGTATGGAGCCTGTGCCTTTTCATCCCAATGTCTGATAAAACCCCTTTGGTTAACTAAGCTGTCTTTGATAAATGTGTATCCACCCACTCGCACTACCGAATCTCGGATTTGGTGGATCCCGTGATTTTCAGAATCGGGCAAGATCCAACTCCTTCCATAAAAGGGTATGCCCAATACCAATTTCCCAGATGGAACCCCGGCTGCAATAAACATATCCATATCCTTTTTGGCAGACCGGTCGTTTTCGTAATTCTCCGGAGGATAGAGATTACTGTGATGTCCTACTTTGGGGCCGCCTGTATAGTAATCGTAGCACATGACATTGATAAAATCCTGTGGTTTAGCAGCTTTTGCCATCTCAGTATTATCGAGAAAAGCCTTAAACCCGGCCACAGCAGAGGTAAGCAAATAGTATTTGCCTGTTTGGAGTGTCAGGCTGTCCAGTACCGAGCGGATCGACACGAACATGTGGGTAAAATTTTGCTTGTCCCCTGGCCGGAACACATTGTCTTCCCCTTTCAGGCCAGGATATTCCCAATCGATATCAACACCATCCAGATCATGGGTATGCACGATATCAACAGCAGATTGCGCAAATTTCCTTCGGGAACTCTCCGTCAAAACGGCATCGGAAAAATTCTCGCTCCAGGACCAGCCTCCGATAGAGATCAGGATTTTTAGATCGGGATTGGTTTTCTTTAACTGATTGAGTTTTCGGAAATTGACAGTATCTGTAGTCCGGTTGGTGAGCCAGGCCATACTGTCCTTCACATCCACAAAAGCATAATTCATGTGGGTGAGTTTCGTGGGATCTATCGCGCCGACATCCAGCTCACCCCGGAAACCGGGAATATATCCGATGATCACTTTTCCTGGCTCTTCATCTATCGATCGTACAGTCTTATTGTCACAGCATATGTTGCACAAGAAAAAAAGTATGCTGACTATCAAGAATGGGTAGCGACACATAGGTCAATGTTAATAAACATTTCTTTCATTTTTTACCTATCTGTTCGGCAGACAGACCTGCCCACATGTCCATTCTACGAGACTCTGTCAGGTGGGAAAAGCGAAGTGCGCTGCCGCCAAAGCGGCAATAGTACCTTGGTGACAAAAAGGGTCAGTTCCGGCAGACTAGGCTGGCAAGAAGCCAGCCTGGAGCTTTTTCCTTGAAAAACTACGGCCTGCTCAGCTCTCGCACCAAAACTCGCCTTTAATGGTTGTACTTCAAGCATGGCCTCTTTGTCATCAGAAGCTCTTTCTACTTTTTCCTGCCTTTACTTGATGAATAAATACACCAATAGTGAATCAAGAAAAGGTATGTGCCGCGCTTGAAGTCAGGAATTACACTTGGGGGATATGAAGGCAGAAGGCCATACAATTCTAACACCAGGGGTTGCGCCCCTGGTTATTGCACCACTCCTTGGCAGGCTACAGGCCTGCAACTCATTTTATTTGTGTACCGCGCTTGTAATCGATTATTTAAATACCATCACGAATTGTTCCACTGCCTTACCAGAAACAGATGGCGGCCCATCGGATGCAATCACCGGATAACCTGGCTGCTGAAAAGCACCGACCGCATGCCATTCAAACTCATCCAGCAAGCAATTCCCTACTGCACCAAAAACAGAAAGCGAGCCCTCGGGCATAAAGCGAACGATGGTGCCTTCGCCACTGGCTGATGCTTTGAACGTGTTTCGGGTACCGTCATTGGGGCCTAGTGCTCCCAGGCCAGTGATATTTACGAAGGGATTGGGTAAACTAGGATCAAATCCGGGTTCTTTAAACGTCAGTATCCAAATGCGATAATAGGCATGAGGTATGAGGCCACTCATGTGAACCTTTACTTGGGTGCCACCATCGATACAGGTAGCGATGGCGGTACCTGTGGCCTGGATAAATTCACCTGCGGTGATATGATGCCCATCCGGGGCCAGTACGGGTTCTCCATTTCTTCGATAATACAACTTGGTATCCGGATCTGCAAGCACCGGGATCACAGTGTTTCCATTCTCGTCAACAGTGAGTAATTGTATGACCGCCGCATCCTCCTGCTGCGATGCTGGTGCGGCATAATGGTTAGGCGTTTGCTCAGATTGCTTCTCCTGGCGCAATTCTCGATGCACTAGGGCTTCTTCTTTGATGCAGCCGGATCCTACCAATAATGAGAACAGGACAAGTGAAAAAGAAATACGTATCATCATGATGTAAATTTTTGGTGAGGAAAATGCTTTGCTGGAATGAATTCCGGCATGAATCAAACTTAGAGGTAGGATCCGATCCATGCTTGTCAAATGGGTGCAAATGTTTGTCAATAGGTTTCATCAGGTCTTATCATCAGACGGCAAGTGGAATTCTGCTGCGAAAAATGCTATCTTAAAAAATGGAATTCCTTTAATGAAATAGCTTTGGTTTCTTCTGTTGAAGGCTCGACTTATGATGTGATCATCGTGGGTGCCCGATGTGCCGGAGCATCCCTGGCCATCTACCTGGCCCGGTCCGGAGCCAAAGTTCTCCTTTTAGATAAGAGTAAATTACCTAGTGATCAGGTGCTCTCCACACATACTATTCATCCTCCAGGAATAGACATTTTAGATGAAGTGGGTGTAGGCAAGGCGGTCAAGGCAGTGAGTCCTCCGAGCCACAAAATGCGCATTAGAAAGAATGATGCGTTTTTGGACCAATTTTGATAAATCCAACATTTGGTTGACCAATTGCAGCAGATCTTTACCGCTACGCTGAATCAACCTAAGGCCACGGTCCAACCATTTTCGTGGTGCCTTCTCGATCTGCTCGACCATACCCAGGATAATCGTTAGCGGTGTCCGAAACTCGTGGGTAATATTGGTGAAAAAGTGCTTTTGAAAATCCTGCAGGGCTTGTAACCTCTCAGCCTTCACATGCTCAATTTGCATTTGGGTCTCGAGGAGCCACTGATTTTTAAGTTGCCTATAAATTAAATAACCAATCGTCAGACACACCAAACCATAGAGACACCAGGTCTGCGACCATGGTGGTAAAATCGTTATGCTCATCTCTATTGGCTCGCTCCAGTTTCCACCGGAATTACGGCCTCTGGCCTGGAAGGTAAAATTACCTGGTGATAAATTAGTATAACTTATGGTACGATTTTCAGCTGTTGTATTGTTCCAGTCGTTTTGGTATCCCAAAAGGCGATATTGGTACTCATTTTGCTTTGGGCTCAGATAACTGAGTGCCGAAAATGTAATGGAAAAATCCTTTTCCGCTGCCGGTAATAAAACCTGCTCGAGTTCTTCCAGCGATCTTTCAAGATAAGGGCTATTCCCCTCCAACGGCTTTCGATCCGGCCTGATTGCGATTTTGTGATTTTTCACACGAAAATCCGTGAAGACCATGGGAGGTACCACCTCACCGACTTGAAAAATACTGTCGGGATTGAAGTAGATGAATCCTCCGGGGGCATTAAAAAATAAAGTGCCATCTGCTGCACTCAGGGAACCATTGTAGGTAAAGTTGTTAATAAGTCCTTCCCGGGGACCGTAGTTTTGGATTTTTCCGGAAACTGGATCGAGACAAGACAGGCCTTGATTAATCATCAACCAGAGTCGACCCTTGACATCCTCTATAACCTCGCTGACTGTTCTTCCTGGCAATCCAGCATGGGATTGCCAGGATTTAATGACACCACCTTCTGGACTAAATAACTGCAGACCATTTTTAGTAGCCAACCAGAGATCACCAAATCCATCGCCAGTGATTGACCAAATAAAATCCTCGTAGGGACCATAAGATGGATCTCCAGTCAGAAATCGGATAAAATGATCATGGAGATAATCATAGCGGTTTAGTCCATCATTTGTGGCGATCCAAAGCTGCTCACATGCTTCCTCATGCAAGGACCACACCCAACTGGAGCTAAGGCTCATTGAATCTGTGGGGTCATAAAAATAGCAGGTAAAGACATCCTGCTTTGGCTCATACCTGCATAGTGCATCATACAATCCCACCCAAAGGTTACCTTTACAATCTTCAATGATTTTCGTAAAGTGATTGCTGTATAAAGCACCGCTATTTGCTGGATTTGGATGGTACCGCTTCACCTGGGGCTGGTAGTATTCTTCGGCATTAAACTTGATCAGACATTCGTCCATCAGTGCAACCCAGACAGTGTTATTCTGATCTTCAAAAACATCTTGTATCGCACCAGGTAAAATAAAATGAGCTAAATGATCAGAACGATCATATAAATATAAACCTGCCCCGGATCCCACCCATATTAAACCATCCTTTCGTTCGAAAAAGCAATTGGCACCGACTGTCCTTCCCTGATGCTTAAGTGAGAAGTAATTTGTCTTAAATTGGATGGGATTGACATAATATACACCGTTGTTTGCAGAACCAGTCCAAAGTCCTCCCTCCCGGTCAATGAGCGTTCTGGCAAACCTTTTGAAGGCATGGGGCAAATATTTTTGCACGGTGAAGGTATCGGAATCAGCTTTGTTGGAACTGGTCACTGTAACCACACGAAATCGATCAGCATTAACATTATAAATGTTTACTACTTCACGATTATCAGATGAAAAATCTTTCATCGGAAGAATCCGATGCCGTCTGAATTTTCCGCTTTCTCTATCAAGAAGATCAAAGGAATTTCTGGTTCGCACCCAAATCCTCTGATGTTGATCCTGGAAAATATCAACGATCCAGTCACTGCCTGTGCTTGGTTGATGATATTGATGTTTGTATTGCAAGATCCCATCAGCAGTGATGGCATAGATGCCTTCAGTTTTGGTGCCTACCCATATCCAACCCCGGTGATCCTCATAAATACTTTGTACCCAAGAACCGATCTGGACTGGACCTGCAATTGCATCCGGAACTTTTTCATAGAGTAGGTTACTCCGATCGAAGAGATACAATCCGTTTGAGGTCCCAATATAAAATCGATTACGACTATCTTCAAAGATGGCACTTACGTAGAGCTCACGAGATTTGCCCTCTTCATCTACCGGGTAAAAGGAGTGAAATACATCTTTTTGTCGATCGTAAAGATCCAAACCCTTACTTGTCCCGGCCCAAAGTCTTTGCTGCCTGTCTTCATACAGCACCCAGGCATTATCATCACTGATGGTTGACGAATCTTCGAAATCGCTGAAATATTGGTGGAAAGTATATCCATCAAATTTGTTTAACCCTGAAGACGTTGCTATCCAAATATAGCCTCTAAAATCTTGCAGCAAACCTCGAATAAAATTCCCTGAAAGTCCTGATTCTTGATTATAGATCACTGGCCGGAGGTATGGCTTAGTGTCTTTGGCAACTGCATAAGAGCATAGATAACAAGCAACAGCAAATAATGTGACATAAGGTTTTTTGAGCATGGTGTAACTTGGATGGGCAACAGAATTTTGGGTAAACTAAATATAGCCAAATCCCTTCTTACTGTCAATAACGACACACTCTAATATCGACAGGCATTCTATGCTCTGATTCTGTATTATTGCGATTGAGTCCGGCTTAGGTGAAAAATCCCAGAGGTTGCAAAATTTCCCCAGCTCAACTCATACGTTGTTAATGAAGTAAAGGAATTGCGATTGAGATCGATTGAAAACCACACAGCATTGTAGAGCACAAGGCTCATATAAAGGGACATTGGCTCTAGCCCTTCTCCACAGTTTCACCTTCCATGGTTCCAAAGCCTTCACTATTGTAGTAGGCCACCATTGGCGGATTGGTCATCTTACGTATCGCTGCACAACCCACTTCTCCTTTGATGTTTACAGCAATAAATTTGTCATTATAGCCGCCCTTGTCCAGACCACCGTTAACTTCCACGATCCGCTTGCATGCTTCCAGGCAAGCTTCGGCTGGGTGCATTCCCTGCAGCATTTTTTCTACCGCATAGAAACTGCCGCAAGTCCGGATCACCTCTTCTCCCCTGCCGGTAGCTCCGACGGCACCAATGCGGTTGTCTACGTACAAGCCCGCACCGATAATCGGTGAGTCACCGATACGGCCAGGGATCTTACCAAAAAGTCCGCTTGTTGTAGTGATGCCCGCAACATCTCCCTTAGCGTCAATTCCCAAAACGTTGATAGTCCCAGTACTGCGCTTACGGGGCTCATATACGCCGTCAGCCGGTGGCAACCAGTCGTCCCCGTCGCTCAAATTTTCCTTCCACTTCAACCAAAACAAGCGAGACTCTTCGGTCAGTAGATCTTCCTCCCTAAAACCATGCGCTTTGGCAAACTGCAGGGCACCCTCTCCGACCAACATCATGTGATCAGTACGTTCCATCACCAATCTAGCCACTGAACTGGGGGTTTTGATGCTGCGCAAAGAAGCCACGGATCCACAATTATGGGTTGGCCCATACATAATGGAGGCATCTAAGGTTACTTCACCGTCTTCATTAGGGAGGCCTCCAAATCCTACAGAATCATCTTCCGGGTCGAGCTCTACTACGTTGGCACCTGCTTCAATGGCATCCAGAATATTGCTCGTTTCTTTCAAGACTAACCAGGCTGGTTGCAATACTTTTCGACCCCATGATTCGCCGCGACTGCAGATGATAATTGGGAGTCCGGTGGGTTCAAACTTTTTATGCTCGAGAGCACGATGGCTGTTGAGATGTTCCTTGATAAAGGGAATGCTAACTCCAAAGTGAGCCAATAGTTGAATAAACGAACGGCGACTTTTCATTTCTACGCTTTTTTCTCTTAGAAGGTACTACAAAAAAGAACATTTCTACTGTGGAGAATCCCGGACCTTACATCTGGTGCCTAGTGGAATGCTTTATTTCGAGGGATTCCATCTTGGTCCAGCACGAGGTCAGAGAGAGTTCGATTAGCAGCAAATACTTCCTTACAGCCTGTAGTTCAGGACTTTGTATAGGTCAGAAAAAATCTTTAGATTATCTCGATTTAATTGGAGTAATTTTCATTAATTTTGCGGCCTCAAATTAGAAGGGTTAGCACCTTCAGACCAATTTAAAAAGTAACAGTTATGAGTCTAACCAAAAAATTCCTCAAGTCAAAACCCGTATGTAAAGTCACCTTTAAGTTAAAGTCTGATTCAGCCCTTGAGGCTAAGAAAGCCAGTGTTTTAGGAGACTTCAATGACTGGAATCCTAAGAAGGGGAAAATGAAGAAGTTAAAGAGTGGTGAATTTACGCTCACGCTTGATCTCGACACTGGTCGAGATTACGAATTTCGCTATCTGATCGGAGGTTCTACTTGGGCAAATGATGAAGCAGCCGACGGCTATGTACCCACTGGTGTCAGCTACGAAGAGAATGGTGTAGTCAGTGTTTGATTTCTGGCACTTGCTGGAGAGCCACCATGGCTAATGGAGGCAGATTGAGGGCTATCGACTGTGGCCTGTTATGATATTTTTTCTTCGACGCTTTATAAGTCCTTTTCTTTACGTAGCCACTGCCTCCATATTTTTTATCATCAGTGTTTAGGGCAATGGTCCATTTGCTTCCGGCCGGTACTCCAATGCGGTACCGATCTCTCGTTTCGGGAGTAAAGTTGCAAATGATCACTAATTGATCCTTAGCTTTCTTGCCCTGACGTAAATAAACGATTACGGATTGTTCTTCATCGGTAAAATCAATCCATTCAAACCCTTTAGGATCATACTGTAATCTATACAAGGCCCGCTGATTTTTGAAAAATGCATTGAGATCCTGTACCAAAACCTGTAGGGTTTGGTGTGGTTCATACTGTAGCAATTCCCACTTCAACTCCTCCTTGTAATTCCATTCATTGGTTTGCCCAAACTCATCTCCCATGAAGAGCAACTTATTGCCTGGATGGGTATACATGTATCCATACAAGAGTCTCAGATTTGCAAATTTTTGCCAATCATCTCCGGGCATTTTATAGATCAACGGTGCCTTTCCATGCACTACCTCATCATGTGAAAGGGGCAAAACATAATTTTCAGAATGGGCATAGACCATGTTAAAGGTGAGCTTGCCTTGCTCGTATCGTCGAAAAAAAGGATCGGCCTTAAAGTACTCCAAAGTATCATTCATCCAGCCCATCATCCATTTCATGCCAAAGCCTAATCCGCCTAGATGGATCGGGTGAGTGACCATTGGAAAAGCGGTTGACTCTTCAGCGATGGTCTGCACATCAGGATAGTTGGAGTAGATCGCCAAGTTGAAATCCTTAATGAAATCTATGGCATCAAGATTATAGTTACCTCCGTACTCATTGGGCGTCCATTCACCCTCCTCCCTGGAATAGTCAAGGTGAAGGATCGAAGCCACAGCATCTACCCTTAGGCCATCGATGTGAAAAAGATCCATCCAAAACAAAGCATTGGAAATCAGGAACGACCTCACCTCAGGTCGCGAATAATTAAAAACATGACTCTGCCAGTCGGGATGATAACCTTTCTGAGGATCGGGATGCTCAAAGACACAGCTTCCATCAAATACCGCCAAACCATGACCATCCGAGGGAAAATGTGAGGGCACCCAGTCCAATATCACCCCAATTTTGTGCTTATGAAATGCCTCAACCAATCTCATGAAACCCTGAGGCTCACCAAAACGACTGGTAGTAGCAAAAAAACCTGTCACCTGATACCCCCACGAGCCGTCATAGGGATACTCCATGATCGGCATCAATTCGACATGGGTGAACCCCATCTCTGAGACATACGGTACAAGATGTTCAATTAAGTCATCATAACTGTAAAGTCGACCATCCGGATGAATCTTCCACGATCCGGCGTGGACTTCATAAATTGTATAGGGTGCATCCAGCGAATTTTTTTTATACCGGCTCTTCATCCACCGCTTGTCTTTCCAATCAAACTGGTGATCCCAAACAATGCTGGCCGTCTTCGGAGCCACTTCATGATAAAAACCAAAAGGATCACTTTTCAGATAGGTTTTCTCTTGATGGAGAGAAGCAATTTCGTATTTATACATATCACCTTTCTTCACCCCTGGAATAAATCCTTCCCAAATACCTGAGGTATCCCATCTTACCATTAGATGGTAGTCGGTGCCATCCCAATCGTTAAAGGAACCAACCACCTTAACAGATTTGGCGGCTGGAGCAAAAACGGCGAAGTATGTGCCCTCCTCACCATCAATTACTTCTGCATGTGCTCCCAGTTTTTCGTAGAGCCTAAAGTGCTTTCCGGTTTGAAATAGCGAAATATCGAAGTCGCTTAACCGTGAAAAAGATTTGACTTTGGTTGACATTGCTGGAAGGTAGCAAATTTTTAAACCTTGCCTAATATCGACGGTAGCAATCGATCCACTCCATATAGGGAAACACATAGTTTTATGTTGGTGAAAGCGCTTCCAGAGAACTAACGGGGTTTGGATCTATGCTGGGGACCCCCTCAGGATTCCCCCAGAAAAGCCATAGGTTTGAAGTTAGAGGAGGATGCCAAGGCCTTCTCCTTCACAAGGATTGTGGGTCACACAGTAGGCATCGGTCCAATAGCCTTTGGATCAAAGGATCTCATGCAACAGGTGGGTGACAAGCGGAGTTGATCCCAACTCGGAGATTTGCAAGTACGCATGAATACAGGCTACATGCTTTGACGGCAAATGAGTATTTTGCCTTCAGGAAAAATCAATGCCATCACCAATGAAGAAGATTGGAATATTGTACGGACAGGAAAAGACTTTCCCAGAGGCTTTCATTCAAAGGGTGAATGCATTAGCTCCTGATAACATTGTGGGAGAAAAAGCCATGATTGAGGAAGTGATGCAGGCCAAAGATACTGGCTATGCAGTCCTCATTGACCGGATATCTCAGGACGTACCTTTCTATCGAGCCTATCTCAAAAATGCCGCTGCTTGTGGTACAGCGGTGATCAACAATCCCTTTTGGTGGAGTGCTGATGAAAAATTTTTCAATAATGTGTTGGCTGAAAAAATCGGAGTGCCGGTCCCAAAAACTGTCTTACTCCCCTCGAAAGATATGCCTCCTGATACGTCTTCCGATTCCTTTCGAAATCTAAAATACCCCTTAGAATGGGAAAAGATGGTAGGGTATTTGGGTGGATTCCCTTTGTACATGAAACCTCATTCCGGCGGTGGCTGGAAGAGTGTATACAAAGTCAAAGATTATGATGATCTTTTTGCAGCCTATGCAGAGACTCACACCTTAGTCATGATGTTGCAAGAGAACATTGACTTTGAGTATTACTTTCGATGTTATGCCCTTGGCACTAAATACGTTCACATCATGCCTTATGAACCCCGGAATCCTCATCATTTACGGTATCTTCAAGAACGTCCAGAATACCCCGAGGGCTTGCTGGAAAATGTTGAGAAAATCGTGAGGAAAATCAATAATGCACTGGGCTACGATTTCAATACTGTCGAATTGGCTACAAGAAACGGCATACCCTATGCCATTGACTTCTGTAATCCCGCTCCAGATGCCGAATTGACCTCTGTAGGAGAGGGCAACTTCGAGTGGGTCGTGCAACATGCAGCTCAACTGGCCATCGAAAGAGCCACTAATCAGCAACCTGGCAAGAACAATTTGACTTGGGGAGCCTTCATTACGGAAGCTGTAAATGGCTCATAAGCGCAGGCTCAGCCCAAACATAATTACCAGCAACAATAGAATAAAAGCATAGCCAACCTGGAGTCCGAAGTGGTCGGCAATGAGTCCGATCACTGGAGGACCCACAATGAATCCGCTGTAACCTATGGTGGTCACCATACTAATGCCAGTACCTGGAGCAATGCCGGGAGTATTTCCAGCTCGACTATAAGCAATGGGAACAATAACAGACAAGCCAAGACCGGCCAAGACAAACCCTAAAACACTGGTAAATAATTGCCATCCAGCCACAATGATGAGGCAACCAATGGCCGCTACCATACTACTAAGTGCAATCAACTTGGCATCGCCATAATACATCCTGGCCCGATCGCCGTAAATCCGCCCGATCAACATGGCCAATGAGTAGGCCACCAAGCCTATGGGTGCAAGCTGTGCTCCAGTTTTCAAAACGTCTCGCATATAGTTAGTGCTCCATTCCGACATCGCGCCCTCACCCAACATTCCACAAAAGGCAATAATCCCCAGACCGATGAGCACCTTGGCAGGGAGTTTAAACAACGATGTGTTGGCCAATCCATTTTCTTCATCTTTCACCAAATAATTCATTGCAAGAAAACCCAGAGAAATTCCCAATAGGGCACTAACACCCATATGAAATGCAACCGGCTGACCAAAAGAGACAAATAAAGCTCCAACCCCTGCTCCCATAAACATTCCAAGACTCCAAACTGCATGAAAAGAAGCCATGATCGATTTGGCCATCAATTTTTCCACGACCACAGCCTGGGCATTCATCGCCACATCGGTGATGCCGCTGCATGCCCCCAAGAAAAAGAAAGCCAATAACAATAGAAAGTAATTCGGTGATAATATAAACAGTCCAACGATCAGGCCCACACCAAATAGGGCAGATCCAGTGACCCGCCGACTACTGTAGCGATCAATCAGGTAGCCGGTAAATGGCATGGCCAACAGTGAACCCACTGCAGACGAGAGCAACACAAATCCAAGCTGACGGTAATCGAGACCATAAATTACTTGAATATCGGGCAGTCTGGCAATATAATTGGCAAAAAGGAAACCATTGACAAAAAATACCAGACTGACAGCCCATCTCGACCTGACCATAAAAGTTTGGAAATTATTGGCGACAAATGTAAGTGTTTTAAGTTGTGCTTCTCGGCATTACCTTGATGCACTCTTACGACAAATTCTCTACCTTGTTGGCTATGACAATTAATCACTGCTCTATGCAATTTAACATCATAGTTTTCTTGTTATCCGGCGTCTTATGTTCCGTCATGAGTCATGGTCAGGCCAGTATTCACGAAGGTGAACAAACATTAAAAACATACGATTATTCCGATCCAAATCCGGTACCGGTTCTGGCGACCAATCCAAAGATCTACCCCTACTTTAAGTATGAGGGATATGCACTAGAAGGGGTGGATCGCAAATGGAAAGTGATTACCCTAGAAAACAGTTACATCCAAGTGTTTGTATTGCCAGAGGTAGGAGGCAAAGTTTGGGGGGCCATAGAAAAATCAACGGGCGAGGAATTTATCTATCGCAATGAGGTAATGAAGTTTCGCAATATTGCCATGCGTGGGCCATGGACCTCGGGTGGGATTGAATTCAATTTTGGAATCATCGGACATCATCCATCAACAGCTTCTCCGGTTGACTATCGCACCAGCGAAAACGATGATGGCAGTGTGAGTTGTTTTGTTGGGAGCATTGATCTGCCATCTAGGACACAATGGCGGGTTGAAATCAGGTTACCGGCCGATGCAGCATACTTTGAAACAAGGGTGGTGTGGTACAACCCTACCGATCTGCCACAGTCTTATTACAATTGGATGACTGCAGCTGCGGTAGCACGGGAGGATTTGACATTTTACTGTCCCGGTAATGCCTATTTGGATCATCCGGGCAATAAACATCCATGGCCCATCGATAACGCAGGAAGAAACCTGAGTCATTACACAGCCAATGACTTCGGAGGGAGCAAGTCCTATCATGTGGTTGGGGTTTATGATGATTTTTTTGGTGGCTATTACAGCGATAGGGATTTTGGTTTTGGGCATTGGGCTCCTTACGAAGAAATGCCCGGACAAAAACTTTGGTTATGGGCTCAATCAAGATCAGGAGCGATTTGGGAAGACCTTTTAACCGATGATGATGGCCAGTATATTGAGTTTCAGGCCGGCCGACTCTTCAATCAATATTCGCCAGGAGGTGATGATAACCCTATAGCGAAAGTGGATTTTGAACCGGGCCGCACCGACATCTGGCGGGAAATCTGGTTTCCAGTAAAAAAAATAGGTGGAATTACAGATGTATCGACAAAGGGTGTTTTACACGTGGAGGAAACTCCGGATAGTATGATCGTTGGCATCAATGCTCTGCAACCTTCTGAAGGTGTGCTAGAAATCCTGGATGACCGTAATGAAATAATCTCCAGTGCCCAAATTAAGATGGAACCAATGGATTTATTTCGGACAAGCTTACCAAAAACAGAAGGTGAGGTCTCCATTCGAATACCTGCTATGGAATTATTCTATGAAGCGGATGCAGAAAGCGCTAAGGTGATTGATCGTCCTTTTGACCGGTCAAGGCTTTCCGATTCTATCCATCTCTTTAATCCAATAGATGGCCTCATGAGAGAATCACGCCAATTGATGAGTGACCGGAATTTTTGGGAGGCCCGGGACTTGATTGATTCTATACTCAAGATAAACGCTACTCACCTTGAGGCATTGATTACCAAATCGGAGCTGTTTTACCGATCTGGTCAATCAGAGATGGGCAGGGATGTGGCCCAGCTTGCATTGAGCATTGATACTTATGATCCCAGGGCAAACTTCATTGCTGGACTCCATTTTCGTGCTTTGGGCGACCATTTAAATGCACTCGAGTGCCTGGGCTGGGCAGCACGCTCCCTGGCATTCCGGGCAGAATCATATGCCAATATTGCCGAAATCTATTTGGCAGAAAAGGATCTGGCCAAAGCCAGCCAATATGCGCGCAATGCATTGGATTATAATCGATTTCATTTTAGGGCCCGCCAGGTACTAGCAGTCGTTGCTAGACTGAGGAAAAACCAAATGTCTGTGCTAAGGCAGCATGAGGCATTGTCGACCATTGATCCACTCAATCACTTTGTACCCATGGAACGATATTTCTTCTCAAAGGAAGAGACCGACAAGAAGGCTGCTGTAAATTCCCATCGCAGCGAGCTTCCGTTTCAAACCATGATCGAATTGGCCGCCAACTATTATCGGCTTGGTCTCTTTGAAGATGCCCTTGAGGTATTGGATCTGGCTCCCCAAAATGCCTTGGTAGATTTGTGGTGGATTTATCTTTCGAAAAAATTAGGTCATGAAGAATACATTACCTATCTGGCAGATCTTTCCTCCCTTGATCCCACCTTTATTTTCCCCTTCCGTCGTGAAACCCTTCCTATGTTGGAATGGGGAGTAGAAGAAAACAACTTATGGCAATTGAAATACTTTCTTGCACTGCATTATTGGCACTTTGGAAGACTGACGGAGGCTCACGAGATGCTGGAGAAGATTGATTCACAAGTGCATCATGCTCATCTGTATTTGACCAAAGCAGCCCTAAAAAGAACCTTGGGCCTTGATCCTCTAAAAGACCTGCAGCAAGCAGTACTTACCGATAAGGATAATTGGCGTAGTTGGCAGCAATTGATACAGTATCATTCACAGAACCACAATGATCAGCGGGCACTCCTGGCATCTGAAGAAGCCTTTGAAAGAATGCCTGATAACTATTCTTTGGGAATGGAATATGCCCGCGCTCTGCTACACAATGAAAGATATCAGGAGTCAGTAGCAACATTGAAGGGTTTGCAAGTCTTGCCATTCGAGGGAGCCTATGGTGGCAGAGTCCTATGGGAGCAAGCTCACCTGGGTGCTGCTATCGAAAGCATTAGCCAACAAGACTATTCGAGAGCAAAGGAACTACTACTAGAAGGTAAAGAATGGCCAGAGAATCTAGGAGTAGGCAAACCCTACGACCCCGATGATCGAAGGTTTGACTATTTGCTGGCACATGTTGAACTAAAAACCAACAATAAGGGAAAGGCCCAAGATTTGCAGCAAGCATTTCTGAACAAATTCATTAAGAATAAACGTGCAAAAGATCTTGATCAAGTATTGGCCTTAAAGATGATGACGTCGTTTGACAGGGATCAAATCACACAAGATCTGTCGCTGGCAGGCCATGATGATACCAAGGAAGGTGCATGGATGCTCGCCATAATGAATAAGGATTCCCATAAGATCAGCGAACTAGAGAAAGCCAATCCCAGCTTATTTGGAGGCCTACAATACGAGATTTTAAAGATGATTGTCCTGCTGGATTGAATCCGATAATATTTCAACTCAAGAAATCCTAGGCTGAACAAAGGGAGAAGAATGCACGCTAACATGGGTCAAAGACATCCATGGTCAAGCAGTGATTGCTCAGATCAAAGCTAAGTGCATCTCCCTTCTATCATTCAATGTAATAGTCAATACTGCTGACCACCCGGGCTATTTTCTTCAGATAAAACTCCTCAGACTCACTCACTCGATTGGCTGGTATGAGTGAGATGATCCCTTGACTTGCTCTCCTTATTTCGCCAACCTTGGCACCAGAGTTTTGAGCAAATTCCTCAGCCGATCGCAGGGCGGCCTGGGTCGACTCTGCCAACAGGGCAGGCTTGACTTCATTGATGCGAGTAAAGAAGTAGCGTGGTCTGGTGAGCCACCGGTCTCCAGAAAGTGTCACTCCTCGTTCGATCAATCGATTGACCTCACCGGAAGCCTGATTGAGCAATTGTACTTTATCTGTAGAGACTGAGATCTGCAGATTTGCAGAGTAACGAGCCTGAGCTTGTCCATAGATATTTTGAAGTAAGCTCAACTCAGCCACCTTAACCTCCGACGAATCAAAGCCTTTTTCATATAGCCAAGATTTGATGCCAACTGTCTGAGCATTTAGATTCATCTTTAGCCGCTCCAGATCATCGCCCGCATTGGCAGCGCTAATGATCCAAGAACCACGATCGGCCTCCACCTCTCGCTCAGCCAAACCTTTGACTGACACATATTGATTGGCTTTCTTTGTGGATTGATACTGAGCGCCAAAAATTGTCATCCCCAGCACGAAAGAAATTCCCAAAATCAGCGAACCTGGCACACTATTTGCCTTCATAGAAATGTCGTTAAGACGAAACCCAAATTTACAAATCTGACGATAATATTTTACTCAGGTTGTCGTTGTAGTAGAAATGAAATCTCATCTATTGAAATGAAACACGTAATCTGCGGATGCAAATCTAATGCGTCTGCAGGCTATGGGATATTTGAAGTAATATCTTTCATTATTTCTTAATAAGTGTTTCAAGCCAGTTTTACCAACATTGAATAGAAACATAGATATGCATGAATATTGCATCATCTAAACAAGATATTTTTGATCGGGATAACTATGGTTTTTTAAGGCTGCTTAAAGAAGCGGCCTTATTTTCCTTTTTAAAAAATCCCTTTCATAATTGACAATGAATTGATTACATATTAATAGAATACTTTTAAGATATTTTTGATCGGGATAACTATGGTTTTTTAAGGCTGCTTAAAGAAGCGGCCTTATTTTCCTTTTTAAAAAATCCCTTTCACAATTGACAATGAATTGATTCTATATTAATAGAATACTTTTAAAATATTTTTGATCGGGATAACTATGGTTTTTTAAGGCTGCTTCAAAGAAGCGGCCTTATTTTTTTCTCCCGTACAAATTCTGCTAACAGTTCCATCACAATATTAATGACCATTCCAAATTTCAGATTATCGCATAATCTAAAATATAATTGCTTAGCTGTAAATGAATTAGCACATCAATTCTCATCATGTTTTTGCATTCATATTGAACGCAGTCAACATAATCGAGATACTTATACGATCTCAATGAGAATCCAACCAGGCAATCCACAAACTTCTTCCATCAAAATCTTTTTAACCCTTTAAGCCCAACTGATCAGATGCTGAATATTGCCTCCTTTCACCAGAGCACGGGCATCAGGATCAAAATGATCGAGATGAGCATCCACAATGGCAGGAGTACCACTGCCCCATACCATTCGTTCGGGTCCAAATGCTGACGCAACTTGGTGTACGAATGGCACAGCACTCAAGTAAAGTGGTGGATCAGATGCGAAGTGGTTGAGGCCAGACAATTTCATATAGACGTTTGGAATATCTGCCAATTGGAGTACATGCACATAGTCAACGGCAGTACCTAAATGTGGTTCTGCCAAATGGTCAATGAGGACTTTGCAACCTGGAAAAGCCCGAATTGCCTCCCCTACCTGCCGGGCATAATCAGGTCCAATATGAAGCTCAATGACAAGATCTAACTCAAATGCCTTCTTCCACAAGGCCCTAACGCCTTGATCTGCAAAAGAATCTAGGTACATTTCATTTCCATGCAATGCGTGAAATCTGGTTGCCACGATATGCGGTTCACGATCTACTAAAGCCTGCAATTTGGCGGGAGCGGTAGGGTCTCGAGGGTAAAATAGGCTTGTTCCGCGCAATCTTTCTCGCTCTCGTTCCAGGCAATCCAGGATCAATCGATGGTCATCACCATATGGTTCAGGATGTACGAGAACCGCCCGCTCAATACCCTCTTGATCCATATGTTCCAAGTAAGCCGCCAATGGATCACGCGGTTGTTCAGAAACATCCGGTCGATATCTCCCTTTCTCATGAAAAGGAAATTTCTTCAGATCTGGACTGAAGATATGGGCGTTCCACTCAATGACGGGTGCTTCCTTTCCCCCGGAAGACTCAGTCATTGAAAAGGACTCCAAGCGTATCGCACCAAGCGCTACCGACCCCTTCCATAATTGATTCAATGCATCTCTACGTTTCATTGTTACCTTTTATCATGAATAGAAGAATTCTGAGGACTCTACCTGTTCTACTTAAGAAATTCTGTCAGAGGATGCTTGACCGGAATCACCCCCTTGAAAATGACGCTATGGAAGTATTCTCTGGCAGTTTTTGGCCATTGCTCGTCCTCAAAAAAATCACCATAATAAGGCTTAAACGCGTTTCTAGCCCTCAACCAATTTTCTGGATCATCACTAGCCAATGCTTTGGTTAGGCCTAAGCAAGTAGTGACATAAGCTGCCCTGGCCAGAGAAATTTCTTCCGAGCTACCCAAATCAGATCTGATCCTGGGCAACCAAGTTTGGCGCATCGATTCGATGCGATTCAAGTCTTTGGAAAGGGGCTCAATGTTTGTTGGTGTTTCAGCTTGAATCTGGTACCCATGATCTCCATTTTCAAGCTGCACCAGCTTGCCTCCCTGCTTGAGAATAAGATGGTGAGCTAATCTAAAATGCATGGCAGCAAATCCATCAATGGTCCAATCTCTTGGTAAGGAAGGCCGCCGGTTGTTAAGATATTGATTTTTAATCTTCCATCCCTGCGCTCGAATCCAGTCTTCTCCTTTGATCACCCCCACTATGGTACCCACCATCGCAGAAATATTGTCAGCATCCCAACCAAAATTAAAGGCAAGTCTGATAGATTCTACGAAATCTCCCCGACCATGCAGTAGCGCTCCCAGGGTTGCTGCCGTTATGGTACGATACCCATTGCTTCCTCCAGGTCCTCCCCAGGTACCCTCCCAGTATTTCTCTTTGATCTTAGCTCGAGTGCGACGCCAGTCTTTGGGATGACGCTGATGCCACCGCACCACATCTGCACCGATTTCGTGAATTTCACTTTTTTCATCCACTGCAGCCAAACCAGAGTCTATGATTGCTTGGATACTCTTTTGAAAAAAAGCACAAGCGATCATTGCATCAAATAATTGGGTTGTCTGGATGGGCTCTCCATCCACTGCGACATGTGTATAATGTGTACCTATCCGAGCTGCTGTATTCGGCATGCCCGGTGCTATCAATCCAAACTGCTCACAAAGAAATTGACCGGAAATATTAAAGTGAGCCCAGGGATTGAGCATAATCCTCCCAGTGAATGGAGGTTCAATACCGAGAGACATCAGATTACGGGCATAGCGATTCGAACACCAAATGTGTTCATTAATGTTATCCTCCCACAGCTGCTGAATCTTATCATGGGGCAAAAAGATCTTTTTGGCCTGGTCCATGTGGTAGATGTATACAAACTCGATGTCCGTGTCATCATCGGTATATGCTCCTGATGACAAATCAGGCACATACTTACTCACATTTCCCGGTTCCTCAAAATATTGGTTTTCATGCTTAAGCCCATTCAAATTGCCAAAGAACTGGCCCAATAGACCACCGTTGATTTTGTCCCTGAGCGCATCTTCACTGATCTCAATGATTTGGCCTTGTAAACTTATTCCGCACAATAGCAACCAGACCAACGGGAAAATCTTTTTGCCTTTAGACATGAGCATACCATCTAATATAGAAAACTGTCGATGGTGACTTCAACTTCAAAGCCATCAGTTTCCAAGTCGTTTGCAGGATCAGAAGCCATTCCAGCCGTAAAATCTGAGTGTAATAAACTATTATTATTGGCCAATGCTTGATTCAAACCGTTCAAGCTCATCTTGTAGCTTTCTGAAGTTTGGATCAGATAATTGAGCCAGGGGTAAGCGCACTTCACGGCTGCAAAATCCCATGATCTGCATCGCTGCTTTGACGCCAACGGGATTGCCTTCCACGTAGAGCCAGTGATGTAGGGACAGAAGATCAAGGTGGATTTTTCGAGCCTGCTGAAAATCGTTCGCCAGGGCTAGTCGCACCATCTGACTCATCTCTCGTGGAAAGGCATTGGCAATCACCGAGATGACCCCATTTCCTCCACAAGCCATAAGGCCTAAGGCTGTGGGATCATCCCCCGACATCACAAGAAATCCATCAGGCCTAGATTTGATAATGGATGATCCCTGCATGAGGTCTGCTGAAGCCTCCTTTACGCCAATGATATTTGGGCAGTCATGAGCCAAGCGCAAAATGGTTTCCGCTTTCATATTCTTAGCCGTACGACCTGGCACATTGTAGATTATCAGGGGAAGGGGGCTGGCGTCAGCAAGAGCCCTAAAATGTTCGTACAAACCTTGTTGGGAGGGTTTAACATAGGCCGGAGATGCACAAAGCAGGGCATTTACCCCAGTCAGATCCCATGCCTGCATCGACCTAATTTGTGAGGCCGTATGATTGCCACCGAAAATTCCCAAAACGAAGGGTAACCGATTATTGTTGGTACGAAGCATGCATCGTTGAACACGCATTTTCTCTTCATCACTTAAGGTACTGGCTTCACCAGTTGTGCCTAAACACACGAGATAATCAACTCCCGCGTCAATCTGAAATTTAACAATCTGATCTAGAGCTACTTCATCAATAGCTCCATCCCTAAAAGGAGTTATTGTTGCTACTCCGGTACCATCAAATTTATTATCTGCCATCATTACAACTACTCAAAAGTCTCCAGTGTAAAGTAAATGTATTCAAAATCTTTGCATGGGACTAATCCCGCAATTTTCTGATTAAAAGATACTGCCAGATTCGATTCACATTCCCTCATTACTCCGGCATCATCTCCTAGATAGACCTAAGAAGTTATCTGTTGAAAAATCTCAATGATTTGTTCGTTTAAAGATTCGGGTGCCAAATCTTCAGGAATATCCAATACAACATCATAAAGATTAGGCAAGCTAGGACAGATGGCCAATTTGTGTTTGGCCCTGATCAAATGGGCCAGGTAGTGCAGACTGATGTGATCATGTCGATCGAGATTGATCACCGCATGATATGATCGTTGTGTAAATAAGACCACCCGGTCGTTTACCGGTTTTGCCGTCCAATCCAAGTCATTTAGACTATAGTGTGTAAAGCCAAATGTCACATTTTCGCTGAGTTTCTTCTTGATGAAACCCATGAGATTTGGTTGTCGATCTGTATCCTTATCAAATTGCTTTGCAAAATGTTGAGCAGTTTGCTGCTCTTGCAGATCGGCAGCTACAAAAAGCACCGCCACATTTGGGCGAGGTGGTCCATCATCTGGTTGAAAACTGGCTTTTCGTAATTTCGCTCGTGTTCGAGATTCTCCTAATCTCCGTAGGAGATTCATTGGGTACCATTATCGGTTACTACTTGAAATTTTCCCATTCTGCGATACTTCAGGACCCGATCTTGAACCAACTCATCATAGGGGATCTTCTTTAACTTGCTCAATTGTTGCTTAATGTGCTTCTTGAGGGTCAGTGCCATAGATTCCGGATCGGTATGTGCTCCACCTAAAGGCTCAGGTACAATACCATCAATGAGTCCAAACTTAAACATGTGATCCGAGGTCAGCTTAAGAGCTTCAGCAGCTTGCTCTTTATAATCCCAGCTGCGCCATAGAATGGAACTGCAGGACTCAGGAGAAATCACTGAATACCAGGTGTTTTCAAACATGAACACTCGGTCTCCCAGACCAATTCCAATGGCCCCGCCTGAAGCTCCTTCACCAATGACATAGCAAACAATCGGTGTCTCCAACTGTGCCATCTCAAACAAGTTGCGTGCAATGGCCTCAGCTTGTCCCCTTTCTTCGGCCTCAATGCCTGGATAAGCACCCGGCGTATCCACTAGGCAAACGACCGGCAAAGAAAACTTCTCTGCCAACTTCATCAGGCGCAAAGCCTTACGATATCCTTCGGGATTGGCCATACCAAAATTTCGAAATTGTCGCATTTTGGTATTGACCCCCTTTTGATGCCCTATGATAACCAACTTTTGACGGTCTATCTGAGCCAAACCACCTACAATGGCTTTATCATCCTGATATGCCCGGTCTCCATGCAATTCCACAAATTCGGTGCAAATAGACTTGATGTAGTACAAGGTGTATGGCCGCTCTGGATGCCTACTCAACTGCACTTTCTGCCATCCATTGAGCGACTCATAGATTTCTTTACGCTTTTTCCTGATCTTCGATTCAAGCTCTTTGATCATAGGATCCACATCTAGATCCCCTTCTTGACCTACCTGCTTTATCTTGTCGAGTTGTTCATACAGACTCTCTAGAGGTTTTTCGAATTCCAGGAAGACCATAGACTGTGCTTTAGACCGTAAGTTATCTCAGCCTTTGAAGGCTCCAACTACGGTTTTGATTTCTAAACGAAGGTAACAAAATTGCTTGGGGGTGCATGCACTACGAATTAGGCTGTTATGATCAATTCTCATTCCTCATAGAAATTAAGTTGGTATCTCTTTGAGTAAAGATAGCAGCGTTCTTACTCCATAAGCCATCATTGTCCGATTCACAGCTCTTGAACAGCTTGAATTATGACTAAATAATTAAAATCGTGCACAAGGTTATGAGAAGGTCTTCACTTGATAGGGATATCTCTCCTCATACAGTTCTCGGATCTGCATGGTAAGTATCTCTCTCAAGCCCGACACATTTTCCTTCGTCGTTGCTGACATAAAGACACAGGGATAATCATAGCGCTTCTCAAGGGTTGATTTCAACTCTTGCTCCAATTCTTCCTTGGTTTCGTTAGGCATTAATTCATCGTACTCCTGATTCCTGTAGAGATCGATCTTATTAAATACCATGATCATCGGTTTATCACCGGCACCCAACTCAAGTAACGTACTTTGTACGGTACCGATATGCTCCTCGAAATTGGGATGAGAGAGGTCGACCACGTGAATCAAGATATCGCTCTCCCTGGTTTCATCTAAGGTTGATTTGAAACTCTCAATCAAATGATGTGGAAGTTTCCGGATAAAACCTACTGTATCAGATAGGAGAAAGGGCATACGTCCGAAAACCACCTTACGTACCGTGGTATCCAATGTAGCAAATAGCCGGTTTTCCGCTAAAACATCCGTTTTAGAAAGCAAATTCATCAAGGTTGACTTGCCAGCGTTGGTGTAACCCACTAAGGCTACTCTGATCAAGTCACCCCTATTCTTGCGTTGGGTCACGTTTTGTTGATCGATTTTCTGCAATCTCTTCCTCAGCTGAGATATCTTCTCTCTGATCAGGCGGCGATCGGTCTCGATCTCCTTTTCACCTGGTCCCCGCATACCAATACCACCACGCTGTCTTTCCAAGTGTGTCCACAGGCCCCTCAACCGAGGTAGGAGATACTGCATCTGAGCAAGCTCAACTTGAGTCATGGCCTGTGCTGTCTGAGCTCGTCCGGCGAAAATATCCAGGATCAAAGTGCTTCGATCCACAATCTTTCGCTTGAAGGTCTTCTCTAAAAAATTTTGTTGCTTACCGGTGAGGTCATCATCGAAGATCACCACATCAATATCACTTGATTCCACATAGGATTTGATCTCATCCAGTTTGCCCTTCCCCACAAAAGTTTTGGGATTGGGATGTTTCATCTTTTGAGAAAACCTTCGTTTGGTTCTTGCACCAGCTGTAAGCGCCAAAAAAGCCAACTCATCCAAATGATCTTCCACCATCTCAGTGGTTTCGCCATCCTTTATCACCGCCACCAATATGGCGTTTTCCTTGGTCCGCTTTAACCCATCGCGTTTCTGTCTACCTACTTGCCAATCTTCTGACATAGTGCCTGATTTAACCTAGTACCCCTGGTAAAGATGGGAAAATTTGGATGCACGGCGTGACATCCATATACGGCTTTCACTGTAATGACTGCAACCAACTTTCCGGATTCAAAATTTGCTTACCCTTCCAGATCTCCAGATGCAATTGACCAAATCCCTCCTTGTCTTGGGCAATGCCCAATAGATGGCCTACATCAACCTGATCGCCTGGCTCCACAAAGGCGTGATTTATCTGTGAGTAGACCGAGTAGTAATCACCGTGAGCTACTATAATCATCGTGCCAAATCCAGGGATGATTTGTTTAGCAAGTACTTTGCCCTGAAAGATACACTTAACCGGACTTTTCAATGCAGTTTGAATATCTATCCCATTATTCCTCACTTGGATATTCTTTAGATGGTGATGCGCCTGGACACCATATTGACGGATGATGACTCCTTGTTCGACTGGCCAAGGCAACTGACCCGCGTTTGCTTCAAATGAGGCGGCAAGCCTGACCATTGCAGGAGTAAGAGGCAGGGAAGTACTGCTATGGTTTCCCGCCGTTTTTGCAACAATCTTCTCAATGGCCCTCCGCAACCTTTCCATGTCTTCAACATAATCCTGTAAAGTTTGCTGCAGCGTCTTTTGATCCTGTTGAAGAGACGCTAACATCGACTGTAATACTTTTTTGTCTGCCTCCAATTTTGCTTTTTGTTCACGGGCTTCAACCAGCAATTCCTTCTTGTTATTTTCAATCAATCGCAAAGCATCCAGCTTAGCGTTTATTTCCAGATTTGTATCTGTCCAAATCTGCAATTGTTTTTTCCAGGCCTGGTTTATCCGCGAGAGATATCGCCAACGTCTGAAGGCCTGGCCAAAACTAGAAGACGACAGCAAAAAAAGCCAGCGATTATCTGTCAATTTTGCCCGGTAGCTCGATCTTAAGAGAGCTTGATATTGGTAAGACAGTTTATTCTTCTTTTCTTCCAAGAGCCTCATCTGATGTTTGAGCTGCTTACTTTGAATTTTTAGATCCTGAAGTTCTTTCTCATAGGTCTTGACCAGAGCTTGACGTGCCGTGACTTGCTCCTCCTGCAGTCTCAGTCTGCCAATCGAAGCCTCTTGATCATTCTTGTTGGTCTCCAACAGGGTACGAGTACGGGCAATCTTTTTGCGCAAACCATCCTGCTCACGCTCCAATTCTGATCTAGATTGGCCAAATGAAATTAGACAGCCAACGAGCAGAAGTCCTATTAGGAGAATGACTCTATTCAATACGCTCGTAATTCTGCGGGATTTCAAAAGGAGTTTTCTTTCTTGAATCAATATCAATTTCTGAGAATCTTAATTGAATACTAGCAACTTGTACATTATCTTTTTTAATAATGTAATCTCGAAAGTAGGAAAAAAAGTTTGCTTTCTTCAATGATCGGTATTCATCAAGGATCGAGCTTAGAAAATAACCGGAGCTTTGGTCATCCACTTCAATTTTCACTGGCATAAAAGTACGGCCATCGATTGTGTGGGAGATTACATATGGAAATATCTCCTGGATCAAATGATATTCGGGCGAAATGAACGTCGATTCAACGCTTTCCTGTTCAATGATCAAATGGTTCCCTAGCACAAGTTTCTGTAGTTGGTTAAAAGAGACCGGTACCTTATAGTCACCTTCAAAATGGTGATAACTATCAGCAACAAAACTCTTCTCGTATCGATTGATGACAAATACAGAATCTGGTCTAATCAATACCCTGACCACCTCCACACCTAAAAAACTGGCATTCAACCATATAAAGGAATCTTGCAGCATTCTAATATTGGAACTAAAGGAAATTCTGGTCTCCCCATCATCGTACTTAATCTTTCCTCTAGCATTGAAATGCTCCGGATCAAATCTCTGCTTTCCCAGTTGATTCAAGACAAATCGTTGCGATCTTTCCGAAACCGGACTACTGACTGGCCGATTGGTCACTTTACAACCCAACAGAAGGATCGACAGCAGAGCAGCGAGTAGTAGCTCAGCCCGAGCAAATTCGATCATTGAGCTTCTACCAATTTACCTTCGCTAATTTTTCGATCTAACCACTTAGACCCTCCTCCCTTTTCTTTGGCAAGTTTCCAGTGTTTAATCGCCCGTTCTTGTTGATCAACTTTATAATAAATATCGCCCGCGGCTTCCAGAATATAGGAATACTGATCACCTCCGTTTTTCAGTGCATCCTCAATAAGCTCTCTAGATTCTTCCAGGTTTTGCCGCCGGTAATTTACCCATGCCTTAGTCGCAATATACCTCGGATTGCTACTGTCCTTATTCAAAGCCTTGTCTACCATTTTCAAGGCATCATCCAAACGCTCTCCTCGTTTTGCTAAATGATATCCATAGTCATTCAGTACGCGTGAATCGCCAGGCTTGATTAACAGAGCACTTTGATATGCATCTTCCGACTCAGTAAATTTTCCAAGTTGGTCATAGGCCTGGCCAAGTAGAGCCAGGATGCTAAATTTGATTTCTTCATTACTCCCCGTCATTAAGAGCGCTTCTTCAAGACTGGAAATGGCTGCTTCCGGTTCAAGCAGACTTGAATGAGCGATCCCATTGAGGTAGAAGATATTAACCTGATTGGGGAAGAGTTCCATAGCTTCTTCCGAGGCTTCAGCCAATTCCTCCATTTGCCCCACTTCAGCCTGTAAAGACAGCATCTGCTCCCATACAAGGTAGTTTGATTCATCTAAACTCAGCGTTTTGGAATACTTTTCAATGGCTTCCTCTGCACGACCTGCCATCGAAAGAAGATCACCATGGAGTGCATAGCCCTTGGCATCGGTCGGATGGGTCTTTTCCAATACACTTACCAGCACGAGCATGGCTTCCAATTGCTCTGAATCCTTCTCTTTTTGGAGTCTTCGCACGTAAGGCATTAATTCGGCAATTTTGATGTCAATATCCGCTTCCTCATTTTCAATAATGGGTCGAATAGATTGCAGATAGCTGCTGTGATTCCCTTGTTTCTTAAAGGTAGAGGCCATGGCAACGTTGGCCCGAGCATCATTGGGATGTAACTGCAGGATTTCTGCATAAACCTCTTCTGCCAGATTGGTTTTACCTAGATGGTTGTAGTAGTTGGCCAATATGTGCTTCGCACTGATATCTCCTGGAAAATGATCGACCAATCGCAGTAGCTCATTTAAGGCCTTATTCTTCTTTCCCAATTTCTTGTAGAAATCGTGTTTGATGAGCGAGCTTTTTTCCGTAATGCCTTGTCGTCCTTCAATTTCGTCAAAGATCACGATCGCTTGCTCATAGTTTTTAGCCTTGGAATACATGAAAGCTTTTCGCTCCTGATACCTTAGGTCACTGGGTTCGAGTTTCGTAATCTCTTCATATACTAATGCAGCATCTAGAAATCGATTCTGTCCTTGTAAAATATCAGCCTTAAGTTGTAAATACCATTTGTTTGTGGGGTTAATTCCCAAAGCCAAGTTGATGTAATGCAAGGCATCCTGGATTTCGTCGGCACGGTGATGGATTTCAGCAAGTTCATAGGCAGCTACATCATGATTTCTATGCTTCTTGATCAGGTCAGTAAATAGTTGCTTAGCACCATCAAAGTCTCCCAGCAATTTGTGTTTTTTAGCCTCAATAAACATTTGTTCGATGGAGACCTCTTCTTCTGTATACCGATGTTCTTCCTGCGCGGGTAGCACAGTCCAGGTGAACAAGATCAAAAGTAATGGCAGAATACGCATAGATTAAAAATCTTGCTTACTTAACGTTGGTGAGCTAGCTGCATTGCTCAAGGGATCAGCTAATCTACCAACGTAATCTTGAGAAAATTGGTTCTGAATCGCTTATGCAACGGCATTGAGCCAGTATTGACGACATAATCTCCCTTTTGTAAGACCCCATCGGCGGTGAGTATATTAATCGTGTCAATTATGGTGCCATCTGTCGTACTGAACTTGTCGTAGAAATAAGGTCGAACGCCCCACACCAGGTTAAGCATGGACAAAGTAGTCCCGGCTTCAGAAAATATAAAGATGGGACACCCCGGCCGATAGCTCGAGACCTTGAAAGCGGTGTAACCAGAAACCGTAATACCTACAATGCCTTTTGCTTTAATATCTTCTGCCGTCTTACCAGCATTGATGCAAATCACATCTGAGAGATAGGTTTCAGATTTGTGCGATACCTTGGCTCTTCGTTTAAATAGATTGAGATTGCTTTCAGCCTCAACAATGATCTTTGTCATGGCCTGGATGACTTTCACCGGATGTCTGCCCACGGCAGTCTCAGCACTCAACATTACAGCATCCGTTCCATCAATCACAGCATTTGCAACATCCAGTATTTCCGCTCTGGTTGGCGATGGATTATGAATCATACTGTCCATAAGCTGCGTAGCAACGATGACGGGCTTCCCATATCGCAGACATTTGCTTATGATCATTTTTTGAAGCGAAGGCAATCGCTCCATCGGCACTTCGACTCCCAAATCACCGCGAGCAATCATGATGCCATCTGACTGTTTGACAATCTTGTTGATGTTATCTATGGCTTGGGGCTTTTCGATCTTAGAGATTACCTTGGCGGGATGATCGGCTTTGATGATTCGCTTCTGAAGATCCTTTACTTCCTTGGAAGTGCGTACAAAGGAAAGAGCAATCCAATGCACAGGCTGGCTAAGGACAAATTCCAAATCCATTTCATCCTTTTCTGTTAGGGAGGGTAAGGATAGAGATGTTTCCGGGAGGTTCACCCCTTTTCGGGATGAAATCTGGGTGCCGTACATCACCTTGAGTTTAACCAGGTCCTTTCCATTGCTCTTCAGTACCTTTAAAACCACTTTACCATCATCCAAGACGATCCGTTCTCCAGGCTTCACATCTTTGGCAAAATTCTGGTAGCTGATGTAGATTCGCTCCCAAGAGCCTAAGCAGGGTTGGGTTGTAAACTGTAGAACATCACCCTCCTTGATGGGAAATCCATCACCTTCAATATCGCCGATTCTAATCTTAGGCCCTTGCAGATCAGCTAAGATGCCTACATATTGATTGCTTCCTTCATTAATTCGAGAGATGTGTTTAATCACCTCCTGGTGCTGCTCATGACTTCCATGCGAAAAATTCAGACGAAAGACGTTGACACCAGCGTACACCAGATCCTTCAGTGCTTGGTACGAACTGCTTGCTGGCCCTACGGTAGCCACAATTTTCGTACTTCGATTGCCAGTGAAATCCATCCAGTTGGTTTTTAGCGAGGCGCAAAGGTACCAATGAAAGAAGTGGAATCAAAAGTGAATTTTTCCAGAGGGGAATTTGTTACGCAGTGGTGAGGCTTTAAAATTGGCTATTGACGAAGGTACTACCTGTCCAAAAAAGAGGTGAAAAATTGTTAATCCGGATTCGAAAGCTGTATTTTTGGCCCAAATTTCTTAACCTAATACTTTAATAGATATGTCGAGTATTGCAGACAGAGTTACCAAAATTATCGTTGACAAACTTGGTGTTGACGAGTCTGAAGTCACACCCGAGGCAAGTTTTACCAACGATCTTGGAGCTGATTCTCTTGACACCGTCGAGCTTATCATGGAGTTTGAGAAGGAATTCGACCTTTCAATCCCCGATGAACAAGCAGAAAATATCCATACCGTCGGCAACGCCATCGAATATTTAGAGAAGGCCACTTAGTGGTCTGAGATTAGATATCTACATTAGAATCCACAAATGAAGTTAGAATCATTTGTGGATTTTTTAATTTTGGCCTATTGATCTTAGTATTTCACACATGCGAAGAGTAGTAGTGACGGGTTTGGGTGCACTGACACCCATAGGAAACAATGTCAGAGATTTTGCGGCAGGGCTAAAGGCCGGGGTTAGTGGGGCTGCCCCGATTTCACATTTTGATGCAAGTCATTTCAAGACCCAATTTGCATGCGAGATTAAAGACTTTCAGGCTGAAAGCTTCCTGGATCGCCGAGAAGTTCGGAGGCTTGATGCGTTTGCGCAATACGCCCTGATCGTTGCAGATGAAGCACTTAATGATGCTGGGATCGACACAGACAAGGAAGAGCCTGAACGTGTAGGTGTGATCTGGGGATCAGGTATTGGTGGATTGTATTCTCTGGAGGTCGAGATAGAAGCAAATAAAGACACGGAAACCCCGAGATATAATCCCTTCATGATACCCAAAATGATAGCTGACATCGCCCCAGGGCATATTTCTATCAAGTATGGCTTTAGGGGTGTTAACTACGGAACCATATCAGCTTGTGCTTCGGCTACCCATGCCCTGATTAATGCCTTAGACTGTATTCGGCTCGGCAGAGCCGATGTGATTGTCACTGGTGGATCAGAGGCAGCGGTAGTAAAAGCGGGTATTGGAGGTTTTGGAGCCATGAAGGCCTTGTCGCAACGCAATGATGATCCCAGCACCGCGAGTCGACCATTTGACAGAGATCGTGATGGCTTTGTTTTAGGTGAAGGTGGAGGAGCAATAATCTTGGAAGAATATGAGCGGGCACGTCGGCGAGGAGCACCCATATATGCAGAATTGGTCGGTGGCGGGATGACGGCAGATGCTCATCATATCACCGCTCCACATCCGGAAGGGCTGGGAGCTTCCAAGGTCATGTCAATGACACTTGCTGACGCCAAATTAGACGCCGCCGACGTGGACTACATAAATGTTCATGGCACCTCAACGCCACTGGGAGATGTGGCGGAGCTGAAGGCGATCCAATCTGTGTTTAAAGACCATGCTTATGAAATGCAAATCAGTTCCACTAAGTCCATGACTGGTCACCTGTTGGGTGCTTCCGGGGCTATTGAAGCTGTGGCTTCAGTATTGGCCATTAGAGATTCATTTGTACCTCCAACAATCAACCACTTTGCTGATGACCCAGATATTGACCCCAGGTTTAATCTCACTTTTAACGAAGCCATTGACCAACCCTGTAAAACTGTACTTAGCAATACTTTTGGCTTCGGGGGACACAATGCATGTGTAATTTTCAAGAAAGTGTAATTTATTTTGACATTTATTAGGAGATATTATAATTTCTTTATTTCACCCAAACGCGACCTTGCTAAGAGACTAAGGCCAATCCTAGGGTTCGTCCCCTCTAATATGACCTTGTTTCAACAAGCATTCTACCATAAATCTAACAACAATCGTCCCAACAGTAAGGCCAAGTACAATAATGAACGACTTGAATACCTGGGGGATGCCCTCCTGAGCACTGTAGTCGCTGAATATCTATTTAAGAAATACCCAAACAGCAATGAAGGCTTTCTGACAAAAATGAGGGCTAAGATCGTAAAGAGAAAAACCCTCAATTTTATTGGAGATCAAATGGGTTTAGACATGTTGTTACTCGAATACAACAATACACGGCTGAGCAAGTCCATGCTCGGCAATGCCTTAGAAGCCCTCGTTGGAGCCGTTTACCTCGAGAAAGGATATGATGCCACTAAGAATTTTATTATCACAAAAATCTTACGAGTCTATCTAGATATTCACGCCCTTGAGCGTAAGGACGATAATTTCAAAAGCCAATTATTGGAGTGGTGTCAAAAAAACGGTCACGAGGTGAGCTACGAAGTATTGGATAGATTTAAGCTTGACAAACGAGACCGCTTCAAGGTTGCCGTATTGGTGGATGGAGCCGCTATGGCAGAAGCTGAAGACTATAACAAGAAAAGTGCAGAGCAGACCGCTTCTAAAAAAGCCCTGCAGATCTTAGACCCAAAAATCAGTTGAATCCATGGCTGTCAGAGATCTCCTGCCTCAGGCC
The DNA here is from genome assembly GCA_965223105.1 of Saprospiraceae bacterium. Taxonomy (GTDB): domain Bacteria; phylum Bacteroidota; class Bacteroidia; order Chitinophagales; family Saprospiraceae; genus JABDMH01. Next base: position 267,542 of record OZ244987.1, on the reverse strand, counting down.
GAACGGATGGCACTGATGGATCGTGGAGTTATTCAATTACGAACCTGGCTGCATGACTTGCTAACTACCGGCATCCTGGAACATGATTTTAGTGAGGAATTTCTTTCCGAGGTTGCCTCCCGGATGGTAGACGCCAAAATGGGTGCGATTGCTCGACGAATAAGATTGCTGGCTAACCTTGATCGGAGTGATCCACAATGGGTTAAGATCTTACAAGATCGACTATCGCAACTTTATCTCTTTACCTCTGCCTGGAGAAACTTTGAAGAGCATTCTTTAGCCCTGAAATTGACCCTATTGCAATGGGCCGGCCTAACGATAAAAAAACACGATCTCGATCCCGCGAAAGGGATAGATGACGTCTGGTACCCACTGAGCATTCATGAGCGCATGGAAGAACAGTTGCGTATGCGTCGTGTATGGCTCGCAGGATTAAAAACTCGTAGAATCGGCCTCTTAATTGATTATGCCTTCGGGCGAAATAGATTTGATCATGACTATAATTATGAGGAAGGTTTCCAGGCAAAACTGAATTACTACCCATCCACATTTCCCATAAGAGCTTCCTTGTCGGAGATTAAACTGATGCGGATTGAGCACCGCTTTATACCTGGGTTCAGTTCCATCCAAAAATTTCTCGACCAATTTGCGACTGCGCTGAGTAAGAATCCCTGGATTGGAGGTTTCCCTTGTCCTTTGATAGATGCTACTCTTTCATTTGATGGCCATAGGTTTATCATTTCTGATGCGATGGGTGATGTTCTGCCAGTTGTCAATAGTTCGGATAATAGCGAAGCTCTCTGGGCAGTAGTAGCCAGCGGAGGTGGCCATCCCATCACTCTTTTTGGAGAATGGAATGGAAATCAACTAAACATATCCTCTTATCTTGAGCAGGGTCGAATTGTGGCCTTAAGCAAAATTTCATGAGTCAATCGACATCCCTTACGCAGCGAAATCCAGTGTGTTCTATTCCAGTATCTGGACTTGACTTCATGCGAGATGCCACCCGGTATCCAGAGCAATAAGAATCATTACATAGAAAAGACCCGCCACGAATCACCTTTTTGGGTACTGTGGGTTCATCTGGATCAAAACTAGTCGGAGGACCTAGCGGATTTTTAGTAACATCCTCTTGAGCAACGGAAAAGTAGTAATTGAAATGGTACCAATCTGCAGTCCATTCCCACACATTGCCAGCCATATCATATAGACCATAGTCATTCGGAGCGAATGAACGCACTGGAGCAGTACGAACAAACTGATCGCGACCTTCATTCTTCACCGGGAAGTCACCTTGCCAATAATTGGCTTTATCCGGATGGATGCTGTCATTGCCCCAGGGATAGATCTGCTCAGATCGACTTCCTCTGGCAGCATATTCCCATTCTGCCTCGGTCGGCAATCTTTTCCCAGCCCACTTGCAATATGCCAAGGCGTCGTACCACGCAACATGGACTACCGGATGATCCTCCCTTCCCCTAATAGAACTTCCGGGCCCATCCGGTTGTCGCCAATTGGCGCCGGGAACCATGCGCCACCATTGTGATGGATAATAAGCTTGTTGGCCCGCTGGCTGCTCACTGAACACCAGGGAAAATGGTTTTAGTAATTCGGGATCTGGCCTTGGAGTACCTGCTGGCAACTGTTTCATCATCTCTTCCACATCTATCTCCTGTTCGGCAATGGTCACATATCCGGTCTCCTCCACAAACTTGGCGAACTGCGCATTTGTAACCTCCGTAACATCAATCCAAAAAGATTTCAATTCCACCTGATGTTGTGGCATTTCATCGGCTCGAGCCTGGTCATTGTTACCACCCATACGGTACACGCCACCTGGAATCTTAACCATTCCATCATAATTCCTCTTTTCTTCCGCATCCACCTCAATCTCCTCGGTCTTTTCCAAATATTCCTCTACCAGGAAACTATGTCCCTCCAACTCCTTTGGTGTATTCAGCGGTACAGTATTCGAATCGCTATCCTTCGAAGAACAGCTATTGGAGACCACAAAAACCACCACAACAAAAAACAAAATATGACAACGAAGCTTTGTAACCACTGGTCTTTTCTTTATTCAAAGATACAATGCTGTCATCGGCATGCAACCACCGGGAAAATATGGACACTCATTTTACAAAAAATCAAGAACCGGCAGATTGGCTGTAGTCAAACGCTTTCACATTACAATAGCGTCACGATCAGGTTACTTTTTTAGGTAAATACTTTTTTGAATGATAGATTAGCACCTGATCTAGGAAAAATACCTATCATTTAGAAGTGCAAACGAATAAATACAGTGTGGGAATCGATTATGGTACAGACTCAGTCCGTGTCTTGATCGTCAACTTAGCATCCGGAACTCAGGTAAGTCAAGCTGTTGCACCTTATAAGCGGTGGATGGAGGGTAAATATTGTGACCCTGGTACCGCTCGGTTTCGACAGCATCCACAGGACTACTTAGATGCATTGGAAATGGCCATGGGTGAGGCCATTCACCAAACCGGGCAGACAGTCAGCAAAAATATTGTAGGTATTGGCATAGACACCACTGGTTCAACTCCTGTCGCCGTGAATAAAGAGGGCATTCCATTGGCATTGCTCTCAGAATTTTCAGAAAATCCCAATGCCATGTTTGTCCTGTGGAAAGACCATACCGCCATTGAGGAAGCCCAAGAGATCAATGATCTTTGCGCCCGATGGGAAATCGACTACACAAAGTACTGTGGAGGCATTTACTCTTCAGAATGGTTTTGGGCGAAAATCTTGCATATCACCCGCCGCGATCCAAGGATTGCGGATGCAGCCTATTCTTGGGCAGAACACTGTGATTGGCTACCGTTTGTATTGACTGGAGGCAAGGATATAAAAAAAATGTTGAGGAGCCGTTGTGCTGCCGGTCACAAGGCATTGTGGCATCCCGAATGGTCGGGATTGCCCGCCGAGGAATTCCTGGGGAATTTAGATCCCAGATTAGCTGTACTGCGATCACGGCTGTATCAAGATACTTTTACAGCTGATCACTCTGCAGGCTTCTTAAGTACTGAATGGTCAGATAAGTTGGGTCTTCCCCAAGGAATAGCGGTGGCCGTTGGAGCCTTTGATGCCCACATGGGTGCAGTAGGTGGCCAGATCCAACCCTATTTTCTCAGCAAAGTTATGGGAACTTCAACATGTGACATGCTGATCATTCCTCAGGAAGAAAAAGAGCATTTAGTGCGTGGAATCTGTGGTCAGGTATCTGGAAGTATTATTCCGGGAATGTTGGGTCTTGAAGCTGGTCAATCAGCTTTTGGTGATGTATATGCCTGGTTCAGGGACTTGATGTTATGGCCGGTCAAGACCCTTTTGGGAAAAGCTGACACCATGACATCATCCCAAAAAGAGCAGTGGTTATCACAGTCGAAGAACCAAATGCTGAGTTGGTTGACAGAAGCTGCAGAAAGAATAGATCCTAACGTCTCTTCAGAGATTGCGTTGGATTGGCTCAATGGCCGTCGGACACCAGATGCTGACCAAAGTTTGAAGGCCGCGATCATTGGTCTTGATCTGGCGTCAGATACTCCCCGAATTTTCCGGGCCCTGATTGAGGCAACTTGTTTTGGTGCCCGGGCCATAGTAGAACGATTTGAAAACGAAGGAATTCAGCTTCGGGGTATTATAGGGCTCGGTGGTGTGTCACAGAAATCTCCTCTGGTGATGCAAATCATGGCTGATGTATTGAATATGTCGATAAAAGTTGCAAAGGCGGAACAGACTTGCGCTTTAGGAGCAGCCATGTTTGGTGCTGTCGCTGCTGGCAGCATTCCCAGCGTCGAAGATGCGATGGAACAAATGGGTAGTGGATTTAGCCACACCTATGAACCTCGGGCCAAATACATATCAATCTACGAGAAAAAATACCAAGACTATTGCAAACTTGGGGCCGCACTGGCATAATACAGCCATCAAATCAACCATGAGTTTACAATCGAAATATCGTTCAATCCAGGAAGCCGCATACGAGGCCAATCTCGAATTGCCTAATTTGGATCTTGTCCTATTTACATTTGGTAATGCCAGTGCAGTAGACTATGATTTGGGTGCTTTTGCCATCAAGCCTAGTGGAGTCAAATACGAAGATCTGCAGGTTTCTGACATGGTAGTGGTCGACCTGGAGGGCCAAGTGATCGAAGGAAAACTAAGGCCTTCTTCCGACACTAAGACACATCTGGTATTGTATCGCCATTGGAAGCATCTCGGGGGCATCGTACATACCCATTCAACTTATGCAACTGCTTGGTCTCAAACCGGAATGGACATACCCCTGCTGGGAACAACCCACGCAGATCATCAAGCCTTTGACATCCCATGCATGAAGCCTATGGCTGATGAACGAATCGAGGGTGACTATGAATACGAAACCGGCCTTCAGTTGATCGAAGGGATGAAAAACCGTAATCTAGACCCACGTCAAGTTTGTATGGCATTGATTGCCAATCACGCACCGTTCACCTGGGCTGAGACCGTTACTGGTGCCGTACACAATGCTGCCGTACTAGAATTGATTGCTAAGATGGCTTGGATCGCCAAAACCATCCGTCCAGATGTGCTTAGAATGAAAGAGTCACTAGTAGACAAGCACTGGAAGAGAAAGCACGGAGATCAGGCCTACTACGGTCAGATCGGTAAAGCACCAAAATGAAGACAATCAATTTACGATTTTATAAGATTTGGTTCGTAGCCGGAAGCCAGGAACTCTATGGCAAAGAAGTCCTGAGGCAAGTCGATGAAGATGCAAGACTTATCCTATCTGCTTTGAGAGAGAGTGAATGGATACCCGTTTCACTCCATTATGGTGGTGTGGTAACTGATGGTGAAGGTATTGCTCGGATTGTCAGTGAAATAAATGCTAATCCCACCTCTATAGGTTTGATCACCTGGATGCATACTTTTTCGCCAGCCAAAATGTGGATCCGTGGACTGGGATCGTTACAAAAGCCCTTGTTACAGCTACACACGCAATTTAATATCGATATTCCGTGGCAAAATATTGATATGGACTATATGAATCTGCATCAGTCCGCACACGGGGGCCGTGAATTTGGTTTCATCGGGACACGTCTAGACATCAAACGAAAAGTGGTTGTGGGTCACTGGTCAGAGAAGGCTGTGCAAAGGCAGCTGTCGGTATGGTGTCGAGTTTGCTGTGGGTGGGCAGATCATCAGCAGCTTAAGATCGCAAGATTTGGAGACAATATGCGGGAAGTCGCCGTTACGGAAGGCAATAAGGTCAGTGCTCAGATAAAGTTCGGTTATCAGGTAGAGGGATATGGACTGGGAGATTTGGTTGAACATGTGGAGGATCAAGATCCCCGGGACGTCAGATCACTAGCGACTGAATACACAGAACTGTTTTCAGTGCAGGAGCATCTGCTGCCTGGAAAAGGACGTCATGAATCATTGCTGGAGGCGGCAAAGCTCGAATTGGGGTTACGATCCTTTCTTGAATGGGGAGGATTTAAAGCTTTTACAGACACCTTTGAGAATTTGCATGGCCTGGATCAACTGCCTGGTATAGCGGTGCAAAGACTAATGTATGAAGGCTATGGCTTTGGTGCAGAAGGTGATTGGAAAACAGCGGCCTTACTTCGATTGATTAAAGTGATGACGGCCGGTCTGGCAGGTGGAAGTTCTTTTATGGAAGATTATACCTACCACTTAGGGCAGTCTAAGGTATTGGGCGCTCATATGCTGGAAGTGTGTCCATCAATTTCTGATCAAAGACCAAGATGTGAGATACATCCACTACAGATCGGTGGTAAGGCGGATCCGGTAAGATTGGTCTTTACCGGAAGAGAAGGTATAGCTTACAATACCTCCATGATAGATCTCGGAGATCGGTTCCGCCTAATCGTAAATAAGATTGAAGCACAAGATCCGCCGGAAAAGATGCCCAACCTACCTGTTGCACGCGTTTTTTGGCATCCCAAGCCTGACTTGGCAGTGAGCGCAGCGGCTTGGATCTATTGCGGTGGGGCTCATCACACGGTGTACAGTGACGCTATCAATATCGATTATTTTGTCGATTTTGCAGAGTTGGCCGATATAGAACTTGTCATTATTGATGAAGAGACAGACCTTAAGAAATTGAAAAAAGAACTGCGCTGGGAAAACACCTATCGGCGACTAGGCATCCCAAGACTTTAAAAGCAAGAAATCTTTATATGTATATAAAAATCAATGGAATGGTGTTGATCATGGCCACATTCGCGTTTGGCTGTGGAAATTCAAATCAACCATCCGAAAAAAAAGAAGCTCAAATGTCTCAGGCAGAATTATCTATACAGAAACAGCAGTTCGGTCAAACTCCGGATGGTCCTGCTGACCTCTACACACTACTAAATCCGGATGGGATACAGGTGAAGATCACCAACTATGGAGGTATTGTTGTCAGTATCGAGGCTCCAGATCGAGACGGGAAAATGGAAGAAATCACCCATGGTTTTGACAGCTTATCCACATACCTAAGTGGGCATCCTTTTTTTGGTGCGCTGGTTGGGCGCTACGGCAACCGCATCGGTGGCGCCAGCTTTGTCCTAGATGACAATACATATACCTTAGTGGCAAATAATGGAGAAAATCACTTGCATGGGGGTACCAGGGGCTTCGACAAATACTTGTGGGATGGGAAGGAAGTATCACGACCAGGTGCAATCGGATTGCAATTGCAACGAACCAGTCCACACATGGAAGAAGGTTATCCAGGTAACCTGAGTGTTACAGTGACCTACTGGCTGGAAGAAGACAATACCCTTTTGATTGAATATGAAGCAGAGACCGACCAGGTGACGGTTTGCAATTTGACCAATCATACCTATTTTAACCTTGCCGGTAAAGGCACCATCCTGGATCATGAGATCATGATTAATGCTGATCATTACACACCGGTCGATGAAGGTTTAATCCCCACGGGTGAGATTGAAAGCGTTGAAAATACTCCTTTTGATTTTCGTACAGCCCAACCGATTGGTAGACGAATCGATAGCGACCATCCACAAATTCAAATTGGTGGAGGTTACGACCACAATTTTGTCTTGAATCACGAAGATGGTCAAGGGCGGATGAAGTTGGCTGCCACGGTACATGATCCGTCATCGGGCCGGTTCATGGAAGTCAGAACAATGGAACCTGGTGTCCAATTCTATACCGCCAACTTTCTCAATGGATCTCATATTGGGAGGCATGGCACACCCTATATCCGTCGATCGGCATTTTGCCTGGAAACTCAACATTTTCCTAATTCACCAAATGAACCAGAATTTCCCTCGGTCAAGTTAGAACCTGGAGAGATTTATCAAACGGCAACAAGTTATCGTTTCACGATAATGTAGTCACCTCCAGTGTCTCTTGAGTAACCAATAGAAGCACTACCAAAGCATCCGCCGGTTTGATGATAAAGATACTCATGAGGATATTATTGTGCCTGTTGTTTGTGGTTATGGCTTCTTCCATTGTGCTGGCTTCACGACTGTGTTTACCCATTGGCGAACACCCCCCTCCCATTGAATATGCACTAAACAAGGTGCAAGATGCCATTGCTCAATCTGCCAGCAGTCTTGAGATTAATTGTTCACAACCTGATTACCAACTGTTCTACGAAGTTGATAATGACTATGATTCCGATGATTTCATCTTGGTGGTTACTGATGTCGAATTGATCATCACAAGTGGTAGTGCACGTGGGATCATGTATGGTCTATTGCACATGCTTGACCAGCTGGGTGGTCTGGCATGGAAGATCGCAAACCTTCATTCTTCAGTTGTTGAAATGAAAGCAAGGGTCCGTGCCATCTCACTTCCACAACAATTTTTGGCAGTTGGTAGGCAACATGTGAGGGATATTTTAGATGAAATGGTCTGGCTCAGATTTAATGCGGTAGTACTGTCAAAGGCTGCTAATTCGGAAATGATTAAAGATTCTGATCCGCTGATGACCACCATCAAGCCCTTATGTATCGAACGTGGATTACATATGATCCGGAGTTTTGGCTCTTCAAGAAATGGAGATCACTGGTCAGTCAAAGCCATCGAGGGTGCTGATAAGACACTAGAGGTGGAAGATGCTCCTTTGGATCTGAAAAATGAGCATGAATGGTTGGATCTGACCCATTGTGAAGAACTCGATGGTGACATGGCAACAGTGCTCAGGGCGAAGTGGCCGAAGTCGGGCTCCTACGGGACTTCCCGTTTGAAGCCGTACTGGGATCGGGCGTGCCAACAAATACCCAAGGATTCTCTGTCGATCATTCTGGATTTTCCACCCATCTTTGGTGGGGTTGAGCCTGCTGATCAACTGATGAGGGACTATCGTCCCTATTTCACATTTTGGTCAGGACAAATGATCAGAGGAGATAAAATTTCTGAAGCCAACCTCTGGAATAGATTTACGGGATCGAACGATTCGTGTCTCGGTTTACGGTTGGAAAAAAATCGGCAAATGGTCTCGGCGCTCGAGGAATGCTTGCAGCCGGAAGATTCGAATCTGGATTTGGCAACCATGCATTTATGGAGGATTGACGAGTCTGTATTTGCTGATATTTTCTGGTTTGTTCAACAAGTGTGGAAAATGGAACGAGGAGATCATTCTGCACTTAGGGATTACGATGAAGAAGTCGCGTTAGACACCAACATTCTCGAAAAATTGATCGCACGTGACGATTCGGCTTCGCATTTAGACCACGAATGTAATTATCAACACCCAGGATTGCAGAGAATCGTTAACCACGGCCTGGCTCTTGGGCATCTGGCACAGTACGTGACAGAGAAGTGGCTTGCTGCGAGGGAGCTCATTCAATATGGAATTTCCCGGAAGAGAAAACATAGACAGCTCGCCGTAGATCGATTGCAGAGAAGCAAACATGCCTGGAGCCTATACTGGGATAGGGCAAAAGATCTGCCAGGCCTCTTCTCGCATGATTATTCTTCCCAGGAGGACATCATTAAGGAGATAGATATTGAAATTGCGGTGGTTTCCAAATTGAAACCTGGCTTTCTCAACGGGCTTACAGGTAGTGATTAATCCTTCTCCCTTGTCGTGGTCTTCGGCAAATGTTTATCTTTCGAAGATTTGGGAAATGCTTTTTGAACATGACAAATTTACGTTTGAGTAAAGAGACAAATATCGGTTGGATTGGGACGGGGGTGATGGGTGTCTCGATGGCCAGTCACATTCTTGGACAAGGCTACCCAATGTTCATCTACAATCGCACCAAGAAAAAATCAAAGGATCTCATCGAGAGGGGTGCAAATTGGTGCAATACACCCGGCGAAGTTGCCGTGCGAAGTGATGTGGTTTTTACGATTGTTGGGTTTCCTTCAGACGTAAGGGAAATTTACTTTGGAGATCAAGGTATTTTGTCTTCAATTAAACCCAACTCAGTACTGGTAGATATGACCACCACCAGTCCCTCAATGGCTATTGACATTTATAATGCCGCTAGAAAAAAATCGGTAGACTCGATTGATGCACCGGTATCCGGAGGTGATGTTGGTGCCAGACAAGGGACGCTTTCGATTATGGTGGGCGGTGATGAGGATGCGGTCGACTCAGTCATGCCCCTATTTAACATGATGGGTAAAAAAATTACCTATGAGGGTAAACCAGGGTCTGGACAGCATACCAAAATGTGCAATCAAATTACCATAGCTGGGACTATGGTTGGTGTCTGTGAAGCGCTACTTTATGGTCACCGGGCAGGCCTTGATCTAAATACGATGTTGGAGGCAATCAGTGGTGGAGCAGCACGATGCTGGACTTTGGATAACCTAGCTCCCAGAATTGTGAACCGAAATTTTGAACCGGGTTTCTATGTCGAACATTTTGTAAAGGACATGGAGATCGCTCTCGATGAGGCCAGACGCATGAATCTTGCACTGCCTGGTCTTGGGCTGGTACATCAGATGTATAAGGCCCTTCAAGCACAAGGGCATAGCCGGAAGGGAACACAGGCCTTGATCCTGGCACTAGAAAAGCTCAACTCAGAGGGATAGACTTCGGATGACAACAGCTTTAGCTGTTCTAACCCATTTTAGACCAATCGAAGGTTAGAGATCGTCAAAAAAGAAGGTAGTCCTGCAAAAAGGCAACCTAAAGATTATACTTTTCTGTTGTTGTACTAAAAGTCACGATCGCCCCAGCCTCTAGCTTGGGAACTACTGCCCAATGCCAAAGCATGATCAGTGGCTCGCAACCTCCACACTCCCTAACAATCACTTCAAACTGAGTGGAATCTGCAGATTGCTTGATCGTGCGTTGATAGGTTCTCGTACATCCCGAAGCTTGAGTAAGCAGACCCAATATCGTGTACTTCTCAAAGTCGATCTCTGGTTTTCGGCATATTTGATCATTGAGGTCAATCAAAACGAGGAGACTGTCGTACATCTCTGCTGTTTGAATTACTATTCCTTTTCCTGGAGTCATGGATGGAAAGTTCCGATAAGAGCAAGGTTCATTTTCGTCAACAAAAAGCAACTGGGAAAAGCCAACATTCACATCCTGATCGGGACATGACTGTATACTTTCTTTTTCACAAGCAAATAGCAGTATGATTAAGAAACTACAAAAGATAAAGGACCTCATTGTTATTCTTTAGGATCAAAGACGTAAATGTAACGGTTCAACGTTGGTAAGAACGACATGGTACCTACCCGTCTAAGGATAGATCGCTCTGATCGGGAAAATAAAGGCGTATCTTCGGAATAAATTAGATTAGCAAGAAATCAAGTAAACCAATGAATATGTCAAGATTGAGGATAGCATTGTTGGGTCTAATGGCTCTTGCTGCAGTTTTTTTGGCTAGTGCACTGCAACCAAAAAAGCACTTCAGTCAAAAAGAACAACTGATTATGCATGCCCTTTTTGGTGTCATGGATGCGGTCCATATTCAGCCAAAAGAAATTGATGATGATTACTCAAAGAAGGCGTTTGACAACTACCTAGATGCCTTGGATGGCAGTCGTCGCTTCTTATTGGAAAGAGAAGTGGATCAGTTGCGTCAATTTGAGACCAGTATTGATGATCAGATTACACGGACGTCCCTGCAGTTTTTTGACCTTTCCAATCAATTGATCGAAGAAGCCACTGCCAGAGCCGAGGAGATCTACCGGGACCTTATTGCTTCTCCTATCGATGTAAATACTCCTGAAATCTTGGAAATGGATGGTGAGAAAAAACCATTCCCTTCAGACCTGTCTGGTCTACGCGATGAATGGCGTAAAATGATAAAGTATCAAATGGTTGCCAAGATTGATCGAAAGCTAGAAAGACAGGAGAAAGCCGATACAGCATCAGTAGAAAAAAAGAAGACCATTAAAGAGATTGAAGAAGATGCACGTAAGGAGACTCAAGAACTATTGGATGATATGTTCACCAGATTAAATCGAATTCGGCGCTCAGACCGGTTTGAATTATATCTAAGTACTTTTGCGCAGATCTTTGATCCTCATTCGGGATACTTTAGCCCCAAAGACAAAGAGGATTATGACATCAATATCGGAGGGCGTCTTGAAGGTATTGGAGCCAGGCTTTCGCAGAGTGACGACTACGTCAAGGTCAGTATGATCGTGCCCGGAGGACCAGCCTGGAAAGAAGGGGAACTAGAAGTTGATGATCTGATCATGGTCGTGACCGAGGAAGGCAAGGATCCGGTCGACCTCATTGGAATGCGGGTAGATGATGCTGTGCAGTACATTCGAGGTCCTAAAGGTACCACTGTCGTATTGACAGTGAAGAAGAAAGATGGAACCGTACTAGACATTTCGATTGAAAGAGATGAGGTTATTATTGATGCCTCATTTGCAAGATCAGTAATCCTTGATCTTGATGATCAGGTACAGGATATTGGTTACATCCGACTCCCTGCCTTTTATTCAACATTTGATGGAGGCAATAGCTGTGCCGCGGATGTTGCGAAGGAAATAGAAGAATTAAAAGCCGAAAAAGTTAACGGAATCATCTTGGATCTCCGCTATAATGGAGGTGGTTCATTGCCGGATGTGATCCAGATGAGTGGTCTTTTTATTGAAGAAGGACCAGTAGTTCAGGTAAAATCAAAGGGTAGGTCCCCTTATGTTCATTCCGATGAAGATGAAGATGTTGCCTACAATGGCCCCCTGATTGTCCTGGTTAACACCATCAGTGCCTCGGCATCAGAAATCCTGGCGGCGGCCATGCAAGACTATGAACGTGCGATTATCGTAGGGAGTAAATCCACCTACGGAAAGGCCACAGTGCAGCGATTTTTTGATCTGGACCGAGCCATTCAGGGCAATAAGCAGATGAAACCCTTGGGACAGGTCAAATTGACCATGCAAAAATTTTATAGGGTAAATGGTGCTTCGACACAGTTGCGGGGAGTCGTTCCTGACATCATCTTGCCTGATCAATTTAGCTATAGAGAAGTAGGAGAAAGAGAATCAGAAGAGGCTTTGCCCTGGAGTGAAATAAAACCGGTGCCATATGAGCAAAATGTCTATCACGTGAGCAATATTGATCAGCTCAGACGAAAAAGTGCCGATCGAATTGCTAAAGACAGTGTTTTTCAATTGATCGATGAAAAAGCCCATTTGGCCAAGGAATTGGAAGATGAAACTTCGATCCAGATCTCCCTGGCAGCATATCGGGCTGAGATGGATGAACGCGATCTGCAGGCCAAGAAATTCAATGAGATTATGAAGGATCCGGTAGAAGGCCTAATGGTGACCACCCTGGAGGCCGATCGCGACTATTTAGATGTGGATGAAAGCCGTGTGGCTCGACACGAAGACTGGATTAAACAGGTGAAGAAAGATGTTTACATCAAAGAATCACTGCTGATCATGAAGGATATGTTACAGTCAGACGGTAAGCTGGTTAAACACTGATGATGCGTCAACGCAAATAGCTAGTACTTCGCAGGGTGATCTCCGGGCGAGGTTTGCGCCAGGAAAGCGCGAATGTCATCGTTGGCTTTCGCCAGATCCTCAGCCCTCAAATACATCATATGTCCACTTCGATAACCCTTAAAACTAAGCCGGTCCCTCATTCGACCGCTCGGATCTAGATGCCAGAGCGTGTATTTAGCATTGAAGTATTGAGTAGCTCCGTCGTAATAACCAGACTGAACCATCACCTTCAAGAAAGGATTCTGAGCCATGGCCTGACGTAGATTCTCGCCTGTACGATCATCACTACGATCCCAGGGCCTGACCGGACCAAACATATTATATTTTATATCGGTTACGAACCCTAATTCCTGTCGATAGTAATGGTTGATGGCTGGTGTAAAGGCATGTAACCAAGAAGTAAGTTCTGCATTGAAATCTGGTCGATCTCCTGCGTCCATCCGATCCAGGCCCAGATACCGGGAATCCAGTCGACCAACGGTAAATCCATCCTTCCGAAGCAAATCCTTCCAAAAGAAAGAGGTGGGAACATCCAAGTTGTGCTGTAAGAAAGCCTCCTCTGATAGGCCAGAATAATAAGCCATCTTTTGAGATGCTTGCCTTTTTTCTGTTTCTCCAATAGAACCACCCCTTGCAATCAACGGCATGAGCATTTCAATCGTGTATTCCTCGACTTCCGGTAAAATCTCTTCCAGATCCTTCTGTTGCAGTTCATCGGGTAAAACCTTATGATACCAGGCAGCCGCGGTAAAGTAGGGCAATTTAGCTGCCGCACCCACTGGCCCATCACGCTCCACACCCAGTCCTGTCGGAGAAACCAGAATTACTCCATTGAGATACATCCACTGCGCATTTTGTAACTCCAAGGCCAAACCAGACACCCGGGTCGTCCCGTAGCTTTCACCGATCAAGTACTTGGGAGAAAGCCAACGGTTTTTACGGGTTACAAAAGTATTTAGCCATTCTGCCAGATACTTAATATCCGCATTTACCCCGAAGAAAATCTTTTTGTCTACCTCCTTATCGATAATCCGGGAATAGCCGGTGTTCACTGGATTGACGTACACGATGTCGGCAACATCCAAGATGCTGTGTGGATTCTCCTTTATACCATAGGGCTGTACTGGAAAGCCTTCATCATCTACCTGCAAAACTCGAGGGCCAGTATAGGCAATATGCATCCATACAGAGGCCGATCCAGGTCCTCCATTGAAGGAGATGATCAAAGGCCTGACCGACAGATCATCTCTGTCAGTACGGCGATAATATGTATAATGCAAAGTAGCTATCACCTGGCCATCATCATTCCAAACCGGCTGGGTTCCGGTGGTAACCTGGTAGGGTACATTTTGACCCCGGATTGTCACATCATGATCTGTTATGATCATCGTGTCAACCGGTAGCACGCGATCTTGTGCCTGGCATACCATTGAAAGGGAGAAAAGGAGGAGTATTACATGGAGCTTCATCATTTCATATTTTACCCTCCAAAGTAATGAGATTTTGGTGATTGATATTTGCTAGAAATCAAGGTACTGGTCCTATCATCGCTGGAAGTTCGAAAACGGCCATCAAGAACAAGGTTACCACACCGGGCACATCTGAAGTTTTACAAGACCTGATGCCTGAATTACCTCGCCAAATCCAATCTAAAGGGATAATTATTTCAAAAAACTGCCGGTAAAAAATATGGTCAGTTCAAATTAATCAGAACTTACACACCTCCTGTGCACTCAGTAAAACATATCCTGTCATCGGAACAAAAGTGGCTCCTGGATTGATTGTCACGGCATCACCTGCACTAAAAGTCACTTGAGCAGAGTTGGTTACTGAAATATCGGGACTTTGGAGAATAACATTTTCCTCTGCCAAGTAAAAGTCTTGACCAGATGTCCATGAACCGGTCGAACTAAACACAATGTCGGTGTCAGCAATTGTCGAATTGAGGTCAGGATTATTTTGAAGAAACCACAACATTCGGAGGGATTGGCCCAAGCTAAAATGAGCCCGGCAATTGTCGGGTGCGTACGACATAATATTAAGAGGATCAGGGACATAGCTCCAACCACATCCATCAGAGAGCGAGCCGATATAGGTGCAGCCTGACATCAGCCCCGGAATATCTAGTCTCGGATCAGCTGGGGTATCACAGAGCAGGTCACCGGCAGTCTCACAGTTTTTACAAGCTCCAGCCCTGTCCACGTTTTCGAGCCCATAAAATGGTTCGTGGGTGTGAAATAAACCCACCGCATGTCCCATTTCATGAGTTAGGAGGAATTGACAACAACTCTCTGAAAAAGCATCGTCATCCATCGATATAATCGTACTGGGAATACCATAGGCCACTCCCCCACCAGTGGAATTGGTTTGGATCAATAGGTGATGGACAAATATATTGATCATCCCTGGTTTTAGGTGGGGATGTAATTCCAACTCCTCGGTATCAACATATTGGGTATCCAGGTCTACGCTACGGATGATCCCGAAACCGCCAACAATAAAACAGATGCCACTACTCGAGAACTCCCGCCTCATATCATCGATACGTTCCATTATGGTATCGGTACTCACCAAGGGTAGAGTGGCTGTATTGTTGGTGATGATGTGAATAAAGATCTTAATGACTTCGGGCTGCACCCCTGCACTTCGCTTTTTTTGGAATGCTTCCACATCGACCAGCACTGGTTTCCCATGAGTATAAGTACCACATGACCAGCTCGTCTCTTGTGCGGACAGAAGACTCAGTGAAAAGAGTAACCAGAGGGAAAGAGCATCTATAATTTTGTAGAAATACTTATTGATCATTTAAAATGCTGTTTCAGGATTTGCATTTGGTCAAATAGATACTGATTCTGCTTCTGCAAGTCAATGACATAAAGAGTTAACTCCTCTACCTTTTGGAGCAATTGTTTATTCATTTCACCCACCACTATACCTGTATTCTCCACCTCCTTTGCAGACGGCATACCCGGCAAATGACCCAATGCCCTTATTTCATTTTCCAGCTGCGTCAGTGGTTTTAAGCGATAATCTTCATCAAATACAAAATCCGGCCAGTTTCCTTGCAATTGAACCTTCAGTTCTTCACAAATTATCTTACCTGCCACCGATATTCGATATCCAGAAGCAAGACTAGAAGTACCAATCCCTAAATTGCCGACCGGATTGATGCGCATTCTCTCGGATCCACTGACCCGGAAGGTCAGATTATTATCCAGTGTGTATGCAATTTGCCCGGGAAAACCATTGCTGGCATTATTAAAATTAATAGCACCTAGAAAGGTGGGTGAGCCAGCAGTATTGTTCTTAAGTTCAAGCACTGAGCCATTGGTATGATTGCTACTGACCAGCCTTATGACTCCCTGATTCGATGACATATCAAGGGGATAGATTGGATTGGAAATACCAATACCTACATTGCCATTATCCAAAACATTGAGGAGATCGGGTTGGCCAGTGACTACATACGCCATGATGAGCATGATCGCAGCAAAGCGATAACGACGAAGAGAAATGAGAAAATCCATTGTCTTTATTTTTTAGGTTTATTAGAAGTACCCTCAGGTGATTAGTCTTAGAAAAAATTCAAACTGAAGATTATGCCAGTGTAAAATTTATTCCTTAGACGTGTGGACTTAAAATATGAGCTCAATTGCCAAATATTTATAGCCACTTTTAGGTCACTTCTCGTACTCTATATTATGAATCACCATAGTTAACTTCTGCCCTCTTGAGATAAGCTGCATTGTAGAATTGAAAAATCAATGTGTTGATCCACTTGATTATTTTATGAAATAATACCAGCTCACACCCATTGACAAGGATTTATTTCATCCTTGAATATTTGCCTTTATCAGCGTGTGTTCGAGGATTATTCACATGATCATCTGCAAGGATCCATGTTGGCATCCAAGAGATCTCTTCGTATGATAATTTAAGTCATTTTCTACTGAAGAGCAAAATTTTAACAATATACTTGGATTGCTGGTTGATTGAACAAATGAGGTATTGTAGAATTGAAATAATCTATGGGTTGAAGACACATATGCAAAAAATGCATCCCCGGTGATCTAGGTTTTATAGTTTCAATTAAAAACCCTATCTAGTGATGTCACTCACCCCTCCGCTTAGTAGGTGGTTCAACCCCCTATTATTCGGACTTTCTGCTACAAAAATATTTTTGTAGATCGGTCCGATTCTTTAAGGGGCCGTTACACTAGGACAGATGTAAAATGTTGATGCTGTCCAAAACATGCAATAGAAATTGACACATGCAAAAAAAGTCTAGACAAGAATTTCTTCAAAGTGCAGGTAGGGCTACTATAGCTTCCATCCTGGCACCTATTGTACAGTATGCAAGGACAATGGGTAATTCTGACAAACAAATTAGGGTGGGAATCATAGGCTGTGGCAAGGTATCTGAGGCCTACATACCCCATTTGTCTAAATCGGATGTTGTAGAGTTGGTCTCGGTATGCGATATCATTTCAAGTCGTGCAAAAGAGACTGCCAGCAAATATTCGATACCCCACCATTACCCGCACATCGATAGGATGCTGGCTGGGGCTCCCTTTGATTTATTGGTTAATCTGACCGATATGCAAGAGCACGGGCATCTCAATAGACGTGCTCTTGAAAGTGGCCATCATGTTTGGACGGAAAAACCACTAGCAAATTCATTTTCGGAAGGACAAAGTCTCCTGAACCTGGCCAGAAGCAGTGATCTCAGGATTTGGAGTGCTCCCGTTGTAGTCAATAGTCCGCAGTTTGCATTTATGTCTAAAACAATACAGGAAGGTAAGCTGGGAAAGATCGCCGCAGCACATGGTCATTATGGCCATCGTGGGCCAGGTTGGTCGGCATTCTTCTATGAGAAAGGCGGCGGAAGTCTACCCGATCTTGGAGTTTACAACTTAGCTACACTGACTGCCCTCTTGGGACCTGCCAGATCGATAATGGCCATGACCAGCATAGTGACCAATACCCGAACCACACAAAATAAAGGTGAAATTACAGTTGAAGCTGAAGACAATGCCATGGTGCTCATGGAGCACGACGATGGGGTTCTTTCACATGTGCAGTCCGGTTTCAATTATTTCGATCCATATGGCCATGAGGGTACCGGGCAGAATCGGCCCACCATCTCTATTTGGGGCACGAAGGCCAATATGAGGTTGGTAGGATATGATTGGGCTCCATCCGGCGTGGATCTGGCTACGCTCGATAACCGGCAAACGATCAGGTATGTGCCGGACGCTAAAACATATCAATGGGAAGAAGGTGCCACTGTGGTCGCAGAAGCCCTTACAGAGCAGACCGAACCTCTAGTAAACGCAGAGCATGCTCTCCATGTGCTGGAAATCATCGAAGCTGCCCGCGAATCTCAGAAAACCGGAAAGCGGATAACCCTCCAATCTATTTTCCCTTATCCATTGGTCTAGTGTCCGCATTGAGTCCTGTACTAGTGTAGTAATAGCCTCCAATAAGCATTACTGGATACTCACTGCAATCCCAACGATGTTACCGCGGAGAACTCTAATCAACTATTTTTGTTTAGTTTTTCAAGCTAACAATTAAACAAAATTCTTGTGCGAATCCTTCTCACTGGAGCTACTGGATACATAGGCAAAAGGCTCCTGCCCAAACTCATCAAAGCTGGTCACGAAGTAGTAATCTGTGTCCGAGATCGCAACCGTGTTCCAGATACTTGGAAGTCAAAAGTGGATTTAATCGAAGTCGATTTTCTGAAGGCTTCCACCCTAAGTAAAATACCCGGGGACATCGATGCTGCCTATTATCTGATTCACAGTATGGGAGCCTCCACAAGTTCATTCGAAAAATTAGAGGCTGAATCGGCACGAAATTTTATCGACACAATCAGTCGAACCCAAGTCCAGCAAATTGTTTATCTGGGAGGAATCGCAAATGCTCAGGAGCTGTCGGAGCATTTACGATCACGACTTCATGTGGAAGAAATTCTCAGGTCATGTCCTATACCTGTAACCTCATTTCGGGCGGGAATCATTGTGGGCTCGGGCAGTGCATCTTTCGAAATTATCAGAGACTTGGTAGAAAAACTGCCCATTATGGTGACTCCAAGGTGGGTCAGGACCCGCTCCAAGCCTATAGCTGTGAGCAACGTGATTGATTTTTTGGTCAAATGCCTGGACCGGGATGAGCTAGAAGACAAGACCATAGATATCGGTGGTCCAGAAATATTGACCTACAAGGACATGCTACTACTTTACGCAGAGGTACGTGGTTTGCACCGATACATCCTGACCCTCCCTTTCCTGACACCAAGACTCTCATCATACTGGTTGTACTTTGTCACTTCCACCAACTACAAGTTGGCGGTGAATTTGGTTGAGAGCATGAAAATTGAGGTAATTCCTACCGAAAATAAGGTGGCAGAATTATTGGATATCCAGCTCATTGGCTACAAAGAAGCTGTCAAGATGGCCTTCGAGCAAATGCACTCCAACACAGTGATTTCGAGCTGGAAGGATGCCTTCGGAACCAGTAACAGTCAGTTACACTTAATGGAGCAAGTAGAAGTACCAGTGCATGGGTGCTATAAAGATCAGCGGTCGGTTACTTTTAGAGGAGACGTAAGTAAATTGCTGGATACGATCTGGGCAATCGGAGGGGAAACCGGTTGGTATCATGCCAATTGGCTGTGGTCAATTCGTGGATTTTTAGACAAGCTGGCAGGTGGAGTTGGCCTCAGGAGGGGACGAACCCATCGTCATCAAATTCATCCAGGAGATTCGCTTGATTTTTGGCGGGTGCTTGTTGCCGATCGCCAAGCACAAAGATTACTACTCTTTGCCGAGATGAAATTGCCCGGAGAAGCCTGGCTTGAATTCAGGATAGACGAAGTGGGCGGCCATTTCGAGCTGGTACAGGAAGCAACATTTCGGCCAAGAGGCCTCTGGGGCAGACTGTATTGGTACCTTGTGTCGCCTTTTCATCACTACGTATTTAACGGAATGCTCCGAAAAATTAGCAATAGTGCACACCATTCTGAGAACAACAAAAAATATGTTTAGTTTTTTTAAGAGAGATCCAAAGAAGAAATTGGAGAAGGAAATTGTCCGCAAATTAGAAATCGCCCGTGATATTCAACGATCGGGAGACATTAAGGCCTACGCACTTATGATAGGAGAAATTGATGAGCTTGAGAAGCAACTGAATGACATGTAGTTGCTCCCTTGATTTTTTACCTGTTGCCTCCATTGCTTAAAATCTGGCAAAGACAGGGTCTGTGCCTTGCGAGGTTGCTTGAGATCATTTTGTATTTTGTCAATATCTACACCTGAGAAGTTAATCTACATTTCGACTTTAGCATGGTGATTCCTGTCCCAACAAATTGAACTCAGCATGAGAAAAAATGATTCACGCCGCCGATTCCTGACCGTGGCTGCAACAGCACCTTTTTGGATACCAACAACTCTTAAGGGCTATTCTTCACAACAGATGCTTTCCTTTCATTTGGATGGAAAAATGACCAGCAATATTTCCAAGTGGGACCTTGACACCCCTTCACTTTGTGTCGACTTAGATGCCCTGGAAGCGAACTTGGAAAAACTGCAACGGACGATGGTTCGCCATGGCATTGCCAGCCGTCCACATGCTAAAACGCACAAATGTCCGGCCATAGCCCGCCTGCAAATCGAAAGTGGATCTGTAGGCATATGCACGGCCAAGGTAAGTGAAGCTGAGGTGATGTTTGAACATGGCATTGAGAACATTCTCATTACCACACCTAACGTCACCAAGTATAAAATAGAGAGGGCCATGCGGTTGCGAAAATGGTGTCCCCAATTGATTCAAGCTACCGATAGTCTCGCCAATGCTCGAGACCTTTCATCTGCAGCCATGGCAACTGGAGTAGAGGCAGATGTTGTGGTAGATATAGATCCGGGGGGGCACCGCACGGGTATTTCTCCTGGTAAACCTGCGCTGACCTTGGCCCAGGAAGTGGATCGTCTTCCGGGCCTTCGTCTCCTTGGCGTCCTTTGTTATGATGGCGGATCTCAGCATGTAAAAGGCTTTGAGAAGCGCAAGACACAAACGCTTGGACGACTGGCAGCAGCCAGTGAGACCATTGACCTCATGCAACAATCCGGACTAAATACTGAGATATTTAGTGGTGGCGGCACTGGAACCTACAATATAGATCATGAGACAGCTTACTTTACTGATGTCCAAGTGGGTAGTTATCTATTTATGGATGCCCAATATATGGCGATTGGAGGGTCAGACAATCCAGAGGTATACACTGATTTTCAACCCTCACTAACCATCCTGACAACTGTAGTCAACGATCAATATGAAGGACAAGTGACTACCGATGCAGGAGCCAAAGCCTGTACGATCAATCGACCGTGGGCAGTAGTCAAGGGTGAAACAGGCATGAGCTACCGCTCCGGATCAGATGAATTTGGCACGATCACTTATGAGGATCCTTCTCGTACTTACAGGGTGGGCGACAAAGTTGAACTGATCGTCTCCCACTGTGACCCAGTCGTCAACTTATATGATCAAATCTATGCCACTCGTAACGATCAAGTAGAAACCATTTGGAAGATTGAAGCCAGGGGAATGTCGACCTAGAACCAGGTGTGATTACTTATTGGTGCCAGCGGAATGGTAAAGAAAACCTAGGATCGGCCTGATTACGGAGAGAAATGCCGTCTTTAAAAAGGCAAGCTCCTCTCTGGCCAATGCATATCAAGTCACCTCACGATGGCAGGGCAAAGCACTACTCAAAGCTGGGAAATAATTTTTTCAAGGTCTCGGTGTCGGCCTGGGTGCCATATTGACACAATTCGAATGCTTCAGCATATTTGATTTTACTGCCGGTTTCGTTGCCGTAAAGATCTTCCAACAACTTGCGAAATTTATCGGCCACCGCCTCATTGCGTTTCTTGACTAGATTTAATAAGAATTCCTTTCTGGCTGATGGATCCTTAGGTACATCCTGTCGATAGCTGGCCTGCCACGAATGGGCATCGGCAAATTGTGATGGCATAGCCTGGATACAATCCCATTTTTGGTCAGCTACTTGATCGATGCCTACTACAATGGCAGGCTCAAACGGATAGGGCTTTTGAAAATTATCGGAATAATGCAAAAATATCGGATTTCCCTTGGTGGCATCGGTATTGCTGGAAAAGAAAGGAGCGGCAACAATGACTGATGCGTCTTCAACCAAGACGCCGGTGTAACGGTGATCAGGGTGATAATCGTTGGGGCGATGACTCAAGACAATGTCTGCTTGCCACTCGCGAATCAGATCAGCTACCTTGCGGCGATTCTCCAGGGAGGGCACCAATTCGCCATCGTGGATATCAAGTACCTCTGTCTCTATACCAAATATATTGGCACATTCCTCCACCTCCGCTCTTCGGCGCTGAGCCAGAGGTGCTCCTGCCTGAGCAAAGTGGCCAATATCTCCATTGGTCAGCGAGACAAATTTCACCTTATGCCCTTGTGCCGCCCACATTGCAGCCACACCACCTGCCTTTAACTCAGCATCATCGGGATGAGCGCCAAATGCTATGATGTGTAATATCTCGTTATCTGCCTGTGCGAAGGTCGATGCTGAAAGCACAGACACGCAGGCCCACAAATGAATAATTTTCAATTTCATAGTCCCTAAAATTCAAATAATATAAACGACAAGATAAACACCCCCTTTCCACTCACCCTCAATTGTGTTCAACACCTTTGGTTACCCCATCCCAGGTATCGGTACGGAAGGGAGTGAGAGGTAGACCTTCCCGACTATAAACATTACAAACCGGATTGTTTGCCCAGGCATAGCGGACGGCAACGGGATCAGGTACCTGATCAGACCAAACTTCGATTCTATTTTCGTCTATGATCACAGCTTCTGCCGGGTGGAAGACCTGATCAGTTCCAGCAATGGTAAATCCACGGGGTTTATCTACATCAAAAGTATATAACCGTGAACCCACATGGTTAAAAGTAAGGGTGATTTTATTTCCGTCGATTTTCATGGAGCGATATCTGGGGCTGTGAAAGTCCATGTCGTATCCATAATCACGAGCCAAGGCCCATCTGACCAATCGGTTGGCGACGGTCTGTTTATCTCTGGGATGAATATCCCTTCCTTCACCTACATCAATAATCACTGCTTCACCTACATTGGAAAGCTTGTCCATGGTCATCGTCTGTGCCTCACGCAATTCAGCCCAGGCACTTTCCTGCGGTCCAGTTGACTCTGATTGAAAATCAGCCAATTGCACATAGTAAAACGGGAAATCTCCTTGGCCCCAGACTTCTCGCCAGGTCTCGATCATTAGAGGAAAGAGATCCCGATATTGATAGGCCCGACCGGCATTCGATTCTCCTTGATACCAAATCGCTCCCTTGATGCCGTACCCGACTGTAGGGTGCAAGACACCATTAAAAATATTAGCTGGCCGATGATTTCCAGACAACAAGTCTCGAGGTCGACGCGGTGGTTGCCCCTGCTGCCCACTGGCCTTCCATGCTTGCACCTCTTGCTCCCAGGTCCTTAGCATTTCCTCATAATCAAAGGAAGACTCCCTCTCACGCCACCAATCCATCAGATCCTTATATCGTTCGTCACCGTCCAAAATACTTCTGGGGATCCAAGCCTCCGCTGCCGAACCACCCCACGCATTATCAATCAGACCAATGGGTACGCCCAAAGTGTGATGGAGACGTTTTCCAAAGAAATAGCCCACCGCTGAAAAACTCTTTATCGTTTGCGGAGAACACTGTACCCAGGATCCATCGAAGTCGTGTTGGATATCCTGTGTTCCTACCTGTGGTACTGATATTAACCGAATATTCGGATGATTTGCAGCCTGAATTTCCAAATCAGCATGATTACTTACTTGAACCGGCCAGGCCATGTTTGATTGACCGGAACAGATCCACACTTCACCTACCAAAATATCTTCAATCGTAAACTGAGAATGCTCGCTCGAAATTTTCATCTGATAGGGTCCACCAGTAGGAAGAGGCTGTAGATAGACCTTCCAGTAACCCTCATCGTCTGATTCTGTCTGATGTGCCTGATCCTTAATCTCTACAGACACCATCTCACCAGGCGAAGCCCAACCCCAAACTGGATTGACTTGACCCCGCTGTAAGACCATGTGGTTAGTAAATATGGCGGGAAGGGTTAAAGGTTGGGCTGAAATTGCAGTTACAAGACAGAGAAAAAAAAGCAAGGACGAAATAAACTTCATAAGGAGTAATGTAAGATTTGAAATGATAGCCTCAAAATAACATTATCTCATCGAGTTCTCACACAATGGTTTATTAACCAGAAGAATTTTGAAAAGTGTATTTAACAATGCTGGTGATCAGGACATATCCATACCAAAAGGCGGGTATCACAGAGACTCCATTCCATAGTGAGCTGAGCGAACCTTACATAATCTTAAAGGGTCCCAATCTATGACCACCTCAAGGATACATTATTGGTCCTGGACCAAATGTGACTAGCACATTTATCGCTTGATGATGCAACTGAACTTGAATGCGTAAGATCTGGCCGTTCTCCATTGCAATTTTTGTACTGCTATTGGCAGCATTGATTTTTCTGTTGCTCCCCCATCTTATTCGCTCAAAAATTGACAGAGCTATTGCCAGCCAGAACATAAACATTGAGTATGGCAATCTTAAGGTTGAGATATTGAGTGCAAGGGTGCTTTTCAGTGATATTCGGTTTGATTTCAGAAAAGATACACTGAACCGAAATGAAGGGTTACATGGTACCTTGGGTGAAGTGAATCTATCGAGAATTTCATGGTGGACTCTGCTCAAGGATAAGGAAATCAAGGCAAGATCAATCACCATTGCTAATCCGGTAATCAAACAGCTTGGCGATAGCATTCATTTGAAGGATTTTACAGACTTAGAAGAGAAAGGAGAAGAATTGGCTTTTTTTGCCGATGAACTAAAAGTGGAACAAGCCAAATTCACTCACTTCAAGGATTCCATTGCTCAGCTTGAAATCGGCTCTTTTAACCTGTTGAGCCGAGACTTTGAGTACACCAGGGGCATGACCACGTCTGCCATCCTGAGTTCTGGTAAATTTGAGGTTGCAGATATCCTAATGAGAGATAAGGAGCACCTTTATGATATAAGAATGAAAAAAATTACTGGCCAGGTCGCTGATAGCAGTTGTACCATCAACCAGATCTCCGGTACACCCAGATACGATACTGACGAATTTTTGCGGAGGGTGCCTTCACAAACAGACCTTATCAAATTCAATATTTCAGAAATCCAGGCCGTTGGTTTCGACATACTTGGCCTATTTAGACAGAGGCTCGCAGCTGGTAGGATTGCGATTTCCAGGTTTACCTTTGAAGATTTTATCGACAAGAATTTATCCCATAGTGACAACCACAGACATCCCCTTCCTCATGAAGTCTTCCGTCACCTAGATTATGAGGTAAATATCGATTCAGTGGTTTTGCGAGATGGCTACATTGCGTATGCCGAACTTCTTCCTGGTGAATCCAAAGCTGGGGAAGTTATGTTTAACAACATTAATGGACATTTCGTCAATATAACCAATGACTCCGCCGAATGGCGGATGAATGACGAAATCTCCGTTCATATAGAATGCCTTCTCTATGGCAACGGATCCGTGGCAATCGATGCTCAGTTTCCAATGCTGGCAGAGAATAATAGTTATTCCTACTCTGGCCATCTGGGAAACTTTGAAATTTCCAAAGCCAATGAGATTTTAGCCCCGGCTACTAAGATGTTTTTCACCTCGGGAACGATTGATGAGCTGGCATTTCAAGTTCAAGCCAATTCTTCAAATGCTTCTGGAGAGATGCAGTTCTTTTATCGTGATCTAGATATCGACTTTCTGGAACGTAAGTTTGTTGAAGGTATATTAGACAACATTGTTGAAGCGTTCATATTTCCTCAGGAAAATGTGCGCACCGACAAACACTATCTTGGCAAGATCTACGCAAATCGTGAAATCAATAAATCCATCTTCAACTATCTGTGGATTGCGGTGCTTTCTGGAATCCAGTCCACTATAATGCCAAATATCCTCCTACCTGCTGAGCTGAAACATCAGCGGGTGGATGGTGGTAAGTGAGTAACAGCCAGGATCATATTTT
This sequence comes from Saprospiraceae bacterium, assembly GCA_965223105.1. Taxonomy (GTDB): domain Bacteria; phylum Bacteroidota; class Bacteroidia; order Chitinophagales; family Saprospiraceae; genus JABDMH01. The sequence continues at coordinate 241,464 of OZ244987.1, read as the reverse complement.
ATGGCGTTCATTACTCTCTAACTGTGACATGGGCACAAGTCGACGCTGACTACATAGAGTGCCCAGCCTGAGGATCTCAAGCTGGGTCCAAGGTAAATATGATGTATGCTCTTCTTCCCAAATAAAGGTGTGTCAGAACAGTAGCCCAAGGGCAAAAGCATCAAAAAACGTAAACTCCCCGGAGGTAGTCGAAGGATAGCATTTGTTCATGATGGAAGAAGCATCATTCGTCGGAGTGCCCCAAATTTGCCATCCCGGAGGCGTTTCAGGTGCAAAGGTGCCACAGGAAAGACCCGTGTTCCAATCTGTATGCCGCAAGCCAAGACAATGGCCAATTTCGTGGGTGACCACATGCTCGATCTCATCAAGAGTTAGCGTTGGCACCAACATACCTACTCTGGCCCAACGATAAGGATATGTTTTACCCACATTTAAGTCATACAAGCTGGGATTAGGGTACCCAGCCAAGCCGCCAAGTGGGGGGGCATAAGTACTAAGGTATACGTGAATATGCGCCAAATAGGCATAGGGTACACGGACAAAATTAATCCCGAGGTTGTTCACTGCATTGTAGTTGTTGATTGCACGATTTACTGCGGTAGACAGGCTCCAGTTATTGGTACTGCAATAAATATTGATTTGATTAATGCCCTTAACATAGTGGGTGTGGGCAGCCTGGCGACTGTGATCGTGCCTTTTTGATAACGCCGTGATTTGGTCGTTTGATAATACGATATCGTCTTCAACGATCATCACCTCCTCGATAGAGCCATCGGGATAATCAACTATCGACTGCTTTATGGCATCCAGATTTACCTCCAGATCTTTAAATACCTGATGGAAAATATGGGTGCTTGGGACTTCCACATCTTCAAAAGTGGGTGCTACATCAACATCGCCTTTCTGAGGTGCTTCCTCGAATGCTGCATCTTTTTCACAACTTGTGAAGATGGTGCCCAATAGCAGCACCAGGATCATGAATGGTTTCATTTGTTTGGGGTTATTAATAAGTGAATAAATCTAATTTTTCATTTTAAAAGAGTGCATTTGATCATATTTTCCACAATGGTGAACTGATATTTTCTGGGTCTCAAATAGGCTTTGCACCTGATTTCCGCGAGAATGGGACAAAGCTTGGAAACATATATGCGAATGGTATTCTTACCAGTAGATAAGTACAGATTTCTTACAGAATTCGAATGGAACAGCCTTTTCGTTCGTAACCAGAAAAGGCATATGATTTGGGTGGTTGCTCGACAACCTCTTCCAGTTTATCGAATTTGAGAAAAAGGATCTTGAAATTTTCTCGGGTGTATCACATTTGCTACTGGGACCAACTAGTCTTTAACACAACGGACGGAAAGTCCAAAACCCTTTTGTGTATTCTGTATATGTGCGTCGGTGTCGTTGTGATCAATCCTCATGGCTATGGCGAAAGTTTCGCTGCTCGCAGAGCTACTCCACCAGTGGCCACCAAAACCAAGATTACTATAGGAACCTGCTGGAGCACGGAAGCCACCTGATATGCCAGAAAAACCACTTTCATTGGTTGCTCCCGTATTCGGATTGTTCCAATTTGCCAACCCTGTTTGCTTCATCTTACCTCCAGCTAAAGATTGCCCACCTAATGAGTCTCTCAAGATTTGCCATTCTGCAGTAGTAGGCACATGCCATCCGATGGGGCAGATGTTACGATTATTCGTGTCAGCTACCGTATAATAATTATACATAGCTCCGACATGTGAAGGGGGCTGATCATCATTGTACCAAGTGTAGGCTGGTGTATTCAAAGTGGACCATTCAGTATTGTCAGTTACTAATGGAATGAACGTCCCATCATTATATCTTGTGGTACGGAGGTTTTGAGCCATCCATACCTGAGTGCCGATAGTCACAATTTCATAACTATTGTTGTCTATATCCCGGATTCTTTTGTCACCAGTGAGCGAAAGCCACCTTGTACCATCGTAGACTTCTAAATCACTTCCACTCCACTGTACAGTACCCGGATCGGGTATCGGATCCTCGGAGTTAGATATCTGGATGGCCCCATCTATTTCTAGTTTTTCTTGTTGGCCAATGGTTTCTAAAGGTAAAAGGAATAGGGTACTGCATAAGATGGTCGAAGTGATATGTTGAATCTCAATTCCCCTGTTGGGAGACAGCGCAGAGTTCAAGATTTGTGCGAAGTTGAAGAAATGTGTCATTACTTGATATTTTAGGATTTTCAATTGGCAAAAGTGCCCCCTATCGCATGCACACAATTTTAATTGGTTATTTCTGTTCAAAGAGCACCAATCAAAATGCCAGGTTCCGAGGGAGAAATTCCTTTGCTCCAAATGGCACCCACTTTTCGATTTGCCAATAAAATAGCAGGAGATAAACACACAAAATTTTGCCCACTGACCTGCGATAGAGCAGTCATTTCTAAGTTAACGAATATCTGTGTGTTTCCTATGAGCTAAATGTAAGCTCGCGAATCTTGATGTACTTTATACAGTTTCAGCAAGGAATATCTCCTCTCCCACAATTCATCTAATATAGTCCTGTCTCAGCACGAAAAATGTCCAAGATCATAACCCGAGAAAGCACGACCTACCTGGAATTACTTCAAAGAGGGGGAACCACCATTTTGACGCATATATGCGATGATCACAGAAATATTCGATGTGCTTATGCTGGAGACTAAACAGTGGCCGATCTTCCAGTTGTTTTTGCTTTACCTCACACGAGTCCTTAGACTTGGTATTACTGTCGCCTCACTTACGCCCTAAGAAATATTATGAGAGCTCTTCCTCTCCATTATTTCGAAAGACAGGGTACAAATCCTCTTCCAACTCTCGCTACTCAAACCCGTCTCTACTCTTTTACTCGAGCCTCTAGATATCATTGGTCATTTCCCGAGACCTTAATTTTTCTATGGCCCCGAGACCCTACAGCTAAGATCTGATCTACTCATGAGTTCTTGAAAACGAAAACTAAAACAACAACCAAAAAAAAGACCATATGTAAGTATCTCATTTACACATGGTCATCGTATAGCGTTGTCGGGATGACCCGTCCTCATCTGAGTCCGGGCAAGTAGGATTTAGGAGATGAACAATAAATGGTCGGGATGACAGGATTTACCTTTGGTATATCCAATTACATCCTTCGCTGGAAATAGCTCTAGCTTTCTTCCCCTACAGGAAGTTTTCATTTTGGCCACACTTCGGCTCAGCAAAGCTGGCCTCTAATGACCAAAATAAAAATGGGACCTGCGGTCCCAAATCTAGAGCTGCTTGTCGGGATGACAGGATTGGCTCCGCCGATCCAAATGGGGAGTCGCTCAATCCCTGCAAAGATCTGCACTACCGTGCAGCTTTTTATTTTGACCATTTTCGCTCGAGCAAGCTTGGCTCAATGGCCAAAACAAAAGTCGCTGCCAAGGCAGCAATCTTTGCAGGATTGTCGGGATGACAGGATTTGAACCTGCGACCACACGGCCCCCAGCCGTGTGCGCTACCGGACTGCGCCACATCCCGAAAATGGTTGATCACAACAGCTCTTGTTCTGATCAAATGTGAGACTGGAGGGATTCGAACCCCCGACCCCTACCCTGTCAAGGTAATGCTCTAAACCAACTGAGCTACAGTCTCGCTAATCACTCCTGCCCTTTGCTTTTCAAGGGATCGCAAAGTTAAAAAATCCTGTAAAATAGTGATCTGGCTAAGGCGTGGAGTACAAGTCTTTAACTTAGCGATGATCATTCGTTGATAAGCTCAAATAAGGTCTTAAAGCAGTTCACCATGCCTTGCAAACTTTCACTGGTAGAATCTGGTGATTCATATGCAGACATAAAGTTCTGAGGACTGGTCCAGACGGTCTGCATCATGCCGAGATATCGACTGGCCAGAGCCGGATTGCTGTTTCGCTTAAAAGCCTGGTAGGCGTGGTACTGATCTTTAGCGACAGCTGCTTTGCGCCAGGGACAAGTCACTACCCTGAAACCCTTGGTGGCAAAAAAGGCTGCAGTAGGTTCGGCACGCTCGTAATGCCAATCACAGATGACGACATCCTTGGGTATCATATCTACTGCCCGGTGGGTATTGTTCATACTGGCTTCCCACATTCCAATGCCTGTAGTTTTGCCATCGATCAGTCGATCACCCCATATCCAGAGAGCATAACCTTGATCAGACAGATGGTTATAGATTTTAGTCACCTCGCCAGCAAAAAGCTCAGCTTTATCGCGTCCATAGCATCGTTCACAATCTTCGTGACCAATGTAAAATACTTCATCCATGCCAGCATGAAATGCCTGCGCATCAAACACATCCATGATCTCGTCTATCAATGCAAAGACCACTTCATGCACTTCTGGATGCAGTGGACAGTAGCTTTTGCAATACAACCCATCCTCATTGGGCCATTCATATGAATCTGGCAGTGTAATACTCGGCGTTTCATCAAACTCTGGATAAACCTCCAACAATTTGGAAAGATTAGAATGCCATGATTGATGACCAAGTAGATTGATCTGTGGAATAATCTCAATGCCCAAATCACCGCAGACCTCATTAAGATTTTCCACATCTTCTTTACTCAGGGGAAAAGAATCTCTCAATTCAGGGTGAGATTTATAACTATAATTATAATCTACTCTCAGCACCAGGACATTGACGCCCATTGGAGCCAGCGTGCTGTGGATAAAATTGGTGAATGCATCTACCTCATCCGCCTGAGGAGCGGCAATACAAAAACCCCTGACCGCCATTTCTTCATCACCTTCCTGTGCCATAACAGGCAGCAAAAGAATGAAAGTGGCCAGCAGTAGCCCAATAAGTGTTTTCATACTTACATTTTAATGGTATGAAATGATCTCACCCAACAAGTTAGGAATCTATTCTGTTATCTTTTTAATGCAGGATCCGGCTAGTGACAAAATCAAGCAAGAGAGGCTGATTTATGTTGCAGATCCCATGTGCTCCTGGTGCTATGGGTTTGCACCAGTCATTCATCAGATCAAAAACGATTATGATTGGATGGAATTTCATCTGATCATGGGAGGTCTAAGGCCATTTGGCAAAGAAACAATGAAAAGCCTAAAGAACTTTCTGACTCATCACTGGAATCAGGTTGAAAGGCGCTGTGGACAGCCCTTCAGGAAAGGCATTTTGGATCGGGAAGACCTCAAGTACGACACTGAGCCGGCTTCCAGAGCAGTGGTCACCATCCTTGAAATAGATCCTCATCAAGCAATGGCTATGCTATCCTCCATACAGACTGCCTTTTACTATGAAAATCAGGACCCTACCAGTGAGAAAGCTCTTGTTGACTTAGTGGAGAATTTGGGCGTCGGCAGAGATGCTTTCCTATCTCAGTACCGGTCAGATGACATGAAAGATAAGACGATGTCCCACTTTAAGCAAGCACGCGAACTGGGAGTGACCGGATTCCCAGCAACCCTGATTGCAGACGGAGAAAAAATTACTCATTTGAGTTATGGTTACAGCTCAGCAGCTAACCTCCGAAGCAAGATCGAAGCATATACGGCGTAGTTCTTCTAACATAGATCACACAATCGTATCTCACACAAAACCTGATTAAAACACTTTAAGCATATTCATAATGTGATAATTATTAATATCTTTACACAGTACAGCTACTAAGAAAACTACAGAGATATGATGCGATTCATCTTACTCGGCACCCTAGTGAGTATCGCGGCCCTTTCAGCCTTTGGCCAATCCGATTCACTTGAGTTGGTAAAACTTTACAATTCGACAGAGGGAGATGCTTGGTTCACTCCTTGGAATCTGAATCAACCTATGTCAACCTGGAAAGGTGTGACCCTCAATGACAGTGGGAGAGTAACAGCGGTCAGTCTAAATGCCAACAATATGAAAGGCGCTCTCCCCAATCTGTTTCTGCCAGAACTGTTGCAATTGGTATTGAGTAACAACCTGTTGCGGGACACGATGCCCGATCTGCGTCACCTTCGAAAATTAAACTTCCTCGATCTTTCAAACAACAATTTAGACGGTAATCTTCCCAACTTCAACATGCCGTTTTTGCAGACCCTGAGATTGGCAAACAATCGCCTTAGTGGACAGTTGCAAGATTATCAAAACATGCCCCGGTTGCGAAGTATGATATTGGATGACAACAATCTTAATGGTGGTCTTCCTGATTTCTCCAATATGAGAAATCTATCGAACCTCCGGCTGGCAAATAACAGACTTGATGGACCTATCCCAGATTTCACCAATTTGCCGGAGTTGATCACCCTAGATCTTCATAGCAATGATTTTATCCTTACTGTTCCTCGTTTTGGAGGCTCTCCCAGCCTGTTTATTTTGGATTTGTCAGACAATCAACTCACGGGACCGGTTCCGACTTTCTCACGACTCGCCTTGCTCGAAACGCTAAAGCTGAATAGAAACAAATTTACCGGGAGGGTACCCAATCTAGGGGCTATGGGCGATCTATCCGAATTGGATCTGTCAGACAACATGCTTGAAGGTGATCTACCGAGATTAACGGGCAACCCTGAAATCATAGAATTCAAGGCCAGTGGCAATCAATTCTCTGGTGAGATACCCAACTATCAAAATCTGACACAATTGCAACGGCTTGATGTCTCCAGAAATAATCTGAGTGACACCGTTCCAGACTTAAGTCATCTAAGCAACCTCACTGAATTACGGATTGACAGCAATCAGTTAACCTACACACTCTTCAATGTAACGGCATCACCAAATCTGGAGATCTTAGAGGCACAATGGAACTACTTCTCTTTTGAAGATTTGTTTGACTTTAATGGGCTGGGACTTACGCAATTTACTTATGCTCCCCAACGCCCGATTGTGATGCCGGATACTGTAATGGCACAGTTGGGTGATGTCGTGATTTTTGACTTGGTGGAAGATCAGGGTGTTCCAAATAATACATATTCTTGGTACTTAAACGGAGAATTTAGGACGGCGGTCGCTGTAAATGAATTAACCATTGCCAACGTAAATCAGCTCGACACTGGGATCTACCACTGCATTGTACAAAACAATAACTTACCTGCACTCTCTCTATTTTCCGAGGAAATTCTATTAATCGTCGAATGCCCCTTTAATATTGTAGAAATCACCGATACCATTTGTATGGGAGACACGCTCTTTGTAAATGATGTTGCTTATTTTGCCACCGGCACCTACGAAGATACGGTCGAAGTACCCAGCCCCGGCACCTGCGACTCGATTTTCATGATTGACTTGACCGTAAACGAAGTTTATGATACCGTACTAGCCGATACGATCTGTGAGTCAGATCAAGTCATGTTTGCAGGAGAGGTGATTACGGAGTCTGGCACTTACATCGATACTTTGTCCAGCAAAAATGGATGTGACTCGATCGTCACTCTGCAACTGGTGGTTTGGCCAGCATTCAGATCGGTGCAATCCGTAACAATCTGTGCGGGTGACACCCTCTTTGTGGGTGACCTGATTCGCACTAAACCAGCAATTTACGATGACACGCTCAAGACTCAGCATGGATGTGACTCAGTCATCATTACAGATCTTGAGGTGCTGGATGCTTTCGTTTCTATCTTTGACACCACGCTTTGCCTTGGTGATAGTCTTACTTACCGGGGTGTAACCTACACCAGATCCGGGGTATTTACTGAATCATTCACCGGTGCCAACGGATGTGACTCCTCATTTGTGCTTGACCTGACCATTCCAACCACTGATAGCTTTTTTATCAATGACATCATCTGTAGCAGTGACACTGTATTTGTGGGAGACACTTTTTATACTGAAGACGGCAACTATGTCGACACCCTGATCAGTACCTACGGTTGCGATTCTATTGTATTCCTCAACCTTCAAGTGGTAGATCGATTTGAGGAAGATATTGATCTAACCCTCTGTGATGGAGATACATTGTTCTTTGGCGGCGATACAATAACCATTGCCGGCATCTATTTTGACACCTTAAGTGCCAGGGGTGGCTGCGATTCAATCATTAAAGTTCTCGTCAATTTTGAACAGTTCATCCCTAAACTGATCGATACACTGTTGTGCTTTGGAGATTCTATCAGCATAGGTAACAACACGTATAAGGTTGAAGGTTTCTTTAGAGACACCGTTGGGGGAGAATTTTGTGATACGGTCATCGTCACCCGAATTAGGATTGCGCGACCAATCCAACTGGAGGGCGCCGCCCTAAAAAACGCCAACGACAATGATGGTTCAATCATCCCGAGCTTAAGTGGGGGGTCTGGTGAGTTGTCGTACCGTTGGAATACCGGAGACACTACGCTAGGGATCGACCAGCTGGCGCCGGGACAATATCGACTTTCCGTATTTGATACCCTTGGCTGTAATGCGCAGTTTGATTTTGAAATTGAGCAAACCGTAGCTAGCAAGGCTTTTGATCAACCTGAGATTGCAGTGACCATTTATCCCAATCCAGTAGAAGGTCAGAATCCGCTAGTTATACAAGCAAAGAGGATAGCAAGGGCTGGTCGATATCGGGTTGAGCTACGCAATGTTTTTGGGCAGCTGTTGCAACACAGGAACTGGGATTTGTTTGCCAGTGGTGAAACGCTAATCTTCGAACAGGCACCTCCCGCATCTGGCTTCTATTTCGTCAGCATTTCTGATGGAGCAGGAAGGACAATGATGAAACCATTTCTTGTCAAATAACCACAGCTTGCATAGAAGGTCAGGTTGCAAGCCTATCCATCTGGAACCAGGACATTCCCAGGTAAGTTGATGTCAAATTTTCCTACCCTCCCTCTTTCTGAGCTTCGATCATCGTGGAATTCCTACTTTCCCATGCTCAGCTACTCGTCAACTGCCTTTAATCCCGGCACCACCAGAATTCTTCCCGTGGGCCGGATTGCTCGCATAGCAGATCCCAATGGATCTCATTAACACAACTTTTTGGCATATTGCGAAAAAAACCAGGGTCTTTTGCAGGGCAAGTCTCCGATTGTCTGGTATCAAAATCTGATCCGATCTCCCTATCATTAACATATTGATGTTCAATTACATATTTTGTTTTCATATATTTTATTGTTTTATTATCACCAAAATATATATTATAAATACTTCAATATGAAGAACAAAATTTTGTATAAAATTGAATTTCTAGCATTTTTTTAAAGAAAAGTTTTGGTCAAATAGAATTTTCATATATATTTAACTTAACAATATGACATCTAGACGGGGTGTCATTTTCATTGAAATTGAGGTTTGATAAGTACAATCGCTGTTGCCCAAAAACGGATTACTTATGATCAGTGCTTTTACTTATCAAAAGAGACATTTGCTTTTGGTATAACTGGAAGCAAATGGATAAACAGTACAACGGTTGACATTGCAAGTGTGCTTTTTCTGAAGGCATTATTGGTGTATACCAAGGTGCTTTTCGAAGTAACTTATTATACATATCAACAATAATGCTTGAAGTGAAGAACGTTTGTATCTCCTTCGGGAGATGATGAGCATTGCATAAATGATCATGACCGAGTATCCAGTTTTTCCTTTTGCTCTTGCAAAAAAGAAACATCTGGACCCTCGACTAAATGTCAAACATGTTGGCTGAATTGAGGTCATTCGATTTACCTGGTTATCATGTCCTCTAAACTATCTCCGGATAGTTCAGCAGGACCTTGAAGACTGTCAAGGGTAAATTAAGTGCCTTCAAGGTATGGCACTTCGGTACCATACCGAAACGCACTCAGCTTTCTTCGGAAGGTTGAGGGCAATTTTGGATGCTCGTCATCTGGTTAAATAGTTTTGTCAGAGGAACTATTAGAAACCGCCTGAGAGATGATATGCAACCAAAAAAAGGGGGGTGGTGCAAGCTATCCCCTTTTTCTTTTTGAATAAGCCGGAAGATCGTACATCTTTTTGGTGGTCTTCTGCCTAAAAACCGTAGCCAGATTACTTCGCCCTATTCCACCGGTGTACCTAGCCGATCATTGTATCGGGACGACATTCTGTTCGATTTTCTGCATTCATTAAAAAGTGGTCATCGGCCATCCTGTAAAGTAACAACATCCATGGAGGTTGTCGTTGGGAGGAGCTCCATGCGATATCCAAATACCTAAATCAACCAGGTGTACTTGACACTTAGTCCGACAAAATAGGCAAAACCCAGCCAAGCCATGAGGAGTAAAAGGCTGTTTGTAGCAGGGTAGTAAAACAAGATCAGTGACAAAACTGCCAGCATCGCAAATCCAACGATGAAAGGCCATGGAGAGGTCTTGAGATTTTTACTCGGGTAGGAAATCTCCACAGGGATGAAATGTAAAATTCCAAAGAACAGAATCAAGACTACATTGACCCAAGGGCCGGCATAAAAAACAAAAAAGCAGTAAAAAACCACGAGATTCCATAACACCGGAAATCCAGCGAATTGATTTTTACCTGACACCATACCCTTCTTCCCATAGTAGATGGCCGATACAAGAATTACATAAACCGCCATTGCCAACTCGATTTCCGGTGGCACCAGCCCCGATCTGTAGATAAAATAGGCGGGCACGAAAGCGTAGGTGAGAAAGTCAATCACATAATCTATGTCCTTACCGCTGATTGAGGGAAGAACTTCAGCTACCTTAGCTCTTCGAGCCAATACACCATCCGATCCATCTACGGCAAAACAGGCAATCAACCAAGCCATCGCCTCAGCCCAGTACTCCTGATCGATTGCCCTTAAAGACAGTAATGCAAATACACCTCCCGATGCTGTGTACAGATGAACCAGCCATGCCAGCAATTTCTTCAGCATGCTGGAAATTAACAAAAAGAAGGGTAGGTCAGGAGGAGGAATGAGATGAATACTCTCGCAAATGATTTGGAATGAAATGGTCGGTGATAAGCCTCAATTAGTATAATTGCACAACTTTTCAATGTGACATGCCATTCACAAAAAAATGGATCCAATCCGCGCTGCTCTGGCTGATACTGCTATTGGCAGGTTTCAGCGTCGAATGGTTTTCTGATGCCAACATATTTTGGCCGGGATATGTGGCGACCATTATTTTTTACACGTTGATATACTATGTGGCGGTCGCAGGGTCCAGGAAAGATGGCGACCTTTTACTTGCCGATCGCCAACTTCCACTGTGGATAGCAGTATTTACAATGAGCGCCACCTGGGTCGGGGGTGGTTTTATTAATGGCACCGCTGAATACACTTATTCCTCCGGGCTCATATGGGTACAAGCGCCTTGGGGCTACGCAATGAGTCTGATCTTGGGTGGACTATTCTTTGCTAAGCCCATGAGACAACGGGGTTACACTACACTTTTAGATCCGCTTGAAGAGAAGTTTGGAAAGAGGATGAATCTGATTTACTATATACCTGCTTTGACTGGTGACATTTTTTGGACAGCTGCCATCCTTGTGGCCCTGGGAAGCACTTTTGGTACCATACTCGGAATCGGTGCCACGGTCTCGATCATACTTTCGGCCACGGTCGTGATTTTATATACATCTATCGGTGGCTTATGGTCAGTGGCCGCAACCGATGTATTACAGCTCATCATCCTTTTGCTGGGATTGACCCTGGTTGTGGCCATCATCTACAGCGGCGATATGGGCCTGGGTGAAAGCTGGAATACCTATCAAACGTCCATGGGAGATTTGGCCAATATCTTCCCTAGCCGTTCGGCACTTGGGCCCTATTGGTCGGTTTGGTGGGATGGTGCATTGCTCCTCATGCTGGGAGGTATTCCCTGGCAGGTGTATTTCCAAAGGGTTTTGGCCGCTAAGAGTACCCAAACGGCTATTTGGTTGTCAATCTTGTCCGGTGTGGTATGTTTACTTGCGGCTATACCTGCTGTACTAATCGGCATCAAGGCATTGAACACGGATTGGCTGGGACTTGGCTTGCCACCCTTGGAAGATCCGGCTTATACCCTTCCTCACGTCTTAAGATATCTCACAAATCCGATCATTGCGACCGTTGGATTGGGAGCAATAGCGGCAGCCGTAATGTCATCGGCCGACTCTTCAATACTTTCAGCGGCTTCCTTAACTTCCTGGAATATCATGGGTCAAAAAAAATCAGGTGTACGACACTCGAAAATCAGGGTCTATATCTGGATCTTGGGTGTCGCAACCATGCTGATTGCATTGCAGGTTGACAGCATCTACGTCCTATGGTTCTTATGTAGTGATTTGGTCTATTGCTTGCTATTCCCGGCATTGGTCACCTCACTCTTTGATCGCAAGGCCAACCATCGTGGTGCACTGGCGGGATTTTTGGTCGCCCTGTTTCTACGCCTTGGAGGTGGTGAACCCCTTCTGGATATTCCTGCCTGGCTTCCCTATCCTATGGAAGGAGACGTGATTACGATTCCCTTTCGAACCCTCGCAATGATCAGTGGACTTCTCATGATCATAATCATATCTCGCCTGTTTCCTGATGACCTCAGTTCAGACCCCGTTTCAACCTGATCTCAATGACTCCATTGGCACCCCTGGATCCCCATGAAGTTGCCTCCGAACCCTTCAGCACTTTGACGTCGGCAATATCGGTGATATTGACCATATTAGCGACTTGGGCATAACTGGTACCTACGGCGATACCGTCTACCACAAACAAAGGTTGGGTGGGACTATTAAATGTTTGCCGACCTCTGATGGTGATGCTGTAGTTCGGACTGTTGCCTTTGATGCTTAATCCTGGTTCGGTGCGTAAAATATCAGCCAACTCACGAAAGGCGGGCTCATCTTGTTTCTGCGCTTCCGGGTTTGCCGTTGTTTGGGTTGTAGAACAACTGCTGATCGAAAACATGATCATACCGACTAAAGCTGTCATCAAAAGTGCTATTTGTTTCACCTTCATTTGTGGACGTTATTTTGAACGAAGTAAGTTAGGCAATTCAGTGATGTGGGGCAATAACCCTTTGTCGTCTACCGGAAATTTATTCACTCGACTCGGTGCCACGCATTTCCATATTTAAAGTGAATCTACTCCTTGTTAAAATCTACCTGTGTATGTAGAACCTTGGTAAGATCCCCATGAAATTCTTGAGGGTGCTCTGATATTGGTCTCAAGCCGGTGCAACTTCATGCCGTCAAAGGTATAAGTATGGCGTAAACTGTTGCCGTGACAATATATGATATCCAACCAACCATCGTCATCTAGATCTCCCACCCAAGGTGTAGAGGAGAGATTGCTTCCTTGATGTACTTCAGAAATTTGATCAATGGCACCGGTTTGAAAATCAATACTAATCAAAGTAGTATAAAAGAATTTTTGAAAAAGCTCATTGACTTCCTGAAAGTTTAAACTCATGATGATTTCGTCCCAGCCATCACCATCAATATCTGCGGCCAAGGATGCGGTATTTTGATAAAATCCCAGTGAATCGGTAAAAAGAACATGACCATTTTCCCCATCTATCAGTTTCTGGATGCTCCACCCCAGGCGTGGCCACACTCCCTGTCCATTGGAAATGAAAACATCAGGTATCTGATCCTCGGTAAAATAACCCACACTTGCTGAACTGTAGGATTCCGAATCAGGTATAAGGACAGACCATAATTTTCCAAAGGTCTTTCCATCAAAAGCCAGCATGCGGCCATCCACTGCATTACTGATGATCTCATGTCGTTGGTCTCCATCAAGATCTACTACAACACAGGGACCGATAAAACCCTTGGTACTGCTGCTATCCAATCGAACTGCATCCGACAAATCACCCTTTAGAATTTCAGATAGTTCACCCATCCAAAGGCTTCCTCCAATGGTCTCACCACCGGTGCCAAAGATCACTTTGACGTTATTGGAATCGGGCAAGAGGGTCACACTCATGTACGTCTCCTTTTCATCCGGCATGAAAGCTCTGCCCAAGACAATCCCTTTCTTACTGCTCACCACAGTCAATTGACCCGGTGGCCGGTTGGGATCGTGCGGGGCTGCTAAGACATCACCTCCATTCGAGACCAACAGGTCTTTTAACCCATCCCCATCTTGATCCTGTACCCACTGTGGATTGTAGAAATTAAACCAACCTTCCTCCCGCATATCAAGCACATTATTGGCTGATCGAAAATTCCAAATAATCTCACCTCCAGCTCCATCGATACAAAACAACTCAGCTGATCTCCCTCCAATAAATACCTCAGGTATCTCATCACCGGTAACATCTAAAAATATTGCAGAACCGAATATTTGATCTATAGCCGGTACATGCCATAAGAGCTTCCCTGAGGCTCCATCCATGGCAATGATCGCAGAATCGCACGCTTGGAATTCTTCACGGCCAGCTCCCAAGATTATATCCAGGACTTTATCGCCATTTAGATCTATGCATCGGGGAGATGAAAAAGTACCCAGACCAGGAAGGTTAGCCGTCCAGCTGTCCTTTTGAGAAACAACGAGAGCACTATGAGCAAAATGAATAACGATCAGTAAATAGATCTTCAGCACAAACGGTCTCAAGGGCATCCAGTTGTTATGCATTGTGATTGAAGAACAACAAAATAACCCCTTCATCAATAAGAGATCACCCTCAAAGAGTCTGAATTACAGCCCACCAAAATCCTTCGATGATCCAAGTTGGTCAACGACTTTACATCATAAGGTAAAAATATTCCACTCTCCGTTTTGGGCACCGGTCGGAAGTCTCCCGATCCAGCACCCAATAGTACCATACCAAAGCCGGCATCGGCGCGTGTAGTTTCAACTTCTGCGTGGTACTGATTGCCTGCCAAGAGAATATCTTGAATACCATCCTGATTAAAATCCTCGACAATAAAATCATTGATGGAAGAAATTTGAGCCATAGTCGGCAAAATTTTCATCTGGAATTCTCCATTTCCCAAATTTTCGAAATAAGCGCTTGCGAAAGTACTCGCCTCATAATGAAGAGCATTGGCCAAATTATCTTCTCCATAAATTTCTGCAACATCCGAGGACGCAAACAAATCATAAGTTTCGAATTTCTCCTTAATCATCGGCACCTGCTCAGATGAACACTGCCGCCCCCGTAAAGGATACTGTATCCCAAAATTATAATACGTTAGAACGACATCCTTTTGTCCATTTTCATCAAAGTCATAGTAATATACCTCAAAAGGCTCGTCAGCAGTGGCCTTGTACTTATAGTTGAGCCCAAGATTTCCTGCCAGAATATCCTCATCACCGTCACCATCAATATCTTCCGTTTCTACACAGTACCACCATCCTCTTGCTGATTTAAGATTTCTACTATCGGCGTCCATAAATTTGGACTGGTCATTTCTCAGGAGTATGATTGATGTCCATTCACCTGCCAGAACCAGATCTTGCCATCCATCACCATCATAGTCGGTCCACGATGCGTCATTGATCATCCCAATATCCTGCAACATACCGGCTTTTTCACCGGTAACATCAGAGAATACTCCGCCATCATTTTGGAGAAGTACGCATGAGGTGGGCTCCGGATAGGACCACGGCACATGTCTTCCAGCCACAAACAAATCGATATCACCGTCGCGATCATAATCACAAGGTCTTACTACGGATCCACTGGCGAAATAATCAGGCAAATGATCGGATGCATCGGTAAAGTGACCTGACCCATCGTTCCTATAAAGCCGGTCACCGTACAAAGGAGAACCAGATTCAAATTCATTGCCTCCACTAACCACATAAAGGTCTAGATCTCCATCGTCGTCAGCATCAAAGAAACAAGATCCCATATCCTCGCGATCTGCAAAATCTTGGAAGAGCCCTGACTCTTGTAAAATGAATTGGAGATCTTCATTTTGGACCAAAAGACTTCCAGCTTGGCCAGCAGATCCTCCTATGTAAATATCTTGGAGACCGTCACCATTAACATCTCCAGTACTTGAGCGTGGCCCCAGGGTAGACATTCGGTGGGGAAGCAGGACCTGCTTGCTGTAGTCATCAAATTCATTTTCGCGATGCATGAACTTCAGACTGCCTGACACCTCCCTAAAGAAAGGCTGGACTGTTGATGACATTACGGACACGACCTCTTTACCCTCGCTATATCGCACCTCAAGTTCTTGGTCTGCTGCTACATTGGTCAAAACCTGCTCGACACCATCTGCCCATCGGACCTTTACGGAATTGATCATGGTGGCTTCACCTGTGCCAAAATGAGCCACCATCTCACTACTAGAGTACATGCCCCTGACGTTAGTAATCTCAAAAAATTGACTTCCTTCACTGGTTTCAATCCACACCTTAGTCCCCAACTCATGCACATGATCGGCATCAGCGATGGGTACTACTCGCAGGTAATGTGCTCGCTTGTTTTCTACAGCATTATTTTTGTAGATGAATGCCTCGTCATTAATATTATTCACGACCAAATCGAGATCCCCATCATTGTCCAGATCGGCATAGGCTGATCCATTGGAAAACGACTTTTGGTCCAAGCCCCATTGCTCCATTCTCTTATTAAATGTCAGGTCGCCGTTATTTTGGTACATATAATTGCTAAGTTTCTCCGATGGGGTCATGGCAAGTGCCTTGTCGATATCGACCACGTCCCAGACGGAAATATCTGGCGGGGGATTAGGATTATTTTGCACATATTCAAACAATTTTGCTTCGAGGTATTTTGGAAATTCCTTTGATGCATCATTGTTTCGAATATCTCTCATGAGGCCGTTGGTGATGTGCATATCTTTCCAACCATCATTGTCAAAATCAGCCAACAGTACCGACCAACTCCAGTCGGTTTTGGCTACATTGGCCAGCTGGCCTATTTCACTAAAATAACCGTCACCCTGATTGAGGTGCAGCATATTAAACATATATTGGTAGTGTCCGCCATCATTGACTACCTTCCAAAACCTTTTAGGGTTCATTCCGCTCATATTGGCTTTAGACCGGTAGTTATCTTCCGCAGCCATATCCACAACCATAACATCGAGGTGTCCGTCATTATTTATATCTCCGGCATCAATGCCCATGCTGCTGAAAGAAATGTGTGGTGCCCGGTTATATAATTCATTGGTGAAAGTACCATCACTATTGTTGATAAATATCCAGTCTTCAATCCAGAAATCATTTGCTACAAATAGATCCGCCCAACCATCCCCATTCAGGTCGCTTGCCGTCACACTATTGGGAAAGCCGGTCATACTCAGACCAGCTTCTTCCGTGACGTCAATGTACTTGTCTCCCTCAAGACGGTAGAGATACAGACGATATTCTGGTTTGATCAGTTCATTCTTTTTAAATCTAGAATACTCGCCCGGATTGGGAGGTTGATTACACAAAAACAAATCGAGGTCCCCGTCTTTGTCATAATCCAAAAATGTTGCATGCCGGGTACGCTCGCTGTTGTCAACTCCATATGCTGCTGCCTGATCAATGAACTTGGCATCGCCCTGGTTGATGTATAATTTGTTTCGTCGCAGATCAGGCCGATCATCGTACAGCTCACGGGTCACATAAATATCGAGGAGACCATCTTGGTTGACATCACCGATAACCACTCCTGAGGACCATCCTCCATCATCTTTGATCCCCGCCTTTTTGGTCACATCATCGAAAACAAAATTTCCCTTATTGAGGTATAGCTTATCTCCAACCTGATTACCTGCAAAGTAAAGATCATCCAAACCATCCTTGTCAAAATCGCCTACCCCGACACCTGCACCCCCATAGAAATTGGAATAGATCATGATGTTGTGCTGTTTGGTATCCTTGATTTGATTATTAAAATGGACTTTAGTGTGTTTGGAAGAGAGGAGGGTAAAGATAGGGTCACCGTTTTCAGGCCGGTTAAAACCGATTAATGTCACAATGAATAAGGTTACAAGAATTCGCATGATGATCTAGTTTAATACGGCAAAATCAAAAACAACGTTGATATTGCAGTTCAGTCAATGTGTTCATGACAGAGGTATAATGGGTTTAGCTGATCCTGTACAACACAACCGATAAACGATGCAATACTACTTATGCGATGCCTACAAATTTAAAGATTTAAATGGCCTCTAACCACTGTAAAAATGGGCATCCTCACTTGTAAATTCTATCTAGTGTCTAAAAAGACAAGGCATATTGTAATTGGACTCTTAAATCACTGGCATCAAAACCAAATTGTGTGAAATAGCACCTGTGGACGTTGAATTTTCTGATAAGGTATCCTATATTTAATATTCATTCATATTAATTCTATCGTATGAGATTTGTTGCATTTTTACTAGTTGCTGCTGTGCCTTCTGTTTGGGGGCAGTCCACAGATGACTCGTTGACAGATGAAGAGCTCTTAAAATTATTTGATGGGCTTAGGGTAGCTGATGTATCGGATGGATTGGACATGGTGGGTTTAGCTAATACTTGTCTCATGGATCAGCAAATTGAGGCGTTATGGAAAGATATCGATGAGCTTTCACACCTATTTAGAGGCATTGCAGTAACAGCCCGCTACGTACCGACCAACAGGGTAGTAAGTACACCGATGGAAAAGGAAGACTTTCAAGAATGGGAGGGTAATTGGTACAGTGAAATTTCCAGTGAACCCTTTGTTGAGCATATAAGAGAGGGATCGGTTGTCGTTCTTGATGTCAGTGGTGATGGAGATACTGGTACAGTAGGGTCTTATAACTCCCTAGCCTGGGTAGCAGCGGGAGCCCGGGGGATTGTTTGCAACGGGGGTATTCGCGATACCGATGAGATTATTAAGCAGAAAATTCCAGTCTACCTCGATATGCTAAATCGTGGCAGAGGTATTCGACCAGGTCGCAATGAGATCGAATCAGTACAACAACCGATCACGGTGGGTGGCGTTTTGGTAAGGCCAGGTGATGTTATCGTCGCTGACGGCGACGGTGTTGTCGTTGTACCCCGAGAACATGCGAAGCCTGTGGCGGAGTATGCTAGGGAGATCCTACAAAAAGATAAGGAAGGACGCAAGGGATTATATGAGCGGTTGGGAATTCCTTTTGATCAGACTGTAAACGAATAGCGAGGGGAGTTCCGTAAGCATTAAATTAGGACCGGGCAATTTTGAATTCAGCTGATCGCAAATACAGGTCTTTTTATCTACTGATGGTCTTCACAATTCTTATCGGATGCAAAGGACAACAAACAGAATTGGTTTGGGCAAAATCTTTACCAGGAGTTGGTTCCCAGTCATCGATCCGAACAGCATATTTAAATAATGACAACATACTGGACCTAGTGATAGGTGCAGGATCCAATGAATATGTGCAAAGTGATTGGGGTATCATTGCACTTGATGGCGCTACTGGTAGTCTAATTTGGAAACAGGAAGCAAATGACCTGGTATTTGGGACGGCAGTCTTTTACGATGTAAATGATGATGACATCAAAGATGTTTTCATTGGAGGCAGGTCAAACATCTTACAATCCTTGGATGGAAAAACAGGAGATACCATATGGACCTATCACTGGGAAAGATACCACGAACATCCCATTCTTGGCTATGCAAAGCACAATTTCTACAGTGCTGCAATGGTCCCAGATCTGGATCAGGATGGTTACAATGATCTGTTGGTTCAGAACGGTGGTAATCCAAAAATCGGACCGGGAATCAGACAAGGTCGGGTACCAGGTGTCTTGATGATCGTCTCATCTCGAAATGGTACTGTAATCGCCAGCGACACCATGCCTGATGGCATGGAGTCATATATGTCACCATTGGTATTTCAGCAGGCTGGTCAATCCTCTCCCCATATCGTATTTGGCTCTGGTGGTGAAACATTCAGTGGTCATTTATATCTTGCCAAGCTTGAAGACTTAACTGATCAAAGATTAGATCGAGCACGAATAATTGCATCTGATGAAGGGCATGGTTTCATAGCTCCACCATCGATAGTTGATATAAACCAGGATCAATACCTGGATATCGTAGCTATCTCACATGGAAGCAAAGCCATTGCAATCAGCGGCAGAGATTTGCAGGAACTCTGGCAACTCAAGATTGCAGACACTGAGTGCAGTAATAGTTTTGCCATTGGATACTTCACCGATGATGATGTGCCTGACTTCTTCACATTTGTGAGCAAAGGAAGTTGGCCAAATAATACCGGTTCATTGCAGATCCTAATTGAGGGTTCCAATGGTGAAATAGTATATAGAAATCAACTTGGATGTACTGGCTTTTCTTCTGCAGTGGCTTATGATTTAAATTACGATGGCAGATCCGAAGCCCTCCTCAGCATAAATGAATTTGATTGCAGTGCTGGCTTCAGTGGCGACGTGCAGAAAATCACCAATAAATTGATTGCTATTGACTTTGCTTCTGATCAATGGTATGTGATTGACGAAAGACCTGGGTTTAAGAATATTTTCACGACGCCATGGATTGGCGATATCGACAACAATGGCTATCTGGACATAGTTTATTGTCAATACTATCACCGACCACCTTATATTACCTCTTTCTTGGGAATGGATGTTAGGCGCATCAGCACTGACATCCGCATTAGGGATAAGGTTATTTGGGGAGCTTACCTGGGCAGCAAAGGGAATGGTATTTTTGATTTTGAGGAAAGGTAAAAAATAAGGGGGCTGAAAGCCCCCCAATATCTTCATAATAAATTTCAAAAGAAGTTATTCACTTCCACCATCCCACCATACACGTGATGTGTAGTTGTTCTTATTGGCCTGGTTGAAGTTGGGATTAGAAGCCACCTCCCCCGCGGGATACATCAGCCTGCGTGGAATTTCACCTCCGGTAACGTTGGAATCATCAGAGGTAAAAGCTTCCAGAACTGGGAAACCTGTTCTTTTCCAATCGTGCCAGGCATCCCACCAGTTAAAGAATTTGCTTACCCACATCTGTTCACCGATCATTTCGAGGGCAGGTTTGTAAGATCCGTATGGATATTGACTGAGGTAAGTTGCCACCTCCTCATCTGTTACTTCCAAGGATGGATCAAAAGGAGTGTACATCTGCATCGCCGACTTGACACCCGCTTCATAGTGCTCTTGTGCCGTCCCACTGATGCCAGATCCGATTCCTCTTTCTAAGGCCTCTGCCAGGAGGAACTCTACTTCAGAATGATTCATGATCATATAGGGATCATCGTCATCAAGCAACAGGTAGTTTATTCTGGAAAAGGTCTCATCCATGATCACATCCATTCCGAAAACACCGTCAATGTCGGATTTCGAGAAACCGGGGGGCACGCCAATCTGAGCTACCGGGTCGGTATTGATTGGTGTCCATTCTGAAGCCGTCCAGTTAGCAATGCCGCCACTAAGAATCATCAGTCGGGGATCATCATCAGCAGCACTGTTAGGATCCTCTCCCTTCAAGAAATCGATTAGTGTCTTACTCAAATGTGAGGCATTACCTCCATCGCCAGGATAAAATGCCCGGGAAATACCATTTTGATCTTGCCATTCACTTGGCCCAAGTGCCATCGGCACCCAAACATTATCATCATTACTGGTGAGGACTCCATTTGAAACCGCCTTAGTCACATAGTTGTTGGCAAGGTCAGGTGCCACGTTAGAGACACGCATAGCCAACCGTAACATTAGGGAACTACCAAATTTTTTCCATTTCTCAATATCACCTTGATAGATCATATCTGCAGATGCAAATCCCTCATCAGGATTGGATGCACTCATCCCGGCAACAGCCTCATCCAATTCACGCAATAACTCAGGGTAAATCACAGACTGATTATCGTAAACCGGAAAGAATATGCCTTCAATGCCTTGATTGGCTTCAAAATATGGAACCGCTCCGTAAAAGTCGGTCACTCTAGCAAAGCTAAATGCACGCAAGATTCGTGCAGCATTACGCATATTCACTTTATTCCCAGCATCGTAACCATCTGGTCCGGTCTGCTTTAAGATCTCTGCGATATTCTTAAGCTGATCTTGATAGGTGAATTCGAAAGGTGCTGCTGAAGTCTCAGCATTGTGACGATAGTAATTGCCGTTGGCAGAAATCGAACCTACTGTGGTAATTTGCTGAATCGCTCCCGCGGCCAAACCAATGTTGGTCCTCCAATCGGTATAGCGGTTATCTCCTGAAGATCCATTGGAAGCAATACCCAACTGAGCAGCTGAAAAGAGATAGTTTAGATCAATTTCACTGACGGCCTGTGGATTGATGTTCAGCTCATGGAGTTCATCAGTATCGCAGCTGGGGAGAATCAGAAAGCCTACCGCGATGCAAGTAATCAGATTATTTATATTCTTGATTTTCATTTTTTTATCAGTTTTGATTTTTACTAGAAATCGACTTTCAAGTCAAAGCCATAACTGCGGGTAGCTGGAAACCCAAAATAATCGAGTCCTTGTCCTCCATTATTGTTGTTGTAAGAAGACTCTGGATCTATATTTGGTGTATTCTTATGAATGATCGCCAAATTTCTACCTACAAATGACAGTCGTAAATTGTTTAACGGTGTCTTTGTCAGCATTGTACGCGGAAATGAATATCCAATTGAAAGCTGCCGAAACTTTACAAAGGAAGCATCATAAGTGAATACTTCTGAAGTGCGAGAAGCATTACCCCAGTATGCCCTTGCTTCCGATGGTGTCAGAGTTTTGGTGAAGGGTTCATAAATGGGAGAGCCATCATCATTGGTTCCAGCCTCTGCGACACCTGATACAACCACAGGATCCTTGCCTTCTCTACCTTGTAGAGTTATTTCTGTCAGGCCAGTCTGTGTCAAACGGACATTGGTTCCTGAATATATGTCACCACCAATCTTAAAATCAATGAGAAAATCGAGATTAAAATTTTTGAAAGAAAAAGCATTATTGATCCCTCCGGTCCAATCGGCAATACCATTTCCAATAATTTCATATCCATCTGATTGAATTGGTGATCCATTATTGGCATCGTAGACCAATTCTCCGTTAGGTGCCCTTTTATGAATCAAACCCGTAATCATACCGAATGGATGTCCAACAATATGCTTGGTAAAAACAGTCCTGGTCCTTGGCTCCTCTATAACCAATTCATCTGTTCCCTCGATCAAAGAAACCACTTCGTTGTCATTTTTCGCAATATTAAAGGACACATCCCACCTAAAGTCTGATCTAATAGGTGTACCGGTGATCAACACCTCGATCCCATTATTCCTCATTTCTCCAAGGTTAACCAAGGTTGATCCGAAACCGGAAGCTCTGGAGATGGTGGCATTGAGAATGTCGTCAGTAGTCTTCTGACGATAATAGGTTAAATCCAGTCCCAACCGGTTATTGAAAAAGCGCAAGTCAAACCCAAATTCAATTTCAGTAGACGTCAAAGGTTTTAAATCTGGGTTGGGAATTGAACCATTATTTCCTCCCGCTGACGAAAACGAGGCCAAAGTATAACCTAAGTGTGACTGTTTTAATGAATACGTTAAGTTGGTTGAGTACGGACTGATTGTCACATTTCCTACCTGGGCCCAAGAAGCACGGAACTTTCCAAAGCTCAATACAGAAGTAGCTGGGAGATTCAATGCATCCGTAAATATAAAACTCAGTCCTGCCGATGGGTAGAGGATGTTGTTGTTTTCCGGATTCAGAACGGAAAACCAATCTTGACGGACCGTTCCAGTTAAGTAAACGAAATTTTTATAGCCTACCTCAGCAGAACCGAAAAGGGAGTTGATACCTGACTCGTTAAATCCATATTGAAAATTTCTCTCTACGGCATTATTGATGGCTTCAAAGAATGGTACATTAAAACCTCGACCAGACGCCCCAATTCTCTCCCAGGTACGTCTCATTCTGTTGCCACCAGCAAAAGCATTGATGGAGAAATCTCCAAAAGTACGGTCATACCCAATTATGTATTCAAGGTTAATTTCCCGAATTCGATTTTCGCCCTCAGTCAGACTACCACCCCGTTGATAGGAAGTACCCTGAGGAACCAGATCGGTTTCCCGACGTGTATACCAGTCCATGCCAGCTCTACCTTGAATATAGAGATCATCCGTAATGTCGAAACGCAATTGGGTAGAACCAATTAACCGATCCCGAGTATCGTCATTATCAAATTGGTAAGAGGTCCACCAGGGATTTTGATGCCAGTTGTGCTGTCCTGCCGGTAGTTCCTCACCTACCTCTTTACCCCAGATCACATATGAATCATCACTTAGTCCACTGGGTACCGCACCCAATTTGTTGGGATCACCCCGATACCAATCGATATTGGAGTTCCTAGGTACGTAGTACATCGCTAAGATTCCGTTGGCCGGAGAATCAGAAAGGTAAGGACGATTCCTCGCTTCTTCGTGTGAATACATCACCTTGGCATTCAGTGTTAACCGATCGGCAAACCGAGAATTTGCCGAGAGGGAAATATTGGTGCGATCGAAGCCAGAATTTGGTACGATCGACTCATTTCTCAAATCTGCTATAGCAAAACGAAAGTTCTGTGTCTCGCTCCCTCCTGTAAAAGATAAACTGTTGGTCAACGTGTTGCCCGTTCGATAAAAGCGGGGATAGTTGTCTCCAGCATCAACATACGGCCTAGAAACACCGTCAAAAGCTACAAAATTTCCACTTCCCAATCGCGGGCCCCAACTGGTGGTATTCCATCCAGTACCTTCAGCTTGTGTCCGTGGAGCAACAGCAATCTGAGGAGCATCTGGGTTACCGGGATCAGTAGAGACATAATTTCCTTGTCCAAACTCCGTCTGATATTCTCGTAAATCATTGATCCGATCAAAAGTATAATTACTTCTGAATTCCACACCAATGCCTTTGCGATTGCCTCCTTTTTTGGTTACGATATTGATCACCCCGTTGGCAGCTCTTGAACCATACAAAGCAGCCGCATTGGCTCCTTTCAAAACCGTAATAGATTCGATATCATCGGGATTGATACTCGAAAGACCATCACCCTCATCACGACCTCCCCAGATACCGGCTTGTCCAAAACCAGAGTTATCCATGGGAATACCATCTACCACATAAAGTGGTTGGTTGTTTCCCTGAAGGGAGGAGTTTCCTCTGATAATGATCCGCGAGGATCCTGCAGGACCAGAAGCAATATTGCTCACATTCACTCCTGCAACTCTACCAGACAGAGCATTAGCAATGTTTACCTCCCGGGCTTCCTGAAAGTTATCCCCAGATACATCGGTAACCGAGTAATTAAGTGCTTTCTTTTCCCGCTCAATACCCAAGGCGGTTACAACAACTTCATCAAGGGCAACCCCAGGTGACATCATGACATTGATGATATCCTCACTGCCTACAGTCATCTCTGTGGCACTATAACCGGTATAGGTAAATACCAGAACTGCTCCTTCAGGTACACTAAGGGAGTAGCTCCCATCAAAGTCTGTAGCAGTTCCAGTCGATGTGCCCTGCACCAGGACAGAAACACCTATCAAAGGCTCACCGTCCTCACTGCTGGTCACCACTCCACTGACCTCTCTGTTTTGCCCATAGACAATGCTCGAGACAGCCATGCAAATGCAAATAAGTACATAATTTGGTTTCATATGGCAGTAGATTAATTAGATAAATTAGTTTCAACTTCAGTACAGGGATCAAGATTTGATAGGTTTCTCCAGCTTAATCCCTCGCATAACAAATAGTTAAGGTAGAAAAATCTTTTTTTTTACTTACTTCCTCAACTAAACATTTTTTATCAGTTCTTTCGTTAAAATCCTGTAATTATTATGTTGCTATATTTTTGACTTTGAGTCAAAATCACAAACATCTAACTCTATTGGCAAGCTTCTTTATGAAAACAGCACCAGTGGTCCAAAAACGATGATTACCTCGGGGGCGCTGCCCCAACTGCCCCTAATTCTGGCCCAATCGTACCATTGTTGTTCCGGCTACAAAGAAGTGAGGAGACTTGAGATTATGATGATTGTGAATAACCCAGTGGATAACTTGAGATGAGACGAAGCTCCGGAGTATTTCGATACACCCACTTCACCCCAACTGCCCCACATTAGATCGACAGCGATTAACCCCAGCTTCAGCATGAAAGGAAGACCAAGCCTCAATTTCCCTTTCGATCACTCCACTTTGATAAAGGTGCCTTGATACAGCGCAGTATGATGTTTTATCGACAACCAATAGACTCCCCCTGGAAGGCCGGAAATCGGTAATTTTCCCTGCTGCACTGATTGCCCGCTCGGAACCTTACGACTCATTAACTTCCGTCCCAAACGGTCCAGGATCTCAATTTCATAGTCATCCAGAGGACTGGGAAATTCGTAATGTAATTCATCCCTTACCGGATTGGGATACAGATCCAACTCCTGATTTGGTGGATGACAGGTTCGATTGACCTCTCTTATTTCTGACCAAATTTCCTCACCGTCGATGCTGACCATCTTCAACCGATAATACCTCAACCCATTGTATGGTGCCTGATCGGCGAAGAAGTAGAAATGGGTTTCACCCGCCACTGGATTTCCACTGGCACCTAAAACCCCAATGGTTTCAAAATCTTCAGCGTTGGATGATCTCTGAATTTCAAAGGATTGTAAGTCGATCTCAGATGCTGTACGCCATTGCAATTCGGTACGGCAATCCGTACCCAACAGGTCAAATGATGCCAGATCCACCGAAAACTGTGAGGTCGAAACCAAACCAGCATCAACAGATATATCATGAATTTTTGGACTCACCTTAATAGAATGAGTGAACCCGGACTCGCTCATGACATCGCTATCTTTCTCCCGATTCTCTCCTTGAGCGGGTAGGGTAAAGTTATATCCGAGCGGCAATTGGAAAGAGAGCAAATAAGTACCTGCTTCCAGATTGCTGAATGCATAAAACCCATCAAGCCCTTGGTAAGTACTGGTGGTGGCTTCATCCAAAAGATCTCCATCAGGCATACCATCTTCATCGGCATCCTGGTATAGATAAACATCCACAAAGTTCATCCCGGCTTCATTTTCTTCCTGCAGTCCATTCTCATTTTCATCCAGCCAGACCAGATTGCCAATGGAACCAACAGCTGAATCAGGATCGAATCCACAATAAGAAATTTTTTGCCTCATCGTACCCATATTGCCACAGTCATCTACTGAAGACCAGGTTCTTATGATGCCAAAGGAATCTGGATATGGTCCAATCGTATCCACATCTATGAGAAGAGAATCGTAAACTGATGGACAATTGTCATCTACCTCGATCAAGGGCAAGTCAGGGATGGATTCTCCACATTCAATGCTAGTATCCGGTGCCATACCGATAAATGTCGGTGGCAAGGTATCATACTGATCTACGAAGAAGGCAAATTCTGAAACATTGCCACAGAGATCGGTAACCCGGTACCCACAAACCCATCGCTGGAAATAACCATAGATCTCGCAAGTATTGAAGGCAATCAATGAGTCATAAGCCACTTCATCGGCAATTCCGCAGCAGTCTTCAGTCAGGATGTCGGTCATGAATACTCTTGGAATATCACAATTAAAGACTTCCATTACTCCTCCATTCTCCAAGCCTGCCAACAAAGGATTGACAATTTCAATGCCTGGAGGTGTCGTGTCGCGAACATGAACAAACTGGGTATCTCTGGCCACCTCCTGGCAATCATTTTCAGCTGTCCAAATGCGCATGATCGAGTAATTGCAAGCACAGCTGCTGGGCACAATGGTTTCGGTAAAATGCTCTTCAAAGTCAGTGCAATCATCAGTGATGTCAAATTCAGCCTCCGGAATAGACTGGCCGCAATAGATTGTCGTATCTGCTGGTCGTGTGATCTCCGGTGGAGTAAAGTCTACCCTGATAAGATTTTGTCGTGCAGTAGCAACATTGCCGCAAGCATCAACGGCAGTCCAGATACGGGTGTAAGATTCACGTAGACAACCCCCATTGCCTTTAGAGTCTGTGAAGGTGACGGTGACCGGACCATCACAATTGTCCGAAGCGGTCACATTGTTGCCGAAGGCTGGTACGGGATCAAAGCATCCAAATTCGACGGTAGGAGGGACATTATCAAATACTGGGGCCTCAATATCAAAGGTAAAGCGATAGTCGATGGTATCACAAAATGTGGTATTGCCACATTCATCTGAGACCGAGTAGATCCGGTGGAAAGTATATGAACAACCATCAATGATGGGCCCAACATCTTCGTTACTTACAACGAGACTGGCCGTGGCAGAGCAATTGTCCGTCGCTCCTAAAGCCACAGGATCAGTGATGGGTCCGGGGAGGTTTGCTACCGAAGGATCTCCACTGTTGAAACATCCCAAATCCGCCCCGGCAGGACAATTATTTACGACTGGGGGAGTCACGTCACTGATGATGATCCCATGTATTGCTGTCTGTATATTGCCACATCGGTCTGCCACCGAATAAGTCCGGGTCAAGAGTTGCGGACAGCTTCCCTGTAGGGTCGACGGTCCGACTTGCTGGAAGCTGGATGCCAACAATTGACAATTGTCTGAAGCTGATCCTCCTGCTGCAAGAAATTCGCCCAGGGAAGCAAAGGCGGAAGTTGTGTCATCAAGACATTCGACTTGTGCTGACGGCGGGGGGTTCAAGGCTGGTGGCACGTTATCCAGAGCGCGGATCAATTTGGTGCATTGAAGGGTTGTCACCCCGTCATTGATTTCATATACACGGCTAATTTCGTAACCCGGGGCTGTCCCACAGGAACCTGATGCCGATCGTGATATTAGTGTGATGGTGGGTGTGTTGCAAGGAGGAGGTACAGCCACAATATTGGCCATCAACTCTTGCATATCCTGAGAAACGGTCGTTGTATCATCCAGACAGGCCACATTGGTAGGAGCTGGACATACAATATCAAGCAAACAACATCCTTGGACGGTCACTGAGGCAGTCGCTGTACAGCCATTAGCATCGGTGACGGTCACATTATAGGTCATATTCTGAGGTACATTGGTCGGATCCTGTACTGCGGGCAATCCATTATCCCACTGATAGGTAAAACCAGGAGTACCACCAGTTACGGCTAGGTCTAGGTCTGCAGTAGCATCAGGATTACAGCTGAAGGTAACTGAAGCCCCCAATATGGCTGGTTCGGTTACATCCACTACGCAGGAAGTCATACACCCTTGGGCATCTGTGACGGTTACGGTGTGGGTTCCGGCATTTAGCATGGTTGCCGTTGCCGAAGTCTCTCCATTGTCCCATAGGTAGCCATAGCCCCCATTACCCCCAGTGGCGGTGACCATTGCTACGCCATTAGACTCACCATTGCACAAGACTTGACGAACCTCCACTGCGGTACACGATAGTGTAGATGGTTGAGTGATGGTCACGGTACAGGAAGTATTACATCCCAGTGCATCGGTTATCGTCACTGAATGTGTTCCGGCTGTTAACATGGTGGCTGTAGCAGTCATTTCTCCATTATCCCAGGAATAGGAGTAACCCCCATTGCCGCCTGATGCGGTCACGGTTGCCTCTCCATCGGCAAAGCCACTACACGAAGCCGCTTGATCTTCCACTGCAGTGCAGGTTAAGGGTGCAGGCTGAGTGATCGTAACGGAGCAAGAAGTAGTACAACCCTGATTGTCGGTCACGGTCACCGTATGCAGACCCGCATTCAGCATAGTGGCAGTAGCATTGGTCTCTCCGTTGTCCCAGAGGTAAGTATTACCTCCATTTCCGCCTGTGGGAGTCACGGTAGCCTGCCCGTTTGATTCTCCATTGCATCTAACCGCTTGATCTTGGACTGCAGTACAGGTTAGGGCACTGGGTTGAGTGATCGTTACGGAGCAGGAGGTGGTACATCCCTGATTGTCGGTGACGGTCACTGTATGCAGACCTGCGTTCAGCATCGTGGCCGTAGCATTGGTCTCTCCGTTGTCCCAGAGGTAAGTATTTCCCCCATTTCCACCTGCGGGAGTCACAGTAGCCTGTCCATTGGATTCTCCATTGCATCTCACTGCTTGATCTTGGACCGCAGTACAAGTTAGGGCACTGGGTTGAGTGATCGTTACGGAGCAAGAAGTAGTACAACCCTGATTGTCGGTCACGGTCACCGTATGCAGACCCGCATTCAGCATGGTGGCAGTAGCATTGGTCTCTCCGTTGTCCCAGAGGTAAGTATTTCCCCCATTTCCACCTGCGGGAGTCACAGTAGCCTGTCCATTGGATTCTCCATTGCATCTCACTGCTTGATCTTGGACCGCAGTACAAGTTAGGGCACTGGGTTGAGTGATCGTTACGGAGCAAGAAGTAGTACAACCCTGATTGTCGGTCACGGTCACCGTATGCAGACCCGCATTCAGCATGGTGGCTGTAGCATTGGTCTCTCCATTATCCCATAGGTAAGTATTTCCACCATTCCCTCCAGTAGGGGTAACTGTGGCCTGACCATTGGATTCGCCATTGCATCTCACCGCTTGATCTTGATTCGCTGAACAAGTGAAGGCCTGGGGCTGACTTATATTGGCTGTACAAACATCTTGACAACCATTGGCATCCGTCACGGTCACGGTGTAGTTTCCAGCCGGCAAACCAGTTACCGTCTGATTCATCGAGTTACCTGCGTTGGCATTCCAGAGGTAGGTGTAATTCGGGGTTCCACCAGCAGGATTCACCGATACAGTGCCATCACTATCACCAAAGCACGAGACCGCTCCATTGACACAAGCAGCCGTAAGTGCCGACCCAGGACCAGCTGGCAGGGTCACAGAACAAAGACTGGTACAGCCATTGGCATCAGATACTGTCAGATCATAGGTACCGGGCGCTACAGTGATCACAGAGTCCGACATACCATTGCTCCAACTAAAAGAATAAGGAAGAGTCCCACCGGTCACTACCGCCGTCACATCCCCATCTTCACCGAAGCAAGCTACGGGTCGTGATACCTGACAAGTGGCAATTAAGGGTGTACGCACAGCAATGGGTCCGGGAAGACCACATTTCGAATTGTTTGGGCAAAAATTCGGATTGCCGTTGTCGTTACCATTGGTTGCCCATCCAAGGATCAAATCTGGTGAGAGGGTAAGTGCTTCTCCACAAGTGAAAGTCAAGCTTCCCATCTCAAAGAAGTAAGTTCCCATAGTGCCAATGCAGGTATCCAATCTCACAGAAAGGGTACAAGCAAATACTCCATCCACTAACAGATCAGCGGCGAGGGTAAATGTACAGCGGTTGCCGTTATTGTCGCTTCGTATTTCCGCGATCAGAGGCAAAGTCACCGGTTGCCCGGGTGTGCAGGTTTCACAGGGTTCATTGGGATCTCCCACCGAAAGTCCGATCAAGGTCACATCACTGCCTGTACATGATGGTGTACCAGAAAAACATGTACGGATATCCGTGGTGTTGTTCCCGGGACAATTTTGGGCCAACGTGCCTTGAAAGGCTGCAAGAAAGAAAATCAAACTTAAACCTAGACCAGGGTTGAGAAGCCGCAGTCTTCTATTGATGGAAAAAGTGATGACTCTTTGGGACGAATGAGGCCTGATCATTGGATTCTCTTTTAGATAAAGAATAAATATATATGTAAATCACAGAATATCAGTTAACTTCAACCGACATTCATTATCTCATTGATCAAGTTTCGAGCGAGCGATGGGAAAACTATGGTAGATAAGTGGAGGGTACTGAGGATGAAAAATCAAAGTTTATGCCAATTCAGCATGGAAATAGCATGTAAGTGTCTTGGTATGCAAAAGCATAATGCTGAAAGTTAGGTCAGCGCAGGTGCATTCACTATTTTTCAATCCAGACGAAATCTCCTCCGAATGCGATACGTATATTACTTATTGTTTTTACAGGCAAATTTCCTATTTGCACAAACCAAATCTATCCAGTTTTCCGAACCGCTTTCGGTCGCTGATCCGGAGACCGTTGGCATATCCAGTCCGCGTCTGGATCGCATTGATCAAATGTGCCAGCAAGCTATTGATGATGGATCCCTGCCTGGCATGGTAGCAATGGTTGCACGTCGAGGCAAGATCATTTATCACAAGGCCTTTGGATCTGCTGATGCTGATGGCAGGACACTATCTAAGGATGACATCTTTCGCATTGCTTCACAAACCAAGGCCATCACCTCTACTGCAGTGATGATGTTGTGGGAACAGGGGCTGTTTCAGTTGGATGATCCCATTTCTAAGTACATCCCTGATTTTAAGAATCCCAAAGTCCTAACCTCTTTTAGTTATGGGGATACCACCTATACTTCACGACCAGCGGATGGCGAAATCACCATTCGTCACTTACTGACCCATACATCGGGCCTGGGTTATGGGGTCATCGATGCCGATGAAAGGTTTCGCCTACTTTATGGGAAAGCCGGCGTAACTGACCTCTTCACCACAGAACCAGTTACGATTGCACAAAGTGTCAAAATCTTAGCCAGCCTCCCCTTGCACCACGATCCGGGTGCTGAGTTCACCTATAGTGAAGGTCTCGATGTATTGGGATATTTCGTTGAAGTCATTTCGGGTAAACCTTTTGACCAGTTCTTAAAAGAGCATCTCTTCGATCCTCTGGGGATGAGTGACACCTACTTTTACCTCCCAACAGATAAACAGGATAAGCTGGTGTCCATACAAACCAAGAAAAACGATCAATGGGTAAATTATCCCGTGACTTTTTATGATCCCGACTACCCTAAAACGGGTGCCAAAACTTTCTTTTCCGGTGGCGCTGGTCTCTGCAGCACGGCAAAAGACTATGCGACTTTCTTACAAATGTACCTCAATCATGGAGAGCTTGGCGGCACCAGAATCCTGAGCCGTACCACTATCCAATCTATGATGGGCAACCAAATTGGTGATCTCTGGGAAGGCCAGGGCAGTTATTACGGTTTGGCATTTGGTGTTATAGATGGTCAAGGCCAGGCACAAGGAGGTCGGGGCAGTTCCGGTACCTTTGACTGGGGCGGGTACTTTAACACCCAATACTTTGCGGATCCTCAGGAACAGCTGATTGGTATCCTCATGAAGCAGACTCGCAATACACCGGATGACACGGGTTGGAGATTTAGGCTCCTTACAGGTCAGGCAATAGATGACTAAAGCATCCTCAATGAGAAAGATCGGACTATTTATTCCGTGTTATATCGATCTGTTTTATCCTACTGTGGCCATTTCCTGCTTACAACTATTGGAAAAATTAGGATGTGATGTCACGTATCCTGCAGATCAAACCTGCTGCGGCCAGCCCCTGGCCAATAGCGGTATGGAAGGCAAAGCTCACAACATTTATAGACATTTTGTCCAAACTTTTTCAGACTTTGAATACATCGTGGCTCCTTCTGCAAGCTGTACCTATCATGTGAAACATCATTATGACATCGTTGAGCAATCATCGAGTATAACTCAGATCAGAGAAAGAACGTATGATATCAGCACCTTCCTACTAGACGTATTAAAGATTAAGGAGCTGCCGGCCCGATTCCCGCATCGGGTAGGCCTACACCAAAGTTGTCATGGTTTGCGTGGCTTGCGAATGGCCAAGTCCTCGGAACTGGTGAGTGAAGTGTATTCAAGCTGGAGAGAGCTGCTGGGTATGGTGTCCGGAATTGAATTGATCAACTTAGACCGGGCTGATGAATGCTGTGGTTTTGGCGGAACGTTTGCCGTGACTGAGGAAGCTGTGTCGGTGAAGATGGGAAAAGACCGCATTCAAGATCATATGGAAAATAGGGCAGAGTTCATCACTTCTGGTGACATGAGTTGTTTGATGCATATGGATGGCATCATCAGGAGGAATGAATGGCCGATTCGCATCAAACATATTGTGGAAATTCTGAATTCGGTATGAGAAATCAACGGATATCAATCGATTTATTATTAGACATGGGATCGATAAAACTTGCGACTTGCCCATCTAAATGATTTCATTTGGCAACCCATAAAGTCATTGATCATGCGAAGAATGCCCGCCGGTTTCTTTTGGATGAAGAGCGTACCGACTGGCACAATCAGGCTGTGGCCTTCTTACGCACCAAACGTGATGGAGCGGTACATCAATTGGATGAATGGGAAGTTTTACGTGATGCTGCCTCAGGCATTAAAGATCACACCTTATCTCATCTGGATGAGTACCTTCTGACTTTTGAGGAAGCAGCTCGCAAAAATGGTGTCCGGGTTCACTGGGCAGCAACAGCCGAGGAACACAATCAAATTGTGACGAGCATCCTTCAAAAGCGAGGTATCACGAAACTGGTGAAAAGTAAGTCCATGCTTACTGAAGAGTGTGGTCTCAATGCCTATTTATCTTCACATCAAATTGAAGTAATCGATACGGATTTGGGAGAGCGAATCATACAATTGCGAAACGAGCCTCCCAGTCATATTGTGGCACCGGCCATACACATTAGAAAGGAGGAAATTGGAGCTCTATTTCACGACAAGTTAAATACAGAGCCCGGACAAAATGATCCACAGTACCTTACGGAAGCGGCTCGTCAACATCTCCGGTTAAAGTTTTTGGAAGCTGGGGCGGCCTTGACTGGTGTAAACTTTGCCATTGCAGAAACTGGAGGTGTTGTGGTCTGTACCAATGAGGGCAACGCCGATGTTGGTGTACACCTGGTGCCGATACAGATCCATAGTATGGGTATTGAGAAAGTTATTCCGAAAGTCGAACATCTGGGTGTTTTCATTAGAATGCTGGCCCGCAGTGCCACGGGACAACCCATTACGATTTACACGTCTCATCATCACCGACCCAAACCAGGGGGTGAAATGCATGTCATCATCGTGGACAACGGCAGAAGTACACACCTGGGCAGACTAGATTTTCGTGCAGGGCTGAAATGTATAAGATGTGGCGCTTGTATCAATACTTGTCCTGTATATCGCAGAAGTGGTGGTTATAGCTATGGTCATACATCACCTGGACCCATAGGTTCCATACTGAGCCCCGGGAGAGATCTGAAGACATTCAGTACACTGCCATTTGCATCCACCCTGTGTGGGGCCTGCTCCGACGTCTGTCCGGTCAAGATTGACATCCATCAGCAGTTGTATAAATGGCGACAAATCATAGGTCAGAAGGGCATGATCTCGTTGCAAAAGAAAGCAGTATTCAGTCTGGTGGGCTTAATACTCAGTAAGAAATGGGCCTATTTGGGCATGGCAAAACTTATCCGTGTTCTCTTGAGAAGGTTGCCAAAAAAGATAGTCAATCATCCTTGGAATCCATGGACTCGACAGCGAGAGTTGCCCCCAATCCCGAAAGAGTGCTTTAGAGATTGGTATCAAAGAAACAGACAATGAGTAAAGACGCCATCTTAAAAAAAGTAAAAACAAATAAGCCCCCGGTCTTGGCATTGCCTTCGATTCCAAGGGTAAATTGCCGGTTTGACTCATTGGCCGATGCCTTTAAAGTTAATGCCACATTATCTGGCAGTCAAGTGATCGAAATTGATCATGAGGAACAAATCCAATACATTGTGGATCAGCAATTTGCCGATATGCAAAGGGTCTATTCCTGTCACCCCGCTTTTGAAGGCTGGGGTATCGATAAGGTCGTCTTGCAACCTCAAGACCTGGAAAATATCGATGTTGCCATAATAAGGTCCACTCTTGGCGTGGCTGAAAACGGGGCCATTTGGCTTGATGAGGAGGACTTTGATTTTCGGGTTCTTCCGTTCTTGACAGAACATTTGGCCATTGTACTTCATGCGAAAGATGTGGTTGATCTTATGCATACCGCCTACGCCAATTTGCAGGTTGATCGCACTGGATTCGGTGTTTTTATCGCTGGTCCCTCCAAGACCGCCGACATCGAGCAATCGCTGGTTGTCGGTGCCCAAGGGCCCAGAAGCCATTCCATTCTGCTAATTAAGTCCTAGTCACAAGGGATTTTGGTTTCACATGGTCTTGGATCTTGTTTAAGTGGGGGTGGATTAGAGAGGTCTGTTGTAAACCCTCCCATGAATATAAACGAGTCGCCGTGAGGAGCACCGCGACTCGTCTAACAAATTATAATCCCATGAACATATCCAAAAACGATATTTCCTTAGAGAAGATCACTGTAACATCCTTCTCTTTTTCAAAAATGGCCCATCAAAACATATAAAACAAATACAAATATGACACAAGATAATATGCAATAAAAGATAATATGTAAAGATGCATCCTATAATATATTGATTATAAGACCATTATATGATAAAAAATATGCTCGTAAATCAGTAAAAATTTTTAAATAGTCCGGTCAGTTGCAGAATAAGACACGCAATGTAGGCTCTCATCCTTCTTGGTTTGCTTTGCAAACTTGCACTGGATCTTCCTTATTGATTCACGAAAAAAGATCTCTGGATGCCATCGGCCAGCTTGGTCCGGATGGTAGGCAGGTCGTCTTGCTCAAAATCAATACGATCAAACCAGTGGCGGTAATCAATGACGAGAGGAACAGCGATGGCCTCTCCTCTATCTTTAAATAAGTCAACTGGCAATGACATGGGAATAGTGGGGTTAGCTGGAAGATCGATGACCAAAGTGTCCAAAGCACTTGTATCGCTGATCAGCTCAGCACGAGCCATAATATATCCCAGCTGCGCATCGAATAGTTCATTACTGGAACTGTCTAAGGGATGATCGTCGTCTATATCAAAGGATTGTGCGCTGGTCAAAGAGGCATCAAGTCCCAGGGAAAATTGTAAACTTCGATATGAATTGGGTGTAAGAAAGCTACCGATGGCAAATGAAAATGATGACCTTCGGATTTTCGTAATGTCATCAGGAACCACCGTTAAGTTTCCTTGTTGATCTCTGAATTGCA
The DNA here is from genome assembly GCA_965223105.1 of Saprospiraceae bacterium. Classification (GTDB taxonomy): domain Bacteria; phylum Bacteroidota; class Bacteroidia; order Chitinophagales; family Saprospiraceae; genus JABDMH01. Next base: position 204,861 of record OZ244987.1, on the reverse strand, counting down.
ATAGGTCATCGACAGTGACTAGGTCCATATCCGTCAAAAGACTTACTTCTGAGATGTAGAATGAGATAGCCAGCGGAATAAAGGGTTGATTCAGAAGATTGAGATACACCGACCCTAGATCAAAATTCACGGTGTCAAAACGGTGCGATATATTAAAGGTCAACTCGGGATATACACAGCCTGAATTGATATCAGCATTTACATCGAAATTGGTCGCCAACGCATCCAAACAACCTTCTCGATCTTGGTAACAAGCAGCGAAATGCCAAACAATGAAAGCACCAAAAAGCGGTTTAAGAATTGCTTTCATTTCGCTTCAATTCACCAGCCAATTTTTTTACAATATTTTTTACTTGGACGGAGAACTCCTTATTCATAATCCAATGGTAATAATCTTGATCCTCGCTAAAAACCTCCTTGACGACCCTACCCTGATAGCGGCCAAAATTAAAAACAATCTCTCCTTTTGGGTTGTATTTCAGTCTTTGAGTGACATCCAATAACCGGGTATCGTTGGTAAAGTCATGTAACGCCTGCATATTATTCTTTACGGGACTTTCTAAGACACCATCGTCATCTATCAGGTCCTGTCCTTCATAACGCGATAACTGTCCATGCAGCACATTTATCGTAGCTTCTACATCAGCCATGGCATCATGTGCATTCTCGATGGAAGACCCGCAGTAGAAGCGATGTGCAGCCTTGAGAGATCTGGGTTCCATACGATAGAAAATCCTCTGCACATCTATCAATCTTCGATGCTCAATGCTAAAGTCAAAACCATATCGGGCAAATTCTTCCATTAAAATGGGTACGTCGAACCGGTTACTGTTGTACCCGGCCAAATCGGCATCCCCAATAAAGTCAAATACTTCTTTAGCAATTTGAGAGAAAGTAGGCTTATTGCGTAAATCAGCTGGGGTAATGCCCGTAATCTCCATGGCCTCCTCGGAGATCGGAATTCCGGGATTGACATAGGTCATATAGCTGTCTGGATCTTTACCGGAGGAATAGAATTTTTTGATGGCAATTTGGATGATGCGATCTCGAATCACATGCAGTCCGGTCGCCTCGATGTCAAAAAAACACAAATCACGATCTAAATTAAACTTCATAGCTATCAATTTTTGTCATCTGATTTGGACAATCTTCCTTGACAAGCCATCTGTAACATAGTGGCTGGTCTCCCCCTTATCATTGGTGAAAATAAACAGTGCTTCGATATCCTTAGTTTCTGAGATGAGGCGCTTAGCCCTTTCCAACCCCATGGCCATGCAAGCAGTCGCATAAGCATCAGCAATGGCACAATACTCAGTGACGATAGAGACACTTAGCAAGTTGTTTCTCTCATAGAATCCTGTCTTTGGATTGATGGTATGACTAATGGTGACGTCATTGACCTTGTAAAAATTTCGGTAGTTACCCGAAGTGGCAATGGCTTCATTATCCAACGAAATAATGAAATCGAAATCAGAAGCCATTGAAAACTGGTCTGGCCTGGTGATTCCGATGCGCCAGGGATTACCCTCCTTATTAAGGCCCTGTACTTTGGTCTCACCACCGATATCAATCAAAAAATCAGTAATGCCCTTGTCCGAAGTTAACATCGATGTCAAGTGATCGATGGCATACCCTTTGGCCAATGCACTGAAGTCCAATTCAACCTCAGGTCGTTGCTTCCTGAGCATCCACTCCGGCTCCTTTTTGAGTTCAACCAAACCAAAACCTGTTTGCTCCAAAATCCGCTGAATAGCAGCCGTGTCCACTTGTGCTCTCTCCACTCTTTCCCGGTACCCAAAACCCCAGTAATTGACCAGCGGCATGACAGTGGGATCAAAATATCCGTCGGTGTGTGCAAAGATATCTTTCGATAAAAGCACATTGTCAAAGAAGAACCTGGCCAAAACTGAGTCATCGATCTCAGCAGCGGAAATACCGTCTAGGGCTCGATTAAAAGAGGAGATTACCGAGGAGGAATCATAAGTTGATAAAGCCTTATTCAGTCTTTTCAACTCAGCATCGACTTCTTCTTTCAACAAATCACTTTCCGCTTTGTAATGAATGCGGTAATAGGTACCCATCGTTTCTCCTTGTATCTCCACATAGGGAGTTTCAACCGTCGACTGACAGGCCAACCAGCAGATACCTGAAATGAAAACAAAGCATTGAATACTGCTCATGGTTGCATAACACCTTCTTCGATGGCGTCTTCTTTGATTCCATGCAATTGAATAGGTCGTTGTCTCTTGCGAAGACGCATGTTTAGGAATTCGACCCCTAAAGAGAAGGCAATGGCGAAATACAAGTAACCCTTGGGCACCGCACCAATTTCCGCACCGAAGATCTCAGCATGAGCCAGGTGAGCTCCCTCAGCAATCAACATGAAGCCGATGAGAATGAGAAATGAAAGGCCCAACATCTGGATGGTAGGGTGGCGATTGACAAACCGTCCTACGGGTACAGCAAATAACATCATAATGAGTACAGAAATGACAACAGCAACTATCATAATGATCAATGCACCTTGGAGCCCATTGGTCATGCCCACCGCAGTGAGAATGCTATCAAATGAAAAGACGATATTGATCAAGGTTATCTGGATAATCACTTGCTGGAGACTCGATCTTTTTGCTCGATCAACCTCATGATGTGACTTCCCCTCTAATTTTTCGTGAATCTCTGTAGTGCTCTTATACAATAAAAAGATTCCTCCAGCAATGAGAATGACACTCTGTCCGCTAAATTCACCGGAGAAGAGTGAACCGTGAAAGGAAAACCAGGGTGCCTGCATTGCAATAAGCCAAGTAATGCCAAACAAGAGTAAGATCCTAAAGGCCATGGCCAAGACCAGACCGATGTTGGTTGCTTTTTTCTGTTGGTCGGATGGTAGTTTGGCCGCACTTATTGAAATAAAAATGATATTATCGACTCCCAATACAATTTCCAGAAAAGTCAAGGTCAACAAACTTATCCAAACTTCAGGAGAGCTGAGATCTGGCCAGGTGATGGCACCAATCATTTATCTTGTGGCTTTATTAGCTGGCAAAAATAGCAAAATACCATCCACACCCCATTTGATTCTGTGATGAACCACGAGACCGTCCTGTGTATTGAGTGAGAGACCCAAATATCGAATCCTGAGCAAGGAAGAACTTACACTGCTCGAACCAGAATTTGTACTCTTTCTGTCAAGTCAGAATATTACCGCTACAGAATGGCAGGATCTAAAACAAAACCAGGCTTGGCAGGTTGAGGAACTGATCCTCAAGTTTAGCGACTTGGTTTTCGAAAAGATACTCGGCAAAATTGACCTGATGGAGCGAAGACTTCGAGATCAGCTCATGTTCTTTCACTTCAGTGAAAAGTACATCGAGATGATCGGAATCCATATCATGGGTTGTGAGGATGTCGATCTTAGATCTTTTGATTCCAAGACAGATATGGCCAAATGGTTGAACAATACATCATGCAAGACTCAGATCATTTCAGCTACCAAAAGAATGAACATCTCCCGTCATGAAGAAATGCTTGCCATGATCAACATGGGTTGTGAGATTTCAAAGAACTATACACTTTATGAACTGTTGACAAATTTGAGGAAAGAAACACAATAGTTTAATTTCTTTCGTTAATCAACTATCAAACCATCTAAATCAAGTTCAGAAATGAAGAAGTTCGTCTTACTGATTTTTTTCAGTGCCTATTTAACCGCAGGTGCGCAGGCACAACATGTTCTGGTAGAGCATTTTACCAATACCCCTTGTCCGATCTGTGCCCAGAACAACCCTAAAATATACAATGTACTTGACCAGTTTGCCGGAAAAGTACACCATATCAGCATTCATACTGATTCGCCATATCCGAGTTGTGTGCTGCACAACTTCAATGCACAAGACAATAAGGCACGCCAGAATTACTACGATGTATTTAGCACACCCAGAGTCTATGTCAATGGTAAGAGCTCCAGTGCATCACAAGAGGCCCTGCTTGCCCAGGATATCGAAGCAGCCTTGGCGAACGCCCGACCATTGACCATTGTGGTTACTGAGTCGCAGGGAGTGACCCGCGATCTTACCCTTACGATCAGCAATAGTGCCCTATTGGAAGCAAGCGACTACCGGCTTTTTATAGCGATTGTGGAAGAGGAAGTGAACTACCAGGCCCCAAATGGAGAAAATTTGCACCATGACGTACTTAGAGACTATGTAACCTCGGCTGATGGCGATCCGATTGATCTACCTAAATCAGGTCAATCCATGGAGAACACCTACGAGATCACGATCCCAGATGGTGTACAATCAGATGAAGCCTATGTATTGGCGTACGTGCAAGATGTCAATACAAGAGAGATCCTGGGATCAGGTACGAAATTTGATGAAACAATTACCAGCACTCCAGACTTGACGGTAGTGTCGGGCTTAAAGCTTTTTCCCAATCCTGCGTCCGAGCATTTGGAGGTGCAGGTAGACGCTGTATATGCCATTCAGCGATACGAGATTCTCTCCATGACGGGTGCAACTTTGTTAAAGGAATCCATCAAATCACCTGCTGATCACCTTTCGATTGAGACCGCAAATCTACCATCAGGTAATTACATCCTATCGTTGCAACTGAATGGCGGCAAAGCCACCATGCCTTTTACCCGGGAATGAATCAAGACCAGGCAGGAAGAACTCCGGTCTTGAGACACTTTAGAGAATTTTAACACATTTGAAAACTTTGAATCATTGCCTTGGTTATCAGTTGTAAATACATTGCAACACTTTATATATCAAGGGAATTTCTCTTCACTTCAGTGTTTTGGAGACATTATTGCAAGTGTTCTCCTTGTAAATGAATTCCTGTCTTTCCATTTTGGGATTACTATTTTGAGGAGGGTTAAGTCCTGAAGGATTTAACCCTTTTTTTATTTCCTAACCCCATACCAATGTTCATTGGAGAAAGCGAACAAGGATCCGCAAATCCTGCACATTAAAAATCTACCACTATTGGAATTCGTACAAAAGGATGAGATCTGGGGGCAATCGTGGCATTCATAACTTCGAAGTGTAAATCGAAGGCTGGGATTTGATCGATGGTCTTGACCTCAACCTTGCATGTACCCTGGGCAGGTAAGGTCACTAGGTCAGTATGTGCATGGAAACTATGACTTCCTACATTTCGTAAAATAAAGGTAGCGTCTGAAAGATTGCGCAGCACCACCGTAGCAACCGATGAAGGCCCTTGATAGGTTGCCTCCTCTGCTTTTATAGATGCTGCCACCAACGGACTGAGCACTTTGTTTTTGCCAATAAGCCGGTTGCCAAACCAGGCCACGGTTCGGCTTTCAAACATCGCTTCTTTGATCGACTCTATCGTTCTCTCCACTGCAAACACCAAGGTGATCGGCCGATGGCCACCGTTTGCCAATTCATACTGCCAATCTATCAAACCATGTATATCCGATGTGCCCATCACGGCCAGGTTGTGGTCAATGGCAATCTGCAGTGCTTCATCAGAGTAAGTAAGATCGTTGACCACTTCAATACCATCCAGCAAATCCTCTTCGATCAACTGCTTGTGTAAATCGGTAAGGGTAGCTATTCCGCTTCGCTGCTGCGAAATCCAATTTGGATGATTCCAAAAGATAAAGCCACCTTGGCGTTTGGCTTCACGATAGGCTTCAATGCTGTCTCGGATATTGAGTTTGTTGGCATCCTGAATAAAGATCGCATTGGCATGTCCCGGTGGCAGATCACGTGTAATCTCTGCACCGTGTACGACAATCAACCGATGCGGCTTAGCCTCTTGCGAGGCAATTTCGTAGGACCGGTTACGATCGGGATGTGGCATATCTGCACTGTGCGGTTGATACTCTAAATGTTCGGTAAGGGCAATTGCATCCAGACCATCTTTTACGGCTTCTTGTACCCGGATATCGGGCCATACTGAACCATCGGAAAAAACGGTATGAATGTGAAAATCACAAAGTAACGTTTGGTAACCTGGTATATCCGGGAATTCAATTTCTCGGTTTTGATCTTGCGCAGGGAGATTTCCAATGGTCAGCAACAGTAAGAAGAACTTCAGGGTATTCTTTTTCATGTCTACACAGATTATCAAAGAATGGCAATATAAGGGAACAAGCATAGATTCTTTGTATCGAACTTAATAGTAATTCATTAATTATTCTTAAACATCTACCATCACTCACGTCCAAAATAATTTAAAACTCGCCCTTATTGGCTGGCCCCTCAAGTATGGCTTCCTTGTCATCTGGGCTTTGAGTAATATTCTCCACTGGCTCGAACAGTTGATGCTCTTTTCCCACCCGCGACCTGGTCTTTTTAAGGAAAATCTTCTAAAGGCATCCCGGGTAGTGCAATCTCAACCTAACACCACCTCCTTTGAAAGGGGTAGAGGATTACAACCAATAGGTGGTTAGTACTCTGGGGGATGACATATTTCGGCTAGTATCTCAATGAGTTTTTTCTACTTTTTGGTGGCAAAAAGTAGAGCAAAAAGCCACCCTGGATCTTTTTCCTTGAAAAACTACGGCCCGCCTGGCGCTCAAAACTCGCCCTTGATAGGAAATATGGTTTTTTTTAAGAAGGCCCAGTTTTCCTTTGCCTTCTAACCTCAAAAGAGACGATGCTGACACCCAGAATGATCATAAAGGCACCCAATATCTGAGTGAATTCGAGTCGTTCATCAAGCAGTAGGTAGGCAAGGGTAATTGTGGATATGGGTCCCACGCTACTGATGATACCCACCTGGGTAGCACCGATTCTATCGATGGCAAAATTGATTAAATAAGAAGGGAGAACAGTGGCGAGGATAGCCATGGCCAAGGCGATGATAAACACTTGCCATGGCCAGTCAAGGATGACATCAAAATCTAGCAGTACACTATAATGGACAATCACCAGACAACACGCTACAGTCATACTCAAGCTGGTAAAGCCTTTCGATCCAAAGTGGGGTATCAGCCATTGACTCAGTACCAGGAAAAGTGCAAAGGTAAGCGCACAAATCAATATCAGGACAGAGCCCCACCAAAAAGCTTGATCCAATGAAATTGAGTTCAGATTTTGACCGAATACGCACACCAGACCGACGTAAGAAATCAAGAGAGCTCCCATTTGGATCTTCGTGAGTCTTTCCCGAAACAGAAGGACATTGAGTGCTGCTACGAAAGTAGGATAGATAAACAGAATCAATCGCTCAACGCTGGCGTCGATATATTGTAGCCCTATGAAGTCCAAAAGGCTGGATAAGTAGTACCCTAGTGCCGCGGCAATAAACAAGCCTATCCAATACTTGGCTGGTATTCGCCTCCACTCACTGAATTTACCGGGGCTTACCTGAGCCAGAATCACCAAGTAGATAGGCAGGGCAAAGATCATCCGCAGAAGTAGTAAGGAAATGCTATCGATATCATGTCGATAAGCTAATTTGACCAAGACCGCTTTGGTGGAAAACAGTAGAGAGCCAAATAGGGCAAGTAGAATACCTAAAGTCCTCCGGTTCATCTGAGAGGCAAAACTATGATATGAGGTGCATGATCTGCAAAAGTTTTATCTGAAAATTACGATGGCCAGCCGGGCCCATATACCTTTGAAATTATTGTGGGTAATCCTATCTTTGCGGCCTGTGCTTTTCTGAGCACCAGCCAACATGTTTTAGGTGAGGTGGGTGAGTGGCTGAAACCACCGGTTTGCTAAACCGGCGTACTCTTAACGGGGTACCGCGGGTTCGAATCCCGCCCTCACCGCTTGGAATGAGCCTAGATTGGCCCCAGTTGGACAAATAGGCTCATTTTCAGTTAAATACATATACTAATTTTAACACTCATTTCCAACTGAGGCCCACTTTGTGCCAAAATCGTTCCCCCAATCGTTCCCCCCGGCGTGGAACGATTTGACTATCTTTAGGAGAGAAATCCTCCAAAGATGAATACCAGCTTCTATCTAAAAGATGCTAGGAAAACATCTAGCATATACCTACTATACATTCACCAGGGCATCAGACTAAAGTTCTCAACATCAATTTCAGCTCAACCTGATCACTGGGATAAGAAGAAAAAGCGATTCAAGCGACGAAAGCCCAACGCCCTCAAAAAGAATCAGCGCCTGGATTATCTTGAGGAAGCTGCCCGAAATGTTCATGCAGAACTCCTTGCCAGGAATATTCCTATCACCAAAGACACTTTCAAAAAAGCGTACGAGGAAAGGTTGGAACAAGATCGTACCGATTACTACAAGATCCTTGAACGTGAAAAGCTGCAATTCCTCAGCCCCTATGTCGAAAAATTCATTCAGAATAGAACCAGGTCCGGCAAATACAAGGAAGGGACTATACAGACTTACCGGAGTTGCCAGAAAATGATTCGCTCCTACGAAGAGCTTAGAGCTATTCAGCTCAAGTTTGATGAAATTGATCTCAATTTCTTCTATGACTTTCTCGATTTCATGGAAGGGACCTATAAACGCAACTACATCAGCAAGATCGTATCGATCCTCAAGTTGATCATGGATGAGGCTCAGGACGATCAACTACACACCAATAATAGATATCACTCCAAGCGTTTCTCAGTGGCCAGGGAGGAAGTTTTTAATATCTACCTGGATACTGAGGAGCTTATGAAGATCTATGAGCTGGAGATCTTTGATAAACCAGGTCATGATCTAACCAGAGATTACTTCTTAATTGAGGCTTTCACCAGCCTCCGATATTCTGATGTCAGTCGATTATCCAAGGAACACATTGATGGAGATAAGCTGAAGATTAGACAGAAGAAAGGAGGCAAGTACACCGCTGTGCCCATCAACCCAATTGTGAGAGCGATAATTACTAAATACAATGGACGTTTTCCCAAGGCTCCAGAGAACCAAGTGATGAATCGGTACCTCAAAGATATTGCTCAATGGGCTAAGATTGATGATCCGATATTGATCGGCGGTGTGAAAAAGAAAAAATGGAAACTTGTGACCACCCATACGGGCCGGAGAAGTTTCATTTCAAATGCAGTCAAGGCTGGCATCCCTCCGCTCGATGTCATGAAAATTGCCGGCCACAGCAACTACAAGGACTTTCTCAAGTACTACAAAATTGAGGAAGAGCAACTGGCTGATGCTCTGGTGAGCCATCCTCACTTCACGATGATGAAGGCTGTCAAGTAAAACCGTCACCTCACATCTGAGATGACGGCTGAAATCCTCATGAAGAGTAATACCTTCCTCTTTATGCAGCTGCTTTGAATGGATTAACCATGTACCACATGGTTGCTCCGGCACTCTGCATCTTTAATTCTTGTCCCTCGACCTCTTTGTCCTTGCCGGTTCGGCTTGAGACAAACTGCCATAGGGCCGCTACTGCGAAGACCCCTTGGAATAATACCTCTGTGCCGGCAGTACTGAACAAATCATTCACTATTTCAGGAATCCATGGGAGACCCAAAGTAGCGATCACCGTCCCAATCATGATCCACAGCTTTTGTATTGTTTCGATTGATAAAGTCATAACTCAACTTTTTTGATGTCCATGAATAGAACCGATTCTCCGGCAGCCTCTTTACCAAACTGCTGGAGATGGTTCGGTTCAATCGTCCGGATTTACGCTGCCTTATCAGCTGCGCCTTTATTAGTCTTGTTAATAGCGCCACCGACTGCCTTATCGACTAAAGCCTCAAGGTCAGTATCAAAAGCGTTTTCGACACCAACATAAGAGCCAATTAACCCAAGAGTTTTCTTGGCCTCGCTAGCGTCATTCACATCTAACAACTTGCTCAGGAATGCAGCTCGAGTCATGCCCCACATGTCTTGTGCACGGCCAAGACGGTCAGCCTTCACCTCAGCTAAATGAGATACATCATTTTGTTGTCCTCTTGCCCGTTCTCCATAACGGTCAAGCTCTGTAGCAACTAGTCGCTTAAATTGTGCATCCCATGCGCGCTGTTGTGGGAGTGAGCTGGCTCGATATGCTTCACCACCAAAAACTTCCTCACTCCTCTGCTCAATAATTCGATTGATCAGATCCTGAGCGGACGAACCGGCCACATCCTGAATCTGCTTATTCATCTGAGCACCGAAGTCAGCACCGAAAGTTTTCAGTGCATCGGTCAACATTGTCCGCGTAATAAATTGGTCCTGTCCAGTTGTCTTCACATCTTGCCCTTCATCTGTTCCGGGCTTCTTCTTCTTTCCCATAACGATTGTATGTATTTATGATTAACAAATAATTTACATCATATTGATCAGCATACCGGTAGAAAGATCATGCAAATTGTCACCCTAATTTTTCCAGTACACTCTCAAGTAGTCTCGCGTGGCCGTTTGTGGCGACCGTATAATCCACAAAAATTTGCTTGGTCTCATGCATCATGTTTTCGATCTTGTCCGCGTGATCTTTATGAAGCTTGTTGACCTCGGTTTGATATTCCTTTTCCCTGGCTTGCATTTTCTCGTGAAGCGACTTCACATACATTCCAAGGTAAATGATTGTCCCACCGAGCGAAAAAATAATCGTGCCTATCGTGACGCTTTCGGGAATGCCTGTCACTATTTCAGTTTGCAACTGAATCAATCCCAATGCCATCAGGACAAATGAAGAAATGCTCATCATTGCCAACTTCATTTCATACAGCTTCTAATTTTGCTGCTATCATTTTGCAATCCAGCCCGTATTTCCAGCGCCGCTTTCTTTTAGGTATAATGTCGTGTTCGCTCCTCCATCATCCCGCAAATAGATAGATCCCACGGGCGCTATTACTGTATTCTCTGGCGACCCTGTACCAGTTATCAATTCAACAGCCCCTAACAAAATTCTATCCTGGGTAACCGTTAGATCACCGTTAATCCAACTGTCACCCTCGACCTGCAAATTAAATGCTCCAGCATCGTCAGATTTATTGATGCGAAACTCATTGCTTTCGTGTGCAATGAAGATGGGGTTGCCTCCGTCATCATTCATCGTCATGCGACCCACCGCAGTTGTCAGATCAAAAATGGTTACATTCTCAACGTCACGAATCCTAATACTCGAATTTGTTATCTGAGGCTCCAGCAGAAAGCTTGTGCCGCTTAGCCAATATTGCCATTCATTACTCGAAGACCTGAGCTTGAACACTGCCCCACTTGTAGTGTTATCCCCAATTTGAAAAGTCCCCAATGCTCTGACATCAGTATTATTAACTCTTAATCCTGACGCTGTCTCTGTTTCAATGGTAAAGTCATTGCCTCCTGTATGTACTGTGATGTCTCCCACCATTGTATCGCTAGCATTGTATATATTTACCGTGGGTGCCAGACCCACAAGCCCGTTAACTATTGTTAGTGCACTATCCATCACGGGGAAAGTAGGCACATCAAGAAGGGTTATTGGATCTTGGACAACAAAAGATGGCTTCGACAATTGATCGTCCTTCCTATGATAGTAGAAATCGTCGTCAACGGTGGTGATTTGTACCCCACCGACGGCGACAGTGATACTATCTAGGCCTGGCTTGCTAAATCGGAATGTAAAAGGCACATCGACAGTGTATGGTGCTAACAGCGTATCTTCCTTGGCATCACGATTTAAGTTCACTATCAGATCGTAAAATCGATAGTCGTAGTCCAGCTCGATGTTATTCTTGTATGGAGTCCCACTAAAACCGTTGCTACGGATAATCGTCACGGCAAACTGCCCGAGATCCTGTACCGGGTCGTCAATACTTATTAACTTAGCTACGAACTTCACCCTCGCAAACCCTGATGAGGTGGGGAAGGTCTCTGTGATCTGTTCAAGCGTTCCCTGCGTTGGGCCCTTGAAGGTAAAAACTCCAACAGTATCGTTAATTAGTTCACAATACTCTGAGCCTATCAGACTAGAATTGCCCGCAGTATAATTCCTAGTGTCTGGATCAATGTAATTTTTTAATGAGTCGGTCGATCCATTCCGGTTGAATGAATGCTTGTCAAAATACCGTAGGTCAATGCCATCATAAGTTTGATCAACCATCCTGATCATGCCCCGGTTTTCTCGGTCATATTGCGTTGCCAAACGCGATGAGGTAAATCCATCAACCGATATATTGGTACACATCGAATCCGCAAATATGTGCGCATCTTGGATCAGGGAAAATGAGCAATTATGGAACATGCCAGCGTGCGAATCCTTTAGCTTAACAGCATACTGCATGTGTGTTTTGCCATTCACCGTTCCATTAGCACCACCTAAGTCACAGTTCTCGAATCGAAAGTCAGTCACGTTGGTAAGTATAAAGGTCGAAGATGTATCACCGACTAAACCAGATCCATTGGCCTCGGTATAAATATTGCTAAGATTGACCCTCGAAACACTTGTACTGTCCGTTCCTAGCTTAATTGCAAATCTGGGATAAAGTGAAATATCAAGATTGCTAATAGAGATACTTGTGCCCGCATCGATCTGGATGCCACCGATTGATCCGTTGAATATCTTGCCCCCATTGATATATGAGGAGTTGGGATTACTATCTGAATTTTTGACGGCATATATCCCAATGTCGCATCCCGTAATGTTGACATTTTCAATGTATGTACTCACACATTCACGCTCACCCAAATAAATACCGTATTTGGCACCACCTAGTTTTACATTCTCTATCCTGCCAAAATCTGATCTATAGAGTTGTATGCAAGCTAATTTGCCATTGCCGCCTATAAAAATATCCCGAATGAGAACATGAAAAGCATTGAAGATATCAGTACCAACCTGTATAAGCGCATTAGTTGAATCGCCACGAGTAAAGCCGGTTAAATGACAGTTCTGGCCATCCAATATCAGATTCCTCCTCTCAATTATGATACTATCTGTCAGGTAATGCTTATTCGGAGAAAATGTGACTTTGGCACCCCTAAAACCAGTGACAACATCTCCTGGTAAGAATGTAGCAAAATCAACTGCGTTTTGTATTTCTTCTGTGTCATTATTTGAGTTGTCGCCAATGGCACCGAACCAATCCACATTTAGTTCACCATTCTGTGGCCGCAAAACTGCATATGCAGATGAAGTAGGTATTACTGCCACCGAGTCCACAGGGAAGTTGTCGACTGTATCTGTCTGAACGAAATATTCAGCTCCGGTAGGCTTAACTACTATTCGATCACCGAGATTATAGGTAGCGCCAACTATCTGTCGAATATTATCCACAGCTGTAACTGTAGCTGCTGTAGTTGCTCCTCCTATGCTATCCCTAAAAACCGCCAACAACGTGTCTGTGTGAATCATTGACTCCCTATTGTTAGCACCATCCTGATTCATAAGAAATGCTCCATAGCTAGCTAGAGTATCTTTAGAATCGTGCGGCCAGGCCTGCCATGGAGTACTGAAAGCCGCAGGACTCACCTTTTGTTTCTTTGAAGTGGTACATCCAATGATGATTAACAATGCAAAAATCAAATACCTCATTTCTTCTGATTTTCCGGTTCTCTGAATATTAATTTGTCTGGTAGCAGTGTGATCTGAGAATACCTTTTGTCTACATAATTTGCATCTGCTATCAAGTGCACAAACTCAGCGTATTCTTGTTGTAGATTCTCGATTTGTTTCTTCAGATTGGCCAACCGTCCTTTCTGGAGATCAGTTAATTCGATGACTATGGAATCACCTTTATTTAGAGTGTCCTTTACCAAAAAAAATGCCTCTTCAGTAGTCTGTCCATGCAGAGCTATCACTACTAAGCATAATATGATCGTGCAAAAAAATTGTCTCATTTAATTCTTTTTTCCAGCTCTTCAATCCGCATCCTTAATTCCTTGTTGTCTTCTATCAATTGTTGAACTGCTGCGACTGTATATGGTCCGACAGCTTCAGGATTTAATGAATAAAGTCCGTCTTCATCGTTTTTCATTACATCGTCAGGGAAAACCTTCATGTAATCCTGTGCAATCCAACCAGTATATGTTTCTTCCTCTAAATCCCATTGCTCCAAGTATGATTTCTTGTATTCAAAGTGGACAGGATTTAAGGCCATTATCTTCTTAATAGGATCTTTGACCTTTGATATATTTCTCTTGTACCTTCTGTCTGAAGGTGAAGACCAAGAGCCACCCCCAGTTTTGGCAGCTGTGCCATTAACTTCCAAATTAAAATCACCCGCAACACCACCCTCAACCCTGAGCTTACCTGAAGTCTCAATACCACCAGTAGCATTTAGATTTATGAACGGGTCTGCTACTCCTACTGCATGTAGCGTGATTCTCCCATCGTCAGCCAATATTAATCCTACTTGAGCGCTTTGATCTGCATGTCTGAATACTGCTGTTCCCGCGCTACCAGATTCAATCTCAAACATGTCTCCACTGAATTGACCTATTGTTATGCCTCCAACCCCTTGCAGTCTTAGAATATCACCGGTGTTACCAGCTATCAATGTTGCATTGCCATCATTAAAAAAGCGAAGCGCTGAGTTTTGAAAATTGTCTTCTTCTCCAATTACAACCACATTTGCTCCACCATCAACTACCAGCTGATCACTTGGATTGCTAGTGTTCCCAATTCGTACTTCAGTGCTACCATTAGCATTTAGATCAGTTCCGCTGCTACGGATATTTAACTCGGCAATGTCATCATCTGCATAGTCCACCAAGAATTGGTCGTTAACACCTGTTGCAATTTCCCAGACTGTATTAATTGTTGACTTAGTAGCTAATATGATTCCATTGCCATCATAAATACCGTCTCCATCACTACCGCCCCCGCTGACAACAAAGTCTAGCGTACCGTCCCCATCTTGGTAGGTTACTGAAATACCACTTTCAGTATTGCCAGATACCATTCCGCCAACTATATCCTGTACCTGTTCAGCACTCAATTGATTATCTACATTATCAGCAAAACCTGAGGGTATATTACTTAAGTGAGTCCAGCTAACTTGTGACCAAGACCAGCCACCGCCGCCGTTGGCTTTGATAAATTGATTGGATGCTCCAAGTGAAGTGGTGGGATCTTCAAATCCGCCATCTACTTCAAGGTCATTGAAGACCCTTATATCCCCTGCCGCTCCTTCAATGCTTAGACGCGTCGCACCACCTGCTGTAAAATTAATTCCTCCAGAACCAACATTAGTCATTGTTGTACTGCCGTTCGGCCCTGTATTCCGGAGTATTCTAAATTCGAAATCGGTACCCACATCACTGTGTAAATCTATAAATGCTGTACCGTCTGCTGTCCTGTCTTGTCCTATCTCCACCTGTGCTCCAACGCCGTCGACATCGTTAGCCAGGAAAGACCTATCAGGTGTATAGAAAAAGTTGCTGAGATCAAATTCAAACCCGACATCTGTATCTAAATTTCCTGATGTGTTAAAGAAAAGTATTCTATTGGCAGGACCGGTTGGATCGACAAAGTCATCGATATCTCTTGAGCTAATGTTACCACTACCGTCATGCGTCAAAATTGCTATCTCACTCTGAGGGAATGGGTCTATGGATGTATAATTCAACGCTCTGAGCGCCCCATCGCTATTAATTAGAAACCGCGTTGATCCGTTTAACTGAAAAGACATACTTCCCGTCCCTGCGTTTTGGATCAATAGCTGTCCATTAGTACCGCCAAATCGTAGTATACGTGAGTCTCTATCTGAGGAAGCCTGTGCGTGAAAATCAATAAAAGCTGTACCGTCTCCTGTACGATCTTGTCCAATCTCAACTGCGGCTCCTGCGGTTGAAACATCATTAGCCAGAAATGTTGCACCAGGGGTATAAAATTGGTTGGTAGCCTCTAAGTACTCAAAACCTGGCTCACCTGACAATACCCCTCCTGCTGTATAATAAGCCACCGTGTTTGCAGTACCTGTTGGGTCACCAAAATCGCTGATATCAACACTACTAAAATTGCCATTTGCGTCATGGGTCACCAAACCTATCTCGGTCTGAGGAAACGGGTCAACAGATGTGTAATTCAGTGCTCTAATCTTACCATCATTTTCAACTAATAAGCGGCTACTGCCGTTCACAACAAAGGACATACTTCCTGTTCCTGAATTTGTGAATTGCAACTGACCATTGGCTCCCGCAAATCTCAGTATTCTAGCATCTGCGTCAGATGATGCCTGACTGTGAAAGTCAATGAATGCTGTTCCATCATCTGTCCTGTCTTGACCTATCTCAACTTGTGCCCCAGTGGTACTAACATCGTTAGCTAAAAATGTGGCTCCAGGAGTAAAAAATTGATCGGTACCTTCAAAATATTCAAAACCTGTTTCACTTTTCAAATCTCCTGAGCCATCAAAGTAGGCCGCCGTGTTGGGTGTACCAATTATGTTCGGGTTTGTAATGATTTCAATCTTCACGCTATCAACCTGCATTGCTCCGGAGCAGATGTATAGGGTCAAGATGTCACCAACATAGTTACCGTCGCAAACTTTTGTGTCAGATCCCACTGGTACATCTACCTTTCCACACAACAGCCGATCTGATTCGAAAAGCCGAATGCATACTGAATCATTTTTCGTGTAAAAGGTGTCCAGCTTGAGATACATTGACATAGTGTCTGCAACAGTAACCGGTCTAGCATAAGCCTGTCGAAAATGTGGACCCACAGTCATTGGAATTGAGCCAGGCAAGGTATCAGGTCTTAGCTGATCAATATTTTGCCCGAAAACTGGAACTGACAATACTAGCAGTATGACGATCTTACAACTCATCCTATTTCACGATTTCAAATCCGTATATGTCAAATTCATCCCATGGTCCAACTGGAGCCGTAGCATGTAGCTTGATCTGATTGGTGTCGGGTAATCTCTCAAAAACCCTCAATGGCTGATCACCAGTGTAAGTAGCCACATTTTCTATCATTCTCATCTTGACGCCGTTTCGCTCAGGCCTCAGTCTTTTCCTTGCAGTATCAATAGGTGCGGAGACTGCTGGAACAGTAAATTCTGTGATTGTTAACAGTGTAGCCCCTTCAGTTACATTGCCGGTATCAACCGAGAAAAACTCGTATCTCTCCTTGGTCTCATTGTAGGTTTGCCCAGATTCATAGGCCCAATCAAATATCACCTTTGATTCCAGCCCAAATGAGAAAGCCGCTGTTGAGCTGTTGACTGTGATCTCTGTGTCTCCCTGATTTACATCCGCAGCAACCGTGAATGTCTGCTTGTTACCTGTGTTCGGATCTCTAATCTCAATCACATCTCCTATCCGGAAGTAATTGTATAGCGCCGCAGGAATCTTGAGCGAAGCCACTGTTGATCCTTCAGTGATAGCTTCAGATATCTTGCTGATCCCTTCATTATCTTTAGGTGGTATATCGATCTTGCTTCCGTCGTTCTTTTGGAATCCCAAAACATCGATTTGTTCAACCAGTGTAACAATCTGCAAAGTTGAAGTCACCGGTGCTTTACTAAGTCCGAAAAATGATCCTTTCAGAAAGTTACTGCGAGAAATCTTTGACCCTATATCAAACAAGTAGTTGATACCTTGCCAAGTAACTCTTGCAATCGTCGAAACCTCAAAGCCATCTCCCAAAATTGTCATATTGGCAACTTCGAGGGGCTTGGTACGTAGTGAGAGAATTTCATCAATTAGGAGTTCAATTATCCCAGGATGACTTCCTGATCCCGCAACTCCCCAGCCGGTAGGTTGCACAAATTCAGACCCATTGAATACCAGGATTGAGTGCTGTGTACTGAGATTGTCACCTAGAATCGTGTCTAAGTTGACGATAGCAGTGTTATTTTCATCACCGGTACCCTTGAATTTTTTGATTTTACTTTTGGCCTTGCCTTCCGCAGCATTTGCATCCACTACGGCTATTTCAACGTTTTCAAAAGCCCATTCCAGGTCATAATTTAATGGATCTAAAAGATTACCATTTTCATCACTGATACCATCTGATTCAAAGCAAAGTGTTCGCACCAAAGAATTAAACCCTGTCATATCTAACACTTTCGTCTCGAACACCAATGGAAAATATATGTTAGTACCATCATTGAACTCACTAACCACCGGACTCGCAAACTCTACAAATTTGATTCCGCTATCATCCCACTTTGCAAACTTCTCCTTGATGTTATAGAAGTCTAAGTGGTCAATAAGACGTTCGTAGTGATGAGTTTCAGGACCTCCTCCTGAGGATCTGAAAATCTTAATCCTCATCTTGAAGTAATACCGATGCGTCTTGAACCCATTGTTAGCCAACTCCACCGGATCTATGGTTGTCTTGATCCTCACAGTGCCCTTTACTCTCACATACATGCTTGTCGGGACAGGCTGGATAAATTCATCCGGACCACATACATCAGCTGAGGAGTGACTCCACTCTACATCCTTAGTGAGTTTAGTCAACTCCTCCTTGTATTTGACAGAAATATTGATCTGCTTCAAGGCCGGCAAGAAACTATACTGCCTTCCACGAAGCGAGAATTTACTCTGAGTGTGATTGACCTTGTTTTGCTCAATCTGTGTATCAAGGTTGTAAGTCTTTACGTGCTTGAGAGTGCCATCTATCGTATAGGTGTAGCCAATAAATGTCGCATTTACGCGCTCAGTGATCTGCTCAATCCAGAACCTACCATTGCCATACCTGATACAGGCATGAAACGGCTTAAGCAATTCATCAAGAACATCAATTGACTTCATAAAGTCAGCTGTGCCATCCTCTCCCCGAGTGATGAATACCTCATGATCTACATTACACAATTCCCAGGGATTTACTGACCCAACACCGGACATCTCGTTAGCGTACCAATTGCAAACCACTGTCAGTGCATCATCTGAGCCATAGAGGAAATCAACACCAATTTTACCCAGGATATTGATGATGTGCTCAAGATAAGTCTGACGGCCGCTGTAGGCACCACCATTATCGCTATAGTCAATTCCTGCGGTGCCACTGATACCGTCCGATGCAACAATTTTGAAATCAAACACAAACGGAACATCCTCGAATGTCACAGCGTCCATTTTGATAGGTCCAGCAAAGTCGAGCTCTCCGTTTTGGAATGCTTTTATGAAGAACCTGTTTTCAGGTGCATTCTTCAAGTCATCCACAAAAGATGAATGTGCTGTATTATCTGGGTCCATCAACATGGTAAAAGAGCACTTTGAAGGATTGAATCGCTTGTGAGGATCTCTAGGGGGACCATGAGGATCAACAGAGTAACCATTACCCCTAAAGGTGAAGATTCCGTTGGATCCACTTCCAGATTTGTCAATGATTTCCACTTTGAAATTATCTCCTCTTTCACTGTTATGTGTTCCTGTCAGCCTAACCATTTAGAATCCCCTTGTTCCTATTCTGACTGCAATAGCCTCATCGATTATTCCCAATAAGTCACTGCCTGCTCCAATCAACCTACCATTGAACTGCACTGTCATCGTCTGATCTCCCAGCATGCTCTTGAGCTTACTCAGTGGAGCTATTACCTCGGGGTCTATTCTAGCGTTGGGGTTATCACCTGCTATCAATTGAGTTGGGCCTGATACGATTGCCCCTTTGCGTGCTTTTGGTACCGCTGCAAAAAGTGCTGTAGCAGTTACCGCAGCCCCGGCAGCAGCAAATAAGTTAGCTGGAAAAGGAAGCTTCTCAATGGCTGATTGGATGGCCGAGATGATCGCCGTCCTGATGAAAGCTTTTGCTGCTTCACCGGCTGCCTTTGCAAGATTCTTAAAGCCCTTCTCTCCCGATGCCGCTGCATTAATGATTCCCTCTCCGATCGCCAAAACTCCTCCTTCAAGCTTACCTACCATGCCATCGAGAAAGTCTGACTGATTAGCCAGCTTCTCTGAATTTTTTACAGCTGCCTCGTTCACACTGTTGGCTGCTTCCTTCATCGATCCAAATGAAGAGGTTGTAACCTCAAGCTCTTTTTTGAGCGTTGGAAGCGTTTCAATTTGATCTTTAGTACTTCTGTCCAAACCATCTATTGCTCGCTTAAGGTCCTGCACTTCTTCAGTCATAGGATCGAACCCAAGCTCAAGCAATTCATTGATCGCAGCTCTATAGAGTTCCATCCTTTCGGCACCCACTGGAAAAGTATCCGTGAACACTTCTGATTTGGCACGGGCCAATTGCAGGCCATCCTTAAGGTCCTTTAGTACATCGGCAAGTGTTCGCTGTTTCTCCTGAGACTCCTTTGTCTTCTTATTGAGGTCATCTAGTGAATCGGCGAGATCCTGTACAGTTTTATCAGCCTTAGAAGCGCCGTCAATGAAATCAGCAAACGGATTATTTTGCTCCTGTGGAAAAATGTCTGTCCCCAGGTTTTTGGTCTGCGGCAAATTGGGCCGCTGCTGTTGCTGGCCTGGCAACAAGGGCGCTTGGAAAAGGTCTTTTACAGATCCCGTCTTTCTTATGTTCTCTTGGAGCTTTGGCAATAGCGCGATAAGTGCACCTGCTCCAGCCGCCAATGCGATAAATGGATTGCTCACACCGAGAGCTGCAAGGCCAATCCTGAGTGTTGAAATTGCAGGAGCCAGTAGTTTTACAGTCCTAAGCAGCGTTACAGCTGTAGCACCCATACCACTGATCAGCTTGAGAGCTCCACCACCCACCGTAACCATGATACCCAAATTGGCGATGAACTTCCGTGTGCCTGGATCGAGATTCTGGAAACCTATTGCAAGATCTCTGGCTTTCTCCACAACCTTGGTAATGACGGGCAATAGATCGGTTCCCAGCTCGATTGCAGCGTTCTTCAGGTTCTCTAAAGCTCTCGCAAATTTCGCAGATGATCGATCACTGGCTCTTGAGAATGCCTCGTCGACATTCGATGTCTGCTTTTCAATCCCCTCCAGGATTTGCAGGTAACTCTCGCCTTGAGCTCCAGCTGTACCCATCACCGAGCGGAGAGCACGGATGTTAGGTATCACCTCAGCAAGAGCAGCTTCATTGCCTTTGAACCGCTCGGTCAGCATCACGAGAGTTTGTGCTAGACCCTGCTCGGCAATCATTTGCCTTACCTTCTCTGCACTCAGACCAAATTTCAGCAAGGTCTCTTCTGCCTTTTCACTGGGCTTAAGGAAGGTACTCATCACCGACTGCAAGCCGGTGACCGCTTCCTCAGCACTCACACCAAGCCTGGTGAATGTGGCGATGTTGGCACCCACTTCCTCAAAGGATATGCCCATTTGACTTGCAAGCCCTATCACATTACCCAGCACAGGTGCCAGTGAGGAGGCCTCCAAGTTACCTTCCCTCACCGTGCTGGTAAGTACATTCACTGCCCGGGATGCAGATATATTTTCCTTCCCATAGGCCTGTATCACTGCTGTGGTTGCTCGAGCAATCTCTTCAGTTTCACCCAGACCAACCACAGAGGCTTTAGCAGATGCCGTAAGCACCTGCACAGCCTCTGAGCCCCTAAGGCCAGCACTCGTTACGGTGAAAAGCGCTTGGCTTAACTCCGTTTGGCTCTTTCCCACCTGATTTGAGATAGACTTAACAGAGTCTCTGAAACTCTCTAAGCTGTCTCCCGTAATGCCGACCAGGTTTTCAATTTTGGAAAAGTTGCGATCAAGATCTAAGGCCAATTTGACACCTACACCACTTGCCGCCAGAAAGGGAGCGACCAAATTACGGTTCACCGCATCCCCAAGATCACCCAGGGTGCGGGAAGTACGGCGCAGTCTTCTCTCTGCTTGCGTCAGCCCCCTGCGCAATTCGGAGATGTCTGCTCCAATCCGTATGTTAAGTTCCGATAGTGTTGGCATATCTTTCGGCCATTTCTCTATCCCACTTCTCGAAGACGTGGGCTTCTTCTTCAAATCGCTTCTCCTTAGCCTTCACCTGCTCCTCGGTCATTCCCGGACCTCCTGTGTAAAGCTCATTCTCGTCAGGTAGAGAAAATAGGCTAAGGGGACTATGTAATTTCTTATGATCAAGAGGCAAACTGAGGATGTAGGTCTGCCACCGGTGCCATTTTAACCACCTGGTGAATTTTACATCTTCATACTCATGCCACCCTACAATCCGAACTGTGATAACCCGCGGTGTCGACCAGTAAAATTGAGCGAGGCTCATCTGTAGCCGACCCAGGCAGTATTCCTCTATTCGGGCAATTGTGAGTGGCTTACCTCGTTTTTTTCCTCTCCAACTTCTTGGGAGGCTGCTTCCTCTTCATCGCTCTGGGGCATAGAGTCCTCATTGATCCCTGCCAGATTGAACATCAGCTCCGCATTTGCATGCATCAAGAAATCTGGTTCAAAATCCATCTCAAACGGCTCATCGGTCACTATGCCACCCACGTAAAAAGCCAGGTGGTACAGCTGTAGAGCATGCTCGGTTGACATGCGGTCATCTTTACTCATTCGGAAGTAGTCAATACCCGTGTTCCGCTCAAAGAGGATGAAAGTGTACATGGTGAATGCCACCGGTCTTTTCTGCCCGGCCAATTCTACATACCTCACCTCTATGGCTTCGCCCTTGTACTGGACTACCTTTGTTTGCTGGCTCATATCTTATTGCTGATTTATTACGTGATCGTTGGCTCTCCACACCACCTAAAGGTGGAATTGAATATGACGTTTTGAGCTGCCCCAGGACTCTGAATACTTATGTTCGTCATCCAAGAGTCAACAGTCACGTCATTGGTCCCGTCGCCAAACTTGTTGGTACCTACCGTGTCGTTAACCCATAGTCCTAACAAGTCAGGTACAGTGAATCCTGTATCTGCCCAAAGACCCGATACTGAGAATGATCCCGACTTCAATCCAGGTATAAGCTCCTGGTAGTTGTTGGAATCCTTCGAAGTAATGTCTCTTTCATCCGTACTGGCTTCCAATCCTGCATCTGTTTGCTTTGCCACCTTGGTAGCCCCAACGTAAAAGGCAAAATTGGTCGAGTTTTTTACACCTATAGTTGTCGCCATTATTTGTCATTTTTAGTTCGTGAATTTCCCTTACCGGTGCTGGCCTTCTGGGTTTCACTTGCTTTTTCCTTCAGATACTGAGCCTTGGCTTTCTCGGCTTGGCGATCCATTTCTTCCGGATCCACCTTTTGCTCCGTTTGAAGTGTAGCGGCAACAGCCTTATCCTTTTGAATCAGGTTGATTGCATAATCATACGCCACACCGTATGCTATCTCACCCTTCAATATTGGTCGGCGCATATACGGAAAGTGATAGGTGACCTTCATCAAAAGGTCTAATGATCCGCCTTTTGGTTTAGGTGGTATTGTCATGGTTGTTGCCTTTTAATTCTCATTAGATAATCTGTACTAATCCTGTATCTATCTGTCGAGTCTTCGAAGGGTGTCGGGTTATGTGTCCTGAACCGGATTTCGTCGATGTAGACATCTTCCAGTGTTCCCATGAATCCATCCACTGCATCCCTGATAGCCTGGTCTGCTTCAGCCGCAGCTCGGTATCCACTAAGAATGTCATCGATGTTTTCTAAAGCTGACCAGATATCTACCTGTATTTGAATAGAATCTAGGGATGACACTGCATCTTTTGTGTCTGATGGCTGAGTGGTGATCATGTGGATCGTGGCATATGGCGTTCGCTCATCCTGCGGTACCCTGCCGATGTGGATTCCTCCGCGTAGCTTACTGACCACGCTAGAGCTTCTCATGCAGATCTTTCGAAACAACATCAACCCATAGTGTGCGCTAACGAGCATGCTTCAACTCAAATTTTTTCATGTGCTTCTGAAATCCCCTCCGTAGACTCACATTAATCGCTCCTTTGCTTTCGGCCAGGCCTCTCCTTATCGGTGCAATGGGTCCAAAGTGTCGGGTGCCATATTCTAGCATGTGGAAGTAGTAACCATCTACTCTGCGGCCACTGAATACACCAGCTGCACTCTTTTTCGCCACCTTGGGACCGACGATGATGTCCTTCGTCCGTCTCAGTGGCAAAATCCGGTATGAGCGGCGAGCATTACCTGGCCGATAGACAGCAATGACATTGCCCTGACCCTTTGGTGCCCTCTTGCGCTTCCTCACCTTTGGTGTGCTGTATCTAAATACAGTCTCATCGGCATCAGGCACCTTGGAGCGCACTGCATCCACCAGAACCTTACCCCCTTCTTTCAAAATCCCTTGCTGCTCTTTTGCAGCAAAGTGCTTCTCGAGTGCCCGGAACTTCTTAATCGTTTCATGAAGTTCCCTATCGATCAGCTTTACATTATTCATCTACTGCCTCCAAAAAGATTGTGGTGAATGTTCCCATCATCGTATCCTCCTGGAAATGGATTATGTCAAAGTACTTTTCGGTACAATCTCGCTTCACTCTCATTTGAGCCAGCATCCCCTCTACATCCCATTTCCTCACTTTCAGTTTTGCCCTCCTGAACATGGTTTCTTTATCCGCAACTCCTACTTCTCGCCCCTCTCTCAACCAGTCAAACTCTCCGTTTACCTGCCTCCAGATGACCCACTCTGGTGTATTTGCCCAACCATCATCAACTGGATTCAAGGTTGGCATTGGATCCTTATTGAGATCTCTTATAACCTCACCATTCAACTGATGCATGAAACTTCCACTCACTTCTATGGTGAAAGTTTCCCATGCCATGTTTCCTATGGACCCCATCCGCCACCTAGACCAGCTTGATCAGTGCAACCTCCAGATTCGTTTCCGAGCTGTAGGTAAAATTGACCTTTCCACTACCGTCATTAAAGACCAGATCACTCAAATCGTGAAAGACGACAAACCCATTAGCCGCAACTGTCTTTGCCTTGGTCTTTGCCTGAACATCTCCATATGGTGGCAGGTCAAAATCTGTGTTTTGTATTGTCGGTGTTACCACCTGTCCACCCGTTCCACCTGTGTCGCGAAACACCGCTATATACCGGTCAGGGTTATCATTTACATAGGCATCTCCACCAGCAGAAGCTGCCGCAAATGTGATCGAATCGAGACCGTCATTGTCTAAATTTTGTGGTGATATATCAGCCATTTATTATTGAATTTTAAAACCTTTTTATTGCGATACTTCTGCATAACTTCTCCGCCTTGGTGATCCCCTTCACAACCTCATCTTGTCGATTCTGAAAGGATAATGCAACAAAGAGCTTCACAGCACGCTTTGCTCGAAGAGGTACACTCGACACATGACTGGCTCCTGCGATGAAATGTATTTCGATCGGTGACAAGTAGTCACTGCTTAGCGATGGTGTATTAAGCATCAAGATCCTTCCTGGCGCACTGTTCCTATCAAGCCTCCAGTCTATGTTTTCCGTCATTGGGATCCAGTTGCCATTTTCATCCACATACTTGACATGATTCACCATGACCACCGGATATCGATCCAAAGGAATGATGCATGTGGCCGGCCAACAATCAAGTGTCAGCCGGAACCTGGCGGACATAAGCGACCTCCTGGTTCTTGACTCCACTTCATCAATTGCCTCCTTTATCTGCTCTGTCAAATCACTACTTACCTCAGTAGGTAGTTTCTTCAAAAGGAGATAACCTTTTACCTCCTCGTCTGACACCGCCTGTATAGACGGGTAGCTTATCCGTTCAAGGTTTGAGACCAAGGCTTACTCTTTACCAAACTCCTCAATGTTGAGCGTCTGAGCTGCGGTCTTTTCTGGATCCTGACCCTTAGGCCAGTACTTATATTTCTTCAAGCGCTGAAACTCAGCCTCTGACACTTCATACCACCGACCTTGAGCATATGCTAAACCTGGAGTTGCACTCCTGATCCGGATCTTTACTGTTTTTTCTTTTGATTCTGCCATTTCTGAATATTTATTTATTGAATTAAAACTGAGGACCTTATGGCAGGTCCTCAGTCTGGTACTTGGTGCCGATTAAGCAGTAACGATATCTTGAATAGCAGCGAAGTACTCGGGATGCTCAACATCCATGTCAGTCCATAAGTGAGCACTTACACGTACCATTGCCTCCCGGTCAAGGCTGAAGGGGTTTACAATAATGTCAGAACCCCAGAGACCAACCAGCATACCCGGCCAGTAGCCTTGAAGGAAAGCTGACAGATTTATTCCCGTTCCCTTGGTTAGATCACTCGGCACTTGTGTAGTTATCTCTACCGGGTAGCTGTTGATTTCATTATCACGACTCCAGATAGGCTGCCCACTGGTACCTGAAAATATTTCAGTTTCCTTGGCTTTGCGACGAACCTTTGGATTTGTAAGTGCTCGAATCTCGCCAACATCAGCATTGGCATCAGCTATGATTTCTTCCAGTTGCAAGAAGTGAGTCCAAAGTGGTGCACCACCATTTGCTCCAATTGCAACATCTCCGATACCGGATATATTTAAAGCACCAAGGATCTCGTTGCTAGCTCCAGATCCTACAATCAACTGGCGATCCCACTCGATACCAATACCTCGGTCGAGCCGGTTTGGTACCAGACGATTGATTGCCTCCTTTCCTCGGTGAACGAGGTCTCGAGTAAACTCGACGTGATGTGCAATACGGTTCGGGCTCATGGAGATCTTGTCGAACACGATGCTGGACTCGGGTGCCTGAGCTTTCTCAGCTACACTGGAACCAGTAATCACGTTCGTCTCTCGTGGCCATTCCAAATTGCCTTGCAGACCAGGAAGGAACTGGACACCCATTCCCAGGACCCGGGTACGTGGTGTCAGAGCAGGGATCAATCGACCCAACGTGGTCTCGATCAGGTTTCCACCCTCTCCAGCTACACCAGCTGTTTGATCACGCTTCGCAATCTTATCTGCATATTTCTGACTGATGTTTACATTCACCTTGTTTCCATTATGATCAATGCCCATCACCCGAAGCTGCGAGCTATGCAGAGGAGTGCCGCTCACAGTACGATTCATCTCAGCTGCCTCTTTCAGGGCTTCAGACCTCAGTTCTGCCTCTGCTCCATCCCACTTGTCCTCAAGAGCACATTCAATGAATCGAGCCCACGACCATGACTCGGTCGCTTTCTCTTCTTCAGTCTTCCGTGGATTCTTGGGTGAGCGCTCTTTCAGGCGTTCACGGTTGTCGGCCTCTACCTCTCGGGCAGCCTCGACAATGGCCTCAAGGGTGAAGCGCTCATCTTTCAGTTTCTTCATCTCGGTATTGGCGTCTCGTACCTCTGCACCGAGGGTAGTACGTTGCTTGGTGGTCTCATCATCATCTCCCTCCAAGCCATCGAGCTTTTCAAGGCGCTCTTCCTGCTTGGAAATAATGTCCTTTATTTCCTTGTCGATCGCCTCAAGTCGCTCATTTGCTTCTTGTTTCTGTACGCTTGGCATAACTAGATTAGTTTAACAAAATCGACCTGCGCCTTAGCTACGGCCAATTGATTCATGAATAATTGATTCGAAGTGCTGGTGGGACTGATATTCTTTTCCTGCCTCGGGTGATACTCATTGATCCACCCCGTCAGGTCTCTCTTCAATGCATTGAAATTGGAGGGGATGTTGACTACTGAGCACTCTACTAACTCCACGTCAGTGAAATAGAAAGTGCCCGAGTCCTCGCCGTCATCTGGGTCTCCCCAATGGCCATCATGGGGAATGAAGCCGACGCTCATAGCCCTGAGAATCTGGTCTACTATCTTATCCCAAATCTTCTGAGCAAGGTTATTCTTTGCACCATCCTGAAAGGTGACCTCACAAAACAGTTTCGCGTCCTCAATGAACGCACGGCCAGTACCAATAATGTAGTCAGGATCATAGGGCAATGAGTCAAATAAACTGGATGAGGTGTGGTGCATGTAGGCAATGATGGGGTTGGCATTAAAGCGCTTCAGTCGCTTCTTCCATGCCTCGATGGTGATCACCGTACCATGGCGGTCTCTATCCTCCGTGGAGGCAACAAATAGGGCCTGACGTTTTTCCTCGTCTGCTCTAATTACCTTGCCGTAGGTCCTCAGAAAGTTCGAGGTGACCTGATCCGTTAAGGCTGGTGCTCCCATTCTCCTTGAATTTTTCCTTTAATTTTTGCTCTACTTGCTTGTCGATGATCTCATCGATCCTATCTAATGGCCAGTAATTGGCTGGTACAAATGATCGCTTGCCTTTACCATTCTTCATCGGGTTGACTCCGACATACTCACGGGCATCATCGAGCTCGAAGATTCCCCACTTCATCATGGCATCAATGAACTCGGCTTGCTGCTGGGTATCGCCACGAAGCAGGCCACGGATATTGATCCGGTTGAAGATCCTGCCTCTTTCACTCCTGCGGAATGACTTACGGTTGTGCTCCTGCTCTATCTGTGTGATGTCGGGCTGCAATCCAAACTGAACATACTCATCGTGCTGCTTCTCGATGTTGTTGTTGGTTGATCTTTCGAGAATACCTACCCGGTGAGGCGGCACCCCATGTAGGCCACAGATGACCTGGGCGGTGTGATTGCCAAAAGCGATGTACTCGGCATCCTTCAGGTTCATGTCAAGGACCTTGTACTTGGCTCCACCGAATAGGATACCGATGTCAGCAGTCTTTTCCACACCGCTGTACTTCTGCTTGAAGGAATCTCGGAGCAATTCGATCTCGTCATCATCCTCCAGGTAGTCATCCATCTCGATCACCCCTCTCAAGTGGGTACCATTTTTCCAAAAACTAGCCCCGAAGTGGTCCAGGGCCAGGCCGATCTGGTGTGTATGACGGTGAATAGTAGCTGTGCTAGGTGCCCAAATGTCTCCAAAGTCAAATCCCTTGATGTGGATGACATTGAATGGGTCTATGATTTCACCTGTCTTAAAGTCTTTGTAGTATGGTTCTGCTGTCTGGGAATCTCTGAACCCCTGGAAATAATTGGGGTGCTTGATGTGGTAGGCGATGGGACGGTCAAACTTATTGCGCTCGATCAAGGCAACACCATTACCCCATGACATCTTGTACGACTGGATGCACCTCCGATAGTCGAAGCTGTTCGTCTCCTCATTGGGCTGGTCATGAAGTAGGAAATACTGATCATGGTCGAATGCTATTTCCCGGCCATTGGCGGTCCGCTTCAGAACATCCCAACCTAGCATGCTGATGTCTTCAGACTTCGCTTTTATACAAGCATAGTTGGCTACGACCTTGAAAACATTCTCAGGGCTTACGGGTATGGGACCCGAGCCATTGTTAATCCACCATATCCAGTCTTTAGGGTTCTTGAGATCGAGGTTCTCTTGCTCAACTTTGCGCTGCTCCACCACGTCTTCGACATCCTTGAAAAACAAAGGAGTGATATAGTCAAGCGCCTTCTGAATAGTTGGATTCAAATGTAGAACCTGATTAATTCGACTTCAATATTATAGGGTATTAAAGCTCTAGGGGGTAAACATTGTTAACTATCTGAATATGTCTTTGCCTTTTCGTTTTCCCTTGTGTCTCCTTGAGCGAGCAGACTTAAAACTTTCAAAGCTGCTATATCTGTGTACTCCGTACAGATCAAACATCTCCTCTTCAAGCTCTTTCCAGGCCATGCGCTGACTTCTGAGCTCGACGTGTAGCTCGTCAAATCTTCGATAGTAATCATCGATATCCAATATGTTGATTTGTCTAGCCACTCTTGAATATCTGTGAGGCTTTTACCTTTTTCCTTGGCTCCGGTCTATCCACTAGCCATCCATGGATAGCGAATATCATAGCCATGATTCCATCGATCTTGCCTTTCTCCGAGTCCTTCACTGGTCTCTTTGCTTCATCTACATCAGTGATCACCCTCATTTTGTCGGCCATCCATCTAAGAGCTGAGTTACCGCAATGATTCAATTTCTGGTCGATGATCAATTTCTCTAAGGCCTGGGTAGCTGCATTGATCTTACTGGTAGTCTGGCCAACAGGATGACAGGGTACCCCCTTTTGTATCAATCGCTGGACAAGTTCGTGGGCAAACTTCCGGTCGTAGGTGAGATCCTTTATCCGATACTTGGAATGCAGATCAAGCACCAGGTCCTCGATCTCGTCAAAGTCTTGCGTCTCGCCTGGTACAGCCTTGATCTCTCCCCGCTCGACATATAGCAAATACTCTTTCGAGAACTTAGAATTGCCGTGGACCATGTACGATGGGCACCACATCCACACACGTACCACATGCCTCTCGTCTTTGGGGTCCGGAAAAAATTGGCTCAAGGCACAGAGGTCCCTTACACTGGAGAGGTCAAGTCCGAGATAGGAGTCGTTTTTGGTGTACTTCTTCTCCGTAAAGTCGACCTCACCGAAATTGCATTTGTCCCAAGCCTCTACACCAATGAATGATTCAGTATCCGAAACCACCAGGCCAAGCCTCAGCCTTTTGAAAGAGGGCAGCCAGCTGGGGTACATCTTTGCCCTCTGTGCCTGCTGGGCAAAGTCATCCTGGTCCATGTGGTCAAAGAGAGGATTGGCTGACCTCCATGTCTTTAGGTCAAAAGGATCTGCTTTGGGATCTGCTGCATGAATAATAGGAAGGAAACTCTCATCGATGATCTCTCCCCGCTTTACCTTCATTGCATATTCATAGATCTCTTCCCAGAAGGTACCCACATAGCCAGGTGTCGTGATGCAAATCAGGATGGTATTGCCCAGTTTTCCACGCTTACCCAATGCCTGTATCAGGGCATCCCATAGCTTCCGGGCTTGCGGTCCCCATGCGTGTATCTCATCAACAATGATTGCGGTAGGAGTATAGCCGTGAGCTGGGCCATGCTCACTTGATAAGACTTTGAAAAGGCCATTGGTTTCCGGGTCCTTGATTTCAGTGGTGTAGATGTTGCATAGGTCTTGGAGATCCGGATTCTGTCGGATCATCACGGCCACATCATCAAAGAGGATCCGTGCTTGGGCTTTGGATGATGCCAGGTTGAGGACCTGGGGAGCTACCTCCCTTGCACCAAAGAATAGGTATAATCCAAGCGCCGCGGTAATGGTGGTCTTGGCATTACCCTTGGGTGCCTGCCAGAAGACTACACGATATCTACGTTTTGGACTGCCCTTGTAATGCCAACCAAATATCTGACGTATGTTTTCCCGGTAATCCGGTACCAGCTGTATGTTCTGTCCTGCATAATCTCCGCGGATGTGAGAAGCATGTGTTTCGATCCACCGCACCGGCCGGTCTGCACTCTCTTCAAGAAATTCATATTTATCATCTGACTGGCTCTCGCTCATCCTTGCCTTCAGCTTCTCTGACAACTATTTTCAAGGCCTCACGGTCTGCCGGAGTAAGTCCGTAACGCGCTGAGAACTCAAAGAACTTTTCAGCACAAAATTTTTGGTGACGGGCTAGGGGATGTATGCGGGAAGATTTGTTCTTGTCGATAGTGATCATACCACCGGTCTCTGGATCAGCCTTGCGCATGTCCTCCATCCTGCGCTCTATATCCCGAAACTCAGCAAGGTATTTGGCACACATCGCCAGGCCATGAACGTCAGCCTGCTTGATTATGTCGTAGCTCTCCACCTGCTCCATCAATTCGGTGAACACCGCGGCACCTTCTTCACTCATCCATGGTGGCGGATCGAACTTGGAGTTGTCAGGTTTTGACAAGTCACTGGATTGGTCTCCCTTGGGCATGATCTTGGGACCGAGTTTCACAGCTGTGATCATACTGGCAAGATCGGAAGCAAGGTACTTGACCCGCCGGCCATCTTTGCGAGATTTGACCCTACCCTGAGCGACCCAATTCCGGATGGTCGATTTACTCCTCTTTGTAAATTCAACGGCTTCTTTGACCGAGAGATACTTGTTTGTCATCTTTTTATCAGCTTTGGTGATATCGTGCAGTCGCGACGCAGGGCGTTGTTGAGAGCCTCCCTCTGAAGGATCTTGACCCCCCCTGGGTCCGAATATTTTTTTAATCCATCCAGCATCCGAACAGGCACTCGACCTCTCTTCGTCTCCACATACTCCTCTACTATCTCATCCCTTTCTAATCTACGCTTCACATTGTGCCACTCATGACTCGCACACTGTAGGTTGCGCCTATCTAGCTTAGCACCATAGAATGGAGCTTTGATTGGTATGATGTGATCAGTCAATTCAGTGTCCTTGATCTCACCATCATATCCTTTCCTCTTGATGAACCTGTATTGTATCTCATTGTCTAGCTTACTCCACCATGGTATGATCTCAGCTAATCCCAGCTCCACCAGGACATAGAGCATGTGTATCTGACAGTATGGTCTCTGCTCTCTCAATCTCTTGCTTGTGCGACGCCATAGCATCTTGTTATAGAATGCATAGTCTGTCTCAACTTTGGGCCTTGACCTACACCTTATTAGCTCACTGTCCGGCCTCTTCTCTTTTGGTGCCTGCATTGTCCTCTGATATTGCCATAATGCATGAGCAGTGCTCCAGTAGACCTATTCTTATACGTCCTCCAAGTTGGAAGGTCAGGTTATCTATAATGCGCTTTCTTGCATCTGAGTTAGGAATGCTGCCATTTATCCCAATTAGCACTACATAGTATCGGTCAGGCTCCAGCACTGCGGCTGTGATTACCTGCTTAACCAGGTTTTCGGTGGTTGATTGCTCCTCATCCTGATTGAGTACATATTGTTCTTTGATTGAATTGTTTGCCATCTTATGATTTTTCCTTCAATGAATATGCTCCCATCATCTACCTTGATCTCTATCGTGTATTTGCTCACCTCATCCGGTGGGGTGCTCATTGTGATCCTGCCTATAGTCACCGTTGCAATTGGATTGATCGGGTGTGGATCTACTTTGATGTGGCAATCCTCACCATCTCCCAGCTTAGCAGCAAATCGATTATAAATGATACACTTGTATCTCCTAGGAAGCCTTGCTTGCTTCTGGTGATTAGGCTTGCGCCTGTTGATTATCCCGAACCTATTCGGTCCTTTCACCATGCTTCAGTCTT
The DNA here is from genome assembly GCA_965223105.1 of Saprospiraceae bacterium. Lineage (GTDB taxonomy): Bacteria > Bacteroidota > Bacteroidia > Chitinophagales > Saprospiraceae > JABDMH01. The sequence goes on along the minus strand of OZ244987.1, from coordinate 172,185 downwards.
AGCTCATCAAACCACTCTTCGTGAATCTTCCCATCGATACTACATGAGACACCATAACGATTGTTTCCGAGATAGTACTGAGCTCGACAATTCACAATCCCTTTGAAGCCAGTGAGCTTATCCTCAACAGGCTGATTCAATTCAAACTTAAATTCATTCATGCTTTTGGTTTTCCTTGTGAGATAATCTCTTTGATGGCTTGCACCTTATAATCCACCAGAGGGCAAAGTCCCATGGGTGGATCAGTTAGTATTTTGAAGTCATCTGGATTGGTCATGAATAGATCTTCAGTCAATAGAGCAGGGCATCGTGTACTCGTCACTATTCTGAACTTGCCATCCTTATCAATTCCACTGATCGATTTTCGAATAGGAACCTCAGGGAAAGTGTTGACAAAATGATCATAGAAGAGAATAGCGTACTGATCTGATGCTGTTTCTCCCACACTGGTCCAGATCTCCCATCCACGTGGTTTCTTGCTCTTGTCAAAGGCATTGGAATGAATCGATATCAACAGATAGTTCTCCGGCTTCTTACTAACTATCTTATTGACTCGCATCACTCTTCCCCTCAGACTGATGTCCTCATTCTCAGGAGCTACAATCTCACTTGGGATGCCCTCAAGAGATAGCATGTAATTCAATAGATGTGCTTGAGCCCGGTTCAAAACTCCCTCGTACAGAGTCTTTTTTTCGTGGGTGGCTCTCTTCCCTGGAGTAACGTACTTTCCGTCCACTAGGCCACCATGGCCATGGTCGATGAGGATATTGGTGATCATTTAAATAGGATTAGGAATGGGATGACCCAAAAGGCTGCACTCATGAGTAAGGCCAAAAGACAGCCACGCCCAGGTGGCCCGAGGGGATCTTTATCGATGATGATCCAGTCGGAATAGAAATACCTGGTGCTCACCAGGCCATAGCCATACTTTATGTCAAGGCCAGCGTCTCCCAGGTCTTCGCTAAATTCATAGAGCTTGTTGCGGATCTTATAGGGCTCAACTTTGTATCCAGCTTTTTCTCGTGCCTTCTGAAGATAGAGAGCTGCAACGCCGGCTGCAATAGGCGTTGCCATACTTGTCCCGGAAGCCTCTTTGTAGTTGCCATTGATCCAGGATGATTTTATTGAGACACCTGGTGCCACTAGATCAAGGGCTGTACCAATGTTGCTGAAGTGGGCCAGTATCTTTGCCGCATCCACAGCACCAATTGCAATACCTTCAGGTAGCGCAGCTGGATAAAGTATTCCATTCTTACCCTCATTGCCCGAAGCAAAGAACATCAAAATTCCTGCCTCGCCTGCTCGCTTGACGGCCATCCTCACAGAGTAATTATCATTTGGCATGCCCAGACTTCCAACAATGATGTCCATGCCCTTCTCAATACACCAGTCAATCCCATCAGCAAGCCATTCCGGTGATCCGAAACCGTTCTTCATTACTTTGCCCACGTGCACTTTGGCTCCCGGTGCTATGCCTATAAGTCCTTTGCCGTTTTTCTTCATCCCGATGATGCCTCTGATATGGGTCGAATGACCATTTCTATCTAGCTTGTCATTGGGTGAATCGGTGAAGCTCTCGGTAAGGACCAGATCATCGAGATCGGGATGATTGGGATAAAAGCCAGTGTCCAGCACGCAAATGTTGATTCCGCTTCCGTCGTACTTCTTGTGAACATTCTCAAGGTTGAGCATCTGGCCAGGATAATCATAGACATCCTCTGCGAAAAGATGTCTCACTATCTCCCTGTCATCATTTACTTGAAAGTCCGATGGTATCCTGATAACATCGCTCATGGTTTTTGCCATTGTTTGACAATCTCCATGAAACCTTCAACATATATATCAGGTGAATAGTACTTGCTTCTGGAGTCCTGACTTAAGTGGAGAGTTTTTTCGGCCATAAATTAGGATCAATCCCTATTTATAGCCCCTAGAGGATTAGTTTACTACCCCTAAGATACACCTGTTTGTGGCATATAAATAATATTCATCATGTGATTTTCAGGAAACAATTGAACTACATGATTCGTTTAACAATACGATCAATAAATTCCGCTGCGGAGACCTAGAAAGCAATACCAACCCCGTGGCGATGAATGGCATAGCCATCAGCACACCAAAGCTAGCTCACAAATATCTTCTTGATATTTGGCCAGAAAGATTGGACTTCAGAGAAATTGTCCTGGTACTTTTTCTGGACCATAACCACTATGTTATTGGAAGTGAAGTAGTTTTCTCTGGAGGGCTATCCGGATGTTCAATAGACAACTATGTCCTCTTTAGTAGAGCACTGCACTTTGGGGCCAGGGCTATTTTAATAGCTCACAATCACCCTTCTGGCAATGTATCACCTAGTGCCACAGATAAGGATAATGCAAAAAAAGTCAAGGTAGCTGGCCGTGTTCTCAATATCGACGTCGCTCAAATGATCGTCACACGGTCAGACTTCTATGTGCTTGGATTCTTCGACTAGGAAGTCATTACAATTAAAAAGATGTGTTTCTGACTGGTTCTTGTGCAGTTATCTACATTCTGTTGATAACTTTAACCGACAATAGGTTGGCAGGAGGGGATTATTTGGGTAAATTTATTGATTATTCTAAAAGCTTTGAGCCCAGCTCGTCGGAAAGCCAGGCTCATTAATTCTTAATTCTCGGAAAGTAATTAGAGTAATTCGACCAAGGTTTCAAGACGCCTTTCTTTGTGTTGACATTTGGAAGGGATCTCCCCCTGTTTCGTATGTTAAAGATACGAATTTAGGTGGAACCGTAGCAAAAGTTATTAACACAAAATATGTTAAATGTTGAAAACGAATAAAATACACATTATGAATAAAGAATAAAGGCAGAGGTAGCTGCAACTATCTCTGCCTTTGGGTCAATGCCGATCAACCCAAAGTTATCAAGAGATCGGCACAAATACATTTACTATGAATAAATGTATAAGAACTCGACGTACAATTCGTGTGAGAACTCGAACTGTACGCATCACAGTTAGAATACGCGTCCGAAGGGCGTAAAACGCTTCGGAAGTGGGCTCTCTTCAGGGCCCACTCAAAATTCTTATTTTGCAAAAAAAAGCACCGATCCATATGCAATCGGCGCTTTTTATAAGTTGCTGAGGGCGTGGCCGAGTGGTTAGGCGCGGGGCTTGCAATTCCGTTACACCGGTTCGATCCCGGTCGCCCTCTCAACTGCCCTCGTTCCCATTCCTGGTTCGAGGGTTTTTCTTTAACTCATAATCTGATAAAAATGGAATTGCGGGTACGGAGTTTTTTGCTTCATCGTTGGGCCTTATGCTATCTCTAACTAACTCTAATATATGTCTTATAACGCAAAAATGAAACCATTTGATCTGTTAATAGTCAAAAGTTAGTCATTGACAAGCGTTCGTAAAGTCGTCCGCATATGTTTTTGGAAGCTCCCTAATATAGGTATAATTGGTGCCATCAGTGTAATCAATCCTGAGATTTGTCAGTTGTAAGCATTTTGCATTGTAGTTATAAAAGACTGGCTCTGTAGACGTATAGGTTTCCCATACACCGGTAAAATCGATGGGCCCAGTAAGCCTCATTTTGAAGTAATTGTCTCCGCTGATCCTATCAATAACCTTGTCTCCTACTGCATTGTAAACTGATGCTGTAATTGTAACATACTTGATAGTCTTGTCTCTAAGAAGATGACCAAATCGAAAAAGGACTTCGACACCGCCAGCACTATTTACTTCGGTAATTTCGAATCTGAATAGCGAAATTCCTGACCCATTTTCATTATATGGTTGCAGGAATCTTTCCATTCTTTCACGTTCAGCCTCAGCTTTTTCATTCTCCATTCGATGTTGTCTGTCTGTTCTATCCTGTGCTTTTATTTTCTCTTCTTGCTCATTTCTCTGTCGCTCCTCTGCTGCTAACATCTGATCGTAGTCCTCGACACCTTCAAGTCTCCTTTTCAAGACATAGCCCGAGGTACCTTCATAGATTGCATTGTAGAAGTAATCATTGTGTTTCCCTATGATATAGACCTCCGCTCCAATAGGCAATTCAACTTTCGATGCACTTAACACATTGGGCTCATGCCAAAGTTGTGTCTTACTTTCGATCCTCATCTTGAGACCGCCCTCACTTTTAGCAATATTCCCAAGGGTCTCATACAAGACTGCAATACGATCATCAATCAATTTTGACTTTAGCTTTGCGTCCGTCTGCAGACTATCATAAAATAACCGCATCAGACTTAAGCTATCTATCTCTGCCTTGATATTATCCTTATGTTGCGCCTGAATAGCCGATGTAATCATCATGAGCACTATGAAGAGTATTGCTCGCATGATTCTTAGCCTATTTGTTTACAAGAGCTTCTAAATTACTGATTTCCTTCTGCATTGATATTATCTTCTCCTCCATCATCGACATCCACTTGAATAGTGCTTCTTTCGGATCCTCGGTCCTACCCGAATCATTCAATTGACTTCCTTCGAATAATAACATTGATCCCTCCCCAGTAACCAACCAATGCATGTTAAGGTTGGGGAATGACTGTCCTATCTTTTCCACTTTGTCAGATCCAATGTTCGTTCCAGAGAAAAAATTATTGAGGGTTCCATTGGTGAAATCACATAGGATTTCAGCTTTTCTAGGTGTTACACCCTCATAGTTTAGAAATTTTCTCAGCCTTTTTCGCAATTATGTAAGATATTTTATATATTTAATAGAATATTTCTTGCATATATCGCAAACTTTCTATAGTATTGTAGCGGTACAATTAGTTTCAAATATACAAACATAATTACTGGAGCTATGGATAACGCAACAGTCCATAATGGGAAGGCTATGTATAAGGGGATTCAAAATTGGTCTGTGGGTAAGGAAGACAAGCTAAGGACTTTCATATCCCTTCTCCAGATTCGAGACAACAACAAGTACCTTATTTCAGACGCAGTGGAGAAGGCGCTGGATATTGGAATACAAGAGATCAAGAAAACCATTGCTATATAACATAATAGTTACTTATACATATGTTCTAGTCCCAAAGGGGATTGGTTTACTCGGGGAGGCTGGCCAAAGTAGTTTTCTTAATTGGTAAAATTTTTTTCAGTCGAAGAATGAATTTGTTGATCGTACAGGTCAGCCTCTTTTTAAAGTAGTAGATAGGGTGTATAGCAGCTGGGCCCACGCACCTGCCTTGACTCCGGGGAGGTTACAAGGTCAAATAAGTTGGGTCCACTTTATAGCGCCGTGGAGAAGTGGCCATCTCGCCTACAGCAGGAGGTCGTAGGTTCGAATCCTACCGTGCGCTACCAAGCATATAGCTACATGTTTTTTTGAGTGTGTTCAGGTCTCCCAATTGCATGTTGGGTTAATGGGAGACCTATTTCTAAAATCAAGCCAATGGGCAGTCATTTTAATACTACCAACGAGACCGGCCAAACTCTTATAGACTATGAGGCAAAAGCACAAGGTCTTGAAAGGGTTATTCTCAACTGGTTTCAGCAAAGGCCAAAAGCCCTCAAAACACCTTTTGAGATTAAGCAAATCATTGACAAGAGAGGAAGGAAATACCCGATCACATCGTACAGGAGAGCACTCACTAATCTGTCAGGGGAAGACTACGGCTATGCCCTCAGAAAGACTCAGGTAAAACTCATTGGCGATTATGGAAGGCCAAATCATGCATGGACACTTAATAATACCAAGGATTGAGACGATTCAAAACTCTAATGGACAGACAGGGCAATTTCTATGCTCTTTGGCATGGTAGACTTCATAGAGTCGATATACCTCGCTTGGTGAAGCAGGAAGCGACAGAAGAAATGATTAGAAACGAGATGCAAGAAAGTTACAAATGGCAAGTACCGAAGAAGGCCAAATTAGTCAATGTCAAAATTGTTGCGAAATGAAAAGACGACAACCAAAATCTAGTCTCTGGGGTGATGTGATCACCTACACTTTCCTTGCATGGGCATTTCTCTATTTAATCCTTCAGTGGTTAATCAGAATGGCGTAATGGCACTAATCGATCAACCATACCTGCCGCTTTATGTGGACGACTGGATGAACAATAATAAACTAAAAATGTGCTCTCCAGCTGCCCATGGTTTGATGATTTCGATCATGTGCATAATGCATAAGGAAAAGGTGTATGGTAAGATTTTGCTAAAGCAAAAGTTTAAGCAAAGTGAAAAGCAAAGTGAAAATTTTGCTAATCAAATTGCCAGATTGAGTTCTTTCAGTTTGCCAGAAATTTGCTCACCCTTTGATGAATTAATATCAGAGGGCGTGCTCGAAATTGACGGCGACTACTTGGTTTGTAATCGCATGGTAAAAGACGCTGAGTTGTCGCAAATACGGGCGAAAGCTGGAAAAAAAGGCGCTCAAAAAAAGAAAGATTTTGCTGATGAATTTGCTAAAGCAAAAGGGAAAGCAAACACTGTAAATGGAATTGTAAATGAAATTGTAAGTGAAAAAGAAAAAGGGGGTGTGGGGGAAAAAACATTTCAACCGCTAGAGGGCAACGTCGACCTAATGGGCTTCAAGGGCCAATGCCGTGTCTGGATGGAGCAGGAGCACAAATACATTTGGGCACCGGAAGATGATGATGCAATTGACAATTTGCATTTCAAGATTAAGCGGCTAAATCAAATCGAGAACAAGCCCACTCAGGTAGATGACCTGGTCAGGGTGTTCAAAAAAATAATCTTAAACCTACCAGACTGGGTAAGAGAAAACAAATTTTCACTGGCGTACATAAATTCAAAATTTAATGAAATCAAGAGCGGAGGAAACTCAAAGCATAGGGACGGTAATCCAGCAAGAATTTCCAAACACAGGATCACAATTAAGGAAGCAGGAGGATTTGGAAAGCTCTGAGATCACTCTGACGGAGGATGAGAAACAAATGGCGTTAGCATCAGCCCTCAGAAAGAAAAAGGCTGCTCTAAGGGAAATTGAATATTGGAAAAAGGTCAAGGAAAAACCAGAACCAAAATCTTTTCTGCCAGAGCAATACAGGCATAGATTTATGATGCTTGGTAGGGAAAAATTTGGCAACGATTTTCAATTTGACGCTGATACAGACACGATCATATCCATCCTTTCACTCTACTTATCGAAACACAAACAATTCGAACAGTACGGATCTGTCCGCAAGGGCATTTTACTGATAGGTCCGGTAGGATGCGGCAAGACCACCATAATGAAGTTTTTCCAGCTCAATCAGAATATGAGCTACCTAGTGAAAAGTGTCAGAGACATTGCGAATGAATTTGCCGATGAAGGCCACTCCGTCATCAAGAAATACTCAGGCTACTCACAGCTAGGATTTGAATCGATGAAATTATTTCATCAGAAATATGGTGGATATTGCTTTGATGATCTCGGTACCGAAGACGAAAAAAAGAATTTCGGCAACGAAGCCAATGTAATGCAGAATATTCTCCTGAATAGATATGATGGAGATATGCCACTGAATTACACCCACGTAACCACAAACCTAACCGCCGAACAGATCCGCGAATTTTATGGAGAGCGGCTTGCTTCCCGTATGCGCGAAATGTTCAACGTAATAGAATTTTCACCAAATGCAAAAGACAAAAGACAATGAAAAAATTCGACCAAAGGAAAGAGTATGCATTCCACTATGACAAAGGAAAATTCACCGGGTTTATTGAGTACACAGATTATTCAGGTATGCTGGCTGTAAGGCTCACAAGTCCAGCATATGGAGCAATGAAATTATCAAGTGCCTCGTATGTTCCTGGAGATCTGAAAATCATTAACCCCAAGAAATACCAAATTGTGGCCACAGGCAAGCTCAGACAGTTTGCAACCAGGTCAAGGAAGAACTTACAGTATGACTAATGATCATCTACAGCACATCAAATTCTCAAGAATTGTCATGACGACCGAGAAATCATATCTGATTGATTTTGGCGATGGTCATGAAGTATGGTTGCCCATATCGATTATCGTAGTAGATGAAAATCAGAAAATGGTGGCCATTCCAACTTGGCTATATGAGCTAAAATTTGACGTATGAGGATCAAGAAGAGAAATGGCGAGTATCACGCCAAGGATCACCGAAAAAGGGATATGGCAGCAGCTAAAGTGGCTCAAAAGCTGAATAAAGGCAAAGTGCCAGTCAGGATAGACAGAAGGACAGTCATCTATTGCCATCCTGATATGGTTGGGAAGATAAAAGCACAGTACCAGGTATGATTGGATATTCCAAGAAATACCAGGCCAGGAGAGGGAACACTCTACACCTAGCAAGGGCTAAGAAATCGAATAAGTATAGAGCGAAAAAAAAGAAGTACGGTGAAAGATTGTATGACTCAACTCTAGAAGCAAACTTGGCATCTAGGCTTGACCTGCTTATGAAAGCAAAAAGTAAGAGCGAGCGAGTTATCGAGTGGATTCCTCAGTATCAAATTGAACTTAGGGTGTTTGGAAAATTGATAGCAAAGCACAAGGTTGACTTTTACGTTCGCTATGCTGATGGAAGTGAAGAATTATTGGAAGCCAAAGGATATGAGACTAGAGAATGGCTGATGATACGCCGACTCATTGAGGTCCTACTTCCTAAAGGCTTAATTGAAAACACCAAGAAATCATGGAAGTACCGAGTGATCAGGAAATGATTGAATTTGAAAATCTGGTCAAGAGATACCACGACGATTTGAAAGTGCAAATTAGAGAGACCGTAAGGGATGTGATGAGAGAGGAAATGCCCTATGAAGGTTGGCTATCTCTCCCCCAGATGATGAATAAGTTTGGGCGAAAGAAATCAACCATCTACCGGTGGGCAAGAGAGGGAATAATCGCCTCCAAGACAATTGGAAGCGCTACTTTTTTCAAACCTTGGTAATGGACAGCAGACTAAGGAGATCAAGAAATTCCTCAAAGGAAAAAAGAATAAGTGGGAGTGAAGTACTTTGATGAAGCTGGAGAGTTCTGTTACCCGATAGCATATTGGAAAGGATATATGGCAGAGCATGGGATTGAGGAAATGGAACTCTCGAAAGCTGTGCCATGGTATGGATCAGGGTTTTACTGGTGTGCCCACTATTATTCAATTGGAGAAGTTGATGATGGCCATTGTGGAAAACATGCCAGGCATACAAACCAAGGAATGGCAAGAATGGTCGATGCATACATAGTAATCACCTATATGAACTAGGAGAGAAAATTATGATCAAAGCATGAACATGGCCTACTTACATAGCCGCTTTAGTTCACTTTCGAGTGCCTTAAGGGTATTTTGGTCGAGACCTAGAGCTTCACAATACAATGCACGATTTGGTAGAGACTTCTCATATAGAATGTCGCCAGCAATTGCGTTCCCTGTCTCTGTTAAATGCTTCTTCTTTAGACGTGAATCCTTTTGGGCGAATCCTATGAACCACAGCCTTAGTTGCGCCATAATGTCTTGTGGTGATTCATTTTCAGCTTCTGCAGTTAACACAAAACGTCTTTGGAGGGGGTCTAACGAAACTTTTGTCAAAATCATAATTAGGATGAATGAATTACTAAACCTTTTCTTAAACGCAGAACCCACGGCCATTACTAAGCAAGTGCCCAGAATCCCGGAGACCGTTTGCCTGCAAATAAATGCAACATGAAAACTACGATTTTCTACACAGTCGCGGTACTTTTGAAGTGTAAGAGAGGCCAAGTAGATTTAATCACTGAGCACTTTTTCCTGCTGTTTACTTTTTATAAAGACAAAAAAATTTGTAACTACTCAGCTCTAATTGATAATAATATTAGGCATTTCCAGTGCTTTAAAGGGGTGAATTCCTTGTTTAATTGCCGAATCGATAATCGTTCTTAAAATGGCAAATCTTTGTGCACCCTTCTGAGAGCGAAATGTACCTGATATCTTGCTCTTTAATTTGATCATCCGGATTGCTCTTTCTGAGGCATTATTGTCCGGTGGTACTTTGCGATTGTATAGGCACACAGTAACACAATCTCTCAATCTTTGTAATCGATTCCTTAGAGATTTAATCGATTTGTGGGATTTAGATAATTTTTGTGATAATAACTTATCCAATCTGTCTTCAATGTCTTTCTTTTTGTCTTTTGGAATCCTTTTCTTCCTGCATGTCAGCATGATTTCTTGAAGAACCTTCTCCAGTTTGATCGCCCATCTGGATTTATGAAACTCCTTTAATCCTCGGCACTCTCTTTTCAAATGAGCTAGACAAATCTGATGGCCTTTTGCCATAGTATTCAAATGAGTCCTCCAGCAATCACTATTTAGTATGCCTTTACTGAATCCTTGCGGAAATAATCCTCTTGTGGTTAAGTGACCTCGATTGTCGCTAATATGTATTAGGGAAAATTTTGGTGTTACCCACGTCCAGGCCCAATGTTTGCGTCCTTGAACACTACATCCACTTTCATCTACGCCAACCACTTTGCTTTTCTCAATCGCACCGATGACCGATGCATAAGTATCTTCTGCTTGTTCTGACTTACTGGCCAGCATATTATCGATGGTTCCCTCACTGATCTTATGCCCATAGATAACTTCTATGGCTTCGCTAAGCCTTCTATATGGCAATAATTGTCGGATCGATAAGTACACAATTTGATTTTGGAGGCAATCTCCGTATCGTACCGGAGGTCCCTTTTGCAAATTCACTCCATAAGACGAACTGGTCCATTTGCAGCAGCCTTTACAATACTTTCTATATCTCCTATGTTCAGTAACCTCCAAACTAACTGGTGGAATATCCCATATCTGCTTGCATTCTATTAATTGACCTTTTCCTACCATATAATCCTGGCAGTGAGCACACTGATCGGGTGCATACTCTATCACATGATCTACCTTTTCTGACATCTTTAAGGTCCTGCCGTCGTGTCCCTTTTGACCCCCTGTTTTCCGCTTACTCTTTTTCCTTAGGCTGCGAGTCTTCCTTTTTACCTCTTGTTTATCTCGTGATGGCGGTAATGAAGTGTTCCTGCTATTTTGATTCTTCAAACGCTCTATTTCAGCCTCCAACTCCTTCACTCTATCTGCCAAGGGAAGCAACATCATTATAATATCGATGAGTTCTTCCTTGCTCTTTTCCTCTAGTGCTTTCCTGATTCTCGATAAGTCTTCCATACATATACAAATTTCGTATATGTATTCATTTATTTACTTGCCTATTACATGTCATTTTTCCACCATTCATCCCTTTTTGTTCACAAATTGTTCATAACTCATCGATTTTTCAATTTTTCACCCCTCAACTACCTATTTCACCCCTCAATCCCTCAATTTTGACCTGAGTAGTTACAAAAATTTTAGTAATTTGTTCCCAATAAGTTCTTTCATTACTTTTTATCAAACCGGAAAAGGTCATACTTAGCTGTGTGTGAAAAGGGAATCGTGTGAAAATCACGAACTGTCGCGCAACTGTAAGTAACACAAAGGTTTTGCCATAAAGATGTCCACTGCCAAATGCGGGAAGGACGGTAAAAGCTGTTACAAGTCAGGAGACCTGCCTATTCCGAATGACGATGCTTTCGCGATTTGAAGCTGCAGTCAGGTATGATACATTCACGATGACACCTATAGCATAGGTGTGTCCCAAGCTCTCTTTGGATGTATCCGTTCTCTTTCTTCAGAATTTCTTTCCGCAAGCATTGTGAAATTTTGCAAAAATGCAAACACACAATCTTGGCTATCCGCGAATTGGTGGCAATAGAGAGCTAAAGAAAGCCTGCGAGCAATATTGGGCAGGTAAGATATCAACAGAGGATCTTAATAGGACTGCAAAAAGTATTAGACAGCATAATTGGCAATTGCAATTAGATGCTGGAATTGATCTCATTCCGTCTAATGACTTTTCGTATTACGACCATGTGTTAGACATGAGCCTCATGGTCCAAGCAATTCCCGAACGCTACCACCAAGCATCCAACAAAGAACTAGACCTCTACTTTGCGATGGCAAGAGGCTATCAGCAAGGCGGTATAGATATTACCGCACAGGAAATGACAAAATGGTTCGATACCAACTATCATTACATTGTTCCCGAGTTTCGAAAAAATCAGCATTTCACCCTTTTCTCTACAAAAATTATCGATGAATTTTATGAAGCTAAAGAGCTTGGAATAACTACCAAGCCTGTCATTATAGGTGCTGTTTCCTATCTACTCCTGGGCAAGGAGAAAGAAGCAGGATTTAACAGACTGGATCTAATCGAAGAACTGTTGCCCGTTTACATCGAGATTCTCAAAAAGTTAGAAGCACAGAATGTAGAGTGGGTGCAGTTTGACGAACCGTTTTTAGCATTGGATCTAAGTGATCAAGCAAAAGAGGCATTTAGATTTGTTTATGCTGAGATCAACAAACAATTCCCACAACTTAAAACAATTGTTGCCACATATTTTGAAGGTCTCAGAGACAACCTTCAATTAGCATCATCCTTAACTATATCCGCTTTACACATTGATTTGGTACGTTCTCCTCAACAAATAGATGAGGTATTGAATGCCTTGCCAGAAGACGTTTCACTTTCGCTCGGTGTAGTTGATGGCAGGAACATCTGGAAAAACGATTTTAGGAAATCGTTAGAGCTTATCAATAAAGCTATTGATAATATCGGCCAGGGACGTATCCTCATCGCTCCATCCTGCTCATTGCTTCATTCTCCTTGTGATTTAGATTTTGAAACAAATCTGAATCCTCAATTTAAAGAATGGCTTGCTTTCGCGAAGCAAAAAATTCATGAGGTTGTAACGCTTAAACAGTTGGCAACCTCCAGAAAAGCAGCCTTGCTAAAATTACAAATCAATGAAAATGTTATCAAAAATAAAAAGACTTCTAAGCTAATACATGACTACAATGTGAAACGACGTGTGAAGGCCATTACAGAGGCCGACGTTAAACGTCAGAGCGTATTTTCCGTTCGCAAAGAAAAACAGATCAAGAGTCTTAATCTGCCTATATTTCCCACAACGACAATAGGCTCATTTCCACAAACAGTCAAAATTAGAAAATGGAGATTAAAATTTAGAAAGGGAGAGATCAACGCTAAGCGGTATGATACATTATTAAGACGGCAAATCAAAAAAGCAATATTCTGGCAGGAAAAAATAGGGATCGATGTGTTGGTTCATGGAGAGTTTGAGCGCAATGATATGGTTGAGTATTTTGGTCAACTCTTGGAAGGCTTCATATTCACACAAAATGGCTGGGTGCAAAGCTATGGAAGCCGTTGTGTGAAGCCTCCGATCATTTTTGGTGATGTCCATCGGCCGAAACCAATGACCGTGTATTGGTCAAAATATGCCCAATCATTGACCACGAAACCTCTCAAAGCAATGCTTACAGGACCTGTCACACTGTTGCAATGGTCATTTGTCCGCGACGATCAGCCACGTTCACAAACTTGCACACAAATCGCATTGGCCATCCGTGATGAAGTAGATGATTTGGAAAAAGCGGGAATTAAAATCATTCAGATTGATGAGCCAGCAATTCGTGAGGGGCTACCCTTAAGAAAAAGCGACTGGCAGGAATATTTACAGTGGGCAGTTCGTGCTTTCAGAATTTCATCCAGCGGAGTAAAAGACGAAACGCAAATTCATACCCACATGTGCTATTCAGAGTTTAACGACATCATGAATAGTATAGCTGATATGGATGCTGATGTAATTACTATCGAGTGCTCACGTTCTCAGATGGAATTATTGGATGCCTTTTCTGACTTCAAGTATCCAAATGAAATAGGGCCAGGAGTTTACGATATCCATTCACCCAGGGTGCCGTCAAAAAAAGAAATGGTGAACCTATTGGAGAGAGCAAGAGCAGTTATTCCTACCAAGCAGCTTTGGGTAAATCCAGATTGCGGACTAAAAACACGCTATTGGGAAGAGACAAAAAAAGCATTATTCGAAATGGTAAGAGCTGCAAGAGAAATGCGAAAGGCAGTAGAAAAAGAAGGAAAGATTACTATCCTATCTATAGTAATGACACTTGTTTTATTAATCAACTTAGAACCATGTTTGGAAATAATTCATTTGGTATGAACCTATTCAAAAAACTATGCATCATGAATAATATTATTGGCTGCATAAAATTGTTATTTCAAATCAAAAAATAGTTTGCTGCAAACGTTTTAAAATGGATTATGCGTCTTAATACTATGCATCATATCCAACATCTTTTTACATATGAAATCCATATTAACTGCCATTATTATTTTCACGTTTTACCCCGCCGTATCTCAGCAACTTGACATTGAAGGAAAAGTCCGCATAACCGAAATGGACACGGTCAAGTTTGATGATCATGTTGTCGTTAGAAATATTGATGGCACGCTGGCAGAGATCAATCTTAAAGTCCAGATTTTTAGATTCTTCACTGATATTCCTGGTGGCATTCAATTTCTCCTTACTGCTGGATTTAGACCCATTGATCTTTACAATATGGGAATACCAGTGGATTCATTATATGGTAAGAAATTTCAGGGTGGCTTAATATTCTATCTGGACACCTTAGATGAACATGATTTCGAAGGACTGGTAGCAGCACCTACTGATCAACATTTCCAGCGAAACTTAAATTTAGAATGGGGTTGCCATGGGACTAACATAGAAACTCCTGATGTGAATAGCCCATCAGGTAGCGGGGCTGATATAGGTGAAGGACTAAATAATACCATATTGATTGGTGAATCTAATTGTTCACCTGATAGTTCTGCAGCCTCAGTATGCTTATCTCTTGTATTGGATAATTATGATGATTGGTTTCTGCCATCTATCAATGAATTGAAGGAGATGAGTAGCAACATAGGATTTGGATCCACCAACATTGGAGGATTCGTTCTTGATGTCTACTGGAGTTCATCCGAACGAGATGACCTACTTGCTTGGTTTGTAGATTTCACTAATGGCAGCCAATTTTTCTTTAACAAATTCGGTGCAATCAGAACTAGGGCTGCACGTAGATTTTGAAAGCTCATTTTTCATGTCGCAATAACAATAAATATGAGACTCTTGATAATAGTTTTACTTCCATTCGCAATCCAAAGCTGCAACATCACTGGTGCTGCTATTGGGTACTTGAGTGATGCCAATAAAAGCAATAAAGACCATTCTGTCGATACCTCTCATATAGACATAATTAGAAAAGGAAATCTTATCGACGTCCACACTACTGATGGGCTGGTATTTAGGGGCAAGTTTAAGGGAGTGGTGATGAAAGACTCCGCCAAGACATTGCACTTGAGAAGTAGATCAGTCAGACACATAAGATTTGAGAAGATTTCTAAAGTCGATGTAAAGAAACAACGTGCACACAACTGGCTAATTGGATCAGTAGTAGGATTAGCGGTAGATGCCCTAATAATCAGCAGTATGATGAGCATAGTGACAGAATATAATTAGCATAAAATGGTCTACCTCAACTTTCTTTTTTGTCCACTAAATCATTCAATTATGAGATTATTATCAATTTTAGTAGTTCTATTACTCGTTGCCTGTAAGAATGATGATGAGCCTGGAGTACAGTTTCTTCTGGACGCTGGAGCCAAGCCTATCGACCTTTACCATCAAGGGATATGCTTAGATTCCATTTATGGAAAGGAGTACGATGGTGGGTTGATATTTTACATTGACGTATTAAATGAGTATCCGTGGGATGGTCTAGTAGCTGCAACTGAAGATCAGGAGGCAGTGGCCGAGTGGGGATGTTGGGGAACAAATCTTCCCATCGCTGACGCTGCTGGCCCGCAAGAGGAAGGTGCAAAGTTGGGGGATGGGTTGTCAAACACAATTGTTCTAGGCAATGAATGTTCTGATCAGAATTTTGCCGCTAAGATCTGCTCTGACTTAGAATTAAATGGTCATGATGACTGGTTCCTACCATCTATAAAGGAACTGGAATATATGTATTTTAACATTGGCCCGCCACGAGGTAATGTCGGCTGTTTTCAGTACGATTACTATTGGTCCTCATCTGAGAAAGATGACCTTCTATCCTGGTTCTACGACTTCCAAATTAGTGACCCCTTATTCTTCAACAAGTTTGGAACCAATAGAGTAAGAGCCGTCCGTGCATTCAAATATTAAGGCAAAGGGTTATTCGATGACTACGAAGGAGATCATAGATAAGGAACAAGCATTAGTTAGTAATGACATCGCCCATTACAACCGTAGATTACATGAAATTGAGCATGAAATACGTGTATTGACAGCTAAGAAAAATGTGCTAGTACAAAAAATCAAGTGGAGGAAGATCTACTGCAGTGCATTAGATAGCAACAAAGAAGAGGAGTAAGAATGCGAATTGGGAAAGATCTAGTGTTTTTTCAGATCAGTTTGTTTTCAGGAGCCTCGACTGGATCTTGTCGAGGCTCTTACCAGCAAATATTACTGTCTTCATGTTGATTAATTTGGAGGGGTGCCCTATGGGTGCCCCTTTTTATCGTCTTGATCAAACGAATTGGTGGTGGGACTGCTACAGGATGTTTTGATTTTTAACAGTCCTCACACTGTGAACCTGCTGAAATGTGTTAGTGAATCATTTGTTTATAGTGGGCCTCGACACTAGAATTGTGTCGAGGCTTTATCAGGAAGAGAAATAAATAAATCAAAATACTTCAATCAATGAGTCTAAAAACAAAGATGAGGGCAGCTAAGAGGGCAGCCGACAAGGTATTCTTTAAAGAGGTGGAAAAGAGGCAGGAGATTGATCTTGAGAGATTAGATGGTGACGATCTTATACGTGAGCTAATCTACACGATGCAGGAGACAAATGTGAGGCTTAAGTACATAGATATTGACATTGTCCGCATCCGCAATAATGTGGTCTTCTTCTTCTGGCTGACTATATTGACCCTTTTGGGATGGATACTTGGACTCATTGTCTTTGGCGGCTTAGTTGCAGCCTTGTCTACTATCTAAGAAGTGCTATTTTAGAGCATGTTACCTTTATTGTTAAAATAGGATGTCCGAAGTCAAACAGGCAAGAAGTAAGGAAGATCCATCCGACCGAATCCGGATTGACTGTTGGGATAAAGCACTAGACTCCTTTGGGTATGCATATATCTATGATAAGCGACTAGCTAGGTTAGGCCTCTGGCTACGGTGGTCTGAGTTCTTTGGGATTGTTATTCCTATCCTACTTGGGGGCATCTTAACCACTTATTATTCAAACCAGGGACTGATTGATTTAGCTATCAAGGTGACGGCTCCGATAGCAATTGCCCAATTGATTGTGTCAGCATATTTAACCGTGACGGGGGCTAATGCGAGGCTGCAAAGCTATGCTGAAAAGTCAGCAGAACACGCTGTATTGAGTTCTCAGTTCGAACAATTAGCTAAGCATCCAATAGAGGACATAAACGAATATAGGCGTCAGTACGATATCCTTGCGGAGAGGGAGAGAGGTCTGGCAAAAGGAACTTCAGCGATCAGGGATAAAGAGCTACGTATGGGTATGCGGTATGGATTGCGAAACTATAGACGCAAATGTGCTGGATGTGGGGAAGTACCTGTTTCGATGGAATCAACTGAGTGTGACGTATGTGGAAACTTCTAAAGCAAAAAAAATACTATGAGCGAGGATTCATTGATAGTATTGAAAGGTTTGTTAAGCCTGTCAGTAATTGAACAAAGGGATATTATGCAAAAGTTCAGCCAATATGGCAGAGCTGACGACGGAGAAAAACGGCTAATGGAGAGGAGGATTCTTAATGAGATTAGAAGCCTGGGGCCTAAGGACTCGATCTGTCCCTGTTGTGGGCGGTAGCTGCTGAAAATGCAAGTATGGCACTTGATAGGAAAAGTGCCAAGGTCCCAGCGTAGACCGTCAACTTGCTTGGATAGAAGGCTACACTCGAAATAATCAACAAGGTGAAAACGGCTGATATTACATATTTAGTCACATATTAAAGATCGTATCTTATTCTGAGATTTGCCTAGAATTTAGGGTAGAATGAACGATATGTTCATTTTCAAGACCATGCCAGATCCATCATAATTTGGGCATTTCAAAGATTCTGGGACCCCGTGGCGATCGTCTCGGTGCTCTTTAGTATATCATCTCACGTATCAGGAGAATAACCAATCCTATGACGATAATCCAAGGTAGCAGCTGCAGGTAGATGCGAAACCGATCTTCATAGCGCATAAGGAAAGATAGTCATTATGGCCTTTTTAGCCCAAATTCGAAAAATCGTTCCCCCAATCGTTCCACCAAAAGCTTCACAATGTACTTAATTAATTGATTATCAGATTATTATTTATGTAGGTTCGAATCCCGCCCTCACCGCAATGAAACTTGCAAGCAGGTCCGCCTTTTTGGCGGACTTTTTTTTTGCTACCGAAGGCGATAAGCTTGCTTATCTGCAGGAGTGTAGCAGAAAAAATTTGATCGACCAAAGGGAGATCCTGCTTGCAAATCATTGACGGATCCCATTTTCCGGGATCGCCTCCAGGCAATCCCGCCCTCACCACAATGAGACTTGCAGCAAGCCCGCAGCAGCGGGCTTTTTTTTTTGACAACACGAGTGGCAAGAAGATTGCCGGCGAGTGGAGGCAAAATAAAAAAGATGGCGACCGCAGGGAACCCTTGCTGCAAGGATGTATTGCAGGACACCCCTTTTGGGATCGCTTTCAGGCAATCCCGCCCTCACCGCAATTTAACACTAGCAGGTCCGCTTCTTGGCGGACTTTTTTTTCTACTGAAGGAAGTGGCATCGCCACCAGGCAACGTTTTTCCACTCATGAAGATCTATCATATATAAGGTGAACATTTCTCTACACGACCACGCGAACGACTTTAATTCTCGAAATAACGAACAAACCCGCTTACATATGTCAATCACCTACCATCTATTGTTGTGTGGATGCCTCTGTTCGCACCTACTATCCTCCCAAACCATCTATCTGGGCACTGATCATGAAGGCATCCACACAACAAACAGTCGTAACCATCGTGAGAACAACTAAGGCTGGTTGCAACTAGGAAAACGCCATCAACGGCATCAGCCTGAATGGCACGAGGTTGAAAAGAATCTCGGGTTCCAACAAAGGATACTTTCTAATCCAGTCAAAATCCGAAGGATACGGAGATGGTTTGGCCAGCTACAGAGGTATTTCTCACAGAATCCCTTCTACAACGATTGTGACAAGCTTGGGAAGCTCCTCTACAATCCTTGTCATAGGTTAATTCAAATCAAGCTCCATACTGCTCCAATGCCGATTTTCGTCTTTTCAAATAAACATGAACAAATCTCCTTAGATCGTATCTAAGAAAAAAGACCTGCCTCCTCAAAATGTACCCGCTCCCCATGGTATACCTATTATGAAAAAAATGATTCCGGGCATCAATAATTTTCCGGTAGTTCTTTACCGTTCCTCTCCATCCAGCAGTTTGCACCTGTAATTGGATCGGTTTCCAACAAACAATATTGAGGATTAGTAAAAGGATTTGTTTCAACAAAATTAGGGGCAAACATAAACAGATCACCAAAGGAGGCATGAGCTTAAAATAGGAATACCAAATCGCCTCTTGTATCATGACAGCATACTCAATATCAAATACCCTTTGAATACTGCTCCCCATCTTGTGATAAATCACTGATTGCGGTGCAAATACACATCGATACCCCGCCACCACCGCCCTGACTCCCAGTTCCGCATCTTCATAACCAGTAGAGAAAAAAGGATCGAAAAAACCCAGATCGCGAAGCATATCTACGCGATATAAGGTACCCGCTGCACAGCTTCCCATATTTTCAAATGAATGATGGTAAAGCGCTGCATTTTTTCCATGACCTATTGGAATGATCTCACCCGTATTTAACATTTGATGACCGGCATTGTCCATGAGAGTTCGATCAAAATAATTGATGATCTTGCCTGAGATCACATGAGCATGAAACTTTTGAGCACAGGATACCATCTCACCAAGCCAGTCAGGATGCACTTCCGTGTCGTTATTGAGTAATGCCAAGTACTTGACATTTGGCCCCACGTAATTCTCGAAAACGTGGCAATTGGCCTTCGCAAATCCGATATTCTTTTCTAGAGTAATGACCTCAATCCGATCCACGGCCTGCAAGGAGCGTTTGAGCAATTCCCCCTCCCCATCATCAGAACCATTATCCACCAGAAATATGTGATAGTTCGCATAATTTGTCCTGAGAACCGAATCGAGACATTTACGGGTGTCTTCTATTCCATTCCAATTGACAATGATGATCGGAACGTAGGGTTGATCTGTAGCTGCTTGGCTCAATATCCTCGCGAGAACTTTGCTGTTTGGACAATATTAGAACTAATTTCCCAAAGTGCCCTGCGTGCTCCAATTAGGGAAGGTCGCAACAGACGTCTAATCACTACCTTTGCCCTAATGGATAGTCAGCGTATTGGGGTGGTTCTCCTTTATTGGCATAATTCAGAGGAAGTAATCGCTGCCATTGATCGCATTGCTGCTTGGTCAGATCGAGATCTCAGAGTCTATATTGTCCATAATGGCTCACAAGTGCCTCTTACGATAGAGGCTCCGAAAGATCACCTTTGTGAGATCATTACCCTTTCAGTAAATCGTGGATACGGTGGGGGCAACAACGCCGGAATCTCCAGAGCCCTTGAAGATGTGTGTGATCTGATTCTCCTCCTCAATGCTGATGCACATCTTACCGGTACCCAGTTGGACGATCTCGCCCACTCGTTGATAAGCGATGACCAAATGGCGGCCATAGGACCGTGCCTTGAGGAGGGAGACCGTATCGATGCTGGTGGTCGTGATATGGCATTTTTCCAACAGACCCGAATTGAAGTAAGTGAAGCTCGCACATTGACATCCGGATCTCATTTTGAACCCGCTTATATTCCTGGCACCGTCTTTTTATGTAAAGGCCCGGTATTTAAAGAGATCGGCCTTTTAGATGAGCGGTATTTTTTTGGAGGGGAAATTGCGGACTTTTGCCGGAGAATCCTCGATCAGAAGATGCGAATCGCCATCGATCTTGACGTTCTCGCTAGGCATGTACCCAATAGCGACCCTCGTCACAAACAAACGATTTATCCCTATTATAATATTCGAAACCGATTTCTCTATGCAGGCAAACATCATAGAGATCATTTGTTCACACTTCGACTCAAATGGATTATTATCGCATTGCGTCATATGGTTGGAGCAGCACTTCTAGGAAAAGTGTCCAGGACCAGAGCAATAGTACTGGGACTCAGCCACGGGCTCATCAATAGATATGGAAACGGCAATGACCAATTTATCTAGTCGATCAGAGGTTGGCATTTCCATGGTCATTCCCAATTACAACGGAATGCGGTGGTTGCCAGACTGTCTAAATTCTATTTACAGCCAGGAGTTTCATCCACTAGAAATTCTCCTTATTGACAATGGCTCCAATGATGACTCGATCGATTTCATAAGAAAAAAATTCCCTGACGTTCATGTCACCAGCCTATCCAAAAACTTCGGATTCGCCAAAGCAGTAAATATTGGTATCCAGAAGAGCAAGTACGATTACGTGTTGCTGCTTAATACGGATGTGGTGCTACTACCAGGATTTTTAATCAACCTTGTGACTACACTCAAACATGCCGAGCAAGATGTTGGGGCCGTTTGTCCTTTGATGTTACAGGCAGAAAATCCGCTCTTAATCGACAATGCAGGAGATGACCTTTCTTGGTATGGTGTCGCTTCCAAGAAACACCACGGCAAACCTTATCATGCGGGTAGCCTGACTCGGCAGGAGGTGTTGACGCCTTCTGCTGGTGCCACCTTATATCGCCGTTCCTTTTTCGAAGATTGTGGATTGTTTGATGAAAATTTCTTCGCCTATCTAGAAGATGTTGATCTTGGCATCAGGGGAAGGTTGTTTGGATATCGATATATCTTTGAGCCAAGAGCTAAAATTCATCATCACGGGCATGGAAGCAAAATTACCTGGGGCCGGTACATCATGCTATCTACCTGCAATCGTGTCATGATATTTTTGAAGAATATTCCATCACCCTTACTGAAGAAGCACTTCCTGAAATTGATTTACGGTCAAGGTTATTTTTTTCTGGCTTACCGGCGTCCTTTCCATTCCATCGGCGGTTATTTGCGATTTTTCTATTATTTACCCAAGGTGTGGAATCAGCGAACAAAAAACATGAAAAAGGTAAACATTCAGGTAGACTCTATCGATGACCTCCTGTCACGAGATAAGCCCTCACCAACGCTTGGAGAGCTGGTGACTGGTTACTTCCAAGCCATTAAATCCAAAATATGGCGTCACCACTTATGAAAAATCTTATATCCGGATTGTATGGCTAAGAACTCGGTACTCTATCTGCTTACTTCCTCCCCTCCTCCCTTACAAGGAACCGATGCTGTGTTTCAGGAGGTCGAATGGTTGCGGCAGCATTTTGGAGGAGAGACCGTAAATATTTATCCATTCAAAAAGCCATCGAGCCTGGTACCCACATGGTTATACGGCTGGTCCCGGCGGTCGTCGTTGGTGGCCGCTCAAGGTCGCCATGTGCTGAACCATGTATACGCGCCACGATTGCAATATTATCCCATCTTGAATACGATCTCGTTACCTACTGTGTATACGGTAACCACTTCATTGGCAACAGCTTCATTGAGATCTGTGGCCAAATTGCAGGATCTAGCGGCGATCGTCGTAAACAATCATCATACTGAAGAACTTCTCACCAAAGCAGGTTTCATGAATGTACACCTCATGCCACCAGGAATCGACAGAAGACTACTATCAGCTGCTAAACTTGAGTTGAACCAAGAGCTTCATGTTTTGATGGCTTCCGCTCCATGGGAAAAATCCCAATTTACCTCAAAAGGCATTGCACTGCTGCTAGGTGCTGCGGAGCAACTTCCGGATCTACGTCTCACCTTCCTTTGGAGAGGATTACATACAAAGACCTTGGCAAAGATGATATCCGAGCGCGGTCTGGAAAGTCGTACCCGTGTGATCGACAAAAGAGTCAATATCAATGAGCTCATGAAGCAGGTACACAGTACGGTCCTTCTTGCCCGGGATCCATCAGTAGTCAAAGCCTATCCCCATTCACTGATTGAGTCCTTGATTTGTGGCAAGCCGGTAATCATCAGCGGCAGCCTGGCCATGGCAGACTTTGTACGAGAACGTAGAGCAGGTGTTGTTGTATCCAGTTTTGCACTTGATGTGCTTGTGGAAAGTTTACACAATCTCAGAGACCAGTATGATGAGCTGAGCGAAAATTGCCGGAGACTTCCACCTTCTCTTTTCTCTAAGGAGCAGGTGATTGCACAAATCGGTCGGGTCTATCAACAGGTGCTTCAAACCTTTTGATCCAAATGCTGTGTCAATGGCTGATCTTCGCCAGCACGCTAGATGGAACAAGTTCAAGCCCTTCCGTATTTGGTGCGGTAGCGTGAGGGTGGAATGCCAACGATCTTCTTAAAGGTCTGTCGGAAAGATTTCATGTCTTGATAGCCCACTTCAGACATCACTTCGCTGATCGATTGCTGGCTTTTTTCCAGATTGTGCTTAGCAACCTCAACCTTGATTCGTTGAAAGTATTGATGTGGGGTGTTGTGGGTTGCCCTTTTAAATCGGCGGATCAGATTTCGCTTGCTGATGGCAAACTTTCTGGATAGATCATCTAAAGAAAAAGGTGCGAGGTAGTTTTGCTCCAGATACTCCTGTACTTGCCTAATGGTTTCATCTTCGTGATTTTTCTGGCCTTGGAAAATCAAGAAAGGTTGCTGGGAAGTTCGATCAATTTCTATCTCAAACATTTTAGCCACCCAGTTGGCCATGTCCTTACCATTAAATTTTTGAACCAGGTAAAGGAGAAGATTTAGAAAGGAATAGGATCCTCCACTGGAATAGATACCAGCATCTTCGGTGATGATCCGCTCGGTCCGCAAATTAACATCCGGAAACATGTGTTGAAATTCATTGGCATAGGACCAATGGGTAGAAACATCTTTACCATTGACCAGCCCTGTTGCAGCCAAAAGAAAAGCGCCGACACATAAACTGGCAACTTGTGAACCTCCCTTATGCATCTCTTGAATCCAAGGTATAAAGGCAGCGTTGTTTTCCAGTTCTTTGCTCATATCTCCGAAAATAGTCGAGATGATCACTAGATCTGTTTTATTGACTTCATGAATATGCTTAGTAGGTGTAATGGAGAATATACCGTCATAAAGTTTGGTCTGCGGATCAATGCCCACAAAGTCAATGTCATAAAACGGTGTATTGCGATGTCCTTGCTTGAGTAGGAAGTGATTTACTGCATTGAAGATCTTGTAAGGGCCCACCACGCTGCTCAAGATGGCTTCTCCCCTGGGTACTAATATGGAAACATGCATTAGTGATCTGATTGAATGATGCCAAATATAGCCTTTTGGCAATTATACCCCTTTGGAATGTCCATATTGCCGGTTTTCCAATCCACCGGATGAAACTACATTTGAAATCATTACTTAACACTAAAACTTTAATCATTATGACGACCAAAGAAGTTGCCGATCGACTCATTGAACTTTGCCGACAAGGCAAATGGGCAGATGCTCAAGCAGAACTCTATGCCGATGATGCCGAAAGCATAGAACCTGAAGGTACACCATGGGGAAGTGTAAAGGGGATGGACGCCATCAGAAAAAAGGGTGAAGAATGGAGCGGAATGGTTGAGGAATTTCATGGAAATGAAATCAGTGATCCACTCGTATCCGGAGATTTTTTCGTGGTTCGTATGGTTTCAGACACCACCTTCAAAAACATGGGCCGAATGTCGTTTGATGAATTGGGTCTTTATGAAGTAAGGGACGGCAAGGTGGTTAAGGAGCAATTCTTCTATACTCCTCCTCCCCAAGGATAAAGGATCTCATCCCAGTACCTCGTCAGCGAGGGCATAGAGCATGTGTCCTCCCTGGCCGAGGATGGATCATTGACACCTCTAAGCCACCACTACTTACATTTGTTGACCTACTAAGAGGGATTTGCTAAAAACGTGAGGTCCGGTTTTAAGGCACTAATTTGCTGAAAGCGATGAGAGGATCTTTCCCCATAAGTCCTTTGTAAATCCTTTCCTGTGAGCAAAATCAGGTGCTCCTTT
Organism: Saprospiraceae bacterium; assembly: GCA_965223105.1. Taxonomy (GTDB): domain Bacteria; phylum Bacteroidota; class Bacteroidia; order Chitinophagales; family Saprospiraceae; genus JABDMH01. The sequence continues at coordinate 147,098 of OZ244987.1, read as the reverse complement.
AGTCTTTCAGCATCTCCCGTTGTAAACAGCAAGGCACAATCCTGTCCGAGTTCAGCAAGCGACGAATTATTTGCCAAGACCAATGGCAAACCAAACGACATCGCTTCTAAAACCGGTAGACCAAAACCCTCATACTGTGAAGCCAGGATCAGTGCTGAGGCATTTCTATAGATCCTCCACAACTCGTCTCGACTTACGTAACCTGTTAGATGAACCCGATGCCGATTTTTTATCGACTGCATTTGTCTATCAAAATCTCCATGAAGCCAGCCCTTTTTGCCACAAATAGCGAGGTGAAAATTATCATCAGTTTGGCAGAATGCGTCAAATGCTTTCAGAATGGTCACATGATCTTTTCGAGGTTCAATGGTTCCAACAGTCAAAAAGTAGGGATTCGGTAAATCCACTGCTTGGTCTGTAGTACGATCTGGTGGTACAACTTTGGGATAGACCACGTGAATTTTGTCATCAGACACATTGAGGTGCTTGATGATGTCCTGCTTGGTATACTCCGAGTTGGAAACTACATGATCAGCTTGTCTGGTAATACGAGGAAGTAGAATTTTATGCGCCCATGTACTGGGCTTCCGGTGGAAATCAGGAAAGAGAATGGGTGTCAAGTCATGAATAACTGTGACCCTTTGCACGTGGGATGGCAAATTGAAAGGACCGAAATGAGCCAATTCGATGACCATATCCGGCTGGTGCTCCATAACCTTTTTGGGCAAGTGCCACAACTGCCTGAAACGAAGGGACCAAGAGGATTGAAACAATAAGGGGACGATGATCTGCTTACAATGGACTTCCGGCACACTCCGGGGAAAGACAGCGGCATATTCATGTTGGGGAAAGTCTTCCATGATGTTATGGATCAACTGCATCCCATAGTAATGGATGCCGGTATCTTGGGTAGCCAAGCTATCGCCGAGAAAAATGACTTTCATCTTGATTGGTGAATCTCCTGATAAAGTTCCAAATATTGACGGATCGTATCCGAGAGGAAATACTTCCTGGGTGGCTTAAAATTCCACTTGCCCTCTATGGCTTTGTGCATCGCTTCACTCAATCTGGTCGAACTTTGTTGGCCATAGGCCAAATACTTGCCGGCAACAACTTCAGCCAATGCCCCTTGATGAGAAGAAATGATTGGCACTTGAAGGGCCATACTTTCAACTGCCACAAAGCAAAAACCCTCACTGTAAGATGGAATGACCACACAATCGCTTCGGTGAATTTCTTGCAGTAGTTGATCCCTGGAGAGATCATGTAAAATTTTGACCTTCTTCATCAGATCCATTCTATGCAAATCGGCTAAAACGGTCAGGTAGAGATGGGATGGATTTTTGGGAATAACCAGAGTCAATTCGGCATGAGATTGCATCTCGATCAGCTCTGCAAAAGCTGGCACCAAGACATCCAATCCCTTGGATATCCCTAGCCTTCCAAAATAGAGAAATCGAAAGATGTCATTTTCAGCCCTGCCTGGCACTTCATCCAAGCCTTCAAAGTCATCATAATCAAGACCGTTGTAAATGGTGGTGATTCTTGTCTTTGGTACACCCGCCGCTTCCAGTTGCTTGCTGGTGGTTTGTGAAACACCCACAAATTGCCTGAAGGGCAAACTCAAGAGGAAGGACTCAAACCAACGGTGTAAAATTGACTTCCACCTTGGAAAATAAGGCAGTTTTGTCCACAAGTCACCCCAGACTTCATGGAATGTAATGATCACCGGGGTTCGGGATAGTAGTCCGGCAAAGAAGGCAGGCAGCCCGGCGTTATAGGAGGTTGTATGAATCAGGTCATGCTTAAAGGAATAAAAGAAAGTGGGGAGGAAGGCAAATAGCGTAAATAGGTATCGATTGACGAAAGAATATCGCAGGATCTTCAAGTTGCCGTGTTTCTCCTGGCGAGGAAGAGAACGTTTATAACGGTTGGTAATGACTGTCACTTGATGATCATCGGCCACAATCTTTTCGGTAAGGTTCTTAAAGAGCGTCTCAAGGCCACCAATGTGCGGATGATAGTACTCAAGAACGAACAATATCCTCATCCGGAGGTTGTTTTTCACCCTTCTTCTCTTCCCGTAAACGCTCGTTCTCCAGAGCCAGCCATCGAACCGTTTCCGTTACTCTTTTCTCCATTTTCTCCACCGTCACTGTCAGATAAAACATGAACACGTACAAGAATCCCAAAGCCACGAAAATGACCGCATTGATGTTAGATTCAAAGCCCAAAAACTCCGCGATATTGATAGAAACCGCATCTGGCATGATGGCCAATAAAGATACAACGATCCAAAAAACCAGCCAGATGAGCATGCTGCTCCACAGCCTTTTCCGATTCCGATATTGACGAACAATGCGGATCACATAAAATAGGGCAATCAGGGGAACCAGCCATTGATAAAATTTCACGATCTCGCTGCTTTATTTGATTTTCAGGACAGCACTGGTGCTGGCGATCTGCCCAAGATACATTGTTTGGAACAAATCCGGATGCTCTTCTACCAAAGGAAAGATGTTGCGACGAGTAGACCCACTGATCCGGTCCAGTACCAGGTGTGTGGCTCCCCGGTCTTTAAACTCCTGCAGTTTCTCCAATATGTATTCATCAGTATATACCTCACTGGTATTGGTAAGCCTACCAGACTTCTTCAGTGAGTAGACATAAAAAATCCTGGGCTTGATCGACAGAATATAAGCGTCATCTGGCAGGTTGTTCTTACTCCATTTGGCAACATCAATGAAGTCGTAATACTCCGGACCATAGCCGATCGCACTGCTTTCAATATTCAGCCGGTCACCGTGAAAACCGGTGCACATGACCTGGATAAGAAGCAACAGGCCGATCACTTTACTTATAGGTGACATTGCCGGCTGGTCGAAAAGCTGAAAGAGCGCATTGAGGCCCCGCAGGACTCCGATAAAGAAATAATAAATCAGAAATGGGACAATGATGGTCACGTATCGGATGATGACCATTTCAGCCGCTGTCATGCTGCCCAGCAAAACGATGATCAAAACCATTGCCGTGTAGATGGCAAGCAGATGCCTCTTAATCAACCCGGTAACAAGGCCGAAAATCATAAATGATAACAGAAGCATCCAGGTAAAATTGATGCTTTCCAGGGTAGATCCCTGAATAAAGTTGATCCATCGGTAGGTCTCTTTGGAAAAGAGTATTTGCGGCAAGACCCAGATTGCAGAATTTAGATTGGAATGAAAATAGCTTGGTAGATCCCGGTTAAAAAATAGGTAGAACTGAGAGGTCCCAATCACCGCCTGATAAATCTGCCAGGCAACGCCAAAAATGATTAGTGGACCAGCTATTAGGACAAATCTCCGGGTATGTGTATGGTTCCATAAAGATGACCAATTGCGGTCACGGAAGAAAATCAGCCAGGGAATATGCAGGAAAAGATATATGATCAGCGCCGCCAAGGCACTGATGCCAGTGACCCGGGTAAGATACGCCATAACCAAAGCCAACACGCTCACGATCAGCAACTTCCAATTGTCCGTTGGTCCTTCCAGGTAAGATGCCATCAACCACAGGGCCAGTACAGACCAAAACAAGTAAGGGGTCTCGGTCATGATGGCCGTCGAGCTCGAGACCAAATAAGGCGATGTCCAGCAAACTATGGCAAGGATGGCGGAAAGGTTATACCCATGATATTTGCGAAATAGCATAAAGAGCAAGGGAAAGATGGCCAATCCCATAACCATCACCAACAACTTCATTTTGACAAAGTCAAATCCCCACAGTGCATAGACTGGGGCCAGCACCAGAGGAAGTCCCAAGGAGGCCAGACTATTGGGTATTTCCCGGGGATGGTCTAGTCGATAAGCTCCCCCTTTTTCGACCAACGACTGGGCTAATATCAAATATTCACCGTTGTCCCCATTGGGAAGAAGGTCTTCGGTGAAAGACATCCCATAAATCACACTACCCAGCAGGAACGCACCTATAAGTACCCAATGATCCCTTCGCACCACTTTCCTTGGTGGAGCAAAGTATTGTATACAGAAATAGGCACAGCAGGCGATCAGTCCCAGGCAAAGGGGATAGAGTATGGTTTTGAGATGAGATTGGGGAACCATTGTCCCGCGAGTGATTGGTGCAATTCGATAAAAATCGAGGAGAAACAGGGCCAAGAGAAAGACCAATCCAATCAGAAACAGTACCATCTGGAACCGGGCATCCGACAGCTTATCCGTCCATGATGCTTTTATCTCACGATTGGTTTTTGGAGTAGGTTGCTGCTTTTTCTTTCTCTTTAACTTTTTCCGGGGTGCCATTCGCAGTGGATCACTGAGATATTATCGTGTTCGCCGCTTGGACAAAGGTACGAACTGCCGGGCTAAATTGGACAGGAGGAAGCGGATTTGTAATTTTTTATTAAAGTATTATCTACCCAAGTGCACTGTGAATTTTTGACTTAGAAACTCTAGATCGTTCTTGCATTGCCAAGACATTTTATGTAGCGTTAACACACACAAGGATAAAATTCATGGCACTCTTGAAAATAAGTTCCATATTTTAAAACTTATCTTGCTCTCTTTTTCAAGATGAGGATACTAATCACCGGTGGATGTGGTTTTATCGGCAGCAACCTGGCCCTGCATTTCCGGCAAGTTTTCCCGAATGCCGAGATCATAGCTTTTGATAACTTGAGTCGAGCAGGATCATCATTGAATGTTCCAGATCTGCAGCGAGTGGGCATTCAACACATTCAAGGAGACATTAAAAATTGGGACGAATTTGCCGAGCTTCCCAAAGCTGACTTGGTGATTGATGCAGCGGCTGAGTCGTCGGTACTGGCAGGATTATCAGATGGTCCAGGAAACTTGATCCAAAATAATCTACGTGGCAGCATCAATGTACTGCGCTATGTCCATCGATCCCGAGCAAATCTGATCTTTTTATCGTCTAGCCGTGTATACAGTATCAAGGCTTTGCATGCTATCCACCTTTCAGAAAATGCTACACGATTTAATTTGGCCTCCACCCAGCAGCAGGAAGGTGTGACTCATCAGGGCATCTCCGAGCAGTTTTCAACCGATGGATCCCGGTCTTTCTATGGTGCATGTAAATTATGTACAGAGCTGTTGATCCAGGAATATGGTAAATTCTACGACCTGAGATACATCATCAACCGAAGTGGAGTGATTGCTGGCCCTAGGCAGATGGGGAAAGTAGAGCAAGGTGTCCTCATGCTTTGGCTTTCTCATCATCATTGGCAGCGACCTTTGAAATATTTTGGCTTTGGTGGCAAAGGCAAACAAGTGCGTGACATCCTTCATATCGATGACTTCTGCCGCCTTGTTGCTGATCAAATCATTGCTTTTGACCGGCTGAGCGGACAGACCTATAACGTGGGGGGAGGCCGGCAAAGCAACACCTCGTTGAGCGAGCTCACCGCTCTTTGTCAAGCGGAAACGGGAAAAAAGACCGAGCTTTCAGCTGCCCCCCACGATCGTCCGGCAGATGTACCTATTTATATTACCGACACCCGAAAGATCGAGCAGGCTGCTGGTTGGCGTCCTGAAAAAACTGTTCGGGACATCATAAAAGATGCCTATCGTTGGATGGTCGACAATCAGGAAAAACTACAACCCATATTAGCTCCTGAGTAACCTTATGAGACTAAGTGTAGTCATACCCGCTCACAACGAGGCTGCCAATTTGCAGGAAACCATCACTACCCTGATCGAGACATTGGAAGAAGCAGACATTGAGCATGAGATCGTAGTTATTGATGATAACTCCTCTGACGGGAGCGATGCAGTGCTGCATACCCTCTCAGTGAAATACCATACCCTTCGTAGCCTCGATAATCCAGGCCCTAACGGTTTTGGTTATGCGATCAGATATGGTTTGGATCAAGCTACCGGAGATTGTATTGCCATCATGATGGCCGATCTATCTGATTCACCCCAAGACCTGGTTCGCTTTTACCACGTGATGGTTGACGGCGGGTATGATTGCGTATTTGGCAACCGCTGGACCAAAGGCGGAGAGGTGATCGACTACCCCATCACCAAGAAGATCCTTAACCGGTTTGCCAACAACATGATTCGCTTGGTGATGAACATATCCTATGGCGACACCACAAACGCCTTCAAGCTCTACCGTCGATCTACCATTGAGGGACTTCGTCCTTTTCTATCTCCACACTTCAATCTCACCATTGAACTGCCTTTAAAAGCCATCATCCGGGGTTACAGCTACACCATATTGCCTAATTCCTGGCGCAACCGTCAACACGGTGAGTCTAAGCTGCAGATCCGGGAGATGGGAAGCCGCTATTTCTTTATCCTGATCTATTGTCTGATCGAAAAGTACTTTTCCAAGGGAGACTTTAATAAAAAGTGGTGAGACCAATGACATTTCAGATACAGCTCCATACATAGCTTACTTCGCATTAAATAGCCTATTTATGGTCTGTTGGTACTAGAATACGGCTTTGTTAAGAACCCGTTAGATCTGGTGGTGTGGTAAGAGTACATAAGATCCAAATGATCAATAGATTGCAAGTTGTACTAACGGAGTTGTCTTTCCGCATGCACAAAATAATACTGACACCGTAAAGAGCGATGTAGATAAAGAAAGATCGATCACCCTTATGTTTTGGAGTTACCACCAAGAGGATCTAACTTTGAAGTGAGATAATTGAGACTTCCGAAAATAGATTATTGATACTGAAAACTATCGTGTTTCATCGTATATACCAGAGATTTAAACACCTAAAAAGACAAATGCCGAAGGATATTCTTGGTCTAGAGTTGAAGCCGGGAGACCGACATTACCGGGCCTATGTAGGGCCTCCCGGAGATTACGATCTCATAGCTGCTATGTCGTTCAACTTACTCACAAGTTTAGGACTAAGACAGCATCATCGGCTACTCGATGTCGGATGTGGTTCTCTTCGAGTCGGCAGGCTCCTTATCCCATATCTGAATGCTGGTAAATACATAGGCATAGAACCCAATGAGTGGTTGGTTCAAAATGGCATCAAGAATGAGTTGGGTGATGATCTAATTTCCATTAAAAAGCCCCAGTTTCTATTTGATGACACTCTGGCACAATTGGATGATCAGACTGAAGTAGATTATGTCCTGGCTCAGTCCATTTTTAGCCACTGCGGCATGGACCTGATTGAGAAATGGTTACTGGATATCAAAAAACACCTTGCAGGGCAGAGCCTGATTGTGGCGACTTTTTTAGAAGGGTCTAGTGACTTTCAGGGCAAAGGTTGGATTTATCCCGGCTGTGTAGAATATAAGCCACTGACGATGACGGATCTTGGTGAGACTTTAGGATTCAGGACGAAACTTTTGACCTTTCGCCATCCACGTCAACGCTGGATCTGCTATTACCAGTCAGCGGACTTTGATGAATTGGTTTCCAACGGGGATGTGCATTGGAATAAGATGATGCAATGGGACAAGTAAATGATAAAGGTGGATCAAGCATGCATTAGCAGTGCCTGCTAAACCCTTAACACCCTCATAATTCCCTGATTTCAAATGCTTTATGAAATAAAATCCGACCAAACAACTGCAACCAAGTATGAAAACGACACCGAGATTCCAGACACGGTTCTTCTTTAGAAAAGCTAATGTTGCAACGAATCAGGTGCAGGCCTACATCCTTCTTTGTCAACCTTCAATTTTTCAGCAAAAATGCATACCTTGCGAGACTCTTTTACTGAAAACATTATTAGCAGGAACACCTCATTTCTGTTGCTTTCTCAGCAGTTAGCCAACTTCACCGTATTTTTATAGATCTAAGTAAATTTTTTTGAACGACTTGTCACAGTGAAGCAAGAATCTAAGCCTACTGTCTCGACTCCTATCAAACGAAAGTGCATTTTTGTGTTGGGCATGCATAGAAGTGGTACCAGCGCCATGGCGGGAGTGCTGAATATCCTTGGCGTAGACCTCGGCAATAATTTAATGCCAGCCGATGAGTTCAATGAAAAGGGATACTTTGAACATAATGCAGTATTTGCACTGAACGAAGAGATCCTAAACGAGTTGGGCGTCAATTGGCATACCACTTATCTCCTTGAAGAAGATTGGGAGAATAGCGATGCTGCACAAAGAATGATCCCAAAAGTGCAGGCCTTTTTTCGGGACTATTTTTTAGAAAGTAAGTGTTTCGCTATCAAAGATCCCAGATTAAGTGTCCTACTGCCATTGTGGCTGAAAGCGCTGAAAGGTGAGGACTTGGACACCGATTTTATCATTGTCATCAGACATCCTGATGAGGTGATAGCCTCAATGACAAAACCCCATCCCCAAATTAAAGAAAGAGCTTGTCTTCTGTGGCTGGATTATAACTTCAGGCTAGAGAAAGCGACACGGGATCACAAAAGATTTTTTGTATCATTTGACACACTAATTGAAACCCCAGTCCAGGTCGTAGAAAGCCTTATTGACTGTCTACAAATCGACCTTAGTCCTACTCAAACTGAGATCAACGAGTTTGTCGATTCCAAACTAAGGCACAATCGGAGTAACAAAAAAGCTAGCATCTTTTTGCAATTATCTATAGAATTATATAATACATTGCGAGAATTTGGCACATCTGACAACTCAAAATGCAAATACATAATTGACGAACTCTACCACCGACATATCCAGCTGGTGAGAGTTTATGGTGAAGCTTATCACAAATCTATCATTGATTTCGAGTTAGAAGAATATCGCAGTCGGATTAACCAATTACAGAAACAACTTCATGGCGTTGAAGGGAAATTCCAAGATAGTAAGCAAAAGATAGAACAGCTTGGATCTGGATTTCAAGATCTCGAAATAAGAATTGAGTCTTTGCAAAGATTGAATATTCATCTGGAACATGATATCGAGATCTTCCGAGAAAATTCTAGGCTAAAAGACGAGAAAATAACCGATCTCCGGGAGGAGATTGCCTACAATGAAAGATTGATGGAGTCGTATGAGGGCCAAATCAGCGAACTCGAAATCAATATTTCACTTTTACGAGACGATGTTGATCGTACTCAGAATCTTGCGAACAGGAAGGAAGCAGATAGCCAAAAAAGCTATGAGATCGCTCTGAAAATGATAGAGCAAGTAAGTGCAGAACGTGCCAAACGAAAGCAACAGCTTGAGAAAACAACTGAAGAATTAGCTACATATCAGAGAAAACTGCATATGGTGCAGAAGGAATTTGTGGGATTGCAAAATCATGCAAATAATTTGGACCGGGATATTATTGATATGAGAAATTCTGCAAGTTTTAAGGTGGGCTGGTGGTTGACACGGCCATTCAGCTATGTCTTTAGCTCCAAGAAGTATTACCGTCTGGTAGTAAGAACATTAAGTATAGGTCCTGGCCTGTTCCTAACCCTGCTCTACAGCCCCTTACGTTTACTTAGTCATGTAAACGCATACAATTTTGAACGTTTCCGTTCTGCAATTTCCAATGAAGATCCCTCTCAGGTCTTACAAAACCTACGAAATTACATTAGCAGAGACAAAAGCGCAAGGGAATTACAAGATGTCCCTATATCCCACAATGAACAATATCAGATTTTCCTTAAACAAAATCGTCTGACTGAAAGTGATATTGCGAAGATTAAATTAGACTCTAGATCATTTTCCTATCGTCCTTTGATTTCCATCATCATTCCAGTTTTCAATACAGATCCTAAGTACTTGAATAAATGTATTTGGTCAGTTATCAACCAATACTACGAGTGCTGGGAGCTTTGCATTCATGATGATTGTTCACAAAATCCCTCTACCATTAAATGTTTACAGAAATGGAAAAGGGCGGATACCAGGATCAAGATTTCTTTCGGCAATGAAAACATGCACATTTCCGAAGCGTCAAATAAAGCCATCAAAGCCGCTGAAGGTGAATTTGTTGCTCTTCTAGATCACGACGACGAAATCACTCCTGATGCCCTTTACAGAATCGTTAAAGCCCTAAACAAAAACCCGGATTTAGATTTCATCTATAGTGACGAGGACAAGATTGAAATAGACGGCACGTTATCAACACCTCATTTTAAACCTGATTTCAATATAGATTTGCTTCTTTCTCATAATTATATTTGCCACTTTTCGGTAATACGAAAGAAGATTGGTGATAAAATTGGATGGTTTAGAAAAGGTTATGAAGGTTCGCAAGATTACGATTTATTTCTGAGAATTATCGAGAGGACAAGAAAGATACATCATATTCATAAGGTATTGTATCATTGGAGAAAAGTGCCTGAGAGTACAGCTGCATCAGCGGACAATAAATCATATACTGAAAAATCAAGTACGCGGGCTTTGACTGATTATCTTAATAGGAACAATATAGAAGGCACTGTGACACCGGGATTATTTGCCGGATCGTGGCGGATTAAGCGCAAAGTTGTAACCAGTGATTTGGTATCGATTATAATTCCTTTTAAGGATCGGATAGACTTGTTGAAACAATGTCTTCAAAGTATCTTTGAAAAGTCTATCTACGAGAATTACGAGATCCTATTGGTCAGCAACAATAGTCAACATCAGGAAACATTTACTTACCTAAGAACTTTAGAAGATCATGAGAAAATAAAAATCCTTGAATATGATATTCCTTTCAATTTCTCAAAAATCAACAATTGGGCTGTAGAACGAAGTAGTGGAAAATATATACTATTACTAAACAATGATACAGAAGTCATAACAAGGGGCTGGCTAGTGTCCATGTTGGAGCATATTCAAAGAGATGAAGTGGGTGCAGTTGGGGCAAAATTATATTACCCAAATGATACGATCCAACACGCTGGTGTGGTGATTGGAATTGGGGGTGTTGCGGCACACGTACACAACAACCTTTCACGAGACAACATCAGTTATTTTGGAAGAGCCAGCATACTCCAAGATTTATCAGCCTGCACTGGTGCGTGCTTACTCGTCAAAAGGAAGTTATTTGAACAAGTAGGTGGGCTCGATGAACAAGGCTTAAAGATAGCTTTCAATGACATTGATCTATGCCTCAAAATCCACAAGCTTGGATATCTCATTGTATTTACTCCATATGCCGAATTATATCATCATGAATCTGTAAGTAGAGGATATGAAGACACAGTTGAGAAGCAAGCTAGATTTAGTAAAGAAGTAATCTACTTCCAGGAGAAATGGAAAGATGAATTGAATCAAGGAGATACGAAATACAATCGGAATCTAACTTTGAGGCAAACTGACTTCTCCCTCAAGCTGCAATAACTTCCATGCATAACCTAATATGAACACATCTGTCCCAAAGGTCTTCTTTATACATGTTCCTAAAACCGGGGGCACTTCATTCGTAAAGATGCTCAGGAGCCAAGAATGCCTGAATTCTATATTTCCAGCCATTGATCTTATGAAAAAAATTGGAGGTCATTATCCCGATTTGATTTCAGCCAAAAAGCACCTTCAAAGTTCCAACCACCTTGAGTATGATTTGGTCCTAGGACATTATCCTTATTCTCTCTCTAACCTTCTTCCTGGTTTTGACACTGTTACTATTTTACGTGAACCAAGAAGTCGGTTTTTTTCCCATCTACTTCATATCAAAACTCATAGCTCTAAATTCAACAAAGTACCTAATGAACAAATTGTGAGAGAGGTTATAATGTTAAATAACACTCAAGTACGCTTCTTCTGTGACAATCATTTTAATTCAAATGAAGGCTTTGAAATGAAGAAATTAGACGATGAGCACCTGGAAAATGCCATTCAAAATCTTGAGAAATGTTCTATCGTGGGCACGACTAGTACATTGGCACAAACTGCTAAGCGGGTCATCACGAAGTATGGATTTTCAGATCAACACCTCCCATTTGCCAATGCCGGTTCTTATCAAGAAGATCTTTCGGTAGATGAGGAAATTGTCCATAAAGCCATCAGGCTTGATGAATCTCTGTACAAAGCTGCCATTAATATTGTTGAGAGCAAACGAGAACAGTGAACCCTTTTATAACTGCGAACTAGTTCTCAATAAACCATTTTGACAAATGATACATACACAATCAAACGCATCCAATGACTAAAATTTCTGATGTAATAGAACGAGCTTCATTAGCAAATTTTTCCATGCAAGGCTACTTACAGCTTAATCACGATTTGGCTAAAGCAAAGGCCCAGTCCAGGAAATTCGATCTTCGCCAACACCTTATAAACTTTGGCATGAAGGAGGGTCGGTGTCAATATAATTTAGATAAACTTAATGAAGTCAAACAGGTCAGACTAGATAAGATGAATCGTCTTGCGGGAAAATTAAGATTAGACTTGGACCATATTCACTTGAAGGAAGGAAAGTTTGATTTCCTGACCGAGGAACTTCGGTCCAAATTTAAGCTTGCTGAAAGCGAAAAAGTAAGTTCAAATGAATATGATCCTCAAATTCTAAAGTTGATTGATGAATTTAGTGAAGGACTTCTGCTAGATTGTGGGGCGGGACTTAGGAAAAATTATTTCTCCAATGTAATCAACTTTGAAATTGTCAACTATTGGTCCACAGACATTTTGGGAGTTAGCGAGGTACTTCCTTTTAAAGACAATAGTTTCGAAGCTGTAATTTCAGTCGCTGTTCTCGAACATGTTTGTGATCCATTCAAATGTGCAGCTGAAATCATTAGAGTCTTAAAACCTGGGGGAAAATTATTTTCGGCAATCCCTTTCTTACAACCCTATCACGGGTATCCCAGTCACTACTACAATATGACAGCTCAAGGTCACAGGTATCTTTATGAAAAAGATCTATCTAATATCAAGGTCGAAGTTTTTGACTCAGTTAAACCAATCTTTTCACTGACTTGGTTTCTAAATAGTTACTTAAAAGGTCTACCTAAGAATGTTCAAGATCAATTCTTGAATATGAAAGTCTCTGATCTAATCGCTCCTCCTCAAACTTACCTCTCATCAGAAATAGTGACTCAGCTATCCAATGATGTCAACTTTGAGCTTGCAAGTGCAACAATTCTCACTGGTATCAAAAAAGCCTCTAAACTCTAAGTTTCTGGTCCTTCACCTCGATAGTTCTTGGCTACTATGACCTCGGCTGACTTCTGGTTTACGATATTAAGTATCCTCCCAGATATCCCCGGATAATGCCCAAATACCTTCACATTTATGCCTGCCACATATACATCGCCACTCTCCGTGCAGGTATTGGACTTTAGTGGATATTGCCTCCCATTCCAGTGATGCCTCCTATGTGATTCCAGGGGCATGTCCCAAACCCATTTGAAATTCTAGGCTTCAGTGTTTAGGAGAAAAGGAAGAGGTTCCATAATTTGATTAATGAAACAAAAAAACTCAAAAAATGGAACCACTTAGCGTCAAAAGTAGTGAAGAAAATCGATTAAATCTAGATTGGCTAATGAATCAAGGGCTTGATGTCAAGGTTGAGCTTATGAATCATCATTTGACATTATGCCAAATGATTGCTAATCAGATTATGAATGAGGAGTTGATAGAGCTAGCAGGAGAGAAATACAGTCGAGAGAAGCCTCATAATGGCCGATACAGCCGCTGGGGCAGCAATCCCGGTAGTATTCGTATTGGTGATCAACGAGTGTCAATGGAAGTACCTCGGGTTCGGGATATGGAACATGAAAATGCCGAACATTAGAAAGTTATGAAATGATGCGACAGGTCAAGTCAATTAGCAACCAAATCGTAGAGGGAGTAATCAAAGGTTTGAGCATGCGAGACTACGAAGGTGTCGTTGACGATTTAGGCGAGGGTCTTGGTTTATCCAAAAGTGATGTGAGCCGCCGATTTGTGAATCGCAGCCGGGATGAATTGAAAGCATTCATGGAGCGAGATTTAAGTGGGCATAAGTTTATTGCCATATTTGTTGATGAGAAGAGTCTAGGTGGAGAGCAAATCATTATAGCATTAGGGGTTACAGAGCAGGGGAGGAAAATTCCACTACAATTTGTTCAATCAAATAGTGAGAAATCAGAACCGGTCGCACAGATGCTACGTGACCTAAAGAACCGAGGTGTAAATATTGACAAGGTCCTCTATGTGGTGGATGGATCGAAGGGTTTTCGTAAAGGCATAAAGGATGTGTGTGGAGAACATGTACTCATTCAAAGATGTATTTGGCATAAGTTTGAAAACATTAAGAGTTATTTGGCACAGAGCGAACATCATGAAGCAAAATCAGACTACTACCATGCCCTTGATCGGGAATCATATGAAGATGCAAAGTCAGAACTATTGTCCTTAGACCCACGACTTCGTCAAATCAACATTGCAGCAGCCAATAGCCTGCTAGAGGGGCTAGAAGAAATTTTGACCCTACATAAAAAATTGGGATAGATCAAAAATTGTGGCCAAGCTTTCGCTCGACAAATATTATTGAAAGTCTAAATTCTCAGCTTGGTAAATACATCCGGAAGGTCACCAATTGGCAGTCCTCAGATCAAAGATATCGGTGGCCCGCAACTGGCTTACTAGAAATCGAAAAGGAAAATGCACAGAATAAGGAACTATCGCCTAATACCATTGATGCAAAAAGCAATTTTATTACATTACAATAAGAGCGGAACCTCTTCCTAATTTCAACTAGGTTTGGGACATGCCCGATACCTGTTCTTCAGGCCAATGCTTTGCCTTCGCCTTCATTCAACCATGTCCTCGCAGACATAATCTTGCCGTTTAGCTATTGCTTCCCCCCTACCGGGTGCAAGAGGACTTTCACCTCTGAGTATCTGCGTCCTGCCGGGCGCACAAACAAAAAGCGTGACCCATTAGGATCACGCTATCATTATCTATGTAATTCTAAGTTTTACAGTATCTTCTATTTCGAGTGTATCATCTTTTTGGTGCCTAACACTTGCTTATCTATAACAAGCTGATATGAATAGGTACCAGATGGGAGTTGATCAGCTTCCAAATTCAAGTTACCCTTACCAGTATGTGCAATTGGTATTGTTTTCAGTAAGCGACCGTGCAGATCAAAAATATTAATCTCAGCAGACTTGGCACTTGCCGGAATTGAATAAGCAATCTGTGTATTTCCAGAAAATGGATTCGGAATATTCTGAGATAAATCTGCAAACTCTGTACTAGTCATACCAATGTTGGCGTTTGTTTCGTTTTGTGCGAGAATCTCATCCAATTTGTTTTCAAGATCTAGTAGCCGATCTTCCAAACCAGAAATCCTCTCTTCCTTCTCTTCAATTTCCTCATTCTGTTCCTTAATCGCATTAATCAAAACAGGAACAAGTTCCACATAACTCAAGCTCAAAACATCGTTTTGCTTTCTAACGACCTCTAAGCTCTTCCCCCTTTTGTTCGAGGGTTGGTTCGTAAGTTCATATCCCATAACTACTTCATCGATAATAGGCTGAACTTCCTGTGCAATCAATCCAATTCTTGTACCTAGTTGTTCACGATTCTTATACACATATGACACTGGGCGGAGTTTTAGAACCTCCTGCAATCCATAGCTGAGGTCTTTAATGTCTTTCTTCAAACTCCTATCTGAAGTTGTAACGTAGGCATTTGCAAATACCGTGGCCCATGGAAGAGCGCCAGTTCCATTGTTTGTAATACCCGCTACTCCCGGTTGCACTGCACCGCCTGTATATTCGACTCTAGTTTGACCTTGTATTTGAAACTTGTATGTTCCTCCCAGATCCGGAGCGTTAAAGAACAAGGGCTGATTACCCCTGTGCTCAATTCTTGATTCACCATTTGCCAATCTGGTAACGCGGAAACCAAATGCAGGAAAAGCACTTTGATCACCAGTAAGAGTAAATAGAGCGTTCCCATTTGCGGTTCGACCTTGTCCTATACGAACTACAGCATCATTCGCGCCAGCACTGATTCCTGCTAAAACTTGACCCTGCGCATCCACTTTTAAAGCCTGTGCATTCAATCCAAACACCATGCACCCGGCCATCATCATTGTAAAAATTATCTTTCTCATTTCTTAAAGGTTATAATGTATTTTCAAATATGATTTTCGTTCATTAATGTCTCGAATCCTGCTTAAGTTACCTCTTTGCGATCAACTCCTCCCATTGTTTTCTCCAACTTTTTACCCTAAAGAGTCATTCGAGACAAACTTTTCACAATATACAAGGATCTTTTTCCTTATTCCCCACCTTTTAGGGTGGTTTTTGCCCTTTTCGGACATCTTTTACAAAGTAACAAAAGCTTAGGGCTTTAAACATCCCCCAAAAAGGTGATTTTGCCGCTATCTCATGGCCCCCATTACTCACAACCTCCTGTTTTTACTTCAAAAACCGCTCCATTTGCAACTTCAAAACCCGCATTCAATACATTTATTGGGGCATTGTAGGTTGCCGAAGAAGTTACGACAATATTTCCACTTGTACTAATTGAGAGGTTCGCCTGGTGCAGTCCATTGGCTTGTGGCGGTGTGATCGTGACAGACTGGTTGCATGGACCTGTATTGATAACGTCGCCAGTTAAACGGAAATTGTCTAAGGCTACCATCCCCGTCCATTCACCATCATCACCATCGGAGTAGATAAATCGCACCTTAAAAGCGCTACTGCGATAGGCATCAACCGCTACCGAAAATGATGTTGTGCAACCCGCTGACCACACATCGGTCCACGGACAGGCATCATTGTCGTCATACAAAACCTGTACCCAGCCAGACCCATCCCAAACCTGCACTTGAAAATAGCTTCCATTTGCCGATTTCCCTTCTTCAAAATTGTTGAAATTATAGTCGAATGAAAGAATATTATTTTCAAAATCAGTAATATCAAAAGCCTTAGTCGTCAGCGTGTTAACGCCTGAATACTCCGTCAAACTACTGATGTCATCATCAAAAAGTGCCATACATGTGCCGTCGATGGTTAGCAGTGAATTGGCATT
This sequence comes from Saprospiraceae bacterium, assembly GCA_965223105.1. Lineage (GTDB taxonomy): Bacteria > Bacteroidota > Bacteroidia > Chitinophagales > Saprospiraceae > JABDMH01. The sequence continues at coordinate 130,236 of OZ244987.1, read as the reverse complement.
TTCGTAGTCATTATAATTTACGAACGGCCTGGCTGCATTGTCAAATTTCCACTCATACTGCCATTCGGGATCGGCAACACCGTTTATCGTAAACGTATAAAGATTGGTGGTGCTCTCCGACCATCCCGGTGGTAGGGCACAGTCATTAAAGTCTACCACTTCTTCATAGCCACAATTGGCACTTGGTGCATTAAACGTAGCTGCATCATTACAGCCAGGTGCTCCGCTGGTCACCGCAGCTACGCTGACCGGCACATTGGATTGACCCGTCGCACTGAGATTGCTGATCACCACAGTTTGAGGACTACTGGAAAAACTGCGAAAGTGGTCGGTGCCATCGATGTTGACGTTAAATCCGGAGCCATTTCCTCCTCCGTGGGTGACGACTACCGTAAGGTCGTATTGACTGCTTCCGCAATCACCCGCTGAAAGCGAAACGATCTCCATGTCAACGGCCGGATCCGGACAATCAGGCACACAGGATCCCATACAAGTATACCCTGGCAACTCCGCATTGATCGCACTTTGAGAAGTGGATGAAAATTGAGTCGCATTGGGATTGACCGAGGGAGCCATAATGTATGATCCCGAACCATCATGGTTGGCACCAAAATTATGCCCACACTCATGAGCAATCAACACCCGCAAACTTTGCTGGCTGGTGGTGTAGTGCTGGTCGACACTGTACCGAAACATACCGCTGCAAATGGTGCCTATCCAGGCCAGCCCTACGGTGGAACCCGTAAAATCACGATTGGTCCACAGTTCTCCGACATCGTGAGTTAATCCAAAGCCATTCTGGCCGGTACATCCGAGTTGGCCGCTGGAGCCCGTGCCCGCCCAGCAACAGAAATCATCAAGCAACTGATTTGGATCCGTACCCGAGGTCCATGGATCTCCACCAGGATTCGTCACCACATAAACGGTGACTACGCTAAACTCTACATTAAAGACCGAGTAGTTGGGTTCCATGAGGTTCTTGATGCCAATCAGATGATCACTTAGGGCCTGAACATCCTGACCATATTTCGTATACATGGAATAATCAGCAGCGATAGCCACCTCTGCTTGCATACAGGCTTGCGAGCGACTGTGACTCTCCGGAGTTTGGCCTCCTACACCAATCTCATGCCTATGGGTAGAGCCACAAAGTTTGTTTGGATCTGAAAGTACGTCAGAAGCTCGATAAGATATTAGGGAAGAACCCAATCTGAGTAGCCCCAAAATCTGATGCTGGCTGCAGGTAGATCTCAGCGCCTTGCTCATCAGTGACAAAGCCAGATACCGACCTCGGGCGTTATGGTGAGCCTGACATCGCCTTCTCCAGTTTCAAGGTTCCAACCTCGATAGGTCGTGTTGGTACCAGGGTCTATCGTCTCCACTCCACTCTCAGTAAGGATCTGCAGTTGAAAATCAGCCTGCCTGATGTCGTGAGGATAGAGTGCCAATCTGACCGACTTTCCACCAATCTGCCAAGTCACTTCGTGATCAAATGCTGGGTCTGTTACCTGCCGATACAGAACCGCCGGATCGATTTCTTCGACTTGATACTGACTAAACAAAGCCGATAGTTTGGAATCTTGTGGTGGCAACTCCTTCTTTCGAAGGATCTGCAGATCATTGCTTGGATTGGTCTGGGCATGCAACCCCCCAACGATGCCCATCAGCACTGCCATGAGACAAGCGAGACAGGTGTCCTTTGCCATTAATTCTTGAGGTTTCTTTCTCATATCCACATCATCTTTTTTTGCAACGGTCAATCCCTTCTGGTCGCAAATATTTTAAACCGATTGTTGGATTGAGTGTGTTTGCCTCTAACAACTACATGGTAATGACCCGGCAACCAATTCTTGGTATTGAATTGAAAATCTATCTTTTCTCGGGGATGGATGGCCTGGTCGATCACGGGCATGGCTTGTAATTCTCCCCTTGGATTGATAACCCGGATGGTTACGGTATCTGGCCGTTCCTGGAGTGTGTAACGGTAGGCCTTCACATGGGTACTCCGCGCCCGTTGATTAGATGTCATTTCGACTAACTGCGCTTGCACTGTGAGTGGAACCAGGAAAATGAGACATCCAAGAATTTCTAATGTTTTTGTCATAGCCATACCTTACCTCAATTTTTTTCAAAGAACCTGACCTTATCAATCCAATAGGTTCCATCCTGTTCACCGTATTGCGCCGTCACCCTTACATTGTTAGAAACTGTGGCATCGGAAGTAAAGCTGTATTCGTATTTGGTCCAGTAGTCGTTGAGAACGATGTCATGAGACAAGTAAGTGGTCCATGGAGACTCATCTAAATGGACCTGGATGCGCATCTCTCCTGTACCATTGGATTTTGCATAAAAGGAAAGTGCGTATTCTGTATTTGCCGTGATCGAATGATCAATTTGACGCACTTGTATCCGCCAGAAATTGCCTACAGTGTTGGAGGCGATGACCTTTATCGCCTTGCTGCCGTGATAGGGGTCTCCGGTTTCGGTGCTCCAGCTGGCGTCGCCTCCCTCCCAATTATTGAATAGCCAATTATCCAGATCGTTCTCAAAGCTGGGATTGAGCAATTTGTTGTGATCACAATGCCGGAGATCCGCCACGAAAACTCCAGCCTGATCTACTTCAAATCCCAAAGCCAGATCAATCGATTCATATGCTGTAAACTCGACATTACCGGTGTTACTCACACTCCCGGAAGAGGTTACCTGATAACCGAAGTAAGTATCGGATGGAATGGGGCTCATATTTACGGTGACCAAATCATTAGGATCACAATCGATGCAGTCCGGACATCTTGGGTGGGTACAAGGCAATACAGTAATTTCTGCAGACAATGTGCCACCATTATGGTTATAGTCTACAGTGTACGTGCCGGCACCGATGGCTTGTGGATCGAAATCAAAGGTATGATCACCATTGTCGGTCACTCCGGGGCCACTGTAGGTGCCGCCAGCCATTTGCATGCCTCCCGTCAGGTTCTGATATATGCCATCGCTTTCACAGGGCTGAAAATCCAAGACAAATTCAATGGCATCGTTGGCTTGAGTATAGACGCGTATTTCACTTAAGCCATAGCATCCACCTCCATGGTTGTCCATTGCCGTGATGAGCAGGTACCTTGCACTAATTCCATTGAGATCGGGTCCACGCACTCCTTCATAGAAGCCTGATCCTGGTGCCTTAGGTATAGTAAGGGTATCCAGCATGGTCCAGTTGTTGCCGTTGGTCGAGTATTCTATGATGACGTTCTTCAGTCCTGAGGTGAGATACTCGGGATGGTTCATATTCCAGAAGATTATATTGTGCAGGCTATAATTCTGACCAAAATCATAGCGGATCCAATGCGAAGTTCCATGGGTAGGATTGGGGTTGTTTGATTTGTCACAAGAAATCCAACCATCGGTAGCATTGGTCGTGTGACGGTCGGGATAAATTTGCCCCATCACATGGAGGTGAAAAAAACAAAAACACAGGGTACCCGGTATAAAATGCTTCATCATAAGCTCAGGCGTTTAAAAATCCTATGGGTAACTGTGGAGCATTCGGGTCATAGAACTCCGCGAGGTTAGGAAACAGCGTGGTCAAATCACTACTTGGTACACCAAACCACTTAGCAACTTCAGCAAAGTACTCATCGGTGGATAAATCTGGAATGAACCTCCCCGATGAATCAACATTTGAAGGATTGCTGTCAAGGTCCATAGATGGGTAATTGCCAAAGATCTGACCTCCATTGACTAGACCCGGTCCGCCCATGACGAATGTATTCCCTCCCCAGGCATGATCTGATCCGTTACCGTTTGACTTGATGGTTCGTCCAAATTCTGAAATCATCATGGTGAGGACACTGTCCTCCATATTCAAGACCCCCGGGCCCATAGCATCTTGAAAAGCACCAAGGGCATCGCTCACCATGGCGAGCATGCCAAACTGATTGTCTAAGACTTCGTCATGATGGTCCCATCCACCAACCGTAACAAAAAATACCTGACGTGTGAATCCCAGAATGTCCCTAACATCAATGGTTCGGGCGATCATTTCCATTGATGCACCGAGTTCCGTATCCGGAAAATCATTGGCACCAAAACTGATTGAATTTTGCAAAGCGGCATCAAATTCGATAAACCCGTCGCGGGCATTACGAATCACATCCATGTAGGTAGCCTGGAAAATGTCTTGGTAGTGCTGGCCGATTAAGCTATCGACAGCTTCAGACCTGAGCACCTCAGTGTGATACATCGGATTGGGGCTGTACCCATCAAGTCCTACGGCCCCCTGGTAAGGATCAATGGCATACTCGATCGTGATATCACCGGTCTGAAAAATATTTGAGCCGGAGAGAGACACATTCATCGAGATGTTTTGATTGCTGTTGCAGTCACCGATCAAGTCGGCCATTTTCCCGGCCCATCCCTTGGCACTCCGGATGTTAGGTATGCCGGTCTGCCATTGCTGGATCTGGTCGGCATGGGAAAAGAGTCCAATAGGGCTATGCTGACTTTGCTCATAGTTGCCTTGGTTGGTGTCTGCACGCAACTTCGTGCCGACGTTAGAGAGGAAGGCCAGCCGTCCATTTTCAAAAAGCTCTTTTACCCGGGTCATTTGCGGATGAACCGCCCATTGCTTGCCGCCTTGAGTGTAACCTGAAAGGAAGCCTGCCTGCAGGTTGGATCCCGTATCGAGATTACCATTGGTGTAGGTCGGTGGCTTACCCAAAGCCAGTCCACCGGCACTGTATAGTCCCGATCGGGCTGTCACATATTCATCGTAGCTCGCATTGTCATAGGGTACCAACATATTATAGGAGTCATTCCCTCCGGCCAGCAAAATGCATACGATAGCTTTGTAATTACTGAAATCGTATACCACGGAATTTGCGATGGCGGCTGATTGAAGAGCTTTGAGGTTGATCAGTGAATTCATCAAACTCAGATAACCTAATCCGGCACAACTTGCCTGTCCTAAAAATGCGCGACGTCCTATTCTTTTCATAAAGTCGATCTTTGGTTCATCAGCGAATCACATTGTAATCAGGAGAAATAAGGGCTAAGTACAAACCCACCCTTACGCGGTTTTCCTGGTAGTCATGCCAGGACACTGTCTTTTCGAAACCATTCAAAGCTTGCCGGATGATGCCTCGAGTCCGGTCGCTCATGGTGCCAACGAGAAGGTGCTTGTCCAACCAATTGATATAGGCTTCGGTGTCTCGAGCCAAAAGCATCAATTCATCTATCTGCCAGTTTACCTCTGTATTCTCCATCACGTCACCTTCCCATGTTCCCATGATCTCACCCCACGATTGTGACCATCGATAGACATTATTCATATACCCAATGCTGGTCCGGCTGTCGTGAATCTTATACTCCGGTGCCACCAGGCCCATGTCATGGATTGGGCCGTTGGGACTATCGTCATAGAGGAAGAAGTTAAAGACACTGGGTGAAGCCAACATGGCTTGCTTGGTGTCTTCATAAAAACTGTAACCTATATTCCAATAGAGGTTATTGGGGTTGAATTTGTCGACTGCCCGGCTGAAATGGGTGTATCTAAAAAGGGGTTCTTTAAGGCGCGAGTTGATCTGATCTTCCTGGTAGGATTCTTCTCGGGCTTCATCATCGAGAAGAATCGCCTTGATGACTGATTTCATATCACCCCTTACTGTACCATAGGTACCACCTCCATTAAAAGTTGTTGCCACCCGTGAAACATAGGCCGGACTGGGATTGGACTTTACCAATCGCTGAATTAGCCGGTAAGCTAAAAAGGGGCCTACGTTCTCGTGATTAAAGAGGTTGTCAATGGCATCACTCACATCTTGCATTCCGGACTGGCCGGCAGGTACGATGGTCCCGTTTAGCAGGTGTTTTATTCCGTCTTCATGCTGGTCTTCATCCCTCCAGCTGGTGTTGGGGTCATCTTTTTCATACATCCTCATCGGTACAGTCACATCGGCCTTCCAAAGGTCCATCCCAAAATGGGCCGTATCATCGTACATCGAATTGGGATCAAGAAGCTCCGGAATCAAGTCACCGACACCTAATCCTGTGAAAATTTTGGCAAATTCAGCAATATCATCGTTGTCGTAGGTAGGAATATCGGCGCCACCTTGCTGTTTTCTCGTTCCATCAAGATTTAACTCGTACAATCCAATACTGAAGAGCTGCATGACTTCCCGAGCATAGTTTTCGTCGGGGTGTTGACCGATGGAATCGATGGTTTTGGGGTTATTGAGATGGCTGAGGTAAAACCCCATACAAGGGTGAATTGAAACATCGAATAGGAGATGCCGGTAGTTGCCAAAGGCATGTGCTAATAGCATGTCATAGTAGCTGGCTAGTCCATCACCATACCCGCTAAGGTCTGAATTGCGAGATATCACCAAGATTTCCGACAAGGCACAAGCGACGCGGTGCCTCAGCAAATCTTCATTGAAAGTGTTGACCTCCCACCAAGCATAGTTAAAGTGTTTCCAGGTGGGCCGGCGAGGGAAGTAGTATTTGGCAATGGTATCGTATGGAACTCCGGGCATCGAGGCGACGATGGAATCGTTGATCATATCGACGATCTCCTGCGTTCGCGCCAGGGTATATGATGTAGGCTTAGCAAACTGAGCATCGATCCAAGCTTCGTAACCAGCCATACCCAATACCTCTAGAACGTGGCTTTCATCAAAACCTATGGTCGCTTGGGTCAAAAACCGGGCAGCGTCAAAGTACGGTGCCATCATACCGTCTGCCGCAACTGTGTTTTGTGGGCTAGCCGTCAGAGCACCCCAACTGGTGTCTTGATGGGTGCTGCTGGCGGTCACCGATATACCTGAGGAGTTGCCGCCACCGATATAAGTCTGACCCTCCAGAGTAGAACTCAAATAGCTCAATAATACCAGTATACAGGCTATTGCCTGACCATGTAGGTGTCTTCTCATCGACATCCATTTGTATCAAGAAAAAGTGTGGGTCCAGAACACAGCCAGGGGGATGACTAGGTTAGAGTCTGGCTACCTTTGGTACCCTGTTTGAAGTGTGTTGAAAAAGTGATGAGTTGTCGAAAGTTTGTGTGTGCTGGAAGTGAAGTAATGCACTCTAAGAATTATATACGTTACAGTATCCATTTTATTCTTCCGGTCGGCAAAAAAATCCAAGGAATTTGGGGTGGCAAAAGGAGAAATGCTCCTCATGGAATATAACTTACAAATTACGTGCCGAAATCTTTGGTGATGGATGTAAAATGAAAAAGAACCCTTGATTGCGTATACTGGCTTGAATTCAGGCGGTGAATGGATATCAAGCAAATGATATAGATGCATGCAGGGTTCACAGGTTAGGTGTCATCAAGACTTGCTGACATTCGCATTTATGCAAAACATCCTTTTTCTTACCTTCCTGGTCCTATAGAAATGCATTTAGCCATGAGAGTTCCCGGCCTTTTTTTGATATTATTCATCGTTAGTTTCGGTTGTACTGAAGTGGAAAATCAACAGGACAAACCCAACATTCTATTTATTCTAGCCGATGATCTGGGTTATCACGACCTAAGTTGTATGGGGAGTGACTACTACGAAACACCAGCGATCGATCGCATTGCCTCTGAGGGAGTCATATTTACTCAAGGTTATGCCGCTTGTCAGGTTTGCAGTCCTTCTCGCGCAGCCATCATGACTGGAAGGGCACCCACACGCCTTGGCATCACTGACTGGATTGGAGCTAAGACTGGTGAAAATTGGAGGGAACACAACCGGCATGACAAGCTGCTGCCGGCGCAAAACAGAGACCATCTACCCTTCGATGATACCAGTTTGGCAGAAGCCTTAAAGGCCGGAGGCTATCAGACCTTTTTTGCTGGAAAATGGCATCTGGGTAGTGAAGGTTCTTATCCTGAAAACCATGGCTTTGACATCAACAAAGGTGGCTGGGAAAGAGGAAGTCCCATAGGTGGATTTTTTTCTCCCTGGACCAATCCCCGGTTAGAAAATGGCGATCCTGGCGAAAACTTGACAATGCGTTTGGCTAAGGAAACGTCGCAATTCATTCAAGAAAACCAAAAGGCTGAACAACCTTTTTTCGCTTTCCTTTCCTTCTATGCCGTACACGCTCCTGTTCAGACCACCAAGGAAAAGTGGTTAAAATTTCGACAGAAGGCCCAGGCAATGGGTATTGCGGAAACCGGATTTGAAATGGAGCGCAATCTACCAATCAGAATACACCAGGACAATCCTGTCTATGCTGGATTGGTTGAAGCTATGGATGACGCTGTGGGACAGGTTCTTCAAACCCTGGATGAGCTCAATCTTGAACAAAATACCATAGTCATCTTTACTTCCGACAACGGAGGTGTTGCTTCAGGTGATGCTTATGCCACTTCTAATCTGCCACTTCGGGGAGGCAAGGGCTATCAGTGGGAAGGTGGGATTAGGGAACCGTATTTTATCAAGGTTCCTTGGTTGGATAATGCCGGCCAACGACAAGAGGTCCCCGTCACCGGCATGGACTTCTTTCCGACACTTCTCGATTTGGCAGGTCTGGAACCCATGCCGGGTCAGCATCTGGACGGAGTTAGTCTGGTGCCGGTACTGCAAGGGGAAAGCATCACCGATCGCTCCCTCTATTGGCACTACCCCCATTATGGAAATCAAGGTGGAGATCCGTCATCTATCATCAGAGATGGCGACTGGAAACTAATCCATTATTGGGAAGATGGCCGAAATGAACTGTACAATCTTAAAACAGATCCTGCCGAAAAGTCCGATCTCTCAAAAGATCACCAAGACAAGGTAGAAGCACTCTGGTCACAATTAGAAAAATGGTTGGAGGATGCCGGTGCCCTGTTTCCTCAGCCAGACCCGGCTTATGATGCTCAAATGGATCATCAGCGACACGCACGTATCGTCAATGAATTGTTACCCCGGTTGGAAGAACAACGCAGGGACATGCTGTCGCCCGATTTCGTAGGACCAGATGACTGGTGGGGTAGTGAGGTGAAAGATCATGACTGATTTGGTCAACTTCAGTTCTCCACACAAGGTTGCATCTTGATATCCAGTCTGCCACCGGATTGGATTTCAAATCCCGGCTTGAGCTCCACAAATGTCTCGGCATTGAGTATGATCCTCTGGTTGGCATCAATAATTGCACTGGGCTGACTTGTTGCAGACTTTATGTTCCAGATCTGATCCCGTTCACCGGCAAAAGTGAAGATCAGGTCCTCACAAAGAGTTTCTCCTGGCGAAGCAGCTATCTCCAATAGGAACTTACCTTCCGCTCCATTATCTCCCTCAACAATCGCAAAATATTCGCCAACGGGGAGGATTTTCTCCATATGTGCTCTCGATTCCGTGTTACTGAAGTCAGCATTGGAAGCGATATAACTCCAGCTGTTGCCATCTTTACTCAGCAAGTGTAAACGGCTATCAAAGGTGGTACTCGCGAAAAGAGTTGATATCGTGACCAGTGCCTGTTGATCTATGGAAAAGCTATAGGTCACATCCGGACCATCACCAAAGGCCGGGTGGTGTACAGAACCCCAATGATTGGCATATCCCATGAGTTGATGAGATCCACCGACCGGTGTGTTGTTTTTATTGAAATGTCTCTTGGAGCCACCATTGGGTATGGTTCCGAATGTCAGTGGCCGGAAGCGGCCATCACCAAAGTGGTACCTCCAGGTATGCTCAATGCGTACACCGACATTTTGGTTGGTCAGACGCCAGTAAGCATACCATTCGCCATTTAGAGGCCCAGTTTGAAAAAAGTGTAAATCAGCGGAGCGACATTGATACTGTAATCCTATATCCTCAGTTCCGAGGCAGAAAAGGCCACAACAGTCACCCTCGTATTCCAATCTTGGATCACAATTGTTCTGGAATGCATACCAAGTTAGATAGTATCTCTGGGTTCCTCCTGAGACAGTCAAGAGCTTTCTGATGAATTTTGCATCGGTCCTCGTCTCGGGTGTATCATAGTCAAACCGGACTTCATGGCTGTAACCGCTACCATCTTCAAGATCAATGAGACAATTGTCTTGACCAATGGTGGTGATTGCAGCACGAAGCAAAAAGGTGATATAGTTGGTACCGTTCTGATCATCTGGATCATAACGATAACCGGTAGTTCGCACTAAAAAATTGTATTGTTCATCGTTGGATATTTGGGCTTGGACGGACGCAAGTTGTATGACCATCAGGAAAACCTGGAAGCTTGGGAATGTTTTATGAGTCATCGTTATGGGTTCAAAGTAAGTTTCAATTCCTAAGAGGGAAGCACCAAACCTTGAATATTACTTCATGGCCAAAGGAGATTCTGCTTCTTGCCAAATGGATGCGAGCAGCTCTGTCCTGATGATCTGATCGCCGAAAAATAGCCTGCTCAGCGTCCTCTCGTTTTCATTGCTTCGGATTCAAATTCGTTACCTCCTTCAATTGAAATTTCAATCATTTCTCACATAACTGTTTGGAGGTCTGAGCTGGACTAAGCATCCATCACTTCATGGCTAAGCCCTCCTTTGGTAAATCAGATACAAGAAGAAGCATATTCTGGCCTTTGGGAAAAGTGTTAAGATTTTGTTAAGATCTATATATAAGGAGACAAGAGATGGATGGTGATTGACAGCAAAGCAAAAAAAGCTTTTACTCACTTTCAATAATCTCACAAGAAATCATGAAAAATTTTACACTAATCACCGCTCTTATATTCATCGTAATCAATCTGATTACAGCCCCACATGCTAATGCAAGTAATGGTTGTACCTGGAAATCTTGGTTTAAGTACCCGAAAAACAATACAACCTACGAAGTCGGATCTGACATTTATTGCCGTGTGGATCCACAGAAATATCACGATATCAGGGAAATGCAACTCTTCATTAATGGTAAATATATTCGAAAGGAAAGCCAGTATCCTTTTGAATGGGCTAAAGGAAGCAGTGGCGATCACTACTTAAGGAATATGAAAGCTGGCACCTATAAGCTGAAATGCCGAATTAAGGATAAGTGTGGTCGAATGCACGAAATCTACTGTACCTTTATTGTCAAAGGTCAATCTCGTGATGGCCATGACCAGAGTGGGCAATGCCAATACAAAGCCTGGTTTAAGTATCCACAAAACGGCAAGTTTTTCAACACCGGATCGTCAGTCTATGTCCGACTTGACGCACAAAACCAGCATGCCATCAAGCACGTAGAGCTTTACATCAACGGTAAGTTTATTCGCAAAGAAAATAGCTACCCATACGAGTGGGCAAAAAGCAATGGCAATTCCGACAGCTATCTTCGAAACCTTACTCCGGGAACCTACAAGTTAAAAGCACGCGTATATGATAAATGTGGAAAATACAAAGATTATTATGCAACCTTTTATGTAAAAGGAGGTGGTAATCAGGGTGACCCAGTCCAACAGCCAGATCAATGCAAGTACAAGTCATGGTTTAAGTATCCAAAAAACAATGGTACTTACCGATATGGCAGCGATGTATACGTCAGAATCGACACCGAAAAGTATCAAGACATCAAGGAAATGCATCTTTATGTAAATCAAAATTTCATCAGAAAAGAAACTTCTTACCCATACGAATGGTGCAAAGGCTCAGGAAACACTGATAGCTACTTACGCAACTTGAAGAGAGGTACGTACAACCTAAAAGCACGAGTCCAAACCAAGTGTGGAAAATGGTATGAGTACTTCTGCAAGTTTTACGTTCGGTAAAAAATCTAAGTTCAGGAACTAGATACTGATTTATCCCTGCCAAATATTGGCAGGGATTCCTTTTTGTTAAGATAAAATTGAATTCTTATCCCCGAGGAATTTGCATAGTATGGCATGAAGTCACGTCAAAGACCTACGGCTGAGAATTCACTTGATGGGCAATTTGTTCAAGACTGCCCCTCCGACTACCCATGTCAGCAAACAATAAAGCCAATGCTTTGATTTACAATGCATTGGCTTAGCTTCTTAGCGGTCCGGACACAGGACTTTCCACTATAAATCTAAGCTGACACAAACCGCGAAACGATCTGCAAAGTCATATAGTCTTTGGTTTGAAATATGAAGGCATTGATCTTCAGATCCTCAAAGAAACCTTTAAGTTGATCGGTACGACGGCCTTAACCCAAATGATCGTCAACGAGCCTACTGGTCAATATACCCGCAGGATATGGTTTTTGTATGAATGGATGTTCGGTAAATCTCTTGACATTCCAGACCTTACCCAGGGAACCTACGTGGATGTTGTTAACTCCACTCTGCAATACAGCATCAAGGGAAAGAACAGCACACGTCATCGTGTACGCAACAACTTGCCTGGAACTGTCGAATTTTGTCCACTAATCCGGAAAACCCAAAAATTAGAGACTTATATCGAGAGGCAATTCGATGCAAAAATCCGTCAAGGGCTGAAGAGCGTTCACAACGATCACCTGCGTCGCGCCGCGGCATTCTTATTGTTAAAAGATTCCAAAGCCTCTTTCCAAATTGAAGGAGAGAAACCATCAGCACCCCGGGCACGCAATTGGGGCATAATCATTGGGGAAGCAGGAAAACAGCAACTGACAACGGCAGAGATCGAACGATTGCAACAAATGCTTATTGGGAGGAATAAGCTTAGGCATATGGGCATCCGGAGTAATCATGAAGGATTTATCGGAGAACATGATCCAGAAGACTTTACTCCGAACCCAGTGCATATTTCAGCCAAGTCCAAAGACCTTCCCGAATTAATGAAAGGGTTGTTTAAAACCAACGAATTGTTACCGAAGCAAGGATACCATCCGGTTCTGACAGCAGCCACCATAGCTTTTGGTTTCACATATATCCATCCACTGGCCGACGGTAATGGTCGCATCCATCGCTATATAATCCATCATATCCTTACGAAACAGGGATTTGCTGATCACAATATCATTTTTCCCATTTCAGCATCCATTCTTGACAATCTATCTGATTATCAAGATGTATTGGAGCATCATTCTTCTTCCAGGCTTGAATTGATCGATTGGGAATCGACTGAAGACTACAATATTGCAATCTTAAATGACACCAAGGACTTATACAGGTATTATGACGTGACTCGTGAGGCTGAGTTCCTATTTGACTGTGTCCATGACACCATAGATCGTGTCATCCCTAACGAATTGGACTACTTGATAAAATACGACAAACTGACAGACCAAATCAATCAACTGGCTACGATGGAAAACACGTGTGTTGATCTATTGATCAAGTTTATCCATCAAAACTACGGACACCTATCCCAGACAAAACGAGACAAGTATTTTGGACACCTGGAAGACCACCAGGTGAGACAAATTGAGGCCTCCTATCAGGCCATTTTTCAGCCCACTTCGGAGGAATGAATGAAACGTTACTGTTTTGAGCTTCCAGGGTGATGAAAAAGACGGACTAATAAGTTGCGAAAATTCGCAATTGGTGCTACATTTGCAGACTCCCAAAGCGGAAGGTTGGTCCGGTAGTTCAGTTGGTTAGAATACATGCCTGTCACGCATGGGGTCGCGGGTTCGAGTCCCGTCCGGACCGCTTAATTAACCACAAGGTCATACAGAACTGTAGGCCTTTTTCTATTTCAGGAAGAAAGTTATTTAGGGACGAGAAGTTTATCCCGACCGAGGAAGGAGCGTCGGGGAGTCCCTTCCGGAGCACTAAATTTCTACCAAGTCCATATGATACATATGGCATTTTTTTCTCCTGCGTTTGTTGTCGAGATTTTCATTTTGCCCGTGGGTCTGAGTTATTCATGTTCCTTCTCTAGATCTCTTTTTTCTCAAATGTCCCCTATCAATGGAAGCCAAATCGATTTGGAGGTAAGTCCCTAGGGAACACAAGTCGAACTGCTGTCTGGAAACCACCGATTCCAAGGACCATTTCATCGATTTGAATCCAGGCCCCGGATTGAGGTCTTACCTTTTCGACTCACCTTCACATTCCTCGCAAAAACTTACCCGCAGAGATTCGCTAATTTGAGGGCTTGACCAGCTGAGATGAATGTTAAACAAAAATTGAAATTCAAGAAATACTTGGTTATCATCTTAGCGTGGGTCTGCATTGGCACCTGGATCGGAGTCTATGACCATTTTACCTTACTAAGTGAGCATTCTAAAGGCCTCAAAGACAATTACTCCTTGGTGACCAACATTGCCTTCAATGCCATCGCGGGTCTGGCTGGTGCCCTGATGGGAGGAGCCTTCTTAGTCTATTATGTAGAAGAGAAGTTCAGGGAAAAATCGTATGGCTATACTCTATTGACCGTAGCGATCTCTTTTGTCATTATAGTCAGCATTATTACTGTCCTGCTCGGAATGATTTTCGTTCCGATACAAAGCAATCAAAGCATTTTCACTGCCGAAGGATTTAGTGAATTCAAAGAATTCATCAAAGATCCGATCCATATCAAGAATATCCTCATCTGGGCTATGGTAGTAAGCCTGACGCAATTTTTTCTACAAATCAATAGCAAGTTTGGTCAGGGTGTTCTACTACATGTGATCAAGGGGACCTACCGGAACCCACAAAGGGAAAAGCGCATTTTCATGTTTGTTGATATCAAATCATCCACGGCCATAGCCGAACGATTGGGCAACGAAAAATATCATGAAATGCTAAAAGATTTCTTCCGCGACATCACCAACCCGATTGTCTATAACCGGGGTCAAATATATCAGTATGTAGGGGACGAAGTGGTCGTTTCCTGGCCCTTTGAGGCCGGGATATCCAATCATCACTGTCTACAGTGCTTCTTTGATATGCGGCAAACCATTCGGTCTAATGCGGAAAAATATCATGAAAAATATGGATTCGTGCCCGAGTTCAAGGCAGGCCTCCATTATGGTTTTGTGACTGCCGGTGAGATCGGTGTGATCAAGCGGGATATAACGTACTCCGGGGATGTCCTCAACACAACAGCCAGGATACAGAGTAAGTGCAATGAATTGAAAGCCAGCCTTCTTGCTTCCAGGGACTTGATTGAGCTCGTGAGGCCACCAGAGACGTTTACTACCCAGTCACTGGGATTCATCTCCTTGCGTGGGAAACAGAGAAATATGGAATTATACAGTATCCACAGATGAGATATAAATCAAATATATACCCTTTTACTTCCTAATAAGTCAAATATACATGTATTGAGTCTGTCATACGTCAAATTTCTACTAAAGATGCAACATTGAGAAAAAATAAAAATTTGACAAAATTTTACGACCTCATGAATAAGATACTTCAAATCGTCATTCAATTCCATTGGTTTGGAGCAATTGCAATGGCTCTTTCCTGTTCCGATCTTGTAACTGGCGATAGTCCAACAAAGACATCCCTTCAAGACATCAAGGCGATCAATGAAGATGAATTGCCACGTAATAGGGTATCTTTTGCGATCATTCACGGCAAGATCATCACTGGTGATGGTGCATCAGTCATTGAGGATGGATACATCCTTGTTAAGGATGGGATCATAAACCGTGTCGGCCCTTATGAAGCCGGTGAGATCCCTGAAGAGGTCAACCTGGTTGATGCAACTGGATATACGCTACTACCAGGCTTAATCGATGCCCATTTTCATCTGAATTCACTTGATTCTCTACCCACCGTTATTCTGGAGAAAGGAATCACATCACTGAGGGATCCCGGCGCCTGGATAGAGGCGTATGATGGGGAATTGAATTCGGGTCGACTTCTGCCCCGGCTCTTCTTGACTGGTCCACATCTGGATATGTATCCTCCCGCATATCCTACGAATTCCTATATCCTACGTGATCCAGCAGAAGCTCATCATGCTGTTCAAAAGTTTTTCGATCAAGGTGCATCGGCGATCAAAGTCTATTTCAGGTGTTCATTGGAGATCATCAAGGCCATTTGTAATGAGGCCGATCAGCTCGGATTACCTGTGACAGCGCACTTAGAGATCACCGATATTCCCCAAGCGGTGGAAGCAGGGTTAGACGGCCTCGAACATATCACTTCCGTCGGTTCTAGTCTGACAGATCCACAAACAGCGGAAGCGTATAAGCAAGCCATTCTTGTTGACAACAATGCTCGACGCTTGGGACGATACAGTATGTGGCATGGCCTGGATATCCAAAGCAGTCAGGCTAAAACTCTTAGCCAGCTGTTGGCTCAGAAAGGAACTTTCATGTGTCCCACCTTAGGCGCATTTGAGTATCGGCCCACGGAAGAAGTGAACGATACATTGCGACATCAAGCTTTTCAAAAGATGATGGCCTTTACTAAACAACTGTACGAAGATGGTGTGCCGGTCGTCGTGGGATCACATTCATTGGTGCGTTATGCAGATTATGGATGGGCTTATCACCATGAAATGGAATTGTTTGAAGAGGCCGGCTTTAGTCCCTTAGAGATCATTAAGTCCGCTACTTCACTCAATGCAAAATTCTTCAAAATCGAGGATCGTCTGGGAACCTTGGAGACCGGCAAGCAGGCAGACATCTTAATGGTGAAAGGAGATCCCTTGACAAACATTAAGGCTTTACGACAGGTATCAAGAGTCTGGCTCAATGGAGAGGAAGTCAACATCTCTCGAAAATGAGATCAAATTCAAAACCATTTGCCCAATTTATTTCTTATTCTCGACCTCATACAATTGCCATTGATCTTCCAGTCCTTTAAAAGTATGGAGACCCAGATCCATTAATTTGAAGCCAGACCCCACGATCAGGTCTTTCACTGTTCTTGAAATCAGGATCTTATCTGCTTGAGCATGTTCAATTACCCTGGCCGCTATATGTACCGCAATGCCCATGACACTAGTACCTCTGATTTCACACTCGCCCGTGTGAATTCCTGTCCGCACTTGTAATCCGATAGAATGGAGGTGATCAATGATGGATGAGGCGCAGTTTATTGCCCGGCTTGGTCCGTCAAAGGTGGCAATGAATCCATCTCCAGTGAAGTCGCATACCTGGCCCTTAAACCGGCCGATCTCTCTTCGAACGATCTTATTGTGCTCTTGCAATAGGTGGTTCCAATCGACATCACCTATGTCAACAATTTTCTTGGTAGAGTCAACAATATCAGTAAAGAGAATCGTTGCCAACATTCTCGAATGATTTTCCTCAGAAGGCATCCCGGTGACAAATACCTCAATTTCACGAGGTATAAGGCCTTCATCCCCATAGAAAATAAGGTGATTCCTTCCCGGCAATTCGATCAACTGCGCTCCTGGAATATTCTCTGCCAAGAACTTTCCATTATCTGCGTAAATGGTCGAATCCTCTTTCCTGTGAAGTATCAATGTAGGACAGCCAATAGAAGGTAAAATGGCGCGAACATCGATCTGGGAGTATAATTCGATTAAATTAATGGCGCCCTTTGGACTGGCTCCAGATCGCAACATTCTTCCCCACCATTGTTTAGTCAGTTCGTCATCCTCAGCATCAGGAGCCCATATGGTGATTGATTCGGGATTGCCCCAGTCCGAAGGTATGTTCCTGATCCACTTGTGATATTGCTTCTCATGAAGCATCCAAGGATAATCCTCTGATTTCGATCCCTTGGCCCATGAACCATAGATGACAAGTGCTTCTACTCTTTGCGGATAGGTGGCAGCAAACAGAATACTGAGGGGACCCCCTTCCGATATGCCCAACAACACCGCCCGCTTGCTACTTGCATCATCCATCACAGCCAATACATCATCCATCCTTTCTTCCAACGTTGGCGCAGTGAGGGTTCGGTCAGACAGTCCTGTACCTCGCTTATCAAAAGCGATAACACGGGCTATGGTACCCAAATGATGATAAAACTGAGCCGAATCACTCTGCTCCCAATTCAACTCCACATGTGAGATGAAACCCGGTATCACAACTAAGTCGAATGGACCATCCCCCCAGACTTGATAGGCGATATATAATCCATCGCATGGAGCATATCTGGTCTTGGGAATCAACTCCATCGCGGGCCATTTACTGGTATGAATTTGTACTCAACCAAGATTCTATTAGGGTTAACAGTCATTTCAGAAGACCAGTCCACCAATGATTATCTACGTCTCTTCATTGGCTTTGCCTCTCTATCGTTAGTCCTTGTTCGAAGGTGCCCGAACCCTGCTACACTCCCCTGATGAAACCAATTTTGCCTTCCAAGGCTACCAAATCGATCGACTGGTGAATTTACATTGAATTTGCCAATTGGGCAGATATCCAGGCTATCCCAACCAAGATTGCCATCTTCAACTATTGTCATCTGGCCATTCACGAAAAAATTGGTCTAAATACAGTTTCATAAAATCGTGGCGTCCTTTGGCCATACGTTTACCAGTTTTTGTATGCATGTGATCTACTAACAACAGGAGTTTTTCATAAAAATGATTGATGGTAGGGGCGACGCTGCTCGTATATGTTGGTTTGTCTATGACTGAAATCGGTCGAATATTGGGATCATAAATCAACCTATTTCTAAAACCCCCATAGTTAAATGCCCTGGCTATACCAATCGCACCCATAGCATCCAGACGGTCTGCATCCTGCACAATGCCGAATTCCCTGGAGAAAAATTGAACACCTTGGAGTTGGCTCCGGTAAGAAATGTTTCTGATAATTGCCACAACATGTTTGAGCTTTTGCGACGGCAAATCCAAAGAATGAAGAAATTCTTTAGCTACCTGGGCACCCACTTCCTCATTACCTAGGTGAAATTTGGCATCAGCGATGTCGTGCAATAAAGCACTGAGTTCAACGACCAGTAGATCAACACCACCCTCTTCCTTGGCTATGACTTTCGCATTGTTCCAGACCCGGTAGATATGCCACCAATCGTGACCTCCTTCGGCTCCCACCATTTTCTCTTTGACAAACAGGAGAGTTGACCTTATATACTCGGTCGAGGTCAAGATGGCTCAATGCTGTGAGGGATGAGTTTTTGCCGCAGGTAATGGAGTAAGTAGTACAGGATCCCAAAAGTAATGGATACATCAGCCAGATTAAAGATACCCGTTTGAAACAACCCCAAATCCAGGTGCAGAAAATCAGTGACCGATCCATACAGTACGCGGTCGATCAAATTACCGATTCCTCCGCCGATGATGAAACAGAGACTAACCGCTTGCGCTTGTTTTAGCTCATGATTGATCAAAAGTAACACCAGCATTAAGATCAAACCAAAAATGGGCAATCCCAACAGAAACAATTGCTTCATGAATGGACTAAACGTAGATCCCAAGCTTAAAAAAGCTCCCGTATTCTCTACTTTGGTCAGCAAAAGATGATCTGGAATCAAATGAATCTGCTCATTGTATTCTATGGATTCTCTCACCACATTCTTAGAAAGTTGATCACAACCCACGTTTGAAATGATGATAAGAAAAAGTACCACCGTTCTTAACTTTCCACTGAAAAACATCGATCAAAGATAGGGTTTATAGTATTCAGATCATTACAATCGCTACTTTGCAGATGCGCCACCATCGAGTACTGGTTGGATGGTGTATGCATACACTTCAGCCTTGAGCGCGATCCTTATTTAGATTGGGATCGACGAAGCACGGTAACTAATCCAAGATGGGTAGGGAAATGACTCAAATTGCTAAGGAGATGGACCGTCTACCAGCTTTGTAAACTAAGCACGCCAAATCATTGGATTCTCATAGCCCGGTAAGCACACCACTATATTATTTTTCGATATATTGAATGACTTGAGGAAAATGTACTGAGAATGATTTCGATCAAACATTTGTTCGTGCTCTTATGGTTCTGCGCTATGGTCTTTTGTGGCCAAGTCTCTTCTCCGGAGATGCAAGACTCTTCTATTGAGATGCCAGACATCATCGTTGCTAAACTGGATAATCAGGGATCGCCTGGATTTGAAGAAGTCAAAAATGCATTTTCATCTGGCAATCCCGGTTATGAACTGGTTTGGTTACCCGGCAAAAGATCCATAGAAACCGAGGTTCAGATGCGGGTTCTATTTGTACAAAAGGGTGGTGGTACTGCTACCCTATCCTCTGCTGAGGTCTCAAAAGTGTCGGTAGGTGACATCATCTTGCTTCGACCTGACACCCGTATCGAGACCGACAGTTTGATTGATTATCTGTCTTTTACTGTCCCTGAACTTGCTCCAGATTCCCTACCCACATTCATTCGACCAGATTGGGATCCGAGGATCACTGACACCCCAGGTGGGTGTGCAACGGAGACTGGAGCATACCGTCGCATCCTACTTACCTGGCTGGGGAAAGTCGGCCCGTATTTGTTTCATTCGCTGAATGCTCATCGGGTCAGAATTATGGATTCTTTCACACATTATCACCCCGTCGATGGTGGGTTTGACGAGTTTTACCTGGTTCAGATGGCCATGCCGGGAGCTAAACTGATCACCTCAACCTACACTGACGATATTGAAAATTTTTCCGAGCGAAGCGACTTTAGTCCAGCTGGGCTTCTCAAGGTAACGCCACTCAAAGTGGGAGATCTCATTTACATACCCAGAGGTGTTATTCACCGGGGAGTGGGTGGGGTGCTGGCTCAGGTTATCACCGTGCCGGGCTTCAAGCCAGGTGCAGAAATTGGAGTAGATTATCATTTGCGTCGCATCAATGAGCATTTCGAACTCACCGGTAAGGATTCATTGCCCTATAATGGCGATGCTTCGACTGAAGTGGTGATTAAGTAAATGCGTCATAGTTTTACCATATCTTTTATTGTCCCTTCTCCTGGGAACTCTGCTTTGTTTCACTTCTGCCTTCTGTCGATCTGATAAAATCAATATGAGATTTCAACAAAAAATCAATGATTTGTCTATGAACAGCTGCTTCTTATCAGAAAACGGTCGATGTTGAAACTTTTTACCGAAAAGGTTCGTCATCTTGGTAGAATCTAATCTAGGAAAATATGAAGAAGGTCATCGTTGTTTTGGCTCTGGCATTGCCTGTGTCCATCACTTTCGCTCAGAAAGAAGAAGAGTCATCCAGTCCCAAGGAAAAGAAAGAGCATTCACTAAACCAAGAATGGCAGGAAGCCATTAAGAATGCGGAAGAGGCATTGCGCAATATAGATATACCGGAAATTGACATTGACCAAATCATGGCAGATGTCCGAGCTGCAATGCCGACCAAGGAACAAATGGAATCTTATAAAGATGAAGTAGCCGATGCTGTTCGCGAGCTGGAAAAAGTGGATCTAAGTGAACTTGAAGAGGCCATGCGTGAACTGCGGTACGAGCTGAAAGACATCTTTGGTGATTGGGATAAAGATCGACATGAAGACGGTCCGAAGAAAAACGAGTGACACCATCTCGTGAAGCCAGGAGAAAACAATTGCGAAGCGCGTACCCATCGGTAGGCGCTTTTTTTATCTTATCAATCGATGGCCTGACTGAGGCAGCTACCCTTTGGCCTTCACCTGCTAGCGATAATCTTGAAATCAGTTGATCACCCTGTACAGCAAGTCCTCCAACATAGTATTTCACTCATTCATTCATGTAACGGGAGAGTTCATTTACGTACTGCCTTATATACTCTTCCTTTCGCTTCAACCGGTACTGCATAACCCAACGCGGATGCGGTAGAGGCCGGACTTCCTTGAAATACTTTTTGTGATCGTTAAGCGCCTGTAAAAAGGCAAAATTCTTCCCCTGCCCCATACTGAAAGCGATCTCTCGACTTACACCCATTTCCAGGTGTTTTTCGATATTGAATTCGATTAAAGGCATCACTCGATTTTTTAAGCCTCCATCGTCGTAATAGTTGTAATTCTTACCCCCTTTGATGAAACCCAAAGGGCTTATGGAAGTGAGGTAAAAATTACTATAAAATGGTTTCGGACCACCTAACGAAGCAATTACGTCGTAAACAAAAACCGAAGATAGTTCCTGCCTTTTCTTGAATTGATTAGATATACCACATACTTCTTCCAAGCGGATGGGATCAGTGAAGGGCGTTCCCGTGACCCCTGCCCCAAAGCGGCCCGGATTGATGCCGAAAAGCGCAACACGCACTTCGGAATCGGAAAAATATTTTGTGAAAAAGAGCTCCATAACCCTCTTAACCTCTGGATCGTCATATGGGTATAACCATTGTACATCCGGAGGAATTTCGATATTGGGTCTTAAAGTCCAGTGATGGTCGAGCACGCCTTGAGCAAATGATGGTTTGGTCATCGAATAAAGATACGAGTGCAATTTCTTTACCTACAAACCCTATTTTAGCAAGCCGTTGGGTTGACCGATTCAAGCCATCTTGCCAGCTGAGAATCTGACATTCCCCAAAGGTCCTCTGGATCTGCGAAATTTGATTAGATTCGACGGGTCACCAAAGATCAAACCATTATGTATCTCCTCGGATATGATATTGGAAGTTCTTCCATCAAAGCTGCTTTGGTAAACCAAGAATCTGGTGAGAAAGTAGCTGTTGTACAGGTTCCCGAAACAGAATTGCCTATTGCCGCTCCATTTCCGAATTGGGCTGAGCAAGATCCCAAACTTTGGTGGGACTGTCTATGTAAAGCCACGCACCTGATAATCAAGAAGACGAAAATAGATCCCAAGGAGGTAAAGGCAATTGGGATTGCCTATCAAATGCACGGCTTGGTTATGGTTGATGGAGCGGGCACACTGATTCGACCTTCAATCATCTGGTGTGACAGTAGGGCAGTAGCGATCGGCGAGAAAGCCTTTGAGACTCTGGGCGAGTCATTTTGTCTCAATCATTATCTCAACTCTCCTGGCAATTTTACTGCCAGTAAACTCAGGTGGGTTCGCGAAAATGAACCAGAAAAGTATGACCGCATCTACAAAGTTATGCTGCCAGGTGACTACATCGCTTACAAAATGAGTGGTGAGATACAGACGACCATCACAGGACTTTCAGAAGGCATCTTTTGGGATTTCTCTAGTCAAAATTTGGCTACAGACTTATTAAATTCCTACGAAATCGAACCTACACTGATCCCTGACCTGGTGGATAATTTCAGCATACAAGGTAAGTTGACGATAAATGCTGCGATCGAATTGGGATTGCAACCTGGCATCGCCATCACATACCGCGCCGGAGACCAACCAAATAATGCCATGACTCTCAATGTATTGCAACCCGGTGAAGTGGCCGCAACCGGTGGCACCTCCGGAGTAGTTTATGCAGTTGTTGATGGTGTAAGAGCAGATCCATTGTCAAGGGTGAATGGATTTGCCCATGTCAATTATACTGTAGAAAAACCAGTCATTGGCATTCTATTGTGTATTAACGGTGCAGGTATCCTTTACGGCTGGATGCGAAGTCACATTGCGCCTCCAGGTGCGACGTATGGTATGCTCGAAAATGAAGCCGCCAAGATACCTGTGGGTAGCGATGGCCTGATTATTCTCCCTTTCGGCAACGGAGCTGAACGGGTTCTACAGAATCAAAATCCAGGAGCTCAAATTCTGGGACTTCAACTTAACCGTCACGGACGTGCTCATCTTTACCGGGCTTCATTAGAGGCCGTAGCTTTTGCTTTTTATTATGGCATTAAGATCCTCCGTGAGATGGACCTTGAGCTCAATGTTCTCAGGGTAGGAAATGACAATCTGTTTTTGTCCAACATTTTTTCTGAGACCATTGCCAATTTAACGGGTGCGGAGATTGAAATGATCGATGCTACCGGCGCTGTCGGTGCGGCCTTGGCTGCAGGTGTTGGTGTCGGAGCCTACTCGACGGTTGAAGAGGCGCAACGAAATGTCAAAATCGAGAAGAAGATTACTCCCAATCTGAAAACCGAAGCCTTCACATCAGCATACTACTCTTGGGAAGAGTCCTTAACTAAGACCCTGTAACCTTTCACAGCTGAAAAGTAAGTCCACATCCGAGTAACTAGAATTTGATGGTTAACCCAAACAATCCCATGGGATTCCTCACCAGCCACATTTAAACAAAATTAGCATAGTACTTTGACGAATTGAGGAGCGATATCTCCCAGGAGCGGGATCTGGTAGATCTTGGGAGCGACGAAACCATTGGCGGGTGGGTAGTTAGCGAGCTATGGCGACTTGTGCCTACACCCAGGTGGTCAGTATGAGCCATATACTATGAAGGTCTCGATAATGATCACAAGATCTCATCGACACGAGTTTTGGTGCGAGCGCCAGGCGGGCCATAGTTTTTTCAAGGAAAAAGATCCAGGTTGGCTTTTTACTCTACTTTTTGCCACCAAAAAGTAGAAAAAACATTAACAGGCATAGGTTCACTAATTGAGTAATGTTGTCATTAAGATACTAGCCTCAGTATGTCATCCCCCAGCGTACTAACCCCTATCGGTTGTAGTACTCTACCCCATTCAAGGGGGGCAGTGTTATGTAGAGATCGAGTTGTCCGGATTCCCTTAGGAGATTTTTCCTTAGAAAAACAAGGTTGCGGGTTGGGAAAAGAGCACCAACTGTTCGAGCCGGTAGTAAACATTGCTCAGAGCCCAGATGACGAGAGCCCCATGCTTGAAAAAGATATCATCAAGGGCGAGTTTTGGTGCAAGCGCCAGGCAAGCCGTAGTTTTTTCAAGGAAAAAGATCCAGGGTGGCTTTTTGCTCTACTTTTTGCCACCAAAAGTAGAAAAACAATATGACGAGAAAACTAGACCTAAAGAACAACCATTCAACGCGAGAAGAGCAAGGAGTTAATGTTTCTGCTCATCTCTTGCCGTTCCCTTCATCAGGCAGACTGGTACTGATAAACGGAACTTGAGATTCTTTCACGATGTCATTAAAAGCTTGAATATCTATTTGCAGCATACTGTTCCATTGGCGTTCTTTATCCTCCCAATCTGAAAGAACATCTTCAGCTCGCGTTCGCTGTCCCTCGGTAACAGGAGGATAGGAGTTTTCGATAACTCCCTGGATATGTCTGATCTTGGCATCCAACTTATTGGGAAAATTGATGACGTCCTGAAAGGTCTTCTGTTCCTTTTGCACCAGCACTGCTTCCAATGAATCCAAACCTTTTATCAGGGATCTGGCTGACTGTTGAATCAGGCTATCTTGGACAAGATCAGTGCGACGTTCTACTTGCCTGATCTGTTCTTTAACGTAGCGCATCGTCTTCACACAACGTGTTAAATCCTGAGCAACAGAATCTAATTTATCCAACCAGTTTTGTTTATCCACGAAAGCCTCTTTGTCAATTTCAAGGCGAGGGTCATTGAGTATCGTGAACACACTTTTGGCAGTGTCCGATCCTTGCATGATGATTAAGTGATATTGGCCTTGTCCCACTTTTGGACTTTTATTGCCGCCCAGGGTCATCAGGCCTTTGATCGCATCCTCCGAATCGGGAATCAGATCCCAGACAAACTTGTTGATCCCTGGTTTAGCCGTTTTCCGATCCTCTTTTTTCTTGGTCTTGCTGGAGAATTTTCGCAGGGATTGACCCTCCTTTGTTTCGATGGTCCACTTGATCTCTGTAGTATCATCCAAGGAAGGCATATAGTAATAGGCCATTAACCCAAAATCCGGGTTGGTTCCCATATCGACCAGGGTATCCACACGCGGTCCACCCCACAGATAGGCTGGCGCCGGTGGGAAAATCTCTATGCCATCATGATCTTGACCATCCCAAAGCCGCAAAGGAGTAAGATCATCTAGAACCCAGAAGGCTCTTCCCTGGGTGGCAGCAATGAGATCATTTTGATGAATCTTCAGATCCGTAAGAGGCACAACCGGGAGATTGAGTTGGAAAAGAGTCCAGTGTACTCCATCATTTCTCGACAGATATAATCCCGTCTCCGTTCCGGCAAAGAGCAAACCAGACACCTGTGGATCTTCCCTCACTACGCGAACATGAGCATCACGACCAATACCTGCAGTTATGAGCTTCCACGTTTCACCAAAATCTGAGGTAACGTAAATGTAGGGCGTGAAATCATTAAACTTATACCGATTGAAGGCAACATAAACCTTACCCCGGTGGTGTAGACTGGCATCTATACAATTGATCATTCCCTCCTGCAGAGCTGGAGGAGTACAATCGACCCAATCAGTGCCGCCATTTTTGGTCACATGAATTAATCCATCATCTGAACCAACCCAGATTACCTGTTGATCGTGGGGTGATTCAGCCACATACATTATGGTGTGGTAGTTTTCCCCCCCAGCCCCTTCATTGGTGATGGGTCCGCCACCCCATTCCTGATTTTCTCTAATATTCTTGGTTAGATCCGGACTGACCTCTTGCCAGGATTGGCCCCGGTCTGTAGATTTCAACAATTGATTACCGGCATGATAAATGACCGAACGATCATGCCTCGACACCAAAATGGGAGCGTTCCAATTAAAGCGATACTTCATATCTGCGGGTTGCTGGCCCAGTCGCAATTCTGAATATGCCATGATGTCCTTGGATACCTTTAATTTGGTATCGTATTCGGTAATGATCCCTTGGTAGCAGCCGGCATATACAAATCGAGGTTCATCGGGATCAAAAGCGGTAAAAGCACTCTCGCAACCTCCTACCGGATAAAAGTCCCTAAACGGAATTCCTTGCCCAGTAGAAGCATTAGGGAGGGCGACGGTTGAATTGTCTTGCTGGCCTCCATATACATGATAAGGAAATTGATGGTCAGCGTTGACGCGATAAAACTGGGCGGTAGGTTGATTCATTTGTGTGCTCCAGGTGTGGCCCGCGTTATATGAGATGTTTGCTCCTCCGTCATTTCCATTGATCATAATGGAAGGATGATTGGGGTTAACCCATAAATCGTGGTTATCGCCATGAGGGGTTTTGATCGTTTTAAAACTCACTCCCCCATCAGTGGATTGAAGGAATGGAGCGTTTAGGACCACCACCTTATCTGGGTCTACAGGATCGGCAAACACATGCATGTAATACCAAGACCTTGCTCTTAGCACTCGATCCTCATTGATCAGTTTCCATGTCCTTCCAGCATTATCACTCCGGTACAAACCACCCTGCTTTGATTCGATGAGAGCATACACCCTTTGCGGGTTTGCAGGAGATACGGAAACACCGATCTTTCCCATAATGGAATCAGGTAATCCTACACTCAACCTGGTCCAATCATCTCCGCCATTGGTCGATTTCCAAATACTGCTGCCTGCTCCACCACTCCGGATTTTCCAGGGAAATCGCTGATGATCCCAAAATGCAGCATAAAGTATTCGCGGATTGGCTGCATCCATACTTAAATCACATGCACCAGTACTGTCATTAACGAACAACACCTTTTCCCAAGAGTGACCGCCGTCCTTAGATCGAAAGATGCCTCGATCTTCGGTGGGCTTGTACGGACTACCCTGAGCTGCTACATAGACCAAATCTGGATCTTTTGGATGTACCCTCACTTTGGCTATTTGACGAGTATCAGCCAAGCCCATTCTTTGCCAAGTAACACCATCATCGGTAGACCGGTAAATTCCGTCTCCATGAGATGTCATAACACCCCTGATGGGCGCCTCACCCATACCGACATAAACTACATTCGGATCTGAGGGTGCTACGGCGATAGCCCCAACTGAGCCAGTTCTAAAAAACCCGTCACTTACATTGATCCAAGAAGCGCCTCCGTTAAAAGTCTTCCACACTCCGCCTCCAGTGGAACCAAAATAGTACGTATGGGGATCATCGACCACTCCACAGACCGCAGTAACTCTTCCTCCCCGAAATGGACCAATATTTCGCCATTTCATCCCATGAAACAATGAGTCAATTTCCTGGGCGGTTAAGTGCCAACTTTCACCCTCATCAGGAGATGACATCATCTCGGCGTAACCTCCGGCTACGAGACAAATAAGTACATAGAGCCTGGACATAAAGATCAAATTGTGCATTTTAAGCGGGGAAATTACTAAAAAGAGCTACTTCACCGGAGTGATTCAAATATTTTTGAATCAGGGTTGATCCCTATGACCAGTGTATTTTTGCCCTCCTGGTGACCGAGAACCTTAGCAAATGATTTGTCTTAGTTTATCAAGGGAAAGACGTTTACCACATATGATCATTGCTACGGTTTTACCCCTGAAACGGTGAAGTTCCCGTCTAAAGAAAGCCAATGATAGGGCCGCAGAACCTTCGATGATCATCTGATGGTTTTGCACCATGTAGAAAATCTCATTAGACATTTCTTCCTCGGTGATCAAAGCCCATTCGTCAACATAGTTTTGGGCAATGGAAAATGTGATGGCATCGGCTTCCATGCCGCCAGCAGTACCATCCGAAAGGGTTGGTTGACTGATATCTTCTGATATGATCTCTCCTCGCTGGATCGATCTCACCATCTCTGGACTGTTGACCGGCTGACATCCAATAATTTGGATCTTTGGTGAGGTCTCTTTAAGGTAGGTCGCAATACCAGCAATGAGGCCACCACCGCCAACTGGTACAATAACTACATCCAAATCTGGTAGGTGTTGAATTAACTCCAGACCAATTGTACCTTGACCGGCGATGATATCAGGATCGTTGTATGGATGAACCAAGACATAGCCATTGACCTCTGCTAACCTTCGGGCGTGAATTTCGGCATGTAAGGAGTTCTGACCGACCAATTCTATCGGAATCTGTAAGGACTTAATCATTTCCAATTTAGATGTACTCACATTCTGTGGCAGAAATACCATGCCCTTGAGATCGAGATTCTTTAGCGCGGTTGCAAATGCCACGGCATGATTTCCCGTGGAAGCTGCAACAAAATATGACTCCTGCCTTTGCAATGGAGGGATGGAGAGAATCTTATTAAAGGCTCCACGTGCCTTAAATGAACCACTGATTTGCCGGTTCTCTAGTTTAAGGTATACTTCTGCTCCTGAGGTTGTACTGAGTTGACGTTCGTAAAGTACTTCTGTCTGGTAAATTGAGTGACCGATTCTTTGTGCTGCATTCTCAATATCAATCGCATTTACCATTTCATTAAAAGTCTATGATTGCAGTCCAAATGCTGGTTTTGTTGTCTTCCATCCGGGTCCATATCGGTCTTATGGTCCCGTCATAGGCACTTATGTTGTTGTAATCACCAAAAAAAACTGAAGTATTGGGGAGAAATGGCGATTCACTAATCTTACGATTCGTAAAGCTGGAGCCGCCATCGAAGGAATAAGCTAGATAAACATCGGTCCAATTGCCTGCCAACTGGCGACGATCATAAAAGACGATATAAATGGCACCTGTTTTCGGATCGATTGACATCCAGGTAAAAAATTGATGCCGGCCTGATTGGTCATCATTGACCCTGAGTGGATTGGTCCAAGTCTTACCTTGATCGGTTGATTTGACCAACCAGACATCGGTATCGTCACTTCCATTTGACTGATCGCAGTAGTTAATGTAGATGTGACCGCGAAAGGGACTGTGACTCAGGTCCGTGGCGGTAACTGGCATACCGTTGGCCCGACCCAGTCCTGGAATATCAATGTCCCAACCTCCGGGTTGCTCACAGACGACCTGATCCTCAGCAAGCCATGATGCTCCTGCATCGAATGACCGATCGAAATAAATATGACTGTCATAGGACCAAGCCACGTAAACCTGACCCTCAGGACCAACAGCGGGAACAGCTCCCTCGGGCGTCAGGTCACTGTCCAGACAGTTTCCTTCCAGTTGACTGATGACTCTGGCGGTTGTCCAAGTAGTGGCATAGTCGTTAGATTTAGAAAACAATATTCTACTCTTATGTTCCGAACTATTACTGCCATATTGGTCAAATTCCGTCCAGGTCATGTACAAGGATTCATTGCGAGGATCAATGGCAATCCATTGTTTATCCTGATCAGCCGGCGGCCGATGACCAGCATAGCTGCCGTCATTCCATGTCTTTCCAAAATCCACTGATCTTTGCACCACGATACGGTCAAGCCAGTCGGCATGTGATCTGCCCTGACCACTGGGATCAGCTAAGTGTGCAAAGTAAGTATTGCCCGATGCATCGGCGGCGATGACAGGATCACCAAAAACACCATACGACGACTTAACGACCTTTAGTGACCAGTTTCTTCCCCGATCACTCGAATACCAGATTTTGTCCAGTACGATCCCCGCAATCTGAAAATCAGGATTGGCAGGACTTACGATAATGGAAGGTTCGCAAGGTTGGTAGGCACTGGGAACACTTCCGTCATCAATACATACATTCGGAAAGCTATCTGGTAGGTCTTGGTTGGCCAGTTTTTGCAAAGTGACCTTGCAAGACCAATTCATTCCCAGCACCAACAAAATAACGGTCATCCTGAGATTGATTGTCATATTAACCGATTCCATTCTGGATTATTCTGAGTTAATGTTGCAGCAATTTAGCAGATTATTTGGGTAATCAAGGGAAGTAGCAACTTGATGTTCACTGCACTCTTCCAATGTGATTATGTGGTGAAGTGCTTAGTGAGACAGATTTCCTGTGACGGAAAGGAACTCCAAGGCCATCCAACCAGCGTAAATCATCGTGAGTCGTCGTAAGCCACAGCACTGAAAAGGACGTACCCGAACGTGGTATCAAATTGGTAAGATCATCCTGGGAGGTCTAGCCCACTCATTCGCACAATGTCATACGATTTTATTCCTTCGCGGCTGCGAGAGGACGTCCGGCCGTCAGTAGTTAGGACCTGCCATCCCACATAAAAAAAGAGGCCATTCTCCGTAGAAAATAACCTCTTGCTATGAAATGAAACCCGTTAATCTTATAGGTCTAGATTTCGTCACCTCTCAACTTTCATGGATTCATTGATGGAGGCGAAAAGTAGAGGTCATTCTCCGAAGAAAACAACCTCTTGCTATGAAATGAAACCCGTTAATCTTTAGGTTTTCAGGGTGTTGCGCTGAGCAATTTGATGCGGGAGATTCAGATTGGTTTCGATATTCCCTTAGGTCAAAAAGTTTGCCAAAATCTGACCTGGCAAGTGATTCTTTAGGAGAATAAATACAACCCTGCACATTTCCTAATGTGTAAGCCGCTGATCAGGAAGTTGGAACGGCAAAGTGCGTCCCTCTTTACTTTATCACATATTTTCAGATGCCATGCAAGGAAAGATTGGAGACGCTGCGCTATTTTGAGAGATTGGAGACGCTGCGCTATTGGAAAGATTGAAAAGATTTGTGACGCTGCGCTATTGGTGAGATTGGAGAGATTTGGCACGCTTCGCTATTGGAGAGATTTGGCACGCTTCGCTATTGGAAAGATTTGTGACGCTTCGCTATTGGAAAGATTGAAAAAATTTGTGACGCTGCGCTATTGGTGAGATTGAAAAAATTTGTGACGCTTCACTATTGGTGAGATTGGAGAGATTTGGCACGCTTCGCTATTGGAAAGATTTGTGACGCTGTGATTGGTGACGCTGTGCTATTGGAAAGATTGAAAAAATTTGTGACGCTGCGCTATTGGTGAGATTGGAGAGATTTGGCACGCTTCGCTATTGGAAAGATTTGTGACGCTGCGCTATTGGAAAGATTGAAAAGATTTGTGACGCTGCGCTATTGGAAAGATTGGTGACGCTGCGCTATTGGAAAGATTGGAAAGATTTGTGACGCTGCGCTATTGGTGAGATTGAAGAGATTTGGCACGCTTCGCTATTGGAGAGATTGCCTGCCCGGCCGAAGCCTTGGGGTAGGCGGGTAGAGATTGGTGACGCTGCGCTATTGGAAAGATTTTGTGACGCTTCGCTATTGGAAAGATTGAAAAGATTTGTGACGCTGTGCTATTGGAAAGATTGAAAAGATTTGTGACGCTGTGCTATTGGTGAGATTGGAGAGATTTGGCACGCTTCGCTATTGGAAAGATTTGTGACGCTGCGCTATTGGAAACGCTTGCTAAAAATTTGTGACGCTGCGCTATTGGTGAGATTGGAGAGATTTGGCACGCTTCGCTATTGGAGAGATTGGAGAGATTTGGCACGCTTCGCTATTGGAAAGATTTGTGACGCTGTGCTATTGGAAAGATTGAAAAGATTTGTGACGCTGCGCTATTGGAAAGATTGGTGACGCTTGCTATTGGAAAGATTTGTGACGCTGTGCTATTGGAAAGATTGGAAAGATTTGTGACGCTGCGCTATTGGTGAGATTGGAGATTTGGCACGCTTCGCTATTGGAGAGATTGCTTGCCCGCTGCGCTATTGGGAAAGATTTTGTGACGCTTCGCTATTGGAAAGATTGCTTGCCCTCCGAAGCTTTTAAGCGAAGGAGGGGAAAGATTGCCTGCCCGGCCGAAGTCTTGGCGTAGGCCGGGAAAGATTTATGACGCTGCGCTATTGGAGAGATTCTTGCCTGTCCGAAGCCTTGGCGAAGGCGGGGTGACGCTGCGCTATTGGATGGTCTCGAAAGTTTGCTTTAAAAGTTGTTTGGTCGCTAATATTCCTTCATCTTCACTCAGGTTTGATCCCTCATATTCGATGCCGACATAACCGGTATACCCTGCAGACTTAACGATATCCATCATCTTAAAGTAATCGGTATGAATCTCTTGTCCTTCTTCATTAAAATCATGCGATTTTGCACTGACAGCTTTGGCAAAAGGCATCAATTCACGAACCCCTTGGTAACGATCATATTCTTCAATGCAGCTACCATCCCACTCCTTTCCTGAATCTCTTTTTACACAGAAATTACCAAAATCAGGGAGCGTACCGCAATTGTTCATATTGATCTGTTGCATAACCCCTGACAACCACTTTCCATCTGAAGAGTAACCACCATGATTTTCTACCAATACATTGATGTTATAATCCTTGGCAAAAGTTGAGAGCGATCCCAATCCATCGACGGCTGCCTGAAATACATCTTCCCTGGATCCCACGCCAAATGCATTGACACGAATACTGTGGCAACCCAAATGCTTTGCTGCTTCAACCCATTTGTAGTGATTTTCCACCGCCTCATTTCGCTTTGTATCATTTGGATCTCCCAAACCACCTTCGCCGTCTATCATGATCAGCAATTGCTTCACATCATGATCACTGGCCCTCTTATTCATTTCATTCAGGTATGTCTTATCCTTAGCTTTATCCTTGAAAAATTGATTGACGTACTCAACGGCATGAATTCCAAAATCATTTTTAGTCTTGGAGATGAAATCGAGATGATCCAATTTCCCATCGTTAAGCGTCCTATGCAAAGACCACTGAGCAAGGGAGAGATCATAGGGAGACTGTTCAATTTCTTGGCGGTCTTCGGTCGTGTCCTGATTAGAATTTTTAGTGCCGCAACCTACAGCAGCCACTGACATCAATACCTTTCCGGAATATTTTACAAATGATCGTCTTCTCATAATGAACTCTTTTTTCCAATTTACTGAAATTTCTTTAAGTCTTTTGGGGCACCTAGATGTTAAATGGGTTACGCTGTAAACGGGCTGCATCTCTATAATCTTGCCCCCAGGTCATCTTGCCAAGTGAACCATGGATCTCTTACGACAAGTTTACACCAGCTTGCGTCTCTCTTCTCAGGAATCAAGCAAATTTTTTGAGAACTATTCTTCGATAATATGTGGGTTATCATTCCAGTGTCCGTCATGTAGTTGAATATACTTTGGCAGTAAACACACTCAAGACCATCTACTCAAGCCCGGCCACAGGACCAAATGTTCCTGTGGAAATAAAGGGAGGAACCAGTCAATCTGTACTGATCCTCCTTTTTATATTTCAGGCATCGTTTTTGCAATGCAGGGTAGTGAAAGCCATTTCTCTGCGGAACAGTACAATCCGCATTTCCAGATCTAAAATCGTATCCGCTATAAAGTATTCCGCTTGATCTCAGGTGGAGTGCCCAGGGTAAAATATACCAAACGTCAGAGCCTCTGTTCCGGATGCTTAAGTACTGGCCTAGAACAGTAAACCTAACTGACTTTTTCGAACTCAAAGGAGTTTGGATTTAACTAGTATTTTTTGGTGAATGAGCAGAGAATACACTCAACACCAGTTTCAGATAAGGGTTGATGATTGCATCAGCCCTTACTTTTTTAACGGATGAGTGTAAACTCTCCAAAATGGTCACTGGTCGTGTTGCCGTTTTGTAGTTCGACCTGGTATATGTACATGCCGACAGGTGCCTTTTCTCCCTTCACAATTCCATCCCAACCCTGCCAAAGGGATAAGTTTGCATTCTTAAGATTCAATAATTCATTACCCCAGCGATCAAAAATATCCAAGGTTTTGATTACTACATCACTCTTCACAGCTTCGGGTTTAAAGAAATCATTGATACCATCGCCATTAGGAGAAAAAGCCGATGGAAAATAGACTTCCGCACAATTTTGAAATTCAACGGTTATTTCCTCTGACAAGCTCCCGCAACGATGCATGGCAGTGTACCCATAATGACCGGATTCTGTGATTTGGATCTGATCTGTGGTTGATCCGGTCGTCCAAAGGATAGAACCATTTGTCAGTGACGGTGCCTTAAGAACTAGTACTTCACCCACACACGGGGTCTCCGTAACATCAAAAGACCCAGAGATTAGATCAAAGTGCCGTACCCGAACCGTGTCAGATTGGAAGCAGCTTCCATCTTGCATCGAAAGCCAATAGCTGCCAGGATCCGCAAAAACCTGGACAGGTTCGATACTGCCATTGTTCCATAGTAATCGATCAGAAAAGGGTTGATTCTCCAGATCGACCCTTATAGTTTCACCGCTGCACAATAAAGTATCGATATCAAAATTGTACTGAAAAAATCGATCATCCAAGCGAAAGACTTCTTTGTACCGAAGACCGCACTCATCAATAGACTGAACCGTAAAAATATTTTCACCAACAAAAAAGACATTGGTCCTCCTGCTTCTTGGTGACTGAACCAATCCTATTGGTGTCCAATGATATTCCTCTCCTTCCAGTGTAGAAATTAATGTGACGGTATCATTGGGGCAGGTGCCGTCAATATCTGTAGTATCATTGTCGCTCTCAGTAAAATCTGGACAAACTTCGATTGAAGCATCACTATTCCCTACCCCTCCGGTACTTCCCCAGTGATAATTAGCTAAGCTTTCGATCAAATCTCCTGGCAAGGTTACTGAACCCAATTCCATACAATTGAAGGCCACCGAAAGCTGTGTGTCCGAAGCATCAAACTGTACTCGAAGCCAATGATCTTCACATTTATCCAAAGGCTCAAGGTCGATTGGAGCAAGGAGCTGAATAGGAGAATTGTGATCGAGTACACCATCTCGCATCACAGCCAAATGATCGAATGCCGGGTCATGATGTTCCTCATTCTTCTGGATATCAATCTCGACGATCAGTGATGGTGACAAACCCTCCACACCTAAAACCCCTTGATAGCTCCCGGCAAATGCCCCAGTTGGTTGCAACACAAATGCTACACCATCTGCTTCAGCACTGCAATTAAAATTAATCCGAAGAATATGATCAAAATCTTCATCAAGCCTGAATTGATCAAAAGACCAAATGGTTCCACTTAAAAAGGACGGAGTAGCTTCAATCAATACACACTGGTCATCGATGTACTTAGCAGCACCATTGGTCTGCAGTATCTGCGCAACACAGGTAGTCCATGCGTTGCCAAAGATGAGACCGATCATTCCTATGTACCTAGACCACATGTATCTTTTGAAAAATACCCATTAATCTCTCAGAAAAACGTCAATCCAAGAGACACTTATATTGATTTTCTAATTATCGAGTAGAATTCTCGAGAAAAAGCAAGTGATCAATTGATGTATGCCATGATGCAACTATTTCGCTCGGAACTTGACCTGGCCCCAGAGTAAATGATCCTATGACGATGTCTTGATCACCATCTTGATCTAGATCTCCAGTGTCAGCAACCATCCACCTGCCACGGTCACTTTCAAGAAACCCACTGGCTTCAAAGTGCCCATCCCCTACTTGCTCCAAATACACCAGGCTTTGCATGTCATCCATTTCAAAATTGGGGTAGAATGCAATCGCAAAGAGGTCCGGATCATCGTCCAGGTCAAAGTCTGAAACCAGCACCTTATAAGCTCCTGGAAAGGCGAAAAAGAAAGTCTCTATAAAAGCGTTGTCGCCTCTATTTTCGAATATGCGAATTCCATGGTAGGGCTTTACAATTTGCGAGCCGTCGCTGTTGTCTCCGTTGCTAATAACAAAATCAAGGTCTCCGTCACCATTAATGTCCTTGATCTGGAAATCCGTGCAACCATACAGGGGATGAAACCGTATCAGATTGTGTTCAGTAAACGAACCAGCACCCTGATTTTTAAAGAGCCACAAACCTTCGTCACCATGAGCAAAAAGGACAATGATATCTTTATCCTGATCACCATCCCAATCCACAATCTCCACTTTAATGGCACCCGGGCGATCCCTTAATACGATCTTTTCATATTTGCTGCCATGGTTTCGATACCATGATAGGTCACCAATCAAGTGCCCAAAATTGCAGACAACAATATCCTCTTTCCCATCAAGATCCAGATCAACTACCTTAAAATCTACCGGTCTTCTTAGCTCTTCAAAGACCAGAGCTCGCTGAGCAAATGATTGCAGATCAGTCATGACAATGGCACCCAAGGGTAAATCTTTGGGATCTAAAACACCAATGTCCAAAAGCAAAAGCTTATCCGAATCATGAAATCTTAAGGAAGCAACAATAGGGTTTCTAAGTTGAGTGAAGTTGGTCATCTCAAAGCTTCCATCCAATTCTGCAACAAATCCATTTACGTCACCGATGTAGATTCTATGATTCATTTGATCGAAATCCACCATGCAAACCGCTGGAAATCCCCCCAGGGGCGGTGAGATTATTTGAGATTTGAACCTTTGACTAATCACGAGAGGTCGAGCTTTGATCTCAGGAAGTGTGTCAGGCGCTTCATCGAGGATGTATAATTCAATCTGATGCCAAGTGGAGTCCGGCACAAGAGCTTCCTCGGGAAATATACCTCCAATCTCTAAGTGGAGTCCCTCCTGCGTTCCTTTACCTTGATAAGGATTTTCCCCTGGATATCGTATACCCATGAAGTGCCTCTGTTGCACCAGGACATTTACCCAGACATCCTTCGGCAATAGATCAGGAGTAGGTGGTAAATGGCATTGTCCACAATGAAATTCAGTTAATTCTTGTTCCGAAATTGGGCTCGCAAGCTTCTCCCCCGACTTTTCCCCAGCACAACTTATGAAGATGCCTGGCACCAGTAAGATTTCTAAGCAGCCGAGCCATCTCCTTCTCATTGAGGCAGGTCAATTATTTGTATCTCCTCTCCAAGGTGGTTATAAGAGCGGACTTGATCAGCCCAAAGCGGAATTTCGACCATCCGTGAACTTGAGGCCATAAAGCCACTGCCCCAATGATGTTCTATGCGCCTAATTCGGTTGTCCCTACCCTCTACTTGACTTAGGACCGATTGCCGATCGACTTCAATTACAGTTTGAGATTTCGGATCTACGTGTTCGAAAACCAATAGGGAATCCCGGTTCTGAGCGGCAAGAATTAGCTTGCTCTGAGGCACCATCAATACGGCAAGTGCTCGAGCATCACCGGGAACCAAGAAATGGCTCTCTTCAATAGGCAAGGCCTTATACATCAAAGGATCTGTCGCTTGCAATACCAGTCCATTCAATGCGTCCGCTCTACCCTGTTGCACTTCGACTCCGTGATCATTACCTACCAGTATGATGTCTTGCCTACCATCATCATTGACATCGCAAATCAGAGATCCATAAATGGGTGCTAGCTGAGCTTCGAGCGGAAGTGGATGCACAGCAAAGCCGTCACCACCCAAATTCTCCAGAACGCTCGACTTCATCCAATTGGCTTCATAGACTAAAGCGCCGGACATTTCTTCATCATCAAACATTTCGGGGACAGTAGCCTCTCCAAACTCAGCGTAGGTATTGTATTTCTTCCGTATACCGACAAATTGCTTAATCAAGTCCTGCCTTGGATGATAGAGATATTCATTTCTATTACCCAGAGAATCGGGCCAGTAACAAGAAATTAAAGGATCGATGCTGCCATTGTTGTCCAGATCTTTGGCATAGATCCTCAAAGGTTCTTCAGCATTGCATTTGAAGTATAAATTTTCCCCAAAGTTTCCAGCCACATAGTCGATATCTCCGTCATCATCTAGATCAGCAGCTGCCAGACTGTTCCACCACCCTCGAAAGTCGGAAATACCAAATTCTTCCGTGGCCTCCCTTAGGGAGCCTTGTTCATTCAAAAAGAGGCGGATCGGCATCCATTCACAAGCCAAGATAAGATCTGGCCAAAAATCTCCATTAAAGTCGCTCCACAGGGCATCACTCACCATACCGACATCCTTTATGTTTGGGGCAACTTCATCCGTGACATCAACAAATTTGACAGATCCCCTCTTACTATCATTTCGCAATACATAACTACGGTCAGGCAATGGGTAAGCTCTCGGCTTCACCCGGCTACCAACAAATAAGTCCAAATCACCATCCCCGTCGATGTCAGCTGCTTTAACGCAAGAGCCATTGGCACGTATGACAGGAAGTGCTTGCCTGGAGATTTCGAATTGACCCAGGCCATTATTAAGGGCTAGAATGTCTTGATAGAGTGAATCTCCCAGCTCATACTGACCACTTCCTCTAACCACATAGAGATCCAGATCACCATCCTTGTCAGCATCAAATAACAGACTTCCAGCATCCTCTTCCCTCTTCTGAGCATCAGTTTTTAGATGAATTGTCTTTCTATCAAATAGCCGTCTATCATTCTGTAAAAAAATAATTGAGGGCTGCGCTCTCGGACCTCCGACAAATACATCATCCCGACCGTCCCCATTGACGTCTCCTATGGATAAGGAAGGTCCATACTGGGAAAATTTATGAGGCAATGTCCTTTGGAAATTAAAATCAATAAAATCCTGATCCTTATCTCGATGTTGTAGCTTGTATTTACTACCTACCTTTTTAAACAAGGGAGTCACGGATGCCTTCAAACTCATTTGACGACCTTGCTCTTGTGAGTATTTAACAAGAACCATCTGATTGGATGATACATCAGTCATTACCGTCACTTTGCCATCCGGCCAAAGGACAACCAGGCTATCAACGATGGTCTGATCTCCCAATCCAAAATGAACGACAAGTTCAGATTGTGAAAGATACCCTCTTCCCATCAATACACTACCAATCTGTTTCTGACCATTGCAATAGATTTCCACTTGCGATCCTATTGCCTGAGGATTCTGTTTGCTACCCGTCAATTGAATCCTCAGATACCGGCCTGATTTACTGCGTGGTTGAAACTTATTCTCATAGAGAAATGCAGGATCGTCGATGTTGTTGGTTACGAGATCCAAATCTCCATCCTGATCAAGGTCAGCATAAGCTGCTCCATATGAAAATGAGGGGACATCCATTTGCCAACTCGAGGTGACGTTGACAAACGTTAGATCCCCCTGATTCCTAAACAGAAAATTTGGTGACTTGACTGCAGGAATTGCATCATAGAGGATCTCCCACGAAACCAACCTGCTGGCTGATGCTCGGAAATCAGAAAAGTCACGATCTGTTACATCCTTGGGAAAACCATTGGAGACAAACAGATCCTTCCATCCATCGTGATCGAAGTCGGCAAACAATGCAGACCAGCTCCAGTCTGTCTCCATAACTCCAGCATACATTCCCACCTCCGCAAACAGGGGTAAGCCGGTACTGGGATTAGGGCCCAGATTCAGCTGCAGGGTATTTCGTGCATACTGAAAATCGTATCCGTATTTTACGGTATTGATGGTATTCTGATAGTTGCTAGGCCCCTGGAAAAGTTTCTTTCGCTTGTTATAGTACGGTTGCATTTCTGAGGTAAATAAATCCGCAAGGCCGTCATTATTGATGTCAGCAACATCACTACCCATTGAAGACATGGCAGTATGCTTGAAGATCTCTCCTGCTTGATTTTCAAAGGTACCGTCTTGTTGATTGATAAAAATCAAATCATTACTAACGTAGTCATTGGCCACATAGATATCTGGCCATCCATCCTGGTTAAGATCATGGATGAGGGTGCTGTGGCTATAGCCGTCTTGCACCAATCCTGCCTCCAACGACACATCAGTAAAAGAGGGATGCTGCAAGGAATCATGCCAATCGTTGCGATAAAGCAGGTCGCGATTGGCGGCACTCCCATCTAATACGAGAGGTCCATAAGTATTGGGATAGCGTCCTTCAATCCAATTGACGCCGATAAATAAATCGAGGTCGCCATCCATGTCGTAGTCAAAGAATTGGGCGTGCGAGGAATGACTAGGATCATCGATTCCATACTGCCTACTCATTTCCTTAAAAAGAGGGACTCCATCGTCCTGTGATCCTTGATTGATATACAAGAGATTTCTTCGGAGTGCAGAGTCCTTTCGAAAGGTATTGCAGATGTAAATATCCAGTCGGCCATCAAGATTTATGTCAACGATATTGACCCCCGAAGACCAGATATCAGGATCAACCTTTGCTAGTCCAGCCTCCTGGGTTGCATCAACAAAAGTTAACTTTCCCTGATTGAGGTACAACTTATTGTCCACTTGGTTGCCGGTAAAAATGAGATCGTCCCAACCATCACCGTTGAGATCCCCTACCGCAACTCCACCACCATTATAGATGAATTCAGTGGTCAGGATATTCAAGGAGTCTGTAATCTCAATATCATTGCTGAAATCAATTCCAGAGTTCTCGGGGGGAATGATTCTAAAATGAATTCTTTCCTCATGCTGGCATGCCATAAGAAAGAGCACAAGAAAGATCCACTTCCCTGAACCCAAGCACGATCCCTCACGCAGAAACATGACTCTGTCTTTTTAGGATGTCAAAGCTAACAAGAAAGGGCCACCTTTTTGGGCAGCCCTCCTTTTATTCTTTCATACAATTCTCTTAGTATCCGGGATTTTGCTTAAGTACATCTGCACCCTGAATATCGATCTGAGTCTGTGGTATAGGATAATATTCATTTTTCCCAGCCGTAAATGAAGCTCCACCAAACATGGTCACCAGAATCTTAGACTCATGAGCAAGATAGGTGTTGAGTGTTGGTTCGGCAATGCCCCATCGCACCAGATCAAAGAATCGATGCCCTTCTCCGCTCAATTCCAGATGCCGCTCAAATCGAACCGCTTGACGAGCAGAGGCTTGATCGGCAAACTGCGAAGCTGGATATTCACTGATCACGTAATTCGCAGCATCTGAACCATCCTCGTTTTTGACCCAATGTTCAGAATTTGCTGCACGGCGTCTTACCATATTGGTGTACTCCATGGCCTTCATCAAATCACCTGCCTCGATCTCAGCTTCAGCAGCCATCAACAATACGTCAGCAAAACGGATGATGGTGTAATTCATCGTTGCATATCCACGAGTCCATGAACTTCCATCGGTAAAGCTATTCTCCTGAGATTTGTAGTAAACATATTTCTTAGGAGAGTAAGGTCCGGCGTAAGTTTGGTTTCGGATCCAGGCCTTTCCGGGGTGAGGGATCCAATCCAAATAGGGAATGCCTCGGCGTCCAAGGGAGTGATCGATGCGCGGATCCAGATTACCGGCATCTGGAGTAAAAGGATCGCTGGCTTCCACTCCATAATCGTGCACCAGCGC
Source organism: Saprospiraceae bacterium (assembly GCA_965223105.1). Classification (GTDB taxonomy): domain Bacteria; phylum Bacteroidota; class Bacteroidia; order Chitinophagales; family Saprospiraceae; genus JABDMH01. The sequence goes on along the minus strand of OZ244987.1, from coordinate 88,788 downwards.
ATTGGCATCATCGTTATATGAACCATCCAGTAAAGGAAGCCCGTCGGCATTGGTGCGAAAAGCATTAGCCATTGAAAAACTGGGCTGGTTGAAGCCACAACAGTTGCCCGGACCGTCGGGTCCGGTATTGTAGGGATAATTCAGATCATCGAAGTAATTGGCATTTTGCGTACTGCCAGAATTATTCGCTGATTCCACATCCATTACCGCCTCAGCATGGTTGTCATTTTCGGCGTTGTAGATTTGGGCGTAATCTTCAAGCAACGCGTACTTTAGTCCATTGGTTGTTACTCCATTGGCGATGACATTGTCAAACCAAGACTTGGCTTCGCTAAATTTACCTTGGTATAGTTTGGCCTTACCCATATAGGCAGCAGCAGCCCATTTGTTTACCCGGCCCGCCTGACCTTGCGTTTCCGGAAGGTTGTCAAAGGCAAATTGAAAGTCGGCTTCAATTTTATCCCAGATATCCGGAGTATTTGGGACTGAAGGTACATCGGCCGCTTCTACGGTCTCATCAAAAAATGGTATGCTGTTAAAGTGCTTCTTCAAATCAAAATAGTAATGCCCTCTAAGAAGGCGGGCTTCTCCAGTAATTCGGGCACGATCAGCGTCGGGCACATCGGTTGCTTCAGATAGGAGCCTAAGCACAGTATTTGTACGGCTCACCCCCTCATATCGTCCTCTCCAAAAGTTGTTTAAATCACCACTGGTTGGATCCACTTCATAGCGTTGCACTGGATTGATGGCACTGTAGTCACCGGGATCCGTACCCTTGTTGGCCTCTCCACCACAAATGGTACCGGTAATCCAATGGTTTGGGCCCTCAAACCGGTTACCAAAGACCCCATTTAGTGCGGAATAGGCTCCAACTAAAACGCCTTCAATGCCAGCTTTAGTGGCAAGCTGAGCATTAGAAAGGGATCCTGTAGGCGCTACTTCCAGAAATTCGTCCTTACAAGAAACCATGACCAAGGCACAGGCAAGCACGGTTAGTGTAATTCGTTTTAGAAATCCTGTATGTTTCATTTTTTTAATTCATTGTTTATAGCGAGCAGAATAAAATTAGACTATTCTGCTCAAAATTGATTAATTCCTCATGTCGGGCAATAACATATCCCCTTAAAATCCAAGACTCAAGTTAAAAATGTAACTCGGTGTCACTGGATAATTACCTACATCGATTCCAAACCTGGTGTCCGCATCTCCGCCAACTACTGGATCCAAACCAGTATAATTAGTGATGGTCCAGACATTGTTGGCTGACAAACCCAGAGTTACTTGAGAAATTCCTAGTCTCTGCAATAGTGATTCTCCAAAATCATAAGTAAAAGCCAGTCGTTGAAGTCTAATGTAATTTCCATTCTCAACATACCATGAATTTGCTGCCCCGCTGGTGCTTAGATTAGATGCACTCTCCCAAATTGGTGCACCGGCACTGTTGCCCTTTTCTGGAGTCCAGGAATCGAAGGCAGCTACACCTTTGGCCGAACCCTCAAAAGTGCCAAAGAAATCGGTAAACCACTTGGTTTGATGCCAAATCTCATTACCCCTGGAAGCTGCCCACAGGGTTTCAAATGAGAAGTTTCTCCAACCCAGATTTATGGTTGCACCTCCCGTCCAATCCGGAACGGGACTACCTAAGAAAGTACGGTCTGCGGGTGTAATTTGGCCATCAGGTTGTCCTAAGATGACATTGCCATCTTCACCTACACTGTTTAAATCTGCATACTTAAACCTTCCGACACCAGCTCCATCTTGGTCAGGGCTGTTGTTGACGTCAGCCTCATCCTGGAAGTAACCTATTACCTGATACCCAAAGAAACTCGATAAACTTTGTCCGACAGCGTTTCGTATCGGCTGAACTCCACGAAAAGAAGGATTGATATTAGCAATAAAATCGATGCCCTCTACTAAGGACGTGATTTCATTCTTAAGGAAAGAATTGTTCAATGTAAACTCATAAGTAAGCTCATCAGTCAGATTTCCCCTGGTAATGATTTGAAAATCCAAACCCTTATTAAGCATGCTGGCTACATTTACAGCAGGTGCTTCAGCATAGTCTCCGGTCACGCCTGGCAGTGGTACCTCAAACAACAGATCCCTGGTGTCAATTTTCCACCAATCCAATATCACTTCCAGCCTGTTATTAAAGAAGGAAGCATCAAACCCAATATTTAATGATTCACTCGTCTCCCATTTGGCATCACTGTTGCCGATCCTGGATTGAGCAAAACCTTCATCTACCCCACTGGCTTGACCTTGGATGGGGTAAAATGTCCGAGCCCGGTTTGAATTGTACAGTGAAAACTGATTGCTGGGGTCCACATTATTGGAATTGCCCATTTCACCCCAACCACCGCGTATCTTAAAGTCGTTAAGCCAGGATATATTCTGAAAGAAAGGCTCTGATGTCACTCGCCAGGCGGCAGAAACAGCGGGAAAAGTACCAAACCGATTGTTTGAACCAAAGCGCGATGATCCGTCACGGCGCAAAACACCGGTCAGGTAATATTTTTCTTGATAATTATAATCAAGTTTTCCAAAGATAGAATAAAAATTTACGCCGCTGAATAAGTTACTACCCACCTGGGGGCTTTGTACGGTCGATAAATTTTGGAAATCAAGATCAGTAGAAAAGGGATTTATACCGGATCCGCTGAAAAATCTTCCCGCACCTGTATTCAGTGACTCCAAACCAGCCAGTGCTGTAATGCCATGATCACCAAATTGCTTGGTGTAAGAAGCGGTATTGGTAAAAACCCACTGTAAAACATAACCACCACCTTCCGAGAAAGTATTGCTGGCTTCTGGCTCTGAATCACCTAAGTAACGAAAACCATAGTTTACAAAATTGAAATTGTTATACTGGCCCCCGATACTAGTCCGCAAAGTAAGACCATCAATGGGTTTCAATAAAATGTAGAAATTACCGAATCCATTGGCATTATATCCTTTGTCTGAGCCATTATTTCTCTCCAGCCGTCTAACCGGATTGCGAGGGTTATTAAAGCCTGCTGCACGAGTACTGGCATAACTGCCGAACTCATCGAAAACAGGGATTATTGTGGGCATCCGATAGGCAGAAAGAACCTCTGATTCATCATCGGCTACACCCAGGCCTCCTCCACCTCCCTGCTGACCACGTACCGACCGGTAGGTGAATTGAAGGTTTTGACCAATGCTTAGCCAAGGTACAAGATCCCATTCTGAATTCGCTCTGAAACTGTAACGAGAAAATTCATTGGCAATCAGAATACCTGATTGCTCCTGCATACCCAATCCAATGTAATATCTTCCGTTTTCGGTACCTCCACTAAAACCCAAACTGTGGCGATGAATAGGAGCAGTGCGGGTAATCGCATCATACCAATTGGTTCCTTCTATATTCGGCTTTATCAAAAAAACATTCTCAGGATTGGCTTCGTACTCGGCCTGAATTGCGGCTAAATCTATTGAACCGACTACTCCATCTTCCCCATTGGCATGCAGGTAATCAGGCAATCTAGGTGTGGGTTGATCACCGTACTGCTGATGTGTATATTGAGGTTGTTCGCCATTGGCCTTGGCGTTATTTTCGTAAGCCCGGTGTGTCCAAATAGCCATATCCATGGGATTGAGCATTTCAGGAGAACCAGCAACATTGGGATCCGTAAACCCAATCATTCCATTATAGGAAACCTTCATCTTTCTATTTTCACGGTTCCCTTGCTTGGTGGTGAAAACGATCACCCCATTGGCTGCTCTGGCACCGTAAATCGATGCGGAGGCGGCATCTTTTAACACTGTTGTCGTCTCAATATCATCTGGATTGAGAAAATTTGTGGATTCCACAGGCACTCCATCCACGACGTACAATGGTTCATTTCCACTAAATGCACCGTAACCTCTTACTCGAATTTGACTGGTGGTACCGGGCTGACCATTGGTCACGACGGTTACTCCAGTCACCCGCCCTTGCAATTGCTGCTCCACATTCCCTGATGGTATTGCAGCTAATTCTTTGGCTCGAACTGTGGCGACCGCACCAGTAGTCTGCCGTTTGGTCTCCACAGCATAACCGGTTACGACAATCTCCTCGATCTGGATTCCTTGATCCAGCAGCACATTCACCTGATCTGTTTCACCAACTTCTACTTCTTTCGAAGTATAGCCCGTGAAAGAAACGATCAAAACATCTCCAGTTGTCACATCTAAAGTGTAATTACCATCAAAATCAGTGACGGTACCATTGGTGGTACCCTTCACCAGGATGGTCGCTCCGATCAGTGGTTCATTGCTCTCAGAATCCAAAACACTCCCCGAAATACTTCGAGTCTGTGCAAAGGCACTCTGAGTTAAAACAAAACACAGGATCAAAGGCATGAATAGTTGAAATCGGCAGTAGCCCTTCATCATTCCTACATTTTTTAATTAAAAAATAATTGATTCTCAAAAGAAGCCGCCAAACTATAATATTTCAAACAAATGCCCAAAGTCTACAAGTGATAAATCTCGAGCTTCATTCCCACGGCAAATTATCTCTTGTAATTCACCTCTTTGTAAGAATATCTTTCTTCGGCACTTCATATAATCCAACGAATTACTGACAAAAAAAGCTGACTACCATCATATTTTACTTTCGGAAAATGGCTGGATAAGATCAATAATTCACCCTTAGTACCGTCCGTCGTCGGGATCACTGGCCGATGGCGGCAATGCTTGCTCATCGACCCAATGTAAGTAATTGGGTTGTGGACCCATTTCCAAAATTAGCTCGCCACCATCCATGATTTCGAAATGTCGCAGGTAAGATCTGGTTAATGGTGCCTCGTTTAAGGTCGCCGTTTGTATGTATTTATTTTCGTGGGTAAGAAACCGGGCCCTCACTGTGAAGCTTTTGCCCTCTGGTAGTTGAATGACTGCTTTGGTCAGAAGCGGAGTCCCAATCACATATATCCCCTCGGCCGGATTGACCGGATAGAAGCCCAAGGCACTAAAAACATACCATGCCGACATCTGGCCACAGTCTTCATTGCCGCAAAGACCAGCAGCAGTAGAATCGTATTGTGTTTCCAAAATCTGCCTTACCACTTCTTGTGTTTTCCATGGAGCACCGGCATAATTGTATAGGTAGGCAATATGATGACTAGGTTCGTTGCCATGGGCATATTGACCGATAAGACCACTGATGTCGGCACTGACATTATCACCAGTCAATTCTGAGGAGGTAGAAAACATAAGATCCAGCTTTTTCACAAATGCTTCTCGACCTCCATGGAGGTCAATGAGACTTCGTACATCATGAGGTACAAACCACGAGTGCTGCCAGGCATTACCTTCCGTGTATGCAGCGATATCGAAATTGTGATCCGAATAATTGGGATCAAAGGGAGCCATCCAGCTGCCGTCAGCCAGCTTCGCCCTCATAAAACCTGTACTGGGATCAAACAAATGACGAAAGGCTTTTGATCGTTCTTCGAAATAGTTATGTTCCTCCATCTTTCCCAGTACAAAAGCCATTCTACCAATACACCAGTCATCATAAGCATACTCCAATGTCTTCGTAACCGATTGCCCTTGCCTATCATATGGAATATATCCATACTGACGATAGAGATCTGTGCCTCGAATATTTTGCATCGCACTCGTCTTCATAGCCTCATAGGCCAAATCCCGGCTATAATCTCTGAAGCCCTTAAAATAGGCATCCACAATTACCGGAACTGCATGATACCCTGTCATCGTATGGGTCTCATTGCCCCATAGAGACCAGACAGGCAAACGACCGTACTCCAGATAGTGGGCAAGAAGAGATTGCACAAAGTCATTGACTCTATCTGGCTGTAGAATCGTAGCAAGCGGGTGTGCGGCCCGAAAGGTATCCCAAAGTGAAAAAATATCATACCTGGTAAAAGTGTCTGCATTTTCAATGCGTCCATTTGGAGCCTTGTACTCCCCAATTGCATCTTCGTAAATGATGGGAGCCAACTGAGTATGGTATAAGGCCGTGTAAAAGTTCTTTAGAATTTCGGAATCATAGCTGCTGGCCTCAATTCTTCCAAGGTGCTTGTTCCATTGATCAATGGCTTGCCCATGAGCCAAGGTGAAATCGAGATTTACTACGCTATCCAGGGCAGCAATAGCTCCGGCCACCGATGCAGATGAGAGGCCGATCTTTATAGAGATCTCCGCTCCACCCGTTCCAAAGTCAAACATAGACCTTACCTTTTGCCCCCTAATGCTATCTCCACCTGTTAGTATCTCGGAACTATCAGCCCAAGACACCTCTTCGGGAGCTTCAGAAAAATGCATCGCAAAATAAACCCTTTGGTCTTGTGCCCAACCACTAGATTTTCGCCACCCCAGGTATCGTTTCTCAGATTGCCTGATGATGGTGGTCTCGACCGGCCGATCCCAGTTGATGTGAAATCCCAGGTCAAGCAATACCCTTCGATGATGACCCTCCGGAAAATTGTACCTATGAAATCCTACCCATTTACTCGCAGTAAGCTCTACATCAATGCCATTGTCGAGCATCACTCTGTAATATCCGGGATGCATGACTTCTTGCTCATGACTAAAGGTTGCCGCGTAAAATGACTCTCGCGGTTTTGAGATAGCTGATGCGAGATCCAGGCGGCTGGTAGTGGGCATTATCGAAATATCACATAGATCACCAATACCCGTTCCACTTAAGTGTGTATGACTAAAACCGACAATCACGCTGTCACTGTAGTGATATCCTGAACACCAATCCCAACCCTCGGTTCCATTGTCGGGACTGAGCTGTACCATACCAAAAGGCACGGTTGCTCCGGGGTACACATGACCATGTCCAGCAGTCCCGATCAGTGGATTTACCCATTGGCCCCAACCCAAATCCATCTTGTGATCAGAAGTCGGCTCGGTACAGCAAAGCATGAGAAATGCCAATGGCCAGTAGTTAAGGAATTGAGTGAAAGAGTAACGGATCATTGCTCCTCGTCTCTATGATTTTGATCAAAATAGGCCAGGAGCTTTTCGGCGTTGTTTTTTCCGATCAATTGCCCCAAATCAGTCGGATCAGCTTGCCTAATTCTCTTTACTGACTTATAATGACTTAGTAATTTTTCTGCAGTCTTGTTTCCTATCCCTTTGACCTCAAGAAGTTCGGAATGAGTGAACTTCTGTGAGCGCTTCTGCCGGTGAAAAGCAATGGCAAAGCGATGGGCCTCATTGCGTAATTGTTGAATCAGTTTTAAAGATTCTGATTTCTTATTGATGTATAGCGGCAAACTGTCACCTGGGAAAAATATCTCTTCTAACCTTTTGGCAATGCCGATGATTGTGATTTTCTGATCCAAACCCAGCACTTTCAAACTCTTAACTGCCGCATTCAACTGACCTTTACCTCCATCAATGATGATCAGCTGAGGTAACCCCTCTCCCTCCTCAATAAGTCTGCGGTATCTCCGAAAAACTACTTCCTCCATGCTGGCAAAATCGTCGGGGCCAACCACACTCTTGATATTGTAATGACGGTAGTCCCTTTTTGCTGGCTTGGCATTGCGAAAAACGACGCAAGCCGCCACCGGATGGGCCCCTTGGATATTGGAATTGTCAAAGCATTCGATGTGATAAGGCAACTCCTCCATTTGCAAATCTTGGGCCAACGTCCGGAGTTTTCTTTCTGCGGGAGTTTGCCTATGCTGCCTATTGAGATCTTCCTTTTTCTTCTGATGTCGATAGAGGGCAAGATTTTTCTGCGAAAGCTCCAATAATTTTTTCTTGTCGCCAATTTGGGGTACAACCACCTGAATTGCAGGATCACCAAGAGAAATATCCATTGGCAAAATGATTTCAGGAGCTTGGCTATTAAATTTCTCTCGAATTCTTGGAATGGCATAGGCCAGGAGATCTTCTTCATCCTCACTGATTTTCAAGGCCAGCTCTGCCACATAAGTATTGATTACCGCACCATTTACCACCTTCATATAATGCACCAAGGCTTGATCTCCATCCACCTCAATAGAAAAAACATCCACATCCTTGATATGTAGACTGGCTACCGTCGACTTACCTTGGTAGTTTTCGAAAGCAATCATTTTGTCTTTCCAGCGTTGAGCGGTCTCAAAATCGAGATCTGAAGCCGCTTTCCGCATGTGCTTTAACAAGTGATCTCTAACTGGTTTAAAATGCCCCTTGAGAATATTCTTAACCTGCTCGATACGATCCAGATATTCATCTTCCCCTTCTTCACCAACACAGGGTCCATTGCAGTTTTTAATGTGATATTCCAAACATATCTTAAACTTATTTGAGGATATGTTCTCCTCCGACAGATCGTAATGGCAAGTTCTTAAAGGAAACAGATCTTTAATCAGATCCAAGAGTACGCGAGCTCGCCATTTTGAGGTATAGGGGCCAAAATAAGTGGATCCATCTTTAATCAATTTTCTGGTGAAAAAGACCCGAGGAAATCGCTCATTCTTAATGCAAAGATAAGTGTAGGACTTGCCATCCTTAAGATCGACATTGTATCGAGGTTGAAATTTCTTGATCAGGGTATTCTCCAACAGGAAAGCATCACTTTCGGTATGTACTACAGTAAAATCGATCTTTCTAGCGTGTTTCAGCATCACCCGGGTTTTATTCATTTGATGGCGCTGGCTGGTAAAATATGAGGTTACCCTATTCTTCAGATTCTTTGCTTTACCAATGTAGAGAACCTTCCCGTTCTTATCGATAAACTGATATATACCTGGTTGCTTTGGAATAGCCTGAGCGATGTCATGAAATTCCTCCTTAGTCATTGCCCTGCATGAGATTTTAATCCCTTCAAAATTAACATAGCAGCTGCAAAATTGGTTGCTAGAGGAATGTTGTGCACATCGCATAACCTCATGAGCATCTGTACGTCTGGTTCGTGAGGGTGCCGGTCGAGAGGATCTCGAAAAAAGATGACCACATCTAAATCTTTTGTGGCCACCATTGCCGCAATCTGAGCATCCCCACCCAATGGTCCAGACAACACCTTGTTGACCTTAAGGCCTGCCTTTTCCACATGACTACCTGTCGTACCTGTTGTGTAAAGTTCAACATCTTGGAATAACTCTTTGTGTTGCAGTACGAAAGAAACCAGGTCTGCCTTTTTTCCATCATGTGCAATGAGCGCAATTTTCATTTTTCAGTATGACTGATTTAGATTAGTAGTTTGGGAAATCAATTCATGTGCTTCCCCTCGCCGATGCAAAGAACCAAAAAAAACCGATCCCATTCACGAAGGGTAACCTTGTATCAGCAATGGTCAAATTTGTACCGGGAATATTCTATTTTTGGGGCCCTCACGACAAATCTCAACATGAAGCTTAAACTTAAGGATCGTAAGGCGCTGGTCAGAGTAGATTTCAATGTGCCGCTGAATGACGATTTTGAAATAACTGACGATACACGGATCCGTGGTGCATTACCCACCATTCAACACATTCTAAATGCAGGAGGTAGTGTCATTCTGATGTCTCACCTGGGAAGGCCGCAGAAAAAATTAAGAGACGACGGATCGATAGACCGCGACAGATTCAGCCTCAAACACGTTGTGGGTCATTTATCAGAACTGCTGGAAAGGCCTGTTCAATTTGCTGCTGATACCGTGGGAGATGAGGCCAAGCAAAAGAGTGCAGCTTTACGGCCTGGAGAGGTGCTCATCATTGAGAACACCCGCTTTGACCCACGAGAATCAAAGGGTGACCCCGAATTTGCCGAACATCTTGCCAGCTTGGCAGATGTATATATTAACGATGCCTTCGGATCGGCCCATCGGGCCCATGCATCCACTACGACCGTGGCTCAATTTTTTCCTCCTGAGGATCGATCTTTTGGTTTTTTGATGGAGAAAGAAATCCGAAATGCCGATAAGGTTTTGCGCAATCCGGATCGGCCTTTGGCAGCTATTGTTGGGGGTGCCAAAGTTTCTGACAAAATTTTGTTGCTCGAACGCCTGATCGAGTTTGTTGATATACTAATCATCGGCGGGGGTATGGCCTATACATTTATCAAAGCCAATGGAGGTAAAATTGGTAAATCCCTAGTCGAAGAAGACAAACTGGATCTGGCAAAAAAGCTGATGGAAAAGGCAGATGATCGGAAAGTGGAATTGTGGCTTCCTGCGGACTCCTTAATTGCTGATCAATTTGCAGAAGATGCCCGGACACAAGTTTCTGAAAGTGATGACATCCCAGATGGATGGATGGGATTAGATATCGGTACAGAAGCCATCACCTCTTTCACCGAGGCCATCCAACGTGCTCGTTCCATACTTTGGAATGGCCCCATGGGTGTATTCGAAATGGATCCATTTGCACAGGGCACACGAGCGATCGCCCAAGCAGTAGCCGACGGCACGGGGAATGGGGCCTTTTCATTGGTTGGTGGGGGCGACTCTGTTGCCGCCATTACCCAAATGGGACTTGCAGAAAAGGTAAGCTTTGTTTCCACTGGAGGGGGTGCAATGTTGGAATACCTCGAAGGCAAAGAACTGCCAGGCATAAAAGCTATCACTGGATGAGCTTCATTCTTCTTCCTGTTGTGAGGCTTCCCAAAGAGAAGACACCTTATTCTCTATCACTGATGCTACCGCCTTGATTGTGTCGATCACATCTTCAAATCCGTCTTCTACCACCTCGACCGCATGATCTTTGACCTCCGTCAGGCTCTGAACGGCTTTTTGAATGGTTTCATCACTCTCTCTTTTGCGCTCAGCAGCCTTAATCTCTTCCGCAATCTTTGCCTTCAATTCTTCCTTCACCTTTTCAACGCGCTCTTGTTCTTTCCGTAACTCCTCTTTTCTCTCCAATGATTGCATTTTCCTTTCCAGCTCAATTTGGGTCTTTTTCATATCTGCAAACTTGGCTTCTTTTGACGCAATCCTCTCCTCAATCATTTTTGTCTTGGCTTCGCGTATTTGCGATTCTAAAGATCCCTCCGCATCTTCAATCCTTTTGCGTTCGAAGTTGAGATCCTTCTTATCTCTCGAGATTGACCGTTCCATCTTCTGGATGGCCTCGAGCAGTCCTTTGTGCCTGCGTTGTACCCGTTGCAGTGGGTTAGCGGATCTGCCTGCATTGGGGCCAAACTTCTTCTCCTTAACGACCTTAAATAGTCCATCGAGTTTCTTCCAAACTTGGCTGCGGTGATCGCCAGTGAATCTTGTCTTTCGGAAAGAACGCTGAATTTCCTTCAATTCTTCGAAAATGGGCTGGAGACTCAAACCCTCCTGGATCTTGTCTTCTACCGCCTTCAACCGTTCCTGAAATTTCTTGAGATACTCTTCAGAATGCTCTTGAAACTCCTGATCCAGAGCCCTACGAAGTTTCTTCAATCGTGCAAACAACTCATTGGTATTCGCCTTGATTTTTGTCGCATGATCATGAAAAAGATTCTTTTCTCGCACTTGATCCTGGACCTTAGACCAAAAGCCTTTAAGTTCCTCCCAAAGTCCAGAATCAAATTTGGTCAGACCCCCTATACGATCCTTCAAGTCGTCCAACTCTTCTTGGTAAGCATGATACAGCTTGGCGGAGAGCACAACAAAATGCCATTCTGTTTGTGCACGCTTCAAGATATCTTCCCGGTCTACACTGTAACCATCTGGTAGCATGGAACTGCTAATATTCAATGGTCTAGTTTCGTGATGGTGATTTTCGGGGAAAAGCAAGTCCTTTCCCTTGCGCCATACCTGGTGCATTTGGGTTACAAAATCTTCGGTGGTTTCAAGTTCTGGGAATACATAAATGTCGATGCTGTTCTCTTTTTCATTCAGTTTTATCCCGATCAGTACCTTTTCGTCCAGGCTGTTCTTGCCCCAAAAAACGAGTCTCGTTCTCATGCGTTACAGTTTTCATCACTCCGGTTGCTAACACTTGATGTGAAAGTTGACGAACAAAAGTTACACCATTCGAAGAAAAGAAACAAGTTATAGCCAATGATGCTCCTTAAGATAGGTGGCAATTTGCACTGCATTTGTAGCTGCTCCTTTGCGCAAATTATCCGAAACAATCCACATATTAAGGCCATGTCTTGTTGATTCGTCTCTTCGCAGTCGACCCACAAAGACATCATTTTGATTCTTGGCGGCTAGTGGGGTGGGATATAGATTGCGGGATGGATCATCTTGTACAGTGACTCCCGGCATAGATTCCAACAATGACCTGACATCACTGATTTCAAAAGGACTGACGAATTCCACATTGACCGCTTCAGAATGACCTCCATGCACCGGAACACGAACTGCAGTTGCGGTGATCGCCAGATCTGGTTCACCCAAAATCTTCCTGGTTTCATGAACAAGTTTCATTTCTTCTTTGGTATATCCATTTTCCAGGAAAACATCACAATGCGGCAGACAGTTTTCAAATATGGGGTGAGGGTAAGCGGGTGCTTGCACTTCTTTTCCATCCCGCTCCGCTTCATATTGCTTTACTGCTGGAACACCAGTACCCGTAAAACTTTGGTAGGTAGAGATCACCAGTCTTTTGATCTGAAAAGCGCGGTGCAACGGTGCCAGCGCCATTACCATCTGAATGGTAGAACAGTTTGGATTGGCGATAATGTAATCTTCTGCACTAAGAACAGTGCCATTTACTTCTGGCACCACCAACTTCTTATCGGGGTCCATGCGCCAAGCTGACGAATTATCAACAACCTTAATGCCTTCTCTGGCAAATTTCGGTGCCCATTCGGTTGAGGTAGAGCCACCTGCAGAAAAGATCGCCAGATGGGGCTTTGCTGCTATAGCCTCATCCATACTCACTACGGTGTATTCATTTCCATTGAATGGAATCTTCTTACCTACAGATCGCGAAGATGCAACGGGAATCAAGGTGTCGACGGGAAAGTCCGACTCTTTCAGCACATCACACATCACATGCCCAACCAGTCCAGTGGCTCCAACCACAGCTACTTTCATTGTTATCTTTTTTGCGAAAAATGAACCAGTGATAAAATCAGACGGCAAAGATAACCCCAATCCTCAATTAGTGCTATTTTTCAACCATGAAAGGATTCCTGACGATCCTACTGCTCATCAATACCGGTTTGGTCCTCCCAGGCCAGATTTTTGATGACTTTTCAGATGCTGATCTCAGTCTCGACCCCGTCTGGAGTGGTGACACCAGCGACTTTATTGTCTCGAATGGAGAGTTAAAGCTAGAGGCTGATCAAGCAGGTATTTCATCTCTTCACACCCCCCTTGAAAGTCACCGTTACAAAATTTGGCAATTAGATTTTAGGCTGGAATTTTCTCCTTCAGAGCAAAACATGGTGAAGATTTTTTTGTGGTCTACTGGACAAGATCCAGATACATCTTCAGGCTACTATATTTCTCTAGGTGAGCCTGGTTCCGATGACAGGCTACTTTTTTTTCGTCAGGAGGCTGGTCAATCTATATTGTTAGCTGTCGGAGAGCAAATATGGAATGATCACCCGCACCTCACTTTACGTGTTGAATTGGAAGAGGAAACCCGGATCTGGACAATTATGAGTAGATCAAATGAATCTACCATCTTCAAGCCCGAAATTCAGATCGAAGAAGAGAATATACTTAGCCGCTTTACATCAGTAAGATTTGCCTTGCATTGCATTTATACCAGTAGCCGCAGCGACAGGTTCTTTTTCGACAATGTGATGATTGACTCGGCGTTGATCCTTGACACTACCGGACCTGGAATCCAAACCGTCCAAGTACTTGATCCGCAGTTACTCAAAGTAACTTTTACTGAAGCCATCGATTCATCATCAGCTCTTAATCCTGAAAATTATCGCATCAGTCCTTCAGCTGTACCCATCGGCCAGATTACTTTGGTGGACTTACAAAGTGTGAACTTGCATCTGCTTGAGTCCCTGACACCAAGCTTAGACTACTTACTGCAGACATTCCGTATCATGGATCTAAGTGGAAATACTGGTAATGATGAAACCGCCTTCGTGTACTCGAGTATTTCAGAAATCAGACCTTTTGCCATATTGATTAATGAGATCTATGATGATCCTACACCGTCATTCGGTCTACCCTCTGCAGAATACATTGAACTATGGGTCGATCGCACTCAGATCGACGTCGATTCGATTACCCAGTTGATCTTGGGAATCAATGACCGGCGGATAGAAGTGCCCACATTTGAGGTACCCAGGTCAGGTTTGGTCGTTCTGACGGACCTTCAGGATCATGATCAATTTAGTAGAGAAGAATCCGCAGTCGGCGTAGCCAACCTTCCGACATTGGTAAATAGTGGAAATGAGATACAACTACTTAATGTTGCTGGCGAACTTATTCACGAGGTATCTTATGATGACGATTGGTATGACGATGGAAGTAAGTCAGGCGGTGGCTGGTCTTTGGAGCTTGTGAACCCTAAAGACTACTGCGCATTGGCTGAAAATTGGCGTGCCTCGACCAGTCTTTTTGGTGGAACACCGGGATATGAGAACAGCGTTCTTGATCTTAATCACTTGAATCCTGAGTTCGAGTTGCTACGAGCCGTGCCAACGAGCACAACCGAAGTTTACCTCCTATTTAATCGGGTGGTAGACCAGAATATTTCACTAAAGAACTTTTTATTAAGTGGAGATGAAAGCCAGGTGACCTCAATCGAAAGATCACAAAACGGTCAAGTTGTGACACTTGACGTCTATCCCGAACTTTCAGCCGACAGAAAGTACCACTTAGAGATCAACCAGGTTCATGATTGCTTGGGCTCCTTGCTTGTGGTCGAACCCCGGCAGATATGGATACCTCAAGATCCGGTTCCCGGGGATCTGGTCATTAATGAAATCCTCTTTAATCCCCTACCTGGAGGTGCAGACTATGTAGAGATCTACAATAGATCATCAAAGGCATTTCGAATTGACCAATTGGCCATTGCTGCCAATAGCAACCAAACCCAGCAGATCAGAACCATCCTAACTCCGGCTATTTTGGCGCCGGGCACATTTCATGTATTTACAAGTGACCGGGAAAACATATTGCGGCACTATACTGTCGAAGAACCCAAAAACTTGATCCAAAATCCACTTCCAACTATGCCGGACAAGTCAGGCAATGTGACGCTCATATTCCAGGGGCAGGATCGACCGGTGGTCATTGATGCTCTGGATTATGATGAAAGTATGCACAGCAGCATCCTTCGAGATCATGACGGGGTCAGCTTGGAACGGCTAGACCCTATCCTCCCTACCCAGGATCCTGCCAATTGGCACAGTGCCTCAAGCATCGTAGGTTTTGGTACACCCACTGGTAAAAACAGTCAAATATTGGGAGAGAAACTCAGGGAAGAAATATTCACAATGGATCCGCCCAGATTATCACCGGATGGCGATGGATTTGAGGATTTCTTAATCATCTGGTATGATCTTGCTCCAGCGGGACAGATTGCACATATCAGAATATTTGACTCTGCAGGTCGACTTACTAAATACTTAGTAAACAACGAAATCCTTGGAACATCAGGACAAATCAAATGGGATGGAGATCGCGATGATGGGAGCAAGGCATCGATAGGGGTTTATACAATTCTCTTCGAGACATTCTTACCCGATGGTACTCACCAACAATTTAAAGAAACCTGCATAGTTGCAGGGGTACTCAATTGACTTCACTTTATCTTTGGTAGATGCTAAAGGCCTTATTCGGACATATTGTTATCAATCGATTGTCGATGTTGGGCATGGTTCTGGTCACTTTCGTTTGTATCGACGCACCGGATGTCGTCATCTTAAAGCGGTTGGCAAGTCACTCTACACAAATCATGTTATTGTTTGTGGCAGTAGGTCTTTTCTTTTTGATTATTGATCAACGAAGATTACTGTTCACTGCCTTTGGATGTGCAGCAATACTATGTCTCTACTTTAAACTCGTAGCAGACATCAGTCTTAGTCAACCCGTAAAAACATCCGAGCCCAGCCTGACCGTGGCTCATTTGAGCACTAGTGATTTGGCATCTGGTTGGCAGTTGGCCCTTAAGGCAGTAATCGATGAGCAGGCCGACATCATTACTTTCATTGAATTGACACCTGATTGGCAAAAGCTTCTGGAAACGCACTTGCAAAAACACTACACTTATCATGCTGAGTTGACCCGCATTGACAACTTTGGCCTTGCCATCTACAGTCGGTTTCCCATTACCGCAGTTGACACTATTTACTACGAAGAGATCCCCACTCTGGATGCATTGATTCGACTTAACCCGGACCTTGAAGTGAGGATCCTTACTTCCAACACCAATCCTCCATTATTCAGAAGGTCGTTCGAACAATTGAGGAACCAGCTTGATGCCATTGCCCAGCGTTCATTGACTTATCAAGGCCCAACCCTGACAACCGGACATTACAATCTCGATCAATTTTCTGATGAACTTCAGGACTTCAGAGCTAAGGCCAACCTGAAAGATAGTCGCAAAACGATGTCTTCCTCACTTAATCCACCGACCAATCACATTTTCTACAACGATTTCCTTGAATGTCTTCGATTTCAAAACATGTACGACACTGTCAATAACCGCATTGGTATTTTCGGTGAATATCAGCTCAGGGGAACATCATGAGCTCTTTAAAGAGAGAAAAAAAGAGCTTTCAAGATGCCTGGCATGGAATCAAATGGTTTGCCAAAAAGGATCGACACGGCAGGTTTCATCTGGTGGTGTCCTTAGGAGTGATATTTATGGGAATTATTTTAGGAGCAAATAAGATCGAATGGATAGCTTTAATTCTATGTTTTGTACTTGTAATAGCCACTGAAATGGTCAATTCCGCTTTCGAAAACCTGGCTGATTTCTTGCATCCAGACCATCACAAGACCATCAGAGTAATAAAAGACCTCATTGCCGGGGCAGTTCTCATAGCCAGTATTGGCAGTTTCATCATCGGACTTATTATATTTTTGCCCAAATTGATGGGTTAAGTGCTGGCTGGCGGCTTCAATCAGCGAGGAGAGCTTCCTTAGTTTTGGACAAGACATTCCTCACTTCATCCATATTTTCAGCTTGGGCATATACTCGCAGGACCGGTTCAGTACCTGAAGGCCTCACCATAACCCAGGCACCCTTAGTGAGGTAATACTTAAAACCATCGAGATTTTCAATATCTCGAATTTCCATGCCATCAATCTCAAAGTTTTCTGATTCACATTTGGCAATTGCCGCCTCTTTTTGTTCCTGGGTAAGGTGTAGATCATCGCGATAGTAATCGAACCTTCCCACAGTTTCAAAAAGTTCCTCCGTCAGCTGTTTGAGAGATTTTCCGGTTTTGGCCATATATTCCATCAGAAGTAATCCTGTCCAAATGCCATCTCTTTCTGGTATGTGTCCCTTCACCGCAATTCCACCTGATTCCTCACCTCCTAGCAGTACGTCTTCCTTCGACATGATCTCAGCAATATATTTGAACCCAATCTTGGTTGTCACACAGGTCAATCCGTAAGACTCCGCCAAGGTTCTAAGTTTATCAGTGACTGAGAAGGAACAAACCACTTTCCCGGTTGTGATATTTTTAAATTCGTACAAATACTTGAGGAGGAATAGCAGCAACCTATGGGAATCCACAAAGAGCCCATCTTCATCGTACATCCCAATCCGGTCAGCATCGCCGTCATTAGCTAATCCGAAAGTCAATTTGGGATCGTTAGCAATCGTGTCAGAAAGTTCTTGTAGGTTCCTATCTATAGGTTCAGGGGGTGTACCGTCAAAGGATGGATTATATGTACAGTGAATATGGTGAGCCTCTGGAAACAGTCTTTTCATCACATTCTGACCCGCCCCGTACATCGCGTCATATGCCAGCTGTTTTTGAATCTTTATCAGAGAATCCATGTCAAAATTCTTACGAACGTGTTCGACATAAATGTCTTCCAAATTGATCAGTTCCAAGTGGCCTGATTCGGTCAATTCCTCCAATGTTTTGATTTCACCGTCCACGTTATCAGGTATCAATGCCTCAACCTCAGCAACATCTTTGGGTATTGAAGGCCCACCGTAGCTCGACTTGAGTTTATATCCATTATAGTCTGGTGGGTTGTGACTTGCGGTAATAACAATACCCAAACCAGCCTTCTTTTGCAGGACTCCCAATGAAACCATTGGGGTTGAGACAAAATTCGGATCCAGATAAACCTGTATTCCATTTTGAATAAAAATTGAAGCTGCAGCAGTGGCAAACATCTTGCCACCAAATCTACAATCATAGCCTATGACCACGCTTTCAAGACTTCTCTCCTGCATCCATAACGCAGCACCCTGGGAGACCCGAAAAACACCATCTACCGTGTAGTCCTTAGCAATTATTGCTCGCCAGCCATCGGTACCAAATTTGATTTTTATGGGCATTATGTATCCGTCTGGTTCATCGCCCAAACATAACAATTAGTTCTATATTTACAGATTCCACGTGCCAATTGATCAAAACATTGACCGACGACTACCGACATAAGGGATTAAGAAAAAAATTGGTGACAATACTGCGGAAGAAAGGCATAACTGACGAAGAAGTTCTCAGAGCTATCGGAACGGTACCTAGGCACTTTTTTCTTGACCGGGCTTTTGCTGACTGGGCCTACAAAGATCAGGCCTTCCCCATAGGAAGTGACCAGACCATCTCTCAACCCTTTACCGTAGCCTATCAAACCCAGTTGTTGGACTTACAGCCTGGCGACCGCGTTTTAGAGATTGGGACCGGTTCTGGCTATCAAGCAGCCATCCTTAGTGAGATGGGTTATAAAGTATACAGCATTGAACGTCAAAGTAATTTATTTGTTCAAACATCTAAATTACTTAGAGCCATGGGTTACGGAAACGTGAGGCTATTTTTGAAAGATGGCATGGAGGGTCTCCCTAGATTTGCCCCTTTTGAAAAAATCCTGGTGACGGCCGCTGCTCGGGAGGTACCACCAGCCTTAAAGGAACAACTGTCGATCAAAGGAAACCTCGTGATACCTGTAGGTAAGGATGAGGTCCAACGCATGCTCCGTATAACCCGTATTTCTGCTGAAAGCTTCTCCACCGAAACATTTGCCCATTTCCGATTTGTGCCCTTACTCGGTGGCATTAATGGAGATTAAAAAATAGTCTGAGACGCAATGACTTTTGAGACCCAGGAATGACCTCTAAATCCTTCGGCCTGAAGCTTTTCGTCGTGATACCGTGACTTTATGCACGCTATTGATATCCACCAAGAGTGAGGCTAAGGCACTTCTAGATGAAGTATGATACTTCTTTCCTTGATAAGTGACCTCACCCATTTTGCGATCCCAGGTGGAACCAAGTAACATGTATCTTCCGTCAAATTTTGGGTTGGGACCAAACATTAAGAATTTCTCACCTCCGCGTTCAAAGCTGATGGCCATGCGGTTGGATTTAGGCATAAACTGGAGTACACCGGGTGTACCCTCAGGAATGATGATCTCTTCAATCCGAGTGCCTCTCTCGATCACAATCTTACCATCATCTATCACTGATTCTCCTTTGGACAGATTGCGTCTCAGGACGATATCATTTGAGAGATAAAATTGCACATGCTTCAGGTCATCTTCGGTCCAACCAAATTTGTCTTGCATTTGAGCTGTGAAAGGTCGATAAGTCGGACCACATCCTACCGACAAGATGACCAACCCAAGAATCAAACTGCGAAATTTCATAATAGCTCGTTGGTTTTCTACCAAGATACGAGCAGAAATACTGAGGTTCAATAGCATTAGGAAGACTTTAACCCCAGTATTAAATTGGTCTTAAGATCAGCATCGTCAATCCCTTCTCTTTTCTTGAAAGAACTCCTGCAACAGTTCTGCGCAAAGCTCATTTCTTACCCCATACTCCAACTTAGTGGCCGGATGCAACAAGGTTTTTCCATAACGCATAAAGCCTCGTTTATCATCACTTGCACCGTAGACAAGGCGCCCGATTCGACACCAGTACAAAGCTCCAGCACACATGACACAGGGCTCGAGTGTAACATACATGGTACACTCATCCAACCATTTAGATCCCAGATGGTTGGATGCAGCAGTGATGGCAAGAAGCTCGGCGTGTGCGGTAGTGTCAAGCAGTTTCTCTGACTGATTATGGGCCCTCGCAATAATGTTACCCCTAGCAGTAATAATAGCTCCCACGGGTACTTCATCTTCCCACTTACCCTTGCGGGCTTCAACCAGAGCTTGGTCCATAAAGAAAGTATCTGTAAGCACGCTCAACATATGACTTGCATTGGTCAAGTGAAAAAACGATTTTTTATTGACACTTTTTGAGAAAAAGCTATTTTTGCGGATGGAATCATACTACTTATCTCCAGATAAATTTATTGGACCCGCCCTCACTTTTGATGACGTCTTATTGGTGCCAGGTGAATCGAAAGTTTTGCCTCGTGAGGTATCGATATCATCCCGGATCACTCGAGATTTAAAGATCAATGTTCCGGTAGTATCAGCCGCGATGGACACTGTCACCGAGCGCGATCTGGCTATAGCGATGGCTAGATCTGGTGGCATCGGAATCATACATAAGAATATGAGTATCGAGGCTCAGGCTCAGCAAGTAAGGAGTGTCAAAAGATCAGAAAGTGGTATGATCCTAGACCCCGTCACCATGGAAGTCGATGCATCGATTGGTGATGCGATGTCGTTAATGAAAACGCACAAAATCGGTGGTATCCCTATCGTTTCAAAGGAAAATGTGTTGGTTGGGATATTAACCAACCGAGATCTGAGGTTTGAGACTGACGCCAACAAGTCCGTTATAGATCTCATGACAAAAGAAAATCTTATTACAGCACCGGCAGGGACGACCTTGGAAAACGCCATCAGTATTCTGCAACGTCATAAGATTGAGAAGCTGCCCGTAGTCGATGAAGACAACAAGGTCATTGGCCTAATTACTTACAAAGACATTTTGAAACTACAAAGTCATCCAGAAGCCTGTAAAGACGAGTATGGGAGGCTACTGGTTGGTGCTGCAGTAGGGGTTACATCCGATACGATGGAAAGGTTGGAAGCATTGACGGCAGTCGGGGTAGATGTCGTCTGCGTCGACACAGCTCATGGTCATCATGTAGATGTACTGGGAGTAATCAAGGAAATTCGTCAGAAATTTAAAGACTTGCAAATTATTGCTGGGAATGTGGCAACAGGTGATGGAGCTCAAGCTCTTGCTGATGTCGGTGTAGATGGTGTAAAAGTGGGCGTTGGGCCTGGAAGTATTTGTACCACACGCGTCGTGGCTGGAGTCGGTGTTCCTCAGCTATCAGCCATTCACGCCGCAGCAAGGGTTTTGGCCAAAAAGGATATTCCAGTGATTGGAGATGGGGGGATTCGTTTCACGGGCGATATTGTAAAAGCACTGGCTGCCGGAGCCAGTACCATAATGGCCGGTTCACTCTTTGCCGGGGTAGAAGAAGCTCCAGGAGAAACCATCATTTTTGAAGGAAGGAAGTTTAAGATTTATCGAGGCATGGGATCCCTTGGTGCCATGCAAAAAGGATCAAAGGATCGCTATTTTCAGGATGTCGAGGATGACATTAAGAAATTAGTTCCAGAGGGAATCGAGGGCCGTGTACCCTACAAAGGCACGGTGGCAGAAGTAATGGTACAGTATGTTGGAGGTCTAAGAGCTGGCATGGGATATTGTGGCGCACCAGACATCCCTTCCCTGCAAAAAGCAAAATTTGTACAGATCACCAGTGCTGGTGTTACAGAGAGCCATCCACACAACGTCATGATTACTAAGGAAGCCCCCAACTACTCACCTCGAAGATTTTAGAAAAAGTGCAATCGGGCACTCCACTCAGCAGCAATTTCTATCTAACAGAGGATGTCTTGATCCTGGCTAAGAAGCTCTTGGGAAAATATTTGTGCACAAATATTGATGGTAAATTTACCAGCGGAATGATTGTAGAAACCGAAGCCTATAGAGCTCCCGAAGACAAGGCCAGTCATGCCTACCTCAATCGAAAAACCAACCGGACCAGGACCATGTTTATGCCAGGTGGCCATGCCTACATCTATCTTTGTTATGGCATCCATCACTTATTCAACATTGTGACCGGGCCGAAAGAACATGCCCATGCGGTATTGATTCGAGCCATAGAACCAACCGAAGGGCTCGATCACATGGAGGAACGAAGACAGCAATCCGCGGGGAAGTACCAACTTACCGCCGGCCCAGGTCGATTGACTCAAGCCTTAGGCATAACTCGACGATTCGATGGAGAACCGCTACTTCAGAAGAGACTGATCTGGATAGAAGACAGGCTTCAGGATATTCCCAAAGAACAAATAATAAGCTCACCACGAATTGGCGTTGAGTATGCGGAAGAATGTGCTGCCTGGCCTTGGCGATTTTCTATTCTCCATCATCCGTGGTGCAGTCATCCAAAACCACAGCAATGATAGGTTATCAAATGTCAAAGCCTTGCAAAGGAATACTTTATGGAGTTCTTGCCCAAGTCTTCTTTATTGGAAAGGTCGATTCACAGCAATTCGTTGCTGAAAATCATGTTTACTTGGAATCCATCAAATCAGTCCAGTTCGGACTTCCTGAGTTGCATATTTCTCATCCAATGGTAGAGTTGGGGAGAGAAAGACTTACTTTGGAGTTTGACGAATTGGCTGATCAAACCAGATACCTGCGCTACCGGATTCAACATTGCAACCGAGATTGGACGCCCAGTGATTTGGATGAATTTGAATATTTGGAGGGTTTCAATAATGAAGAATTGAGATCTAATGGATTTTCAGTCAATACTTTGACCCCCTACGTACACTACTCGCTAAGGTTGCCCAATGAAGATGTGAGATGGAAACTGTCGGGCAACTACCTGTTGCATATTTATGATGAAGACACTGAAGAACCTATTTTGACACGCAGATTCGTAGTCTTCGAGGATCTGACGAAAATCACCATTTATCTCCGCAGAGCTAGCGATGTTAGTTTGATTCAGACACACCACGAAATTGACTTTCTGGTGAAACACGATAAGATTACCTTTGACAATCCACTACAGAATGTACGAGCGGTCGTCATGCAAAATGGCAGATGGGATACGGCCATCAAGGATGTACCTCCTTTTCGAATAAATCCGCAGCAATTGTCTTTCGAATATCAAAATCAGCTGGTATTCCCAGCTGGTAAAGAATTTCGTTCCGTTGATATTAGAAGTTTGACTGCACCCTCACTTCAGGTAGCAGACATCGAAGTTTTTGACGACGTATATGAAATGCGATTAAAAAAAGATTCTCCCCGGACATATCAGGACTATCACTCTCACATCGACTTAAACGGTCATTTCATCATACAATCTTATGATCGACCAAATGCCGACACTGAGGCCGATTATGCCTATGTAGTGTTCTCACTGGCAATGTCTCAACCCCTTTTTGATCACTACGTTTATGTCGTGGGCGGTTTCAGTGACTGGGAAGTGGATCCTAGGTACATGTTGGAATATCAGGATCGACAAAGTGCCTATCAGGGCGAGGCATTACTAAAGCAAGGTGTCTATGACTATATCTATGCAACAGTTGCAAAGGATGGCGGCGCACCTGATTTTAATGCGCTGGAAGGTAGCTGGCATGAGACCGAAAACTATTACACCGTACTTTTGTACCATCGCCCATTTGGAGCTCGTTATGATCGAGTCATTGGAGCTAAGACTCTGGACGTCAGGTAAGTTCATCCATGATTACATCGCATTTATATAAAGAAGTAACCCCTTTCACTGCAGGTTCGTTATTATTGTTATTCCAGTGGGCTAGTACCAATTTTGTGGATTTGCAAGAGGAAACGTTTTTTAGCGAGTCTCCCCACTTTTTCGGATAGCCTAGTGCTTTTCACTTTTTGGTCCTAAGTCAACTGGTCATTGTATGCCTTAAAAAATTTTGAAGATGAACTTCCAAACTATCGTTTTTACACTAGCTGGTTTACTTTTAATCCCTATTAAATCACCATGCCAAGAGTCCTGGTCATTAGAAAAATGCATCCAATATGGGCTTGAGCACAGCCTCACACTTAGACAGAGTAAGGTCGACGCCCAGCAAGCCGAGGTCAATCACATCGCGGCAAAACAGTTGCGATACCCTGATCTTAACGGCAGCACCAGATACGATGTCAGTTTCGGCCGTCAAATAGACCGGGCGACTAATGATTTTATCAACCAGCAATTTGGGAACCAAAGTCTTAACCTCAGTACTGGTGTCACCCTATTTAATGGTGGTCGAATCAATGATCAAATTAAGAGAGCCAGATTGGGCATGAGGGCATCAGAACTGGACGCCAGTCAAATGGAGAATGATATTTCCCTGGAGATTGCCAATGCTTACATCCGAATCCTTTTCGCCAAAGAGAATCTTTCCAATGCACAGAAAAACGTGGAATTGATCCAAAATCAACTTGACAACACCGATAAGCTTATTGAAGCAGGTACGAGACCCCGTAACGAACGCCTGGATTTGGTGGCCCAGGTGGCGCAAAATGAACAATTGGTCGTAGCGGCTCAAAATGAAATCGACATCGCCTATCTGAATTTGAAGCAATTAATGCAGCTAGATGCCTCCTATGATCTTGAAATAGAAGTTCCGGATATCGACCTACCCTCTGACTATGATATTGCGAGTCTTGATGCAGAGAATGTTTATGCCAAAGCAGTCGATTGGCAGCCTCAAATAAAAGCAGGTGAACTCCGACGGCAAAACGCAGAGATCGACGTTAATCTCTCCAAGACCGCCATGATGCCATCACTCACATTTGGTGCCGGGGTAAGCTCGTTTTTCAGTTCAGCAGCCAGAATGCGAGGTGCACAGATCGGTACGGACGTAGAGTCCCTAGATGGCTTCGAGGTTAATGGCGAGCCTCTTAACGTGACGCTGGCATCGCCAGTATTTGCCTTTGACCGGGTGAACTACTCCGATCAATTGAATCAAAATTTGGGTTTTGGCCTTGGAGTCGGTTTAAGTGTCCCCATTTACAATCGGGGCCAAAACAAAGGCAGTTTAGAGTTTAGCAAGTTGGAGGTAGTCCGCACCGAAATCGCCAATGAGCAGGTGAAAAACCAACTCAAGTCAAACATTCAGCTGGCTGTAGCCGATGTAAAAGCAGCTAAAGAACAATATGAAGCTGCACTTCGCACAGCTGAAGCCAACCGGGCTGCCTACCTGGATGCAGAAAAAAGATTTTCACTTGGAGTCTCTAACAGCCTGGACTTTACCACCGCCCAGAATAACCGGGATCGGGCAGAAACCGATCTGATTATTGCCAAATATGACTTCATCTTTAGATCCAAGGTGCTGGATTACTACCAGGGTAATCAAATTACACTTGACTAAAACAAGTTATGACAAAAAAGAAAAGAGCTCGCCTAATTTTTATAGCAGTAGTGCTGCTTCTGGCCTTAACCGCTCTAGCCATTTACAAGAGTAAAACCCGAGACAGAGGGGAAGAGGTCGAAACCAGTGTGGTTAAGCATCGGACCATTAAAGAATTGGTATCAGCAAGCGGCAAAATATTTCCAGAGAAGGAAGTGGTCATCAGCTCGGACGTCTCCGGAGAAGTCGTGCTATTGCCAGTCGAAGAAGGTGATTCTGTAAAGGCTGGTGACCTGTTGGCCAAAATTGATCCTGAAGCTTATGAATCAGCCGTTGAGCGTGGCCGGGCAGCTGTCAATACTGCAAAGTCTCAGCTCGCAATTGCAAGATCAAACCTTGAAAATGCCAAAGCACAGAAGGCACAGGTAGAAGCACAATATCACAATGCCAAGCGCATCTATGATCGAAATAAGCAGCTCCATGACGATGGTGTCATCTCCGAAGCAGAGTATGAAAAATCAATGGCCGATCTTGAGACTGCGCAAGCCAATGTCAACGCGTCAGATGCCTCTATACGCTCAGCAGAAGAAAACATTAAAGCCAACGAATTTTCGATCAAGAGTGCAGAGGCCTCTCTCAAAGAGTTGCAAACCAGTTTGAAAAGGACAAACATCTACGCACCAGTTGATGGCATCATCAGCCGTCTACCGATCGAAGAAGGTGAACGCGTAGTGGGTACGATCCAGATGACGGGTACGGAAATGATGCGCATCGCCAACCTGTCAATCATGGAGGTCCAAGTAGATGTAAGTGAAAACGATATTCTAAAGGTTGCCCTGGGAGATAGTGCGTCCATAGAAGTAGATGCCTATTTAGATCGGAAATTTGGTGGCACGGTGACTGAAATTGCCAATTCTGCCTCGACAGTAGGTACTGCAGCTGCATTGACCACCGACCAGGTTACCAACTTTGTTGTGAAGATTAGAATGGATCAAAATTCATATCAAGATCTCATTACACCGGTCCAGCCGTTTCCATTCCGCCCTGGCATGTCGGCATCTGTGGAAATCAATACACATTCTCTAGAAAATGTGTTGTCGATACCTATTATTGCTGTGACCACTCGCGACATCAATGAAGATGAGGACAAAGATGACTTGAGAAGCAATGAAGAAGACCTGCTTGAGGTGGTTTTCAAATGTTCCGGAGACACCCTGGACATGGTAGAGGTGGAAACAGGGATCCAAGACGACATGTACATCTACATTAAGAAGGGCTTGAAAGCGGGTGAAGAGGTGGTTAGCGGACCATATTCGGTTGTCGCTAGAAAACTAGAAGAAGGTGCTCCTTTTACCCGAAAAGAGAGGACGAAGAAAGACGAAGAAAGCACCGATCAGGCCAGAATTGATTGAGTTCTCATCCTCAAAAACACTGGACTTGCAAGAAAAGGGCCTCATCATTTTCCTAAGGGTGCCGACAAGGGGAATGGTCAAAAGCCGCCTAGCATCAACTGTTGGACCAGAAGCTGCCCTAAAAATCTATTGTACATTGATCGAGCTGACGATGACTGCCATCAAGCCGGTTGATGCAGCGAAATACTTGTATTTCTCCCCTGTCGTACCTGATGCCGATCAAATACCCCTGGTATCCTACACTTCCCTTCGTCAGCAGAGGGGAAATGACTTGGGTCAAAAGATGTTGCATGCCTTTGAAGAGGTGCTTCTGGATTACCGGAAGGTGCTGATTGTGGGAACCGATTGTCCCTATCTTACCCCAAGATTACTTAGTGATGCTTTCAAGAGATTGGACCACTTTGACATGGTGATAGGCCCTGCGAAAGACGGTGGCTACTATCTCCTCGGCCTCAAAAAGATCAACCCTGCCCTATTCACCGATATGCCCTGGGGCACAGATCAGATCTTTCGTAGAACCTTACAGAGAGCCATATTGCTTGGATTGTCAGTCCATGCATTAATTGAGCTCAATGATGTTGATTATGAAAAGGATTGGTTGGAATACCTGGCTGGTCTCACTTAACCAGGCAAGAGAAAACCTATTGCAATCGCTTCAGCAGAGCGGTAGCCTCCTCCCTGTGCCGTGGATCCTGCAGCCTACTTTTCTCCAACCACTGAATGGCTTCTTGTCGATTATTCAACTTTAGGTGAGTCAAGCCGAGGTACCAAAGACTCTTGACATTTACATCTTGGAATTCAATGGAAAGACATTGACTAAACAAATCCTCTGCCAACTTAGGTTGGTCCGAAGCCAGAGCTGCCATACCTTCATAGTATATGAGATCAGGCTTGTCGGGATGCTCCGACTTCAATTCGGCTATGGCTGCTTGGGCCTCAGCATAATTTCCCATTTCATACTCTTGAAAGGCAGCGGCAAGAGGTAAGGATCCATTTTCTTCATCTCCCCGCGTTTGCTGGAAGTAAGTACTTCTGGGCACCTCAAAATGCTGTGCAAATAAAACTTCACTTGTTGGGGTCCGAAGTAAGAAGAACCCAGCGACAATCAAAACTGCCAGAGCTGCTGCTATACTCATGTAACGCCTTAGAGGTCGTATTTTAGTGGGAGCAGCCTTCGTCTCCGCCTTGGATAGTAACTGCTCGAACCGGGTATCAAGAGTTTTCAAAACCGCTTCAGCAGATTCATCTCGATCCAGGTATTGATAACCCTCCACAGCTTTCCGATCTACCTCATCCGGTAGATCTAGACTACCTGGCTGCCCGTCGATGATGCGGAGTAATTCTTCCCGAGTAAGCTTTTTTGTCATATTCTGTTTATTCTTGGTCCAGTACTTCCTCCAAACTGATTCGCAAATTCCGCTTGCCATTCTGGATATAGCTCTTGACTTTTTTTAATTCATAGCCCGTAATCTCTTCAATATCCTTGTAGGATTTCTTCTTAAAGTAAAATAGTACGATGCATTCCTTTTGACCAGGGCTCAGGTCTTCGATTGCCTCATGTAGTGCATTTTCAGTCCTCTCATTGTTAAGATGCTCCTCTAAAGTACTTTCCACAAAATCTGTAGAATCTATTCTGTTGACATCTTCAATCAACACAGTGGTTTTGCCCCGAAGCTTCATGAAGCAGTGATTCCGGGTCACCAGAAACAACCAATTCTTGAAGTTTTTAATCTCATAATTGTTCAGGTTTTCCAGGAGTTGTTGCATAATATCCATTACTGCATCTTGACTTGCCTCCGAATCTTTAAGATATCGAAGGCACCAACCCAGCATGATGTGGGCATATCTCCGGTACAGAATAGCGAACCCTTCTCTGCTTCCGCTGGATCGAATATGCTCTATAACCTGCTCATCTGTCAGCTGCTCTGCAATGGCCATGGTAGGAAAATGAATGTCAGCCTGAAGATATTAAAATGCCCGAATCATCATCGATCTCCATCGGGTTATACCTCTGCAGCCCGAGCCTCAAGGTATGAATCACACCGGAGGAGAAAGCCCTCACGAAGCGTTGCTGTAACTGATTCCTCCCTTGCATGTGGCATCAGAAAATCATTAATCTGTTTTACCGGCATTGCCGATTTCGTTGTACTGGAAATGAAGGCTTCCTTGGCCTCTAGGATTTTATGAATTGGCAATCGATCTTCATGAACAATGAAATTCATAGATCGTGCCACTTCAATCAACTTCATTCTGGTTATACCCCGGAGTACCGTGTCTTTTGGGGTCCAAATTTCGTTGTCTTGGTCAATGAGAAAGAAATTGGCACGAGAAGTTTCGTGAATACTCCTCCCGTCATGATACAATAGATCTAAGGCCCCTTTTTGGTCCAGGTTTTCTCTGCTCCTCAGCACTTGCGCATAATTTAAGGTTTTCACCGTGGCAGTATCCCGGACATGATGCCTCAGAAGTAATCTTACACCTTCAGTAAAGTAGCTCGGATCAACTTTATGCGCAATATGCTGTAAAATGTACAAATTACATTCACCTGGGGTGTAACCATCGGCTGAGGTACCACCAGTAAGTATCAGTTTTATATATCCCTCGCTTAAGCCATTATGATGGATCAGATCTAGAACTCTTTGATATAGCGCCTCCCGGTCCACTGGCACTTGGAGCGACATAGCTCGAGCTGATCCAAAGAAACGATCAAAATAATCACTGGCAAATAGAGGCAAGCCCCGTCGAATAGGGAAAAAATCAAAAATACCATAGCCTCTAAGTAGGCCCAGGTCAAAAACAGAGACCCTGGCTTCCGTTGCCGGTACAATTTCACCGTTGATGTTATGAAATTTGATCTCCACTACCATACCTTAAAACCCAATTGCTCGATCGTCACCTCTCTGATCAGCTCCCCCTTCAAGACGACCATCTGGCAAGAGCAAAATCGCGTCGACTCTACCGATTGATCCTCTCTCTTCAAATTCATGGCCCATCTTTTTTAGACGATCAATGGTCTTTTCGGAAAGCGCATCTTTTTCCATGACTATCCGATCGGGTAACCACTGATGGTGAACTCTCTTCGCATTGACCGCCTCCTGCATACTCATACCATGGTCAATCACATTGAGTATTGCTTGAAAAACCGAAGTGATTATGGTCGATCCCCCTGGCGATCCTACCACCATCAAGAGATCCTTGTTGTGTTCTACCAAGGTCGGTGTCATAGAACTCAGCATCCTCTTCTCTGCCTGAATCTCGTTGGCCTCTGAACCTA
Source organism: Saprospiraceae bacterium (assembly GCA_965223105.1). Classification (GTDB taxonomy): domain Bacteria; phylum Bacteroidota; class Bacteroidia; order Chitinophagales; family Saprospiraceae; genus JABDMH01. The sequence continues at coordinate 58,811 of OZ244987.1, read as the reverse complement.
CGAGCCCAAATTGGTTTGGCACTCCAGCTTTAACACTAAAGTCGTCCATCTCGTTGTTTAAAAAAAATCCAGCACCCTGCACCATGACTTTACATCCAAAATATGAATTCAGCGTGGTGGTGATCGAAACGGCATTTCCAAATCGGTCGACAATGCTAAAATGAGTAGTCTCCACACTCTCAATTACCTCTACGGCACCCTCCTTGATTTCTGCAGCAGGTGTACTTTTTCTCAGATCGATATTGGCCATCCGTTGGGTCAGGTAATCTTTGCTCAGTAGCATTTCTTGGGGTACATCCACATAGTCAGGATCACCCAAATAAGTGGCGCGGTCTGCATATACCCTCTTCTCAACTTCAGCCATGAGATGTATTGTCTTGGCTCGATTGTGGCCATATTTGCCCAGTGGAAAGGCTTCGATCCCTGCCAGCAACTGCAGCAGTGCAATTCCTCCACTTGAAGGGGGAGGCATGCTGATCACGCGGTAATCTTTATATTCTCCCACGACCGGATCACGCCATACTGCAGAATATATTGCTAGATCATCATGGGTGAGGATTCCACCTCCACGTTCCATTTCCGCCACAATAAGATCGGCCGTGAGTCCCTGGTAAAACCCTGAACGTCCCTGATCCCTTATCTGTCTCAGTGTAGACGCAAGGTCAGACTGTATCAAGCGTTCACCCTTCCTCCATCCCTGTTGCTTGATCAAATGCATTTCTGACGTATTGTAATTCTCAAACAGCTCCTGCGCACGATTGAGTGATGCCGCACCATCTTCAGTGAGCTCAAAACCCTTCTCTGCCAAGTTTACGGCAGGCTGCACAAGATCAGACCATTTTGCGGTGCCGAACTCTTGGTACAATTTCACCATCCCATCAACCGATCCCGGCACCCCTGCTGCCAGATGTCCCTCGAGACTAAGACGATCGATGACGTTCCCGTGCTCATCCAGATACATATCGCGATGAGCGTTATTGGGGGCCTTTTCCCGAAAATCCAGGGTACCTATAGTACCATCACTTGATCTAAAAACGGCAAATCCGCCGCCTCCAATGTTACCTGCAACAGGATATACCACCGCCAATGCAAATTGAACAGCAACTGCAGCATCCCAAGCATTACCGCCTTTTCTCAATATCTCAGCACCTACTCTGCTCGCCTCGGGATGAGCACTGACAACCATTCCTTCTTTGCCGATCTCTCCCCTAGTGACATCTTTCGACCCCCACTGAGCAGGTGAACAGGAAAGAACCAGCAAAACAGAAAAAAAATAGATCAATAATCTCATCGGACTTGCAACCAAAGAGAACGAGTTTAGCTCATTGGGATAAGCTGTCAAGAGGTTGAAGGCTTGTCACTGATGCCAATATAACACATGAGGACAGGGATCACCTCTCAACAATATTCGTCGAAAGCGTGTTTTAAGTTGTTTGCAATCATTTCAGCACTACGACCTTCAATATGGTGTCTTTCAAGCACATGAACCAACTCACCATCCTTGAAAAGGGCAATTGAAGGAGATGATGGAGGATAGGGCAGCATGTATTCTCGTGCCCGTTCAGTGGCATCGATATGGACACCGGCAAAGACCGTAACCAATTGCTGGGGCACTTTATCATTGGTCAGGGCAAGTTTGGTGCCCGGTCTAGCCATGGCTGCTGCACATCCGCAGACGGAGTTAACAACCAAAAGAGTGGTACCCTTTTGGTTAGCAAGTACCGTGTCTACTTCCTCACTTGTCGTAAGTTCCTCAAAACCGTAGTCGGTCAAATCTCGGGCCATTGGGGCAACGAGTTCTAATGGGTACATACTCATATTCCTATCTTTTTGATCCTCAAAGTTAATGATTCCTGCGTTTAACACACATAACGGTACAATAGTTTGTGTCATTTGTAATCTACGGCTAGTTTGTGTCATCAACTATTCATCTACGTCTTATCAGAAAGAAAGCCATCTGCCGGGATCAACCGGAAACAAGGGAAAACTTTTTAGTTTTGATAGACGTTTGGATGATTTAGGAATGCATAAGATTTTTTAAATGACAAGCACGATTGACATAGCGGTGAGGCAACTGGACTCGAAGGGATTTCTCGATATTGATGTGGATCCACAACTCGATCTGATCGCAGAGATCGAAAAACTCAAGAAAGAGAAGAACGCCATCATCTTAGCACACTACTACCAGGAGTCTGAAATCCAAGATATTGCCGATTACATTGGCGATAGTCTAGGCCTTTCACAAAAGGCTGCGGCGACCGACGCAGACATTATTGTATTTGCTGGCGTGCATTTTATGGCTGAGACCGCAAAAATGCTCTCCCCCGAGAAAAAAGTACTTCTCCCAGATCTCAAGGCCGGGTGTTCACTCGCCGATTCTTGTCCACCTCATCTCTTTCGGAAATTTAAGGCCAAATACCCCGATGCAGTAGTGGTGAGTTATATCAACTGTACCGCTGAACTCAAGACCTTGACCGATATCTGCTGTACATCAACGAATTCGGTACATATTATCGACAGCATACCTGAGGACCAGCAGATTATTTTCGCACCGGATCGAAATCTCGGTGCCTACCTGCGCAAGAAAACGGGACGGGATTTGATCTTATGGAATGGCACCTGCATGGTGCATGAAATCTTCTCCGATGAGAAAATCACGAAACTCCAGCTGCGATTTCCAGAGGCAAAACTAATAGCTCATCCTGAATGTGAGGCCCACATTCTGGAAAAAGCAGACTACATTGGGTCGACCTCAGGCCTGCTGAGATTTACTCAAGAAGATGACGCAGATACTTATATCGTCGCTACTGAAGCTGGCATCATCCATCAGATGGAGTTGGCTTCTCCAGAGAAGAAGTTTATACCTGCTCCCCCCAACAATACCTGTGCTTGCAACGAATGCCCCCATATGAAGCGCAACACTATGGAAAAGCTCTACTTATGTATGAAGTACGAGCAACCGGAAATTCTTTTGGAGGACTGGATCATTGAGCAAGGCGTTCGATCCATAAATCGTATGCTCGAGATCTCGGAAAAAGCGGGATTGGGCTTAAAACTTCAAGATCCCGATTAGTCTCCGTAGATCAAAAATAGGACTCCCACCGCTGACACATATACTTTGAGTCTAAAGACTAGACTACTGAAGTTCAGGAGCTTTGATATGATACTTTTGGTTCAATTTTTGCTATCTCAATAGGTTAGATTTCTCAATATCAACACATGTTGTTATATGTTGATATATAAAGAGTTATGACCGAAAAGGTTATTGAACATAAACCTAAATTGAGACACCATGAACACCTACTCAAGAGGGAGGATATGGCTCCTGCAGCTGCTCCTGCTGGGAAGTTTGTATACCGTTTCTCAGGCAAATATTACGGTAAAAACTTTTCTCGACGCCAATAGCAATGGCAGCATCGATCCAGGGGAAACGCTCATCAATGGCCTTTCTGTCATTGGATACGATGAATTGGGAACTGCATATCCATTTATGGACGATGGGAATGGTACGTTTATCTTGGATTTGGTACCAAGCCGTCTGCGAATTCAGGTAAGTGGTTATAATGGGCAATCTATCCGGGAAGGTGTTTCCGGACCAACGTCTGTATTTTTTGCTTCCGATGGAGATCTGATCAATGTTCCGGTGCTCACTTTCGAAGCCATTGATCTGGAAGAGATGGAGATCGTTATTCCCTGCTATGAGAAAGGAGCAGCCAGCACCCTGACCACCAGACCAGGGATCGTAAGTTTCCCTTATCAAATTGACGGCATAGCTCAACAGTATGGTGGGTCAGCCCCAGATCCAACTTTAGATGCAAGCATCGCAGAAGTAGGGTCAACCTGGGGAATTGCCTATCAAATGCAAAATGAGCGGATATTCGCATCAACGATAGTAAAAAGACATGTCGATCTTGGTCCACACGGTCCGGGAGCCATTTATACACTTGATTACAGCCAACCGGACCCTGACCTCGACCATTTTGATTTGCAGGGTTATGCTCCAAGTGCAGGCCCGACGCTAGACTTTGGAGCCATCATGCGAGAAGTGGTGGATGGTGTAATCGATGAAACCACTCCCTATGCGCTATCAACCATTGAATCACAATTCGATCGTGCTTCTTATGATATCGATGCTTTTGATAAAGTGGGTAAGATGTCTTATGGGGATATAGATGTAACTGAAGACGGCCGGCAACTATGGATGGTCAATTTATACCAGCGATCCCTGGTTCAGATGGACATCTCTGGACCGCAGGTCCAGGTTACGAGGGATGCACTCAAAAACCATGTTATCGATGATATTCCTGGACTTCCCGACATGCGCTTGCGCTTCGTTAAATGTATAAATGCAGGAGGTATTTACAACAAGACGGGAGCAGAGGCTTTTACAGATCCAAATGGTATAGCCTGGGATAAAAACCGACATTCAACAGGTGGAACCGGCGACATCAAGAAGTTTGCAGTAGTCAACACCATGAATAGTGCTGAAGGAACTACTGAGCAAGATCTTTACCGTACCTGGCGCAAAGGATCAGCCTTCTCCTATAATATACCCGTACCGCTAGAGGAGACTTATACCGTGACCCTTCACTTCGCTGAACCCAACAATTACGTGGCTGGAGATCGAAAATTTGACGTCGTAGCAGAAGGCCAAACGATCTATACAGATTTTGATGTAGTAGCCCAGGCCGGGGCTAGTCACAAGGCCATGACGGTCACCTTTCAAATACCGGTTACGGGTCCTACTCTGGATCTGGATTTCTTGTCAAAGTTTGGCAACAAAGTCAAAGAAGCCATTCTACAAGGTATTATTGTGGAAGGACATACGCCAGTACAATCGGGAATATTGAGGCCCTGGGGTTTGAACTTTCACAACGGAAAAGGATATCTGGGATTGATATCGGATGGATCAATCACCCAGACCAGAGACCATTTATTCGGGTACATCATGTCTTTTAATCCCAACAACATTCAGGCTGGATTTACCGAGGAACTGTCCTTTCCTCTTAACTACCCAAGGGAACGAGCTTCCAATCCGCAGTTAGATAACGGACCCCAGGCATTGCGAACCTCAGTATGGATGCCATGGGCCGACACGTGGGAGAAGACGGATATTCCTCTAGACGATGAGCTTTCGGTACAAAGTGGTCTCCTCTGTGCTTATCCACAGCCGATCATTTCAGATATCGACTTTACCGAAAAGGGAGATATGATTATCACCATGATGGATCGGTGGGCTCACCAGGTGGGGTATCTCAATTACAGCACAATTCTTGGCAACACCACTTTTATCATCGGTTACGCCGCTGGAGACATTTTGAAAGCCTTTAAGGAAAATTCAGGTTATGATCTGGAAAAAGAAAACTTTGATGATGGCCAATTCTTCCGTAATGACGATGGCCCAAGTTATGATGGTGAATTTTTTCATGCCGATGGATTTAATGCACAGGATCTGGCTCATCATGGTGAGACGATTACGGGTGGGTCTGGTGTATTGAAGGGTTCCAAAGAAGTTGTGGTTACCGTGCACAATCCTCAACCCACGGAATTAGAACATTTTAGATTTGGTGGTGTATTTACCCAGGGTGTTGACTTCTATGACACCGATGATGGCTCATTAAAGCGTGGTTATCTTTTTGTCGATCAGTTTATCAGTGGAAAAGCCAACGGACTCGGTGACATTGAATTTGCAACAGCACCACCCTTGGTTGAAGTGGGAAATTACGTATGGTGTGATGCCAACGCCAATGGCATTCAGGACCCGATCGAATTTGGCCTGCCCGGGGTAGAATTGATGCTTCATGACAAGGAAAACAGCCTGGAAGTTATAGATCAGATAACCACCGATGCCAATGGCGAGTATGTCTTTACCGATTTACTCCCCAACCACTGCTATGAAATACGAATTGATATTTCCCAGTTAACGGCATTAGGCTTCTCTGGCATGACTGCTCCATTAATGGTGGGAATGGATACATTGATCGACTCAAACGCTGATCCCGATATGGTGCCCGGATTTGCTGTGGCCATGTTTTGCACCGATGCTGCCGGCAACAATCGACATGATATCGATTTTGGATTTGGTGGCCCAGTAGCGGCCAACGCTTTCAAACTGGCTTGCGAAGATGCCAGTGGATGTGCCACCTTCGACTTGTCTTCAGTAGACATCTGTGTAGATGCCAGTCAACAGAATACGGTAATGTATTACCCGACTTTTAATGATGCCGACAGTATGATTGCAGCGAATGAAATCACCGGCACCATTGATGTATGTGATGGTGATACTACACTATTTGCACGAGTAATGCGGCCAATGGATCCCATGTGTTACTCCATTGCACAAGTGACCCTAAGAGAAATCAACCTGGCTCCGGTTCCACCTGCTTATAATGTGGTCATTTGCCCGGCGCCAAACTTTGATGCTTTAGCTTTTTTACAAGGCCAGGGTTTCAGAGGTGATGCTACTACAGAATTGTTTTTGGACATGGCCATGATGATGCCGGTGGGGAATCCCGTACCCATCACAATGTATCCCATGACCATCTATTTTGACGACACGGTGGGTATACCCGGTTGCGGTGTTTCCGGTGCTATACACATCGACAGTCTACCGGCTTCTTCCGTTGAAGCCGGTGCTGACACCGAAGTTTGCGGCTTGCAATGTGTCGATCTGACCACACTTGGGGCCAGTTTCTCAGCCAATGGGTCTGGTGCTTCATCAGCTATATGGACCACTAGTGGAAGTGGCACTTTCGTTGATGACAACACCTTTGCCGGAGCTCGGTTATATTGCCCCGACACAGCAGACATGTTAAATGGCTCGGTCACATTAACCCTCCAAGTCACAGATGATCAATGCGGACGTTCGATTGCTGATGTGGTTACGATTAATATACTCCCATCCACTCCTATGTTTTTACCGGATGCCGTATCAGATACCATTGATTGTCCACATCCATTCGTGACAGATCAGGTGAATAATGATACCTTCCCAAGATGTCGACTAGTGGCAAATTGTGTGGACACGATTACCGCTACCGTTGTGGATTATACGTTTGATAAGTTTCCATGTGATCCCAATATCAGCAAGAGGATTATTCGCAAGCAATGCGTCGTTTACAACAAAGTCGAATATTGCTGTACCGATACCATCTATGTGCGAGGTCTCGATTTTGATCTATTTATGTGTCCCCCCGAGCGTGATAGTGTCTACTGCCATACCGATTATCTGAGAGATGAGAATGGACATCCCCATCCAACAGTTACCGGTGTACCAACCGTGGATAGCATTCCGCTCTGGCCACCCCCGGATAGAGCCTGTGAGATTGCCATTCTTTATAAAGATTTTCCCTTTGATTCTGAATGTCCGGAACTGATCAGGCGCGAATGGCATATCAAGAACAATTGCTCTGGTCTAGACACGGTCTGTTACCAGTGGTTGATGATCTTTGACACCCTTGGACCATACATTGAAAAAGACTATGGGAAAGCCGTATTGGCCGAAGAGGATGACTTCCCGGCCATCGACAATCCGGTCATTTTCGTACCCACATCAGATCACGATTGTGAGGCACATACCTACTTGCCTAGTGTTATGGCCATAGATACTTGTACCGATGTAAAAATGGTTAAAGCCACCATTGAAGATGTTGGCTCCGCCGTCTTTACATACAATGATGAAAACGAAAAGTGGGAAACCCATAAGACCTTCAAAATTCCGAAAACCGAAGAACCCCTAGAAGTTATCTATGAAGCGATAGATTTCTGCCACAACATTAGTTACGACACTTGCTACTTCTTCGTAAAAGATTTCACCAAACCCGTAACAATCTGTGACAAAGGGGTAAACGTCACGCTCAGTGATACAATGGTATGGCTTCCAGCCGAAGTTTTTGACGAAGGGAGTTGGGACAACTGCGGAATCAATTTGCTTTTGGCAAGAAGAGCCGATTGGGCTACGGCGTGTGGTGTGAATCTTTGTGATAGTTTTCAAACCTATTGCTACACTGCACATCACGATTCGATCTATTGTCCCGTGCTCGAAACCGATAAGCACATTAACCCAGTGGAAGCACACTATGCCAAGACGCTTGAATGGCTATGTGAGGATGATCAGGACTGCAGTGATTTTATCATTGGAGGATGGTGGTACGACTTGCTAAAACACGGCACACTGGAATGTATCGACCATCCCTACCCGACAGGTGAGGAATATTTTAAGCAGATATTGACTGATCCCTCACTACAATGTTACGAGGGAGGAGCACAAATTGAGGATTTGTGTACTAAGCATGGTTTTGATTTCAACAGCAATCTGCCGCAATTTGCTGCCCCATTATTTAGCGAAAGTGACCTAAATGACTTTGACATTGTCAAACAAATCGGTGGGGGATGGTCCAAGGAAGTACCATTCTGCTGTGAGGATGCTTGCCAGAATGTGGTTGTGGAAGTTCTGGCTATGGATTATTGGTGCAATTGGAGCAAGTGCTGGACTACCGTTTATGTTGAAGATAAGTCGCCACCCAAAGTAGTCAGCGAACTTTTTGATGTGAGCATTACCTGCAACAGCTATCAGCAATTTTATGCGGACGCGGTCGATCAGGCATTAGAGGGTGATTTTACGGCGATTGATACCTTGCTCGGTGGCTATGACAAGGTTGCTTACGACGACTACGATAACCTTCCAGAAAAGACTTCATTTACTTACTACAATGTAGTATGTGATTCCATTCCGGTGGAAAAGGATACCCTGATCTTTAATAAAGCCTATGGTTTCGGCTATGTATGGAAGACTATCACCCATTATGAGGCGGTATTCGACACCATCTCTATGACCCAGTTTAACGGCCAGATCGCCGATGATTGTGGTCTTATTTGCATTCAGGAAAAACCGTGGGTAAAACTCGACCACTGCGGTAATGGATTTATCAAACGTACCTTCAAGTTTGTGGGCCAATGCATCATTGATGAATCAGGTCATCGGGTCGACACCATCGTAAAACATCAGACCATATGGATCACAAGCGATTGCGATATATCGAAGTCGATGTTTCGAGTACCTCAAGATCTCATCATGCACAATTGTGGTTTAGAGTACGATCCCTCAGGAAGCACCAATGCATCTGGAGTAGCTGATCCCAGTAACACCGGTTGGCCGGAATTCATCTTTGAAGAGGAATGCCGTCAGATTGGCATTGGATATTACGATCAGGTGTTTAAGATCGTTGGAGGGGATGAGGCGTGCTACAAGATTATCCGGACCTGGTGTTTTGCCGATTGGTGTGTATTGGGAGGAGAACCCAACCAGGACAATTGGTGGTTAGATGATTACTATGAAGGTAAACTCATCAAATGCACGCAAAAGATTATTCTGATTGATACAGTTCCACCCCAGTGCAGTATTGAAATTCCAGACAGCATTGAGGCCTATGGTTGCTATTATAACTTAAGAGCTGAGGTGATTGCCGATGATAGTTGTGGTGTCTTATCCTATGCTTGGGAATTGATTAATGACAAAACTGGCGATGTGATCGCCTTACGTGAAGGTCAACTAAATAACGACATAAGCGATAGAATTTCCGTAGAGGTGGATGATTTGTTACCGGGTGTCTATGCCCTAAAAGTACAGCTAAGGGATGATTGCCAGAACGAAACCATCTGCAAGGAGACGTTTGAAGTTTTCCCCAAGAAAAAACCATCTCCTGTTTGTCTATCCAGTATTACCCTCGACCTCACGCCCATGGATACAGACAGTGATGGGGTCATCGATACCGCAATGGGCACGGTTTGGGCGTCAGAGTTTAACATAAGTAGCCGTCCTGCATGTGGTAGTGATTCCCTGGCACTTATCTACCGCTTGGACCGGGCAAACGACGGAGACCCTCAACTGCCTGGAGATACTGCCGATCAGATGACCTTTGGATGCGACGATATCGGAGCCCAAGTGCTGCGAATGTATGTTCTGGATGAATCAGGAGCATGGGACTACTGTGAAGTGATCCTCATTGTGCAGGACAACAGTGGCGGATGTGATGATATCTCCTCCGTTTCTGGAATCATCAACGGGGTAATAACGACCGAACAACTCCGGGTCATCAAGAAAGTAGATGTGGTTCTTCAGGATCAGGATGGCTCAGAGATTGATCTAGCGAATGATGTGGTGGGATCCTATGAGTTTACATATGCTTTGGGTAAGAAAGGATTTGTAAAACCTTCCAAAGAGGAGGGTTATATCAATGGTGTGAGTACTAGGGATATGATTGAGGTACAAAGGCACATCTTGGGTGAGAAGAATTTGGACTCATGGTATCAAAAGCAAGCTGCCGATGTCAATGCTGATGGCAGAATATCTGTTGTGGATATCATCCAAATGCGGAAGCTCATTCTCGCAGTGACTGATGAGTTTCCTGATCAGTCCAGTTGGCAGTTTTTCAACCGGCACGACAATGGAAGATCGTATCACATCAATCCAATGGAATCTCGGATGAGGGTGGACTTTATCGGTGTGAAAACAGGTGATATCAACAACGATCACGATCCAAGCACCATCATACCGAGAGGCAACCGGTCTTTCATATTGTACACTCCAGACCATAGGATTGCAGCAGGAGAAACGCGCAAGATTCAGCTATCTGTAAATCAGCTCATTGAGCTTTATGGATATCAATTCACTTTGCAAGTGAATCCCTCAGTCCTACGTCTTGAAAACTATGAGTCTGGTGATGCTTTGGATATCGGTGAAGAGAGTTACAATGCCCAATTGGAAGAAGGGTGGATTTCCACTGCATGGTTTGATGCTGGTGGACTAACACATCAAATCGATGAAGCAGAAGTGCTGATTGAGCTTACACTTACCGCTCTGGAGGATACAGATCTAAGTGATGCACTCACCATCAACGGCAGCAAAACAGCCGCTGAGGCTTACGATGATCGGGGCCAATTACTGGATGTCTCCTTAACCTTTGGTGCACGTCCGGGCTTGGTGCTCTATCAAAACCGGCCAAACCCATTTGATCAAGAGACGGTGATCGCCATGGAAATTCCAAAAGCTGGGCAGGCACGGCTAACCATATTTGACGTCACGGGAAAGGCAGTATTCTCGTCCAGTCGTCAAATGACAGCGGGGTATCAAGAATGGACTGTGAGAAGCCTAGATCTGCCAACGAGTAGTGTTCTTTATTATAAGCTTGAAACAGGAAGTGATTCTGCAGTAAGAAAAATGATTCTTATGAATCATTAGTTTGTTCAAGGTGATTAGTTTTGGGGACAGCAGGTTCTGAATCGTCAGAGCCTGCTCCTTTTTTAGTCATTCCCATTCAAGTTGAAACCAATAGCCTTCAAGTGGTTGGCATTCCTGCCCTAACCTTACTGCTGCCTCAGCTTATGATAAAGTGATCGGGGCAGAATCACTGGATCAAACTGCTCTTCGATTCCTTTTGACCCGGTGCTTACCTTTTCTTTCTAAGGTCGATCACAAGATCTGCTAAAGTCTCGTGATTATATAGTGGAGCAAGAACATCGACATATGGAACCGCTTCACGAAGGCCAGAAACCTTCAAGGCCTCCTCGTTCTTAAGAACAGGGTTAAGCCAAATGATTTGACGAGAGCGCTTCTGCATCTCGAAAATACTTTCTGCCAGTAAATCGAGATCTCCTGTGTCCCAGCCATCACTGTAGATAATCAATTTGGTTTGACGACCAAACCACCCAGGAGCTTGATGCAAAAAATCATGAAAGCTCTGGCCAATTTTTGTACCGCTACTCCAAAGCCCAGGAATTTGCTCTAATTCAGATTTTATACTGGTCCAGGATTTACTGATGGCTGAAGGAAGGGGATGTAGCCTCGTATTAAAAAAATAGATTTTTGATGGCACCGGCACCTGCCTTATGTAATACACAAGGTGCTGAATAAAGTTGGCATACACCTCCATACTCCTACTCACGTCACACAAAAAAATCAACCTGCTTTTGCTGATGGGTCGATGCAGATAATTGATGTTTAGCAATTCGTCTCCGGAAGTAAACCTATTCTGGATGAGTTTTCTCAGATTTACCACTCCTTTGGTCGAGTGTGTAACCCGTCTATACCTCTTCTTATAGGCTAACACATTAACGAAAGATCTAACTAAGCTGGCCAGAGTCGAATCGTTTTCTAGGGGAAAGGCTTCCCTAAATCCATCGTTACCATCGCTACTGTAAAATGCGGTAGATATCGAGTCTAGGCCAGATTTGTTCAACCAATCTTTGATACGATTAATTTGATAAGAAGACGAAGCAGGCGATCGACTTGAGGAAGGCTTTCCCGCCACTTCCTCAGTCTTTATTTTTGACTCTACTCCCATCCGGTACTCCTGAATAAAGTCACTGTACTTTTCATCTAAGCAGCTCCATTCATCGGGAGATGTGGTAAATGCCACCCGCAGGACGGATAAAAAGGTAGATTTGCTTCCCAAATCCATCTTAGTCAGTGCCTCCAAAGCGGTCTTGACTTCTTCCAATCCAACCAGAAATCCATGGCTTCGCAGGTAGCCGGCAAAAGCCGTGGTGTGATCAATTAATGAGAAATGGCGCTGTAGCATGGCAAATCTAGGTCAACTTACTCTTGACTCCAGTTTGTTCCAACAGTTCAGAAAGGGATAGCTCCACCTCCCTTTTGTCTCGCCAATCTTTCAGAATCATACCCAGGCTTGATGCCACTATTTCCTGATCGAGTTCATTAATATGAAATTGAGCTAATGCTCTTGCCCAATCCAAGGTCTCTGATATTCCCGGGCTTTTCTGCAAACGCTTCTCTCTCAAAGTTTCCATAAAATGACAAATTTGTTCGAGTAATCGCTCGTGCAGACCTGGCACCTTTGTTCTTATGATTTCAAGCTCCTTCTCATAGCTGGGATAATCAATATACAGGTACATACACCGTCTTCGCAATGCATCCGAAAGCTCTCTAGTACTGTTGCTGGTAAGAATTACCATCGGTCGGGTTACTGCCACTACCGTTCCCATTTCCGGGATACTAATCTGCCAATCTGATAGAACCTCAAGCAGGAAGCTCTCGAATTCTTCATCAGCACGGTCAATTTCATCAATCAATAGAACAGACTTTTCTTCTGAAAGGATGGCCTTCAAAATCGGACGTTGTAATAGAAACTTATGTACATATAAATTCTCTTCACTGATGTTTTCAGGACTACCTTGATGTTCTCTAATCTTCAAATACATTAATTGTTGCTGATAATTCCACTCATAAATCGCCTGGCTAACATCAATACCCTCATAACATTGTAATCTGATAAGGGCTGTATCAAGCATTTTTGCGGAGACTTTCGCCACTTCCGTCTTACCCACTCCTGCTGGTCCTTCGATGAGGAGTGGTTTTTCCATTTGAAGAGCCAAATAGATGGCCATGGTTATATCGGCTTCAGTCAGGTAGTTCTGCTTTCTCAAATCTGCAGCTACTGACTCTAGATTCCTTTCCTCCATTCAATGATGTACATTATGATCAGAAAATGATAGAGGGCCATCCAGTAGATGACCCCCTATTGATAAATTACCCATCTGAATAAAATATTTTTGACCCAGATCTTGTACTTGAGATTTTTCATGAGAAGCCAGAGAGCCTTTCCGTTCTGGCATCTGATGGATTATATCCATGAAAACTTAGGCCAACACCTGGTCTACAAGTCTCAGAGGCATGATCTGGTGGCAGAAAAGAGCGAAATGTTGAGGGTTGCCAGAAATGGCCTGACATGCGGCTTTGAAATGAAATTTCTGGTGAATGTTTGAGGTCTATTGTCATTGCGACAATGCACGTTTGAGCATGATTCCAGAAATATGCTTACGATATTCCTCACCAGCAAAATGATCACTCATTACATACCTTGATGTATCTCTGGCTTCAACTGCCTCATGAATTGTCTCAGGTGTCAACTGACGACCATTTAGCGTCGCTTCTACCCCGGAATCACGATAAGGTGTGTCTGAAACCCCAGTGAATGCAACGGCCCCTTCACTGACCTGGCCATCATTTAATTTCAAGCATACTGCGCAACCGACCAATGCAAACCTGGAAGCCGGTTGGGTAAATTTTTCATAGTGACAATAATGGCCCTCTTTATCCGGTACTTTCACCGCAGTAATGATTTCATTTTCACCTAAAACTGTGCTATACAAACCAGTGAAAAAATCACCAGCTGCTACATCTTTGCCTCCGTCCTTTCCTCGAATTGTAACAATTGCATCGCATGCCAATAAGGCCGCGGGCCAATCAGCAGCTGGATCTGCATGTACAATGCTTCCTCCAATCGTTCCCACATTACGCACCTGAACATCTCCAATTTTACTGGCAACCATAGCAAATAGCGGTGCGTGTTTTTTGACTATGTCTGATTCAGCGATCGCCGAGTGAGTAGCTCCTGCACCAATGATCACAAACCCGTCAGAGAAGTTGATTTCCTGAAGATCTTTGATCTTTGAGATATCGACCAAAGTGTCAACCTGATATAATCGCAGCTTCATGGAGGGTAAAAGACTGTGTCCACCGGCCAGTATTTTAGCATTTCCATCAAGTGCCTCGAGTGCATCCTGCACAGAATCGGCGCGTTTGTAATCAAAAGACGTTGGTATCATTGGTATTTAGCTTTAAGATTAACCGTTTTGCATGGCCTTCCAAACACGCTCAGGTGTTAAAGGCATTTGAATATCTTTTACTCCATAATCCTTAAGTGCGTCTATGACTGCATTGACTACCGCCGGTGTGGAGCCGATGGTACCGGCTTCCCCTGCGCCTTTCACTCCAAGCGGATTGTGGGGACATGGGGTAATGGTGTTGTCAGTTTCAATCATGGGTAGATCATCGGCCCTGGGCAGCACGTAGTCCATATAAGATCCATTGGTTAGTTGCCCTTGCTCATCATAGATCGCTCCCTCAAAAAGCGCCTGACCAATTCCTTGGACAACACCTCCGTGTATCTGACCCTCAACGATCATCGGATTGATGATGTTTCCCACATCATCTACCGCCACAAAACGTTTTAGATCCACCTTGCCTGTGTCCTTGTCCACTTCTACTACAGCAATGTGTGCTCCAAATGGATAGGTGAAATTGGTAGGATCATAAAAGCTGGAAAAGTCCATTCCCGGCTCGAGATCTGGTGGATAATTATGCGGTACGTAAGCCGTCAGTGCCACGTCTCCAAAGGCGATCGATTTGTCTGTGCCGGCCACTGACCATTTGCCATCAGCAAACGACACATCCTCAGGCCGGGCTTCCATAGCATGTGCTGCAATGTGTTTACCTTTCTCGATGATCTTCTCGAGACTCTTAACTATAGCTGTTCCCCCCACAGCCAGACTTCGTGATCCATAGGTCCCCATTCCAAATGCGACCGAATCTGAATCACCATGCACAATATCTACATCATCTATACCGATACCGAGTTTATCAGCTACTACCTGTGCAAACGTGGTTTCATGACCTTGCCCATGTGAGTGTGACCCGGTGTACACACTCACTTTTCCCGTGGGTTGAACACGCACCTGGGCTGACTCATATAATCCTGCTCGAGCACCCAATGAACCCACGACCGCTGAAGGAGCTATTCCACAAGCCTCAATATAAGTTGAGATGCCGATACCGAGTAGTTTCCCATTTTCGGTCCCATGCTGTTGCTGAGCCCGTAAATCTTGATATCCCACATTTTCTAGTGCCTTTCTCAAAACTCCTTCGTAGTTACCACTGTCATACTGGAGTGCCACTTGGGTCTGGTAACCCGGTTGCTCTACACCATCAAAGGCCGGAATGAAATTCTTAAAACGTATTTCGGCAGGATCCATGCCCATTTCAATCGCTCCCGTTTCCACTAGGCGCTCCAGCAGATAAGTGGCCTCCGGTCGACCTGCTCCACGATAAGCGTCCACCGGTGTGGTGTTTGTGAATGTGGCGGTGACATCAATATTGATCAGCGGGGTAGTATAAAGGCCCTGCATCAAGGTACCGTGCAAATAAGTTGGTACTGCTGGAGCAAAGGTGCTGAGGTATCCACCCAAGTTGGCAAAAGTCTTCACCCTCAGCGCAGTGATCTTCCCATCTTCATCAAAGGCCATATCAGCCTTGGTCACATGGTCACGACCTTGGGCATCAGTAAGAAAACTCTCACTTCTTTCCGCAGTCCACTTGACTGGTCTTCTGATCTTGCCCGAACACCAGGTAACTATCGCCTCTTCTGTATAATGAAAAATCTTACTGCCAAACCCACCCCCAACATCGGGCGACACCACCCTAACCTTATGCTCGGGCAAACCCAAGACAAAGGCACACATCAATAGCCTGATCAAGTGAGGATTTTGTGAGCTGGTATAGAGTGTATACCGACCATTGGTATCGTCATAGTCGCCAATGGCACTTCTTGGTTCGACGGCATTAGCCACCAATCGTTGATTGATAAATTCTAGACTGGTTACATGATGTGCTGCTTCAATGGCTTCATTGACTTCCTCAATCGGATTTCCTAGTGTCCAGTCAAAAGCAATATTGTCAGGCAATTCATCATAAACCTTTGGTGCATCCGCTTCGGCAGCTTTGTCAGCAGCGACGACCGCTTCAAGCTCTTCATAATCTACGTCAATTAGATCGGCAGCATCCCTGGCCTGATAGCGAGATTCAGCAATGACAATAGCCACTCCATCACCTACATGCCTCACCTTATCCCTGGCAAGAAGCGGATGGGGTGGTTCGCGCATGGTATCTCCATTCTTGAAATTCACCTGCCACCCACACGGTACACCTGCAATACCTTCAAAGTCCTTTCCGGTGAAAACAGCAACAACTCCCTCTGAGTCTTCTGCTGCCTGGGTATCAATTCCCCTTATCCTGGCGTGAGCGTACGGACTACGTAAGATGTATCCATAGGTCATATTGGGTAAAATGATGTCATCCGTGTATTTTCCTTTGCCGGTTAAAAAACGTTTGTCCTCAATGCGTTTGACGGCTTTGCCAATATAATTTCCCATTGAAAATTATTCTTTTAAAGATTAGGAGATGAGTCAATCAGCCATTCATTTTATCAGCAGCATATTGAATAGCTTTTACAATATTGTGATACCCGGTACACCGGCAGAAATTTCCTTCCAAAGCGTGTCTGATCTCACCTTCACTGGGTGAACTGTTCCGTTCAAGGAGATCGGCCGCCAACATCACCATACCGGGAGTACAGAAACCACATTGCAACCCATGGCACTCCTTAAATCCCTCTTGAATGGGATGCAATTCTCCATTAGACATTCCCTCGATGGTCTTGATATCACAACCATCAGCTTGTACAGCCAAAACGGTACACGACTTGACCGCCTTGCCATCGATCAAAATGGTGCAAGCTCCACAACTACTAGTATCACAACCAATGTGGGTACCGGTCAATCTTAGCTTGTCTCTCAGAAAATGAACCAAGAGCTCTCTGGGTTCAGCAGTCTCTTTTATGTTCTGGCCATTGATGGAGGCCGAGATTTCATGACTCATTAGAACGAGATTTATCGTGTTAGAAATAATGAACGTTGAGCGACATATCGCTACGCGAGCACAGGGCATATGGCCACAAAAATGCGGTAAGGATCAACCTTAAATGCAGTCTTACCTCGGGGGTCTTAGGAGACAATCAATATAAAAAAAATTGAGAGACTACACGTGATACCTGGTGCATGTTTTGAGAAAAACAAGATGGCATGATACCATTGCGACTAGATGAATGACACAAAAAATGAATGGTGAAAAGCTTATTCAATTTGTCACTTGCATTATAGACGTAGAGTAACGTAGATCATCTATTGCCATTGAATATAATGGTCTGGTCAATGCAAGCTTCCCAATCATATAGAATCTACTTCGGTGCGATTTTTCATTTGCTCGATCAGATGAACTCGGAAAACATCATAGAAATGCTTCCAGCCCTCGTCTTTAAGATAGGCCAAATACCATGTGCGATACAGCCCTTGTTTGGTAATGGGAATTGCTTTTAATTGTTGACCATTGAGATAAGGACGTATGGCCCAAGAGGCCATGACTTTGATTCCCATCCCATTTTTTATCATTTCCACCGCTGCTTCGGTCAGTTGGATCTCGATGATTTTCTTCGGCCTAACTTTATGTGGACCCAAAACTTTCTGATACAGAACAGATTCTTCAACCGGACCACAATAGAGAATCAAGTTCTCCTCAGCAAAATCGGCTGGACTGATGAATTCTTTGCAGGCCCACGGATGATCAAAGGGTACCAATACCAATTGCTCATCCCAAAACAACTCCTTGAAAGCCACTCGATCATCATCCCACTGAATATTGGTAATCACTAAATCTAGTTCGTTGTCCAGTAAACCCGGTTGTGGATTTTTAGTGAATTCAGGAAAAATCTTGATATCAATTCCTGCATGATCTTTTTCAAATACCCGCAATACGCCCGGCAACCAATGATAACACGTATAGCAATACGTGCTTAGCCGAATGCTACCTTGCTTCCCACAGATTTCACTTCGAATTCGATCCTGCGCCTGATCCAGGGCTTCTAAGATGTTTTCCGAGGCCTCTAAAAGAATCTTACCTGCACTACTCAACACCAGTTTACGGTTGACCCGGTGAAACATAGGGGTCTGGGTCTCTTTTTCCAACTCCCGGAGCTGGTGGCTCAAGGCTGATTGAGAAAGATTAAGGTCCGTTGCCGCTCCTGAAAGAGTGCCGGCCCGAACCACTGCACGCATCAATCGCATATGCCTTAACTCCATTATGAACAAATTTAATGATAAATATAAAATCAATTCATATTGTTCATGACACCAATTGTTTTAAATCGTGTTTACTTGGTGTAATGTAATTCTCAAACTCGATGTGGCGGCCGTACATCCAAAAAATTGTAACTATGAAAACAACGCCTTTTTATTGGATTTTGCCACTATTTGTTCTCTTGATCCAATGTACCTCATCCATCCCAACTACTTATCAGGCAGAACGCCCTTATGCTCAATATCGTGACTTGGCTGATGTATTAAAATATGAATCTGCTCTGCAGGTGCGAGGCTATGGACAGCAGGTTCAAATCACGGTGAGGAGATCGACGGCGGGCCAAGGCAAACCGCTTTATGTGGTCAATGGTGTCCCAATTGGAGACAATTATCAAATGGTCAACGATTTGGTTCAATTGCCACTGGTGAGGAAGATTTCAGTAAGCACTAGTCTAACTGACATCCTGAAATACGGCGGTCGAGGAGACAAAGGTGTGGTGGAGATCTGGACGAATTAAGTACTGTTTTATGTTTTCAGGGTACGGCACTGAGTTCGTGCTGTACCCTTTTCTGTTTAGCTCCGAAATACTGCTTTCACAAACTATGTGTAGTCTTAGTTAGATTTCGAAGTGTACCAATTCTTTGAAAGCCCGTATCCGCTGGTCTAGTTCTCCCTTACCAATAGTTTTTAACTTGTCCAGACTAAACTCCTCTACACAAAAGGAGGCCATGGCTGATCCGTAAATCAGTGCTCGCTTTAAGTTATCGAAACTCAAATCTTCCGTGTTTGCCAAATAACCCATAAAGCCACCGGCGAATGTATCTCCAGCACCGGTAGGATCTTTTACCTGAAGTAGAGGCAATGCAGGTGCAAAAAAAACATCGTGCTTATGAAACAGCAGTGCACCATGTTCTCCCTTTTTAATGACGAGATACTGTGGACCCATTGCAAAAATCTTCTGGGCAGCCTTAACCAGTGAGTACTCTCCTGAGAGTTGCCTTGCCTCTTCATCGTTGATGGTAAGCATATCCACCTTCTCAATCGTTTTCATGAGGCTATCCCAAGCAACGTCCATCCAGAAATTCATAGTGTCCATTGCGATTAATCTGGGTCGAACCGTCATTTGACGAATAACAGCAAGTTGAATTTCTGGCGTAAGATTGCCCAGCATCAAATATTTTGTGTCTCTATAGGCGTCTGGAAGTACCGGATCGAAATCATCCAACACATTTAATTCAGTCACTAAAGTATCGCGCTGGTTCATGTTGTCGTGATACTTGCCAGCCCAATAAAATGACTTCTGCCCCTTTTTGATTTGCAATCCACTGGTATCGACTCCTCGTTGCTGTAGGTTCTTGATTTCTTCAACCGGCCAATCATCACCGATCACTGAAACCAACTGGATGTCTGAACAAAAATAGGAAGCGGCCCAGCAGATGTAGGTAGCCGCCCCCCCGATAACTTTATCAACTTTTCCAAAAGGTGTTTCAATGCCATCGAAGGCAACCGTCCCTACTGTCACTAAACTCATATCGCTTGTTTTCTAGCCGGCGCAAGATAATGGTTTGATGGTAATACAGGTCTCAAGAATTGCATTCAAACAATGCTAACACCGTTTGCATCAGTAGTCAGAATTTCACTCATATAGTGGAAGAAGGGATGCATCGCCCTATAAGTCTTCACGACTTCTTGTAGAAATGAATCATCAAGCACCTCA
Organism: Saprospiraceae bacterium; assembly: GCA_965223105.1. GTDB lineage: Bacteria > Bacteroidota > Bacteroidia > Chitinophagales > Saprospiraceae > JABDMH01. The sequence continues at coordinate 38,328 of OZ244987.1, read as the reverse complement.
GCATCAGTAAAATTTCTGACCAATAGAAATTGTTTATACCGCAACAGATCAATGCAGGGATGATTTTTAGTAAAACCTCGTGGAGCCGTCTTGACCTGCTCTCCACGTAGAGAACCGAAAAATCTCTTAAAGGCTCGTGCCTGAACGAGTCTTCGCAAGGGCTGAGGATCCACGGCCAATTCCTCTCTGATGCGCTTCAGGTCTTCTGGGTTGGGATTCCAAAATCCACCCGCTACAAAGGAGTTCTCAGGTTCGATGTGATAATACATTCCGCCACGTCGTAAGGCAGTAGCACGGCGCAATCTCCCACTCATACTGTTCTTGTATGGCAACTTGTTTTTGGAGAATCGAACATCTCGATAGATGCGAAAAAGGCTCTGCTTGCCAGTCATTGGCACCAACTCATCGACTTTGCTCATCTCCACTATCAGCCGATCTGCGAAATTTATCATGTGCTCATGTGCACTATGATAGGCCTGTTTATTCTCTTGAAACCAGGGTCGATTGTTGTTTTTAGCTAAGGCTTTCAAAAAGTGAAAGACAAAAGGATGTATACCAATTGATTTCATTGAATACAGTTTTACTCTCCCTTCAACTCATGCAACCTTGGTTGACCAAGCGTTTGTTTGCCACAGGACAAAACTAAATCATGAACTGAGCGATTTGCAGCCGTGATCACCTACTGCGACTAAACGCCTTCACAGCCAATCGGTACATCCAAATACAGATCAAGGCAATAACCAGCAATCCAGGTAAACTTCCAATGGGATCTTCCATAAGGGCAAATACATCGGTTCGGCCACTTGCTGCAACTGGTATTGCCAAGAAAATACCGATTAAAGCCTCACCAGTGATCAATCCGGAGGCGAATAACAATCCAGTCTGATCACTCATCTGCTTAGCTGTTTCAAACTGTGGTCCTTTATTTGTCATATTTCTCTTTTGATACATGCTCACCAGCAGAGCGATGACTCCTCCCACCCAGATTGCGCTATCCAGCTCAAAAGGCAAATACATACCAACGGCAATGGCCAAAACAGGTAAACGAAAGCTACCTCTCTTTTCCTGAATCTTGTCTAAAATGATAATGATTACAGCGATGGCCATACCGATGAAGACCATAGTCCATGGCAAGTCATTACGAAAGACACCACTGGCGACGCTGGCCATCAAAGTGGCCTGTGGCGCCGCCAAGGCATCGGGTTGGGCTTCGGTAGCAGGACCAAAGCCATAGGCAGTATTGAGCAACTGGAGCACCAGGGGTAAAGTCAAGGCGGCAGCAATAACGCCGATCATTTGCATGATTTGCTGTCTAAAAGGGGTTGCACCCAATATATGGCCAGCCTTTAGATCCTGCATGTTGTCACCTGCTATGGCAGCGGCACAGCAGACAACTGCCCCGATCAAAATCGCAGCGGTAGGACCTCTTTCAGCCTCAGATCCCATGAGTGCCAAGAGAATCAGGGCTGAGGTGAGAATGGTGGCAATGGTGACTCCGGATATAGGATTGTTAGAACTACCTACCAAGCCGGCCATATATCCTGCCACCGCTGCAAAAAGGAAACCGGCAATCAACATGATGATGGCCATCACCGAGGTGATTGGTACATTGGCAATGACCCGCAGATAAATAATAAAAATTGGTATGATCATCGAGCCTATGGCAATCATCACCCACGACATGGGCGTATCTTGCTCGGTCCGTATCACATCATGCATATTTTGGGCCCCTTTTTTCATTGCATCAAGACCACTGCGCAAGGCGAATCCGATGGAGTCCTTTAAACTAATAAGAGCCCATAGGCCCCCAACCACCATGGCTCCAACCCCGAGATAACGGATCTGGGTACTCCAAATCTGACCTCCCAGAGTGACTGGATCCACCCCTTCTGGAACTCCATTCACTCCCAAGTATATGGGGATGGCAATCCACCAGCTCATGACTCCCCCTGCAAAGACCAACGAGGCAATATGAAAGCCCACAATGTAACCGACAGCTATCAATGCCGGGGAAAGATTCATACCTGCATAAGCGTAGACTCGACTACCAGCCACTGTCGCCGCTTCGGCCACGCCGTGCCATAATTTGAAGCCGGCTTCAATAAACTTAACACCTGCACCTATCAAGCTGCCCCACAGAAGGTACTTTACAGAATCTCCACCTTTTTCACCGGTCTTCAATACCTCTGCAGTAGCCACTCCTTCCGGGAATTTTAGTTTCTGTTTAACAATCAATGCCGATCGCAGTGGGACGGTAAATAAGACACCAAGCACACCTCCACATAGGGCAATGAGCATGGTTTCCAGATAATTAAATTCCGACCAATAACCCATCAGGATCAATGCTGGGAAAGTAAAGATCACACCTGCTGCCAGAGATTCTCCTGCACTGGCAGCCGTCTGGACGATATTGTTTTCCAGGATGTTGCTGTTCTTAAAAAATCGAAGTATTGCCATCGACAAGACCGCAGCAGGGATACTAGCACTGACGGTCATCCCAGCAAATAAACCTAGGTAAGCATTTGCTGCTGCCAATACTACCGAGAGAATAGCCCCTAAAAAAAACGCCCGGAGAGTGGTTTCCGGCAGTTTGGTCGTAGCGGGTATATGCGGCTTATGGTCTTCTGCCATAGCAATTAGGGTTTAGTTCATGAAAAGCGTAAGGGATCACCAAATTAAGAAATTTGATCACTTGCTAACCCTCCTTGTGCTTGACTACTCTACCAGTTGTCAAACCACCTGAGAATTTGGGGGACCAGTAACCATTGCAACTAGTAATGCTCTAAATGCCCTTTTGCGGAAGTAGAAAGGTACACTGCCCATCTTCCCTTTTACAGAAAGAAGCCCGATCATTGGACAATGACCGGGCAAATAAGTTAAATAGGCTATATATCGTTAAAATTCCATGCCTTCATCACCACCACCTCCATCTCCTCGATCTGAACGGCGTCGCTGTTTTTTCTGATTGATTCGGTAGTTGAAACTAAGGGTTGTCTGTCCAGCCCTGCGTTGATATTCCGAATCCATATAAAAGTCATCACCGAAGGTCTCGTAGCGATACTTTCGAGTATTTAGTAGATCTTGAACACTTAGAGTCAAGGTGGCTCGATTTTTCATTAAGTCCTTACTTAGTCCAAGATCTAGGCTATACATACTCCTTCTTTTACCTTGCGTCCTATTCTCTGGTGCACGGTACCAAAATCGAGTTTGAAATTCTGCATCATTCCAAAATTTTATTCTCGAAGTCAACCGGTTCTGAAAGCTAAATGCCTCAGCCTCCAATACAAGATCTCCCAATTGACCTTGAGTACGCTGACCGAAGATATTTACACTTCCATCCAATCTCCACCACTTCGTAAAATCCCCCGAAAGAGTCAATTCGAGACCATAGGCATCCTGGGTACTCAAATTCTCAGGTTGTGTGCGGGTAATGCCCTCACCATCTACTCTGGCAATCCTTTCAATGACTCCAGTAGTATGGCGATAGTATAGACTTGAGCCCAGACTCACCTTATCCCAATATCTCAAATAGCCTACCTCGTAAGAATCGGTAAATTCGGGATCCAAATTTGGATTTCCGCCCCAAAAATTACGATTATTAGAAAAGGTGAAAAATGGGTTCAAATACCAGAACCTAGGTCTGCTGATTCGACGGCTATAACTCCACTGGAGGGCGTTGCCCTTGTTAATTTCATAATTCAAGTGGGCACTTGGAAAAAGATTGGTATAAGACCGGTCATTTACTTGGTTGGTCTCTTGTAACTCAGTAACAACGTTCGAATGCTCCGCCCTTAGCCCCACCTGGTAAGACCATCGATTGATCTTATCTCCATAAATTGCATAAGCAGCATAGATATCCTCTTCATAAAGGAAATCGTTGCTAAGATTAAAAAGCTTGACCCAATTTGCGTCCTGGATTTCTTCAACGAGATAATTATTGGTGATTTCCCGAAATGAATTTCTGGTACCAATCTCAAATTTTCTGTCCTCTCCCAATGGATGAACATAGTCTGCTCGAACCAGAAGTGTACCATTCCCCTCGCTGTTGATAGATCGCTGGAGTAAGGGAGGTTCTTCAATGGGATTTCGAAACACGTCATAGGTCGTTTGAATATAGTCTGCAGCCTCGGTTTCCTCGCTGTTTTGATATTGAATCTGAGCAGTCAACTTTTGTTTCTCGTTGTCAAATTTACGCTCGTAATTGAGCTCATACTCTAGATCGGTCTCGTCCTCCTCTTCGTCCTGAATTCGATCTGAAATTTCTATCAAGGTTCGATTCCGGTCATAATCAAAGAAGCTTGTAGTTGCATCAGAATAATCATTACCAATCCGATACACAATGGCTCCAGTCAGTACATCTCGCTCAGTCAGGAATACATCTAATCCACCTCTAAAACTATGGGATGTACCACCCCTTTCTCTTTCCCTTACTTGCTCTGAGTATGGCACCGGCACATCTTCTCCAAAAAATTCTTGATTGGTAAATCCTTTGCCCGGTCCAGTTCGATCACTGAAACCATAGTTCAAAAACCAATTGACATTTTTCTTCCTGGCATTCAAATTTAAGGCAGTTCCATACCTCTTAGGATATCCTGCAGATAAATCTACAGAGCCGTTAATGCCCTTTTGGCGATCCTTCTTAAGCACGATATTGATGATTCCCGAGGTACCAGATGCTTCGTATCGCGCTGAGGCATTGGTCACAATTTCTACTTTTTCAATCATACCGGCCGGCAATGACTTTAAGCCATCCGTGTCACCGATGCCGATCAATCCTGAAGGCTTGCCGTCTAATAGAATCCGGACATTCTCACTCCCCCTAAGCGAGACATTCCCATCTACATCCACAGAAATGGAAGGAATGTTGTCCAAAATTTCCTCGGCAGATCCACCTTTGTTGGCCAAATCCTTACCCACATTAAATACTCGCTTATCCAGGCTGAATTGCAATTCACTTTTTTCAGCCACAACCTCAATTTCCTGTAGATTGGCAATTTCTAAGTTAAGGGTAATCTGTCCAAGATCCACTTTCTTATTGCTGCCGTTAACTACAACCCCGGGAATAAATTTAGATGCATAGGAAATGAATTCGACCTTCACCAGATAGGCTCCGTGCTGTACTTCGATCTCAAATAAACCCTCTTCATTGGTGATTCCTCCAGTGACCAGTTGCGAATCGGCGGCGGTCAAGACCGATATCGTGGCAAAGTCCAATGGTTTTTTGGTCTCTTCATCAACAACTGCCCCTTTGATCATGCCCTTGGCATCTTCCAGCTTCACCTCGGTAGGAGCCATCGGTTGCGCCAGTACGGAAAGGGAGGCTAGAATGAATATTATACAAGTAACGGTGTTCGTCATCATGTTTGATTGATTTGCCATACAAATATCACCACTGATTTTGATCTAATTTGATAGGGAATTTGAAGGAAATTTGAATCCACTGTTAAAATCTGTTAAGATTGGCCATTGGGAGAAAAGATAATCCTGATTTGGTGGTCATTTTCATACGTGTAGTGAATGCCCATTCTGTGGTAATCACAAATTTCCTTGACAATAGCTAGCCCTAATCCACTTGAATCTCCATTGTCGCTGCCTTTTTCGAAACGATTGAACAGTCGATCGATGGGGCTTGATGGTGGAAGACCGGAATTGTTGATTTGCAGCCCTTGGTGGTCCAATTTTACCCTGACATATCCACCTTCGAAATTGTGCTTGATGGCGTTGTGAAGAAGGTTGTTCAACAAAATAGAACCCAGCTGTGTATTGAGTGGTATTTTGACGTCCTTTTCAATTTCCTCCTGCAGATCTAGATTCTTCATTGTACACAGCTCACGAAAGTAATCCACTGACTCAGCGATCATTTTACTCAGGTTGGTGGGTTGCTCCTTACTGAATTCCTCATTCTCGATTTTTGTCAATAAGGTGAGACTTCGACCCAGCTGAGACAACTTGGCCAGGGCGGCTTGAGCACCAGAGATGAGCTTATATTGATCCTCTTTTAAATCTCCGGAGTCAATTAATAACTCCAATTTGCCCCTGGCAATAGCCAGTGGTGTCTGGATTTCGTGTGAAGCATCCTCACTAAACTTCTTTAGAGCCTGGTATTCATGCTGTGCCTTGCTGGTCATTTGATTCAGAAATTCGTTGAGTTGACTGAATTCCTTAGTACGAGTCTTGGGAAGTGCCAGCTCCTTATTATCCTGGACATTAAAATTCTGTACTTCGGTCAACGTTTCCTTGAATGGTTTTAGCAATCCTCTCGCCACCAATATGCTACCGATGATCAAAGCGAGTGCCAATAGTGCAAACAGCCGGGTGATTATCTTAACCACACTTTCATAGATGTCAGAGTCCTCAACAATCACATCAATCATACTTATTTCGAAAAACTTACCTTCAACTTCGCGAATTACCTGCAACTTCCGCATCGTCTCAAGCTGGTTGAGGTGGGGATGCATGGCTACAGTATCAGAAAATGTAATTTTTTCGCTTGCTGGACCCTCGGCCAAAGGCTTTATCTGAAGCTGGTTACTATTGTAGCGACTAATATCCCATCCTCTGTCAACCGCCCTGGCCAGCCGCTTTTCGATAGTTTCCAAAGATCTGGCCATGTAATAGTCGGTCTCTTTCGAGATTTCTTCTGAGATCAGATCATAGGTGATCACACCACCAATGGAGAACACAATGATGGCTATTCCCAAATAATACAGCGTGATCTTGTTGACAAGTTTCATGACACGGCACTTTTAAACTTATATCCCATCCCATAAACATTCTGCAAATAATCCTCAGCTCCAGCAGCGGTAAGCTTTTTCCTCAAATTCTTGATATGCTGGTACACAAAGTCAAAGGAGTCTAAGTAATCCACGTGGTCTCCCCACAAGTGCTCTGCGATGGATTGTTTGGTTAGAACTCTGTTTTTGTTTGCCAGGAAAAATACAAGCAGCTCATACTCTTTTTTAGTTAAGATGACGAGCTCTCCATGGACAAAGACTTCTTGCATTTCGGGATTGACCTGCAATTCATTAAAGACGATGACTTGATTACCATCAAAATTCCTTCGTCTGTATATAGATTTAAGTCGTGCATTTAATTCTGACAGGTGAAATGGTTTGGTCAAGTAATCGTCAGCCCCCAGGTCCAGACCATCAATTTTATCATTGAGCCCATCCTTGGCCGAAATAATGATGAGTCCAGTATTGTTATTGGGATCTCTTTTTAATTCTTTTAATACATGGAGGCCACTACCATCAGGCAACATGATATCTAATAAAATCATATCGTAGTCAAAAGCACTGAGTTTTTGATCAGCAGATGACACCGATCCCGCCAACTCGCACACATGGCCTTCCTTTTGTAGATAAGCCATCATATTATTAGCCAACTCAGCATTATCTTCCACGATCAACACTTTCATTATGCAAAGGTAATCGCTGAATTTGAAGAGATTCTGAAGGCTTTGTGAGTGTATTTTGAAGTCGATTCTACCAGTGTGGACTCCCTAATGCAAGTATAGATTTGATATTTTTAGTCGTAGTTCAAAAACTTTTTCAAATGAGACTGATATTACCGCTGATTGCCGGATTATTGATATCCTCACTCCTGTCGGCTCAAAACCTGGCTGAAAAATTGGGCTATAATGCAGATGCTAAATTGTTAATCATTCATGCAGATGATCTAGGTGCTGCCCATTCCATCAATGCCGCTTCAATCGATGGCTTAGAACATGGCAGTATCTCTTCGGCCAGCATTATGGTACCTTGTCCCTGGACAAAGGAAATTGCTGAATATGCTCAAGCGAACGCCGAAAGACACGACTTGGGTCTGCATCTAACAGTCACCTGCGAATGGAAAAACTACAAATGGGGTCCTGTGGCATCACGTGATAAAGTCCCAACCTTGATTGACCACCACGGCTTTTTTCATCTCGATTGTCAAGGATTCGCTAGCGATGTAAATGTCGACGAGGTCGAAATCGAGCTCCGGGCCCAGATCAAACAGGCGATTGCTCTTGGTATACAACCCACCCACCTCGATAGTCATATGGGGTGCCTTTTTTGGACGCAACCTGAAATATTTAGGGTCTATGTCCATCTCGCCCGTGAATACAAAGTTCCCTGCCTTATCGACAAGAATTTCTCTTCGTTTTACCCCGAAGCATTTCAGGAAATAGTGACTGAAGACGACATCCTGGTTGATGCCACATATTCACCGGGCCCTGAAGATTTTGCCAGGGGCATGGATCGATACTATACTGAGGTGATAAATAATCTTGAGCCTGGTTTTAATATGATCATTATACATGCCGGCTTTGATGATACAGAGTTGCAGGCCATCACTGTAGACCATCCCGATTGGGGTTCTGCTTGGCGCCAGGCGGACTATGATTTCTTTAGGAGTGAAAAGTGCAAACAGTTGATCAAAGAACATGGTATCAATTTGATCACCTGGCGGGAAGTGGGGAAGTTGATGAGATGAGCTTGCATTTTGTTACGAAAAAAATTGGGGATCCTCCCAGAAGGCAACAACGAATTTAACGTATCGTCCGAGACGGGGGTGAGCTCCGCAATTTATTCTAGAAGCGACAAGTCTCCGGGACTCGACACCACAGCGATTTCAAATTATAAAGAACCATCTCTTATCAAACGAAATCCTTTAGCGCCCCCACAAGGACTTGAATCCCGCATCCTTCTAGGATCTGCGGGAGACCTACGGATTAATCCCGCTTTTCTCTAAAGCGGGACCGCTCTAACCAGCACCATAGCGCTTTTTCAATCTCGCCACAGCATCATCATCTCTGATCAATCTTTCAATATATCCTCTGCTCTTACGCTTCTTGATATATCGCTCTGCTCCAATCGCCGCTCTCTGACTATCAAACGCTATGACCCTCTTCAATGACCAGGGCCGGTGCTTGGATGTAAGACTTACCGGATTTAGCTTGTTGTGGAATTCCAAACGAACTGCTACATCACTTGATTCACCTACATAATACAGATCGGATGATGGTGAATATAGTATGTAGACAAAATGCATGTAAAAAGGGGCGCACTTGGCAACCCCTCTAATTTAACCAGCGCCCCCACAAGGACTTGAATCCCGCATCCTTCTAGGATCTGCGGGAGACCTACGGATTAATCCCGCTTTTCTCTAAAGCGGGACCGCTCTAACCAGCACCATAGCGCTTTTTCAATCTCGCCACAGCATCATCATCTCTGATCAATCTTTCAATATATCCTCTGCTCTTACGCTTCTTGATATATCGCTCTGCTCCAATCGCCGCTCTCTGACTATCAAACGCTATGACCCTCTTCAATGACCAGGGCCGGTGCTTGGATGTAAGACTTACCGGATTTAGCTTGTTGTGGAATTCCAAACGTACTGCTACATCACTTGATTCACCTACATAATACAGATCGGATGATGGTGAATATAGTATGTAGACAAAATGCATGTAAAAAGGGGCGCACTTGGCAACCCCTCTAATTTAACCAGCGCCCCCACAAGGACTTGAATCCCGCATCCTTCTAGGATCTGCGGGAGACCTACGGATTAATCCCGCTTTTCTCTAAAGCGGGACCGCTCTAACCAGCACCATAGCGCTTTTTCAATCTCGCCACAGCATCATCATCTCTGATCAATCTTTCAATATATCCTCTGCTCTTACGCTTCTTGATATATCGTTCTGCTCCAATCGCCGCTCTCTGACTATCAAACGCTATGACCCTCTTCAATGACCAGGGCCGGTGCTTGGATGTAAAACTTACCGGATTTAGCTTATTGTGGAATTCCAAACGAACTGCTACGTCACTTGATTCACCTACATAATACAGATCGGATGATGGTGAATATAGTATGTAGACAAAATGCATATAAAAAGGGGCGCACTTGGCAACCCCTCTAATTTAACCAGCGCCCCCACAAGGACTTGAATCCCGTATCCTTCTAGGATCTGCGGTAGACCTACGAATTAATCCCGCTTTTCTCTAAAGCGGGACCGCTCTAACCAGCACCATAGCGCTTTTTCAATCTCGCCACAGCATCATCATCTCTGATCAATCTTCCAATATATCCTCTGCTCTTACGCTTCTTGATATATCGCTCTGCTCCAATCGCCGCTCTCTGACTATCAAACGCTATGACCCTCTTCAATGACCAGGGCCGGTGCTTGGATGTAAAACTTACCGGATTTAGCTTATTGTGGAATTCCAAACGAACTGCTACATCACTTGATTCACCTACATAATACAGATCGGATGACGGTGAATATAGTATGTAGACAAAATGCATATAAAAAGGGGCGCACTTGGCAACCCCTCTAATTTAACCAGCGCCCCCACAAGGACTTCAATCCCGCATCCTTCTAGGATCTGCGGGAGACCTACGGATTAATCCCGCTTTTCTCTAAAGCGGGACCGCTCTAACCAGCACCATAGCGCTTTTTCAATCTCGCCACAGCATCATCATCTCTGATCAATCTTTCAATATATCCTCTGCTCTTACGCTTCTTGATATATCGTTCTGCTCCAATCGCCGCTCTCTGACTATCAAACGCTATGACCCTCTTCAATGACCAGGGCCGGTGCTTGGATGTAAAACTTACCGGATTTCGCTTGTTGTGGAATTCCAAACGTACTGCTACGTCACTTGATTCACCTACATAATACAGATCGGATGATGGTGAATATAGTATGTAGACAAAATGCATATAAAAAGGGGCGCACTTGGCAACCCCTCTAATTTAACCAGCGCCCCCACAAGGACTTGAATCCCGCATCCTTCTAGGATCTGCGGGAGACCTACGGATTAATCCTGCTTTTCTCTAAAGCGGGACCGCTCTAACCAGCACCATAGCGCTTTTTCAATCTCGCCACAGCATCATCATCTCTGATCAATCTTTCAATATATCCTCTGCTCTTACGCTTCTTGATATATCGCTCTGCTCCAATCGCCGCTCTCTGACTATCAAACGCTATGACCCTCTTCAATGACCAGGGCCGGTGCTTGGATGTAAAACTTACCGGATTTCGCTTGTTGTGGAATTCCAAACGAACTGCTACATCACTTGATTCACCTACATAATACAGATCGGATGATGGTGAATATAGTATGTAGACAAAATGCATATAAAAAGGGGCGCACTTGGCAACCCCTCTAATTTAACCAGCGCCCCCACAAGGACTTCAATCCCGCATCCTTCTAGGATCTGCGGGAGACCTACGGATTAATCCCGCTTTTCTCTAAAGCGGGACCGCTCTAACCAGCACCATAGCGCTTTTTCAATCTCGCCACAGCATCATCATCTCTGATCAATCTTTCAATATATCCTCTGCTCTTACGCTTCTTGATATATCGTTCTGCTCCAATCGCCGCTCTCTGACTATCAAACGCTATGACCCTCTTCAATGACCAGGGCCGGTTGCTTGGATGTAAAACTTACCGGATTTCGCTTGTTGTGGAATTCCAAACGTACTGCTACGTCACTTGATTCACCTACATAATACAGATCGGATGATGGTGAATATAGTATGTAGACAAAATGCATATAAAAAGGGGCGCACTTGGCAACCCCTCTAATTTAACCAGCGCCCCCACAAGGACTTGAATCCCGCATCCTTCTAGGATCTGCGGTAGACCTACGGATTAATCCCGCTTTTCTCTAAAGCGGGACCGCTCTAACCAGCACCATAGCGCTTTTTCAATCTCGCCACAGCATCATCATCTCTGATCAATCTTTCAATATATCCTCTGCTCTTACGCTTCTTGATATATCGTTCTGCTCCAATCGCCGCTCTCTGACTATCAAACGCTATGACCCTCTTCAATGACCAGGGCCGGTGCTTGGATGTAAAACTTACCGGATTTCGCTTGTTGTGGAATTCCAAACGAACTGCTACATCACTTGATTCACCTACATAATACAGATCGGATGACGGTGAATATAGTATGTAGACAAAATGCATGTAAAAAGGGGCGCACTTGGCAACCCCTCTAATTTAACCAGCGCCCCCACAAGGACTTCAATCCCGCATCCTTCTAGGATCTGCGGTAGACCTACGGATTAATCCCGCTTTTCTCTAAAGCGGGACCGCTCTAACCAGCACCATAGCGCTTTTTCAATCTCGCCACAGCATCATCATCTCTGATCAATCTTTCAATATATCCTCTGCTCTTACGCTTCTTGATATATCGTTCTGCTCCAATCGCCGCTCTCTGACTATCAAACGCTATGACCCTCTTCAATGACCAGGGCCGGTGCTTGGATGTAAAACTTACCGGATTTAGCTTGTTGTGGAATTCCAAACGAACTGCTACATCACTTGATTCACCTACATAATACAGATCGGATGATGGTGAATATAGTATGTAGACAAAATGCATATAAAAAGGGGCGCACTTGGCAACCCCTCTAATTTAACCAGCGCCCCCACAAGGACTTGAATCCCGCATCCTTCTAGGATCTGCGGGAGACCTACGGATTAATCCCGCTTTTCTCTAAAGCGGGACCGCTCTAACCAGCACCATAGCGCTTTTTCAATCTCGCCACAGCATCATCATCTCTGATCAATCTTTCAATATATCCTCTGCTCTTACGCTTCTTGATATATCGCTCTGCTCCAATCGCCGCTCTCTGACTATCAAACGCTATGACCCTCTTCAATGACCAGGGCCGGTGCTTGGATGTAAAACTTACCGGATTTAGCTTATTGTGGAATTCCAAACGAACTGCTACATCACTTGATTCACCTACATAATACAGATCGGATGATGGTGAATATAGTATGTAGACAAAATGCATATAAAAAGGGGCGCACTTGGCAACCCCTCTAATTTAACCAGCGCCCCCACAAGGACTTGAACCTTGGACCTACGGATTAACAGTCCGCCGCTCTAACCAACTGAGCTATGGAGGCAGTTTTGGCTGTTTTTCAACAACGGCCTGCAAAGTTAGAAGTTTAGTTTGAGAATGTATTCATTGGAATGGGTAAAAATTTGTGAGTGACAGTGCTACCACCTATTCATCAAATTGCCTTATATTATCCAATGCTCTGCAAATGGCAATCTTGAAGTTCAGGGCTCATTCAACTTATGAAACGTCGCAGCTTCCTTCAATCGCTCTCTATCTCGTCTGCGAGTATGTTGATAGATAGTTGGTATCATCTCCAAAAACCACAGGAGACCGATTCAGAACACGGACTTAAAGCCGATCTGGTGATCATTGGCGGTGGTTTGGGAGGGGTCGCGGCGGCTTTGTCTGCGCTAGAAAACGGATTAAAAGTCATACTTACCGAAGAAACTCCTTGGATTGGGGGTCAAATCAGTCAGCAGGGAGTTCCACCTGATGAACACCGGTGGATCGAAACCCACGGAGCACCTCTCAGATATCGAAAATATCGCAGTGCCATCCGTGCCTACTATTTGCAGCACTATCCATTGACGACGGAAGCAAAAGCAAAACCCTATTTGAATCCAGGCAATGGAGCTGTTTCACGACTTTGCTGTGAGCCCATGGTGGCTTGGCAAGTCCTGCTGGAAACACTGATGCCCTACATCAGTAATCGATCTCTAATGCTTCTCACCCAGCACCAGATAACGTCAGCTGAAATCGCAAGTGATCAAGTCAAAACCGTACAGGTCATTGATAAACGATCTGGAAAATCAAAGACGTTGGAAGCTCCTTATTTTGTCGATGCAACCGAACTGGGTGACCTTCTTCCGCTCACTCAAACCGAATACATAACGGGTGCTGAATCCAAGGCACAAACACAAGAACTGCATGCTGCAAATGAAGCCGACCCTTCCAACCAACAAGCTTTCACGATGTGCTTTGCGATGGATTACTTACCCGGCGAAAACCTTGTCATCGATCGCCCGGAAAAGTATAACTACTGGAAGGACTACATTCCCAAGCTAGACCCTCCCTGGTCTGGGCATTTACTTTCATTGCAATATTCCAATCCCAAAACCTTGGAGCCTAAGTCGCTTGGCTTTAATCCTACCGGCAAAGCGACAGGAGACATGCTCAATCTCTGGAATTACCGGAGAATTATTGACCGATCCAATTTTCATGATGGTCGGTACTCTGGAGATATCACCATAGTAAACTGGCCACAAAATGACTACCTGGATGGCCCCTTGATTGATGTGCCCACAGATGAAATGGAAAAACATATCCGTGCCTCAAAGCAGTTGAGCCTATCCTTGTTTTATTGGCTCCAAACCGAAGCCCCTCGTCCAGATGGGAAACAGGGGTGGCCGGGCCTTAGGCTTAGGGGTGATGTAGTGGGGAGCGACGATGGAATGGCCTTGTACCCATACATCCGCGAATCGAGACGAATCAAAGCCCATTTTACTATTCGTGAAGAGCATGTAGGAAAAGAAAATCGCAAGTTAATTTCAGGAGAAGATACCGCTGCTGAATTTCCCGACAGTGTGGGTATTGGATATTATCATATCGACCTACACCCGAGTACCGGTGGAAATAATTACATTGATTTTGCTTCACTTCCTTTTCAAATTCCCCTGGGTGCACTGCTGCCCATTCGGACCAGAAATCTTCTCCCAGCCAACAAAAATATCGGAACCACCCACATCACCAACGGATGCTATCGGTTACATCCCGTAGAGTGGAGTATAGGAGAAGCCGTGGGTTTATTGGCAGTACAGGCTCTCCGTCTCAAGAAAACCCCCGTGGAAATTTATGAAACATCAGCTAGGCTGCAAGGATTTCAAGATTTCATCAGAAAGCAGGGAGTCGAGACACGCTGGCCTGACTAAAGGCAACTTTTGCCTTGGGTACTTTTTCTCAAGTTACTGGGGCAAATAACCAATTCAATGGCTCAGCAAACTTTACTAAATCAAAAAACCTAGCTACCTATGAAGCCAAATAAAAGTATTTGACCAAATGACAGATATCTCTATCGTCTTGAATAGGATTTGTCTTTATCCTAAGGAAGCGAAATGAGTAACAACTATCAATTGGTCACACAATAAGAGTTTTTGATTAATCCGAATTAATCATAGCCTTTCCCTGGCTGAAGAAAATGGCTTGCTAGTCAATAATCCCTTTCAATATTCATTTGGCCCGCAAACCACAAGAGGGTATATTTTTACCGAAGGCACAATATTAACCAATGACGTTCTAACATTTCAGTTCTGATGTACAAAACTCCATTACTGAGATCAGATAAACCAATTTATTCCATAATTCAAAAACGAAATTTTCCTGGCAATATACCGTTCAAAGATGAATTTATCTTCCAGACCTCGCGCTCATCGAGCGTTGCCTTTTTTTCTTCCGGTTTTCAAAGAATTCTTGTTTACGCTTTTGCTTTTCTCTTAGCCATTCCTTCTTTTCTTCACGTGACATCGGTTGGTCGGTTTGGGGAAAAGGATGATCTTCAACAACCCGCAATTCTTCTCCAATCAGTTTCTGGATATCCCTTATATACTGATTCTCTTCTGGCTCGGAAAGTGAAATTGCGGTACCCTCTTCTCCTGCCCTACCAGATCGGCCAATGCGGTGAACATAAGTCTCGGCTACATCTGGAACCTCATAATTTATGACGTATTGGAGCTGGATGATATCGATTCCTCTTGCCGCAATGTCGGTGGCAACAAGTGCGCGTAAACGACCCGATTTGAATTGTTGCAATACCTTCTGGCGCTGATTTTGAGCTTTGTCTCCATGGATTGCCTGGGCAGATATTCCATGCTTTTTGAGGAAGCGTGCGATGCGGTCTGCACCATGCTTAGTACGAGTAAATATGAGTGTTTGCTCAATTTTTCGATCCCCAAGGATGGTCAGAAGCAGATCCTTTTTGTTCTTTTTATTTGTGTAATAGACAAACTGTTGAATGGTAGGTGCTGCTGATGATACCGGAGCCACTTCAATCTTGACGGGATCAACCAAGATTTTCTTGGACAACTTCACAATATTCTCAGGCATGGTAGCCGAGAAAAATAAAGACTGCCTCTGATTAGGCAGTAGTTTCAATAATTTGCGGATATCCGTAATAAATCCCATGTCTAACATCCGATCTGCTTCATCTAGTACGAATATCTTAACCGTTGAAAGGTCAATAATTCCTTGCTGAATTAAGTCAAGTAACCGGCCGGGAGTGGCTACCAGGAGATGAATGCCATTTTTGATTTGTGCCACCTGTTGGTGCTGTTTGACTCCTCCAAAAATCACTGCATGTTTTATGCAAGTATGTTTGCCATAGGCCCTAATATTCTCATCAATCTGGATGGCCAATTCACGGGTTGGAGTGATGATCAAAGATCTTAAGCAGGGTCTATCGGCTTCCCTTCGCTCAATTTGATGGATCAACTGAATAATCGGAATGGCAAAGGCTGCTGTCTTTCCAGTACCCGTTTGGGCGCAAGCAAGTACATCTTTCCTTTTTAATATCGGAGGAATGGCCTGACTTTGAATGTCTGTTGAAGATTCATATTCTTTCTCAAGAAGGGCCTGTCGAATCGGTGCAATGACACCAAGATCAATAAATTTCATTTTAATCATTTCTTGTTGTGATGCACCCGTGAAGAGGCGCTTCGGTTTTAATTTTATCGATGCTGCTTAGCATCAATTATGAAAAACAGTAGTATAAATTATGGGATAACTCCTAATAAGGTAATCACTGGCATGCAAGCATATCTACCCATCTTGTAAAAGGGTCGGATAATATTCATGACAACTTCTGGAGTACAGTAAACTGAAATAGTGAACAATTTTATCGGTGTCGGTGTACTGGCTGATCACGCAGGAGCAATTTGTGGGGGTCCAACCCATAACGGTTATCAGCTGACATTCTAATTTTCTTTTTGGATTTAATGCGTATTATTTTTCTACAGAGGCAAATTTTACATTTACCGCCACTAGTCCCTTAGGACCTTTTTCTACTTCAAATATTACCTTGTCATTTTCCTTCAGGGAAATTGTAAGGTCATTGGCATGAACGAAGACACTGTCTTGGGTCTTGAGATCAGTAATGAATCCATAGCTCTTTTCGACATTAAAAAACTTTACAATGCCCTTACGAATCCTCAAATCAGGTACTCGTTCCTGTGGGGATACGCCCAGCACAATGTCTTCGGCCTTAATTTCATTCCTTGTTTTAGGATCTGGTGGAGTAGAGGATAGGTTTCCAAATTCGTCGACGTAAGAAAGTTGATCTTCAAAGCTCTTTTTACCAGCTTCTGATTTTTCGAGTTTCCGCTGCTGGCGTTTTTCACGTTTACTCTCTTTTCTTTTTCGTCGTTTTTTTTCTCGTTCCTTTTTATTAAAAGTCTGTTGTGATTTTGACATCGATATCTTAAAGTGAAAAAATAGCTCTTCAAAGGTGCTGTATGAAAGATCCAAAAGATATCTACGAAACAGTCACTTTCTCCAAAGGTGCAACGAAGGTAATAAAAATTTAGTCGAGTAGCTTCTTACGTTCTCCGCTATCGCCCTCCAACCACTGCTTAAAACTGCCCACCCGGTCACGGGCTACAATCAGATCAAATGGTGCTGGAGGGTCCATTTCAATTCTTAAACGACTATTGAAATACGGATGTATCACTTGAATACCCTGTAAATGAACCAAGGCCTTTCGGTTGATACGAAAAAAAACATGGGGATCGACCAATGAGGAAATGGCGTCAACAGTGCCATCTACCAAGAAGCGTTGACCCTGTAAGTCACGGACAAAGGTTAATCCATCCTCACTGTAAAACAGCGTCACATCAGCTGTCGATAGATATCTTAGCAACTTCCCTTGCTTGACCAGAAAGCGGTCGCGGTACTTGCTCTGTACCGATGAGACCAACTTTGCCACTACCTGCTCAGATAAATGCAGGGTTTGAAAGTTAAGTTTTTCATACTTTTCAATGGCCTTGATTAACTCCTCTTTGTCAATGGGTTTCAGTAAGTAGTCGATACTATTGACTTTAAAAGCTCGCAGGGCATAGTTGTCATACGCTGTAGTGAAAATCACGGGACAGTTTACTTCTACTTGTGAGAATATGGAAAAGCTCAGACCATCACCCAATTGAATATCTAAAAACATGAGCTCGGGGGAGCTGCGGGATCTAAGATATTGAATGCAACTACCGATGGTGTCTACTTTCGCCAATATCTCATAATGGGGTCTGACCTCCCTAAGGAGTTGCTCTAGGCGATCACCAGCCGCGATCTCATCTTCAACAATCAATACCTGCATACTAAAGACCATTATGAGGCTTAGATAGATAGGATTTCAATTTCTGAATCATTACCGCATTCGTAAGCAAAACGTCGCCAATGAATGAATTTTGAAAACAGTCAATTCTTCCTTCCGTTCACAGGCTACTGAATGTTCCCTCCCACTGGCAATCCACTGGGCACTTCTTCAGGAACGGTCTTGTCAAAATGATCATCGTTAAGACTCAGTAAGAAATTTTCTAATCGGCCAAAATCCCTGGCCTTTAGTTTGAGTGCTCTAGCCAATGGATCGATACTATCTATAGGGACCAAAGGATTACGTGATTTTCCCATGGATATATCTTGATAAAACTCCAATATTTCACGAATGGAGGTAAAAGTGCCATTGTGCATAAAGGGGAAAGTAAATCTTAGATTTCTAAGTGTGGGCGTTCTAAAGGCGAATCGATCTTCAAAACCAGCATCGGGCTGATCCAATGCAGGATGGTCTGGCACACCCAGGACATGCATTTTGTAATCCGAGAACATGGGTCCATTGTGGCATTGAGCACAACCCACCTCAATAAACAGATCCATTCCCTCCTTTTCAGCCTCTGAAAGGGCATCTTTGTCACCCCGTTTGTAGCGATCAAACCGGGATTGATTGCTCACCAAGGTCCGCTCATAGGCAGCAATGGCCTTGGCTGCATTTTCTACCGTTACTGAGTGTTTCTCATTAAATGCCTCAGTAAAAAGTTCGTTGTAACGATCATTTTTTTGTAGCCTGGATTCAATTTCTGGCAATATTTCAGCCTCACTGTAGTGTCTCCCCCTCATTTCCTCTAGAGCCTTCAATGGCTCTAAAGCCTGGCCTTCAAGACTTTGCACCCTATCATCCCAAAACATCGGAGCCTTTTCAGGATCATAATCCCGACTCAGGTCAATGCCATTGTAGGCGGTGTTTAGCACGGTATGGGCATTGCGCTTCACTAGGGGAATGTCATTCGGGCTGTTGAATCTGCGACGTGATCCAAAACCATGTCCATTGGTCCCGATGGAGAGATCCCGACTTTCAGCGTACCCATTGTTGGGATGATGACAAGTAGCACAGGCAATATCTCGATCACCCGACAGCAACGGATCAAAGAACAACAACCTGCCCAACTCGATCTTGGCTTGTGTAAGCTGGTTATCTCCAGGGGATTTTACCTGCTGGGGTAGGGCATAGATTCGGCTGATGCGTTTGTCGACACCCTTGATCGTCTCAGGTGCTTTGCCGGTACGATCTGAGCATCCAAAGAAAACGATGCCAATGGCAATCAGCAGATAATACCCATACCTAAGCTTGATTTTCATGATTGACTCAAGGATCGATCCTGTACTTGCGATAACAAAGGTAATGTGACCACAAAAGAATCCCAAGTTTTTCTGATCTCTATGGGGTCATCCATCAGAAATTGATATCTGCGTCTGATGTTGGCCAGTCCCGTTTTGGTAGAGTTCATCTCTGTTTTTTTGGGCTGCAATGTATTAGATACCACCAGTTTATGATCCGGTGTAACATGAATATCTACTCGCAAAGGCTTCTCCCCGCTAATCGTATTGTGTTTGATCGCATTCTCAAATAATATCTGCAAGGTCAATGGAGCTACCATTTCACTATAATATTTCTTCTCTATGTGTAAATTCAACTGCAGATTATCGCCAAAACGTTCTTTGAGCAGGAACATATAAGCCTTAAGAAACTGAATTTCTCTTTCCAAAGGAATGAGTACTTCTTCTCTCATATCTAGTACATAGCGCAAGACCTTACATAGCTTCTGTACGTAACGTTCTGCACGAGTAGAATCTTGGTGAATCAAAGCGGTAAGCGTATTCAGACTATTAAACAGAAAATGAGGTTGAATCTGATTTTTCAAACCCTCTAATTGGGCCTGCATATGTGCCCTGCCCAATTTCTCTTTTTCCAGATTGGATTTTTCCAATTGCTTCTGGATATAGGCCGTCTCATAAATAAATAAGATCAAATAGCTGAAGATCAAGGAACTAAAAACTTCAAGGGATGGATGCGGTTTGACCAGATCAGCAGATTCTCCTCCCACGGTATTGACAAGAATCGTTAGCACAGGCTTGACCAATAAGTAGGCGGCTAATATGCAGATGATCTCCAGAAATATCCGATGAAAGGTCTTGGTCTGCAGCTGAGTTTTCTTTCGCAGCGTGATAATTATCGCCCTGAACAACAACCAAAATGTGGCCGTGTAAAAAACGGATATGGGTCCACAGACAGTAAAGAAAATTCGAGGTGATTCTACCAACAATTGGCCGTACATCACACTTGAAAGAACCAGAGCTACAAAAGGGACTCCAAGCACCAATAACCATCGATCATCAAAGCCCAGCCACCTCACTGCATTTTTCATCAGACACTCTTGTTTTCAAGATCAAAACTGAATCCTATACAAAAGATCAGGAAAGAACCCGATCTGATATATCGTATCGATTCGCTGGGTAGCATTATTATATCTCCTGATAAATACATTCTTGCGATTGGTCAGATTTTGGAAATCTAAATAAAATTGCTGGGAAAACTTCCGATTTCTATTGTTTAGTCGATATCCAAATTTCAGGTCTAGACGGAAGTAGGGGTCGTACTGCTGGCTGAAAGCCGATTCTTTGATCTGTACTTCATTACCCGAAGCGATCGAAGATGCTAAGTCAATTGGTGTATAATAGCGCCCGTCTGCAGAGGTGATTTTAAAATCAAAAGTGAGCGCATTTTGCTTCTGCTTTCCGATAGAGAATTCTTTGCCACCCAGCAGATTTAGGGTATAGTGATTATTAAAAGCCGTGTTGCGGCTGATGCCATCACTGCCCTTGTATTTTGATTCAAACAATGACCCCGTCATTAATGTATAGTATCCTCTTGAGAAAAACTTCTCTACAGTTAGTTCCACACCGTAATTTTTACCAGAACCCCTGTTCTGAAGGTTACTGACTTCCGGAAATCCAAAGTCCGCCCCTACATTGAGTACAGAAAAGCTGCTGGGTTCTTCCTCGACAGGTACATTGACATGCCCTTGGAAGTAAGCCTCCGTTTTCATTCGCCAATCATTTCCAAGCCGGCGATCGTAACTTAGTACGAAGTGCCGACTTGTGAGGAACCGGGTAGCTTGGTTGGTCTGAATGAATTGTCCCGCCGGTGTACGAAGGCCAAACAAGTAGATTGGTAAAGGCAACATTTGATTGTGGGTGCCAAAAGCAAGACTCAAAGTCTGGCCGGCGTTCAGATGCCAATTAATTGCCAGTCGTGGTTCGAGGGCAAAATCTTCATTCAAGCCAAGATACTGAGCATGCAATCCACCGTTTAACGTCAGCTGGTCATTGGGTCTGTACTGAAGTTGTAAATAGCTTTGATACAAGCCCAGCGTTCCATCAAAATCACGCAGTGTGATCCATTGATCATCGTCCTTGTCTTGTGCAAAAGCGTCCAGTAGATATTGCTCGCCGATGACACCCGCTCGATAATTAAACTTGGCATTGACTTTCTTATTGAGAAAGGTAGAAATCGTGAACCGGTTATTCAAATCGTCAATTCCAAATACGGGTTCAAGTCGACCATCTTCACCAATATCTTCGACATCAAAGGTGTTGGCAGCTGAAGAGAAACCAATGGTAGACCGAATGTAAGTCTTATCATTAATCAAAAGGCTATGGTTTATCCCGAAAATTCCCAGTTGGCTGGTGGCATAGCTGTTTTGATCTTGCATAGCAAAGAAATCGTCAGCTTCCACATCTTCAGCCAAGAAGTCGATGTCGGAATTCGCTCCAATTCCAAAAAAGGACCAGTGCCCGGACTTGGTGCGTCCTAAGTCTACTTTAAAGCTGAGATCTTTGTAAGCGGGAACAGCAGTCGTTCCAACTTCCAAACCGATGGCTTGAGCAACTTCCACAAACGAATGGCGGTAACTCACAACAAATGACCCTTGATTACCGAGGGATAGTGGACCCTCGGCCATAAACTCCAATCCACTAAAGGCGGCAATTTGACCGGTGAATTCAAATTTGTCCCGGTTTCCAGTGCGAAATTGTATATCGAAAACCCCGGCATTGGCATTGCCATACTCGGCAGGAAAAGCAGACGTCAAAAAATCGGAATTTTTCAACATGTTGGTATTAAGGGCAGATACCGGCCCTCCGGTAGTTCCCAATGTAGCGAAGTGATTGGGATTGGGAATCGCCATCCCATCCAAACGCCATAGCACACCGACCGGAGAATTTCCTCTAATGACTATGTCATTCCTCGAATCGTCGGCAATGTTAACTCCAGCAAAATTTGCCACCATGCGAGATGCATCGTTCCGGCCACCCGAATACCGGGTAACCTCCTCAAGAGTAAACATCCGGGCACTTACGGTGGCCATTTCGTTATTGGCCTTGTCCTTATCTATTTCCGCAGTCACTACAATCTCATCTATCTTCACGGTTGATTCCTCCAATGCAATATCCAGGATGACTTCTTTGCCACTGGTTACCAAGATATTGGGAAGAGTCAGAGACTTATACCCCAAATAAGTGATCTGCAAAGTATGTCGACCCGGGTCAACGGGCTGCAATACAAACCTCCCCTCCAGGTCAGTTGTGCTTCCAGTGGTGACATCGCCGTTCAAAAAAACGATGTTTGCCCCGACAAGCGGTTGTTGGGTCTGCCGATCCATGATGGTTCCCTTGATGAGACTCTGGGCAGCCACCGATTGGCCGGTGATAAGAATGAAAATGATGCCAACAATCTTCATAATGGCAATGATCTGTCTACCTCAAAACTCAGATATTCTATGATCCGGATCAAGGATTAATCCATGAGCTGGAGCAAAGCTCCACTGAATCGTTGATTTCTCAGGTTGATTCACATATTAGTGTATATCTGCGAGCAGAAATGCCAGTGGTTAGGAACTACCAGTGGAAGTGCAATGAAGAATACTATAGAATGAATAGTCCTTAGAGAGCTAGCTCCGCCACCACCTCAAGACATCCAGTCCATTGGCAAAGAGAACAAGACCGATGACGATGGCAAAACCTATAATGGTAGCGTATTCCATGACCTTATCACTGACCTTTCTTCCCGTCAAAACCTCCCAGATCAAAAACATGACGTGTCCTCCATCCAGGGCGGGTATTGGAAGTAGATTCATGAAACCCAAGATCAGAGACAAAATCGCGGTCACTCTCCAAAAAATTTGCCAACTCCATTCCTTGGGGAACAAACCCGAAATGGTACCAAAACCTCCTAAACTTTCTGAAGCCTTAATATCGCCACTAAACATCTTTCCAAAGGCTTTGATCTGCGAGGCCAGAAAATCATAGCCCTCCACAACGCCTGCCGGGACAGCTTCAACCAGTCCGTACTCTCTGGTTTCAGTACCAAAGAGTATTGTTGGGGATTTGCGAGCAAATCCGATGGTGCCTTCTTCGGTAGTGGTTATCTCAACCTCCTGTTCTCTCCCCTCCCTAACAAACCGGAACACCAAAGGCGTCGATTTGTTGGCCCTTACAATCTCGTACAATTGATGGAAATACGGGGTCTCTTGACCATTTACGGCAATCAATTGATCTCCCGGCTTGAGACCTGCCTGCTCAGCGGGCGAGTTTTTAAGAACTTCAGCAATGATTGAGGGTGTTCTGGGTATAAAAAGGTCTGCATCTTTATACCTGTAACTTGATAAGATTCGAACAAACTTGGGATCTATCGGAATATCCATGACTTGGCCATCCCTTCTGACAGTCACGGTTCTGGCATCGTTGATGACAATCTCCTTGCGAAGTGTACCGGGGTTGTAAACCTCAAAATCGGCATGGCCGATCCGCAGAATATCGTCCCCATGGCGAAGGCCCATATCTAATGCCAATGAGTCCATGGCGTATCCATGAGGTATGTTCTTGGTTGGAAGGTATTCAGACCCCCAAACATACAATACAGCCCCAAAGAGGATAAACCCAAGAATGAAATTTACCGTTACCCCGCCCAACATGATAATGAGTCGCTGCCATGCCGGTTTTGATCGAAATTCCCATGGTTGAGGAGGGCCCTTCATTTGTTCCGTGTCCATGCTCTCATCGATCATGCCGGAAATTTTAACATATCCACCCAGTGGCAACCATCCTATCCCGTACTCTGTTTCCCCAACTTTCTTCTTAAAGAGAGAAAACCATGGATCAAAAAACAAATAAAACTTTTCGACCCGTGTCCGAAACCACTTGGCAGGCAAAAAGTGTCCCAGCTCATGCAATATGATTAGGATGGAAAGGCTCAGAATAAACTGAGCAATCATGATCAAATAGCCCATATCAATTATTACCTGTTTTACCTCAACGCCAACCTCAAGCGTAAAGTTTTCCGTCAGGGCGCAAAGGTACATTTTATACGAACTTGTCTGCAAGCAGTATTTGAGGGAACCAAGCACTATAAGAACCTTCAGATATTGGGTTAGAGCCAAAGAAATAAACCACCCGGCATTATGCTCCACCAGCATGTGATGTAACCGTCGCTTCCTCCCCATTCTTCTCACCGGTCTTTCTCCTCCTTTTTCTACTTTTATCCTATTGTGCGTTATTTCTATTCAACTCAGATCGAACCTGGCCACTTGGTCCTGGACGGACAAGAGTTCCATCATCTGGCGCATACCTTACGTATGAAAATTGGCCATCGAATCGAAGTCACAGACGGCCGGGGAAATTTGTATCACGGTGAAATCGAAGCGATTCAACGAGGCAAAGCCTCCATAGAAATCATTGGACAAGAGAAAATGCCAGCATCTCCTCACGAGCTTCACCTAGCCATTTCTCCGACCAAAAACTTAAATAGAATGGAGTGGCTGGTGGAAAAAGTCACCGAAATGGGAGTTTCGAAGATCAGTTTCATTAAATGTAAACGCACAGACCGCAAAACCGTGAGGGAGGAGCGCCTTCGGCGAATAGCTATTAGTGCACTCAAACAATCCAAATTGCATTTCCTACCCGCCATTTCCTCATTGACCCACTACGATTCATTCATAGAAAGCTGTACTGTTTCCAGTGTAAACTTGATCGCCCACTGCCAACCCCAGACCAGTCCAATCCAGGAGGTTGTCAAGCCTTGCACAGGAGAAGTTATTGTACTGATTGGGCCGGAGGGTGATTTCACGCCAGAGGAGGTTTCCATAGCCAGGCAAAAGGGTTTCGTCGAAATATCACTGGGAAAAGCCCGTCTGCGAACGGAAACCGCTGCTCTTTTCGTTACAAGTATCATCAAGTATATTCATGAATAGTATGTTTCGTCTAAGTCTGCTGATGGGATTGTGTTTCTGTATCATGGCCTCACTTACTTTTACGCCGGAACCACCACATCGGAAAATCAAATTGGCCCTCTTGAAGTACAGTGGTGGCGGTGATTGGTATGCCAACCCAACCGCATTGCCAAACCTCGCAAGGTTTTGCAATCAGGCCTTGGGTACTTCTTTTGACCTGGAATATGCTACGGTGGATGTTGGGAGCGTAGATCTCTTCAATTATCCTTTTGTTCACATGACTGGTCACGGCAACGTCGTTTTTAGCTATGCCGAGGCCCAAAATCTGCGCAACTACCTAATTGGTGGTGGTTTCCTCCACATCGATGACAACTATGGTATGGATCCCTTCGTGAGGACCGCCATGAAAGAAGTATTCCCTGAATTAGAATGGATAGAACTACCTTTCGAGCACGAGATCTATCATCAAACTTTTGAGTTTAAGACCGGCTTACCCAAAGTGCATGAACACGATAAAAAGATACCACAGGGTTTCGGCCTCATGTGGGAAGGTCGGCTCGTATGTTTCTACAGTTATGAGTCAGACCTTGGCGATGGATGGGAAGATGCCGATGTGCACAATGATCCCGATGAAGTGCGAAGGAAAGCACTACAAATGGGGGCCAACATCATTCAGTACGCTTTCACTGCCATTTAAACAGCCTCTCAGTGACACGCAGACAGTAGATAGATCCGTCTAAATGTGGAGAGAGAGCCATCAACCCGGGCAAGCCTTAGCATGGTATATCTACTCATGTCCAGCCAGAATATCAGACTGGCTGACGTGGTGCTTATTCCAAGGTAAATCCTTCCTCAAATAAAGGAGAAAAAGCCGCTTCCCGCAGATGAATAAGGGCAATTCCATAGTAGCGGCGTTGCCCATCCTGCAAATAAGTAGGTTCACAAGTACTTACAATCACTTCTCCTAAATGACCGTAATGGTTTACCGAGCGATGAATCGATAGGGAGTGCGTAAATACCTCCTGATGTTTAGCCAAAATGCCATGAAAAGGTAGACAACAATGGGAGATCCCATGGCCACAAACGATATGTAAATGAAATAAAGACGAATCTTACCTGTCTGGATTCCGAGATAGTCACCGATTGTGGCACACACCCCAAAAGCAGAACGTTCTACTAAGTCCTTAAAAATCTGTGCAATCATCTGAAGCCAATAGATACAAGGCAAAAATACAACATTGCTGCGAGCAGATCTACTTTTTACCGACCCTAAGAATCAATACCAATGAATAGTCACAAACTGACCAAAGGATTTCGTAGTTCGATTTCTTGGGCTTCAAGGAGGTGATCGCCTTTAAAAAGCTTAATGAGAAAGATACCGGAGTTTTGGTATACTATCTTGGTTCTGGATTCCTCTAGTTGTCTACGCATTCCATTTCCCATGTCTAGCACGAGCGATTCACGTTGCTTGAAATCTCTGATGCTCACCGTAATTTCTGACCACGAATTGCCTCGCTCAATCAAGAGTCGATTAGCTTGCTTAGCCACCTTCGCAACCAAAGGTGAGGTTATCTTTGGATGTGCAGTAGCGACGAAAGAAGTGGAGAGGCTCTGAATTCTCACTTCCTGATGAATCAAGAACAGTCCGGATAAGCCCACAAACGCAATAAAGAAGAGTAGTAGGTATTCCTTCATATAGAAATCAGTTTTACAGCTATGTTCAATCTCAAATGAGCCTGGAGCCTCACGCCTAGGGCAAATATATTAAATAATTTCATAATATGTATTAGTTTAGCCGATGATTGGGATAGGGTGTTGTGATGGCTTTTATCATTGATGAACTAAGTGGAAATAAGGGGAAGGTTCAATCACGGCATCCCGGATTTCTTCTTACTTTTGTAAGGTAATGGAGATGGTCTACAACATTTAGGCACATCTCTTGCACGAATACCGCAAACTATGGCAGAAAAAAAGGTTCAAAATCAGATTAACATTGAGTTGCCGGAGGAAGTATCAGAGGGAGTGTACTCCAACTTGGCCATTATTTCACATTCGCATTCAGAGTTTGTGGTGGATTTTATCCGTATGGTACCCAATGTACCGAAGGCCAAGGTCAAGTCCCGGGTCATCCTAACTCCTCAACATGCCAAAAGGTTACTCAGAGCTTTGGCAGATAATGTAAAGAAATTCGAGAACCAATTTGGAGTCATCGCCGAGAATGATTTGCCATCTTATCCCAACATGAATTTCAATACACCACCAGCACAAGCATAGAATAATTTCTTTACCAAAAGTCGATAAATAGTCATGCCTCATTTCTCTGACCGGGTTAAGGGCACTTTTGCCTCACCTTTTCGAAAGTTTCTACCCCTTGCGGAGCAGGCCAAGAAACGCGGAGTTGAGATTGTGCATCTCAACATAGGACAGCCTGACTTCGATATGCCAGACCAATCCTTACTCCCAATCCAGCAGTATGAGGGCAATTTTGTGCCCTACGGTTCAGCAGAGGGAGAATTTGATGTACGAAAAGCCTGGTGTGAATATTATAAAAAATTTGACATCTCGATCAGCCCTGAAGACCTGCTGATCACTACAGGGGCGTCTGAAGGAATTCTATTCACACTTCTCAGTATCAGTGACCCTGGAGATGAGATTATTGTTCCTGAACCCTTCTATGCCAATTACAATGGTTTTTGCCAAATGGCGGGCGTTAATATTAAACCCCTTTTTACAAGTATTGAAGATGGCTTCCCAATACCGGATCCCGCGGTCTTTGCTGATGCCATAACGAGTAAAACCAAGGCCATCCTCATCAGCACGCCCAACAATCCTTCGGGTAAGGTATACTCCAAGCAAAGCCTTGAATCGCTGCTAAAGCTGGCTCAAGACAACGATCTATTTCTCTTGGTCGACGAGGCTTACAGTGAATTTGTCTACGCACCCTTTGACTTTCACTCAGCCCTTACCTTGCAAGGTGGCGATGAACATGTGGTGGTTATCGATTCAGTTTCCAAGCGTTTCAATGCCTGTGGCATCAGGGTGGGTGCAGTGGCTACTCGGAATAAGAGCCTTTTGAAGCAGATGGCCAAGTACGCCCGTTTACGTCTCAGTCCTCCAGTCTTGGGACAGATGTATGCTCAAAGAGCTTTGACCCTGCCGCAGGATTACCATCATCGCCTATTGGAAGATTTTACGGCTCGGCGTGCAACTTTGCTCCACCGGTTATCATCCATGCCAGGTGTTACTTTCCATGAACCCGAAGGAGCCTTTTACATCTTCGTCAAGTTGCCCATTGATCATTCTGACAAATTCTGTGCTTGGCTTCTTACGGATTTCTCAAATAATGGCCGAACGGTCATGCTCTCACCCGGCACTGGGTTTTACGCGACACCACACAAAGGTGAGGATGAAGTGCGGATTGCCTATATGGTATGTCAACAGGACATTAACATGGCTATGGACTGTTTGGAGGCAGCCTTGATGGTTTATCCTGGACGGTCACCTGTACCAGCTGCAATGGCTGTGAATTAAAGAATCGCTACTTTTCAATAGAGGGGCACACAACTTTTTTTAGCTGTTTTGCATCTCACATTTAAGAATACCATAAGTTTTCCTTAAGTATTTCGTTTTAAGAATAACCATACTTTGGGAAATTTACTGTTTAAACCAGTATGAAGAGCACACCGGTCGCAATCTTAATCATCTTGGCTGCCATCGCAGCCGGTTATTATTTTTTTGGAAAAAGCACAGGCTTAGTAGGTGGAGGGGTGATTACCACCGAGGTCAAAAAGGGACCTTTTGAGATTTACGTCAATGCTACTGGCGAGCTCAAAGCAAAGAAATCAGTCAAAATTCGAGGTCCACAAGGTATGCGGTCAGTCGGAATCTGGCAAACCAATATTACGGAACTTATTCCCGAAGGTACGGTGGTCAAGAAAGGTGACTTTGTAGCCAGTTTGGACAAGAGCGAATTGGCAACCAAAATGCAAGAAGTCCAGTCTGAGATCGAAAAAATCGAAACTCAACTTGCTCAAGCCAAGATCGACACCGCCATCGACATGAAAGAAATTCGGGATGAGATTGCCAATCTGGAATTCTCTATAGAAGAGGAAAAATTAGAGATCGAAAAGAACCGTTTCGAACCCCAGATGATCATTGACCAATCCAGGTTAAAACTTGAAAAATCTGAGCGTGATTATGCGCAACTACAGGACAAATTGAGACTGAAAAAAATACAATCTGATGCCAAGATCGGAGAAATTGATGCAAATCTTCGCCAACAAACCAATAAGTTCAATCAATATTCCGAAATCGCACAGCAATTTACCGTGACTGCTCCCGAGGATGGAATGGTGATCTACGAAAAAACCTGGAATGGCAAGAAAGGACCCGGATCTAATGTCAGTGGATGGGATCCGGTGGTGGCAGAATTGCCGGATCTCTCAGACTTCATATCGGTAATCTACGTCAATGAAGTCGACATCAGCAAAGTGAAAAATGGGCAAGAAGTGAAGATCAAAGTTGACGCTTTTCCGGAGAAATTGTTCGATGGATACGTTAGTGCGGTGGCAAACATTGGTCAACAACTCCGAAATCAGGATGCGAAAGTATTTGAGGTTACCGTACAAATGAATGAGGTTGATAGTGTGCTCAGACCAGCCATGACCACTAGTAATGATATTTTAGTTTACTCCTACGACGATGTTTTATCTATTCCTCTCGAAGCATTTCATAAAAGAGATTCCCTCGAGTTTGTGATTATGAAAAAAGGGGGTAGATACTTAAAACAGGAAGTGATCTCTCATGTATCGAACAATGATGAGATCATGATCGTAGCTGGGTTGGATATCGATGATTTGGTGTGTCTCACAGCTCCTGATCATGAAGCTGAACTCGATATAGCCTTGCTTGACCCACAGGTTAAGGAAGAAGCTTTGGAGAAGATAAAACTAGCGGCAGCTGAACGTTCCACCAAGGAGCGAGAATGGGCTAAACGTGTCAAAGAGAGTGTTGCCTCAAGAGACAATTTTTCTGCATCTGGAATGATCATCATCAATTGATTGGTGATGGATGCGGTTCTTCTCAACTTTAGGTTGGCTGTAGAGGGTATTCTGCAAAATAAATTGCGCTCGATGCTCACCGCCCTTGGGATCATCTTCGGTGTGGGAGCGGTAATTGCCATGCTGGGTATCGGATCGGGTGCAAAACAATCTATTCTGGAACAATTGAGTTTGATCGGTGCCAACAGTATTGTCGTCAGCGCCAGAATACCTACTGGCTCATCAGGCGACGGTGGTGAAGAAGAAGGAGAGGAAATGCCGGATTTGGAGCAAACCGAGCGAAAGGGATATTCGCCCGGCTTATCTCTAAACGATATGACGGCACTAAAAGAAATCATGCCAACCACAGATCGGATCAGTCCGGAAATTGTGGAGGAATTAACCATCATCTATGGCAAATCGAGCCAGCGCAGCCGGTGTGTCGGTATAACCAATGATTTCTTTGAGATCAACAATTTGGAAGTAGGAGAAGGGGATTATTTTCACAACCTCCATTTTGAACGAGGCTCCAATGTTTGCATCATTGGAAGCGCTATTGCCACCCGGCTCTTTAAGGGTGAGGAGCCTATTGGAAAGCAGATCAAATGTGGCAACACCTGGTTTAAAGTCATCGGTATCTTGGCGTCTCGTCGCATTCAAAAATCGAAGATTGAAGAGCTGAGTATTCGAGATTACAACGATGATATCTACCTACCAATTCAAGCTTTTCTACGTCGAATTGATGATCGTCAGCGAATTGCAGAATCTGATGTTGTGCAGGGAAGAAGGGACAACAGAAATGATGAGCTGCAAAACTATCATCAAATCGACCGGGCCGTCATTCGAATTACCTCTCCGGAATATGTCGAATCAAGTGCCGCTTTGATTTCGCGGATTCTCAAGCGCCGTCATAATGATAAGATTGACTTCGAAATTGAAGTCCCAGAACTGCTCATCAAACAACAGCAGAAGACGCAGGAGACTTTGAATTTTGTCCTTGCGGTCATCGCAGGGATTTCGCTGCTGGTAGGAGGCATTGGTATCATGAACATCATGTTGGCTAGTGTATTGGAGAGGATCAAGGAAATTGGTATTCGCCGCTCCCTTGGTGCCAGAAAAACCGATGTTATCCTGCAATTTCTTTTTGAAGCCGTGGCCATCAGTTTGATTGGTGGACTCCTGGGAGTAGTCGTAGGGGTCGTTGCCGCCAAACTCATTGCTTCATCAGCGGAAATACCAACCGTGATTACCGGATGGTCCATTGCCATTTCTTTCTTTGTGGCTGCTGCTATTGGTTTGCTTTTTGGCATACTTCCGGCAAGAAGAGCTGCAGACCTTGATCCTATCACCGCCCTTCGAACCGAATAAATCATCAACACCGTCGTATGAAATGCAAACCCCTTTACTGTCTGATGTGGTCATTGCTGCTTCCCCTAAACCTCTTGGCGCAGCAAAGGTTGGAAATAGGCTTGGAGGAAGTAATTCGAATAGCGCAAGGTGAGGCTCCTGTAGCGTTGATCGCTCAGACCCGTTTACAAAACAATTATTGGCGATATCAGTCCTTCTTGGGTAGCTTTAAACCCCAGCTGACCTACCAGGTAGACGCAAATCTCAATCGCAGTTTTGATGCAATTACTTTGCCTGATGGTTCGGACGCCTTCGTCGATCGATCGCTATTGACCACAGGTACGGGCATACGCTTGGGTCAACTGGTACCACAAACCGGAGGATCTATCTTTGCTGGTACGGATCTTCGACGCATCGATGTGCTCAGCACCAATAACAAATCCTATTTGACCGCTCCCTTTTTTCTTGGGTTTCAGCAACCTCTCTTTCAATTTAACCGCTTCAAATGGGATCAACAAATCGAGTCCTTATCCTACGAAGAATCTAAAAAGCAGTATGTCGAGGAAAAAGAGCAGATTGCCTATGATGCGGTTGATCTCTACTTCACATTGTATATTGCTCAACTCAATCTGCAAGAAGCGAGGCGGCAAAAGGTGTACTCAGATTCTCTCTATCAATTATCCGTGGGAAGATTTGAGGTTGGACGGATTGCTGAAACTGACCTACTTCAGATCGAATTACGGTCCAAAAATGCTGAAGCGGAAGAAGCAACGCAGTTGCTTAACTACCAGTCTGCCAATGAGGCACTTCGCAATTTTCTGGATATGTCCGGAAATGTAGTCTTCGATTTACTCGATCCACCAAATCTGCCTGAATATGACATTGAAGCTGACCAGGCATTGGACCTCGCAAAAAGATACCGGAGTATTACGACCGCTTTTCAACGGCAAATGATGGAAGCAGAAATGGACATGGAAGCTGCGGAGAGATCTTCAGGAGTCACCGTTGATTTGCGAGGCTATTTCGGACTTTCGCAAACCGCCAGATCACTACGTGAAGCTTACCAAAGTCCCATCGACCAAGAGAGAATCAGTCTTTCGCTCGAAGTACCTATTGCGGACTGGGGCTTGGCAAAAGCCCGGAGAGAAATTGCCCGCTCTAACCTGGAACTTACCCGGCGAACCATTGAGCAGGACAATATCAATTTCGAACGTGAAGTGATTTTAAGGGTGCAGCAATTTGATCTTAAGAGACAGCAGCTTGAGTTGGCCAAAAGGGCCTTTGAAGTTGCTGACAAGCGCAGCACCATCGCCAAGAATCGCTATCAAATTGGAAAGATCGACGTGACTGATCTAAACATCGCTTTGAATGAATATGAAATCGCCAGAAGGAGCTATTTTCAAGCCCTTTGGACCCTATGGACGGCCCATTACGAAATACGCAATTTGACTCTTTTTGATTTCCTCGATAAGAAACCTCTTCGAGATGAAGAAGATCTCAAAGAGTGGTAGTCTTAATCGAAAAGAGTACCACCTCCACCTTTAGGAGGTACCGCTTTTAAGTGCTTGAAAGCTTTATCTGTGGCTTGCCTGCCCCTGGGTGTACGGTGGATGTATCCCTCCATAATCAAAAAAGGTTCATGTACTTCCTCAATGGTACCCGGTTCTTCACCGATGGCTGTTGCTATGGTACCTAGTCCAACAGGCCCTCCTTTAAATTTGTGCACGATGGCTCCCAAAATGCGGTTATCCATCTCATCCAAACCGCTCTCGTCTACATTTAGTGCAGATAGGCCAAAACGAGCAATCTCCTGGCCAATGGTACCATCACCTTTGATTTGAGCAAAGTCTCTAATTCGGCGGAGTAGTGCATTGGCGATCCTGGGTGTGCCTCTACTTCGCCGGGCAATTTCCGCTGCTCCCTCTTCACTGATTGGAACCTCAAGAATACCTGCCGACCGCTTCACAATACTTTTCAGAGTGTTGACATCGTAGTAATCCAGATGAAAATTGATCCCAAATCTGGCCCTCATTGGCGGTGTAAGCAGGCCCATGCGGGTGGTGGCACCGATCAAAGTAAACGGATTGAGTGTCAATTGGATAGATCTGGCATTCGGACCGCTATCGATCATGATGTCGATCATATAATCCTCCATTGCAGAGTAGAGATATTCCTCTACCACATTGTTAAGCCGGTGAATTTCGTCGATAAACAATACATCATTTTGCTGCAGATTGGTAAGCAAGCCGGCAAGATCTCCAGGCTTCTCGAGTACCGGACCAGAACTGAGTTTGAGATTGGTATCGAGTTCATTGGCAATAATATAGGACAGCGTGGTCTTACCCAGGCCGGGAGGTCCGTGAAGAAGAACGTGGTCCAGGGCTTCACCCCGCAATTTTGCAGCCTCAATAAAGATTTTGAGATTTTCGACAATTTTGGGTTGCCCAGCAAAGTCGGTGAGTTCCTTGGGCCTTAACGCCTTCTCAATCAGTTTTTCCTCCTGGGTGTGGGAGAAATCGGTTGGATCTAAATGTGGATTAGACATAGACTTTCAGATGATACAACTAACGGTGAGCTACAAAAACCTCTAAAGGATCGGTCAACGTCGACAGCTTTAAAGCACAGATCTCGGCTTGATCGCACACCAATCGGCCCCGGCAGTCATACCAGAGGTCACCAGAGCGCGACCTGAAATGGTAAAGGTACTCATCCTTGTATTGATATCGTATGATTTTTGATGGTTGCAAATCCTGTTGTTTTCCTGTTAACCAATGACCCGGCTCCAACACGGTTATTGGCTGACATGGAACCTCACTCAAGTGCTGTACACAGGTCAGGATGACCAGCTTTTGCTCAGCCATACAGATACTCATCCCTTCTGTGGGTTGAAAAGATATTACCAAACGATCTCCGGCAGTGATGTCATATGAATCCAGATTCACTGGAAGAAGGAGCGTCTGATCCGATCTCTGCAGCAATAACTTACATCCATCCAACCCTGAATAGTCCTTGACAACCACTGCCTCTTGGCAATAGTGCAGTCGCTGACTGATCTGACAGGAGGTAGAGATGATCGCAACAAGAAGGAAATAATAACGCATTACAAAAAATGAGATGTGTTAGGGCAAAATAAATAAATTCCTACTTTTGTGCTGCTTTTCACAGCGGGGTGAATTGTACCATGTTTTCCAATACAACAATTAAAATCTTTCCTACATGAACGGATCCAAAATAACCATTGACCAGGGTAAGCTGAATGTGCCGGACCAGCCTATTGTCCCCTTCATCGAAGGAGACGGAATCGGCCCAGATATTTGGGCGGCTTCAGTTCGTGTTTTCGATGCTGCTGTTGCAAAAGCGTTTGGTGGTAATCGCAAGATTATCTGGAAGGAAGTGTTGGCAGGTCAAAAAGCGTTTGACCAAACTGGAGAATGGTTGCCTGAAGCAACATTACAGGCCATAAAAGAATACCTGGTGGCCATCAAAGGACCGTTGACCACACCTGTTGGAGGTGGTATTCGATCGCTAAATGTAGCGCTGCGTCAAAAGCTTGATCTCTATGCCTGTGTGAGACCTGTACGTTGGTTTCAAGGCGTTCCCAGCCCCGTTGTCAACCCCGGTCTAGTCGACATGGTCATCTTTCGTGAGAATACCGAAGATATCTATGCCGGCATTGAATACAACCAAGGTTCGCCTGAAGTAGAAAAAGTCAAGAAATTCTTGATCGAAGAGATGGGAGTCACCCAAATCCGATTTCCTGACACTGTCTCTCTCGGCATAAAACCGGTGTCTATTGAAGGCACTGAACGCCTAGTAAGGGCAGCCATCAACTATGCCTTAGACCAAGGTCGCAAGTCACTCACTTTGGTGCACAAAGGCAACATTATGAAATTTACCGAGGGTAAATTCAAAGAATGGGGCTACACCATGGCAGAGAGAGAATTTGGGGATAAGATCTTTACCTGGGCTCAGTACGATCGCATAGCGGCGTCTGACGGAAAGGAAGCGGCCAACCAGGCCCAGAAGAAGGCCTTAGAAAATGGTGCACTTTTGATCAAGGACGTCATTGCGGATGCATTCTTGCAACAGATCTTACTCCGACCTGCAGAATACGACGTCATTGCCACTTTAAATCTAAATGGCGATTACATATCTGATGCTTTGGCTGCTGCTGTTGGAGGGATAGGTATTGCCCCCGGTGCCAATATCAATTATGTTACCGGGCGCGCTATTTTTGAAGCGACACACGGTACTGCACCAAAATATGCTGGACTGGACAAAGTCAATCCTAGTTCTGTGATTCTATCTGGTGTGATGATGTTTGATTTTATGGGGTGGCAAGATGCGGGTAGATTGATCATCAAGGGAATGGAAGGTGCCATTGGTCAGAAAACCGTCACCTATGACTTTGAAAGACTCATGGCCGGTGCCACCTTACTTAAGTGCAGCGAGTTTGGAACCGCCATTATTGACAACATGTAATGCTCAACTGGAGAATATGCCCTGGCAGTCCTCCAATTTGACGACCAATACCAACGTGGTTGTTAATGGGTAATGACAATCGGAATGATGCCTGATTGTTCATTTTGGTAGAGTGAAGCAAAATAAAAACCAGAGGGCCAGTCTTCTGTAGAAATCACCAGGTTGGGTCGAGTTTTCTCTTCCTTTGACAATGGATATCGATACAGCAGCCGTCCTGAAACATCCCTAATTTCGACCTTTTGCAAAGCACTGAGATCTCGACCGGAGGTAGTGATGGCTAGGGTTACCTGCTCGTGGGCAGGATTTGGAAACAATGAAATACCAAGAGTGCCTGTATGGCCGCATGTGCCGAGCGACCGAAACTGACCCAAGCTAAGCTGCTGATCTCCTTGCTCGGTAATCATACCTGATACCTTCCCATTCTTGACACGTAAGGGTGCCGGATCACAGATGCTAAACTGACCGATGTCTAGAGAATCTTCCCAAATAGAAATCGCGATGATCAACTCATCACCCTTGCCATAGTCGGTCAGACTTCTGCCACAATCAGCACCGTTGCCCTCACGTATCCGCACCTCAGATAATCCTCGAGGATTGTGAAAGGACTCCGAAATTTTGAAGATTCGATCCGTGCGGTATTCGTTAACCACAATCTCTTTGCCCACAACTCCTCGCACAATAAGGGTTTGATCATAGTTCCACTCCAGATAACGCTGTGCAGTTTCGCAAAAAGTCATAGCTGGCAAACATGAACAACTGTAAAGCAATGGATTTAATGTGTAACAAAGAGCAACTGCTAGGACACAAGTTCGCTTTATTAATTTCATAGGTTCCATTATATACCTACAGACGTGTAACACCAGAGAAACCGTTGGGTGCCTATATATTAGTAGAGTATACCGTCGTGGAGGCTAGGCGGAGAAACTGGTGCCGCATCCACAGGTATCAGATGCGTTAGGATTGCTGAAGGTAAAGCCACGATTGTCGAGACCGTCTACATAGTCGATTTCCATACCCAGCAAATAAATGCCATGGGCTTTGTTCATGAAGATCCGTAAATCCTCGATCAGGTACTCATGATCGCCCTCTTTCTTTTCATCGAAGCCAAGAATATAAGAGAAGCCCGAGCAACCACCACCTTTAACACCTACCCGTAAACCATACACAGAGGGCACGCCTTGCTCCTTCATAATGTTGCGTAACTCATTTAATGCCCCTTCAGTCAATTTGATGGGTGCAACTTCAATCTTGTCTTTCACTTCGCTCATATCCATTCAGGCTTTAGACCTGCTTTTGACAAAGTTAGTAATACTTATTTGTTGCAGTAACGTGAAAGAACTTTAATTTGTTCATCAAAACAGCCTATGGGTGGTGAGATCTCCGCTTGGTTTTATCTGTTGATGGTTTGTCTGCCTGCCTTGATCGTATTCGTGGTGTGCTACATGCTGATCAAACAATTTCTGAAGAACAAGGAGTCCATGGAAGCGATGGAACTCCAAAAGATGGCTTCAGCAAAGACTCTACCACTAAAACTACAAGCTTACGAGCGACTGATACTGCTCTTTGAACGGATTGATATCCCTTCACTAATAGCCAGAATTCGCACCAAGAACATGTCTTCAGGTGACCTTCAATCTGCGTTGATGATCGCCATTCAGCAAGAGTTTGAGCACAATGTCACTCAACAGATTTACGTGTCAGATAAACTTTGGGAAATTATTCGGTTGGCTAAAAAGGAGATTTTCAATCAGTTGCACCAAATCATGATTGAGACTGCATTTAGTGAAAATGCCGACACCTATAGTTCAGCCCTTATTGAGCATTTTACCAAGAGCGACAAGGATTTGGTGCGTAAAGCGATCTATGCAATCAAACAAGAAGCCAAACTCTATATTTGAATTCATGTCAAGGTCAGAGCAAGCTTATTTGTGCTTACTGATTAGCGCCGCTTATCTCGTGTAGGGTTAGTCAAGCACATTGCTGATGAGCACTGCCTGACCTTATAGCATTA